>NZ_CP040752.1:1772500-7679243 GCF_013394065.1 Streptomyces rectiverticillatus
CGGTGTCTCCGCCTCGGCCCAGTAGTCGACGGCGTCGCCGAAGATCGCCTCCGCCGTGCGGGCGTCCTTCGGTGACGCCTTGCGGAAGGCCGTCCACTCCTCGGCGAGGACCAGGTAGCCGCGCGCCTTGCCTTCCTCGCGCCACCACGAGAGGTCGGTGAGGCAGTCGGCGAGGGCGTCCCAGTTGCGGCCGAACCACTCGGGGAACTCCAGGTCGGTGGCGCACCGCGCGAGGAAGGCCGTCTTGGTGGTGACCCCGCCGAGGTGCAGGGTGGCCCCGCGCCAGTCGGCTTCCGCGGCGAGCGACACGACGCGGGGCGTGGTGTCGCTGGGCGGCAGCCGGTAGACGCCGGGCGGGGTCGTACCGAGGAGGAGTCCGGTGAGTCCGGGTGCGGGCAGCAGGTCCGTCATGGCTGTACCACCGCTTCGAAGGTCTGGTAGTGGTCGCTGGTGTAGTAGCGCTCGGCGTGGCTGCCGGTGATGATGCGGCGGGCGCCGCGGTTGCGGGCGCCGGGCGTGGGGACGGTGTACTCGTGGTAATAGCCGCGGGTCTGTTTCGGCAGCCGGTTCTCGTAGTTGCCGAAGACGGTGCCGTCCTTGTCGTACGGGAAGGGTCCGCCCTTGTCGATGAGGTCGAGGGTCTTGCGGGCCTCGGGCGGCAGCTTCTCCCGCGAGACGGTCTTCATGCCGTGCGCCCACGAGGGTGTGGGCGGTGCGGCGGTCGAGGCGCCGCCGCCCCCGCCCTTCTTGCCGCTGCCGCCGTCGGAGGAGGAGCAGGCGGGCAGGAGGAGCAGGGGGAGGGCGGCGAGGAGGACGGTCAGGGTGCGCAGGGCGCGCCCGGCCGGTCGCCCGATGGGGCCAAACTGTCGAAGCACGCTTCGTATGGTCTCAGCCGCAGCCCCTGAGGGCTCGTTAGGCTGACGTCTTCAGTGTTCCGCAGCATTCCCGCGCGTTACAGGAGGCGCAGAGGTGTCCGAGCAGAAGCGACGGCCGCTCCCCCACGATTTCCATCCGCCGGTGCCCTCGTTCGCGGTGGCCAGCGATGATCTGACGGATGGTGGGACGCTCGGCCGGGATCAGGTCCACAGCGGTGGGAACGTCTCTCCGCAGCTGCGCTGGGAGGGCTTCCCCGCGAACACGAAGAGCTTCGCGGTGACGTGCTATGACCCGGACGCGCCGACGGGCAGCGGGTTCTGGCACTGGGTGCTGTTCGACATCCCGGCCTCGGTGACGGAGCTTCCGGCGGGCGCGGGCAGCGGGGACATGAAGGGGCTTCCGGCGGGCGCGGTGCACGCGCGCAACGACTACGGCACGCGGGACTTCGGCGGTGCCGCTCCGCCGCGGGGCGACGGGTCGCACCGCTACGTGTTCACGGTGTACGCGGTGGACCAGGAGAAGCTCGGTCCGGACGCGGACGCCTCGCCGGCGGTGGTGGGCTTCCACCTGCGGTTCCATGCGCTGGGGCGGGCTCAGCTGATCGGTGAGTACGAGGCGCCGGCCGCGGGCTGAGGCTCCTGCGCGGGCCCGTCGTGCGTGCCGCGCGGGCCCGTACCGGCGTGGTGCGACCGGAAATTCCGTTGCGCCCCGCCGCCCTTGAATCGCACAGTGGTGCATGGCTGACGGCCCCGCATGGCCGTTGGGCAGTGGACACCGCAGTGGCGGGGGCGGCGGGGCGCAGTTGCGCCCGCGGTCTGCCGGAGCCGGGCTGCGTGCCGGGCGACCGCGTCCGCTGCCGTACGCTCCGGGCCCGTGTTCGTTACGGGGGAAGGGCCCGGAGCGTTGCCCCCCCTTCTTCAACCCCCCGCCCTCTCCCCTGCCTTCTTCTCCTTCATCCGCCTCCAACTCCTTTGCGCAGCATTGAAATTGCGTTGTCCGCTGTGCAACGGCCCCGGCACAGTTGAGCCATCTCGCCGCTGGGGCGGGGGTGATCCGGGAGGTGGCCGGGATGCGGGAGACGCTGGTCCTCAATGCGAGCTTCGAGCCGCTGGCGACGGTGTCGCTGCGGCGTGCGGTGGTGCTCGTCCTGCAGGGCAAGGCCGTGGTCGAGCAGGCCCGCCCGGGGCGCCGGGTGCGGGGCCCCGCGGTCGACGTGCCCGCACCGCAGGTGATCAGGCTCTGCCGGTACGTCCGGGTGCCGTTCCGAAGACGGGCGCCCTGGTCACGAAGGGGGGTGCTGGTGCGGGACGGGCACCGGTGCGCGTACTGCGGGCGGCGGGCCACGACCGTGGACCACGTGGTGCCCCGGTCGCGCGGCGGCGAGGACAGCTGGCTGAATACGGTCGCGGCGTGCGCGGAGGACAACCACCGCAAGGCGGACCGGACGCCGGAGCAGGCGGGGATGCCGTTGCTGAACCTGCCGTTCGAGCCCACTCCGGCGGAGTCGCTGCTGCTGGCGACGGGGGCGTACGGCGCCCCCGTCCGGCGCAGCTCGGCGGCCTAGCGCAGCACCATCTGCACGATGGCGACGACGCCCACGGCGACGATGACGCCCCGCAGCGCCGTGGGCGAGAGGCGGCGGCCGACCTTGGCGCCTATCTGCCCGCCGAGGGTGGAGCCGGCGGCGACGAGCAGGACTGCGGTCCAGTCGACGTGGGCGACGAAGACGAAGAAGAGTGCGGCGACGCCGTTGACGATGACGGCCAGGAGGTTCTTGAGGGCGTTGATGCGCTGGAGGTCGTCGCGCAGGAGCAGGCCCATGAGGGAGAGGTAGAGGACCCCCTGGGCCGCACCGAAATAGCCGCCGTAGGCGCTGGCCAGGAGCAGGCCGGTGAGGAGGGCGGGGCCGCCGTCGGTGCGCTCGTCCTCGGTGCCGTTGCGTTCGCGGCGGCGGGCCAGGGCCTTGGCGAGGCGGGGCTGGAGGACGACGAGGACCAGGGCGATGCCGATGAGGGCGGGCACGATGGCGTCGAACGCCTTCGAGGGCAGGGCCAGCAGCAGGACGGCTCCGGCGAGGCCGCCGACGAGGGCGGTGAGGCCGAGGCGGACGGCACGGGCGCGCTGGCCGCGGAGTTCACGCCGGTAGCCGAGGGTGCCGCTGATGTTGCCGGTGACCAGGCCGATGGTGTTGGAGACGTTGGCGGTCACCGGCGGCAGGCCGACGGCGAGGAGCACCGGGAAGGTGAACAGGGTGCCGGAGCCGACGATGGTGTTGATGGTGCCCGCGCCGATGCCGGCGGCGAAGACCGCGAGTGCTTCCCAGATGGACAAGGCCATCTCCTTCATGATCAGGGTGTCGCCTCCCCGCCGTGGAAGGTCGAGGGGCCTTGCTGATCATGCAGGAGAGGGAGGCCGTCAGTCGATGCCGGGCTGCTCGCGGCGCGGAGGCTCCTTGGGGGACCGGGGGGACTTGGGCGCTCCGCCCATGGGGCCGAGGTTGCCGACGGCGCCGCTCAGGCCCTTGAGGGCGTCGCCGATCTCGCTGGGCACGATCCAGAGCTTGTTGGCGTCGCCTTCGGCGATCTTCGGGAGCATCTGGAGGTACTGGTAGGCGAGCAGCTTCTCGTCGGCGTCTCCGGCGTGGATGGACTCGAAGACCGTACGGATGGCCTGGGCCTCGCCCTCGGCGCGCAGGGCGGCGGCCCTGGCCTCGCCCTCGGCGCGCAGGATCGCGGACTGCTTCTCGCCCTCGGCAGTGAGGATCTGCGACTGGCGGATGCCCTCGGCGGTGAGGATCGCGGCGCGCTTGTCACGGTCGGCGCGCATCTGCTTCTCCATCGAGTCCTGGATGGAGGTCGGGGGCTCGATGGCCTTGAGCTCGACGCGGTTGACGCGGATGCCCCACTTGCCGGTGGCCTCGTCGAGGACGCCGCGGAGGGCGGCGTTGATCTCCTCGCGGGAGGTGAGGGTCCGCTCCAGGTCCATCCCGCCGATGATGTTGCGCAGGGTGGTGACGGTGAGCTGCTCGATGGCCTGGATGAAGCTGGAGACCTCGTAGGTGGCGGCGCGGGCGTCGGTCACCTGGTAGTAGATGACGGTGTCGATGTTGACGACCAGGTTGTCCTGGGTGATCACCGGCTGCGGGGGGAACGGCACGACCTGCTCGCGCAGGTCGATGCGGTTGCGGATGGAGTCGATGAAGGGGACGACGATGTTCAGGCCGGCGTTGAGGGTGCGGGTGTAGCGGCCGAAGCGCTCCACGATGGCGGCGCTGGCCTGCGGAATGACCTGCACCGTCTTCATGAGGGCGATGAAGACGAGCACCACCAAGATGATCAGGACGATGATGATCGGTTCCATCGGGGCTCCCCGTGCCTCTGGTCGTTGATCGGGTGGACCGGGTTGATCCAGTTCGAGTCTTTCAGAACGCGGTGCCGCCGTGCAGGCGTTGACCGCACTTCACGGGCATCGCTTCCACGGACGCCGCTTCGCGGACACCGCCGTCATGGACACCGCGTCACATCACGATGGCCGTGGCGCCCTCGATCTCGACGACGTCGACGTGCTCGCCGGCCTCGAAGGTGCGCTCGGAGTCGAGGGCGCGGGCCGACCAGATCTCACCGGCGAGCTTGATCCGGCCGCCGCTGCCGTCGACCCGCTCCAGGACGACGGCCTGCCGTCCCTTGAGGGCCTCCACGCCGCTCGCCAGCTCGGGCCGCTGGGCGCGGTGCCGCATGGCGACCGGGCGCACGACGGCGATGAGGGCGACCGAGACGGCGGCGAAGACGACGAACTGCGCCACGGTGCCCGCACCCAGCGCATTGGTCACGGCGGCGGCCACGGCGCCGAGAGCGAGCATGCCGAACTCGGGCATCGCGGTCACCACCAGCGGGATGCCCAGTCCGACGGCGGCCACCAGCCACCACACCCATGTGTCCACGTGGTCATGGTAGGCGCGGTGACCGCCCCCGGGACAGGGTGCCCGGGAGCCGGGCGCCCTGGTTGCGGGTCAGGAGAGCGGCAGGCCCTGGGCCGTCCAGCGGTCGCCCCTGCGCTCGACGACCAGCGGGAGGCCGAAGCAGTGGGAGAGGTTGCGGGAGGTGAGCTCCAGCTCGACGGGGCCGGCGGCCAGCACCTTGCCCTGACGGATCATCAGGACGTGGGTGAAGCCCGCGGGGATCTCCTCGACGTGGTGGGTGACCATGATCATCGAGGGGGCGAGCGGGTCACGGGCGAGCCGGCCGAGGCGGCGCACGAGGTCCTCGCGGCCGCCGAGGTCGAGACCCGCGGCGGGCTCGTCGAGGAGCAGCAGCTCGGGGTCGGTCATCATCGCGCGGGCGATGAGGGTGCGCTTGCGCTCGCCCTCGGAGAGGGTGCCGAACTTGCGGTCCAGCAGGTCCGTCATGCCGAGGACGTCGAGGAAGGCGCGGGCGCGCTGCTCGTCGACCTCCTCGTAGCTCTCCTGCCAGGTGGCCGTCATGCCGTAGGCGGCGGTGAGGACCGTCTCCAGGACGGTCTGGCTGCGCGGCAGCTTGTCGGCGAGGGCGATGCCCGCCACGCCGATGCGCGGGCGCAGCTCGAAGACGTCGACCGCGCCGAGCTTCTCGCCCAGGACCTTGACCGTGCCCGTGGTCGGGAAGAGGTAGCTGGAGGCGACATTCAGGAGGGTGGTCTTGCCGGCGCCGTTGGGGCCGAGGATGACCCAGCGCTCCCCCTCCTTGACCGACCAGGAGACCTGGTCCACCAGAGCCCGGCCCTCGCGGACCACGGATACGTCCACCAGTTCCAGCACTTCGCTCATGAGCGCGTTGTCTCCCATTGCAGTCTCGTCGTCGCGGCGCCGGTAAGCGCAGCCCCCAGGGAAAACCTACGCCACCCGCCGGGGACACCAGTCCTTAGGCTGGTGGCCATGCTCGATGAACATCGCTCAGGGCGGCTCACCGCGTGGGGAAATGCCCTCATTGCCGGGTTTGCCGCACCTGATGACGCCGCGCACCGGATCACCGGGGATGACGCCGTCCACCGCGTCGTGGGCCTTCCCGGTGAATCCGGCCCCGTCGGCCTGACGCTCGCCCTCGGCCGGCTGCGGGCGCTGGGGGCCACGGGACTGCGCCTCGCCCTGCCGGCCCCCGGCCACCCGCTGGGCCTCAGCGGCCCGCCGGAGTTCAATGCCCGCGCCCAGGAGGCCGGGGAGGCGGTCGTCGCCACGGGGGCCGCGCTGGGGCTCGTACCGGAGGTGTACGAGGCCGGGCCGGAGGGCGACGTGCACGTCGAGGTCGTCTGGCACTGCCTGCCCGTACGGGACGCGCCGCCGGCGGACGTGCCCTCGCTCGGGGAGGCCGAGCGGGAGCTCGCGGAGGCCCTGCGGGAGGCCACGGAGATGCTCACGCGGCTGGACGTGGCGGGGTCGGGGCCGGTGGCGCAGGCAGCACTGGAGGCATACCGGGCGCGGGCGGAGCGCGGGCGCGAGGTGCTGGCACCGGGGTATCCGCCGCGGGCCGTGCGCGTGCTGGAGCTGGCGCAGCGCGTGGGGGCGCTGATCGCGATCGCCCACGAGCCGGGGGACGGCGGCGGCCGCGAGCACGGGGCCGCGGTGAGCGCGTCGGAGATAGCGGCGCGGGCGCAGGCGCTGCGGCCGGTGGAGCGGACGGCCCGGCGGGCCCAGGTGGCCGCGTACAACGCGATCGTCGAGGAGAGGGCCCGCAAGCGGCACTGAGCCGGTGACCGCCGGTCGTGCGGGAAGTGCGAAAGCGCGGGAAGGCCCCGCGGACCCGGAAGTCCGCGGGGCCTTCCCGTTGCGCCGGTACGGGTCAGTGACGCCCGTCGTGGCCACCCCAGTGGCCGTTGTGACCATCATGGCCGTTGTGACCGTCGTGGCCGTTGTGACCGTGCTTGCCGTGGCCGTTCCAGTCGTGCTTGTCGTGGTGACGGCCCTCGTGGTGACCACGGTGCTCGTGGTAGCTACGGTGCTCGTCCCAGCCGGAGCTGGCGTTGACGCAGGTGTTCCCGAAGGTCGGGTTCAGCAGGCCGATCAGGATGTCGATGGTGTTGCCGCAGACGTTCAGCGGCACCTGCACCGGGATCTGGATGACGTTGCCGGAGACGACGCCCGGCGAGCCCTTGGCGGCGCCGTTGGCGATGGCGCCCCCGGGGTGGTGACGGTGCTGGTGCACCTGGCGGTCACCGTGGTCGTGAGCGGACGCGACGCCCACAGTGGAACCGACGGCGAGCCCCGTGACCGCCAGGGCGAGAGCGGCTTTCTTGGCACTGTTCATGGTGAGGGTCTTCCTTCTGCTGACGTTCTCGGCGGCCCCAGCCGCGGGGTCGCGTAGTGATGAACGCCAGCGCACCGCCGATGGCACGGCCATCGGCGGTGTTGCCCTCGTTCGGACGATTGCTCGTCCGCGCCTGCCCGGGCTATGCAGGGCGCGCCGGGCAGGCGGGATGCACCGGTACTACTTGTTGACGCAGAGGTTGCCGGCGGCCGGGTTCAGGACGCCGACGATGCTGATGGTGTTGCCGCAGAGGTTGGCGCCGACCTTCACCGGAACCTGGACGACATTGCCGGAGGCGACACCCGGGGAGTTCTTCGCCGTGCCGTCGGCCTGGGCGTGCGCAGAGGCGGCACCGGCACCGGCGAGGGCGAGACCGCCGGCGGCGATGGTGATGACTGCGGCCTTCTTCATGTTCTTCACTCTTCTTATGACCTTCCTAGGGCGTTGCCACGGCCAGCCGCCGCGGTACGCCATGGAGAACGGGCCGCGGCCATTCGGGTTGCGGGGCCGGAGCGACCACCACACGGTCGTATGAATCTCTGATCAGAACGCGACGTTCCGCTTTGCCGCGGGGCCGTGCCGATCAAGCTCCGATCCCATGTCGGACGGCCCACAGCGCCGCCTGCGTCCGGTCGGCGAGGTCCAGCTTCATCAGAATGTTCGACACGTGGGTCTTGACGGTCTTCTCCGAGAGCACCAGCGCGCGGGCGATCTCCCGGTTCGAACGGCCGTCCGCGATCAGCGCCAGCACCTCCCGCTCCCGCTCGGTCAGCGCGTTGCCCCGCCCCTGGCCCCCGCTCCCGGCCTCCTCCTGCGACAGCAGCGCCCCCGCCACCTCGGGCTGCAGCAGGACGTGGCCCGCGTGCACCGAGCGGATCGCGCCCGCCAGGGCGTCGGGGTCCACGTCCTTGTAGACGTAGCCCGCCGCACCCGCGCGCAGGGCCGGGATGACCGTGCGCTGCTCGGTGAAGCTGGTGACGATCAGCACCCGGGCGGGGTTCTCCAGCTCCCGCAGCCGGCGCAGCGCCTCGATCCCGTCGGTCCCGGGCATCTTCACGTCCATGAGGACGACGTCCGGGCGCAGCTCCTCCGTACGCTCGACGCCCTCCGCGCCGTCCGCCGCCTCCCCCACCACCTCGATGTCGTCCTGGACCTCCAGGAAGGTGCGCAGGCCCCTGCGGACCACCTGGTGGTCGTCCACCAGCACCACGCGGATCACGCCTTCAGCCACCGGGCACCTCCATCTCGATCGCGGTGCCCATCCCGGGCTCCGAGGTAACGGTCAGACTGCCGCCGACGCCGCTCGCGCGGTCGCGCATCGACACGAGGCCGAGGTGGCGCCCGGCCCGGCGGACGGCCTCGGGCTCGAAGCCGCAGCCGTCGTCGGCGACGCACAGCGCCGCGCCCTGGCCCGCCCGGGTGAGGGTGACCTGGACGCGGCCCGCTCCGGAGTGGCGCAGGGCGTTGTGCAGGGCCTCCTGGGCCACGCGCAGCAGGGCCTCCTCCTGGGCGGCCGGCAGGGCCCGTACGCCGTGCGAGGCGAAGGTGACCTTGGCGGTGTGGGCCCGGTCGAGGACCTGGACCTGGGTGCGCAGGGTCGCGACGAGGCCGTCCTCGTCCAGCCCTGCGGGCCGCAGCTCCACGACCGCGGCCCGCAGCTCGTCCGTGGCCTCCGCGGCGAGCCGGGCGGCCTCGTGCAGCTCCTCCTTGGCGCGGGCGGGGTCGCGGTCGACGAGGGCTGCGGCGGCCTGGGCGGTCAGCCGCAGCGAGAAGAGCTTCTGGGCGACGGCGTCGTGCAGCTCGTGGGAGAGGCGGGCGCGCTCCTCGGCGATGGTCAGCTCGCGGCTGCGCTCGTAGAGGCGGGCGTTGGTGAGGGCTATGGCCGCGTGCTGGGCGAGCACGCTCAGCAGCTCCTCGTCCTCCGCGGTGAAGCCGCAGGTGCGGCCCGCCTCCTCGAGGCCGCAGGGCGGCTCGCCGGCGCGGGCGGGGCGCCTCTTGTTGGCGAGGAAGAGCGCGCCAAGGACCTCGTCGCCGTCCGCGACCGGCATGCCGATGAAGTCGCGCATGTCGGGGTGGGCGGCGGGCCAGCCGCCGAAGCGGGGGTCCGAGCGGACGTCGGCGAGGCGCTCGGGGGTCGCGTGCTGGATCATCGCGGCGAGGACGCCGTGCTGGCGGGGCAAGGGGCCGATGGCTTTCCACTGCTCGTCGCTGACCCCGTCGACGACGAACTGGGCGAAGCCGCCGTGGTCGTCCGGGACGCCGAGGGCCGCGTACCGGGCGTCCAGCAGCTCCCGGGCGGAGACGACGATCGTCTTGAGGACGTCGTGCACCTGCAGGTGTCTGTTCATGGCGAGGAGTGCGGTGCTCACGGCGGTGAGGCCGGAGCGGGGGCCATTGGTCATGGCTTTACGGTAGCGAGGGCCGCGGGGCCCGGGATCAGGCCGGCGGCGGCCGGGCCTGAGTCGTTCGGCCTAGGCCGGTGGTCGGGTGGCTGCCCGCCCCCTGCCGTGGGCATGTACTCATCATGTCTATACCAACCCAGTGGACACCCACCCACGGTGAGTCCTACCGGCCCGTGCCCTACCGGCCCTCCCGGATGCCCGCCCAGGAGTCCCTCGCCCGCGCCGCGGAGCTGCGCGAGCGGATGGACGGGCGGCGGACGGTACGGCAGTTCTCCGCCGACCCGGTGCCGGAGCAGGTGGTCCGGGACGCCATCGCGTGCGCGGCCACCGCGCCCTCCGGGGCGCACCAGCAGCCGTGGACCTTCGTCCTGGTGAAGGACCCCGCGGTGCGGCGGCGCATCCGTGCCGCCGCGGAGGAGGAGGAGCAGCTCTCGTACGCGGGCCGGCTGGGCGAGGAGTGGCTGGCGGCCCTGCGGCCGCTGGGCACGGACGAGGTCAAGCCGCACCTGACGGACGCGCCCGCGCTGATCGTGGTCTTCCAGCAGCGGTACTGGCTCGGCGAGGACGGGGAGAAGCGCAAGCACTACTACGTGGACGAGTCGGTCGGCATCGCGGTCGGGATGCTGCTGTCCGCGCTGCACCTGTCGGGGCTCGCCGCCCTGGTGCACACGCCGAGCCCGATGCGTTTCCTGTCCGAGGTGCTGGGCCGTCCGGTGAACGAGAAGGCGTTCGCGGTGATCCCCGTCGGCTATCCGGCGGACGACTGCCAGGTGCCGGACCTGGTGCGCAAGAGCCTCGATCAGGTGCTGGTGGAGGTCTGAGCCCGAACGGGCACGCTGTGTGCGGAACCGGTCGCACCGGGCGACGGGAGCGCTCGCCCGGTGTGACGCCGCACATAGGACGCACGTCACCTACGACCTCGCCTAGTGGGCGCATAAAACCGGCGTAAGCGGGTGGCAGGGGCCCTTTTGACCTTCCCTTTACCCCTCCCCGCAGGGCCTCGGCAACGAAGCCGGGTAGTACGTCGCACCTTTGCCACAGCATTTTGCGGCCGCTAAGAATTCTCCACGTCGCACGGCGCCGTCGATCGAGACGCGGCGCTCATTCGCGCCGATCCGGGCCACTGCGACTTCATGCGATCGGAAGAGGTTCAGCTCAGCATGCGCTCCCCCATCTCTGGTTATAGCCGCCTGTCCAAGGTCCAGAAGTTCACCGCCGCCGGCGTCTCCGCCGCAGCCGTCGCCGCTCTGGCGGTCGCCGCGATACCGGGCTCCGCCGACGCGGACAAGCAGCCCATCGCCGTCAAGCCCGTCGCGTGGAGCGCAGAGGCCTTCGGCGCCCAGGACCAGCGGGAGCAGATCGGCAAGCAGGCCGACAACGCCGCCAAGCAGGCGAAGGCCCAGGCCGAGGCCAAGAAGAAGGCGGACGACGAGGCCGCCGCCAAGGCGAAGGCCGACAAGGAGCGCGCCGAGAAGGAGGCCGCGAGCCGTTCGGCGGAGCGCAAGCCGGTCCAGGCCGCGCCCGCCCCGGCTCCGAAGACCTACGCCGACAACCTCGACGGCTGGATCAAGGAAGCCCTCGACGTCATGAAGGCCAAGGGCATCCCGGGTTCCTACGCCGGCATCCACCGCAACATCATGCGGGAGTCGACCGGCAACCCGAAGGCCATCAACCTCTGGGACTCCAACGCCGCCAAGGGCATCCCCTCCAAGGGCCTGCTCCAGGTGATCGACCCGACCTTCAAGGCGTACCACGTCGAGGGCACCTCCTGGGACATCTACGACCCGGTCGCCAACATCACCGCCGCGTGCAACTACGCGTGGAAGGTCTACGGCTCCATGGACAACGTGAACTCCGCCTACTAAGGGCGAGAGCGCGGACGACGACATACGCCGAAGGGCGGCACCCGGTGCGGGTGCCGCCCTTCGGCGTATGTGCGGAACGGGCGCGGACTACTTGCGCATGACCTCCGGCTCGTGGCGGCGCAGCAAACGTGCGACTGCGAAGCCACAGGCGATGCCGATGACGATCAGGGCCACGATGTCGATCGTCCACTGGGTGGCGGTGTGCTCCCAGAGCGGGTCGAGCTTGGGGGGCCTGGCCTTGTCGAACGGGGCCATGACGTGTGAGAGGTCCAGCGTGGTGCCGACGCCGGCGATGGCCCAGCGGGCCGGCATCAGCCAGGCGAACTGCTCGATGCCCGGCGAGTCGTAGATCTTGAACAGGATGCCGGTGAAGACGACCTGGACGATCGCGAACATGACCAGCAGCGGCATGGTCTTCTCGGCGGTCTTCACCAGCGCGGAGATGACCAGGCCGATCATCATGCAGGTGAAGCCCAGGGCGATGATCACCAGGCAGAGCTCGAGGGCGGGCGCCGCCTTGAAGACCAGGCCGTTCTCCGGCAGCTTGCGCACCGAGAAGCCGATGGCGCAGATGAGGGCGCCCTGCACCGCGGTGATCAGGCCGAGGATGACCACCTTGGACATCAGGTACGCGGAGCGGGACAGGCCGACGGCCCGTTCCCGTTCGTAGATCACCCGTTCCTTGATCAGCTCACGGACGGAGTTGGCGGCGCCGGAGAAGCACATGCCGACCGCGAGGATCAGCATGATCGTGCCGGCGTCCTGGTTGAAGTGGCCCTTGGTCGCCGGCCCGAGGCCGAAGTCGGACGGGATGACCGTGCTGACACCGCCGAGGACGGCCGGGAGGATCAGCATCAGGGCCATGAAGCCGCGGTCCGAGGCGATGACGGAGGTGTAGCGGCGCATCAGCGTCCACAGCTGGGAGCCCCAGCTCTGGGCCTTCGGCGGGCGCACCATCTGCGGCTGGACGTGCACCGACTGCGGGGCGACGGCGTCGATGTCGGCCGCGTACATCTGGTAGTGCTGCGAGCCGCGCCAGCGGCCCGACCAGTCGTAGTCGCGGTAGTTCTCGAAGGCCGAGAAGACGTCCGCCCAGGTCTCGTAGCCGAAGAAGTTGAGCGCTTCCTCCGGGGGGCCGAAGTAGGCGACGGAACCACCGGGGGCCATGACGAGCAGCTTGTCGCAGAGCGCGAGCTCGGCGACGGAGTGGGTGACCACCAGGACCGTGCGGCCGTCGTCCGCGAGGCCGCGCAGCAGCTGCATGACGTCGCGGTCCATGCCCGGGTCGAGGCCGGAGGTGGGCTCGTCCAGGAAGATCAGCGAGGGCTTGGTCAGCAGCTCCAGGGCCACCGAGACGCGCTTGCGCTGGCCGCCGGAGAGGGCGGTGACCTTCTTGTCCTTGTGGACGTCGAGCTTGAGCTCGCGCAGCACCTCGTCTATCCGGGCCTCGCGCTCGGAGGCCGCGGTGTCACCGGGGAAGCGGAGCTTGGCCGCGTAGCGCAGCGCCTTCCGGACGGTGAGCTCCTTGTGCAGGATGTCGTCCTGCGGGACGAGGCCGATGCGCTGGCGCAGCTCGGCGAACTGCTTGTAGAGATTCCGGTTGTCGTAGAGGACGTCGCCCTCGTTGGCGGGCCGGTAGCCGGTGAGCGCCTTGAGGAGGGTGGACTTGCCGGAGCCGGAGGGGCCGATGACGGCGATCAGCGACTTCTCGGGGACGCCGAAGGAGACGTCCTTGAGGATCTGCTTGCCGCCGTCGACGGTGACCGTCAGGTGGCGGGCGGAGAAGGAGACGTCGCCGGTGTCGACGAACTCCTCCAGCCGGTCGCCGACCAGGCGGAAGGTGGAGTGACCGACACCGACGATGTCGTTGGGGCCGATGATCTGCTGGCGGACCGGCTGACCGTTGACGTAGGTGCCGTTGTGGCTGCCGAGGTCGACGATCTCGAAGCGGCCGTCGCCGGTGGAGCGGAACTCGGCGTGGTGCCGGGAGACCTGGAGGTCGGAGACGACCAGCTCGTTCTCCAGGGCACGACCGATGCGCATCGTGCCGCGGCCGACGGCCATCTGGTGGAAGCTGGTCGGGCTGCGGTCGCCGTAGACGGGCGGGGCGCCGCCCTGCGAGGGCGTGCCGCCGTGCGCCGGGGGCTGGTGCGCGCCGGGTCCCGGCTGCTGGGGGACGTACGCCTGCTGCGGGGGCTGCTGCCAGCCGCCGGGCTGCTGGTGCTGCTGCGGCGGCTGGTGCTGCTGCGGCTGGTACTGCCCCGGCTGCTGCCAGCCGCCGGGCTGCTGGTGCTGCGGCGGCTGGTGCGGCGTGTGCTGCGGCGGAGCCTGGTGCAGCGGCGCGGCCATGGCGGTCTGCGCGCTGTAGAGGTCCGCGGCCGGGACGCCGGCACCGGCGCCGGCGGCACCGGCGCTCAGGTTCAGCCGCGGTCCGTCCGTCGCGTTGCCCAGGTGCACCGTCGAGCCGGGGCCGATCTCCATGTGGTGGATCCGCTGGCCCTGCACGTACGTGCCGTTGGTGCTGCCGTGGTCCTCGATGACCCAACTGCGGCCCTCCCACCGTACGGTGGCGTGCCGCCACGAGACGCGGGCGTCCTGCAGCACCATGTCACCCTGCGGATCCCGCCCGAGGGTGTAGGACCTGGACGGATCAAGCGTCCAGGTCTGTCCATTCAATTCCAGTACGAGTTCCGGCACTCCATGCCCCACTACTTGTCCCCCGATGAGCCCCCTGCATCAGGGAGTCTAGGGATGGCGAACATCGGGAGGAACTATTTCAGGCACAGTCCCCGAACCGAAAGTCGGGGATTGCCGCGACCGTGTAACAGGCGCCGTTGACCGATCCGAAACATACCCTGAGAGTGGTTACCGCCATGGATACGTACGGATCATGCGCATCCGGGCAATAGCCCGGCTGCAGACCGGCGCGGGGGGCCGTGATGACCGTGGACGGGGGCGGGCGCGGGGTGCGTCCGGCGGAGCTGTTGCTGACGTCGATTGCGGCTGTGAGCTGGTCTTTTCTGGCCATGGCGGGGATTGCGGCGCTCGGGCTGCACCTGCTCGGCGCGGATACGGCGGGCGCGCTGGGGCCGATGACCGCGGCCGTCGTCGTGCTCGCCGTAGGTGGATCACTCACGCCTTCGGGGGATATTGAAGCATTCGGCCTGAAGGGCGCCGGGGCGCACACCGCCATCGAAATCGCGCCACTGGGAGTGAGCCTGACGGGCGCCCTGTTGCTGGGAATGATCTTTGCGCGATCGTTGCGCCGTGCCGGTGCCACGATCGGCGCCGGAGAGCTCGCCGCGCGGGCCGGCGCGGTGATCGTGCTCTTCCTGCTCCTGCTCGGCGGCCTCGCCTGGGCCGGGGAGGATTCGATCACCATCGACGGGAGCGGCCTGGGCCTCGGCGGAGGCGAGGATGGAGGCGGAGGCGGCCCCAAGCTGGTGATCCCGGGCATCGGCGACGTCGGGGACATCGCGGGCGGGCTGCCGGACCGGCTCGCCGGCCTGGCCGACGCCAAGGCCGCCGTCGGCTTCAGCGTGCGGACGGGTCCCTCGCTGTTCGGGGGCGCGGTCTGGGTCCTGGGCATCCTGCTGATCGCGGTCCTGGGCGCGCGCCGGGCGCCGCTCCCCCGCGGCCTGCAGGCGCTGCACCGGGGCGTGCGTCCCGCGGTCTCGGCGCTGTGCGCAGTGCTGGTCCTCGCGGTGGCGGCGGGCCTGGCCGCCGCGGCGTACGCGGCGGCCGGCGACGGCCAGCCGAAGCGGATCTTCGGTGCCGCACTGCTCGGGGCACCGAACGGGGTCTTCCTCGCGGTGCCGCTGGGGCTGTTCGTCTCCTGGCGCGGCACGGCCACGGGCGCGCTGACCAAGGTGCTGCCCTCCCCGCTGGACGAGCTGCTGAGCGCGCGGGCCGAGGAGGCGGTCACGCTGGGGCGGCTGGCCGAGCTCGACAGCACGGTGTGGCTGCTGGCCGTGGCCTGTGTGCTGATGATGCTGGGCGTCGGGGTGCTCACCGCGGTCCGCGCGCCGCGGGAGGGGCTGGGGGCGACGGCGTTCGCCGCGCGCTGCGCCGTGGCGCTGGGGGTGGCGACCGCCCTGGCCCTGCCGCTGCTGGTGCTCGCGACGCGGGTGAAGGCGGACGCGAGCCTGTCGGTGCTGGGTTTCGACGCCTTCGGGGCGGGCCTGGAGCTGCGCGGCAATGCGGCGATGGCGGCGGCGCTGGGCGCCGCGTGGGGTGCCGCCGCCGGGGCGGTGGGGGGTCTCCTCGCGTGGGCGACCGGCACGGCGGGGCGGCGGGCGGTGATCTTCGGGCGCCCGGAGGCGGCCGCTGCGGCCCACCCGGCCGCGGCGGCGCCGCCCGGCCCGTACGGTCCCCCGCCGGGGCGGCGCGGGCAGGACGACTCCAACCCGTACAGGCGTCCCGCGCGGGACGACACCAACCCGTACAAGCGCCCGCCCTTCGACGACCGCTCCAGCGCGCCGACGCAGACGGGCCGGCCGCTGCCGCCGCCCCGCCGGCCCCGGGGCAGCGGATACCGCTACGGGGCGCCGCCGCCGGAGGAGCCTCCGCCTCCGCCGCCCGGGCCCCCGCCGCGGCGCCGCTGACGGCGTTCACGCGGTGTAGGCCGCGCCTTGGGCATGTCTTCGCCGAGTGCTAGCCGGGACACCTGTGCGTATCCGGCGCGGGGCCCGATACGGTAAGAGGACCATGAGCGCATCGCAGACCTCGCCTGTCACCCCCGTCCCCGCCGACGACGAGCCGACCCTCCTCGTCAAGATCTTCGGGAAGGACCGGCCGGGCATCACCGCCGGACTGTTCGACACGCTCGCCGCGTACGCCGTGGACGTCGTCGACATCGAGCAGGTCGTCACCCGGGGCCGGATCACCCTGTGCGCGCTGGTCACGGCGCCGGAGGGGGGCGGGAACGCCGAGGGCGAGCTGCGGGCGACGGTGCACAGCTGGGCCGAGTCGATGCGGCTGCAGGCCGAGATCATCTCGGGCCGGGGCGACAACCGCCCGCGCGGCACGGGGCGTTCCCACGTCACGGTGCTGGGCCATCCGCTCACCGCCGAGTCGACGGCCGCCATCGCGGCGCGGATCACCGGCACGGGCGGCAACATCGACCGGATCTTCCGGCTCGCCAAGTATCCGGTGACGGCAGTTGAGTTCGCGGTGTCCGGCGTGGAGACGGAGGCCCTGCGGACGGCGCTGGCCCTGGAGGCCGCGGTGCGCGGGGTCGACGTGGCGGTCGTGGCGGCGGGCCTGCAGCGGCGGGCCCAGCGGCTGATCGTGATGGACGTCGACTCCACGCTGATCCAGGACGAGGTCATCGAGCTGTTCGCGGCGCACGCGGGCTGCGAGGCCGAGGTCGCGGAGGTGACCGCGCGGGCGATGCGCGGCGAGCTGGACTTCGAGGAGTCCCTGCACGCCCGGGTGGCGCTGCTGGCGGGGCTGGACGAGTCCGTCGTGGACAAGGTGCGGGCGGAGGTGCGGCTGACGCCGGGCGCCCGGACGCTGATCCGCACGCTCAAGCGGCTCGGCTACCAGGTGGGCGTGGTCTCGGGCGGGTTCACCCAGGTCACGGACGACCTGCAGGAGCGGCTCGGGCTGGACTTCGCCTCGGCGAACACCCTGGAGATCGTCGACGGCCGGCTGACCGGGCGGGTGACCGGGGAGATCGTGGACCGGGCGGGCAAGGCCCGGCTACTGCGGCGGTTCGCCGCCGAGGCGGGCGTGCCGCTGGCGCAGACCGTGGCCATCGGAGACGGCGCGAACGACCTCGACATGCTCAACGCCGCGGGGCTGGGCGTGGCCTTCAACGCCAAGCCGGTGGTGCGCCAGGCGGCGCACACGGCGGTGAACGTCCCGTTCCTGGACACGGTGCTCTACCTGCTGGGCGTCACCCGCGAAGAGGTCGAGGCGGCGAACACCCACGAGTAGGCTCCGGCAGCTCCGGCAGCTCCGGCAGCGGGAAGGCTCGCCGCCACGGCGAGGCACCACGACGGAGGCACCACGCCGGTGAGGGTCCGGCGGAATGAGCGACGGCCGGGGATCGGTGCACGCATCTCATCCGCCGGACGGGCGCTAGGCGTGGGGCGCCCAGAAGGCGACCAGCTTGCCGACGCCGTGCTCGACGGCCTTCCACGATCCGGTGAAGGCGAGCACGGCGATGGCGGAGGTGGGGAACCCGGCGCGGTTCATCCGCGGCAGCAGATCGCCCTCGGACTCGCCGGCGAGGGCGTCGGCCAGGGCGTGCATGCCGGGGTTGTGCCCGATCATGACGAGGTCCTGGACCTCGTCGGAGACCTCGTTGAGCAGGGCGATCAGCTCGCCGAGCGAGGCCTCGTACATCCGCTCCTCGTAGACCGTCCGGGGGCGCTCGGACAGCTCGGGGACGGCGAGCTTCCAGGTCTCGCGGGTGCGGGCGGAGGTGGAGCACATGGCCAGGTCGGGGTTGATGCCGGAACCGGCGAGCCAGCGGCCTGCGACCGGGGCGTCCTTGCGGCCGCGGTCCGCGAGCGGACGTTCGTGGTCGTCGACGTCGGACCATTCGGCTTTGGCGTGCCGGAAAACGACGATCCTGCGGGTCGATTCGGAGCTCATGCCGTCCAGCTTCGCATGAAACCCACGGCGAGGCGCGGGGTGTTGAAAGGGTTGCACCCGAAGCGGCGCACGCGCCCCGCCTGCCCTCACGGGGCTTCCTCGCCCAGCGCGAGCCGGACGAAGGCGACCACGCGGGCGACGGTGCCCGAGGCGGCGGGATCCGGACCGGAGTCCGCGGTGGCGGGAGCGACGGGCAGGGCGCAGAAGACGGTGAACGCCACGGCGGCGAGCGCGAGGGCCCACCAGGGCAGCCGCGTCTGCACGGTGCCGGGAGTCCGGGCTTTCGTACCGGCGGGCATGGGATCGCCTCCGAGTGGTTCGGTGCACCGCCCCGTCGCGGTGTACTACGAACCTACGGAGAATGGCGCCCCGCTCCCATCCGGTGGACCACCCACTTGCCCCTGACCTGTCCCCCCTAGGGGACGGGGGGTTAGCCCCACCATCGCCTGGAGGCGGACCGGAAGGGGCCCGGAGTCAGGGCCCGGGGGCAGGGTTCAGGGGGAGAAGACCGTCGCGATGACCGAGATGACGACCGTGATGCCCAGCATCGCGCCGAGGATCGTCAGCAGGGTCTTCTGGCCGTTCTTGGGATTGGGATCGAGCACAGGCTGCATGCGGCCAGTCTCCCACCCCGCGCCCCGGCGGCCGCGTCCGGGTCAGAGCTCGTCCTCCACGGTGCGGGCGCGCCCGGCCAGCACGCCCGCCACGACCTGAGGCACCATCAGCGCCGCCATGAGCGCGAGCGGCACGTCCCAGCCGCCCGTGCGCTCGTTGAGCCAGCCCACCAGCAGCGGGCCGGGGATGGAGATCAGATAGCCGGTGCTCTGGGCGAACGCCGACAGCCGCACCACGCCCCCGCCCGTGCGGGCGCGCATGCCGATCAGCGTCAGGGCGAGCGTGAAGGCGCTGTTGGACACGCCGAGCAGCACGGCCCAGGCCCAGGCGCCCGCGGCCGGGGCCAGCCACAGCCCCGCGTACCCCGCGAGCCCGAAGCAGGCCAGGGCGATGACGAGGACGCCCTGGTGGGGCAGGCGGGCGGCGAGGCGCGGCAGCGCGAAGGCCAGGGGGATGCCGGTCAGCATCGTGACGGCGCTCAGGATGCCCGCGGTGGAGGCGGACACCCCGGCGTCGCGGAAGATCGCCGGCATCCAGCCCATGACGATGTAGGCGCCGGTCGCCTGGATGCCGAAGAAGATGCCGAGCGCCCACGCGGTGGGGCTGCGCGTGATGCTGGTGCGGGGAGCGTCCTGGGCGGCGGCCGCGGGGGCGGCGCCGCCGTCCGTACGGCCGCGGCGGGCGGCCACCAGCCACAGGAGCCCGGCCGCGGCGGCGAGCAGCGCCCACGAGCCGAGGCCGAGGCGCCAGCTGTGGCCCATCGCCCCGGCGAGCGGCACGGTGCCGGCGGCGGCGGCCGCGGCACCCGCGGCGATGGCCATGGAGTACAGGCCGGTCATCGGGCCGACCCGGTCGGGGAACCAGCGTCTGACGGCCAGGGGCATCAGGACGTTGCTGACGGCGATGCCCGCGAGCGCGAGCACGCTCAGGGCGAGGAAACCGGGGACGCCGCCCGCGTACGGCCGCAGGGCGAGACCGGCGGCTATCGCCGCCATGCCGGCGCAGACGACGGCCGCGGGGCCGAAGCGGCGGGCCAGCCGGGGCGCGGCGAGGCCGAAGACCGCGAAGCAGAACGCGGGCACGGACGTCAGCAGGCCCGCCACGGTGCCGCTCATGCCGAGGTCCGCGCGGACCTCCTTCAGCAGCGAGCCCAGGCTCGTCACGGCGGGGCGGAGGTTGAGCGCGGCGAGGACCAGGCCGGCGACCAGGAGCCGGGCCGCCCAGGCGTGACCCGGAGCGCCCTCCCCCGCAGGCGCGGGGGCCTGCCTCGAGCCGGCGGGGTCGGCTGCGGCGGCGGTCTCGGCCGCTCTCAGGTCTTCGTCTGCCGTGGATGCCATGACAGGCATCATAGATAGAATCATAGGATGAATGGAGACTGTCGATGCCACTGAACTCGCCCAAGCGCTCCCGCCTCGTCGACCAGGTCATCGCCGGGCTGCGCAGCCAGATCACGTCCGGTGAGTGGCCCGTCGGCTCGCGCATCCCCACCGAGCCGGAGCTGGTCGAGCAGCTCGGCGTCGCGCGCAACACCGTGCGCGAGGCCGTACGGGCGCTCGCGCACAACGGCCTGCTGGACATCCGGCAGGGATCGGGCACGTACGTCATAGCCACGAGCGAGCTGGCCGGCGTGATGCACCGCCGCTTCGCCGACGCCGACCCGATGGACGTGGCCGAGCTGCGCTGCGCCCTGGAGGCCTCGGCGGCCCGGCTCGCGGCCCGCCGGCGCACCGAGCAGGACCTGGTGCAGCTGGCCGCGCTGCTGGAGCGGCGCGAGGAGGCGTGGCGCTCGGGGGACGCCGAGCGGTTCGTGGAGGCGGACGCCACGCTGCACACCGCGGTCGTCTCCGCCGCGCACAACGAAGTGATGTCCGAGGTGTACGCGGACCTGGGCGGGGTGATGCGCCAGTTCCTGCGGGCATTCGTGGGGAGCGCGATGCGGCCCGAAGAGCTCGCCGACCACGGGCGGCTGGTCGCGGCCATCGCGGACGGCGACGAGGAGACCGCGGGGGCGGAGGCGAGCGCGCATCCGTTCGGTCCGTTCGGCTGCCGGGGCGTGGCCCGCTGACCGCTCAGGCGGCCGGCCGGTGGGTCACCCAGGCGTGGCGTATGCCGAGCCAGCAGCGCTGGGCGAGGGCGACGTGCCCGGCGGGGCCGACGACGGCCTGAGCCGTGTCCATGTCCGGGTCCCACCAGCGCACGCACTCGATGTGCAGCTGAACGCGGTCGGTGGTGGCGTTGCCGTTGAAGCAGTGGGTGGTGGCGTGGGAGCCGTGGACGCGCGTGCGGCACTCGGCGTGCCGCGGGACGGGCGGAGCGGCCTGGGCGGCGGCCGCCGCCGGGGACACCGGGGCCGTCGAGCCGGCCAGGGCCGCGGCGGCGAACAGCAGGGCCGCGGTGCGGCGGAGCGGGGGGCTCATGCGCGTACCTCCTCCCGCCCTTCAGTGTGGGGGGACGAGCTCCGGCGCACGAGCCGGAAACGGCCGGTGCCCGTTCCGGCGTAGCGGAACGGGCACCGGGGATGCGCTTCGGGGCTCAGGCGCCCATCATGTGCACGCCACCGTCGACGTGCACGATCTCGCCCGTGGTGCGGGGGAAGAAGTCCGACAGCAGGCCGACGACGCCGCGGCCCGCCGGCTCCGGGTCGGCCAGGTCCCAGCCGATGGGGGCGCGGTGGTTCCACACGTCCGCGAGCTCCTCGAAGCCCGGGATGGACTTGGCGGCCATCGACTTGATCGGACCGGCGGAGACCAGGTTGCAGCGGATGCCCTTGGGACCGAAGTCGCGGGCGAGGTAGCGGTTGGTGCCCTCGAGAGCGGCCTTGGCCACGCCCATCCAGTCGTACTTCGGCCAGGCGATCTGCGCGTCGAAGGTCAGACCGACGATCGAGCCGCCCTCGCGCATCAGCGGGAGCAGGGCCATGGCCAGCGACTTGTAGGAGTACGCGGAGACCTGGACGGCCGTGGAGACGTCCTCCCAGGTGGCATCGAGGAAGGTGAAGGCGCCCTGCGGGCCGAAGGCGATGGAGTGCACGATGCCGTCGAGGGCCACGCCCTCGCCGAGGTGCTCGCGCACCTTGTCGGCCAGGCCGTCGAGGTGCTCCTGGTTGGTGACGTCCAGCTCGATGACCGGCGCGGGCTTCGGCAGCCGCTTGGCGATCCGCTCGACCAGGGAGAGCCGGCCGAAGCCGGTCAGGATGACCTCGGCGCCCTCGTTCTGGGCGACCTTGGCGGCCTGGAAGGCGATCGACGACTCGGTGAGGACGCCGGTGACCAGGATGCGCTTGCCTGCAAGGATTCCACTCATGACGTTCAGTGACCCATGCCCAATCCGCCGTCGACAGGAATGACGGCTCCAGTGATGTATGCGGCCTCGTCGGAGGCGAGGAAGCGGACCGAGGCGGCGATCTCCTCGGGCTGCGCGTAGCGCGCGAGCGGAACCTGCTTGGTGATGCCCTCGCGCTGCTCGTCGCTGAGCACGCGGGTCATGTCGGTGTCGACGAAGCCGGGGGCGACGACGTTGCAGGTGATGTTCCGGGAGCCCAGCTCACGGGCGATCGAGCGGGCGAAGCCCACCAGGCCGGCCTTGGAGGCGGCGTAGTTGGCCTGGCCCGCGGAGCCCAGCAGGCCCACCACGGAGGAGATCAGCACGATGCGGCCCTTGCGGGCGCGCAGCATGCCCTTCGAGGCCCGCTTGACGACCCGGAAGGTGCCGGTGAGGTTGGTGTCGAGGACGGAGGTGAAGTCGTCCTCGGACATGCGCAGGAGCAGCTGGTCGCGGGTGACGCCGGCGTTGGCCACCAGCACCTCGACCGCGCCCTGCTTCTCCTCGATCTCCTTGTAGGCCTGCTCGACCTGCTCGGGGTCCGTGATGTCGCACTTCACGGGGAGGCACCCCAGCTCCAGGAGGGCGGCCGGCGGCTCTCCCGAGCGGTAGGTGAAGGCGACCTTGTCGCCCGCCTCCGCGAAGGCGCGGGCGATGGACAGGCCGATGCCCCGGTTTCCTCCGGTGACCAGAACCGAGCGGCTCAAAGGACCACCCTTCCTTCACGTGTAGCTGCCAGCTGGCTGCCATTGGTCGTCTGTACCGTACGAAAACTATCGGGCCGAGGCCTCTGACGTGCAGCCCGCCCCTAACAGGAGCGCATGGCGGACCCTGTGGGGTCCCTACAGAAAGCGGAGCTGCGAGGCCCCTGCGGACCCGTGTGGGGCGCGTTCCCCGATCTGCCCCTGAACTGCACAAAAGCCCGGGACCATGGGCGGCGGGGCGTGATTCACTGCGTCCTCGGGAGACATCGCATGCCTAGGGGAGGCCATCCGTGCCACATGAAATCGACGAGTCGTTCCTCGCGCTGCCGCTGCGGCAACTCGCCGACGCGGCTCTCGCGCGCGCCCGGGCGCTGGGGGCCGACCACGCGGACTTCCGCCTGGAGCGGGTGCGCAGCGCCTCCTGGCGGCTGAGGGACGCCCGGCCGGCCGGGACCTCCGACACCACGGACCTGGGGTATGCGGTGCGGGTGGTGCACGGCGGGAGCTGGGGCTTCGCGGCGGGCGTCGAGATGACGATGGACGCGGCGGCGCGGGTGGCGGGGCAGGCCGTGGCGATGGCGCGGCTGTCGGCGAAGGTGATCGCGGCGGCCGGCTCGGACGAGAGGGTGGAGCTGGCGGACGAGCCGGTGCACGCCGAGCGGACCTGGGTGTCGTCCTACGAGATCAACCCCTTCGACGTGCCGGACGCCGAGAAGAGCGAGCTGCTCGCGGACTGGAGCTCGCGGCTGCTGGCGGCTGACGGGGTGGCGCACGCGGACGCCTCGCTGCTGACCGTCCAGGAGAACAAGTTCTACGCCGACTCGGCGGGCACGACCACCACCCAGCAGCGCGTCCGGCTGCACCCGCAGCTGACGGCGGTCGCGGTCGACCCCGCCACCGGCGGCTTCGACGCGATGCGCACCATCGCTCCCCCGGCCGGCCGCGGCTGGGAGTACCTGACGGGCACCGGCTGGGACTGGGACGCCGAGCTGGCGGAGATCCCGGCGCTGCTGGCGGAGAAGATGCGCGCGCCGAGCGTCGAGGCCGGCTCGTACGACCTGGTGGTCGACCCGTCCAACCTGTGGCTGACGATCCACGAGTCGATCGGCCACGCCACCGAGCTGGACCGCGCGCTGGGCTACGAGGCCGCGTACGCGGGCACGTCCTTCGCGACCTTCGACCAGCTGGGCTCGCTGAAGTACGGCTCGGAGCTGATGAACGTCACCGGCGATCGGACCGCCGAGCACGGCCTCGCGACCACCGGCTACGACGACGAGGGCGTCGAGGCCCAGTCCTGGGACCTCGTCAAGGACGGCATCCTGGTCGGCTACCAGCTGGACCGCCGCATCGCCAGGCTGACCGGCTTCGAGCGCTCCAACGGCTGCGCGTTCGCCGACTCCCCCTCCCACGTGCCGGTCCAGCGGATGGCCAACGTCTCCCTGCAGCCGGCGCCCGGCGGGCCGTCGACCGAGGAGATGATCTCCGGCGTCGAGCGCGGGGTCTACGTGGTCGGCGACCGCTCGTGGTCGATCGACATGCAGAGGTACAACTTTCAATTCACCGGGCAGCGGTTCTACCGGATCGAGAACGGGCGGCTGGCCGGGCAGTTGCGCGATGTCGCGTACCAGGCGACGACCACCGACTTCTGGGGTTCGATGACGGCCGTCGGCGGACCGCAGACGTATGTCCTGGGCGGCGCGTTCAACTGCGGCAAGGCCCAGCCCGGGCAGGTCGCGGCCGTCTCGCACGGCTGCCCCTCGGCCCTCTTCGAGAACGTGAACATCCTGAACACCACTGAGGAGGCCGGTCAGTGAGCCCTCGTCACCAGCCGCACGAGATCGTCGAGCGCGCCCTGGAGCTGTCCCGCGCCGACGGCTGCATGGTCATCGCCGGCGAGCGTTCCACCGCCAACCTCCGCTGGGCGCGCAACGCGCTCACCACCAACGGCGTCACCCGCGGCCGCACCGTCACCGTGATCGCCACGGTGGACGGCGCCGAGGGCACCGCCTCGGGCGTCGTCTCGCGGTCGGCCGTCACGGCCGCGGAGCTGGAGCCGCTGGTGCGGGCCGCCGAGGCCGCCGCGCGCGAGGCGGGGCCGGCCGAGGACGCCCAGCCGCTGGTGTCGGGGGTGCCGCACTCCCCCGACTTCACCGCCCCGCCCGCCGAGACCTCCTCCGCGGTCTTCGACGGCTTCGCGCCCGCGCTCGGCGAGTCCTTCGCCGGTGCCCGGTCGCAGGGCCGCGAGCTGTACGGCTTCGCCCTCCACGAGGTCTCCTCGTACTACCTCGGCACGTCCACCGGGCTGCGGCTGCGCCACGACCAGCCGACGGGGTCCCTGGAGCTCAACGCCAAGTCGCCGGACGGCACCCGTTCCGCCTGGGCGGGCCGGGCCACGCGCGACTTCACCGACGTCGACCCGCAGGCCCTGGACGCCGAGCTGGCGCAGCGCCTCGCGTGGGCCGAGCGGAAGGTCGAGCTGCCGGCCGGGCGGTACGAGACGCTGCTGCCGCCGACCGCCGTCGCCGACCTGCTCGTCTACCAGATGTGGTCGGCGGCCGCCCGTGACGCCGCCGAGGGCCGGACGGTCTTCTCGAAGGCCGGCGGCGGCACCCGGGTCGGCGAGAAGCTGTCCCCGCTGCCGCTGACGCTGCGCAGCGACCCGCACGCCGCGGGCCTGGAGTGCGCGCCGTTCGTGCTCACGACCAGCTCGGGGGACGACGCGTCGGTCTTCGACAACGGCCTGCCGCTCGGTCCGACGGACTGGATCCGTGACGGCGTGCTGGAGCACCTGGTCACGACGCGGCACAGCGCCGGGCTCACGGACCTGCCGGTCGCCCCGCTCGTGGACAACCTCATCCTGGACGCGGGGGGCACCGGCACGCTCGACGAGATGGTCGCGGCCACCGAGCGAGGCCTGCTTCTGACCTCCCTGTGGTACATCCGCGAGGTGGACCCGGCGTCGCTGCTGCTGACGGGGCTGACCCGGGACGGCGTCTATCTCGTGGAGAACGGCGAGGTCGTCGGCGAGGTCAACAACTTCCGCTTCAACGAGTCCCCGGTGTCGGTGCTCTCGCGCGCCACCGAGGCGGGCCGCACCGAGCCGACGCTGCCGCGCGAGTGGGGCGACTACTTCACCCGGGCCGCGATGCCCGCCCTGCGCGTGCCGGACTTCAACATGAGCTCCGTCAGCCGGGGCGTGTGACAGCGAGGGGTGTGACAGCAGGGGGTGTGACAGCAGGGGCGCGGCACCGGGCCGAATAGACTGGTCCGCGTCCACCTGTCCTCCGCTCGCATACGTCTTCCGTATGCGTCCCTATTTCTTCTCCGTCTTTCTTCTCCGTCCGTTTCTCATCCGTCCCATCGATCCCCAGGAATGTCATGACACGCCTCGGCGAATCCGTCGCCCGCGCAGGTGAGCTCCTCGCGCAGGACCTCTCCTCCGACCAGACCGTCCAGCGGCTGCTCCAGGAGACGGGCTCGCGGCGCTATCTCGATCTGACGGATCTGTCGGCGAAGGAGCAGGCCGAGCTGATCGCCGCCCGCACCGTCGAGGTGCTGCCGGGCGTGGACAAGCTGGCCGAGCGCATCGAGGAGCGGCGGGCGGCGGGCAAGGGCCTGCAGCTCAAGCTGGGCATCGACCCGACGGCGGCCGACGTCCACCTGGGCCACGCCGTGCCGATGATCATCCTCAGCCGCTTCCAGCGCATGGGCCACGACGTCACCCTCCTCATCGGTGACTTCACGGCCAAGATCGGCGACCCGACGGGCCGCACGGCCGAGCGTCCGCCGCTGACCGACGAGGACATCGCGAGGAATCTCGCGGGCTACCGCGAGCAGGTCCGCCCGTTCTTCGACTTCGAGAAGGTCACGTTCGTCCAGAACAGCACCTGGCTGGCCCCGTACACCTTCCCGGAGCTGCTCGGCCTGCTCTCGCAGGTGCCGGTCTCGCAGCTGCTGCAGCGCGAGGACTTCCGCAACCGGCTGGCGGCCGGGTCGGGCCTGACGATGTCGGAGCTGCTGTACCCGATCGCCCAGGGCCTGGACTCGGTCGCGCTGGACTGCGACGTCGAGCTGGGCGGCGCCGACCAGCTGCTGAACCTGCAGATGGGCCGCAAGCTCATGGAGCTGAAGGGCCAGCGGCCGCAGCTCGTCGTCACCATGCCGCTGATCGAGGGCACGGACGGCACGGGCGCGAAGATGTCCAAGTCCAAGGGCAACTACGTGGGCCTGTCGGCTCCGGCCGACGACGTCTTCGGCAAGATCATGTCGGTGCCGGACCGGCTGATGGAGCCGTACCTGAAGGCCTGGACCGAGTGGACGGACGAGGAGATCGCCCTCGCGCTGTCCCGGGTCGAGGAGCGCTCGCTGCACCCGATGGACCTCAAGAAGATCCTCGCGGGCGAGGTCGTGGCCGCGCTGTACGGGATCGAGGCGGCGATGGCGGCCCGGGGCGGATTCGTCGCACAGTTCTCGAAGAAGAGCTTCTCCGACGTGGAGACGCCCGTGGTGGAGCTCTCGGAGCACGGCGCCTCGCCGGCGACGGCCGTGCTGAGCCAGGTCCTGGGCTTCCAGCCGTCCGCTTCGGCGGCCCGCCGGGTCGCCAAGCAGAACGGCCTGCGCCTGGTGGTCGAGACGGACGGCGGCCAGGAGGCCGTCGTGCTGGCCGAGGCCGATGCGATCCGCCCGCTGGGCGAGGTCGTGGCGGAGACGGTCGCCGAGATCGCCGGGGCCGGCCGGGTCTACCTCAAGGCGGGCCGGAAGATCGCCGAGCTGCGGTAGTGGCTTTCGCCGCCGGGGACTGACTGAAGGCCCGGGGCGGCCCGTGCGCGAGCTGCGCACGGGCCGCCCCGAGGCGTTTGTGCGTCCGGGCGCGGAGACATCCAGGTACGTTACGCCGCGTGTCTCCCGCCGCTCCTGTTGCCGCGTACCGCGACCCACAGACGGTCGCCGATGCCGACCACGAGGACCGCACCCGCCAGTTGCAGCAGGTGCCGGCCCCAGTCGACGCCCTTGGTCTCGTCGATGCCGAGGCCGGCGGCGGCCCAGTTGCCGAGCAGGCCGCCGATCATGCCCAGGATGATCGTCAACCAGAGGGGGACCTGTTGTTTGCCCGGCAGGATCGCCTTGGCGATCAGGCCCAGGACAAGTCCGACGATGATGGCCCACAACCAGCTCATGTCGCCTCCTCAGCGGCGCGATGTGCCGTGCCCCGCCATTCTGAGGCCACTGTCCGTACGGCGCACGCCGGAGCCGTCCCTCCGCCGCGATGCGGCTGTGGCGTACGCAGCCGCAGGTCGGAGCGGGGACGGCGCGGGACCCGCTCTCGTACCCGGCGGCCACGCGGCGTAACGTGGAGGGTGTCCCGCTTCAGGGCGTGCAGGCACGGTGGATCAGGTGGTGGAACGTGATGCGGAAGCAGGGCGGGACGGCGGTCTTCAGGATCACCGGCGCCCGTCAGGGGCTGGCCGAGGATGTGCGCGGCCGCCAGCGCCGCTACGTCATCTCGATGATGATCCGCACCCTGTCGGTGGTGCTCACCGTGGTGCTGTGGAACGTCGAGCGCTATGTGGCGGTGGGCACGCTGATCCTGGGTGCCCTGCTGCCCTACGTGGCGGTCGTGATCGCCAACGCGGGCCGGGAGAACGCCCCTTCGCTCCCCGGGACGTTCGTACCGGCACCGACGCGGCCGGTGCTGATGCCCGGTCCGGCCGAGGAGGGGGCGGAATCCGTCCCGGAAGCCCCCCGTGGCCCCGAGGGCGATCAAGGGCGTGACCACGGCTGATGCCCCGCGGGGCGCGGCGGGTGGTGGCACGTTCGGCAAAGCTCAAGAAAACCTCAGATCAATCATGTGGTTTCAGTGCCGCGCGCCGGGCACCCCGTGACATACTTCCTAAGCGCTCCGCATCCCCCGTCGGAGCGACAGACCGACGCCGGGCGGCTCCCCCCGTGGCTGCCCGGCGTCGCCGTGTCTGCACGCGGTTCGTAGAGTCAGGGGTGTGAATTCCCCCGATGACACCGTGATCTGTTCCGCCAAGGGCTGCCGCGCCCCCGCCGTATGGGTGCTGGCGTGGAACAACCCCAAGCTGCACACCCCCGACCGCCGCAAGACGTGGCTCGCGTGCGACGAGCACCGTGAGCACCTGTCCAACTTCCTCGGCCTGCGGGGCTTTCTGAAGGACGTGGTGACGCTGGCGGAGTGGGAGGCCTCTCCTCGCCCGTAGCACGCGGTGCCGGGCCCCGGCGGGGCTCAGGAGCTCAGGAGCTCAGCCCCCGACGGTGCTCAGGAGCTCAGCCCCCGATCGCCGACATGGGCCGCTGCGGCTGCAGGAAGGACGGGTCGTCCAGGCCCGACCCCGCCTTCTTCCCGTGCGTCGCCTGCTTCCATCGCCCGGCTATCTCCTCGTCCGTGGCCCCGGAGCGCAGCGCCGCGCGCAGGTCGGACTCCTCGCGCGCGAACAGGCAGTTGCGGATCTGTCCGTCGGCGGTGAGGCGGGTGCGGTCGCAGGCGCCGCAGAAGGGGCGGGTGACGGAGGCGATGACGCCTACGCGGCCGGGCCCGCCGTCGACGAGCCAGCGTTCGGCGGGGGCGGCGCCGCGCTCGTCGGCGCCTTCGGGGGTGAGGTCGAAGCGGGTGGCCAGGCTCGCCAGGATGTCCGCCGCGGTGATCATCCCGTCGCGGCGCCAGCCGTGCTGGGCGTCGAGCGGCATCTGCTCGATGAAGCGCAGTTCGTAGCCGTGGCCGAGGGCCCAGGCCAGCAGGTCGGGGGCCTCGTCGTCGTTGAGGCCGGGCATCAGCACGGCGTTGATCTTGACGGGTGCGAGGCCGGCGGCGCGGGCGGCGGCGAGGCCGTCGAGGACGTCCTGGTGGCGCTTGCGGCGGGTCAGCTTCTGGAAGACGTCGGGGCGCAGGGTGTCGAGGGAGACGTTGACCCGGTCGAGGCCGGCGTCGGCCAGGGCCGTCGCGGTGCGCGCGAGGCCGATGCCGTTGGTGGTGAGGGAGATCCGGGGGCGCGGCCGCAGGGCGGCGCAGCGCTCGACGAGGGAGACGAGGCCGGGGCGCAGCAGGGGCTCGCCGCCGGTGAAGCGGACCTCGGTGACGCCGAGGGAGGTCACGGCGATGCGGACCAGGCGGACGATCTCGTCGTCGGTGAGCAGGTCCGGCTTGGCGAGCCACTGGAGGCCCTCTTCGGGCATGCAGTAGGTGCAGCGCAGGTTGCAGCGGTCGGTCAGGGAGACACGGAGGTCGGTGGCGATGCGACCGTAGGTGTCGATGAGCACGCTGCGCCTCCGGCGGACTGGGCTTGAACGTTCGTTCGCTGTCCGCAGCGTACGTGATGGCCGGTGACGGTGGGTCTTCACGGACGCGGGTCTTCACGGACGCGGGTCGGCGGGCGCCGGACGCCGGACGGGCTCACCGGCCCGTCCGGCGCCGCGGCGGTGCGGCGTCAGTGTGCGCCGTAGCCCGTGAGGGAGCGGACCTCGAGCTCGGCGTACTTCGCGTCCGCCTCCGGCTGCGGCCGGGAGAGCAGCGAGCCGAGCCAGCCCAGCAGGAAGCCGAGCGGGATGGAGACCAGGCCGGGGTTGCCGAGCGGGAAGAAGTCGAAGCTCATCCCGGGGAAGAGCGCCTTCTCGTTGCCGGAGACGACCGGGGAGAAGATCACGAGGCCGACGGAGGAGATCAGCCCTCCGTAGATCGACCACAGGGCTCCGCGGGTGGTGAAGCGCTTCCAGAAGAGGCTGTAGAGGATCGTGGGGAGGTTGGCGGAGGCCGCGACGGCGAAGGCGAGGGCCACGACGGCGGCGGCGTTGAGCCGGTGGGCGAAGATGCTCAGCAGGATGGCGACCGCGCCGATGACGACGGCGGCGCACTTGGCGGTGCGGAGTTCCTCCTTCTCGCTGGTCTTTCCCTTGCGGATGACGTTGGCCCACAGGTCGTGCGCGAAGGAGGCCGAGGAGGCGAGCGTGAGGCCCGCGACCACCGCGAGGATCGTCGCGAAGGCGACGGCGGAGATCACGGCGAGGAGGACCGCGCCGCCGGTGGATCCGGCGCCGCCGCCGACCTCCCGGGCGAGCAGCGGGGCCGCGGTGTTCCCCGAGGGGTCCGAGGCGGTGATGGACTTCGAGCCGACGAGGGCGGCGGCGCCGAAGCCCAGGGCGATGGTCATCAGGTAGAAGGCGCCGATGATGCCGATGGCCCAGTTCACGGACTTGCGGGCGGCCTTGGCGGTGGGCACGGTGTAGAAGCGGATGAGGATGTGCGGCAGGCCGGCGGTGCCCAGGACGAGGGCGAGGCCGAGCGAGATGAAGTTGAGCTTGGTGGTGCCGTCCTTGCCGTACTGCAGGCCCGGTTCGAGGAAGGCCTTGCCCTTGCCGCTCTCCTCGGCGGCGCGCCCGAGCAGGGTGGAGATGTTCCAGCCGACCTTGTTGAGCACGAGGACGGTGATGAGCAGGGTGCCCAGGATGAGCAGGACCGCCTTGACGATCTGCACCCACGTGGTGCCCTTCATCCCGCCGATGGTCACGTAGAGGACCATCACCAGGCCGACCAGGGCGATGATCCAGCGCCGCGAGCTCTCGCCCGAGGCCCCGAGCAGCAGCGCCACGAGCGCGCCCGCGCCGATCATCTGCGCGAGCAGGTAGAAGATCGAGACGACGATGGTGGAGGTGCCGGCGGCGGTGCGTACGGGGCGCTGCTTGAGCCGGTAGGCGAGCGCGTCGGCCATGGTGAAGCGGCCGGAGTTGCGCAGCGGTTCGGCGACGAGCAGCAGGGCGACCAGCCAGGCGACGAGGAAGCCGATGGAGTAGAGGAATCCGTCGTAGCCGAAGAGGGCGATGGCGCCGGCGATGCCGAGGAAGGACGCGGCGGACATGTAGTCGCCGGAGATGGCGAGGCCGTTCTGGAAGCCGGTGAAGGAGCGGCCGCCGGCGTAGAAGTCGGTGGCGTCCTTGGTCTGCCGGCCGGCCCAGACGGTGATGGCGAGGGTGGCGGCGACGAAGACGGAGAAGAGCGTGATGATCAGGGTGCGGTGCTCGCCCGCGGCGCCTGCCGCGAGGGGGAGGCCCGACTGCAGGGCACTGGTCATGCCGCTCGTTCCTCCGCTTCCAGACGGGCCCGCAGGGCCTCGGCCTTGGGATCGAGCTTCGCGGCCGCGTGCCGCGAGTACCACCAGGCGATCAGGAAGGTGGTGAGGAACTGGGCCAGCCCGAGGACGAACGCCACGTTGATGTTGCCCAGGACCGTGGTGCCCATGAAATCGCCGGCGTAGTTCGAGAGCAGGACGTACAGCAAGTACCAGGAGACGAAGGCGATGGTGAGCGGAAAGGCGAACGAGCGCTGCGCGCGGCGCAGTTCCCCGAACTCGGCGCTCGACTGCAGTGTGCTGAAACGATCGTTCCCGGCCGCGGGCGGGGCGGCTGCGGTGGTCGACGGGCCGTCGGGCTCGTCCGGCCCCTGTGTGGTGGTTGGTGCGGTGTCCACGGTCTCTCCTGACAAAGGGGGGTGTGAGGCGCGAGCCGATGGCTTGTGATCCGGATCACGCATCGTAGAGGCAGGTCGCAGTATGCGACAGGGGGAAGGTGCGGAATCGGGCAGCAGCTGCCGCCGGGGGCGACACCGCCCGCCCGCGGTGTCGTTGACCCTGGTGTGAGCGATGCGCCTCCTCCCACCCCGCCGTCCCCCGGTCGACGACCGTTCGGGATCGTCAGGTTGACGGCGCCCATAGCGGCGGTGACGACCGGCCGGTCCGTCCCGCCGCCGAGAGCGGGGCGGTGGTACGGGCCGCGGGTGCCGCTTCCGCCGCTGAGCATCGACGGGCTGCGCGACAGCGATCTCACGTCCTGACACGACCCCCTCCCGGGGGGTTCCCCGGAGGGAGTCGTTCCGAACTCCCCCCGGCTCTGCGCCATTTGTTGCCGGGTCATGGCCGCTCAGGGCGTTTGTTCCGGAATGCATTGCCCGGTGCCATGATCGGCGCTAGCTTCACTCGTCATGTACCCGCCCGCGCGCGACCTGCGCTCCGGCGGTTTTCGGATGATGTGGAGAACCCATGGCTCCTCTGCGTTCAAGACGGCACGCCCTGCTGGCCGTCCCCGTCGGTCTCGCCCTCACCGCCTCGCTCGGCCTCCTGCCCGGAGTGGCCGCCGCCGCCCCGCAGCCCGGGCCCCGGGCGGAGACGACCGCCACGGACGGCCCCCTCCTGTCGTACGTGGTGAACACCGCCACCGACCGCGCCACCCTCGCCAAGGTGAAGAAGGCCGTCACCGGGGCCGACGGCAGCATCGTGGCCGCCTACGGGCAGATAGGCGTGATCGTCGCCCACTCCAAGAACCCCGGCTTCGCCGCGGCGCTGCGCGCGGTCCCCGGCGTGCAGTCGGCGGGCGCCACCCGCACCGCGCCGATCGCCCCGGCCGGCACCACCGACGTCGGCAAGCCCGAGAAGGTGAAGCTGCCCAGGAGCAGCGCGGCGGCGGCCGCCCGGCAGCAGGCCGGCGGCGCCGAGCCGCTGGAGGACCTGCAGTGGGACCTCCCCGCCATCAAGGCCGACCGGGCCGCGAAGATCAACCCGGGCAGCCGCAAGGTCACCGTCGGCGTCATCGACACCGGTGTGGACGACACCCACCCGGACCTCGCCCCCAACTTCTCCCGGAGCCAGTCGGCGAGCTGCGTCACCGGCAAGGCGGACATCAGCCCCGGCGCGTGGCGGCCGTACGACCCGGCGGAGGACTACCACGGCACGCACGTCGCCGGGACGATAGCCGCGGCCCGCAACGGCGTCGGCGTCGCGGGCGTCGCCCCGAACGTCAAGGTCTCGGGCATCAAGGTGTCGAACAAGAGCAGCTTCTTCTACGCCGAGAGCGTGGTCTGCGCGTTCGTCTTCGCCGCCGAGCACGACATAGCGGTGACGAACAACAGCTACTACGTCGACCCGTGGCTGTTCAACTGCGCGGACGACCCCGACCAGAAGGCGATATCCGAGTCGGTCGCCCGCGCCACGAAGTACGCCCAGGACAAGGGCACCGTCAACGTCGCCTCGGCCGGCAACTCCAACTTCGACCTGGCCGCCAAGGAGATCACCGACACCTCCAGCCCCAACGACCGCGGCAGGCCGGCCCAGAACCGCAAGATCGACCCGTCCGTCTGCCTCGACGTCCCTGCCCAGCTGCCCGGCGTGGTCACCGTCTCGTCGACCGGTGTGAAGTCGGCGAAGGCCTACTACTCCAACTACGGTCTGAACCAGGTCGACGTGGCGGCCCCCGGCGGCGACAAGTACCAGGTCCCGGACCTGCCCGCCAAGGACGGCCGCATCCTCTCCACGCTGCCCGGCGGCGACTGGGGCTACCTCCAGGGCACCTCGATGGCCGGCCCGCACGTGGCCGGCGTGGCGGCGCTGCTGAAGAGCGCGCACCCCAAGTCGTCCCCGCAGGAGATCCAGTGGCTCCTCAAGGCGCAGGCCGACAACCCCGGCTGCCCGTCGGGCCCCTACGACGGTGACGGCGACGGCAAGGTCGACGCCGTCTGCACCGGCAACAAGAACGTCAACGGCTTCTACGGCTTCGGCATCGTCGACGCCCTGGACGCGGTGCGCTGACGCTCGCGCTCGTCGGTGGAGGGGCCGGGCGTGCGTCCGGCCCGTTCCGCACTGCGGAGGAGTCCCTCGGCGAGCAGGAGCTGCGCGCCGAGGTAGGTGAGCATGATCCAGAACTGGGCGGCGGGCGCCTGGGGCCAGTCGGCGACGCCGGTGGCGATCAGGGTGTCCGACACGACGAACAGCGCACCGCCCGCCGCGGCGAGCGGCAGGGTGCGGGTCGCGTACAGCGCCATCGTGACGAGCAGCAGGCTGTAGAGCGCGACGGGCACGCGCAGCCCGGCTTCCAGATCGGGCCACAGCAGCACGACGGTGGCGAGCCAGGCCGCCCCGTAGCCGGCGGCCAGCCGGCGGGTGCGGGCACCGCCGGGGGTGCCGTGCCGCGAGCACAGCACGAGGTAGCAGGCGTGCCCGGCGGCGAAGGACGCCATGCCGAGCAGGAACGGCACGTCGCCGCCGATCTGCAGGAGCGTGTCGCCCCCGCATCCGAACAGCAGCGCCACGACGAGCAGCCGGGGCCCGCCGCGCACGAGGACGCATGCCGCGAGCAGGGGCATCAGGGCGGGCTTGGTGACGAGCGCGACCGCGGACCCGGCCGGCAGGGCGGCCAGGTGCGCGACGGCGACGGCGGCGAAGAGGACGGGCAGGGCGCGGGTGGGCCTCACGCGGCCTGCTCGTGGGCGGGGGCGGTTTCGGCGGCCGGGGTCCCGGCAGCCGTCGCCTCCCGCCCGGCGCCCGTCGTCTCCCGCCCGGCGTCCGTCGCTTCCCGCCCGGCAGCCGGCTGCCAGCCCGGCCCCCGGAACACCCGCCCCAGCCGCTCCCGCCAGTCACGCGCCGCGCGCAGGTCGCGGGCGATGGCGGCGTACTCGTGGGTGGCCACGCGCAGCGGGTTGTAGGTGTCGATGTTCTTGGTCAGCCCGTAGACGGGCCGCTCGCCCTCGGGGACGAAGGACCCGAAGAGCCGGTCCCAGACGATGAGGATCCCGCCGTAGTTGCGGTCCAGGTAGCCGCCCTGCGAGGCGTGGTGGACCCGGTGGTGGGAGGCCGTGTTCAGGACGTACTCGAAGGGCCGGGGCAGCTTGCGCACCCGCTCGGTGTGCACCCAGAACTGGTAGACGAGGTTGGCGGACGAGCAGAAGGCCAGCGCGGCCGGGTGCACGCCGACGGCGATCATCGGCAGGTAGAAGGGCCACACGGTCAGCGTGGTCCAGGGCTGGCGCAGCGCGGTGGTGAGGTTGAACTTCCGGCTGGAGTGGTGCACCACGTGGCAGGCCCACAGGATCCTGATGACGTGGTGCCCGCGGTGCGACCAGTAGTAGAAGAAGTCCTGCGCCAGGAGCATCAGCGGGAGCGTCCACCACAGCACGGGAATGCGCAGCGGCGTGAGCTCGTAGAGCGCGGTGTAGACGGCGACGATCGGAATCTTCCACAGCGCGTCGAAGACGAGACTGCCGACGCCCATTCCGATGCTGGTCGCCGCGTCCTTGGCCTCGTAGCCCGCGTCACCCGTCTCCTCGGCGGGATGCAGCCGGTAGCTCACCAGCTCCAGCACGGTGAGCAGGAGGAAGGCGGGTATGGACCACAGCACGACATCGGGAAGGTGCGGCATGGGCGCACGATAGGCACGTCATCACCCGTGCCGCTAGGGGTAGTTACCCTTCGGTATCGAATTGTGTTACCTGAGGTTCGGCCTACGGAGGCAAGGCCCGTCAATGGCGTGGCCGTCTTCTCACCCGGGCACCTCGCGGTGCGGCCGGAGCGGGCCCGGCACCCTCCCCGCCCCTCATCGCCGCACCGCCCGCTCGCCTCACTGTCAGTACGCCCCCGTATTCTCTGTGACCATGCTCGAAGACCAGACCACCGCCGACACTCCCACTCCGTGGCCGGCCGCGTATCCCGAGGGGTATGCGGTCGTCGACGTGGAGACCACCGGGCTCGCGCGGGACGACCGGATAGTGTCGGCGGCGGTCTACCAGCTGGACGCCCGCGGGCAGGTCGAGGACCACTGGTACACGCTGGTCAACCCCGAGCGCGACCCCGGGCCCGTGTGGATCCACGGCCTGACGACCGCCGTCCTGTCCGGCGCGCCGCTGTTCTCCGAGATCGCGGACGAGTTCGCGAAGCGGCTGGAGGGCCGGGTCCTGGTGGCGCACAACGCCGCCTTCGACTGGTCGATGATCGCCCGGGAGTACGCCCGTGCGCGGGCGACCGCGCCCGTGCGGCAGCGGCTGTGCACGATCGCGCTCTCCAAGGAGCTGCAGCTGCCGCTGCCCAACCACAAGCTGGAGTCGCTCGCGGCGCACTACGGCGTCGTGCAGCAGCGCGCCCACCACGCGCTCGACGACGCCCGTGTGCTGGCCGAGGCGTTCCGGCCGAGCCTGCACCTGGCGGCCGGGGCCGATCTGCGGCTTCCGCTGCTCGCCTGCCAGCCCCTGACGGAGTGGTCCGACAGCCCCACACCCTCCCGCACCTCGGGGCATATCGGGCATCAACGCTCATACAGCTCATCGAACAGCTGGCGACCCAGCCGGAAGCGTCCCGCCTGCCCGTATCCCAACCCCGGGCGGTACAAAGAGGGCGAACAGCTCATCCAGGGCATGCGGGTGGCCTTCTCGGGCGACACCTCCATCGACCGCGAGCTGCTGGAGGACCGTGCCATCGAGGCCGGGCTGCACATCGCCACCAGCGTCTCCCGGCTCACCAGCGTGCTCGTGACCAACGACCCGGACTCCCCCACGACCAAGACCACCAAGGCGCGCTCCTTCGGCACCCCGGTGATCGACGAGGCGGTCTTCGTCCAGCTGCTCTCGCACGTGGTCCCGGCGCCCGGGGGGCGGCAGGGCTGAGAAGGGAGCGCCGGCGGGGCACCCGATGGCCCCGGAGTAAACCGGGCCAGGTACCGTCAAATGCGTGTACCGCTTCCTGTTGTCCCGGCAGTGGGTGATCCTCACCCTCGTGGGGCTCGTCCTCATCCCCGTGATGATCAAACTGGGCTTCTGGCAGTTCCACCGCCACGAGCACCGGGTCGCGCGCAACGACTTCGTCGCCCGCAGTCTCGCCGCCGACCCCGTGCCGGTCACCGAGCTGTCCGAGCCCGGCAAGGACGTCTCCGGCGACGTCTGGCGCAAGGTCACCGCGAGCGGCACCTTCGACACCAAGGGCGAGGTCGTCGTCCGGCTGCGGACCGACGCCGACGGCAAGTCCGGCTACATGGTCCTCACCCCCCTCCTGCTGCCGGACGGGCGGGCCGCACTCGTCAACCGCGGGTGGATCCCCTCCACCGGCGATCTGACGAAGTTCCCCGAGGTCCCCGCCCCGCCCGCCGGCAAGGTCACCGTCACCGGCCGGCTGCGCGCCGACGAGACCGACTCCAGCGGCATCAAGGACACCCGCGGCCTGCCGCCCCGTCAGGTGATGCGCATCAACAGCGAGCGTCAGGCGGAGTCGCTGCACCGTCCCGTCCTCGGCGGCTACATCGAGCTCACCGCCCCGGACCCCGGCGACAAGGGCCCCGAGCCCGTGGCCGCACCCGACCACGACAGCATCGGCCCGCACATGGCGTACGCCGTCCAGTGGTGGCTGTTCGCCGCCTTCGTGCCGGTCGGCTGGGTCGTCCTCGTCCGCCGCGAGCGCCGCGACCGCGCCGCCGAAGCCGCCGCCGGGTCCGCGGACACCACCGGCGCACAGCCCGCGGTCGCCCGTACAGCCGCCACCTCGGAGTAGCCGCCCCGCACCGGGGGAAGACGCAGTCCGTGGCAGCACGCATCGAGGACTACGCGCTCATCGGCGACCTGCAGACCGCCGCCCTGGTCGGCCGCGACGGCTCGGTCGACTGGCTCTGCCTGCCCCGCTTCGACTCGGCCGCCTGCTTCGCCGCCCTCCTGGGCGACGAGGAAAACGGCCACTGGAGACTGGCCCCCGCCGGCACCGACCCCGGCACCCCCTGCACGCGGCGCACCTACCTCGAGGACTCCCCCGTCCTCGAAACCGTCTGGGAAACACCGTCCGGCACCGCCAAGGTCACCGACTTCATGCCCCAGCGCGACCGCGCCCCCGACGTCGTCCGCATCGTCGAGGGCGTCTCCGGCAGCGTCGAGATGCTCGGCGTCCTGCGCCTGCGCTTCGACTACGGCAGCATCGTGCCGTGGATACGGCGCACCGACGGCCACCGCGTCGCCGTCGCCGGGCCCGACTCCGCCTGGCTGCGCAGCGAGCCCCCCGTCAAGACCTACGGCCGCGACTTCAGCACCCGCTCCGAGTTCACCGTCTCCGCCGGTGAGACGGTCTCCTTCGTCCTCACCTGGCACCCCTCCCACCAGCCGCGCCCCGCCCTCGTCGACCCCCACGAGTCCTTGCGCCACAGCCTGGAGGACTGGCGCGAGTGGGCGGGCCGCTGCTCCTACCGCGGCCCCCACCGCGAAGCCGTCGTCCGCTCCCTGATCACCCTCAAAGCGCTCACCTACGCCCCCACCGGAGGCATCGCCGCCGCCGCGACCACCTCCCTCCCCGAGGAGATCGGCGGCGTCCGCAACTGGGACTACCGCTACTGCTGGCTGCGCGACTCCACCCTCACCCTCGGCGCCCTGCTCTCCGCCGGCTACGCCGACGAGGCGGCCGCCTGGCGCTCCTGGCTCCTGCGCGCCGCCGCCGGCGACCCCGCCGACCTGCAGGTGATGTACGGCCTCGCCGGCGAGCGCCGGCTCCCCGAGACCGAACTCCCCTGGCTCCGCGGCTACGAGGGCTCCGCCCCCGTCCGCCTCGGCAACCGCGCCGTCAAGCAGCTCCAGCTCGACGTCTACGGCGAGGTCATGGACTCCCTCCACCTGGCCCGCCGCTGGGGCCTGCCGGCCAAGCCCCACGAGTGGAAGCTCCAGCGCTCCCTGATGGCGTACATCGAGGAGCACTGGCGCGAGCCCGACGAGGGCATCTGGGAGATCCGCAGCCCCCGCCGTCACTTCGTCCACTCCAAGGTCATGGCCTGGGTGGCCGCCGACCGCGCCGTCCGCGCCCTCGAAGCCGACCCCGAGCTGTCCGGCGACCTGGACGGCTGGCGCGCCATGCGCGACGAGGTCCACCGCGAGGTCTGCGAGCGGGGCTTCGACGCCGAGCGCGGCACCTTCACCCAGTCCTACGGCTCCGAAGAGCTCGACGCCGCCACGCTCCTCATCCCCCGTGTCGGCTTCCTCCCACCTGAGGACCCCCGCGTGACCGGCACGGTCGACGCGATCCGCCGCGAGCTGGACCACGGCGGCCTCGTCCGCCGCTACAGCTCCGACGGAAAGCCCATGGACGGCGTCCCCGGCAACGAGGGTGCGTTCCTGGCGTGTTCCTTCTGGCTGGCCGAAGCCCTGCACATGACGGGCCGCACCAAGGAGGCGCACGACCTCTTCGAGCGCCTCCTCTCCCTCCGCAACGACGTCGGTCTCCTGGCCGAGGAGTACGACCCCGACGCCGGGCGGCATCTCGGCAACTACCCCCAGGCTTTCAGCCACATCGGCCTGGTCAACACCGCCTTGGCGCTCTTCGCTCCGCAAGACTGAGGGGCATGGACCTGGGACTGAAAGACCACGCGTACGTCCTCACCGGCGCAACCAGAGGCCTGGGCTACGCGACGGCACAAGAACTCGTCGCCGACGGCGCAAAGGTAGTGGTAACCGGCCGCACGGAAGAATCCGTACGCAAGGCCGCTGCAGCCCTGGGCCCGGAGGCCGTCGGCGTGGCGGCGGACAACGCCGACCCGGCCACGCCGGACCGGGTGATCGCCGCGGCCCGCGACCGCTTCGGCCGCTTCGACGGCATCCTCATCAGCGTGGGCGGACCGCCGGCGGGAACCACGGCGGACGTCACCGACGACCAGTGGCACAGAGCGGTGGACACGATCTTCCTAGGGGCGATCCGCCTGGCCCGTACGACGGCAGCGGCCCTGGCCCCGGGCGGGGTCATCGCATTCGTCCTCTCGGCATCGGTCCACGAACCGATCCCGGGCCTGACGATCTCCAACGCCCTGCGCCCGGGCCTGGCAGGCTTCGCGAAATCCCTCTCCCGGGAACTGGGGCCGAAAGGCATCCGCGTCGTAGGCCTGCTGCCGGGCCGCATGGACACCGACCGGACGAAAGAGCTGGACGCCTTCTCAGACGACCCGGAGCGAGCAAGGCGCCGGAAAATCACACAGATCCCTCTGGGCCGCTACGGCGACCCGACCGAATTCGGCAAGACGGCAGCCTTCCTGCTCTCGCCCGCGGCGTCCTATCTCACCGGCGTCATGCTCCCGGTGGACGGCGGCGCGCGCCACGGCTTCTGACGGCATGAAGAGCAGAGGGGCCGGGGGATCGAGTGCAGGAGACGGGAGGGGCCGGGGCCGCAGGGGCAGGGGTCCGGGACGCTGACGTGTATTTGCGGGCCCGACGAGGAACGGAGCACCAAGGCGGCGCCGGGCACGGGCCCGTAAATATACGGTCCCGGACCCCTGCCCCGGAGGCCCCGGCCCCGCACCCCCCACTCAGCCGACCCGCTCAGCCCCGTGCCGCACGGCCCGAAGCCGTACCTCCACCGGCAATCGCCCCACCCCCGCCGACACCCGCGCATGCTCCAGCGCCTCCCCGTCCAGCCGCGCCAGCGCCACCGCCGGCGACGCGTGCGGCGCCAGCGTCAGCCCCACCCGCGCCTCCGGCGCCGTCCGCCGCCCGAGCAGCGCGACGAGCGCCCGCTCCACCCCCTCCAGCGCCTCGGCCTCCGCGCAGACCGCCTCCTCCAGCGCCCGCCCCCGCAGAACCGCCTCCTCCCCGTCCCCGCTGTCCACGACCAGTTCCCTCAGGCGCCGCCGCCTGACCTGTGCCAGCAACCACCACAACGCCAGCAGGACCACCACGGCGAGCGCGGCGATGACCGCCGGCCACCACCACCCCTCGCCGCGCCACTTCACCTGCGCGGCCCGGCTCAGCAGCACGTCCCGCGGCCCGTCGAACGGCCAGGCCGACGGCAGGGACAGCCCCCACCGCCGCTGCAGGTCGAGCGACCCGACGAGGACCGCCACGCCGCCCCCGGCCAGGACCAGCCCGGCGACTCCCATCAGCACCCGGTTGACGGCCTTCAGCACGGCCCCCACATCCTCACCGCTTCACCGGCCGGTTCACCCGCACCGAAACCCCGGGCTCATGCGCAAGCCCCAACTTCCGCACCCCCTCGGCGATCACCGCATCCACATCCGCACGTACGTCGTCCAGGTCCCGGAAGTGGGACTGCGCCCGCACCCTCACCCGGCGCCGGCCGACACCGACCCGTACGGACTGCACCCCCGCCACCTCCATGGCCCGGTCCCGCAGCACCAGCGCCGCGGCCCGCCGGTCGATGCCGGCCCTGAGGTCCGCGCGGTCGCGCCGCATCGGCAGGACGGACCGCAGCCCGGGCGTGAGGGCGAGCACGACGAGCCACACCCCGGCCACCACGGCCACGCAGGCACCGGCGATGATCCACCCGTCCTCCAGGGGCCGCGTGGCCAGCTCGTGCGCGAGCCTGCGCCGCCACGCCATGGCGGGCCGGTGCGCGCGGACGGCCGCCACGTCGTACAGGAGGACACCGGCCGCCCCCAGCACCACCGCCGCCACCAGGAGCGCGGGCACCCGCCGCACGGACCAGAACCGCCGCGCGGGCGCCCGGACCGCACCCGCGCCCCCGCTCGCACCCTCATCCCCACGCACCGCTTCCTTGCCCGCTTCCTTGCCCGCGCTCACCGCACCCGCTCCCGCCCCGCCGACACCGTGTGCACGGAGTGCAGCCGCTCCACGCCGACCGTGACCTCCGGCACCTCCATCCCTGCGAGAGCCCGCACCCGCTCGGCGATCCGCCGCCGCACGGCACCGCACTGCGCCCCGATGTCCGAGGGATAGGCCAGCTCGACGGCGACACGGACCCGCGCGATGTCGTCGTGCACGGTGACCGTGGCGTACGGCGGCGAGGCACCCGCACCTGCCGGAGCACCGCTCAACGCCTCCCGGGCCGCCTGCGAAGCGATCTTCGCGACAACACGATCGGCGATCCGGGTCGCACCACGCTCAGCGGCCTCCACCACCGACCGCCACCCCCCTCGCACCCGTCACACGCCTCACACTCATCACGCCCGGCGCGGCGGCCCCGTACGTCACCGCCGCCGCCCCTCCCGGTCCCGGGGACGGAAGAACTCCCCCGGATCCAGGTCCCCGTCCAGGAAGCGGCCCACCACGAACCCGACCGCGCCCAGGGCAGCCACAAGCAGAAAGGCCCCGAACCCGCCGAAGTACCCGGCGAACCCGAGCGCCATGCCGGCGATCATGCCGACGACGGCCATGCTCATCGTGCGCTCCCTACTGGAGCCTCGGCTCCGGCTCTTCCTCTTCCTCGTCGGGCAGCTTCACGTCGCTGACGGCGATGTTGACCTCGACGACTTCGAGGCCGGTCATACGCTCCACCGCCGCGATGACGTTTTCCCGGACGGAACGGGCGACATCCGCGATGGCCACTCCGTAATCCACGACGATCTCCAGGTCGAGGGCCGTCTGGACCTCGCCGACCTCGGCCTTCACCCCGCGGGCGACGGACCTGCTCCCCCCGGGCACCCGGTCGCGGACGGCTCCGAAAGTGCGGGAGAGGCCGCTGCCCATCGCATGGACGCCGACGACGTCCCGCGCCGCGAGCCCGGCGATCTTCTCCACGACCCCGTCGGCGATGGTGGTGCGGCCACGGTCGGCCGGGGCGGTCGGAACGGTCTCCTTGCCGCTAACGGTCTCGCTCATCGTCCATTCGCCTCTTTCCCGTGAAAGGAAACGTCATGGCTGACGCTGACGGGCTCCGTTTGCCACCTTAGGTGCGCTACACCCGTACCGCTCGGGGGATCCGGGGGAAACGACCGGAGCGAACCGCTGTCCGAGTGAGCCCTCCGTCCGGAACGCGCCGGGTGGGGCAGGCTGAAGGCGAGGGGGCGGCGAGGGCCTGCCCCACAGGGCTGAGGGGTGACCACGATGGCCGCGGACCAGTGGGCACAGACCGTACGGCGGCAGCTCGCACTCGGCAGGCTGCTCCCCCTGGGCGGCGCGGCGGACGGCGCCTGGATCACGGAGTCGGCGGCCGTGGGCGTACTGCGCCGTGCGACGCACGCCGCGCTCCCGGCGGTACGTCTGAACGCGGTCCGCATCGCCCTCACGAAGGCGGCCTCCCCACCGGCGGTGCCGCCGCCCCCGAGCGCGCTCCCGCCGGGGCCCCTGCGCATCGAGGCGGAGTGCGCGACGACGGCGGACGTCCCGTTCCCGGAGACGGCGGCCCGGCTGCGGGCGGTGCTGGGGCGGGCCGCGGCGGAGCGGATCGGCCTGCGCGTGGAGGCGATCGACCTCAGGCTGACGGAACTACTGGACGACAGGCCATCCCGGGACGGGCGGGACGACACCGCCACCGCACCGCCGCCACCCCAGCCTCCGCCCCCGGCCGGCCAGGGCCGGGACCCCCTGACCCGGGCGGCCCTCTCCGTCCGGGGCGTCTCCCGCGCGACGCTGCGGACCCGGGGCGGCGATCACGTCCAGGGCGATCACGTCCAGACGGACATCGCCGTGACCGCGGAGCGCCGCGCACTGGATGTGGCGCGAGACGTCCGCACGGCGGTGACCGGGGCGTCGGCGCAGGTCGTAGCGCCACCGTCCACGGTGTCTGTCATGGTCACAACGATAGAATCCCCGCCTATCTGATCAAGTGGGCGGGGCGGCGGCAGCAGGTCCCGGGGGAAGGGACCTCATGGCAGACGGTCGGCAGGCCGGGCAGGCGGAGGACAACGGCGGGTGTGTGGTGGTCTTCCTGGCCAGCGCCCACACACTGGCTCGCCGCGCCGTCACCAGCCCCGACGCGGCGCGCATAGAGGACGACGCCATCACGGCCGTCCAGGTGCTCCGGGCAGTCATCGGCACAGTGGCGACGTTCTTCATGCTCTGGACGTACGGCGTGGACGGCGGCTGGAGCGCTGCTCTCAAGGACGGGATCAGCAAGCTCTTCCTCGCGCCGGTGGTCCTGCTGGCGGTAGGTCCCCTCGTGCTGGTGGGCTTCATCTGGTACGCGCCGAAGGAGAATCGCCCCCTGCTCCGCTCCCGCCTGGGCTATCCGCTGAAGGCCGTTGTCCTTTACGTCATGGGTGCCGTGGCGACCTACGGCTGCTTCATAGCGCTACGGGATGTGCAGGACATCTACCACTCGATCGCCGGCTACGGCTACAAGGGCCTGCTGCTCGGCATCGTCCTGAGGATCGTCCTGTTCGTAGTACTCCTGTGGCTGGTCACCTTCGTGTTCTTCGCTTCCGGCGCAGTTGCGCGACACGCCTTCAACACCGGGCTCGTGCACCCCATGCTGCCTGCAATCTTCACGGCCATCTGCGTCTGGGGGCTCAACCTCATATCCATGGGCGACGGCCTTCCCAACGGGCCCCTCCCCATCAAGATCGCTGCCCTCCTCGGCGGCCCCCTCTCCGTCACCGCCGTCTCCGCCTGGGAGCTGTACTTCCTGCGTACCCGCTACGGCGTCCGCGTCCGCGGCCACCACACCGGTCACCCCGCGGGATAAGCCCCGGATAAGCTTCCGCGGAAAATCGTCACGCGCATCACAGGGGGAGAAAGACTCATGGCGCTGAGACAGCTGATGGCATTCGGCGGCAGCACCTGGCTGGGAGGCGTACGCCACGCCCGCCGCCACGCCAACAGCATCTTCGCCACCGCCGGCCCCGGCCGCACCACCGACCCGGTCATAGGCCGCGTCCAGAAGGTCCGGGCCGTCGTCGGAGCCCTCACCACGTTCGGGCTGATATCCGTCTACGGCGTCGACGGCGGCTGGAGCGCGGTGTTCGAGGACGGGCTCACCAAGCTGTTCGTGGCACCACTGGTCCTGCTGCTCGTCGGCCCGCTCGTCATCGCCGGCTTCATCTGGTACGTGCCGCCGCAGCACCGCCCGGTGCTGCGCTCACGGCTGCGCTACCCGCTCAGGGCCATCGGCTGGTACCTGGGCATACCGCTCGGCGCGATCGCCGGATTCGCGGTCCTGGCCCTGCTGCTCAAGGTCTCACAGGGGATCCTGGCCCTCCAGGCGATCATCTCGCTCATCATCCTCATCGTGGGCTTGCCGTTCCTGGTCTGGGCGGCGGCGTTCCTCGTCTTCTCCTCGGGCTCCGCCGCCCGTTACGCCTTCAACACGGCCGATGTGCACGCCGCGCTGCCGGCCGTCCTCACGGCCGTCCTGGTGTGGGTGCTGAACATCGTCCAGCTCGGTGACGGCCTGCCGAACGGGCCGGTCGGCGTGCAGATCGCCGCTTTCCTCGGCGGCCCCTTCTCCGTCACCGCCGTGTCGTACTGGGAGCTGCACGTGCTGCGCACCCGCTACGGCGTCCGCGTCCGCGGCTGAGACGCGGAAAGCTGCGACACGGAAAGCTGCGGCACAGAAGGCTGCGACACGGAAAGGGGGCCTACTCCGCCTACTCCCCCAGCCCCGCCAGGTCCCGCAGGCGCCGCCCCTGGGCGGCGCGCTCGGCGGCGCGCTGGTCGTCGTACGTCCGTCCGGCCGCGCCGCGCAGCAGCACCTTGGTCTCGACGACGGCGTCCCGCGGTGCGGCGAGGACGGCCGCGGCGAGGTCCTGGACCGCGGCGTCGAGCTCTCCGGCGGGCACGACCAGGTTGGCGAGGCCCGTGCGCTCGGCCTCCTCGGCGTGCACGAAGCGCCCGGTGGCGCAGATCTCGAGCGCGCGGGCGTAGCCGACGAGGGCGACCAGCGGCTGGGTGCCGCCCAGGTCGGGCACCAGGCCCAGGCTGGGCTCGCGCATGGCGAACTGCACGTCCTCGGCGCAGACCCGCAGGTCGCAGGCGAGGGCGAGCTGGAAGCCGGCGCCTATCGCATGGCCCTGGACGGCGGCGATGGAGACGATGTCGTTCCGCCGCCACCAGGTGAAAGCGGACTGGTACGCGGAGATCTCGGCGTCGAGCGCCTCTTCGGGGCCGCGGGCCAGGTCGAGGAACGAGGGCTCGCCCTCGAAGCCCTCGGGAGTGAAGGCCTGCCGGTCGAGACCGGCCGAGAAGGACTTGCCCTCCCCGCGCAGCACGACGATCCGCACGCTGCCCGGGAGCAGCCGCCCGGCTTCGGCCAGCGCCCGCCAGAGTGTGGGCGACTGGGCATTGCGCTTGGCGGGGTTGGTGAGGGTGACGGTGGCCACCGCGTCATCCACGGTGAGCCGTACGCCGTCCTGGTCGAGCAGAGTCTTGGGGGTAGTCATCAGGGCCTCCGATCGGACTACTGCACAGTAGGTGACTGCACAGTAACCACCCGGTCGACTGCTCGACCGACCGGGTGGCACTGTCCACACTGTCGGTTGCCCTGGGGTGCGCGGGGCGTCAGGCCGAGGCGGCCTTCTTGCCGCGCGTCGCTCCGCCGCGACCCCGGAGGATCACGCCGGATTCACTGAGCATCCGATGAACGAAGCCGTAGGAGCGGCCGGTCTCTTCGGCCAGCGCCCTGATGCTCGCACCGGAGTCGTACTTCTTCTTCAGGTCTGCCGCGAGCTTCTCGCGCGCGGCGCCGGTCACCCGGCTGCCCTTCTTCAGAGTCTCGGCCACCCGTGCCTCCTCATGGGAGATGCGCCTCTTGACTCTCATGATCACCCCTATACGGCCTCCTGGCCACCCATTCGACAAGGTCCATGAGAAGTCCGCGGGCCCCGGCGGCCCTGAAATCCGGCGTCGGCGGGCCTTGGAACAGGCAATTCCGAACGGGCGCGCTCGTACGGCCGTACGGGTGGCGTAGCGAAGGGGCAGGTCAGACGGGGCACTCCCGCCCGGTGGTGCGAACGCCCCGGCGCATGACACTGGTCGTGCGCCGGGGCAGCAGGTGGCAGCGGGGTACGAGCCGCTCTCACTCAGATGAAGGATCACCCGTCGGCCGAATGATCGGGACGGCACCGATCACGCCCGGTACGGGGCGGGGGGTCAGGCGAGGGCGACCAGGTCCGCGTAGTCCGGGCCCCAGAGGTCCTCGACGCCGTCCGGCAGCAGGATGATGCGCTCCGGCTCGAGCGCGTCGACGGCGCCCTCGTCGTGGGTCACCAGCACCACCGCGCCCTTGTACGTGCGCAGCGCGCCGAGGATCTCCTCGCGGCTGGCCGGGTCGAGGTTGTTGGTGGGCTCGTCGAGCAGCAGCACGTTGGCGGAGGAGACGACCAGGGTGGCCAGGGCCAGCCGGGTCTTCTCGCCGCCGGACAGCACGCCCGCGGGCTTGTCGACGTCGTCGCCGGAGAACAGGAAGGAGCCCAGCGTCTTGCGGACCTCGACCAGGTCGAGGTCGGGCGCGGAGGAGCGCATGTTCTCCAGGACCGTGCGGTCCGGGTCGAGCGTCTCGTGCTCCTGCGCGTAGTAGCCGAGCTTGAGGCCGTGGCCGGGGGTGACCTGGCCGGTGTCGGGCTTCTCGGCGCCGGCGAGCAGCCGCAGCAGCGTGGTCTTGCCCGCGCCGTTCAGGCCGAGGATGACCACGCGCGAGCCCTTGTCGATGGCCAGGTCGACGTCGGTGAAGATCTCCAGCGAGCCGTAGGACTTCGACAGGCCCTCGGCGGTGAGCGGGGTCTTGCCGCACGGGGCGGGCTCCGGGAAGCGGAGCTTGGCGACCTTGTCGGAGACGCGGACCTCGTCCAGGCCCTTGAGCAGCCGCTCGGCGCGCTTGGCCATGTTCTGCGCGGCGACGGTCTTGGTGGCCTTGGCGCGCATCTTGTCGGCCTGCGAGTTGAGGGCGGCGGCCTTCTTCTCGGCGTTCTGGCGCTCGCGCTTGCGGCGCTTCTCGTCGGCCTCGCGCTGCTGCTGGTAGAGCTTCCAGCCCATGTTGTAGACGTCGATCTGCGAACGGTTCGCGTCGAGGTAGAAGACCTTGTTGACGACGGTCTCGACGAGGTCGACGTCGTGGGAGATCACGATGAAGCCGCCGCGGTACGTCTTGAGGTAGTCGCGCAGCCAGGCGATGGAGTCGGCGTCGAGGTGGTTGGTGGGCTCGTCCAGCAGCAGGACGTCGGCGTCGGAGAAGAGGATCCGGGCCAGCTCGACGCGGCGGCGCTGACCGCCGGAGAGGGTGTGCAGGGGCTGGCCGAGGATGCGGTCGGGCAGGCCGAGGGCGGCCGCGATGGTGGCGGCCTCCGCCTCGGCGGCGTAGCCGCCCTTGGTGAGGAACTCGGTCTCCAGGCGGGCGTACTTCTTCATCGCGTTGTCGCGGGTGGCGCCCTTGCCGTTGGCCATGCGGTCCTCGTTCTCGCGCATCTTGCGCAGGACGGAGTCCAGGCCGCGGGCGGAGAGGATGCGGTCGCGGGCGAGCACGTCGAGGTCGCCGGTACGCGGGTCCTGCGGGAGGTAGCCGACCTCGCCGGAACGGCTGATCGTGCCGCCCGCGGGCATGCCCTCGCCGGCCAGGCACTTGGTGAGGGTGGTCTTGCCCGCGCCGTTGCGGCCCACGAGGCCGATGCGGTCGCCCTTGGCGATACGGAAGGAGGCGTTCTCGATGAGGATGCGAGCGCCGGCGCGCAGCTCGATGCCGGAGGCGGTGATCACGGGGATTACTCCAGGGCGTGGTGGACGGCGGTGGGGACGGGGGTGAACTCGGCAGCGCGCGGGCGGGCCCTTGCGGGCGCGCGGGCGACGGGCGGCCGGCGCCGTCTAATGCACGAGGAGGAATGCCATACCCATCAGTCTAACGGGGAAGCGCAACTCGCTTTCCGGGGCGCTTGCGGGTCCGCGGAGCGGGCGCCGCGCGAGGTCAGGCGAAGGGGCGGTCCGCGGAGAAGGCCGCGATCCGGGACGTCCACGGCGTTCCGGGGGCGCAGTGGCGTGCGATCAGGAGGACGTCGGTGCGGCGGGCCGTGCGGGACGGGTCGAAGGCGCAGCCGGGCCCCGCTTCGCGGTGCCACCGGAGGCCGCCGTCACCGAGTGCGTAGGCGGTGACCAGCCGCGGGGTGACGACGGCCACGGCGCCCGGCTGCGGGCCGAGCAGCTGGAGGGCGTGCCGGGCGGCCGGGGCACCGGGCCAGCCGGGGGCGCCGCGGTGCCAGACGGAGAGGGCGCCGTGGTGCAGGGCGGTGCCGGTGACGAGGCCGTCGTCCCAGAGGGCGACGGCCGCGCCGCGGGCGGGGCGGGCCTGGAGCGGGTGGTGCCCGTCACGGGCGTACGTCCAGCGGCGCGCGCCCGTGCCCGGGTCGTACGCCTCCAGGCCGCCCCGCACGATGCGCAGCCGGGGCGCGCGGGCGGCGCCGGAGTGGGCCGGGCGGGCGGCGGCGTGCAGGGTGAGCCGGTCGCCGAAGGGTGCGTGCTGGACGTGGCGGGCCGCGGCGGCCATCAGGAGGGCCAGGAGCAGGGTGGTGAGGAGCAGCGCGAGGGAGGCCGCGAAGGGGGTGCCGCGGCCGCCGTGCACCGTGTCCGCCGTCGCCATGGGGGCACTCCTTCCGTACCGTTTGTCCTGGATATCCGGGGCACCGCCGGACGGTCCCGCCGACACGCCGGGCCGGGCATTTCCTCAATAGCCATAAATAGGGTGATTCGCCGATACTCAGGGATGGGAAGGCGGTGGGCGCATGCAGTTCGACGACGACGCGGGGCTGGACACCTCCCAGGTCCAGGACGAGCGCGGCAGCCGGATCCCGGGCGGCGGGATGACCATCGGCGGCGGCATCATCGGGCTGGTCGCGCTGGTGCTCGGGCTGTTCTTCGGCATCGGCCCGCAGGAGCTCGGGCTCACCTCCGAACCGGCGCCGGGCGGCACCGCGAGCAGCGAAGCCCAGGTCGCCCGGGACTGCAGGACGGGCCACGACGCCAACACCCGCGAGGACTGCCGCATCGTCGCCGTGGTCAACAGCGCCCAGTCCTTCTGGAGCCAGGAGTTCGCCCGCCGCTCGGCCGCCTACACACCGGCGTCGACGGTCCTCTTCACCGGCCAGGTCCGTACGGCCTGCGGAGCCGCGTCCTCGGCCGTCGGGCCCTTCTACTGCCCCGGCGACCGGAAGGTCTACCTCGACCTCGGGTTCTTCAACGAGCTGCGGACGAAGTTCGGGGCGAGCGGCGGCCCGTTCGCCGAGGCCTACGTCGTCGCGCACGAGTACGGGCACCACGTCCAGAACCTGATGGGCACCCTCGGCCGCTCCCGGGACGGCGGCACGGGCGCCGGGAGCAACGCCGTCAGGGTCGAGCTGCAGGCCGACTGCTACGCGGGGGTCTGGGCCCGGCACGCGACGACCACACCCGAGAAGTCCACCGGACGTCCGCTGATCGAACGGCTGACCAAGGCGGACATCGACGACGGCCTGTCGGCGGCCGCGGCCGTCGGCGACGACCGCATCCAGGAGAAGTTCCAGGGCCGGGTGACCCCCGAGAGCTGGACGCACGGCTCGGCCGCGCAGCGGCAGCAGTGGTTCAACACGGGGTACAGCACGGGGGACATGGCCCGGTGCAACACCTTCCGCTGACCGAGGAGTGACCTCAGATGACAGGCACGCACACGCCGAGCATCTATCCCACGCTGCTCTACCGCGACGCGAAGGCGGCGATCGCACAGCTCACCAAGGCGTTCGGCTTCGCTCAGGCCGCCCTGTACGAGAGCGAGGACGGCACGGTCCTGCACGCCGAACTCGCCTACGGCAACGGCAGGGTGATGATCGGTTCGAAGGGACGGGTGGGGGTGTTCGCCGAGGCCATGCGCGAGAGCGGTCCGGTGGGCGTCTACGTCGTGGTCGAGGACACCGACGCGCACTTCCGGCAGGCCGACAAGAGCGGCGTGGAGATCCTGATGCCGCCGACGGACCAGGAGTACGGCTCGCGGGACTACATGGCGCGGGACCTGGAGGGGAACGTGTGGAGCTTCGGGACGTACGTCCCGGCCGGGTGAGCCCGGCGCGGCCTGCGGGGGCGGAGCCCGGCGCGGCCTGCCGGGCCGGGCTCCGCCCGGGCGCCTAGGCTCCGCCCGTGTGGACCTGGAAGGCGGCTTTCCGGACAGCCTTGGCCAAGGCCGGGTCCGGGTGCGCCGCCGCGAGGGCGACCAGCACCTGCACCGTGCGCGGGTGCCCCACCGCCCGCACCTCCTCCAGCAGGCCCGGCACCGTGCCCTGGACCGCCGAGTCGAGGTGGCGCACCAGCAGCCGGCTCTCCCCGTGGTCGGCGACGGCCGCGGCGGTGTCCACCCACAGCCAGGTGGCCTCCTCGCGGGTGAGCACCTCGGCGGCCTGCTCCGGGTCGCGGCCCTCGTGCTCGGCGAGCCACAGCAGGGCGTAGGGCCGCAGGCACGGCTCGCCGGCCACGGCCCGCACGGCCGGTTCCGCGGCCGCGCCGACCGCGCGCAGGGCCTCGAAGGCCAGGCCCCGCACGAGGGCGTCGTCGCCGCGGGCGGCGTCGAGGAGCTCGCTGAGGGCGCTGCCGGCGGGGCGGGCGGCCAGCCAGGCGCGGTACTCGGCGCGGGCCGGGCCCGGGGTGAGGTCGGCGCAGCCGCGCAGCATGGCCTCGGCGGACAGCTCGATGTTGCCCGCGGGGCTCTGGGCAGCGACGCAGATCTGCTCCAGCTTGACCCACACCGCCCAGTTGCCGAGCGGCGTCAGCACGGCTTCGGCCCCCGGCCCGGTGCCGCCGGGCACGACCAGGGCGCCCACGGAGGCGAGCCCTTCGAGCGCCCAGGCCAGCAACTCCTCCAGGGGGTCCTCGTCGGTGGGCGCGGACCGGGCCGGGGGCACCGGCCGGCCGCCGTAGGGCACTTCACAGCGCTCGGCGCGGATCTCGGCGACGCGCTGCTGGAGCAGGTCGAGGAGCATCGGCACGGCGACGGGCCCGGCCGACAGGTGCATGACGGACAGCAGCTGCGGCGCGGCCTCGACGACCTCGGCGGCGACCGTCGCGTCGCTGCCCGCGGGTGCGGGGTGGGCGAGGGACCAGGCGTCGAAGAGGGCGACCCAGCCGCGCAGGACGGCGCCGTCGTCGCGGTCCCACGCCTGCAGGCGCCAGCCGGGGCGGGCGGTGCCGCCGTGGAGCTCGACGAGCCCGGCGAGGCGGGCGTGATCCCAGTCGGTACGCGCCTGGTGGGGCGTCAGGCCCAAGGCTGCGGCGGCCCGCTCGGCCGTCTCCGCGGAGAGCCCTCCGGCGGTGCCGGGGCGCAAGGTGGCGCCGCGGCCGCGCTCGTCGGCCGCCCAGCGGGCCACTCGGACCGCGCCGGTGAGGCAGTTTCTGGCCTGCCGGGCCAGCTCCGCCGGTGCCGGTGTGCCGGCGGGCGGGCGGGGCGCCGGGCGGGAGCCTCGGTTCGCCACGGCCCGGCGGGCAGCGGCGATCGGCTGTCGGGGGACAAGTCTGAGCCGGGAGTCGCGCGGAGTACGGGACGTCACAAGAGCAGTCTTGCCGCTGCCGCTCCGAAAACCCAATCGGAATCAATTGTCCAGCAGTCCACCATTCACTTCCTGCCGCTGGATCAGGGCTGCTTGGAGGCCCTGAGGACGTCACATCAAGGGGATGAGGAACCTCCGCAGGGCCTCCTCGTAGCGCCCCGGGGCGGCATTCCACATCGCGGCGTGCGGGGCCCGGCGGACGGTGTGCAGGACGATCAGATCGGGGCGGGCGGCCGCGAGTTCGCGTGACGTGTGCCACGGCGCGACGGTGTCGTCGGGGCCGTGGGCGAGGAGGACGGGCAGGGTCAGCCGGGCCGGGTCCCGGACCCGGGCGAGCCCGTCGGGGGCCATTCCGGTCCGGCCGCGGGCGGCGTGCAGGGCGAGCGGGAGCAGCGGGGCGGGCACGCCGCGGGCCGCGGCCAGGGAGTGCAGGGCCGCCGGCCAGTCGAGCACGGGCGAATCCATGACCAGGCCACTGATGTGCGGGCGCAGGGCGGGGTCGGTGGCGGCGAGCAGCGCCATGGTGGCGCCGGTGGACCAGCCGTGGAGGACGATGCGGCGGGCGCCCTGGGCCAGGGCATAGCGGACGGCAGCGGCGAGATCATGCCATTCGGCCAGCCCGAAACGGCTGATTCCGTCCGGTGGCCGGGGGGCTCCGGAATCGCCCCGGTAAGCGAGGTCGAGGACCGGCAGGCGCAGGCGGTGCAGGAGCGGCATGACGACCATGGGGTGCTCCCGGGTGGCGCCCAGGCCGTGCACGGTGATCACCCAGGTGTCGCGGGCGGCGGGCAGGAACCAGGCGGGCAGCGGTCCGAGCTCGCCGGGGACGACGACGTCGGCGTGGTCGAGGCCGAGGGCGTCGCGGGGGTTCCCGGCGTGCAGCTGCGGGGTCATCCACACCCGGTCGCCGGGCTCGGGCACGCCGCGCGTGACGCGCTCCAGGCGGCGCACCACGGCGTCGGCGGCGTGCGGCGCGTCCTGGACGACGGAGCCGACGACGGCGTGCAGGCCGCTTCCGGTCAGCCCGTAGGTGCCCGGGCGCAGCGAGGCCTGGTGGCGGGTGAGGGTGATGAAGTCGCCGTCGACGGCGTGGACGGCGAGCCGCGGCTGGTCGGGCGGCGGCCCGCCGGGGGAAGCCCGCAGGGCGGCGTCGGAGGCGTACCGTCCGGCCGCCAGGGCGGCCGCACCGGCACCGAAAGCCGTGACGGCGGCCACGGCCGCCGTGGTCCGTATGCCCATGCTCTCCAGTGTGGGCGGCCGGCCCGGCACCGGCCAGTGGGCGAGACGCCTGGCGGCGGCGGGGCGGCGGGCGTCCCGCCGCACGGGCCGAGCCGGAAACTTCTGCCGCCGCCGCGGCGCGCAACCGCCACGCGCCCTACCGGCGGTGCCGGACCAGCCGCCGGCACGGCACCGCCGGACTCCGTCGCAGTGGGGTGGCGGAGGTCACAGGTGGCCCTAGGGTGGCCTACGGGCGGCCGTAGTCGCGGAGTTTTTCCCTGGCTTGTTCGGTCTGGGCCGGAGTGAGGAGGGTGGGCGCGCGGCCGGGTACCGAGGATGCGGTGAGCCAGACCCGGCACATCCACTCCAGCTGGGCGGTGCGGTCGTACGCCTGGTCGAGGCTCGCGCCGTACGTGAGGGTTCCGTGGTTGCGCAGGAGGCAGCCGGTGCGGCCGGTGAGGGCCTCCAGAGCGTGCGCGGCCAGCTCGTCGCTGCCGTAGAGGGCGTAAGGGGCGACGCGGACCGGACCGCCGAGGGCTCCGGCCATGTAGTGGATCAGCGGCAGCTCGTCGACGAGGGTGGAGACGGCCGTGGCGTGCACGGCGTGGGTGTGCACGATCGCGACGGCGCCGGTGGCGCGGTAGACCGCGAGGTGCAGGGGAAGCTCGCTGGTGGGGGCCAGATCGCCCAGGAGCGGGCGGCCCTCCAGGTCGACGGCGACCAGGTCGCGCGGGGTCAGCCGGTCGTAGGGGATGCCGCTCGGGGTGACGACGACGGCCTCCCCGACCCGTGCGGAGACGTTGCCCGAGGTGCCCACCACGAGGCCGTCGGCCGTGGTGCGCCGGGCCGTGGCCACGACGTCGGCCCATGCCCGGCGGATCTGTTCGCTCTCTTTCATCCGTCCCTCCATCCGTCCGTCCCTCCATCCGTCCGTCCACCCGTCCATCCGTCCCCCGCCTCCGGCTCGCGTCACTGATCAGTCCGACCCAGTTCACCTTCCGTTCACCCAGGGTCTTTACGGTCCACGCTGTACTGACCATCGAGCTGATTGCCTGGGTGAATGGAACACATCACGCTTCTCATCGGGATCGTGATCGTCACGGCCTTGGTGTTCGACTTTACGAACGGCTTCCACGACACGGCCAACGCCATGGCCACCACCATCTCCACCGGGGCGCTCAAGCCCAAGGTCGCGGTGGCCATGTCGGCCGTGCTCAATCTCGTAGGCGCCTTCCTGTCCGTGGAGGTCGCGGCGACGATCTCCAAGGGCATCGTCGACGAATCAGGAATCCGGCCGGAGATCATCTTCGCCGGACTGGTCGGCGCGATCGTCTGGAACCTGCTCACCTGGCTCGCGGGCCTGCCCTCCAGTTCCTCGCACGCGCTGTTCGGCGGCCTGATCGGCGCGACCATCGCCTCGGTGGGCACCGGCGCCGTCCACGGTGACGCCGTCGTCATGAAGGTCCTCATCCCCGCCGTCGTCGCCCCGGTCGTGGCCGGCCTGGCGACCGTGCTGGCCACCCGCATGACCTACCGCCTGGCGCGCAACGCCGACCCCGAGGCCAGCGCCAAGGGCTACCGCGCCGGGCAGATCGCCTCGGCCGCCCTGGTCTCCCTCGCCCACGGCACCAACGACGCCCAGAAGACCATGGGCGTCATCACCCTCGCGCTGATCTCCGGCGGCGCCCTGGGCGTGGACGCCGACCCGCCGATGTGGGTCATCGCCTCCGCCGGCATCGCCATCGCGCTCGGCACCTACCTCGGCGGCTGGCGCATCATCCGCACCCTCGGCAAGGGCCTGGCCGACATCCAGCCGCCGCAGGGCTTCGCCGCCCAGACCGGCGCCGCCGTCACCATCCTGGCCTCCTCCCACATCGGCTTCGCGCTCTCCACGACCCAGGTCTGCTCCGGCGCCGTCATGGGCGCGGGCATGGGCCGCAAGGGCGGCGTGGTGCGCTGGTCCACCGCCGGCCGCATGATCGCCGCCTGGGGCCTGACCCTCCCGGCCGCCGGCCTCGTCGGCGCCGGCGCCGCGCTCCTGGCGGACCAGGGCGACTGGGGCGTGACCGCGGTCGCCGTCCTCGCGCTGGTCGCCTGCGGCGCGATCTGGGTGGCCTCGCGCCGCAAGCCGGTCACGCACGACAACGTCAACGACCTCAACGAGCCGCAGGGCGTCGTCCCGGCCCCGGCGGAGCCCGTCGGCGTGGTCACCGCGGCCCTCCAGGCCGTGTCGCCGCCGCCGGCCGGCCCCACCGCCGCCCCGGCCGCCGCCACCCCCGCCCCCGCGACGGCCGGCTGACCGCCGGGCAACGGAGGAGAACCACCATGAACATCGACTGGGCAGCACTCGGCCAGGTCTTCGGCGTCAGCCTCGTGGCCACCCTCGGCCTCGTGGCCGTCTTCACCCTCGGCATCGTGGGCACGTCCCGCAAGGCCGGGCCCACCGCCACCGCCCCGGCGGCCGGCCCGGGCGTGGTGGCGCGCACCGGCGCGTACGCCTGCTTCGCACTGTGCGCCGCGGCCGTGGGGTACGGCATCTACCTGATCGTGGCCTGACCGCCGGACCCGCTTCGACGGCCGGGGCTCCCCACCGGGGGCCCCGGCCGCTGCGTTTCCCTCCCGGGGGCCGCAGGCAGCCCCGGGCCGCTCGGCGTAGCCGGGGACGGCAGGTCGGGCCAGGTCAGAGGTGAGTTGACGGCGCCCGCGGCACATGGTGGACTTCCGGAGCCAAACGGCGACAGCAGAGGAAGCCGGTGTGAATCCGGCGCGGTCCCGCCACTGTCACCGGGGAGCGTCTCCCCCACGCGATGCCACGGCGGCGAGCCGGAAGGCCGGGGCGGCGCGGATCCGGGAGCCAGGAGACTCTGGTCGCCGGTCACGTCGAGCCAGGGCGCGGACCCTGAGTGAGGACACATCGTCATGCCCGGCGCCCGCCACCGAACGCCCCGCACACTCCCCTCCCCCCGCCGAGGCGTGACGGCGGTCTGAGCCGATGCGTGCCGATCCGATCGGTTTCGCGTGCGGCGCCGCCCTCGGCTTCCTCGGTGACCGCGTCCTGGGCGACCCCCGCCGCGGCCACCCCGTGGCCGCGTTCGGCCGCGCCGCCCAGGCCGTCGAGCAGCGCCTGTGGCGCGACCACCGCGGCCACGGCGCCGTGCACGCCCTGCTGTGCGCGGGCGGCGCCGCCGCCGGTGCCGCGCTGCTGGCGCGCGCCGCGCGCTCTTCCCGCCCCGCCGGCGTCGCCCTGACCGCCGCGGCCACCTGGGCCGTGCTCGGGGGCACCTCCCTGGGCCGCGAGGCCCGCGCCATCGGCGGCGCGCTCGCCGCCGGCGACGTGGACGTCGCCCGCGAGCGCCTGCCGCACCTGTGCGGGCGCGACCCGCAGGCCCTGGACGGGCAGCAGATCGCGCGCGCCGTCGTGGAGTCCGTCGCCGAGAACACCTCCGACGCCGTCGTCGGCGCGCTGGTGTGGGGCGCCCTGGGGGGCGTGCCGGGGCTGGTGGGCTTCCGGGCGGTGAACACGCTGGACGCGATGGTGGGCCACAAGTCCCCCCGCTACCGCCGCTTCGGCTGGGCCTCGGCCCGTCTCGACGACGTCGCCGGCTGGCCCGGCGCCCGTCTCACCGCGGCCCTCGCCGTCCTCGCGGGCCCGGATCCGCGCGGCGCCTGGCGGGTGGCCCGGCGGGACGCGTCCCGCCACCCCAGCCCCAACGCGGGCCCCGTGGAGGCCGCGTTCGCGGGCGCCCTCGGTGTGCGCCTGGGCGGCACCCTCGCGTACGCGGGCCGCGTCGAGCACCGTCCCGTGCTGGGGGCGGAGAACCGCCCGGTGGCCACGGACGACATCGAGCGCGCCGTACGCCTCTCGCACCGGATCTCCCTGCTGGCCCTGGGAACGGCCGTGGTGGGCAGGCTCTCTGTCGGAAGCTTCGCACGGTACGCACGGAGGAGGAGCCGGTGACGGCTGACAGGAGCGGGCCCGCGGGCCCGCTGGGCGGGGGCCTGCTGGTGGCCGGCACCACCTCGGACGCGGGCAAGAGCGTGGTGACGGCCGGCATCTGCCGCTGGCTGTCCCGCAAGGGCGTCAAGGTCGCGCCGTTCAAGGCGCAGAACATGTCGCTCAACTCGTTCGTGACGCGTGAGGGCGCGGAGATAGGCCGGGCCCAGGCCATGCAGGCGGCCGCGGCCCGCGTGGAGCCCAGCGCCCTCATGAACCCTGTGCTGCTCAAGCCGGGCGGCGACCGCAGCAGCCAGGTCGTGCTGATGGGCAAGCCGGTGGGCGAGCTCAGTGCGCGCGGCTATCACGCGGGCCGTCAGGAGCAGCTGTTCGGCACGGTGACGGAGTGCCTGGAGGAGTTGCGGCGCACGCACGACGCGGTGATCTGCGAGGGCGCCGGCAGCCCGGCCGAGATCAACCTGCGGCGCAGCGACATCGTCAACATGGGCATCGCCCGGGCGGCCCGGCTGCCCGTGGTCGTGGTCGGCGACATCGACCGCGGCGGCGTCTTCGCGTCGTTCTTCGGCACGACCGCCCTGCTCTCGCCCGAGGACCAGGAGCTGATAGCGGGTTACGTCGTCAACAAGTTCCGGGGCGACGTGACGCTGCTGGAGCCCGGCCTGGACATGCTCTACGAGCTGACGGGCCGGCGGACGTTCGGCGTCCTGCCGTTCGCGCACGGCCTCGGCATCGACGAGGAGGACGGCCTGCGCGTCTCGCTGCGCGGCGCCGTGCGGGAGTCGGTGGTGGCCCCGCCGCACGGGGCGGACGTGCTGCGGGTCGCGGTGTGTGCGGTGCCGCTGATGTCCAACTTCACGGACGTGGACGCGCTGGCGGCCGAGCCGGGCGTGGTCGTCCGCTTCGTGGACCGCCCCGAGGAGCTCGCCGACGCGGACCTGGTCGTGGTGCCGGGCACCCGCGGCACCGTGCGGGCCCTGAACTGGCTGCGCGAGCGCGGTCTCGCGGACGCGCTGGCCCGGCGCGCCGCCGAGGGCCGCCCCGTCCTCGGCATCTGCGGCGGCTTCCAGCTGCTGGGCGAGCGCATCGAGGACGAGGTGGAGTCCCGGGCGGGGACCGTCGAGGGCCTGGGCCTGCTGCCCGTGCGCATCCGCTTCGCCGTGGAGAAGACCCTGGCCCGGCCCGTGGGCACGGCCCTGGGCGAGCCCGTCGAGGGCTACGAGATCCACCACGGTGTGGCCGACGTCCGCGGCGGGGACGAGGCGTTCATCTCCGATGACCAAGGAAACAGCCTGGACGGCTGCCGCGTGGGTGCCGTGTGGGGCACGCACTGGCACGGCTCGCTGGAGAGCGACGGCTTCCGGCGGGCGTTCCTGCGGCGCGTCGCGGAGGCCGCGGGCCGGGCGTTCGTCCCGGCGCCGGACACGAGCTTCGCGGCGCTGCGCGAGGAACAGCTGGACCGGCTGGGCGATCTGATCGAGGAACACGCGGACACGGATGCGCTGCTGCGGCTGATCGAGGACGGGGTTCCCCCGGGGGTCCCGTTCATACCGCCGGGCGCACCGGCTCCGCTCGCGCGGAACGACAACACAGGGGGTACCCGTTGACGGCCTCGGCCACCTACCCGTTCACCGCGGTCGTCGGCATGGACGACATGCGGCTGGGCCTGCTCCTCAACGCCATCTCGCCGTCCATCGGCGGGGTGCTCGTACGGGGTGAGAAGGGCACGGCGAAGACGACGACCGTGCGCGCCCTGTCCACGCTGCTGCCGTGGATCGACGCCATCGCCGGATGCCGGTTCTCGTGCGACCCGGCGTCCCCCGACCCCTCCTGCCCGGACGGCCCGCACGAGGACGGGGCGGCGCACGCCGCCCGTCCCGCCCGCATGGTCGAACTGCCCGTCGGCGCCTCCGAGGACCGGCTCGTGGGGGCGCTCGACATCGAACGGGCGCTGGGCGAGGGCGTGAAGGCTTTCGAGCCGGGTCTGCTGGCCGACGCGCACCGGGGCGTGCTGTACGTCGACGAGGTCAACCTCTTGGGCGACCATCTGGTCGACGCCCTCCTCGACGCGGCCGCCACCGGCGCCTCCTACGTCGAGCGCGAAGGCGTCTCCGTACGTCACGCCTCCCGCTTCCTCCTCGTCGGCACCATGAACCCCGAGGAGGGCGAGCTGCGCCCGCAGCTCCTCGACCGCTTCGGCCTGACCGTCGAGGTCGCGGCCTCGCGCGAGCCCGACGAGCGCGTCGAGGTCGTGCGCCGCCGCCTGGCCTACGACGAGGACCCGGCCGCGTTCGCCGCCAAGTGGGCCGCCGAGGAGGAGACGCTGCGGGAGCGGATCGCCGCCGCCCGCGCGCTGCTGCCGTCCGTACGCCTGGGCGACGGCGCGCTGCGCCGCATCGCCGCCGTGTGCGCGGGCTTCGAGGTGGACGGCATGCGCGCGGACATCGTGACCGCGCGCACCGCGACGGCCCTCGCCGCGTGGGCGGGCCGCACGGACGTGACGACGGCGGACGTACGGCAGGCGGCACTGCTGTCGCTGCCGCACCGGCGCCGGCGCAACCCCTTCGACGCGCCGGGCCTGGACGAGGACAAGCTCGACGAGATCCTCGGCCGGTTCGAGGACGACGAGCCGGAGCCCGAGCCGGAGCCGGAGCCCGAGGGCCCGGACGACGACGGGCCCGACGGCGGCCCCGAGGGCGGCGGCCCCGACGGCGGCGGGCAGCCCCCGCAGGACGGCACGGGCCCCGACGGCACGCCCGACGTCCCGCAGCAGCGCCAGGAGCCGGAGCCCGCCGGCCCCGAGCCCGCCTCCCCGGAGAGCCCGGACGCCCCCGAGGGCGCCCCCGCCCGCGGGGAGGCCCCCGAGGCCCCGGCCGTCGCCGCGGCCGACCCCTTCCGCACCCGCAAGTTCGACGTCCCCGGGCTCGGGGAGGGCGCCGACGGCCGCCGGTCGCGGGCCCGGACGGCCCACGGCCGGACGACCGGGGCCCGCCGCCCCCGCGGCGCCCTGTCCAAGCTCCACCTGGCCGCCACGGTGCAGGCCGCCGCCCCGCACCAGCGGGCGCGCGGGCGCAGCGGCGCCGGGCTCGTCGTCCGCCGCGACGACCTGCGGGAGGCGGTGCGCGAGGGCCGCGAGGGCAACCTCGTGCTGTTCGTCGTGGACGCCTCCGGCTCCATGGCCGCCCGCAAGCGGATGAGCGCCGTCAAGGGCGCGGTGCTGTCCCTGCTGCTGGACGCGTACCAGCGCCGGGACAAGATCGGCATGGTGACGTTCCGGGGCGCCGGCGCGGACGTGGCGCTGCCGCCGACGTCCTCGGTGGACACGGGCGCGGCACGGCTGGAGAAGCTGCCGACCGGCGGGCGCACGCCCCTGGCGGCGGGCCTCCTGCAGGCGCACGAGGTGCTGCGGGTGGAGCGGCTGCGCGACCCGTCCCGGCGCCCGCTGCTGGTCGTCGTCACCGACGGCCGGGCCACCGGCGGCCCGGAGCCGCTGGCGAGGGCGGCGCGCGCCGCCCGGCTGCTGGCCGGCGAGGGCACGGCGTCGGTGGTCGTGGACTGCGAGCAGGGGCCGGTGCGGCTCGGGCTCGCCGCCGAGCTGGGCCGGGAGCTGCGCGGCCCGGTCGTGACGCTGGACGAGCTGCGCGCGGACAGCGTCTCCGCGCTCGTACGTACCGTACGGACCGCACACACCAGGAAGGCCGCGTAATGCCCAAGGGACAGCCGACCGTCGTTCCCGACGACGGACTCACCACGCGTCAGCGCCGCAACCGGCCGCTGGTCTTCGTCCACACCGGCCTCGGCAAGGGCAAGTCCACGGCGGCCTTCGGCCTGGCGCTGCGGGCGTGGAACCAGGGCTGGCCGGTCGGGGTGTTCCAGTTCGTGAAGTCGGCGAAGTGGAAGGTCGGCGAGGAGAACGCGCTGCGGGTGCTCGGTGCGTCGGGCGAGGGCGGCACGGTCGCCTGGCACAAGATGGGCGAGGGCTGGTCGTGGATCCAGCGGGACCCCAAGGACGGCGAGCAGAGCAACGAGGACAAGGCGCGCGAGGGCTGGGAGCAGGTCAAGCGCGACCTGGCGGCCGAGACGTACAAGCTCTACGTGCTGGACGAGTTCGCCTACCCCCTGCACTGGGGGTGGATCGACACGGACGAGGTGATCGAGGTGCTGCGCGACCGCCCCGGCACCCAGCACGTGGTGATCACGGGCCGCAACGCCCCGCAGGCGCTCGTCGACTTCGCCGACCTGGTCACCGACATGTCCAAGGTCAAGCACCCGATGGACACCGGGCAGAAGGGCCAGCGGGGCATCGAGTGGTGAGTACGCACATCCCCCGCCTGGTCATCGCCGCCCCGGCCTCCGGCAGCGGCAAGACCACGGTGGCCACCGGCCTGATGCGGGCCTTCGCGGACGCGGGGCTCGCCGTGTCGCCGCACAAGGTCGGCCCGGACTACATCGACCCGGGCTACCACGCGCTCGCGACGGGCCGTCCCGGCCGCAACCTGGACGCGTACATGTGCGGCCCGGACCGGATCGCCCCGCTGTTCCTGCACGGGGCCGCGGGCTGCGACGTCGCGGTCGTCGAGGGCGTGATGGGCCTCTACGACGGGGCGAGCGGGCAGGGCGAGCTGGCGTCGACGGCACACGTGGCCAAGCTGCTCAAGGCCCCGGTCGTCCTGGTCGTCGACGCGTCGTCGCAGTCGCGGTCGGTGGCCGCGCTGGTGCACGGCTTCGCGTCCTGGGACCCGGAGGTACGGGTCGCGGGCGTCATCCTCAACAAGGTCGGCTCGGACCGGCACGAGGCGCTGCTGCGGGAGGCGCTGACGGAGTCGGGCGTGCCGGTCCTGGGCGCGGTGCGCCGCGCCGAGCAGGTCCACACGCCCTCGCGCCACCTGGGCCTGGTGCCGGTGGCCGAACGCAGCACCGAAGCGACGGACGCGGTGGCGGCCCAGGCCGCGAGGGTCAGGGAGGGCTGCGACCTGGAGGGGCTGCTGGCCTTGGCGCGCAGCGCGCCGCCACTGGTTGACGAGCCATGGGCTCCCCATGGTTTGCGGGCAGGCGCCCCGGCTTCCCACCCCACCCCTACCGGGCCGCACCCGAAGAACAAACCAGTGATCGCCGTAGCCGGCGGCCCGGCCTTCACCTTCTCGTACGCGGAGCACACGGAACTCCTGAAGGCCGCAGGCGCGGAGGTCGTCACCTTCGATCCCCTCCGCGACGAGGCCCTCCCAGAAGGCACCGCCGCCCTCGTCATAGGCGGCGGATTCCCCGAGGTCTACGCCCCCGAACTCTCCGCGAACGAACCCCTCCGCAAGGAGGTCGCGGCCCTCGCGGCGACCGGCGCCCCGGTCGTCGCCGAGTGCGCGGGCCTGCTCTACCTCTCCCGTTCCCTGGACGGCAAGCCTATGTGCGGCGTGCTCCCCGCGGACGCCCGCATGTCCGGCCGCCTCACCCTCGGCTACCGCGAGGCGGTGGCCATCGCGGACAACGTGCTGGCGCAGGCGGGCACGCGCGTGCGGGGGCACGAGTTCCACCGCACGGTGACCGAGCCGGGCGCGGGCGGGGCCCCCGCCTGGGGGTTCACCCACCCGGAGCGCCGCACGGAGGGCTTCGTACGCGACGGGGTGCACGCCTCGTACCTGCACGTGCACTGGGCGGGCGCCCCGGGCACGGCCGCCCGGCTGGTGGCGGGCGCAGGCGCCCGCGCGGGCGGTGTCAGTGAGCGAGGCCCACGACCAGCCAGATGAAGCCCGCCCCGGCCGCCGTGCAGGCGAGGGTGGAGACGGCCGGGTGGGTGTGGTGGGCCTCGGGGAGGATGTCGGACGTGGCCAGGTAGAGCAGGACGCCGCCGAAGAAGCCGAGGTAGACGCCGAGGAATCCGGCCGGAAGGGTGAACAGCAGGGTGGACGCCGCGCCGATGAGGGGGGCGACGGCGTCCGCGGTGAGCATCAGGAGGGCGCGGTGCCGGTCGTTCCCGTACAGGTCGGTGATCGTGTACGTGTTGAAGCCGTCCGCGAAGTCGTGCGCGATGACGGCCACGGCGACGGCGACCGCCACGCCGTGGTCGACCTGGAAGGCCGCGCCGATGGCGACGCCGTCCATGGCGCTGTGACCGACGAGGGCGGCGGCCGCGGTGAGGCCGACCTGCGGGGTGCGTTCGGCGGCGCTGACGCCGTGGGCGGCCTTGCGGACGGCGAGGAGCCGCTCGACCATGTGGGCGGCGAGGAAGCCGGCGACGAAGCACAGCAGGGCGGCCGGCACGCCGAAGACGTCGTGGCCGGCGGCCTCCAGGGCCTCGGGCAGCAGGTCGAGGCCGACGACGCCGAGCATCAGCCCGCCCGCGAACCCCAGGACGAGGTGTCTGCGGTCGGTGATGCGGTGCGCGGCCCAGCCGCCGAGCAGCGTCATCAGGAACGCGCCCATGGCGATCACGACCGGCACGCTTCCACCCCTCTCGCGGCTGCAGTATCTCCCGCCGGTCCGGCCCTCGCACCCGTACTCGCCGCACGCGCCGTGTACGTGGGGGTGGGCGCCCGGCGCGGCGTGGCGGCCGCGGAGGTGCTGGAGCTGGTGGAGCGGACGCTGACGGAGGCCGGGGTGCGCGGGCTGCGGCCGGCGGCGCTGGCGACGGCCGAGGCGAAGGCGGGCGAGGGCGGCCTGGTGGAGGCGGCGGCCGAGCTGGGCGTGCCACTGCGGGTGTACGGGGCCGGTGCGCTGGCCGGCGTCGCGGTGCCGGACCCTTCGGCCGCCGCGCTGGCCGCCGTGGGGACGCCCGCGGTGGCGGAGGCGGCGGCGCTGCTGGCGGCCGGGGAGGGCGGGGTACTGGCCGTGGGGAAGCGGAAGTCTGCGCGGGTGACGTGTGCGGTGGCGTACGGACCCGCTTGACGGTCGTTCCGCAGCCGTCAGTACGGTCTTGGGGCGGGCGATTTCCACGCCCGCAAGACGTGTGAACGACGACCAGCAGCAAACGGACGAGAGAAGGCGGCCCGCGGCCATGCACACTCCCAGCGAACCCGACCTGCGCCACCACGGTGACGCCGAAGTGCGGGGTGCCGGCGCGGAGCTGACGGACCTCGCGGTGAACGTACGGGCGGGCACGCCCCCGGTGTGGCTGCGCGAGCACATCGCCGCGTCGCTCGACGGCCTCGCCGCCTATCCGGACGGGCGGGCCGCCCGGCGGGCGGTGGCGGAGCGGCACGGGCTGCCGGAGGAGCGCGTGCTGCTGACGGCGGGGGCCGCGGAGGCGTTCGTCCTGCTCGCGCGGGCGCTGCGGGTGCGGCGGCCGGTGGTGGTGCACCCTCAGTTCACGGAGCCGGAGGCGGCGCTGCGGGACGCCGGGCACCGGGTGGAGCGGGTGCTGCTCGACGAGGCGGACGGGTTCCGGCTGGATCCGCGTGCGGTGCCGGGCGACGCGGACCTGGTCGTCGTCGGCAATCCGACCAACCCCACGTCCGTCCTCCACCCGGCGCGGGACCTGGCGCGGCTCGCCCGGCCGGGGCGGACGCTGGTGGTCGACGAGGCGTTCATGGACGCGGTGCCGGGCGAGGCGGAGTCGCTGGCGTCCGTCACGGACCTGCCCGGGCTGATCGTGCTGCGCAGCCTCACCAAGACCTGGGGGCTGGCGGGGCTGCGGATCGGCTACGTGCTCGCGTCGCCCGGCACCATAGCCAGGCTGGAGCGGGCCCAGCCGCTGTGGCCGGTGTCGTCGCCGGCGCTGGCCGCGGCGGAGGTGTGCAGCGCTCCCCCGGCCCTCGCGGAGGCCGCGCGCGCCGCGGACCGCCTCGCCGAGGACCGGACCTATCTCGCAGCGGCCGTGGGCCAGTTCGAGGGGGTCCGGGTCCACGGGCCGGCGGCCGGGCCGTTCCTGCTGATCCGGGTGCGGGGCGCCGCGGCCGTGCGGGGCAGGCTGCGGGGGCTGGGGTTCGCGGTGCGCCGCGGCGACACGTTCCCGGGGCTCGGGCCGGACTACCTGCGCCTCGCGGTCCGGGACCGGGCGACCACGGACCGCTTCGCGGAGGCCCTCGGCAAGGCGCTGGCCGAGGGCTGAGGGCGAGGGGCTGCCCTTCGTTCAGTCGCCGCGGCGGGCCGCCGAGCGGCGGCGGGTGACGACGAGGGCGCCCGCCCCTGCGGCGACGAGGAGGGCCGCGCCGCCCGCGACGTAGGGGGGACAGCTCGCGCCGGCGGCTGGGACCCCGCCATATTTGACCCCCGGAGGGTGAAGGGGCGCCCTCCTGAGGTCAGTTCACCCCAACGGGTTGTTTCCGCAACGGCTTTCGATTCGCTGGGCGCGGGAGTTGATCCTTGTCACTGGCGTCACCCCTGTTCGGGAGGCGGGCTTGATCGCTAAGGTGCCGACGTATGCCGACCCCGCGGATAGCCCCGACAGCCGCCGACCGGACGGCGCGGCTGGCTGTCACCGTGTTCCCCCTGCTCGTCGTCGCCGCCGGAGGGGTGGGGCTCGCCGCCCCCTCCCACTTCACCGGCTGGGCGCCGGCCGTGCCCTGGCTGCTGGGCGTCGTGATGTTCACGATGGGCCTCACGCTCACCGGCGAGGACTTCCGCGCCGTCGCCAAGCGGCCCTGGGCGGTCGGGCTCGGCCTCGCCGCCCACTACGTGATCATGCCGGGGCTGGGCTGGCTGATCGCCACGGTGCTCGGGCTGCCGCCGCAGCTGGCCGCCGGGGTGATCCTCGTCGGCTGCGCGCCGAGCGGCACGGCGTCCAACGTCGTCACGTACCTCGCGCGCGGGGACGTCGCCCTGTCCGTGTCCGTCGCCACCGTCTCCACGCTCGTCGCGCCGCTCGTCACCCCGCCGTTGACGCTGCTGCTGGCGGACCGGTTCCTGGACGTGGACGCGGGCGCGATGCTCACCGACATCCTCAAGACCGTGCTCGTGCCGGTGCTCGGCGGGACGCTCGTGCGGATGGCCGCGGGGCGGTGGGTCGCCAAGGTGCTGCGCGCCCTGCCGGTGCTCTCGGCGCTGACGATCGCCGTCCTCGTCCTCATCGTGGTCTCGGGCAGCGCGTCCCGCATCAAGGACGCCGCCGCGCTGGTCCTCCTCGCCGTCGTCCTCCACAACGGCCTCGGCCTGGCCCTCGGCTACGCGGCGGGCCGGCTGGCCCGGCTCGGCCGCCCGTCGAGCCGGGCGATGGCCTTCGAGGTCGGCATGCAGAACTCGGGCCTGGCGGCGTCACTGGCCACGGCCCACTTCAGCCCGGCGGCGGCGCTGCCGGCGGCGATCTTCTCGGTATGGCACAACGTCTCGGGCGCGGCGCTAGCAGCCTGGATGTCAAGGCGCCCCCACCCCTAGCGGTCTGCACCGCCATGACACGCCCCCCGGCGTCGCCGAGCCGACCGCAGGCCGTCAGGCACCGCCGCGAACCACCATCGTGGCGCATCGTCGCCGCGGCGGAGGAAGACGCCGGCCTCAGGCCCGCACACCGACCGGTGCGGCTCACCGCCCCCGGCGGGTGCCCGGCCGGCCCCAGGCAGGCCAGGCACCGCCGGACACCACCACCGTGGCCGATCACCGCCGCGGCGGAGGAAGTTGCCCGGCCCGCAGCCACACCGGAAGCAACCCGCCACACCACCCGGGCCACGCCCCTCTTCCCCGCCGCCACGGCGCGCAACCCCCACCAAACGCACCCGGCGGTGCCCAGCCGACCCCAGGCAGGCCAGGCACCGCCGGAAACCATCACCGTGGCGGAACACCACCGCGGCGGAGGAAGACGCCGACCCCGGCGACACACACTGAACCCCGGGCCCCGGGCCAAGCCGACCGCAGGTCACCCCGTGGCTAGCGGATCACCCTCCCCCGCAGAATCACCCGCTTCGGCGAGCCCAGGACTCTCACGTCCGCCCTCGGGTCCGTCTCGTAGACGACGATGTCGGCCGGGGCGCCCTCCTCCAGGCCCGGGCGGCCGAGCCAGGACCGGGCCGACCACGTGGTGGCCGACAGGGCCGCGAGCGGGGGCAGGCCGGCTTTGACCAGTTCGTCTACCTCCTGGCCTACCAGGCCGTGCGCAAGAGAGCCGCCCGCGTCCGTGCCGACGAAGACCGGGATGCCCGCGTCGTACGCCGCCCGCACCGTCTCGTAGCGCCGGGCGTGCAGGCGCCGCATGTGGTCCGCCCAGCGCGGGAACTTCCCTTCGCCGCCGTCCGCGAGCCGCGGAAACGTCGCGATGTTGACGAGGGTCGGCACGATGGCGACCCCGCGCTCGGCGAACAGCGGAATGGTCTCCTCGGTGAGCCCGGTGGCGTGCTCGATGCAGTCGATGCCCGCTTCCACGAGCGGCGCCAGCGACTCCTCCGCGAAGCAGTGCGCGGTCACGCGCGCCCCGAGGCGGTGCGCCTCGGCGATCGCGGCCGCGACCTCCCCGCGCGGCCAGCAGAAGGACAGGTCGCCCGTCTCGCGGTCGATCCAGTCCCCGACGAGCTTGACCCACCCGTCCCCGCGCCGCGCCTCCCGCGCCACGTACGCGACGAGGTCGTCCGGCTCGATCTCGTGCGCGTAGTTGCGGATGTACCGGCGGGTGCGCGCGATGTGGCGCCCGGCACGGATGATGCGCGGCAGGTCCTCGCGGTCATCGATCCAGCGCGTGTCCGAGGGGGAGCCTGCGTCGCGCAGCAGCAGCGCTCCCGCGTCCCGGTCGGTGAGCGCCTGCTTCTCGGCGGTGGATTCGTCGACCGGACCGTGGGCGTCGAGGCCCACGTGGCAGTGCGCGTCCACGAGGCCGGGCAGCGCCCAGCCCTCGACGGTGGTGACGTCCCGCGCCCCCACCGGCCGTTCGAAGGTGATCCGGCCGTCGACGGCCCACAGCTCGTCGCGCACCCCGCCGTCCGGGTCCGCGCCGACGAGCACCCGCCCCTTGATGTGCAGCACCCCACTGTCGCTCATGGACCGCACTGTACGAGCCCGCTCCTCCCGCCCGCCAAGGGGCCGTCGCCGGGGCGCTGCCGGGGTGGCGTCCAGCCGCGTAGGGCAATTCCCCGGAACTCCTCTCCAGTAATTCCGGAGACAACTCTCCGCGCATTCTCATGCCCGCTTTCCCGCACCCTAAACGCAGCATTTTCCTTACGCTTCAGCAAGCGAATTCACGACCCCCGCGATCGCCTGTGACGCACTCCACACAGCCCGCGATTTGCCCGGATATTAACGGGCAAACTATCCCATCCCCCACCCGCTTTGCGCGCCCCCGCGCCTCCGCGCGATAACACAACCACCTGCCTCCGGGTAACCCGGACCCCCGGTGCGATTTCCGATCCGCATCGGTAAATTCCCTCCGCATGACCGCAGCACAAGCAGACCTTGCACGTGCCCGTCCCGCCTCCCTCCGGGAATTCCCGGAAATGCCGGAGGACCTCACGCTCGACGTCCCGCGCGTCGAGGACGGAGCCGCGATCTGGCGCATCGCCCGCGACTCGGGAACCCTGGACCTCAACTCCTCGTACAGCTACCTGCTGTGGTGCCGCGACTTCGCGGCCACCTCGGCCGTGGCCCGCCGCACCGGCGACGGGGAGCCCGCCGGCTTCATCACCGGCTACGTCCGGCCCGCCCGCCCCCGCACCCTCGTGGTGTGGCAGGTCGCCGTGGACCGCCCGCACCGGGGCCGCGGCCTGGCCGCCGCGCTGCTGGAGGGCCTCGTCACACGGGTCGCCCGCGAGAGCGAGAGCGGCATCGACGGGATCGAGACCACCGTCACGCCCGGCAACACCGCCTCCAACCGCCTGTTCGCCTCCTTCGCCGAGCGGCACCGCGCCCCCGTGGAGCGTGAAGTCCTCTTCCACGGCGGGCTGTTCCCCGAGACGGGGCACGACCCCGAGGTCCTGCACCGCATCGGCCCCCTCGCGCACTGAGACATCTCGCCCACTGAGAACCCTCACGCACCGACAGGAGCACCCCCATGACCATCACCCCGCCCGCACTCAGCGTCTTCGAGGCCCTGGAGTCGGAGGTGCGCAGCTACTGCCGCAGCTGGCCCGCGGTCTTCGACCGGGCCCAGGGCAGCCGGATGTACGACGAGGACGGCCACACCTACCTCGACTTCTTCGCCGGCGCCGGGGCGCTCAACTACGGGCACAACAACCCGGTCCTCAAACGCGCCCTGATCGATTACATCGAACGCGACGGCGTCACCCACGGCCTGGACATGGGCACCACCGCCAAGCGCGCCTTCCTGGAGGCCTTCCAGGACGTCGTGCTGCGCCCGCGCGACCTGCCGTACAAGGTGATGTTCCCCGGCCCGACGGGCACCAACGCCGTGGAGGCCGCGCTGAAGCTGGCCCGCAAGGTCAAGGGCCGCGAGGCGATCGTGTCCTTCACCAACGCCTTCCACGGCATGTCGCTGGGCTCGCTCGCCGTCACCGGCAACGCCTTCAAGCGGGCCGGCGCGGGCATCCCCCTGGTGCACGGCACGCCGATGCCGTTCGACCACTACCTCGACGACCAGGTGCCGGACTTCCTGTGGTTCGAGCGGCTGCTGGGAGACCAGGGCTCGGGCCTGAACACCCCCGCCGCCGTCATCGTCGAGACGGTGCAGGGCGAGGGCGGCATCAACGTGGCCCGCCCCGAGTGGCTGCGCGGGCTCGCCGCGCTGTGCGAGCGCCACGACATGCTGCTGATCGTGGACGACATCCAGATGGGCTGCGGCCGCACCGGCGCCTTCTTCTCGTTCGAGGAGGCGGGCATCACCCCGGACATCGTGACGCTCTCGAAGTCCATCGGCGGCTACGGCCTGCCCATGTCGCTCACTCTCTTCCGCCCGGAGCTCGACGTCTGGGAGCCCGGCGAGCACAACGGCACGTTCCGCGGCAACAACCCCTCCTTCGTCACCGCCGCCGCGGCGCTCGACGCGTACTGGACCGACGGGCAGATGGAGAAGCAGACCCTCGCCCGCGGCGAGCAGGCCGAGGAGGCGCTGCGCGCGATCTGCGCCGAACACCCGGAGCTGGGCGCGCACTACCGGGGCCGCGGGCTCGTGTGGGGACTGGAGTTCGCCGACAAGACCCGGGCCTCGGCGGTCGCCCGGCGGGCGTTCGAGCTCGGCCTGCTCGTGGAGACATCGGGCCCCGAGGGCGAGGTCCTCAAGCTGCTGCCCGCCCTGACGATCTCCCCCGAGGAGCTGGACGAGGGCCTGCGGATCGTCGCCCGCGCGGTCCGCGAGACGGCCTGACGGCCCTGACCACCGCAAGTACCGAAAGAAAGGAACAACCCGTGATCGTCCGTTCCCTCCAGGACATCGAGAACACCGACCGCCACGTCAAGGCCAAGTCCGGTACGTGGGAGAGCAAGCGGATCGTGCTCGCCAAGGAGCGGGTCGGCTTCTCCCTGCACGAGACGGTCCTCTACGCCGGCACGGAAACCTCCATGTGGTACGCCAATCACATCGAGGCCGTGCTGTGCGTGGAGGGCGAGGCCGAGCTCACCGACGACGAGACCGGCGAGAAGCACTGGATCTCCCCCGGCACGATGTACCTGCTCGACGGCCACGAGCGGCACACCCTGCGCCCCAAGACCGACTTCCGCTGCGTGTGCGTCTTCAACCCGCCGGTCACGGGACGGGAGGACCACGACGAGAACGGCGTCTACCCGCTGCTGACGGAGGAGGGCTGAAGCATGGCCGCGGTCACCGACCTCTACCCCACGCGCGGCACGCACGAGGTGGCCGTCCCGCGCCGTGACCCCGTGGTGTGGCCCGGGTCCGCACCCGCCTCCGGTGCCGGCATCGGCATCGGCACCGGCACGCCCGGGCCCATCGACGCGGCCGGTCTCGCGGGCTACGAACGCGACGGGTTCCTCACCGTCGACGAGATGCTCGCACCGGACGAGGTGCAGGTCCTGCGCGCCGAGCTCGACCGGCTGATCGCCGACCCGGCGGTGCGGGCCGACGAGAGAGCGGTCGTGGAACCGCACTCGCAGGACGTGCGGTCGGTGTTCGAAGTGCACCGGATCAGCGAGGTGTTCGCACGGCTCGTGCGCGATCCGCGCGTGGTGGGGCGGGCGCGGCAGATCCTCGGCTCGGACGTCTACGTCCACCAGTCGCGGGTCAACGTCAAGCCGGGCTTCGGGGCCTCCGGGTTCTACTGGCACTCGGACTTCGAGACCTGGCACGCGGAGGACGGGCTGCCGCGGATGCGGACGGTGTCGGTGTCGATCGCGCTGACGGAGAACCTCGACACCAACGGCAGCTTGATGATCATGCCGGGGTCGCACCGGACGTTCCTGGGCTGCGCGGGCGTGACGCCGCGGGACAACTACAAGCGGTCCCTGCGGATGCAGGAGGCCGGCACGCCGTCGGACAGCGCGCTCGCCGCGCTGGCCGGGCGGCACGGCATCCGGCTCTTCACGGGCGCGGCCGGTTCCGCGACGTGGTTCGACTGCAACTGCATGCACGGGTCCGGCGACAACATCACGCCCTTCCCGCGCAGCAACGTCTTCATCGTCTTCAACAGCGTGGAGAACACGGCGGTCGAGCCGTTCGCGGCCCCGTCCCGCCGCCCGGACTTCGTGGGGGCGCGGGACTTCACGCCGGTGGGGTAACCGGTCCGGGCGGTGACGCGGCGGGGCCGCCGCGTCACCGCTCGGTCAGACCAGCGCCTCCAGGACGCGGTCCACGTCGGACGAGCTGTTGTAGAGGTGGAAGGACGCCCGCAGCCCTCCGGCGCGGGCGCTGACGCGTACGCCTGCCGCGGCGAGGCGCTCCGCCGCGTGGCCGAGGCCGGGGACCGAGACGACGGCGGAGTCCTCCGCCGGAGCGGGCCGGTGCCCGAGCGCGGCGAGCCCCGTGCGGAAGCGGCCGGCGAGGGCCCGGTCGTGCGCGGCGATCCGGTCCGTCCCGAGTTCCTCGACGAGCCGGAGGCCGGCCAGGGCACCGGTGTAGGGCAGGAGGGCGGGGTTCTCGTCGTAGCGGCGGGCCGAGCGGGCGAGCGAGACCTGCCCGTAGGTGCTGTTCCAGGGGTCCTCCCCCGCCACCCACCCGGCGAAGACGGGGGTGAGGCCGCCGAGGTCCTCGGGGACGGTGAGGTAGGCCGTCCCGCGGGGCCCCATCAGCCACTTGTAGCCGACGCAGACGGTGAAGTCGTGCGCGCCCGCGTCGACGGGCAGCCAGCCCGCGGCCTGGCTGACGTCGACGAGCGTACGGGCGCCGTGGGCGCGGGCGGCCTCGCCGATCGCCCCGAGGCCGGCGAGGCGGCCGTCGGCCGACTGGACGGCACTGACGGCGACGAGCGCGGTCCCGGGCCCCACCGCGTCCGCGATCTTCTCCAGGGGAACGGTGCGGACGCGGAGCCCGGGCCGCACGTGAAAGGGGTTGACGAGGGAGCTGAAGTCCCCCTCCGCGCAGAGGACTTCCGATCCCTCGGGCAACGACTGGGCGACGAGCCCGCAGAAGACGGCGGCCGAACCCCCGGTGGCGACCTGCCGGGCGGGCACGCCGACGAGCCGGGCGAAGGCGGCGCGGACGGCCTCCACGACCGGGTAGTGGTCCTCCGCACCAGGGCGGCCCAGCGAGAACGCGGTGGCGGCCTCGGTCATGGCGGCGACGGCGGGCGCGGGCACGAGCCCGGTGGCGGCGGTGTTGAGGTAGACGGTCTCGGGCGCGAAGTGTGCGGGGGCCAGGCTCTCCATGCCCACCCACTATGCGCGTCCGGCGATCGACCCGTCCACCAGTCCGCCCATCAGTCCGGCCATCAGCCCGTTCCACCAGTCCGTCCGGTCGTCCCTACCGGTGGTCCATCCACCGGTCTGTCCATGCGGGCCTCCCGTCCCCTGCCTGAGAACTAGCCGCCCCTCCCCCTCTCGGCGGAGGAAGTCCGCCGGTCAGAGCGACGCGCCGGCGCCCGCCGGACGGAACGCTGGTCACATGACCAGTACGACGACCGTCCCGGACGACCACGCCACCAAGCGCCGCGTGCTCCGCGCGGCGGCCATCCTGACGGACGCCGCGGCGACGGCTCTCGCCTACGCTGTGCAAGTGATCATCGGTCCGCTCGTCCTCGCCGCCGGCGGCGCACGCTTCTTCGTCCGGCGCTCCGCCCGGGCCGCCGCGCTGTGACGGCTCTCCTCCGGCGCGGTGCGGTCGCCCTGGTGGGTGGCCGCGCCCGGCTGCGGTGGGTGCACCTGCTGCTCGGCGGGGCGCTGCTCATGCCGTACTACCTGCTGGCGAGCACGCTGACGGCGGTCTTCGTCAGCGACACGAACATCCTCTTCCCCTCCTCGCTCGGCCGGCAGTTCGGCGTCTTCGCGCTGGCGCTGGTGCCGGCGGCGGTGACCGCGCTGGTGCCCTTCGTGCGGACGCTGGAGTCGGCGGCGGCACGCGCCCTGTGCGGGGTGCCGGAGGAGGCGCTCGCGACGGGCCCGGGCGAGTCGCGGGCCGCGCGCGGGCGGACCGCCGTCTGGTACACCCTGCACCTGCTGGCCGGCGGCATCGTGAGCGGCATGTCGCTGGCCACGCCCCCGTTCGCGCTGATGCTCATCGCCCTGCCGTTCACCGGCGTCCCCGGCGGCGAGGACGCCCCGTACGGGCTGGGAAACCTGGCCTTCCCGTGGACACTGCTGTCGGTGCCCGCCGGCTTGGCGGTGCTGGTCCTGCTCGCCGGGGTGTCGGGGGGCGCGGGCGCGCTCCTCGCGCGCTGCGCGCCCGTCCTCCTCGGCCCGACGGCCGCCGACCGGCTGGCCGAGGCCGAGCAGCACGCCATGCGGCTGGCCCTGCGCAACCGGCTGGCGCGCGAACTGCACGACTCCGTGGGGCACGCGCTGAGCGCGGTCACCCTGCAGGCGAGCGCGGCGCGCAAGGTCCTCGACGCCGACCCGGAGTTCGCGCGGCAGGCGCTGGCCGCGATCGAGGAGACGACGCGCGAGGCGGTCGGCGAACTGGACACCGTCCTGGGGCTGCTGCGCGAGGACGGCGCCGCGTCCGCCGCGCCGGCGCCGACCCTCGCCGACCTCGACGGGCTGCTGGAGCGCACCCGCGCCGCGGGCGGCACCGTCACCCTCGCCGCATCTCCGGCCCTGGACGGCGTGCCGCCGGTCGTCTCCCGCGAGGCGTACCGGATCGTGCAGGAGGGCCTCACCAATGCCTTGCGGCACGCGGGCCGGGTGCCCGTGCTGCTGCGGATCACCGTGCACGACGACGCCGTGGAGGTCGCCTTGGAGAATCCGGTCAACCCCGACAAGGCCCCCGGCCGCGCGCACCGCCGCACCGGCGGCGGCCGCGGTCTGACGGGCATAGCCGAACGGGCCCGGCTGCTGCGCGGCAGCAGCAGCTCCGGCGAGCGGGACGGGGTGTGGCGGCTCGCCGTCCGCCTGCCGCTGAGCGGGGGTGCGGGCCGGTGACGGCGCCCCTGCGGATCGTGCTCGCCGACGACGAGCGCATGGTGCGGACCGCCCTGCGGGCGATCCTGGGCGCCGAGGAGGACCTGGAGGTCGTCGGCGAGGCCACGACCGGCGCGGAAGCGGTCTCCGTCGTCCGCGAACTGCGCCCCGACGTCGTCCTGATGGACGTACGGATGCCCGAGGTCGACGGGATCCGGGCCACCGAGCAGCTGCTCGGCGGCATGGACTCCCCGCCGCGCGTCATCGTCGTCACCACGTTCGAGAACGACAGCTACGTGTACGACGCGCTGCGCGCCGGGGCGAGCGGCTTCCTCCTCAAACGGGCGGGCGCCGACGAACTCGTCCAGGCCGTCCGGCTCGTGGCCCGCACGGACTCGCTGCTCTTCCCCGCCGCCGTGCGCGCCCTCGCGGCGGAACACGCGGAGGCCCGCCGGGCGAGGGCGGCCGCGGGCAAGCTGCGCGCGCAGCTGTCGGACCGGGAGGCGGAGGTGCTCCGCCTGATGGCCCGGGGCCTGTCGAACGCCGAGATCGCCGAACAGCTCGTCCTGGGCGCGGCGACGGTGAAGACCCACGTGGCAGGCGCCCTGGCGAAACTGGGCGTCCGCAACCGCACTCAAGCGGTCATCGCGGCCTACGAATGCGGTTTCGTGTCCCCGCGCTGAGAGCGCGGGCGGGCACCCGGGCCCTTACTTTTGCCGCTGCGGCGGAAGGAAGGGCCCGGCGGGGTCAGCGGCCCACCGCCTCGCCGACCGTCCTCACCAGGCGCGTGACCTGCGCGTCGTTGTCCTCGCGGAAGCCGTACCGGCGGCGGTTGAAGCCGAAGGCCAGGCCGTTGGACGGGTCGGCGAAGGCCTGGGAGCCGGCGGCGCCGCCGTGGCCGAAGGCGCGGGCGCCGAGGAAGGGGTACTTGTCCCCCATGGCACCGAAGCCCAGGCCGAAGGCCATGTGCTGGCGCAGGACCGCGTCGTGGCCGATGGAGTGGATCTGGGCGAAGTCGGCGGCGGTGGCGGGCGTCAGCAGCGCCTCCTTGCCGTCGACGCCGCTGATGGCGGCCGCGTACATGCGGGCCAGGCCGCGCGCGGAGGCCATGCCGCCGACGGAGGCGGGGCCGCCCGCGCGGATGACGCGGTGGTTCGGCAGATCCTCCAGAACCGTGGGCTGCGGGTGGTTGAGGTTGAAGGCGATGCCCATCAGGCTCTGCGGGCCCGAGGCGCCCTCCAGCAGGGCGCGCTTCTGGCCGGGCGTCGGGTCCATGGGCTGGATGTCGAGGACGCGGTGCTCGTGCTCCTCGGGCAGGCCCATGTAGAAGTCGATGCCGTAGGGGGCGCGGACGCGCTCCTCGTAGAGCTCCTGCATGGTGCGTCCGGTGGCGCGGCGGACGACTTCGCCGGTCAGGGCGCCGATGACGAGTGCGTGGTAGCCGAAGGCGGCACCGGGGCGCCAGTGGGGCCGCTGGCCGGCCAGCTTCTCGGCTATGGCGCGGTCGTCCGCGAGTTCCTCCGTGGTGAAGCCGCCCTCGGCTCCGACGACTCCGGCCCGGTGGGCGAGGAGGTCGCGCAGGGTGATGGATTCCTTGCCCGCGGCGGCGAATTCGGGCCAGTAGTGGGCGACCTCGCGGTCGAGGTCGAGCACGCCTTCCTGGACGAGGAGGGCGACGACGAGGTGGGCCGCGCCCTTGGTGGAGGAGAACACGCCGGTGAGCGAGTCGCCCTCCATGCCGGGGCCGCCCCACAGGTCGACGACCTGCTCGCCGTCGACGTAGGCGGCGAGCTGGGCGGAGTGCCCGGCCCGCTCCTCGGCGAAGGTGGCCTCGAACTCCTCGCGTACGCCCTCGTATCCCTTGGCGACGGTTCCCTGGACGACGGTCCCCTGCGCGGTGGTGGGGCTCGGCATGTCTGTGCTCCCTGTGATCAGTGATGACTCCGGTGGGTGCAGCAGAGCGGGGCCCGTCGTTATTTCGTGACGATCGTCATCTCGCCGACGGCATAAACGGATTGGCTTATTCCGGCCTGATGGTCTCCTGAAAGAGCACCTGGGAGACCACCTGGATGCGCCTGGATATACCTGGAAGGACACCACCCGCCGAAAGCCGTCCGTGCCTCCTTGACCGCCCCGCACCGGCTCCTTAGCGTGTGCGCTTCCCCTTCCGGACCGCCTCAGGAGGCCCAGGCGTCATGCCCTCATCCCGCACGGTCCTCCTCACCGGCGCGGCCGGCCGCATCGGCACCCACCTGCGCACCCTGCTGCCCGCCCACGGCCACCGGCTGCGCCTGTTCGACGTCCGGCCGGTGCCGGGCGAGCCGGACGCGGTCACCGCGGACCTCGCCGACCGCGAGGCGCTGCGGAAGGCCGTCGACGGCGTGGACGCGGTCGTCCACCTGGCGGCCATCCCCCTGGAGGCGTCCTTCGAGGACATCCTGCGCGCCAACGTCGAGGGCACGTACCGCCTGTACGAGGCCGTACGGGAGGCGGGCGTCCGGCGCGTGGTCCTCGCCTCCAGCAACCACGTCGTCGGCTTCGCGCCCGTCCCCGCGGAGGGCGCCCCGCTCCTGCCCGTGGAGACCGCGCACCGCCCGGACACCTTCTACGGCCTCTCCAAGTGCTTCGGCGAGGACCTGGCCTCCCTCTACCGGGACCGGCACGGCATCGAGACCGTGTCCCTGCGCATCGGCGCCTGCTTCCCCGAGCCCACGTCGGTGCGCATGCTGTCGGTGTGGCTGAGTCCCGGCGACTGCGCCCGGCTCGTGCACGCCGCGCTGACGGCCGACGGCGTCGGCCACACCGTCGCCTACGGCAGCTCCGCGAACACCGGACTGTGGTGGGACCTGTCGACCGCCCGCGCCCTCGGCTACGAGCCCCAGGACGACTCCGAGCCGTACGCGGCCGCCCTGCTCGCCGCGGAGAGCGGAACCCCGCGGGAGGGCCACGGCCTCATCGGCGGCGAGTTCTGCGCGGCCGAGCCGCCTCGCTGGAACCCGGGCTGACCTGCGGCGACGGCACACCGGCCAGTCCGCGGCCGGGCTGCGGCCGCCCTGCGGACCCGTCCGCCATCAGGCTGAACCGGGCGGAACCGGGCAGAACCGACGGCTCGGTAATGGAACCGCAAAGAGCGGCCACTCGTTACCCGGAGCATGACCGCTATGACACCCGGCTCGAACATCCCTCTCTCCGTCGCCCGCGTGACGGTGGACGTCACCGCCCCGGTGCGGCTCGACGTATCGGGCCTGCTGCTCACCGCCGACGGCAAGGTGCGCTCCGACGACGACTTCGTCTTCTACAACCAGCCCTCCGGGCCGGGCGTGACCCACCGCGCCGCGTCCGCCGGCTCGCCCGACGCCATCGTGGTGGACACCGCCGCCGTCCCGGCCGGCATCGAAAAGATCGTGGTGACCGCCAGCCCCGACGCCCAGGGCGCGAGCTTCGCCGGCGCCGAACCGACCGCCACCGTCCGCAGCACCGACGACGGCTCGGTCCTCGCCACGTTCACGCCGCCCCGGCTGGGTTCCGAGACCGCCCTGGTGGTCGTGGAGGTCTACCGGCGGGCGGGCGCCTGGAAGGTGCGCGCGGTCGGCCAGGGGTACGCGAACGGCCTGGCGGGCATCGCCACCGACTTCGGCGTGAGCGTGGAGGAGCCCGCGGCCCCCGCCTCCGTGCCTGCCCCTGCGGCCCCCGCTCCCGTGCAGCCGGCCGCCCCCGTGCCGCCGATGCCCGTGGCCGCCCCGGCCGCGCCCGCCGCTCCCCCGGCACCGCCCGCCCCCGGCACCGGCACCGGCACCGGCACCGGGAAGATCAACCTGGACAAGGGCCGGGTCAGCCTGCAGAAGAACCAGACGGTGTCCCTGGTCAAGGGCGGCCGGCCGCTGACGCAGTCGGTGAAGATGGGCCTGGGCTGGGAGCCCGCCTGGGGCACCCGGGCCATCGACCTGGACGCCTCCGTCATCGCCTACGGCCCCGACCGCAACATGATCGACGCCTGCTACTTCGGCAAGCTGCAGATCCTCAACGGCGCGATCCAGCACTCCGGTGACAACCTCACCGGCGAGGGCTCCGGCGACGACGAGACCATCACCGTGCACATGGAGGGCCTGCCGCCCGAGGTGACCGGCCTGGTCTTCACCGTCAGCTCCTTCAACGGCCAGAAGTTCAACCAGGTCGCCAAGGCCTACTGCCGCCTGCTCGACGCCCGCACGGGCGAGGAGCTGGTGCGCTTCGACCTGACCGGCGCGCAGCCCAAGACCGGTGTGCTGATGGCGAAGTTCATCCGGCAGTACTCGGGCGAGTGGGAGATGACCGCCCTGGGCGAGTTCGTGAAGTCGCGCACCGTGCGCGATCTGGTCAAGCCCTCCGCGCAGGCCCTGTGAGCTGCGACGCCCCTGTGAGCTGCCGCGACGGCTGTGCGGAGAGCCCTGCCAGCCGGGCCAGCCTGCGGTAGGAGTCCAGGAGCGCCTCCCGGTCGTACGAGGACGTGGTGACGAGCACCTCGTCGGCGCCGCTGCGCTCGACCAGCGCCCCGAGCGCGGCGGACACCTCGTCCTCCGTGCCGTGGACGTGCCCGCGCAGCCCGTCCTCGTACAGCCGGCGCTCCCGCTCGCTCATCGCCCGCGCCTCGGTCTCCTCCGCGGGCTCCAGCGGCGGGAAGGCGCCGTGCGTCCGCGCGTGCGCCAGCGCCCACGCCTCGGGCACGAGCAGCCTGCGGGCCTCCTCGCGGGTGGCGGCGACGGCCACGTTCCCCGCCACCACGACGTACGGGTGCCGCCACCACGCCGAGGGCCGGAAGGCCTCCCGGTAGCGGGCGACGGCGGCGAGCATCCGCTCCTCGCCGCTCAGGCCGCCGATCACCAGGGCCGCCCCGGCGGCGGCCGCCAGGTCCGCGCCCGTCTCGTTGGCGAGGACGAACGCCGGGATCCGCAGGCCCTCCGCCGGGCGGGCGTGCACCCCCTCGTGCGGGCGCGTACCCCCGGTGAACCAGCCCTCCAGCTCGGCGAGCTGCCCGGCGAAGTCCCCCATGGCGTCCTTGTCCGTGCCCAGGGCCCTGCGGATGCCGTCCGTGAAGCCGACCGAGCGGCCCAGGCCCATGTCGATGCGGCCCGGGAAGAGGGATTCCAGCACCCCGAACTGCTCGGCGACGACGAGCGTGCGGTGGTTGGGCAGCATCACTCCGCCCGTGCCCACCCTGATCCGCGAGGTCGCGGCCGCCACCGCCGCGGCGAGCACGGTCGGGGCCGAGCCCGCCACGCCGGGCACGCTGTGGTGCTCCGAGACCCAGAAGCGGTGGTAGCCGAGCGCCTCGGCCTGCTGCGCGAACCGCACGGTGTCGCGCAGCGCCTCGCCCTGCGGGTGGTCCCGGCGGGTGCGGGAGCGGTCGAGTACGGAGAGCCGGATCGTCACCTCTCCTTCAACAAAGGCGAACGGTCATGATTCCCGGCTGCTCGTCCGCCTGTCATCCGCCCTGTCACCTGCCCTGTCACCTGCCCTGACGGCGCCAGGGGCCGGTGATCGCCAGCATGATGCCGGGATCCTGGAGGTTGGCGAAGAGCGTCCTGCCGTCCGGCGAGAAGGTGACGCCGGTGAACTCGCTGTACTCAGGCTTCTGCGCGGTGCCGATGTTCAGTTCGTTGCGGGCGATGGGGTAGGTGCGGCCGTCGTCGAGGGCGCCGAAGAGATGCTGGATCCCCTCGCCGTCCTCGGCCACCACCAGGCCGCCGTGCGGTGAGACGGTGATGTTGTCCGGGCCGTCGAAGGCGCCGTCCCGGCCCGGGTCCTTGTTGACGCCGAGGCGCACCTTCAGGGTGAGGGTGCGGCGGCCGGGGTTGTAGAACCACACCTGGCCGTCGTGCTGGACGGGGCTCTCCTCCCGGGCGAAGGACGCGACGATGTACGCGCCCCCGTCCGCCCACCACATGCCCTCGAGCTTGCGGGCCCGGGTGACCTGGCCGTCCTTGAACTGCTTGCGCACCGGCACCGAGCGGGCGTCGCGGTCGGGCACGCCCACCCAGTCCACGCCGTAGACCGTGCCCGTGCGGGTGGCGCGGGAGAGGTCGTCGACGAAGCGGCCGCCGGAGTCGAAGCACTTGAAGGCCTGGAGGGCGCCCGCGTCGTCGGCGAGGGTGCGCAGCCTGCTGCGGCCGTGCCGGAAGCCCTTCGGCGGGGTCCAGCGGTAGAGCAGGCCGTTGGGGCCCGAGGCGTCCTCCGTGAGGTAGAGGTGTCCGCGGGAGGGGTCGGTGACGACGGCCTCGTGGGCGTAGCGGCCCAGCGCCTTGACGGGCTTGGGGGCGCGGTTGGCGCGGCGGTCGAGCGGGTCGACCTCGAAGACGTAGCCGTGATCTTTCGTCATGCCGTTCTGACCGGCCTTGTCCTCGGTCTCCTCGCAGGTCAGCCAGGTGCCCCACGGGGTGGTGCCGCCGGCGCAGTTGGTGGACGTGCCCGCGATGCCGACCCGCTCGGCGACGTGCGAGCCGTCGTGGGAGACCTCGACGACCGTGCAGCCGCCGGACGCGGCGGGGTCGTAGACGAGGCCCTCCGCGAGGGGCACCGGGTGCTTCCAGCCGGCCCGGGGGCCCTTGAGCTCGTGGTTGTTGACGAGGACGGTGGCGCCGCGGGGGCCTGCGAAGGCGGCGGTGCCGTCGTGGTGCGAGGGCGTGTGCTCGCCGGACTCCAGCTTGGTGACGCCGGCCCGGGTCACGACGCGGTAGGAGAACCCGGCGGGCAGGGCCAGCAGGCCCTTCGGATCCGGCACGAGGGGCCCGTAGCCGGGCCGGGGGCGGGGGCGGGCGCCGGACTGCTCCGGCGCGGCGCCCGCCAGGGCTCCGGGGGCGCTGGCGAGCACGCCGACACTGCCGGTCAGCGCCACCCCTGCACCGGCGACGGCGGATCGCTTCGCAAAGTCTCTTCGGCTGAGGCTCATCTGATCTCCAGGGTCCGCGGGCTCACGCGCCTACATTCCCGTTCCCCGCCGAATGCGGTATGAACACCACACGAAGCGCACGGGACGGAACCCCGAGCGCCGCGGGAGCGCGAGAACGCTCCCGCACGTTGCCCACGACATCGGGCCGTCGCGGCGAAAGATTCCCGGCTGCACCGTAACGACAGGACCGGGCCCAGCCACTCACTTCCGCCGCCACGGCGATCGGCCCCGACGGCGCGTCCCAGCGGTGCCGAACCCCGCTCGGGCTCGTCCGGCAGGGCCGGACACCACGGTGACGCCGCACTACCCGGCCCCCGCCCCTTTGCCGCAGGCAAGAAAATCCGCCGCAGCGGCGAGCAACCCCCGCGGCGCGGCCCCGGCGGCGCCGGACCCCCGTCCGGCCACAGCACGCGGCGCGGGGGGCACCCTGTCTCCGTAAAGCTCAGCGCAGCGTCACCGCTGGGAGCGGGCCTTGAAGGCCGCCTTGCGGGCTTCCTTGGCGATCTTCTTCTCCGGGTGGAGGCGGCCCATGGCCTCCAGGACCTCCGCCGTCGCCGGGTGGTCCACCCGCCACGCCGTCTCGAAGAACCCGCCGTGCTGACCGACCAGGCCCTCCACGAGCCCGCGCAGCTCGTCGGTGTCGCCGGAGGCGGCCAGCTGTGCGGCGATCGTGTCGATCGTCAGCCAGAAGACCATGTCCTCGCCCGGCTCGGGCACGTCCGCCGCCCCGTGCTCGGCGAGCCACACGCGGGCGAGCCCGCCCAGCTCGCGGTCGTCGAGGACCTCGCGCACGGCCGGCTCGGCCCCGGCGCCGAGGAGGGAGAGCGTCTCCTGGCAGGCGAGGCGGCGCGAGGGCGCGTCCACGTCGTTGCCGCGCCCGGCGGCGAGCAGCTCGCGGGCGGCGTCCTGCGGCGTGCGGCGGGCGAGCCACAGGGCGGCCTCCGCGCGGGCGGCCGTCTCCGGGTGGCCGGGCAGGGCGGCCAGGAGCGCGTCGGCGCCCTTGTCGGCGAGGTCGCCGACGGCGGGGGCGTCGATGCCCGCTTCCACCATGCGGGTGCGGACGGCGAAGAGGCCGAGGGGGGTGAGGGAGACCATGCCGTAGCGGCTGACGTCCTCGTCCTCGGGGGTGTCGGAGGCGACGCCGTCGACGGACTCGCGGATGTGGCCCTCGCCGTCGACCTCCTCGATGAGGGACTCGTCGACGGGCCGGTAGTCGATGATCCCGGTGGGCGCGAGCAGCCGGAACTGGTCGTCCAGGCGCATCATCGCGTCGGAGACCTCTTCGAGGATGTCGTCCGTGGGCTCGTCCATGTCGTCGGGCACGATCATGGACGCGGCGAGCGCCGGCAGCGGTACGGGGTGCTGCGCGTCGCTCTGCTCCAGCGCGGTCAGCAGGTAGAGGTTGCCGAGGACGCCGTCGAGGAAGTCGGCCTCGCCCTCGGGGTCCCAGTCGAGGGAGTCGAGGTCGAGGTCCTCGCCCTCGGCGATCCGGTCGGCGATGTCGCCGAGGTCGGGCGCGGCGGCGTCGGCGAGGACGCTCTCGAAGCCGCCGAGGAACAGTTCGAGGACGTCGGCAGGGCTGCCGGAGGCGAGCGTGGGGAGCTCCTCGCCGGCGACGGCGGTGCCCCGGGGCTCGTCCTCGCCCGCTTCCGGCTCCTCGTCCCCTTCCTCGTCCTCTTCGTTCTCCTCGAAGTCCACGAGCCCGGTGTCGAGCGCGTGCTGCCACGCGTCCATGGCGTACGCGTCGCCGTCCTCCTCGCCCGCGAGCCCGAGCAGCTCCGTGGCCGCCCGCAGCTGCTCCGCGAGCAGCTCGCCGCCGACCCCGACCGGGATGCCCTCCTCGCCGGCCCAGCGCGCGAGCTTCGCGGCGCGGGCGAGCAGCGGCGCGGACAGCGCGTCGCGCGCGAGCTCCGCGTCGGAGGGGAGCCGCACCGGCGGCATGGTCGGACGGTCTCCGGACATCAGGGGGGTCTCTCCTCGTCGTGACATGCGTCGTGGCACGTACGGTGACGTGCAGCGATGCGCGGTGTGGCAGGCAGCGCCGCAGACCGGGCGCGGTGCCCAAGCGTAGACGGGATTTCCGCCTTGCCGCCCGGTTCGCCGAACCGCCGGCGGACATTCGGCTGACGGTTACCCACGGAACCTTGACAACTTCCCCGGGCTCGCAAGACATTGACGCGCGTAGAGATCGTCAGGATCGCGTCAACGACGATTCCTCCACGTCATACCCCCCTCGTATTCCCACCGGAGGCACCCGTGCCCGCTCGCCCGTCCGCCCGCCGCTCCCTGCGCAGACCCGCGGCCCTCGGCTCCCTCGTCGCCGCCGCGCTCGCCGCGGGGCTGCTCGCCGCCCCGCAGCAGGCGAACGCCGAGGGCCTGCGCATCCACGACATCCAGGGCACCACCCGGGTGTCCCCGCTCGCCGGACAGCAGGTGTCGGACGTACCCGGCGTCGTCACGGCCGTGCGCGCCTTCGGCTCCTCCCGCGGCTTCTGGATCCAGGACACGCGCCCGGACCGCAACGACGCGACGAGCGAGGGCGTCTTCGTCTTCACCGGCTCCACCGCGCCGTCCGTCGCCGTGGGCGACGCCGTGACCGTCTCCGCCACCGTCACCGAGTACTACCCGGGCGGCGAGAAGGCCGGCCTGCAGTCGGTCACCCAGCTCACCAAGGCCACGTGGACGGTGCGCTCGTCCGGCAACGCCCTGCCCGCCCCGGTCAAGCTGCGCCCGTCGCAGATCCCCGGACGCTACGCCCCGGACGCGCGCGGCGGCTCCGTCGAGAAGCTCGCGCTGCGGCCGGGCTCGTACGCCCTGGACCGCTACGAGTCGCTGGAGGGCATGCGCGTCTCCGTGCAGGACGCCCCCGTCGTCGGCGCGACCAGCGAGCACAAGGACCTGTGGGTCACCGCCGAGCCGCGCCACAACCGCACCGCCCGCGGCGGCACCCTCTACGGCTCCTACGCCGACCCGAACGCCGGCCGGGTCAAGGTGGTCTCGCTGATCCCCTTCGCCCAGCGCCCCTTCCCCGTCGCGAACGTCGGCGACGAGCTGACCGGCACCACGGCCGGCCCGCTGGACTACGACAACTTCGGCGGCTACACGCTGCAGGCCACCGAGCTCGGCAAGCTCACCGACCGCGGCCTGAAGCGCGAGACGACGCGCAAGCAGCGCAGCGACGAGCTCGCGGTCGCCACGTACAACGTGGAGAACCTCTCCCCCAAGACGCCGCAGGCGAAGTTCGACCGGCTGGCGGCCGCACTGGTCGCCAACCTCGCCGCGCCCGACATCGTCGCCCTGGAGGAGGTCCAGGACGACAACGGCACCACCGACGACGGCACCGTGGACGCCGGCCACACGCTGCGGAAGCTCACGGACGCCATCAAGGCGGCCGGCGGCCCGGCGTACGAGTGGCGGCAGATCAGCCCCGTCAACGGTCAGGACGGCGGCCAGCCGGGCGGCAACATCCGCACCGCTTTCCTCTTCAACCCCGCCCGGGTCTCCTTCACCGACACCCCCGGCGGCGACTCCACCACCGCCGTCAAGGCCGTCCGCGCAGGCGGCAAGGCCGCGCTGACCGCCTCGCCCGGCCGCATCGACCCCGGCAACGCCGCGTGGGCGAACAGCCGCAAGCCCCTCGCGGGCCAGTTCACCTTCCGGGGCGAGCGGGTCTTCGTCATCGCGAACCACTTCAACTCCAAGGGCGGCGACCAGGGCGTCGACAGCCGCTTCCAGCCCCCGGCCCGCCCGTCGGAGGTGCAGCGCCACGAGCAGGCCAAGGCGGTGAACGCCTTCGTCAAGCAGCTGCTGGCGGCCGACCGGCACGCGAACGTCATCGTCGCTGGCGACCTGAACGACTTCCAGTTCTCGTCCGCCGTGAAGACCCTCACCGCGGGCAAGGCGCTGACCGACCAGGTCGACCGGCTGCCGCGCAACGAGCGCTACGGCTACGTCTACCAGGGCAACTCCCAGGTGCTGGACCACATCCTGACCAGCCCTCACGTGCGCCGCGTGGACTACGACATCGTGCACATCAACGCGGAGTTCGCCGACCAGGCGAGTGACCACGACCCGCAGGTGCTGCGCTGGAAGCCGTAGCGATCCTTACCGGTAGGGACGAGAACAATTAAATAGACCTGTACGGTCGGAGGGGCCGAGAATCGCGTCCATGACGCCCATTCCCACCAGCCCCTTCGGCCGTACCGTCTGCGCGATGGTCACCCCCTTCACCCCGGAGGGAGAGCTCGACCTCGACGGCGCCCAGGCCCTCGCCGACCGCCTCGTCGGGGACGGCGGCTGCGACGGCCTCGTCCTCAACGGCACCACCGGGGAGTCGCCGACCACCGGCGACGCGGAGAAGAGCGCGCTCGTGCGGGCCGTGGCCGAGGCCGTCGGCGACCGGGCGCGCATCACGGCGGGCGTCGGCTCGGCCGACACCCGGCACACCGTGGAGCTGGCCCGGGCCGCCGAGGCGGCAGGCGCGCACGGGGTGCTCGTAGTGACCCCCTACTACAGCCGGCCGCCGCAGGAGGACATCGCCGAGCACTTCCTGACCGTGGCCGACGGGACCGGACTGCCCGTGATGCTCTACGACATCCCGGGCCGCACCGCCACCCGCATCGAGCCCGGCACCATGCTGCGCCTGGCCGAGCACCCGCGCATCGCCGGGGTCAAGGACTGCGCCTACGACCTGCTGGGCAGCGCGAAGGTCATCGCGGCCACGGACCTGGCGTACTACTCGGGCTCCGAGGAGCTCAACCTTCCGCTGCGCGCCGTGGGCGCGACCGGCTACGTCAGCACGGTCGCCAACGTCGCGGGCCCGCTGCTGGCCGCGGCCCTGGACGCCTTCGACCGCGGCACCCCGGCGGAGGCCACCCGTCTGCACCAGCGGGTACTGCCCCTGACCGAACTGATGATGGCCTCCGGCCTCCCCGGCACGGTCACGGCGAAGGCCCTGCTGAACGCGCTCGGCCACCCCGCCGGCCCGGTCCGCCCGCCGCTGCGCACGGCAAGCCCCGAACGCACCGAGGCCCTCCTCAAGGCGTACGCGGAACTGGGCCTCTAGCGGGCCCGGCCGGTCGTGCCTGGGGAGGGCGCTCGTGCGTGCGCGGGCAAGGCCGCGAGTGCGGCCGCCGCGCGGGGATCAGTTGTGGCTGTGCAGGATCTCGTTCAGGCCGCCCCAGGTGCTCTTGTAGGGGCGGGCCTCGACGGCGCCCGTCGTGGAGTTGCGGCGGAAGAGGATGTTGTCCGCGCCCGACAGGGTCAGCGCCTTGACGATCTCGCCGTCCGGCAGGGTCACGCGGGTGCCGGCCGTGACGTACAGACCGGCCTCGACGACGCACTCGTCGCCGAGCGCGATGCCGATGCCCGACTCGGCGCCGAGCAGGCAGCGCTCGCCGATGGAGATGATCTGCTTGCCGCCGCCGGAGAGCGTGCCCATGGTGGAGGCGCCGCCGCCGATGTCGGTGCCGTCGCCGACGACGACGCCCGCGCTGATGCGGCCCTCGACCATGGAGGTGCCCAGCGTGCCGGCGTTGAAGTTGACGAAGCCCTCGTGCATGACGGTGGTGCCGGAGCCGATGTAGGCGCCGAGGCGGACGCGGTCGGCGTCGGCGATGCGCACGCCGGACGGGGCGACGTAGTCCGTCATCCGCGGGAACTTGTCGATGCTGGTCACCTGCAGGTGCAGGCCCTCGGCGCGGGCGGCCAGGCGCGTGGTCTCGACGCGGCCGACGGCGACGGGGCCGAGCGAGGTCCAGGCGACGTTGGCGAGCAGGCCGAAGATGCCGTCCAGGTTCTGGCCGTGCGGCTTGACCAGGCGGTGGGAGAGCAGGTGCAGGCGCAGGTAGGCATCGTGCGCGTCGAGCGGCTTGTCGTCCAGCGAGGCGATGACCGTACGGACGGCCACGACCTCGACGCCCCGGCGCGGGTCCGGGCCGACGGCCTTGAGGGCGTTCGCGCCGAGCAGCTCGGCGGCGCGCTCGGCGCTCAGCCGCTCGGTGCCGGCCGGGCCGGCGTCCTCGGTGAGCTCCGGGGCGGGGAACCAGGTGTCGAGGACGGTCCCGTCCTCGGTGATCGTGGCAAGGCCGGCGGCGACGGCGCCGGTGGTACGGGAGGCAACAGCATCGGTCATGCTCGAAAACCTAACCGGACCGGCCCTCTCAAGGCGAACCGGTCGCGCCCGCGGCGGCCGCGCGCCGGGCCGGACGGCCGCTGCCGGTCACCGGCCGTGACAGCCCTTACCGGTCACCGGGCCGGCCCGCCGGTCACCGCGGCCGGCGCCCGGACCGCCAGCATCTCGTCCACGCACTCCGCGGCGATGGGCCGCACGGCCGGGCGGCGCAACGCGGCAAGGTAAAGCTCGTACTCCAGCTCCAGGCGCCTGCGGTCCCCGGTGAGCGACTCGCCGACCAGCCGACCCAGCTCCTCGGCGAGGGGCAGGCCGGGGTCGACGGCCCGCTCCCAGGCGGCGAGGATGCGTACGGTCGTACGCATCGATGTCCGGCACGGAGGTCCGGACCACGAGGGACCGCATGATGTAGACCGAAGAAGCCGTGAGCGAAGAAGCCATGGCCGCAGCCTGTCCGAGCAACTCCGAGCAACTCCGAGGAATCCCGACGATGCATCAGATGTCCGCCGAATCGCAGCCCCATCTGCGCACCTTCATGGGCTGGCCGCCGGCCGGTCCCGTCTGGGGCCCGTACACCGCCGCGGTCCGCGAGGACGTCGCCGCGATCGCCCGGACGATCGCGGAGTACGAGCCCGTGGTGCTGCTCGCGGCGCCCGGGGACGCCGCGGCGGCGCGGCAGGCGTGCGGCGGGGGCGTCGAGGTCGTGCCGCTGCCCGTCGACGACCTCTGGCTGCGCGACTCCGGCCCCGTCTTCGTCACCGGCCCCGACGGGGCGGCCGCGGGCGTCGACTTCGGCTTCAACGGCTGGGGCGGCAAGCAGGAGCACCCCCGGGACGGCCTGGTCGCGCGCCGGGTGCTGGAGGCCTTCGGGGTGCCCCGCATCGAGGCGCCGATCGTCGCCGAGGGCGGCTCGCTGGAGACCGACGGCGCGGGCACGCTCCTGGTCACCGAGAGCTCGCTGGTGAACGACAACCGCAACCCGGGGCGCTCGCGCGACGACATCGAAAAGGCCCTCGTGGAGCTGCTCGGCGCCCGCAAGGTGATCTGGCTGGAGGGCGTCCGCGGCGAGGACGTCACCGACTGCCACGTCGACGCCCTCGCCCGCTTCGCCGCCCCCGGCACGGTCCTGCTGAGCAGCCCGCCGCCCGGGGCGCAGCCGGACGTCTGGACGCGCGTGTACGAGCAGGCGCGCGCCGCCCTGGAAGCGGCCACGGACGCCGCAGGCCGGCCCCTGGAGATCGTGGACCTCCCCGAACCGGACCCGGCCGCCCTGGGCAAGCGCGGCGCGGACTTCCTCGGCTGCTACGCCAATTACTACGTGGCGAACGGCGCCGTGATCGTCCCCCGCTTCGGCGACCGCCGCGCCGACGACCACGCGGCGTCCCTCCTGCGCGACCTCCACCCCGGCCGCACCGTCCGCCAGGTCGAGATCCACGACCTGGCGGAGGGCGGCGGCGGCATCCACTGCGCCACACAGCAGCAGCCCGCCCTCTGACCGGGGGTCAGGGAGCGGGCTGCTGCTGTCGTACGGGGTCGTACAGCTGGTACGGGGTGCGGCTCAGACGTTGAAGCCGAGTGCCCGGAGCTGCTCGCGGCCCTCGTCCGTGATCTTGTCCGGGCCCCACGGCGGCATCCAGACCCAGTTGATCCGGAGCTCGTTGACGATGCCCTCGGTGGCCGACTTCGCCTGGTCCTCGATGACGTCGGTCAGCGGGCAGGCCGCGGACGTCAAGGTCATGTCGAGGGTGGCGATGTTGGCGTCGTCGATGTGGATGCCGTAGATCAGGCCGAGGTTGACGACGTCGATGCCCAGCTCGGGGTCGACCACGTCGTAGAGGGCCTCGCGAACCTCTTCCTCCGTGGCCGGCTTGGTGGTCACCTCTGCGTTGTCACTCATGCGGTCTTCCTTGCTGTGTTTTCGCGGCCTTCGCCCATTGCCTGGGCGGTCGCGTCCTTCCACGCCATCCAGCTCAGCAGAGCACATTTCACGCGCGCCGGATACTTGGAGACGCCGGCGAACGCGACCGCGTCCTCCAGCACCTCCTCCATCGCGTCGTCCGGCTCGATGCGGCCCTTGGACTGCATCAGCTCCAGGAAGGTCTCCTGGATCTTCTGCGCCTGCTCCAGCTCCTTGCCGACCAGCAGCTCGTTGAGCACGGAGGCGCTGGCCTGGCTGATGGAGCAGCCCTGGCCCTCGTACGAGACGTCCTCGATGGTTTCGCCGGCCATGCGCACCCGCAGCGTGATCTCGTCGCCACAGGTCGGGTTGACGTGGTGCACCTCGGCGTCGCCGTCCCGCAAGCCCCGGCCGTGCGGGTGCTTGTAGTGGTCCAGGATGACGTCCTGGTACATCGAATCAAGCTTCACAGTCAGCAGCTCTCAGCCGAAGAAGTTCCGGACGTGCTCCAGACCCTCGATCAAGGCGTCGACCTCACCGGGGGTGGAGTACAGATAGAACGACGCCCGCGTGGTGGCAGGAATTCCGTACCGCAGGCAGACGGGCCGGGCGCAGTGGTGGCCGACGCGCACCGCGATGCCCTGCTCGTCGAGGACCTGGCCCACGTCGTGCGGGTGGATGTCACCGAGTGTGAAGGAGATCGTGGCGCCGCGGTCCTCGGCCGTGGTGGGGCCGATGATGCGCAGGTCCGGCACCTCCTGGAGGCGGCGGACGGCGTACTGCGTGATGGCGTGCTCGTGCCGGGCGATGTTCTCCATGCCGATCGCCGACAGGTAGTCCACCGCGGCGCCGAGGCCGACGGCCTGGGCGATCGGGGGCGTACCGGCCTCGAACTTGTGCGGCGCGGGGGCGTAGGTGGAGGAGTGCATCGAGACGGTCTCGATCATCTCGCCGCCGCCGAGGAACGGCGGGAGGTCCTCCAGCAGCTCCTGGCGGCCCCACAGGACGCCGATGCCCGTCGGGCCGCACATCTTGTGGCCGGTGAAGGCCACGAAGTCGGCCTGGAGGGCCTGGACGTCCAGCACCATGTGCGGGGCGGCCTGGGAGGCGTCGATCACGACGAGCGCACCGACCTCCTGGGCGCGCCGGACGATGGTCTCGACGGGGTTGACGGTGCCCATGATGTTGGAGACCAGCACGAACGAGACGACCTTGGTCTTCTCGGTGATGATCTCGTCGATGTCGGACAGGTCGAGCCGGCCGTCGTCGGTGAGGCCGAACCACTTCAGCTTCGCGCCGGTGCGCTGCGAGAGCAGCTGCCACGGAACGATGTTGGAGTGGTGCTCCATCTCGGTGATGACGATCTCGGTGTCGTGGTCGACCCGGTAGGGCTCGTCGGCCCAGCCGAGCATGTTGGCCACGAGGTTGAGCGACTCGGAGGCGTTCTTGGTGAAGATCACCTCGTCGCGGCTGGGGGCGTTGATGAAGGCGGCGACCTTGTCGCGCGCGCCCTCGTACAGCGCCGTGGCCTCCTCGGCGATGGTGTAGACGCCGCGGTGGACGTTGGCGTTGTGCCGCTCGTAGTACGCGTTGAGCGCGTCGAGCACCTGGCGCGGCTTCTGGGAGGTGGCCGCGGAGTCCAGGTAGACGATCTTCTTACCGTCGTGGACCGTGCGGTCCAGGATGGGGAAGTCCTTGCGAATCGCCTCGGTGTCGAGGAGGCCCGGCAGTATGGTCACGCGGTTACGCCACCCTTCGTCTGGTAGGCCTCGTAGCCCTCGGCCTCGAGCTTGTCGGCGAGCTCGGCGCCGCCGGACTCGACGATGCGGCCGGCCGAGAAGACGTGGACGAAGTCCGGCTTGATGTAGCGCAGGATGCGCGTGTAGTGCGTGATCAGCAGGGTGCCGACCTCACCGGTCTCGCGGACGCGGTTGACGCCCTCGGAGACCTGGCGCAGGGCGTCGACGTCGAGGCCGGAGTCGGTCTCGTCGAGGATCGCGATCTTCGGCTTGAGGAGCTCGAGCTGGAGGATCTCGTGACGCTTCTTCTCACCGCCGGAGAAGCCCTCGTTGACGTTGCGCTCGGCGAAGGCGGGGTCCATGTTGAGGCGCTCCATGGCCTCCTTGACCTCCTTCACCCAGGTGCGCAGCTTGGGGGCCTCGCCGCGGATGGCGGTGGCGGAGGTGCGCAGGAAGTTGGAGACCGAGACGCCGGGCACCTCGACGGGGTACTGCATGGCGAGGAAGACGCCGGCGCGGGCGCGCTCGTCGACGGACATCTCCAGGACGTCCTCGCCGTCGAGGGTGACGGTGCCGCCGGTGATCGTGTACTTGGGGTGACCCGCGAGGGAGTACGCCAGGGTCGACTTGCCGGAGCCGTTGGGGCCCATGATGGCGTGGGTCTCGCCCTGCTTCACGGTCAGGTCGACGCCCTTGAGGATCTCGCGCGGGCCGTTCTCGGCTTCGACGGAGACGTGCAGGTCGTGGATCTCAAGCGTTGCCATGGGGAACTCAGGACTCCTGGGTGACGGAGACGAGCACGTCGTCCCCTTCGATCTTGACGGGGTATACGGGGACGGGGCGCGTGGCGGGCAGGCCGGAGGGCTTGCCGGTGCGCAGGTCGAAGCTGGAGCCGTGCAGCCAGCACTCGATGGCGCAGTCCTCCACCTCGCCCTCGGAGAGCGAGACGTTCGCGTGCGAGCAGATGTCGTTGATGGCGAAGACCTCTCCCTCCGTGCGGACGAGGGAGACGGGGACGCCGTCGATCTCGACCCGCTTGGGAGTGTCCTCCTCCAGCTCGCTCAGCGCGGCCGCGCGGATGTACGGGCTCTCGCTCATGCCACCGACGCCTCCAGCTCGGCCTCGATCTTGGCGATGAGGCGCTCCTCGAGTTCCGGGATGCCGATCTGCTGGACCAGCTCGGCGAAGAAGCCGCGGACCACCAGACGGCGGGCCTCCTCGGCCGGGATGCCGCGGGCCATCAGGTAGAACAGCTGCTCGTCGTCGAAGCGGCCGGTCGCCGAGGCGTGGCCGGCGCCGACGATCTCGCCGGTCTCGATCTCCAGGTTGGGCACGGAGTCGACGCGGGCACCGTCGGTGAGGACGAGGTTGCGGTTGAGCTCGTAGGTGTCGGTGCCCTCGGCCTCCGCGCGGATGAGGACGTCGCCGATCCAGACGGCGTGGGCGTCCTTGCCCTGCAGCGCGCCCTTGTAGGCGACGTTGCTGCGGCAGTGCGGGGTGTCGTGGTCGACGAAGAGGCGGTGCTCCTGGTGCTGGCCCTTGTCCGTGAAGTACAGACCGTAGAGCTCGGCCTCGCCGCCGGGGGCGCCGTAGACGACCCGGGGGTGGAGGCGGACCAGGTCGCCGCCGAAGGTGACGATCACGGACTTGAAGGAGGCGTCGCGGCCGACCAGCGCGGTGTGCTGGGCGGCGTGCACCGCGGTGGCGTCCCAGTCCTGGACGGAGACGACGGTGAGCTTGGCGCCGTCGCCGACGAGGAACTCGACGTTGGCGGCGAGCGTGGTGTCACCGGTGTGGTCGAGGACGACGACGGCCTCGGCGAAGGCGCCGACCTCGATCACCTGGTGGCCGAAGGCCACGCCGCCCTCGCCCTGCACGGAGATCGTGACGGGCTCGGTGAGCACGGTGTCCTTGGGGATCGAGACGACCGAGGCCTTCTCGAAGGAGGTGTAGGCCTGGGCGGCGACGCGGTCGACCGGCTTGCCGGAGCGGCCGAGGCGGGCGTCGTCACGGCCGACGGTCTCGACGGTGACGCCCGCGGGGGCGCTGACCTCGACCTTGACGCCGCCGCCGTTCGCAACGGCGGTGCCGTCGTGCAGACCGCGCAGGCGCTCCAGCGGAGTGAAGCGCCACTCCTCCTCGCGGCCGTGCGGCACGGGGAAGTCCGCCACGTCGTACGAGGCGGGGGCGCTCACGCGCGCGTCGATGGGCTGCCGGGGCCCGCCCACCTGGATGGCGCCGTCGGTCGTGCTGCCGGCGGGGGTGTTGTCAGCCATGGCTGTCGTCGTGCTCTCTTCCTGTCACAAAGGGTTCGCTGCTGCGGTCGGGGCGTCCGTGCCCCTCCCCTGCCGTCGGGGGCGGGGGAGGATCAGCCGACGGCGCCTTCCATCTGCAGCTCGATCAGCCGGTTGAGCTCCAGCGCGTACTCCATGGGCAGCTCCCGGGCGATCGGCTCGACGAAGCCGCGCACGATCATCGCCATCGCCTCGTCCTCGGACAGGCCGCGGCTCATCAGGTAGAAGAGCTGGTCGTCGCTGACCTTGGAGACGGTCGCCTCGTGGCCCATGGAGACGTCGTCCTCGCGGACGTCGACGTAGGGGTAGGTGTCCGAGCGGGAGATGGTGTCCACGAGCAGGGCGTCGCAGAGCACGTTCGACTTGGAGCCGTGGGCGCCCTCGCCGATCTCGATCAGACCGCGGTAGGAGGTGCGGCCGCCGCCTCGCGCCACCGACTTGGAGACGATGTTGGAGGAGGTGTTCGGCGCCATGTGGACCATCTTGGCGCCGGCGTCCTGGTGCTGGCCCTCGCCGGAGAAGGCGATGGAGAGCGTCTCGCCCTTGGCGTGCTCGCCCATCAGGTAGACGGCCGGGTACTTCATCGTCACCTTGGAGCCGATGTTGCCGTCGACCCACTCCATGGTCGCGCCCTCGTAGGCCACGGCGCGCTTGGTGACCAGGTTGTAGACGTTGTTCGACCAGTTCTGGATGGTCGTGTAGCGGCAGCGGCCGCCCTTCTTGACGATGATCTCCACGACGGCGCTGTGCAGCGAGTCCGAGGAGTAGATCGGGGCGGTGCAGCCCTCGACGTAGTGGACGTAGGCGTCCTCGTCGACGATGATCAGCGTCCGCTCGAACTGGCCCATGTTCTCCGTGTTGATACGGAAGTAGGCCTGCAGCGGGATGTCGACGTGGACACCCTTCGGGACGTAGATGAAGGAGCCGCCGGACCACACGGCGGTGTTCAGCGAGGCGAACTTGTTGTCGCCGACGGGGATGACCGTGCCGAAGTACTCCTGGAAGAGCTCGGGGTGCTCCTTCAGGGCCGTGTCGGTGTCCAGGAAGATGACGCCCTGGGCCTCCAGGTCCTCACGGATCTGGTGGTAGACGACCTCCGACTCGTACTGCGCGGCGACACCGGCGACGAGGCGCTGCTTCTCGGCCTCCGGGATGCCCAGCTTGTCGTAGGTGTTCTTGATGTCCTCCGGCAGGTCCTCCCAGGTGGCGGCCTGCTTCTCGGTGGAGCGGACGAAGTACTTGATGTTGTCGAAGTCGATGCCGGAGAGGTCGGAGCCCCAGGTCGGCATGGGCTTCTTGTCGAAGAGCTTCAGGCCCTTCAGACGCAGCTTGAGCATCCACTCCGGCTCGGACTTCTTGGCCGAGATGTCGCGGACGACTTCCTCGGAGAGGCCGCGCTTGGCTGCGGCACCGGCCACGTCGGAGTCGGCCCAGCCGTATTCGTACGTGCCCAGGCCTTCGAGCTCAGGGTGGGCAGTCTCCGTGGGGAGAGTCATGCGGGGTTCCTCCCGGCCGTGCTGGCGGATGCTGTGGTGGTCTTGGTCTTGCTCTTCGGGATGAACGTCGTGCACACCCCGTCGCCGTGGGCGATGGTGGCAAGACGCTGCACATGAGTCCCGAGCAGGCGGGAGAAGACCTCGGTCTCCGCCTCGCACAGCTGCGGGAACTGCTCGGCGACATGGGCGACCGGGCAGTGGTGCTGGCAAAGCTGTTCGCCGACCGGCGCGCTACGCGCCGTAGCAGCGTACCCGTCCGCGGTCAATGCCCTGGCAAGGGCCTCGGTACGCGACTCGGGTGCGGTGGCCTCGAGCGCCTTGCGGTAGCCCTCGGCCTGGGCGGCCATGCGGGCCCGGGCGAAGGCGGCGACGGCGGCCTCGCCCATCTCCCCGCCCCCGGCGGCCTGCGCGATCCAGCGCAGGGCGTCCCCGGCGAGCTGGTCGTAGGCCTGGTCGAAGGCGTCCCGGCCGCAGTCGGTCAGGGCGAAGGCCTTGGCGGGGCGGCCGCGGCCGCGCGCGCCGTAGACCCGCTTCTCGCGGGGCTCGACGACACCCTCGGCGACGAGGGTGTCGAGGTGGCGGCGGACGGCGGCCTGGGTGAGCTCCAGGCGCACGGCCAGCTCACCCGCGGTGGACGGACCGTGGTCGAGGATGGAACGGGCGACGCGATTGCGGGTGCCGCGCTGCTCGTCGTGACCGCGCTCGTCGGCGCGGGGGGGCACGGGCGCAGCCTGCTGCGACCCGGCGGCCACGGATCCCTCCGGACTGGCCGCGGGGTCCTGCGGGACCTCGCGCGCGTATTTCACAACACCATTGTTGCGTAATTACGTGGAGGCGGACAAGCCCGGTCCGGTCCGCCCGGCGGTGTCCTCGATCACTAAGGGTTACCTAACCGCCACCCGTCGATCTTGGTCTGCCCGGGCCCGCGGCCGCCCGTCCGGAAACGGGTTCCACCCCGGGGCATCCGGGGACACGCCGGGCTTCGTAGACTTCCCGCCATGCGCAGCGTCTTCCCGGGGGACACCCCCGAGGCCCCCGGCCCGCCCGCGGTCGAGGTCCGCGGGCTGGTGAAGCGGTACGGACACAAGGCCGCGGTGGACGGACTCGACCTGTCCGTCGCCCGCGGCGGCCTCACCGCCGTCCTCGGCCCCAACGGGGCCGGCAAGACCACCACGATCGAGACCTGCGAGGGCTACCGCCGCCCCGACGCCGGCACCGTCCGCGTCCTCGGGCTCGACCCCGTCGCCGACTCCGCGGCCCTGCGGCCCCGCGTCGGCGTGATGCTGCAGAGCGGAGGGGTGTACGCGGGGGCGCGCGCGGAGGAGATGCTGCGCCACGTCGCCTCCCTGCACGCCCACCCCCTCGACGTCCCCTCTCTCATAGACCGGCTGGGCCTGGGCGGCTGCGGCCGGACGGCCTACCGGCGGCTGTCCGGCGGCCAGCAGCAGCGCCTCGCGCTCGCCATGGCCGTCGTCGGCCGCCCCGAGCTGGTCTTCCTCGACGAGCCGACGGCCGGCCTCGACCCGCAGGCCCGGCACGCCACCTGGGACCTGGTGCGCGAGCTGCGCGCCGACGGCGTCACCGTCGTCCTCACCACGCACTACATGGACGAGGCCGAGGCCCTGGCCGACGACGTCGCCATCATCGACAGCGGCAGGGTCATCGCCCAGGGCAGCCCCGAGGAGCTGTGCCGGGGCGGCGCGGAGAACACCCTGCGCTTCAGCGGCCGGCCAGGCCTGGACCTCGGCTCGCTCCTGAAGGCCCTGCCCGCCGACTCGACGGCGGCGGAGCTCACCCCGGGCACGTACCGCGTCGGCGGCCGCATCGACCCGCAGCTGCTCGCCACGGTGACCACGTGGTGTGCGCAGAACGGCGTCATGCCGGACCGCATCGCGGTCGAGCGGCACACGCTGGAGGACGTCTTCTTGGAGCTGACCGGTAAGGAGCTGCGGGCATGAGTGATGTGACCTTGACGGGCAACGGGGCCTTCGCCCCGCGGCCCGGCGCCGCACGCCTCTCCCGGATGATCCGCGCGCAGGCCGCGCTGGAGACCCGCATGCTGCTGCGCAACGGCGAGCAGCTGCTGCTGACGGTCGTCATCCCCACCCTGCTGCTGGTCCTCTTCAGCGCCGTCGACATCGTCGCTGTGCCTACTGAGACAGCGGGCGGTGAAGGCAAGGCCGTCGACTTCCTGGCCCCGGGCGTGCTGGCGCTGGCCGTGATGTCCACGGCGTTCACCGGCCAGGCCATCGCCACCGGCTTCGAGCGGCGCTACGGCGTGCTCAAGCGGCTCGGCGCCTCGCCGCTGCCGCGCTGGGCGCTGATGACGGCGAAGACCTGCTCAGTGCTGGTCACCGAGGTGCTGCAGATCGTGCTGCTGACGGTGATTGCCTTCTCGCTGGGCTGGTCGCCGCAGGGCAACCCCGTCGCGGTCCTGCTGCTGCTCGTCCTGGGCACGGCGGCCTTCTCCGGGCTCGGGCTGCTGATGGCCGGCACGCTCAAGGCCGAGGTGACGCTGGCCGCGGCGAACCTCGTCTTCCTCCTGCTGCTGGTCGGCGGCGGGGTGATCGTGCCGATGGAGAAGTTCCCCGGCGGGGTGCGGGCGGCACTGGAGCTGCTGCCGATCTCGGCGCTCTCGGACGGCCTGCGGGACGTCCTGCAGCACGGCGCGGGCATGCCCTGGGGCGACCTCGGCATCCTCGCCGTGTGGGCGGTGCTGGGCCTGGGTGCGGCGGCGAAGCTCTTCCGCTGGGAGTGAGCGCGAGGGAGGCCTACGGCGGGACCCGCCGTACTGCCCACCCCTCGTGAATCCGTGCACAAGCTCCCCTTTACGATGAGCCCGTGCCGAAAACGCTGAACCCCCTCCAGATCGTCGCCGACCGCTGGCAGCCCTCCGCGCGCTTCGTCCGGCGGGCGGCCCTCGCCTGCGTGGTGATGGCCGTGGTCATCGTGGTCACGGGCGGCGCGGTCCGGCTCACCCAGTCGGGGCTCGGCTGCCCCACGTGGCCCACCTGCACCGAGGACAGCCTGACGCCGACCCCGGAGATGGGTATCAACGGCGTCATCGAGTTCACCAACCGCATGCTGACGTACGTGCTCTGCGCGATCGTCGGCGTCGCGATCGTGGCGGCACGCGCGCGTGCCCCGCGCCGCCGCTCCCTCACGCGCCTGGGGTGGGCCCAGTTCTGGCTCATCGCGAGCAACGGCATCATCGGCGGCATCACCGTGCTGACGGGCCTCAACCCGTACATCGTGGCCACCCACTTCCTGGCGGCGACCGCGCTGCTGACGGTGGCCGTGGTGATGTGGCACCGCTCGGCCGAGGGCGACGACGAGCCGCGCGACCTGGTGGCGCGTCCGGTGCGGCAGCTCAGCTGGGTCCTGATCGGGGCGACCGTCCTGCTGATCCTGGCCGGCACGGTGGTCACCGGCTCCGGCCGGCACGCGGGTGACGCCTCGAAGGACGTCCACCGCATCCCGCTGGACTGGCGCGAGGTCGCCCAGCTGCACGTCGACTTCGTCTACATCGTGGTCGGCCTGACCGTCGCCCTGTGGTTCGTGCTGCGGGCCGTGAAGGCGCCGGCCGTGCCGCGCCGCCGCGTGGTCGAGCTGTTCGCCGTGCTCATGTTCCAGGGCGTCATCGGCTACGTGCAGTACTTCAACGACGAGCCGGAGCTGGTCGTCGGCGCCCACATGTTCGGCTCCTGCCTGGTGTGGATCGCCGTGCTGCGGGTGTTCCTGTCGCTGCGGGAGCGGGGCGAGGCGGCCACCCTGCCCGCCCCCTCGGGCGAGCACGAGGCCCTTCAGGTCGCCGCCTCCGCGTCCAGCCGGTAGATCCTGCGGGCGGTGCCGGCGGCGACGAGCGAGGCGATCCTGCGCGCGTCCGCCCACCGGCACCAGCCGTCGGCGACCCACTCGTTCATCAGCCCGTTCATGGCCTGCGAGAACGACCGGGCGGCGACCACGTAGAGCTCGGCCGGGCCGCGCGCGCCGCTGGAGAACAGCAGCTTGCCGAAGGGCGCCTCGCGCAGCGTCTCCTCGGGCCGGGCGCCCACGTCCGCGTACACGTGCGGGAAGGCCCCCGCGAGCTGCGCGGCCTCCCGGTGGTGCCACGGGTCCGGCAGCAGCACCAGATCGGCACCCAGGCCCGCGGTGGCCCGCAGGAAGCGGGAGAGCCGCAGCGGGTCGGGGCAGTGCAGCTGGACGGGCAGCCCGGCGGCGAGCGCGCTCCACAGCAGATGGCGGGCGAGCACCGGATCGTCCAGCCTGCCGCCCGGGCGGCGCGTCCTCAGCCACCGGCCCGCGGCCTTGCGCACTTCCGCGAGGCCCGGCGGGCTGCCGTCGCAGAAGGGGACGGCGCAGGCGAACGCGGTGGCGCTCAGGGCGGCCGCGTAGAGCGCCTCGGCCAGGTAGGCCGTGAAGGAGTCCGCGCTTCCGGAGGTGTCGGCGACCTGCTCGGCGAGCGGTTCGAGCCGGACGACCTCGTAGGCCCTGCCGTCCGCGGCCCCGGCGAGCTCGGCGGCCGAGGTGAGGCCGCTCGGCTCCCCCGTCTCCAGCAGGAAGGTGCCGATACCCGCGCCGCGCAGCAGCAGCCGCCCCGCGCGGTAGGCGCCCAGCTCGCGGCGGCGGGCCAGGTAGCGCACGGGCGGGCAGTGCGGGTCCAGGCCCAGCAGCGGCGGGCACCAGCGGCGCAGGGCGAGGCCGGCGCGGCTGTCGAAGAAGGTGGTGCCGGGCGGCGCGGGGCCCGCGGCCCCCGCGGCCGCGGCCAGGTGCGCCTCGAACCCGCCGAGCCCCAGCTCTTCGTGGACCGCGCCGTGGCTGTGCTGGTCGACGAGCAGCGGCAAGCCGTCCATCCGCCCCCCTCGTGCCGTACCCCCCGAGCGGCGCGTGTGCGGCCGCTCCCCGCGGGTCTAACGGCCGAGGGGCGCGTCAGTTATCGGCGGGGTTGGCCGGCCCGCCGAGCTGGATGCCTGCCATGCGCGACCACTCGTACGGGCCGGTGCGGACCTTGGCGGCGAGCTCGCCGTCGAAGTCGTCGTGGAGGGTGATCCCGGCCTGGTCGGCGGCCTTGCGGGCGACGTCCATGGAGGGGGCGACGAGGTTGCCCCACTCGCCGTTGGCGCCCACCAGGGCGATGCGGGCGCTGCCACGGGCGATGTGGGCCAGCTGGCCCTCGGCGGAGCCGCCGTGGCTCTTGGCGAAGGCCCTGATCTGCTGAGCGAGCCGGCGTTCGAGCCGGGCGGCCTTGCGGTCCGCCCGGGCGTCGGAGGGCGCGGCCTTCTCGGCCGCGCCGTCCTGCGGGGTGGTGTCATCTGCCATACCCAGATGCTACCGAGCGGTAATTAACGAAGGAAGGGACCGGCGCAGGAAGAAAGGACCGGCGCAGGAAGAAGCGGTCAGCGCAGGAAGGGGTCCACGGCCACCGCCACGAACAGCAGCGACACGTAGGTGATGGACCAGTGGAACAGCCGCATCTCCTTGAGCTTCGCGCCCGTGATGCCGGCCTTGGCCCGGGCCTGCAGGGCGTGGGCCTCCTTCAGCCAGAAGCCGCCGAGCGCGGCCGCCACCACCGTGTAGAACCAGCCGGTGTAGCCGAGCGGCTGCAGCACGAGCGAGACGGCGACCATCACCCAGCTGTAGAGGACGATCTGCTTGGCGACCGCCTTGTTGCCCGCGATGACGGGCAGCATCGGCACGCCGACGCGCTCGTAGTCGTCCTTGACCTTCATCGACAGCGGCCAGTAGTGCGGCGGCGTCCAGAAGAAGATGACCAGGAAGAGGACGAGTGCGGCCCAGGAGACGGAGTTCGTGACGGCCGACCAGCCGATGACGACCGGCATGCAGCCCGCGATGCCGCCCCAGACGATGTTCTGCGCGGTGCGGCGCTTGAGGATCATCGTGTAGACGACGACGTAGAAGGCGTTGGCGCCCAGGGAGAGCATCGCCGACAGCGGGTTGACCAGGAACCAGAACCACAAGGTGGAGCCGACGGTCAGCGCGGAGGCGAAGACCAGGCACTCGCGCGGGGAGACCATGCCGGTCACCACCGGCCGCTGCGACGTGCGGTCCATCAGGGCGTCGATGTCGCGGTCGTACCACATGTTGAACGCACCGGCACCGCCCGCGGACAGGTAGCCGCCGATGCAGGTGGCCAGGACCAGCCACAGGTCGGGCACGCCCTCGGCCGCGAGGAACATCACCGGCACCGTCGTCATCAGCAGCAGCTCGATGACACGCGGCTTGGTCAGCGCCACGAACGCCTTGGCACGGGCCCCGAACGGCCGGTGACCGGGGCTCTCCACGAGCTCCCCCATAGCCTGAACGGCATGGGCGGTACCCCCATCCGCAGGACGGGATTCGACGGCCGTCACGCACACCCCTGACAGAGATAAGGCCAGCAAGCACATCCGGGACGAAAAGCCCGGTAAAGACTTGCGCGTACCACGCCACTTTAGACGCAGGGGATGGCGCGGCCTCCGCCGGGGTGGGTCGTGTTGAGGGCGCACCGAAGGGATCAAGAAGGCGCCCCCGCACCACCCGGACGCGACCGCAGAGCCCCCGGACATGACGGAACGGTCGCGTTCGGGAGGCGGGCGGCCGCCCTGCCCGGCAGGCTGTGAACAGGGCGCCGCACCCGCGGCGGGAATCCCTGCCGCCGCGATTCGGCTGCCCGTAAGCGGGCAGCCGACTGTACGTCGAAAAGATGCACGTCCCCACAGGGGTAGGCTCGACCACGCCGCGTCGTGGCGGAACATACCGCCCCCGGCAGATAAGACCATGTGGAGAGGAGCCCTGATCCAAGGGTGAGCACCAAGCCGACCACCACAGACCTCGAATGGACCGAACTGGACCAGCGGGCCGTCGATACCGCCCGCGTCCTGGCCATGGACTCCGTGCAGAAGGTCGGCAACGGCCATCCGGGCACGGCCATGAGCCTGGCCCCCGCCGCCTATCTGCTGTTCCAGAAGATGATGCGCCACGACCCCAGTGACGCCGACTGGACCGGCCGCGACCGGTTCGTCCTCTCCCCGGGCCACACCAGCCTGACGCTGTACGTCCAGCTGTTCATGGCGGGCTACGGCCTGGAGCTGTCGGACCTGAAGTCCTTCCGCACCTGGGACAGCAAGACCCCCGGCCACCCGGAGCACGGTCACACGCGTGGCGTCGAGACGACGACCGGCCCGCTGGGCCAGGGCATCGCCAACGCCGTGGGCATGGCCATGGCCGCCCGCTACGAGCGCGGCCTGTTCGACCCGGAGGCCCCCGAGGGCACCTCCCCGTTCGACCACACCGTCTGGGCGATCGTCTCCGACGGCGACCTGGAGGAGGGCATCTCCGCGGAGGCCTCCTCGCTCGCCGGCCACCAGAAGCTCGGCAACATCGTCGCGCTCTACGACGACAACCACATCTCGATCGAGGGCGACACCGAGACCGCCTTCTCCGAGGACGTCCTGGGGCGCTACGAGGCCTACGGCTGGCACGTCCAGCGCATCGAGCAGGCCGCCAACGGCGACTTCGACGTCCACGCCCTGCACGCCGCGCTGAAGGCCGCGCAGGAGGAGACCGAGCGTCCCTCGCTCATCGCCGCGCGCACGATCATCGCCTGGCCGGCCCCGAACGCCCAGAACACCGAGGCCTCGCACGGCTCGGCGCTGGGCGCCGCGGAGGTCGCCGCGACCAAGCGCGTCATGGGCTTCGACCCGGAGCAGGACTTCCAGGTCGAGGACGAGGTCTTCACCCACGTCCGCAAGGTCGTCGACCGCGGCCGCGAGGCCCACGCCACGTGGGACAAGCGCATCCAGGAGTGGCGCGAGGCCAACCCGGAGCGCGCCGCGGAGTTCGACCGCATCGCCTCGGGCGAGCTGCCCGACGGCTGGGAGAAGGCCCTCCCGGTCTTCCCGGCCGGCAAGGACGTCGCGACCCGCAAGGCGTCGGGCGAGGTCCTCAAGGCGCTGGGCGGCGTGATCCCCGAGCTGTGGGGCGGCTCCGCCGACCTCGCCGGCTCGAACAACACCACGATCGACCCGTCGTCGTCCTTCCTCCCGAAGGGCAACCCGCTGCCGGAGGCGAACCCCTACGGCCGCACGATCCACTTCGGCATCCGCGAGCACGCCATGGGCTCGACCATGAACGGCATCGCGCTGCACGGCAACACCCGCGTCTACGGCGGCACCTTCCTGGTGTTCTCCGACTACATGCGCCCGGCCGTGCGTCTCGCCGCCCTGATGAAGCTGCCGGTCACCTACGTGTGGACGCACGACTCCATCGGCCTCGGCGAGGACGGCCCGACCCACCAGCCGGTCGAGCACATGGCCGCCCTGCGCGCCATCCCGGGCCTGAACATGGTCCGCCCGGCCGACGCCAACGAGACGGCGATCGCCTGGCGCGAGATCACCAAGCGCCACACCGTCAAGCCCGCGCCGCACGGTCTGGCCCTCACCCGCCAGAACGTCCCGACGTACGAGGCGAACGAGGGCACGGCCAAGGGTGGCTACGTCCTGTTCGAGGCCGAGGGCGGCCGTCCGCAGGTGATCCTGATCGGCACCGGCTCCGAGGTGCAGCTGGCCGTCGAGGCCCGCGAGCAGCTCCAGGCCGAGGGCATCCCGACCCGCGTGGTCTCCATGCCGTCCGTCGAGTGGTTCGAGGAGCAGGACCAGGCGTACCGCGACGGCGTGCTGCTGCCGGACGTCAAGGCCCGCGTGGCCGTCGAGGCCGGCATCGGCCTGACCTGGCACCGCTACGTCGGCGAGTCCGGCCGCATCGTGTCGCTGGAGCACTTCGGCGCCTCCGCCGACTACAAGGTGCTCTACCGCGAGTTCGGTCTGACCACCGAGGCCGTCGTCGCGGCCGCGCGCGAGTCGATCGAGCACGCCGACGCCGCCCGGCGCTGACGCCCCTTTACGAGCAAGTAGGAGATGCAGAACCCATGACAGACGCACTCAAGCGCCTCTCCGACGAAGGCGTCGCGATCTGGCTGGACGACCTGTCCCGCAAGCGCATCACGTCCGGCAACCTGGCCGAGCTGATCGACCAGAGCCACGTCGTGGGCGTCACGACCAACCCGTCGATCTTCCAGAAGGCGATCTCGGGCGGCGACGGCTACGAGGCGCAGCTCGCCGACCTCGCGGCCCGCAAGGTCACCGTGGACGAGGCCATCCGCATGATCACCACGGCGGACGTCCGCGACGCCGCCGACATCCTGCGCCCGGTCTTCGACGCGACGGACGGCCAGGACGGCCGGGTCTCCATCGAGGTCGACCCGCGCCTCGCGCACAACACCGCGGCCACCGTCGCCGAGGCCAAGCAGCTGGCCTGGCTGGTGGACCGCCCCAACACGCTGATCAAGATTCCGGCCACCAAGGCGGGCCTGCCGGCCATCGCCGACGTGATCGGCAAGGGCATCAGCGTCAACGTCACGCTGATCTTCTCCCTCGAGCGCTACCGCGCGGTCATGGACGCCTACCTGACCGGTCTGGAGCAGGCCAAGGCCGCGGGCCTGGACCTGTCCCTGATCCACTCGGTCGCGTCCTTCTTCGTCTCCCGCGTGGACACCGAGATCGACAAGCGCCTGGACGCCGTGGGCACCGACGAGGCGAAGGCGCTGCGCGGCAAGGCCGCCCTGGCCAACGCCCGCCTGGCCTACCAGGCGTACGAGGAGGTCTTCTCCTCGGACCGCTGGGCCGCCCTGGAGAAGGCCGGCGCCAACAAGCAGCGTCCGCTGTGGGCCTCGACCGGCGTCAAGGACCCGGCCTACAAGGACACGCTGTACGTGGACGACCTGGTCGCCCCGAACACGGTCAACACCATGCCGGAGGCCACCCTGGAGGCCACGGCCGACCACGGGCGGATCACCGGTGACACGGTGCGCGGCACGTACGAGCAGGCCAAGGCCGAGCTCGACGCGATCGCCAAGGCCGGGATCTCGTACGACGAGGTCGTGCAGCTCCTGGAGGACGAGGGCGTCGACAAGTTCGAGCAGTCCTGGAACGACCTGCTGAAGTCCACCGAGGCGGAGCTCAAGCGCCTCGCTCCGGAGGCGTGAATTGAGCACAAGCAGCAATCCGCTGCGTGACGCTCTGGACCGACGGCTCCCGCGTATCGCGGGGCCGTCGGGCCTGGTCATCTTTGGCGTCACGGGCGATTTGTCCAGGAAAAAGCTGATGCCGGCGGTCTACGACCTCGCCAACCGCGGGCTGCTGCCGCCGGGCTTCTCGCTCATCGGCTTCGCGCGCCGCGACTGGGAGAACGAGGACTTCGCCCAGATCGTCCACGACGCCGTCAAGGAGCACTCCCGCACGCCCTTCCGCGAGGAGGTCTGGCAGCAGCTGGTGCAGGGCTGCCGCTTCGTGCAGGGCGACTTCGACGACGACGCCGCCTTCGAGACGCTCAAGAGCACCATCCATGAGCTCGATGCGGCCCAGGGAACCGGCGGCAACTTCGCCTTCTACCTCTCGGTGCCGCCCAAGTGGTTCCCCAAGGTCGTCCAGCAGCTGAAGAAGCACGGGCTGGCCGACCAGAAGGAGGGCTCCTGGCGGCGCGCCGTCATCGAGAAGCCCTTCGGCCACGACCTGGCCAGCGCCCAGGAGCTCAACAAGGTCGTCCACGAGGTCTTCCCGACCGAAGAGGTCTTCCGGATCGACCACTACCTGGGCAAGGAGACCGTCCAGAACATCCTGGCGCTCCGCTTCGCCAACACCCTCTTCGAGCCGATCTGGAACCGGTCCTACGTCGACCACGTGCAGATCACCATGGCCGAGGACATCGGCATCGGCGGCCGCGCCGGCTACTACGACGGCATCGGCGCCGCCCGTGACGTCATCCAGAACCACCTGCTCCAGCTGCTCGCGCTGACCGCCATGGAGGAGCCCGCCTCCTTCGACGCGGACGCGCTGGTCGCCGAGAAGACCAAGGTGCTGGGCGCCGTCCGGCTGCCCAAGGACCTCGGCAAGGAGACCGTCCGCGGCCAGTACGCGCACGGCTGGCAGGGCGGCGAAGAGGTCGTCGGCTACCTGGAGGAAGAGGGCATCGACCCCGGCTCCAAGACCGACACCTACGCCGCGATCAAGCTGGAGATCGACAACCGCCGCTGGGCGGGCGTCCCCTTCTACCTGCGCACCGGCAAGCGCCTGGGCCGCCGCGTCACCGAGATCGCGGTCGTCTTCCAGCGCGCCCCGCACTCCCCCTTCGACCACACCGCGACCGAGGAGCTGGGGCAGAACGCCCTGGTCATCCGGGTGCAGCCGGACGAGGGCGTCACCATGCGGTTCGGCTCCAAGGTGCCCGGCACCCAGATGGAGGTCCGGGACGTGTCGATGGACTTCGCCTACGGCGAGTCCTTCACCGAGTCCAGCCCCGAGGCCTACGAGCGGCTCATCCTCGATGTGCTGCTGGGTGACGCCAACCTCTTCCCGCGCCTGAAGGAGGTCGAGCTCTCCTGGCAGATCCTCGACCCGATCGAGCAGTACTGGGAGAGCAACGGCAAGCCCGCGTCCTACCCGGCCGGCACCTGGGGACCGGTCGAAGCGGACGAGATGCTCGCACGAGACGGACGGAGCTGGCGCCGGCCATGAAGATCGACCTTACGGACACCACCTCCAGCAAGATCAACAACGCGCTGGTCCAGGGCCGCCGCGCCATCGGCACCCCCGCCATCGGCATGGTCCTCACCCTGGTCATCGTCACCGACGAGGAGCACGCCTACGACGCGCTCAAGGCCGCCAACGAGGCGTCCCGCGAGCACCCCTCGCGCAAGCTCGTCGTCATCAAGCGCGTCAGCCGCTCCCCGCGCGACCGCGCCAAGGCCCGCCTCGACGCCGAGGTCCGGGTCGGCACCTCCGCGGGCACCGGCGAGACCGTCGTGCTGCGCCTGTACGGCGAGGTGATAGACCACGCCCAGTCGGTCGTCCTGCCGCTGCTGCTGCCCGACGCCCCCGTGGTGGTCTGGTGGCCGGTCGGCTCCCCGGTCGACCCCGACAAGGACCCCCTCGGCGCGCTCGGCCAGCGCCGCGTCACCGACGCGTACGCCGCCGAGGACCCGGTCAAGGAGATCTCGGCCCGCTCGGCGCACTACACGCCCGGCGACACCGACCTCGCCTGGGCCAGGATCACGCCGTGGCGCTCCATGCTCGCGGCCGCCCTGGACCAGCAGCACGCCGACGTCGTCTCCGCGGAGGTCGAGGGCGAGGGCTACAACCCCAGCGCCGAGCTCCTCGCCCTGTGGCTCGCCGACCGCCTCGGCGTCCCGGTGCGGCGCACCGTCTCCGACGGCCCCGGCCTCACGGCCGTCCGCCTGGAGACCAGGAACGGCCCCGTCGTCCTGGACCGCCCGGACGGCTCCCTGGCCACGCTCTCCATGCCCGGCCAGCCCGACCGCGCCGTCGCACTCCAGCGGCGCGAGACGGCGGAGCTCCTCGCGGAGGAGCTGCGGCGGCTCGACCCGGACGACATCTACGAGTCGGCGCTGAAGTACGGCGTGGACCGGCTGAAGCACGCACCGGCTGCGACGCCGGCTGCGCAGGCCCCGGCCGCCGAGGCCGCCGAAGCTCCGGAAGCCGAGGCTCCGGCCGCCGCCGAGGCTCCGGAAGCCGGGGAGAAGCCCGCCCCGGCCCCCGCCAAGAAGGCCGGCAGCAAGAAGGCGGCCGGCAAGTGAGCACCCCGCAGATCGTCGTCCACCGGGACAAGGAGCTGATGGCCCGCGCCGCGGCGGCCCGGCTGATCACGAAGATCGTGGACGCCCAGTCCGCCCGCGGCTCGGCCTCCGTCGTCCTCACCGGCGGGCGCAACGGCAACGGGCTGCTCGCGGCCCTCGCCGCCGCGCCCGCCCGGGACGCGGTCGACTGGTCCCGGCTCGACCTGTGGTGGGGAGACGAGCGCTTCCTGCCCGAGGGCGACGCCGAGCGCAACGCCACGCAGGCCCGCGAGGCCCTGCTGGACGCCGTGGACCTCGACCCGGCGCGGGTGCACTACATGCCCGCGGCGGACGGGAAGCACGACGACGCGGACGCGGCGGCCGAGGCGTACGCGGCGGAGCTGGCCGCGGCGGCGCGCCCGGAGGACCACGGCCCCGTGCCGTCCTTCGACGTCCTCCTGCTGGGCGTCGGCCCGGACACGCACGTCGCCTCGCTCTTCCCGGAGCTCCCGGGCGTCCGGGAGACCGAGCGCACGGTCGTGGGCGTCCACGGCGCGCCGAAGCCGCCGCCGACCCGTGTCTCCCTGACGCTGCCGGCGATCCGGGCGGCCCGGGAGGTCTGGCTCCTCGCCGCGGGCGAGGACAAGGCGAACGCCGTTGCACTCGCGCTCAGCGGTGCGGGCGAGATCCAGGCACCCGCCGCGGGTGCGTACGGTCGCAGCCGCACGCTGTGGCTGCTGGACGCGGCCGCGGCGGCACGGCTGCCGCGGGGGCTGTACCCGCCGGCTTCGCCGTAAGCGACCCGTTGTACGGCAGTGGCCCGCTCCCTCCAGTGAGGGAGCGGGCCACTGCCGTGTCGGCGTGGTTCGGCACCGCCGGACACCACCGCGGTGGTTGCGCGCCGCTGCGGCGGCGGGCAGGGCCCCGCTCCCGCCCTCTCACCGTTTCCTGGGGGCAAGCCCCCAGCCCCCCGCAGGGGGAAACGGTGAAGGGGTGGGTCCGGGGCCTCCCCTCCCGCCGCAACGGCGCGTGACCACGAGCCGACGTATCCGGCGGTGCCGGACCCGCCTCAGTCAAAGGCTCAGCGACCCCGGAGCTCCCGGTAGCGCGCGACCAGCGCCGCCGTGGACGCGTCCAGCCCCGCGACCTCCGCGCCCTCCGTGAGCGCCGGCTCCACCCGCTTCGCGAGGACCTTGCCGAGCTCGACGCCCCACTGGTCGAAGGAGTCGATGTTCCAGATCGCGCCCTGGACGAAGACCTTGTGCTCGTACAGCGCGATGAGCTGACCGAGCACGGACGGGCTCAGCTCGCCCGCGAGGATCGTCGTCGTGGGGCGGTTCCCCCGGAAGGTCTTGTGCGCGACGAGCTCGGCCGGCACGCCCTCCGCCGCGACCTCCTCCGGCGTCTTGCCGAAGGCCAGCGCCTGCCCCTGGGCGAACAGGTTCGCCATCAGCAGGTCGTGCTGGGCCACCAGCCCCGGCTCCAGGTCGTCCACGGGCTTGGCGAAGCCGATGAGGTCCGCGGGGATCAGCTTCGTGCCCTGGTGGATCAACTGGTAATACGCATGCTGGCCGTTGGTGCCCGGCGTGCCCCACACGACGGGCCCGGTCTGCCAGTTGACGGGCCGTCCCTCGCGGTCGACGGACTTGCCGTTGGACTCCATGTCCAGCTGCTGCAGGTAGGCCGCGAACTTCGACAGGTAGTGGCTGTAGGGCAGCACGGCGTGCGACTGCGCGTCGTGGAAGTTGCCGTACCAGATGCCGAGGAGGCCGAGCAGCAGCGGGGCGTTCTCCTCCGGCGGGGCGGTGCGGAAGTGCTCGTCGACGAGGTGGAAGCCGGCGAGCATCTCGCGGAAGTGGTCCGGGCCGACGGCGAGCATCAGGGAGAGCCCGATGGCCGAGTCGTAGGAGTAGCGGCCGCCGACCCAGTCCCAGAACTCGAACATGTTGGCCGTGTCGATGCCGAACTCGGAGACCTTCTCCTCGTTCGTCGACAGGGCCACGAAGTGCTTGGCGACGGCCTCCTCGCCGGCGCCCAGCCGCTCCAGCAGCCAGTTCCGCGCGGAGGTGGCGTTGGTGATGGTCTCGATCGTCGTGAACGTCTTGGAGGCGACGATGAACAGCGTCTCGGCGGCGTCCAGGTCACGCAGGGCCTCGTGCAGGTCCGCGCCGTCCACGTTGGAGACGAAACGGAACGTCAGGTCGCGGGCGGTGTAGGCGCGCAGCGCCTCGTAGGCCATCGCCGGACCGAGGTCGGAGCCGCCGATACCGATGTTGACGATGTTCTTGACGCGCTTTCCGGTGTGGCCCTTCCAGTCGCCGCTGCGCACCCGGTCGGTGAAGACCTGCATCTTGCGCAGCACGGCGTGGACCGCCGGGACCACGTTCTCGCCGTCGACCTTGACGACGGCGGACTCCGGGGCGCGCAGCGCGGTGTGCAGCACGGCGCGGCCCTCGGTGGTGTTGATCTTCTCGCCGCGGAACATGGCGTCGCGCAGCCCGGCCACGTCCGCGGCGGCCGCCAGCTCGCGCAGCAGGCGCAGGGTCTCGTCGGTGACGAGGTGCTTGGAGTAGTCCAGATGGAGGTCGCCGACGGTGAGCGCGTACTTCTCGGCGCGTCGCGGATCGTCCGCGAAGAGCTCGCGCAGGTGCACCTCCCCCAGTTCGTCCCGGTGCTTGGCCAGAGCGTTCCACTCCGGGGTCCGGTCCAGCCTGGTGCGGTCCTCTGCGTTCATCTCGGACATCAGCCCATTCATTCTCGTAACTGCCCCGCCGCCCTCCAACCTAATTGATCTGCGGTCGGTTCGAGCGCAACACGAAACGGCACCCACGAGGGGTGCCGCTTCCTTGAGATGCCGCCGCGTGTCAGATCTCTCCGCGGAGCTTGGCGAGCGCCTCCGCGAGGATGGCCTCGCCGTCGGCGTCGCTGCGCCGTTCCCGGACGTACGCGAGGTGCGTCTTGTACGGCTCGGTGCGCGGCGGGTCCGGCGGACTGTCCCGGTCCTGGCCGGCCGGGAAGCCGCAGCGCGGGCAGTCCCAGGTGTCCGGTACCTGTGCGTCGCTGGCGAAGCTCGGCTGCGTCTCGTGCCCGTTAGAGCACCAGAAGGAGATGCGGAGGCGCGGCGCGGACTCGCCCCGCTCGGCCTCACCCATCGGCCCCGCTCCGACCCGGCTTCCCCGGATCGCGTTGCCACTTGCCACGGTCGTAACTCCCTGCGTAATGGTGCTGCGGATCATCTGAACCGATGGTTCCGCTGCGGGCGCCCCAGTCTACGTAAGGCCCAACGCGCGTCCAGTGGCAGGAGTTACAGCCCGGCCGCGAGGACGCGACCCCAATGATAGGCCGCGTTCACGACGGTACGTCAGCTATCGAGCTTCATCAGCAGGCCGAGCGCGACGATGCACGCGAACCACAGCAGACCGACGACCACGGTGATGCGGTCGAGGTTCCGCTCGGCGACGGAGGAACCGCCGACGGAGGACTGCATGCCGCCGCCGAACATATCGGACAGGCCGCCGCCCTTCCCCTTGTGCATGAGCACCAGCATCATCATCAGCACGCTGAAGATGATGAGGGCGATCGAGAACCCCATGACCACGGCTGGACCAACTCTCTCGGACGTCGATGGTGAGGGCCGGGGCGGCGTGAAATCGCCGGTCCCGGCCCCGACAGGGTACGACGAGGAGGAGTCCTCGTCATAGCGCTGCTACTGGTCGCGGAAGCGGACGATCTTGACGAAGTCGTCCACGTCCAGCGCGGCACCGCCGATCAGCGCGCCGTCGACGTCGGGCTGCGCCATGATCGCGGCGATGTTGCCGGACTTGACGGAGCCGCCGTACTGGATGCGGATCTTGTCGGCGACCTCGCGGCCGTACAGCTCGGCGAGGCGGCCGCGGATGGCACCGCAGACCTCCTGGGCGTCCTCCGGCGTGGCGACCTCGCCGGTGCCGATGGCCCACACGGGCTCATAGGCGATGACGATGCTCTCCGCCTGCTCGGCGGGGACGTCCTTGAGGGCGCCGTCGACCTGCGCGAGGGTGTGCGCGACCTGGCCGCCGGCCTTGCGGACCTCCAGGCCCTCGCCGACGCACAGGATCGGGGTGAGCCCGTGCCGGTAGGCGGCCTTGACCTTGGCGTTGCAGATCTCGTCGCTCTCGCCGTGGTACTGGCGGCGCTCGGAGTGCCCGATCGCCACGTAGGTGCACTTGAGCTTGGCGAGCATGGCGCCGGAGATCTCACCGGTGTACGCGCCGGAGTCGAACGCCGAGACGTCCTGGGCACCGTACTTGATCTTCAGCTTGTCGCCGTCGACCAGCGTCTGCACCGAGCGGAGGTCGGTGAAGGGCGTCAGGACGGCGACCTCGGTGGCCTCGTAGTCCTTGTCGGCGAGCGCGAAGGCGAGCTTCTGGACGTGTGCGATGGCCTCGAGGTGGTTGAGGTTCATCTTCCAGTTGCCCGCCATCAGCGGGGTACGTGCACTCACAGTGGTTCAGTCCTCCAGTGCGGCGAGGCCGGGGAGCGTCTTGCCCTCGAGGTACTCGAGGCTGGCGCCGCCGCCGGTCGAGATGTGGCCGAAAGCATTCTCGTCGAAGCCGAGGGTGCGCACGGCCGCGGCCGAGTCGCCCCCGCCCACGACGGTGAAGCCCGGCGAGTCCAGCAGGGCCTGCGCGACGGCCTTGGTGCCGTTCGCGTAGTCCGGGTGCTCGAAGACACCCATGGGGCCGTTCCAGAAGACCGTGCCCGCGTCGGCGAGCTTCGCCGCGTAGAGCTCACGGGTCTTCGGGCCGATGTCGAGGCCCTCCTTGTCCGCCGGGATGGCGTCCGAGGAGACGGTGTCGGGGTTGGCCGGGGCCTTGGTCTTCAGGTCCGGGAAGTCGGCCGAGACCAGGACGTCGACGGGCAGGACGAACTCCACGCCCCGCTTCTCCGCCTCCGCCAGGTACGCGAGGCAGGTGTCCTTCTGGTCCTCCTGCAGCAGCGAGATGCCGACCTCGTGGCCCTTGGCGGCCAGGAAGGTGTACGACATGCCGCCGCCGATGAGGATGCGGTCGGCCTTCTTGAGCAGGTTGTCGATGACGCCCAGCTTGTCGGAGACCTTGGCACCGCCGAGCACCACCACGTAGGGGCGCTGAACGTCCTCGGTGAGCTTCTTCAGGACGCCGACCTCGGTGGCGATCAGGTCGCCGGCGGCGTGCGGCAGGCGCGCCGGGAGGTCGAAGACCGAGGCGTGCTTGCGGTGCACGGCACCGAAGCCGTCGCCCACGTACAGGTCGGCCAGGGACGCGAGGGCGTCGGCGAAGGTGCCGCGCTCCGCGTCGTCCTTGCTGGTCTCGCCCGCGTTGAAGCGGAGGTTCTCCAGCAGCGTGACCTCGCCGTTCGCCAGTGCGGCGACGGTGGCCTTCGCGCTGTCGCCGACCGTGTCGGTGGCGAACGAGACCTTCTTGCCCAGGATCTCGCCGAGCCGCACGGCGGCGGGGGCGAGGGAGAACCGGGGCTCCGGGGCGCCCTTGGGACGGCCCAGGTGGGAGGCGACGATCACCTTGGCGCCCGCGGCGGCGAGCTTGGCAATCGTCGGGGCGACGGCGCGGATGCGGCCGTCGTCCGTGATGGCGGTGCCGTCGAGCGGCACGTTGAGGTCGGCGCGGACGAAGATCCGCTTGCCCTCGACACCGTCCTGGATGAGTTCGTCGATCGTCTTCATGCGGTGACTCCGGTACGTCCGTAGGTGGGGGTCCCGCCCAGCCGGGCGGGGGCCCCTCCCAGCGGTAGCTGGGGGACAGTCATGAGACGGGGCTCGTACGACGCGCCATCGCGTCGCACGAGCCCCGTCCCCTACATCCCGATGCCTGTGATCGTACGACCAGCGGGCACAGAGATCAGAGCTGGCCGCCGACGAAGACGGTCAGGTCCACCAGGCGGTTGGAGTAGCCCCACTCGTTGTCGTACCAGCCGACGACCTTGACCTGCTTGCCCTGGACCATCGTCAGCTGCGAGTCGAAGGTGCAGGAGGCCGGCCAGTTGACGATGTCCGAGGAGACGATCGGGTCCTCGGTGTACTCGAGGATGCCCTTGAGCTGACCCTCGGCGGCCTTCTGGAAGGCGGCGTTGATCTCTTCCTTGGTGGTCTCGCGGTCGAGCTCCAGGACGAGGTCGGTGACCGAGCCGGTCGGGACCGGGACGCGCATGGCGATGCCGTCCAGCTTGCCCTTCAGCTGCGGGAGGACCAGGGCGGTGGCCTTGGCGGCACCCGTCGAGGTCGGGATGATGTTCTCCGCGGCGGCGCGGGCGCGACGCAGGTCGGAGTGCGGGAAGTCCAGGATGCGCTGGTCGTTGGTGTACGCGTGGACCGTCGTCATCATGCCCTTGACGATGCCGAAGCTCTCGTCGAGGACCTTGGCCATCGGCGCCACGCAGTTGGTGGTGCAGGAGGCGTTGGAGATGACGTGGTGGTTGGCCGCGTCGTACTTGTCCTGGTTGACGCCCATCACGATGGTGATGTCCTCGTTCTTGGCCGGAGCCGAGATGAGGACCTTCTTCGCGCCGGCGGCGAGGTGCTTGGCGGCGTCCTCGCGCTTGGTGAAGATGCCGGTGGACTCGATGACGATGTCGGCGCCCAGCTCGCCCCAGGGGAGGTTCGCGGGGTCGCGCTCGGCCATCGTGCGGAAGGTCTGGTTGCCGACCGTGATCGAGTCGTCGGTGTGGCTGACCTCCTGCTTGAGACGACCGAGGATGCTGTCGTACTTCAGCAGGTGAACCAGAGTGGCGTTGTCGGTCAGGTCGTTGACACCGACGATCTGGATGTCCGCACCCTGCTCCAGGAGCGCACGGAAGTAATTGCGACCGATACGGCCAAAGCCGTTGATGCCTACGCGGATCGTCACGAACCGATCTCCTCGTTGGTATGCCGGGCTGTCCGCCGGCGGGCTGTATTGGGATGTCCCCGACCAACACCGACCCTACCTCTAAGAAGAGGGGGACGTGACATTGGCGTCACTGGGCCCGTAGAGCGGGTTCACCCCTTGACAGAGCGGAGTGCTGCACTAATGAGCGCGACCCTCTCTCCGGGGTCCGGGACGTGCTGCAGGCCGAAGCCCAGGAGCACCGTGCCGGCCGTGGAGACGGCCGCAGCCCGGCGCGCGTCAGCCGCCGCCACGCAAGCGCCGTCACGGAGCGTGACGTCCGTTCCGGTACAGCGGGCGCCCGTTGCGCCGTTCGGGTTCTCCGCGGCCCGGCCTGCCGCCGCCGCGTAGTCGCCCGCGGGCGCACTGCGGAACTGCGGGAAACCGGCCGGCGGCAGTTCGTCGGAAACGGGGGTGTACGAGCCCGCGGCGTCCAGCTTGTCGCCGGGTGCGTCACCGAGGCGGACGCTGATGCCGGCGAGCGCGCCGGAGCCGGTGAAGCGCGCCGGGGCGGGGTGCTGCAGACGGCTGCCCGCGCCCAGGTAGTACTGGCTGAAATCGTTGGTCTCGGTGGTGCCGACGACTCCGTAGCCGCCCGCCTGCCTGCCCGCGGCGACGAGCTTGCCGCCCTCGTTGACGAAGTCCCGCACGGCCGTCAGCGTGGCCCCGCCGGGCCGGTTGCCGCCGGAGTACCACACGATGCTCTTGAAGTGGCCCAGCACGCCGAGCGCGTGCGGAGCGCCCTGGGTGGCCACGTCCCACACGGCGGCGTCCCGGCCGGCCCCCGCCAGCGCCGCGGTGTAGGCGGCGGTATGCCGGGCGGCGCCGGGCCCGCCCTCGTCGGCGATCACCAGGGTGTCGGCCTCGGGGCGGTCCGCCACGGCGTAGGTGAAGGGTTCACTGGCGGTGGCCCTGCCGTCGCGCGTCCGGCCCGTGTACCAGACCCGGACGCTGGAGCCGGGCTCGGCGCCCTCGACGTAGGCGCGGTACTCGGCGAAGCGGATGCTGTCCTGCCCGCCGTAGCGGTCGCCGCCCTGCCACGCCTCCAGCGGGGCGGTGTGCGTACGCCCGCCGTCGATGCGGTAGTTGAGACGCAGGTCGCGCAGGGACTTGCGGGCGGTGACGGAGACCTCCTGCTCGTCGCCGAGCGCGTAGGAGGTGGTGAAGGCGTCCGGGGTGAAGTCGGGGGCGGTGAGGCCGACGGCCGAGCGGGGCCGGTCGGCGCCCTCGCGGTTGACGGCGGTCTCGGCGACGGACAGCGCGAAGGGGATGTTCTTGGCGAACTCCTGCCGGATCAGCTTCTCGTCGTCGGGGAAGCTGAAGGACGACGGGCAGTCGTCCGGGTTCCAGCGGTCGTTCGGGTCGGCTTCCGACGCGGTGCGGCAGGTCGACATCTCGGGGGTGAACATCATCGTCCCGTTGACGTTCGCCGCGTGCCCGTCGGCCTCGCCGTTGGTCGTGTAGAGCTCGGAGGAGACCTGCGGGTGGTAGCCCGGGATCGCGGACTTCTCCGGCGTGCCGGCCAGCGCCTTGTAGAGGACGTCGTCCGGGGTGGGGGTGGCGACCTGCCAGCCGACGCCGTAGAGCAGCAGTTCGGCGGCCGAGTGGTAGTTGACGGCGTAGCCGAAGCGGTGCGCCTTCTCGAAGGCGTCGATCGCCTGCGTCTCCGGCTCGGAGGCGGGGGCCGTGCCGCGGTAGGTCTCGGAGCCCGGGCGGGGCGAGGAACCCTCGTTGTCATAGCCCCACTTGAAGGGGAAGTTGCGGTTGAGGTCGACGCCGTCGCCCGGGGTGATCTTCCCGTCGCCGTTGTTGTCGCGCAGGTTCTTGCGCCACAGGCGGGTGTCCGGGCTCTGGAAGGTGTAGTCGTAGCCGTCGGGGTTGGCGGACAGGACGAACCACAGTTCGGCGCGGTCCACGACGTCGGTGACGCGGGCGTCCTTGCCGTAGGCGTCGAGGTAGTGGTGGAGCAGCCGCCGGGTCATCTCCGGCGTGATCCACTCCCGGGCGTGCTGGTTGGACATGTACAGCACGGCGGGCTTGCGGCCGTCGGGCGCGGTGCGGGCGTCCTTGCTCAGCTTCAGGGCGAGGATGTCCTGGCCGCGGACGGTCTTGCCGATGCTCACGACCTTGGTGAGGCCGGGGTGGGCCTTCGCCGTGTCCAGGAGCTCCTGCCGGAGGCCGTTCTTGCCGCTGTACGGGCGGAAGACGCCGTCGCCTGCGGCCTTGAGGCGCTCCTTGGTGCGCTGCGGTATCCGCTTCTCGGTGAGGCCGACGCCCCGGCTGCGCAGCTCGCGGGCCTGCTCGCCGGTCAGGTAGAGCTCGACCGAGGCGGCCTTGGTCCCGGTCGGGCGCTCGGCCAGCTCGTGGCCGTCGACGCCGGCGGCGAGGAGCAGCGGCACCTGGCCGGCGGTGATGCGGGCGGTCCAGACGGACGGTGCGCCGTCGCCGTCCCGTGCCGCCGTCGCGGCGCCGGGTTGTGCGTGGGCGAAGGGTGCCGCGGCCAGTCCGCCTAAGAGCAGCGAAGCCGCCGCGAGGACCGATCTCGTCCTGCGTCTCATGAGCCCCCCTTGCTGTTGTCTGCCACGTCGGTGCACGGACGCCAGACTGGAGAGCCTGCATGATCATGTCAATGATGCAGAAAGAGCCACTCCGGCGCCCTGCACGGCGCGGGGTGGCTCGATGTACCGGTGTGGGACGGCGCCCGGTGTGGGACGGCGCTGCGGGCGGCGGGCCCGTGCCGGGCGTCAGCCGGCCATGCCCTCCGCCATCTCCTCCGAGAGGTCCGAGAGGTCGGAGAGGTTGGACTCGGTGCCGGGGATGCCGAGGTCCTGGGCGCGCTTGTCGGCCATGGCGAGCAGGCGCCGGATCCGGCCCGCGACGGCGTCCTTGGTCAGCGGCGGCTCGGCCAGGGCGCCGAGCTCCTCCAGGGACGCCTGCTTGTGCTCCATGCGCAGCCGGCCCGCGGCCGCGAGGTGCTCGGGCACCTCCTCGCCGAGGATCTCCAGGGCCCGCTGCACCCGGGCGCCCGCCGCGACGGCGGCCCGGGCCGAGCGGCGCAGGTTGGCGTCGTCGAAGTTGGCGAGGCGGTTGGCCGTGGCCCGCACCTCGCGGCGCATCCGGCGCTCCTCCCAGGCCAGCACGGACTCGTGCGCGCCCAGCCGGGTCAGCAGGGCGCCGATCGCATCGCCGTCGCGGACGACCACGCGGTCGACGCCGCGCACCTCGCGCGCCTTGGCCGCGATCTGCAGCCGGCGGGCCGCACCGACCAGCGCCAGCGCCGCCTCGGGCCCGGGGCAGGTCACCTCCAGGGAGGAGGAGCGGCCGGGTTCGGTGAGCGAGCCGTGGGCGAGGAAGGCACCCCGCCAGGCGGCCTCGGCGTCACAGGTGGCGCCGGAGACGACCTGCGGGGGCAGCCCGCGGATCGGCCGGCCGCGGCCGTCGACCAGGCCGGTCTGGCGCGCCAGCTGGTCACCGCCCGCCACCACCCGCACCACGTACCGGCTGCCGCGGCGCAGTCCGCCGGGGGCCATCACCACCAGGTCGGAGGCGTGCCCGAAGATCTCCAGGATGTCCTTGCGCAGCCGCCGGGCGGCGATCCCGGTGTCCAGCTCCGCCTCGATCACGATGCGCCCGCTGACCAGGTGCAGACCACCCGCGAACCGCAGGATCGCCGAGACCTCCGCTTTCCGGCAGCAGGTGCGGGTGACGGGGAGCCGGGAGATTTCATCCTTCACCGCTGCCGTCATCGCCATGGGCCGATCCTTCCATGCATCCGAAAAATACGGTCGTACGCGGCGGCCAACAGCTCCGGGTCATGGGTCGGGGAGCCGTCGGGCGCGGCGACCGGCGCCAGCTCGACCGCGGCCCCGAGCCGCTTCGCGGCATCGGTGAGGCTCTCGCGGTCGGGCACGGCGGCCTCGTCGGCCAGCACCACGTCCAGGGCGAGTTTAGGGGCGTGTCGGGCCAAAACCTCCAAATGACGCTGCGGGGAGAAGCCATCGGTTTCACCCGGTTGTGGTGCGAGATTCAACGACAGCACCCGGCGGGCCTTGGTCTCCTGCAGGGCTTCCAGCAGCTCGGGGACGAGCAGGTGCGGGATGACGGAGGAGAACCAGGAGCCGGGGCCGAGCACCACCCAGTCCGCGTCGAGGACGGCGGCGACCGCCTCCGGCACGGCGGGCGGGCCCTCCGGCACGACGTGCACGGACTGCACCTCGCCCGGGGTCAGCGCCACCGTGGCCTGGCCGCGGACGGTGCTGAGGGCGCCGGGCTCGGCGGGGTCGTGCCCGCGGACGAGGGCCTGCAGCTCCAGCGGCACGGCGGACATGGGCAGCACCCGGCCGTGCGCGCCCAGCAGCTTGCCGACCAGGTCCAGGGCCTGCACGGGGTCGCCGAGCTGCTCCCACAGGGCGACGATCAGCAGATTGCCCACGGCGTGGTCGTGCAGATCGCCCTCGCTGGTGAAGCGGTGCTTGATCACCCGGGCCCAGGTCTGGCCCCAGTCGTCGTCGCCGCACAGGGCCGCGAGGGCCTTGCGCAGGTCGCCGGGGGGCAGGACGCCCAGCTCGTCGCGGAGCCGGCCGCTGGAGCCGCCGTCGTCGGCGACGGTGACGACGGCGGTGAGGTCGCCGGTGATCCGGCGCAGGGCGGCGAGCGAGGCGGACAGGCCGTGGCCGCCGCCGAGGGCGACGACCTTGGGCTGGGCGCCGCGCTTCGTACGGCCCTCGGGCCCCCGGGTGGTCCGCCCGGGGACGAGGCGGCGCACCCGGCGGAGCCGGGACGTGCGGCCGGTCACTCGCGCCCCATGTCCCGGTGGACGACGACGGTCTCCACGCCCTCGGAGACCAGGCGGTGGGCGAGCTTCTCGGACATGGCCACGGAGCGGTGCTTGCCGCCGGTGCAGCCGACCGCGATGGTCACGTAGCGCTTGCCCTCGCGGCGGTAGCCCGCGGCGATGAGCTGGAGGAGCTCGGTGTAGCGGTCGAGGAACTCCTTGGCGCCGGGCTGGTTGAAGACGTAGCCCGAGACCTCCTCGTTCAGGCCCGTGAAGGGGCGCAGCTCCGGCACCCAGTGCGGGTTGGGCAGGAAGCGGCAGTCCACCACGAGGTCGGCGTCGACGGGCAGGCCGTACTTGTAGCCGAAGGACATGACGGTGGCCCGCAGCTCCGGCTCCTCCTCGCCGGCGAACTGGGCGTCCATCTTGGCGCGCAGCTCGTGGACGTTGAGGCTGGAGGTGTCGATCACCAGGTCGGCGTCGCCGCGCAGCTCGCGCAGCAGGTCCCGCTCGGCGGCGATGCCGTCGACGATGCGCCCGGAGCCCTGGAGGGGGTGCGGGCGGCGCACGGACTCGAAGCGGCGCACCAGGGCGTCGTCGGAGGCCTCCAGGAAGATCACGCGCCGCTTGACCTTCTTGGCGGCCAGGTCGGCCAGGGACTCGCGGAGGTTGTCGAAGAAGCGCCGGCCGCGCACGTCCACGACCACGGCGATCCGGGCCACGTTGCCCTGGGAGCGGGCGCCGAGGTCCACCATGGTGGGGATCAGGGCGGGCGGCAGGTTGTCCACGACGAACCAGCCGAGGTCCTCCAGGCACTTGGCGGCGGTGCTGCGGCCCGCTCCCGACATGCCGGAGATGATCACCAGTTCGGGGATGGCCGTGCCCTCGCCGGTCGCATCCGCCGTCGTGCCCGTACTCACCTGTGCTCCGTCTCGCTCGGTCCCGGTCATACTGCTTACCCCCGTCTCACCGACGGTGCCGCGGGTGCGGCCCCGTCTTCCATACTGCGTGCCCCATCATTCCCCCGCCTCTTCCATGATCTCGCCTGTGGCCGTGTTCACGGCGGGGGCGGGCGGGGCGGCCGCCGCGAGCGCGGCGGCGATCGTCTCTGCGGTCTTGCGGCCGATGCCCGGCGTCTCGCAGATCTGCTCGACGGTGGCGGCGCGCAGCCGCTTGACCGAGCCGAAGTGCTTGAGCAGCGCCTTCTTGCGGGTCTCGCCCAGGCCCGGGACCTCGTCGAGCGGCCCGGCCCTCAGCGTTCTCGTGCGTTTGCTGCGCTGGTAGGCGATGGCGAAGCGGTGGGCCTCGTCGCGCACGCGCTGCAGGAGGTAGAGGCCCTCGCTGGTGCGGGGCAGCACGACGGGGTCGTCCTCGCCGGGCAGCCAGACCTCCTCCAGCCGCTTGGCCAGGCCGCAGACCGCCACGTCCTCGATGCCGAGCTCGTCCAGCGCCCTCCGGGCCGCCGCCACCTGCGGCTGCCCGCCGTCGACGACGACGAGCTGCGGCGGGTAGGCGAAGCGCTTGGGGCGCCCGTCCTCGGTGCGGGCCTCCCCGGCGTGGACGTCATCGGCGTGGACGTCCACAGTGCGGCCGTCCTCGGTGCGGCCGTTCTCCTCCTCGACCGCGTTCTCCTCGGACCACTCCCCCGCCTTCTGCTTCTCCTGCAGATAGCGGCGGAACCTGCGGCCGATCACTTCGTGCATCGACCGGACGTCGTCCTGGCCCTCGAACGATCTGATCTGGAAGCGGCGGTACTCGCTCTTGCGCGCCAGGCCGTCCTCGAAGACGACCATCGACGCCACCACGTCCTGGCCCTGAAGGTGGGAGATGTCGAAGCACTCGATGCGCAGCGGCGCGGAATCCAGCTCCAGGGCCTCGGCGATCTCCTCCAGCGCCCGGGAGCGGGTGGTCAGGTCCGAGGCGCGCTTGGTCTTGTGCAGGACGAGGGCCTGCTGGGCATTGCGCTGGACCGTGGCCATCAGGTCCTTCTTGTCGCCGCGCTGGGGAATGCGCAGGTCGACCCGGGAGCCGCGGCGCTCGCCCAGCCACTGGGCGACGGGCTCCACCGGCTCCGGCAGGGCCGGGACCAGGACCTCCTTGGGCACGGCGTCGCCGCGCTCCTCGCCGTAGAGCTGCTGCAGGGCGTGCTCTACGAGGCCCGCCGTGTCGACGGCCTCCACCTTGTCGGTCACCCAGCCGCGCTGGCCGCGCACCCGGCCGCCGCGCACGTGAAAGATCTGCACCGCGGCCTCCAGCTCGTCCTCGGCGACGGCGATCAGGTCGGCGTCGGTGGCGTCGGCGAGGACGACGGCGTTCTTCTCCAGGGCGCGCCGGAGGGCTTCTATGTCGTCCCGCAGGCGGGCGGCCTTCTCGTACTCCATCTCCTCGGCGGCCTCGTGCATCTGCTGCTCCAGGCGGCGCAGGTAGGCGCCGGTGCGGCCGGCCATGAAGTCGCAGAACTCCTCGGCCAGTTCGCGGTGCTCCTCGGCGCTGACGCGGCCGACGCAGGGAGCGGAGCACTTGCCGATGTACCCCAGCAGACAGGGGCGGCCGATCTGGGCCGAGCGCTTGAACACGCCGGCGGAGCAGGTGCGCACGGGGAAGACGCGCAGCATCAGGTCGACGGTCTCGCGGATGGCCCAGGCGTGGGCGTACGGGCCGAAGTAGCGCACGCCCTTCTTCTTGGGGCCGCGCATGACCTGGACGCGCGGGAACTCCTCGCCCATGGTGACGGCGAGGGAGGGATAGCTCTTGTCGTCGCGGTACTTGACGTTGAAGCGGGGGTCGTACTCCTTGATCCAGGAGTACTCCAGCTGGAGGGCCTCGACCTCGGTGGAGACCACGGTCCACTCGACGGAGGCGGCCGTGGTCACCATCGTGCGGGTGCGCGGGTGCAGGCCGGCGAGGTCCTGGAAGTACGAGGAGAGGCGCTGGCGCAGGCTCTTCGCCTTCCCGACGTAGATCACCCGGGCGTGTTCGTCACGGAACCTGTAGACCCCCGGCGAGTCGGGGATCTGTCCCGGCTTGGGTCGGTAGCTGCTGGGGTCGGCCATGTCACACACCCTACTTGCGGGCAGTGACAATCCGCGTCCGTCTGCGGAGGGACCGGCTCCGGCCCCGGCGGGGGGTGGCTGCCGGGGACGGAGCCGGAAGGGAGCCGGCCCGGGGGCCGGCTCAGGGGCCGGCTCGGGGAGCGGTCAGCGGCGCCGGAGCCTGCGCCGCGCGGCCACCGCACCCGCGCCGAGGAGCAGGGCCGCACCGCCGGCCGCCGCGGCGGAGGTGGTGCTCAGCGGGCCGGAACCCTCCTGCGGCGCCGGGGCCGCCTGCTGCTGCTCGGCCGCGGCCTGCTGCGGGCCGTAGCCGCCCGCCCGGCCGTCCTTCGCGTACGCGGAGCCGGGCAGCTTGTCGCCGTACGCCTTGTGGACGCGGGCGCGGTAGCCGTCGAGCGTAGTGCCCTGCGCGCCGACGGCACGGACGGCGTCGGCGTCCAGCGGCAGGACCTTGTCGCCGCGCTGGACGAACCAGGCGTCGATCTGCGGCTCACGGAAGACGGTGCCGCCGCTGAGCTTCCGCGCCCCCTCGGCGGCGTAGCGCGTCTCATCGTCCCCGGTGGCGATGTTGACGACCTTCCAGTCGCCGCCGGTGGGCGCCGTCCACACCGACGCCTTCTGCCCGTCGGACGAGACGGCCTTGCTGGCGAGGAAGTCGAGCGTGGCGACGGGGGCGCCGTCCTTGCCCGCCACGAACTGCGGGGAGAGCGTGTAGACGGGCACCGTCGCGCCCTCGATCCTCGGCTGCGCCTTCGCCGCGGCGACCGCACCGTCGCGGGCGAAGAAGCGGGACAGCGTCCCGAGGGTCGAGGAGGAGCCGGCCGCTTCGTGCGCGGCGGAGACTCCTGCGGCGGTGGGGGCCGCGGGAGGCGCCGGCGTGGCGGCGTGCGCGAGGGGCGCGAGGCCGAGGAGGGCGGCGGTGAGCGCGCCGGCGGCCGCCGCACGGGCCGCGTTCCTCCGGACGTGCTGCTGCTGGTGCATCCGGTCGGTCATGACGTCACGCCCCGATCCGGTAGAGCGAGTGGGTCCAGGAGAAGTTGTTGTTGTTGACGTACCAGCTGTGGGACGCCCAGTTGTAGCGGTTGCTGGAGGGCCAGGGGTCGCCCCAGTAGACGAACTGGTTCGCGTCGTCGTAGCCGTAGATGACGTGCATGTGGCCGCCGCCGGAGGACCACTGGATGCGCGTCTCTACCGGCCTGTTGGCGCTGACCTCGCTCTGGACGGTCGGGTAGCGCAGCCACCCGGTCACGTACGAACCGGGGTTGATGCCCGCCCACTGGAAGGCGGTCTGCACATTGCCCAGCGTGGCCTGGTTGTTGGGGCACTCCGAGCCTATCTGGCGGCGGAAGGCCGCGTTGCAGAACTGGTTCTGGGTGTAGTTGCGCCCCAGCCAGGTGGCGATGGTGTTGCCGGAGGCGGCCCAGCACCAATTGCTCTTCTGCTGGGCCTGCATGGTGATGTCGAGCTTCTTCGAGGCGCGCAGGGAAGGCTGGTCGCCGCCGGCTGCGGACGCCGTGGTGGGGACGGCGAGGAGCAGGGCGGCGGCCACGGCGGCTGCGGTGGGCAGCCGTCTGCCGCGTATGCGGGTCCTTCCGGACGTGTTCAGTTGTGCCGATGCACGGGACATGGACGTTCCTCCCGAGGCGGGGGGTGGTGATGGAGGCGCGTCCGGACGCTGGTCAGGAGCATCAGGGAGTTGTCAGTGAATGGTCAACCGGCTTCAATGCTCGGTGAGCCGACGGTGTGAACGAGGCGTACCGGATGTGAACGTCCGCTGCCCGGCCATGAGGATCACAGCGGTCCGGCGATCCCCGCCGCATTCACCGCTGGTGAATATTCACAGAGGCGCAGGGGTGGGACGGATGGCACGCAGACGCGCGACCGGCGACGCGACCGAGGCCGAACTGGCCCTCGCCCTGCGCACCGGGCCCTTCCACGTGGCGCTGCGGACCGCGCTGAGCGCACGGGGACTCGCGCTGCACCGGGTGCAGCACCGGCTCGCGCAGCGGGGCGTACACGTCGGCGTGACGAGCCTCAGCTACTGGCAGCAGGGCGCGCGCCGGCCGCAGCGCGCGGAGTCGCTCAGGGCGGTACGGGCGCTGGAAGAGCTCCTGGAGCTGCCCGCCCACTCCCTGACCCGGCTACTGGAGCCGGCCTCCCCGCTCAGCGGTGCCGAGCGGCCCGCCACGCGCTCGTACCGCTCCCTGGTCGAGGAGTCCCGCGCCCTGGAACGGCTCCTCGCCGACCTGGGCTCCCCCGCCGACGGCGGCCTGCACACCGTCTGCCACCTGGAGCGGGTCCGCATAGGCGCCGGCCGGGAGCTGCAGGGGCGCGACTCCCACCACGTCGTGCGCGCCCACCGCGACGGCGTGGACCGCTACCTCGCCATCCACCACGGGGACCTCGGCTGCGACCCCGGCCGGGTGACGGTGCGGGCGAACGAGAACTGCCGCGTCGGCCGGGTGCGGTGGCACACGGCGGCAGGCGTGCTCGTCGCGGAGCTGCTCTTCGACACCCGGCTGCGGGCCGGGGACACGTACGTCTTCGGCTACGGCTTCGAGGACGGCACCGCGGGGCCCAGCAGCGAGTACGTGCGCGGCTTCAGCTTCGCCGGCGGGCAGTACGTACTGCAGGTCCGCTTCGACGCCGCCGAGCTGCCCGCGCACTGCCTGCGCTTCACCCGCACCTCGGCGGGCGCGCCCCGCGGCGGGCAGCAGGAGCTGACGCTCGCGGGGCGCCACCGCATGGTGCACCTGGTGGAGCAGACGGTGCGCCCGGGGATCGTGGGGATCGCCTGGGACTGGGCCTGAGAGCCGCACGCCCCGGACCGCGTGCCCCGAAACGTGTGCCGCGAACCGCATGCCCCACCGGGCAGGCGTTACGCCTCCGGGCCCGCGATCAGCTTGCCGCCGACCGCCTTGACCGGCACGGCCGGCAGCGGGGCGCCTGCCGGGCCCTGGAGGACCTTGCCGGTGTTCGCGTCGAACTCGCTGCCGTGACAGGGGCAGCGGACCTTGCCGTTCTCGACCTTGTCGGCCACGCAGCCCGCGTGCGTGCACACCGCACTGAAGGCCTTGTACTCGCCCGGCGCGGTCTGCGAGACGACCAGCCGCTCCTCCCGGAAGAGCCGCGCCTGGCCGACGGGCACGCCGTCCGCCGCACCGAGGTCCACCGGGGCGGTGGGCGTGGCGGCCGCCTTGGGGCCCGTCTTGCCGTCGCAGGCGGCGGCACCCAGCCCGGCGGCGCCCGCGAGCGCGGCGCCCCGGAGCAGCACGGTGCGCCGCGACGCACAAGGGGGCTCGGCGGGGCTCTGCGGGCACGAGGGGGTGGTCATGGGGGGCTCCAGCGCTGGACTCACGGTGAACTGCCGATCGTCGACCTTACCCGCCGCCCGGGACCGCCCCTGCGCCTGGCAGGCTGAGCCGCAGGAGCCAAGGCCAGAGAGGACCGCTTCGTGATCGTCGTAGCCGGAGAAGCCCTGATCGACCTCGTAGCGGCCGGCAAGGCACCGGACGGGGACCCCGCCGGCGACCTGCCGGCCCTGCTGCCGCGGCGCGGCGGCGGCCCGTACAACACCGCCGTCGCGCTGGGGCGGCTGGGGACGCCGGCCGCGTTCTGCTCGCGGGTCTCCACGGACGGCTTCGGGGAGGCGCTGCTGGCCGGCCTGCGGGCCGCGGGGGTGGACACCTCACTCGTGCAGCGGGGGCCCGAGCCGACGACCCTGGCGGTGGCCGACATCGGCGCGGACGGCTCCGCGGGCTACGGCTTCTACGCGCAGGGCACCGCCGACCGCCTCTTCGAGCTGCCCGGGCCGCTGCCGGGCCCGGCGCGGGCGCTGTGCCTGGGCACGTGCTCGCTGGTGCTGGAGCCGGGGGCGAGCGCGTACGAGGCCCTGCTGCGGCGCGAGGCGGAGCGCGGGGTCTTCACTCTGCTCGACCCGAACGTGCGCCCCGGGCTGATCCCCGACGCGGACGCCTATCGGGCCCGCTTCCGCTCCTGGCTGCCGTACGTGTCGGTGCTGAAGCTCTCCGCCGAGGACGCCCGCTGGCTGGGCGGCTCCCCGGAGGAGTGGCTGGCGGCCGGCCCGGCCGCGGTGGTGGTCACGCACGGTGGCGAGGGGCTCGCCGTCCACACGCGCTCCGGCGAGCGGATCGCCGTGCCCGCGCCCCGCGTGGCGGTCACCGACACGATCGGCGCGGGGGACACGGTGAACGCCGCGCTGCTGCACCGCCTCGCGGCGCTGCCGGGCGCGCTGGACGGGCCCGCCCGGCTGGACGGGCCCGCCTGGCGCGACGCGCTGTCCTTCGCGGCCCGGGCGGCGGCTCTCACCTGCACGAGGGCCGGTGCGGAGCCGCCGTACGCCGCCGAGCTGTCGTCATGACCTCCGCCCGGGAGGGCGTGGTCACGCCTTCCGGGCAGCGGCCTTCTTGGCGGGCGCCTTCTTGGCCGCGGTCTTCTTCCGCGCCTTCGGCGCGGAGACCGCAGGCGCATCGCTCACCCGGTCGCCCAGCAGCTCCCGCAGGAACTTGCCGGTGTGGCTGGAGGGCTCGGACGCGACCTCCTCGGGCGTGCCCTCGGCGATGACCAGGCCACCGCCGCTGCCGCCCTCGGGGCCCATGTCCACGACCCAGTCGGCGGTCTTGATCACATCGAGGTTGTGCTCGATGACGATGACGCTGTTGCCCTTGTCGACCAGGCCGGCCAGCACCGAGATGAGCTTGTTGATGTCGTCGAAGTGCAGGCCCGTGGTGGGCTCGTCCAGGACGTAGACCGTGCGGCCCGTGGAGCGCTTCTGCAGCTCGCTGGCGAGCTTCACGCGCTGGGCCTCGCCGCCGGAGAGCGTCGGCGCGGACTGCCCGAGGCGGACGTAGCCGAGGCCGACCTCGTGGAGCGTGCGCAGGTGGCGGGCGATGGTGGGCACGGCCTCGAAGAAGGAGAGCGCCTCCTCGATGGGCATGTCCAGCACCTCGGCGATGGACTTGCCCTTGTAGTGCACCTCCAGGGTCTCGCGGTTGTAGCGCGCACCGTGGCAGACCTCGCACGGCACGTACACGTCCGGCAGGAAGTTCATCTCGATCTTGATGGTGCCGTCGCCGGAGCAGTTCTCGCAGCGGCCGCCCTTGACGTTGAAGGAGAAGCGGCCGGGCAGATAGCCGCGGACCTTGGCCTCCATCGTCTCCGCGAAGAGCTTGCGGATGTGGTCGAAGACGCCGGTGTACGTGGCGGGGTTGGAGCGCGGCGTCCGGCCGATGGGCGACTGGTCGACGTGGACGACCTTGTCGACCAGGTCGTCGCCGTCGACGCGCGTGTGGCGGCCGGGCACGGCCCGGGCGCCGTTCAGCTCGCGGGCGAGGTGCGTGTACAGGATGTCGTTGACCAGGGTCGACTTGCCGGAGCCGGAGACGCCGGTGACGGCCGTGAGCACGCCGAGCGGGAAGGAGACGTCGATGTCCCGCAGGTTGTTCTCGCGGGCGCCGCGGACGGTGATCCGGCGCTCGGGGTCGACGGGCCGGCGGGCGTCCGGTATGGCGATGGCCTTCTTGCCGGAGAGGTAGTGCCCGGTCATCGACTCCTTGTTGCGCAGGAGCTCCTTCAAGGGGCCGCTGTGCACGACCTTGCCGCCGTGCTCGCCGGCGCCGGGGCCGATGTCCACGACCCAGTCGGCGACCTTGATGGTGTCCTCGTCGTGCTCGACGACGATGAGGGTGTTGCCCATGTCGCGCAGGCGGACGAGGGTCTCGATGAGGCGGTGGTTGTCGCGCTGGTGGAGGCCGATGGAGGGCTCGTCCAGCACGTAGAGCACGCCGACGAGGCCGGAGCCGATCTGGGTGGCGAGGCGGATGCGCTGGGCCTCGCCGCCGGAGAGGGTGCCCGCGGCGCGGTTGAGCGAGAGATAGTCCAGGCCGACGTCGACGAGGAACCTCAGGCGCTCGTTGACCTCCTTGAGGACCCGCTCGGCGATCTTCTTCTCGCGGCCGGTGAGCGTCATGTCCCGCAGGAAGTCGGCGCATTCGCTGATCGACATCGCGGAGACCTCCGCGATGGACCGGCCCTGGACGGTGACGGCGAGCACGATCGGCTTCAGGCGCGTGCCCTCGCAGGTGGGGCAGTTCACCTCGCGCATGTAGCCCTCGAAGCGCTCGCGGCTGGCGTCGCTCTCGGCCTCGGAGTGGCGCCGCTTGACGAAGGGCACCGCACCCTCGAAGGCGGTGGTGTACGCGCGCTCGCGCCCGTAGCGGTTGCGGTAGCGCACCTCGATCTGCGTCTTGTGGCCGCTCAGCAGGGCCTTCTTGGCGCGCGCGGGCAGGCCGGCCCAGGGGATGTCCGTACGGAAGCCGAGGGCGTCGGCGAGGGCGCCGACCAGGCGGCTGAAGTAGTCCTTGGTGTGGCCGTGCGACCAGGGGCTGATCGCGCCCTCGTCCAGGGACTTCTCCGGGTCCGGGACGATCAGCTCGGGGTCGACCTCCATGCGGGTGCCGATGCCGGTGCACTCCGGGCAGGCGCCGAAGGGCGAGTTGAAGGAGAACGAGCGGGGCTCCAGCTCCTCGAACGACAGGTCGTCGTAGGGGCAGTAGAGGTGCTCGGAGTACATCCGCTCGCGCTCGGGGTCGCCCTCGGGGAGGTCGACGAAGTCGAGGATGACCATGCCGCCGGACAGGCCCAGGGCGGTCTCGACCGAGTCGGTCAGCCGGCGCTTGGCGCTGTCCTTGACGGTGAGGCGGTCGACGACCACCTCGATGGTGTGCTTCTCCTGCTTCTTGAGCTTGGGCGGATCGGAGAGCTGGATGGTCTCGCCGTCCACCCGGGCCCGGCTGTAGCCCTTGGTCTGCAGGTCGGAAAAGAGGTCGACGAACTCGCCCTTGCGCTCGCGCACCAGCGGCGAGAGCACCTGGAAGCGGCTGCCCTCGGGGAGCTCCAGCACCTTGTCCACGATCGCCTGCGGCGACTGGCGGGTGATGGGGCGGCTGCACTCGGGGCAGTGCGGCTTGCCGATGCGGGCGAAGAGCAGCCGGAGGTAGTCGTAGACCTCGGTGATCGTGCCGACCGTCGAGCGCGGGTTGCGCGAGGTCGACTTCTGGTCGATGGAGACGGCCGGGGACAGGCCCTCGATGAAGTCCACATCGGGCTTGTCCATCTGCCCGAGGAACTGCCGGGCGTAGGAGGAGAGCGACTCGACGTAGCGGCGCTGCCCCTCGGCGAAGATCGTGTCGAACGCGAGGGACGACTTGCCCGAGCCGGAGAGCCCCGTGAAGACGATGAGGGAGTCGCGGGGGAGGTCGAGCGAGACGTTCTTGAGGTTGTGCTCGCGAGCGCCACGGACGATGAGACGGTCAGCCACGCCGGTCGGCACCTTTCTTGAGAACGAGGAAGGGGGGTGGTTCTTGAGAGCGATGAGGCGCGCACCCCCGACCCAGGGTATGGGGGTCGCCGCGCGGATGTCGGATCCGATGCCTCATCGAGCCTATAGCACGCACATTCGATTTACGGCCGGAGTCGGACACCTTCACCCGGACGAGTGGCGGCGCTATCGTCGGCCGCATGATCGACCACGTGCGCGACCTGGCCTCTGTACACGAAGCGACCGAGCGGTTCCTGAGCGCGGTCGGCGCCCTCGACGACGCCGCCGTGACCGCCCCGTCCCGGCTCCCCGGCTGGACCCGCGGGCACGTGATGGCGCACGTCGCGCGCAACGCGGACGCCCTCGTCAACGTCCTGGCCGGCCGTCCGATGTACGTGACCGCCGAGGCCCGCGACGAGGACATCGAGAAGGGCGCGGGCCGCTCCCTGGCGGAGCACCTCGCGGACCTGCGCGACAGCGCCGCGCGCCTGCGGGCCCAGGCCGCCGTCCCCGCCGACTGGGACCGTACGATCACCATGCGCAACGGCGTGACCGACAAGGCCGCCCGTGTCCCCTTCCGCCGCTGGATCGAGCTCGAACTGCACCTCGTCGATCTGGACGTCGGCTACGAGCTGCAGGACCTGCCGGAGGAGTTCACCGGACGGGAGATCGAGTTCCTCGCCGACCGCTGGTCGGCCCGGCCCGGGATCCCCGCCGTCACGGTCGTCGCCGACGACGGCCGGCGCTGGCGCACGGGCGGCACCGCGGAGGGCACCCCGGTCACCGTCAGCGGCCCGCCCGCGGACCTCCTGGGCTGGCTCGCGGGCCGCGGCGACAAGGGCGCGACGCTCGACGCCGCGGGCGCACCGCTGCCCGCCCTCCCCCCGCTGTGAACGGCCCGAAGGAATAGGCTGACGTCATGACGTACAGCGGAGCGGTGAAGGTCGGCGGACCGGCGGACGTGCACGAGCTGACCGACCTGATGATCTCGAAAGTCGCGGTCGGCGCGATGGACAACAACGCCTATCTGCTGCGCTGCCGCGCGACGGACGAGCAGCTGCTGATCGACGCCGCCGCGGAGCCGCACACCCTGCTCTCCCTGATCGGGGACAGCGGCATCGCCTCCGTGGTCACCACGCACCGGCACGGCGACCATTGGGGGGCCCTGCAGGAGGTGGTGGACGCCACCGGCGCCACCACGTACGCGGGCCGCGAGGACGCCGAGGGCATCCCCGTGCCGACCGCCGTACCCGTGGCCGACGGCGACGTCATCCGCGTGGGCCGCGTGGAGCTCACCGCACGGCACCTGGTGGGGCACACTCCGGGCAGCATCGCGCTGGTCTACGACGACCCGCACGGTCACCCGCACGTGTTCACCGGCGACTGCCTGTTCCCGGGTGGCGTCGGCAACACCCACAACGACCCGAAGGCCTTCGCGAGCCTCCTCCACGACGTGGAGACGAGGCTCTTCGGGGAGCTCCCGGACGAGACGTGGGTCTACCCGGGCCACGGCGCGGACACCACGCTGGGCGCCGAGCGCCCCCACCTCGCCGAATGGCGCGAACGCGGCTGGTGACCCTCCCCCGCACCTGACACTCCCCGCACCGGGATCCTGCGGGCATGCAGTGAGGCCGTCCATCCAAATCACTCCGGATGCGGCGGCCTCATTCCTTAAGGTACTCCTCCTCGGGCCGGATGGCCATACCTGAGCAAATCCGGACGAAAAATATTCTGCGGCCTTCCTGGACCCACGCGCCCCCCACTGCGCCACCGCACGCCCGTTGCCTCCCTGCCGACTGGCTGTTGGGCAGTACATGCAACCGCACAGCACCCCGCCCCCTCGCCGGCCGTCCATGCTGCGCCTGGCGCTCGCCGCCATGACCGGCACCGCCGTCGAGTTCTACGACTTCTACGTCTACGGCACCGCAGCGGCCCTCGTCCTCGGGCCCCTGTACTTCCCCACCGTCTCCCCGCTGCTCGGCACCCTCGCCGCCTTCGCCACCTTCGGGGTCGGCTTCCTCGCCCGCCCGCTGGGCGCGGTGCTCTTCGGCCACATCGGCGACCGGCACGGGCGGCGGCCCGTCCTCATGGCCTCCCTGCTGCTGACGGGCCTGGCCACGGTCGCGGTGGGCTTCGTCCCCACCTACGACAGCATCGGCATCGCCGCGCCGCTGCTCCTGCTCGTCCTGCGGTTCGCGCAGGGGCTCGGGCTCGGCGGGGAGTGGGGCGGGGCGGTACTGCTGACCGCGGAGCACGCCCCGGCGCACCGCCGCGCCCTGTGGACCAGCCTCCCGCAGCTCGGCGCGCCGACGGGGTTCCTGCTGGCCAACGGCCTGGCCCTCGTGCTGTCGGCGGGGCTCTCCGAGGCGGACTACCTGGCCTGGGGCTGGCGGGTGCCGTTCTGGGGCGCTGGGCTCATGGCGGCGGCGGGCCTGCTGCTGCGCTCCCGGCTCCCCGAGACCCCGCAGTTCCGCGCTCTGGAGGCCACGGACACCCGGGCCGCCCTGCCCTTCGCCGAGCTCCTGCGCGGCCACTGGCGGCCGGTCCTGCTCGTCGCGGGCGGGCTCTCCCTCGTCTTCGCCGCCCACTACGCGATCAGCACGTGGGCCCTGGCCTACGGCACCGAGCGGCTGGACGTCGGCCGCACGACCATGCTCGGCTGCATCATGGCGGGCGTCGTCGTGTCCAGCCTGCTCACCCCGGTCTTCGCCGTGCTGGGCGACCGCTACGGGCGGCGCTCCCTGTGCCTGGCCGGCAGCGCCGGCCTGGGCCTGTGGACGGCCCCGCTGATGGGCCTGCTGCACACCGGGCGGCCCGCCTGGATGCTGCTGGGCTTCGCGGGGGCGGCGGTGCCCTTCGCGGCGGTGGTCGGCGTCGTGGCCGCCTATCTCCCGGAGCTGTTCGAGACCCGGGTGCGGTGCACGGGGGCGGCGGTCGGCTACAACCTGGCCGGGGTGGTGGGCGGCGGGCTCACCCCGGTCGCGGCGACGGCGCTGGCGCAGGGCTCCGGTCCGCCTTGGGCGGTCGCCGGCTACCTCATGGCCGTCGCCCTCGTGAGCCTGGGCTGCTTCGCCCTGCTGCCCGAGACCCGTCCGGCCGCGGTGCCCGGAACCGCGGCGGAGGCCGCCCCCGCCTGAGCGGGGACGGCCTCCGGAAAAGCACGGGCGGCAGGGGCGGGGCCTGCGTCAGACGCGGACCTCGTCCTTGCCCTCCGGGGCGGCCTCGGCCTCCGCAGCGGCCATGCCCTCCGCAGCGGCTTCCTGCTCCTGCTTGCGGGAGGCGCGCAGGCTGGTGACCGTGGTGACGACCAGCACCGCGCAGATGACGCCGAGGGACACCGGGATGCTGATCTCGGGGACGCCCACGCCGTTCTCGTGGAGGGCGTGCAGGACGAGCTTGACGCCGATGAAGCCCAGGATGACCGAGAGGCCGTACGAGAGGTGGACGAGCTTCTTCAGCAGTCCGCCGATCAGGAAGTACAGCTGGCGCAGGCCCATGAGGGCGAAGGCGTTCGCCGTGAAGACGATGTACGGGTCCTGGGTCAGGCCGAAGATCGCGGGGATCGAGTCCAGGGCGAAGAGGACGTCGGTGGTGCCGATCGCCAGCATGACGATCAGCATCGGCGTCATCAGGCGCTTGCCGTTCTCCACGATGAAGAGCTTGGTGCCGTGGTAGCGGTCCGTGGAGGGGAAGCGCTTCTCGACCAGCTTGAGGAAACGATTCTCCTCGAACTCCTCGTCTTCCTCGTCGGCGCGCGCCTCCTGGATGAGCTTCCAGGCCGTCCAGATGAGGAAGGCGCCGAAGATGTAGAAGACCCAGGAGAAGTTGGCGATGATCGCCGCACCCGCGCCGATGAACACGGCCCGCAGGACCAGGGCGATGAGCACGCCGACCATCAGGACCCGCTGCTGGTACACCGTCGGGACCGCGAACTTCGCCATGATCAGGACGAAGACGAAGAGATTGTCGACGCTGAGCGATTTCTCGGTGATGAAGCCGGCGAAGAACTCGCCGGCCGGCTGGCCGCCGCCGAAGAGCAGCAGGCCGAGGCCGAAGAGGCCGGCGAGGGCGACCCAGACCGCGGTCCACACCCCGGCTTCCTTGAGGGAGACCTCGTGCGGCTTGCGGCCTCCGATGAAGAAGTCGGCGGTGACGAGGGCGCACAGACCGAGAATGGTCAGCACCCACAGGGTCAGGGAGACGTCCACTGTTCCTCCGGTACGTCGTACGGGCGTACGGCAGTCCCCAGAACGGTACAGGAAGACTCAAGGAACAGTAAAGAAAGGCCAAAAACTCCAGCTCAGCAGCCCTTTACCTGCTAGATGCCATACGCCTGGCGCGCCTGGCCCACGCTCCGCAGCACCTGCCCCAGCACATCGCTGCCGACCGGCACGAGCGAGGGCTCGTACGTCCAGGTGTGCCCGACCCACGGGTCGGCGAGGTGGTCGTCGGGGACCGGAGTGACCCGCAGCAGGGCGCGCCAGAGCGGGTCGAGCACCGGCCCGTACCCCCGGGCGTCCTCCCGGTCGGCGACCATCATCAGGTGTACCCCCACGGACGGCCCCTCGTCCGCGATGTACCGCAGCTGGTTGACCGAGCGGTCGTCGAAGCCGTGCGGGAAGTCGTTGACGATCAGCAGCTGCTCCGCGGTGTCCACATCCGGCGGGAGGGAGTCCGAGGCACCGCTGCGCGCGGCCATCTGCACCAGGTCGACGCGGCGCGTCAGGCGGTCCAGCAGCGCGGAGACCCCCTGCGCCCCGGCCGCGGGAGCCTCCTTGAGCGCGCCGGACTGCAGCAGCGGCGCGAGCGCCCCGCCGGCCGCGCCCGCCGGGTCGATCACGTGCACCGTGTAGTCGCCGACGGGGTGCACGGCCAGCAGCCGCGCGGCGTGGGCGACCGCCGTCTCCATGGCCAGCCGGCGCAGCTCGGAGGAGTCCACGATCGCCGACTGCAGGCCGGAGGTGCGGCCGCTGTCGATCCACAGCCCGCGCTCCAGAGGCAGCCGCACCAGCATGGGGATCCGCAGGTCGGTGCGCTCCGGCAGGTGCAGCTCGCCCAGGCGCAGCGCCATCGGGGTCTCCAGCGGCACCTGGAAGCCCTGCCAGACCGGGCTGTCCCAGCGGGCGAAGGCCGGCGGCAGCGCGTGCTCGACGACCTCGGCCTCGGCGGCGAGCTGGGCGAGGTCGCGGTCGAGGACCGCCCGGGCCTGCTCCACGAGGCTCGCCTGCCGGGCCCGGGCCTCGGCCCGGGCCGCATCGGCCGCCGGGCCCACGCGGGTGGCCGGGTCGGAGAGGACCTTGTCCAGCTCCTGCTCCAGGCGCGACTCCGCGAAGTCGACGGCACTGCGGTAGGCGGCGGCCGAGCGGGCCAGGTCCTCGAACATGCCCCACACCTGGTTGTAGAGCCGCTCGTTCATCGTCCAGCCGTTGGCGTCGCCCGCGACGGGGCGGGGCGGCTGCCCCGGCTCCGCGGGCGGGGCGGCGACCGGAGCGGGGTCCGGGGGCGTCGCGGTGGCGCGGCGGGGGTGGCGGTAGTCGACGGGGCCGCCGCCGGGTGCGGGGGCCTGCGGCGCGGGGTCCGCAGCCGGGCGCGGGGGCGGCGGCGCGACCGCGCGGGCCATGCCGCGGGTGACGGCCTCGTTGATGGCCGCGGCGGTCTCGAAGGCCTGTTCCAGCCCCTGGTCGTGCAGCATCGCGGCGAGCCCGCCCGCGTACCCCTGGCCGACGGCGCGCACCTTCCAGGCGCCCTGCCTGCGGTACAGCTCCAGGGCGACGACGGCGGACTCCACGCCGAGGTCCGTGATCGTGAAGGTGGCGATCTCGGCCCCGTCGAGCTCGGTGACGGCGATGAACGGAGCGGCCAGTGTGCCGAAGGAGGTGGGGCCGCCCGCTCCGGCGGGCAGCGCGAGCATCACGTGGACCCGGTGCACGTCCTCGGGGAGGGCCTCCAGGTCGACGGCGAGCCGGTGGTCGGCCGCGGCCTGCCGGGAGACCTCCAGGCCGGGCAGGCGGTGGGAGGCGGGGTGCGCGACCCGGTCGGCGCCGGCCACCTTGCCGTCCGCGCCGGCGAGCGTGGCGCCCGCGACGACGGGGCCTCCCGCCGAGACCCGGATCTCCAGGCGGGTACCGGACAGCGGGTGGTTCTGCCCCCGCACCAGCTCGGCCGTCATTGCTGCGCCCCCTCGTTGTTCATGCTCGTGCTGCGTTCATGCTCGTGCTGCGCTCGTCGTGCCCGCGGGCCCGGCGGAAACGCTCTCCGCCGGGCCCGGGATGTTCTTCAGGATGCGTACGCCTACAGGCTCGGCAGGATCGCCGGCATGAGGTCCTGGAAGGTCTTGCCGTTGGCCGGGTTGCCGATGGCGGTCATCGCCCAGCCGTTGCCGGAGCGGTGCACCTTCGCCATGATCTGCGCGGTGTACGAACCGCCGCCGTCGAGGGTGTAGCGGGCGAGCTCCTGGCCGTTGGTCTCGTCGACCAGGCGGCAGAAGGCGTTCTGCACCTCGGAGAACGTCTGGCCGGTGAAGGAGTTCACCGTGAAGACGATCTGGTCGATGTGCACGGGGACGCGCTGCAGGTCGACGAGGATCGCCTCGTCGTCGCCGCCCGTGCCGGCGCCGCCGACCAGGTTGTCACCGGTGTGCCGCACCGAGCCGTCGTCGCTGACCAGGTGGCGGAAGAAGACCACGTCCACCGGCTGGCCCCCGGCGAAGAGCACCGCCGAGGCGTCGAGGTCGATCTCCCTCGTGCGCGACCCGAACAGTCCGCGGCGGGGGGCCGCCTGCCAGCCAAGCCCCATCCGCACGGCGGTCAGGGTGCCTCCGTCTGCCTTCTGCAGGCTGATGCCCTGACCCTTGGACAAGTTGACCGTCACGCGCAGTCCCTTCTCGTTCTATTTCCCCGTGGGCCGGGCGTCCGCACGGCCTCCGCCCCGACCCTACGCACGGACCCCGATCCCGCACGAATCCGAACGGGATTTGTGGCGGTCTTGCAACATCCCCGCCCGTACCTCAGGCGAGCCCGGCCTCCTTCATCTGCCGCAGCTCCTTCTTCAGCTCGCTCACCTCGTCGCGCAGCCGGGCGGCGACCTCGAACTGCAGCTCCGCGGCCGCGGCCCGCATGCGGTCGGTCATGTCCTCGATCTGCTGAGCCAGTTCGGCGGCGGGACGGTCCGTCACCGCGACGGCGGCCTTCGCCTTGCCCTTGGCGGCCTTGGCACCCTTGCCCGCCGCCTTCCCGGCCGGCGCGGTGGGCACCGGGGCCTTGCCCTTGGCGCCCTTCTCCCGGTAGCCGGAGCCCAGGAGCTCCTGGGTGTCGATCTCCTCGCGGGCCAGGGTGGCGACGATGTCGCCGATCTTCTTGCGCAGGGGCTGGGGGTCGATGCCCCGCTCCTTGTTGTACGCGATCTGCTTCGCCCGGCGGCGGTTGGTCTCGTCGATGGCCTTCTCCATCGCCGGGGTGACCTTGTCGGCGTACATGTGGACCTGGCCGGAGACGTTACGCGCGGCACGCCCGATGGTCTGGATCAGGGAGGTGCCCGAGCGCAGGAAGCCCTCCTTGTCGGCGTCCAGGATGGCGACCAGGGACACCTCGGGCAGGTCAAGGCCCTCGCGCAGCAGGTTGATGCCGACCAGGACGTCGTACTCACCGGCCCGCAGCTCGCGCAGCAGCTCCACACGGCGCAGCGTGTCGACGTCGCTGTGCAGGTAGCGGACCTGGATGCCGAGCTCCAGGAAGTAGTCCGTGAGGTCCTCGGCCATCTTCTTGGTGAGGGTGGTGACCAGGACGCGCTCGTCCTTCTCGGTGCGCGTGCGGATCTCGTGCACCAGGTCGTCGATCTGACCCTCGGTCGGCTTGACGACGACCTCGGGGTCGACCAGGCCCGTGGGGCGGATGATCTGCTCGACGAAGCCGTCCGAGCGCGAGAGCTCGTACTTTCCGGGGGTCGCCGAGAGGTAGACCGTCTGCCCGATGCGCTCGGTGAACTCCTCCCACTTCAGCGGGCGGTTGTCCATGGCCGAGGGCAGCCGGAAGCCGTGCTCCACGAGCGTGCGCTTGCGGGAGGCGTCGCCCTCGTACATGGCACCGATCTGCGGGACGGTGACGTGCGACTCGTCGATGACGAGGAGGAAGTCCTCCGGGAAGTAGTCGAGGAGGGTGTTGGGCGGGGAGCCGGGCTCGCGGTCGTCCATGTGCAGCGAGTAGTTCTCGATGCCGGAGCAGGAGCCGATCTGGCGCATCATCTCGATGTCGTACGTGGTGCGCATGCGCAGGCGCTGCGCCTCCAGGAGCTTGCCCTGCTTCTCCATGCGGGCGAGGGTCTCCTCCAGCTCCGCCTCGATGCCGGCGACGGCCTTCTCCATCCGCTCGGCACCGGCGATGTAGTGGCTGGCGGGGAAGACGTACAGCTCCCGGTCGTCGGAGAGGACCTCGCCGGTGAGCGGGTGGAGCGTGGAGAGCGCCTCGATCTCGTCACCGAACATCTCGATGCGGACCGCGAGCTCCTCGTAGACCGGGAAGATCTCGATGGTGTCGCCGCGGACGCGGAAGGTGCCGCGGGTGAACGCGAGGTCGTTGCGGGTGTACTGGATCTCCACGAAGCGGCGCAGCAGCTCGTCGCGGTCGATCTCCTCGCCGACCTTCAGCGGCACCATGCGGTCGACGTACTCCTGGGGGGTGCCCAGGCCGTAGATGCAGGACACCGAGGCCACCACCACGACGTCACGCCGGGTGAGCAGGGAGTTGGTGGCGGAGTGGCGCAGCCGCTCCACCTCCTCATTGATCGAGGAATCCTTCTCGATGTACGTGTCCGACTGCGGTACGTAGGCCTCGGGCTGGTAGTAGTCGTAGTACGAGACGAAGTATTCGACGGCGTTGTTGGGCAGGAGCTCGCGGAACTCATTGGCGAGCTGGGCCGCCAGGGTCTTGTTCGGCGCCATGACGAGCGTCGGCCGCTGGAGCTTCTCGATCATCCACGCGGTGGTCGCGGACTTGCCGGTACCGGTCGCACCGAGGAGCACGACATCCTTCTCACCTGCGCGGATACGTCGCTCCAGCTCGGCGATGGCCGTCGGCTGGTCACCGCTGGGCTGGAAGGGGCTGACGACCTCGAAAGGCGCCACCTTGCGTTCGATCTTCGATACGGGCCGCATGAGACCACGGTACGGCCCCCCACTGACAACGGCCGGACACCCGGCGTCCGGCCCCTGTTCCCGGGGCGAACGGGCGGCGTCGATCCGGCGAAGAACAGCCGTTCCCGCTCCCCTCCCCCGCCCCCGTCGCGTACTTGTCTGAGGTACGCCCATCCCGTACACCAAGGGCCAGGGGACGCCCGGCCCCCCGATGTACTTGCCCGTCCGTGTCCAGACGCCGCGAGGAGCCCGTATGCGCATCCGCCCCGTCTCCGCCGTGACCAGCGCGCTGCTCGTCCTGTCCACGCTCGTCCTCACCGCTCCCCACGCCCGCGCGGCCGCCCCCGAGCGGGCGGCCGCGCACACGCGCGTGCCGCTCGCGATCGGCCACCGCGGCGTGCCCGTGCAGGCCCCGGAGAACACGCTGGCCTCGGTCGACAGAGCCGCCGAACTGGGGATCACCTGGGTGGAGAACGACGTGCAGCGCACCAAGGACGGTGCACTGATCGTCATGCACGACACCACCCTGGTGCGGACGACCGACGTCAAGCGGCGCTTCCCCGGCCGCGCCCCCTGGAAGATCGCCGACTTCACCCTCGCCGAGATCCGCAAGCTCGACGCCGGCCGCTGGTACGACCGCAGGTTCGCCGGGGAGCGGGTGCCCACGCTGCGCAGCTATCTGCAGCGCGTCGACCGCAACAAGCAGAAGCTGCTGCTGGAGGTCAAGGCCCCCGAGCTCTACCCGGGCATCGAGCGGCAGCTGGCGAGCGAGCTGCAGCGCGCCGGGTGGCTCAACGCGCGCCACGTGCGGAGCTCCCTGGTCGTGCAGTCCTTCAGCGCCGCCTCCCTCAAGGCCTTCCACCGCGTGCGGCCGGACGTGAAGACGGGCTTCCTCGGGGCCCCCAAGCCCTCGGAGCTGCGCTCGTACGCCGCGTTCGCCGACCAGATCAACCCGCACCACCGGAGCGTCACCGCCGCATGGGTGCGGGCGGTGCACGCCCTGCGGGGGCCGCACGGGCGGATGCTCGAGGTCTCGGCGTGGACCGTGGACAACGGCGACCGGGCCGTCGACCTGGCGCGCATGGGGGTCGACGGCATCATCAGCAACGCCCCGCACGAGATCGAGGACGCTCTGGAGGAGGACCTCGACGAGCAGGACGAGCAGGACGAGCGGAACGAGGAGGACGAGGAGGGCAACGGCCTGTCGATCCTGAGCTTCCTGGGCCTGTAGACCGGTCCCCGCCAGCCCGCGAGGGCCGTGGATCACTTGATCGTGGATCACTTGTCCGGTCCGGGGTCCGGCGGGGCCCCGGACGGCCTACGCTGGGCCCCATGACGGACCTGGAACCGACCGCCCCGGCGGCTGCCCCGGCCCCCTCGCCCCGCCCGCAGGAGTGGGCCTGGACGACGGTCGGCACCTCCATCGGACCGCTGGGGCTCGCGGCGACGCCCAAGGGCCTGCTGCAGGTCTCCTTCCGTGCGGACGAAGCGGTGTCCGCCGAGGCCGTGGCCGCCCTCACCCGCCGCATGGGGACCGGCCCGGTGGCCGGGCCCTGCGCCTCGCGCGAGATCCTCACCGGGACGGCGGCCGAGCTCAAGGCCTACTTCGTCGGCCGGCGGGAGACCTTCTCCGTCCCGCTGGACTGGTCGCTGACGTCGGGCTTCAACCGCCAGGTGCTGCGCGAGCTGGCCGGCGGCGTCCCTTACGGCACGGTGGTCAGCTACCAGGACCTGGCCGACCGCGTCGGCGAGCGCGGCGCCGCCCGCGCCGTGGGCGTGGCCATGGGGAGCAATCCGCTGCCGGTCGTGGTGCCCTGTCACCGCGTCATCGAGAGCAACGGCGGCCTGGGCGGGTTCGGCAGCGGCCTGGAGATCAAGCGCTCGCTCCTGTCCCTCGAAGGGGTGCTTCCCGAGCCTCTCTTCTGACCTCCCCCGCCGCCCCGGCGGCGTTCGCGCAGGCGGCCGCAGACCGATTGTCAGTGCCTGCCCCTAGCGTGCTGCGCACCGGAGATCGGCCGCCGCGGCCGACGGGGAGAGGGGCTTTGCCATGGCGGGAGAGACGACGTACCTGGAGCTGTCGCAGGACGGCGGCGGGGCGCACAAGTTCTACGAGGTCACGGTCGCCGGCACGGCGGTCACGGTGCGCTACGGCCGGATCGGCGCCGCCGGCCAGGTTCAGACCTCGTCGTTCCCCAGCGTGGAGAAGGCCCGGGCCGCGGCGGCGAAGAAGGTCGGCGAGAAGGTCCGCAAGGGCTACGCCCCGGCGGTGGCCGGGCAGCGGGCGGCCCGTCCCGTCACGCGCCGCGAGGTGACGTCCGCGCCGTCGACCGCGCGGGCCGTGGCCCCGGTGCTGTGGCGGTTCGCCACCGGCTCCTCCGCGTTCGGCATCCACGTGGACGAGGACCGCTGCTGGGTGGGCAACCAGGCCGGCCACGTCCACACCCTCGGCCACGACGGCGAGGTGCTGGCCCGCTACCAGCTGCCCGCCGGCGTCAAGTGCCTGGTGGCGGACGACTTCTGGATCTACGCCGGCTGCGACGACGGCACGGTCTACGACCTGTCCTCCAAACTCCCCTTCGCCGCCTACCAGATCGCCTCCGACGTCGACATCTTCTGGCTCGACATCCGCGAGGGCGTCCTCGACGTCGCCGACCGCAACGGCGGACTGACCGTCATCGACCACGAGGACGAGCACCAGTGGTCGCGCCGCAGCAGCGGCGACCACGCCTGGATGGTCCGGCGCGACGAGCACGCCGTCTACCACGGGCACGCGCGCGGGGTGACCGCCTACGCCCCCGACGGCACCGGCGAGCTGTGGCACACCCCCACCTCCGGCTCGGTGCTGTTCGGCTGGCAGGAGGACCACGCGGTCTACGCCGGCACCAACCGCCGCGTCGTCCAGCGCCTGTCGAAGGCCACGGGCGCCGTCGAGGCCACCTACCAGTGCGACACCGTGGTCTACTCCTGTGCCACCGCGCCCGGCGGCCGCTACGTCTTCGCGGGCGACTCCGCCTCCTCGGTCTACTGCTTCGCGGCGGACGGCACCCGCCTGTGGAAGCTCGGCACGGGCAGCGGTTCGGCGCTGTCCATGCAGTACCTGAACGAGAAGCTGTACATGGTCACCACGGACGGCTCGCTGGTCTGCGTCGATGCCAGCGAGGGCGCGGTCTCCGCCGCCCAGGCGGGCAGCGTCCCCGTGCCGGTGGACGTCAAGTCGGCCGCCGCCGTACCCACCTACACCCCCGCCCGCACCCTCTCCACGGTGAGCGCGGCGCCCGCCTCCGGCATCGTGGTCGAGTGCGTACAGGAGGCCGGCCGGCTGCGCGTGCACGTCCTCTCCGAGGGCTACGACCCCAGCTGGAACGTCCAGTTCCCCCGTCACATACGCGAGGCCGGCGCCCGCTACGTCATCGACGCCCTCTCCCCCGCCGCCGGCGGCTTCTACCGCGTACGGGGCGAGATCCGGCGCCTGGTCTGATCCCGGGCGGGTCCGCGTCCGGGGCCGGTTCCGGGTCCGGGTCCGGCGGCTCATTCCGCCCCTTCCCCATGGAGGCCGAATCCCCATGGAGGCCGAAGGCGCCTTCCGGGTGGATGCTGGAGGTGGAGGCACCGCCATGCGCACCGGCAACGAACCCGCCACGGCCCGCAGCCCCCTGCGGCTGCGCTGCGGGCTGGCCGCCTGGGGCCTGGCCTGGGCCGTCGCGGGCACCGTGCTCTTCGCGATCACCGGCCACCCCGGCTGGGCCGTCGCCTGCGGCGTCCTGATCGCCGTCATCGCCGTCGACCTGTCGCTGGTGATCCGGCACATCCGGCAGGGCCCGCACTACCAGCCGGGCCGGGACGTCCCGCCGTACCGGCCCGTCAGCGGGCGCCGCGACCCCGGGGAGGGCCGGCGCGGCCCGTAGCCCTCAGCCCGGCCGCCCGGCCCGTGGGGAGGCCGCGGTCAGCACGGGGACGGGGGAACGGCCCCGTCGCCCCCGGGCGCGGCGAGCGTGCGCCGGGCCTCGTCCGCGTACCGCGCGCGTTCCTCCTCCGGCAGCGCCCGCCATGCCGCGCACAGGGCCCGCGTCCCCTCGCCCAGGGCCTCGGCGTACGTCCCGACCCGTACGGCGTCCCGCAGGCCGATGCGGCCTGTGAGGACCTCGCGGGCCATCTCCTGGAGCGCGCCGCCGGCGCTTCCGGCGGCGAGCCGCTGCAGCACCCCGTGGAGGGCCCGCGCCCGGTCGGCGCTGCGCCCCGGGGTCACGAACTCCTCGAAGCCCACGTGCTGTTCGGTCATGGCGTCCTCCCCTTCTCTCTCAGACCGCGGGGTGGTCGTAGCTCGCGCCGGGCAGCGCGAAGGCGTTGAGCCCGGCCAGGGCCTCGGTGCCGAGCCGGACCAGCGTGCCGTGGCCGGCGTGCATCACCGCCTGGGCCGCGGCGACGATCCGGACCATGCGCTCCCACTCCCTGAGGATGGTCAGCAGTTCCTCGGTGCCCAGTGCGGCGGCCGCGACTGCGGCGCTGCCGCCGCTGGCCGCTTCGACCGCGGCCGCAAGGGCCAGGGTGATCAGCGCATCAACGATCGCCCCGAGACAGTCGCCGACGGCTGCCCCGGCAGAGGAGACCGACTGGGCGATGACGAGGTATTCCACGCCCATCGCGTCCAGGGCGGTGCGGAAGTCCGCGAGGTTTCCGGCGAGAGCGGAGAAGTAGTGCGCGGCCGCCTCGGCGGCGTTGCCGTCCCAGGTCGCGTCGATGCGAGCGCTCCCGGACCGGAGATTGCGTGCGACACCGTCGCAGGCCCGCCCCGTTTCCTGCCATGCCGAGACACACCTGGCATAGGCCTTCCAGTCACCGGCGAAGCTCTCCTTGGCCCACTTCACGGGATCCGTCGGCAGGTACAGCTCCGCCAGTTTGAACAGCCAGCCGGACGGGCTGAGGAATTCCACCACGTCGTTGAGCGGCTTCAGCGGATCGAGGAAGTCCTCCGGTTCCCCGGGCGGGACGAGACACGCCGCCGGCTCCGTCACATCGGCGAAGTCCGTCATCGCTCCCCGCCCCGTCCCCGCGCCGCCGCATCGAATCCGGCGGCGGCACCGCGGTCGGTACGGCGGTAATAGGAAGCCGCCGTGGCGAGTTCCTCCGCAGAGCTCTGCAGGAGTCCGGCCATGCGCTGCACGGCGCCCATGACGTCGCTGCGCAGGGAGCCGTGCCGGTGGCTCGCCTCTTCGAACAGCCCGCCCGCTCCCGGGGGCAGAGCCGTGTGCCGGCGGACGTAGGCCAAGACCGCCCGCATGTCCTCGGCACCCCTGCCGACCTGCCGCGCGAACGCCTCGAGCTGTCCGGGGTCGACCCTCAGGTCCATGTCCTTCCCCTCCTACGGCGAGACGAGGAGCAGCAGGACGCACACGGCTGTTCCGGCCCCGGCAGCCCGGAACAGCCACGCGACGTAGGGCGCCACGGAGGTCCGGCGCAGCACCGCCCAAGCGGCCCTGCTTTCCCCGAGGGTCCTCACCCGGTACCCGACCACCGTGGTCATCACTCCGGCAGCGACCCCCGCCAGTCCGACGAAGAAGAAGGCCAGTCCGCCCCAGAAGTACCGCAGGCCGACCGGGCGGTAGCCGTAGCCCTCGCGGTAGACGCGCACCTTCTCGCCCGTCACGTACCAGCCCCGGAGAGCGGCGCTGTCTCGCACGACCCGGCCGCTGTCGGCGCGGAAGGTGCCGGAACACAGGGTGTGCGAACGCGAGGCGCCTCTCCCGTGGCCGCCCTCGCGGCGTTGCTCGCATCTCTCCACCGTCAGCGTGCCCTTGCCGGCCACGAGCCCGGCGGCCTTCTCCGCCTGCCGGACCATCACTCCCATGCAGGCCAACGACAACACGACGACGCCGACACCGACCAGCCGCGGCAGGGGCCGTGGTGCGGGCAGCGGGCAGAACGGGCTCGTCGCGGCTAACTCGGGCACGGCCACGCAAGGTCTCCTCGAAACGGCTCGGCGAGCGGAATCGCGGAAACCTTATGCATAGGGCCACGGCGTCGGCGGCGGGCGCAGCCGGAGGGGAGACCGGCCGCAGGCCCCGCGTCCTTGCCCCGCCTGTGCGCCGCACGCGCACCGGGCCGGCGGGCCCTCACCCGATATGACTAACGCCGGGCGCTGCGCTCGCGCAGCTCGTCCCAGACCTTCTCGACCTGGCGCCGGAGCGCCTCGATCGGGCCGTCGTTGTCGATGACGAAGTCGGCCACCGCGAGCCGGTCCTCGCGGGTGGCCTGGGCCGCCATGCGGGCGCGGGCCTCGTCCGGGGTCATGCCGCGCAGGCGGACCAGGCGGTCCAGGCGGGTCTCGGTGCCGGCGTCGACCACGAGGACCAGGTCGTAGAGGGGGGCCAGGCCGTTCTCGGCGAGGAGGGGGACGTCGTGGACGACGACCGCGTCCGGGGCGGCGGCCGCCTCCAGTTCGGCGGAGCGGGCCCGGACGAGGGGGTGCACGATGGCGTTGAGGGCGGCCAGCCGGTCCGGGTCGGCGAAGACGACGGCGCCCAGCCGCGGGCGGTCGAGCGCTCCCTCGGGCGTGAGGACCGCCTCGCCGAACTCGGCGACGACCGCGGCCAGTCCGGGCGTCCCCGGCTCGACCACTTCGCGGGCGATCCTGTCGGAATCGACGATCACCGCTCCGTACGAAGCCAGCAGCCGCGACACCTCGCTCTTGCCGGCACCGATTCCGCCCGTGAGGCCCACTCTCAGCATGGGCCCCACGGTAGCGGGCGTGCGGTCAGTGACCGCTGTCGCCCTCCCGGTCGGCGAGGAAGCGCTCGAACTCGGCGCCCAGTTCGTCGGCGGAGGGCAGCTCGACCGGCTCGGCGACGAGGTTGCCGCGGGTCTCGGCACCGGAGACGGCGTCGTACTGGTGCTCAAGGCCGCGCACCAGGGAGACGAGCTCCTCGTCCCCCTCGGCGATCTGACGCTCGATCTCCTCCTGGGTGCGCAGCGCCTCGGACCGCAGGGCGTGGGCGGCGTTGGGCAGCACCAGGCCCGTGGCGGCCGTGACCGCCTCGAGGGCCGTGAGGGCCGCGTCCGGGTAGGCGGAGCGGGCGATGTAGTGCGGAACGTGGGCGGCGACGCCGAGCACGTCGTGACCGGCCTCCGCGAGGCGGTACTCGATGAGGGCCTCGGCGCTCCCCGGCACCTGCGCCTCGTCGAAGAAGCTGCGGTGACCGGGCATCAGGTCGGTGCGGTTGCCGTGCGGGGTCATGCCCACAGGGCGGGTGTGCGGCACGCCCATGGGGATGCCGTGGAAGTTGACGGACAGCCGCACGCCGAGGCGCTCGACGAGCTGCCGCACGGCGGCGGCGAACCGCTCCCACTCGACGTCCGGCTCGGGTCCGGACAGCAGCAGGAAGGGGGCGCCCGTCGCGTCCTGCACGATGCGCAGCTCGATCGCCGGGGTCTCGTAGGCGCTCCAGCGGTCCCGCTGGAAGGTCAGCAGCGGGCGCCGGGCGCGGTAGTCGACGAGCCGGTCGTGGTCGAAGCGGGCCACGACCTGGTGGGGCAGGGTGTCCAAGAGTCGCGAGACGATCTGCTCGCCGGTCTCCCCCGCGTCGATGTAGCCGTCGAAGTGATAGAGCATGACCAGGCCGGCCGTGTCCTGGGCCAAGGCCAGGTCGGCCACGGCGAGCCCCTTGGGCTCCCATTCGTACAAACCCTGCGGATCCAACACAGTGACCGCTCCTCCTCATGTTCCGTACGGGGGAACGCGCCTGGAGGGCCCCGCCATTCCCGCCTTCCGGATCACGCCGGCGCATCTCACATGACAGAACGAGCGCCTGACGGAAACGAACGGCTGTCAGCAGAACACGAGTAAGGCCCGCTCCCCAAGGGGAACGGGCCTTACTCAGTCAGCTGTCAGCTGCCGTGGTGCAGAGCCTCAGCTCTGGCCGCCGGCGAGCTTCTCGCGGAGGGCGGCGAGCGCCTCGTCCGACGCCAGGGCGCCGGAGTTGTCGGCCGACTCCGAGGAGTACGAGCCGCCGGAGACCTGAGCGCCACCGGCCTGCGGGGCAGCCTGGGCGCCCTCGGCCGCAGCCTCGGCGTCCGCCTCGCGGGACTTGATGACCTGCGCCTGGTGCTGCTCGAAGCGCTGCTGCGCCTCGGCGTACTGGCGCTCCCACTCCTCGCGCTGCTTCTCGTAACCCGGCAGCCAGTCGTTGGCCTCGGGGTCGAAGCCCTCGGGGTAGATGTAGTTGCCCTGGTCGTCGTAGGACGCGGCCATGCCGTACAGGGTCGGGTCGAACTCGACCACGGACGGGTCGGCACCGAAGGACTCGTTGGCCTGCTTCAGCGAGAGGCTGATGCGACGGCGCTCGAGGTCGATGTCGATGACCTTGACGAAGATCTCGTCGTTGACCTGGACGACCTGCTCCGGGATCTCCACGTGGCGCTCGGCCAGCTCGGAGATGTGGACCAGGCCCTCGATGCCCTCGTCGACGCGCACGAACGCACCGAAGGGAACGAGCTTGGTGACCTTACCCGGGACGACCTGACCGATCTGGTGGGTCCGGGCGAACTGCTGCCACGGGTCTTCCTGGGTGGCCTTGAGCGACAGGGAGACGCGCTCGCGGTCCATGTCGACGTCGAGGACCTCGACGGTGACTTCCTGGCCGACCTCGACAACCTCGGACGGGTGGTCGATGTGCTTCCAGGACAGCTCGGAGACGTGGACGAGACCGTCGACGCCGCCCAGGTCCACGAAGGCACCGAAGTTGACGATGGAGGAGACGACGCCGGAGCGCACCTGACCCTTCTGGAGGGTGGTGAGGAAGGTCTGGCGGACCTCGCTCTGGGTCTGCTCCAGCCAGGCACGGCGGGACAGGACCACGTTGTTGCGGTTCTTGTCCAGCTCGATGATCTTGGCCTCGAGCTCCTTGCCCACGTAGGGCTGAAGGTCGCGGACGCGGCGCATCTCGACCAGGGAGGCCGGGAGGAAGCCACGGAGGCCGATGTCGAGGATGAGACCACCCTTGACGACCTCGATGACGGTACCGGTGACGATCCCGTCCTCTTCCTTGATCTTCTCGATGGTGCCCCAGGCGCGCTCGTACTGGGCGCGCTTCTTCGAGAGGATCAGGCGGCCTTCCTTGTCCTCCTTCTGGAGAACCAGGGCCTCGATCTCGTCGCCGACCTTGACGACCTCGTTCGGGTCGACGTCGTGCTTGATCGAGAGCTCGCGGGAGGGGATCACACCCTCGGTCTTGTAACCGATGTCGAGCAGGACCTCGTCCCGGTCGACCTTCACGATGACGCCGTCGACGATGTCGCCGTCGTTGAAGTACTTGATCGTCTCGTCGATCGCGGCGAGGAAGGCTTCCTCGTTACCGATGTCGTTGACCGCAACCTGCGGGGTGGTGGCGGTGGTCTCGGTGCTGCTCGTCATGTGGGAAAGGGCTCCGGTACGGACATTGAGTCGTAGGTACTGCTACGCCGAGAGCCCGTATCGCACTGCCGAAGCCGGACAGCCTTGGAGGCGCAGGCTCTGGGATCCGAAGATCACCGCACACGCCTCGGCAACCGAGGGGACATACAACAAGTGCGAGCGCGGCCTGCTCCGTCTGAGGCGCGCAGGCCCGCAGCGCAACTTGTAGCATACGGGGGCAGCCGGGCACGGTCAATGCGCGAAGGCGCACACCCGGGACGAATCTCCCCATACCGGGCACAACTTATGTTTTGCGAGGCCACGAGGGCCTCGCCGCACACTACCGCGGGGGGCACGCCGCCGATGATCGAAGAGCACGAGCCGGAAGCGGTCCGGCGGACCACGGGCGGCGCCGAGAGCAGCCGGGCGAGCCGCGGCTGGTGGGACCGCAACGCGGATGAGTACCAGACCGAGCACGGCGCCTTCCTCGGCGACGACCGCTTCATCTGGGGCCCCGAGGGGCTCGACGAGGCCGAGGCCGCCCTGCTGGGCCCGGCGAGCGGCCTCAAGGGCCTCGACGTGCTGGAGATCGGCGCCGGCGCGGCCCAGTGCTCGCGCTGGCTCGCCGCACAGGGCGCCCGCCCGGTGGCCCTGGACCTCTCCCACCGCCAGCTCCAGCACGCCCTGCGCATCGGCGGTGACGTTCCGCTGGTCGAGGCCGACGCGTGCGCCCTGCCCTTCGCCGACGGCTCCTTCGACCTGGCGTGCTCGGCCTACGGGGCCGTCCCCTTCGTCGCGGACCCGGTGCAGGTGATGCGCGAGGTCCGGCGCGTGCTGCGGCCCGGCGGCCGCTGGGTCTTCTCCGTCACCCACCCCATCCGCTGGGCGTTCCCCGACGAGCCGGGCCCCGAGGGCCTCTCCGTCGCGGCCTCCTACTTCGACCGCACCCCTTACGTGGAGCAGGACGACCAGGGCCGCGCCGTGTACGTGGAGCACCACCGCACGCTCGGCGACCGCGTGCGGGACGTCGTCACCGCCGGCTTCCGGCTGACCGGCCTCGTCGAGCCCGAGTGGCCCGCCTGGAACCAGCAGGAGTGGGGCGGCTGGTCCCCGCTGCGCGGGAACCTCATCCCCGGCACGGCGATCTTCGTCTGCGAGCGGGACGAAGGCCCTTCCGGCGGATCGTGATCTCCCCGCCGGTTCCGGTGATCGCCCCTAGCGCCGGACTCTCGCCGCGGTGGTAGCCCGCCGTCGCGGCGGGCGGGCCTTTCGGTGCGGGCCCTGCCCCCCCCGGGGCTCGGCGGAGATCCGCCGGACAGACGCCCCGGCGCCTGGGTGAGACTGGGTCTGTGATCCACCGTGACGCCCTCGACCGACTGCCCGTCCGCTCCGCCCTCCCCGCGCTGCGGCGCGCGCTCGACGCGCACGGCGCAGCCGTCCTGTGCGCGCCCCCCGGCACCGGCAAGACCACCCTCGTGCCGCTGGTCCTCGCCGGGCTCACCGGGGACGGCCCGCGGCAGCGCGTCGTGGTCGCCGAGCCGCGCCGGATCGCCGCGCGGGCCGCCGCCCGCCGGATGGCGTGGCTGCTGGGCGAGAGCGTGGGCGAGAGCGTCGGCTTCACCGTGCGCGGGGAGCGGCGGGCCGGGCCGCGCACGGTGGTCGAGGTCGTCACCACCGGCGTGCTGCTGCAGCGGCTGCAGCGTGACCCCGAGCTGGCGGGCGTGAGCACGGTCGTGCTGGACGAGTGCCACGAACGCCACCTCGACGCGGACACCGCCGCCGCGTTCCTCCTGGACGTACGGGCCGCGCTCCGCCCCGAGCTGCGGCTGGTGGCGGCGTCCGCGACGACGGACGCCGAGGGCTGGGCCCACCTGCTCGGCGACGCGCCTGTGATCACGGCCGAGGGCGTCTCGCACCCGGTGGAGGCGGTGTGGGCGCCGCCGGGGCGGCCGGTGCGGCCGCCGCACGGGATGCGGGTGGACCCCGCCCTGCTGGAGCACGTCGCCGGGGTCGTGCGGCGGGCGCTGCGGGAGCGGGAGGGGGACGTCCTGTGCTTCCTGCCCGGCGTCGGGGAGATCGCGCGCGTGGCGGGCCGGCTGGGCGACCGGCAGACGCTGGGGGCCGAGGTGCTGCAGGTGCACGGGCGGGCTCCGGCCGCGGTGCAGGACGCGGTGCTGGCCGGGGCGAGCGAGGGCCGGCGGGTGGTCCTGGCGACGTCCGTGGCGGAGTCCAGCCTGACGGTCCCCGGGGTGCGGGTGGTGGTGGACGCGGGCCTGGCCCGGGAGCCCCGTACCGACCACGCGCGCGGGCTGAGCGCGCTCACGACCGTACGGGCCTCACGGGCCTCGGCCCGGCAGCGCGCCGGGCGGGCGGGGCGCGAGGCACCGGGGGCGGTGTACCGCTGCTGGTCGGAGGCCGACGACGTGCGGCTGCCCGGGTTCCCGGCGGCGGAGATCACCGTCGCGGACCTGACGGCCTTCGCCCTGCAGGCCGCGTGCTGGGGCGATCCCGACGCGTCCGGGCTCGCCCTGCTCGACCCACCGCCCTCCGGCGCGATGGCCGCCGCCCGCGAGGTCCTGACGGCCACGGGCGCCGTCTCGGCCGACGGCCGGCCCACGGACCGGGGACGGCGCATGGCCCGCCTCGGCGTCCACCCCCGCCTCGCGCGCGCTCTCCTCGACGGGGCCCGGGAGGCCGGAGCGCGCCGTGCGGCGGAGGTGGTCGCCCTCCTGAGCGAGGAACCGCCCCGGGAGTACGGCGATGACCTGGCGGCCGCCTGGCGTGCGGCGCGGCGCGGCGGCGACGCGTACGGGGCGCGGTGGCGCGCGGAGGCGCGTCGGCTCGAAGGAGCGCTGAAGGGCGTGGCGGAGGAAGGTACGGCCGCCGGTGCGTCCGGTGCGTCCGGTCCCCGTGTGCTGTCGGATGATGCCGTGGCCGGGCTCGTCACCGCGCTGGCCTACCCCGAGCGGGTGGCCCGGCTGCGCGGCGAGGGCTCGTACCTCATGGTGTCCGGCACGGGGGCGCAGCTCGGCGACGGGTCCCGGCTGCGCAGCGCGCCCTGGCTCGCGATCGCCGTCGCCGACCGGCCGGTCACGGCCGCCTCGGCGCGGGTGCTGCTCGGCGCGGTGATCGACGAGGACACGGCGCGGGCCGCCGCGGGGGCCCTGTACGCGGAGGGCGAGGAGGTCCGCTGGTCGGAGGAGCGGCGGGACGTGGTGGCGCGGCGGGTCGAACGGCTCGGCGCCGTCGAGCTGGCGTCCCGTCCGCTGCCGGACCCCGGCCCGGAGCTCCTGCGGGCCGCGCTGGAGGAGGGGCTGCGGCGGGAGGGCCCGGGCCTGCTGCGCTGGACGGCCGAGGCCGCCGGGCTGCGGCAGCGGCTGGCGTTCTTGCACCGGGAGCTGGGCGAGCCGTGGCCCGACGTGTCCGACGCCGCGCTGCTGGAGCGCCTGGACGACTGGCTCGGCTGGGAGCTGGCGCGTGCGCGCCGGCGGTCGGACCTGGAACGGGCGGACGGCGGCAAGGCGCTGCAGCGGCTCCTGCCGTGGGCGTCCGGGGACGCGGCGCGCCTGGACGAGCTGGCGCCCGAGCGGATCCAGGTGCCCAGCGGTTCGCGGATCCGCGTGGACTACGGCGGCGGGCAGCCGGTGCTGGCCGTGAAGCTGCAGGAACTGTTCGGCTGGCAGGAGACGCCGCGGCTCGCGGGCGGCCGGGTCCCGGTGCTCGTCCACCTGCTGTCCCCCGCGGGGCGGCCTGCGGCCGTCACGGCGGACCTGGCGTCGTTCTGGCGCGACGGCTACCGCTCGGTCCGCGCCGAACTCCGCGGCCGCTACCCCCGCCACCCCTGGCCGGAGGACCCGACGACGGCGGCCCCTACGCGGCGGGCGACAGGGGGTCACTGAGGGGGCAGGCCTCCGGCCCGGCACCGGTTGCTCACCGCCGCGGCGGAAGGATTTCGGCCCGGCCGAAAAACCGCCGGGCACGCCCGGGCCACCCACCCATTGATCCAGGCCCACGGGCACCGCCGGACCGCATCTGCCCAATTGCTCACCGCCGCGGCGGAAGGGATTCGGCCCGGCCGGAATGACGCAGTACCCGCTGCTCGCCGTCGCGGCGGAAAGGCTTCGGGCCCGCCGGAGAGGTCGTGGCTCGCGGCGGCCGGCCGTCGCGGCGGAAGGTTCCCGCGCACCTTTCTTCCGCCGCAACGGCGGGCCACCACAGTGGTGGCCGCCGGCGTCACCCTCCGGGACCGGCCCGGAGGGCGACGGCGCCTCAGGGGAGGTAGCGCTCGACCGCCGCCGAGCCCTTCTCCTCGATGAGCCGCTTCGCCCGCTCCACCCGTTCCGGTGTCACGTCCCGGCCGGACGCCATGACCAGGTCCTCGGGGTCGATCGGCCGTTCGCCCCCGGTGTACAGCTGCCTGGGCCGGGACGCGGTGGATCCGTCCTCGGTCTTCTCCTTCGTCGTCTTCTCCTTCACGGCGAGCCTCCTCTGCTCCATGCGGCCCTTTTCCCCGGGGCCTGCCGCTCGATTTTCCCTCCATCGTGTTCCTTTTGTCCGGTAAATGCACGACGAGGGCGGGCGCGGGCTTCCAGGAACAGGGCGAGGGCCAGCAGGGCGCCGCCCAGGACCGCGCTCCCCCACGGCAGCCACGAGGTCAGCAGGAGCACGAGCCGCCGCTGGGAGGTCACGAGGGCGACGGTGGAGTCGACGTAGTCGGCGCGCATCTTCACGTGCCCGGCGAAGGCCGTGACCGGCTTCTTCTCCGGGTGCCCGGTCCAGCGCAGCTCCTCGCGGTGGATCTCCTCGCCGTTGACGGGGGCGCCGGTGACGGGGTCGACCCAGAACATGCGCCGGGTGGTGTACCAGCGCTCCAGCCCCAGCTGCCGGACGGTCTCGGGCGTCACGCCCAGGGGCATTCGCCGGGGCAGGGGGACGCGGGTCCAGGGGATGGTCTGCTCGAAGTAGTAGACGTCCAGGCCGTGGAAGGAGCGGGTGCCCCGGTAGTGGATGGGCGCGGAGGTGCGGGTCTGCATGTCGAAGTAGCGGTAGTCGCGCTTCTCCACGAGGAAGGGCCACTTGTATTCGATGCCGTCGCGCCGTACGGGGGTGTCGTCCACGTGCTCGCCGCCGGCGTGCACGGGCTGCTGGCTGTGGGCGTCGAAGACATACCGCTCGGGTATCCGGGAGATCATCGCGCCGTCGGGCCCGGCCATGTGGGTGAGGGTGTCCCAGACGACGACGTCGCGGCCGCTCTCGCGGCGGACCTTGCGGGCCTCTTCGGCGTTGCCTTTGAGCGTCTGGACGAGGGTCACCTTGGGGACGGTGCGGGGCTCCATGCGGGCGTAGTCGAGGAGGGTCGCGTCCTTCGCCTCCAGGACGGCGGTCTGGTAGCTGCCCGCCGGGACCTTGGCCAGGCGGGGGAAGGCGTACCAGCGCAGCAGCGGGGCGAGGGCCGCGAGGAACACGGCCACCGCGAGAAGGACGAGGCTCGCTCTGCGGCGCACGGCGCGGCCGGCCCGTCAGGGGTGTGCGGGTGCGGAGGTGAGCAGGGGCTGGGGGGAGGTCGTCCCCTCGGGCGGGCCGATCCCGGTGACGGTGAGGACCAGGGCGAGGGCGGCGGCCAGTCCGACGGCCGCGGCGGCCAGTGCGCGCATGCGAAGCCTCCCGGCGGGATCACCCGGACCTGACGAGGCGTCAGGAGTGGGCACGGTAGCAACGCACGCGGCAGATGAGAACCACGCGTACGGCCCCTCTCCCGTGAAAAGGAGAGGGGCCGTACACACACGCGCGGGCACACTCAGTGCGCGGCGGACTCCCAGTCCCGCCCCACGCCGACCGACACGTCCAGCGGCGCGCTCAGCGACACCGCCCCGGCCATCTCGCGGCGGACCAGCGCCTCGACGGCCTCCCGCTCGCCCGGCGCGATCTCCAGCACGATTTCGTCGTGGACCTGCAGGAGCATCCGGGACGAGAGCTCCTCCGCCTCCAGCGCCTCGCCCACCCGCAGCATCGCGATCTTGACGATGTCCGCGGCCGTGCCCTGGATCGGGGCGTTCAGCGCCATCCGCTCGGCCATCTCGCGGCGCTGGCGGTTGTCGCTGTTGAGGTCCGGGAGGTAGCGGCGGCGGCCGAGCACCGTCTCGGTGTAGCCCGTGGCGCGGGCCTCGACGACGACCCGCTGCAGGTAATCCCGCACACCGCCGAAGCGCTCGAAGAAGGTGTCCATCAGCTTGCCGGCCTCACCCGGGGCGATGTTCAGCTGCTGGGACAGACCGAAGGCCGACAGGCCGTACGCGAGGCCGTACGACATCGCCTTGATCTTCCGGCGCATCTCCGGGTCGACCTCGGCCTTGGCCACGCCGAAGACCTGGGAGGCGACGGTGGTGTGCAGGTCCTCACCGGAGTTGAACGCCTCGATCAGGCCCTCGTCCTCCGACAGGTGGGCCATCACGCGCAGCTCGATCTGGCTGTAGTCGGCGGTCATCAGGGACTCGAAGCCCTCGCCCACGACGAAGCCGCGGCGGATGGCCCGGCCCTCGTCCGTCCGCACCGGGATGTTCTGCAGGTTGGGGTCGGTGGAGGAGAGCCGGCCCGTGGCGGCCACCGTCTGGTTGAAGGTGGTGTGGATGCGGCCGCCGGGGGCGATCGACTTGATCAGCCCCTCGACCGTGGAGCGCAGCTTCGACTGCTCACGGTGACGCAGCATGATCACCGGGAGCTCGTTCTCCGTCTGCGCCGCGAGCCAGGCCAGGGCGTCGGCGTCCGTGGTGTACCCGGTCTTGGTCTTCTTGGTCTTGGGCAGGCCCAGCTCTCCGAAGAGCACCTCCTGCAGCTGCTTCGGGGAGCCCAGGTTGAACTCGCGGCCCGCCGCGGCGTGCGCCTCCTGCACGGCCTGCTGCACCGCGGCCGCGAACTGCTGCTCCATGCGCTCCAGCCAGCCGCGGTCGGCGGCGATGCCCGCCCGCTCCATGCGGGCCAGCAGCGCGCTCGTCGGCAGCTCCACGTTGCGCATCAGCTCCGCCGCGCCGACCTCCTCCAGGCGCGTGGTGAACGCCGCGCCCAGGTCGAGGACCGTACGGGCCCGGCCCATCAGCGCATCGGCCTCGGCCTGCTCGTCCGCACCGAAGGCCAGCTGGCCGTCGCCCGCGGCGGCCGTGGCCAGCTCGCGGCCCAGGTACTCCACGGACAGGGCGTCCAGCGCGAAGGAGCGGCGCCCGGGCTTGACGAGGTACGCGGCCAGCGCCGTGTCCATGCTGACGCCCTCGACGGTCCAGCCGTGCTCGGCGAAGACCCGCATCGCGGACTTGGCGTCGTGCATGACCTTCGGCGCGCCCGCATCGGCGCTCCACGCGGCGAACGCCCGCTCGTCGGCCTCGTCCAGCTCGGCCGGGTCGAACCACGCGGCCGGGCCCTCGCCCGTCGCCAGCGCGATCTCCGCGACCCGGCCGCTGCCCAGCGACCACGAGTCGACCACGGCCACGCCGAGCGGAGCCGAGCCGTGCCCGGCCAGCCACGGCGCGAGCTCGCCGGCACCCAGCACCGTGCCGTCCACCTCGGCGCCGGCCTCGGGGACGATCTCCTCCGCCGCCTCCGCACCGGGGTCGGCCGCCAGCAGCCGGTCCCGCAGGCCCTGATTGCGGATCTCCAGGCCCTCCAGGAACGCGATCAGCGCCTTGCGGTCGTACGCCGCGCGGCGCAGCCCCTCCGGGCGCACGGGCAGCTCGACGTCGCGCACCATCTCCGTCAGACGGCGGTTGAGCTTGACGGCCTCCAGGTGATCGCGGAGGTTCTGCCCGGCCTTGCCCTTGACCTCCTCGACGCGCTCGACCAGGCCGGCGAAGGAGCCGAACTGGTTGATCCACTTCGCGGCCGTCTTCTCGCCCACGCCCGGGATGCCCGGCAGGTTGTCCGACGGGTCGCCGCGCAGGGCCGCGAAGTCCGGGTACTGCGAGGGGGTCAGGCCGTACTTCTCCTGCACCTTCTCCGGGGTGAAGCGGGTGAGCTCCGAGACGCCCTTCGTCGGATACAGCACCGTGACGTCGTCGGAGACGAGCTGGAAGGAATCGCGGTCGCCGGTGACGATCGAGACGTGGAAGCCCTCCGCCTCCGCCTGCGTGGCGAGCGTGGCGATCACGTCGTCGGCCTCGAAGCCGTCGACCGCGAACCGCGGCACGCTCATCGCATCCAGCATGTCGCCGATCAGCTCCACCTGGCCCTTGAAGTCGTCCGGCGTCTTGGAACGCGTCGCCTTGTACTCCGGGAACTCCTCGGAGCGCCACGTCTTGCGCGACACGTCGAACGCCACGGCGAAGTGCGTGGGCTGCTCGTCACGGAGGGTGTTCGCCAGCATGGACGCGAAGCCGTACACCGCATTCGTCGTCTGCCCGGCGGCCGTCGTGAAATTCTCCGCGGGCAGCGCGAAGAACGCCCGGTACGCCATCGAGTGCCCGTCCATGAGGAGCAGGCGGGGGCGACCTCCCTCCGCTGCCTCGGTGCCGGTCGGTTCGTTCGTCTTCACTGCCTTTGCTGCCACGCCCCCGATCCTGCCACGGCCCACTGACAATCCCGTCCACGGCGACCTCACCCCGGCGCCCGCCTCCGCCCCGTGACAGGATCGGAGCCGAACGCAGAGATCCGCACGCAGAGATCCGCACGCAAAGATCCATACGGAGAGATCCGTGAGATCCGTACGGAAGACCCGTACGCGACAGCGCACCACCGACCGCTCAAGGGAGAGCGACATGGCAGGCAAGCCCCCCACCGGCGATCCCGTCCAGGACGCACCGGACGTCACCGCCCCGCAGCACGCCGCCGCCGGGCTTCCCGCCGTCGCCCACTCCCTGCGCATCGCCCACCAGCAGATGGGCGCCCGCCGCACCGCCCTCACCCTGCTCAAGGTCAACCAGAAGGACGGCTTCGACTGCCCCGGCTGCGCCTGGCCCGAGCCGGACAAGCGCCATGCCGCCGAATTCTGCGAGAACGGCGCCAAGGCCGTCGCCGAAGAGGCCACGCTGCGCCGCGTCACCCCCGACTTCTTCGCCCGGCACCCGGTCTCCGACCTCGCAGGCCGCAGCGGCTACTGGCTCGGCCAGCAAGGCCGCCTGACCACACCCATGTACCTGGCCGAGGGCTCCGACGCCTACGAGCCGGTGAGCTGGGAGCGCGCCTTCGACATCATCGGCGAGGAGCTCGCAGCCCTCGGCTCCCCCGACGAGGCCGTCTTCTACACCTCCGGCCGCACCAGCAACGAAGCCGCCTTCCTCTACCAGCTCTTCGCCCGCGAGTTCGGCACCAACAACCTGCCCGACTGCTCCAACATGTGCCACGAGTCCTCCGGCTCGGCGCTGTCGGAGACCATCGGCATCGGCAAGGGCAGCGTCCTCCTGGAGGACCTCTACAAAGCCGACCTGATCATCGTCGCCGGGCAGAACCCGGGCACCAACCACCCGCGCATGCTCAGCGCCCTGGAGAAGGCCAAGCGCGGCGGAACGAAGATCATCACGGTCAACCCGCTCCCCGAAGCGGGCCTGGAACGCTTCAAGAACCCGCAGAACGCCCGCGGCCTCGCCGGCGCCGGCACCGCCCTGACCGACCTGTTCCTGCAGATCCGCCTCGGCGGCGACCAAGCACTCTTCCGCATCCTCAACAAGCTCGTCCTGCAGACCGAGGGCGCGGTCGACACCGGCTTCGTACGCGAACACACCCACGGATTCGAGGACTTCCGCGACACCGCGCTCGCCACCGGCTGGGACGAGACCCTGCGGGCCACGGGCCTGAGCCGGGCGGAGATCGAGCAGGCGCTCGGCATGGTCCTGGCATCGAAGCGCACCATCGTCTGCTGGGCCATGGGCCTGACCCAGCACAAGCACGCCGTACCCACCATCAAGGAGGTCGTCAACCTCCTGCTGCTGCGCGGGGACATCGGCCGCCCCGGCGCCGGCGTCTGCCCCGTCCGCGGCCACAGCAACGTCCAGGGCGACCGCACCATGGGCATCTTCGAACGCCCCGCACCGGCGTTCCTCGACGCCCTGGAAAAGGAATTCGGCTTCACCCCGCCGCGCGAGCACGGCCTTGACGTCGTCCGCGCCATCCGTGCGCTCCGCGACGGGCAGGCCAAGGTCTTCTTCGCCATGGGCGGCAACTTCGTCTCCGCCACCCCCGACACCGACGTCACCGAGGCCGCCGTGCGCCGCGCCCGCCTCACCGTGCACGTGTCGACCAAGCTCAACCGCTCCCACGTGGTCACGGGCGCCCGCGCCCTCATCCTGCCCACGCTCGGCCGCACCGAGCGCGACCGGCAGGCCGGCGGCGAGCAGTTCGTCACCGTCGAGGACTCCATGGGCATGGTCCACGCCTCCCGCGGCGGCCTGAAGCCCGCGAGCCCCCACCTCCTCTCCGAACCCGCCATCGTCTGCCGCCTGGCCCGGCGCGTCCTCGGCGCGGCCTCCACCACCCCGTGGGAGGCCTTCGAGCGGGACTACGGCACGATCCGCGACCGCATCGCACGCGTCATCCCCGGCTTCGAGGACTTCAACGCCCGCGTCGCCCACCCCGGCGGCTTCACCCTGCCCCATGCGCCCCGCGACGAGCGCCGCTTCCCGACCGCCACCGGCAAGGCCAACTTCACCGCCGCACCGGTCGAATACCCCCGCCTCCCCGAAGGCCGCCTGCTGCTGCAGACGCTCCGCTCCCACGACCAGTACAACACCACGATCTACGGCCTCGACGACCGCTACCGCGGCATCAAGAACGGCCGGCGCGTCGTCCTCGTCAGCCCCGAGGACGCCCGCGAACTCGACCTGGCCGACGGCTCCTACGCCGACCTCGTCAGCGAGTGGACCGACGGCACCGAACGCCGCGCCGCCGGCTTCCGCATCGTCCACTACCCGACCGCCCGCGGCTGCGCCGCCGCCTACTACCCGGAGACCAACGTCCTGGTCCCGCTCGACCACACCGCCGACACCAGCAACACCCCCGCCAGCAAGTCCCTGGTCATCAGGATCGAAAAGGCGGAGCAGGCGGAACAGGACGGTTCGCTGTCGGCACGGGCCGGGCACAAGGACGACCGGGCCGGTTGACGGCAAGGCCGTTGAACTGAAAAAACGTTCACACCACAACGGCCGAGGGTGATCGGAGCACGACGCATGGGCGAGCACGGCAAGACCACGTTTCCGCAGGAGGTCCTGGACCAGTGGTCCGGCAGCGGGCTCGACCTGCCCGCCCTCTTCTCCGCCGGGCACCTCGGCGAACGCATGAGCGTGCAGGTCGTCGAGGCCTCCCCGGAGCGCGTGGTCGGCACCATGCCCGTCGAGGGCAACACCCAGCCCTACGGTCTGCTGCACGGCGGCGCCTCCGCCGTGCTCGCCGAGACCCTCGGCTCCGTCGGCGCCATGCTGCACGGCGGCCCCTCCCGGATCGCCGTCGGCGTCGACCTCAACTGCACCCACCACCGGGGCGTCCGCTCCGGCATGGTGACCGGCGTCGCCACCCCCGTCCACCGCGGGCGCACCACCGCCACCTACGAGATCGTCGTGAGCGACGAGAACGACAAGCGCGTGTGCTCCGCGCGCCTCACCTGCATCCTGCGCGACGCCGAAACGGCCTGACGCCCGCCTGCGCGCCCCGCAGCACCTTCCCGCGCCCGCCGGGGCGCTCTACCGTGCCCGCATGCGGGCACCTTCGCGCCGCCGGCTGGCCGGCGCATCACTGCTGCTGACGGCCGCCGCCCTGGCCGGCTGCGGGGACTCCGCGGCCGGCCCGGCCCCGCGCTCCCCCACGCCCGACTCCCCCGTGCAGCTGTGCACCAAGCTCATCTCGTACTGGGCCGAGCAGGATCTCACCGGCGGCAAGGGGGCCGGGCTCGACTGGGAGCAGAAGGGCCTGTCCAACGAGCAGTTCGTCCTCTACGACGACATCGTGCAGGCGGCCCGCGGCGAACAGCGCAGGCACGGGACCGCCGCGGCCCTCGAACTGGTCCGCCGCCAGGCCCGGCAGCGCTGCGAGGCCGCGGGCGGGGCCACCCGCAGCTCGGAGAACTGGCGCCCTCCCACGTGACCGTGTGTAATCGCCACGCAGTGCGGGAAACGTAGCACCGTCGGCAGGACCACGCTCCTCGCGGCCCGTCCACCCCTTCCCGCGCCCTCGACTGCTTAGCGGAACTGCACTTTCTGGCTCCGCACTCGGGGGACAAATCACCATCCGCGAAGATCATTCACTCACGGCTGCTACACAAAACTCCCCAGAAGTGATCTGCGTCATAACAAGACAGTCACATCATGGCCAGCACCTCTGCCCCCCGCCGCCGCACCCCCCTAGAGTCACGGCCAGTCACCACCCCGCCGGGGAAAGGACACACCGTGCGCCACCGTCCCCTGCTCATCCTCACCAGCACCCTCGCCGTCGGCACGCTCGCCCTGAGCGCCTGCGGCTCACGCGACGGCGGCAAGAGCGACGACAACGAGGGCAGCGGCAAACAGACCACCGTCGTGATCGGTGTCGACGCCCCGCTGACCGGCTCCCTGTCCGCCCTCGGCCAGGGCATCAAGAACTCCGTCGACCTCGCCGCCCGCACCGCCAACAAGAACAAAGAGGTCCAGGGCGTCACCTTCAAGACCGAGGCCCTCGACGACCAGGCCGTCCCCGCCTCCGGCCAGCAGAACGCCACCAAACTCGTCGCCGACAAGACCGTCCTCGGCGTCGTCGGCCCCCTCAACTCCGGCGTCGCCCAGTCCATGCAAGGCGTCTTCGCCCGCGCCGACCTCACCCAGGTCTCCCCCGCCAACACCAGCCCCGAGCTCAGCCAGGGCGACAACTGGCTCAAGGGAGAGAAAAAACGCCCCTTCAAAACCTACTTCCGCACCGCCACCACCGACATCATCCAAGGCCGCTTCGCCGCACAGTACGCCTACAAGGACGCCAAGAAGAAGAAAGTCTTCGTCGTCGACGACAAACAGACCTACGGCGTCGGCCTCGCCTCCATCTTCGCCCAGGAATTCAAACGCCTCGGCGGCGAAGTCGTCGGCACCGACCACATCACCGTCAAAGAGACCGACTTCTCCAGCGTCGCCAACAAAGTCAAAATCAGCGGCGCGGACATCGTCTACTACGGCGGCCAGTACCCCGAAGGCGGCCTCCTCTCCGACCAGGTGAAGAAAACCGGGGCCCGCATCCCCCTCATGGGCGGCGACGGCGTCTACGACCCCGCCTTCATCAAAGCCTCCAGCGAGAACAACGACGGCGACCTCGGCACCTCCGTCGGCTATCCCGTCGAAGGCCTCGACTCCGCCAAGACCTTCGTCCAGAACTACAAGGACGCCGCCTACAAAGACCCCTACGCGGCCTACGGCGGCTACTCCTACGACGCAGCCTGGGCCATCATCCAAGCCGTCAAGAAAGCCGTCGCCGACAACAACGGGAAACTCCCCGCAAACGCCCGCGCGAAAGTCACCGAAGCCATGGGCGAAGTCTCCTTCGAAGGCGTGACCGGCAAGGTCTCCTTCGACGAATACGGAGACACCACCAACAAACAACTGACCGTCTACCAGGTCAAGGGCGACGCCTGGCAGTCCCTCAAGAGCGCCACCTTCAAGGACTGAACAGCCCCCCTAGGCCCTTCCAGGCCCTCCCGGGCACTGAAGCGGAAAACCGCACCCACCGCGCGAGGACGCACCCCACGCCCTCGCGCGGACCCACATCCGACACCCGCATCGGAGGCCCAGCGGTGCACCAACTGCCGCAAACGCTGGTCAACGGTCTCGCCCTCGGTGCCCTCTACGGCCTCATCGCCATCGGGTACACCATGGTCTACGGCATCGTCCAGCTCATCAACTTCGCCCACGGCGAGATCGTCATGATCGGGGGCTTCGGCGCCCTCAGCGTCCACCTGTGGCTTCCCGCCGGCACCCCCCTCTCCGCCGCCCTCCCCCTCATGCTCATCGGCGGCGCCCTCGCCTCCGTCGCCGTCGCCACCGCCGCCGAACGCTTCGCCTACCGGCCCCTGCGCAACGCCCCCAGGCTCGCCCCCCTCATCACCGCCATCGGCCTGTCCATCGCCCTCCAGCAACTCGTCTGGGCCTTCTACCCCGACGCCAAGAAATCCCGCGGCTTCCCCCAGTTCCAAGGCGACGCCTTCGAACTCGCCGGCAACATCCACATCCAGCGCGACGACGTCTTCGTCCTCCTCGCCGCACCCCTGTGCATGCTCGCCCTCGGCTACTTCGTCGCCGGAAGCCGCACCGGCCGCGCCATGCAAGCCACCGCCCAGGACCCGGACACCGCAAAACTCATGGGCATCAACACCGACCGCATCATCGTCCTCGCCTTCGCCATCGGCGGCGCCTTCGCCGCCGTCGCCGCAGTCGCCGCAGGCCTCCGCGCCGGACAAATCAACTTCGAAATGGGCTTCATCCTCGGCCTCAAAGCCTTCACCGCCGCCGTCCTCGGCGGCATCGGCAACATCTACGGCGCCATGCTCGGCGGAGTCGTCCTCGGCATCGCCGAAGCCGCCGCCTCCACCTACATCCAGCACATCCCCGGAATGCAGCAACTCGGCGGAGGCGGCTGGAAGGACGTATGGGCCTTCGCCCTCCTCATCCTCGTCCTCCTCATCAGGCCCCAAGGGCTACTCGGCGAACGAGTCGCGGATCGGGCGTGAGCACGATGAACCCACACAAGACCGCAGCCCCCACCACCGAGACAACCCCCCTCATCCCCCTCCCCCTCGCCACCGCCCGCATCCTCACCACCACCGGAGCCGTCCTCAGCGCCGCCTCCACCTACCTCTCCTGGACCTGGACCACCGACTTCCCCGGCAACCTCACCGTCACCGGCTACCCCGGCGGCCTCCAACTCCTCACCCTCACCGGCGCCCTCCTCACCCTCGCCTACACCCTCACCACCTGGAACATCCCAGGCCTCCGCTGGCTCAACCCCGCCCGCAGCCACAACCCCACCGCACTCCTGGCCACAGCCACCCTCGCCACCACCTGGTACACACTCATCGCCATCGCCGTACAGCTCGGCGGACTCGTCAACCTCGAACCCGGCGGATACGCCGCCGCCCTCGCCACCCTCCTCACCCTCCTCGGCGCCCTCGCCCTCCCCCTCGACCGGCGCACCACCGACTCCTACCCGCCCACCAGCCCCCTGAGCACCACCCGCACCGGAGCCCCCCTCCGCGCCGTCCTCCGCACCATCCGCCCGGGCCCCACCGACCGGCAACCACCACCAGCCCGGCCCCTGCCCCCCTGGGCCGAGATCCTCGTCATCGCCGCAACCTTCGGCCTCGCCCTCGGCCTGGTCACCTACGGCATCGGCACCGCATACGGAGAACTCTTCACAGGCTTCCTGCTCCTCGCCGGCCTCGGCACCGCAGCCCTCGCCCGAGCCGGGCTCATCAAACGACTCACCACCCTCACCACCAAGCACCGCACCCCCACCATCACCGCCGCCTTCGCCGCCGCAGCCCTCTTCCCCCTCACCCAGGACACCGACCAGTACACCCTCATCGCCGTCAACATCCTGATCTTCTCCACCGTCGCCCTCGGCCTCAACGTCGTCGTCGGCCTCGCCGGCCTCCTCGACCTCGGCTACGTCGCCTTCCTCGGCGTCGGCGCCTACACCGCCGCCCTCGTCTCCGGCACCACCGCATCCACCCTCGACGTCCACTTCCCCTTCTGGGCCGCCGTCCTCACCGGAGCCGCCGCCTCACTCATCTTCGGCGTCGTCATCGGAGCCCCCACCCTCCGCCTGCGCGGCGACTACCTCGCCATCGTCACTCTCGGATTCGGAGAAATCTTCCGCATCACCGTCGGCAACCTCAACGGCGAATCCGGCCCCTCCCTCACCAACGGACCCAACGGCATCCCCAACATCCCCGACCTCGCCCTCTTCGGCTACGACTTCGGCGAAACCCACACCCTCGGCGCCATCACCCTCAACCCCTTCGCCAACTACTACCTCCTCATGCTGCTCTTCACCGTCCTCGTCGTCCTCGTCTTCAGCCGCGCCGGCAACTCCCGCATCGGACGCGCCTGGATCGCCATCCGCGAAGACGAAACCGCCGCCACCGCCATGGGCATCAACGGCTTCCGGCTCAAACTCCTCGCCTTCGCCCTCGGCGCCACCCTCGCCGGACTCGCCGGCACCGTCCAAGCCCACGTCGCCTACACCGTCGTCCCCGAGCAATACGTCTTCGCCGGCCCCGTACCGCCCAACTCCGCCTTCCTCCTCGCAGCCGTCATCCTCGGCGGCATGGGCACCATCAGCGGCCCCCTCCTCGGCGCCGCCCTCCTCTACCTCATCCCCGCCAAACTCCAGTTCCTCCACGACTACCAACTGCTCGCCTTCGGCGCCGCCCTCATCCTCCTCATGCGCTTCCGCCCCGAAGGACTCATCCCCGACCGCCGCCGCCAGCTCGAATTCCACGAAGGAACCACCGGCGGCAGCAGCACCCTCACGCACGCGGAGGCGTCCACACCATGACCACCACCGCCGCCGCCCCCGCTCAGGCACCCGCCGACGCACCCGCCCTGACCGCCACCGGCGTCACCATGCGCTTCGGCGGCCTCACCGCCGTCCGCAACGTCGACCTCACCGTCCACCGCAACGAAATCGTCGGCCTCATCGGACCCAACGGCGCAGGAAAAACCACCTTCTTCAACTGCCTCACCGGCCTCTACGTCCCCACCGAAGGCACCGTCGCCTTCCAGGGCGTCACCCTCCCGCCCAAACCCCACCTCGTCACCAAAGCCGGCATCGCACGCACCTTCCAGAACATCCGACTCTTCGCCAACATGACCGTCCTGGAAAACGTCCTCGTCGGCCGCCACACCCGCACCAAAGAAGGCCTCTTCTCCGCCCTCCTACGCGGCCCCGCATTCCGCCGCGCCGAACAAGCCTCCGAAGAACGCGCCATGGAACTCCTGGCCTTCACCGGCCTCGCCGCCAAACGCGACCACCTCGCCCGCAACCTCCCCTACGGCGAACAACGCAAACTGGAGATCGCACGCGCCCTCGCCAGCGACCCAGGGCTCCTCCTCCTCGACGAACCCACCGCCGGAATGAACCCCCAGGAAACCCGCGCCACCGAAACACTCGTCCGCGCGATCCGCACCCAAGGAACCGCCGTCCTCGTCATCGAGCACGACATGCGATTCATCTTCAACCTCTGCGACCGCGTCGCCGTCCTCGTCCAAGGCGAGAAACTCACCGAAGGCACCTCCGACGCCGTCCAAGCCGACGAACGCGTCATCGCCGCCTACCTCGGCACCCCCTTCGAAGGCGCCCCCGGAGAAGAAGAAGCCGCCGAAGTAGCCGCCGCCGAAGCCCGCACGGAGGAAGGAGACGAGCGGTGACCGCCCTCCTCGAAGTCCACAACCTCCGCGTCGCCTACGGCAAGATCGAAGCCGTCAAAGGCATCTCGTTCACCGTCGAAGCCGGCCAGGTCGTCACCCTCATTGGCACCAACGGCGCCGGCAAGACCACCACCCTGCGCACCCTCTCCGGACTCCTCAAGCCCCTCGACGGCACCATCCGCTTCGAAGGCCGGCCACTGACCGGAGTCCCCGCCCACCGCGTCGTCGCCCTCGGCCTCGCCCACTCCCCCGAAGGCCGGCACATCTTCCCCCGCCTCACCATCGCCGAAAACCTCCAGCTCGGAGCGTTCCTCCGCAAGGACACCGCCGGAATCGCACAGGACGTGCAGCGCGTCTACGACCTCTTCCCCATCCTCGGCGAACGCGCACGCCAGGCCGCCGGCACGCTCTCCGGAGGCGAACAGCAGATGCTCGCCATGGGCCGGGCCCTGATGTCCCGCCCCAAGCTCCTCATGCTCGACGAGCCCTCCATGGGCCTCTCGCCGATCATGATGCAGCGGATCATGGCCACGATCACCGAGCTCCGGGCCTCCGGCACCACGATCCTGCTCGTCGAGCAGAACGCGCGGGCCGCGCTCTCCCTGGCCGACCGCGGCCACGTCATGGAGATCGGGAAGATCGTCCTCTCCGGGACGGGGGCGGACCTCCTCCACGACGAGTCGGTACGCAAGGCGTACCTGGGCGAAGACTGACGAGGGCCCGCGTCCGGTACGGACACGGGCCCTCGCTCACGTTACGGCCTGGGCTACTGCCCCTTCGCCGCCTTCTTCTCCTCGGCGTCCTCGATGACCGCCTCGGCGACCTGCTGCATCGACAGACGGCGGTCCATCGACGTCTTCTGGATCCAGCGGAAGGCCGCCGGCTCGGTCAGCCCGTACTGCGTCTGCAGAATGCTCTTCGCACGGTCGACCAGCTTGCGCGTCTCCAGCCGCTGGGAGAGGTCCGCGACCTCCTTCTCCAGGGCCTTCAGCTCAGTGAAGCGGGAGACGGCCATCTCGATGGCCGGGACGACGTCGCTCTTGCTGAAGGGCTTGACGAGGTACGCCATGGCCCCGGCGTCCCGGGCCCGCTCGACCAGCTCGCGCTGGGAGAAGGCGGTCAGCATCAGCACGGGCGCGATCGAATCGCGGGCGATCTGCTCGGCGGCGGAGATCCCGTCCAGGACGGGCATCTTCACGTCGAGGATCACCAGGTCGGGACGGTGCTCCCGGGCCAGCGCGACCGCGGTCTCGCCGTCGCCCGCCTCGCCCACGACGGAGTAGCCCTCTTCCTCGAGCATCTCTTTGAGGTCAAGACGGATCAGGGCCTCGTCCTCGGCGATCACGACACGGGTGACATGCGGAGGGGTGTGCTGCGGCTCGTCGTCGACGGGCGGCGTGGGCTCGGCGGCGGTCACGGGTCTCCTCGTTCCAGGGCAAGGTGCTGCCCCATGAGCCTACCTAGCTGCGGTATGTTTGACGCACGGCGGGATTCCGCTAACCTTGGTTTCATAGGCTAGCCCCGATAGCCCAGCGGTAGAGGCCATGGATTCAAAACCCATTCAGCGTCGGTTCGAATCCGACTCGGGGCACTTTCCCTTCTTTTCCAAGGTCGCCAATCGGTTCTCGCCGCGAGGGGATCTTCGCTCGTCAGGGTGAACGAACCTTCGAATCCTGTCTTCCGGTGCGGCGCCTCACCGAAGCTCGTCTCTGTGTACGACATGGAGACGCGCAATCGCGCCGTAAGTCTGATGAGGGACGGCGTACCGAACCGCATCGTGGCCGAAAGGCTGGGCATCCCCCGCGGCACTGTCGGCTGGTGGATGTCCGAGGACCGGAGACGCAGGGGCGAATCGTTCGTACGCCCGACGGATTGCCCCAGATGCACTGGTCGGGCGTTCGACCACCGGGCCTACTCCTACCTCCTCGGTCTCTACCTCGGCGATGGCCACATCATCGCGAAGCCCAAACAGAACCACCTGTCCATCTACTGCGGCGACGTATGGCCCGGCCTGATCGATGCAGCCGAGGAGGCCATGCAGAAGGTCATGGCGCTTCCCAGCACCGGCAGGCGGCAGAAGAAGGGCTGCACGGAGGTGAAGTCCTACTCAGCACACTGGCCATGCATGTTTCCCCAGCACGGGCCGGGCAAGAAGCATGAGCGACGTATCGCCTTGGAGGACTGGCAGCAGGGCATCGTGGATGCTCATCCCTGGGAGTTCTTACGAGGACTCATCCACTCCGATGGATGCAGGGTCACGAACTGGACCACCAGGATGGTGAACGGAGCGCGCAAGCGCTACGAGTACCCGAGGTACATGTTCACCAACAAGTCCGACGACATCCGCAAGTTGTACTGCGACACTCTCACCAAGGTGGGCGTCGAGTGGACCACGCTGGCCCGCGGCAGCGACCCCTTCAACATATCTGTCGCCCGCAAGGCATCCGTCGCCCTCATGGACGCCCACATCGGGCCCAAGTACTGACGAAGTACGCCTACTCCTCACCAATATGGTGCACCCGCACCATATTCGTCGTGCCAGGCGTCGCCGGCGGGGAGCCCGCCGTGATGATCACCCGGTCACCCTTCCGGCAGCGCCCGATCCGCAGCAGGTACTCGTCGACCTGGTCGACCATCTCGTCCGTCGTCTGCACCATCGGCCCCAGGAACGTCTCCACGCCCCACGTCAGGCTCAGTTGCGCCGCCGTCGCCGCCTCCGGTGTGAACGCCAGCAACGGGATCGGGGAGCGGTAGCGCGACAGCCTGCGTACCGTGTCGCCGGACTGGGTGAAGGCGACCAGGAACTTCGCCTCCAGGAAGTCGCCCATCTCGGCGGCCGCGCGTGCCACCGAGCCGCCCTGGGTACGGGGCTTGCTCCGCTCGGTCAGGGGTGGCAGGCCCTTGGCCAGCAGATCCTCCTCCGCCGCGGTCACGATGCGGCCCATGGTCTTGACCGTCTCCACGGGGTACTTGCCGACGCTCGTCTCGCCGCTGAGCATGACCGCGTCCGTGCCGTCGATGACGGCGTTCGCGACGTCCGAGGCCTCCGCGCGGGTGGGGCGGGATGCGTCGATCATCGAGTCGAGCATCTGTGTCGCCACGATGACCGGCTTGGCGTTGCGCTTTGCGAGTTTGATGGCTCGCTTCTGGACGATCGGGACGGTCTCCAGGGGCATTTCGACGCCGAGGTCGCCGCGGGCGACCATGATGCCGTCGAAGGCGGCGACGATGCCGTCCAGGTTCTCGACGGCCTGCGGCTTCTCGATCTTGGCGATGACGGGGAGGCGGTGGCCTTCCTCGTCCATGACGCGGTGGACGTCGACGATGTCGTCCGCGCTGCGGACGAAGGACAGGGCGATGATGTCGGCGCCGATGCCGAGGGCCCAGCGCAGGTCTTCGACGTCCTTGTCGGAGAGGGCGGGGACGGAGACGGCGACGCCGGGGAGGTTGAGGCCCTTGTGGTCGGAGACCATGCCGCCTTCGATGACGATGGCCCGTACGCGCGGGCCGTCGACCTCTGTTACTTCGAGGGTGACGCGGCCGTCGTCGACGAGGATGCGTTCGCCTTTGCTGACGTCGGCGGCGAGGCCGTCGTAGGTGGTGCCGCAGGTGTGGCGGTCGCCTTCGACGGGTTCGACGGTGATGGTGAATTCGTCGCCGCGTTCAAGGAGTACGGGGCCTTCGTGGAAGCGGCCGAGGCGGATCTTCGGGCCTTGAAGGTCGGCGAGGACGCCGACGCTGCGGCCGGCCTCTGCGGCGGCCTTGCGTACGCGCTGGTAGCGGGCCTCGTGGTCGGCGTAGGTGCCGTGGCTGAGGTTGAAGCGGGCGACGTCCATGCCGGCGTCGACGAGTGCCTTGATCTGCTCGTACGAGTCGGTGGCGGGCCCGAGGGTGCAGACGATTTTTGCTCGGCGCATGTCTCGACCTTACGACCTACCAGTGGGTAGCGAATCCGTCGGCGGCGACAGCCCAACGGCCTTTGGGTAAAAGGTTTTTGACAACGAGTGAATGGGCGCGTGCGCGCTCTGATGAGCACTTCTGGGGTCTGTGCTCGGCCGTGTCAGAGCCGGGGCGGGGTTATCGCGAAGCGGGCGCTGACCTGGGCGTGGACGCTCTGTTGCTGGGGTTCGAGGTCCAGTTCGGGTGCGGGGGCGGCGCCTGCGTAGCCGCCGGCGCGGGCCCTGCGTATGCCGCCGGGCGGCGCGGCGTGGCCGGTGTGTTCGGCGCCGTCGTCGGCGAGTTCGAGGAGGGCCGTGAGTTCGGCGCCGAGGGCGGCGGCGTATTCGCGGGCGCGCTGGACGGCTTCTTGGACGGCGCGGCGGCGGGCCTCGGCGTGGGCGGGTGAGTGGGGGCGTAGGGCCCACCAGGGGCCGGTGACGCGGGTGAAGGGGAGTTCGGCGATGCGGGTGGTGAGTTCGCCGAGGATGGTGAAGTCCGTGAGGGTGGCGGTGATGTAGACGCTGCCGTGGTAGGAGCGGATGCGCTCGTGGCGGCCTTTTTCGGTGAGTTGTGGGGCGATGGTGACGAGTCCGGTCTCGATTTTTTCTACGGCGTTGCTGTGGGACTTGAGGAGGTTGAGGGCTTGGGTGTTGCGGTGTGTGAGGTCTTGGAGGGTGGTGGTGCGGTCGGTGCCGCGTGCGGTGACGGCGATGCTGAGGCGGGCGATTTCGGGGTCGACTTGGAGGTGGGCTTCGCCGCGGACGGAGAGGCGGGGGGTTTCGGGGGTGCCGTAGGGCAGGAGTTCGGGTGCGGTCATGGGGTCAGTGTCGGCTGTGGCGGGGTGGCGGGGCCAGCGGGGAGTCATCGGATCGCAACCTGGTGGGGGTGTTGCGGGTGGGGTGGGCCGGGTCAGAATCTACGCGCGTTGTCAGCTTTGTGATGTGGGGAGATGAAGTGCCGCTGAACCGGAGGAATTTTCTGGGGCGTACTGCCGCGACGGGTGCGGGGGTTGCGCTCGTGGGGGCGGTGGGTGCCGGGTCGGCCGAGGCGCGGGAGGTGGATGCGGGTCTGACGGGTGGCCGGGGGAAGCGGAAGTACTCGTTCACCGTCATGGGGACGACGGATCTGCATGGGAACGTCTTCAACTGGGACTATTTCACGGATGCCGAGTTCGATGACAAGGCGCACAATGACGTGGGTCTGGCGAAGATTTCGACTTTGGTGAACCAGGTGCGTGCGGAGAAGGGGCGCCGCAACACCCTGCTGATCGATGCGGGTGACACGATTCAGGGCACCCAGTTGTCGTATTACTACGCCAAGGTGGATCCGATCACCAAGGCGCACGGCCCGGTGCATCCGATGGCTCAGGCGATGAACGCCATTGGTTACGATGCCGCGGCGCTCGGGAATCACGAGTTCAATTATGGTATCCCGGTGCTGCGGAAGTTCGAGGAGCAGTGTGATTTTCCGCTGCTGGGGGCGAATGCGCTCGATGCGAAGTCGCTGCGGCCGGCTTTTGCGCCGTATGTGATGAAGCGGGTGTGCACGCCTTTCGGGCGTGATGTGAAGGTGGCGGTCCTGGGGCTGACGAATCCGGGGATCGCGATCTGGGACAAGGCGAATGTCCAGGGGAAGATGGTGTTCCCGGGTCTGGAGGAGCAGGCGGCGAAGTGGGTGCCGCGGTTGCGTTCGATGGGTGCGGACGTGGTGATCGTCTCGGCGCACTCGGGTTCGAGCGGAACGTCTTCGTACGGTGATCAGCTGCCGCACATCGAGAATGCGGCGGCTCTGGTGGCGGAGCAGGTGCCGGGGATCGACGCGATCCTGGTGGGTCATGCGCACACGGAGATCCCGGAGTACCGGGTGACGAACAAGGAGTCGGGTAAGCAGGTCGTGCTGTCCGAGCCGCTGAAGTGGGGTCAGCGGCTGACTCTGTTCGACTTCGGGCTGGTGTGGGAGCGGGGCCGCTGGCAGGTGGAGTCGGTTTCGGCGAAGGTGCTGAACTCGAACACGGTGCCCGAGGACAGGAAGATCACTCGGCTGCTGCGTGACGAGCACGAGAAGGTCGTGGCGTATGTGAATCAGGTGATCGGCACGTCGACGGCGGCGATGAGCGCCGCGGAGGCGGCGTACAAGGACACTCCGATCATCGATTTCATCAATCATGTGCAGAAGGAGACGGTGAAGGCGGCGCTGGCGGGGACGGCCCACGCGGCGCTGCCGGTGCTGTCGCAGGCGTCGTGCTTCTCGCGGACGGCGGCGGTGCCGGCGGGGAAGGTGACGATCCGCGAGGTCGCGGGGCTGTATCCGTTTGAGAACACCCTGGAGGCGCGGGTGCTGACGGGTGCGCAGCTGCGGGAGTATCTGGAGTTCTCGGCGCGGTATTTCGTGCGGACGCCTGCGGGTGCGCCGGTGGATCCGGCGAAGCTGACGAATGCGGAGAGCATTCCGGATTATAACTATGACGCGGTCAGCGGCCTCTCGTACGAGATCGACATCGCGAAGGCGCCGGGGTCGCGGGTCGCGAAGCTGATGTTCGACGGGAAGCCGCTGGATGACGCGGCGCAGTTCGTTCTGGCGGTGAACAATTACCGGGCCAGTGGTGGGGGGAATTTCCCGCATGTGGCCGGGGCGAAGCAGGTGTGGGCGAACTCGGAGGAGATCCGTAACTCGATCATTTCTTGGGTGAAGGCTCAGGGGACGATCGATGTGGCGAAGTTCGCTTCAGTGGACTGGAAGCTGACGCGGGATGGTGCGCCGGTCTTCTGACGTGGTGGCGCGGGGCCGTGGCTGGGGCCGCGGCTCCAGGCCGAAGGTGGTGAAGGCGGTCCGCTCCGGCAGGGGGTAGACCGTCTTTTCCGTGATGGTGTTGAGGATGGTGGCGCTGCGCCAGGCGGCGAGGCCGAGGTCGGGGGTGCCTACGCCGTGGGTGTGGCGTTCGGCGTTCTGGACGTGGATGGCGCCGCGGACGAGGGGGTCGAGGACGAGGCGGTGGTTCTCGTCGATGCGGGGGCGTTCGCTGTGGTCGCGGCGGATGTAGGGGTCGAGGGCGGCGAGGAGGGTGTCGACGGGGCGTTCGCGGTAGCCGGTGGCGAGGATGACGGCGTCGGTGGTGACGCGGGAGCGGGTGCCTTGCTGGGCGTGTTCGAGGTGGAGTTCGACGCGGGTGGTGCCGACGCGGCCGGCGGTGCGGACGAAGACGCCGGGGGTGAGGACGGTGTCGGGCCAGCCGCCGTGGAGGCTGCGGCGGTAGAGCTCGTCGTGGATGTCGGCGAGGGTGTCGGCGGCGATGCCCTTGTGGAGCTGCCATTGCTGGGGCAGTAGTTGGTTGCGGACGGCTTCGGGGAGTGCGTGGAAGTAGCGGGTGTAGTCCGGGGTGAACTGTTCGAGGCCGAGTTTGCTGTATTCCATGGGGGCGAAGGCCGGGGTGCGGGCGAGCCAGTGGAGTTTTTCGCGGCCGGCGGGGCGGTTGCGGAGGAGGTCGAGGAAGACTTCGGCGCCGGATTGGCCTGATCCGATGACGGTGATGTGTTCGGCGGCGAGGATGCGCTCGCGGTGGTCGAGGTAGTCGGCGGAGTGGATGACGGGGACGGCGGGGGCGTCGACGAGGGGGCGCAGGGGGTCGGGGACGTAGGGGGCGGTGCCGACGCCGAGGACGAGGTTGCGGGTGTAGGTGCGGCCGAGGGCTTCGGCTTCGCCGTCGGTGTCGAGCTGGGTGAAGTCGATTTCGAAGAGGTTGCGTTCGGGGTTCCAGCGGATGGCGTCGATCTGGTGGCCGAAGTGGAGGCCGGGGAGTGACTGGCTGACCCAGCGGCAGTAGGCGTCGTATTCGGCGCGCTGGATGTGGAAGCGCTCGGCGAAGTAGAAGGGGTAGAGCCGTTCGCGTGACTTGAGGTAGTTGAGGAAGCTCCAGGGGCTGGTGGGGTCGGCGAGTGTGACGAGGTCGGCGAGGAAGGGGACTTGGAGGGTGGTGCCGTCGATGAGCAGGCCTGCGTGCCAGCGGAAGGTGTGGTTCTGGTCGTAGCAGGCGGTGCGGAGGCCGGGGATGCCGTGGGCGAGGGCGGCGAGGGAGAGGTTGAACGGGCCGATGCCGATGCCGGCGATGTCGAGCGGCTGGTCGGGGGTGGTCTGGGGGGACGCCGGTGTTTCGGGGGCTGCTTCGGGCTTGGGGGGCGGCGGGGTGTCGGGGGTGTTCTGCGGGGGGTTCGGGGGGGTCTTGGGGGGTGGCGGGGTCTTCATCGGCGTACCTGGCCTTCCACGAGGGTGAGGAGTGTGCGGAGGTCGTCGGGTGTCGTGTGCGGGTTGAGGAGGGTGGCCTTGAGCCAGAGGCCTTCGGGGGTGGTGGTGCGGCCGAGGACGGCGTGGCCGTGGTGGAGGAGGGTGCGCCGGAGTGCGGCGGTGGTGTGGTCGTCGGTGGGGGTGGGGCGGAAGAGGACCGTGCTGAGGGTGGGGCGCGCGTAGAGGTCGAAGCCGGGGTGGGCGTCGATGAGGTCGGCGAGCTGCCGGGCGGCGGCGCAGACCCGTTCGACGAGATCGCCGAGGCCGCGGCGGCCCAGGGCGCGGAGGGTGACGGCGATCTTGAGGATGTCGGGGCGGCGGGTGGTGCGCAGGGAGCGGCCGAGGAGGTCGGGGTGGCCGGCCCGGGTGTCGTCGGGGGCGTTGAGGTAGTCGGTGTGGTGGGCCAGGGGGTGCAGGGCGGTGCTGTCGGGGACGGCGAGGAGGCCTGCGGCGACGGGCTGCCAGCCGAGTTTGTGCAGGTCGACGGCGATGGTGTGGGCGCGGTCGAGGCCGGCGAGGGCGGGGCGGAGGGCGTCGCTGAAGAGGAGCGGGCCGCCGTAGGAGGCGTCGATGTGGAGGCGGGCGCCGTGGGTGTGGCAGAGGGCGGCGAGGGCGGGCAGGGGGTCGATACGGCCGGTGTCGGTGGTGCCGGCGGTGGCGATGACGAGGGTGGGGGTGCCGGTGGCGCCGGGGTCGGTGAGGGCGGTGTGTACGAGGGCGGGGTCGAGGATGCCGGTGGGGGTGGGGAGGGTGAGGGGCGTGGGCAGTCCGAGGAGCCAGGCGGCGCGGTGGATGCTGTGGTGGGCGTTGGCTCCGCAGACGATGCGGAGCGGCGGGGTGGTTCGCCCGGTCGGTTCGGGGGCGGATCCGAGGGCGGATCCGGGGGCGGGCTCCCTCGCCGGCCTTCGAGCCGCTTGCCCGGCTGCCGCCCGGGCCGCCGCCCAGGCCGTCCCCCCGGCCGTCTCGCCGGGCGTGTCTCTGGCCGCTTCCCTGGCCAGGAGGAGGGCCAGCTGGTTGGACTCGGTGCCGCCGGTGGTGACCAGGGCGTCGGGGGCCGGGTGGCGGGGATAGGCGAGGGACGCCAGGGCCCGGGTGGTGAGGGCTTCGAGGGCGGTCGCGGCCGGGGCCTGGTCCCAGGAGTCGAGGGAGGGGTTGAGGGCGGCGGCCGCGAGGTCCGCCGCGGCTGCCAGCGCGAGGGGCGGGCAGTGCAGGTGGGCGGCGCAGTGGGGGTGGGCCGGGTCGGCGGCGCCCTCGGCCAGGGCGGCGACGAGGGTGTGGAGCGCCTCGTGGGCCCCGGTGCCGGTCTCGGGGAGGACGGGGAGGGCCCGGGCCCGGACGCGGGCGGTGACGGCCTCGGGGCCGCCGGCCGGGAGGGGGCCCCGGCGGGCGGCGGCGCCCTCGTCGAGTGCGTCGAGCACGGTACCGAGGAGGGGGCGCAGGGCCCGGGGGCCTCGGGTGCCGCCGGCGAGGGGGGCGGGGGTGCGGTCTGCGGCGTCGTGGGGGGAGGCGACGGTGGGGCCGGCGGGCGCAGGCATTTGACTTTGCCCCTTTTGGGTTGACTTCGAGCGCATGCTGTGGGGTCGGTCCGGGCTGTGACGAGCGGCAACTGCAACAAGTTACGTTCGGCGCACGTTCGGTGACCGGCGTAGTGGCGGGTTTCGCTCGATGGGGGGAAGGCCGTGCAATGGGGGTGAGATGTGTCTGCTAATGGGGTCCGGGGCGGACGCACCCCGTTCCGTCGACTAATCTGCACCCCATGGCCATGAACTTTCTCGCTCTCGACGTAGGGCCGCTCAAGCCCGAGCCCGCGCCGCTCGTGCTCGGCGCCGTGCTGTTCTTCATCGTCTTCGCCGTGATGGCGAAGGTGCTGCTGCCCCGGATCAACAAGGTCCTCATCGAGCGCGAGAAGGCCACCGACGGCCGCTTCGACGAGGCGGAGGAGATCCGCGCGGAGGCCGCCCGGGTCCACTCCGAGTACCAGGAGCTGCTGGCCGAGGCCCGGCACGAGGCCGCGCGCCTGCGCCAGGAGTCGCTCGAGCAGGGCACGGCGATCATCGCCGAGCTGCGTGCCGAGGGCCAGCGCCAGCGCGAGGAGATCATCTCCGCGGGCCACGCCGTGATCGACGCCGAGCGTGCGGTCGCCGAGGCCGAGCTGCGCGAGCAGGTCGGCGTGCTGGCCACGGAGCTGGCCGGCCGCATCGTCGGTGAGGACGTCGCCCAGTCCGCCCGCGAGAACGGCACGGTGGACCGCTTCATGGAGGAGCTGCGCACCGCGCAGGCCTCCGACGCCGCCCGCGAGGCGCGCGGCTGACAGCGGCAGGCCGCCGCTGCGAGACATCTCGGACGCCGAAGGCTCCGCACCCCCTTCCGGGTGCGGAGCCTTCGGCGTTCCCGGGGCTTCCCGGGGCTTCCCGGGGCGGGTTACCCCTGGGCGTCTTACCCCTGGCGTCGCCTGATGCGCAGGGAGCGGCGCAGGTCGTCGAGCTGGTCGTCGAGGCGGCGGCGCAGGGCGGGGGTCGGGCCGGCCGTGCGCAGGCACTCCTCGCCGAGGTCGAGGGTGTGCTGCTCGACGAAGGGGCGGGGGAAGCCGGCGGTGCCCGCGGCCGTGGCCAGGGCGGGGCCGCGGCGGGCCGCGAGGGCGACGGCGGCCGGGTGGTAGCGGTCGAGGTAGGGGCGTACGAGGTCGAGCTGCTCGTGCTGCCAGAAGCCCTCGGCGGTGGCGGTGAACAGGTAGTTGGAGAGCTCCGGGCGGTGCTCCGGGTCGTACATGGCCCGCCAGGCGGCCTCCTTGGCCGCCGGGTCCGGGAGGGCGGCCCGGCAGCGGGCGGCTCCCTCCTGGCCGGTGGCGCTCGGGTCGCGGGCGAGCTCGGCGTCGACGGCGGCGGCCGTGGTGGCGCCGAGGACGGCGAGGCGGGCGAGGGCGCGCCAGCGCAGTTCGGGGTCGAGGGCCGGGCCGCCGGGGACGGTGCCGTCCCGGAGCCAGGCGCGGAGCGTGTCCGGGGTGGTGGCGCTGTCGATCAGGGTGCGGACGGCGGTCAGGCGCAGGCCCTGGGCCGTGCCGTCCTCTCCCTGCCTCCGGGTGCGGTCCAGCAGGTCCTGGGCGAGGGCGGTGAGGCCCGCCAGGGCCGCGGGGCGGTCGGCGGGGGTCACGTAGCGGTCGGCGACCTGGCCCCGGGCGAAGGCGAGGACGGCCCGGGTGACGGCCACGTCGGTCTCGTGGGGCAGGTGGGCGCGGGCGGCGTCCAGGTATGCGGCGGGGGCGAGCTCGCCGTCGCGGACCATGTCGCGGGCGGCGTTCCACAGGACGGCCCGGGTGAGGGGGCCGGGCAGCGCCGACAGCGAGCCGAGGGCGGTCTCCCACGACGCGGCGTCCAGGCGGACCTTGGCGTACGTGAGGTCGCCGTCGTTGAGCAGGACGAGGGCCGGGCGGGGGCCGGTGCCCTCGACGGTGCGGGTGCCGCCGCCCGCGGGCAGGTCGGCGGTCAGGCGGTCGCGGGCGACGAGGGCGCCGGAGCCGTCCGGGGCGTGGTCGTAGAGGCCCACGGCGAGGTGGTGCGGGCGGGTGCCGTCGTGGCGGACGTCCAGGCGCCAGCCGCCGCGGCCGTCGTCGGCGACCGTGGGGGTGAGGGTGTCGGCGCCGCTGGTGCGCAGCCAGGTCCCCGCCCAGGCGTGTACGTCGCGGTCGGTGTTGCGGGCCAGGGAGTCGAGGAAGTCGGCGAGCGTGGCGTTGCCGAAGCGGTGGCGGGCGAAGTGGTCGTTGATGCCGGCGAGGAAGTCTTTCTCGCCGAGCCAGGCCACGAGCTGGCGCAGGGCGGAGGCGCCCTTCGCGTAGGAGATGCCGTCGAAGTTCAGCAGCGCGGAGGCGGTGTCCCGGACGGCCTGTGCGTCGGGGGCGACGGGGTGGGTCGAGGGGCGCTGGTCGGCGTCGTAGCCCCAGCCCTTGCGGGTGCAGGCGAAGTCGGTCCAGGCGCCGTCGAAGCGGGTGGCCTCGGCGAGGATCTGGTAGCCCATGTACTCCGCGAACGACTCGTTGAGCCAGATGTCGTCCCACCAGCGGAGGGTGACGAGGTCGCCGAACCACATGTGGGCCATCTCGTGGGCGACCGTCACGCCGCGGCTCTGGCGCTCGGTGTCGGTGACCGCCGAACGGAAGATGTACTCGTCGCGGAAGGTGACCAGCCCTGGGTTCTCCATCGCGCCGGCGTTGAACTCGGGGACGAACGCCTGGTCGTAGGAGTCGAAGGGGTAGGGCTCGTCGAAGATCTCGTGGAAGCGGTCGAAGCAGCGGCGCGTGATGCCGAAGAGCTCCTCGGCGTCGGCGTCCAGGTGGGGGGCGAGGGAACGGCGGCAGTGCAGGGCGAAGGGCAGGCCGGCGTGCTCGGTGCGGACGGAGTGCCAGGGGCCGGCGGCGAAGGCGACGAAGTACGTGCTCAGGGGCTGGGTGGTGGCCAGCTCCCAGCGGCCCTGGGCCGGGTCGCCGGTGCGGGTGGCCACGGCGTTGCCGAGGACGGTCCAGTGGGGCGGCGCGGTCACCGTCGCGTCGAAGACCGCCTTGAGGTCGGGCTGGTCGAACGCGGCGAAGACGCGCTGGACATCGTCGATGAAGGTCTGGGTGTAGAGGTAGGTCTCGCCGTCGGCGGGATCGGTGAAACGGTGCATGCCCTCGCCCGTACGGGAGTAGCACATGTCGGCCTCTATCAGCAGCTCGTGCTCGCCCGGGGTCAGCGCGAGAGCGAGCCGGTTGTCGTCGAGCGCGGCCGGATCGAGGGGCCGGCCGTCGAGGACGGCGCGGTGCAGGGCGGCCGGGCGGAGCTCGACGAAGGTGTCGCCCGCGTGGCGCGCGGTGAAGCGGATGCGGGTCGTGGATCCGAAGAGCTCGTCGCCACGGGTGAGATCGAGGTCGACGGCGTACCGGTGAACGTCGAGGAGACGGGCTCGGGCCTGGGCTTCATCGCGTGTGAGTACGGGCATGGGGCCATGCTGCCGTATCGCCGGCGCTGTGCCGAGGCAGGAATTGGGGGTGCGCACGTGGTGCGGGGCGGGTGCGCCCGGCCGGGGCTGCGCTCCGAACCCGTGCCACGCACCCATGCCTCCGCCGCCGCGGCGGACTACTCCCACGTGCCGAGCCGGTCGGCAGGTGAGCACGGCACCGCCGGACCGCGGCATCTCGGCTGAGCGCCGCTGCGGCGGGAGAGGTCAGCGGGCTGCCCCGCCCGGCCAGGGCCCTGCTCCCATCCGAAGTCGTGCCACGCACATTGCTTCCGCCGCCACGGCGGACAACCCCCACGGCGGAGAACGGCGGTGCCGAGCCGGCCGACAGGTGAGCACGGCACCGCCGGACCGCGCCATCGCGGCTGAGCGCCGCTGCGGCGGGAGAAGACACGCGGCTTACGTACCGGCACCGCCGGGCCGCGCTATCGTCGTCGTGCCGTGCGCGGTGGGAGGGCTAGGCGCGGGCGATGGTTTCGTGGTGGCGGATGACCTCGGCCACGATGAAGTTCAGGAACTTCTCCGCGAACGCGGGGTCGAGTTTGGCGTTCTCGGCCAGTTCGCGGAGGCGGGCGATCTGGCGGGCCTCGCGGGCCGGGTCGGCCGGGGGCAGTTTGTGGGCCGCCTTGAGGTGGCCGACCTGCTGGGTGGCCTTGAAGCGCTCGGCGAGCATGTGGATCACCGCTGCGTCGATGTTGTCGATGCTGTCGCGCAGCCGGCCCAGCTCGGCCCGTACGGATTCGTCCATGGAACTGTTGCTCATGGTCACCGAGCCTATGCGGACGGGCGGGGTGCGATCACCGGTGGGTGGTCCGGGTCGGGGATGCGCGCGCTCCAGCCGCCGGGCACGGCACGCCCTTGGCGGGCGCGGAAGCGGACGGGCGCGGTGCCGACGCGGCGGGTGAAGAGGCGGCTGAAGTAGGCGGGGTCGGCGTACCCGACGCGGCGGGCGACGGCGGCGACGGGCAGTTCCGTGGCGGCGAGGAGTTCCTTGGCGCGGCCGAGGCGGATGTTCAGCAGGTAGTCCTTGGGGCTGCAGCCGGCCCCGCGGCGCACGGCGGCGCGCAGTTCGGCGGTGGTCATGCCGTGCCGGGCGGCGTGCTGGGCGACGGACAGGGGCAGGAAGGCGTCCCGGGCGAGGGACTGGAGGACGGGTTCGCCGTCGGGGGCCGTGTCGGCGCGGGCGCGGCGCAGGGCGACCAGGAGTTCGTGTACGGCCGCGGAGGTCTCGACCTCCAGGAGCGGGTTGGCGCGGCGGGCGGCGCGGGCGATGCGGTGGACGACGGCGCGGACGGCGGTGGTGTCCGTGAGGGGCACGAGGGGCCGGTGGGGCTCTATGCAGTCCAGTTCCGTATAGGCGGCGACGGCCGGGCCGGTGAAGTCGACGAAGCTCTCGTCCCAGCCGGTCCCGCCCGCGGCGCCGTAGTGGTGGGGGACCCCGGGGACGAGCCACAGGAGCGCGGGCCCGGTGACGGCGCGGGTGCGCCCGTCGGGCGTGCGCAGCCAGCCGCTGCCGGCGTGGACGACGACGGCGACGTGGTGGTCGAGGGTGCGGGGGCCGACCGCGGGGAGCGCCCCGTGCTGCAGGCCGACGCCGAGGCAGACGAGGCCGAGGCGGTGGTGGACGGGGCCGGGGGTGAAATAGCGCATCCATGTCTGGTACATGGGTCCCGGCCTCCCGCGGTGTCGGCCCCGTGTGCCGATCTTCGCGCATGGCGGCGCGCTTTCACCAGGGGGCGGCGGCCCCCTCCACGGTCCTCTCCGCGGTCCCCTCCACAGTCCCGTCCGTCTCGTGCGCCCCGTCCGCCTCGTGCACCGTAAAGCCGTCGAGGACGAATTCCGCCGTGTCGCTGTCGCCCGTCTTGCGCAGCCCCACCCACGCCTCCCCCGCCTCCGGAGCGGTGAACTCGTACGTGTGCGCGGCCGGCTCGTGGGCGGCGGGCAGCGGGGTGCGGTGCAGCTCGCGGGTCTCCGGCGTGTCCACGGCGGTGATCCAGGCGTACTGCCCGGCGGCCTCGTTCTCGTAGCGGAAGGAGACGCGGTAGCGGTGCCCGGGCCGGAAGCGGACGGTGTGCGGCACGGTGCGGTAGACGACGCCGGTGTTCTCGCCGCGTGACTTCAGGGACTGGGTGCCGTCGATGACGTCGTCGACGGCCTTGCCGTTCCAGCCGCGCTGGGTGAAGGGCGCGTGCCGCTGGGCGATGTGGGTGCGGGGGTCGGTCGCGCCGCCCGCGTCGCCCTTGACGAAGGGGCCCCACCCCTGGGGGACGTGCTCGAAGTCCTCGAAGACGAGCGCGCCCGCGGCAGCGGCCGGCGCTCCCGCGGCGACGACCCGCAGCGCGTCGAAGCGGACGCGCGCGCCGCCCTCGGCGACGGTCAGCGTCAAGGTGACGGGGCCGCCGCCCGGTGGCACGGTGAAGCGGGTGAACATCCGCTGGAAGCGGGTGCCGTGCTTGCGGTCGGCGCCCACGTGGTTGACGGCGGTCGAGGTGTCCGTCCAGTTGGCGGCGGTGACGCCGTCGGCGGTGCGGACCTCCAGGCCGGCCCGGCGCCGCTCCCCCGCGGTGTCGCCGACTTCGACCTGCACGGACGCCGCGTAGGTGCCGGGCTTGAGGCGGGCGAGCCGCTGGCCGGCCGTGGCCGCTCCCCCGGCGCGGACGACGAGTTCCCAGTCGCCCAGGGGGCTGCGTTCGACGGCTGCAGGCCCGGTGACCCGCCACCCGCAGAGGCCGCCAAGGCCACCGAGGCCGCCGGCGTGGAAGCCGGGGTCGTACAGGGGCGTGCCCTCGCCCCAGGCGGGGTCCGGCGAGCGGCCGTGGCCGCGGGTGAGCACGTACGGCTGCCCGGCCGTGGCCTCGATGGTGACCTCGCCGCCGCGGACGGGCAGTTCGAGGGCGTCGGCGCGGCCCTGGTCGGTGAGCCGGTGGAGGACGACCGTGCGCCGCCCCGCCCAGCCGCGCGGCAGGCGCCAGCGGGTGGCGCCGCCCTGCGGGTTGTAGTGGTAGAGCTTGGCGGGGTCGCCGGCCTCGCGCGGCTCCCAGGGCAGGAGGTACGTGCCGCCGCGGTAGACCACGCGCCCGTCCGTGGTGATGGTCCGCGTGCCGTCGGCGTCGCCGACGGCGGTGCGCGTCGGCCCCTCGAAGGTGATCTCGTGCTCGCCCCAGGTACGGACGGGGTACGCCTGGAGGTATTTGGCCGGGAGGTTCTCGGTCCACAGCAGGCGCTGGAAGGGCTCCCAGCCGGTCTTTCCCTGCCACCCCGAGAACGTGCCGAGCTTCGCGGTGCCGAGGAGCGGCCACTTGTCGGCGAAGACGTCCTTGCGGTGGTGGTGGACGAAGCGGATGAGCCGGGAGTTGATGCCGCGCGAGGTGTCGGGCCCGTAGTCGGTCTCGCTCGCCCAGTGCGACCAGAGGCTGGAGCGCTCCAGGCCGTGGCCCCATTCGGTGGTGATCTGCCAGCCCTGCTCGCGCAGGGCGCGCTGGAGCCGGTCGGAGTTCCAGCCGGACTCGCGGAAGACGTCGATGTAGAGGGTGGTCAGGGCGGGGTCGGTCTCGTCGCGCAGCTGCCGGAAGCGGCGGACGACGTCGCCGGAGAGGAGGTCGCGGCGGGGGTCGATGCGATAGGACTGGTCGAGCCAGTCCCACTGTCTGTCGTTCTTGTCGACGAGGGTCTCGGAGAAGGCGTGGGCCACCGGGTAGGACTCGGTGGTGTTGACGTGCACGGCGAAGTCGCTGTTCCAGCGCTTTCCGGCGCGCAGCAGGGTGTTGAGGTCGGTGAGGCCGCCGGCGCGGGTGTTGTAGTTGCCGCCGTAGTCGGGGTGGGCCGAGTCGTGGCCTTCGGACTGGTAGCCCTTGAGGAGGGTGAACTGCCGCAGGCCGTCCGTGGCGAGGGCGATGCGCTTGACGTCGTCGAGGGTGGCGAGGAACGGGTTCGTGGCCTGGCTTGCGAAGTTGAACGCTATGTGGGGGACGACGCGCAGGTGCTGTTCGGCGGCCCCGAGGGGCTCGGCGGTGATGTCCCGCAGGGCGATGGCCGCGTCCTGCCAGTCGGCGTCGCCGTCGCCGTTGCGGTCGCGGGTGAGGATGACGGTGGCGCGGGGCAGGGGTTCGGTGTCGGTGAGGGCGGCTCCCGCGGCCCGGTGGGTCCACTGGCCGCAGGTGAGCTGGGTCTTGGTGTAGCCGGTGCGGGTGAGGGTCTGGCGGCGGAAGCGGCCGTTCTCCCAGGCCGTGGCGGCGTCCGGCCGGTCCTGGACGGTGTTGGTGTCGGCTGCGGCGGCGAGCCGGCCGGTGCTGACGACGGCGTAGGCGCAGCCGGTGGGCGCCTCGTCGGCGGGGGTGTCCGGGCCGGGGCGGACGAGGGTGTCGCCGCTCTTGGCCTTGTCGAGCTGGATGCGGGCGGCGAGGAGCGCGGCACCGGGCTGGCTGCTGCGGACGCTGAGCAGGGCCAGGCCGGGGATGCGCAGGGTGCCGACGCGCAGGGCCGGGGTGTCGGCGATGCGGGTGATCCGCCAGTGGACGAGCAGGCCGTCGACGCGGATCTCGGCGTCGATGCGGGTGCCGCCGCCGAGGGTGAGGACGTACGCGGCGCGGTCGCCGCGGACGGTGGCGGTGACGTGGGGGGTGTGTTCCTTCTCGTCCACGAGCAGGGAGGTGACGGGGTCCTCCTGGGCGTGGACGACGTCTCCGGTGGGGCGGTGGGTGTAGGCGATGATGCGGGGGAAGGCGGTGTCGATGCGGACGTCGAGGTCGGCGGAGTGCAGGACGGCTTCGGTGGCGGGCGGGGTGGGGGTGGCGGCCGCGGCCGTCCCGGCGAGCCCGGTGACGCCGGCTGCTCCGGCGATGCCCGCGATTCCCGCGATGCCTGTGATGCGTGTGATTCCCGCGAGGGCGCCGGCGGTGACCACGGCGCGCCGGGTGGGTGCTCCGCTGCCGCCGTGCGGGGGCTGCTGCCGCGTCCCTGGGTCGACGTCCACGCCGTGCTCCTCCTCCGTACCTGTGGTCACGGCTCACAGTGGAGGGCGCGGGGCGCGACGCCCATGGACAAAAGTGCGGCGGCTCTTGGACTCCTGTCCGTGAGAGGGCAGGATCGTTTCATGATCGCGAAACTGATGTATCCCGTCGTCGACTGCCCGGACCCGGCCGCCCTGGCCGGTTTCTACGCCCGGATCCTGGACTGGGAGGTGGACGCCTCCGACCCGTCGTGGGTGTGGCTGACGTCCCCCACGGGGCAGCAGATCGCCTTCCAGGAGGCGAAGGACCACCGCCCGCCGCGCTGGCCGGACCCGGAGTTCCCGCAGCAGTTCCACCTGGACTTCGAGGTCGACACGGTCGAGGACGTGGAGCGGGCCCAGCGCGAGGTGCTCGCGCTGGGGGCTACGTTCCTCCACGACAGCGGCGGCGAGCGGAAGGGGTTCCGGGTGTTCAACGACCCTGCGGGGCACCCCTTCTGCCTCTGCTACGGGCAGTCGCTCTAGAACTGCTCCGGAACCCGTCCTGTTCCGGAACCTGTCCCGTCAGTCCAGAGCCGCCGCCACCGCGCGCAACGCCTTCCCCGCTCCCCCGACCAGGGGGTCGCCGTGGCCGAAGCACGCCGTTTCGACGTCGAGGGCGGCCTGGCGGCGGAAGGAGTCGAACAGCTGCGGCCGGTCGGTGTTGAAGACGCCCGGCATCAGCTGCTGCACGTTGGCGATCGTGTCGCCCGTGAACAGCACGCCGGATGCGGGCAGGTGGAGCGCGATCCCGCCGGCGGTGTGCCCGGGCACGTGGACGACCGTGGCCGCCTCGCCCCAGTCGAGGGTGTCGCCGTCGGCGAGTTCACCGTCGACGGGGCAGGTGACCGTCGTGTGCGCGAGCTCCGGGACGAGCTCGTGCACGGACTCGAAGAGCGGCACCTCCCAGTCGAGGAAGGCGGGCGGCGGCTCGGGGACGTCGCCGCGGATCACCGGGGCGTCGTCGGCACCCGCCAGGACGCGCGCGCCGGTGGCCGCCGCGAGGGCGGCGGCGGAGCCGGTGTGGTCGCCGTGGGAGTGGGTGAGGACGATCTCGCGGAGGTCTCCGGGAGCGGCGCCGAGACCGCGCAAGGCGGTGAGGATCTGCTGCGCGTACCCGGGCAGGCCCGTGTCGACGAGGGCCCAGCTGTCGTCGGGCAGGCGGACGGCGTAGGCCTGCCCGACGGGGAAGCGGAACATCCATATGCGGTCGGTGACTTGGGAGGTCTCCATGGCGGCTTCCTTGCTGATCTTCATGACGCCCACCGTAGGCACGCGGAGGGCGCGCCCCGGGCCTTTGCGCTCGTGGCGGATTGAGCGCGGGGCGAACGGGCCGCCGCGCGCGGCGGCGCGGGCCTGCCGCAGGCGGTACGGCCTGCGGTCCCGTTCGCCTACCTCCTGCGGTCGGCCGGGAAGAGGGCCGTGACCTCCCAGCCGCCCTCCGGCGCGGGGCCCGCGCGCAGGATGCCGCCCATGGCCTTGGCGCGCTCGCTGAGGCCGACGAGCCCGAAGCCGCCGCCGCGGGCCTTGTCGGAGAGGACGGCCGCGTGCTTGCCGTCGTCGGCGATGCGCAGCTCGACGCCGGCGGGGACGCCGCGGATCCCGATCCGTACGGCCGTGGCGTCGGCGGCGTGCTTGCGGATGTTGGTGAGGGCCTCGCGGACGACGCGGTGGACGCCGGCGGCGACCTCGGCGGGGATCCAGTTCTCCATCCCCTTTTCGATGTAGAGGGTGACGGGCGGCCCGGTGCGGGCGAAGGCCTCGGTGAGGGCGCGCACCTCCGGCAGGCCCGCCACCGGCTCGGTCTCGGCGTCGCCCTCGCGCAGGATGCCCACCAGGCGCCGCATGGAGCTCAGGGATTCGCCGGCCGAGAGCTCGATGCGTTCGAAGGCGGCCGCCGCGGCGGGCCCGTCGAGGGCGGTGAAGCGGGCGGCCTGGGCCTGGACGACGATGCCGGTGACGTGGTGGGCGATGAGGTCGTGGAGCTCGCGGGCGAGTTCGAGGCGCTCGGCGGTGCGGACGGCCGCGAGGTCGCGGACGCGCTGCCCGGACTGGTTGCGCAGCAGCACCGAGTACGCGGTGACGACGACCGTGAGCGCGCAGAAGACGGCGGTGAACGGCCCGGGGTCGAGGTCGCGCATGGGTGCGGCGAGGCAGGCGAGGGCGAGCATGGGGCCGAGGATCGCGGCGGCGCGCGTGGAGGCGCGCTGGAGGACGGAGGTGAGGAGGGCGAGCAGGGCGATGGCCTCGCCCATGCCCCACACGGTCTCGGGGTGCTGCCCGGTCATCAGGACGAGGCTGGTCGTCCAGGAGACGGCGACGGCGACGGAGGCCCGGACGGTGAGGGGGATCCACTTGTAGGGGACGGCGCACAGGCAGACGGCGATGCCCGAGGCCAGCACCGTGGCGTGGGGGCGGCTCGGCTGGCGGGCGAGGACGACGCTCTCGGAGACGACCAGGCAGAGCAGGGCGACCGCGAGGGCCGCCTTGGCGGCGGCGGCGCGCCGGGGGTGCCGGGCGGCCCACCCGGCCACTCTGTTCATGCGCTGCCCGCGGCCAGTCCGCTCTCCCAGGCCCACGCCGCGATCTCGACGCGGTTACGGGCGTCGAGCTTCAGCTGCACGTTGGCCAGGTGGGTCTTGACCGTGGACAGCGAGACGAAGAGCTCGGCGGCGATCTCGGCGTTGGTGGCGCCGCGGGCCAGGCAGCGCACCACGTCGGCCTCGCGGTCGGTGAGCGGCTCGGAGGGGGCCCTGACGGGGCCCGCCGGGTGGGCGGGGGCCATGTCGCGCAGGAGGCGGACGGTGATGGCGGGCGAGATGAGGGAGTCGCCGACGGCGGCGGCGTGCACGGCCTCGACGAGCATGGCGGGGCTCGCGTCCTTGAGCAGGAAGCCGGAGGCGCCGTTGCGGAGCGCGGTGTGCACGTACTCGTCGAGGTCGAAGGTGGTGACGATGACGATGCGGGGGCGCCGGCCGGTCCCGGGGCGGGCGGCGGCCCGCTCGGAGAGGCGGCGGGTGACCTCCAGGCCGTCGAGCTTGGGCATGCGGATGTCGAGGAGGAGCACGTCGGGCTCGTACTGCTCGACGGCGGTGAGGGCGGCCTCGCCGTCCACGACGTCGGCGACGACCTCGATGTCGGGCTGGCTCTCCAGGATCATGCGGAAGCCGGTGCGGACCATCTCCTGGTCGTCCGCGATGACCACGGTGATCGCCATACTCGTTCCTTGCGCTGTGCCGGCCGTGCGGGGCCTGGTGTGTGCGGGTTGACGGGCCGCGGTGCCGCCTCCGCCCGCCCCTCCATGTCAGCGGGGCCGCGGGGCCACCGCAACCGCGGGTCAGGCCCGGGTGCGCGCGGCGCGGCGGGCGGCGAGCCGGCGCATGCCGTAGGCCCCGCCGCCGAGGGCGAGGAGCCCGGCGCCGCCCGCGAGGGCGGGGGTGCCGATGTCGTGGCGGACCTTGATGACCTCGCCGGCCTCGACGACACGCTTGACGGGGTTGCTGGAGGCCGCGTGGAGGGTGCGCGCGGGGGGCGTGGCCTGCTGCTCGTGGCCCTCCGCGGAGCCGTTGCGGACGGTGACCACGCCGCGGGCGTGCTTGGCGCCCTTGTCGTGGCCGGCGCCGCTGCTGGTGACCGTGGTGCTCTCGGCCCCGTCGGGGGTGTGCCGCAGCGTGCCGGAGGCGAAGTCGTAGTAGTTGGTCAGCCCGGTGCCGTCGAGGGAGGCGCGCAGGGTGGGCTTTTGCGTGTCGCCGCCGAGGATGCGCAGGTGGAGCCGGTCGAGATGGGCCGTGGGGCGGGCGGCGTCGAAGGTGTGGCGCAGTTTGCCGTGCTTGGTCACGGTGACGGTCGTGCCGCGCTCGCCGGAGGTCAGCCGGGCCCGGCTGCCGTCGGGCAGCTGGACCTGCTGAACGATGACCGGGCGGCCGGGGCGGCCGCTGCCGCCGTCCGTGTCGCCGGTGGTGCGCAGGTCCGCGGCGAACGCGCTCGCCGTGGGCCAGGCCACCGCGCCGACGGCTGCGGCGAGGACGGTGGCGGCGGCGATGCGGGTCTTGGCGGACACGGGGGTGGTCCCTTTCCGTAACGGACGGCTCGGTCTGCGGCCGCCGCGGGTGCCCCGGATTCGTGTCGTCCTCCGGGGCCGGCGGGCCACGGTCCTCACGTTACGGGCCTTTATCGCGCCCACACCTCGACTGTCCGACCATTCCCGCCTCGGCCGAAAGGATGACGGAGGCCCGCCCACGTCATACCGGAGTCGGGCGGGCGGGCCGGGGCGGGCCGTACCGGGACTGGTCCGTACGGGTTCGCGAGGCCATCCGGACGGCCCAGCGGACCCGGCGGTCCCAGCAGCCCCGGCGGACCCGGCGGCGCCTCGCTTCCACCGGGCAAGGTGCCCGGTAGAAGCGGGAAACGGAAGGCACCCGCACCGGCGCGTACGCCGGGAATCGCCGGACGGGCGGGGGGCCAGCCGCCCAGGCTCGCGGCGGCGCTCTTGATGTTCGCCGCGAAGGTGCTCACCTCGCTGTAGACGCCGGGGTAGTGCGGCCGGGCGCAGCCCTCGCCCCAGCTGACGATGCCGACCTGGATCCAGGCGCCCGCCGCGTCCTTGCGGAACATCGGGCCGCCGGAGTCGCCCTGGCAGGTGTCGACGCCGCCCTGGTCGAGGTATCCGGCGCAGATCTCCTCGCCGGGTATGAGGTTGCCGTAGGCCTTCTGGCAGGCGGTGTCGTCGACGAAGGGCACGGTGGCCTTGAGCAGCTGCCGCTGCTGGCTGCCGCCTTCGCGGTCCGCGCCCCAGCCGGCGATGGTGAAGGTGCCGTTGTTGTACGCGGGGGTGTCGGCGGTTTTGAGGGTCGGCAGGTTGATGGGCTGCGCGAGCTTGATCAGCGCCCAGTCCTTGCCGGAGCCGTTGTAGCCGGGCGCCTGGAGCACCCGGGTGGACTTCACCTTGATCGCCTGGGAGGAGCCGAGGTCGGCGACGCCGGCCGTGGCGGTGATCGAGGTGTTGGCGCCGCTGCCGCTGACGCAGTGGGCCGCGGTGAGGACGATCTGCTGGGTGTAGAGCGAGCCGCCGCATCCCATGGACAGCCGCACCATCCAGGGAAATTCGCCTTGCTGGGCGGGGGTGCCGCCGACCACGCCCGGGCGCGGGGTCGGGTCGTCGGCCAGGGCGGCGGTGGCGGTGAGGGCGAGCGCGGCGACGGTGGCGGCGCCGACGGCGACGGTTCTCCTGAGCGTGAAGAGGAAGGAGCGCAACGGTCTTCCTTTCGTGGGAGGTTACGCACGAATGTCAGGCTCATGACAATTCCGGCCGTCCGATTACCGGAATCGAACCTTCGATGCGCGGTGCGATTATGAGGATCGGGCGAACGGGCGACAAGCACCGCGTTTCGGCCAGCCCGGCGCACTGCCCGCCGACGGGGCCGCGCCCGTACAGTGGAGAAGGGGCGCAGCGGCCGGCAGGGGGACCCCAGGGGGTGGTCACGCGTGGGCACCGGCATCGAGATCGTGCACGGCTTTCCGCACATCGGGACGGTGCGCGCCGCGATCACCGCGCTGTACAAGCGCCTCTCCTACGACACGGTGCACAGCTTCGAGCTCAGCGTGCCCCCGTCCGACGTCGCCTTCTCCGACGAGGAGGATCCGTACCTCGGCGTGCAGCGCGTCGCCGGCGCGATGGTGCGGCACCTGCGGCTGCCGGACGCCCGGATGATCGTCAGCTTCCGCGAGATGCGGCACGCGGGCAACGTCGAGCTCGCCGCCGGCCCGGAGTACTTCATCGAGCTCAACTCCCGCTTCAAGACCCACCGCAAGGACATCGGCGCGGCCCTCTCGCACGAGGTCATGCACGTCTACCTGCACCGGCTCGGCCTCGCCTTCCCCGGCACGCGGGACAACGAGATCCTCACCGACACCGCGGCGGCCTACCTGGGGGCGGGGTGGCTGCTGCTGGACGCCTACCGCGAGTCGCCGGTCTCCACGCAGAAGCTCGGCTACCTCACCCCGGAGGAGTTCGGCTACGTCATCGCCAAGCGGGCGCTGGCCTTCGGTGAGGACCCCTCCCCCTGGTTCACCAGCCCCCAGGCGTACGAGGCCTACGTGAAGGGCCTCGCGGAGGCCCGGCGCGACGGCCGACGGCCCCCGCTCGCGGCGGCCGGGCGGCTCGGCCGCCACCGTTACGCACGCGACCGGCGCGCCGTCCGGAGCGCGAGGCCCGGCACGCCGGGCGACCGGGACTACGCCTTCGAGGGCGCCTTCGAGGGAGACGGCCCGCTGCGGGTCAGCTTCCCGTGCCCGACGTGCCATCAGCGTATCCGCGTACCGGTCCGTGGAAAGGTGCGAGCCCGGTGCGGGCTTTGCCGGACGGTGCTGGAGTGCGACACGTAGGGGCCCCTTCACAGGGGTTGCGCACTGCGTGGCACCGCCGGACCGGTGTTCCGCTGCGGCGAGGGTTGCCGCACCCTCGCGGGAGGGGGACGCCCTGCACCGTCCTCCCTCCGCAGCGGCGCGACCACGACGGACGGCCGTCCCGGGCACCGGCTCAGCCGGTGCCCGGACCGCGCCACCGCCGCCGCAGCACGTCCTCGGCCGGCTTGCCGTGCGGGGTGTAGGCGAGGCGCCGCGGGGTCTCGCCGCTGTCGGGCCAGTCGTCCCACATCCACCAGCAGACCCCCGCCCACCAGGGCTTTCCGTCGAGGGCGGTGAGCAGCGCCGCGTAGGCGGCGGCCTGTTCGTCCTCCCCGGCGCTCTTGCTGACGGTCCAGGAGTAGGGCGCGGTGGTGGCGCCGCGCTGGCTGACGTAGCCGGCCTCGGTGAAGAGGATCCTGCGGTGGTGGCGGGCGGAGAAGGCGGCGAGCTCCTGCGTGATGGGCTTCCAGGCGTCGCGCAGCCGGGCGGCGTCGGCGGTGGGGCGGTCGGCGAGGGGCCAGTAGGCGTCGATGCCGATGACGTCGAGGTCGTCCCAGAAGGGGACGGTGCGGTACTCGTCGTAGTTGGCGGCGTAGGTCAGCGGCCCGCGGTACCGCGCGCGGACGGCCCGGACGACCTTGCTCCAGCGGGCGCCGTCGCGGGAGGTGCCGGCCAGTTCGGTGCCGACGGCGAACTGTTCGGCACCCGTATCTTCGGCGAGCTGCGCGTAGTGGGTGATGAAGCGCTCGTACGCGGTGAACCAGGCGCCGGCGTCGCGCGGCCGGATGCCCGCCCGGTCGCCGCCCCGCGCGAGGTCGACATGGGGTTTGAGCATGACCTTGAGGCCGGTCCTGTGGGCGAGGCCGACGATGTGCCGCAGGCCGTCGTCGCCGGCGGTCTCGCCGGTGGTGTGCATGACCGTGTCGGCGGCGCCGTCCTGGTACCAGGTGGGGGTGAAGGTCACCCAGCGGGCGCCGGTGGCGGCGATCTGCCGCAGGTACGCCGCGGCCTCGGGGCTGCTGTAGTCGCCGGTGTTCCACGAGGGGAGCGTGATGCCGCGCAGTCCGGCCGCCTTCCCGTCCTCGGGGCGGGTGCTCGTGCCCGGTCCGGGCGTCTCCTCGCCGCCGTCCTCCCCGGCCGGGCCGGAGGAGCATCCGGCGAGGAGGAGGACGGCCGCGAGCAGCACGCCGGCCGTCCTCCTCCCGGCGTTCACCGGTTCAGGTCCGCGGGGCCGACGAAGGTGTAGCCGAGGGCCTTGATGCCCTCGATCGTCTGCTGCAGCGGCGCCACCGGGTAGTACGGGTGGTAGAAGAAGCTCGCCACGCCGTCACGGACGGCCAGGTTGGCCTTGGCCGAGGCGATCAGGTCGGCGGGGAGCCGGGGCGGGTGGTTGTTGTACGCGTCGGGCTCGTAGTTGCCGATGTTCTCGGGCAGGACGGTCGTCCCGTAGACGTCCTTGACCGCGTACGGGAAGAACTGGCCGATGTAGCGGCCGGTGTCCGGTGTGCCACCGGTGAGCGTGCCGGCGAAGTACAACGAGCGCTCCAGGCGGGCGGAGTAGTTCTGGCCGAAGACACGGTAGTCGGTGGCGGACGCGGCGTAGTGCGGAGTGGTCCACAGGGCCGGTTTCGGTAGTCCGGCGGCGGCGAAGCCCGCCAGGGCCTGGGTGACCCGGCTCTGCGCCCAGACGGTGGAGTCCTCCGCGGGCGGCCCGTCGAGGACGACGTTGTCCGAGGTGTCGACGTGGGCGCGGAAGAACTCGAAGTCGTCGCCGGTGACGCCGTTGTAGGGGTTGTTCGCCGTGCCGTACTGGTGGGTGTAGCCGTGGTTCATCAGGACGGCGCCGTTGGCGAGCATGTACTTCAGCTCGGTGACGACGGCGGGGGCCTGGGCGAGGGTGATGGTCTCGGCGACGCCGTTGTTGTAGGTGCCCTTGGGGTCCTTGTAGACCGGGATGACGTTGATCCCGTACGGGATCTTCTGCGACTTGAGGTAGTTCGCGATGGCCCGCAGCTCGGCGGGTTCGGCCTTGGGGCTGATGTCCTCCAGCCGGACGAAGGCCCGGTGGCGCTCGGCGGTCGCGGGGGCGAGGGCGTCGAAGAGGAGGTCCTCGAAGACGATGACGCGGTCGCTCTCGGAGACGTAGGCGAAGGGCATCTCGCCGAGGTAGGTGAGGTTCGAGGAGCGGATCGCCCAGGGGCTGGTGGCGCCGGAGGTGCCGTCCCTGGCCTCGGCGAGGCGGGTGACCGCCGGATAGCCGGGCCCGGTGAGGATGTCCGGGTGGAGCACTCCCCCGTCCTGGCCGACGGGGATCTTCCGGGTCAGCTGCTGTCCCTTGTACGTGACCTGGTTGATGTTCCCGACGGAACCGCCGGTCTCGTAGTACGAGTTGGTGGGGTCCCAGCCGTACTTCTGCTTGAACCGGGTGGCGCCGACGGCGCCGGCCATGTTCCAGATGTTGTCGCCGATCCAGGTGAGGGGCCGGCTCGTGGCCAGCGCGTCCTGGTAGAAGGCGGCGGGGACGGCGTCGGGGATGGTGCCGCCGTAGTAGGTCGAACCGAGGTAGACCGTGGCGGTGTACTGGTTCACCATGCCGGCGGTGTAGGCCGAGACGGGCTTGGCGGTGACGGTGCCGAAGTGGCCGGCGAGGTTGGCCGTCGCCATGGCGTAGAGCTCGCCCAGCTGCCCGTAGGGGCCGGCGTTGTCGTACAGGACGAGGGCCGAGGTGCCGGCCGGAGCGGCGTCCGCCTCGGCGGCGAGGCTCTTGGTGACCGGCGCAGGGGTCAGGGCCAGCTTGCCCGCACGGCGCAGCCGGTCCGAACCGATCCGGGCCTTCGCCGCGGCGGCGAGGTCCTTGGTGCTCTGCGGGGAGAGCGAGAGCGGGTTGACGGCATCGGTGGCCCGCGGCCGGGATATCGCACCCTCGGCGGTCCGGGAAAGAATGACGCCGCCCAGCAGGGCGGCGAGGAGCATGACGACGGCGGAGATCCGGACTTTCCTGGATCTCCCGCGCTTGTTTTGCATGTAATTCCCCCTGGCAATGCAGCGGCCGCACCCCCGGTGGTTCGGGGGCCCGACAGGCGCCAGATTCTTCTGGCCGGGAAGGATGTATGTCAATAGACAACTTCGATCCCGAATGTGCAGTTCCGGGCACCCCTCCTGGTGCAGACCAGAGGTCACGCCCGTCACAGATAAGCGATCACCAGGCATAATTACCGGTACGTTCACCGAATTTGAGATTCCGCTCCAACAATTCTCATCAAGTCCGACAGTAGTACCTGTCTGATCTGATACCTTCCCTGCGCATGCCTTGCCTCGCATCGAGGCGACATACGGGGGAGAACTCATGTACGGAAAACCCGCTCTGGGATCCGTCCTGCCCATGGCCGGGCTCACTGCGGCACCGGAAGTGCTACCGGGCATTCCTATTGCCCGCGGATTGCAGGAGGCCGCCGGGGCCGGATTCCTGCTGTACTGCGCGAGCGCCTTCGTCATCATCGCCGTCAAGCTCTGGTTCGCCGTCCGCGCCACCACCATGGACCACAGCCCCGGCGGCCGGCCTTGACCGGCGAGGTCCTGCTGGGATCCGCCATCGCCATCATCGTGATGGCGGGCTGCTACAACACCGCTCTCTTCCTGCTTTCCCGGCGCCGGGTGCGCCGCGTCCGCGGCCCGCGCCAACAGCGTCTGTACGTCTTTCTGCTCGCCTGTCTGAACGAGGAAAAGGTTCTCGCCGAGAGCCTGGCCCGCATCACTGCCCTGCCCGCAGGCAATTTCCTCGCCCTGGTGATCGACGACGGCTCCGACGACGGCACCGCGGAGGTCGCCCGCGCCGCCGACCCCGAGCGCGTCCGGCTGCTGCAGCGCACCCTGCCCGACGCCCGCCGGGGCAAGGGCGCCGCCCTCAACGCCGGAATACGGCACCTGCGCGAGTCGGGCCTGCTCGACGGCTACGACCCGCACGACGTCATCGTCTGCGTCGTCGACGCCGACGGCCGGCTCGACGAACACGTGGTCCAGTCCGTCGACCCTTTCTTCGACAATCCGCGCACCGGCGCCACCCAGGTCGGCGTAAGGATGTACAACCGCCACCAAGGGCTGCTGGCCCGGCTCCAGGACATGGAATTCGTCATCTACGGCGATATCTTCCAGTGCGCCCGGCGCTATATCGGCAGCGTCGGCATGGGCGGCAACGGACAGTTCATGCGGCTCGCCGCGCTGGACTCCCTCGCCCCGCCCGGTGAGACGGCCGGCGGGCCCTGGAGCGACTCGCTGACCGAGGACCTCGACCTCGGGGTCCGCCTCATCGCCCGCGGCTGGACCAACCAGCACTGCACCGCGGCGGCCGTCTCCCAGCAGGCCGTGCTCGACGTCAGGCGCCTGGTGCGCCAGCGCTCCCGCTGGTTCCAGGGCCACCTGCAGTCGGCGGGGCTGGTGCCGCTGATCCTGCGCTCCGTCCCCACCCGCGCCGCCGTCGACCTGCTCTACCACCTCTCCAGCCCGGTCCTGATCCTCCTCACCTCCCTGCTGCCGCTGTCCTTCCTGGTCGCGGTGGCCGGCACCGTCATCGGCTCCGTGCAGGCCGGGCGCGCCCTGATCTCCCCGATGTGGATCATCGGCCCGTACCTGCTCTCCTTCACCGCGGCCTACGCCTACGGATTCGTCTACCGCCGGCGCGAACGCGGTCTCGGGCTCGTGCGCTCCATCCTGCTCTCGCACGTCTTCATCTTCTACGGCTACATCTGGTTCGCCGCCGGCTGGTGGGGGCTGTGGCGGATGCTCACCGGCAAGCAGACGTGGCTGAAGACGGCGCGCACCTGAAGCGACCGCGCACCCCCGGACCTCCGCACTCCACCCGCCCGTCAGGCCTTCCCCGCGACAGGCCTTTCCCAGGGAGAACCATGTCCGCTGACCTCATCACCGCGCCCGTACGCGCCATGCTCGTGCTGGGCACCCGACCCGAGGCCATCAAACTGGCGCCCGTGGCCCGTGCCATGGCGCACTCCCCGCTCTTCGAGCCGCTCGTCGTCACCACCGGCCAGCACCGCGAGATGCTCCACCAGATGCTGGACCTGCTGCGCGTACCGGTGCGCACCGGGCTCGACGTCATGCGCGAGCGGCAGCAGCTGTCCACCCTCACCGCCCGCCTCGTGGACGGCCTCGGCGAGGTGATCCGTGCCGAGCGCCCCGACCTCGTCGTCGTCCAGGGCGACACCACCACCGCCCTGACCGGTGCCCTCGCCGCGTTCTACGAGCGCATCCCCATCGCCCACGTGGAGGCCGGCCTGCGCACCGGCGTCCTCGACAACCCCTTCCCGGAGGAGCTCAACCGCCGCCTGATAGGCCGCATGGCCCGCTGGCACTTCGCGCCCACGCAGCGCGCCGCGGCCCACCTGACGGCCGAAGGCGTCCCGGAAGCCGAAGTGTTCACCACCGGCAACACCGTCGTCGACAACCTGCTGTGGGTGCTGGCCGAGGGAAGTGGCCGCTGCCTCTTCCGCACCGGCCTGCGGCGCGTGCTGGTCACCCTGCACCGCCGCGAGAACCAGGGCGCGGTGATGCGCTCCATGGGCAAGGCCCTGTGCCGGCTCGCCGGCCGCGGCGACGTGGAGATGGTGGTGCCGCTGCACAAGAGCCCCGCCGTCCGCGAGGCCCTCCTGCCGGAGCTGACCGGCCACCCGCACATCGAGGTCGTCGAACCGCTCGGCTACCTCGACTTCTCCGCCACGCTCGCCGGCTGCGACCTGGTCCTCACCGACTCCGGAGGCATCCAGGAGGAGGCCCCCACCCTCGGCAAGCCCGCCCTCGTGCTGCGCACGACCACCGAGCGCCCCGAGGCGGTCGAGGCCGGCGCGGCCCGGCTCGTGGGCACCGAACCGGAGTCCATCCTGGAGGCCGCCGTCCACCTTTTGGATGATCCTGCCGCCTACGAGCGGATGGCCACGGCGGGCAATCCCTTCGGGGACGGACACGCCACCGACCGCATCATCGCCCAGCTCGCGGAGGACTTCGGCGCCGACCCCGACGACGGCGGCGGCGCCGAACTGGTCACCTCCCGCACCGAGGGGCCGGGGTCATACTCGACGGCATGACGAGAGTTCAGCGGCTGCTCGGTCTCGCACTGCTCGCCGCCGTCGTGGTGGCGGGCGCCGCCCTCGCGGTGAGCAGCCTCTGGTCCGGCGACGGCGAGCCGGAGCGGCCATGGGCCGAGGGCTCGGTCCACGGGCCGTGGCGGTCGGTCTTCGACGGCCACGGCGAGAACATCGGCCGCCACGACGGCCTCTTCCTCGCCCCCCTGCCCGCCCGGGTGCCGGACGAGACCCACGCCGGGCTGATCGTCTCCACGGCCCGCTTCGGGGACGTGGACTACGAGGCGCGCATGCGGACCGTCGCCCAGCTGCGCACGCCCGAGCCCAATCCGTGGGAGGTGCCGTGGCTGCTGTGGGCGTACACCGACCCCGAGCACTTCTACTACGTCACCCTCAAGCCCAACGGCTGGGAGCTGGGCAAGCGCGACCCGGCCTACGAGGGCGGGCAGCGCTTCCTGGCGACCGGCCAGGGGCGCTTCCCCGTCGGCGAGTGGTCCTCCGTCCGGGTCGCGCAGCGCGGCGCGCGCATGGAGGTGAGCGTCGACGGCCGGGGGCTGGTGGCCTACGAGGACCGCGAGCGGCCCTACCGGGAGGGCAGCGTGGGGGTGTACACCGAGGACGCGAAGGTGGAGTTCCGCGATCTGCTGGTGCGCCGGGCCGGGTAGGGAAGGGCCTGCGCGGGTACGACAGCGCGGCGCCTGCCACCTGTGGTCGGGGTGGGGCAGGCGCCGCGAGCTTTTCGGGGAGGGTCAGACCGTCAGGGCGCGGTCCGCCGGGCGGACCGGGGCCGGCAGGGTGCTGGTGCCGGTGAGGTAGCGGTCGACTCCGCGGGCGGCGGAGCGGCCCTCGGCGATGGCCCAGACGATGAGGGACTGGCCGCGCCCGGCGTCACCGGCGACGAACACGCCGGGGACGTTGGTGGCGTAGTCGGCGTCGCGGGCGACGTTGCCGCGGGCGTCCAGCTCCAGGCCGAACTGCTCGACGAGGCCGTTCTTCACGTCGGTGCCGGTGAAGCCCATGGCGAGGGTGACCAGCTGGGCCGGGATCCTCCGCTCGGTGCCGGGCTTCTGCGTGAGCTTGCCGCCGGCGAACTCCACCTCGACGAGGTGCAGCCACTGGACGTTGCCGTCCTCGTCCCCTTCGAAGTGGGTGGTGGAGACGGAGTAGACGCGCTCGCCGCCCTCCTCGTGGGCCGAGGTGACCTTGTAGAGCATGGGGAAGGTGGGCCAGGGCTGGCCCTCGCTGCGCTCCTCCCCCGGCCTGGGCATGATCTCCAGCTGGGTGACGGAGGCCGCGCCCTGGCGGTGGGCGGTGCCCACGCAGTCGGCGCCGGTGTCGCCGCCGCCGATGACGACGACGTGCTTGCCCTCGGCGGTGATCGGGGAGACCGTCAGGTCGCCCTCCTGCACCTTGTTCGCCATGGGCAGGTACTCCATCGCGAAGTGCACGCCCTTGAGGTCGCGGCCGGGCACCGGCAGGTCGCGGGAGGTGGTGGCGCCCGCGGCGATGACGACGGCGTCATAGCGCTTGCGGAGCTTGGCGGCGTCGATGTCGCGGCCGATCTCCACCTCGGTGCGGAACTTGGTGCCCTCCGCGCGCATCTGCTCGATGCGGCGGTTGATGTGCCGCTTCTCCATCTTGAACTCGGGGATGCCGTAGCGCAGCAGGCCGCCGATGCGGTCGGCGCGCTCGTACACCGCGACCGTGTGCCCGGCCCGGGTCAGCTGCTGGGCGGCGGCCAGGCCTGCGGGGCCGGAGCCGATGACGGCGACGGTCTTGCCGGAGAGCCGCTCGGGCGGCTGGGGGGTGACGTCGCCCGCGGCCCACGCCTTGTCGACGATGGTGACTTCGACGTTCTTGATGGTGACGGGCTGCTGGTTGATGCCCAGCACGCAGGCGGACTCGCAGGGCGCGGGGCACAGGCGGCCGGTGAACTCGGGGAAGTTGTTGGTCGCGTGCAGCCGCTCGCTCGCGGCCTGCCAGTCGTCGCGGTAGGCGTAGTCGTTCCACTCGGGGATGAGGTTCCCGAGCGGGCAGCCGTTGTGACAGAACGGGATGCCGCAGTCCATGCAGCGGCTCGCCTGCTTGCTGATGATCGGCAGGAGCGAGCCGGGGACGTAGACCTCGTTCCAGTCGCGGACGCGCTCGGCGACGGGACGGGTGCGGGCGACCTCGCGGTCCGCGGTGAGAAAGCCCTTCGGGTCAGCCATGGGTCGCCGCCTCCATCATCTTCTCGTGGGTCTCGGTCTCGGAGAGACCGGCTCGCTCGGCGGCGTCCTTGGCGGCGAGCACTGCCTTGTAGGTGGCCGGGACGACCTTGCGGAAGCGGCCTGCGGCCGTGTCCCAGTCGGCGAGGAGCCCGGCCGCGACGGTGGAGGCGGTCTCCTCGTGGTGGCGGCGCACGACGTCGTGCAGCCACTGCCGGTCGTCGGCGTCGAGGGGCTCGACGGCGCCGGCCAGCTCCTTGTTGACGTTGTCGGGGTCGAGGTCGACGACGTAGGCGACGCCGCCGGACATGCCGGCCGCGAAGTTGCGCCCGGTCTCGCCGAGGACGACGGCCCGGCCGCCCGTCATGTACTCGCAGCCGTGGTCGCCCACGCCCTCGGAGACCACGGTGGCACCGGAGTTACGGACGCAGAAGCGTTCGCCGACCCGGCCGCGCAGGAACATCTCGCCGCCGGTGGCGCCGTAGGCGAGGGTGTTGCCGGCGATGACCGAGTACTCGGCGAGGTGGTCGGCGCCGCGGTCGGGGCGGACGACGATGCGGCCGCCGGAGAGGCCCTTGCCCACGTAGTCGTTGGCGTCGCCCTCCAGGCGCAGGGTCACGCCGCGGGGCAGGAAGGCGCCGAAGGACTGGCCGGCGGAGCCCGTGAAGGTGATGTCGACGGTGTCGTCGGGCAGCCCGGCGCCGCCGAACCGCTTGGTGACCTCGTGACCGAGCATGGTGCCCACGGTGCGGTTGATGTTGCGGATGGGCACCTGGGCGCGGACGGGGCGGGCGTCCTCGGCGGAGGAGACCTCGAGGGCGTCGGCGGCGAGCTTGACGAGCTCGTTGTCGAGGGCCTTGGCCAGGCCGTGGTCCTGCTCGGTGGTGCGGTGGCGGACGGCCCCGGCGGGCAGGTCCGGCACGTGCAGCAGCGGGGCGAGGTCCAGGCCCTGGGCCTTCCAGTGGGTCACGGCCCGGCCGGTGTCGAGGAGTTCGGCGTGGCCGACGGCCTCCTCCAGGGTGCGGAAGCCCAGCTCGGCGAGGATCTCGCGGACCTCCTCGGCGATGAACTCGAAGAAGCTGACGACGAATTCGGCCTTGCCGGAGAACCGCTCGCGCAGCACGGGGTTCTGGGTGGCGATGCCGACCGGGCAGGTGTCCAGGTGGCAGACGCGCATCATGACGCAGCCGGAGACGACCAGCGGGGCGGTGGCGAAGCCGAACTCCTCGGCGCCGAGGAGGGCGGCGATGACGACGTCGCGGCCGGTCTTCAGCTGGCCGTCGGTCTGCACGACGATGCGGTCGCGCAGGCCGTTGAGCAGCAGCGTCTGCTGGGTCTCGGCGAGGCCGAGCTCCCAGGGGCCGCCCGCGTGCTTGAGGGAGGTGAGCGGCGAGGCGCCCGTGCCGCCGTCGTGGCCGGAGATCAGGACGACGTCGGCGTGGGCCTTGGAGACGCCCGCCGCGACCGTGCCGACGCCGACCTCGGACACCAGCTTCACATGGATGCGGGCGGCCGGGTTGGCGTTCTTGAGGTCGTGGATCAGCTGGGCGAGGTCCTCGATGGAGTAGATGTCGTGGTGCGGGGGCGGCGAGATCAGGCCGACGCCCGGGGTGGAGTGCCGGGTCCTGGCGACCCAGGGGTAGACCTTGTGGCCGGGCAGCTGGCCGCCCTCGCCGGGCTTGGCGCCCTGGGCCATCTTGATCTGGATGTCGTCGGAGTTGACCAGGTACTCGCTCGTGACGCCGAAGCGGCCGGAGGCGACCTGCTTGATGCTGGAGCGGCGCTCGGGGTCGTAGAGGCGCTCGGGGTCCTCGCCGCCCTCACCGGTGTTGGACTTGCCGCCCAGCCGGTTCATGGCGATGGCGAGGGTCTCGTGGGCCTCGCGGGAGATGGAGCCGTACGACATGGCGCCGGTGGAGAAGCGCTTGACGATCTCGCTGACGGGCTCGACCTCGTCGAGGGGGACGGGCTCGCGGTCGGTCTTGAGCGAGAACAGGCCGCGGAGCGTCATCAGCCGCTCGGACTGCTCGTTCACGCGCCCGGTGTACTGCTTGAAGATGTCGTAGCGGCGGGCGCGCGTGGCGTGCTGGAGGCGGAAGACGGTGTCGGGGTCGAAGAGGTGCGGCTCGCCCTCGCGGCGCCACTGGTACTCGCCGCCGATGTCGAGGCGGCGGTGGGTGGCCGCGATGCCGGTGGCGGGGTAGGCCTTGGCGTGGCGGGCGGCGACCTCGCGGGCGACGACGTCCAGGCCGGCGCCGCCGATCTTGGTGGCGGTGCCGTGGAAGTAGGTCTCGACGAAGTCCTCGTTCAGGCCGATCGCCTCGAAGACCTGGGCGCCGCGGTAGGAGGCGACGGTGGAGATGCCCATCTTGGACATGACCTTCAGGACGCCCTTGCCGAGGGCCTTGATGAGGTTGCGGATCGCGGCCTCGGGCTCGATGTCCTGCAGGAACGTCCCTGCCCGGACGAGGTCCTCGACGGACTCCATCGCCAGGTACGGGTTGACGGCGGCCGCGCCGTAGCCGATGAGCAGCGCGACGTGGTGGACCTCGCGGACGTCACCGGCCTCCACCAGCAGGCCCACGTGGGTGCGCTGCTTGGTGCGGATGAGGTGGTGGTGGACGGCGGAGGTGAGCAGCAGCGACGGGATCGGCGCGTGCTCGGCGTCGGAGTGGCGGTCGGAGAGGACGATGAGCCGGGCGCCGTCGGCGATGGCGGCGTCGGCCTCGGCGCAGATCTCCTGCAGGCGGGCGGCCAGTGTCTCGCCGCCGCCGGTGACGCGGTAGAGGCCGGAGAGGGTGACGGCCTTCAGGCCCGGCATGTCGCCGTCGGCGTTGATGTGGATGAGCTTGGCGAGCTCGTCGTTGTCGATGACGGGGAAGGGCAGGGTGACGCTGCGGCAGGAGGCCGCGGTGGGCTCCAGCAGATTGCCCTGCGGGCCGAGGGAGGAGACCAGCGAGGTGACGAGCTCCTCGCGGATGGCGTCCAGCGGCGGGTTGGTGACCTGCGCGAACAGCTGGGTGAAGTAGTCGAAGAGCAGCCGGGGCCGCTCGGAGAGCGCGGCGATCGGGGAGTCGGTCCCCATCGAGCCGATGGGCTCGGCCCCGGCCTTCGCCATGGGCGCGAGGATGACGCGCAGCTCCTCCTCGGTGTAGCCGAAGGTCTGCTGGCGGCGGGTGACCGAGGCGTGGGTGTGCACGATGTGCTCGCGCTCGGGCAGGTCGGCCAGGTCGATCAGGCCGGTCTCCAGCCAGTCGCCGTAGGGCGCCGCGGCGGCGAGCTCGGCCTTGACCTCGTCGTCCTCGATGATGCGGTGGCGCTCGGTGTCGACCAGGAACATCCGGCCGGGCTGCAGGCGGCCCTTGCGGACGACCTTCGCCGGGTCGATGTCGAGGACGCCGACCTCGGAGGAGAGCACGACGAGGCCCTCGTCGGTGACCCAGTAGCGGCCGGGGCGCAGGCCGTTGCGGTCGAGGACGGCGCCGACGAGGGTGCCGTCGGTGAAGGTGACGCAGGCCGGGCCGTCCCAGGGCTCCATCTGGGTGGAGTGGTACTGGTAGAAGGCGCGCCGGGCCGGGTCCATGGAGGCGTGGTTCTCCCAGGCCTCCGGGATCATCATCAGGACGCTGTGCGGCAGGGACCGGCCGCCGAGGTGGAGCAGCTCCAGGACCTCGTCGAAGGAGGCCGAGTCGGAGGCGTCGGGGGTGCAGACGGGGAAGATGCGGTCGATGCCGCCGTCCCCGAAGAGCTCACTGGCCAGCTGCGACTCCCGGGCCCGCATCCAGTTGCGGTTGCCCTGGACGGTGTTGATCTCTCCGTTGTGGGCCACGAACCGGTACGGGTGGGCGAGCGGCCAGCTGGGGAAGGTGTTGGTGGAGAAGCGGGAGTGGACCAGCGCGATGGCGGTGGCGCAGCGGCGGTCGGAGAGGTCCGGGAAGAACGGCTCCAGCTGACCGGTGGTCAGCATGCCCTTGTAGACGATGGTGCGGGCGGAGAGCGAGGGGAAGTAGACCCCGGCCTCCCGCTCGGCGCGCTTGCGCAGCACGAACGCCTTGCGGTCGAGGGCGAGCCCGGTGTTCCCGCCGTCGCTGACGCTGCGCCGGTCCGCGACGAACAGCTGGCGGAAGTCCGGCATGGTGGCGCGGGCGCTGGCGCCGAGCAGCTCGGGGGCGACGGGGACGGCGCGCCAGCCGAGGACGGTCAGGCCCTCCTCGCGGGCGATCGTCTCGATGGACGAGACGGCGGCGTCCGCGTCCGCGGCGTCCGCGGGGAGGAAGGCGATGCCGACGGCGTACGCGCCGGGCTCGGGGAGCGGGAAACCGGCGGACTCGCGCAGGAAGGCGTCGGGGACCTGCATCAGGATGCCGGCGCCGTCACCCGAGTCGGGCTCGGAGCCGGTGGCGCCGCGGTGCTCCAGATTGCGGAGGACGGTGAGCGCCTGCTGCACGAGCGCATGGCTCGCCTCGCCGGTGAGGGTCGCGACGAAGCCGACGCCACAGGCGTCGTGCTCGTTCCGCGGGTCGTACATACCCTGCTGGGCGGGGTGGGATGCGGATCGCATCGGCGGCTCCCGTCGTCGTCTTGGCAGTCCCGGCCGGTGCGGCCGGTGCATGTGCCGAGGGACGACGTTGGCCCTCTGCGGAAGAAGTTGGTGCAGGTTACATGATGGGGCGCTTCTCGAAAAGCGGAAGCACCCGTCCAGCATGTGGACACTGCGGTGAAGGCGGCGAGCTGCCGGAAACACTGGGGATCGCCCGGCCCGGCCCCGCCGGACACAGCACAGAGCGGGCGACATTGCCCGCTGCGCTTCCGGATTGTGCCCGGCCGTCGAGGGCTTGAAACCGCGATGTCATCCGTAACGTTATGCGGGAGCCCGCATAAAGCATCACCCCAGGGCGGTGCCGAAGGCAATACCGAGGGCGTAAGTCACACCTGCCGCCGCGGCGCCCAGGAACAGCTGGCGCAGGCCGCTGAACCACCAGGAACGGGCCGTCACCCGCGCCACGACGGCCCCGCAGGCGAAGAGCCCGAGCAGCGCGAGCAGCACGGCGGGCCACAGCGTGGTCGCACCCAGCAGGTACGGCAGCAGGGGCAGGAGCGCGCCCAGCGCGAACGAGCCGAACGACGACACCGCCGCGACCATGGGCGACGGCAGGTCGGAGGGGTCTATGCCGAGCTCCTCGCGGGCGTGGATCTCCAGCGCCTGCTCGGGGTCGCGGGAGAGCTGCATGGCGACCTCGAGCGCGAGCTTGGGCTCGACGCCGCGCGACTCGTAGAGCGCGGCCAGCTCCGCCAGTTCGTCGGCCGGGTGCTTGTGCAGCTCGCGGCGCTCCACGTCCAGCTCGGCGAGGACGAGTTCGCGCTGCGAGGCGACGGAGGTGTACTCGCCGGCGGCCATGGAGAACGCACCCGCGGCGAGGCCGGCCAGGCCGGCGATGACGATCGTCTGCGCGGAGGCGGAGCCGCCCGCGACACCGGTCATCAGGGCGACGTTGGAGACCAGCCCGTCCATCGCACCGAACACGGCGGGGCGCAGCCAACCGCCGTTCACATCACGGTGCGTGTGGTTGTCGCGGTGCGCGGCGTGCGGTGCGGCAACGGCTTCCAGGACAGACATCTCCGGTGGGCTCCCTTCCCCTGGGGGTGGCGCCTCGTCCGCCCGCCCCCGCTGATTCGAAGGTACGCACGAACACAGTGATCCGCTAGCAAGGAAGGCCTGCCTGACCTGGGCATACGGGGCCTTGCCGGGGGGCGGATCCGACGTCACCGGGTACGCCCGGTGACCGTGCCGCAGGCACGAAAAATCCCGCCGCAGCGGCGATCAGCCACTGCGGCGGGATCCGGCGGTGCCGAGCGAAGCTCAGAGCTTCTTCGGTTTGGGGGACGCGCCCTCTACGGGCGAGTCACCGTCACCCCCCGGCTTTGCCGGGGAAGCCGGCTCCTCGCCCGCTTCCCCCACAGCCCCCGGTTCCACCACGAGCTCCCTGCCGGGGCACCGCTTCGCGGAGATGATCATGTAGGCGACGGCCGCGACGAACACCACGATCGACGTCCACCCGTTGAGCCGCAGGCCCAGCACGTGGTGCGCATCGTCCACGCGCAGGTACTCGAACCAGAAGCGCCCCACCGTGTACGAGGCCACGTACAGCGCGAACGCGCGCCCGTGCCCGAGGGTGAAGCGCCGGTCCGCCCAGATCACCAGGCCCGCGATCAGCAGGCACCACAGCGACTCGTACAGGAACGTCGGGTGGTAGGTCCCGGCGACCCGGCCGATCGCCGGATCGGCGTCGATCTTCAGCCCCCACGGCAGCGTCGTCGGCTTGCCGTAGAGCTCCTGGTTGAACCAGTTGCCCCAGCGGCCGATCGCCTGGGCGACGGCCAGGCCGGGGGCGAGGGCGTCCGCCCAGGCCGGCAGGGGGATGCCGCGGCGGCGGCAGCCGATCCACGCGCCGACCGCGCCGAGCGCGACCGCGCCCCAGATGCCGAGGCCGCCCTCCCAGATCTTGAAGGAGTTGACCCAGTCGCGGCCCTCGCCGAAGTACAGCTCGTAGTCGGTGATGACGTGGTAGAGCCGGCCGCCGACGAGCCCGAAGGGAACCGCCCAGACGGCGATGTCGGCAACCGTCCCGGCCCGCCCGCCGCGGGCGATCCAGCGCCGGTTGCCCAGCCAGACCGCCACGAAGACGCCGATGATGATGCAGAAGGCATAGCCGCGCAGCGGGACCGGTCCGAGGTGGATCACGCCGGTCGACGGGCTGGGAATGTATGCGAGTTCCATGACGCCCCCGACGCTACCCTGCCGGGGCGACGGAACGGCAACCCACCCGGCGCAACAGCTGCGTAACGCCCCCGGGCCTCAGCCCTTCGCGGCTTCGGCGACCATCTGCCGGAGCTTGTCCGGGGTGAGCGGGTTCTTCTGGTCGCCGTAGATGCTCTTGCCGTTGAGCAGGACGGTCGGGGTGGCGCGGTAGGAGGACTTGCCGAAGGCGTCGTGGGACTTCTTCACCCAGCTGTCGTGGGTGCCGTCGTCCACGCAGGTGCGGAAGGCGGGGGTGTCCAGCCCGGGCACCTGCCCGGCCAGCTCCAGCAGGCGCGCCTTCCTGCCGTAGGCGTCGTCCGTCTCCTGCGGCTGGTTCTTGAAGAGCAGGTCGTGGTACGCGGCGAACTTCCCGGCGTCCTGCGCGCACGCCGCCGCATTGGCGGCGTTGAGCGAGCCGCTGCCGCCGAGGTTGTTGTCGATCAGGGTGACCAGGTGGTACTCGGCCTTGAGCCGGCCCTTCTGCTCCAGCTCGTTGACCGTGTCGCGGAAGGCGTTCTCGAAGCCGGCGCAGCCCGGGCAGCGGAAGTCCTCGTAGACCGTGAGGGTCGCCTTCGCGGTGGGCTTGCCGACCGGGATGGTGACACTGTCCTTTCCGGTGGCGCCCTGCGGGGCGACCAGGGGCCCGGCGGCCTCCTTCTTGCCGCCGCCCATGTTCGCCACGAGCGCCGCGATGCCGGCGCCCGCGCCGAGGACGGCGACGACGACCACACCGGCGATCAGCGTGCGCTTGCGCTTGGCCCGGGCCTCTTCGCGCTGCCGCTGTTCTTGCAGCCGCTCACGGGCGCTGCGCTTCCCATCCGAGTTCTTCTGGCTCACATCCCCCTACAACGAACCGGGGGCCCGCCCATGCGCGCCCCCGGTCGCCGGTTCCTTCAAAAGAGTTACGCGTGTTTGCGGACGCCTTCGGCCAGTTCACCCGCGAGGGCGCGGACGGCGGCGAGGCCGGCCTCCAGGTCGGGGGCGTCCAGGAGCCGCTTGACGAAGGCCGAGCCGACGATCACGCCGTCGGCGAAGGCCGCCACCTCCGCGGCCTGAGCGGCGTTGGAGACGCCCAGGCCGACGCAGACCGGCAGTTCGGTGACCGCGCGGGTGCGGCGCACCAGGTCCTGCGCCTCGTTGCCGACGGACTCCCGGGTGCCCGTGACGCCCATCAGCGAGGCCGCGTACACGAAGCCGCTGCCCGCTGCCGTGATCTTGGCGAGGCGCTCGTCGCGGCTGCTGGGCGCGACCACGAAGACGGTGGCGAGCCCGTGCTGTTCGGCGGCCTTGCGCCAGGCCCCGGACTCCTCGACCGGCAGGTCGGGCAGGATGCAGCCCGCTCCCCCGGCCGCGGCGAGGTCGGCGGCGAAGCGCTCGGGGCCGTAGGCGTCGACGGGGTTCCAGTAGGTCATGCACAGCACGGGCGCGCCCGTGATCTCGTGCGCTTCCTTCACCGTACGGATGACGTCGACGATCTTGATGCCGCCGCGCAGGGCGATGTCGTCGGCGGTCTGGATGACCGGGCCGTCCAGGACGGGGTCGCTGTGCGGCAGGCCGACCTCGACGATGTCGCAGCCGCCGTCGAGCATGGCGGTGACGGCGCGCACGCCGTCGTCCACGGTCGGGAAGCCGGCCGGGAGGTAGCCGACGAGCGCGGCGCGGTTCTCGGCCCTGGCGGCGGCCAGGACGGAGCTCAGGAGTTCGATGTTGCCCGCCATTACTGCTCCCCCGCCTCGTCATACAGCCCGAAGTAGCGGGCCGCCGTGTCCATGTCCTTGTCGCCGCGGCCGGAGAGGTTGACCAGGACCAGCCCGTCCGTGCCCAGCTCCTTGCCGACCTCCAGCGCCCCGGCCAGCGCGTGCGCGCTCTCGATGGCCGGGATGATGCCCTCGGTGCGGGAGAGCAGCCGCAGGGCCTGCATGGCGTCGTCGTCCGTGACGGCCCGGTACTCGGCGCGGCCGGTGTCCTTCAGGTACGAGTGCTCCGGGCCGATGCCCGGGTAGTCCAGGCCCGCCGAGATCGAGTACGGCTCGGTGATCTGGCCGTCCTCGTCCTGCAGGACGTAGGAGCGCGAGCCGTGCAGGATGCCGGGCGTGCCGGCGGTGAGGGTGGCCGCGTGCTCGCCGGTGGCCAGGCCGTGGCCGCCGGGCTCGCAGCCGATCAGGCGCACGCCCTCGTCGGGGAGGAAGGCGTGGAACAGGCCGATGGCGTTGGAGCCGCCTCCCACGCAGGCCACGGCGGCGTCCGGCAGGCGGCCGGCGCGCTCCAGGATCTGGCGGCGCGCCTCGACGCCGATGACCCGGTGGAAGTCGCGGACGAGGGCCGGGAAGGGGTGCGGGCCCGCGACGGTGCCGAAGAGGTAGTGCGTGCGGTCGACGTTGGCGACCCAGTCGCGGAACGCCTCGTTGATGGCGTCCTTCAGGGTGCGGCTGCCGGACTTCACGGCGATGACCTCGGCGCCGAGCATCCGCATGCGGGCGACGTTCAGCGCCTGACGCTGGGTGTCCACTTCGCCCATGTAGATGGTGCATTCGAGGCCGAAGAGGGCGCAGGCGGTGGCGGTGGCGACGCCGTGCTGGCCGGCGCCGGTCTCCGCGATGACACGGGTCTTGCCCATGCGCTTGGTGAGCAGGGCCTGGCCCAGCACGTTGTTGATCTTGTGCGAGCCGGTGTGGTTGAGGTCCTCGCGCTTGAGGAAGATCCGGGCGCCGCCGGCGTGCTCCGCGAAGCGCGGCACTTCGGTGAGGGCGCTGGGCCGGCCGGTGTAGTTGACCATCAGGTCGGCCAGTTCGGCGGCGAAGGCGGGGTCGGCCTTGGCCTTCTCGTACTCGGCGGCGACCTCGTCGACGGCGGCGACGAGGGCTTCGGGGATGAACTTGCCGCCGAACGCGCCGAAGTAGCCTTCGGCGGTGGGAACTTGACCCTCAGGATCGGGGACGAAGAATTCAGAGGACACGTACGTACTCCTCAGGCTGTGCGGGTTCCGGGTGACGGGTGGGTGGGCGTGAAGAGCCCGCCGCAGGCGCAACGGCGCCGCACCCGGCGATGGACGGGAAGCTAAGGCGCGGCGCGGCCGCGCCATCGCATCCCGTTGATCTGCCCCGGCTCACAGCCGATGTGGTACCGCACGCGGCGCCCGAGGACGCGGCGCGCGGGCGCACGGCAGCCGCGCGGCCTGCAGCCGCGGGCGAGCCGTGCGTACGCGCTCATGGCCGGTCAGCCCCGCCCGTGCCGCAGCGCCGGGTGGGCTCCCGCGGCGACCAGGTCGGCGACGGCGCCCTTGGGGTCGCGGCCGGTGACCAGGGACTCGCCGACCAGGACGGCGTCGGCGCCGTCGTTGGCGTAGGCGATGAGGTCGTGCGGGCCGCGCACGCCGGACTCGGCGATCTTGACGATGCCGTCCGGGATCTCGGGGGCGACCCGGGCGAAGGTGCCGCGGTCCACCTCGAGGGTCTTGAGGTTGCGGGCGTTGACGCCGATGATCCGGGCGCCGGCGTCGACCGCGCGCTGGACCTCCTCCTCGTCGTGCACCTCGACCAGCGGGGTGAGCCCGATGGACTCGGCCCGCTCGATGAGGGAGACCAGGGCCTCCTGCTCCAGGGCGGCGACGATCAGCAGGGCCAGGTCGGCGCCGTAGGCGCGGGCCTCCCACAGCTGGTAGGCGGTGACGATGAAGTCCTTGCGCAGGATCGGGATGTCGACCCGGGCGCGGACGGCTTCGAGGTCGGCGAGGGAGCCGCCGAAGCGCCGCTGCTCGGTCAGCACGCTGATCACGGCCGCGCCGCCCGCCTCGTAGTCGGCGGCGAGGCCGGCGGGGTCGGCGATCGCGGCCAGCGCGCCCTTGGAGGGGCTGGAGCGCTTGACCTCGCAGATCACGCTGACGTTCTCGCCGCGGAGGGCGGCGGCGCCGTCCTTCGCCTGTGGCGCCTTGGCGGCCCGCTCCTTGAGCTCGTCGAGGCTGACGCGCGCCTGCCGCTCCGCGAGGTCGGCACGGACGCCCTCGATGATCTCGTCGAGCACACTCACGCGAGCGGCCCCCTTCCGGACTCGGATGGTCTGGGCTGGTGCGGCAGGAATCCTCCCCCACCAGGCACTGCGATGGTATCTGCCGCGGGGCGAAGGTTTCGCATCCGGTTGACGCGGGTCCCACCTCGTGGACGTCCGGTGGACACCCTCCGCTGCCGGACCGGGGGTCCGTCTAGGGGGTCAGGGCGGCGCCGAAGGGCAGGTTCCGCACGACCGTGAAGAGCAGGAGGAGGGCGCCGAGAGCCCACCAGTGGCGGGCGCGCGGGGAGAGCTGCACGCCCTCGTGGCCCCGCAGGACCCTGGTGATCCACACGCACCACAGGACGGCGAAGGCGGCGTACCCGGCGACGGCCAGGGCGTTCGCGCCGAGGGCGGCGGGGAGGTCGCCGTGGGCGAGCGCGTGGACGCCGCGCAGCCCGCCGCAGCCGGGGCAGTACAGGCCCGTGCAGCGCAGCAGGGGGCACGCGGGGTAGTGGCCGGGCCGGCCAGGGTCCACGGCGCCGACGTAGCCGAAGGCCGCGGCGAGACCGGCCGCGACGCCCAGCGGGGCGGCCAGCCGGCGCGCACGGTCCTTCCCAGCGGCGATCACACCGAAAGTCTCCGCCGGACAGCACGAAGGCGCAGCTCAGGGCCGTCGTACGGAGGACCGTACGGGCCCGGGGCCGCGCCTTGGGGCGAAGGAGTGCGTGGAGGACGCGGAGCGTCAGCTCCGGTTCGCCTCTCCGGCCACCTTCAGGGGAGCCCTCTTGGGCATGCCCATGCCCATCATGCTCATGACGCCGCCCACGACACCGCCGACCGCGATGATGGCGATGCCGGCCCAGAAGCCGGCCGGCTTCGCGGCCACCATGAAGGCACCGGAGACGCAAAAGCCGATGAAGGCGATCGTGACACCGGTCCAGGCGGCCGGGGTGTGTCCGTGGCTGCTACCCGCCATGACTAAGACTCCTCGTTGCTGTGGCGCGCCCGCGGGCGCGGAGAACGCTCATGGTCATTGTCCCCGACGGCCGGGGCCGCCTCGATCCGGGGGGCGCCGCCGGGGCGTGTCACGCCCTCGTCGGGTCCTCGCCGCGGTCGAGGGCCTTCCACAGCTCCTCGGGGCGCTCCGGGTCGGGAGCGGTGCGGGCGCGGCGCGGGCGCGGGGTGCCGTCGCGCTCGTACCGCCCGGACATGGCCGGCCAGTGGCGGCCGTAGCGCAGGGCGAGGAGGCCCGCGAGCAGCAGCAGGACGCCGCCCGCGAGGGCGACCCACGGCCACGCCGTGTGGGTGACGTTGTCTATGGCGCCGCTGGTGAGCCCGTTGGCCTTGGCGGCCTGCTCGTCCAGGGCGGAGGAGTCCCCCGCGCCGGTGACCGCGCCGGCCACGACCCCGGCGCCCGCGAGGACGAGCCCGGCGGACACCACGGTGCGCCAGACGCCGCGGACGGCGAAGACCGCGACCAGGGCGGCGAGGCCGACGACGGCGAGGGCGCCGGGCAGGCCGGTGACGTCCTGGCCGCTGACGTGCTTGGTGACGGTGCTCCCGGCGATGGTGGTCGTCCCCTCGGCCCAGGTGCGGCCTCCCGCGAGCAGGGCGAGGGCGGCGCCGGCCGCGCCGAGGAGCAGCGCGGTGCCTACGGTTCTTCCTGTGCTCACGGATCCACTATCCCTTGTGGGTGGTTTGTCGGTGCTGCCGGGGTGGCGCTAGGCGAGCCGGTTCGCGGTGTGCACGGCGCGCAGCACCGCCGCCGCCTTGTTGCGGCACTCCGCGTCCTCCGCCGCCGGGTCGGAGTCGGCGACGACGCCCGCGCCCGCCTGGACGTAGGCGGTGCCCTCCTTCAGGACGGCGGTGCGGATGGCGATGGCGGTGTCGGAGTCCCCGGCGAAGTCCAGGTAGCCGACGCAGCCGCCGTACAGGCCGCGGCGCGACGGCTCCAGCTCCTCGATGATCTGCATGGCGCGCGGCTTGGGCGCGCCCGAGAGCGTGCCGGCCGGGAAGCAGGCGGTGAGCACGTCGAAGGCGGTGCGCCCGGCGGCCAGGCGGCCGGTGACCGTGGAGACGATGTGCATCACGTGGCTGTAGCGCTCGATCGACATGAAGTCGACGACCTCGACGCTGCCGGGCTCGCAGACCCGTCCGAGGTCGTTGCGGCCGAGGTCGACGAGCATCAGGTGCTCGGCGCGCTCCTTGGCGTCGCCGAGGAGCTCCTCGGCGAGCGCGGCGTCCGCCTGCGGGGTGGCCCCGCGCGGCCGGGTGCCGGCGATGGGGTGCACCATGGCCTGCCCGTCCTCGACCTTGACGAGCGCCTCGGGGCTGGAGCCGACGACGTCGAAGCCGTCGAAGCGGAACAGGTACATGTACGGGCTCGGGTTCGTCGCCCGCAGCACGCGGTAGACGTCGAGCGCGGAGGCCGTGCAGGGCGTCTCGAAACGCTGCGAGGGCACGACCTGAAAGGCCTCGCCGGCGCGGATGCGCTCCTTGATGTCCTCGACGGCCGCCATGTAGTCCGGGCCGCCCCAGCGGGCGGTGTACCCGGGCAGCTCGGAGGGGGGCAGGGCCGTGGGGGCCGAGGGCGCGGGCCGGTGCAGGTCGGCGGCCATCGCGTCCAGCCGGGCGACGGCGTCGGCGTACGCCTCGTCCACTCCGGTCTCGAGGTCGTTTTGGTTGATCGCGTTGGCGATCAGCAGGACGGTGCCGTTCCAGTGGTCGAGGACGGCGAGGTCGGAGGTGAGGAGCATGGTGAGCTCGGGCAGGCCGAGGGGGTCGCGCCCCTCGCCGCCGTGCTCACCGATCTTCTCCAGGCGGCGGACGACGTCGTAGCCGAGGTAGCCCACCATGCCGCCGGTGAAGGGCGGCAGTCCGGCACCCTCTATGAGGTCGCGCGGGGTGTGCAGGGCGGCCACGGTGGCGCGCAGCGCCTCCAGCGGGTCGCCGCCGGTGGGCACGCCGACGGGAGGGGTGCCCAGCCAGTGGGTCGCCCCATCGCGCACGGTGAGGGTCGCGGCGCTGCGGACGCCCACGAAGGAGTAGCGCGACCAGGTGCGGCCGTTCTCCGCGGACTCCAGCAGGAAGGTGCCGGGGCGCTCGGCGGCGAGCTTGCGGTACAGGCCGACGGGGGTGTCGCCGTCGGCGAGGAAGCGCCGGGTGACCGGGATGACCCGGCGGTCCTTCGCGAGCGTACGGAAGGTGTCGGCGTCCGGGGCGATGTCACCGGTGGTCGTGGCAGCCATGGCAGCGGAGCCTACTTGCCCAGCGGGAGGACGTCGGCATCGAAACAGGTGCGGTCGCCTGTGTGGCAGGCGGCGCCCACCTGGTCGACCTTGACGAGGAGGGTGTCCTTGTCGCAGTCGAGGGCGACGGACTTCACGTGCTGGACGTGTCCGGACGTGTCGCCCTTGACCCAGTACTCCCGGCGGCTGCGGCTCCAGTAGGTGCAGCGGCCGGTGGTCAGGGTGCGGTGGAGCGCCTCGTCGTCCATCCAGCCGAGCATGAGCACCTCGCCGGTGTCGTACTGCTGGGCGATGGCGGGAATCAGCCCGTCGGCGCTGCGCTTGAGGCGCGCGGCGATGGCGGGGTCGAGGGAGGACGCGGGGGCGGTGTTGCCGGTCATGGGGTCCATTCTGCCGCGCGGCCCGGCCGGGACCCCCCGAACGGGCCTGTCAGTGGCGTACGGCATGCTTCGCCCATGAGTACTCCGCCCTCGAACTCCCCGCAGCCCCCCGGTGGCGGCGGTGGGTTCGGCCCGCCGCAGCAGTTCGGGCCGCCGTCGGCCCAGCCGCCCGCCCAGCCCTACGGACAGCCCCAAGCGCCGCAGGGATACGGCCAGCAGCCCGGCTTCGGTCAGCAGCCGGGTTTCGGCCAGTACGGCCAGCAACAGCAGTACGGACAGCAGTTCGGCCAGCCCATGCCGCCTCCGCCCCCGCCCTCGGGCGGCAACGGCGCGAAGGTCGCCGCGATCGTCATCGGCTGCGCCCTGGTGGTCGGCCTCATCGTGGGCGGCATCATGCTGACCGCCGGCGGTGACAAGGACGACAAGCCCACCGCCAAGCCGCAGAGCTCGTCGACCCCGTCGGCGGCGCCCTCCGCGCCGGCCGTGGACCCGGGCGGGCCGGGCGCGAACCCCTCCGGCCCGGAGCCGTCCTCCTCCGGTTCGCCGTCGGTCTCCCGCGTGCCGTACGTGGTGCTCAAGCCCGGCCAGTGCTTCGACCACCCGCGCATGAGCATCGGGATCACCGAGGTGAAGACGAAGCCGTGCAGCGGTCCGCATGACGGTGAGGTCATCGCCAACGAGACCCTGACCGGCAAGTTCGACACCGAGCTGGACATCCAGACCAAGGCCCGGGAGCTGTGCAAGAAGCAGGCGCAGACCCGCATGCGCTCCATAACCGACGGCAAGAACTACTACTCGTACGTGCTCTACCCGACCCCGGTCACCTACTCCCGCGGCCAGGACCAGATCACGTGTTCGATGACGCTGAGTGTCTCGCAGGGCGGCCAGAAGATGGACAAGCCGCTGCCCGAGTAGTCGCGGGGGCGTGGCACCGGCGGGGGGCCGGCCTTAGGGTGGCGCCATGTCGACCCACGCCCAGCGCGAACGTCTGTTCCTCGCCGACCTGTTGGAGTCGGCGGGCCCGAACGCCCCGACGCTCTGCGGCGGCTGGCGGGCCCGTGACCTCGCGGCCCACGTCGTGGTGCGCGAGCGCCGCGCCGACGCCGCCGCAGGGATCCTGCTCAAGCCCCTGGCCGCCCGCCTGGAGCGGGTGCAGGCGGAGTTCGCCGCCAAGCCCTACGAGGAGCTGATCCAGCTCATCCGCACCGGGCCGCCGCGGCTGTCGCCCTACGCCCTCAAGCAGATCGACGAGGCGGCGAACACGGTCGAGTTCTACGTGCACGCCGAGGACGTCCGCCGGGCCCAGCCGGACTGGGCCCCGCGCGAGGTCGACCCCGTCTTCGCGGACGCCCTGTGGACCCGGCTGGAGCGGGTGGCCCGGATGCTCGGCCGCAGATCGCCTGTCGGCCTGGTCCTGCGTCGCCCGGACGGCCGCACGGTGGTCGCCCAGCGCGGCGCGCCGGTGGTGACCGTCACCGGGGAGCCCGGCGAGCTGACCCTCTTCGCCTTCGGCCGCCAGGCGGCCGCCCGGGTGGAGCTGGACGGCGAAAAGGACGCGGTGGCCAAGGTGGAGGCGGCCAAGCTGGGAATCTGAGGTTCCGTGCCGGACCCGACTTCCGAAGAGGTGCCCTGCCATGGCGTACACCAGCAGACCCGCCCACTCCTCCCCCTCGCCCGCACCACCCCTGACCGGCTTCTCGCTGGGGATCCTGCTGCTCCGGATGATGCTCGGCCTCATCATGATGGGGCACGGCACGCAGAAGCTGTTCGGCTGGTTCGGCGGGCCGGGCCTCGACGGGGTCGCGAAGGGCTTCGAAGACTGGGGCTATCCCGCGCCGAAGGCGATGGCCGTCATCGCCGGCCTCAGCGAGACGCTGGGCGGCGCCGGCCTCTTCCTCGGCCTCCTCACCCCGCTGGCCGCGGCCGCCGTGCTGGGCACGATGGTCAATGCGCTCGGGGTGACGTGGGACGGGTTCTTCCTCCCGAAGGGCGTGGAGTTCACCCTGCTGGTCGCCGTCTCGGCGGCGGCGCTCGCGCTCACCGGTCCCGGGAGGTATTCGGCGGACGCGCACCTGCCGGTGCTGCGGCAGCACCGGCTGTCCTACGGGATCGCGGCGATCGCCCTCGCCCTGGTGGTCGGGGCGATCTTCCTCCTGATCCGCGACTAGCCTCCGGCGGGATCACGGGGGGCGTGCCGCTTCCGGTCGCGGCGGATTCCGCCGGACCCTCACCGTGGTGGTGTCGCTCCGTTGCGGCGGGCTCTTCTTTCCGCCGCAACGGAAAGGCCCTACCGGACCGGGTGGCCCGCCTCGCGCAAGGCCGTTTTGACGTCGGCGATCCGCAGGTCGCCGAAGTGGAAGACCGACGCGGCCAGGACCGCGTCCGCTCCCGCCGCCACCGCCGGAGCGAAGTGCTCAAGACGGCCCGCTCCGCCGCTCGCGATGACCGGCACCGTGACGTGCTTGCGCACGGCCTCGATCATCTCGGTGTCGTAGCCGTCCTTGGTGCCGTCGGCGTCCATGGAGTTCAGCAGGATCTCCCCGGCGCCGAGCTCCGCCGCGCGGTGGGCCCACTCGACGGCGTCGAGGCCGGTGCCACGGCGGCCGCCGTGGGTGGTGACCTCGAAGGTGCCCGAGGGCGTACGGCGGGCGTCGACCGACAGGACGAGGACCTGCCGGCCGAAGCGCTCGGCGATCTCCCGGACGAGCTCGGGTCGCTCGATGGCCGCCGTGTTGACGCCCACCTTGTCGGCACCGGCCCGCAGCAGCTTGTCGACGTCGGCCGCGGTGCGCACGCCGCCGCCGACGGTCAGCGGGATGAAGACCTGCTCGGCCGTGCGGCGGACCACGTCGTAGGTGGTCTCGCGGTTGCCGGAGGAGGCGGTGATGTCGAGGAAGGTCAGCTCGTCGGCGCCCTCCCGGTCGTACACCTTGGCCATTTCCACCGGGTCGCCCGCGTCGCGCAGGTTCTGGAAGTTGACGCCCTTGACGACACGGCCGTTGTCCACGTCCAGGCAGGGGATGACTCGGACCGCCAGGGTCATGTGCTCGTTGCTCCTCGGTACGCTTCCAGCTCTACTTCGACCAGCACGCGCGAGTCGACGAAGCCCGAGACGACGACCAGGGTCGCCGCCGGGCGGACCGCGTCGAAGAGCTCCTTGTGGGCACGGCCCACCGCGTCCACGTCTCGCGCGTGGGTCAGGTACATCCGGGTGCGGACGACGGCCTCGGGGCCGAGGCCGAACCGCTCCAGGGCGGCGAGGGCGTTGCCGAAGGCCGACCTGGCCTGTTCGTACGGATCGCCCTCGCCGTTCAGCACGGTGCCGGTGAACGGCATGGTGCCGGCCACCAGCACCCGGTCTCCCGCCGCGACGGCGCGCGCACAACCGAAGGCCTCTTCCCAGGGACTGTCGCTCTGCACACGCTGCACGGCTTCGGTCATACGGACACAGCCTCCAGGGCCTCTTCCAAGGTGAACGCCTTGGCGTAGAGGGCCTTTCCGACGATGGCGCCTTCCACACCCTCCGGTACCAGATTGGCGATCGCTCGCAGGTCGTCAAGGGACGAGACTCCGCCGGAGGCGACGACCGGCTTGTCGGTGGCCGCGCAGACGTTCTTCAGCAGCTCCAGGTTGGGGCCCTGGAGGGTGCCGTCCTTGGCGATGTCGGTGACGACGTAGCGGGCGCAGCCCTCGGCGTCGAGGCGGGCGAGGGTCTCGTAGAGGTCGCCGCCGTCGCGGGTCCAGCCGCGGCCGCGCAGGGTGGTGCCGCGGACGTCCAGGCCGACCGCGATCTTGTCGCCGTGCTCGGCGATGACCTTGGCGACCCACTCGGGGGTCTCCAGGGCGGCGGTGCCGAGGTTGACGCGGGTGCAGCCGGTGGCGAGGGCGGCGGCGAGCGAGGCGTCGTCGCGGATGCCGCCGGACAGCTCGACCTTGATGTCCATGGCCCCGGCCACCCGGGCGATGAGCTCGCGGTTGTCACCGGTGCCGAACGCGGCGTCCAGGTCGACCAGGTGGAGCCACTCGGCGCCCGAGCGCTGCCACTCCCGCGCGGCGGCGAGCGGCTCACCGTACGACGTCTCGGAACCGGACTCGCCGTGGACCAGCCGGACGGCCTGCCCGTCACGGACGTCGACGGCGGGGAGCAGTTCGAGGCGGTGCGTCATGAGTACGACCTTACGGTGGAGTTGAGGGTGGGCTGTGCGCCGCGCTCCGCCCGGGCGGAGACGGCGGGACGGCCGGTCACAGCGTCCCCAGCCAGTTGCGGAGCAGCGTCGCACCGGCGTCGCCGGACTTCTCGGGGTGGAACTGGGTGGCCCACAGGGGGCCGTTCTCCACGGCGGCCACGAAGGGCTCGCCGTGCGTGGCCCAGGTGACCTTGGGGGCGCGGATGTTGGGGTTGGTCACCTCCAGGCTCCACTCGCGCACCGCGTAGGAGTGCACGAAGTAGTAGCGGGTGTCCGCGTCGAGGCCGGCGAAGAGCCGGGAGTCCGCGGCGGGCGTGACGGTGTTCCAGCCCATGTGCGGGACGACGTCCGCCTTGAGGGGCTCGACGACGCCGGGCCACTCGTCCAGGCCCTCGGTCTCCACGCCGTGCTCGATGCCGCGCTCGAAGAGGACCTGCATGCCGACGCAGATGCCCATCACGGGGCGTCCGCCGGAGAGCCGGCGCCCGACGAGCCAGTCGCCGCGGGCGGCGCGCAGGCCCTGCATGCAGGCCGCGAACGCGCCGACGCCGGGGACGAGGACGCCGTCGGCGTTCATGGCCTTGTCGTAGTCGCCGGTGATCTCGACGTCCGCGCCGACGTGGGCGAGGGCGCGCTCGGCGGAGCGGACGTTGCCGAAGCCGTAGTCGAAGACGACGACCTTCTTCTGCGGGGCGCTCATGACCACAGTCCTTCGATGCGGAGGGTGCCGGCGGCCAGGCACATCGCGGCGCCTATCCCGAGCAGCACGACGATGCCCTTGGGCATGCCCTGCTTGAGGAAGGAGATGATGCCGCCGACCAGGAACAGGCCGACGACGATGAGCGTGGTGGACAGGCCGTTCACAGGGCACCCTTCGTGGAGGGGAGGATTCCGGCAGCGCGCGTATCGCGCTCGGACGCATAGCGCAGGGCCCGGGCGAGGGCCTTGAACTGGCACTCCACGATGTGGTGGGCGTTGCGCCCGTACGGGACGTGCACGTGCAGGGCGATCTGCGCCTGCGCGACGAAGGACTCCAGGATGTGCCGGGTCATCGTCGTGTCGTACGTGCCGATCATCGGCGCCATGTTCTCGGGCTCGGTGTGCACCAGGTAGGGGCGGCCGGAGAGGTCGACGGTGACCTGGGCGAGGGACTCGTCCAGCGGGACCGTGCAGTTGCCGAAGCGGTAGATGCCCACCTTGTCGCCGAGGGCCTGCCGGAAGGCGGCGCCCAGCGCGAGGGCGGTGTCCTCGATGGTGTGGTGGGTGTCGATGTGCAGGTCGCCGTCGGTCTTGACCGTGAGGTCGAAGAGGCCGTGGCGGCCGAGCTGGTCGAGCATGTGGTCGTAGAAGCCGACCCCGGTCGACACGTCGACCTGCCCGGTCCCGTCGAGATCGATCTCGACGAGAACGGAGGTCTCCTTGGTGGTGCGCTCTACGCGCCCAACGCGGCTCATCGTTCGTTCTCCTTCATTACTGCGCGAACCGCGTCGAGGAACGCGTCGTTCTCCTCCGGGGTGCCGGCGGTGACCCGCAGCCACCCCGGTACGCCGTTGTCCCGCACCAGCACGCCGTGGTCGAGGATGGCCCGCCACGCGGTGGGGCTGTCCTCGAACCGGCCGAACTGGACGAAGTTGGCGTCCGAGTCGGTCACCTCGCAGCCCATCGCGCGCAGCTCGGTGACCAGGCGGTCGCGCTCGTCCTTGAGCTGCTCGACGTAGCCCAGCAGCGTGTCCGTGTGCTCCAGGGCGGCCAGCGCCGTGGCCTGGGTGACGGCCGACAGGTGGTACGGCAGGCGGACGAGCTGGACGGCGTCGACCACGGCCGCGTCCGCGGCGAGGTAGCCGAGCCGGAGCCCGGCCGCGCCGAACGCCTTGGACATGGTGCGGGAGACGACGAGGTTCGGGCGGCCCTCGATGAGCGGCAGCAGCGAGGGATGGTGGCTGAACTCGCCGTAGGCCTCGTCGACGACCACGAGCGAGGGCCCGGCCGCCTGCGCGGCCTCGTACAGCCGCAGGACCGTCTCCGCGCCGACCGCCGTGCCCGTGGGGTTGTTGGGCGAGCAGACGAAGACGACGTTCGGCCGGTGCTCGGCGATGGCGCGCTCGGCCGCCTCCACGTCGATGGTGAAGTCGTCGCGGCGGGGGCCGGAGATCCAGCCGGTGCCGGTGCCGCGCGAGATCAGGGCGTGCATCGAGTAGGAGGGCTCGAAGCCGATCGCGGTGCGGCCGGGCCCGCCGAAGGTCTGCAGCAGCTGCTGGATGACCTCGTTGGAGCCGTTGGCCGCCCACACCTGCCGCATGGTGACCTCGTGCCCGGCGGTGCGGGTGAGGTACTTCGCCAGCTCGGTGCGGAGCTCGACCGCATCCCGGTCGGGATAGCGGTTGAGGTGCCGTGCGGCCTCGGCGACGCGCTCGGCGATGCGGGCGACGAGGGGCTCGGGCAGCGGGTAGGGGTTCTCGTTGGTGTTCAGGCGTACGGGCACGTCCAGCTGGGGGGCGCCGTACGGGGACTTGCCGCGCAGTTCGTCCCGGATGGGGAGATCGTCGATACGGGTCACGTGCGTCACTTGCCGTCCGGAACCTTCCAGTCGAACCTCGCCTTGACCGCGGCTCCGTGCGCCGGCAGGTCCTCCGCCTCGGCGAGGGTCACCACGTGGCCCGCGACCTCGGCCAGGGCCTCCCGGGTGTAGTCCACGACGTGGATGCCGCGCAGGAAGCTCTGGACGGAGAGGCCGGAGGAGTGGCACGCGCAGCCGCCGGTGGGCAGCACGTGGTTGGAGCCGGCGGCGTAGTCGCCGAGCGAGACGGGTGCGTACGGGCCGACGAAGATCGCGCCGGCGTTCTGCACGCGGGCGGCGACGGCCGCGGCGTCGGCGGTCTGGATCTCCAGGTGCTCGGCCCCGTAGGCGTCGACGACGGCGAGGCCGTGGTCGACGGAGTCCACCAGGACGATGCCGGACTGGCGGCCGCCGAGCGCGGGCACGATCCGGTCCTCGATGTGCCGGGTCATGGCGACCTGGGTCTCGAGCTCCTTCTCCACCGCGTTCGCGAGGTCCTCGGAGTCGGTGACGAGGACGGAGGCGGCCAGCGGGTCGTGCTCGGCCTGGCTGATCAGGTCGGCGGCGACGTGCACGGGGTCGGCGGTGGCGTCCGCGAGGATGGCGATCTCGGTGGGGCCGGCCTCGGCGTCGATGCCGATGCGGCCCTTGAGCAGCCGCTTGGCGGCGGCGACCCAGATGTTGCCCGGGCCGGTGACCATGTTGACCGGGCGGCACTCCTCGGTGCCGTAGGCGAACATGGCGACGGCCTGGGCGCCGCCCGCGGCGTACACCTCGTCGACGCCCAGCAGCGCGCAGGCGGCCAGGATCGTGGGGTGCGGCAGGCCGCCGAAGCCTGCCTGGGGCGGGGAGGAGACGGCCATGGAGCCGACGCCGGCCTCCTGGGCCGGCACCACGTTCATGATCACGGACGAGGGGTAGACGGACCGGCCGCCCGGGACGTACAGCCCGACGCGCTGGACGGGCACCCAGCGCTCGGTGACCGTGCCGCCGGGCACGACCTGGACGGTCTTGTCGGTGCGGCGCTGCTCGCGGTGGACGATCCGGGCGCGGCGGATGGACTCCTCCAGCGCGGCGCGCACGGCGGGGTCGAGCTCTTCGAGGGCGCGGGTGATCGCCTCGGCGGGGACCCGGATCCGGTCGAGCGTGACGCCGTCGAACCGATGCGCGTAGTCGATCAGGGCCGCGGTACCGCGATGATGCACGTCCTCGCAGATGGGCCGCACCTTCTCCAGGGCGGCCTCGACGTCGAGTTCGGCTCGGGGCAGCAGGTCGCGGTCGACGCCGGCCTCGGGGGAACCCGGGGCGGAGGCGGAACCGCGCAGATCGATTCGGGAGATCACACGGTAATTGTCTCAGACCCGTCCCGTCGCACGGCGCCCCGTACCACTCAGTGGTACGGGAGTTTCACCGAGAGTGTTCAATCGGTCACGCGTTTGGGAAGGGAGACAGTACACCGAGGTGTACGGGACGGGAGGGGGTACGGAGCGTGACCGACCCGACGGACGGCGACCCGCCTGCGGAGCTCGATCTGACGCCCCCCGAGCGGGCCATGTGGGAGGCCTTCCGCCGCGGCGGCACCCACGACCTGCGCACTCCCCGCCCCGAGTGGAACGATCCGCGCGCGCCGCACGCGTGGGGACCCGGGCGCAGCGTGCGGGCCCGGCTCGTGGCCCTCCTCCTGCTGGACGGCCCGCCCGCGCTGCCCGGCCGCGTCTGTGCCCTCAAGCTCAACGGCGTGCAGATCACCGGCCAGCTCGACCTGTCGGGAGGCACGGTCGTGCCGTACGTCGAGATGCACAACTGCCGCTTCGAGCAGGAGGTGCTGCTGCCCGAGAGCCAGTTCACGACGCTGCGGCTGGTCGCCTGCGCCCTGCCCCGGCTGGAGGCCGCCCGGCTGCGCACCGAGGGCGATCTGCACCTGCCGCGGTGCGCCGTCGAGCGCGGCATACGGCTCACCGACGCCCAGATAGGCACCGACCTGCTGCTCAACCAGCTGGTGGTGCGCGCGGACCGGCGCGGGGTGTCCATCGCCGCCGATGGCATCAGCGTCGGGCAGGACCTGCAGGCCGAGATGATGCGCTCGTTCGGCGAGCTGAGCATGCGGGCCGCCACGATAGGGGTCTCCTTGAGCCTGCGCGGCTCCACGCTGAGCAATCCGCAGGGGCGGCGCGCGCTCAACGCCCCGCAGCTGACCGTGGAGCGCACCCTCTATCTGACCGGGGCCGGGGTCGGCGGCTATCCGTTCGCCACCGGCGCCACTCCCCCCTACGGCATCACCACCACCCCGCAGCACGGCGTCCGCACCCAGGCCTTCGAGTGCCGCGGCGGGGTCCGCCTCGACGACGGCCGGTTCGGCGACGCCGTCGACTTCAGCCAGGCCCGGTTCGTCCTGGAGTCCGACCAGGAGCTGTCGCTGCGCCGCGTCCAGACCCCCGAGCTGCGCTTCCTCGGCGAATGGGTCCAGCGGGGCCGGGTGGTGCTCTCCGGGGCCCGCGTCTCCAACCTGGTCGACCGCTACGCGAGCTGGCCCGGCCCGGGCAATCTGGTGATGGCGGGCTTCTCCTACGAGACGCTGATACCGCTCGGCCACTTCCCCCTCGCCCTGCGCCTGGAATGGGTGGCCGCGGCCACGCCCGAATACGCCCCCGAGCCGTACGAGCAGCTGGCCGGCGCCCTGCGCGGCAGCGGCGAGGACGCCGACGCCCGCGCCGTCCTGCTCGCCAAGCAGCGGCGCCGCCGCGAGACCCTCCCCCCGGCCGGCAAGGCCTGGGGCTATCTGCAGGACTGGACGGTGGCCTACGGCTACCGCCCCGGGCGGGCGGCCGTGTGGATGGCCGTGCTGTGGGCGGCCGCCACGGTCTACTTCACCTGGCGGCCCGTGCCGCCGCTGAAGGAGGGCGAAGGCCCCGCCTGGAGCCCCGAGCTCTACGCCCTCGACCTGCTCGTCCCCGTCATCGACCTGGGACAGGGCGGCGCCTGGCGGCCCACCGGCGCCACGCAGTGGGTGGTGACCGCACTCATCCTGCTGGGCTGGGTGCTCGCGACGACCGTGGCGGCCGGGGCGTCCCGGCTGCTGCGCCGGCAGTGAACGCCGGGGCGGCATCGCTGCACAGGCCATTAGGCTTACCGGCTGTGACCACCGCGCGCCTGCCCCTCTTCCCGCTGAACTCGGTGCTGTTCCCTGGGCTCGTCCTGCCCCTGAACGTCTTCGAACAGCGGTACCGCGCGCTGATGCGCGACCTGTCGGCGCTCCCGGAGGAGGAACCGCGCCGCTTCGGCGTCGTCGCCATCCGCGACGGCAGCGAGGTCGCGCCCACGGCGCCCGGGCTGCCCGAGGGCGCCCGCCCCGAGCCCGGCCCCGCCTCCGGCTTCGGCCCCGACCCCCGCAAGGCGTTCCACGCCGTGGGCTGCGTGGCCGAGGCGGCGACGATCCGCGAGCGCTCCGACGGCACGTACGAGGTCCTCGCCACCGGCACCACCCGCTTCCGCCTGCTGTCGGTCGACGCCTCCGGCCCCTATCTGACCGGCGAGGTCGAGGACATCGAGGAGGAGCAGGGCGAAGGGGCGGGCGCGCTCGCCTCCGGGGTCGTCCGCGCCTTCCGCGCCTACCAGAAGCGGCTCGCCGGGGCCACCGAGCGCACGCTCGCCGGGCAGAGCGACCTGCCGGGCGAGCCGTCCGTCCTCTCCTACCTGGTCGCCGCCGCGGCGATGCTCGACACCCCCGCCAAGCAGCGGCTCCTGGAGACGCCGGACACGGCCACGCGGCTCGCGCGCGAGCTGAAACTGCTGCGCACCGAGACCGCGGTGATCGGTAAGCTCCCCTCGCTGCCGGCCGTCGACTTCACCCGGCGGCCCACGAACCCCAACTGACCGGACGGGACGCACCCTTGGCACGCAAGGCCGGCAAACAGCAGCCGGGCTCGACCCCGGCGATCGTCGCCCTGGAGAAGGCGGGAGCCGCCTTCTCCGTGCACTCCTACGCCCACGACCCGGCGGCCCCGTCCTACGGCGAGGAGGCCGCGGAGGCGCTCGGGCGCGATCCCGCGCAGGTCTTCAAGACGCTCGTCGCCGAGGTCGACGGCGCCCTGACCGTGGCCGTCGTGCCCGTCTCCGGCTCGCTCGACCTCAAGGCGCTGGCGGCGGCGGTCGGCGGCAAGCGGGCGGCCATGGCCGATCCGGCGGCCGCCGAGCGCACCACGGGGTACGTACGGGGCGGTATCTCCCCGCTCGGGCAGCGCCGGCGCCTGCCGACCGCGCTGGACGCCTCCGCGCGCTCCCACGCGACCATCTGCGTCTCGGCGGGGCGGCGCGGCCTGGAGGTCGAGCTCTCCCCCGCCGACCTGGCGGCTCTCACGGGCGCGGTGATCGCGCCCATCACCCGCGCGTGACCCTGCGGGCGCCGGGGGTCTGGACGGCCGCCCGTCCCTCGACTACGACCGTGGGGAGCGGGCCGCCGTACGTGCGGCCCGCGACTCGGGAGGGACGCCCATGTCGAAGCGCACCCGCAAGCGCCGCTGGCGGCTGAAGAAGAACCGCGCCAACCACGGCCGCAGGCCGGCGTAGGCCCTCGCCGGGCCGGCCTGGAATCCGACAGCCGGCCGGCTCGGCACCTCCGGGTCCCGGCCCTCCGCAGGAGGAAACGGTGAAAGGGCGGGCCCGGGGCGACCCCCTCCGCCGCAACGGCGCTGAGCCGCACGCATACGCATCCGGCGGTTCCGGAGCCGGCTCAGGCCTGAACGTCCGGCTCCCCCGACGTCCAGTGCGGCTCCGGCTCGGGATCGCGGGGGCCGAACAGAGCCGTCAAGACCAGGTGCACCGCCATCGCCGCCAGCGGCCACGCCAGCAGCGCGCCCTTGGCCGCGAGCTTGAGCGGGGCGTCGAAGACGACACCGCGCCCCGCCGCGCGGGCGGCCGCCACCACGTCCGTCGACGGGCCGAGCGCAGCGCCCACGCGCCAGGCGATCACCGAGGCGACCAGGGAGCCGGCCGCGAGGCCGATGACCAGCGGCAGGCCCCCGCGGCGGCGGAGCAGGAAGACGACCGCGCCGCTCAACGCGCCGAACCCGAGCGCCAGCAGCACGAACGTGCTGTCGGCGCCGATCGCCTGCTCCCCTTCGCTGTTCTTGAGGTACACCGCCTTGCCGTCCGAGATCAGCGGCACGCGCGGCGCCAGCCACACCCACAGCAGCCCGAGCAGCACTCCGGCGACGGCCACCGCCGCGGCGACGACCGCGGCCTGCCGCGCCTCGGTGCGGAGCTCCTCCCGGTCGGCGGAGAGAACGGCGGGGCTGTCCCCGGCGGGCTGCTCGTCGGCGGGCTGCTTGTCGGCAGGCTGCTCGTCGGCGGGCGGGTCATGCGGTGTCAGGGGTGCGCTCACCCTGTCATCGTGCCAGGTCGGGGCGGCCGGGCCCGCGGCAGGACGGTGCGGGCGCGTCACCGCACGGCCGCCCGGCGGTACGCCCAGGTCGCCGCGGCCAGCGACACCACGCCGACGGCGGCGCACACGCCGAGGTCGGCCGCGACCAGGGCCCAGTCGGGGCTCGCGTCGAAGCTGCGGGCCAGCGCCTCCACCCCGTACGTGGAGGGCAGCAGGTCACGGGCGTAGGAGATGGGCGCGGGCATGCGGGCGGCGGGCAGCACGCCCAGCAGCAGCGCGGCCGACATGCCCAGCTGCCCGCAGAGCGTGGCCAGCTCCTGCCGGGGGGCGAGCAGGCCGAGGGCCGCGCCGAGCCCGGCGAGGGCGGCGCCGGAGAGGGGGATCACCGCGGCGAGCACCCACAGGTGCCCCATCGGCAGGTCGAAGAGCACGCTGCCGACGACCGCGGTGACGGCCGTGCCGGGCACGGTGAAGGAGGCGTACGCGCCCGCGGCGCCGAGGACCACGGCCGCGGGCGGCACCGGCAGCGTCGCGTAGTGGTCCAGGCCGCCGCCGGCGCGCAGCTGCCCGAAGTACTGGGCGAGGAGGTTGAGGGCGACGAAGGCCACGACGAGCACGCTGGAGCCGGCCACGACGGCCCGCGCCTCGTCGCCGCCGTCCACCACCCCGCGCATCATGATCATGATGCCGACGGACTGGAACGTGGCCACGAAGAGCAGCGGGATACGCGCCACCTTGGCCCGCGAGAGCTGCGCGCGGTACACGGCGGCCAGGGCGGGCAGCAGCTTCGCCCTGGGCGCGAGCGGGGCGGCGCCTTCGCCGCCGGACCGCGGCCGGGAGTCGCTCCCGGTCCGGACCGCCCCGGACACCGCCTCTGCGGATACAGCACTCACCCGGCACAGCTCCTGTTCGGTCGGGTCCGGTGACCCCTTCTCGCCCTCGCCCCGGTCGGCACCGTCACGCCTTCACCAGCCCGTCCGCGCGGCCGCCGAGCGCCAGGTACACATCCTCCAGGCTCGGTGTGGTCAGCGTGAAGTCGTCGAGCGCGGCGAAGGCGGGCCCGCCGGTCACGGCGGCGACGGCCGCGCGCGCCTCGGCGGGGGCGAGCCGCAGCGTCCAGCGGCGCCCCGCGGCGTGCGCGGCTTCGCGCAGCGCGGCGACCTCGGGGACGTTCAGCGGGGCCTCGTCGCGCCAGACGAGCTCGACGCGGACCTCGTCGCCGACGAGCTCCTTCAGCCCCGCGGGGGTGTCGCAGGCGATGATGCGTCCGCGCTCCAGCACGGCGACGCGGTCGAGGACGGTCTCGGCCTCGATGACGTTGTGGGTGACGAGCAGGACGGTCGCGCCGCGCTCGGCGCGCCGCCGGTCGACGGCGGCCCAGACGGCGCGGCGGGCCACGGGGTCCATGCCGGCGGTGGGTTCGTCGAGGACGAGCACGGGCCGGTCGCCGACGAGCGCGGCGGCGAAGCAGGCCAGCCGGCGCTGGCCGCCGGAGAGCTTCTTCAGTGCGCGCCCGGCGAGGTCCGTCAGGCCCAGCTCCTCGAGGACGGCGTCGCGCTCGGCGCGGGCGGCGCGCAGGCCGAGGCCGCGCAGCCGGCCGGTGGTCTCGGCGGCGAGGGAGACCGTCAGCTCGTCGAGCGCGGTCGACTCCTGGCCGAGGTAGCCGACGAGCCGGGCGGCGCGCTCGGGGTGGCGCACGAGGTCGTGGCCGAGGAGCTCGACGCTGCCCTCGTCGGGCCGGAGCAGGCCGGTCAGCTGGCGCACCAGGGTGGACTTGCCGGCTCCGTTGGGGCCGAGCAGTCCGAAGATCTCGCCGCGCCGGACCTCCAGGTCGATGCCGTCGCTGGCGCGCACGGCCGCGGTCCCGGGCGCGCCGCGGCGGCCGCGCGCGGCGGGGTAGGTCTTGACCAGGCCGCGCACGGTGCACACCGTGACGGCTGCCGCCGCCTCATTCACGCCCGTCCTCACGAGCTATGAGGGTACGCGGTTGGGCTCGCGCCCCGGCCGTTGGGGCGCCCGAAGGCGGGGTGTGGTGCCGTCAGTCGCCCACCGGCGCCTTCTCCGCGGCCGTGCGCGCGTCGATTTCGCGCCAGAATCCGGCACGGATCGCATAGCGGTCGTGCTCGTCGATCTGGTCGTCCTTGTGGGCGAGGAGGCCGAACCGGGCGGCGTAGCGGAGCAGCTCGCCGTCGATGCGGTGCGGGATGCGCGGGTACTCCGTGGAGAGGTGCTGCAGGTGGACGGCGTCGGTGAGGCGCTCGGCCCAGCGCCGGGCGAAGACCTGGCCGACCTCGAAGGGGTCGCCGCCGACGGTGGTGATGTCCTCCTCGCGGTCCGCCCAGCGCTGCTCGGCGCTGGTGAGCTGGGCGAGCATCGGCAGGGAGGCGGTTTCGGGGGGCTCGCCGAGCCCGGTGCCGGTGCCGCGCTCGATCCAGCCCTTGTCGGAGGACCAGCGCAGGGTGGCGTTGGCGGCGAGGGCGCCGCCCTGGCCGCCGCCCTGGCCCGGCTGCCCGCCGGGGCCGGACTGGGCCGCGGCGGGCTGGCCGGCGGGGCCACGGCCGAGGATGGCGAGGTCTTTGGGGGTGGGCACACCCCGGGCGGCGGGGGCCTCCGGCGCGTCCTGCTCGTCGCGCTCGCCGTCGGTGCCGGGGGCCGCGGCGGGCCGGGAGCCGTTGCGCTCGGCGGGGACCGGCTCGGCCTGGCGGGGGGACGGGGCCGCGCCCGCCCCTGCGGTCTCGGGGAGGGGGGCGGAGAGGATCGCGGCGATCTCGGGGCGGGGCGCGGGCTGCGGGGCGCAGGGCCCGGTGAGCTCCTTGGCGCGGACGGCGCGGGTGATCCACGTGCGGTCGAGGACGCGGCGCTCGTCGGCCTCGGCGACGAGGTCCTCGGACTGGTTGTAGTCGCCGTCGGCGGCCTGGACGGCCCACAGGTGGACGGCGACGCCGTGCTCCTTGGCGGACATCAGGCCCGGGAGGAGGTCGCCGTCGCCGGTGACGAGCACGATGTCGGAGCAGGCCCGGTTGCGGGCGAGCTCGGTGAGCTCGGCGTGCATGGCGGCGTCGACGCCCTTCTGCGCCCAGCGGCCGTCGCTGCGGGTCAGGGCCCCCAGCCGGACGGTGACGCGGGGCATGACGCGCAGCCTGCGGTGCTCGGGCTGGGGCACCCGGTCGGGCGCGCCGTCGAACCAGTAGATCCTCAGCAGGGGCTGCTCGGTCTCGGCCTCGGCGCGCTCACGCAGCCCCTGGATGAGGATCGCGTGGTCGACGGAGATACGGGACCGGGCGGGCTCGCCGGCCAGCAGGCTCGCGGCGGCGCCCAGCAGGTACCCGGCGTCCACCAGGACGACGCAGCGGTCCACGTTCCACCCTCTTTCTGTGCGTGCAGAAATTGCGGTCGCCCCCCGGCACGGCAGTGCCCCGGTTCTCCTCGGCTTTCCCTGGAGTCTGCCCGACCGTGCGGGGGTTATCAGTCCGAACTGGATCTTCGGCGTGGCGGATACGCCTTCCCGGCGGTAAGTGCACGGATCACGCACGGTAATTACCCGAAATGCGCCATTCGCCGGTGCGTGCGAGTGTGTTCGGCGGGGGGACACCCCGAGTGGAGGCTGAGCATGGCGAAGAACAAGAAACAGGACAGGAGCCAGCAGCGGGCCAGCGCCGCCGAGCGCGGGCAGCAGCAGGCCAAGAGCTCCTCGATCGAGTCCCAGAGCGAGCAGCGGGCCACGCAGGTCACCCCGGGCGACATGGCTCGCAAGAGCAAGCAGAAGCGCTTCGGGCACAACTGAGCGGTGCCCGGACAACATCCGGCCGATATGCGACGGCGCCCGGCGGCGCTTTGATGCAGCGAGGGGCGCGCCCGGAGGATCCGGGCGCGCCCCTCGTGCGCGGGTACGGGTTGGGCCGGTGCTCAGCCGGCCAGGCAGGACGGGCCGAGCAGCTGCTTGAGATCGCCGAAGAGCGCCGGGTCGGGAGTGACCCGGTGCCGGTCCAGGCGCAGGACGGTGGTCTTCCGCGGGCCCTGGAGCTTGATCCGCACCTCGGTGGAGCCGCGGTGGTGGGTGAGCACCTGGCCGAGCCGCTCGACCATGGGCGGGGTGACCTTCACCGTGGGGATGGTGATGATCACGGGGGCGTTGGTGCCCGCGTTGGAAAGGTCGGGGACCATCAGCTCCATGGCGACCAGGCGGGGGATGTCCTCGCGCTTGTCGAGGCGGCCCTTGACGAAGACGACCGCGTCCTCGACGAGCTGAGTGGAGACCAGCTGGTAGGTGGCGGGGAAGAACATGCAGTCGATCGATCCGGCCAGGTCCTCGACGCTGGCGATGGCCCAGGCGTTGCCCTGCTTGGTCATCTTGCGCTGCAGGCCGGAGATGATGCCGCCGATGGTGACGATCGCGCCGTCGGCGTGCTCACCGCCGGTGAGCTGGGAGATCCCGGCGTCCGCCTTGTCGTTGAGGACGTGCTCGATGCCGAAGAGCGGGTGGTCGGAGACGTAGAGGCCGAGCATCTCGCGCTCCTGCGCGAGCAGGTAGGCCTTCTCCCACTCGACGTCGGAGAACTCCACGTCCAGCCCGAAGCCGGGCCCGTCGTCGCCGGTGTCGTCACCCATGCCGCCGAAGAGGTCGAACTGTCCCTCGGCCTCCTTGCGCTTGACCTGGACCACGTTGTCGATCATCGGTTCGTAGTGCGCGGTGAGGCCCTTGCGGGTGTGGCCCATCTCGTCGAAGGCGCCGGCCTTGATCAGCGATTCGACGGTGCGCTTGTTGCAGACGACGGCCTCGACCTTGTCGAGGAAGTCGGGGAAGGAGCTGTACTTCCCCTTGGCCTTGCGGCAGCGGATGATCGAGTCGACCACGTTCTGTCCGACGTTGCGGACGGCGGTGAGGCCGAAGAGGATCACGTCGTCACCCTGGGCGGCGAAGTTGGCCTCGGACTCGTTGACGTTCGGCGGGAGCACCTTGATGCCCATGCGCCGGCACTCGTTCAGATAGATCGCCGACTTGTCCTTGTCGTCGCGCACGGAGGTGAGCAGCGCGGACATGTACTCGGCGGGGTAGTTCGCCTTGAGGTAGGCGGTCCAGTACGAGACGAGGCCGTACGCGGCGGAGTGGGCCTTGTTGAAGGCGTAGCCGGCGAAGGGGACCAGCACGTCCCACAGGGCCTGGATGGCTTCGTCGGAGAAGCCCTTCTTCTGCGCGCCTTCCTTGAAGAAGACGAAGTTCTTCGCCAGCTCGTCGGGCTTCTTCTTGCCCATGACGCGGCGGAGGATGTCGGCCTCGCCGAGCGAGTACCCGGCGACGATCTGCGCGGCCTTCTGCACCTGCTCCTGGTAGACGATCAGACCGTAGGTGACGCCGAGGACCTCTTCGAGGGGCTCCTTCAGCTCCGGGTGGATCGGCGTGATCTCCTGCTGGCCGTTCTTGCGCAGGGCGTAGTTCGTGTGCGAGTTCATGCCCATCGGGCCCGGCCGGTACAGGGCGGACACGGCGGAGATGTCTTCGAAGTTGTCGGGCTTCATCAGCCGCAGCAGGGACCGCATGGGCCCGCCGTCGAACTGGAAGACGCCGAGGGTGTCGCCGCGCTGGAGCAGCTCGAAGGTCGTGGGGTCGTCGAGCGGGAGGGCCAGGAGGTCGATGTCGACCCCCTTGTTGGCCTTCACCATCTTGACGGCGTCGTCCATGATCGTGAGGTTGCGCAGGCCGAGGAAGTCCATCTTCAGCAGGCCGAGCGACTCACAGCTCGGGTAGTCCCACTGCGTGATGGTCACGCCGTCGGTGTGCCGGACCCAGACCGGGACGTGGTCGGTGATCGTCTCACTGGACATGATCACGCCGGCCGCGTGCACGCCCATCTGCCGGACCAGGCCCTCGACGCCACGCGCGGTGTCGATGACCTTCTTCACGTCCGGCTCGTTCTCGTACATCCCCCGGATCTCGCCGGCCTCGCTGTAGCGCGGGTGCTGCGGGTCGAGGATGCCGGAGAGCGGGATGCCCTTGCCGAGGACGTCGGCGGGCATCGCCTTGGTGAGGCGGTCGCCCATCGCGTACGGGTAGCCCAGGACGCGGGCGGAGTCCTTGATGGCGTTCTTGGCCTTGATGGTGCCGTAGGTGCCGATCATGGCGACCTTGTCGGCGCCGTACTTCTCGGTGACGTACCGGATCACCTCGGCGCGCCGGCGCTCGTCGAAGTCGATGTCGACATCGGGCATGGAGATGCGCTCGGGGTTGAGGAACCGCTCGAAGATCAGGCCGTGCGGGATCGGGTCGAGGTCGGTGATGCCCATGGCGTAGGCGACGATCGAGCCGGCCGCGGAGCCCCGGCCGGGGCCGACGGCGATGCCCTGCTTCTTGGCCCACATGATGAAGTCGGCGACCACGAGGAAGTAGCCCGGGAAGCCCATCGAGATGATGGTGTCCATCTCGTACTCGACCTGCTTCATGCGGTCGTCGGGGATGCCGCCGGGGAAGCGGCGGTGCATGCCCCGCATGGTCTCCTCGCGGAACCAGGTGACCTCGGTGTAGCCCTCGGGGATGTCGAACTTGGGCATGAGGTTCTTGGCCGTGAACATGCCCTCGGTGTTGATCTGCTCCGCGACCAGGCGGGTGTTCGCGCAGCCCTCCTGCCAGGCGTCCGAGGAGTCGATGGCGTACATCTCGTCCGTGGACTTCAGGTAGTAGCCGGAGCCGTCGAAGCGGAAGCGGTCCGGGTCGGAGAGGTTCTTGCCGGTCTGGATGCAGAGCAGGGCGTCGTGGGCCTCGGCCTCGTGCGCGTAGGTGTAGTGCGAGTCGTTGGTGACCAGGGGCGGGATGCCGAGCTTCTTGCCGATCTCCAGCAGGCCGTCGCGGACGCGGCGCTCGATCTCGATGCCGTGGTCCATCAGCTCCAGGAAGTACCGGCCCTCGCCGAAGATGTCCTTGTAGTCGCTGGCGGCCTGGATCGCCTCGTCGAACTGGCCGAGGCGGAGCCGGGTCTGCACCTCGCCCGAGGGGCAGCCGGTGGAGGCGATCAGGCCCTCGGACCACTGGGCGATGGTCTCCTTGTCCATCCGGGGCCACTTGGTCAGCCAGCCCTCGGCGTAGGCGTCGGAGGAGAGCCGGAAGAGGTTGTGCAGGCCGGTGACGTCGGCCGCCCAGATCGTCTTATGCGTATATCCACCTGAACCGGACACGTCATCGCGCTTCTGGTGCGGCTGGCCCCACTGGATACGTCGCTTGTTGCGCCGGGACTCGGGCGCGACATAGGCCTCGATGCCGATGATCGGGGTGATCTCCGCCTTCTTCGCCTGATGGAAGAAGTCGTACGCGCCGTGCAGGTTGCCGTGGTCGGACATGGCGATGTGTGTCATGCCCATCTCATTGCAGGCATTGAACATGTCCTTGAGCCGCGCGGCACCGTCCAGCAGGGAGTACTGGGTGTGGACGTGCAGGTGCGTGAAGGGCGGCTTCGTGGCCACGGTGGGAGACCTCCGGCGGTGGTGGCTGCGGGTCGGGCGGGACAGTTTTGAAGGTTACCGGCCCCCACCGACAGCCGCGGGCACGCGCCGGTAGCCTCACGCGTTGAGCACCACAGCACTGATGTTCGCTCCATGCCCCACCCCAGGAGGACCCCGCGATGGCGACCGAGCACGACCGGGCCGCGCAGCGCGGCGAGGAGATCCTCGCCGTTTTCGACACCGCCTTCGGCGAGCTGCTCGCTGCCGACCCCGCCGCCTTCCGGGTGAAGTTCCGGAAGATGGCGGCCTCCGCCTTCGCCTTCTACCGGGGCACGGCGTGCCTGTTCTACCGGGACCTGGCCGCGGAGGCGCCCGAGGGCGCCGCCGGGCCGTATCTGGACGAGCGCACGAGCCGGGTGTGGATCCACGGCGACCTGCACGCCGAGAACTTCGGCACGTACATGGACGCGGGCGGCCGCCTGGTCTTCAACGTCAACGACTTCGACGAGGCCTACGTCGGCCCCTTCACCTGGGACCTCAAGCGCTTCGCCGCCTCCGTCGCCCTGATCGGCTACACCAAGGCGCTCAGCGACGAGATGATCACCGAGCTGGTGCGGACCTACGCCGCCGCCTACCGCGAGCGCATCCACGCCCTGGCCACCGGAGCCACGGACGACGGCCACACGCCCTTCACCCTCGACACCGCCGACGGCCCCCTGCTCGGCGCCCTGCGCGAGGCCCGCGCGATGACGCGCTTCGGGCTGCTCGCCTCCATGACGGAGATCCGGGACTTCGACCGCCGCTTCGCCGCCGACGGCGGCGCCGTCGAGCTGGACGCGGCCACGCGCTACAAGATCCTCGCGGCCTTCGACGGCTATCTGGAGACCCTCCCGGACACGAGCCTCTCCCGCCCCGACTCCTACCGGGTCAAGGACGTCGTCGGCCGCCGCGGCATCGGGATCGGCAGCGCCGGCCTGCCCTCGTACAACATCCTCCTGGAGGGCAACAGCGACGCCCTGGAGAACGACGTCGTCATCTACATGAAGCAGGCGCAGACCCCGGCGGTCTCCCGGCACATCACCGACCGCGCCGTGCGCGACTACTTCCGGCACGAGGGCCACCGCACGGTGATCTCCCAGCGCGCGCTGCAGGCCCACGCCGACCCGTGGCTGGGCTGGACCGAGCTGAACGGCACGGGTCAGCTGGTGGCCGAGGTCTCGCCGTACGCGGTCGACCTGGACTGGTCGGACATCGACGACCCGGCCGAGATCGCGGCGGTCGTCGCCGACCTGGGCCGCGCCACGGCCGCCATGCACGCCGCGGCGGACGACCAGAGCGGCCACTCCCTGGTGCCCTTCTCCACCGAGCGGGCCATCGACGCCGTGATCGCCGCCGACGAGGAGGGCTTCGCGGAGCTGCTGACCGGCTTCGCCCACTCCTACGGCGCCCGGGCCCGCGCGGACCACCAGATCTTCGTGGACCTCTTCCGCAACGGCCGCATCCCCGGCCTCTAGGACCGCCTTTAGTCACGGTTTACAGCGGGCCGTGCCAGACTCGTTCCCCATGGACATATCGGCGGCACGGCTGCGGGCACTGCGCGCGGCGCTGTTCACAGCGCTGTGCGTGACGCTGTCCGCGGGCTCCCACGTGCTGCTGTCCGGCACCGGCCTGCCCCTGGCGACGGTCGCGGTGAGCGCAGCCGCCGTCTTCGCGCTCGCGTACGCCCTGGCGGGCCGCGAGCGCGGCTTCGCGCGGATCGCCGCGCTGTTCGTCCCACTGGAGCTGGCCTCCGACGCCCTCTTCTCCACCGGCCAGGAGAGCTGCTACGGCACGGGCGGGCACGCCGTACCGGGCGCGCTGACCGCCCTGTGCGGCGGCGGCACGGTCGGCGGCCCCTTCGCCCCCGCGCCGGGGCCCGGCACCGCCGCGTGGCTGCTGCTCGCCGCCCACGTAGGCGTCGGCCTCCTGGCCGCCGCATGGCTGCGGCTCGGCGAGGCGGCGCTGGTCCGGCTGCTGGACGCGCTCGCCGGGGCGGCCCTGCGCCGCCTGCTTCCGGCCCTCGCCACGGCCACCGCGGGCGGGCGGCACCGCACCGCGCCCGTGCGGGCCGCCGGGCCCGCCCGCAAGGCACCGGCCCTCCCTCTGCTCGTGCACTCCGTCGTCCGCCGTGGGCCGCCGCCCGGGCCCGCCCCCGCCTGAGCACACCCATCACGCACGACGCACCACGCACGACCGAGCACGGAGAGCAAGACCATGAGCAAGCGCAACAACTGGGAGAACAAGCAGTCCGCACGCGAGCGGCTGCGCGCCGAGCGCGAGCGCCAGGCCAAGAAGGACAGGACGCGCCGCCAGCTCGTCGTCGGCGGAGCCGTCGTCGCGGTCCTGGCCGTCGGTGCAGGCATCGTCGTGGCCGTCTCCCAGCTGGGCAAGGACGGCAAGAGCGGGCTGAACGCGGCGTGGGAGGCCGCGTCCAAGAAGGAGCTCGTCAAGCCCGCCAACACGGCCGGCGACAAGGGCACCCAGATCACGATCGGTGACAAGAACGCCAAGCACACCCTGGATCTCTACCAGGACATGCGCTGCCCGATCTGCTCGGTCTTCGAGCAGAGCGTCGGCGGCACGATCGGCAAGGACGTCAAGGAAGGCAAGTACAAGGTCTCGTACCACGTCGCCACGTTCCTCGACCGCAACTTCGGCGGCAGCGGCTCCAAGAACGCCCTCAGCGCGCTGGGCGCCGCCCTGAACGTGAGCCCCGAGGCCTTCAGCGCCTACAACAAGGCCCTCTACTCCAAGGCCAACCACCCCGAGGAGACGAAGGACGACTACGCCAAGGACGACGTCCTGCTGAAGGTCGCCAACGAGGTCCCGGCGCTCAAGGGCAACAAGGACTTCGAGAAGAACGTCAAGGACGGCACCTTCGACAAGTGGGCGCTGACGGTGTCCGACGAGTTCGACGAGACCAAGGACGTCACCGGCACGCCGACCCTCAAGCTCGACGGCAAGAAGCTGACGGCGGAGGACGGGAAGAACGTCCCGATCACCCCCGAGCAGTACACCAAGGCCGTCGACGCGGCCCTGAAGTCCTGACGGTCCTCCCGTCCGGGTTTCCGCCCGGGTTCCCGTCCCCTCCGGCGGCGTTCAACGATGCCGAATCTTGACACGACACTTAACGGCTGCCGTGGCAGACTTCGGCCTCATGGAGGGGACGGGAGTTCGATTGAGGGCGCTGCGCGCAGCGCTCTTCACGGCGCTCTGTGTCACGCTGTCCGCCGCTTCGCACGTCCTGCTCTCCCGTACGCCCCTTCCCGCCGCCACGGTCGCCGTGCTGTCGGCGGTCTTCTTCACTGTCGCCTACGCCCTCGCGGGCCGCGAGCGCGGCTTCGGGTCCATCGCCGCGCTGATGGTTCCTCTGGAGCTCACGGCGGACACCGTGTTCACGGCGGGCCAGCACGCCTGTTACGGGCGGGCCGGCGGGCCCGTCGCGGGCCCGCTGCACTTCCTGGGCCTCGACCTCGCCTGCCGCGGCGAGGTCGGCACCCCGCTGGCCCGCATGGCCGCCGAGGGCGGCGCCGGGCCGGTCACCGGCTCCGCGCTGCCCTGGCTGCTGCTCGCCGGCCACGTCGTGGTGGGCCTGCTGGCCGCCGCCTGGCTGCGCCGAGGCGAGGCGGCCCTGGCCCAGCTGCTGCGCACGGCCGCCGCCTTCGCCTTCGGCCCCCTGCTCCTGGCCTTCGCCTCCCCGGCGGCTCCCGCCGCCCGGGGCGCACGCGTACGCCCCGCGCGCCGCACGCTCCGTGCGCGCGGCCTCCCCCTCCTCGTCCACTCCGTCGTACGGCGTGGACCGCCCCTCGCTCCGGCAGCTGCCTGAGCCACGCGGTCCCCCCATTCCCGTACGTCCACACCGGAGAAGACATCATGAGCAACCGCAACAACCAGCAGAACAAGCAGGCCGCGCGCGAGCGGCTGCGCGCCGAGCGCGAGCGCCAGGCCCGCCGGGACAAGACGCGCCGTCAGCTCGTCGTCGCCGGCGCCATCGTCGTCGTCCTCGCGATAGCCGGCGGCGTCGGCTACGCCGTGACCAACATGAACGACGACAAGGCCGCCGGCAGCAGCTGGGCGGGCGACAAGGCCCTGGTCAAGCCTGCCAACACCACCGGCGAGAACGGCAACGAGATCGTCCTCGGCGACGCCAAGGCCAAGGAGACCCTCACGGTCTACGAGGACCCGCGCTGCCCGTCCTGCGCCGCCTTCGAGAACGAGTCCGGCGCCCAGCTGCGCCAGGACGTCAAGGACGGCCGCTACAAGGTCCGGTTCGTCATGGTGAACTTCATCGACGACCTGGCCAAGGGCACCGGCTCGAAGAACGCCGTCAGCGCCCTCGGCGCCGCGCTCAACGTCAGCCCGGACGCCTTCGTCGCGTACAAGGAAGCGCTCTACTCCCCGAAGAACCACCCCGACGAGCGCGACGACGCCTTCGCCAAGGACGCACGCCTGATCGAGATCGCGCAGCAGGTCCCGGCCCTGAAGGGCAACAAGGACTTCGAGAAGGCCGTCAACGAGGGCACCTTCGACAAGTGGGCCGTCGAGATGGGCACGCTGTTCGAGAAGAACAAGATCGGCGGCACCCCGGCCCTGCTCCACGGCGACAAGCAGCTGAAGGGCCCGAACGGCAACCCGCCGATGGCCAAGGAGTCCTTCATCGCGGCGATCGACAAGGAATTCGGCCCGAAGAAGTAGTGACGGGACGGCGAGGGGCGGACGAACTGTCAGGTTTCGTCCGCCCCGCGGCTTACCGGGCAGTAAGGTGATGGTCCGTGACCATCGACTCCTGCATATCGCGCCGCACCGCCGTCACGGCCGTCGCCGGCGCCGCGACCGTCGCCCTCCTGCCACTGGCCGCAGCCGCCCCGGCGCACGCCGCGGACCCGTCCGTCTTCCTGCACGGCGTCGCCTCGGGCGACCCGCTGCCCGACGGCGTCCTGCTGTGGACGCGCGTCACTCCCTCCCCCGACGCCGTGCCCGGCTCGGGCCGCGGCGCGGACGTGGAGGTGGCCTGGGAGGTCGCCGAGGACGAGGCGTTCGGCAGGGTCGTCGCCCGCGGCACGGTCACCGCGACGGCCGCGAGCGACCACACCGTCAAGGCGGACGTCCGCGGCCTGCGCCCGGCCACCGGCTACTGGTACCGCTTCACCGCCGGCGGCACGCACTCCCCCGCCGCCCGCACCCGTACGGCACCCGCAGCGGGCGCGGCCGTCACCGGCATCCGCTTCGGCGTCGTTTCCTGCGCCAACTGGGAGTCCGGTCACTTCGCCGCCTACCGCCACCTCGCGGACCGCCGCGACCTGGACGCGGTCCTGCACCTCGGCGACTACATCTACGAGTACGCCTCCGGCGTCTACCCGCCCCCGAAGCAGGTCGTCCGCCCGCACGCGCCGTCCCACGAGATCGTCACCCTCGCCGACTACCGCACCCGCCACGGCCGTTACAAGACGGACCCCGATCTGCAGGCCCTCCACCGGACCCACCCCTTCGTGGCCATCTGGGACGACCACGAGATCGCCAACGACGCCTGGGCGGGCGGGGCCGAGAACCACACCCCCGGCGCCGAGGGCGAGTGGGCCGCGCGCATGGCGGCGGCCAAGCAGGCCTACTTCGAGTGGATGCCGGTGCGCCCGTCCACCGAGGGCACCACGTACCGCCGCCTGCGCTTCGGCAACCTCGCCGACCTGCACCTGCTGGACCTCAGATCCTTCCGGTCGCAGCAGGTGGGGCCGGGCAACGGCAAGGCCGACGACCCCGAGCGCACGATCACCGGGCGCGCCCAGCTCGACTGGCTGAAGGCCGGGCTCGCCTCCTCCGACACCACCTGGCGCCTCGTCGGCAACCCCGTGATGATCTCCCCGTTCGCCTTCGGCGCCCTGCCCGCCCACCTGCTGGAGCCGCTCGCCAAGCTGCTGGGCCTGCCCGCCGGAGGCATAGCCGTGAGCACCGACCAGTGGGACGGCTACACCGACGACCGGCGCGAGCTCCTCGCCCACCTGAGCGACCGCGGGATCCGCAACACCGTCTTCCTGACCGGTGACATCCACATGGCGTGGGCCAACGACGTGCCCAAGAAGGCCGCCACGTACCCGCTGTCGCCGTCCGTCGCCACCGAGTTCGTCGTCACGTCGGTGAGCTCCGACAACCTGGACGACCTCCTGGGCGTGGCCCCGCACACCGTCTCGCTCGCCGCGGTCACCGCCATCAAGGCCGCCAACCGGCACGCCAAGTGGGTGGACATGGACTCCCACGGCTACGGGGTCCTCGACATCACCCCCGAGCAGGCGCAGATGGACTACTACGTCCTCTCCGACAAGACCGACCCGAAGGCGACGACCGAGTGGAGCCGGTCGTACCGGACGCGCTCGGGCACGCAGCAGGTCGAGCGGGTGAAGACGCCGGTACGGTGATGCGCGCCCGGACCGCGGCCTAGCCGCCGATCTCCTCCAGGAAGGCCAGCGCGACGCGCCAGGCCCTCTCCGCTGCCTCCTCGTCGTAGTCCGCGAGGTCCGGGTCCGTGAACAGGTGCCCCGCCCCGGGGTACCTGTGGACCTCCACGTCCGCCCCGGCCCGGCCCATGCGCAGGTACCAGGCGTTGAGCCAGTCGTGCGGCTCGAACGGGTCCGGGTCGGCGACGTGCAGCTGGACGGGCAGCTCGTCCACGGCGGCGTCCTCGGCCAGGTCCGAGGTGCCGTGCAGGAGCAGCAGGCCGCGCGCCTTCTCGTCGCCCAGCGCCAGGGTCTGCGCGATCGACCCGCCGAGCGAGAAGCCGGCGTAGACCAGGCCCCGGTCCGACAGCGGCGCCACCGCGGTGACGGCGCGGCGCAGCAGCTCCTCGCGGCCGATCTCGTCCTTGACGGCCATGCCGTCCTCCACCGTGTCCGCGGTCCGGCCCTCGTAGAGGTCCGGCACGTGCACCTCGTGCCCGGCGGCGCGCAGGCGCTCGGCGGCGGCGTGCACGGCCGGCCTCAGGCCGTAAGCCGAATGAAAAAGGACAATCGTGGTAGAGGACGCCACTGGAGTCACTTCCTAACAGGTGGATCGCGTGCCTCCCATCGTGCCAGCTACGGTCGGGGTGAAGCGCCACCCGGTGAGTGCCCCGCCAGCAGCCGGCCGGAAGGAGCTGAGGTGTCCATGGAGGGCGTACTGCGTCCGCTGTCCGTCATCGGCGGAGCGTTGATCGTCACCCTGGCCGTGGGGTGGGTGGCCGACCACGTCCTGCGCAGAATCGACGAGCGGCACCCCGAGACGCCCCTGTGGGACCTGCTGCGCCGGTGCCGGCTCCCCCTCCAGGTCGTCCTGTGCACGGCGCTGCTGCGCGGCGGCTACCGCTCGGCCGGCATCCTGCCGGACCACGAGGAGGTGGTCGGCCAGGTGCTGACGCTCGTGCTGATCGGCGCCTGCGCGTGGCTGGTGGTGCGGGTCGCCGTCGCCATAGTGGAGGCCGCCTACGCGCGCTACGCCGCGCGCGCCGAGGACGCGGCCCGGGTGCGCCGGGTACGGACCCAGGTGACGCTCATCCGGCGGATCGTCACGGCCGTCGTGTGCGTGGTCGCGGTGGCGTCGATGCTGCTCACCTTCCCCGCCATGCGGGCCGCCGGGGTGTCCGTGCTGGCCTCGGCCGGTCTGCTCGGCATCGTCGCCGGTGTGGCGGCGCAGTCCACGCTCGCCAACCTCTTCGCCGGACTGCAGATCGCCTTCGGCGACGTCGTGCGCATCGGGGACACGGTCGTCGTGGACGGCGAGTGGGGCCGGGTGGAGGAGATCACTCTCACCTATCTGGTGGTGACCACCTGGGACGAACGGCGCATCACCATGCCGGTGTCGTACTTCACCAGCCGTCCCTTCGAGAACTGGTCCCGCAGCAACCCCCGGATGACCGGCACGGTCTTCTTCCACCTGGACCACTCCACGCCCATAGACCTCATGCGGGACCGGCTGCACGGGCTCCTCAAGGACCTGCCGGAGTGGGACGGGCGGTCCTGGAGCCTGGTGATCACCGACACGACCCCGACGACGATCCAGGTGCGGGCGCTGCTGACGGCGAAGGACGCCGACGACATCTGGACGCTGCGGTGCGTGGTGCGGGAGCAGCTGATCGAGTGGCTGCGGCGGGAACACCCGTACGCACTGCCGCGCATCAACACGGCGCCGGCCCCGGGCCTGGATCAGGCTCCGGACCGCCGCCAGGCCCCACCGACGTCGGAGGACATCGGCCCGGGCCCCGGCACGACGTAGGCTCCGCCTGGGTTCGGGGGGCTGCGGGGTGCGCCCGGTTCCGGCGCCGCCGGGGGCCGGCCCCGCGGCCCGCCAGGGCGTACCGGTTCGGCACCGCCGGGGTGCGCCGTCATGAGCTTGTCACCGCCGCGACGGCGGAAGAAGGGCCCGGCCGCTCTGCCGCCGGAAGGCACGGCCGGTTCGGCACCGCCGGACAGGCCTTCGCGGGCGGATCACCGTCGCGGCGGAGATTTCTTGCCTGTCGGCAAGACAGCAGGTTGGTACCCAAGGAAACCCGCCACAGCGGCGACCAGCCCCCACGGCGCAGCCCGGCGGTGCCGGTTGCGGCTCGGGCGCGGGACCGTGCCCCCGGCGGTGGCGGGCCCGGCGTCGGACGCGTGACGTGGCCCCCGGCGGTCAGCCGCCGCGTAGGCTGCGGACGTCCAGGTGGCGGAGGACCCGGTCCACGACCTCCGGGTCCGCTCCCGGTTCGCTGCGGGCCGCCAGGACCTCCCGGCGGGCGGCCGAGAGCATCTCGGCCTGGATGCGTTGTGTCACCCGGATCCTCTCCACCCGCTGCGCATGCGCCTCGCGCCGTTCCTCGTCGACCATGTCGGGGCTGATACGGGCGCCGACGTCGTACGCGCGCCGCGTGAGCTGCTCGACCATGTCGTCGGGGAGTTCCTCGGTCTCCTGGATCTCCTTCAGCCGCCCCTTGGCGGCCTTCGCGGCGCGGACGGCGAGCAGCCGGGCGAGCTCCCGCTCGGCGTCGGAGTCGGACTGCACGCCGAGCCGCCGCACGAGCCACGGCAGGGTGAGGCCCTGCAGGACGAGCGTGGCGAGGATGACGGCGAAGGCGACGAAGACGATCTCGTCGCGGGCGGGGAAGGGCGTCTTGTCGTCCTGCGTGTGCGGGATGGCGAGGGCGAGCGCGACGGAGGCGACACCGCGCATCCCGGACCACCACATCACGACCGTCTCGCGCCAGCTGACGGGGACGTCCTCGTCGATGTCCCGCCGGCTGTGCAGCTGTTTGGCCAGCCACGCGGCGGGCAGCAGCCACAGCAGCCGTACGCCGACGACGACCGCGACGACGACAGCGCCGATGCCCAGCATCTCGCTCCACCGGCCGGAGGCGGTCCGCAGGACGTGGTGGAGTTCGAGGCCGATGAGGCCGAAGGCGACGCCGGTGACGAGGGTGTCGACGACTTCCCAGAACGAGTGCCGGGCGAGCCGGCCGAGCACGTCGTCGGCGTCACCGGCGTACTCGGCGAGGAAGAGCCCGGTGACGAGCACGGCGAGCACGCCGGAACCCTTGAGCTCCTCGGCGAGGACGTAGGGGCCGAAGGGCACGAGCAGGGTGAGGCCGATCTGGAGGGTCGCGTCGCCGAGGACGTCCATGAGCTTCTTGGCCGCCCAGCCGAGCGCGAGCCCGACCGCGAGGGCGACCACGGCGGACAGCACGAACTCGCCCGCGGCCTTCGGGGCGGAGAAGCTGCCGCTGACGGCCGCCGCGATGGCCACGTGGTAGAGCACGATGGCCGTCACGTCGTTGAAGAGCCCCTCGCCCTCCAGGATGGAGACCAGGCGGCGCGGCAGCCCGAGCGAGCCCGCGACGGCCGTCGCGGCCACCGGGTCGGGCGGGGCGACGAGGGCGCCGAGGGCGACGGCCGCGGCGAGGGAGATGCCGGGCACGATGGCGTCGGCGACGGCGGCCACGGCCGCGGTCGTCACGAACACCAGGGCGACCGCGAGCAGCAGGATGGGCCGGACGTTGGCCTGGAACTGCCGCCAGGACGTGCGCTGCACGGACACGTAGAGCAGGGGCGGCAGCACCAGCGGGAGGATGAACTCCGGCGGCATCTCCACGTTGGGCACGAAGGGCAGCAGCGCGAGGACGATGCCGCCCAGCGTCATGAGGACGGGGGCCGGCAGGCGCAGCCGGTCCGCGACGGGCACCATGACCAGCGCCCCGATCAGCAGCACGAACAGCAGGGCGAGCTGGTCCACGGACGTCCTCCGGGCGGATCGGGAAGGCGATCGTTTTCCCAGCCTGCCATGAACCGGACCAACCCGGATCTTCCGGAGATTCCGGACGAAGTCAGGGTGCGCTGCTCACAGCGCCTTCGTCATCGCACGGTGCGGTATGCCGCTGCCCTCGTCGAACTCGGGCCCGTGGGCCGCATAGCCGAGCCGCTCGTAGAAGCCGAGGGCGTGCGTCTGGGCCTCCAGGTAGACCCGGGCCAGGCCCAGCCGGCGGGCCTCCGCCTCGACGGCCAGGACGAGCCCGGCGCCCAGGCCCGTGCCGCGCGCGGCACGGGAGACGGCGAGCCGGCCGAGGACGGCCGTGACGTCGTCCTCGACGCCCGCGTGGCCGTACTTCGTCCGGGCCGGTGCACCGTGCAGGAAGCGGACCGTGCCGACGGGGCCGGCCGGGCCGGTGGCCAGGAGGTGGACGGCGTGGACGTCGTACGCGTCCATCTCCTCGGCCTCGGGGATGCACTGCTCGCCGACGAAGACCTCGCGGCGCACGGCGTGACAGCCGGGCAGCCCGTCGGGGCCGACGACGCGGACCATGATCCCCTGCGCGGCGCCCACGGCACCCACGGCACCCACGGGGCTCAGGCGCTCTCGGCGCGCACCGTATCCAGCGCGCGCTGCAGGTCCTCGGGGTAGGAGCTCTCGAACTCGACCCAGCGGCCGTCCTCGGGGTGCTCGAAGCCCAGCCGCACGGCGTGCAGCCACTGGCGGGTGAGCTTGAGGCGCTTGGCGAGGGTCGGGTCGGCGCCGTAGGTGAGGTCGCCGACGCAGGGGTGGCGGTGGGCGGCCATGTGCACACGGATCTGGTGCGTACGGCCGGTCTCCAGCTTCACGTCCAGCAGGCTGGCCGCGCGGAACGCCTCGATCAGGTCGTAGTGGGTGACCGAGGGCTTGCCCTCGGCGGTGACGGCCCACTTGTAGTCGTGGTTGGGGTGACGGCCGATCGGGGCGTCGATGGTGCCGCTCATCGGATCGGGGTGCCCCTGGACCAGCGTGTGGTAGCGCTTGTCGACCGTGCGCTCGCGGAACTGCTGCTTGAGCAGGGTGTAGGCGCGCTCGGACTTGGCGACGACCATCAGGCCGGAGGTGCCCACGTCCAGGCGGTGCACGATGCCCTGGCGCTCGGCGGCACCGGAGGTGGAGATGCGGTAGCCCGCGGCGGCCAGGCCGCCGATGACCGTCGGGCCCGTCCAGCCGGGGCTGGGGTGGGCCGCCACGCCGACCGGCTTGACGATCACGACGATGTCGTCGTCGTCATGGACGATCTCCATGCCCTCGACGGGCTCGGCGACGATCTGCACCGGGGCGGGTGCGGCGGGCATCTCGACCTCGAGCCAGGCCCCGCCGGTCACGCGGTCGGACTTCCCGGCCTCCGCCCCGTCCAGCTGGACCTTGCCCGCGGCCGCCAGCTCGGCCGCCTTGGTGCGGGAAAAGCCGAACATACGGGCGATGGCGGCGTCGACGCGCTCGCCTTCCAGGCCGTCGGGTACGGGCAGGGCGCGGATCTCGGGAATGGTGCTCACCCGTCGAGTATGACGGACGGGTGCGACACCCCCGCCCCGGGCTCAGTCCTGGTGGACCGTGCCGTCCGGGTCCAGCCCGCGGAAGGACAGGATCACGATCAGGAAGCCGCCGCAGACGATCGCGGAGTCGGCGAGGTTGAAGACCGCGAAGTGCGCGGGCGCGATGAAGTCGACGACACCGCCCTCGAAGCCGCCCGGGGCGCGGAACAGGCGGTCCGTGAGGTTGCCCAGCGCACCGCCGAGCAGCAGGCCGAGCGCGATCGCCCACGGCAGGCTGTAGAGCTTGCGGGCGATCCGCGCGATCACCACGATCACGGCGGAGGCGATCACCGTGAAGACGATCGTCATCGCCTCGCCGATGCCGAAGGCGGCACCGCGGTTGCGGACCACCTCCAGCTGCAGCCAGGTGCCGAACACCTCGATCGGGTCGTGGTGCTCCAGCTTCGCGACCACGAACAGCTTGCTGCCGAGGTCCAGGACATAGGCGAAGGCGGCCACCGCCAGGAGTACCGCGATGCGTCGCCCGCCCTTGGCCGTGGTCGGTTCCGCGGCCTCCGGCGTGCCGGTGGTGGTCTGTTCCGCCTCTGTCACGTGAGTCCTTCGACGTCGTCCAGGTCGCCAGGGCCTGCCTGACTGAGGACGAGGGTACGGCACGCCCGTGCGAGGGGGTCAGCGGCGTTCCTGGCGCTGTTTGCACTCCACGCACAGGGTGGCCCGCGGGAACGCCTGCATGCGGGCCTTGCCGATGGGCTTCCCGCAGTTCTCGCAGAGCCCGTACGTGCCCGCGTCGAGCCGTTCCAGCGCCCGCTCGGTCTGGTCCAGCATCTCCCGGGCGTTGGCCGCCAGGGCCAGCTCGTGCTCCCGGGTGATGTTCTTGGTGCCGGTGTCGGCCTGGTCGTCGCCCGCGCCGTCACCCGAGTCCCGCATCAGGCCGGTGATCGCCTCCTCCGAGTGGGCGATCTCCGCCCGCAGCCGCAGCACCTCGCTCTGCAGCTCCGTCCGGGCCTCGGCCACCTCGCCCGGCGACCAGGGCTCCTCCCCCGGCCGCACGGCCAGCTCACCGGGCTCCGCGGGGCCCGTGCGGGCCCCCGGCACCTTCCCGGCGGCCTGTGTCCCGTCCATCGTCTTCTTCGCAGCCACCGTCCTGGCTCCCGTCTTCTTCGCGGGCACCGCCCTCTGGGCAGGTGCGGCCTTCTCGATGGGGGCGGCCTTCTCGCCTGCGGCGCGCTTGCCGACCGCCCGGGGGGCGCGCTCCGCGGCGGCCGCCGCCTTCTTTCCCCCGGCGGACGTCTTGGACGTCTTGGCGGCAGCCGGCTCCTCGGCCGAGGCCACCGCCTTCTTCCCGGCAGACGCCTTCTTCGCCACGGCCCCGGCCGAAGCGGAGACCTTCGCCGCCCTACCTGCCGAGGCCGCCTTCGCGGCGGCCTTCGAGGGCGACGCCTTCTTGGCCGAAGCGGACGCCTTGGCCGCCTTCTCGGCCGACCCGGCCACGCCCACGGCAGCCGCCTTCTTAGCCGAGGCAGCCTTCCCGCCGCCCGCGGCCTTGGCAGCATGACCCGCCACCGACGTCCTAGCCGCCTTCTCAGCCGCCCCGGTCGCACCCCCGGCAGCCGTCTTCTTAGCAGCCGCAGCCTTCCTACCCCCGCCCGCGGCTTTGGCAGCCTTACCGGACGCCTTGGCCGCCTTCTCGGCCGACCCGGCCACGCCCACGGCAGCCGACTTCTTAGCCGAGGCGGCCTTCCCGCCGCCCGCGGCCTTGGCGGCATGACCCGCCACCGACGACGCCTTCCCCGGAGCCGACGCCTTGGCCGCCCGCTCGGCTGACCCGGCAGCCGTCTTCTTAGCCGGCGCAGCCTTACCCGCAGCCGACGTCGCCCTGGCCGCCTTCCCCCCGCCCCCGGCGGACGCCGTCTTCGTGGTCTTGCGTGCCGGTGGCGCCTTCTTCGCCGCGGTCCCGCCGCCTCCGGCGGCTTTGGCGGCTTCGGCGGCCTTGGAGGTCCTGGCGGTCTTTCCGGTGGCCCCCGCGGCAGCGGACCCGGTGGCCCCGTGGGCCTTGCCCTTCGCGGAAGCGGCGTCCGCTGCCGCTCTCTTCGCCACCATGACCGCGGCCCCTTCACATTTTATGATCTTGCGCGCGAATCGTGCCGGAACGATAAAACTCCACCGGGCACGCGGCAACGGGGCACGCCGGTCTCCTCGGTTGTGCCCCGCCCCCGGCCCTGTAATCGGACTGCGCCCGTCCCCCGCCCGGCCCCGGCCGAAACCGGTGGGCCGCGTCCGGTCCGGCCCCGTACACTGGGCGCAGCGAAAGGCGTGGAAGGGACGAGTAGCGCCGCACGCAGCCTGTAGCGACCCGGGGACGGTGGGAGCCCGGGGGCGTGCGCGGTGTGAAGATCACCCCGGAGCCGCCGGAAGAACGCCCCCGGGAGCTGACCGGCGGGTCAGTAGAGCCGGCATCGCGCCCCTAATGAGGGGGCCGGCGGCATCGCCACCGGCCAAGGAGGGTGGTACCGCGGGAAGCGCGCGCAGCGCATCTCGTCCCTCCGACGGACAGCGCAATGACGTTCCGCCGGAGGAAGCCTCACATGAGTCCCCAGCCGCAGTACCACCAGGTACCCGCCCAGGTGGACCTGCCCGCCCTGGAGCACGCCGTGCTCGAGTTCTGGCGCGAGAGCAAGGTCTTCGCCCGTAGCCTCGAGCAGTCCGAGGGCCGCCCCGAGTGGGTGTTCTACGAGGGCCCGCCCACGGCCAACGGCATGCCGGGCGCGCACCACATCGAGGCCCGCGTCTTCAAGGACGTCTTCCCCCGCTTCCGCACGATGCAGGGCTACCACGTCGGCCGCAAGGCCGGCTGGGACTGCCACGGCCTGCCGGTGGAGCTCGCGGTGGAGAAGGAGCTGGGCTTCTCGGGCAAGCAGGACATCGAGGCGTACGGCATCGCGGCCTTCAACGACAAGTGCCGCGAGTCCGTCACCCGCCACACGGACGCCTTCGCCGAGCTCACCACCCGCATGGGCTACTGGGTCGACCTGGACGACGCCTACCGCACGATGGACCCGGACTACGTCCAGTCCGTCTGGTGGTCCCTGAAGGAGATCTTCAACAAGGGCCTGCTGGTCCAGGACCACCGCGTGGCCCCCTGGTGCCCCCGCTGCGGCACCGGCCTGTCGGACCACGAGCTGGCCCAGGGCTACGAGACGGTCGTCGACCCCTCCGTCTTCGTCCGCTTCCCGCTGACCTCCGGCCCGCTCGCGGGCGAGGCCTCGCTGCTGGTGTGGACGACCACCCCCTGGACCCTGGTCTCCAACACGGCCGCCGCCGCGCACCCCGACGTCACCTATGTCGTCGCCACCGACGGCACCGAGCAGCTGGTCGTCGCCGAGCCGCTGCTGGAGAAGGCCCTCGGCGAGGGCTGGACCGCGACGGGGCAGTCCTTCACCGGCCGCGAGATGGAGCGCTGGGCCTACCGCCGCCCGTTCGACCTGGTCGAGCTGGAGGGCGCCAACTTCGTCGTCAACGCCGACTACGTCACCACCGAGGACGGCACGGGCCTGGTCCACCAGGCGCCCGCCTTCGGTGAGGACGACCTCAGGACCTGCCGCGCCTACGGCCTGCCGGTCGTCAACCCGGTCCGCCCGGACGGCACCTTCGAGGAGGGCCTCGGCCTCGTCGGCGGCCAGTTCTTCAAGAAGGCCGACGAGAAGCTCGTCGCGGACCTCACCGAGCGCGGCCTGCTCTTCAAGCACATCGCCTACGAGCACAGCTACCCGCACTGCTGGCGCTGCCACACCGCGCTGCTCTACTACGCGCAGCCGTCCTGGTACATCCGCACCACCGCCGTGAAGGACCGGCTGCTCGAGGAGAACGAGAAGACCAACTGGTTCCCCGAGTCGGTCAAGCACGGCCGCTTCGGCGACTGGCTGAACAACAACATCGACTGGGCGCTCTCCCGCAACCGCTACTGGGGCACGCCGCTGCCCATCTGGCGCTGCGAGGACGACCACCTCACCTGCGTCGGCTCGCTGGCCGAGCTCACCGAGCTCACCGGCACCGACCAGAGCGGCCTGGACCCGCACCGCCCCTACATCGACGACGTCACCTTCACCTGCACCGCCGAGGGCTGCTCGCACACGGCCGTGCGCGTGCCGGAGGTCATCGACGCCTGGTACGACTCGGGCTCGATGCCGTTCGCGCAGTGGGGCTACCCGTACAAGAACAAGGAGCTCTTCGAGCAGCGCTACCCGGCGCAGTTCATCTCGGAGGCCATCGACCAGACCCGCGGCTGGTTCTACACGCTGATGGCCGTCGGCACCCTCGTCTTCGACAAGTCGAGTTACGAGAACGTCGTCTGCCTGGGCCACATCCTCGCCGAGGACGGCCGGAAGATGTCCAAGCACCTGGGCAACATCCTCCAGCCGATCCCCCTGATGGACCAGCACGGCGCCGACGCCGTCCGCTGGTTCATGGCGGCCGGCGGCTCCCCGTGGGCCGCGCGCCGCGTGGGCCACGGCACCATCCAGGAGGTCGTCCGCAAGACGCTCCTCACCTACTGGAACACGGTCGCCTTCCAGGCCCTCTACGCCCGTACGTCCGGCTGGGCGCCCAGCGCCTCGGACCCGGCCCCGGCCGACCGCCCGCTGCTGGACCGCTGGCTGCTCGGCGAGCTCAACGCCCTCGTCGGCCAGGTCACCGAGGCCATGGAGGCCTACGACACCCAGCGGGCCGGCAAGCTGCTGTCCTCCTTCGTCGACGACCTGTCCAACTGGTACGTGCGCCGCTCGCGCCGCCGGTTCTGGCAGGGTGACGCGGCCGCGCTGCGCACCCTCCACGAGGTCGTCGAGACGGTGACCCGCCTGATGGCCCCGCTGGTGCCGTTCATCACCGAGCGCGTCTGGCAGGACCTCGTGGTCCCCGTCGACCCGCAGGCCCCCGAGTCGGTCCACCTGGCCACCTGGCCGGTGGCGGACGCCGCCCTCGTCGATCCGAAGCTGTCGCAGCAGATGCTGCTCGTGCGGCGCCTGGTCGAGCTGGGCCGCGCCACCCGCGCGGAGTCCGGTGTCAAGACCCGCCAGCCGCTCTCCCGCGCGCTGGTGGCCTCGGCCGGCTTCGAGGAGCTGGGCGCCGAGCTGCGCGCCCAGATCGCCGAGGAGCTCAACGTCTCCTCCCTCGCCTCCCTGTCGGAGGTCGGGGGGTCCCTGGTCGACACCACCGCCAAGGCCAACTTCCGTGCCCTGGGCAAGCGGTTCGGCAAGGGCGTCCAGGCGGTCGCCAAGGCCGTCGCCGGGGCCGACGCCGCGGCGCTGTCGCTGGCCCTGCGCGAGGGCACGGCCTCGGTCGAGGTGGACGGCGAGACGGTCACCCTCTCCCCCGACGAGGTCATCATCACCGAAACGCCCCGCGAGGGCTGGTCGGTGGCCTCGGACTCTGGTGCGACGGTGGCCCTCGACCTGGAGATCACCCCGGAGCTGCGCCGCGCGGGCCTCGCCCGCGATGCCGTCCGGCTCATCCAGGAGGCCCGCAAGAACAGCGGCCTCGACGTCGCCGACCGGATCGCCGTGCGCTGGGAGTCGGCGGCCGAGGAAGTCCGTACCGCCCTCTCGGAGCACGCCTCCCTGATTGCGGACGAGGTCCTGGCCACGGACTTCGCCACGGGCGAGGCCGACGGATCGTACGGTGAGCCTTTCACCGACGAGGCGCTTTCGCTGACGTTCCGTCTCCGCAAGACGACCGAGGCCTGATAAAACCGACAATTGCCGGGCGAGGGAAACCCTCGCCCGGCAATTGTCATATGTCGTATTGCCTGACAGGCGAAATGAAGCGCATAAAAGGGCCGGGCCCCTGGGGAATCCCAGGGGCCCGGCCCTTTTATGACTGCCGACCGACCGACTGCCGACTAGCGGCCGTACGGGCGCCTCAGTTGTCGTCCTCGTCGATGAGGAAGCCCCGCATGGGGGACGGCGCCTGCTGCATCGGCTGCTGGCCCTGCGGCCGCACCGGTGCCATCGGCTGGGTCATCGCCGGGGACATCTGCTGCTGGCCACCGTAGGACGGGCCGCCCATGGAGGAGTTGCCACCCATCGAGGTGTTGCCACCCATGGACGGGTTGCCGCCCATGCTGTGGCCGCCCATGCCCGCACCTGCCGGAGCCATCGACCCGCTCATCGAGGGGGCCGCGGGCAGCGACGGGGTGTTGGGGTTGCGGGGCGGGGCCAGCGAGTCGTCCGCCTGGTTCTCCAGCTGGCGCAGCTGGCTCTCCAGGTAGGACTTCAGACGGGTGCGGTACTCGCGCTCGAAGCCGCGCAGGTCCTCGACCTTGCGCTCCAGCGTGGCGCGGGCGGACTCCAGGGAGCCCATCGCGACACGGTGCTTCTCCTGCGCGTCCCGCTCCAGGGCGTCGGCCTTGGCGCGGGCGTCCCGCTCCAGGCCCTCGGCCCGGCTGCGCGCCTCGCCGACGATCTTGTTGGCCTCGGAACGGGCCTCCGCGATCGCCTGGTCGGCGGTCTGCTGAGCGAGCGAGAGCACACGGGCGGCGCTGTCACCGCCCGGGCCCTGGCCCGGCTGCGGCAGCTGCGGGCCGCCCATGGGGCCGTTCTGACCCATGGGGTTCTGCCCCATGGGACCGTTCTGCCCCATTCCGTTCTGACCCATCGGACCGTTCTGCCCCATGGGACCGCCCATGGGGCCGCCCATCGGACCGTTCTGACCCATGGGGCCGGGACCGTTCTGACCCATCGGGCCGGGACCGTGCGGACCCTGGGGACCGTGGCCGTGACCGCTGGGGCCGGCCGGAAGCTGCGGGGCACCGCCCGGCAGCTGCGGCGGGCCGCCCATCTGCTGCTGCTGCGGCACCGGCTGCGGTCCGGATATGGCGGCGGGCACCGGAGCCCCGCCGGGTCGCTGGTCCTGCGGCTCGGGCTTGCGCATGCCCTGCTGCTGGTTCTGCGCGGCGGCACGCGTGGCGGCGGCCAGCTTGGCGCGCAGGTCCTCGTTCTCGCGGAGCAGACGGGTCAGTTCGGCCTCGACCTCGTCCAGGAAGGCATCGACCTCGTCCTCGTCATAGCCTTCTCGGAGACGGACGGTCGTGAACTGCTTGTTCCGCACGTCCTCGGGGGTCAACGGCATCTCTTCTTCACCTCAACGTAGTCGTCGGCAATCGGCAAGACCGTATCGTTCACACCTGCTCCACGACGCGGATCAGGATGAAGACGATAATCATCAATACGAAGAAGGACAGGTCGAGCGCCACGCCCCCGAGACGCAGCGGCGGAATGAACCGCCGCAGAAGCTTGAGTGGCGGATCGGTGACAGTGTAGGTGGCCTCAAGGATGACCACCATCGCCTTACCGGGTTGCCATGAGCGAGCGAACTGGAAGACGTAATCCATCACCAGCCGGAAGATCAGTACAAATAGGAAGCAATACAACGCGATGTAGATCACCTGCAGTGCGATGCTCATCTCGCGCTTCCCTCTCCCCTTGCTCGTACCCGGCCTGTTCGGCCGTCATTCTCCCGGTATCGCCAGGTATTGCGTCTCAGCTCTGATTGAAGAACCCACCCTCTGCGATGCGGGCCTTGTCCTCCGCCGTGACATCGACGTTAGCAGGAGACAGCAGGAACACCTTCTGCGTCACCCGCTCGATGCTGCCGTGGAGACCGAAGACGAGGCCGGCGGCGAAGTCGACAAGTCGCTTCGCATCCGTGTCGTCCATCTCCGTCAGATTCATGATCACCGGAGTGCCCTCGCGGAAGTGTTCCCCGATGGTACGGGCTTCGTTGTAGGTCCGGGGGTGCAACGTCGTGATGCGGTAGGGCTCCCGCTCGGACACAACCTTGGGCATGATCACCGGTGCGTTCTTCTCCAGAGAGTGGCGTTCGGGTGTGATGGACGCCACGGGTGCGATTCGGGCGGGTCGTCCCGTTTCCGCTGTGAGCGGAGCGGGTTCGCGCTGTGCAGGCGGCTGGGCGACTCGAACCGGTTCGTCCGATTGCGTCTGTTGTGCGAGGTGTTGCTGATGCTGCTGCCTGCGTCGGTCGGGCTCCGGCTCGGGTTCGAACTCGTCGTCGGGGTCGAACCCCGGGCCGTCGTACCCATCGTCCTCCACGAGGCCGAGGTAGACCGCCATCTTGCGCATCGCGCCGGCCATTCTCTGCGTCCTCCGCTCTGTGGTGGATCGGCTCCGTCAACGGCGCCTTGGATCCACGCGGTCTGCCCGCCTTCTGACGGGAATGACCATATTTTTTGCTGTGGTCCGACTTCTTGGCGACGTTACCCGAGCCTGGGTCGGACTCCGAGTACCGCCGATCCGACACGTACATGTGTCGCCCCGGCGGCCACGGCGTCATCCAGATCCGCGCTCATCCCTGCTGACACCATGTTCGCAGCAGGATGGGCCGCGCGCAGGCCCGTTGAGATTTCCATCAGCCGCTCGAAGGCGGCCCGCGGACGCCCGGCATATGGTCCGACGAGCGGAGCGACCGTCATCAGGCCGGCCGGGCGCAGCGCTTCGGCACCGGCGAGCGCATCGGCGAGTTCTGTCACCCCGTCAGGAGCGACTCCACCCCTTTCACCCCGTTCACCCGACTCTGCGTCAAGTGCCACCTGAATCAGGCAGTCCAGGGTCCGGCCGGCCTTGGCGGCCGCCGTGGAGAGTGCGGTGACGAGGCGGGTCCGGTCGACCGAATGCACAAAGTCGGCATAACCGGCCACCGAACGCACCTTGTTCGTCTGCAATTGTCCGACGAAGTGCCAGGTGAGGGGCAGGTCCGCGCACTCGGCCGCCTTCGGCGCCGCGTCCTGGTCGCGGTTCTCCGCGACGTGGCGCACCCCGAGCTCGGCGAGGAGTCGCACGTCACTGGCGGGGTAGGTCTTGGTGACCACGATCAGGGTCACGTCCTCACGCGGGCGACCCGCCGCGGCGCAGGCCGCGGAGATACGTTCCTCCACGCGGGCCAGGTTGTCGGCGAGTTCCGTTCTCCGGTCCGTCACAGCTCTCAGTCCAACCAGACATAGCTAGCAAGTCGCCCCGTAGTGCGCTCGCGCCGGTACGAGAAGTGATCAGCCGACTCCAGCGTGCAGATGTGAGATTGTCCGCTCATCGTCACGCCGAGCCGGGCGAGTTGGGCGCGCACCCCCGCGGCCACGTCCACGGCCGGGGTGCCCTGCCGGGTGGTGGCCCAGGCCTCGGGCACGGCCTCGGCGACCTCGGCCCGCATCGCCTCGGGCACCTCGTAGCACAGGCCGCAGACCGCGGGGCCGGTGTACGCGAGGATCCGGGCGGGGTCCGCGCCGAGAGTGATCATCATCTCGACGGTCGCGGGAACCACTCCCGCGACCAGACCCGGGCGGCCGGCGTGGGCCGCGCCCACGACTCCGGCGACCGGGTCGGCGAGGAGCACCGGGGTGCAGTCCGCGGTCAGGACCGCGAGGGCCAGACCCCGACGGGCGGTCACCACCCCGTCGACCGCGGGGATTCCGGCGCTCCGCCAGGGGCCGTCGACCACGGCCACGTCCCGGCCGTGCACCTGGTTCATCCAGACGACGTCCGCCGGGTCGAGGCCGAGCGACTTCGCCGCGCGCTCCCGGTTGGCCCGGACGGCGGCCGGGTCGTCGCCGACCGCGCCGCCGAGGTTCAGCTCGTCATACGGAGCGGCGCTCACCCCGCCCCACCTGTCGGTGAAGGCGAAGTGCGCGCCGCTCTCGTGCTGATCGTGCGAGACAGCTTCCGATGTCACTGCGTGCTGTCGTCCTATGCCGCTCACTCGCTCGTACGTCCTACTTGAGGAAGTCCGGAACGTCCAGTTCCTCGGCGGTCGAGTCCTGGTACGGACGGGCCGGCGGGACCTGCGGGGAGGAGACCGGCGGCGGGGGGAGCTCGTTGACCGGTACCGGGTCGGCCGCGGGCTCCTCGGTGCGCGGGGTCACGCTGCCCAGGCCGCCGAAGGACGGGCGGGAGGGCTCGGCCGGGGTGGCCGGGCGCGGGGCCGCGGCGGCCGGGGTCTCCTCGCGGCCGGAGCCGTAGGAGGAGCCGAGCACCTTGTCGCGGCTGCCCTTGGCCGGCGGCTGGCCGCCGTCGAAGCCGGCGGCGATGACGGTGACCCGGACCTCGTCACCCAGGGCGTCGTCGATGACGGCACCGAAGATGATGTTGGCCTCGGGGTGGGCGGCCTCGCTGACCAGCTGGGCGGCCTCGTTGATCTCGAAGAGACCGAGGTCGGAGCCGCCGGAGATGGAGAGCAGGACGCCGCGGGCGCCGTCGATGGACGCCTCCAGCAGCGGCGAGGAGATCGCCATCTCGGCCGCGGCCACCGCGCGGTCGTCGCCGCGGGCCGAGCCGATGCCCATGAGCGCCGAGCCCGCCTCGGACATCACGGACTTGACGTCGGCGAAGTCGAGGTTGATCAGGCCCGGGGTGGTGATCAGGTCGGTGATGCCCTGGACGCCCGACAGCAGCACCTGGTCCGCGGACTTGAACGCGTCGAGCACGCTCACCTGACGGTCCGAGATGGACAGCAGCCGGTCGTTCGGGATCACGATGAGGGTGTCGACCTCGTCGCGCAGCCCCGCGATGCCGTCCTCCGCCTGGTTCGCACGGCGGCGGCCCTCGAAGGTGAACGGCCGGGTGACCACACCGATCGTCAGGGCGCCCAGCGAACGGGCGATGTTGGCGACGACGGGGGCGCCGCCGGTGCCGGTGCCGCCGCCCTCGCCCGCGGTCACGAAGACCATGTCGGCCCCCTTGAGGACCTCCTCGATCTCCTCGCGGTGGTCCTCGGCGGCCTTGCGGCCGACGTCGGGGTTGGCGCCGGCGCCGAGGCCGCGGGTGAGCTCACGGCCGACGTCGAGCTTGACGTCGGCGTCGCTCATCAGCAGGGCCTGTGCATCGGTGTTGATCGCGATGAACTCGACGCCCTTGAGACCGACCTCGATCATCCGGTTGATGGCGTTCACGCCACCGCCGCCGATGCCGACGACCTTGATGACTGCGAGGTAGTTCTGCGGTGCTGCCACGTCGAAGGCCTCTCGCCTCGAGTTACGTATGCCTGGGGGACGGTTCAGTGCCGACCCGAACCCTCAACGTGAAGTTTAGGGTTACCGGTGCCGCTGTTCGCTGGGGTTCTCCGAACAGGACACTAAGTCGACAAGCCGCGCGCGTTCAACGAACACGCCGAACCTCCCGTTTTTCTTTTCACCCTATGTGATCACCCATAGCCGTAGCCAGCCAGGGTGCTGCCCGGCCACCCCGGCCGTCAACTCCCCGACGCCGCGGGAGCGCTGGGAGCGCTCACGTCGAAGCGGTCGGCACCCCGCGCGGCCTTCAGCAGAGCCGTCAGCGCACGGGCCTTCGCCTCGCCCCGCTCCCCGCTGCCCCACACGACCGTCCGACCGCCCGTCAGCTCCAGGGTGATGGAGTCGTACGAGCGTACGCGGATGGTGCGGGTGTCCGCCCGCACGGCCTCGGGCAGCGCCTCGGCGACCCGGACGCCCTCGCGCTCCAGCCGCTCGGGGCCGAACCGGCGCAGGCTGGCCGCGGCGGCGTCCGAGGACTCCACGGACAGCCGGGGCACGCCGCCCGGAGCTTGATCGACTGTGGCGAACCGTACGCCCTCGCCGTCGATTTCGATAAATCTTCCACCCTTTGCGACGTCCTGGACGATCGCCTTGGGCTGACGCTCGACCACTTTCAGGGCGACCGTGTGCGGCCAGGACCGCTCGACCCTGACCGAGGCGATCCGCGGCAGGGCGTCCCGCAGCCGTTCCTCGATGGCGTCGGTGTCCACGGAGACCAGTGGACCACCGAGCCGGACGCCGGCTGCGGCCCGCACCTCATCGGGCGTCAGCACGCGGGCGCCGGAAACCTCCACCCGGGTGGCGCGCAGCCAGGTGGAGCCGTAGAGGGCCCATCCGGCGGCACCGCCGGCGAGTACGGCGGCCACCGCCCACAGCACCAGCCGGCGGCCGCGGGGCAGCCTGGAGCGCAGACCGCCGCGGCGCGGGCCGCGCCCGGGCGGCCTCCCGGCCGGCTTCCTGGCCGGCCGGGAGGGAGCGCCGCTGCGGGGCCGCACCGACTTGCTGCTCTTCGCGCCACCGCGCCGTGCGGTCGTCGGTCCGGCCACGCTCCAGCCTCCTGCTCCGGGCGTCAGCCCGCTCTCTTGGCGGCAATCGCCTCGTACACCATGCCGACGAGCAGGTCGTCGGCGTCCCGGCGGCCGAACTCGGAGGCGGCACGGGACATCTCGTACAGCCGGTGCGGGTCGGCGAGCACCGGGAGCACGTGGCTCTGCACCCACTCGGGCGTCAGCTCGGCGTCGTCCACCAGCAGTCCGCCGCCGGCCTTGACGACCGGCTGGGCGTTCAGCCGCTGTTCGCCGTTGCCGATGGGCAGCGGGACGTAGGCGGCGGGCAGCCCGACGGCGGACAGCTCGGCGACGGTCATCGCGCCCGCGCGGCAGAGCATCATGTCGGCCGCGGCGTACGCGAGGTCCATCCGGTCCACGTACGGTACCGGGATGTAGGGCGGCATTCCGGGCATGTTGTCCACGCGCGGCAGGTCGTTCTTCGGACCGACCGCGTGCAGCACCTGGATGCCGGCGCGCTGCAGGAACGGGACGACGGCCTGGACGACCTCGTTCAGCCGGCGGGCGCCCTGCGAGCCGCCGGAGACCAGCAGCGTGGGCAGGTTCTGGTCGAGCCCGAAGTACGCCCGGGCCTCGGGCCGGGCGGCGCCGCGGTCCAGGGTGGCGATGGTGCGGCGCAGCGGGATGCCCACGTAGCGGGCGTTGCGCAGCTTGCTGTCCGGGGTGGACACCGCGACCCCGGCGGCGTAGCGCGAGCCGATCTTGTTGGCGAGGCCGGGCCGGGCGTTGGCCTCGTGCACGATGATCGGCACGCCGAGCCGCTTGGCGGCCAGGTAGCCGGGCAGCGCCACGTAGCCGCCGAAGCCGACCACGCAGTCCGCCTTGGTGCGCTCCAGGATCTGCTCGGCCGCCTTGATCGTGCCGCGCAGCCGCCCGGGGACGGTGATCAGCTCGGGTGTGGGCTTGCGGGGCAGCGGTACGGCGGGAATGAGACCGAGCTCATAGCCCCGCTCGGGCACGAGCCGGGTCTCCAGGCCCCGCTCCGTGCCGAGCGCCGTGATCCCCACGGTCGGGTCCTGCCTGCGCAGGGCGTCCGCGAGGGCGAGCGCGGGCTCGATGTGGCCGGCGGTCCCCCCACCGGCGAGTACGACATGCACCGAAATTCACCGCTCTCCGGACGGTCGCTTCTTGACGCGCCGTCTCATCGTCTTCCATCTCACCCCAGGCTGCCGCATGGCCAGCGCCGCCCGCGCACCGGGTTCGTCGCGCGCGAAGGCGATCAGCAGCCCGATGGCGAACATGGTCGGCAGCAGGGCGGACCCTCCGTAGGAGAACAGCGGCAGGGGGACACCGGCGATCGGCAGCAGGCCGAGCACCGCACCGATGTTGACCACGGCCTGGGCCGTGATCCAGGTGGTCACACCTCCCGCGGCGTACCTCACGAAGGGGTCCTCCGTGCGTCCGGCCACGCGGATACCCGCATAGCCTAGAGCCGCGAAGAGGGCGAGTACCGACAGCGTCCCCGCCAGGCCCAGCTCCTCGCCGGTGATCGCGAAGATGAAGTCGGTGTGAGGTTCGGGGAGTTCGCCCCATTTCTCCACGCTCGCCCCGAGCCCGGCACCGAACCAGCCGCCGTTGGCCAGCGCGTAGATTCCGTGCACGGCCTGCCAGCACTGGTCGTGATCGCCGGGGTCGGTGGCCCCGATGCAGGCCAGCCGGGACATCCGGTTGGCGCTGGTCTTGATGAACAGGACGGCCAGCACGGCGGTGACGGCGAAGACCCCGGCGAACAGCCGCGTCGGCGCCCCGGCCACCCACAGCAGCCCGAGCAGCACCGTGGTGAGCACCACAGTGGTCCCCATGTCGCCGCCCAGCATGATCAGGCCGAGCAGCACGAAGGTGACGGGCACCAGCGGCACCAGCAGGTGCTTCCACTGGGTGAGCAGCTTCTTGGACTGCTTGCGGGCCAGCAGGTCCGCGCCCCACAGCACCAGCGCGAGCTTGGCGAACTCGCTCGGCTGGAGCTGGAACGGGCCGCCGAGGGAGATCCAGTTGGTGTTGCCGTTGATGGTCTCGCCGATGCCCGGCACCTGCACCAGGCAGAGCAGGAAGAGCGAGCCGGCGAGCGCGGGGTAGGCGAAGACGCGCAGCAGGCGCACGGGCATGCGGGCGGCCAGGAGCAGCATGACGGCGCCGATCGCGGCGGCCAGCAGCTGCTTGCGGAAGAAGAAGGTGGGCGGCAGGCCGTTCTGCAGGGCCTTGATCTGGGAGGCCGAGTAGACCATGACGAGGCCGAGCACGGTGATCAGCAGGGAGCCGCCCATCACCAGGTAGTACGCGGTCAGGGGGCGGTCCCAGGCGCGCTTGGCGCGCCTGTGCAGCTGCCTGAGGCCGCCCAGCAGGCTGCCGCGGGGCGCTCTGGGGCCGCCGGGCCCGCCGCGGCCCGCGGCGCCTCCACGGCCCGCTGCCGGGCGCGGACGGGCCGTCCGTGCGGGTCCGGAGCGTGCGACGGGGCCGCGCCGGGCCGTCCAAGGGCCGGACGGCCTCAGGATGTCGTCCGCGTGCATCCGGGTGTCCCCTTCGCTGGTCTCCGGCGGCGTACGGCTGCACCGTTCCGTCGGGACCGGCCGGAGGGCTTCCCGGAGCCGCGAAACCCTCCGGCCGTCACAAGGAGCTGTGCCGCTAGGCGCCCGCGCCGCCGGGCTCCTGGCCGGCCAGGTCCCGGACCGCCTCGGCGAAGGCCTCGCCGCGCTTGTTGTAGTCGGTGAACATGTCCATCGAGGCGCAGGCCGGGGCCATGAGCACGGTGTCCCCCGGCCCGGCGAGCCGTGCGGCTTCCCGCACCGCCGCGGCCATCGCCCCAGTGTCGGTCCGGTCGAGGTCGACCACCGGGACATCCGGGGCGTGTCGCGCCAGCGCTTCCGCGATCAGAGCACGGTCGGCCCCGATGAGGACGACGCCGCGCAGCCGCTTGGCGGCCTTGGTGACGAGGCTGTCGAAGGTGGCGCCCTTGGCGAGGCCGCCCGCGATCCACACGATCGACTCGTAGGCCGCGAGGGACGCCTCGGCGGCGTGGGTGTTCGTGGCCTTGGAGTCGTCCACGTACGCGACGCCGGCGACGTCCGCGACGTGGGCGATGCGGTGGGCGTCCGGCCGGAAGGCGCGCAGGCCCTCCCGGACGGCCGCGGGCTCGACGCCGAAGGCCCGGGCGAGGGCCGCGGCCGCGAGGGCGTTGGCGACGTTGTGCGGGGCCGCGGGCTTCACGTCGGAGACCTCGGCGAGCTCCTGCGCGGTCGTCTGCCGGTCCGCCACGAAGGCCCGGTCCACGAGGATGCCCTCGACGACGCCGAGCATGGAGGGGCCGGGGGCGCCGAGGGTGAAGCCGATCGCGCGGCAGCCCTCCTCGACGTCGGCCTGGCGGACCAGGTGCTCGGTGGCGGGGTCGGCGGCGTTGTAGACGCAGGCGACCTGGTTGCCCTCGTAGATCCGGCCCTTGTCGGCGGCGTACTCCCGCATGGAGCCGTGCCAGTCGAGGTGGTCGGGGGCGAGGTTCAGGACGGCCGCGGAGTGGGCGCGGACGGACGGCGCCCAGTGCAGCTGGTAGCTGGAGAGCTCGACGGCGAGGACGTCGTACTCCTCCTCGCCCAGCACCACGTCGATGATCGGCGTGCCGATGTTGCCGACGGCCCGCGTGCGCAGGCCGGCGGCCTCGAGGATCGAGGCGAGCATCTGGACCGTGGTGGTCTTGCCGTTGGTGCCGGTGACCGCGAGCCAGGCGGCGGGCTTGCGGCCGCTCACGCCGCGCAGGCGCCAGGCGATCTCCACGTCGCCCACGACCTCCACGCCCGCCGCGGCGGCGGCCGCGAACAGCGGGCTCGACGGCTTCCAGCCGGGGGAGGTGACGACGAGCTCGGTGCCCTCGGGCAGGGACTCGGCGTCGCCGAGGCGGACGGCGATGCCCTCGGCCTCCAGGGCCGCGGCGCGCTCGCGCAGCTTCGGGGAGTCGCCGCCGTCGACGACGGTCACCCGGGCGCCGAGGCCGGCCAGGGCGCGGGCGGCGCTGATGCCGCTCACGCCGAGACCGGCGACGGTGATGTTCTTGCCGCTCCAGGCGGCGGAGGCGGAGGGGAGCGTCACTTGATGGCCAGCCATCCCGCGTAGAAGATTCCGAGGCCGATGGCCACGCACAGGCCCTGGATGATCCAGAAGCGGACCACCACGAGGACTTCGCTCCACCCCTTGAGTTCGAAGTGGTGCTGGAGCGGGGCCATCCGGAAGACCCGCTTCCCGGTGAGGCGGAACGAGCCCACCTGGATGATCACCGACAGGGTGATCAGTACGAAGAGGCCGCCGAGGAGGGCGAGCAGCAGCTCGGTGCGCGAGCAGATCGCGAGGCCCGCGAGGGCGCCGCCGAGGGCCAGCGAACCGGTGTCGCCCATGAAGATCTTGGCGGGCGAGGTGTTCCACCACAGGAAGCCGAAGCAGGAGCCCATCAGGGCCGAGGCGACGACGGCGAGGTCGAGTGGATCGCGTACCTCGTAACAGCCGGAGCCGGCGGTCAGCGGGTTGCCGCAGGACTGGCCGTGCTGCCAGGTGCCGATGAAGACGTAGGCGCCGAAGACCATCACGGAGGCGCCGGTGGCCAGGCCGTCGAGGCCGTCGGTGAGGTTCACGCCGTTCGACATCGCGAGGATCATGAACAGCGCCCACACCACGAAGATGACCGGGCCGACGGACCAGCCGAAGTCCTGGGTGAAGGAGAGCCGGGTGGAGGCCGGGGTCTGGCCGCGGGTGTCCGCGAACTGCAGGGCCAGGACCGCGAAGGCGATGCCGACGATCAGCTGGCCGGCCATCTTCGCCTTGGCCCGCAGGCCCAGGCTCCGCTGCTTGACGATCTTGATGTAGTCGTCGAGGAAGCCGACGAGGCCCATGCCCGCCGTCAGGAACAGCACCAGCAGACCGGAGAAGGTCGGCTCGTGGCTGGTGATGACCTTCGTCAGCGCGTAGGCGATCAGCGTGGCCAGGATGAAGGCGATGCCACCCATGGTGGGCGTGCCCTTCTTCCCGGCGTGGCCGCGCGGGCCGTCGTCACGGATGAACTGGCCGTAGCCCTTGCGGGCGAGGAACTTGATCAGCAGCGGGGTGCCGATGAGGGTCAGGAAGAGACCGATGACACCCGCGAAGAGGATCTGGTTCATCAGCCGGCGACCTCACCGTCGACGGCGAGCAGCTGCTCGGCCACCCGCTCCAGCCCCACCGACCGGGACGCCTTCACCAGCACGACGTCACCCGGGCGCAGCTCGCTGCGCAACAGGTCGACCGCCGCCTGCGCGTCGGACACGTGCACCGACTCCTCACCCCACGAACCCTCGTTATAGGCGCCCATCTGCAGCCAGGCCGCTTCCCTGCCCCCGACTGCCACGAGCTTGCCGACATTGAGCCGGACGGCGAGCCGTCCGACCGCGTCGTGCTCGGCGAGTGACTCCTCGCCGAGTTCGGCCATCTGACCGAGCACCGCCCACGTGCGGGCCCCCTTCGCCGTGGCGGCGGCGCCCATGGCGGCCAGCGCGCGCAGCGCGGCTCGCATGGACTCGGGGTTGGCGTTGTAGGCGTCGTTGACGATCGTCACGCCGTCCGCGCGCTCGGTGACCTCCATCCGCCAGCGGGAGAGCTGGCCCGCCTCGGAGAGCGCGGTGGCGATCTCTGTCACGGGCATGCCCAGCTCATGGGCGACGGCGGCGGCGGCGAGCGCGTTCGACACGTGGTGCTCACCGTACAGCCGCATGGTCACGGCGGCGCACCCGGTGGGTGTGTGAAGCGTGAAGGAGGGCTGTCCGGCCGCGGTGAGGCGGACGTCCTCGGCGCGCACGTGGGCGTCGGCGGCCTCGCCGAAGAGGAGCGTGCGGGCCTTGGTGCGGGCGCTCATGGCGCGCACCAGGGGGTCGTCGGCGTTGAGCACGGCGACGCCGCCGGCGTCCGCCGGGGGCAGCGCCTCGACGAGCTCGCCCTTGGCCACGGCGATCTGCTCACGGCCGCCGAACTCGCCGACGTGGGCGGTGCCGACGTTGAGGACGACGCCGATGCGCGGCGGGGTCAGCTCGGTGAGGTAGCGGATGTGGCCGATGCCGCGGGCGCCCATCTCCAGGACGAGGGTGCGGGTCTCGGGGCCGGCGGTCAGGGCCGTCAGCGGCAGCCCGATCTCGTTGTTGAGGGAGCCGGGGGTCCACACGGTGGGGCCGAGCCGCTGCAGCAGCTGGGCGATCAGGTCCTTGGTGCTGGTCTTTCCGGCGGAGCCGGTCAGCGCCACCACGTCGGTTCCGAGCTTGTCCACGACGGCGCGGGCGAGGGCGCCGAGGGCGGCCACGACGTCCGGGACGACGATGGCGGGGACGCCGACGGGGCGGGTGGCCAGGACGGCCACGGCGCCCTCGGCGACGGCGCGCTCGGCGAAGTCGTGGCCGTCGACGCGCTCGCCGGCGATGGCGGCGAAGAGGCTGCCGGGCCGTACGTCGCGGGAGTCGCGCACGACCGGGCCTTCGGCCATGCGGCCGGGGTCCGGTATGTCGTGCTGCTGCCCGCCGACGATGGCGGCGATCTCGGCGAGGGACAGAGCGATCACTGAGATTTACCTCCGGCCGTTCGGGAGAGCTTCCGGGGGGAGGGTTGTGCGCGCATGGCGGTCTGTCATCCCTGGTCGTTCCGGTGCGTGGTCAACGAGCGCAGCGCGGCTTCGACGGCCTCGCGCAGCACCTGGCGGTCGTCGAAGGGGCGGACGACGCCGTTGATGTCCTGGCCCTGCTCGTGGCCCTTGCCGAGGACCAGGACGATGTCGTCGGCCTCGGCCCGGGCGACCGCGGCGGCGATCGCGTCGGCCCGGTCCTCCAGCAGCAGGACGGTGCCGCGCTCGTGGACGGGCACCTCCGCGGCGCCCGTGAGCATGGCGGCGAGGATCGCGAGCGGGTCCTCGGAGCGGGGGTTGTCGGAGGTCAGCACGGCGGTGTCGGCGAGCCGGGCGAGGGCTGCGCCCATGGGGGCGCGCTTGGTGGTGTCGCGGTCGCCGCCGCAGCCGAGGACGGCGTGGATGCGGCCGCTGCAGACCTTGCGCAGCGCGCGGAGAACCGATTCGACGGCATCCGTCTTGTGCGCGTAGTCGACCACGGCCAGATAGGGCTGGCCGGCGTCGACGCGCTCCAGGCGGCCGGGCACGCCGGGCACGGCGCCGACGCCGTCGGCGGCGGTCTGCGGGTCGATCCCGGCCGCGACGAGGGCGACGACGGCCGCCAGGGTGTTGGCGACGTTGAACGGGCCGGCGAGCGGCGCCTTGGCCCGCACGCGCTCGCCCTGCGGGCCGAGGATCGTGAAGACCGAGTCGAACGGGCCGATCTCGACGTCGGCCGCGCGCCAGTCGGCGTCGGGGTGGCCCTCGGCGGAGAAGGTGGTCACGGGCACCTCGGACTCGCCGGAGGCGAGCCGGCGGCCGTACTCGTCGTCGAGGTTGACCACTCCGGCGCGGCTGCGGGTCTTGGTGAAGAGCTCCGCCTTGGCCTGGAAGTAGTCCTCCATGCCGGAGTGGAACTCCATGTGCTCCGGGCTGAGGTTGTTGAAGACCGCGACGTCGAAGACGCAGCCGTCGACGCGGCCGAGGCGCAGGGCGTGGCTGGAGACCTCCATGGCCACCGAGCCGACGCCGCGCTCGCGCATGACGGCGAAGAGCGCCTGCAGGTCCGTGGCCTCGGGGGTGGTGCGCTCGGACTTGATCCGCTCGTCGCCGATCCGGGACTCGACGGTGCCGATCAGGCCCGTCAGCGCCCCGGCCGCCCGCAGCCCGCCCTCGATGAGGTAGGCGGTGGTGGTCTTGCCGGAGGTGCCCGTGATGCCGATCTGGAGCAGTTCCTCACCCGGACGGCCGTAGATCGTGGCGGCCAGCTCGCCCATGACGGCGCGCGGGTCGGCCACGGTGAGCACGGGCAGCCCGGTGGCGGCGGCGCGCTCGGCGCCGGCGGGGTCGGTCAGCACGGCGACGGCGCCGAGGCCTGCGGCCTGGGCCGCGAAGTCGGCGCCGTGGAAGCGGGCGCCGGGCAGGGCGGCGTAGACGTCGCCCGGCCGCACGGCCCGTGAGTCGTGGGTGATGCCGGTGACGGCGGCCCCGGAGCCCTGCGGCGCGGGGATGCCCAGCTGACCGGCCAGCTCCGCCAGGGGCGCGGGGCGGACATGGGTGGGACGGGGCGCACCCGCGGGAACGGCGGGGGCGCCCTGGGGGCTGGTGTGGGACTGATCAGCGTGTGGCACGGCGGTGAGCGTACCGGGCGCACCCGCTCCGTCGCGAAGCGAGGGGCGCCCCGGGCCGCGGTTCCCGGGATCGGGAGTGATGGTCGTCACGGCCGGCCCCGGCTCACTGGTCGTCGTAGCTCACCGGCAGCCGGGGCGGCTGGGTGCCGGAGGGGGGTACCTGCAGGGTCTTCAGGGCGAACTCCATCACCTGCTTGTAGACGGGCCCGCAGATCTGGCCGCCGAAGTAACTGCCCTTGGTGGGGTTCTGGATGGCGCAGTAGACGGTGACGCGCGGCTGGTCGGCGGGGGCGAAGCCGGCGAAGGAGGCGGTGTAGCCGTGGTAGCGGCCGGTGCGCGGGTCCACCCGGTTGGAGGTGCCGGTCTTCCCCGCGACGCGGTAGCCGGGGATCTTGGCCTTGGTGCCGGTGCCCTCGCGGTCGTCGACGACGGACTCCAGCATCGTGGCGAGCTCCCGGGCGGTGCGGTCGCTGATCACCCGGTTGCGCTCGGGGACGGGCGCGGGGGTGAAGCGGCCGTCGGGGCCCTTGGTGCCGCGGACGAGGGTGGGGCGGATGCGCTCGCCGCCGTTGGCGATCGTGGAGTAGACGGAGGCGGCCTGGACGGCGTTGAGGGACAGTCCCTGGCCGAACGGGATGGTGTACTGCCGGGAGCCCTGCCACTTGGCCGGCTGGGCGAGGATGCCGGGCGTCTCGCCCGGGAAGCCGAGGCCGGTGGGCTCTCCGACGCCGAACTTCCGCAGGTAGGAGTAGAGGACCTGGTTGGCCCCGCCCTGGTCCTTGCCGAGCTGCTCGGCGGCGAGGATGGTGCCGATGTTGCTGGACTTGGCGAGGACGCCGTTGAGGGTCAGGTGCCAGGTCGGGTGGTCGACGTCGTCGGCGAAGGAGCGGTCGGCGCGCGGCAGCCGGTTGGGCACCTCGACGTGGGTCCCGGGGGTGGCTGCGCCCTCCTCCAGGACGGCGGCCATGGTCATCACCTTGCTGACGCTGCCGGGCTCGTAGGCGTCCTGCAGGGCGGCGTTGCCGAGGGCGGCGCTGTCGGCGTGGGCGAGGTCGTTCGGGTCGTAGCCGGGGGCGTTGGCCATGGCCAGGATCTCGCCGGTGCGGTTGTCCTGGACGACGACGTAGCCGCGGTCGGCCGCCGACTCCTGCACCTGCCGGGTGATGGCGCTCTGGGCGGCCCACTGGATGTCCCGGTCGATGGTCAGCTCGATGTCCGAGCCGGGCACGGCGGGCTGCTCCTTGACGTCCCCGGTGGGCACCTGGCGGCCGCCGGACTGGGCGTAGACGAGCTTGCCGTCCTGACCTGCGAGGACGCGGTCGTACTGCGCCTCGATACCGCCGCCCCCGCGGCCCTCCGCGTTCACGAAGCCCAGTATCCCGGCCGCGAGGCCGCCGTTGGGGTAGACGCGCTTGCTGTGCGGTTCTCTGTTGACCCCGGCGAGGACGTCGGCGCCCTCCTTGCGCTGCCCCCTGGCGGCGGACGCCTTCTTCAGCTCCTTGATCCGGTTCCAGACCTTGGGGGTCTGCCGGCGGGCGAGGACGACGTACTTCGACTTGGGGTTGGCGGTGAGCTTCTGCTCCAGCACCGAGGGGCGCTCGCCGAGGACGGGTGCGAGCAGGGCGGCGGCCTGCCGGGCCGCGCCCTCGGCCTTGATCCGCTCGGGGGTCAGCAGGTCGGGCGCGGCGGTGATGTCGTAGGCGTCGACGGTGGTGGCCAGGTCGATGCCGGAGCGGTCGGTGACGGTGCCGCGCTCCGCGGCGAGGGTGACCGGGATGTACCGGTTGACGTTGGCGCGTGCCGCGTAGGCGCTCGCGTCGAAGGCCTGCACCTGCAGCAGCCGGACGGTGAAGACGAGCAGGACGAGCGTGAGCCCGAAGCCGACCAGGCGCAGCCGCGGACGGGGGCTGCCGAGCTTCAGGGGCCGGTCCGCGGCGGCCTTCAGGCGCGCCGGGCGGGGGCGGGCCTGCGGGCGGGCGGGCTCGGGGACGCGGCGCCGGGCGGGCCCGGACTGCCTGGGGGGCCGGCCCCCGGGGTTCTGCGGCACAGCGTCACCTGCCGGTGGTCGGGGTGGTCGGCACTGCGGTGGGGGCGGGCATCAGGGCCGGCACGGGGGCCGGCGGAGGCGCGGGGACGGCCGGCGCGGGCGCGCGGTACGCCACGGGGTCGGCCCCGGCGGGGGACGGCGAGCCGCGGACGGTGCCGTCGGGGCTGAGGAAGGCGGGGTTGCCGCCGGGGACCATGCCGAGCTCGCGGGCGCGGCGCTCCAGGGCGTCGGGGGCGGCGAGCTGGTCGACCTCCTGCTGGAGGGCCTGCTGCTCGTCGGTGAGCTCGGTGGTCTTGCGCTGGAGGCGGGAGAGTTCGAAGGAGCCCTGGTTGAGGGCGGAGTTGAGCAGCAGGAGGGAGATCAGGCCGGAGCCGAGCAGCACGACCACCAGCAGGACGAAGGGGGTGCGCTTGACTCCGGCCGGCCCGCCCACGAGGCGGCCCAGCCTGAGGCCCCGGCGGGCGGCCGGGGTCACGGGATGTCCTCGCGGATGCGTTCGGCGCCGCGCAGCCGGGCGGGGGCGGCGCGCCGGTTCTCGGCGACCTCTTCCTCGGTGGGCAGTTCGGCGCCGCGGGTGAGGAGCTTCAGGCGGGGCTGGTAGCGCTCGGGGACGACGGGCAGGCCGGGGGGCGCGGTGGTGGCGGCGCCGGCCGCGAAGACCTGCTTGACGATGCGGTCCTCCAGGGACTGGTAGGACAGCACGGCGATGCGGCCGCCGACGGCGAGTGCGGCGACGGCGGCGGGGATGGCCGCCTCGACGCTGGCCAGCTCGGCGTTGACCTCGATGCGCAGGGCCTGGAAGGTGCGCTTGGCGGGGTTGCCGCCGTGCCGCTTGGCGGCCTGCGGCAGGGCCTCGCGGATGACGTCGACGAGGCGGGCGCTGTTGGTGAAGGGCTCCTTGGCGCGCTCGCGGACGACGGCCTCGACGATCCTGCGGGCCTGCTTCTCCTCGCCGTAGGCGCGCAGGATGCGCACCAGGTCGCCGGGGGCGTACGTGTTGAGGACCTCGGCCGCGCTGATGCCCGTCGTCTGGTCCATGCGCATGTCCAGCGGGGCGTCCTGCGCGTAGGCGAAGCCGCGGTCGGCCTCGTCCAGCTGCATGGAGGACACGCCCAGGTCGAAGAGGACGCCCTGGACCTTGGGGATGCCGAGCCGCTCCAGCACCTCGGGCAGCTCGTGGTAGACGGCGCGCACCAAGGTGGCGCGCTCGCCGAAGGAGGCGAGGCGCGCGCCCGCGAGGTCGAGGGCGGTGGGGTCGCGGTCGAGGGCGACGAGCCGGGCCTCGGGGAAGGTCTTGAGCAGCGCCTCGCTGTGCCCGCCGGCGCCCAGGGTGCAGTCGACGACGACGGCGCCGGGCTCGGAGAGAGCGGGAGCGAGCATGTCCAGGCAGCGCTGGAGCATGACGGGGACGTGTCGCGCGTTGCTGCTCATGCGCCCTTCTGAGTTAGGGGTACCCGGGACGCGCACAAGCGTCCGCATCCCCGGGTCCCCACCCGCTCCAAGGGGAAGCGGCCTGCCCGGCACCGGGGAAGGGGCGCCGGACGACCGGGGAGCGGGAGGAGGCCGAGGGGTACGTCCGCGTCGCGCGCATGCGGGTTTTTTCGGTGTCCAGGGGGAGCATCGGGCCTCCCACTTCGCGTCACTTTAGTCCACTCGTCCCCCCGGTCAATCAACCGGCCAGCGCGTCCCGGGACGGGCGCGGCGCGGGGTGCCCGCGGACACAAATGGCGGGAAGCGTTCCGCTCACCCGGACGGCCGCAGGGCCGCAACCCCTGTGGCTTACCTCACACAGCCCCCTGTGGGCGGCGTTTTGTGGCGGGCGTAACGGGCCTGGGGGCGCCGCGCCGACTACCGTCGTTCATATGTCGATATCCGCGTCCCAGCCGGCGCCCCAGAGCTCCGACAGCGTCCGACAGCCGACGGTCACGGACCGTCTGGTTCAGGCCAACATCGAATACGCCTCCCATTTCTCCGATCCGGGCATGGACGCCCGACCCGTCCTCAAGGTCGCCGTCGTCGCCTGCATGGACGCCCGGCTCGACCTGCACGCGGCGCTGGGCCTGGAGCTCGGCGACTGCCACACCATCCGCAACGCGGGCGGCGTCGTCACCGACGACATCATCCGCTCGCTGACCATCAGCCAGCGCGCGCTCGGCACCCGCTCCGTCGTCCTCATCCACCACACCGGCTGCGGTCTGCTGACCCTGACCGAGGACTTCCGCCACGAGATCGAGGCGGAGGTCGGGCAGCGCCCGGCGTGGGCGGTGGAGGCGTTCAAGGACCTGGAGCAGGATGTCCGGCAGTCCATGCAGCGCGTACGGACCTCGCCGTTCCTGCCCCACACCGACGACGTCCGTGGCTTCATCTTCGATGTGACGACGGGTCTGCTGCGCGAGATCGACCCGCAGCACTGATTGTCCACAGGCGGTGACGCGGCGCCGCGCGGGCGGCCAGAATGCGGAGGGGACGCCGCCCTCGTGTGACGAGCGGGGCGCGGTGTCCGTATTCGGGGGCGGGCCGGTTCGCGACCAGCGGACCGCAAGCCCGCAGGACGGGCCGAGGAGGGCCGGGTGACGACCTATGGCGAGCCGGGGAGCCTTGGGGGTCCCCCCACGCGGGCGGAGCCGAGCGTAGGGGGAGACCTGACCACCACCGCGGAGCGGATCCGCCGGGCGGTGGAGGGCGTGATCGAGGGCAAGCCGGAAGTCGTGCGGCTCGCGCTGACGGTCCTCCTCGCCGAGGGCCACCTGCTCATCGAGGACGTGCCGGGCGTGGGCAAGACGATGCTCGCCAAGGCCCTGGCGCGCTCCGTCGACTGCTCGGTGCGCCGCATCCAGTTCACGCCCGACCTCCTGCCCTCGGACATCACGGGCGTAAGCGTCTTCGACCAGCAGCGCCGGGACTTCGAGTTCAAGCCGGGCGCCGTCTTCGCCCAGATCGTCATCGGCGATGAGATCAACCGCGCCTCGCCCAAGACCCAGTCGGCGCTGCTGGAGTCCATGGAGGAGCGCCAGGTCACCGTCGACGGGCACACCTACGAGCTGCCGAGCCCCTTCATGGTGGTGGCCACGCAGAATCCCGTCGAGATGGAGGGCACCTACCCGCTGCCCGAGGCCCAGCGCGACCGCTTCATGGCCCGGGTCTCCATGGGCTATCCCAGCCCCGAGGCCGAGCTGCGCATGCTGGACGTGCACGACGGCTCCCACCAGCTCTCTCCCCTGGAGGACCTGCAGCCGGTCGCCCACGCCCACGAGGTCGTCAAGCTCGTCGAAGCGGTCCGCTCGGTGCACGTGGCCGACTCCGTCCGGCGCTATGCGGTGGATCTCGTCACCGCCACCCGGCACCACCCCGACCTCAGGCTCGGGGCGTCCCCGCGGGCGACGCTCCACCTGGTGCGCGCGGCCAGGGCGGCGGCCGCCCTCGCGGGCCGCGAGTTCGTCCTGCCCGACGACGTCCAGGCGCTGGCCGTCCCCGTCCTCGCCCACCGCCTGCTGCCCACGGCCCAGGCCCAGCTGGGCGGGCGCACCGCCGAGCAGGCCGTCCTCGACCTCCTGCGGCGCACCCCCGTGCCCGATCCGTCGGCGCAGGCCGCCTGGCGGCAGGCCCGGAGGCTGTGATGAGCCCGGGGGACGGCGCGGATCCCGGGCGGGAGGGCGGTCCGTCCGCAGCGGGCGGCAGCCTGTGGGCGGCGCTGGGCGGGCTGACCACCCGTGGCCGCTCCTTCCTGGCGGCCGGCATCGCGGCCGCCTCCTGTTCCTACGTGCTCGGTCAGGCCGATCTGCTGCGGGTCGGGCTGTTACTGGCCGTGCTGCCCCTGCTCTGCGTGGCCGTGCTGCACCGCACCCGCCACCGCGTCGCGGGCAGCCGCCGCCTGGCGCCCGCGAGGGTCCCCGCCGGCGCCGAGGCCCGCGTCCAGCTGCGGATCGACAGCGTCTCCCGGCTGCCCACCGGGCTGCTGATGCTCCAGGACCGGGTGCCCTACGTCCTGGGCTCGCGCCCCCGCTTCGTGCTCGACCGGATCGAGCCCGGCGGCCGCCGCGAGGTCTCCTACCGCGTCCGCTCCGACCTGCGCGGCCGCTATCCGCTCGGCCCGCTGCAGCTGCGGCTGACGGACCCCTTCGGCATGTGCGAGCTGACCCGCGGCTTCAGCGCGTACGACACGCTGACGGTCGTGCCGCACACCGAGCCGCTGCCCCCGGTGCACCTGGGCGGCCCGGGCGCGGGCCACGGCGACGGCCTGCGGCGCTCCCCCGCCCTGGCCGGCGAGGACGACATCATCCCCCGCGGCTACCGCCACGGGGACGACCTGCGCCGCGTGCACTGGCGCTCCACCGCGCGCCACGGCGAGCTCATGGTGCGCCGCGAGGAGCAGCCGCGCCGGGCCCGCTGCACCGTGCTGCTGGACACGCGCCGCACCGCCCACGAGGGCCGGGGCCCCGGCTCGTCCTTCGAGTGGGCGGTCTCGGCCGCCGCCTCCGCCGCGCTGCACCTGCTGGGGCGCGGATTCTCCGTGCAGCTGCTCACCGACACCGGGGCCGCGATCCCCGGCCCGGGCGCCCCCGGCGAGCACGTCGGTCCCCCGGGCGAGTCCGCGGATGCGGCGGGCCTGCTGCTGGAGACCCTCGCGGCCGTGGAGCACTCGGAGGGCACCTGCCTCTCCGCCGCCCTCGGCTCCCTGCACGGTGAGGGCGGGCTGCTCGTGGCGTTCTTCGGCGGCCTCGACGAGCAGCAGGCGGCCCTGGCGGCCCGGCTGCGCGGGCGCGGCGGCACCGCCGTCGGCTTCGTCCTCGATCCGGCGGCCTGGCGGGGGGATGCCCGGGGCCACGGCGCGGCCGAGCTGCGGCTGCAGGTGCTGCGCGCCGCGGGCTGGACGGCGCTGCCCGCGGGCCCCGGAGCCTCGCTGCCCGAGCTGTGGCGGCTGGCGGCCGGGCCCGGCCCCGCCGCCCCTGCGGGCTCCCCCGGCTTCCCCGGGGCGGGCGCGGCGGGAGGGCGGGCATGACCGGGCGCACCCGGATGGCGGTGACCGCCGCGGTGGCCACGCTCGCCGCCTCCTGCGCGATGCTGCCGCTGGTGGACAAGTCCGCCTGGATACTGCAGGCCGCCTTCCTGCTGGCCCTCCAGAGCGTGGTGGGCGCCCTCGCCCGCCGGGTGCCGCTGGCCAGGCCGGTGACCGTGGCCGCACAGGCCCTGGTGACCCTGCTCCTGCTCACCGTGGCCTTCGCCGGCGACCAGGCGGTCGCCGGGCTGCTGCCGGGTCCCGACGTCTTCCGCGAGTTCGGCCAGCTGGTGCAGGAGGGCACCGAGGACGTCGGCCGGTACGCCATCCCCGCGCCGGCGACGGCCGGCATCCGGCTGCTGCTCGTCGGGGGCGTGCTGGTCGTGGGCCTGACGGTGGACGCCGTCGCGGTCACGTACCGCAGCGCCGCCCCCGCCGGGCTGCCGCTGCTCGCCCTGTACTCCGTGGCCGCCGGGCTCGGCCAGGGCGGTTCGGGGTGGCTGTGGTTCCTCGCGGCGGCGAGCGGCTATCTGCTGCTGCTCCTGGCCGAGGGCAGGGAGCGGCTCGCCGAGTGGGGCCGGGTCTTCGCCGGCCGCAGGACGGCTCCGCCGGCTGCCGGGCCCGCGCCGGGCCGCGCCTCCACCTCCACCGTCCCCGTCCGTACGGGCCGGCGCATCGGCGCGCTGGCCCTCGGCATCGCCCTGGTGGTCCCGGCCGTGCTGCCCGCCATGGACGGCGGGCTCTTCGAGCCCCGGGGCCGGAGCGAGGCCGCGGGCTCCGGCCGCGGCGGGCTCACCTCCGTCAAGCCGCTGGTCGCCCTCCAGGACAACCTCAACCAGCCGGCGAACCGCGAGCTGCTGCGCCTGCGCTCCTCCGCCGAGAACACCCGCGACCTCTACCTGCGCATCGTCGCCCTCGACCGCTTCGACGGCGCGTCGTGGCAGACCACCGAGCGCCCCCTGGCGGCGCTGCCCGCGGTCCTGCCCACCCCGGCGGGGCTGGCCCCCGGCGTGCGCACCACGCGTATCGACACCACCGTCACGGCCTCCGGCGCCTACGCGCAGAACTACCTGCCGGTGCCCTACCCCGCCGAGGAGGTGCGCACCGAGGGCCGCTGGCGGTACGAGCCGGAGGGCCGCATCCTCGCCGGCGAGCGCGGCCAGACCACCCGGGGCGTCCGCTATCAGGTCGCCAGCCTGCAGGTGGATCCCACGGCGGCGCAGCTCGCGAGCGCCCCCGCTCCCCCGGAGCAGGTGCTGCGGGCCTATACCCAGGTGCCCCGGTCGCTGCCGCCGGTGGTGGCGCAGACGGCCCGGAAGGTGACGGCGGGCTCGGCGAACGCCTATCAGCAGGCGGTCATGCTGCAGGACTGGTTCTCGGTCGGCGGGGGCTTCCAGTACGACACCCAGGTCGCCTCGGGCACGGGCACGGACGCCGTCGTCCGCTTTCTGGAGGCCAAGCGGGGCTTTTGCATCCACTTCTCCTTCTCGATGGCGGCGATGGCACGGACGCTGGGCATCCCCGCGCGCGTGGCGGTCGGCTTCATGCCGGGCACGCCCCTGGCGGACGGCTCGGTGTCCGTCGGGTCCAAGGACGCCCACGCCTGGCCCGAGCTGTACTTCGAGGGCGTCGGCTGGACGCGCTTCGAGCCCACCCCCAGCCGCGGCACCACGCCCGAGTACGCGGTCGCCGCACCGGCCGGCGGTGGCGAAGCCGGCGCGGCACCGGCCCCGGCACCGGAGCGCAGCGCCGCGGCCCCGCCCGCACCGCAGGACCCGGACGCCTGCCCGCCGGCGCAGAAGAAGCTCGGCGAGTGCCTGCCCGCCGCCCGGCAGGCCGACGGCGGCGGGCAGGCTTCCGGCGGCCCCTCCGCGGGCGCGGTGGCGGGCATCGCCGTGGCGGCGCTGGCGGCGCTGGGGCTTCCCCTGCTGCCCATGCTGTGGCGCCGGCGGGTGCGCGCCCGCCGCCTCGGCGGGCCGGGCCTGCACGCGGAGCCCTCCCGTCCGGTGGAGCCGGGCGGGGGCCCGCCGGATGCCGCCGCCGACACCCCGACCGCGGAGCGCACACTGGCGGCCTGGCGCGAACTGACGGACTCCGCCTGGGACTACGGCATCCCGCCCGACGACTCCCGCACCCCGCGCGCCGCCGCCGAGCGGATCGTCGCCGCCGGGGCGCTGGAAGGGCCCGCCGCCGCGTCCGCGGCCCGCGTGGCCACCGCGGTCGAGCAGGTGCTGTACGCCCCGCGGCCACGGCCCACGGCGGGCCTCGCAGGCGACGTCGAGTGCGTACGGGCCGGGCTGCACGCCGCCGCGGGGCGGGGCGCCCGGCTGCGCGCCGTGCTGCTGCCGCGCTCGGCGGCCCGGCTGCTGTGGGGCCTCGCCCGGAGCCGCTCGGCGGCCGCCCGGCGGATCCGCGGGCTCCGGCTCAGGACCTCGCCCAGAGCCTGAACGGCACCCGCCGGAGACGGACATGGCGTGGGGTCAGGAGAGCTGCTCCTGACCCCACGCCATGAACGAAGAAAACGGATGAAGAAATACGGCTGAGGAAAACGGGAGGGCGCTCAGTGGCCCTGCTCGTCGCGGCGGCGCTGCCAGCGCTGCTCGATGCGGTCCATCATGCTGCGGCGCGGGCGCATCTGGCCGCGGCCGCCCAGGGGCCCCGCCGGGCCCGTCCCCTGCTGCGCACCGGGCCTCGGCGCCTTGCGCCAGCCGGTGACGGCGAGCGCCGCGCAGCCCAGCATGACGAGGAAGCCGACCACACTGATCCAGTACTGCCCCTGAATCATCACGCCGGTCATCAAGAGCGCGATACCCACCAGAAACCCGGCGACCGCCTGGTAGACCCGTCGCCGGGTGTACGTGCGCAGGCCGCTGCCCTCGAGCGCTGTCGCGAACTTGGGATCTTCGGCGTACAGCGCTCGCTCCATCTGCTCGAGCATGCGCTGCTCGTGCTCCGAGAGCGGCACGGAGTCCTCCTACTCGTCGGTCGCGGGGGGCGACCGGGTGCGACCCTTTCAGGATAGGCAGGGAATCGCCCCCGTGAAACCCGCCCCTCTGCGCCATTCCGCCCACCGATGTCCGTGTGGCGATCGGTGGTGTCGGGACGTACATTCCCGGTTCGCCGATCGGCCATGCCGGACGGTGTCCCCCGATCATACGGGGCGAACCAGCTGATCGGGTGGTGTGTGACCTACAGCGCGCAGTCAGCCACGCTCGGCCAGTACATGCAGTTGGGTGGCCACCGAGTGGAAGGCCGGCAGCGCGGCCGCGGCGGCCTCCAGCTGGGCGAGCGCCTCCCGGGCCCCGGGCTCCGCGTCGAGCAGCACGCCGGGCACCAGATCGGCGAAGACCCGCACGCCGTGCACGGCCCCGGCCTCCAGGCCCGCGGCGGTCACGAGCTCCGTCAGCTGCTCGGCGGTGAACCGGCGCGGCATCGGGTCGCCCGCGCCCCAGTGGCCGGCCGGGTCGGTGAGGACCTGGTGGGCCTCGGTGAAGTGCCCGGCGAGCGCACGGGACAGGACGGCGCCGCCGAGGCCCGCGGCCAGCAGGCTCAGGGTGCCTGCGGGGCGGAGCGCCTCGATGACGTTGCGCACGCCCTCGGCGGGGTCGTCCACGTACTCCAGGACGCCGTGGCACAGCACCACGTCGTAGGCGCCGCGGTCCACCACGTCGAACAGGCCGTGGGCGTCGCCCTGGACGCCGCGCACCCGCTCGGCGACGCCGGCCTCGGCGGCCCGGCGCTCCAGCGCGAAGAGGGCGTTGGGGCTGGGGTCGACGACGGTGACGCGGTGGCCGAGGGCCGCGACGGGCACCGCGAAGTGGCCGGAGCCGCCGCCGGTGTCGAGCACCTCCAGCACGCCGCCGGCCGGGCCGGCGGCCTTCACCCGGCGGTCCAGGGCGTCGCGCAGGACCTCCCAGACCACGGCGGTACGCAGGGACGCCCGGGGGCGCAGCGGGTCTGACACGGCGGGTGGCTCCTCGGCGGTGGCGAACGATTGCGTCCGCCCCAGCCTAATGGGCCGTGCCCGGAGGCAGGACGACACGGCCGCCCGGCCCGGCGCGGCGCCGCGCGGGGCGCTCCGGACAAGGGCTCCGGCCTGCACGAATGCCCGTACGGCCACGCGAGGTTGACGCAGGCGCGGGGGCCGCGGGGCGGGCAGGGAGAATCACTCCATGGACAGCAGCAGTACGCGCCGTCAGAACACCCGGCGAAAGCTCTTCGACGCCGCGGTGACCCTCATCGCCGAACAGGGCTTCTCCTCCACCACCGTGGACGAGATAGCGGAACGGGCCGGGGTGGCCAAGGGCACCGTCTATTACAACTTCGCGAGCAAGACCGATCTGTTCGAGGAGCTGCTGCGGCACGGCATGGAGCTGCTGACCGGGGCGCTGCGGGCCGCGGCCGACGAGACGGCCGAGCGCGGCGGCGGCGCGGCCGAGGCGCTGGACGCGATGATCCGCGCCGGGCTGGACTTCGTGGCGCGCCAGCCGTCGCTGGCCCAGCTCTACGTCGCCGAGCTGTGGCGCACCAACCGGGCCTGGCGCCCGACGCTGACGCGGGTGCGGCAGCAGGCGGTCGAGGTGATCGAGCCCGTGCTGCGGGAGGCGACCGCGGAGGACGACCCGGCGGCGGGGTCCGACGTCGCGCTGACGGCCTCGGCGCTGTTCGGGATGGTGCTCGTGACGGCGCTGGACTGGCAGTCGTTCCAGCCGGAGCGGTCGGTGGACGAGGTCCACGCGTCGCTGGCGCGGGTGTTACAGGGGCGGCTGGGCGGCGTGGTCCGCTAGCGCGGCGGACGCACATGGTGCCGTTCCGGCGGCGGCCGAATCCCCCTCGGCCGCCGCCGGAACGGCGTTCCCCCGTGCGTTCCCCCGAACCCCCCTTGCAGAGGGGCCCCCGGCCCCCCGGTCACGTCGGGGGTGCCGCGCCGTTCCGCAGCCCCGTGCCGGCGGTACCGGCGCCGCGCCCCTTCCGTGGGCACCACTCTTCCGCCCGGCGGGCCCGCGGCCCATCCGTGCGCCTACTCATCTCCTCCTCTGAGTACGGGTACTCAGGCCTGGGCGTTCGGCCCCAGGCGCGCCTCCGGAGCCCTGCGTCCGAGCCCTGGGCGGCGGTGCCGCCCGGCGTTGTCGGTGCCGCCGGATAAAGTCGCCCCCATGGCACGGATTGCGGTGATCGGCGCCGGGATGGGCGCGATGGCTGCCGCCGCCCGGCTGGCCGTCGCGGGCCACCGGGTGACGGTGTACGAGCGGGCGGCGACGCACGGCGGAGGCGTCGGGCGCATGACGCGGGACGGCTTCGCCTTCGACACGGGGCCGGGGCTGCTGCACCTGCCGGCCGTGTACCGCGACCTGTTCGTCAAGACGGGCAAGGAGCCGCTGGAGCAGAGCGTCGGCCTGGTCCAGGTGGATCCGGCGAGCGCGCACGTCTTCGCCGACGGCACCTCCGTCTCCCTGCCCAACGCCTCCCGGGCCGGGGTGGTCCGGGCCCTCGACGAGGCCGTGGGCGCGGGCGCGGGCGAGCGCTGGAGCGAGCTCGTGAACCGGGCGCGCGCGGTGTGGGACGCCACGCGCCGCCCCCTGCTGGAAGAGCCCCTGCTCGACGACCCCGAGTATCTGGAGGCCCTGGGCCACGACCCCTATCCGGGGCTGCGCAAGCGCGGCCTGTTCCGGCGGAGCACGCCGCCCGTGCTCGCGGCCGTCGCCGAGCGCGAGCTGAAGGACGCCCGGCTCACGGCCCTGTTGGAGAGTTACGCCCTGGCGTACGGGCTCGATCCGCGCCGCTCCCCCGCGAGCGCGACGGTCCTGCCGTACATGGAGCAGACCTTCGGCAGCTGGTACGTGCGCGGCGGGATGCGCGGCCTGGCCGACGCCGTCCACCAGCGGTGCCTGGCGCGCCGGGTGGAGTTCGTCCTGGGCGCGGAGGTCACGGCGGTCACCGAGAAGGACGGCCGCGCGGCCGGAGTGGAGCTGGCGGACGGGCGCACGGCCGAGGCCGACATGGTGGTCGCCGGCGTCTCGCCCGGGCTGCTGCGGCGTCTCGCCCCGGCGGCCTGCGGGCCCGCCGTGCGGCCCGGCCCGCCGGTGCCGCCCGGGCGGTTCACGCTCTTCCTCGCGCTCCGCGGGGCGCGGCCCGCCGCGACGGCCCACCGCACGGTGGTCCACGCGCCGGACCGCGGCGCGGAGTTGGAAGGGATCTTCGGCGAGGGCGCGCGCGGCCCCGCCGCGCTGCACTACCGGCCGACGGTGACCGTGCTGCGCCCGGACGATCCGGACATCCGCCCGGACGACGGCCACGAGGCCGTCACGCTGACCGCCACGGTCGCCCCGCACGGCCGGGTGGACTGGAGCGACGAGGCGACGGTGGAGGCCTTCGCCGAGCGCGTGCTCGACGCCGCGGAAGGGGTGCTGCCGGGGCTGCGGGAGCGCCTGCTGTGGCACGAGGTGCGCACGCCCGCCGACACCGAGCGCGCGACGGGCGCCGAGGGCGGGGGCATTCCGGCGCCGGTGCTGGCCGGTGGCGGGGGTGACTTCCTCCGGCCCGCCAATGCGACGTCGCTGCCGGGCCTGTACCTGGCGGGCGGATTCGCCCACCCCGGCGGCGGGCTGGCGCACGCGGGGATGTCCGGGACGATGGCCGCGGGCCTGATCGTCTCCGGGGCGGACTGGCGCGGCTCCCAGTAGGCGGCGGTTTCCCGCATGAGGCCCCGCCGCCGAGGCAGCGGGGCCCCACGGTCAGTAGCGGGGCTGCTCGTTGTGGTGCTCGGTGTACTGCTCGCCGTAGCCCTGCCCATGGCCCTGCCCCTGCCCCTGCCCCTGTGTGGGGAGTTGCTGGGGGTAGCCGGGGTAGGGCTGCTGGGAGTAGCCCTGCGGGACGGGCGGGTATTCGCCGTCGCGCTGCTGCGGCACCCAGACGCCGCCGGGCGGGGTGTCCGTGTCGTACTGCGGGGCGGGTGCGTAGGCCTCGGCGGGGTGGCCGCCCATGCCGTACGGCTGCGGAGCGGGCTGCTGGTACTGCCCGTAGGAGTCGTACGGCTCGTAGGCCTGCTGCCGGCTGCCGATGTAGGGGTCGGAGTACGCGGCGTACTGTCCCTGCCCGTAGTCGAATTGACCGGGCTCGGCGGGCGCGCCGGGTGCCGCCGGGACCTGGGCGCCGTAGGGGTCGTCGTACGGGGCGGGGCCGTGGTCCGGTGCGGGAGCGGAGGCGGCGCCGTAGCCGCTGTCGCCGTAGCCGCCGTAGGCCGCGTCGCCCGCGGTGCCGGGGGCGGGGACGGGATGCGGCTGGTGGTGGGCGGCGCCGGGGAGGCCGGGGTCACTCGCGCTCGCGGGCTCCGCGAGCGGGGGAACGGCGGGCATGGCCGCCGTCTCGTCGAGCGGAGGGGCCTCCGCCCGCTCCGTCCTGCGGCGGCGGCCGACGGCGCGCGGCTCCTTCAGGGCGTCGTCCTCGGCGGCCGGCTTCCCGGCGCGCCTACCGGACTTGACTCCCCTTCCGGACCTACCGCCCGTACCGGACTTCTCCTCCGTACCGGACTTGCCGAACTCACCTGCATTGTCAGCGTTGTCAGCATTGCCGGCCTTGTCCCGGCGGAGCGCCCAGCCGCGGGAGAAGCCCCGGCGGAAGGAGAGCGTCACGTACGTCTGCCCGACGGCGAAGGCCACCGCGCCCGCCGCGATGACCGCGACGGACGGGATGACGACGCCCGCGACGACGCCGAGGAACCCGGCGAAGGCGAGGAGGCGCCAGCGCAGTCGCGCCTTGTACTGCAGCAGCACTTCGCCGAGCAGCCAGAGCGCGACGACGCCGAACGCGATGTAGAGGACCGTCCAGCCCATTTACGCCCCTCTCATGGCCGCCGCCTTCGAGGGGCCGGCCGTCAGGACCGCTGGTGCAGTCCCAGATTCTCGTAGATTTCCAGCGTCGCCGTGGAGTGGTTCAGGGTAATGAAGTGCAGCCCGGGAATCTCCTCGGTCATCAACCGAGCGCACAGCTCCGTGGCGTACTCGATCCCGATCGAGCGTACAGCGGCCCGGTCGTCCTTGACCGCGAGGATCCGCTCGGCCAGCGCCGGGGGGAACGCGGCATTGCTGAGCTGCGCGAACCGCTCGATCTGGCGGACGTTGGTGACGGGCATGATCTCAGGGATGATCGGGGTGTCACAGCCGGCGGCGGCCACCCGGTCGCGCAGCCGGAGGTAGTCCTCCGGGTAGAAGAACATCTGGGTGATGGCGAAGTCCGCGCCCGCGCGGCACTTGTCCACGAAGTTCCGGATGTCGGTGTCCCAGTCGGTGGAGCGCGGGTGCATCTCCGGGAAGGCGGCGACGCCGACGCAGAAGTCGCCGGACTCCTTGATGAGTCTCACGAGGTCGGCGGCGTAGTGCAGACCGTCGGGGTGGCGCACCCACTCGCCCATGGGGTCGCCGGGCGGATCGCCGCGCAGGGCGAGCATGTTGCGGATGCCGACGTCGGCGTACTGGCCGATGATGTTGCGCAGCTCGGCCTTGGAGTGGTTGACGGCTGTCAGGTGGGCGACGGGCGTGAGCGTCGTATCGGTCGCCATGCGCTCGGTCACCCGCACGGTGCCCTCACGGGAGGAGCCTCCCGCGCCGTAGGTGACGGACACGAAGGTCGGGCCGACGGCCTCGATCCGGCGGATGGCGTCCCAGAGGGTGCGTTCACCCTTCTCGGACCTCGGGGCGGCGAACTCGAAGGAATACGACCGCTCGCCTGAGGCGAGCAGCTCACGCACCGTACGCGCGTGGTCTGTCCTGGTGGAGGCGGTGCCAAGGGCCATACCGGCAAGTTAACCAGCGCTCCCCGCGGCCCCCAACCCACTTCTGCGATTTGCCCGATAGGCCGGTATCCCGTCCGTCATGCGGACGGGATCTTCCTGTTCCGTTGTCTCAGGGGCGCTCGCGGACCCGCTTGGCCAGCTCTGCCGCGGCCGCTGCGGGGTCGTCCGCCTCGGTGATCGCGCGGACCACGACGACCCGGCGGGCGCCGGCGTCGAGCACCTGCTCCAGATTGCCCAGGTCGATGCCGCCGATCGCGAACCAGGGGCGCTCGGTGCCCAGGGCCGCCGCGTGGCGGACCAGGGGCAGGCCGGGTGCGTGCCGGCCCGGCTTGGTGGGGGTCGGCCAGCAGGGGCCGGTGCAGAAGTAGTCCACACCGGGCTCGGCGGCCGCGGCGTCCACCTCGGCCTCGGCGTGCGTCGACCGGCCGATCAGGACGTCCTCGCCCAGGATCGCGCGGGCCGCGGGCACCGGCAGGTCGCCCTGGCCAAGGTGCAGCACGTCGGAGCGGACGGCGTGGGCGACGTCGGCGCGGTCGTTGACCGCGAGGAGCCTGCCGTGGCGCCGGGCGGCGTCGGCGAAGACCGCGAGGTGCTCCAGCTCCTCGCCCGCCTCCATGCCCTTGTCGCGCAGCTGGACGATGTCGACACCGGAGGCGAGGACCGCGTCGAGGAATTCCGGCAGGTCGCCCTGGCGCTTGCGGGCGTCGGTGCACAGGTACAGCCGGGCGTCGGCGAGGGCATCGCGGGCGGTGGCGGACATCGGGTGGTTCCCCCCGGGTCGGCGGTGTGCGGGCGGGGGCGTGCCCCGCCCGCACACCGGACGGTTCTGGCGGGCGCGGGTCACCGCGCCCTGATACGGATCGGGCCCTGGAACGGACCGGCCCCTCGGGCTGCCGGGCGGCTCAGACGGCGAGCGCCTGGGCGCGCCGCTTCACCTCCGTGCCGCGGTTCTCCCGCAGGGCGTCCGCCGGGGTGCCCGGCAGGCTCTCGTCGGCGGTGAACAGCCACTCCAGCATTTCCTCGTCGCTGAAGCCGTCGTCCCGCAGCAGCGTCAGGGTCCCGGCCAGGCCCTTGACGACCTTGCCCTCGCCGATGAAGGCGGCGGGCACCATGAGCACCCGGTTCTCACCTCGGCGCACGGCGATCAGCTGGCCCTCCTTCACCAGCTGCCGCACGCGCGTCACCTCCACGCCGAGCTCCTCGGCGATGTCGGGGAGGTTGAGCCAGGCGGGAACAAGCGCGTCGATCTTTGCGTCAATCTCGGTCACGGGACAAGCCTGCCATCTGCCGCTGACAGCCGGTAGCCGGGTTGACCCGACCCGGGCGCGTCACAGCACCGCGGCCTTCAGCGGCACCGACGCGTCGGTGGCCTTGGCGCGGTCCAGCAAGGCGCCCTTCTCGATGAGCTTGCGGCCCTGGGCCAGGTCCCTGGGACGGCCGACGGCCAGCAGAGCGACCAGGGCGCCGGCGCGCAGCCAGCACACACTCCAGGCGGCGCTCGCGGGGTCGCCGCGCCACAGCAGCTCGTCGGCGGCGGCGTGGTGGCCCGCGTACTGCACGAACCGCCCGAACTGCTCGGACCAGAAGTACGGCACCGGGTCGTAGGACGGCCCTTCGGCCGGGCCGAGCACGATGTTCGCCGCGACGGTCCGCGGCCCCTGCATGGCGTTGTCCCAGTGGTGCACGAGCAGCCGCTCGCCGTAGCGGGCGGAGGGGAACGACGCGCAGTCGCCGACCGCGTAGACGCCGGGCAGCGAGGTGCGCAGCCGCTCGTCGGCGAGGACGGCGCGGTCCTCGCCGAGCGCGATGCCCGAGCCCTCCAGCCAGCCGGTCGCGGCCCGCGCCCCGACGCCGACGACCACGGCGCCGGCCGTCAGCCGGGTGCCGTCGGCCAGCACGACCGCGTCGTGCTCCACGGCGGTCACCCGCGCGCCGAGCATCAGCCGGGCGCCGCTCTCGGCGTACCAGGGGGCCATCCGGGCGGCGACCTCGGCGGGCATGGCGCCGGCGAGGACGCGGTCCGCGGCCTCGACCACGGTCACCTCGCAGCCCGCCTCGCGGGCCGCCGTCGCGACCTCGGCGCCGATCCAGCCCGCGCCGACGGCCACGACGTCGTGCTGCGCGGCCAGGACCGGGCGCAGCCGCACGGCGTCGTCGAGGGTGCGCAGCAGGTGGACGTTGGGCAGGTCCTCGCTGCCGGGCAGCCGGACGGGCTCGGCGCCGGTGGCGATGACCAGGACGTCGTAGGGGACCGGACCGGAGGCGGTGTCCACCAGGTGCTCGGCCGGGCGCAGACCGGTGGCCTCCCGCCCGAGCTGCAGGTCTATCCCGAGCAGGGCGAAGTCCACCTCGAACGCGGAGCCGTCGGCCTTGCCCAGCAGGACGGCCTTGGAGAGCGGGGGCCTGTCGTACGGGGGGTGCGGCTCGGCGCCCAGCACGGTGACGGTGCCGGCCCAGCCGAGCTCGCGCAGGGCGACCGCGGTCTGCACGCCGGCCATTCCGGCACCCACGATGACGACGCGCCGCTCACGGGCGGTATGTGGTTCTTCCCGGTGCTCGCTCACCCGATCACTGTAGGACGACGGCCGCGCCCGGGGCCCTCCGGGCGGGTCTTGACCGGGCCGGGCACGGTTCGGCACCGCCGGGCCGCCGCGTCGTGGAATCGCCGTCGCGGCGGAAGAAAGCGCGAGAGCCCTCCGAACGGTCACTCGAAGACGGCCGCAAGGCCGGCTCGGCACCGCCGGGCCGCCGCGTCGTGGCTGATCGCCGTCGCGGCGGAAGAAAGCGGCCCGCCGCAGCAGCGAGAAGCCACCGAGGCGGCGGCCGACGGGCCCTCGCCCCGCCGTCGCGGTGCGTACTAGGGTGGCCGGTGCAAGCACTCGCGGGAGCCCGGACGACCGGGCTGAGAGGGAGGCTGGACGGCCTCCGACCGTACGAACCTGATCCGGGTCATGCCGGCGAAGGGAGGGGCTGGACACCTCATGGCCGCGTCGACGACCACACCGGGCGCACCGACCGCGCCGACCGTTCCCGCCTGCGACGTCCTCGTCGTGGGCGGCGGGCTCATCGGGCTCGTCACCGCCTGGCGCGCCGCACAGCGCGGGCTGCGGACCGCCGTCGCCGACCCCGCTCCGGGCGGCGGCGCGGCGCGCGTGGCCGCCGGGATGCTGGCGGCGGTGACCGAGCTGCACTACGGCGAGGAGGCTCTGCTCGCCCTCAACCTGGCCTCCGCGCGCCGCTATCCGGACTTCACGGCGGAGCTGGAGGAGGCCAGCGGCGTCGCCACCGGCTACCGGGCGTGCGGCACGCTGGCCGTCGCCCTCGACGCCGACGACCGCGAGCACCTGCGCGAACTGCACGCCTTGCAGCAGCGCTCCGGCCTGGACTCGCAGTGGCTCACGGGCCGCGAGTGCCGCCGCCTGGAGCCGATGCTCGCGCCCGGCGTACGCGGGGGGCTGCGGGTGGACGGGGACCACCAGACCGATCCCCGCAGGCTCGCGCGGGCGCTGCTCACGGCCTGCGAGCGGGCCGGGGTCGCCTTCCACCGCGCCGAGGCCGCCCGGCTGCTGCTCGCGGGGGACCGCGCCACGGGCGCCGAGCTCGCGGACGGCCGCCGCGTCGCCGCGGGGCAGGTGGTGCTCGCCGCGGGCAGCCGCAGCGGGACGCTCGCGGGCGTCCCCGCCGGCGTCCTGCCGCCCGTGCGCCCCGTCAAGGGCCAGGTGCTGCGGCTGCGCGTCCCGGACGCGTACGCGCCCTTCCTCTCCCGCACCGTGCGGGCGGTCGTGCGCGGCGGGCCGGTGTACCTGGTGCCGCGCGAGAACGGCGAGCTCGTCCTCGGCGCGACCACCGAGGAGCTCGGCTGGGACACCACGGTCACCGCCGGCGGCGTCTACGAGCTGCTGCGCGACGCCCACGAGCTGGTGCCCGGCATCACGGAACTGCCCCTGGTGGAGACCTCCGCCGGGCTGCGCCCCGGCTCCCCCGACAACGCCCCCCTGCTCGGCCCGACCGCCCTGCCCGGGCTGCACGCCGCCACCGGCCACCACCGCAACGGCGTCCTCCTCGCCCCGCTGACCGGCGACGTCATGGCCGAGGTGCTGACCACCGGGCGCCTCCCCGAGGAGGCCCGCCCCTTCACCCCCCGACGCTTCTCGAACGCGCTGCAGGAGCTGCCCGTATGAACCCCAGCGACCCCACCGACAACCCCGAGGCCCACATGGGCATCAGCGTCAACGGCGAGCACCGCGAGGTGCCCCACGGCCTGACCCTCGGCGGTCTCGTGGCGAGCATGACCACCGCGCCCGGCGGCGTGGCCGCCGCCGTCAACGAGGCCGTCGTGCCGCGCGGCCGGTGGGCCGCCACACGGCTCGGCGCGGGCGACCGCGTCGAGGTCCTCACCGCAGTGCAGGGGGGCTGATCAGCGCTGATGGCGGACGATCTGCTCACCATCGCCGACACCACCTTCGGCTCCCGGCTGATCATGGGCACCGGCGGGGCGCCCAGCCTCGACGTCATGGAGCGCGCGCTGCTCGCCTCCGGCACCGAGCTGACCACGGTCGCGATGCGCCGCCTGGACGCGAGCGTCCGGGGCTCCGTGCTGTCCGTGCTGGAGCGGCACTCCATCCGGGTGCTGCCGAACACGGCCGGCTGCTACACCGCCGGTGAGGCCGTCCTGACCGCCCGGCTGGCCCGGGAGGCGCTCGGCACGCACTGGGTCAAGCTCGAAGTGATCGCCGACGAGCGCACGCTGCTGCCCGACCCGATCGAGCTGCTCGACGCCGCGGAGATCCTCGTGGACGACGGCTTCACCGTGCTGCCGTACACCAATGACGACCCGGTCCTCGCCCGCAAGCTGGAGGACGTCGGCTGCGCGGCGATCATGCCGCTGGGCTCGCCCATCGGCTCCGGCCTCGGCATCCGCAACCCGCACAACTTCCAGCTGATCACCGAGCGGGCCGGGGTCCCCGTGATCCTCGACGCGGGCGCCGGCACGGCCTCCGACGCGGCGCTCGCCATGGAGCTGGGCTGCGCCGCGGTGATGCTCGCCTCCGCGGTGACCCGCGCCCAGGAGCCGGTGCTGATGGCGGAGGCGATGCGGCACGCCGTGGAGGCGGGGCGGCTGGCGTACCGGGCGGGCCGGATACCGCGGCGGCACTTCGCCGAGGCGTCCTCTCCTGCGGAGGGCTTGGCACGTCTCGATCCGGAGCGGCCCGAGTTCGCTCAGTAGCAGGGGCTCCGCCCCTGACCCCTTTTGTCCTCAAACGCCGGACGGGCTGATTTTTACCGGGTCAGGGCTTCGTCCCCGCCCCTTTTAGACTCGTCGCGTGGATACGACGCTAGGGGACCCGTTGGTCGGGCACACGCTCGACGGCCGCTACCGGGTCGAGGCCCGCATCGCCGTGGGCGGGATGGCCACGGTCTACCGCGCCCTCGACACCCGGCTCGACCGGGTGCTCGCGGTCAAGGTGATGCACCCGGGCCTCGCCGCCGACACCGCGTTCGTGGAGCGCTTCATCCGCGAGGCCAAGTCGGTCGCGCGCCTGGACCACCCCAATGTGGTGGGCGTCTACGACCAGGGCACCGACGGCCCGTACGTGTATCTGGCGATGGAGTACGTGCCCGGGTGCACCCTGCGCGACGTGCTGCGCGAGCGCGGGGCCCTGCAGCCGCGCGCCGCCCTCGACATCCTGGAGCCGGTGCTGGCCGCGCTGGGCGCGGCCCACCTCGCGGGCCTGGTGCACCGCGACATGAAGCCCGAGAACGTGCTGATCGGTGACGACGGCCGGGTGAAGGTCGCCGACTTCGGGCTCGTCCGGGCCGTGGACACCGACACCACCGCGTCCACCGGATCCGTCCTCGGCACCGTGTCGTACCTGGCCCCCGAGCAGCTGGAGCACGGCACCGCCGACCCTCGCGTGGACGTCTACGCGTGCGGCGTCGTCCTCTACGAAATGCTGACCGGTGCCAAGCCGCACACGGGGAGCACCCCGGCCCAGGTCCTCTACCAGCACCTCCACGCGGACGTCCCGCCGCCGTCGGCGGCCGTGCCGGGCCTGGCCGCCGCTCTGGACGGTCTCGTCGCCGACGCCACGGCTCGCGACCCGCAGCTGCGCCCGGCGGATGCCGTCGCGCTGCTCGGCCTGGCCCGCGCGGCGCGCGCGGAGCTGAGCGGCGAGCAGCTGGACGCGGTGCCTCCGCAGGCGCTCACCGACGCGCTGACGGGCCGCACGACGGGCCCGGAGGACCGTACGAGCGTGCTGCCCCGGCCGGCCGCGCGCCCGCTGCCCGCGGAGGACGGCGAGCAGCTGAACCGCACGACGCGGCTGGAGCACCCGCCCGCTCCCCCGGTCCCGCCCGCTCCCCCCGCGGGCCCGCGGAGCCGGTTCCGGCAGGCGCCGCGGCGCGGGGTCCTCGCGGCGGTCGCCGCGCTGCTGGCGGTGCTGATCGGCACGGGTGTCTGGTACATCAACTCGGGCCAGTTCACGACCGTCCCCGCCGTCCTGGACATGACCCGGGACAAGGCGGAGAAGACGCTGGACGGCGCCGGGCTCGGGGTGCGCACGAAGGAGGACTTCAGCGACACCGTCGAGCGCGGCCACGTCATCGCCGCCGACCCGGCGCCCGGCAAGCGCATCCGCAACACCGGCAAGGTGACGATCACCCTCTCGCGCGGCCCCGCGCGGGCCGAGGTCCCCAACGTCGTCGGCATGCCCTTCGACGAGGCGAAGAAGAAGATCGAGGGCGCGGGCCTGACCGTCGGCGAGGTCGGCAAGCAGTTCAGCAGCGAGACCCCGCAGGGCTCGGTGCTGGCCACCGACCCGAAGCCGGGCGAGCAGCGCCGGCCGGAGGCGCCGGTCGCACTGACCGTCAGCAAGGGCGCGCCGCTGGACGTGCCGGACGTGCGGGGCATGTCCGTGGACACCGCGACCGCCGCCCTGCGCGACAAGGGCTTCGAGGCGAAGGTGTCGGATGCCCAGGTCTTCTCCGACCGCGCCAAGGGATCCGTGGCCGAGCAGTCCCCCGGTACGGGCGACAAGGCCGCCAAGGGCGACACGGTCACCCTCACCGTCTCCAAGGGCAAGGAGATGGTGCCGGTCCCGGACGTCACGGGCAGGAACGAGGCCGAGGCCAAGCGGCTGCTGACCGAGGCGGGCTTCAAGGTGAAGGTCGACAAGCCGTTCTTCTTCCCGCAGGACTCGGTGGAGAGCCAGTCGGTCAAGGGCGGCGAGCAGGCCGCCAAGGGCGACACGATCACCATCAAGCTCAAGGGCGGTCTGTAGCGGTGGAGGAGCTGACCCCGGGGCGGCTGCGCAACCCCGTAGGCGGCCACGTGCCGGTGGCGGGCGGGCTGGCCAAGGTGGGCCTGGCCTACGCGCGCGAGATGGGCGCGGAGACCCTGCAGGTCTTCGTCGCCAACCCGCGCGGCTGGGCGACGCCCGCGGGCAACCCCCGGCAGGACGAGGAGTTCCGCGCCGCCTGTGCGGAGGAGTCCCTGCCGGTCTGGGTGCACGCCCCCTACCTGATCAACTTCGGCTCGCACACCGGGGCGACGGTCGAGCTGTCCGCGGAGTCGATGCGGCACTCGCTGCGCCGCGGCCGTGCCATCGGCGCGCGGGGCGTGGTCGTGCACACCGGCTCCGCGACGGGCGGCCGGCCGCGCCGGACGGCGCTGGAGCAGGTCCACGAGCGGCTGCTGCCGCTGCTGGACGAGCTGACCCACGACGACGACCCCTGGCTGCTGCTGGAGCCCACGGCCGGCCAGGGCGCGTCCCTGTGCTCGCTGGTCGAGGACCTCGGCCCCTACTTCGAGGCGCTGGAGCACCACCCGAAGCTGGGGGTGTGCCTGGACACCTGCCACGTCTTCGCGGCGGGCCACGACCTCGCCGGGCCGGGCGGGATGAAGAGCACGCTGGACGAGCTGGTCTCCGTGGTGGGCGAGGGACGGCTGCGCCTGATCCACGCCAACGATTCGAAGGCGGTCGTCGGCGCGCACCTCGACCGGCACGAGAACATCGGTTCCGGCCACATCGGCGCCGACCCCTTCGCGGAGCTCTTCCGCCACCCGGCGACGGCCGGGGTCCCGCTGACGATCGAGACGCCGGGCGGCCCTGCGGGCCACGCCGCGGATGTGGCCCGCCTGAAGGAACTGCGCGCCGGGGTGCTCTGACGCGCTCCGGCGGGGCCTACAGCTCCGGGCCCTCGCCCGGCTGCTCCTGGTAGGAGTAGCGCTGCTCGCGCCAGGGGTCACCGACGTTGTGGTAGCCCCGCTCCTCCCAGAATCCGCGCCGGTCGGCGGTCATGTACTCCACGCCGCGCACCCATTTGGGCCCCTTCCAGGCGTAGAGGTGCGGCACGACGAGGCGGACCGGGAAACCGTGCTCGGCGGTGAGCGGCTCGCCGTCCTTGTGCGTGGCGAAAATCGTCTTTTCGGAGGCGAAGTCGGCCAGTCGCACATTGGAGCTGAAGCCGTATTCCGCCCACACCATCACGTGTGTGACCTCAGGCGCGGGCGGTGCGAGTTCGAGCACTGTACGGGCCGACACTCCGCCCCATTCGGCGTCGAGCATGCTGTATTTCGTGACGCAGTGCAGGTCGGCCACCACCGTCGTATACGGCAGGGCGGAGAATTCCTCGTGCGTCCAGCAGTGCTTGTCGCCGTCGGCGGTGGATCCGAAGACCCGGAACTCCCACCGGTCGGGCTTGAACCTCGGCACGGGGCCGTAGTGCGTGACCGGCCAGCCGCGCTGAAGACGCTGCCCCGGCGGCAGCTGGGGGAGCTCCCCTTTGCGGCTTTCGGTGTTTTTCGCGGGCCCCATGCCCCCATGGTGTCAGACCTTTCACGGCGCCGATGACCAGGGGTTCCACTATGGGGACAACTCCCACTAAGTGTGCACTTACTGGACGGTTTCGAAGGGCGGTGCGAGGATGCGCGCAACCTGCCATTCACCCTTGCTTGGAAGGAGCCTCTGCAATGCAGGGCGACCCCGAGGTCATCGAGTTCCTCAATGAACAGCTGACTGCCGAGCTGACCGCCATCAATCAGTACTTCCTGCACGCGAAACTGCAGGAGCACCACGGGTGGACCAAGATCGCGTCGCATACGCGCGCCGAGTCCTTCGACGAGATGCGGCACGCGGAGACCCTCACCGACCGGATCATCTTCCTGGAGGGGCTGCCCAACTACCAGCGGCTCTTCCACGTCCGGATCGGCCAGACCATCACGGAGATGTTCCAGGCCGACCGGCAGGTGGAGGTCGAGGCCATCGACCGCCTGCGGCGCGGGGTGGAGGTCATGCGGGCCAAGGGCGACATCACCTCGGCCAACATCTTCGAGTCGATCCTCGCGGACGAAGAGGATCACATCGACTATCTGGACACCCAGCTGGAGCTGATCGAGAAGCTCGGCGAGGCGCTGTACATCGCGCAGTTCATCGAGCAGGAGAACGGCGGAGCGGACTAGCCGGGGCCGCCCGGGGCGCTAGGCCGCCTGGGGCTGCGGCAGCGCGGGTATCTCGGCACTGAGCACGCCGGAATCCCCCTGGTCGGCCAGCTGGCGGCGCGGGCACGCACCACGGCCGAGGAGCGCCTGGATGCGGCGCACACAGCTGCCGCAGTCGGTGCCCGCCTTGCTGGCGGAGGCTATCTGCCGGGGCGTGCACGCCCCCTTGTCCGCGTGCTCACGCACCTGCTGCTCCGTGATGCCGAAGCATGAGCAGACGTACACGCGGTTCACCGCCAACCGGGTTGATCAATAAGGTTACCCTTACCTTACCCGGCCCGGTGGCGGAATAACAACGCCGTGGGGCGGGGATCACAGATCCCCGCCCCACGGCTCGCTCGCGTCAGCGGCTCCTACTGGTCGCGGTACATCTCCGCGACGAGGAACGCCAGGTCCAGGGACTGGCTGCGGTTGAGGCGGGGGTCACAGGCCGTCTCGTAGCGCTGGTGCAGGTCGTCGACGAAGATCTCGTCGCCGCCGCCCACGCACTCGGTGACGTCGTCACCGGTGAGCTCGACGTGAATGCCGCCGGGGTGCGTGCCGAGGCTCTTGTGGACCTCGAAGAAGCCCTTGACCTCGTCCAGCACGTCGTCGAAGCGGCGGGTCTTGTGGCCCGAGGCCGCCTCGAAGGTGTTGCCGTGCATCGGGTCGCAGATCCACGCCACCTGGGCACCGGAGGCGGTGACCTTCTCCACCAGCTCGGGGAGGTGGTCACGGATCTTGCCCGCACCCATCCGGGTGATGAACGTGAGCCGGCCCGGCTCGCGCTCCGGGTCGAGGCGCTCGATCAGGGTGAGCGCGTCCTCGGCCGAGGTGGTCGGGCCGAGCTTCACACCGATCGGGTTGCGGATCTTCGAGGCGAACTCGATGTGCGCGCCGTCCAGCTGACGGGTGCGCTCACCGATCCAGACCATGTGGCCGGAGACGTCGTACAGGTTCCCGGTGCGGGAGTCCGTACGGGTCAGGGCCGACTCGTAGTCGAGGATCAGCGCCTCGTGCGAGGAGAAGAACTCCACCGTCTTGAACTCCTCGGGGTCCACCCCGCAGGCGTTCATGAAGTTCAGCGCGCGGTCGATCTCGCGGGCCAGGGCCTCGTAGCGCTGCCCGGACGGGGAGGACTTCACGAAGTCCTGGTTCCAGGCGTGCACCTGGCGCAGGTCGGCGTAGCCACCGGTGGTGAAGGCACGCACCAGGTTCAGCGTGGCCGAGGAGGCGTGGTACATGCGCTTCAGCCGCTGCGGGTCCGGCGTGCGGGCCTCGGGCGTGAAGGCGAAGCCGTTGACGGAGTCGCCGCGGTAGGTCGGCAGGGTCACGCCGTCGCGGGTCTCGGTCGGCTTCGAGCGCGGCTTGCTGTACTGACCGGCGATACGGCCGACCTTGACGACGGGCACCTGGCCCGCGTAGGTCAGCACGGCGCCCATCTGGAGCAGCGTCTTGAGCTTGTTACGGATCTGATCGGCGCCGACGGCGTCGAAGGCCTCGGCGCAGTCGCCGCCCTGGAGCAGGAACGCCTCTCCACGGGCGACCGCTCCCAGGCGCTGGCGCAGCTGGTCGCACTCACCCGCGAAGACGAGAGGCGGATAGGACTCGAGCTCGGCGATCACATCGCGCAGAGCCTCTTGGTCCGGCCATTCGGGCTGCTGCGCCGCGGGAAGGGAGCGCCAGGTGTTGCCACCGGCGTGGAGTTCAGCGTTCACGGTCACGCTCCAACCCTACGGGGTCGCGGAGGCTGCCCGGCCGCCGGACCGCACTTTGAGACATTTGCCGAGACATGGACGAGACGCGCCCAAGACGCGCCGGGGCCACCGTTCAATACCGGCCATCCCCGTACCGCTTCGCGAGCGCACGGGACACGGGCGCCCCCACGCCCCTCTCCCGCACCCCGGAAGCTTCCGTTCCTACAGCCTGACCACGACCGATACCCGCCGGTAGGGATCGTGCTTCGGGTAGGGTGCCCAGCATGTTCGCGCTGCAGACCCAGAACTGGTGGTGGACCGCTCATCCGGCGGCCCACTGACTGCGCGTACCACCGACGCATCGCGAAGGCCGCCCGAGGGGCGGCCTTCCGCGTTTCCCGGGCCGTTCCTCTCCGCACCGGAAGGAACCCTCCCCATGCCCAGCGACACCGCCCGGCCCGCCGGCACCGCCGCCCTGCTCGCCCGGCTCACCGGCCCGGTCGCCCCGCCCTTCGCCCTCCTCCACCGCCGCACGCCCGGCCTCCCCCAGGGGGCCGGAGACGGAGCGGGCGCGCCCGGCGGCACCGTCGAGCTGCTCCTCGGCCCCGTCGAGGAGGCCGAGCGCCTCGCCGACATCCCGCTGCCCACCGGCCGGCCCGCAGGCGGCCGCCCCGTCCACGACGCCCTCGCCCTCGTGCCCTTCCGGCAGATCCGCGAGCGCGGCTTCGACGTCCGCGACGACGGCACCCCGCTGGCCGTCCTGCGCCCCGAGGAGAGCCACGAGCTGCCCCTCGGCGACGTCCTCGCCGCCCTGCCCGCCCACGCCGTCCGCGTGGAGGGCGGCGCCTTCGACGTGAGCGACGACGCCTACGCGGACATCGTCCGGCGCGTGATCGAGGACGAGATCGGCACCGGCGAAGGCGCCAACTTCGTGATCCGGCGGACCTTCGAGGGCGAGATCCACGGCTTCACCCCCGCCGACGCCCTCGCCCTCTTCCGCCGCCTGCTGGCCGGCGAGCGCGGCGCCTACTGGACGTACGTCGTGCACACCGGCGACCGCACGCTCGTCGGGGCCAGCCCGGAGGTGCACGTGCGGATGTCCGGCGGGACGGTCGTGATGAACCCCATCAGCGGCACCTACCGCTACCCCGCCTCCGGCCCCGCCAAGGACGGTCTGCTGGCCTTCCTCCACGACCGCAAGGAGGTCGAGGAGCTGTCCATGGTCGTGGACGAGGAGCTGAAGATGATGTGCACCGTCGGCGACATGGGCGGCGTCGTCGTCGGACCGAGGCTGAAGGAGATGGCCCACCTCGCCCACACCGAGTACGAGCTGCGCGGCCGCTCCTCCCTGGACGTGCGCGACGTGCTGCGCGAGACCATGTTCGCTGCGACCGTCACCGGCTCCCCCGTGCAGAACGCCTGCCGCGTCATCGAGCGCCACGAACCCGGCGGGCGCGGCTACTACTCGGGCGCCCTCGCGCTCATCGGCCGCGACGCCGGCGGCGCCCGCACCCTGGACTCGCCCATCCTCATCCGCACCGCCGACATCGACCGCCGCGGGCGGCTGCGCGTCGGGGTCGGCGCCACGCTCGTGCGCCGCTCCGACCCGTACGCCGAGGTCGCCGAGACCCACGCCAAGGCGGCCGGCGTCCTCGCCGCCCTCGGCGTGCGCACCCCGCGGCCGGACCGGCCCGCGGCGCCGGCCCTGCGGCTCGCCGACGACCCGCAGGTACGGGCCGCGCTCGACGCCCGCCGCGCGGACCTCGCACCCTTCTGGCTGCGCATGCAGGCCGTGGACAGCGCTGCCGGCGCTGACAGCGCCTCCACCGCCCGGCTGACCGGGCACGCCCTGGTGATCGACGGCGAGGACACCTTCACGGCCATGCTGGCCCACCTGCTGCGCACGTCCGGCCTGGAGGTGACCGTACGGCGCTACGACGAGCCCGGCCTGCGCGCGGCCGCCCTCGCCCACGAGGGCCCCGTCGTACTGGGCCCCGGCCCCGGCAACCCCTCCGACGCGACCGACCCGAAGATGCGGCTGCTCCGCGCCCTCGCGGCGGAGCTCCTGCGCAGCCACCGGCACGGGCTGCTGGGCGTGTGCCTGGGGCACGAGCTGATCGCGGCGGAGCTGGGGCTGGAGATCGTCCGCAAGGACGTGCCGTACCAGGGGGCGCAGGAGCGGATCGACTTCTTCGGGCGGCCCGAGACCGTGGGGTTCTACAACACGTTCACGGCGCGGTGCGAGGCGGAGGCCGAGGGGGAGCTGGCGCTCCACCGGGTGGAGCTGAGCCGGGATCCCCGCAGCGGGGACGTGCACGCCCTGCGGGGGCCCGGGTTCGCGGGCGTGCAGTTCCACCCGGAGTCGGTGCTGACCTTGGACGGTGCAGCGATCATCGCCGGACTGCTGGCCGCGGTACTCGTCTGACCCGCCGCTGCGCGGCGGGACCGTCCCACCCACCCACCCGTTCACTCGGAGTGTGATGGCTCTCCGGTAACGGGCGGGTGGGTGGGCGAAACCGCGCCGGAGGCGCGGCGGACCCGGCGTTCAGCCGAAGAAGACCTTCACCTCCTCGTAGCGCTCGACGGGCACCGTCTTCAGGCGAGCCGTGGCCTCAGCCAAAGGCACGCGGACGATGTCCGTACCCCGCAGCGCCACCATCCGCCCGAAGTCCCGCTCCCGCACCGCATCGATCGCGTGCAGCCCGAACCGCGTCGCCAGCCACCGGTCGAACGCGCTGGGCGTGCCGCCCCGCTGGACGTGGCCCAGCACGGTGGTCCGCGCCTCCTTGCCCGTGCGCCGTTCGATCTCCTTCGCCAGCCACTCCCCGACGCCGGACAGCCGCACGTGCCCGAAGGCGTCGTGGGACGAGCCGTCCTTGAGGACGAGGTCGCCGTCCTTGGGCATGGCGCCCTCCGCGACCACCACGATGGGCGCGTAGCTGGCGCGGAAGCGGGAGGTGACCCAGCCGCAGATCTCGTCGAGGTCGAAGCGCTGCTCGGGGATGAGGATGACGTTGGCCCCGCCGGCGAGGCCGGAGTGCAGGGCGATCCAGCCGGCGTGCCGGCCCATGACCTCCACGACGAGGACGCGCATGTGGGATTCGGCGGTGGTGTGCAGGCGGTCGATGGCCTCGGTGGCGATGCCGACGGCGGTGTCGAAGCCGAAGGTGTAGTCGGTGGCGGAGAGGTCGTTGTCGATGGTCTTGGGAACGCCCACGCAGGGGATGCCGTGCTCGGCCCAGAGGAGCGCGGCGACGCCGAGGGTGTCCTCGCCGCCGATGGCGACGAGGGCGTCCACCTCGTCCGCGGCGAGGTTCTCGCGGATGCGCCGGATGCCGCCGGGTTCCTTGAAGGGGTTGGTGCGCGAGGAGCCGAGCACGGTGCCGCCGCGCGGGAGGATGCCGCGCACGGCGGGGATGTCGAGCCGGGACGTGGCGCCGTGGAGGAGGCCGCGCCAGCCGTCCCGGTAGCCGATGAAGTCGTAGGAATGGTCCTGGACGCCCTTGCGGACGACGGCGCGGATGACCGCGTTGAGCCCGGGGCAGTCACCGCCGCCGGTCAGCACTCCGATCCGCATGACACTCTCCTTCAGCCGGAGGACGCCCGGCCGGGTCAAGGTCAGGCGTCGTCGAGACCTCGCTCTATCGCGTAGCGCACGAGCTCCACGCGGTTGTGCAACTGGAGTTTGCCCAAGGTGTTCTGCACATGGTTCTGCACCGTGCGGTGGGAAATAACCAGCCGTTCGGCGATCTGCTTGTACGACAGACCCTTGGCGACGAGGCGCAGCACCTCGGTCTCGCGGTCGGTCAGCCGGGGCGCCTTGGGCTCGTCGGGCGCGGCCGGGGCGGGGTCGGCGGCCAGCCTCCGGTACTCGCCGAGGACGAGTCCGGCGAGGCCGGGGGTGAAGACGGGGTCGCCCGCGGCGGTGCGCCGCACGGCGTCCACGAGCTCCTGGGTGCTGGCCGACTTCAGCAGGTAGCCGGTGGCGCCGGACTTCACGGCCTCCAGCACGTCGGCGTGCTCGCCGCTGGCGGAGAGGACGAGGACGCGCAGCGCGGGGTTCTCCCCCACGAGCTCCTTGCAGACGGCCACGCCGGGCAGGCCGGGCAGGTTGAGGTCGAGGACCAGGACGTCGGGGCCGGCGGCCTTCGCGCGGCGCACGGCCTCGGGGCCGTCCCCGGCGGTCGCCACGACGTCGTACCCGGCGGCGGCCAGGTCGCGGGCCACGGCGTCGCGCCACATGGGGTGGTCGTCGACGACCATGACCCTCACGGCGCGCTCGGTGGGTGCTCCGGCTTGCGTTTCGCTCATCTCGCTCATCGCTGTTCTTTCCCGTTCCCCCGTGGAACCTTCAGTTCGACTTCCGTGCCCTGGCCGGGGACGGACACCAGCTCGGCGCTGCCGCCCAGGTCCCTCAGCCGCCCGCGGATCGACAGGGCGACGCCCATCCGCCCCTCCCGTTCGGCGTCCGCGAGCCGGCCCTCGGGGATGCCGGGGCCGTCGTCCCGCACGGTGACGATCACCGCGTCGGGCTCGTCCTCCAGCAGGATCCAGGCCCGCGCCCCCTCGCCCGCGTGCTTGCGCACATTGTCCAGGGCGGCGCCGACGGCGGCGGCGAGCTCGGCGGCGGCGGCCGCCTCCAGCAGGACGGCGGTGCCGGGCCCGGCGAAGGAGACGTCGGCGCCCGCGTGCGGGGCGAGCAGCGCTCCCACGTCGATGGGGCCGGTGGGGACCGGCGGGGCGGCCGCCACGGCGCCGACGAGCTCGGCGTCCCCGGCGAGCTCCTCGGCGGAGCGCTGCGGGGGCAGCAGGCCCCCGGCGACCAGGGTGCGCAGGGCGATCTCCTGCTCGCCGGCCATCCGGCCGAGCTCGGCCGCCTCGCCGCCGAGCGCGGCACCGCGCCGCTGCACCATGGCCAGCACCTGAAGGACGCCGTCGTGGATGTCGCGGGCGAGCCGCTCGCGCTCACGGGTGGCGGCCTCGATCCGCAGGGCGCGGGCGAGGGTGCGCTCACTGGCGCGGGCGACCTCGACGATGTAGCCGATGGCGATGCTGGAGACCCACACCAGGAGCACGTTGTGGACGGTGTCCCGGGCGGGGCTGCCGCGCTCGGCGAGGTTGGCGACGGCCACGAGGGTGGAGCCGACGGCCGCCCAGCGCCAGCCGCCCTTGATGGCCAGGCCCAGTACGGCGCCGCCGGTCCATATGGACGGCAGGGTGGCCGCGCCGCCGTCGATGCGGGCCGGGGAGTCCACGGCGGCGGTGATGAGGATTCCGGCGAGTGCCAGGGTCAGGTCGGCGATGAGGAACCGTTTCGTGCAGCGCTCCGGCGCCGAGGTCCGGTTCCACGTGAGCGCCATCCACGCGGTGAGTACGCCCATGTAGAGGGCGCCGCCGAGCGGATGGGCGTACTCGTGGTAGTTGATGGCGAAGATCGCCAGGGCGTAGCAGAGCGTCAGAATGCGGTAGCCGGTCAGCGCGCGCCACAGCGGCAGCTCCACCGACATCCGTACGACGCGCGGCTTCCTGCTGCGCGGTGTCATCGACCAACCCCCGAGCCGGGCGCGCTGCGCCGCCGGCTGCCGCTCCCCTTTACTTCCCGCCCTGATCGGCCTTGCCGAGCCCGGCGGCCTTCGCCGCCTTCTCCTCCTCGGCCTTCCGCTTCGCCTCGTCCGCGATCTGCCGCTTGGCGGCGGTCGCGTAGATGTCCACGTACTCCTGGCCCGAGAGCTCCATGATCTTGTACATGACCTCGTCGGTGACCGAGCGCAGGATGAAGCGGTCGCCGTCCATGCCGTGGTAGCGGCTGAAGTCCAGCGGCTCCCCGATGCGGATGCCCGGGCGCACCATCTTGGGCAGCACCTTGCCCGGGGGCTGCACCTTCTCGGTGTCGATCATGGCCACGGGGATCACCGGCGCCCCGGACAGCAGGGCCACCCGGGCGAGCCCGCCCGGCTTGCCCCGGTAGAGACGGCCGTCGGGGGATCGGGTGCCCTCGGGGTAGATGCCGAACAGCTCACCGCGCGCCAGCACGTCCAGGCCGCTCTTGACCGCGGCCTCACCCGCGCCGCGGGCACCCGAACGGTCGACGGGCAGCTGGCCGACGCCCTTGAAGAACGCGGCCGTCAGCTTCCCCTTGACTCCGGGGGAGGTGAAGTATTCCTGCTTCGCGATGAACGTGACCTTACGGTCGAGCACCGCGGGTAGGAAGAACGAATCCGAGAACGACAGGTGGTTGCTCGCGAGGATCGCGGGCCCTTCGGCCGGGATGTTCTCCAGGCCCTCCACCCACGGCCGGAAGGCAAGCTTCAGCGACCCGCCGATGGACACCTTCATAGCGCCGTAGAACAACCGAGAACCTCCTGTGTGTGACGAGGAGACCTTAACCTGCCTACCCGCCGTGCGGCGCTCCGCGTACGCTGAGGACCGGACCCTCTGTGTCCTCCCTTGCCCCCGTTCCACCGATCGGAGATCCCGGTGCCGCTCCTCCCCGGAGCCGAGCCGTTCCGCCATGAAGGCGGAGAGGTAGGCGTCCTCGTGTGTCACGGCTTCACCGGTTCCCCGCAGTCCGTGCGGCCCTGGGCGGACCACCTGGCCGGGCGCGGCCTGAGCGTCTCGCTGCCGCTGCTGCCCGGGCACGGCACCCGCTGGCAGGACATGCAGCTCACCGGCTGGCAGGACTGGTACGCGGAGGTCGACCACGCGCTGCGGGAGCTGCGCGAGCGCTGCTCGCAGGTGTTCGTGTGCGGCCTGTCGATGGGCGGGGCGCTCGCCCTGCGCCTCGCGGCCCGCCACGGGGATGCGATCAGCGGCATCGTCCTCGTCAACCCGGGCAACAAGGTGCACGGCGTGACGGCGAAGGCGCTGCCCGTCGTACGCCACTTCGTGCGCTCCACCAAGGGCATCGCGAGCGACATCGCCAAGCCCGGCGCCCAGGAGGTCGGCTACGACCGGGTGCCGCTGCACGCCGCGCACTCGGTGCGCCGCTTCTTCCGGCTCGTCGACGCCGAACTGCCCCAGGTCACCCAGCCCTTGCTGCTGATGCACAGCCCCGAGGACCACATCGTCCCGCCGGCCGACTCCGCCCGCATCCTCGCCCGCGTCTCCTCCCGGGACGTCACCGAGCGACTGCTGGAGCGCAGCTACCACGTGGCCACCTTGGACCACGACGCCGAGCGCATCTTCGAGGACACCTACGCGTTCATCGGCCGGCTCTCCGGCGTCGGCTCCCAGGAGGGGACGGCCGCCCGTGGCTGAGCGTGACGCGGGCCGCGACGAGAGCCGCGACCCGCTCGACGAGGACGCGGCCTGGGCGGAGCTCGTCGCCGCGTACGGGGAACAGCCCGACCCCGCGACCGGCCGCTGGCCGGCCACGGGCGACGACACCCCGGCCGGGGCCGGGAAGGACGCCCCGGAGAAGGAGACCCCCGGGAAGGCCGCCTCGGGCAAGGATGCCCCGGGCAAGGATGTCTCGGGGGAGGACGCCTCCTCCGAGCCCCCCGCGGCACGGGAGGAGCCCCCGGGCAGCTTCATCGTCTACGCGCCCGGCGTCGGCCCCCGCGACTGGAGCACGCCGGAGCCCCCGGAGGACGGCGCGGACGATGCCGACGACGAGGGCCACTTCATCCCGCCCGAGCCGCCGCCCCTGCCCACCGGGGACGTCACCGCCCGCTTCGCCTGGATCGCCGTGCTGGGCGGTCCGCTGCTGCTCCTGATCATGGTGCTGCTGCAGCAGCAGCTCACCTGGTGGGTGACGACCGTCGGTGTCGGCGGCTTCCTGGGCGGCTTCGCCACGCTCGTCCTGCGGATGAAGGACAGCGACGACGAGGACGACGACCCGGGGCGCGGCGCGGTGGTGTGAACCGCTTGCCCTACGCGGCCGGCACCCGCAAAGCCGCCAGCACCGGCAGGTGATCCGTGGCGGCCCGGAGGTCTCGTTCCGAGACTCCGGGCAGCCCCATCGGCACCCCGCACCCCAGCACCTCCACCCCTTCCGTCGCGAAGACCGCGTCGATCCGCTGCAGCGGATCGCCCAGCCGGGTGGTGTGCTCCCTCCCCCACGGCTTCGTCGCCCAGCCGTCCTGCAGGGCGTCGGCCAGCAGGCCGAAGGTGCGGCCGTCGGGGCGGTCGTTGAGATCGCCCGCGGCGACGGCGTGCGGCACGTCCATGGCGGCCAGCCGGTCCAGGAGCAGCCGGCCCTGTTCGTAGCGCTCCCAGTCCTTGATGCTCAGGTGACAGCTGAGAACACCGAGCCGGGCGCGGCCGAAGCGGAGCACCGCGGTCGAGAAGCCCCGCTGGTGGAGGCCGGGGGTACGGGGCAGCAGGACGTCCTCGGTGCGCTCCACGTGGGCGCGGAGCGAGGAGAGGATCATGGGCCCGGAGGCGGTGGCGCCGCCCGAGACGTGGACGAGCCCGGAGGTCCGGGCGAGCCGGGCGGCGGCCTTGCGCCAGCGGAAGAAGCGGGGCGCCTCCTGAACGCAGACGACGTCGGGCCGGCAGGCCCGGATGACCCGGGCGAGGGCCGCGACGTCGTCGCGCATGGAGCGGATGTTGTAGCTGAGCACGCGGATGACCACCGAGCCGTCCGGCTCGGTACGCGATGCCGGGAGGTCCGCCAGGACGTCTGCGCTCATGCGCTCGCCGATCCCTTCCGCCGCAACGGCGCGATGCGAGACGGCGGCCTGGGGGTCCCCCCCCCCCCCCAGCGGTAGCTGGGGGAGGTGCCGAATCCACTTGAGCCGAGTTCGGCACCGCCGGCATGCGCCGTCGTGGTTGACGTCCGCCGCGGCGGACAGGAACGGGGGGCGCCCCCCGGACCGCGGAACTACCCCTGCCGGGCCAGGTCGGCCGCGCCGACCAGCCCCGCCTTACCCCCGAGCTGTGCGGCCAGCACCTGCGCGTGCGGGCGCCACTGGCCGCCGATCAGCCAGCGCTTGAAGGACTTGCGGATCGGGTCGAGCACGAGGTCGCCCTCGTCCGAGACGCCGCCGCCCACGATGAACGCGGAGGGGTCGAAGAGCGAGGCCAGGTCGGCCAGGCCCGCGCCCGCCCAGCGGGCCAGCTCGCGGAAGGAGTCGATGGCGACCGGGTCGCCCTGCCGGGCGGCGGCGCTGATGTGCTTGCCCTCGATGCCCTCGACCGTGCCGTCGCCGAGGCCCAGCAGGATCGTGGCGTTCTCGGGGGTGGCGTTGGCGCGCTGCTTGGCGTAGCGCACGAGCGCGCGCCCGGAGGCGTACTGCTCCCAGCAGCCCTGGCTGCCGCAGCCGCACAGCAGGCCGTCGGGGACGACCCGGATGTGGCCGAACTCGGCGGCCACGCCGAAGCGGCCGCGGCGGAGCTTGTTGCCGATGATGATGCCGCCGCCGAGGCCGGTGCCCAGGGTGATGCAGATGACGTCGTCGTGGCCCTGGCCGGCGCCGAAGCGGTACTCGCCCCAGGCCGCGGCGTTGGCGTCGTTCTCGACGACGACGGGGAGGCCGACGCGCTGCTCGACCTTGTCCTTCAGTGCCTCGTGGCGCCAGTTGATGTTCGGGGCGAAGAGGACGGTGGCCCGCTTGTCGTCCACGTAGCCGGCGGCGCCGATGCCGACGGCCTCCACGTCGTGGTCGGCGCTGACCGTGCGCACCGCGTCCGCGATGGCGTCGATGACGCCCTCGGGGGTCGACGGGGTCGGCACTTTGCACGTCGCGAGGATGTTGCCCGCTTCGTCGACCACACCGGCCGCGATCTTCGTGCCGCCGATGTCGACGCCGATGGTGAGTCCCATGTGTCCCTCAGTTTTTCGCTCGAACCCCGCCGCGACCCACCGTACCGGAGCCGGGGATCAGTCGAGGTCGATGCGCTCGCTCCCGCCCTTGCCCCCGTCACCTTCGCCGGGTCCGGCGGGCTTTGCGGGGTGCTGCACGGGCTCGTCGCGCACCCAGCGGGCCTCCTGGCCCCGGACCGCCGCGCGGTAGGCGGCCAGGAGTTCGGAGCCGGCGGAGGCGAGGTGGTCGAAGACGTCGGGGTTGCGCTCGATGACGGGCTCGACGACGGCCTTCGCCTGGGCGACGACCTGCTGGACGACGCCCTGGGCGGTGCCGCCCCCGAGCGGCAGCTGCATGCCGGAGACCTTGTCGGCGACGGCGTCGACGAGCTTGCGCAGCTCCTCGGCGGCGGTGCCGGGCGGCGGGCCCTGCTGCGCGCGCCTGCGGGCGCGCTCGGCCGCGAGGTCCTCGGCGCAGGCCTGCTCCCAGGCATCGGGGTCGGGCGCCGCCTCGGGTGCGGGGCGCTCGGTGTGATCGCTCATGGCAGCGCCTCCTGGCTCCTGCAAACAGGGGTTTTCTTCGACGTTACCCGAAGGGCGGGGCGCCGTTCACGAAGACCTCGGCCACAGGTCGGGGTCGGGGGTGAAGCGTACGCACAGCGCTCCGTCCCGCAGGCCCGCGCCCGAGACGGTGCAGCGGCGCAGCGCGGAGGGCAGGGTCAGGACGCGGCGGAACGGGCCGACGCCGACGATGAGTTCGTCGCCGCGGCGCAGGAGGTCGAGGTCGCCGCGGTCGGCACCGGGCAGCGGGAGCCGCCACAGCAGGACGCCGTCGGTGGCGAGGCGGTCCTCGACGGCCGGTTCTCCGGCGCCGCCGGTGCCGCTCCAGCCGTCGAGCTCGTCGGTGAGGCCGCCGCCGGGTACGACGCCGAAGCCGCCCGCCGAACCGTTTCCGCCCCGCCCTGCCGCCGCGGCCACGCCGATGGTGGTCGAGCGCGCCCGCGCGGCGAGCTCGGCGAGGTCCTGCGGGCCGCGCGGGCCACGGCCGAGGTGCGGCAGCTCGCAGACGGTGACGCCGTCGACGAGGAACTCCTCGTGCAGGGTCTTGTAGGCGGCGCGCTGCTCGGTGACGAGGCCGGCGAGCCAGGGGCCGGCGCCGGCCCCGCCGTCCGCCGCGCCGTCACCGGTGACGCCGGGCAGCAGGCGGTTGGCGACGAGGGCGTCGACGCGGCAGCCCTGAAGGGAGAGGGCGGCGCGGGCGAGGCGCAGTTCGCCGGTGGCGAGCGGGCCGGGTTCGGCGACGAGCCGCACGGTCGTGCCCTCGGCTTCGAGGACGTCCTGGACGGCGGCGAGCTCGGCCTCCCAGCGCCCGGCGGTCTCGTAGAGCCGCTGGGTGGGCATGGGCACGCCGGCGAGCTGGGCGAGCACGGGCCGCAGGGCACGCGCGGCCTGCCGCTCGGCGGGCAGCAGCCTGCGCAGGTAGCGGCGCAGCTGCTCGGGGAGGGCCAGCAGCCGCACCGTGGCGTGCAGGGGCGGCATGTCGGCGACGAGCAGGTCGTAGCCCCCGTCCGCGTGGGCGGCGCGCAGGGCGGTGAGGAGCGCGAGGGGCTCGGCGCCGGGGAGTTCGGTGAGCTCCTCGGGGTCGAGGGGGCTCGCGCCGAGCAGGTCGAAGAGGGAGGCGCCGCGGTCCTGCAGGTCGCGGGCGCGGTCCTGGAAGTGCTCGCCGGTGGCGATGCGGGCGGCGTGGAGCCCGGGCGCCGGCTCGGCCGGCGGGCCCCAGAGCGCGCCGCCGCCCGCCTCGGGTGCGGGCAGGGCGGTGCCGAGCACGGCCTCGGGTGCGGGGCCGCGGTCGGCGGTCAGGAGCAGGACGCGCCGCCCCTCGCGGGCCGCGGCGAGGGCCGTGGCCGCCGCGGCGGTGGTGCGGCCCGCGCCGCCGGGACCGGTGACGAGGACCGTGCGCAAGGGGGGAGCCTCCAGCGGTGAACGTATGTAAGGCGGTCAGCGGCCGGGGCTCAGGAGGCCGCGCCGCTCTCGACGCGCTTCTTGAGGCCGTCGAGGGCGCGGTCGATGATGACCTTCTCCGCCTTGCGCTTGATCATCCCGAGCATGGGGATCTTGACGTCGACGGTGAGCTGGTAGGTGACCTCGGTGTGCTTGCCGCCCGCGGCGGGCGCGAGGCTGTAGGAGCCGTCGATCTGGCGCAGCATCTGCGACTTCACCAGCGACCAGCTGACCACATTCTCTTCCGGCCAGCTGTAGGCCAGCACGTGGTCGTCCTTGATGGCGCCCGCGTCGAGCACGAGGCGCACCTGCGTGGCCCGGCCCTGCTCGTCCTTCTCCAGCACCTCGGCCTGCTTGACCTCGCCGGTCCACTCCGCGTAGCGGCCGAAGTCGGCGATCACGGCCATCACCTCGGCAGGGGTCGCCTCGATCGTGATGCTCGAGCTGGTGTGTTCCGCCATCTCCGTGGCTCCTCCGTACCGGTCCGCCGCCTGGGGGTCTTGCCGCTGAAGGCTACCTCGCGCCGCCCGTCACCACTCCAGCACCCAGGGTGTTCCCGTGGAGGCGAAGTGGCCGACGTTGACGCATTCCGTCCCCCCGATCCGCATCCGGCGGGCGAGCGGCTGGTGGACGTGGCCGAAGAGCGCGTAGCGGGGGCGAGTGGCGCGGATGGCGTCGAGGAGGACGGAGCTGCCGCGCTCGAAGCGCCGGGCGACGGTGTCGTAGCAGAGTTCGGGCACGTCGGGCGGGATGTGCGAGCAGAGGACGTCGACGTCGCCGAGGGCCGCGACCTTCGCCGCGTACTCCTCCTCGGAGACCTCGTAGGGGGTGCGCATGGGCGAGGGGAGGCCGCCGCCGACGAAACCGAAGACGAGTCCGCCGATCTCGGCCCGTTCCCCGTCGAGGACGGTCGTGCCCTCGCGGGCGAATTCCGGCCAGAGACGGGGGATGTCGACATTTCCGTACGTGGCGTACGTGGGCGCGGGGAAGGCGGCGAAGAGCTCGGTGTACTGCTTGCGGACGGCGGCCTCGATGGCGGAGTCCCGGTCCATGCCGTGCCACAGGCTCCGCGCCAGCTCACGGGCGTCGTCGAAGCGGCGCGCGGTGCGCAGCGCGACGATCCGGTCGGCGTTCTCCACGCCGAAGAGCTCGGGGAAGATGCCGCGCGAGTGGTCCGCGTAGTCGAGGAAGAGGACCAGGTCGCCCAGGCAGATCAGGGCGTCGGCGCCGTCGCCCGCCCGGGCGAGGGCCGTGCTGTTGCCGTGCACGTCACTGACCACATGAACCCTCATACCGCCTCCATGCCGATCACCCTAGGCGCTGCGGCGCGGCCTCCGGAAGGGCTGCGACCTGCGGTTACTTCTGTGGTTACTTCCGGGTCACCAAACGGACCGGCTAGGGTGCGGGGAGCAGTCCCGCGGCATGTGACGCAGAGAACATCTGGGCGCAGCCCCCTATTCGAAAGCCGTACTGGTGGGTAACGTCCGGGCAGTCCACTACCCCCCTTGCCTGATCATGGACCGCAGCCGACGCAGCGCCCCTCGAAGACGCGGCGGCGCCGGCGCCCGACGAGGAGCAGCAGTCTTGCGCGAGTTCAGCCTTCCGGCCCTCTATGAGGTCCCTGCGGACGGAAACCTGACGGATCTGATCCGCCGCAACGCCGCGCAGCGCCCCGACGTCGCCGTCATAGGCCGCAAGGCCGGCAACCGGTGGGAGGACGTCAGTGCGGCGCAGTTCCTCGCCGAGGTCCGGGCGGCAGCCAAAGGTCTGATCGCCTCCGGTGTGCGGCCGGGCGACCGGGTCGGGCTGATGTCCCGCACCCGCTACGAGTGGACGCTGCTGGACTTCGCGATCTGGAGCGCCGGCGGCGTCACCGTGCCGGTGTACGAGACGAGCTCGCCCGAGCAGATCCAGTGGATCCTCAGCGACTCCGGCGCCGTCGCCTGCCTCGTCGAGACCGCCGCGCACGAGGAGGCCGTCGAGTCCGTCAAGGACCGGCTGCCCGAGCTCTCCCGCGTCTGGCAGATCGAGGCCGGCGGCGTGGCTGCGCTGCGCGAGGCCGGCGCCGGCATCACGGACGAGGAGGTCGACGAGCGCAGCGGCCTCGCGAACGCCGACTCGCCCGCGACCATCGTCTACACCTCGGGCACCACGGGCCGCCCCAAGGGCTGCGTGCTCACCCACCGCGCGTTCTTCGCCGAGTGCGGCAATGCGGTGGAGCGGCTCAAGCCGCTGTTCAACACGGGCGAGTCGTCCGTCCTGCTCTTCCTCCCCACCGCCCACGTCTTCGGGCGCCTGGTGGAGATCTCCGCGATGCTGGCGCCGATCCGCCTCGGCTGCGTGCCCGACATCCGCAACCTCACCGACGAGCTCGCCTCCTTCCGCCCCACGCTGATCCTGGGCGTGCCGCGCGTCTTCGAGAAGGTCTACAACGGCGCCCGCGCCAAGGCCCAGGCCGACGGCAAGGGCAAGATCTTCGACAAGGCCGCCGACACCGCCATCGCCTACAGCCGGGCCCTCGACACCCCGTCCGGGCCGGGCCTGGGCCTGCGCATCAAGCACGCCGTCTTCGACAAGCTCGTCTACGGCAAGCTGCGGGCCGTCCTCGGCGGCCGGGCCACCCACGCCATCTCCGGCGGCGCGCCGCTGGGCGAGCGCCTGGGCCACTTCTACCGCGGCATCGGCTTCACGGTCCTGGAGGGCTACGGCCTGACCGAGTCCTGTGCGGCGACCGCGTTCAACCCCTGGGACCGGCCGAAGATCGGCACCGTCGGGCAGCCGCTGCCCGGCTCCGTCGTGCGCATCGCCGACGACGGCGAGGTCCTGCTGCACGGCGAGCACCTCTTCCAGGGCTACTGGAACAACGAGGCGGCCACCGAGGAGGCGCTGTCCGACGCCTGGTTCCACACCGGCGACCTCGGCACCCTCGACGAGGACGGCTACCTCACGATCACCGGCCGCAAGAAGGAGATCATCGTCACCGCGGGCGGCAAGAACGTCGCCCCGGCCGTGATCGAGGACCGCATCCGGGCCCACGCCCTGATCGCCGAGTGCATGGTCGTCGGCGACGGCCGCCCGTTCGTCGGCGCACTCGTCACCCTCGACGAGGACTTCCTGCCGCGGTGGCTCTCCGAGCACGGCAAGCCGGCGACGACGACCGCGGCCGAGCTGGCCGAGGATGCGGATCTGCTGGCGGACGTGCAGAAGGCCGTCGACGACGGCAACGCCGCCGTCTCCAAGGCGGAGTCGGTGCGCAAGTTCCGTATCCTGCCCGCGCAGTTCACGGAGGCGTCGGGGCATGTGACGCCGTCGCTGAAGCTCAAGCGGAATGTGGTGGCGAAAGATTTCGCGGACGAGATCGAGGCCATTTACCGCGGTTGATCCCTTACATGCTTGAGGGCCGGCATCTGCCGGCCCTCAAGCATGTGCGGGCGGATCACAGCAATTCCTTGAGGCGCTCGGCCAGGAGGTCCCAGCGCCACTTCTCCTCCACCCACTGCCGCCCCCGCGCGCCCATGCGCGCGCGCAGCTGCGGGTCCCGCAGCAGCGTCACGATGCGGTCCGCGGCCTGGGCCGGCGAACCGCCCTTCACCACATAGCCCGTCTCGCCCTCCAGGACCGCGTCCGGCGCCCCGCCGGAGTCTCCGGCGACCACCGGCAGGCCCGTCGCCGAGGCCTCCAGGTAGACGATGCCGAGGCCTTCGACGTCGAGGCCGCCGCGGCGCGTGCGGCAGGGCATGGCGAAGACGTCGCCCGCCCCGTAGTGCGCGGGCAGCTCCTCCCACGGCACGGCGCCCGTGAAGCGGACGGCGTGGGCGACACCCGTCTCCTCGGCCAGCCGCCGCAGGTCGTCCCCGTACGGTCCACCGCCGACGACGAGCAGCACCGCGTCCGGAACGGCCGCCAGGATCCGCGGCATGGCCAGGATCAGCGTGTCCTGGCCCTTGCGCGGCACCAGCCGCGAGACGCACACGACCACCGGGCGGTCCGCGAGGCCGAGCCGGGCGCGGACCTCGTCGCCGCCGGAGCCGGGGTGGAAGGTCTTCTCGTCCACGCCGGGCGGCAGTTGCACCATGCGGGCCGCCGCCTCGTCCGTCAGCGCGGAGGCGATCCGCGAGCGGGTGTACTCCCCCAGGTAGGTGAGGGTGTCGGTGCCCTCGCCGATCCGCCGCAGCAGCTGCCGCGACGCGGGCAGCTGCGCCCAGCCGGCCTCGTGCCCGTGCGTGGTGCCGACCAGCCTGCGGGCGCCCGCCCGGCGCAGCGCCGGGGCCATGAGCCCGAGCGGGGCCGCGGCCCCGAACCACACCGAGGTACAGCCGTGTTCGCGCAGCAGGCCGGCCGCGCGCCGGGTCACCCGGGGCGTCGGCAGCAGCATGGTGGTGCGGTCGCGGACGACCGTGAACGGCTGCTCGGCGTCGAAGCGGGCGGTGGCCTCCGCACCCTCCTGGCCGCGCTTCCAGGTGGAGGCGTAGACGACGATGCCCGACGGGTCCAGGCGCAGCGCCATGTTGTGCAGGAACGCCTGGATGCCGCCGGGGCGGGGCGGGAAGTCGTTGGTGACGACGAGAGTCTTGTCCATCGCCGTCCGACAGTACCGGGTGCGATCGGGGGCAGTCGGGGCCCCGTCCCGCCACGTCACGGCGTATGGACCGGCCGGAACGGCATCATGCCTTGCAGTAGCGGCGCGCGTACAGCGTGTAGTGACCGTGAAGGGCGAGGTGAATGATGGCGGGCAGGGGTTTGCGGCTCTCGTTCGCGGCGTGGGCCGTCACCCGGGCCGTGCTGCTGATGTGCGTGCTGCGGGTGTGGGTGATGCCGGGGTCGGACGTCTCCGTCGACATCGAGGTGATCTACCAGGGCTGGTACGGGGTGCTGAGCACCGGCACCTTCCCCTACGACGACGTCACCTGGCAGTACCCGCCCGCCGCGGCCTTCGCCGTGCTCGCTCCCGGCCTGCTCCCCTTCCTCGACTACGCCCCCGCCTTCTTCGTGGTGTGCCTCCTGGCCGACGCGGTCGTCTACGCGCTGCTGCTGTACGCGGTGCGGGGCGGGCGGCGCCGCGCCACCGGGGTGTGGGTGTGGGTGGCCGGGGTCCCCCTGCTCGGCCCGATCGTCTACGCCCGCTACGACGTGATGGTGACGGCCGTCGCCGTGGCCGCCCTCCTCGCGGCCGGGCGCCGGACCCGCCTCTCGGGGGCGCTCACGGCCTTCGGGGCGCTGCTGAAGGTGTGGCCGGTGCTGCTGCTGGTCGGCACGCCGCGGGGGCCCCGTACGCGGGAGACGTGGGGCGCGGCGGCGATCACGGCCGCCGTGCTCGGGCTGGCGTTCGCGGCGACCATGCCGGGGGCGCTGGCGTTCCTGACCTTCCAGCGGGACCGGGGCACGGAGGTGGAGTCCCTGGGCTCGCTGGTCTTCCACCTGGGGCGGCACGTCGGCTGGCACGGCCACGCGCGGCTGCACTACGGCTCGGTGGAGTTCCTCGGCCCCTACGTCCACACGGTGAGCCGGCTCGCGCTCGTGCTGAGCGTGGTGGCGTTCGCCTGGCTGCTGCTGTGGCGCGTACGGGCGCGCAGGTTCACGGCCTGCACGCCGTACGAGGCGGCGTTCGCGTCGGTGCTGCTGTTCACCACGACCAGCCGGGTCATCAGCCCGCAGTACATCGTCTGGCTGCTCGGGCTGGCGGCGGTGTGCCTCACCATGGGCACGACGCGCCAGCGCCTGCCCATCGCCCTGGTCCTGCTGGCCGCCCCGCTGACCCAGCTGGAGTTCCCGATCTGGTTCTCCCACGTGGTGGCCAGCGACAAGCTGGGCGTGGCGACGCTGACCCTGCGGAACGGGTTGCTGGTCGTCGCCACGCTGATCTCGTGCGCCCGGCTGTGGCGCGAGACGGTGTCCCCGCCGGGGGCTCCCGACGCTCCTGACGACCCCCCTGCGGAGAAGGAACCGGCCTTGCTGGCGGGCTGACGGTCTCCGGGCACGGCCTGCGGGTCGGTTCGGCACCGCCGGTACACGCCGTGGGGGCTGAGCACCATCGCGGCGGGAGCAATTGCCCGTGCCGGGCATGCAGCCCCCGGCTGCCTTGCCGCAGGCAAAAAGAATCCGCCGCAACGGCGATCAGCCACCGCGGAGCGGACCGGCGGTGCCGGACTTCGCCCACCCCCACGGAGTGGACCCCGCGGTGCCGAGCCCCCTCAGCCCGAGGCGAACTGCTCCCCGACGTACGCCCTCCACCGCTGTGTGAACTCCCCGGGCGAGACGCCCAGAACGGAACGCAGCGCGGCCTCGACGGCGCCGTCACGGCGCGCATGCGCGCCCACCGCGCGGTAGAACGCGACCAGTTTCTCCTCGCTCCAGCGGTCGGCGATCAGCCGGCAGGCCAGCCACCCCTCCTCGTACGCGCGGGCGAGCCGCCCCGCCTCCCCGGTGAAGCCGAACTCGGGGTCCCCGGGCAGCCGGTCGGGGAGGGTGCCGGCGGCGGCCGCGCGGGAGAGTTCGGGGGCGGCCTGGCGGACGGTGCGCCCGGTGTCGCGGTACGCGGCCCAGTCGGCGAAGCCCTCGGACAGCCACAGCGGCGTGGCCTTCGTCGTCCTGGCCCGGGTGGCCACGTGGGCGGTCTCGTGCGTGAGCACGATGCGCCGCCCGAACGCGCCGAGCACCCCGTACGCCTCGGGGTTGACGATGATGCGGTCCGCGGGCGCGGCGGCGCCGGAGCCGCCCGCCTCGCCGGTGGTCACGGCGGCGATGCCCCGGTAGTTGGAGACGGGCGAGTCCAGGAGCGCGGCCATCCGGTCCAGCGAGGCGGGCATCTCGACCACGACCCGGCCGGGCCATTCGCGCGACCCGGCCCGCCAGGCCGCGCCCACGGCCGGGACGGCCTTGTCGGCGAGGTCGGCGAGGGCGCGCAGCCGCTCGCGGTCCTGGCCGACGCCGAGGACGAGGCTGCGCTCGCCGCGGACGACGGTCACAGGACCCTGCTCCCACAGCTGGTGCCCGCCGCGCCGGGAGCCGGCGGCCACGTACCAGCGCCCGCCGCGCTCGACGAGGGTCAGCCGGCTGCGGGCGGTGACGGGGGCGCTGTCATAGCCGGCCAGCCGGTAGCGCAGCTCGGCCTCGGCGGCGACCCGCCGGCCGTCCCCGGGCGCCGGGGTGAAGCCGCCCGTGCGCACCAGGCGGTAGTCCCATGAGGCGAACGGGACGGCCGCGAGGTTGGCGAAGAGGCGGCGCTGCTCCTCCCGGTAGCCCCCGGCGGCCGGGTCGACGGCGGCCAGGAAGGCACTCTCGTCACGGTCGCGGACCGCGGCGGCCCACCGGTCCAGGAGCCCCTGCAGGGCCCGCTCGCGGGCGTCAGGACCTCCGGAGAGCCCTCCTGAGCAGCCGGTCAGACCGGCCTGCAGGGCCATGAGGAGGGCCGCCAGGCAGCACGCCGCCCGGCGGGCCGGCCCGCGGCCGCCCGCTCGTGTGCCCCCGCGTCCGCTCCTCCACCACCGGCCCGTCACGTCCCGCATCGTACGAGCCGCATGCCTCCGGGGGCGCGCTCAGGACGTGATCACGGCCGGGTCACGGACGAAATCGGCATCATGTTGGCCGGGTCGTAGCGCACCCGGGCGCCCGGGTAGGGCGCGTGGACGACCTGGCCGTTGCCGACGTACATGCCGACGTGGCTGGCGTCGTCGCGGTAGATGACGAGGTCCCCGGGGCGCGCCTCGGACAGCGGGATGTGCCGTCCGGCGTTGCGCTGCGCCTGGGAGGTGCGCGGCAGACCGACCCCGGCCCGCCCGTACGCCCACTGCATGAGCCCGGAGCAGTCGAAGGCGCCGGGCCCGGTCGCGCCCCAGGCGTAGGGCGAGCCGACGGCGGAGCGGGCGGCCAGGGCGGCCGCGGCGCCGCGGGAGGAGGCGGCGGCGAGGTCCTGCAGACCGCCGAGGGCGCCCCCGTCCGAGCGCTCCAGCTGCCGGGTGCCGCCGGAGCGCGAGGCCCGGGCGTAGGCCTCCCGGTCGGCTGTCGGCAGGGCGTTCAGCAGGCGGCGGGCGGTGGCGAGCTTCCCCTCGACCTCCCGCTTGTGCTGTTCGACGGCCTTGCGCGTCCGCTCCAGCTCGCCGAGCATCCGCGCCGCCTCGCTGCGCTCCTGGCGCAGTGCCCGCTGGGCCTCCGTGAGGGCCCTGAGCTGCTCGCTCTGCCGATCGGAGACGCGGTCGAGGGTGGCGGCGCGGTCCAGGTAGCCGTCGGGGTCGGAGGACAGGAGCAGCTGGAGGGCGGGGTCGACGGCGCCGCTGCGGTACTGGGCGGCGGCGACCATGCCGAGGGCGGTGCGCATGTGGTTGACGCGCTCCTGGCCGCGGGCGACGCGGTCGGTGGCCTCGGTGACCTTCCGGCGGAGCTCGCCGGCGCGCTCGCCCGCTTCGTTGAACTTCTCGGTGGCCCGCTCGGCCTGCTCGTAGAGCCGGTCGACCCGCGCCTTGACGGTCCCGCGGGACCGGTCGTCGCGGGCGGTGTCGCTGGGCCGTGCTCCGGCCGGGGGCGCCATCGCGGCCGCGGCCGTGGCCACGGCGGCGGACAGGACGGTGACCCGGACGGTCTGGGTGAGACCGGACTGCGAAGAACGGCGATGGGACGCCACGGGCTGCCGCACTCCCTTCCTTGCTGCACTGTGGGCGCGGTCTGCCCGGCGTGCCGGTTACCGCAGCGCCAGACAGTAGCGGCGCGCTCACCCCGTGTTCAAAGACCTCGTGGGGTGGGAATGGGACGGGAATGCGGACGCCCCGCCGGAGACGCAGGTCACCGGCGGGGCGTGGTGTCAGCGAGGGCCACCGCGATTCGCCCGAACGGGCGGCGGGTCAGCCATTCGGCCCAGTCGTCAGCCTATGCGGACGCCGAACTGGAAGGGCATGTTGCCCATCGACTCGTAGCGCACGTTGGCGCCCGGCTTGGGGGCGTGCAGGGTCATGCCGTTGCCCGCGTAGAGGCCGATGTGGTGCAGGTCGCCGTAGAAGAGCACCAGGTCACCGGGCTTGAGCTGGCTCTGGTCGTAGATGCGGGTGCCGGCGTTGGCCTGGTCCTGGGAGATGCGCGGCAGGGTGACGCCGGCCTGGGCGTACGCCCAGCCGGTCAGCCCCGAGCAGTCGAAGGAGCCCGGGCCGGTCGCGCCCCAGACGTAGGGGGCCCCGATCTTGCCCTGGGCGGCGGCGAGCGCGGCGGCTGCGCGGCCGGAGGTGGGCACGTCCTTGCCGAGGTCGGGGCGGCTGCTGCCGCCGCCGCCGCGGCCGGCGCGCTCCTCGCCGCCCTTGCCGCCGTCGGCCTTCTCCTTCTCGCCGAGGACCTCGGCGCGCTCCGCGGCGGTGAGGGTGTTGAGCTGCTCCTTGGCGGCGGCGAGCTTCTCCTGGACGGCTTCCTTCTGCTCGCCCAGCACCTTGCGGGTCTCCGCGAGGTCCTTGAGCTTGCCGGTCGCCTCCTGGCGCTGCTGCTTGAGCGCGCGCTGCTTCTCGGAGATCTGCTTGAGGGTGTCGGCCTGCTTGGCGCTCACCTGGTTGAGCGTGGAGGCCTTCTCCAGGTAGCTCTCCGGGTCGGAGGAGAGCAGGAGCTGCAGCGAGGGGTCGACGGCGCCGCTGCGGTACTGCGCGGTGGCCAGCGAACCGAGGCCGTTGCGCAGCTTGTTGATCTCCTCCTGGCCGCGGGCGACCTTGTCCTGGAGATCGGTGACCTGCTTGTCGAGCTTGTCCTGCTTCTCCTTGGCCCCGTTGTACTTCTCCGTGGCCTGCTCGGCCTCTTCGTAGTACTTGTCGACCTTCTCCTTGACCTCCGCCTTGGAGGCCTTCGGATCGGCGTGCGCGGCCTGTGAGGTGAGGGCGACGGCCGCGGCTGCGGTCGCGGTCAGCACGGTCACCCGGGCGCGGCCCGGCTGCTTGGGTCGACGGTGGGACGCCACGGAGACGAGCTCCTTCTTCCTCGGCCGCCACCGCACGCCGGAGGGCACGGTTCGGGCGGGACCTTCACCGTCACCCCGAATGGATGATCAACCGGGTGAAGGTTCGAGGCCCGACCTTAGTGACCCCTGACTGATCCGTTCAAATCCTCATCAGAAAAATCTCTCGCCTCAACAGAAGCTTTACCAACGTGACACAGCCGGTGATGACGGCTTGACGGTCAGGTACGGGCAAGTCGCTTGAGGAGCAAGGCCGATGCCACCGGCCGGGCGCCCGCCTTCGCGACGCCGTCGGCGACCTCGCGGTCGGTGGAGACCACCACGACCGGACGGCCCGGGGGCTCGGCCCGCACCAGCTGGCGGATGAGCTCGTCCGCGGTCACCCCGGGCTTGCTGAAGAGCACCCGCACCCCGCGCGGCGGCGCGAGCAGCACGGGCGCGGCCAGCTCGGCCCCGTCGAAGACGCAGGTCACCTCGGCGCCCGTCTGCGCGGCCAGCATCGCGAGCCCGCCCAGCAGCCGCAGCCGCTGCTTGTCCAGCGGCATCGTCGGATAGCCGGTCTTGGTGACGTTGTAGCCGTCGACGACGAGGTGTGCCTGAGGCAGGGCCAGCAGCTGGTCCAGCAGTGCGGGATCGGTCTCGGACAGGGCGCGCGTGGCGATGTCCTTCGGGGTCATCCGGCCCGGCTCGACGGCGTCCACCGTGTCCGCGGGGTGCACGGAGACGGGCGGCAGCGCCAGTTCGCGGCGCAGCCCCTGCGCCGCGTCCAGGACCGTGTCCAGCAGCAGCCGCAGGCGCATGTCCTCCACGCTGCGGCCCTCGCGCACCGCCCGGCGGCTCGCCTCCAGCGCGGCCTCGGCCTCCGACAGCCGCGTCTTGAGCCGGCGGGTCTCCCCCAGCGCGGCGGCCTTCTCGGCCGCACCGGCCGCCCGCACGGACTCCAGCTCGGCCTCCGCCTTGCGCAGGGCGGCCTCGCCGCGCCGCACGTCGGCGACCGCGCTGCGCAGCTTGCGCTGCAGCGCATCGGTTTCCCTGCGGACCGCCTCCAGCTCGGCGCGGACCCGCTCGGCCTCGGCCCGCCCCGCGGCCCGGGCCTCCGCCAGCTCCTCGCGCAGCCGCCGCAGTTCGCGCTGGGCCTCCTCGCCCGCGCGCTCCGCGGTCGCCCGCAGGGCCTCCTCGCCGGCCGCCGTCACGAGCTTGACCCAGCCCGTGGGCCGCAGCACGTAGGCCATGGCGGCCACGTCCTCCGGATCGGCGGCCGCCGGCGGCGAACCCGCGTCCAGCGCCTCGGCGAGCTCGGAGCCCGTCTCGCGCAGCCGGGCCGAGATGCGCCGGCGGAACGCTTCGTCGTTCTCCACGGCCGCGGCCATCGCATTGCCCGCGAACTTGGCCCGCCGGCTCGGCGTGAACCGGGCGTACTGCCGCAGCGCCGCCGGGAGTTCGGCCACCGTCAGGCCGCCGAACGCCTCCGCGACCAGGCCGATGACCCGGCGCCGCACGCCTTCCGGCAACGGACGGTCGAGCACCTCGGCAGCGCCGTCGGTCCCACCGGTGTCACCTGGCTCACCGGCCGCCTCCGCGCCACCCGTGTGCTCCACCACCGCTCACCGCTCCCGTTCTTCAGGCCTTCGCGCCCGGCCGGTCCACCAGCTCGACCTGGTCGACCGCGTTGCACCAGCGGCAACGCACGGACTCGATCGTCTCACTGACCACCTCGCGTTCCTCCACGCGCGGCTCGCCGGAGAGGTCGAGATGAACGAATTCCACGGCTTTGGTCGTACGCGTCACATCGAACCGGGTGAGATTGCCGCACAGAGCGCAGCGCCACCGGGTCCCGGCTGTCGGCTGGGGAACGCCCATCGTGTCGTCCGTCCTCATCAAGTCCATCGAACTGCGGGTGTGCTTCCCGTAACCCTACGGCCTGATGGTCATGCGGCGCGGAGTGCGGGCCCGCTTCACCGGCCCGGCGAGGCACTCTGTGCGCTTTGCTGCCGGTACGTCATGATCTGCTCATGTTGGGAAAGGCCGGAAAGGCAGCCGGGACCGCGGCGCACGGGGGCCACGACGGGATCCGCCCGCCGGTTCCCCTGGTCACCTACGCCCTCATCGGCGCCTGCTGCGCGGTGTTCCTCCTGGGCCCCGCCGCGGAGCTCGCCGCACCCCTGGCCCGCCACGGCAGCGGCAGCAACCTCCTCGCCGCCCAGACCGCCTACTTCGAGCGCTGGGGCGTGGTGCCCGAGAGACTCTGGCACGGGCCGCCGGCGGAGCTGATCACCCCGCTCACCGCGCTCTTCGTGCACGGCAACTGGCTGCATCTGCTCGGGAACATGCTCTTCCTCTACGTCTTCGGCGCCATGGCCGAAAACCGGATGGGACGCGGACCCTTCGCCCTCTTCTACCTCACCGCCGGAGTGCTCGCCCTGCTCGGCTACGCGGCCGCGCACGCCGCCTCCGACCGCACGCTCGTCGGCGCCTCCGGCGCGATCTCCGGGGTCCTCGGAGCCTTCCTCTACCTCTTCCCCCGGGCCCGCGTCACCAGTCTCTTCCCGTTCCTCTTCTTCCTGCCGCTGCGGTTCCCCGCCTGGGCCGTGCTGCTCTTCTGGTTCGCCCTGCAGTGGGTGGCCGCCCGCGCGGCCGGCGACCGCCCCGGCGTCGCCTACCTCGCCCACGTCGTGGGCTTCGCGCTGGGCTTCCTGTACGCGTGGGCGAGGTACGGACGTGCGACTAGAGTGAAGGCGGGGCTGCCCCCCGACCCCCGATAGGAGCCCGCAGTGATCACTTCGATCGTGCTGATCAAGACAGACGTCGACCGGATCCCCGAGATCGCCGAGCAGATCGCCGCGATCGAGGGCGTGAGCGAGGTGTACTCGGTGACGGGTGCGCACGATCTGATCGCCATGGTGCGGGTGGCCCGGCACGACGACCTCGCGGACGTCATCCCGGGCAGGATCAGCAAGGTCCCGGGCGTCGCCTCGACGGAGACGCACATCGCGTTCCGCACGTACTCCCAGCACGACCTGGAGGCGGCGTTCGCGATCGGCCTGGATGCCTGACGGCACGTCGCTGGGACAACGGCTCATGCCGATCGGCACCGCCGGTCACGCCGGTTGCGGCTGATCGCCGTTGCGACGGCGGGAAGGCCCCGGACCCGCCCTTTCACCGTTTCCCCCTGCGGGGAGCGGGGGCCTGCCCCGGCAGCCGCCCCCGCCGCAGCGGCGCGCAACCCCCGCCCGCGTATCCGGCGGTGCCGGGCCGGGCGCAACCCGCGATCAACCCTCCGCCGTCAGGCGACCGGCACACACCGCCCACCCTCGGTCCGGTAGGACCACTTCGCTCCGTGGCGGACGAGTTCGCCCACCGCCGTCACGAAGCGCTCCACGTGCTCGTCCGGCGTGCCGGCGCCGAAGCTGACGCGGATCGCGTTCAGCGGCGCGCCCTCGTCCGGCGCACCGCACTCCCCCTCGGCAGCGGAGTCCGCGCCCACCAGCGTCCGCACCAGCGGATGTGCGCAGAAGAGGCCGTCGCGGACACCGATCCCGTACTCCGCGGAGAGCGCCGCCGCGAAGTGTGAGCTGTTCCAGCCGTCGACGGTGAAGGACAGGACGCCCACGCTCGGCGCTCCGGGCCCGAAGAGCGACAGCACCCGCACCCCCGGCACCGCCGCCAGCCCCTCCCGCACCGCGGTGATCAGCTGCCGCTCCCGCTCCGCGAGCCGATCGAAGCCCGCCTCGGTGAGCGCCTTGCAGGCGGACGCGATGGCGTAGGCCCCGATGACGTTGGGCGAGCCGGCCTCGTGCCGGGCGACCCCGTCGTGCCAGTCGACCTCCACCTCGCCGGAGGCACCCCGCGCGACGCGCCGGCTCGCGCCTCCGCCCGCGAGGTAGGGCTCGGCGTCGCGGAGCCAGTCCGCCCGCCCGGCCAGCACGCCGGCGCCGAAGGGCGCGTACAGCTTGTGCCCGGAGAAGGCGACCCAGTCGGCGTCCAGTTCGGCGATGTCCACCCGCTGGTGGGGGACGAGCTGGGCCGCGTCCACGACGATCCGCGCGCCGTGGGCGTGCGCGGCGGCGGCGAGCTCCCGGACGGGCCACAGCTCACCGGTCACGTTGGACGCACCGGTCACGCACACCAGCGCGGGCCCGTAGGGCTCGCGGGCCGCGAGCGCCTGCTCGAGCGTCTCGACCGCCTGCCCGGGGGTGCGGGGCGCGTCGAGGTAGGTCACCTCGACGTCCGCGCGCCGCTCCCAGGGCAGCAGCGCCGCATGGTGCTCGGTCTCGAAGACGAACACCCGCGTCCCGGTGGGGAGTACGGCCGCGAGCAGGTTGAGGGAGTCGGTGGTCGAGCGGGTGAAGAGCACCTGGTCCCCGTCCCGGCAGCCGAGGAACGCGGCGACGTCCGCCCGGCTGTTCTCGAAGAGCTCCGTCGACAGCTGCGAGAGGTAGCCCGCGCCGCGGTGGACGCTGCCGTAGTAGGGCGCGTACGCCGCCACGTCGTCCCACACCCGCTGCAGGGCGGGGGCGCTGGCCGCGTAGTCCAGCGCCGCGTACGTCACTTCTCCCCCGGTCACCAGCGGCACCCGGACATCGCACCCGAGAACGGGCAGAGGGGTGCAAACGGACCGGTCGGAGGCAAGAGTGGGGACAGACATGGCGAACTCCCGTAAAAAGGCAGGCGAATTCCACCGCGCGACGGGCGCGGGAAAGGGAAGGAGGGTGCGGGAAAAGGGGCTCTTCGAGCCCTAACGCATTCGCTGAACCACGGAAGGAACTCCCTCGACAACCAGGATCCCTGGCGAGGGACCCGCGCTTGCCGCAGACCTCGCTGCCTGCGACCTGGTCATCACCCGGGGCACCCCGCCACGGAAGGAGGGTTGCCGGACAGCGGGCCGGGGCCGTGTCGCTGTCACTCGTGACCTTGGCCGAGAGTATGGCACAACTGATCGCCGGCCGGGAAGGGACGTCCGTATCACGGACGCCCCTTCACCGCACTACGCGTTGCTCGCCAGAGCCCACCGCTCGAGAGCCCGCCGGGCCGCCCCGGAGTCGATGGACTGCGCAGCCCGGGCGATACCCTCCCGGATCTGCTCCGCCAGCGGCGCCTGCGTGGGCGCCAACGCCACCAGCGCCGCAGCCGAGTTGAGGAGCACGGCGTCCCGCACCGGGCCCGTCTCGCCCGCGAGCAGACGCCGCGCGACATCCGCGTTGTAGGACGCGTCGGCCCCCCGCAGCGCCTCCACCGGCACCAGGCCGATCCCCACGTCCCGCGGGTCGAAGGCCTCCTCGCGGACCCGGCCGCCGGAGACCACCCACACCCGCGACGTGGCGGTCGTGGTGAGCTCGTCGAGGCCGTCGTCGCCGCGGAAGACCAGCGCCGAGGAGCCGCGCTCGGCGAGCACCCCGGCGAGGATCGGGGCCATCCGGGCGTCCGCGACGCCCGTGGCCTGGGCCCGGACCTTCGCGGGGTTGGTCAGCGGGCCGAGCACGTTGAAGACGGTCCGGATGCCGAGCTCGCGCCGGGCCCCGGCCACGTGCCGCAGCGCCGGATGGAACTTCACCGCGAAGCAGAAGGTGATGCCGGCTTCCTCGGCCACCTCCACCACCCGCTTCGGGGTGAGGTCGAGGTTGACGCCCAGCTTCTCCAGGACGTCCGAGGCGCCGCTCGCCGAGGACGCCGCCCGGTTGCCGTGCTTGACGACCTTCGCGCCGGTGCCGGCGACGACGATCGAGGACATGGTGGAGATGTTGACGGTCTTGGCACCGTCGCCGCCGGTGCCGACGATGTCCACGCTGGGGCCGGGGACCTCGATCAGCCGGGCGTGCTCGTACATCGCGCGCACCAGGCCGGAGATCTCGGCGACCGTCTCGCCCTTGGCACGCAGGGCGACCACGAAACCCGCGATCTGCGCGTCGGTGGCCTCGCCGCGCATGATCCGGTCCATGGCCCAGGCGGTGTCGTCGGCGGTCAGGTCGCGGCCGGCGAGCAGGGCGTCCAGGAGGCCCGGCCAGGAGGGGGCCACCGCGCTGCCGCCGCCTGCCGGGGTCACAACGTTCATGGTCCACGCTCCTGGTGGTCGGTCCGGAGAGCCGGGTTCGTCCGGGGCTCTGCCCGCCCAGCCTATCCACCCCCCGAAGACAGCGAAGAGCCCCGTCCTGGGGGCACCTCCCAGCGTTAGCTGGGGGAGCTGGACGGGGCTCTTGCTGTGGCGATCAGCGATCAGTGTGGATCAGAGGTGATCAGTGGTGGCCGTGGCCGCTCGTGATCTCCTCGTACTCCTCCACGGTGGCCTTGGGGATCTGGGTCCCCTCGCCGTAGAAGCCCTTGGAGAGCTTCACCCGCAGGCGCTGCCCGGCGCCGGCCTTGCGGGCCACGCCGTTCTCGTCGTACTCCGGCTCCAGCTCGAGCGGCTGCGGCTGGTGGTGTGCCGTGAGGGTGTGCATCTGCTCCTGCGAGAGCGGCTCGTGGACCTCGACGAACTCACCGTGCGGCAGGCGCTTGATGATGCCGGACTCGCGTCCGTGCAGCACCTTGTCCCTGTCGCGGCGCTGCAGGCCCATGCAGATCCGGCGGGTGGCGATGAACACCAGGACCGGGATCACGAAGAAGCCGATGCGGACGAACCAGGTGATGGCGTTGATCGACAGGTGGAAGTGGGTGGCCCACAGGTCGTTTCCACCACCGACCAGCATCACGAAGTACGCGGCGATCCAGGCGGCACCGAAGGCGGTGCGCGTCGGGGCGTTGCGCGGGCGGTCCAGCAGGTGGTGCTCGCGCTTGTCACCGGTGACCCAGGACTCGATGAACGGCCAGACCGCGATCGCGCCGAGCACCAGCGGGAAGATGACCAGCGGGATGAACACGCCCAGGACGAGCGTGTGGCCCCACAGGTTGATCTCCCAGCCCGGCATGACACGGATCAGACCCTCGGCGAAGCCCATGTACCAGTCGGGCTGGGCGCCGGTGGACACCTGGTCCGGGCGGTACGGGCCGATGGCCCAGATCGGGTTGATCGAGGCGATCGCCGCGATGGCCGCGATGATGCCGAAGACCAGGAAGAAGAAGCCACCGGCCTTGGCCATGTAGACCGGCATCAGCGGGAGGCCGACGACGTTCTTGTTGGTCCGGCCCGGGCCGGGGAACTGCGTGTGCTTGTGGTAGATCACCAGGATCAGGTGGGCCACCAGCAGACCGAGCATGATGCCCGGCAGCAGCAGGACGTGGATGGAGAAGAACCGCGGCACGAAGTCCGAGCCGGGGAACTCGCCACCGAAGAGGAACATCGAGATGTACGTGCCGACGATCGGCACGGACAGGATCGCGCCCTCCATGAAGCGGACGCCGGTGCCGGAGAGCAGGTCGTCCGGGAGCGAGTAACCGGTGAAGCCGGTGAACATGCCGAGGACGAACAGCAGGAAGCCGAACAGCCAGTTGACCTCACGCGGCTTGCGGAACGCGCCGGTGAAGAACACGCGCATCATGTGCACGAACATGCCCGCGAGGAAGATCAGCGCGGCCCAGTGGTGGATCTGCCGGATGAGCAGACCGCCACGGACGTCGAAGCTGATGTCGAGGGTCGACTTGAACGCCTCGGACATGTGCATGCCCTGCATGGGCACGTACGAGCCGTGGTAGACGACCTCGTTCATGCTCGGGTGGAAGAACAGCGTCAGATACACACCCGTGAGGATGATGATCACGAAGCTGTAGAGGCAGACCTCGCCCAGCATGAAGGACCAGTGGTCCGGGAAGATCTTCCGCATGTTGGCCTTGGCCAGGGTGTAGATACCCAGACGGCCGTCGGCCCAGTCGGCGACCCGCTCGCCTGCGGGCGCCTTGCGGCGACCCGGCGCGCCGGCGCCGGATTGGTTCGTGGTCGTAGTGCTCATCCGCGCTCCCAGTAGGCAGGACCGACGGGCTCGGCGAAGTCGCCCATGGCCTCAAGGTAGCCCTTGTCGTTGACCTTGATCCGCAGCTGCGGAAGGGCGTGGCCGGCCGGGCCGAAGATCACGCGTCCGCCGTCGGAAAGGTCGAAGGTGGACTGGTGGCAGGGGCACAGCACGTGGTGCGTCTGCTGCTCGTAGAGGCTGATCGGGCAGCCGACGTGCGTGCAGATCTTGGAGAACGCGACGATGCCGTCGGCGGACCAGTCGAGCTCGCGCTTGTCCTTGATGTTCTCCGGGCGGAGCCGGACGATCATCAGGGCGGCCTTGGCGATCTCCTTCTGGAAGTCGTGGTCCTCCTCCTTCATGCCCTCGGGCATGGCGAAGGTGAGGGAGCCGACCTGGATGTCCTCGGGACGCAGCGGCTGCAGCGTGTTCTGGTTGATCAGCATCTTGCCCTCGGACCAGGCGGTCTTCCGGAGCTTGGTGCCCGGAAGCGGTCCGAGGTCGCGCAGCAGGACCACGCCGGAGAGCGGCACCAGGGCCAGCGCACCGAACATGGTGTTGCGGATCAGCTTGCGGCGGCCGAAGGCCGACTCCTCCGCGCCCTGCTTGAAGTCGGCCATGACCTTGGCCTTGACGTCGGGCTCGGCGGCGATGGCGTGCCGCTCGTCGGCGACCTCCACGTCCGACATCAGGGTGCGGGCCCAGTGGACCGCGCCCGCGCCGATGCAGAACAGCGCCACCGCGAGGGTCATGCCCAGCGCGAAGTTCAGGGCGCTGATGTGACCGATCGGGAAGACGTAGATGCTCTTGTCTACCGGGAGGGTGACGTAGGAGGCGATGAAGCCGACCGTGGCCAGCATCGAGAGCAGGAACAGGAAGGCGACCACGCGCTCGGAGCGCTTGGCGGCCTGCTCGTCGATGTCCTGGATGCGGGCCTCGTGCGGCGGCAGGCCGGGGTCGGCGAACGGGTCGCCGGCCGTCTTCGTCACGGCTCCGCCGTGCGCTTCCTGCGTGCTCGGCAGGTTCTCTTCTGGAATGTCTTGGCTACTCATGACTTCTTGGCCTTAGCGGTGTGGGCTGCGACCCAGATGGCTACTGCGATCAGCGCGCCCAGTCCGAAGATCCACGCGAACAGACCCTCGCTGACCGGGCCGAGCCCGCCCAGCTCCAGGCCGCCCGGGCTCTCCGACTTGCTGCTGTTGACCGTGTCGAGGTACGCGATGATGTCCTTCTTGTTCTTCTCCGTCATCGTCGTGTCGGGGAAGGAAGGCATGTTCTGCGGGCCGGTCTGCATGGCCTCGTAGATGTGCTTGGGGTCGACGTCCTCAAGCGTGGGGGCGTACTTGCCGTTGGAGAGCGCGCCGCCCTTACCGGTGAAGTTGTGGCACTGGGCGCAGTTGGTGCGGAAGAGCTCCCCGCCCTTGGCGATGTCCGCGCCGTCCGGGCTGTACTGATCCTTGGTCGGGACCGCAGGACCGGCGCCCAGCGAGGCGATGTACGCGGCGAGCTGGTCGATCTCGGCCTGCGAGTAGATCGCCTTCTTGCGGGGGGCCTGGGCACCCTGCTGCTGGAGCGGCATGCGGCCGGTGGCGACCTGGAAGTCGACGGCCGCGGCGCCCACGCCGACGAGGCTCGGGCCGTCGGTGGTGCCCTGACCGCCGGTGCCGTGGCAGCTTGCGCAGCCCACGGAATAGAGCTTCTTGCCCTCCTCGATGGCGAGGGACTGGGCGGTTTCCTCGGCCTTGGCCGTGTCCGCCGGCGCGAACGCGGCGTACAGCCCCCCGGTTACCGCCAGCGCGAAGAGTAGGACGACGACCGCCGCCAGCGGATGGCGTCGTCGTGCGGAGAGCTTTTTCACGGATTACCCCGGTGTCAGGATCTTCTGCGTCGATCTGGACTGTTGGTCCGGTGCGGGACGGGACCGATTACTTGATCAAGTAGATCGTGGCGAAGAGGCCGATCCACACCACGTCGACGAAGTGCCAGTAGTAGGACACGACGATGGCCGCCGTCGCCTGGTGGTGGGTGAACCTCTTGGCCGCGTACGTCCTGCCCAGAACCAGCAGGAAGGCGATCAGACCGCCCGTCACGTGCAGGCCGTGGAAGCCGGTCGTCAGGTAGAACACCGAGCCGTACGGGTCGGAGGAGAGCGAGAGGCCCTCGTGCTTGACCAGCTCGGTGTACTCGAAGACCTGGCCGCCGATGAAGACGGCACCCATCACGAAGGTGATCGCGAACCAGCTGCGCAGCTTCTTCACGTCGCCGCGCTCGGCGGCGAAGACGCCGAGCTGGCAGGTGAGGGAGGAGAGCACCAGGATCGTGGTGTTGGTCGCCGAGAACGGCAGGTTCAGCGCGGACGCCTTTTCCGACCAGAACTCGGTGCCCGTCACCGATCGCAGGGTGAAGTACATCGCGAAGAGGGCCGCGAAGAACATCAGCTCGGAACTCAACCAGATGATGGTTCCGACGCTGGTGAGGTTCGGTCGATTGACCGACGGGTGTGCGTGCCCGGTATCTGTTGCTGTTGCAGTCGCCACGACCGACATTATGTCGGTCGCTTATCTCGTGCTCACTCCGGGGGGTGCCGTTCGGTGTGTCAAGAGCATGTGCCGTGCTCGTACGGCCCAGTGCCGGGGTCCCCCAAAGGGGGGAACCGGACGTTCCGGGGCACCTCGCGCGCCTGACGGGCCCTCCTCCGGAAGGGTGTTCGCGGAGTAGAGTCCGGCCATCGATCAGCTCCACATCAGATCCACAGCTGTGCCGAACACAAGCCTGGAGGAACGATGCAGCCGACGGCCACCGTGCTGGTCTACAGCGACAACGCGGACACCCGCGAGCAGGTCCGGCTGGCCGCCGGGCGCAGGCCCGCCCCCGACGTACCGCCGGTCGCGTACGTGGAGTGTGCGACGCTCCCGGGCGTGCTCGCGGCCCTGGAGGAGCACCACGTGGACGTGTGCGTGCTGGACGGCGAGACGGCGCCCGCGGGCGGCATGGGGGTGTGCCGGCAGCTGAAGGACGAGGTGTTCCGCTGCCCGCCCGTACTGCTGCTCATGGGCCGCCCGCAGGACGCCTGGCTGGCCACCTGGAGCCGCGCCGACGCGGCCGTGACGCACCCGCTGGACCCGGCGGCCTTCGCCGACGCCCTGGCGGGCCTGCTGCGCGCCCGGAAGGCCGTGGACGCCTGAGGCGGCGCCCGGGGGGCGGCTAGAGCTCGGGGCGCAGGCGGGCCGCGTCGGCAGGGCTGCTCCCCTCCGTCTTCCCTCCGACGAGGGCGCTGCCCTTGCGCCATTCGTCCCAGGCCATGTTCCAGTCGCCGAAGCCGTTGTCGAACGGGGTCATGGTCGCGCCGGCGCTCCCGACGACCTTGACGATGTCGCCGACGTGCACGGTGTCGAAGAACCACTTGGCGTTGGCGGTGCTCATGCCGGTGCAGCCGTGGCTGACGTTCTCGGCGCCCTGGGACCCCTCGGACCAGGGCGCGGCGTGCACGTACTCGCCGCTCCAGGTGACCCGGGTGGCCCAGTGGACGGGCAGGTCGTAGGAGTCCGCGCTGCCCTCGGCGATGCCGATGCTGGTGCCGCGCATGCGTACGAAGGATTCCCGGCCCAGGATCACCTTGACCCCGTTGCGGGTGGCGTAACCGGGCTTGCCGGTGGTCACGGGGATGGACCGGACCTCCTTGCCGTTCACGAGCACGGTCATGCTGTGCGCGCTCGCGTCGGTGACGGCCTCGATGCGGTCGCCCGTCGTCATCCGCACGGCCCTGGAGGGGCCTCCGTAGAGGCCGCCGCCGACCTTGATGCCGTCGAGGGTGGCGTGCACGTCGACGGTGGTGTGGGCGGGCCAGTACTCCTTCGGGCGGTAGTGCAGGGTGCGGTTGTCCACCCAGTGCCAGGCGCCGTCCACGGCGGGCCGGGACTCGACCCTGAAGGTGCGCTCGACGATCGCACGGGCGGCCGGGTCCTGGACGGGGGTGCTCAGCTCGGCGGTGATGGGCTGTCCCACGCCGTAGGTGCCGCTCTGCGGGCCGAAACTGACGCGCAGGAGGCGGTCGGCCGGGTTGGTGTCGAAACCGATCGTGCGGCGCCCCTGGGAGCCGTTCTCGTCCTCGGTGGTGACGCGCACGGTGTAGTGGGCGCCGGCGGCGAGGGCGCCGGTGCTGTGCCAGCGGGAGCCGTCGGCGGAGAGTTCGCCCTTGACGTAGCGCCCCGCCGCGTCCGTCGCCGTGACGTCCGTGATCCGGTCCTCGCCCCTGGCGACCACCTCGAGGGGCTTGCTGGGGTCCGCCTTCTGCCCGTCGCGGGCGGAGGTGAGCTCGACCTGGCCGCTGGCGTCGTAGGGCTTGTCGGCCAGCGGGTTGGACGAGCCGCCGCAGGCGGTGACCCCCACCGCCAGCGCGGTCAGCAGCACCGCCCCGGTGAGCGCCAGACGGTGTCGACGTGACTGGGTCATGGTCACACCGTAGGAAGGATCGGGGCGTACGGCCTGCCGGGTGACTGCAAACGGGTGGAAATGCACCGGGCCCCGCACACCGGATGGTGTGCGGGGCCCGGGAGGGCGGTGGCCGCTCGCTACTGGTTCTGGTTCTCGCCTCGGTAGAACTCGAACACCCAGCCGAAGAGGCCGACCGCGATGATCGGGGCCGAGAAGTACATCAGCCACCAGCCGAAGCAGATGCTCATGAAGGCCAGGGCGCCACCGATCGCCAGGGAGAGCGGCTGCCAGCTGTGCGGGGCGAAGAAGCCCAGCTCGCCGGCGTCGTCGGCGACGTCCGCCTCCTTGTTGTCACCGGCACCGGTGTCCACCCGGCGCGCGGTGAACGCCAGGTAGTAGCCGATCATGATGCTCAGGCCGAACGCCATGAACAGCGCCGTCGTGCCCACCGGCTCCTTCGACCACACGCCGTAGACGATCGCCATGGCGAGGATGAAGACGGCGAGCCAGATGAACATCTTGCCCTGGATCTTCACTTGCCGGCCTCCTTGCCACCCGCGAGGGCCTTCTCAGCCGCGAGGTTCTCTTCGAGCTCCAGGGCCGCGATCTCCGGGTGGTGCAGGTCGAACGCCGGGGATTCGGAGCGGATGCGCGGCAGCGTGAGGAAGTTGTGCCGCGGCGGCGGGCAGGAGGTCGCCCACTCCAGCGAACGGCCGTAACCCCACGGGTCGTCGACCTCGACCTTCTTGCCGTACTTGGCGGTCTTCCACACGTTGTACATGAACGGCAGCATCGACAGACCGAGCAGGAACGAGCTGATCGTCGAGATGGTGTTCAGCGTGGTGAAACCGTCGGCGGCGAGGTAGTCCGCGTAACGGCGCGGCATGCCCTCGGCACCCAGCCAGTGCTGCACCAGGAACGTGCCGTGGAAGCCCACGAACAGTGTCCAGAAGGTGATCTTGCCCAGGCGCTCGTCCAGCATCTTGCCCGTGAACTTCGGCCACCAGAAGTGGAAGCCGGAGAACATCGCGAAGACCACGGTGCCGAAGATGACGTAGTGGAAGTGCGCGACCACGAAGTACGAGTCGGAGACGTGGAAGTCCATCGGGGGCGAGGCCAGGATGACGCCGGTCAGACCACCGAAGGTGAAGGTGATCAGGAAGCCGACGGCCCAGAGCATCGGGGTCTCGAAGGACAGCGAGCCCTTCCACATGGTGCCGATCCAGTTGAAGAACTTCACACCGGTCGGGACCGCGATCAGGAAGGTCATAAAGGAGAAGAAGGGCAACAGCACACCGCCTGTGACGTACATGTGGTGCGCCCACACCGTCACGGACAGACCGGCGATCGAGATCGTGGCCGCGATCAGGCCCCAGTAGCCGAACATCGGCTTGCGGGAGAAGACCGGGATGACCTCGGAGATGATGCCGAAGAACGGCAGCGCGATGATGTACACCTCGGGGTGGCCGAAGAACCAGAAGAGGTGCTGCCACAGCAGGGCGCCGCCATTGGCCGCGTTGAAGACGTGGGCCCCGAACTTGCGGTCCGCCTCCAGGGCGAACAGCGCGGCCGCCAGCACCGGGAAGGCCAGCAGGACCAGCACACCGGTCAGCAGGACGTTCCAGGTGAAGATCGGCATGCGGAACATCGTCATGCCGGGCGCGCGCATGCAGATGATCGTGGTGATGAAGTTGACCGAACCGAGGATCGTGCCGAAGCCGGAGAAGGCCAGACCCATGATCCACATGTCCGCGCCGACGCCCGGCGAGCGGACGGCGTCCGACAGCGGGGAGTAGGCGAACCAGCCGAAGTCGGCCGCACCCTGCGGGGTGAGGAACCCGGCCACCGCGATGATCGAGCCGAAGAGGTAGAGCCAGTAGGCGAACATGTTCAGCCGCGGGAACGCCACGTCGGGCGCGCCGATCTGCAGCGGCATGATCCAGTTCGCGAAACCGGCGAACAGCGGCGTCGCGAACATCAGCAGCATGATCGTGCCGTGCATCGTGAACGCCTGGTTGAACTGCTCGTTCGACATGATCTGCGTGCCGGGACGGGCGAGTTCGGCGCGCATCAGCAGCGCCATCAGACCGCCGATGCAGAAGAACGCGAACGACGTGACCAGGTAGAGCGTGCCGATGGTCTTGTGGTCGGTGGTGGTGAGCCACTTGACCGCGTTGATACCGGGCTGCTTCTGGCGGACTGGCGGTGCTGCCGTGGCTGTCGCGGCGGCGGCACCCTGGGGTTCGTTGAGGATGCTCACTTGTTCTTGGTCTCCGCGTTCTTCGCGTGATCCGTCTGCGCGATGCCCGCCGGCTGGTAGCCGGTCTGGCCCTTCGCGGCCAGCTCCTTCAGGTGCTGCTTGTAACGCTCAGGAGAGACGACCTTGACGTTGAACAGCATCCGGGAGTGGTCCTGGCCGCAGAGCTCGGCGCACTTGCCCAGGAAGGTGCCCTCCTTGTTCGGGGTCACCGTGAAGCTGTTGGTGTGGCCCGGGATGACGTCCTGCTTCATCAGGAACGGCACCACCCAGAAGGAGTGGATGACGTCCCGCGAGGTGAGCACGAACTGAACCGTCTCGCCCTTGGGCAGCCACAGCGTGGGGCCCGGGTTGTTGGTCTGCTCGTTGCGCGTGCCGGGGATGCCGATGTCGTAGACACCCTCCGCGCCCTTCGGTGCCTTCGTCAGGAACCGGTCCGGGATCGCGTCGAGCTCCTTGTTGTCACGGAGCGGCTTCGCCGGGGTCGCGGCGTTGCCGTCGACGTCCTCCATGTAGTTGAAGGCCCAGCTCCACTGGAAGCCCACCACGTTGATGACGTGCTGGGGCTTCTCAGGGTTGGTGAGAAGCTTGTTCTCGTCGCGAGCGGTGAAGTAGAAGAGCACCGACACGATGATGATCGGGACCGCGGTGTACAGCGCCTCGATCGGCATGTTGTACCGGGTCTGCTGGGGCACCTCCACCTTCGTCCGGCTGCGCCGGTGGAAGATGACGCTCCAGATGATCAGGCCCCACACCAGGACACCGACCACGAGGGCGGCGGCCCAGGAGCCCTGCCACAGGGAGAGGATCCGCGGCGCCTCTTCCGTGACGGGAGTGGGCATTCCGAGGCGGGGGAAGTCCTTATATGTGCAACCGGAGGCGGTCGCCAGGACAGCGCCCGCGGCCAGCGCCTGCAGCAGCTTCCGCCGCACCGGGCGCCGCGACGAGCGGTCGGAGCCGTTGGGACTCACGTAGCGCCTTCCCGAGAGTCTCGCCCGTGCGGCCGGCTGCGGCCGTCTCGCTGGTCGGTCGCCGGCCCGCTGCGGGCAGGGGTTTGGATGTTTATGCGGACCAAACCCTACTGGACGCTATTTGGGGCCGCGCGGGGAGGGTACCCAACGCGCCGCGTCACTCCCCGAAGGGATGGAATCCACGGGTCCGGCCGCCGTCTGGGGGACCGTCAGGCGGCTGCTGCGCAGGTCGGGCGGTACGCACCGGCCGCGCGCCGGCGGCAGGTTAGTTTCTGGGTGTGCCCTACTTCGACGCCGCCTCCGCCGCACCCCTGCACCCCGTCGCCCGCCAGGCGCTGCTGGCCTCCCTGGACGAGGGCTGGGCCGATCCCGCCCGGCTCTACCGCGAGGGCCGCCGGGCCCGCCTGCTGCTCGACGCCGCGCGCGAGGCCGCCGCGGAGGCCGCCGGCTGCCGCCCGGACGAGCTCGTCTTCACCCCTTCGGGTACCCGCGCCCTGCACGACGGCATCGCCGGCGCCCTCGCCGGGCGCCGCCGCACCGGCCGCCACCTCGTGGTCTCCGCCGTCGAGCACTCGGCCGTGCTGCACTCCGCCGCGGCCCTGGAGGCGGCCGGGGGCAGCTTCACCGAGGTCGCCGTCGACCGCGGGGGCCGCGTGGCCCCCGGCGCGTACGCCGCCGCGCTGCGCCCCGACACCGCGCTGGCCGCCCTGCAGTCCGCCAACCACGAGGTGGGCACCGAGCAGCCGGTGGCCGAAGTGGCCGAGGAGTGCCGGGCGGCGGGCGTGCCGCTGCTGGTGGACGCCGCGCAGTCGCTCGCGTGGGGGCCGGTGGAGGGCGGCTGGTCGCTGCTGACGGCCAGTGCGCACAAGTGGGGCGGTCCGGCGGGCGTGGGCCTGCTGGCCGTACGCAAGGGGGTGCGGTTCTCGCCCCAGGGGCCCGCGGACGAGCGGGAGTCGGGCCGGGCGCCCGGCTTCCCCGATCTGCCCGCGATCGTGGCGGCGGCCGCGTCCCTGCGGGCCGTGCGGCAGGAGGCGGCGACCGAGGGCGCCCGGCTGCGGGCGCTGGTCGAGCGGATCCGGGAGCGGGTGCCGGCGCTCGTACCGGACGTGGAGGTGGTGGGCGACGCGGTGCGGCGGCTGCCGCATCTGGTCACCTTCTCGTGTCTGTATGTCGACGGTGAGACGCTGCTGCACGCCCTGGACCGGGCGGGCTTCTCCGTCTCCTCCGGTTCCTCGTGCACCTCCGGCACGCTGGCCCCGAGCCATGTGCTGCAGGCGATGGGCGTGCTGTCGGAGGGAAACGTCCGGGTCTCGCTGCCGGCGGGCACCGCGGAGGAGGACGTCGAGCGCTTCCTCGACGTCCTGCCGGGCGTGGTGGCGTCCGTACGGCGGCAGCTGGGCGCGCCGGCCGCGCCGGAGCCGGTCTCCCGGACGGCGTCGGAGCTGGTGATCGACTCGCTGGGCAAGCGCTGCCCGATCCCGGTGATCGAGCTGGCCAAGTCCATCGGCGACGTGCCGGTGGGCGGGCTGGTGACCGTCCTGTCCGACGACGAGGCCGCGCGGCTGGACATCCCCGCGTGGTGCGACATGCGGGAGCAGGAGTACGTGGGCGAGCGCCCGGCGGAGCGGGGCACGGCGTACGTGGTGCGGCGCCGTACGTGACCCCTGCCCCCGGCGGGGGCAGGGGTGCGCGGACCGGGGGCCCGGACTAGGACAGGTGCGCCTTGACCTCGGCGGCCGCCTCGTCGCCGTAGGCCTTGGTGAAGCGCTCCATGAAGTGGCCGCGGCGCAGCTCGTACTCCTGGGTGCCCAGGGTCTCGATGACGAGGGTGGCGAGCATGCAGCCCAGCTGGGCGGCGCGCTCCAGGGAGAGCTCCCAGGTCAGGCCCGCGAGGAAGCCGGCGCGGAAGGCGTCGCCGACGCCCGTCGGGTCGACCTTGGCCTCCTCCTGGGCGCAGCCGACCTCGATGGCGGGCTCGCCCGCGCGCTCGATGCGCACGCCCTGGGCGCCGAGGGTGGTGACGCGGGTGCCGACCTTGGTCAGGATCTCGTCCTCCGACCAGCCGGTCTTGGACTCGATGAGGGCCTTCTCGTACTCGTTGGTGAAAAGGTACGCGGCGCCCTCGACGAGGACGCGGATGTCGTCGCCGTTCATGCGGGCCAGCTGCTGGGAGGGGTCGGCGGCGAAGGGGATGCCCCGCGAGCGGCACTCGTCGGTGTGGCGGATCATCGCCTCGGGGTCGTCGGCGCCGATCAGGACCAGGTCGAGGCCGCCGACGCGGTCGGCGACGGGCTGCAGCTCGATCTGGCGGGCCTCGCTCATCGCGCCGGTGTAGAAGGACGCGATCTGGTTGTGGTCGGTGTCCGTGGTGCAGACGAAGCGTGCGGTGTGCAGGACCTCGGAGATGCGCACCGAGCCGGTGTCCACGCCGTGCCGCTCCAGCCAGGCGCGGTACTCGGCGAAGTCGGCGCCGGCGGCGCCCACCAGGATCGGGTGCAGGCCGAGCAGGCCCATGCCGAAGCAGATGTTGGGGGCGACACCGCCGCGGCGGACGTCAAGGTCGTCGACGAGGAAGGAGAGCGAGACGGTGTGCAGCTGGTCCGCCACGAGCTGATCGGCGAAACGGCCGGGGAACGTCATCAGGTGGTCGGTGGCGATGGAGCCGGTGACAGCGATACGCACGGCGGTTCTGCTCCTGCGGGGCGAGGTGGGTGGAAAACGAGACGAGCCACACCACGCTACCGGGTCCGGATATCGCACCTGGGTACGGTTTCAGCCACCGTCCGGACAAAATTACCAAATAGTAGCCCTTTCATCGTGCGTCGCGAGCTGCATACGGTGCCGTTATGCCGAACCCTGTGAAGGACGTCACTTTCTCCGACTCCGAGCCCGAATCCCTGGCGGAGCTGCGCGGGCTGTGCGCGCGGATGTCGCCGCACTGGACGGGCGGCGCCGGGCAGCGGCAGGCCGCCGCGGTCGTCCCGCCCTCGCGGATCAGGGGGGTCTCGGTGCCGGCGGGGACGCCACGGCTGATCGACGGAATGTCGGAGTACGGCGACTGATGCCCGAATACGGCGACTGACAGATCCGGTGTAGACGAATCCCGGTGGAACCACTCGCTCCTGCGCTCCGTCCAAGCGGCGTCCCCCTCGCGGGGGATGCGGCGCTACAGACATTGGGCGGAGTGAAGGAGCGATGTGGTGAGCACCGAGGGCGGCAGCCCCGAAGGCAAGCAGCAACGGAAGCGGTCCCGGCTCGCGGTCGCGTCGGTCGCGGCGGCGGTGCTGCTGGCCGGTGGCGGCGGGGCGTACTGGGCGACCACGGCCTCGGAGGGCGACGGCGGCAAGGGCTCGGCGGGCGGTGAGAGCTCGCCACCACCCCTCGCGCTGGACGCGCCGTCCACGGGTGGCGGCCCGGCCGGCTCCCCGCACCAGGGCATCGCCGTGGGCGAGCCGGACCCGAGCGGCGTGCGCTACCGCGCCGAGGGGACGCTGCCCGGCGGGCCGCGCACGGCCCCGGTGCGGCTGCCGAAGGGCGAGGTGAGCCGCGAGGACGTGGCCCGGCTCGCCGCGGCCCTCCACGTGGCGGGCACGCCCACCGCGGACGGGGACGTATGGCGGGTGGGCGGCCCGCCCGGGGCGGACGAGCCGGTCCTGCGGGTGGCCCGCAAGGGGCCGGGCAACTGGTCGTTCGCGCGCTTCGGCGACGCGGGCAAGAGCTGTGCGCACCCGCGGGGCGACGCGCGGCCGCGCACGGACCCCACGGCGGACCTCTCCCCCGGCGCCGCCGACTCCTGCCCGCAGCAGGAGGACAAGGCCTCGGACGGGCAGCCGCCCGTGCCGGAGGAGAAGGCGAAGGGCGCCGCCGCGCCCGTGCTGAAGGCGCTCGGCCAGGACGACTCCAAGGTGGACGCCTCGCTGCTCTTCGGCGCCGTGCGGACGGTCAACGCCGATCCCGTGCTGGACGGCCTGCCGTCCTTCGGCTGGCGGACGACCCTCGACATCGGCTCGGACGCGCAGATCGTGCGCGGCAGCGGGCAGTTGCAGGTCCCGCCGAAGGGCGCGACGTACCCGGTGGTGACGGCGGCCGAGGCGCTGAAGGAGCTGAACAAGGGGGGCGGCACCGGCGGCGGGGGGATCGGCGGCTGCGCCTCGCCCGTCCCGCACGGCGGCTCGGACGTGCCGGGCGGCTTCGCACCGCCCTGCCCGCCGAAGCAGCCGCCGCGCGAGCCGGCGGTGGTGACCGGGGCGGCGTTCGGCCTGTCGGCGCAGTCGGTGGCCGGGCGGCCGGCGCTGGTGCCGTCGTGGCTGTTCCAGGTGCGCCCGCCGGGTGCGGACAAGGGGGCGGCGATCACCGTCGCCCAGCCCGCGGTGGACCCGAAGTTCCTGGTGAAGCCCTCTCCGGCACCGGAGCGCTCCGAGCGCCCCGGCAAGGACGCGCCGAAGTCGTCCCCCGTGCACGTGACCTCGTACAGCGTGGAGGACAACAAGCTCGTCCTGCACTTCTGGGGCGGGCTGTGCCGGGACTACGCGGTCTCCGCCGAGCAGTCCTCCGCCGCGGTGACGGTCAAGGTCACCGGCACGGAGAAGCAGCCCGGGCGGCAGTGCGTGCTGATGGCGAAGAAGTTCGACGAGACGGTGACGCTGGACGAGCCCCTGGGCGACCGGAAGGTCGTGGACGCCTCGACCGGGGAGCCGGTGGCGCGGCAGCAGGAGAAGTGAGCGGACCGCCCGTAGAAAGCAGCGAAGGCGGTGGCCCCGGCCGGGGCCACCGCCTTCGCGGTGAAGAGCGTGGTGACGATTTAGCTGAAGGAGTCACCGCAGGCGCAGGAACCCGTGGCGTTCGGGTTGTCGATCGTGAAGCCCTGCTTCTCGATGGTGTCGACGAAGTCGATGGAGGCGCCGCCCAGGTACGGGGCGCTCATACGGTCGGTGACGACCTTGACACCGTCGAAGTCCTTGACGACGTCACCGTCGAGCGAGCGCTCGTCGAAGAAGAGCTGGTACCGCAGACCGGAGCAGCCGCCGGGCTGGACGGCGACGCGCAGCGCGAGGTCGTCACGGCCTTCCTGCTCCAGCAGGGCCTTGACCTTGGCGGCGGCGGCATCGGACAGGAGGATGCCGTCGCTCACAGTGGTCTTCTCGTCCTGAACGGACATCTGCTTCACTCCCGGGTTTGGTGCGGACTGCTTGCCCTCGGCTGCAACCGCCGGTCTCCCGGATTCATTCCGGGCCTGCTGCGGTGTATTCCGCCTTTCATGCTCGCACACCGTTCGCCGGATCGGGAATGTGTCACATCGACGCGATCACCATCGTCAAAGTGACGCGAAGCGGTTATGATAGATAGCGTCAAATTGACGACAAGGCCCTTTCCGGCCGTCCGCAGAACAGAAAGGGTGCGTGACGTGACCACCGCCCAGCCCTTGGACTTCCAGGCCCCCTCGCCTTCGCCCCTCGCGCTCCTGCTGCTCGGCCGCGAGGCCGACCCGAAGAGCGAGCGCGGTGTGGAGTGCCCCGGCGACCTGCCGGCGCCCTCCGACCCGGACCTGGTGGAGCGGGCCCGAGCGGCCAAGGCGAAGCTCGGGGACAAGGTCTTCGTGCTCGGCCACCACTACCAGCGCGACGAGGTCATCGAGTTCGCGGACGTCACCGGCGACTCCTTCAAGCTCGCCCGCGACGCCGCCGCCCGGCCGGACGCCGAGTACATCGTCTTCTGCGGCGTGCACTTCATGGCCGAGTCCGCGGACATCCTCACCACCGAGGACCAGCAGGTCGTCCTGCCGGACCTCGCCGCCGGCTGCTCCATGGCCGACATGGCCACCGCCGAGCAGGTCGCCGAGTGCTGGGACGTGCTGACCGAGGCGGGCATCGCCGAAGTGACCGTCCCGGTCTCGTATATGAACTCCTCCGCCGACATCAAAGCCTTCACCGGCAAGCACGGCGGCACGATCTGCACCTCCTCCAACGCCGAGCGCGCCCTGACCTGGGCGTTCGAGCAGGGCGAGAAGGTCCTCTTCCTCCCCGACCAGCACCTCGGCCGCAACACGGCCGTCCGCGACCTCGGGATGTCCCTGGAGGACTGCGTCGTCTACAACCCGCACAAGCCGAACGGCGGCCTGACCGCCGAGGAGCTGCGCGGCGCGAAGATGATCCTGTGGCGCGGCCACTGCTCGGTGCACGGCCGCTTCTCGCTCGACTCGGTCAACGACGTGCGCGAGCGCATCCCGGGCGTCAACGTCCTGGTGCACCCCGAGTGCAAGCACGAGGTCGTGGCCGCGGCCGACTACGTCGGGTCGACGGAGTACATCATCAAGGCCCTGGAGGCCGCCCCGGCCGGCTCCAAGTGGGCCATCGGCACGGAGCTGAACCTGGTCCGGCGCCTGGCGAATCGATTCGCCGACGAGGGCAAGGAGATCGTCTTCCTCGACAAGACGGTCTGCTTCTGCTCGACGATGAACCGCATCGACCTGCCGCACCTGGTGTGGGCGCTGGAGTCCCTGGCGGACGGCAAGGTCGTCAACCGCATCGAGGTCGACCCCGAGGTCGCGGCGTTCTCGAAGCTCGCGCTGGAGCGGATGCTGGCGCTGCCGTAGCCGCCACGCCGGCCTTCCCGGGGCTCCCTGGCGAGCCCCGGGGAGCCCCGGAGCCGCGGCTAGTCCGTCCTCGGCCGAACCAGGCCCGACTCGTAGGCGATGACCACGAGCTGGGCCCGGTCCCGCGCCCCCAGCTTCGCCATCGCACGGTTGACGTGCGTCTTGACGGTCAGCGGGCTGACCTCCAGCCGCTCGCCGATCTCGTCGTTGGACAGCCCGCCCGCCACCTGGACGAGCACCTCCCGCTCGCGGCCGGTGAGCGCGTCGAGCCGGACGGCCCGGCCCGCCGGGCGCTCGGGCTCCCCCGGCTGCGCGAGGAACCTCGCGATCAGCCCCTTCGTCGCCGCGGGCGACAGCAGCGCCTCCCCCGCCCGCGCTATCCGGATCGCCGACAGCAGCTCCTCCGGCTCGGCACCCTTGCCGAGGAACCCGGAGGCGCCCGCCCGGAGCGACTGCACCACGTACTCGTCGACCTCGAAGGTCGTCAGCATCACCACGCGGACGTCCGCCAGGGCCGGGTCGGAGCAGATCGCCCGGGTGGCGGCGAGGCCGTCCGTGCCCGGCATCCGGATGTCCATCAGGACCACGTCCGGGTCCCGGCTGCGGGCCAGCTCCAGGGCCTCGGCGCCGTCGGCGGCCTCCCCCACGACGGTCATGTCCGGCTCCGAGTTCACCAGGACGCGGAAGGCGCTGCGCAGCAGGGCCTGGTCGTCGGCGAGCAGGACGCGGATGGCGGGGCGGTCGGGTGCAGGCATGGGCCTCAGGGTACGGAGCGTTCAGCGCAGCGCGAGTGCCTGTCCCGCCACCACCAGCAGGACGTGCTCGCACTCCGCGGCCACCGCCACGTTCAGCCGGCCCAGCTCGTCGCGGAAGCGCCGTCCCGACGCCGTCGCCGGGATGACCCCCGAACCCACCTCGTTGCTCACCACCACGACCGTGCGCCGCGTGGCCCGCACGGCCGCCACCAGCTCCGCGACCCGCGCCGCCAGTGCGTCCGCACCCCCGTCGGCCCACGACTCGTCGTCCCACGCCCCGACCGAGTCCATCGCGTCCGTCAGCCACAGCGACAGGCAGTCCAACAGCAGCGGCGGGCCCTCCTCGGTCAGCAGGGGCACGAGGTCGCAGGTCTCGGCCGTGCGCCACGAGCCGGGCCGGCGCTCGCGGTGCAGGGCCACCCGGGCCGACCAGTCGGCGTCGCCCGGGCGGGTGCCGCCCGTGGCCACGTAGAGCACGTCGGGGAACGACTCCAGCCGCCGCTCGGCCTCCACGGACTTGCCCGAGCGGGCGCCGCCCAGCACCAGCGTGCGCCGCGGCAGGTCCGGCACCGCGTGGTAGTCGCCGACGACCAGCGTCGTGCCGTCGGGCACCGTGCGGGCGCCGGCCGCGGCGAGCTGCCGGTGCAGCTCGCGCCCGGGGGTCACGTCGTGGTCGAGGTGCACGGCGAGCACGTCCGTCGTGGCCGTGACGGCGCCCGCGGAGCGCAGCCGGGCGAGCGCGTCCGGCCGGCCGAGGACGTCGAGCAGCACCATGTCGTACGGGCCGCCCGCGCGGTCGGGGCCGGGGCCCGGCCCGTTCAGGCCGGCGGGGGCCGCGCCCGGCGGGAGGTAGAGCAGGCGCTCGCCGTCCGCGGCGGTCACCTCGTACCCCGTGCCCGGGGCGTCCAGGGCCACCGCCCGGATCCGGTGGCCGCTGATCACGGCCAGCTCCCGGCCGTCCGGCACCCGCACCGGCGCGGGCAGGCCCGCCGGGAACTCGACGGCCGGCCCGTCGTGCGGGTGCGAGAGCAGGACCTGGCGGACCCCGGCGATCGACCGCCCCGCGCGGGCCGCGGCGAAAGCCGGCCCGGGGGTGAGGTCCAGCAGCAGCGCCCCGTCGACGAGAACCGCGGTCGCGGCCCGCGCCTCGTCGCCCACGGCGGTGGCGCAGGAGGCGCAGGGGCAGTCGGGGCGCGGCAGTCCTTCGGGGGCTCCGGTGCCGAGCAGTGTCAGTTCCACGCACTGATCGTCTCGCGTCCGCGCGCGGCGGGCGCGCGGGGCTCACCCTTTCTCGTCGCCGACGGGCCGTTAGGCTGCGCAGCGCAGCACGTATGCAGGACCTATCCAGCACGTTCCGGTGGGACTCAGGAGGCGGACATGGCGTGGTTGTGGCGGTTCGAGAAGGCCGACGGGACGGAGACCTCCCCGGCGGTCGAGCCGGAGGAGTTCACGACGCAGGGGGACGCGGAGTCCTGGATCGGCGAGGTCTGGAAGGAGCTCCTGGACGGCGGCGCGGAGCGGGTGACGCTGTTCGAGGACGGCACGGAGATCTACGTGATGAGCCTGCGCGCGGCGGCCGAGAGCTGACCTGCGTCCCGCCGCCTGCCGCCCCGCACGGGGCGGCAGGCGGTCTCAGATTTCGTCTCAGATCTCACCGAGGGTCACGGTGGTGGTGTGTTCGGCGCCGTCCCGGTCGTAGGTCACCTCGGTGCGCTCGCCCGGCTTGAGGCCCGCGAGCGCCTCGGACAGGGACTGCATCGTGGAGATGCTGTTCCCGGCCACCGCGGTGATCACGTCCCCGGCGCGCAGGCCCGCCCGGTCGGCGGGACCGCCCTGGTTGACGGCGACGACCTCGACGCCGGCCGGGGTGAAGTCCGGGCCGACGATCGTGCGCGCCGTGATCCCGAGCGCGGCCCGGCCGGAGTCGGTGACCCTGCCGCTCTTGACGATCTGTCCCGCGACGGTGCGGACGGTCGTGGCGGGGATCGCGAAGCCGATGCCGGGCGCAGGGCCCCGGCCGAGCTCCGGGTCGGTGGCGGCGAGGGTGGGGATGCCGATCACCTGGCCCGCGAGGTTGACGAGGGCGCCGCCGCTGTTGCCCGGGTTGATGGCGGCCGAGGTCTGCACCATGTTGGCGATGGTGGCGCCGGTGCCGCCGCCGCTGCGGCCGGAGCTCACGGTGCGGCCCACGGCCGAGACGATGCCCTGCGTGACGCTGCTGGACAGGCCCAGCGGATTGCCCATCGCCAGCACGATCTGGCCGACCTCCACCTTCGAGGAGTCCCCGAAGGTGGCGGGCTTGAGGTTCTTGGGGACGTCGTCGAGCCGGACGACCGCCAGGTCCTGCTCGGGATAGCTGGAGATCAGCCGGGCGCCGACGGGGCCGCCGCCGGTCGCCAGGGTGACCTTGAAGGACTGCGCGGAGCCGACGACGTGGGCGTTGGTGACGATGTTGCCCTTGTCGTCGTAGACGACGCCCGAGCCGAGGCTGTCGCCCGCGGTGATCTGGACGACGGACGGCAGGACGTCCTTGACCACCTTCTCGTAGGCGGCCTGGAGGTCCCCGGCGGGCCCTCGGATGGTGGGCGCCCCCGACACGGCGGGTGCCTTCTCCGGCCCCTCCCTCTCCGCGGGGCGGGGCGAGGTGGCGGAGCAGCCGGCGGTCAGTGCGGTCAGTGCGGCGGCGCAGACGAGGGCGGTCAGCAGGAACGTGGCACGGACGTGGGCGCGTGAGCCATCCATGCTCGGAGTATTGCCCCTGCGGGCGGGCCTGTCCCGGCCGGGCCTACGAACGGGTGGTGGCGGCCGGGCGTGGCGGTGGGCCGCGCGGCCCACGGCTCGGGGCCGCCCCGGCGGGGGCTGACCGCCGCGGCGCGGGTTTCGAAGGCCCGGCCTGCGTCGGGGTGCGCGGCCGGCGCGGGGCCCGTTCGCCCGAAGGGCGGACTCGGGAGCGGGACGTGCGCCACCGGGCCCTCGTCGGCCGCGCAGGCGGTCGAGGGCGGAGGACCCTTCGAAACCCGCTGCAGCGGTGCTCAGCCCCACCGGAGGTGCCCGGCGGTGCCGGACCGGCGGCGGACCGCGCGCCCCGTCCCGCGGCCCGCGCGAACCCGGGCGCGGGCGCAGCGAGCCCGCGGCACTACCCCCGCACGCCGCACAAGTGCAGCAGCGCCGCCACCGCGCGGTACGGGTCGGTGCGGCCCGCGCGGTCCTCCGCGAGGAGCAGCCGTTCCAGCTCCGGGCCCGCGGGCGGCTCGCGGCCGTCGAGCGCTTGGTCGGTGAAGACCCGCACGCCGTACCAGGTGTGCAGCGGCGCCCCGATCCCGGCGAGCGTCGCGGTCAGGGTCTCCCGGCGGTCGGCGCGGACTTCCAGGCCGATGCGGTTGGTGTACGCGGGTGAGTCGAAGGCGGCGAGGGCGGTGTCCCAGTCGCCGGCGAGGCCCGGGCGCATGGCCAGGGCGTCGGCGTTGCGCACCAGGAGGGACAGCAGGCCGCCGGGGGCGAGCACCCGGGCCAGGCCGGCGAGCATCGGGTCCGGCTCGGGCACGTACATCAGGACGCCGTGGCAGAGCACGATGTCGAAGGAGCCCGGGGTGAAGTGGGCGCCGGTCTCGCGGCCGTCGCCCTCGACGAGCCGCACCCGCTCCCGGATGCCCTCCGGCTCGGCGGCCAGCGCCTCGCGCACGGCGCCGAGCATCACGGGGTCGGACTCCAGGCCGGTGACCTCGTGGCCCGCGCGGGCCAGCCGGAGGGCCTGGGTGCCCTGGCCGGGGCCGACGTCGAGGATGCGCAGCCGCCGGCCGACGGGATAGCGGGCGCCGATCTGCTCGTCCAGCTGGCGGGCTATCAGCTCCTGCCGGACGGTGTCCCGTAAGCCCCCCAGCCCCCGGAGCCACCCCTCCGCACCGGCACCGAAGCCGGGCGCGAAGGCGCTCAGGGCTTCTCCCCGCGCTTGACCTTCGGCTTGGGCAGGCGCAGCCGGCGCATCTGGAGCGTACGCATGATGGCGTAGGCCACCGCGCCGCGCGTGTTCTCGTCGGGGAAGCGCTGCTTGAGGGCGCGCTTGAGGGAGATGCCGGTGACCACCGAGTTGATGACGATCAGGGCGATCACGATCATCCACGCGAGGAGCACGTACGTCTGGAACGCGCCCTTGTTGATCATGCTGAGGATCAGGATGAGGACGGCGAGCGGCAGGAAGAACTCCGCCACGGAGTACCGCGAGTCCACGAAGTCGCGCGCGAAGCGGCGGACGGGGCCCTTGTCGCGGACGGGCAGGTAGCGCTCGTCCCCGTTGGCGAGGGCCTCGCGCTGCTTGGCCAGGTCGGCCCGGCGGGTCTCGCGGGCGCGCTTGGCGGCGTCCTTGCGGTTGGAGGGCGTGTGCGCCATGGCGCGGCGCTGGGAGTTCGCCTCGCTGCGCTTGGGGGTCGGGCGGCCCTTGGGGGCCTGCGGGTCACGGGTCTGCTGGGGCTGGTCCGCGGTCACCTTGGCGGCGGCGGCCTGCTCATCCTTGGAAGTGGAACGGCTTCGGAACACGAAACCCAAGGGTACGGGGTAAGGGGAGCGGGCACCCGCCCGTACGGGGGAACGATCCGGCAACGGCAGCCGTTGCCCTGGTTGTTCCCCCGCTCCTGCCCGGGACTCCTGCCCGGGTTTCTCCTCGGGGGGACGTCTACTCCCTGCGCCGGAGGACGGCGGCCGCCTGATCGTCCTGGAGGAGGAGCGCATGGGGGCCCGAACAGTGCGGTAATGGAAGCAGGGCCCGTACTGTGGGGTCTGCAAGGTGTGCTGGAGCCGAAGTCCGTCAGAAGGGGGCGCGCGAGGCCCATGAGCGGTGTCATGAAGCGTATGGGGATGATTTTCCGCGCGAAGGCCAACAAGGCCCTGGACCGGGCCGAGGATCCGCGCGAGACCCTCGACTACTCGTACCAGAAGCAGCTCGAACTGCTCCAGAAGGTGCGCCGCGGCGTCGCGGACGTCGCCACCTCCCGCAAGCGCCTGGAGCTGCAGCTCAACCAGCTCCAGGGCCAGTCCACCAAGCTGGAGGACCAGGGCCGCAAGGCCCTCGCCCTGGGCCGCGAGGACCTGGCCCGTGAGGCCCTCTCCCGCCGCGCGGCGCTGCAGCAGCAGGTCAGCGACCTGGAGACGCAGCACCAGACGCTGCAGGGCGAGGAGGAGAAGCTCACCCTCGCCGCGCAGCGCCTGCAGGCCAAGGTCGACGCCTTCCGTACGAAGAAGGAGACCATCAAGGCCACCTACACCGCCGCCCAGGCCCAGACCCGCATCGGCGAGGCCTTCTCCGGCATCTCGGAGGAGATGGGCGACGTCGGCATGGCCATCCAGCGCGCCGAGGACAAGACGGCACAGCTGCAGGCCCGCGCCGGCGCCATCGACGAGCTGCTCGCCTCCGGCGCGCTCGACGACCCCACGGGCATGGCCAAGGACGACATCACCGCCGAGCTGGACCGCCTCTCGGGCGGCTCGGACGTGGAGCTGGAGCTGCAGCGGATGAAGGCCGAGCTGGCCGGCGGCAGCGCTCCCAAGCAGGCCATCGAGGGCGGCAACGGCGGCCAGGCCGCCTCCCAGGCCGAGCAGGAGCGGCCGCGCTTCGACAAGCAGTAGTCCCCAGGCACCCGCACCCGACCGAGGGAGAGACCGTCATGATCGTACGGATCATGGGGGAAGGGCAGTGGAGGCTCGACGACGCCCACTTCGTCGAACTCAACAAGCTCGATGACGAGCTGCTGGAGGAGATGGAGGGCGGTGACCAGGAGGGCTTCCGCCGCACGCTCGGCGCCCTGCTGGAAGCCGTGCGCCGGCTGGGCAGCCCGCTGCCCGACGACGCCCTCGAGCCCTCCGAGCTGATTCTGCCCGCTCCCGACGCGACCCTCGACGAGGTCCGCGCGATGCTGAGCGACGACGGCCTCATCCCCGGCTGACCGCCCGGGCCCGCTCCGCCCGGTACCGGCCCTCCAGCACCCGCCGCGCCCCTGTCCCCCGTCCGGGACGGGGGCGCCGCCACGAGACGGGACCCCTCGCGATGAGCTCCCTCGCCGTTCCCGGCATGGCCCGCCCGCACCACTGGCTGCGGGCGCACCCGGTCGCCGCCGACTCGCTGCTGTCCCTGGCCGTCTTCGCGATCGTCCTCATCGGGTCGTTCGCGGGGCGGGGCCGGGCCACGGAGCCGCCGGGGACCGGCTTCCTGGTGCTGAGCGCGCTGGCCTGCGCCGCGCTGGCGGCGCGCCGGGCCGCACCGCGCACGGTCCTCGGCGTGACGTCCGCCCTGACCCTGGCCGAGATCGCCACCGACGGCGCGGCTCCCCCGCGCACCCAGATCGCGATGGCCGTGGTCGTGGCCCTCTACACCGTCGCCGCGCGCACCGAGCGCCCGGCGGCCTGGCGCTTCGCCCTGACCACGGTCGCGGTCCTGACCGCCGCCGTCATGATCCTCGGCGCCCCGCCCTGGTACTCCCCCGAGAACCTCGGGCTCTTCGCCTGGACGGCCCTGGCCGGAGCGGTGGGCGACGCCGTCCGCAGCCGCCGGGCCTACGTCGCGGCGATCGAGGAGCGGGCGGTACGGGCCGAGCGCACCCGCGAGGAGGAGGCGCGGCGGCGGGTGGCCGAGGAGCGGCTGCGGATCGCCCGCGAGCTGCACGACGTCGTCGCCCATCACATCGCGCTCGTCAACGTCCAGGCCGGCGTGGCCTCGCACATCATGGACAGCCGCCCCGACCAGGCCAAACAGGCCCTCGCACACGTACGGGAGGCCAGCCGCTCGGCGCTGTCGGAGCTGCGCGCGACGGTCGGGCTGCTGCGGCAGTACGGCGACCCGGAGGCGCCCACCGAGCCCGCGCCCGGGCTCGGCGTGCTCGACCAGCTCGTCGACGGGTTCGCCCGGGCGGGGCTGGAGGTGACGGTCACGGGCGGGCCCGAGGCGGTCGCGGCGGTCGGGACGCTGCCGGCGGCGGTCGACCTGACGGCGTACCGCGTCGTCCAGGAGGCCCTGACGAACGTCCACAAGCACGCGGGGCCCGGGGCGCGGGCCGAGATCACACTGACCCGCGGCCCGGACGCCCTGTCCGTGACCGTCCTGGACGACGGCACGGGGTGCCCTCCGGGCGGGACGCCGGGTGGCCACGGGCTGATCGGCATGCGCGAACGGGTCGCGGCCCTGGGCGGGGAGTGTGTGGCCGCCTCCCGCACGGGGGACGCGCCGGGCTTCTGCGTCCGGGCGACGCTGCCGTTACGGGGCCGCCCGTAGGTACGGGGCCGGGCCCCTTGACCCGTCGTCGCCGGCGACATCCCTCCGCCGCAACGACGCGCAACCCCCAGGGGCCTGACCGGCGCTGCCGAACCGCCTCCCTTACGGCCGGCTCGGCACCGCCGGTCACCTCCGGTGGGGGTGACCCGCCGTCGCGGCGGAGGGATGTCGCCGAGCGCTACGGCTCCTGGGCCCGCCCCCTGCAGCCGCCGAAGCAGCGCTCAGCCCCCCAGGGAGGTAACCGGCGGTGCCCGACCGCCTCCGCTTACGGCCGGCTCGGCACCGCCGGAGAGCCCGGTGGGAGTGACCCGCCGTCGCGGCGGAGGGATGTCGCCGAGCGCGACGGCTCCTGGGCCCGCCCCCTGCAGCCGCCGAAGCGGCGCTCAGCCCCCCAGGGAGGTAACCGGCGGTGCCCGACCGCCTCCGCTTACGGCCGGCTCGGCACCGCCGGAGACCCCGGTGGGAGCGACCCGCCGTCGCGGCGGAGGGATGTCGCCGAGCGCGACGGCTCCTGGGCCCCCTGCAGCCGCCGAAGCGGCGCTCAGCCCCCCAGGGAGGTAACCGGCGGTGCCCGACCGCCTCCGCTTACGGCCGGCTCGGCACCGCCGGAGACCCCGGTGGGAGCGACCCGCCGTCGCGGCGGAGGGATGTCGCCGAGCGCGACGGCTCCTGGGCCCCCGCCACCGACCACCCCACCGGAGGTGCCCCGTGCGAGCCAGGTCTAGCCGCCCTCCGGGCGGGTAGGGTTCGGCGGATGAGCGGTCTGAATCTTGATGACTTCGCCACGCTGATCGAGCGCCCCGATCCGGGCGTACGGCGGGATGCGGAGGAGCGGCGGGAGCGGCTCGGGCTGCGGCCCGGGGCGCTGGGGCGGCTGGACGAACTGGCCGAGTGGCTCGCCGCCGCGCAGGGAGCGGTGCCGGTCAAGCCGGTGGAGCAGGTCACGGCCCTGGTGTTCGCGGGCGACCACGGGGTCGCGAAGCTGGGCGTCTCCGCGGGCCCCGAGGGCGGCGCGGCGGTCCTGGTGAAGGCGGCGCTGGCCGGCGAGAGCGCGGGCGCGGTGCTGGCCCGGCGGGCCGGGGCGCGGCTGCGCGTGGTCGACATGGCGGTCGACTGCGATCCGGCGGAGCTGCCGGAGGAGGTGACCCGGCACCGTGTCAGGCGCGGATCCGGCCGCATCGACATCGAGGACGCGCTGACGCCCGAGGAGGCGGAGGCGGCGTTCCGTGCGGGCATGGCGATCGCCGACGAGGAGGCGGACTCGGGCACCGACCTGGTGGTTCTGGGCGATCTGAGCGTCGGCGGCACCACGGCGGCCGGCACCCTGATCGGCGCGCTGTGCGGCACGGACGCCTCCGTGGTGACCGGCCGCGGCGGCTTCGGCATCGACGACCTGACCTGGATGCGCAAGTGCGCGGCGATCCGGGACGGTCTGCGCCGGGCCCGCCCGGTGCTGGGCGACCAGCTGGAGCTGCTGGCGGCGACGGGCGGCGCCGACCTGGCCGCTGCCACGGGCTTCCTGCTGCAGAGCGCGGTGCGCCGCACCCCGGTGATCCTCGACGGAGTCGTCTCCGCGGCGTGCGCGCTGGTCGCGCAGCGGGTCGCGTTCCGGGCGCCGGACTGGTGGCTGGCCGGGCAGGCCGGCGGCGATCCGGCGCAGGCGAAGGCGCTCGACCGGATGGCGCTCAACCCTCTGCTCGATCACGGCGTCACTGTGGGCGAGGGGACAGGGGCGCTGCTCGCTCTGCCATTGGTGCAGGCGGCCGCGGCCCTGGCGGCGGACCTTCCCGAGCGACTTCCGGATCGCGACTGACCTCCCGGCAGCCGGTGTGAAGAGCGCGGAGCCCGCCGCAGACAGTGCCCCGAATGATGATCTTTCATGGGAGAAGTCCGCTTGACTCCGGATGAGGGCGCACCTGCCGGCCTCAGGTCACGGCGCGCCGCCGCTTTCGCCGTGTGGTACCTGCGCTTCGTCACCTTCGTCAACCTGCTGAGCGCGGTGTGGGTGTCGTTCGGCACGGACATCCGGCGTCACAACGACGCCGAGTTCTTCACTCCGTACCTGCTGACGGCGGGCTTCGCGTCGGCGCTGTGGTCGTTCGTCATGGCGGTCACGCTGCGCCGGCGCAAGCGCGCGTCGTGGATCCTGAACCTGGTGCTGGCCGGGCTGTTCCTGGTGTTCATGGCGACGCTCATGTTCTCCCGGGAGTTCAACCGCCACGCGCTGAACTGGTTCTCGCTCGTGGCCACGGGCCTCTTCGTGGGGGCCCTGCTGGCCGGCCGCAAGGAGTTCTATGCCAAGGGCGACCGCTCCAACCCGAAGCTGGCGGCGATCGTCGCCGTCGTCGGCCTGCTGGTCACCTCGCTGACGGCGGCGCTGCTGGTGCGGGCCGCGAACGACGCCCCGGACGAGTACCGGGCGACGTTCCTCGACCGCTGGCACTACGGCTTCATGCGGCTGATCTCGCTGCAGGTCGACGAGAGCGCCTACCCGGGGCTGTCCGTCCCCGGCTGGGTGGACGTCACCATCAACGTGATGAGTTCGGTCCTGCTGCTGGTCGTGGTGTACGCGGCCTTCCGGGCCCGCCGCGCCACCGACCCGCTCACCGCCGAGGACGAGGAGAAGCTGCGCGCCCTGCTCGACCGGCACGGCGACCGCGACTCCCTCGGCTACTTCGCGCTGCGCCGCGAGAAGAGCGTCATCTGGTCCCCCAGCGGCAAGGCCGCGGTCACCTACCGCGTCGTGGGCGGGGTCTCGCTGGCCTCCGGCGACCCCATCGGCGACCCGGAGGCCTGGCCCGGGGCCATCGAGCCGTGGCTGGCGGAGGCGCGTGAGCACGGCTGGATCCCGGCCGTCATGGGCGCGAGCGAGGAGGGCGGCACGATCTACGCGCGCCACGGCATGGACGCCCTGGAGCTCGGGGACGAGGCCATCGTGGACACCGCGGAGTTCACCCTCGAGGGCCGCGCCATGCGCACCGTGCGGCAGGCGTACAACCGGGTCAAGCGCGCCGGCTACACGGTGCGGATCCGGCGCCACGAGGACATCCCCGAGAAGGAGATGGCGGAGCTGCTGCTGCGCGCCGACGACTGGCGCGACGGGGCGACCGAGCGCGGCTTCTCGATGGCGCTGGGCCGGCTCGGCGACGCGCTCGACGGCCGCTGCGTGATGCTGGAGTGCCACGACGGCGGCGGTGAGCTGCGCGCCGTGCTGAGCTTCGTGCCGTGGGGCCCCAAGGGCCTGTCGCTGGATCTGATGCGGCGCGACCGCGACTCCGAGAACGGCCTGATGGAGTTCATGGTCATCGAGCTGCTGCAGCAGGCCAAGGGGCTGGGCATCGGCCAGGTGTCGCTGAACTTCGCGATGTTCCGGTCGGTCTTCGAGCGCGGCTCCCGGCTGGGCGCGGGGCCGGTGCTGCGGGCGTGGCGCTCCCTGCTCAGCTTCTTCTCCCGCTGGTGGCAGATCGAGTCCCTCTATCGAGCAAATGCGAAATACCGCCCCATCTGGGAGCCTCGTTTCATGCTGTTCGAGAAGAGCAGCGATCTGCTGCGGATCGGCATCGCGAGTGCACGCGCCGAGGGCTTCCTGGAGGCCCCCGGCCTGCCCAAGTGGCTCAACCGCAAGCACCTGGAGAGCCGACGATGAACCGCGCGGCGCTGCGACGCGCCGCGCTGACCGAGTGGGGCCCGCTGTTCGGGACCGTCCGGCGGGCGCTCGTACGCAAGAAGTTCCGGGCGATCCCGATGACCCTCGCGGCGGTCCTCCTCACCGCCGTCTTCCAGATCGTCCAGAACCAGCCCTGGGGCTTCGAGCCGGTGCAGCGGATCGGCTCGGTGCAGGCGCGGCTGCCGTGGTGGCTCGCGCTGCTGCGGACGCCGCTGTCGCTCTTCGTCCCGGCCCTGGACCTGCCGGTGTGGGGCGCGCTGGCGCAGATCCTGCTGGTCTTCGGCATCGCCGAGATCTGCCTGGGCAAGTGGCGCACGCTCGCCATCTCCTACGTGGCCACGCTCGCCGGGACGATGTACGCGCGGCTGGCCGTCCACATCGGCCCCGACTCGGTGTTCGGGCTGCCGCCCGAGGCCGCCAAGGTCGTCGACACCGGCCCGTCGGCGGCCGTCGTAGGGCTCGCGATCTTCGTCTCCTGGCGCTACCGGGCCTGGTTCACCTGTGCCGCGGTCGTGCTCGCGATGGTGGTGGAGGCAGTGATCAAACCCAATCTGGCGGGGAAGGAGCACATCGCGGCCGTCGTCGCGGTGCTCGCGCTGTGCGCGGCGGACGAGGTGCGGCGCAGACGCCGCCGGGCCCGCACGCAGGAGGACGTGCAGCGCGGTCAGCGGTCCGGGGCGCCCGCCAGCAGGTCGTGAATCCTGTTGCGGGCCGCCTCCCAGCGCGCGTCGTGCCGGTAGGCGCGCACCCGGGCCCGGCGGCGGGCCCGCGGCCGGTGGCGGTAGAAGCGCCGCGCCCACGGTGAGCCGGGGCGGGCCAGGCGCACCGCGCCGAAGAGGGCGACGAACGGCACCACCGCGCCGATCAGGGCGATCCGCGGCTTGCCCTTGGCCAGGGCGAACAGCGCGATCAGGAAGTTGATCAGGACGTTGACGACGACGAGGCCGCGGTCGTGCAGCTCCTCCGGTGTCAGCTCGTTCACCCCGAAGGGCAGGAATCCGGCCAGCACCAGGCCCACGAGGGCCGCCGTCAGCACGACGAGCTCGACGCTCTTGCGGCCCTGCTCGGTCCAGTAGACGTCGTCCAGGTGCAGGACCAGCGCGAACTCGTCGAGGACGAGGCCCGCGCCCGTACCGAAGAGGACGGCCGCGGCCATCGCCCCGAAACCGTGCCGGCCCGAGGCGACGGCACCGAAGCCGCCGATCACCGTCAGCACCACGCCGGGCACCACGTGGTGGACGTGCATCCCGCCGGGGCTGATGTTGCGGAAGGGGCCCTTGCCCGCGCGGATCAGACGGGTGATGACGCGGGTCACCAGGAAGGTCAGGACGAAGGCCGCCAGGGCGAGCAGCAGGGGCAGCTTCCCCGGCTCCACGATGTTGCGGCTCAACCACTGGCCCATGACGTACGCACCCGCTCCCGATCGGCCCTCCACCGGCAACCTACTGCCCTCGGCGGGCCGGATAGTGTGCCCGCGATGACCGACACGACACCCGCGCGCGCCACCGCCGGCGACGCCCTGCGCTTCGCCTTCGGCACGCTCACCGTGCTGCCCGTCCGCCTCACCCGCTGGGACCGCCCGGCCGCGCGCGGCGGCATGCTCGCGGCGCCGCTGGCGGGGCTCACGGTGGGGGCGGGGGCCGCGGCGGCGGGGTCGGCGCTCCTGGCGCTGGGGTCCGGGCCGCTCCTGGCGGCGGTGGCCGCGGTCGCCGTGCCGGCGGTCCTCACCCGCGGGCTGCACCTGGACGGCCTGGCGGACGTCGCCGACGGGCTGGGCAGCGGGAAGCCGGCCGACGACGCGCTGCGCATCATGAAGCAGTCGGACATCGGGCCGTTCGGGGTCGTGACGCTCCTGCTCGTCCTGCTGGCGCAGGTGGCGGCGCTGTCCGGGGCGTACGCGGCGTCCCCGCTGCGGGGGGCGCTCGCGGCGCTGACGGCGGCCGTGACGGCCCGCTGCGCCCTGACCCTCGCCTGCCGCCCGTCCGTACCGGCGGCCCGCCCGGAGGGCCTGGGTGCGGCCGTGGCAGGCGCGGTGCCGCCTCGCGGGGCGCTGGCGGCCGGGGTGGCGGTGGCGGCCGCCTGCGCGGCGTGGGGCACCTTCCTGGGCCCGTACGGCGCCCTCCACACGACCGCAGCAGCCGCGACGGGCCTCCTCACCGCGGAACTGCTCCTCCGCAGGTGCGTGTCCCGCTTCGGCGGGGTAACGGGCGACGTCTTCGGCGCCCTGGCGGAAACGTCGACGACGACGGCCCTGGTGACCATGTCCCTGGGCTAGCAGCCCGGCACGGCACCGCCGGCGGCACTTCCCACCGCCGCAACGGCGAGAACCCCACTCGACCGACCCGGCGGCGCCCATCCCGGCCGAGCCGGTCACGGCACCGCCGAAACGCGCCACTGTGGCTGATCACCGCCGCGGCGGAGGAAATACCGGCCGACCGCCCGGGAAGCGGCTCACTGCCCAGAAATCGAGCCCCCAGGCACTTCCCACCGCCGCAACGGCGAGAACCCCACTCGACCGACCCGGCGGCGCCCATCCCGGCCGAGCCGGTCACGGCACCGCCGAAACGCGCCACTGTGGCTGATCAGCGCCCCGGCGGAAGACCCCGCCGGCCCGGCGACAGCCGAACCGCGCGCCCGCTGGAGACCCTTGGATGCCCCCCGCAGGGATATGGCGCATACGATGCCCGGGGTGCGGCCGACCCACCCGCTCGGCCGAGAAACTCAACGGAAGTAGGGACCTCACCACCGTGTCTGCTCTGACTCTCAGCACTTCCAGTGCGGCGACGCTGCGCGCGGACGCCGTCGTCATCGGCGTGGCGAAGGGCCCGAAGGGCCCCGTCGTCGCGGCCGGCGCCGAAGCCGTTGACAAGGCCTTCGACGGCAAGCTGGCCGCCGTCCTGGAGGCTCTCGGCGCCACCGGCGGCGAGGGGGAGACGACCAAGCTCCCCGCCCCGTCCGGGCTGAAGGCCCCGGTCGTGCTGGCGGTCGGCCTGGGCGACGCCCCGGCGAAGGACGAGGACTTCGCCCACGAGGCCCTGCGCCGCGCCGCGGGCTCCGCGGCCCGTGCCCTGGCCGGTTCCAAGAAGGCCGCGTTCGCGCTGCCCGTCGAGGACGCCGACGCCGCCGGCGCGGTCGCGGAGGGCGCCCTGCTCGGCGCGTACTCCTACCGCCCGGCCGGCAACGCCGCCGCCGCGAAGAAGAACGACAAGGCCGACAAGGGCGCCCCGCTCGCCGAGATCGCCCTGCTGGGCGGCAAGCCGCGCGACAAGGCGTTCAAGGCCGCGGCCGAGCGCGCCGCGACCGTGGCCGAAGAGGTCAACCGCGCCCGCGACCTCGTCAACATGCCGCCGAACGAGCTCGACCCGAAGGCCTTCGCCGCCGCGGCCCAGACCGCCGGCAAGGAGTTCGGCCTCAAGGTCGAGGTGCTGGACGAGAAGGCCCTGCTCAAGGGCGGCTTCGGCGGCATCATGGGCGTCGGCCGCGGCTCGGACGCCCCGCCGCGCCTGGTGCGGATCGGCTACACCCACCCGAAGGCGGAGAAGACCCTGGCCCTGGTCGGCAAGGGCATCACCTACGACTCGGGCGGCATCTCCCTGAAGCCGGCCGGTCACAACGAGACCATGAAGTGCGACATGGCCGGGGCGGCCGCCGTGTTCGCCGCGGTCGTCTCCGCCGCCCGCCTGGGCCTGCGGGTCAACGTGACGGGCTGGCTGGCCCTCGCGGAGAACATGCCCTCCGGCTCCGCCACCCGCCCGGGTGACGTCCTGAAGATGTACGGCGGCAAGACCGTCGAGGTCCTCAACACGGACGCCGAGGGCCGCCTGGTCCTGGGCGACGCCCTGGCCCGCGCCTCGGAGGAGACCCCGGACGCGATCGTGGACGTCGCCACCCTGACGGGTGCCATGGTGCTCGCGCTGGGCAACCGCACGTTCGGCGTCATGGGCAACGACGACGCGTTCCGCACCTCGGTCTTCGAGATCGCCGAGGAGGTCGGCGAGCAGGCGTGGCCGATGCCGCTCCCGGCCGAGCTGCGCAAGGCCATGGACTCCCCGGTCGCCGACTTCGCCAACATGGGCGAGCGCATGGGCAGCGGCCTGCTCGCGGGCATCTTCCTGAAGGAGTTCGTGGCCGAGGACATCGCCTGGGTACACCTGGACATCGCGGGCCCGGCCTACCACGAGAGCGCCCCGTACGGCTACACCCCGAAGGGCGGCACCGGCTCCGCGGTCCGCACGCTGGTCCGCCTGGCGGAGCGCACCGCCGCGGGCGACCTCGGCTGAGCGTCCGGCGCGCTCGCACGGGCGGTACGGCCCGCACGGTCGCACGGTCCCGCGGCTTTTGCCCGGGGCCGTGCGGATCCGTTCGCTTGTAACGAAATACCTCGGCCGTACGCACGAGTAACCCCCGAAGGTGACGCAACCGTCGCCTCCGGGACCGGCCCGGCGTCCCGCCGTCCGTCAACAAATGCGAAGATGTTGTCTCGGCAGGACAGGGCCCCCCTAATCACAGGGCCGAAGAAACGCGGCCGAACGACAGCCGCCGCCCGGTCATCGGTGACCGGCTCCGGCGTACCCATGCATGGAGGACGTGACGTGGCGAACGACGCCAGCACCGTTTTCGACCTAGTGATCCTCGGAGGCGGTAGCGGCGGTTACGCCGCTGCCCTGCGCGGAGCGCAGCTGGGTCTGGACGTCGCCCTGATCGAGAAGAACAAGCTTGGCGGGACCTGCCTGCACAACGGCTGCATCCCCACCAAGGCGCTGCTGCACGCCGGTGAGGTCGCGGACCAGGCTCGCGAGAGCGAGCAGTTCGGTGTCAAGGCCACCTTCGAGGGCATCGACATCGCGGGCGTCCACAAGTACAAGGACGACGTGATCGCCGGCCTGTACAAGGGCCTGCAGGGCCTGGTCGCCTCCCGCAAGGTGACCTACATCGAGGGCGAGGGCCGCCTGTCCTCCCCGACCTCCGTCGACGTGAACGGCCGCCGTGTCCAGGGCCGCCACGTCCTCCTCGCGACCGGCTCCGTGCCGAAGTCGCTGCCGGGCCTGGAGATCGACGGCGACCGCGTCATCTCCTCGGACCACGCGCTCACCCTGGACCGTGTGCCGAAGTCCGCGATCATCCTGGGCGGCGGCGTCATCGGCGTCGAGTTCGCCTCCGCGTGGAAGTCCTTCGGCACCGACGTCACCATCGTCGAGGGCCTGAAGCACCTCGTCCCGGTCGAGGACGAGAACAGCTCCAAGCTGCTGGAGCGCGCGTTCCGCAAGCGCGGCATCAAGTTCAACCTGGGCACCTTCTTCCAGAAGGCGGAGTACACCGCCGACGGCGTCAAGGTCACCCTTGCGGACGGCAAGGAGTTCGAGGCCGAGGTGCTGCTGGTCGCCATCGGCCGCGGCCCGGTCTCCCAGGGCCTGGGCTACGAGGAGCAGGGCGTCGCGATGGACCGCGGCTACGTCCTGGTCGACGAGTACATGCGCACCAACGTGCCGACCATCTCGGCCGTCGGTGACCTCGTCCCGACCCTCCAGCTCGCGCACGTCGGCTTCGCAGAGGGCATCCTGGTTGCGGAGCGGCTGGCCGGTCTCAACCCCGTGCCGGTCGACTACGACGGCGTGCCGCGCGTCACGTACTGCCACCCCGAGGTCGCTTCCGTCGGCATCACCGAGGCGAAGGCCAAGGAGCTGTACGGCGCCGACAAGGTCGTCGCTCTGAAGTACAACCTCGCGGGCAACGGCAAGAGCAAGATCCTGAAGACCGCGGGCGAGATCAAGCTCGTCCAGGTCAAGGATGGTGCCGTCGTCGGTGTCCACATGGTCGGCGACCGCATGGGTGAGCAGGTCGGCGAAGCCCAGCTGATCTACAACTGGGAGGCGCTGCCGGCCGAGGTCGCTCAGCTCATCCACGCGCACCCGACGCAGAACGAGGCTCTGGGCGAGGCTCACCTGGCCCTGGCCGGCAAGCCGCTGCACTCGCACGACTAAGTCCCGAGCGCACCACCATCCGCACTACTCGTAAGGAGCAACCGCAACCATGGCGGTTTCCGTAACCCTGCCGGCGCTCGGCGAGAGCGTGTCCGAGGGCACCGTCACCCGTTGGCTCAAGGCCGAGGGTGAGCGCGTGGAGGCCGACGAGCCGCTGCTCGAGGTCTCCACCGACAAGGTCGACACCGAGATCCCGGCCCCCGCGTCCGGCATCCTCGCCTCCATCAAGGTGGCCGAGGACGAGACGGTCGAGGTCGGCGCCGAGCTCGCGATCATCGACGACGGCAGCGGCGCCCCCGCCGCCGCCGAGGCTCCGGCCGCTGCCGAGGCTCCGGCCCCGGCCGCCGAGGCCCCCGCCGCCCCGGCTCCGGCCGAGGCCGCCCCCGTGGCCGAGGCCCCTGCCGCCCCGGCCGCCGCCGAGGCTCCGGCCGGCGCCGCCCAGGGCACCGACGTGGTCCTGCCCGCGCTGGGCGAGTCCGTCACCGAGGGCACCGTCACCCGCTGGCTGAAGCAGGTCGGCGAGACGGTCGAGGCCGACGAGCCGCTGCTCGAGGTCTCCACCGACAAGGTCGACACCGAGATCCCGGCCCCGGTCTCCGGTGTGCTGCTCGAGATCGCCGTCGGTGAGGACGAGGTCGCCGAGGTCGGCGCCAAGCTGGCCGTGATCGGTGCCGCGGGTGCGGCTCCGGCCGTTGCCGCTCCGGCCGCCCCGGCAGCCCCCGCCGCCGCTCCGGCCGCCCCGGCCACCCCGGCCCCGGCTGCTGCTCCGGCCGCCCCGGCGACCCCGGCTCCGGCTGCGGCCCCCGCCGCTCCGGCCGCCCCGGCCGCCCCGGCTCCGGCTCCCGCGCCGGTCGCTCCGGCCGCCCCCGCGGCGCCGGCCCCGGCCGCCGCTGCCGCCGTCACCGACGGTGCCTACGTCACGCCGCTGGTGCGCAAGCTCGCCGCCGAGAACGCCGTGGACCTCACCCGGGTCCAGGGCACCGGCGTCGGCGGCCGCATCCGCAAGCAGGACGTCATCGCCGCCGCGGAGGCCGCCAAGGCCGCCCCGGCTCCGGCTGCCGCCCCGGCCGCCGCCGCGCCGAAGGCCCCGGCCCTGCAGGCGTCGCCGCTGCGCGGTCAGACGGTCAAGATGCCGCGCATGCGCAAGGTCATCGCCGACAACATGATGAAGGCGCTGCACGGCCAGGCTCAGCTGAGCTCCGTGATCGAGGTGGACATCACCAAGATCATGCGGATGCGCGCCAAGGCCAAGGACTCCTTCGCCCAGCGCGAGGGCGTCAAGCTGTCGCCGATGCCGTTCTTCGTCAAGGCCGCCGTCCAGGCGCTGAAGGCCTACCCGGTCATCAACGCCCGGATCAACGAGGACGAGGGCACCATCACCTACTTCGACTCCGAGAACGTCGGCATCGCCGTCGACTCGGAGAAGGGCCTGATGACCCCGGTCATCAAGGGTGCGGGTGACCTCAACATCGCGGGCATCGCCAAGAAGACCGCGGAGCTGGCCGGCAAGGTCCGCACCGGCAAGATCAGCCCGGACGAGATGTCCGGCGCGACCTTCACGATCAGCAACACCGGCTCGCGCGGTGCGCTGTTCGACACGGTCATCGTGCCCCCGAACCAGGTCGCGATCCTGGGCATCGGTGCGACCGTCAAGCGCCCGGTGGTCATCAGCCACCCGGAGCTGGGCGAGACCATCGCCGTCCGCGACATGACCTACGTGACGCTCTCCTACGACCACCGTCTGGTGGACGGCGCCGACGCCGCCCGCTACCTGACGGCGGTCAAGGAGCTCCTGGAGGCCGCCGAGTTCGAGGCCGAGATCGGCCTGTAGTCCTCGCGGCACGGCAGGATGTCATCAGGGCGCGGCCCCGGCTCGTTTCGTACGAGCCGGGGCCGCGCTCTTGTGCACCGCCGGGATAATTGACGTACCGCCGCACCCGCACCGCCGCACCGCCCGGGCGCCGCCACACCGCCCCGCACCACCCCGCACTACGCGCACCACCCCGCTGAGGAGCCTCTCCCATGGCCACACCCGTCGTGCACTCGCTGCGTGAGCAGATCCGCGAGCACATCCTCGAAGGGATCGTCGGCGGGCGCTGGCAGCCGGGCGAGCGGATCGTCGAGCGCCGGATCGCCGCCGAGCTGGCGGTGAGCCAGACGCCGGTGCGCGAGGCGCTGCGCGAGCTGGAGTCGCTGCGGCTGATCGAGTCCTCGCCCAACAAGGGAGTCCGGGTCCGCGAGCTGACCGCCACGGACCTCAAGGAGAGCTATCCGGTCCGGGCCGGCCTGGAGCAGGTGGCCGCGGAGCTGGCCGCGCCCGCGCTGGCCGAGGACGTCTCGGCGCTGGAGCCGGAGGTGGCCGCGCTGTACGAGGCGGACCGGGTGGGCGACGGCGAGGCGCAGGTGCGGCACACGGTCGCCTTCCACCGGGAGATCGTGAAGGCCGCGGGCAACGCCGTCCTGCTGCACACCTGGGAGTCGCTGGGCATCGAGGTGTGGACGACGCTGTCGATCCGCTGGCTCAGCCCGGAGCCGCGCGCCCACGCTGAGGACCACGCCGAGATCGTGGCCGCGTTCCGGCGGCGGGACCCGGCGATCGGGGAGCTGCTGAAGACGCACGTGCTGAGCTGCGCGCCGAGGATCTGAGTCGAGGATCCGACGCGCCGAGGATCCGAGCCCCGTTGTCTCTGTTGGGTCTCAAGGATTGATCGATCATCGATCAGGGGCGTACAGTCTCGTTCGAGCCGTCCCGCGCGCCCTGTCCTGTGTCGCGGCACGGCTCAGAAGTGACGACAGGAGCCCGTGCGTCTTCCTGCCCTGGCTGCGCACCGGCTCCTGTCGCCACTCCCCTTACCTCTTGAGTCATTCGCCCCTTGAGCCGCTTACCCTTTGAGCCATGCGCGCCGCACGGCTGATCAAATTGGTGCTGCTGCTCCAGTCCCGCCCTTCGATGACGGGCACCGAGCTGGCCCGGCAGCTGGAAGTCTCCGAGCGCACCGTCGCGCGGGACGTCCTCGCGCTGTCCGAAGCGGGCGTTCCCGTCTACGCCGACCGCGGCCGCACGGGCGGCTACCGCCTCGTCGGCGGCTACCGCACGCGCCTGACCGGCCTCGGCCGAACCGAAGCGGAGGCGCTCTTCCTTTCCGGAGTCCCCTCCGCGCTGCGCGAGATGGGCCTGGCCGACGCGGCCTCGGCCGCCCGCCTCAAGGTCTCCGCCGCCCTCCTGCCCGAGCTCCGCGACGCCTCGGCGTCCGCGGCCCAGCGCTTCCACCTCGACGCACCCGGCTGGTGGCGCGAGGGCGACCCGCCGCCCCTGCTGCCGGCCGTCGCGGACGCCGTCTGGGACGACCGCCCCGTCACGGCCCGCTACCGGCGGCGGGACACCGAGGTCGAGCGCGAGCTGGAACCGTACGGCCTCGTCCTCAAAGGGGGCATCTGGTACGTAGCGGCCCGCGCCGGCGAGCAGTTCCGCGTCTACCGGGTGGACCGCTTCACGGCCGTGGCCGCCCGGGCGGAACGCTTCGCACGGGACGAGACGTTCGATCTGCCGGCCTTCTGGGAGGAGCGGGCGGCGGAGTTCGCCCGCTCGATCCTGCGCGACCGGGTCGGCCTGCGGCTCACCCCGGACGGCGCCCGGCGCCTGCCGCACGTGACGGACAGCGCGGCCGCCGCCGACGCCCTGGCGGCCGCCCCGGCCCCCGACGGCCTCGGGCGCGTCACGGTCGGCCTGGCCGTGGAGTCCCTGGAGGTGGCCTACGAGCAGCTGCTCGGCCTGGGCCCGGAGGCGGAGGTCCTGGACCCGCCGGAGCTGCGGCTGCGCTTCGCGGAGGCGGCCTCGCGAACGGCCGCCCTGTACGCCCGGCCGGGCGGCGGCCCTACCTGTAGTCCGCCTCCTGCGGATCCTTGCCCGCCTCCAGGTCCTTGATGTAGCGCCAGGCGTCGGGCCGGGTGCCGTCGGTGTCGGTGAAACCGTAGACGCGGGCCAGTTGTCCGCTGGACAGCGACTGCCCGTTCCACCGCGCCACCTCGGGGTCGGCGGCGAGCGCGGCCACGGCGCGCCCGACGTAGACCGGGCTCTCCGAGATGCAGAAGTGCGGGTCCTCCCGCAGGGCGTCGCGCCAGGTCTCCTCGGTCACCTTCTTGTACGTGTCCAGCATCGCCTCCGACCGCAGGTATCCCGGTGTGAGGCAGACCGCGGTGCACCCGAGGTCCCGGAGCTCCTCGGCGAGCCCCAGGGTCATGCGGATCGGCGCGTACTTGGCGAGGTCGAAGGCGAGGTGACCGCGGTAGTTCGCGTTGTACTCGGCCGTCCCGTCGGTCACCTCGACCACCAGCCCGCCGGGCCGCCGCGTCAGCAGCGGCAGCGCGAAGCGGCTGGTGATCAGGTGGGAGTCGATGCCGAGCCGCAGGATGCGCAGGTCCGCGTCCAGGTCGTGCTCCCACATCTTCCTGCTGAAGGCGTCGGGGAAGCCGACGAGGTGGTCGCCTCCCCACAGGCCGTTGACGAGCACGTCGAGCCGCCCGTGGTCACGGTCGATGCGCTGCACGAGCGCCTCCACCTGCGCCGGCTCCAGGTGGTCGGTGGGAACGGCGATCCCCGCACCCCCGGCCTCGGTCACCAGTTCGGCCGTCCCCTCGACGGTCTCGGACCGCCCGACCTCGCTGCGGTGCTCGCGCGTCGTCCGGCCGGTCACGTAGACGACCGCACCGGCCCTGCCGAGCTCGATCGCCATCGCGCGGCTCGCGCCGCGGGTGGCCCCCGCCACGAGCGCGACCCTGCCCGCGAGCGGCCGGTCGTCCTGCGTCGTCCGGGTCTGCGTCCGCGTCTGCGTACTCATGTCCTCGGGTCTCCTCTCCTCGGTACGGTCGCGACCCTGCCACCGATACAAGACACCCTCTGTCCTGTTTCACGCGTCACACCGCGCCCGGTGACACGCCCCGATAACGAGACGGCCGCATCCGCCCCGCTCCGCGTGCGGGGGCCGGTGCTTGGCCCGATGCTGGTGGCGTGGACGAGACGGAGTTCTGGGAACTGATCGACACCACGCGCGAGGCCGTCGACGGCGACGCCGAGGACCAGGCGGACCTGCTGGTCGAGCGGCTGATGCAGCTCGACCCCGAGCGCGTGGTGGACTTCGCCCGGCACTTCGAGGCCCGCTACAACCGCGCCTACCTGTGGGACCTGTGGGGCGCGGCGGCGGTCATGCTGAACGGCGCGAGCGACGACGTCTTCGACTACTTCCGGTGCTGGCTGATCGGCCAGGGCAGGGAGGTCTTCGAAGGGGCGATACACGACCCGGACGGGCTCGCCGAACTCCTGGAGGACTTCGACGAGGAGGTCGACGGGGACGGCGAGGACCTCGGCTACGCGGCCGACGAGGCGTACGAGCAGCTCACCGGGGCCGAGATCCCGGACCTGGGGCTGCCCGACCAGCCGGCGGAACCGCTCGGCACGCCCGTGGACCCGGAGGACGAGGCGGCGCTCGCCGAACGGTTCCCCGCGCTGTGGGACCGGTTCAGGGAGTGAGGAAGCGCCCCATCATCACGTCGTCGACGTAAGCACCTTCCAGCAGGAACTCCCCCGGCAGCACGCCCTCCACGACGAAGCCCTCCGAGGCGTACAGGCTCCGGGCGGGTGCGTTGTGCCCGAGCACCCGCAGGGTGAGCCGTACCGCCCCCTGCCGCCGGGCCTCCTCGCCCGCCGCGCGCAGCAGCGCCCGGGCGACGCCCTGCCCGCGGAAGGCGTCGTCCACCGCCAGCCCCTGGATCTGGCGCACGTGGGCGTTGCAGGCGAGCGGCGTGGGCGCCACCAGCCGTATGTACCCCGCGAGCCGGCCGCCGGTCTCGGCCACCAGGATGTGCTCCGGCCGGTTCCGCTCGGTGAAGAACGGTTCGTACGGCGGCTCGGGTCGCGGCTGCACCGCGTGCAGGGGGGACCACGTGCGCCGGTCCAGCTCGGCGAGGGCTGCATCGTCGGCCTCGGTGGCCGTACGGATGATCGGATTCACCATGGGGCCACTGTGCCAGGCGCGCCCCACGACTCCTCTGCCATTTTTTCGGGACCCGCGGGCAGGATGAGGCGTATGCGGATCGCGATCACCGGTTCCACCGGGCTCATCGGCACGGCGCTCGTGCGCTCCCTGCGGGCGGACGGCCACGAGGTGGTACGCCTCGTGCGGCGCGAACCCCGCGCGCGGGGCGAGGTCTCCTGGGACCCCCTGCGGCAGACCGTCGACGCCTCCGGCCTCGCGGGCTGCACGGGCGTGGTGCACCTGGCGGGCGCGGGTGTCGGCGACCACCGCTGGACGGCCTCCTACAAGAAGGAGATCCGGGACAGCCGCGTCCTCGGCACCGCCGCGATCGCCGAGGCCGTCGCCTCCCTCGACACCCCGCCGCGCGTGCTGGTCAGTGGCAGCGCGACCGGGATCTACGGTGACACCGGCGACCGGCTCGCCGACGAGAGCACCCCGCCCGGGCGCGGCTTCCTCGCCGACGTCTGCCAGGAGTGGGAGGACGCGGCCGGGGCCGCGGCCGAAGCGGGCATCCGGACCGTCTTCGCACGCACCGGGCTGGTCGTGGCCCGCGAGGGCGGGGCGTGGGGCAAGCTCTTCCCGCTCTTCCGGGCGGGCCTCGGGGGGCGCCTCGGCAACGGGCGGCAGTACTGGAGCTTCATCGCCTTGCAGGACCACGTCGCCGCGCTCCGCCACCTCCTGGAGGCCGACGATGTGGCCGGGCCCGTCAACCTCACCGCCCCCCATCCGGTCACCAACCGTCAGGTGACCGAGGTGATGGGGCGCGTACTGCACCGGCCGGCGCTGTTCCCCGCGCCCGCCCCGCTGCTCCGGCTGGTCCTCGGCGAGATGGCCAAGGACGTGCTGGGCAGTCAGCGGGTCGTGCCCCGGAGGCTGCTGGACTCCGGGTTCTCCTTCACCTTCCCGGACGTCGAGAGCGCCGTACGAGCGGCGCTGGCGGACACACGCTGACCACGGACCGCGCACGCGGCAGGCGGCCGTGCTACCCGCCGTGCGACCGTGCCCTGTCCGTGCGCGACTGTTATTGACCGAATTTCTCTCTACGGTCAAGTCAAATCGCGCATCGCCACGGCCCGTTGAGGGCATCAGGGCACCGAGCGAGCGGACCGAACCCGGGAGGGCACGTGCTCAGCAGCGCACGCGACACCGCTATCGACGCCGACGTCGTCATCGTGGGAGCCGGCCTCGCCGGGCTCTCGGCGGCGCACCGGCTCACGGCCGCAGGGGTTACGGTCGCCGTCCTGGAGGCCGCCCCCCGCGTCGGCGGGCGGATGGCCACCGACCGTGCCGACGGCTTCCGGCTGGACCGCACGGCCCAGCTGCTCAACACCTCCTTCCCGGAGCTCCTGCGCACCCCCGGCCTCGACGCGCTCGTCCTGAAGCCGTTCACGCCGGGGGTCCTCGTCCACGCCGACGGGCGCAACCAGCGCACGGCCGAACCCCGCACGGCCAAGCGCGCGTTCACCACGGCTCGGGCCCTCGCGACCGCGGCGCGCGCGTCCCGGGCCGGCGGCCTCGACCAGGCCCGGCTGGGCGCCGCGCTGGGCCGCCTCGCCGCCCTGCCCGCCCACCGCGTCCTCGCCCGGCCCGACCGGCCCACGGCCGAGACGCTCGCCGGCCGCGGCCTGCCCGCCCGCACCGCCGAGGTGTTCCTGCGGCCCCTGCTGGCGTCCCTGCTGTGCGATCCGGACCTGACCACGTCCAGCCGCTGCGCCGACCTCGTCCTGCGGGGCTACGCGCGCGGCCGCCTCTGTCTGCCGGCCGGCGGGGCGGACACCGTACCGGCGCTGCTGGCGGACCTGCTGCCGCCCGGCACGGTGCGCACCGGCGTCCACGCCAAGGCCGCCTGCACCACCTCCGTGACCACCGCCGAGCACGGCGTCCTGCGGTGCCGCTCGGTCGTCGTGGCCACCGGCGCCCGCGCCGCCGCCGAACTCATCCCCGGCCTGCGGCTGCCCGGCTTCCACCCGGTGACGGTGCTCCACCACACCGCGGACGAACCGCCGCTGCGCGAGGCCTCGCTCATCATCGCCGCGGGCCGCCACGGGCCCGTCGCGCACACCATGGTGACCAGCGAGGTGGACCCCTCGCGGGCGCCCGCCGGGCGGTCCCTGATCACCTCGACGGTGCTGGGCGCGGCCGCGGGCCTGCCCGTCGCCGAGCTCGACCGGGCCGCGCGCGCCCAGCTCTCCCGCGTCTACGGCGCCCCGGCCGCCGGCTGGCGGCTCCTCGCGGCCCACCACGACCCGGAGGCGGTTCCGGCCATGCCGGCCCCCCACGACGTGCGCCGCCCGGTGCGGCTGCTGTCGGGCCTGTACGTGTGCGGCGACCACCGCGACACCAGCACGGTCCAGGGAGCGTTGTTCTCGGGCCGAAGGGCCGCCCTGGCAGTCCTACGGGACCTGGGCATCCGGGCCCCCCAGGACACAGAGGAACTACAGGCGGCGTAGCGGCCTCCGGCCGGGCCCCCGGTCGCACGGCTCGTACGGCACCGCCGGACACCTCCGGTGGGGGCTTGAGCACCGTCGCGGCGGCTTCAAGAGGCCCGGCCTCTTGAACTCCGGGCTCTTGCCTGCGGCAGGCAGCCTCTTGCCGCAGGCAAAAACCCTCCGCCGCAACGACGAGCAACCCCACCGAAGGTGACCGGCGGTGCCGAGCCGCCCCCGGCCAGGCCCGAGACGACCCGCAGACCGGACGAGGCTCAGGGCCGCAGAGCCAAGCCCCCTGCCGCAGGCAAAAACCCTCCGCCGCAACGGCGAGCAACCCCACCGGAGGTGACCGGCGGTGCCGAGCCGCCCCCGGCCGGGGCGGCGTACCAGCCCGCCGCAGGCGACCCGGCAGCGGGGGCACCGCGATCCCCCACCGCCGGGCCGGCAGGCCTACAGCGTCGCCACCTTCTCCCGGTACGCCCGGACCGCCGCCGCATCCCGGTACGGCTCCAGCCTCCGCTCGAAGTCGCGGATGTACTCCAGCGCCCGCACCGACCGCATCTCGGCCGCCGCCTGCGCCGCCTCCGCGCCCAGCTGGCACGCCTGCTCCAGCTCGCCCAGGCCGAGCCGCGCCGTGGCCAGCACCACGCGGCAGAAGAGCCTGCTGCGGGCGTACGCCTGGCTGCGCAGCTGCAGGGAGCGCTCCGCGTGCTGCGCGGCGGCCCGGTACTGCTGGAGGTCGCGGTGGCAGTGCCCGAACTCGTCCGCCAGCTGGGCCTCGTCGAAGAACCGGGCCCAGTACGGCACGTCGTCCCCCGGCCGGGAGGACTCCAGCGCCCGCTCCGCCCGCGCCAGCGACGCCGAGCAGGCCCGTACCTCGCCGAGGACGCCGTGCCCGCGCGCCTCCACCGCGTGCAGCAGCGACTGCACCACGGACGGGGCGCTGGACCCGATGCCCTGCTGGGCGACCCTGGCCAGCTGCACCGCCTCCCGGCCGTGGCCGAGGTAGACGGCCTGCCGGCTCATGGTGACCAGCACGTAGCTGCCGTAGGCACGGTCACCCGCGGCCTGGGCGAGCCGCAGCGCCTGGACGAAGTACCGCTGCGCCAGGCCGTGCGCGGCGATGTCGTACGACGTCCATCCGGCGAGCCGGGTGAGGTCGGCGACGGCGGCGAAGAGCCGCCGCCCCGTCGCCTCCCCGTACGTGCCGCGCAGCATCGGCTCGGCCTCGTGCTCCAGGTAGCGCACGAGGGCCTGGCGGGCGTGCCCGCCGCCGTAGGCGTGGTCGAGCGTGCGGAAGAGCTCGCCGACCGAGCGCAGCGCGGCGATGTCGCCCATCGAGACCCGGCCGCCGGGGCCGCGTTCGACGTGCCGCTGGCGGGGCGGGTGGCCGCGCCCCTGGGCGGGCACGCGGCCGCCCTCGGAGGCGGGGGCGCCGCGGGCCACGCGCTCGTCGGCCCGGCCGATCAGCCAGTCCCGGCTGGGCACCACCAGCCCGGCCGGGGTGAAGGCGATCTTCCGGAGCTCGGTGTGGCTGCCGGAGTCCTTGCGCCAGAGGCCGCTGACGATGTCAATGGCCTCCTCCGGGGACGCGGCGAATTCGAGCCCCGCGTACACCGGGGCGCAGGCGTCCAGCCCCAGGTCCTGCGCGGACAGCCGCCGCCCGAGCCGCCGGGTGAAGACCTCGGCGATCAGCGCCGGGGTGGTGCCCCGGGGCTGCTGGCCGCGCAGCCAGCGGGTGACGGACGTCTTGTCGTAACGCAGGTCGAGGCCGTGCTCAAGCCCTAACTGATCGACTCGCCGAGCCAGCCCTGCGTTGGAGAAGCCCGCCTCCGCGATCAACGCGGCGAGCTGACGGTTGGGGATGCGCTGCGGGGGTCGTTCCGTCATCAGCCTGCCGGTCTCCCTGATCTCGTTCTGGAACGGCGCGAACTTAGCGGTCCTCAACGCCCTGATCGCTCCCTTCGCCCCGCATTCATCCGATCGTGTGAGGACAGATCAAATACACCCGGAGGGCGGTCCGGACCCCACTCGCCCTCCGCCCGCGGTGCGCCGCCCGCCTGCGGCGATGTCCGCGGGCCGCCGTACAGTGGCAAGGGCGCGTCTAGAGCGTGGGAATTCACGTGAGATGCACCCATACGCGCCACACGCGCCACCCGCGCGCCCTCACCGGGGCGCGTGCGGGGGCACGGCACAGTCGGAGCAGAGTCGAAGAGGAGCTGAGGAGCCGCCGTGAATGAGCTGCGCTTCGTCCACCTGGGCTTCGGGGCGGACGCCGTCGAGTATCAGGAGGCTTGGCAGGAGCAGCGCCGGGTCCACGCCGCCCGGTTCGCGGACGAGGTCCCGGACACCTGCCTGCTGCTGGAGCACCCGGCGGTCTACACCGCGGGACGGCGCACGGAGGACAGCGAGCGCCCCCTGGACGGCACGCCCGTCGTCGACGTCGACCGCGGCGGGAAGATCACCTGGCACGGCCCGGGGCAGCTCGTCGGCTATCCCATCCTCAAGCTGCCGCGCCCGGTGGACGTGATCGCCCACGTCCGCCGGCTGGAGGAGGCGCTCATCCGCGCCTGCGCCGAGCTGGGCCTTGAGACCACGCGCGTCGAGGGCCGCAGCGGCGTCTGGGTGCTGGGCGACCCCGTCGAGGAGCGCCCGGCCGTCGGCGGCCTGTCCCTGGACTTCGACCCCCGGCTGACGGACGAGGAGTTCGACCCCCGGCTGAACGGCCCGGAGTACGCCCCCTCGAACGCCGGCCAGCGCCGCGAGGACCGCAAGCTGGCCGCGATCGGCATCCGGATCGCCAAGGGCGTCACGATGCACGGCTTCGCGCTGAACTGTGATCCTGACAACACCTGGTTCGACCGGATCGTGCCCTGCGGCATCCGGGACGCCGGCGTGACCTCGCTCTCGAACGAGCTGGGCCGGCGGGTGTCCGTGGCCGAGGTCCTGCCCGTGGTGGAGAAGCACCTGCGGGAGATCCTGGAGACGGCGGAGCCGCTGCCGCGGGTGGTGGAGACCACGGCGGGCTAGCCGGGCCGGCGTCGACCGGTGGGGGCCGGTGGGGGCCCGGCGTCGACCGGTGGGGGGAATGTGGCCCGGGTTCCATGAGTTGCCTTGGGCATACGAGTAAGAGCGTAGGAAATATCGGGCGTACCCTGGTGTCCGCCGAAGAATCGAAGCCATAGGGAGCCGGACGTGTCGGCAGTCGCACCCGACGGACGCAAGATGCTGCGCTTGGAGGTCCGGAACGCCCAGACCCCCATCGAGCGCAAGCCCGAGTGGATCAAGACCCGGGCGAAGATGGGCCCCGAGTACACCGAGCTGCAGGGCCTGGTGAAGCGCGAGGGTCTGCACACCGTCTGCCAGGAGGCGGGCTGCCCGAACATCTACGAGTGCTGGGAAGACCGCGAGGCGACGTTCCTCATCGGCGGCGACCAGTGCACCCGGCGCTGCGACTTCTGCCAGATCGACACCGGCAAGCCCCAGGCCCTGGACCGTGACGAGCCGCGCCGCGTCGGCGAGTCGGTCGTCACGATGGACCTGAACTACGCCACGATCACCGGCGTCGCCCGCGACGACCTGGCGGACGGCGGCGCCTGGCTGTACGCCGAGACCGTGCGCCAGATCCACCTGCAGACCGCCGGCCGCGAGGGCGGCCGCACCAAGGTCGAGCTGCTCGCGCCGGACTTCAACGCGGTCCCCGAGCTGCTGGAGGAGGTCTTCGCCGCGCGCCCCGAGGTCTTCGCGCACAACGTCGAGACCGTCCCCCGGATCTTCCGCCGCATCCGCCCCGGCTTCCGCTACGAGCGCTCGCTGGAGGTCATCACCAAGGCCCGCGAGGCCGGCCTGGTGACCAAGTCCAACCTGATCCTGGGCATGGGCGAGGAGCGGGCCGAGGTCACCGAGGCCCTGCGCGACCTGCACGAGGCGGGTTGCGAACTCATCACGATCACCCAGTACCTGCGTCCGTCGCCGCGGCACCACCCGGTGGAGCGCTGGGTGAAGCCGCAGGAGTTCGTCGAGCTGAAGCAGGAGGCCGAGGAGATCGGCTACGCCGGCGTCATGTCCGGCCCCCTGGTCCGTTCGTCGTACCGGGCCGGCCGCCTCTACCAGCAGGCGATGGAGCGGCGCGCGGCGGCGCCCTCCGCCCAGGCGGTCTGACCGGCTCCGACCTGCATGGACGCCCCCCCGGCGCGGCAATGGACGCGGCCCGTATCACCCCCCGCAGGACGGTGGGGACGATACGGGCCGCGTCAACATTTCATAGGTGTTTGACCAAGAGGTCATGCGTTGGTAACACCGTTCGGTGACGATAGGGGTACGCACAGCAGTTCCCATGCACGGCGTTTCCCAGCACACTTCTCCGTCGGTACGCACCGCCAGCCCCCCGCTGCCCAATGATTCACTTCCGCTCCCGAGGGGACAACGACATGCAGGCCGCGCCCGCCCAGGCAGCGATGGCGACAGCCACCCGCGCCGCTTCCACCCTGCCCGCGACGCTCTCCGTCCGGCCCCCGTCCGTCACCGGGGCCCTGCGGGCCCTGGAGGGGCTGCTGATGCGCGGCGGCCAGCGCACCGCCCGCCGCAACGCCTGGACCGCGGTGCTGGAGGACCGCCGCCGCGCCAAGGACAGGCGCGAGGCGCAGCACGTGCTGGAGGCCGTGGCGGCCCCCGGTCCGCAGGCGACGTAAACTTCGCCTTATGGCGAGGAAGGCAACACCTGAGAAGCAGGGGCGACTGCAGCAGATCGTCCTGTCCTACAAGCTGACGCGTGAGGCGGACCCCAAGGTCGGCCTGATCGTCGCGGCAGTGGGCATCGTGACCCTCGGTGTCCTGCTCGCCGTGGGCTTCGCGATCGGCCACCCGGTCTACCTGGGCATTCTGGGCGTCCTGCTGGCGTTCCTCGCGATGGCGATCGTCTTCGGCCAGCGCGCCCAGCGCGCCTACAACAGCAAGCTCGAGGGTGTGCGGGGCGCCGCCGCGTCCATCCTGGAGCAGCAGATGGGCCGGCAGTGGACGACCACGACCGCCGTCGCCTTCAACCGTGACGAGGACATGGTCCACCGCGCCGTCGGCAAGGCCGGCATCGTCCTCATCGGCGAGGGCAACCCCGGCCGGGTCAAGGGCCTGCTGGCGGCCGAGAAGCGCAAGATGGCGCGCATCGTGACGGACGTCCCCGTGCACGACTTCATCATCGGCAACGGCGAGGGCCAGCTGCCGCTGAAGAAGCTGCGTACGACGCTGGCCAAGCTGCCGCGCGTGGTGGCCGGCGACAAGGTCACGGCGACCACCGACCGCCTGCGGGCCATGGGCGACCCCATGAAGAACATGCCGATCCCGAAGGGTCCGATGCCCAAGGGCATGCGGATGCCGAAGGGCCGCTGAGGCGCCGGGGCGGGAAATCGAAGAGGGCGGGGCGGATCCTTTCGGATCCGCCCCGCCCTCTTGTGTCTTCTTGTGTCTTCGCGTCCGCCGGTCTTCCGTCTGCTCGGATCAGTTCCGCACCTGTACGGCGCGGGAGAGGCGGTCGTGCAGGCCGCGGGTGTCGCGGTCCCAGATGACGGCCGGGATGACGACGGCGAGGAGTACGCTGCGGAACAGGACGCGGGGCAGCGAGAGGCGTCCGCCGCCCTCGCTGATCACACGCAGCCCGAGGAGGCGCTTGCCGGGGGTGCAGCCGACCGTACCGACAGTGACGACACTGAGTACGAAGAAGATCAGCAGGGCCCAGTTGCCCGCCTGCTGGGGCTTGCCGTCCGCGAGGAGGGCGTAGGCGATGAGCATGCACAGCGCCCAGTCGATGAAAACGGCGCCGAAGCGCCGTCCGAGCGGGGCGATGGAGCCGGGCCCGTCCGCCGGGAGCCCGAGGCGCTCGCCCCGGTGCCCGAAGTCGACGCCCATCTCCTCGGCGGCCGCGCGCGGGCCGGAGAGCCATGAGCCGATTGCTTGCCTGTTGTCCACCCGTCCACGGTACTGCGCCCGCATTCGTTCCCTTCGGCCCGGGGTCGCACGTCCGTGTGGCGCACCGGCCCCGCGACCACCGGCCGTATCCGTTTCCGTACCCCTGTCCGTACCCCTGTCCGTATCCGTTTCCGTATCCGCCCCACGACCGTGTTTCAGAGCACGTACCGGCCGCATCCCGGTTAACCTCGGCGAAACAAATGGGTCATGCCCGGGAAATCCCGTCTCTCTAGGGTCGGCCCCAGCGCGCACCACTGCATGGGAACTGCATCTGCGGAGCCTGCATAAATCCGCACAGGGACCGCGCCACCGAAACAACCCCGGCCGTTCACGGGCGGGCTAGGAGGAGTTGGATGTTCCAGAACGGCGACGACGCCAAGAAGTTCATCGCGGACGAGGACGTCAAGTTCGTCGACGTCCGGTTCTGCGACCTGCCCGGCGTGATGCAGCACTTCACGATCCCGGCTGCGGCGTTCGACCCGGCCGAGGAGCTGGCCTTCGACGGCTCCTCGATCCGCGGTTTCCAGGCCATCCACGAGTCCGACATGGCGCTGCGCGCGGACCTGTCGACGGCTCGCGTCGACCCCTTCCGCCGGGACAAGACGCTCAACATCAACTTCTTTATCCACGACCCGATCACCGGCGAGCAGTACAGCCGTGACCCGCGCAACATCGCGAAGAAGGCCGAGGCCTACCTCGCCTCCACGGGCATCGCGGACACCGCGTACTTCGGCCCGGAGGCGGAGTTCTACGTCTTCGACAGCGTGCGCTTCAACACCGCCGCGAACGAGTCCTTCTACCACATCGATTCCGAGGCCGGCGCCTGGAACACCGGTGCGGTCGAGGACAACCGCGGTTACAAGGTCCGCTACAAGGGCGGTTACTTCCCGGCCCCGCCGGTCGACCACTTCGCCGACCTGCGCGCCGAGATCTCCCTGGAGCTGGACAAGGCCGGCCTGCAGGTCGAGCGCCAGCACCACGAGGTCGGCACGGCCGGCCAGGCGGAGATCAACTACAAGTTCAACACGCTGCTCGCCGCGGCCGACGACCTGATGCTCTTCAAGTACATCGTGAAGAACGTCGCCTGGCGCAACGGCAAGACCGCCACCTTCATGCCGAAGCCGATCTTCGGCGACAACGGCTCCGGCATGCACGTCCACCAGTCCCTGTGGACCGGCGGCGAGCCCCTCTTCTACGACGAGCAGGGCTACGCGGGCCTGTCGGACACCGCCCGCTACTACATCGGCGGCATCCTCAAGCACGCCCCGTCGCTGCTGGCCTTCACCAACCCGACGGTGAACTCCTACCACCGCCTGGTCCCCGGCTTCGAGGCCCCGGTCAACCTGGTCTACTCCCAGCGCAACCGCTCCGCCGCCATGCGCATTCCGATCACGGGCTCCAACCCGAAGGCCAAGCGCGTCGAGTTCCGCGCCCCGGACCCGTCCTCGAACCCGTACCTCGCGTTCTCGGCCCTCCTCCTGGCCGGCCTCGACGGCGTCAAGAACAAGATCGAGCCCGCCGAGCCGATCGACAAGGACCTCTACGAGCTCGCCCCCGACGAGCACGCGAACGTCCCCCAGGTCCCGACCTCCCTCCCGGCCGTCCTCGACGCCCTGGAGCAGGACAACGAGTACCTGCAGGCCGGCGGCGTCTTCACCGCCGACCTGATCGAGACCTGGATCGACTACAAGCGCACCAACGAAATCGCCCCGATCCAGCTCCGCCCGCACCCGCACGAGTTCGAGATGTACTTCGACATCTAAGAGGCAGGGTCGGGCGACCTGGGCGGAAGCCTTGCAAACGGGCTGTGACCTGCGGAAACTCTTCTCAGCAGTTCTCACTGTCATCGCTTGCTTTCCGCCCCCTTGTGCACCGAGTGTGCACCGCCCGGCCAACACTCTGACTTAGCGTCACAACAACAGCGAGGGCCGCTACCCACAAGGGGCAGCGGCCCTCGCTGGCTTGTCCGGCTCTGTGCGCGGCAGCAGCCTTCTTCGTCTCCCAGTAATGGGGCGGGTCGGCGACCTGTGGCGATGGGTGCTGTGGGTCGCTGACCTGGTCTTTTGTCGATGGGTCGCGTTGGCTCTAGACGGTCACGACTGAGCGTCTTGCGGACCCTGTGCGGACTGACACTCGTCACGTGGCTGACGAAGTAGCCATGTGATTGGCAGCCAGCACGCCAACAAGCACTCCACCCGGTACGGGGACAGGCGGCATGTCCGGGCCCTGCGTCATGAGTGCTGGCTCGAGGGTGATCTCCTCTGTCAGGGCCTTCCATGAGGTTCGATGATCTTTGTGAGACGGTCGTGGGAGGATGACCCCGGGCAATAGGCCGATGTGCAGGGGTTGCCCGTAGGCCAGCAGTCTGAAGCCTGCCTCTGTGTAATAGCGGGCAAGGTGCGAACGTGAAGGTTCAAAGTCCACTATCAGTAACCGGCAACCAGACTCCCGAAGCTGTGCTTCTGCATGCTTCAGCAGTTGGAAGCCAAGCCGCATGCCCCGCGCTTGAGGGGCGACAGCCAGGGACTCAATCGTCGCTATGTTCCGTGCCAGCGCCGGTTTAAAGGGCTGTGCGAGTTGATCGGATCCTGTGATCCAGTCAAAGGGGGAAACCGCGGACAGTGCGCCCACAAGCTTTCCGTCCCTGTTCTCGGCGACTAGGTTCAGGCACAGGCCGCGGTCGGGTGGCATGACCAGTCCCGAGTCGATCATGTCTGACAGGGGGTCAAATACATCTGGGTGCTCGGGATCGACAGGAAGTAATAGCTGACGGACTGTCTCACCTTCGCCAGGGCGGGCTTCTCGGATCGTGATGCCTTCGGCAGCTTGTCTCTTTCGCGTCGCCAGGGCGGCTGCTCGTTCTCTCGACTTACGTCCCATGGTGCGCTGGTCTCCTAAATTTGGATCTGTCGCCTACGGTTCGAGGCGGGTGCATAGCTGGATCTAGTCGGCAGCTGGCAAGTGTTGGTGCAGGCGGCGGAGGAGGTCGCGGGCATCCACGATCTCGATCAGCGGAAGACCGCGCTTGTCGCGTGCTACGTTCGCGGTCTGTACGGCAACTGTCTTGTGGTGATTCTGGCCGTCTGTTACAAATGCATCAGTTCTTGATGAAACGCTCTGGCCTACTCTCCCCCCTGCCTGTCGGAGCGCCTGTCGCCACTCTTTGTTCTGGATCCCGTAGGGGGTGCCACTGAGGATGATGGTGATACCAGACAGAGGTCCTTCCTTGGTGATCGATCTAAACCAACTCGGTGTCTTCTTGGCCTGGGAGCGGTACATGGCATCCCAGTAGCCGCCCTGCGATTTGAGGAAAACGTTGGGATTCTCTGGGTCTATGTTTCCAAGGCCCTTCCGATGGCGATCCGTTTCTTCTTTCCGTGTCGGTTCTCGCGTCCATCTGGCCAAGATTCCGGCATCCGCTAGGCGTATTCGAATCTCGTCAAATGGTCTGCCGGTCTTGCGGGTCCACCAGTGCCGGACGATCTGGTCATTCTTGCTCGTGTTACAGTCTGCGCAGGCTGGGACCAGGTTGTGGTAGGCCCACGGCCCTCCACGAGAAACCGGTCGCACGTGATCAATGTGGGCCGCCTTCTGTTCCTGGCAGTAGATGCACAGTCCGTCCGTCTTGGCATACACCACGTGTGGTGGTGTGCCGTCGTGTTCAACATTGTGCTCAGCTGAACGCCGCCGTTGCTTTCGTTCTATGCGGCGGATCAGATCCCTTTCCTTATATTCTTTTTGCTGAGCGTCCCACCAGTCTGGGTACTTCTCCATCAGATAGGCATCGTGCCGGGCGTAACGTTCTGATTTCTTTCATCGTTAAGGGTGAGCGGTGGATTCTTACGGCCGATAGAGCGCATTTGGCAGATCTTGCACCAGGCCATCAAGCCATCTGGATATCGCGGCCCCGCGTAGAAGCCGGAGGCAGGTTTGACTGTGTCGCAGAAAATGCACTGCTTCGGATCGGTGCTGCGTGGGTGATTCATGCGCAATGTATTCTCCATGCTTGTTCGCTGGTCAGGGAAGGGGTCGGCTTGGGTCCGTGCGTCTCTAAAAGCGCGGGGCGGTAGGGCGGGTATGGCCGTGATTCGATAGGGCGCTTGCCTGCTATCGGAGAAGGCGGGCCGCCTTTTGCTGGAGTTGTGCCGCGTCGGGCATGTCCCGGAACCGGTTGAGTCGAGTGCGCATGTCTTGGACTGCGGTGTGGACTTTCACCGATCGGATGCCGTCCGCGCAGTTGACGAACTCGGTCCAGGTGGTGAGAGCGCCGTCGAGGTCGCCTTGGCGGAGGCGGACGCCACCGAGGTCGGCGAGGACGATCGCGCGGGTGCGGCGGCGGTCGAGCCCGTGGATGTCCAGGGCGAGGCGGAGATGTTCTTCGGCGGCATCGAGGTCGCCGAGGCGGGCTAGGATCATGCCCGATTCGTGGGCCCACCGGCCCGGCGAGTAATGGGCCGCCCAGGACTCGCCTGCAGTGGCGCCTGAGCGGCCGATGGCCGTCTCGGAAAGGGCGAGGTGGCGGGTAGCCAGCTTGCGGTCGTTGTCCTGGGCGGCGGCGTTGGCGAAGGTGGCTTCGTAGTAGGCGACCGCCCGGGGGTTGTCGAGGTCCTTGCCGTAGCGTACGCACGCTTCGGCGAGCTGGACGGCTTCGGCCCGGAACCCGAGGTCGGTGGCCTGGACGGCCAGGCCACGCAGAGCGGTGGCAGAGAGTTCGGGGTCGCGGGCTTCGGCGGCGAGGCGATAGGCGTGCGCGTAGTACTGCTGGGCCCGGCCTTGGTGTTCGGCGTCTTTGCCCTCGTCCTGGGCCATCCAGCCGGCGAGGTGGACGAGCTGGGAGGTGGCGGCGAACAGCTCGCGGCCGGTGGCCTCGGTGTACTTGCCGTTCAGCCAGGGAGCGACGTCGTCGGTGAGGTAGCGCACGGCCAGGTGGCGGGCATGGCCGCCACCGAGCTCGGCGGCGGCGTCGCCGAGGGCCTTGACCATCTGTTTGACGGCGGTGACCTCTCCAGCGCCGACGCGGACGGCTCCGGCTGAGGCGGTCTTGGTGCGGCGGGTGATGCTGTCGAGGTCGGGCAGCGCGAGGGCGCTCAGGGCGTAACCGCTCGTGGCGGCCAGGAAGTTCCGGCGGTGCACGTCTCGCCTCCCCAACTGGATGACTGAAGCCACGGTATCGGTGGCCTCTGCATTAGAACCGGCGTTTTGGATCTCTCCTGAGGGCTCTAAGTCCAAGTCGAGGACCTGGACGACGTACGGGAGCCAGTGCGTCGGTGCCCGCTCGCCCTTCAGCCACCGACGGGCGTACTGACGCTCAAGGGTGTCCGGGGGCTGCCCGGCGGCGACGCTGACTGCCCGAGCGAGCTTGGTGGGGCCCCAGCCGCGCTTCTCGCACGCGTGTCGGATGAGTTCGGCGAGCTCCTGTTTGGTCGGCACGATGCCGTCGCCTCCTGGCCTACACGGGCCTACAGCTGCCCTACATCCTGGCCCCTCCTCGCCCTCCCCGTACGGCCCTTCACTGAAGCTCACCGCCCGACCTGCGAGGGCGGATGAAACGGCAGCGGGCCCTCGGCGCCTGATCACTGTCTCCTCGCCGCGTTGACGGCCCGCTGCTGCCAATCCCTGGACGAGAAGGAGACGACGGTGACGTACACGTGCCGTACGACCGGCGGCAGGACGACCCGCGGTGACTGGCTGGGGCCCATGCTCGGCTGGGTCTGGGCCCTGGGCACCATCGCCACGGCCGGCAGCCTGGCCGCCGTCGTCCACCACGACCTCGACCACCCCGGACAGGCCCCGGCCGCCCTGTCTCTGCCGGACGTGGCGACCCCCGCAACGGGAGGCTGGCGATGACCGCCGGTTCCAGCGCCATCGCGGCCGCCGAGGTCTTCGCCTACGCGGACGAGAAGATCAAGCAGGCCGCCGCCGGGCTGTGGCCGGGTGGCACCATGCGGCTCGGCCAGCACACGCCGAGCGTGACCGCCTACGTCCGCCGCCTCACGGTGGAGGGCCGCCCGCTGTACGCGAAGCTGTCGCTGCTGGGCCTGTCGCTGGTCTCCGTGCTGCGGGGCACGGCCGGGGACTGGGCCCAGGTCCGGGCCGCCCAGGCCGCCCACCAGAGCTCGCCGGGGGCCCTGCTGGAACGGGAGGCCAGGGGCCTGGCCATCATTCGGGAGGCCGGAGCGCGGGCCTGCCCGGTCGCGGGCCTTCACGGCGGGGTGCTGTTCACCGAGCCGGTGTCGGGGCCGACGCTTACCGACCTGCTGGCCAAGGACCCGCACCAGGCCGGCGAGCTGATGACCCGCGCGGTGGTCGAGCTCTCAGGGCTCCAGCAGCCCGCTGTCGCCCGGGCCGTCGATGAGGTGGCCATCGTTGAGCGGGGCATCGGCTCGACCTTCGACCGCAAGTTCAACGGCATCAGCGGCCCCACCTACCTGCGCAAGGCCGGAGAGGCCGGGGAGGTGTTGGGAACAGTGGTCCTCCGGCTTCGTCGGCTTCGGCCCGCTCCGGCGGGCGGGCACCGGCCGGTGGTCTACGGCGACCTTAAGCCGGACCACGTCGTCTTCCCCGACGGCACCGATGGGCGGCCGGTCTTCCTCGACCCGGGCCTGGGCCGGGGACGACCGCAGGCAGACCCGGCCAAGCTGATCTCCCGGACCGTGCTCGGCCTGGTCGCCTCCTCCCCGGACCTGGTGACGGCCGATGCGACGGCGACCGGGATCGAGGAGTTCGCCGACACGCTCACGGCCGACCTCCGGCCGGATGAGCGGGCCGAGTGGCTGCGGCACCTGGTGGTGCTGTGGCTGATGGACACCACCAACATCCTCAGCACCTACCTGACCTGCCCGTCCGACCTGCCCCTGCCCGAGCACGCGGGAAAGCTCACGGCCCGGGCGGAGACGGTGTGCGGCCTGCTGGAGGCGACGACCGCCGGTCTGGTCGCCGGGACGGACCCGCGGGCGGTGTGGCGGCTTGCGCTGGCCGACGTGGTGAAGGCGGCGAACCGGTGACGGCGACGAAGGCCGGTGCGATCGGGGTGATCGGTGCCGGGGCCGTCGGCCAGAGCGTGGGCATGCTGCTGGCGGCCGGCGGCTGGTGCGAGTCCGTCCGCGTCGTCTCCCGCACCGGGACCTCGGCCCGGGCCCTGGTGACCGATTTGGAGGACATGTGCCAGGTGATCGGCTCCTCCGTCCGGGCGGTTCACGCCGCCGGCCCGGGCCAGCTGGTCTCGTGCGAGGCGGTGGTGGTCTGCCCCAGGGCCGAGTTCGTCAACACCAACCGAACCAACGTGCGGATGGCCGGGCTGAACGCGAACGCCCCCGTCATCGCCGCCCTGGCCCGCCCACTGGCCCACTACCAGGGCCTCGTGGTCATGGTGACCAGGCGGTGGTGTGCGCGTCGGCCACCCGCGTGAACGGCCGCCCGGCCGAGGTGCCGGTCGGACAGGTTCGCCGCGAGCTGGCCGACCGCCCGGCCCGCATCAACGCCGGTCTCGGCCGCACCCGCTGTGGCCCCGCCGGCGCCGTCATCGCCGCCCTCCGCGCGGGCCTGGGCCTGGACGACCGCGTGGTGGAACTGTCCGTCAACCACGAGCGGCGGTGGATGGGAATCCCGTTGCGCTTCACCGCCGGAACCCCAAGCGTGTGCCTCCCCCGGCTTGATACGGCCGAGGCCCGCCAGCTGGTGGCCGCGGACGTCAAACTCCGCGACGCCTACGAGCCACTGGCCCGCCTGCACATTCCCGCACGTCCCTCATGGAAGGAGAAGACCGCAGTGACCAGGACCGCTACCCGCATCGCCACGGCCACCCAGGCCGTGACCGTCACCAGCAACACGCCGGTGGTCACCGACTGGGCCCTCCGCTACTTCGGCCCCTGGTGGAACGCCACCAGCACCACCGCCGACGACGGCCCGCAGGTGATCGCCGACGTCAGCCCCGACCGCGTCACCGAGATCGCCCAGCGCGTGGCCGACCACGCGCACGAGGAGACCGTCTACGCGAACACGAGCATGCTCTTCGACCGGGACGACGACGGCACCGTCCTCGCCTCCCAGCCCGACGACAAGCTCGCCTACCGGGCCGAGCCCGGCGGGCCCTTGCACGTCTACGGCTGCGAGGACGTCCCCGTCGCCCTCGCCGCCGCCCGCCTCGCCCGCGAGGTCCTACGCGGCCAGTTGGTGGCCGACGGCTGGTCGATCCTGCATGCTTCCGCCGTCGTCCGCGACGGGCAGACCGTGCTGACCTTGGGCGACAAGGGCGCCGGAAAGACCACCGTGGGACTCCTGCTCGCCCGTGCCGGCTGGCAGCTGCTGGCCAACGACCGCGTCTTCATCCGCCGCGAAGACGACCGCCTGCGGGTGCTGCCCTGGCCCTCGGCCGCTGCCATCGGACTCGGCCTGCTGGACGCCCTCGGCTGGTACGACCAGGTCCGCGACCGGGTCCAGCACGGCGAACAGCTCCACCCCACCCAGCACCAGAAGGTCACCGACGCCCTCCACTCCGGCAGCCGCACACCCCTGTGGAAGGACTCAGGCAAGGAGCTCAAGCCCCAGTTCTTCCCCGACCAGCTCCACACCTGGCTCGGCCTGACCCTGGCCACCGAAGGACATGCCACCCGCGTCCTCTTCCCCCGAATCACCCCGGGTGCCGAGCCCGCCCTTCTCGACGAGGACCGTGTCGTGGCAGCCGGCGACTTCTTCACCGCGGGCACGGAGGACCGCTACCCCGATATCTTCGGCCTTCTGCCTGCCGACCTCCCTGGAGCTGAGCCTCTGCTCGAACTCCTCGGTGAGATTCCCCGGCACGCTCCGGTCCTCGGACATGACGTGAAGGCGAACACCGACTTCCTCACGCAGGTCACAGGCCCGACTGCTTGAACGAACGATGACGGAGATGCCGTTCGGTATCTCCGCCATCGTCGTAATCCGAGAGGTCGGCTGCCTTGACGGCATCCCATCTGCCATCGTTGGGCAGGGACGCGCCGCTATCGATGTCGTCCGTGTTCCTCGGCCTTCGTGTTCACCACCATGGCAGGACTCTGGGAAGCGCTGGGGGAGCCGAATGTGCCGCTGACGGTGCTTCGCCTGCGTGCCGCTTGTGCGCGCCTGCTCGGCTGAGCGGTGATGCGCCAGTTGAGGGCCTCGGCAGGGTGCTCGGCGCTGTCGAGTTCTCGTTGGGTGCCGACCTCGGCCAGGAGGTGCCGGGGGCTGTGGCCGACGGACTCGGCGCGGGCGAGGGTTGTGGTCAGGGCGATCCAGGCGGGGTCGGCGAGGACGCGGTCGGCGTGGCGGGGGAGGGACGCGCGGAGGTCCTGCTCGAAGCGGCTGGCGGTTGTGGCGCGTGGCGCGCGGCGGGCGAGGTCCGCCAAGACCGGCTCGGCGGCTTGCTGGTAGCCCGCCTGCAGGTGGCGGAAGGCTTCCTCGGCGGCTATGGCCTGCTGCTCGTGGCCGCGTTGCTCATGCCACTTGGCGGCGGCGCGGGCCAGGTGCAAGGCAGCGAAGAGCAGGGCGATGGCGAGCCCGCTGGGCTCGTTGGAGGCGTAGACGAGCTCCTTGGCGGCCTTGCGCAGGATGGTGGCGGTCTGGTGGTCGGCGCGAATCGTCGAGCGGCGGGCGCGGTTGAACGCCGTCGCTGCCGCCTGCAGTTCCGCTCGATGGGGGCCGGAGACGGTGCTGGCCATGTTGTACAGGACGTCACCGAAGGCGGCCAAGTAGCCCTGGGCGGTGGCCTTGTCACTGGAGTCGAGGGCAGCGTGAGCTGTGTGCAGTTCGGTGGCTACGTGACGCCATGGTTCGGCGGGGTCCGCCACATGCTGCGGGCGATCGGCGACTTCCTGGGCGGTGAGGCGCTCGCGCAGGCGGTTGATGGACAGGTCGGGGGCGAGTTTGGATCCGCCGTACCAGACAGGCTCGCCGACCGCATTGGTGTCGCCGGGGGCGGCGAGGCTGTAGCCGATCACGTCGCCGGTCTTGGGGCCGAGGCGGGTCTTGACCTCGATGCCCAGGGACTGCAGCACGGTGAAGTAGTCGGCTTCGGTATGTACGGCGGCGGCGACGGCGTATGCCTGTTCGCGCAGCCGTTGCCGCGCTGTGACGGTCTGGCCTTGGCGCTGGGCCTTGGCGCGTTCGGCGCCGGTGGGCGTGGGCGGGGCGGTGAGGTCGCCGGACTTGAGGCGGCGCAGCCCGAACTCGGCCTCGATCTTGCGGCATTCTTGCTGGGCCCGCCAGCCGTCGCGGTGTGTGCGGGGGCGGCGTCCGTCGGCACGGACGGTGGTGGCGAGGATGTGAATGTGGTCGTCCGCATGCCGCACCGCGATCCATCGACATGCCTTCTCGTCCCCCTCGGGCGCGATGCCCGTAGCGGCCACGACGCGGCGGGCGACCTCGGCCCACTCAGCGTCGGTCAGATAGCGGTCGTCGGGCGCGGTGCGGACCGGGCAGTGCCATACGTGCTGCGGGGGCTTCTTGCCGCCCAGCTCGCGGGTGCGCAGGTCGACGTAGTGGTCGAGGCGCTTGGCGAGCGTAGGTGGCCTCGGGGTCGCGTCCAGGGTCGAGGGCGCCGGCCATGTCCCAGGCGGCGACGATGTGGGGGTCGGCGTGCTCGTCGCGCCGCCCTTTGCCGAAGAGGTAGACGATCAGGCCACGGGTGTCCGAGCCGGTGGAGACGTCAGGCACCATGCGCGACACCCTCCGCCACGAACTGGTCCATCAGTCGGTAGTTGCGCTGGACCGCCTGATCGACGCGGTCGAGCACGACATGAGCGTGCTCGGCGATCGTGCCTCGGTGGATGGCTTCGGTGATCTGGTTCAGGTTGTTTCCGGCGCGGTTCAGCGCGACGGTGTGGGTCTCGATGGCCTCGACCAGGGGGCGGATGGGATCGTCCTCCGGGCTGCCGACAAGGCCCTTGCCGAGGGCAACGGCGAGCGCGGCGTCGCCGACGAACCCGGCGAACTTCTGGCCACGCCGCTCAGCCGCCTTGGAGATGATGTGGACTGCGGTCGGAGTGAAGCGGATGTTCTTGACCTGGTCGCGCTTCTCAGTGGTGCGCTTGCGGTTCATCAACGCGAGCAGCATCGGAGCGTCGGGCGCGCGCCAGGAGGGCTGCTCAACGGGCAGTAGGGCATTGACAGGCGGCTCGGTGTGCGGGGCGTCGGAGTTGGCAACGGGCGCGGTTCTGGGCTCGGCCGCCACCTCCCCAGGCTCGGGCACCCCCTGGCGCCCGGCCTCCTCCGCCACCCCTGGGGCGGGGGCAAGCGCGGACGAAGCCTCGTTAGAGGCTCGTTCGCTCCAGCTTGCTGCTGTTCGGCGGGCCAGCCTGAACAGTCCCCTTCGGTGGTGGGAAGGCGCGTCGTTCGCGTTGTTGTCGTGCATGGTGATGCTCCGGTGTGGCATGGGGCAGGGCTTCGTCACGTCCGTCGCATCCGTCCCATGGCTGTTCAGGACAGGTACGGACTCGACTGCAGGTACGGACATCTCCGTCCCGGTGAGGAAGTCCGTCCCCGCGCTGACCTGCGCAGGGACGGACGGGACGGACTGAGACGGCCCCAGGGGAAGGTGGGTCAGCGGGTGGGCTTGGGACCTGCGGTGCCGCCGGGCGGGCCGACGGGCAGCGACCCGGTCGGAGGAACGGGCGGATTGCCCTGGGCTGGACGTACGGGCGCGAACTCGTGCCCGACTGCGGGGGCCGGCTGGGCGGGGGCAGGGCAGTAGCGGGCCCAGGCGTCGAGGAACTGGTTGCGGGCGTACGCCTTGGCCTGACGGCCCTGCTCGAAGCGGTAATTCGCCGGGCGGATACCGAAGTCCTTCAGCAGCGCCGACAAGTGGAAGGCGGTCAGCCCCTTGGTGCCGTAGTCCGGCCATGGGGATTCAGCGTCTGCCAGGAGAGCGGCCAGCAGATCCTGCGAGCGCAGAGCCTCCTTGTTTCCCTCCTGTTCGAAGATGCGGTGGATGTCACGCAGCAGCCGCGTCTTCAGGGTCGTCTGCTCATCCTGGACGGCCTCGTGGCGAGTCATCGCCAAGCAGGCCGCACGGGCCTTCGCGGGCCAGTGGCCACCGGCCAAGTCGGCGACGATGACCAGCGGCTCCCAGGTATCCGCCGCCCGGTCCTCGACCGGCATCTTCGGCACCAGACGGCCCGCAGCCTCGCGCAGCGGCGTCAGCCACGCGGCCAGCCGGTCGCGCACCGCGTGCAGTTCCGGCACGGAGTACCGAGATCGGAACGGAGTGATCCGCTCACCCGGCTTGCGCTTCTGCATGCGCAGCACGACCGCCCGGTCCATGATCGTGTCAGGCAGGTCGCCGATCCCTGCAAGCGCGGCCATGGCGAAGGTGGGAAACGCCGTCGGCTTGTGCTCCGGCCCGGAGATCCGCCAGGCGGGCCGGTTGCGCTGGTGCCCGGCGTTCAGCAGGCCACGCAGGTCCTCCTTCTCACCCGCCTTGGGGCCGAAGATGGTGTCGGCCTCGTCCACCAACAGGGTCGGCGGGTTCTTGCCGATAACGCGGAAAACCACCGCCGGCGAGGTATTCACCGTCATCATCGGCTGGTGCACCGTCTCGTGGAGTACGTCCAGGACACGGGACTTTCCGCACCCCTTGGTCGGTCCCACCACCGCCAGACGCGGCGCGTGCTGGAGAGCGGGCTGGATGTGAGAGGCCGCCACCCACAGGGTGACCGCCGTCAGAGCCTCCTCACTCGGCAGCACTACGTACCGGCCGATCGCTGCCTGCAGCTCGTCCAGCAGCTCCGCCCCGTCACCGGTCACCTCGACGCCTGCACCCCCACGGTCCCCGGTCCCCGAACCGCCGTCCGGGACCCCGGTCCCGCTCTGTACCTGCTCGGTCCCCACGGGACCGTCGGTCCCCGCGGACTGTTCGGGACCGCGGTCCCCTGCCGCACAGTCCCCCGCGGTCCGGGGACCGGCCTCCCCTTCGGGCCCGTGGGGCCAGACCGCGTCCTTCGGCAGCAGCGGAGCAGGACCGTGGTGCGGTTGGTCCCCGGTCCCCGCACGATGGGACCGGTCCCCGGCGCCTGTCCCCTGCCCGGGGACCGCCACGGGCGGCCAGACAACGTTGGGCCTGCTTTCCGCGTTGGCGGATGCACTCGAAATACGTGAGGACGTAGAGTCCTCCATATACATTCCTCTCCGGTCAGGGGCAGACGGGCAAGGTCCCGCCCCTCACTGGCTCAGTCGTTCAGGGATGGGCGACGCGTGGGGGGGAATCTCCGGCCCCCGGCGTTGGCGCGCCGAGGACCACTCTGTCTCCCCATGAGTCATGCCGTGAGGTCGTACGGGGTCTGCTGGTCGAGCCAGGTGTCGACCTCGCGCCAGCGATAGCGCAGGTGCCGGCCGACCTTGTGGACCTTCGGGCCGATACCCCGGTACTTCCACTGGTAGAGGGTCTTCACCGGCACCCCGAGGTAGGCGGCGATCTCAGCAGGCGTGGCGAGCGGGCCGCGCGCGACGGTCGTGGCGGGGCGAGGGAATCCGTTGGGCAAGGGCACTCCATATCGGTTGCAGGCGACGGGCATGGGCAAGAAAGCCACGCACGCCGGGCTCTGTCCATATGCATCTTTGGGCATTCCTCGGCACCCGCGAATGGCGGGGCAACCGAAGAGGACATAACCGTAAGAGCGGATCACCGGTTGACCAAAAAGCTTTGCCCGCCCGTCCGCTTCTCCCTCGAAGTCCCCGTAGTCGTTCAGCGATCCGTCGCCGGAGAAGCAGCAGGCCAGGCGCCTCTGCGGTGACGGCCTATACCTCTCACAGCCGTAACGGCGCGGGACCGTGCCGCTCGATTACCGATACGCCGGAATGCCCACCCTTGGCAAATACCCCGCGCCTGCAAGTTCTGTAGAGTTTCAGAGCTAACTATTGCCATGGCCGCCGATTTCGAGTTACAGCTATCCGTCATGGTTACTCACCCCATCGAAACCGGACCGGCCGGAATCGACACCGCCCGCAACATCGAGGCGGCCCGTGTGGCGCGCCTCCTCACCCAGCGGCAGCTCGCCGAGCGCTCCACTGCTCTGGGCCGCCCGATGACCAACATCACCGTGAGCCGCACTGAACGTCGCCGTTGCGACGTCGACGACCTGGTTACCATCGCTGCCGCCCTCGGCGAATCTCCTGGCGCTCTGCTGCCCCAGTGGGTGGCTCATGGTGCCGTCTCCTACTTCGCTGCCCATGCCTTCAGCCCCGTACAGGAGGCCCTTCTTGGCTGAGCCGTACGACCGCTGGCACAAGAAGCGTCCGCAACCCGGTGACGAGAAGTGCAAGACCCACGGCAAAGTACCGTCCCGTGAACACGGGCGCGGAAAAAGGTGGCTGGCTCGGTGGCGTGATCCCGAAGGGCAGCAGCAGAGCGAGAGCTTCGATCGCTACGAGGACGCGCGCCAGCATCTGACGCGGATGCTCGGGGCCGCCGACGACGGCACGTATATCGCCCCGAAGAAGGGCGACACGCTGCTCAAAACGATCGCTGACCAGTGGTTGGCGAACCAGACGTTCGGCAACCCCCGGACGTACCACCAATACGAATCCCGCGTCCGCAACCACATCGTCGGACCTTTGGGGGACCTCAAACTGCGGGAGGTCAAGGCGTCCACGGTCCAGACGTGGATCAAGCGCCGACTACAGGTCCTCGACGAGACCACAGTCGGCCTGATCTTCACCCACCTGTCGTCAATCCTGGCCATGGCGGTAGACGACGACCTGATCCCGAAGAACCCCTGCGAGACCGGGTCGGTCAAACGCGTGAAGCCCAGGCGGTCGAAGAAGTCGGCCAAAGACGTGCCGCTCTCCTGGGAGCAGACGGACGACCTGCGCAAGCAGCTGCCCGACCGATATCAGGCCACGGTCGACTGCGGCCGAGGGCTCGGGATGCGGCAGGGCGAGATATTCGGTTTCAGCCCGGACGACGTGGACTGGTCGGAAGAGGACAAGACCGTCCGCATCTGTCGCCAGATCACGCATCACCGCGGCACGCTCGTCTTCGCTCCACCCAAGGGCGGCACCAAGGACGACCCGAAGGACCGGTACGTCCCCCTCGACGAGGACTTGGCGGCACGGTTACGCGATCACATGCTCGTGTTCCCACCGGCCGAGGTCACGCTGCCGTGGCTGGAGAAGGACGGAGAGCTGGTCACCGTACGCCTGATGTTCACCACGCGTGAGCGCAAGGCACTCAACGGGAACTATTTCAACTACCTCTGGAAGGCGGCCCTGGAGACCATCGGCGTCATCAAGGCGATGAACGACAAGCCGGTCGGCAAGGGCCGCAAGTGGGAGGCATGCCGCGACAAGATGATGCACTCGCTCCGACACCTGTTCGCCTCCGAGGCGATCAACGAGGGCGTCGACATCTACACGCTAGCCGATCTGCTCGGCCACGAGGATCCGGCGTTCACGCTGCGTCGGTACGTGCACCGTGTAAAGGGCGCTGTCGAGAAGGCACGCAAGGCAATCGGCAAGCGGTACCGGCTGGCAGCGTAAATCCTTGCACTGCTGCGTGCCGCGCGGTCATGGGACCTGTTCGAGGCTTCCGCCCCTCCAGGTCCTAGACCGGGACGCCATCACTCCTTCCGGGGCGGCTCACGGCTCTGCTTGCCGGCTGTGGCAATGGAGTCGGTGGAGCATCTCGTCAGGGTGGCGGGTGACATGGGGCGGGTCACCAGGCAGCGTCTTTCGACAACCGACCGTGGGACTGAGCCCGGATGCGGCGAGCCAGAAGCGAATTGCATCCGGGTCCAGGACGCATCGCCACAGGGCCAAACTCACTCTCGCTCACCGGCGGCCTTGATGAGGGCTTGGGCCGTTCTCTCATCCCCGTGCACTTGAACGGCCTTTGCCAGGATGGTCAACAGCTCCTTACGGCCTTCCTCCGTGAGCCCAGCCACAAAGTCGTGGAGCAATTGGGCGACCGCTACCCACCTTACCTGCGGTTGCCACTGCTGAACTTCGCGCACCAGGTCCGGCAGACTCGTGCCAGCAGGAGGCCCGCCCAGTCGGGGCCAGTGCTCCGTGTAGCGCTCCAGCAGCGTGTACAGGCGGGCGGAAGCAGGGTTGGCGAGGATCTCCGTGCGGAGGAAGTCGGCGCGTGCTCGCGCTTGCCTGCGGGCTAACGCATCCAGCTCGTACTCGCGGTGAAGCCGGTCCTCCTCACGAGTGCGCTCCTCGCGCCGTCGGGCATCATCTCGCTCCTGTTCTCGTCGCCGACGAGTCTCTTCGAGGGCGTAGCCCTGACGCATTCGCTCTGCCAGGAGGGCGGCCTTCTGAGTGGAGTCATCGATCGTGAGGCGGATATGGCTATCCAGAACCTCGACCCCGTACCCGCTCAGCGGCAGCTGTGCCCGCAAGGCCGCGTTGATGTCCTGCTCCGCAGCATCGCTTCGTAGGACATCGCATGATCCTGCGGCCTTGTCCACGATGCCCCGAACGAGTCGGGCTGCGTCGTGTTGGGCGCCGATGCCGCCGCTTCGCCCCGCCCGCCATGTCACATGAACCTGCGCGGTGAATCGCAGCGTCGGATCACTGCTGGCTGGCCGGTCGGTGAATGTGTAAGTCCAAGCGGGTGGGGCCGGCGGTTCTTCTGCTGGCGTGCTCCGTCGTGGCCAGGGAATGAAGCGGCTCACGCGGTGTCGGTCCCCTTGACGCTAGTGCCGTCCCCACCGGGCTCCTCCTGCTCCTGCACTGCGGCGTACAGGTCTTCGTCGAGGAGGGCACCCAGCTCTTGCCGAACTGCCTCTCTTTCGTTGGAGAAGGGACGGTCTTCGCCTTGCACCCAGCCGTGCGCGCAGGCGCGAAGCGTCTCTCGCAGGACCCGCCCTTCCTCCGTTCCTCGTACGTCGACGGCCTTCCGCAGGGTATGCAGGATGAGATCTTTCAGGGAACGGTGCCGCAGGGCGGCGTCCAACCAAAGGAACACCGCCTTGTCTACTTGCCTTGTCCCAGTCGGCCCGGGGCCTTCCCTCAATAGGGTTCGCCAGCCCTTGACCAGCTCCTCTGGCGACGGGCTGAATTCCTCATCGTCTCCGCGACCAGGATTGTCGAGGATGAGCGGAATGCCGAGGCTGTCTGGCCCCGCGACTGTCGCCAGAGCTGCGAATGTCTGACGGCCGACGGTGTCCTTGATTTTGTCATTCCCGCACCAAGCGACGATGTCCTTGAACAGCAACGGCCGCACGGAAACATCTGACCAGAGAGTACGCACGGCGTCCTGCAGCGCTTCCGCCACTTCGGCATGCTCCGACTCCGCGGCGTGCCGCAGTCGCCGCAGCGCCTTTCCGGTGTGAGTGCGGCCGAACTTGCCAGCACAGACAGAGACGACCGCCAACGGCAAGGCAGCGTCTGTTTTGCGGCCCGCCCAGGCCAGCAACATCGTGTGGATGTACGGAGCACTGGCGGGGTGCACGGCCGCGTCGTCCAAGAGGGCGGTGGCCAGAGGCCACAGTCCCTTCTTGGAATGCTTGTGCCATGTGGTGACTAGCTCCTCCAATGGTTCCTGCCGGCGGTGGCGAACTGCCCAGCGGACGGCGAAATCTCCGATTCTCTCGGCTAGGGCCCGCCGATAGTCAAGGTCTACGTTCTCCATGGCCAGCTTCGGTTCATTCAAGGGCGCCTGGGCCAGCCATTGGAGGAACGGCACGCGTGCGAGCGGCCGGTCGGTCCAGAAGTACTCAAGAGCGGCGTCGTCCCAGTGCGGGCGCCGGAAGCTGAGTACGCCTTCCTTTGTTCGCTCCGCATGAATAGCCCGGGTCATAGCGATCACGCCTGGCGCTTTCTGCCCTGTGACTTCAACGTCGTCCCCGTCAAGGGATTTGCTGAGATCGGCAGCCTTGGCGTAAATGTGGCCGACAGGCGCCCCGCGTAGCACGGCAGCGGTGACCAGGAAGTTCCGCTGAAAACTGGTTCTCCCCGACTTCTCATGCCAGTCATGGAGGTCGTCCTCCCAGTTGTCACGGGCGGCTGCAACCTCGGTTACCTGCTTGTCGATTGCCTCATCGGTATCAGCTGCCGCTTCGACGCGACGGAGCTGCAATGCATCGAGGCCAACGGATGCCTCAGCGATGGCACGCAAGGCAGTCCGTCGAGCCTCCCTCATGAGTTCCACAATACGTAGGACCTCGGTCGGACTCTGCCCCTCCAGGAGGGCTTTCATCTTCGGACGTCGGAGCCAGGCAGTTACTGGAAAATCTGGCTCCTCAGCCCTCAGCCATCGCTCCGCAACATCGGCGGGCCGCGCCGCACCCAAGTCAGGTGCTACACCCTCAGGAGCGCCGGGGCCGATGCGCCGCCACTGGTCGGGAGAAGTGATCACGATGAGGCGACTCTGGCGCGGGCCGAGGCACTCCCGGACGTCTTTAAGATTTGGACCGAACGAGTCGTGGATCTGGAAGCCGACCTCATCCGGCGGGAGCTCAAGTACATAGCCACGGTGGTGTTCACGAGGCAGACGCTTGACCGGAAAGATCGAAGCACTTCCGAACGAGAGCGGCCAGACCTCCTTGATGAGCCCGTTCTCCATGAGGCGGGCCATGAGGGCATACGCAGTGATGTTACGACTCGTTCCAGGCGGCCGGCTTATGACCAGAACAGACCCAGCAGGTTCGAGAAGCGAGTAGGCATCGTTGAAGGTGCTGCGCTCGGTCCTTGCGAAGTACTCGCCGTCCTGCTTCACGTACAGCTCGGCGTACACCTCGCTGACGACGTCAAGGTACCCGGCGGAAATCGGCGCGTGGGTATCGAGTGTCTGCTCGAAGACGTTCTTCACGGCTATCATCTCGCCGTTGTTGACCACAGCACGCTGAAGGAGTGCCGCCTGGTGGAAGGCTTCTACTGCGGCTGGGTCCGGCGTCTGTCGCTGCGAAACGGCGCTCGAAGGGGCTTGCGAAGTCGTGACGGTGGCGGAGGGCATGTCCGAGGGCGCTGCACTATCGCCGGTGACTGAGTCCTTGGGGGGAGCATCGCCGGCCGCGGACTCGACGCTCGGCACTGCGCTTGGCGTCCGAGCGTCTTCTGTCGAGGACGCGTAGCCCGGCCCCCACCCCATCATTGCCCCAGCGCGATCTTCGTCACCGTGGGCGCTGTCCCCTGCGAGTAACGCTCGGGCCTGTGCCCCGGAGTCCTCGATTGTCTCTGTCTCCAGGCTTGGAGAGGTCGATGCTGAGGGCGTGTCGGCCTCGTCCAGGGAGCCGCCAAACGATGCAGGACTACCCGGATGCGCGGCCTCGTACGATAACCCTGGCGTTGAGGTACCCACGTCATGGGCTGGTCGAACGGCATCATCAGAGAGCGAGTGGGGTTCCTCGGTGGCTGGCGTATCTGGCTCATCATCCGAGGGCAGGAGATGACCTACAGGGGCCGGAGGGTTCGTCACGGAATCCTTACGGTCCTCCGCACCATCCGCCGTCGGGTCGCTGGGCGAGGGAGCAGGCGAATCTCCGGCTGCAGACGGCGGTGAGGGTCGCTGACCGAATTGCCCGTACGGACCGGGCCCTTGGGCCCCTGGCCCGGTGTTGTCGTTCCCGTAGTTCATGGAGGTTGTTCGCCTCAGCCGATCGGTCCATCGAAGTGCAGCCCGACTTGCTCGCCCGTCTCCGTGATGGTCTTGGCCGTCTGTACAACCCGGGCTCGGCCCTTAGCCGTCATCCCCTGTGCGCGGATGCCGACCTGCTGGCCTGAAATCTCGTCGGCGTGCTGAGAGACTTCAGCGCCTGGCCGAGGGCGCTGCTCATCTCCGAACGGGAGACTGCAGCCGTATACCTCTTCGAGATCTCGTCGCAACTGGCCGAGGAGGTTACGAAGCCCCTCGTCATCTCCCTGCAACAGCTCCGGACGGGACAGATAGACCCGAAGGGAACCTTGGGCCTGGCTGATGCGCTCGACGCGTGAGTCTGTGAGTTCTCCGACTCGCACCTGGAGGGCGCCCGGCCGTCCCGCCACGCTCTCCGGCTCTTCGACCGGGACACGCCCGGCCCGCCTGTCGAGTACGGCGCCCGCACGATCGAACAAGAACCTAACCGCTTCGGTCAGCAGCGTTCCGGCAAGCACCGGAAACGACAGCGCATCCACGATGTGTCCCCTCCCCGTTCCCCCATCACGCCTTGACGCGACATGGCAGCACGCAGCGCCGAGCCAAGGAAAAAAGCGTGACTCACGGTATGAGGTTGACCATCGAGGCGAAAGAGCCAATCACGCCAGCATCAAGCTGCGTGAAGGGGAGGGTGTCCGAATCACCGCGTCGGTTGCCACTCCTGTGCAATCGCGCGTGGTCCGCCCAGATGGTAGGGATCAGTGATCTCTCCGAGCAGCCCAACCATCCACGGATACATGGGGCTCACCAACCAGGTGGAGGCGGCTACATCGCCAGCGGCGTGGGAGTGCTCCGCAGGCACCGTCGGGGGGCGCAGGCCCCGGACGCCCCGTACCGCACGGTCGATTCTCTTCCTGAGTAAGCGATGTCATGGCGGCTAGCATCAGCATCCGGCCGCCTGGTGGCCGCACAGGCGTGCACCCGTCGTCCCTCACCCGCGATGTGCACCGGTTGTGCACCGCCCCCGCCGACCAGTGTGCATCTGCCCAGGTCAGAGCGTTCTTCCAGATGTACTTCGACATCTAAGAACCCCGCGAGTCAGCGCGCCTTTCCGTCGGCCGTGCCGTCCCCTTGAGGGAAGGCACGGCCGACGGTCTTTTCCGCCCGGCGGGTCAGCGGGTGGTGTAGCCGCCGTTGATGAAGAGGGTCTGGCCGTTGAGCCACCAGCCGTCGGTGAGCAGGAACTTCACGTAGGGGACGATGTCCTCGATCTTGGTGAGGTCGCCGTTCATGGACGAGGACTTGTGGTACGCGACGGAGTCGTCGCTCTCGGCCGGGTAGAAGAACGAGGTGTCCATGGGGCCGGGGGCGATGTTGTTCACCGAGATGTTCCGGCCGAACAATTCTTTGGAGAGGGCCCGGGTGAAGTGCTCGACGGGGGCCTTGCTGCCGGCGTAGACGGAGTAGAGGCCGGTGTAGGCGGCGAGCAGGGAGGTCACGATCGTGACGATGGCCCCGTCGCGCTCGATGCGCTTGGCGGCCTCGCGCATCATGAAGTACGCCGCCTTGGTGTTGACGGCGAACATCTTGTCGAACTCTTCCTCCGAGGTCTCGGTCATGGGCTTCTTGATGACCATGCCGGCCGTGTTGACCATGCAGTCGACCTTGCCGAACCTCTGCACCGCGGCGTCGAAGAGCTTCTCGACCTCGGCGACCTTCGTGAGGTCGCCCTGGTGGGCGAAGGCGTCGCCGCCGGCCTTCTTCACCTCCGCGACGGTCTGCTCCGCCTTGTCGCGGGAGGAATCGCTGTTGTAGTGGACGACGACCTTGGCGCCGTCCGCGGCGATCTCCCGGGCGATGAGGCCGCCGAGGTTCCTCGACGCACCGCCGATGACGACGACCTTGTCCTTGAGCGTATGAGCAGGCATAGCCTCTCCCAGTGACGGCATGACGACCCTCTTGCCACGTTATGGGCAAGTCCAAGGGTTCGCATGCGGGCAGCCGGGAGAGGCCATGCCCTCCGTTCAGTAGCTGTCAGTAGTTGGCGGCGTCGTGGATGAGGGAGCGCACCGCCCGGCACGTCGTGTCGGAGGGCAAGTGGACCCCGATGCGGACGGCGGTCGCCCGTATCCTGCGGTTGCTCGCCTGCTCCGGGCGGTACACCCCGGTGTGCAGCAGGGCGATGGCCAGGCGCATGGCCTTCAGCTGGCGGTTCTGCGCCTCGTACCAGCCGCGGGGGCGGCCTGCGGGCATCGGTTTCTTCGGCAGGGTGGCAAGGGCCGGAAGCTCCGGAAGATCGGGAAGAGTGGTTGCGGCTACGGCCATCGGCGTTCCTCCTGAGGGGTTCGTAACCTCTCTCGTCTGTCTTCGATTTTACTGCCCCCCACTGACAATCGCCCCAGCTCAGAAGGGATTTGATGGCGGCGGGAGGCCCCGGAAGGCCGGGGCTCCGCCGGGCGCCGCGCCGCCGCCGGCGGTATAACGGATGGTGTGGCATGCCCCCATCCAGGAGGCGCCCGTGAAGCACATACCCGAGACCCGCCCCGGCTATCTGCCCATCGAGGACCACGGGATCATCGGTGACCTGCACACCGTCGCGCTCGTCGGCGTCGACGGCACGATCGACTGGTGCTGTCTGCCGCGCTTCGACGCGCCCTCCGTCTTCGGCTCTCTGCTCGACGCCGAGCGCGGCGGATCGTTCTCCGTCACCGCCCGCGGCGCGGAACGCACCAAGCAGATGTACATGCCGGATTCGAACGTGCTGCTGACGCGCTTCCTCGGCCAGGAGTCCGTGGCCGAGCTGTACGACTTCATGGTGCCCGACCACCCCTCCTGCCCCTCCTCGGGCGTCCGCCAGATCGTCCGCCAGGTGAGGGTGCTGCGCGGCCGGGCCACGATCGACGTGCACTGCCGGCCCGCCTTCGACTACGGCCGGGCCCCGCACGAGGTCGGCACGGTGGGCAACGCCGGAGTGGTCTTCACCGGACCGGCCGGCTTCCTCGTGCTGCGCTCCTCCGTGCCGCTGACGCCCGACGGCGCGGCCGCCCGCACGACGGTGACCCTGGAGCCCGGCCAGTCGCTGGAGCTCGCCGCGCAGTGGGACGGGGACGGGGCCGTACGGGAGGGCGTCCTGCGCCCGCTCGACGGCGCGGAGGCCGCCCGGCTGCTGGACAAGACGCTGCAGTACTGGGACGGCTGGCTGCGCCAGTCGCAGTACCGGGGCCGCTACCGCGAGACGGTCGAGCGTTCGGCCCTGGCCCTGAAGCTGCTCGTCTACCAGCCGACCGGCGCCCTGGTCGCCGCGCCGACCACCTCCCTGCCCGAGTCGCCGGGCGGCGGCCGCAACTGGGACTACCGCTACACCTGGATCCGGGACGCCGCCTTCACCCTCTACGCCCTGATGCGGCTGGGCTTCACCGAGGAGGCCGCCGCCTTCATCGACTGGCTCCACCAGCGCTGCGTGCAGGCCCCGCCGGGCACCGGGCTGCAGGTGCTGTACGGCATCGACGGCCGCGCCGACCTGCCCGAGACCGTCCTGGACCACCTCTGCGGCTACCGCGGCGCGCGCCCGGTCCGCATCGGCAACGCCGCGGCCCGCCAGAGGCAGCTCGACATCCACGGCGAGCTCATGGACTCCGTCTACCTGTACAACAAGCACGCCGAGCCGATCTCCTACGAGCTGTGGGAGGCACTGGCCCGCCAGCTCGACTGGCTGCAGAAGAACTGGGAGGAGCCCGACGACGGGATCTGGGAGACCCGCGGCGGCCGGCGGCGCTTCACGTACTCCGCGCTGATGACCTGGGTCGCCTTCGAGCGGGCCATGCGCATCGCGCGGCACCGCGGCATGCCCGCCCCCGTCGAGCAGTGGCGCGACACCGCCGCGGCCGCCTACCGGTTCGTCCAGGACAGGTGCTGGTCGCCGGAGGACGGCGCCTACTGCCAGTACCCGGACTGCGCGACGCTCGACGCCTCGCTGCTGGTGATGCCGCTGGTGAAGTTCACCGGGCCCAAGGACCCGCGGTTCCTGTCCACGGTGCGGCGGATCGAGGAGGAGCTGGTCAGCGACAGCCTCGTGCACCGCTACCGGACCGACGGCAGTGACGGCGGCGACGGGCTGGACGGCCAAGAGGGGACGTTCAACCTCTGCTCGTTCTGGTACGTGGAGGCGCTGGCCCGCTCCGGCCGGGTCGGCGAGGCCCGCTACGTCTTCGAGAAGATGACCACGCACGCCAACCACCTCGGTCTCTACGCCGAGGAGATCGGGCCGGCGGGCGAGGCGCTCGGGAACTTCCCGCAGGCGTTCACCCACCTCGCCCTGATCAGCGCCGCCACGAACCTGGACCGCGCCCTCGCGGCGCACCACGGCCCGGCGGCCCGGCACTGGCACACGAGCTGACCCCCGGCCCCCTGACGGATCTCCGGCGGCTCAGGCGATCCCCGACAGCCGCTTCTCCAGCGCCTTGGGGTCGGCCCTCCACTCCCGCTCCACCTGGGCGGCGAAGTCGTCCGGGAAGATGTCCTCCGCGCCCGCTCCGAGGCCGTCGAGCGTACGGCCGGCCACCTCGTCGGCGGAGGCCCGCGGGAAATCCCCTAACCCCGGCTCGTGGCGGGCGACGTAGTCGAGCATGTCGGTGTCCACGGGGCCCGGGAAGACGCCGTGCACGGCGATCCCGCGCGGGGCGAGGTCCGCCCGGACGGCCTGCGTCATCAGCAGCAGGGCGGCCTTCGACGCCGGATATCCGCCGAGCGACGGCGTGCCTCCGAAGGCGCCGATGCTGATGACGTTGGCGACGGCTCCGCCGCCGTTGCGCTCCAGGACGGGCACGAAGGCCCGGAGGACCCGCAGGGTGCCCAGGAAGTTGGTGCGCATCACGTCCTCGACGACGTCCAGGTCCATGTCGAGGAGGTGGCCGACCCCGTGCGTACCGGCGTTGTTCACCAGCAGGGTGACGTCGGACGCCGCTTCCGCCGCGGCCTCGACGGTGGCGGGGGCGGTCAGGTCCAGCTCCAGGGGGATCACGCGGTCCGGGGCCGGGGCCACGACCGGGGCGAGGGCCGCGGGGTTCCGGGCGGCGGCGTAGATGCGCGCGGCGCCGCGCGCGAGGAGGGCGGTGACGAGCGCCCGCCCGATGCCGCGGTTGGCGCCGGTCACGAGAGCGGTCGAGCCGTCGATCTTCATAAGAGGCCCTTCTTCACAAGAGGTCAGTCCGGCGGCTTACGTAGGAGGTCCGCCCGGGCCGCGTCACGACGACGTGCCCGCGTCACCTCAGCGGGAGCCCGAAGATCTCCTCCAGGCGCTTGACCGTCTCCGCCGGATCGCCGTCCAGGACGGTGGTCATGCCGAGGTCCTGGGCGGGCGGCAGGTTCCGGGCGGAGTCGTCGACGAAGACGCAGGTCTCGGCGGGAAGTTGCAGCTGCTTGAGGACTACCGGGTAGATCCCGGGATCGGGCTTGCGGATCCTGTGCTGCCCGGACAGCACCACGGCGTCGTACAGGGTGTCGAAGCCGTAGCCCCGGTAGGGGTCGTAGGGGCCGGAGCCCAGGCTGTTGGAGAGGATGCCCACCTTCACGCCCGCGCGGCGGGCCGACTGGGCCGCCGCGAGCATCAGGGGCTCCGGCTTGAGGTCGGCCAGGACGCGGCCGATCAGGTCGGCGGGATCCACTCCGAGCAGGGCGGCGGTGCGCTCGTTCCACTCGGCCTGGCCGATCTCGCCGCGCTCCAGCCGGGCGTAGATCTCACTCCCTTCCGGGTCCGCCGAGATGACCTGGAGGAAGGCATCCGGGGCGAGGCCTTCGCGCAGGCAGAAAGCCCGGGTGCACTCGGCGACCGGAGTGGTCAGGACCCCGCCGAAATCGAGAACGAGGCCCTGGCGAAGGGGCTGGGGCATGGGAACTCCTCACGGTGGGCCGGACACCGCACCTCTTCCGAACTCATCTCTTCCAACGGATTCAACGACTCATGCGCGCGCACGACACGTGGGCCCGGCACGAAGTCGTCGGCCCGCGTAAGGGAATTGATCACCTGAAGGCTGTCGGGAAGTAACCCTGGCTGATTTGATGTGGGCGGCTCGTTCCCCAGCTCGCACTGGGGCACCTTGCGACCACGGTGCCCCCACCCCCTCAGGGAGTTGCAGTGCCGATCCTCAAGCCCGCCCGCGCGGCCTCCGCGCTCGCGACCGCACTCGCCGCCGTCGCCCTCACCGCGGCCCTGCCGCAAACGGCCGCCCAGGCGGCCGCCGTCCCGGAATTGAAGGTTCTGACGTACAACGTCTTTCTCATGAGCAAGAACCTCTATCCCAACTGGGGGCAGGACCACCGCGCCAAGGAGATACCCGCGGCCGGTTTCTTCCAGGGCAATGACGTCGTCGTCCTGCAGGAAGCCTTCGACAACGGCGCCTCGGACGCCCTGAAGGCGAATGCGGCGGGCCGGTATCCGTACCAGACGCCGGTCGTCGGGCGCAGCAAGGAAGGCTGGGACGCCACCGGCGGGAACTACTCGTCCACCACTCCGGAGGACGGCGGGGTGACCGTGCTCAGCAAGTGGCCGATCATCCGCAAGGAGCAGGTGATCTACCAGGACGCGTGCGGTGCGGACTGGTGGTCCAACAAGGGCTTCGCCTACGTGGTGCTGAATGTGAACGGTACGAAGGTGCACGTGGTCGGTACGCACGCGCAGTCGACCGACAGCGGCTGCAAGGCGGGCGAGGCGGCCGCGGACCGGGCCAAGCAGTTCCGGCAGATCGACGCCTTCCTCGACGCGAAGAACATTCCCGCGGGCGAGCAGGTCATGGTGGCGGGCGACCTGAATGTGGACGCGCACGGGAGCGAATACGCGGCCATGCTCGCGAACGCCGATCTCGCCCCGGCGGCGGAGCGCACCGGGCACCCGTACTCCTTCGACACGAAGGAGAACTCCATCGCCGCCTATCGCTACCCCACGGACGGGCGCGAGGACCTGGACTACGTCCTGCACCGCAATGGCCATGCCCGCCCGGGGAACTGGAAGAACACGGTGGTCAAGGAGGCCTCGGCGCCGTGGACCGTCTCCAGCTGGGGCAAGGAGTACACCTACACCAACCTCAGTGACCACTATCCGGTAATCGCCGGAAACTCCTGAACGGCAGGGCCCGGCGCGGCCTAGGGTGACCGCATGGACGCACCCGAGTACCCGCCCAAACCCCGGCCCGGCGACCGCGTTGCGGTGATCTCACCGTCCTCGGGGCTGCCGGGCCTCTTCCCCCTCCCGTTCGAACTCGGGCTGCGGCGGCTGGAGTCGGAATTCGGGCTGCGTCCGGTGGAATATCCGACGACCCGGAAAATGGGGGCGGGCCCCGCCGAGCGGGCCGCCGATCTGCACGCGGCCTTCGCCGACCCGGGCATCACGGCCGTGTTCGCCAGTATCGGCGGCGAGGACCAGATCACGGTGCTGCCGCTGCTGGACCGCGCACTCGTCCGGGCGCATCCCAAACCGTTCTTCGGATACAGCGACAACACCGCGCTGCTGGCCTGGCTGAGCGCCACGGGGATCGTGGGTTACCACGGCTGCAGCGTGATGGTGGAGCTCGGCCGGCCCGGTTCGCTGCACCCGCGGACGGCGGCCTCGCTGCGGGCCGCGCTCTTCACCCCCGGGCCGTACGAGCTCACGGCGCCCGGCGCCTCGAACGACGTCGACCGCCCCTGGGGCGACCCGAAGACCTTCGCGAGCGAGCCGGTGCTCGCGCCCTGCGACGAGTGGTCGTGGCGGAACGCCGGCCGCGCGGTGGAGGGCATCGCGTGGGGCGGCAACATCGAGGTGCTGTCGTGGCTGCTGATGGCCGACCGGGAGATCGGGGCCCCTGAGGCGTACGAGGGCCGCGTGCTGTTCCTGGAGACCTCGGAGGAGCTGCCGTCCGCCGGGGAGGTTTTTCGCATTCTGCGCAATATGGGCGAGCGGGGACTGTTGCGGCAGTTTTCCGCGCTGCTGATGGGCCGGGCGAAGGCGTGGTCCTTCGACCGGCCGCTGAACCGCGAGGACGGTGCCGCCTACCGGCGGGCGCAGCGGGCGGCGGTGGAGCGCGCGCTGGACGCGTACGCGCCCGGGATGACGGCGGTGTTCGACGTGGACCTGGGGCACACCGATCCGCAGCTGGTGATCCCGTACGGGGGCGTGGTGCGGGTGGACGGGCCGGCGCGGCGGATCACGGTCACGTACTGACGGCCGTCCGGCCGCACCGCCCCCACCATCCGGAGTCGATTACTCCGTATTCGCCGGGGCGTTCACGGTGGTCCGCATCACGCCAAGATTGCGTATCCGCGGCCCCTCCGCGTCTGCTGTCCCGTCGCAGGTCATGCTTCAATAGGGGCATGGCCAGCTTCCAGAACACCGCGACGGGTCGCAGCGACCTCGAGCCCTTCTGGCCTTCCCGTCAGCACGACGACTTCGACCGAGTGTGTTGCCGCGCGACTTCCGCGCAGGCCCTCTCCTCCCGCTGACCCCCACGTCGAAGTCAGCCGCCGGTCTCCGGTTCCGGCCAACGGCCCCGCGCACACGCACGTCCCCTCGACGGTCTCTCGCGCGAAAGAGCTGAGCTCTCCATGACGAACCTCCGTACCCTCACCGTGCCCGCCCCGTCCGTCCCGGCCGCCTCCCCTACCGCGCACCGCCACCGGCTCCGGGCCGTCGCGCCCGACGAGGTGCCGCCGGTCGCCGAGCTGCTGCACTCCGGTGCGGCCACCTGGATGCCGGCGCCGCAGCACACCCTGCCCACCCTGCCGGGCCAGCCGCCGATGATCGGCTACCTGGTGCTGGTGCCGGCCGAGCAGCGGCAGGCCCCCGAGGCCGCGCCCGCCGCCGGCCACGGGGACGCGCTGGTGAGCATCGACCCGGAGCAGCGCACGGCCAGCGTGGCCGGGCGCCCGCTCGACCTCACGTACCTGGAGTTCGAGCTGCTGGCCCACCTCGTCGCGCACCCCCACCGGGTGCACACCCGCGACCAGTTGGTGACCACAGTGTGGGGTTACGGGCACGTGGGCGACGGCCGGACCGTGGACGTGCACGTGGCCCGCCTGCGCCGCAAGATGGGCGCCGAGCACCGCGCCTCGATCGTCACCGTCCGCCGCGTCGGCTACAAGTACGCACCGCCGGTCGGCTACTGATCTTTTCCCCCTCCCCGAGCCTCTGAGCCCCCCCCCCGAGCCCTCCCTGAGGCTTCCCCCGCAGCCGAAAACCGAGGTCAGAGGGGGGCTAGGTACACCCCGGCCCGGGGCGGTGGCCCCAGTGACGATCATGCCGCGGCCGTCCAGAATGGTTCCCGGGTCCGAGGGACGGGCCCGGGAACGTACTCGGGGGAACACTAAATGAAGATCATCAACGCCCCGCTGGCCGCTGCCCGCGGCCTGTGGCTGGCGATCTTCGGCATGGCGATGTCGATCCTGCTCTTCGCGCTCACCCTGGTGTCGCTGGTCCTCATGGTGCTGGGGATCGGCCTGTTCACCACCCCCGTGGCGCTGGCGGGCGTACGGGCCCATGCATCGCTGCGGCGCCGCCAGGCACAGGCGTGGGCGGGCGTGGAGATCCCCGAGCCGTACCGGCCCATGCCCGCCCGGCGCCCCGGTCTTGCGGGTCAGGTGGAGTTCTGTACAGCCCTGCTCAAGGACCCCGCCACCTGGCGCGACCTGCTGTGGCTGCCGGTGGATGCGATCGCGGGCACCTTCCTGGCCCTCCTGCCGCCCACCCTCTTCCTCTACCTGCCCTGGGGCTTCGTGCTGGCCCTCGGTGTCTGGAAGCCGATCGTCCGGGCGGACGGCGCCCAGTGGTACGCGTTCCTCCCGGTCACCGACCAGTTCACCGCGAACCTGGCGGCCGGGCTCGGGGTGGGCTTCGCCGTCCTGGCCCTCTTCGTCAGCCGGCCGCTGCTGCGCGCGGACTTCCTGCTGGCCCGGACGCTGCTCGCGCCCGGCGCGGCGACCGCCCGCGAGCGCGAGCTGGCGCAGCGCGTGGACCGGCTCACCGAGACCCGGCACGACGCCGTGGACGGCTCCGCCGCCGAGCTGCGCCGGATCGAGCGGGACCTGCACGACGGGGCGCAGGCCCGCCTGGTCGCGATGGGGATGAGCCTCGGCACCGTCGAGGCGCTGATCGAGACGGATCCGGCCCGCGCCAAGCAGCTCGTCGCCGCGACCCGCGCCGACTCGGCCGAGGCCCTTACCGAGCTGCGCGACCTGGTGCGCGGCATCCACCCGCCGGTGCTCGCGGAGCGCGGCCTGGGCGACGCCCTGCGGGCCCTCGCGCTGCGGATGCGGATGCCCGTCGAGGTGGACGTCGAGCTGGCGGGCCGGGCCGCGGAGCCCGTCGAGACGGCGGCGTACTTCGCGGTGAGCGAGGTGCTCACCAATGCCGCCAAGCACTCGGGCGCCCGGCAGGTGTGGGTCGACGTCCACCACGCCGAGGGCATGCTGCGGATCGCGGTCACCGACGACGGCCGCGGCGGGGCCGTCGCGCCGGGCGGCACGCACGTCCCGGGCGCGGCCGCGGGCTCCGGGCTCGCCGGCGTCGAGCGCCGCCTCGGCACGCTGGACGGGGCCCTGGCCGTCAGCAGCCCGGTCGGCGGCCCCACGGTGGTGACGATGGAGATCCCCTGCTCCCTGCGCTGAGCAACCGGCCGCCGGCCGGGGCCGGTTCCCTGCGCCCCCGCCGGATCGGCGACGATGGTCGCGCACCGTCCCCCGCCCGCCGGGCTGTCAAGGGGCGCCGCCGATGATGGAGTTCCCGTGCGCGTTGTACTCGCCGAAGACCTGTTCCTGCTGAGGGACGGTCTGGTCCGGCTGCTGGAGGCGTACGGCTTCGAGATCGCCGCGGCCGTGGAGAGCGGGCCCGAGCTCTCCCGGGCCCTCGCCGAGCTGCGGCCGGACGTGGCGGTGGTGGACGTACGGCTGCCGCCGTCGTTCACCGACGAGGGCCTGCAGTGCGCCCTCGCGGCGCGGCGGGAGTCGCCGGGCCTGCCGGTGCTGGTGCTGTCCCAGCACGTGGAGCAGCTGTACGCGCGGGAGCTGCTCGCCGACGGCAGCGGCGGGGTCGGCTATCTGCTCAAGGACCGGGTCTTCGAGGCCGGCCAGTTCGTGGACGCGGTCCGCAGGGTCGCGGCGGGCGGCACCGCCATGGATCCGCAGGTCATCTCGCAGCTGCTGTCCCGGCGGGAGCAGGACCGGCCGATGGGCCGGCTGACGCCGCGCGAGCGCGAGGTGATCGAGCTGATGGCGCAGGGCCGGTCCAACGCGGCGATCGCCGCGCAGCTGCAGGTGACCGAGCGGGCGGTGGCCAAGCACACGTCGAACATCTTCGGCAAGCTCGGCCTGCCGCCCTCCGACGACGACAACCGCCGCGTCCTCGCGGTGCTGGCGTACCTCGACCGGGGCGATCCCGGCCGGGGCCGACCGGCCCACCGGCACCCCGGGCGGGGCTGAACGCCGAGCGCGTCCCGTTGCTCCCGCATGTGACGCCGGTTAACGTGCGCCGCGCACGCGTCCGTTGTCGCATTCAGCACAGTGGGGAGCGCCATGACCGATCAGCCGGCCGTTCAGTCGACCGATCAGCCGAACCCGTCGAGACGCCTGCTGCTGGGGGCCGCCGGCGCGGTCGGGGCCGGAGCCGCCCTCGCCTCCCGCGCCCCCGCCCGGGCCGCCGCCCGCGCGCCCTTCGACACCGCCCCCGCGAAGGCGGCGCTCGTACGGCTGCTGGGCGGACACGCGGAGCAGTTCCGCCTCACCCCGCTCGCGGCCGCCGGGGACCGGGACGGGGACGGGGACCGGTTCGAGGTCACCGGCCGCACGGGGCGGATCGAGGTGGCCGGGACGAGCCCGGCGGTGCTGCTGACGGGGGTGCACTGGTACCTCAAGTACGTGTGCGGGGCGCACATCACCTGGAGCGCCCGCCAGGTCGGCCTGCCCCGCAGCCTGCCCGCCCCGGCTCGCCCGCTGAAACGATCCACCGGACTCCGGCACCGCTTCGCCCTCAACGACACCAACGACGGCTACACCTTCCCGTACGCCGACTGGGCCTACTGGGAGCGGATGATCGACGTCCTGGCCCTGCACGGCTGCAACGAGGTCCTGGTGATAAGCGGGCACGAAGCGGTCTACGAGCGCGTCCTGCGCGACTTCGGCTACGACGACGCCGAGGCCCGCGGCTGGCTGCCCGCCCCCTCCCACCAGCCGTGGTGGCTGCTGCAGAACCTCAGCGGCTACGGCGGCCCGCTCAGCCGCAAGCTCATCGACGCCCGCGCCGCCCTCGGGGCCCGGATCACCGCCCGGCTGCGCGAGCTGGGCATGGCGCCCGTCCTGCCCGGCTACTACGGCTCCGTTCCCGAGGGCTTCGCCGCGCGCAACGCGGACGCGCGCGTCGTCCCGCAGGGCATCTGGCACGGATTCCGGCGCCCGGACTGGCTCGACCCGCGCTCCGGCGCGTTCGCCGCCGTCGCCGCGTCCTTCTACCGTCACCAGGAACGCCTCCTCGGCCCCGCGCAGCACTTCAAGATGGACCTGCTGCACGAGGGCGGCGCCGCGGGCGACGTGCCCGTCGCGGCCGCCGCCCGCGCCGTCGAGCAGGCCCTGCGCACCGCGCACCCCGAGGCGACCTGGGTGATCCTCGGCTGGGAGGACAACCCGCTGCCCGAGCTGCTCGGCGCGGTCGACCGGCAGCGGATGCTGATCGTCGACGGCATCTCCGACCGCTTCAAGGGCGTCACCGACCGCGAGAAGGACTGGGGCGGCACCCCGTACGCCTTCGGCAGCATCCCGAACTTCGGCGGGCGGACCACGCTCGGCGCCAAGACGCACGTGTGGGACGAGAAGTTCTTCGCGTGGCGCGACAAGCCCGGCAGCGCCCTGGCCGGCACGGCGTTCATGCCGGAGGGCGCCGACCGCGACCCCGCCGCCTTCGAGTACTTCTCCGAGCTGGCCTGGCTGGAGCGCGCGCCCGACAGGGCCCGGTGGTTCGGCGCGTACGCCGGCTTCCGCTACGGCCGTGCGGACGAGGCGGCGCGGGAGGCGTGGACCGTGCTGGGCGACACCGCCTACCGGCAGAGCGCGCCCGGACGCAGCGACCCGCACGACAGCCTCTTCGCCGCCCGGCCGGCCCTCGGCGCCGACCGCGCCGCCGAGTACGCGCCGAGCGCCCCGTCCTACGACCCGGCCCGCTTCGACACCGTCCTCACCTCGCTGCTCGGCGTCGCCGCCGGGCTGCGCGGCGCCGACACCTACCGCCACGACCTGGTCGACGTGGCGCGGCAGGCCGTCGCCCACCGCAGCCGGCAGCTCCTCCCCCAGCTCAAGGAGGCGTACGCGCGCAAGGACCTGGCCTCCTTCCGCGCCCTGTCCGCGCTGTGGCTGAAGCTCATGCGGCTCGCCGACGACATCGCGGGGACGCACAAGGCGTTCCTGCTCGGCCCCTGGACCGCGGCCGCCCGGGCCATGGGCACCGACCCCGGCGAGGCCGCCGAACTGGAGCGCACCGCGCGCGTCCTCGTCACCGTGTGGGGCGGGCGGAGCACCTCCGACGGCGGGAAGCTGCACGACTACGCGAGCCGCGACTGGCACGGCCTCATCGGCGACTTCTACCTGCCGCGGTGGCGCCGCTGGCTGGAGGAGCTGGAGGACGCCCTGCGGGCCGGGCGGGCGCCGCGGGCCGTCGACTGGTACGCCATAGAGGAGTTCTGGACGCGCGAGCGCACCGAGCACGCGCAGCGGCCGGTGGGCGACCCGTACCGCACGGCGGTGCGCGTACGGGACACGCTGGCGGCCGCGCCCTACCAGGGGGCGCTCGCGGCGGTCCTGGAGCCGGCGGCCGTCGTACCGGGCGGCACGGCGGCGCTCGCCGTCTCCCTCACCAACGTCAGCGGCTTCCGCGCCACGGGGCCCGTCGACCTCGCCGTCTCCGGCCTCGCGGCCGCCGCGCAGGGCCCCACGTCGCTGCCGCGCCTGGACCCCGGGGCCACCGGCTCGGCCCGCTGGCGCGTCACCGCCCCCGCCGTCCCGCTGGAGCGGCCGCTGCAGCCCCTGCCGTACGAGGTGAGCGCCCGCTACGGGCCGCAGGGCGAGGAGCCGGTGCGGGCCGTGCGCTCCGGAACGCTCTTCCTGGGCGGCCCCCTGGCCCCCGGGTGGCGGACGTTCACCAACAACGCGGCCGTCTTCGGCCAGTTGGGCGCGGACCGCTTCGCGATCGACGGCTCGGGCGACGACCTGTGGCGACGGACCGAGGAATTCGGTGCGGTGTACCGGGCGGGCGCGCTGGCGGCCGGCGCGGCCGCCCAGGTGCGCGTCCTCAGCCAGACGGACACGGGAAGCTGGGCGCGTACGGGCATCATCGTGCGCAACGCCCTCGGCACGCCGTGGTCGGCGGGGGCCGTGAACCTGGCGGTGACGCCGGGGCAGGGCGTCGTCCTGTCCTACGACGCCGACGGTGACGGCACGTTCGACGCCTACCGCCAGGTGAAGGGCATCCGCGCCCCGGTCTCCCTGCGCCTCACGCGCACCGCGGCCGGCACGTTCGACGCGGAGTACGCAACGGACGGCGAGGCGTGGCTCCCGGTCGCCACGGCGACGGTGCGGGGCGCTGCCGCGTGGCAGGACGTGGGGTTGTTCCTGACGGCGGGCAACGACGGCAGCGGGGCGCGGGGGCATGCGCAGTTCGCGGACTGGGCCGTGGAGGGGTAATCCGGCCGGGGCCGCCGTGCGTGTCCGGCTCGCGGCCCTCCCGGGCCCGGGAATCGGCCCGGGGCCGGGGTGCGGGCGCGGGCTCGCTCTCCGTTCGGCACAATAACGGTAGATAAACGGTAGATATCTAAGCAATATCAGACACGCTGTGCGCTACAGACACAGGAGACGCCCGCATGCCGCAGTTCGACGCCTCGACGATCATCAACCTCCGCGACCTCGGAGGCATCGCGCTGGCCGGCGACTCCGCCGTCCGCCCCGGCCTGCTGCTGCGCTCCGGCCAGCTCGACCGCCTCGACCCCGCCGCCGACCCGGCGGTCGCCGCCCTCGGCATCCACACGGTGGTGGACCTGCGTACCGAGCACGAGCGCGAGGAGCGGCCCGACCAGGTGCCGCACGGCGCCCGGCTGATCGTCGCGGACGTCATGGCCGACAGCGCGGCGGCCCGCGCGGCCGCCGGCGACGACGTGCCGGCCAGGCTCGACTCCGTGCTGGGCAACCCCGCCGTCGCCGAGGAGCACCTGGGCAACGGCAAGGCCGAGAAGCTGCTGTGCGACTCGTACCGCACCTTCGTCTCCGCCGGGTCCGCCTGCTCCGCCTACGGCCGCCTGCTGTCCGCGCTCGCCGAACCGGACTGCGGCCCGCTGCTCTTCCACTGCACGGCGGGCAAGGACCGCACCGGCTGGGCCACCGCCGTGATCCTGCTGCTCCTGGGCGCGGACGAGGAGACGGTCCGCGCCGAGTACCTCGCGGTGAACCCGGCCGTGCGCACCGCCTTCGCCCCGCTCATCGACCGCTTTACGACGGCGGGCGGCGACCCGGAGATCGCCGACGCGATCCTCGGGGTGCGCTCCGCCTACCTCACGGCGGCGCTGGAGGAGATGGACCGCGCCTACGGCGGGGTGGAGGCCTACGTCCGCGACGGCCTCGGCCTCCCCGACGACGCCGTCGACCGCATCCGCGCGCGCTGCATCGCCTGACGCAGCAGCACCGGTGGCCCCACCCAAGGGTGAGGTGACCATCTCACCATTCACTCGTTCTACGGATCGTGGAGCAGCAAGCAACAGCCCCCCGCCCCCTCCCCTCCCCCGTCGACGTCGAGCAGGCCGAGGCCGCGCTCATCGAGCACTACCCGCGCCTGGTGCGCCTCGGGTATCTCGTCCTGCCGCCGTCGCTGGGCCGCAACCGCCGTGTGCTGACCGCGCACGCCCTCGCCCAGCGGGCGCTGCCGCGCAACCGCGTCGCGGCGGGCGAGCAGTCCGGTCTGCAGGTGCCGCCGCCGCGCGGCCCCGACGGCTCCCCCGCCGACCCCGGCTACGCCTACGTGCGGCTGCGGGTCCTGCGGGCGGCGCTGGAGGCCGGCCGGCCGCGCGGGCGCTGGCAGTTGCCGCGCCCCGGCCAGCTGCCTCCGCTGCTGCCGCAGGTGTGGGGCCTGCGGCTGTTCCCGCGCTCGGGCGGTGCCGACGAGCTCGCGCTGGACCAGGCCCTGGCCGCCCTGTCGGGCCCCGGCCGCGCGGCGTACGTCCTGCGTACCCTGGAGCTGCCCGCCGACCGTGACGTCCGCCAGGTGCTGGCGGCGGCGGGGGTGGAGGACCCCGGGGCCGCGGTCCTCGAAGCGGACGGGGTGCGCGCCCCCGCCGGCAGCCGGGACGCCTCGCTGCTGGAGTCCATGGAGTTCGACCCCTGCTCCCTGCAGGCCCGGCCGACGGACCTGATGCGCCGCCGCCAGCACACCCGGGCGGCCCTCGCGGCCGTGGCGGCGGCCGCGGTGTGCGGGATACTCCTGGGGCTGCCGGGAGACGGCTGGGGCCCCGACGGCGCGGCCGCCCCGCCCTACGCGCAGAACGCCGCGGCGCAACAGGCCCTGGACCCCGCCAAGTTGACGAAGGCGGCGCCGGACGCCTGGAAGACCGCCGACCGCCCCGGCTTCGCCGCCTGGCCCGCCCGCGGCGACCGCCTCGGCGACCGCGAGCTGCTGCACCGCGCCCTCGCCGTGTGGGCGCGGCCCGGCCGCTCGGTCCAGGTGACGGCCACGCCGGGCACCCCGTCCGGGCCGGCCGCGGGCCCGCCCCAGCTGCTGTACGCGGGCGAGGTCGGCCAGGCCGCGGTCGTCCTGCTCCACGACGGGCTGCGCGTCGTGCGCTACGCCGAGTCGAAGAGCGGCGACGGCGGGGCCGCCGCCTTGGACTTCGCCCGGACCGACGCCGCGGACGCCGACTCCGCGACGGCCGTCGTCGTGGGCCGCGCCGACAACAACGTCCGCTATCTGACCGCCCCTTGGGTCGACGAGGTCTCCGTGCGCGACCTCCTCAAGCCGGGCGAGGCGCCGATCCCGCTCCGCCGCGGCGCCGACGGCGTCACGGACCCGACGCCCAGCCCCGCCCCCACCAGCGACTGCCACGGCTGGCCCGCCCTGCAGATGGGCGGCCGCCTCGTCACCGACCTGGGCGAGCTGACGCCCGCGCGCCTGACCGCCGGCACGCCCGCCGCCCCGCGCGACGTCAGCGACCGGGCCCGGGCCGGCTGGGCCCACACCGCCTGCCACCTGCAGACCATGCGAGGCCAGGGCGTGCGCACGGTCAACGCCTGGCCGTACGCGGTGCAGCAGCTGCCCGGCGGGGCCGGCAGCGCCGAGTGGACGTGCGCCCGGGCCGAGACCTGGCGGGGTGCGGGCAGCCGGGCACTGGGCCTCTTCCAGGTGCCGGGCGCGCGGGCCGCAGCGCCGAGCACCGTCGTCGCCCGGGCCGAGGACACCCCCGCCTGCGGCACCCGCGACCCGCACGTCCTCGCGGGCGTCCTGTGGAAGTCCGCCGCCGGCACGTGGTACGCCCTGGCGGCGGCGGGCGGCGACGGCGTCCGGTCGGTCACGGCCTCGGGCGGGGTCCGCGGCAGCGCCCCCGGCGACCGGCTGGCGGTTCCGGCCAAGGCCGGGGCGCAGGCCGAGCTGAGCGCGCTCCTCGCCGACGGACGGCGGATTTCCACTCTGCGATAGCCGCGCTCCAGCAGCTGAAACGGGGTCAGCAGGCCGGAAACCAGAGGCGAATGACGGTTTCCGGTCTGCCCTAAGATGACCGCCATGAAGACCGGGATACGTCGCAGGATGGGTGTCGAGCAGCGCCGTGAGCAGCTGATCTCGGTCGCTCTCGAGCTGTTCGGCCACCGTTCCCCGGACGACGTCTCCATCGACGAGATAGCAGCCGCGGCCGGGATATCCCGGCCGCTCGTCTATCACTACTTCCCCGGGAAGCAGAGCCTCTACGAGGCCGCGCTCAGCCGCGCCGCGCAGGAGCTGTCGGCCCTCTTCGAAGAGCCCCGCGAGGGCCCCCTCGGCGCCCGCCTGCTGCGGGTGATGCGCCGCTTCTTCGACTACGTGGAGGAGCACGGCACGGGCTTTGCCGCCCTCATGCGCGGCGGCCCCGCGGCGGGCTCCGGCAGGACCTGCGCCATGATCGACGGGGTGCGGCGGGCCGCGTACGCCCAGATGCTCGGCCACCTGGGCATCCCCGCCCCCGGCCCGCGCCTGGACCTCGCCCTCCGGTCCTGGATCTCGCTCACCGAGACCACGGCCCTGCTCTGGCTCGACGGCCGGCGCATCCCGCGCGGCGAGCTGGAACTGCAGCTCGTCCACGCCTTCGCGGCGCTCGCGGCCGTCAGCGCCGCCTACGACGACGACATGGCGGCCGTCCTGCACCGCATCCTCGAGGACGAGCCGGTCCACGGGCCGTTCTCCGACCTTGTGAACCGGCTCGGCGGAGTGGCGTCCCAGCCTCAGCCCCAGCCCCAGCCGTCCTGACCCGCTAGCCGGCCCTGAAGACGGCGACGGTCCGGGCCGGGACGGTGAAGGTGCCCGTCGCGGGTGCACAGGCAGCGGCCTTGACGGTCCCGTCCGCTCCGGCCGCCTGCACCGGGTGCAGGGCGCAGGGCCGGCCGGCGAGGGCCGCGATGCGCTGGTCCTGCCGCTGCGGGGTGGCGTTGAGGACGACGACCAGGCCGCCCAGGCGCATCGTGACGACGCCGGGCGTCTCGTCCGGGCCGGACAGCGGGAAGGACAGGGCCTCCTGGACGGCCCCCGAGGTCGCCAGGCCGAAGGCCTTCTCGGTCGTACGGATCCGCAGCAGGTCGCGGTAGGCGGCGGAGGCCGCCTCGACGGGGCCGCAGCCGGCCTTCAGCGCCGGGTCGGCGAGGAGCGGCCGGGCGTGGTCCCACTTGGAGGCGTTGTCGCGTGCCGGGGGCAGGCCGCGGCCGAAGCCGTTGCCGGCGGCGCAGTCCCAGTGGATGGCGTTGAACCAGTCACCGCTGTCGTAGGAGTTGCGGTCCAGCGACTTCGAGCGCAGCCGGTCCGTACCGGCCTGGGAGAGCGCCGGCCCCTGGGACAGCGCGGCCGTGGCCATCGCGAGGACCTGCATGCGGGCCCGGTCGGCGGGGGAGGTGGCCTGCGGGAGCTTGAAGGCGAGCGCGTCGTAGAGGGTTTCGTTGTCGTGGGCGTCGGCGTAGGCGAGGGCGTCCCCGGGCGCGGCGGCGTAGCCGGCCGGCGAGCCGTTGTAGTCGACGTCGGCGCCGCGGACGCTGCGGCCGGCGGAGTCGGTGAAGCGGTAGCCGGCGAGGTTGCCCGTCAGGCCGACCTTGATGAGGTCCTGCGCGTGCAGGAGCCGGGCACGCTGTTCCGCCGGGGTGCCCTGCGGGGCGCCGTTGGGGTCGGTGAACAGCCCGGAGGCGAAGCCCTGGACGCGGGGGTCGGCGTCGAAGGGGCCGCCGCCGCGGACGGCGTCGCGGGCCCGGTCGGAGAAGGTGGCGATGCCCGTGCCGGCCATGTTCTTCTGCGTGGCCTGGACGAAGCGTGCGTCGTTCGCGGCCTCGCCGAAGTTCCAGCCCTCGCCGTAGAGGATCACGGACTTGCCGTCGACGCCGTCCCGGGCCGGGGTCAGGGCGTCGAGGGCCTTGCGCACGGCCAGGATGTTCGCCTTGGGGTGGTGACCCATGAGGTCGAACCGGAAGCCGTCGACCTTGTACTCCTTCGCCCACGTGACCACGGAGTCCACGACGAGCTTGCCCATCATGGCGTGCTCGGGGGCGGTGCCCGCACAGCAGGTGGAGGTCGCGACGCCGCCGTCGTCCAGGAGGCGCTGGTAGTAGCCGGGCACGATGCGGTCGAGGACGGACTTGTCGTCCTGGCCGGAGGCGGCGGTGTGGTTGTAGACGACGTCCATGACGGTCCGCAGCCCGGCACCGGCCAGCCCCTGGACCATCCGCCGGAACTCGAGGGTGCGGCCGGGGCCGTCCGGGTCGGAGGCGTAGGAGCCCTCGGGAACGGTGTAGTGCAGCGGGTCGTAGCCCCAGTTGTACGCGTCGCGGGCGGCCGTCCTGCCGGTGCAGTCCTGCTGGCGGTCGGAGTCGGCCGGCAGGGCGGCCAGGTCGCAGGGCGGGGTCGCCTGGTCGGCGCGCCGCTCGGGGACGGTCGCGAAGTCGAAGGCCGGCAGGAGGTGGACGTAGGAGGTGCCGGCGCCGGCGAGCGACGCCAAGTGCCTCATGCCGGGCGAGGAGCGGTCGGTGAAGGCGAGGTAGTCGCCCTTCGGGGAGAAGTCCCGGACGTGCAGTTCCTGGATCTGCGCGTCGCGCAGCGGAACGGCCTTCGGCTTGCGGAGGCCGCGCCAGCCCGCCGGGGCCAGGGCCGGGTCCGCGAGGTCGGTGACGAGACTGCGGGCCGAGTCCGCGGTCAGGGCCGTGGAGTACGGGTCCGTGACGCGGTTGGTGACCACCTTGCCGGCGGCCGGGGCGTAGACGGTGACGGCGTAGCGGTAGGGCTTGCCGGTCCAGTCGCGGCCGCCCGCCGCGCTCCAGACCCCGCTGGCGTCGTCGCGGTGCATCGGCACGGTGCGGCCGTCGAGTTCGAGCGCCACCCGGCGGGCCGTGGGGGCCCAGACGGAGAGCGTGGGCCGGCCGTCGCGGAAGGCCGGGCCGAGGGCCGCCTTGCCGGCGGCGGACGCGTACAGGTCGTCGAGCACGCCGGGTATCTGGACGCCGGTGGCGACGTCGCCGGTGACGGCCGTGAGGGCGCCCTTGAGTGCGGCCCGCTCCTGAGCGGGGGTCGCGCGGACGCGGTAGGCGTCGTATCCGGCGAGGTGGGGGTACTTCGTGCGCTGGGCGGGGGTGAGGCCGCCGGGGGTCGGCGTGAGGGTGAATCTGCCGCCGGTGTGGAGGAGGTGGTGGGGGCGGGACGGGTCGCCCAGGCCCTTGGGCCAGGCGACCGTGGTGCGGTCGATCCACTGGACCTTTGCCCCTGTCGGGGGTGGGGTGGTGGCATGGGCGACGCCGGTTCCGGCGAGGGGGAAGGCGATCGCGGCCGCCACGAATGCGGCTAGTCGTTTCACGGAAGGCTGCTCCTTGGCTGAGGTCAGAGACTGGGATCTCCCCTGACCCGCCCCATCCCGTAACCGGGGGCAAGCCCCCGGACCCCCGTATCGCGCTGAACGCGCTCGTCCTCAAGCGCCGGACGGGCTGAGAAGTGGCCGGCCTTGGTTTTTCGGACCGCCGGGCGGGGGCCGGGGCGGAGCCCCGGTTCGGGAAGGGGCGGGTAGGGGAAAATCAACCGCACGTACGCGCGCCCGCATGCAGCGCCAGCGCCGTGTTCGGCGCCACGGTCGCCGTGAAGCGGCCGTCCGGGCCCACGGTCACTCGTCGCCCGCTCTGCACGTCGCAGTAGTCACCCCCGGGAAGCCCGGTCTCGAAGGTGCGCGTCAGGGCGAAGCCTTCGTGGTTGACGACGACATAGCCCTTGTCACCGCGCCCGAAGGCGATGGCCTGGTAGCCGTTGTCCCACCAGTCGCCGACCGCCGCCCCCCGCACCGCATTGCGGAAGCCCACCATGCTCCGGATCTCCGGCCACTTGTGCTGGCACTTCCAACCGTCCTGCCAGCAGGCCCCCACCGCCCCGCCGTTCGGCGGCCCCGCGTCGCGATCGGTGAATTCGTAGCCGGAGTGGACGTCGGGCGAGCCGTAGGGCCAGGCGAGCATGAAGACGTTCGCCAGGGTGTAGTCGGCGCCGTCCTTGTAGCTGAGGGTGTCGCCGCCGCGCTCGGTGTCGTGGTTGTCGACGAAGACGGACGCCTGCCCGCCGGGCAGGTAGCCCCAGCCTTCGCCGTAGTTCTTGAGGTAGGCCAGCCGTTCGCGCTGGAACACCCGCTTGAGGTCGCGCGCGTAGCGGAACTCCTGGGCGTCGCCGGTGCCGAGGTACTCCTCGGGCCGGACGGCTTCGCCCTCGCCGTGGATGGTCTCGTGCTTCCAGTAGACGCCGCTCCGGCTCAGCCGGGACTTGATGTCCGCGAGGTCCGTCGCGGGGATGTGCTTGGCGGCGTCGATGCGGAAGCCGTCGACGCCGAGCGAGAGCAGGTCGTTCAGGTACCGGGCGATGCGCCCGCGCACGTGCTCCTCGCCCGTGTCCAGGTCGGCGAGGCCGACGAGTTCGCAGTCCTGGACGTTGCGGCGGTCGCGGTAGTCGCTGACGACGGCGGTGCAGTCGTCCATGTCCTGGCGCTGGTACGTACCGGGGTAGTCGTACTTCGTATACGCGGAGCCGCCGGTTCCGGTGTCGGTTCCGGTGCCGGAGCCGGCGGCCATGTGGTTGACGACGGCGTCGACGACGACCTTGACGCCCGCGCTATGGCATGAATCGACCATATTCGTGAAGGAGGACCTGTCCCCCAGCCGGCCCGCGATCGCGTAGCTCACCGGCTGGTACGAGGTCCACCACTGCGGGCCCTGCACGTGTTCCTGCGGCGGGGAGACCTGGACGTAGCCGTAACCGGCCGGGCCGAGGGCGTCCTTGCACTCCTTCGCGACCGCGTCGTACTTCCACTCGAAGAGGACGGCCGTGACGTCCTTGCCGCCGGGCGCGGCGGCCTCCGCCCGGGGGACACAGACCGTGACGGCGGCCGCCAGGACACATGTCACAGAAAGGATTCTTCGGGCTGTCGCAGGCATGCGGAGCTCCTGGGGTGGGGGATGTGCAGCAATGAAGGTTCTTGCGCAAGCCGTTCGCAAGCCAACCGGAACCTGCTGCGCACGAGACCGTACGAGCCGGGTAACGGCCGGTCAACCCCTGGGACACGAGACGGTTACCACCGAGAAATCTCGCCGTTTCGTTCTTGCAAACCCTTTCGCAAGAGATTGCAGCCTGTTACGTTCCTCCACAGCTCGGGGCCGCCCGCGACGGTCGGCCTCCTTCATGAGGAGATCCATATGCGAAGAGGCATATCGGTCGCTGCCGTCGTCGGTGTGCTGGCACTCACCGCGACCGCGTGCGGCGGTGACGGCGGGGGCGGGAACGACGGCGCCAAGGCGGCGAGCGACCCGGGCGGTGTGAGCGGCACGGTGACCTGGTGGGACACCTCGGACGCCACCAACGAGGCGCCCGCGTTCAAGAAGCTGGTCTCGGCGTTCGAGCAGAAGTACCCGAAGATCAAGGTCGAGTACGTCAACGTGCCCTTCGACCAGGCCCAGCAGAAGTTCAAGACGGCCGCCGCCACCGGCAAGGGCGCGCCGGACGTGCTGCGCTCCGACGTCGGCTGGACGCCCGGCTTCGCCCAGCTCGGCTACCTCAAGGACCTCACCGGCACGCCGGCGCTCGACAAGCCCGAGGACTTCCTCGAAGGGCCGCTGAAGAACGCGGCGTACCAGGGCAAGACGTACGGCGTCCCGCAGGTCACCGACACCCTCGGACTGCTCTACAACAAGGAGCTGTTCCAGAAGGCGGGTGTCGACAAGGCCCCGGCCACCTGGCAGGAGGTCAAGGACGCCGCCCTGAAGATCAAGGAGAAGACGGGCGCGGAGGGCATCGGCCTCAGCCCCGACAGCTACTACTCGCTGCCCTTCCTCTACGGCGAGAAGAGCGACATGGTCGACGTCGCCAAGAAGAAGATCACCATCTCCTCGGCCGCGTCCCGCAAGGGCGTCGAGACGGCCGTCGACCTGGTGAAGTCCGGCGCCGCGCCCAAGCCGGCCGGCACCGACGGCTACAACGCCCTCAAGACGGACTTCAAGAACGGCAAGCTGGCGATGCTGATCGACGGCCCCTGGGCGACCAAGGAGATCTTCGGCGGCGACGCGTACAAGTCCAAGGACAACCTGGGCATCGCGAACATCCCGGCCGGTTCCACGGGCACCGCGGGCGCGCCGGTCGGCGGCCACAACCTGGTGGTCTACGCCGGCTCGAAGAACTTCGACGCCTCCTACCTCTTCACGCGTTTCATGACCGACGCCGCGCAGCAGGAGCAGGCCTCGACCGGCGTGGGCGTGCTGCCGACGCGCAAGTCCGCCTACACCAAGGACGTCCTGGCCGACCCGGTGCGCAGCGCGTACCACAAGGCGCTGGACAAGGCCCACCCGCGGCCCGCGATCCCGCAGGGCGGCGACCTGTTCACGGACTGGCTGCAGCACTACACGAAGATCCTCACGCTCAAGGAGGAGCCGAAGGAAGGGCTGGACGCCACGGCGAAGGCCTGGCAGTCCGCGCTCCTCAAGGACTACGGCATCGAGGAGTAGGGCCTGATGGCCACAGTCGTCACCACGGTCCGGCGCTCCTTCAGCACCCACTGGTACGCGTGGGCGATGGTGCTGCCCGTCGTCATCGTCCTCGCGGTCCTCGTCGGATACCCGCTGGGCAAGGGCGCCTACCTGTCCTTCACCGATGCCAACGAGGCGAACGTCGCGCGCACCATCGGGGTCAACCACATCGAGGCGACCTACCGGACGGTGGGCCTGGACAACTACTGGAAGGTGCTCTCCGGGCAGGAGGGACACTTCTACTCCCGCCTCGGCTGGACGGTGGTGTGGACCGCGTCGTGCGTGTTCCTGCACTACACGCTCGGTCTCGGGCTCGCCCTCCTGCTCAACCGGCCGATGCGGCTGCGGGCGCTGTACCGGGTGCTGCTGATCCTGCCGTGGGCGGTGCCGGCCTTCGTCGCCACCTTCTCCTGGCGGCTGATGTTCAACGAGAAGTACGGCGTGCTCAACGCCTTCCTGACGAAGCTGGGCATGGACCCGGTGGACTGGCTGGGCGACGCGACGCTGCAGAAGGTCTCGGCGGTGGCGGTGAACGTCTGGCTGGGCGTGCCGTTCATGATGGTCGCGATCCTGGGCGGGCTGCAGTCCATCCCGCGGGAGCTGCACGAGGCCGCGGAGATGGACGGCGCCACTCCATGGCAGCGGTTCCGGCACGTGACGCTGCCGGGCCTGAAGACCGTGAGCGGGACGGTGATCCTGCTCGGGGTGATCTGGACGTTCAACATGTTCCAGGTGATCTACCTGCTGATCGGGCAGGGCGCGAGCTCCGAGAGCGAGATCCTCGTGACGTACGCCTACCGGCTCGCCTTCCAGGGCGTCCGCGACTACGCGGGCTCGGCCACGTACGGCATCCTCATCCTCTCGCTGCTGCTGGTCTTCGCCGTCTTCTACCGCCGGATGCTCACCCGACAGGAGGCCGTGCGATGAGCACCGCCCAGCCCGTACGCCCCCTCCGGCACCGCCCGCGCGAGCAGCGCTCGCGCACGGCGTCGGCCGCGCTGCACACGGCGCTGGCCGTCGCGAGCCTGGTGTCGGTCTTCCCGGTCGCCTTCATCGTCTTCGTCTCGCTGCGGGGGCGCGACGGCTGGCAGGAGCCCACGCGGCTGGTCGGCTTCGACGTCTCCAACTACAGCCACATCCTCGGCGAGACCAAGTTCCTGACGTGGTTCGGCAATTCGGTGATCGTGGCACTGGGGGCGACCGTCCTCGGCGTGCTCATCGCGGCGACCGCGGGCTACGCCGTCTCGCGGATGCGCTTCCCCGGTCACCGGCCGCTGATGTGGACCTTCCTGGTCGTTCAGATGTTCCCGATGGCGGTGCTGATCGTGCCGCTGTACAACATTCTCGGTGAGCTGGAACTCCTGGACTCCTACACCGGGCTGATCGTGACGTACTGCTCGATCTCCGTGCCGTTCTGCGCGTGGATGCTCAAGGGGTACTTCGACACCGTCCCCGTCGAGATCGACGAGGCGGGGCGGGTGGACGGGCTGACCCCCTTCGGGACGTTCTGGCGGCTGATCGTGCCGCTCGCCCGCCCGGGCCTGGCCGTCACCGGCTTCTACTCCTTCATCACCGCCTGGGGCGAGGTCGCCTTCGCCACCCAGTTCATGAGCAGCGAGGAGCACTACACCCTCGCCGTGGGCCTGCAGACGTTCGTCGGCCAGCAGAAGGCCGAGTGGGGCCTGATGACGGCCGCGGCCGTACTGATCACCATTCCGGCGGCCCTGGTGTTCTTCGTCGCCCAGCGGCACCTGGTGGCCGGCCTGACCGCGGGCGGCACCAAGGGCTGACCGCCACCGGCACCGGGCACCGGCACCCGCTGACCTTGTCCGCCCGCCGTCGTTGACCCGTTGGGATCCACGGGATCCCACGGGATCCACCGCTTCCGCCTCCGCAACCGAATCGATAGGACGTACATGACCCAGGACCTCGCGCCCTCCGTCCGCCCGGCCGCCGCCGCCCCGTCCGAGGCCGTATCCGAGGGATGGTGGCGCAGCGCCGTCATCTACCAGGTGTACGTGCGCTCGTTCGCCGACAGCGACGGCGACGGCATCGGCGACCTGCGCGGGATCCGCGACCGCCTGCCGTACCTGGCCGAGCTGGGCGTGGACGCGGTGTGGCTCACGCCGTTCTACGCCTCGCCGCAGGCGGACGGCGGCTACGACGTCGCGGACTACCGGGCCGTGGACCCGCTGTTCGGGGACCTGTCCGACGCGGACGACCTGGTGCGGGAGGCGCACCGGCTGGGTCTGCGGGTGATCGTCGACATCGTGCCCAACCACACCTCCGACCAGCACGCCTGGTTCCGGGCGGCCCTCGCCGACAGAGAGGGCGGTCCGGCGCGGGAGCGCTACCACTTCCGGCCGGGCCGCGGCGCGGCCGGGGAACTGCCGCCGAACGACTGGGAGTCGGTCTTCGGCGGCCCGGCGTGGACGCGCACGGCGCGCCCGGACGGCACGCCCGGCGAGTGGTACCTGCACCTGTTCGCGCCGGAGCAGCCGGACCTCAACTGGGAGAACGAGGAGGTCCGCGAGGAGTTCGAGTCCGTGCTGCGGTTCTGGCTGGACCTGGGCGTGGACGGCTTCCGCATCGACGTCGCGCACGGCATGGTCAAGGCGCCGGGGCTGCCGGACATCGGGCTGAGCGAGCAGGCGAAACTCATCGGGGCCCAGGTGCTGCCCTTCTTCGACCAGGACGGGGTGCACGAGATCCACCGCGCCTGGCGGCGGCTGCTGGACTCCTACCCGGGTGAGCGGGTCGGCGTGGCGGAGGCGTGGGCGCCGACCTCGGAGCGGCTCGCGCTGTACGTGCGCCCGGACGAGCTGCACCAGGCGTTCAACTTCCAGTTCCTGACCTGCGACTGGGGCGCCGGCGCGATGCGCACGGTGATCGACGACTCGCTGGCGGCGACCCGGTCGGTGGGCGCGCCCACGACGTGGGTGCTCTCCAACCACGACGTGGTGCGGCACACCACGCGCTACGGCGGCGGGGAGCGCGGCCTGGCGCGGGCGCGGGCGGCGGCGCTGCTGATGCTGGCCCTGCCGGGCTCGGCGTACGTCTACCAGGGCGAGGAGCTGGGCCTGCCGGAGGTCGTGGACCTGCCGGACGAGGTGCGCCAGGACCCGGCGTTCTTCCGCGGCGACGGGCAGGACGGCACGCGCGACGGCTGCCGGGTGCCGATCCCGTGGTCGGGCGAGGCCGCCCCGTTCGGCTTCGGGCCGGGCGGCAGCTGGCTGCCGCAGCCGGAGCAGTGGGCGGAGCTGTCGGTGGCGGCGCAGTCCGGGGACCCGCGCTCCACGCTGGAGCTCTACCGCTCGGCGCTCGCCCTGCGCCACGAGCTGCCGGGGCTGGGCGACGGGGAGATGACGTGGCTGGAGGCGCCCGAGGGCGTGCTGGCCTTCGCCCGGCCGGGCCTGGTGTGCACGCTGAACACGCGCGGGGAGGAAGTGGGGATGCCGGTGCCGGGACGCCCGGTGCTGGCCACGGCCGCCTTGGAATTCACCGGTGGTACGGTCCGTATCCCCGTCGATTCCTGTGTTTGGTGGGCAGTCTGAAATGCGACCGGTAAGGTCCAGTCCTGTGACCGCACGGCTGGCCGATATCGCAGCCCAAGCGGGTGTCAGCGAAGCAACCGTCAGCCGGGTACTCAATGGGAAGCCGGGGGTCGCCGCCTCCACCCGCGAGTCCGTGCTGGCCGCGCTCGACGTCCTGGGCTACGAGCGCCCCGTGCGGCTGCGGCAGCGCAGCGCGGGCCTGGTCGGGCTGATCACGCCCGGGCTGGACAACCCCATATTCCCGGCCTTCGCCCAGGTGATAGGCCAGGCCCTGACGCGCCAGGGCTACACCCCGGTGCTGGCCACGCAGACGCCCGGCGGCTCCACGGAGGACGAGCTCACGGAGATGCTCGTCGACCGCGGGGTCTCCGGCATCATTTTCGTCTCCGGGCTGCACGCCGACACCTCGGCGGACATGCAGCGCTACGAGCGGCTGCGGGCCCAGGGCGTGCCGTTCGTGCTGATCAACGGCTTCTCGTCGAAGGTGCGGGCGCCGTTCGTCTCGCCGGACGACCGGGCCGCGGTGCGGCTGGCCGTCACCCATTTGGCCGCACTGGGGCACCGGCGGATCGGCCTGGCGCTGGGCCCGCGCCGGTACGTGCCCGTGCAGCGCAAGATCGAGGGGTTCCTGCGCAGCATGCGCGAGGAGCTGGGCCTGGCGGAGGCCGAGGCCGAGCAGCTGGTGCAGCACTCGCTGTTCACGCTGGAGGGTGGTCAGGCGGCGGCAGCGGCGCTCATCGAGCGCGGCTGCACGGCCGTGGTGTGCGCGAGCGACATGATGGCGCTGGGTGTGATCCGGGCGGCGCGTCAGCACGGCCTGGAGGTCCCGCGCGACGTCTCGGTCGTGGGCTTCGACGACTCGCCGCTCATCGCCTTCACGGACCCGCCGCTGACGACGATCCGGCAGCCGGTGCAGTCGATGGGGCAGGCCGCGGTGCGCGCGCTGCTGGAGGAGGTCGGCGGCACCCCGGCGCCGCACAGCGAGTTCGTCTTCCTCCCCGAACTGGTGGTTCGGGGTTCAACCGCATCGGTCCCGGAAACCCGGCCGAAAGCGGGCGAAGACCAGACTTGGGGATGATCTGCCGCAGGCCGGTTTCTGGCAGACTGTTTCCCTATGGGTGAAGCGACGGCAAGGACACTGGAAGGCCGGACGGCCGCCCCGCCACCCACCGAGGAGCGAGCGGACCGGCCGCCGGCGGACAGTTCCACCGAGCAGCGGACCGGCCTGCGGAGGCTTCGTACTCCGCGCAGGCCGCGTCTGTGGTTCGAGGTGCTGCTGATCGCGGTGAGTTACTGGACGTACTCCCTGGTGCGCAACGCCGTCCCCGAGCAGCGGGCGGCCGCCCTCCGCAACGCGGACTGGATATGGCGGGCCGAGCACACACTGCAGATCGCCGTGGAGAATTCGATCAACCACGCCGTGAATTCGGTGACGTGGCTGATCGTCGGCATGAACTACTACTACGCCACCTTGCACTTCGTGCTGACGATCGGTGTGCTGGTGTGGCTCTACCGATGGCATCCCGGCCGGTATTCCGCCGCCCGGCTGGCCCTCTTCGCCACCACGGCCGTGGCGTTGCTCGGCTATTACCTCTTCCCCCTGGCCCCGCCCCGGCTGATGCTGGGCGAGCACTTCGTGGACACCGTCGTGGTGCACCACACCTGGGGCTCCATGGCCTCCGGCAACCTGGCCGACATGTCCAACCAGTACGCGGCGATGCCGTCGATGCACATCGGCTGGTCCACCTGGTGCGGCGTCATCATCGCGATGGTGGCGCGCCCGGTGTGGGCGAAGGTCCTGGGCCTGCTGTATCCGCTCGCCACGCTGGTGGTCATCGTGGCGACGGCCAACCACTTCTGGCTCGACGCCGTGGGGGGCCTGCTCTGCCTCTCGTTCGGCTTCGCCGCCTCCTTCGCGTGGTTCGGGGCGACGCCGGGCCGGCTCGCGCGGCGCGTGGCGTAGCTTCGCCGGGGCCCGGAGACCGCGGCCCCGGCCGCGGCTCACAGGCCGCGGCTCACGCCCCGTAGAACAGTTCGTCCACGACGGCGCGGGCACGCCGCGTCGTCCGCCGGTATTCGTCGAGCATGTCCCCCACGTGGCCCGGCTCGTAGCCGAGGTAGCGGCCCACGGCCGCGAGCTCGCGCGGCTCCGTGGGGAAGGTGTCCCCGGACCGGCCGCGCACGAGCATGACCGCATTGCGCACGCTCGTCGCGAGAACCCACGCGTCATCCAGGATGGCAGCCGCCTCCGTGCTCAGCAGCTCGGCGGCGCAGGCTGCGGCGAGCGCCTTGCGGGTGCGGGTCGTGCGCAGCCCGGGCTCGGCCCAGGCGTGCCGCAGCTGCAGCAGCTGGACGGTCCACTCCACGTCCGACAGGCCGCCGCGCCCGAGCTTGGTGTGGGTCGTGGGGTCCGCGCCGCGCGGCAGGCGCTCGCGCTCCATGCGGGCCTTGAGGCGCCGGATCTCGCGCACCGCGTCCTCGCCGAGGCCCTCGGCGGGATAGCGCAGCGGGTCGATCAGGTCGATGAACCGCTGCCCCAGCTCGGCGTCGCCCGCGACCGGCTTGGCGCGCAGCAGCGCCTGGCTCTCCCACACCAGCGACCAGCGCCGGTAGTAGGCGGCGTACGAGGCGAGGCTGCGCACGATGGGGCCCGACTTGCCCTCGGGCCGCAGGTCCGCGTCGATGTGCAGGGGCGGATCGGTCGTGGGAAGTTGGAGGAGGCGCCGCATCTCCCCCGCGACGGCGGAGGCCGCCTTGGCCGCCTCCTCGTCGGAGACGCCTTCGCGGGGCTCGTGCACGAAGAGCACGTCGGCGTCCGAGCCGTAGCCCTGCTCATGGCCGCCGAAGCGGCCCATGCCGATGACGGCGAAGCGCGTGGGCAGCGTCTCGCCCCACTCGGCGCGCACGGCGGCGCGCAGGGCGCCCGCGACGGCGGCGGCGTTGAGGTCGGAGACGGCGTCGCCGACGGTGTCGACCCGGACGTGGGGGTCGCGCTCGCCGTTGGGCGTGCCCGCGCCCTGGGAGCCGCCCCGCCCGTAGGCCCCGATGATGTCCGCGGCGGCGGTGCGGAACAGTTCGCGGCGGCGGACCCCGCGGACGGCGACGATCGCGGCCTCGGCGTCCCCGGAGCGGTTGACGGCGGCCAGCGTCTCCTGTTCGAGGGCCTCCCGGCCGCGGGGGCGCAGGCCCTCGGGGTCGCCGAGCAGGGCCACGGCCTCGGGGGCGCGCAGCAGCAGGTCGGGGGCGAGGCGGCCGGCGGAGAGCACACGGGCGAGGTTCTCGGCGGCGGCGCCCTCGTCGCGCAGCAGCCGCAGGTACCAGGGGGTGCGGCCGAGGGCGTCGGAGACCTTGTGGAAGTTCAGCAGGCCGGCGTCGGGGTCGGCGGAGTCGGCGAACCAGCCGAGCAGGACGGGCAGCAGGGTGCGCTGGATGGCGGCCTTGCGGGACACGCCCGAGGCGAGCGCCTCCAGGTGCCGCAGGGCGGCGGCGGGGTCGGCGTAGCCGAGGGCCTGCAGGCGGTTGCCCGCCTCCTTGGCGCTGAGCCGGATCTCGCCGGGCTCCAGCTGGGCGACGGCGTCCAGCAGCGGCCGGTAGAAGAGCTTCTCGTGCAGCCGGCGCACCTCGCGCGCGTGCCGCTTCCACTCGCGGCCGAGCCCGTCGACCGGCTCGGTGCCGGCAGGCCACGAAAGGACACGGGCCAGGGAGCGGCCGAGGCGGCGCTGGTCGGCCTCGGCCTCGGGCATCAGGTGCGTGCGGCGCAGGCGGTGGAGCTGGATGTGGTGCTCCATCGTGCGCAGGAAGCGATAGGCGGCGTCGAACGCGGCGGCGTCGGAGCGGCCCACGTAGCCGCCCGCGGCCAGGGCGGTCAGGGCGTCGAGGGTGCCGGAGGCGCGCAGCGTCGCATCGCCGCGGCCGTGGACGAGCTGCAGCAGCTGCACGGCGAACTCGACGTCGCGCAGGCCGCCCGGCCCCAGCTTGAGCTCGCGGTCGACCTGGCCGGCGGGGATGGAGGCGATGACGCGGCGGCGCATCTGCTGCACGTCGGGCACGAAGTTCTCGCGCTCGGCGGCCTGCCACACCAGGGGGGCGACGGCATCCGCGTAGGCCTGCCCCAGGGCGAGGTCACCGGCGACCGGGCGGGCCTTGAGCAGGGCCTGGAACTCCCAGGTCTTGGCCCAGCGTTGGTAGTAGGCGAGGTGGCTGGAGAGGGTGCGCACGAGGGGGCCGTTGCGGCCCTCGGGCCGCAGGTTGGCGTCCACGGGCCAGATGGTGCCCTCGGGCGTGACGTCGGAGCAGACGCGCATCATCCGCGAGGCCAGGCGCGTGGCGGCCTGCAGGGCGGGGCCCTCGCCCGTCCCCTCCTTGGCCTCCGCCACGAAGACGACGTCCACGTCCGAGACGTAATTGAGCTCCCCGCCACCGCACTTGCCCATGCCGATGACCGCGAGCCTGCAGGCCGCGGCGTCCCCGGGCTGCTCCTCGGCGGCGATGCCGAGGGCGGCGCGCAAGGTGGCGGTGGCCAGGTCCGCGAGCTCGGCGGCGGTCTGGGCCACGTCGGTGGTGCCGCACACGTCCCGCGCGGCGATGGTCAGCAGGCAGCGGCGGTAGGCGGCGCGCAGGGCGTCCGCCGCGCCCAGCCCGGCCTCCCGGCCGCCGCGCGCCCCGTCGGCCAGCGCCTTCTCGAACTCCGGGACGCCCGGGTTGAGATCGGCCGCCTCGTAGGTGACGAGCGCGTGCCAGTCGCCGGGGTGGCGGGCGAGGTGGTCGCCGAGGGCCTCGGAGGCGCCGAGGACCCCGAGCAGCCGGTCGCGCAGCGGCTTGGCGGTGACGAGGGTGTCCATCAGGGCCTGCCGGTCACCGCCGTCCCTGGCGTCCAGCGCCTCCGCGAGCCGCACGAGGCCGTGCACCGCGAGGTCGGGATCGGCGGTGGCGCCGAGGGCGTCGAGCAGGACGGGGTCGGTGCGTCTCGCCACGAGCGCCGGAGCCTCCAGCCGCCGCTCGGCGGCCGCCGGATCGGTGAAGCCGTACTTCAGCAGCCGGGTGTACGAGCTGCTGCGACGCCCTTCAGGCAGTGTCATCGGCACCTCTCGCTCGCGCGCTGCGGCCATGATAGCCGCGGGACCTCGCGGCCCCGCGGCCCAGGATCCCGCCTACAGCACGGGCAGCATCTTGCGCAGCTCGAAGGCGGTGACCTCCGAGCGGTACTCCTCCCACTCCTGCTTCTTGTTGCGCAGGAAGAAGTCGAAGACGTGCTCGCCGAGGGTCTCGGCCACCAGTTCGCTGCGCTCCATCAGTTCGATGGCCTCGCCGAGGTTCTGCGGCAGCGGCTCGATGCCCATGGCGCGGCGCTCGGAGTCGGACAGCGCCCACACGTCGTCGTCGGCGCCGGCCGGGAGCTCGTAGCCCTCCTCGATGCCCTTCAGGCCCGCGGCCAGCAGGACCGCGTAGGTCAGGTAGGGGTTGGCGCCGGAGTCGATGGAGCGGACCTCCACGCGCGTCGACCCGGTCTTGCCGGGCTTGTACATGGGGACGCGGATGAGCGCGGAGCGGTTGTTGTGGCCCCAGCAGATGTACGAGGGGGCCTCGCCGCCGGCGCCCGCGGTGCGCTTCGAGCCGCCCCAGATGCGCTTGTAGGAGTTGACCCACTGGTTGGTGACGGCGGAGGTCTCCGCGGCGTGCCGGAGCAGGCCGGCGATGAAGGAGCGGCCGACCTTGGAGAGCTGGTACTCGGCGCCGGACTCGTAGAAGGCGTTGCGGTCGCCCTCGAAGAGGGAGAGGTGGGTGTGCATGCCCGAGCCGGGGTACTCGGAGAACGGCTTGGGCATGAACGTGGCCTGCACGCCCTGCTCCAGCGCGACCTGCTTCATCACGAGCCGGAAGGTCATGATGTTGTCGGCGGTGGAGAGCGCGTCGGCGTAGCGCAGGTCGATCTCCTGCTGGCCGGGGGCGCCCTCGTGATGGCTGAACTCGACCGAGATGCCCATGGATTCGAGCATGGTGATCGCCTGGCGGCGGAAGTCCATGCCCACGTTCTGCGGGGTGTGGTCGAAGTAGCCGGAGGAGTCGGCGGGCACCGGGCGGGTGCCGTCCACCGGCTTGTCCTTGAGCAGGAAGAACTCGATCTCGGGGTGGGTGTAGAAGGTGAAGCCGAGGTCGGAGGTCTTGGCGAGGATGCGCTTGAGGACGTAGCGCGGGTCCGCGTAGGAGGGCGAGCCGTCGGGCATGAGGATGTCGCAGAACATCCGGGCGGTGCCGGGGGCCTCGGCGCGCCAGGGCAGGATCTGGAAGGTGCCCGGATCCGGCTTGGCGATCATGTCGGACTCGTAGACGCGCGCGAAGCCCTCGATCGCTGAGCCGTCGAAGCCGATGCCCTCGTCGAAGGCCTGCTCCAGCTCGGCGGGGGCGACGGCCACGGACTTCAGATAGCCCAGCACGTCGGTGAACCACAGCCGCACGAAGCGGATGTCGCGCTCTTCCAGAGTGCGGAGCACGAACTCCTGCTGCTTATCCATAGCTACCCATCCTCGCTGGTGGCCGCCCCTTCCCAAGCCGCGGGGCACGTCGGGGGGCATAGAGCATCCCACCACATGATGTCGGGCGCGTTGCATGTGTGAGTCCGAACGCGGAGTCCGGGTGCCCGGGGTGCCCCCACCCCCCATATTGCCTGCTCACCCGCCGGTGCCGCACGGCCGGGCCGCTCGCCGGGCGGCCGGACCCGGCCCGCTCGGCCGCCGGCCGCGGCGGGTCAGGAGCGGTCCGGCAGGCGGAAGCGGGTCGGTGGGGTGGCGAGGACGGCCGTCGCCACCGACTGCGGGCGGTCGTACATCAGCAGGTGGCCCGCGGGGGCGACCGCCTCGAAGCGGCCGTCGAGGCGCTCGGCGAGCGCCCGCTGCCGTTCCAGCCAGCGGCGTTCCAGCCAGGAGCCGGTGCCCGGGGAGGCCGCGAGGACGCTCACGGGCACGGGCGGCATGGGCCGGCTCTCGCGCAGGGCGTCCAGCTCGGCGGCCACGTCGCGGTAGCGGGCGTTCTCCATCAGCAGGGCGCGCACCACCCGCCCGGTGCCGTACGTGCGCCGCACCAGGTCGGCCGGGGCGGGGTCCTGGCGGTTGACGGAGGAGACGCGGACGGTGAGCCGGCGCAGGGACGGGCCGAGCGCGCGCGGCAGCCCCGCCGCGGCGACGACCACGCCCCGGGCGTGCGCGGCGGTGGTGCGCAGCTCGCGGGCGGGGACGGGGCGGGCGTCCTCCTCGACGCTGCCGTCGACCAGCACGATGCCGGCCGTGCGCTGCGGGTGCAGCCGGGCGAACGCCTCGGCGTGGAAGCCGGCCAGGGAGTGGCCGACGACCGTCGCGGGCTCGCGCAGGCCCAGCGCGTCGAGGACGCCGGCTATCCGGTCGGCCTCGCCCGCGGCGGTGGGCGGTTCGAGGGGCGGGGCGCTGAAGCCGAGGCCGGGCCGGTCGAAGCGGACGACGGTGCGGTGCGGGGTGAGGAGCGGCACGACGGGCTCCCAGTCGAACCAGCCCATGCCGAGCCCGGCGCTGAGCACGCACACCGGCCCCGACCCCTCGCGCACCACGTGCAGCGGCACCCCGCCGACCCGCAGCATGCGCCCCGGCGGCCGGACCTTATCGCGCCCGGGCGTCCGCGGCCGCACCGTGCCGTTCACGCCGCTGCCGCCGTTCGCGCTGTTCATGGGCTCCCCCTCGTCGCTCTCCGACAAGCTAACGGACGAGGCTCTCCCGGTGCTCCGGTGCCACCCAGTGGGGTTTGCGGAACTTCAGGAACGCCAGTGGCGCGAGGAACCCGAGTACGAGCAGTCCGCCGCCGACGGTGAGCAGGTAGCGCCACAGCGGCCCGCCGCCGAACTGCTCGGGCGGGACGAAGCCGATGCACATGGCGGCGAGCGAGGCCGCGAAGCCGACGCCCGCGACGAGGTGCAGGGCGGGCACGCGGAAGCCGCGCGGCCGGTCCGGCTGGGTGGCCCGCAGGCGCACGGCGGCGGCGAACATCAGCAGGTAGACGACGAGGTAGATCTGCGTGGTGATCACGGAGAAGATCCAGTACGCGCTGGAGACGTCCGGGACGAACGCGTAGAGGAGCGCGATGACGGTGGTCAGCCCGCCCTGGGCGACCATGATGTTGCGCTGGACGCCGTTCTTGTTGAGCTTCTGCAGCACGGGCGGCAGGTAGCCCTCCTGCCGGGCGACCATCAGCAGCCCCTTGGACGGCCCGGCCAGCCACGCGAGCATGCCGCCGAGCGCCGCCGCGACGAGCAGCACGCCGACGACCTTGGTCAGCCAGCCCACGCCGAAGTGGTCGAAGAAGCCCTGGAAGGCCTGCATCACTCCGGCGGTGAGGCTCAGGTCCTCGCCGGGCATCACCCAGCTGATGGCCAGGGCGGGCAGGATGAAGATCAGCAGGACGAGGCCGGTGGCCGCGAACACCGAGCGCGGGAACTGCCGGCCGGGCTCGCGCAGCGAGGAGACGTGGACGCCGTTCATCTCCATGCCCGCGTACGACAGGAAGTTGCCGACGATCAGCACGAGGCTGGCCAGGCCGGTCCACGGCGGCAGGAAGTGGTCGCTGTCCATGGGCGCGGCGGAGGCGTTGCCCTGGCCGAGGAAGACCAGGCCGAGGACGACGAGGACGACGCCCGGGATCAGGGTGCCGATGACCAGGCCCATGCTGGAGAGCCCGGCCACGGCCTTCGTGCCGCGGGAGGAGATCAGCACGCCGGCCCAGTAGACGACGACGATCACGATGGCGACGTAGACGCCGTTGTCGGCGAGCCGCGGGTCGACGACGTACGCGAAGGTGCTCGCCACGTAGGCCAGCAGGCTCGGGTAGTAGGCGATCGTCATCGCGAACTGGCACCACACGGCCAGGAAGCCCAGCGGCTTGGAGAGCCCCTCGCTGACCCAGCGGTAGATGCCGCCGGTCCAGCCCGAGGCCAGCTCGGCGGAGACCAGGGCGGTCGGCAGCAGGAAGACCACGGCCGGGAGGAGGTAGAGGAAGACGGCGGCGAGCCCGTAGAGCGCCATGGACGGCGAGGGCCGCAGGTTGGCGACGGAGGCGGTGGTCATCATCGCGAGGGTCACCCACGAGATGAACTGGGGCTGCGGAGCCGTCGGCGGTGCGGGGACGGCGGCGACGGGACGGTCGTCCCTCACCTGTTCCGTGATGGTCATGGGAGGGGGAGCGTCCTTCAGGCCGTGCGTGGAGCGTGGGTGAAGCGTGGGTGGAGCGTGTCAAACGTTCCGTCCCATAATCCCATTTCCGGGGCCGTGGAGCGGTCATACCCCGCAGGGGTAGGGTGCGAGAGTGATCCGGAACGGACAGCAGGGGACGGCGGCCGCGTGGTGCGGGCGCCTTTTGTTGCTCTCCGCCCTGCTGCTGGGCATCGTCACGATGCACACGCTGGGGCATCCGACGGGGCACGCGGGTGCGGGTACGGGTACGGGCCACAAGGCCGGTACGCATGCGGCGGCCGGGGCACATGTGGCACTCGGGGCGGGCGCGACCGCCGGGGCGCATCCGCAGGCGCATTCCGCCGCCTCCGCCCCCGCCTCCGGGCCCACCGCCGACGACCCCCTGTCCGCCCCCGGCATGGACCCCATGTCCGTCTGCCTGGCCGTCCTCGGCGCCGCCCTCCTGGCGCTCGTCCTGCTGCTGGTCACCGCCGCCCTCAGCCGTCCCGCCGCAGCCCTGGCCGCGGCCCGGGTGCGGCTGCTGCGGGCCCTGTGGCCGATCCCGCCGCCTCCGCGGCACAAGTCCCTCGCGCGGCTGTCGGTGCTGCGGGTGTAGGAGCGCGCGTCCACGCGTCCCTGCCCCTTGTTCACCGATCCCTCAGAGGTGCACTCACCCATGCGTCCGCACACCCGTACCCACAGCCGTACCCACACGCGCCGCGCCGTGCTCGGCGCCGGCCTCGCCGCCGCCGGGAGCGGCCTGCTCGCCGCCTGCTCCGACGGCTCCGGCGGCTCCTCCTCTCCCTCCGCCGCGCCCGCCGCCTTCGTCACGCCGGACGGCGCGGAGGTCGCCGCGGCCGAGGCGAAGCGCGGGAGCGGACCCGTCCGCGACGTCCGGCTCACCGCCACCCGTACGCACATCGACCTGGGCGGCCGTACGGTCGGCACCTGGGCCTACGGCGACCGGCTGCCCGGCAAGGAGGTCCGGGTCACCGCGGGCGACACGCTCGCCCTCACCCTCGCCAACCACCTGCCCGAGCCCACATCCATGCACTGGCACGGGCTCGCGCTCCGCAACGACATGGACGGCGTGCCGGGCGTCACGCAGCAGCCGGTCAAGGCGGGGGCGTCGTTCACCTACCGCTTCGCGGTCGCGCACCCGGGCACGTACTGGTTCCACCCGCACTCGGGCGTCCAGCAGGACCGCGGGCTGTACGCGCCGCTGATCGTGGAGGACCCCAAGGAGCCGTTGCAGTACGACAAGGAGTGGGTCGTCGTCCTCGACGACTGGGTGGACGGGGTGGACGGCAGCACGCCGGACGCGGTCCTGGCCGAGCTGGCCAAGGGAATGGACCACGACATGGGCGGCATGGACCACGGCGGGGGCGGAATGAACCACGGCGGGGGCGGCGGAGGCGGCATGCACCACATGTCGATGACGTCCGCGGCATCGGAGAAGTCGCCGTCCCGCATGCTGATGGGCGCCACCAGCCCCCTCCTCGGCGGGGACGCGGGCGACGTCGCCTACCCGTACTACCTGGTCAACGGGCGCGCGCCGGCCGACCCCGAGACCTTCGCGGCCAAGCCGGGCGACCGGATCCGCATCCGCATCGTCAACGCGGGCGGGGACACCGCCTTCCGCGTCGCCCTCGGCGGCCACCGGATGACGGTCACCCACACGGACGGCTTCCCCGTCGAGCACGCGGAGACGGACGCGCTGCTGCTGGGCATGGGCGAGCGCTACGACGTGCTGGTCGAGGCGAAGGACGGCGTCTTCCCGCTGACGGCGCTGGCCGAGGGCAAGAAGGAGGCCGCGCTGGCGCTGCTGCGGACGGGCGGCGGTTCGGCCCCCGACGCATCGGCGCGCCCGCGCGAGCTGGACGGCAGGCTCCTCACCGCCGACCGGCTCAAGGCGGACAAGGCCGTGCGGCTGCGGGACCGCGCGCCCGACCGCACGCTCACGCTCCGGCTGACCGGTTCGATGGCGAAGTACGACTGGGCGATCAACGGGGAGAAGTACGCGCCCTCGCGGCGGCTCCCCGTGGCGGCGGGCGAGCGGGTGCGGCTCTCCTTCGTCAACGCGACCACGATGTGGCATCCCATGCACCTGCACGGCCACACCTTCTCCCTGCCGGGCGGGGGCCCGCGCAAGGACACGGCGATCGTGCTGCCCGGCAAGCGGCTGGACGTGGACTTCGACGCCGACAACCCGGGCCTGTGGATGCTCCACTGCCACAACGTCTACCACTCCGAGTCGGGGATGATGACGCTGCTCGGCTACCGGAAGTAATCGCAGGTGGGAGCCGGTACGGGCGGGCGGAGCGCGCCCCGTCCGTACCGGCCCTCCGGCGTGGGAGCCCCGAGATCGCGTCAGTTAGACGAGTACTCTGGGCGGCGTGCCTCAACTTCGCCTCGCTCTGAACCAGATCGACTCCTGCGTCGGGGACCTCGCCGGGAACGCCGAGTCGATCGTCCACTGGACCCGGCACTCCGCCGGGCAGGGCGCCCACCTGGTGGCGTTCCCCGAGATGGCGCTGACCGGCTACCCCGTCGAGGACCTGGCCCTGCGCGGCTCCTTCGTGGAGGCCTCGCGCGCCGCGCTGCACGCGCTCGCCGCGCGCCTCGCCGACGAGGGCCTCGGCGAACTGCCGGTGATCGTCGGGTACCTGGACCGCAGCGAGGAGGCGCGGCCGCGCCTGGGCCGCCCCGCGGGCGCCCCGCGCAACGCCGCGGCAGTGCTGCACCGCGGCGCGGTCGCCCTGTCCTTCGCCAAGCACCACCTGCCGAACTACGGCGTCTTCGACGAGTTCCGGTACTTCGTGCCCGGCGACACCATGCCGGTGATCCGGGTGCACGGCGTGGACGTGGCCCTCGCCATCTGCGAGGACCTGTGGCAGGAGGGCGGGCGGGTGCCCGCCGCGCGCTCGGCGGGCGCCGGGCTGCTGCTGTCGGTCAACGCCTCCCCGTACGAGCGGGAGAAGGACGACACCCGCCTGGAACTGGTGCGCAAGCGCGCCCAGGAGGCCGGCTGCACGACCGCGTACCTGGCCATGACCGGCGGCCAGGACGAGCTGGTCTTCGACGGCGACACGATCGTCGTCGACCGCCACGGCGAGGTCGTCGCGCGCGCCCCCCAGTTCGAGGAGGGCTGCGTGCTCCTCGACCTCGACCTGCCGGCCGCCGCCGGCGGGCCGCCGTCCGGGACCGTCGACGACGGCCTGCGCATCGACCACGTCACCCTCTCCGCGGACCCGCTCCCGCCCTACGAGCCGCAGACGCCGGGCGGCTCGGCGCCGCACCTCGGTGACGACGCCGAGGTCTACCAGGCCCTGGTCACCGGCCTGCGCGCGTACGTCACCAAGAACAACTTCCGCAGCGTCCTGATCGGCCTGTCCGGCGGCATCGACTCCGCGCTCGTCGCGGCCATCGCCTGCGACGCCGTCGGGGCGCGGAACGTGTACGGCGTCGCCATGCCGTCGCGCTACTCCTCCGAGCACTCGCTCTCCGATGCCGAGGAGCTCGCCCGCCGCACCGGGCTGAACTTCCGCACCGTCCCGATCGCACCGATGTTCGACGCCTATATGGGCGCACTGGGGCTGACCGGCCTCGCCGAGGAGAACCTGCAGTCGCGGCTGCGCGGCACGATGCTGATGGCCATCAGCAACCAGGAGGGCCACATCGTCCTCGCCCCGGGCAACAAGTCCGAGCTGGCGTGCGGCTACTCCACGCTCTACGGCGACTCGGTCGGGGCGTACGGCCCGATCAAGGACGTCTACAAGACCTGGATCTTCCGCCTCGCCAAGTGGCGCAACGCCGACGCCGGGGCCCGCGGCGCCACCCCGCCGATCCCGGAGAACTCCATCACCAAGCCCCCGAGCGCCGAACTCCGCCCGGGCCAGGTGGACACGGACTCCCTGCCGGACTACGAGGTCCTCGACCGCATCCTGGAGCTCTACGTCGACCGCGACCGCGGCCACGCCGAGATCGTCGCCGAGGGCTTCGACACGGAGCTGGTCACCCGCATCCTGCGGATGGTCGACACGGCCGAGTACAAGCGCCGCCAGTACCCGCCGGGCACGAAGATCTCGGCCAAGGGCTTCGGGAAGGACCGGCGGTTGCCGATCACTAATCGGTGGCGCGAGACGGGGTGAGACGGGCGGCCGTACGGCCGCCCGCCCGGAAGAGCCGGTGGGACCGCAGGGGGTGCGGTCCCACCGGCTTTTCGCCGTCACTTACCCTCGCGTCACATTGGCGAAAATCGGGCGACGAAGATCGTACCGAGTGGTAGGTTGCGGATCTGACTTTTTCCGAATCCGGGGGGATTCCACGTGTTTTCTCGTGCACGCAACCTTCTGATCAGCGGTGTCGGGGCCGCAGCCGTCGTCCTGGGCGCTGCTGCGCCCGGCATCGCGGCGGGTGACGACACCCCTCTGCCGTCCGCAGTGGAGACCTTCGAGTACCCGGGGGCTGCCAAGATCCTCAAGGAGCGGGGCATCCGGCTCGACAGCGGTGACGGGCACATCCTGCTCGCCGACTGCAAGGTCTCCGCCGACATCACCGTCTTCACGAAGAAGAGCGACGACGTCAACCAGGGCAAGATCTGCTTCAAGGTCACCGGGAGCGGCAAGAAGGGCTACCTCTCCCTGGATATTCCCGACGTCATGGCGATCGCGGCGGGCAAGTACGGCGCGTGGGCGTCCGTCGGCGGCCCCACCGGCATGGTCAACGTGCCGAAGAACGACGTGAAGGCCGTGGGCGAGGCGGCCTGGGGCGAGCCCGCCCGGCTGCTGGCCCTGCAGGTCTGACGCCGCTCCTTCTCCATCCACTCAGTTCCAGGGAGAACATCACCATGCCTTCTGTACGTCCGCGCGCCGCGTGGATGGCCGGGATCCTCACGTCCGCCGTCGCCGCGAGCGTGCTGACCGGTGCTCCGGCACACGCCGTCGTCGGCGAGCCCGCCCCCGACTGGTACGGCGCCGTGGCCAAACTCGACATCGACGGGCGCCGCTCCTGCTCCGCGACCCTCGTCGAGCGGCAGTGGCTGGTCACCGCCGCCAGTTGCTTCGCCGACGACCCGGCGAAGAGCTTCAAGATCCCCGCCGGCGCGCCGAAGCGGAAGACGACCGCCACGGTCGGCCGCACGGACCTCACCCGTGAGGACAGCGGCACGGTCGTCGACGTCGTCGAGCTCGTCCCGCGCGAGGACCGCGACCTGGTCATGGCGCGGCTGGCCCGGCCCGTCGACGGCGTCAGGCCGGTCCGCATCAGCGGCGACAAGCTGCTGGAGAGCGAGACCGTACGGGCGCTCGGCTACGGCCGGACCAAGGACGAGTGGGTCCCCGACAAGCTGCACATCGCCGAGTTCAAGGTCGACTCGGTGGCGGGCGGCACCGTGCGCCTCAGCGGCAAGTCCGCCGGCGCCGCCGTCTGCCAGGGCGACACGGGCGGACCCGCCCTGGGCCTCGCGTACGACCTGAAGGCCGTCCACAGCACCTCCGGCCAGGCCGGTTGCTTCGGCGAGGACGAGTCGGAGACGCGCCGGACCGCGTCCGAGGCCCGCGTGGACGACATCGCGGGGTGGATCCGGGCCACCGCCTCACGGGACGTCGTGTCCCAGGCGAACTGGAAGAACGCCGTCCACGTCGTCGCGGGCAACTTCACCCGCCGCCACAGCCTCGTCGACACCGACCGCAAGGACCTCTTCGTCGTCTGGGCGGACGGCTCTGCCAGCATCTTCGAGCGCAACGACCACCAGGACGAGAAGCGCCCCTTCCTGACGGAGCACAAGGTGGCTCCCAAGGACAGCTACTGGAAGAACGCCGAGGCGGTCACCGGCACGCGCATCACCGACTCCGCCTCCGGCGGGAGCAGCGCAGACGGACTCACTGTCCGCTGGAGCACCGGCAAGCTCTCCACCTATACGCACGTCGACGAGTACGGCTTCTTCGAGGAGAAGACCCTCGCCTACCGCGCCAGCTGGAAGAACGCCCGCTCGATCGTGGCCGGCCGCCACAGCTCCAACGGTCTGCGGGACGACCTGGCCGTCCTCTGGGCGGACGGTTCCTGGTCCACGTACACCGACACCGGCGTCAACGGTGTCTCGAAGGAGACCCAGATAACCGGGGCGGAGCCGGCCATGGTCGGCGCGCAGCTCGCCTCCGGCCCGTTCACCGGCAAGGACAGGGACGACCTGATCGTCCGCTGGAAGAACGGCATGACGGACCTCCTGCCCGGTTTCCAGGCGAGCGGCCTCTTCGAGGGGGATGACATCAGCCTCCGCCCCGAGGGCTCGGCCTGGAAGTACACCCAGATCCTGACGGCCGGTTCCTTCGGCGGCGGGAGCGGGGAGGACCTCCTCGTCCGCTGGGCCGACGGCAACCTGAGCTACTACGCCGACGTGGACGCCTCCGGCACCCACAAGGAGATCCAGCTCGTCGGCTGACGCCCCCTGACCGCTCGCGTTAGCATTGCTTGATCGTTCAAGCAATGCTAACGGAGTGAGTCCGCAAGGGGACGGCGAGGCCTGCGCGGTCTGAGCCGGAGCCGCGTCCGCCCGGGCCGGGCCCCGGGCTACGGCTTCGCGGCGCCGCGCACCTCCAGACCGTCCAGGAGCCGCTGCGTGGCCGCCGCGACGGCGGTCACCGCCTCGTCGAAGACGGCCTGGTTGTGCGCGGCGGGGTGGTGGAACCCCGACACCTTCCGTACGTACTGCAGGGCGGCGGCGCGGATGTCCTCCTCCTCGACGGAGGGTGTCATCGGCGGACGCAGGGTCTTAATGCTGCGGCACATGAGTCCAGTGTGCCGCAGCGTGACAGTATCGCTGTCATGACTACTTCTGATGTTGCCCAGGACGCGAAGAAGGCCCCGGCGAAGGACCCTTGGGAGCTCCCCGACGTCTCCGGCCTGGTGGTCGGCGTGCTCGGCGGCACCGGTGACCAGGGCCGCGGCCTCGCCTACCGGCTGGCCAAGGCCGGCCAGCAGGTGATCATCGGTTCCCGGGCGGCCGAGCGCGCGCAGGCGGCCGCCGGCGAGCTGGGCCTCGGCATCGAGGGCGCCGGCAACGCCGAGTGCGCCCGCCGCAGCGACATCGTGATCGTCGCCGTGCCGTGGGACGGCCACGCCAAGACCCTCGAAGGGCTGCGCGAGGAGCTCGCCGGCAAGCTCGTCGTCGACTGCGTCAACCCGCTGGGCTTCGACAAGAAGGGCGCCTACGCCCTCAAGCCGGAGGAGGGCAGCGCCGCCGAGCAGGCCGCCGCGCTGCTGCCGGACTCGCGCGTCACCGCCGCCTTCCACCACCTCTCCGCGGTGCTGCTGCAGGACCCGGAGATCGAGGCGATCGACACCGACGTGATGGTGCTCGGCGAGTCGCGGGCCGACACCGACACCGTGCAGGCCCTGGCCGGCCGCATCCCCGGCATGCGCGGCGTCTTCGCGGGCCGGCTGCGCAACGCCCACCAGGTGGAGTCGCTCGTCGCCAACCTGATCTCGGTGAACCGCCGCTACAAGGCCCACGCCGGGCTGCGCGTCACCGACGTCTGACGGGTACGGGACGGGGGGACGCCACGTCTGCGCGGCGCCTGAGCGACAATGGCCGGGATCGTGACCGTATGCGCCCCCGGACAGGAGCCGTCCCCCATGCCCCGCCTCGCCCTCTACGCCCTCGCCGTCTGCGCCCTCTCGGTGGCGGCGGCCGTCGTCTCCTTCGCACAGGGCAGCTGGCTCGGCATCGTCTGGATCCTGATGCTCGGCGTCTCGTCCAACATCGCCTGGTACTACGTGCGCAAGGCGAAGAACGACAAGGCCGCCGCCGAGGGCGGGGACGCGTAGGACGGGCCCCTGCGCCCCCGTGGCGTCACGCCCCGGGCGGTCACGCCCCGGGCGCCGGCTCCCACCCCTGTGACGAGCCCAGCGGCTGCTGGTAGACGGGCCGGCCCCCGGCTCCGCTGGTGCGGAAGGGCCTGCCCCGGTCGTCGAGCCGGAGGACGCCGCGCCGGTCGCCGCTGGACCACTGCAGCTCCAGGTACCACTTCACGTCGTGCTGCGCGGCGGTCGCCTTGACGTAGAAGACCTCGGGGTCGCTCTCGCTCACCTTGTACGGGAAGTCGCGCTGTCCGGCCTTCGGGGCGGCGGCGGGCCGAGCGGCGTCGAGGTCGACGCCGAAGGACTTCGTCGACACGTCCCCGCCGCATCCGACGCCCATGACGTAGCTGTTCCAGGGCAGCGGCGCCTTCGTGCCCTGCACGCGCACGTGCAGGCCTTCGAGGACGACGGTGTCCTTGCCGGTGCCCTGCAGGGTGATCTCGACGAACTGCTCGCCGGCCGCGACGCCGCCCAGCGCGGACACCCAGGCGGGCGCGTCCTGCTCCGGCGGGGGCGGTGTGACATCGCCCGGGGCCCGGTCGATCAGATAGCGCTGGGAGCAGGGGTCCTCGAACGCGTACGGGCGGACGTGGGCGGTCAGGGGGACGCCGCTCTCCGCGGTGCCGCCGTGCGGCTTGCCCCCGGGGGCGGCGGGCGCGGAGCCGCCCTGCGAGGAGGACGCTGCAGGATCGCTGCCCTCCTCCTTCGCGCCTTCCTCCCCCTTCCCCTTCTCTTTCTCCTCCCCCTTCTGCTTGTCGTTCTCGGACGCCGGGGAGGACGGGCTGCTGCCGTCCGGGCCCTTACCCGGCTCGCCGGAGCTTCCCGGCTTCCCCGGTGCCCCGGCTCCCGCCGGGGAGGCCACTCCGGCGGACCGCTTCGCACCGGAGTCGAACGGACCGCTGCCGCCGAGGCCCACGGCGAGCGCGGCGGATCCCAGCACCGTGACCGCGGCGGCGGCCGACAGAACGGCGAGGACGACCTTCCGGGACGGACGCCGCCGCCACGATGGCGCCGCACCCTCACCCGATGGAGCCGACGATGGCGCCACCGGCTCCGGCGGGACGGAACGGCCGGGATCGCCGGGATCACCGGCCTGCGACGGCTCGGGCTCGGGCGCCGGTTCCGGGGCGGCCGCAGCCACCGGCTCCGGGGCGGCGGCCGCCGCCTGTGCCTTGCGTCCACGCGTCGCATCCGCGACGATCCACCGCCGGTGAACCTCCATCAGTTCTTCCGGCGTGGCCTTGCACAGCCGGGCCAGCCGCTCCACCGGAGCGAACTCCGCCGGCACGGCGGACCCACTGCAATACCGGTGCAGTGTCGACGTACTGACATGCAGCCGCTTGGCCAGCACCCCGTAACTCAGGCCCGACCGCTCCTTCAGCGACCGCAGCATCTCCGCGAGATCGCCCGCCTCCACGTCACTCCCCCATCCCAGGTACCCGTTCCAGGGAACCGTCATTCCCCCAGGTCAGAGCCTGTGCGAGCGTTCCCGCGTCCCTGATCGGCCGGTAACCCTGGCCCCCGGGACGAGGAACCGCACAAGCTTTCGCCATCCAAGCACGCCGCTCCCGCAATCCGGTCGAACGGCACTCCGCTGCCCACCCGCGAAGAAAGAGACCAGCCATGCGCGCCTCCGCCCGCCGAGCCCACCCCCACCCCCGTCCGTTCGCCACCGCGGGCCTGGCGGCCGTCGCGCTCGCCACGCTCTCGCTGGCGGCGTGCAGCGGAAGCGGGGAGGGCGAGGGCGTCCGCAAGGAGGGTGCCGCCTCCTCGCAGCCTTCCGTGCCGGGCGCGACCGCCCTGCCCTCGGAGTCCTCGAAGTCCTCGGATTCCTCGAAGTCCCCGCAGGCGGGACAGGCGTCCCAGGGCAAGCCGGGCGCGGAGAAGGGCGGGCCGACCGGAGCCACTCCGCACGGCGCGCAGCGAACCGGCGCGACGCGCGACCCGTACGCCCCGGAGAACCGCGTGCCCTGCACCGCCGCCAACACCAAGGTCGTCGCCGTACCGCTCTCCCGCCCCCTCAACCACATGCTACTCACCGTCACCAACACGGGCTCCAAGATGTGCGACTTGAAGGGATACCCCGTCGTGAAGTTCGAGGGCGCCCAGTCCGTCCCGCCGGTCATGGAGAACACCAAGCCGCAGGCGGTCACCTCCCTGCCGCCGGGCGGGGAGGGCTACGCGAGCGTGATCCTCTCCGCGGGCGACGGCAGCGGCGGCGAGGGCTACACGGCGCGCAGCCTCGAAGTCGGCTTCCAGGGCAGCGACAAGATGGCCAAGGCCGCCCTCCCCGCCAAGGGTGTGCACATCGACGACGCGCTGCGCGTCACGTACTGGGTGTCCACGAGCGAGGACGCACTCTCCTGACCCCGGCGCCGCCCTCGTCCCACCCCGCCACAGTTCCATCCCCCGAGCCCCAGGCCGTCCCCGGCCTGGGGCTCCCTTTTCGGTACGCCACCTTCGGTTGCGCCACCCCCTCTTGTGAATGGCGCCACAAAGGTGCCATGCTGACGTCACGGCGCGGCGCGCCGCACAGGGTTTCTCCACCAGGCCCCTTTCCACCGCCACGAGAACGGGACACAGCCATGCCTGCCTTCGACACCTCCGAGCCCCTGGCAGCACTGCCGACCACCCGCCCCGCGGGCTGCCCCTTCGACCCGCCCGCCCAGCTGGCCGGACTGCGCGATCAGCAGCCGCTGATACGGATGCGCTACCCGGACGGCCACCTGGGCTGGCTCGCCACCGGCCACGCCACGGTCCGCGCGATCCTGGGCGACTCCCGCTTCAGCTCGCGGTACGAGCTCATGCATTTCCCGGTCGACTTGCCCGGCCTGCCCCAAGGCGGCATGCCCCCGGCGCCCGTGGGGGACATGACGGGGATGGACGCCCCCGAGCACACCCGCTACCGGAAGCTGCTCGCCGGTAAGTTCACCGTCCGCCGGATGCGGGCCCTCACCGAACGCGTCGAGCAGATCACCGCCGAGCACCTGGACGCCATGGAGCGCCGGGGCCCGTCCGCCGACCTGGTGGAGGCCTTCGCCCAGCCGATCCCCGCGCTGATGATCTGTGAGCTCCTCGGCGTGCCCTACGCCGACCGCGAGCTCTTCCAGCGGTTCTCGCTGACGCTGACCGACATGAGCGCCTCGGAGGAGGAGAGGTACGCCGCCACGACCGGGCTGCAGGAGTACCTGCACACGCTGGTGCTGGCCAAGCGGGCCGAGCCCACCGACGACGTACTCGGCGATCTGACCACGAGCGACCTCACCGACGAGGAACTCGCGGGCCTCGGCAGCCTGCTGCTGGGCGCAGGCCTCGACACCACCGCCAACATGATCGCCCACGGCACCTTCGCCCTCCTGCAGAACCCGGATCAGCTCGCCGCGCTGCGCAGCGACCCGGACCTCGCCGACCAGGCGGTCGAGGAGCTGATGCGCTACCTGACCATCGCTCACACCGGCCTCAAGACGGCCTTGGAGGACGTAGAGCTGGACGGCCACCTGATCAAGGCCGGTGAGAGCGTCACCCTCTCCTTCGAGGCCGCCAACCGCGACCCGCTCCGGTTCCCCGGCCGCCCCGACGCCCTCGACCTGCGCCGCAAGGCCACCGGGCACCTGGGCTTCGGCCACGGCATCCACCAGTGCCTGGGGCAGCAGCTGGCCCGCGTCGAGATGCGGGTCGCCCTGCCGGCGCTCTTCGAGCGGTTCCCGACCCTGCGCCTGGCCGTCCCGGCCGAGGAGGTGCCGCTGCGCTCCCACTCGAACATCTACGGGGTGCACAGCCTCCCGGTCACCTGGGACGCGGCGTGAGCGGGGCGTGAGCGCGGCGTGAGACCAGCCCCGGGCCCACACGGGGGGGCCTGGGGCTTTCGCGTGCCTCGGATCAGAGGACGATGCCCGACAGCGGCGGGACGTCCGGGGTGCCCTGCCAGAAGCGGAACAACTCCTGGCCCCAGTAGGTGTCCCACGCCGTCACGTCGAGGAACCGCAGCACCGCGTCGATCATGTCGAAGAACGCGTGGTTGACCTCGGGGATCCACAGGAAGCCGAAGACGGCCAGTATCCCGAACGGGGCGAACGGCTCGACCTGGCGGCGCACCTTGTACGACAGCCACGGCTCGAGCACCCCGTACCCGTCCAGGCCCGGCACCGGCAGGAAGTTGAGGATCGCGGCGGTCACCTGGAGCTGGGCCATGAAGCCGAGCGCGTAGCGGAAGTGGTCCGGGACGCCGTCCATCGTGCCGAGCCAGAACGGGGCGGTGACCACCACGGCGAACGCGGCGTTCGTCAGCGGGCCCGCGGCCGAGATCATGCTGTGCTTCCAGCGGCCGCGGATGCGGTGCCGCTCGATGAAGACCGCGCCGCCGGGCAGGCCGATCCCGCCCATGATCACGAAGATGACGGGCAGGACGATGCTCAGCATCGCGTGCGTGTACTTCAGCGGGTCGAGCGTCAGATAGCCCTTGGCGCCCACCGTGAGGTCGCCGCCGTGCAGGGCGGTGCGCGCGTGCGCGTACTCGTGCAGGCACAGCGAGACGACCCAGCCGGAGACGACGAAGAGGAAGACGGCGAAGCCGGGGCTCGCCGAGAAGTCCGTCCACACCGCCCATATGGAGACGCCCATGATGGCGACGAGGGCGAGGAAGACGGGACTCACGCGCCGTTCGCCGCGGGTCGCTGTCGGCATGGCTTCTGCTCCTGTGAGGTCGGCGGCCCCGCCGGGCCGCCCGGGCGGGCGGCTGCGGCGGACGTACCGGGTGACGGTACTTCCTCCGCCCCTCCGGGCCGTAACCCGGCCGGTACGGGCCCGGGAGAGAATGGGGCCGTGCGCTACGGCATCCTCGGCACCACCCAGGCCCACTCCGGCAACGGCCGGCCCGCCGCCCTCGGCGGCGCCCGGCTGCGCGCCCTGCTCGCCGCGCTCGCCCTCCACCCGGGGCGCGTCCGCACCGCCGAGGCGCTGATCGGCGAGGTCTGGGGCGACGAGCCGCCCGCCGACGCGGCGGGCGCCCTGCAGGCCCTCGTGGGCCGGCTCCGGCGGGCCGTCGGGCACGACGCCGTCGCCTCGGCGGCCGGCGGCTACCGGCTCTGCGCCGCGCCCGAGGACGTCGACCTGCACCGCTTCCAGCAGCTCGCGGAGGAAGGCGCGCGTGCCCTCGCCGACGGCGACCCCGCCAAGGCCGCGGACCTGCTCGGCACCGGCCTCGCCCTGTGGCGCGGGCCCGTCCTCGCCGACCTCCCGGGCCGGGCGGTCCTCGCCGTCCGCTACGAGGCGCGCCGCCTGGACGCCCGCCGCACGCAGCTGGCCGCCGCGGTCGCCCTCGGCCGGGCGGAGCAGATCCTTCCGGAGCTCGCCGCGCTGTGCGAGGAGCACCCGCTGGACGAACCCCTGCACGCCGTGCGGCTGCGCGCCCTGCGGGCGGCGGGGCGCCCGGCGGAGGCGCTCGCCGCGTACGCGGACATCGCGAACGACCTCTCCACGCGCCTGGGCACGGACCCGGGCCCGGAACTCCGCGCCCTCCACGCGGAACTCCTGAACCCGGACCGGGCCACGCCGCCCGGGGCCCGGCACGCCGCCGCACCGCTCCATGGCACGCCCTACGCGCAGGAGGCACAGGGCGGCTCCGCGCCGGACGGCGCCGCGGGCCCCCGGCACGCGCCCTACCCGCCGGACCGCCCCGCCGCGCACGGCACCGCCGCGACGCCGCAGGGCACGCCCCACCCGCTGCCCGGCACCGCCGAGCACGGCACCACGGCACCGCACGGCGGGGCCACTCCGGGCAACGCCGTGGCGCCGCACGACCGCCCGTACCCGCCCGCCGCGCCGAAGCCCGGCAACCTCGCCGACGACCCCGCCGGAGGCGCACCCGCGCCGCCCCCCGGCACTCCCCTGCCCCCGCCCGGCAACCTCCGGGCCCGGCTCACCTCGTTCGTCGGGCGGGAGGACGACATCGCGGCCATCGGGGGTGATCTGCGTGCGCACCGCCTGGTGACGCTGCTCGGGCCCGGGGGTGCCGGGAAGACGCGGCTGTCGCTGGAGGCCGCCGAGGCCACTGCCGGGGACGGGGGCGGGGGCGGGTGGAGCGACGGCGTGTGGTTCGCCGAGCTCGCGCCCGTCGACGATCCGGCCACCGTGCCCGAGGCGGTGCTGACCGCGCTCGGCGGCCGCGAGACCGTGGTGCGCACGACCGCCGACGGGCTGCGGGCCGCCGGTGACGCCTCCGCGACGGACCCGCTGGCGCGCCTCGCCGAGCACTGCGCGCCGCGCCGCATGCTGCTCGTCCTCGACAACTGCGAGCACGTCGTCGACGCCGCGGCCCGCCTCGCCGAGACGCTCCTCGCCCACTGCCCGGGCGTCACCGTGCTCGCCACCAGCCGCGAGCCGCTCGGCGTGCCCGGCGAAGCGGTGCGGCCCGTGGAGCCGCTGCCCGACACGGTCGCCCTGCGGCTGCTCGCCGACCGCGGCGCCGCGGCCCGCCCGGGCTTCCGCATCGAGGACGATCCGGAGGCGTGTGCCGAGATCTGCCGGCGCCTGGACGGGCTGCCGCTGGCCATCGAGCTCGCCGCGGCCCGGCTGCGGCTGCTCGGCCCGCGCACCCTGGCCGACCGCCTGGACGACCGCTTCCGGCTGCTGACCTCCGGCAGCCGCACCGTCCTGCCGCGCCAGCAGACGCTGCGCGCCGTCGTCGACTGGTCGTGGGACCTGCTGGATGAGCCCGAGCGTGCCGTGCTGCGCCGCCTGTCGGTCTTCTCCGGCGGCTGCGACCTCACGGCCGCGGAGGAAGTGTGTTCCGACGGACCGGACACAGGCGGCACCGGCACCGGCACCGGCACCGGCACCGGCACCGGCACTGGCACTGGCACCGGCACCGGCACCACGCCCGCATCCGGCGCCGTCGGAGCCCGGGACGTCGCCGCCCTCCTCGGTTCGCTCGTCGACAAGTCGCTGGTGGTCGCCGAGCCCGCGGCCGGCGGCGAGATGCGCTACCGGCTGCTGGAGACCGTCGGGGAGTACGCCGCCGAGCGGCTGGACGAGGCGGGCGAGCGGGCGGGCGCCGAGCGCCGCCACCTGGTGGCCTACCGCGAACTGGCCCGCACCGCGGACCCGCTGCTGCGCGGCCCGGCCCAGGGCGTCTGGCTGGAGCGGCTGGAGCTGGAGCACGACAACCTGCGCACCGCCCTGCGGCGCGCCGTCGCGGCGCAGGACGAGCAGGAGGCGCTGTGCCTGGTCCTGTCCATGGGCTGGTTCTGGCAGCTCAGGGACCACCGCGCGGACGCCGCCCACTGGGCGGAGCTGGTGGGCGCGATGGGCCCCGACCCGTTCGCCGAGCCGCTCCCCCCGGTCGCGCCGCTGTACGTGTCGTGCACCGAGCAGCCGCCGCCGATGGCGCCCGAGGTGCTGGCGGAGGCGCGGCGCGGGGTGCACCTGGCGCGGCTGATCAGCATCACGGACATGGCCGTCATCCACGCGCCGGAGACGCAGCGCAGACTGCGCCACATCTCCGCGGCCTACGCCGACGGGCAGCCGCAGACCTGCCGCGTACCGGGCTTCATCGTCTTCTTCGCGATCCTCATGACCGGCGATTTCGAGGCGCTCTACAGGACCCTGGACACGATGGTCGCGCGCTGCCGCGAGCTGGGTTACGCATGGGAGCTCGGACACGCGCTGCAGCTGCGCTCGAAGATATTCAACGACCAGCCCGGCGGGCTGGACCAGGCCACCGCGGATGCGGAGGAAAGCGTACGGATCTTCCGGCGGCTCGGGGACTCCTGGGGCGTGGCGGAGGGCCTGACGGGCCTGGGCGAGGTGCACGAGCGGCGCGGGCAGTTCGGCCTGGCGGCCGAGGACTACCGGGAGGCCGTCGAGCAGGTCCGTGAGCTCGGCTCGGCCGGGCAGCTGCCGGCGCTGCGCGCCCGGCTCGCCGGGGCGCTGGTGGAGGCGGGGGCGGTCGGTGACGAGGAGGGCGAGCAGATGCTCCGCGACGCCATCGCGGAGGCGGAGCAGGGCAATACGGACGCCGCGATCTTCGGCAGGCTGCAGCTCGGGGTGCGGGTGGCCCGCGCCGGGCGGACGGCCGAGGCCCGGGAGATCTTCGAGGAGCTGATGTCGGACTTCGGCATCCGCTCGGTGGTGATGTTCGAGAGCCTGATGTGCGGTCAGATGGCCTGGCTGGACACGCTGGAGGGCCGGCCGGCGGAGGCCCTGCCGAGGCTGCGCAAGGCCCTGTCGATGGCCGGGGACCCGCTGTCGACACTGGCGGTGCCGCAGCTGCCGGTGACGCACCTGCTGTTCGCCGCCTTCGCCTACGCCGGGCTGGCCGGCGGGGAGCGGGCCTGCGCCGGCGGGGAGCACGCGGAGCCGGCGGCCCGCGAGGAGCACGCGCTGCTCGCGGCCCGGCTGCTCGGCGCCGCCGAAGGCCTGCGCCCGGCCGACTTCCCGGTGGCGTCGGTGGAGCGCGAGGTGTACGAGCACACGGAGGCCGGGGTGCGGGAGGTGCTCGGCGACGGTGCGTACGAGCGCGCGTACGCCGAGGGCGGCGGCCTCACCCTGGAGGAGGCCACCGCCCTCGTATGACGCGGACACGGGACCGGCTCAGGTCTTCTTGCGGAACTTCGAGACGGCCAGCGGCGCGGTCACGAGGGTGATGGCGACGGCCCAGGCCAGCGTCATCCACACCGAGTGGGCGACGGGCCCGCCGCGCATCAGGTGCCGCGCGGCGTCGGCGAGGTTGGACAGCGGGTTGTACTCGGTGAAGCTCTCCAGCCAGCCGGGCATCTTCGCGGTCGGCGCGAAGATCGAGCTGCCGAACTGCAGCGGCATCAGGACGAGCATCGCAATGCCCTGAACGGCCTGCGGGGTCTTCAGGGAGAGGCCCAGCAGGATGAAGACCCACATCAGCGAGGCGCCGAACACCACGGACAGGGCCACTGCGGCCAGCAGGTGCAGCGGGGTCGTCGTGATGGACAGGCCGAGGGCGAAGCCCATGCCCAGCAGGATGGCGGTGGCAATGAGCATCCGGCCGATCTCGACCACGATCTTCGCGATGAGGACGGAGGACCGGGCTATCGGCATGGTGCGGAAGCGGTCCATCACCCCCTTCTTGAAGTCGTCGTTGACGCCGGTGCCGACGGCCATGGCGATGTTCATGCCCTGCATGGCCATCAGGCCGGGCACCAGGTAGTTGAGGTACTCCTGTTCGTGGCCCTTGCCGGCCATCGAGCCGCCGAAGACGTAGGTGAAGAGCAGGATGAAGATGATCGGCATGATCACGGCGTCGAACATCGACTCCGGGTCCGCCTTGATCTGCAGCATGTTGCGGCGCGCGAGGGCGCCGATGTGCCGCAGGTTGGCCCGCAGGCCGATGCGGCCCTCGTGGGCGGGCGCCGCCGCGGGCGCGCTGAGTGTAGCCGCGCTCATGCGGCGACCTCCTGGAGTGCGTCGGTGTCGGCGGCGTCCTGCTGCGGGACGGACGCCTTCTGGCCGGTGACGGCGAGGAAGACCTCGTCGAGGCTCGGCAGGTGGGTGGAGATGCCGGAGATCGCGAAGCCGCGCGAGCCCAGCAGGGCGACGACGGCGGTGAGCTGCTCGTCGCTGATGATGGGGACGTTGACGACGCCCTCGGCCTCGTCGGCGGTGGCGCCGGCGATGCCGTCCAGCTGGGCCTGGGCCAGCGCGCCGACCATGCGGGGCACCTCGGCACGGTCCGCCGGGCGGATCTGCAGGGTGCGCCCGCCGACCTTCGCCTTCAGCTCGTCCACCCGGCCGCCCGCGATGACCTGGCCGCGGTCGATGACGGTGAGCTCGTGGGCGAGCTGCTCGGCCTCCTCCATGTACTGCGTGGTGAGCAGGACGGTGGCGCCCTCGGCGACCATCCGCTGGACCTCCTCCCACACCTCGTTGCGGGTGCGGGGGTCGAGGCCGGTGGTGGGTTCGTCCAGGTACAGCACGGCCGGCCGGCCGATCATGGAGGCGGCGAGGTCCAGCCTGCGGCGCATGCCGCCGGAGTACTGCCCGGCGGGGCGCTTGGCGGCCTCGGTGAGGGAGAAGCGCTCCAGCATCTCCTCGCCGCGGCGGCGGGCGTCCTTGCGGGAGAGGTCCAGCAGCCGGCCGATCATGTACAGGTTCTCGAAGCCGGACAGCTTCTCGTCCACCGAGGCGTACTGGCCGGTCAGGCCGATCACGCGGCGCAGCTGCCGGGGCTGGGCCACCACGTCGTACCCCGCGACGCGGGCGGTGCCCGCGTCCGGCCGGAGCAGCGTGGACAGGCAGCGCACGAGGGTGGTCTTGCCGGCGCCGTTGGGCCCGAGCACGCCGAGGACGGTGCCCTCGCGTACGTCGAGATCGACGCCGTTGAGCGCCTTGGTGTCTCCGAAGTGCTTGACGAGGCCGCGGACCTCGACGGCGTTCCCGCCGCTGTCCGCCCCCCGTGAGGTGTCGTTTCGCGTCATGCCCACCACAGTGCCAGCAGCCACTGACAACGCACCGACAGGTCACCGACAGAAGCGTCGGTGACCTGCGAACACGGTGTCGGTGCCTTGTCGGCACCCTAGGCGCCCGGCTCCACGCCTGGGCTCCGGGCTCCGGGCTCCGGGCTCCGCGCCTAGTGGAAGGCGTGCTCCTCGGCCGGGTACGCGCCGTCCACCACGTCCTCCGCGAAGGCGCGCGCCGCCCCGCCGAGGACCTCCCGCAGCTGCGCGTACTGCTTGACGAAGCGCGGCACCCGGCCGGACGTCATGCCGGCCATGTCCGTCCACACGAGCACCTGCGCGTCGCACTGCGAGCCCGCGCCGATGCCGACGGTCGGGATGTGCAGCGTGCGGGTGACCTCGGCGGCCAGCTCGGCCGGGACGAGCTCGAGGACGACGGAGAAGGCGCCCGCGTCCTGCACGGCCTTGGCGTCGCGCAGCAGCTGCTGCGCGGCCTCCTCGCCGCGGCCCTGCACGGGGTAGCCGCCGAAGGCGTTGACGGACTGGGGGGTGAGGCCGATGTGGGCCATCACCGGGATGCCGGCGTCGACCAGCAGCTTGATCTGCTCGGCGGATCGCTCGCCGCCCTCCAGCTTGACCGCGCTCGCGCCGGTCTCCTTGATCAGCCGCGTGGCGCTGCGCAGCGCCTGGACCGGGCCCTCCTGGTAGGAGCCGAAGGGCAGGTCGGCGACGATCAGGGCGCGCTTGGTGCCGCGGACGACGGCGGCGGAGAGGACGGCTATCTCGTCCATGGTGACGGGCACGGTGGACTCGTAGCCGAGATGACAGTTGCCCATCGAGTCGCCGACGAGCAGGACGGGGATGCCGGCCTCGTCGAAGACGGAGGCGGTCATCGCGTCGTACGCGGTGAGCATGGGCCACTTCTCGCCGCGCACCTTGGCGGCGGCGATGTCGCGGACGGTGATACGCCGGGATCCCTTGCCCCCGTACAGCGCCTTGGGGTCGCGGCTGCTCTCGGGGGTGTTCGAGGCATGCGTCGTCGTCATGGCGGTGTGCTCCTGTGTTGATGTCGTCTCGAGGCGCCCTGACGGCGTCCCCGGATCCCCTCCATGCTGACACGCGCGCTGCGGGCGGGGAAGGGACCCCCGCGCACACCCGTTCGTCGGACCGGGGTAAAGCTTTTCCAATACGAGACGGGTTCGTATCGGAAAGGATCTAGGCTGGCGGGCATGACACCCGCTCCCTCCGGCGCCCCGGGCGCCGCACCGCCCCGGAAGGTCCCGGAGGCGGTGCACCGCAGGCGCTGGGCGATCCTGGCCGTCCTGCTGTTCAGCCTGCTCATCGTCGTACTGGACAACTCGATCCTGAACGTGGCGATGAAGACGATCGCCACCCCCGCGCCCGTCGGTCTCGGCGCCACCCAGAGCCAGCTGGAGTGGGCCGTCAACTCCTACACGCTGGTCTTCGCCGGGATACTGTTCACCGCCGGCCTGCTGGGCGACCGGCTCGGCCGCAAGAAGGTCCTGCTCGCGGGCATGGTCGTCTTCGGCGCCGGCTCCGTGCTCTCCGCCTTCTCCGGCTCGCCCACCGAGCTCATCGCCTTCCGCGCGGTCATGGGCTTCGGCGGCGCGTTCGTGATGCCCGCGACCCTCGCGATCATCATGAACGTCTTCGAGCGCGAGGAGCAGCCCAAGGCCATCGGCATCTGGGCGGGCGCCGTGGGCCTCGCCGTGGCCATAGGGCCGATCACCGGCGGCATCCTCCTGGAGCACTTCTGGTGGGGCTCGGTCTTCCTGGTCAACGTCCCCATCGTGATCACCGCCCTGATCGCGATGTCCGTGCTCGTCCCCGACTCCAAGGACCCGCGGCCCGGCCGCCTCGACCCGGTCGGTGTGGTGCTCTCGGTCGTGGGCCTGGTCCTGCTGGTCTACGGCATCATCAAGGGCGGCCAGCTGGCGGACTTCACCGACCCCGAGGTCTTCGGCACGGCCGGCACCGGCCTGCTCGTCCTGATCCTCTTCGTCCTGCACGAGCGGCGCTCGGACCACCCCTCGCTCGACGTGCGCTGGTTCCGCGACCCGGCCTTCTCCGCCGCCGTCTCCTCCATCGCGCTGGTCTTCTTCGCGCTGATGGGCGTCACGTTCATGACCGTCTTCTACACCCAGAGCGTGCGCGGCTTCTCCCCGCTGCAGAGCGGGCTGCTGATGCTGCCGCTCGCGGCCGCCCACATGTTCTTCGCCGTGCGCGTCCGCCGCGTCGTCGAGAAGCTCGGCGTGCGCATCGTGTGCACCGGCGGCATGGTGATGGTCTCCGCGACGATGGCCGGTTTCCTGCTGCTGGACCGGGACACCCCGGTCTGGGTGCTGGAGGTGCTGCTGTTCTTCCAGGGCGCCTCGATGGCGCACATCATGCCGCCCGCCACCGTCTCGATCATGCAGTCGCTGCCGCGCGAGAGGGCCGGCTCGGGCTCCGCCGTGAACAACACCTTCCGGCAGGTCGGCGCCTCGCTGGGCATCGCCGTGCTCGGCTCCGTCCTGTCCACCACCTACCGCGACGACATCTCCGGCCGGATCGCCGGCCTCCCCGGCCTGACGGACGAGGCGCGGCACGCGGCGGGAGAGTCTGTCGAGGCCACCCTGGCCGTCGCCAGGACGCTCGGCCCGGAGGGCAGGGCACTCGTCGGCCCCGCGCACGACGCCTTCATCCACGCCATGCACGTCACGCTCATCGGCGCCAGCGCCACGGCCCTGGTCGGCGCGGCCGTCGTCGCGCTCTTCCTCCCCAAGCGCGGGGCCGCCCGTAAGGCGCCCGGCGCCGCGCACCCGGACGGCCGGAAGGAACAGGCGGAGGCAGGCGCATGACCCACCCCCAGGCGGCCGCCGCGCCCGAGCGCCGCGGCCGCCCCCGCAACGCCGCCCTCGACACGGCCGTCGTCGAGACCGTCCTGCGCCTGCTCGAAGACGGCGTGACGCTCGGCGAGCTGTCGATGGAGCGCATCGCGCGCGAGGCCGGCGTCGGCAAGGCCACGGTCTACCGCCGCTGGCCCGGCAAGGAGGCGCTGATGCTCGACGTCATGCGCTCCCTGGAGCACGCCGCTCCCGAGCTCGCCGGGGAGTCCGTACGGGACGACCTGGTGACGCTGCTGGAGACGCTGCGCCGGCGCGGGCTGGCCAAGCGCTCCTCCGCCGTCCTGCGCACGGTCCTCACCCAGATCAAGGCCCACCCCGGGCTCTGGCAGGAGTACCACGAGAAGGTCGTCACGGCCCGCCGCGAGGCGGTCCACGCCGTCCTGCGGCGCGGCATGGCCGCCGGTGAGATCCGCTCCGACCTGGACGTCGAGCTGATGGGCGACCTCATCGTCAGCCCCATGCTCTCGCGGGCCATGTTCCACGAGCGGGCGGAGCTGCCGGAGGACCTCCCCGGGAAGATCGTCGACGCGGTCCTGGACGGCGTACGCCCCCGCTGAGGGCCGGGCGCCCCCGCTGACGGCCGGGCGCGCCTCCGTACGGGACCCGGCAGCCGCCCGTACGCCCCGGACGGCCCCGCGGACGGCCCCGGACGGCCCCGGACGGCAGCGAATATGCCCGTTGTGTCACAGCACGCCCCGACAGGCCCCCGGCCCGGAACCCCGGTCCGCCGGGACGTCGTCCTTCCCACCGACACCCCCTTCAGGGGTGCCACGTCGGAAGCGGAAGCGGCGCATGCCGCACTCACCGGGTGATCACCTATCGTCTGGTGGGCGGGGCCGCAGCGGATGAAGAGTTGAGGACGACGGATGGCGCAGGCGTACATGCAGGAGACGGGCCGAGACGGAGCCGGTCCGGAGGGGACCGGATCCGGGGCCCGGCGCCTCATGGACCGGTGGCGGGACCGCGACGTGTGGCGGCGCGGCCTCGTCCTCGCCACCCTCGCGGTCCTGCTCGGCCTGCTGATGCTCCTGCACACCCAGCTGCCCAACCGGGTCGGCAACCTCGGCAGCCTGACCGAGACCTTCCTGCCCTGGCTCGGCCTGGGCATCCCCGTCCTGCTCGTCCTGGCGATCGTGCGCCGCTCCGCGACCGCGCTGATCGCACTGCTGCTCCCCGTGGTCACCTGGGTGAACCTCTTCGGCGGCCTGCTCAGCGACAAGACCGGCAAGGGCGGCAACTTCACGGTGGCCACCCACAACGTCAACGCCGAGAACCCCGACCCCGCCGCCACGGCCCGGGCCGTCGCCGCCTCCGGGGCCGACGTGGTGGCCCTGGAGGAGCTCACCAACGCCTCGCGCTACGAGAAGGCGCTGGCCGGCACGTACAAGCACCACTCCGTGCAGGGCACGGTCGGCATATGGAGCAAGTACCCCCTGGAGCTGGTCCAGCCCGTCGACATCCGGCTCGGCTGGGTGCGCGCCCTGCGCGCCACCGTCCGCACCCCCCAGGGCCCCGTCGCCGTCTACGTCGCCCACATGCCGTCGGTGCGCGTGAAGTTCAACGCGGGCTTCACCGCCGGGCAGCGCGACCGCAGCGCCGAGGCGCTCGGCCAGGCCCTCGCGCAGGAGCCCGAGAAGCGCGTCATCCTCCTCGGCGACCTCAACGGCACCATGAACGACCGCTCCCTGGCCCCCATCACCTCCCAGCTGCGCTCCGCCCAGGGCGCCGCGGGTGACGGCTTCGGCTTCAGCTGGCCGGCGAGCCTCCCCATGGCCCGGATCGACCAGATCATGGTGCGCGGCATGGACCCGGTCTCGGCGTGGACGCTGCCGGCGACGAAGAGCGACCACCTGCCGGTGGCGGCACGGGTCAAGATCTGACCTGCGGCGCCCGTACGACTCGTACGACTCGCGCGACTCGCGCGACTCGTGCGACTCGTGCGACTCGTACGACTGGGGAGCGGCTACCGTCGGGGCCACCTCGGGGCCATCCCGTAGGCTGGACGGCTTGCCCCGCACGCCCGTCCGAAAGGCCCCCTCCTCATGCCCCTGGCTCTGCTGGCGCTTGCCGTCTCCGCCTTCGGCATAGGGACGACCGAGTTCGTGATGATGGGCCTCCTGCCCAACGTCGCCGACGACCTGGGGACCTCCGTCCCCACCGCCGGCTACCTGGTCTCCGCCTACGCCCTCGGCGTCGTCGCCGGTGCCCCGCTGCTCACCGCCCTCGGCTCGCGCATCCCCCGCAAGCGGATGCTCATCCTGCTCATGGCGGTCTTCACGGCCGGGAACCTGGCCTCCGCGATCGCCCCCTCCTTCGGAACGCTCATCGCAGGCCGGGTCCTGGCCGGGCTGCCGCACGGCGCGTTCTTCGGCGTGGGCTCCGTGGTCGCCGCCCGCCTCGCGGGCGAGGGACGGCAGGCCCGGGCCGTCGCCATGATGTTCCTCGGCCTGACGGTCGCCAACATCATCGGCGTCCCCGCGGCCACGCTCCTGGGACAGCACCTGGGGTGGCGCGCGACGTTCCTCGTCGTGGCCGCGATCGGCGTCGCGGCGATGGCCGCGCTCGCCCGGCTGATCCCTCAGCTGCCGCCCGAGCAGGGCGCGGGCCTGGGCAAGGAGCTGCGGGCCCTGGGCGGCCGCCAGGTACTGCTGGGCCTGCTGACCACGGTCTTCGGCTTCGCGGGCGTCTTCGCCGTCTACAGCTACCTCTCCGCGATGGCCGTGGAGGTCACCGGCTTCTCCGAAACCTCGGTCACGTTCGTGCTGGCGCTCTTCGGCATCGGCATGACCCTGGGCGTCCTGGCGGCCGGCCCCCTCACCGACCGCGCCCTGCGCCCCACGCTCTACGGAGCCCTGGCCGGCCTCGCGGCGGTCCTCGTCGTCTTCGACTTCACGGTGCACGTGAAGTGGGCGGCACTGGTGACCGTCGTCCTGCTGGGCGCCGCCGGCTCCATGACCAGCACCCCCCTCCAGATGCTGATCATGAACAAGGCCAAGGCCGCCCCGACGCTCGCCGCCGCCTCCAACCACTCGGCGTTCAACCTCGCGAACGCGGGCGGCGCATGGCTCGGCGGCGTCGCCATCGCGGCGGGCTGGGGCTGGACGTCCCCCACGCTGGTGGGCGCGGCCCTGGCGGCGGCGGGCCTGCTGTGCGCGGTGGTGTCCGGCGCGCTGGACCGCGACGGGGCGGAACCGTCGCGGGTGGTCGCGTCCGGCGACGCAGGCGACGCCTGCGACGCGGACCGGGCGCCGGCCCCGGACCGGGTGGCGTAGCCGGACCGGGCTGCGTAGCCGGACCGGGCTGCGTAGCGGTACGGGCCAGGTTCGTGGGCCCGCTGCTCTGCCCTCACTCTGCCCTCGGCGAATCTGCCGGGGGCAGAGAAGGCTGATGTGAGGGCGCGGGCGGCCGGAGAGTGGTGGAACACGCCACCACCGGCCAAGGAGGGCTCCATGTCCCCGTCACCACTCGTTCTCGAACCGCGCGCCGCCGACGGCGAAGCGTCCCCGACCCGCTTCGACGACCACCTCGCCTCGCTGCTCCTCATGCAGCGCATCGTCTTCCTCGGCACCGAAGTCAACGAGGCCTCCGCCAACCGCGTCTGCGCCCAGCTGCTCCTCCTCTCCGCCGAGGACCCCCGCACCGACATCACCCTCTACATCAACAGCCCCGGCGGCTCCGTCACGGCCGGGCTGGCGATCTACGACACGATGCGGCTGATCCCCAACGACGTCTCCACCCTCGCCATGGGATTCGCCGCCAGCATGGGGCAGTTCCTCCTCACCGTCGGGGCGCCGGGCAAGCGCTACGCCCTCCCGAACGCGCGGATCATGATGCACCAGCCGTCGGCCGGAATCGGCGGCACCGCCGCCGACATCGCCATCCAGGCCGAGAACCTCGAGTTCACCAAGAAGGCCGTCGAGCGCATCACCGCCGAGCACACCGGCCAGTCCGAGGAGACCGTCTCCCGCGACGGCGACCGCGACCGGTGGTTCACGGCGCAGCAGGCGAAGGACTACGGCATGATCGACCGCGTCGTGGAGTCCCTGGAGGACGTCCGCCCGGCCGGCACGAAGCGACGGATCGGACTCTGACGACATGAGCCAGTACACCATTCCGACCGTGGTCGAGCGCACCCCGAACGGGGAGCGGGCCTACGACGTCTTCAGCCGGCTGCTCTCCGAACGCATCATCTTCCTCGGCACGGAGATCGACGACGGCGTCGCCAACGTCGTCATCGCCCAGCTGCTGCACCTCGAATCGTCCGGCCCGGACACGGAGATCGCCCTCTACATCAACTCCCCCGGCGGATCCTTCACTTCCCTCATGGCCATCTACGACACGATGACCTTCGTCCGCGCCCCGATCTCCACGTTCTGCGTCGGACAGGCCGCCTCGACCGCGGCGGTCCTCCTCGCCGGCGGCGACCCGGGACGGCGCTTCGTCCTCGAACACGCGCGGATACTGCTGGGGCAGCCGGCGAGCCGCGGCCAACAGGGGACCGTCTCGGACCTCACCCTCCAGGCCAAGGAGATGCTGCGCATCCGCAGCGAGGTCGAAGAGGTCCTGTCCCGGCACACCGGCCACGACGTCGCGGCCCTCCGCGCCGACATGGACCGCGACAAGGTCTTCACCGCGCAGGAGGCCGTGGCGTACGGCCTCGCCGACGCGGTCCTCAGCCGCAGGGCGCTCGCGACCGCCGCCTGAGGGCCGTGCCGGGGGCAGGCGGCCGCGCTACGGGGGTGGGCGGCCGCCTGCCGGTCCCCCGAGGGCCGAGGCTGCGGTCAGGCCGCGAGGCGCACTTCGTTGTGCCGGGGGGCCGACTGCGGCGCCGCCGCCTGCCTGACGACCGGCCGGACGTGGACGTGCGTACGGCTCGCCAGACGGATGAGCTCCGCCTGCACCAGGGCGAGGAGCTCGGCCAGGCTGAGTCCGAGCGCCTGAGCGGCGGCCGCGAGCACTTCGGAAGAGGCCTCCTTGCGCCCGCGCTCCACCTCGGAGAGATACGGCATCGAAATCCGCCCGGCCTCGGCCACGTCCTTCAGCGTCCGCTTCTGAGCAAGCCGCTCACGACGCAGAACGTCCCCCACGACGTCCCGCCAGAGGGGCTCCCGGGCGGGGCGGAGGGGGATGGGGGTGGGGGTGGGGGTGGGGACGGGGTTGGGGATCGGGTCGGGGATGGGGATGACGCGGGCGGGCGCAGACCCGGAGGCGGAGGCTGCTGACTTCAAGGCTCGGCTGGTCACGCGTTCAGCGTAGAAGCGCGGAGCCGGTCGGGGGCCTGTTAAACGTTCTGCCGCCCGCGAAACTGCGGCAGGGTGGGTGGAGCGGGGCGGGGCGGGGGTGGGATGGGGCGGGGGTGGGATGGGGCGCTGCGCCAAGGGCACGTAAGGCGTGGGGGTTTGACGGCGACTTGCCGGTGGGGGGTGGGCCGACGTCAAGACAGGCTGGCAGCAGGGGGAGGGGTGGGGGGCGGGGGTTCGGTGGGCGAACTGTGCGGCCGGTGGGGGGTGGGCCGCCGTACTCGCGCCGTCACGGATGCACGCGCGTAAGGAGACCGATCCCTCCGGTTGTGGCTGAGGGGGAGCTGGCAGCTGCCGCGATGTGGTTCCTGCCGTCGTGGGCGCTTCGCTCAGCTCGCCACCATCGTGGCCGAGCGGGCGGCTGACCCCTGAGTGGGGGTACTTGTGAAAGAGGCGGCCTGCCGGGACAGCTGAGGCACTCAGCCGCCACCCCGGGCCACTTATCCGCCGCAGCAGCGGACCAACCGCCCCTGCGTGAACACTCCTGAGACAGCAGGTCCCTGCCGGGACCACTGAGGCGGCCAACTGCCATCCCAGGCCACTTATCCACCCGCTGCTCCAGGCCGGGCCGGTGGATATCCGTCCACAAACAGCCGCCACCCCCACCAACCCGCAGCCGGACGAGCAACCACCACGTACGCAAGCTGAGCGAAGCGCCCCCACCGGACCCAGCCACATCGCGGCAGCAGCCCGCTCCCCCTCAGCCAAGGCCTATGCGCAAGGTCTCCTTACGCGCCTGCATCCGTGACGGCAGGAGTACGGCGGCCAACACCCCACCGGCCGCACAGCCAACCAACCGAACCCGAGCCCCCCACCCCTCCCCCCGCTGCCAGCCTGCCCTGACCCGCACCCGACCCACGGATCTCAGCCCGCGGACGCGGCCCCGGCCGCGAAGCCCACGAAGTGGGCCCAAGCGGTCGCCGGGACGGCTATCCCGTGCCCCTCCGGGTGCTTTGAGTCCCTTATGGCCACGGTACGGGGGCGGGCGGCAACTTCAACGCAGTTGCCACCCGCACCACCGCTGTAACTGGACTTGATCCATGCGAGCTCACAACTCACAACTCCTCCGCCAACTCCTTGATGAATCTTTCGGTTTCCTCGGGGCTGAGGGCACATTGAGCGATCATGGCATGGCGCTTGACGACAGCACTGACCTTCTCGGCGTTCGAGTGGAACGTGCTGCTCGTCTGCCCCTCTTCGTAGGTGAAGTGCTCGTGCTGGGGTGTCTCCACCAGGACGAACGGGCCATCAAGGCCCGGGTGAACCCGGTCGAAGAACAGAACCTGGATGACGACGTTCCGCTGGGTGGCAGCCTCAAGCAGGTGCAGGAGCTGACGTTTGTGCGCCTCGGGGCAGCCGAGCGTGTTGCGTAGAGCGGGTTCACCAATGGCAAAGGTGAAGGCCGTCGTCGTCTTCTTCAGGAGTTCCTGGCGAGCCAGCCGCGTCTGGACCAGCTCCTCGACCGCCGAATCCGCCATGGGCGGCCAGTGCCCGTTGAACAGCGCGCGCATTGTCTCTTCCGTCTGGAGCAAGCCCGGAATGAGCAGCGGTTCGTAGGAATGGAGGGCAATCGCCTCCGCTTCGTACATCACGTATTCCCGGGCGTAGGGGACCACGCGATCCGGCTGCAGATAGTCCCCCGCCGCGATCAGCTTCCCCCGTGCCCCGCACATCTGGTCAGCCACTTCCAGCAGCCGCGGCGTCGGCTTCCGACGCCCCTGTTCCATCGACTTGACCGTCTCCTCCCCGTAGCCCGCCTCGCGCCCCAGTTCCTCGCGCGTGACGCCCGCCCCCATGCGCCACAGCTTGACCTGGTTCCCGCAGAGCCGCCACGTCATCGGCGGCTGGGAGAGCACACTGTCGTTCACGGTTCCCCGCCCCTTCCCGTACCTCGTCCGTATCAACGGAGGCTAGGGCGGACAAGCCCCGTACAAGTCACCTTCGAACCCACATCGCACGTGTGAGTGAACGACGCCGGATCCGGACGAAGCGCCGCCCCCGCCCATATGGGTGAGAACCCCCGTAACTTCCCCGCCCACTCCGCAACTTACGGAACCATGCGGACGTATGGACGCCGTACGGGTCGCGCTGTTGCGGGAAGTGCTCGCCGGGACCGAGTGGTTGCAGGACACGCGCCGGTTCGCCGGGGCGCTGCGCGCGTCGGTGGCGCGGCGGCACGGGGGGTTGCTGCTGGTGGGGACCGAGGCGTACGAGCCGTGGCACTTGGCGGCGCATCTGGATGACGAGGCCGCCTGGTCGGGGTTGCCGGAGCTGTCGCCGACGCTCGTGCGGCACCGGGTTCCGGCGGGCGTGCCCGCCCATCTGTCGGTCGGGCTCGGGCGGCTGGAGGCGGCGCGCCGGGGCGAGACGCTGCTGGTGGTGACGGCGGACGAGCCGGGCGAGGGGTTGCTGGAGCGGGTGCACGACGCCCGCCGCGGCGGGGCGACCGTGCTGTCCCTGGACGGTGCCCCGGAGGACGCGGTCTCCGAGATGTCGGCGCTCGCGCACGACCGGCTGGCCGTGCCCGCGCCGCCGGCCCCGCCCGCGTCCTGTGTCTCGACGACGACGGAGCTCGATCTGGACACGGTGCAGCATCTGGTCAGCGCGGCGGCCGGGGAGAACGGGTTGCCCGCGCCGCGCGGCGGGCGGCAGCGGTTCCGTGACCGGCTGGCGCGGCTGGCGGACCAGCTGACGGCGCCGCCTCCGCCGCGCTGGTAGGCCCGGGCGGGGCTGAATACGGAAGTCCGCATTCGAAAAAGCGTTTGCTCCTGATCTTCCGCTTATGGACCATGGTCTCCCGTGACTGCGCAAGACCCCCCTCCCTCCTCCCCTGTCCCCGCCTCCGCCTCCTCCGGACGGCTCCGCGCCCTGCTGCCCGATCTGGCGCCGTGGCGCGCCTCCCGTGACTTCCGCCGCATGTGGGTGGCGGGTCTGGTCACGGTCTTCGGTACGTTCCTGACCTTCATCGCGGTGCCCCTGCAGCTCAAGGAGCTGACCGGCTCCGCGCTCGCGGTCGGTGCGGTCGGGGCGGTGGAGCTGGTTCCGCTGGTGGTCTTCGGGCTGTACGGCGGGGCGCTCGCCGACGCGCTCGACCGGCGGAAGCTGATCCTGTGGACGGAGGCCGGGCTCGGCGTCCTCTCGGCGATGCTGCTGCTCAACACCCTCCTGCCGCACCCGATGATCTGGCCGCTGTACGTGGTGGCGGGTCTGGTCAGCGCGCTGAGCGGGCTCCAGCGGCCGGCGCTGCAGGCGATCGTGCCGCGCATCGTCGCGCACGAACAGCTGCCGGCGGCGGTCGCGCTGAACTCGATCCGCTGGCAGATCGGCGCCATCGCGGGCCCGTCGCTGGCCGGTGTGATCACCGCCTACGCGGGCCTGCAGTGGGCGTACGCGCTGGACGTCGTCTCGTACGCGGTCTCCGCGCTGCTGCTGCTCGGGCTGGCCCCCTCCCCCGCCGCGCACGAGGCGGACAAGCCGTCGCTGCGCGGGATCCTGGAGGGCGCGCGCTACGCGTGGAGCCGCAAGGAGCTGCTCGGCACGTACGCGATCGACATGGCGGCGATGCTGTTCGCCTTCCCGACCGCGATCTTCCCGTTCCTGGCCGACGACCTGGACGCCCCGTGGGCGCTGGGCCTGATGTACGCGGCGGGCGCGGTGGGATCCATGGCGGTGAGCCTGACCAGCGGCTGGGTGTCGCGGGTGCACCGGCACGGCCGGATGGTGGTCTACGCGGCCCTGGGCTGGGGCGCGGCGATGGCCGTCGCGGGCTGGCTGGGGAACGTGTGGCTGGTGCTGCTGTTCCTGGCCGTGGCGGGCGGCTGCGACATGGTCAGCGGCCTGTTCCGTTCGGCGATCTGGGACCAGACGATCCCGGACGCGCTGCGGGGCCGTCTGGCCGGCATCGAGATGCTCTCGTACTCGGTGGGTCCGCAGCTGGGCCAGGTGCGCGCGGGCGGCATGGCGTCCTTGACGGGCGTCCGCACGTCCGTGTGGGCGGGCGGTCTGGCGTGCGTGGCGTCCGTGGGCCTGCTGGCGCTGTCGCTGCCGAAGCTCATGGCCTACGACCAGCGGACGGACGAGCACGCGGTGCGGATGCGCAAGCAGAAGGCGGCGGGGGCGGTGGCGGAGGCGGCGTAGCGCCGCGGTGCGGTCCCGGGGGCCTGCGGCGGCGCCCCGGGACCGGTTCGCTCACTCCCCCTTGGCGCCGCCACCGCCGCTACCCGCGGCGTCGTCGACATCGTCGTTCCAGCGCGGGTCCTGCCGCCACTCCTCGTTGCGCTCGCGGGCCGTCTCCATCGCGTGCGACGCCTCCTCGCGCGTGCCGTACGGCCCCAGGCGGTCCGCGGCACGGCACTCCGGGCCCTCCTCGACCGTTCCGTGCTTCAGGCAGTAGTACCACTCGCCGGGCTTGCCGTCCGGGCGCTTCTTGAACAGGGGCATCGGGACCTCCCTCACATCCGTCGTCTCGCCCACATGGTCCCCGATGAGCCCTGGCTACACTCGCTGACATGTCTGGCCAGTCGCTTCTCACCCCGGGGACCCTGTCCCCCACCCGCCCCGTCCCCGCCTCCATCCCGCGCCCCGAGTACGTCGGGAAGGACGCCCCGACCCCGTACTCCGGCCCCGAGATCCAGGACGAGGGGACGATCGAGCGGATGCGCGTCGCGGGCCGCATCGCCGCGCAGGCGATGGAGGAGGCGGCCAAGCTGATCGCCCCGGGCGTGACCACGGACGAGCTGGACCGCGTCGCGCACGAGTACATGTGCGACCACGGCGCCTACCCCTCGACGCTCGGCTACCGCGGCTTCCCGAAGTCGCTGTGCGCCTCCGTCAACGAGGTCATCTGCCACGGCATCCCCGACTCGACCGTCCTGCGCGACGGCGACATCGTGAACCTCGACGTGACGGCGTTCATCGGCGGCGTGCACGGCGACAACAACGCCACCTACCTGTGCGGCGACGTGGACGAGGAGTCGCGCCTGCTCGTCGAGCGGACGCGCGAGGCGCTCAACCGCGCGGTCAAGGCGGTCAAGCCCGGGCGCCGGATCAACATCATCGGCCGGGTGATCGAGTCGTACGCCAAGCGCTTCGGCTACGGCGTCGTCCGTGACTTCACGGGCCACGGCATCAATTCCTCGTTCCACTCCGGCCTGATCGTCCCCCACTACGACAGCCCGCACCACGACACCCTGATCCAGCCCGGCATGACGTTCACGATCGAGCCGATGCTGACGCTCGGGACGTACGAGTACGACATGTGGGAGGACGGCTGGACGGTCGTCACCAAGGACCGGAAGCGGACGGCGCAGTTCGAGCACACGCTGGTGGTGACGGACACGGGTGCGGAGATCCTCACTCTTCCGTAACCCTGCGGGGCGGCCGTAACCCTGCGGGGCGGCCGTCCGGGCGCTAACGTTTTACCGACGGGACGTCGGGAAGTCATTGACTTAGGTAAGCCTAAGTAGCGAGAATGGCTTTCCGACGCCACGCCCGTCCCCTCGGTCACCCGGAGGTCCTCCTTGGACGCGCCCGCCACCACGCCGTTCTCCACGCTCATCCGCACGGCCTCGCACGAGCAGCACACGGAAGCGGAGAACTCGTCGTTCATGAGCGACATGCTCGGCGGCCGCCTCGGCGTCGACGCCTACCGCCGTTACACCGAGCAGCTCTGGTTCGTCTACCGCGCCCTGGAAGCGGCCTCCCCGGGCCTCGCGGACGACCCCGTCGCCGGCCCCTTCATCCGTCCCGAGCTGGCCCGCACCGCCGAGCTGGAGCGCGACCTGGCCCACCTGGGCGGCCCGGACTGGCGCAGCGGCCTGCAGCCCCTGCCCGCGACCGCGCAGTACGCGGCCCGCATCGAGGAGTGCGCCCGCGACTGGCCCGCGGGCTACGTCGCCCACCACTACACGCGCTACCTGGGCGACCTCTCCGGCGGCCAGATCATCCGCGGCACCGCCGAGAAGACCTGGGGCTTCGCCCGCAAGGGAGACGGCGTCCGCTTCTACGTCTTCGAGGCCATAACCAACCCGGCCGGCTTCAAGCGCGAGTACCGCGAGCTGCTGGACGCCCTGCCCGTGGACGACCTGGAGAAGCAGCGCGTCATCGACGAGTGCAAGCGCGCGTTCGCGCTGAACACGGCGGTGTTCCAGGCGCTGGGCCGGGAGTTCCCGCTGAGCGCGTGAGCGCGGGAGCGCGTCGGTCGCAGGAGCCGCGTCAGTCGCAGGAGCCGGGTCACTCGCAGGAGCGCTGGTAGGCCACGTCCGAGAAGAGGTTCTTCCAGTCCTCCCGGGGGACGCTCGACGGGGAGGTCCGGCACAGCTCCGCGTAGAGCCGGTCGGTGTCGGGGTGCAGCAGGAAGGTCAGCCCGTCCTTGCCGATGCCGCTCTTCCCGGACGAGACCGCGATGAGGGGCAGCCGGTCCGGGAAGAGGAGGACGCGGCTCGCCCCCGGCAGCGCCGCGAAGTGGGGCGTGCGCCAGTCCCCGCCGGGTCCGATGTCCCAGACCCGCCAGGGCTTCTTGCCCGTCAGCACCCTGCTCTCGTCCGGGCCGCGTTCGATCTCGCTGTTGTCCTCCTGATCCAGGAGGATGGTCCGCGTCTTCCTCGGATGCAGGCGGTCCTTCACGTTCCAGAGCTGGAGACTGTTGTTCTGGTCGACGGCTGCCAGCATGTCGCCGCCGACCTCCTCATAGCCGGACAGGCCGGCCGGGAGCATGCCGCCGCGCCGCGGCCGGTCGAGGTCAGAGAGGTCCCACAGCGCCACCTTCCGGCCGGGCTCCTCCGCCAGCATCAGGTTCCGGGAGTGGGAGAAGCCGATGCTCCTCTCAGTCCTGATACCGCTGACGACCCCTGCCCTCCGGGGGCGGCCGGGGTCGGCTACGTCCCAGAGCTGCAGGGTCTCCTTCCCCTCCCTGGTCGCGATGGCCCGGGGCGTCAGGAACCAGATGCTCGACGTGAAGTCACTCGTGCTGCCCTCGAAGACGGACCGCCGCACCGGCGTGCGCGGCCTGCTCACGTCCCACAGCTCGATGCGGCGGTCGAACGTCCGCCCAAGGGCCAGCAGCCGGCCGTCGGGGCTGAAGCCGAGGTTCACATCCGGGGCGTTGAAGGGGATGTCGCCGCCGGGGACCGGGCCGCCGGGCCCGCTCATGTCCCACAGCCGGAAGAGATGCTCCTTGGTGGCCGCGGTGTACCGGTGGGCCAGGAGGACGGACGTACGGGGCAGGAAATTGCGGATCTCCCAGGGCTCGGGAACGGTGAACTTCAGCCGCGGCGCCGTCCACCGCCTGACGTCCCACACCCGCCGCGTGGTCTGCGTGCCCTTCCCCCGCTCCTCGGTGATCATGAGGGTGCCGTCGTGGCTGATGGGACTGGTCCCGGTGTCGATGTAGGGCAAGGAGCCGACGGCCGCCGGAGCGGGCGGCCGCAGCGGCCACAGCCGTACCGTGCCGTCCTCCCCTCCTGAAGCGAGGTAAGCGCCTCCGGGGTCCCAGGCGACGGCACGGGCGTGCGAGCTCACGGGCAGCAGGCTCTCTTCCACGCCGCTGCCGAAGTCCGGGGAGTCCGTGTCCGCGACGCGCTTCAGGGTCAGGTCGCTCTTCGCGTACCGGCCCGTGTGCTTGCCCGCCCACACCAGGGTGGCGCCGTCCCTGCTGAAGCCGAGGACGGGCAGGTCCTCGAACCGCCAGGACGTGAAGGTGCCCTTGGCCGGGGCGAAGGCCTTCAGCCGTTCGCCTCCCGCGACCGTCCACCCGGACAGGTCGCTCTTCCGGCTCGCGCCGGCGAGCACGTCGCGCCGCGGGTGGAACGCGAGCCTCGTAGCCGTACCGGTCGTCACCGTGTCCTTGAGCACGGGCCGGGCCGGATCACGTACGTCCCACAGCCCGATCGCCCCCGACCCGCCGGACCCGTCCTCCGCACCCAGGACGCCGCTGCTCGCGGCAAGCAGCCGGCCGTCGTGGTTGAAGACGACGGAGACCAGCGGCTCTGTGGCGACCGTCCGGTCGGTGCGCAGTTCCGGGCGGGCGGGGCCGGTGAGGTCCCAGAGCAGGAGCCGGCCCTTCTCCAGGCCCGCCGCCACCGTCCTGCCGTCGGGGCTGAACACGAGCGAGGACGCCGCCCCTCCCGGTGCTCCGCGCGCGGCGAGGCGGCGCGGACGGTGCGGGTCGGTGGTGTCCCAGACCGCGAAGCCGCCCGCCGTCTGGGCGGCGAGCAGGCGCGATCGGGGGTGGAAGGCGACGGCCGCTGCAGAGCCCAGGTCCAGGGCGGCGGCCTTCCGCGGGGCCGTCGGGCGGCTCAGGTCCCACAGCTGCACGCGGCCGCTGCGCCCGCTCGTCACCAGCACCCGGCCGTCCCCGCTGTACGCCACGTGGAGCACCGGCTCGTCCGTCCCCTTGAGGTCCACGGGCACCCGGGACATCTGCGCGGCGTACAGGCTGGAGCGGCTCTCCGGAGTGCTCGCCAGGCGGTAGGCGGCGAGGCTCAGCCGGGAGGCCGTGAGGGGATCGCGCTCGCGCAGGGCGTCGGCCTTGGCCGCCAGTTGCCGGGCGAGCAGCACCGACTCCCGGTCCTCGGCCCGGTTCTGCGCACCCCGGGCCAGGACGGCGAGCGTGGACGCGAGGACCGCGAGGACGACGACGATCGCGAGGCCCGCCCGCCGGACGGCCTTCCGGCGCCGTTCGGCGCGCCCGCTCGCGGCCAGGAAGTCCCGCTCCACCGGCCGTAACGGCGGGAGGTCCCCGCCGTCGGCCGTCAGGGAGCGGGCCGCGGCCAGGTGCCGGCCGGCGTACAGGCCGCTGGCCGGGCGGTCCGCCTCGGCCCAGGCGTCGGCGGCCTCGGCCAGCCGGCGCCGGACCAGCAGCCCGTCGAGCACCTCGTTGATCCAGTCGCGCAGCCGGGACCAGCCGTGGAGCAGGGAGTCGTGGCACAGCTGGGCCTCGCCGGCGTCGACGACGACCAGGCGGGCGTCGGCGAGCCGGCCCAGCAGGGCGGCGTGTCCGCCGAGTTCGTCGATGCGGACGCGGCACCGTACGGCCCGGCCGTCGCCGTCCACGAGCCGCACCATGCGCAGCAGCAGGTCCCGCAGGTCGCGGCGGCCGGTGGTGTCCAGGGTGTCGTGGATGCGTTCGACTGCGGCGCCGACGGACGTGCGGATGCCTCCGGTGGCCTGGTAGCCGGCGAAGGTCAGCCGGTCGCCGTGGCGCAGGGCCCAGGTCTCCTGCAGCGCGTGGGCGAGGAACGGCAGGGCGACGGCCTCGCCCGGGCCGGCGCGCTCGTCCTTGAGCTCGCGCAGCAGGTGGTCGGCCAGGCCGTCCTCCAAGCGCAGTCCGGCGTACGCGGCGGGCCGTTCGACGGCCTCGCGCAGCTCGCCGCCGGTCAGCGGGGGAACGGTGAACTGCCCCTCCCGTACGAGGCGGGAGAGCCTGGGCTCGCGCAGGCAGTGGCCGAAGTAGTCGGCGCGCAGGCCGAGGACGATACGGGGGCCGGGCGTCCGCCCCGCGCCGGTGAGGGCCCGGATGAACAGCTCCCGTTCCTCCGCGTCCTCGCAGTGCGTGAAGATCTCTTCGAGCTGGTCGACGATCAGGACGCCGGGTGGCCGCCTGCCGTCCACCGGTCCGCCGAACCGCCCTGCGCCCAGCTCCCGTTCGACCTCGCCGAACGGGCGGTCCGTGGCCTCTGCCCACGCCGCCGTGAGCGTACGGAAGGGCCGGGCGCCGGGTGCGGGCACGAGCAGCACGGGGCCCGGGCCCGTACGGTCCAGGTCCGCGCCGAGGCCCGCCCGCAGGAGCGAGGACTTCCCGACGCCGGAGGGGCCCACGAGGACGACCGGGCCGCCGGATCCGCCGGCGGTGACGCGGTCGATCAGGTCGCGGGTGAGCTTCTCGCGGCCGAAGAACAAGTGCCGTTGCTCGGGCAGGAAGGGGCGCATCCCGGGGTACGGGCACGGGCCGCCGGACTGCGGCGGCTCGGGGCCGGGCTCGGCCACGGGCGCGTAGCGGGGGTTGGGCGCGACGACCAGGTCGCCGATCCGGCCGACGCTGCCGGAGTGGGGCCGGGCGGGCGCGCCCTGAAGGCGGCGGTCCAGCTGGCGGTAGAGGTCGGAGAGCGTGAACCACTTCGGGCCGCCCGCGTCGCCCTCCCGCAGCAGGCGCAGGAGTTCGCCGCTGAACAGCGTGTGCTCCTCTCCGTCCGGGGCGAACGCGGCGGCGTAGTGCGTGGCGGAGGCGAGGAGGAAGCTGCCGTCCGGGCGGGCCGAGACGTAAGGGTCCCGGCGCGGCCCCTGCTGGACGGCCTCCGCGAGCCCGGAGAAGCAGCAGTCGAGGATCACCACGGGGCGGGCGGAGGACGTGCTGAGCAGATTTCTGATCTCGGCGTACGGGACGGCGTGCGCGGTGCTGTGCACCGACGTGCCGGCCGAGGTGGCGAGGTACAGCTGCTCGGCCGGGCCGAGGAGGCCGTGGCCCACGAAGCAGAAGAGGACGACGCCGCCCTCCGCGCGGGCCGTGACGGCCTCCATGGCGGCCAGGACGTCCGAGGGGCCGGCCGGGTCGGTGATCAGGGTGACGCGGTCGCCGCCGTCGTCCGCCATGCCGCATGCCGAGCGGAGCGCCTCGGCGAGGGCGGTGGCGGAGCGGGTCGCGCTCGGCAGGCCCGCGAGCCGGGCGCCGGCGGGGTGCCGGCCCGTACCGACCACGAGGGCGTGGCAGTCGGGGCCGGTCAGGTCTCTTCCGGGACCCTCGTCCACAGGGGTCAGGCCCTGCCCGACGGATCCGGCTTCGCCATGTCGGTGGTGCCGGTGCCGGGTTCGCGTTGCTCAAGGGCTTCGGCCAGGCGCCGGGCCAGCTCGCCGCTCTCCGTGGCACTCAGGTCGCGCACCCGCCCGGCGGTGACGGTGATCTGCGTGCCGTCGGGCCGCGTAATCGTGACCGTCTGATCGCCGCGGCGGTTCTGCAGCCAGGCCACGACCGCGGCCCCCACGGCGGCCGTCACCCCGCCGGGAGCGAGCAGGAGGGTGAGGAGCTCGGACGCCGCGCCCATGGTGCCGGGCGCGGGGTCGGGCGCAGGCTCCGGCTTGATGCGCGCCCGCAGCTCCGGATGGCGTTGCAGCCACCGGCGGAGATCGTTCACTGCGCCGCCGCCGGGGCCGGAGCCCGGGCTGCTGACCGTCAGCGTTGCCTTCACTGCGCCTCACTGCCCCTTCGCGCCTCACCTGACTGCCGGGGCACCCGAGGCTACACCGCAACGGGACGCGGCAGGACGGCAGTTCGGTCACGGTTGGCCATCGGCGACGGCGCCCCCTGCCGGGGCCTGTGGAGGCAGGGGGCGCCGGTATGCGGGGCGCCGGGGATCAGACCTGCGCCGCGCCGCGGCCGCGACCGCGCCGGCGGGCGGCGAAGACGGCACCGCCGCCCGCGAGCACGAGGGCGCCTGCGGCGCCGAGGAGGGGGGCGGTGGGGGTGTTGGCACCGGTGCTGGCGAGGGAGGCGGTGTTGAGACCGCCACCGGTGGAGGCACCGCCGGTGGTTGCGCCGCCGCCGGTCGTGCCGGCGCCGCCGGTGGTGCTTGCGCTTCCGGCGCTCGTGCCGGTGCCGCCGGTGCCCGTACCGGATCCGGTGCCGGAGTCCGAGCCCGAGCCCGAGGGGGCCTTGTCCGTCGGAAGCTTCGCGTTCTTGTCGACAGCGACCCTGACCGTCACCGGGTCGAGGGCTTCACCCGTCTCGTAGTTCATGAAGACCTTCGCCCCCTCCGCGGTGAGCGTCGCCGGGACGCCAGAGAGGGTGATGAGGCCGTCCTTGGCCTTGAGCGCGTCCGCGGTGAGCTGCAGCTTGGCAAGGGGCATGCCCTTGGTGGTGTTCGTCTCACCGGACTTCAGGTCCTTGGCGGTGACGTCCCCGCTGAGTTCGCCGCTCTTGTCGGAAGCCTTCGCCTTCACCCTGAGGTTGCTGAACTTCAGGTCGAGCTGCCCCTGGTGACCGGTGAAGCGCACCGACCCGGCGAAGGTGGCGTCGAGCGAGCCGGCCGTGGCGTCGTACGAACCCTTACCGCTGACGAAGCGGAAGTTGTCGCCGGACTTCTGAGCGTTGTCCCCGAGCTCGGTCTTGCCGCCGGTGGCCGGCTTGGCGAGATAGTCGCGGAACTTCTTCTTCACGCCCCAGTCGAGGTTGCCGTCGAACAGGGCCGTGCCGGACTTGACCTCCGTCTTGGAGCTCTCGTCCGTCTTGGAACCCTTGCCCGACGCAGAGCCCTCGCCCGTCTTCGTCCCCCCGTCGGTCTGCGTGCCGCCGTCCGAGGTCGAACCGTTGTCTGTCTGCGTTCCCTCGTCCTTCTTCGGGGGTGCTTCGGCCGACTCCTTCACCGAGAGCGTGGCCGGGTCGAGATCCGCCCCTTCTTCGTAGAACGGGTCCTCCTCGTATGCAAAGACCTTCGCGCCCTCCGCCGTGAGCTTCGCCGGTATCTTCGCGTAGGTCTTCACACCGTCCGCGCCCTCAACGGGCTGGACGCCCGACAGGTCGAGCGCGGCAATCGGCAGGTCCTGCTGCGTGCCGTCGCTCGTCGTGACGTCCGCAGTGATGCTGCCCTTCTTGCCGCCGCTCTTCGCGTCGGTGGCGAGCTTCACGTCGGTGAACGTGATGTCGAGGTCGAAGCCCGAACTGCCCTTCTTGGGGTGGCCGAGGAAGTGCACACTTCCCTTGAAGGCAGTGGACAAGGCCTTCGCAGCGGGGTCCTGCTTGCCTTCACCTCCGGTGAAGGTGAAGGCACCGTTCTTCTCCGCCTGCTTGGCACCGTCGCCAACCCTGATCTCGCCATGGACGTACGGCTTCTTCAGGTACTTCCGGAAGGACTCCTTCACACCCCACTCCAGCGTGCCTTCCTTGAGCACCGTCTTCGGCGCCTCGCCGGTCTTCGCAGGGACATCGGCCGCAAACGCAGGCGCGGTCAGCGCCGTGGCCCCGAGCACAGTCGCCGTGGCGAGCGTGGCAAGCGCCCGGCGTGAGGTGACGGTCATCGTCAGTTGTCTCCTTGAGAGATGAGAAAGGGCCCGCGCCGGCCGCGCCGCGTGAGGGGTGCGCCGCGGCCGGCGCGGAGTCGGTGGGGCGTCAGTCCTCGGCGGTGGGCCGGCCCGCCGCCGCGGCGCGGCGCTTGCGCGTCACCGCGAGCGCGGCGGCGGCCACGACCAGGACTCCCGCGCCCCCAGCGGCGACCGGGAGCACCGGGAAGGACGAGGAGGACGAGGCTTCGGTTGCACTGTTTGCGGCCACCTTGCGGCCGGAATCCGCCTCTTCGGCGGCGCTCGCCGCAGGCGCCGGCGCCTTGCCCAGGTCCGGCAGCGCCGGCAGCTTCGCCCTCGTGTCGAGGGGGACGGCGAGGGAGACGGGGTCCATCTCCGCGCCCTCCTGGTACATGCCGCCGAAGGCCTTCGCGCCGTCGGCGGTGAGCTTGGCGGGGGCCTCGGTGACGGCGGCGAGGCCGTCCTTCTCCTTGAGGCCGGCGGCGTCGAAGGTGACGAGAGGAACGTTTTTCTGCGGGTCTCCGCCGCCGCTGCTCACGTCGGCGGCGAGCGTCCCCTTACCGTCCTTCGCCGTCACCTTGACCGCACTCAGGGCCAGGTCGAGGTGCTTGCCGGTGAAGCGGAGGGTGCCCGTGAACGCGGCGTCGAGGGTGCGCGCCTCCGCGTCGTACGTGCCCTTGCCGCCCGGGAAGCGGAAGAGCGCTCCACCGTCCTGGGCGCCGTCGCTCAGCTTCCAGGAGCCCTGGGCGATGGACCCGGTGACGTATTCGCGGAAGGTGCGGCGGACGCCCCAGTCGACGGCCGCGCCGGTGAACTCGCCCTTGGGCGCGTCCTTCTTCTCCGGCTCGGGCGCGCCGGAGGACGGCGCGCCGCCGGGCGCGGGGCTCGCCGCGGCCAGGACGTCCGCCGACAGCGCGACCGGGTCCAGCGCCGTGCCCGCCGTGTAGTAGCCCGCGAAGGCCTTCGCTCCGTCGGCAGTGAGCGTCGCGGGGACGTTGGCCAGCGTCACGGCCGTCGTCGCGCCGCGCATGTTCACGCCCTTCAGGTCGAGTGCGGCGAGCGGCACTTGCGCCGCCTGCGTGACCTCGCCGGAGCCCTTGGCCTTGCTGGTCATGTCGGCGTAGAGCGTGCCGCTCCCGTCCTTGATGCGGACGGTGGGGCGGCTGATGGTGAGGTCGAGTTCGTACGAGCCGTCGGGCTTCTTGTGGCCCGTGAAGTGCACGCCGCCCGAGAAGCCGGCCTCGAAGGCCCCGTTCCCCGCTTCGTAGCCGCCCTTGGCGGAGTGGAAGCGGAACCGGCTGCCGCCGATGGTGGCGGCGCCGCCCTGCAGGTCCCAGCGCCCTTGGGCGATCGGCCCGGTGACGTAGCTCTGGAAGGAGGACTTGACGCCCCAGTCGAGCCGCCCGCCGGAGACCGTCCGCGCACCGTCGGCGTTCCCGGCCGCGGGAGCCGCGGGAACTGCAGGGGCCGCGGGAGCCGCGGGAGCCGCGGACGCGACCGCCCCGGGCACCACCACCGGCACCACCCCCGCCAGCACCGCCGCCAGCAGGGCGACGACAGGGGCGCGGGCGGGTCCGGGCGGCGGCAGCATCGAAAGGTCCCCTTTCGGGCGGGACAGCAGACATCGCGAGACATCGCGCTATAGCGACTTAGGTAAGGCTAACCTAAGCTACGTCCCATCAGGTCGGAAACCCCCGGCCGGAGCGAAAGGCAGACAGAACCGTGCTTCAACGGCAGTCGGCGGGCCCCGCGATATTTACCCCACGCCGCACCGGCATATGCGCCGCACTGCTCACTTGGCTCACTTTGGCCGTCCTGGCCCTCACCGGCTGCAGCTCCTCGGACAGTTCGAGCAGCTCAGGGTCGTCCACGGCAGCGGCCAAGGCGCCCGCCGCCGACCGTATCGAGCCACTCTCCGGAACACCGAAGGCCCAACTGCCCGCCACCGTACGGTCCGCGGACGGCCACGACGTCACCGTCCGCAGCACGGACCGGATCGTTCCGCTCACCGGAGCGCTCTCCGAGATCGTCTTCAGCCTCGGCCTCGGTGAGCGGGTCGTCGCCCGCGACATCACCGCCACCTTCGAGCAGGCGGCGAAGCTGCCCGTGGTCACCCGCGCGCACGACGTCTCCGCCGAGAGCGTGCTCTCGCTGAAGCCCACGCTCGTCCTGGCGGAGACCACGACCGGGCCCGCGGAGGCCGTCGGCCAGATCCGCGCCGCCGGGGTCCCCCTCGTCGTCCTCGACCCGGCCAAGAAGCTCGAAGACGTCGGCCCGCGCATCGGCAAGGTGGCCGCCGCCCTCGGCGTCCCCGCGGCCGGGGACGAGCTCAACCGCCGCACCGAGCAGCGCCTGGAGAAGGCGGAGAAGGCCATTCCGCACGACGGCGGGAAGAACGGGAAGAACGGGAAGAACGGCGAGAACGGCGAGAAGCCGCGCGTCGCCTTCCTCTACCTGCGCGGCTCGGCCTCCGTCTACCTCCTCGGCGGCGCCGGGTCCGGCGCGGACTCGCTCATCGAGGCCGCGGGCGGCGTGGACGCGGGCAAGGAGTCCGGGCTGAAGAAGGACTTCACGCCCATCACGAGCGAGGCCCTCGCCAAGGCCGCGCCCGACGTCATCCTCGTGATGAGCAAGGGACTCGCGTCCGTCGGCGGCGTGGACGGGCTGGTGAAGATCCCGGGCGTCGGGCAGACCCCGGCCGGGCTGGACCGCCGCGTCGCCTCCGTGGACGACGGCGTGCTGCTGAACTTCGGCCCCCGCACCGACACCGTCCTCGCGTCCCTCATCGAGCAGATCCACGCCGGGAAGTGACGCGACGTGAGCCTCCTCAGAACCACGGCCCCCTCCCCCGTGGCTGCCGGCGCCGCCGGTGAGCCCGGCGGCGGGCGGCAGCCGCGCCGCCGCCGCACCACCGCCCTCCTCGCCGCCGGCATGTCCGCGGCCCTGCTCCTCGCGTGCCTGCTCTCCGCCGGGATCGGCGCGTACGACATCCCGCTCGGCGACGTCGTGGGCTCCCTGCTGCACCGGGCGGGGCTCGGCGGGGCGGAGCTGGACCGGGTCCCCGAGAGCGTGCTGTGGAACGTACGGCTGCCGCGCGTGGCCCTCGCCCTGCTCGTCGGGGCGTCGCTGGGGTGCGCGGGGGCACTGATGCAGGGCGTGTTCGGCAATCCGCTCGCCGAACCCGGCGTCATCGGCATCTCGATGGGCTCGGCGGTCGGGGCGGTCGCCGCGATCTCCCTGGGGCTGACCTTCCTCGGCAACTGGACGGTGACCGCCTGCGCGTTCGTGGCCGGGCTCGTGACCGTCCTGCTCGTCTACGCCCTCTCGCGCTCGGGCGGCCGTACGGAGGTGGTCACGCTCATCCTCACCGGCATCGCGGTGAACGCGTTCGGCGGGGCGCTCGTCGGCCTCGGCATCTTCATCGCCGACAACGCCCAGGTCAGCCAGATCACCTTCTGGCAGCTCGGCTCGCTCGCGCAGGCGACCTGGCCGAAGGTGCTCGCCGTCCTGCCGTGCGCCCTGGCCGGCCTGGCCGTCGCACCGCTGTACGGGCGGAAGCTGGACCTCCTGGCGCTCGGCGAACGTCCCGCGCGCCACCTGGGCGTGGACGTCGAGCGGCTGCGCCTGGTGCTGGTGCTGGTGGTCGCGCTGCTGACGGCCGCGGCGGTGGCCGTGGCGGGGGTCATCACGTTCGTGGGCCTGCTGGTGCCGCACCTGCTGCGGATGGCCGCGGGCCCCGGTCACCGGTTCCTGGTGCCGGGCAGTGCGCTGGGCGGGGCGCTGGTCCTGGTCGCGGCGGACCTCGCGGCCCGCACGGCGGCCCAGCCGGCGGAGCTGCCCCTGGGCGTCCTGACGGCCCTCTTCGGCAGCCCGTTCTTCTTCTGGCTGCTGCGCAGGACCCGGCGCAAGCAGGGAGGCTGGGCATGATCAAGGAACTTCTTCGCAGTCGCGGGCGGAAGCGCCGCCTCCCCCTCCCCTCCCCCTTCGGGACCGTCCGCGCCGAGGCCCGTGCCCTGTGCGTGCGCCTCGCCGGCCGCACCGTTCTCGACGGCGTGGACCTCCAGGTCGCCGCCGGCGAAGTCCTCGCGCTCGTCGGCCCCAACGGCGCGGGCAAGTCCACGCTCCTGGCCGCGCTCGCCCACGACCTGCCGGCCGGCTCCGGCGAGGTCCGTATCGACGGCGAGCCCGCCGCCGCCTGGACGGCCGCCGAACTCGCCGTGCGCCGGGCCGTGCTGCCGCAGTCGGCGGAGCTGTCGTTCCCGTTCCCGGTCGAGGAGGTCGTCCGGATGGGGCGCGCGCCGTGGGCCGGAACCCCCGCCGAGGACGAGGACGACGAGGCCGTCGGGGCCGCCATGGCCGCCGCCGAGGTGACCGGATTCGCCGCCCGCCCCTTCGCCGCCCTCTCCGGCGGCGAACGGGCGAGGGTCGCCCTGGCGCGCGTGCTCGCGCAGCGCACCCCGCTCCTGCTGCTCGACGAGCCGACGGCCGCGCTGGACCTGCGCCACCAGGAACTGGTGCTGCGGATCTGCCGGGAGCGGGCCGCGGCCGGGGCCGCGGTGGTGGTCGTCCTGCACGATCTCGGCCTCGCGGGCGCGTACGCGGACCGGGTGGCGGTCCTGCACGCGGGGCGGATCGCGGCGGAGGGGCCGCCGGCGCGCGTCTTCGAAGCGGAATTGCTGAGTCATGTGTATGCGCAGCCGGTCGAGGTTATCGATCATCCGCGTACGGGTGAGCCTTTGGTGATCCCGAGGCGTGAGATACGGGATGAGGTACGAGATTTTGCCTCGTGAGAGCAGAATCACGCACCCGTCCGGGAACAGGGTAGGCAAGCCTCAGATAAGTTAGGGCGGCCTTAATCCGGCCAGCCGGTTTTCGGCCATGCCGTTTACAGCCGTGCCGTTTACGGCGTGAACGTCCTTTCCGTCCTCTCCGAGCACGCCTGGAGCCCCTATGCGCGCCCTCCGCTCCTCCGCCGTCGCCGCCGTCGCCGCCGTCGCCGCGGCCACGGCCCTGACCGCCGTGTCCGGCTGCGCCGAGAAGTCGGACGGCAAGGACTCCGGTGCGATCCAGGTGACCGCCTCCGACGACAAGTGCGAGGTCTCGAAGACCTCTTTCCCGTCGGGTCACATAAAGATCAGCATTGAGAACAAGGGCTCCAAGGTCACCGAGGTGTACGTGTACGCCGCGGGCGACCGGATCGTGACGGAGCGGGAGAACATAGGCCCGAAGACCAAGGCCGAGATCACCGCGACGATCAAGAAGCCGGGCGATTACGAAATAGCCTGCAAGCCCGGCATGAAGGGCGACGGAATCCGTCAGAAGGTCACACGGGCGGCGGCAAGGCGGAGAAGGCGAACCCGGAGCTGGACAAGGCGGTCGCCGAGTACCGCAAGTACGTCCAGCAGCAGGCCGACGAGACGATCCCGGCGGCGCAGAAGTTCGCCGACGCGGTTAAGAGCGGCGACGTCGACGAGGCCAAGAAGCTCTACGCGGTCTCCCGCATCGGCTGGGAGCGCACCGAGCCGGTCGCGGAGTCCTTCGGCGACATCGACCCGAAGGTCGACGTCCGCGAGGACGGCCTGGAGAAGGACCAGAAGTGGACCGGCTGGCACAAGCTGGAGAAGTCGCTCTGGGACGAGAAGAAGATCGACGAGGACGACAAGAAGCTAGCCGGCCGGCTGATGACGGACCTCAAGGACTGGCAGAAGCGCGTCGGCAGCGCCGAGATCACCCCGACCAGCATGGCCAACGGCGCCAAGGAGCTGCTCGACGAGGTCGCGACCGGCAAGGTCACCGGCGAGGAGGAGCGCTACAGCCACACCGACCTCGTCGACTTCCACGCCAACGTCGAGGGCGCCGAGAAGTCCTACGCGCTGCTCAAGCCCGTCGCCGCCAAGAGCGACGCCGCGCTCGCCAAGGAGCTCGACAAGCAGTTCGGCGACCTGAAGAAGCTGCTCGGCGAGTACCGCGACGGCGACACCTTCAAGGCGTACGACGGCGTCGGCAAGGAGGACCGCAAGAAGCTCTCCGACGCCGTGAACGCCCTCGCGGAGCCCCTGTCCAAGCTCGCCGGCGCCGTCGCGAAGTGACGGGGGAGCTCCCATGACCGACGCGAAGAAGACCGGCGAGCCGCAGCCGAGGACGCCCGCCGGCGAGCCGCAACGGCCCGCCGGTGAACCGCAGGTGCCCGCCGGCGAGGCGGCGGCCGCGGGCGCGCCCGGGGGCGGCAGGCCCTCGCGCCGCTCCGTCCTCGGCTGGGGCGGCGCCGGCCTCGCGCTCGGCGCCGCGGCCGCGGGCGGCACCGCCGCCGCGCTGCGCATCGGCGAGGACGCCTCCCCGGCCGCCGCGGCGGGGGACGCGATCCCCTTCCACGGTGCCCACCAGGCCGGCATCGCCACCCCCGTCCAGGACCGGCTGCACTTCGCCGCCTTCGACGTGACGACGAGCGACCGGGCCGCGCTGGTCAAGGTGCTCCAGGAGTGGACGGCCGCCGCCGCGCGGCTGACCGCCGGTCACGAGATCGGCGAGGGCGCCGTCCCGGGCAACGACGAGCTGCCGCCGGACGACACCGGCGAGGCCCTCGGCCTCAAGCCGTCCCGGCTGACCCTCACCTTCGGCATCGGCCCCGGCCTGTTCGAGAAGGACGGCAAGGACCGCTTCGGCCTCAAGGACCGCCGCCCCAAGGCCCTGATCGACCTTCCGGTCTTCCCCGGCGACAACCTCGACGCGGCCCGCAGCGGCGGCGACCTGTGCGTCCAGGCCTGCGCGGACGACCCGCAGGTCGCCGTGCACGCCATCCGCAACCTGGCCCGCATCGGCATGGGCAAGGTCGCCATCCGCTGGTCGCAGCTCGGCTTCGGCAAGACCTCCTCGACGACACCCGACGCGCAGACCCCGCGCAACATGATGGGCTTCAAGGACGGCACCCGGAACATCGCCGGCACCGAAACCGACCGCCTGGACGAGCACGTGTGGGTCGGCGAGAAGGACGGCCCGGACTGGATGACCGGCGGCTCGTACCTGGTGGCCCGCCGCATCCGGATGCACATCGAGACCTGGGACCGCACCTCGCTCGCCGAGCAGGAGGACATCTTCGGCCGCGACAAGGCCGAGGGCGCGCCCGTCGGCAAGGAGCGCGAGCACGACGAGCCGCTGCTGAAGGCCATGAAGCCCGACGCGCACGTGCGCCTCGCCCATCCCGACAGCAACAACGGCGTGACGATCCTGCGCCGCGGCTACTCCTTCACGGACGGCACGGACAAGCTCGGCCGGCTGGACGCGGGGCTGTTCTTCATCGCGTACCAGAAGGACGTCCGGGACGGGTTCGTGCCGCTGCAGATGAACCTGGCGCGCAACGACTCCCTCAACGAGTACATCCAGCACGTGGGTTCGGCGGTCTTCGCCGTGCCGCCGGGCGTCCGCGACAAGGACGACTGGTGGGGCAAGGCCCTGTTCGCATGATCACCGTTCGCATGATCACCGGTTCTTCCCGGAGAGGAGATGCCGCGTGTTCGGCAACTATCTGATCGGCCTGCGCGAGGGCCTGGAGGCCTCCCTGGTCGTCTGCATCCTCGTCGCCTACCTGGTCAAGACCCGGCGCCGGGACGCCCTGCGCCCGGTCTGGGCCGGCATCGCCGCGGCCGTGCTGCTGAGCATGGGCTTCGGCGCGCTGCTCCAGTACGGCTCGCGGACCATGACCTTCGAGGCCCAGGAGCTGCTCGGCGGCACGCTGTCGATCGTCGCCGTCGGCCTGGTGACGTGGATGGTCTTCTGGATGCGGCGCACCGCGCGCCACCTGAAGCAGGAGCTGCACGGCAAGCTGGACGCCGCGCTCGCGATGGGCACGGGCGCGCTGGTCGTCACCGCGTTCCTGGCCGTGGGCCGGGAGGGCCTGGAGACCGCGCTGTTCGTCTGGGCGGCCGTGCAGGCCACCGGCGACGGGGTCCGGCCGCTGGCCGGCGCGCTGCTCGGGCTGCTCACGGCCGTCGTGCTGGGCTGGCTGTTCTACCGCGGCGCGCTGAAGATCAACCTGGCGAGGTTCTTCACCTGGACCGGCGCCATGCTGATCGTCGTCGCGGCGGGCGTGCTCGCCTACGGCTTCCACGACCTGCAGGAGGCCGACGTCCTGCCGGGCCTCGGGGACAAGGCCTTCGACATCAGCGAGCAGGTCCCGGCCGACAGCTGGTACGGCACCCTGCTCAAGGGCGTCTTCAACTTCCAGCCGGACCCGACCTGGCTGCAGGTGGCCGTGTGGGCGCTGTATCTGGTGCCCACCCTCCTGGTGTTCTTCGCCCCGGGTAGGGTGGCGCCGAACCGAGCAGCCACCAAGGAGTCGAAGCCCGATGAGACGACGGCGGGCCGGCAGACCGCGCACGACGCGGACAGCAGTGACGGCGGCGGCGCTGCTGCTGACGGCGACCGGGTGCATGACGGTGCACGGGGAACGGGAGATCGTCCCGTCGGTGGGCAAAGCTGAGGCCGCCAAGGTCCTCAAAGCCTTCACCGACGGCTACAACGAGGGTTACCGCAAGCTCGACCCGGGCGTCATCGCCCGGGTCGAGACCGGTGCGCTGGCCGAGATAGGCAAGGCCGACCTGGCGGCGCAGAGCGTCCAGACGCCCGGCGGCAACCCGAAGTACCCCTCCCTGGTCCTCGACGACGCCCGCTTCACGATCCCCCGGCAGGCCGGCTGGCCGAAGTTCTTCCTCGCCGACACCCGCAGCAACCGCGACGCCAACCGCTGGCTCGTGGTCTTCACGCGGTACGGGGTGAAGGAGCCGTGGAAGGCGGCCTACCTGTCGATCGTCAACCCGGGGAAGGTGCCGGAGTTCACGACCGGCAAGGACGGCTACGCGGAGGCCGTTCCGGCGGCCAAGGGCAGGGACCACGGCCTGATGACCGGCCCCGACAAGGTGAGCGCCGTCTACACCGACTTCCTGCGCACCGGCAAGGGCAGGGACTTCGTGCCGGGCCCGCGGACCACGGGGCTGCGGGAGGAGCGCGACAAGGTGCGCCGGACGGCCACCTTCTGGACGGAGTTCATCGACACCCCCGAGAAGGCCCCCGCCTTCCCCGCTCCGGCGCTGCGGACCAAGGGCGGCGGTGCGCTGGTGTTCTTCACCGCGCACCACCGGGAGAAGCGCACGATGGCCGAGGGGCTGCGGCCCGCGGTCACCGACCCGCGGACGAAGGCGCTGCTGAAGGGCGAGCTGAAGCGCTCGGTGACGTACACGCGGGTCTCGGAGGCGGCGGTCGAGGTGCCCCCGCGGGGCGCGGACGGCGGGATGATCAACTTCCTCAACCGGATCGACACGATGACGGCCGCGCAGGGCGAATAGCGCGCCGGGCGTACGGGACCGGGCGGTGGGTCGAACCGGGTCGGTCGGGCCGGGCCGGTCGCGCCGCGTCGGTCGAGCGCGTCGGTCAGGCGCTCAGTCGGGCCGGACCGGCGCCGGACCGGTCATGCCGGATCAGATCGGGTCAGCGACCGATCGGCCAGGCCGCCTCGTGATCGGGGCGGTCGCCCGCGTACTGGGCGCAGGCGTCCGTGAGGGTTTCCAGGAGCGTCAGCGGATCCGGCAGCGGCCGCTCGGGGCCCTGCAGCCAGGCCACGCCGGACTCCTCCGGCAGCCGTGAGGGGGGCAGCAGCACATAGCTGCCCCGGCAGTGCCAGCGCAGGCCCGGGTGCTCGTCCATCGTCTCGGGATGGCAGTCGAGCTCGCAGGGCCACCACTCGTCCTCGTCGTCCGGGGTGCCGCGGGTGGCGGTGAAGAAGAGCATGCGGTCGGGGGCGACGGTGGCCACGGGCCCGGTCTCGACCCCGGCCTTCTGCAGCCGCTCCAGGGCCTGCCGGCCGGCCTCGAGGGGGACGTCGAGCACGTCGTGCGCGATGCCGGTGGCGGTGACGAAATTGGCCTCCGGCTGGCTGCGCAGCCACGCCGTGACCTTCTCGGCGTCGGTGGTGGCGAGGGTCTGCCAGGCGAAGGAGATCGGGTGGCGGCCGGGGGTGGGACAGCCGATGCGCTCACAGGAACAGCCGTACCCGGACGGGTGCGCGGCCGGGGCCAGCGGGAAGCCCGCGGCTGCCGCGGCCAGGAGCAGTTCCTCGCGGGCGGCCTCGGATGCCGCGCCCGTGCCCGTACCGCCGCCCGCTCCGCTCCTGGGGCGGCGCAGCCACTGGGAGAACCTGCTCTTGCGTTCCATCTATCCCCTCACTTCGACCGCGGTCTGCGGTCAATGCTGCCACCATCCTGCGCCTGGTGTGACCGTCGGACGTATCCAGGGGGTGTGAGACCGGCCGCTCGCGCGGGCGGGGCCATCTATCCGGTCCGCCGTCCCGGCCGGTGCGGAGCCTGCGCCGGACGGGTCACGGGCGCGGCACGAGGCCTCGCAGGGCCAGGTCGACGACGGTGTCGGCGTAGGCGTGGGTGAGCGGCAGGGTGCGGGTCTGCCAGCGGTGGAAGAGCGGGCCGACCAGCAGTTCGAGGGCGATGCGGAGGTCGGTGTCCGGGTCCACCTGGCCGGCTTCCTGGGCGGCGCGCAACCGTCGGACGTACGCCTGGAGCTGGGGTTCGAGGACCTTCTCGGTGAGGGCGCGGCCGAGCTCGGGGTCGTTGGCGGTCTCGGCGGTCAGGGCGCGGGTGGGGGCGTCGAGGCGCGCGTCGTTGAGGTCGTCGACGGTGGCCCGCAGCACGGTCTTGAGGTCGGCCGCGATGTCGCCGGTGTCCGGGAGTTCGATGGCGGCGGGGTCGATGCCCTCGGGGACGCAGGCCTCGAAGAGGACCGCCGCCTTGGAGGGCCACCAGCGGTAGATGGTCTGCTTGCCGACGCCTGCGCGGGCGGCGATGGCCTCGATGGTGAGCTTCGCGAAGCCGGTCTCGCCGACGAGCTCCAGGGCGGCGTCGAGGATCGCGCGGCGGGAGCGCTCGCTGCGACGGGAGGCGTCGGGGGCCTTGGCGGACGGTGAGGTCGGCGAGGACGGGGTCGGGGCGTCGGTCATGGCGGCATCCTAGCGACGCATGGAGCGAGACGTATCGTCTTGACAAGACGATACGTCTCGTTGGATTCTTGAGGCGAAGCGAGACGGATCGTCTCGCTCAAGCGAAGGGAGAACCCCATGAGCAGGAGCGGATCGGGCGGCATGCTCGGAGTCGGCGGCACCCGCAGCAACCTCTCCCGCAACGCCCTGCGCGGCGGCGGCAGGGGCGGGCGGGCGGGAGGCGGCGCGGACGCGGCGACCCAGAAGCGGGAACTGCTGCGGAAGTTGCGGGAAGGGCGAAGCGGAACCACCGGCGCGTGAGTGAGCCAGCGGTAAACCACCCGTACGGTTCATGCGCCAAAGCCCGTGGAGCGTGGACGATTTGGGCACGCACGACGATCCCGTACGTGCCCAACACCACCGTGAGGAGCACTCCTTGCGTAGTACAGCTCCACGCGCAGCCACTCCGCGGCGCTATCTGATGTGCCCCCCGGCTCACTTCCGGGTCACCTACTCCATCAACCCCTGGATGGATCCGGCCAAGCCGGTCGACATCCCGCTCGCGCTCGCGCAGTGGGAGGACCTCAGGGACCGCTATCTGGCCCTCGGGCACACCGTCGAGGAGCTCGAGCCCCGGCCGGGACTGCCCGACATGGTCTTCGCCGCCAACGGCGCGACCGTCGTGGACGGCCGGGTGCTCGGCGCGCGCTTCGCCCATCCCGAGCGGACGGCCGAGGCCGCGGTCCACGCCGCCTGGTTCCGGGAGCAGGGCTACGCCGACGTGCTCGAACCCGAGCACATCAACGAGGGCGAGGGCGACTTCGCCGTCACCGCCTCCTGGCTGCTCGCCGGGCGCGGCTTCCGCAGCAGCCCGCTCTCCCACCCCGAGGCACAGGAGTTCTTCGGCCGGCCGGTGATCGGCCTCGACCTCGTCGACCCCCGCTACTACCACCTGGACACGGCGCTGTGCGTGCTCGACGACGCCACCGACGGCGAGATCATGTACTACCCGGGCGCGTTCTCGGCGGGTAGCAGGGACGTGCTGAGACGGCTGTTCCCCGGCGCCCTGATCGCGAGCGAGGAGGACGCGGCGGCCCTCGGCCTCAACGCCGTGTCCGACGGGCGGCACGTGCTGCTGCCGCAGGCGGCCGTGGGGCTCTTCGAACCGCTGCGCGCACGGGGGTACGAGCCGATCGGGATGGATCTCGGCGAGCTGCTGAAGGGGGGCGGCAGCGTGAAATGCTGCACGCAGGAGTTGCGGGGTGCGCCTCCTGGGAAGCGGGCCTGCTGAAAGGGGCGTCACCGCGACCGGTACGTCGTCATGACCCGGCCGGGGGCCACTCGTCGCCCCAGCCCGCGTCGCGCGCCCGCTTGTAGGCGTCGCCGTGGCGCTTGGTCACCGTGGTGCGGGTCAGGCCGTCCTCGGCCGTGCAGAGTTCGAGGAGGACCTGGCCCTTGCGGATCTGGGGCTTGCGGACGATGCGCGCGGGTGCGACGGCCTCCGGAGCGTCGCCCCGTACCGCCGCCACGTACGAGAACTTCTCGTCCTCGTACGCCAGTGAGCCGCCCTTGACCTGCCGGTGCAGCGAGGAGCGGCTCACCCGGGCCGAGAAGTGGCACCAGTCCGTGCCCGGCTCGATCGGGCACGCCGCGCTGTGCGGGCAGGGTGCGACCACGCGGAAGCCGGCCGCGGTCAGCCGGTCGCGCGCCTCGGTGATCCGCAGGTAGCCGTCGGGCGTGCCCGGTTCGACGATCACGACCGCCTGCGCCGTGCGGGCGGCCTCGGCCACGACCGCGGCGCGGCCGGCGTCGGTCAGCTCCTTCAGCACGTACGAGACGGTGACGAGGTCCGTGCCCTCCGGCACCTTCAGTCCGTCGCCGATGATCCCCCGCTCCCAGCGGGCCGCGCGCAGGGCGGGCTCGGAGGCCTCCCCGGCGAGCTCGGCACCGAGTGCGAGGGCGGGTGCGGCCCAGTCCAGGACCGTCGTCTCCCGGCTCTCGCCCTCCCAGGCGGAGGCCACGGCCCACGTCGCCGCGCCCGTCCCGCCCCCCACGTCCACGTGCGAGGCGGGCACGAAGGACGGCACCCGGTCCCGGAACGCCTCCAGCGCGGACCGCACGGCCTCGAACGTGGCCGGCATGCGGTAGGCCGCGTACGCGGCCACGTCGGAGCGGTCGCGCAGCACGGGGGCGTCGGTGGGGGTCAGCCCCCGGTAGTTGGCGATCAGCCGGTCGACGGCCTGCGCGGCCTGGCGCGGCGGCAGACCGTCGAGAAGCCCGGCGAGCGCGGTACGCAGTTCGTCGCCGGACCGGAGGGAATGGGGGGCGTGCATTTGAAGAAGTCTATGCGGGCGGACGCGGGACCTACGGCGGGCGAGGCACGCGGACGGCCGGTCCGGCACCGCCGAGCCGCGCCGTCGTAGTCACGCGCCGTCGCGGCGGGAAGATCGAGGCGGCCGTCCCCTCGCCAGGCTCCTCCGCCCGGGCAGACGCCGGGGCCTGCGGCCGATCAGGCCACGGCGGACGGCCGGTACGGCACCGCCGGACCGCGCCGTCGTAGTTACCCGCCGTCGCGGCGGGAAGATCGAGGCGGCCGTCCCCTCGCCAGGCTCCTCCGGCTCGGCGGACGCCGGGGCCTGCGGCCGATCAGGCCACGGCGGACGGCCGGTACGGCACCGCCGGGCCGCGCCGTCGTCGTTACCCGCCGTCGCGGCGGAAACATCGAGGCGGGCGCCGCCTCGCCAGGCTCCTCCGGCTCGGCGGACGCCGGGGCCTGCGGCCGATCAGGCCACGGCGGACGGCCGGTCCGGCACCGCCGGGCAGCACCGTCGTCGTTACGCGCCGACGCGGCGGGGAGATCGAGGCGGCCACCGCCTCGCCAGGCTCCTCCGGCTCGGCGGACGCCGGGGGCTGCGCCGATCAGGCCACGGCGCACGGCCGGTACGGCACCGTCGTCGATAGCCGTCCTCGTGGCGGAAACATCGAGGCCGTCGCCGTGGCGAAGGACCGCGACGTACGTGATCGGCGGTACCGGGCCGGAGGCTCAGGCGCGGCGTTGCCATGGGCGGCACAGGACCAGGAAGCACGTCGCCGATGCGAGGGCGCACACCAGTTGCACTACCGCCATCGGCACCGCCGTGCCCTCCCCCGCGATGCCCACGAGCGGCGAGGCCAGCGCGCCCAGCAGGAACGTGGACGTACCCAGCAGAGCCGAGGCGGAGCCCGCGGCGTCGCGGGAGCGCATCAGGGCCTGGGCGTTGGTGTTGGGCATCGCCAGGCCCATCGCGGACATCAGGACGAACAGCCCGCCCGCGATCGGCGCGAGGCCCGTCTTCCCGAAGACGCCGGAGGCCATCAGCAGCAGGGCCGCGGCGGCCAGGGCGATCACCACGAGGCCGACGGCGAGGGCCTTGTCGAGGCTCACGCGGCCGACCAGCAGCTTGCCGTTGATCTGGCCGACCAGCACGAGGCCGATCGAGTTGAGGCCGAAGAGCAGGCTGAAGGTCTGCGGGGAGGCCCCGTAGATGTCCTGGACGACGAAGGGCGACGCCGAGATGTAGGCGAAGAGCGCGGCGAAGGCGAAGCCGCCCGCGAGCATGTAGCCGGTGAAGACCCGGTCGGAGAGGAGGGCGCCCATCGCCCGCAGGGCCGCGCCGAGGCCGCCGGCCTGGCGCCGCTCCGGCGGCAGGGTCTCGTGCAGGAAGCGCCACACGGCGAGGGTGAGCAGCAGGCCGACGGCGGTGAGGACGACGAAGACGCCCCGCCAGTCGGTCAGGCGCAGGATCTGGCCGCCGATGAGCGGTGCGACGACGGGGGCCACGCCGGAGATCAGCATGAGCGTGGAGAAGAAGCGGGCCATGGCCACGCCGTCGTAGAGGTCGCGCACGACCGCCCGGGCGATGACGATGCCGGCGGCACCGGCGAGGCCCTGCACGAGGCGGAAGCCGATCAGCAGCCCGGCGTCCGGGGCGAGGGCGCAGGCGGCGGTGGCCACGACGTAGACGGCCATGCCGGCGAGGAGGGGGCGGCGGCGCCCCCACTTGTCGCTCATGGGACCGACGACGAGCTGGCCGAGCGCCATGCCCAGGAGGCACGCGGTGAGGGTGAGCTGGACGGTCGCGGCGGGGCTGTGGAGCGCGCCGGTGACCTCCGGCAGGGCCGGGAGGTACATGTCCATGGAGAGCGGCGGCAGCGCGGTCAGGCCGCCGAGGACGAGGGTGACGATGAGGCCCGTGGCGCGGGCGGCACGGGCCCCGGCTATGCCGGGGCCCGCGGAGTGGCCTTCGGCGGGCCGGGCGGGCTGCTGCTCCTGCTCGGCCGTGTCCTGGCCGGGGTCCGTCATGCGTCGCGCTCCGTGCTCCGTGCTCATGGTGGTCGTCTGTTCAACCATGGTGTCATGACCGCGACCGCTACTTGGGTCTTACACGTTATTCGGGGGGCGGGTGTGACGGGATGCACTGACCCCGGAAGGCGTCACCGGGCCGTCACGCCTCCCGGAGCCCCGGAGTACCCGCCTCCGAGACGAACGACGCGGCGGTCGAGACCGGCGCGCCCGGCGTGGTGACCCCGGACACCGTCCGGAAGTCGCCCCGCACGCGCTCGGGGTCGAGCGAGAGGACGACGTACCCGCGCCGCGCGTCGTAGTACTTCAGGTGCGGGTTCGCCTCGCGCGCCGTCTCCCAGTCCTCGGGGCGCTCCTGCCCGTCGAAGCCGCTGGAGACGGAGGTGCCCAGGAACTCCACGCCGAGCGTGGCGGAGTCCGGGTCGTCGAAGTCCTTCTTCACCTCGTACGCGCAGTGGGTGTGGTCGTCGCCGGTGAGGACCAGGAGGTTCCGGACGCCCGCCCGCTCGGCGCCGGCCAGGACGCGGGCGCGCGAGGCCGGATAGCCGTCCCAGGTGTCCATGCTGACCCGGGAGGACTCGTCGGGCGTCTCCTTGCGCTGGGAGAAGCACACCTGCTGGGCGACGACGTTCCAGGTGGCGGTGGAGGCGCGGAAGCCGTCGAGGAGCCAGCGCTCCTGCTCGTCGCCGGTGATCGTGCGGGCCGGGTCCTGCGACTCGGGGCCGGGGGTGTGCCAGCCGTCCCCGTAGGCCTGGTCGGAGCGGTACTGGCGGGTGTCGAGGAGGTCGAACTGCGCGAGGCGGCCGTACGCGAAGCGCCGGTAGAGGCGCAGGTCCGGCCCGGCGGGCCGCTGGGGACTGCGCAGCGGCATGTTCTCCCAGTAGGCGCGGTACGCGGCGGCGCGGCGGGCGCGGAAGCGGTCGACGGGGTCGTTGTGCTGGGAGACGTCGCCCGCGTAGTTGTTCTCGACCTCGTGGTCGTCCCAGGTGACGTACCAGGGGTGGGCGGCGTGCGCGGCCTGGAGCTCGGTGTCGGTCTTATAGAGGGCGTACCGCTGGCGGTAGTCCTCCAGAGTGTGCGTCCAGTGGTTGTAGAACTCCGGCAGCGGCTCGGTGTAGTTCCGGGCGCCCGCGCGGGCGTCGATGGCGTTCTCGTAGATGTAGTCGCCTACGAAGAACACCGCGTCGAGGTCCTCGCGCGCGAGGTGGCCGAGGGCGGTGTAGTAGCCCTCGTCGTACTGCTGGCACGAGATCAGGCCGAAGCGGGCGGCGGCGACGGAGGCGTCGGCCCGGGGCGCGGTGCGGGTGCGGCCCACCGGGCTGATCCAGCGCTCGGCGCGGAAGCGGTACCAGTAGGCGCGGCCGGGTTCGAGGCCGCAGAGGTCCAGGTGCACGGTGTGGCCGTCGGCGGCCGGGGCGTCGGCCGTGCCGCTCCGCACGACGCGGCGGAAGGCGTCGTCCTCGGAGAGCTCCCACTGGACGGCGATGCCGCCCTCGGCGGGCAGGCCGTTGCCCGGCTCGTGGGGCCGGGGGGCGAGCCGGGTCCACAGCACGACGGAGTCCGGCAGCGGGTCGCCGGAGGCCACTCCGAGGGTGAAGGGGTTTTCGGAGAGGGGGGTCATGCCGTTCAGATTGCGCGCGCCCGGGGCGGCTGTGAAGAGTCGCGTCACGGCCTTCCCCGGCAGTTCCGCCCCGCCTGCTCCGTACCCGCCCGAACGACTCGTTCCAGGTGTACCGTCCCAGGAGGCGAGGCCGGACACCACGGGGGAGGTGGCGCGGTGAGCCACGACGGAGAACCTCCACAACCGCAACCGCAACCGCCCGAGAACCGCTTCTGGTCCCACGTGTGGAAGTACTGGGTGACCGCCGGCCTGGCCGTGGTGCTGGCGGCGATCCTCCCGGTGCTGTTCAAGGCGGGCCCCTTCGAGGCGGACGAGGCGGGCGGGCGCGACCCGACGACCGCTCCCCCACCGGCGACGAGCCCGCCGGCCCCGGCGAGCTCGCCTCCGGGAACGCCGTCCCCGCCGGCCACGCCCTCCCACACCGCCCGCTCGCCGTCTTCGCCCGCGGTGTCCGCACGCGTCGTCAGCGTCCTCACCCAGGGCGCGGTCACCCCGACGGTCACCAAGGTCAAGGTGAACGTGACCTTCACCGGCCTCAAGGGCAGGACGGGCTCCATCAGGTGGCACACCTACAACGACGTCACCAAGCAGAGCATGAGCGGCGACAGCGTGATCGGCTCCCCGGTCCTGGCCTGGGACAGCACGGACTGGCACCCGACGTTCCTCGTCCCGACACCGTCGGTGCGCTGGCAGCTGCAGGTCACGGCATACGGCCCGGACGGCAGGCAACTGGCCACGAACCACTCCAACTTCACGTTCGGCTCGTAGCGGCACTCGACCGCCGCGGCAACGGCACCGGCCCGGGCGCAAGCCCTGGACTCCACGGTGCGGGACCGATCCCGGTGGTTCGCCCGCTACCAGCTGATGTTCGGCTGCGCGGGCCTGCTCCACGCCGCCGTGATCACGCCGGGGACCATCTGGTTCCGGGGCGACCTCGCGTGGTGGATACCCGGCGCCGCCGTCGTCGCCCTGCCCGGGCTGATCGGCGCTTGGCGGGAGGCGCAGCGGTGACGGCGAGCCATCCGCGCCACGGCCTGGACGAGGTGATCCACGCGCCCGTGAGGTTCTCCATCACGGCGACCCTGGCCGCCGCCGACAAGGCCGAGTTCGCGTTCGTGCGCGACACCGTCGAAGTGAGCGACTCGGTGGGGCGGGGGCGGGCAGCCGGGCGGCCCGTCAGGCAAGTCAGGCAGGGCCGGGGGTCAGGCGGGCCGCTCGGCGGGCCAGTTGTGTCACCCGGGGCCAGTCGCGGCGGGCGAGGGCGGCCGGGGGGAGCATCCAGGAGCCGCCGACGCAGGGGACGTTCGGCAGGGCCAGGTAGGCCGGGGCCGTGCCGGGGCCGATGCCGCCGGTGGGGCAGAAGCGGGCGCCGGGGAGCGGGGAGGCCAGGGACCGGAGGTAGGGCGCGCCGCCCGCGGCCTGGGCGGGGAAGAACTTCATGTCGCTCACCCCGCGCTCCAGCAGGGCCATGACCTCCGAGACGGTCGAGACGCCCGGCAGGAACGGCAGTCCCGTCTCCCGCAGGGCCTCCAGCAGCGGGTCCGTCCAGCCCGGGCTGACCAGGAAGCGGGCCCCGGCGCGGACCGCCGCGTCCGCCGCGGCCGGGGAGAGGACGGTCCCCGCGCCCACGACCGCCTCCGGGACCTCCGCGGCGACGGCCCGTATCGCATCGAGCGCCGCGTCCGTCCGCAGCGTCACCTCGATCGCCGGCAGCCCGCCCGCGACGAGCGCGCGGGCGAGGGGCACGGCGTCGGACGCGTCGGGGAGGACGGCGACGGGCAGGACGGGGGCGAGGCCGAGGACGGAGGCGGGCGCGGCGGCGGTCACGGGGCCATCCTGCGCGGCGCCGCCACTTAATGCAACGAGCGTTGCACTATGTGCAACAGGGGGGCCTCAGAGCTCGGTCACCACCACGTCGAGCGCCCACGGCTTGCCGCCCTTCGCGGGCGCCCCGCCCTCCACCGCGTACCCGAGGCCGCGCAGCGCCTCCGCGAGCTCCGCCGGCCTGTCCGGCTCCGCGCCCGCCGTCAGCAGGTCCCGGACCAGCCGGCCCTTGGTGGCCTTGTTGAAGTGGCTCACGACGGACCGCTTCTCGACCCCGTCCACGAGCTTCGACTGCAGCACCCGGACGGTCGCCGTCCGCTCCGCGAGCGCGCCCTTGGGCTTCCACGCGGCGGCGTACGCGGCCGACCTGAGGTCGAGCACCATCCCGTCGCCCGCCTCCTGCGGCAGATGGTCGTCCATGAGGCCGCGCCAGTACGTACCCAAGGCGCCCGGACCCGGCAGCTTGACGCCCATCGAGCAGCGGTACGACGGGATCGCGTCACCGACGCGGACCGCGCCCCACAGCCCCGAGAAGACCAGCAGCGAGCGCTCCGCCCGCTCCCGCGCCGCCGCGTCCAGGGAGGCCAGGCCGAGTGCGTCGTAGAGGACGCCGGTGTAGACCTCGCCCGCCGGGCGGGTGCCCGCCGTGCGCAGCGCCGCGTTCTTCGCGATCTCGCCCCGCAGCCCCGGGGACAGGCCGAGCACCTCCGCGGCCTTGTCCTCGTCGCCCGCGCAGAGCTCCACCAGCTCCGCCAGCACGGTCTCGCGCGCCCCGGCCAGCCCCGGCAGCGACAGCGCACCGACCTCCAGCGCGGCCCCGGCGCCGGAACCGACGGCGGCGGCCTTCCCCTCGGACGGCGGCAACAGCACGAGCACGGTGTCTTCTCCCATCGGTTCGGATGCGGGCGCGGACGGCGGAGCCGGACGGGCGCCCCGACGAGCCTAACGCCGCACGCCACGCTCACCGTGCCCCGCGCCCGCACCGGAAATACGCTCGTCCCATGCCTCGCCGCAAGATGCACGTGACCGACGCGGACGGCAGCCCCCTGCGGGCGGCGCTGCGCCGGCTGCGCGAGGACACCGGGGTGACCGAGCAGTTTCCCGCCGACGCCCTCGCGGAGGCCGAGCAGGCCGCGCGCCGGCCCCGCCTCCCGGCGTACGACGCCGGCGAGCTGCCGCTCTTCACCATCGACCCGCCCGGCTCGATGGACCTCGACCAGGCGATGTACCTGGAGCGGCGCGACGGCGGAGGCTTCCGCGTGCACTACGCGATCGCCGACGTCGCCGCCTTCGTCAGCCCCGGCCAGGCCCTGGACGCCGAGGCGCACCGCCGCGTCATGACCCTCTACTACCCCGACGGGCGCGTCCCCCTCCACCCCGCCGTCCTCGGCGAGGGCGCGGCCAGCCTGCTCCCCGACCACAGCCGGCCCGCCCTGCTGTGGCGCTTCGACCTCGACGCGGACGGCCGCGTCGAGGGGACGGACCTGCGGCGCGCGCTCGTCCGCAGCCGGGCCCGGCTCGACTACGCGGCCGTCCAGGCCGCCGTGGACTCCGGCAGGGCCGAGGAGCCGCTGGCCCTGCTGCGCGAGATCGGGATGCGGCGCGAAGCCCTGGAGCGCGCCCGGGGCGGCATCTCCCTCAACGTCCCCGAGCAGGAGATCGTGCGCCGCGGCGGCCACTACGCGCTCGCCTACCGCACACCCCTGCCGGCGGACGGCTGGAACGCCCAGATATCCCTGATGACCGGCATGGCCGCGGCCGAGCTGATGCTGCGCGCGGGCACCGGCATCCTGCGCACCCTGCCCGCCGCGCCCGAGCGGGCGGTCGACCGGCTGCGGCGCGTGGCGCGCGCCCTCGGCGTCACCTGGCCGGACGACATGCCGTACGCGGTCGTCATCCGCGCGCTCGACCCTTCCCACACCCAGCACGCGGCCTTCCTCCAGGAGTGCACGGCGCTGCTGCGCGGCGCGGGCTACACCGTCTTCGACCGCGAACGCCCCACGGAACTCCCGCTGCCGGCGGATCCCGGCCACGCCGCCCTCGCCGCCCCGTACGCGCACTGCACCGCTCCCCTGCGCCGCCTGGTCGACCGTTACACCGGCGAACTGTGCCTCGCCGCAGCCGCGGGTACCGACCCGCCCGAGTGGGTGCGCGCCGCGCTGGACGCCCTGCCGGGCGAGATGGAGGCCGGGGCGCGGCGCGCGGGCCTGGTGGAGCGGGAGTGCGTGGACCTGGTCGAGGCGGCGCTGCTGCGCGACCGGATCGGCCAGGTCTTCGACGCCTACGTGGTGGACGTCCGGGCGGACCGCCCGACCGCGGGCACGGTCCACCTCTACGAGCCGGCGGTGATCGGCCACATCGAAGGCGACGGCGACGGCCCGCCCCTGCCCCTGGGGCACCGCATGCGGGTCCGCGTGATCGAGGCGGACCCGGGCCGCGACAAGGTGTGGTTCGCCCCGGCCTAGCCGGGAGCGGCGGCGGGCGGGCACCGGGTTCTCCCGGGGCGATCGTGACAGCCCCCGCCAGGTAGCATGGTCGGCACGGCGGACGAGCCGGCCGGGCGGCCGCGTGGGGTCTTCGGATCCCCCGAGGAACGTCCGGGCTCCATACGGCAGGGTGGTGGGTAACGCCCACCCGGGGTGACCCGCGGGACAGTGCCACAGAAAACAGACCGCCGGGGGCCGCAAGGCTTCCGGTAAGGGTGAAACGGTGGTGTAAGAGACCACCAGCGCCTGAGGTGACTCAGGCGGCTAGGTAAACCCCACCCGGAGCAAGGTCAAGAGGGGCCGCCTTCGCGGCGGCCCTGCGCGGACGATCGAGGGCTGCCCGCCCGAGTCCGCGGGTAGACCGCACGAGCCTGCCGGCAACGGCAGGCCTAGATGGATGGCCGCTACCCCGGGCCCCGCAAGGGACCCGGGAGACAGAACCCGGCGTACAGGCCGACTCGTCCGCCGCCTGTCTTGTACGAGCCCCTGCGGCCCGCCGATGCGCGGGTCGCAGGGGCTCTCGTGCTCAGCCGGTCACAGCCACCCGTTCTGCCGGGCCGCGCGGACGGCCTCCATGCGGTTGCGGGTGCGGGTCTTGCCGATGGCCGCCGACAGGTAGTTGCGGACCGTCGCGGGCGACAGGTGGACCTTCGCCGCGATGTCGGCCACCGTCGCCCCGTCGACCGCGGCCGCGAGGACGTCGCGCTCGCGCTGGGTCAGGGGGTTGGGGCCGGCGCTGAGGGCGGCGGCGGCCAGGGCCGGGTCGATGACGCGCTCCCCGGCCAGGACGCGCCGGATCGCCGCGGCCAGTTCCTCCACCGGGCCGTCCTTGACGAGGAAGCCGGACGCTCCGGCCTCCATCGCGCGGCGCAGGTAGCCGGGCCGGCCGAAGGTGGTGAGGATCAGCACCTGGCAGCCGGGCATCCGGGCGCGCAGGTCGGCGGCGGCGTCCAGGCCGCTGCGGCCGGGCAGTTCGATGTCGAGGAGCGCGACGTCGGGCTCGGTCTCCAGGGCCTTGGGGACGATCTCGTCGCCGTCGCCGACCTGGGCGACGATCTCTATGTCCTCCTCCAGCCCGAGCAGCAGCGCGAGCGCGCCCCGCATCATTTTCTGGTCCTCGGCGAGGAGCAGTCTGATCATGAGCGGTGGTCCTCCTCGGACTCCGGGTCCACGGGCAGTTCGGCCACGAGCCGGAAGCCCTTGCGCCCGTCCGGGCCGGCGGTCAGGTGGCCGCCCGCGGCGGCCATGCGCTCCGTCAGGCCCTTCAGGCCCGTCCCCGGCACGGTCCGCTCCGAGCCTACGCCGCGCCCGTTGTCGGTGATCTCCAGGCGTACCTGGTCGGTCTCGCCGCGCACTTCGACCGTGCAGCGGCGCGCGCCGCTGTGCCGGACGACGTTGGTGACGCCCTCGCGGACGACCCAGCCCAGCAGGGCCGCGGTCTGCGGCGGCAGCGGGGGGCCGGACTGGCGCAGGTCGGCGGTGATGCCGGAGGCCTCCAGGAGGGAGCGGGCGCGGTCGAGTTCGGTGGTGAGGGTGCCCTCGCGGTAGCCGGTGACGGCCTCGCGGATCTCGGTGAGGGCCTGCCGGCCCACCGCCTCGATGTCGGCCGCCTGCCCGACGGCGGCGTCCAGGTCGCGCGGGGCGAGCCGGCGCACGGCCTCGGCCTTGACGACGATGACGGACATGGTGTGCCCGAGGAGGTCGTGCAGGTCGCGCGAGAACCGCAGCCGTTCCCGCTCGACGGCGCTGCGGGCCAGCTCCTCGCGGGTGGCGCGCAGTTGGGCGACCGTCTCGAAGAGGCTGAGGATCGCGGCGGTGACGAAGCCCGAGAGCAGCGTCCCGTAGGCGACGGTCAGCGACTCCGACGGGCCGCCGCGCAGGCTCGCGATCACCCCGGCCGAGCCGGCCAGGGTGAAGACCAGGATGCCCAGCCGGCGCCCGCTCTCGGTCAGCCCGCGCCGCAGCACGATGCCGGAGGCCAGCGACAGCAGCGGGAAGCACAGCAGCCAGTCGCCGCCGTAGCCGAGGGTCAGCGCGTAGGTGACGGCGGCCAGTCCGGCGAGCGAGAGGCGCGGGACGCGGGTCGTCTTGTACCGCACGTCGAGGCCGGTGAAGACCGTGAGGGTGTACAGCGCGGCGAAGGCCAGCACGCCCGGCCCGCCCAGCCAGGGCAGCGGCACCTCTCCCTGAAACAGGTCCTGGACGTCCCCGGTGAGCATGAAGAGCCAGGGAAGGAAGGCGAATCTCCCCGGTGGTTTGTGCCGTTCGGTCCCGGCCGTGCTGTCGGTCATGGCTCCGACCCTAAGGAACCCGCCGCTGAGCTGGGCAGATGCAAGTGTGGGCGGCCACCCGTGACATTTGTCCCGGACCCGGCTATACAGGGGGTTCCATCGGATCGGCTAGAACGCGTTCTAGGAAGGTTCCCGATGCCCATCGACGTACGCCGGGCCGTCGCCGCCGCCCCGCGCAGCACCTCCCTGACCTGGGATCACAAGGACGTCCTGCTCTACCACCTCGGCATCGGCGCGGGCACCCCGGCCACGGACCCGGACGAGCTCCGGTACACCCTGGAGAGCCGCCTCCACGTCCTCCCGAGCTTCGCCACCGTCGCCGGCGGAGGCGTCGCGCAGGCCGGCGGCCTCTCCGCCCCCGGCATCGACATCGACCTCGCCGCGGTGCTGCACGGCGGCCAGTCCCTCGACGTGCACCGCCCGCTTCCGGTCCGCGGCACCGCCACCCTCACCTCCCGCGTCGCCGCCGTCCACGACAAGGGCAAGGCGGCCGTCATCGTGCTGCGCTCGGAGGCGGCGGACGCCGACGGGCCGCTGTGGACGGGCGAGAGCGAGATCTTCGTCAAGGGCGAGGGCGGCTTCGGTGGCGAACGCGGCGCCTCCACCCGCCTGGAGGCGCCCGTCCGCGCCCCCGACGCCACCGTGGAGCGGCCCGTCCGCGAGGACCAGGCGCTCCTCTACCGCCTCTCCGGCGACTGGAACCCCCTGCACGCCGACCCCGAGTTCGCCGAGCTCGCGGGCTACGACCGGCCGATCCTGCACGGCCTGTGCTCGTACGGCATCGCCCTCAAGGCCGTCGTCGACACCGCCCTCGCCGGGGACGTCACCCGCGTCCGCGCGTACCGCACCCGCTTCGCCGGCGTCGTCTACCCCGGCGAGACGCTGCGCGTGCGGATGTGGCGGGAGACCCCGGCGCCCGGCCGGATCCAGGTCGCCGTCAGCGCCGTGGAGCGCGACGACGCACCCGTCCTCGCGGACACGGTCGTCACCCACGGGTGAGCACGGGTGAGCAGGGGGCGCACCCGGACGTGCCCGCCCGCCCGCGGAAGCCTTTTCCACGCCACCCGCACAGGCCCCTCCCCCGCCGTTCTTCCCCCGCCGTTTCTTCCCCCGCCGTTCCCACGTCAGAGGAGTCCGTCATGCGCGCAGCCGTACAGCACGAGACGGGACGGCCCCGGCTCGAAGTCCGCGACGACGTCGAGGCGGTGGGCTTCGGCCCCGGCAAGGTCCGGCTGCGCATGCGGGCCACCGGGCTGTGCCACTCCGACCTCTCCGCCATGAGCGGGGTGCTGCCCCAGCTGGTGCCCTTCGTCCCCGGGCACGAGGGCGCCGGCGAAGTCGTCGAGGTCGGCGAGGGCGTGACCGGGCTGCAGCCCGGCGACCGCGTCCTGGTCTGCTGGCTGCCGCCCTGCGGCGGCTGTCCCGCCTGCAAGCGCGGCCAGAGCCAGCTGTGCCTGGCGAGCCTCATGGAGGCCGGCACCCCCAACTTCCGCCTGGGCGGCTCCGACCTCTTCGGCTTCGCCGGCACCGGCACCTTCGCCGAGGAGGCCGTCGTCGGCGCCGGCTGCGCCGTGCCCATCCCCGACGACCTGCCCTACGACATCGCCGCCCTCATCGGCTGCGGCGTCACCACCGGCCTCGGCGCCGCCCTCAACACCGCCGACGTCAGCGCCGGTTCCTCGGTCGCCGTCATCGGGTGCGGAGGCGTCGGGATCTGCGCGATCCAGGGCGCGCGGGCCGCGGGCGCGGCGCAGATCGTCGCCGTCGACCCGGTCGCCTCCCGGCGCGAGGCCGCGCTGCGCTTCGGCGCGACCGAGGCCGTGGCGCCCGACGGGCTCGCCGACGCCCGGGCACGCGTCACCGGCGGCGAGGGCTTCGACTACGCCTTCGAGGTCGTCGGCACCTCCGCCACCGCCCGGGCCGCGTACGACGCGACGCGGCGCGGCGGGACGCTCTGCATCGTCGGGGCCGGGGCCATGGACGACCTCTTCCAGATCAACATGTTCGAGCTGTTCTTCGACGAGAAGAAGATCCTGCCGTCCCTCTACGGCGGCGGGGACATCCTGCGCTCGTACGAACGGGCCGTCGCCCTGTGGCGGGCCGGCCGCATCGACCTCGCGGGCCTGATCACCCACCGGGTCCCGCTGTCCGGCGTCAACGACGCCCTGGAACAGATGCGGACGGGCGAGGCGCTGCGCACGTGCATCGAGATCTGAGGGGGTGACGGGCATGGTGTCCCTGCGCGGCAGGACCGCGATCGTCACCGGCGCGGGGCGCGGCCTCGGCCGGGCGGAGGCCCTGGAACTGGCCCGGCTCGGCGCGCACGTCGTCGTCAACGACTACGGGCAGCCCGGCGCGGACGGCTCCGGCGAGGCGTCGGCCGCGCCCGCCGAGGCCGTCGCCGCCGAGATCCGGGCGGCCGGCGGCCGCGCCACCGCCCACGTCGGCGACGTGGCCGACTTCGAGACGGCCCGCGACCTCGTCCGGCTCGCCGCCGACGCCGGCAACGGCTCGCTCGACGTCCTCGTCAACAACGCGGGCATCCTGCGCGACCGGATGGTCTTCTCCATGGCCGAGGACGAGTGGGACGCGGTCATCCGCGTCCACCTCAAGGGCCACTTCAACACCGTGCGCTTCGCGGCCGCGCACTGGCGGGAACGGGCGAAGGCCTCCGGGCGGCCGGTGTACGGACGGATCGTCAACACCTCCTCCGAGGCGTTCCTCATCGGCTCACCCGGCCAGCCCAACTACGCGGCGGCCAAGGGCGGCGTCGTCGGCCTCACCACCTCCACGGCGGAGGCCCTGCGCAAGTACGGGGTCACGGTGAACGCCATCTGCCCGCGGGCCCGCACCCGGATGACCGAGCAGATCTTCGCCGGGGTCGGCACGCCCGCGGACGGCGGGCCCGATCCGCTGGCCCCCGAGCACGTCGCCCCCCTCGTCGGCTACCTCGCCGCGCCCGCCGCGGCCGGGGTGACCGGGCAGGTGCTCCTCGTACACGGCGGCATGGTCGCCGTCATGGAGCGGCCGAAGGTCACGGCGCAGTTCGGCACGGCCGGGAAGGTCTTCACCGCCGAGGAGCTGGACGGGCTCCTCACCCCGCACTTCGCCGGGCGCCCGCCCGGGGAGACGTTCGCCGCGCCGGAGGTGTGGCAGCTCGGGCCCGGCTGAGAACCGGCTGAGAAAACGCCTCGGGCGCCGGGAGTCTCCGCTGAGCGGGACCACCCGGCGCCCGAGGGCTGACCGGAATCGTCGGCGACGCCGGTCAGTGGCCTTCCGGCGTACGGCGGTGCTTGCCGTGGGCGGGGGAGCTGTTGTCGTCGGGGGAAGCCGGACCACGGTGCCTGCCGGAGCCGGCGGCTGCGGCCTGGGACGCCTCAAGGGGGCGCGCCTCGGTCGTGTCGGTTCGGGCGTCGGGCATGGGGAAAGTCACTCCGTCGGATGGGGATGCGTGCTTTGCGCGTAGGGGGCTGCCACGGCAGTGGCGCGCGGTGTCGGCGGACGCCGACACGTCCTCCGCGCACGGCCGTCCGGCTCACGACGGTGACCGTCACCGTCCGGCACAGCTGCGCAACCCCCGCCCGGATTCTAACGGGACCTTGATCGCCCGGGCCACCCGGCCGGGCCGCGAGTCGGCGGCCGCTCAGGGCCGGGACTCCCTTCCCAGCGGTGCCTGCTGCAGGGGCACGGGCCTGGACGGCGCACCCCCGGAAGCCGCCACGGACCAGGCGCCCGGCATGCCGGCCCCCGGAAGTCCGGTGGGAGGCACGGCGGTCCACACGGACGCGGGCGACTCGCCTCGCTCCGCCTGCGGCGGCGGGCAGGGCGGGGGCCCTTCGTGGGGACGCTCCAGGAGAGGTGGCGACTCCGGCGGGGACGCCTGCGGCGGGCAAGGCACCTGATGCAGCAACGACTGCTGCGGCCGCGCCGCGGGGGCCGGCTGCGCCTGCGGGGGCGGGACTTCCTGCAGCAGCGGCACCTGCACGCGGGCCGGCGGCGGGCCGGGGGTCGGCAATTCTTGCAGCAACGGCTGCGGCTGACGCGACGCGACCGAGCCCGGCTGCTCCGCCGGGCGGGCCACCTCGTGCAGGGACGACGGCTCCGGCCCGGTGGACCGTACTTCCTGCAGCAACCCCTGCGGTGCGGACGGCATGACGGGGGCGGGCTGCCCCGCCGCGCGGGGCACCTCGTGCAGCAACGGCACCTGCACCTGCACCTGCGGCCCACCCGCAGCCCCGGGCTCCGGCACCCGCCGGACCGGCTCCGGCGCCGCAGGGACAGACGGCTCCGCAGCACGGGGCGTCTCGTGCAGTGACGGCGCCTGCACCTGCGACCCAGCCGCGAAACCGGACTCCGCAGCCGACCGGACCGGTTGCGGCCCGGCAGGCCGTACTTCCTGCAGCAGCGGCGTCTGCGGCGACGCCGCGCGGGGCACTTCGTGCAGGAGCGGCTGCGCTACCCGCTGCGACGCTGCGGAGGGCTCCCGCTCCGGCACCGACCGCGGCGCTTCCTGGAGCAACGGCGCCTGCACCTGCGGCCCGCCCGCAAACCCGGACTCCGCAGCCGACCGGACCGGCTCCGCTGCGCGGGACGACTCATGCAGCAACGGCACCTGCACCTGCGGCCCACCCGCAGCCCCGGGCTCCGGTACCCGCCGGACCGGCCGCGGCACGGAGGCCCGTACTTCCTGCAGCAACGGCTGTGACTGGTGCGGCGCAACGGGAGCCGGCGGCTCCGCCGGGCGGGAGGGTTCCCGCAGCAGCGGCTGCGGCTGCGGCTGCTCCGGTGCCGGGCGCGGCGCTTCCTGGAGCAGCGGCACCGGCCCCGTCGCGGGGGCGGGCTCCGGTGCCGGGCGCGGCACCCCCTGCAGCAACGGCTGTTGTGGCCGCTGCGGCCCGGCGGGGGTCTGCTCCGGCGCCGGGCGCGGTACTTGCAGCAGCGGCTGCTGTGTCCGCTGCTGCACGGGCGCGGGGGCGGGCGCCGCAGGCGGAGGCGGCGGCGGCGTCTGTGGCTGCTGGTCGCCCGTCGGGGCGGACCCGGTCCGGAGCTGGGGGCCGGACGGGGGCATGTGCGGTGGCAGGGGCTGCTGCACTTGCTCCAGAGGAGGCCTCGGTGCCTGACCCGGCGCGGTGCGCGGCCCGCCGGGGGCCGCGTCCCGCGCCGCACCGCGCCCGCCGGTATCCCGGGTCTCCCCCCGCTCCCCTTCCGGCAGCCGCAGCCGTGCCAGGCCGCAGCGGACGTACGGTGTGACGAACGGCAGCCGCAGTTCGCCGCCGCTGGTCCACAGGCCGGCTCCGACCAGCCACCCGGCGGGTGCCGGGAATTGCTGGAGCTGCTTCCCCGCGGGACGCCACACGCCGACCCAGCTGCCGGTGGCGCCCTCGACCCGGAAGGCCACCGCGCACCCTTCGGGCGTGAGCTCCTGCCCGGGCTGGGCGGCGAAGGGGGTGAGCGCGGCGCCCGCGGGCCGCAGGCACTCCGGGAAGCGCACGGGGCGGGCGGAGCCGAGCACGCCCCACCCGAGCCGGTCCTGGCCGGGGGCGTCGGACCGTACGAGCAGCAGGCCGCTGTACGGGTCGGCGAGCAGCAGCCGGTCGTTGCTCTCCTCGGTGATCTGCAGCAGGGGGCTGGTCTCGCCGCCGCGCTCCAGGTCCACGACGACGGTCTTGGTGCGGCCGTCCAGCTCGCGGTCGAGGGCCAGCAGCCGGCCCGCGCGGTCGAGCCAGGCGCCGCCGGCGCAGCGGCCCGGCACCTCGACGACCCGCTCGGGCCCGAAGGAGCCGCCGTGCAGCCGCCACAGCGCGGTGGTCCGCTCGGCGTGCACGAGCCCGTAGGCGACGGAGCCGCCCGGCGCGGGGGGCAGCAGGGTCAGCCGGGCGCACTCGACGGCGCCGACGGCCAGCTCCCCGGTGCCGGGGCCGGTGGGGTAGAGCAGCGAGAGGGTGTGCCGCTCGGCGACGCGGCGGCGGATGAGGACCCGCCCGTCGGCGAGCGGCTGCACTTCGCTGTCGGGCTCCTCGGGCTGGCTGCCGGGCAGCGGCACGGCGTAGGGCTCGGGCCCGTCGAGCGTCCAGCGCTCGGGGAACCAGCCGCCCGTGCCGCCGTCGAGGGCCAGCCGGGCGGCGTACGAGCCGTTCGCCGTGACCGTGAACGCCGCGCGTCTCATGTCCATCGAGCCACTCCGCGGGGTGCTCTGTGGAGTGCTCTGGGGGGCACAGACCGTCATGAGAAACGTCACCTCCGGCACTGAACGTAGTTATCGCACTTCCAGCCGAACAATGAGAGTCGGCCCGCTTCACGCGTAAGGGTGGCCCTTGTCCGATTCGCCTGGTGAACAAGAAGAGGGTGTGCTTGCACGGCCCGGCGGTTCACGTAAGGTAAGGCGCGCCTAAGTTGCCGTGGGGGGTGGCTGAACAGGCGCTCTTGACCACCACCCCCGCCGGCTCGTAAGGGCCGGGCGGACGCGACCCCTGGAGTACGTGATGTCCCTTCGCCGCCGCGGCCCCGCAGCCGTTGCCCTGTCCGTAGCCGCCGCGCTCACCCTCGCTGCCTGCGGCTCGTCGGACGACAAGAACGATGCCGGCAAGGACGCCGGGAACGGCTCGAAGTCCGTGGCGCAGGGCGGCAAGGACTACGGCAAGGCCGCCGAGGAGACCGCCAAGCTCGGCACGGACGCCAAGGCGGGCCAGTTCCCGCGCACCATCACGCACGCGCTCGGCAAGACCGAGCTCAAGGAGCGCCCGAAGCGCGTCGTCGTCCTCGACGTCGGCGAGCTCGACAACGTGGTCTCGCTCGGCGTCCAGCCGGTCGGCTGGGCCCCCAGCGAGGGCAGCCAGGAGATACCGGAGTACCTGAAGAAGGACGTCGGCGAGCCCAAGAGCGTCGGCACCATCAACAACCTCGACCTCGAGGCGATCAACGAGCTCAAGCCCGACCTGATCCTGGGCAGCAAGCTGCGCGCGGAGAAGAACTACAAGGACCTCGCCAAGATCGCCCCGACCGTCTTCTCCATCCGCCCCGGCTTCACGTGGAAGGAGAACTACCTCCTCAACGCGGCCGCCCTGGACAAGACTGACGACGCCAAGAAGCAGATCGCGGACTACGAGGCCAAGGCCAAGAAGCTCGGCGAGGACCTGGGCGACAAGAAGCCGACCATCAGCATGGTCCGCTACCTGCCGCAGTTCACCCGCCTGTACGCCCAGCAGTCGTTCATCGGCACCATCCTCAAGGACGCCGGCCTGCCGCGCCCGAAGAACCAGCAGGCCGACAAGCTCGCCGTGGAGATCTCCCCGGAGCAGATCGACCAGGCCGACGCCGACTGGATCTTCACCGGCGTCTACGGCGCCCCGGACAAGACCAAGCGCGACGCCGCCGAGGGCAACCCGCTGTGGAAGAGCCTGAAGGCGGTCAAGGAGGACCGGGCCAAGGACGTCAAGGACGAGACCTGGTACCTGGGCCTGGGCGTCACGGCCGCCAACAGCGTCCTCGACGACCTCCGCGGCTTCCTCGTGAAGTAACCGGGCACCCCGGGCCGGCACCCCGGCCCGGAACCCCCGGCATGGCCATGCGCTGAGCGATGGCCGCGCGGGCACGGCGGACAGGTAGCCTTTCCTCCGTGCCCGCACTGTCTGAAGTCATCGCCGCCCTCGACGCCCTCTGGCCCCCCGAGCGGGCCGAGCAGTGGGATGCCGTCGGCACGGTCTGCGGCGACCCCGGCGCCCCGGTCACCCGGGTCCTGTTCGCGGTCGACCCCGTCCAGGAGGTCGTCGAGGAGGCCGTGGAGCTCGGTGCCGGCCTCCTGGTCACGCACCACCCGCTCTACCTGCGCGGGACGACCACCGTCGCGGCCTCGACCTTCAAGGGCCGGGCCGTGCACACCCTGATCAAGAACGACATCGCCCTGCACGTCGCGCACACCAACGCCGACCGCGCCGACCCCGGCGTCTCCGACGCCCTCGCCGGCGCGCTGGGCCTGCGCGTCACCGGCCCGCTCGTGCCCGACCCGGACGACCCCGCGGGCCGCCGCGGCCTCGGCCGCGTCTGCGAGCTCGACCCGCCCATGGATCTGGCCGCCTTCGCCGAGCACGCCGCCAAGCGGCTGCCCGCCACGGCCCAGGGCATCCGCGTCGCCGGCGACCCCGCGCGCACCATCAGCACCGTCGCGGTCTGCGGCGGCTCCGGCGACTCCCTCTTCGACGCGGTGCGGGCCGCCGGCGTGGACGCCTACGTCACCGCCGACCTGCGCCACCACCCCGCGTCCGAAGCCCAGCACCACAGCCCGCTGGCGCTGGTCGACGCGGCGCACTGGGCCACCGAGTGGCCCTGGGCCGAGCAGGCGGCCGCCCAGCTGGACGAGATCTCCGACCGGCACGGCTGGGGCCTGCGCACCCACGTCTCGAAGATCGTCACCGACCCCTGGACCGCCCACGCGGCGTCCACCGCTTACAACCACTAACAGGAGCCCCCAACTGAACGCCGCGCCCGCCGACCAGATCCGCCTCCTCGACCTCCAGGCGCTGGACACCCGCCTCGGTCAGCTCGCCCACAAGCGCACGACCCTGCCCGAGCACGCCGAGATCGCCTCCCTCGAGGCCGACCTCACCCAGCACCGCGACCTCCTCGTCGCCGCGCAGACCGAGGAAAGCGACACCGCCCGCGAGCAGACCAAGGCCGAGCAGGACGTCGACCAGGTCCGCCAGCGTGCCGCCCGTGACCAGCAGCGCCTGGACACCGGCATCGGCATGTCCGCCAAGGACCTGGAGAACCTGCAGCGCGAGGTGGCCTCGCTCGCCAAGCGCCAGGGCGACCTGGAGGACGTCGTCCTGGAGGTCATGGAGCGCCGCGAGTCCGCGCAGGAGCGGGTCACCGAGCTGACCGGCCGCGTCGCGTCCGTCCAGGCCAAGGTCAACGACGCCGTCGCGCGCCGCGACGCGGCCGTCGCCGAGATCGACGCCGAGGCGGCCTCGGTCACCAAGGAGCGCGAGATCGTCGCCGGCTCCGTCCCGGCCGACCTGCTCAAGCTCTACGACCGGCTGCGGGAGAAGCAGGGCGGCATCGGTGCGGCGCGCCTGAACCAGCGCCGCTGCGAGGGCTGCCGCCTGGAGCTGGACATCACCGAGCTCAACGAGGTCCGCGCCGCCGCGCCGGACCAGGTCGTCCGCTGCGAGAACTGCAGCCGCATCCTGGTCCGCACCTCCGAGTCCGGCCTGTAAGCCCCGTGGCCCCTCGCTTCATCGTCGAGGCGGACGGCGGTTCCCGGGGCAACCCGGGGCCCGCCGGCTACGGCGCCGTCGTGCTGGACGCGGCGACCGGCGAGGCGCTCGCCGAGGCCGCCGAGTACATCGGCACGGCCACGAACAACGTCGCCGAGTACCGGGGGCTCATCGCCGGCCTGGAGGCCGCGAAGGCCCTCGACCCCGGCGCCGGGGTCCTGGTCCGGATGGACTCCAAGCTCGTCGTGGAGCAGATGTCGGGCCGCTGGAAGATCAAGCACCCGGACATGCGGCCGCTCGCCGCCCGGGCGCGCGCGCTCTTCCCCGCGGGGCAGGTCGCGTACGAGTGGATCCCGCGCGAGCGGAACAAGCACGCGGACCGGCTCGCCAACGAGGCCATGGACGCGGGCAAGGCGGGCCGGCAGTGGGAGGCGGGCGCCTCCGCGGCCGCACTCGCGGAGCGTACGGCCGTGCGCGCGGCCCCGCGTCCGGCGGAGCCCGTGGCGGAGCCGCTGGAAGAGCCCAAGGCCGCTCCCGTCGGCTGGGCCGCCCCCGCCGACCTCGGGGCGCCGACCACCTTCGTGCTGCTGCGGCACGGCGAGACGGCCCTCACTCCGCAGAAGCGATTCTCCGGTAGTGGCGGCAGCGACCCCGAGCTCTCGCCCGTCGGCCTCCGCCAGGCCGAGCACACGGCCGCGGCGCTCGCCGCGCGCGGCACGATCCAGGCGATCGTCTCCTCGCCCATGCGGCGCTGCCGCGAGACCGCGGCCGCCGCGGCCGCGCGCCTGGGCCTGGAGGTGCGCGTCGAGGAGGGCCTGCGCGAGGCCGACTTCGGGGCCTGGGAGGGACTGACGTTCGGGGAGGTCCGCGAGCGCCACCCCGCCGACCTCGACGCCTGGCTCGCCTCCTCCAAGGCCGCCCCGACCGGCGGCGGCGAGAGCTTCGCGGCGGTCGCCCGCCGCATGGCGGTCACGCGCGACAAGCTCCTCGCCCGCTACGCCGGCCGCACGGTGCTGCTGGTCACCCACGTGACGCCGGTCAAGACCCTCGTCCGGCTGGCCCTCGGGGCCCCGCCGGAATCCCTGTTCCGCATGGAGCTGTCGGCGGCGTCGCTGTCGGCGGTGGCGTACTACGCGGACGGCAACGCGTCGCTGCGGCTGCTGAACGACACGGCGCACCTGCGGTAGGCGGCGCAGCGACGGCTCGGCACAACCGCGCCCCTTACAGGGCGCGGGGAGCTGCGCCCTGTAAGGGGCGCGGGGAACTGCGCGACCAGCCACGGACGGCCCGCAGCCGAAGAACGCACCCGGCGGAGCACCCCCGCGGCGCGCCGCACTGAGCGCACCGCTCACTCGCCGGCCCGCAGGGCCATCGCCTCCTCCAGCGCGGCAACCGCCGCAAGCCGTTGCCGCTCCCGCTCCTCGATGTCCTGGGCACTCTCACCCGTGGCCGCCACCCGCGGGCACCGCGGGCACTGCCACCGGTCGGGGGCGCCGAGCGGCGGCGGGGTCATGGCCACCTTGCAGTGGGGGCAGTTCACGGTCACTCCTTCGACATGGCCGCAGGACGCGCAGACCCACACGGGGCCTTCCGCGTCCTGCTGCCTCCACGCGGTCCTCAGGCACTGCGCGCATCCGGTCGTGACGATCCCGGCCCGGCTCATGACAGGCGGCTCCGGGGTGGTGTCCGCGTACTCGATGATCCGTGCCCTGACCCGGTCGTCCGTGGTGTTGGCCATCCGGAGCAGGTGTGCGACGCGTGAGCGTGCTTCGTCAACGAAATCGTTCATGGCGGCAGCAGGCTATGGCGCCGGGGGCCGTGCCCGGGGCCTGCAGCGCGCACGATCACCCTTGCGAGTGGCTCGTCCTATTGTTCGAACCCTGCTCGAAGGGCACGTTGACGCACGCCAGCCGCGCGCCCGCCATGCCCGCCCGGCCCGGGCCCGTCTCGGTGGCGTGTTCGTGGATCACGACGGAGCGGGCCTCGCCGGCGCGGAAGCGCCAGGCGACCGACGCAGAGGACGTGCCGTCACCCCGCCGGTCGGTGGTGAAGTCGAGCCAGACCTCGTTGCGCGGGTTGGCGTACTTCGGGTCGGTCGAAGGCTGCTTCGGGTCCTTGACGTGCTGGTAGTGCGGGCCGGAGTGGTCGGGCCGGGTGCCGCACGGCTTCGTATGGACGTGGGCGCCGAACGTACGGCCCGGCTGGATGCCGTGCAGGCGCAGCTGGACGGCCGTGCCGCGGTGGCCGGTCCGCTCGACGACGGAGACGCGGGCGCCCGGCGGAACCGCGGCGTTGTCGAACGTCACGGCGCGCAGCACGTCGGCCCTGGGCTCCGCGAAGACGGCTCTCACACTCGCCCCTTGGCAGTGGGCCCCGCTCATGGGGGACACGACGGCCATGGAAGCGGCGAGCAATGATACGGCGAAGGACATCTTCCGCCCCTTTCAGGAGCTTCAGTAGTGGCTTCCCCCTGAGTCCCGCGGACATGCTTCCCCACGGTATCGACCCCTCGCGCACCGCGCACGGCGACCCGTGAGGACAATGAGCCGACCACCGCGTACCCCAGGAGGACGACACCATGCCCCCCAAGCCCGAGATCCTCGCCGCCTTCGAGGCGGCCAAGGGGTTCATGCCGCTCGACGAGGGGCTCGCTCTCCACGCCGCCGCCGAGGAGGCCGCGCGGCTCGCGCTGCCGCTGCTCGAAGTCGGCACGTACTGCGGCCGGTCGACGATCCTGCTGGCCGCCGCCGCGCGCGAGGCGGGGGTCACGGCCGTGACGGTGGACCACCACCGGGGCAGCGAGGAGCAGCAGCCGGGCTGGGAGTACCACGACGCCTCGCTCGTCGACGAGGCCGTGGGGCGGATGGACACGCTGCCCGCGTTCCGGCGCACGCTGCATCAGGCGGGGCTGGAGGAGCACGTAGTGGCGATCGTGGGGCGGTCGCCGCTGGCGGCCTCCCTCTGGGCGGCGCCGCTGGGGCTGGTGTTCATCGACGGCGGGCACACCGACGAGCACGCCACGGCGGACTACGAGGGCTGGGTGCCGCACCTCGCCCCGGGCGGGCTGCTGGTCGTCCACGACGTCTTCCCCGACCCGGCGGACGGCGGGCAGGCGCCGTACCGCGTGTACCGCAGGGCACTGGAATCCGGGGAGTTCACCGAAGTGTCGGTGACGCGCTCGCTGCGGGTGCTGCGGCGCGTACCGGTTGCGGCGTAGGCCCCCTGCGCGGCGGAGCGGCGGCGTAGCATCGCCGGGTGTCCAAAGGCAGCTTTCCCCGTGTGACCCGCCGCCCGGGCGGCATCCGCAGGCCCGTCGTCGTCGCGGTGGCGGCCCTGGTGCCGGCCGGCTTCGCGGGCTGGCTGCTGTGGGACGCGAGTGCGGACGGCGGGGAGAAGGCCCCGGCGGCCGCCGCGTCGTCGGCCTCGCCCGGCCGCTCCCCCGCCTCGCAGGCCCCGCCCCGGCAGCCGTCGCCGTCCGCCGGGTCGCCGTCGGCGTCAGGTTCGTCCGCGCCGCAGAGCGCGCCGCCGAGCGCTTCGCCCGCCGCGGCCGACGAGGGGCCGCTGCCGGACGGCCCGCTCAAGGGCAAAGTGGTCCTGGTCGACCCCGGCCACAACATCCGCAACAGCGAGCACACCGCCGAGATCAATCGCTCCGTCGACATCGGCACCGGCCGCAAGGAGTGCGACACCACGGGGACGTCCACGGACGCGGGTTACGCCGAGGCCACGTTCAGCCTCGACGTCGCCCACCGGATCCGGGCGCTCCTGCGGGCGCAGGGCGCCAAGGTGGTGTTCACGCACGACGGTGAGCGCCCGTACGGGCCGTGCGTGGACGAGCGGGCCGCGATCGGCAACCGCGCGCACGCCGACGCCGCCGTCTCGGTGCACGCCGACGGCTCGGCCGTCGGCAACCGCGGCTTCCATGTGATCCTGCCCGCTTCCGTCAAGGGCGGGCGCGCGGACACCTCCGCCATCGCCGGGCCGTCGAAGGACCTCGGGGTGCGCATCGCGGGCCACTTCGTGCGCAGCACGCGCAGCGCCGCGTCCAACTACATCGGCGGCGGTACCGGTCTGGACACCCGCGGTGACCTCGGCGGGCTCAACCTCTCCACCGTCCCCAAGGTGTTCGTCGAGTGCGGCAACATGCGCGACCCCGAGGACGCCGCCCTGCTGACGGACGGTGCATGGCGGCAGAAGGCGGCGCAAGGGATCGCCGACGGCATCACGGACTTCCTGGACGGGTAGGGCTCCCCGGGCGGTAACGGGCCGTAGCGGCGCCCGCGGGCCCCGCGCTTGTCACGAGGCAGATACGAAGAGGACGCCCCGACGGTTCAGGCGATAGGTTCACCCGTACGATGGGGGGCCACCCCCGCGCCCCCGCATGCTCGCGTGCCGGCGACAGCGACGTTAATGATCACACTGACAAAGGACTTTAGGTGAACATCCGCTCCCTCACTCGAGGCGACGGCGTGGTGATCGGAGCAGCGGTGTTGCTGTTCATCGCCTCGTTCCTGAGCTTCTACTCGTACGACTGCGCGGGATCGATCTGCCCCACGGAGCCGAACGGCTGGAAGGCCGGCCTCTTCCCCGTTCTGCCGTCGATCTTCCTCGCCGGAATCATCGCCGCCGCGCTCGTCGTCGCCGCGCGCTTCCAGCCCGAGGGGCGCAAGCTCCTGGGCCTGGAGCTCGTCCAGTGGGGCACCGCGTTCGCCGTGTTCGCCGCGTGGTCCTCGCTGTGGACGATCATCGGTGGCGCCCAGGGCGTGTCCCCGGGCGTCGGCCAGATCCTGGGCCTCCTCGCCAACGCGGCCCTGGCCGCCGCGGTGCTGCTCACCCCGCGCACCCCGGCCCTGAAGGCCCCGCTGGTGAGCGCCCCGGGCCCGCAGGCCCCGTCCCCGTACGGCGCCGGCCCGAACCCGGGCTACGGCTACCCGGGCCCGGGCGGTGCCCAGCCCGGTGCCGCCGGTCCGTACGGCGCCCAGGCCCCGCAGCCCTACGGCGCGCAGCCGGTCCAGCCGGACGCGAGCCTGGGCGGTGCCGCCGCGCCGCAGCCGGCCGCCGGCCAGGCCGCGGCCGCCCCGGCCGGGGACTTCGCCCCGTTCTGGTTCGCGGTGCCGGTGCCCCGCCCGCTGTACGCCGAGGACGGTTCGCCGTCGCAGATCGCCGAGCTCGCGCCCGGCACCTGGTACCTCGCGGTGGAGCAGCGGGGCGAGGCCCTCGTCGCTCAGACGCAGGACGGCCGCCGCGGCGTCCTGCAGGACACGACGGGCATCCAGCGCGGCTGACGCGCACGTGCACGGGCGACGGCCCGCCGGGGTTTCCCGGCGGGCCGTCGCCGTGTCCGGAGGGCTTGCGCCCGCGCGGTCGGTCCCGGGCGTCTTGCCCGTAGGCGGGTGCGGGCCTACAGTCGGAGACCCCGGAACTGACGCACCGTCAGTTCGCTCCACCCGCCGGGAGGGCATCCGTGCGGCTCGGCCTCGCGCTCGGCTACTGGGGACGCGGCCCCGATCCCCGCCACCTCGGCCTGGCCCGGGAGGCGGAGCGCCTCGGCTACCACTCCGTGTGGACGGCCGAGTCCTGGGGATCCGACGCCTTCACCCCGCTCACCTGGATCGCCGCGCACACCACCCGCATCCGGCTCGGCACCGCGGTCGCGCAGATGGCCGCCCGCAGCCCGGCCGCCACGGCGATGCACGCCCTCACCCTCGACCACCTCTCCGGCGGCCGGCTGCTGCTCGGCCTGGGGCTGTCCGGCCCGCAGGTCGTGGAGGGCTGGTACGGGCGGCCGTTCCCGGACAGCCCGCTCACCGCGACGCGCGAGTACGTGGACGTGGTCCGCCAAGTGCTGCAGCGCAGGGCCCCGGTGACGCTGGACGGCCGTCACCACACGCTCCCCTACCGCGGCCCCGGCGCGACCGGCCTCGGCAGGCCGCTGCGCTCCGTCACCCACCCCCTGCGCCCGGACCTGCCCGTCCTGCTCGGCGCCGAGGGGCCCCGCAACGTCGCGCAGACCGCGCGCATCGCCGACGGCTGGCTGCCGCTGTACTGGTCCCCGCTGCGGACGGACCTGCACGCGGCCGCCCTCGCCACCGCGCCCGAGGGCTTCCTGGTGGCACCGCTGGCCCGGGCCCGGGTCTGCGCGGACGTCGCCGAGGGGCTGCGCCCGGTGAAGGCGATGCTCGGCTTCTACATCGGCGGCATGGGGCACGCGCGCCGCAACTTCCACGCCGACCTCATGGCCCGCATGGGGTACGAGGAGGCGGCGCAGCGGGTGCGGGAGCTGTTCCTCGCGGGCCGGCGGGAGGAGGCCGTAGCTGCCGTGCCGGACGCCTTCGCCGACGAGATCTCCCTCGTCGGGCCGCGCGGCCGCATCGCGGAGCGGCTGGAGCTGTGGCGGGCCGGGCCGGTGACGGACCTGCTGGTGACCGCGCCGGACCCGGAGACACTGCGGGTGCTGGCGGAACTGGTGTGAGAGCCGGGGTGAGCGCGGTGCGCGGTCAGGGCGCTCAACGTCGTCGGCGTCGCTTTCGGATGCGTAGGCTCAGGCCCGTGGCTGATCAGATACAGAAGATCGTGACGGGCCTGCCGGACCTGACGGATGTCACCGGTGTGTGGGCGGTGGCCGACGGCCGGGTCGAGCAGGGGGACGCTGCTTTCGCAGCGGACCTTGGCATCGCTCTCGCCAGGACGTACGGCACCGGGGGGCAGATATGGCAGTACAGAAGTGTCTTCGACCACCTGCTTCGGCTGTTGGCCACCACCGCCGGTCCCGAGAATGTTACCCAGGCGCTCCGACTGGTCTCCTCGGCTGAGGTCGCCGGCAGGAAGCTGGATCGCTACACGGCCTCGTTGCTGGCTTCCAGCCATGAGGCGGCGGACCTGGCTGCGGCGTTCACCGGCCACGCTTCGGAGGAGCTTCGGGCCTGCCTGGTCCACGAGCTGGTTCTCAGGGGTGTGGCCGTCGAAGAGACGCCGGGGATTGCGGGTTGGGCGACGTCGCCGCATTGGAGGCATCACCCGCTGGGCCGACTGCCCCTGGCTCTGTCCAGCATGGAGGAAGGTGCGGATCTGCCGAGCTACAGCATCCGTGGCAGCAGTCACTCGATGCCGTACGGGCCGTCGGAGAGTCGCGAACTGGCGATGATCTCCGACGCGCATGTCCCCTCAGCGAAGGAGACGACAACACCGGCCGCGGCCACGGCGATGGGCAGGGCCGTGGCGAACTGGGCCGAAGAGTCGAACGGGCGCATCGAGGCGCGGGTGTTCGACCTCGCCGAACCCCTGGACGCCGAGTCGGTTCCGGCCGCGCTCCTGACGCTGGGGCTGGAGTGCCTGCACGGGGCGGGAAGGAAAACCGCCCTGTCGGTTGCTGTCCGTCCGCCGGCCCAGGTATGGCGGGTGCTCTTCGCTGCGGCGTCGACGGGAGGGGCGTACAACTCGGGTTGCTACGGCGCCTACGGCCGTCTGGCGGCCTGGCGCTCCCTGGCCGCGCTGGCGGCAAGTCCGGAAGGTGCCACCGCCGCTGAGGTCGAAGCACATGTGCTGGGCTGCGTCTGGCACGGCTTCGGTGCCGGAACGAAGTGGTTCGAGCAGGTGGCCTGGGACATCGGTGTGGCCGCGCTTTCCCCGGGCCGTCGGCGCCTGGCCGTGCTTGCCGCGACTGATACCGACTGAGGTGCCCGTGGTTCGTGGGTCGGGGAGCTGAACCGAGTGAACTGGGGGCACGTGTGTCGTCAGGGCCGTCACGGCCGGTCCGGCCTCCCCTGTCCGTGGAGCCACGGGCCGAACACGCCGCCGAGGTTCTTTCCGGTGCGCTCCTGCCAGAACCGCTCGAACCCGGCGGTGTCGGCGTTGCCGTGCCGGTGCTCGCTCACCCAGGCCCGGACGGTCGCGAAGAAGGTCTTGTCGCCGACGGCCCCGCGCAGCTTGTGCAGCACCATCGCGCCGCGGCCGTAGACGGGCGAGTCGGAGACGGTGGCCGGGGCGGGGTCGGCGGGCGGGAAGGCCCAGATGCCCTCGCTGAGCGGGTCCTTCCCGGCGTAGTAGTCCTCGAAGATCCGCTGGGCGGAGCGCCCGCCCTGCTTCTCCTCCCACAGCCACTCCGCGTACGTGGCGAAGCTCTCGTTGAGCCACATGTCGCGCCAGGTGCGGGGGCTGACGGAGTTGCCGAACCACTGGTGGGCGACTTCGTGCACGACGGTCACGTCGTCCGGGGCGGAGTCGAAGTAGGGCTTGGTCTGGGTCTCCAGGGCGTAGTCGATGTAGGGGTTGTGGTCGACGACGGCGCCGGCGGAGGAGAAGGGGTACGGCCCGAAGAGCTCGCTCGCCCAGGCGATGGCCTCGGGCAGGAGCTTCTCCAGGCGGGGCGTGGCCGCGGCCTCCTTGGGGTGGGTGGCGATGTAGACCGGCAGATCCCCGGCGCGGGTGGTGGTGACCTTGAAGGGGGAGACGGCCACGTTGGCCACGTAGCTCGCCATCGGCTCGGCGTTGTGCCAGGTGAAGGAGGTCCGGTCGCCCTTGACCTGCTGACGCTGCAGCTCGCCGTTGGCCACGGCGGTGTAGCCCTTGGGGACGGTCACCGTGAAGTCGTAGGAGGCCTTGTCGGAGGGGTGGTGGTTGCCGGGGAACCAGGCCATCGAGCCGGTGGGCTGGCCGAGGCCGACCGCTCCGTCGTCGGTCTCGACCCAGCCCTCGGCGACGTCGCCGTCCTCGTCCTTGATCTCCTTCGGCGTGCCGTCGTAGACGACGACCGTCTCGAATTCGTGGCCCCTGCCGATGGACGCCCGGGGCGTCACCGTCAGCTCGCTGCCCTTCCTCGCGGTGCGCGCGGGCTGCCCGTCGACGCGGGCACTGCGGACCTTCAGCCCGTCGAGGTCGAGGTTGAACGCGCTGAGATCCTGCGTGGCCCGCGCGGTGATGACGGCCGTGGCCTCCAGGTGGTTGTCCTCGGGGTCGTAGTCGAGGGTCAGGCCGTAGTGCCGGACGTCGTAACCGCCGTTGCCCAGGCGCGGGAAGAGCGGGTCCCCCGCGCCGGGGGCGCCGGCCTTGCGGGACGCGGCGTCACCGGAACCGCCGCAGGCCGCGACGAGCACGAGGGCGGCGGGCAGCACGGCCCGCCGCAGCCGCCGGGGCACGAAGGATCTGGGCACAACGGTCATACGGTCATGCTCTCATCCGACTGCGGGACGGCCGGTCAGGCCATGCCTCGCGGGAGCCGAGGGGGCCTCAGAAGACGGCCCGCTCCAGCCAGAAGTCGAGCAGCTCGCGGTCGCCCAGGACCTCGATGCGGTCGGTGTCGGCGGGAAGGCGCCGGAAGAGGACGCTCAGCAGGTCGGTCACCGGGCCGCGCACGGCCACGGCGGCCTTCTCGTGGGCCCGTCGCCACGAGACGCCCTCGCCGGTGAGGTCGATGAACCACTCCGCGTCGAGCTCCGCCGGGGTGTCGGTGGCGTGCAGGTGGAGCGTGCGGCCGGGGCCGGGCAGCTCGGCCAGGCGCGGCTTGAACGCGACGGCCGCCGGGAAGGTGAGGATGTCCAGCCACTCGTCGATGCAGTCCGCCGCTATCTCGGGCTCCGCCGTGAAGGCGACGCCCAGCGCGCCCAGGGCGTCTGCGCGGTGCATGAGGGTCTCGTGCGTCATCCGGCGGGCCCAGAAGACGGACCGCTGGTCCTCGGAGAAGGTCCACACGGGGCTGTCGGGCCCGGCCTCGCGCAGGACGGCCACCAGCGCATCGGCGCCTTCGCCGAGCCATGCGGCGAGAGCGGGCAGATCGTCCACGGAGGGCTCGCCCGGGGCGGGCGTGGGGACGCCCTGGCCGGCGGTGGACGGCGGCACGAACTCCTTGACCTGCTCGCGCACGAGCACGGTGGCCATCCGGTGGGCCTGGCCCACGTGCAGCAGGAGCTGCCCGAGCGTCCACTCCGGGCAGGTGGGCACGGTGGCCGACACGTCGGCGCCCTCGCCCAGGGCGGCCCGCAGCAACCCGGTCTGGTGGAGGATCTCGGAACAGTAGCGGTCGTGGCTGAGCATCGTCGTCATGACCTCACTGTAGGTCCGCCCACTGACAACTCCCCCGGCAGGCCCGGACGTTCGGATTCCGGTTCACCCCTTCTGGACCTCCGAGTACGAGGGGACCTTGTCGGTGACCGGCGCCCCGGCGCCCTTGCCCGCGTCCTTGACGCTGTTGATGACGCCGTCGAACGCCCCCGCGTCCCCGTCCGTGGCCTCGCCCTTGCGGAACTTAGTCGTCAGGCCCTTGAGCGACTCGATTCCCGCGCCCAGCGGGGCGACGGCCTTCGAGAGCGCGGGGTCGCCCTTGGCGTTGTTCATCGCCGCCTTGAACCGGTTGTAGGCGAAGGTGCCTGCGAGACCCGCCTTCACCAGGGCGACGGTGCGGCCCTCCGCCCCCTTCTTGAAGGCGCCGTTCCGGTACGGCTTGATGATCCACTGGTACGACGCGCCCGCTGCGAGCCCGGCGTTGGCGACGAAGCGGGTCTTGGCGAACTTCTGCCGCTCGGCCGAGCCGGTGGGGCTCGCGCCGGCGTCCGCGGCGTCCTTCTTCCCGCCGCCACCGCAGCCCGTACCCGTCAGGAGAAGTCCACAGGCGAGGGGCAGGGCGACGGCGGCAGCGGCACGGCGGGTCACGGGGCGGCGGGTCACGGGGCGGCGGGTCACGGGGCGGCCTCCTGGGCGGGCGGGGGTGCCATGCCGCCAGCGTGGCGGGCAGAACGCCTGCCCGCCACGGGAACGGGCCCGTTCGGGGCTCTGTGCCTTGTGCCCCGCGCCCCGCGCCCCGCCGGAGGCGCTACGCGCAGCAGTCCGGTTCCAGCCCGGAGGGCAGCCGCTCCCCGCCGAACACGGCGGTCGTCGCCTCGTCGCCCCCGAGCGCGGCCGCCGCGAGCAGCAGCGAACCCGCCGTCCACGTGGTGCGCTCCTCCGGCCAGACGGCGTCGTCGTCGTAGACGTAGCCCGTCCAGTACATGCCGTCCTCGGCCCGCAGGTGCTGGATCCACTGCAGGATCTGCACGGCGTGGTCGGACTCCCCCATCACCCACAGCGCGAGGGCGAGCTCGCAGCTCTCGCCGCCCGTCACCCACGGGTTGGGCAGCACGCAGCGCACGCCCAGACCCGGCACCACGAAGCGGTCCCAGCCCTCCTCTATGCGCTCCTTGGCGGCTACGCCGGTGACCGCGCCGCCGAGGACGGGGTAGTACCAGTCCATCGAGTAGCGGCCCTTGTCGAGGAACCGCTCCGGGTGGCGGCGTATCGCGTGCGCGAGCAGGCCCGTGGCCAGCTCCCAGTCCGGCTGCGGCTCCTCGCGGTGCTCGGCGATGGCCAGGGCGCAGCGCAGCGCCTGGTGGATGGACGAGGAGCCGGTCAGCAGCGCGTCCGTGACGGGGGTGCCGTCGTCCTCGCGCTTCCAGCCGATCTGCCCGCCGGGCTGCTGGAGCGCCAGGACGAACTCGACGGCCGCATAGACGGTCGGCCACATGCTGTCGAGGAAGGCGTCGTCGCCCGTGGCGAGGTAGTGGTGCCAGACACCCACGGCCACGTAGGCGACGAAGTTGGACTCGCGGGAGCGGTCGGTGGGCTCGTCGGCGGCGCCGTCGGCGTAGGCGGCGAACCAGGAGCCGTCGCCGTTCTGGTGGCGGGCCAGCCAGCGGTAGGCGGCCTCGGCGCGCCCGTGCTCGCCGGCGGCGTCGAGGGCCATGGCGGCCTCGACGTGGTCCCACGGGTCGAGGTGGTGGCCGCGGAACCAGGGGATGGCGCCGTCCTCGCGCTGGACGGCGGCGATGCCCGCGACGGTGCCGGTGACCTGGTCGGCGGTCAGGACGCCGGGCAGCACGAGGCGCTCGGTGCGGCCGGAGCCGCGGCTGAAGAGGGTCACGCCTGCGCCCCGGGCAGGTGCGGCTTGGTCGCGTACGCCACGAAGCTCTTGCCGATGAGCGGGTTGAGGGCCTGCTCGGCGACCCGGGTGGCCAGCGGCTTCTTCATGATGTCCCAGACCAGCAGCTTGTGGTAGGCGCGGACGGGCAGCGCCTTGTCGTTGTCGACGCCGAAGGCGCACTTGAGCCACCAGTAGGGGCTGTGCAGGCCGTGGGCGTGGTGGGTGCCGTACGGCTCCAGGCCGGCCTCGCGCATCCGGTCGAGGAGCTCGTCGCCGCGGTAGATGCGGATGTGGCCGCCCTCGACCTCGTGGTAGGCGTCCGAGAGCGCCCAGCAGATCTTCTCCGGGCCGTAGCGCGGGACGGTGACCGCGATCCGGCCGCCCGGCTTGAGGACGCGGACCATCTCGGCGAGCACGCCCTTGTCGTCCGGGATGTGCTCCATGACCTCGGAGATGATGACGACGTCGAAGCTGTCGTCGGGGAAGGGCAGGGCCAGGGCGTCGCCCTCCATGGCGGTGGCGGTGGCCCCGGCCGGGGCCTCACCGGCCTCCTTCATGGCGGCGAACCACCTGGCGACCTCGCGTATCTCCTCGCCGTTGCGGTCGAGCGCGACGACGCGCGCTCCGCGCCGGTAGCACTCGAAGGCGTGCCGGCCCGCGCCGCAGCCCAGATCGAGGACGCGGTCGCCTGCGGCGAGCGGGAAGCGGGAGAAATCGACGGTCAGCACGGGTATTTGCCTTCGGCCGGCGGGACGGGGTGGTTGGTTACGGGGACGGGGGGCCTCCGGCCGGGGTCGCCGGGGAAGGGCGCGGCCAGGTATTCCCGGCCGGGCACCGCCGGGCTGCGCCGCGGGGGTTGAGCGCCACGGCGGCGGGAGACCTCTGCCGGTGGCAGGACCTGACCTACGCCACTGCAGCCACGCTCGAAAAGCCCCCCGCCACAACGGCGGTCGAGCCGCGCGGCGGTCCCCGGTGGCGCCACAACAGCCGGGCCCGGCACCGCCGGACTGCGCCGCTCTGGCTGAGCGCCGCTGCGGCGGATGTTCGTTGCCGGTGGCGCGGCATGGCCTACGGCGGTCTCCGGCGCTGCCGAACAAGCCCGGCCCGGCACCGCCGGGCTGCGCCGCTGTGGCCGGGCACCGCTGCGGCGGGTGTCCGTTGCCGGTGGCGCGGCATGGCCGCACGCGGAGAAACCCCCGCCGCAACGGCGCGCAAGACCCGCGGCGGACTCCGGCGGTGCCGAACAAGCCCGGCCCGGTGCCGCCGAACTGCACCGCTGTGGCTGAGCGCCGCTGCGGCGGGAGTGCGTCGGCAGCAGGGCATTCGTGCCTGTCTGCCGTACCGCGTAGCGTGCCGCGGGCGGCATCAGGTGTGCCGTCCGGCGCTTCGGGCGCCGCCCGCGAGGGCGATCGCCTCGCGGTAGTGACGGGCCGTGCCGAGCGCGGCCTCGCGCCAGGTGAAGCGGGAGAGGACGCGTTCGCGGCCCGCGGCGCCGAGGCGGCGGCGGAGTCCGGGGTCACCGAGGAGCCGGTCCAGGGCGGAGGCGAGGGCTCCGGAGTCGCCCGGCGGGACGGCCAGGCAGGTCTCCCCGTCGGGGCCCGCGACCTCCGGTATGGCACCGCCGGTGGTGGCGGCCAGCGGCGTCCCCGTGGCCATGGCCTCGGCGGCCGGCAGCGAGAAGCCCTCGTACAGCGACGGCACGCAGGCGACCTGCGCCGAGCGCACGAGGTCGACGAGCTCGGCGTCGGTGATGCCCTTGACGAACTCGACGGCGCCCTCCAGCCCGCAGCGCCGGATCGCGGTGGCGATCGGCCCGTCCTCGGCGCGCTTGCCGACGACCACGAGGTGCGCGCCGGGGTGACGGCGGCGAACCACGGCCAGCGCCTCGATCAGGTGGATGAGGCCCTTGAGGGGCACGTCCGCGCTGGAGGTGGTGACGATGCGGCCCGGCACCTCGGGCACGGACGGGTCGGGCGAGAACAGGTCGGTGTCGGCGCCGATGGGCACGACGTGCACCCGCTCGGCCCGGACGCCGAGGTGGTCGACGATCTCCTGGCGCGAGGAGCCGGAGACGGTGAGCACGGACGGCAGCCGGCGGGCGACCCGCTTCTGCATCCGGGTGAAGCCGTACCAGCGGCGCACGGAGGCCCGCCGCTTCCAGTCCGCGGCGGCGGCGAGGTCGAGCTGCCGGTCGACGGTGATGGGGTGGTGGATGGTGGTCACCAGCGGCGCGCCGATCGCGGCGGGGCCGCCGAGGAGCCCGTAGCCCAGGGTCTGGTTGTCGTGGACGACGTCGAACCGGCCGCTCTGCGCGGCGAGATGACGCCGCGCGCGCAGGCTGAAGGTGAGCGGCTCGGGGAAGCCACCCGTCCACATGGTGGAGACCTCCAGCGCGTCGATCCAGTCGCGGTACTCGTCGCGGCCGGGCGTGCGGAACGGGTCCGGCTGGCGGTAGAGGTCGAGGCTCGGGAGCTCGGTGAGGGTCACGCCCTCGTCGAGGACGGGGTACGGCTGGGAGCCGATGACCTCGACGCTGTGCCCGAGGCGGGCGAGTTCACGGGAGAGGTGGCGGACGTAGACGCCCTGGCCGCCGCAGAACGGGTTCCCCTTATAGCTGAGCAGCGCGATCCGCAGGGGGCGGTCGCCGTCCCCGTCCCGGAGGCCGTCCTTCCGTACGTCCTGCCCCGCGCGCGCCTCGCGCGCCGCATGTGCGAGAGCTGCCTCAGTGGCCTCAGCGGTCACTCCCCCGGCCTCCTTCTGGCTGCTGTTCCGGCCGGAGCGTAACCGGTCGCGCTAATCTAGAACAAGTTTCAGACTGGGTCGTCCAGAAGCCTCGAATCTACCGGCCGGAAAGGCGGTAGCCAGGACCGGATCGGGTGATTCGCGCCACGGCCCGGCCCCTGCCATGCTGTGCCGTCCGGGCCGTACGGACACCCTGGATGGATCGCCACGGAATGGGACATATGACGACGGAACCCAAGTCGCCGACCGCGCGGGCCGTACCCGCCGGGCCCGCCGGCCCCGCCGGGCCCGCCCTTCCTCTGACCGAGCGTCAGGCGGCCCGCCGCCGCCGGATCCTGCAGGCCACCGCGGAGCTCGCGAGCCGCGGCGGCTTCGACGCCGTGCAGATGCGCGAGGTCGCCGAGGCGGCGGGCGTCGCGCTCGGCACGCTCTACCGCTACTTCCCCTCCAAGGTCCACCTGCTGGTCGCCACCATGCAGGACCAGCTGCAGCGGCTGCACGGGACGCTGCGCAAGCGCCCGCCCACGGACGCCGATCCGGCCGCGCGCGTGGCCCAGACCCTGATGCGGGCCTTCCGCGCCATGCAGCGCGAACCGCACCTCGCCGATGCGATGGTGCGCGCCCTCACCTTCGCCGACCGCTCGGTGAGCTCCGAGGTCGACACCGTCTCCCGGCTCACCACGGCGATCATCCTGGACGCCATGGGGCCGGCCGGGCCGCCCTCCCCCGAGCAGCTCTCGGCCGTCCGCGTCATCGAGCACACCTGGCACTCGGCGCTCATCACCTGGCTCTCGGGGCGCGCCTCGATCGCGCAGGTGCGGATCGATATCGAGACCGTCTGCCGGCTCATTCGGCTCACTACCCCACAACAGGCCTGACGCGCTACCCCCGGCACCCGATTCACGAGGGGCGCTTTCGAGTGAACTTGGGGCGCACGTGGCGGAATTCATGCGCCCTTGCGCCCCCTCCATGTCCGGTATACGCGCCCGGAGCGGTGGCACACGCCGGTATGAATGAGCGTCGGTGTCCGGCGCAGCACTCGCTGCGCGGGGGAGCGGGAAGGCGGGGACCGTGATCCGGGTGCTTCTGGTGCATGACACCTATCTGCTGCGAGCGGCGCTGGCGGCTCTCATCGGCAGAGAGCCGGACCTGGAGGTCTCGTCCGCGTCCTGGCAACGCGCGGTGGCCATGTCGGACTCGCTGCGGCCGCACGTGTGCGTGGTGGACATGGACAGCCCGGAGGCCGGCGGGCCGGGCGGCCTGCGGGAGCTGTCCGGGCACGGTGACGCGCGCGACGACAGGGTGGCCCTGCTGGCCCTGGCCAGTGCGGGACGGCCGGGGCCGCTGCGCCGGGCGTACGAGGAGAAGGCCCTGGGATACCTGAGCAAAAACGCTTCTCCCGACCGGCTCGTCGAAGGGATACGGCATGTGGCGAACGGCGAGCGGTACATCGACGAGACGCTCGGCTTCGGCTTCCTGGAGGCCTCGGAGATCCCCCTGACGAGACGCGAGCTGAGCGTGCTGTCACTCGCGGCGGAGGGGGCGTCCGTCGGGGAGATCGCCCGCAGCCTGCACCTGTCCAACGGGACGGTGCGCAACTACATGGCCGCCATCACCCGCAAGACCGGGGCGCGGAACCGGGTCGACGCGATCCGTATCTCGCAGGTGGCGGGGTGGGTGTGAGGGGGTGGGGTGCGCGGGTTCCGCGGGTTCCGCGGGTTCCGCAGGATGCGCGGGATACGCGGGATACGCGGGTTCCGTGGCGCCCATGAGGTCGCGGTAGAGCGGGGACCGCTCCAGCAGCTCGTGATGCTCCCCGCAGGCCGTGTCCGCGCCGTCCATCACCAGGATGCGGCCGGCCCGGCGGGCGGAGGCGGCCCGGTGCGCGATGACGACGAGGGTGCCGCCCGGGCGGCGCGCGAAGGCCCGCTCCGCGCGGGCCTCCGCGACGGGGTCGAGGTGGCAGGTCGCCTCGTCCAGCACGGCCAGGGGAGCGGGCGACAGGTACGCCCGGGCCAGGGCGATCTGCTGCCGCTCCCCCGCCGAGAGCTCCGCCGGGGCGAGGGAGGCCTGGAAACCGCCCACGCGGCGGACGAGTTCCGCCATGCCGAGCGCCTCCGCGGCCGCCCGCAGCTCCTCCTCCGGGACGGGGGCGGCGCGCAGATAACCCAGATTGTCGGCGAGCGTCCCCGAGAACACGTACGCCTCCTGCGGGATCAGCACGCGCTGCGCGGCAGCGGCCGCCGTGCCGGCCCGGGCGCCGCCCATCGTGACCTCGCCGCCGCCCGGGCGCAGGAGACCCGCGACCAGCCCGGCCAGCGTCGACTTCCCCACGCCGCTGGGGCCGACGACCGCGAGGTGCGCGCCCCGAGGCAGCGTCAGGTCCAGGTCCCGTACGACGGGGTCGGCGCGGTCGCCGTACGCGAAGGTGAGGCGGCGCAGTTCGAGGGCGGGGGCGGGGGCGGAGGGGGACGGCGGGACAGCCGATGGGATGTCCGCAACTCCCGTGACCGGCGGGCCCGGCGGGCCCGGCGCCGTCAGCCTTCGCACCACCACGGCGAGGCGCGAGCCGCTCGTGCCGAGGCCGTGGACGAGGTTCTGCAGGGCGGGCATCAGGGACTGCGTCAGGTAGGCCAGCGCGCCCACGAGGCCGCCCGTGGTGACACCCCGGTCCAGCAGCCACGGCGCCCCGGCCAGCAGCAGCACCACCGGCAGCTGCCCGGCCAGGGCCAGGGCCACGACCCGGACGACGGACCAGCGGGCGAGCGAACGGGAAGCGTGCAGCGCGGCGTCGGTGAGCGCGCCCGTCTCCGCGCGGACGCGGGGCTCGGCGCCCGCCGCGGTGACGTCGCGCAGACCGGCGAAGGTGTCGCCGAGCGCGGCGGCGAGGGCCTCGTCCGCGGCGAGGTACGCCTCTTGGCGGCGGGCCAGCGGGCGCAGCGTCGCCAGGAACAGGCCGAGGCCGAGCAGGAGTGGCGGCGCCACGACCGCCAGCAGCGGGGGCGCGAGCAGGAACAGGCCCGTCAGCGCGCCGGCCGCGGTGAAGACGAACGAGCGCGAGACCATGACCAGACCGGCGAAGGCGTCACGGGCGATCTCCACCTGGTGCGTCAGCCGGGACACGGCAGCGGTGCCGGTGTCGCCGCGGTGCAGGGCGCGGGAGACGACCGTCCTCACGAGCCCGTCCCGGAAGGGCTCCACGAGACCGGCGACACCGCCGTACGTGCGCCCGGTCCCGTACGCCCCGACGACCACGGCCACCGCGGCCAGCCCCAGCCACGCGAGCCCGGTGCGGGGCCGCCCGGCGAGAAACCCCCCGTCGAGCGCCTCGGCCAGCGCGTACCCCAGCACGAAGGTATGCCCGGCCTCCACAACGGACCACGCGAGCAGCCCCGCGACGACGCGCCGCCGGCCGGCGAGGTACCGGATACCTCGCCGGAAGAGCCCGGGCTCAACGGGTGCCACGGGAACCTCCTGAGTCGGCGGAACGCTCACAGCCGACCCGGCACCGCGGGGACGCTCCACGGGGCGGCTCGCCGTCGCGGCGGAAGGGGAGCGGCTGACACCCGGTCGGCTTCAACAGCCGGGTCGGCACCGCCGGACTGCTCCCGCCGGGGTGGCCGAGGCCGGCCCGGCACCGCCGAGACGCGCCGCGGGACGACTCGCCGTCGCGGCGGAAGAGGGGGGCCTGACAACCGGTCGGCTTCAACAGCGGCACTGCCGAAACGCTCTCCCGGTAGCGGCCGATGCCGGCCCGGCACCGCCGAGACGGGCCGTAGAGCGACTCGCCGTCGCGGCGGAAGAGGGGTGGCTGCCACCCCGCCGGCTTCAACAGCCGGGTCGGCACCACCGGACCGCTCCCGCCGGGGTGGCCGAGGCCGACCCGGCACCGCCGGAACGCACCGCGGGACGACTCGCCGTCGCGACGGACGAGGGGTGACTGCCACCCCGCCGGCTTCAACAGCCGGGTCGGCACCACCGGACCACTCCCCCGGCAGCGCAGAGACACGCCGCGGGGCAGCTCGTCGGCGCGGTGGTAGGGGAAACGGCGCCGCGGCGGGCCGGTGGGCGTGGTTTCAGGCATTGAAGACCGCCCGGTATTCCGGGTCGGCCCACAGCTCGGTGTGCGGGGCCACCGCTCTTGCCTTGCCCTCGTGGAGCCACAGGACGCGGTCCGTGCTCGCGGCCGTCGTCACGCGGTGGGCTATCAGTACGCGCGTGGGGGCGGACGAGGCGTGCAGGGCTGCCGTGACGCGGCGTTCCGTCGCCGTGTCCAGGCTGGACGTGGCGTCGTCCAGGATCAGGAGGCGGCCCGTGTGGGCGAAGGCGCGGGCGAGGCCCAGGCGCTGGGCTTCGCCGCCCGAGAGGGGGGCGTCCGTGCAGGGCGTGTCGTAGCCGCGCGGGAGGCGCCGTACGAAGTCGTGCGCGCACGCCGCCCGCGCCGCGGCCTCCCGCGCCTCGCGCCCCGGCGTGACCGCCCCGAAGCCGATCGTGCCGCCGACCGTGCCGCCCAGCAGCGCGGGCCGGGCGAAGGCGTGGCCGACGGCGCGGCGCAGGTCGTCGCGGCGGAGGGCGGGGAGGGGGACGCCGTCGAGGAGGACCGTGCCGGCGTCGGGGTCCGTGAGCCGGCCGGCGGCCTGCGCGAGGACGGACTTGCCGCTGCCGGAGCGTCCGACGACGGCCAGGGAGCTCCCTCCGGGCACCGTCACGCTCACCTCGTGCAGCACGGTCCGCCCGCCCCGCACGACGCTCACCCCCCGCAGCTCCAGCGTGCCGGGCCCGGGCGGCAGCCGCCTCCCCCCGTACGGGACTTCGGGTACGGCGAGCACCTCCGCGGCGCGGGCGGCCGCGGCGCGGGCGCGGGCCGCGGCGTTGAGGTGGCCGACGAGCATGCCGACGCCGGTGGCGAGGACGGCGTAGCGGGAGGCGGCCAGGAGGTCCCCGACGGTGAGGAGGCCCTGGGAGAGCCGGAGGCCGGCGACGGCGAGGACGGTGATCTGGAGCAGCGGCACGAGCGTGCCGGCCTGGGCCGTGGAGCGGCCCTGGACGCGCCACATGCGGTGCCCCTGGCGGGAGAGCCCGGGCAGCGGTCGGAGGATGCGGGCCTCTTCGCGGGCGGCGGTGCCGGCGGCGGCGATGGTGCGGGCGCCGTCGAGCGCTTCGACGAGGCGCCCGGCGATGTCCCCCTGGAGCTGCTGGTAGCGGGCGACGCAGTCCGTGGAGGCGCGGGTGAAGGCGCGCAGGAGGGCGGCGAGCAGGGGGGCGCCGGCGAGGAAGGCGAGCGCGAGCCAGGGGTCGATGAGGCCGAGGGCGACGATCCCGCCTACGGGGCCCGCCACGGAGGCGGCGGCGTGGGCGAGCGTGGCGGGCGCGGTGCCGGTGTCGGCGGCGTTGCCGACGAGGCGGGTGACGAGGTCGCCGGGTGGGAAGCGGCCGGTGGTACGCGGGCCCGCGGCGAGGACGTGGCCGAGGAGCCGGTGGCGCAGCCGGGCGGTGGCGCGGGCGGCGGTGGTGCCGGTGAGGAGTTCGGTGAGGGCGTCGAGGGCGGCGGGGCCGGCGACGAGGAGCGCGCACAGGGCGACCCAGCGGCCGGCGTCGGCACCGCGGCGGGCGAGGAGCAGGTCGAGGGTGTGGCCGAGGGTGACGGGCAGCAGCAGGGCGGCTCCGGTGGAGGCGACTGCGAGGAGGGCGAGCGTGGCGGCGCGGCCGGCGCTGTGCCGGGCGGTGCCGAGCAGCAGCCGGTCTCCGGCGGAGGCCGTGGCCGTGGACGTGGCCGTGCGGGTGTGTGCCATGGATCGGTGGCCCTCGCGTCCGTACCATCCGTAGGGGAAAAGCGGACCCGGGCGGGCCCCTCGTCGCAGGAGGGACCCGCCCGGTGCCGGATCAGCGTCGGATCCGGTGCCGGATCACAGACAGATCAGCACGCTGGCGGTGCTGACGCAGGAGAGCAGGCTGACCGTGCTCTGACCGCCGCCGCCGTGACCGCCGGTGTTCTCGTCGGACTCCATGTTCTGCAGGTCGAGGAGCGCCATGGTCGTGTTCCTTTCGTGGGGTTCCCGTGGGGACGGGGTTCGGTTTTCTCTTGCTTTTGTTCTTGTTGTTCTTGTTGCTGCTTGCTTCTTGCGTTTTCTTGCTACGGCTCCACAACGGCATGGAGCCGGCTTCGGGGCCCCCGTGGGGGCGGAAGGAACGGCAGCTGCGCGGGCCCTGCGGGCCGTGCGCCGTCGTCGTCGAGGGCGGCGGCGAGGGCGAGCAGGCAGCCGGCCGTTCCGGTGGCGAGGTCCATGGACAGCCGCATCATCTGGCTGCCGGGGTAGGCGAGTTCGCCCCGGTAGGACATGGCGTACCAGGAGAGCCCGCGGACCTGCGCGGCGAGGTGCTCCGCGGTCGCGCCGGGCGCGGTGGTGCGGGCGAGGTGCAGGATCATCCCGGCCCGGCCCTGGAACAGCCCGGGCTGGGCGTAGAAGCGCGAGCGGGCGGCGGTGAGGATGCCGTCGCGGGCCTCGGTGAAGTACGGGTCGGGGTCCGGGGCGTGGGCGAGGAAGTCGTCCAGGACCATGCCGATGCCGGCGCTGCCGTCACCGAGGTAGGGCATGGTGCGCCAGCCCTCGTCGACTTCGAGGGTGCCGTTGTCCGTGCGGGTGCAGCGGGCGAGGTCGGTGCGCAGGGCCTGCTCGGCGAGGTCGAGGAGGGCGGGGGCTCCGGTGCGCTCGTACAGCCGCAGGAAGAGCAGGGCGGGCCCGCTCGCGCCGCGCAGGAGGCCGGCGCGGCGGCGAGGTGCCGGTGCGCCGCCGTCGTCCTCCTGGCCGGAGGAGTCGGCGGCGAGCCGGTCGGCGAGGAGCTGGGCCGCTTCGACGGCCTGGTCGTGGAGCCCGCGTTCGCCGGTGGTGCGGGCGAGGAGGTCGAGCGCGAGGCCGACGCCGGCCAGGCCGCTGCGCAGGTCGGAGGTGAGACGCTGCCACTGCTCGCCGAGCATGAGCCCGGACAGGTCCAGGGCGCGCTGGGTGTGGCCGAGCCGGTCGAGGGTGCAGGCGACGCCGGCGAGGCCGTCGTAGAGGCCGAGCGGGGTGCCGGACGGCACGGGGGCGGTGTGCTGCAGCAGCCACCGCTCGCCCTCTTCGTAGCGCTCGGCGCCGGCTTCGGCGAGGGCGTGCAGGACGCCTGCGGCGCCGTGGGCGAGGCCGAGGCCGCCGCCCTCGGCGAACTGGGCGATGTCCCCGGGGAAGAGGCGGTCGTCGCGCTCCGGCGTGGCGGAGGCGAGGAGGGCGCGGACCATCGACGCGCGGGCACGGGGCCAGTCCTCGGCGGGGTCGGGGAGAGCGTGCGGGGCGAGGGCGCGGCCGGCGCCGGGGGCGAGGGTGTGAGTGCGGCGCCCGGCGGGGCCTGTGCGCCCGGCGGCGCCCGTGCGGTCGGCGGGGCCCGTGCGGTCGGCAGGGCCCGCGGCGATCCCCTCCGCCCCGCCCGTCCCCTCCGCCCGGCCCGTCCCCTCGACCCGGCCCGTCCCCTCGGTCCCCGGCCCGCGCGTGATCTCCGCCACCGCCTCGTCGAGGAACTCCCGCGGCACCGGGAACTGTTCGGCGATCACATCGGCCAGGTGTGCCGCCTTGGCCCGGTCGATCACGAACAGCGTGGTGATGGGCAGGAAGAGGGCGAGCCGCAGGCAGGCCAGGGCGTAGCGGTCGACGTCGGCGCCGCGGCGGTCCGGCGGAGCGAAGAAGCCGGGGTGGGCGACGACCTGCCGGCCGTGCTCGGAGGAGGGGGCGGCGGCCTCGAAGTCGATGAGGACGACGGAGCGTTCGTCGGGCGCGACCATGATGTTGAACATGTGGAGGTCGTTGAAGACGACGCCCCGCGCGTGGACCTTCTCGACGGCCTCCTCGACGGCGCGGTGGATGCGCAGCGCCCACGCGGTGTAGTCGGCGGTGGCGGTGGGCTCCGGGTCCGCGGCGAGCAGCGGGTGGCGGTGGGCGAAGAAGGAGTTGAGGGGCTTGCCCTCGACGAAGTCCATGACGAGGAAGCGGTGGTCGCCGATGGTGAGCCAGTCCCGCGGCTCGGGGGCGACGCCGAGGCCGGCGAGCCGCTCCAGGGCGTCCTTCTCGCGCTCCAGGCGGGCCACGGCGTCGGCTCCGTCGGCGGCGAGCCCGGCGTGGGGGCGGCCTTCCTTCAGGACGACCTTGCGACCGTCGCGCGTGTCGGTTCCGGCGTAGACGCCGCCGCCGTTGGAGAAGTGCAGGGCCTTCTCGATGCGGTAGGGCAGGTCGCCGACGGTGGTGGCGTTGCGCGCGGCGAGGTGCGGGGCGAGGAAGCCGGGCAGCGTCACCCACGCGGGGACCTGGAAGGCGGGGTTGCGGGAGTCGGGGACGAGCTTGCCGTCCCCGTCCTCGATCGCGGGTACGAGGGCGCCGCGGCCGTCGATGCAGAAGCGGCGGGTGAAGGCGCCGTAGCGGACGTAGAGCGGGCCTTCGTGCCAGCGCAGGTCGGTGAGGATGTACGGGCCGGGGCGGCCGCCGATGATCTCGTGCAGCCCGGCGAGGGTGGTGTGCAGCTGCTCCTCGCCGGAGGGGTAGACGGTGACGAACTTCCCGCTGTGGCCGCGCTCCGCGTACTTGTTGTTGCGCAGGTGCAGCAAGTGGGGGCCCGGGACGAACTTGAACGGGATGTCCCGGGCGACGCAGTAGTCCCAGACGTCGGCGGCGGTCTTGTCCGCGATGTCGGCGGTGGCGGAGACGTGGATCTTCCAGCCCTGGAGGGGCTGCCCGGGCCGCGGGGCGCCGTCCTCCCCGGCGGGGAAGACGTGGAGCCAGTCGCCGTGGCGGGCGGTGCTCCAGCCGGCGGGGGCGGGGCGGCGGGCGGTCTCGTACAGGCTGACCTCTCGGGCTCCCTCGCCCTCGCCCTCACCCTCGCCCTTGCCCTCGCCGCCCGCCCCTGGGACGGACAAGCGGTCCGGGGTCTCGTAGAAGTGCCTGTCGGCCAGGCAGTAGACCTCGTACCGCGCGTCCATCGTCGCCCCCCTCGGCTGCGTTGCCTTGAGATTTCCACGGGGTGAGGGGCCCGGCCAGTCACATGTGTCATCAAGGAAGTGTGCGGAACGCATGAGTAACAACGCGCGTGCGTGCGAACGGCGTTGCTGCACACGCCCCCGCTTCACTCCTCCGGAGGGAAGTCCGGGAGAAAGTCCGGGGGAAGGTCCGGAGGAAAGACGGGTTCACCCGTGTCCAGGACGCTGATCGTGATCGCCTCCACCGGGCAGCTCTCGGCGGCCGTGAACACCGGAGCGGATGCGTCCGTCTCCTCCGCGACCGGGCGCGAGCGCCGCCCCGCGTCGAGCGCGAACGCCTCCGGCGCGTTCCCCGCACACATCCCCGAGCCCACGCACAGCCCCCGGTCGACCCGCACGCGCCAGCGCTCCCCCGCCATCGGTCACGCCCCTCCCCCGGCGGGCTCCCCGTGCCCCGCCGGCAGGTGGATCGTCTTGTGCTCCAGGTACTCGGCGAAGCCCTCGGGCCCGAACTCCCGCCCCAGGCCGGAGTTCTTGTAGCCGCCGAAAGGGCCGAACATGTCGAGGCCGAAGGTGTTGACCGAGTACGTGCCGGTGCGCACGCGGCGGGCGACCTCGATGCCGCGCTCGGCGTCACCGGTCCAGACGCTGCCGGAGAGCCCGTAGTCGGAGTCGTCGGCGATGTGCACGGCCTCCTCCTCCGTGTCGTAGGGCAGCAGGCAGATCACGGGGCCGAAGATCTCCTCGCGGGCGATCCGCATGGCGTTGGAGACGTCGCCGAAGAGGGTGGGCTCGACGTACCAGCCCGTGCCGCGGTCCGCCGGCCGGCCGCCGCCGGCGAGCACCTTGGCGCCCTCGCGCTGCCCGAGCGCGATGTACTCCAGCGAGCGCCGCCGCTGCCGCTCGGCGACGAGCGGGCCGACCTGGGTGGCGGGGTCGAGGGGGTCGCCGACGACGAGGGCGGAGGCGGCCGCGGCGAAGCGCTCGGCCAGCTCTGCGTAGTGGGCGCGGGGGGCGAGGATGCGTGTCTGGGCGACGCACGCCTGCCCGTTGTTCATCCAGGCGTTGGGGACGATGCCGGTGACGGCCGCGTCCAGGTCGGCGTCCGGCAGGATGATCGCCGCGGACTTCCCGCCGAGCTCCAGGGTGACGCGGGTGAGGTTGCGTGAGGCGACCTCCATGACGCGCTTGCCCGCCGCGACCGAGCCGGTGAAGGCCACCTTGTCGACGCCCGGGTGGCCGACGAGGTACTCGCTGACCTCGCGCTCCGCGGGAAGGATGGACAGCACCCCCTCCGGCAGGCCCGCCTCGGTGACGATCTCCGCCAGCAGGTAGGCGTCCAGGGGCGTCTCGGGCGAGGGCTTGAGCACCACCGAGCAGCCGGTCAGCAGCGCGGGCGCGAGCTTGGCCGCGGCCACCAGCTGGGGCATGTTCCACGGCACGACGGCCGCGACGACGCCGACGGGCTCGCGCCGCACCAGCAGCGGCCCGAGGGCGCCCGCCCGCCGCTCCTCGTAGGGCAGGTCGCGGGCGACGGCGACGGCGCAGTCCCACACCATCATCGCGCCGAGGGCCTGGGCGAGGACGCTCCAGGAGTAGGGGGAGCCGTTCTGGGCGGAGACGGTACGGGCCAGCTCCTCGTGCCGGGCGGCGATGCCGTCCTTGATCCGGGTGACGACCTCGATGCGCTCGGCCGCCGGCAGGTCCGCCCAGATCCCGGAGTCGAAGGAGGTGCGGGCCGCGGCCACGGCGCGGTCGACGTCCTCGCGCGAGGCGTGCGGGACGCGGCCGATGACCTCCTCGGAGTGCGGCGACACCACGTCGATGACGGCGCGGCCGGCGGGGTCGGTCATGGTGCCGCCGATGAAGAGCTGCCCGTGCTCGATCAGTCCGTTCCCGTCCCGGTCCGGGTCCCGGTTCAGGTCCCGGTCCGGGTCCCGGTTCAGGTCCCGGTCCGGGTCCCGGTTCAGGTCTCGGTTCATGTCCTGGTTCATGCCCGATGCCTCCCGCGCGTCTGCGGAGCCCTGAGCGTCGAATCTGACGCTGCATCAGACAGTTAGCAGCTCCCCCGGCGCCGAGGCAACGGGGGCGACGGGCCCGGCGGGGCCGGGCGGGGCCGGTGGACGGCCGACTCGGCGGGGCCTGCGGGGGCCCGGCGGAGCCGCCGGCCGCCCCGCTCACCGGACGGCCGGGCCCCGACCCGGCCGGTTCCCGGCCGGTTAAAGTGTCCGTGACAACTTCATCCCGCCTCGGAACGGGGAAAGCCGGTGCAAATCCGGCGCTGACCCGCAACCGTGACTACGGCCCGCCGCCCCGGCACGGCCGTACGAGCCGGACCACCCGGGCCAGGCGGCAGGCTTCCGGAGCCGGTCGTACCGCCTGGCGGTGCCGCCCGGTCCACCGGCACCGTCGAGGTATGCGGAGCCGAGCCCGGTGCCACCGCGCGAAACTCGCGGGGCGGCAGCCGCGCACGGCTGCGCCACCGCGCACCCCGGCACGCCGGCCACCGCAGTGACACCCACCCGAGAGGCACGACCCCATGGCCCCCTCCCTCGTCGTCCACGCGCGCCGCGGCGCCGCGGTCCTGGCCACCGCCGCCGCACTGAGCACGGCCGTGGTCCCCGCCGCCGTCGCCGCCGGCTCCCCGTCCCCGGCTGCCCCCGGGCTCTACGGCACGGCGGACCCCAAGTTCGACGGCGTCTTCCGGCAGTCCCTGGCCTTCATGGCGCAGAGCGCGACGGGCGTCGTCCCGGCCAAGCAGGCCGTCGACTGGCTCGCCGGCCAGCAGTGCGCGGACGGCGGCTTCCCCGGCTACCGCGCCGACACGAGCAAGGCGTGCGACCCCCGGAAGGACGAGTTCACGGACGCCACCGCCGCGGCCGTGCAGGGCCTCGCCGCCGTCGGCGGCCGCTCGGAAGCCGTCAAGAAGGGCCTCGACTGGCTCAAGGCCCACCAGAACGAGGACGGCGGCTGGGGCTACCAGGCCGGCAGCCCCAGCGACGCCAACTCCACCTCCATCGCCCTCGGCGCGTTCGCCGCGGCCGGCCAGGACCCGGCCAAGGAGGCCGCCAAGGGCGGCAAGAACCCCGTCGAGACGCTGCTGACCTTCCAGCTCGGCTGCGACGCGAAGGAGGAGGGCGAGCGCGGCGCGTTCGCGTACCTCAAGGACGACAAGGGGCTGCGCGCCGACAACCTCGCCAGCGCCGCCGCCGCGCTCGCCACGCGCGGCAAGGGCTACCTCGTCGAGCCCCTGAAGAAGGACGCCGACCAGCCGGTCAAGCCGCTGGAGTGCTCCGGCGACGACCCGGCGAAGCCCAAGGACGCCGCCGCTGCCGCCGAGGCCGTCGACGGCTACCTCGTGGCCGCCACGGACAAGAACGGCGGCTACCTGCTGCCGTCCATGCCCGGCGCCCCCGCCAAGCCCGACCAGGGCAACACCGCCGACGCCGCCCTCGCCCTCGCCGCCGGCGGCCACCGCTCGGCCGCCGAGAAGCCCCTGAAGTGGCTGCAGTCCAAGGAGAGCGGCACCGCCGAGTGGGCCAAGGACCAGCCCGGCCGCCTCGCCAAGCTGATCCTGGCCACCCGCGCGGCGGGCGGCGACCCGCGCGACTTCGCGGGCACCGACCTGGTGTCGCAGCTGAACGCCACGGGCCCGGCCCCGGAGAAGAAGGCCACCGGCGGCATGGGGACGAAGGAGGAGGAGAAGGAGGACGACTCCGTCACCGTCAACGTGTGGTGGATCGTGGGCGTCGGCCTGGCCTTCGGCGCCGGCATCGGCTTCCTGATCAGCGGCCGCAAGAAGAAGCAGCAGCTGTGACCCGAGCCGCTGCGGCACGCGGCACGGTGACGCGCGGCGGCGCGCTCGTCGCGCTCACCGCCGGGCTCGCCGCCGTGCTCCTCACCCTCCTCGGCACCGCCCCCGCGCAGGCCGCCGGGTACCGGTACTGGTCGTTCTGGCAGGGCTCCGGCGGGCAGTGGGCGTACGCCACGCAGGGGCCGGCCACGGCCCGGCCCGGTGACGGCGAGGCCGTCGGGTTCCGGTTCGCCGTCAGCGCGGACTCCTCCGAGGCCGCGAAGCCGCGCACCGCCGCCGACTTCGGGGCGGTCTGCGACCGTACGCCCGCCAAGGACGGTACGAAGCGCGTCGCCGTCGTCCTCGACTTCGGCACGGCCGCGGACGCCCCCAAGGGCGAGACGCCGCCCGCCGCCCGCTCGGCCTGCGCCCAGGTGGGCGAGGACGCGACCGCGGGCGAGGCGCTGGCCGCCGTCGCCAAGCCGCTGCGCTACGACTCCTCCGCGCTGCTGTGCGCCATCGCCGGCTACCCGCGGACGGGCTGCGGCGAGCAGGTCGGCGGCGCGAAGAAGGAATCCCAGGGCACGGAGAGCGCACAGCCGGGCCCGGCCGGGAGCGAAGGCTCCGACGGCGCGGGCTCCGGCGACGACGGCGGCAGCGGCCCCTCGGCCGGTCTGATCGGCGGGATCGCCGCCGTGGTCGTCCTGGGCGCCGCGGCCTTCTGGCAGGCCCGCCGACGCCGCGGATGAGCGACAGGAAGAAGCCGCCGCGGGGCGGGGCAGGGGTGGGTGCCAGGGCTAGGGCCGGGGCCGGGGCCGGTGGTGGTGCCGGCGCCCGGGCCGGTGCCGGGGGCGCGCCCCTCACCTCGCGCGCCTCCGCCCTGCACGCGGGCGCCTGGTGGGTGTGGGCGCTCGGCCTGGCCGCGGCGGCCTCCCGCACCACGAACGTTCTGCTGCTCGGCCTGCTGATCGCCGTCGCCGGCTACGTCGTGGCCGCGCGGCGCACGGACGCGCCCTGGGCGCGCTCGTACGGGGCGTTCCTCAAGCTCGGCCTCGTCGTCATCGGCATCCGGCTCGTCTTCGCGATCGTGCTGGGCTCCCCGATCCCGGGCACGCACACGCTCGTCACCCTGCCGGAGGTGCCGCTTCCGGACTGGGCGCGGGGGGTGCGGCTCGGCGGCCGGGTGACGGCCGAGGGGCTGCTCTTCGCGTTCTACGACGGCATGAAGCTGGCCACGCTGCTGGTGTGCGTGGGCGCGGCCAACGCGCTCGCCAACCCGGCGCGGCTGCTGAAGTCCCTGCCCGGTGCGCTGTATGAGGCGGGCGTCGCGGTCGTCGTCGCGATGACGTTCGCGCCGAACCTCGTCGCCGACGTCCAGCGGCTGCGCGCCGCCCGCCGCCTGCGCGGGCGCCCCGACCGCGGCCTCGCCGCCCTCCTCCAGGTGGGACTGCCGGTACTGGAGGGCGCGCTGGAGCGTTCCGTGGCGCTGGCGGCGTCGATGGACGCACGGGGCTACGGCCGCACGGCCCAGGTGCCGCGCTCGGTCCGCCGCACCACGAGCGCACTCACGCTGGGCGGCCTGATGGGCGTCTGCGCCGGCACGTACGGGCTGCTCGCCGACCAGGGCGCGGGATACGGCATGCCCGTCCTGCTGGCCGGCCTCGCCGCCGCGCTGGCAGGCCTGTGGCTGGGCGGCCGCCGCTCCGTCCGCACGCGCTACCGGCCGGACCGGTGGGGCGTACGGGCCTGGCTGGTATCGGGCTCGGGCGTGGCGGTCGCGGCCCTGATGATCCAGGCGAACACCTACGCACCGGCTGCGCTGCACCCGCCGGCGGTCCCGCTGACGGCGCCGCAGCTGCCGGTGTGGCCGGCGGCGGCGATCCTGCTGGGCCTGCTGCCGGCGTTCGCGGCCCCGGCCCCGACGGGCCGCGCGCCGGGCTCCACACCGGGGGCGGGCCGCGCGCCGCGGAGTGCCCTTCCGGAGGCGGACCGCTCGTCTCGGGGCTCCGCGCCGGAGGCCGGCTGCGTGCCGCGGGCTGCCCTGCCGGAGGCAGACTCCTCACCGCACGCTGCCCTGCCGGAGGCGGACCGCTCACCGCGGGACTCCACGCCGGAGGCCGGCCAGACGCCGCAGGGCTCCACACCGGGGGCCGGCCGCGCGCCGCGGAGTGCCGTGCCGGAGGCAGACCCCTCGCCGCGGGGCTCCGCGCCGGAGGCCGGCTGCGTGCCGCGGGCTGCCCTGCCGGAGGCAGACTCCTCACCGCACGCTGCCCTGCCGGAGGCGGACCGCTCACCGCGGGACTCCACGCCGGAGGCCGGCCAGACGCCGCAGGGCTCCACACCGGGGGCCGGCCGCGCGCCGCGGAGTGCCCTGCCGGAGGCAGACCCCTCGCCGCGGGACTCCGCGCCGGGGCCGGGCCGGCCGGGCGCTACGGGGCCGGAGGCCGCCGGGCACCGCCGGACAGGCCCGTGGGGGCCGACCACCGCGGCGGCGGAGGGGCTTCCTCGGTCCCGCCCCTTCCCGAAACCGGGGCTGCGCCCCCGGCCCCCCGGCCGCCGGGGCGAAGCCGATGCCATGGCCGACCCCGGAGACCGGGGCCCAAGCTCCACCCCACCGCCCGGCGCCCGGGGCGAAGCCTCCGCCACCCCACCCCCCGGAGACCGGGGCGCCGTCCCGGGAGACGGTGAAAGGACGGGACCGGAGCATCCGTCTCCGCCGCAGCGGCGTGCAACCCCTACCGACGAGTCCGGCGGTGCCGGACCGGCCACCCGCCCGAGCCACCCCGAGGAGCCGTCCAAGTGATCCGCTTCGAGCAGGTGTCGGTCACCTACGACGACGCCGGCACCCCCTCGCTGCACGGAGTGGACCTCACCGTGCCCGAGGGCGAACTCTGCCTGCTCGTCGGCCCCTCCGGCGTCGGCAAGTCCACCCTCCTCGGCACCGTCAGCGGCCTCGTCCCGCACTTCACCGGCGGCACCCTGCACGGCCGCGTCACCGTCGCCGGCCGCGACACCCGTACCCACAAGCCGCGCGAACTCGCCGACGTCGTCGGCACCGTGGGCCAGGACCCGCTCGCGCACTTCGTCACCGACACCGTCGAGGACGAGCTCGCGTACGGCATGGAGTCCCTGGGCATCCCCCCGCACACCATGCGGCGCCGCGTAGAGGAGACCCTCGACCTGCTGGGCCTCGCGACCCTCCGCGACCGCCCCATCGCCACACTCTCCGGCGGGCAGCAGCAGCGCGTCGCGATCGGCTCGGTGCTGACCACGCACCCGAAGGTGCTGGTCCTCGACGAGCCGACGTCCGCCCTGGACCCGGGCGCGGCCGAGGAGGTGCTCGCCGTCCTGCAGCGCCTGGTTCACGACCTGGGCACCACGGTCCTGATGGCCGAGCACCGGCTGGAGCGGGTCGTGCAGTACGCGGACCGCGTCATCCTGCTGCCCGGCCCCGGCCGGGCCCCCGTCATGGGCGAGCCGGCCGAGGTCATGGCGGTGTCGCCGGTCCACCCGCCCGTCGTCGACCTGGGCCGGCTCGCCGGCTGGTCACCGCTCCCCCTGTCCGTACGGGACGCGCGCCGCATGGCGCCGCCGCTGCGGGAGCGGCTGGCCCCCCTGGCCCCGGCGGCCACGGCCGCCGCCCCGCAGGGCGCGGAGGGCGCAGAGGGCGCCGCGGCCCGTCCCCGCCGCGCCGGCTTCCTGCGCAAGACCCGCCGCACGGCGGACACCGGCCCCGCCCCCGCCGCGGCCGCCGCCGGGCTCGCCGTCCGGCACGGCCGCCTGGTGGCGCTGCGCGACGTGAACCTGTCCGTACGGGCCGGGGAGACGGTCGCGCTGATGGGCCGCAACGGCGCGGGCAAGTCCACGCTGCTGCGCACGCTCGTCGGCATGCACAGGCCCGCCGCGGGCTCCGTACGCGTGGGCGGCGCCGCCCCGCAGAGCACGTCCCCGGCGGAACTGCTGCGCCACGTGGGCCTCGTACCGCAGGAGCCGCGCGACCTGCTGTACGCGGACACGGTCGCGGCCGAGTGCACGGCTGCCGACGGTGACGCGGGCGCGGAGCCGGGCACCTGCCGCGCGCTCGTCTCCCGGCTCCTCCCGGACGTCTCCGGCACGACGCACCCGCGCGACCTGTCGGAGGGCCAGCGCCTCGCGCTGGCCCTCGCGGTCGTGCTGACGGCGCGCCCGCCGCTGATCCTCCTCGACGAGCCGACCCGCGGCCTCGACTACGCGGCCAAGCACCGCCTGGTGGAGATCCTGCGCGGCCTCGCCGCCGAGGGGCACGCGATCGTCCTGGCGACGCACGACGTGGAACTGGCCGCGGAACTGGCCCACCGGGTCCTCGTCATCGCCGACGGCGAGATCGTCGCGGACGGCCCGACGGCCGAGGTGGTGGTCTCCTCGCCGGCCTTCGCACCGCAGGTGGCCAAGGTCCTGGCGCCGCAGCCGTGGCTGACGGTGGGACAGGTGCGGGACGCACTGGAGGCGGGCTCGTGAAGGAGGCGGCACACAACCGCGAGGACCCCGCACCCGACGGGGTGGACTCCGCACCCGACCGCCAAGCGCGAGCGATCCGCCTCGGCAGGCGCTCGATCGTGGCCCTGCTCCTCGTCTCCGCGACCGGGGTGGCGGCCTTCGGCTGGCCCCTGCTCGCCGGCTCCGCGTCGGGCCTGGCGCACTCCCAGGACGCGCCGTGGCTGTTCGCGGCGCTGCTGCCGCTGCTGCTGGCCGTCGTGGTGGCGGCCATCGCCGACTCGGGCCTGGACGCGAAGGCGATCGCGATGCTCGGCGTCCTGGCGGCGGCGGGCGCGGCCCTGCGGCCGCTGGGCGCGGGGACGGCGGGCATCGAGCCGATGTTCTTCCTGATGGTGCTGTCGGGCCGGGTCCTCGGCCCCGGCTTCGGCTTCGTGCTCGGTGCGGTGTCGATGTTCGCGTCGGCGCTGCTGACGGGCGGCGTCGGGCCCTGGATGCCGTTCCAGATGCTGTCGATGGGGTGGGTGGCCATGGGCGCGGGCCTGCTGCCCGGCCCCGACCGCCTGCGCGGCCCCCGCGAGGTGCTGATGCTCGCGGGCTACGGCGCGGCGGCCTCCCTCTTCTACGGCACGGTGATGAACCTCCAGGGCTGGCCGTACATCGGCTCGCTCGCCACGGGCGTCTCCTTCGTCCCCGGCGACCCGGTCCAGGAGAACCTCGCCCGCTTCGTCGCGTACTGCCTGGCGACGTCCCTGGGCTGGGACGTGCCGCGCGCGGTCGTGACGGTCACGGCGACGCTCGCGCTCGGCCCGACGGTCCTGAAGGCGCTGCGGCGGGCGACGCGGAGGGCGGCGTTCGACGCACCGGTGACGTTCGGCGGGCAGCCGCCCGGCAAGGAGACGCCCGCGAGGCGCTGACGGGGCTGCGCGGCGCGGGTGCCGAGACCGTACGCCGGGGTGCGGAGCGCCGGCTCGCCCGCGGGTCAGGGGAAACCCGCGGGTCAGGGGAAATACGATTCGAGCGTGCCGCGGCGCCGGACGTCGAGCGTCGCGCAGTGGAACGAACCGCCGAACGGCGCGTAGTGCAGCAGGTCGCACGGGACCGGCTCGAACCCCCACCGCTCCAGCGCGCGCAGCATGCCGGTGTGGTGCCGCTCCGCCACCACCCTCGTGCCGTCGATCACCAGAACGTTCAGGCTGAGCCACTTGCCGCACATCGAGGTGATCCTGAGCAGGCGCTCCTCGATCGGGTCGGGCTCGGGGGCGACCAGGACGTCCCAGGAACGCAGGACGCCGGGCAGCCGGTCGACGTCGATGTATTCGGGATTGACCAGCACCTTGCCGGGCGCGAGCGGAAGGAACGTCGTGTCGATGTGCATGGGCGTGCGGCAGCGGCTCTCGATCTCGTGGATGCGGTAGCCGGGCCCGAGGTGACGGCGCAGCCAGTCGATGCCCATGCGGTTGGTGACGTTGCTCCGCGTCACGAACAGGTCGCGTCCGGCGCGTACGAAATCCGCGGCGTCGAACACCGGCTCGAACTCGGTGAGGATGCGGCGCACGGGCTCGCCCGGCGCGGAGGCACGGAAATCCGCCTCGAACAGCGCGTCGGTGAGCTGCGGCTTCGGCGCCGCCGTCCACCGCGCGCCGCGCCGGAAGTAGTCCTTGAGGAGCGTGCGGTAGGGGTGGGTGTCGAAGTGGCGGCACGGCCATGCCATCGGGGTCTCGATGATCTCGTCGCCGATCACGAGCATGCTGTCGCGCGGACAGGCACTGCAGAAGCCGCGTGACGACCAGTCGGGGGTGCCGAAGCGCCGTCTGTGGTCGGCCGCGTCCGGGCGCCTGACCGTGACGCCGAAGGACTCCAGGAGGGCGATGAACCCGTCGAGCTCCTCCTGCGCCCGCTCGACCAGCACGCGCGGATACCTGAAGCCGGCGGCGAGCCTCTGCAACCGCGCCGCCCACGGCGGGATGTTGCAGGCCACGACGGGATGGGAGGAAGGGATCGTCGCGCCGTCGAGGCGCCCGACGATGACCTCTTCCAGCGGGTCCCACTCGTTGTGCGAACTGACCGGCGAAACGAGAGGCTCCACAGACGGTAACTTAGTGCATCCGAATCATTACCTGCGGCAGCACGCAAGGGCCTCGCGGGGCGCGCGTCAGGCCCGGAGCTCCTTGCCCATCCACACCTCGGCGTAGGGGTTGTCCTCGGGGGTGTTGTAGCGGGGAACGGAGGCGAACCCGTGCCGGGCGTACAGCGCGATCGCCTCCACCAGATCCTTCCGCGTGTCCAGCACGATCCGCTCGGCGCCCCACTCCCGCGCGACGGCCTCGGCCGCGGCCAGCAGTGCGGGCGCGGCCCCGAGCCCGCGCGCGGCCGACCGCACGAACATCCGCTTCAACTCGGCGGTCCCCCGCTCCCGATCGAACCACCGCAGCCCCAGGCACCCCATCGGCTCCCCGTCCCGCCGGGCGATCAGCAGCACCCCCTCGGGCGGGGCGAGAGTGTCATGCGGCTCCTCGGCGACATACCCCTCGACCTCCTCCGGCGTCGTGGTACGGCCTTCGTAGAGCAGGAACCAGCGATCGGCGACCTCGGTCATGTAATCCCGCATCAAGGCCACCGCCTCGGCGGAACGGACGGGCTGCGGGGCGACGACCCAGGGCCGGGGGGAGGGCGAGACGACGGTGCCGGTCATGCGGGCATGGTCGCACGGGGGTTCGGGGAGCGCGCCCGAATTTCGGGCGCCCCGGCCCGCGCTCAGACGAGGCCGACGCCGGCCTGGGCCTTGATGGTGTCCACGGCTTCATCCGTGAGCCACCGGAGGGGAACCACGGTCCACCGGTCACGCCTGCGCATGACTACGGCCTTACCGTCCGAGGTGGTCTCGCACCGCATGAAGCCCTGCTCCCGCAGGTCCTGGATCAAGTCCTCGCCTCGCTTCATCACCCGTCCCGGTCCTTGTCGTCTGCCGCCGAGCTGTGGAGGTCACCGTTCTGGGAGACACGGGCGTCGGCATCGGTGACCTGATCCTGGTTGGCCTGCGGGTCCCACGGCTCTCCCGCGTTCTCGAAGTCCTTCTTACCCATTGTCGTGTGCTCCTTCCGGTACGGCGTGGTCCAGCCGCCAGTGGTTACGGAACCTGCTCAGGGCGTCGACGGCCTCGTTCGTACGCTCTCCGGCCGCGGATGCCGCGCGCCAGGCCGCATTCAGCTCGGAGCATCTGCCGCAGCCCGACCAGTGCGTGCCGTCACTGTTGGCCATGTCCTCCCGGGTGTCCACCACGTCTGCGCCCACTCGATACGTCACGGCGCCGTTCCTCCTGCCAGATGCCGCCTGACCTGCCTTTACGTCTACGTAACCGCACGGCTTCGCAGAGCGGTACCGTTGGCGGAGCACCGGCACTTGAATCCCTTTAAAGTCCGCAAGAGCACGTGGAGTTGATGGGTGTGGGAGAGCGGAAGAACGAGGGCCTGGCGCGGCTGCTGGGCGAGAGTCGCTGGACCTACCGTCAGTTCGCCATGGCAGTCAACCGGCTGGGGACCGAGACCGGCTCACCCGTGAAGTACGACGAGTCGTCCGTGCACCACTGGCTGAGCGGCACGCTCCCGAGGAAGGCCGTACGGCCACTGGTGCTGGAAGCGCTGGCGCGCAAACTGCGCCGTCCGGTAACGCACGCCGAAGCGGGATTCCCTGCACCTGAGCCGAAAGCCGCCGCACCCACGAGCACCGTGGAAGGGCTGGTCGACCTCGGGCGGCTGGACATGGACCCGTCCCGGCGGGGCGTCCTGGGCGCCGGACTTTTCTCCGTGGCCTTGACCATTCCGGGCTGGCAGGACGTCGTCGGTCGCGCGGAGGCGGTGCAGAGCGGGCGGGCCGCGCGCATCGGGCAGGCCGAGGTCGACATGGTGGTCGCCATGACCGAACGGATTTCCGAGCTGGATGACCAGTTCGGGGGCCGGCACGCCCGCCCCATGGCGGCGACGTTCATGGTCAACACCGTGGCCGCATACCTGCGGGCGGACGCCACCCCGGAAGTGCGGAAGGGGATGCTCTCGGCCGCAGCGGACCTCTCGTACCTGACGGGGTGGATGGCCGTCGACGAGGGCTACCACGGTCTCGCGCAGAGCTACTACACGCGGGCGCTGGAGCTCGCCGGTGCCGCGCACGACTACCTGACCTACTGCACGACCCTCCGTGGCATGAGCGTCCAGGCCGTGGACCTGGGTCACGCGGGCCCGGCCATGCAGCTGGCGGACGCCGCCGCAGCGGCGTCCCCGCAGGCCGGCCCGCGCATGCGGGCGTTCCTCGCAGGACAGCAGGCGCACTCAGCGGCCCTGGCGGGCGACCACCGCAACGCTCTGCGCTACCTCGATGAGGCCGAAGTCGCCATGGAGAAGGCCGAGGCCCGCGAAAAGGCATTCGGCTCCTACGGCCCGTCATCGCTGCTCTACCACGTCAGTCAGGTGAGGTACGGGCTCGGCGACATCCGCGGCTCCATCGTCTCGATGGAGGACTCGCAGAAACTACGGCGGGGCGATCACCGGCGCAGCCGCGTCCGTTTCAGGTCCCTGACGGCCGAGCGTCAGCTGGAGGTCGGCCACTTGGAGGCGGCCTGCGCGAGCTGGCACCTCGTTCTGGACGACTACCCGCTTGTCCACTCGGCCGCCTGTGACGACCGCGTGGACAAGATGCGCGGGCTCATCCGCCCCCACCTCAAGAACGCCAAGGCCCGCGAGCTCTACGACCGCGCCATGACCATAAAGCGCCCGGTGGCTGTGTAGCCCGTACCGTAACCCCACACAGGAGGAGGCGGCCATGACCGCAGGATTCGGCCTGGTCGTGCGCTTCACGCTGCGGGATGCCGACGCCGCGGAAGCCTTCGACGCGCTGGTGTCCCGCACCCTGCAAGGGATCCGGCAGCACGAGCACGGGACGGTCGTCTACGTGAACCACCGCGTGCCCGGCGAGCCGGACGTGCGGCTCTTCTACGAGTTGTACGCGGACCGCGCCGCGTTCGACGCCCACGAGCGCCAGCCGCACACCCGGCACTTCCTGGAAGCGCGCGAGCAGTTCGTGGCCAAGACCGAGGTGACCTTCCTGGAGTGCCTCGACGGAAAGCCGCAAGCATGACAGGGCAGTCGTTCCGGCCCATCCAGCGGCGAGGCATCCAGCGGCTGACGGAAGACACCTGGGCCTCGGGCCGGTCCATATGGTCGGCCGATGCCGGCGATCGCGACCTCGCGGTGGACCGCATCGAGGTCACCGAAAAGCCGGCGCCGGAGCATGTGGCCTCGGCCCTCGGGCTGACTCCCGAGAGCGCCGTCTGCGTGAGGAGCAGGCGCTTCGTCCTCGACGGCAGGCCGGTCCTGCTTTCCGTTTCCTACCTCCCCGCCGGCCTCGTGGCCGGGTCTCCGATCACCCGGGAGGACACCGGCCCCGGAGGCTCCTACGCGCGCTTGGCGGAACTCGGAGCCGCGCCTGTGCGCTTCCGCGAGGAGATCCGGTGCCGGATGCCTTCGGGTGACGAGGCCGACCGGCTCGGTCTGGCGTCGGGGACCCCGGTCATCCTGATCTGCCGCACGGCCCTCACCGAAGGCGGGCGAGCCGTCGAGGTCAACGAGATGACGCTCGACTCGGCTTCGTACGTGCTGGAGTACGAGTTCGACCGGTAGCAGTGCCACTCCGCTGGCCCGCGCCTCGCCCAGGTCCCTGGCCCGATCCGCACTACCCCCGCCCCCTGACCGATTCCCGCCGATGCGGCCCCCGAAAGCTCGCTGTACGTTCGCCAGCGTCCTTTCGGGGGTTCCGTTCGCGGGGCCGGGCTCAATGAGGAGCGAGGTCATGGCTGCTGTCGTCACGGCGCAGGAACTGCACGCGCGCTACCAGAGCACGTTCGGGCGGGTAGGCGGTTACCTGCCGCGCAACCCCCTCGCGATCGACGAGTTCCAGAAGGGTCTCGCCCAGCGGGCGGCGGACCTCAAGGACGATCTCGACCCCTCGGTGCGGGAGTTCGCGGAGCTCGTGCACTCGGACGGCATCGTGCGAATGTACGTGTCGCAGATGCTCCGGGAGGTTCCGGAGGAGCACCGGCACGTCCGCAGCGTCGACGAGCTGATCCAGCACCTCAACGTCATCGTCGGCTGGGCGCCGTCGTACAACCGGGACCCGCTGAAGCAGATCTTCCTGCCGATGTCGGCGCTCTTCGGGTACATGCGGCTGACGCCGTCCGGCGCCGTGGTGTTCCGGAACCAGGCGTTCGGCGAGAGGATCGACGCGATTCTCGGAAACTGGTGTGCGTACCTGGACAGCCGGGAGAGCGCGCACGTGCTCAACACGCGGGACTGGTTCTCCCAGCCGGCCGTCGAGCTCAACAGGCTCTACGAGTACGAGTGCTGGGACCACCGCGGCGAGGAGCACTGGGGCTTCGAGTCCTTCAACGACTTTTTCCACCGGGCCGTCAAGAAGGACTTCAGGCCGCTCGCCGGCAAGGACGACCCCTCGGTGATCGTCGCCTCCAACGACGGCACCGTCTACAACGTCCAGCGCGACGTGCCGAGGAGCGCCGACTTCTGGCTCAAGGGCCAGCCGTACTCGCTCGAGAACATGCTCTACGGGCGGGAGTGCAGGTCCGAGTACATCAGCGCGTTCGTCGGCGGCGACGTGTACCAGGCGTTCCTGTCGGTCAACAGCTACCACCGGTGGCACGTACCGGTGGACGGGACGATCGAGCACCTGGAGATCGTGCAGGGCTATCCGTTCAGCCACGTCGAGTCCGAGAGCCCCGACCCGACGACCTTCAGTCACTCTCAGGGCTACCAGGCGAACATCAGCACCCGCGGTCTGGCGTTCATCAGGACCGGTGCCGAGCTGGGGCACCGCATGGTGTGCGCCGTGGTGATCGGCATGGAGGAGGTCTCCTCGATCAGCTGGGCGCCGGGCGTCGAGGTGGGCGCCGCCGTCACGCGAGGCCAGGAGCTCGGCTGGTTCAGCTACGGCGGCTCCAGCATGGCCCTGGTCTTCCAGCAGGGCATCGTCGACGAGTTCACCGTCCCGTTCAACAACCCCGATCAACACCCGGACGACGGCCCCACCGTCTTCGTGAACTCGCAGATCGCGCGCGCCCGCTAGCGCGGCCGTGTGGGGCCGCCGAGTGGCGGCCCCACACCCAGCCCCTGGGCCGCGGCGCCGAACATCACAGCCGGCGCCACAGCCCGCGTCACAGCCGCTGAATGATCGTCCCCGTCGCCAGTGCCCCGCCCGCGCACATCGTGATCAGGGCGAACTCCTTGTCCGCGCGCTCCAGCTCGTACAGGGCGGTCGTGATCAGCCGGGCGCCCGTCGCGCCGACCGGGTGGCCGAGGGCTATCGCGCCGCCGTTGACGTTGATCTTCTGCAGGTCCTGTTCGAAGACCTGGGCCCAGGAGAGCACGACCGAGGCGAAGGCCTCGTTGATCTCCACGAGGTCGATGTCGCGGAGCGACATGCCCGCCTTGCCGAGGACGGCGCGCGTGGCGTCGATCGTGCCGTCGAGGTGGAAGTGCGGGTCGGCCCCGACGAGCGCCTGGGCGACGATGCGGGCCCTGGGGCGCAGCTTGAGCGCACGGGCCATCCGCTTGGACGACCACATCAGCGCGCACGCGCCGTCGGATATCTGCGAGGAGTTGCCGGCGGTGTGGACGGCGGTGGGCATGACGGGCTTGAGCCCGCCGAGCGCCTCGGTGCTCGTGTCGCGCAGCCCCTCGTCGCGGTCGACGAGCCGCCACATGCCCTGCCCCGCGTACTGCTCCTCCTCCGTCGTCGGCACCTGGACGGCGAACGTCTCCCGCTTGAAGCGCTCCTCGGCCCAGGCGCGGGCGGCCCGCTGCTGGGAGAGGAGGCCGAGCCCGTCGACGTGCTCCCGGGTCAGGCCGCGCTTGCGGGCGATGCGTTCGGCGGCCTCGAACTGGTTGGGCAGGTCCACGCTCCACTCGTCGGGGAACGGCTTGCCCGGCCCGTGCTTGGAGCCGCTGCCGAGCGGGACCCGGGACATGGCCTCGACGCCGCATGCGATGCCGATGTCGACGACGCCGCCCGCGATCATGTTGGCGATCAGGTGGTTGGCTTGCTGCGAGGAGCCGCACTGGCAGTCGACGGTGGTGGCCGCGGTCTCGTAGGGCAGGCCCATGGCCAGCCAGGCGGTGCGCGCGGGGTTCATGGACTGCTCACCGGCGTGGGTGACCGTGCCGCTGATGATCTGCTCGACGCAGTCGGGCTGGATCCCGGTGCGGGCGAGCACCTCCCGGTAGGTCTCACCCAGCAGGTAGGCGGGGTGGAGATTGGCGAGCGTGCCTCCGCGCCGGCCGATGGGGGTGCGTACGGCTTCGACGATGACGGGTTCCGCGGCCATGATTCGTCCTCTCGTGGCATCCGCTGGGCGTCCCGGCGCCCCCGGCAAACAAGAACACGTTCTTATTCCGCTCGTTCGCTCGCAGTCTTATGAGCGCTACCCCCGGTACGCAAGGGTCGCGCACGTCCTGCGCCCGCGACAGATGGCCTCGCGCCCTCCCTTGCCGCCCGCGGCGCGGCGTCACTACCTTCGGGACGCGACCCATAGCTGATGGACCGTCAGATAATGGAGGGGCCCATGCCCTGTCCCGCGCTCCCCGACGGCTTCGACTTCACCGACCCCGACGTCTACCACCACCGCGTCCCCCTCCCGGAGTTCGCCGCGCTGCGCGGCACGGCGCCGGTGTGGTGGAACGCCCAGCCCCACGGCGTCGCCGGCTTCGACGACGACGGCTACTGGGTGGTCACCCGGCACGCGGACGTGAAGGAGGTGTCCACCCGGCCGGACCTCTACTCCGCCGCCCTCAACACCTCGATCATCCGCTTCAACGAGCACATATCCCGCGACCAGATCGACGTCCAGCGGCTCATCATGCTCAACATGGACCCGCCCGAGCACACCCGCGTCCGCCAGATCGTGCAGCGCGGCTTCACGCCGCGCGCGGTCCGCTCCCTGGAGGCGGCCCTGCGCGGGCGCGCGGGCGCGATCGTGGCCGCGGCGCGGGAGCGCGGCAGCGGCGACTTCGTCACCGACGTCGCCTGCGAGCTGCCGCTGCAGGCGATCGCCGAGCTCATCGGCGTCCCGCAGGAGGACCGGGCCCGGATCTTCGACTGGTCCAACAAGATGATCGCCTACGACGACCCCGAGCTGGCGATCACCGAGGAGGTCGGCGCGAACTCCGCGATGGAGCTCATCTCGTACGCGATGAACCTCGCCGCCGCGCGCAAGGAGTGCCCGGCGAAGGACATCGTCAGCCGGCTGGTCGCCGCCGAGGACGAGGGCAACCTGACCTCCGACGAGTTCGGCTTCTTCGTACTGCTGCTGGCCGTCGCCGGCAACGAGACCACGCGCAACGCCATCAGCCACGGCATGCACGCTTTCCTCACCCACCCCGGTCAGTGGGAGCTCTACAAGCGCGAGCGCCCCGCGACCGCGGCGGAGGAGATCGTCCGCTGGGCGACGCCCGTCGTCTCCTTCCAGCGCACGGCCACCCGGGACACCGAACTCGGCGGCGCCCGCATCCGCGCAGGTCAGCGCGTGGGCATCTTCTACGCCTCCGCCAACAACGACCCCGAGGTCTTCACGGACCCGGAGGTCTTCGACATCACCCGCGATCCCAATCCGCACCTGGGCTTCGGCGGCGGCGGACCGCACTTCTGCCTCGGCCGGTCGCTGGCCGCGCTGGAGATCGACCTCATCTTCAACGCGGTCGCCGACACGCTCCCGGACATCCGGCTGGAGGGCGAGCCGCGGCGGTTGCGGTCGGCCTGGCTGAACGGGATCAAGGAGCTGAAGGTCCGCTATCGGTAATCGGTCGTCCTGATGGCTGACTGACATAGCTGATTGATCGTCAATTTCCTTTACCTGCAGGGGAATAGTCCGTACCGGGACCTTGTACGGCGACGGCCCCGGACTTACTCTCGGGTACACCTTCCGGGCAGGCCCGTTCGTCACGCCCCACGCCCGTCACAGCACCGACCCGCGCGATGCGGCGCGACACGGCGGCCACCCGTCCGGCAGCTCTCATCCGAGGCTCTCCGAGGGGACGATCAGCATGAATGACGCGCACAGCAGACCGGTCACGGGGCGGGTCAGGTGGCGCAAGTTCGCCGTCCTGGCCGTGCCCGGCTTCGCGGCCACGGCGGCGCTGGCCGTCGCGCTCGCCGAAGGGGCCCTCGCGGCCTCGTTCGCCGTGTCGGGCCAGGAGTTCAAGGTCTCGGCCGACAGCCTGGAGGGCAAGGGATTCGCGCAGTACGGCGGCGTGGACACCAACGCCCGCGGCGACCTGCTGCCCGTGGCGGTCACCGCGATCAAGGAGGCCGAGCTGAAGAAGCTCTGCCAGTCCGTGGTCACCCACCTGCCCGTCATCGGGGACATCTCCCTCAACCTGACGGCGGGCGGGAGCGGCACCCCGGTCCGGGCCACCAACCTCTTCATCGACGCCACCCAGCTCGGCGGCGACGCCGAGTTCACGAACATCGAGATCGGCCGCGACGCCTCCACCCTCGACAAGGGCCCGGACGGTGCCCAGGGCATGCAGGACCTCTTCGCCCAGCAGGCCGACCGCGTCAGCATGAAGAAGGTCCGGCAGGTCGCCTGGGCGACCAACGCAGGAACGTTCAGGCTCTCCGGCCTGAAGATGAACATCTCCAAGGGCAAGCAGGAGTGCTTCTGACGTGGCGGCCGGCACCGGGACCGCCGCCGCCCGTCCCCGCCCCCGTCGGCGGCCGTGGGCCGCGTGGCGCCGGTGGCGCAAGGCGCGGCCCTTCTGGGGCGGCCTCGCCACCGTGCTCGCCGGAACGGAGATCTCCGTCATCCCGCTGGCGCCGCTGAAGATCATGCTCCATCAGGGGATCGCGGGCATCCCCTCGGTCCTGATGGGCCTGGTCATGGTGCTGATGGGCCTGAGCGCGTGGTTCGCGCCGCAGTACCGGACCCTCGCCGGGGTGGTGACCGTCATGATCGCGGCCGCTGCGCTGGTGATGTCGAACCTCGGCGGGTTCCTTTTCGGCACCATCCTCGGCGTCATCGGCGGCGGCATGGTCTTCGCATGGCAGCCGGTGGGGTCGGCGCCGGTGCCGGCACCGGAGGGCACGCCCCGTGCCGGAGACACGCCCGCCGCCGGAGAGGCGACCGACGCGCCTGGCGGGCCCGGAGAGGCCCGCGCTTCCGGCGAGGCCCACGCCCCCGGTGAGAACCAGGCCCGCGACGAGGCCGGCGAGTCCGACGCCTCCGGCCGGCCCGGCAACGAGCAGGCCCACGCACCGCACGACGGGGCGCGCCCCGGACCGCACCACGATCCCCCCGCGCACCTCCCACACAAGGAGACCCGATGACCTCCGTGACCTCTCGCAGACTCCGTCCCCGCGCCCTCCTCGCCTGCGGCGCCGGGCTGGCCGCCACCGCCGCCCTCACCCTCACCGGTGCCGCGGGCGCCCAGACGGGCCCGGCCACCGGCCCGGCCGCAGGCCCGGTCACCGCCGCGGGATCCACCACCGTCACCCCGGCCGGCCACTCCTTCGCGGCCACGCTCAACGGGAAGGCCACGTTCAAGGCCGGTTCGGTGACCGCCACGTGTACGGCCTCCAGCTCGCAGCCGTCGACCGGCTCCGACAACAACCGGATACCCGACGCGCCCGGTAACCAGAACCCCTCGGGGCCGGTCTCCAGCAGCATCAACCCGCCCACGTACTCCGGCTGCACCGCCAGCATCGCCGGGGTGACCACGACCGTCACCACGTCCGGCACGTGGGGCGTGGCCATGCAGCACGGGTCGCCGATCAGCGCCACCCTCACCATCCCGGCCGGCGGCTTCGTCCTGGAGTCCAAGGGCCTGGCCAACTGCACGATCACGGCCGCGCCGACCGCGCCCGCGGACATCCTGACGACCTACACCAACGGCGCCCCGTCCAAGCTCACGGTCACCAACGCCAACGTCCCGGTGAAGGTCACGGGCGGATTCGGGTGCCCGACCAGCGCGACGTCGTCGGTGTTCAACGCCGTCTACGACATCACCGACACCACCGACCCCGGCTCCCAGATCACCGTCAGCGACTGAGCCGGACCCCCGCGGGCAGCGGATCGCTCTCGCTGCGCGCCGCCGGCACCTTGCCGAACGCCTGCCGCCCCGGGCCGCTGAGCGCGTACTGGACGGCGAAACCGGACAGCACGACGAGCGCACCGCCGACCGCGTCGAGCAGGTAGTGGTTGGCGGTGCCGACGATCACGGAGAGCGTCAGCAGCGGGTAGAGCATGCCCAGGCACTTCATCCACAGCTTCGGCGTGACGACGGCGATCACGATGCCGCACCACAGCGACCAGCCGATGTGCAGCGACGGCATGGCGGCGTACTGGTTGGACAGCTCCGTCAGCGTCCCGAAGTCGGGGTTGTCGAAGTCCTGCGGGCCGTTGGCCGTGTCGATGAAGCCGAGGCCGGGCATCAGCCGCGGCGGCGCCAGCGGGTAGACCCAGAAGCCGGCCAGCGCGATCAGCGTGGCCAGGGACAGCGCGGTCCTGGCCCAGCGGTAGGTGCCGGGCCGGCGCACGTAGAGGTAGGCCAGCAGGGACACCGGCACCAGGAAGTGGAAGGTGCCGTAGTAGTAGTTCATGCCGTCGGTGAGCCAGCCGACGCCCGCCACGAAGTGGTTGAAGCCGTGCTCGACGTCGATGTGCAGGAACTCCTCGATGCCGAGGATCTGCCGGCCGTGGGCCTCCGCGAGGGAGCGTTCCCCGGTCGCCTGCGCGCGGATGATCGAGTAGACCCAGTAGCCGACCCGCATCAGCATCAGATCCAGCAGGACGTTCGGCCGGGTCAGCGGGCGCTTCCAGAAGCGGAGGAGCGGAACCCAGGCGAAGCGGCCCTGCTGCGGCTCGGTCACCGGTGTCGGCAGCGGCCGCTCCCAGCCCTCCGCCGTGCGCGAGAGGAAGGGCACCACGCAGGCCGCGAGGAGCGCGGCGAGCAGCGGGGCGTTGTCCCCGAGGGGACGCAGGAACGGGTTGTCCGGCATCAGCGCGGTGCTCGTGAGCGTCATCACCAGGACGACGAGCGCGGGCCACGCCAGCCGGTCGGCGCGGCGCTTGCCGACCCGGCCGACGACCGCGAGCAGGATCCACAGCTGCTGGTGCTGCCAGGCCGTCGGCGAGACCGCGACGGCCGTGCAGCCGGCGACGGCGGTCGCGAGCAGGACCTGCCCGTCGCGGGCGTAGCGCGCGGCGCGGCGCAGGCCGAGCACGACGACGGCCGCGGCCAGCAGCCCGTACAGCACCGGTTCGGCCGGGCCGTGCAGGCCCAGGCGGAGCAGCAGGCCGTGCAGGGACTGGTTGGCGAGCCCGTCGGGAGCGTGGCCGAGGCCCGCGCCGGCGATGTGGTGGATCCAGTACGTCCACGAGTCGTCCGGCATGAACACCCATGTGAGTGCCGAGCAGGCCACGAAGGTGACACCGGTGGCGGCGGCCGCCCGGCGGCGGCCCGTCAGCCACAGCAGGCCGGCGAAGAGCAGCACGGTGGGCTGCAGCGCCGCGGCGATCCCGATGAGCAATCCGCTCGTACGACCGGAGCCCTGCGCGAGGCGGGGCGGGCAGCAGCCGAAGAGCACCAGCAGGACGGGGATGATGCTCGTCTGCCCGAGCGTGAAGGTGTTGCGCACGGGCAGCGAGGCCACGGTGAGGATCACGGCCACGGGCGCGGCCAGCAGCGCCGTACGGCGCGGGACCGGCCCCGGCAGGGAGCGGGCGGCGACGAGCGCGAGGGCCACGACCAGCAGGAGCGTGCCGAACGTCCAGAAGATGCCGAGGCTCTGCTCGGCGGCGTGCGTCAACGGTTTGAGCACGAGCCCCGCGAAAGGGGTACCGGTGAACCGGTCCGTGTCGTAGAGCGAGCCGCGCACATGAAGGACACCGTTGTCGCCGATCCACCGGCCGAGGTCGGTGAAGCGCCGCTCGGGAGGCAGTCTCAGCACCACCGCGGCCTGACGCACCGCCAGCAGCCCGGCGAGGAGCCACAGCACGCCCAAGGCGAGACCGGTCCTCGATCCCGCTCCCGGCGGACTTCCCAGCCCACCCCTCTGTGCATTCGCCACGCCCCGACGCTCCTCCAGTCGCCCGGTCAGGTCACCTCGTAGAGCTCTTTGAGACCTTACTGAGTCCTGAAGAAGAGACGCAGGTCACTGCCGAGTCCCCTGTCCGCGTCGCGCGGTTGTCCGAATGACGACAGTCGGGCGGACGTTCTACCAGGGGGTCACCTGGCGGATGTAGACGCGTTCATGACGCGGCACTGTCTGGTAGTCGAACATCCCGCCCGCCACGACGGCAGTGCCCCCCTGCGGCGACATCCCTTCGTAGGAGGCCCCGTGCAAATACAGGGCCTCGGCCGCGCGAACCAGCTCGGACGCCTTCTCCTCAACGTCCTTGACGAGGACAGGCGGCAGCCCTGCAATCACGTGGAGCTCGTCCGGAACGTACTCCCACGCCCAGCTCACCCGGCGGCCTCGCGGGCCTCGGTGAGGACGGCCTGGAGCTCGTCCATGGCGGCGAGCCACGCCGGATCGTCGCGGTCCAGGCTCTGAACCGTGAGCTCCGCGGCACGACGCCGTGCCAGGAGGTCCGGGCGCCGCTCGATCTCGACCTCGCCCGCCCAGATGGTCATCCAGCCGTGGATCGGCCCGAGGCTGTTGTTCTGGGCCGCCAGTTGGAACGCCTCGTTCTTCTGCCGTTCCATCTCGGCGAGGCGGTGCGGAGCGATCCGGGCGAGGGCGAGCCGCAGAGCGTCGGGGGTGCGCTCGGGTCGCGGCATGGCCTCCCCGGTGGACTGTTCGGCTGCGCTCATGCTGCGCCCCTCTCCTCGCCTGCGGCTGTTGCGTGGGTGACTGCAGCGGTCACCGGGCCCACGCTACCGGCGAATTCCGGGCCGAGGAGCCCCGCCGTCGGCGCGCCCTTCGATCCGATGCGCTGTCGAACGGGAGATCCAAGCCGGTCACGGCCGCTGGTGTCGGTCCCACCGCGCGTCGTGGTCCCGCAGGGGCTCCGCGTCGCCGTCGTGGGGCTGTTCCGCGTCCGAGCCGCACAGTTCGGTGGTGAGTTCCCGGACGAGGGCGTCGAGGTCGGTGGGGCGGTCCGGGGTCCACCAGTTGCCGAGGAGTTCGGCGAGGGATTCCTCGCGGGCCCGGAAGAGCAGGCCCGCGACGCGCCGGCCCTCGTCCGTCATGACGAGGGGCAGGCCTTCGCGGCGGGCGAGGCCGCGGACCTCCAGCTGGATGGCGGCCTCGGTGACGGCGCGCAGGGGGACGTCGACGCGCTCGGCGAGCAGGGAGGGCTCCACGGAGCCGTAGCGGTTCATGCGCAGGAGCATCCAGCTCGCGGCGGGGCGCAGGTCGAGCCCGGCCCGTGCGGTGATCACCTCGTAGACCTTCTTGCGGCCCTCGCGGCTGCCGAGCAGGGACAGGGCGCGGGCGACCTCGTCGCGCGAGGAGCGTTCGACGGGGTTGCTGGACATGACCTCGCTGTTGTCGGGCGCGGTGACGCTGCCCCGCAGCGGTTCCTCCCTCAGCAGCCAGGCGAGGGCGAAGGCGACGAGCGCGGCGGGCACCGCGTAGAGGAAGACGTCGGTGATGGATGCGGAGTAGGCGGCGAGGACGCCCGCCCGCTCTCCCGGCGGGAGGGCGGTGACCGCCCGCGGGTCGGCCTGGAGTCGGTCGGCGCTGACGCCGGCGGGGAGGCTCGCGCCGGCGAGGGCGTCGGCGATCCGCGGCCCGAGCTTGTTGGCGAAGATCGTGCCGAAGATGGAGACGCCGAAGGACGCGCCGATGGAGCGGAAGAAGGTGGCGCCGGAGGTGGCGACGCCGAGGTCGCGGTAGGCGACGGCGTTCTGCACGACCAGGACGAGGACCTGCATGACGAGGCCGAGACCGAAGCCGAAGACGAAGAAGTACGCGCTCATCTCCCCGGTGCTGCTGGCGGGGGCGAGCTGGTGCAGCAGGAGCAGGCCGATGCTGATCACGGCCGTGCCGGCGATCGGGAAGACCTTGTAGCGGCCGGTGCGGCTGACGATCTGGCCGGAGGCGGTCGAGGCGATGAGCAGCCCGGCCACCATCGGCAGCATGTGCACCCCGGACATGGTCGGCGAGACGCCCTGCACGACCTGCAGGAACGTCGGCAGGTAGGTCATCGAGCCGAACATCGCGAAGCCGACGACGAAGCCGATCACCGAGCAGAGGGTGAAGGTGCGGATCCGGAAGAGCTTCAGCGGCAGGACGGGCTCGGCGGCGCGCCGCTCCACCAGTACGAAGGGGACGAGCAGCACCACGCCGAGCACGCCGAGTCCGATGATCTGCCAGGACGACCAGGGGTAGGTCGTGCCGCCGAGGGAGGTCATCAGGACCAGGCACGTGGCGACGGCCGCGATGAGGAAGGTGCCGAGGTAGTCGATGCGGTGCGGGGTGCGGCGGGCCGGGATGTGCAGGACGGCGGCGATGGTGAAGAGGGCGACGATGCCGATGGGGACGTTGATGTAGAAGACCCAGCGCCAGCTGAGGTGGTCGACGAACAGTCCGCCGAGGAGCGGGCCGAGCACGCTCGTACCGCCGAAGACCGCGCCGAACAGGCCCTGGTAGCGGCCGCGGTCCCGGGGCGGCACGAGGTCGCCGACGATCGCCATCGACAGCACCATCAGCCCGCCGCCGCCGAGGCCCTGCAGGGCGCGGAAGGCGATGAGCTCGCCCATGTTCTGGGCGATGCCGCACAGCACGGAGCCGATCAGGAAGATGACGATGGCCGTCTGGAAGAGCTTCTTGCGCCCGTACTGGTCGCCGAGCTTGCCCCACAGGGGGGTCGCGGCGGTGGAGGCGAGCAGGTAGGCGGTGACGACCCACGAGAGGTGTTCGAGGCCGCCGAGGTCGCTCACGATCGTGGGCAGGGCGGTGGAGACGATGGTCTGGTCCAGGGCGGCCAGCAGCATGCCGAGCAGCAGGGCCCCGATCGCGACGAGGACGGTGCGCCGGGGCTGCCCCGCGCCGGGCGCGGGCAGGGGCTCGGGCTCCGCGGCCACGGAGGGGCCCGGGGTGTCGTCCGCCATGGGCGCTCCTGGGGTCTCCTGGGATCTCCTGGAACTACATCTCCTGGAACTACGGGGTGCTTCCCTCGCTACTCGTCTCGCGCGCCACTCGTCTCGCGCGCGAAACGCTCTTCCATGGTGGTCCGGATCACCCCGTCCGGCCCGCCGGGGTAGGCCATTGGCTTTCCGGGCGGGACTTTTTGTATCGTTAGGAAACAAAGTGGTCCCGCCCGTATTCCCTGACCGGCGGGCGGGACCGCCTTGCCTTACTCCCGCGCCCTGGAGCCGTCGATGCAGGCCTACGCCCCCACCACGACCACGCTGACCGCCCGCGCCCTGCTCCTGGACATGGACGGGACGATCGTCAACTCCGACGCCGTCGTGGAGCGCTGCTGGCGCGAGTGGGCCGCCGAGCACGGGCTCGACGGTGACGCCGTGATGAAGGTCGTCCACGGCCGCCAGGGCTACGCCACGATGGCCGTGCTGCTCCCGGACCGCCCGATGGAGCAGAACCACGCCGACAACCGCCGGATGCTGGCCGCCGAGACCGCCGACGTCGACGGCGTCGTCCCGGTCGCCGGCGCCCCGGCCTTCATGGCCGCCCTCGCCTCCCTCCCGCACGCCCTGGTCACCTCCGCCGACCGTGCTCTGGCCGAGGCCCGCATGGGCGCGGCGGGCCTGCCCATGCCGGAGGTCCGCGTGACCGCGGAGTCCGTCGGCGCGAGCAAGCCGGACCCGGAGGGCTTCCTCAAGGGCGCCGCGGCCCTGGGCTTCGCCCCCGCGGACTGCATCGTCTTCGAGGACTCCGAGGCGGGCATCGCGGCCGGCAAGGCGGCGGGCATGCGCGTGGTGGGCGTCGGCCCGCGCGCGGCGGCCCACAACCCGGACGTGGCGGTGGCGGACCTGACGCAGGTACGGATCGAGGCGTCGGAGGACGGCGCGGTCCTCCTGCGAGTCGGCCGGCAGGCGTAGGCGTCACCGGCCGCTTCCACGGCCCCGTACGTGCTGGTCCGGACGCCCGGCGCCCGGACGCCCGGGCGCCCTGACAAGCGCCCCCGGGCATGGCTCCAAATGCCCTAGGCACGGCGCCCCCTCCTCGGCTGGACTACGGCTGCAACGCATCACACCCCCACGCCCGCCGTGAACAGGAGTGAGCTGCCGCATGATCCACATGACCGAGACGCTGGCCGTGCACACCATCGAGGGCTTCCTCACCCCCGACGAGACGGCCGAGCTCCGCAAGCTGCTGGACGAGCACCTCGCCACGACCGGCTGGACCCCTGCGCGGGCGAGCGACGGCATGGTGCCGCCCGGGCCGGTCCAGGACATCCTGGCGACCGCCTTCGAGCGGGCCCTGCCGGCCGTCCGGCGGGTCTTCCCCTCCGTCGCCGCGGCCACGCCGTGGGACTACCACGACCTCGGGCCGGGCGACCGCATCGACCCGCACGTCCACGGCGTGAGCGACCTCGGCAGCGGGCCGCAGCGGGTCGCCCGGGTGGCGTTCCACCTCCAGGAGGCGGAGCGCGGCGGCGAGTTCTTCGTCGACACCTGCTCCTCCGGCGCCCTGTGGACCGACCGCACCGCCGGCCCGGACAGCGCCTTCGCCCCCGGCACCCGGTTCACCCGCGAGATCTCCCACGACGCGGGACCGGAGGCCCTCGCCGAGCTGGACGCCATCCCGCGCACCCGCTGGACCAGCGCCCCGCCCGCCGGCACGGCCGTCGTCTACGGGGCGCAGCTCGTCCACGGCGTGCAGACCGTACGGGAGGGGCGGCTGCGGAAGCTGATCACCAATCTGCTCGACGGGTGACCGGCGACGCGGTGGCGGCTAGCCCGCGACCGACTCGTACAGGCTGAAGCCCGCGAGTCCCAGCATCACCACGGCCGCCACCTTGGTGATCAGCGCCAGCGGCACGTACTTCATCAGGGTGCGGCCGCCGACGATGCCCAGGCCCGCGACGGCCCACAGGGCCAGCACGGCGCCCAGGCCCACCGACAGCGGATCGTCGTAGCGGGCGGCGAGGTTGGCGGTCATGATCTGGGTGAGGTCGCCGAACTCGGCGACGAGGATCAGCATGAAGCCGGCCCCCGAGACCTTCCAGAAGGACTGGTCGGCGGGCTTGCGCAACTCCTCGTCGCCCTCGTCCTTCTTGAACAGCAGCATGACCGCGCCCGCGAGGAACAGCAGGCCGACCACGCACTGGACGAGGCGGTGCGGCAGCAGCGTCAGGACGCTCCCGGCGGCCACGGCGAGCGCGACGTGCACGGCGAAGGCTGCGGCGACCCCGGCGAAGACGTAGCTCGCGCGGTAGCGGGTGCCGAGCATGAGGCCGGCCAGGGCGGTCTTGTCGGGCAGTTCGGCGAGGAAGACGACGCCGAAGGCCAGGGCGGCGACGGTGAAGCTGATCACGAAGGCATTCCCTCAGTCGGTGGGTGCTGCTGCACCGAGGGGACCTGAGCCTGTCGAGGGGTCGCTTCGGCACGGCAGCGTCGTGGACACTGCGGCCGAAGGTCTCGCTGGCGGGCGCGGACGCCTGCCTCCGGGCGCCGGCCGAGGCGAGCTCGGCAGTATGTCGACGGTCCGGCGAAGAGCTACTCCCCTTCTGCTCCGTTCAGGGTACGCGACCGGCGGGCGAGCCGCCTCGGGCCGGTGGCCGGCTCCCGGCCCGAGGCCTCGTCGCGGTGGAGCAGCCCCCGCGCCACCAGCTCCAGGACGAGCGCCACGGCCACCGCCTGCACGGCCAGCAGCGCGACCAGGACGAACAGCTGCACCGCGCCCGCGAGCAGCGGTGACTCGCCGCCGAGCAGCATGCCCACGAACGCGCCGGGCAGTGTGACCAGACCCACGGTGCGGGTCTGGTCGAGGCCCGGCAGCAGGGCGTCGGACGCGGCCGGGCGGGCGATCTCCAGGCGGGCGTCACGGTCGGCCATGCCGAGCGCCAGGCCGGCCTCCACCTCGCCGTACCGCGTGTGCAGCTCGTCGAGGGCGCGCCGGCCGCCGAGGACCGTCGCCGTGAGCCCGCCGCCGATGAGGATCCCGGTGACCGGGATCAGGGCGATGCCCTTGAGCGGCACGAGCCCGGTGAGCAGCAGCAGGGCGACGACCGGCAGCACCGCCGCGCCGATCGGCACCGCGGCCCACCACCAGGTGCGGTTGTCGGTGATGCGCCGCCCGGCGGTCCGCACCGCGACGGCGAACATCAGCCCGACGAAGCACAGGAGGAGCGGCACCGCGCGGACCACCCAGCCGATGACGGCGGAGACCGCGGCCAGCTGGGCGGCCGCCCGCACCCCGGCGACGGCGATCGAGCGGGCGTGCCCGCGGCCCCGCCCGTCGGCGAGCCGGGCGACGGCTGCGACGGCCACCGCGGCCATGAGCAGGACGGCGAGCACCACGGCGAGCGTGGCGTTGACGGGCAGCAGCGCTGCAGCGGCGAGCACGCGGCCCACCCTAGGCGGCCCGAACGACCGGTTACCGACGGTCGCATGGCGGCGTGTCAGAAAAGCGCCGCACGGCGGGGCCTGGCGCGGCCAAGGTCACGTGAAAGGGCTCTTGCCTTGTCATGGTCGCGTCGTCACCCTGTTACCTGGCGACCACCCCCCGGAAACCGGACGCCGCGATCCTGGCCGCTCCCGACGGCCCAAGTCCCCCCACATCACAGGGAGTTCCCATGTCCGCAATACGCACCCCCTCCGCCGCGCGCGGTCTCTACGCGCGTCGCGCCGCCGTGGCGTGCGGCCTCGCCGCGCTGACCGGCTCGCTCACCCTCGGCGGGGGCACGGCCCACGCCGCGCCGCCCACCCCGCCGGACGCCGCGACCGTCCGGGGCTACCTCGGCGAGCTGAAGGTGAGCGCCGAGGGCTCCATGGACGGCTACAGCCGGACGAAGTTCCCGCACTGGAGCACCCAGTCCGGGCAGTGCAACACCCGCGAGGTCGTCCTCAAGCGCGACGGCGAGGACGTGCAGCAGGACGGCAAGTGCGCCGCCGTCTCCGGCACCTGGGCCTCCCCTTACGACGGCGCCACCTGGCACGACGCCCAGGACATCGACATCGACCACATCGTTCCGCTCGCCCAGGCCTGGCGCTCGGGGGCGAACACCTGGACCACGGCGCAGCGCCAGGCGTTCGCCAACGACCTGACCCGGCCGCAGCTGATCGCCGTGACGGACCGCGTCAACCAGGCGAAGGGCGACAAGGACCCGGCGCAGTGGATGCCGCCGCTGAACTCCTACGCCTGCACGTACGCGCGGATGTGGGTCACGGTGAAGCACCACTACAAGCTGACCGTCGACTCCGCCGAGAAGGAGAAGCTGGCGGCGGTCCTCAACGGCTGCTGAGGCGGCCCTTCCCCCAGCCTTCGCACCGTGGGGCGGTCCGGATGGATATCCATCCGGACCGCCCCACTGTCATGCAGGCGGCAATCGGTCCCCACGCGTTTCGGAGCGGAGTCCGGCACAATGAATCAAGAACTTGAACTTGCAAGTATCGATTAGGGGTACCTAACCTGGTTCCCTCATCGTTCCCTGTCCCCGATACGAGGAGCCCCCCGTCATGCCCCCCACGCCCACCGCCCCCTCCCCCTCCGCCCCGGCGCCCGCCGCCCCCGCGAGAACCTCCGCGGACACGGCCCCGGCCCTGGCGCAGCAGCTCGACGCGGCCCGCCCGTACGTCCTGTCCGCCTTCCGGATCGTGGTCGGCCTGCTCTTCGCCTGCCACGGCGCCGCCTCCCTCTTCGGCGTCCTCGGCGGGGCGGCCGGCAGCAACGGCGGCACCATCGAGGCCGGCACCTGGCCGGGCTGGTACGCGGCCGTCATCCAGCTCGTCGCCGGCGCGCTCGTCCTGCTCGGCGTGGGCACCCGCACCGGGGCCCTGATCGCCTCCGGCTCCATGGCGTATGCGTACTTCGACGTGCACCAGAGCATGGCGCTGTGGCCGATCCAGAACGGCGGCGAGGCCTCCGCGATGTTCTGCTGGGCCTTCCTGCTCCTGGTCTTCACCGGCCCGGGCGCGCTGTCCCTGGACCGGCTCTTCTCCCGCCGCGACTGAGCCGCGGAGCGGGTCCGGACCGCTCCCGGACCCGCCCGGACCCGCCCGGTGCGTGACCCGGCGTCATCGATGTCGTAATCCGTACCGTGATGCGTACAACATCACCACCCCCGCTCACACGTCACACGCGCCCCAGGCGTACGCTGTGCGGTTGTGAAGGCCGCCCCTGCCGCTCCCCTGCGACGTCGCGGCGGGGGACCGTACCGGGAGATCAGGACGTGCTGGAGAAGCTGGGGGCGTTGGCCGACACCCCATGGATCTACGTGATCGTCGGGATCTCCGTACTGCTCGACGTCTTCCTCCCGGTCCTCCCCAGCGGCGTCCTGGTGATCACGGCGGCGACCGCCGCCGCGGGCACCGCGGCCGACGCCGTCGGCGGCGCGGCCCACGGCCACGCCGGCTTCTCCGAGATGCTGCCGCTGGTCATGTGTGCCGCGACCGCGTCCGTCATGGGCGACATGGTCGCCTACCGGCTCGCCTGGCGCGGCGGCGACCGCTTCGACCGGGCCATCGCCCGCTCGCGCCGGCTGACCGCCGCGCAGGCCAAGCTCGGCACGGCGCTGCTGCGCGGCGGCGGCCCCCTGGTGGTCGTCGCCCGCTTCGCACCGGCCGGCCGGTCGGTCGTCAGCCTCGGCGCCGGTGTGATGCACCGCCGGGCCGCCGAGTTCCTCCCGTGGTCCGCCCTGGCCGGTCTGACCTGGGCCGCGTACAGCGTGAGCCTCGGCTACTTCGGCGGCCAGTGGCTCGGCGCCGGCTGGATCGGCACGGCCGTCTCCTTCTTCGCCCTCTTCGCCGCAGGCGCGGGCGCCGCGTACGTCGTGAAGCGCCCCGGGGCGCGCGAGGCGCAACAGGCGTAGCTACGGCATCGACCGTACGTCCGGTAGGTGACGGATGGACGATGGGATTCCGCGGTCGCACGAGCGTGCGTACGCCCGGCCGTCCGCCCTTCTACGTCGCCCGGCGGGTGGTCTCCGTCACTTCGCCGCGCGGGCGGTCTCCGCACGCAGCACCCGCGCGCAGTGGCGCGCGTACCTGCGCTGGAAGGCCGGCACCAGCGGCCCGGCGGCCCGGGTGAACCAGCGCGCCGGACGGCTGAACGCGGTCACGGCCAGGCGTACGTCCTCCGCGCCGTCGAGGGTGACGACGAAGGACTCCTCTCCGCACTCGGGATGGCCCGGCAGCGTGCCGTAGGCGAAGCCCGCGCGGCGCTCCTCCCGCACGGCCCAGACGACCGCGCAGGACCCCGAGGCGCGCAGCGGGCCGAGGCCGAGGGAGAGGTCCACGGTGACGCCGGGGGCGGCCGGGAGGGTACCGGCGGGGATGCGGACGCCGGCGGCGCGGTGCATGCGCCAGGAGAGCAGCGCGTCGGCCGCGGCCTCGAAGACGGGGCGGCCGCGGCCCAGGTAGCCGACCTCACGGAGGTGGTAGTAGCCGGCGGGGAGCGGCCGGCGGGCGGTGGCGCCGGCCTCCGGGTAGGTGAGTCCGGGGGGCACGTGTGTCATCGGTTCCAGTATGGGCCGCACGGGCCCGGAGACGGGCGGCGGCCCGGCTCCGCGAGGGAACCGGGCCGCCGGACGGGCAGGACCCTGCCGGGTGAGCGTGGAGCTCATCGAGCCGTGGTGAACACTCCCTTGTCGTCCTTCTTGAAGGCCGACAGGCCGTTGGCCCAGAGCTGGTTGACCCGGTTGCTCTCGGCGCTGTTCGGGCGGGTGTTCTGACAGGACGGGCCGGGGCCGCCGCCCGACATCAGCTCGCTGCACGGACCGGAGTAGTGGTCCGGCAGCCCGAGGACGTGACCGGTCTCGTGCGCGGTGACGCGCGTGGAGTTGTACTGCTGGTTCTGCCGGTAGTCGAGGAAGATGTAGCCGCGCCCGTGGCCGTCGGTGCTCGCGTACGAGCCGCGGGAGTCGTTGCCCTCGTAGTAGCTGAAGTCGGCATTGCTGCCCGCACGCAGCTGGACGTTGCGCACGGAGCTGTTCCAGATCTGGGCGCTGGCCGCTATCTGGGAGGCGAAGCTGGGCGCTCTGCTGGCGTCGTAGGTGACCGTGACGGCCCGGAGGCCCGGCGACTTCGCGGCCTTGGCCTGCGCCGACTTCATCACCGCGTCGAAGAACGCCTTGTTGCCGGCCTCTTCGGCCGACGAGCCGGCGTAGGACGACTGCACGGTCTGCACCGTCTGCGATCCCGTGGCCGACGGGGCGGAGGCGGACGCGGGGACCGCCGTCATCGCCGCCGAGAGCCCGAGGCCGATCGCCGCCGACAGCACCATCGTGGAGCGTTTCATGTGGGGGACTCCATTCGTGCCGAGGACGTCCGGGGGCGTGGTGGGAACGCCGGCCGGATGTCCGTCGGGTGAACTGCTGGTCCCGCAGAGTCTGTGACGAGTTATCAGCGGTGCGGATGATGCCAACTGGCCATAGCACCGTGCAATCACCTACCCTGCCCCGGCATGTGCCTGGTGTGACATGCGAGGCGCAGTTATGCTCCCCCCGTGGAGCTCGAGGTCAGGCACCTCCGCGCGCTTTGCGCCATTGCGGATGCGGGAAGTGTGCGGAAGGCCGCGCTGCAACTGGGCATGACGCAGCCCTCGCTCACCACCCAGCTCCGCCGTATCGAAGGGGCCGTCGGGGGCCTGCTGTTCACCCGCGGCCAGACGGGCAGCCGCCCCACGCCCCTCGGCCACTCGGTGCTCTCCCGGGCGCGGCCCATCATCGCCGAGATGACCGCCCTGATGGCGGCGGCGCGCGACGCGGCGGCGGGCGCGGGCGGGGCCCGGCTGCGGATCGGCAGCATCGGCGGCCGCGTGGTCGCCGGATGGCTGCGGCGGCTGCACGCCCGGCTGCCCGACACGGACGTCACCGTGCACATAGAGGTCTCCGCGGGCACGTTGCTGCAGCTGCTCGCGACCAACCAGCTCGACGTCGCCTTCGTCCACGAGGCCGAGGGTTTCCCTTTGCACATACCACCGGGCGTCGAGCAACGGGTCCTGATAGCACGGGAACCGAGGTTCGTCGCCCTGTCCGCCGCACATCCGGCGGCCGGCCGCCCCGTGGTGGGGATCGCCGAACTCGCCGACGACGCCTGGATCGTGGACCCCGCCGCCGACCACGAGTGGTCGGCCCTGCAGCGGGCCTTCACCGCGGCCGGCACCGACCCGCGCCTGATGCACGTGCGCGACGCCGCCACGGCCGCGGACCTCGTCGCCTCGGGCGAGGCCGTACGCGCCTGCCAGCCCACCGCGGAGGCCACGCCGGGCACGGTCCTCCGCCCCCTCTACGGCGACCCGCTCACCGCCGAACTCTCCCTGGCCACCCGCCCCGGCGCCCTCTCCCTCCCGGAAGCCGAAGCCGTCTTCGGCGACCTGGAGGACGCCTACCGGTCCCTGGCCTACGCCCACCCGGCCTACCGGTCGTGGCTGCACCGCAACGGCGGCACGCTGCCGGCGGCGTAAGCGGCGCAGGGGCGGGCCCGCGCCCGCGACACCCGAGCATGACGGATCTATCGTAATAAAGAGGACAGCTGCTCATCCCGATGAAAGGGGTGGCTGCCATGGGAGCACGCAGCCGCAGCGAAGTCGAGTCGGAGATCAAGGAAGCGCTGGGGCTCATCCCGCACTTCTTCAGCGGCATCCCCGACGACCTGCTCGAATACGAATGGGAACTCTTCAAGAAGCTCGAACTCGGCGAAACCCTCATTCCGAACAAGTACAAGGAGCTCATGGGAATCGCCCTGCACTCCGAGACCAAGTGCCGGTACTGCACGCTCTTCCACACCGAAGCGGCCAGGATCTTCGGCGCCTCGGAGGAGGAGATCCAGGAAGCGGTGCACTACGCGAAGCACAGCCTCGGCTGGAGCGCCTACCTCAACGGCATGCGCGAGGACTACGACGACTTCGCCCAGGAACTCGGCCAGATCAAGGGATACCTCAGCTCGCAGGGCTGATGGACGGAGAAAGCACCGACGGAGACGGAGAAGGACCGACCGATGCAGCTCGAGTGGGCCCGGCCGGGCGTTCTGCGGGTGACCTCGCACGTGTACGAGTTCGCGGCGCTGATCGCCGCGGCCCGCTATGTGACCGAGTCCGCTCCCCCGGAAATCGGCGAGGAGGCGCTGAAGCGGTTGCAGGAGGTCCTGAGAGGCTACGACGCACAGGCGGCGCGGCTGCACGGAGAACCGCCGGAGCGGAAACCGCAGGAATGAAGAGTGGGCACAGACGGATTTGAACCGCCGACATCTGCTTTGTAAGAGCAGCGCTCTACCGCTGAGCTATGCGCCCCGGCACGAGGTGACAGCCTACATGGCACCGCCCGGGTCCCCGCAAATGTGAGGGCGGCGGGGCGCGTGCGGGGGTTACCCCCACCCCCGGTCCGGTAGCAGGCTTCACCCAGCTCCGGTAGGAGGCTTCATCGCGCCCGTGCGAGATCCGCTCCTACGCTTGCCCGGTACGCAGCACCCCGCCGACCCGCACTCCGGAGTTCCGATGAAGCCGCGCTCCCGCGCCCGTTCCGCCGCCCGCATCTCTCTCGTCGCGGCCGGCGTGCTGGCCGCCGGGGCGGCCCTGGCCGGCTGCGGGAGCGCCGACGCGAGTGAGGCGAAGCCCGAGACCAAGGCGTTCGCCCTGGCCGGCAAGGAGCTGACCGTCGAGTCCGACAACTCGGCCCTGGAGATCGCGCCCGCCGAGGTCAAGGACGTGGAGGTCACGCGCTGGTTCTCGGGGTGGACCCTGGGCGGGACCGCCAAGGTCACCTGGGCGCTGGACGGCTCCGTGCTGAAGCTGAAGCAGCAGTGCAGCGGGCTGAGCGTGGACTGTGAGGCCCGGCACAAGATCGAGGTGCCGCGCGGGGTGAAGGTGACCGTGCAGAGCGGCAACGGCTCGGTCAGGACCCGCGGCTTCGACACCGACCTCAAGATCACCGCCGGCAACGGCGCCGTGGCGGTCGCCGACAGCAGTGGAGCCCTCGACCTCTTCAGCTCCAACGGCACCGTGCGCACCACCGGCACCACCTCGACCCGGGTGAAGGCCGGCTCGGACAACGGCGCGGTGCACCTCACCCTCGGCCGGGTCCCGGACCGGGTGGAGGCCAAGAGCGGCAACGGCGCCCTCACCCTCGACCTGCCCCGCGCCGCCTACCGGGTCGACGCGCGCAGCCGCAACGGCCAAGAGCACGTGGACGTGCCCCGCGACGACAACAGCAAGCACGTCGTCTCGGCCCGCACCGGCAACGGCGAGCTGAAGATCCGTACAGCGCAGTAGCGCGAACCATCCGTCCTGTGTGTTCGTCCTTACCGGGTGGGAGAATGGCATCCGGGCCAGGGGCGATCCATCGGGAGAGGGCAAGTGACGGCGACCTTCGCGCAGTCCGTACGACCGGCACACCGCCGCTTCCGGGCTGTCAGAGCCCTCACGGCCGCCGCCCGGGAGACCCTCGCCCTCGCGCTGCTGCCCGTCCCCCTGCTCGCCGCGGCCGCCGTCACCGCCGCGCCCGCGGCGTTCGCCGGCGGCGGCACGCGCCGCTGGGGCCGGGGCCGGGGCGAAGGCCAGCGGGCCGAGGCCCAGGCCGCGAAGGACGCCGCCGCAGCCGCCTTCTACGAGCTCGACACCGCCCAGCGCGAGCTGCGGATCTCCATCGAGACGATCACGGCGGTGGACTCCTCGCCCGCCGCCCGCAAGGCCGAAGCCGACTTCGCCGCCCTCGGGCAGCGCATCGACGAGGTCTCCCACGCCTACATCTCCGCCGTCGACTCCCACGACATCGACCGCGAGGACCTCGACTCCGGCGCCGCCGCACGGGCCCGCGCCGACCTCACGGCCGCCAAGGACGAGCTGCTGCGCGCCAAGGCCGGCCTGGAGCGCTTCGGGCAGGGCCTCGGCCCGCTGCTGGCCGCCGCCGAGACGCAGCTCGCCCGGCTCGCACCCGCCGTGGAGCGGGCCCGCCAGGGCCTCCTCGCCGCCACGCAGGCCCTCGACGCCGTCCGGGAGACCGGCCTGAAGGCCGACGGCCTCGCCGCGCGCCTCGCCGCCCTCTTCCCCGAGCTCACCCGGCTCAACCAGGGCGCCGGGCAGCACGGCGTACAGGAGACCCTCCAGCGTGCGGAAAGGGTCCTGCACGAGGCCGTGGCCGTGCGCGGCGAGGCCGAAGCGCTGCCGGCGAAGGTCGCCGAGATCGACAAGCGGCTGGTGTCCCTGCGGACGCGTGCCCAAGCTCTGACGACCCGTGCCGCGGGCGTCGAGCCCGTCCTCAGCGAACTGCGCCGCCGCTACAGCGCCGCCTGCTGGCAGGACCTCCAGCAGGTGCCCGAGGAGGCGCAGCGGGCCGTCGCCCAGGCCGAGGAGAAGCTCGCCGAGGCCCGCCGGGCGCGGGACGAGCAGCGGTGGCCGGACGCGCTGGCCCTGCTGTCGACCGTGCGGGCCGTGCTGAGCACGACGGACGAGTCCGTCTCCGCCGCCGGGGACCGGCTGCGGCGGCTGGACGAGGTCTCCTTCGACCACCAGGGCGAGGTCGAGCGCACCCGCTTCGCGATCCGCGACGCCCAGCGGCTCGCGATGGAAGGGCGCAGCACACCCGACCCGCGGCACGCGCGGCCGCTGGACGAGGCCGTGGAGCGCCTGGAGCGGGCGGTGGCGGGGCTGGAGGGGCGCCATCCGGACTGGTGGCACTTCCTGACCGAGACGGAGGCGGTACGGGGGGTCGTGGCGGAGGTCGTCCAGGGGATCCGCGGGGAGCGGGGGGCCGCCTCGGCGGGGTGACCGTATGCTGCCCGCATGCCTCGTTACGAATACCGCTGCCGCGCCTGTGGAGACACCTTCGAGCTCAGCCGGCCCATGGCCGAGTCGGCCGCCCCCGCCACGTGCCCCGTGGGGCACGAGGACACGGTGAAGCTGCTGTCCGCCGTGTCCGTCACGGGCGGCGGCTCCTCCTCCGCGCCCGCCCCGCAGGGCGGCGGCGGAGGCTGCTGCGGAGGCGGCTGCTGCTCCTAGCGCGCCCGGCGGCTAGGAGCCCACGCGCCGCGCGAGCGTCAGCCCGTCGGCCACCGTGATCATCACGGACTCCATGCGCTTGTCGGCGGCCACGTGCGTGTTGAACTGCCGCACGGCGGCCCCCATGGGGTGGTTCCCCGGGTCGAGGACGGACCCCATCATCAGCACGTTGTCGACCACGATCAGCCCGCCCGGGCGCATCCGCGGGACGAGCTCCTCCCAGTAGTTGATGTAGTTGTCCTTGTCGGCGTCGATGAACGCGAGGTCGACGTGGGGCTCTTCGGGCATGGCCCGCAGGGAGTCCAGCGCGGGCGCGATGCGCAGGTCGATGCGGCCGTCGACGCCCGCCTGCTCCCACGCCTGCCGCGCGTAGGCCGTCCACTCCTCGGAGATGTCCAGGGCGACGAGCCTGCCGCCCTCGGGCAGCGCCTGGGCCATGGAGAGCGCGGACAGCCCGGTGAAGGTGCCGACCTCCACGATGTGCCGGGCGCCCGTCAGCCGGACGAGGAAGGCGAGCAGCGGCCCCTGCTCCTGCGCGATCTGCTTGATCGCGTGGCGGGGCAGGGCCCGCTGCGTGGTCTCCACGAGCCCCTGCTGCACGGGGTCGAGCGGGGGATTGTGAGCGAGCACGTACGCGTGCAGCTCGGGCGTGATGGGAGTGCCTTTGAACTCTGCCACGGGGGTTCTCCTCGACTCGCCGACGACTTGCCGCAAAACCGCGAACGAGCCTACGCCGCCGCGCCCGTGAAAGCCCGCAGGATCTCCTCGCCCGCGGCGACGCCGCGCGTCTGAAGGGCCGTGACGTGCGGGGCGGACCAGCCGGAGTCGGCGAGCTCGCCGTGGCCGGGCCGCCAGCCGCGGCCGGCCGCCAGCAGCAGGTCGGCGTCGAGCAGGGAGTCCCCCGCGGCCAGCACCTCGGACGCGCCCGTGCGCCGCGCGACCTCGGCGACCGCGGCGCTCTTGGTGAGCGGCCGGGGCACGGCGTAGAGCTTGCGGCCCTGCAGGGACACGCTCCAGCCGCGGGCGCCGGCCCACTCGGCGAGCTCCGCGACCCACTCGCCGGGCAGCAGGGAACGATCCACCACCAGATAGGCGAACAGGTCCTCGGCAGTGCGCTCCTTGAGCAGCCACGCCGGATCGGCGGTCCGCACCAGATGCTCGCGCACCTCACCCAGCGTGGCGCAGTCGGCGGCGATCCGCCGCTCCACACTCGCCCTCCAGCCGCGGTCGGACTCGCCGCCGACGAGCAGCTCGCCGCCGTTGGCGCAGATCGCGTACGCGGGGGGCCGGCCGGGCAGGCTGATCCGCCCGTACTGCTCGCGCGTCCGGGTGGTCGTGGGCACGAACACGGCGGAGGCGGTCAGCTCCGCCAGCACGGCGGCCGCGGCCTCGGTCATGTACGACAGCGGCTTGCGGTCGTAGACCTCGACGCACAGCAGCCGGGGCGCCGAGGCGTCGGGCCCGGCGAGATCGAGCGCCGCGGCCGAATAGATGAGGGTGCGGTCGAGATCACTGGCGACGACGAGGGTCACTTGCCCGTCACCGCCTTGCCGTCGGCGCCGGTCGCGCCGCGGGTGTAGCGGGGGTGGATGAGGCCGACGCAGCTGTACGGCAGCCCGTCCACCTCCTCCACGGGCACGCCCCGCTGCTCGGCGAGCAGCCGCACGTGAGCCAGGTCCTCTCCGGTCCCGCGCTGGGCGAGGATCTTCCACGGGACGCGGCGCAGCAGCACGCGGGTGGTCTCCCCCACCCCCGGCTTGACGAGGTTGACGTCGTGGATGCCGTACTCCTCGCTGATCCGCTCCACGGCGGCCCAGCCGGCCCAGGTGGGCGTCCGGTCGGCGGCGGCCAGCTCCTTGGCGTCCCGCGCCACGTCCTCCTCCACCTCGCCGAAGCGGGCGGTGACGGCGTCGACGAACGCCCGGGACACATCGGCCCCGGCAAGCTCACGGTAGAACTTCGCGCCGTGGAAGTCCTCCGGCCCCACCAGGTCGGAACGCAGCACCGTACGCGAAATCAGCCCCGATACAGTGGAGTTGAGGCAAGCGGACGGAATCAGGAAATCATCCCGCGTGCCGTAGGTGTCCACGCACTGCCCCGGATCGGCCAGCACGGCGATCCGCGGGTCGAACCCGTCGAACTCCTCCAGGGCCGCCGCCAGTTCGCGGGTGATGGCGCCCTTGCCCGTCCACCCGTCCACGAAGACGACGTCACGGGGGTCGTGGTGCTCGGCCAGCCAGCGCAGGGCGACACGGTCGATGCCGCGGCCCCGCACGATGGAGACGGCGTAGTGCGGCAGGTCCAGACCGTGCGCGTGCCGCGCCCAGCGGCGCATCAGCACCCCCACGGGCGTCCCGGCCCGGGCCAGCGAAACGAGCACCGGCCGCGGCGACCGCTCGGCGAGCACGGTCTCGGTGACGGCCCCCACGGCACGGGCCATGCGCCGCGCCGACGTCTCCAGGGCCGCGTGGAAGAGCGCCTGATACTGCTCGCTCGGCTGGTACTCGACGGGCAGCGACTCGGCGTAATGCGCACCGCCACTCTGGATGGCCTCCTCACGCTCCTCGGTGGGCGCCTCCAGCTCGACACCGGAGAGGTCCTGGAGGAGCCAGCCGACGTCCTCCGGCTCGTAGGAGGAGAAGGCGGGGCCTCTGAGCGGTTCGGGCATGGAGACCTCGGGAACGTAGGAGGGAATGACGGCCAGCAGCACCTGACCGGTGTGCGGGGCGACCGCGTCGAGCAGGCCGCCCGGGGCGTGGAGTCCGGCGGTGTCACCGCGGGAGTCGGCCACGACCACGACCGCGTCGAAGCCGGCGCCCGCCACGTTGTACGCGTAGCGGTCGCCCGGGCCGTCATCAGGGGCGTCGTGCGCCGGGAAGGTGATCCGCGAACGGATCGCGTAGCCCGGGTCGTCCACGGGCAGCACCGGCGACCGAGTGGTCGTCGAAAAGAAGACGTCCGCCCCGTCGAGGGCGTCGTCCAGCGCCCCGGCGAGGCGCAGGGGTGCGTACATCAGCTCTTCGTTGCCGAGGACGAGGATGCGGGTCGGTGCGGTCTCCCGCCGTGGGGGCGTAATCGCCGTCGCCGCCTGCGGGTCCGGCTGTGCCCACCCGTCCCGCCCAGCGGGACGATTGCCCACAGCCTTGGCGAGCTCATCCGCCATCCCGGGCAACGCAGCTTCCAGCAGGGCCCTGTGCTGCGGGGTGAAGCCGTGGCGTCCGCCGTCCGGAACCCCGGCCGGCCACTGGAGGTCCACGCGGGTCGGCCACGCCGCGCCGTCGGTCCGGCGGGAGGTGGTGGGGGCGCAGGGGTGGGGGTCCGGGGCGCTGACGTGTATTTGCGGGCCCGACGAGGACGAGGGCTCCGCTGCGTCGCCGGGCACGGGCCCGTAAATATACGGCCCCGGACCCCCACCCCGGAGCCCCCGCCACCGGACCCCGGACGCACCCGCAGACGCAGCCGCCTCCCGCTCCGCCACCAGCGCCTGCCCCCGCTCCAGCACGCCCTCCGGCAACCGCACCGCCCCCGACGCCAGAGCAACCAGATCCACCCGAGCACCCAGCCCCTCAGCAAAGGCCTCCAGCCGGGCCCGGTCCTCCACCGACCGCATATCGACCAGCGCAACCACCACATACCGCGCCCGCGGGAACCGCGCGTGCAAGGCCGCGATCGTGTTCAGAACCGTCCGCCCCGTGGAGAACTCGTCGTCCACGAGCACGAGCGGCCCGTCCCCGGCGAAGAACCCCGCATCCTCCGGCAGCAGCAGGTGCGACGTGGCGTGACTGTGCTCCTCCTCGAAGCCACCGACCGGCGCGACCCCTGCCACAGCCCGCCGCGTCGAGTGCAGGTACGGAGCGAGCCCCAGCCCGTCGGCGACGGCGTGCCCCAGCCCCGTAGCGGTCTCCGCGTACCCCAGGACGACGGCCCGCGCAGCCTCCGCGTCGCCCAGCAGCGCCCGCACCCGCCGCCCGAGCCCGGCTCCGGACTCGTACACCGCCGCCGGCGGCGCCGGCACGTGCTTGCCCAGGACGTTCGACACGAGCAGATGCGCCCGCTTGGGATTCCTCCGCAGCGCGAGCCCCAGGAGCCCCGGCAGCTGCGCGTCACCGTCCAGGGAGACTCCGAGCCGGTCGGCGACCCACTGCCCGGACCACACCGCGCTCACGCCCCTGCCCCCACGCTCGCCGCCAGCAGCTCCACAAAGCTCACGTCCTCCCGCGCGACGCCGAACACCTCGGCGCGCAGCATGATCCGCTCGGCCCAGGCCCGGTGCGGCTTCACTTCGTTCATCTTGTTCGTGTAGGCGGACCGCAGGACGCCGCCGCCGTCCTGCTCCGGCCGCAGGATGTCCTGCGCGTCGCTGAACTCTTCATGGCTGACGACGGACAGGGCGTGAACGGGCGCGACGTGCGATGGATGGATGCAGGTCTTGCCCTGGAGCCCGTTCGCCCGGTCGAGCTGGATCTCGCGCAGGAGCCCGTCCATGTCGTGCTGGATGAGGGCGGTGCGCAGCTCCTCCGCGGGCCCGGCGAAGGGCGTGCGCCGCAGCTGCGGCTTGAACATCCGCTCGTGCTGTCTGAAGTACTCCCACACCGGGCCGGTGACGGTGAACCCGCTGCCGTCGGCCCGCCCGAGCACGTTCACGACGTCGGCGATCACCGAGGCGACGAGCTGGACGTCGTACGCGGTCATGTCGGGCGCTCGGCGCAGCCCGTACGCGGAGCAGAAGTCGGTGACGCCGAGCCGCAGGGCGAGCACCCGGTCGCGGTACTTCTCGACGGTGCGGGCGATCCCGGCGAGGGCCTCGCGCCGCGTCTCCAGGTGGAGCAGCTCGGGCGATTCGAGGACGGGCATGGCGAAGAGCCGCTGCCCGCACTCCGCTTCGGCCCCGGCGAGCGCCTCCAGGAAGGGCACGCCCCGCTCCTCGGTGAACTTCGGCAGGACGAAGCCGGAGAGCAGCCGGACGGCGGGGCCGAGCCGCCGCACGAGGTCGGTGATCTGGGCGGGCTCGCGCACGCGGATGAAGAGCAGGGGCACCGGGCCGCCGGCCGCGTCCATCGCGGTGAACTGCCGGACGAGGTTCTCCTCGGCGGCGACGACGTCGTGGTCGCCTATGGAGTCCTCCAGGCAGAGCACCATGGACACGACGCCGCGCCCGGCCTGCTTGGCGATGTCCGCCGCCAGGGCCGGGCGCGTGCCGGGGCTGTAGAGCGTGGCGCCGAGGGCGACGGAGAGCGTACGGGCCGGAGAGCCGGCGTCGAAGGCGACCGGCTCCCGGTGGAACAGACCATTCCGCACTGAGGGCGCAAGGTGTTCGAAATGCCTCATTACTCTCCCGTGTGCCACGACCTCCCACCGGCTCGTCCGGGCAGAAGTGTGGCCGATTATCGTACGTCCGGCGACGGGTCAAGAGTTCCCCAAGTGCATGAAAATCTGGGGCCCCGTATGGGTCCCCGAAGTGGCGGCACGGGGAGCCGGCGGGGGCGCCGTGTGCCGGTTTCGTGATCGTCGCCACCGCCGCCGCCCCCTGCGTTGTCCCCCGCAGCCGTGGGAGGGCAGGATTGCGGACATGACGCACGCCATGCTGAAGGGGTCGAACATCCCGCTGGACGCCCGCACCGTGCGGGCCGTACTGCGCTGGACCCCCGGCCCGGGCGTCCCGGACGTGGATGCCTCCGCCCTGCTCGTGGGCGAGGAGGGCCGCGTCCGCTCGGACGAGGACTTCGTCTTCTACAACCAGCCCCGCCACCCCTCCGGCGCCGTCCGCCACCTGCCCAAGAAACGGCTGGTCGAAGGCTTGACGGACGCGATCGAGACCGACCTGAGCGCGCTGGAGCCGTCGGTGCAGCGGGTCGTGCTGGCCGCCTCGGCGGACGGCGGCGACTTCGGCCGGGTCCGGGACCTGTGCGTCCTGGTCTACGACGCGGCGGCGGTGCCCCCGGGGCAGTCCGGGGAGCCGCTCGCGCTGTTCGAGGTCCAGCCGGAGACGGGCTCCGAGACCGCGATGATCTGCGGGGAGCTCTACCGGCGCGGGGAGGGCTGGAAGTTCCGGGCGCTGGGGCAGGGCTACGCGTCGGGACTGGTCGGACTGGCCACGGAGTTCGGGATCTCGGTCGACGAATCCGAGGAGACGGGGGGCGACACGGGCCAGGCGCCCGCCGGAGTGCTCACGGGGGCGCCCGAGGGGGCTCCGGCGCCCGCACCGACGGGCGGACCGACGCCCGCACCGGCGCCCGCGCCCACGCCCGCCCCCGCGCCCGAGCCGGAGCGCACGCCTGAGCCGGCGCCGCAGGCACAGCCGCAGCCGCAGCCGCAGCCGGGGTACGGATATCCGCCGCCACCCGCAATGCCGCCGGCGGCCCCGGCGGCCCCGGCACCGGTGCCGCCCCCGCAGCCAGCCTACGGCTACCCGCAGCAGCCCGCGCCCTCGGCGGGCGCGCCGTCCTACGGGTATCCGCCGCCGTACCGGCCGGTGCCGGACCCGTCCTTCCGGCTGCCGCCGCAGGGCCCGCAGTTCCTGCCGAACCGCTGACCGCGGGGGGCCGTCGGCCGCGGGGAGCCGTCGGCCGCAGTGAAACGCTGCCCGCAGCACCGTCCCGGGGCTCTGCCCCGGACCCCGGTCCTCAAGCGCCGGACGGCTAAAGATTTGGAGTGACCGCCTTCGTATGGGCGCGGGGGCACCCGCATCGGCGCGGCGGCCCCCGCCCCGCGAAGGCGCGCTCACACCTTCGTCTTGTACCCCCTCCCCCACTGCAATCCCCACCCGTACAACCGGTCCAGCTCCGCCTGGAAGCCGTACACGTACTTCATCTCGCGCCGCAGGATGATCTCGCCCTTGACGTTCTCCAGCATCACCACGGCGCACGACCGCGCCTCCGGTGCGCGCTCCTCGAGGGCGATCTCGATCCGGGGGCCGTTGCCCGGGTAGAGCGTCACCGTGGCGTGCGTACGATCGAACGCCGGAGTGCCGTCGTAGATGTAGACGAAGATCAGCAGTCGCTTGATCTCGGCGCGGTGGTCCATGTTGACGTAGATCGTCTCGCCGGACCCGGAGCCGAACCTGTCGTCGCCGCTCAGCTGGACGTACGGCGGGCTGTTGATGCTGCCCAGTATGTTGCCGAGGGGCTGCACCACGCCTTTGGCGCCGTCCTGGAGCTCGTACATGCAGGCGAGGTCGAGGTCGACGTTCACCATGGCCGGGCCCTGCGCCTGCACCATCTCGGGCCGGAACTTCCGCATGGGGTGCCGCAGACCCTGGATGCCGCCGGGCCGGTCGCCGAAGTCCGAGGTACGCATCCGCCAGGAGAGGTTGACCCGGAGATTGCCGGTGACCGCTCCATGCTTGCTGAGCGAGAACGAGGGATGACGTTTGGTCAGCTGGACGGCGCCGTGGGCACCCCCGAAGTCGAGCTGCTGCGCGGCCGCGCGCCCCCAGTTGCTGAAGAACCTGTCCCAGACCGCCATGAGAACCCACCCCTTTTGTTGCACATTCCCGCTCAACTGCCGCGGGGCGGCCGTGAGGTGAGCCTCACGACCGCCCCGCTGAGAGCGTTCCTCAAATGTGCCGGAGTCACACCCCGGGAGGGGTCACACCCCGGAAAGGATGGGTGACTCCCCGGAAGGAAGGGTCACACCCCCGCAGTGACTTCCGGCTTGGGGCCGGAGCCATTGCCCTCCGCCTCCTTGCGGTTGCGCATCACGGAGGACAGGAACGACGCCGCAATGAGGACCACACCGATGAGACCGGTGACGACCTCGGGGATCTCGTACTTGATGCTGATCAGCAGGATGACGGCGAGGGCACCGATGGCGTAGTGCGCGCCGTGCTCGAGATAGACGTAGTCGTCCAGGGTCCCCTTGCGGACGAGGAAGACCGTCAGCGACCGGATGTACATGGCGCCGATGCCGAGGCCGAGGGCCATCACGAAGATGTCGTTGGTGATGGCGAAGGCGCCGATGACACCGTCGAAGGAGAACGACGCGTCGATGACCTCGAGGTAGAGGAACAGGAAGAAGGCGGCCTTGCCGGCGAGGCCGACGGCCGAGCCGCCGCCCTGCTTGGCGGTTGCGGGCGCCGCGTCCTTCGCGGACTCGCTCTCCTCGTCCTCCTCCTCTTCCTCTTCCTCTTCCAGGCGGTCCTCGAAGAAGCCGGAGATTCCGCCGACGACCAGATACGTCACCAGGCCGCCGATTCCGGCGAGCAGGACCGTGGTGGCCTTGTCGATCGTGCCCTCACCGCCGTGCACCGGGACGGTGGTGGCGAAGGTGGTGGCGGCGATCAGGAGCACGACCAGGGAGACGACGATGGAGAGGGTCTCCAGCTTGCCGAGCTTGGCGAGCGGCTTCTCCAGCCAGGCGAGCCACTTGATGTCCCGGTCCTCGAAAATGAAGTCCAGGAAGATCATCAGCAGGAACATGCCACCGAATGCGGCAATGGCCGGGTGGGCGCTGGTGACCAGCGCCTCGTACCGGTCGTGATCCTGAATGGCGACCTTGACCGCTTCGATCGGCCCCAGCTTCGCGGTGATGGCGACGATGACGACCGGGAACACCAGCCTCATGCCGAAGACGGCGATGAGGATGCCCAGGGTCAGGAACATCTTCTGCCAGAACGGGTTCATCTTCCGGAGGATTCCGGCATTGATGACCGCGTTGTCGAACGAGAGCGAGATCTCGAGGACGGACAGTATCGCGACGATCGCGAGCCCCTGCCACCCCCAGAGGACACCGGCCAAGGCCAGTCCGGCCGCCGTGATGGCGAACGACCAACCAAAGGTTTTCAGGAGCACTGGCTACCCAATCCTTCGTTATGGGGTTTCCCCCGCGCCGTGCGCGGCTTTACGAAACGTTGACCCCGAAGTCTAGGGCGATACCGCGCAGGCCCGACGCGTACCCCTGGCCCACCGCCCGGAACTTCCATTCGCCGCCGTAACGGTAGACCTCACCGAAGATCATCGCGGTCTCGCTGGAGGCGTCCTCGCTGAGGTCGTAGCGGGCGAGCTCGGTGCCGTCGGCCTGGTTGACCACGCGGATGTAGGCGTTGCTGACCTGACCGAAGCTCTGGCCACGGGCATCGGCGTCATGAATGCTGACCGGAAAGACGATCTTGTCGCAGGCGGCCGGGACCTTGGTGAGGTCGACCAGGATCGTCTCGTCGTCGCCGTCGCCCTCACCGGTGAGATTGTCGCCGGTGTGTTCGACGGAGCCCTCGGGGCTCTTGAGGTTGTTGTAGAAGACGAAGTACTCGTCGCCGAGCACCCGGCCCGTGGCGCACAACAGGGCGCTGGCGTCGAGGTCGAAGGGGGCTCCGGTGGTGGAGCGCGCGTCCCAGCCGAGACCGACGGTCACATTGGTGAGGTTGGGTGCGGCCTTGGAGAGGGAGACATTGCCTCCCTTGGCGAGCGTGACGCCCATGATCTTGTTTCCTCCCCGGTCGAGATCCGGTACCCCCGGGCAGCGGGGGCACCGTGCACGTCCGGCGCCGCACTCCCGGGAACGGGGGTGCGGCGCCGGACGCGGATGGCCTGTCGGTCAGACGTTGACGCCGAAGTCCTGGGCGATGCCGCGCAGGCCCGAGGCGTAACCCTGGCCGATGGCGCGGAACTTCCACTCCGCGCCGTGGCGGTAGAGCTCGCCGAAGACCATGGCGGTCTCGGTCGAGGCGTCCTCGCTGAGGTCGTAGCGGGCGAGCTCGGCGTTGTCGGCCTGGTTCACCACGCGGATGTAGGCGTTGCGGACCTGGCCGAAGCTCTGCTGGCGCGACTCGGCCTCGTAGATCGAGACCGGGAACACGATCTTGGCGACATCGGCGGGCACGCCGGCCAGGTTGACCTTGATGACCTCGTCGTCGCCCTCGCCCTCACCGGTGAGGTTGTCACCCTGGTGCTCGACGGAACCGTCGGGGCTCTTGAGGTTGTTGAAGAAGACGAAGTTCTGGTCGTTGGCGACCTTCCCCTGGTCGTTCGTCAGCAGTGCGCTGGCGTCCAGGTCGAAGTCCGTACCGGTGGTGGTACGGGCGTCCCAGCCGAGACCGACGATGACCGCGGTCAGGTTCGGGGCCGCCTTGGTCAGCGAGACGTTGCCGCCCTTGCTGAGACTGACTCCCACGAGTCCTCCATTGGTTCGGGTTCGAGGGGGAGGTCTCCACCTGCGCCCCCCGGTGTGCGATGGCATCCGGTCAACGTGTGGATCCTAGTGACCGGTTCCCACCGATTACATACTTCTTGCTCAGAGAGCTGCGAGCGCCTTGGTGTACTCGTCCAGGTCACGCGCGTCGGGCAGGCCGTTGACGACGGTCCAGCGCACCACGCCCTCCTTGTCGATGATGAAGGTGCCGCGCACCGCGCAGCCCTTCTCCTCGTCGAAGACACCGTAGGCGCGGCTGACGTCGCCGTGCGGCCAGAAGTCCGAGAGCAGCGGGTAGGTGAGGCCCTCCTGCTCGGCGAAGACGCGCAGCGAGAACGGGGCGTCGTTGGAGACGGCGAGCAGCTGGACGTCGTCGTTGACGAACTTGGGCAGCTCGTCGCGCAGGGCGCACAGCTCGCCGGTGCACACGCCGGTGAAGGCGAAGGGGTAGAAGAGCAGGACGACGTTCTTCTCACCGCGGTAGTCGGAGAGCCGGACGGTCTCGCCGTGCTGGTTCCTCAGCGCGAAGTCCGGGGCCTTGGTGCCGACCTCGATCGCCATGTTCGCATCCCTCATCTCGGCAGGGGCCGGCCCGGGGTCCGCGCCCGGACCCGGCCACCGGCGGGTAGGGCGCCAGTGTGTCACTGTGCGCCCCCCGCGATGCACCGCGCCCCCCGGCAGCTGTGCTGTCGGGGGGCGCGGCGGCGGCTCTTCCGGCGGCGGGCCCGGGGGCCGGCGGCGTTCTCAGCGCTTGGGGGCGGCCAGACGGGTGCCGGTCCAGTCCTTGGCCACGCTGATGCTCTTGGTCTGGGAGAGCCCGGCGGTCTGCGCGGCGTCCTGGATGTCGCTCGGCTCGATGTAGCCGTCGCGGCCGGTCTTGGGCGTCAGCAGCCAGATGTTGCCGCCGTCCTCGAGCAGACCGATGGCGTCCACCAGCGCGTCCGTGAGGTCTCCGTCCTCATCCCGGAACCACAGCAGGACGACGTCGGCCACGTCGTCATAGTCCTCGTCAACGAGGTCCTGGCCGATGATGGACTCGATACCTTCACGGAGATCATGATCGACGTCGTCGTCGTAACCGATCTCCTGGACCACCTGCCCGGGCTCGAAACCCAGCCTTGCGGCTGGATTGGTCCGCTCCTCCGCGTGGTCCGCGGTCGCGCTCACGGATTTCCTCCTGTCATCCTTCGAGACGTTGCATTCGCCTCGCGCGTACGCGAAACGATGGGCGTAGTCCACACGTGACGGACGGATCGCGCAAGTACCCGGCCATCGAGACCGCCGAAACGTTGACGGACGGGGACGTCCTATGGCAACTCCAACCATGAGGCAGGAGGGGCGAGTGATTCACAACACAGAACTTTGCCGGGTTTGTGAAGTTACTCCATGTGATGACCCGGGCCGACCCCGAACAGCCGTACACGGGGAACCCTCTTTGGGGGCGTAAGGTTGCGATTTGGCCGCCCCGGGCGACCGACAAACGCTGCTTCGTCTCACCAGTGGTGGTTACCGCCCAGTAGAGATGACGTTTCCGCCGCCGCGGTCCACGATGGGACCGGCGCGACATAAGCAGAGCAATATTTGACCGCGTGCGCAGCAACATCGCGTGCAGAGCACGACCACGACCGAACAGCGAAGGAACAGCGTGGCTTCCGGATCCGATCGCAACCCGATCATCATTGGCGGCCTTCCCAGCCAGGTCCCGGACTTCGATCCCGAAGAGACCCAGGAGTGGCTCGACTCGCTCGACGCAGCCGTCGATGAGCGAGGCCGGGAACGTGCCCGCTACCTCATGCTTCGCCTGATCGAGCGCGCACGCGAGAAGCGCGTCGCGGTGCCCGAGATGCGCAGCACGGACTACGTCAACACGATCGCGACCAAGGACGAGCCGTTCTTCCCCGGTAACGAGGAGATCGAGCGCAAGATCCTCAACGCGACCCGCTGGAACGCGGCCGTGATGGTCTCCCGTGCCCAGCGCCCCGGCATCGGCGTCGGCGGCCACATCGCCACGTTCGCCTCCTCCGCCTCCCTGTACGACGTGGGCTTCAACCACTTCTTCCGCGGCAAGGACGAGGGCGACGGCGGCGACCAGATCTTCTTCCAGGGCCACGCCTCCCCGGGCATCTACGCCCGCGCGTTCCTCCTGGACCGGCTCTCCGAGCGGAACCTGGACTCCTTCCGCCAGGAGAAGTCGAAGGCCCCCTACGGCCTCTCCAGCTACCCGCACCCGCGCCTCATGCCGGACTTCTGGGAGTTCCCGACCGTCTCGATGGGCCTCGGCCCGCTCGGTGCGATCTACCAGGCCCGGATGAACCGCTACATGGAGGCGCGCGGCATCGCCGACACCTCCAAGTCCCACGTCTGGGCGTTCCTCGGCGACGGCGAGATGGACGAGCCGGAGTCGCTCGGCCAGCTGTCCATCGCCGCCCGTGAGGGCCTGGACAACCTGACCTTCGTCGTCAACTGCAACCTGCAGCGCCTCGACGGCCCGGTCCGCGGCAACGGCAAGGTCATGCAGGAGCTGGAGTCGCAGTTCCGCGGCGCCGGCTGGAACGTGATCAAGCTGGTCTGGGACCGCTCCTGGGACCCGCTGCTGGCCCAGGACCGCGACGGCATCCTGGTCAACAAGCTCAACAGCACCCCGGACGGCCAGTTCCAGACGTACGCCACCGAGACCGGTGCGTACATCCGCGACCACTTCTTCGGCGACGACCACCGTCTGCGCAAGATGGTCGAGAACATGACCGACGACCAGATCCTGCACCTGGGCCGCGGCGGTCACGACCACAAGAAGATCTACGCGGCGTACGCGGCGGCCAAGGCCCACAAGGGCCAGCCGACCGTGATCCTCGCGCAGACGGTCAAGGGCTGGACCCTCGGTCCGAACTTCGAGGGCCGCAACGCGACCCACCAGATGAAGAAGCTCACGGTCGAGGACCTCAAGCGCTTCCGCGACCGCCTCCACATCCCGATCGCCGACAAGGAGCTGGAGTCCGGCCTGCCGCCGTACTACCACCCGGGTCGCGACTCGGAGGAGATCCAGTACATGCACGACCGCCGCAACTCGCTCGGCGGCTACGTGCCGACCCGCGTCGACCGGTCGAAGCCGCTGGCCCTCCCGGAGGACAAGGTCTACGCAAGCGCCAAGAAGGGCTCCGGCCAGCAGTCGATCGCCACCACCATGGCGTTCGTCCGCATCCTGAAGGACCTCATGCGGGACAAGGAGATCGGCAAGCGCTTCGTGCTGATCGCCCCCGACGAGTACCGCACCTTCGGCATGGACGCGTTCTTCCCGTCGGCCAAGATCTACAACCCGCTCGGCCAGCAGTACGAGTCCGTGGACCGCGAGCTGCTGCTCGCGTACAAGGAGTCGCCGACCGGCCAGATGCTGCACGACGGCATCTCCGAGGCGGGCTGCACGGCCTCGCTGATCGCGGCGGGCTCCGCCTACGCGACGCACGGCGAGCCGCTGATCCCGGTCTACGTCTTCTACTCGATGTTCGGCTTCCAGCGCACGGGCGACCAGTTCTGGCAGATGGCCGACCAGCTGTCGCGCGGCTTCGTGCTCGGCGCCACGGCGGGTCGCACCACCCTGACCGGTGAGGGCCTGCAGCACGCCGACGGCCACTCGCAGCTGCTGGCGTCCACCAACCCGGGCGTCGTCTCCTACGACCCCGCGTTCGGCTTCGAGATGGCGCACATCGTCAAGGACGGTCTGCGCCGGATGTACGGCGAGAACGCCGAGGACGTCTTCTACTACCTGACCGTCTACAACGAGCCGATCCAGCACCCGGCCGAGCCGGCGGACGTGGACGCCGACGGCATCCTCAAGGGTCTGTACCGCTTCTCGCAGGGCGAGAAGGGCGCGCTCCCGGCCCAGATCCTCGCCTCCGGTGTCGCGGTGCCGTGGGCGATCGAGGCCCAGAAGATCCTCGCCGAGGAGTGGGACGTCAAGGCGGACGTCTGGTCGGCGACCTCCTGGAACGAGCTGCGCAGGGACGCCATCGAGGCGGAGGAGCACAACCTCCTGCACCCGGAGGAGGAGCTCCGCGTGCCGTACGTCACGCAGAAGCTCCAGGGCGCCGAGGGCCCGTTCGTGGCCGTGTCCGACTGGATGCGGGCCGTTCCGGACCAGATCTCGCGCTGGGTGCCGGGTGCGTACCAGTCGCTGGGTGCCGACGGCTTCGGCTTCGCCGACACCCGTGGTGCGGCCCGTCGCTTCTTCCACATCGACGCCCAGTCGATCGTCCTGGCCGTGCTCACCGAGCTGGCCAAGCAGGGGAAGGTCGACCGCTCCCTGCTGAAGCAGGCGGTGGACCGCTACCAGCTGCTGGACGTCACGGCGGCCGACCCGGGCGCCGCGGGCGGCGACGCGTAAGCAGTCACCCCGTTTCACCTGCCGGTGCCCCCGGCCAGCGATGCTGGCCGGGGGCACCGGCGTTTTTCAGCGGGAGCTAGTGCTCCCACACCTTGTAGGCCCGTACGACGTACGGGCTCTCCGGGACCCACGTCCCCGACGGGTACGTGCTGAACTCACCCGTCTCGGCGCACGTAGCGCTCTGATACGTCGTAACAGGGCGCCCCGTGCGGTTGGCCAGCGAGACCGCGCTGCCGCCCGCCGGTAAGACCACACAGTCCTCGATACCGATGTCCGCGAGCTCGCTCGTGCTGCGCGTCCCGCGGAAGCCGGCCTTCGTCCACAGGCACAGCTGCCCGGTGGCGCAGGTGCCGAGCCGCGCCTTGCCGGCCGTGCCCGCGGCGCCCGCGGTGGGCGCGGAGAACAGGGCCAGCGCGGAGGCCGCGGCCATGACGACGGCGGCGGTGCGGATCGTACGCATGAGGATCACTCCCTGTGTCGGCGGTGTTGCATTCCGCATCCTGACGGGAGTGATCGCGGCTGCCAAGAGGGCCCCGCGGGGCGGGGCCCTGATAGGGGAAGCAGTCCGGACGGGCTCAGATGTGGCCCGCCCCGGCCGCGGCCTCGGGGTGGGATCCGCGCTTGGTGAACAGGGCGACCGCGGCGGCGACGGCCGCGACGACGCCGGCGACGGTGAAGGACAGGCTCATCCCTGACACGAAAGTGTCATGCGCGACGCCCGTGATCTTCCCGGCCACGTCCGGCGGGGTCCCCGGGGGCACCGGCGGCACACCGACGGCCACGGCGTCGGCCGCCTGCGCCATCTCCTCCGGCTTGCCCGGGGGCAGCCCCGCGCCGGCCCACTTGCCGGGCAGGGCGTTGTCGACCCGGGCGGCCATGACGGCGCCCAGCACGGCCGTCCCGAGCGAGCCGCCCACCTGCATGGCGGCCTGCTGCAGGCCGCCCGCGACGCCCGCGTGCTCCAGCGGGGCGTTGCCGACGATGACCTCGGTCGCGCCGACGATGACCGGGGCCAGGCCGAGGCCGAAGAGGGCGAACCACACCGACATCACACCCGTGCCGGAGCCGGCCTCCAGCCGGGCCATGCCGAAGCACGCGACGGTGGTCAGCAGCATGCCGACGACCAGCGGGACCCGGGGCCCGACCCGGGTGATGACCGCGCCGGCGACCGGCGAGGCGACGATCATCATGCCGGTCAGGGGCAGGAGGTGCAGACCCGAGTCGACCGGGCTCATGCCGTGCACGTTCTGCAGGTAGAAGGTGACGAAGAACAGCCCGCCGATGAAGGCGAAGGCCATCAGCAGCATCAGGGCGGTGCCCGCGCTCAGCGGCACGGAGCGGAAGAGGCGCAGCGGCAGCAGCGGCTCGCGGGCCTTGGTCTCCCACAGGACGAACAGGACGAGGGCCAGAGCGGCCCCGCCCAGGAACAGCAGGGTCTTGCCGTCCCCCCAGCCCCAGTCCCGGGCCTTGATCAGCGCCCAGACGAGGCAGAACATCCCGGCCGAGAGCAGGCCGATGCCGGGGAGGTCGAAGGAGCGCGGGGCGTGGTCGGACCGGTGGTCCTTGAGGATCACCAGGCCCAGGGCGAGCGCGAGGGCGCCGACCGGCACGTTGATGAAGAAGACGGACTGCCAGTTGACGTGCTCGACGAGGACGCCGCCGAGGATCGGGCCGCCGGCGGTCGAGACGCCGATCACCATGCCCCAGATGCCGACGGCCATGTTGAGTTTCTCGGCCGGGAAGGTGGCGCGCAGCAGTCCGAGCGCGGCCGGCATGAGCAGCGCCCCGCACAGGCCCTGGAGCACCCGGAAGGCGACGACGGCCGACACGCTGCCGGAGAGCGCGATGGCTCCGGAGGCGACGGCGAAGCCGGTGGTACCTATGAGGAAGGTCAGCCGGTGACCGAAGCGGTCACCCAGCTTGCCCGCGGTGATCAGAGCGACCGCGAGGGCGAGGAGGTAGCTGTTGGTTATCCACTGGACATCGGCGAGCGAGGCGTGGAGGTCATCCCGGATGACGGGATTCGCGACGGCGACGATCGTGCCGTCAAGCGCGACCATCATCACGCCTATCGCCACGGAGACGAGGGTCAGCCAGGGGTGGCCGCGGAGCCCTTTGCGGGGCCCGAGGTCCGGCTGCGCCTCGGCGACAGCGGTCTGAGACGTCATGGGGAGAATTATGTCAGTGCCTGCCAATTGGCCGTCGACCGCATCCGCTGATGCCTGTCACTTTTCTGCGCGGCTATCCTGAGCAGCACAAACGTGGCGGAGGAGAGACGAGCGATGCCGGCGATCGAGGACTCGGCGGCCCGTACGGCGCTGCCGTCCGGTCTGCGCGAGCGGAAGAAGCGGCGTACGCGGGACACCCTCATCCGGTCCGCCCTGGAGCTGTTCGCCCTCAAGGGCTACGAGCGCACCACCGTCGACGAGATCGCCGAGGCCGCGGAGGTCTCCCAGCGCACCTTCTTCCGCTACTTCGCGAACAAGGAAGAGGTCGCGCTGGCCATGCAGACCTCCGTGGACGCCCTCTTCCTGGCCACGCTGCGCTCCCGCCCGGCGGCCGAGGCGCCGCTGCCCGCCCTGCGCGGTGCCGTGCTCGCCACCTGGGAGGGCGCGAGCGAGGTCATCGAGTCGGTCGTGCCGCTCGAACTGCACATGCGTACGTACCGGATGATCGAGTCGACGCCCCAGCTGCTGGCGGCGCGGCTGCGCAAGCTCTCCGAGGTGGAGGAGGGGCTGACCCGGGAGATCGCCCGGCGCGAGGGCCTGGACCTGGACGCCGACCCGCGGCCGCACGTGCTCGTGGCGGCGTTCGGCGGGGTGATGCGTGTCACGGCGAGGATCTGGGGCGAGCGAGGGGAGGGCGGCCTGGAAGATCTCCGGCTGCTCACCGTGGCCTATCTGGACCAGCTGGGTCCGGCTTTAGCCGGAAACTGGCGCGCCTGATCGAGAAACCCACGCATGTGCCCAATTCCCCCCACTCAAACGTGAGATAGCTCACGGACTTCGCAGTCGCCGCCGCGTTTCTCCTACTGTGTTTCGCGGTGACTTCCTTCCCGGAGCTCGGCTCCCCCTCCTCCGTACCGTGGACGACCACGGCCACCGTGTGGCGCGCGCTGCTCGCCCTGGCCGTGGTGTTCGTGATGCTCGGGACGACCGGCTGGACGGCCGTCAGAAGCCACAAAGCGGCCGGGGACGCCCGTACGGTCTCGCTCAGCGCCTGGCTGCACGGCTCCATAGCCGGCAGACCGCTGCCGGCCCCGGGGACCGCCCCCGACGCCGTGGCCCGCTTCTTCGCCTCCCTCACCGGCGCCCAGCAGGCCCGGCTCGCCGACGATCACCCCTTCGTCGTCGGCAACCTCAACGGCGCCCCGACCGCCCTGCGCTACCGCGCCAACCGCGCCGCCCTCGGCAAGGCGCGCGCCGTCGAGAAGCGCCGCAGCCACGCGAGCGGCCTCACCCCGGTGGGCCGCCAGGAGGCCGTGCGCCGCATGCACCGCTTCGAGTCCCTGCGCGAGGGCGGGCGGCAGATCCTCGCCTTCGACCCCACCGGCGCCGGCCGGGTCGCGGAGGTCATCGGCGACCTCGACCGCGCCGAGCGGGTCTCCGTCGTCGTCCCCGGCGTCGACACCAACCTGCTGACCTTCGAGAAGTCCCAGCGTGCGTACAGCGCCCCCGTGGGCATGGCCCGCTCCCTCTACGCCGCCGAGCGCAAGACGGACCCCCGCATCCGTACGGCCGTCATCGCCTGGGCCGACTACACCTCGCCCGCCGGCGTGGGCATGGACGCCGCCACCGGCAAGCTCGCCGCCGAGGGCGCCCTGCGGCTGCGCGCCGCCGTGCGGGCGCTGCCCGGCACCTCGCGGGTCTCCCTCTTCTGCCACAGCTACGGCTCGGTGGTGTGCGGCGTCGCCGCCCGCGACCTGTCGCCCCGGGTCACCGACGTCGCGGTGGCCGGCAGCCCCGGGATGCGCGCCGAGCACGTCTCCGAGCTGCGGACCAGCGCCCGGATATGGGCCATGCGCGACCCGGACGACTGGATCCAGGGCGTCCCCCACCTGGAGGTCGGCGGCCTCGGCCACGGCGCCGACCCCGTCTCGCAGGCCTTCGGGGCGCGGGTGCTGTCCGCCCGCGGCGCGGAGGGCCACGCCGGCTACTTCGAGCCCGGTACGACGAGCCTCGCCAACTTCGCCGGCATCGGCGTCGGCGCCCCCGCGACGGTCGCCTGCGCGGACGGGGACGCCTCCTGCACCGAGGGCGCATAGCGGACGAGCCGGGCCGGGCCGCACGCCGACGGGCCGACGCGGACGGACGACGCGCGTAGCTCCCCGCTCCCCGCAGGGGGGGACGCGCGAGCGGGCGACGCATACGATGACGGCATGGGTGATGTGCTGACGGGTTTCCACACCGTCTGGGAGTTCGACACCGACTCCGTGCTCATCCGCTTCGAACGGGGGATCCGCACACCGAAGCTGCTCCAGGCGCTCGGTGAACGACGCATCCCCTACGAGGCGCTCGCGGCCGTCGAGCAGGCCCCGGGGAAGCGCGGGACGGTGGTGCTGCGTGCGGTGCCGAGACCGGGCGCCGATCCGCTGATGGACGTCGCCGACGGCCAGCTCAAGGAGGGCAGCGACCCCTACCGGCTGGTGCTGCCCGCCGAGCGCGACGCCCTCGCCGAGTACTACGCCGACGAGATACGGGCCGCGCTGGGCCCGGACGCGGCCGTGCCCGCCCAGCGCCCCCTGGTCGCGGCCCCCACTCCCCCGGCGTCCTTCAAGGCCTACGACGGCAAGGCCTCCTTCGACGGCGCCTGCGTCGCCTTCCGGTGGTTCTGGACCGGCGCGTCCTCCGCCAAGTGGAAGGCCGGCGACCAGCGGTTCGCCGTCGAGGAGCTCTCGGGCGTCCAGTGGCGCTCCCCCGAGATCGCCGGGGGCTATCTGCGGCTCGTGCCGCGCGGCGCCGAGGGCGGGCCGCCGGGCCAGGCCGACCAGGATCCGGCGGCCGTCGTCTTCGGCATGGGCTACGGGCTCCTCCACGAGTCGCTGCCCTTCGCCGCGGCCGTCCTGCAGGCCGTCCGGGACGCCTCCCCGGCCTCGCCGGGCGCGCGCGTCCCGGCCGCCCGGCCCGACCCGGGCGGCATCGCCGACCGCATCCGCCACCTGGGTGCGCTGCACGACGCGGGGCTGCTCACGGACGACGAGTTCAGCGCGAAGAAGGCCGAGCTGCTGGCCGAGCTGTGACTCGAGCTGTGACCCTGAGTCACGGCGCGCGCCTGCTACCGGTGCTACCCCGGTATGACCCGCAAGCCCCCACCCTGGGGTGACGTCCCTGCCGGGGTCGCGGCCTAGGCTGAAGGGGTCATGCCCCAGTCACTCCCTGTCCCCCTCGCCCGGGCGCGCGCCTTCGTGATCGACGTCTGCACCCCCGCAGGGCCGCCCGTGCCACTGTGCGGCCGGTCGCGCCGGCGCTGGGTGCGAAAGCTGCCCTACGTGCTCGCCTGGCTGTTCACCGCCCTGCTGCTGCCGCTGACGGGTAACGCCCTGGCGCAGGAGTACGGCCTGGGCTTCGGCCTCGCGCTGTCCCTCGGCGTCGCCCAGACCGTGCCGCTGCTCGTCGCCGTCCGCAGGCCCCTGCTCGCCTGGGCGATCGCCTTCGCGGCGGACCTCGCGGCGGCGGTGGCCGTGCTGTCCGAGCCCGTCAAGGGCGACTGGCCCTGGCCGTGGCCGCCGATGACCGTCATCGGCATGCTGCTGCTGATGCTCGCGGTCGGCATGCGGGAGCGGCGCCCGACGATCGTCGCCGTCTGGCTGGCCACGGGCGTCGCGGGCGCGGTCCTGCGGGGCCTGGTGCCGGAGCGCAGCTCCTCCGGCGTCTGGATCACCGCGTTCGTGGTCGGCGGCATGCTGATGCTGCTCGCCGGGGCCCTGCGCGAGCGCGGCGACGCGCGGCGGGCGCTGGCGGAGCAGGAGACCATCAGCGAGGCCGAGCGGGCCCGGCGCACCCTGCTGGAGGAGCGCACCCGCATCGCCCGCGAACTGCACGACGTCGTGGCCCACCACATGTCGGTGATCACCGTGCAGGCGGACAGCGCCCCGTACCGCATCGAGGGCCTGCCGGAGCAGGCGCGCGAGGAGTTCGGCGCGATCGCCGCCACGGCGCGGGAGTCGCTGACCGAGATGCGCCGCCTGCTGGGGGTGCTGCGCAGCGAGGACGCCTCCGGCGGAGACGGGGGCGGCGGGCCCGAGCGGGCGCCGCAGCCGGGCGTCGCACGGATCCCGCAGCTGGTCGAGGCGACCGTACGGTCCGGGCTGCCGGTGGAGCTGGCCATGCCGGAACCGCTGCCGGACACCTTGCCGCAGACCGTGGACCTCTCCGCGTACCGCATCGTCCAGGAGGCCCTGGCCAATGTCGTCCGGCACGCGCCGGGGGCGAAGACGCGGGTGTCGGTGTCCGTCGACGAGGCCGGCACGGGTCTGATGGTGCTGGTCGTCAACACCGCCGCGGCGGACCGGGACGCGCCGCCGGTGGAGACCGGCGGCACGGGCCACGGGCTGGTCGGCATGCGGGAGCGGGTGCGCCTGGTCGGCGGCACGCTCGACACCGGCCCGCTGGACGGCGGCGGCTTCCGCGTCGCCGCCCGGCTCCCGCTCGCTGCGGAGCCGGGCACGGGATTCCCCACGGAAGCACTCACGGCCACCACAGGAACAGAAGAGGACTCCCGCACCGCATGACCATCAAGGTGATCATCGTCGACGACCAGGCCATGGTGCGGGCGGGCTTCGCCGCGCTGCTGGCCGCGCAGCCCGACATCGACGTCGTCGGCGATGCCGCGGACGGGCGGCAGGGCGTGGAGCTGGGCCGCAGCGCCCATCCGGACGTCGTGCTGATGGACGTCCGGATGCCCGAGATGGACGGGCTGGAGGCCGCACGGCGGCTCCTCGACCCCCCGCCCGGCGTGCACCACCGCCCGAAGGTGCTGATGCTGACGACGTTCGACGTGGACGACTACGTGTACGAGGCGCTGCGCGCGGGCGCCTCCGGCTTCCTGCTGAAGGACGCCCCGCCCGCGGACCTGATCTCGGCCGTCCGGGTCGTCGCCGCCGGGGAGGCCCTGCTGGCCCCGTCCGTGACGCGCCGTCTGATCGCCGACTTCGCCAAGCAGCGCCCCGCCCGCCGCAAGGGCCCCTCCCTGCGGCTGAACGGGCTCACGCCGCGCGAGACCGAAGTCCTCGAACTCATCGCGCGAGGATTGTCCAACCAGGAGATCGCGGCGTCCCTGGTGCTCGCCGAGCAGACCGTCAAGACGCACATCGGCCGGGTCCTGGCCAAGCTGGGCCTGCGCGACCGTGCCCAGGCCGTGATCTTCGCCTACGAGTCGGGGCTGGTGGCTCCGGGCGGGCAGTGACGGGACGTCACCCGCGCCGCCCCGCCCGGGCCGTGTTCACCCGCGCCGTGTCACTCGCGGCCGGCCGAGGTGAACGCCATGTCGGCGTACCGGCCGCCCGCGACCTTGTCCGCGATCGGCTCCAGGGCCGCGAGCTCGTCCGCCGTCAAGGTGATGCGGGTCGCGCTCGTGTTCTCCTCCAGGCGGGAGCGGCGGCGCGTGCCCGGGATCGGAACGACCGTCAGGCCGTGTACCTGCGCCTGCTGCTGGACCCAGGCCAGGGCCACCTGGCCCGGGGAGATGCCGCGCTGCTGCGCGATCCGCCGGACCGGCTCCAGCAGCGCCGCGTTCGTCTCCGCGTTCGCTCCGGTGAAGCGCGGCATGGTGCGGCGGAAGTCCTCGCCCGACAGCTCGCTCTCGGCCCGCACGAAGGAGCCGGTCAGGAAGCCCCGCCCGAGCGGGGAGTAGGGCACGAGGGCCACGCCCAGCTCCCGCGCCGCCGGCACCACGTGCGTCTCGATGTCGCGGCTGAAGAGCGACCACTCCGACTGCACGGCGGCGATCGGGTGCACGGCCTGCGCGGCGCGCAGTTCGCCGGCGGTGACCTCGCTGAGGCCCAGGTGCTTGACCTTGCCCTCGGCGACCAGTTCGGCCATGGCGCCGACCGTCTCCTCGATGGGGACGTTCACGTCGCGCCGGTGCATGTAGTAGAGGTCGATCTCGTCGACGCCGAGCCGCTGCAGGCTGGCCTCCACGGCCTGCCGCATGTACGGGCGGTCGTTGCGGATCGTCCGCACCTGCGGGTTCTCAGGGTCCACCCCGAGGGCGAACTTGGTGGCCAGGACGACCTCGTCGCGGTGGGCCCGGATGAACGGCGCGATGAACTTCTCGTTCTCGCCGGAGCCGTAGAAGTCGGCGGTGTCGTAGAGCGTGACGCCCAGTTCGAGGCCCCGCTCCAGGGTCGCCCGGGCCTCGTCCTGATCGGTCGTCGGGCCGTAGGCCGCGCTCATGCCCATGCAGCCGAGCCCCTGCACGCCCACCTCGGGGCCGCCGGTGCCGAGGGTGGCGGTCGCCATCTTGTCGTCGCTGTTGCTCATGAGTGCTTCAGGCCCCTTCGGCGGCCTCGGCCCGTCGCCGGGCTTCGCCATATATGTCGATCTTGTAGTCCAGTACCTCGAGGGTGCTGCGCAGCTCCGCGATGCGCTTGCGGACGTCCTCGCGGTGCGCGGTCAGCAGCCGTTCCCGCTCGGCCAGCGTGTGCTCGCCCTCGCGGACGAGCCGTGCGTAGCGGACCATGTCGGCCACCGGCATGCCGGTCAGGCGGAGCCGCCCCACCAGGTCCAGCCAGTCCAGGTCCCGGTCCGTGTAGCGGCGCTGGCCGGTGTGGGAGCGGTCCACGTGCGGCATCAGCCCGATCCGCTCGTACCAGCGCAGCGTGTGGACCGACAGCCCCGTGCAGTCCGCCACTTCGCTGATCGTGTAGCGGTCGCGCCCCGGCGGGCGGCCGTGGCGCTGCCGTTCCAGCACGGTGCACACGGCGGCCGGCGGTGTGGTGTCCACGACGGCAGGTGCGGTGTCCAAGACGGTCATCGAGCTTCCCCCTGTTCGCGGGCGTTCGCAGTCGTCGCCCTTGCGATGACCACAACGCTAGAGAGTTCGAGTGCACTCCAGGCAAGCGAAGACTTGGGGGAATCTTGGCCGGAGCGGCCGGGCGGCGGGGCCGGGATAGGCTCGGATCCATGCAGAGCCTGCGGATGATCGAGAACTGGCCGGTGGACACCGCTGCGGCGGCGGTCGTACGGGCCGACGGCACGACGGCGGGCGCCCACGGCCCGGTGGAGCACCGCTTCCCGCTGGCCTCCGTCACCAAACCGCTCGCCGCCTACGCCGCGCTCGTCGCCGTCGAGGAGGGTGCGGTCGAGCTGGACGAGCCGGCCGGTCCCGCGGGCTCGACGGTCCGCCACCTCCTCGCCCACACCTCCGGCCTGGCCTTCGACGAGCACCGGGCCATGGCGGAACCGGGCACGCGGCGGCTGTACTCCAACGCCGGCTTCGAGGTGCTCGGCGACCACATCGCCAAGGCCACGGACATCCCCTTCGCGGACTACCTGCGGGAGGCGGTGCTGGAGCCGCTGGGGATGACGGCGACGGACCTCCCGGGCTCGCCCGCCAAGGACGGCGTCTCCACCGTCGCAGACCTGGTGCGCTTCGCCGCGGAGCTGCAGGCGCCGCGGCTGCTCTCGCCGGAGACCGTGGCGGGGGCGACGTCGGTGGCCTTCCCCGGCCTCACCGGGATCCTCCCCGGCTACGGGCACCAGCGCCCGAACGACTGGGGCCTCGGCTTCGAGATCCGCGACGGCAAGTCCCCGCACTGGACGGGCGCGTCGTCCTCGCCCCGCACGTACGGTCACTTCGGGCAGTCGGGAACGTTCCTGTGGGTGGACCCCGCCGCGGGCGCGGCGTGCGTCGCTCTGACGGACCGCGCGTTCGGGCCGTGGGCGATCGAGGTCTGGCCGGCCCTGACGGACGCGGTCCTGGCCGAACTCCCGTAAGGGAGTCTTCCGGCCCGCTCAGCCGAAGTGCGGCTCGGCGTGCATCTCCCAGGCGAGCAGCTCCGCGTCGGTGCCGACGGCCTCGGCCTCGGTCTCCGGCGCGTCGAGCAGCCGCGCCGCGTCTCCGGCGTCCAGCAGTTCCCCGTCCAGCCGGACGGTCCCTCGCACCACGTGCACATACAACCAGGGCGCCCCCGGCAGGGAAGCCCGCTGCCCGGCCCGCAGCCGCCGCACATGCAGCACCGCCTCCGCCCCGGGCAGGGCGTAGGGGGTCCCGTCGGCGACTTCCCGCACCACCTCGTACGAGGGCTCGCCGCCGTATTCCGACGGGGTCAGCCACATCTGCACGAAACGCAGGGGCGCCTCGCCCTCGTTCCGCTCCGAGTGGTGGACGCCGGCTCCGGCGCTGAGCCGCTGCACGTCACCGGGCCGCACGATGTCGATGTGCCCGGTGGAGTCCTCGTGGGTGAGCTCCCCCTCGACCACCCACGTGACGATCTCGACGTCACGGTGCGGGTGCTCCGCGAAGCCGGCGCCGGCGGCGAGCCGCTCCTCGTTGCAGGCGGCGAGCGGCCCGAACCGCACGTTGTCGGGGTCGTAGAAGCCGGAGAAGGAGAAGGCGTGCCAGGTCTCGATCCCGGCGTCCGGGTCGCCGCCGCGGAAGCGTTCACCGGCGCGCTGGACGGACCGCTGTACGTGCGTCATCGGGCTACGGTAGCCCGGCGACCCCGCACCGGACCCGAATAAGGCAGGCTTGTCCCCGTGCCTGAACCCGCCGCTAACACCCCGCATCCGCACAGCGCCACCCTCCGCCGCCTGGAGAAGTCATCCGGCACGCTGGCCGCCGCCGCCATCGCCCGCATGGATGCCCAGCTGCCGTGGTACCGGGCGATGCCCCCGGAGAACCGGTCGTGGATCGGCCTGGTCGCCCAGGCCGGCATCGCGGCCTTCACGGAGTGGTTCCGGCATCCGGAGACCCCGCAGGCCATCAGCACGGACGTGTTCGGCACGGCCCCGCGCGAGCTGACGCGGGCGATCACTTTGCGCCAGACGGTGGAGATGGTGCGGACGACCATCGAGGTCATGGAGTCGGCGATCGACGAAGTGGCGGCCCCCGGCGACGAGGGCGTGCTGCGGGAGGCGCTGCTCGTCTACGCCCGCGAGATCGCCTTCGCCACCGCCCAGGTCTACGCGCAGGCCGCCGAGGCGCGGGGCGCGTGGGACGCCCGGCTGGAGTCGCTGGTGGTCAACGCGGTGCTGTCGGGCGAGGCGGACGAGGGCGCCCTGTCCCGGGCCGCGGCCCTCGGCTGGAGCGCCCCGGCGCACGTCTGCGTGGTGCTCGGCACCGCCCCGAACGGGGACAGCGAGCTGACGGTCGAGGCGATCCGGCGCGCGGCGCGGCACGCCAAGGTGCAGGTGCTGACGGGGGTGCTCGGCGACCGCCTGGTGGTGATCGCGGGCGGCTCCGACAATCCGCTGCAGACGGCCAAGGCGCTGATCGGGCCGTTCGCGGCGGGCCCGGTGGTGGCCGGCCCGGTGGTGCCGGACCTGCTGTCGGCGACGCGCTCGGCGCAGGCCGCGGCGGCCGGTCTGAAGGCGTGCGCGGCCTGGCCGGACGCCCCGCGCCCGGTTCCGGCGGACGATCTGCTGCCGGAGCGGGCGATGGCCGGGGACACCACGGCCCGCGATCAGCTGGTGGAGGAGATCTACAGACCGCTCCAGGAAGCGGGCTCGGCTCTGCTGGAGACGCTGAGTGTCTACCTGGAGCAGGCGAGTAGCTTGGAAGGTGCGGCACGGATGCTGTTCGTCCATCCCAACACCGTGAGATACCGCCTCCGACGTGTGACGGACGTCACCGGGTGGTCACCCTCCGATGTCCGGTCGGCGTTCACGCTGCGGATCGCGCTCATCCTGGGGCGTCTGGCCGACACGGAGACGGCCCTCTAGCCTTTTGTCGAACGTCAACAATTCCCCTGACGGTTCTTGGTCCCCATCCCCACGGGTGGCCGGAGCCGTCCACGAGAGAGAGTGTGAGGGTGCTCGTACTCGTCGCTCCCGGCCAGGGCGCTCAGACGCCCGGCTTCCTGACCCCCTGGCTCGACCTCCCCGGTGTCGAAGACCGGCTCCGTGAGTGGTCCGCCGCCATCGACTTGGACCTGGTCCACTACGGCACGAAGGCCGACGCGGACGAGATCCGCGACACCGCCGTCGCCCAGCCGCTGCTGGTCGCGTCGGCGCTGGTCTCGGCCCGGCAGCTGTTCCCGACGGCGGAGGACTTCGCCCGCCTGGTGGGTGCGGCCGCGGGCCACAGCGTGGGCGAGCTCGCCGCGGCGGCGCTGACCGGCGTGCTGCCGGAGCGCTCCGCCATGGAGCTGGTCCGCAAGCGCGGTCTGGCCATGGCCGAGGCCGCCGCCGTCACCGAGACCGGTATGTCCGCGCTGCTCGGCGGCGACCCCGAGGTCGTCCTGCCGCACCTGGAGAAGCTCGGCCTGACCCCCGCCAACGTCAACGGCGCGGGCCAGATCGTGGCCGCCGGCACCGCCGCGCAGCTGGCCGCGCTCGCGGAGGACAAGCCCGAGGGCACCCGCAAGGTCGTCGCCCTGAAGGTGGCGGGCGCGTTCCACACGCACCACATGGCCCCGGCCGTGTCGGCCCTGGGGGCCGCGGTGCAGGAGCTCTCCCCCGCCGAGCCGCACACCCGCTACGTCTCGAACAAGGACGGCGCCGTCGTCGCCTCGGGCGCGGAGGTCGTGCAGCGGCTGGTCGGCCAGGTGGCCAACCCGGTCCGCTGGGACCTGTGCATGGAGACCTTCAAGGAGCTCGGCGTCACGGCCCTGGTCGAGGTGGCCCCCGGCGGTACGCTGACCGGTCTGGCCAAGCGTGCCCTTCCCGGCGTGAAGACCCTGGCCCTGAAGTCGCCGGCCGACCTCGACGCAGCCCGTGAGCTGATCGCCGAGCACGCCGCACCCGCCGGGTCCCCGGCCGAATAAGGAGCCTCAGAGCATGACCTCGAAGATCAAGCCGAGCAAGGGCGCCCCGTACGCGCGCATTCTCGGCGTGGGCGGCTACCGCCCCACCCGGGTGGTGCCGAACGAGGAGATCCTGAAGTACATCGACTCCTCGGACGAGTGGATCCGCTCGCGCTCCGGTATCGCGACGCGGCACTGGGCCGGTCCGGAGGAGACGGTGTCCGCGATGTCGGTCGAGGCGGCCGGCAAGGCCATCGCCGACGCGGGCATCACCCCGGAGCAGGTCGGCGCCGTGGTCGTCTCGACGGTTTCGCACTTCCACCAGACCCCGGCCATCGCGACCGAGATCGCGCACAGGATCGGCGCGGGCAAGCCGGCCGCCTTCGACATCTCGGCGGGCTGCGCGGGCTTCGGCTACGGGCTGACGCTGGCCAAGGGCCTGGTCGTCGAGGGTTCGGCCGAGTACGTCGTCGTCATCGGCGTCGAGCGGCTGTCGGACCTGACCGACCTGGAGGACCGCGCTACGGCCTTCCTCTTCGGCGACGGCGCGGGCGCCGTGGTCGTCGGCCCCTCCGACGAGCCGGCCATCGGCCCCACCGTCTGGGGCTCCGAGGGCGACAAGTCGCACACCATCAAGCAGACCCTGGGGTGGGACGCCTACCGCACCACCCCCGTGCCCGGCGGTGACGGCCCCGAGGCCCGCAAGGCCCTCGACGAGCTCCGTTACCCGGCCATCACGCAGGAGGGCCAGGCGGTCTTCCGCTGGGCCGTCTTCGAGATGGCCAAGGTCGCCCAGCAGGCGCTGGACGACGCCGGCGTCAGTGCGGAGGACCTGGACGTCTTCATCCCGCACCAGGCCAACATGCGGATCATCGACTCGATGGTCAAGACCCTCAAGCTGCCGGAGAGCGTCACGGTCGCCCGTGACGTGGAGACCACGGGCAACACGTCCGCGGCCTCCATTCCGCTGGCCATGGAGCGGCTCCTGGCCACCGGCGCGGCGAAGAGCGGGGACACCGCGCTCGTCATCGGGTTCGGGGCGGGTCTCGTCTACGCCGCCACGGTCGTTACCCTCCCCTAGGCGAGATCCGCGCAGCCCGGCACCACCTCGCTGCGCGGAGCTCACCGCACCAGCAGTTCCTTACCACGCAGTTCCACCGCACAGATAGAAGGAGCGCCGCACATGGCCGCCACCCAGGAAGAGATCCTCAAGGGCCTCGCCGAGATCGTCAACGAGATCGCCGGCATCCCGGTCGAGGACGTCCAGCTGGACAAGTCCTTCACCGACGACCTGGACGTCGACTCGCTGTCCATGGTCGAGGTCGTCGTCGCCGCCGAGGAGCGCTTCGACGTCAAGATCCCTGACGAGGACGTCAAGGGCCTCAAGACCGTCGGCGACGCCGCGGGCTACATCCTGAAGCACCAGGACTGACCGAAGCGTTCGTCGCCACCCCAGCGGTGGCGGTTTCACCAGCACCTCTACACGTGGAGACAGAATTCCTGTGAGCTCGACCAATCGCACCGTGGTCGTCACCGGTATCGGCGCAACCACACCGCTGGGTGGCGACAGCGCGACGACCTGGGAGGCTCTGCTCGCCGGCCGGTCCGGCGTCAAGCCCCTCGAAGGTGAGCGCTTCGCGGACCTTCCGGTCCGCATCGCCGCTTCCGCGGCGGTGGACCCCGGTGATGTCCTGCCCCGCCCGCTCGCCCGCAAGCTGGACCGCTCGGCGCAGTTCGCGCTGATCGCGGCCCGTGAGGCCTGGGCCGACGCGGGCTACACCGCCAAGGCCGGCGAGGACTCCTCCATCGCCCCCGAGCGCCTCGGCACCGTCATCGCCTCCGGCATCGGCGGCGTGACCACCCTGCTCGACCAGTACGACGTGCTCAAGGAGAAGGGCGTCCGCCGCGTCTCCCCGCACACCGTGCCCATGCTCATGCCGAACAGCCCCTCGGCCAACGTCGGCCTGGAGGTGAACGCCCAGGCGGGCGTGCACACCCCGGTCAGCGCCTGTGCCTCCGGCGCCGAGGCCATCGGCTACGCCGTCGAGATGATCCGCACCGGCCGCGCCGACGTGGTCGTCGCCGGCGGCACCGAGGCGGCGATCCACCCGCTGCCCATCACGGCCTTCGCCAACATGATGGCGATGTCCAAGAACAACGAGGAGCCCGAGAAGGCCTCCCGCCCGTACGACAAGGCCCGTGACGGCTTCGTCCTCGGCGAGGGCGCCGGCGTCGTGATCCTCGAGTCCGCCGAGCACGCCGCCCGCCGCGGCGCGCGGGTCTACTGCGAGGTGCTGGGCCAGGGCCTGTCCGCGGACAGCCACCACATCGCCCAGCCCGAGCCGACGGGCCGCGGCATCGCCGCCGCGCTGCAGAGCCTGCTCGACAGCACCGACCTCAAGCCGTCCGAGGTCGTGCACCTCAACGCGCACGCCACGTCCACCCCGCAGGGTGACGCGGCCGAGATCAAGGCGCTGCGCAAGGTCCTCGGCGACGATCTCGACCACGTCGCGGTCTCCGCGACCAAGTCGATGACCGGCCACCTGCTGGGCGGCGCGGGCGGCATCGAGACGGTCATGACCGTCCTCGCCCTGCACCACCGCACGGCCCCGCCGACCATCAACGTCGACGACCTGGACGAGGACATCGACGCGGACATCGTCCGCGACGAGCCGCGCGCCCTCCCCGCCGAGGGCCCGATCGCCGCGATCAACAACTCGTTCGGCTTCGGCGGCCACAACGTGGTCCTGGCGCTGCGCTCGGTCTGACCGCGCCCCCGCTAGGCACGGCGGCCCGCCCCGGCACCCCGGGGCGGGCCGCTGCCGTTTCCAGCTTCCGTTTCCAGCTGCCGTTTCTCACGGCCCGGGCCGGTCCACATCACGTCCGGGCGGTCGTTGTTCGCTCCGGTCTCCACCTGGAGTTCCTTCGCGGCCGACGGCGGCACCGAGTACGTGAACCCGGTCGTCGCCCGCTTGCCCGGCAGCAGCTTGCCGGTGAAGACCTTGGTCGCGCCGCGGCCGTCGAAGATCTCCGAGGCCCTGGCGCCGTCGGCGTCGCGCACGTACGGGACGTGAGTACGGAGGTCGAGCGTGTCCTTGCTGTTGTTGACGATCGTGACCTTCAGCCGGAGGGCCAGGTTCCCCTCCCCGTGGCCGACGGCGATCCGGTCAAGCTCGTACTCCTCGGGCTCGGCGACGGTGACCGTGACGCCGTCCTTGTACGTGTACGTCTCGCCGAACTTCAGCGGCTTCTCCGCGGCGGAGGCCGACGGGGAGGGGTCCGGGGCCGCGGCGGCGGGCGCGCGGTCCTTGTAGGGTTCGTCGCTCTCCTCGTCGGCCTTGTCGATGATGAAGAGCATGAGCAGGAGCCCGCCGACGGCCATGACCGTGGCGACGCCGCCCAGGATCGTGCCGGTCAGGGCCATGCCCCGGTTCATCGCCTCGCCGCGCCGGACCAGGCGGAGCGCACAGAGGCCGAGGATCAGGGCGGTCACCCCGAGCGGGCCCGACAGGAAGAAGAGGAAGGGGACGAGCCCGATGGCCGCGCCGCAGATGCCGACGATCATCGCCGCGGTCCCCAGGCCGTTGCGGGGCGCCGGAGGCGGGTAGGGCGGGTAGTACGCCCCGGGGTGGCCGTAGTGCTGCCCGGGCATGGTCATGCGTGCGTCGTCCTTCGGTCGCGAGAGGGGGATGAATCACCCTATCCAGCCCGCGATCGGACCTTTACCCCACTCCCCCTCAGACCACCTGGTGCAGCCAGCGGACCGGTGCGCCCTCTCCCGCGTACCGGAAGGGCTCCAGTTCGTCGTCCCAGGGCTTGCCGAGGAGCTTGGCGACCTCGGCTCCCAGCTCCGTCTCGCCGCGGGCGGCGCGGGCGAGGGCCGCGCGCAGCCGGTCCTCGGGGACGAGGATGTCGCCGTGGATGCCGGTGACGGCGTGGAAGATGCCGAGGTCGGGGGTGGAGCTGTAGCGCTCGCCCTCCGCCGTGGCGCACGGCTCGGCGGTCACCTCGAAGCGCAGGAGGTGCCAGCCGCGCAGTGCGGAGGCGAGCTTGGAGGCGGTACCGACCTGGCCCTGCCAGGAGAATTCGGCACGCCAGGTGCCGGGCGAGGCGGGTTGCCGGATCCAGTCGAGGGTGACCCGCACACCGAGCACACCCGCGACCGCCCATTCGACGTGCGGGCACAGCGCGCGCGGCGCGGAGTGCACATACAGAACTCCACGTGTCGTCACCGGGACCTCCAGTGCGGTTCGAGGTTCACCTTCCCCAGCGGCCTCGCACCCGTACCGGTCCCGCCTGGGACAGCGTGAGACATTCTGCCCCAATGGCCACTCCCGCACCAGCTCGCGAGGTTACCAACAGTAAACACCATCGGGAGCATTTCTCCTGAAAGGGACAGGATGTGACGTGTCGTATTTCAGTTGTGCCGGAAGTGCAAAGCCGCCCCGGGGCCCGGTACAACCACCCCGGGGAAAAGCTACCGTGCGAACGGACCCCCGCGGTGACGTACCGTCGGACCCGAACAGATATCACCCGGCCGGAGGGGAAAAAGCGATGCGCCGCAGCACGGTGCGGAAGGTGCGCGGAGCCGCCAGGGCGGCCGTCGCAGCGGTCTCCGCCTTCTCGGCAGCCCTGCTCGTCACGGGCTGTGACAGCGGTGAAGGGGACACGTCCGCGGGAAAGCCGAGCGCCTCGCCCGCCGCCCCCGCATGGAATACCCGCCCCGGGTCCATCGCCTCGCTGGGCGACTCCATTACGCGCGGATTCGACGCCTGCGCGGTGTTCGCGGACTGCCCGGAGGTCTCCTGGGCCACGGGCACACAGGTCGACAGCGTCGCCCGGAAACTGCTGGTGTCGCCGCAGACCAGCAGCTGGAATTACGCGCGGACCGGCGCCCGGATGGCCGATCTCCCGGGGCAGATGCAGTCGGCGATCGCCCACAAGCCGCAGCTGGTGACCGTCCTCCTGGGCGCCAATGACGCGTGCCGCGACAACGTGGCCGACATGACGCCGGCGGCCTCGTTCCGCGCGGACTTCGAGGCCTCGGTGAAGAAGCTGCGCACCTCCCTGCCGAAGTCGCAGCTCTACGTGGCCGGCGTGCCCGACCTGCAGCGCCTGTGGTCGCAGGGCCGCGTGAACGGCTACGCCAAGACGGTCTGGAAGCTGGGCATCTGCCCGTCGATGCTCAAGGACTCCGAGTCCGCCGACCCGGCGGCGGAGCAGCGCCGCGCCCAGGTCGTCAAGCGGGTCGCCGAGTACAACGCGATCCTGAAGGACGTCTGCGGCCGGGACGCGCTGTGCCGCTACGACGGCGCCGTCCACAGCTACGACTTCACGAGCGAGGCGCTCAGCAAGTGGGACTGGTTCCACCCGAGCAGGAAGGGCCAGGGGGAGCTGGCGGCGCTGGCCTACCGGACCATCACCGCGGAGAAGCACCCGGCCTGAGGCCGGAAGGTGGCTCGGGGCGGGACCTGTCAGGTGGCCCCGCCCCGGTCAGACGCGGTCGTGCGGCCTGCGCGCGGCGCGGGCGTACGTACCCTCGCTCCGGACATCCGGCACCGCGTGCACGCGCACTGCACGCCCCCGGCTTTGGCCAAAGCCGCGTCCGGGCGGGCGTTCGCGCCTGCTCATCAGCACGGTATCCGATGAACAGACCTTACTCATAAGCAAGTTCACCCCTGCGTGGGTCAACTTCCGTCCCTGCCGGGCATCTGCGGCCACGTGGACGTCGGACAAGCTTTACCTATCGTCATCCCGGAGGCGTTCCGGAGGCCGCCCGCGGTCCGTGCCCGGCCGGTACCGTCTGGCCATGACGGAAATCGACCCGAAGCGCACCGCCCTCGTCCTCGTCGACCTGATGGAGCGCATGGTCGCGCTCCCCCTCGCTCCGCGCAGCGGGGACGAAGTGGTCCGCAGGGCGGCGGAGTTGGCGCGGTCGTTCCGGAAGTCCGGGGGAACGGTGGTCGTGGTGCGCACCGAGCGGCCGGGGGTGCCGGAGCAGCCGCCGGGGAGCGGGCTGCTCGCGGGGTTCGCCGAGGAGGGCGACGTCGAGGTGGTGAAGCGCTCGGTCGGCGCCTTCCACGGCACGGACCTGGACGCGCGGCTGCGCGAGCGCGGCGTGCGGACGCTCGTCCTGGGCGGGTTCGCCACCAACCTGGGCGTGGAGTCGACGGCCCGTGCGGCCGCCGACCACGGCTACGGGCTGGTGTTCGCGGAGGATGCGATGAGCGCGCTGACGGCGGAGGAGCACCGGGCGTCGGTGACGCTGGACATGCCGCGCCTGGGCACGGTGGCCCGGGCGGCGGACCTGCGCTTCCCCGCGTAGGGGGCGGCGGGAGGCGCGCTACGCGCCGGTTCCCAGCATCCGCCGGAGCAGGTCCCGCAGGACCCCGCGCTCCTCGGCCGAGAGGCCGGCGAGCGGCTCGCGGGCGAAGTCCAGCGACTCGCTCAGGCGGCCGGCGGTGTCGAGGCCGGCCGCAGTGGCCGCTGCGAGCTTGATGCGGCGGTCGTCGGGGTCGGGCCGCCGCTCCACCAGGCCGCGGGCCTCCAGGCGGTCGACGATGCCGGTGACGTTGGACGGCTCGCACTTCAGGAGCTGGGCGATGCGGCGCATCGGCAGGGGCTCGCGCGCGAGCAGGGCGAGGACCTTGGCCTGGGCGCCGGTGAGCGCGTGCTTGGCCGCCGCCTCCTCGTACTCCTCGTGGTAGCGGGCCACGACGGCCGCGATGAGGTCGACGACCTCACGGGTCAGGGCATCGATTCGGGGGACCATGCCCTCCAGGTTACCCGGTTGCTTGACAACATGAAATATCGAGGAGCATGGTTGTTTCAGTTACTGAACCTTTTGCTCGTCCACCAGGAGGCCGCGTCCCATGTCCGCCACGCCCACCACCAGCCGTGAATGGCACCTCGTCGCCCGCCCGCACGGCTGGCCGAAGCCCGAGGAGTTCGCGCTGCGGGAGACGGCCGTGCCCGAGCCCGGCGAGGGGCAGATCCTGGTGCGCAACATCCACATGTCGGTGGACCCGTACATGCGCGGCCGGATGAACGACGCCCGCTCCTACATCGCGCCCTTCCAGCTCGACCGGCCCATGGAGGGCGGCGCGGTCGGCGAGGTCGTCGCCTCGCGCAGCGACGCCTTCCGGCCCGGCGACCACGTCCTGCACAGCCTCGGCTGGCGGGAGTACGCCCTGGTCGAGGCCGCACACGCGGTCAAGGTCGACCCGGAGCTCGCGCCGCTGTCCACCTACCTCGGCGTGCTCGGCATGCCGGGCCTGACCGCCTACGCGGGCCTGCTGGAGGTCGCCTCCTTCAAGGAGGGCGACGCCGTCTTCGTCTCCGGCGCCGCGGGCGCGGTCGGCCTCCAGGTCGGCCAGATCGCCCGGCTCAAGGGCGCCTCGCGCGTCGTCGGCAGCGCGGGCACGGACGAGAAGGTCAAGGCCCTCGTCGAGGAGTACGGCTTCGACGCCGCCTTCAACTACAAGAACGGCCCGGTCGCCGAGCAGCTCAAGCAGGTCGCGCCCGACGGCGTCGACGTCTACTTCGACAACGTCGGCGGCGAGCACCTGGAAGCCGCGATCGGCGCGATGAAGCCGCACGGCCGCGCCACCCTCTGCGGCGCCATCGCGGGCTACAACGACACCGTCCCCCAGCCCGGCCCGCGCAACATGATCGCGATCATCGGCAAGCGGCTGCGCCTGCAGGGCATGATCGTCGCGGACCACAAGGCGCTGCAGCCGCAGTTCGTCCAGGAGGTCGGCGGCTGGGTGCGCTCCGGCGAGCTCAAGTACCGCGAGACGGTCGTCCACGGCGTCGAGAACGCCCTGGAAGCCTTCCTGGGCATGCTGCGGGGCGAGAACACCGGCAAGATGATCGTCACGTTCTAAGGCGGATAGCCTTCCCGCCATGCGAGATCTCATGGCGGGACTGACGTACCTGGGCAAGGGCCAGCGCTGGGTGGCGCGCAACCGGCGGCAGTGGGGGTTCGGGCTGCTGCCCGGGCTCATCACCCTCGCCGGCTACGCGGCGGCGGTCGTCTGCCTCGCCCTGTACGCGGGCGACGCCGTCGGCTGGGCCACGCCCTTCGCCGACGGCTGGTCCTCCCCCTGGGCCGGCCTGTTCCGGGGCGCGCTGACCGTCCTCCTCTTCGGCGGCGGCCTGCTGCTGGCCCTCATCTCCTTCACCGCCGTGACCCTGCTGGTGGGCCAGCCCTTCTACGAGGAGCTGTCCGAGCGGGTCGACCGCTCCGAGGGCGGCGACGTCCCCGAGTCCGGGCTGCCGCTCTGGCGCGAGCTGTGGATCGCGGCCCGCGAGAGCCTCGCGGTGCTCGTGCGCGTCGCCGTCTGGGGCGTGCTGCTCTTCGCGCTCGGTTTCGTGCCCGTCGTCGGGCAGACCGTGATCCCGGCCCTCGGCTTCTGCGTCTCCGGCTTCTTCCTCGCCGAGGAGCTCACCGCCGTCGCCCTGCAGCGCCGTGGCGTGCCGCTGCGCGAGCGGCTGCGGCTGCTGCGCTCGCGCAAGCTGCTCGCGCTGGGCTTCGGGGTGCCGCTGACGCTGCTGTTCCTGGTGCCGTTCGTGGCGGTGTTCGTGATGCCGGGCGCGGTGGCCGGTGCGACGCTGCTCGTCCGGGACCTCATGGGGGAAGAGGCCGCCGCGGAGGACGCCTCCGGCGGCCCCGGGCCCCGACCGGAGGACGAGGGCGCAGCCCTCGGCTGAGGACCGGGGCAGGCTCTCAGCCGAGGGTCAGCCGGCTCTCAGCCGAGGGGCAGCCCGGCCGGCACCAGCTCCGCCTCCGTGGCCGAGCCCTCCGCGAGCACGGTGCCGTCCGGCGCCCACACCGCGCTGAGGCCGCAGGCGTCGTACGGGCCCGACGGGCCGCAGTGATTGGCGAGCAGGACGTGGAGGCCGCCGGCCTTCGCCAGCGCGGGGAAGATCCCCATCCGCTCCTGTGCGCCGCCGCCCCGCCCGTACAGCGAGCTGGCGAGCAGCACGCTGCACCCGTCGGCGGCAGCGCGGGCCGCGCACTCGGGGAAGTGGGCGTCATAGCAGATGACGTGCGCGAAGCGGACGCCGTGGAGCGTGAACCGGCCCTCGCCCGTCCCCGCCGCGAAGCCCGCGGCCCGCTCCGTGTCCGTCACGTGCACCTTGTCGTAGCGGGTGAGGAGGGCGCCGTCCGGGCCGTAGACGTAGCTGGTGATCGTCGTGCCCGCGGCGGTCCGGCCCGCGCAGTTGACCAGGGCGGCGACGCCCGCCGTGCGGCACGCGTCCCGCACGGGGGCGAGCCGCGGGTCGCCCGGCTCCATGACCAGCCGGTCGCCCCCGCCGATGATCGCGTCCAGTTCGTAGCCGGTGGCGGCGAGTTCGGCGAAGACGACGAGCGCGGCGCCGCGCTCCCCCGCCTCGGTCACGAACGCGGCCATCCGGGCGGCGTTCGCTTCGATGTCGCACGGCCGGGCGGTGAACTGAGCTGCAGCAATGATCATCCGGCCATCATGACGTCCGGCCGGCCGCGACGGCCACCCCTGTGATCGACCGCACCTGCGCGACGATCGCGAGCCGGTTGCGTACGAATTCGGGGTCGGTGACCGTGCCGGTCGCCGGATCCGCGTTGCCCCGGCCGAACTGCAGCACCGGAGTGTGCAGGTGCCCGCCCGGTACGTTCAGGCGCACGGCGTCGCGCAGCAGAGTCGCCCGGTAGGCGATCTCGTTGGAGAGGTAGTCGCCTCCGCCGCCCGCGCGGGCGGTCGAGCCGGGGGTCGGCCCGTCCGGCCGGTCGACGGGCTCGGTGGCGCCCGCCGGGATCTCCGTGACCTCGGTGTTGTCGTGCACGGGGAACGGCCCGGTGGCGGCCGCGGTGATCGCCGCGTACGGGAGGCTGGTGGACGTCCACTGCGGCTGCGGGTGCACGGTCGGGACGCCGGGCGGCACCGGCACGGTCTCCGTGCGGGAGACGTTCGCGTTGTCCGGGTAGCCGCCGCGCCAGGCACCGTTGGTGCGCTCGACGTCGAAGCGGCCGGGGCGGCCCTGGCTGATCGTGGTGAAGAGATCCACCCGGCGGGGGCCCGGCCGGAAGTGCGGCAGCAGCGTCCGTTCCACGGTGCCGTCGGCGAAGTCCGCCCAGCGGACGGGGAAGACGGCGGCCTCGATGCGCGCCGGGCCGGCCGGGGTGTCGATCGTCGTGCCGTCCAGGGCGAGCGCGGCCGCGCCGGAGGGGTTGGAGCGGCGGGGGTCCGCGTCGAGCTGGAACGGGTCGAAGCCGGTGATGAGGACGCGCCTGACCTGCTCGCCGGCGGGGAGCTCGATGGAGTCCTGGCCGCGCGAAGAGCGCTCGACGCGGCCGGTGAGCTCGGCGCGCTGCGGCCCGGACAGCCGGAAGGCGGGCTTCCATTCCCGTAGGGCGCGGGTCATGCCGAGCCGCGCCCAGTACAGCGGGCGGTCGTCGTCCCGGCTCAGGTCTCCGGCACGCTCCGGGCCCGGCCCGCGGCCCTGCGCCCGGTCCACCGCCCGCCGCCACAGCCGCCGCCCCTCGGCCGTCGCGAGGCGCTGCGCCTGCGGCAGGGTGCGCGTACGGGCCAGGGCGGCGGCGAAGTCCGGGGCCGTGTCCGCGAATCCGCCGCGGCGCAGGATCTCCTGCGGCACGGGGCCGGACAGGCGCTGCTCCTCGGCGGTGGGGGCCTGCCGCCCGGCGGGGGCGGTGGCGGGAGCAGGGGCGGCGGTGGCGGGCGGGGCGGCCGCGGAGGCGGCGAGAAGGGCGGCGCCGAGGGCGGCACCGAGGGGTATTCCGCCAAGTCTCAAGGGATTCATGAGCCGGAAGGTATCCACTGCGCCCGGCTGTACGGTAGAGGGCTGTCAACTCCCTTTTAGGACAGTGGATTTCTAGCCACAATGAGGTATGAACACCGTGCAGCACGTCGTGCCTCCCCTGTTCGATCCCGCCAGTGGTCAAGGTCTGCGGCAGTTCGCCGAGTTGGGCATCGCGCTGCTGCTCTCCTCGCTCATCGGCCTGGAGCGCGAGTTACAGCAGAAGAGCGCCGGGCTGCGCACTCACACCCTCGTCGGGGTGGGCAGTGCGCTGTTCATGGAGGTCTCGATCCACGGCTTCGGCGCCGTGGCCGAACTCGTCGGCGCCCGCCAGGACCCCTCGCGCGTGGCCGCCCAGATCGTCTCCGGCATCGGCTTCATAGGCGGCGGCCTGATCTTCGTGCGCCGTGACGCGGTGCGCGGCCTGACGACGGCGGCCACGATATGGCTGACCTGCGCGCTGGGCATGGCCTGCGGCGGGGGCCTGCCGCTGCTCGGCGTCGCGGCGACCCTGGTGCACTTCCTGGTGGTGCGCGGCTTCCCCGTGATCACCCGGCGCATGGCCCTCATCCCCGGCGACCGGGTCGAGCTGCACCTGTCGTACCGCACTCGCAGGGGGCTGCTGGCGCGAATACTGGAGCTGTGCACGAAGCGCGGCTTCCGGGTCACGGACGTGCACATCGAGCCGGAGCAGCCGGCGGACGGCCGCGAGCGGGGCAGGGCCAAGGAGGCGGGGGTGGTGCTGAGCCTGGAGGGCAAGGGCCCGGCGTACCCGCTCGTGGAGGAGCTGACGTACTGGGACGGGATCATCGGGGTCGGGCTGCGGGCGCACCAGGACGGCGGGGACTAGCCCCGGCTCCCGGTCCCCCGGTCCCCCGCCCGTCCGCGGGGCCGGCTTACCCCGGGCGACCCGGGCGACCTGTGCCGACGGGCGGTTGTCAGTGGCGGGTGTCACGCTGGCTTCGCAAAGGACCCGCGAAGGGAGATCACTTCCATGATCACCACCGACTTTGTCCCCGGCTCCCCCTCCTGGCTCGACCTCGGCGCCCCCGACGTCCCGGCCGCGGCCGCCTTCTACGGCGCGGTGTTCGGCTGGGAGTTCCAGTCCCACGGCGAGGAGGCGGGTGACTACGGCGTCTTCCGGCTGGACGGCAAGTCCGTCGCCGGCATCGGCCCGCTCACCGAGGAGGGCGCCCGCTCGGCCTGGATGATCTATTTCGGGACCGCCGACGCGGACGCCACGGCCCGGGCCGTCGAGCGGGCGGGCGGCACGGTGCGGGTGCCGCCGATGGGGCCCGGCGAGGGCGAGGGTGAGGGCGAGGGCCGGATGGCCCAGTTCACCGACCCCCAGGGCGGCCAGTTCGCCGTCTTCCAGCCCGGCACCTACCCCGGCCTGGAGGCGGCCGACGCCCCCGGCACCCTGTCCTGGACCGAGCTGTACACCACCGACGCGGCGGCGGCGCAGGAGTTCTACGGCGCGGTCTTCGGCTGGACCGCGGAGGACATGCCGCTCCCGGGCGGCGGAGGGACGTACGTCCTGCTCACCCCGGAGGGGCGGGACAAGGAGCTGATGCACGGCGGCCTGATGCAGCTCCCCTCCGAACACCTCGCCCTGAACGGCGGCCGCCCCTACTGGCACCCGGTCTTCGCCGCCGGGGACTGCGATGCGACGGTCGCGAAGGTCGTCGAGGGCGGCGGCTCGGTGCAGATGGGCCCGGAGGACGCGGAGGGCGTCGGCCGGCTGGCCGTCTGCCTGGACCCGGCGGGAGCCGACTTCGTGGTGCTCCGGCCGGAACCCGAGGGCTCGGGCGGCTGAGGGGGCGGGCGGCCGAGGGTCGGGCGGCTGACGGCTCGGGCGGCTGAGGAAAGGGCTCGCGCGGCCGTACGGGCCCGGGCATGATCGCCGGATGACGTGGACAGCACCCGCCGTCACCCGGCCGGCCGGATCCCTCGCGGCCGGCGAACGCACCCTGCTCACCGGCCTGCTCGCCTGGCACCGCAGCACCCTGCTGCACAAGTGCGCCGGGCTGACCGGCGAGCAGCTGGCCGAGCGGACCGTGCCGCCGTCGGACCTGTCGCTGCTGGGACTGATCCGCCACATGGCGAAGGTCGAGCGCATCTGGTTCCGCGAGCGGTTCGCCGGCCAGGACGTGCCGCGGCTCTACAGCACGGAGGAGAACCGGAACGCCGACTTCGAGGAGGCGGATCCGGCCCGCGCCGCCTCGTACTACGCGTGCCTGCTGGAGGAGCAGCGCCTGGCCGACGAGGCGGTCGCGGGGGCGTCCCTGGACGACACGTTCACCGTCGACGGCGAGCCGTACTCCCTCCGCTTCGTCCACCTCCACCTCATCGGCGAGTACGCCCGCCACAACGGGCACGCGGACCTGCTGCGGGAGCGGGTGGACGGTGTCACCGGCGGCTGAGCGGGCAGGCGGACCGGCTCGTCCGCCGCGGCGCCGGACCGTGCGTCACTGCCGGCTCGTATGTCAGTGCCGGCTCGTGTGTCAGGGCCTGCTCGTACGTCAGGGCCGGCTCGTGCGTCAGTGCCGGACCAGCCGGTCCGCCGACCACGCCGCGAAGGCGAGCAGGCCCGCCGTCAGCACCGCTGCCACGGCGGCCACACCGGCCACGGCCCCCGCGTCGAGCTGCGCCCGCCCCAGCGCCTTGTGCAGGGCGATCCCCAGGCCGCCCACCGTCACCAGCGGCCCCGCCGCGTACCAGCCGAGGAAGAGGATCACCCCGGGGTCGCCCATCGGCGTGCTGACGCCGACGGCCATCAGGTGCGTACGGGCCGGGCCCCGGCACGCCGAGAAGACCGCCGCCGCCGCGCACGGCAGCGCGCACACCGGCATCAGCAGCAGCGCCCAGGGCGCCCCCGCCACCGCGAAGGGCACCGCCGCGAGCAGCGCCGTCAGGGCGCCCAGCACCGCCGGCACCACCGCGTGCTGGAGCATCAGCGTGCGGAAGCGGAACGGGGACCAGGCCGCGCGCCGCACGTCGTCGGTCTCCAGCCGGGCCGGCTCGGCGAGCGCACCCACGCCGGCGTAGCCGAGCAGCAGCGCGGCGACGAGGCCGATCACGCGTTCCGGCCCGCCGGACTGCTGCCCGAGGGCGGCCGCCGCCGTGGCGCACACCATCCACATCAGGGCCTTCGCCGGGCGTGCGGGCGCCCTCAGCAGGGACAGCAGGTCCCGCCACACCACCACGAGGTACTTGCTGCGCGGACGCGGCAGCCGCACCCGGCGGGTGCTGCCGGTGCCCGTGGCGTCCATCAGGGCCAGCTTGGCGGCCCGCAGCTCCACCGAGTACATCACCGAAGAGACCGTCTGAGCGGTCGCCGCCCGCCGCCGCAGCCGGGTCGTGGGTACGCGCGCGGCGTCCCGGTGCCCCTGCACCAGGCCCGCGGCCGCCAGCAGCACCAGCAGCGCCACCGCGGCGGGCCAGGCGGGCGCGTGGCCGCCGGTCACGGAGAGGACGGGCTGGGCGGCCCACCCCCACGGCCCGGACCACAGCTCCACCTGCTCCAGCACCGCGCTCCGGTGCCCGTACGCCGCGCCCGCCACCTGTCCCGCGAGCAGCATCAGCACGAGGACGGCCAGGGGCGTGAACCGGCGTACGAGACGCGCGAGCCCGGCCCGGTGCTCCACCGCCATGCCGACGGCGACGGCCAGCAGCGGCAGGCACACCGCGGCGGGCAGGAGCGCGAGCAGCGCGGTACCGAGGGGGGCCAGGTCCATGACGCGCAGGACGACGGCCGCGGCGACCGCCACCACCAGCGCCGGGAGGACCGAGACCCCGGCCGACAGCCAGAACCACGGGCGCAGGACGGCCGCGCGGCGCACGGGCTGCGCGAGCAGCCAGCCGACCGAGGGGGCGGGGACGACGACGGGGCCGCGCCACAGGGCGTCGCGCGCCGCGAGCAGGGCCAGGGCGGCGGTCAGGAGGGTGAACAGGGCGGGCAGCGTGTCCTGGACGCGCTCGCCGAGGCCGCCGTAGTCCGCGCCCAGCCGGGCCCGCTGCAGGAAGTGGACGGCGTAGGCGCTGCCGTAGCCCGCGACGATGAGCACGACCGAATAGAGGAGGACGGCGAGGTCGCGGCCCTTCTGCCGGCGGTGGGCCTTGCGCTTCTCGCGCAGCCAGGCCAGCGTCTCGGCGGTGCGGTCGTCCTCCTCCTCGGTCCAGGTGGGCTCGTCGGTGCCGGTGTCGGTGCAGGCCTCGGCGTCGGCGTGGGCCTCGGCGTCGGCGTGGGCCTCGGTGCCGGCGCCGGTTGCCGGGGCCCCGCCCGGCGCCTCGCCGCTCATCCGCGCAGCCCCAGCCCGGCCAGGACCTCCGCCGGCGGGCCTTCGGCGATCACCCGGCCGTCCTCCAGGGCGATCATCCGGTCCGCGACGGACTCCGCCAGGTCGGCCTGGTGGGTCGCCAGCAGGACAGCCACGCCGTCGCGCTTCTCGCCGTTCAGCAGCTCTGCGAGGCGGACCCGGGCGTCCGGGTCGAGCCGCTGCTCGGGCTCGTCCAGGATGAGCAGGTCGCGGGGGCGGACGAGCGCCGCGGCCAGCAGCAGCGACTGGAGCTGGCCGGAGGAGAGCGAGCCGGGCAGCGCCCGCGCGTGGTCGGACAGCCGGCGGTCGGCGAGCACGTGGTCGATCCAGCTGCCTGCGTCCTCCACGGCGTGGGCGACGGTGACGAGTTCGAGGTGCTCGCGCACGGTCAGATCGGGGTAGGTGGCCACGGTGTCGCCGACGACCGCGACCCTGGCCCGTACCTCCGGGTCGTCCTCGGAGACCTTGCGGCCCGCGAACTGCGCGGTGCCGGAGGTGGGCTCGTCCCGGCCGGCGGCTATGCGCAGCAGCGTGGACTTGCCCGATCCGTTGTGGCCGAAGAGGGCGGTGCAGGTCCCCGGCTCCAGGTCGAGGTCGAGCGGGTGCAGGGCCTTCCGCTCCCCGTAGGTGCGGCTGACTCCGCGCAGCCGCAGGAGCGGGGCGGGGCCGCCGCCCTGCGGGGCCTTCGAGCCGGACATCAGAGCCTCCGTACGCCGGTGATCACTCACCCCGACCTTAGTGAGCGGGCAGTGTCCGCGGAGCCCCGCCCCGGCCCTCCCCGGCCCGCTGCCGGGTGCGCGACGATGGCCCCCATGTACCCAGCCTCCGACTCCCCGTCCGAGCCGGGCCGGCGGTCCGGCACTCCCGGCGCCTTCGGCCGGCGACCCGGCGGTATCGGCCGCCCCACCGGTCCCGCCCGTCCCGGTCCCCGCGACTGGGACGTCTTCGGCCCCCTCAGCTTCCAGCTCGTCCTGCTGCGGCGGATGGCCGACCACCAGCCCGGCCTGGTCGAGGACGCCCTGCGCGAGCTCGGCGTCGACCGGAGCAGGATGCGGAAGACCAACCGCCGCTGGCAGGCCATGCTGCGGGCCCCCGGGCGGCGCGGGCAGTGCCCGCACTACCGCTCGGTGCTCGGCCCGCCCGAGGCCACCGGCGAGCGGCACGTGGGCGATCTGACGTTCGAGGCGGCGACGTGGCGGGTGCCGCTCTGGCCGGATCTGCGGTTCGAGGTGCTGACGGCGCCCGGCGGGGCCGTCTGGAACGAGTGGCTGGTCCGCGCCCCGGGCGCACCCGGCCCCCGGCTGCGGACGGTGGAGGACCTGAAGCCCTGGTCGTGCACCGTGGACGAGGTGGCGCGCGCCTTCGCCCCCGCCCGGCCGCTGGAGGGCACGGGCCCCGCGCTCTGGCAGCTCGCCTTCACAGCACCGGACGCCTCCGGACAGCGGGCCGAGTACAGGGCCGAGTTCATGTGGGGGCTGCTGCAGCGATTCGTCTGAGGTGCCCGGGGGCCACCACCGGGCGGGGGTGCGCCTCCTCCTTCCGGGGGAGGCAGAACTGGCCGTTCACCCGAAGCCGGGGCGCCGCGCCCGTCCCTAGCGTGGGCAGCGTTCCCTCCCCACGCCCGGATGGATGCCCGATGTCCCGCACACGCCGTGCACCTCGTACGCCCCGTGCACCTCGTACGCCCCGTGCACCTCGTACGCCCCGTGCACCTCGTACGCCCTTGGCACCTCGTACGCGCCGCACGCGCCTCCCCGCCCGCCTCGCCCTCGCGGCCCTGCTGCTGCCCGCCGCGCTCGCCGCGGCCCTGCTCACCGGCTGCTCGTCGGGCACGGAGGGCAGCACGGCCGCCAGCGGCACCCCGGCCTCGGCCGAGGAGCCAGCCCGCGTCTCGATCCCGTCCATCGGCGTGGACAGCGCCCTGCTGCGCCTCGGCAAGAACGGCGACGGCACCGTGCAGGTGCCGCCGCCGGAGAAGGGCATGACGGCCGGCTGGTACACCGGCGGCGCGACGCCCGGCGAGCCCGGCGCCGCGGTCCTCGTCGGCCACAGCGACACCCGCGACGGCAAGGCCGTCTTCCACGACCTGGGGAAGGTGGACAAGGGGACCGTCGTCGACGTCCGGCGGGGCGACGGCAAGGTGCTGCACTTCTCCGTCACGGGGAAGGAGACGGTCGACAAGTCCGCCTTCCCGACGCAGAAGGTCTACGGGGAGACGAAGGAGCGGGCACTGCGCCTGGTCACCTGCGCGGGGAGCCCCGACGCGGACGGGCACCCGGAGCAGAACCTGATCGTCTACGCGGCCCTGACGTCGTGACGCCGGTGTCCGGTGCCGTGACGCCGAGGGCCGCGGAGCGCGCAGGGGCAGGCGCAGAGATCAGGCCAGCTCGGCCGTCAGCGTGATCGTCGTACCCGTGAGGGCCTGGCTGACCGGGCAGTTCTTCTTGGCGCCCTCGGCGGCCTCCTGGAAGCCCGCCTCGTCCAGACCCGGCACCTCGCCGCGGACGGTGAGGTGGATGCCGGTGATGCCCTCGCCCGGCTGGAACGTGACGTCGGCCTTGGTCTCCAGGCGGGTGGGCGGGGTGCCCGCGCCCGTCAGGCCGTGCGAGAGGGCCATGGAGAAGCAGCTGGAGTGCGCGGCCGCGATCAGCTCCTCGGGGCTGGTCTTGCCGTTGGCCTGCTCGGCGCGCGACGGCCACGACACCGGCTGGGAGCCGATGCCGGACGAGTCGAAGGTGACGGTGCCGCTGCCCTTGAGCAGCTCACCTTCCCAGACGGTGTGCGCGGTGCGGGTGGTGGCCACGAATACATCCCTCCACTGAAATCGGTCGTACGAAGGCGGCCGTACGGGACCGGGGCGTCACCGGCCCTTCCGGTCCGCCCCGATCATCGGGCCACGGCGGCCGCGGCCCCGGTTCCGACACGCTCCGCCGGTCCTGCAACGGATCACGCCGCCGGCTGGTTCCAGGCCACGAGCGCGGGGCGGCCGTGTTCGGTACCGATCCGGCTGAGGGTGGCGGTGTCGAGGCGGAAGAGCGCGCCCGCGGCCGGCGGCAGGCCGAGCCTACGGGCGGTCAGCACGCGCAGGAAGTGGCCGTGCGCCACCAGCACCACGTCGCCCTCGTCCCCGCGGTCGCCGTCCAGCCAGGGCGCGATGCGCGCGAGGACGCGGTCGGCGCGGGCGCTGACCTGCGCGGGTGTCTCCCCCGGGTGCTCCGGCGGCCCGGGGACGACCCCGTCGTCCCACAGGTACCAGCCGGGCCGGGTGCAGTGGATCTCCGCGGTCGTCACGCCCTCGTAGCCGCCGTAGTCCCACTCGTGGAGGTCGGGGTCAGTCTCGGCGCCGTCCAGCCCGGCGAGCTCGGCCGTACGCAGGGCCCGCTTCAGGGGGCTCACCAGCACCTTCGCGACGCTGCGGCCCGCGAGCAGCGGCCGCAGGGCCGTCGCCTGCCGCTCGCCGCGCCCGGTCAGGGCCACGTCCGTGAAGCCGGTGTGCCGGCCGTCGCGGCTCCACTCGGTCTCGCCGTGACGGACCAGCAGCAGCTCACTCACCGGCGGGCTGCCCCTCGCCCTGCGCCGCCCGCGCGGCCTTGGCCTGCTCCTCGGCGACGGAGGCGCGCACCTCGTCCATGTCGAGCGCGCGGGCCTGGCTGATGACGTCCTCCAGGGCGGCCTCCGGCAGGGCGCCCGGCTGGGCGTAGACCGCGATGTTGTCCCGCACGATCATCAGCGTGGGGATCGACCGGATCTCGAACGCGGCCGCGAGCTCGGGCTGGGCCTCGGTGTCGACCTTGGCGAAGACCAGGTCGCCGTGGCGCTCCGCGGCCCCCTCGTACACCGGCGCGAACTGCCGGCAGGGGCCGCACCACGACGCCCAGAAGTCGATGAGGACGAATCCGCTGCCGGAGACGACCTCGTCGAAGTTGTCCTTGGTGAGCTCCACCGTGCTGCTGCTCATGCGTCGCTACCTGCTTCCGCTGTGGCGTCGGGTGACCGTCGGACCGGCCCAGCAGCGCCAACAGGATGAAGCCGGACCGTATTCCGCCGCATACCCGTGCCCCGGCGGGGCAGACGAACGGCGCGGCCGAAGACGTACGCCGCCCGGCCCCCGACAGCACGAAGCCCCGCCGACTCATTCCTGTCCGGAACCGGGCGGGGCATCGAAAACGCTGGTCGCATCGTTTCTGCACCAACGTCACGCGTGTGGGGCGGGTGGGACTCGAACCCACGGCCGACGGATTATGAGTCCGCTGCTCTAACCGGCTGAGCTACCGCCCCGTTCACGGCGCGTCGCGCACATCTGTGCGCGCCGTCTGCCGCAGCATAGCCGCTCATACGATCTGCTGCCCCTGAGGGGGCGTATTGCGTGACCTACCTGACCATGAGGACTTCGATCACGGCGGGGCGGTTCCCTCCGGAGGGGTCCGGACACGAAAAAGGACCCCCTGAGGGGGTCCTCGATCGCTTGCTCCTCCGACTGGACTCGAACCAGTAACCTGCCGGTTAACAGCCGGCTGCTCTGCCAATTGAGCTACAGAGGATCGCGCTCCCCCGACTGGACTCGAACCAGTAACCTGCCGGTTAACAGCCGGCTGCTCTGCCAATTGAGCTACAGGGGACTGCTGCGTTTGCCACGAATGCGGTGCTGCCCGGGCTTCCGGGCGGCGTGCGCTCGCTGCGAGACATACATTAGCGCAAGCAGGGGGGTGCTCCGCCAATCGGTTCCCCGGGAGTGACCTTCGCACCCGGCGGGTAGGCGGCGACCACAGCGTCCGAGGGAAGGGTGGAGCGGGATGCGCTACCGGCTGACGTTCATGATCGGGGCAGCCGTCGGGTACGTACTGGGCGCACGGGCCGGCCGCGAGCGGTACGAGCAGCTGCGCAAGGGCGCCCGGCAGATCGCCCAGAACCCCGCGGTCCGCAATACGGTCGAGTCCGCCGCCCAGAACGGCAGGGCCATGAGCTCCCGGGCTTTCGCGAAGGTGGGCGACCGGCTGCCGGATTCGGTGAGCGAGCGGGTGCGGTCGCTGCGCGAGCGGGCACAGGGCTCCGAGGACGACTGGGGCACCAGTAACACCTGACCCGGCCGTAAGCCCCTGACCCGGCCGCCGTCCGGCCGGGCCGGCACCCGACCGGCGCACGGAGCATGCCCCGGTGTTTGGCATCATCTCGGCATGGGCATAGTCGCGGGCTTGGACAGTTCCACCGAGAGCACACGGATCGTCGTCTGCGATACGGACACGGGGGCCGTGCTCCGCCAGGGGTACGCCCCCCATCCGCCGACCGACGGCGACCCCCAGGCATGGCTGATCTCCCTCGGCGAAGCCGCCGCCGGAGGCCTCCTGGAGGGCGTGCAGGCCATCGGGGTCTCCGCGCAGCAGAACGGACTGCTCGCGCTGGACGCCGGCGGGGTCCTCGTCCGGCCCGCCATGCTCGGCAACGACAAGCGCATGCAGCCCTCCGCGGCCGACCTGACCGACGCGCTCGGCGGCCGCGCCGCCTGGGCGCAGGCCGTCGGCTCCGTGCCGCAGCCCGGCCAGATGGTCGCCAAGCTGCGCTGGCTCGCCCGCAACGAACCCGAGTCCGCCCAGCGCATCGCCGCCCTGCTCCAGCCGCACGACTGGCTCGTGTGGCAGCTCCTCGGCCGCCCGCTGCGGCGCACCACCGACCGCGGCGACGCCTCCGGCACCGGCCTGTGGTCCGCCGCGACCGCCTCCTGGCGGCCGGACCTGGTGGAGCTGGCCCTGGGCCGCCCGGCCGTGCTCCCGGACGTGCTCGCGCCCGCCGAGCCCGCCGGGCACACCCCCGAGGGCCTGCTGATCTCCGCCGGCACGGGCGAGACCATGGCGGCCGCCTTCGGACTGGGCGTGGGGCCGGGGGACGCCGTGATCTCCCTGGGCGCCTCGGGCTCGGTCTTCGCCGTGCACCACGAGGCGCTGGTGGACCCCTCCGGGACGATCACCTCCTACGCCGACGCGACCGGCATGCACCTGCCCGTGGTGCACACCCTCAACGCCGTGCGGGTGCTGCGCGGCACGGCGGAGCTGCTGGGCACGGACCTGGCGGGCCTGTCCGAGCTGGCGCTGCAGTCGAGCCCGGGCTCGTACGGGCTGGTGATGCTGCCGTACCTGGAGGGCGAGCGGACGCCGCACCTGCCGCACACCGCGGGCACGCTGGCGGGGCTGCGCCGCGAGAGCATGAAGCCGGAGCACCTGGCGCGGGCCGCGTTCGAGGGCATGCTGTGCGGGCTCACGGACGCGCTGGACGTACTGCGGGGGCGCGGGGTGCAGGTGCGCCGGGTGTTCCTGCTGGGGGCCGCGGCGGAGCTGCCCGCCGTGCAGGCCGCCGCTCCCGCGCTGTTCGGCACGCAGGTCGTCGTGCCCCAGCCGGCGGACTACGCGGCGCTGGGCGCGGCCCGGCAGGCCGCCTGGGCGCTGGGCGTCCAGCAGGGCACGCTGGCCCCCCACGAGCCGCCCCTGTGGCCGGCGGCGGCCAGCCAGGTGTTCGAGCCGGGTGAGGACCTGCCGGTGGGTCAGGCGGTGCGGCAGCAGTACGCGGCCGTGCGCGAGCAGACCCATCCGGGGGCGTTCGACGCCGCGGGATAGCCGGCGGTCCCCCCGGGTCAGTCGAGGTAGCCGCGCAGCTGGTCGGCGAAGGCGTGGTCGCGCAGCTTGTTGAGGGTCTTGGACTCGATCTGGCGGATGCGCTCGCGGGTCACGCCGAAGATGCGGCCGATCTCCTCCAGCGTGCGGGGACGGCCGTCGACCAGCCCGTACCGCAGCTGCACCACCTTGCGCTCGCGCTCCCCCAGCGTCGACAGGACCGCCTCCAGGTGCTCGCGCAGCAGCAGGAAGGCCGCCGACTCGACGGGGGACGCCGCGTCGCCGTCCTCGATCAGGTCGCCGAGGGCGACGTCGTCCTCCTCGCCGACGGGCGCGTGCAGGGAGACGGGCTCCTGCGCCAGCCGCAGGACCTCGCTGACCCGCTCCTGGGTCAGGTCGAGGTGGGCGGCCACCTCCTCGGCCGTGGGCTCGTAGCCGCGCTCCTGCAGCATGCGGCGCTGGACGCGGACGACGCGGTTGATGAGCTCCACGACGTGCACCGGGACGCGGATCGTGCGGGCCTGGTCGGCGAGGGCCCGCGACATGGCCTGGCGGATCCACCACGTCGCGTACGTGGAGAACTTGTAGCCGCGGGCGTAGTCGAACTTCTCGACGGCCCTGATCAGGCCCAGGTTGCCCTCCTGGACCAGGTCGAGCATGGTCAGGCCGCGGCCGATGTAGCGCTTGGCGACCGAGACGACGAGGCGCAGGTTCGCCTCGATCAGCCGCCGTTTGGCCATCCGGCCCAGCACGACGAGGCGGTCGAGGTCCAGGGCGAGCCGGGAGTCCAGGTCCGGGGCGCCGGCGAGCTTCTCCTCCGCGAACAGCCCGGCTTCCACACAGCGGGCGAGCTCCACCTCCTCGGCGGCGGACAGCAGCGGGATGCGGCCGATCTCGCGCAGGTACTGCCGGAAGAGGTCGGAGGACGGGCCGCCGCCGGTGTCGGTGCGGACGGAGTCGGACTGCTCGGCGCGCGCGGCCCGGGGGGACCCGGCCTCGGTCCCGGCCTCCGTCTCCTCGGCCTCGTGCGGGGCGGCGGCCGGCGCGGTGCTCCCCGCCGGATCCGGCAGGGGCGGCTCGTCGGAGAGGCTCTCGGCCTGGGGCGCGGCGGGCTGCCGGGGGACGCCCTGGGCCGGGGCGGCCGCGGGCCGTGACGGGAGCCTGGTCGGTGTCCGGGTCTGCACGGGGGCGACCTCCAAGGTGATCGCTGCCGGTTTCGGGGCGGCATGCGCCGGAGGGGCGGCAGCGGCCTGGCCGCCGGCCGTCCCGGGGATCAGGAGCGGCTTCGCGAAGGTTCCGAGTTCCGGGTCCGAGCGGCCGGGCCTGCCGCGTCCGAGGACTCAGGCACCGCCCACCAGTGTGGGGCACGACGCGGGCCCGCCACGAGGGGCGTGCGGGCACTTTCTGAGTCCGTTCCGTGACCGGGGGTTACGACCTCGGCTCCGCCGCGGCAGGTTGAAGGGGGCGGCCCCTGCTCACGGAGCACCGCTCCCTGAGGTCCGCCGCAACGGCGATCAGCCGCGGCGTCGGAGACCGGCGGTGCCAGGGTCACGCGGTGAAGGGCCCTGCCCTTCTATTCCGCCGCCGCGGCGCGCAACCCCACTCGGCGTGACCGGCGGTGCCGGACGAAGCTACCTGCTGGCTCGGCACCGCCGGACGGCGCCATAGGGGTTGCGCGCCGTTGCGGCGGAAGCAAGGGCCCCTTCACCCGTGGCTCCCGGCGACGAGAGGCCGGGGCTGTTCCTTCGGCTCCCCGGAGCACCGCTCCCTTGAACCCGCCGCTGCAGCGGATTCGAGGGGCCGGCCCCTCGACGCGGGCTGACCCGAACCCGGCCCGCTAGAGCGCGGCGGACCCGCGGTCCTTCAGGGCGCGGCTGTACTGCTCCAGTACCCACAGTTCGTTCTGCACGGCCGCCAGGTGCTCCGGCGCCGCCTGGCTGCCGAGGCGGATCAGGCTGCCCTGGACCTCCTGGATGCGGCGTTCGACGGCGCGCAGCCGGACCTGGACGAGCTGTATTCCCGCGTAGACCTCGTCCACGTTCTTGTGCCGGATCGCCTCGACCGCCAGCTCGGTGATCATCGCCCGGACGGTGTCGTCGGGGGCGGCGTCCCGGACGCGCGTGAGGTAGTCGGCGGGGGCGCCGGTGACGCCGCCGGCCTCTTCGACGGCGCGGCGCACGGCCACGTAGGGCGCGGCGGTGAACTCGTCCTCGCCGTAGGCGTCGAAGGCGGGGGCGACGAGCTCGGGCCGCTGCAGGGCGAGCTTGAGCAGTTCGCGCTCGGTGAGCGCGACGGGGCTGCGCAGGTTGAGCGCGGGGCCGCGCCGCACGGGCTCCTGCGGCGCCGCGGGGGCGGCGGGCGCCGCGGCCCGGCCGCGCCCGGCGGACTCCGGCTGCCGGCCGCGCTCGCGGGCCCACTTGGCGAGCTGGCCGACGCGGCGGACGACGAACTGGCTGTCGAGGATGCCGAGCATGCCGGCGAGCTGGACCGCGTACTCGTGCTGGATGGAGGTGTTCTTGATGTTGGAGACGATGGGCGCGGCCGCTTCGAGCGCGGCGGCGCGCCCCTCCGCGGTGTCGAGGTTGTGCCGGGCGACGACCTGGCGGATGGCGAAGGCGAACAGGGGCGTGCGGGATTCGACGAGTGCCTGGACGGCCGCGTCGCCTTCGGCGAGCCGCAGCTCGCAGGGGTCCATGCCGCCGGGGGTGATGGCGATGGAGGTCTCGGCGGCGAACTTCTGGTCGTCCTCGAAGGCGCGCAGGGCGGCCTTCTGGCCGGCGGCGTCGCCGTCGAAGGTGAAGACGACCTCGGCGCCGGAGTTGTCCATCAGCAGCCGGCGGAGGATCTTGATGTGGTCGCCGGCGAAGGCGGTGCCGCAGGTGGCGATGGCGGTGGTGACGCCGGCCAGGTGGCAGGCCATGACGTCGGTGTAGCCCTCGACGACGACGGCGCGGCTGGTCTTGGCGATGTCCTTCTTGGCGAGGTCGATGCCGTAGAGGACGTGCGACTTGCGGTAGAGCGGCGTCTCGGGGGTGTTGAGGTACTTGGGGCCGTTGTCGTCGTCGCGGAGCTTGCGCGCGCCGAAGCCGACGACTTCGCCGGTGATGTCGCGGATGGGCCACATCAGGCGGCCGCGGAAGCGGTCGATGGGCCGGCCGCCGCGGCTCTCCTGGGCGAGGCCGGAGAGGATCAGTTCCTTGTCGCTGAAGCCCTTGCCGCGCAGGAAGCGGGTGAGGTGGTCCCAGCCGGCGGGGCTGTAGCCGACGCCGAAGTGCTCGGCGGCCTCCTGGCCGAAGCCGCGGCTCGCGAGGAACTGCCGGCCGATCTCGGCCTCGGCGCTGCCGAGCTGCTCGGCGTAGAACTTGGCGGCGTGCTTGTGGGCCTCGACGAGGCGGATGCGCTCGCCCTGCTGGCGGCCCGGGGTGTAGCCGCCCTCCTCGTAGCGCAGGGTGATGCCGGCCTGGGCGGCCAGCCGCTCGATCGTCTCGGCGAAGGAGAGGTGGTCGATCTTCATGACGAAGTCGACCGTGTCCCCGCCCTCCTGGCAGCCGAAGCAGTAGAAGAGGCCCTTGGCCGGGCTGACCTGGAAGGACGGGGACTTCTCGTCGTGGAAGGGGCAGAGGCCCTTGAGGTTGCCGCCGCCCGCGTTGCGCAACTGGAGGTACTCGGACACGACGGCGTCGATCGGGACCGCGTCCCGTACCGCCTTCACGTCGTCGTCGTTGATCCGTCCTGCCACGCGTGAATTCTACGGGCGGGGGCCGCCGGCCCGGGACCGTCAGGACTGCGCGGGGCTGGGCAGCAGGGCGTCGAGGGGCACGGCGGGGTCGGCGAGGGCCTCGGGGTCCAGCGGGGCACCGGAGCGGATGAGCTTTTGGACGGTCTCCGTGACATCCCACACATTGACGTTCATCCCGGCGAGGAGGCGGCCCTCGGCGAGCCAGAAGGCGATGAACTCGCGCTTGCCGACGTCGCCGCGGCAGACGACCTGGTCGTAGGAGCCGGGCGGGGCGTAGCCGGAGTACTCGAGGCCGACGTCGTACTGGTCGGAGAAGAAGTAGGGCACCCGGTCGTAGGAGATCTCCCGGCCGAGCATGGCGCGGGCGGCGGCGGGGCCGGTGTGGAGGGCGTTGGCCCAGTGCTCGACGCGCAGGCGGGTACCCAGCCACGGGGTCACCCTGAAATGGGAAAGAGGTGTGGCGGCGACGTCGCCCGCGGCGAAGATCTCGGGGTCGGAGGTGCGCAGGGAGGCGTCGACGGCGATGCCGCCGCCGTCGGCCCGGTCGACGAGGGCGAGGCCGGCGGCCTCGGCGAGGGCGGTGCGGGGGGCGGCGCCGATGGCGGCGAGGACGGCGTGGGCGGGGTGCTCCTCGCCGTCGTCGGTGCGGGCGGCGAGGACCATGCCGTCCTGGCCGGTGATCTCGGTGAGGCGGGCGCCGAAGTGGAAGCGGACGCCGTGCTCGCTGTGCAGGTCGGTGAAGAGCTGGCCGAGCTCGGGGCCGAGGACGGGGTGCAGCGGCGTGGGCTCGGGTTCGACGACGGTCACCTCGGCACCGTAGGAGCGGGCGGCGGCAGCGACTTCGAGGCCGATCCAGCCCGCGCCGGCGATGACGAGGTGGCCGTTGTCGCGGCCGAGGGAGGCGAGGACGCCGCGCAGCCGCTCGGCGTGGGCGAGGCGGCGCAGGTGGTGGACGCCGGCGAGGCCGGTGCCGGGGATGTCGAGGCGGCGGGGCTCGGCGCCGGTGGCCAGCAGCAGCTTGTCGTAGTGGACGCAGGTGCCGTCGCCGAGGCGGACGGTGCGGGCCGCGCGGTCGAGGTGGACGGCGGGCTGGCCGAGGTGCAGCTCGATGTCGGCCTGGGCGTACCAGCCGGGCTCGTGGACGAAGACGCTGTCGCGGTCCTCCTTGCCGGTGAGGTAGCCCTTGGAGAGCGGCGGGCGCTCGTAGGGGTGCTCGCGTTCGTCGCAGATGAGGATCACCCGGCCGGTGAAGCCCTCCGCGCGCAGGGTCTCCGCGGCCTTCGCCCCGGCCAGGCCCCCTCCGACGATGACGAACGTCTGGTTCGCGTCGACCACTTGCTGCCTCCTCGCTGCCACGCAGTGCGTCTGCGTTGAACCGCCCCCGGCCGGAATCGCCCGTGCAGAGGTTGCCGCACGGGGCCCGCCGCCGGAAGAGGGACTACCCCGGACGGGTCAGTACCCGCATGGTGTGGGGGAAGTCCTCGGATTCTGTGGACATTCGGTCACCTTTCTGACCCGGCACGTCCGTCGGTGAGGCGGGTGAGCAGGGAGCGCGCGGAGACGTCGGTCAGGGCGGCGATCTGGTCGACGACGGCGCGCTGGCGGCCCGCGTCGTCGGCGGCGGCCGCGTAGAGGGAGCGGAACTGCGGGTCGAGGCCGTCGGGGGCGCGGGCGGTGAGGGCCTCGGCGAGCTCGGCGATGACGACGCGCTGGTCGGCGCGGAGCTTCTCCTGGGCCGGGCGCTGCATCACATAGCGGTCGGCCACGGCCTTCAAGACGGCGCATTCGAGGCGGGTTTCGCGGGGGACGACGAGCTCGGCCCCGTAACGGGTGAGCCGGCCGGGGCCGTAGGCGGCGCGGGTGGCGCTCTCGGCGGCCAGGCAGAAGCGGCCGATGAGCTGGCTGGTGGCGTCCTTGAGGCGGGCCTGGGCGACGGCGGATCCGTCGTAGCCGTGCGGCCACCACTGCTGTTCCAGGAGGCGGTCGAGGGCCTCGACGAGCTCTTCGGGACCGGCTCCGGGGGCGTAGCGTCCGGCGGCCACGGCGAAGACGTCCTGCCGCTCGGGCTCGGCGAGCAGCGCGTTGGGGTCGAGGTGGCCGGCGTGCAGGCCGTCCTCGACGTCGTGCACGGAGTAGGCGACGTCGTCGGCCCAGTCCATGACCTGGGCCTCGAAGCTCTGCCGCCCCTCGGGGGCGCCCTGCCGGAGCCAGGTGAAGACGGGCAGGTCGTCGTCGTAGACGCCGAACTTGCGGGAGGAGGGGTCGGTGGGGTGGCCGCCGCGCGGCCAGGGGTACTTGGTGGCGGCGTCGAGGGCGGCCCGGGTGAGGTTGAGGCCGACGCTGACGAGCTCGCCGGTGCCCTCGCTGGGGACGAACCGCTTGGGCTCCAGGCGGGTGAGCAGGCGCAGCGACTGGGCGTTGCCCTCGAAACCGCCGCACAGGCCGGCGACTTCGTCGAGCGCCTGCTCGCCGTTGTGGCCGAACGGGGGGTGGCCCATGTCGTGCGCGAGGCAGGCGGCCTCCACCAGATCGGGGTCGCAGCCGAGCGCCGCGCCGAGCTCGCGGCCCACCTGGGCGCACTCCAGGGAGTGCGTGAGGCGGGTGCGGGGGCTGGCGTCCCAGGCCTGGGCGCTCACGCCGGGCGTGACGACCTGGGTCTTGCCGGCCAGCCGGCGCAGGGCCGCCGAGTGCAGCACGCGGGCCCGGTCGCGCTGGAAGGCGGTGCGTCCGGGGCGCTTGTCCGGCTCGGGCGCCCAGCGCTCCAGGTCGTGCTCGTCGTATCCGGCGATGACGGGCTTCTCGCCGGGGGTGCGTGCCGCTGCGTTCATACCCCGACGGTAACCGCCGGGTGTGACAGCAGCGACGGCGTGAGCTGGAGCGGAGCGGGAACCGACGGTGCTTCCGGACCGTTCTTACGGGCGACGGGGAGGAATGATCGACATGGTGCGGGGCCGCGTGCTGCGGATGCGGGTGCGGATGCCGCGGACGCGGCGGGAGAGACGGCGGCTGCTGTGGGCGGCCGTGGCCGGCTGCGTGCTCGCGCTGCTGCCGGTGACGTGGGTGTACGCGGCGGCGGAGCCGCGCGTGCGCACCGTTGCGGACGTGCCGTCCGCGCCGGTCGCCGTGGTCTTCGGCGCGGGCCTGTGGGAGGGCGAGCCGTCCCCCTATCTGGCGCACCGCCTGGATGCGGCCGTCGAGCTGTACCGGGCGGGCAAGGTCCGCGTCGTGCTGGTCACCGGCGACAACAGCCGCGTGGAGTACGACGAGCCGGATGCCATGCGCAAGTACCTGACGGACCGCGGTGTGCCCGCCGAGCGGATCGTGAGCGACTTCGCGGGCTTCGACACCTGGGACTCGTGCACGCGCGCCGCCCGCATCTTCGGGGTGAAGAAGGCGGTGCTGATCACCCAGGGCTTCCACGTCCGGCGGGCGCTGGCGCTGTGCGGGGCCGCGGGCATCGATGCGTACGGGGTCGCGGTGGCCGCCAAGCACGACGTCACCTGGTACGCGGGCGGCGCGCGCGAGGTGTTCGCCTCGGGGAAGGCGGCGCTGGATGCGCTCGTGCGGCCGGGGCCGCGGTTCCTGGGGCCGCACGAGCCGGGCGTACAGCAGGCGCTGGCGGAGGCGGGGACGGAGGCGGCCGGGCGATGAGCCCGGTCGGAAGCGGGGCCGGAAACCGGGGCGACGGCCCGTACGGCTTCCGGGCCAGCGCGGCTACGTCTTCCTCGTGCGGGCGCCGCGCGGAGTGAGTATTCCGGGGTCAGGACCGGGCCGTCGCGCGCGGCCCACGATACGCGCCGCATTTCCCTACGCCGTCCCGTCGGCACGTCTCTGACCTGGCTGCAGAAATCCACTGCCGACCATATAAAGGGACTGTCGCACCAGTCCCGGCTTTGGCGATTCTTTGAAGCGCCGTTTACACCTCCCGGAATCTTCTGACAGCGTATGGCCGCCACACCGGTGAATTAGCCGGAAGCCGGACGTCAGGAGGACAGATGCGCCACGGCACCGCTCTGCGGGAGGACATCGCAGCGCCCGGTACCACCCCCCTCATCGGTATCTACGACATGTACTCGGCCTCCATCGCCGCGCAGCACTACAACGGATTCTTCGTATCCGGGTTCGGATTCGCCGCGTCCCACTACGGCCTCCCCGATATCGGCTTCATCGCCTGGCCCGACATGCTCGGGTTCGTGGAACGCCTGCGCCCGGCCTTCCCCCGCCATCACCTCCTGGTGGACATCGACGACGGTTACGTCGACCCCGAGGTGGCGTGCCACGTGGTGCGGCGGCTGGAGCGGGCCGGCGCCTCCGGGGTGATCCTGGAGGACCAGAAGCGGCCGCGCCGGTGCGGCCACGCGGACGGAAAGATCATCCTGCCGCTGGACGAATACCTGAACAAACTCGAACTGGTGCTGGCGGCCCGGAATGATCTGCTCGTCGTGGCGCGCACCGACGCCACCGAGGAGAACGAGATCCTGCGCCGCGCGGCGGCCCTGTCGGAAACGGGTGCGGATGTCGTCCTGGTCGACGGGGTGCGCAGCGTGGAGTGGATTCGCAAGGTCCGTTCCGTCATCGGTGACAAACCGCTGCTGTTCAACCAGATCGCGGGCGGGAAATCGCCCCGCCTTTCACTGACCGAGCTTGCCGGACTCGGCGTCGATCTCGCCATTTACAGCACCCCGTGCCTTTTCGCCGCGCACCGTGCGATCGACGGGGCGCTGACCGCCCTGCGGGAGGACGACGGGAGGCTGCCGGACACCGCCGCGGGCGGCGAGGTCGGGGTGGCGAGCTCCACCCGCCTGCTGGAACGGAACATCGGCGGGCAGCGCCTGGACCGGCAGGCGGTCCCGGCGTGATCCGTGGCGCCGCTCTCCTCGCCGCGGGCGTCGCCGGCGCCGTGCTCGCGGGCACGCTCCTGGGCGGCGAGGCCGCCGCCGGGGTCCGCGTGCACGTCGAGCCGCCGGAGCCCTGCCCCAAGGGCTTCGGCCCCTCCAACTTCGGCGTCCTCGTCGTCGACAACTCGCGAGCCGACTCCTGGCTGGAGGTCGACCGGACGGCCAACACGCTCGTCGGCAGCAAGGGCACGGCCGGCAGCGACCACGACGGCGGCGGGGGCGCCATCGACGTGCGCAACCGGGACGTGGGCGGCTCCGCCCAGTCGCAGCCCGAAGGCGGCTGGATCGGCCACACGCCCGGCAGCGAGGGCGAGGAGGACTGAGAGAACCCGGGGGGGGGGAGCGGGGAGGAGAACCGGCAAGGGCGCGGGGAGCCGTGGGGAGCCGCGGGGGCGTCAGGCCCGCTGCGGCTCCCGTCCGTTTATGGCGTCCAGGTACAGCTTGAAGATCTCGTCGTCGTTGACCGGGCTGTACGAGATCTGTGCGCTCTCGTCCCCGTCCGGCCCGCCCCCGTTGAGGCCGCCGAGGACCCCGACGAGGTCGCCCGTCTTCGTGCGCTCGTCGAAGTGGGTCAGCCAGGGGCTGCCGGAGGTGCCCGAGACGTAGCCGTCGCAGCGCATCCGCAACTGCCTGCGGTCGTCGAGGCGGGTCGTCATGGTCGTGCAGCGGATCGCCTGGTCGGCGGGGTCGTCGTCGGCGTCGGGGTAGCCGATGACCGTGACCCGGTTGACGTAACCGGGGGTGCGGACCAGCCGGTTGGCGCCGGTGACGCGCTCGACCTGGCGGCCGCGGCCGTCGGGTCTGAGGGTGGCGAAGGCGAAGTCCAGGTCGGAGCCCGGGCCGGTGTCGGAGCGGCGGGGGTCGACGAAGGCGCGATCCACGGCCCAGACGCCGTACGGCTGCCGGTCGGCGCCGGACCGGTAGTCGGGGACGAAGGCGGCGTCGGAGCCGACGGAGCAGTGCCCGGCCGTGACGATCAGGTTGCCCTTGGGGCTGTGCACCACGCTGGCCGTGCAGTGGTGGTCGCGCATGTCCTCGCCGACGGAGAAGAGCACGCCCACGGACGGCACGCCGTCGAAGTGGCGGGCGCTGCCGGTGATGCGCTGTGCGGGGGGCGCGGCGTCGCCGCCGGTGCCGTCGTCGTCACCTGCGCCGGTCACGGACTGCTCCATCCGTGTCGGGCCCCAGAACCGCCGGGCCTCCTCACTGGACCAGCTGCCCTCCCGGCCATGCCCTCCGGCCCCCCGGGGCACGGCCGCCGCGAGGGTGACGACATAGAGCCCCGCGAGCACGGCCCGGACCCATCGGACCCGGCCCCACCGGGAGAAACGCACGAGAACCCCCACCACGTCAGGAAGGTAGTCGACAGGCTAACCGCATCTGCTGTGTACGGGATCACGCCGGGCCGATTTCCCTATCGCTTTACCTCCTGCTTTACCTTTCGTCGGTCAGCCGCCCCACTGGTCGTAGCCCAGCTTGCACACCAGCGACACGACCACCACGAGGAGCACCGCCCGCACGAAGCCGCTCCCCCGCTTGAGCGCCATCCGGGCCCCCACCGCGCCGCCGGTGAGGTTGAACAGCGCCATGGGGGCGGCGACCTGCCAGATCACGGAGTCGTGCAGGGAGAAGGTGACCAGGGCGCCCACGTTGGTGCACACGTTGACGATCTTGGCGGTGCCGGAGGCCGTCACCAGGTCCATGTGGAGGATCGCGGCGAGGGTGAGCACGAGGAAGGTGCCGGTGCCCGGGCCTATGAGGCCGTCGTAGAAGCCGATGCCGAGGCCCGCGACGAGGATCGCGGCGAGCGCGCGGCGCCGGGAGACCGGCTCGGCGGAGGGCACGGCCGTGCCGAAGGTGGGGCGCAGCAGCACGAAGGCGAGCACGGCCAGCAGGATGGCCATGATCAGGGGGCGCAGCACGGCGTTGCTGATGCCGGTGGCGAAGACCGCCCCGGCGAGCGAGCCACCGAGCGCGGCCAGGCCGATGCGCAGGGCCGTGCGCGGGTTCACCGGCGAGCGCCGGGCGTAGGCGACGGCTGCCGCCGCGGTGCCGCAGATGGCCACGGCCTTGTTGGTGCCGAGGACGTGCGCGGGCGGCACGTGCGGCAGGCCCACCATGAGCGCCGGGAGCTGCAGGAGGCCGCCGCCGCCCACCACCGCGTCGATCCACCCCGCCGCGGCCGCGGCGAGGCAGAGCACGAGCAGGGTCGACAGCGATATGTCGGTGGTCACCCCGGCGATCGTACGGGCTCCCCCCAACTCGCCCGCGGAACAGGGCCGCAGCCCCGGCGGGACTCGGACACGCGGACGTCACGTCACCGGTGAAAACGTGTGCCACGGTGACGACAGACGGCGGTGGCTGTGCCACAGTTCTGGGCACTCCGCAGCCCGCTCCCCCACCGTCCCTGCCCGCTCTCCCGAAGGGACCTCCTGCGATGACCGTCGCACCCGAGCAGCTGCCGCACGTCCCCGCCCCGGTGTCCGTCCGCGTCGAGGCGCTCCTGGGGCGCCGGTGGCACGCGCTGTGCGAGCTGGGCGATCTGCGGCCCGGGCGGGGCGTGGCGGTCCTGCTGCCGGACGGCCGGCAGGCCGCCGTCTTCCTCGACCGGGCCGGGCGGGCGTACGCGATAGGCAACCGGGACCCGTTCAGCGGCGCGTACGTCCTCGCGCGCGGGCCGCTGGGCTCGGCCGGCGGGCGGGCGTACGTCACCTCGCCGCCGGCCGGACGCCGGTTCGACCTGACGGACGGCAGGTGCCTGGACGACGCGGCGGTGTCGGTCCCCGCGTATACGGTCCGGCTGCGCTGAGCGGGAGCGCCTCGCGCGCGGGCCACCGTATCGGGCGAATGCCCGTCCTGCGCGGCCGTGCCCTCGCCTACGCTGGGTCCTACGGGGGCTACTGACGCGTATGAGCCGGGTGCGGACCGCAGAGGAGCGCAGCAGACGTGACTGGATGGAACGCGGGCGAGATCGCCGACCAGAGCGGCCGCACGGCCGTGGTCACCGGCGCCAACAGCGGCATCGGCTTCGTCACGGCCCGCGAGCTGGCGCGCCGCGGCGCGGCGGTGGTCCTGGCCTGCCGGGACGCCACGCGCGGCAAGGCGGCCGAGGAGCGGGTGCGGGCGGCGGCGCCCGGCGCCGACGTGCAGTTCGCCCCGCTGGACCTCGCGGACCTCTCCTCCGTCCGGGCCTTCGCGGAGGGCCTCCCCGGCAAGCGGCTGGACCTGCTGATCAACAACGCCGGGGTGATGGCGCTGCCGCAGCGCCGCACGGTCGACGGCTTCGAGATGCAGTTCGGCACGAACCATCTCGGCCATTTCGCGCTGACCGGGCTGCTGTTGCCGAGACTGCGCGAGGCCGGGCACGGCGCGCGGGTCGTCACCGTCGCCAGCGGGCTGCACGTCCTCGGCACGGTCGACCCGCGCGACCTCAACATGGAGCACCGCTACCGCCGCTGGATCGCCTACGCCCGCTCCAAGAGCGCGAACCTGCTCTTCACGCACGAGCTCGCGCGGCGCCTGGTGGCGGAGGGCTCGCGGGTCGTCGCGGCGGCCGCGCACCCGGGGTACGCGGCGACCAATCTGCAGACGGCCGGGGTGCGGATGGAGGGGCGGGAGGTCGCCGAGCACCTCGTGCAGCTCGGCAACCGGCTCTTCGCGCAGAGCCCGGAGGCCGGCGCCGTGCCCTCGCTGTACGCGGCCACGGCGCCGGACGTCCGGCCGGACGACTACTTCGGCCCGCGCCTGGAGTACCGCGGCGGCGGGGCGCCCACGCGGCGGGCGGTCCGGGCGCCCTGGACGCGGAACGACCGGGCGAGCGCGGGGCTTTGGGCGGCGTCGGAGCGGCTGACGGGCGTGACGTACACCTGGCTGTGACCGGGGCTCCGCCCCGGACGCCGCCGCCTTCATTCGCCGGACGGGCCCGGGAAGCCGCAGCCGTCCAGCAGCCGCCGCGCACCCTCGCCGTCGATCCGTTCCGCGAGCTCCGCCAGCGCCGCCCCGCCCTCCCGCAGCAGGCCGCTCTCGCGTGAGCGCCGGGCGCCCGCGTCCAGCCGGTGCCACAGCAGCGGGTTGGCGACGAGCACCTGCGGGTCCAGTTCCACGCGGCCGCCCCCGGCGTCCCGCAGCACGAGGCGCGGCGTCATGCCGTCCGCGCGGCGCACCTGCGTCAGCAGGTCGGTGCGCACGCGCTTCTCGCCCAGCAGGCCGCGCACGGCGAGCCAGCCGTCGCCGGCGGTGACCCGGTGCGGCAGCAGCACGGCCACGAGGAGGGCCCCGAGCCCGGCCCAGCAGGCGCCGCGCGGCACGTCGAGGCCGCCCCTGCCGAGGTCGGCGAGGACGAGGACGCCCGCGAGGGCCGTTCCGCAGTACCAGGCCGCCCGCGCCTCGCGCCGCCAGGTGCGGTCGTGGGCGAGGACCCGGCCGCCCGGCGGGTGGGCCCGCGCCCGTCTCGTGTGCGCGTCGTGCCCGCCTGCCCGCACCCTCGAGGGCTGTCGCCGTCCCATGCTCGTGACGCTAGGCCCGGGCCGGGGGCGCACCGTCCGCTGTTGACGCAGTGCTGACGCCGCTCGGGCCAACTCTTACGCCCCGCTGACGTCACCCGGACCGGGACGTCAAGAACGCGTGAAGATCCCCCCGGAGCGCGCCAAGAGGCCGCCAAGACCGTGCGCGGGCGCGCGGGACCGGCTGCACGCTGGGCGTCCCACTCACGGAGGTACGAACAGAATGTCCCTGCTCGCCCACGGGAACCGGCGGCCCGGTGCGGCCGACGAGGACCCGCCCGATACCGGCGCCGCGCGGCCTTCCGCCGAGGACCGGCACCGGCTGACAGCCGCTCAGGGACTCGCGGCCCTGTCCCTGGACGCGATGGCGTCGGTGGCCTACGGCCCCGAGTCGATCGTCCTGGTGCTGGCCGCGGCGGGCGCGTACGGGCTGGGGTTCACGCTCCCGGTCACGCTCGCGATCGCCGCCCTGCTGGCGGTGCTCGTCGCCTCCTACCGGCAGGTCATCGCGGCGTTCCCGGACGGCGGCGGCTCGTACGCGGTCGCCCGGCGGCACCTCGGCCGGCGCACCGGCCTGGTGACCGCGGCCTCCCTGGTGCTGGACTACGTGCTGAACGTGGCGGTGTCGGTCACCGCCGGCGTCGCGGCCCTGACCTCCGCCTTCCCCTCCCTCTACGGCGACCGGCTGTGGATCTGCCTGGCCGTGCTGGCCCTGGTGACGGGAGTGAACCTGCGCGGCATCGTGGAGTCCGCGAAGTGGTTCATGGTGCCGACGGCCGTCTTCGTCGGCTCGATCCTGACGATGATCGTGGCCGGGCTGCTGCGGGACGCGCCCGCGAGCACCGAGGCCGCCGCCGGTCACGCCTCCGCGCTCGCCGGCAACGCCACGTCCGTCGGCGCGCTCCTGCTCCTGAAGGCCTTCGCCGCGGGCTGTTCCGCCCTGACCGGCGTGGAGGCCGTGGCCAATGCCGTGCCGTCCTTCCGCGCCCCGGCGCAGCGGCGGGCCCAGCGCACGGAGGTGGCGCTCGGCGCCCTGCTGGGCGTCATGCTGATCGGCCTGTCGGTGCTGATCGGCCGCTTCCACCTGCAGCCTGCCGAGGGCGTCACCGTCCTCGCCCAGCTCGCCGACGCCTCGCTCGGCCACAACTGGGCCTTCTACGTGGTGCAGTTCGCCACCGTCGTCCTGCTGGCGCTGGCCGCGAACACCTCCTTCGGCGGGCTGCCGGTCCTGATGGCGCTGCTGGCCCGGGACAACTACCTGCCGCACGTCTTCGGCCTCAAGGCCGACCGCCAGGTGCACCGGCACGGGGTGCTGGCCCTGGCCGCGGTCTCCGCGCTGCTGCTGGTCTTCTCCGGCGGCGACGTCAACACCCTCGTGCCGCTGTTCGCGATCGGGGTGTTCGTGGGCTTCACCATCTGCCAGGTGGGCATGGTGCGGCACTGGCGGCAGGAACGCTCCGCCGGCTGGCGCGGCAAGGCGCTCCTCAACGGCTTCGGCGCACTGCTGACGGGCGTATCCGCGGTCGTGGTCACGGCCACGAAGTTCGAGGAGGGCGCCTGGCTGATCGTCCTGGCGCTGCCGCTGATCGTGCTGGTCTTCGAGACCGTCCACCGCGCCTACGGGCGGATCGGCGAGCGGCTGGGGCTGGGCCGGGTGCCCGAGGCGCCGCGCCGCTGCCACAGCGTGGTCGTCGTGCCCGTCTCCTCCCTCTCCCGGCTGACCAGCAAGGCCCTGACTGCCGCCGTGTCGCTGGGCGACGAGGTGGTCGCGGTGACCGCCGTCCAGCCCGATGCGGAGGGGGCGCGGGCCGCCGAGTCCCTGCGGCGCGACTGGGAGCTGTGGAACCCGGGCGTCGACCTGGTCGAACTGCCCGCGCCCACGCGCGCCTTGGGCCGCCCGATCGTGGACTACGTCCACGAACTCACCGCCCGGCACCCCGACAACCGCGTCACCGTCCTCATCCCCGAGGTCGAGCCCGCGCACGTGTGGCAGCGGCTGCTGCAGAACCAGCGCGGCGCGGTCGTCGCCCACGCGGTGCGCCGGGACACGGACGCGGCGATCTGCCGCCTGCGCTTCCGCATCGGCGCGGAGCCGGTCGCCCGGAAGACCTGAGGGCCGACACGCGGCGGTAATCGCTCTGTCGTAATCCTCCCCCATCGTTGATCGTTGGTCCGTACGGTCCCGACCGCGAGGGGGAGAACCGACATGCCGATCAACCGCAGACTGCTCTTGGCCGGTGGTGCCGCGCTCGCACTGAGCGCGTGCGGGTCCGATACGGGGCGGGGCGACAAGGGCGCGGGCAGACCCCGGCTCTCCCACTGGTACCACCAGTACGGCGAGGCGGGCACCCGGCAGGCCGTGGGCCGGTACGCCGCCGCGTACGACAAGGCCGACGTGCGGATCGAGTGGCGGCCCGGCAACTACGACCAGCAGACCGCCGCCGCCCTGCTGACGGACTCCGGGCCGGACGTCTTCGAGGTCGACGGCCCGACGCTGGACCAGATCCGCGGCGGGCAGGTCACCGACCTCACCGCCCTGCTGGACGGCGTGAAGGACGACTTCCACCGGGCCGTGCTCGCCCCCAAGACCTGGGACGGGCGGGTGTGGGGCGTCCCGCAGGCGATCGACACCCAGCTGCTCTACTACCGCCGGAGCCTGCTGGAGAAGGCCGGGGTGCGCCCGCCGCGGACCCTGGACGAGCTCGTCGACGCCGCCGGGAGGCTCACCTCCGGCCCGGTCAAGGGCCTCTTCCTGGGCAACGACGGCGGCGCGGGCGTCCTCGGCGGCACGCCCCTGTACGCGGCGGGCCTCTCGCTCGTCACCCCCGACGGCAAGCCCGGCTTCGACGACCCGGCCGCCGCCCGCACCCTCGGCAAGCTGCACCGGCTGTACGCCGGAAAGTCCCTGCTGCTGGGCGCGCCCGCCGACTGGTCCGACCCGGCGGCGCTCATCCAGGGCCTCACCGCCATGCAATGGTCCGGGCTGTGGGCCCTGCCGCAGGTGAAGAAGGCGTTCGGTGACGACTTCGGGGTGCTGCCCTTCCCCGCCGACGGGCCCGCGGGCAGGCCGTCCGTGCCCGTCGGCGCGTACGCCGCGGCGGTCAGCGCCCGCAGCGCGCGGCGGAAGGAGGCCGAGGCGTACGTGAAGTGGCTATGGGTCGACCGCACCGACCACCAGGAGGACTTCGCGCTCTCCTACGGCTTCCACATCCCGGCCCGCACCTCGCTGGCCGCGAAGGCGGCGAAGCTCAAGGAGGGCGCGGCGGCGGAGGTCGTACGGTTCACCAACGATCACGGCTACGCCCAGCCACTGATGTGGACGGTCGCCGCGCGGACCGCCTACCAGGACGCGCTCAGCCGGATCATCAAGGAAGGGGCCGATCCGGAGCGCGAGCTGAAGGCGGTCGTGCGCCGCACCGCGGACGAGCTGCGGCGCGCCGGGAAGAAGCCCTGACGTGGCGGCCTGCGGTGCGCAGCGCAGGCGGAGGCGGAGGCAGGCCCTGTGGTTCTGGACGTTCACCGGCCCCTTCGTCCTCGGCCTCGCCCTCTTCACCTACGTGCCCCTGGCCTGGAGCCTCCGGCTCAGCTTCTTCGACGCGCACAACACCGTCTCCCCCACCGACTTTGCGGGCCTGGACAACTACCGCGAGGTGCTCGGCGATCCGGCCTTCCGCGCCGCGCTCGGCACGTTCGTGCTGTTCACGGCGTTCATCGTGCCGGCCACGTACGTGCTGTCGCTGGGGCTCGCGCTGGCGGTGGGGCGGCTGCGCGCCGCGCAGGCCTTCTTCCGGTCGGTGTTCTTCCTGCCGACGGCCTGCAGCTATGTGGTGGCCGCGCTGGTGTGGAAGCTGTCGATCTTCAACGGGGTGCGGTTCGGGCTGGCCAACACCGTCCTCGGCTGGTTCGGCGCCGAGCAGGTCGCATGGCTGTCGACCACCGACCCGCCCTGGTACTGGCTGGCCCTGGTCACCGTCCGGCTGTGGCTGCAGGCCGGCTTCTACATGGTGCTCTTCCTCGCCGGGCTGCAGCGCATCCCGCCGCAGCTGTACGAGGCGGCGGCCGTCGACGGGGCGCGGCCGGGGTGGCAGACCTTCCGGCACATCACCTTCCCGGCGCTGCGGGCCACGTCGGTCGCGGTGGTGCTGCTGCTGGTCATCAACGCCTTCCAGGCGTTCGACGAGTTCTACAACCTGCTGTCGGACGCGCGCGGCTACCCGCCCTACGCCCGGCCGCCGCTGGTCTACCTCTACTACACGGCGCTCGGGCAGGGGCAGAACCTGGGGCTGGGCAGCGCGGGTGCCGTCGTCCTGGCGCTGGTGATCGCGGTGGTGTCGGTGGTGCAGGTGCGCTGGTTCGGCCTGGGCAGGCGGGAAGCATGAGGCGCACGGACGACGCCCTCGTACGGGCCGGGCGGGCGCTGCGGCTGGTGCTGCTGATCGTGCTGGCCGCGCTGTTCCTCCTCCCCTTCTACCTGCTGGTGCGCAACGGGCTCGCCGCCGAGGAGGACATCACCTCTCCGGAGTGGACGTTCTTCCCGTCCGAGGTGCACTGGTCGAACGTGCGGGAGCTGTTCGCCGACCCGGACGTGCCGATGGCGCACGCGCTGCTGAACTCCTCGCTGATCGCCGTGGCCACCACGCTCGGCACGCTGCTCCTCGCCTCCCTCGCCGGCTACGGCCTGGCCCGCATCCCCTACCGGCACGCCGACGCCGTCCTGTACGCGGTCCTGGGCACGCTGCTGGTGCCGGCGGCGGTCACCTTCGTGCCGTCGTTCGTGCTGGTGTCGTCACTGGGCTGGGTCTCCAGCCTGCGCGGCCTGATCGTGCCGACGCTCTTCAGCGCCTTCGCCTGCTTCGTCTTCCGCCAGTACTTCCTGGGCTTCCCGCGGGAACTGGAGGACGCGGCCCAGGTGGACGGCCTGGGCCCCTGGCGCACGTACTGGCTCGTCGTCGTGCCCAACTCCCGCCCGGTGTTCGCGGCGGTCGGCACGATCGTCTTCATTGGTGCATGGAACGCGTTCCTGTGGCCACTGGTGATCGGCCAGGACCGCGACGCCTGGACGGTCCAGGTAGCCCTGTCGACGTTCACCACAGCCCAATCGGTCAACCTGCACGAACTGTTCGTAGCAGCCGCGGTATCGGTGCTGCCGCTACTGGTGGTCTTCCTGGTGCTGCAGCGCTACATCGTCGCCGGCGTCGAACGCTCGGGCATCGACGATTGAGGTGACCTCTGGGCGAGTTGCGGTGACTTGTGGCCGCCGCGCAGGAGGGCCGCGCCCAGGGGTGTGAGGGTGTGCATCACGGCGCTGCCGTTGCGCAGGGTCAGGACGAGGCCCGCCTCGCGGAGTACGCCCGCGTGCTGGCTGGCCGAGGCCGCGGACACCCCGACGCGGCGGGCGAGTTCGCTCGTGGTGCAGCCGCCGCCGATGGAGCCGAGCACCGCCGAGCGGGTGTGCCCGACGAGCTTGCCGAGCGAGCGCGGTGCGGTCTGCACGGCGGGCGCGGACTCCGACATGTGCCGGGCGGGGTAGACGAGGACGGGGGTGAGGTCGGGGTCCCGGTAGGTGACGGGCGTGCGCCGGCAGAAGAAGGAGGGAACGAGCAGCAGGCCCCGGCCGTTGAGGTGGACGTCGCGGTCGACGGGGTAGTCGGCCTCCAGGACGGGTGCGCGCCAGCGCATCATGGGCGGCAGCGAGGAGAGCAGGGCGTCGGCGCCGCCGTCCAGCAGGGCCCGGCCCCGCACGGCGCGGTCGGCCTCGATCTGGGCCTGGATGTGCTGCCAGTAGGGGGCTATCGCGGCCTCGTGATACGCCTGGAGCGCCCCGGTGAGCTTGGCGAAGGCGCGATCGTCGCCCTCGGCCATGGATCGTATCCAAGCGGGGAGCGTACGGGCCGTGGAGAGCCGCCCGAGCTCGCGGTGCACCCGCTCCCCCGGCGTCTCGCGCAGGGCCTGCATGCCGGAGTCGAGTCCGAGTACCCCTTCGGGGGGTGTGAGGAAGTCCGGAAAATACCCGCGGGAAGGCACCAGCGGGGCGAGAAGCCGAGTTTCACCATTCAACCGGGTCCGGGTTTCCGAGCGCCAATCCCCGAAGATCGACTCGCCTTGTTTGTCCCGGAGCCGGTGGAGGCTCAATACGGTTTCCCAGAGAGCGTCCGGGTCTCCGGCCAGGCGCAACCGGGCCAGATCGAGTCCAGTGAAATGGACGCGCAGCACCAAACCCCCACATGAGACATCCGCAACCACCCCCCGCTCACTGAGTATGCACACCGATACGAGCTGTTACCACGCCCTTTTGGCCACAGTTGAAAGGACTCGCGGCGAACGTGGGGGAAGCGAAATGCTATTCACGCACTCGGGGCCGCCCCCGCTCGTTCCCGTGGGGGGTGGCGAGCGAAAAAGCGGCCGCTGAGTATGCGAGTTGCCGCCCGAGCCGATGCGGGCGGCAACAACTCCCGGTGGGGGAGTAAAGAGGGGCGGCGCTCCCGCACGGGCGCCGCCCCTTCGCCCTGTCCGGCCCCGGCATGAGCACAGGTCAGCCACAGGTCGGGCACATCTCGGGCGCAGGACCACCACAGAACGATCACCTTCCGGTAACCCCTGCGTCATGTGCCGGAGACACTGCCGCCCCACCTCGCGCCCCACGGGCACCGGGCGAGGGGCGGTTTTCCGCCACGGCCCTTCCGGGCGAGGGGGCTTGGTCCGTACCGACCGGTCAGTCCCGGCTCGCCTCCACGGTCCGCCGGGCCGATCGCCCGGCCGTCCGCACACCGTCCGTCCGGCCGACCGCCGGGCCACTCGTCCACCGTACGCAACCCCCGCACAAGGGCGAAGGGGCGGCCCCCCGCACGGGTGCCGCCCCTTCAGGATCCGGAGCCGTCGCCGAGGCTGAGGGTCGGGGTCCCCCCGGCGACGGCTCCGCCGCGCCGGCCCGGTTCGTGCCGGGCCGGTGCGGCCGCCGCATCAGCGGCTGTCAGAGCCCCCGTCGCCCAGCGCAGCGGCACGGCCCGCCTCCAGGCGCGCCACGGGGATGCGGAAGGGGGAGCAGGAGACGTAGTCCAGGCCCACCTCGTGGAAGAAGTGCACCGACTCGGGGTCGCCGCCGTGCTCGCCGCAGACGCCGAGCTTGAGGTCGGGGCGGGTGGCCCGGCCGGCCTTGGCGGCCTCGCGCACCAGCGAGCCGACGCCGTCCTTGTCGATGGTCTCGAAGGGGCTGACGCCGAAGATGCCCTTCTCCAGGTACGCGGTGAAGAAGCTCGCCTCGACATCGTCGCGGGAGAAGCCCCACACGGTCTGGGTCAGGTCGTTGGTGCCGAAGGAGAAGAACTCGGCGGCCTCGGCGATCTGCCCGGCCGTGAGCGCGGCCCGCGGCAGCTCGATCATGGTGCCGAGGGTGAGCCGCAGGTCGGCGCCGGTGGCCTGCTCGACCTCGGCGATGACCCGCTCGGCCTCCTCGCGGACGATCTCCAGCTCCTGGACGGTGCCCACCAGCGGGATCATGATCTCGGCGCGCGGGTCGCCGCCGGCACCCGCGCGCTCGGCCGCGGCCTCGGCGATGGCCCGCACCTGCATGGCGAACAGGCCCGGGATGACGAGGCCGAGGCGGACGCCGCGCAGGCCGAGCATCGGGTTCTGCTCGTGGAGCTTGTGCACGGCCTGCAGCAGGCGCAGCTCGTTCTCGTGCGGCTCGCGGCGGGCCTCGGCGAGCGCGACCCGCACCGACAGCTCGGTGATGTCGGGGAGGAACTCGTGCAGCGGCGGGTCGAGCAGGCGGACCGTGACCGGCAGCCCGTCCATGGCCTCGAAGAGCTCCACGAAGTCGGCCTTCTGCAGCGGCAGCAGGGCCCCGAGGGCCTCGTCCCGCTCGGCTTCGGTGTCGGCGAGGATCAGGCGCTCGACCATCTCGCGGCGCTCGCCGAGGAACATGTGCTCGGTGCGGCACAGGCCGATGCCCTGGGCGCCGAAGCGGCGGGCGCGGGCGGCGTCCTCGGCGTTGTCGGCGTTGGCCCGGACCTGCAGCCGGCGCCTGCCGTCGGCGTAGGACATCATCCGGTGCACGGCCTGGACGAGCTCGTCGCCCGCCGCGGCGGCGGCTTCGCCGGACCCGGGGGCCGCGTCGGCCTGCATGCGGCCCTCGAAGTACTCGACGACCGGGGAGGGGACGACGGGTACCTCGCCGAGGTAGACCTTGCCGGTCGAGCCGTCGATGGAGACGACCTCGCCCTCCTCGATGACGATCCCGCCGGGGGCGGTCATGCGGCGGCGCTTGGTGTCGACCTCCAGTTCCTCGGCGCCGCAGACACAGGTCTTGCCCATGCCGCGGGCGACGACGGCCGCGTGCGAGGTCTTGCCGCCGCGCGAGGTGAGGATGCCCTCGGAGGCGATCATGCCGTCGAGGTCGTCGGGGTTGGTCTCGCGGCGGATGAGGATGACCTTCTCGCCCGAGCGCGACCACTTCACGGCGGTGTACGAGTCGAAGACGGCCTTGCCGACGGCGGCGCCCGGCGAGGCGGCGATGCCGCGGCCCAGGAGCTCGGTCTTCGCCTTCTCGTCGAAGCGCGGGAACATCAGCTGCGCGAGCTGCCCGCCGGTGACGCGCTGCAGGGCCTCGGCCTCGTCGATCAGGCCCTGGTCCACCAGCTGCGTGGCGATACGGAAGGCCGCGCCCGCGGTGCGCTTGCCGATGCGGGTCTGCAGCATCCACAGCTTGCCGCGCTCGATGGTGAACTCGATGTCGCACAGGTCCTTGTAGTGCGTCTCGAGCGTCTCCATGATCTGCATCAGCTGGTCGTAGGACGCCTTGTCGATGCGCTCCAGGTCGGCGAGCGGCACGGTGTTGCGGATGCCCGCGACGACGTCCTCGCCCTGGGCGTTCTGCAGGTAGTCGCCGTAGACGCCCTGGTGGCCGCTGGCGGGGTCGCGGGTGAAGGCGACGCCGGTGCCGGAGTCGGGGCCGAGGTTGCCGAAGACCATGGAGCAGATGTTGACGGCGGTGCCGAGGTCGCCGGGGATGCGCTCCTGGCGGCGGTAGAGCTTGGCGCGGTCGCCGTTCCACGAGTCGAAGACCGCCCGGATGGCGAGGTCCATCTGCTCGCGCGGCTCCTGCGGGAAGTCCCGGCCGGTCTCCTTGGCGACGATGCCCTTGAACTCCTCGACCAGGCGCTGCAGGTCGGCGGCGTCGAGCTCGACGTCGGTGGTGACGCCCTTGGCGCGCTTGGCCTCGTCGAGGGCCTCCTCGAAGAGGTCGCCGTCGACGCCGAGGACGGTCTTGCCGAACATCTGGATGAGGCGGCGGTAGGAGTCCCACGCGAACCGCTCGCCCCCGGCCTGCGCGGCGAGCCCGGCCACGGAGGCGTCGGAGAGGCCGATGTTGAGGACGGTGTCCATCATGCCGGGCATGGAGAACTTGGCGCCCGAGCGGACCGAGACCAGCAGCGGGTCGTCCGCCTGCCCCAGCTTCTTGCCCATCTGCTTCTCGAGGGCGTCGAGGTGGGCGGAGACCTCGTCGCGCAGGGCGACGGGCTCGGTGCCGCTCTCGAGGTAGACCTTGCAGGCTTCGGTGGTGATGGTGAAGCCGGGAGGGACGGGCAGGCCGAGGTTGGTCATCTCGGCGAGGTTGGCACCCTTCCCGCCGAGCAGGTCCTTCAGGTCCTTGTTGCCCTCGGTGAAGTCGTAGACGAACTTCTGCTGATCTGTGGTTTCCGGCACGGGACTCGACTCCTCACTGGGGTCCCCCCGTACACAGTTGGGGGAAGGCGTGCTCAAACGTGCTGACGGCGGGGAGCGTACCCAGATCGAAGGCTTATGAGGAGGTCCACCCCCCGGCCATATGGGCGTAACCGCCTGTCAGCCAGCAGATCGAAAGTCACGCCCCGGTAAAGGGCCTGAAAGGCGATCGTTCGACTTCTGAAGACAGAATGACAAAAAGAAGTCGGCAGATCACGGAGGGTCGATGAACGGCGAGGTGAGCCGTCGACTTGCGAAAGCAAGAGGGGTGGCACGCAGTGCCACCCCTCAAGAGATGCACCCCTGGGTCAAACGCTCATCTGAGCGGAGTCCCGATCAGGGGTGGCGAGAATCACGCCTTCCCGGCCGCCGGATGTGTCGGGTCAGCCGCCGGACGTGTCGAGTTCGGCGTCCGCGCTGACGGCCGCGCAGTCGTACGGGTCGTCCAGCCAGCCGTCCGGCAGCACCACGCGGTCGCGGCCGGACGTACGGCCGCGGGGGCCGTCTGCGCCGGCCGGCCAGGACTGGTCCAGATCCAGTTCGCTCAAGTGAGCGTCCAGCTCGGCCAGGGACGAGGTGATCGCCAGCTTCTTGCGCATCTCCGAGCCGATGGAGAAGCCCTTGGTGTACCAGGCCACGTGCTTGCGGAAGTCGATGACGCCGCGCTCCTCGCTCTCCAGCCACTCGCCGAGGAGCGTGGCGTGGCGCAGCATCACGCGGGCCACCTCGCGCAGGGTGGGCGCGGTGAAGGCGTCGCCGCCCTCGAAGGCCGTGACCAGGTCGCCGAAGAGCCACGGGCGCCCCAGGCAGCCGCGGCCGACGACGACGCCGTCGCAGCCTGTCTCGCGCATCATCCGCACGGCGTCGTCCGCCGACCAGATGTCGCCGTTCCCGAGCACGGGGATCTCCGGCACGGCCTCCTTGAGCCGGGCTATGGCCTCCCAGTCGGCGGTGCCGCTGTAGTGCTGGGCGGCCGTGCGGCCGTGCAGGGCGACGGCGGTGACGCCCTCTTCGACGGCGATCCGGCCGGCGTCGAGGAAGGTGATGTGGTCGTCGTCGATGCCCTTGCGCATCTTGATGGTCACCGGGAGGTTGCCGGCGTTGCCGACGGCCTCGCGCAGGATCGAGCGCAGCAGGTTGCGCTTGTAGGGCAGGGCCGAGCCGCCGCCCTTGCGGGTGACCTTGGGGACCGGGCAGCCGAAGTTGAGGTCGATGTGGTCGGCCAGGTCCTCGTCCACGATCATGCGGACGGCCTTGCCGACGGTGACCGGGTCGACACCGTAGAGCTGGATCGAGCGGGGCTTCTCGGTGCCGTCGAAGTGGATCAGCCGCATGGTCTTGGTGTCGCGCTCGACCAGGGCGCGGGTGGTGATCATCTCGCTGACGAACAGCCCCTTGCCGCCGGAGAACTCGCGGCACAGCGTGCGGAAGGGCGCATTGGTGATGCCCGCCATGGGGGCGAGGACCACCGGCGGCCACACGGTGTGCGGGCCGATCTGGAGCGGCGTGGCGGCGTCATGGGTCATGGCCCCATTGTCGCGTACCGCGGCCGGGCATTTAGTTGTACTCTTAAAATCATTGGAGATGTACAACTATCTGTTGTGCGCCCACTCCCCCAGGGGGTCCCGTCCCGTGCCCGAGCCTTCCCGGCGCCGCCGGCTGCTGATCCTCGCCATCTGCTGCACGAGCCTGCTGATGGTGAGCCTCGACAACACGATCCTCAACGTGGCGCTGCCCTCCATGCAGCGGGAGCTCGGCGCCTCCGTCTCCGGGCTGCAGTGGACGATCGACGCCTACACCCTCGTCCTCGCCTCGCTGCTGATGCTCGCCGGCTCGACCGCCGACCGGCTGGGCCGCAAACGCGTCTTCCAGGCCGGGCTGGTGCTCTTCACCGCCGGCTCCGTGCTGTGCAGCCTGGCGCCGGGGCTCGGCTGGCTGATCGTCTTCCGCATGGTGCAGGCCGTGGGCGGCTCCATGCTCAACCCCGTCGCCATGTCGATCATCACCAACACGTTCACCGACCCCCGGGAGCGGGCCCGCGCCATAGGCGTGTGGGGCGGCGTCGTCGGCATCAGCATGGCCGCCGGGCCGATCATCGGCGGCGCGCTCGTCGAGACGACCGGCTGGCGGGCCATCTTCTGGATCAACCTGCCGGTCGGGCTGGCCGCGCTCGCCATGACCGCGCGGTACGTGCCCGAGTCCCGCGCCGCGACGGCCCGCCGGGCCGACCCCGTCGGCCAGCTGCTGGTGATCGCGCTGCTCGGCTCGCTCACGTACGGGATCATCGAGGGCGCCGCGGCGGGGTGGGGCTCGCCCCTCATCCTCGGCTGCTTCGCCGTCGCGGCCGCCTCCCTGGCCGTGCTCGTCCCCTACGAGCGGCGCCGCGCGGAACCCCTGATCGAGCCGCGGCTCTTCCGCAGCGCGCCCTTCAGCGGGGCCACCGTCACCGCAGTGTCCGCCTTCGCCGCGCTCGGCGGCTTCCTCTTCCTCAACACCCTGCACCTGCAGAACGAGCGCGGCCTCTCCGCCCTCGACGCCGGCCTCTACATGCTGCCCATGGCCGTCATGTGCCTGGTCTTCGCACCGCTGTCCGGCCGGCTGGTCGGGACCCGCGGGCCGCGGCTGCCGCTGCTGCTCGCCGGGGTGGCCATGACGGCGAGCGGCCTGCTCTTCGCCGCCTTCGACGCGGGCTCCTCCGACGCGCTGCTGTTCACCGCCTACGTCCTCTTCGGCATCGGCTTCGGCCTGGTGAACGCGCCCATCACCAACACCGCCGTCTCCGGCCTGCCGCGCGCCCGGGCCGGGGTCGCCGCCGCCGTCGCCTCCACCAGCCGGCAGGTCGGCAGCTCGCTGGGCGTCGCGGTGATCGGCGCGGCCGTCGCCGCGGGGCTGCAGGAGACGGGGTGGTGGATCGTCTCGGGGTGCGGTGCGGCCGTCCTCCTGGTCGGTACGATCACCACCGGCCGCTGGGCCGCCCGGACCGCCGAGCGCGCCGCGGCCCGCCCCGACCCCCACGCCGAGCGGAGCAGGAACCCGGTGACGACACCATGACCGCGCACGACACACACGACGAGGCCGCGCAGCGTGCCTGGGGGCAGCTGCGGGAGATCGTCCTCGGCGGCAACGAGCGCCGCAAGGAGGTCGTCGAGGCGCTCGGCATGAGCTTCTTCCGGATCAAGGCCCTCCGGCGCATCGCCCGCGGCCCGCTCACCCTGCGGGAGCTGGCCGAACAACTGCTCACCGACCGGCCCTACGCCACGCTCGTCGTGGACGACCTCGCCGGGCGGGGGCTGGTGGAACGCACCGCGAACCCGGCGGACCGCCGCTCGAAGATCGTCTCGGCCACACCGGCGGGCCGCGAGGCGGCAGCCCGAGCAGAAGCCATCCTGGGCACCCCGCCCCCGTCCCTCCTCGCCCTCCCCCCGGAAGACCTCGCGGCCCTGAACCGCATCACGGCCCGCCTAACGGAAACCCCGGGCGGGAACGCCACGGGGTAAGGACGCGAGCCGCCCCGAAGGCGACCCGTCACCGCCGGACACCACCGCGGGGGTTACCCACCACCGCGGCGAAAGGAATCCCGCCGCAACGGCGAGAACCCGGACGGCGCTTCCCGGCGGTGCCACACAACCCCGACCCGAGGCCGACCCGGCACCGCCGGACTCCGCCGCGATGGCTTGCTCGCCGTCGCGGCGGCAGAAAATCCGCCGCTGAACGACGCGTTCCGGCTGCGCCGGACGGCACACGCAACGCGCCGAAGGCCGATCCGCCCCCGCCGGGCGGCGCCACGGTACTTACCCGCCGCCGCGGCGGAGAAAATCCCGCCGCAACGGCGAGAACCCGGACGACGCTTCCCGGCGGTGCCAAACAACCCCGGCCCGAGGCCCGGTCCGGCACCGCCGAACACCACCCCGATGGGTTGCTCGCCGCCGCGGCGGCAGAAAATCCGCCGCGACGGCGAGGTCCTGAACGACGCCTTCCAGCCACGCCGGGCCGGCACACGCACTGGTCCGGAGGCCGGTCCGGCACCCGGCCGTCGTACCGGCTCAGGCCGGCGCCCCGTGCGTCAGGGCAGCGAGGCGTTCGTGGGTCGTATCGTCCGCGGGGGTGAACGTCACGAGGCGGCCGCCCGGGTGGGGGCCCGTCCACAGGCTGGTGTGGTTCAGGCGGAGTTCGCCCGTGCGGGCGTGCCACAGGGTGCGTACCCGGTAGGCCGTGACGGGGGCGACCTCGTGGCGGGCCCACAGCACCCGGAATTCCGGTGACGCCCGCAGCAGCTTCGCCAGCAGGTGCTTCCACGCCGGATCGGCGAGGTGCTCGGCCATGGCCGCGCGGAACTTCGCCGCCATGGCCCGGATCGTCTCCTCCCGGTCCATGAACGTGGCCCGGACCTCGGCGTTGGTGAACGCGAGCCACATGCAGTTGCGCTCCTCGCGCGGCAGCTTGTCAAGGTCGCACATGAGGGCGCTGTAGGTGCGGTTGTAGGCGAGGATGTCGTAGCGCGAGTTCTGGATGCAGGCGGGGAACGGCTCCAGCCGGTCGAGCATCATCCGCAGGTCCACGGAGACCCCGGGGCAGTCGGTCTCCGGCAGCGGATCGACCGCGTTGGCGAGGGCGAAGAGGTGGCTGCGCTCGCTGCGGTCGAGCTGGAGGGCGCGGGCGACGGCGTCGAGGACCTGCGGCGAGACCTTGATGTCGCGGGCCTGTTCCAGCCACGTGTACCAGGTGACGCCGACGGCGGCGAGGTGGGCGACCTCCTCCCGGCGCAGCCCGGGCGTGCGCCGCCGGGGCCCGCGCGGCAGCCCGGCCTGTTCGGGGGAGACGCGCTCGCGGCGGCTGCGCAGGAAGGCGGCGAGCTCCCCGCGGCGCACGTCGTCGGCGGTGGGCAGGGGCGCGGAGGCGGGCGTGGACGCCGACGCCGACGCCGACGCGGCGACGGTCCGGGATTCCTGCAGCATCGTGGTCATCTCTCCAGCGTGCGCGAGGCCGGCGGCCCGTTCCAGGTAGTACGGGTACCAGGATAAGAAGGCTCTGGTACCGGGCTGAACGGGCGGGCATCGTCGGGACGGTGAGCGATACCCGGATAACCTCCCCTGCCGAAGCGGCCGTCGCCGCCCCCGCCCCGCATCCCGCCCCGCACCCCACTCCGCATCCCGCCCTGACCCCCTTGGGCCTGTTCACCGTGCTGATCGGTGCGGCACTGCCCATGGTCGACTTCTTCATCGTCAACGTCGCCCTGCCCGCCATCGACCACGACCTGCACGCGGGCCCGGCGCTCCTGGAGATGGTGGTCGGCGGCTACGGGGTCGCGTACGCCGTGCTGCTGGTGCTCGGCGGGCGGCTGGGCGACACGGTGGGGCGGCGCCGGCTGTTCCTGTGGGGCACGGCCGCGTTCGGAGTGACGTCGGTGGCGTGCGGGCTGGCGCCGGGCGCCTGGGAGCTGGTGATCGCGCGGATCGCGCAGGGCGCGGCGTCCGCGCTGATGCTGCCGCAGGTGCTGGCGACGATCCAGGCCACGACGAGCGGGGCGGGCCGGGCCCGGGCGCTCAGCTTCTACAGCGGTACGTCCGGGGTCGCCGCCTCGGTCGGCCAGGTGCTGGGCGGCGTGCTGGTCGCGGCGGACGTCGCGGGCAGCGGCTGGCGGTCGATCTTCCTGGTGAACGCGCCGGTCGCGGCGGTCGCGCTGCTGCTGGCGCGCCGGACGGTGCCCGAGACCCGCTCGGCGCGCCCGACGCGGGTGGACGGCCTGGGCACGGCGCTGCTGTCGCTCTCGCTCGTCTCCCTGCTGGTGCCGCTGACGGAGGGCCGGGCGACGGGCTGGCCGGTGTGGTCGTGGGTGCTGCTGGCGGTCTTCCCGTTCGCGGCGGTGGCGTTCGCCGTCACGGAGCGGCGCCTGGAGCGGTCCGGCGGGGAGGGGCGGACGCCGCTGGTGCCGCCGTCGCTGCTGCGGGTGCGGTCGGTGCGTACGGGGCTGGCGGTGCTGGTGCCGTTCTCGCTCGGCTGGGGCGGCTTCATGTTCGTCCTGGCGGTGGTGCTGCAGGAGGGGCTGCGGCTGGGGCCGCTGGCGGCGGGGCTGTCGCTGGTGCCGATGTGCGTGACGTTCTTCGCGGCCTCGCTGGCCTGCCCCCGGCTGTTCAGCCGGTACGGACGGCGGGCCGTGACGGCCGGGGCGCTGATCCAGGGAGCGGGGCTGCTCGGGGTGGCGGCGGCCTTCTACTGGGGCTGGGACGGGGCGAGCCTGTGGGGCCCGTGCCTGGCGCTGGCCGTCCAGGGCCTGGGCCAGGGGCTGCTGCTGCCGCTGACGCTGCGAACGGTGCTGAGCGAGGTGCCGGTGGCGCAGGCGGGCGTGGGCAGCGGGGTCATGGTCACCACGCAGCAGTCGTTCATGGCGCTGGGTGTGGCCACGCTCGGGTCGCTGTTCCTGTCGCTGTCGGACGGGGTGGGGATGCGGGATGCGCTCGCGATGACGCTGGGGGTGCAGGTGGTGACGGTGGTGGCGACGGTGCTGCTGACGCTGCGGCTGCCGCGTACGAACGACTGACAGATATTGAAATCTGTCAGTCCATGTGCCACTCTTCAGGGGAGCCCGCAATCCGGCTTACCCACTTCTGGGCGGATTGCCCCTTTCTGACCGCTTCCCCTCCGAAGGAGCTCCCGTGCAGCACCGCACCCTCGGCACCACCGGCCCCCAGGTCTCCGCCCTCGGTCTCGGCGCGATGGGCATGTCCGCCCTCTACGGCGAAGCCGACCGCGCCGAGTCGATCGCCACGATCCACGCCGCCCTCGACGCCGGCGTCACCCTGATCGACACCGGCGACTTCTACGGCATGGGCCACAACGAACTGCTCATCGGCGAAGCCCTGCGCACGACGAGCGAGGCCAACCGCGCCAAGGCGCTCACCAGCGTCAAGTTCGGCGCCCTGCGCGACCCGGACGGCGGCTGGTCCGGCTACGACGGCCGCCCCGCCGCGGTGAAGAACCTCGCCGCCTACTCCCTGCAGCGCCTGGGCACCGGCCACATCGACGTCTACCGCATCGCCCGCGTCGACCCCGACGTGCCGATCGAGGAGACGGTCGGCGCCATCGCCGAGCTCGTCGAAGCCGGCCACGTGCGCCACATCGGCCTCTCCGAGGTGGGCGCCGACACCCTGCGCCGGGCCGCATCCGTCGCGCCCATCTCCGACCTGCAGATCGAGTACTCGCTGATCTCCCGCGGCATCGAGGAGGAGATCCTGCCCACCGCCCGCGAGCTGGGCATCGGCGTCACCGCGTACGGCGTGCTCTCGCGCGGCCTCATCAGCGGCCACTTCAGCCGGGACCGGCAGCTCGGCGCGGGTGACTTCCGCGGCATGAGCCCGCGCTTCCAGGGCGAGAACCTGCAGCGCAACCTCGACCTGGTCGACGCCCTGCGCAAGGTCGCCGAGAGCAAGGGCGCGAGCGTCGCGCAGACCGCCATCGCCTGGGTCCTCGCCCAGGGCGAGGACATCGTCCCCCTCGTCGGCGCCCGCCGCCGCGACCGCCTCACGGAGGCGCTCGGCGCGCTCGGCCTGACCCTGGACGCGGCCGACCTCGCCGCCATCGAGACAGCCGTCCCCGCCGGCGCCGCGGCCGGCGCCCGCTACCCGGAGTCCCAGATGACCCACCTCGACAGCGAACGGTAAGCCCTGCGGGCGGCTCACCCGATCCCCGGACGGGGGCACTTCCGGCACCGCCGGACCGCACCGCCGCGGCCGATCGCCGTCGCGGCGGAACAGAGAGGCACGGCCTCCCAATGCCTGCTGCCGCGAGCAGGCCATCCCGCCGCAGCGGCGCGCATCCCCCACCACCGGGGTCCGGCCCGCCACACGGCCCAAGCCCGAGGCCGGTTCGGTACCGCCGAACTGCACCGTCGCGGCCGATCGCCGCCGCGGCGGAACAGAGCGGCACGCCTTCTCGGCACCTCCTGCCCCCGGCAGGGAAACCCGCCGCCACGGCGAGCAACCCCCACCGGCCTGCCCGGCGGTGCCGAGCGCCGCCGCGGCGGGAATTCTTCCGGCGCGGCGGTGAGCAACCACCGCCGTGGAACCCGGCGGTGCCGGGTCTGCCGCAGGGCGGCCGCCCACTACCGGCCCTCGCCCGGGCAGGTACCGTCCATCTGGGCGCATCACCCGGGACCGCCCGCCCCCAGACGAAAGGTACGAGGCCGCATGCCGCCCGCGCCGCTGACCCCCGAACGCATCCTCGAAGCCACCGAGGACGTGCTGCGCCGCTTCGGCCCCGCCAAGGCCACCGTGGTCGACGTCGCGCGTGCGCTGGGCGTCAGCCACGGCAGCGTCTACCGCCACTACGGCAGCAAGGCGGCCCTGCGGGAGGCGGTCACGCAGCGCTGGCTGGACCTGTCGCACGCGGAGCTGTCGGCCGTCGCCGACGCGGACGGCCCCGCCGGCCCGCGGCTGCGCTCCTGGCTCGCCGCGCTGTTCGCCGCGAAGCGGCGCAAGGCGGGGGACGACCCCGAGCTGTTCGCCACGTACATGGTCCTCGTCGGCGAGAACAGCGCCACGGTCGACCGGCACATCGAGACGATGATCGGGCAGCTGGCCCGGATCGTGGAGAGCGGCGTCCGCAGCGGCGAGTTCGCCGGGACCCACGACCCCGCGGCCACCGCCCGGGCCCTGTGGGACGCGACGAACCGCTTCCACGACCCCGCGTACGCGGCGGACTGGTCCGCCCCCGGCATCGAGGCGGCGTTCGACGCCGTATGTGATCTGCTGCTGCGGGGGCTGCAGGCGTAAGGCCTCTCAGCAGACCTCAGCAGACCGCTCAGCCCACGCCCAGGAAGCGCAGGACCGCCAGCACCCGCCGGTGGTCCGCGTCCGCCTTCGGCAGGTCCAGCTTCGCCAGGATCGAGTTGATGTGCTTGGCGACGGCGCTCTCGCTCACGACGAGCCCCTCCGCAATCCCCGCGTTCGACCGCCCGGACGCCATCAGCTCCAGTACGTCCCGCTCGCGCGGCGTGAGCCGGTCCAGCGGATCGCTGTGCCGGCGCAGCAGCAGCTGCGAGACGACCTGCGGGTCGAGCGCGGTGCCGCCGGCCGCGACGCGCCGCAGGGCGTCGATGAACTCCTCCACGTCGGCGACCCGCTCCTTGAGCAGGTAGCCGACACCGCGCGTGTCCCCGGACAGCAAGTCGGCGGCGTAGCGCTCCTCCACGTACTGGGAGAGCAGCAGCACGGCCGTGTCCGGCCACTGCTTGCGGATGACGAGCGCGGCGCGCACGCCCTCGTCGGTGAAGCCCGGCGGCATGCGCACGTCGAGGACGGCGAGGCCGGGCCGGTGCTCCTCCATCGCCGCCAGCAGCGCCTCCGCGTCGCCGGCCTCCGCGACCACGTCGAACCCGGCCGCCTCCAGGACCTTCACCAGACCGATCCGGAGCAGGACGGAATCCTCTGCGATCACAGCGCGCACGGCAGCTCCACGGTCACAACGGTCGGGCCCCCCACGGGGCTGCTGATCGAGAACGTGCCGTCGACCGACGCGACCCGCTTGGCCAGTCCGGCCAGCCCGCTGCCGCCCGTAGGGTCGGCTCCGCCCACGCCGTCGTCGGTGACGACGACGAGAAGTATCCCCCCTCGCTGTTCGACGCGGACGTCGGCCCGGGTCGCCCGCGCGTGCTTGACGACGTTGGCGAGCGCCTCGGAGACCACGAAGTAGGCGACGGCCTCGACGGTCGGGGCGGGCCGGTCGGCGAGGCCGACCGTCAGCCCCACGGGCAGGGGCGTCCGCTCGGCGATGCCGGACAGGGCGGCGTCGAGGCCGCGGTCCTCCAGCACGGCCGGGTGCAGGCCGCGTACGAGGTTGCCGAGCTCGGCGATGGCCTCCTTGGCCTCGCGGTGCGCCTCGTCGATGACCTGGCGGGCCTCCTCGGGCAGGTCCTTGAGCGTCGCCTTGGCCAGTCCCAGGTTCACCGCCATCGACACGAGCCGCTGCTGGGCCCCGTCGTGCAGGTCGCGTTCGATGCGGCGGCGCTCGGCGTCCGCGGCGTCCACGACTCCGGCGCGGCTGGCGGCGACCTCCTCGACGCGCTGCTCCAGCACCTCGGCGCGGCTGGGGCCGAGGCGGGCCGTGGCGGCGCGGGTGTCGAGCCGGGCGAGCGCGCGGGAGAGCCATGCCGCGCCGTACAGCCCGGCGAGTCCGGCGGCGGTGAGGAAGGCGGCCTGTACGGCGTAACCCGCCTGTGCCGACCGCGTCTCGGGCGGCAGCGCCCACACCCAGACGTAGACCGTGGCGGCCGCAGCGGCCGCCGCCCACAGCAGCAGCGTCAGCGCGCCGCCCAGCGCGATCAGCGGCCCCGCCGCCAGGTGGTAACCCACCTGGCGCCACGACCAGGGCCGCCCCGTGACCGGTATCTCCACCCCGAGCCGCGCCCGGAACCGCGCCCTCTGTGCCCGGGTCAGCACGGGGCAGGCGGCCCCGAGCACCCCCGCCATCACCGCCAGGGCGAGCAGACAGCTCGACGCCTTCGTCGGCCCGCCGTCCAGCCACGGCACCGCCATGACGAGCAGCGCACCGAACTGGACGAGCACGCCGGTGACCAGGTGGGCGGCGGCGCGCCCGACCCCGTCGAAGGGGTGCGTGAGAGGGGTGGGGATTCGCATGGTCACACGGTAAGTGCGCAGGTCAGGGGCGGGCGATGGTACTGGCGTCCGGCTTGTTGGTACAGCCAGTGCCACCATCGGATGAACGTGCGAGGGGAATCGGCCGCGGGCGCGGCGGCGCCATTACGTTGAGTGTCTGACCGCGCACAGAGGCAAGGAGGCGCATCATGGCAGTCATGGTCGAGACACCGCCGCCGCAATTGATAGTCCGAGGCCCGGGGCTACCGGGGGACTTCGAAGAGCTCTGCAGGATTCTCGAGAAGATCAACGACGATCTCCCGGACGGCTATTACCCGGAGATCATCGGGGGGCAGGTCGTCGTGTCACCGTGGTCCAGGTCTTTCTACGACCTCATCCTCGATGAGCTCATGGACCAGTTGGGTCCACACGCGCCCAAGGGACATCGGGCACGGTCGTGCCCCAGCCTCTACAAGTTCGCCGAGCACGACGGCGCGTTCGGTCCCGACTTTCATGTTGCGAAGTCCGCCGCGCTGCGGACGGACAGCATCTACAGGCCCGGCGACGCCTTGTCCCTCGTCGCCGAACTGACGTCGCCCTCGACGGCCGAGGCCGACCGCAACGAGAAGGCCGCGGTCTACGGCAAGGCCGGCGTGCCCGTCTACGTGCTCGTCGACCTGCTGAAGGGGGTTGTCATCGTGCACTCCGATCCGTCGGAACACGGCTACCGCACCACCACACAGATCGAATTCGGCGGAACGGTGCACATCCCCGCCCCCTTCGACTGCGAGCTCGACACCGCAGACTGGCAAGTCTGACCCGAACCGAAGGCCCCGGCCCCCGCCGAGCGGGAACCGGGGCCTTCAACGGCAGACGCGTCAGCAACCCAGCAGACGCGACCCCAGGTACCCCTCGATCTGGTCGAGAGACACCCGCTCCTGCTTCATCGTGTCGCGCTCGCGCACCGTCACGGCGTTGTCCTCGAGCGTGTCGAAGTCGACCGTGACGCAGAACGGCGTGCCGATCTCGTCCTGGCGGCGGTAGCGGCGGCCGATCGCGCCCGCGTCGTCGAACTCGATGTTCCAGTTCTTGCGCAGGTCCGTCGCGAGGCCCTTGGCCTTCGGGGACAGCTGCGGGTTGCGGGACAGCGGGAGGACGGCGACCTTGACCGGGGCCAGGCGCGGGTCGAGGCGCATCACGACGCGCTTCTCCATGACGCCCTTGGCGTTGGGGGCCTCGTCCTCGTTGTACGCGTCGAGCATGAAGGCGAGCATGGCGCGGTTCAGGCCGGCCGCCGGCTCGATGACGTACGGGAACCAGCGCTCGCCGGCCTCCTGGTCGAAGAAGGTCAGGTCCTGGCCGGAGGCCTGGGAGTGCGCCTTCAGGTCGTAGTCCGTGCGGTTGGCGATGCCTTCCAGCTCGGAGAACTCGGTGCCGCCGAAGTTGAAGCGGTACTCGATGTCAGTGGTGCGCTTGGAGTAGTGGGAGAGCTTCTCCGCGGCGTGCTCGTACCACCGCATGTTCTCCTCGCGCATGCCGAGGCCGGTGTACCAGCTCCAGCGCTGCTCCATCCAGTACTCGTGCCAGGTCTCGTCCTCGCCCGGCTTGACGAAGAACTCCATCTCCATCTGCTCGAACTCGCGGGTGCGGAAGATGAAGTTGCCCGGCGTGATCTCGTTACGGAAGGACTTGCCGGTCTGGGCGATGCCGAACGGCGGCTTCTTCCGCGAGGTCTGCTGGACCTGGGCGAAGTTGGTGAAGATGCCCTGCGCGGTCTCGGGGCGCAGGTAGCTGACCGAACCGGAGTCCTGGGTCGGGCCCAGGTGGGTGGACAGCAGGCCGGAGAACAGCTTGGGCTCGGTGAAGGCGCCCTTGGTGCCGCAGTGCGCGCAGTTGAGGTCGGCGAGGCCGTTGGCGGGCAGCTTGCCGTGCTTGGCCTCGTACGCCTCCTCCAGGTGGTCGGCGCGGTAGCGCTTGTGACAGGAGGTGCACTCGGTCAGCGGGTCGGTGAAGGTCGCGACGTGGCCGGACGCCTCCCAGACCTCACGGGCCAGGATCACCGACGAGTCGAGACCGACGACGTCGTCGCGCGAGGTGACCATGGAGCGCCACCACTGGCGCTTGATGTTCTCCTTGAGCTCCACGCCGAGCGGACCGTAGTCCCAGGCGGCACGCTGTCCGCCATAGATCTCACTGCACGGATAGACGAAGCCACGGCGCTTGCTCAGGCTGACGATGGTGTCGATCTTGTCGGCGGCCACGGTGCTCTCTTCATTGCGACGACGAACAGCGAATGATTCAGGTTACCGGCGCTGCCACCCTCCTAATCAAATCGGCTCTGGCCTTGGCTTGACCACACCCCTCCGCAGCGCACCCCGGACCCCCTTGTTGACAATCGTTTCCATTTTTGTTGAAAATGACTGTCATGAACGTAAGCCGCCCCCACCAGCTCAGCACCCCCCGAATACGCACCGCCGTCGTCGCCGCGGCCGCCGCACTGGGGCTGCTCGGCCTCTCCGCCTGCTCCCCGGACGAGGCGGGCAAGGCGGCGGACGGCAAGCTCTCCGTGGTGGCGTCGTTCTACCCCATGCAGTACCTCGCCGAGCAGATCGGCGGCGAGCACGTCAGCGTCACCAACCTGACCAAGCCCGGCGTCGAACCGCACGACCTGGAGCTCAAGCCCAAGCAGATCGGCTCCCTCGCCGACGCGGGCGCGATCGTCTACCTCAAGGGCGTCCAGCCCGCCGTCGACGAGGCGATCAAGCAGTCGAAGAACAAGCACGCCGTGGACGTGGCCTCCCTCACCACCCTGGAAAAGCACGGCACCGAGGTCGACGGCAAGCACCACACCACCGGCGACAACCACTCCCACTCCGAGGAGCCGGAGGAGGCCGGGCACGACGAGCACGGCCACGAGGAGCACGGCCACGACGAGCACGGGCACGAGGGCCACGACCACGGGCACGACCACGGGGGCGGCGACGACCCCCACATCTGGCTCGACCCGGTGAAGTACGCCGAGGCCGCCAAGGGCGTCGCCAAGACCCTCGCCGAGGCCGACCCCGCGCACAAGGGCGACTACGAGAAGAACACCGACGCCCTCGTGAAGAAGCTCGGTGCCCTGGACGCCAAGTTCAAGGACGGCCTGAAGAGCCGCGCCTCGGACACCTTCATCACCACCCACGCGGCCTTCGGCTACCTCGCCGAGCGCTACGGGCTGACCGAGGAGGCCATCAGCGGCCTCGACCCCGAGTCCGAGCCCAGCGCCGCCCGCATCAAGGACCTGCACAAGCTCGCCGAGGAGCACCACGTCTCGACGATCTTCTTCGAGACCCTCGCCAGCCCGGCGACCGCGAAGACGCTGGCCAAGGACCTGAAGCTGAAGACCGACGTCCTGGACCCCCTCGAGGGCATCACGGACAAGTCCAAGGGCCACGACTACATCGAGGTCATGGAGGCCAACCTGGCCGCCCTGCAGAAGGCGCTCGGCACCAAGTGAGCGCGCCCGAGGAGAGCATCATGGAGCAGCCCGTCATATCCCTGCGGGGCGCGACCGCGAGCCTGGGCGGCCGCCCGGTGCTGCGCGGCGTGGACCTGACCGTACGGCCCGGCGAGGTCGTCGCCTTGCTCGGCGCCAACGGCTCGGGCAAGTCCACCGCCGTGCGCAGCATCGTCGGCCAGGTGCCGCTCACCGGCGGCGAGCTGGAGCTCTTCGGCACGCCCCGGCGGCGCTTTCGCGACTGGGCCCGCGTCGGCTACGTGCCGCAGCGCACCACCGCCGCGGGCGGGGTCCCCGCGACCGTGCGCGAGGTCGTCTCGGCCGGGCGGCTCGCCCGCACCCGGTTCGGGATGATGCGCAAGGCCGACAAGGAGGCGGTCATACGCGCCCTGGAGCTCGTCGGCATGGACGACCGGCTCGGGGACTCCGTCGACGCCCTCTCCGGCGGCCAGCACCAGCGGGTGCTTATCGCCCGCGCCCTGGCCGGCGAACCCGAGCTGCTGATCATGGACGAGCCGATGGCCGGCGTCGACCTCGCGAGCCAGGAGGTCCTCGCCGACGCTCTGCGCGCCCAGGTCGCCCGCGGGACCACCGTCCTGCTGGTGCTGCACGAGCTCGGCCCGCTGGAGCCGCTCATCGACCGGGCGGTCGTGCTGCGCGACGGCTGCGTCGTCCACGACGGCCCGCCCCCGGAGGCCGTCGGCCAGCACGCACTGCCCGGCCACGACCACGTACACCCGCACGCCGGCCCGGCTGCGGAACCGATTCGGACAGGGCTGCTGACCTGATGGACATCCTCGACCTCGCCTTCATGCAGCGGGCCCTGCTCGCGGCGCTCCTCGTGGGCGTCACCGCGCCCGCCATCGGCACCTACCTCGTCCAGCGCCGCCAGGCCCTCATGGGCGACGGCCTCGGACACGTCGCCCTCACCGGCGTCGGCCTCGGCTTCCTGATGAACGCGAGCCCCGTGTGGACGGCCACCGCCGTGTGCATCGCGGGCGCCGTCGTCATGGAGCTGATCCGCTGGTACGGGCGGACGCGCGGCGACATCGCCCTCGCCATGCTCTTCTACGGCGGCATGGCCGGCGGCGTGATGCTGATGAACCTCTCCGACAACGGCTCCAGCGCCAACCTCAGCAGCTACCTCTTCGGCTCGATCGCCACGGTCTCGGAGGAGGACATCGTCGCGATCTGCATCCTGGCCGCCTTTGTGATCCTCACCACGGTCGGGCTGCGCCGTCAGCTTTTCGCCATCTGCCAGGACGAGGAGTTCGCGCGCGTCACCGGGCTGCCGGTGCGGCTGCTGAACCTGCTCGTCGCCGTCACCGCCGCCGTCACCGTCACCGTCGCCATGCGCGTCGTCGGCCTGCTGCTCGTCAGCGCCCTGATGGTGATCCCGGTCGCCGCCTCGCAGCAGATCGCCCGCAGTTTCAAGGCGACCTTCGCCCTCGCGGTGGGCATCGGCGTCACGGTGACCCTCTCCGGCACCGCCACGTCCTACTACGCCGACGTGCCCTCCGGCGCGACCATCGTGCTCTACGCCATCGGCCTGTTCGTCGTCCTCACCGCGCTCGCCGCGCCCCTGGCGAAGCGGCGCGCGGGGAAGGCCGCGGCGGCCGAGGAGTGCACCCTGAAAGCGCCTGGCCCGCGCACGGCGGCGGACGACGTCAAGGTCTGACGGCCGTCCGGGCTTGCCCACCCGGCCGCGCGGACTGGCACAATTGCCGTGCGACATGTGCGGATGGGTGTTCAGGCGAGCTGGAGGAGGCAACTGTGGCGACCGCGGGTCCCCCCGTACGCGGCCGGTCCACCAAGCAGCGGGCAGCGGTGGCGGCCGCGCTCGATGAGGTGGACGAGTTCCGTAGCGCGCAAGAACTCCACGACATGCTCAAGCATCGCGGTGCGTCGGTCGGCCTGACCACCGTCTACCGCACGCTGCAGTCCCTCGCCGACGCGGGCGAGGTCGACGTGCTGCGCACCAGCGAGGGCGAGGCGGTCTACCGCCGCTGCTCCAGCGGGCACCACCACCACCTGGTGTGCCGGGTGTGCGGCAAGGCCGTCGAGGTGGAGGGCCCCGCCGTCGAGAAGTGGGCGGACTCCATCGCCGAGGAGCACGGCTTCGTGGACGTCGCGCACACCATCGAGATCTTCGGCACGTGCGGGGAGTGCGCCGCGAAGCGCTGACCCGGCCGCGTGCACCGAGGGCCCCGGGCGATGCCCGGGGCCCTCGTGCGTGCGTGCCAGCGCGCGCTCAGCTCACGCGGTGCCCTGCTCCTCCGCGAGCTGCTCCTCGTTGGGGATCGCCCCGCCGAACCGGCGGTCCCGCGACGCGTACTCCAGGCAGGCGCGCCACAGGTCGCGGCGGTCGAAGTCCGGCCAGAGCACGTCCTGGAAGACCATCTCGGCGTAAGCGCTCTGCCAGATCAGGTAGTTGGACGTGCGCTGCTCGCCCGAGGGGCGCAGGAAGAGGTCCACGTCCGGCATGTCCGGGTAGTAGAGGTACTTCGCGAAGGTCTTCTCGGTGACCTTGGACGGGTCGAGGCGGCCCGCCTTCACATCGGCGGCCAGCGCCTGCGCCGCGTCCGCGATCTCCGCGCGCCCGCCGTAGTTCATGCAGAAGTACAGCGTGAGCTTGTCGTTGTCCTTGGTCTGCTCCTGGGCGACCTGGAGCTCCTTGGCCACCGACCGCCACAGCTTGGGCATGCGACCCACCCAGCGCACGCGGATGCCGAGCTCGTCGAGCTGGTCGCGGGTCTTGCGGATGAAGTCGCGGTTGAAGTTCATCAGGAAGCGCACCTCGTCCGGCGAACGCCTCCAGTTCTCGGTGGAGAAGGCGTACAGGGAGATGCTGCCGACGCCCATCTCGATCGCGCCCTGCAGCACGTCCAGCACGCGCTCGGCGCCGACCTTGTGGCCCTCGGTGCGCGGCAGGCCGCGGTCCTTGGCCCAGCGGCCGTTGCCGTCCATGACGATCGCGACGTGCTCGGGAACCAGCTCGCCGGGGATCTTCGGCGGCCGCGCCCCGGACGGGTGCGGTTCGGGTGTGCGGTACTCGCGTCGGGAACGGCCCAGAATGCCGCGTCGTGCCATGCGTGCCACTACTCCTTGGTCCCTGTTTCCCTATTTCTCGACATACCGGAGCGAGCGGAGGCCGCGCTCCAGGTGCCAGTGCAGATACGCCGCGACCAGGCCGCTGCCCTCTCTGACGTGGCGCGGCTCGCAGGCGTCCGCCGTCGCCCAGTCGCCCGTCAGCAGCGCGCCGAGCAGCCCGATCGCCTCCGAGGAGGGTACGACGCTTCCGGGCACCCGGCACTCCCCGCAGACCACGCCGCCGGCGGCCACCGAGAAGAAACGGTTCGGACCCGGCATTCCGCACCGGGCGCAGGCCTCGAAGCTGGGCGCGTAGCCGTTGACGGCGAGGGAGCGCAGCAGGAAGGCGTCCAGGACGAGGCCCGGGGCGTGCTCGCCCGCGGCGAGCACGCGCAGGCCGCCGACGAGCAGCAGGTACTGCTGCACGGCCGGTTCGCCCTCGTGGTCGGTGAACCGCTCGGCGGTCTCCAGCATGGCGGTGCCGGCGGTGTAGCGCGCGTAGTCGGTGACGATCGGGCCGCCGTACGCGGCGATGGTCTCGCTCTGCGTGCACAGCGGCAGGCTCCGCCCGACGAGCTCGCTCCCCCGCGCGAAGAACTGCACGTCGACGTGCGAGAACGGCTCCAGGCGCGCCCCGAACTTCGACTTGGTCCGCCGCACCCCGCGCGCGACGGCGCGCACGCGGCCGTGACCGCGGGTGAGGAGGGTGATGATGCGATCTGCTTCGCCGAGCTTTTGAGTCCGCAGCACGACGCCGTCGTCGCGGAAAAGACTCACCGCACACCCCCACGGGTGTCCGGCCGGGGGTCCGGGGGTTGTCCCCCGGGAGGAAGCAGCATGATGCGGTCGGCCTCACCGAGCTTCTGGGTGCGCAGGACGACGCCGTCGTCGCGGAAGAGGCTCATGCAGTTATTGTCCCGTACCGACGAAGGCTGAACGTCCGCGCCTCCGGAGGCACAATGTGACCCCCATGTCGATCTTCCTCCCCCCAGTGAGTACCCGGTGACCCCCATCCGCCGCCGGCGCCGCAGGCGCCACCCCGTACGTTCCACCGCCGCCGCGGCCCTCGTGTGCGTGCTCGCCTCACTGTTCCTGCTGTTCGTCACCGTGCCGGACAAGCGGGCCGACAGCCGGGCCTTCGCGACGGCTCCCGCGTGCGTGGGCGACGAGCCGGCCCTGGAGTGCCGCAAGGTGGTCGAGGGCGCGGTGAAGCACACCGAGACCGCTCCGCAGGGCAAGACGACCCACTACCTGCTCACGTTCACGGGCCGTGACGGCTCCACCCACCGCGCGGACATGAACGGGCCCCTCTCGGTCTTCGCGAAGGTCAAGCCCGGCGACAAGGTGCGCGCCACCTACTGGCGCGGCAAGATCCGCTTCGTCGACTTCCGCGGCACCGTGCAGCTGACGGCCGACCAGCCGAAGGACGCCTACCGCCTGCCGTTCGCCTGCGGCCTCGGGCTGCTCGTGCTGGGCGCGACGTTCGCCGGGATCGCCTACTGGATGGTCCGGCACTCCCCCCGCGCCCCCGAGCGGTACACCTGGCAGACCACCGTGCCCACGTGCGCGGGGGTCCTGATCGCCGTCGTCGCGTTCGTCTCGGCCCTGGTCACGGACACGGTGCCGACGGCCGTGACGCTGACCGGCGCGGGGGCGGTGCCGGTCGTCCTCGGCGCCTCGTGGCGCGTGCGGGTGCGGCGGCGGCCGGCGGAGACCGGGATCGCCCCGGCCGTCCCCGGCAAGGAGAAGTGCTTCGAGGGCGGGGTCGCGGCGGATACGCCGTACGGCGCCGAGCTCATCGGCCCGTACCTGGTGGCGGGCCCCGGCCTGCTCGCGGTGACCCCCGATCCGGCGGGCCGCACCCTGCGCAGGGCCCTGCCGCGCACGCTGGTCCTGGAGGGCGTCCGCGTCCCCCACCGGTCGGACCCGGCGCGCGTCACCGCGGAGGCCGAGGGCCGGCGGAAGGCGCTCCGCCAGGTGGTCGTGGTCTGCCGCGACGGCGACGGGGAGGTGCTCATCGGCGTGCAGCGCAAGCACGCGCCGTGGGTCCTCGGCGCCCTCCAGGAGCCGGCCCCGGGCGGGGCGGGCGCGCAGGAGCCCGCCCCGCTGTCCGGGTACGGCTCCTGAGCGACGGGGCCCCTACGAGGGCGTCCGTGCCGCGGCCAGCAGCCGGTCCGTGTCCTCCGGGCAGAGCATGAGCGCCCGGCCGACCGTGGCGAGCACCTCGCGCTCGGCGGGCCGGTAGGGGCCGTCGGCGAGGGCGATGCGGGCGCCCTGCAGCAGGATCGATTCGCGGCCGGCGGGGGCGAGGTGGGGGGCGAGGGGCTCCAGCGCCTCGTGGAGCTCGATGGCGAGGGCCGTGCCCCGGGGGTCGAAGCCGTCCCGCCCGGCGTAGGGGGAGGGGGTGCCCAGGTCCGTGCCGTAGGCGCCGGGCAGGCGCCCCGTGTCGGCGGCGAGGGCCTCGATCAGGGTGATCAGCTGTTCCTCGCTGCAGTCCACGAAGCCCGCGGCCCGGACCGCGCCGACGGCAGCTCTGCGGACCGTACGGGCCTCGGTGCCGCCCGCGGCGAGGACGGCGAGCGCGACGGTGTGCACGGCGTCGCGCAGCATCGCGGAGAAGCGGGTGGTGGTGGGGTGGTCGAGGACGTCCGTGCCGTAGCGGGCACGGCACGCGGAGCACTCCACGACCGGCCCGACGGGGCCGCGCGGCAGCAGCGGCAGGCCGAAGGCCACGAGGCGGCGGCGCCCGGTGCGGCGGCGGTAATTGCGGTCGCCGCCGCAGCCGGGGCAGTAGAACTCGCCGTCGCCGACCGTGCGCCATACGGTGCGTACGCCCACCACACACCGGTCCCGGCCGGGTCGGCCCTGCGCGTGCATCACGGCGCACACCTCCATAACGCCACGGCCTCGTCGCCGCGTTGACGTGATGTTAGCCACATCGATGATGCGACGTCAGTACCCCGTGCGCAGACTGCGGGCGTCATACGGGGGAACCCGCCACCGGGCCACCGGATACGGTGGTTTCCCCTCGATCCCCTTGACGGTGCGCCGAGCGGTCCGGTCGCTGCGGTACCGCGCCCCCTAAGGGGCGCGGGGAACTGCGCGACCAGCCACGTACGGCCCGCAGCCGAGCGCTCAGCCCCGGTACGCCCGGTTCACGGCCGAGACCACGGCCTTGATCGACGCACGCGTGGTGTTGGGATCGATGCCGATGCCCCACAGCACCTTCCCGTCGATCACGCACTCGATGTACGACGCGGCCTGCGCGCCGGCGCCCTCGCTCATGGTGTGCTCGCTGTAGTCCAGGACCCGGGCGTCGACGCCGATCGCGGCCAGCGCGTCGACGAAGGCCGAGATCGGGCCGTTGCCGGTACCGGTCAGCACCGTGTCGGCGCCGTCCACGACCGCCTCGACGGTCAGCGCGTCGCTGCCCTCGCTCGTGGTGGAGGTCTGGGTGGTGCGCAGCGCGATCCGGCCCCAGGGGTTGCCCTCGGTGGGCAGGTACTCGTCCTGGAAGACCGACCAGATCTCGGCGGGCGTGACCTCGCCGCCCTCGGCGTCGGTCTTGCCCTGGATGATCCTCGAGAACTCGATCTGCATCCGGCGCGGCAGGTCCAGCTTGTGGTCGTTCTTCAGGACGTACGCGATGCCGCCCTTGCCGGACTGCGAGTTCACGCGGATGACGGCCTCGTAGGAGCGGCCGACGTCCTTGGGGTCGATCGGCAGGTAGGGGACGGCCCACTCGATGTCGTCCACGCCCTTGCCCTCGGCGGCGGCGCTGTCGGCCATCGCCTCGAAGCCCTTCTTGATGGCGTCCTGGTGGGAGCCGGAGAAGGCGGTGTAGACCAGGTCGCCCGCGTAGGGGTGGCGCGGGTGGACCTCCATCTGGTTGCAGTACTCGGCGGTCCGCCGCACCTCGTCGATCTGCGAGAAGTCGATCATCGGGTCGACGCCCTGGGAGAACAGGTTCATGCCCAGGGTGACCAGGTCGACGTTGCCGGTGCGCTCGCCCTGGCCGAACAGGCAGCCCTCGATCCGGTCGGCTCCGGCCATGATCGCCAGCTCGGCTGCGGCGACGGCGGTGCCCCGGTCGTTGTGCGGGTGCACGGACAGGCAGATGTGCTCGCGGCGGGACAGGTGCCGCGACATCCACTCGAAGCGGTCGGCGTGGGTGGAGGGCGTGGAGCGCTCGACGGTGGCGGGCAGGTTCAGGATGATCTCGCGGCCGGCCTCGGGCTGCCAGACGTCCATGACGCCCTCGCAGACCTCCAGCGCGAAGTCCAGCTCGGTGTCGGTGAAGATCTCCGGGCTGTACTGGAAGCCGAAGACCGTCTCGTCGCCGAGGATCTTCTCCGCGTACTCCACGACCAGCCGGGTGCCGTCGACCGCGATCTGCCTGACCTGCTCGCGCGAGCCGCGGAAGACGACCCGCCGGAAGACCGGGGCGGTGGCGTTGTACAGGTGGACCGTGGCGCGGCGGGCCCCCCGCAGGGACTCCACCGTGCGCTCGATCAGCTCCTCGCGCGCCTGGGTGAGGACGGAGATCGTCACGTCCTCCGGGATCGCGTCCTCCTCGATGATCGAGCGGACGAAGTCGAAGTCGGTGGCGCCGGAGGAGGGGAAGCCGACCTCGATCTCCTTGTAGCCCATGCGGACCAGCAGGTCGAACATCTCGCGCTTGCGGGCCGGGGACATCGGGTCGATCAGCGCCTGGTTGCCGTCGCGCAGGTCGGTCGAGAGCCAGCGGGGGGCGGCGGTGATGCGCCGGTCCGGCCAGGTGCGGTCGGCGATGTCCACGGCCTCGTACGGCCGGTACTTGTGCACCGGCATCCCGGAGGGGCGCTGGGTGACGGTCGCCGCGGTGAGGGGGGTGGGACGGCCGACGGAAGCGGAGGTCTCGGGCATCTGCGGGGGCTCCTCGTATGTCCTGAGGTGGGGTCCCCCGGCTCGGCGGCGAGCTCGGGGGAGGCCGACGGGCAGGTCACCACGGGTGACCGCAACGCCTCACACCGCGGGGAGGGGGTCGGCCGATCGACTACAGACCCTCGCCGCGGCAGCTAAGAAGAAGCAGCCCGAAACGCATGATGCACAGCACGGTAGCCGAGCCGGACGGGATGCGGTACGGGCGTTCCAGCATGCGGGACACCGGGGAACACGGGCGGGACGCGGAACCGTGCCACTCGATTGTGTTAATCGGTGCGCCGGGGCCTGACAAGGCCGGGGGCCGCTGCCAGATTCAGCCCATGAGTGACAACGTGAAGAGCGTTTTCTGCACCATCGTCCCGCCGCACGTGCTCGACAAGCTCGCACGGGCCGAGGACTCCGCGCGCGCCGACCTCGCGCAGCGCACCCTGGAGCACGACTCGGCGCACCGCACCCGGCGCCGGGTGACCGCCCTGCGCGGCCTCGCCGCCCCCGCGGGCACCCCCTCCGACAGCCCCGGCCGGACGATCTACGACGCGGAGCACCGGGCGACCCAGCCGGGCAGGAAGGTGCGCGGCGAGGGCGACCCGGCGTCGAAGGACGCCACGGTCAACCGCGCCTACGCCGGGCTCGGCGCCACCTTCGAGCTGTACCTCAAGGCGTACGGCCGGCGCTCCATCGACGACGCGGGCCTGCCGCTGGACGCCACCGTCCACTACGGCGAGGGCTACAACAACGCCTTCTGGGACGGCAGCCAGATGGTCTTCGGCGACGGCGACGGGGACGTCTTCCTGGACTTCACCATCCCGGTGGACGTCATCGGCCACGAGCTCACCCACGGTGTCACCCAGTACACGGCGAACCTGGAGTACTACGGCCAGTCCGGGGCGCTGAACGAGTCCGTCTCGGACGTCTTCGGCTCGCTGATCAAGCAGTACGCCCTGGGGCAGTCCGCCGACCAGGCCGACTGGCTGATCGGCCAGGGGCTGCTGGGCCCGGGCGTGGACCGCGGGGTGGCCCTGCGGTCGATGAAGGAGCCGGGCACGGCCTACGAGGACGACGTCCTCGGCAAGGACCCGCAGCCCGGCCACATGGACGACTTCGTCCGCACCTCCCGGGACCAGGGCGGGGTGCACATCAATTCCGGCATCCCCAACCGGGCCTTCTACCTGGTGGCCACCCGGCTCGGCGGCAACGCCTGGGAGCGCGCGGGCAAGGTCTGGTATGCGACGCTGACCAGCGGGAAGCTCAAGGAGGACGCCCAGTTCGCCGACTTCGCCCGGCTGACCGTGGCCACCGCCCGCACGCTCTACAGCGACGGCGACGAGCTCCAGGCCGTCCTCAAGGCGTGGGAGCAGGTGGGCGTCCCCACCTCGTAGGGACCGCCCGCCGGGGCGAGAATGACGCCATGCGGATCGTCATCACCCGGACCGGCGGGTTCGCCGGCATCGAGCGGCGGGCCGAGCTGGACACCTCCGGCCGGCCCGACGCCACCCACGTGCAGGCCCTGGCCCACCGCGCGCTCGCCGCGTCGCCCGCCGAGGCGGCGGCCGTGCGGGGGGTGCCGGACGGCTTCCACTACGAGATCGACGTGGACGGCCGCACGGTGCACTGCGCGGACCCTCACATCAGCCACGACCAGCGGGAGCTGATCAGGCTCGTGCTCAGAGAGGGGGCATAGCCGCCGGGTGCGGCTAGAAGCCCAGCTTTCGCAGTTGCTTCGGGTCGCGCTGCCAGTCCTTGGCGACCTTCACGTGCAGGTCGAGATAGACCGGGGTACCAAGGAGCGCCTCGATGTGCTTGCGGGACTTCATGCCCACCTCCTTGAGGCGGGCCCCCTTCGGGCCGATGATGATGCCCTTCTGGCTGGGGCGCTCGATGTAGACGTTGGCATGGATGTCCAGCAACGGCTTGTTCGCCGGCCGGTCCTCCCGCGGCAGCATCTCCTCGACGACGACGGCGATGGAGTGCGGCAGCTCGTCGCGGACGCCCTCCAGCGCGGCCTCGCGGATCAGCTCGGCCACCATGACCTGCTCGGGCTCGTCGGTGAGGTCGCCCTCGGGGTAGAGCGGCGGGCTCTCCGGCAGCATCGGCGCGATCAGGTCCGCCAGCAGCGACACCTGCTTGTCGCCCACCGCGGAGACCGGGACGATCTCCGCCCACTGGATGCCCAGCTCCTCGCCCAGCTGCTGGATGGCGATCAGCTGCTCGGCGAGCGCCTTGGAGTCGACCAGGTCCGTCTTGGTGACGATGGCGATCTTCGGGGTCTTCTTGATCCCGGCCAGCTCGCCCGCGATGAAGCGGTCGCCGGGGCCGAGCTTCTGGTCGGCGGGCAGGCAGAAGCCGATGACGTCGACCTCGGCCCAGGTGGTCCGGACCACGTCGTTGAGCCGCTCGCCCAGGAGCGTGCGCGGCTTGTGCAGACCGGGGGTGTCGACGAGCACCAGCTGGGCGTCGGGCCGGTGCACGATGCCGCGCACGGTGTGGCGCGTGGTCTGCGGACGGTTGGAGGTGATCGCGACCTTCGTCCCCACCAGTGCGTTGGTCAGGGTCGACTTGCCCGCGTTGGGGCGGCCGACGAAGCACGCGAAGCCCGCGCGGTGGGGGGCCTGGGAGGGGGACGAGGCGTTATCCATACCGGCCATTCTCCCCGATCCCGGCCCACCCGCCGACCAGCGGCCCGTCCGGCCGGACGGCAGCGGACGCTGCGCCGGGCCCGGGGCGTACGGCCTCAGGCACGCCGCGCGCGCCGGCCGGTCAGCCCGGCCGCGAGCCACAGCGCCCCGGCGGCGGGCAGCAGCAGGGCGGCCGCGAGGGCGAACCAGTCGGCGCTCTCCCCGCGCGTCCAGCCGAGGACGAGGCCGGCCCACAGCACGGCGGTGGCCAGGAACGGGCTGCAGCCCACCACGGCGTCCGCGCGGCCGGCGGCCCGGCGGTGGCCGCGTGCGCGCAGCAGGTCGCGCAGGGCGTTCGGCCACAGCACGAGCAGCCAGGCGGACGTCATCCAGTCGAAGCCCTCGCCGCGGGCCCAGTCGACGGCCAGGGTGAGCGTGAGGACGGCCGACACCGCGGCCATGAACCAGGCGAGGCCGGCCGGGGTCCCGTTCCGTGCCACGGCTCAGCCCGCGTCGGCCCTGCTGCGCAGGGTGCCGTCGGGGCCCGCGAGGAGCACGGGGGTGGCGGGGCCGCCCAGGTCGCGCACGGCCGCGCGGTCGTCCGCGGGGACGGCGTCCGCCTCGGAGACGACGGCCGCGGCCTCCAGGGACTTCGCTCCGCTCGCGACGGCCATGGCGACCGCGGTCTGCAGCGCGCTGAGCCGCAGCGAGTCGAGCGCGACCGTGCCGGCCACGTACGTGCGGCCCGTCTCGTCGCGCACGGCGGCGCCCTCGGGCACACCGTTGCGGGCGCGCGCGGAGCGGGCCAGCGTGATGATCTTGCGGTCTTCGGGGTCCAGCGTCGTCTCCGTCATACCGGGGAGCATAAGCAGCGCCGGTCCGCCCGACCGCCCCGGGATCAGGCCTTGGCGCCGGCCTTCTGCTGCGCCTTCTGCACCTTCTGCACCTTCTCGACGGCCTTGCGCAGGGACGCCTCGAAGGCGGCCGTGTCGGCGGTGGTGAAGCTGGCCTGGGAGACGGTCACGACGGTGCCGCCGACGCGGACGGCCGCGATGTCGTGCTGGATGCTCACGCCCTCCTCGGTCGCGGCGAAGACCACCCGCATGCCCCGGGCCCCGTCGCCGAGCGCGGGTACGGTCAGCTCGCTGCCGGCCGCCTGGTCCGTGGTGCCGTCGGCGCCCTTGGCCGCGAACTTCCCGCAGGCACCGAAGTCGATCTTCTGCTGCATGATCTTGACGGCCTCGGCCTCCTGGTAGGAGGTGATGCCCTGGGTCATCTGGATCCCGGTCTCGCCGGCCTGCTTGAGGTCGGTCATGGCGTGGGCCTGCGCCTTGGGACCGTTGTCCGCGCCGACGAAGGCGTCGAGCAGGGGCTGGCACGCGGCCGTGCCGGCCTTGCCGAACTGCATGCCGGTCGCGCCGACGTCGTAGGCCGGGATGTCCTTGTTGACCTCCCAGCCGGAGGGCAGGTCGCCGGGGGTGAGCAGGGCCGCCTTGGCCTGCTCGCCGGTCAGGGGCCGGGCCCCCGCGCCCTTGCCCGGGGCGGGGGCGGCGCTGCCGGTGGCCGGACCGCTGCTCTGCGCGGCGGACGGCTGCTCGCCGCCCTTGTCGGCGTCCCCGCACGCGGAGAGGGTCAGGAGGGACGCGGCGGCGAAGGCGGCGAGGGCGCCACGGCGCAGGGCAGCGGACACGAGGAATCCTTAGGTAAAGGGAAGATCTGCCCGAAGTATGCACAGGGCAAAGCCCATGGGACTACGGCGGCCCCCGCACCGGCGGCCCGCCTCAGCCGGCGACCGAGTACATGCCGCCCCGCCGTCCCTCCGGCGAGACGAGCCACTCCAGCTTCGCGGCCGTGCCCGTGTCCGCCACGGGGTTGTGCATGACGATCGTCAGGTCCGGCCGGGCCGGCACGCGCAGTTGCGTGCTCTCCAGGTACAGCTGCCCGGCCACCGGGTGGTCGAACTCCTTGACCAGCTGGCCGCCCGCCTGCACGTCGCCCTGCGCCCACAGCTCCACGAACTCCGGGCTCGCCGCGGCCACCTCCGCCACGATCTCCTGGAACCCCTCGTCGTCCGGGCGCTCCGAGCACGCGGCGCGGTACTGGGCGACGACCCGCCGGGCGTTCTGCTCCCAGTTCGCCGCGCGGGCGCGGTAGGCCGGGTCGGTGAAGAAGTCGACCAGGCAGTTCGGCCGCGGCTTCCGGCGGAAGCCGATGACCATACGGGCCGAGTCGTTGAAGGCGACCAGGTTCCAGTACGGGTCCATGATGTGCGCCGGGTACGGCATCCAGCCGTCGATCAGCCGCTGCAGGCCCTCGCACAGGTAGTCCGGGTCGTACGGGGACTGCGGCTGCGGCGGGTTCAGCCCGGCGAGCACGTAGAGGTGCCGGCGCTCGTCGCCGCTCAGCTTGAGCACGTTCGCCACGGAGTCCAGCACCTGCGGCGAGACGGTGATGTCCCGCCCCTGCTCCAGCCACTGGTACCAGGAGGCGCCCACGCCCGCGAGGACCGCGACCTCCTCGCGGCGCAGTCCGGGCGTGCGCCGGCGGCCCCCGCCGTCCGGCAGGCCCACGTCGGCCGGGGACACTCGGGCCCGACGGGTCATCAGGAAGTCACGCAGCTCTTGGCGACGACGCGTCTGTACGGTCATCTCTCCCCCTTGCCTGGTGGTGCGGCCACCACCATAAGCACGCTCTCCCCACGATTCTTCCGCGCGCCGGAAGGTGAACGCATGGCGATCGACTCCCCTCCCCGTACGACCCCTTCCGGCGCGGCCGCGCCGGGCATGTCCGCCCGCGACAAGCTGGTCCTGCTCGTGCTGTGCGCCGCGCAGTTCATCGTGGCCCTCGACTTCTCCATCCTGAACGTGGCCCTGCCCGTCCTGGGCGACGACCTCGGCATGGGCCAGGCCGACCTGCAGTGGGCGGTCACCGCCTTCGCCCTGCCCTCCGGCGGCTTCCTGCTGCTCTCCGGCCGGATCGCCGACCTGTACGGGCGGCGCCGCGTCTTCCTGGCCGGGCTCGCGCTGTTCACCGCGGCCTCCGTGCTCGCCACGCTCGCCTGGGCGCCGGCCGCCTTCCTCGCCGGGCGCGCCCTGCAGGGGCTCGGCGCGGCCGTCATCGTGCCGACCGGCATGTCGCTGCTGACCACGACCTTCGCCGAGGGGCCGCAGCGCGAACGCGCCCTCGGCGTCAGCAGCACCCTGCTCTCCCTCGGCTTCACCATCGGCATGGTGCTCGGCGGCGTCATGACCGACACGCTCGGCTGGCGCTCGACGATGGGCCTGCTGGCCCTGGCCGGCCTCGGCATCCTCGTGGTCGCACCGGGTCTGCTCACCGAGTCCCGGCCCCCGCAGCGCCCCCGGGTCGACATACCGGGCGCGGTGACCGTCACCGGCGGTCTGCTGGCCCTCATCTACGGGCTGTCGACCGCGGCCCAGCAGGGCTTCGGCGGCGCGGACGTACTCGTCGCGCTCGTCCTGGGCGCCGCCCTGCTCGTGGCCTTCGTCGTCGTCGAGTCCCGGGCCGCCGAGCCGCTGATCTCCCTGCCCATGCTGCGGCGGCGGACGGTCGCCTGGGGGAACCTGGCCGGCCTGGTCACCTTCGCGATGATGACCACCGTCGTCTTCCTGCTCACCCTCTACCTGCAGGAGGTGCTGGAGCTCTCGGCCTTCCGCACGGGCCTGGTCTTCGGCGTGCAGGGCATCTTCGCCGTCGCCGCCGGCATGACCGCGCCGCGGGTCATCGCCCGCTTCGGCACCCGCACCACACTCCTCGCCGGCCTGGCCGTCCAGGCCGTCTTCTCGGCCGCGCTGCTCGCCCTGGGACAGGACGCCTCCGGCGCGTGGCTCGCCCTGGTGGCGGCGAGCATCGCCTGCGTCGGGCACCTGTGGGCGATCGTCGCCTACGGGGTGACGGCGACGTCGGGCCTGCCGGACACCGAGCAGGGCCTGGCCACGGGTCTGGTGACCAGCTCGCAGCAGATCGGGCTCACGATCGGGATCCCGCTGCTGAGCGCGGTGTCCTCGGCACGCACCGCCGCGCTCTCCGAGGGCGGCTCGGACTTCGCGTCGGCGACGCTGGGGGGCATCCGGCTGGGGCTGGGCGTGGACGCCGCGGTGGTCGCGGCGGTGGCCGTCCTGGTGGCGGTGGGCCTACGCACACGCCGCGAGGGGCGCGGCGCGCGCTGACGACGCCGGGCGCGGCACGCTCCGGCCGGCGGTGCCGTGCTCAACACGGCACCGCCGGCCGGCCACGTCGTGGCACGTCGCCGAAAAACGCCCGCCGCAACGGCGAGCAACCACCACGGCGAGAGCCCGGCGGAATGCCCCGCACGGAAGGGACACCCCGCCCACCGGGCTGCAGCCCGCACGGCACCGCCGGTCAGCCACGTCGTGGCACCTCACCGCCGCGGCGGAAAAAGACGCCCGCCGCCACGGCGAGACACCACCGCGGCACTACCCCGGCCGAACGCCCCACCCGACGCTCCGGCCACCGGGCTCCGGCCCGGCCCGGCACCGCCGATCAGCCACATCGTGGCACCTCGCCGTCGCGGCGGAAGAAAGACGCCCGCCGCCACGGCGAGACACGGCATGTGCGCGACAGCGAGGCCCCGCAAAGGCACAGCGCCCTAGCGAACCGGCTCTACGAGGACCGTCACGATGCGGTTCCGGCGGCCCGCCGCCGCTTCTGCCGTCAGGCGGAGGCCCGTGATGCCGCCGGGCTCCCCGAGGCCGTAGTCGGCGAGGTCGACCTCGGCCACCGCGCCCGCGATCGGGACCCGGCCCAGGGACTTGGCCAGCAGGCCGCCGACCGTCTCCACGTCCTCGTCGTCGAGCTCGTCGAAGCCGTAGAGCTCGCCGAGGTCGCCGAGGTCGAGGCGGGCGGTGACGCGGTAGCGGCCGTCGCCGAGCTCCTCGACGGGCGGCAGCTCGCGGTCGTACTCGTCGGTGATCTCGCCGACGATCTCCTCGAGGATGTCCTCGATGGTGACGATGCCGGCGGTGCCGCCGTACTCGTCGATGGCGACGGCGCAGTGGTTGCGCTGCTGCTGCATCTCGCGCAGCAGGTCCCCCGCGTTCTTCGTGTCGGGCACGAAGACGGCGGGCCGCATCGCGGTGGAGACCAGCTCGGACTCCGCGTCCCGGCTGATGTGCGTCTTGCGGACGAGGTCCTTGAGGTAGACGACGCCCACGATGTCGTCCTCGCTCTCGCCGGTGACCGGGATCCGGGAGAAGCCGGAGCGCAGGGCGAGGGTGAGGGCCTGGCGGATGGTCTTGCCGCGCTCGATGACGACGAGGTCCGTGCGCGGCACCATCACCTCGCGCACGAGGGTGTCGCCGAGCTCGAAGACGGAGTGCACCATGCGGCGCTCCTCGTCCTCGATCAGGGACTCCTTCTCCGCGAGGTCGACCATCGCCCGCAGCTCGGCCTCGGAGGCGAAGGGGCCCTTGCGGAAGCCCTTGCCGGGGGTGAGGGCGTTGCCGATGAGGATCAGCAGCTGCGGCACCGGGCCCATGATGCGGGCGAGCGGCAGCAGCACGTAGGCGGCCGCGGTGGCGGTGCCCAGCGGGTGCTGGCGCCCGATGGTGCGCGGGGAGACGCCGACGGCCACGTAGGAGACGAGGACCATGACGGCGATGGCGACGGTCAGCGCCTGCCAGGTCCGCTCGAACTCCTGCAGGCAGGCGTAGGTGACCAGCACGCCGGCCGCCATCTCGCAGGCGACGCGGACGAGCAGGGCCACGTTCAGATAGCGGGTGGGGTCGGCGGCGACGGCCAGCAGCCTGGCGCTGCCGCGCCGCCCGGACCGGACGGCCTCCTCCGCGCGGAACCGGGTGGTCCGCGCGAGGCCGGCCTCGGCGCAGGCGGCGAGCCAGGCCACGACCAGGAGGAGGACCGCGGCCGCGATCAGCCGGCCGGTCACGTGATCGTGGGCGCCGGGGAGGGCCCCTCGATCCCGCGCTCGGCCCGCCAGCCGTCGACGATGGCGGCCTGGAGGCCGAACATCTCGGCCTTCTCGTCGGGCTCCTCGTGGTCGTAGCCGAGGAGGTGGAGGACGCCGTGGACGGTGAGCAGCTGGAGCTCCTCGTCCATGGAGTGCCCGGTCGGCGCGTCCTCGCCCTGCTTCTTGGCGACCTCCGGGCACAGCACGATGTCGCCGAGGAGGCCCTGGGGGGGCTCGTCGTCGTCCTTGGCCGGGGGACGGAGCTCGTCCATCGGGAAGGACATCACATCGGTCGGCCCGGGCAGGTCCATCCACTGGATGTGGAGCTGCTCCATGGCTTCGGCGTCGACAACGATGACCGAGAGTTCGGAGAGCGGGTGGATGCGCATCCGGGCCAGGGCGTAGCGGGCGATGTCGAGGACCGCCTGCTCGTCGATGTCCGTGCCGGATTCGTTGTTGACGTCGATAGCCATCGTGTTTTTACCGGGGGGTGCTTTCGTTTCGGCTGTCGTACTGCTCGTACGCGTCGACAATACGGCCGACGAGCTTGTGCCGGACGACGTCGTTGCTGGTGAGGATGGAGAAGTGGACGTCCTCCACCCCGTCGAGGATCTCCCGCACCTGGCGCAGTCCGCTCTTCGTACCGCCGGGGAGGTCGATCTGGGTGATGTCGCCCGTGATGACGATCTTGGAGTCGAAGCCGAGCCGGGTGAGGAACATCTTCATCTGCTCGGGGCTGGTGTTCTGGGCCTCGTCCAGGATGATGAAGGCGTCGTTGAGGGTGCGGCCGCGCATGTACGCGAGCGGCGCGACCTCGATCGTCCCGGCGGCCATCAGGCGCGGGATGGAGTCGGGGTCGAGCATGTCGTGCAGCGCGTCGTAGAGCGGGCGCAGGTAGGGGTCGATCTTCTCGTAGAGCGTGCCGGGCAGGAAGCCGAGCCGCTCGCCCGCCTCGACGGCCGGCCGGGTCAGGATGATCCGGTTGACCTGCTTGGACTGCAGGGCCTGGACCGCCTTGGCCATGGCCAGGTAGGTCTTGCCGGTGCCGGCGGGGCCGATGCCGAAGACGACCGTGTGCTTGTCGATCGCGTCGACGTAGCGCTTCTGGTTGAGCGTCTTGGGCCGGATGGTGCGGCCGCGGCTGGAGAGGATGTTCTGCGTGAGGACCTCGGCGGGGGTCTCGGCCCCCTGCTCCTCGTCCCTGAGCATGGCGATCGAGCGTTCCACCGCGTCCTCCGTCATCGGCGCACCCGTGCGGAGCACCAGCATCATCTCGTCGAACAGGCGCTGTACGAGGGCGACTTCCCGCGGCTCCCCGGTGGCGCTTACCTCATTGCCCCGTACGTGGATGTCCGTCGACGGGAACGCTTTCTCGATGACCCGCAGGAGGGAGTCCCCCGAGCCCAGGACCGTCACCATGGGGTGCTTGGCCGGGACCGTGAACCTCGCCGTCGCCTGCGGTCGTGTGGGTGTCTGCGTCATGGGCCGGCCCGATGGCCTGCTCATCGCCTCTTTTCTGCGCTCCTGTGTCCGGCCGGTGTCCGGAAATCCTTGGAATACCAGGGTACGACGGCGGGCCCGGGGGCCCGAGGGCTTTTCCGGCTGCGCGGGGCCCGCCCGCGCGGGCCCCGCGGCTACGGCCTGCGGAAACCGAGGGTGGGCACGGCCCTGCGCAGCGGCCAGGGGCGGGCGGCCGCGGGCAGCAGGCCGTCGAGGAAGGCGTAGCGGCGGCGGACGGCCGGGCTCTGGTCGTCGTAGGAGCGCACGTGCTTCCACCAGGCGGCGATCTCGACCCACCCGGGGGCCGACAGCGACCCTCCGAACTCCTGTACGGACAGGGCGGCCGTCAGCCCGGCGAAGGCGAGCCGGTCGGCGAGCGGCCAGCCGGCCAGGGTGCCGGTGACGAAGCCCGCGACGAAGACGTCGCCGGCGCCCGTGGGGTCGAGCGCCTCGACGGCGATCGCCGGGACCTCCGCGCTCTCCCCCGTGCGGCTGTCGACCGCGAAGGCGCCCTTCTCCCCCATCGTGACGACGGCGACCGGGACCTTCTCGGCGAGCGCGCGGGCGGCGGCCCGCGGGCAGTCGGTGCGGGTGTAGCGCATGGCCTCCTCCGCGTTGGGCAGGAAGGCCTCGCAGTACTCCAGGCCCGCCAGGTCGGCCGGGTCCCAGCGGCCGGTCTCGTCCCAGCCGACGTCCGCGAAGACCCTGCTGCCGCGGGCCGCCGCCCGGGCGATCCACTCCTCCTCGCGGCCAGGCACCAGCAGGGCCACGCAGGCCCGCGAGGGCGGCGGGCACTCGGGCGCGGGCACCCCTCCGGCACCGGGCGGCGGCGCCTCGTGTCCGTGCGAGACCATCGTCCGCTCGCCCTCGTAGGCCATCGAGACGGTCACCGGCGAGTGCCACCCGGCCACCGTGCGCGACAGGCCGAGATCGATCCCCTCCCCTTGCGCGAGCGCCTCCCAGCAGTACTCGCCGTACATGTCGTCCCCGAAGGCCGCGGCGAGGGAGGTGCGCAGGCCCAGCCGGGCCAGGGCGGTGGCCATGTTGGCGATGCCGCCCGGGCTCGACCCCATGCCCCGGGCCCAGGACTCCGTGCCACGCACGGGGGCCGAGTCCAGGCCCGTGAAGATGATGTCGAGGAAGACCGTTCCGGTCAGGTACACGTCGGTGGGCGGGTCGTCCGCCGAGCGGACCCCGGCCAGCGGGTCGAGGACGGGAGCCGCCCCCTGGAACTCGAATCCCTCGGTGCGCTCGCCCGGGCAGTGCCCGTTCCGGATGTCCTGCCGGGGCGTCGAGTGGGGCGAAGAGGTCGTCATACGCGCTCGCTGCTCCTCTCACGGGGTGCGGATCCGGACAGTGTGCCCGATGCTGGGGTACCTTCCGGAATATGAGGCTGACGATTCTCGGCGGTGGCGGGTTCCGGGTGCCTCTGGTGCACCGGGCCCTCCTGGACGACGCGCGGCGCGACACCCCGGGCCGCTGTACGGAACTCGTGCTCTACGACACCGATTCCCTGCGCATGAGAGTGATCGCTTCGGTGCTGGCGGCGCAGGCCGAAGGGGTGCCCGGCGCCCCCTCCGTGCGCATCGCGCACAGCCTGGACGACGCACTGCGCGGCACCGACTTCGTGTTCTCGGCCATCCGGGTGGGCGGCACGGCCGGCCGGGTGCTGGACGAGCGGATCCCCCTGAGCGAAGGGGTGTTGGGGCAGGAGACCGTCGGCGCGGGCGGGGTCCTGTACGGGCTGCGCACGGTGCTGGTGGCCCTGGAGATCGCGGAACGGGTGGCGGCGGTCGCCCCCGGCGCCTGGGTCATCAACTTCACCAACCCCGCGGGCATGGTGACGGAGGCGATGTCGGCCGTCCTGGGGCGGCGGGTCATCGGCATCTGCGATTCACCCGTGGGGCTGGTGCGGCGGGCGGCCCGGGCGGCCGGAGCCGACCCTGACCGGGTGACCTTCGACTACGTGGGGCTCAACCACCTCGGCTGGCTCAGATCGCTGTGCGCCGACGGCGAGGACCTGCTGCCGCGCCTGCTCGCGGACGACGAGGCCCTCGCCTCCTTTGAAGAGGGAAAGCTCTTCGGCGCGGACTGGCTGCGCGCCCTGGGCTCGCTGCCGAACGAATACCTGCACTACTACTACTTCCGCCGCGAGACCCTGCGCTCGGTGCTGGAATCCCCCGAGACCCGGGGCCAGTTCCTCGACCAGCAGCAGAGCGGCTTCTTCACCGAGGCGGCGGCCGCGCCGGAGCGCTCGTACGAGCTGTGGGAGCGCACCCGGCTGCAGCGCGAGTCCACCTACATGGCCGAGAGCCGCGCGGCCAGCGGCGGCTGGCAGCGGGACTCCTGCGACCTGGACGGCGGCGGCTACGACAAGGTGGCGCTCCAGCTGATGCGGGCCGTCGCCCGGGACGAGCCCACGCGCCTGATCCTCAACGTCCCCAACGGCACGACCGTCCCCGGGCTGGCCCCCGAGGCCATCATCGAGGCGGTGTGCGAGGTGGACGCCCGGGGCGCCCGCCCCCTGCCGTGCAAGCCCCTGCGCGAGGACCAGTTGGGGCTGATGCTGCAGCTCAAAGCGGTCGAGCGGGCCACGATCGCGGCCGCGGTGCACGAGGACCGCGACGCGGCGCTGCGCGCCCTCGCCCTGCACCCTCTGGTCGACTCGCCGGCGGTCGCGGCCCGCATCCTGGCGCGGGCCGGGCGCGGGCCCGTCCGGCGCCCGGGAGGGGAGACGTCGCCCCTGCCCGCGTAGCCGAGGCGCTTCGGCGACCCGATGCATTTACTGCCCTAACGCCTTTTGGGTACGGGCACCCGCATCAGGTCCCGGGCGACCGTGAGCTCGCCCTCGAAGCCCGCCGCCCGGGCCTGCTGTTCGAAGACCGCCGGGTCGTCGTACCGCTGCGAGAAGTGCGTCAGCACAAGGTGCCGCACACCCGCTTCGGCGGCGACCCGGCCGGCCTGGCCCGCCGTCAGGTGGCCGTGGTCCGTGGCGAGGACCGCGTCCTCGTCGGTGAACGTCGACTCGATGACGAGCATGTCGCAGCCGTCGGCGAGCTCGTACACGCCGTCGCACAGCCGGGTGTCCATCACGAACGCGAACCGCTGCCCGCGCCGTACCTCGCTCACCTCGTCCAGGGTGACCCCGCCGACCGCGCCCTCGCGCTGCAGCCGGCCGACGTCCGGGCCGCCGATGCCGTGCGCGGCGAGCCGCTCGGGCAGCATGCGCCGCCCGTCGGGCTCGACCAGGCGGTAGCCGTAGGACTCGACCGGGTGCGAGAGCTTACGGGCCTCCAGGCGGTACGAGGGCTCCTCCGCCAGCACGCCGCCCGCGCCGGAGACGGGCTCCTCGGCCAGCTGCACCGTCTCGCGGTAGGCGGTGGCGTACCGCAGGCGCTCGAAGAAGCGCTTGCCGCTGCGCGGGTAGTGCGCGGTGACGGGGTGCGGCACCTGGTCCAGGTTGATGCGCTGGATCACCCCGGCGAGGCCGAGGGAGTGGTCGCCGTGGAAGTGGGTGACGCACAGCCGGTTCAGGTCGTGCGCCGCCACCCCGGCGCGCAGCATCTGCCGCTGGGTGCCCTCGCCCGGGTCGAAGAGCAGGCCGGTGCCGTCCCAGCGCAGGACGTAGCCGTTGTGGTTGCGGTGCCGCGTGGGCACCTGGCTGGCGGTGCCCAGGACGACGAGTTCACGTACGGACAAGAGGATTCTTCCTACCCGGGGGGCCAGTTGAAGCCGCGGCCGCCGAGGACGTGGGCGTGCGCGTGGAAGACGGTCTGGCCGGCGCCGGCGCCGGTGTTGAAGACGATGCGGAAGCCCTTGTCCCCGTTCTCCTGGAGAGCCACCTCACCCGCGGTCTTCAGTACGTCGGCGGCGATCGCCGGCTCGGCCGCGGCGAGGGAGGCCGCGTCCGCGTAGTGCACCTTGGGGATGACCAGGACGTGCACGGGCGCCTGGGGGTTGATGTCCCGGAAGGCGACGGTGGTCTCCGTCTCCTTGACGACCGTCGCCGGCACCTCCCCCTTGACGATCTTGCAGAACAGGCAGTCGGCCTGGGGTTCTCCCGCCACCGGTGGGCTCCTCACGCGTCGTCGGCTCGTACCGTCCGGATGTTACCGGGCGGCCTCCGATTCCCTCTCGCGGGCGCTCTTCAGCCGCTTCTCCTTCGCCTTCCCGGCCTCCTCGCGCTCATTGCGCCGCCGGGCGTTCCCCCACCACATGGCGAGCACCACCGGCACCCCGCCGATCCACACGAGCGCCTGCTCGTAGCCGCGGTCCGTCCACGGCACGGTCACCAGCAGCACCGCGCAGAGCGTGCCCCACAGCGAGTGCGCCACGGCCAGCTTCGCGGCGAGGGCACGCCGGATCACCGACCGCAGGGTGAGCTGGGCCCCCTTCGGCAGCTTGAAGTACGTGCGCCAGACGCACAGCCCCCAGCCCACGCACATCAGGAAGAAGAACCACATCCGCGGGCCGAGCGGCGCGGGCAGGGAGGTGGGATCGTCGCCGGTCGGGAAGGCCCGGGAGACGACGGCCGCGTATACGAGGCAGAGCAGCGCGACCCAGCGGCTGCGGCGCACCAGGCGCAGGGCGACGTCCTCCAGCTTGGCGGCGATGTACGCGCTCGTGGGGTCGGACCCCAGTGCGGCGGCGTACTCCTTGGCCAGCTCCGGCAGCCTGAGCTCGCGGGACTCGTCCCTGAGCCCGGCGAGGACGGCGCGCGCATCGGCGTCTTCGGGGGCGAAGCTCAGGACGTCGCGCATCACCTGCTGCGCACCGGCCTTGTCACCCAGGTCCATCAGGGCGGAGTACCGGGCGAAGTGCGCGTTCACGGACTCCGGGCTGACGCGCACGGACTCGTTCGCGGCCGCCAGCGCCCCGTCGAAGTCGCCCGCCGCGCGCAGCGCCGCCGACAGCGACTGGTAGGGCGTCTGGTGGTACGGCGAGATCCGTATCGCCTCGCGGGCCGCGGTGACGGCCTCGTCCGCGCGGCCGAGGCGCCACAGCGCCTCGCTGCGGTAGATGTGACCGTCGGTGTGGGAGGGGTTGAGGCTGAGTGCGGACTCCGCCATGACCAGGGACGCGGGCCACTTCTGCATCCGGTAGAAGCAGCAGGCGAGCAGGGCGTAGACGTCGGCGTCCTTGTGGGAGACCTCCTTCGTGTGCGAGGTGAGGAGGTCACGTGCCTCTTCGACCCGGCCGAGGCTCAGCAGCGCCTCGGCCCGGGCCACATTCGGGTGCCCGCCGCCGTACGGGGTGTCGCTCACAGCATCCTCTTCTTCTTCAGGTACGCCAGCAGCTCGTCGTACTGCCCGCCCTCGTTGGCGAACTGGGCGACGCTGCGCGCCGAGTCGAACCACGGGCCGGTCGACGGGCGCACCTGGCCGAGGACCGTGAGCAGGTCGTCGGTGTCGATCATGCGGGCCTGGCCGGTGCGGACGGAGTCCATCAGGGCGCGCTCGGCCGCACTCTCGCACAGGTGGCGCAGGTCCGCGCCGGAGAAGCCGTCCGTGCGCTTGACCAGCTTGCGCAGGTCGATGCGGGCCACCGGGCGGTCCTTGAGGTGGTGGCGCAGGATCGATTCGCGGGCGGGCTCGTCGGGCGGCAGCACCAGCACCGTGCGGTCCAGGCGGCCCGGGCGGCGCAGGGAGGGGTCGACGTCCCAGGGGTGGTTGGTGGCGGCGAGCACGAACAGGCCCTCGTTGGCCCGGGCGTCCACGCCGTCCAGCTCGGTCAGCAGCTGGTTGACCGTGGTGCGCAGGCCGGAGTGACGGACCTGGCTGCGCTTGGCGCCGAGGGCGTCCAGCTCGTCGAGGAAGACGACGCAAGGGGCGTTGCGGCGGGCCGTCGCGAAGAGTTCGCGCAGGTTGCGCTCGGAGTTGCCGATCCACATGTCGAGGACGTCGGTGATGCTGACCGACATGAAGCGGGCGCCCAGCTCGCCGGCGACGGCGCGGGCGATGTACGTCTTGCCGCAGCCGGGCGGCCCGTACATCAGCAGTCCGCCGCGCAGGCTCTTGCCGTAGAGCTTGCGGAGTGCGGGGTTGCGCATGGGGGCCAGGAAGGCGGCCTGGAGGCGCTCCTTGACCTGGTCCATGCCGCCGACGTCGGCGAGGGAGAGGTCCGCGTTCTCGACGTCCCAGGCGCTGACGCCGGCCGGGTCGTCCTCGCCGTCGGCGGACAGTGGCTGCGGCTGCTGATCCGGGGCCGACTGCGGCTCCGGCTCCGGCGACTCCGAGGGTTCCACGAAGCGCGGCGGGATGACGTCGGACAGCTCGTCCTCGGCCTGCTTCCAGTCGTAGCGGGGCGGTTCGGCGGGCGCGCCGTCCGGGGCCTCGGCGGGTACGGGTGCGGGCGCGGCCTGAGCAGGGGCCTGAGCGGGGGCCGTGGCCGGGGCCGCGGCCGGAGCCGTCACCGGCGGGGCGACGGCGCGGGCGATCAGCGCCTGCGCCTCCGCGTTGCCCGGTTCCCGCTGCAGGGCCGCGGCGACCTGGGAGATCGCGTCCTGGCCGTGCCCCGCGTCGAGGAGGAGCTGGGCGAGGTGCAGGCGCAGGGGCACGTCGTCGGGCGCGGCGTCGACGGCCGTACGCAGGCTCTTGAGGAGCGGGGACTCTTCGGGCATGGACCAAGGGTAAGCGGGCGTCCGGGACGGCCCTCCGGACGGCTTGGCGATGTCCCTACTTGGTCTGGTGATGCCCTTCCTGCCGGCTTTTGTCGTCCTTCTTCCCGTGATTGCCACCGTTGTTGCCGGTGCTCTTGTCGCCGCCGCCACCGCCGCCGCCACCACCGCCGCCGCAGTCGCCGCCGCCGTTCGTCACGCCGCTGCCCGAGCAGTCGCCGAGGACGCTCGCCGTGAAGACCGTCTTCCCGTCGACCTTCGCCGTCAGCTTCCCCTGGACGCACGAGTCGTCGTAGAGGCCCGTCACCCGCCCGTAGACGATGATCTTCTGCCCGCCGCTGGTGCGGCCGTCGCAGTCGACGCCGACGGCGGTGACCGGGCGCGCCCCGCCCTTCTCCGTCACACCGGGGTCCTCCGTCTTGCCCGTGCAGGTCAGCCACTGGACGGGATAGCCGTCGCGCTCCAGGCGGCCGGTGGCCCGCTTGTCGGCGGTCACGGCCACGATCACCGAGTCCAGCCCGCCCACACCCTCCTGACGGCAGCCGGTGAGCCCCACCACGGTCGCACCCGTGAGCGCCACCGCACCCGCTGCACACAGCACCGATCGTCCCCGTAGGCGCCTCAATGCCCGCATACACGGCAGTTTCCCATTCCCCGGGCCCGGGCGGAAGGCCCGGCCGGTCCGGCAATGCCCCAACTCCCCGGCATCGACCGTAAGTTCGGAAACACAGGATTTATCAATTACGCACCTGAGTTTCACCCGCCCCCCTTACTCTCTCCTGCGAAGGGGGACACACGCGCACTGGGGAGTCGCGTGAGGGGGCATTCAACGCTGCTGCGGTGGCCGGGGGGTCTTGGCCGCCGTGCGGCTCGTGGCTGACTCAGCGCTGCCGGGCGCGCCCACGGCATTCATGTCTAGGGGGGACATCTTTGCTCACGTCCGTATTGGTCTGCGCCGTGACACTGGCGCTGTTCTGGATGGCCGCCTTCACGCTGTGGTGGCAGATGCACGCCTGGCGCACGCCCGAGACGCTCGCGGCGACCCGCTTCGAGCCGGCCGGTGACACCGGCGCCCTGTCGTTCTCCCTGCTGGTGCCCGCCCGGCACGAGCAGGCCGTCCTCGAACACACCGTCAAGCGCCTGCTGGAGTCCACGCACACGCGCTACGAGATCCTCGTGATCGTCGGGCACGACGACCCGGAGACCGCGGAGGTCGCCGAGCGGATGGCCGCCGCCGCGCCCAACCGCGTCCGGGTGATCACCGACACCCACGCCGTGAAGAACAAGCCCAAGGCGCTCAACACCGCGCTCCCCCACTGCCTGGGCGACGTGGTGGGCGTCTTCGACGCCGAGGACCAAGTGCACCCGGCGCTGCTCGCGCACGTCGACCACGCCTTCCGCAGCACCGGCGCCGACGTCGTGCAGGGCGGCGTCCAGCTCATCAACTTCCACTCCAGCTGGTACAGCCTGCGCAACTGCCTGGAGTACTTCTTCTGGTTCCGCAGCCGGTTGCACCTGCACGCGCAGAAGGGCTTCATCCCGCTCGGCGGCAACACCGTCTTCGTCCGCACCGAGGTGCTGCGCGAGGCGGACGGCTGGGACGCCGAGTGCCTCGCCGAGGACTGCGACCTGGGCGTCCGCCTCTCCAGCAAGGGCAAGCGCGTCGTCGTCGCCTACGACCCCGAGATGGTCACCCGCGAGGAGACGCCGGGCTCGCTGATGAGCCTGCTCAAGCAGCGCACCCGCTGGAACCAGGGCTTCCTTCAGGTCTACCGGAAGCGCGACTGGCACCGGCTGCCCGGCTTCGGGCAGCGGATGCTCGCCCGCTACACCCTGATGACACCGTTCCTGCAGGCCTTCACCGGCGTGGTGGTGCCGCTCAACATCGCCGTGACGCTCCTGCTCCACGTCCCCGTGTACGTCGCGGTGCTCACCTTCCTGCCGGCCGTCACCGCCTTCGTCACCTTCGTCTTCGAGATCGTCGGCCTGCACGACTTCGGCGTGCAGTACGGCCTGCGCGTGCGCTTCGTGCACTACGTCAAGCTCGTCCTCGGCGGGCCCTTCTACCAGCTCCTCCTCGCCGGAGCCGCGATCCGCGCGGTCTGGCGCGAACAGCGGGGCCGCAACGAGTGGGAGCTCACCGCCCACGCCGGCGCGCACCTCACCCGAGAGGACGTCACGACGTGACCGCCACCTTCCCCGCCGCCCCGGCCCGCCCGGCGGCGTCCCCTCACCACGCCACGGCCCCGGCGGCCGTACGCCCCGTGCTGCGCCTGCGCCGCTCCCGCCCCGACCTGCTGCTGTGCGGACTGCTGCTGGCGGCCGTCCTGCTCGTCCAGGGCTGGAACATCACCGGCTACCCGGGCCTCAGCGACGACGAGGGCACGTACCTGGCCCAGGCGTGGGCCGTCCAGCAGGGCGAGGGCCTCGCCCACTACACCTACTGGTACGACCACCCGCCGCTGGGCTGGCTCCAGATAGCCGCGCTGACGTGGCTCCCCTCGCTGATCTCGCCCGAGTCGCTGACCGTCGCCCCGATGCGCTGCGCGATGCTCGTGGTGACGGCGGCGAGCTGCGTCCTCCTCCACGTGCTCGCACGCCGGCTCGGCCTGCAGCTGTGGGCGGCCGGCCTGGCCACGGCCCTGTTCGGGCTGTCCCCGCTCGCCGTCGTCCTGCAGCGGGAGATCTTCCTCGACAACCTCGCCGTGATGTGGATGCTGCTGGCCTTCTGCCTCGCGGCCTCCCCCCGCCGGCACCTGTGGCACCACTTCGGCGCGGGCGTGGCAGCCGCCGTCGCCGTGCTGTCGAAGGAGACCATGCTGGTCGTCCTGCCCGCGCTGCTGGTGACCATGTGGCGGCACAGCCACCGCGACACCCGCAAGTTCGCGGTGACGGGCGCGATCACCGTGTGCGCGCTGCTCGGCCTGACGTATCCGCTGTTCGCACTGCTCAACCACGAGCTGTTCCCCGGCCCCGGGCACGTCTCGCTCGTCGACGGCATCACCTACCAGATGAGCCGGGCCGGTTCGGGCTTCCTCCTCGACCCCTCGTCCGCCGCGCACGACGTGCTGGGCTCCTGGCTCTACTACGACCGGGTACTGCCCGTCGGCGGCCTCGCCTCCGCCGTGGTGCTCCTGGCCTCCTTCCGCCGCTCCGTGACCGGCCGGGCGCTCGCCGGGCCCGCGCTGGCCGTGCTGATCCTGGCGGCCGTGGCCATGCGCCCCTCGGGCTACCTGCCCGCCATGTACATCATCCAGGCTCTGCCGTTCCTGGCCCTGGCCCTCGCCGGAGCGGCCGCGTCCGTGGGCTGCGCGCTGCTGCGCACCCGGCCCGGCTTCCGCCGGCGCCGGTACGCGGCGCGCCGGACCGCGCTCGTCCTGCTCGCCGTGACGGCCGCCGCGTACGTGGTGCCGCGCTGGTACGACGGCGACCGCGCCGCCCTCACCACCGACGTCAACGGCCCCTACCGCGCGGCGAAGACCTGGCTCGCCGACCGGGGCAACGTCCCCGACCCGGCCCGTACGCGCATCCTCGCCGACGACGCGATCTGGCTCGACCTGGTGCACGCCGGCTACGCACCCGGCACGGGCGCCATCTGGTTCTACAAGGCCGACCTGGACCCGGCCGTGAGCAGGACGCTGCCGCGGGGGTGGCAGGACCTGGACTACGTGGTCGCCTCGCCGACGGTGCGGCGCGACGCGTCCCACCTCCCGGTGGTCAAGGGGGCATTGGAGCACTCGCGGGTGGTGGCGTCCTTCGGGCGCGGGGAGGACCGGATCGAGATCCGGCGGGTCGGGGAAGGCGGACGGACCGGACCGGCCGGGCCCGCTGACGGCCGCGACGGCACGTCGCCGGCCGGGGCGCCGGACGGATCGCCCGGCGGACAGCTGAGCGGGCCGCAGAACGGGGCGCGGAACGGGCTGCAGAACGGGGCGCGGGTCGCACTGCTGGAGGCCGCCCCGTGACGCTCTTCGAGACGGGCGCACCCGCGCCCCGGGGGGCCGACGCCCCGGCCCAGGACCCGGCGCAGGCACCCGCCGAGCCGGCCACCGGCACCGCGCCGCGCAGCTCCCCCGCGAGCGCCGTCGCCGAGGCGGTCACCGTCCTGGTCCCCACCTTCAACGAGGCCGGGAACGTGGGCGAGTTGCTGCGCCGCCTCGGCGCGGCCCTGCCCGCCCGCCTCTCCTCCTGCGAGATCGTCTTCGTCGACGACTCCACCGACGACACCGCCGAGGTGATCCGCAAGGCCGCGCGCACCTGCCCGTACCCCGTCACGGTCATCCGGCGCCGGGAGCCCGTGGGCGGCCTCGGCGGGGCCGTCGTCGAGGGCATGCGGGCGGCGGGCACGCAGGAGCCCGGCTGGATCGTCGTCATGGACGCCGATCTGCAGCACCCGCCCGAGCTCGTGCCGGACCTGGTCGAGGCGGGGACGCACGAGGGCGCCGACCTCGTCGTCGCCAGCCGCTACCGCCCCGGCGGCAGCCGGGCCGGGCTCGCCGGCAGCCGCCGCGTCGCCGTCTCGCGCGCCGCGACCTGGCTGGCCAAGGGGGCCTTCCCGCGGCTGCTGCGCGGCATCAGCGACCCCATGAGCGGCTTCTTCGCCGTCCGGCGCGAGACGGTCGCGGCGACGGAGGAGCTGCGGCCCCTGGGCTACAAGATCCTCATGGAGCTGGCGGTGCGCTGCCGCCCGGCCTCCGTCACCGAGCTGCCGTTCGCCTTCCAGGACCGCTTCTCCGGCGAATCCAAGTCCTCGGCCCGCGAAGGATTCCGCTTCCTGGGACACCTCACGACGCTGCGCACCTCCGCCCCCTGGGCCCGCATGCTGGTGTTCGGCCTCATCGGCCTCACCGGCTTCCTGCCCAACCTGCTGGGCCTGCACCTGCTGACGGGCGCCGGGCTGCACTACGTACCGGCGGAGATCGCCGCCAACCAGCTCGGCGTGCTGTGGAACTTCCTCCTGATCGAGGTGCTGCTCTTCCGCGACCGGCGCCGCCACCGTCACTGGGCGGACCGGGTGAGCCGCTTCGCGCTCCTCGCCAACGCCGATCTGCTGCTGCGGATCCCGCTCATCGCGCTGTTCGTCGGCCGGCTGCACCTCGAAGTGCTGCACGCGACGGTCATCGCCCTGCTGACGACCTTCGTGCTGCGCTTCGCGGCGACGGAGGCCCTGGTCTATCTGCCGCGCAAGGCCCGCAGGGGCCCGGAGAGCCGCGAGCGGCACCGTGGAGAAGGGACGGACGCATGCCACTGACGACGGGGCGGAACCCGCTGAGGGGACGCCGCAGACGCGGCAAACCCAATAAACACGGCAAACGCGCACGGCTGGCGACGGCGATGCTCGTGACCTGCACGGCCTCCGCCGGTCTGCTGCTGTCGGCCCCCGGCCCGGCCAGCGCCGGCTCGAACCTGCTGGTGAACCCCGGCTTCGAGTCCGTCCGCGCGAACGGCGAGCCGACGTGCTGGCAGAAGTCCGGCTGGGGCGACAACGACTTCACGTACGCACTGACGGGCGCCGCCGAGGCCCACAGCGGAGGGCGGGCGCTGTCGGTGACGCTCACCCGGCGGCTGAGCGGGGACCGCAAGGCCCTGATGCTGGAGGACACCTCCTGCGCGCCGAACGTGAGCCCGTCCCACCAGTACGACCTGTCCCTCTGGTACAAGTCGACGACGCCCGACGCGTCCGTCACCGTCTTCCGGCACGACGTCAAGGACGGCTGGCAGTACTGGACGGACCTCAAGACGCTGCCGGTGAGCGCGGGCTACACGCGCGCCGAGGTCCGTACGCCCGTCGTCCCGCCCGGAACGGACCAGATCTCCTGGGGCGTCTCCGTCTACGGCACGGGCACGGTCACCACCGACGACTACGTGATGGAGGACGCCACCCAGCCGGCGCCCGGCGACGTATGCACCGCGGGCGCCGCCTGCACCAAGGGCAGCTGGGCCGTGATGCCGTTCAAGAACCCGGTCCGCAGCATGCACTCGGTCGTGCTCCACAACGGCAAGGTGCTGCTCGTCGCGGGCTCCGGCAACGACCCGGAGATGTTCAAGGCGGGCACGTTCACGTCGGCGGTCTACGACCCGAAGACCGGGGCGATGAAGACCGTCCCGACCCCGGTGGACATGTTCTGCGCGGGCCACGTGCAGCTCTCCGACGGCCGCGTCCTGATCATGAGCGGCAACAAGGCCTACCCGGCGGCGGACGGCAGCCACGGCTACGAGGGCTTCAAGGACTCGTACCTCTTCGACCCCTCGACCGAGTCGTACGTGAAGACGAACGACATGAACGACGGCCACTGGTACCCCTCCGCGACGATCCTCGGCAACGGCGACGTGATCTCCTTCGGCGGGCTGCGCGAGGACTCCACGGGCAGCGTCACCGCCGAGAAGTTCAGCCAGGCGCAGCAGAAGTGGCTGCCGATGAACGAGGTCAACCAGACCTGGTCGTACTGGGGCCTGTACCCGTCGATGATCCTCATGCAGGACGGGCGCCTGTTCTACTCCGGCAGCCACGTCTTCGGCAACGGCACACCGGGCACGGGGGCGTCGGTCTACGACTACGACGCCAACAAGATCACGGACGTGCCGGGGCTGCAGGACAAGGACCACCGCGACCAGTCCGCGAGCGTCCTGCTGCCGCCGGCGCAGGACCAGCGGGTCCTGACGATGGGCGGCGGCAACGTCAACACCAACCCGGAGGCGAACCGCCACACGGACATCATCGACCTGAAGAAGCCGAACCCGGCGTATGCGCCGGGGCCGCTGCTGCCGCAGGGCACGGTGGACCAGGGCGGGGGCCGCAAACCGCAGACGGGCCGCCAGGGCAAGATGTACGTCTCGGCGGTGCTGCTGCCCGACGGGAAGGTCCTGGAGACGGGCGGCGGCCTGCACGACCGGGCGGATCCGGTGTACGAGGCGTCGATGTTCAACCCGGCGTCGAACACCTTCCAGCCGGGCCTGGCGACGGACCCGATCCCGCGGACGTACCACTCGTCGGCGTTCCTGCTGCCGGACGGCCGGGTGATGGCCGTGGGCGACAACCCCGGCAACGGCACCTTCGACGACCACGTGTCCATCTACACCCCGCCGTACCTCTACAAGGGCGCGCGCCCGCAGATCACGTCGGTCGCGACGGACCGGTGGAGCTACGCGAGCACGCAGCGGATCACGGTGGACCGCCCGGTGGTCAAGGCGGAACTGATCCGTCCGGCGGCGGTCACCCACTCCTCCGACCCCAACCAGCGCTTCGTCGACCTGCCGATGTCGGTGGGCTCGGACGGGAAGACGATCGACCTGAACGTGACGAGCAACCCGAACCTGGCGCCGCCCGGCTGGTACATGCTGTTCGCGGTCGACGCGGCCGGGGTCCCGTCGGTGGCGTCGTGGGTGCACCTGGGCGGGCCGCAGGCGACGGCGGCGGAGGCGAGCCCGATGGTGCACGGCTTCGCGGACGGCATGCCGGCGAGCCACGCGAAGAAGCCGGAGCCCGAGCGAGCCTCGGCCGAGGTGGACACGCAGATCGCGGGCTGCGACCGCCACTACGGCGCGGAGAACGTGTGCGTGCCGACGGTGTTCCCGAAGGGGGTGGCGCCCACGACTGCCGCGCGCTGCGACTGGCTGGGGAAACACGGCTACAAGAACCTGAGGGTGAACGGGAAGGACGACCCGCTGAGGCTGGACCCGGACGGGAACGGGAAGGCGTGCGGCTGAGCGCGTAGGAGGCGTAGGACGCGTCAGGGGGAAGGCGCCGGCGCCGGCCCCGCCAGCAACCCGATCACTGGTGGCGTTTCCCGGTACTCCCAGGTGGACGGCCGGCGGAGCACTTCCTCAAGCGCCTCGCCGGTCAACCGCTCCCCGCCCTGATGCGCGGGCCACTCGTCACCGAGGTAGACCTCGACGTATCCGGCTCGCGCCCACCGGCCGACGATGTCGGCGAAAACGGGAACGACAGCCGCGCACTCGGCTTCGTCTCCGCCACGGGTCCAGTCGGCCACGACGGACCAGAGCGGTGACATTTCCCGGGCGTTGACGAGAACGCATTCCTCTTCTTCGGAGAGCCAGTCCATGATCATCACACTGACCCTACGGGCTGTCCGGACCGGCGGCGGAGCCGGCCCGGGGTGGTGCCGAGGCGTTCGCGGAGGAGGGTGGTGAGGGTGGTGGCGTTCTCGTAGCCGACGCGGCGGGCCACGGCGTCGGTGGGCAGGGCGGTCGTACGGAGCAGGTGCGCGGCCTGTTCGAGCCGGATGCGCTGGGCGAAGCGCAGCGGCGACATGCCGAGGACGCGGTCCACGGCACGCTGCAGGGTGCGCTCGCTCACGCCCAGGCCGCGGGCGACGTCCGCGATGCGCAGCGGCTGTTCGAGGTGTTCGCGCACCCAGCGCTCGTACCCGGCGACCAGCGGGTCGGTACGGGCCAGGTGGCTGGGCACGGCGTAGCCCGTCTGGGCGGGGCGGGTGTCGATGAGCAGATAGCGGGCTGTGAGTTCCGCGAGGGCCGGGCTGCGGTCCCGCACGAGCGACAGCGCGAGGTCCAGGTGCGCCGTGGCGGCGCCGGCCGTGGTCACGCCCGGGGCGTGGGCGAGTATGCGCGTCTCGTCCAGCAGGACCTCGGGGTAGCGCTGCCGGAAGCCGGGCGCGAGCCACCAGGTGGTGGTGGCGGGCTGCCCGTCGAGCACGCCGCTCTCCGCGAGCAGGAACGTGCCGGTGCAGGCGGCGGCGAGGGCCGTACGGGTGGCACGGGCCCGCCGGACGAGCTCCCGTTCGGCCGCCCGGTCCGGCGAGGCGACCCACTCGGCCAGCGGCCCGGCCCGCCTGTGCCCGACCCCGGGCACGACGAGCGCCTCGGGCACGGGGGCCGCCTCCGGGTGCACGGCATCCACCCGGTGCCCGGCAGCGGTCCGCACGGTCGTCGTGTACGGGCTGACACAGGCGACCGCCCACGGGGGCGGGGGCTGCGGCACCTCGTGGCGCAGTTCGTTGGCCGTCTGCAGCACGTCGAGCACGGACGCGAGCCCGGAGTCGAACACGCCGTCCACGACCAGAACCGAGATCTTCACGCCGGAAACGCTAAGGGACACACCGGCCCCGCCAGGGGGGCGGCGTGGCCGGTGACCTGTAAATTCCCCGGCTGGCGGGTGGCCGCCACTCCCGCGGAAGAGGCGTAACAGCAGGCACACACCCCGCAGAGGTCCGTCTTCATCCCACAGCATGGGTGGGGGCTGAGGTCAGGGCAGGCTGGCAGCAGGGGGAGGGGTGGGGGGCTCGGGTCCGGTGGTTTGGCTGTGCGGCCGGTGGGAAGTGGGCCACCGTACTCGCGCCGTCACACCTGCGGGCGCGTAAGGAGACCGGTCCCTCCGTCTGTGGCTGAGGGGGAGCTGGCAGCTGCCGCGATGTGGTGCAGCCCGTCGTGGGCGCTTCGCTCAGCGCGCCACCATCGTGGCCGAGCGTCCGACTGACCCTGGGTAGGGGCTGGTGAGGAGAGGGGGAGCTCGTGAGACTCCAGAGACGGCCAGCTGCCATCCCAGGCCACTTATCCGCCGCCCGACAACCCAGGCCGGTGGAATATGAGGCCGCCACTACACCCCAAGGCCACCCTGCGGCCAGAGGATTCAACGAAGTGGCCGGCCACGTGGTCGTGACGGGCGTGGCTCGCTCCACGCTCCAAGGCTGCCGGCGGTCATGTCCGTGGACACTGGCTGAGCGGGATGCTCATTTCGATGCGCAGGGCGTGGGGTGGGTGGTTTCTGGGTTTGAGCCATCCCGTGGGGACGGCGCCGAGGCTGCGGAAGAGCCGGACGGCGGGTCTGTTGTCGGGGAGGACGGAACCCCGCAGTTCGCTGTCGCCGCGTCGGCGGGCGTGGTCGACCGCCGTGAGCATGAGGCGCCGGGCGAGTCCGCGTGTCCGGCCGTGGGGGTCGATCCACAGGCTTCCCCCGTGCCCGTACCCGTCGTGGGGCGTGTAGCGGACCATTCCTGCGGGAGCATCGCCGGCGGTGGCCACCCAGATGGTGGAAGTGGCCAGGACCTCTTGCCAGTAGGAGGCAGGGAGCGCGGCTTCGGTCTCGGGCGACGCGTCGAATACGGTGCCGTCCTGGCCCAGCGCATGCAGGCGCAGCTCCCGCAGAAGCGACCACTGTGCCGGGCGAAGCGCCTCGATGTCGTGCTGTGGCTGCGGTTGCTTCTGCGGGCTCTCCGGCTGGATCGACGCCTGTCGGGCCATGTGTGGCCCGACAGGCAGGTCACCTGTGGTCATGGACAGTGCAGGTGGTGTGGCTCATGATGCTGACCAGGCCGTTGCCACAGGAGTTGCTGTGGTCGGAGGCGTTGCCGGAGGCGATGTTCGACAGCGCCCCGCCGAAGACCGCCCCGTTCCCCGTACTCTCAGGGGACTTCTTGTCGTGCGTGCCGTGGTTCACAGAGCACTCGACGCGGACGCCCACATTGGTACGTGGCCCGCCACAGGTGCTGCTGTGGGCGTCGGCGTTCTTGGAACCGAGACCCGACAGCAGACCGCCGAAGACGGCGCCATGGGACGGCCCCGGTTCACCGCGATCCGACGCAGCCGCCGGCCCGGCGAGTGCCAAGACCGCCCCCAGCACCGTGGCACCGACAAGGGGCGAGAAGAAACGATGCATGCGCTTCACAGAAGCCCTTCCTGAACGGGGTTACCACTCACCGTAGCCACACCCACAACTCCCTTGTAAGCGGCGGGCATCAGCACCCACAGGCGCGTGCGGAAGCGACGGGGCGCCTACGGCCGTACCGTCCCTCCCTCGAGCAGCCGCCCGCCCCGCCAGTCGGCTGACAGGCCAGGCATACGCTGGATCCCCGGGTCTCTTCCCCGCACAGTGGTGAATCGAGGGGGAGCAGGTCTGGGGGAACCCGAGAGCGGCGGGCGGGAAATATCAAAGAGCACCAACACTGGCCACTGAGGCACCCAGCCGCCGTCCCAGGCCACTTATCCACCCGCTGCTCCAGGCCGGGCCGGTGGATTTCCGTCCACAAACAGCCGCCACCCCCACCAATCTGCAGCCGGACGAGCAACCACCACGTACGCGAGCTGAGCGAAGCGCCCCCACCGGGCCCAGACACATCGCGGCAGCAGCCCGCTCCCCCTCAGCCACAGACGGACAGACCGGTCTCCTCACGCAGCCGCATCCGCGACGGCACGAGTACGGCGGCCGACAACCCACCGGCCGCACAGCCAAACCACCGAACCCGAGCCCCCCCACCCCTCCCCCCGCTGCCAGCCTGTTCTGACCCCCACCCCCACGAGCCGCAGAGGCCAGTCAGGGGGCGGTCTCACGGATTCGCTTCGCCCTCACCGTTGCACGGAGTGCACGGTGCTTCGTGCTGCCACCCGTCCTCGTCCTCCCACTCGAGCTTTCCGCTCCCCTGGCAGGACGAGCACAACGGCATCAGTTCCGACACCCCGAGCTGGTCGTACACGGCGTCCTCTTCCAAGAGGATCGCGCTCACCCCTGGTGGTGCGTTCTTGGTGACCCTGATCCGCAGGCGGCCTTCCCACGTCCCGGCGACAACGCCCTCGACCCCGTCGGCCCACCCTGAACCGCTCGCCTCGACACGAATCCTGTCGCCATCCTGGACAGCCACCGCAGATCACTCCCCTCGCCCGGCCCCCGTCAGGGGACCATGCTGATGCTCACGGACAGTGGCACACAAGCCGTCCTCACCACCCGCTACCTGCCGCTGCCCGCCTCCCACTGCGGCAACTCCGGGATCAGCAGCGCCCCATAGCCCGTGAAGCGCCGGGTTCCACAGCGGTCGCATCTCGCCGCGTCTCCCTCTTGCGTCCACCCCGCCGCGTGCGCGCACCGCGCCACGAGGCGACCCACGACCTTGGTCACCCCGTCGCCCCTTCCGGCAGCCGGTGCGTCATGCGGAAGTGCCGCCGTACGGCGATCGCCGCGTCCACGGCCTTGTCCCCGCCGTGGACTTCGGCCTCCCGCCGCGCCGCGTCCAGCGCGGCGCACTCGCGGCAACCGGCGAGCGGGACGGCCGTGCGGCCGTGCTCCTCCGCCACCTCGGTGATGTGGCCACCCACGCTCACCTGCAGCCGGCCGCCGCCCTCGCCCCCACGCAGCCGCAGCCGCAGCGGCGCCCCTGCGGGGGCCGGGGCGGTGGCGATGAGCTCGGCCGTCAACGTCTCGGCGGCGCCGGTCAGTTCCGCCATGCCCCGCTCGCTGAGTACGGCCCGCAGCACGGCCCGTGCGACTGCTTGTGCGGATGGATCGCGTGGCAGTTCGAGCGTGTACGTCCAGGGCCGCGATGCGGATACGGTGACCATGCAACTCTCCCGGCGAGGTGGGGGGTTGAGCCACGCTCCGTGGCTTGCGTCACACTCTAGTGCCGCGCAGATAAGTTATTTCCAGCCTCAAGGAAAGGGCTTATCCATACCACCCGCCCGGACTACGAGTGCTCACTGTGTTCGAGCAAGGAGGGGGTGCAGTGCCCGTGAGGGACAGATCAACCACCCGTCAGCTTCGCCTCGGCAGCGAACTACGCAAGCTCCGCGAGGCAGCAGGAGTGTCCTCCACTGAAGCGGGCCGCCTGCTCGGCACGAGCCAGGCCCAGATCAGCAACATCGAGGCAGGGCGCGTAGGTGTCAGCCCGGACCGAGTGCGTGCCATGGCGAACAACTACTGCTGCACGGACCAAGCCCTCATCAACGCCCTGGCGGTTATGGCCGGAGAACGCCACCGAGGCTGGTGGGAGGAGTACCACGACACGCTTCCTGCCAGCCTGCTAAGCCTCGCCGAGGCTGAGCACCACGCGAGGGCCCTGCGCGTATCCCAGGTGATCAACATTCCTGGGCTGCTGCAGACCCCCGAACACGCCCGCGCGCTCTTCCGCGAGGCTGTCCCACCTCTGCTCCCGCACGAGATCGAATACCGGGTCGGATTCCGGATCAAACGGCAAGCGATCCTCTACCGGGAGACCCCGCCGTCCTACACGGCGATCATCCACGAAGCAGCCCTGCGAATGCGCTTCGGCGGTACAGCCGTTGCAAGAGCCCAGCTCGACCATCTACTCAGCCTGAGCGAGCGCGAGGGAATCACCATTCTGGTCATCCCCTTCGGAGGGCAGCTCTTTCCTACCTCCGGCCAGGGAATCGACTACTTCTGTGGCCCTGTCGCCCATCTCGACACCGTGCACATCGACACGGTGCACGGCGGCGCTCTGGTCGAGAACGTGCCCCAGCTTCAGAAGAACCGGCTCGTACTGGACCGAATGGAGAGCGCGGCGCTTTCGCCCTCTGATTCCCGCGACATCATCCGCCGCATCTCCAGAGACGACTGAAGGGTCATGCCATGACCAGGCTCGACTGGAGGAAGTCCTCCTACTGCCAAGAGGGATCTTCATGCCTCTGCCTAGCCGCCGGCGAAACCGGCACCATACTGCTCCGCGAAAGCGAAGTTCCCAGCACCATACTCACCACAACACCTGCCAGACTCCGGCCCCTCATAGCCCGGATAAAGGCCGGATCCCCAGCCCGTGCGCTGGGGCGGGAGGCCATGCTGTGACCGCGTTACTCTGGCAGAAGTCCTCGTACTGCGAGGCGGGCTCCACTGTCTCTGCCTCGCGGCACCCGGCAGCGCCGTCCTCCTCCGCGAGAGCGAAACCCCGGACGTGGTCCTGGCCACAACCCGGGCCGCGCTCCGCCCCCTCATAACCCGCATAAAAACCGGAACGCCCAGCGCGAGCTGACCCCGCTGACCCGGCGGGCCGCCGGTACCCCCGTATCCGGCGGCCGGCCGCGGCCGTTCCGTACGAGACAGCTTCGCCGACGGGCGTCCCGCCGGGACATAGGAAGATCTTCCTACTCAGCCGCCTGCTCAGGCGACGAGCCCGCCCTGCCGGGCGACCACCAGCGTCGAGACGCGATTGTTCGTGCCGAGCTTTCGATAGATCCGTTCCAGGTGGCGGTTCACCGTGTGGGGGGAGATCGCCAGGCGGCGGGCGATGGCGGCCGCGGTGAGGCCTTCGGCCAGGAGCCCGAGGACCGTGGCCTCACGCGGCGTCAGGTCGGCCCCGGGCACGGGGGCCACCGCGCTGCGGAGGCGTTTCAGTTCGTACACGTGGCTGGCCATGGTCCGGATGACCGGCTGGAGCCGGGTCAAGAAGGCCATGTCGTGCGAGGTGAAGTCGCCGCGGCGGCCGATGAGGGCGACGCACATCTTGCCGTTCTCGCAGGCGAGGGGGACGCCGATCTGCTGGGTGACGCCGAAGTCGCGCCGCGCCTCCTCGTACCAGGCGGTGTTGCGCCAGCCGTCGCAGATGTCGGCGATGTTGACGGGGTCCTGTTGGGTCATCCCGTAGTCGAGGAGGGGGTGGCGTTGCCGGATGCGTCGTTGGACGAGGCCTTCGACGATGCCGCTGAGTTCTTCCGGCGCCCAGCCCCGGACCGTCCCGGTGCCCTCGGCGAGCAGGACTTCGGAGAAGGTGGCCGAGTCGCAGCCCAGGGAGTCCAGGAGCTCCCGGGAGATCACGTGCCAGGCTGTGTCGACGTTCTCGTTCTCCAGGACGGCGACCACGAGGTCGAGCATCTGGCCGTAGTCCCGTGTGCGGAGTTGTGCTGCCATGGCAGAGCTCGCTCCCCCCTCGTGACCCCCGTCATCCTCATACCTATCGAAGTCGTCTTACGCGGGCCGCAGGCCCAGCGCCCTCAGGACCAGCGGCCCGTGCGCCCCAGCAGCAGCGCCGTGGCCGCCGTGCCCGCGGTCGACGTGCGCAGGACACTCGCCCCCAGGCGGTACGGCCGGGCGCCCGCCTCGGCGAACGCCGCGAGTTCCTCGGGGGAGACGCCTCCCTCGGGGCCGACGATCAGGACGATGTCGCCCGTCGCGGGCAGCGGGGCCGTGGCGAGCGGGGCGCTGTGGCCCTCCTCGTGGAGGACGGCGGCGAAGGCGGCGTCGGCGAGCAGCCCGGCGACCTGGCGGGTCGTCATCGGGTCGGTGATCTCGGGGAACCGGAGGCGGCGGGACTGCTTGCCGGCCTCGCGGGCGGTGGCGCGCCACTTGCCGAGGGACTTCAGGCCGCGGTCGCCCTTCCACTGGGTGATGCAGCGGGAGGCGGCCCAGGGGACGATCGCGTCGACGCCGGTCTCGGTCATGGTCTCGACGGCGACTTCGCCGCGGTCGCCCTTGGGCAGGGCCTGGACGACGGTGATGCGGGGCTCGGGCTGCGGCTCGGAGCGTACGGACGTCACGGCGACGTCGAGCCGGTCCTTGCCCTCGACGGCGGCCACGGTGCCGAAGGCGCCCGTGCCCTGACCGTCCGTCAGGCCGATCTCCTCGCCGACCCGGAGGCGGCGGACGGAGACCGCGTGGCGCCCTTCGGGGCCGTCGAGGGGGAAGACGGTGCCGGGGAAGACCCCCGTCAGGGCGTCCTCCTCGACCAGGAACACCGGCGCTGTCATGACTCGCTCCCTCGCATTTCGCTCCCCCGCGTCTCGCTCCCCCGTACCGTGCCCCGCTCCCCCCGCGTCGATGTGTCCCGCGCCGCGTCGAGTTCGGTGATGAGCGTCTCGATGAGCGCGGCGGCGGGCAGGGGCCGCACGAGGCGGTGGCCCTGACCGGCCCACAGGGCCATCGCCTGCGGGTCGCCCGCTTCGGCGGCGGCCTTGCGCAGCCCTGCCGTCAGGTAGTGGACCTGGGGGTAGGCGGCGGGGGCGTACGGGCCGTGCTCGTGGATGAAACGGTTCGCCAGGCCGCGGGCGGGGCGGCCCGAGAAGGCCCGGGTGAGCTCCGTGCCGACGAACATCGGGTCGGTCAGGGCCTGTTTGTGCAGGGCGTGGGCGCCGGACTCGGGGCAGGCCAGGAAGGCGGTGCCGAGCTGCGCGGCGCTCGCGCCCGCGGCGAGGACGGCGGCTATCTGCTCGCCGCGCATCAGCCCGCCGGTGGCGATCACGGGGAGGTCGACGGCGTCGCGGACCTGGGCGAGCAGGGACAGCAGGCCGAGGCCCGCGCCCGTGCCGTCGGCGTGCGGGTCGTCGCGGTGGGTGCCCTGGTGGCCGCCGGCCTCGATGCCCTGGGCGCACACGGCGTCCGCACCGGCGTCGCGGGCGGCCAGCGCCTCGGCGGCCGAGGTGACGGTGACGACGGTCAGCGTGCCGGCGGCGGCGAGGGCGGCGACGGCCTCGCGCGAGGGGCAGCCGAAGGTGAACGATACGACCGGCACGGGGTCGTCGAGGAGGATCGCGAGCTTCGCGTCGTAGGCGTCGTCGCCGCCGCGGTCCCGGTCGCCCAGCGGCGTCTCGTACCAGGCGGACTCGCCGGCGAGCTGCTCGGCGTAGACCTCGACGGCCGCCGGGTCGGCGGCGGGGGGCTGCGGCATGAACAGATTCACACCGAAGGGTGCGGTGGTGCGGGCGCGGAGCTGCTTGATCTCTTCGTACATCGCCGCGGGCGTCTTGTAACCGGCGGCCAGGAAGCCGAGGCCGCCGGCCTCGGACACCGCGGCCGCGAGGGCGGGCCCCGAGGCGCCGCCGGCCATGGGCGCCTGCACGACCGGGTGCCGGCACAGGCCGGTGAGCGCGGAGGCCGTCACACGCCCGACCACCCTGGGTTCGAATGCCATGACCACATCGTGTCACAGACCATGTCAATCACCGGACGGGCTCGATCCGAGCCCGTCCGGTGAAAAAGACCACACAGCTGCGTAGGGGACCACGCGGGAACGGGGCGCGCTCAGCGCCCCTCCCCGGCCCAGCGCCTACCGCCCGTTGAACGCATCCTTCAGCCGCGAGAACAGCCCCTGCTGCCCCGGCTTACTGTGCCCGCCCGGGGGCCAACCCCCGGACCCCCGGCCCAGCGCCTACCGCCCGTTGAACGCATCCTTCAGCCGCGAGAACAGCCCTTGCTGCCCCGGCTTGAACTCGCCCATCGGCCGCTCCTCGCCCCGCAGCTTCGCCAGCTGCCGCAGCAGCTCTTCCTGCTGCGGGTCGAGCTTGTTGGGGGTGATGACCTCGACGTGCACGACGAGGTCGCCGCGGCCGCCACCGCGCAGGTGCGTGACGCCGCGCTGGTGCAGCGGGATCGACTGGCCCGACTGCGTGCCGGGGCGGATGTCGATCTCCTCGACGCCGTCCAGGGTCTCCAGCGGCACCTTCGTGCCGAGGGCCGCGGCCGTCATCGGGATGGTGACCGTGCAGTGCAGGTCGTCACCGCGGCGCTGGAAGACCGTGTGCGGCTTCTCGTGGATCTCGACGTACAGGTCGCCGGCGGGGCCGCCGCCGGGGCCGACCTCGCCCTCGCCCGCGAGCTGGATCCGGGTGCCGTTGTCGACACCGGCCGGGATCTTGACCGTCAGGGTGCGCCGCGACCGGACGCGGCCGTCGCCGGCGCACTCCGGGCAGGGGGTGGGCACGACGGTGCCGAAGCCCTGGCACTGCGGGCACGGCCGGGAGGTCATGACCTGGCCGAGGAAGGAGCGGGTGACCTGCGAGACCTCGCCGCGGCCGCGGCACATGTCGCACGTCTGGGCGGAGGTGCCGGGGGCCGCGCCCTCGCCGCTGCAGGTGGTGCAGACGACGGCGGTGTCGACCTGGATCTCCTTGGTCGTCCCGAAGGCGGCCTCGTCGAGGGTCACTTCGAGACGGATCATGGCGTCCTGGCCGCGCCGGGTGCGCGAGCGCGGGCCGCGCTGCGACGCCTGTCCGAAGAAGGCGTCCATGATGTCGGAGAAATTGCCGAAGCCCGCGCCGAAGCCACCGGCGCCGCCACCGCCGCCGGACGCCGAGAGCGGGTCGCCGCCGAGGTCGTAGACCTGCTTCTTCTGCGGGTCCGAGAGCACCTCGTAGGCGGCGTTGATCTCCTTGAACCGCTCCTGCGTCTTCGGGTCCGGATTGACGTCCGGGTGCAGCTCGCGGGCGAGGCGGCGGAAGGCCTTCTTGATCTCGTCCTGCGAGGCGTCGCGCCGTACGCCCAGGACCGCGTAGTAATCCGTGGCCACTTACGACTCCGCCAGGATCTGTCCGACGTAACGTGCCACTGCGCGTACCGCTCCCATCGTTCCGGGGTAGTCCATGCGGGTCGGTCCGACCACGCCGAGTTTGGCGACTGCCTCGTCGCCCGAACCGTAGCCGACGGCGACGACCGATGTGGAGTTCAGTCCCTCGTGAGCGTTCTCATGACCGATGCGCACCGTCATCCCGGAGTCCTTGGCCTCGCCCAGCAGCTTCAGCAGCACGACCTGCTCCTCCAGCGCCTCCAGCACGGGCCGGATGGTGAGGGGGAAGTCGTGACCGAAACGGGTGAGATTGGCGGTGCCGCCGATCATCAGCCGCTCCTCGGTCTCCTCGACCAGCGTCTCCAGCAGGGTGGCCAGCACCGTAGAAACGGTTCCGCGGTCCTCCTGCTCGAAGGACTCGGCCAGATCCGCCACCAGCTGCGGGACGTCCGTGAACCGGCGGCCCACGACACGGCTGTTGAGCCGCGCGCGCAGATCCGCGAGGGAGATCTCGCCGATCGGGGCCGGGCAGTCGATCATGCGCTGCTCGACCCGCCCGGTGTCCGTGATCAGCACGAGCATGACGCGGGCCGGGGCCAGCGAGAGCAGCTCCACGTGGCGCACCGTCGAACGGGTCAGCGACGGATACTGCACCACCGCGACCTGCCGGGTCAGCTGCGCCAGCAGGCGGACCGTGCGGCCCACGACGTCGTCCAGGTCGACGGCGCCGTCCAGGAAGTTCTGGATGGCGCGCCGCTCCGGCGTCGACAGGGGCTTGACGCCCGCCAGGCGGTCGACGAAGAGCCGGTAGCCCTTGTCGGTCGGGATGCGGCCGGCGCTGGTGTGCGGCTGGGCGATGAAGCCCTCCTCCTCCAGCGCGGCCATGTCATTGCGCACCGTGGCCGGGGAGACGCCCAGCCGGTGCCGCTCGGTGAGGGCCTTGGAGCCGACCGGCTCCTCTGTGCCCACATAGTCCTGGACGATGGCGCGCAACACCTCGAGCCTGCGTTCGCTCAGCATCGCGCGCACCTCCAAGTCCAGACCGTCTTACGGGGCCCGTTCCTGGCACTCAGCAGTCGCGAGTGCCAAAGCCCTCCAGCCAGTGTACGGCCGTGCACCACAGGCAGGGCAAGAGCCGTCCCCGCCGCGTGCCCGCCGCCCGCCCGCGGGAGGACTCCGGACGGGCAACCGTACCGCGCTCCCGCTAGCGTCCTGGTATGGACAGCGGTCAGCAAGGCCAGGGGGATGCAGCACGGTGGGAGCGGCTCGCGCCGGGCGTCGCGCGCCGCCGGATGCCGACGTGGGACGCCACCGTCGGGGCCGTCGCGGGCAGTACGGGCGTGCTGCTCGTGGACACCGGCTCGACGGTCGCGGAGGGCGCGGGGCTCGGGCGCGAGGTGCGGGAGCTGTTCGGCCGGGAAGTGACGCATATCGCTCTGACGCACCCCCACTTCGATCACGTCTTCGGCACGGCGGCCTTCCCGGGCACGCAGGTGTACGGGGCCGTGGGCGCCGCCGACCTGATGCGGCGCGAGCGCAAGGAGCTGCGCCTGGACGCGGAGCGGTACGGGCTCGCGCCCGGGGCCGCCGCGGAGGCCGCCGAGCGGCTCGTCACGCCCCGGCACCCGGTCAGCGGGGAGCTGACGCTGGACTTGGGCGGCGGGCGGCAGGTGCTCCTCGCCAACCTCGGGCCCGGGCACACCGCGCACGACCTGGCGGTCTTCGTCGCGGGCTCGGGCGGGGCACCCGAGGTCGTCTTCTGCGGGGACCTGGTGGAGGAGTCCGGCGAACCCCAGGCCGGGCCGGACGCGCTGCCCCACCGGTGGCCCGCGGCCCTGGACCGGCTGCTGGCGCTCGGCGGCGAGGACGCGCTGTACGTGCCGGGGCACGGGGCGGTGGTGGACGCGGCGTTCGTACGGGCGCAGCGGGACGCCTTGGCGGCACGCTTCGGCGTGTCCCGGGAAGAATGATCGCCATGCGCAGCAGACAGTACGGACCCGATCTCACTCCTCCCTGGAAGAAGCAGCAGCCCGCGCCCGAGGTGGCCGCCGAGGCCGACCTCGTGGTCGAGGAGGTCACCACCGGGTTCTGCGGGGCGGTGATCCGGTGCGAGAAGACGGCGCAGGGGCCGACCGTCACTCTGGAGGACCGCTTCGGCAAGCACCGGGTCTTCCCGATGGAGCCCCGCGGCTTCCTGCTGGAGGGGCGCGTCGTCACCCTCGTACGCCCTACGGGTGCGGCACGCGCTCCTCAGGGGCCCGCGCGGACCGCCTCCGGCTCGATCGCCGTCCCCGGGGCGCGGGCGCGCGTCGCCCGGGCGGGCCGCATCTACGTGGAGGGCCGCCACGACGCCGAGCTCGTGGAGCGGGTGTGGGGCGACGACCTGCGCATCGAGGGCGTGGTCGTCGAGTACCTGGAGGGCATCGACGACCTCCCGGCCATCGTCCGCTCCTTCGCCCCCGGGCCGGACGCCCGGCTGGGCGTCCTGGTGGACCACCTCGTGCCCGGCTCGAAGGAGTCGAGGATCGCGGCGGAGGTGACGGGCGAGCACGTGCTGGTCGTGGGTCACCCGTACGTGGATGTGTGGGAGGCGGTGAAGCCGTCGTCTTTGGGCATCCGGGAGTGGCCGCGGGTGCCGCGGGGGCAGGACTGGAAGACGGGGGTGTGCGAGGCGCTCGGGTGGCGCCCCGTGAATACGGGCGCCGCGTGGCAGCGGATCCTTTCGAGCGTGCGCTCGTACAAGGACCTGGAGCCGGAGCTCCTCGGCCGGGTGGAAGAGCTGATCGACTTTGTGACGGCACCGGCGTAGGCCCCCTCGACGGTGCTTTCGCCGGGCGACTTGAGCACGAATCGGCACCGCAGGACTGCCACGTCGTGGTGATCCGCCGCTGCGGCGGGAAACAGACCCGCCGCAGCGGCGCTGCACCACCACGGCGAGGGTCCGGCGGAATGACCCGGCGCCTCAGGTCCAGGCCCTAGTCCACCAGGTCCCGGACCACCGCATCCGCCAGGAGCCGGCCCCGTAGGGTCAGGACCGCCCGGCCCGCCTCGTACGGCCCGGACTGCAGCAGGCCGTCCGCGAGCGCGCGCTCGGCCGCCGCCGCGCCGGCCGGCCGCAGCAGCGACAGAGGGCAGCCGTCCACCAGCCGCAGTTCCAGCAGGATCCGCTCGACCCGCCGGTCCTCCTCCGGCAGGACCTCACGGCCCGCACCCGGGGAGCGTCCCTCGGCCAGCGCCTGCGCATACGCGCCCGGGTGCTTGACGTTCCACCACCGCACGCCCCCCACGTGGGAGTGCGCGCCGGGTCCCGCGCCCCACCAGTCCGCCCCGCGCCAGTAGAGCTCGTTGTGGCGGCAGCGGCCGGCGTCGGTCGTGGCCCAGTTGGAGACCTCGTACCAGGAGAAGCCCGCGGCCGTGAGCGCCTCCTCGGCGATGAGGTAGCGGTCGGCGTGGACGTCGTCGTCCGTCATCGGGACCTCGCCGCGGCGGATGCGGCGGGCCAGCTGGGTGCCCTCCTCGACGATGAGCGCGTACGCGGAGACGTGGTCGGGGCCGGCGCCGATCGCCGCGTCGAGGGAGGCGCGCCAGTCGTCGTCCGACTCCCCGGGCGTGCCGTAGATCAGGTCGAGGTTGACGTGCTCGAAGCCGGCCGCGCGCGCCTCGCCGACGCACGCCTCGGGGCGGCCGGGCGTGTGCGTGCGGTCGAGGACCTTCAGGACGTGCTGCCGGGCGCTCTGCATGCCGAAGGAGATCCGGTTGAAGCCGCCCTCGCGCAGCTCCGCGAGGTAGCGCGGGTCGACGGACTCCGGGTTGGCCTCGGTGGTGACCTCCGCGCCGTCCGCGAGGCCGAACTCGTCGCGGATCGCCGCGAGCATCCGCACGAGGTCGGCGGCGGGCAGCAGCGTGGGCGTGCCGCCGCCGACGAAGACGGTCTCGATGGGGCGCGGGTCGTCGCCCAGGACCTTCCGTGCGAGGCGGATCTCCTCGGCGACCGTCTCGGCGTAGTTGTCCCGCGAGGCGAGCGCGCCGCCGGAGCCGCGCAGCTCGCTCGCGGTGTACGTGTTGAAGTCGCAGTACCCGCAGCGCGTCGCGCAGTAGGGCACGTGCAGGTAGAACCCGAGCGGCCGCTGCCCGGCGCCGGCAAGGGCGTGACCGGGCAGAGCCCCGTCCTCGGGCATGGGTTCGCCGTCAGGCAGTACGGAAGGCATGGGTCCATTGTCCGGCATCGCCGGAGCGGACCGGCCGGACCGGGACCGGCCGGACCGGAACCGCCCCGGCTGCCGGCACCGGCCGGGTCACCTCCCGGTGATCACTTCTCGCGAGCCCCCTCGTACATCTCCTCGATCAGGTCCTTGTAGCGCCGCTCCACGACGGGCCGCTTCAGCTTCAGGCTCGGCGTGAGCTCGCCGTGCTCGACGTCGAGGTCGCGCGGCAGCAGCCGGAACTTCTTGATCGTCTGCCAGCGCTGGAGGCCCTCGTTGACCCGCTCGACGTAGCCCTCGATGAGCTCGGTGGTCCGCGGGTCCGCGACGACCTCGGCGTAGGACTTGCCCGCCAGGCCGCGCTCGGCGGCCCAGGTCATGAGGGTGGGCTCGTCGAGCGCGAGGAGCGCGGTGCAGTAGTTGCGGTCGGCTCCGTGCACGACGGCGTTGGAGACGAAGGGGCACAGGGACTTGAAGCGGCCCTCGATCTCGGTCGGTGCGACGTACTTGCCGCCCGAGGTCTTGATCAGGTCCTTCTTGCGGTCGGTGATGCGCAGGTAGCCGTCGGGCGAGAGCTCGCCGATGTCGCCGGTGTGGAACCAGCCGTCGCTCTCCAGGACCTCGGCGGTCTTCTCGGGCAGGCCGTGGTAGCCGGCCATGACGCCGGGGCCGCGCAGCAGGATCTCGCCGTCGTCGGCGATACGGACCTCGGTGCCGGGCAGCGGCTTGCCGACGGTACCGGTGCGATAGGCCTCGCCGGGGTTGACGAAGCTGGCGGCGCTGGTCTCGGTGAGGCCGTAGCCCTCCAGGATGTGGATGCCGGCGCCGGAGAAGAACAGGCCGATGTCCACGGGCAGCGCGGAGGCGCCGGAGACGCAGGCGCGCAGCCGGCCGCCGAAGGCCTCGCGGATCTTGGCGTAGACGAGGGCGTCCGCGATCCTGTGCTGCGCGGCGAGGCCGAAGGGGACGGTCCTGCTGCCGGTGCGGCGGAAGTTCTCCTGCGAGACCCTGGCGTACTCGCGGGCGACCTCGGCGGCCCAGCGGAAGATCTTGTACTTGGCCCCGCCGCCCTCGCGGGCCTTGGCGGCGACGCCGTTGTAGACCTTCTCGAAGATACGCGGGACGGCCGCCATGTAGGTGGGCCGGACGGCCTGGAGGTTCTCGGCGATCCGGTCCTGCCGCCCGTCGACGGCGGTGACGTGCCCGGTGCTGATCTGGCTGCAGGTCAGCACCTTGCCGAAGACGTGGGCGAGCGGCAGCCACAGGTACTGCACGTCGTCGGGGCGGACCATCTCGGTGGCCTGGATGGCGCGCGCCATGTACGACCAGGTGTCGTGGGGCAGGCGGACGCCCTTGGGGCGGCCGGTGGTGCCGGAGGTGTAGATGAGCGTCGCGAGCTGATCGGAGCGCAGGGCCGCGATCCGGTCGCGGACGGTGCCGGGCTCGGCCTCCAGGCGGGCGGCGCCGCGCCGCTCCAGCTCGGCGAGGGAGAGCACCCAGCCGTCGGGGTCGCCGTCGGCGGGGACCGCGTCCTTCTCGTCGATGACGACGACATGGGCGAGTCCGGGCAGGTCGGCGCGGTGCTCGCGGGCCTTGGCGAGCTGGGCCGCGTTCTCCGCGATGAGCACCCGGCTCTCGGAGTCGGAGAGGATGAACGCCGTCTCCTCGGCGTTGGTGCTGGGGTAGACCGTGGTGGTGGCGGCGCCGGAGCAGAGCACTCCGAGGTCGGCGAGGATCCACTCCACGCGGGTGGCGCTGGAGAGGGCGACGCGCTCCTCTGCCCGTACGCCGAGGTCGGCGAGGCCCGCGGCGATCGCGAAGATCCGCTCGGCCGCCTCACCCCAGGAGAGCGAGGACCAGGTGTCGGCGCCCTGGCCGGAGGGGGCGGGGACCGGATAGCGGTAGGCCTCCGCGTCGGGTGTCGCCTCGACGCGTTCGAGGAGGATCGTCGCCACGGAGGGCGGCCGGTTCTCGATCAAAGCCTGTGTCTCGGTCACGGCGTCCTCCGGGGCCCGATCGTTGCTGGTGACTCACGAGTAACCTTCCAAGCAGTGATCAGCGTAGGCCGCTTGGGCTCGCTGCGTAAGGGCCTGGGATGGGCTTGTCGAAGCTGTGACCAGCAGGCGCGCCCCCCGGGCGGGCAATGACGCAAAAGCGCCCGTCCCCCGAGGGGAACGGGCGCTTCCGGAGCGCTGCGAGGCAGGTCCCGGCGGGTGTCCGCCGGGGTCGCTTCGCCGGGGTTACTTCTTGCCCTTCTCCCCGGACTCGTCGCTGGACAGCACCGCGATGAAGGCCTCCTGGGGGACCTCCACGCTGCCGACCATCTTCATCCGCTTCTTGCCTTCCTTCTGCTTCTCCAGCAGCTTCCGCTTACGGGAGATGTCACCGCCGTAGCACTTGGCGAGGACGTCCTTGCGGATGGCACGGACCGTCTCACGGGCGATGACGCGGGAGCCGATCGCGGCCTGGATCGGCACCTCGAAGTTCTGCCTCGGGATGAGCTCGCGCAGCTTGGCGACGAGCCGCACGCCGTAGGCGTAGGCCTTCTCCTTGTGCGTGATCGCGGAGAAGGCGTCGACCTTGTCGCCGTGCAGCAGGATGTCGACCTTGACCAGGTCGGCGGTCTGCTCGCCCGTGGGCTCGTAGTCGAGGGAGGCGTAGCCGCGGGTCTTGGACTTCAGCTGGTCGAAGAAGTCGAAGACGATCTCCGCGAGGGGGAGGGTGTAGCGCAGCTCGACCCGGTCCTCGGAGAGGTAGTCCATGCCCAGCATCGTGCCGCGGCGGGACTGGCAGAGCTCCATGATCGCGCCGACGAACTCGGTGGGCGCGAGGACGGTCGCCTTGACGACCGGCTCGTGCACCTCGGCGATCTTGCCCTCGGGGAACTCGCTCGGGTTGGTGACGACGTACTCGGCGCCGTCCTCCATCCGCACGTTGTAGACCACGTTGGGCGCGGTGGCGATGAGGTCCAGGCCGAACTCGCGCTCGAGCCGCTCGCGGACCACGTCGAGGTGGAGCAGGCCGAGGAAGCCGACGCGGAAGCCGAAGCCGAGGGCGGCCGAGGTCTCCGGCTCGTAGACCAGCGCGGCGTCGTTGAGCTGAAGCTTGTCGAGGGCCTCGCGCAGCTCCGGGTAGTCCGAGCCGTCCAGCGGGTACAGGCCCGAGAAGACCATGGGCTTCGGGTCCTTGTAGCCGCCCAGGGCCTGGGTGGCGCCGTTCTGCTGGGAGGTGATCGTGTCACCGACCTTGGACTGCCGGACGTCCTTCACACCGGTGATGATGTAGCCCACCTCGCCGACGCCCAGGCCGTCGGCCGGGAGCATCTCGGGCGAGTTGGTGCCGATCTCCAGCAGCTCGTGGGTGGCGCCGGTCGACATCATCTTGATGCGCTCGCGCTTCTTGAGCTCGCCGTCGACGACACGGACGTAGGTGACCACGCCGCGGTAGGAGTCGTAGACCGAGTCGAAGATCATCGCGCGGGCCGGGGCGTCCTTGACGCCGACCGGCGCCGGGACGTCACGGACGACGCGGTCGAGCAGCTCGGGCACGCCGACGCCGGTCTTGGCGGAGACCCTGAGGACGTCCTCGGGCTCGCAGCCGACGAGGTTGGCGAGCTCGGCGGCGAACTTCTCCGGCTGGGCGGCAGGCAGATCGATCTTGTTGAGGACCGGGATGATCGTGAGGTCGTTCTCCATCGCCAGGTAGAGGTTGGCGAGGGTCTGGGCCTCGATGCCCTGCGCGGCGTCGACCAGGAGGATGCAGCCCTCGCACGCGGCGAGCGAGCGCGAGACCTCGTAGGTGAAGTCGACGTGACCAGGGGTGTCGATCATGTTGAGGATGTGGGTGTTGCCCTCATCTTCGGTGGGCGCCCACGGCAGACGGACCGCCTGGGACTTGATCGTGATGCCGCGCTCGCGCTCGATGTCCATCCGGTCGAGGTACTGCGCGCGCATCTGCCGCTGGTCGACCACGCCGGTCAGCTGAAGCATCCGGTCGGCGAGCGTCGACTTGCCATGGTCGATGTGCGCGATGATGCAGAAGTTGCGGATCAGAGCCGGCTCGGTACGGCTCGGCTCGGGCACGTTGGTAGGGGTCGCGGGCACGCAGGATCCATTCGGTGACTTCGGCGCTTGAACGCCAGTCTCGGCGGGAGTCGGGTATACGACTCCCCCATCGTCCCACGACCGGCGGGCTCGGTCCGGTTTGGGCGGCCGGAGGGGCTACTGGTAGCCTGGTCCACTGTGCCTGTCGTGCCCTCTACACGATGGTCACACCACGCAGTACTCGAAATCCAACGAACCTGAAAAGGCTCTTTCGTGGCGAACATCAAGTCCCAGATCAAGCGGAACAAGACCAACGAGAAGGCGCGCCTGCGTAACAAGGCCGTCAAGTCCGCGGTCAAGACCGCTGTCCGTGCGGCCCGCGAGGCCATCGTCGCCGGTGACGCCGCCAAGGCCACCGCCGCCGTCGCCCTGGCCGGCAAGAAGCTCGACAAGGCCGCCACCAAGGGTGTCCTGCACAAGAACGCCGCCGCCAACAAGAAGTCGGCGCTGGCCAAGCAGGTTGCCGCCCTCAAGGGCTGAAGCCTCTCCGGGGCGTGAGCCCCGGCCCTTCGCCGGCACCGGAACCAGCGGACCCTCTCTACCGCTCCGGTACGGCACCCCCGCCGCGCTCGGTCGTTCGCCACGCGGGCGCGGCATGAGCCTCACGGCTCGATGAACGAACCCGGGCCCCGGGTCACCCTTTCCCCAAGGGTGACCCGGGGCCTTCGGGGTTTCCGGGGCCTTGCTCGATCAAGGGCCATGCCGACGACGCTCAGCCGCGGCTACGGGCCGCCCGGGCGACCGCGACGACCGCCTTCTCCAGGGCGTACCCGGGATCATCGCCCCCGCCCTTGACGCCGGCGTCCGCCTCCGCGACAGCGATCAACGCCGCGGCCACCCCGTCCGCCGACCAGCCCCGCATCTGCTGCCGCACCCGGTCGATCTTCCACGGCGGCATCCCGAGATCCCTGGCCAGATCCCCGGGCCGCGCCCCGCGGGGGGCGGAGGCGAGCTTGCCGATGGCGCGGACGCCCTGGGCGAGCGCGCTCGTGATCAGGACGGGCGCGACGCCCGTGGACATCGCCCAGCGCAGCGCCTCCAGCGCCTCGGCGGCCCGCCCCTCCACCGCGCGGTCGGCGACGGTGAAGCTGGAGGCCTCGGCGCGGCCCGTGTAATAGCGGCTGACGACGGCGGCGTCGATCGTGCCGTCGATGTCGGCGACGAGCTGCGCGCAGGCACTGGCCAGCTCCCGCAGATCGCTGCCGATCGCATCCACCAGGCTCTGGCAGGCCTCGGGCGTCGCGGAACGGCCGACCGCCCGGAACTCACCCCGCACGAACGCCAGCCGGTCGGCAGGCTTGGTCATCTTGGGGCAGGCGACCTCGCGCGCCCCGGCCTTGCGCGCCGCGTCCAGCAGGCCCTTGCCCTTGGCGCCGCCCGCGTGGAGCAGCACCAGGGTGATCTCCTCGGCGGGCGCGGAGAGATACCCCTTCACGTCCTTGATCGTGTCCGCGGAGAGGTCCTGGGCGTTGCGGACGATCACGACCTTGCGCTCGGCGAAGAGCGAGGGGCTGGTCAGCTCGGCGAGGGTGCCGGGCTGGAGCGCATCGGGGGTGAGGTCGCGGACGTCGGTGTCGGCGTCGGCGGCGCGGGCGGCCGCGACCACCTCCCGGACGGCGCGGTCCAGCAGGAGATCCTCCTGGCCCACGGCGAGCGTGAGGGGGGCGAGCAGATCGTCGGGTGCAGTCTTCCTGGCCATCGCGTCCAGCATCCCACGCGCTACTGACACCTCCCCCCGCGCAGCCGTCCCCCGATATCGCACAATGTGCGTGTGAGCAGCCGTTATCTCTCTTCAGACACCGATTCCGTACGGCACCTCCTGGTGCTTCCCGACCGTGACGCCGCCGAGGAGGCGGCCGAGGAGGCCGCCCAGCGCTTCCCCCTGGACGACGACCCGCAGATAGTGCGCGAGGCTCTGGCCGGCGAGGACGACGCCGAGGATGCCCAGTGGCTGGTCGTCCTGGAGGACCCGGAAGGGGAACTCGACCTCGCCGCCCTGCGCGAGCTCGCCGAGGAGTACGACGGCTGGCTCGAACGGGAGTGACTCAGCCTTCCGCGGAGACGGGACCGCGCGCCTGCGGTGCGCGCTCCAGCTCGATACCGAAGTGCTCCCGGAAGGCGGGCAGGATCTCCTCCTCCGCCAGCGTCAGCACCTGACGGCCCGTCGGGCCGGTGGTCACCAGGGTGCGCTCGCTGATGGTGACCCGGCCCTCGCCGGCGAGCATCGAGCAGATCACCGCCTGGGTGAAGGGGGACTTGGGCGAGGTGCGGTGCCACCAGCAGCAGCCCTCGAAGTCCACCAGCTCCCGGGGCCGGCGTTCGAGGCGGTACTGCAGCTCACCGTCCTTGAGGACGTCAAGGTCCCCGTCCTGCGTCTCGGCTATCCGGAAGGTCCCGGCGGGGTCGGGCTGTTCCCCCCGCTCGTCGAAGCGCAGCGGGTAGTGGCTGTTCCTGCCGAAGCCGACGTCCACCAGCCACGGCTCCTCGGCGTCGACCCGCAGCGCGAGGTGGTCGAAGGGCGGCCCGAACGAGCCGTCGGGCCCCACCACCCGCCCGGCCAGCAGCGTGACCCGGTAGCCCAGGGTGCTCAGCAGCGCGGCGAAGGCGCCGTTGAGTTCGTAGCAGAATCCGCCGCGCCCGGCGGTCACCTTGGCCACCAGGGCGGCGGGGTCCAGCACGACCTCCTCGCCCAGGTGGACCGAGAGGTTCTCGAAGGGCACCGCGTGCAGGTGGCGGATGTGGAGCTCGCGCAGCGCCTCCACATCCGGCGCGGACGGGCGGGTGACGCCGATGCGGCTCAGGTAGGCGTCGACCGCCTCGTCGCTGATGATCTTGTCCATGGGTCAGTTATCCCTCAGGCCGGGGGCCGGTGACATCGGGCTGTGGTCCCGCATCTCTGTGTTCTTGCTCTCTCGTCCCTGTCTTCCGTGGGCTCTCGTCTGTGCCTCCCGTGCGCTCACGTCCCTGCTTTCCGTGCGCTCTTGGCCCCGCTCTCCTTCGGCCCGCGGAGGCTTTCGTGACCGCCGCGACCTCCCTCCCCGCGCCCGTCACCGCGACCGGCCCGTCGGTGTCCGTGCGCACGACGGCCGCACCCTGCTCCCGGAGCACGGCGAGCGTGCGCGGCGACGGATGCCCGTACGGGTTCCCGGCGCCGGCCGAGACGACGGCCAGGCGGGGGCGGAGCCTGCGTATCAACTGCGGGTCCTGGTACGCGGAGCCGTGGTGGGCGACCTTCAGGACGTCCACGGCGGGCAGCCCGGGATGCGCCTCCGCGAGGGCCTGCTGAGCGGGTGGTTCGAGGTCGCCGAGGAGCAGTGCGGTCAGGCCGCCGCTGCGGACCAGCAGGGTGACGCTGGCGTCGTTGGGGCCCTCCTCCGCCACGGCCGACGTGCCCGCGGGCGGCGGCCACAGCACCTCCCACTCCAGCTCCTCCACCCGGCCGCGCTCCGCCGGCCCGGCCGTGCTCACGGGCACGTGCGCTCGCCCGGCCTCGCGGCGGACGAAGGCGGCCCGGCCCGGGGGTTCGGCGAGCGAGGTCGTCTCGACGGCCCCGACCGCGCGCCCGCGCAGCACCCCGGGCAGGCCGTCGACGTGGTCGGCGTGGAAGTGGCTGAGCAGCACGAGCGGCACCCTGTCCACGCCGAGGGCCCGCAGGCACCGGTCGACCGCGCGCGGCTCCGGGCCGGCGTCCACGACCACCGCGCTCCCCTCGCCCGCCGCGAGGACCAGCGCGTCCCCCTGCCCCACGTCGCACGCGGCGAGGCGCCAGCCGGGCGGCGGCCAGCCTGTCACCGCCCGGGTCAGGGGCGCCGGGCGGACGACCGCCACGAGCAGCAGCAGCGCACAGCCCGCGCAGGCCCAGGGGCTGCGCAGCAGCCCGCGGGCGGCGAGCACGGCGGCGGCCGTCACGGCGGTCAGCAGCAGGCCCCCGGCCCAGCCGCCCGGCCAGCCGAGCTCCGCCCCGGGCAGGTCCGCGCCCGTACGGGCCACCGCGGCGGCCCACGAAGCGGGCCAGGAGGCGAGCCAGGCGCACCCCTCCGCGACGGCCGGGGCCACGGGGGACACGGCCATCGCGGCGAAGCCCAGCACCGTGGCGGGCGCGACGGCCGCCTCGGCGAGGAGGTTGCAGGGCACCGCCACCAGGCTCACCCGCTCCGCGAGCACCGCGATCACCGGCGCGCAGACGGCCTGCGCGGCGGCGGCCGCGGCCAGGGCCTCGGCCGGGCGCGGCGGCACCCCCCGGCGCTGCAGGGCGGCGCTCCAGTGCGGCGCGAGGGTCAGCAGGGCGCCCGTGGCCAGCACCGACAGCAGAAAGCCGGGGCTGCGGGCGAGCCAGGGGTCGTAGAGCACGAGCAGCAGGGCGGCCGCTGCCAGGGCGGGCAGCAGGCTGCGACGGCGGCCCGTGGCGAGCGCGAGCAGCAGCACCAAGCCGCAGGCGGCCGCCCGCAGCACGCTCGGCTCGGGGCGGCACACCACGACGAACCCCAGCACGAGCCCCGCGCCCAGCACCGCCGTGGCCCGCAGCGGCACCCCGAGCCGGGCCGCGAGCCCGCGGCGCTCGGCGCGCGCGGCCAGGTGCGGCGGGCCGACGAGCACCGCGAGCAGGATCGCGAGGTTGCTGCCGGAGACGGCCAGCAGGTGCGTCATTCCGGTCGCCCGGAACGCGTCGTCGAGGTCCTCCGGAACCCGGGAGGTGTCCCCCACCACCAGCCCGGGAAGCAGCGCGCGGGCGTCCGGGCCGAGCCCGTCCGTGGCGTCCCGCAGACCGGTGCGGAACCGGGCCGCGACCCGCTGGGCCGCACTGGGGCCGCCGACGACGGCGGGCGGCTCCCGGCCGCCGATCCGCAGGACCGCGGCGGGCGGGGGCCCGGAGCCCGCCGCCCGGGACGGCAGGGCCGCGCGCCCCTCGGCCCGGACCCGGGTGGAGGGCAGCAGCCCGGCCCAGGAGGGCGGCGCGATCAGCAGCACGGGCGTACGGACGACGGTGCTGACGCGCCCGGCGGTGACCTTGGTGACCTCGGCCCCGATCACGACCACCGGCGCCGCATGGACCGCGCCCCGCGCGTGGGGACGCGTAGCCCTGGGGTCGGCGGTGACCGTGGCTTCGACGGCGACGTCGGCCTGCCTGCGAGCCAGCTCGGGCAACGGCCCACGGCGCACGTCGGCACCACGCAGGGCGGCCACGGCGGCACCGGCGGCGGCACACAGCAGGACGGCGGCAAGGGCGACGACGATCCCGCGCCGCGGGCCTCGTGCGGGGGCGGCGCCCCCTTGCGGGACGGGCGGGGTGTGCGTGCCCGGCGCGGCACAGCCCCGCGGGCCGGGCGCGGAACCCGTCTGCGAACCCCGCGGGGCCGGCACGCCACCGCCTTGCGGACCGGGTGGGCCGGCCGCGGCGCCACCTCGTAGGCCTCGCGAGCCGGTCGCGCCACCGCCTGGCGCACTCCGTGTGCCGGTCCCGGTCGCGACACCGCCTCGCCGACTCCGCGTACCGGACGCGACACCGCCTCCCCGGCCTGTCGTGCCAGCACCCCTCGCGCCGGCAGCAAGCGCACCCACCATGAGCGCACCGGCCGCAAGCACTCCCGCCCCCGCCGACAGGGCGACCGTCCACCCCGTCGCCGTCAGGGCCGCGGCCGCTGCCGCCCACGCCGCCAGCGCGGGCGCAACCAGCCGCAAGTCCGGCGGGCCCTCGCAGCGGGGCCCTGACAGAGCTTCGGGCGGCGGTCCGGTGCCGGTGGTGGTCGTCATGGCTGCACCAGCGGCCGGAGGTCGGTGAAGCGGCGGCTGCCGATGCCGTTGACCCGGCGCAGTTCTTCGACGGAGCGGAAACCGCCGTGCTGCGTGCGGTAGTCGAGGATGTGCCGGGCCAGGACGGGCCCGACGCCCGGCAAGGCGTCCAGCTGCTCGGCCGTCGCGGCGTTCAGGCTCAGCGGCGTGCCGGGCGCCGGGCCTCCCGCGGCCGCCGGAGCCCCGGAGGCCGCCGAGGATCCGGGAACCCCCGGAGCGGCCGTGGCCCCCGGGGCGCCCACCACGATCTGCTCGCCGTCCACGAGGATGCGCGCCCGGTTGATGCCCGTCGTGTCCGCGCCCGGCCGGGCTCCCCCGGCTGCTGCCAGCGCATCGGCCACCCGGGAACCGGGCGGCAGGCGCAGCACGCCGGGCCTGCGGACCTTGCCCGCCACGTCCACCACCACCGCCCCGCCCGTACGGCCCGCCGAGGGGACGACCGGCGCGGGAACGGCCGGCGAGGACGGCGGCGCGGCCACCGCTGCCGGTGCCTCCCGTGCGGGCACCCGCACGGTCTGCGGGCGCCCGGCCAGGAAGTGGTACGCGGCGAAGGCGCACGCAGCGACCAGCACGACCGTCAGCGCCGCGAGCGCCCTCGGCTCGATGCCGCACCGCGACTGCGCCCACAGCGGCAGCCGCTCCCGCAGCGCAAGCCCCCAACGCCCCTCCCTACGAGGGCGATTCAGTCCAACAGCGCCTTCCACACCCGAGGCAGGCCCCGTCGGCCGCCCCGGAAACAGCTCCCCCGCCCGCTCGCGCAGCGAAGGGCCGCCGGGCTCAACTGCCGCATTTCTCGGGCGATCCGTCATGCGCAAGACCGTAGAGCGATACGCCCGATCCCGCTCGGACGGCCCGATTCCCGTGGATATCCCGGCAGTTGTGGATAACCTCGTCACCCCACCGGGGGAAGAAAAGGCCCCCGGCCCCTACTTCGGCGCCACCACCACGCCCAGCAACCCCGGCCCGGTGTGCGCCCCGATGACCGCTCCCACCTCGCTGACGTGCAGCTCCTCCAGCGCCGGCAGCCGCTCCCGCAGCCGGTCGGCCAGCAAGGTCGCGCGGTCGGGAGCGGCCAGGTGGTGGACGGCGATGTCGACGGGGGCCGCGCCCGCGCGCTCCACTGCGATCTCCTCCAGCCGGGCGATGGCCTTGGAGGCCGTGCGCACCTTCTCGCGCAGCTCGATGCGGCCGCCCTCCAGCTGCAGCAGCGGCTTGACGGCGAGCGCCGAGCCCAGCAGGGCCTGGGCCGCGCCGATGCGGCCGCCCCGCCGGAGGTAGTCGAGGGTGTCGACGTAGAAGAAGGCGGCAGTGCCCTGGGCCCGCTTCTCCGCGGCGGCGACGACCTCGTCGAGGGTGCCGCCGGCGTCCGCCGTCTCGGCGGCGGCCAGCGCGCAGAAACCGAGGGCCATGGCGACCATGCCGGTGTCCACGACCCGAACCGGCACCGGCGCCTCGCGCGCCGCGAGGACCGCCGCGTCATACGTACCGGAGAACTCGGCCGACAGGTGCAGCGAGACGATGCCCCGCGCACCGGCCTCGGCCGCCGCGCGATACGCGGCCGCGAAGACCTCGAGTCCGGGCCGGGAAGTGGTCACCGACCTGCGCTTCTGCAGGGCCTGGGCCACACTGCGGGCCGAGATCTCGGTGCCCTCTTCGAGCGCCTGGTCGCCCAGTACGACGGTCAGCGGTACGGCGGTGATGCTGTGCCGCTCCATCGCCCGCTGCGGCAGATAGGCCGTTGAATCAGTAATGACAGCGACATGGCGGGACATGTTCCGGAGATTACCCGCAGGGGCGCTCCGACGGCAGTACGGGCCCCGTACAGGTGATCATCCCGCGGGACCACCGGACAGCGGAAGCCCGCATGGGGTACACGCACGGGGTACACGCACGGGGCAGCCGCACAGGGCACGTCGCGCGGGGCGCACCGGGGCACGAGCAACGGTCGCCCCGGACCGATCAAGTGGTGCTCTCCGGGCGGCTCGTCTTCTGCCAGGAGTAGCCCGGCTGCCGCCATCCGTCCCGCTCCCGCCCGGTGATCGCACGGGGCTCGGACTCGGGCTCGGGCCGCTCACCCGCCGGCGCACCGGCGCCCGGAGCCGCGGCCGGCTCGTCGCTCCAGTGCCGCAGCGCCCCCGCCTCCATGCGGATCTGACCGCTCAGCGTCTCCAGGTCGTCCTCGGCGAAGCGCCGGGCGCGGTCCTGGGCGGCGAAGCGCAGGGAGTCCGCCGAGTCCTTCACGCGGGCCGTGCGCTCGCGGAGCTCGGGCAGGCAGGCCGCGACGCGGGCCTTGTCCGGCTCGCTCTCCAGGCGCTTGAGCTCGTCGTCCAGCTCGTGGCCGTGGGCGCTGAGCCGCTGGAAGAGGGCGAGCGCCTCGGACAGCGAGGCGTCGTCGGGCGCGGCGGTCTGCAGGGCGTCCTGCGTGGCGCGCATCGACGTGCGCAGGGACAGGCGCAGCTGGGCGACCTCCCCGGCGGCTCCGGGCTGGGCGAACTGCCGGGCCTTCAGCCGGGTGTCCTCGACCGTGCGGCGCGCCTGGCCGACGGTACGGTCCACTCCGCGCTTGACCGCCCGTACCGTCCTGACCGTGGCGATCACCCCGAGTGCGACGAGGACCGCGAAGATCAGAACGACGATCACGGCCACGGCTTCCATGACGCTCCTCGGCTGGGGGACAACAGCTTTCCCTACGGTTTTTTCTTACGTCTTTTTCTTACGTCTCCACCGTAAACGGCACGGGCAGGCCAGGGGTTCCGAACGAACCCCCAACCTGCCCGTAGGGAAGAACCCTCAGTAGGCCGGACCGAACCTTACGCCGGGACGATGTTCACCAGCTTCGGCGCCCGCACGATGACCTTGCGGATGCCCGCGCCGCCCAGCGCCGCGACGACCGCCTCGTCGCCCAGCGCCGTCTTCTCCAGCTCCTCGTCGGAGATGGACGGGGAGACCTCCAGGCGCGCCTTGACCTTGCCCTTGATCTGGACGACGCAGGTCACGGTCTCGTCGACCAGGTAGGCCGGGTCGGCGACGGGGAAGTCCTGGTGGACGACCGAGGCGTCGTGGCCGAGCTTGCGCCACAGCTCCTCGGCGATGTGCGGGGCCAGCGGCGCGATCAGCAGCACCATGGCCTCGGCGACGGACCGCGGGACCTCGCTCAGCTTGGTCACGTGGTTGTTGAGCTCGGTGATCTTGGCGATGGCGGTGTTGAAGCGCAGGTTCGCCAGGTCCTGGCCGACGCCGTCGATCGCCTTGTGCAGGGCGCGCAGCGTGGCCTCGTCGGCCTCGGCGTCCACGACGGTGACCTCGCCGGTCGCCTCGTCGACGACGTTGCGCCACAGGCGCTGCAGCAGGCGGTACTGGCCGACGACGGCGCGGGTGTCCCACGGGCGGGAGACGTCCAGCGGGCCCATCGCCATCTCGTACAGGCGCAGGGTGTCGGCGCCGTACTCGGAGCAGATCTCGTCCGGCGTGACGGCGTTCTTCAGGGACTTGCCCATCTTGCCGAGCAGCCTGCTGACCTTCTCGCCCTCGAAGTAGTACGCGCCGCCGCGCTCCTCCACCTCGGCGGCGGGGACGGCGATGCCGCGGGCGTCGCGGTACACGTACGCCTGGATCATGCCCTGGTTGTAGAGCTTGTGGAACGGCTCGGCCGAGGAGACGTGGCCCAGGTCGAAGAGGATCTTGGACCAGAAGCGTGCGTACAGCAGGTGCAGCACGGCGTGCTCGGCACCGCCGACGTACAGGTCGACGCCGCCGTGCGGCTGACCCTCGCGCGGGCCCATCCAGTACTGCTCGGCCTCGGCGGAGACCAGCTTCTCGTCGTTGTGCGGGTCGAGGTAGCGCAGCTCGTACCAGCAGGAGCCCGCCCAGTTGGGCATGGTGTTGGTCTCGCGGCGGTAGCGCTTGGGGCCGTCGCCGAGGTCCAGCGTGACGTTGACCCACTCCTCGTTGCGGGAGAGCGGCGTCTCGGGCTCGGTGTCGGCGTCGTCGGGCTCGAAGGTCCGCGGCGAGTAGTCCTCGACCTCGGGCAGCTCCAGCGGCAGCATCGACTCGGGCAGCGCGTGGGCGACGCCCTGCTCGTCGTAGACGATCGGGAAGGGCTCGCCCCAGTAGCGCTGGCGGCTGAAGAGCCAGTCGCGCAGGCGGAAGTTGACGGTGGCCTCGCCGATGCCCTGCTCCGTCAGCCACTCGGCCATGCGGGTCTTCGCCTCGGTGACCACCAGGCCGTCCAGGGAGACGCCCTCGCCGGCCGAGTTGATGATCTCGGCGTCGTACGAGTCGAAGGACTCCGCCCACGTGGACGGGTCGGTGCCGCGGTCGTCGGCCGGCTGCACGACACAGTGCATCGGCAGGTCGAAGGCGCGCGCGAAGGCGAAGTCGCGGCTGTCGTGGGCGGGGACGGCCATGATCGCGCCGGTGCCGTAGCCCATCAGGACGTAGTCGGCGGTGAAGACGGGCAGCTTCTCGCCGTTGGCCGGGTTGATCGCGTAGACGCCGGTGAAGACGCCGGTCTTCTCCTTGGCGTCGGCCTGCCGCTCGACGTCGGACTTGGCGGCGGCCTCCTTGCGGTAGGCGGCGACGGCCTCGGCCGGCGTGGCGTGCCCGCCGGTCCAGTCCTCGTGCGTGCCCTCGGGCCAGGCGGCCGGGACGACCGAGCGGTGGGCCTCGTCCTCGGTGACGAGCTGGTGCTCGGGGGCGACGACCAGGTAGGTGGCGCCGAAGAGGGTGTCCTGGCGCGTGGTGAAGACGGTGACCTTGGCGTCCGCGTGGCCGTCGACGGCGAAGTCGACGCGGGCGCCGACGCTGCGGCCGATCCAGTTGCGCTGCTGGAGCTTGATGGCCTCGGGCCAGTCCAGGGCGTCCAGGTCCTCCAGCAGGCGGTCCGCGTAGGCGGTGATCCGCATGTTCCACTGGCGCAGCTTGGACTTGAAGACGGGGAAGTTGCCGCGCTCGGAGCGGCCGTCGGCGGTGACCTCCTCGTTGGCCAGGACGGTGCCCAGTCCGGGGCACCAGTTGACCGGCGCGTCGGAGGCGTAGGCCAGGCGGTAGCCGCCCAGGACGTCCTCGCGCTCCGCCGCGCTCAGCTCGCCCCACGCGCGCGTGCCCGGCACCTCACGACGCCCGCTCTCGAACTGCGCGATCAGCTCGCTGATCGGGCGGGCCTTCTTCGCCTCCTCGTCGTACCAGGAGTTGAAGATCTGCAGGAAGATCCACTGGGTCCACTTGTAGTAGGCCGGGTCGATCGTGGCGAAGGAGCGGCGCTTGTCGTGGCCCAGGCCCAGGCGGCGCAGCTGCGCCTTCATGTTGACGATGTTGGCCTCGGTGGAGACCCGCGGGTGCGTGCCGGTCTGCACGGCGTACTGCTCGGCGGGCAGGCCGAAGGCGTCGAAGCCGAGGGTGTGCAGGACGTTGTGGCCGGTCATGCGGTGGTGGCGCGCGTAGACGTCGGTGGCGATGTAGCCCAGCGGGTGGCCGACGTGCAGGCCCGCACCCGAGGGGTACGGGAACATGTCCATGATGAACTTCTTGGGGCGGGCCACGACGGCGGGGTCGCCCGCCAGGTCGCCGGCCGGGTTGGGCGCCTCGTAGGTGCCGTCGGCGTCCCAGAAGTCCTGCCAGCGTGCCTCGATGTCGGCGGCCAGCGCGGCCGTGTAGCGGTGCGGGGCAGCCACCTCGGCGGCGGTGTTGGTCTCGCTCATCGTCCTCAAAGCTCCATCGATCGTCGTCGTCTCTACCTGCGGCACCTGCGGAAATGAAAAATCCCCTCGCACAGGAGGGGACGCCGCGCCGATGCCGACCGTGGTCACCGGTCGGTACTGATCAGCGCGGCCCGCTAAGCAGAAGGCGTACGGCACGCATGGGGTCAGGTTACCGCAGGGGCCGAAGGGACCGCATCGAGGTTCAGGCCCTGGTACGGCTGCGCCGAACGAACCGACGTTAGCAGTGGTGAGACCCCTCGCGCCGGGGTTGCGCAAAGCGGACCGCACGCCGCCGGTGGGCTCCCTACGGTGCCGTGCCATGGACCTCCTCGACTTCCCCGACCGCACCGGTGGCGTCCTCGGCCCGGCCCTGCTCGCCGCGACGGTGGTCCAACGGCGCATAGGGGCGTACCGGCCACGGCCGGGCGCTCCGGGCCGGGCCCGGTGAGCGCCGCGCTCCCCGAGCAGCCGGCGGTCCTCTCCCTGGGGCCGCCGCGCCTGCTGGCCGGGCTGGACAGGGCGGCCCGGCTGGACCGCAGCGCACACCTGTCGGTGCACGGTTCGCTGCCCCGGCACACCGAGGAGCAGCTGGCGGCGCTGGCGGAGGCGGTCGCGCTGCGCGGCCGCGGCGGCGCGGGCTTCCCGTTCGCGCAGAAGCTGCGGGCGGTCGGGCGGATGGCACAGCGGCGCAGCGCGCGCCCCGCGGTGGTGGTCAACGGCTGCGAGGGCGATCCGTCCTGCCGCAAGGACGCCGTATTGCTCGGCCGGGCGCCGCACCTGGTGCTCGACGGGGCCCTGCTGGCCGCGGCCGCCCTCGGCGCCGGCTCGGTGGTGGTCGGGGTGACCCGGGCGGCGGCCGAGGCCTCGGTGCGGGAGGCGCTCGCCGAGCGCGGCCTCACCGACCGGCACGGGCGGCCCGTCCGCGGCCTGTCCGTGCGCGCCCGGGTGGTGCGCCTGCCCGAGCGGCTGGTCTCGGGCGAGTCCTCGGCGCTGCTGCGGGCCGCCGACGGCGGTCCACCGCTGCCGCCGGGGCGGCACGGCAGAGCCTCGCAGGAGGGGCTGAGCGGGGCGCCTACGCTGCTGTCCAACGCCGAGACCTACGCCCAACTCGCCCTCGCCGCCCGCCTGGGGGCCGAGGGCTATGCGGCCGCGGGCACCGCGGGCGAGCCCGGCACCGTGCTGCTGACCGTCTCGGGCGCGGTGCCGGAGCCGCAGGTCGTGGAGGCGCCGAGCGGGGTGCCGCTCGCCTCCGTCCTGACGGCCTGCGGCGCCGCCCCGGCCCCGCAGGCGGTGCTGACCGGCGGCTACCACGGCGCGTGGCTGGACGCTGCGGCGGCGGCCGCGGCCCCGGTGTCGTACGAGGGCCTGGCCGCCCGTGGCGGGACGCTCGGGGCGGGGGCCGTGCTGCCGCTGCCCGCGGACACCTGCCCGCTGGGCGAGACGGTACGGGTCGCGCACTGGCTGGCCGCCGAGTCGGCCGGGCAGTGCGGGCCGTGCCGGCTCGGGCTGCCCACGCTCGCCGGGGCGCTGGCGGACGTCACGGCCGGCGGCGGCCAGGGTGCGCTGGAGGCCGTACGGGAGGCCGCCGGGGCGGTGCGGGGGCGCGGGGCGTGCGGGCATCCGGACGGTGCCGCGCGGTTCGTCCTGAGCGCGCTGTCGGCCTTCACGGACGACCTCGCGGCGCACGTCCTCGGCGCCGGCTGCGGGCGCCCGACGGCCGGGGTGCTGCCGCTGCCCCCGTCCGGCGGCCCGGACGCCGCCACGGGCGCCCCGCGCCGCGTGGAGAGGCTGGCGGTGGACTGGACGCTGTGCAAGGGGCACGGGCTGTGCGCGGACCTGCTGCCGCAGCTCGTCCGCACCGGCCCGGACGGCTATCCCGCGCTCGCGGACGCGGGGGTGCCGGACCATCTGCGGGGCCGGGCGCAGCGGGCCGTGCGGCGCTGCCCCGCGCTGGCCCTGCGGCTGGACAAGGAGCGTTAGCGGCCCGGCGCCGGCGGGTTACGGAAACGAAAAAGCGGGCCGTCCGTTTCCGGACGACCCGCTTATTTCCTGTGGAGCTAAGGAGAATTGAACTCCTGACCTCCTGCATGCCATGCAGGCGCTCTACCAACTGAGCTATAGCCCCGTGTTCTCTTTTCCACCGGGCGGTTCGGGTCGTTTCCCTTGCCGTTCCCCCCGGCGACATCGACAACATTACACGGAGACCCCCGCCACCTGCCAAATCGGCCGCCCGGCAGCACCGGGAACCTGGGCGAATGAGATAACATCGCCCCCTATTCGCCCGATTTGTCACTCGTGAAACCGGAGTGCTCCTCGTGCCAGCCCGGCCCGGCCGCCCCGGCCGCCGCAGCACCCTGGCCGCCGCCGCGGGCTGTCTGGTCTCCTTCTGCCTCTTCCTGCTGGCCCAGCGGGCCTGCCACGTCACCTCCGTCGACGTCCTCGTCTACCGCGCCGAAGGGTGGACCGTCCGCACCGGCGGCGACCTCTACGCGATGCGCGCCACGCACCGCGGCCTGCCCGCCACCTACCCGCCCTTCGCAGCACTCCTGTTCACCACCCTGACGCTGCCCGGCACGACCGCTCTGCGCATCCTCACCGAGCTCGCCAACCTCGGCCTGCTGCTCGCCCTCGTCCACCTCTCCCTGCGGCTCGTCGACGTCCGCCCGCGCCCCGCCGTGACGCTCACGGCGGCCGCCCTGTGCGTCTGGTGCGAGCCCGTGTGGCAGACCCTGCGCAACGGGCAGATCAACCTCCTCGTCGCCGTCCTGGTGCTGTGGGACCTGACGCGCCCCGCGGCCCACCGCTGGGCGGGCCTGGGCACCGGCCTCGCGACCGGCATCAAGCTCACCCCCGCCCTGTTCGTCGTCCACCTGGCGGCGACCGGCCTCGCCCGGCGCGCGGGCGGAGGGGGCGGAGCGGGCGGAGCGGGCGGAACAAGCGGCGCGGGCGGAACAGCCGGCGCGGGCGCGGCGGGCGCCGGGCCATGGCTGCGCCGGGCCGCCGTCGCCACCGCCGCCTTCGCCGGGACGGCGGTCTTCGCCGCACTGGCCCTGCCCTACGACTCGCGCCGCTTCTGGACGGACGCCGTCTTCGCCACCGAGCGGGTCGGCCACGCCGAGGACACCGCCAACCAGTCGCTGCGCGGCATCCTCGCCCGGCTCCTGCACACCGGCGACCCCGGCCTGTGGTGGGCGATCACGGCGCTGGCCGTCACGGTGCTCGGCCTCACAGTCGCGGTCCGGACGCAGCGCTCCGGGCCGCGGGCCACCGCCTGGGGCGCACTCTCCTGCGCGGCCACCGCACTGCTCGTCAGCCCCGTCTCCTGGTCGCACCACTGGGTGTGGTGCGTACCGGCGGGGCTGCTGCTCGCCCGCGAGGCGGCCGCCCGCGGCAGCCGCGTCTGGTGGGCGGGCACCGCGGTGGCCGCCGTCCTGTTCTGCTCCTACGCGCTGTGGCGGGTCCCCCACGACGCGCAGACCCGGCCGGAACTCCGGCAGAACGGCGGCCAGATGCTGCTCTCGGCCGGCTACCCGGCGGCCGGGGCGGCCTTCCTCGCCCTGGCCGCCCTCCGGACCGCGGGCGCCGGGCCGGGCCGCCGGGCCCAGGGCGGCGTCAGTGACCGTGACCCCCGTGGCCGCCGTGCTCCCCGTGATGGAACTTCAGCACTTCACCCGGCATCACCACGAACGGACGCATCATCCCCATGTCCTCGTGCTCCAGCAGGTGACAGTGGTACATGAACCGGCCGCGCGCCCCGCGGAAGCGGCCGATCACGTTGACCATCTGCCCGGCCGGCACCTGGATCACGTCCTTCCAGCCCGCGTCGCCCTCGGACACCGGCGCCCGGCCCCCGAACTCCAGCGGCGCGCGCGTGCCGCCCAGGGCGACGTCGAAGGGGCTCTGCGGGCCCGCGGGGTAGAGGTCGCGGCTGAGGACCTGAAAGTCGATCAGGTGGATGTGCATCGGGTGCATCGGGCCACCCAGGTTGAGGAAGCTCCACTGCTCCCAGCCGTCGTAGGTGACCATGAAACCGAGCGCGTCGTCGAAGGTCCGGGCGGTCCTGCGGTACGTGCGCAGCTTGCCGTCCGCGCCCTTGACCTGGATCACCCCCTCGCCCGGGACCTGCACGTCGCCCGGCTCGGCCTTGCGCATCTCCCACATGCCCGGGTGGGCGTTCCCGGCCGTGCCGGGCGGGACCAGCGCGATCAGCCGGTGCTCGTGCTCGGGCACCGTGTCGTGGGTGAGCCGCTCGAAGGAGCTGGAGATCACCGACGGCAGCACGAAGGGGTCGCACTCCTCCTCGTCCGCCACCCGGAACTCCATGACCTGCGGATAGGGCACCCCCGGGGCCTCGTTGACCAGCCGGACGCGGCGGCCCCGCAGCAGCCCGAAGTCGATCAGCAGGTCCATGCGCTCGGCGGGCGCCACGGACAGCGGCCCGTCCAGCGGCAGCGGGCGGGGCAGCAGCCCGCCGTCCGTGCCGATCTGCCAGGCCGCCCCCCGCACCGGCGCACCGGTCTCCTCGTCGACCAGCCGCAGCGCGTAGGTCCGCGCGTTGGAGGCGTTGAGCAGCCGGAAGCGGTACCACTGGGCCGTCACGTCCAGGTAAGGCCAGATGACGCCGTTGACAAGGGTGTACGGGCCGTTGAAGGAGCGGGTGACGTTCTTGCCCTGGGCGTCCTTGCCGACGATCACGGTCTTGTGGAGCAGCCGGCCGGTCAGCTTGCCGTCCGGGTCCTGGTCGAGGTTGCGGTCCTGGACGATCAGCGGGATCTCGCGCTCGCCCGAGGGCAGGTGCAGCGCGTCCTCCTCGGCGTCCCGGACGAGGTACATCCCCGCCAGGCCCGCGAAGACGTTCCAGCGGGTGATGTCCATGGCGTGGTCGTGGTACCACCAGGCGACCGCACGGTGGTCGTTGGGATATTCGGAGAGCTGGCTGTCGCCCGGCGAGACGGCGTTCTCCGACCAGCCGTCGTTGCCGCCGCCGGTGGGGGCGCCGTGCAGGTGCGTCACCGTCCAGGCGGGCAGCGCCGCGACGTCGGCCAGCGGTACGGCGCCGCTGCGGCCGGGCACGCTGTCGGGCGCCGGGGCGCCGGGCACCTGTGCGGCCTCCACGGCGGTCACCGGGTGGGGGCCGGTGAGGCGGTTGCTCCAGGTGATGCGCAGCCGGCGGCCGCGGCGCACCTCGATCGTCGGCCCCGGGACGTGGCCCTCGTAGGCCCATACGCGGGTGGGCGGCAGCTGCGAGTGCAGCCGGACCCAGGTGGTGGTCTGTTCGATCTCGATGCCGCGGAGCGCTTCGGTCCGGCCGGGACGCAGCACCGGCGGGACGCGCAGGGCGTCGAGAAAGGGTGTGAGTTCGGCCACGGCCTCTTCGGAGCCGGCCGGGCCGATGACAGTTTCGGTCACGCGGTGTCCTCCGCATGCTTCCCCCGTGCCGCCGGCCGTTCCCGGCGGCAGCTTCACCCCTCAGGACGCGTGCGTCCCTGGCGGGGGTTGCCGGACATGAAGGAAATCCGGGGAAATAACGGGAAACCACAGGTTCCGCCACACCGTGGCGTGTGGTCGTGTGCGTTCCGGTGCCCGGCCCTTCCGACCGGGGGCCGGCGGCCGTCAGGCCGTGGCGAAGGAGTAGAAGCGCTTGAGCGTGCAGTGCTCGTCCAGCAGCCGCCCGTAGATCGGCTCGCCTTCCAGCTCGCGGTAGGTCTCGATGGGGTCGCCTTTTATGATCAGCGCCCGTGCGCACTCCACGCACCAGTACTGGAAGGCGGAGTTGAGCGGTTCCATGTCTCGGACGATCGGCGTGCCGCTGCCGCACCAGTCGCACTTCCGGCTGTGAGCACCCATGGGTCAGCCGTTCCCTCCCCTTCGGCCCGTCCTCCGCTCCCGACGACCGGATTCTGCCACGGGAATGTGCCGGTAAAGCAAACGATCCCGCCTCCGGTGACGGAGACGGGATCATTTCGAACTGTGGAGCTAAGGAGAATTGAACTCCTGACCTCCTGCATGCCATGCAGGCGCTCTACCAACTGAGCTATAGCCCCGCTGTTCTCAGGTCTTCCGGCGTTTCCCCCGGCGTTCCCCGCGAACAAGAAGAACTTTAGCCTGCCACCTGCCCGGATGTGAAATCCGGGCCCGGGGGCTCCCCGGGGGCGCTCAGTCGTCGTCGCCGAGCACCGGCTCGGGGAGCGTCCCCGCGTTGTGCTCCAGCAGGCGCCAGCCGCGCGCGCCCTCGCCCAGCACCGACCAGCAGCAGTTGGTGAGGCCGCCCAGCGCCTCCCAGGAGTGGGACTCCAGCTGGAGCAGCCGGCCGATGGTGGTGCGGATGGTGCCGCCGTGGCTGACGACGACGAGCGTGCCGTTCTCCGGAAGCTTCGCGACCTGCTCCAGGACGACCGGGGCGGCCCGGTCGGCAACCTCGGTCTCCAGCTCACCGCCGCCGCGCCGGACGGGCTCGCCACGCTTCCACGCCGCGTACTCCCCGCCGTGCCGCTCGATGATCTCGTCGTGCGTGAGGCCCTGCCACACGCCCGCGTACGTCTCGCGCAGCTCGGCGTGGGTGGTGACCTCAAGGCCCGTGACGGCGGAGAGCTCCGCCGCCGTCGCCGTGGCCCGCCTGAGGTCCGAGGCGATGATCACGTCCGGCCGGAGACCGGCCAGCAGCCGGGCGGCCCGGCGCGCCTGCGCCACGCCGGTCCCGGTCAGCTCGATGTCCGTGGAGCCCTGGAAGCGGCGCTCCAGGTTCCAGGCAGTCTGGCCGTGCCGCCACAGGACGATGCGGCGGCCCCGGCCGCCGCTCTTGCCGCCGCTCAGCTCAGCTCACCGTCCACGCCGCCGAAGTCCGCCTCCGCGGCCTGCGCGCGGGAGTGCTCCTCGCCCTTGCCGCGGGTCGCGACGGCGTCGGCGGGCAGCTCGATCTCCGGGCAGTCCTTCCACAGCCGCTCCAGGGCGTAGTAGACACGCTCCTCGCTGTGCTGCACGTGGACGACGATGTCGACGTAGTCGAGCAGCACCCAGCGGGCGTCGCGGTCGCCCTCACGGCGCACCGGCTTGGCGCCGAGCTCCTTGAGCAGGTGCTCCTCGATCTCGTCGACGATCGACTTGACCTGGCGGTCGTTGGGAGCCGAAGCCAGCAGGAAGGCGTCGGTGATCGACAGTACGTCGCTGACGTCGTACGCGATGATGTCGTGCGCGAGCTTGTCGGCGGCCGCCTGGGCGGCGGCCTTGATGAGCTCGATGGAGCGGTCCGTGGCGGTCACAAGCCATGCTTTCGTCGAAGAGGATTCGGGTACCCATCAAGGGTCTCACGACCCACCGGCGACCCTCCTGGCCATTACGGCCGGCCTCCGGGCGGCCCTCAGCCCTTGTAGTCCCTGCCCAGGACCACGGTGACGTCGGCCGTCGTCGCGTCCTTCGCCTGCTTCACCGCGCCCGCCGGCAGCCCCAGCGTCTTGGCGACCTCCTTGGCCTCCGCCGCCCGCCGCTCGTCCGCGTAGAGCACCGCCGAGGCCGTCGCCGCGGATCCCGCCGTGCCGCCGTCGATCACGCTGTAGCCGCTGTTGACCAGCGTGATCTGGGCGGAGGTGGCGGCTCCCTTGCCGCCTGTGGCGTTCTTCACGCTCACCCGGGGCGTCGCGTCACGGTCGGTGTTCTTCACCGTGCCGCCCAGGACCTCCTTGACGACGCCTCCGGTGGCCTTCTCGCCGAGGGTGCCGTCCTTCTCCACGGGCAGCAGCGCGGTGGCGTACGCGCCCTTCCGGGCCAGCGCCGCCATGTGGGCCAGTGACGCACCCAGCTGCTCGGTGGAGAGCGAGGGGTCGGGGATCTGCGCGAGCGACTCCACGGTGCGCGTGGCCGAGGCGCTGTCGTCCGGCATCTTCTTCAGCACCGCCTGCATGACCTGTCCGAACCGGGCGAGCTGCTTGCCCTCGTCCTCGCCGGGCCCCCGGAAGGTGGCGTAGGCGACGGCCGTGCGGCCGCTCAGGCTCTGCGCGCTGCCGCGCCGGACGGCCGGGCTGTCACCGGGCTTCTCGCCGGGGACGTCGGTGTCGGTGTCGGTCTCGATGCCGCCGACGAGCTCGACCAGGTTCTCCAGGTAGGGGGTGTCCAGCCGCCAGCTGCCCTTGATGTCGGAGCCCAGCAGCGTGTTCAGGGCGTCGCGGGTGGCGCCGGTGCCGTCGTCCTGCACGGACTTGCCGAGCGTGGTGGAGCCGGCGCCGCCTTCCTTGGCGACGGCCAGGGTGTTCGGCAGCAGGACGGTGGTGGCCTTCTTGGTGGTCTCGTTGTCGACCAGCAGGGCGGTGGAGGAGCCGCCGCCGCGGGTCTGCCGCAGATGGACGACGATCACGTCGCGCTGCTGCCCCCCGCCGGTCGCGGCCGCGCCCTTCTCGCCGTCCGAGCCCGTGAGGAACAGGTAGCCGGCCGCACCGCCCAGCGCGAGGACGAGCACCACGACGAGGGCGACGACCCGGTTGCGGCCCTTGCGCTTGCGCTCGTCGCGCCGCTCGGTGCGGCTCTCGCTGAACTTGAGCCAGTCGATGACGTCCTCGGAGTCCTCGTCGGGCTCCTCGATGAACGAGAACTGCTCGGTGCGGTAGTCCACTGCCGCGGTGGGAACGTCGTCGCGGCCGGGGGCCTGCGCTCCCGGCGCCTGGGGGCCCTGCCCCTCGGCGTACGGCGGGCCCGCCTGCCGTGGGATCCACTGCTGCTGGGCCTGCTCCTGGACCTGCTGCTGAAGAGGCTGCTGAGGGGACTCCTGCACGGGCATGCCGTACGGGTCGTAGCCGCCCGCCGCGTCGTACCCGCCGTACCCGCCGCCCTGGGCCCCGTGCACCGGCTCCTGCGGAGGGTGGGGCTGCTGCTGCAGCGGCTGACCGTACGAGTCGTAGACCCGCTCGGGGGCGTCCGGGTGGTACACCGGCTGCCCGTAGGCGTCGTAGCCGTACACCTGCGGCTGATGTGCGTACGGGTCCTGTCGGTCGTTCACCGGTTCCCCTCAGTGCCCCTCGGTTCCGTGCCGCTCAGCGCCGGTAGAGCTTGCGCTTGTTGATGTAGCGCACCACGCCGTCGGGGACCAGATACCAGACCGGGTCGCCCTGCGCCACGCGCGCGCGGCAGTCGGAGGAGGAGATGGCGAGGGCCGGCACCTCGACGAGGGAGACGCCGCCCTCCGGCAGCCCCGGATTGGCCAGTATGTGGCCGGGCCGGGTCACGCCGATGAAGTGGGCCAGGGAGAACAGCTCCTCCGTGTCCCGCCAGGTCAGGATCTGGGACAGCGCGTCGGCGCCGGTGATGAAGAACAGGTCCGAGTCGTCGTTGAGGGCGGCGAGCTCACGGAGCGTGTCCGTGGTGTACGTCGGCCCGCCACGGTCGATGTCGATCCTGCTGACCGAGAACTGCGGGTTCGACGCCGTGGCGATCACCGTCATCAGATAGCGGTCCTCGGCCGGGGACACCTCCCGGTGGCTCTTCTGCCACGGCTGCCCGGTCGGTACGAAGACCACCTCGTCCAGGTGGAAACGCGCGGCCACCTCGCTGGCGGCGACCAAGTGGCCGTGGTGGATCGGGTCGAAGGTGCCGCCCATCACGCCGAGCCGCCGCTTCACGGGCCCTGTCTGCTCTCCCATGCGTGCAGACCCTACTGGGCGTGGCGGAGTGCCGGACCCGCAGGGACCGGCTCGCTCAGCGGTCGCGGTTGAAGCGGGTGGTGACCCACAGCAGGAGCAGCAGGATGACCAGGGCGGCGCCACCGGTCATGTAGGGGCTGATGCTGGCGTGCGTGTCGACGTGCTCGCCCTCGGAGGCGAGGGTGGCGAGGGCGGTGTGCGCTGAGGCGAAGGCAGTCATCGTCGGCAGGACCTATCCGGGACGGTAGCGGGCAGAGATTTCTGCCACATCGTATGCGGGTGCCGCGGCCGGGCTCACGCCGACTCCACGCTCGTGCCGCGCGCCGGGGGCGCGGAACCGGGCCCGCGTCAGTCCTTCTTGTAGCCGCGCAGCAGAAACCAGGCCAGGAAGACGATGCCGACGACACCGACGATGAGCACGGTGCGGAGGACCACCCCCGGGCCCTGGTCGTCCTTGGAGACGGCGAGGAGCTCGGTCACGCCGGGCTGGGCGGCAAGTGCATGCAGATGGGGCATGTCTCCACGGTAGCCCTGTCGGCGGCAGCGCCTAGGGTGGGGTCCGGAAGGTGCATACGCCGCCGAGGGGGTCTCGATGAGTGACAGCAGCAACGGCAGCAACGGCCACGCTCCCGGGGAGCGACTGCCGGGGCGGCAGCGCAAGCGCTTCCCGGACGTCTCCTCACGCGCCTACGAGCACCCGGCGGACCGCTCCGCCCTGGTGGCGCTGCGCAAGCTGAGCGGCTTCGACACGGTCTTCAAGGCGCTGAGCGGGCTGCTGCCCGAGCGCAGCCTGCGCCTGCTGTTCCTGTCCGACTCGGTGCGCGTCGGCGAGCAGCAGTTCCAGCACCTGCACACGATGCTCCTGGACGCCTGCTACATCCTGGACCTGCCGAAGGTCCCGCCGATGTACGTCACCCAGGATCCGCAGCCCAACGCCATGTGCATCGGCCTGGACGAGCCCGTCATCGTCGTGACGACGGGCCTGGTCGAGCTGCTGGACGAGGAGGAGATGCGGGCCGTCGTCGGCCACGAGGCGGGGCACGCCCTGTCCGGGCACGCCGTCTACCGCACGATCCTGCTGTTCCTGACGAACTTCGCGGTCAAGGTCGCCTGGATCCCGCTGGGCAATGTCGCGATCATGGCGATCGTGACGGCCCTGCGCGAGTGGTTCCGCAAGTCGGAGCTGTCCGCGGACCGGGCGGGCCTGCTGGTCGGGCAGGACGTCCAGGCGTCTATGCGCGGCCTGATGAAGATCGCCGGCGGCAATCACCTGCACGAGATGAACGTGGACGCCTTCCTCGCCCAGGCCGAGGAGTACGAGGCCGGCGGGGACCTGCGCGACTCCGTCCTGAAGATCATGAACATGCTGCCGCGCAGCCACCCGTTCACGACGGTGCGGGCCGCGGAGCTGAAGAAGTGGTCCGAGAGCCGGGACTTCCAGCGGATCATGGACGGGCACTACCCGCGGCGTACGGAGGACAAGGACACGTCGGTGACGGACTCCCTCCGGGAGTCCGCGAACCACTACGCGGAGTCGGTGCGGTCCAGCAAGGATCCGCTGATGGGGCTGGTGCGGGACATCGCCGGCGGAGCGGGGGACCTGGGCGGCCGGCTCCGGGACGTCTTCACCGGGCGCCCAGCGGGCGGCCCGGGAGCCTCGGGAGGCCCGGGAAGCCCGGGAGACTCGGGAGGCCCGGCGAACGGTTCCCCCGAGAAGGGCCCGGAAGGCCCCTCTGAGGGCGGCGGGAAGGCTTAGCGGCCCGGCGGCGCCGGCTGGGCGCCGACCGCCAGGGAGCCGCACACCGCGGCGGTGGCCGACCCCGTGGCGTACGGGTCCGTGGCGCCCGGCACGGATCCGTCCGGCTGCTGGCCGGCCAGCAGCGGCCGCAGGTAGACCTCGTCGTCGGCCGAGCAGGACTCGGGCCCGGCCTGTACGTAGCTCTGCACCACGATCAGGTGGTGCTCCTGCAGCCCCTCCCGGTCGAAGCGGAACTTCATCACCCGCCGCACGGTGAACAGCGACGACTTGTCCGCGTTCGCACTGCGGTCGGCCGCCTCCTTCGCCGGGCGCAGGGCGTACACGAAGGTGTGGTCGGCCGAGACCTCCAGCGTGGCCGGGCCGCTCTCGGCGATCGAGAAGACACCGCGGGTGCGCACGGGTGTGTCGACGAGGGCCACCTGGGCGGGGTCGAAGCGCACGAGCCAGCCGGTGGCGGCGTGCCGCCCGTCGTCCACGGGCCGGTCGAAGCTGCGGTCGAACTGATCCAGCTGGGCGGGATCCAGCAGCAGCCGGACGGTCCGCTGGGCGCCGCCGGTGAGCACGGCCGGGTCGAGCGCCGACTTCACCGTGTACTCCTTGGCGGCGGCGAGGGCCGCCATCACCTGGCTCTCGGAGAAGTGCTGGGTGCTGCGCGCGGCGGGCAGATTGACGCCTTCGGCGCCCAGCCGGAACTGCGCGGCGGAGCTGCGGTCGAACAGCTCCTGCGCGCTGCCGCCGGGCACCGGGTCGTGCGGCGCGAGCGGGACGAGTGTGGCCCGCATGGGCTCGGCGACGGGCACGACGGGGTCCTTGTAGGGATGGCGCAATCCCATGTAGACGGCCGTGCCGAAGGCCAGGGCTATGAGGATCACCAGGACGATCACCTGGCGGGAGGTGCTGACCCGGGACCACAGGTGGCGGTTGCGGACCGCGAGCGCGTGGTCACCCATGCGCTCGCTGGCGGAGAGCTCCTGGAGCCGGGCAGCGCGCACGAACGATTCGTCGAAGACGACGGATCGGTATTCGTCGTCCCCACCTGCCGGGACACCCTCGGGCGTGCCCTCAGGTGGGTCTCCAGGCCCGTCCATACATCAAGAGTAGGTCTGCCGGGGCTTCGGTAAACGCCCTGGTACACGACAAGTTCCGAAGAAAATCTGCCTGCCGGGGCCACGCACATATGTGCTGGTCACAGCCGTTGCGGGGGGTGAGCCCGTGGCCCCGGACCGGTGGTGTCCGGCGTCCCTCAGGGCCGGGGCACCGCCGAGGCCACCGGAGGCTCGGAATCCGCCGATACGGAGGGCAGCGGTCCCGGCCGCGCCCCCGCCGGGGCGTCCACCCCGCTGGTCGCGGGCGGCGGACCGGAGCTCGGCCGATTGCCCGAGGAGGCGCTGCGGTAGACGGCGGCGAAGGCGAGGGCCACCACGCCTATGCCCATCACCACGGCGAGCACCCAGGCCACCGGGCGGTGCCAGCGGGCATGGCCCCGGTAGGGCCGCCGGAGGCCGCCGTGGCGGCCGTACGGCCCGTAGGCGTCGTCGGGGTCGAGGTCGTGGGTGAGGGTGGGCCAGGTGCCCGCACGGCCCGGGTGGTACCCGGGCGCGGCGCCGCCGAAGCCGTCCTCGTAGTCGTCGTAGGGATCGTCGTCGGCGGAGCCGGCGCCGGACCGGGAGCGCTGAGCGGACTGCGAGGTCTCGCTCTCGGCGCGGGCCCGGTCGGCGGCGAGCATCCGCTCGACCGCGGAGGGCTCGTGGATCCTGGCGGACCGCACGAACTCCTCGTCGAAGACCACGGAGGCGAAGGGATCGTCCCCGCTGCGGTAGCTGTCGGGCTCCTCGCCGTCCGGGAACGGCTGGCCCCCCACGTCGTCCGGCACTCGTCCAGCGTAGCCCCGGAAGGGTCAATCCGTGCGGCCCGTAGGGGAATTCAGCTCGCCGGAAGCCCGCCGCCGCGCACGTGGCCGTCGCCCGTGACGATGTACTTCGTCGAGGTCAGCTCGGGCAGACCCATCGGACCGCGCGCGTGGAGCTTCTGCGTGGAGATGCCGATCTCGGCGCCGAAGCCGAACTGGCTGCCGTCCGTGAACCGCGTCGAGGCGTTGACCGCGACGGTCGTGGAGTCCACGAGCTGGGTGAAGCGCCGGGCGGCGGCCTGCGAGGTGGTGACGATGGCCTCGGTGTGGCCGGAGGACCACAGCCGGATGTGGCGGACGGCGGCGTCCAGGTCGTCCACGACCGCCGCGGCGATGTCGTACGACAGGTACTCGGTCTCCCAGTCCTCGACGGTCGCCGGCACCACGGTGGCCGGGCTGCCCTCGGCCAGGGCGAGGACGCGCTCGCAGCCGTGCACGGTCACCCCGGCCTCCGCCAGGGCGGCGAGCGCCTTCGGCAGGAATTCCTGCGCGATGTCCTGGTGGACGAGGAGGGTCTCGGCCGCGTTGCACACACTCACGCGCTGCGCCTTGGAGTTGACGAGGATCTCCACGGCCATGTCCAGGTCGGCCCGGGCGTCCACGTACACGTGGCAGTTACCGGTGCCCGTCTCGATCACGGGGACCGTGGACTCCTCGACGACGGTACGGATCAAGGAGGCGCCGCCGCGCGGGATCAGCACGTCGACCATGCCGCGGGCGCGCATCAGCTCCCGCACGGAGTCGCGGCTCTCACCCGGCACCAGCTGCACGGCGTCGGCGGGCAGGCCCGCCCCGCCCACGGCGTCGCGGATGACGCGCACGAGCGCGGAGTTGGAGGAGTACGCGGAGGACGAGCCCCGCAACAGGACGGCGTTGCCCGACTTCAGGCACAGGGCGGCCGCGTCGACGGTCACGTTGGGCCGGGCCTCGTAGATGATCCCGACGACGCCGAGCGGCACCCGGACCTGCCGCAGGTCGATGCCGTTGGGGAGGGTGGAGCCGCGCACGACCTCGCCCACCGGGTCGGGCAGGGCGACGACGTCGCGGACGTCCTTGGCGATGGCCCGCACCCGCTCCGGGGTCAGGGTCAGCCGGTCGACGACGCTCTCGCTCGTACCGGCGGCACGGGCCTTGGCCACGTCCTCGGCGTTGGCCTCGACGATCTCCTTCGTCCGCACCTCGAGGGCGTCGGCGATCGCCAGCAGCGCCTCGTCCTTCACCGAGCGCGGCAGTGGCGCCAGCTCCGCGGCGGCGGCGCGGGCGCGGTAGGCGGCGCGCAGCACCGGGGACTGCGGCATCGGGTCGGCGAGGGGAGAGGGGAAAACGCTGCTCATGGCGCGAAGCCTAGCCGCGCGGGACGCCTCGGCGGCGGGCATTCCGGACTGTGGACGGCCGGTCCGGCTCGTGGACGCTCCCCCGCGCGGCCTGCCCGCCCCCGCTCAGAACGGGTGCACCCCCACCGGTGTGGCCGGCAGGGGGCCGTAGCCCTCCGCGATGCGCTGGTGGTAGGTCTCCCGGTCGATGACCTCCAGGCCCACGATCTCCCACGGAGGGAGCCGGGCCGTCGAGCGGTGCTCGCCCCACAGCCGGAGCGCGACCGCCGCGGCGTCGTGCAGGTCGCGCGCCTCCTCCCAGTAGCGGATCTCGGCGTGGTCGTGGGCGTAGCGGCTGGTCAGCAGGAAGGGGTGGTCGTGGGCGAGCTGCTCCAGCGCCCGCCGGACCTCGGCGAGCGGCGCCTCGGCACCCGAGACGCTCAGGGTGATGTGCCACAGCCGGGACACTTCCACCGCATCGCCCCCGCCCCCGCCCCCGATGCTGGTCAGCGTGCGCGGCTCCCCCACGGCCCCGCGGGCCTGGGCGGAGGTGCCCACAGCCGTGGCTGGGGGCGTGCCTCCAGCGCGGGGCAGCGCCCCTGGGCGCCCTCGTCTCACCGGCGGCCTCCTGTTGCTCGCTGCTCCGCGTGCGTGCGGCGGAGCGGTGGTACGCGAGAACCCGCCTGCCCGGAACGGCTCCCCGCATGTGCCTCGCATCAAAGTTGACCAGTCTGCGGGCGGCCGCGTGGCGTTTTCACGGAAAGGCCCCATGGAAAGGCTGGACTTACCACACTCTGTCGTCACCCTGTCGCGCCGTGTTCGACGCCCGTCAGCGGCGCAGCACGACGAGGTCGTCACGGTGCACGACCTCGCGCTCGTAACCGGGCCCGAGCTCCCGGGCCAGGTCGCGGGTGGAGCGGCCGAGCAGCTGGGGGATCTCCCCCGCGTCGAAGGCCACCAGCCCGCGCGCGACGGCCCGCCCCGCGCAATCGCGCAGCTCGACCGGATCGCCCGCGCTGAATTCGCCCTCGACCCCGGCGATGCCGGCGGGCAGCAGCGAGCCGGTGCCGTCCACCACGGCCCGTACGGCCCCGTCGTCGAGCGTCAGGGCGCCGCGCGGCGTGGAGGCGTGGGCGAGCCACAGCAGGCGGTCGGCGGAGCGGCGCCCGGTGCGGTGGAAGAACGTGCCGGTGGGGCGGCCCGCGAGGGCGTCCGCCGCCTGGCTGGCCGAGGTCAGCACGACCGGGATGCCGGCGGCGGCCGCGATCCGGGCGGCGTCGACCTTGGTGACCATGCCGCCGGTGCCGACGCCGGCCTTGCCCGCGCTGCCGATCGAGATGCCCTCCAGGTCCTTCGGCCCGGTGACCTCGGCGATCCGCGAGGTGCCCGGCGTGCTGGGGTCTCCGTCGTAGAGGCCGTCCACGTCGGAGAGGAGCACCAGGAGGTCGGCCCGGACGAGGTGGGCCACGAGGGCGGCCAGCCGGTCGTTGTCGCCGAAGCGGATCTCGTCCGTGGCCACCGTGTCGTTCTCGTTGACGACCGGCACGGCGCCCATGGTCAGCAGCTGGTCCAGCGTCCGGCGTGCGTTGCGGTAGTGCGCACGGCGGCTGGTGTCGTCCGTCGTGAGCAGCACCTGGCCCACGCGCCGGCCGTAACGGGCGAACGACGCGGTGTAACGGGCCACGAGGAGGCCCTGGCCGACGCTCGCGGCGGCCTGCTGGCGCGCCAGGTCGCGCGGGCGGCGGTCGAGGCCCAGCGGCGCCAGGCCGGCCGCGATCGCGCCGGAGGAGACCAGCACGACCTCCCTCTCGCCGGTGGTCTTGGCGAGCGTGTCCACCAGCGCGTCAACGCGGTCGGCGTCCAGTCCCCCGCCCGCGGTGGTGAGCGAGGAGGACCCCACCTTGACCACGATCCTGCGGGCGCCCGCCACCGCCGCCTCACGGGCCCCTTGCTGCTCCCCTGCCCCAGTCACTGCACACACCTCAGGTGATTCGCCGGTCGCCCGCCTCTTCCGGGCTGCCTCAGGCCCGCAAATCTACCGTCTGGGATTGTGGTCGTTCGGCCCTGTTTTGCGATGATTGCCGTCACGGAAGATTGCTCGTGGACCAGCCCGCGTCATACGGTCGGTAGTCGACCGTTGCCCAGGCACGGTTCCCCCACGCCCACAGTCCCCCCTAGTCCGCCTGCCAGGAGCCCTCCCAGTGCCTTCTGCCGGAACAGCCTCCCGACGCGCCGTCCAGGCCGCGGCGCTCCTCGCGATGCTGGTGTTCTTCGCCACGCAGCTCGTCGGCGCGCTGCTGCCCGACGTGCCGCTGCTGATCGCCGCGTCCGCGGCGGGGCTCGCCCTCGATCTCTACCTGCAGCACCGCGACCCCGGTCTCGTCGCCGTCCTCGGCAAGATCCGCTTCGACGTCATGGTCCGGCAGCTGCTGCGCGACATGCTGGTCCTCATCGGGCTGCTGCGGCTCCACGGCGACGGCTCGCTGCGCGACTACGCCCCCGTCTTCGTCGGGCTCGTCCTCTTCTACGCCGCGCACCTCGCCTGCCAGGCCACCGCGATCCTGGTGCGCCGCAGCCGCACGCTGCCCTTCGTGACCCGCAACATCGACACCTCCGGCCTGCGCCTGACCGCCGCCCCGCCGCGCCTGCTGGCCCGCCAGCACGGCCGCCGGCTGCTGCGCTTCGCGATCCCGGCCACCGCGGGCCTGCTGGTCACCGCGGGCACCGAGAAGCCCCTGTGGGGCGAGATCGGCGTCGGCGCGGCCCTCCTGCTCGCGGCCGGCGGCACCGTCCACCTCGCGGGCTGGCTGCGGCCGAAGAAGCGCATCGCGAACGAGCAGCGCGCCCTGGAGTGGCTCGACCGCTGGCTGGCCGACTACAAGCCCACCGCCGGCATGTACTTCTCGGGCGGCACCACCTCGGCCTACCAGGCCAACATGTGGCTCTCCACCCTCGCCGCGCTCGACGGCAACCCCGTGATCGTGCTCCGCGAGCGCTTCATGGTGCAGAAGATCGAGGCCACCGACGTGCCGATCATCTGCATCCCCAAGGTCGTCCACCTGATGGCCCTGGAGAAGTCCTCGCTGCAGATGATGATCCACCCGGCGAACTCCGGTAAGACCTCGCAGGTCCTGCGGATGCCGTCGATCAAGCACGCCTTCATCAACCACGGCGAGAGCGACAAGCTCTCCAGCTGCAACCCCTACTCCAAGGCGTACGACGAGATCTGGGTCGCCGGCCCCGCCGCCCGCGAGCGCTACCAGCTCGCCGACATCGGCGTCGACGACCGCGACGTGGTCGAGGTCGGCCGCCCGCAGCTGGCCCCGATCCGGCCGTACACGGGCGCGCCCGCACGCGAGCTGACGACCGTGCTCTACGCCCCCACCTGGGAGGGCTGGGACGGCAACCCCGGCAACACCTCGGTGATGCTCGCCGGCGAGAACATCGTCCGCGCGCTCCTCGCCGACCCCAAGGTGCGCCTGCTCTACAAGCCGCACCCGATGACCGGCTCCGTCGACCCGCGCGCGGGCCTTGCCAACGAGCGCATCCAGGCCATGATCCGCGAGGCCAACGCCGCCCGGAACGGCGCCCGTCCGGGCCCGGAGGCCGCCGCCGAGCTGGACCGCCGCACGGCCGAGCTGGACCGCCTCACCACCAGCGCCTTCCGTTCCAGCGCGGACGAGATCGAGCGGATGATGCTTCAGGGCACGCCCGAGCCGGGCCGCGCCGCGACCGTCGAGGCCGCCACCACCGCCTGGGAGACCGCCTACTGGGCCTCCCTGCCGCAGTGGGAGCACCAGATCATCACCACCGCCCGCCCGGCGCTCTTCAGCTGCTTCAACGAGGCGGACGTCCTGATCAGCGACGTGTCGAGCGTCGTCTCGGACTACCTGATCAGCGAGAAGCCGTACGCCGTCGCGAACACCAGCGGCATGACCGAGGAGGAGTTCCGCACGAACTTCCCGACCGTCAGCGCGGCGACCATCCTCACCCCGGAGGCCGGCGAGGTCGCGGGCCTGCTCGCGGCCGTCCGCGACCCCAGCCTGGACGGCCTCGCCGAGGCCCGCGCCGAGCTCAAGGTCCAGCTGCTCGGCCCGTCCGACCCGCCGTCGCTCGTCCGCTTCAACGCGGCCGCGCTGGCGCTCGCCGCCGAGGCCGACGCCCGGCGCGCGCGGATGGAGGCCCGCGCCTCCGAGATCCCGACCCAGCGCGAGGCGGACGCGGCTGCGGCCGTGTAACGCGTCGTCAGCATGACGAAGGCCCCGGGAGGTTTCCTCCCGGGGCCTTCGTCATGCCCTGACCACGGACGACGGGTGCGATGCCACGCCCTCAGGGGCGCGGGGCTGTGTCAATCTGCGGCTCCGCCGCGTGGGCGCGATCAGCCCAGGACGGCCGTCAGCCGCCCGACCGCCCCGGCATACGGGTGGTGGCGCGTAGCCGCCTGCAGGCCGGGCGTGGCTGGTCGCGCAGTTCCCCGCGCCCCTTACGGGGCGCGGGCACCCGCTAGAAGGGCTTGAACTCGTCGTACTCGCGGTCCGCCTCGTCCCGCTCCGCGTCCCGGTCACGGCGCCGCTGCGCCGCCGGCCGCGGGGCCTCCAGGCGGTGGTCCTCGCCACGGCGGCCCAGCATCTCCGCACCGGCGGCCATCGACGGCTCCCAGTCGAAGACGACCGCGTCGTCCTCGGAGCCGATGGCGACGCCGTCGCCCGCACGGGCACCGGCCTTCATCAGCTCATCCTCGACACCGAGGCGGTTGAGGCGGTCGGCCAGGTAGCCGACGGCCTCGTCGTTGTTGAAGTCGGTCTGGCGCACCCAGCGCTCCGGCTTCTCGCCGCGCACGCGGTAGAGGCCGTCCTCCTCCAGGGTGACGGTGAAGCCCGCGTCGTCGACGGCCTTCGGGCGGATGACGATGCGGGTCGCCTCCTGCTTCGGCTTGGCGGCGCGCGCCTCGGCGACGATGCCGGCCAGCGCGAAGGACAGCTCCTTCAGGCCCTGCCGGGAGACGGCGGAGACCTCGAAGATGCGGTAGCCGCGGGCCTCCAGGTCCGGGCGGATCATGTCCGCGAGGTCCTGACCGTCGGGGATGTCGACCTTGTTGAGGACGACGATGCGCGGCCGGTCCTCCAGGCCGCCGTACTCCCGCAGCTCCGCCTCGATGACGTCGAGGTCGGTCAGCGGGTCGCGCTCGGACTCCAGCGTCGCGGTGTCCAGCACGTGCACGAGCACCGAGCAGCGCTCGACGTGGCGCAGGAACTCCAGGCCGAGGCCCTTGCCCTGGCTGGCGCCGGGGATCAGACCGGGCACGTCGGCGATGGTGTAGACGGTCGCACCGGCCGTGACCACGCCCAGGTTCGGGACGAGCGTGGTGAAGGGGTAGTCGGCGATCTTCGGCTTGGCCGCGGAGAGCACCGAGATCAGCGAGGACTTGCCGGCGCTCGGGTAGCCGACGAGGGCCACGTCGGCGACGGTCTTGAGCTCCAGGACGACATCGCCGGTCTGGCCGGGCTCGCCCAGCAGCGCGAAGCCGGGCGCCTTGCGGCGGGCCGAGGCCAGCGCGGCGTTGCCGAGGCCGCCGCGGCCGCCCTGGGCGGCGATATAGGTGGTGCCCTCGCCGACGAGGTCGGCCAGGACGTTGCCCTTGGCGTCGAGGACGACGGTGCCGTCCGGGACGGGCAGGACCAGGTCGGAACCGTCCTTGCCGGAGCGGTTGCCGCCCTCGCCGGGCTTGCCGTTGGTGGCCTTGCGGTGGGGGCTGTGGTGGTATTCGAGCAGGGTCGTGACCGACTGGTCCACGACCAGGATCACGTCGCCGCCACGGCCGCCGTTGCCACCGTCCGGGCCGCCGAGCGGCTTGAACTTCTCACGGTGTACGGAGGCGCAGCCGTGGCCTCCGTTACCCGCGGCGACGTGCAGCTCGACGCGGTCCACGAAGGTGGTCATAGCGGTGTGCCTCCTGGGGGTCCCCCCGGCCGAAGGTTGGGGGAATACGGAATTGTCTCTGTTGTAACGCAGCGAGGGCGGACCCGCTTCCCGCACAGGGAAGGGAGGTCCGCCCTCGCTATCGCTCTACGGCGTCAGGATCCCGTTGGATCAGACAGCCGGAACGATGTTGACGACCTTGCGGCCACGGTGGGTGCCGAACTGCACCGCACCGGCCTCAAGCGCGAACAGCGTGTCGTCGCCACCGCGACCGACACCGGCGCCCGGGTGGAAGTGGGTGCCACGCTGGCGGACCAGGATCTCACCGGCGTTGACGACCTGACCGCCGAAGCGCTTCACGCCGAGCCGCTGAGCGTTGGAGTCGCGACCGTTCCGGGTGGACGATGCGCCCTTCTTGTGTGCCATGTCTCCTCAGTCCCTTACTTCGCAGCCGTGGGGATGCCGGTGATCTTCACCGCGGTGTACTGCTGGCGGTGACCGATGCGCTTGCGGTAACCGGTCTTGTTCTTGTACTTCAGGATGTCGATCTTGGCACCCTTGTGGTGGTCGACGATCTCGGCCGAGACCTTGATGCCGGCCAGGACCCACGGGTCGCTGGTGACGTTCTCACCGTCGACGACGAGCAGCGTCGAGAGCTCGACCGCGTCGCCCACGTTGCCGGTGGAAATCTTGTCAACCTCGACGATGTCGCCGACAGCAACCTTGTGCTGGCGACCGCCGCTACGCACGATTGCGTACACGCGGATCTCACTCTCTCGCTAGTAAAGGGACCTCTGATGCCAGCCGCTCGCACGGGCCGGAACCCGTGACTGTCCGAGTGGACGAGCGGCCTCTCCCGGCGGAGCCGGAAGGTGTTTGCTCAGTGGCGTGGTGCCGTAACAGACACCGACCGTCAAGATTACGTGCCCTTGACGAACGGGTCAAACCGGCCCTCTTGACGGGGACCGGGGAGCAACCACCATGTGGCTGCCCGGCGGTGCCGGGCCCGGAACGGGCCCGGCACTACGCCACTCAGTCCTCCGAGGAGGACACCGCTTCCGCGGCAGCCTTCTTCGTCGCCCGCTTGGCCGGGGCCTTCTTGGCCGCCGTCTTCGTGGCGGCCTTCTTGGCCGTGGCCTTCTTCGCGGTCGTCGTCGTCTTCTTGGCCGCCGTCTTCTTGGCGGCGGTCTTCTTCGCCGGCGCCTTCTTGGCGGTGGCCTTCTTCGCGGCCGTCTTGCGGGCGGGCTTCTCGGCGGGGGCCGCGGCCTCCGCCTCGGCGACGCCCTCGACGCCCTCGGCGACCGGCTCCGCGGCCGGGGTCTCCACCGGCGCGGGCTCCGGCTCCGCGGCCGCGGCCACGGACGGGACGACCACGACGGCGGCCTCGGTGTCCGACGGGGAGCCGGCGGGCGCGGAGGCCCGGCGGGTCACCCGGCGGCGCGGCCGGGCGGGAGCGGCCGGGGCCGCCTCCGCCACGGGCTCCGCCACCGGCTCGGCGACGGGCTCCACAGCCTCGGCCTTCGGCTCCGCGGCCGGCTCGGCGGCGGCCTGCGGGGCGGCGGCCTGCGGGGCGGCGGCCTGCGGGGCGGCGGCCTGCGGCGCAGGCGCCTCCACCACGACCTCGGGCTCCGCCTCGGCGGCCCGCGGCGCACCCGCCGGAGCGGACGCCTTGCGGGTCGCCCGGCGGCGCGTACGGCCACGCTTGGAAGAGGCGGCTGCAGCCTCCGCTTCCGCGGCGCTGCCGAACCACTCCTCGTCACCGCCGACCGACGGCTGCAGCTGCGCCTCGGTGACGGCCACCGGCTCCAGCTCGGGCGCCTCGGGGGCCGGCTCGACGGCGGCGGCCGCGGGGGCCTCCACGATCGAGGGGACCTCCTCGGTGGCCGGAGCCACCTCGTGCACGTGCTCGTGCTCGGGCGCGGCAGCCGCACCCTTGCCCTTCTTCTTGCCGCGCTTGCCGCCACCGCCGCCGCCGACGGACGCCGGCTGGTCCATGTGGACGATCACACCGCGGCCGTTGCAGTGCACGCAGCCCTCGGAGAAGGACTCCAGCAGGCCCTGGCCCACCCGCTTGCGGGTCATCTGGACCAGGCCCAGCGAGGTCACCTCGGCGACCTGGTGCTTCGTGCGGTCCCGGCCCAGGCACTCCAGCAGGCGCCGCAGCACCAGGTCCCGGTTGGACTCCAGCACCATGTCGATGAAGTCGATCACGATGATGCCGCCGAGGTCGCGCAGCCGCAGCTGGCGCACGATCTCCTCGGCCGCCTCCAGGTTGTTCCTGGTGACCGTCTCCTCCAGGTTGCCGCCCTGGCCGGTGAACTTGCCGGTGTTGACGTCGACGACGACCATCGCCTCGGTCCGGTCGATCACCAGCGAGCCGCCGCTCGGCAGCCAGACCTTGCGGTCCAGCGCCTTCATCAGCTGCTCGTCGATCCGGTACGTGGCGAAGACGTCGACGTCCGACGTCCACTTCTGCAGCCGGTCGGCCAGGTCGGGCGCGACGTGCGAGACGTAGCCGTGGATGGTCTCCCAGGCCTGGTCACCGCTGACGATGACCTTGGAGAAGTCCTCGTTGAAGATGTCGCGGACGACGCGGACGGTCATGTCCGGCTCGCCGTAGAGCAGGCTCGGCGAGCTCGTCGAGATCTGCTTCGACTTCTTCTGGATGTCCTCCCACTGCGCCTGCAGACGCTCGACGTCACGGCGCAGCTCGTCCTCGCTCGCACCCTCGGCGGCGGTGCGCACGATCACGCCCGCGTCCTCGGGGACGATCTTCTTGAGGATGGTCTTCAGACGCGCCCGCTCGGTGTCGGGCAGCTTGCGGCTGATGCCGGTCATCGAGCCCTCGGGCACGTACACGAGGTAGCGGCCCGGGAGGGAGACCTGGCTGGTCAGACGCGCGCCCTTGTGCCCGATCGGGTCCTTGGTGACCTGGACGAGCACGGACTGGCCGGACTTCAGCGCGGTCTCGATGCGGCGCGGGCCATTGCCCATGCCGAGCGCCTCGAAGTTGACCTCGCCGGCGTAGAGGACGGCGTTGCGGCCCTTGCCGATGTCGACGAAGGCGGCCTCCATCGACGGCAGCACGTTCTGGACCTTGCCCAGGTAGACGTTGCCGACGTAGCTGGTGGCCTGCTCCTTGTTGACGAAGTGCTCGACGAGGACGTTGTCCTCCAGCACGCCGATCTGGGTGCGCTCACCGCTCTGGCGGACGACCATCACCCGCTCGACGGCCTCGCGGCGGGCCAGGAACTCGGCCTCCGTGATGATCGGCACGCGGCGGCGGCCCTGCTCGCGGCCCTCGCGGCGGCGCTGCTTCTTCGCCTCCATACGGGTCGAGCCCTTGATGGACTGCACCTCGTCGAAGCCGGTGCCCGGCTCGCGCTCCTCGCGCTTGCGCGGCTCGCGGACCTTGACGACCGTGCGCTCGGGCTCGTCCGCACCCGGCTCGGTGTCGACGGCCTCACCGGTGCGGCGGCGCCGGCGACGGCGGCGACGGCTGCTGGAGCTGCCCGCGCCCTCGTCGGTCTCGGCCTCCTCGGCCTCCTCCTCGCGGGCCTCGGCCTCCTCGGCCTCGGCGGCCTGCTCGTCCTCGAACTCGCCCTCGGCGTCCGCGGCCTCGCCCCGGCGGCGACGGCGGCCGCCCCGGCGACGGCGGCGCGAGGGGCGCTCGCCCTGCTCCTCGTCCTCGGCGGTGACCTCGGCCTCCTCGGCCTCCGGCTCCTCCTCGACCGCGGCGGGGGCCTCGGCCTCCACCTGCTCGGCCTCGGCGGGCTCGCCACGGCGGCGGCGACGGCGGCGGCCGGCGGGCTGCGCCTCGACGACGCGCTCCTCCACGACCTCGGCCTCGGGCTGCTCCTCCTCGGCGGCCGCGGCGGCGGCAGCAGCGGCGGTCTCCGGGGTCTGGAACATCGGTTCGGTGAAGACGGGCGCCTGGAAGACGGCCGTCGGGGGGCGCACGGCGCGGCGGCGGCCACGCGCAGGGGCGGCGGGCTCCGCGGCCGGGGCGGCCTCGGCCTCGCGGGCGCGGCTCGCCTCCTTGGCGGCCTCGAGCGCGGCGGCGGCCTGCTCGGCGTCACCGGCGGCGACACGGCGGCGCGTCCGCGTACGGGCCGGAGCCGGCTCGGCGGCGGCCTCGGCGGGCTGCTCGGCCTCGGCGGCGGTGGCGGGGGCGGTGGCACGGCGGCGCGTACGGCGGCCACGGGGCTCGGCGGCGGGGGCCTGCTCCTCGGGCGCGGCGGCGGCCTCGGCCTCGGCGGGCTCGGTCACCTGCTCGGCGGCCTGCGGGGCACCTGCCGGAGCGGTCGCCTTGCGCACGGCACGGCGGCGCGTACGGGCCGGGGCGGCCGGGGCCTCCTGCGGCTCTTCGGCCACGGGCTCGGCGACCGGCGCGGACGGCTCCACGACGGCCTCGGCGGCCTCCGGCGCACCCGCCGGAGCGGAGGCACGGCGCACGGCGCGACGGCGCGTACGAGCGGGGGCAGCAGCCTCGGCGGCCTCGGGGGCGGCGGCCGGAGCCTCCACGGGCTCGGTGACGGCCTCGGCGACGACCGGCTCGGCGGCCTCGGCAGCCTGCGGCGCACCCGCCGGAGCGGAAGCGCGGCGCACGGCGCGACGGCGCGTACGGGCGGGGGCAGCGGCCTCGGCGGCCTCAGGGGCGGCCTCGGCGACCGGAGCGGCGGCCGGAGCCTCCACGGGCTCGGCAGCCTCGGCGGCCTTCGGAGCACCGGCGGGCGCAGTGGCCTTGCGCGTGGCCCGGCGGCGCGGACGGGCAGGGGCGGCCGACGCGGCCTGCAGTTCCTCGGCCACCTCCTCGGCCTCTTCCTCGACGGCGGCGGCGACGGCCGGCTCGACCGGCTCGACGACGGCCTCGGCACCCTTGGGCGAACCCGCCGGGGCGGTGGCCTTACGGGTGGCGCGGCGGCGCGTACGGGGAGCGGGCTCGGCCGCGGGCTCCTCGGCGGGCTCTGCGGTCAGCTCGACCGGCTGCGGGGATTCGGCCACCTCGGGGGCGGTCGCCACGGCGGGCTCGGCGGCCTTCGGCGCACCGGAGGGCGCAGCGGCCTTGCGGGTGGCGCGGCGGCGCGGGCGGGCGGGCGTCGAAGGGGCGGCCGGGGCCTCGGCCTCCGGCGCTGCAGGGGCCTGCTCCGCGGGTGCGGCGGCGGCTTCGGGGGCCTCGGCGGAGGCGGCGGCCGAGGCCGGCGGGCCCGCGGGGCGGGAGGCCGCACGGCGGCGGCCACGTGCCGGCAGCGTGTCGCTGGGGCTGTTGTTGTCGGCTTCGGTCCCGGCGGAGCCGGGCTCGGTGGGCTCAATGGATTCGAGCATGCGGGCGGTTCTCCCGTCACGCTCCCGGGCGCCGCGCCGGTTCCGGCCCGCCGGCCCGCGTGATGTGCGCGGTACCGCCGTCCGGGGCGCGGTCGCCGCACGGGAGCTGTCGTCTCGCTCGCCGGGTCCGATGCTCATCGGCACCGGCGAAAGTCTCCTGGTCAGTGCGCCTGCCGCACCGGGTGGCTCCCTGGTGTCCGGCGGCGCTTCGACGGCCGTCCTTACGCGGAACCTTCCGGCACCTGCGCATCGCCTGCGGGGCTCGGCCCGGCGGCCGTGGTGGGGAAGGCCGGGGCGGCTTCGCGGTCAAGCGCGAGCGGGTCGGTCACCGTGCCGGACTCCTCATCGAGCAGCCCCTGCGCCAGCCTGGTCACCGCAGCGGGGACCGGCGGCGCCAGGTCGGCCGTAGCGCGGAGACCGGACAGGACGTCGTCGGGTCGAACGGCGGGTGTGGCATGCCGAACAACCAGCCGCAGTATCGCACAGGGACCGTCGCCGGGCCTATCGGCCGCGGCGTCCCGCGCTTCGAGGCGGACCACGGCACCACGGGCGTCGAAGGTCCGCAACCCGTTTTTGGTGCGGCGCTGGACGTCCACCTGCTCGGCCGCCATGAACGCCGCCACGGCGCCCTCGGCGTCCGCCGCCCCGACGCCGTCCAGCCGCAGCTCCCAGACGGAGGCCTCCAGCCGGTCGGCGAAGGAGGACGTGCGGGCCTCCACGGCGTCCGTGATGTCCAGCCCGTCCGGCAGCGACTCGTCGAGCAGCTTGCGCAGCTGCTCCACCTCGCGGACCTCGGCGAGCTGGATCTCCAGGTACTCGGCCTCACTGCCCGTGCCGGTGGGTGCGGCATTGGCGTACGACACCTTGGGGTGCGGGGTGAAGCCCGCCGAGTACGCCATGGGCACCTCGGCGCGCCGCAGGGCGCGCTCGAAGGCGCGCTGGAAGTCACGGTGACTGGTGAACCGGAGGCGGCCGCGCTTGGTGTAACGCAAGCGAATGCGCTGCACCGCGGGAGCGGGCGGGGGGCCTTCGGGCTGTCGCTTGCCCAGTGGTCTGATTCCTTCGTGAGAGCGGTCGTACTGCTACCTAGAGTACGTGCAGCGGGGGCCCTGCCAACCCGGCAGGGCCCCCGCTCGAACAAACGTCCTTACTTGACGACGGAGAGCGGAAGCAGCTTCTTGCCCGTCGGGCCGATCTGGATGGACGTGTCCATCTGCGGGCACACGCCGCAGTCGAAGCACGGCGTCCAGCGGCAGTCCTCGACCTCGGTCTCGTCGAGCGCGTCCTGCCAGTCCTCCCAGAGCCAGTCCTTGTCGAGACCGGAGTCCAGGTGGTCCCAGGGCAGGACCTCCTCGTAGGTGCGCTCGCGCGTCGTGTACCAAGCGACGTCGACGCCCTGGTCGGGCAGCGTCTGCTCGGCGCACTTCATCCAGCGGTCGTAGGAGAAGTGCTCGCGCCAGCCGTCGAAGCGGCCGCCGTCCTCGTAGACCGCGCGGATGACGGCACCGATGCGGCGGTCACCGCGGGAGAGCAGGCCCTCGATGATGCCGGGCTTGCCGTCGTGGTAGCGGAAACCGATCGAACGGCCGTACTTCTTGTCGCCGCGGATCTTGTCGCGCAGCTTCTCCAGGCGGGCGTCCGTCTCCTCCGCGGAGAGCTGCGGGGCCCACTGGAACGGAGTGTGCGGCTTGGGCACGAAGCCGCCGATGGAGACGGTGCAGCGGATGTCGTTGGAGCCGGAGACCTCGCGGCCCTTGGCGATCACGTTGACCGCCATGTCGCCGATCTGGAGCACGTCCTCGTCGGTCTCGGTCGGCAGGCCGCACATGAAGTACAGCTTCACCTGGCGCCAGCCGTTGCCGTACGCCGTGGCGACGGTACGGATCAGGTCCTCTTCCGAGACCATCTTGTTGATGACCTTGCGCATGCGCTCGGAGCCGCCCTCGGGGGCGAACGTCAGACCGGAGCGGCGGCCGTTGCGGGTCAGCTCGTTGGCGAGGTCGACGTTGAAGGCGTCCACGCGGGTGGAGGGGAGGGACAGACCGATCTTGTCCTCCTCGTACCGGTCCGCCAGGCCCTTCGCGATGTCACCGATCTCGGTGTGGTCCGCGGAGGACAGCGACAGGAGGCCGACCTCCTCGAAGCCGGTCGCCTTCAGGCCCTTGTCCACCATCTCGCCGATGCCGGTGATGCTCCGCTCCCGCACGGGGCGCGTGATCATGCCGGCCTGGCAGAAGCGGCAGCCGCGGGTGCAGCCGCGGAAGATCTCGACGGACATGCGCTCGTGGACCGTCTCCGCAAGCGGCACGAGCGGCTGCTTCGGGTACGGCCACTCGTCCAGGTCCATGACGGTGTGCTTGGACACGCGCCACGGCACGCCGGACTTGTTGGGCACGACGCGGCCGATACGGCCGTCCGGCAGGTACTCGACGTCGTAGAACGCCGGGACGTACACCCCGCCCGTCTTCGCGAGGCGGAACAGCACCTCCTCGCGGCCGCCGGGGCGGCCCTCGGCCTTCCAGGCCCGGATGATCTCGGTCATCTCCAGGACGGCCTGCTCGCCGTCGCCGATGACCGCGCAGTCGATGAAGTCCGCGATCGGCTCGGGGTTGAAGGCGGCGTGACCGCCCGCCAGCACGATCGGGTCGTCGATCGTGCGGTCCTTGGACTCCAGCGGGATGCCGGCCAGGTCGAGCGCGGTGAGCATGTTGGTGTAGCCGAGCTCGGTGGAGAAGCTCAGACCGAAGACGTCGAACGCCTTGACCGGCCGGTGGCTGTCCACGGTGAACTGCGGAACCTTGTGCTCACGCATGAGCTCCTCGAGGTCCGGCCACACGCTGTACGTGCGCTCGGCGAGGACGCCCTCGCGCTCGTTGAGGACCTCGTACAGGATCATGACGCCCTGGTTGGGCAGGCCGACCTCGTAGGCGTCCGGGTACATGAGGGCCCAGCGGACGTCGCACTCATCCCAGGGCTTGACGGTGGAGTTCAGCTCGCCACCGACGTACTGAATGGGCTTCTGCACGTGCGGGAGGAGCGCTTCGAGGCGCGGGAAGACCGACTCGACAGGCATTCGGAGGATGTCTCTCATGAGCGGACAGGGTGACCCTCAAGAGTAACGTGCCCGCGGAGCGACCTGTCACGACTGCAGATCCGCCCGGTACCGCTTGCGGGACGCCTTGCGCCACACCATCGGCAGCTCCAGTTCGTTCCACGCGGCCCGCCGCTCCTCCCGGCCGTACAGCAGTCCCAGGGTGAACGTGCTCTCCCCCGCCGCGTGGGCCTCGGCCGCCAGGGTGCGCAGGACCGTGCGGGCCATGACGCTGTCCTGGTGATCGCCCAGGAGCGTCTGGACGTCCTTCATCCGGGACCTGAAGCGCTTGGCCGGCTTGCCGAGCGCGGGCACCGCGGCCTCGGCGGCGTAGCGGGCCCTCTTGGCCGCCTTGCGCGCTTCGTGCAGGGCGGTGTCGCGCTGCGGGCCGGGGGCCGTGGTGAGAGCGTGACCGACGCGGCCGGCCAGGCGCTCGTAGTCGTGCAGCACGGCCCCGGCCAGGACCTCCGGCGCGGGGAGCGCGGCGCCCTTGCGCAGGGGCGGGTCGGCGAGGAGGGCGTCGAGCGCGTCGAGGAGGGTGAGGTAGCGGTCGCTGTCGAGGAGGGCGGCGAGGCGCTCGCCCGTGCCCTGGGCGCGCCCGGTGGCGTAGATCCGCAGCCGGGCGCGGACGGGCCCGAGGACGAGCGTGTCCGGCAGCGCGCCGAGGGCGCCCTTCAGCCGCTCGGCGACGACCTCGCGGTCCCGGTCGGCGCCGAGCTCCTCGGCGAGCCACTTCAGCTCCGCGCCGAGCGGGTCGGTGACCTTGCGGTCCAGGACGTCGCGGTACGTGCGGAAGGCGCTGCGCAGCCGGCGGGTGGCGATGCGCATCTGGTGGACGGAGTCCTCGGTGTCGCGGCGGACGGCGGTGTCGTAGGCGAGGAGGGCGTCGGCCTGGCGGCGGACGTAGGCGAGGACGTGGTCCCCGGCGGTGACGGGCCCTCGGTCGCCCTTCTTCTTCGGCTTCTTCGGCTTCTTCGCCTCCGTCTTCCCTGCCGTCTTCCCTGCCTTCTTCCCCTCCCCTGTCTCCACCAGCGCCCTCGCCAGCTTCGACGGCGCGTCGGAGGGGCGCAGGCCCTCCTCCAGGAGGCACTCCTCGACGGTGTCGAGGAAGGCGGGGTCGGTGCCGCTGCCGAGCTCGACCTCGAACTCGGTCCAGCGGGCGCTGCGGCCACCGTCGCCGAGGCGGTCGGCCCTGACCTTGTCGGCGCTGGCCTCGGCCAGGAGCGTGCCCTGCGGGTCGAGCAGGCGGCTGACCTCGCGGCGTGAGCGGATGCGGACGAGGGGGACGAGCCCGGCGCGCCGGATGCGGGCCCGGACCAGGTCCGTGAGGGCGCGCGGCACGTCCGGCGAGAGGGGGGCCCGGATCTCGTCCCGCACCCCGGGAGCGACGGGCAGCTTGAGGTGCCAGCCCTCGTCGGAGCCGCCCGTGCGGCGGCGCAGCGTGATGCCGGCCGCGGCGAGGCGCCGGTCCGCGGTGTCGTAGTAGACGGCGTCGAGTTTGTGCGTGCCTTCGTCGGTGACGGTCGCGACGCCCGCGACCCGGCTCAGGTCGGGCAGCGAAGCCGCCGCCGCGGGGCCGCCGGCTTCGTACTTCCGCTCGATCTCGCGCAGAGTGTCCGCCATAGTCCCGAATCTAGTGCGCTCCCGCCCCGGAGGGCAGCCCTGTTTACGCCGACACCGGTCGCTGCACCTTGATCGACTGCAAGAGCCCGATCGCGATCCACGCCGCGAACATCGACGACCCGCCGTAGGAGACGAACGGCAGCGGCAGACCCGTCACCGGCATGATCCCGAGCGTCATCCCGATGTTCTCGAAGGACTGGAAGGCGAACCAGGCGATGATCCCGGCCGCCACGATCGTCCCGTAGAGCTCGGTGGTCTCGCGGGCGATGCGGCAGGCGCGCCAGATGACGACGCCGACGAGGAAGATGATCGCGCCGGCGCCGACGAAGCCGAGCTCCTCGCCGGCGACGGTGAAGATGAAGTCGGTCTGCTGCTCGGGCACGAACTGCCCGGTGGTCTGGGAGCCGTGGAAGAGGCCGGAGCCGAGGAGGCCGCCGGAGCCGATGGCGATGCGGGCCTGGTTGGTGTTGTAGCCGACGCCGGAGGGGTCGAGTGCGGGGTTGGCGAAGGCGGCGAAGCGGTTGATCTGGTACTCGTCGAGGACGCCGAGCTGCCAGATGAGGAGGCAGCCGAGGACGCCGGTGCCGATCAGGCCGGCGATCCAGCGGTTGGAGGCGCCGGAGGCCAGGAGCACGGCGAGGACGATGACGACGAGCACCATCACCGAGCCGAGGTCGGGCATCAGCAGGATGACGACGATGGGCAGGGCGGCGAGGCCGAGGGCCTCCACGACGGTGCGGTGGTCGGGGTGGAGCCGCTCGCCCGCGTCGACCTTGGCGGCGAGCAGCATCGCCATGCCCAGCGCGATGGTGATCTTGGTGAACTCGGAGGGCTGCAGGGAGAAGCCGCCGCCGAGCTGGATCCAGGACCGGGCGCCGTTGATGGTGGCGCCGAGCGGGGTGAGGACGGCGACGGTGAGCAGGACGGAGATGACGTAGAGGATGGGCACGGCGCCGCGCAGGGCGCGGTGGCCGACCCAGACGGCGCCGATGGCCAGGCCCAGTCCGATGCCGGTGTTGAGGATGTTGCGGAGCAGGAAGTAGTACGGGTCGCCCTGGTTGAGCTCGGTGCGGTTGCGGGTGGCCGAGTAGACGAGCAGGGTGCCGATGCCGGAGAGGGCGAGGGCGGCCCACACCATCACCCAGTCCAGGCGGCGGACGACGGAGTCGCGGGCGGTGAGGCGGCCCCAGGCGGAGCGCTCGGGGCTGTAGCGGCGGGCGCGGTAGCCGTCGGTGGCGGTCACGTGTCCTTCTCCTCCTCCTTCCGGGCCGAGGGGCTGGGCGGGGGCGGCTCGATGGGCTGGGCCTCGATGGTGCCGTCCTTCTCGATCTTCGGCAGGCCGGCCTGGGGGTGCGGCAGGAGCGCCTTCTTGGCGTCGACCTTGCCCTTGTCGTCGACGCCGTAGAGGGCGTTGTAGATGTTGCGCACGGCGGGGCCGGAGGCGCCGGAGCCGGTACCGCCCTGGGCGATCGTCATGACGACGGCGTAGTCGCCGGTGTAGGTGGCGAACCAGGAGGTCGTCTGCTTGCCGTAGACCTCGGCGGTGCCGGTCTTGGCGTGCATCGGGATCTCCTTCTGCGGCCACCCCTCGAAGCGCCAGGCGGCGGTGCCCTGGGTGGCGACGCCGGCGAGGGCGGCGTCGATCTGGTCGCGCGTCCTGCCGTCGAACGGCAGCCTGCCGTGCGACTTCGGGGCGATCTCCTGGATCGTCCCGCCGTCGGGGCTGATGACGGCCTTGCCGACGGTGGGGTTCCAGAGGGTGCCGCCGTTGCTGATGGCGGCGTAGATGGTGGCCATCTGCAGGGGGGTGACGAGGGTGTCGCCCTGGCCGATGGAGTAGTTGACGGAGTCACCGGCGCGCATGCGCATGCCGGACTCGCAGTTCTCCTTGGCGATCTGCCCGGCGTAGCTGTCGTCGGTCTTGCCCTGCTTGCACCAGGAGTCCTTGTTGGCCTCCCAGTACTTCTTCTTCCACTCGCGGTCGGGGATGCGGCCGGCGACCTCGTTGGGGAGGTCGATGCCGGTCTCCTTGCCGAGGCCGAAGTCGTGGGCGGTCTTGTAGAACCAGTCCGCCGGGTGCTTGGGGTTGTTGCCGCCGTCCTTCTGCCACTGGCGGTAGGCCAGGTCGTAGAAGACGGTGTCGCAGGAGACCTCCAGGGCCCGGCCGAGGTTGATGGGCCCGTAGCCCTTGGACTCGAAGTTCTTGAAGACCTGGTTGCCGATGCTGTACGAGGCGGAGCAGTTGTAGTTGTCGTTGAAGGCGTAGCCCGCCTTGACGGCGGCGGTGGCGGAGACGACCTTGAAGATCGAGCCGGGGGCGGCCTGGCCCTGGATCGCCCGGTTGAGCAGCGGGAAGCCGGAGTCCTTGCCGGTGAGGTTCTGGTAGTCCTTGGCGGAGATGCCGCCGACCCAGGCGTTGGGGTCGTAGGTGGGGTTGGAGGCCATGGCCACGACGCGGCCGGTCTTCGCCTCCATGACGACGACGGCTCCGGCGTCGGCCTTGTAGTTGGTGCCGGTGTTGCGGTCGACTTCCTTGCGGGCGTCCTTCATCGCCTGGTCCAGCTCCCGTTCCGCTATGGCCTGCACGCGGGCGTCGATGCTGGTGACGACGTTGGAGCCGGGGACGGCCTTGTCGCTCCTGGCCTTGCCGATGACGCGGCCGAGGTTGTCGACCTCGTAGCGGGTGACGCCGGCCTTGCCGCGCAGCTGGGCGTCGTACTGGCGCTCCAGGCCGGAGCGGCCGACCTGGTCGGAGCGGAGCAGCGGGGAGCGGCCCGCCTTGGCCTTGATGATCTCTTCGTCGGTGACGGGCGAGAGGTAGCCGAGGACCTGGGCGGTGTTGGAGCCGCCGGGGCCGGCGTAGCGGCGCACGGCGGTGGGCTCGGCGGTGACGCCGGGGAAGTCCTCGGCGCGCTCGCGGATCTGCAGGGCCTGCTGGGTGGTGGCCTCGTCGGTGATGGGGATGGGCTGGTAGGGCGAGCCGGCCCAGCAGGGCTTGGGCGTCTTGGCGTCGCACAGCCGGACCTTGGCGGCGACGTCGTCGGGCTTCATGCCGAGCACTCCGGCGAGGCGGGTGAGGACGGTCCTGCCCTTGTCCTTCATCTTCATCAGGTCGGTGCGGCTCGCGGAGACGACGAGGCGGGTCTCGTTGTCGGCGAGGGGGACGCCGCGGGCGTCCAGTATGGAGCCGCGGGTGGCCGGGGCGACGACCTGCTGGATGTGGTTGTCGGCGGCTTCGGCGGTGTATTCGTCGCCGTTGCGGATCTGGAGGTACCAGAGGCGGCCGGCGAGGGTGAGCAGGAGGGAGAAGACGAGGATCTGGATGACGATGAGGCGGATGGCGACCCGCGAGGTGCGCCCACTGTCAGGCATGTTGCTCACAGGCGCTTCACCCCCTTGAGCCGGCTCGGCCGACGCAGGCCGGTGCGCAGGCCCGTGCGCTGCCCGCCGACGCGGCTGGTGCGGGAGCCGCCCATCGTGCTGGGGCCGTCGGCGGACAGCGGGTCGGGCTGGACGCGCCGGGCCATGGCCATGACGAGCGGCACGACGAAGGGCGCGAGCAGCAGGTCGTAGAGGGCCGCGGTGAACACGAGGCTGGTGAGGCCGACGTTACGGGCGGCGGTGTCGCCGACGAGGGAGCCGACGCCCGCGTAGAGCAGGGTGGAGCCGACGGCCGCGGCGACGACGACGAGCATGGGCACGGTGGCCGAGCGCAGCTTGCCCGTCTCGGGCCGGGCGAGGCCGACGAGATAGCCGATGACGCACAGGACGAGGGCGTAGCGCCCGGTGGCGTGGTCGGCGGGCGGGGCGAGGTCGGCCAGCAGGCCGGCGCAGAAGCCGATGACGGCGCCGTTGGTGTGGCCGTGGACGAGGGCGAGCCCGACGACGACGAGGAGCAGGGGGTCGGGCACGGCTCCCGGCAGGTGGAGCCGTGCCAGGACGGTCACCTGCACGACGAGGGCGACCACCACGAGCGCGGTCGAGAGCAGGATCCGGTTGAGGCGCATCGTCAGTCCTCGGGTTTGGCGCTCGCGGAGGGCGTGACCGTGACGGTCACGGTGGGCGTGGGCTTGGGCGCTTCCGGTCTGGGCGGGAGCACCGTGTCGCGGGGGTCCGTGCGCGGGGGTTCGACGACGACGCCGACGATGTCGAGCTTGCTGTAGCCGACGAAGGGACGGACCTGGAGGGTGCGGGTCAGGCTGCCGCCGGCGGGTTCGACGCGGGTGACCTCGCCGACGGGGACGCCGGGGACGAACGGCTTGTCCTTGCTGGAGCCGAAGGTGACCAGGCGGTCGCCGGGGCGGACGGCCGCCTTGCCGTTGAGCAGTTCGACCCGCAGGACGCCGGCGCCCTGGCCGTTGGCGAAGCCGAGTTCGCCGCTCTTCTCCATGCGGGTGCCGACGGTGAACTTGGGGTCGTTGGCGAGCAGGACGGTCGCGGTGTCGCGGGCGACGGTGGTGACGCGGCCGACGAGGCCGTCACCGTTGAGGACGGTCATGTCGCGCTTGAGGCCGTCGCGGCTGCCGGCGTCGATGGTGACGGTCCAGGAGAAGCCTTGGGCCGCGCCTATGGCGATGACCTGGGCGCCCTTGATGCCGTACTGGCCGCGGCCGGCGGTCTTGAGCATGGCGTCGAGCTCGGCGGCCCGGCCGCGGTTGCGGTCGTCGCTGCCGAGGCGCTGCTTGAGGCCGGTGTTCTCGCGCTCCAGGGCGCTGATGCGGTTGTGCCGCTCGTCTGCGTCACGCACGGCCGCCACGGCGTTGCCCACGGGGTCGACCGCGGAGGCGACGCCCTTCTCGACGGGCCCGAAGACGGAGGCTGCCGCGTGCCGGACACCGTCGAGCGGGGACCGCTCACCGCCACGGATGTCGACCGTGATCAGTGCGAAGGCGATGGCGACCAGCAGCACCAGCAGCAGCCGGCTCTCTCGTGTGTCCCTCACGTGCGGCGGCGTGCCCTTCTCGTAGGACCGGCGGGCTGCGGTGCGGGCCGGTCATCCGGAGCGTTGTGCCTGTATATCAGGTTGTTTCCCGGCAACGGCGGTACGCCGGTGGCGTCGGCGCCGACCGCTGCCGAGGGGGTGGGGCGGCGTCCCCCGGCAGGTGGAACGACGCCCGGCGACGGCACCCCGGAAGGCCCGCCCGGAGGGCGGGCGCGTCAGCGGCGCGGCTGGGCGTCGAGGACCTGCTGGAGGGCCTCGAACTCCTCGACGCACTTGCCGGAGCCCAGCGCGACGGAGTCCAGCGGGTCCTCGGCGATGTGGATCGGCATGCCGGTCTCCCGGCGCAGCCGCTCGTCGAGGCCGCGGAGCAGGGCGCCTCCGCCTGTGAGAACGATGCCGCGGTCCATGACGTCACCCGAGAGCTCGGGCGGGCACTTGTCGAGGGTGGTCTTGACGGCGTCGACGATGGAGTTGACGGGCTCCTCGATGGCCTTGCGGACCTCGCCGGCGGAGATCACGACGGTCTTGGGCAGGCCGCTGACCAGGTCCCGGCCGCGGATCTCGGTGTGCTCGTCCTGCTCGAGGTCATAGGCCGAGCCGATGGTGATCTTGATCTGCTCGGCGGTGCGCTCACCGAGGAGGAGGCTGTACTCCTTCTTGATGTGCTGGATGATCGCGTTGTCGAGCTCGTCGCCCGCGACGCGGATGGACTGGGCCGTGACGATGCCACCGAGGGAGATGACCGCGACCTCGGTGGTGCCGCCGCCGATGTCGACGACCATGTTGCCGGTGGCCTCGTGGACGGGCAGGCCGGAGCCGATCGCAGCGGCCATGGGCTCTTCGATGATGTGCACCTGGCGGGCGCCGGCCTGGGTGGAGGCCTCGATGACGGCGCGCCGCTCGACGCCGGTAATGCCCGAGGGCACGCAGACCACGACGCGGGGCCGGGCCATCCAGCGCCGCTTGTGGATCTTGAGGATGAAGTAGCGGAGCATGCGCTCGGTGATCTCGAAGTCGGCGATCACGCCGTCCTTCAGCGGCCGGACCGCGACGATGTTGCCCGGGGTGCGGCCGATCATCTTCTTCGCCTCGGCACCCACCGCGAGGATGCCGCCGGTGTTGGTGTTGATGGCGACGACGGATGGCTCGTTGAGGACGATTCCGCGGCCTCTGACGTACACCAGCGTGTTGGCGGTCCCGAGGTCGACAGCCATGTCACGGCCGATGAACGACATGTTGTTCCCCATGAGGATACGTCTGGCCTTCCCAGCTGGAGCGAGTGCTTACTTGAGGTCGGCAGGGTGTACTGCTGGCTGCTGCGGTGCGCCGCGGGCGCGGAAGCTCTCATCGTAGTCTCGACCGGTCGAACGCGGTGCGAGGGTTCCTCCGCCATTGTCGGCGGAAGTAGAGCTCCCCCCAGTAATGGTGACGTCGTGTCGGAGTGAGAGGTTCCCTCGTTCGCCACGCATATGCCAGGGGCGACCGAAATAAAATCGGTCGCCCCTGATCGGAAAGGCTCCGGGCCTGAAGAGCTATCAGGCGAGGCCGGGAAAGAAAATCTTGATTTCCCGCTGGGCCGAGTCCTCGGAGTCCGAGGCGTGGATGAGGTTCTCGCGCGTGATGGTGCCGAAGTCACCACGGATGGACCCCGGGGCGGCCGAAATGGGGTCGGTGGGGCCGGCCAGGGCACGCACGCCCTCGATGACGCGCTCGCCCTCGACGACCATGGCGACGACGGGGCCGGAGGACATGAAGCCCATCAGCGGCTCGTAGAACTCACGGCCCTCGTGCTCGGCGTAGTGCTGCGCGAGGGTGGCCCGGTCGAGGGTGCGCAGCTCCAGCGCGCTGATCGTCCATCCGGCCTTGCGCTCGATGCGGGCGATGACCTCGCCGACCAGCTTGCGCCGGACGCAGTCGGGCTTGAGAAGGACGAGGGTGCGCTGGCTCATACTGCGGCTCCTTGCGGACGATCGAGTCTGGTGGGCCAGAGGGTACAGGGGGACGGCGCAGGAGCGGCACCCGGACCGCGATCGCCCGGCAGGCCATGCCGCAGGGCGTCCGGCGGCCCGCCTCCGCCCGCGCGGAGACGAAGGCCCGGGCGCCGGGCCCGGGCCCGGTACGGCGCCGGGCGCCGGTAACGGGCTACGCGGCGTCAGCCGCCGCCGCGAAGCGGGCCTTGGCCTCGTCGACCTTCCGGCCGAAGTGGACCGACGCCCACCACAGGCCGCCGAAGACCACCCCGAGGATGAACATCATCGGGACGATGAAACCGCTCAGGACCAGGCCGATCTGCAGCAGCCAGCCCAGCTGGACGCCGCCGGGCCGGGTGAGCATGCCGCACAGCAGCACGCTGAGCACCATCGCCGTGCCGCTGACGGCCCACACGGTGCCCGCCGAGAGGTCGGAGGTCTGCATGGCCACCAGGCCGGCGAATCCGATGACGAAGAATTCACCGATCAGAGTGCTGGCGCACAGCATTCGCATGATCAGCCCTTTCCGAGGAGCAGCCGGGCCTCGCCGACCGTGATCACCGAGCCGGTCACGAGGACGCCCGCGCCGGAGAACTCGGCCTCCTCCTCCGCGAGGGTGATCGCGGCCTCCAGGGCGTCGTCCAGGCGGGGCTCGACCTGCACGCGCTCGGCGCCGAAGACCTCGACGGCGATGGCCGCGAGCTCGTCGGGGTCCATGGAGCGCGGGGTGGAGTTGCGGGTGACGACGACCTCGGCGAAGACCGGCTCGAAGGCCTCCAGCAGGCCGCGGACGTCCTTGTCGGCGCTGGCGCCGACGACGCCGATGAGGCGGCTGAAGCCGAACGCCTCGGTGACGGCCTCGGCCGTGACCTGCGCACCGGCCGGGTTGTGCGCGGCGTCCAGCACGACGGTGGGGCTGCGGCGCACGACCTCCAGCCGGCCCGGGGAGGTGACCTGGGCGAAGGCGCGGCGGACGGTGTCGGTGTCGAGCGTGCGGGCGTGCTGCGAGCCGATCCCGAAGAACGCCTCGACGGCGGCCAGTGCGACCGCGGCGTTGTGCGCCTGGTGGGCGCCGTACAGCGGCAGGAAGAGCTCGGGGTACTCGCCGCCCAGGCCGCGCAGCGTCAGCAGCTGGCCGCCGACGGCGACCTCGCGGGAGACGACGCCGAACTCCATGCCCTCGCGGGCGACGGTGGCGTCGACCTCGACCGAGCGCTTGAGCAGCACCTGGGCGGCGTCGACCGGCTGCTGGGCGAGGACGACGGTGGCGTCCTGCTTGACGATGCCGCCCTTCTCGCCGGCGATGTCGCCGGGCGTCGCGCCGAGGCGGTCGGTGTGGTCGAGGGAGATGGGGGTGACGACGGCGACGCCGGCGTCGACGACGTTGGTGGCGTCCCAGGTGCCGCCCATGCCGACCTCGACGACGGCCACGTCGACCGGGGCGTCGGCGAAGGCCGCGTAGGCCATGGCCGTCATGACCTCGAAGAACGACAGGCGGTGCTCCTCGCGGTCGTCGACCATCTCGACGTACGGCTGGATGTCGCGGTACGTCTCGATGAAGCGCTCGGCGGAGATCGGGGCGCCGTCGAGGCTGATGCGCTCGGTGATCGACTGGACGTGGGGGCTGGTGTAGCGCCCGGTGCGCAGGTCGAAGGCGCCCAGCAGCGACTCGATCATGCGGGCGGTGCTGGTCTTGCCGTTGGTGCCCGTGATGTGGATCGCGGGATAGGCGCGCTGCGGGTGACCCAGGATGTCCATCAGGGTCTCGATGCGGACCAGCGAGGGGTCGAGCTTGGTCTCGCCCCAGCGGCCGGCCAGCTCGGTCTCCACCTCGCGCAGCGCCCGGTCGGTCTCGGGGTCCTCGGGGCGGGCGGGGATGTCGCCCTGCGGCGGCCCTGCCTGGGTGCGCAGGGTCCGGCTGCCGGCCTCGATGACGGCGAGGTCGGGGTCGCGGTCGGTCTCGGCATCGACGATTTCCGCGAATCGGTCATCGCCGTCGGGGCCGGTGCTGCCGTTGTCGTCGTTCAGGGGGCGCTCGCTCACGCGGACCAGTCTACGGAGGGGGTACGACAGAGCGGGCGGCAGGCGTCGCGGCGACCCTCGCGCCGCCTCCCGCCGCATGGGCGCACCCTGCGGTCATGTCATACGGTTTTCCCGGAATGTCCCTTACGGGAATCCCTGACGGGCACGAGCCGGAGCTGGGTGAGCGGGATGCCGTCCGAGGACGAGGGCGAGGGCGAGGGCGAGGGCCGGGACGAGGGCCCGGACGAGGACCTGGGCGAGGGCCGGTACCGGGTCCGGCCGCAGGCGCTGCTGGACGCGCTCCTGGAGGCCCTGCCCTCGGGCGCCGCCGTGCAGAGCCCGGACGGGCAGGTGCTCGCGGCCAACCGGAGGTTCCACCGCATGTTCGACCTGGACGGCCGGACCGCCCTCGCCCCCGGCGGCGTCCCGGGCGGCCGCCACGTCCACCGGACGGCCGAGATCCCCCTCCCCGGCGGCCGCACCCTCCTCCGCGCGATCGAGCCGCTGCGCCACGAAGGCGCCTACCTGGGCGCCCTGTGGACCTACGACGACATCACCGAGCGCAAGCGGCGCGAGCGGGACCTGGAGCGGGACAACGTGGCGCTCACCGAGCTCGCCCGGCAGCGCAACGCCTTCACCGCCGCCGCCTCCCACGAGCTGCGCACGCCCCTCACCTCCATCATCAGCTTCTGCGAGCTGCTCACCGACCCCGCCTTCGGCGCCCTCAACCACGAGCAGGCCTCCTTCCTGGAGGCCGTCCGGCGCAACGCCGACCGCATGCAGCGGGTGATCTCCGACCTGCTGCTGACCACCCGGATGCGGGCCACCGCGGGCCTGGAGCTGGAATTCGGCGCCGTGGAGGTGGACCGGATGCTGCTGGACGCCGTCCTCGAACGGATGGGCGCGGCACAGGAAGCGGGATTGTTCACCGTTCTGGAGTGCACTGCGGGGCCCGTCCTGAGGGGTGACCGGCACCGGTTGCAGAACGTCCTGGCCAATCTTCTGGAGAATGCCGCGAAATACACCCCCGCGGGTGGCCGGATCTCGGTCACGGCGGCACCGCGCGGCGAGTTCTGGGAGATCGAAGTCGCGGATACCGGAATCGGCGTGCCGGAGGAATTCCGCGAAGAGATCTTCAATGGTTTCGTCCGGGCCCCGAACGCACGTACGGGGGGTTATCCCGGCACCGGTCTCGGACTCACCATCAGCCGCGCGATCGTCCGGTTGCACGGCGGCACGATCAGCGTCGGCGACGCCGCGGGCGGGGGCGCCTGCTTCCTGATCCGGCTGCCGGTCGCGGGCCCGCCGGGTGCACCGGATGCACCCGACACACCCGATGCACCCGGAACGGAGGAAGAACCATGACCCGCGTGCTCGTCGTCGAGGACGACCCCGACCTCGCCCTCGCCCTGCGCACCCTCCTCACCCGCGCGGGCTACGAGGTCGCCCACGCCGCGAACGGGCGCGACGGGCTGCGGCTGCTGTTCGCCGAGCGCCCCGCCCTCATGCTCCTCGACATCGGGCTGCCGCAACTCGACGGCTGGGCGGTGCTGGAGCGCACCCGCGACCTCAGCGACCTGCCCGTCCTCCTGCTCACCGCCCGCGGCGCCGAGACCGACCGGGTCCGCGGCCTGCGGGCCGGGGCCGACGACTACCTGCCCAAGCCCTTCGGCAACGACGAGCTGCTCGCGCGCGTCGAGGCGCTGCTGCGCCGCACCGCCCCCACCCGCTGGGCCGGCGACTCCTTCGACGACGGGCTGCGGCTCGTGCCCGAGCGGCGCTCGGCGGTCTGGCAGGGCCACGAGGCCCGGCTCAGCGACATCGAGTACCGGCTGCTGCAGGTGCTCGTCCGCAACCGCGGCCGTGTAATCACCACCGACCAGCTGCTCGACCGGGTGTGGGACGACCCCGACGGCACCGGCCGCGAGCGGGTGAAGTTCGCCGTGCTGCGGCTGCGGCGCAAGCTGCGGCAGGCCGCGGGCGACGAGGCCGCGGACCCGCTGGAGGCCGTACGGGGCCTGGGCTACCGCTACCGGGCCGACGGCGGGGACGAAGGTCCCGGGGACGGGGAGGACGAAGGTCCCTTCTGAGGGCTTCCGGCCCGCTTCGGGCGATTCGCAACCGTCCGGCAACCGAAGGCACCCCAGGGGTGCAACCGAGGCACCGCAAGGTCGTGAGCTGTCACAGCCCGCCGGCCCCAGGAGTCACCTCGTGCAGTCCCTGCCCGCCCGTAGCGTCGCCGTCGTCCTCGGCACCCGCCCCGAGCTGGTCAAGCTCACCGACCTCGTACGTCTCCTGGGCCCTGCCGCTCACCTGGTGCACACCGGTCAGCACTACGACGAGGAGCTGTCCGGCCGCTTCCTGACCGAGCTGGGCCTGCCCGAGCCGACGTTCCTGACCGGGGTCGGCGGGCAGCCGCGCGCCGTCCAGATCTCCAGCGCCCTCGCCCAGCTGGACGGCCTCTTCACCGCCGAGCCGCCGCTCGCCGTCGTCGTCCAGGGCGACACCAACGCAGCCCTCGCCGGCGCGCTCGCCGCGAACGCCCGCGGCATCCCGCTGCTGCACGTCGAGGCCGGCCTGCGCAGCCACGACCGCAACATGCCCGAGGAGCACAACCGCGTCCTCATCGACCGCATCGCCGACGTGCTGTGCGCGGCCACCGAGGACAACCGCGCGAACCTGCTCGCCGAAGGCGTCGACGACGCCCGCATCGCGGTGACCGGCAACACGGTCGTCGAAGCCGTACGCGGTCAGCTGCCGCCGGCTTCCGGGCGCGCGGAGCTGCTGCGGCTGCACGGCCTGACCGCCGACTCCTACGTCCTGGCCACGATCCACCGCCCCGAGAACACCGACTCCCCCGAGGCGCTGCGGGCGATCTTCACCGAGCTCGCCGCGCTCGTGACCGACGGCCGGCCCGTCGTACTGCCGCTGCACCCGCGCACCCGCGCCCGCGTCGAGGCCGCCGGCCTGGAGCACCTGCTGGCCGGCCTGACCGTCACCCGCCCGCTCGGCTACGGCGAGTTCCTCGCCCTGGCCCGCCACGCGGCGCTGCTGGTCTCCGACTCCGGCGGCATCCAGGAGGAGTGCACGGTCCTCGGCCGCCCGCTGGTGGTCGTCCGCCGCTCCACGGAGCGGCCGGAGGCGATGGCGGACTTCGCGGACCTGGTCGCGCCGGGCCGCGCCATCGGCGAGGCCGCCGTGCGCCGCCTCGCGGAGGGCCCGGAGGGGCTGGCCCGGCTGGCGGCCCTGCCGAGCCCCTTCGGGGACGGCCTGGCGTCGGAGCGCATCGTGGCGCTGCTCGCGGCGGTGGCGGCGCCGGCGGAGCTCGCCACGGCCGCGTAGGGGCCTTCCCCAGCCCCGCCCCTTCCCGTAACCGGGGGCAAGCCCCCGGACCCCCGTATCGCGCTGAACGCGCTCGTCCTCAAGCGCCGGACGGGCTGAGTTGCCCGGAAACGGCGAAATGGGGCCCCCGCACATGACCGGCGGTGCCGAGCCCGCCGAAGCCCCTCGCCCTCTGAACCCCCGCGGAGCGTCCGTGTTCTCCAGCCCCTTCCTCCTCGTCTTCCCCTTCTTCCTCCTCCTCTGCTTCCTCCTCTACTGGGCCGGCGCCCGCCACGCCTACCTCCGCCGCCCCGAGGCCGAGAACGGCAACGCCGACGCCTTCGACTGGCACTTCTTCGTCCCGTGCCGGGACGAAGAGGCAGTCGTCGGCACCACCGTGGAACGCCTGCGCACCGACCACCCGCGCGCGCACGTGTGGGTCATCGACGACGACAGCGACGACCGCACCGGCGCCATCGTCGCCGAGCTCGCCGAGACCGACCGCCGCGTGCACCTGGTCAGCCGCGTGCGCCCCGACGCCCGCCAGGGCAAGGGCGCCGCGCTCAACTCCGCCTACGACGAGCTGAACCAGTTCCTGTCCAAGGACACCGACCGCGAGCGCGTCGTCGTCTGCGTCATCGACGCCGACGGCCAGCTCGACCCGTACGCGCTGGAGCGCGTCAGCGGCCCGGCCGGCTTCGGCGACCCGGAGACCGGCGGCGTGCAGGTCAGCGTCCGCATGCGCAACGCCGGCGACCCGCGCCCGCTGCCGGACCGCGGCCGCGTCCGCAACGCCTTCGCCCGCCTCCTCGTCCGCATGCAGGACATGGAGTTCTCCGTCTCCAACGCCGGCATGCAACTGCTGCGCGGCCGCACCGGCTCCGTGGGCCTCGGCGGCAACGGCCAGTTCACCCGGCTCGCCGCCCTGGACCGCATCGCCGCCGCCGAGCGCCGCCCCTGGCAGCGCGGCGCGCTGCTGGAGGACTACGAGCTGGGCCTGCACATGATCCTGGGCGGTGACCGGATATCCCACATAGCCGACACCTGGGTCTCCCAGGAGGGCCTCCCGCACGCCCGCCGGTTCCTCACCCAGCGCACCCGCTGGGCCCAGGGCAACCTGCAGTGCGTCCGCTACGCGCCGCGCATCGTCTCCTCGCGCCACTACGGCGGCAAGGGCGTCCTGGAGACGCTCTACACCTTCCTGCAGCCGGTCGCCCACCTGGTGACCCTGGCGCTGTGCGCCGTGATGTTCGCCCTGCTGGGCCTGACCGCCGCGCAGGACGGCGCCGGCGAGGCGTTCGGCGGCATGCTCGCGCTGTGGCCGCTGGTGCTGGCCCTGGCCGTCGTCTCGGTGCTGCCGTTCGTACTGTGGGGCCCGGTCTACCGCCGCGACCGCGCGCCCGACCGCTCGCTGCTGTCCGCCCTGCTGTGGGGGCTCGCGCTGTGGCTGTACGCGTACCACCTCTTCCCGGCGTCCGCGCGCGGCTTCGTCCGCATGCTGCGCGGCCGCAACGGCTGGGCGAAGACGCGGCGCAACGCGGAGGTGGTCACGTCGGGCCCGATCGCGATCGAGAGCTGACAAGACGTCACTCACCCGCGGGACCAGGCGGCCCGTGCGCGAAACGGGTAAACCATGAACCAGGTCACACTTCCGCCCCGCAGGGCAACCTCCGCCCCCGTTCCGCCATCTGACCCCCGGTGACACATGTCCGGAGCAGGTCCGGGCAGCGGAACGGGAGCGTTGTGCGGTGCGGGTACGAGTACCGGAAATCAGCACACGGATGCACTTGCTGCTGCTCACGGTGTGGACCGTGCTGTGGTTCGCCCTGGTGGAGCCCAACGGCGGCTTCTCCTGGCACTACCTGCGCACGGGCGGCGAGCTGATCTACCAGGGCGCGTCGGGCGACGGCACCGGCGGGCTCAACCTCTACGCCCACCACCCCGAGCTGCAGATGGGCCCCATCAGCTTCCTGGTGGCGGGCCTGTTCAACCCGTTCTCCGAGCACACCGGCCAGTTCCTGGCGGCGGCCTTCATGTCCGCGCTGGGGCTGGTCATCGTGGTGCTCGCGGGGCGCAGCGCCGCCATCCACTTCCTGGGCACCGGCACCAACCACCAGCGCCTGCGGCAGCGCGTCCTCATCGCGGGCGCCGCGTTCATCCCCATGTGGATCGAGGTGTCGGTCCGTTTCGGGCACCTCGACGACGTCCTGGCGCTGTTCTTCACCGCGCTGGCCGTGTGGTTCCTGACCCGCTGCAACCCGGCCGCCGTGGGCGTCTGCCTGGCCCTGGCGATGGACTCGAAGCCGACGGCGCTGGCCTTCGTACCGCTGATCCTCGCCCTCCCGCGGGACCGCTGGCTGCGGGCCGTCCTCTGGTGCGCGGCCCTGCTGGCCGTCGCCTGGCTGCCGTTCTTCGTCGCGGCCCCGGACTCCTTCGCCGCGGCGAAGTTCACCATCCCCAACAACCCGGCCTCCGCACTGCGCTGGCTGGGCGGCAACACCCCCGTGACCCCCGACTGGGCCCGCCCCGCCCAGGCCGCCCTCGGCCTCACGCTGGGCGCGGTCGCCGTGTGGCGCGGCCGCTGGGCCGGGGTGGTGCTGCTGGGCGCGAACGCCCGCATCCTCCTCGACCCCAGCGTCTACACGTACTACACGGCCTCGGTGCTGCTCGGCACCCTGCTGTGGGACGTGTGCGGGCAGCGGCGCCTCGTGCCGTGGTGGAGCTGGATCGCGCTGATCGTGCTCTACGGAAGCGTCTTCGTCGTGCCCGACGAGTCGGCCAAGGGCCTGATCCGGCTGGGCTTCGTGGCGGTGTCGACGGCGTACGTCCTGTTCTGGCCGCAGCACCGCCGCAGGCGGCGGAGCCGGGCCCTCGCCCAGGAGGACGAGGGCCCGGTGGAGGGCCCGTGGGGCCCGATGTGGGACCCGAACCGAACGCGACCGTGGGCGGCTCGCTAAGCGCAGCGCCCCTATAAGGGGCGCGGGGAACTGCGCGACAAGCCCCCACCGGCCCGCACACGACACCTACCCCGGACATACAAACGGCCCCCTGTGCCCATGGGCACAGGGGGCCGTTTCAGAACCCGGCGGCGCCGGCTCAGCCCTTCGGCAGACCCGCCAGCTGCAAGCTGATCCGCTCGATGTCGGCCTCGGCCGTCTCCAGCCGCTTGCGGATCTTCTCCACGGCGGCCTCGGCGGCCTTGGCGAGGAACGCCTCGTTGCCGAGCTTCGCCGTGGACTGCGCCTTGTCCTTCTCGGCCGCGGCCAGCGCCTTGGTCAGACGCTTGCGCTCGGCCTCGACGTCGATCGTGCCGGACAGGTCGAGGGCGACGGTGGCGCCGGCGACGGGGAGCGAGGCGGTGGCGGCGAAGCCCTCGCCGGCCGGCTGCAGGCGCAGCAGCGAACGCATCGCGTCCTCGTGGGCCGCGAGCGCCGTGCCGGTCAGGTCCAGCCGGGCCGGGACCTTCTGGCCCGGCTGCAGGCCCTGGTCGGAGCGGAAGCGGCGGACCTCGGTGACGACCTGCTGGACGGTCGCGATCTCCTGCTCGGCGGCGGCGTCACGGAAGCCGCTGTCCCTCGGCCAGTCGGCGATGACGACGGACTCCTTGCCGGTGAGCGTGGTCCACAGCGTCTCGGTGACGAAGGGCACGACCGGGTGCAGGAGCTTGAGGGTGACGTCGAGGACCTCGCCCAGGACGCGGCGCGAGACCTCGGCCTCGGGGCCGCCCTTCTGGAAGGTGGTCTTGGACAGCTCGACGTACCAGTCGAAGACCTCGTCCCACGCGAAGTGGAACAGCGCGTCGGAGAGCTTCGCGAACTGGTAGTCGTCGTAGAGCGCGTCCACCTCGGCGACGACGGCGTTCAGGCGCGAGAGGATCCAGCGGTCGGTGGCCGACATCTGCTCGGCGGCCGGCAGGTCGCCCTCCACCGTGGCGCCGTTCATCATCGCGAACCGGGTGGCGTTCCAGATCTTGTTCGCGAAGTTGCGCGAGCCCTGGACCCAGTCCTCGCCGATCGGCACGTCGACGCCGGGGTTGGCGCCGCGGGCGAGGGTGAAGCGGACGGCGTCGGAGCCGTACTTGTCCATCCAGTCGAGCGGGTTGACCGCGTTGCCGAAGGACTTCGACATCTTCTTGCCGAACTGGTCGCGGACCATGCCGTGCAGGGCGATGGTGTGGAACGGCGGGGTGCCGTCCATCGCGTACAGGCCGAACATCATCATCCGGACGACCCAGAAGAAGAGGATGTCGTAGCCGGTGACGAGGACGGAGTTCGGGTAGAACTTCTCGACGCTCTCGGTCTTCTCGGGCCAGCCGAGGGTGGAGAACGGCCACAGGCCCGAGGAGAACCACGTGTCGAGGACGTCGGTCTCCTGGTGCCAGCCCTCGCCGGCCGGCGGCTGCTCGTCCGGGCCGACGCAGACCATCTCGCCGTCCGGGCCGTACCAGACCGGGATGCGGTGGCCCCACCACAGCTGGCGCGAGATGCACCAGTCGTGGAGGTTGTCGACCCAGCCGAAGTAGCGGGACTCCATCTCCTGCGGGTGGATCTTCACGTCGCCCTTGCGGACGGCGTCGCTCGCGGCCTCGGCCAGCGGCGCGGTCCTGACCCACCACTGCATGGACAGGCGCGGCTCGATGGTCGTCTTGCAGCGCGAGCAGTGGCCGACGGAGTGGGTGTACGGGCGCTTCTCGGCGACGATCCGGCCCTCGGCGCGCAGGGCGCCGACGATCGCGGAGCGGGCCTCGAAGCGGTCGAGCCCCTGGAACGGCCCGTGGGCCGTGATGATCCCGTGCTCGTCCAGGACGGTGAGGCTCGGCAGGTCGTGCCGGCGCCCGATCTCGAAGTCGTTCGGGTCGTGGGCGGGGGTGACCTTGACGGCACCCGTGCCGAACTCCGGGTCGACGTGCTCGTCGGCGACGACCGGGATGCGGCGGCCGGTCAGCGGCAGCTCGATCTCGGTGCCGACGAGGTGCTTGTAGCGCTCGTCCTCGGGGTGGACGGCGACACCGGTGTCACCGAGCATCGTCTCGGCGCGGGTGGTGGCGACGACGATGGAGGAGTCGCCCTCGCCGTACTTGATCGAAACAAGCTCGCCGTCGTCCTCCTGATACTCCACCTCGATGTCGGAGATGGCGGTCAGGCAGCGCGGGCACCAGTTGATGATGCGCTCGGCGCGGTAGATCAGCTCGTCGTCGTAGAGCTTCTTGAAGATCGTCTGGACGGCCTTGGACAGGCCCTCGTCCATGGTGAAGCGCTCGCGCGACCACGCGACGCCGTCACCCAGACGGCGCATCTGCCCGGAGATCTGCCCGCCGGACTCGGCCTTCCACTGCCACACGCGCTCGACGAACGCCTCGCGGCCGAGGTCGTGGCGGGACTTGCCCTCCTTGGCCAGCTCGCGCTCGACCACGTTCTGCGTGGCGATGCCCGCGTGGTCCATGCCGGGCTGCCACAGCACCTCGAAGCCCTGCATGCGCTTGCGGCGCGTGAGGGCGTCGATCAGCGTGTGCTCGAAGGCGTGGCCCAGGTGGAGGGAACCGGTGACGTTGGGCGGCGGAATGACGATCGTGTAGGGCTCCTTCTCGCTCTTGGCATCGGCCTCGAAGTAGCCCCGCTCTACCCAGCGCTCGTACAGCGGCCCCTCTACGTCGGCCGGCGCGTACTGGGTCGGCAGGTCAGGGGTGCGGTCGGCGTGCCCGCTGTCGGGGCGCTGAGTGTTGTCGGTCACGGGGTGAATTCTACGGGGGCGTACGCGGGGGTTTCGAATCGATTGCCGCGGGATCGGCGAGGATGACGCCCACGCAACGAGAGAAGCGACGAGAGAACGATGAGCAAGCAGCAGGCCGGCCTGTACGAACCGCTCCCGGCGGCGCCCCGCTCCTACGCGCGGCCGGGCGGCCCGAGCGGCTACGGGGCGGCCGTCTGGCCGCCGCCGGCCCCACCGCCGATCCCGCCGCACCGGCGCGGCAAGGCGAAGCTGGTGGTCGGCGTGGCGATCGGTTCACTCATCACGATGTGCACACTTATGGGCGGTTTTCTGATCCTCACGGGCGGCGGCAGCTCGGCGCACGGCGGCACGCGCTACCGGCTGACGGCGCCCGAGCGCGTAGGGGACTTCCGCAAGGACGCCCCCGTGGACCGCACCTTCCGCGCGGACCACCTGGAGCGGCTGCGACGCTTGGGGGTGCGCGACGTGGGGAGCGTCACGGCGGGCTACTCCTCGGGCAGCGGGATGCCGATGCTGATGTACAGCGGGGTGTGGGGAGAGGTGAAGGACCCCGGGCGGGCGGTCGACGGCATGTTCGCGGCGATGGCGGAGGACGCGCGGGAGCGGCCGGTGCAGCAGGGCGGCGCGCGGGAGCAGATCGAGGGCAGCCCGGAACGGGTGAGCCCGCGAGGGCTGGAGGGGGCCGGCGCGGTGATGAAGTGCCAGTCGGTCCACTTCACCCCCGAGAACGACACGGCCCCGGGCCTGACCCTCCCGTACTGCGTGTGGGCGGACCGCAGCACGGTGGGCGTCGTGGGCGCGGCGCTGGGCGAAGGGGCGGGCATCACGGAGGCGGCGGAGGCGACAGGGGAGCTGCGGAGGGCGGCGCGGACCCCGCGGTAAGGACCGAATAAGCGACAAGAAAGGATGTACCCCGACTTCTATCGACAAAGAATCGACAAAGAGACGTGGGGGAACATCCGGTGAACGGCAGTCAGCCGCGCGGCAGAGGCAAAGCGATCGGCATCGGCGTGGGGGTCCTGGCCGTGCTGGGATCCCTCGTGGGCGGCGGCCTGTACATGGTCAGCGGCAATGACGACAAAGCGGGGACCTACACGATCGAACTGCCGCAGACGCTGGCGGACGGCGAGTACAAGCAGCTCCCCGGCAAGAAGGAGAAGCAGGGCCCCGACGCCGACGACCGCGCCGAGCTGAAGAAGCTGGGCCTCGGGGACGCCGACGGCGACAACGCCGTCTACCGGAACGACAAGAAGCAGGGCCTCCAGGTCATCGGCGTGTACGGCAGGATCCCCGACCCGGAGAAGGCCGTGGACAAGATGATCAAAGAGATGAGCAAGGCCGGTGAGGACGACGCCGAGCAGCCGCCGGGCGATGAGCTGAAGCGCGGGAAGTACCAGGACTACCGCCCGGGCGGCTTCGACGGGGCGGTCCTGAAGTGCAAGCAGGACGCGATGTCGTTCAGCATGGACGGGACGAGGATCTCCATGACCACGAGCCAGTGCATCTGGGGCGACAAGGGCGCCGTCGGGCTCGTCGCGAGCCACAGCATGGGGGGCAGCGACGATGACGGCCGGAAGGCGGACGGCCTGCCCGCCGACAAGCTGGCCGAGCTGACGGCCAAGATCCGCAACGAGGTCCGCAAGCCGAAGTAGCCGCGCGGAGCACAACTGTTCCGAAACCGTTGCCACTCTGCGGTAAGGAGCACCTAAGAGATCCGGAAGGATAGCGGGACTGTCACACGAGTCCCCCCACGGATCGAGAGAGACGCATGAGCTACAACCAGCCGGGCCCGTACGGGCAGCAGCCGCCCCAGCAGCCGGGCCCCTACGCCCAGGGCGCGCCCGCCGGCCAGCCCGGTTACGGTTACCCGCCGCCGCCCCCGCCGCCGGGCACCCCGTACGGCGCGGCCCCCCAGCAGCCGCAGCAGCCTTGGGGCGTCCCCCAGCAGCCCCAGCCCGGCTACCCGGGCCAGTACCCGCCGCCGGTCCCGCCCCAGAGCGGCGGCGGCAAGGGCAAGGCCATCGGCATCACGATCGGCGCGGTGGCGGTCGTGGGCGCGCTCATCGCGGGTGCGGTGTATTTCATGGGCGGCGACGGCGAGGTGAAGCCTTACACGATCGTCCTGCCGGACAAGCTCCTGGACGGCAAGTACACGAAGAACAGCATGAGCTCGCCGGGCTCGAAGCAGACGAACACTCAGGACCTGACGGACAACGCGAAGGTCAAGGAGCTGGGGATCTCCAACGGCACCAGCGTCTCGGGGAGCTATACCAACGCCGAGAAGCAGGCCCTCTCGGTGATCGGCGTGTACGGCGAGCTCGCCGACCCGGCGAAGACAGTCGACGCGATGATCGCGAAGTCCGAAGAGGAAGAGAAGAAGAGCGCCGGGACCAGGCAGGGCGTCAAGGTCGAGACGATCGCCCCCTGGTCGGAGTTCTCCCCGAGCGGCTTCGACGGCGCGGTCATGAAGTGCGTGACCAAGAAGACGACGGTCAACGCAGGCACCATTTCGGTCTCGAACGAGGCCACGGAGTGCATCTGGGGCGACTCAAGCGCCATCGGCGCCGTCAAGCACGCAGTCTCGAAGAGCAACAGCCCTTACGGGGGCACCGCCGCCACCGGCAATGTGATGTCCACCAAGGAGATGGCCGAGGCGGCCGCCAAGGTCCGCAACGAGGTCCGCAAGGAGAAGTAGACGGCGCGCTGAGGCGATTGCCACCTCCTGCCCACCAACTGGGCAGAACATGAGGGGCAATCGCCTCCGCCGCAGAACCGCCGAGCGCCTCCGGCAGCAGGCCCCGATGGGGCCTCTCCACCGGCTGGCCCGACAGCGACAAGTCGCCCGACCTCGCACCGAGTAAGTGGATGCCACATCCACCTAGGTCACCACTAGCAACGCATGACCAACGCTTGGTAGCTTACCTTGGTGTTGATCATGGTGGCTCACTGTCACCGGGTCTCATCGCTATGCACCCCAACACAGAGATGAGGATCCATTCGTGCGCGGAATCATGCGGAAGGCAGCGACGGCTGTAGGCATAGTCGTGGCAGCAGGAGCACTGCAGTTCACGGCAACCACCCAGGCGCAAGCCACCCCTGCCCAGTGCTTGGACTACCTGAAGACGTACGGATACAACATCGGCCCCAACGTAAGAAATGCCTGCCAGTCGGCCGCCAACGACTGGATGGAAAACACGACCAGCAGCCCGATATGCGAGATGAAGTTGACGGCTCTCGGAGTTTCCGCTGAGCGCGCCAACTTCGCTTGCGAGTACCACTGAGACACCTCGGGCATCTGTCCGTGCACGGTAACGGCCGCAGTGACAGCCGTTACCGTGCCGCCTGGCCTACTTCCCCCACCTGCTGGCGGTGTTGGCGGCCTGCACCTTGGCACTGAGCAGCTCGGCCTCGGTGACGGGCCGGACCGCGTCGGGTGCGGCCTCCCACTCCTTGCCGCCGGCGAGCGTACGCAGCAGAAGCTGCGGCCCGCCGTTGCGCATCACCTGCCCGACGGCGCCGTCCCGGGTATCCACGACGAACGCACCGATGCCGGGCAGGGGTTGCTGATGATCCCGGGCCGCGCAGGTGCACGCACCCAGCGGGGAACGGGGCCGCAGGTCGATGCCGTGGGCGGTGGCCCATACGTAGACCCGGCAGGAGGACTCCTGCGAGGTGCGGGGTTCGGGCTCAGGGGCGCGGGGGTTCGGTACGGGGGGTTTTTCGGGGGCGGAAATCCGCCGTACACGGCGGAACCAGCGGCGGATAAGGTTGCGCATGTCGACGCTCCTTCGAGGCGTTGGCCACGCCCCGGGACCGTGCCAGCGGTCGCCGGGGTCTTCTGTACGTGCGGGACTCTAGCGGCATCACGCCTAGCATGGTTAGCACGATAAGTAATCGAAGCATTCTGTTCATTGCTGCGAACTACTGGAACACGTAGCGTTCCCCTGTGATCGAATTCGCTCCCGACATCCCTCGTTGGCGCCAGGTGGCCGAAGTGATCCGACAGCGCATCAAGGACGGCACGTACCCGCCCCGTTCGCGGGTTCCGTCCGTCCTCCAGCTCACCGAAGAGTTCGGCATCGCCTCAGCAACCGCCCACAAGGTGCACCGCGGCCTGCGAGCCGACGGCCTGATCTACACCGAGCCCGGCATGGGCTCGTACGTCTCCCCGCAGCCGTAGGTCGGCCGAGGTCAGAACAGGCTGGCAGCAGGGGGAGGGGTGGGGGGCTCGGGTCCGGCGCGTTGGCTGTGCGGCCGGTGGGCGGTTGGCCGCCGTACTCCTGCCGTCACGGATGCACGCGCGTAAGGAGACCGGTCCCTCCGGTCGTGGCTGAGGGGGAGCTGGCAGCTGCCGCGATGTGGTGCGGCCCGTCGTGGGCGCTTCGCTCAGCTCGCCACCGTCGTGGCCGGGCGTCCGACTGTCCCTGGGTAGGAGTTGCTGAGGCGGCGGGCCCCTGCTGTGACTTCTGAGGCGCTCGGCCGACAATCCAGGTCACCTATCCGCCGCCCTACAGGCCAGAACGGTTGCTTTCCGGGGTCGGAAGGCCCCCAGCCCGCAGCCGGACGGGCAACCACCACCGTCCCGCGCTGAGCGAAGCGCCCCCACCGGCCCCAGCCACATCGCGGCAGCAGCCCGCTCCCCCTCAGCCACAGACGGACAGACCGGTCTCCTCACGCAGCCGCATCCGCGACGGCGCGAGTACGGCGCCCAGCAACCCACCGGCCGCACAGCCAAACCACCGAACCCGAGCCCCCCACCCCTCCCCCCGCTGCCAGCCTGCTCTGACCCCAGCCACTGTGCCGACGAGATAGCCGCCGGCGGGGCGAACCCACCGGCCACCTACCGCTCTCACGAAACCGGGCTGGGGCGCATTGCCCGGCGCGCGGTGAGACGGGGTGGCGCCTGCGCGCCCGGCCGGGTCGAGAGGGCAACGGCCCGGGTAGCTCATGGCCGTTCAAGCCCATCACGGTGTGACAGGGAAGTGATCCCCATGCGCGTTCCCGTTCCCAAGCTGCCGCCCCTGCCCAAGTGGGCGGCTGCGGCCATCGCGGCCGCAGCCGTCCTCGCAGGAGGGGCGTTCGTCACCGCCAACGCCGTAACGGCGTCCTCGGCCCAGGGGCCGGCCGGAAGGTCGGATCAGGCGCTCCTCGACATCACTCGCTCGATCAACCTCAGAAACATCGCCAACGGCCCGGTCCAGCTCAACCTACTGGCGAACACGCCGAACGAAGGGCCATTCACCGGCGCGGTGTCAGCCGAAATCAACAACGGCGGCAGCGGGGACGTCACCCTGTCCGTCGACGCCCATGCCTAGCTCATCTCGGTGCCGCTGATGTAGTAGACCTCGACGGTCGCAGTGCCGTGCAGGAACTGCTCGACCAAGGCACCCGTGTGGTCGCCACGGTCCCAGGCCGCCTTTGCCTTGGGGCTCAGCTCCCGCAGCCCGAGGCCGGCACTGGCCGGCCGGATGAGCTGGCCGGCCCAGCCGGCGCTGCGCAGGTACTTCTCCAGCGTGGCGCCGACGCTGGCCTTCGACTCCAGGTAGCGGTGAGGCGGCAGTCCGTCGCGGTTGCCGATGGGCTGGCCCGCGAGGGCCTTGGACAGCACGGCCCGGGAAGCCGTGTTCCAACCGATGCTGCCGTGCTGCAGAGCGGACCAGGTGGCGCCCTTGCTCGTCGCGATGGTCAGATCGCTGTTGGTAATGCTCCTGAGAATGAAGTGGCCTGCCATGTCCTTCTCCCGGGGGTCGGTTGATCCGTCGATACGGACGGACCACCGCATACTCAACCCATCGCGCAGACCCCGGCCAGAGCCCGAATCAGCCACCAGGAGCCGGGCGCCCTGTCTTCCTACGAAGACCCCTCCTGGTCCCACTCGGCCGCCCTCGCCAGCGCCTCCAGGACCCCCACCGCCTCCTCCGCCCGCTCGTACGGGACGAAGAGGTGGTCGTGGTGGAAGCCGGCCACCACGTTGCAGCTGAGGCCGGCCTGGGCCAGGGCCTGGGCGACCGCTGCCGTGAGGCCTACCGCCTCCAGCGCCGAGTGGACCCGCAGCGTGATCCAGCCCGCCACGTACTCGTACGACAGGCCGGCCGCGTCGGCCTCCTCCTGCCGTACGACCAGGGTGAGGCCCTCCGGCTCCCGCACCGTCACCACGGGGGCCACGCCCGCGGGGGCCTCCCCCTCGACCGTCGTGTACACGTACCGCCCGGCATTCAGCTCGGGCCTCATGCCACTCAGCAGCTTCGTCAGATCGCGTTCTCCTGCCATGGCCGCCACCCTACGCACGGACACACGAAAGGGCGCCCGGCACTCGTCCGGACGCCCTCTTCCACGCTAACGCTCAGCTCTCCTCGCCGAAGAGCTCGTCGATCGTGGAGACGGTGAGTGCGCAGTCCATCCAGCGCTCCAGAGTGAGCATGTGGGCGCAGTCCATGATGCGCTCCCGGGTCGCAGGAGGCATGAGAATTCCCCGGTTGTCCAGCACACGCAGCACCATCTGCGCGGATCCTCGGGCCCGCCCTTCCGCCTTGCCCTCCAGGTACGTCTCCTCGAACAAGGTGCCTCGGCCGGGGAAGTAGGGGCGCGGGCTCATCAGGTGCCTCCGAATGTCGCCGGTCAGGAAGTTCCCCAGACCGATCTCCAGCATTTCCCAGCAGAACGCTGCCGACTCCGAGTCGACTGCTGCCAAAGCCTGCGCCAGCGCCTTCAGCCCGGCCTCGGCTCCTTCCTCTTCGCGGCTGTGTGCCACAACGGAGAACACCGCCGGCAGCAGATCCTGAGCAGCCCGGTCCGGATCGGTGATCAGGGGAACGTTCCCGGGCCCCAGGACCAGCGGACGCAAGGACAGTGCAGCCCAGCCCTCGGGGCCGAGCCGGAACGGACCGGCCGCCCAGTCCTCGACCTCCTTGTCCTGGCAGACGACGAGGAGGAGGGCCGGGCATTCATACTTCGCCGTCAGGTGCGAGAGGTAGCACGCCCACTTGGCCGGCTTCGCGTCATCGCGCCACTCCTGCATCGCGATGGCGAGAAGGAAACCGCCGCTGCCGTCGATCGGCTCAACACACAGCACACAGTCCGCGCGCCGGTCCAGCATCTTCATCTCCGCGGTCTCCGCGGGCAACACCCCAAGAAGCGCCTTCTCCGGTATCGGCACGCCCAGGATCCGGAACACCGGCGTGAGCACCTCCGGGTGTTCCCGGAAGACGGGATGCACCACATCGTGGTGTGTAGTGACCATGATCCGACCGTAGGGATCCCCTCGCGCCTCCGTCCGGCCCTACCCATACGCTCACCCGTTCGAGGGTGGAAGCGTTCACGCGTTCCCAGAACACGACTGCGCAGCAGAAAAGGGCCCCCGGTGCACCACCGGAAGCCCTCCGCCTGCTCGCCGCGCGCAGCGCTTACGCGCTCTTCTCGTGCCGCTCGCCCTTCCCCACGATCCGCGGCTCGCGCGGGACCAGTGTGGGGTTTACGTTCGAGTGGACGACGTCCGCCGTGATGACGACGCGGGCCACGTCCTTCCGCGACGGGACCTCGTACATCACCGACATCAGGACTTCCTCCATGATGGCGCGCAGGCCGCGCGCACCCGTGCCGCGGAGGATGGCCTGGTCGGCGATGGCCTCCAGGGCCGGGCGGTCGAACTCCAGCTCGACGCCGTCGAGTTCGAAGAGGCGCTGGTACTGCTTCACCAGGGCGTTGCGCGGCTCGACCAGGATCTGGAGGAGGGCCTCGCGGTCCAGGTTGTGCACGCTCGTAATCACCGGCAGGCGGCCGATGAACTCCGGGATCATGCCGAACTTGACCAGGTCCTCCGGCATGACCTCCTGGAACTGGTCGCTGGCCTCGATCTCGCGCTTGGAGCGGATCGTGGCGCCGAAGCCGATGCCCTTGGCGCCCGCCCGGGACTCGATGATCTTCTCCAGGCCGGAGAAGGCGCCGCCCACGATGAACAGCACGTTCGTCGTGTCGATCTGGATGAATTCCTGGTGCGGGTGCTTGCGGCCGCCCTGGGGCGGGACCGAGGCCGTAGTGCCTTCCAGGATCTTCAGCAGGGCCTGCTGGACGCCCTCGCCCGACACATCCCGTGTGATCGACGGATTTTCGCTCTTACGGGCGACCTTGTCGATCTCATCGATGTAGATGATGCCGGTCTCGGCCTTCTTGACGTCGTAGTCAGCGGCCTGGATCAGCTTCAGCAGGATGTTCTCGACGTCCTCGCCGACGTAGCCGGCCTCCGTCAGCGCGGTGGCGTCGGCGATGGCGAAGGGGACGTTCAGCATGCGGGCCAGGGTCTGGGCCAGCAGCGTCTTGCCGGAGCCCGTGGGGCCCAGCAGCAGGATGTTGGACTTGGCGAGCTCGATGCCGTCGTCACGGTTGTGCGCGCCGGTCTCGCCGGCCTGCACGCGCTTGTAGTGGTTGTAGACGGCGACAGAGAGGGCCTTTTTCGCGGCTTCCTGGCCCACGACATAGCCTTCGAGGAACTCGTAGATTTCGCGGGGCTTGGGAAGTTCCTCCCAGCGCACCTCGCTCGTTTCCGCGAGCTCTTCCTCGATGATCTCGTTGCAGAGGTCGATGCACTCGTCGCAGATGTACACACCAGGACCCGCGATGAGCTTCTTCACCTGCTTCTGGCTCTTGCCGCAGAACGAGCACTTGAGCAGATCGCCGCCGTCACCGATGCGTGCCACGAGGTGCTTCCCCTTCGCCTGGGATCCGCCTTGCACTGCGAACCCGGGTGCTTGCCTATCGACGGTACCTTGCCGGGCCCCCCGAGCGGGCCCCCCTTGGCCTTACTCGGTCGGCTCAAGGGGGATACCAGCGGCACGGCGATCAAACGTTTACGGAACTCTTGCGGGTAGAAACGATCTGGTCGACCAGGCCGTAGGCGAGCGCGTCCTCGGCCGTGAGGATCTTGTCGCGCTCGATGTCGTCCCGGATCTTCTCGATCGGCTGGGTGGAGTGCTTGGCCAGCATCTCCTCCAGCTGGGTGCGCATCCGCATGATCTCCTTCGCGGCGATCTCCAGGTCGGAGAGCTGCTCGCGGCCCGTCTGGCTGGAGGGCTGGTGGATCAGCACGCGGGCGTTGGGCAGGGCCATGCGCTTGCCCGGGGTGCCGGCCGCGAGCAGGATCGCGGCGGCGGAGGCGGCCTGGCCCATGCAGACCGTCTGGATGTCCGGCTTCACGAACTGCATCGTGTCGTAAATGGCCGTGAGGGCCGTGAACGAGCCGCCGGGGCTGTTGATGTAGATCGAGATGTCGCGGTCCGGGTCCATCGACTCCAGGCACAGCAGCTGCGCCATGACGTCGTTGGCGGAGGCGTCGTCGATCTGCACGCCGAGGAAGATCACGCGCTCTTCGAAGAGCTTCGCGTACGGGTCGTACTCGCGGACGCCCTGGGAGGTGCGCTCGACGAAGCGCGGGACGACGTAACGGGAATCGACCTGGGGGCCGGTGTACAGGCCGCTCGGGGACGAGATGTTCATGCGGGTTTCACCATCCTGGTGGCGGTCGGTGGGCCGGGAAGCAGCCTCCCGGCCCGGAAGCGGGCTCTGCGGCGGTACGTACTGCGCCGGGGCTTCAGGCCCCGGTGCCGCCGCCGCCCGGAACGCCGGAAGCGTGGGTGATGATCTCGTCGATGATCCCGTACTCCTTGGCCTCCTGCGCAGTGAACCAGCGGTCCCGGTCACCGTCGCGGATGATCGTCTCCACGGTCTGGCCGGTGTGGAGCGCGGTGATCTCGGCCATGCGCTTCTTGGTGCGCAGCAGCTGCTCGGCCTGGATCTTGATGTCCGAGGCGGTGCCGCCGAGGCCCGCGGACCCCTGGTGCATGAGGATGTCGGTGTTGGGCAGCGCGAAGCGCTTGCCCGGGGTGCCGCCGGTCAGCAGGAACTGGCCCATCGAGGCCGCGAGGCCCATGCCGATGGTGACCACGTCGTTCGGGATGTACTGCATGGTGTCGTAGACCGCCATGCCGGCCGTCACCGAGCCGCCGGGGCTGTTGATGTAGAGGTAGATGTCCTTGTCCGGGTCGGCGGCCAGGAGGAGCATCTGCGCCGTGATCTTGTTGGCGATGTCGTCGTCGACCTGCTGGCCGAGGAAGATGATCCGCTCCCCGAGCAGCCGGTTGTAGACCTGGTCGCCGAGGCCACCACCGATGGCGATCTCACCGGCGGCGGAAGGCATCAGATTCGTCACGTATCCACCTGCTCGTCTCTGACGGCAACGGGCCGTCTCCGCGTCTTCTCCGGGGACCGGGGTCCGGCTCGGCCGGACTGCTCGCCGGCGCGCTGCCATGTCTCCCCTGCCCTCGTATCTACGGACCCTAACGCGCTGTTCGGCGGGCGCCATCCCGCATCAGGAACTGTTCGCTCTGAGCGCAGGTTCCGCAGGTCGCACAGCAGCCCGCAGAGCCCGCGGGAGGCCCCTGGAGGGCACCTTCGAGGCGCCCAGGGGTGCCCCTGGGGACGCGGACGGGCCCGGACGCGTGAAAACGTCCGGACCCGTCCTTAGCTGCTGTGCGGCTGCCTGAGCGGCCGCCCTATGCGGCTGCCGGGGCTCAGGCCTCGGTGGTGGCCTCGGCGGCGGACTCGGCGGCCTCGCCGTCCTCGTCCTCGTCGTCCAGGCTGATGACCTCGCCGGACGCGTCCTTGACGGTGGCGGCCTCGACCACGGTGGCCAGCGCCTTGCCGCGGGCGACCTCACCGACGAGCATCGGGACCTGGCCGCCCTCGACGACCGCCTGGGCGAACTGGTCGGGGCTCATGCCGGAGGACTGGGCACGGCGCATGAGGTGCTCGGTGAGCTCCTCCTGGCCGACCGAGACCTTCTCCTTGTTGACGATCTCGTCGAGGATGAACTGGGTCTTGATGCCCTTCTCGGCCTGCTCCTTGAGCTCGGCGTCGAACTCCTCGGCGGACTTGCCCTGGATCTCCAGGTACTTCTCCAGGTCCAGGCCCATCTGGCCCAGCTGGTGGTGCTCGAGGTTGTGCTTGCGGGTGTTGACCTCGTCCTCGAGCAGCTTCTCCGGCATCGGGACCTCGACCAGCTTGATCAGCTCGTCGAGGACCTTCTCCTGGGCCTGCGTGGCCTGGTCGAACTTCTTCATCCGCTCGAGGCGCTTGCGGCTGTCGGCACGCAGCTCCTCCAGCGTGTCGAACTCGCTCGCCAGCTGGGCGAAGTCGTCGTCGAGCTCCGGCAGTTCGCGGGACTTGACGGCGGTGACGTCGACCTTGACCTCGGCCTCCTTGCCCTCGGCGGAGCCGCCCTTGAGCTCGGAGGTGAAGGTGGCGGTGCCGCCGGCCTCGAGGCCGGTCACGGCCTCGTCGATGCCGTCGAGCAGCTGGCCGGAGCCGATGGTGTAGTCGACGCCCTTGGCGACGCCGTCCTCGAGGACCTCGCCGTCGACCTTGGCCTCCAGGTCGACGGTGACGATGTCACCCTCGGCGGCGGCGCGCTCGACGGGGGAGGTGGTCGCGAAGCGGTCGCGCAGCTGCTCGAGCGACTTCTCGACGTCCTCGTCGGTGACCTCGACGGAGTCGACGGTGACCTCGATGCCGGAGTAGTCCGGGATCTCCAGGGTCGGGCGGATGTCCACCTCGGCGGTGAAGGCCAGCAGCTCGCCGTCCTTCAGCTCCGTGATGTCGACCTCGGGCTGACCCAGCGGGTTCAGCTCGGCCTCGTTGATCGCCTCGGTGTAGAACTTCGGAAGCGCGTCGTTGACGGCCTCCTCCAGCACCGCACCGCGGCCGAAGCGCTGGTCGATGACACGGGCCGGGATCTTGCCCTGACGGAAGCCCTTCACCGTGACCTGCTGGTTGATCTTCTTGTACGCCGCGTCGAGGCTGGCCTTGAGCTCCTCGAAGGGCACCTCGACAGTGAGCCGAACCCGAGTCGGGTTCAGGGTCTCCACGGCGCTCTTCACGGTTCGGTCTCCTTGGGGCTGACTTCTGGTGATTCTGCTGAGGTTCAGCGGATCGCGCCCGGTAGGCAGACTCGGTAGTGCAGACACACGGGCACGCAGCTTGCATAGTAACCGCAAGCAGGATGAGCCCCACAATGTGATCTTGACCGTGGCCCTGTGATGGGCCTGTGGTCGGGGTGGCCGGATTCGAACCGACGACCTTCCGCTCCCAAAGCGGACGCGCTACCAAGCTGCGCCACACCCCGTAAGTGCGAGACGTAGGGTACATGCCCGCGGGGGTAACGGTGGCCTGATTAACGTCGGCGCCGGGAAGCACGGGGCGGCGCGGAAGCGGCGCGCGGCGGGGGCCGAAGGGGTGACGTGCGGTGCACGGCCCGGACCCGCTACGATGCACAACGTGCCGCACGGCCCTTCACGGGCTCGGCGGCGCATGCGGGCGTAGCTCAATGGTAGAGCCCCAGTCTTCCAAACTGGCTACGCGGGTTCGATTCCCGTCGCCCGCTCCACCGACGCCTCCGGCCCTGCCGGAGGCGTTTGTCGTTCCGGTGCGCGGCGCGCGAGCCGCGGCTCAGAACTTGATGCCGTTTATCGTCTCGGCGATCGAGTTCAGGAACCTCTGGATCGACGGCGCCATGCCCGTCGAGGCGAGGAAGAAGCCGAAGAGGATGGCGACGAGTGCCGGGCCGCCCTTGATGCTGCCGGAGCGGAAGAGCACCACCAGCACGATCGCCAAGAGCAGCACCACTGACAGCGAAATGGCCACAACTGATCACACCCTCGGTCGGATACTCACTGGTCTGCCCGGGAGACATGCTCCCCGCGGCCCTCGCCCGTCAACCATCGTGCCACCAACTTGCCTGTTTCCGTGGGCCTGTGACATTTCATCGGCACTTCGTCCAGAAACTGCCTGCAAAGCCATGGGCAAGGGAAATCAGGTGACTTGACGGTCCGCGTGGCGGCCGCGGCCGGGACGCCGCTAGGGTGCGTCGGATGTCCCCCGCCGTCACACCTCCCGCCCGCGCGGTGATCCCCTCGGGGCAGCCCGGCCCGGCGTCCGCGCCCGCCGCCCCGGCACAGCGCGATCCCTTTTTCGACAACGCGAAATACCTCGCGATCGTCCTCGTGGCGCTGGGACACGCGTGGGAGCCGCTCTCGCACACCAGCCGCGCCGCGCTGGCGCTCTACATGACCGTGTACACCTTCCACATGCCGGCGTTCATCCTCATATCCGGCTATTTCTCCCGCGGCTTCGATCTGAGCCCCGCCAAGCTCAAGCGCCTGCTCACGGGTGTGGTCGTGCCGTACCTGGTCTTCGAAGTCGCCTACACGTACTTCCAGCACTGGGCGGAGGACGACGCACCGCCGGAGCCCATTTCCCTGCTCAACCCGTGGTACCTGAACTGGTTCCTGGCCGCGCTCTTCATCTGGCGGCTGACCACCCCGGTGTGGAAGCTGATCCGGTGGCCCGTCCCCGTCGCCTTCGCCGTGGCCGTCCTGGCCGCGGTCTCCCCCGAGGTCGGCGGCGACTTCGCCATGGAGCGGGTGCTGCAGTTCCTGCCGTTCTTCGTGATCGGCCTGCACCTGCGGCGCGAGCACTTCGAGCTCGTGCGGCGCCGCTGGGTGCGGATCGCGGCGGTGCCGGTCTTCGCCGCGGCGGTCGCGGTCGCGTACTGGCTGGCGCCGCGGCTGGACACCGGCTGGCTCTACCGCAGCAGCGCCGTCCAGGACCTGCACGAGCCGGTCTGGACGGCCCCGGTGATGACCTTCGCCCTGTTCGCCTGCGCGGCCGTGCTCACGGCGGGGTTCCTGGCCTGGGTGCCGCGCCGGAAGGTGTGGTTCACGGCGCTGGGCGCGGGGACCCTGTACGGGTACCTGCTGCACGGCTTCCTGATCAAGCTGTCGCGCTGGTGGGAGTGGTACGACGCGGCCGCGTGGGTGCGTCAGCCGGTCGGCGAGGTCGTGGTCACCTTGATCGCGATCGCGGGCATGACGGTGCTGTGCGCTTCGCCTGTACGGCGGGTATTCCGGTACGTGGTGGAGCCGCGCATGGAGTGGGCTTTCCGTAAGCCCTAGAACTACGGGTCGGGACCCTACGCCTCGATGCCCAGCAGCCGCCGCATGCGTGCGTACTTCGCCGCCAGGCGGCTGCGCGTCGCCTCGTCCAGTTCCTTCGCCCGCTCCGGGTCGGAGTTGTGCGCCAGGTCCGACTCCTTGATCAGGAGGGCTCCCGGCGTGGCCAGGATGCGGGCCGCGTAGTCCTCCGGGGCCTCCCCCGGGCGCTTCGTGACCGCCAGGACCATGTCCTTGACCGGCCGGGGCAGCTCCGAGCCCTCCAGCCACTCCTCGCTCACCGCGCCGTCCTCGACGGCGTCGTGCAGCCAGGCCGCGGCTATCTGCTCGTCGCTGCCGCCGCGCCGCCGTACGCCCTCGGCGACGGCCGCCAGGTGCTCGGTGTACGGGCGGCCGGCCTTGTCGGTCTGGGCGGCGTGGGCGCGCCGTGCGAGCGCCTCTACGGCGGCGAGGTCGTAAGCGGTCATGCGGGTCCTCCGTGGTTGCGGGGCTCAGTGCCGGCAGATCAGCAGCAGGGCCCGGTCGTCGTTGACGTCTTTCGCGACGGCCTCGATCAGGTGCCAGGCCGCGCCCTGGAAGCCGGCGGAGACGTAGCGGTCGGCCTCGCCGGTGAGGCGGTCCATGCCCTCGGTGAGGTCCCGCTCGGAGGTCTCGACCAGTCCGTCGGTGAAGAGCATGAGGACGTCGCCGGGCTGCAGGGTGCCCTTTATCGGGTCGAACTGGGCGCCGTCGTACACGCCGAGCAGCGGCCCCTCCGCGGCCTTCTCCTCCCAGCGGCCGGTGCCGGCGCTGAGCTGGAGGCCGGGCAGGTGGCCCGCGGAGAACATCTCGTAGTCGCCGCTGTCGAGGTCGAGGACGAGGTGCACGGAGGTCGCGAAGCCCTCGTCCCAGTCCTGGCGGAGCAGGTAGCCGTTGGCGGCGGGCAGGAAGTCGTGGGGCGGCAGGGAGCCGAGGAGCCCGCCGAAGGCGCCGGAGAGCAGGAGCGCGCGGGAGGCGGCGTCCATGCCCTTGCCGGAGACGTCGGTCAGGACGACCTCCAGGGTGCGGCCGCCGTTCGTCCGGGCGGCGACGACGAAGTCGCCGGAGAAGGACTGGCCGCCGGCCGGGCGCAGCGCCATCTCCCGGTGCCAGCCGCGCGGCAGCTTGGGCAGCTTGCTCTGTACGCGGATGCGTTCGCGCAGGTCGAAGAGCATGGTGCCGCCGCGCCGCCAGGGCACGCCGACACGGCTGCGGAACTGGGCGATGAGCAGCCCGAGGAGGCCGACGGCGGCGACGACGAGGATCGTGCCGGGCGTGACGCGGACGCCGTCACCGGAGGCCTCGGGGTTGAGCACGGCGGCCTCGGCGATGAGGGCCACGGCCGAGGCGGCGTACAGCGCGAGCAGGCTGGCGGGGCGCAGCAGCAGCCCGCCGGCGACGATCGGCAGGACGAGGGCGGTGGGCACGCACCAGGCGGGCAGCGCGATGGTGGTCAGGGCGAGGGCGGGGATCGTGAGCAGCAGGGCCGCGAGGGCGATCCAGTCGGATCCGTCGCCGCGGAAGTAGTCGACTCCTGCTTTGCGCACGCTTGTGCGGGCCCGGTGCCATGCCTTGCGCATCCGGGCCGTCGGGGTCTCCGCACCGCCAGTCATTGCATCGTGACCTTATCCACCCATTCGGCGGTGCGTCGACTCACGCCGCGCCGACACGGCCGCGCACGGTACGTCCCGTGCGGCGAGGTCGGCCCCTTATGCGAAATTCCTTCGCCCGGGAGGCCGGGTCGCTGCTAGTCATGGGGTATGACGACGGAGTTGCGAGTCCTTCGCGGTGCTGAGTTCGATGCTTGGTACACCGCTGTCGAGCTGGGGTTCGGCGGGGTCCCCGAGGCCCCTGAGGAGGCCGCCCTGTGGCGGGCACTGGCCGGCCTCGACCGTTCGATCGGGGTCTGGGACGGCGCGGAGGCGGTGGGTACGACCGGGGCGTTCGCCCTGCGGATCACGGTTCCCGGTGGCGCCCCGGTGCCTGCGGCCGGGGTGACGATGGTGAGCGTGCGGCCGACGCACCGAAGGCGCGGCGTGTTGCGGCAGATGATGCGGCGGCAGCTGGACGACTTGCGGGCCTGGGGCGAACCCCTGGCCGTTCTGACGGCTTCCGAGCCGGACATCTACGGGCGGTTCGGCTACGGCATCGCGACCCACTCCCTGAGCGTCCGTATCGATACGACCCGCGTGCGCGTGTCCGCACCGGAGGGCACGGACGAGGTGCGGCTGCGCTTGTCGAAGCCCGATGAAGCGCGCGAAGCCTGCGAGGCGGTCTACGCACGCCGGGTAGCCGCCCGTCCGGGCATGCTCGCACGGCAGCCGGGCTGGGATGCCGTGCCGCTGCTGGACCCGGCGGACGGGCGCGAGGGCGCGTCGCCGCTGCAGTGCGTGCTCGCCGAGGAGGGCGGGCGGACGGTGGGGTACGCGCGGTACGCGGTCCGGCCGCTGTGGGCCGAGTCGGGCCCGGGCGGGACGGTGCTGCTGCGCGACGTGGAGGCGCTGACCCCGGCCGCGTACGCCGCCCTGTGGCGCTATCTGACGGAGATCGACCTGACGTCGCTCGTGACCGCCCACAACCGCCCCGTGGACGACCCGCTGCTGCATCTCGTGAGCGACATCCGGCGGTGCGAGCCCCGGGTCAAGGACTCGCTGCACGTGCGGCTGGTCGACGTGGGGAGCGCGCTCGCCGCGCGGACCTACCGGAGCCCGGTGGACGTCGTGCTGGACGTCACCGACGACTTCTGCCCCTGGAACGCGGGGCGGTGGCGGCTGACCGGCGACGTGAAGGGCGCGTCCTGCGAGCGCACCGAGGACGCGGCCGACCTGGCCCTGTCCGTGCGGGAGCTGGGGTCGGCCTATCTCGGCGGGGTGTCGCTCGCCGCGCTGGCGGGGGCAGGCCGGGTGCGGGAGCTGCGCGAGGGGGCGCTGGAGGAGGCGGCGGCTGCCTTCGGCGGCGATGTGGCGCCGTGGCTGCCGCACGGCTTCTGACCGCGGAGCCGCGACCGGGATCCTGCTGACAGGCATGACGGGCCTGACGGGCATGACGGGCTGTCAGCGCTGCTGGCAGCCCGGGCACCAGAAGAGATTGCGGGCGGCGAGACCGGCGGTGCGGATCTCGCCGCCACAGATGTGGCAGGCCATCCGGGCGCGGCGGTAGACGTAGACCTCGCCGCCGTGGTCGTCGACGCGCGGCGGGCGGCCCATGGCCTCCGGGGTGTGCTCGGGCCGTACGGTGTCGATTCTGTTGTTGCGCACGCCCTCGCGCATCAGCTCGATCAGATCCGACCAGATCCCTTCCCACTCGGAGCGGGTCAGGTCACGGCCGAGACGGTACGGGTCGATTCCGTGCCGGAAGAGGACCTCTGCGCGGTAGACGTTGCCGACGCCCGCGATGACCTTCTGGTCCATGAGCAGGGCGGCGACGCTGGTGCGGCTGCGCGAGATGCGGTGCCAGGCCGCCTCGCCGTCGTCGCCGGGGCGCAGCGGGTCCGGGCCGAGGCGGTCGTGTATCGCCTGCTTCTCGGCGTCGGTGATCAGGGCGCAGGTGGTGGGGCCGCGGAGGTCCGCATAGCCCTCGGGGTTCGCCAGGCGCAGGCGCACCGTGTCGGTGGGGGGCGGGGCGTGGCCCGTCCCGAAGGTGTATTTGCCGAAGAGGCCGAGGTGGATGTGGATCCAGTCGGCGCCGCCGGAGCCGCCGCCGAAGCCGCTGCCGAAGCCGAGGAAGAGGTGCTTGCCGTGGGCCTCGGCGGTCTCCAGGACCTGGCCGTCCAGCAGCGCCGCGCTGTCGGAGAACTTGCCCTGGGGGCTGGTCACCCTCGCGGGCCGGTTCGCGAACGCGTCGCGGTGGTCCGCCGCGAGGCGGTGGATCGTATGCCCTTCAGGCATGGCGGTGTCTCCTGTGCACGTCCGTCTGCGGGGCCCCGTCTTCTCCCCTGACCCGCCCCTTCCCGAAACCGGGGCTCCGCCCCGGGCCCCGGACCGCGCTGCGCGCGGCGTCCTCAAGCGCCGGACAGGCTGAATCTTCCGCCTGCCCGGCGCCCGGGACGAGAGGTCAGTCCTGCTGGGGGTGGTGCGCCGGGATCTCCGGGAGCTCGCCCGTCTCCTCGTAGCGGGCCAGCATCTCGATGCGGCGGGTGTGCCGCTCCTCGCCGGAGTACGGCGTGGCCAGGAAGATCTCGACGAACTTCGTCGCCTCCTCCTGGGTGTGCATCCGGCCGCCGATGCTGATGACGTTGGCGTTGTTGTGCTCGCGGCCGAGGGCGGCCGTCTGCTCGCTCCAGGCGAGGGCGGCCCGGACGCCCTTGACCTTGTTCGCGGCGATCTGCTCGCCGTTGCCGGAGCCGCCGATCACGATGCCGAGGCTGTCGGCGGCGGCGGCGGTCCGCTCCGCGGCGCGGAGGCAGAACGGCGGGTAGTCGTCCTGGGCGTCGTAGATGTGGGGACCGCAGTCGACGGGCTCGTGGCCGTGGGCCTTGAGCCACTCGACGAGGTGGTTCTTGAGTTCGTAGCCGGCATGGTCGGAGCCGAGGTACACGCGCATGCGTCCGAGTGTGGCACGGACGGGGACCGTGATCGGCCAGCAGGTCATGGTAACGCTGAGTGAACACAACGAAATGGATTCGGGTCTTCCTAAAAACACCTTCGAAAAGTTCTAATGCGGTGGCTCGTAACCCGAGAACCAAAGGAACAACCCGAAGGAACGTGCATATGAGCGCGACACCGCCGACCATGACGAAGGGGTCGACGACCGGCGATCCCGGCAACGCCCCGGCGGCGGGCGGGGAAGGCCTCAAGGCCGGACTCAAGAACCGCCACCTGTCCATGATCGCCATTGGTGGTGTCATCGGTGCGGGCCTCTTCGTGGGTTCCGCCTCCGGCATCGCCGCCGCCGGCCCCGGCATTCTCATCTCCTACGCCCTCGTCGGCACGCTCGTCGTCTTCGTGATGCGGATGCTCGGCGAGATGGCCGCGGCCAACCCGACCTCCGGCTCGTTCTCCGCCTACGCGGACCGGGCGCTCGGACGCTGGGCCGGTTTCTCCATCGGCTGGCTGTACTGGTTCTTCTGGGTCGTCGTGCTGGCGGTCGAGGCGACCGCCGGCGCCGCCATCCTCAACGGCTGGATACCCTCCGTCCCGCAGTGGGCCTGGGCCCTGATCGTCATGATCGTGCTGACGGCGACCAACCTCGCCTCGGTCAGCTCGTACGGCGAGTTCGAGTTCTGGTTCGCCGGCATCAAGGTCGTCGCGATCGCCGCGTTCGTGATCATCGGCCTGCTCGCCGTCTTCGGTGTGCTCCCCGGCTCGGACAACCCGGGTGCGGGCCTGGACAACCTCACCGCGCACGGCGGGTTCCTGCCCAACGGAGCGGGAGCCATCCTCACCGGTGTGCTGATGGTCGTCTTCTCCTTCATGGGCAGCGAGATCGTCACGCTCGCCGCCGGTGAGTCCGAGGACCCGCAGCGCGCGGTCCGCCAGGCCACCAACAGCGTCATCTGGCGCATCGCCGTCTTCTACCTCGGCTCGATCTTCGTCGTGGTCAGCCTGCTCCCGTGGGACAGCAAGGAGATCGCGGACAAGGGCAGCTACGTCGCGGCGCTCGACTCGATCGGCATTCCGCACGCCGGCCAGATCATGAACGTCATCGTCCTGACGGCCGTGCTGTCCTGCCTGAACTCCGGCCTCTACACCGCCTCCCGCATGGCCTTCTCCCTCGGCCAGCGCGGCGACGCGCCGAAGTCCTTCGCCACGGTCAACAAGCGCGGCGTGCCGCAGGTCGCGATCCTCGCCTCGGTCGTCTTCGGCTTCGTGTCGGTGATCTTCAACTACGTCTGGCCGGACACCGTCTTCAAGTTCCTGCTGAACGCCTCCGGCGCCGTCGCCCTCTTCGTCTGGCTGGTGATCTGCTTCACCCAGCTGAAGATGCGCGGGATCATCCTGCGCGAGATGCCGGAGAAGCTCACGGTGAAGATGTGGCTCTTCCCGTACCTGACGTGGGCCACCATCGGCATGATCACCTTCGTGCTGGGCTACATGCTCTACACCGGCGGCGACAACCGGCAGACGGTGCTCGCCTCCTGCCTGGTGGGTGTGATCGTCGTGGCACTGGGCTTCGTCCTGGACCGCCGCCACCGCGCTGACGCCGGGCGCTGACCGGACCGCACACACGCAGAAGCCCGCGTCCCCGAGGGGGGACGCGGGCTTCTGCGTACGGAGGAGGTCAGCCCCGGCGGCCCAGGAGCTTCCACGCAGTGGGCAGCGCGCCCATGGCCAGTGCGGCCTTCAGTACGTCGCCGATGAGGAACGGCGTCAGGCCCGCCGCGACGGCGTCGGCGAGGGGCATGTGCGCCGCCAGGGCCAGGTACGGCACGCCGACCGCGTAGATGATCGCGGAGCCGAGCGCCATCGTGCCGGCGGTGCGCAGGACCGAGCGGTCGGCGCCGCGGCGGGCCAGGGCGCCGACGACGGTCGCGGCGAGCAGCATGCCGAGGACGTAGCCGAAGGACGGGAAGGCGGCGCCGGACTTGGCCTCGGCGAACCACGGCATGCCCGCGACGCCCGCGACGGCGTACAGGGCGAGGGAGAGGAAGCCGCGGCGGGCGCCGAGGGCGGTGCCGACCAGCAGGGCCGCGAAGGTCTGGCCGCTGACGGGGACCGGGGAGCCGGGGACGGGGACGGCGATCTGCGCGGTGAGGCCGGTGAGGGCGGCTCCGCCCAGGATCAGGGCCGCGTCGCGCACGCGGGCGCGCCCGTCGGTTACGGCGGGGAGCAGATCGGCGAGGACCGTACCGGTCCGGGGAACAGAGGCAGCGGCGGTGGCCATCTTCACTCCGCAGATAAGTGGTGGGGACAAGTGACTTTGTGACGTTAGCCGAGGGCGCTCGAAGGGGCATCGCGCGGCAATGACAAAGGCGAGCCGTCCGGCTTGGAGACTTCCCCGGGTGGTTCCCGGTGCGGGCGGAATAGCGCGTGATGCTTGTCACTGGAGCTCGGTGAGGCTTGGCTCGGACCGCATTACCGGGAGAATGTGGAGTCACCTATACCCCTTTGCGCTCCGCGCGAAGATCGCCAGCGCCCTTCGCGCGGATCCGAGAGTACGAACTCCATGCACGACGCACCCCCCACCGCGGAGAGTCTCGCGGGCGAGAAAGAACCCCTGTCGGCCGGGCTCAAGCAGCGGCATCTGACGATGCTCGGGCTGGGCGGCGTCATCGGCGCCGGCCTCTTCGTCGGCTCCGGGGCCGGCATCGCCGTGGCGGGGCCGGGCATCGTCGTGTCCTACCTGATCGCGGGCGCGCTCGCGATGCTGGTGATGCGGATGCTCGGCGAGATGTCCGCCGCCATGCCCGCCTCGGGCGCCTTCTCGGTGCACGCCGAGCGGGCGCTGGGCCGCTGGGCCGGTTTCACCGTCGGCTGGCTGTACTGGTTCCTGCTGGTGGTCGTGCTGGCCGTGGAGGCCACGGGCGCGGCCCAGATCGCGAACGGCTGGGTGCCGGGCGTCCCGCAGTGGGCCTGGGTGCTGATCTTCATGGTGGTCTTCACGGCCGCCAACCTCACCGCCGTGAAGAACTTCGGCGAGTTCGAGTTCTGGTTCGCCGCGCTCAAGGTCGGCGCGATCGTCCTCTTCCTGGGGCTGAGCCTGCTGGCGGTCTTCGGCGTGCTGCCGGACACCGAGGCGGTGGGCTTCACCAACCTCACCGGCCAGGGCGGCTTCCTGCCCAACGGCGTGAGCGGTGTCGTCTCCGGCGTCCTCGCGGTCGTCTTCGCCTTCGGCGGCCTGGAGGTCCTCACGATCGCCGCGGCCGAGTCCGACGACCCGGCGCGCGCCGTCGGCCGCGCGGTGCGCAGCGCCGTGTGGCGCATCCTCTTCTTCTACGTGGGCTCGATGCTCGTCATCGTCACCCTGCTGCCGTGGTCGTCCATGGAGCCGGGCAAGAGCCCGTACGTGGCCGTGCTCGACCACATCGGCATCCCGGCCGCCGGGCAGATCATGAACATCGTGGTCTTCGTGGCGCTGCTGTCGGCGCTGAACGCCAACCTCTACGGCTCGTCGCGGATGGTCTTCTCGCTCGCCGAGCGCGGCGAGGCGCCGAAGGCGCTGCTGAAGGTGTCGGGCAGCGGCGTGCCGCGCCGGGCCGTGCTGGCCTCGGTCGCGTTCGGTTTCGCCTCGGTGATACTCAACCTGCAGTGGCCGGATTCGATCTTCCGGTACTTGCTCAATGCCGTGGGTGCGGTCCTGCTCTTCGTCTGGGGTCTGATCGCCGTCTCGCAGCTGCGGCTGCGGCGCCGGATCGAGCGGGAGATGCCCGAGCGGCTCGCCCTGCGGATGTGGTGCTTCCCCTATCTGACCTGGGTCGCTCTGGCCGGGATGGCCGGAGTGCTGGTGCTGATGCTGACCGACGAGGGGGCCCGGCCGCAGCTGATGTGGTCGGCCGCGGCGACCGGTGCCGTGCTCCTGGTGGCCGGGGTGCGCGAGCTCCGGCTGCGCCGGGCGGGCTGATCGCGGCCGCCCGGAGCGCTCCGGGCGGCTGAATTCCTTCACCTTCTGGCGAGATGTCAGGCACGGACAGTCATACCGCCGTCTGAATATCGGACAGCCCTGTCACAGGTGTTGTCCTGGGCGAACATGACCCCCACACTGAGGCAACTTTTCCGCTCTCACCCCACGGGACACACACGACCATGACTCGGACTTCTGCGACCTCCGCGCCCGAGCGCGCGGTCAGCGACCAGACGCCGGGCGGCACGGATCTGTCGCACGGCCTCAAGCAGCGCCACCTGTCGATGATCGCCCTCGGCGGGGTCATCGGCGCCGGCCTCTTCGTCGGCTCCGGCGCGGGCATCGCCGCGGCCGGTCCGGCCATCGTGCTCGCCTATGCCGCCTCCGGGTTGCTCGTGATGCTCGTGATGCGGATGCTGGGCGAGATGTCCGCGGCCAACCCGGCCTCGGGCACCTTCTCCGTGCACGCCGAGAAGGCGATAGGTCCCTGGGCGGGCTTCACGGCCGGCTGGATGTTCTGGGTGCAGCTCTGTGTGGGCGTCGCCGTCGAGGCGATCGGCGCGGCCCACATCATGCAGTCCTGGTTCCCCTCCACCGCGTCGTGGATATGGGTGCTGATCTTCATGGCCGTCTTCTGCGGGACGAACCTCGCGGCGGTCAGCAACTTCGGCGAGTTCGAATTCTGGTTCGCGACGCTCAAGGTCGCCGCGATCGGCATCTTCCTCGTCCTGGGCGTCCTCGCCATCTCCGGCGTGCTGCCGGGCACCGAGGCCCCGGGCGCCGACAACCTCACCGGTCACGGCGGCTTCGTCCCCAACGGCGCCAACGGCCTGGTCGTGGGCCTGCTCGCCTCGGTCTTCGCCTACGGCGGCCTGGAGACGGTGACGATCGCCGCGGCCGAGTCCGAGCAGCCGGTCAAGGGCGTCGCCCAGGCCGTCCGCACCGCGATGTGGCGGATCGCGCTCTTCTACGTCGGCTCGATGCTGGTCATCGTCACCGTGCTCCCCTGGAACGACAAGGCGCTCCTGACGGACGGCCCCTACGTGGCGGTGCTCAAGCACCTCGACATCCCGGCCGCCGGGCAGATCATGAACGTCATCGTGCTGATCGCCCTGCTCTCCGCGATGAACGCCAACATCTACGGCGCCTCCCGGATGTCGCACTCCCTGGTCGTGCGCGGCGAGGGCCCGCGGTTCCTGGCGAAGGTCACCGGCGGCGTGCCGCGGCTGACCGTGATCGCCTCCTCCGCCTTCGGCTTCTTCGCCGTCCTGCTCAGCTACTGGTGGCCCGACACCGTCTTCAAGTGGCTGCTGTACATGACGGGCGCCGCGGTGCTCGTGGTGTGGGGCTTCATCGCCGCCACCCAGCTGCGGATGCGCCGTCGGCTGGAGCGCTCGTCGCCGGAGAAGCTCGTGGTGAAGATGTGGCTCTTCCCGGGTCTGACCTGGGTGGCGCTGGCCGGGATCGTGGCGGTCCTCTCGCTGATGCTGCGCGAGGAGGACACCCGCGTCCAGCTGTACTTCACCGCCGGGCTGACGGGCGCCCTCGCCCTCATCGGCTACGTCCGGCAGCGCATGACGGCCGCGAAGCACTGACCGCGGGCCGCTGAGCGCGCCTTTCGGCCATCACCCACACCCCCCACGAGGCGGGCTGGGTCCTGATCTTCAGGACCTAGCCCGCCTCAGTCTTTCGTCGGAGATCACCCACCCTTACGGCCTGTCAGATGCTCTTGCTGGTAGCGTCTACCTGCAAGTTAATTGCAATAAGCAGTCGGAGGGCTCGGCATGGCCATCTACACACTTCCTGAACTTCCCTACGATTACGCTGCGCTGCAGCCGACGATCGACGCGAAGATCATCGAGCTGCACCACGACAAGCACCACGCGGCGTACGTCAAGGGCGCGAACGACACCCTGGAGCAGCTCGCCGAGGCCCGCGACAAGGACCAGTGGGGCGCCATCAACGGCCTGGAGAAGAACCTGGCCTTCCACCTCTCCGGTCACATCCTGCACAGCATCTACTGGCAGAACATGTCCGGCGACGGCGGCGGCGAGCCCCTGGACAAGGACGGCGTGGGCGAGCTCGCCGACGCCATCGCCGAGTCCTTCGGCTCCTTCGCCAAGTTCAAGGCGCAGCTGACCAAGGCCTCCGCGACCACCCAGGGCTCCGGCTGGGGTGTCCTCGCCTACGAGCCGATCAGCGGCAAGCTGATCGTCGAGCAGGTCTACGACCACCAGGGCAACGTCGGCCAGGGCTCGGTCCCGATCCTGGTCTTCGACGCCTGGGAGCACGCCTTCTACCTGCAGTACAAGAACCAGAAGGTCGACTTCATCGACGCCATGTGGGCCGTTGTCAACTGGCAGGACGTCGCCAAGCGCTTCGAGGCCGCCAAGCAGCGCGGCAACCTGCTGCTGGTTCCGTAATTCCGCAAGGGATTCCCCGGCGTCCTGCTCGTGATCGTCTTCTCACCCTTCACGTGGCAGGCGGAGAAGGCCCCCGCACTGCGGGGGCCTTCTCACTTCTCATGCGTGGCCGAACGCCTCGCCCGTCACCGTGAACCCCTTCGCGAGCCCCACGTCGTGCAGCCGGGCGAACCGGCCCGCGTCCCAGCGCGTGTGCACCGCGAAGCGGTAGTCGGCCGAGGCCGTGCCGTCGGCGGCGACCCGTACCGTGCCCGTCAGCCGGTACTCGAAGGCGCGCAGCGCCAGCCGCCAGTCCACACTCCCCCACGTCCGCGGGAGCTCCACCTCGCGCCAGCCGCTGTCCGCGGGGTAGGCGGCGGCCGTACGGGGCCCGTCGCGCCACCGCTCCAGGGCCTCGGCGCGCCACCGCTCCAGCTGCTCCCCGGCGGCGGTGCGCACGTCCGGGAGGGCGAGCAGGGCGTCCGCGTCCACGCGGTGGGCGGCGCCGGTGCCGCGCAGGTAGTGGCGCAGGGCTGCCGCCGCCCGGCGCAGGCCCAGTGCGGACCGCAGCGGGATCAGGGCCCGGCAGCCCGCGCGCAGCAGCAGGTCGTACGGGCGTACGGGCAGCTCCGCGTAGTGGCCTGCGGCCGGCGTGTCCCCGTCCGCCCGGCCCCCGTCGAAGCCCAGCGGCGGGGTGAGATCGGTCTGCCCCATACCGGGACATTAAGGGAGACGGGGCGTACACGCGCGCCGAACATCCGGTCACTGCGGGCCGGTGGGGGCTGGTCGCGCAGTTCCCCGCGCCCCTTACGGGGCGCGGCCGTCCTCAGTCGAAGACCGGACCCTGCGTCCGCGTGCGCTTGATCTCGTAGAAGCCCGGCGTCGAGGCGACCAGCAGCGTGCCGTCCCACAGTCTCGCCGCGGCCTCGCCCTTGGGGGCGGGCGTGACGACGGGGCCGAAGAAGGCGATCTGCTCGCCGTCCGCGCCCGGCACCGCGATGACCGGCGTACCGACGTCCTGGCCGACCTTGGAGATGCCCTCCTCGTGCGAGGCGCGCAGCTCGGCGTCGAAGGCGTCCGACCGGGCGGCGTCCGCCAGCTCGGCCGGCAGGCCCGCCTCCTCCAGGGCGGCGACGATCGTCGCGTGGTCCCGGGGCAGGCCCCGGTCGTGGAAGCGGGTGCCGAGGGCCGTGTAGAGCGGGCCGAGGGCCTCGTTGCCGAACTTCTGCTCGGCGGCGATGCACACCCGCACCGGTGCCCAGGTCCGGCCACCGGGCCGCATCGCCTCGCGGTACTCCGCGGGCACCTCGTCGAGCCGGTTCTCGTTGAGGACGGCCAGGCTCATCACGTGCCAGCGCACCTCGACGGGCCGCACCTTCTCGACCTCCAGCATCCAGCGCGAGGTCATCCACGCCCACGGGCAGGAGGGGTCGAACCAGAAGTCGGCACGGGTCTTCTCCACGGCAGTCACGTAGATCTCCTCATCAGGGCCATTCGGTAGCCGTTTCAACAAAGACACCCCGTGCCATGATTCCGCTGTTGCCCACAGACACACCATCCAGCCGAAGGAGTCCCGACGTGCCCGGTGAGAACCTGACCCGCGAGGAGGCCCGCGAGCGGGCCCGGCTGCTGGCCGTGGACGCCTACGAGGTCGCCCTCGACCTGCGGTCCGCGGTGGGGGCGGGACAGGAGCACCGGACGTTCCGGTCGGTCACCACGGTGCGCTTCCGCTGCACCGAGCCCGGGGCCGCGACGTTCGCGGACCTGCTGGCGCCCGCCGTGACGGCCGTGACCCTGAACGGCCGCGCCCTGGACCCGGCCGCCGTCTTCGACGGCTCGCGGATCGCGCTCACGGACCTGGCCGCCGAGAACGTCCTGGTCGTGGACGCGCAGTGCGCGTACAGCCGGACCGGCGAGGGCCTGCACCGCTTCGAGGACCCCGAGGACGGCGAGGTCTACCTCTACACCCAGTACGAGCCCGCCGACGCCCGCCGCGTCTTCGCGGGCTTCGAGCAGCCCGACCTCAAGGCACCCTTCGCCCTCTCGGTGACCGCGCCCGCCGGCTGGACGGTGCTGGGCAACGGCGCGCAGGCGGGCGAGCCCGAGCCCGTCGCGCCGTCCGCCGCCACGTGGCGCTTCGTGGAGACGCTGCCGATCTCCACGTACATCACGGCGGTCGTCGCCGGCCCGTACCACGTGGTCCGCGACCACTACAGCCGCAAGCTGCCCGACGGCACCGTCCTGGAGATCCCGCTGGGCGCGCTGTGCCGCAAGGGCCTGGCCCGGCACTTCGACGCGGACGACATCTTCACCGTCACCAAGCAGGGCCTGGACTTCTTCCACGACAACTTCGACTACCCGTACCCGTTCGGGAAGTACGACCAGGCGTTCGTGCCCGAGTACAACCTCGGCGCGATGGAGAACCCGGGCCTGGTGACCTTCCGCGAGGAGTTCGTCTTCCGCGGCAAGGTGACGCAGACGTCCTACGAGGGCCGGGCCAACGTCATCCTGCACGAGATGGCGCACATGTGGTTCGGCGACCTGGTCACCATGGAGTGGTGGGACGACCTGTGGCTGAAGGAGTCCTTCGCCGACTTCATGGGGACCTTCTCGATGGTGGAGGCGACCCGCTTCGACCACGGCTGGATCACCTTCGCCAACCGGCGCAAGGCGTGGGCGTACCGCGCCGACCAGCTGCCCTCCACCCATCCGATCACGGCCGACATCCACGACCTGGAGGAGGCCAAGCTCAACTTCGACGGCATCACCTACGCCAAGGGCGCCTCGGTCCTCAAGCAGCTCGTCGCCTACGCGGGGCGCGAGGCCTTCCTGGAGGGCGCACGGCGCTACTTCAAGCGGCACGCCTTCGGCAACACGCGCCTGACCGACCTGCTGGAGGTGCTGGAGGAGACCTCCGGCCGGGACATGGGCGCCTGGGCGCGCTCCTGGCTGCAGACCGCGGGCGTCAACTCGCTCACGCCGCTCGCCACGTACGACGCAGCCGACCGGATCACCGAGCTCGCGATCCTGCAGGAGGCCTCGCCCGAACACCCCGAGCTGCGCCCCCACCGCGTGGCCGTGGGCCTCTACCGCCGCGACGCCGGCGGCGCGCTGGTGCGCTACGCCCGCACCGAGGTCGACGTCGCGGGCCCGCGCACGGTCGTGGCCGAGCAGGCCGGAGCCGAGCGCCCGGAGCTGATCCTGGTCAACGACGACGACCTGACCTACTGCAAGGTCCGCTTCGACGAGGGCTCGCTGGAGACGCTGCGCGCCCGCCTCGGCGACCTCGCGGACCCGCTCGCTCGCGCCCTGTGCTGGTCGGCGCTGTGGAACCTCACCCGCGACGGGCTGATGCCCGCCCGCGACTTCCTCTCCCTCGTGGAGCGGTTCGCGGGCGCCGAGAGCGAGGTCGGCGTGCTGCAGATGCTGCAGGCGTGGGCGCGGTCGGCCCTGGTGCACTACGTGGCGCCCGCGTGGCGCGAGGAGGGCGCCCGGGCCCTCGCCGAGGGCGCGCTGCGCGAGCTGCGGCTCGCCGAGCCGGGCAGCGGTCACCAGCTGGCGTGGGCGCGCTTCTTCGCCCAGCTCGCCTCCTCCCCTTCCGACCTGCAGCTGCTGCGCGGACTGCTGGAGGGGTCCGCGAAGATCGACGGGCTGGAGGTGGACCAGGAGCTGCGCTGGGCGTTCCTGGCCTCGCTGGCGGCGCAGGGCGCGGCCGACGAGGCGGCGATCGGCGCGGAGCTCGCCCGCGACAACACCGCCTCCGGCGAACGGCACCGCGTCCGCTGCCTGGCCTCCCGGCCGTCCGCCGAGGTGAAGGAGGAGGCCTGGCAGACGGTCGTCGCCTCCGACAAGCTCTCCAACGCGCTGGCCGAGGCCACCATCGCGGGCTTCGACCAGCCCGGGCAGCGGCAGCTCCTCGCGACGTACGCCGAGCGCTACTTCGCGGTGATCGAAGGCATCTGGCGCGAGCGGTCCATCGAGTACGCCATGGCCGTCGTGCGGGGGCTCTTCCCGATGCTGCAGGACGACTCCCGCACCCTCGGTGCGGCCGACGCGTGGCTCGCGGAGCACGCGGACGCGCCCGCGGCGCTGCGGCGGCTCGTACTGGAGGCTCGCGACGACCTCGCCCGCGCGCTGCGGGCGCAGGAACGCGACGCGGCCGCGGAGTAAGTCCGCGGGGGGCGGGGTACGGTCCGGCTGCGGGGGGCTCCCGCAGCCGGGGCGTGCGGAGTCTGCTGAGCCGCGGTCGGCACCGCCGAATACGCATACGTGGGTTTCTCGCCGCTGCGGCGGAAACAAGGAGGCTCGTCGCCCCTCGCCCGGAGACGGGAAGGTCGTCGAACACCCGTACTTTAGGACGGCGTTGTCCGGAATTGTCGACGGGGCTGTAACACCGGGTTAGGGCCCGCCGCGGACGCGGGAACGTGCCCGGCATGAACTCCGACACCCCTCTCTCCCCGCGCCCCCTGCACCACCTCTCCGACGTCCGTCACCGTGTCATGACAGCACGTCAGCTGCGCGACCACGGTGTGTCCGGACCCGCCGCCGGGGAGCGCTGCCGCCCCGGCGGCCCCTGGCAGCAGCTGCTGCCCGGGGTCTTCCTGCTCCGCACGGGGCCCGCCACCAGCGAGGAGCGGCTGCACGCCGCCCTGCTGTACACGGTCCCGCGCACCCAGGGCCCGCCCGCCCAGCCGGGCCCCGGCACCGCCACCGCCGCGGCCCGGGAGGCCGCGGCCGGCCCCTACGGCTCCGCGATGATCACCGGTGCGGCGGCGCTGGCTCTGCACCGCTTCACCTCCGTGCCGCCGCTGCTCGCCCTCGACCACATCGACGTGCTCGTGCCGCGCACCCGCCGGCTGCGGACGTCCGGTTTCGTACGGATCGTGCGGGCCCACGCCCTGCCGCACCCCCGGCTGCTGACGGGGGTGCCCGTGGCACCGGTCGCGCGGGCGGTCGCGGACACCGTCGCCCAGCTCACCGACGCCTCCACGGTGCGCCGGCTGCTGGCCGAGGCCGTGCGCGGCGGGCACTGCGAAGCGGCCGCCGTCGTCAAGGAGTTGACGCGGGCGCGGCTGCTGGCGCGGGCGCACGTGGTGGACGCGGTGGACACACTGCTGGCCGAGGGCCGGGCCGTCGCCGAGGGCCGGCTCTACGACCTGGTGCGCGACCACCGGCTGCCCGCCCCGCTGTGGAACGTGGACCTGCGGCTGCCGGGCGGCCCGTGCCTGGGCCGGGTGGACGCGTTCTGGCCCGAGCACAGCGTGGCCGTGGAGATCGATTCGCGGACGCCGCGCCAGGACGACGACGCGGTGTGGTCGGCGCAGTTCCGCAAGCGGGAGCACCTGGAGCGGCTCGGGGTCATGGTCGTGCACATCACGCCGAAGAAGCTGCGCGAGACCCCCGAGCAGCAGGCCGCGGTGGTCCGCACCGCCCTGATGGCGTCGGCCGACCGCGACCCTGCCGCGTATCTGGTGGTGCTGCCCCGGTGACGCCGGCTCAGCGCCGGGAGAGCAGCAGCTCGGTGTTGCGGTCGGCGGGCGCGCCGGCCAGGGAGACGTCCGATCCGGGGGCGTTGAAGGCCAGTTCCCGGTAGAGGGAGGCGAGTCCGGTCTGGGAGAGATCGCCGAGGTCGGTGCGGTAGGGGGCGGCGGATTCGATGAGCGTGGTGAACAGCGAGACCGTGCCGTCGTGGTTGTCCGCGACCTCGATGACGCGCGCGAGCTGCGGGTAGTCGACGTGCGAGGCGGTGGCGATCTCCCAGAAGGTGCCGCGGGGGCGGATCCGGTTGCGGTGGCTGTGGCCGTTGATCCAGGCGAGGACGTTGCGGTGATCCTGCAGGACGGCGATCAGCTCGTTGCCGTCGTGGCGGTCCTCGCCGGGGTGGGTGGGGTCGGGGGTGAGGTTGTCCATGCTCCAGCTGGGGTGGTGGCTGAAGACGAGCGCGTACTTGTCCGCGTAGCGCTTCAAGGTGCGCTCCAGCCAGCGCAGTTGGCCGGTGCCGAGCGAGCCCTGGTAGTGGCCTCCGGGGTCGGTGGTGTCGAGGCTGATGCCGATGACCTTGTCGGAGATCTTGAAGGAGTAGTAGAGGTCGCCCGAGTCGAGGTTGTCGCGGGTGTAGCCGTGGCCGACCGGGCCGCGGCCCTTGTAGCGGGGGTCGAGGTGAGCGGCCACGTACTGCCGGGAGGTCAGCGGCACCCGGCGGGGGTCGGCGGTGACGGTGCGCATCTCCTTCCGGTGCGCCTTCAGCAGCTCCTCGATCCGCTTGCCCTTGGGGTCGACGCCCTTGGACTCGCCCTCCATCAGCCACTTGGCCTCGGCGGCGGAGATGATCTGGAGCTTCTTGTTGCCCGTCGCGGCCTCGGCGATGAAGGTGCCCGCGGCCGGGTAGCAGCCGCCGGAGAGGCCGTCGTGGTTGCCGTAGGTGGAGTACCAGGGGACGTTCAGGCCGGGGCTGTTGACCTGGCGGGTGGCGGCGCCGAGGTAGCCGGGGATGCGCGGGAAGCCGGCCTGCTTGTCCTGGTCGCGCAGGGCGCTCTCGGGCTGCCAGAAGAGCTTCAGCCCGCTGTTCTGGACGCCCTCGTAGTGGCGCGGGTCACCGGTGTTGGGGTTCATGCGGCCGCCGCTCATGGCGGTGAGGAACCACTCGACCTCGATCCGCGCGTTCTCGTCGCCGTTGTCCCCGGTGGTGATGACGAAGGACAGCGGCGCACCGGTCGCGGGCCCGCGCCGGAGCTTGTTGACGCGCTCGATCAGCGAGACCACGCCGGGCAGGGTCAGCGCCTCGTGCGGACGCCATGCGCCGGGCTCGCCGGACCGGAAGAACTCGTAGCGCAGCGGGTGCTGCACGTCCGTCAGGTGCAGGTCGGTGAACTGCACGAAGGAGGCCAGCGTCGTGCGCCGGTCCTCGCGGCCGCGCTGCGCCCCGGCCAGCTCGCCGCGCACCTGCCGCGGCCAGCCGGGGCCGTCGCCGAGCTTGCGGTATCCGGAGGTGCCGCGCGGGGCGGCCACGGAGACGAGGGTCGTCCCGGCCCCGTTCGGACCGGCCACGGCCGCGGCGTCCGCGCTCGCCGAGGCGGCCCGCGCCGCGCCCGAAGTGCTCGGATCCGGCGGCTGGGCCACGGCCGGCACCGAGTCCGCCCCCAGGGCCAGTCCGATGCCGGTGGCGGTGGTCACGGCCCCCGCTGCCGCGAGGAACGTACGGCGGTCGAGGCGGGCGTCTGCGGATCTGTCTGATCTGCGGTGCATAGCGGTCTCCCCGAGTGCGAACGCGAAGCGGGCTGAAGCGGGCTCCGGGCTGCGGAGCGTTGCCGGCGGCGATCCTTCCTACCGAGGATCGTTGGCAGCGGGGGTGACCTGGGCGTGAACGCGGCCGCAACGGCCGCCGCCGATCACCGCACATCGATCTTGGCGAATGCGAACGGACATACAGCACTCGTCCCCTGGCGGACTGACGCTCACTCAGCGTTCACTCTCGGGTGGAACACTGGGCAGGTTCTGGGGCCGGAGCTGTAGTCCGTTTGCCCTAGAGCCTCTGAGCTGCGGGAACGCCGCTGACCGCTTCACGGCCTCCGTCACGCTTCCTCCCGACTGGCGCCTGGCGGGTTTACGCCATCCTTACGTTCCCTCTCCGACAACTCTCCCCAAACCCCCGTCACTTCCATAAAAGTGATCGGTCATCCGGCTCCGATTTCCGGACGCCCGCTGTTCAGCGGCGCCTTCACGTCAAGCCAGGGATGGACATGACCCCCGAATCCCGTAACACGCGCCCCGGCGGCGCAAGACGCCCGGTCCGAATAGCCGTCGCGGCCTCCCTCGTGGCCGCCCTCACGGCCGCGGGCGCCGCACCCGCCTTCGCTGACGACCCGTTGCCCGCTCCGGGCCCGGTCAAATCGCCCGCGGACAAGCTCGGTTCGCACGACGCCGCCCTGCTCGCCGGGGCCAAGGCCGGCGGCGACAAGACGGTCACGATGATGATCGCCACCGCGCCCGGGCAGACCGCCCAGGTCGCCGGCAAACTCGGCGCCATCAAGGGCGCGTCGGTCGGCCGCACGGACGACAAGCTCGGTTACGTCCGGGCCACCGTCCCCACGCCCAAGGCCGACGCTGCCATCGCCGAGGCGCAAAAGCTCGGCTCGGTGCACGGCATCGACCTCCGGCAGGAGATCAAGCTCCCGGACCCGACGCCGCGCGCCGACGCCGCCGAGGGCGCCCGCGGCGCCAAGGCCGGCAGCTTCCCCGCGCCGGGCAAGGACACCCCGGCGAAGAACCCCTATCAGCCGGCCTTCGAGACCGGTGCCGTGGACTTCGTCGAGGACCACCCCAAGGCCGACGGCCGGGGCGTGACCATCGGCATCCTCGACTCGGGCATCGACCTGGGCCACCCGGCGCTGCAGAAGACCACCACCGGCGAGCGCAAGATCGTCGACTGGGTGACCGCGACCGACCCGCTCACCGACCAGGACGGCACCTGGCTGCCGATGACGGCCGACGTCTCCGGCCCGTCCTTCTCCTTCAACGGCCGCAGCTACACGGTGCCCGGCAACGGCCCGTACCAGGTGGCCCTGTTCCGGGAGAACGCGACCGCCGGCGGCGACATGAAGGGCGACCTCAACCGGGACGGCGACACCACCGACTCCTGGGCGGTCCTCTACGACAAGGCCAAGGGCACCGTCCGCGTCGACCTCGGCGACGACGCCGGCTTCGGCGACGACGAGGAGATGAAGCCCTACAAGGACGGCTTCCAGGTCGGGTACTTCGGCAAGGACGACCCGGACACCGCGATCGCCGAGCGCATCCCCTTCGTCGTGCAGATCCGCAAGGACGTGCCGATGGACCCGAAGGGCGGCGACTGGGTCGGCAAGAAGGCCGACTTCGTCAGCATCGGCGTCATCGAGTCCGAGCACGGCACGCACGTCGCGGGCATCACCGCCGCCAACGGCCTCTTCGGCGGGAAGATGAACGGCGCCGCCCCCGGCGCCAAGCTCGTCTCCTCGCGCGCCTGCACCTGGAGCGGCGGCTGCACCAACGTCGCCCTGACCGAGGGCATGATCGACCTCGTGGTCAACCGCGGCGTCGACATCGTCAACATGTCGATCGGCGGCCTCCCCGCGCTCAACGACGGCAACAACGCCCGCTCCGAGCTCTACACGCGCCTCATCGACACCTACGGCGTGCAGCTGGTGATCTCCGCGGGCAACAGCGGCCCCGGCGCCAACACCATCGGCGACCCCGGCCTGGCCGACAAGGTCATCAGCGTCGGCGCCTCGGTCTCCAAGGAGACCTGGGCGGCGAACTACGGCTCGGAGGTGAAGACCAAGTACGCGATGATGCCCTTCTCCTCCCGCGGCCCGCGCGAGGACGGCGGCTTCACCCCGACGATCACCGCCCCCGGCGCCTCGGTCAACACCACGCCGACCTGGGAGCCCGGCGCCCCCGTCAAGGAGGCCGGCTACGACCTGCCGCCCGGCTACGGCATGCTGCAGGGCACCTCGATGGCCTCCCCGCAGGCCGCCGGCGCCTCCGCGCTGCTGATCTCGGCCGCCAAGCAGAAGAAGATCAAGCTCAGCCCGGCCGACCTGCGCACGGCGCTCACCAGCACCGCCAAGCAGATCAAGGGCGCGCAGGCCTACGAGCAGGGCGCCGGCCTGATCAACATCGAGGACGCCTGGGAGGCGCTGCGCGATCGCGCCACCGCCCACGAGTACACGGTGAAGGCGCCGGTCTCCACCGCGCTCTCCCCCGCGCTCAAGACCCCCGGCTTCGGCACCGGCCTCTACGACCGCGAGGGCGGGCTGAAGACCGGCGAGACCCGGACCTACGACGTCACGGTCACCCGTACCTCCGGCCCGGACAAGGCCGTCTGGCACGAGCTGAAGTGGCGCAACAACGACGGCACCTTCAAGCTCGCCGGTGACGGCGAGGTCAAGCTGCCGCTGAACAAGCCCGTGACCGTCCAGGTCAAGGCGAAGGCGAAGACGGCCGGCCTGCACAGCGCGATCCTCACCGTGGACGACGACCGCACCGAGGGCATCGACAAGCAGGTCCTCACGACCGTCGTCGCCGCCGAGCCGGTCGCCGCGCCGTCCTACGTGGTCAAGAAGGCCGCCAAGGCCGTGCGCAACGCCACCACCTCGTACTTCGTCAGCGTGCCGAAGGGCGCGAAGACCCTGGAGGTCGCGCTCGGCGGCCTGGCGAAGGACAGCCAGACGCGGTTCATCGCGATCAACCCCTACGGTGTGCCGGCCGACCCGACCTCCACGGTCAACTGCTACCCGAACTACCCGAACCCGGCCAACACCTGCCGCCCGGACCTGCGCAGCTACGCCAACCCGCTGCCGGGCGTCTGGGAGATCGAGGTCGAGTCGCGGCGGACCTCCCCGCTGCTGGAGAACCCCTACACGCTGACGGCCACCGCGCTCGGCGTCACCTTCGACCCGGCGACGCAGACCGTCGCCGAGGCGAAGGCCGGCACCCCGGTCGCCGTCTCCTGGAAGGCCGTCAACGGCTTCGCGGCGCTGGAGGGCAGGCTCAAGGGCGGTCAGCTGGGCTCCTCGAAGACCGCCCGGCCGGAGATCAAGGAGGGGGAGAAGCAGGTCACCAAGGTCACGCTCGGGGCCGGCGTCACCCGCTTCGACGCCGTGATCGGCGCCGCCGCCGACGCCAAGGCCGACCTGGATCTGACCGTCTTCAAGGACGGCAAGGCCGTGGGTTCCTCCACCAGCGGCGGCTCCGACGAGCTCGTGAGCCTGACCAAGCCGGCGGCGGGCGAGTACACCGTCGAGGTCACGGGCTACTCCGTGCCCGCGGGCTCGACCGCGTACGACTACCGCGACGTGTACTTCGCCCCCTCGCTGGGTGAGATCAAGGTCGCCGACGGCTCCGTCGTCAAGCTCGGCGCCGGGCAGTCCGCTCAGGTCGCGGCGGAGGTCGTGGTGGCGGGCGCGGCTCCGGAGGGGCGCTCCTTCTTCGGGGACGTGCAGCTGGTCAACGCGGCCGGGACGGTCGCGGGGAACGGCAGCGTGAAGATCGAGAAGGTCGTCGGCTAGCCGGAGGTGCGGCCGGGTGTACGTCCGGATGTACGGGCGGACGTACGGACTGACGAGGGGCGGGCGCACGGTATGGGTGCCCGCCCCTTTCGCGCTTCGAGCGCCCACTCGTGCGCTTCTCCGCGCTCCTACCGTGGCCCGGATTCCCGGAGGAGATTCGAGCGCAGGGTGCGCTTACGCCCTATTCGATGCGGTCTGCGGACCTTGCCGTCGAAGGGACGGTTTCTGCCATGCCCCAGGACCCCCACACCCCCGTCTCCAGCGACCCCGCGGCGGGCCTGCTGCCCGCCGACGGAGCGCCCGTGTTCCAGCAGCCCGGCACGGGCGCGGGCGGCGAGCCCGCCCCGGGCGGCTCCACCGGCACCGAGCCCGTCGAGGGCTACCGGCTGCCGGAGCCGCCCGAGGCCGACGACGCCTTCGGCGGCCTCGTCCCCGACATCGGCGAGGCCTCCTTCGGGCCGCCGGCCGGCCCGGAGACCGTCCACGGGCCGGACGACCGGGTGCAGATCACCAACACCTGCGTCTACCCGTGGCGCGTGCACTGCTTCCTGGAGATCACGGCCGCCGACGGCAGCGGCTGGCTCGGCACCGGCTGGTTCATCGGCCCGCACACGATCGCCACCGCCGGGCACGTCGTCTTCATCAAGAACAGCGGCGTGCCCGGGCGGGACGGCTGGGTCCGCAGCATCAAGGTCTGGCCCGGGCGCAACGGCGGCACGGTCTGCTACGGCCCGGTCGTCAGCACGAGCTTCCGGTCGGTGACCGGCTGGACCGGCAGCGGCGACCAGAACTTCGACTACGGCGCGATCATCCTGCCGTCGGACCTGGGCGCACAGACCGGCTGGTTCGGCTTCGGCGTCTGGTCCGACGCGGACCTGCTCCAGGTCACCGGCAACATCGCCGGCTATCCGGCCGACAAGCCGTACGCCACGCTCTGGTACGACGCGCGCCGCATCGACTCGGTGGGCCCGCGCAAGGTGTACTACGACATCGACACCTTCGGCGGGCAGAGCGGCAGCTCCGTCTACCGGATCATCGGCAACGACCGGTACGGGGTCGCCGTCCACGCGTACGGCGGGGCCCGGGTGAACTCCGGCACCCGGATCACCACGCCGGTCTACAACAACTTCGTGGCCTGGAAGGCGTGACCCGATCCGCATGACCACCCGACCGACCACCCGAGGGAACACCCGATCCGCATGAACGCCCCCTCCGCGCCCGCCGGCGTGATCCGCGGCACGGTCCGCGACGCCGCGGGCGCGCCCGTCGCCGGTGCCCGCGTGGCCTTCGCCGACGGGCCGGTGCCGCTGCCCGACGTCGCCGCCGTCACCGACAGCGAAGGCCGCTTCGCGCTCACCGCCCCCGCCGAGGGGACCTACACCCTGCTGTGCCGGGCGGACGGCGGGACCGCGACCGCCCGGGTGCACGTCACCGCCGCTCCCGCCGCCCGCCCGGAGGATGTCCGGGCCGACCTGCGCCTGGGCTGAAGATTTCCCGCTTCGCCCGGCCCGGTCTCGCACACCGGTCAAAGGATTGGACTTTTGGGGCGGGTGTGACCACATGATGGAACCGGCGTGCCAGGCGCGACGTCCCTGGCAGCAGGTTGCATGTTGCATGTGATGTAGATGTACATGAGTAGGGAGCCCTCATGAGGATCGGAATCGTCGGAGCCACCGGGCAGGTCGGCGGAGTCATGCGCAAGATCCTCGCCGACCGGGCGTTCCCGGTCAGCGAGCTGCGCCTGTTCGCCTCGGCGCGCTCCGCCGGGTCCACCCTCCCCTGGCAGGGCACGGAGATCACGGTCGAGGACGCCGCCACGGCCGACTACACCGGCCTGGACATCGTGCTGTTCTCCGCCGGCGGCGCGACCTCCCGCGCGCTGGCCGAGAAGGTCGCCGGACAGGGCGCCGTCGTGATCGACAACTCCTCGGCCTGGCGCATGGACCCCGAGGTCCCCCTCGTCGTCTCCGAGGTCAACCCGCACGCGGTCAAGGACCGCCCCAAGGGCATCATCGCCAACCCGAACTGCACCACGATGGCCGCCATGCCGGTCCTGCGGCCGCTGCACGAGGAGGCCGGCCTGACGGCCCTCGTCGCCACCACCTACCAGGCCGTCTCCGGCTCCGGCCTCGCCGGCGTGGCCGAGCTCGACGGCCAGATCCGCGGCGTCGGCGAGCGCGCCGCGGAGCTCGTCCACGACGGCGAGGCCGTCGACTTTCCCGAGCCCGGCGTCTACAAGCGCCCCATCGCCTACAACGTGCTGCCGCTGGCCGGCTCGATCGTGGACGACGGCCGCTTCGAGACGGACGAGGAGCAGAAGCTGCGCAACGAGTCCCGGAAGATCCTGGAGATCCCGGGCCTGAAGGTCTCCGGCACCTGCGTCCGCGTCCCCGTCTTCTCCGGCCACTCGCTGCAGGTCAACGCCCGCTTCGAGCGTCCGGTCAGCGTCGAGCGCGCGTACGAGCTGCTCAAGGACGCCCCCGGCGTCGAGCTCTCGGAGATCCCCACCCCGCTGCAGGCCGCCGGCAAGGACGCCTCCTACGTGGGCCGCATCCGCGAGGACGAGACCGTCGAGCACGGCCTCGCGCTCTTCCTCTCGAACGACAACCTCCGCAAGGGCGCGGCGCTCAACGCCGTGCAGATCGCGGAGCTGGTCGCCGCCGAGCTCAAGGGCTGACCCCTGCTGCCGGCCCCTTCTCCGGTACGTCCGCGCCACCCCGCCCGCTCCGGGCCGGGTGGCGCGGACGTTTCGCTTCCGGAAAAACACCGGTCCGCCCGGGGCACCCGGCGTGGAAGGATGGCCGGAAAGTCGCGAAGTTAAGGAGATGCCCAGGTGCCTGGAACGAATCTGACCCGCGAAGAAGCGCAGCGGCGGGCTCGTCTGCTGACCGTCGACGCGTACGAGATCGACCTCGATCTCTCCGGCGCGCAGGAGGGGGGCACCTACCGCTCCGAGACCGTGGTGCGGTTCGACGCGGCCGAGGCGGGCGCGGAGACGTTCATCGACCTGGTGGCGCCCACGGTGCACGAGGTCGTGCTGAACGGGACCGCGCTCGACGTGGCCGAGGTGTTCGCGGACAGCCGGATCGCGCTGCCGGGCCTGGTGGCCGGCCGCAACGAGCTGAAGGTCGTCGCGGACTGCGCGTACACCAACACCGGCGAGGGCCTGCACCGCTTCGTCGACCCCGTCGACCAGCAGGCCTACCTGTACACCCAGTTCGAGGTGCCCGACGCGCGGCGCGTCTTCGCCTCCTTCGAGCAGCCCGACCTGAAAGCCGTCTTCACGTTCACCGTGAAGGCCCCCGAGGGCTGGACGGTCATCTCCAACTCGCCGACCCCCGAGCGGCCCGCCGACAACGTCTGGCGCTTCGAGCCGACGCAGCGGATCTCCACGTACATCACGGCCCTGATCGCCGGCCCGTACCACGGCGTGCACAGCACGTACGAGAAGGACGGCCGCAGCATCCCGCTGGCCGTCTACTGCCGCCCCTCGCTGGCCGAGTTCCTGGACGCGGACCACATCTTCGAGGTGACGCGCCAGGGCTTCGACTGGTTCGAGGAGAAGTTCGCCTACCCCTACCCCTTCCCCAAGTACGACCAGCTGTTCGTGCCCGAGTTCAACGCGGGCGCGATGGAGAACGCGGGCGCGGTCACCATCCGCGACCAGTACGTCTTCCGCTCGAAGGTGACGGACGCCGCGTACGAGGGGCGCGCCGAGACGATCCTGCACGAGCTGGCCCACATGTGGTTCGGCGACCTGGTCACCATGGAGTGGTGGAACGACCTGTGGCTGAACGAGTCGTTCGCCACCTTCACCTCGATCGCCTGCCAGGCCTCCGCGCCGGGCTCGCGGTGGCCCCACGCGTGGACGACCTTCGCCAACTCCATGAAGACCTGGGCGTACCGGCAGGACCAGCTGCCGTCCACCCACCCGATCATGGCCGAGATCCGCGACCTGGACGACGTGCTCGTCAACTTCGACGGCATCACCTACGCCAAGGGCGCCTCCGTCCTCAAGCAGCTCGTCGCCTACGTGGGCGAGGACGCGTTCTTCCGCGGCGTCCAGGCGTACTTCAAGGCGCACGCCTTCGGCAACACCCGCCTCACCGACCTGCTCGGCGCGCTGGAGGAGACCTCCGGCCGCGACCTGACCACCTGGTCGAAGCTGTGGCTGGAGACCGCCGGCATCAACATCCTGCGCCCGGAGATCGAGACCGACGCCTCCGGCGTCATCACCTCCTTCGCCGTCCGCCAGGAGGCCCCCGCCCTGCCCGCCGGCGCCAAGGGCGCGCCGACCCTGCGGCCGCACCGGATCGCCGTCGGCGTGTACGAGCTGGAGGGCGGCAAGCTCGTCCGCAAGGAGCGGATCGAGCTCGACGTCGACGGTGAGCTGACGCCCGTCGACGCGCTCGTCGGCAAGCCCCGGCCGGCCGTCGTGCTGCTCAACGACGACGACCTGTCCTACGCCAAGGTCCGCCTCGACGAGCAGTCGCTCGCGACGGTCACCGCCCACCTCGGCGACTTCACCGAGTCCCTGCCGCGCGCCCTGTGCTGGGCCTCCGCCTGGGACATGACGCGCGACGGCGAGCTCGCCGCCCGCGACTACCTCGCGCTCGTCCTCTCCGGCATCGCCAAGGAGTCGGACATCGGCGTCGTGCAGTCGCTGCAGCGGCAGGTCAAGCTGGCCATGGACCTCTACGCCGCCCCCGAGTGGCGTGCGACCGGCCTCGCCCGGTGGACCGAGGCGGCCCTCGCCCACCTGAAGTCCGCCGAGCCGGGCAGCGACCACCAGCTCGCCTGGGCCCGGGCCTTCGCCGCCACCGCCCGTACGGACGAGCAGCTCGCCCTGCTGCAGGGGCTCCTCGACGGCACGGAGGAGATCGGCGGCCTCGCCGTCGACACCGAGCTGCGCTGGGCCCTGCTCGGCCGCCTCGCGGCCACCGGGCGCGCGGACGAGGCCGCGATCGCGGCCGAGCTGGAGCGGGACCGGACCTCGGCGGGCGAGCGGTACGCCGCGGCGGCGCGGGCCTCGCAGCCGACGGCCGAGGCCAAGGACGCGGCGTGGAAGGCGGTCGTCGAGTCGGCGGCCCTGCCCAACGCCGTGCAGGAGGCCGTCATCGGCGGCTTCGTCCAGACCGACCAGCGCGATCTGCTCGCGCCCTACAGCGCGCAGTTCTTCGCGGCGATCAAGGGCGTGTGGGAGAGCCGCAGCCACGAGATCGCCCAGCAGATCGCGGTCGGGCTGTACCCCGCGCTGCTGGTCTCCCAGGAGACCCTGGACGCGACGGACGCCTGGCTGGCCTCGGCCGAGCCGAACGCCGCGCTGCGGCGCCTGATCATGGAGTCCCGCTCGGGCGTCGAGCGCGCGCTCAAGGCCCAGGCCGCCGACGCGGCCGCGGCGAGCTGACGCGCGCCGCGCGAAGCGTGCACGAGGGTGCCCCCGGCTCGGACGAGCCGGGGGCACCCTCGGTCGTTTACGGGGCCGGGCCCCTCCGGGCCGGCACGGACGCCGGAGCCTGCCGGCCCCTGGCGGATTCAGGGGCGCGAGCGCCCAATGCAGTTGCCATAAATAGCGCACGAGCTGTCGACTCTGAGGCACGGAATCCAGCCTCATTGACAAACGACGGTGGCTGCAGGGTTCAGGACACCGGAGAGGACACCAGCCGCGTTGTCCAGCGAGGTGGTGCCCAGAGTCTGCCCGTTCTCACCAATGACTGTGCAAACAATCTTGGTGGCGGGCGCATCGGCGCCGCCGCACTGGTTGAGCGGTCCGGTGACGGGCAGGCCAAGGGCGTTTCCTCCGGCAGCACTCGCCCCTTGCGAGGCAGTCCCCCGGACGGTTGCTCCGTACTGATTTGCGCAGCCATTGCCGATGGCCGGGGAGAGGATGCCGGCGCCGAGGCCCCCGGCCCATGCTGGAACAACGACGACCTGGGCACCCAAGAGCGTCAGAGCGGCGCTGGCGGCACGGAGAACGGTGCGTTGGCTCACGCATTGATGAACGATGCCCTCGGTACGCCGAAACGGGGCCTAACCCAGACAGCTCAGGTTCCGACACACCTTGCTCAGCGGATTTGGCCGTTGACCAGCGGTCTTCCGGCACCCTTGTGCGCCGCAGCGGCAGCAGCCGACTTCGTGCTTCCTGAGCTGCCTCGTTCCAGGCACGGGCGAGATTGAACCGAGCGGCCCCGGCCTGAGCCGGAACGCTGCGACGGGCGACCCGCACGCACCGCAGGTAGGACACGCGGTCGGCGTCCACAGTGGGCCCGGCCGTGGCCGCTGCGAGGGCGAACCGGCGGACGGCATGGTGGACCGCGAGGAAGGCCCACAGCTCTTGCCGGACGCCATCCGGCGTGCGCGACCGGATCGGACCGCCGGGACCGAGGTGGTTCTTGATCTCGTCGAAGGCCAGCTCGATCTCCCACCGCTCCCGGTAGAGCCCCACCAGCTCGTTCGCCGGGTACCGCTTGTGGTCCAGCAGGGTCGTGCCCAGGTACACGACCCTGCCGTCCTTGAAGAAGGTGATGACGCGGTAGAGCGTCTCCTTCGGCAGCGTCCGGCCCTCGCGGAAAGCCGAACGGCCGCCCGCCGACAGTAGAAGGGCCGTCGAATGTGTCTCCCTGGCCCGGGACAACGAGGACCGGTTCACCCAGGCCACAGCGCGACTGCCAGGAATCCCGCCAGTCAGTACCCGGACGACCTCCTCGTACGACTCCCGGGCGAACAAGCAGAGCGCCAGCACGAAGTACACCACCAGCCGGGCCGGCAGCAGGCGGCGCCGCTGTTCGCCGCGGCCATGCTGAGCTATCGCTGCGTCGACCAGCGGGCTCAGGCCTGCTCAGCCCGTGCCGCGCGGCGCGCCAGCAAGGCCGCGCGGCGCTCGTCGAACTTCGTGGCCTGGTCGTCGAGGTCGATCATGAACAGGCCCAGTTCCTCCTGGGCGCGGAGGCCCTCCGGGCCCAGGCCGGTGATTTCCAGGACCTTCAGGAAGCGCAGGACCGGCTGGAGGACGTCGTCGTGGTGGATGCGCAGGTTGTAGATCCCGCCGATCGCCATCTGGGCCGCGGCCCGCTCGAAGCCGGGGATGCCGTGGCCGGGCATCCGGAAGTTCACGACCACGTCGCGAACCGCCTCCATCGTCTGGTCCGGCGCGAGCTCGAACGCCTTCCCGAGCAGGTTGCGGTAGAAGACCATGTGGAGGTTCTCGTCCGTGGCGATGCGGGCGAGCATCCGGTCGCAGACGGGGTCGCCGGAGTGGCGTCCGGTGTTGCGGTGGGAGATGCGGGTGGCGAGCTCCTGGAAGGCGACGTACGCCACCGAGTGCAGCATGCTGTGCCGGTTGTCGGACTCGAAGCCCTCGCTCATGTGCGCCATCCGGAACCGCTCCAGGGCGACGGGGTCGACGGCCCGCGAGGTCAGCAGGTAGTCCCGCATGACGATGCCGTGCCGTCCCTCCTCCGCCGTCCAGCGGTGCACCCACGTGCCCCAGGCGCCGTCGCGGCCGAAGAGCTGGGCGATCTCGTGGTGGTAGCTGGGGAGGTTGTCCTCGGTGAGGAGGTTGACCACGAGGGCGGTGCGCCCGATGTCGGTGACCTTGGACTGCTCGGGCGCCCAGGCCTCGCCGCCCATGACGCCGTCGAAGTCACGGCCCTCGCTCCAGGGCACGTACTCGTGCGGCATCCATTCCTTGGCGATCTTCAGGTGCCGGTTGAGCTCGGTCTCGACGACCTCTTCGAGGGCGTACAGCAGGCGGCTGTCGCTCCATACGGCCCGGGCGTGGTGGCGGAGGGGGGCGATGGTCACGGACAGCTCCAGGGGGGATGATCACACTTACGGTTCCGTAGGTTACGACACCGTAGGTTAAACGGACCGTAAAGCGAAACCAGCGGCTCCGGATTGAGGGCGGGAACACACACGGGCGCACACGCGAAAAAGCCCGGTGCCCCGGTCCAGAAGGACCGGGGCACCGGGCTGAAGAAGATCGAGCAGGCTAGCGCGTGCGCGGGTGGTGGGTGTCGACGGTGTGCGGGTTGTCCGAGTGCCTGGCGGCGACCATCGTGAGGCCGGCGATCACCAGGAAGAGGACGATCGGCGCGGCGACGTAGAGGCCGAGCGTATTGATCACGCTCAGGCCCGGACCCGGGTCGTCACCGTCGTCGCGGGTGAGCGCGAACGCGGGGGACGACATCAGCAGCATCAGCAGCGTGCCGGCCGAGATGGCACCGGCTCGCACGGCGTTCTTGTTCTTAGTGCTCACGGCCTCAAGATATCGGGAGCATAAGAGACCCGCGCGCCCGGGGGTGGGGCTACGGCCCCGCCGCCGCTCCCACCTCCGCCATCAGGGCCCGCAGCCGGGGCGAGACCGTGAGCTCCTCCAGGGACAGCGGCCGCCCGTCGGGGCCGGCGACCGGCAGCCGCCAGTTCGGGTACTGGTCCCAGGTGCCGGGGAGGTTCTGCGGGCGGCGGTCCCCGACGGCGTCCGGCAGCCAGACGCCGACGAGGCGGGCGGGGGTGCGCAGCAGGTAGCGGTGGACGGCCAGGACGGCCGTCTCCTCGTCGCAGGGCCCCTCGGGCAGCAGGCCCAGCCGCCGGAAGAGCTCCAGCCATTCGCCCACCTCCCGCGCGTCCTCCTGCCGCTCCTCGTCGAGCGGGCGGGTGAGCAGCCCCAGCCGGTGGCGCAGGGCGACGTGGTCGCCGGTGAGCCGGGCGGCGGTGCTGGGCAGGTCGTGGGTGGTGGCGGTGGCCAGGCAGCCGGTGCGCCACCGGCCGGGCGGCAGCGGAGCGGCGTCCCCCGCCGCGTAGTCCCGCTCGAACCACAGCACCGACGTGCCGAGCACGCCGCGCTCGGCCAGCGCCTCGCGGACCCCGGCCCCGACCGTGCCCAGGTCCTCCCCCACGACCGCGGCCCCGGCCCGGTGGGCCTCCAGGGCGAGGACGCCGAGCATGGCCTCGGGGTCGTAGCGGACGTACGCGCCCTGGGTGGGCTCCGCGCCCTGCGGCACCCACCACAGGCGGAACAGGCCCATCACGTGGTCGATGCGCAGGCCGCCCGCGTGCCGCAGCAGGCCGCGCAGCAGCTCGCGGTAGGGGCGGTAGCCGCAGGCCTCCAGGGCGTCGGGGCGCCAGGGCGGCAGGCCCCAGTCCTGGCCGCGGGGGCTGAAGGCGTCGGGGGGCGCGCCGACGGACATGCCGTCGGCGAAGGCGTCCTGCTGGGCCCAGGTGTCCGCGCCCGAGGGGTGCACGCCGACGGCGAGGTCGTGGACGAGGCCGACGCGCATGCCGGCCGCCTTGGCGGTGCGCTGGGCGGCCGCGAGCTGCTCGTCGGTGAGCCAGGCGAGCCGGCTGTGGAAGTCGATGCGGTCGGCCAGGTCCGCGCGGGCGCGGGCGGTGTCCGCCGAACGGGGGTCGCGGAGCCCGCCGGGCCACGCACGCCAGTGCGGCCCGTGCACCTCTGCGAGCGCGCACCAGGTGCTGTGGTCCTCCAGGGCGCGGCCCTGCTCAGTGCGGAAGGCCTCGTACGCGGCGAGGCGGGCGGGGCCGAGGGGCACGGCGCGGACGAGCTCCAGGGCGCGCCGCTTGACCTCCCAGACCGCGTCGCGGTCGATGAGCTCGCCCTTGTGGAGCACGGCGTCGCGCAGGGCGGCGGCCCGGCCCAGGAGCTGCGCGGCGCGCTCGCGGCGCTCGCCGGTGAGCAGGGCGAACTCGGGCACGTCCTCGACGCGCAGGTGGACGGGGTCGGGGAAGCGGCGGGAGGAGGGCCGGTAGGGCGAGGGGTCGGTGGGGGCGCCGCCCGCGCCGGGCACGGCCGCGTGCAGGGGGTTGACCTGGACGAAGTCCGTGCCGAAGGTGCGGCCGGACCAGTCGGCGAGTGCGGCCAGGTCGCCGAGGTCGCCCATGCCCCAGGAGCGGGCGGAGAGCAGGGAGTAGAGCTGGACGAGGAAGCCGTGGCCGCGCCGCGGCGGGGCGGGCAGCCGGTCCGGGGCGACGATCAGGGACGCGGCGGCGGACCGGCCGTCGGAGGCGTGGGCGCGCAGCAGGTGCGTGCCGAGCGGGAGTGCGCCGAGGGCGTACGCGCCGGCGCCGTGCGCACCGGCCCCCTCCGCGCCGGCTCGTGGTCGGCGGGCGCGCGGCCACGCACCGCCCCCCTCCACCCCAAGCTCCCCGGACGCGAGGTCCAGGACGACGACCGCCCCGTCCTCCGTCTCCACGCACGCCTCGGTGCCCGGCGGCAGCGCGGGCAGCGCACCGCGCCCGGCGCGCACGACCACCGTGGCGGGCAGCAGCCTGCGGCGGGCCGCGTCCTCGTGAGCGGCCAGGGCCTCGCGCACGGAGGCGGGCGTGGAGGCGTCGACGCCGAGGGCGGCGAGGACGGCGACGACGGTCTCCTCCGGCACGCCGACGCTGCGGCCGGGGGCGGGGCTGTACGACGTCGCGATGCCGTGCAGTGCGGCGAGCCGCGCTCTGGCCATCTGCTCGGCCATCACCACCTCCGCAGGTGTCCGTGCCGAAGGCCGTACCCGCCGCCGGGCCGCGGGACACCACTCGAATTCCCGTTCACCCGCGGAGGTTCGGCTTTCGACGTCGACGCGCCGGGCAATACAGGCACTTCGGTCACGTGCGTTGACACGCCTTGCGGCTGGTGATGGGCTCGCCCCCGTCGGGAGCACCTAGGGGCGAGGGAGACGGCCGTGCACTTCCGGGGCAGCGACTCCTCACCCGGCGGCCACGGGCCCGTGCGCCCCCGGCGCGCCGGGGTCACCGTCCTCGCGGCGGCCCTGCTCGGCGGGCTGCTGGCGGGCGCGCCCGGCACCGTCGCGGCGCCCCGGCCCGGCGACGCCGCCGCGGCCGCGCCCGATCCGCAGGGCGAGGGCGCCCTGCCGCCGGTGTGGCCGCGGCCGCAGGCATCGCGCGCGCTGGGTTCGTACGCCCAGGTCGGCGGCGAGGTCACCCTGATGGCCGAGCCGGGCACCGACCCGTACGCGGTCGAGGCGCTGCGCGACGTCCTGCGCGCCGCGGGCGCGCGGACGGTCGTGGACGCGGCCCCGGGCGGCACGCCGCCCCCGCGCGGCCTGATCGTCTACGCGGGCGGGCAGGGCGCGGAGGAGGCGCTGCGGGCGCTGGGCGCGCCGGAGGCCGGTGATCTGCCGGCCGGCGGGTACCGGCTGGCGACCGGCCAGGTGGCGGGCCGGCCGACGGCCGCGCTCGCGGGCACGGGATCCGACGGGCTCTTCCACGCGGCGCAGACGCTGCGGCAGCTGACGGTGGAGCGGGGCGGCGCGAAGGGCTTCGCCGGGGCGGTGGTCCGCGACTGGCCGGGCACGGCGGTGCGGGGCCTGTCCGAGGGCTTCTACGGGGAGCCGTGGTCGCGCGAACAGCGTCTGGCGCAGCTGGACTTCATGGGCCGCACCAAGCAGAACCGGTATCTGTACGCGCCGGGCGACGACCCGTACCGGCAGGCCCGCTGGCGCGCCGCCTACCCCGCGGCGCAGCGCGAGGAGTTCCGGGAGCTGGCCGAGCGGGCGCGCCGCAACCACGTGACGCTGGCCTGGGCGGTGACGCCGGGGCAGTCGATGTGCTTCTCCTCGGCCGAGGACCTGCGGGCCCTCAAGCGCAAGGTGGACGGCATGTGGGCGCTGGGCTTCCGCGCCTTCCAGCTGCAGTTCCAGGACGTGAGCTACAGCGAGTGGCACTGCGGGGCGGACGCGGACGCGTTCGGCTCGGGGCCGAAGGCGGCGGCGAAGGCGCAGGCGAAGGTCGCGGGCGCGCTGGCGGCGCACCTGGCGGCGAAGGGGGCGGAGGCGGCCCCGCTGTCGCTGCTGCCCACCGAGTACTACCAGGACGGGCGGACGGCGTTCCGGCGGGCACTCGCGGAGCGGCTCGACCCGCGCGTGGAGGTGGCGTGGACGGGCGTCGGGGTGGTGCCGAAGACCATCACCGGCGGCGAACTGTCCGACGCCCGGGCCGCCTTCGGGCACCCGCTGGTGACGATGGACAACTACCCGGTCAACGACTTCGCGCAGGACCGTATCTTCCTCGGGCCGTACACGGGCCGGGAGCCGGCCGTCGCGACGGGCTCCGCCGCGCTGCTGGCCAACGCCTCGTCGCAGGCCGCCGTCTCGCGCATCCCGCTGTTCACGGCGGCCGACTACGCCTGGAACCCGCGCGGCTACCGCCCCGGGGAGTCCTGGCGGGCCGCGGTCGACGACCTGGCCGGGCCGGACCCGCGCACCCGGGAGGCACTGCGGGCCCTGGCGGGCAACGACGCCTCGTCGGTGCTCGGCGGCACCGAGTCGGCGTATCTGCGCCCGCTGCTGGACGCGTTCTGGACGGCCCTGTCGGGTACGGACGGCAAGGCGCGGGACGAGGCGGCGGGCCGGCTGCGGGCCGCCTTCGCCACCATGCGGGAGGCGCAGCAGCGCCTGTCGGGGCCCTTCGGCGGCGAGGTGGGGCCGTGGCTGGAGCAGCTCGCGCGGCACGGCGAGGCGGGGACGCGCGCGCTGGACATGCTGCTCGCCCAGGCCCGCGGCGACGGCGCGGAGGCCTGGCGGGCCCAGCTGGACGTGCAGCGGCTGCGCGGGCGGATCAAGGACAGCCCGGTGACGGTCGGCAAGGGCGTGCTCACCCCCTTCCTCGACCAGGCCCTGGCGCGCGCGAACGGCTGGACGGGCGTGGACCGGCCGGTGCGCTCCGCGGGCCGGGCCACCGACGGCGACCCGGCCACCGCCCTCACCCCTGCCGCGGGTGAGCCGCTGACCGTACGGCTGGAGGGGCCGCGGCCGCTGACGGCCGTCACCGTGCTCACCGCGCCCGCGCCGGGCGCGCGGGGCACGGCCTGGGCGCGCGACGTCTCCAAGGGGTGGCAGCCGCTGGGCGCCGTGTCGGACGGCGGCTGGACGCAGCTGGCCGGCAAGGGGATGCGGGCGGACGCGCTGCGGGTGGTGTGGGAGGGGGGCGGCACGCCGCCGCCCGTCCACGAGATCGCCCCGTGGTTCGCGGACACGCCCTCGGCCGACGTGGAGCTCACGCCCTCGGAGGCGGACGCGGAGCTCGGCGGGCGCCCGGCGGCCGTGGACGTGCGCATGATCAACCGGCGGCCGGAGGAGGTCCGCGAGAAGCTCGTCGTGAAGGCGCCCGAGGGTGTCTCGGTCAAGGCCCCCGCCGAGGTGGCCGTGGCGCGCGGCGGGGTGGCCACCGCCCGGATCGAGCTCGCGGTCCCGGCGGGCGGCTCGGCCCGCACCTTCACCGTCCCGGTCCGCCTCGGCGGCCAGGAGCGGACCCTGACCGTACGGGCGTACCCGCCGGCGGGCGGCCCGGACCTGGCGCGCGGCGCTTCCCTGAGCTCCCCGGGCGGCGGCGGCCGGCAGCTGGAGCTGGCCCGCCCCGTACGGCTGGGGCGGCTGGTGCTGCACTGGCGCGACGGGCAGGACGGCGAGGACCCGGCCCGCTGCCGCGTCCAGGTGTCGGCGGACGGCCGCACCTGGCGGGACGCGGCCGTGGCCGGCGGCAAGGGGGGCACGGAGACGGTGCGCATGGACGCGCCGGACACGCGCTTCGTACGGGTGCAGGGCGGGAAGGCGGGAGACGCCCTGCGGGGGGTGGAGGCCTACGCGGTGGGCCGCCCCTGAGCGCGGCGGGCACGCCGTCCCCGGGCTCCGGGCGGGCTGGGTCTGCAGCCTGTCCGGCGCCCGGGGTACGGAAATGGCCCGGGACTGTCAGGCGGAAATGCCGTCGATCCGGGCCATCGCGTCCTCCGCGCCGAATGCCTCGAGATAAGGCAGCCAGCGCGGATCCCTATGGCCCGTGCCGATGATGCGCCAGGCCAGCCCGGACGGCGGCGCGGGCTGGTGGCGCAGCCGCCACCCCAGCTCGGCGACGTGCCGGTCGGCCTTGACGTGATTGCAGCGGCGGCAGGCGGCCACCACGTTCTCCCAGGCGTGCTGGCCGCCGCGGCTGCGCGGGACCACGTGATCGACGCTGGTTGCGACGCCACCGCAGTACGCACAGCGCCCGCCGTCACGGGCGAAGAGAGCACGGCGGGTGAGCGGGACGGGCCCCCGAAAGGGCACGCGCACGAAGCGTTTGAGGCGGACGACGCTGGGAGCGGGGATGGTGCAGGTTGCGCTGTGCATATAGGCGCCGGTGTCCTCGAGGCTGACGGCCTTCTCATTGAGGACGAGTATGAGCGCGCGGCGGAGCGGTACGACGCCGAGCGGCTCGTACGACGCGTTGAGGACCAGGACATGCGGCACGGGTGCCTCCTTGTACGCCGGCGGCGCGTGGCTCGCGCCGGGACGATCTCCTGCAAGTGTCCCCCGGCCCCTGGTCGGAGCGCCACCATGACCGGGTAACGGGTCACGGGTGTTTTGGAACACATCCTGTTCATCCCCCGCTCAAGACCCGTCGCATCTCGAACACAGCAACGGAGGATCACCTCTGCCCCGATAGTGTGGTGAGTCCGCCCGCCCGCATTTCGGGCCGGCGTCCCACACGAAGGGTTCCTGCAGTGTTCTGGTCCGCTGCCCTGGCCGCAGAAGACGCGACGCCCCGTCCTGTCTCTCTCGACGAGGCACAACGGACGGCGAACGACGCCGCCGGCTGGGTCGAGGAGAACTGGTCCGTCTGGCTCAGCAACGGCCTGCGCATCATCCTGATCGTGGTGATCGCGGTGGTGATGCGCTCCCTGATCCGGCGCGCCATCACCAAGCTCATAGCGCGCATGAACCGCACGGCCTCGGCCGTCGACGGCACGGCGCTCGGCGGCCTGCTCGTCAACGCCGAGCGGCGCCGGCAGCGCTCGGAGGCCATCGGCTCCGTGCTGCGCAGCGTCGCCTCGTTCCTGATCATGGGCACGGCCGCGCTGACCGTGCTGTCCGTGCTGAAGATCAATCTGGCCCCGCTGCTGGCGAGCGCCGGTGTGGCGGGCGTCGCCATCGGTTTCGGCGCCCGCAACCTCGTCACCGACTTCCTCTCGGGCGTCTTCATGATCCTGGAGGACCAGTACGGCGTCGGCGACACGATCGACGCCGGGGTCGCCTCCGGCGAGGTGATCGAGGTGGGCCTGCGCGTCACCAAGCTGCGCGGCGCGGACGGCGAGATCTGGTACGTGCGCAACGGCGAGGTCAAGCGCATCGGCAACCTGAGCCAGGGCTGGGCCACGGCCGGCGTCGACGTCCAGGTCCGTGCGGACGAGGACCTGGACCGGGTCCGCGAGATCCTCACCCGCACGGGTGAGGAGATGCAGAAGGCCGAGCCGTGGACCGAGCGGCTGTGGGAGCCCGTCGAGGTGCTGGGCCTGAGCGCGACCTACCTCGACTCGGTGGTCGTCCGGGTGTCCGCCAAGACCATGCCGGGCAAGGCGCTCGGCGTCGAGCGCGAGCTGCGCTGGCGCATCAAGCAGGCGCTGGACGCGGAGGGCATCCGCATCGTGGGCCGCCCGGCGGAGGCAAACTTGGAGGTGGGGGCGACGCAGGGGGCCGACCCGATGGCGGCCGTGGCCGCACCGTCCGCCCTGGCGAACCCGGCGTCCCCGCAGTCCCAGGCCACGACGCCCATACCGCCGGTCGTGCCGGGCGCGGCCCTGGGCAAGTGACGGCGGCGCGGCGGCCCCGCCGCGGTGCGGTCCGGGCCCGCGCGGCGTAGCCCGGCGCACGGCCCGGCGTGCCGCTCCGGCTAGCCGCGCTCGACCTTGCCCAGGAAGTCGTCCAGGTTCACGAGCATGCGGGAGATCCGCTCCTCCACGCTCAGCGTCTCCTTGTACCGCATCGCCATCTGCGGGACCTTCTTGCCGCGCACGTAGAGCGAGCAGGCCAGGTCCGCGCACATGTACGCGCCGACCGTGTTGCCCTCGCGCCCGGCCGGGCCGACCCGCCGGGCGGCGAGCAGGGAGACGCCCGAGCCCGGGTGCGCGGTCAGGCACAGCGAGCACATCGTGGACTTCGCCATGCTCCGCGGCCCGCCCTGCGGCACCCGCAGGGTCACGCCGACGAGCTTTCCCTCGCGCTCGGCGACGACATAGCCGCGGTCCGGCGCACCCGGATCCCGCCAGCCCAGGAAGTCGAGGTCCTCCCAGGGGAGTTCCGAGAGGTTGCGCGGGAGGGCGATCCGGCGCGCCTCCCCCTTGGAGCAGTTGATGAAGGACGCGCGTATGTCGTTGTCGGCGAGGGATTGCATGGTCAGCGAAATTAACACCGTTCGGGCGGATCGTCGCATGATTTTCGGGCCGGGCGATTGACGCCCCGCCAGGCCGTTCCCTAGCCTCTCCCCGTATCAATAGGAAAGTTTCCTAACAGTCAGGGTACGGAGATGGCCGGGACCCCCGGGACACCGCGCGTGCTGCGCGCCATGAACGACCGCGCCGCCCTCGACCTGCTCGTCGCGCACGGCCCCCTCACCCGCACCCGCCTCGGCGAGCTGACCGGCCTGTCCAAGCCCACCGCCGCCCAGCTGCTCACCCGCCTGGAGGCCGCCGGCCTGGTGCGCCGCACCGGCACCGTCACCGGGCGGCCCGGGCCCGGCGCCGGGCTGTACGAGATCGACCCGGGCATCGCCCACGTCGCCGCGCTGTCCGTCGGCCCCGAGGGCGTCACCGCGCTCGTCGCCGACATCGCCGGCACGGTGGCCGGCGAGCACCGCGTGCCCGCGGAGCAGGGCGAGGGGGCGGCCAAGCTCGTCGGCCGGGCCGTCGACGGCGCCCTCGCCGCCGCCGGGCTCGGCCGCGACGCACTGCACCGCACCGTCATCGGCACCCCCGGCGCCCTCGACCCGCGCACCGGCCTCCTGCGCTACGCCCCGCACCTGCCGGACTGGCGCTCCCCCACACTGCTGGAGGAGCTCGCCGGGGTCACCGGCACGCCCGTCGTCGTCGAGAACGACGTCAACCTCGCCGCCGTCGCCGAGCAGCACGCCGGCGCGGCCCGGGGCTTCGCGAACTACGTCCTGCTGTGGGCCGACGAGGGCGTCGGCGCCGCCGTCGTCCTGGGCGGCACCCTGCTGCGCGGCGCGACCGGCGGCGCCGGGGAGATCGGCTACATGCCGCTGCCGGGCGCGCCGCTCGCGCGCGGCGGGGACGACGCCACCGCGGGCCCCGACGGCGGTGGCGGCTTCCAGATGCTCGTCGCCTCCCCGGCCGTCGTCGCGCTCGCCCGCGCCCACGGCCTCGACGCCCGTACGGCCCCCGAGGCGCTCGCCCGCGCGGCGGCGGAACCGGGCGCGGGCGACGACGTCTACGCCGAACTGGGCAGGCGGCTGGCCGTCGGGCTCGCGGCGGTCGTCGCCGTGGTCGACCCCGAACTGGTGGTGCTCTCCGGCGCCGTGTGCCGGGCGGGCGGCGAGCGGCTGCGCGCGATGGTGGAGGCCGAGCTCACCGGGCTGGCCCTGCCCCGGCCGCAGCTGCGGCTGAGCACCGTGGAGGACCGCCCGGTCCTGGCGGGGGCGCTGCGAACCGCACTCGCGGCGGCCCGGGAGACCGTGTTCGACACGGCGTGAGCCATTCGCCGCTCTGGCCTGGCAACCAGCAAAGGAGTCAAGGGTGAAGCTCGCAGTAGTGGGTGGCGGATCCACCTACACCCCCGAACTCGTCGACGGCTTCGCGCGGTTGCACGCCACGCTGCCGGTGACCGAGCTCGTCCTGATCGACCCGGACGCGGAGCGGCTGGAGCTCGTCGGCGCGCTGGCGCGGCGGATCCTCGCCCGGCAGGGCCACCCCGGCCGCGTCACCTGGACCGCGGACCCGGACGCGGGCGTGGACGGCGCGGACGCCGTGCTGCTCCAGCTGCGCGTGGGCGGCCAGGCTGCCCGGCAGCAGGACGAGACCTGGCCGCTGGAGTGCGGCTGCGTCGGCCAGGAGACCACCGGCGCGGGCGGGCTCGCCAAGGCGCTGCGCACGGTCCCGGTGGTGCTGGACATCGCCGAGCGGGTGCGGCGGCGCAGCCCGGACGCCTGGATCGTGGACTTCACCAACCCGGTCGGCATCGTGACGCGGGCGCTGCTGGCGGCCGGGCACCGGGCCGTGGGCCTGTGCAACGTGGCCATCGGCTTCCAGCGGAAGTTCGCCCGGCTGCTGGGGGTCGCCCCGGAGGAGGTGGCGCTGGAGCACGTGGGCCTCAACCACCTCACCTGGGAGCGGTCGGTGACGGTGGGCGGCGAGGACGTCCTGCCGCGGCTGATCGCCGAGCACGGCGACGCCGTCGCGGCCGATCTGCGCATGCCGCGCTCGGTGCTGGACCGCCTCGGCGTCGTCCCCTCCTATTACCTGCGCTACTTCTACGGGCACGACGAGGTCGTCCGGGAGCTGCGCACCAAGCCCTCGCGCGCCGCCGAGGTGGCCGCGATGGAGCGGCGGCTGCTGGCCCTGTACGCCGATCCCGCTCTGGACGAGAAGCCGGCGCTGCTGGCGAAGCGCGGCGGCGCCTTCTACTCGGAGGCGGCGGTCGCTCTGACCGCGTCGCTGCTGCGGGATACGGGGGACGTCCAGGTCGTCAACGCCCTCAACAACGGCACGCTGCCCTTCCTGCCCGACGACGCGGTGATCGAGGTGCCGGCGGCGGTGGACGCGAGGGGCGCGCGCCCCTTGCCCGTACGCCCGCTGGAGCCGCTGTACGCCGGGCTGGTCGCGAACGTCACGGCGTACGAGCACCTGGCGCTGGAGGCCGCGCTCAAGGGGGGCCGCGACCGGGTCTTCCGGGCGCTGCTCGCCCACCCGCTGGTCGGGCAGGTCGACCACGCCGACCGGCTCACCGACGCCCTCCTCGCGCACAACCGGGAGCACCTCGCGTGGGTGTGAGCGGCGCGCTGCTCGCGATCGACGCGGGCAACAGCAAGACCGACGTGGTGCTGGCGGGGCCGGACGGCGCCGTGCTCGGGGCCGCGCGCGGCGGGGGGTTCCAGCCGGTGCAGGCGGGCGTGCGGCAGGCGGTGGACGGCCTGGCGGCGCTCGTGGAGCGGGCCGCCGCTGCCGCGGGGACGGCCGCACCGCCGTACGCCGCTCACGTCAGCGCGTGCCTGGCCAACTGCGACCTGCCGGTGGAGGAGGAGCTGCTGAGCGCGGAGATCGCCGCCCGCGGCTGGGGGCGGACGGTCGCCGTCGCCAACGACACCTTCGCGCTGCTGCGGGCGGGCCTGCCCGACGGGGGCGAGCCCGTGGGCGTCGCGGTGGTGTGCGGGGCGGGCATCAACTGCGCGGGGCTCGGACCGGGCGGCCGCACGGCCCGCTTCCCCGCGATCGGGCGGCTCTCCGGCGACTGGGGCGGCGGCGCGTGCCTGGCGGAGGAGGCGCTCTGGTCGGCGGCGCGCGCCGCCGACGGCCGCGGCGGGCCGACCGCGCTGGCCCGCGCCCTGCCCGCGCACTTCGGCCTGGACGGCATGCCCGCGCTGATCGAGGCGCTGCACCTGGGCCGGGTGGCGGCGGAGCGGCGGCACGAGCTCGTACCGGTGCTGTTCGCAGCGGCGGCCGCGGGCGATGCGGTCGCCCGCGGCCTCGTGGCCCGGCAGGCGGCGGAGGTCGTCACCATGGCCGCGGTCGCACTGGAGCGGCTGGGGCTGCTGGGGGCCGGGGTGCCGGTAGTGCTGGGCGGCGGGGTGCTCGCGGCCCGGCACCCGCTGCTGCACGAGCAGGTGGTGGCGCTGCTGGCCGGGCGGGCGCCGCAGGCGGTGCCGGTGGTGGTCACGGCGCCGCCGGTGCTGGGCGCGGCGCTGCTGGCGCTGGACCGCGCCGGGGCTCCGGCGGCGGCTCACGCCCGGCTGCGGGCGCACTACGGCGACGCGTAGGCCGGGCGGCACGGGGTCCGTTCGGCGCCTGTTTCCCGCGTGGCGACCGATATCTCGGAATCTGTCGTTCCGTGGCCGGAATCTGCGAAACCGTCGCCTTCTTCACGTCATGTTCACATCGTGAGAGGCGTCACCACACCCCACCCCGAACCGGAAGATCTCTCGTCGGGGGCCCTCACGACGGCCGTCTTTCCTGACATGGCGTCAACAACGCCATTCGTCAGAAATTTCTCCCAGGGCATTGGTTGACCATTCATTTACCTAATGTCCCAAAATCGGTCAACCATTTTTCGACCCCTCCTCGGTCATGCAAGCATCCGCCCGCACGGATTGATCACGAAATACAACAAGCAACCGCCATCAAAAGGGATTTACGGCTGCATTCGTGACAACTTCCGCCACTGATCGTCCATTCCGCGCCTTGTCGGCGCGCAATCGAGGGGGGACCGACCCATGTCGTCCAACGTCAGCCGACGCGTCGTGCTCAGAGGAACCGCCGCTGCCGCCGCCGGAGTGGCGCTGCTCGCCACCGGCGCGCGGGCGGCCGACCACACCGGCCACACCACCGACCACACCGGGCACGGCGGGCACGGCACCGGCCCCGCTGCGTTCGACGAGGTCTACAAGGGCCGCCGCATCGTCGGCAAGCCGGTGACGAGCGGCGAGCACGCGGCCCACGGTGGCTTCGCCGTCACCATCGACGGCAAGGAGCTGCACGTCATGCAGAACGCCGACGGCACCTGGATCAGCGTGGTGAACCACTACCAGGTCTTCGACCAGCCGCTGGCGCTGACCCGCGCCGCCGTCGACGCCCTCCGCGGCGCGACGCTCGTCCCGATCGCGATGAACTGACCGGCCACTGCCGCACGCACCCCACCGACCCACACTTCTCACTCACGAGGACACGAACCCCATGGCAGTGCGCAAGAACCAGGCGAACCTGACCGCCACCGAGAAGCGCAACTTCGTCAACGCCGTGCTGGAGCTCAAGCGCACCGGTGTCTACGACGGCTTCGTCCGGACGCACAACGAGTTCATCATGAGCGACCGTGACGACAGCGACCGCGTCGGCCACCGCTCCCCCTCCTTCCTCCCCTGGCACCGCCGCTTCCTGATCCAGTTCGAGCAGGAGCTGCAGAAGATCGACTCCTCGGTCACGCTCCCCTACTGGGACTGGACCGTCGACCGCTCGGTCAACTCCTCGATCTTCGGCGCCGACTTCATGGGCGGCAACGGCCGCAGCCGCGACGCGCAGGTCACCACCGGCCCGTTCGCCTACTCCACGGGCAAGTGGACCATCAACGTCAGCGTCGACAACCGCAACTTCCTGCAGCGCGAGATGGGCGCCGCCGGCACGCTGCCCACCCGCGCCCAGGTCGACGCCGTCCTCGCCATGCCGGTCTACGACACGGCCCCGTGGAACAGCGCCTCCGAGGGCAGCTTCCGCAACTACCTCGAGGGCTGGCGCGGCGCGGGCCGCGTCCACAACAACATCCACGTGTGGATGGGCGGCCAGATGGCCACCGGCGTCTCCCCCAACGACCCGGTCTTCTGGCTGCACCACTGCCACATCGACAAGCTGTGGTCCGACTGGCAGCGCATGCACCCGGCGTCCGCCTACCTGCCGGCCGCCGGCACCGCGAACGTCGTCGACCTCAACGACACCATGCGCCCGTGGAACAACGTCACCCCGGCCCAGATGCTCGACCACAGCTCGTACTACACCTACGCGTAAGGCAGGCACCTACGCGTAAGGCGCGGCGCGCGACAGGCTCACACGCCTCCGGCCCGGTGCGGGGAACCGCGCCGGGCCGGCGGGCGTGATGGGGAACGAGGGCCGCCACGGGCCCCGGTGGAGATCGCGATCCGAACAAGATCGCACCGGCACCGGTGTGTTTGTCAGTCCTTGCGGCCATACTGCTGGCCGGGCACCTGTTCCCGGCCGGCACCGGGCAACGGGCCGCCCTCAGCGACCGAGGGGGAGGTCACGTGTCACAGCCGCAGCCGGCCGGCGGGCCGCGAGGAGCGCCCGGCCGCAGCACCTCCGGCCCGGCCTGGCGCGAGGGGCTCGACCGCGTGCGGGCCGCGGCGGTCACCGAGCCCGGCAGGCTGCGGGTCATCGGGGCCGTCCTGGCCGTGGTCCTCGTCGCGTTCGGTGCGGTCACCGCCTGGCAGGTCGCCTCCAGAGCCGCCGCGGCCGACTCCGTCGTCCGCACCAGCCAGCCGCTCAGCGCCGACGCCGCCGACATCTACCGCTCGCTCGCCGACGCCGACACCACCGCGGCGAGCGGCTTCCTCGCGGGCGGCCAGGAGCCGCGCGCGGTCCGCCAGCGCTACGAGAAGGACATCGCGCTCGCCTCCCGGCTGCTGGTGAAGGCCGCCGCGAACGCCGACGCCTCGGCCACGGCACGCGCCCGCATCGCCACCCTCAACGAGGGACTCCCGCGCTACACCGGCCTCGTGGAGGCCGCGCGCGCCAACAACCGCCAGGGCCTGCCGCTCGGCGGCGCCTACCTGCGCTACGCGGGCGACCGGATGCGCGGGGAGCTGCTGCCCGCCGCCCGAGGCCTGTACGAGGCCGAGACGGACCGCCTCGGCTCCGACTACGACGACGCCCAGTCCTGGCCGTGGGCCGCCCTGGCCCTCGGCGTCGCCGCGCTCGGCACCCTCGCCTGGGCCCAGCGCCGCAACTACCTCCGGACGAACCGGGTCTTCAACCACGGCCTGCTCGCCGCCACCGCGGCCGCCGGCGTCGTCCTGCTGTGGCTGGTCGCCGGCCACGCGGTGGCCCGCTCCGGCCTGGAGACCTCCTACACTCACGGCGCGAAGTCCCTGCAGGCGCTCAACGAGGCCCGGATCGGCTCACTCCAGGCCCGTGGCGACGAGAACCTCGCCATGGTCGCCCGGGGCGCCGTCCTCGGGAAGAACGGCGACGACGCCTACGAGACCGGCTACCGCGACGGCATGGGCCGGCTCGTCGGCGGCAGCCAGGGCCCGGCCCGCCCGGACACCCTGCTGGAGCGCGCCCGGGCGCTCGCCGACGACGCCGAGGGACGCGATCCGGTCGAGGCCGCCGTCAAGGACGTCCGCGAGTGGCAGCAGCGCCACGGCCAGGCACGCGCCCTCGCCGACGACCGCGGCGACTACGACGACGCCCTGCGCAAGGTGATCGGCGACAAGGACAGCACCGGCGCGTCCTTCGACCGGGTGGACACCGAACTGCAGCGCGCGATCGCCCACGAGCAGGCCGAGTTCCGGCAGGAGGCCGACGACGGGCGCGGCGCGTTCTCGGGCCTCGCCGCCGGAGCGGCCGTGCTGACCGTCCTCGGCGCCGCCGGTGCCGTCCTCGGCGTGGGCCGCAGGCTGTCGGAGTACCGGTGAGACCGGTACGGGAGGACGAGGGGGAGGCGGTGCGCATGGCAGGGGCCCGGACGGGGAAGCGGATGCGGGCCGGACCGGCGGCGGTGGCGGCCGCCGTGTGCGCGCTGGCCGCGGCGGCCGCGGCCGTGCTGCCCACGGGCGGCGCACCCGCGCAGGACCGGCCCGCACGGACCGCCGCACCGGCCGCACCCGCGGCGCCCGCCCCGGGCGCCGCCGCGGCACCCGCGCAGTGCACCGACCCGGAGGCGAGTCTGCGGCCCGCGGGCGGGGCCGACGGAGCGGCCGTGCAGCGCATCAAGGCCCGCGGCCGGCTGATCGCGGGCGTCGACCAGAACAGCTACCGCTGGGGCTACCGCAACCCCGCCGACGGCGAGCTCAGCGGCTTCGACATCGACCTCGTCCGGGCCGTCGCCAAGGACATCCTCGGCGACCCCGGCAAGGTCACCTATCTCGCGATCCCCACGAGCCGGCGCATATCCGCCCTGCAGACGGGCAAGGTGGACATCGTCGCCCGCACGATGACCATCACGTGCGAACGGATCAAACAAGTGGCGTTCTCCACGGCCTACTTCGAGTCCGGGCAGCAGGTGATGGTCCCCAAGGGGTCACCGGTGACCGCGTTCGACGACTCACTGAAGGGGAAGAAGGTCTGTACGGCGGAGGGTTCCACGGCCGAGATCAAGGTGCGGGAAGAGCCGCACGGCTCCACCCTGCTGACGGTCCCCAACCAGCTCGACTGCCTGGTGCGGCTCCAGCTCGGCGAGGTCGACGCCGTGGTCAACGACAGGGCCCTGGCGGCCGGCCAGGCGGCGCAGGACCCGTCCGTGCAGCTCGTCGGAAAGCCGTTCACCACCGAACCGTACGGCGTGGCGATGAACCTCGCGGACACGGACCTGGTACGCCGGGTCAACAAGGTGCTGGAGGACTACCGCGCGGGCGGCGCCGGAAGCCTCTGGATGAAGGCGTACGACAAGTGGCTCGCCGCCGACCTGAAGGGCATCACCGCCCCGCCGGCGCCCAAGTACCGGGACTGACGGCGGGCCGGGGAGCACGGCCGTAACGGACACGCCCGCGGCGCCCGCCGCGGACAGGAGAGAGGGGATCGATGGCGGTCGCGGAGCCCACCGGGCCGGCCTTGACCCGCGAGGAGGTGGACCGTGCGCTGGCCAGGCTCGGCGCGGAGCACGAGGCCGTCGAATCCTCGCTGCTCGCCCTCCAGGACCATGCGGGGCGGCGCCTGCTGGAGGGGGCGGAGCTCACCGGCGAGACCAGGAGCCGGTGGGCGGCCGCCGAGGCCCTCATCGGGCAGCTGTGGGCGTACTTCGACGCCTACACCGCGGCCCTGACCGCCGCCCGCGAGCTGCGCGCCCGCCGCCGCTGGCCCACCCAGGGCGAGCTGTCCGAGCTCACCGAGCTGCTGCGCGGCTCCGGCATCACCCTGCCCGGCCACGGCACGGCCGCGCTCGGCACGGCGGGCCTCCCGGCGGGCGCGGTGGGCACGGCGGGCATGACGGGCATGACGGCGCGCCTCAGCGAGCAGCTGAGCCTGCAGGAGCTGCTGGACCGGATGAACGGCTGGTACGCCCGGGCCCTCGACGTCGTCGTGATCGCCGACGCCGTGTGGTCCGCGCTGCCCGCCCGCATCGACCTGCTCGCCGCCGAGCTCGGGCGCACCCGCTCCCTCGCCCACTCGGTGGGCGTCCGGCCCGGCGAGCACCCCTCCGGTGACGACCTGGAACAGATCACCCGGGAACTGGCCGCGCTGCGGGAAGAGGTGATATCCGATCCGGTCGCCTTCTGGGCCGGCTCCTCGCCCAGCTCGGCCCCGGGCGGCGGCCGCCCGGACACCACGCGCTACGACCGCGCCGCGCGGGCCCTGGAGGACGTCCGCCGGGAGGTCGAGGCGGTGCTGGACGTCCGGCAGGACGCCGAGCGGCGGCTGATGCGCGTGCGCGACGTCCTCTCGCGCGCGGACCGCACGCTGAACGAGGCCCGGCAGGCGCGCGTCGAGGTCCTGTCGAAGATCGCCGCGTCCGTGGTGCCCGCGGTCTCGGGCCCGCCGACGGCCCTCTACGAGCAGCTGGCGGCCGCCGCCGAGCACCGCAGGCACGCCCGGTGGCACCGGCTCTCGCCGCTCCTGGAGGGCCTGGAGCAGCGCTCGGAGGAGGAGCTGCTGCGCGCCCGCGAGTCGCTGACGGCGGTGACGGCCCCGCTGGCGGTCCGCGCCGAGCTGCGCGGCCGCCTGGACGCGTACAAGGCGAAGACCGCCCGGCACGGCCTGGCGGAGGACTCCTTGCTCATCGAGCGGTACGACGCGGCGCGGCGCATGCTGTGGAGCGCGCCGTGCGATCTGGTGGCCGCCGAACAGGCGGTCCTGCGCTATCAGCAGGCGCTGGCCGAGACGCTGTCGGCGGCGGCGCCGGGCACCGGGGAGCGGCCCACGGGGCGGAGGGGGGAAGCGTGAGCGAGGCCTGTCAGCGGCCGGGGTGCGCCGGTTCGTACGAGGACGTCGGCGGCGGCGAGCTGTACTGCGACACGTGCGGCCTGGCGCCGGTCGTGTCGCCGAACGGGATGGTCTCCTCCCCCGCCACGGGGGTGGCGGGGGGCTCGCCGGGCGGCGGCCCGGAGGGCGGTGCGGGAGCGGGGTCGCAGGGCTCGTCGGGCTCGTCGTCCCGCTCCTCTTCCGCGCGGTCGTCCTCGCGGTCCTCGCGCTCGTCGTCGCGTTCCTCGTCGTCGCGGCGGTCGGTGTCGGGGCGCCTGTCGCGCTCGCTTCCGGGGGCCGAGGGTGCGGGCACGCGGTCGGTGTCGGTGCGCAGCGCGGGCTCGGGGCCGTCGTCGTCGGGGCGCGGCAGGCTGGGCGCGGGCCTGGTCAAGGTGCCGGAGGTGCCGCGTCCGGATCCCCGGGCGGCGGTGCTGGCCGATCCGCAGGTGCCGGAGCGCAAGCGGTTCTGCAGCCGCAGCGACTGCGGTGCGCCGGTGGGCCGGGCGCGCGGCGACCGGCCGGGCCGTACGGAGGGCTTCTGCACCAAGTGCGGCCACCCGTACTCCTTCGTGCCCAAGCTGCGCGCCGGGGACGTGGTGCACGGGCAGTACGAGGTGGCGGGCTGCCTGGCGCACGGCGGGCTCGGCTGGATCTACCTGGCCGTCGACCGGGCCGTATCGGACCGCTGGGTCGTGCTCAAGGGCCTGCTGGACACGGGCGACGAGGACGCCCTGGCGGTGGCGGTCTCCGAGCGGCGCTTCCTCGCCGAGATCGAGCACTCCAACATCGTCCGCATCTACAACTTCGTCGAGCACCTCGACCAGCGCACCGGCAGCCTCGACGGCTACATCGTCATGGAGTACGTCGGCGGCAAGTCGCTGAAGGAGATCGCCAACGAGCGGCGGACGCCGGACGGGCGGCGCGATCCGCTGCCGGTGGAGCAGGCCTGCGCGTACGGCATCGAGGCGCTGGAGGCGCTCGGCCACCTGCACAGCCGCCACCTGCTGTACTGCGACTTCAAGGTCGACAACGCCATCCAGCAGCAGGACCAGCTCAAGCTGATCGACATGGGCGCGGTCCGGCGGATGGACGACGAGGACGGCGCGATCTACGGCACGGTGGGCTACCAGGCCCCCGAGGTCGCCGAGGTGGGCCCGTCGGTCGCCTCCGACCTCTACACGGTGGCCCGCACGCTGGCCGTGCTCACCTTCGACTTCCAGGGCTACACGAACGTCTTCCGGGACAGCCTGCCCGACCCGGACCACATCGAGGTCTTCTCCCGCTACGAGTCCTTCTACCGGCTGCTGGTGCGGGCCACGGATCCCGATCCGGCGCGGCGGTTCGCCTCCGCCGAGGAGATGGCCGACCAGCTGACGGGGGTGTTGCGGGAGGTCGTCGCGCTGCAGACCGGCCGGCCGCGGCCGGCGCTGTCCACGCTGTTCGGGCCGGAGCTGCGGGTGGTAGACACCCGGCTGTTCGAGGAGGCCGACGGCGAGGTCTCGGCGCTGGGCGGCCGTGCGGCGCCGGGCCGCAGGATGCTGCCGGGCCGGGCCGGTGCGCGCCGGCTGCCGCCGGGGGCAGCGCCGGGAAGCGCGCTCGCAGCGCCCGCCACACCGGCACCGCCCGCCGGGGCGCCCGCCGCGGCGTCCGAAGCAGCGCCTGTCGCGGCGCTCGACGCCCGGGCCGCGGCGCTGGCTCTGCCGGTGCCGCTCGTCGCCCCCGGCGACCCCAACGCGGGCTTCCTGGCGGGGCTGCTCGCCTCGCAGCCCGCCGAGGTGTACGCCGCGCTGCAGGCCGCGCCCGCCGAGTCGACGGAGCTGCGGCTGCGCAGGATCCGGGCCCAGCTGGAACTGGGCGAGGAGGCGCAGGCGTCCCATGCTCTGGAGAGCCTCGAAGCCGCCCACCCGGGCGACTGGCGGATCGTCTGGTACCGCGGGCTCCACGCACTGGTCTGCGGTGACAAGGAGACGGCAGCGCTGTCGTTCGACGCGGTCTACGACGCCTTCCCGGGCGAGCCCGCCCCGAAGCTGGCGCTCGGCGTGTGCGCGGAGGTCCTCGGGCAGCTCGACAACGCCGCCGAGTACTACCGGCTGGTGTGGGTGACCGACCCGAGTTTCGTCAGCGCCGCGTTCGGGCTGGCGCGGGTGCGGCTGGCCGGCGGGGACCGCCGGGGCGCCGTGCGCGCGCTGGAGTCCGTGCCGGAGGCGTCCATCCACTACACCGCGGCGCGGGTCGCGGCGGTGCGGGCCCGGCTGCGGCGGCGTTCGCCGCAGGAGCCGCTGCTGGACGACCTGGTGGCCGCCGCGGGCCAGGTGGAGCGGCTGGCGGACTTCGGGCTGGACGCCGTGCGCCGCGAGCGGCTCTCCACGGAGGTGCTGGGCAGCGCGCTGGACTGGGTGCTGTCGGGCTCCCCCGGCCCGGCCGGCGGTCCCCGGGCCGCCCGCCCGGGCGCGCTGCTGGGCCGCGGCCTGGACGAGCGCGAGCTGCGCTTCGGGCTGGAGCGCAGCTACCGCGTGCTCGCCCGGCTGGCCCAGCGCGGCGAGGAACGGATCGAACTGGTGGAGCGGGCAAACCGTTTCCGCCCCAGGACATGGGTGTGATCGATGTCGCAAGTGCCGCGCCCCTCACAACTGACGGCGTGCCCCGCCTGCAGGGAACCGCTGGACCCGGCCGACAATTTCTGCGGCGGCTGCGGCGCCGACCTGTCGGCGGTGCCTCCGGTCCTCCCCGACGACGGCGACGGCCCGTCCGACTACCGGCTCGCGCTGCCCGACCCCGGCGCCCGGACGGCCGTACGGGCTCCCCTCGTGCCTCCTGCGCCCTCGGACGACGGCCCGCCACAGCCCGTGCGGCCACCGGGAAGTGACGCCTCGGCGGCCCCCGGCGCGCCCGACCCCCGCACCGGGGCCGTACTGGGCGGGGTCCCGGCGCAGGCGGCGCACGAGGTCTCCGGGTTGCCGCCCGAGGAGGGTGCCGCCCACCCGGCTCCCGAGGGCACCGGGCGGATCTGCGGGTCGTGCCGATCCGGCATGATCGACAAGGACGGGTACTGCGAACACTGCGGGCATGCACAGCCGCGCGAACGGGATCACATGGAGCACCAGTTGCCAGGCGTCGCAGCGGTCAGCGACCGCGGACTGCGCCACCACCGGAACGAGGACGCGTACGCCGTGTCCGCCATCGCCCTCGCCGACGGGGCCCCGGCCACCGTCGCCGTCGTCAGTGACGGCGTGTCGTCCGCGACGCGCCCCGACGAGGCGTCGGCCGCGGCGTGCGCGGCCGCACGGGAGGTGCTGGTCGCGGCCCTGCCGGAGGGAGGGGATCCGCGGCAGGCGACCCATGATGCGATCATGCGGGCGGCCGAGGCGGTCACGTCGCTGGCCGCGCCCGCGCGCGGGCCGCTGCAGCACGACCCGCACCGCCACGAGAACGCCCCCGCGTGCACGATCGTCACGGCCGTCGTCACGGGCGACCTGCTCACGGTCGGCTGGGTCGGCGACAGCCGGGCCTACTGGGTGCCGGAGGACCGTTCCACCCAGCCTGCCCGGCTCACCGAGGACGACTCCTGGGCCGCTCAGATGGTCGCCGCGGGCCTGCTGACGGAGGCCGAGGCGTACGCCGACGAGCGGGCCCACGCCATCACCGGCTGGCTGGGCGCGGACGCCTACGAGGTCGAGCCGCACACCGCGTCCTTCCACCCCGACCGCAAGGGCGTGGTCATCGTCTGCACGGACGGGCTGTGGAACTACGCCGAGTCCGCCGAGCTGATGGCCGAGGTCACCCCGCCGGACGCCAGGACGCGGCCGCTGGAGTGCGCCCGGCACCTGCTGGCCCACGCCCTGGACGGAGGGGGCCACGACAACGTAACAGTGGCCGTACTGCCGTTCCCGCTGTCGCCCGAGGGGGCAGGATCGGCCTGAGACCAGGGCTCCCCCGGCTGCCGCCGGAGGTGCCCGCAGGGGGGATGCGCGCCGGTGGCCGGGCCGGTGCTGCGCGCAGGTCCGCCCGGGTGTCCATGGCACGGACGGAGTACCGAGGAGCGGATCAGATGGCCAATTTCTCCAAGCCGAGCGAGCACCGGTTCACGGTCGAGGTGTACCAGAACGCCCATCTGCCGGAGGGCGGGCGCGAGGTCAACGCGATCGTCACGGTCACCGCCACGGGCGGAGGGACCATGGCGGAGACGCCGCTCGCCTCCCGGACTCCCCTGGTGCCCCATCAGTCCCCCTCGTCCTACGGGCAACGGGCCGCCGGCCCCGACGCGGCCGTGGTCGTCATGGTCGACTGCTCCGGCTCGATGGACTACCCGCCGACGAAGATGCGCGGCGCCCGCGCCGCCACGGCGGCCGCCATCGACACCCTGCGCGACGGCGTGGCCTTCGCCGTCGTGGCCGGCACCCACCAGGCGAAGGAGGCCTACCCCGGCGGCGGGCGGCTCGCGCTGGCCGACGCCACCACCCGGCAGCAGGCCAAGGACGCCCTGCGCAAGCTCACCCCGGGCGGCGGCACCGCCATCGGCACCTGGCTGCGCCTGGCCGACCGGCTGCTGGAGTCGTCCGAGGCGCCGATACGCCACGGCATCCTGCTCACCGACGGCCGCAACGAGCACGAGGAGCCCGACGCCCTGCGCGCCTCGCTGCAGGTCTGTGCGGGCCGGTTCACCTGTGACGCGCGCGGGGTGGGCACCGACTGGGAGGTCAAGGAGGTCACCGGCATCGCCTCGGCGCTGCTGGGCACGGCCGACATCGTCGCCGACCCGGCCGGGCTGTCCGCCGACTTCACGCGGATGATGGAGAACGCCATGGGTAAAGAGGTCGCGGACGTGGCCCTGCGCCTGTGGACGCCGCAGGGCGCCGAGGTGCAGTTCCTCAAGCAGGTCGCACCGTCCCTGGAGACGCTGACCGAGCGGCGCGTGGACGCCGGCCCGCGCATCGGCGACTACCCCACCGGCTCCTGGGGCGACGAGTCCCGCGACTACCACCTGTGCGTGCGGGTGCCCGCGGCCGCGGTGGGCGAGGAGATGCTCGCCGCCCGCGTCTCGCTGGTGCTGCCCGCGCCGGCGGGCTCCTCTCCGCACGTGCCGGCCCAGGGCCTCGTGCGGGCGGTCTGGACGGACGATCTCGCCGCGTCCACCTCCCTCAACCCCCAGGTCGCCCACTACACCGGCCAGGCCGAGCTGGCCCGGGTCATCCAGCAGGGCCTGGACCTGCGCCGGTCGGGCGATATCGACGGGGCGACGGCCAAGCTCGGCCGCGCCGTCCAGCTGGCGAACCGCTCCGGCAACGAGGACACCGCGAAACTCCTCGCCAAGGTGGTGGACGTGGTGGATGCCGCGACGGGTACTGTGCGGCTGAAGGCGAAGGTCACGGCGGAGGCGCAGATGACCCTCGAAACACGCTCGACGAAAACCGTACGGGTGAAGAAGTAGCGCCGGGAGGCGTGGCGGCCGCAGAGTGTGCCGTGGCGCGGACCGTCCGCCCCGACCCTGGAAAGCAACCGCCGGCAGGCCACCGCCCCGCCGGCACCGACCGCAACGAACGGCACACGAGGGGGATCAACCGACATGCCGACCTGCCCGAACGGCCACCAGTCGACGGCCGAGGACTGGTGCGAGGTGTGCGGCCACCGCATGTCGGGGGCGCCCGACCGGCCCGGCCCCGCCGGTGCCACGGGCGCCGTCCCGCCGCCTCCCCCCGCACCGCCCACCGGCGCGCCCCTGCCGCCCCCGAGCAGCCCGCAGGGCGCGCCCGGCTACGGCTTCGGCGGGCACACCGGGGACACGACCGTCCAGGCGGAGCTGTGCCCGCACTGCCGTACGCCCCGCGAGGCGCAGGCACCTTTCTGCGAGGAGTGCCGGTACAACTTCCTGACCCGGACGGGCGCTTCGTTCGGGCCGCCGCCACCGCCGGCCCCGCAGGGGCTGCAGTCGGCTCCGCCGCCCCCGCCGCAGCACACCCAGCCGCCGCAGTCCTACGAGTACTACGGCTCGCGCCCGTCGCGGATCAACCGCCCCGCCGAGCCGCTCACTCCGGAGACGCCCACGTCCTCGCCGTACTCCGAGCCGGTCTACGCGGACGCGGCCGACGGCGACTGGATGCTGCCCCCGCCGAGCACGGCCACGGCGCCGCCCGCCTCGCCCTACGGGTACGAGCACGCGGCGACGGGCGGGGTACCGGGGCAGCAGGGAGCGCCCCAGCAGCACGCGCCGGCCGGGTGGACGGCCGTCGTGGCGCCCGACCGCGAGTACTTCATGGCGATGATGAACCGCAGCGGCCCCGAGGCCGCCGGGCTCAACCTCCCGGCGTACTCCCCCGAGCTGCAACTGCCGCTGAACGGGCCCCAGGTCACGGTCGGGCGGCGGCGCCACAGCACCGGCGAGTCGCCGGACATCGACCTGTCGCGCCCGCCGGAGGACCCCGGCGTCTCGCACCAGCACGCGATGTTCGTGCAGCAGCCCGACGGCAGCTGGGCCGTGGTCGACCAGGACTCCACCAACGGCACCACCATCAACGGCTCGGAGACGCCGATCCAGCCCTACGTACCCGTGCCGCTGCAGGACGGCGACCGGGTGCACGTGGGGGCGTGGACGACGATCACCCTGCACCGGGGCTGACCGGCCGCGGGCGCCGGTCCGTCGGATACGTCAGGGCCGGCGCGTACCGCCCAGCGGCCACCTGCACGGGCCCTCGGGGTGGTCCAGCCACGCCCACTGGGCGTCGCCCGCGACCGAGACGCCGAAGCGCTCGCGCCCCGGGCGGCCCTCGGCGCGCCAGACGGCGTGGGCGCCCGCCGGGTCCAGTGCACCGGCGGTCAGCGTCAGCAGGAAGCGGAAGCGCTCGCTCTGCAGCAGCCGGCAGGGCAGGCCCCGGATCCGGGGCACCGGAGCGGCCGCGCCGCCGCGCAGCTGAACGAAGTAGGCGGGGGTGCGCAGGAACCTTCCCTCGGCGTGCGTGGCGTCCGCGACCCGCAGCGCGATCAGGCCGGTGGCGAGCGGGGCGAGGATCAGGCCGTCCGGTCGCGTCTGCGCGATCCAGGCGGGCGGCACCCGGGAGACGCCGCAGGTGGCGAGGATCCGGTCGAACGGGGCGCGCCACGGGCAGCCGAGCGCGCCGTCCCCCGTGACGACCTCCGGGTGGAAGCCGGCCTCGGTGAGGTGGTCGCGGGCGGAGGCGGTGATCTCCGGGTCGAGGTCGACGGTGGTGACCTGGCCCTCACCGAGGCGGTGGGCGAGCAGGGCCGCGTTGTAGCCGGTGCCCGTGCCGATCTCCAGCACGCGGTGGCCGTCCTGGACGTTCAGGGCGGAGAGCATCCTGGCCATCAGGGAGGGCTGGCTGCTGGAGGAGATCGGCTCGCCGTCCCGGACGCGGGTGGCGAGCGGCTCGTCCGCGTAGGCGCCGACCAGCCAGTCCTCATGGCCCAGGGGGTCGGGGTCGCCGCCGGAGATGCGCTGGTAGCCGCCGATGACACCGGTGTAGTAGACGGGGACGAACAGCTCCCGGGGCACCTCGGCGAAGGCGCGCCGCCACCGGGGGTCGGTCAGCTCACCGGCCGCCCGCAGCCTCTCGACCAGCTCTGCCCGCAGCGCCGAGGACAGCTCCATGTCCCGCTTCAGGTGGGTGGCGCCCATGCCTCCACTGTGCGCCGCGGCTGCGGTTTGTGCGAAGGTCCTACATCGCCGGTCCTCGGCCGGTGCGTCTGAGACCATGGAGGGGTGATTGAGATTCCGCGCGGCACGCTTCAGGAGCAGACCTTCTACGAGCAGGTCGGCGGCGAGGAGACCTTCCGGCGCCTGGTCCGCCGCTTCTACGAGGGCGTGGCGGGCGACCCCCTGCTGCGGCCGATGTACCCCGAGGAGGACCTCGGCCCGGCCGAGGAGCGCCTGGTGCTCTTCCTCATGCAGTACTGGGGCGGGCCGCGGACGTACAGCGAGAACCGGGGCCACCCGCGGCTGCGGATGCGCCACGCACCCTTCACCGTCGACCGGGCCGCGCACGACGCGTGGCTGCGGCACATGCGGGACGCGGTGGACGAGCTGCAGCTCGCTCCGGAGCTGGAGCAGCAGCTGTGGAACTACCTGACGTATGCGGCGGCGTCGATGGTGAACACCGAGGGCTGAGCTCCCGGGCTCTCCCCGGGGCCGAGCCTCAGGCGGGCGTGACCGTCAGCCCGGAGACCCCGCCCGTCCGTACCGCAATGGAGCCGTACGGCGTGGTCAGCCGCAGCCAGCCGGCCGCGGCGAAGAGCACCACCGGCGCCTCGGGCGCCAGGGCCGTGCCCGTGCGGGAGCCCTGCGCCGACGAGCGGCTCACGGAGCCTGCACCCGCGCGCGCGGGCCGCAGGAAGCCCAGCGACTGCGCGGCGTGGACCGCGCGCAGCGGCAGCCCGGTCTCGCCGAGCGTGCGGGACCAGATCTCGCGGCCGATGCGGTCGCGCTCGACCCGCGTGCGGCGCTGCTCGGGCAGCGCCTCGTCGCGGGCGCGGAACTCCGCGACCGCCGCGCCGACCGCGCTCCTCAGGATCTCCTGGCCGGGAAGGCCCTCCACGCGCTGCCAGCCACCGCGGGGCGGCAGCACCCCGGCCCAGGGCGGGCCGGTGACGGCAGCGGGGACGGTGATCTCCAGCTCGCCCGAGGGCGCGGCGGGTGCCGCGTCCAGGGCGTCGGCGAGCTGCCCGGCCGAGACGGTGACGTCCAGCGCCCCGCCGTGGGCCAGCCGGGCCGTGCGGACCGCCAGCACCTCGAAGGAGGGCGGGCGGCCGAAGACGCCGAGCACCCCGCCGGCGGCCTGCAGCCGGACCACGGCGGCCCGGTCGTAGTGGATCAGCCGGGCCAGGAAGGCGACCAGGTCGGCCGTCTCCCCGGCATCGGCGAACCGCAGCCGCTGCCCGGTCGGAGGCTGGAGCCCCGTCATACGGCGACGGCCTCCTTGGGGGACCCGTCGCCGCGCCCGCCGCCGGCCTCCTCCTCGTCCCGGAACTCCTCCAGGAACATCCGCTCCTCGGCGGTTATCCGCCGGGGGCGGCCCGCCTCGAAGTCGAAGGGGACGACGACGGTGCTGGCGCGGACGTAGACGTGCTCCTCGTCCTTGACCTCGTAGGCGACGGTCAGGGACGCGGCGCCGAGCCGCGTCACCCAGGTCTCCACGGTCACCGGAGCATGCCGGTGCACCAGGGGGCGCAGGTAGTCGATCTCGTGCCGGGCCACGACGGACCCGCCCTGGAACGACGTGCTCCCCTCCCCCGGCGCCAGCCGGAACATGAAGTCGATCCGCGCCTCTTCGAGGTAACGGATGAAGACCGCGTTGTTCACATGGCCGAAGGCGTCCATGTCCGACCAGCGCAGGGGGCAGGAGTAGAGGTGGCGCGCCACGGTCAGCCCCGGGTGAGCTTCTTGTAGGTGGCGCGGTGCGGACGGGCCGCGTCCGGGCCGAGGCGCTCGATCTTGTTCTTCTCGTAGGACTCGAAGTTGCCCTCGAACCAGAACCACTTCGAGTCGCCCTCGTAGGCCAGGATGTGCGTGGCCACCCGGTCCAGGAACCAGCGGTCGTGGGAGACGACCACAGCGGCGCCCGGGAAGTCGAGCAGGGCGTTCTCCAGGGAGGAGAGGGTCTCGACGTCGAGGTCGTTGGTCGGCTCGTCGAGGAGCAGCAGGTTGCCGCCCTGCTTGAGGGTCAGCGCCAGGTTGAGGCGGTTGCGCTCACCGCCGGAGAGCACGCCGGCCGGCTTCTGCTGGTCCGGGCCCTTGAAGCCGAAGGCGGAGACGTAGGCGCGCGAGGGCATCTCGACGTGGCCGACGTTGATGTAGTCCAGCTCGTCGGAGACGACGGCCCACAGGGTCTTCTTGGGGTCGATGTTGGCGCGGCTCTGGTCGACGTACGAGATCTTGACGGTCTCGCCGACCTTGATCTCGCCGGAGTCCGGGGTCTCCAGGCCCTGGATCATCTTGAACAGCGTGGTCTTGCCGGCGCCGTTCGGGCCGATGACGCCCACGATGCCGTTGCGCGGCAGGGTGAAGGACAGGTCGTCGATGAGGACCTTCTCGCCGAAGGCCTTGGAGAGGTTGTTGACCTCGACGACGATGGAGCCCAGGCGCGGGCCCGGCGGGATCTGGATCTCCTCGAAGTCCAGCTTCCGCATCTTGTCGGCCTCGGCCGCCATCTCCTCGTAACGGGCGAGGCGCGCCTTGGACTTGGCCTGGCGGCCCTTGGCGTTGGAGCGGACCCACTCCAGCTCTTCCTTGAGGCGCTTGGCGCGCTTCGCGTCCTTCTGGCCCTCGACCTTCAGACGGGCCTGCTTGCTCTCCAGGTAGGTGGAGTAGTTGCCCTCGTAGGCGAGCGCGCGGCCGCGGTCGAGCTCCAGGATCCACTCGGCCACGTTGTCCAGGAAGTACCGGTCGTGGGTGATCGCGACGACGGTGCCGGCGTACTTGGAGAGGTGCTGCTCCAGCCAGTTCACCGACTCGGCGTCGAGGTGGTTGGTGGGCTCGTCGAGGAGCAGCAGGTCGGGGGCCTCGAGCAGCAGCTTGCAGAGCGCGACGCGGCGCTTCTCGCCACCGGAGAGGTTGACGACCGGCCAGTCGCCGGGGGGGCAGCCCAGGGCGTCCATGGCCTGCTCGAGCTGGGCGTCGAGGTCCCAGGCGTTGGCGTGGTCGAGCTCCTCCTGGAGCTTGCCCATCTCGTCGAGCAGGGCGTCCGAGTAGTCGGTCGCCATGAGCTCGGCGATCTCGTTGAAGCGGTTGAGCTTGCCCTTGATCTCCGCGACGCCGTCCTCGACGTTCTGCAGGACGGTCTTGGACTCGTCCAGCTTCGGCTCCTGCATCAGGATGCCGACGGTGTAGCCGGGCGTGAGGAACGCGTCGCCGTTGGACGGCTGCTCCAGACCCGCCATGATCTTGAGGACGGTGGACTTACCGGCACCGTTGGGGCCGACCACACCGATCTTCGCACCGGGCAGGAAGCTCAGCGTCACGTCATCGAGGATGACCTTGTCGCCGTGCGCCTTGCGCGTCTTGCGCATGGTGTAGATGTACTCAGCCAAGAGAAACCGTCCGGCAATCGAGAAGGGCCAATGTGCGGCTCCGCCGCGTGAGGGCAGATACACCCATCTTGCCGCACCGGACGCCCGGGGCGGAAACCCGATACGGACGCGGTCCGATCCCGGGCGGACACCGCAGGGCCCGGAGGCCCCGCGGCGCCCCGCCCGCCACTCACTCCCCGGAGGCCGCCCGCTCGCGGCGCAGCAGGTAGACCGCGCCGCTGCCGGCGACGATCAGCGCTATCGCCATGCCGGCGATCGTGGGCGTCGTGTGGCTGCCGCCGGTCGCGGCCAGGTCCCCGTCGGCCCGGACTGCGGCCGCCTTGCCGGCGCCCCCGCCCGTCGACGCCGGGCTCATACGGGAGGCCAGGGTGGCCTTGGTGCCGTCGTCCGCGGTGCCGCCGTCCTCCCCGCCGTCCCCGCCGCCCGCGGCGCCGGACACCGGACCGGGCTGCGGGCCGGATCCCGCGGCGCCGCCCGCGGGGGCCGCGGCCGCGGTGGCGGCGGAGGTCGCACAGTCCATGATCCCGGCGAAGGTCCTGGACAGGCCGCCCGGGCCCGTGATCGTGAACCGGTACGCGCGGTCCTCGCCGACCTTCACCAGGGTGGTCTCCGACTTGCCGGGCGCGACGGTGTGCTTCGTGCCGGCCAGCTCGTAGGTGAAGGGGGCGTCGCCCTGGTTGTCGGCGGTGACGTCGACGCCGCCCTTGGCGCAGTTCTTCCGGGCGGACAGGGCCGGGGCGGCGCCCTTGCCCGTCCAGTGCGCGGTGGCGCCCGCGGAGACGGCGCTCTCGCTCGAGCCGGCCAGGATCTGCGTCTGGGTCGTGGTGTGGTCGCCGATGAGGACCCGGCCGACCGGGACCTTGGCGGCGCCCGTGGCCTTCAGCGCCATGGAGCCGTCGGGGGCGCCCGCGGGGACGTCCACGTAGAACTCGCCGCCGTTGCCGGTGGCGGCGACGGGCTTGCCGTCCTTGTCGACGATCTTCACGCCCCGGGCCACGGCATCACCTGAAGGAGTGATGGTGACACTGCTCGCCGTCGTCCGCACGGCGACCGGGCCGAGCTTCCGGCCGGGCTTGCCCGAGAGCGCCGGCGGCGTCAGAGTCAGGGACGCCTCGGGCTCCTCGACGTCCTTCGCGCTCTTGTAGAGGTAGTCGGCGAGCTTCTCGGCGGCGGGGTCCTTGGCATCGACCTGGGCGCCGTCCGAGTACCGCCAGATGGCCACCTGGGTGCCGGCGGCGGCGGTGTTCGCGTCGAGGGGGCCCGTACCGGCGTCCTTGGCGAGCGCGGCGAGGTCGTTCACCTGGGGGTAGGAGTGCTGGAGGATCCAGCGGATCTTCCCCGCGTCCTTGTTGGCGTGCAGGGACGACTCGCCCCAGCCGACCTCGCGGTAGCGCGCGCCGTCCACCCGGTTGGTGAGGATGTCGATGCAGTACGTCTGCAGCGTGCCGCCCCCGTCGACCTTCATCTCGAACAGGCCCGCGGGGACCTCGCCCGTCTTGCGCCGGTCGTGCACCACGGCGCCCGAGCCCGCGGTGATGCCGCCGAGCGTGGCGGCGACGCCGCCCGGGTTCTGCGGCGCGTCGTCCGCGGCGGCGGGGCCCGCCGCGGCTATCGTGCCCACCGCGGCCAGTCCCGTCGCCAGGGCGGCTGCGGCAAGGCGGGCGGCTCCCCGCCTCCTGACAGAAATCATCGACTTCCTTCCGGGCGAACGCAGAACAAGTCGGCGCGCCTCGCCACCGAACTCACGACTCAGAAGCCCCCGTTGCACGCTGTCGCGCGCGGCCGTAGTCCCGCCGCCGCGACCCCCCGTGGCACGTTGCTGTGAACGTGATCTTAAAGAGCGAGCGCGACACCATCCCCACGGGAGGGGCCGCTCAATCGATCCGAATCGGAATCGTTACCGGGGAAACGCGGCCTGACCTGGCAATATCGATAAATCACCGGGACAAACCGACCATTTCAGAAGGGCGGCGGCTCCTCAGAAGGGCGGAGGCTCCGCGCCGGCGGGGACGGCCGGAGGGGGTGAGGGAGGGGACGGCTCCGCGGGCAGCGCCCTCGCCGGTGACACCCTGCGGAAGACCGACGTCCCGCGGCTCAGGTCGTGACCGACCGACACCGCGTCAATCTCCGCCGACAGCCACCGTTTCCCTTCGCGCTCCTCCTCCCGGATGCGCAACTTGCCCTGCACCACGACCGGTTCCCCCACGTCCAGCGACTCCACCACGTTGGCCGCGAGCGCGCGCCACGCCCACACGGTGTAGAAGCTCGTGTACGCGTCCGCCCATTCCTCCTTGGACCGGTCCCAGCGGCGCACCGTCACCGCCAGGCGGAACCGCGAGGACGGCGAGCCGTTCGCCGCCTCCCGGTAGTCCGGCTCCGTCGCGACGTTTCCCACGACCGTCACCAGCGTCTCGTTCATACGGACCGCCCTCCCCCGTTCCGGAACCTGCTTCGTGTCTCGTGCTTCTTGCTTCGTGCTTCTTGCTTCGTGCTTCGTGAAGCCATGCTGCCTTCACGTGGAACATCCCGCCGGGGGCTGTGGACCAGGGGCCGGTTGTGGAGAACTGCGTCACCCTCACGGGCTCACACGGAGAGCTCCGTCTCCCTCACGCCTCACCCGCCGCGATCACGTACTGGGTGCGCACCTCCTGGTACCGCAGCAGCTCCGCCGCCACGGGCTCCAGCACCCGCTCCCGCCCGCAGCCCGCGGCCGCATTCCGCAGCCGCCGCTCCGTCTCCAGCCCGTACCGGCGCGCCGGCCCGCGCGCCATCGCGCGAGAGCACCAGGCCAGGGCCGGCGCGCCCGCGCCACCGCCCGCCAGCAGCAGCCCCGGAATCCACCAGTCGCCGCCCCAGCCGCTGGTCAGCACCCCGAGCAGCCACGCCGCGGCGACGGCCTGCAGCGCCGACAGCACCCACTGCACCGCGGCGGCCACGGCCCACCACCCGGGCCGGACCTGCCGGGCCGCACCGCCTCCGCGCGCACGCCGCCCGGCGACGAGCCGCCCGCCGGTGCGCCAACCGGTCCGCCCGGAGGAATCCCCGCCGGTCGCCGGCGGCGCGGCCGGGCGGTCCACGCCCGTGCACCACGCACTCGCCCGGCGGGCGCCCGTGCGCCACATGCCCGGCCGCCCCGGCGCCCCGGCGCCGGCCATCGCGGCGGCAGCGGCGGCGGACGCCGCGTCCAGGGCCTCCGCCAGCCCCTCGGCCCCGCGCCGGGCCGCCTCGCGCACGGCCAGGGCCCAGGGGTCGGGGAGCCCGGCGGACGCCTCGTAGGCCAGGGCGCGTACGGCCTGTTCCACGAGCGGGCGGGACACCGCGCGGGCGGGGGGCGCGGCGGGGCCGTCAGCGTCCGTGCCCGCCCCTGCGGCCGCGGGGAGGGGCGCAGACGGGAACGGGGACGCGGGCGCAGGTACAGCCGCGCCGGTCTTCGCCTCCGCCGCTGCCTTCGGATCCGCGCCCGTACTCCGCGTACTCCCACTCGTACCGGCGCTCGTACTCGCCCCGGCAGCCCCGGCAGCAACCGCTCCCCCGGTCTTCCTCGCCGCGCGGCCGCGTACGCACCACTGCCGGGCCCGCGTCCACGGCGTCCCGCAGGCACGTCCGGCGTCCCGCAGCCAGGCGCGTTCCGCGGCCAGCCCCGCCGCCTGGGCGCCGACCGCCTCGGCCAGCCGGTCCTCGAACTCGTGCCGCGCCGACTCCGTCAGCCCCGGCCGCCCGTCCGCCACGTACGCGCCGCGCAGCCGCGCCGAGACCCCGTCCACGTCGGCCGTCAGGCGCCGCAGCGCCGCGCCCCGCGACGCCGTGAACTTGCCGAGGCTCTCGCGCAGTTCCCCGACGCCGTCGCCCGTGAGGGCCGACAGGGCCAGGACCTCGGCGCCGGGCTCGCCGTGCTCGCCGAGGGCGATGCCGTCGTCGTCCAGGAGGCGGCGCAGGTCGTCGAGGACCTGGTCGGCGGCGTCCGTGCCCAGCCGGTCGACCTGGTTGAGGACGATGAACGACACCTCGGCGTAGCCCGCGAGGGGCCGCAGGTAGCGCTCGTGGAGGACCGCGTCCGCGTACTTCTCGGGGTCCACGACCCAGATCACCGCGTCGACGAGGCCGAGGAGCCGGTCCACCTGCTCGCGGTGGCCGGGGCTGGCCGAGTCGTGGTCGGGCAGGTCGAGCAGGACGAGCCCGTTCAGGGCCGGGTCGTAGGGGCGGACGGGCTGCCTCCGCGAGCGGGCGGGGATGCCGAGCCGGTCGAGGACGCCGTCCGCGCGCTCGGGCTCCTCCGTCCACACGCAGGCCACGGGCGCGGCGGTGGTGGGGCGGCGCACGCCGGCCTCCGACAGCTGGGCCCGGGCGAGCGCGTTGAACAGGGTGGACTTGCCGCTTCCGGAGGCTCCGGCGATGGCCACGACGGTGAGGTCGAGCGGGTGGCGCTGCCGGGCGACGGCCTCGTCCAGGACCCGCCCGGCCTCGGCGAGGGTGCGCCGGTCCAGCCGCGCCCGGGAGAGCCCGACGAGCTCGCGGAGGGCGTCCAGGCGGGGCCGCAGGACGGCGGCGCCGGGGTGCGGCGCGGGTACGGCGGGAGGGCGCGGGAGGGTCTCCGGGCGTGGCGGGGGTGCGTTGCGTGCCTCGGGTGCGCTGCCCGCGCTGCCCGCGCGCGGGGGGCGGTCGGGGCGGGCGCGGCGGGCGATGAGGCCGTCGTCCCAGCTGCCTGTGGAGGTGGAGGCAGCGGGGGCGTCGTCGGGAGTGGGGGCGGGGCGGCGGCCGGCGGACCGTTCGTCCCGGGTTCCGGCACGCCGGTCGGCGGATCGTTCGGCAGATCGATCGGCGGATTGGTCGGCGGGGCGCACGGTGGTCACCTCTCCCTCTGCAGTACGGACAGCGCGGCGATGAGCTCGACCTGGTGGTCGGGGGTGACGTCGAGGGCTTCGAGCGGGGCGGTGCGGCGGTCGCGCTCGGCGTCGAGCACGCCGCCGAGGCATTCGGCCAGGAGCTGCCCGCCGCGGTCGCGCAGGCGCAGGGCACCCTGGGCGCCGAGCAGTTCGGCGAGGCTCTCCCCGGCCGCGCGGGCGGGCCCGCCGCCCAGCAGGGCTGCGGCCAGCAGCGCGGCGGCCCGGTCGGCGTCGACGCCGGCGCCCTTCTCGGCGGCCCGCACCTCCTCCTCCGCGAGCTCCTCCAGGCAGCGCCGCCAGCGGCGCACGGCGACGCCGATCCGGCCGACGGCCCCGTCGGGGTCGCGCGGGGCGAGGACGGCGTCCGCGGCCGGGTCACCCGTGCAGGCGGCCGCGACCTCCTCGTCGGCGGCGGCGACGGCGCAGCCGACGAGGGCGGCGAGGGAGGCGGTGAGCGCGCCGAGCAGCTCGTCGGAGGTGCTGTCGTCGGGGTGGCCGCGCCAGTGGGTAAGGGCGTCGCCCGCGAGGGTCTCCCCGGCGGCGACCCCGGACCGCACGCGCTCCGAGGCCCTCGCGTAGGCGTCCTCCACGCGCTGCAGCAGCCGGACGGCGGCGGCGTGCTGGACGGCGGCGGCCCCGGCGAGCCCGGGCAGGCGGGAGGCCAGGGAGGCCAGCAGGCCGGCGACGGTGCGGGCGGAGGCCACGGCGCGGGCGGCGGGGTCCTGGGCGCGCTGGTGGAGCCAGCCGCGCAGTCCCGCGACGGCGGTGTCGGGCAGCAGCCCGGTGCCGCCGCCCGCGGACTCGGGGAGCTCGGGGATGGTGAAGCGCGGCACGTCGCCCAGGCCCGCGGCGGCCAGCAGGGCGCCGTAGTGGCGGGAGACCTCGGTGGCGACCTGGTGGGGCACCCGGTCCAGCACCGTGACGAGCGTGACGTCGTACTCCTTGGCGGTGCGCATCAGGTGCCAGGGCACCGCGTCGGCGTACCGGGTCGCGGTGGTGACGAGCACCCAGATGTCGGCGGCGCAGATCAGCTCGGCGGCGAGCTCGCGGTTGCGCGCGACGAGGGAGTCGATGTCGGGGGCGTCGACGAGGGCGAGGCCGGGCGGCATGGCGCGGTCGGTCTCGATGCGCAGGGAGGGGGGTTCGGCGGCCTCGTCCTCGTCGCCGCGGCGGCCCTCGGGGTCGGTGTCGTAGAGGGTGCTGATGTCCTGGGCGGGCACCCAGACGCGGCGCAGCTCGGGCAGCACGCGCTGCCCCGCGAACCAGTGGTGGTCGTCCGGGTGGCAGACCAGCACAGGCGTGCGGGTCGTCGGCCGCAGGACCCCCGCCTCGGTGACCCGCCGCCCCACCAGGGAGTTGACGAGGGTGGACTTTCCCGCGCCGGTCGATCCCCCGACGACCGCGAGAAGCGGCGCTTCGGGGGCGCACAGGCGGGGCACCAAGTAGTCATCGAGTTGCGCCAGGAGTTCGGCACGGTTTCGGCGGGCGCGGGCGGCGCCGGGAAGAGGGAGGGGGAAGCGTGCGGCGTCGACACGGTCACGCAGTGCGGACAGTGCGTCGAGCAGTCGGGGCCGTACTTCCAAGGTCGCCACACGTGCAGAATGCCCAATTCTGGTGTGATTTTGAAGCGTATAGGCCATGGCGCGCGAGGCGTGGCGCACGGGGCTCAGGCATAACGAGTACACAACACCCGTCGCCTGGGGCGTGAAAAACGGTGCAAGATTCGTACCTGCCTGCGATTATCAGGACCGCTTCACTAAACCTCCACATCGTGGCACGGAGGTGAAGCAACCGGGACGAGGTGAGCGGAGCCCTATCCTTGTCCCCGGCAAGGTCACGGCACCACCGAGCCCGGGGCTTCAGCCGTCCGCGACCGCCGCACACACCGGCCCCCGTAGCTCAGTGGATAGAGCAGGCGCCTTCTAAGCGCTTGGCCGCAGGTTCGAGTCCTGCCGGGGGCGCTCTCTCCACACTGCACGCCCCTCCCCTCGGGAGGGGCGTTTTTGCTGGTCAGGGGCCATTGAGCGGGTGTGGTGGGTGACGTCACGGCGGTCGGGCAGGCCCTGTCCGGATGGCGGCAGTCCGGTTGGAGCCGACCGGGAGGAGCCTGCTCAGCCCACTGGCTTTCAGCGCCCGGGCGACAGCGGGACGCGGCGCGGCAAGCCAGAGGTCGCCGCCGGAGTGCCGGGCCCGGCGGGCGGTGGCGACGAGCAGTCCAAGGCCCAGGGCGTCACAGGAGGTGACGCCGGACAGGTCGAGGATCAGCCGGCTTCCGGGCTTGTGGGATACGTGCAGGAGGCGCTCGCGCAGCCTCGGGACCCCGGAGAGGTCCAGCCTTCCACGGACCATGAGCACGCGCTCTCGTGGGCCGCCGGAGGGCGGGGAGTGACAGCGCGACGCGGACACTCGCCCGCCTGCCCCTCGGCGGGCTTCAGCGGGGGCGGGGACGGTTGTGCGCTCTACGGGCACCACGTGCCTCCTCGGAGCGGATCACATCTCGATGCTGCCGAGGGCTGGGGCCTCACCGCGCAGCCTAGTCCTGCCCGCACGTCACGGACAGGCCTGAGCAGAGCGACCCTTGACGCGCGCCGGGCGGGTCGGCTTCGGCGACCGGAGTCCCGGCGGAACAACCCGTCCAGCCGTCAGCGCTGCTCCTACACAGCGGGTACTGGTGAACCATGACTGGCTCCTTCACCACCCGCACTGTCGACGTTACAACCGGCTCCCCCGAAACCATGCACGACTTGACCAACGCGTGCTCCGCGTTCCTCCGGGAGGTCACTCATGGGCGAGACGGGCTGCTGAACATCTTCACCCCGCACGCGACGTCCGGCCTGGCTGTCATCGAGACCGGTGCGGGCAGCGACAACGAGCTGTTGGCAGCCCTCCGTGAGGTTCTTCCCGCGGACGACCGCCGGCGGGACCGCCACAGCGGTGCGGGCCCCGGCCCTGGTCACATGCTCCCGGCTCTGGTCCCGCCCCACGCCACGCTGCCCGTGGTCGGCGGTGAGCTGGAGCTGGGGACCTCGCAGTCCGTTGTCCTGGTGACCACCGACCGGGGCGGCCCCGACCGCCAGGTCCGGTTGTCCTTCCTCGGCTGACCCCGAGCCGTCGCCCCGGCGTTCAGGTCTGCCGGCTGCTGCCGTCCGGACCATGCCGGCGGCACCGGGCGAAGCGCTCGCAGTAACCCCACCGCACTCCGCAGGCCGGCGGCGGGGGCGCCCACAGGACGTCGCACGCCCGCGTTCCCGCTGGGTTGCCCGGCCGCGCGAGGTCTGTGGACCCGCCTACCGGAGTAGGGTGAAGAAACCGGGAACCCTTCGTACACCGGCCTCCATGCGGGTGTCGTTCCCGGCGAGTCACAATGCCGGGCCGCCGACGACGAGCCCGGAGGGCAGGTTCGCATCATGGCTGTCACGATCGACCGTACGACCACCGGTGAGCATGCCCCTTCGCCGCCCGCCCGCCTGTCCCTGACGCCAAGGACGGCGTCAGGGACGGCGTCAGGGCTTCTGGACGGCGCCTGGTGGCCTCACTCGCGTGACCTCTCCCGCGAGCTCCCCGCACTGGCGGAGAGGCTGGACCACTCCTGGGGGCGGGTCACCCGCGTCACGGTGAATCCGGCCTTCTGGCCCGTGATCCCGCGCAGGGTTCCCGTCACCGGACACACGGTGCACGTGGGGTGGTTCGCGAATGAGCAGGACCCGCACAAGCTCCTCCTGTTCTCCTACACTGCGGACCGCCTGGACCTGCTGATCATTCCGCCGGAGACCGACCCGGCCGCGGCCGCCCGGCTGATGTCCGCCGCGACCACCCCCGGAGGCCTCCTCACCGCGAGCAGGCTGATGGAGGACGAGCGAACGGCCGACGACGCGACGGAGTCACGGGGCCGCGAAGAGGAGTGGGAGACCGAGGGTGGGACCGCGCCGCCACCGGCCGGGAACCCGACCGGGTCTCCGCGCTCCGCCCGAGGGATGTGAGGACCGTGGAGATCGCCGTCACCCTGGCCGTGATCCTCGGCCTGGTCGCCGTGGGAGCCCTCCTGATCCACCGGCTCAATGCCCAGCACGACGAAAGGATCGCGAGCTTCCACTACAGCGGCGTCCTGCCATGGCGCGACAGCAGAAACCGGAAGCGTCCCCGGTCGGCCAACGACCCCGCCGGGCCCCTCGTCGCCCGTAACCGCGGCGAGCAATCGCACGGGAACCGCGTACGCCGCCGGATCTTCTCCGGCCGGGGGCGGTGAACATGACGTCCGCACGCACCACGCCCACCCCCGCACCAACGGAGCCGGTGCCCCCGGCGGGGCGCGCCGACATTCGCGTCGTCGCCGCGTCCCCCGAGACCGCCCGCCGCGTCGCGGAAGTCCTCCGGCACTGCTTCGATTCCACCGAGCAACGCAGCTACCCGGCCGGCCGCGAAGGCGGCACCCGGCTCCACCTCACCGTGGACACCACGCATCCCGCCGGGCCCGCGCGGTCCTGGCTGGCGACCAGCCGGACTTCGGCGTCCGACCGCCTGCAGCACGGCGACGCCTGAACAGCCCGTGCATGCCCTGTGCATGCCCCCGGGCCGGCGACCTGAGGGGCACCGGTCAACGCCACCTCGACTTGATCGGCTCATCCCCCGCGTGAGGCAGGCTTCGCCCCCGGCCGGGCTGCCGTGAACAGGAGCTGCCGTGAACAGGAGCAGGGCTCATCTGGTGGACGCCGCGGCCTTCCCTCATCCCGGAAGGCGAAGCTCACGCAAGGACCGTACCGTTGGCCCATGAGCGTCTTCATCAAACTGGTGGAAAATCGTCCGCCGAAGGAATACGCGAACGAACATACGGCGGATATCTCCTACGACGACACCGTCGAGGGTAATTCCGATATCACTTACCAATACGACGTACTTCCCGGCGGGTCCCTGAGAATCCTGCGGGTCACGCGAGGAGAGGAAGCCGTCATCCATGCGGTCTACGCCCCGGGCCTGTGGTTCCGCGTCGAGGGCCTCTGCCGCGGCACTACGGAATAGCGGCCCGACCAGGACCCGAACGGGAAACGTCACATCTCGCCCGCTGGAACGAGGCCGGATCGCGGCGCGGCCGCACGAGATCTACCCCGGACGGGTCACCAGATGTCGTCACCTGGGAGAGCATCGCCCGCGCCCAGCTGGGCCGCCGGGGAGAGACGATAGGCCGTGACCAGGTAAGTCACCGCGGGCCGGGTGCGCACATCACGCGCCCGGCCCGGGATCGTCGATGCCGAGCTGAATCACCGCGAGAGGTTCGGTGATCTCGACCGCCAGTTCGTCCTCCAGTCCGCGCTGAGCAAGCACACGCGGGTGATGCACTCGTGAGTAGCGGCACCTTCGCGCCAACGTTGCCGAAGCCGACGGCCGGCCCACCTTGTGCACTGACCGCGGCGGCCTAGGTCGAGATGACGACGACGGTACCCATGGGCTCCATCCTCATCACTCACCCACCCGCCCGGCGCCGGAACGAGGACCCCGGAACTCCCCTACCGGGCCGACGACGGCCGGACCGAGGCGAACATCGTCGACTCCCGCGACTGCCCCAGCCTGCCCCGAGAACAGCATGCCCGCGCCCGGCGGAAGGAGGGTGCATCATGATGCACCACCGGATGGTCAGTCGTGCGGCGGGGTGCTACCTCTGGTGGGTTCCCGAAATGCCGACCCCTTGGCCGTCCTGGCTTCTACACGCTCCACGATTCGCTCCATGACCCGCTGTGGATCCTTCCACTTCATCGCCAGTCGATCGTGGTCCATTCCGTGTTCGGCGACGATGTCCCTGAGCTGTTCGAGGTCCAGTGCGCCCAGTCGAGCCCTCAGGCCGTCGCCGCCCAGTTCGGCGAAGACCTCGAAGGGGTCGATGAGGCCCTTGGCGCGTCGCCTCGATCGGCCCTTGCTGCGCTCGGCTCCAGTCTCGTGCGCAGAGGAAGCCGCAGCAGCCAGGACCTTGCTCAGCGCGCTCGAAAAACGGCCCGTCCGTACCGCTTCCAAGGCGATGGTCTCCACAAGGAGCGCGAGAGTCCTGGCCAGGTCGGGAGCCGATGACCCGAGGTTCAGCAGTGCTTCGGCGCAGCGCTGCACGTCGGCGCGGAGTACGGCCTCCGCGGACTCCTCGGGATGCGGCGCCGAAGGGCCGGGCGGAGCCGCATCATCAAATTCTCGATCAATCATACAAGCTCCTCGACCAATGACACGAATTCATCGGTCAGCGAACGAAGGACTTGATGCTGTCCTTGATAGCCGTACTTCTGGCGCAGAGTACCCGCCCCCACATATTCCGCCGAGGCAGCGATTTGATTGGCTTCAGGGACATACGACTGAAGAACCGTCGGCAACTCCGGGTCATTCTCCAGCCTACGGACCGTGTTGACGTGGAGCGTAGAGGCCTTGCGGTACTTCGTCACCACGATGCCGATTTCGGCAATGTCGTCTCCCAGGCTGTAGGCGAACTCTTTCACCCGCCGCTGGATCTGAGGGATTCCGTATGTGGAGAGGACGTCCGGGATGGTGGGAATGATGTAGCCGTCCGAGATGCGCAGACCATTGAGCGTCACGATGCCGAGATTGGGAGGACAGTCGATGAGGACGTAGTCGTAGTCGCCAAGGACCGACTTGACAGCCTTCCGGAGCAGATCCGTCGGATTATTGGAGAAAAATCGGCCGGAGGGCATCGAGGCGAGGCGGTCCTGGACGTCGATGAGGTCCAAGGATGAAGGCAGGAGGTCCACTCGTCGCACCTCACTGATGGGCGAGACGCATCGCTGCAGAGACTTCTTAAGATCGAATCTGACCGGCTCGCCTTCCGGGCGCAACGCATCTTTGAATAAGGTCGCCAGCGTGCGTTCCTCGTCGTTCAATCGCTTCCACTTCTCCTCACCGATCAACACGGTCGTGAGGTTGGTCTGCGGGTCGAGGTCGATAACGAGAACTCGTTTGCCGAACTCAGCCGACAGAAACTCTGCCAGTGCAACCGTCGTGGTGGTCTTCCCCACTCCACCCTTCAGGTTGATGGTTGCAATAACGTAGGTCATGCCTTCCTCCTCCGCTTCAAGTAGCGGCAGAACCGACCGGCAGAGAAGACCGGACCACTGCCTAATGCGGCGATAGGAAGAGGCCTCTGTTGCGGAGGCTCAGATAGCCACCTTGGCCTCACTCATCCCACCGTCTGTGCGACCTCGAACAGGCCCGGCAGCTCGTCGCCCAGTGCTCCTATGCCTGTCAAACCCCACCTCCTGCACATGGCCGGCCAAGCAGGGGCCTCAGTGTGGATGCCGTTCACATGGCCGGTCAACTTCCCTGCTCACGCGCCTAATTGGGCTACTGGACGGGGTACGGAGTCGCAACAGCTCTCAGCGCGAGGAACCTGACGGCGGGCCGGGGAGCGTGCCCCCTCCCCTGGTCGGTTTCACTTTCCTGCCTCGAACCGCTGCGCCTCCCACCGCTGCCAGGCTCAGCCTTCGCCGGCACACAGCCACCAGCTAGGTCATTCGTTCGATGGGGTAAGAGAGAGGCGCCGCCCAACAAGCCCACACGGACCATGGCAGAGCAGTTGCGCCGACATCAGCACGCAGACCGCATGTGGTCCCAAGCGCCCCACCCCCGCGCCCCGGTGGGTCCTGTTCCGGACCCGCTGGCGGAAAGCGTTCCTTGACGCGGGAATCGTGCCGGTAAATCGTGTGATCGCTGCGCTCGCGGACGGGGAGCGGCGCAGGTCAGCGGGGTTCCCCGTTGCTTTCCCCCGGCCTTTCCGGGCCCGGCCCCCCGGCCCCCCGGCCGTACCAACTGGAGGACACGCCTTGTCCGGCGAGCAGCATCTGTTAAAGGTCTACAGCGACCGTTCCTACGTGCACACCACCACCGTGCGGCACCAGGGCACCACGGTCGCCCTGGCCATGGACGACGAGCGGCGGCTCGTCTACACCGTCCTCGATCTGGCGCGGCACGACGAGGCCAGGGGGGAGCTCGACGCGGCGTACTGGTCGGAGAATCCCCTGCCGCTGCCCTTCCCGTCGGAGATCACGGACGTGGGCTTCGCGGCCGTGGGCGCCACTGCGCTGCCCGCGGTCAAGCGCGGCGGCAGGGTCGAGGCCGCGCCGGGCGAGCGGCTGGGCGCGGACGAGACGGACCCGTTCCTGTCCACGACGGCCAGGCTGACGGCCCTCGCCCCCTTCCACGCGCTGTCCGACGGCACCCACATCGTGGTGCTGCGCCAGTCCGTGGGCGCCGGCCACCCCGACGCGGTCCACAAGCTGGCCGGTGGGGCGTCGTCCGGGGACCCGGACCGTGCGGATTACGTCAAGGACAGTGCGGGCGCCAAGGTGCCGCTGGTGAGCGACACCCTGCTCTGCGACCGGTTCCTGCTCGTCGGCGGGGAGCTGAAGCCCGTACTGGAGGCCCGCTACCGGCGCAGCCGGCACAAGGACCGGCCGGATTCGGCCAAGGACAGCCTGGGCACAACGGACATGGAGGGGCGCCCCTTCCGCGAGCCGACGCAGGAGCTGTCGTTCGTACGGAACCTCACCGGCGGGCGGTTCGCCGCGCTGCTGGTCCCCACCGCCGTGCACGGGCAGCAGCGCTGGCAGGTCTTCGCGCACAACGACGCCACCGGCCGCATCGACTCCTTCAACGTCGAGCAGGGCCGCGACGGGCTGTTCGGCCTCCAGGGCACCCGGGCCTGGACGAGCCCGGACCCGGCCCACCGCGATGCCGTCTACGAACGCGCCCCCGGCACCTGCCCGTTCACGGGGCAGCCGCTGATACCCGTGGTGAGCACGGAGGGGCACGCGGAGACCGCGCTGCGGTTCGGGGAGGGTGACGCGCACGTGCGCGTGCCCGAGGGGCCCGGCCTCGCCGGCTCCGGCTTCACCGTCGAGTTCTGGGCGCGGCGGACGGCGACAGGGCAGGAGGAGTTCCTCCTCGCCCTCGGCGATGAGGACGGCGCCGGGCACAGGACCCTGCAGTGCGGTTTCCGCGCCGGCAACGCCTTCACCTTCGCCTTCTACGACGACGACCTCAACACCGAGCAGACGTTCACTGACACCGGCTGGCACCACTGGGCCTGCGTGTACGAGCGCGGTACCCGCCGCCAGACCGTCTACCAGGACGGCAGGGAGGTCGGCAGCCGTACCGCGGGCGCCGACTACACCGGGTCCGGCCCCCTGCTGCTGGGCCGCGCCCTGGGCCGCCACAGCGCCCGCGCCGAGCTGGACGAGGTGCGGATCTGGGACCGCGCCCGGACCCCCGACGAGCTCAAGCGCGACAAGGGCGTCCGCCTCATCGGCAACGACCCCGGGCTCGTCGCCTACTACCGCTTCGACGAGGGCTCGGGCACCCGCCTGCACGACCAGACCGACCACGCCCGCCACGGCGAGCTCCAAGGCGGCCCGCAGTGGGTGACGTCGGAGGCGCCCATCGGCGACCACCCGGGCGTGCGCCGCGACAGCTTCGCCGTCACCGGCCGCAGCGCCGTCTCCGGCCTGTCCGCCATCCTCTACCACCAGCAGGAGGAGACCGCCGTCGGCTACGGGCAGGAGCCCAAGCCGGCCAAGCGCCAGGCCCGCGTCCTCCTGTCGTACGCGACGTCCGGCCCGGACCTGAAGACCGGCGCCACCACCGGCGCCACCACAGGCGACGCCTACCTCGCCACCGTCGACTTCGGCGTCGGGCGCGACGGGCGGCTCGCCCAGGTGCCGGACGAGCTGGCGCTGCCGGTGCTGGCCGCGCCGGAGGCCAGCGGGGACGTGGAGGCGATCAGCCGGCTGGACGCGCAGGTGCGGGAGCTGGACCGGGCGGCCGCGGGCAAGGAGACGGAGATCGCGCGGCTGACGCAGCAGACGCCGGACGCCGAGCAGGCCCGCGAGGAGCACGATGCGCTCAAGACCGAGCTGGACGCCAACCCGCTGGCGTGGTTCTACCGCGTGCGGTTCAAGCAGCAGCGCGACGGCAAGGACCTGTACCTCGCGGTGTCGGGCCGGCCGCAGAGCGACGCCCGTCTGATCAGGACCGCGGACAAGGACGACGCGTCCGCCGTGTGGCACTTCGTCGAGTACGGCGACACTTACGAGGGTTACCCCCTCTACTTCATGATGAACAAGGCGGGCGCGCTCGACGTGCACGTCTACCACGAGAGCCGAGACAACGGCGCCGAACTGGTCCTGTACCGGCGCAACATCAGCGGCTGGAACAGCCACTTCATCCTCCGGCCGCTGGGCGACGGCTACGCGGCCGTCGTCAACCGCTACAGCGGCAAGGCGATCAGCGCCATCGACCGCATCAACCGCGACCGGGTGGTGCAGTACGACTACGGCACGGCTGCATCCAGCGGCGAAGGCGCCGTCACCCTGGAGCGGCACGAAGCCCGCTCGTACAACTCCGAGGTACAGGGCCTGCGCGACCGACTCGCACTCGCCGAGGCCCGGCTGCGCGAGGCCGACGCCGGTCAGGAGAAGATCGGCCACCTCCAGCGCGAGCTCGCCGTCATCCAGGCCGAGCTGACCGCCAAGCGCGAGGAGCTCGCCCGCCTCACCGGCGGCCTCAAGGGCGCCGACGACATCGCGCTGGCCATGCCGCAGCTCTCCGTCGACCGGACCGGCCTCAGCTGCTCCGGCGCCCTGCTGGAGTTCGCCCGCGGCGCCGACCGTCCGTATCTGCTGGACAGCGCCACCGGCAGCGTCGTGCTGTACTTCCGGGGTGCCAACGGGCAGTTCTTCGCCACGTATTACGACACCCTCGTGTCCCGCGCCACCCGGCAGCTCGCGGGCCCCGACGGCACGGCGCTGACCTTCGCCGCCCGCGATGCGGGCACCGACCTCGCCGGCCTGAACATCCGGATCATGGACGTCGGCGACGCCGGGCTGTGCGAACTGACGATCGAGCGCGGCAAGGAGAGCGAGATCTGGCGGCGGCTGCCGCGCCGGGCCGCCGACTTCGCCGCCGCCGTCAACGGCGCCGCGGGGCAGGCCTACGACTACGCGCAGCAGGCCGAGAGCAACCGGCCCGGTGTGCCGCTGTCCGCCGGTTCCCGGCTCCTGGTCGTCGACCCGGGCAAGGCACAGGAGGTCCCGCTCGGCGCCGTGCCCGACCTCGTCACGGGTCACGGCCCCCGCTGGCGCGCGGACAAGCCCGGCCGGGCCTACGCCTTCGACGGGCGGCAGAACGTCCTGGCCATGGACGCGCAGCTGGACCGCGCCGCCGCGACGGGTGACCTGACGCTGGAGGCGTGGGTCAACCCCGAGCGGGTGCCCGGCGCAGCCCGCGTCGTCCACGCCAACGCCGGTGACAGCCCCTTCGCACTCGGCCTGCTGGCTCCGCCCGCACCGCCCGCGACGCCCGCACTGTCCTTCGACGGCAGGAGCGGCGTCGCCGTCACGGACGCGCGGGTCGACCTGGCCGGGTCCGATTTCACGATCGAGTTCTGGGCGCGGAGGCCCGCGGCCCCTGACGGTCGTCCGCAGTATGTGGTCGGCCACGGAACGTCCCACGCCGAGACGCGGTCGTCGCTGCACATCGGCTTCCGGGCGGACGGCGTCTTCACCTTCGCCTTCTACGGGGACGACCTCGACACGAAGGAGAAGTACACCGACACCGCCTGGCACCACTGGGCGTGCGTCTACACCGCGGCCGCCCGTGAGCAGGTGCTCTACCGGGACGGCACGGAGGTCGGCCGGCGCACCGCGGACGGCGACTACCGCGGCACCGGGCCCTTCAGCTTCGGCAGTTCCCACGCCGGATGGATCCCGGACTACGCGCGCATCGAGATGGACGAGGTCCGGCTGTGGGGCACCGCCCGTACCGCGGCCGAGATCCGTGAGCGAATGGAGACGCGGCTCAAGGGCGACGAGACGGGCCTGCAGGGCTACTGGCCCTGTGCAGGGCCGGCTTCCGGGCCTGACGGGAAGCCGGTCGTCACCGACCGCTCACCGCAGCACCGCACCGTCTCCCTCAAGGGCACCGTCACCACTGCCACGGCCCCCGAGGCGCTCACCGACGGCGAGGCCCCCGGCTACCGCATCGTCGCCGCCGTGGGCAACCGCCTCACCGCCACCCGCGCCTCCTTCCCCCTGCGCGAGTGGACCCACCTGGCCGCCGCCTACGAGCAGTCGTGGGCGGTCGAGCTCGCCGACGGCGCCCATCTGGAGGTACCCGACAACGACGCGCTCGACATCACCGGCGACCTCACCCTCGAGGTGTTCTGCCGCGTCGACGCCCTGGGCACCCCCCAGGGCCTGCTCTCCAAGGGGCGTGCCGCCGACGGAGCGGGCGGCAGCGTCCCGTACCGGCTGCTCGTCCTGCCCGACGGGCGGCTGGAGTTCGGCTTCGAGGAGCCGGACGGGAAGCTCGTGCGGTTCGCCTCCACCGAGGCCCTCACCGCGGGAACGTTCCACCGGATCGCCGTCGTCCGCAAGGGCGGCCGGTCGATGCAGGAGCGCAAGGGCTCCAAGGAGATCACCGCGGCGGGCGCCGACGGCAAGCCCGTCAAGCAGACCGTGGAGCTCGTGGAGTCCGTCGACCTCCAGGAGTGGCAGGACGTCCGCTTCTTCGTCGACGGCCGTGAGGCCGGCACCGCCCGCTACGAGGGGCCCGGCCCCAAGGGCAACACCGGCACGCTCGACGTCGGCCGCGCCCGGGACGGCCTGGAGACGCACTCCTTCACGGGCGTCGTCTCCGAGGCGCGGCTGTGGGGCGTGGCGCGCGACGCGGCACAGCTCGGCACGCCCGTCTCCGCGCGGGACCGCGGGCTGACGGCGCACTGGCGGTTCGAGGAGAACGCGGGCAACACCGCGGCCGACACGACCGGTTCGCACGCCGCCCGGCTGCGCGGGGCCCGCTGGACGGCCAACCCCGACCCGTGCGGGAGCGTCTTCCGCCTCTACCGCAACGGCGTCTCGGTGGCCTGCGACCCGCTGGAGCCCGCCGACGCCGCAGAGGCGGACTTCGCGGACTCCACGGGCTTCGCGGACTACGGGGACGCCCAGCTCTCCCTCGGCGCGCGGCTCAAGGACGGCAAGGCCGGACAGCCCTTCCACGGTGTCCTGGAAGAGGTGCGGATCTGGCGGACCGCCCGCACCCAGGAGCAGGTCCTCGACAACCTCTTCACCCGTCTCAGGGGCGAGAAGGAGGACCTGATCGCCTACTGGTCCTTCGACCGGGCCTCCACCGACGAGACGGCCGACCTCGTCCGCGACGAGGGGCTGCGCGGCAACCACCTGGCGCTGCGCGCCGCCCCCGCCCGGCCCGCCGCCGTCCTGTCCACCGCCCCCGTCTCCAGCGACACCGCCCAGGTGCGCTCCGCGCTCGCCGCGATGCGCACGCCGTTCCACGAGACGGTCTCGGGCGCACCGGCCGTCGCCGAGTACGCGGACATGCAGTACACCGTCAAGGGCGAGGCGTTCGGCGTCCTCAAGCGGGCGTACGGCTACCTGCGCGACGGCCGCTGGCACCTGGTCACCGGCTACAAGGTCGGCGATCTGGTCAGCGAGTGGGTCAGCCAGGTGCAGTTCGACCCGCAGCTGGTCGGCTACGTGGAGGGCGCCCCGCCGGTGCCCTCGGAGAACCTCACGCCCAACACCGTCGACCCCGACCGCGCGACCTACGACGGCATCGCCTCGGTGGAGTTCACCCAGGCCGACCAGGTCGTCCACTCGCTGTCGTCGGCGAAGGAGCGCAGCGTCGACGCGGCGTTCGGCTTCGCCCTCTCCAACGAGGTCGACGTCGACATGTGGATGATCGCCGCGCCGCTGGGCTTCGGCGTGGCCAAGTCCATGGCGAAGGCCAAGGTGTCGGTGGGCGTGCGCGGCAGCCTGGAGTTCTCCAACAGCTGGGCCGACGAGACGGCCGTCTCCCAGGGCGAGAACACCGCCCGTGCGATGAAGGTCGACCTGTCGGGCAGCTGGGAGGACCCGCTCAAGCCCCTCAACCCCTCCCTGGGCCGCCGCTACGTCCCCGTCAACACCGGCTTCGCCCTGGTCCAGTCCCAGACCGCGGACGTCTTCGCGCTGCGGCTCGCGCACAGCGGCACCCTGGTCGCCTACCGCATCCAGCCCAACCCGGACATCCCCAAGGACTGGAACGTCGTCCCGTTCCCCCTCAACCCCCGCTACACCAAGCAGGGCACGCTCGACGGAGCGGTCGGCTACGACGAGCGCGGCCGGGTCCTCGACCCCGACTACGCGGGCGGCCGCGACCACGGCGAGTACAGCTACTACAAGCCGCGCGAGGCGTACGCGATCAAGCGGCGCATCCAGCGCGAGCAGCAGCGGCTGCGCGGCTACTACGAGTCGGTCTCCACCGACACCCACGCCCCGGACCCCACCGCCGAGCGGGCCGGCCGGGTGCTGGGCGGCGCGATCGGCGGCGACACCTCGCCCGGCAAGGGGCGGGAGACCGCGGGCAGCTCCACCGGTGCGGGCTTCTCGCGCCGCGACCTGGTCAACACCTACGTCTGGACGGCGGACGGCGGCTTCTTCGCGGAGACGACGGAGACGACCGACGCGGTCAGCGAGACGACGTCCGGCTCGTACTCGATGTCCGGCTCCGTGGGCACCTCCGTGGGCACGTCCTTCGACGTGATGGGCATCGGGATCAACGCACAGCTCGACGCGTCGGTCGGCGGCGGCCTGTCCGTCACCCGGGCGCGGGGCAAGGAGGCGACGCGCTCCTTCGGGCTGAACGTCACCTGCTCGCCGTCGGGCAACGTCCAGCAGTACGACGCCCACCGCAAGCCGGTCTTCGACGCCGACGGCAAGCCCGTCAACGCGCCGGGCAAGGTGGACGCGTACCGGTTCCTCAGCTTCTACCTCGGCGAGGACACCGAGCACTTCGAGACGTTCTTCCACAAGGTCGTCGACCCGGCCTGGCTGGAGAACGGCACCGACCCGAACGCGGCGGCGCTGCGCCGGGCCCGCCAGTCGGACCGCAAGCCGCCGTGCTGGCGCGTGATGCACCGCGTCACGTTCGTCAGCCGGCTGCTGCCGCCCGTCCCGGCCGACGGCGCGGCGCCGCTGGAGCGGACGATGCGTCAACTCGACCTGGAGAGCAACTACGAGCTCGTCCGGCGCCTCGACCCCTACGTCAAGGGCGCGGCCACCGGACGGGCCGAGCTCGCCGGGGCCATGCACAGCGCCCTCGCGGCGCACCTGCCGGAGCTGAGCCCGCACGCGGAGGAGGTGATCGGCTTCCTCGCGCAGTACTACGGCGTCGAGGACTGATCCGGCGGGTGGCGCGTCTCAGCGCAGGATTCCCTCCAGGAAGTCGCTGCTGAGGCGCGCCACCGCCCTGACGTCCAGCTGGTAGAGGACGTAGCGCCCCCGGCGGCGGGAGGTGATCAGCCCGGCCTTCTTGAGCACCGACAGGTGCCGGGAGACCTCCGGCGCGCTGATGCCGAGGACACCGGCCAGCTCCCCCGTCGTGTGCGCGGTGCGGGCCGTGCTGCGGCACATCTGCATCCGCACGGGGTGGGCCAGCGCTTCGAGGCGCAGCTTGAGCAGCTCGACCGAGGTGGGGGCGGGCAGTTCGTGCGAACCGACCGGGTAGTGGACGACCGGGCGCCACCCGGGCCGGTGCAGGACCATCAGGTGCGGCCGGCCGAAGTGCGAGGGCACGAACGTCAGGCCGGGCCCCACGGCGGGATCCAGCGCCGTGGCCCTCCCTTCGGCGAGCTTGTCGACCCTGATGCGGGTGCCGCCGTCCTCCAGGACCAGGGCCCTGGAGACGCCGGCCAGGGCCTCGCGCAGCCCCTTGCGGCGCAGCAGCTCCGTCTTGTGCCGGGCGTCGGCGGCCAGGCGGGGCTCGATCCGCTGCCAGACGTCCGCGAAGAACGCATCGTCGCAGTCCTCGAACAGCCGCCGCACCCAGGCCCGTACGGAGGCGGGGTCCTTCAGCAGGCGCTCGGCGAACTCCACCTGCCGGGGGCCGCGGGCGGCGGCCTGTTCCAGCGCGCGGGTGCGCGCGGCCCGGTCGGTGAGCGGCGAGGTGCCGCCCTCGTTGTAGAGGGCGAGGCAGGAGAACTCCAGGGCGGTGGTGACGAACTGCTCGTCGTCCAGCCGGTCCAGCAGGTCCAGTTCGTCGGCCAGGGTCGCCCCCGGGCTGACGGCGCCGCCGCGCAGCCCGGCGAAGGGCATGAAGAGGTCGGAGAACGTGGTGCGCCACAGGAAGTCGGCCTCCTGCAGGCGGTCGGCGAGGTCCGGCCGGAGCGTGGCGGCCGTCGCCGTGATCCAGCCCGTCAGCCCCGGGTGGTGGCCGGGCTCGGCCAGCGCGTGCAGGGCGAGGCACAGCTCGCCCAGCGGCGAGGTCTCGAAGACGATCCGTTCCTGAGGCAGCCCTGCGATGTTTATGCTCACGCTCACGACGTCATGATGCCTGCTTGTTCGAATTGTTCGAAGTCGAGCAGAGGCCGTTGCGATGCGGGCGGTCAGGCCGGAAGGCGGTTGATGGCGTGGTCGCCGGTCGCCCACAGGTGCTGGACGGCGTACGCGCGCCACGGCTGCCAGGCGCGGGACCTGCGGGTGAGGGCCGCGGGGGTGGTGGGCAGCCCCAGGGCGCCGGCGGCCAGGCGGACGCCCAGGTCGGTGGCGACGAAGGCGTCCGGGTCGCCGAGGGCGCGCATGGCGATCGTCCCGACGGTCCAGGGGCCGATGCCGGGCAGTGCGGCGAGTTGCTCGCGGGCCCGCTGCCAGTCGCTGCCCGGGCCGAGGTCGAGGTCCGCGGAGGCCAGGGCGGCGGTGAGGGCGGTGAACGTCCGCCTGCGCGTGCGGGGCATGGCGAGCGTCTCCGGGTCGAGCGCGGCCAGGTCCGCGGGCGCGGGGAACAGATGGGTCAGGCCGCCCTCCGGGTCCTCGACGGGCGTGCCGTGGGCGGTCACCAGGCGGGCGGCGAGGGTACGGGCCGCGGCCGTGGACACCTGCTGGCCGAGCACCGCGCGCAGGGCGAATTCCGCGGGGTCCGCGGTGTGCGGCACCCTGCGGCCCGGGGCGCGCTCCACGAGCGGGGCCAGCAGCGGGTCCTCGGCGAGGAGGCCGTCGACGGCCTCGGGGTCGGCGTCGAGGTCCAGGAGGCGGCGGCAGCGGCTGACCGCGGCGGCCAGGTCACGCAGGTCGGCGAGGGCCAGCCGGCAGCCGATGTGCCCGTCCGCCGGGCGGAGGGTGGCGATGCCGGGCCCGTTCGGCAGCCGCATCGTGCAGCGGTACGCGCCCTCCCGCCACTCCTCGGTGCCCGGCACGCCGGTGGCCGCCAGGTGCCCGAACAGGTTGTCCGGGAAGAGCGGCGCGCGGTAGGGCAGGCGCAGGGAGACCGTGCCGGTCGTCGCGGGCGCCGTGCGGGCGCGGCCGGCGGCGCGGGCCCGCAGTTCGCTCGGGGCGAGCCCGAAGACCTCCCGCACGGTGTCGTTGAAGGCGCGGATGCTTGCGAAGCCGGCGGCGAAGGCCACCTCCCCCATCGGCAGCGGCGTCGTCTCGATCAGCAGCCGTGCCGTCTGCGCCCGCTGGGCGCGGGCCAGGGCGAGCGGACCGGCGCCCAGCTCGGCGACGAGCTGCCGCTCGATCTGGCGGGTGCTGTACCCCAGGCGCGCCCCGAGTCCGGGCACCCCTTCGCGGTCCACGACCCCGTCGGCGATCAGGCGCATGGCCCTGGCGGCCAGGTCGGCCCGCTCGTTCCAGCGCGGCGACCCCGGGCTCGCGTCGGGGCGGCAGCGCTTGCAGGCGCGGAAGCCGGCCTGCTGCGCGGCGGCGGCGCTCGGGTAGAAGGTCATGTTCTGCGGCTTGGGCGGCACCACGGGGCAGCTCGGCCTGCAGTAGATCCGCGTGGTCGTCACGGCGGTGAAGAACCACCCGTCGAAGCGGGCGTCCTTGGACTGTACGGCCCGGACGCACCGGTCCACGTCGTTGTGCATGCCGCCAGTATTGGCTGACTACCCGCCCTCGATCTCGCGGAAATCCGACATCCATGTCGGGCGCATACGGCAGCGGGAGAGGCCGCGGCAGGAAAGGCCCCGGAATCCTCGGAGGGAATGGGCGTGGCGCCCGCGACGGGATCGGGGCGCCACACCGAGGCGGCGTCCCCGGGGCGGGGGCACCCCGGGGACCGCCGGTCGTCTCTTAGTGTCCGTACCCGCCGTGTCCGTGCCCGCCGTGCCCGTGTCCGCCGGAGGAGTTGACGCAGACGTTGCCGGACGCGGGGTTCAGCAGGCCGACGATGTTGATCGTGTTGCCGCAGAGGTTGATCGGGATGTGGATCGGAACCTGGATGACGTTGCCCGAGATGACGCCCGGGGAACCGGCGGCCACGCCCTTGGCGCCCGCGTCGGCGAGCGCGTGGCCGGTGAGACCCGCGAGCGCCGCACCGACGGTGGCGGTCAGGGCAGCCGTTTTGACGATTCGTGACATGGGGGAGACACCTTTGCTGCTTGATCTTGCTCGATCGAACTGGGGGGCGCCCGACCGGTAAGGGCCGGGGTGTGCTTTTCAACGCCCGGTGCTCGCAAAGGTTTCGTACATGGTGCGGATGGGTGACCGCCTTTTCGCCCGGTGGTCCGCCCTTTCCGCGCCCCCGTCCCATGCACACGCCACGTACACGCCGCACAGAAATCCGCGGTATTTCCCGGGCGGAATTCCCCGTACGGCGCAGCGCTCCCTGCCGTCCTCGCCACCCGCTCGTCCCGCCCCGCTTATCCCGACCCGCTCACCCCCGCTCCGCCGCCATCCGCACCGCGAAGGCCGTCAGCTCCTCGCACCACCCGTCGGCCAGCCGCGAGGAGGCCGCGGTCCGCGACGCCCGGTCCACCAGCTCGCGGATGAGGCGCTCGGCGATGCCGCGCTCCTCGCGCTCCAGGAGGATCTCCCGCAGCAGCTCCGCGTCCCAGTCGTACTCGGGGCCGCCGTCGAGGAAGCCGCGCAGCCGCCACGCGGCGTGCAGCGAGCGGGCGTAGGCGTCGTAGGCGGTGTCGAGGTCGGTCCGGCCGGCGAGCGCCGCGCCCAGCCGGAGCGGGTGCCGCAGGGCGTACCAGCCCGCCGTGCAGCCCCGGTCACAGCCCGATATGCACCGCCCGGGCCACGGGTCGTCGAGGTATTCGGCGGCCATCGCCTCGTGCGCGTAGGTGCCGATCACGCGCTCGGTGCGCATGTCGTCCCAGATCTGCCACGCGGCGGCGGGCAGGCGCGCGGCGAGCCGGTCGCCGAGCGAGAGGGCGAGGTCGCCGGCCAGGGTGGCGGTGGAGTCGCCGAAGCGCCGGGCCTCGCCGGCCCAGCCGTTGCGCTCGTGCTCGGCGGCGCGGCTGACGTGCAGCGTGGGGATGCCGCGGCGCAGTGCGGCGTTGTCGCGCACGTCGCTGCGGATGAGGGTGCAGGTGTCGAGGAGTTCGAGGGCGGCGGCGGCTTCGACGGGCTCGGGCGCCTCCGGGTCGCCGCCCGCCGCCAGATAGCCGGTGAGGAGGATGACCGGGCGGATCCGGTCGGCCCCCACGGCGACGAGCTCGGCGAGGGACTCCACGATGCCGGCGCCCCGCGCGTCGGCGGTGCGCCAGCGCCGGTGCTCGTCGTTGAGGAGGCCGCGCAGCCGTTTCTCGACCTGGTCGAGCATCCCGGCGCGCTGGAGCTGGGGAACCGGCTCCCGGGGCGCCACCGCGCGGGGCAGCTGGGGTTGCGTCGTCATCGTGTGCCTCCCTGGATCGGTTTCGGTCCTGCGACCGACCCTGCCGGGCGGGCGCCCCGCCCGGGGGCGGAGCCTGACCGGCCAGAAGACTGCCCACGGGAACGCTCGGGAAGCGACGGTTTCCTGCCATACCGGAATGCGCCGTCCCTCCTGCTTCATGGCGCTCTCGACCGCCCGGCCGGCCGGTCGGGGCAGGCTCAGAAGGCGGCTTGCGGCCCGTGCGCGCGTACGAGGGGGGCTCGCGTGTGGCTCATAATCGGCTGTCGCCGCACGGCCGTCCTGGGCCGTTGCCCTGACCACCGGTCGTATCATCCTCCGATTCACCCGCCTGACCTGCGCCGAAGCGGTCCCCTGCACCGTCGCCATCAGGCCAGTGCCGGACGGGTGCGGCGCGGCGCGGACGATGATGGCGCCCGCGCGCCGCGCCCCGGGCCGGCACGGGCGGCCGCAGGGCGGCCACGGACCGGCCGGTGTGCGCTCACCGGACGCCAGTGCGGCATTCGTACGCCATCTGTACAGCGCGCGCCGCGCCCCGCTACAACGGGTGGGGGCCCGGCACCGGGACCACACGGCAGGCGACCTCCGGGCCCGCGGAGGCGGCGATGCGCAGAATCGCAGTGGTCGGAGCGGGTCAGGCGGGGCTGCAGCTGGCCCTGGGGCTGCGGCCGCAGAAGGCGCCGACGGAGCCCGCGGAGTCCTACGAGGTCACGCTGTACGCCGCCCGCAGGCCCGAAGAGGTGCGGGCCGGGCGCATCCTCTCCACGCAGGTGATGTTCGGCCCCGCCCTCGCCCTGGAGCGCGCCGCCGGGCTGAACCTGTGGGAGGCACGGACCCCCCGGATGACGGTCATCCGGTTGGCCGTCACCGAGGGGCCGTACGCTCCCGCAGGCGGGATCGCCGTCCCCCTCGACGCGCCCGCGCAGTCCGTCGACCAGCGGGTGAAGACGGCGGGCTGGCTGGAGCTGTTCGAGGAGCGCGGCGGGCGCGTCGTGTACGGCACCGTCGGCCCGGACGAGCTGCCGGGGATCGCCGCCGCCCACGACCTGACGGTCGTCGCCACCGGCCACGGCCCCCTCGCGGAGATCTTCGCGCGCGACGGACGGCACAGCCCGTACGACCGCCCGCAGCGCACGCTCGCCGCCTGCTACGTGCGCGGCACGCACGGGCCGGACGGCCTCGGCGGCCCGCACGGGCGGATCAACCCCGTGGACGGCGCCGGGGAGTTCTACGTGCTGCACGGCCTCACACTCGACGGGCCCTGCGAGATGCTGCTGTGGGAGGCGGTGCCGGGCGGGCCCCTCGACGTCTGGGGCGACCGGCCGGGGCCGGGCGCCTTCGTGGAGCGCTCCCTGGAGCTGCTGCGCGCCCGGCTCCCCCGCGAGTACGAGCTGTGCCGGGGCATGGAGGCGACCGACGGCGGCGCCGCGCTCACCGGCGCCGTGACCCCCGTCGTACGCCACCCCGTCGCCCGGGTCGCACCGGACACGTACGTCCTGGGCATGGCCGACGCCGTCGTCCTCAACGACCCGGTCGGCGGACAGGGCGCCAACAGTGCGGCCCGCTGCGCCGCCCGGTACCTGCGGGAGATCACCGGCCACGGCGAACGGCCCTTCGACCGCACGTGGATGCTGCGCACGTTCGCCGCGTACTGGGAGCACGCCCGGCACGTGACGGCCTTCAACAACCTGCTGCTGGGGCCCCCGCCGGAGCACGTGCAGCGCGTCATGTCCGCGGTGGCGCACCACCCCGAGGTCGCGCACCGCTACCTCAACGGCTACGCGGACCCGGCCGGCTTCCAGGACTGGTTCATGGACGCGGACCGGGCCGACGCCTACCTCGCGGCGGTGGGGGCGGCGAGGGCGGCGGGGCCCGCCGCCGGATAGCCTGGGAGCGCCCGGCGAGGCCCGGCGGCAGCCCTGCGCGGAGGAGGCGGAACGACCGTGAGCACGACCCGGCCCGGGACGGTCACCGGCGGCCCGTGCCCGCGTACGCCTCCCCCGGCACGGCCGTCCGTGACCCGCGGGCAGGGCGCGGTCGTCTGCGCGGTCTCCCTCGGCGGCGGCGCGGGGGCCGCCGCCCGCTACGGCGCCGGGCTGCTGTGGCCCACGCCGGCCGGTGCCTTCCCCTGGACCACCCTGCTCATCAACGTGGTGGGCTGCGCCCTGATCGGGGTGCTGCTGACGGTGATCGCCGAGCTCGCCGCGCCGCACCGGCTGCTGCGGCCGTTCCTCGGGACGGGGGTGCTCGGCGGGTTCACCACGTTCTCGACGTACACGGTGGACGCCCAGCGGCTGATCGAGGACGGGCGCGTGGCGACGGCGCTCGCGTATCTGGCGGGCACGCTCGTCGCCGCGCTGGCGACGGTCCTCGTGGCGGCCACGGCGACGAAGGCGTTCCTGCTGCAAAGGCGTACGCGATGACGCCGCAGGCCGCGAAGCTCCAGGGCAGGGCCCTTCGCCTGACGGTCTTCCTCACCGAGTCGGACCGGTGGGAGCACCGCCCGCTGTCCACCGAGATCGTGCACCGTGCGCACACCGCCGGGCTCGCCGGGGCGACGGTCTTCCGCGGGGTCGAGGGTTACGGCGCCTCGTCCGTCGTCCACACCACGCGGCTGCTCTCGCTGAGCGAGGACCTGCCGGTGACGGTGGTGATCGTGGACACGGAGGAGCGCGTACGGGCGTTCCTGCCGCTGCTGGGCGTGGTCACCGGGGAGCGTCTGGTCACGCTGGAGCCCGTCGAGGTCCCGCGGCTCGGGCCCGCCGGCCCGGAGGGCGGCGCGTGAACTGGCTCCTCGTCGTCGCCGGCGCGATGGCCGGCGCGCCCCTGCGCTACCTCACCGACCGTGCGGTGCAGTCGCGCCACGACTCGGTCTTCCCCTGGGGCACGCTCACCGTGAACGCCGCGGGCAGCCTGATCCTGGGCGTCCTCACCACCGCCGCACCCTCGCACCTGCAACTGCTCCTGGGCACGGGTCTGTGCGGCGCCCTCACGACGTACTCCACCTTCTCCTACGAGACGCTGGTCCTGGCCCGCGAGGGTGCCCGCGGCTACGCGGCGGCGAACGCGGTCCTCAGCGTGGTGTGCGGGCTGGGCGCGGCCTTCGCGGGGGTGGCGCTGGGGCGGGGGCTGTGGGGCTGAGCCGCCTCAGGCCTGCGCCGTCCCCAGGTGCTCCAGCAGCACCGTCCGCAGCTCGCGCGCCGCGCGCGGCGGGGCGACGTCCTTGCGGTGGGCCAGGGCGATCGTGCGGCGCATGCGGGTGCCCTCGAAGGGGGTGACCCGCAGGCCGGAGCGGGCCGCCACCATGCCCGGGACCACCGCCAGGCCCAGGCCCGCGCGGACGAAGCCGAGGACCGCGTCCATCTCGCCGCCCTCGACGGTGAAGACGGGCTCGAAGCCGGCGGCGCGGCAGGCCGCGATGGTGATCTCGCGCAGGTCGTAGCCGTGGCGGAACATCACCAGGGGCAGGCCCTCCAGGTCCGCCACGCGCAGGGCGCGGCGCCGGACGGGCGGGGGCTCGCCGGGGGCGGAGACGACGACGAGGTCCTCGCGCAGGAGCTCGGTCGTGGCGAGGGCGGGGGCGCCGACGGCCAGCGGCGTGATGATCAGGGCGAGGTCGAGGCCGCCGGCGGCGAGGGTGCGGACGAGGTCCTGGGAGCCGCCTTCGTCGACGAGGAGCTCGATGCCCGGGTAGCGGGCGTGGTAGGCCCGCAGGACGTCGGGGACGAGGCTCGCGCAGAGGCTGGGCGGGGCGCCGAGGCGCACCCGGCCGCGCCGCAGCTGGGCTACCTCCTGCACCTCGCGCCGGGCCGTCTCGGTGTCGGCCAGGATCTGCCGGGCCAGCGGCAGCAGCGCCTCGCCGGCGTCGGTGAGGGTGATGTTGCCGCGGGCGCGCTGGAAGAGCTCCGCGCCCAGCTCCCGCTCCAGGGCGCGGATCTGCTGGGAGAGCGAGGGCTGGGCGACGTGCAGGGACTCGGCGGCCCGGGTGAAGTGACGGACTTCGGCCAGGGTCGCGAAGTAGCGGAGCTGCTGGAGTTGCACGATCAGCAGCATAGATAGGAGGAGCCTATGGAAACCAGCTTCATCATGTCTTGGACGGATCGACCGGCCGCTGCCTAGCGTCTGGTGCCATGGCACTGGCGACCCGGACGGACCGTCCTCCGTCCCTCATCGGCTCCGTGTGGCGGTCGACCGTCGGCAAGAAGGCGGTCATGGCGGTCACCGGCATGATCATGCTGGCGTACCTGGTCGCCCACGTGGTGGGCAACCTGAAGGTGTTCTTCGGGGCCGGGGAGTTCAACCACTACGGGCACTGGATCCGCACCGTCGGCGAACCCTTCCTGCACTACGAGTGGTTCCTGTGGATCGCCCGCGCCGCCCTCGGGACGGCGGTCGTGCTGCACGGCGTGGCCGCGTACCAGCTCAGCCGCCGCGACCTCGCCGCGCGCCCGCAGAAATACGCACGGAAGCGGCAGCGCGCGAGCTACGCCACCCGCACCATGCGCTGGGGCGGCGTGATCCTCGGGCTGTTCATCGTCTGGCACGTCCTCGACCTGACGACGCTGACGGTCAACCCCAACGCCGAGGAGGGCCGCCCCTACGAGAACCTCGTCGCCTCCCTCGACCGCCCCGCCGTCACGGCCTTCTACATCGCCGCGATGCTCGCCCTCGGGCTGCACATCCGGCACGGCTTCTGGAGCGCCGCCCAGACACTGGGCGCCAACTCGCCGCGCCGCGACCGGGTGCTGAAGTTCCTGGCCGACGCGCTGGCGCTCGTGCTGACCTGCGGCTTCATCGCCGTGCCCGTGGGCGTCCTGATAGGAGTCGTGAGCTGAGCATGTCCACCTCGTCCGCCTCTTCCATCCCGTCCATCTCGTCCATCTCGTCCATCTCATCCGACTACACGCACTACACGACCGGCGAGCCGGTCACCGACACCGCCGCCCCCGGCGGCCCCATAGCCGAACGCTGGGACCGGCGCCGCTTCGAGGCCAAGCTCGTCAACCCCGCGAACCGCCGCAAGCACACCGTCATCGTCGTCGGCACGGGCCTGGCGGGCGGCGCCGCGGGCGCCACCCTCGCCGAGCAGGGCTACCACGTCGTGCAGTTCTGCTACCAGGACTCGCCGCGCCGTGCCCACTCCATCGCCGCGCAGGGCGGCATCAACGCCGCCAAGAACTACCGCAACGACGGCGACTCCGTGCACCGCCTCTTCTACGACACCGTCAAGGGCGGCGACTTCCGCGCCCGCGAGTCCAACGTCCACCGCCTCGCGCAGGTCTCGGTCGAGATCATCGACCAGTGCGTGGCGCAGGGCGTGCCGTTCGCCCGCGAGTACGGCGGGCTGCTCGACACGCGCTCCTTCGGCGGCGTCCAGGTCTCCCGGACGTTCTACGCGCGCGGGCAGACGGGCCAGCAGCTGCTGCTCGGCGCCTACCAGGCGCTCAGCCGCCAGATCGACGCGGGCAACGTCGAGATGCACGCCCGTACCGAGATGCTCGACCTGATCGTCATCGACGGGCGGGCGCGCGGGATCGTGGCGCGCGACCTGATCACAGGGGCCGTCAGCACGTACGTCGCGGACGCGGTGGTCCTCGCCAGCGGCGGCTACGGCAACGTCTTCCACCTCTCCACCAACGCCAAGAACTCCAACGCGACCGCGGTCTGGCGGGCCCACCGCCGCGGCGCGTACTTCGCCAACCCCTGCTTCACCCAGATCCACCCCACCTGCATCCCGCGCTCCGGCGACCACCAGTCGAAGCTGACGCTGATGAGCGAGTCGCTGCGCAACGACGGCCGCATCTGGGTGCCCGCGGCCAAGGGCGACACGCGCCCGCCGGCCGCGATCCCCGAGGACGAGCGCGACTACTACCTGGAGCGGATCTACCCCTCCTTCGGCAACCTCGTCCCCCGCGACATCGCCTCGCGCGCCGCGAAGAACGTCTGCGACGAGGGGCGCGGCGTCGGCCCGGGCGGGCAGGGCGTCTACCTGGACTTCGCCGACGCCATCGCCCGCATGGGCCGCAAGGCCGTCGAGGCCAAGTACGGCAACCTCTTCGAGATGTACGAGCGGATCACGGCGGAGAACCCGTACGAGGTCCCCATGCGGATCTACCCGGCCATCCACTACACCATGGGCGGCCTGTGGGTGGACTACGACCTGCAGACCACCGTGCCGGGCCTGTTCGCGATCGGCGAGGCCAACTTCTCCGACCACGGCGCCAACCGCCTGGGCGCCTCGGCGCTGATGCAGGGCCTGGCCGACGGCTACTTCGTCCTCCCCTCCACCATCAACGACTTCCTGGCCCGGCACCCGCACGACGCCGTACCCGAGGACCACCCGGCCGTGGCGGAGGCCATAACGGAAGTGACGGACCGGCTGCACCGCCTCCTCGCCGCCGACGGCGACCGCACCCCGGACTCCTTCCACCGCGAGCTCGGCGAACTGCTGTGGGACGAATGCGGCATGGCCCGCACCGAGACGGGCCTGCGCAAGGCGCTCGGCCGCATCCCCGCCCTGCGCGAGGAGTTCTGGCGCCGCATCAAGGTGCCCGGGACCGGCGAGGAACTCAACCAGTCCCTGGAGAAGGCCAACCGCATCGTCGACTACCTCGAACTCGCCGAGCTGATGTGCCTGGACGCCCTGCACCGCTCGGAATCCTGCGGCGGCCACTTCCGGGAGGAGAGCGCGACGCCCGAGGGCGAGGCGGCCCGCAAGGACGAGGAATTCTCGTACGCGGCGGCCTGGGAATTCACCGGGACGGGCCGGGCGCCGGTCCTCCACAAAGAAGCGCTGACCTTCGAATACGTCCACCCCACCCAGCGGAGCTACGCGTAATGGACCTCACCCTGCGCATCTGGCGCCAGCGCAACGCCGGCGAGCCGGGCGCCATGACCACCTACCGGGTCACGGGAATCAGCGAGGACATGTCCTTCCTGGAGATGCTCGACCACCTCAACGAGGAGCTGATCCTCACCGGGGACGAGCCCGTGGCCTTCGACCACGACTGCCGCGAGGGCATCTGCGGCGCGTGCGGCATGGTCATCAACGGGCAGGCGCACGGGCCCGAGCGGACCACGACCTGCCAGCTGCACATGCGCCACTTCGCCGACGGCGACACCATCGACGTCGAGCCGTGGCGGGCGGCGGCCTTCCCGGTCGTGAAGGACCTGGTCGTCGACCGCTCCGCCTTCGACCGCATCATCGGCTCCGGCGGCTACGTCACCGCTCCCACCGGCTCCGCCCCCGAGGCCCACGCCACGCCCGTGCCCAAGCCGGTCGCCGACCTCGCCTTCGAGCACGCCGAGTGCATCGGCTGCGGCGCGTGCGTGGCCGCCTGCCCCAACGGCTCGGCGATGCTCTTCACCTCCGCGAAGGTCGTCCACCTCAACGTCCTCCCGCAGGGCGGCCCCGAGCGGGAGTCCCGGGTGCTGGACATGGTGGGCACGATGGACGACCAGGGCTTCGGCGGCTGCACGAACACCGGCGAGTGCGCCGTGGCCTGCCCGAAGGGCATCCCCCTGCAGTCCATCGCCGCCATGAACCGCGAATACCTGCGGGCCACGCTCAAGGGCGGCCGACGGCGCTGAGCCGGCGGGCCGGCGGCCGGGCCGGCACAGCAGGTCAGCGGCCCGGGCCGGCGGCCCGGTCAGCGGGCGCCGAAGACCTGGGTCCAGCGGGGGCCGCCCGGGGCGTGGTTGACGCCCACGCCGATCTCCTTGAAGGAGCAGTTGAGGATGTTCTTGCGGTGGCCGTCGCTCTTCATCCAGGAGTCCATGACGGAGGCCGCCGACTGCTGCCCGTAGGCGATGTTCTCGCCGTACGTGCTCCAGTTGTAGCCGGCGGCGGTGATGCGGTCGCCGGGGCCCTTGCCGTCGGGGCTGGTGTGGTTGAAGAAGCTGCGGGCGGCCATGTCGTCGGAGTGGCCCTGGGCCGCCGCGTCCAGGGTGCTGTTCTCGGTCAGGGGCGAGCAGCCCACCTTGGCGCGCTCGGCGTTGGCCAGAGCGGTGACCTGCTGACCGAGCGAGCCGCCGCCGGGGTTCGCGGCCTTGGGGGCGCGCTTGGCCGGGCTCGCGCTCTTCGCCTCGGGCGAGGGCTTCGCGGAGGCGGCGGACCGGCTCGGCTCCGCGGAGGGCGAGGCGGAGGAGGATGCGGACGCCGACGGCTTGGCCGAGGCGGAGGCTGAGGCGGACGCGCTCGCCGAGGCGGACGGGGAGGCGGCGGACGGCAGCACGGACGCGCCGGCGTCGAGGGCCTTCACCCGGTTCTGCGGCGCCTGGCCGTCCTTGGCGGAGACGGACGTCTCCCCGGGCGAGTCGGTGAAGAGGTAGAGACCGCCGAGGACGCCGCCCGTGAGAAGGGCGAGGGCGGCGGCGCCGGCCGCGGCCCGCTTGGCGGTGCGGGGGCGGCGGGCGCGGTGGCCCCCGTTGCCGTTGCCCGCGCGGCGGCGGGCCACGCGCGTGCCCGCGCGCGTGCCTTCGCCGGCGCCGGCCGGGGATGCCGCCGGTGACCCCGCCGGTGATCCCGCCGGGGAGGCGTGGGCGTGGGCCACCTGCTGCGTCTGCAGCACCGACCCGCCGCGCCACCAGCCCAGCAGCCCGGCGCCCAGCGGCACCAGGCCGAGGCCGACGAGCAGCCCCTCGGCGGGGACCAGGGCCGACGTCGCGCCGACGCAGCGGCCGCAGCCGCGCACGTGACGGGCGACGCGCTTGCGCCACAGGGCGGAGGGGGCGCCGTCCCAGGAGGCGACGACGTCGCCGAGCTGCGGGCAGGCGGGCTGAGCGGCGAGGGCCCGGACGACGCCGCGGGCGGTGTCCAGCTGGGCCTTGGTGCGCTGGATGCGGACGGCGGCGTGCTGCGGGGTCATGTCGAGGGCGGCGGCGACCTCGGCGCGCGTCAGCTCGCCGGCGGCCTCCAGCCACCACAGGGACAGCACGGTCTGCTCGTCGTCGTCGAGCCAGCGCGTGGCCTCGGCGACCTCCTTGCGCTGCCCCTGCAGACCGAGCCGGACGATGGTGATGTCGACGAAGTCCGCCTCCGGGTCGGGGACTTCGGCGACCTCCTGCAGGCCACTGACGGGAGTCTCCGGGCGCTCCCGCCAGTGGCTGCGTATCTGGTTCATGGTGATGGCGACGAGCCAGGACCGGAAGGCGGCGGCGTCGCGCAGCTCGCCGAGGCCGTTGATGACCCGGAGCATGGTCTCCTGGACCACGTCGTCGACGTCGGCGTGGCCGCCCAGGGCCCGGCCGACGATGTTGTAGACGAGCGGCAGGTACGCGGCGACGAGCTCGTCCTGTGCCGCCGTGTCCCCGGCTCGCGCCGCCTCGACCACGGCCACGCTCTGACTGTTCACGCTCCGCCACCCTTCTCCGGCATTCCGTTTCGGGAGTCGATCCGTTCGGTCCGACACATTGGAGATGCGGATGGGGCGCGACGATAACAAAAACTGCCCGGAAAACTTCAAGGGGACCGGACAAATCCTCCTATGTGCGGCTGCTGTTCGCCGCACTCCAGGAAGGTTCCAGGAATTCGGTGAGGATCCCCGGAGTCGCCGCCTCCGCGAAGCCTGCGGCAGTACCGGCGGACATGTCCCGAATGCGGTATCCGCCCTCCCCCGCGGCGACGGCGGCGGTCGCGGTGACGACGCCCGCCCGGCGGGAGAAGGGGCTGTCGGTGAAGGTCCACGCCAGGACGGCCGACCGGTCCAGGGCCGTCGTCTCCCGGCCGAAGGTGCCGGACCGCACGAGGAGGAAGCGGCCCCGGAGGCCGTGGCCGAGCCCGCGGTAGGCGTCGCGCGCGAGCCCGTAGGCGACGGGGGCGGCGAGGAGCACCCAGCCCGCCGCGCAGTACAGCAGGACGGGCGTCAGGAGCGCGCCCAGCACGGCGAGCGCGGCGGCGGGCGGCAGCACGCACCACGCGAGAGCCCGCACGACGCGGCGGCGGAGCGCGGCCCGCGGGTGGCGCTCCAGCTCCGGCGCGCCGAGGGACGCGCCGAGGGGCTCGCCCAGCACCCCGTCGCACACGCGCAGTGCCTCGCCGTATGAGGCGGGCGGCAGGACGACGCTGCGGCGGCGGTTCTCCTCCTTGTCGCCGAGGCCGCCAGCGACGGCCCGGACGCTCGCCCCGCCGCCCGCGCGCAGCAGGAGCGGCTCGCGCAGGGTCACGCCGCGCAGGCGGGCGCGCTCGATGGAGACGGACCGCGTGGTGAACAGGCCGCGACGTACGCGCAGGGTGGCCGCGTCGGTCCACTCCAGGCGGTAGTCCCACCACTGCTCGGCGTACAGCGTCACCGCGCCGACGGCACCGAGGGCGGTGATCGCGAGGAGGGCGAGCGGGATCGTGACCCACAGGAAGCTGTGGCCGAAGTCCTCGAAGGCGCGGCGGACGATGCCGATGCGCCAGGGCTCGACGCCGATCCCGTCGAGGATCCGCCACACGCCGCCTGCGGCGGCGAAGACGCCGCCGACGACCCAGAACGTCAGCGGGGCGTAGCGCAGCCGGCGCAGGTCGGCGGTGGCGAGGACGGGGTCGCCGGCGCGGCCGGCGCCGGAGCGGGCGAGGAGCTCGGCGCGCAGCCGGACGGCTTCGGGGCGGGCGAGGGCCTCCAGGGAGATCTCGCCGCCGCTCCCCCCGCCGCCGGTGCCGGCGCGCAGCACGGCGAGGCCGAGGACGCGCTGGACGACGTTGGCGGTGATGTCGACGTTGCGGACGCGGTGCAGGGGGATCGCGCGGGCGCTGCGCGTGAACAGGCCGGTGCGGAGCTCGACGGCGTCGGCGGTGACGCGGTAGCGGGTGCGCCGCCAGGTGACGACGCCGCTCGCGGTGATGGCGGCGAAGACGGCGCCGATCACGGCGAGGGTGATCCACGCGCGCGTGTCGAAGCGGCCGCCGGTGGCGAGCGCGGTGAGGGCGAGCGAGCCGAGGGGCGCGCCCATCCAGGTGCAGTGCACGGCGATCGTGCGGGGGTCGAGGGTGCGCCACTGCTCGGGACGCTGCTCGCTCATGCGGCGTCACCGTCCCCGGGTACGAGGCGGGCGGCGTCGGCGATCCGGGCGGCCAGCCGCTCCGCGGCCTCGTCGGAGACTCCGGTGATGCGGACGTCACCGGCCGTGGAGGCGGTGGTGACGGTGACCGTGGCGAGGCCGTAGCGGCTCTGGAGCGGGCCGCGGACGGTGTCGACGGTCTGGACGCGCGAGAGCGGGGCTATGCGGCGCTTGTGCAGGAGCCAGCCGCCGGCGGCGTAGACCGCGGCCTCCCCGACCTCCCAGGCGTGGACGCGGCAGCGCAGGCGCGGCATGGCCAGGACGTAGCCGGCGGCGGGCAGGACGAGGACGGCGAGGACGAGCGGGGCGAGCCAGGGGAGGGCGCCGGGGAAGAACAGCAGGGAGTTGACGAGCAGGGCGGCCGCGATGAGCAGCAGGGGGCCGGTGACCGTCAGCAGTGCCTGCACGGTCCACCAGCGGCGGGCCCGCGGGTCCACGCCGTTGCGGGGTGGCCTGAGCCGGGGCTGCATCTGTGCGTGGGCGCCGCGTCGGTGTCCTGTCATGGGCGTGCCGCTCCTGTTTTCCAAGTCAGTTGTATGGCAATAAGCTATAGCAATACAAACGACTTGGAAAGATGAGGTGGTGGGCGTGCCCAAGCGCGTGGACCACGAGGCCCGCCGCCGGGCGATCGCGGAAGCGCTGTGGCGCATCGCGTGCGCGCGGGGGCTCGACGGCGCGAGCCTGCGCGACGTCGCGGCGGAGGCGGGGATCTCGCTGGGGCAGCTCCAGCACTACTTCTCCAGCAAGGACGAGATGCTCGTCTTCGCCCTCAAGTACTTGAGCGGCCTGGCGGAGGAGCGCATCCGCGCGCGCCTCATGGGCCTCGCCGCGCCGCCGTCACCGCGGGACGTCCTGCGGGAGACGGTCATGGAGATGCTCCCCCTCGACGAGGAGAGCCGCACCGGGAACCTGGTCCAGATCGCCTACTTCGTACGCGCCCTCCACGACGAACGGCTACGCGGCCACGCGAAGGAGGGCGTACCGGCGCTACGGGCCTTCTACGCGGACCAGATCCGGGCGGGGATCGCCCGGGGCGAGGTGGAGACGTCCCGCGCACCGGACGCGGAAGCGATGCTCCTGATCGCCCTGACGGACGGGCTGACGACGTATCTCCTCCTGGAGGTGTGCACGCCGGAGGAGGCGAAGGGGTTGCTGGAGGACCACTTGGAACGCCTGTTCACACGGTGAGGCCGGGGGATGGCGGGGGGCGGTTCGGCACCGCCGGGATGCGCCGCGGTGGTTGAACGCCGGTCGCGGCGGAAGGAACGGCCGGCACGGCCCGGCCACGAACGCCGGGCGTCCACGGCGGCGCCGTGCCGGGCAGGCAGGCCCCTCGGCACCGCCGGAACGCGCCGCGGGGATTGCACGCCGTCGCGGCCGAAGAAGACACCGGACCCGGCAGATCACGAACGCCCGGCACCCACTCCCCCGCCGCCGCGGCGCTCAGCCACCGCGGCGGAGAGCGGCGGTGCCGTGCCGGGCGGGCTGGATCGGTCGGCGCCGCCGGGGGATGGTTACGGCCTGCGTTGGGCGCGGTTGCGGCCGCCCGGGCCCGGGGACAGGGTCGTGGCGAGTTCGTTCAGGGCGTCCAGGAGGAGTTCGGAGCCCCGGACGGCGACGCCCTCCTCGCCCTCCTCCGTACGCCACGCGGCGAGCGCCGCCTGAGGGGCCGTCCAGTCGAGGGGCTTGCGGTCCCGGACGGCCGCCGCGGCGGCCGGCAGGGCGTCGGCCACGGCGGCGGCGAACCGGGCCGCGCCCTTCGACGGTTCGACGTCCTTCTCCGGCAGGTGGGCCTCCATCAGCAGCGTCGCCCGGCCCATCGTGGCCAGCGCCGACTCCGCCGCCCGCTCCGAGGTGCGCGAGAGCCCGCGGTGCCGCACGGGCTCGGTCAGGGCGCGGCCGGCCATCTCCTCCCAGGCCGCGCGGGCGGCGCGCGCATCGAGCAGGGCCTCGCGCACCCGGCGCGACTTGCGCTCCCCGGGTTCGGCGTACGCGCCCAGCACGGCGAGCGCGTAGTGCCCGTTGGCGGTGAGCCAATCGGCGAGCCGGTCCCGCAGCCGCGGCGTCTCCCAGGTGGGGAAGAGCGCGTAGGCGGCCATCGCCAGCAGCCCGCCGAGCAGGGTGAGGGCGACGCGCGCCTCGACGGTCTGCGACCAGCCCTCCCCCGCGATGCCGAGCAGGAAGACGACGTACGCGGTGATGCACGCGGAGGTCACGCTGTAGCCGGTGCGCATCAGCAGGTACATCAGCCCGGCGCACACGACCGACAGGCCGGCGCACACCCACGGCCCGGGGTGCGTGAGTGCCATCAGCACGCCGGCGACGGCCACGCCGACGACCGTCCCGGCGAACCGGGCGACGCCCCGCGAGTACGTCTGGCCGAAGTCGGGCCGCATCACCATCACGGAGGTCATGGGCGCCCAGTAGGCGTGCCCCCACGGCAGGGCGGTGCCGGCGGCGTAGCCGGCGAGGACCACCGCGGCGGACCGTACGGCGTGCCGCCCGACCGGCGACGACCAGCGCGCCTCGCGCCGCAGCGCCCGCAGCCCGACGGGCACGAGGCGGGGCACGGACGGCCGCAGCAGGTGCCGGTGTTCGGGGGCGCCGCGCGCCGCGGTCCGGCGCACGGGCTGGTCGGTGGCGTCGACCGCGTCGCCGAGCAGGGCCATCAGGCGCAAGGCGGAGCGGCGCGCGGCGCCGTGCAGGACCGGCCCGGTGGCGGGCACGGTGAGGACGGCGGTCGCCTCCTCGGGCAGTTTCACGGGCTTGCCCCACCGGATGGCGCGCGCGACCGCGTCCAGCACGGTCGCCGCCGCGCCCAGCAGGTCCCGCGCGCGGTCCCGTTCGGGCCCTTCGGCGGGGGCGCCGAGGACGGGGTCGGCGAGCGCGGCGAGCACGGGCCGCAGCCGTTCGGCGACGCCGCGCGGCCCGCCCAGCTGGCGGGGCCGGCTGCGGGCCTGGCGGGGGGTCAGCTCGGCGGCCTCGCGGGCGTCCATGAGCGGCTGCGGGTCGAAGCCAGCCTGCGGATCGTGCCGGAGGCGGCGCGCGTAGTCCGCCTCGGCGGCGAGCGCGTCGGCGAGCGCGTCCCGCTGGACGCCCCAGGGGCGGACGGGCAGGAGCACGATGAGGGCCGCCTGGACGAGCCCGCCGACGGCGATCAGCCCGGCGTGGTGCACCGCCCCCGTGACGGACGTCGGGAGCGTGACGGTGACGAGCATGACGGCGATCGTCTGCGTGGCGACCAGGCCGGAGACCGGCCCGACCGCCCAGGCCATGCCCGCGAGCAGCGTCCAGACCGTCAGCAGGGTGCCGAAGACGACGGGGTCGAAGGCGGCCACGTAGCCGAGGAAGGTGCTGACGGCGAGGCCGACCGCCACGGCGAGCGCCAGCACCGGGCGGGGCCGCCAGCTCCGCTGGAAGGTCACCAGCCCGGCGGAGAACGCGCCGAACGCGGACGACACCGCGAGCGCCGGGGTCCCCAGCCACAGGATGACCCCGACGACGATCGCCACGCCGAGCGCGCCACGGGCGGCGACCACGGGCGTCAGCTTGGTGCGCTCGATCGTCAGCCCGTCGCGCGCGGCCTTCCGCAACGCACTGGACCAGGTCATGGCCTGAGCTTACGTTCCGGATGATCGGGTTCCGTGCAGCGGGACGTCCTCAGCGGTGGCTCGGGAAGCCCAGGTCCACGCCGCTGTCGGCCGGGTCGGGCCACCGGGTGGTGACGACCTTGCCGCGCGTGTAGAAGTGGACGCCGTCGTTTCCGTAGATGTGGTGGTCGCCGAAGAGGGAGTCCTTCCAGCCGCCGAAGGAGTGGTAGCCGACCGGCACCGGGATGGGCACGTTGATGCCGACCATCCCCGCCTCGACCTCCAGCTGGAAGCGGCGGGCCGCGCCGCCGTCCCGGGTGAAGACGGCCGTGCCGTTGCCCCACGGCGAGGAGTTGATGAGGGCCAGCCCCTCCTCGTAGGACTCCGCGCGCAGCACGCACAGCACCGGGCCGAAGATCTCGTCACGGTAGGCGTCGGCCTCGGCCGGCACCTTGTCGAGCAGGGACAGCCCGATCCAGTGCCCGTCCTCGTAGCCCTCGACCGTGAAACCGGTGCCGTCGAGGACCACCTCGGCGCCCTGGGCGGCCGCGCCGTGCACGTAGGAGGCGACCTTGTCGCGGTGGGCCTTGGTGATGAGCGGGCCCATCTCGGAGGCGGGGTCGTCGCCCGGCCCGATCTTGATCTTCTCCGCGCGCTCGCGGATCTTCGCCACCAGCTCGTCGCCGGCCGCACCCACCGCGACGACCGCGGAGACGGCCATGCAGCGCTCGCCGGCCGAGCCGTACGCGGCGGATACGGCGGCGTCGGCGGCCGCGTCGAGGTCGGCGTCGGGCAGCACCAGCATGTGGTTCTTGGCCCCGCCGAGGGCCTGGACGCGCTTGCCGTGCTCGCTCGCCACCCGGTGGATGTGGCGGGCGATGGGGGTCGAGCCCACGAAGGAGACGGCGGCGACGTCCGGGTGGGTCAGCAGCCGGTCGACGGCCTCCTTGTCGCCGTTGACGACGTTGAGGACGCCCTCGGGGAGCCCGGCCTCGGCGGCCAGCTGGGCCAGCAGGATCGCGGGCGAGGGGTCCTTCTCGCTGGGCTTGAGCACGAAGGTGTTGCCGCAGGCGATCGCCAGCGGGAACATCCACATCGGCACCATCGCCGGGAAGTTGAACGGCGTGATGCCCGCGACGACGCCGAGCGGCTGGCGGATCGCCGCCACGTCCACGCCGCCGGACACCTGGGTCGACAGCTCGCCCTTGAGCTGCGTGGTGATGCCGCACGCCAGCTCGACGATCTCCAGGCCGCGGGCGACCTCGCCGAGGGCGTCGGAGTGCACCTTGCCGTGCTCGGCCGTGATCAGCTCGGCGAGCTCGGCGCGGTGGGCGTCCAGCAGCGCGCGGTAGCGGAAGAGGATCGCGGTGCGGGTGGCGAGGGAGGACGTGCCCCACGTCGCGAAGGCGGCCTTGGCGGCGGCGACGGCGGCGTCCACCTCCTCCGCCGAGGCGAAGGCGACCCGCGTCGTCCGCGCGCCCGTCGCCGGGTCGGTGACCGGCCCGTACGTGCCGGAGGTGCCCTCGACGGCCTTGCCGTCGATCCAGTGGTTGACGGTCTTCATCGGTCGGCCTCTCCTACGGTCAAAGATAGCGGCGGCGGGCGGCGGCGTGGCGCTCGTACTCCTCCCGGGCCCTGCGGGCCGCCGGGCGGGTCGCGGTCCCGGCGACAGGCACATCCCACCACGCCTGGGCAGGGGGCGCGCCCGGCACTGTGTCGGCTGTTTCGGTCTCGACATAGACACATGCGGGGCGCGTGGAGGCGCGCGCCTCGGACAGCGCCTCCCGCAGCTCACCGGCCGTGCGGGCGCGCAGCACGTGCATCCCGAGCGAGGCGGCGTTGGCGGCCAGGTCCACGGGCAGCGGGTCGCCGGTGTACGTGCCGTCCGCGGCCCGGAAGCGGTAGGCGGTGCCGAAGCGCTCGCCGCCCACGGACTCGGACAGGCCGCCGATCGAGGCGTACCCGTGGTTCTGGATCAGCACGACCTTGACCGGGATCCCCTCCTGTACGGCGGTGACCAGCTCCGTCGGCATCATCAGGTACGTGCCGTCGCCGACGAGCGCCCACACCGGGCGGCCGGGCTCGGCCAGGGCGACGCCGATCGCCGCCGGGATCTCGTAGCCCATGCAGGAGTAGCCGTATTCGAGGTGGTACTGGCGGCGGGAGCGGGCGCGCCAGAGCTTGTGCAGGTCGCCGGGGAGGGAGCCGGCGGCGTTGATGACGACGTCGGAGTCGTCGACGACGGCGTCGAGGGCGCCGAGGACCTGGGCCTGCGTCGGGCGCGCGGCGGCGTCCTGCGGGGTGAACGCCCGGGTGACGAGCTGCTCCCAGGCCTGCTTGCCGGCCGTGTACTCCTTCTCGTACGCGTCCGGGACGCGGTGGCCGGCCAGGGCTTCCGTCAGCGCCTCCAGTCCGGTGCGGGCGTCCGCGACGAGCGGCAGGGCTGCGAGCTTGTGCGCGTCGAAGGGGGCGATGTTGAGGTTGACGAAGCGGACGCCCGGGGCGGCGAAGAGGGTGTTCGAGGCGGTGGTGAAGTCGCTGTAGCGGGTGCCGGCGCCGATGACCAGGTCGGCCGTGCGGGCCAGGTCGTCGGCGACGGCCGTGCCGGTGTGGCCGACGCCGCCGACGTCCGCCGGGTGGGCGTGGTGCAGGGATCCCTTGCCGGCCTGGGTGGAGGCGACGGGGATGCCGGTCGCGTCGGCGAGGGCGCGCAGCGCCTCCTCGGCCTCGCTGTGGTGGACGCCGCCGCCTGCGATCAGCAGGGGGCGGCGGGCGGCCCGTACCGCCGCCGCGGCCGCGGCCAGTCCGGCCGGGTCGGGGGCGGGGCGGCGCACGTGCCAGACGCGCTCGGCGAAGAACTCCTCCGGCCAGTCGTACGCCTCGGCCTGCACGTCCTGCGGCAGGGCGAGGGTGACGGCGCCCGTCTCGACGGGGTCGGCGAGGACGCGTACGGCCTGCAGGGCGGCGGGGATCAGGGCCTCGGGGCGGGTGACGCGGTCGAAGTACCTCGACACGGGCCGCAGGCAGTCGTTGACGGACACGTCCCCCGCGCCGGGGTGTTCGAGCTGCTGCAGGACGGGGTCGGCGGGGCGGCCGGCGAACGTGTCGCCGGGCAGCAGGAGGACGGGGATGCGGTTGACCGTGGCGAGGGCGGCGCCGGTGACGAGGTTGGTGGCGCCGGGGCCGATGGACGTGGTGACGGCATGTGCGGAGAGCCGGTCGAGGTGGCGGGCGTAGCCGACGGCCGCATGGACCATGGCCTGTTCGTTGCGGCCCTGGTGGAACGGCATGGCGTCGCCGGACTCCAGCAGCGCCTGCCCGATCCCGGCGACGTTGCCGTGGCCGAAGATGCCCCAGCAGGCGGCGATCAGGCGCTGCCGGCGGCCGTCGCGCTCGGTGTACTGGCGGGCGAGGAACTCCACCAGGGCCTGGGCGACGGTGAGGCGGCGGGTGGCCGTCCGGTCGGTCGTCATCGGTTCCCTCCCGGGTAGAGCGGCAGCCGCGGGTCGACCGGCTGGTCCCGCCACGTCGTACGGATCCAGGCGTGGTCGGGGTGGTCGCGGATGAGCCATTCGCGCTCCGCGCCGGGGCCGGCCATGACGTTGAGGTAGTACATGTCGTGGCCGGGCGCGGCCATGGAGGGGCCGTGCCAGCCGTCGGGGATGAGCACGACGTCGCCCGTGCGGACCTCGGCGAGGACGTCGGTGCCCTTGTCGCGCGAGGGCGACACGCGCTGGTAGCCCGGGCCGGGGGTGCCGGTGGGTCCGTCCGCGATCTCGAAGTAGTAGATCTCCTCCAGCTCGGACTCCTCGCCCGGGTGGTGCTCGTCGTGCTTGTGGGGCGGGTAGGAGGACCAGTTGCCGCCGGGGGTGAGAACTTCGACGGCGATGAGCTTGTCGCACGCGAAGGCGCCTGCGGCGGCGAAGTTGTTGACCTGACGGGAACAGGCGCCGGAGCCGCGCAGCTCGACGGGGACGGCCTCGGCGGGGCCGTAGCGGGCGGGCAGACGGCGCTCGCAGCGGGCTCCGGCGAGGGCGAAGCGGCCGCCGGACGGGGTGGTGAGGGTGACGGTGGCGTCGCGGGGGACGTAGGCGAAATCGGTGACGGAGACGAAGGGGCTCGCGCGGCCGTGCAGTTCGAGGGTCTCGTCGTCACCGGTGACGACGGTGCAGCCGCCGCGGAGCGGCAGGACGATCCACTCGCTGCCGCCGGTGGGGAAGGTGTGGGTGCCGCCGGGCGGGAGGGTGAGAACGCGAAGGGCGGAGTGGGCCCAGCCGGCCTGCTCGGGGGTGACGTCGACGTCGTAGGGCGGGGTCGGGGGCGGGAGCGGGGTCATGGGGCGGCCTCCTGACGGGGGTGGGGTGGACGACGCGGTGAAGGGTGTGACTGGGACCGGGACTGGGACTGGGACCGGGACCGGGGCTCTTCCCCCGCCGCAGCGGCGCGCAACCACCGCGTAGAAGCCCGGCGGTGCCGAGCCCGCCCCCCGTGACGGGCCGGGCGGGACGACGGGCCGTCACCCGCCCACGGACGCACCCCGTAGCACCCGGCCGCGCCGCGCGCAGCGCACCCGTCACAGCAGCCCCACCGCCCTGTCCACCGCCCCGGCCACGTCCCCGTCCGCCGGGTAGAGGAGGGCCCGGCCCACGACGAGCCCCTGGACCGTCGGCAGGCGCAGCGCCGACCGCCAGCGCTCGTACGCCGCGTCCCGGTCGTCCCCGACGTCGCCCCCGAGGAGCACGGCCGGCAGCGTCGACGTCTCCATCACCCGTGCCATGTCCGCGGGGTCGTCCGTCACCGGCACCTTGAGCCAGGTGTAGGCGGACGTGCCCCCCAGCCCGGAGGCGATGGCGATCGCCTTCGTGACGGCCTCGGCGCTCAGGTCGTTGACGACCCTGCCGCCGGCCCGCCGGGAGAGGAACGGTTCGACGAAGACCGGCAGCCGGCGCGCCGCCATCGCATCGACGGCGCGGGCGGCCGCGTGCAGGGTCGTGAGCGAGCCGGGGTCACCGGGGTCGATGCGCAGCAGCAGCTTGCCCGCGTCGAAGCCCAGCGCCGCGAGGTCCTCCGCGCGGGGCCCGGTGAAGCGGTCGTCCATCTCGAAGACCGCGCCGGCCAGCCCGCCGCGGTTCATGGAGCCGATGACGACCTTGTTCTCCAGCGCGCCGAGCAGCAACAGGTCGTCCAGGATGTCGGCGGAGGCGAGGACCCCGTCGACGCCGGGCCGGGACAGTGCGAGACAGAGCCGCTCCAGCAGGTCGGGCCGGGCGGCCATGGCGAGCGGGCGGTCACCGACGCCGAGGGCGCCGCGCGCGGGGTGGTCCGCCGCGATGACCATAAGGCGCCCGCTGTCCCCGACGAGCGGCCGCCGGACACGCCGCCCGGCGGCTTCGGCGATGGCCTCGGGATGCCGGCTGCGAATACGAGCGAGCTCAGCGATCTGCACGGTCACGACCGGGGAACCTCCGTACGGGGAGCACGGGCTTCCGGGCCGGACGTGATGGAGGTGTCGGAAGAGCGAGCCGCACCGGAAGCACCGGACCCGCCGGAGGCGCCCGCGGCCTCGCCCAGCAACCCCTCGATCTCCTCCCCCGTCGGCATCGCCGCCGAGCACGACAGCCGCGAAGCGACCAGCGCCCCCGCCGCGTTGGCGTACCTCAGTGTCCGTTCGAGTGGCCAGCCGGACAGCAGCCCGTGGCACAGGGCCCCGCCGAACGCGTCGCCCGCGCCGAGGCCGTTGACGACCTCCACCTCCACGGGCGGCACTTCCGCCGTCGTCCCGTCGCGGTGGACGGCGAGGACGCCCTCGGGTCCCCGTTTGACCACGGCGAGTTCGACCCCGGCGGCGAGCAGCGCCCGCGCGGCGGCGTGCGGTGCGCGCTCGCCGGTGGCGACCTCGCACTCGTCGGCGTTCCCGACGGCGACCGTGGCGTGGGCGAGGGCCGCGGCGTAGTGCGGCCGGGCGGCGGCCATGGCGGCGGGCCCCGTACGCCCGCCCGCGCCCGAGGCGCCGCCCTCGCCGCCCCAGAACAGCGGCCGCCAGTCGAGGTCGAGGACCGTGACGCCGCGCCGCCCGCGCGCCGCGAGCGCGGCCAGCGTCGCGGCCCGGCTGGGCTCCTCGCACAGGCCGGTGCCGGTCGCCCAGAAGACGCGGGCGGCCCGGATCGCGCCGAGGTCGAGCTCGTGGGGGTGGATCTCCAGGTCGGGGGCCTTGGGGCGGCGGTAGAAGTAGAGGGGGAAGTCGTCCGGCGGGAAGATCTCGCAGAAGGTCAGGGGCGTGGGGTAGGCGGCGACGGGCGTCACCCACCGGTCGGAGACGCCGAAGTCGCGCAGCGCGTCGTGGAGGTAGTCGCCGAAGGGGTCGGCGCCGGTGCGGCTGATGAGCGCCGTGCGCCTGCCGAGCCGCGCCGCGGCGACGGCGACGTTCGCCGCCGAGCCGCCCAGGAACTTCCCGAAGGTCTCGGCCTTCGCCAGCGGCACGCCGCTCTGCAGGGGATACAGGTCCACGCCGACCCGGCCCATGGTGATCAGGTCGAACGGGGTGGGGGACGTACGCGGACTCGGCTGGCTCATCGGCTCGGCGCCCTTCCTGACGATTCGGCTCAGGTCTAGCCGGGTCCGCCGGACCCTGTCAAGGATTTGTCCTTACATATAGACGTGAACGGAACACGACTTGACGTTACGTCCGTATGTCCGGACGAAGCCTTGACACTCCCCCGCCCCCCTAGGAAGCTACGGGCAATCCCGCCCTCGCCCGAGGAGAGCCACCATGCCCGCTCCCCACGCGACGCCCCCCGCCGCCGACCGCCGCCGCATCCGGGTCGGCTCCGCCCCCGACTCGTGGGGCGTCTGGTTCGCCGACGATCCCGCGCAGCTGCCGTGGCGGCAGTTCCTCGACGAGGTCGCCGAGGCGGGCTACGAGTGGATCGAGCTGGGCCCGTACGGCTATCTGCCGACCGACGCCGCCCGCCTGCGCGACGAGACGCAGCGGCGCGGCCTCACGGTCTCCGCCGGCACGGTCTTCACCGCGCTGCACCGCGGGCCGGCCGCCTGGGAGGCGACCTGGGCGCACGTCGCCCCCGTCGCCGAGCTCACTGCCGCGATGGGCGCCCGCCACCTCGTCGTCATCCCCTCCTTCTGGCGCGACGACAAGACCGCGGAGATCGTCGAGGACCCCGAGCTGAGCGCGGAGCAGTGGCGCCACCTCGCCGCCGGCACGGAGCGGCTCGCCCGCGAGGTCCGCGAGCGCTACGGGCTCGGCATCGTCGTCCACCCTCACGCCGACACCCACATCGACAGCGAGGCGCACGTCGCGCGCTTCCTGGACGCCACGGACGCGTCGCTGGTCAGCCTCTGCCTGGACACCGGGCACTACGCGTACTGCGGCGGGGACAGCGTCCGGCTCATCGAGACGTACGGGGAACGGATCGGCTACCTCCACCTCAAGCAGGTCGACCCGGAGGTCCTCGCGGACGTCCTCGCCAAGGGGACGGCCTTCGGTCCCGCCGTGCGGCAGGGCGTCATGTGCGAGCCGCCGCAGGGGGTTCCCGCGCTGGAACCCGTCATCGACGCGGCCTCCCGGCTGGACGCGGACCTGTTCGCCATCGTGGAACAGGACATGTACCCGTGCCCGCCGGACCGCCCGCTGCCGATCGCGCGGCGCACGCGGGGATTCCTGCGCGGCTGCGGCGTCTGAGACGCGTCCGAGACCAGGGAAGTGGCACACATGGCGCACATGGCGCACATGACACGTACGGAGCACGAAGGCGCCCTCGGCGTCGCCGTCATCGGCACGGGGCGGATGGGGTCCGACCACGTCCGGCGCATCGACGAGGCCATCAGCGGGGCCCGGGTCGCCGCGGTCATAGACGTCGACGGCGAACGCGCGGAGAAGGTGGCGCGGGGCGTCCCCGGATGCGCGGCCTACACGGACGCCGCCGCGGCGATGGACGCGCCCGGCGTCGACGCCGTGCTCATCGCCTCGCCCGGGCCCGCGCACGAGGCGGCCCTGCTGGCCGCCCTCGCGCGCGACCTGCCCGTACTGTGCGAGAAGCCCCTCACGCCCGATGCGGCGTCCGCGCTGCGGGTGCTGGACGCCGAGGTCCGGCTCGGGCACCGGCGGGTGCAGGTGGGCTTCATGCGGCGCTACGACGCCGAATACGTGCAGCTCAAGGCGCTGCTCGACGGCGGGGCGCTCGGAAGGGCGCTGATGCTGCACTGCCGGCACCGCAACGTGGCCACGCCGCCCGGCTTCACCGAGGCGATGATGATCAACGACTCGGTGGTGCACGAGATCGACGCCACGCGGTGGCTGCTGGGGCAGGAGATCACGGCGGTGAGCGTGGTGAAACCGGCCCCGTCGTCCGCCGCGCCGGACGCCCTGAGCGACCCTCAGCTGGTCATCCTGGAAACGTCCGGCGGGGCGGTCGCCGACGTCGAGATCTTCGTCAACTGCGGCTTCGGCTACCAGGTGCAGTGCGAGGCGGTGGCCGAGCGCGGCAGCGCGCGGCTCGGCGACGCCCACGGGCTGTACGTGAACGCGGCCGGCCGCTGGGGCGGCGCCGTCGCCCAGGACTACGTGGACCGCTTCCGCGACGCGTACGACCGCGAGGTCCAGCACTGGGTCGACACCACGCGGCGCGGGGTGACGGAGGGACCGAGCGTGTGGGACGGGTACGCGGCGGCAGCGGTCTGCGAGGCGGGCGTCCGGGCCCAGTCCTCGGGCACCCGCACGGAGATCGACCTGGCGCCGCGGCCGCCCTTGTACGCGTGACGGCGGCGCACGCCGATCGCCCTGCCGGCGGCCCGCACCGTTCCGGACGCCGCACACGCGTCCCCTGCAGGCGGACTCGGGGATGCGCGCCGCCCCCCGCACACCCCGGACGCCGGGCATGCACCCTCCGCCGCAAGGGCGAACAACCACGACGGCGCAGACCGGCGGTGCCGAGCCGACAGCGGCTGTTCGGCACCGCCGGACGCCCCGGCGGGGGTTACTCGCCGCGGCGGCGGGACCGGATCGCCCGGCCGGCAACCTCACGGACGGGCAGCGCCACACACGCCCCCGGCCCCCAGGCCCGCATCCCCCGGATGCCCGGGCATGCACCCTCCGCCGCCGCGGGGAAGACCCGCGACGGCGCAGCGCCCCGCCGCCCACGGAACCGGCGGTGCCGGGCCCGACTACAGGACGGAGTCAGTCATGCGGATCGCAGTCGTCGGGGCCGGGCGGATCGGGGCGCATCATGCGGCCGTGGTCACGGCGCTCGACGGGGTCGGGCAGGTCGTCGTCGCGGATGCCGACCACGAGCGGGCCGCCGCGGTCGCCGAGCGCGTCGGTGCCCGTACCGCCCCCTCCCCCGAGGCCGTGTTCGAGGGCGGCGTCGACGCGGTCGTGATCGCGGCGACCGCCTCCGCCCACCCCGGCCTGATCGCGCGCGCGGCCCGCGCCGGCCTGCCCGCGTTCTGTGAGAAGCCGGTCGCCCTCGACGTCCCCGGAACGCTGCGCGCGCTGCGCGAGGTCGACACCGCGGGGACGCTGTTGCAGCTGGGGTTCCAGCGGCGCTTCGACGCCGGTTTCCGCGCCGCGCGCGAGGCGCTGCGCACCGGGCGGCTCGGCCGCGTACACACCATCCGCGCCGTGACGTCCGACCCCGCACCCCCGCCGCCCGAGTTCCTGGCCCGCTCGGGCGGGCTGATCCGCGACTGCCTGGTGCACGACTTCGACGCGGTGCGCTGGCTGACGGGGCGGGAGGTGACGGAGGTGTACGCGCGGGGCGCGACCGGTGGCGCGGGTGCGGCGGCCTTCCGCGAGGCGGGGGACGTGGACACGGCCGCCGTCCTGCTCACCCTGGACGACGGCACCCTGGTGACGGCGACGGCGACCCGCTGCAACGGCGCGGGCTACGACGTGCGCACGGAGCTGTCCGGGGAGCTCGACCAGTGGGTCGTGGGCCTGGACGCCCGTACGCCCGCGACGTCGGCCGAGCCGTCCGGACCGCCCCCTCCGGCCCGCCCCTGGACCGGCTTCCTGGAGCGGTTCGGCGCCGCGTACCGCGCCGAGCTGGCCGCCTTCGTGCGGGCGGCCCGCGGCGAGGCACCCAACCCCTGCCCGGCCCGCGAGGGCCTGCACGCCCTGCTGGTGGCGGAGGCGTGCGAGACCTCCCGCCGGGAGAACCGGCCGGTCCGCCCGGCCGCCCCCGCGGAACCCGGCCCCGCGGGCTGACCCGGGGTCATACGTACGTCACAGGCGTCACATTCCCACCGCCCTTCCGTCACAGCCGTACGACAGCGCCTCATCGGCGGTCACTCTGCGTCGTTCACGGAACAACAGTCGTGGTGATCGACAAGGCCGCGCCGCAGCTCCCCCGACGGATCCCCCTCCGTCGCTGCGGCGCAGCGGAGAGGCGCGAGATGACTGACCGTCGACTCTGGTCCTACAAGGAGATCGCAGCGCACATCGGCGTGCAGACCGATACCGTGCGGACCTACCGGAAGCACGGACTGCTGCCCAAGCCCGACCTGACCGAGGGCGGCAAGCCCTACTGGTTCGCGGACACCGTCCGCGCCTGGGTGGCCGCCCGCCCGGGCAACCGTTCCCGGCGCGACACCCGGAACTGACCCCCACCACCCGCCCTTCCGGCCCCGGACCGCTCGCGGTCCGGGGCCCTGTCTGTCGGCCGCCCGGCGCACAACCCCCGGGCACGGATGTCCGGTTCACCCTCACAGGAATACCCCCAGGGGGTAAGGTGTTCCCACTGGTGCACGGCACCACGACCAACCCTTCCGAGGAGAACCGCCATGAGCTCCCAGACCACCGACTCCACCACCGGCTCCACCACCGTCTACCGCGTGACCGGCATGACCTGCGGCCACTGCGAGTCCGCGGTGACGGAGGAGATCTCCGCCCTGCCCGGCGTGACGTCCGTCAAGGCCGTGGCCGCCGACGGCCGGGTCACCGTGACCTCCTCGGCCCCCCTGGACGACGAGACCGTCCGCGCCGCGGTGGACGAGGCGGGCTACGAGCTCGTCGGCCGCGACTGACACATCACCTGCAGCGGCTGCGGAGCTTCATCCGGCCGCATAAGCGACACAACACCCACACACTTGCCCTCTTGCCCGACTGCGCCCGTTATGGCAGGAGACCTAGATCACAGCAATCCCAACGTAACCATTGCGGGGGGTCGAGGGTCTAACCAGGCAGTGCTGGATCGTCTTGGGGGACGGTACCGGCCACGCGTGGCCGGGGCACGTACCCGGGGAGCTTTGAGCGGCCCTCCCGTACGTACGCGTCCCGGCAGATCGCGTCGGTCGCGCGCACCGAGGCTCCCGGCCGGATCCCGTGGGGGGAATCCGTACCGGGGAACGGGAAGCGCCCCGCTCCGACCCGTGGGGGGATCGGAGGCGGGGCGCTTTTCACAGCCCTGCGAAAAGCCCTGAGAGCCATGGCGGCTCTCAGGGCTTTTGTCGGCTCAAGGCCTCGGCCTCGGGCGCTTGCGGCCTCGTACGGACCAGCCGCGCCCGTACGGATCAGGCGTGCTCGACCGGCAGGTCGCGCTCGACGACGCCGGTGTAGATCTGGCGCGGGCGGCCGATGCGGGAACCCGGCTCCTTGATCATCTCGTGCCACTGGGCGATCCAGCCCGGAAGGCGGCCGAGGGCGAAGAGCACGGTGAACATCTCGGTCGGGAAGCCCATGGCCCGGTAGATCAGACCGGTGTAGAAGTCCACGTTCGGGTAGAGGTTGCGCGAGACGAAGTAGTCGTCGGAGAGCGCGTGCTCCTCGAGCTTCAGCGCGATGTCGAGCAGCTCGTCGGACTTGCCGAGCGCCGAGAGGACATCGTGCGCCGCCGCCTTGATGATCTTCGCCCGGGGGTCGAAGCTCTTGTAGACGCGGTGCCCGAAGCCCATCAGGCGGACGCCGTCCTCCTTGTTCTTCACCTTGCGGATGAAGGCGTCGACGTCGCCGCCGTTGGCCTGGATGCCCTCGAGCATCTCCAGCACCGACTGGTTGGCGCCACCGTGCAGCGGGCCCCAGAGGGCGTTGATGCCGGCGGAGATCGACGCGAAGAGGTTGGCCTGCGAGGAGCCCACCAGGCGCACGGTCGAGGTCGAGCAGTTCTGCTCGTGGTCGGCGTGCAGGATCAGCAGCTTGTCGAGCGCGCTGACGACGACCGGGTCCAGCTCGTACTCGGCGGCGGGCACCGAGAAGGTCATGCGCAGGAAGTTCTCGACGTAGCCGAGGTCGTTGCGCGGGTAGACGATCGGGTGACCGATCGACTTCTTGTACGCGTACGCCGCGATCGTCGGCAGCTTGGCGAGCAGCCGGATCGTGGAGAGGTGGCGCTGCTGCTCGTCGAACGGGTTGTGGCTGTCCTGGTAGAACGTCGACAGCGCGCTGACCACGGAGGACAGCATCGCCATCGGGTGCGCGTCACGCGGGAAGCCGTCGAAGAACCGCTTGACGTCCTCGTGGAGCAGGGTGTGCTGGGTGATCTCGCCCTTGAAGGTGTCCAGCTCGTCGCCGGACGGCAGCTCACCGTTGATCAGCAGGAAGGCGGTCTCGAGGAAGGAGCTGCGCTCGGCGAGCTGCTCGATCGGGTAGCCCCGGTAGCGCAGGATGCCCTGCTCGCCGTCGAGGTAGGTGATCGCGGATTTGTAGGCGGCGGTGTTGCCGTAACCGGAGTCCAGGGTCACCAGCCCGGTCTGGGCGCGGAGCTTGCCGATATCGAAGCCCTTGTCGCCGACGGTGCTGCCGACCACCGGGTAGGTGTATTCGCCGTCCCCGTACCGCAGTACTACAGAGTTGTCGCTCACGTCATCCCTCACCGACGTTGTGCCTCTTCTTCGAGGTGCCCTGACTACCCCTACCTTCCCCCATTTGGACGATGCACGTGCACTCGGGGTCGGCCATAGGGCCTAAAGACGGCACTCAGTGCCGTCCAGCCTGGCCATACTGCCCCCTTCGCCCCGGTTGGTAAACCGATGAGAGACGAATCCCACCCCGCATCCGCGCCCGCGGGGCCCCCGTGCACCCCGGAACGGCCTGTTCGACCCTTCACAAAACCTCCCCGAGCGGACTCACCTCGCCAGCCGGTGATCGAGCGCCGTACACCTCCTGCCTGCGGAGACGGTCCGTACGGCCTGCCCGAGCGCCTTCCGCGAGCCCACCAGCACCACCAGCCTTTTCGCCCGGGTTACTGCGGTATAGAGCAGATTGCGCTGGAGCATCATCCAGGCACCCGTGGTGACGGGGATCACCACGGCCGGGTACTCGCTGCCCTGCGAGCGGTGGATGGTCACGGCGTAGGCGTGGGCGAGCTCGTCGAGTTCGTCGAAGTCGTAGCCCACTTCCTCGTCCTCGTCGGTGCGCACGGTCAGCCGCTGCTCGACGACGTCGAGCCCGGTGACGACGCCCACCGTCCCGTTGAAGACTCCGTTCTGCCCCTTTTCGTAGTTGTTGCGCACTTGGGTGACCTTGTCGCCGACGCGGAAGACGCGGCCGCCGAAGCGCTTCTCGGGCAGATCGGGCCGGGCGGGCGTAATGGCCTGCTGGAGCAGCCCGTTGAGGGTGCCGGCGCCTGCCGGGCCGCGGTGCATCGGCGCCAGCACCTGCACGTCACGGCGGGGGTCGAGCCCGAACTTGGCGGGGATGCGCCGGGCCGCCACGTCCACCGTGAGCCGGCCCGCCTCCTCGGTGTCCTCCTCGGCGAAGAGGAAGAAATCCGTCATCCCCTGAGTGATGGGCTGGGCCCCGGAGTTGATGCGGTGTGCATTGGTGACGACGCCGGACTGCTGCGCCTGCCGGAAGATGCGGGTGAGCCGGACGGCGGGGACGGGGCCGCCGGGCGCCAGGAGGTCGCGCAGCACCTCCCCGGCGCCCACGGAGGGCAGTTGGTCGACATCGCCCACCAGGAGCAGGTGGGCCCCGGGAGGCACGGCCTTGACGAGCTTGTTGGCCAGCAGCAGGTCGAGCATGGACGCCTCGTCCACGACGACCAGATCGGCGTCCAGGGGGCGGTCCTTGTCGTACGCCGCGTCCCCGCCGGGCTTGAGCTCCAGGAGGCGGTGGACGGTCGACGCCTCGGCGCCCGTGAGCTCGGAGAGCCGCTTCGCGGCCCGCCCGGTGGGCGCCGCGAGCACCACCTTCGCCCCCTTGGCCCGGGCCAGTTCGACCACGGACCGGACGGTGAAGGACTTGCCGCAGCCGGGCCCGCCGGTGAGCACCGCGACCCTGCTGGTGAGCGCGAGCCGCACCGCCTCCCGCTGCTCGGGGGCCAGCTGCGCGCCCGTGCGGCCCGCGAGCCAGGTGAGGGCCCTGTCCCAGTCGACGTCCCGGAAGACGGCGAGCCGGTCGTCCTCGGCGCCCAGCAGCCGCTTCACCTGCCCGGCCAGGGACAGTTCGGCGCGGTGGAAGGGGACGAGGTAGACGGCGGTGACGGGCTGCCCGCCCTCCGGGCCGGGAACGCTCTCGCGGACGACGCCCGGACCCTCCTCGCCCTCCTGGGCGGCCAGTTCGGCGAGGCAGTCGATGACGAGACCGGTGTCGACCTGGAGGAGCTTCACGGCGTCCGCGATCAGCCGCTCCTCCGGGAGATAGCAGTGGCCCTGGTCGGTGGACTGGGAAAGGGCGTACTGCAAGCCGGCCTTGACCCGCTCGGGGCTGTCGTGCGGGATGCCGACGGCCTGGGCGATGCGGTCGGCGGTGAGGAAGCCGATGCCCCAGACGTCGGCCGCGAGGCGGTAGGGCTGGTTGCGGGTGACGGAGATGGAGGCGTCGCCGTACTTCTTGTAGATGCGCACGGCGATGGAGGTGGAGACGCCCACTCCCTGGAGGAAGACCATGACCTCCTTGATGGCCTTCTGTTCCTCCCAGGCGGCGCCGATCAGCTTCGTGCGCTTCGGGCCGAGGCCGGGGACCTCGATCAGGCGCTCCGGCTGTTGCTCGATGACGTCGAGGGTGTCCGTGCCGAAGTGCTCGGTGATGCGGTCGGCGATGCGCGGGCCGATGCCCTTGATCAGGCCGGAGCCCAGATAGCGGCGGATGCCCTGGACGGTGGCGGGCAGGACGGTGGTGTAGTTCTCGACGGTGAACTGCCGCCCGTACTGCGGGTGGGAGCCCCAGCGGCCCTCCAGGCGCAGCGACTCCCCCGGCTGCGCCCCGAGCAGCGAGCCGACCACCGTGAGGAGATCGCCGCCGCCCCGGCCGGTGTCGACGCGGGCGACCGTATAGCCGCTCTCCTCATTGGCGTAGGTGATCCGCTCCAGGACACCTTCGACGACTGCCATCTGGACCATGCACCGACGGTACCGCCGCGGTCTGACAGGTGTTCGGGCCTGTGGATAACTCCCGCGAGGCGCGAAAGGCAGAGGGGCCCGGTCCGACGACCGGGCCCCTCGCGTCCCCCCCAAAACCGGCTTCCCCTGAATCCCCCCGGATCCCTCCCCGGGAAGCCCGACGACAAGTACGACCCACCCGGGCCGCAAAGGGTTGCAGCGCTTTCAAGGAGTTATCGTTCCGTTACCCCTTGTGCGATTTCGGGGTTCTCGGCTACCGCAGGTAAGCCATGGCCGTACCGAGGGTAACCATTTCGGCACCTCCGGGCCGTCCCCGCTGCGGCGCGGCGCAGAGGGCATGTCCCCGCCCGCCCCGGGGAACCCGTCCCCCATGAAGCTCGCCTTCTCCACCCTCGGAGTGCCCGGACTGCCCCTGTGGGAGGTGGTGCGGCTGGCCCGTGCGCACGGCTGGGACGGCGTGGAGCTGCGGGCCCACCCGGAGGAGCCCGTGCACCCCGGGTGCGGGGCGAAGGAGCGGGAGGCGGCGGTCGCGGAGTTCGCCGGGGCGGGCGTGGAGATCCTGGCGGTGGCCGGGTACGCACGGGTCGCCGCCGCCGGCGACGACGCCCCCGTGCTGCACGAGCTGTCCGGCCTGGTCCACCTGGCGGCCGACCTCGGCGCCCGCTACGTGCGGGTCTTCCCCGGCGGCGGTGACCTGCCCGCGGAGGAGGCCGACGCGACGGCGGCCCGGCGGCTGGGCACGGTGGCCCCCCTGGCCGCCGACCGGGGCGTCCACGTGCTGCTGGAGACGCACGACTCGCACCGCCGGGCCGCGGACGCCGCCCGCGTGCTCGGCCCCGTGGGGCACGCGAACATCGGCGCCCTGTGGGACGTCCTGCACACCTGGCTCGGCGGCGAGACACCCGCCGAGAGCTTCCCCGTGCTCGCCCCGCACCTGGGCTACGTACAGGTGAAGGACGTCGCTTCGCCCGAGGCGCTCGATCCGCTGCCGCTGGGCGCAGGGGCGCTGCCGCTCGGCGAGTGCGTCCGGGTGCTCACCGGGTCGGGCTGGGACGGCTGGCTGTGCTGGGAGTACGAGAAGCGCTGGTACCCGCAGGCGGCCGATTTCGGGCAGCTGGCGGCGCCGGGGGCGGAGTACTTGCGCCGCTTGCTCGCCGCCGCCCCGCCAGGGCCGTGACGCCCACGCCGGACACCAGCAGCACCGCCGCGCCCCAGCGCAGCGGACTCACACCCTCGCCCAGCACGAGCGCCGCCGACGACATGCCGAAGACGGGCACCAGCAGGGTGAAGGGCGCGACCGCCGAGGCGTCGTAGGTGCGCAGCAGGAAGCCCCACGCGCCGAAGCCGAGGACGGTGGAGACCCAGGCGACGAAGAGGATCGCCCCGGCACCGCTCCAGTCGAGCGACCGCAGCGCCGCGGCGTCCGCCTCCGGGCCCTCGAAGAGAAGCGAGAGCAGCAGGAGCGGCAGCACCGGCACGGTGCTCACCCACACCATGAAGCGCAGCGCATCGGGCGGCGCGGCCTTGCGCGTGATCACGTTGGACACGCCCCACACGGCCGCGGCGGCCACGACGAGCGCGAAGCCGAGGAGCGTTCCGGAGGTGCCCTCGTCGACGGCGGCCACCGCGATGCCCGCCAGGGCCAGGGCCATGCCGAGCACGCGTGCTCGGCCGAGCCGTTCGCCCAGTGCGGCGACGGCGAAGAGGGCCGTGAAGACCGCCTGCACCTGCAGCACGAGCGAGGACAGGCCGGCCGGCATGCCCAGGTGCATGCCGGTGAACAGCAGCCCGAACTTGCCCACGCCGAGGACCAGTCCTACGGCCACGATCCAGCGCCACCGGACCTGCGGCCGCCCAACGAGGAAGACGGCCGGCACGGCCGCGGCGAGGAAGCGCAGGGCGGAGAAGAGCAGCGGTGGGAAGTGGTCGAGGCCGACGTCGATGACGACGAAGTTGACGCCCCAGACGGCGGCGACGAGAACGGCGAGGGAAAGGTGCAGGGGACGCATACGGGCCAGCCTCGCCGCCCGGACTCTGTAGCACCAGCACAGGTTCCTTCATGATGGGATTCAGCAACGCTGAAACGATGAGGGGGACTTCCGTGCTGGACCTGGCCCGCCTGCGGGCGCTGCACGCGGTGTCGGTGCACGGCTCGGTGAGCGCCGCGGCCGTGGCCCTGGGCTACACGCCGTCGGCCGTCTCGCAGGCCGTCACCAAGCTGGAGCGGGAGACGCGCACGACGCTGCTGGAGCGGCGCGGGCGGGGTGTGGCGCTGACCGACGAGGGGCGTCACCTGGCCGCCACGGCCCGGCAGTTGCTGGCGCTGGTCGAGCAGGCGGAGACGGAGCTGGAGGAGCGCCGGGGGCGGCCGGCGGGCCGGCTGGTCATCGGGGCGTTCGCGTCGGCCGCGCGCGGCCTGCTGCCCGGCGTACTCGCCCGGCTCGGCAGCGATCACCCGGCGCTGGACGCCCGGCTGCTGGAGGTGGACCCGCACCTGTCGGCCGACCTGGTCTCCCAAGGGGTCATCGACCTCGCGGTCACGCACGACTGGGACATCGCCCCGCTGGCCGCCCCGGAGGGCCTGGAGCGGGCGGTGATCGGTGACGACCGGTGCGACGTGCTGGTGCCGGAGGGGCACCCGCTGGCCGGGCGCGAGGTGCTCGACCGGACGGACCTGCCGCACCACCGCTGGATCTGCCAGCCGCCCGGCGCCGTCTGTCACGACTGGCTCGTACGGACGCTGCGCGCCACCGGGCACGAGCCGGACCTCGCCTACCAGGTCGCCGAGAACCACACTCACATCGCCCTGGTCGCCGCGGGCCTCGGCATCACGCTGATGCCCCGCCTGGGGCGGGGCCCGCTGCCCGCGGGTGTGCGCGCCGTGCCGCTGGAGCCGGTGCCCGTGCGGCGGCTCTTCGCCCTGTGGCGCACGGGCGCGGCCCGCCGTCCCGCGATCACCGAGGCCGTCCGCACGCTCCACGAGCAGTGGCCCCTGAGGACGTACTGAACCACCGGGCGGAGCACGTTGAGCAGCTGGTCAACCGGCTTGAGCGCATGGTTGCACCACTCGCTCGAATCGTATGATGCAGCCTCGGCGAGAGGGCTGCACACATGACGGTGGACACCAAGGAACGGCTGATCCGGGCGGCGGACACCGTGCTGCGGACGCAGGGGTACGCCAAGTCGAGCGCACGGACGATCGCCAAGGAGGCGGGGGTCAATTCGGCGCTGGTCTTCTATCACTTCGGGGGCGTCGACCCGCTGCTGTTCGCGGCGCTCGACCGCTCCTCCGCCGGGCGCATGGAGCTGCTCACCGAGGCGGTCGCGGACGCCCGCACCCTCGAGGACCTGGTGGACGCCGGCACGCGCGTGTACCGCAGCGACATCGAGGCCGGGCACCTGACGCTGTTCTCCGAGCTCGTCGCCGCCGCCGTCGCCAAGCCGGAGCTGCGCGCGGAGATCCGGGAGCGGGCCGAGCCGTGGATCGCCTTCGTCGAGCAGACCCTGGAGCGGGTCATCGGCGGGACGCCGCTGGCGCGGCTGACCCCGCCGCGCGACCTCGCCAACGCCGCGATCACCTTCTACCTGGGGGTCAACCTCTTCACCGTCCTGGACAGCGACCGCTCCCGTACCGAGTCGGTGTTCGCGATGGCCCGGCGGCTCGCGCCGCGCGCACGGCTGCTGACGCGGCGGCTGCCCGCGCTCGGCGGGAAGCGGCGCGCGCACGACTGACGCTCGCCGGGTGCGGGAACCGCCCCGGGGCGCCGCCCGTCCAAGGGCCGTGCTGCCGCCGTACCCGCAGAGCGGTGTCGGCCCGCGCCGCCGGCCGGTTGCTGACTCTCCCTCTCCGCCGCCTGCGGAAGGCAGCACGCCGTCGTCGGCGCGCCCCCCGCTCCACAGCGCCGGCGGCGGGCCCGGCCGGGCGAAGCGGCGGGTCGGACCGGTACGGCGTACGGGCAGGGTTGTACGGACATGGCGTGCGCACCCGGCGTACGCCCGGTGACACGCGCCCGCACACACATCGTTTCCACCGCCGCCGTGCGCCCGGCACGTCTGGTGTGCGCCGGGCCCGGGAAGCCAGGCTGGAGCGCATCGGGGGGACGGGGGTCATCATGGGCCATGGCGCGCCGCGGACGGCGCTGCTCGCGCTCGCGCTGCTCGCGTCCGGAGCGACCGCCGCGCTGAGCGGCTGCCGGGCCCAGCAGCCCGCTGCGGGCGCCGCCGGCACCCCCGCCGCCCACGCCCACCCGGGGCGCGATCCGGCGTTCCTGGCCCGCGGCGAGTGCGCGGGGCGGAACGCGGGCTCCTTCTCCGAGATCTCCTGCTGGAGCGGGGAGGCCGCAGCGCGGGTCCTCGCCCGCTACAACGGCCCCCGCCCGGGCGGCCCGCGCTGCCCCGACGAGACCGACTTCGTCCTGCACATCACCGCCCTCGACCAGGGCACCTCGGAGGCGCACAGCGCTCCCGAGGGCTACGCCTGCATGCGCAACCTCCAGCCGCCGCACCCGGGCGACCCCGGCATGGGCGGCGGGCCGGTGACGGTGACCGGCGACTGCCTCTACACCCAGCGGGACGGGGTGGTGAAGGAGACCGCCTGCGACGGCTCGGCGGCCCACGCCCCCGAGTACCGCATCACGGCCCGGGTCGGGGCCCGGCCCGAGTGCCCGCCCTCGACCGACCTGTACGTACAAGTGGGCGGCGGGGCACCCGTCGGGTGCGCCCGCCGCCTGGCCTAGCCCGCCCCGAGGGAGCGGTCGCGGTTACGGCCGCAGGGCCTGCCGCTGCTCGACGACCGGCTTGTCGAGCTTCGCGTCGTACGGGGCGAGCGGCTTGGCGTGCGCCTCGTCCTGCCGGACGGCCGCCGGGGCGACGCCCGCCCACTGCAGGACCTTGGCCGTGGCCTTGGCCCGCTCGTCGGCGACCAGCTGCGCGATGTTCGAGCCGTGGTTGCCGCCCGGCGCGTAGAAGCGGTAGTCGTCACGCGCGGCCGCGTTCCGGCCGAGGCGGAACGGCTCGCCGCTCCACGGGTCGTTCTGCCCGTAGACGAAGAGCATCCGCTTGCTGTCCTCACGCACCCAGCGGTCGACGTCGGCCATGGCGCCGCGCTTGAACTTCATCGGGATCTCCCGCGGCACGTACGCGCGCGGATTGAGCGTCTCGGGGTGCCGGAGCAGGCCCTTGAGGTGCGCGTTCTTCACGCTCGGCGCGCCGAGCTCGGTGCCCGCCTGGTAGTAGTACGGGGTGAAGCGCTCCAGGCCCTGATCGGTGTAGCCGTCGAAGCCCGAGATCGTGTCGACGAACTTGTACAGCTCGTCGGTGGAGGCGTTCGTGGCGGGCACGGACGCGCAGTCGCTCTGCAGGTGGTACTGCCAGAACGACCAGACCAGGTCGACCACGACGTTCTCGAAGGCCTTGTCGATGCTGCCGAGGGTCTTGAAGGTCTTGCCGTTCTCGTCGGCCCACTTCTGGTAGCGGGCGACGAACTCGCCGCGGCGCAGCAGCGCCTGGCGCTGCACCGAGTTGAGCTGGGTGCGGCAGGCCTGGTCGCCGACGTTCGCGAAGAACCGGTCGTAGGCCGAGTCCTCGTTGTTGTCGATGTCGTTGGGCGCGACGTAGGCCACGGTGCCGTTCATGTCATTCGGGTAATAGCGGCGGTAGTACGTCGCCGTCATGCCGCCCTTGGAGCCGCCGGTGGCCAGCCAGTTCTTGCCGTAGAGCGGCTTGAGGGCCGTGAAGAGGCGGTGCTGGTCACTGGCCGCCTGGTAGATGTCGAGCTTCGACCAGTCGGCGGGCTGCGGCCGCGACGGGGTGAAGAAACGGTACTCCATCGACACCTGGTTGCCGTCGATGATGCGGGTCGGCTCGCTGCGGCCGGGGTTGGTGCTGACGTTGTAGCCGGAGGTGAAGAAGACGGTCGGCCGGTCCGTCGACTTGTGCAGCAGCGTGAAACGCTGCTGGAAGGTGCCCTTGGCCGGGCGCCGGTGGTCGACCGGCTGATCGTAGGTCAGAACGAGGTAGCGGTAGCCCTCGTAGGGCTTCTCCTCGACCAGCTTCATGCCCGGAATCTTCAGGACGCGGTCCTTGATGTCCGGCTCGGTGGCCTTCTCGGCCGCCCCCGCCGTGGCACTGCCGGCACCGACGGTGCCCACGAGCACCGTCAGCGCCAGCAGCCATCTGAGAGCCTTGCGCATTCGCCCTCCCCTGGGTTCGCAAGTTCGCCGCGAACCTACCGGGGGGCCGACCTGCGCACCAGACCCTTTTCTCTCACCCTTCCCGCTGCTTGCTGCCGGCCCCGGCAGCCCGCCGGGCTCAGCCGGTCCGCTTGGCGTACGTCACCATCACGACGCCGTTGCCGAACGAGCGGGTCCCCTTCAGGTCGTAGCGCTCCGGGGAGAACTCCGCCGAGAACAGCGGGACGCCCTTCCCCGCCACGAACGGGTTGATCTTCACCACGAGCTCGTCGATCTCACCGCGCAGCTGGCCCGCGAGGTTCGCCCCGCCGCACAGCCAGATCCCCTTGCCCTCCTCCTGCTTGAGGTCGCGGACCAGCTCCACCGGGTCGCCGCAGAAGACGGTGACCGCCGGGTCGGGGCTGACGGCGAGGGACTTCGAGACGACGTACTGCCGCAGGTGCGGGTACGGGCTGGTCATGCCGATCGACAGGCCGGGCTCGTAGGTGTTGCGGCCCATCAGGACCGTGTCGAAGTCCCTGTTGTCCGGGCCGAGCCCGACGGCCTCGCGGCCGCGCGCGGAGACGGTGTCGGGGTAGCTCTCGATCAGCGCGGCGACGTATTCGTCGTCCAGGATCGACAGCATGAACTCGAACTCGTCACCGGGCCCGGCGATGAAGCCGTCGATGGTGGTGGCGATGAAGTAGGTGAGCTTGCGCACGAGTCCCCCGCTCGGTGAGAAGCGCCCGGTCCGGGCTTGTCGGCGTCAACCTACCGGGCGGGGGACCTCCGGCCCTACGCAGGCACCACCTCGCCCGTGAACGTCCGCCACAGGTCCGCGTAGCGCCCCTCACGGGCCAGCAACTCGGCGTGCGTGCCGTCCTCGACGACGCGGCCGTGGTCCAGGACCACCACCCGGTCCGCGCGGGCCGCCGTGGTCAGCCGGTGGGCGACCACGAGCGTCGTGCGGCGCCCGGCCAGCCGGTCCGTGGCCTGGTTGACCAGCGCCTCGGTGGCCAGGTCCAGGGCGGCGGTGGCCTCGTCCAGCAGCAGGACGTCCGGGTCGACCAGCTCCGCCCGGGCCAGGGCGATCAGCTGGCGCTGGCCGGCGGAGAGGTTGCGGCCCCGCTCGGTGACCGGGTGCAGGTAGCCGCCGTCCAGCGTGGCGATCATGTCGTGGGCGCCGACCGCGCGGGCCGCGGCCTCCACCTCGGCGTCGGCGGCGTCCGGGCGCCCGTAGGCGATGGCGTCCCGCACCGTGCCCGGGAAGAGGTAGGGCTCCTGGGGGACGACGCCGAGCCGGTGCCGGTAGCCGGTGGTGTCCAGCTCGCGCAGGTCGTGGCCGTCCACGCGGACCGCGCCGCCCGTCGGGTCGTAGAACCGCGCCACCAGCTTGACGAGGGTGGACTTGCCCGCGCCGGTCTCGCCGACGAAGGCGACGGTCTGTCCGGCCGGGATCGTCAGGCTGATGCCGGACAGGGCGTTCTCGCCGTCGCCGTAGTGGAAGGCGACGTCGTCGAAGACGATCTCGCCGGTCAGCTCCCGCACCGGGCGCGGGCGTTCGGCCACGGGCGTGCTGGTCGGCTCGCGCAGCAGGCCCTGCACCCGGCCGAGGGAGACGGTGGCCTGCTGGTAGCCGTCGAAGACCTGCGACAGCTGCTGGACGGGCGCGAAGAACAGGTCGATGTAGAGCAGGTAGGCCACCAGCGCGCCCGCCGTGAGCGTGCCGTCGCCCACCCGGCCTGCGCCGACGATCAGCACCGCGGCGGCGGCGACGGACGACAGCAGCTGGACGAAGGGGAAGTAGACCGATATCAGCCACTGGCCGCGGACGCGTGCCTGCCGGTAGGACCAGCTGCGCTCCGCGAACCGCCGGGCCCCGGCCGCCTCGCGGCGGAACGCCTGCACGATGCGCAGGCCCGCGACGCTCTCCTGCAGGTCGGCGTTGACCAGCCCGACGCGCTCGCGCGCCAGCTCGTACGCCTTGACGCTCTTGCGGCGGAAGACGACGGTCCCGGCGATCAGCGGGGGCAGCGTCGCGAAGACGACGAGGGCCAGTTCGACGTCGATGACGAGGAGGGCGACGAGTATGCCGAAGAAGGTGAGGACGGAGACGACGGCGGTGACCAGGCCGGTCTGCAGGAACGTCGACAGGGCGTCCACGTCCGTCGTCATCCGCGTCATGATCTTGCCGGTGAGCTCGCGCTCGTAGTGGTCGAGCCCCAGCCGCTGGAGCTGGGCGAAGATCTTCACGCGCAGGGAGTAGAGGATGCGCTCGCCCGTGCGGCCCGTCATCCGCGTCTCCGCGACCTGGGCGCCCCACTGGGCCGCGACCACGAGCAGGGCCAGCCCTGAGGCCGCCCAGACCGCTCCCAGGGCGAGCTGCTGGACACCCTGGTCGATGCCGTGCCGGATCAGCACCGGCAGCAGCAGCCCGGCGACGGCGTCGACCGTCACCAGCAGCAGGCTCAGCACCAGCGGCGTGCGGAAGCCGCGCAGCAGCTGCCGCAGCCCGTAGGCCTCCTCCGGGCGCGCGGCCCGCTCCTCGTCCACGTCGGGGGTGTCGTCCGCGGGCGGCAGTGCGGCCACCTTGGCGAGCAGTTCGGGCGTGGCGGGCATGCCCGTGACGCCGTCGGAGCTGCCTGCGGGCTCGTCTTTGCGCACCCACAGGGAGGGGGTGACGCCGTCGGCCAGGAACCTCCGGGGCTTGACCGGGGCGGCGTCGCCCTCGGGGCGGGAAAGAGTCTCCACGCGCGCGTGGCCGTCCGTACGGTCGAGGGCATCCGTACGGTCGAGGACGCCCGCGGCGGGCATCTCTCCGCCGAAGACTCCGGCGAGGGCGACCGGAGCGGCGCGCCCCGCGGGGTCTCTCGTCACCCCGGCCAGCTCACCCGGATCGGTCAGCAGGAGGCGGTACCGCTCGCAGCGCTCCTCCAGCTCGTCCGCCGTGCCGACGTCCACGAGCCGGCCGCCGTCCAGGACCGCGATCCGGTCGGCGAGCGCCAGCGTGGAGGCGCGGTGGGCGATGAGCAGGGTCGTACGGCCCGCCATGACGCTCCGCAGCGCCTCATGGATCTCGTGCTCCACGCGCGCGTCGACCGCGGACGTCGCGTCGTCCAGGAGCAGCAGGCGGGGGTCGGTGAGGATCGCGCGGGCCAGGGCGATGCGCTGGCGCTGGCCGCCGGAGAGGGTCAGGCCCTGTTCGCCGACGGCGGTGTCGTAGCCGTCGGGCAGTTCGCCGATGAAACCGTCGGCCTGCGCGGCCCGCGCGGCGGCGCGGATCTGCTCGTCGGTGGCGTCCGGGTGCCCGTAGGCGATGTTGTCGCGGATGCTGTCGGAGAACAGGAAGCTGTCCTCGGGGACGAGCCCGATGGCGGCGCGCAGCGAGGACAGGGTGAGGTCGCGGACGTCGTGGCCGCCGACGCGCACGGCGCCGCCGGTGACGTCGTAGAAGCGCGGCAGCAGCAGCGAGACGGTGGACTTGCCGCTGCCGGAGGCGCCGACGACCGCCACGGTCTCGCCGGGCTCCAGGCGCAGGGAGAAGCCGTCGAGGACGGGCCGCGCCGGGTCGTAGCCGAAGGTGACGTCGTCGAACTCGACGGTGGCGGGGGCGTCCCGGGGCAGCTCTACGGCGCCCGGGCGCTCCTGGACGACCGGCTCGGTGTCGACGAGTTCGAGGACGCGCTCGACGCCCGCGCGGGCCTGCTGGCCGACGGTGAGGACCATGGTGAGCATCCGCACGGGGCCGACGAGCTGCGCCAGGTAGGTCGAGAAGGCGACGAAGGTGCCGAGGGTGATCTGGCCGCGGGTGGCCATCCAGCCGCCGAGGGCGAGCATGGCCACCTGGCCGAGCGCGGGGACGGCCTGCAGGGCCGGGGTGTAGCGGGAGTTGAGGCGCACGGTGCGCAGGCGTCCGGCGAAGAGCCGGCGGCTCACCTCGCGGAGCTTGGCGCTCTCCTGCGCCTCCTGGCCGAAGCCCTTGACGACGCGGACGCCGGTCACCGCGCCGTCCACGACGCCGGCGACGGCCGCGGCCTGCCCCTGGGCGTACCAGGTGGCGGGGAAGAGCCGGGTGCGGCTGCGCTTGGCGATGAACCACAGGGCGGGCGCGACGGCGAGGGCGACGACCGTCAGGAGCGGGGAGAGGACCACCATCACGACGAGCGAGATGGCGAACAGCATGAGGTTGCCGATCATCATCGGCAGCATGAAGAGGAGGCTCTGGATGAGCTGGAGGTCGCTGGTCGCGCGGCCGACGACCTGGCCGGTGGACAGCTCGTCCTGGCGCCGGCCGTCGAGCCGCGCGATGGCCTTGTGCATCTCGGTCCGCAGGTCGTGCTGGACGTCGAGGGCGAGGCGCCCGCCGTAGTAGCGGCGGACGTACGTCAGGCCGTAGACGGCTACGGCGGCGACTATGAGGAGCGTGGCCCAGGGGGCCAGCGGGCGCTGGTGCGAGCCGATCACGTCGTCGATGATCAGCTTGGGTATGAGGGGCACGAGCGCCATGACGGCCATGCCGGCGAGCGAGGAGCCGAGGGCGAGGAGCACCGTGCCGCGGTAGCGCCAGCAGTAGCCGGCGAGCCGTCTGGCCCATCCTTGACCTGTCGTTTCCCTCGCCGCTGCCACCCGAGCCTCCCGTGCTGCCGCTTCTCGTCCTGCTGACGGAGGGCCCAACGCCCTGGGCTGCGGATTTCATCCCGGCGCAACAAAGTACGGGCGCGAGGGCGGGCGGTGCGCTCCCCCTACGGCCGCGGCAGGCGCACCGTGAGCGAGTAGAGCCGGGTGACCTGCGCAGGGTTCTGGTTGTCGTCGCTCACCAGAAGCAGGCGGAGGAATCCTCCGTTCCGCCGGGTGGCGGGCCGGGTGACGGCGAGCCCCTCGATGTTGTCCAGCAACGGGTTGGGCTGCGGCTGCCGGGCGGTCGCCCCCAGGGACGGGCACGCGCCGATGTCGGCGAGCAGCGTCTTGCCCACGGGCCGCACGGCCGGGCCGCCGGGCAGGTTCGTGACGGCGGTGACGTCGCTCGCGCGGCGCGGGTCGGCGAGGTAGAGCCGCACGGTGTTGCCGACGCCCGCCGTGAAGCCGCGCTCCAGGACGAGGAGGCGGCCGTCACCGGCCGCGGCGATCTCCGCGACGCCGAGGCCCTTGTCGGCCGGGTAGGCGTACTGCGGTCCGGCGGCGAAGTCCTGCCGGCCGTGCCGCTGCCAGCTCTGCAGGCGCACCAGCGGTCTGCCGGCGGCGTCCGTCCCGTCCCCGGCGAGCGCCTGCTCCATGGAGGCGATCAGGGTGCGCCCGCCGGGCTGGAGGGTCAGCCCCTCGAAGGTCTGGTTGGCCGCGGCGCGCCCGGCCGGGGCGACCTGCAGCACCTCCGGGACGGGCAGCCGGCCCAGGAGCCTGCCGTCCCTGTCGTAGCGGCGCACGGACGGCTCGGTCTCGGACGTGACCAGCCGGGTGCCGTCGCGGTCGACGACCAGGCCTTCGGAGTCGACCGGACCGCCCTTCTCGTCGGCGAGGTTCACGGCCCGCACCGGTGTCGCGGACGGCGCCTCGCCGCTGCGCTGCTCCACGTCGAGCGAGAACAGCTGGGAGCGGTCGGAGAGCGCGGCGACGGTGCCGTCCTCGTCGGTCGCGAGGGCCGAGAGGTTGCCGACGAACGACCCCTGGAACGTCGTCTTGTCCAGCCCGTCGGAGAAGCCGTCCAGCCACGCGGAGGGCGAGCACGCGCGCGTGGACGCGTGCGTGGACGCGTGCGCCTGCGCAGGAGCCGCCCCGGTCGTCGTGAGGCAGGTGGCCGCGGCCAGTGCGGCGGTGGCGGCGGCGAGCACGGATCGGGTACGCACGGGGCGGGCCTCCTGGGTGGGCTGCGGGCGATGCCGTCCACCGTAGATCGCCCTGCGTGACACGGGAGTTGATTCGAGTGAACGCCCGGGGAAACACGGTGGCCGGCCACCGGCCCTCACAGCCCCGGCACGAACTGCAGCAGCAGGTCGATGAGTTTGATGCCGGCGAAGGGCGCGATGAGTCCGCCCACCCCGTACAGGCCGAGGTTGCGGCGCAGCAGGGCGTGCGCGCTGGAGGGGGCGTAGCGCACGCCGCGCAGGGCGAGGGGGATCAGGGCGACGATGACCAGGGCGTTGAAGACGATCGCCGAGGCGATGGCGGAGGACGGGCTGTGCAGGCCCATGACGTTGAGCTTCTCCAGGCCCTCGTAGCCAGCGACGCCGCCGAACATGGCCGGGACGATCGCGAAGTACTTGGCGACGTCGTTGCAGATGGAGAAGGTGGTGAGCGCGCCGCGCGTGATGAGCAGCTGCTTGCCGGTCTCCACGATCTCGATGAGCTTGGTGGGGTCGGAGTCCAGGTCCACCATGTTCCCGGCCTCCTTGGCGGCCGAGGTGCCGGTGTTCATGGCCACGCCCACGTCCGCCTGGGCCAGTGCGGGTGCGTCGTTCGTCCCGTCCCCCGTCATCGCCACCAGCTTGCCGCCGGCCTGTTCCTCGCGGATGCGGGCGAGCTTGTGCTCGGGCGTCGCCTCGGCGATGTAGTCGTCCACGCCGGCCTCGGCGGCGATGGCCTTGGCGGTGAGCGGGTTGTCGCCGGTGACCATGACGGTCCTGATGCCCATGGCGCGCAGCTCGGCGAAGCGCTCGGCGATGCCGGGCTTGACGACGTCCTTGAGGTGGACGGCGCCCAGGACCCGGCAGCCGTCGCGGTCCTCGAGGGCGACGAGCAGCGGGGTGCCGCCGCCGGCCGCGATGGAGTCCGCGATCCAGCCGGCCTCGGCGGGCACTTCGCCGCCGCGCCGGGCCACCCACTGCACGACCGCGTTGCCGGCGCCCTTGCGGATGCGGCAGAACTCGCCGTCGTAGGCGAAGTCCGCTCCGCTCATCCTCGTCTGCGCGGAGAACGGCACGAAGCGGCCGTGCGCGAACTCCTCGTCGCCGTGGTGGATCCCGTACTGCTGCGCCAGGGCGACGATCGAGCGGCCCTCGGGCGTCTCGTCGGCCAGGGAGGCGAGCTGGGCGGCGTCGGCCAGCAGCTCGTGCGGGACGCCCTTGACGGGCACGAAGGAGGCCGCCCGGCGGTTGCCGAGGGTGATGGTCCCGGTCTTGTCCAAAAGGAGCGTGTTGACGTCCCCGGCGGCCTCCACGGCCCGCCCTGACAGCGCGAGGACGTTGCGCTGGACGAGGCGGTCCATGCCGGCGATGCCGATCGCGGACAGCAGGGCGCCGATGGTCGTCGGGATGAGGGTGACCAGGAGGGCGACGAGGACGGTGATGGTCTGCGGGGCGCCCGCCCAGCCCGCCATGGGCTGCAGGGACACCACGGCCAGGATGAAGATCACGGTCAGGCAGGCGAGCAGGATGTTCAGGGCCAGCTCGTTGGGGGTCTTCTGCCGGCCGGCGCCCTCGACCAGGGCGATCATGCGGTCCAGGAAGGTGTGCCCGGGACGCGAGGTGATGCGGACGACGACCCGGTCGGAGAGCACCTTCGTGCCGCCGGTGACGCCCGAGCGGTCGCCGCCCGCCTCCCGGATCACCGGTGCGGACTCGCCGGTGACGGCCGACTCGTCGATGGACGCGACGCCGTCGACGACCTCGCCGTCGCCGGGGACGGTCCCGCCGGCCTCCACGACGACGAAGTCCTGCGGGCGCAGGTCCGCGGCGACCACCCGCTCCTCCACCCAGTCGCGCCGGTCCATGCCCACCCGCCAGGTACGCAGGCGGCGGGCGACGGTGGTGTCGCGGGTGGCGCGCAGCGTCTCGGCCTGTGCCTTGCCGCGGCCCTCGGCGACGGCCTCGGCGAGGTTGGCGAAGAGCACGGTCAGCCAGAGCCAGACGCTGATGAGCCAGGTGAAGGGGGACGGGTCGAGGAGCGCGGAGAGGGTGGTGAGGACGGAGCCGGCCTCGACCACGAACAGCACCGGGTGCTTGACCATGACCCGGGGGTGCAGCTTGCGGAAGGCGTCCGGGAGGGAGACGGCGAGCTGGCGGAGGTCGACGGCGCCCCCGTCCACCCGCCGGTGCCGTTTCCGCCCCCGCGGCGGGGCGGGGCTCGGCGGGCGGACGTCCTGTTCGGGGAGGAGGTGCAGGGTCAACGGGGTGGCCTTCGACGGGGGACGGAGGTGGCTGATCACCTCAGCCAACCGCCCGGGCACGGCCCGTCACCGGATCCTTACGCACCCTTGTCGGACCGCAGGTCCGGACTGACGCACCTTTGACGCCCTCCAGGGCCCCTCCCCTGGAAACGCCGAGCGCCGGGCGGCCCGGTTTCCCGGCCCGCCCGGCGCTCGCCGAAGGGGTGGCGTCAGCCGCGCGACGCGGCGATCTGCCGCGACATGATCGTCGTCAGCTCGTAGGCCGCGTGGGACGCGGCCACGGAGGTGATCTCGGCGTGGTCGTAGGCCGGGGCGACCTCGACCAGGTCGGCGGAGACCAGGTTGCAGGAGGACAGGCCGCGGATGATCTCCAGCAGCTCGCGGGAGGTCAGGCCGCCGGCCTCCGGGGTGCCGGTGCCGGGGGCGTGGGCCGGGTCCAGGACGTCGATGTCGATGGAGATGTACAGCGGGCGGTCCCCGACGCGCTGGCGCAGCTGGTCGGCGATCTCGTCGACGCCCCGGCGCATGACGTCGGCCGAGGTGACGATGCCGAAGCCCATCTTCTCGTCGTCGGTGAGGTCCTTCTTGCCGTACAGCGGGCCGCGCGTGCCGACGTGGGACAGCGCCTCGGTGTCGAGGATGCCCTCCTCGACGGCCCGGCGGAACGGCGTGCCGTGGGTGTACTCGGCGCCGAAGTAGGTGTCCCAGGTGTCCAGGTGCGCGTCGAAGTGCAGCAGGGCGACGGGGCCGTGCTTCTTGGCGACCGAGCGCAGCAGGGGCAGGGCGATGGTGTGGTCGCCGCCCAGGGTCATCATGCGGGCGCCGGTGCCGAGCAGGTCGTCGGCCGCGCCCTCGATGGTCTCGACGGCCTCGTCGATGTTGAACGGGTTCGCGGCGATGTCACCGGCGTCCGCGACCTGCGCGAGGGCGAAGGGGGAGGCGTCCTGCGCCGGGTTGTACGGGCGCAGCAGGCGGGAGGCCTCGCGGATGGCGTTGCCGCCGAAGCGGGCGCCCGGCCGGTAGGAGACGCCGGTGTCGAAGGGGACGCCGACGACGGCCACGTCCGCCGTGCCGACCTCGTCCAGGCGCGGCAGGCGGGCGAAGGTCGCGGGCCCGGCGTAGCGCGGGATGCGGGAGGAGTCGACGGGGCCGCGCGGTTCACGGGGGGCGGGGGTGCTCATGCTGGGGGAGCCTCTCGAATCACGGACGCGTTACGGTCGGACCAACGTCGGGGCGGCTGCGGTGGACGTACCCGAGGGTAGGCAGGGCGGCGGAATCCGCACATGTACGTAACCGTGGGTCCGGCCCCTCCATATGGACACCGCGTCCAGCACGACGTGATCGGGGGAGACAATGAGCGGCATGCCGATACCGACCCGCAGCGCACTGATCGACCACCTCGTCCGTACGCGCATCGCCGGCGCGGTGGCGACGCCGCGCGAGAACAACCTCGACCACTACCGCAAGCTGGCGAACGGCGACCGCCGGTACTGGTTCGGCCTGGAGCTCGGCGACCGCTGGACGGACGAGCAGGACGTGCTGGCCGTGATGGCGGAGCGCTGCGGCGTCAGCGACGATCTGAACCACCGGGCCGGCCAGGACCACATCGACCCCGAGCTGACGGCCGACGCCCTGGACCGCATGGCGAACGTGCTGCGCAAGGCGGCGGAGAGCCGGCTGCGGGTGCTCTTCGCGACCGGCCACCCGGGCGCCCTGCTGGAGACGCACCGCACCACGGCCGCGGCCATGCGCGCGGCGGGCTGCGAGATCGTCCGGATCCCGGGCGGGCTGACGGCGGACGAGGGCTGCGTCGTGCAGTTCGCGGACGTCGCGGTGTACGAGGGCGGGGCGACGCTCTGGCACACCCACTCCCCCAACCCGATGACCGCGATCCTGGACGGCCTGCTGCACGCGGGCCGGCCGCTGCCGGACCTGGTCGTCGCCGACCACGGCTGGGCGGGCTGCGCGGCGCAGCGCGGCATCGACGCCGTGGGCTACGCGGACTCCAACGACCCGGCGCTCTTCCTCGCGGAGGCGGAGGGCACGCTGCAGGTGGCCGTCCCGATGGACGACCACGTGGTGGACCCGCGCTTCTACGAGCCGATGACGGCGTACCTGCTCGCGGCGGCGGGGCTCCCTGCGGGAGGCTGAGCCTTCCCACCGCGCAGGACACCCTTTCGCGGCCGGTCCGGAGGGGCGCTCTAGCCTTCGGCCGGCGTGGCGCCGCCGTTCCAGCCACGTACGCACAGCCACGCCCCGCCCCAGATGAGGGCGGCTTCGGCACCCCGGAACACGATGAAGCCCACGAGCCGGGGCGCCCCCGTCAGATCGACGAGCGAGGAGTGCCACAGGAAGACCAGGGCGACCCCGAGGACGATCCCCAAGGCCCCTGCGGCCATCAGCGACACCCTGAGTATGTTCCCCATCGGCGCGGTCGCGCGTGCCATCCTGCCCCTCCCGGTGACGTCAACTCACCGATGTTACCGGCTAGTCGCGCGGCCGGGGCCCGGCCGTCAGGCGCGCGAACGCGGGACCCTGACGACGCCCTCCTGAATCACCGACACCGCCAGCTGCCCGCTCTCGGTGAAGATCCGCCCCCGGGCCAGGCCGCGGCCGCCCTGCGAGGTGGGGCTCTCCTGGTCGTACAGCAGCCACTCGTCGGCGCGGAACGGGCGGTGGAACCACATGGCGTGGTCCAGGCTCGCGCCGACGACGTCGCCGACGGCCCACCCGCCGCGGCCGTGGGCCAGGAGGACGGAGTCGAGGAGCGTCATGTCGGACACGTAGGTGGCCAGGCAGATGTGCAGCAGGGGGTCGTCGGCCAGTTTGCCGTTGGTACGGAACCAAACCTGTGACTTCGGTTCGCGCGGCTCCCCGACGCTGCCGAACGGCGGCTCGTCCGCGTAGCGCAGGTCGACCGCCGAGCGGGCGTCCAGGATGCGGTCCACGACGTCGGGGCCGCCGAGGAGCTGCGTGTACCGGGGCAGCAGCTCGGCCGCCGTGGGGAGGGTCTGCGGGTCCGGCGCGGGCGGCATGGCCTCCTGGTGCTCAAGGCCTTCCTCGTGGCGCTGGAAGGACGCCGACAGGTGGAAGATCGGCTGCCCGTGCTGGACGGCCACGACGCGGCGTGTGGTGAAGGAGCCGCCGTCGCGGATGCGGTCGACGGTGTAGACGATGGGCACGGCGGGGTCGCCGGGCCGCAGGAAGTAGGAGTGCAGGGAGTGCGGGGCGCGGTCCGCGGGGACCGTGCGCCCGGCGGCGACGAGGGCCTGCGCGGCGACCTGGCCGCCGAAGACGCGCGGCACGAGGACGGCGCGGCCGGTGGTGCCGCGGAATATGTCCTCCTCGATCGGCTCCAGATCGAGCAGGGCGAGCAGGTCGTCCAGCGGGGTGCGGGTAAGGGGCTCGTTCATGGTGACAGGGGCTTACCGGCCTACAGGCCCATCGACTTGGCGACGATGGACCGCATGACCTCGCTGGTGCCGCCGTAGATGCGGCTGACGCGGGTGTCCGCGTACAGGCGGGCGATGGGGTACTCCATCATGTAGCCGTAACCGCCGTGGAGCTGGAGGCACTTGTCGATGACGACGGCGGCCCGCTCGGTGGTGAAGAGCTTGGCGGAGGCCGCGTCGGCGGCGGTGAGCTCGCCGGCGTCGTGTGCGTCCAGGGCGCGGTCCACGACCGCCTCCATGGCGTCGACCTCGGACTTGCAGTCGGCCAGCACGAACTTGGTGTTCTGGAAGGACGCGACGGAGGTGCCGAAGACCGTCCGGTCCCGCACGTACTCCTGGGCGAACCGGACGGCCGCGGCGGCCTGGGCGTAGGCGGCGACGGCGATGCCCAGCCGCTCCTGCGGCAGGTTCTGCCCCAGGTAGCCGAAGGCCTTGCCCTCCTCGCCGAGGAGGTCCTCGACGGGCACCTTGACGTCGGTGAAGGACAGTTCGGCGGTGTCGGAGGTCTTCAGGCCGAGCTTCTCCAGCTTGCGGCCGACCGCGTAGCCCTCGGAGGCGGTGTCGACGACGAGGATGGAGATGCCGGCGCGCCGGTCCTCGGCGGCGGCAGGTGCGGTGCGGGCGCAGACGAGCACCCGGTCGGCCTGGACGCCGCCGGTGATGAAGGTCTTCGCACCGTTGAGGACGTAGTGCGTGCCGTCCTCGGAGAGCCTGGCGGTGGTCTTCATGCCGGCCAGGTCGGAGCCCGTGCCGGGCTCGGTCATGGCGATGGCGGTCATCATGTCGCCGGAGACGAAGGGCGGCAGCCAGCGCCGCTTCTGCGCCTCGGTGGCGTACTTGAGGAGGTAGGGCAGGCACAGTGCCGTGTGGACGCTGCTGCCGCCGAAGCTGACGCCCGCGCGGGCGCACTCCTCGGTGATGACGGCCTGGAACTTGAAGCTGCGCTCACCCGCGCCGCCGTACTCCTCGGGCACCTCGATGCCGAAGACCCCGAGCTCGCCGAGCTTCTTGTAGAAGTCGCGGGGCGCGGCGCCGGCCTCCCGCCACTCGTCGTAGACGGGCACGACCTCGGCCGCGATGAAGTCGCGGATCGTCTCGCGGAAGGCCTCGTGGTCCTCGCTGTACACCGTGCGACGCATTGGCTGCCATTCCCCTCGTACGGGCCCGGTGACCCCGGGCTCATGCCTGGCCAAGCGCTTGCTCAGGCGAAAGCTACCGGGGAGTCACCAGGGCTGTCCAGAGTGGACTGGGCCGAACGGGTGACCCGGGCGGGTCAGCCCGCGGACGGCTCGGCGGACGGGTCGGCGGTCGTCCCGGCGGTCGCCTCGGCCGGTATCCCGGCAGGTTCCGCCGGCCCGCCGTCCGACAGCGACGCGAACGCCCCGTGGGCCAGGCGGCGCAGCAGGGCCGCCGTGGCCGTGCGGCCCGGGAGCGCGCCGGGGCGGCCGAGGTGCGGGGTGGAGTTGAGCAGGCCGAAGACTGCGTGGACGGCGGCGCGCACCTCCGCCTCGCCGGAGTCCGGGTGCAGGCGGCGGACGACGTCGACCCACAGCTCCACGTACTGCCGCTGCAGGGAGCGGACCTGCTTGCGGTCGCTGTCGCGCAGCTGGCCCAGCTCGCGGTCGTGGAGGGTGATCAGGGCCCGGTCGTCCAGGGCGAAGTCGATGTGGCCGTCGATGAGGGAGCCGAGGACGGCGGCCGGGCCGTCGCCCGTGGAGGTGGCCTCGATGACACGGCGCTGCCCGCCCGCGAAGAGCCGCTCACTGATCCCGACCAGGAGCTCGGCGAGCATCGCATCCTTGCCGGCGAAGTGCCGGTAGAGGCCGGGCCCGCTGATCCCGACGGCCGCGCCTATCTCGTCGACCCCCACGCCGTGGAAGCCGCGCTCCGCGAAGAGACGGGCCGCCTCCCGGAGGATCTGCTCGCGGCGGGTGGGGGCAGGGGCCGGGGTGGTCGTCCGGGTTGGCGCGTCGTTCACGAAAGTAATTCTAGACAGCGGCGTTAGTGGTCGTTAACCTGAAGGAAACGTGTTAACGCTCATTAACCGAGCGGCTCATTGACCGAGCAAGGGAGCTCGAGTACATGCAGCAGGCACCGGCGCTGGGGAGCGCCGCCGATCCGGCGTCCGACGCCTGGCGGGTGAACGAGGCCGCGCACCGCGAGCTGTCCGCGGAGCTGCGGGAGCGGCTGGCCGCGGCGCGGCTCGGCGGCGGGGAGCGGGCCCGGGCACGGCACACCGCCCGCGGCAAGCTCCTGCCGCGCGACCGCGTCGACGCCCTGCTGGACCCCGGCTCGCCCTTCCTGGAGCTCGCCCCGCTGGCCGCCGAGGGGATGTACGGCGGGGCCGCGCCGGCCGCGGGCGTCATCTCCGGGATCGGCCGGGTCTCCGGGCGCGAAGTGGTGATCGTCGCCAACGACGCCACCGTCAAGGGCGGTACGTACTACCCGATGACGGTCAAGAAGCACCTGCGCGCGCAGGAGATCGCCCTGGAGAACCGGCTGCCCTGCCTGTATCTGGTGGACTCGGGCGGCGCCTTCCTCCCCATGCAGGACGAGGTCTTCCCCGACCGCGACCACTTCGGCCGCATCTTCTACAACCAGGCGCGGATGTCCGGCGCCGGCATCCCGCAGGTTGCCGCGGTCCTGGGCTCCTGCACCGCCGGCGGCGCCTACGTCCCGGCGATGAGCGACGAAGCGGTGATCGTCCGCGGCCAGGGCACGATCTTCCTGGGCGGCCCCCCGCTGGTGAAGGCCGCCACGGGCGAGGTCGTCACGGCCGAGGAGCTGGGCGGCGGCGAGATTCACTCCAAGGTGTCAGGCGTCACCGACCACCTCGCGGAGAGCGACGAGCACGCCCTGCGGATCGTCCGGACGATCGTCTCCACGCTCCCCGAGCGGGGCGCCCTCCCCTGGCCCGTCGAGCCGGCCGAGGCGCCGGCCGTCGATCCCGCCGGGCTCTACGGCGCCGTCCCGGCCGACTCCCGCACCCCGTACGACGTGCGCGAGGTCATCGCCCGCGTCGTCGACGGCTCGCGGTTCGCCGAGTTCAAGGCCGAGTTCGGGCAGACGCTGGTGACCGGCTTCGCCCGCATCCACGGCCACCCCGTCGGCATCGTCGCCAACAACGGCATCCTGTTCTCCGAATCCGCCCAGAAGGGCGCGCACTTCATCGAGCTGTGCGACCAGCGCGGCATCCCCCTGGTCTTCCTGCAGAACATCTCCGGCTTCATGGTCGGCCGGCAGTACGAGGCGGGTGGCATCGCCAAGCACGGCGCGAAGATGGTGACGGCCGTGGCCTGCACCCGTGTCCCCAAGCTCACCGTCGTCATCGGCGGCTCCTACGGCGCCGGCAACTACTCGATGTGCGGCCGGGCCTATTCGCCGCGCTTCCTGTGGATGTGGCCCAACGCCAAGATCTCCGTCATGGGCGGCGAGCAGGCGGCCTCCGTCCTCGCCACCGTCAAGCGCGACCAGCTCGAAGCCCGCGGCGAGAGCTGGAGCGCCGAGGACGAGGAGGCCTTCCGGGCCCCCGTCCGCGAGCAGTACGAGACCCAGGGCAGCGCCTACTACGCCACCGCCCGCCTGTGGGACGACGGCGTCATCGACCCCCTGGAGACCCGGCAGGTGCTGGGCCTGGCGCTGACGGCCTGCGCCAACGCCCCCCTGCCCGAGAAGGACACCACCGCGCCCGGCTACGGCGTCTTCCGGATGTGAGGCGGAGCATGTTCGAGACTGTCCTTGTCGCCAACCGGGGCGAGATCGCCGTCCGGGTCATCCGCACGCTGCGCGCGCTCGGCATCCGTTCGGTCGCCGTCTTCAGCGACGCCGACGCCGGGGCGCGGCATGTCCGCGAGGCCGACACCGCCGTGCGGATCGGCCCGGCCGCGGCCGCGGAGAGCTATCTGTCGATACCGCGCCTGCTGGAGGCCGCCGCCCGCACCGGCGCCCAGGCGGTGCACCCGGGCTACGGCTTCCTCGCGGAGAACGCCGCCTTCGCCCGCGCCTGCGCCGGCGCCGGGCTCGCCTTCATCGGCCCGCCGGCCGGGGCCATCGAGCTGATGGGCGACAAGATCCGGGCCAAGGAGACCGTCCAGGCCGCGGGCGTGCCCGTGGTGCCCGGCTCCTCCGGCAGCGGCCTGACCGACGCCGAGCTCGAAGCCGCCGCCCTCGCCATCGGCATGCCCGTGCTGCTCAAGCCCTCCGCGGGCGGCGGCGGCAAGGGCATGCGCCTCGTGCGCGACGCCGCCCTGCTGGGCGAGGAGATCGCCGCCGCCCGGCGCGAGGCCCGCGGCTCCTTCGGCGACGACACCCTCCTCGTCGAGCGCTGGATCGACCGCCCCCGCCACATCGAGATCCAGGTCCTGGCCGACGGCCACGGCCATGCGATCCACCTGGGCGAGCGCGAGTGCTCCCTGCAGCGCCGCCACCAGAAGGTCATCGAGGAGGCGCCCTCGCCGTTCCTCGACGAGGCCACCCGCGCCGCGATGGGCGAGGCGGCGGTCCAGGCCGCACGCTCCTGCGGCTATGCGGGCGCGGGCACGGTCGAGTTCATCGTGCCGGGCGACGACCCCGCCTCGTACTACTTCATGGAGATGAACACCCGCCTCCAGGTCGAGCACCCCGTCACCGAGATGATCACCGGCCTGGATCTGGTCGAGTGGCAGGTACGGGTCGCCGCCGGCGAGCGGCTGGACGTCTCCCAGGAGCAGGTCACCCTCAGCGGCCACGCCGTGGAGGCCCGCATCTGCGCCGAGACCGCGCGCGTGAGCGCCGACGGCACCCGGGTCGACTTCCTGCCCTCCGCGGGCACGGTGCGGCTGCTGCGCGAGCCCGCGGGCGAGGGCGTCCGCGTCGACTCGGGCCTGATGGAGGGCACGGACGTCGGCACGTCCTACGACCCCATGCTCGCCAAGGTGATCGCCCACGGCCCCGACCGGGAGACGGCCCTGCGCCGTCTGCGGGCCGCCCTCGCGGGCACGGTCGTCCTGGGCGTCGACACCAACACGGGCTTCCTGCGCCGCCTGCTGGCGCATCCGGACGTGGTGGCCGGCGCGCTCGACACGGGCCTCGTCGACCGCGACGCGGTCGCGCTGGTGGAGCAGGAGGTGCCGGCCGAGGCGTACGCGGCAGCGGCACTGCTGCGGCAGCAGGGGCTGGAGCCCGTGCCCCACGGCTGGGTGGATCCGTTCTCGGCCCCGTCGGGCTGGCGCCTGGGCGGCGAACCGGCGTGGACGCCGCACCACGTGCGTGTGCCGGGCCACGAGCCGGTGACGGTACGGGTGCGCGGCACCGCGCGAGATGCGCAGGTGGTCGTGGACGCCCCTGCGCCCGCCGCGGGCAGCGGGCAGCTCCATGCCTCGGACTCCGCCGCGGACACGGCGCCGCCCGGGGCGGCCCCGGTCTCCGCCGGGCTGGCGGCCGCCGGGCCCGGCGCGGTCGGCGGCGCACAGCCGGTGCCGCACCCGGCGGCCGGTGCCGGAGGCCGCATCACCCTCCACTACGACGGTGTCACCCGGCACTTCACCGCCGCCCCCGGCCCGGAGGGCACCTGGCTCGGCCGGGACGGCGACGCCTGGCACCTGCGCGCCCACGACCCCGTCGGGGCCGCGGGCGGCGGCGCGGGAGCCGGCGGCGTGGACACCCTCACCGCCCCCATGCCCGGCACCGTCACCGTCGTCAAGGCGAGCGTGGGCGAGTTCGTCAGCGCCGGGCAGAGCCTGCTCGTGGTGGAGGCGATGAAGATGGAGCACGTCATCTCCGCCCCGCACGACGGCACCGTCTCCGAGCTCGACGTGACGGCCGGCGCCACGGTCGCCATGGACCAGGTGCTGGCGGTCGTCACGCCCGCCGCCCCCGCGGAGGAATCATGATCAGCGGACTGCCCATGGCCGTGCCGGAGCCCGGTCTCCCCTCCCGCGTCCGGATCCACGAGGTGGGCCCGCGCGACGGCCTGCAGAACGAGAAGACGGTCGTCCCGGTCGAGGTGAAGGCGGAGTTCATCCGCCGCCTCGCCGCGGCGGGCCTCGGCACCGTGGAGGCCACGAGCTTCGTGCGCCCCGAGTGGGTGCCGCAGCTCGCGGACGCCGAGCAGCTGATGCCCCTGCTGGACGGCGTGGACGCCCGCCTGCCCGTCCTCGTGCCCAACGCCCGCGGCCTGCAGCGCGCCCTCGACCTCGGCGCCCGCGAGGTCGCCGTCTTCGGCAGCGCCACGGAGTCCTTCGCCAAGGCGAACCTCAACCGCACGGTCGACGAGTCGCTGGAGATGTTCGCGCCGGTCGTGGCCGGGGCCCGCGAGGCGGGCCTGGGGGTCCGCGGCTATCTGTCCATGTGCTTCGGCGACCCCTGGGAGGGCGCCGTCCCCCTGGAGCAGGTCGTCCGCGTCGCCCGCCGCCTGCTGGACCTCGGCTGCGACGAGCTGAGCCTGGGCGACACGATCGGCGTGGCCACGCCCGGCCACGTCACCGCCCTGCTGACCGCCCTGAACGAGGCGGGCGTGGAGACCGGCCGGCTGGCCGTGCACTTCCACGACACCTACGGCCAGGCCCTGTCCAACACACTGGCCGCCCTGCGGCACGGCGTCACCACCGTCGACGCCTCCGCCGGCGGCCTCGGCGGCTGCCCGTACGCGAAGAGCGCCACGGGCAACCTCGCCACCGAAGACCTTCTCTGGATGCTCGCCGGCCTCGGTATCGACACCGGGGCCGATCTCGCCCAGCTCACCGCCACCAGCGTGTGGATGGCCGAGCAGCTGGGGCGGCCCAGCCCGTCCCGTACCGTCCGCGCCCTCTCCCAACAGGAGTCCTGAGCCATGCCGCTGGACCACCGCCTCACCCCCGAGCACGAGGAACTCCGCCGCACCGTGGAGGAGTTCGCCCACGACGTGGTCGCACCCAAGATCGGCGACTTCTACGAGCGCCACGAGTTCCCGTACGAGATCGTGCGGGAGATGGGCCGCATGGGCCTCTTCGGGCTGCCCTTCCCCGAGGAGTACGGCGGCATGGGCGGCGACTACCTGGCCCTCGGCCTGGCCCTGGAGGAGCTGGCCCGGGTCGACTCCTCGGTGGCCATCACCCTGGAGGCCGGCGTCTCGCTGGGCGCCATGCCCATCTACCGCTTCGGCACCGAGGAGCAGAAGCGCACCTGGCTGCCGAAGATGTGCTCCGGGGAGATCCTGGGCGCCTTCGGCCTGACGGAGCCGGAGTGCGGCTCGGACGCGGGCGGCACGCGCACCACGGCCCGGCTGGACGAGGCCACGGACGAGTGGGTGATCAACGGCACCAAGTGCTTCATCACCAACTCCGGCACGGACATCACGGGCCTGGTCACGGTCACCGCCGTCACCGGCCGCACGCCGGAGGGCAAGCCGCTGATCTCCTCGATCATCGTGCCCTCGGGCACTCCCGGCTTCACCGTCGCCGCCCCGTACTCCAAGGTCGGCTGGAACGCCTCGGACACCCGCGAGCTGTCCTTCTCCGACGTCCGCGTCCCGAGAGCCAACCTCGTGGGCGAGGAGGGCCGCGGCTACGCCCAGTTCCTGCGGATACTGGACGAGGGCCGCATCGCGATCTCGGCGCTGGCCACGGGCCTGGCGCAGGGCTGCCTGGACGAGTCGGTGAAGTACGCCAAGGAGCGGCAGGCCTTCGGCCGGCCGATCGGCGCGAACCAGGCCATCCAGTTCAAGCTGGCCGACATGGAGATGCGGGCGCACACGGCGCGCCTGGCCTGGCGGGACGCCGCGTCCCGGCTGGTGCACGGCGAGCCGTTCAAGAAGGAGGCGGCGCTCGCCAAGCTCTACTCCTCGGAGATCGCGGTGGCCAACGCCCGCGAGGCCACGCAGATCCACGGCGGCTACGGCTTCATGAACGAGTACCCGGTCGCCCGCATGTGGCGCGACTCCAAGATCCTGGAGATCGGCGAGGGCACGAGCGAGGTCCAGCGCATGCTGATCGCCCGTGAGCTCGGCTTCGCCGGCTGACGGGACCGGTTGCGCGCCGCTGCGGCGGGTTCAGGGGCGCGAGCGCCCCTGACCTGCCGGGTGACGCCAGGGTGAAGGGTGCCGGACCGCCCGCCCCCGTACGCGCGTCCCGCGCCCCGGTCACGCCCCGGGCCACGCCACCTGCGGCGAGCGGTAGTACGCGATGCCCAGGGCGTCCCAGCGCGGGCCCTGCGCGGCGAGCCGTGCCCGGTAGGACGGCCAGTCGTGGGTGGCCGGCGGGGACCAGCCGAGTTCGGCGACGGCCGTCAGGCGCGGGAAGGCCATGTACTCCAGCTGCGCGCTCGTGGTGATCGTCTCCGTCCACAGCGGCGCCTCGACGCCGGCGACGGCCGCGGCGGGCACGCCCTCCAGGTAGCCGCCCGGGTCCCAGTCGTAGGCCTGCCGCACTTCGACGAGGCCCGCCCACTGCAGGCCCAGCGGCGTGTCCTTGGTGTACTTCATGTCCAGGTAGGCCCGGTCCGCGGGCGAGAGGATCAGGCCCGCGCCCGCCCGCACCGCGGTGGCGACCTGAGCCCGTTCGGCGGCCCCGGTCCGGCCGTAACCCCAGTACTGCAGGAGCGCGTCCGGCGCCGGACGCGCCCCGGCCAGCTGGTGCCAGCCGATGACGGTCTTGCCGTGCCGGGCGACGACGGGCTGCACCCGCTCCATGAAGGCCGCGTAGTCGGCGTGGCTGGTGGAGTGCGCCTCGTCGCCGCCGATGTGCAGGTAGGGGCCGGGCGTGAGCGCCGCCAGCTCCCCGATGACGTCCTCCACGAAGTCGTACGTGTCCTGCTTCGCCACGCACAGCGAGCTGAAGCCGACCTCGGTGCCCGTATAGAGGGGGCGGGCGACGCCGTCGCAGTTGAGCCGGGCGTACGAGGCAAGCGCCGCGTTGGTGTGGCCCGGCATGTCGATCTCGGGCACCACGGTGAGGTAGCGGCTCGCGGCGTGGCGGACGATCTCGCGGTAGTCGTCGCGGCTGTAGAAGCCGCCGGGGCCGCCGCCCACCTGCGTGCTGCCGCCGTGCTCGGCCAGCCGCGGCCAGGAGCGGACGGCGATGCGCCAGCCCTGGTCGTCGGAGAGGTGCAGGTGCAGCCGGTTGATCTTGTAGAGGGCGAGCTGGTCGATGTACCGCTTCACCTGGTCCACGGTGAAGAAGTGCCGGGCGACGTCGAGCATCGCGCCGCGGTGGCCGTAGCGCGGCGCGTCGGTGACGACGCCGCCCGCCACGGTCCAGGGCCCGGGCTGCCGCTCGGTGCGCTCGGCGCGGGCGGGGAGCAGCTGGCGCAGGGTCTGGACGCCGTGGAAGAGCCCGGCGCCCGCCCGCGCGGAGATCGTCACCGCGCGGGAGGTGACGGACAGCCGGTAGCCCTCGCCGCCCCCGTCCCCTCCGCCTCCGCCCGCCCCTTCCCTTTCCCCTCCCCCTTCCCCGGCGTTTTCCCCGGCGTTCTCGTCGATCACCAGCCGGATGCCGGGCCCGTCCGTCCCGCCGGGCAGGACCGGCAACCGGTAGCCCGTCGAGGGGCGCAGGAGCCCCGCCAGGTAGCCGCCGATCCGCGCGGCCTCCGGGTTGCCGGGCGGCACCCGCACGACGGTGCGGGCGGTGATCTCGTACGGCTCGCCGCCGGGCCGGACGGAGGCGGGGGCGGGCACGATGCTGCGATCGAGCGGGGCGGGGGCGGGCGCCGCGGCCCCGGCCGGGACGGCCGTGCCGGCGGCGGAGAGGAGCAGCAGGGCGAGGCCGGTCGTCGCCAGACGCCTCGCGTTCCTGCACCGGGGGCTCATGCGTCTCAAGAGGAAATCCCTTCGGCGTACCGCTCACGGGAATTCACGCGTACGAACGACCACTTGGGTAGCGCCGGCCCCGGCCGGCGTCAAGGCCCGCGCCGGGATCCGGGTCACGATCCACGCCTTCCCGAGCGTACGCGCCTGAGAGAATTCGCCCATGGCTGAGATCCTCCAGAAGGACGGTACGTGGACCTTCGACGGCGACACGATACGCATCGTTCCGGGCCGCGAGCGCGGTGTGCACCTGCTGCGGCAGACCCTCGGTGAGCTGGCCGTTCCGCTGCAGGCGGTGGCGGGGATCTCGTATGAGCCGGGCCGCAGGAACGGCCGCCTGCGGCTGCGGCTGCGCGACGGGGCCGACCCCCTGCTGCAGGTCGCGCGGGGCCGGCTGCCGGACGCCGCCGATCCGTACCGGCTGACGGTCGAGTCCGACCGCGCGGGCGTCGCGGAGTACTTCGTGGACGAGGTGCGCAACGCCCTGCTCCTGGAGCAGGTCCCGGACGGCCCGTCCGACCGCTATCTCCTGCCGGGCCCGACGCTGCCGCTGTCGGTGGGCGCCGGGGACGGCACGGTCACCTTCGACGGCGAGTGGATCCGCCTGGCGTGGAACTGGATGACCGAGGAGGGCAAGAAGTCCGCCGGTCCGCAGTCGCTCGCCCTGGCGGAGGTCCGTTCGGTGGAGTGGCTGCCCTCCGCCGGCCTGGAGAACGGCTACCTCCGTTTCGTGGTCCTCAGGGAGCCGACCAAGGCCCCGCCCAAGCACGACCCCCACGCGATCGAGCTGTACGGCTTCAAGAAGGACCTGCTGATGGCGATGGCCGGGGCCGCCGTCGTCGCCCGGATCCCGCACCCGGCCGGTGCCGGGTCGCCGACCGCCCCGCCCTCGCTCGCCGATGCCCCGGCCGCCCTCGCCGGGCCGGCGCCCGCTCCCGCCGGACCAGCCCCCGAACCGGCCCCCGCCGCCGCTACCGATCACGACGCCCTGCTGCGGCGCCTGCGGGAGCTGGGCGAGCTGCACCAGGCCGGGATCTTGACGGAGGAGGAGTTCACCGCGGCAAAACAGGCCGTACTGAAGCGTTTCTAGTCGATTCCGGCACCCGATCGACTCACCCTTGCCCGAAAGCGGGCAGGATTCTTGCGAATGCCGCCGCCACCCCTCAGTATCGACGGGTGCTCGAACGCCGTATGAATCATGACGACCTGGTGGATCACCTGGTGCGCAGCACGCCGCTTCAGCGCGGCGAGGCCGCCCGGGTGATCCTGGACGTCCTGGCGTACTTCGACGAGACGACCGAGGTCTTCGTCCGCCGCCGTCACCGCGAGCTGCAGTCCGGCGGACTGCGCAACGCGGAGATCTTCGAGCGGATCTCGGCCGAGCTGCCGCACCGGGCGGTGGCTCCGCCGGAGCTCTCGCTGCGGCAGCTGCGCCGCATCGTCTACGGCTGAGGCGGCAGGAGCGGCGCCGCTACCGCCGCCCCCACTGCCGGGCACCACTGATCGTTTCTCTGGGAGGGTCACCACTTATGTGCGGAATCGTCGGATATATCGGTAAGCGCGATGTTGCACCGCTGCTGCTGGAGGGTCTGCAGCGGCTGGAGTACCGCGGCTACGACTCCGCCGGCATCGCCCTGCACGGCAAGACCGGTGGCCTGAAGTCCGCCAAGGCCAAGGGCCGCGTCCGCGAGCTGGAGTCCCGCCTGCCCAAGCGCTTCGCGGGCACCACCGGCATCGCGCACACCCGCTGGGCCACCCACGGCGCGCCGAACGACGTCAACGCCCACCCGCACCTGGACGCGGAGGAGAAGGTCGCCGTCGTCCACAACGGCATCATCGACAACGCCTCCGACCTGCGCGCCAAGCTGACGGCCGAGGGCTTCGTCTTCGTGTCCGACACCGACACCGAGGTCCTCGCCCACCTCATCGCCCGCTCCGAGGCCGGCACGCTGGAGGAGAAGGTCCGCGAGGCGGTGGGGCACATCGAGGGCACGTACGGCATCGCCGTCCTGCACGCCGACTTCCCGGACCGCATCGTCGTCGCCCGCAACGGCTCCCCCGTGGTCCTCGGCATAGGCGAGAAGGAGATGTTCGTCTCCTCCGACGTCGCCGCCCTGGTCAGCCACACCCGCCAGGTCGTCACCCTCGACGACGGCGAGATGGCCACCCTGCGCGCCGACGACTACCGCACGTACACCACCGAGGGCTCCTCCACCTCGGCCCAGCCGACCACCGTGGAGTGGGAGGCCGAGTCGTACGACATGGGCGGCCACGACACGTACATGCACAAGGAGATCCACGAGCAGGCCGAGGCGGTCGACCGCGCCCTGCGCGGCCGGATCGACGACCGCTTCTCCACCGTGCACCTGGGCGGTCTGAACCTCGACGCCCGCGACGCCCGCGCCGTGCGCCGGGTGAAGATCCTCGGCTGCGGCACCTCGTACCACGCCGGCCAGATCGGCGCCCAGATGATCGAGGAGCTGGCCCGCATCCCCGCCGATGCCGAGCCCGCCTCCGAGTTCCGCTACCGCAACCCCGTCGTGGACCCCGACACCCTCTACATCGCGGTGTCGCAGTCCGGTGAGACCTACGACGTCCTGGCGGCCGTCCAGGAGCTCAAGCGCAAGGGCGCCCGCGTCCTGGGCCTGGTCAACGTGGTCGGCTCCGCGATCGCCCGCGAGACCGACGGCGGCATCTACGTGCACGCCGGCCCCGAGGTCTGCGTCGTCTCCACCAAGTGCTTCACCAACATGGTGGTCTCCTTCGGCCTGCTCGCCCTGCACCTGGGCCGCACCCGCGACCTGTCCGTCGCCGACGGCAAGCGGATCATCGAGGGCCTGCGCAAGCTGCCCGGCCAGATCGAGGAGATCCTGGCGAACGAGGAGCAGATCGAGAAGCTGGCCGCGGAGTACGCGGACGCCAAGTCGATGATGTTCATCGGCCGCGTCCGGGGCTACCCGGTGGCCCGCGAGGCCTCGCTGAAGCTCAAGGAGGTCTCGTACATCCACGCCGAGGCCTACCCCGCCTCCGAGCTCAAGCACGGCCCGCTGGCCCTGATCGAGCCCGCGATGCCGACGGTCGCCATCGTCCCGGACGACGAGCTGCTGGAGAAGAACCGCGCCGCGCTGGAGGAGATCAAGGCCCGCAGCGGCCGCATCCTCGCCGTCGCGCACCAGGAGCAGGAGAAGGCCGACCACACGATCGTGGTGCCGAAGAACGAGGACGAGCTGGACGCCATTCTCATGGGCATCCCGCTGCAGCTCTTCGCCTACTACACGGCGAAGGCCATGGGCCGCGACATCGACAAGCCGCGCAACCTGGCCAAGTCGGTCACCGTCGAGTAGTCCCCGGCCGGGCCCGCCGCGACGGGCCCCCGAAGCCCTCTCGTACCTGTCCGCACCTGTCCGCGACAGGTCCGAGAGAAACGGCCTTCCCGCACGTGCCACCACGCGCGCGGGAAGGCCGCTTTCCCCTGCGCCGGCCATTGCCCTCGCGCCGGCGGGGATGCCGCCGCTTCCGGGAACCGTCACCTCCCGTACGGCAGCACGCCATCCGGGCGGTTCCTACCCGCGGTAGCGGCGCGATCCACCCCCTACGCGCGGGTAGATTCACGGGCCGTCAAGTCAGGGGCAGGAGTCATCACCCCTGCAGGGTGGGGAAGTCGGCTACGGAATTACGACGACGGGCCGCTGGGCCCGCCGGGCCAGCCGGCCCGCCACCGAACCGAAGATCCTGCCGACCAGGCCGTGCGTCGAACCGACGACGATCGCATCGGCCGCGTACTCCCGGCCGACCTCCTCCAGTTCATGGCAGATGTCCCCGCCGCGCTCGACGAGGATCCACGGCACCTCCGACAGATGGTCCGCACAGGCCAGTTCCAGGCCGAGGACCTCGGTGCGGTGGTCGGGGACGTCCACGAAGACGGGGGGCTCGCAGCCCGCCCAGACCGTCGTGGGCAGGCGGTTGGCGACATGCACGATGATCAGGCCGGAGCCGGAGCGCCGCGCCATCCCGATTGCATACGCAAGCGCCCGCTCGCTGGACGTGGAGCCGTCGAAGCCCACCACGACGCCGTGCTGGAACGCCGGATCGCAGGAATGGCGTGTTTCTTCCGCCGCTTCGGGGTGCGCCGCGTGATCGGCGACCCGCTTGCGGTCCGCAGGTTCGGAGAATTCGTGACCGGCCATCGGTATCTCGGCGAAGGGTGTCCTCGGGCGGAGGGAGATCGGCGGTTGCTCCCCCGGCGCGGATCTTTGAGGCAAAATCCGTCCGGGATTCATCTTTTCAATCACTTACCCACCAGGGTACGGCGACACTCGCCGCCTGCCCAGAGGCCGACCGCCGACCCGGAGCCCCGGGGTCGCACGGGCGTGGCACGCGGTGCCCGCCCGGGCCGCCGGTGGGTGGGGTGGCGGGCGGGCGTTCCCCGGAGCATGCACGAGGGCGGCGCGTAGCGCAATGCCCCCGCCGTGCTCCGGGTGTACTCCCGATGCGCTCGGCGCAGTGACCGAGGGCCCCGGCCCGGCGTTGTACCACCGCCAGCCCGCCGCCAGCAGGGAGCGCTCCGTGCCCGGAACCCGTGACCACGCCCGCGCCGACGCCCCGCCGCAGGACTCCCCCGATCCGGTGAGCGACGTGGTCCGCTGGGCCGCCTTCAGCTGCGTACTCGTCCCGGTGACCCTGCTGATCTGCGGTCAGTCCTTCGGCGGCGCCGCGGGCACGGCGGCCGGGCTCGTCGCCGTCACCTGCGCCTGCCGCGCCGTGCTGCGCCAGTCGGAGCGCAGCGCCGCCCGGGCCCTTGCGGAACAGACGATTCCGCACCGCGGCCGGCACGGCCGGACGGGCACGGGGGCGCACCGCGGCGGACGCCACCCCGGTGGCTCCGCGCCGGGAGAATGACACTTTCGCACACCCGGACCCACCACTTTTCAGCCAACTTCAGTCCGAACCCCATACCTTGGCTTGAGACGCCCCTAACAGCCGGTCGACCAGCAAGGAAAGGACCGCGGAGGGCGGTTGCACCCTACGGGGATTGGGCATGGGCGAGAGGCGTACTTTTCACCGAGGCCTGCAAGTGCAACGCTTCGTGATCGAACGCTTCGCGCCAAGTTGCCATGTCGACTTAGAGCCGAGTGGTGAACTGGTCACTGCGTCTCCATTCGACGCAGTAGATTCGATCTTGGCCATGACCGGCGGGGGAACCGTTCAGGACCGAGGGGAAACGTGCAGGACCGAGAGGACTCGACCGCCGAGGGGGGCTTAGCGCCATGAGCCAGGACTCCACGACCGTACCGGAGACCACGCGCAAGCTCTCCGGACGCCGCCGCCGGGAGATCGTCGCAGTGCTGCTATTCAGCGGCGGCCCCATCTTCGAAAGCTCCATTCCGCTCTCCGTGTTCGGCATCGACCGACAGGATGCCGGAGTCCCTCGCTACCGCTTGCTGGTGTGCGCGGGCGAGGATGTGCCATTGCGAACAACCGGCGGTCTTGAATTGACCGCACCGTACGGCCTGGAGGCGCTCTCCCGGGCCGGCACCGTCGTCGTACCGGCCTGGCGGTCGATCACCCAGCCGCCGCCCACCGCCGCACTCGACGCACTGCGCCGTGCCCACGAGGAGGGCGCCCGCATCGTCGGGCTGTGCACCGGGGCCTTCGTACTGGCCGCGGCGGGCCTGCTCGACGGCAGGCCCGCGACCACCCACTGGATGTACGCGCCCACGCTCGCCAAGCGCTATCCGTCGGTCCATGTGGACCCGCGGGAGCTCTTCGTGGACGACGGCGACGTACTGACGTCCGCGGGCACCGCGGCAGGCATCGACCTGTGCCTGCACATCGTCCGCACCGACCACGGCGCCGATGCCGCGGGGGCCCTGGCCCGCCGGCTCGTCGTCCCGCCGCGCCGCAGCGGAGGACAGGAGCGCTACCTCGACAGGTCTTTACCGGAGGAGATCGGCGCCGACCCGCTCGCCGAGGTCGTCGCCTGGGCGCTGGAGCACCTCCACGAGCAGTTCGACGTGGAGACGCTCGCCGCCCGTGCGTACATGTCCCGCCGGACCTTCGACCGGCGGTTCCGCTCGCTCACCGGGAGCGCGCCCCTGCAGTGGCTGATCACTCAGCGGGTGCTCCAGGCCCAGCGGCTGCTGGAGACCTCCGACTACTCCGTGGACGAGGTCGCCGGCCGCTGCGGCTTCCGCTCGCCGGTGGCCCTGCGCGGCCACTTCCGCCGGCAGCTGGGGTCCTCCCCGGCCGCCTACCGGGCCGCGTACCGCGCGCGCCGTCCCCAGAACTCGGCCGACCGCCCCGAGCGGGCCGAGCGCGAGGGGCGTCCGGAGCGGGAGCGTCCGGACCGGTTCGACCGGCCGGAGCTGGGCGAGCAGCGGACCGGGGAGCCGTCGGTGATGGCGCTCCGGCGCGCGGCCATGGCCCCGGCGCACGCCGCGTCCGGTGCCGGCGGCGTGCTCGGCGGTCCGCCGCCTTCGCACGGAGGGCACCAGGGCCACGGCCCGCACGGCGCCCACCCGGGCGGTCATAGCGGTGGGTATGGGATAAGTGGCACAGACCCGGGCAAGCCGGAGTCCGACCTCTACACCCCACGCCTGCCCGGCCAGCGGGAACGCCCCGTAGGGTGAGGAGCATGAACGATCGCATGGTGTGGATCGACTGCGAGATGACCGGGCTCTCGCTGTCGGACGACGCGCTCATCGAGGTGGCCGCCCTGGTGACCGACTCGGAGCTGAACATCCTCGGCGACGGCGTGGACATTGTCGTCCGCCCGCCCGCCGAGGCCCTCGTCACCATGCCCGAGGTGGTGCGCCAGATGCACACGGCCTCCGGGCTGCTCGCGGAGCTGGACCGGGGCACCACTCTCGAGGACGCCGAGCAGCAGGTCCTCGCCTACGTCCGCGAGCACGTCCCGGAGCCGGGCAAGGCCCCGCTGTGCGGAAACTCGGTCGGCACCGACCGCGGATTCCTTGCGCGGGACATGCCGGCCCTGGAGTCCCACCTGCACTACCGGATCGTCGACGTGTCGTCGGTGAAGGAGCTGGCCCGCCGCTGGTATCCGCGGGCCTACTTCTCCAGCCCGAAGAAGAGCGGCAACCACCGCGCCCTCGCCGACATCCGCGAGTCGATCGCCGAGCTCCGCTACTACCGCGAGGCGATCTTCGTGCCGCAGCCCGGCCCGGACTCCGACACGGCGAAGGCCATCGCGGCCAGGCACGTCCTTCCCGCCAAGGCGGTGTGACACAGCTCGCTCCCGGCTCGGTCGAAAGCCGGGAGCGAGCACCCCCGAAGACCCTGTAGACTTCTTCTCGGCCGGTGGGAAACACGCCGGACGACATGGTGGGTATAGCTCAGCTGGCAGAGCACCTGGTTGTGGTCCAGGATGTCGCGGGTTCAAGTCCCGTTACTCACCCTGACAGAGGGCCCCGGTCCGCGGAAGCGGACCGGGGCCCTCGTCGTATTCCGGGTTCGTACGGCGAGCCTCTTGGGCCGTCCGGGGATTCGTACGGCGTGTCAGCCGGCGGCCTTCCGCTCCGCCGCGTGCCGCTCCAGGAACCCCGCCACCGACGGCTCGCCCCCGTGGCGGCCGAGCAGCCGGGCCGTGGCGGCGAGCATCGTCCGGATCCGGGTCGAGCGGACCTCGGCCAGCAGGTCCAGCGCGCGCTCCCCCGCGGCCGCCGCCTCCTCCGGCGCCCCGCCCCGGGCGAGATCACCGGCGAGCTGCGTGGTGAAGAGGGCGATGTTGCGGGCGAAGTGGGGGTCCTGGAGGACGACGGCGCGCCGCGCGTGCTCCGCCGCCCGCGCCCAGTCGCCGAGCGCCGACCGGCACTGGGCCTCCAGCCCCTCCAGCTCGGCCTCCCCGAAGAAGCTCATCCACTCGGGGTCGGCGTCGCCCGGCCCGCGGCCGAAGAGCGTGCGCGCCCGCAGCAGGGCGGCCTCGCAGGCGGCCCGGTCGCCGAGCCCGGACCAGCCGCCGGCCTCCCGCAGGGCCAGCAGGGACAGCAGCCGCGGGGAGGCCAGCCCCTTCGCGGCGCCCTGCGCGGCCTGCGCCGCGCGCACGGCCTCCCGCGGGCGGCCCGCGTCCCGCGCGAGGAAGGCGGCGTTGCAGAAGGCGTGGGCCTCCAGCGCCGCGTCCCCGGCCACCCGGGCCGTGGCGAGCGCCTCGGCGTAGTGGGAGCGGGCGTCCGCGAAGCGGCCGGAGTCGTGGGCCAGCCAGCCGACGGAGAGCGCGAGTTCGCCCGCGCCCGACTGCAGCCGCTCGGCGACGGACCGGCGGCGGGTGTCGGCGTCGAGCAGCTCGTAGGCGATCCGCAGCGGGCGGGTGGAGCGCCGGTAGAGGCCGTCCCCGCCGTGCCGGTCGTCCAGCAGCCGGATGCGGCGGACGGCCTGCTCGACAGCGGACGCCTCGGCCTCGCCGGCGCGGCGCGGGCCGCGCGGGGCGGGCGCCGCGGGCACGGCGGCGCCCAGGGAGGCCGCGGCCACCGCGGCCGCCGTGCCTCCGGTCATGAACGCGCGGCGCAACACGTCGCTCTCCTTCTCCTTGCTCTCCTCGGGCTGCCCGGTGCGATTCCCGCCGCGCACGCCGCGCACGCCCCGCCCGCGGACCACCTCGCGCGGGACGAAGCCCATGTCCTGCGGTTCACGGCCGGGGAACATGTGCCGGAACACCCGCTCGTAGGCGTAGTTGGGGCAGCGGATCTCCCCCGACTCGACCCGGCCGATGTAGCGCGCGTCGCACGAGACCTGCTCGCCGATCTCGCGGGCGGCGCGCCGTACGGCCGCCGCGAACTCGGCCGGCGAGAGCGCGCCCCGCAGCTGTCTGAAGGCCGCGTTCGGGCGGCTGCCCTTGCCGTCCGGACCGCCGGGACCCACCGGCTCGGCGGGCCCGGGGCGGGGGGACGGGGACGCGTGGGACGACACCATGGCCGCACCCTTCTGGCGAGTGACTCCGCCGACTGCGCTCGGCGGGAGAAGACCGTACCGGCAATCGGGGCCCCGCTCCCCCCGTTCGGCCCCGGATTCAGCCCCCCGTTTGGCTACAAACCGGATATCTCACCCGCGATCCGCCATGAACTGCCATCCTTTGTGACGGCATGTACCCGTTGCCGTTGACGCCCCTCGCGCGTTGAACCTTCCGAGCACGCTCGACGCGGAGCGTAGTGGCACGGCGGAGGAGGGGTTTCCCTTGGTGGAGGCCGGAGTGGACAGCAGCAGCTCGCGGACGACGGCCCTGCACCAGCCGCGTCAGGACCGCAGCCCTTCGCCCTGCGCACCCCAGGCACCGGGCCTCGGCCCCGATGCCGGCCCGTGCGACCTCGTCACCGTCCCCGCCCGCCAGGGCCTGGAGGCGGTCGACATCCTCCGGCTGCGCGACGGCGTCGGCCCCGTCCTGCACGACGGCGAGTGCGACACCCTCGGCTTCCTGGTGCCGCCCGGCACCGCCGACGCCTGGGACGTCCCGGGCAGCGCCTGCACCCAGACCCACGGCCGGGGGCTGCGCGTGGTTCCCGACGAGCAGCCCCTCACCGGCGCCGGCTGGCTCGTCGCCCCGGAGGCCGCCTTCTCCTCCGCCACGGACCCGGCGGTCCTGCGCGACGCCCTCGGCGAGGCCGCCCGGACGATCGCCGCGGTCGACCGCTGCCGCTAGGCCGGCCCCGCCCCTGGGCGATACTTGCCGGGTGGGCAAGGTCAAGAAGAAGCAAGGGCGCGGCCGCGCCGCCGAAGCGGTCACCGAGCAGGTCGCGGGCGGGCTCGCCGAGCTCGTGCCCGACCGCGACCGCCCCCGCGGCTTCACCCTCCTGATCGACGGCGCGCCCCAGTCCCACGTCGACCTCGACGACCCCTCCTACCTGGACTTCGCCTACCAGCGCAGGCTCGGCCACCTGGCCGATCTCGTGGCACCGCCCGGCAAGCCCGTCCACGCCCTCCACCTGGGCGGCGGCGCCTTCACCCTCGCCCGGTACGTGGCCGCGACCCGGCCGCGCTCCACCCAGCAGATCGTGGAGATCGACGCCCCGCTCGTCCAGTTCGTACGGCGCGAGCTGCCCCTCGACAGCGGCTGGCGGATCCGGGTGCGCAGCGGCGACGCCCGCGAGGGACTGGCCAGGGTGCCGGACGGGTGGGCCGATCTGATCATCGCCGACGTGTTCGCCGGCGCCCGCACCCCCGCGCATCTGACCAGCACCGAATTCGCCGGCGAGGTGCGGCGGGCCCTGCGGCCCGGCGGCTTCTACGCCGCGAACCTCGCGGACGGCCCGCCGCTCGCCTATGTGAAGTCCCAGATCGCGACCGTGGGCACCGTCTTCCCCGAGCTCTGCCTGACCGCCGACCCGGCGGTCCTGCGCGGCCGCCGCTTCGGCAACGCCGTACTGCTCGCCTCCGACCACGCACTGCCGATCGCCGAACTGACCCGCCGGGCCGCCTCCGACCCGCACCAGGGACGCGTCGAACACGGCCGGGCGCTGGCCGACTTCACGGGCGGCGCGACACCGGTCACGGACGCGGCCGCCAAGCCGTCGCCGGAACCGCCACCGTCCGTATTCGACTGACCGCCGGCCCCGGACTCACGTCGTCCACGCGACGCCGGGCGCCGGGCGCCGATCAAGGCCGCCAAGACACCCGATGCTCCGACCAGTGGTCCCACGTCGCCATCATGGCCTCCCACCCGTCAGGGAACTTCACCGTGACCCCCAGCTGCACCGGCTCCGTCGACGGGTGTTCGTCCAGCAGGCGGTCCACGCCGGCGCGGCACACCACGATGCACGCGTGCCGGTGGCGGGAGGCGAGGACGCACAGGCGGCCCGTCTCCAGGTGGAAGGCCGTCGCGTCGGGGCGGCCCGACAGCGGGTGCAGCATGACCGTGACGTCGAACTCGCGGCCCTGCAGCCGGTTCGCCGTGTCCACCGTGACGTCCTGCACGCCCAGGCCGGCGAGCGCCGTCCGGACCGCCGCGGCCTGGTCGCGGTGGGCGGTGCCGACCGCTATCCGGGCGGCCGTCAGCGGCACCGGATCGGGCGCCGCCTCGCTGACGGTCACCCCGCCGCGCTCCAGCAGCCGCCGGACCACGTGCGCCACCGCGCCCACGGCCTCCGGGTCGGTGCGCGGCGTGTGACGGGCCGGCAGCTCCAGCAGGCCCCAGCCCGAGACGGCCGCCTCGTCCAGCACCCGGTCCGGGCCGGAGCCGTCCGACGCCACGCCGAAGGTCAGCCGCCGGTCGCCGTGGTCCGTGCCGCTGCGGAAGGGCGTGTACGGATAGAAGGCGGCCGACACCAGGGGCGCGGCGGAGGCGGGCAGCCGCCAGGAGACCGGCAGCCGGTGCTGCGGCAGGCCGGGGTTGTGGGCGAGCAGCGTGCTCACCGCGCTCGCCGAGGGGTCGTACGAGAGGCCGGCCCACTGCGCGACGCCGTCGGCCCCCACCACGCTGAACGGGTCCAGCTGGCCCGGGTCGCCCACGAACAGCGCCCGTTCGAAGAGCCCGGCCACGGCCAGCAGGGCGTCCGACCGCATCTGGTAGGCCTCGTCCACGATCGCGTGGCCCCACGGCTCGGCGACCTTGGTGTGCGCCCACTTCGCGGCCGTGGACACCACGACCGGAAGCCCCGCCAGCTCGGCCGCCTTCGCGGACGTGAGCACCGAGGGCAGGGCGTCGAGCGCCCGGTCGTAGGGGCTCGCGTCGCTGCTGTGCAGCCGCCCGACCGGCAGCTCGGGGTCCTTGGCGGCCAGCCGCAGCACCAGGTCGTCCACCTGGGCGTTGGTCTGGGCGACGATCATCAGCGGGCGGCCCGCCGCGGCCAGCTCCCGCGCGGCGCGGACGACGAGCGTCGACTTGCCCGCGCCCGGCGGGGAGTCGACGACGACGCCGCGCTCGGGGCTGTGCAGCGTGTCGTGCAGGATCCGGCGCGTGACCGCCTCGGCGGCCGCGCCCGGATCCGCGGCGGCGCCGCGCTGCGGCGGCAGCGCGCCCTCCGTGGGCACCGTGAACGTCCTCACAGCAGGTCCTCCGTGGTCACCGGGTCGGGCAGCTCGGCCGCCGGCTCGCCGGGCGGGCCGCCGTGCGTCCAGGGCGTGCGGTCGGGGTCGGGCAGCTCGGGGCCGCCGCGCGGGGCGTGCTCGAAGAGCGTCCAGCAGAGGCGGTCGCCCTTCTCCGGCACCGAGCCGGGCTCGGGCACCTTGCCGCGCCCCATGCCGCCGGTCAGACGCACCGTCAGCGCACCCGGCTCGCCGGGCACGTGACCGGCGAACTCGGCAGGCTGGGACTTGCCGCCCGGCAGGGCGCGGTGCACCTTCACCCCGCCGGACAGGAACGGGCTGTCGTCCGTGCGCAGCGTGACCAGCGGCCTGGGCCGCGGCACCTTCGCCTCCGAGTACTCCATCACCACGTCGGTGACCTCCCCCGCGAACGCCTCGCCCGCCAGCCGCCGCTCGGCCATCACCAGCGGATCGTCCAGCGCCTCCTGTGCGTCCAGCTGCGCCTGGGCGCTCTCCCGCGCCGCGAGCTTGCGGGCGGCCGTCACCGCGTCGTCCCGCCGGGGCTGCGGGGGCTCGCCGGCCCGTACGCGGTCCCGGTGCGCGGTGTAGGACCAGCGGTCGCGCTTCCAGCGCTCGCCGACCCGCTCCCCCTCGGGCAGGGCGCGCAGCAGGTCGACGCCGCGCCAGACCGCCTCCCACGTGGGGCGCAGCTGCGATTCCAGCAGCTCGCGGAGCTCCTGTTCGGCGCCGGGCAGGCCCGCGTCGAAGCGGGCGGTCGCCGGGGCGAGGAGCTTGTTGTCGAAGGCGGGGTCGGTGGCCGGGCCCGCGGGCGGGTGGAGCAGCTGCCCCACGGCGTCCCGCGCGAGCTCGGCGCGCAGCGCCGCCTCCGCGCCCGTCAGCCCGGCCGGGGGGTCGATCCAGGCGAGCAGGGCGCCCAGGTGCTGGTCCTCCAGGGTGCTCTGGCCGGTGGCCCAGTGGCGGGCGAGGAGCTGCGTCACCGGCAGGAGCAGCGACGAGCCGGGGACGCGGGCGCGCTCGCCGAAGTGCGTCAGCCAGCGGCCCAGCAGCGGGACGCGCGGCGGGGCGGGGTGGGGCGTCTCGGGATCCTGCTCGGCCGTGCGGCGGAAGCGCATGGAGCGCCCCAGCAGCCGGACGTAGGCGACGCCTGCGGCGCTCGGCACCAGCAGCTGCGGCGCACCCGCGCACAGCTCGGCCTGGACCGTCACCTTCTTGCCCGTCTGCGGGTCGGTCTCCTTGCGCTCCTGCGGGGTGACGTCCTCGGCGAACCCCTCGATGTACGGCAGCATCTCCTCGGCCAGCTCGGCGAGGAAGGCGGAGCGCAGGTCGCGGTCGCGCGGCTGCGGCACGGCCAGGAGGCGGGGGCGCTCCCGGTCGGTGCCCACGAGTGCGCCGAGCGGGGCGCCCGCCTCACCGGCGGTGGTCAGCGGGACGAACACCAGCGGCCGCTCCGCCAGATGCCGGTGGCGCACGGTGGTGAGGGGCCGGGCCCGGCCGTCCCGCACGGCCTCCATCCGGGCGAGCGTGGTGATCAGCGACATGCGGCCTCCGTTCCGGCGAGGGCAGGGGCGGGCGCGGGGACGGGCGCCGGGGCGAGGGCGAGGGCCTCCGCGCGGAGGGCGGCGGCGCGGCGCAGCGCGAGGACGGTGGGGTCGGCTGCGGCCGGGTCGGCGGCGGCCTCCGCCGGGGCGCCGGGGAGCGCGTGACCGCCGGCGGCCGCCCCGCCCGCCGTCCCGTCGAGCGCCGCGGCGAGCACGGACTCCACGGTGGTCAGGCCGCCCAGCTCGCCGCGGAGCCCGCGGCCCAGGGCGGCGACGGCGCCTTCGGAGCGGGCCCGGGCGCGGCAGTGGAAGGCCAGCTCGCAGGCGGCCAGGCACTCCGGTGCGTAGGCGGCGTCGACCGCTTCCACGGCGGCGGCGAGCTCTGCGGCGGGCCGGGTGGCCGTCCGGCCGTCGTCGGCCGGGCGGAGGTCGAAGGTGGTGCCGGCGGGCAGTGCCGCGGCGATGTCCTCGACGCGGGCGAGCCGGGCGAGCTGGCGGCGGGTGGTGGCGCGCGGCTTGCGGACGTCGACGAGCTCGGCGACGGGGACGTTGGCGAAGTCCTTGGGGCAGACGAGCAGGATCTCGTGGCGCACGCGCGCGGTGTCGCCGCCGTCGGTGCGGGCCGCGAGCTCCTCCAGGGCCAGGACGTAGACGGCGGCCTGCCGGGCCGCGGCGCCGGCCTTGCCGGGGTCGGCCGCGCCGTCGATCACCGGGAAGGACTTGATCTCGACGACCGTCCACGACCCGTCGGGGTGGACGACCACGGCGTCGGGCTCCAGGAAGGCGGGGGTGCCGGACACCGGGAGGGCGAGCAGGGGGTGGTCGAGGAGCGCCCAGCGGCCGGCGGCCGTGGCCTCGCGCAGGGCGAGCGCCGTACGGGCGGTGCGGCCTTCGGGGCCGCCGGCGGTGAGGTCGGGGACGTCGACGGAGCCGGGGGCAGGGGCCGGGGTGCCGTCGCGCAGGCGCTCGTGGAGCAGGCGGACGAGCTCCGTACCGCCGTCGGCCTTGGCGCGGGCCTCGAAGGAGTGGCCGCGCACGATCGCGAACTGCGACTGCCCGAAGGCGGCCGGCGAGCCGAGCGCCGCGGCCAGGGCGCCCTTGTCGATGCCAGCGCCGTCGAGCAGGACGCGGCGCCGGCAGCCGGGGTTGGCGGCGAGGGCCGCGAGGGCGCGGGCGTCGAGCGGGCGGGGCGGGCGGCCCGGCCCGCGCAGTTCAGCGAGCCGCTGCCGCAGCGCCGCCGGTGCGGCTGTCGCCGGCGGTGCCGGCCGGCTGTCGGGGGATGTGGTCACTGGCGTCCGCCTCGTGAGGTCGCTGCGGCGCTCCCGGACGGCCGTCTCCGGCGGCGGTGCCGGAGGCCGCGGCCCGGGGAAGCGCTGTACCCGCCGAAGTCTCGCACCCGCCACTGACATTCGCGGGCGTCCCGGCGGTTTCGCCGCGTCCCGCGCCGGTCAGGGGGCTCTTGACGGTCAGGCGGCTCTTGAGCAGGTCCACGAGACGCAGCGCGGGCTTGGCCAGCAGCAGGCCGGCGACCATGACGGCGGCGCCCGCGACGGCGTCGAGGAAGTAGTGGTTGGCGGTGCCCATCACGACGAGGGTGATGGCGAGCGGGTAGACGACGCCCGCGGCCTTCGCCCAGGCGGTGCGGCCCTGGCGCCAGAGGACGACGCCGCACCACAGGGCCCAGCCGACGTGGAGGCTCGGCATCGCGGCGTACTGGTTGGTCATGCCGCCGAGGCCGCGGGGGGCGCTGGCGTCGCCGCCCCACCAGCCGTAGGAGGCGTACTGGGCCATGGTGTCGACGAATCCGTACCCGCTGTCGAGCAGGCGGGGCGGGCAGGTGGGCAGCAGGGTGAAACCTATGAGGCCGATGAGGGTGGAGATCATCAGCCAGCTGCGCTGGAGGCGGTATTCGGCCGGTCGCCGCTTGAAGAGCCAGATCAGGATCGCCGGGGTGAGCAGATAGTGCAGGGAGGCGTAGGCGAAGTCGGCGGGTATGCCGAGCGCCGGGTGGTCGGTGAACAGCCGGTTCAGCGGGTGCTCGAAGTTTATTCGAAACGATTTCTCAAGATCGAGAATCGCCAGTCCGTGGTCGACGGCGGGCTGCACGCTGCCGCGGACCAGCAGCCGGCCGGCGGAGTACAGCGCGTACACCACGGCGATCAGCGGCAGTTCGGTCCACCAGCGCGGCCGCTTCCGAAGTGGTGCGGTGCGGTACATCCGGACGCTCTCCATATGTCAGACGGCCAACAAGCGCGCATGCAACCGTACGGTGTACGTCGCATGAGTCGCACACCGCCCCGCGACTTGAAGGAAACGCCGAGTTCGCCCGCTGTTCTGCCGTGCCGACAGGTGTGCGGGGGAGGAGACGTCTCGATTGACACCGGGGTTGCCTGTGACCGGTGTGAGGAACGCGTCGGCCGGGTGAGCGATGATGGAGGGCAAGCAGATCGTTTCTGTCGTTGTCCTTTTGAAATACGGGGACAGTGCGGTGATCTGTGATGAGTTCTGTTGGCAAAATCACCGAAGACGAAGACTGTGAGGGGCGCTCCATGGCACCGCGGATCCTGCTGGCCCGGCACGGACAGACCGAGTGGTCGCTGTCCGGCAAGCACACCGGCCGCACGGACATCCCGCTCCTCGATGAGGGCCGGCGCGGCGCCAAGCTGCTGGGCGAGCGGCTGCACCGCGCTCCCTGGGACGGCCTGCCGGACGTCGAGGTCCGCACCAGCCCCCTGCTGCGCGCCCACGAGACCTGCGAGCTGGCCGGCTTCGGCGACCGGGCGACCGCCTGGGACGCACTGATGGAGTGGGACTACGGCGCCTACGAGGGGATGACCCCCGCCGAGATCAAGGCGCAGCGTCCCGGCTGGCTGATCTGGCGCGACGGCGTCCCCGAGGGCGAGACCCTCGCGGAGGTCAGCGCCCGCGCCGACGAGGTCGTCGAGTGGGCCCGCTCCGCCGACCGCGACGTGCTGATCTTCGCCCACGGCCACATCCTGCGCACCATCGGCGCCCGCTGGCTCGGCCTCGACGCCTCCTTCGCGGCCCGCATCCGCCTCGACCCCACCTCGCTGTCCATCCTCGGCTGGGCCTACGACGCCCCGGCGCTCGAACGCTGGAACGACACCGGCCACCTCGGCTGACGCCCCCGCCCGGCCCGGGCGCCCCCGCGCGAGCTCCCTCCTACGGGTGAGGAGGGCGCGGCCGGAGCGACGATCGCCTCATCCGAGGGAATGATCGGATGCCGGAAGGGGACACGGCACAGCTTCGCGGAGCGGGGCCGTGCCGCCGACAGCGAAGGGCGTGAGCGATGGCACCCGGCAGCGTGACGGACACGGGCACCCCCGGGCGCCCTGCGCAGGGCATGGACCTCCCCGGGCCCGCCGGGCGCGGCGCACGGGGCCCGGCCCCGCTCCGGCACCCCGTGCCCGGGGCGTCCCCCGGGCCGTCCCGGCCCGGCCGGCACCGTCGCCGGGCGCTCGCCCCGCAGCCGTGAGGCGCGCCTCACGGCGCCGCGAGGCGGCCGCCGGCATCGCCGCCACCGCCCTCGCGGCGCTCCTCTTCGCCGCCTGCGCCGAGGACGCCGGGACCGGCGAGGACGGCGGGAGCGCCGCCGGCGGGCGGAGCACCACGGTCACCGTCGGCACCTTCGGCGTCTTCGGCTACAAGCAGGCGGGCCTCTACGCCGAGTACGAGCGGCTGCACCCCGACGTCACGATCAAAGAGAGCGTGATCGAGCGGAACGACGCCTACTACCCGCAGCTCCTCACCCACCTCGCGGCCGGCGGCGGCCTCGCCGACATCCAGGCCGTCGAGACCGGCAACATCAACGAGATCGTCACCACCCAGGCCGACCGCTTCGTCGACCTCTCCCGCGCCGAGGGCGTCCGCCGGAGTAACTGGCTGTCCTGGAAGTGGGAGCAGGCCACCACCCGCACCGGCCGCACCATCGGCCTCGGCACCGACATCGGCCCCATCGCCGTCTGCTACCGCAAGGACCTCTTCGCCCGGGCCGGGCTGCCCACCGACCGCGAGAGCGTCGGCAGGCTCTGGGCGGGCGACTGGCAGAAGTACATCGAGACCGGCAAGCGGTACAAGGCGCACGCCCCGGCCGGCACGGTCTTCACCGACTCGGCCGCCGGCCTCTACAACGCCTCCGTCCACGCCCACGCCGAGCGCTACTACGACCGCGGCGGCCGGCCGGTCTACCGCACCAGCCCCGCCGTCAAGGAGTCCTGGGACCTGGCCATGCAGGCCGCCCGGGGCGGGCTGACCGCCCGGCTCAAGCAGTTCGAGAAGCCCTGGGACCAGGCCTACGCCAACGGCCGCTTCGCCTCCGTCGCCTGCCCGCCCTGGATGCTCGGCTACATCAAGGAGAAGGCGGGCGCCGCCGGCAGGAACAAGTGGGACATCGCCCCCGCTCCCCGCCCCGCCAACTGGGGCGGCTCCTTCATCACCGTGCCCAGGGCCGCCCGGCACCGGGCCGCGGCCACCGCCCTTGCCGTCTGGCTCACCGCCCCCGAGCAGCAGGCCAAGCTCTTCGGCCGGCAGGCCAGCATCCCCTCCACCCCCGCCTCCTACGCGATGCCGCTCGTCCGGGACGCCCGCAACCCCTACTTCGGCGGCGCCCCCGTCGGCCGGATCTTCTCGGACGCGGCCCGCGCCGTCCCGACGCTGGTCATCGGCCCGAAGGAGGCACAGATCGGCACCGCCTTCACCGACGTCGGCATCCCCCAGGTCGAGCAGCAGGGCAAGTCCCCGGAGGCCGGCTGGAAGGCGGCGCAGAAGGAGATCGAGAACGCGGTGGACGCATGACGGCCACGGCCGGGACCGTCGAGGGGGCCGAGGCCCCCGTCCCGCGCCCGCCCGGCACGCACGGCGCCCGCCCGGGCCCGTGGCGCAGCCGCCTCTACCGCTGGGACGTCCGCTACAGCCCCTACGCCTTCATCGCGCCGTTCTTCCTCTTCTTCGGCGCCTTCGGCCTCTTCCCCCTCCTCTACACCGGGTGGGCCTCGCTGCACCGGGTCGAGCTGGCCGCGCCGGACCACATGGAGTGGGTGGGCCTGCACAACTACACCCGCCTGCTGGACGACGCCTTCTTCTGGCACGCCCTGCGCAACACCTTCACCATCGGCGTGATCTCCACCGTCCCGCAGCTGCTGATGGCGCTCGGCCTCGCCCACCTCCTGCACTACCGGCTGCGCGCCGCCACCTTCTGGCGGGTCGCCCTCCTCACCCCGTACGCCACCTCCGTCGCCGCCGCCACCCTCGTCTTCGTCCTCCTCTACGGACGCGACTACGGCATGGTCAACTGGGCCCTGGGCGTCCTCGGCATCGGCCCCGTCGACTGGCAGAACGGCACCTGGACCTCCCAGTTCGCGGTCTCCTCGATCGTCATCTGGCGGTGGACGGGCTACAACGCCCTGATCTACCTGGCCGCCATGCAGGCCGTCCCCGACGAGCTGTACGAGTCGGCGGCGCTGGACGGGGCCTCCCGCCGGCAGCAGTTCCGCTACGTCACCGTGCCCGCCCTGCGCCCGACCATCCTGTTCACCGTCGTCGTCTCCACCATCGGCGCCACCCAGCTCTTCGGCGAGCCCCTGCTCTTCGGCGGGGCGGGCGGCCAGAAGGGCGGGGCCTCGCACCAGTTCCAGACCCTCGGCCTCTACCTCTACGAACAGGGCTGGTTCAACTTCCACCTCGGGCGCGCCTCCGCCGTCGCCTGGACGATGTTCCTGATCCTGTTGCTGATCGCCGCGGTCAACATGCTCATCGCGCGGCGGCTGCGGAAGAGCCACTGAGGAACTGCCGTGACGATCACGACGACCGGACGACCGAGGCCCGACGGCCCCGGGCCCCAGCGGGCCCGGTCCCGCAGGGCGGGCCTGCGCAGGCCCCGCCTCCCCCGGCTGCCGCACCGGCGCGCAGCCGGCGCCGCCCGCACCCGCGCGGGCCGGCACCTGCACGGCGGCCCCCTCACGTACGCGGTGCTGTCGCTCTTCACCGCCGGCTCGCTCTTCCCGCTCGTCTGGACGGCGGTCACCGCCTCCCGGGACAACGCCCGCCTCGCCAGGACGCCGCCGCCCTTCTGGTTCGGCACCCGGCTCGCCGAGAACGCCGGCACCGCCTGGACCGAGGCCAACATGGGCCTGGCCCTGCTCAACACCCTGTTCGTCGCGGGCACCGTCGCGCTGGGCACGGTGGTCTTCTGCACCGTCGCCGGCTTCGCCTTCGCCAGGCTGAAGTTCCGCTTCAGCGGCGCACTGCTGCTCCTGACGGTCGGCACGATGATGGTGCCGCCGCAGCTCAGCGTCGTCCCCCTGTTCATGGTCATCGCCGAGCTCAAGTGGACCGACCAGCTGCAGTCGGTGATCCTGCCCACGCTCGTCAGCGCCTTCGGGGTCTTCTTCATGCGCCAGTACCTGCTGGAGGCGCTCCCCCATGAGCTGGTCGAGGCGGCGCGCGTCGACGGGGCCAGCAGCCTGCGCGTCATCTGGCACGTCGTCTTCCCCGTCGCCCGGCCCGCGATGGCCGTGCTGGCGATGCTCTCCTTCGTCCAGGCCTGGAACGACTTCTTCTGGCCGATCATCGCGCTGACCCAGGAGAACCCGACGGTGCAGGTGGCCCTCACCGGGCTCGGCCGCGGCTACGTCCCCGACCAGTCCGTGATCATGGCCGGCGCGCTGCTGGGCACCCTGCCGCTGCTGCTCGCCTTCACCCTCTTCGGCAAACAGATCGTCGGCGGCATCATGCGGGGCGCCGTCAAGGGCTGACCCCGCAGGCCCCGCGCCGCTCCCCCTCCACGCCCCCACCTCCCGGGAGACCCGATGACCGTGAACTTCCCGCCCGGCTTCCTCTGGGGCACCGCGACCGCGGCGTACCAGATCGAGGGCGCGCCCCGCGAGGACGGCCGCACGCCCTCCATCTGGGACACCTTCTCCCACACCCCCGGCAAGACCCTCGGCGGCGACACCGGCGACACGGCCACCGACCACTACCACCGCCGCGCGGACGACGTCCGGCTGATGGCGGACCTCGGCATCGGCGCGTACCGCTTCTCCGTCTCATGGCCGCGCGTGCAGCCCACCGGCCGCGGCCACGCCAACCAGCCGGGCCTGGACTTCTACCGCGCCCTCGTCGACGACCTCCTCGACCACGGCATCCGCCCCGTGCTGACCCTCTACCACTGGGACCTGCCGCAGGATCTGGAGTCGGCCGGCGGCTGGCCCGAGCGCGGCACCGCCCACCGCTTCGCGGACTACGCCCACCTCGTCGCCGAGGCCCTCGGCGACCGCGTCGAGATGTGGACCACGCTCAACGAGCCCTGGTGCAGCGCCTTCCTCGGCTACGGCTCCGGGGTGCACGCCCCCGGCCGCACCGACGACCTCGCGGCCCTGCGCGCCGCCCACCACCTGAACCTGGCCCACGGCCTGGGCGCCCAGGCCCTGCGCGCGGCCCTGCCCTCCCACGGGCAGGTGTCGGTCACCCTCAACCCCGGCGTCGTCCGCGCCTTCACCGGCGCCCCGCAGGACGTCGACGCCCAGCGGCGCATCGACGCCCTGGCCACCCGCATCTTCACGGGCCCCATGCTGCACGGCGCCTACCCCGAGGACCTGCTCGCCGACACGGCGGCGATCACGGACTGGTCGTTCGTGCACGACGGCGACCCGGCGGTCATCAAGCACCCGCTCGACTCGCTGGGCATCAATTACTACACGCCCACCGTGGTGGCGGCCGCCACGGTGGGCAGCCTGCCCGGCGAGGCCCTGGAGCCCTCGCCGTTCCCCGCGGCCACGGGCGTCGCCTTCCACCGCCCGCCCGGCAAGCGCACCGCCATGGACTGGTCCGTCGACCCCACGGGCCTGTACGACCTGCTGGTCCGCTTCGCCGAGGAGGTCCCCGGCCTGCCCCTGGTGGTCACCGAGAACGGCGCGGCCTACGACGACAAGCCCGGTGGCGACGGCACGGTGCACGACCCGGAGCGCATCGCCTACCTGCACGCCCACCTCGACGCCGTCCGGCGGGCGATCGCCGACGGGGCCGACGTGCGCGGCTACTTCCTCTGGTCACTGCTCGACAACTTCGAGTGGGCCTACGGCTACAGCAAGCGCTTCGGCGCGGTCCACGTCGACTACGCCACCCAGGTCCGCACGCCCAAATCCAGTGCCCGCTGGTACTCCCAGGTGGCCCGGACCGGCCAGCTGCCGCCGTACTGAGCGGCACCAAGCCGCCCTACCGACCGGTAGCGCATCCGGCCCGCGGCCGCCGGGGGCGCCCTTGCGTCGCGCAGGACAATGGATGGCGGTGCAGACGATCCTGGAGGTATGTACATGTCCGAGCCGCAGTCGGCTCCCGACGCGGGCCCGACCGAGCGACCGCGCCGCCTGAAGCCCGCGCAGCTGCTCTTCGAGCCCCCGGAGGCGGTCGCCGACCCCGAGCACTTCTTCGACCTGGAGTCGATCGAGGACCCCCGCGAGCTGCTCGCGCGCTCCACGGAGCTCGCGCTGGCGTTCCGCGCCGCGGCCGACCGGGCGACCGAGTTCCAGGCGGTGGCGGCGGCGCAGCTCGCCGACCCCCGTCGGTTCGACCGGCTGTCCACGGCCGTGATCGCCGAGCGCGCGGAGTGGAGCGAGGACTACGCGAAGAAGATGGTCGAGTTCGGCCGGGACCTGCTGCGCGGCGGCCGGACCGGAGAGTGAGCCGCGTGCCGTGACGCGCGCCGCACCCCGGCCCCGCGGCACCGCGCGCCCCGGACGGCCCCGGCGCACCCCGGCGAACCCCCTGCGTGCCCCGGCCACCAGCGGCGACCCGGCGGGGACCGGAACGGCCCATGGCACCGACCATGGGCCGTTGGCATATGCGGCGCGAAAAATAGCGCACCGCACCCCGCCCTGTCCCGACTTCCGCAACTACCGGATGCCCCGGCCGCCGCACCGCCCAGCATGGGCGCCATGACCTCTCGGCAGTACGACCCGCGCGATCCGTCCTCCCTGCGCCGCGGCGCTCCCGGTACCCCCTCCGGGCTGCCCCGCTCCGCCCACGTCACCCTCGCCGGGGCGGACTGGCTCGCCTCGGCCAGCCGCTTCCCCCGCAGCGTGCACGCCCTGTGGATCGACTGCCCGGCCAATCCGGTCGTGCTGCCCTGCGGCGTCGCCTTCGACGTGGTCAGCGCCCCCGACCTGTTCGGCCGCCGGGTGCTGGACCGGTTATGGGAGAAGGGCCCGGGCTCCGGGCCGGTCGCCGCCCAGCGCGGCCGGCTGCAGCTGTTCGCGGCCCCCGGCACGGCCCAGCGCCTGCCCGCGCTGCTCGGCTGGGAGGAGTGGGCCCGCGCGATGCCGCCGCTGCTGTGCCACGGCACGGGCGACACCGTGACCGTCCCGCCGCTCTACCCGTCCGGCCCGGAGGAGCCCGCGCCGCCCGTCTCGCGCTGGGTGGTCGCCCCCGAGGTGCGCCACCCGTGGCTGCCGGACGCCGAGGCGCTGCTGTGGGCCTGTGTGCGGGTGGCCCGCGCGACGGCCGGCTCGTCGTCGGCCGGCCTCCCCGCCCAGGCCGCCCCCGAGCCCGCCCTGTGACCGGGACCACCCCGCTGACCTGCACGAGCACCCTCGCAGCCCGCTGAAACATCCGGATTTTCGTTCCACCCGATCAGGGTGCTAGAGTCTTCTCTGTCAGCAGGCGCCGCTAGCTCAGTTGGTTAGAGCAGCTGACTCTTAATCAGCGGGTCCGGGGTTCGAGTCCCTGGCGGCGCACAGACAGTCGAAGGCCCTCACCGTCAGGTGAGGGCCTTCGTCGTGTGCACGCCCCATGTACGCGGCCGACGTGCGCCTCACGCCCGGGTCACCCCGACGGTCCACGACCCGCCGGCCGTCCTCCCCCGTACGGTCACGCGCACCCCGTCGGTCTCCGAGGACAGGGACTCTCCCACGCCCAGCGGCGCGTCGGCCAGCGGCGGGTAGACGGACTCGCCCCAGCAGGCCTGGTGGCCCGGGTGTCCGTCGAGCACCTGGACCGGCCCGCTGCCCGAGGCGGTGTCGCTGTGCACCCGGTAGACGAGGACGCCCTCGGTGCAGGCGCCGCTGTCGTTGCCGGAGGCCGAGCGCGCCTCCACGACGAGGGCCGTGGTGGTGCCCGTACGGATCACGATCATGCGGGTGCGCTGGTCACCGCCTACCTGCATCGGCGTCTCCAGCGGCTGGAGGGTGTAGAGGGCGCCGCTGGGGCCGCGGGCGCAGGCGACCTGGGCCGGCGTGAGCCAGCCGAGCTTCCACTTGTGCCAGCCGAACGGGTCGGAGGCGAGCCCGAACTGGCTTCCCATGAGGTCCCAGTCGCCGACGTGGGTGTCCCAGTCGCCCTTGCCGTCGGTGGGCCGGTGGTAGAGGTCGGGCAGGTCCAGGACGTGCCCGGTTTCGTGGGCAAGGACGTTGCGGTCGGGCGGGTGGTGCTCGAAGACGGTGACGATGCGGCGCAGCTGTGCGCCGTCGGCCTGCAGAGGCCGGTCGAGGTTGACGACCTTGGTGGCGTCGGAGTCGACGCCCGGGGCGTCGGGGTCGGCGACGAGGTAGACGAGGTCGTAGCGGCTGAAGTCCACGCCGGGGTCGGCGGCGGCGACGGCGTCGCGCAGGTAGTCGGAGCGCCGGTCGCCCTCCCAGTCGCGCTGTATGCGGTACGAGGTGGCGGACCGGGGCATCCTGACCCACCGCTTCACCGGGTGGGCGCGCAGGGAGAACCTCCCGTAGGAGGCCCGCTCGAAGAAGCGGCTGGTGGCGGGGAAGTGGTCGGCCGCGAGCTTCTCCGGGGACACCGCGGGCCTGGAGTCCGGGAAGGACAGGAAGATCATGACGGCGTCGAGCCGCCCGACGGGCCGTGGGTAGGCGGGGTTCCAGCTGTCGAGCCCTTCGGAGTGGTGGGCCTGGCTGCGCGGGAGCGCGCAGGGCCCGCCGGGCCCCACGGCCTGGGCGGGGACGGCGACGAGGGTGGTCGCCGCGATGGCGCACAGGACGGTGAGGACGGCCCCGACGCGGCGCAGCGGCCGCGGCCGGTCCACTCCCATGGGTGTCTGCGGACGCACCACGTCGACCTCCCGGGACGGATTCGGGACACCTCATCCACCCTCGGTGGATTTATGGTGGTATGCCCTATTCCGCTGCTCCGGTCGAGTGACTAGGCCGACTTCTGGGTACATCACACTCAGTCACTGATGGTCAATCGAGATGGTGTGGCACAACAGCCTCAGGCACGAGCGCGCACGGTCGTGCAGAAGTGGACACCCCGGGGGCCGCGGCCCGGCCTCTCGCGGAAGGGCCGCTGGAACGGTCCTCCCGCGAGCTCTATGATCGCCACATTTCCAGCACGGATACCCCGGGCGGACGGCCTCCCGCCGCTCGTTCGGACACGCGTACGAGATCCATGAGACCCATACGAAACCAGTGCGGAACGAATGCCTTGCGGGAGCGAGCGGTGAGCGGAACCCTCGATGGCCAGGGCGGCGCGCCCTGCCCAACGCCTACAGTCGTCACGCAACGTAATGAATCCAGTGATTTTCGTGCCGCGTTCAATGCCGCGCAGCTCGCCATGGCCGTGGTGGGCCGCGACGGTCTGGTGCGCACCGCCAACCACGCGCTCGGGGCGCTGCTGGGCACCGACCCGGCCCGGCTCGCCGACGCCCCGGCCGCCGAGTTCACCGGCCTGCGCGAGGACTCGCGCACCTGGAGCGCGTACCGCGAAGTGCTGCTCGGCCGCCGCGAGCGGCTGCACTGCACCCGGCGGCTGAAGCACACCGGCGGCCAGGGGGTGTGGGCCGAAGTGATCGTCACCCCGCTGCCCGACAGCTGCGACACCCTGCTGTCCGTCGCCGACATCAGCGACCGGCGCGACCTGCGCGCCCGGCTGCGGCACCTGCGGATGCACGACCCCGTCACCCGGCTGCCCAACCGCAGCCTGTTCTTCGAGCGGCTGACCGCCGCGCTGGCATCGGCCTCCGCCGCACGGGGCGGACAGGGCCGGATCGGGGTCTGCTATCTGGACCTCGACGGCTTCAAGGCCATCAACGACACCCTCGGCCACCGGGCCGGGGACCGGCTGCTGGGCGCGGTGGCCCGGCGGCTGAGCGAGTGCGCGGCCCCCGGCGGGCACCTCGTCGCCCGGCTCGGGGGCGATGAGTTCGCGCTGCTGGTGGAGGAGTCCGAGGGCACCGAACAGCTCGTCGAGCTCGCCGACTGCATCCAGGACGGGCTCCAGCGGCCGTTCGAGGTGGCCGGGCAGCGGCTGTCGGTCTCGGCGAGCATCGGCGTCGTGGAGCGCCCCGCGGCCGGCACCCACGCCACCGAGCTGATGCAGGCCGCCGACACCACGCTGTACTGGGCGAAGGCCGACGGCAAGGCCCGCTGGACGCTCTTCGACCCCGAGCGCAACGCCCACCGGATGACCCGCCAGGCCCTGTCCAGCACGCTGCGGCCCGCGGTCGAGCGCGGCGAATTCGTCCTGCAGTACCAGCCGTTGGTGGGCCTGGGGGACGGGGTCGTCCGGGGGGTGGAGGCGCTGGTCCGCTGGCGTCACCCGCAGTTCGGGATGCTCGCGCCGAATCGGTTCATCGGCCTCGCCGAGGAGACCGGCGCGATCGTCCCCCTGGGCCGCTGGGTGCTCGCGACGGCCTGCCGCCAGGCACGGCGCTGGCAGCTCGCCCACCCCGCGGAGCCGATCGTCGTCAGCGTCAACGTCGCGGTGCGCCAGGTGTGGGACTCCGACCTGGTCTCCGACGTGGCGGCGATCCTCGCCGAGACGGGGCTGCCGGCCCGGCTGCTGCAGCTGGAGCTCACCGAGTCGGCGGTGATGGGCTCGGCCGGCCGGCCGCTGCAGCAGCTGCGCCAGCTCAGCGACATGGGCGTGGCCATCGCCATCGACGACTTCGGCACGGGCTACTCCAACCTCGCCTACCTCAGCCGGCTGCCGGTCTCCACGCTCAAGCTCGACGGCTCCTTCGTCCGGGGCTTCCGCTCCGGGGAGCCGCCGAACCCCGCGGACGAGACGATCGTCGAGGCCCTCGTCCAGCTCGCGCACCGGCTGGGGATCACCGTGACGGCGGAGTGCGTGGAGAGCGCGGAGCAGGCGGAGCGGCTGGGGCGGATCGGCTGCGACACGGGGCAGGGCTGGTTCTACTCCCGCCCCGTGCCGGCGGACTCGATCTCCTCCCTGCTGACGACGGGGGTGCGGCCGTAGCCCCGCCGGGCCGGGCCGGAGCCCCGCGCGTCACATGCCGTACACGTCCGCGATCAGCTCATAGCTGCGCAGGCGCGCCTCGGCGCCGTGCGCATTCGTAGTGATCATCAGTTCGTCGACGCCGGTCGTCTTCACCAGGTGGTTCAGCCCCTCCCGGACCGCCTCGGGCGTACCGTGCACCACATTGGCGATCCGGCTGTCGACGAACTCCCGCTCCGCCGGGCTGAAGTCGTACGACGCCGCCTCCTCCGGCGTCGGGACCAGCCCCGGCCGCCCCGTGCGCACCCGCAGCATCGACAGCGCACCGGTGAGCACCTGGCGGCGGGCCTCCCCCGCGTCCTCCGCCGCGAACGCCTGCACGCCGATCTTGGCGTACGGGCGGTCGAGGACCGAGGAGGGGCGGAAGCACTCGCGGTAGAGCTCCAGCGCGGCCACCGTGCTGCCGGAGGAGAAGTGGTGCGCGAAGGAGAAGGGCAGGCCCAGCGCGCCCGCGAGCCGCGCGCTGAAGCCGGAGGAGCCGAGCAGCCAGACCGAGGGGCGGTCGGCGCGCTGCACCCCGCCGGGCACGCGGCCCTGGACCGGGCCGGGCACGGCGTGGATCCCGGCGTAGCGGTGGCCGTCGGGGAAGTCGTCGTCGAGGAAGCGGATGAGCTCGGCCAGCTGCTGCGGGAACTCGTCCGCGCCCTCGCTCAGCCGGTCGGTGCGGCGCAGCGCGGCGGCGGTGGCGCCGTCCGTGCCCGGGGCGCGCCCGAGGCCGAGGTCCACGCGCCCGGGAGCGAAGGCCTCCAGGGTGCCGAACTGCTCGGCTATCACCAGCGGCGCGTGGTTGGGGAGCATCACCCCGCCCGACCCGAGGCGGATGCGCTCGGTACGGGCCGCGAGGTGGGCGAGGACGACGGCCGGGGAGGAGCTCGCGATGGCGGGCATCGAGTGGTGCTCGGAGACCCAGAAGCGGTGGTAGCCGCGGCGCTCGGCCAGGCGGGCCAGCTCGACGGTGGTGGTGAGGGCCTGCCGGGCGGTCCGTCCGGCGCCGACGGTCGCCAGGTCCAGTACGGACAGGGGAACGGGGGCGCTGCCCAGGGCCTGCCCCCGGATGAAGTCGTCCTGTGCGTCGGGCACGGTGCTCCGCCTTCCTGTTCCTGCTCGTCCACGGCGCGCTGCGCGGCACCGCGCCGGGAGCCGGTCCGCTGCGACCGGCCGAAAGGGGCAGCCGGAGATCGTCTCCGGTTATTCCCCCGCCCCTCCCCCGCGCCGTCCGCGCCTTCCGCGGACGCGTTTCCGTCCGCCATGGCGGCGGCATATGCCGAGGTGCCGACACCCCCTGTTCGCGCCACGTTTCGCCGTTATCGTGGTCGGCGGGACACTCGCCGGAAAGCCCGTAGGGGGAGACCGTGGCGCTCAAGCCCGACCCGACCGCACCGTTCCACTCGGTGCAGTACGCCCTGCGGGTGCTCGAGGCGGTCGCCCGGCACTCCGGCGGGGTGACCACCACCCAGATCGCACGCGAGACCGGGCTGCCCGCCGCCCACCTCGCCCACCTCCTGCCGATACTCCGCCGCGAGGACTACGTACAGCGGACCGGCGACGGCGGATACGTCACCGGCGACGCCCTCGTCCTGCTCGGCTCCGGCGGCGACCGCAGCGCCGCCCTGCGCCACAAGCTGCAGCGGTCGCTGGCCGAGCTCCGCGATTCCCTCGGCGCCGCCGTGTACCTGAGCCGCTACATCGACGGCGAGGTCAGGATCACGCAGATCGCGGACGGGCCGCACACCCCGCGGGTCAACGAGTGGGTCGACTTCCGCTCCGCCGCCCACGCCAGCGCCGTCGGCAAGTGCCTGCTCACCCAGCTCGACCACGACGACCGCCGTGACCACCTCTCACGCCACCGGGCCGCCCGGCTCACCTCCCGGACGATCACCAGCGAGAAGGTGCTCCTCAGCACCCTCGACCGGCAGCCCGCGACCGTCCCGGTCCTCGATCTCCAGGAGTACGCCGTCGGCACGGTCTGCGCGGCCGTCCCGGTCAGCGCGGGGAGCGCCGTCGGCTGCCTCGCCCTCTCGCTCCCGCTGGCCCACGCCCACCGGCTGCGCCAGGCCGCGGAGACGCTGAACCGGCGGGCCGCACCCCTGATGCTGTCGATGGCTCTCTGAGAGCCGGGAGGAAAGGCGGTCGAGAGCACCCCTGCGGACCAGGTATATTTATCTCTGTCAGCAGGCGCCGCTAGCTCAGTTGGTTAGAGCAGCTGACTCTTAATCAGCGGGTCCGGGGTTCGAGTCCCTGGCGGCGCACAGACAACCGAAGGCCCTCACCGTCAGGTGGGGGCCTTCGGCGTATGCCCTTCGGCGGGGGCGCGTCCGGGCGGGGCCCGTAGCATGGGGCCCGTCCGTCCCGCCGTGCGCAAGGAGAGGAGAACCGTGACCGGCACGTCCAAGGGTCATCGGTCGGCGGCCGCGGCCGCGCTCCTGCTCCTCCTCGCGGTCGTCTTCGGCCCGCTCCCGGGCGGCGCACAGCCGTACACCGCGGTCTCCTCGCCCGTACGCGCCACGGAGCCCGCACGCCACGCGGCGTCCGTACGCCACGCGGTCCCGGCACCCGCCGGCGCCGGGCAGCTCGTACGGGCCGACGCCCCGGACACCGGCTCCAGCTGCCGGCAGCAGGACGTGCCGCTGAAGGACGCCGAGACCGCCGTCGCCTCCGGGCACGCCGATCCCGTCACCGCGCCGGGCACCGCCCGCGCCCCGCTCCCCCAGGCCACCGCGCCCCGGGCGACCGCGCCGCGCGCGCCACCCGCCCCCGCCGCCGGCTGCGCCGAGCTGCTCCCCGTTCTACGGATCTAGATCCCGCCCTCACGGCCCTCGCCGGGCCGCGCTTCGGCATATCCGGATTCCATACGTTCCAGGGAGCTTTCTCCTCTATGTCCACCAAGTCCCCCAAGGTCTCCAAGGCCGGCCGGCCCTCCAAGGCCGCGAAGCCTTCCCAGGCCAAGGCCCGTACCGCCTCCCTCCCCCGCCGTCTCGCCGCCCTCGGCGCGATCCTCGCGCTCGTCGTCGCCGTCGTCGCGGTGGGCATGGCGATCGGCAAGAGCGGAAGCGGCTCCGGCAAGCGCGAGCCCTCCGCGTCCGGCACGTCCTCCGCCGACCCGATGGAGGGGATGTACGCGCAGGCCGAGCGGGCCACCAGCCGCCGCCAGGACGGCGACCCCCTCGCGCTCGGCCGCAAGGACGCGCCGGTCGTGCTCGTGGAGTACGCCGACTACCAGTGCTCTTACTGCGGCAAGTTCACCCGCGACAGCCAGCCCGAGCTGGTGAAGAAGTACGTGGACGAGGGCGTGCTGCGCATCGAGTTCCGTAACTTCCCGATCTTCGGCAAGGACTCCGAGCGCGCCGCCCGCGCCTCCTGGGCGGCCGGTCAGCAGGGGAAGTTCTGGCAGTTCCACGACGAGGTCTACGCCAAGCTCCGCAAGGGCGACGCGCTCGCCGAGGACAAGCTCGTCGACATGGCCGGCAAGGCCGGCGTGACCGACATCGACCGCTTCCGCTCGGATCTGAACGGGTCGGCTTCCGAGGAGGCCGTCAAGAAGGACCAGAAGGAGGGGTACAACCTCGGCGTGGCCTCCACGCCGTCCTTCCTCGTCGGCGGCCGCCCCATCGCCGGCGCCCAGCCGATGGCCGCCTTCGACGAGGCCATCGCCCAGGCGCGGGCCGCGCACGCGCGCAAGAAGTAAGGGGACGGCGTGACCGACATCGGCTACCTCGCCGCCTTCCTCGGCGGCGCCCTCGCCCTGGTCAGCCCGTGCAGCGCGCTGCTGCTGCCGGCCTTCTTCGCCTACTCCCTCGCGAGCCCGGGCCGGCTGCTGGCCCGCACCGGCGTCTTCTACATGGGCCTCGCGACCACGCTCGTCCCGCTCGGCGTGGCCTCCACCGCCGCGAGCAGGCTGTTCAACGGCCACCGCGAGGTGCTGGTGACCGCCGGCGGCTGGATCGTGATCGCCATGGGCGTCGCCCAGATCCTGGGTCTGGGCTTCGCGTCGAAGAAGGCGCAGGCGGCCGCCGGGCGGATCACGCCGCGCTCGGCCGCGTCCACGTTCCTGCTGGGCTGTGTGTACGGGCTGGCCGGGTTCTGCGCGGGGCCGATCCTCGGTGCGGTCCTCACCGTGACGGCCGTCAACGGCAATCCCGTCTACGGCGGCTCCATGCTCGCCGTCTACGCCCTCGGCATGGCGCTGCCGCTGTTCGTGCTGGCGGTCTTCTGGGACCGCTTCCGGCTCGGCGGCCGGCGCTGGCTGCGCGGCCGGGAACTGCGCCTCGGACCGCTGCGGCTGCACACCACCTCGCTGGTCTCGGGCCTGTTCTTCATCGGCATCGGGGTGCTCTTCCTCGCCTACGACGGGACGACGGGCCTGCCCGGGCTCCTGGACGCCGACCAGGAGTACCGCCTGGAGGAGCTCGCGTCCCGGGTGGGCGGCGCGGTGCCGGACTACGCGCTGCTGGCGGGGGTCGCGCTGGTGGTCGCGGGGGTGCTGGCACGGATCGCGCTGCGGCCGGGGAAGGGCGACGCGGAGAGCGAGTGAGCGGCGCGGCGGGGAGCCGTGGCGGAGACCGGGTGGCGGTGAGCCGGGTGGCGCCTCCCCGGGGTGGGGGCCGGGGAGGCGCCGGGAGGCTCCGTCCGTCCGTGCGACCGCCGGTGGGCCGTCAGAACTGGACGTCGGAGCAGGCGTAGAAGGCGTTGCCCGTGTCCGCGATGGTCCAGACGGCGAGGACGAGCTGCTTGCCGGTGCGGCCCGCGGGGAGGGTGCCCTGGTGGGAGACGGTGGCGTCGGGCACCCGGCCGCCGTAGGGAACGGTCAGGAAGGGCTCGGATTCGAGGTCGGCGCGGGTGAGCGGCCGGCCCGGGTCGTAGGCGGGCTTGGTGAGGTAGTAGCGGAAGTCGGTGGTGGCATGGCGGGCCGTGATCCGCCACCGGAACGTGAAGCTCTGGCCCGAGGTGACCTCGGTGGCCGGCCACTGGCCGCCGCGCGGGTCGTCGAGCTCCGCGAAGCGGCTGTTGCCGCCGGAACAGATGGTGCCGTCGGCGGGCCCGCGGTCCGGGAAGCCCTTGGAGCCCTCGACGCTCTGCGGCTCCCACTGGATCGCGCCGCAGTTCTTGACGGTGCCGTTGGCGCAGTACACCTGGCGACTGGTGGGGGAGTCGGTGTAGCCGTGACTGCTCGCGCTGCCGGTGGCGAACAGGGACACGCCTGCGATGCCGAAGCCGATGATCGCCGCACTGATCTTTTTGCGCATGCTTTCGCTCCTCGGAGAACGTGGGGGGTTCTGTGGGCCGAGTGAAATGCGGTCTAGACCAAGGCGGAGGCTAGTACCGGCCGTTTGACGTGTCTAGGCCAACGGTCGAAAGGATCCGGTCACACTGCCGACGCGAAGCCTTCACTTGTTCGCCGTTGGGACCGTCGTTGCCCTGCACCCATGCCCGTGCGGCGGCCTCGTCCCGCCCTCCGGTCATGTGCCGTTCAAGGAGGCGGCCTTGACGGACTTCGTCAGGTGTCTCGAGGTACCAGACCTCGGCGAGGTACCGGCGGGCGTCGCGCCAGCCCGGCTCGTCACAGGCCAGGTAGTTGCCCTCCGTCACCACCAGCCGGGCGGACGGCGGGACCAGGTGCCGGGCGGCGACCGGCTCGTGCAGCGTGCGGTCGTAGTCCGGCACGTAGACGTCCCGGTCGCGCTCCTCCGTCACGCGGCGCAGCAGGTCGGCGTAGCCCCACACGTCAAAGCTCGGCGCGGAGCCTTTGCGGCCGGTCAGGCCGAGGCGCTCCAGCTGCGCGTTGGAGAGGTGGAAGCCGTCCATCGGCAGGTACGCGGCGGAGCCGGCGCCGTGCCGCCGCCGCACCTCCGCGACCAGAGCCCGGGCGAGCGTCGACTTTCCCGCGCCCGGCGGCCCGGCGATGCCGAGGAGGGACCGGCCGTCCGCGGCCGCGAGGGCCCAGGCGTCTGCCGCCCATGTGGTGATCGTCATGCGCGCACGCTAACGCCGGACGCCGGCGGGGCCGGAGGACACCGCCCGTGCGACCCCCGCCGGAGGCGTCACCGCACTCGCCCGTAGAGGGTCGGCCGGTAGTGCGAGAAGGATGAGATCCGTACTCTGGCCCCCGGGTGCGGCGCCTCGAGGTAGCGCTGCCCGCCCAGGTAGATCGCCACGTGGTGGACCCCGGAGGCCCGGCCGTTGCGGGACCAGAAGACCAGGTCGCCGCGGTGCAGCGCGCGGCGGGTGATCCGTTTCGTGGCCCGGTACTGGTCGGAGGCGATGCGCGGCAGCCGCACACCCGCACGGCGGTAGGCCTGCTGGACGAGCCCGGAGCAGTCCCAGCGGCGGGGGCCCGCGCCGCCCATGGCGAAGGGGTCACCCAGGTGGGCCATGGCGTAGCGGATGGCCGGTTCCAGACGGTCGCCGACGGGCCGGACCGCCGGAAACACGGTCCGGGGGCCGCCGCGGCCCGCCACCGGGCCGGGGGCCGCGGCCGCGGGGGCCGCGCCGGGCCCGGCCAGCACCGCCGCCCACACGGCCGCCACGACCGCGCCGCGTATTCGCACCACGCCCGTCGCCTTCTTTCGTCCTGCGCCCTGCCGGTACTCGGGCACAGCTTCTCAGCGGTCCCGGAGAACCGCATGTCGGAGCGGCCGGCCGGGTGGTCGGGAGCACCCTCCGGGATCAGGTAGAGTTTTCTTCGTCAGCAGGCGCCGCTAGCTCAGTTGGTTAGAGCAGCTGACTCTTAATCAGCGGGTCCGGGGTTCGAGTCCCTGGCGGCGCACGCGAGTCTCAAGGCTCCTCACCACCGGTGAGGGGCCTTGAGTCATTTTCCGGTCAATGGCATGACCCATCACGGCAGGTCGCACCACTTTGCCCGGTAAACACCTTGTTTCACCCTTGCGATCATGCCCGAGCGTCCGAGATCCTGAACGGACAGCGATGACCCAACATCACTGAGTGACTATCGAGTTGAGTTGGGCTGCGCCGGGGGGGCCGGTGCTCTTGGGGTCCATGCGGCCGTGGGGGGCCGGATGAGACCCGCGATCTGACACACGCAGTCAGCATGCGTGCGGGGGGCAATGACAGATGACGTCCACTCCTGCCGGCGCCCGGCGGCAGCTCCACGACCCGACGGCGGCGGCCGGGCCCCGCACACCCGTCAGCCAGGGAACGATTCCCCAGCAACCCGGTCATACCCGGGCACTCCCCGCGCGTCCGCCGAGAGCCCGGCCCCGCTTCGACTACGAGCACTACAGCCGGCTGGCCGGCCCGCTCACCCAGCCCGACCCGGACCGTCCCTACCGGGTGCGCTACCGCAGCCTGCTCGCCGAGGAGACGCACCGCGTCCTCGGGGCGGCCCTCCTCGGCGCCGCGCCCGTCGTATCACTGGGCCTGCTGATGTGGCTGATGCAGCCGGCGCACTGGACCCAGCGCGACCACGCCACACCCCTGATGCGGGCGCTGGATGCGGTGATGCTGGTCTCCATCGGGCTCATCGAGCTCTTCCGCACGATGAACGTCGCCTCCAACGCCCACGCCACCCTCGTCGCCCGCGACCCCGTCCCGGTCGTGCCCGAGACCGGCACCAAGGTCGCCTTCCTCACCTCGTTCGTGCCCGGCAAGGAGCCGCTCGAGATGGTCACCCGGACGCTGGAGGCGGCGGTCCGGCTGCGCCACCGCGGCCCGCTCGACGTCTGGCTGCTCGACGAGGGCGACGACCCCGCCGTCAAGGCCGTCTGCCGGCGGCTCGGCGTGCGTCACTTCTCCCGCAAGGGCATCGAGAAGTGGAATCAGCCGAAGGGCTCCTTCCGCGCCAAAACCAAGCACGGGAACTACAACTCCTGGCTCGACGCCCACGGCGACGCCTACGACTTCTTCGCCTCGGTCGACACCGACCACGTCCCGCTGCCCAACTTCCTGGAACGCATGCTCGGGTACTTCCGCGACCCCGATATCGCGTTTGTCGTTGGTCCTCAGGTCTACGGGAACTACGATGCGGCCGTGACCAAGGCCGCAGAAAGCCAGCAGTTCCTTTTCCACGCCCTGATCCAACGCGCCGGAAACCGCTACGGCGCACCCATGTTCGTCGGCACCAACAATGCCGTCCGCATCAGTGCCCTGAAGGGAATCGGCGGCCTCTACGACTCGATCACCGAGGACATGGCCACCGGCTTCGAACTGCACCGCCACCGCAATCCCGCGACCGGCCGGAAGTGGCGCTCGGTCTACACCCCGGACGTCCTCGCGGTCGGCGAGGGCCCCAATGCCTGGACGGATTTCTTCACCCAGCAGCTGCGCTGGTCCCGGGGCACCTACGAGACCATCATCAAGCAGTACTGGAAAGGGCCCTGGAGCCTCTCCCCGGGGAAATTCCTCAATTACTCCCTGCTGGTCATCTATTATCCGATGACCGCACTCAACTGGATGCTCGGCGCCCTTAGCTGCGCCCTGTTCCTCGGGCTCGGCGCCTCCGGAATCCAGATCAATTCCGAGGTCTGGATGATGCTCTACAGCGATGCGGCCGCGCTGCAGATCGGGCTCTACATCTGGAACCGCCGGCACAATGTCTCGCCGCACGAGCCCGAGGGCTCGGGCGGGCTGGCCGGCATGGTGATGTCCGCGCTCTCCGCACCGGTCTACGCCCGCTCGCTGACGGATGCCGTGCTGCGCCGCAAGAGCGGCTTCGTGGTCACCCCCAAGGGGGATTCGGCGAGCCCCGACACCCTCTTCGGGACGTTCCGCATCCATCTGTTCTTCCTGCTGGTCTTCGGCGGCTCGCTGGTGGCCTCCTTCTGGCTCGGCCACACCCACGTCGCCATGCGCACCTGGGCGTCACTGGCCCTCGCGATCACCGTCGCCCCGATCGTCGCGTGGTGGTGGACCACGCACCGCGCCAAGAGAGCCGTGGAGGCCTCCCGATGAACTTCCGGCACTACCGTGTCAGCCGCCGCACCCGCCGCTTCGCGGTCGGGTCGGCGGTGGTGCTCGCCCTGGCGGGCATGAACGGGCCGGCCATCTGGGGCTACGCCTCCCACCAGTACCACGACTACAAGATCAATCAGCCGGAGTACAAGGCGCAGAACGGCCACTGGACCGTCGTCGACGTCCCCGAGCGGTACCGGATCAATACGATCCACGCGGCGCTGCTGCACACCGGGAAGGTGCTCCTCGTCGCAGGCTCCGGCAACAACGCCGCCAATTTCCGGGCGAAGTCCTTCCGCACGGTCCTGTGGGACCCGGTGCAGAACACCTACAAGGACATCCCCACCCCGAAGGACCTCTTCTGCGCCGGTCACACCCAATTGCCCGACGGCCGCCTGCTGGTGGCCGGCGGCACCCAGCGCTACGAGAAGCTGGAGGGCGACGTCGACAAGGCCGGCGGTCTGATGGTCGTCCACAACGAGGACCCGGACAAGCCGATGACGCTGCCCGCGGGCACCCGCTTCACCGGCCGCAAGAACGGCAAGACCTTCGAGGCGAAGGACACGGTCCTCGTCCCCCGCGCCAAGAAGGAGCAGGACAAGCAGAGCCGCAAGGTCACCGTCACGGTCTCCACCGCCCGCGTCTACGTGGAGGCGCTGCACAAGGGCCACCAGTACGAGACGGGCCTGACCGACAACTACCGGGTCGAGGGCCTGTCCGGCAAGGACGCCCAGAACGTCTACGGGATCGCCAACAAGCTCTCCTTCGACAAGAAGGACTTCCAGGGCATCAAGGACACCCTGGAGTTCGACCCCGAGGCCGAGCGCTACGTCACGGTCGACCCGATGAACGAGGCCCGCTGGTATCCGACGCTGACCACCCTCCAGGACGGCCGGGTCCTCTCCGTCTCCGGCCTGGATGAGATCGGCCAGGTCGTCCCCGGCAAGAACGAGATCTACGACCCGAAGACCAAGAAGTGGACCTACCTCCCCAAGGAGCGCTTCTTCCCGACGTACCCCGCCCTCTTCCTCACCGACAAGGGCCGCATCTTCTACACCGGTTCGAACGCCGGATACGGCCCGGCGGACAAGGGCCGCGTGCCGGGCCTGTGGGACCTGACGAGCAACGACTTCACCGAGATCCCCGGCATGAGCGACCCGGACACCCTGGAGACCTCGATGTCCGTGCTGCTGCCCCCCGCCCAGGACCAGCGGTACATGGTGCTCGGCGGCGGCGGGGTCGGCGAGGACGAGAAGTCCACGGCCAGGACCCGCATCGTCGACCTGCACGACCCGAGCCCCCGCTTCCGCGACGGCCCCGAGCTCTACGCCAAGGCCCGCTATCCCAGCAGCGTCATCCTGCCGGACGACACGGTGCTGACCACCAACGGCTCGGGCGACTACCGCGGCCGCAGCGACTCCAACGTCCTCATGGCCGAGATCTACGACCCGGCGGCCAACACCAGGCGCGCCGTCGCCGATCCCCTGGTGGGCCGCAACTACCACTCCGGCGCCCTGCTGCTGCCCGACGGCCGCGTGATGACCTTCGGCTCCGACTCGCTCTTCGGCGACAAGGCCAACACCAAGCCGGGCGTCTTCCAGCAGCAGCTCGACCTCTACACCCCGCCCTACCTCTACCGGAAGGACCGCCCGGTGCTGAAGGACGCCGGGCCGAGGACGGTGGAGCTGGGCGGCACGGCCACGTACCGTACGGACCGCCCGCGCGACATCGCCAAGGCGCGGCTGATCAGGCCGGGGTCGTTCACGCACGTGACCAATGTGGAGCAGCGCTCGATCGCGCTGGAGTTCACCAGGACGGCGGACGGGATCACGGTCACCCTGCCGAAGGACGCCTCGCTCGTCCCGCCCGGGTGGTACATGCTCCATGTCGTCGACGGCCGGGGGACGCCCTCACCGGCGGTGTGGGTGAAGGTGCCCGTGGCGGATTCGTGAGGCCGTGACGGTGCCCGGATCAGCGGGCGTTGCGTGCCAGGTCCAGCGCGTAGGTCTCCCACCACTGGCCCGCGTCCGGGCCGCCCTTGCACGTGCCGTCCGACTCGCCGGGCCGCTTGACCCACAGGTACGCGTCCACCTTGGCGTCGCCGGTGCGCGTGGTGGGAGGTTCGCCGAGCGCGCGGCCGCCGGGGTTGCACCAGGCCTTCTCGTGGTCGGCGGCGCGCAGCGGGCCGTTGCCGTTGCGGCTGGTGTCGATGACGAAGTGCTTGCCGCCCAGCAGCTGGGACAGCCGGTGGCCGTAGTCCTTGTTGGCCTTGGTGGTCTGGAAGTTGGAGACGTTGAGCGCGAAGCCGTCGGCGCGGTCGATGCCGGCGCGGCGCAGCGGCTCCTCCATCCGGTCGGGCGGGGTGACCCAGCTGGGGTTGCCCGCGTCGAGGTAGACCTTGGTGTGCGGGAGCGACTTGAGGCGGCCGACGGCCTCCTTGAGCAGCGCGAAGCGCTCCTCGTGGTGCTCGTGGGGGGTGCAGCCGTCCGAGATGTGGGGCAGGGCGTCGGGCTCCAGGATGACCGTCGCGCCGCGGTCGCCGATGCCCCGGACCGCGCCGTCCAGCCAGCCCCGGTAGGCGTCGCCGTCGGAGGCGCCGCCCTGGGAGTACTGGCCGCAGTCGCGGTGGGGGATGTTGTAGAGCACGAGGACGGCGACCCGGTCGGCCTTGGCCGCGGCTTCGGTGAAGCCCCGGGCCTGCCCCTCCGGGTCGTCCGGCCCGATCCATTCGGCGACGGGCTGGGCCGCGATCCTGCCGAGGAGATCGGCCGGGCCGCTCCGGCCGCCTTTGCGGAGCTCGGCCGCCCGCTTGGCCGCGGTGGACTCGGGGTTGACCCAGAACGGGCCCTTCGCCTTGGGCTGCTGGGCCGGTGTCTGCGGGAGCGCCGCTTCCTCGGGGGGTTCGGCAGACGAGGAGGAGCAGCCGGAGAGCAGCAGCAGCGCCCCCACGGCGGCCCCGGCGGTGGTCAGCGCCACGCGGGCGCGGCCGGAGTGACTGCCGTACATCCATTCCCCCTCGGGTGCATTCCTGTAGGGGTGTCCCCACGCCCCCACGGGACATGACCGGTCCCTGCAATGCTGGCACAAGCCGGCGCAGGGCCGTGTGTGATCCGCTGATGACGGGCTGTCAATTCGCCCGGTTGGAGCACCCATACGCTCAATTCCGTCCGGTTCCGGTCAGATAGGCGGAGACGACGACGTTCGCGCTGTACGAGCGGCGGTCGCGGTCGTAGTCGCCGCCGCAGGTGATCAGGCGCAGCTCCGCGCGCTTGGTGTCGCGCGGGCCGTAGGCCTTGGCTGCGTCGAAGCGGTCCTTGGTGAAGACGGAGACGTCCTCGACGGTGAACTCGGCGGTGGTGCCGTCCGCGCGGCGGACGGTGACGGTATCGCCGGGCCTGAGGCTGCCGAGGTCGTAGAAGACGGCGGGCGCGTCGTCGGTGTCGACGTGGCCGACGAGCACGGCGGCGCCGGGCGCGCCGGGAGCCGGCCCGCCGCGGTACCAGCCGACGGCCCCGGCCCGCGCGTACGGGGGCGGGTCGACGGCGCCCAGCCGGTCCAGCCCCCTCTCCTCGACGGGGGCGGTCACGTCCAGGGCCTTGATGGCCAGGGCGCGGGGGCGGGCCGGGGGCAGGGGCGCGTGGGCCGGCGGCAGCGGATCGGCGAGCGGCCGGCCCGCCGCGGCGACGTCCCCCGCCGTGGGGGTGGCGGACGACCCCGGCCCGTCGGTGATCTCACGCCCCCACAGCCACAGGGCGAGCAGCAGTACGGTCCACACCGCCCCCGTCAGGAGCCGGCCGCGGCCGCCGGCGTGCGCTTCGGACATGGCCTGGGGTCGCCTTCCCTCACTGCTGCCGGGAGGACTCGGTGCGGCGGCGGTGCCAGATCAGGCCCGTGGCGATCAGCGCGGTGATGCCCGCGAGGACGAGGCCGGGGGTGCCGGGGGCGCTCTCCACCGCGGTGCCGCCCCCGCCCGCGGGGACGGGAGCCACGGGCGCCGGCTCTTCCGGCGGCTTGTGCTGCTCCTGCGGGTGGACGGACGGCCGCTCCGGCACCGCGCGCTGCGGGGAGGGCTGCGGCGCCGGGGCCTGGGAGGGCAGCACCACCTGGTCGTGGCCGCCCGAGGGCGGCAGGGGCTTGCCGTGGGGGACGACCGTCAGCTTGCCCTCGGCCACCGCGTCGTAGCCGTCGCAGTGGACCCTGACGGGGTAGACGCCGGGGTCCACGGTCGAGCGGACCGTGGCCTCGGCGAAGAGCCCGGCCGAGTCCTTGGCGAGCTTGGCGTCGGTCACGAAGGCCTCGGAGGCGGCGGTGGCCCTGTTCCCGGCGCAGCCGGCCACGCGCAGCTGCACCTGGCCCCCCGGGTGGCTGCTGACGGGGGTGAGTTCGATCGTTCCGGACATGGTGGCGGGCTCGTCGTTGGCGTGCGCCGCGGGCGCGCAGACGGCGACGGCCGCGAGAGCACCGCACAGGGCGAGACGGACAGAGTCCATGGTGAACCTCCTGGTGTTCAGAGGTTCACCCGCTCTTCCCTGCGGGCGCATCCGCTCCGTAGGCGAGTTGCTCCGTTCGGTGCCGGACGGGGCCCGTTCAGATGAGGGCGGCGGGGCCCGTTCGGATCAGGGGCTGCGGGCCGGGCCGTGCGGACCCGGGGAGCGTCAGACGAGGTCGGCCAGGTCCGCGATGGAGTCGACGACGCGGGAGGGCCGGAAGGGGTAGCGGTCGACCTCCTCCGGCCGGGTCAGCCCGGTCAGCACGAGGTACGTCCGCATCCCCGCCTCCAGGCCGGCCAGGATGTCGGTGTCCATCCGGTCGCCGATCATGGCGCTGCCCTCGGAGTGGGCGCCGATGGCGTTGAGCCCGGCCCGCATCATCAGGGGGTTGGGCTTGCCGACGAAGTACGGCTCGCGGCCGGTCGCCTTGGTGATCAGCGCGGCCACGGAACCGGTGGCGGGCAGGGCGCCCTCCGCGGAGGGCCCGGTCTCGTCGGGGTTGGTGGCGATGAAGCGCGCACCGGCGTTGATCAGCCGGATGGCCTTGGTGAGCGCCTCGAAGGAGTACGTCCGGGTCTCGCCCAGGACGACGTAGTCGGGCTCGGAGTCGGTGAGGACGTAGCCGATGTCGTGCAGGGCGGTGGTCAGGCCCGCCTCGCCGATGACGTAGGCGGTGCCGCCCGGCCGCTGGTCGTCCAGGAACTGGGCGGTGGCCAGCGCGGACGTCCAGATGTTCTGGACCGGCACGTCCAGCCCGATGCGGGCGAGGCGTGCGTGCAGGTCACGGGGGGTGTAGATGGAGTTGTTGGTCAGGACGAGGAAGGGCTTGCCGGACTCTCTGAGCTTCTTGACGAAGGCGTCGGCCCCGGGGATCGGGATGCCCTCGTGGACCAGGACGCCGTCCATGTCGGTGAGCCAGGACTCGATCGGCTTGCGCTCTGCCATGCGGTACTCCTGCCGTACGCGCCCGCTCGCGGGCCTGGGGGACGCCGGGTCGCACCTCTTCGTGCCACGGCCTGCCCCTCCAGCGTAATCAGGTCCCGGCGGCCTCTTTCCCGCCGGGACGCAGGAGGCGGGGTTCGCGCGTACTCAGCGCCCCGAGCGGCGTGCCCCGACGACGAGGGACGCCCCGGCGAGGAGCAGGGCGCCGGCCGCCGCGGCGATGGCGAGCAGGGGCCGCTGGGAGCCCGTGTCGGCGAGGATCGGCTGTTCGCCGTCGTCGGCTCCCCGCTTCTTGCCGGGGGCGGCACGGCCGGGGGCCTTGCCGATGCCGAACGTGTAGTCGTTGGACTCCCCCACCCAGTCGCCGTCGTCGCCGCGCCGCTGCACGGCGGTGACGTTGGCCGTCACGGGGCCTTCGGGGGCGCTCTTGGCGAAACCCAGGCGTACGCGTACGGGCACGCTCCCGTGCGCGGGGACGGAGAAGCCGGGGAAGGCGGGGACCCGGGCGGCGCGGTGGGCACGGTCGGCGCGGCCGGGGTCCTTGTCGGTGCGGCCGGGATCCTTGCCGTTGCGGCCGGGGTCCTTGCCGCCGTCGAAGACGCCGACGTTCTCGGCCTCGTCGGTCCGCTCGAACCGCACGGGGCGCCAGCGCGCCGCCCCCGGGTCGTAGAAGTCGAGGTGGATGTCGCCCGGGGCGAGCGCGCGGCCGCGGTCGGCGAGGACCGCGACGGGGTGCACGGCCCGGCACTCGGTGCCGGAGCCGTTGCGCAGTTCCAGCCGCCAGGAGCGGGGCGGGGCGCCGCGCTCGTACGCCTCGGGGCCGCCGCTCAGCCGGGCAGCGATGGGGAAGTCGGGCGTACCGGGCGAGGCGCAGTGCGAGCGGGCGGCGGTCTCGCCCGCCGGGGAGGCGGGGGCGGGTGCGGCCGTGGAGAAGATCGCGAGCGCGGTGGCGCCGAGGACGAGCACACGGGGCTTGGGCATCGCGGGACCTTTGCGGTGGGGGTCGTGGGGCCGGCCGACGGGGTCGTGTCGTAGGGCCCGGGTGACGGGTCGTTGGGTCCTGTTGCTGTCCCGAACCTCCCACCGCCCGGCGGCGCTCCCCGGCCCGGCGCGGCCACGTACCCCCGACCAGCCGTCACATACCGCCCGATGAGCCTATTTTCGTGTCATCCGAGTGGCGCCGGTGCGCCGGGCCGTGCCGCACGGGTGCCGCACGGTCAGGATCGGGACATGGCCACTGCTGACAAATGCGTCCTCCAGGGCGGGCCGGAAGGCCTCCCGGAGCACATCGTCCCGGCCGCGGAGCCGGGCGAGGAAGTGAAGGTCCCCTTCCGGGGCGGTTACGAACATTTCAAAGCCACGTCACGGCAGTGGGACACGGCCGAGGGACGGCTGCCGGTCTACGAGTGGGTGGCCCGCACGGAGGTGGCGGAGTAACGGTGACGGAGGAGCGAGGCGGCCGGGGGACGCCGGCCCCACGGAGCGGGAACGACGCCGAGACGTACCGGAGGAACCCCCTCAAGAGCCTGGCCGGCCTGCCCCTGGTCGGCGATCTGCTGGAACCCTTCCTGGGGCACTACCCCGGCAAGGACCTGCCCGCGCTCTTCTCGGCGCCCCATTTCCGGGGCCGGTGGCAGGAGTTCCGCCCCGGCACGTACGAGTACGCCGGGCCCGTCCGGTCCGTGCTGGTGCCGGAGCGGCGCGGCAGGCCGCGCAAGGGCCCGCAGCCGCGGTGGGTGGTCACCCTCTACAGCGGCCCCGGCCAGACGGGCACGAGCACGAGGATCGAGGAGGGCGACGACGCGTCGGAGCTGGGGGACGCACCGGCCGGCGGGGTCGCCTCGCTCAAGGTCGAGAGGTTCCTGGGGACGGGGCCGTGAGGCCGGAGGGGGCGGCGAGGCCGGCCTGCTCCAGGGCCCGGTGACGGTCCCGTCCTCCCCGGCCGAACAGCGACGCGAGGACGAGCTCCGCGGCCCCTTCCACGACGGTGCGCTCCCCGGCCGGGACGACGGCCACCGGCGGCGCACCGCCGAGCACGTCCCGCACGCCGGCCGCGTAGGCGCCCGACGCGTTCAGCAGCACCCCGCCCCCGAGCAGCACGAGGTCGATGTCCAGCAGCCGTACGAGGTTGGCGGCGCCGGTGCCGAGCAGCCGGGCCGCCTCCGCGGTGTCGCCCCGGGCGACCGCGTCCAGGCACAGCACCTCGATGCAGCCCCGGTTGCCGCAGCGGCACGGCGGCCCGTCCAGCTGGAGCACCTGGTGACCGAACTCGCCCGCACCGGTCCGCGCGCCCCGGTGCACCTCGCCGCCCAGCACGAGGCCGGCGCCCAGGCCGGTGCCCAGGTGCAGGTAGGCGAAGGAGCCGGCCGCCCCGACGCAGCCGCGGAGCACGAGGCCGAGCGCGGCGGCGTTGGTGTCCTTGTCGACCACGACGGGCATCCCGAGCCGCTCGGCGAACGCGTCCCGCAGCGGGAACCCGTCCCACCGGGGCATACCGGTGACGCGCTGCAGGACGCCGGTGCGGTGGTCGAGCGGGCCGGGGAGGGCGACCCCGGCGCCGAGGACGCCGAGGAGGGAGCCGCCGGCCTCGGCCCGTACGCGCGCGACTTCCGCCGCGACCGCGTCCAGGACCGCCTCCGCGCCCGCCCCGAGGTCGAGCGGGGACGTACGGGTCGCGGCCTCGGCCCCCGACAGGTCGACGAGGGTGACCGTCAGGGCGTCGCGCTCCAGGTGCACGCCGATCGCGTGCGCCGCCTCCGGCAGCAGGCGCAGGGCCGTGGCGGGCTTGCCGCCCGTGGACGCCCGGCGGCCCGCCTCGGCGGCCAGCCCCGCGACCCGCAGCCGCCCGGTGATCTTGCTGACCGCCTGCGGGGTGAGGCCCGTACGGTCCGCCAGCTCGGCCCGGCTCGCGCCGTCCGGCCCGGCGTCGCGCAGCAGCCCGAGGACGAGGGCGGCGTTGTGGTCACGGAGGGCGGTGAGGTTGGCGCCGGGGGCGAGCGTGCGGTTCACGGGTCCATTGTCGCTGCCGCTTGCGGTTTCGCAACAGCGTTGCCAAAGTGGAGCGCATGGATGGCATCGAGGGTGTGGACAGTAAGGACGGCAGGGACGGCATGAGCGGTGACAGCGGGACCCCGACCCCGGCCTCGCACGAGGGCTTCCGGGTGGGCCTGATCGGCTACGGCCTCGCGGGCTCCGTCTTCCACGCCCCGCTCATCGCCGCCACGGACGGCCTCGTCCTCGACACGGTCGTCACCGGCAACCCCGACCGGCAGCGCCAGGCCGCCACCGAGCACCCCGCAGTACGCACGGTCGCCGACAGCGAGGCGCTCTTCGAGCGCGCCGGAGAGCTCGACCTCGTCGTCATCGCCTCCCCCAACCGCACCCACGTGCCGCTGGCCCGCACCGCCCTCGAAGCCGGCCTCCCGGTCGTGGTCGACAAGCCGCTCGCCGCGACCGCCGCCGAGGCGGAAGCCCTCGCCGGCCTCGCGGAGGAGCGCGGCCTGCTGCTCAGCGCCTTCCAGAACCGCCGCTGGGACAACGATTTCCGCACCGTGCAGCGGCTCCTGGCCGACGGCGCCCTCGGCGGCGTCCTGCGCTTCGAGTCCCGCTTCGAGCGCTGGCGGCCGCAGCCGAAGGGCGGCTGGCGCGAGTCCGGCGACCCCGCGGACATCGGCGGCCTCCTCTACGACCTGGGCAGCCACGTCGTGGACCAGGCCCTCACCCTCTTCGGCCCCGCCGCCTGCGTCTACGCCGAGGTGGACGTCCGCCGCCCCGGCGCCGAGGCCGACGACGACACGTTCATCGCCGTGACGCACACCGGCGGCGTCCGCTCCCACCTGTGGGTCAGCGCCACCACAGCCCAGCTCGGCCCGCGCTTCCGGGTGCTGGGCAGCGCGGCCGGCTACGTGAAGTACGGCCTCGACCCGCAGGAGGCGGCGCTGCGGGAAGGCCTGCGCCCCGGCTCCGGGCGCACCGACTGGGGCGTCGAACCCGAGTCCCTCTGGGGCCGCCTCGGCGCGGGCGAGTCCCCGCAGACGGGCGGCGGCGACCCCGTCCCCACCCTGCCGGGCGACTACCCCGCCTACTACGCGGCGATCGAGACCGCCCTGCGCACGGGCGGCGAGCCGCCGGTGACGGCGCGGGAAGCGGCGGCGACGCTGCGGGTGCTGGAAGCGGCGCGGGTGTCGGCGGACGAGGGCCGCACGGTACGGATCGGGGAGACCCGGTGACGACGACGGGTGGCCGGCTGGAGATCGCGGGCGTGATCGGCGTGATCGGCGTGATCGGCGCGGTAGCCGGGCCCGCACGCGGCGAAACCCCGTCGACAACGCCCTTTCCAGCCGGGCAGGATCGCCCATATGCCTACTGCTGACACCCCCTCCCCCGCCCTCACCGCCGCCGAACGCGCCGAGCACGCGGTCGGCCTGGCCACCAGGGCGGGCCGCGGCCTAGGGCTGCAGCCGGACGGGCCGCGCGTGCTGCACAACGTCTTCAACGTGCTGGTCCACCTGGCCCCGCACCCCGTCGTGGTCCGCGTCCCCTCCCTGGCCGCCGGGCCCGTAGAGGAACAGGCCGCCAAGCAGCGCCGCGAACTCGCCGTGGCGGGCTGGCTGGCGGACCGGGGCGCGCCCGTCGTCGGGCCGAGCCCCCTCGCCCCCCGCGAGCCCGTCGAGATCGACGGACGGTCGCTGACGTTCTGGGAGTTCGTCGACGAGACGGACCCCCTGTCCGCCGTGACCGACCCCGAGGTCCTGCAGAAGCGCTTCGTCGAGCAGACGGGCTGGGCGGCGGAACTGCACGCGCTGCTCGCCGAGTACCCCGGCGACGACCTGCCCGTCCTCTCCCCCGTCGTCCCCGCGGTGGGCCTGACCCTGGCCGCGCTCGCCGAGAACCCGCACCCGCTGCTGACCCCGGCCGAACTCGACCGGGCCCGGGCCGAGTACGCGGTCCTGGAGACCCTCGTCCAGGACCTGCCCGCCCACTTCCCCGGCGCGCGCCTGCAGACCCTCCACGGCGACTCCCCCGCGTACAACCTCCTGCGCACCGCCACGGGCCATCTCTTCAGCGACTTCGAGGACACCACCCGCGGCCCCGTCGAGTGGGACCTCACCCTCGTCGGCCCGCCGGGGATCGAGGAGTACGAGCGGGTGAGCGGCACACGGGTGGACCGCGCCCTGCTCGACGTCATGGAGGGCGCACGCTTCCTGCAGATCGTAGGAGCACTGGCCTTCGCACCCCTCAATCCGGAACTGGCCCCGATGCTGGAACCGGCCATCGACCAGTGGCGCGCGCGGACACCGCTGAGCCTGCCGAAGGCCTAGTAGCGGTGGGCGGGGTGGGGATCCGTGGGTCGGGTGCGGGTCAGAACAGGCTGGCAGCAGGGGGAGGGGTGGGGGGCGGGGGTTTGGTGGTTTGGCTGTGCGGCCGGTGGGGGGTTGGCCGCCGTACTCCTGCCGTCACGGATGCGGGCGCGTAAGGAGACCTTGCGCATAGGCCTTGGCTGAGGGGGAGCTGGCAGCTGCCGCGATGTGGTGCAGCCCGTCGTGGGCGCTTCGCTCGGCGCGCCACCGTCGTGGCCGGGCGTCCGACTGCCCCTGAGCGGGGGCTGGTGAGGAGAGGGCTCCCTGGTGGGACCGTTGAGGCGCCCGGCCGACGCTCTTGGGCCACTTAGGGCGTTTTGTTTGGATCACCGGGCGGGCCGGAGGAAGATGCCTGCGGTGTGCAGTGAGGCTGTCCTTGGCGCCGCCGTTATGAGGAGAGAGTCATGTTGCTGGCCGACAGGACGGCGATCGTCCACGGCGGTTCCGGAGCGGTGGGGGCGGCGGTCGCCCGCGGCTTCGCGCGCGAGGGCGCCGTTGTCCACCTCACCGGAAGGACGGTGCCGCCGCTCGACGACGTCGCGCGGCGCATCCGGGACGACGGTGGAACTGCGCATGTCGCCGCGCTGGATGCGACGGACCGCGACGCCGTTGATCGCCATGCCGACACGGTGGCTGCGCAGGGCCGCGGCATCGACATCTGCTTCAACGCCACGTCCAACGACGACCTGCAGGGGATCCCGCTGCTCGACCTGGCCCTCGCGGATGCGCTCCGCCCGGTCACGAAGGCGGTGACGACCACCCTCAACACGGCTACGGCAGCGGCGCGGCACATGGTCCGAGGAGGCAGCGGCGTCATTCTGGTCATGGGCGGCGGCCGCGAGGCCATCCCCAACCTGGGCGGTTCACACATCGCCTGGTCCGCCCTGGCCGGTACCTGCAGGCAGCTCGCATCAGAGCTCGGCCCGCAGGGCGTACGCGTCGCCTGGCTGCTCTCGCCCGGCTCTCCCGCGCCGGGCGAGGAGAACCGGGCCGCTGAAGGAGCGCTGCTGACCAAGCGCCCGCACTACGACGACATCGCCAACGCCGCGGTCTTCGCCGCATCCGACTGGGCCCGAACGCTCACCGCCTCGGAGCTCAACCTCACCGGCGGCCTCGTGGTCGACTAGGCGCCAGGCCACTTATCCGCCGGGCTACCGGCCAGGCCTGGCGGTTTCCGGCCCCGTAAGACCGCCAAACCCCCACCCAACCCGCAGCCGTACGAGCAACCACCACGTACGCGAGCTGAGCGAAGCGCCCCCACCGGCCCCGGCCACATCGCGGCAGCAGCCCGCTCCCCCTCAGCCACGGCCGGAGCGTCCGGTCTCCTCACGCGCCTGCATCCGTGACGGCAGGAGTACGGCGGCCAACCGCCCACCGGCCGCACAGCCAACCAACCGAACCCCCGCCCCCCACCCCTCCCCCCGCTGCCAGCCTGCTCTGACCCGCACCCAAACAACGAAACTCAGCCCCCACACCGACCCGGGCAGACCCGCACCTACGCCGCGGTGCTCAGCCCCCGCCCCCACCACACCGTCCTGCGGGGCATGTTCGCGATCCACGTCGCTGCGGCGCGGTCCGCTCGGCCGGCGTCCCTCGGCTTAGGGGTCAGCGCACGCGGCAGGCCCGGCGGGCGAAGGGCACCGTAGTCCGCGAAGCGGGTCACTCCGCACGACCTGCAGCGGGATTCACCCGGAGTGGGGTGTGTCCAGCCCTCGGCGTGGTTGCAGCGGATCCTCATGCGCACGTTCCTTCCGACATGTGCGACCTCCAGTGCCGCCGTACTGCGACCAGGGCGTCGCCCGCCTTGAAGGGGTCCCCTTCGATCGTCGCCTCCCACCAGGCCGCCTTGAGCGCCGGGCACTCCGGGCAGTCAGCGATCGTCGTACGGGCGGGAGGCGGAGCCGAGCTCCTGCGCACCTCGGCCCGCTCCATACTCGTCGCCAATCGCAGCGCTGCGAACGGTACTTCCCATTCCGTACCCCCACCGGGTGGACGTACCTGAACTCGCCCACCCGTGCCACCGATGACTTGTACGATCCGGCCATCCCGGGTGTCCACCACGAACGCCCCATTCCTGTAGGCCATCCCCCACGCTCCTTCCCGCGTTCGGACGCCCACCCAACAATGCACCCATTTCATGGGCCATTTCAAACCCCAAATTGCAGAGCTACAAATTGCAGCGCTACAAGTTGCAGGTCAGGAGCCCAGGTTGGGACAGCAGGCACAGCGCACCGCCAGGCGCCGGAAGCTCGGCGCAGCGCTCAAGGACGCCCGAGTGGCAGCAGGAGTGACGGTCGCCGAAGCGGCGAAGGTGATCGGCGGCGACAACTCCAAGGTCAGCCGGGTTGAGAACGGCCGTCATCGCATTACACAGCTGGAGCTGAACGCACTAATGGACCTCTGCGGCGTGAAGCAGCAGAAGGCTCGCGAATGGTTGACGGCCCTGGCATCCGAGGAGCGGAAGAAGAATTGGTGGACCCAATATCACGAGTTGCTGCCCGGCGGTTTCAAAGAGACTCTGCTCCTTGAGTCCGACGCGGCCCGCATCGAGGTGTACCAAGCAGAGGTCGTCCCAGGGCTGCTGCAGACGCCGGATTACGCCAGGACCGTCATGGCCGGAGCCCCGTATCCACCGACCGACGAGCAGCTGGACTTCTACGTCAAATTCCGCATGGAGCGTCAGCGGGTTTTCGAGCGTGAGGACCCTCCGCAGTACATTTGCATCATGCCGGAAGGAGTGCTCCATCAGCAGATGGGCAGTGCAGACATCATGGGATTTCAACTCCGACGCCTGGTGGCTGCGTGCCGCTCTCCCTACATCACGATCCGGGTCGTCCCCTTCACTCGGCACCCGTACACGTGCACCGGCGGGTCATTCAACGTGTACTCATATCCGGGTCCGATGGACCTTGAAGTCGTCCACGTACCCCACCTCGACGGCGAGTTGTACCTGGAGGATGATGAAGCCGTGGCGAAATACCGAAGGGTCTTCCAGAACCTGCAGGTCTCAGCCCTGTCAGCGCAGCAGTCCATCGAGCTGATGACTTCGATCGCAAACGACCTCGAACGGGAAGCGAGGCACAAGTGATACGCCACAACCTGCCGTCCCACGCATGGCGCAAGTCGTCCTACAGCGAGGCTCAAAACGCCGGCTGCATCGAGATGCAGGCAACCGAAGACCACCTTGTCGCCATAGGTGACAGCAAAGACCGCCCTCGGGGCGCGTTCACGACGTCACCCCGCGCCTGGGCAACGTTCGTGCACTCCATACGCGGCGACAGCCAGGGCACTTTTCAACCGGTTTCCTGACGCGGCCGGTTGCAAACCAGGACGCAGAGCGCCAGGCCCGCGCCCACGGCGACCATCGACGCGCCCAGGACCAGCCTGTCGGCGCCCGCCGACCGGCCGTCGTCGGCCAGTTCGCGGCCGTCGGGCGCGACGTGGCGCTCCCGGGGCGCGGGCCCTCCCTCCGAGCCCGGGAAAGTGAACGCGCACACCAGCACCACCCCCACCGTCACGGCGAGCGCAGCGACCACCGCAGCCTTCGTTCTCCGCATATCGGAAAATATGCCCCATGGTGGGGCCAAAATGCCGCCTTACACGCCGGACGCTACGCGTCCTTGAGTTCCTGCCGCTGCCGCCCCAGCCCCGTGCCCTCCAGCTCCACCACGTCCCCCGCCCTCAGATACGGCTTGGGGTCCGGGCGGCTCATGGCCACGCCCGCCGGGGTGCCCGTCAGGATGACGTCGCCGGGGTAGAGGGTCATGAAACGGCTCACGTACCGCACGACCTCCCCCACCGGGAAGATCTGGTCGGCCGTCGTGTCGTCCTGCTTGAGGTCGCCGTTGACCCACAGCCGCAGGCGCAGGGCCTGCGGGTCGCGGATCTCGTCGGGGGTGACGAGCCAGGGGCCCAGCGGGGTGAACGTCTCGTAGTTCTTGCCCTTGACCCACGCGCCGCCGCGGGTGAACTGGAACTCGCGCTCGGAGACGTCGTGTGCGAGGACGTAGCCGCCGACGGCGGACAGCGCGTCTTCGTCCGTCTCCAGGCGGCGCGCGCGGTGGGCGATGACGACGCCGAGTTCGACTTCCCAGTCGGTCTTCTCGCTGCCGGGCGGTATCAGGACCGGGTCGTCGGGGCCGGCCACCGTGTCCGCGGCCTTGAGGAAGAGGACGGGTTCGGCGGGGACGACGGAGCGGGTCTCGGCGGCCAGGCGGCGGTAGTTCAGGCCGACACCCACGATCTTGCCGATCCGGGTCAGGGGCGGGCCGGTGCGCAGGCCGGCCGGGTCGAGGGCGGGGAGGATGCGGGCGCCGACGGCGGCCCGTATGCGCGACAGCGCGGGCGCGTCGGCGAGCAGCGCGCCGTCGATGTCGGTCACCAGCGCCGACAGGTCGCGAAGGGTGCCGTCCTCATCCAGCAGCGCCGGGCGTTCCGCCCCCACGGGCCCCACACGCAGCAGTTTCATCGCTTGATCGTCCAAGAGCGGTGGGGTTCTCCGCAAGGGACGTTTCGGACTGCGAACAGCGAATTGTGGGCCGTGCCCCGCCCTGCCCGGAGGCCGGGCGGGGCGCGGCCCACGCCGCATCACGTGCGGTAGGCGTAGTAGATCGCCCCGGGGTAGGACGCGATGATGCTCGCGACCGACTTCCGGTAGGTGTTGGTCGAGTGGTACGTCAGGTACGGGACGCCCATCCTGCTGCGGTACGTGGTCATCATGGAGTGGTCCTTGGACCCGTCACCGTCGAAGTCCATCTGCAGGATGTCGCCGACGTCCATCTGGTACACGTTCGACAGGTTGGCCGCCCGCTTGGTGGACAGCGTGTGCCACGACCACTCGTTGGCGCCGACCCAGGAGTCGGACTGGCTCGACTTGTTGTACCACCACTTGCGGTAGTCGGTGGTGTCCGAGCCCGCCGCGTCCTTCCAGCCGCCGGCCTTGAGGGCCTGGCTGATGAAGTTGGTGCAGTCGCCGCCGTAGCTGTTGAAGCTGCGATAGGCGGGGTTGTAGTTGCGCCAGTACTTCTCGGCGTAGGCGGCCATGGCCTTGTAGTCGAGACCACCCTTGGTGGTCAGCGTCTTCGGCTTGGCGTTCCTGCTGCCGGGGTACCGGGTCGCGGCCGGGCTGCCGTTGAGGTCGATGCTGCCGGTCGCCGCCACCGCCGTGCGGGGCTCGTTGATGGCGCCGGGGCCGTCGTCCTGCGGGCGGATGCCGGTGAGCTCCCACTTGCCGTTCTTCCCGAGGGAGAAGCTGAGCTCGTGGTGGGCGGTGAAGCCGGTGGTCGAGGGCTCGTCGCCGCGGATCTTCTTGTACGTGAGCACCGTGGTCTCGGTGACACGGACGGTGGCGCGGTTGCCCTTGACGGTCGTCTTGTCGACCGAAGTCTTGGTGTCGGCGCCGGTGTAGGCCTCGCCCAGGGCGGCGAGCCAGGACTTCCGCATCTTCAGCGAGGAGAGTCCGGTGTCCTCGGCCTTCGAAAGGCCGGAGGAGAGACGGACCTTGCCGTCGAGCTTGGTCGCCTTGCGGCCGGCCGAGCGGGAGTCCAGGAGGACCGAGGTGCGGTCGTTCAGTACGGCGTCGGCTATTCGGCCGAAGGCCTCGACCGTCGCACTGTCCGCCGTGCGGGAGTCCGGCTTGCCGGCCGCGAACGCGGCCGACGTGGGCAGGAGAGCGGCCGTGGCGGCCACCGTCACAGCCGCCCCAACAGCGGCTCTGAATCTCGTTATGTGCACGATGTTTCCCCTTGTCGCCCGGTCCGAGCGGACCGGGGACGGAATCTTCGCACAAACCTCGGATTACCGGTGGTACGGGTGATCATTGCATGGATCTGCGCCATCTCCCGAACACGTACGGTCAAAATTGGTCCAGGCCGACGAGTCGGAATCATCGGCCTAGTCGCATTTCGTCAACTCGGGTACGCCGACTCATTCGCCCCTTATGCCGGAACCGACTCCTCCGGCCGCGGATCGGTCGCCAGGACCTCCTCGTCCGGGCGGTCGTCGGCCGGCTGCGGACCGAGCAGGGAGACGGCCGGCGCCACCACCAGGTTCACGCCCAGCGCGAGCGCTCCCGCGTTCACGCCCCACAGGGGGTCGTGCTCGGTGAAGACGAGGGCGCACACGAGCGTCCCTCCCGCCACGAGCCCGCTCACCGCGCCCCACAGCGTCAGCCGCCGCCACACCAGACCCAGCAGGATCATCGGGACGAGCTGCGCCATCCCCTCGTACGAGATGAGGGAGAGCCGCACGAGCGTGTTGGGCGTCAGATACGTCAGAGCGAGCGCCAGCGCGCCCGACACGACCACGACGACCTGAGCCGCTGCCCGCTGCCTCCGCGGCCGGCCGGCCAGAGCAGGAATCGTCCCCAGCACGCTCTTCCCCCACATCGTGCCGATGACCAGCATGAACACGGCCATGGGAACGATGGAGGAGAGGGCGGCGGCGACACCGGTGACACCGACCGCCCACGCGGGCAGCGAGTCGACCACGAGCTTGAAGAGAGCCAGGTTCGACCCCGCTCCCGTCAGCCCCGGCACGACGAACAGCGCCGCCATGCCCAGCAGCATCGGCACGAACAGCAGCACGTTGTAGAACGGCAGCAGCATCGCGTTGCGGCGCAGGGCGTCGGCGCTGCGGGCGCCCAGGTACCCCGCCACGGTGGTCGGGAAGATGACGACCGTCAGGGAGTTGAGAAAGCTCGTGGTCGCGAACCAGGTGACGTCGAGGCCGCTGCCGCCGTGGCCGGTCAGCGTCAGCCAGTCGGGCTTCTCGGCTACGAGGCGGTCCAGGAAGGGGCCGTAGCCGTCGAAGTAGTGGTTCGGGACGTAGATCGCGAGGAAGGCGAGCGTGACGATGACCAGCACGTCCTTGAGCACCGACACCCAGGCGCTGCCCCGCAGCCCGCTCACCACCACGAAGCCCGTCGTCACCGCGAAGGCGATGAAGTAGGCCTGGTTCAGGCTGATCGCCCCGTAGGAGATCGTCGAGACGACGACGCCCATGCCCGTGATCTGCAGCTGGATGTACGGGAGCAGGCACACGGTCGCCAGGACCGCGACCGCCGTGCCGAGCCAGGGGCGGCCGTAGCGGTGGGCGACCATGTCGGTGATGGTGACCAGGCCGTGGCGGCGGGCGTACGACCAGAGGGTCGGGCCGACGACGTAACCGATCGCGTAGCCGCAGGACATGTAGGCGATGACGTAGAGGACCGGGGCGCCGTGGTTGTAGCCCCAGCCGGCGGCGCCGAGGTAGCTGAAGCTGGTGTAGCCCTCGCCGGCCATCAGCACCCAGATGAAGACGGTGCCGAGGCTGCGGCCGCCGACGGACCACTCGGCGAGGCCGCTCGTGCGGCCGTGGCCGCGCACGGCAAGAAGACCGAGGGCGACGGTGAACACCATGAAGACGGCGAAGACGGTGGTCGCCACCGCGGCGTTGCCGTTCACACCCGGCCCCGCTTCCGGTCGCCCCGCCAGGCGAGGAAGACGGCGACGGGGGTGAGAAGAGTGGCGGCAAGCAACCAGAAGAACAAAAAGGGCAGCCCCAGGACCGTAGGCCGCACCCGGTCGACGAGCGGAAGCACGCCAAGGAAAAGGACATACGGAATGAGCAACCACAGCAAGGTGGGACGTTTCAACACGGGGTGACCCTAACTGGGCCGACGTCCGTAGACCGCAGGCGAGGGACGACGCGCAACGGGAGGCGACAGGAGACAACAGGAGGCGACGGGCCCGCAGGGGTGGGGGTCCGGGGCGCTGACGTGTATTTGCGGGCCCGATGCGGCAGGGGGCTCCGCTGCGTCGCCGGGCACGGGCCCGTAAATATACGGCCCCGGACCCCCGCCCCGGAGGGCCCGGCGCCGCACCCGACGCACCGGCCCCAGCCCCCGCCCAGCCGCCAACCCCTAGCCCCCCAGCCCCCGCGTCAGCCCGTAGATGCACAACCCCGCCAGCGCCCCCACCACCGTGCCGTTGATGCGGATGAACTGCAGGTCCCGCCCGATGTGCGCCTCGATCTTCCGGGACGTGTGCTCCGCGTCCCAGCCCGCGACCGTCTCCGTGATCAGCGACGTGATCTCGTCGCGATACGTCGTCACGACGTAGACCGCCGCGTCCTCCAGCCACCCGTCGACCTTCTCCCGCAACCGGTCGTCGCCCGCCATCCGCGCCCCGAGCGAGAGGATCCCGGCCCGCACCCGCAGCCGCAGCTCGCTCCGCTCGTCCTCGGCCGCCGCGACGATCATGGCGCGCACCGAGGCCCACGCGGAGGCGATGATGTCCTGCACCTCGCCCCGCCCCAGCAGGTCGGACTTCAGCCGCTCGATGCGCGCCCGCGTATCCGTGTCGGACTGCAGGTCGCGCGCGAAGTCCTCGAGGAAGCGGTCGACGGCGCCGCGCGCCGGGTGATCGGGCATGTCGCGCATCTCGGCGGCGAACCGCAGGAGTTCCTTGTACACCCGCTCCCCGACCTTGCGGTCGACGAACCGCGGCGTCCACCCGGGCGCGCCCCCGGTGACGGCCTCCATCACGGAGTCGCCGTGGGCGACGAGCCAGTCGTGCGCGCGGACGCACACGAGGTCCACGACGCGCCGGTGGCCGCCGTCCGCGACGACCTTCTCCAGCATGGCGCCGATGCCGGGGCCGACTTCGGCGGCGTCGGCGCGCCGGGTGATGGCCTCGCCGACGACGGCCTGCACGTCGGAGTCCCGCAGGACGGTGAGCGCGCCGCGCACGGCGGTGGCCAGCTCGGCGGTGACGCGGTCGGCGTGCTGGGGGAGGGAGAGCCAGGCGCCGAGGCGGGAGGCGATGCCGACGGCCCGCAGCCGGACCCGCACCACCTCGCCGGCGAGGAAGTTCTCGCCGACGAAGTCGCCGAGGCTCTGACCGAGCTGATCCTTCTTGGTGGGGATGATCGCGGTATGCGGGATGGGCAGGCCCATCGGGCGCCGGAAGAGCGCGGTGACGGCGAACCAGTCGGCGAGGGCGCCGACCATGCCGGCCTCCGCCGCGGCGGCCACGTAGCCGGCCCAGGCCCCCGCGCCCGCCGACTGGGACCACTTCGCAAGCCCGTACACCAGTGCGACCGCGAGCAGGAGTCCCGTCGCGAGGGCCTTCATCCGGCGCACTCCGCGGCGTTTCTCCTCGTCGGCCGCGCTGTAGGTGAGACTGCCCAGCGGAGCGGGCATCACCCGTTCGGCGGTACCCGTGTCCTCACTCGGCGACCGTTTCATCCGCACCACCCGTTCCAGCCGACTTCCCGTGCATTGTCCTTACCCGGCCTACTCCTGGAACGGACCGGGAGTTCCCCGCGTCTGACAAGTCGCATGTGACACGTTGCGTGACCCATCGGCCGACGGGCGACCCCCGAGGCCACCGTGGGATCATGGAACGGCGATCGGACCGCGAGGGCGCTGTTGCTGATCAGTCGCTGTTTTCCGTCCCCGGTTCCGCTTCCGCACCCGGAGCTGCCCGCTCCGCCTCTTCCAGGAGACACCCGCAATGAACAGGCCACCCCTGCCCCGCGGTACGGCCTACGCCGTCCTCGCCGCGCTGGCGGCCGTGGTGATCATCGTCTCGACCGCGATATTCATCGGGGTCGGCGGTCATGACGGACAGGCTGTCACCAGCCGGCACGAAGCCCACCCCTCCGCCGAGCCCGCGGCCTCCGGGGAATGGGTCGGCTCCTGGGCCACGGCACCCGCCTTCGGCGAGGCGAACCCCGCCAAGGGCGTCGCCGGCATGTCGGTCCGCAACGTGGTCCACACCAGCATCGGCGGCAAGGGCGCCCGCATCCAGCTCTCCAACCTCTTCGGCAACCGGCCGCTCGCCGTCACCCACGCCTCGCTCGCCCTCGCCGCGGCCTCCGGCTCCCCCGCCGCCGTCCCCGGCAGCATGCAGCGCCTGACCTTCGCCGGGCAGCCGACCGCCACCGTCCCGGCCGGCGGCTCCCTGCTCAGCGACCCGGTGCGGATGGCCGTCCCGGCCGCGGCGGACCTGCTCGTCACCACGTACTCGCCGACCTCCTCCGGCCCGGTCACCTACCACCCGCACGCCCGGCAGTACTCCTTCATCGCGCGCGGCGACCACACCGAGGAGCCGCTCGGCACGCCGTACACCACGAAGACCCCGTACTGGCGCTACCTGACGGCCGTGGACGTGTGGACCCAGGAGACGCACGGCGCGGTCGTCGCCCTCGGCGACTCCATCACCGACGGCGTGTCCTCCACCCTCGGCGCCAACCGCCGCTGGACGGACTACCTGGCCGCCCGGCTGCGCACGGAGCCCGGCGCCCCGCGCTACGGCGTCCTCAACGAGGGCATCAGCGGCAACCGCATACTGCTGAGCAACTCGGCCGCGCCGGTGCCGAACAACCCCAGCGGCCTCTCGCGCTTCGACCGGGACGTGCTCGGCCGGACCGGCGCCCGCGTCGTCGTCGTGGCGCTCGGCATCAACGACATCCTGCGCGCGCCGCAGGTGCAAGACCCGCAGCAGATCGTGAGCGGCTTGCGCGCGATGGTGCAGCGGGCGCACGCGCGCGGCCTGCGGGTGGTCGGCTCGACGCTGATGCCGTTCGGCGGCCACAAGGGCGCGGTGGAGCGCCAGGAGATCACGCGCCAGGGGGTCAACGAGATCATCCGTACCGGCGGCGTCTTCGACGCGGTCGTGGACTTCGACCTGACGCTGCGGGACCCGGGAAACCCTGAGCGGCTCTTCCCGGCTTACGACTCCGGAGACCACCTGCATCCGAGCGACGCGGGGTACGAGGCGATGGCGCGGGCGATCGACCTGGAGAGCCTCAAGGGGCAGGCGGCGGCAGCACTGTGAGACCCGGGGGCTCGGCCCCCGGACCCCCGCCGCGCTACCGGGCGGTGCCCTCAGTCGCCGTCCTCAGTCGCCGGGCAGGCTCTTCTTGTCCCGGCGCCGCTCCTCGCGGAGCCTCCTGCGCTCCTCCCGCGTGACCTTCCGGTCCACCCCCACCCCGCCCCAGAAGGCGAAGCCGGTGACGCGCACCCGCGGCGAGCCCGGGGTGCCCGGGCCGGAGGCCTTGTCGTCGAAGCCGCCCATGATGCCGATGCCGCCGACGTGCACGTCCAGGTCCGGCGGCACGACGATCTGCATGCCGCCCATGATCGCGATACAGCGGATGACGATCTCGCCGTCCTCGAAGCGCGCCTCGCGCAGGTCGATCTCACCGCCGCCCCAGAAGGCGAAGGCGGTGAAGCGGCGGGGCACGGTCCAGGTGCCCCGGCGCTGGAAGCCGCCCATGACGCCGATGGCCACCGTGCCGCCCGCGGGGCCGCCGATGCGGTCCGCCCAGTCCCCCTGCGCCGGCGCGGTCGCGCCCGCGGGCTTGGTGAGGGAGACGGCGGCGGGGACCGGCAGGTCGCGTACGAGCGGCTCCAGATCGCCGTGCGTGCGCGCCCGGTAGGCCGCTTCCAGCCGTTCCTCGAACTCCTCCATGGTCAGCCGGCCCTCGGCGACGGCTTCGCGCAGGGCCTCGGCCACGCGCTCCCGCTCCGCGTCGGAGGCCCTCATGTCAGGAAGTTCGCTCATCATACGAACAGCGTAGCGAGCGGAAGAATCGATTCAGGGCGTTGCGTGAGAGGTGCGCGAGAAGGGACATTCACCGCAACGGCCCCGTCGGGGCGCATCTCGTACCGCATCCGGTCGTTGAACCTCGGCAGCGTCGGCCCCGGATTTCACCCCCCGGAGTGGCCGGCGCCTGGCCCGGACGGCCGAGCCGGGCCTGCCCGGTGTGCGGAACGTGCCATGGCGCGGAACGCATGATGCGACAGTGTTCGACGGGATGTACGACGTGTACGAAGCACAGCGGACCGCCCGACACGAGACCGCGCCGCCGTGACCGAACCAACGGCGGCGGCCGAGGAGTCCCTACAGACATGAGCGACGAGCACGCACAGCGGGCCGCCGGGGGCGGCCGTGGCGCACCGGCGGGCTGGGCGCCCAGGGAGACCGGCGGCCCGGGGCGCGGCGGGCACGGCGGCCGGCCCGGGACGCCGGGACGGCCGGACCGCCCCGGCGGCGGCAACGGCGGCGGCAACGGCAACGGCCGCCGCCCCCGCCGCACCGGCTGGCGGCGCCTCCTGCCCACCTGGCGGATGGTGCTGGGCGCCTTCCTGTTCCTCGTCCTGCTCGTCGCGGGCGGCCTCATCGCCGGCTACATGCTCGTGCAGATCCCCGCCGCCAACCAGGCCGCGGTCGCCGAGAGCAACGTCTTCCTCTACGCCGACGGCAGCCAGCTGGCGCGCGACGGCGAGGTCAACCGCGAGAGCGTGCCGCTCAGCAAGGTGCCCCGCACCGTGCAGCACGCCGTGCTCGCCGCCGAGGACCGCGACTTCTACTCCGAGTCCGCCGTGAACCCCGAGGCCATGCTGCGCGCCGCCTGGAACACCGTCACCGGAAAGGGCAAGCAGTCCGGCTCCACCATCACCCAGCAGTACGTGAAGAACTACTACCTGGGCCAGGAGCAGACCATCAGCCGCAAGGTGAAGGAATTCTTCATCGCCATCAAGCTGGACCGCGAGGAGAGCAAGGACGACATCCTCGAAGGCTATTTGAACACCAGCTACTTCGGCCGCAACGCCTACGGCGTCCAGGCCGCCTCCCAGGCGTACTACGGCAAGGACTCCGACAAGCTGAACACCGCCGAGGGCGCCTACCTCGCCACGCTCCTCAACGCCCCGAGCCTGTACGACGTCGGCGCCCACCCCGAGAACCAGGGGCGCGCCACGGCCCGCTGGAACTACGTCCTCGACGGCATGGTCAAGAAGAAGTGGCTGAGCCAGGACGAGCGCAACGCCATGAAGTTCCCCGCGCCCGGCAAGGCGCGGGCGCGCCTGGGCATGTCCGGCCAGCGCGGCTATCTGGTGGAGGCGGTCAAGGACTACCTCACCAGCAACAAGATCGTCGACGAGCAGACGCTCGCCCGCGGCGGCTACCGCATCACCACGACCGTCGAGAAGAAGAAGCAGAACGCCTTCGTCAACGCCGTGCAGAAGCAGCTGATGGACGAGCTCAGCGACAACCGCACGGTCGACCGGTACGTACGGGCCGGCGGCGCCTCCATCGACCCGCGCACGGGCCGGGTCGTCGCCCTCTACGGCGGCATCGATTACACCAAGCAGTTCGTCAACAACGCCACCCGCCGCGACTTCCAGGTCGGCTCCACCTTCAAGCCGTTCGTCTTCACCGCGGCGGTCGCCGACGACGCGTCCACGCAGGACGGGCGCACCATCACCCCCTACACGCTCTACGACGGCACGAACAAGCGCCCCGTGCAGGGGCCGGGCGGGCCCGTCGGCTACGCCCCCGCCAACGAGGACGACATCTCCTACGGGCGGATCACCGTCACCAAGGCCACCGACCTGTCCGTCAACGCCGTCTACGCCCAGATGGCCCAGGACGTCGGCCCGGCCAAGGTCAAGGACACCGCCGTCGCCCTCGGTATCCCCGAGAACACCCCCGACCTGACCCCCACCCCCTCCATCGCACTCGGCGTCGCCAACGCCAGCGTCCTGGACATGACCCAGGCGTACGCGACGCTCGCCAACCACGGGCGGCACGGCGCGTACACCCTGGTCGACAAGGTCTCCAAGGGCGCCGAGATCGTCCCGCTGCCGGGCAAGGACGTGAAGCAGGCCGTGACGCGCACGGCGGCCGACACCACCACCTCGATCCTGGAGAGCGTCGTCGAGAACGGCACCGGCCGCGGGGCGCAGGCCGCGGGGCGGCCCGCGGCGGGCAAGACCGGCACCGCCGAGGACGACAAGGCCGCGTGGTTCGCGGGCTACACCCCCGACCTCGCGACGGTCGTCGCCGTGATGGGCCAGGACTCCGACACCGGCGAGCACAAGTCCCTCTACGGGGCCGCCGGGCAGGCCCGCATCAACGGCGGCGGCTTCCCCGCCGACATCTGGGCCGCCTACACCGCCGCCGCCCTCGCGGGCACCCCGGTCAAGGACTTCGACCTGGAGCTGGAGAGCGGCGCCCGCATCCCGACCCTGGAGCCGCCGGTCACCTCGGCGCCGCCGGAGACCTCCGCGCCGCCCACACCGCCGGCGCCGCCCACGGTGCCGGTACCGCCGACGTTCCCGCCGCTGCCGCCGACCGGGCCGCCGCCGGGCTTCCCGACGGGGCCGCCGTCGCCGCCGTCGCTGCCGGGGATCCCCACGTTCATCCCGAACGAGCCGAAGGACGGGCACGGGGTCGGCGGCCTGGACCGGGACCTGCTGGGCGACTACTGACGAGCGACGGCCGGGGGCGGGCGGTGACGAGCGGCGGCCGGGGCCGCGGCCGGGGCCGGCCGGTCAGTGGCCCGAGGTCGCCTTCAAGCCCACCACGGCCACCAGCAGCAACACAATGAAGAAGATCCGCGCGGCCGTGGCCGGCTCGCCCAGGACCAGCATGCCCAGGACCGCCGCACCGGCCGCGCCGATGCCGACCCACACGCCGTAGGCCGTACCGATGGGGAGGGACTTCGCCGCCTGCGACAGCAGCAGCATGCTGGCGGCGATACCCGCGATGGTGAACACGCTCGGCCACAGCCGGGTGAACCCTTCGGTGAACTTCATGCCGATCGACCAGCCGACCTCGAGCAGACCGGCGACGGCGAGCAGGATCCATGCCATGACGGCACCTCCGGGATGAGAGCTTCCAGGGGTGCGTCGTCTTGTCCTGACCCGGTACGGCGCGTCTCGTCGGGTTCGGACAACCGTACCAAAAGGGGCGTACTACAGGTAGAGGCCCGTGGAGTCCTCCGCGCCCTCCAGCCGCTCCGCGGCCACGGCGTGCAGATCGCGCTCGCGCATCAGCACGTACGCCACGCCCCGGACCTCCACCTCGGCACGGTCCTCGGGGTCGTACAGCACCCGGTCGCCCGGCTCCACCGTGCGCACGCTCTGCCCGACCGCCACGACCTCGGCCCAGGCCAGCCGGCGGCCCACCGCCGCCGTCGCGGGAATGACGATGCCGCCGGAGGACCGGCGCTCGCCCTCCGGGATATCGGTCCGGACCAGCACGCGATCGTGCAGCATCCGGATGGGCAGCTTGTCGTGGGTGGTGTTCGTACTCACGCAGACGACCGTACCCGCCCCCGCCCGGCCCCGCGGCCACAGATCACGGATCCGCGGATGTGACCTACGCCCCGCGGCGCCGCGACGACACGGCGATCAGCCCGAGCACGCCCACCGCGACCATCGCCACCGGCACGATCCGCTCCAGCCGCGGAGCGCCCTCCTCCGTGGTGAAGCGCGCCTTCGCGTCCGACACCAGCCGGTGCGCCGCCGCGCAGGCACGGCCCGCGGTGTGGTCCACCTTCGCGGCGACCTTCGCCTTCGCGTCGCCCACGATCGTGCTCGGGTGCATCCGCACGCCGATCTCGTCGAGCGTCACGGCGAGCTCGTTCCGCCTGCGGGCGATGTCCGCCTCGATCTGCGCAGGGGTCCTGGCATCCGACACCGCGCTGCCTCCGTCGTCTCGATAAGAGTGATGATGAGTGATGACGACAGTCTGTCAGCTCGCCGGACCCCGTGCCCCGCGGCACCCCCGATCGGGCCGGTGACTACGCTCGGGACCCGAAGCCGACCGGAAGACGACCCGTGGCCGGCGACCGGCCACCGCCCCGAGGAGAGCCATGAGCGAGCGACTGCAGCCCGGCGACACCGCCCCCGCCTTCACCCTTCCCGACGCCGACGGCAACCCGGTCTCGCTCGCGGACCGCAAGGGCCGCAAGGTGATCGTCTACTTCTACCCCGCCGCCCTCACCCCCGGCTGCACCAAGCAGGCCTGCGACTTCACCGACAACCTCGGCTTCCTCGCCGGCCACGGCTACGACGTGATCGGCGTCTCCCCCGACAAGCCGGAGAAGCTCGCGAAGTTCCGCGAGAAGGAGAGCCTTGAGGTCACGCTCGTCGGCGACCCGGAGAAGAAGGTGCTGGAGGCGTACGGCGCCTTCGGCGAGAAGAAGCTGTACGGGAAGACCGTCACCGGGGTGATCCGCTCGACGGTGATCGTCGACGAGGACGGCAAGGTGGAGCGTGCGCTCTACAACGTGAAGGCCACGGGCCACGTAGCGAAGATCATCAAGGACCTGGGCCTGTAGCTGACAGGCAACCGGTCCTGCTCGGATCTCGCCGAGCCCACCCGAATCCGAGCGGGACCGGTCGTCACTCGCCCTCCGCCGGAGACTCCGCCTCCGGAAGGTCCAGGATCGCCTGCGCGCCCCCGCCCGGCGCCGTGCCGAACTCCAGCCGCGCCCCCAGCACCACCGCCTGGCCCACCGCGATCGTCAGCCCCAGGCCGTGCCCCGTGCCGCGCTCCGGCGCCGCCGTGCGGAACCGGCGCGGCCCCTGGTCCACCAGGTCCGGCGGATAGCCGTCACCGTGGTCGCGCACCAGGATCCGCGTGCCCTCCACCGTGACCTCGATCGGCGGCTTCCCGTGCTTCGCCGCGTTGGCCAGGATGTTCACCAGGATGCGCTCCACGCGGCGGGCGTCGGTCGCCACGATGCGGCCCTCACCGACCACCTCGACCGCCACGTCGTCGACCCCGCGCTGGCCCCGCGCCCGCTTGACGATCCCGCGCACCAGCGACGGCAGCTCGACCGCGTCCAGCTGGGCGCGCTCCCGGCCGGCGTCCAGCCGGGAGACCTCCAGCAGGTCCTCCACCAGCACCCGCATGGTCTGCGCGCGCTCGCGCACCATCTCCACCGCCCGCGGGTGCGGCAGCAGCTCCGCCGACGCCACGAGCCCCGCCACCGGCGTCCGCAGCTCGTGCGCCACGTCCGCCGTGAACTCCCGCTCCGCCTCCACGCGCGCCGCCAGCGACGTCGCCATGTGGTGCACGGAGCGGCCCAGCTCCGCGACCTCGTCCCGGCCGCCCGCCGCCAGCGCCTCCGCGTCCGGCGGCTCGCCCGCCGCGATCCGACGGGCCGCGGCCGCGCTCAGCCGCAGCCGCCGCGACAGGCTCTGCGCCACGAACCAGGCGACGACCGCCATCAGCGCCACCGTCGCCGCGCCCGCCACCAGCAGCGCCTTGTCCAGCGCGGTCATCAGCGGGTCCCGGTCCGGGTAAGGCGCCGACACCGACAGCACCTTGTCGCCGCCGACCGCCGTCGCCGCCCACACCCGCGGGTCGTCCCCGTCGCTGATGTACGTGCCCGAGCGGCCCCGCGCCACGGCCTGCGCCAGCGGGAACGGCAGCGCCGCGTCGTCCAGTTGGGCGCCCAGCGCGAGCGTGCTGTCGCGCTGGTAGATCTGCACCGCCGAACTCAGCAGGTCGTCCTGGTAGGCCTGGGCCTGCCGGTCGCGCTCCGCCGCGGAGATGTGATGCACGGCCAGCCCCAGCACCACGACGGCGAGCGCGGTGACGAAGGAGATCGCGAGGGCGATCCGGCCACGGATACCCATCACGCGATCGTGTACACCTCTTTCGCCTTCGCATGGGGGGTGGCGCCCGTGTAGCTGACCTCGATGCCCGTGAAGGCCATCATCCCGTCGACCTTCGTGACGTCGTACAGCCGCAGCCGCGCCGGGAAGGAGGCCGGGGAACCGCCGCCGGCCGCGCCCGAGACCAGCACCACGCCGGAGCCGTCCGCGCCGTCCGCGGAGAACGAGTCCCACTTGATGTCGCTGGCCACCACCCCGGCGTTCGAGCAGTTCAGCGTGATGATCTTCGGCTCCACGACCGGTCTGCCGACGCCGCACTCGCGCACGCCCGGCATCTCCCGCGGCGCCGGCGTCTCCGGCGTCGCCTCCGGCGTGTCCCGCGCGGGACGGGCCTTCTGCGCGGCCGCCGTCTTCGGGGCGTCGGCGACCGTGCCCGACCGGTCCTCGGCCTGGCTGAACCACACGCCGCCGAGCGCGAGCACCGTCACCGCCGCGAAGATCGCCAGGGCGGTGCGCATGCCGGGGCGACGGGGCGCAACACGGTCGGCCATCGGCCCTCTCTCTGGTCTTTCCGGTGTTCGTGGGTCCGGCTGAACGTCCCCGCTGTGAGGGACGGTGAAATCGGGCCGCGCGTTCCCTTCATGCCTATATCAGCTTCCGGGGCGTGCCGGGCGCCGGGCGTGACCAATCTCCCTATCGGCAGGCGCACCGGTTTGAGCCGCGGCACAGCGCGCAGACGCAGGCCCGTACACATCGCCGCGCAAGCGTGAGGGGGCCGAGCCGTGCCCAACGGCAGTAGCACCGAGGCCGGGAACGCCGGACACGACCCGGCCGCCGTCAGACGACACCCGGCCCTGTTCCGGGCCGTCGCCCGCCGCCGCAACCCGCGGCTGCGGCGCACGGACATCACCGTCACGGACGAGCGCACGGTCAGACGGGCGGTCAAGGCGGCGGCGCTCGGCAATGCCATGGAGTGGTTCGACTTCGGCATCTACAGCTACCTCGCCGTCACCCTCGGGGATGTCTTCTTCCCCTCCGGCAACGACACGGTGCGCCTGCTGTCCTCGCTCGCGACCTTCGCCGTGGCCTTCCTCGTCCGGCCCCTCGGCGGCATGTTCTTCGGCCCGCTCGGCGACCGGGTCGGCCGCAAGCGCGTCCTGGCCCTGACGATGGTGCTGATGGCCTCCGGCACCTTCGCCATCGGCCTCATCCCGTCGTACGCGGCCATCGGTTTCTGGTCACCGGTGCTGCTGATCTGCTTCCGGATGCTGCAGGGCTTCTCCACCGGCGGCGAGTACGGGGGTGCCGCGACCTTCATCGCCGAGTACGCGCCCGACAAGCGCCGCGGCTACTTCGGCAGCTTCCTCGAATTCGGCACCCTCGCCGGCTACGTCGGCGCGGCCGGCCTCGTCACCGCCATGACCACGACGCTCGGCGGCGACGCGATGACCGACTGGGGCTGGCGCATCCCCTTCCTCGTCGCCGGCCCGCTCGGCCTCGTCGGCCTCTACCTGCGGATGAGGCTGGAGGACACCCCCGCCTTCCAGAAGCTGGAGGAGGACGAGGAGAGCGGCGGCACCGAACTCAAGGAGATCTTCACCGCGCAGTGGGCGCGGCTGCTGCTGTGCATCGTCCTGGCCGGGGCGTACGGCATCACCGACTACATGCTGCTGTCGTACATGCCGACGTACCTCACCGATCAGCTCGGCTATGACGACACGCACGGCCTGCTGATCCTCATCGCGACGATGATCCTGCTGATGGCCGTCATCACCTGCGTGGGCCGGCTCAGCGACCGGATCGGCCGCAAACCGCTGCTGATGGCGGGCCTGGGCGGCTTCGTCGTCCTGTCGGCACCGGCGTTCCTGCTGCTCAAGCAGGGCGGCCTCGCGGCGGTCCTCGGCGGCATGCTGATGCTCGGCCTGCCCCTGGTGTGCCTCCTCGGCACCATGTCCGCCGTCCTCCCCGCCCTCTTCCCCACCCACGTCCGCTACGGCTCCCTGGCCATCGGCTACAACATCTCCACGTCCCTCTTCGGCGGCACCACCCCCCTGGTGATCACGGCCCTGATCCACGCCACGGGCAGCGACATGATGCCGGCGTTCTACACGGCGGGCGCGGCCCTGATCGGCATGGTCGCCGTCGCCTTCATGCGGGAAACGGCCCGTCAGCCACTGGAGGGCTCACCGCCGGCGGTGGCGACGAAGGAGGAAGCGGAAGAAATAGTCACCTCCCAGTCCCCCGAACCGAAGTTCTGACGGTTCGAAGGGTCCGGGCCGCCGGGCCGGAACCGCCGCCCGGCGGCCGGTCCGGCGGGCTCGGCCCGATCCGCCTGCAGGGCCGGCGGCCGGCCCGATAGCATGGTCAGCACCTTGCGGCCGTGGTGGAATTGGCAGTCACGCTGGGTTTAGGTCCCAGTGGGGTAACACCCGTGAGGGTTCGAGTCCCTCCGGCCGCACAGACACCAAGGGCCGTCCCGCTCCGGCAGGACGGCCCTTCGGCGTACGCCAGCCCAGCGGCGTACGGTCAGCCCAGCAGCTCCCGAACCACCGGCACCAGTCCCCGGAACGCCTTTCCCCGGTGGCTGATCGCGTTCTTCTCGTCCGCCGTCAGTTCGGCGCAGGTGCGGGTTTCGCCGTGGGGCTGGAGGATCGGGTCGTAGCCGAAGCCGCCGCCGCCCGCCGGTTCGTGGCGGAGGGTGCCTTCCAGGCGGCCTTCGACCACGCGTTCCGTGCCGTCGGGCAGGGCCAGGGCCGCGGCGCAGGCGAAGTGGGCGCCGCGGTGTTCGTCGGCGATGTCGCCGAGCTGGGCGAGGAGGAGGTCGAGGTTGGCCTTGTCGTTGCCGTGGCGGCCGGCCCAGCGGGCGGAGAAGATGCCGGGGGCGCCGCCCAGGACGTCGACGCACAGGCCGGAGTCGTCGGCGACGGCCGGGAAGCCGGTGGCCCGGGCGAGGGCGTGGGCCTTGAGGAGGGCGTTCTCGGCGAAGGTGACGCCGGTCTCCTTGACGTCCGGGATCTCGGGGTAGGCGTCGGCGCCGACGAGTTCGACGTCGAGGCCGGCCGCCTCCAGGATGGCGCGGAGCTCGGTGACCTTGTTGGCGTTGCGGGTGGCGAGGATCAGGCGCTTCATGGGGTTGATTATCGCGCTGCTCCTGCGCCCTCCCCCGGCTACTTCGACGTGCACACCTTCGACAGCTCTCCCGCCGCGTCCGTCAGCGGTGTGAGGTCCGGGGTCTTGTCGTCCCGCAGGGCGTCGCGGACGTTCCCGGCGGCCTTCTGGAGGTGGTCGAGGGCCTTGGCGACGTCGACGTTGCTCGTCTTGTCCTTGAGCTTCTTCGTGTCCTTCTCGAGGTTGTCGAGGATCTTGCCCGCGTTGCCGGTGTCGGTGGCCGCGTCGGTGACGCTGCGCTGGAGGTCGTCGACATCGTTCGATATCTCGATGCCGAGGCGGGCGCAGTCCACCGCCTTCTGGGCGGTGGAGCAGCCGGCCGCCAGCGGTACGGCGACGAGTGCTGCGGCGGCCAGTGCCAGTGCTGCCTTGCGTGCGGGCATGTGGGCCCCTCCCCTGTGAGAACCGTCCCCGGTGAGGACTGCTACGGGCGTACGCCCGGTTTTCCGGCCGTACGCCCGTAGGAACGCTCCCGATCCCTCCGGCGGTTGCTTACAGCGTCGCCGCGAGTGCCTCGCGCTGGGCGGCGTCGAGTGCGGTGCAGCCCGTGACGGCGAGGTCGAGGATGGCGTTGAGCTCTTCGCGGGCGAAGGGCTCGGCCTCGGCGGTGCCCTGGACCTCGACGAAGCGGCCGTCGCCCGTGCAGACGACGTTCATGTCGGTCTCGGCGCGGACGTCCTCTTCGTAGCAGAGGTCGAGGAGGGGGACACCGTCGACGATGCCGACGCTGACCGCGCTGACCGTGCCGGTGAGGGGCTGCCGGCCGTGCTTGACGAGCTTCTTGCCCTGGGCCCAGGTGATGGCGTCGGCGAGGGCGACGTAGGCGCCGGTGATGGCGGCGGTGCGGGTGCCGCCGTCGGCCTGGAGGACGTCGCAGTCCAGGACGATGGTGTTCTCGCCGAGGGCCTTGAAGTCGATGACGGCGCGCAGGGAGCGGCCGATGAGGCGGGAGATCTCGTGGGTGCGGCCGCCGATCTTGCCGCGGACGGCCTCGCGGTCGCCGCGGGTGTTGGTGGAGCGGGGCAGCATCGAGTATTCGGCGGTGACCCAGCCCTCGCCGGAGCCCTTGCGCCAGCGGGGGACGCCCTCGGTGACGCTGGCGGTGCAGAAGACCTTGGTGTCGCCGAAGGAGATGAGGACGGAGCCCTCGGCGTGCTTGCTCCAGCCGCGCTGGATGGTCACGGGGCGGAGCTGGTCGGGCGTGCGGCCGTCGATGCGAGACATGGTGATGAGCCTACTGGCATCGGGGGAGCGCGAAGGGCCCCGTTCCGGTTCGCAGCGGCGTCGCGCTGGGCGACGTCGCATGCGGCGTCGCGCTCGATCCGGGGCGGGGCCCTGCGGCGGGAGCCTCAGCGGCTCACATCATGTCTTCGATCTCACCGGCGATCGGGTCGGCGTCGGTGCCGATGACGACCTGGATGGCGGTGCCCATCTTGACGACGCCGTGTGCGCCGGCGGCCTTGAGGGCGGCCTCGTCGACCAGCTCCGGGTCGGCGACCTCGGTGCGGAGACGGGTGATGCAGCCCTCGATCTCCTCGATGTTGTCGATGCCGCCGAGGCCGGCGACGATCTTCTCAGCCTTGCTGGCCATGTGCACTCCTGGTTGTCTTCGGCCCTTCGGCGGTACCACCGACCGGCTTCCACACGGTAAACCACGTTCAGCCCAACTATGCGGGCAGATGTCCGCCATCCGGCAAATGATGGCCTCACCCACCACCCCGCATAAGTGGTCTACACCAGTATGCGGCACACACCGAGTGGACCGTCGCCGGGGCGGCGGTCGGGAGGACGCAGATGAGCACGGACGCCACGGCGGCACCGGCACCGCGGCAGAGCCCCTGGCGGGCGCGCCGGCAGACCCTCTTCTCGAACCTGCAGAAGATGGGCCGCAGCCTCCAGCTGCCGATCGCGGTGCTCCCGGCCGCCGGCATCCTGAACCGGCTCGGCCAGCCGGACGTCTTCGGCAAGGACGGGCTGGGCTGGACGGACGTGGCGAAGGTCTTCGCGGGCGCGGGCGGCGCCCTGCTGGACTCGGCGCTCGGCCTGCCGCTGCTGTTCTGCGTGGGCGTGGCGATCGGCATGGCGAAGAAGGCGGACGGCTCGACGGCGCTGGCCGCGGTGGTGGCCTTCCTCGTCTACTTCTCGGTGCTGCACCAGTTCCCGGAGGACTGCCCGCGGGAGGCGACGTTCGGCGGGGCGGGGCTGTGGAGCGGGGTGTGCGTCTCGACGGGCGGCACGGCGGCGCCGGCGAGCTTCCAGAACCCGGGGGTCTTCGGCGGCATCGTGATCGGTCTGCTCAGTGCGTGGTTCTGGATGCGCTTCCACCGGGTGCGGCTGGTGGACTGGCTGGGCTTCTTCAACGGGCGGCGGCTGGTGCCGATCCTGATGTCGTTCGTGGCGCTGCTGTTCGCGGTGGTCTGCCTGTTCGTCTGGCCGCCGGTGGGCGACGCGCTGACGAGCTTCAGCAAGTGGCTGTCGGACCTGGGGTCGGCGGGGGCCGGCGTCTTCGGCGTCGCGAACCGGGCGCTGCTGGTGGTGGGCCTGCACCAGTTCCTCAACACGTTCATGTGGTTCCAGTTCGGCGACTACACGAAGCCGGACGGCACGGTGGTGCACGGCGACATCAACCGCTTCCTGGCGGGCGACCCGGACGCCGGCCAGTTCACGACGGGCTTCTTCCCCATCATGATGTTCGCGCTGCCGGCGGCTGCGCTGGCGATCGCGCACTGCGCGAAGCCGCACCGGCGCAAGGCGGTGGCGGGCATGATGCTCTCGGTGGGCCTGACGTCGTTCGTCACGGGCATCACCGAGCCCATCGAGTACTCGTTCCTCTTTATCGCGCCGCTGCTGTACGCGGTGCACGCGCTGCTGACGGGCGTGTCGATGGCGGTGAGCTGGGGGCTGGGGGTGCACGACGGGTTCAGCTTCTCGGCGGGCCTGATCGACTACGTGATCAACTGGGGGCTGGCGACCAAGCCGTGGCTGATCATTCCGATCGGGCTGTGCTTCGCCGTCGTCTACTACGCGATTTTCCGGTTCGCGATTACGAAGTTCGACCTGCCGACTCCGGGGCGTGAGCCGGAAGAGCTCGCGGAGGAGATCGAGCGCGGGAACGTGAAGGAGTAGCGGGAACGTGAAGGAGTAGCGGGCGCGTGAGGAGCCGCGCCGACGTGCAGGACTAATCGCAGCCCGTCACCGCGAGAGCCCCCGGAGACCACCCGGTCCGGGGGCTTTTCCGTGCGCCGGGATCTGTGTCCGAAGCCACGGGGAAGCACGGATTCCTTTATCCCGGACTCACGTGCTACAACAGGTCTAAACCACTGAGTGGTGTAGACCAAAAGCGGGCCGTCCCCCTTCCCCCGAGCGCCCGCCTCACCTGGAGGAATCCGATGAGTAAGAGCGCCAAGGCGGCAAAGGCGGCGCCTGACGACGCCGCTGCGCCGGAGAAGAAGAAGTTCGGCGCCGGCGCCATGGCGATTGCCCAGCGTATCGGCCGCAGCCTGATGCTGCCGGTCGCGGTGCTCCCCGCCGCCGCGCTGATGGTCCGCCTCGGCCAGGGCGACATGCTGGGCAAGGAGTCCCTCCCGGCGTTCCTCAACAAGATCGCCGAATTCATGTCCGCCGGCGGCGGCGCGATCCTCGACAACATGGCGCTGCTCTTCGCCGTGGGTGTCGCGATCGGCTACGCCAAGAAGTCGGACGGCTCGACGGCGCTGGCCGCCGTGGCCGGTTACCTGGTCTTCAGCAAGGTCCTCGGCACCTTCACCGACGGCAGCCTCCCGAAGAAGGAGGCCGTGGTCGACCACAAGGTCGCCATGGTGGAGCAGGCCGTCGACGCCAAGGTCCTCGGCGGTGTCGTGATGGGCCTCGTGGTCGCGCTGATATACCAGCGCTTCTACCGCACCAAGCTGCCGGACTGGGCGGGCTTCTTCGGCGGCCGCCGCCTGGTGCCGATCCTGTCGTCCTTCGCGGGTCTGCTCATCGGCGTCGCCTTCGGCTACATCTGGCCGGTGCTCGGCACGGGTCTGCACAGCTTCGGCGAGTGGCTGGTCGGCTCCGGCGCGGTCGGCGCGGGCATCTTCGGCGTCGCCAACCGCGGTCTGATCCCGGTCGGCATGCACCACCTGCTCAACTCCTTCCCGTGGTTCCAGGCGGGTTCGTACGACGGCCCCAAGGGCACCGTCAACGGCGACATCGCCCGCTTCCTCGCCGGCGACCCGAACGCCGGCCAGTTCATGACCGGCTTCTTCCCGATCATGATGTTCGCGCTGCCGGCCGCCTGCCTCGCGATCGTGCACTGCGCCCGCCCCGAGAACCGCAAGGTCGTCGGCGGCATGATGTTCTCCCTCGCGCTCACCGCCTTCGTCACCGGCGTGACCGAGCCGATCGAGTTCACCTTCATGTTCGTCGCGCCGGTGCTCTACGCGATCCACGCGGTGCTGACCGGTGTCTCGATGGCCCTGACCTGGGCGCTCGGTATGAAGGACGGCTTCGGCTTCTCGGCCGGCGTCATCGACTTCCTGCTGAACCTCGGCATCGCCTCGAAGCCGTGGATGCTGGTCCTCGTGGGTCTGTGCTTCGCCGCGATCTACTATGTGGTCTTCCGCTTCGCCATCACGAAGTTCGACCTCAAGACCCCCGGCCGCGAGTCCGAGGAAGAGTCCGCCGAATTGAAGGCGTAACCCTGAAACACCAGTAAAAGCCCCCGGAATCCATGGGATTCCGGGGGCTTTTACTTATCGGACCTGGAAAACAGGGAATTCAGAGCTCGTACACGGCTCCGGCCCTTGCGAGTTCGACCGGCCCGTCGTAGACCGCCTGCGCATCGCGGAGGTTGGTGAGGGGATCCGTCCAGGGCGGGATGTGGGTGAGGACCAGCCGGCCCGCACCGGCCCGCGCGGCGTGCTCGCCCGCCTCGCGGCCGTTGAGGTGGAGGTCGGGGATGTCCTCCTTGCCGTGGGTGAACGACGCCTCGCACAGCAGGAGGTCGGCGCCGTCGGCCAGGCCGTGCAGCTCCTCGCAGGGGCCGGTGTCGCCGGAGTAGACGAGCGCGCTGCCGTCGTGCTCGACGCGGAAGGCGAAGGCCTCCACGGGGTGGCGGACCCGGTCCGTGCGGACGGTCAGCGGGCCCAGGGAGAAGGTGCCGGGGGTGAGCGTGCGGAAGTCGAAGACCTCGCTCATGCAGGAGTCGTCGGGCACGTCCCCGTACGCCGTGGCCAGCCGGTGCTCGGTGTCCCGCGGGCCGTAGACGGGGATGGCCTCGGCGCGGCCGCCCTCGTGCCGGTAGTAGCGGGCCACGAAGTAGCCGCACATGTCGATGCAGTGGTCGGGGTGCAGGTGCGAGAGCAGGATGGCATCGAGGTCGTAGAGACCGATGTGGCGCTGCAGCTCGCCGAGGGCGCCGTTGCCCATGTCGAGGAGCAGCCGGAAGCCGTCGGCCTCTACGAGGTAGCTCGAGCAGGCCGATTCCGTGGACGGGAACGACCCCGAGCATCCGACGACGGTGAGCTTCATGCGGGCCTGAACCTCCGTTGACTCGTGACGGGGGGCCATGCGGTCCGTCGAGCGTAAAGCGCGAACGGGACGGCCGCTCCTCCGCGAGGTGGGGTTGTGGCTGAAGTCACCGGTACGGACCCTTCTGGGCGGGCCCCCGGGCCGGGCCCGCCGGGGCCCGGGGGCGGCCGGCCCTGCGGCTACGCCCAGAGCTGGCCGTGCAAGGCCTCCACGGCCGCTTCCGTGGTGGGGGCCGTGTAGATGCCCGTCGAGAGGTACTTCCAGCCGCCGTCGGCCACGACGAAGGCGATGTCGGCGCTCTCCCCGGCGCGTTCGGCCTTGCGGGCCACGCCGAGGGCGGCGTGCAGGACGGCGCCCGTGGAGACGCCCGCGAAGATGCCCTCCTTGGTGAGGAGCTCGCGCGTGCGGCGCACGGCGTCCTCGGAGCCGACCGAGTAGCGCGTGGTGAGGACGGAGGCGTCGTAGAGCTCGGGGACGAAGCCCTCGTCCAGGTTGCGCAGGCCGTAGACGAGGTCGTCGTAGCGGGGCTCGGCGGCGACGATGCTCACGCCGGGCTTGTGCTCGCGCAGGTAGCGGCCGACGCCCATGAGCGTGCCAGTGGTGCCGAGGCCGGCGACGAAGTGGGTGATCTCGGGGAGGTCGGCGAGGATCTCCGGGCCCGTGCCGGCGTAGTGGGCACCGGCGTTGTCGGGGTTGCCGTACTGGTAGAGCATCACCCAGTCGGCGTGCTCGGCGGCGAGCTCCTTGGCGACGCGGACGGCGGTGTTGGAGCCGCCCGCGGCGGGCGAGGAGACGATCTCCGCGCCCCACATGGCGAGCAGCTGCCGCCGCTCCTCGCTGGTGTTCTCCGGCATGACGCACACGATGCGGTAGCCCTTGAGGCGGGCCGCCATGGCCAGCGAGATGCCGGTGTTGCCGGAGGTGGGTTCGAGGATGGTGCAGCCGGGGGTCAGCCGCCCGCTCCGCTCCGCCTGCTCGATCATGTGCAGGGCGGGGCGGTCCTTGACCGAGCCGGTGGGATTGCGGTCCTCCAGCTTGGCCCAGACGCGGACCGACTCGGACGGGGAGAGCCTGGGCAGCCGCACCAGCGGGGTGTTGCCGACCGAGGCCAGGTGGCTGTCGTAGCGCACGGGCAGGTCCGTCCTCAGGCCATTCCGCCGGCGACCGCCGGGAGGATGGTGACGCTGTCGCCGTCGCTGAGCGCGGTGGTGATGCCGGCGAGGAAGCGGACGTCCTCGTCGTTGAGGTAGACGTTGACGAAGCGGCGCAGCTCGCCGCCCGCGGCATCGTCGACGAGGCGCTCGCGGATGCCCGCGTGGCGGGTGTCGAGGTCCTTGAAGAGCTCGTCGATGGTGGCGCCGCTGCCTTCGACGGCCTTCTTGCCGTCGGTGTAGGTGCGGAGAATGGTCGGAATGCGGACCTCGATGGCCATGATGTGGCTCCTGTCGGCGTGCGGGTGGGGCACCTGGGGCGATCGTATCGATTCCGTGTGCGGCCGCCGGAAGTTCATACCGGCATGCGGACAGCGGCGGCCCGCCGGAGGCCCTGTGGTCAGTAAGCAGGCACCACGGTGACGTCCTCCTCCGTCACCTGACCGTCCACTATGCGGAACGAACGGAACTGGAAGGGGCCCTCGCCGTCGGTGTCGGCGGTGGAGACCAGCACGTAGTGGGCGCCGGGCTCGTTGGCGTACGAGATGTCCGTGCGGGAGGGGTAGGCCTCGGTGGCCGTGTGCGAGTGGTAGATGACCACGGGGTCCTCGTCGCGGTCGTCCAGCTCGCGGTAGAGCTTGAGCAGGTCCGCGGAGTCGAACTCGTAGAACGTGGGTGAGCGGGCCGCGTTGAGCATGGGGACGAACCGCTCGGGGCGGTCGCTGCCGGCCGGCCCCGCGACCACGCCGCAGGCCTCGTCGGGGTGGTCCGCGCGGGCGTGCGCGACGATCCGGTCGTACAGGTCCTGGGTGATGGTCAGCATGCGGCCCAGGATAGGCACGCGGGGATCTCCGGGGTAAAGCGAAGGGCCCGCCCGTACCGAGGAGTGGTACGGGCGGGCCCGGATGCCGGACAGCGGGCGTCAGGCGAGCTGCTCGACCTTCTGCTCGGCCTCTGCGGCCTGCGTGTAGTCCTTGCGCTCGAAGGCCTGCGGGTTGCGGGCCTTGAGGACGCGGTAGGACACCCACATGATCGCCGCCCAGACGGGGGCGCAGTACAGCGAGACCCGCGCGTTCTCGTCGATGCCCATCATCACGATCACCATGAGGATGAAGCCGAGGGCGAAGAGGCTGGTCCACGGCGCGCCGGGGGCGCGGAACGAGGACTGCGGGATCTCTCCGCGGTCGGCCTTGCGGCGGTAGCGGAGCTGGGCCAGGAGGATCATGATCCAGGCCCACATGCCGGAGATGGTCGCGAAGGAGACGACGTAGTCGAACGCCTTGCCCGGCCACTGGTAGTTGATCCACACGCCGACGAGCATCAGCGCGGCGGAGAAGGTGGTGCCGCGCAGCGGCAGGCCGCCCTTGGTCAGGTGGCCGAAGAACTTCGGGCCCTGGCCGTTGAGCGAGAGGTCGCGCAGCATGCGGCCGGTGGAGTACATGCCGGAGTTGCAGGACGACAGCGCCGCCGTGAGGACGACGAAGTTGACGATGCCGGCGCCGGCCGGGAGACCGATCTTCTGGAAGGCGGCCACGAACGGGCTCACGCCGGGCATGAACTCGCCCCACGGAACCACGGCCAGGATGATGATCAGCGCGCCGATGTAGAAGACCGCGATACGCCACGGCACGGTGTTGATCGCCTTGGGGAGCGTCTTCTCCGGGTCCTTGGCCTCGCCCGCGGTGACGCCGACCAGCTCGACGGCGAGGAAGGCGAACATCACGATCTGCAGGGTCATCAGGGTGCTGCCGATGCCGTGCGGGAAGAATCCGCCGTCGTTCCAGAGGTTGGCGACGGTGGCGGTGTCACCGGCGTCGGAGAAGCCGATGGTGAGCACGCCGATACCGATGAGGATCATGCCGATGATGGCCGTGACCTTGACCATCGAGAACCAGAACTCCAGCTCGCCGAAGAGCTTCACGGAGATCAGGTTGGCGAAATACAGGATGACGGTGAAGACCAGTGCGGACACCCATTGCGGGATGTCCTTGTCCCAGTACTGCACATAGGCGGCCGCGGCGGTCACCTCGGTGATTCCGGTGACGACCCAGAAGAGCCAGTACGTCCATCCGGTCACATAGCCCCAGAAGGGGCCGAGGAACTCCCGGGCGTAGTCCGAGAAGGAGCCCGACACCGGGCGGTACATGAGCAGCTCGCCGAGCGCTCGCATGATGAAGAAGATGACCAGGCCCGCTATCGCATAGGCCAGGATCAGGCTCGGGCCGGCCTTGGAAATGGCCTTCCCCGCGCCGAGGAAGAGGCCGGTGCCGATGGCGCCACCAATGGCGATCATCTGAATCTGCCGGTTACCGAGTCCCCGCTCGTAACCCTCGGAAGCCGCCTTGCCGCTTCCCTTGTGGCCCGGTTCCGCGACTGCGTCCGCGGTACGGGCCGCGACCTGCTCAGAGGTCATGGTGGTGCGCCTTTCTCCATACCGATCCGGTTGCTCCGGATCGGGTTCCGATCCCCCCGGATGGAGTCCTGCGAGTGCCGACGGTCGGCCGGCTCAGCGCTCCCGCCGTGAACATGGGTGGCGTCACGGAGGCAGGTCGGCAAGATGTATCACGAGTGGCCGGTAGATCGTCCGAATGGCGATCATGACCGGGTGACGCGCACCACAAAGAAATGCGGACAACAAGGAAAAGGCCAGGTAAAAGCCGCCACTACGGTGATCCGATCGTTATCCGGACTTGATTGTTCCCTGAGCGGATGCCCGGACCCATTCGATCGATCAGCCGATAAGTGCTTCTACCAGCGATTCCTGCAGGCCGCCGAGCCAGAGATAGGCCATCACCATCGGCTTGCGCGGATCCTCGTCCGGCAGCCGGAGCAGCGCCTCGCTGTCGTCGTCATGGGCGATTTCCAGCCGCGCCCCGATGGCCAGCCGGAGATCATTGAGCGCACCCAGCCAGCGACGGCAGTCCTCGGGCGCGAGCCGCAGGACGGCGGCCTTGTCGCCGGCGACGGCGAGCGAGTCGAGCGAGCGGACGACCGCGAGGGCGTCCTCGCGCTTGCGGTCGCGCAGGTCGTTCTCGGTGTAGCGGCGGAATTCGGCGGCGTGCGCGCGTTCCTGCGGGTCCTGCCGGGCGCCCGGGTCGCCGTAGGCGTCGGGGAAGAGCCGGGCCAGCGCGGGATCGGACGGCGGCTCGCTCGGGCCCTCGGCGAAGAGCCGCGCGAGCGGATCGGCGCCCTCGGGGCCGGCGGACTCGTCGCCCGGGCCGATCAGCTCCAGGAGCTGCACGGCCAGGCTGCGCAGGATGGAGACCTCGACCTCGTCCAGGGCCACGGCGGCCCCGCCGCCGGACAGCGGCTCGAAGTGGCCGGCCATCAACGGTCCTGCGACAGCGTCGCCCACAGCCCGTAGCCGTGCATCGCCTGCACGTCGCGCTCCATCTCTTCGCGGCTGCCGCTGGAGACGGTGGCGCGCCCCTTGTGGTGGACGTCGAGCATCAGCTTGTGGGCCTTGTCCTTGGAGTAGCCGAAGTACGCCTGGAAGACATACGTCACATAACTCATGAGGTTGACGGGGTCGTTGTGGACCAGTGTGACCCAGGGGACGTCGGGCTCGGTCACCGCGTACGGGGACTCGCTCGACTCGGGGCGTTCGATCTCGACCGGTGCAACACTCACGTTTCCCATGCTGCCACTCGTGGGGGCGCGATGCACAAAGGGGGGTGCCGCCCGGCCGCGCGTCGAGGACGTGCCCCGTCGCACACCGAGAAATCGTCAGACTGACGAGTATTGGGGGTAGCATCTGGTTCCATGAACGCTGCGGACTTGAGGCTGCCGGTGGACGTTCCGTCGACGGCCCTCTTCACCGACCGGTACGAACTCACGATGCTGCAGGCCGCGCTGCGCTCCGGCACCGCCGACCGCCGCTCGGTCTTCGAGGTCTTCACCCGCCGGCTCCCCGAGGGGCGCCGCTACGGCGTCGTGGGCGGCACCGGCCGGGTCCTGGACGCCGTGGAGAACTTCCGCTTCGACAGCGGCGTGCTGGACTTCCTCGCCGCCCAGCGGATCGTCGACGAGCCCACCCTGGCCTGGCTCGCGGACTACCGCTTCCGCGGCGACATCTGGGGCTACCCCGAGGGGGAGGTCTACTTCCCCGGCTCGCCGATCCTGCGCGTCGAAGGCACCTTCGCCGAGGCGGTGCTGCTGGAGACCGTGATCCTGTCGATCCTCAACCACGACTCGGCCGTCGCCGCCGCGGCCTCCCGGATGGCCGTGGCCGCCGGCGACCGCCCGCTGATCGAGATGGGCGCCCGGCGTACCCACGAGCTCGCCGCCGTGGCCGCCGCCCGCGCCGCCTACGTGGGCGGCTTCACCTCCACCTCCGACCTCGCGGCCGGCTTCCGCTACAGCATTCCGACCGTCGGCACCAGTGCGCACGCCTTCACGCTGCTGCACGACAGCGAGCGCGACGCCTTCACCGCCCAGGTCGACTCGCTCGGCGGCGGCACGACCCTGCTCGTGGACACCTACGACGTCACCGAGGCCGTCCGGGCCGCCGTGGAGATCGCCGGGCCGGAGCTCGGCGCCGTCCGCATCGACTCCGGCGACCTGCTGCTGCTCGCGCACCGGGTGCGGCAGCAGCTGGACGACCTGGGCGCCACCAAGACGCGGATCGTCGTCACCAGCGACCTGGACGAGTACGCCATCGCCTCGCTCGCGGCGGCGCCCGTCGACGCCTACGGGGTGGGCACGCAGCTGGTGACCGGCAGCGGGCACCCCACGTGCTCGATGGTCTACAAGCTCGTGGCCCGCGCGGACGAGGCCGGCCCGGACGCCCCGCTGCGGGCGGTCGCCAAGAAGTCCATGGGCGGCAAGACCTCCATCGGCGGCCGCAAGTGGGCCGCGCGCCGGCCCGACGCGGACGGGGTGGCCGAGGCCGAGGTCGTCGGTACCGGTCCGGTACCGGCCGGGCTCGCGGACCACCAGCTGATCACCGAGCTCGTCCGCGGCGGCGAGGTCGTCGCGCGCGAGCCCCTGGACGCCGCACGGGACCGGCACGCCGCGGCCCGGGCGGGGCTCCCGCTCTCCGCCACCCAGCTCTCGCGCGGTGAGCCGGTACTCCCCACCGAGTACCTCTGACGCTCCCCGCGCGCCCGGTGGACCTCCCCCGCTCCGGGTCCCTCTCCCATTGCGCAACGGAAGTCACTACCCTCGGTCACAGAGAGGCGATCCGCACTGTCGGCCGAGGGCCCTTCCACAAAGGATCCGCATCATGCAGCGTGCACTGATCATCGTCGACGTGCAGAACGACTTCTGCGAGGGCGGCAGCCTCGCAGTGGCCGGCGGCGCCGACGTGGCCGCGGCCATCACCGACCTCGTCGGCGAGGCCACGCCCGGATACCGGCACATCGTCGCCACGCGCGACCACCACATAGACCCCGGCGCCCACTTCTCCGCCGAGCCGGACTACGAGACCACCTGGCCGCCGCACTGCGTCGCCGGCACGGAGGGGTCCGGGTTCCACCCGAACTTCGCCCCCGTGATCGCCTCCGGGGCGATAGACGCCGTCTTCGACAAGGGGGCGTACGCGGCCGCGTACAGCGGGTTCGAGGGCACCGACGAGAACGGGGTGTCCTTGGCGGACTGGCTGCGGGAGCGGGACGTCACGGAGGTCGACGTCGTCGGGATCGCCACGGACCACTGTGTGCGGGCCACTGCGCTGGATGCGGCGCGGGAGGGTTTTTCGACCCAGGTCCTGCTCGACCTGACGGCCGGGGTCGCTCCGCACACGACGGAGAAGGCGCTCGGGGAGCTCCGCGACGCGGGCGTCGAGCTCAGCGGCAAGCCGGTGGTTGCCACCGGGTGACGTGAGTGCTGAGCGCGGCTCGGCACCGCCGGGCTGCGCCGCTGTGGCTGAGCGCCGTCGCGGCGGGGAGGAACGCCCCGGTCCCACCCTTTCACCGTTTCCTGGGGGCAAGCCCCCCAGCCCCCCCGACCGCGGGGCCCGGGGCGAAGCCCCGGGAATCTCCTACGCCGCCGCCCGGGGGCGCAGAAGGCTCCTTATGGGGTGCCAGGACTCCGTGTCGTCGTCCGGGGCCTCGCGCCAGACCAGGCCGTCGGGGTGGTGGAGCACCGCCGTTATCTCGTCCGGCGTCGGCGGCTCCGTGTTGCCGCGGAGGTAGACGGCCCGCAGGCCCAGGTTCCGCAGGCGCGTCAGCGCCCGGGCCCGGTTCGCGGCGTGCACCAGCACCCGCACGCGGGCCCCGGGCGAGGCGCCCCCGCCGGGCGGGCCCGGAAGGTAGAGGGCCACCACCACACTGCCGCCCGGCAGCTTGCAGAAACCACCGCCTGCCATGCCCGTGTCACCTCTCCCCGGACCGGGGTGTCAATAACAGCGTCACGGCAGTCATCTAAACGCGATCGGCCGCCGCCCGCTAGGGGGCGACGGCCGATACGGCTCTGACCTGCACAGACGCAGACAGTCCGGGGACTACTTGCCCGAGGGGCCCACCTGGACGGTCATCGTGGAGCCGCTGGGGGCCTGCCACAGGATCTTGATCCGGGTGTTGGTGTCAGTAACCTGCACACCGCCGGTCGGGTTGTCCTTGCTCCAGTAGGTGCCCTTGCGGTCGTCGAAGACCGGGGTGCCGAGCTTGCCCTTCACACGGGTCGCCACGCCGTCCTGGTGGACGGTGTAGCCCCCGCTCGGGAACCAGCTGAAGGGCGAGTCGTAGGCCTGGAAGCGGTTGCGCATGACCGAGCCGTCGGCCCACTTCTCGACCTGCGGGTGGGCGTCGATCGGCAGGATGCGGCCGACACCGGGGTGCACGCCGACGTTGTTGTCGGCCTGCGAGGTGTCCCACTTCCAGATGAGCAGGCCCTTCTGGTACGGGTAGTGCTCGACCCAGCCCGGACGGGTGCTCTTCCAGCCGAAGTTGTACGGGCCGGACTTGAGGGTCTCGTCGTACGACACGTACTGGCGGTTCTCGGCGATGTAGTACTGCGCGTACTCCTTGGTGAAGGACTCGCCGATGCGCGAGAAGCCCTTCGCCGTCCAGCCGTTGTCGTCGCCCTCGGCACCGTCGGTGAAGAGGGTGGCGCCGTCCGCGGTGACGCTGATGGCGTCGGCCGTGAAGCCCTTGCCGGTGGTGCCGCCGTCGGTGGTGTAGCGGAAGCGCAGGTCGATCTTCTTGCCGGCGTACGCGTCGAGCGGGTACGACAGCTTCTTGTACGCGCCGGAGACACCGGTCAGGGCGGGCTTGTCGCCGCCGTCGCGCGGGATGGACTTGCCGTCGGCCGTGCCGTCGACCGGGGTCCAGTTGGCGCCGCCGTCCGTGGAGACCTCGGCGTAGGCGTAGTCGTAGTTGGCCTCGATGTCCCACCAGGCGGAGAGGTCCAGGCTCGCCTTGGACTTGCCGGTGAGGTCGACCGGGCGGGAGAGGGTGTTCTTCAGGTCGTCGGCCTGACCGCCCCACCACTGCTTGCCGCCCTCGGCGGGCTTGACGACGTCGGTCTTGACCGCCTTGTTCGGCAGCTCGACGACGACCGCCTGCTTGTCCTTGGTGTTGTACTCGGCCACGCCCAGCTTGTGCGTCGACTTCGTCGCCGCCTTCGCCTTGTCGTAGTTGAGCCAGCCGAGCTGCAGCTTGTCCCAGGAGCTCATGTCGCCGGGCAGGTCACCGATGGTGTCCTTGCCGCGGCCCAGCCACGAACCGGAGGACATCAGGGACCAGTAGGCGACGGAGGACTCACCGGTGCCGGTGGTGTCGTACTCGTCCGGCAGGCCGAGGTCGTGGCCGTACTCGTGGGCGAAGACGCCGAGGCCGCCGTTCTCCGGCTGCATGGTGTAGTCGCCGACCCAGATGCCGGTGTCGGCGATCTGCGTACCGCCGGCCTTGTTGTTCGCGGGGCCGGTCTTGCCGGCGTCCGAGCCGTAGGCGTACCAGCGGTGGGCCCAGATGGCGTCGGTCTTCTGCGCGCCGCCGCCGGCGGACTCGTCCTCACCGGCGTGCACGATCTGGAAGTGATCGATGTAGCCGTCGGGCTCGTTGAAGTTGCCGTCGCCGTCGAAGTCGTTGCGGTCCCACTGGTCGTACTTGGCCAGCTCCGCCTTGATGTCGGCGTCGCCGCGGCCGGCCGCCTTCTGGTCCTTGACCCACTGGTTGACGCCGTCGCGCACCAGGTCCCAGGCGCTGGGGCAGTTGGTGGAGCCGCAGTAGTTGGAGCCGTAACGGGCCTCGTTCCACTGGACCTTGACCCAGTCGGTGACGGTGCCCTCGACGGAGTAGCGGCCCGAGGACTGCTTCTCGTAGTACTTGGCCAGGGACTCCTTGCCCTTGTCGTGCGAGAAGTACAGGTCCTGGAAGTACTGGCGGTTGTAGTCCTTCTCCCAGGCCGTGCTGTTGTCCTGCTTGCGGTCCGGCTGCTTGATCTGGTTGTGCGCCGGGCCCGGCTGGCCGCCGAACTTCTTCACGGGCGGCTTGGGCCCGTCCGGCCCGTCCGGGTCGTACATCGTGGTGTCGTCGACCTTGTCGCCGAAGTCCACGAGGATCGTGAAGATCTTGTCGGTCTTCTCCCGGCCCAGCTCGACGTACTTCCCCTTGCCGAGCTGGACGACCTTGGACGCGCCGCGCTGCTCCGCGCGGGCGTCCCCGGATATGACCTTGTCGAGCGCGGCCTTGCGCTGAGCCTCGCGCTTCTTGCTGAACGGGCCCTTGAGGTCGTGCTCGACGCTCTTCCCGGCCTGCTCCGGGTCGTGGCGCTCGATGCCCGACGGCGTGTCGGCAGTGGTGGCCGCCTGAGCGATCCCGGCCGTGGTCCCCGCGGTCAGGGCCGTCGCGGCGAGTGCGACGGCCGTGGCCACGGCGGCGGATCTGGCGAGCCTCCGTTGGCTGCTGTTCACTTGTGAATGTCCTCCCCAGTAAGAACTGTGGAGGTATTTGACCGGAGAGACGCCAGAAAAGACAGACCTTGACTGGAGCCGGAAGAGCAAGTACGTTATCCGGCCTTTAAGTTACGGATTTCGGACAACCCCGGGCGCGCTCATCTCACACCCTGGACCGGTGGATGAATCCGTGCGCCCCCCGTGCTCCGGCACCGTGTGTTAGGTCACGCTTACCGGCAGTTCCGCTCGGGCAGACAGGACCGTAGAGTCGTTTTGGTATACACACTTGCCCCTGGCATGTGGTGTGCACCAGCCGGCTCCGCACCCCACACCTTGCTCCGAGGACGGATCCCGCCATGCCGCGTCCGACTCCCGCACAGATAACCTACGGATCGGCCACCGTCGTCTTCTCGACCCTCGCCATGCTGCTGCTCTCGCAGACGAGTTCGGGGTTCGGGATCGCGGTCATCGCCGTCGCAGCGCTCGCGCTCGGCCTGTTCGTCGCCGTCGCCTTCCCCATGCCGCGCGTCGGCGGCCGCAAGCCCCGGGTGCCCCGGCAGCGCACGCCCCTGCCCGCCGAGCCGAGACTCGGCGAGCACTCGCTACACGGCTGAGACCACCACGGTCTTGGCCGCCTTGTCGTGAATGCAGTGGTGATAGGGCTGGTCCCAGGTACACCAGAGCACGTTGACGAGCCAGAAGACGAAGCCGCAGCAGGGCACCACCTGCGGCAGGGAGTACACGGCGGCGCGCGTCCAGCCCGGGCTTCCCTCGGGGATCGCGCCGTTCTCCAGCATCGCCACCCGGATGCCCATCGCCATCTTGCCGACGGTCTGCCCGCGCTTGGTGAGCATCAGCCCCTCGTAGACGAAGTAGACGACGGAGACGATGATGCCCAGGCTCGTGGACCTGCCGTCGTTCCAGTCCCCCGGATCCCAGTCCCACACCGCCGCCTTGAAGACCAAGGTGACCGGGATGGAGACGAGCAGCCCGTCGATGATGCGGGCGATGAGCCGCTTCCCCCGGTTCGCCAGCGGTGGCATGCCCGCGAGCGGGTCGGCTGCGCCGTACTGGTCCCCGTAGGGGCTGCCGGGCCCGCCGCCCGGGCCCGGGGCGCCCCCGTAGGGGCCGCCTCCGTACGGACCGCCGGCGCCGGGCGGTTGGCCGCCGCCGGCGTACGCACCGCCGCCCTCCGGGCCCGGCCCGGGGGGCGGTGGCGGCCCGGGAGGCTCCGATGGCCGCTTCCGGAACGGGTCGTCGTCGCGGGGCTGCTCGGTGCTCATGGGCCGAGTAGAACCCAGGCTCCGGCCCGTCGCATCCGAAGAGGTGCCGTTCGGGTCGCACCGGGCCCGGGGGCGGCGCCCCGGGGCGTCAGCGCTTGCCCGCCGCCACGAACGTGCGCGCCGCCTTGTCGTGCCAGCACTGCCGCCACGGCCGGTCGACGAGGCACCACAGGGCGCCCACGACCCCGATGCCCAGGGCTCCCAGCCCCCCGTACACCAGCCAGCGGCGCAGCGCCGCCCCGAAGCGCGGGGTGTCGTGCCCCTCGATGTCCAGCACGCGGACCCCGCACAGGCGCTTGCCCAGCGTGCGGCCCCACTTGGCGGTCGGCAGTGCTTCCAGCACCACCCCGGCCACCAGCAGGACGCCCAGCACGACGGCCAGATAGCCGCCGGTCGTGCCGTCGAGCAGCCAGACCGTGACCGTCTCGCCGGACTGCTTCGCGTGCTCGACCTTGGCGTCGATGTGCTCGACGGCCTTGGCCCACAGCGGCACGGCCGCCGCGGAGACGACGGCCCCGAGCACGAGCGTGTCGACCAGCCGGGCGGCGAGCCGGCGGCCCAGCGGCGCGGGCCGGCCCTGCTGGTCCCGGGCGGCCCGCAGGAACGGATCGTCCTTCGGGGGCTTCCACGGCGCGGGCGCGTCGGAGGAGGAGCCGGAGGCGGACGTCTGCGCGGGCTGCTGCTGGGCCAGTTGCTGCACCTGCTGGGCCCAGCCGCCGGCCGCGGGCCTGGCCGGCTCGGCGGTGCGGGGCGCCTCCTGCCGCTCGGGCAGGGCGGGGGCGGAGCGCGCGGGGGCGGGCAGCGCGGGCGCCGGGGCCGTGGCCGGCAGCGCCTGGCGCTCCGGTGCGGACTGCGACGGCGCGGGTGACGATGACGGCAACGGCGACGGTGCCTGCGATGCCGGCTGCGACTGCGGGCCCGAGGGCGCCTGCTGCGGCTCGGCCCGGGGCCGCGGCTCGTCGGCACGGGCATCCGGCCAGCCCGGCGAGGACGACGCCGGGACGGGCTTGCCGGAGGTGCGCAGCTGCATCGTGCCGCCCGGCCGGACCGCGGGGACGTTCGCCCCGCGGGCAGGGCTCTCTCCGCGGGCAGGGCTCTCCTCGGCGCGGGCCGGCTCGGTGCGTGCCGACTCGGTGCGTGCCGGCTCGGCGCGGGCCGGCTCGGCGCGGGAGGGCTCGGCGGGTGTGCGGGACGGGGCGACGCGCGGGTCGCGGGGCGTGGGCAGGGCGCCGCCGGACGCGGGCCCGTCCCCCCAGGAGACGCGCCGGTCCTGCTCCCCGCCGAAGCCCTCCTGCCGGGCCGGCTCCGCGCGCCAGGCGGGGGCCGGCTGATCGGCCCGGGCGTCGCGCAGGGCGGGCTCCTCGTCGAGGAACATGGGGCCGGTCTCGTCCGGGCGCGGCTCCTGCCGGGCGGGCTCGGGGCGGCGCGGGGTCGGTGGCACGGGCGCGGCGAGCGCGGGCGCCGCGGGCTTGGCGAGACCGGCGGGCGGGGCGGGCATCGGCTCGCCCTCGGCGGGCGCGGGCCGGCTCGTGCCGGGCACCCAGGCGGAGCCGCTCCAGTAGCGGATATAGCCCGGAATGGACGGGTCCGGGTAGAAGCCCTGGACGGGGCTGCTGTCGGCGGATCCTGAGGAAGGGGCGCTCATGGTCTCCGATGTCCCGTATCTGCTCGGCCGTACTGCGGTGTCGGTGCTCGGTGGGGCGGCGACGACAAGCAGTCTGCCGCACACGAGCGACGTGGGGCGCGCTGCTCCCGTACCTCATGACCTCTATGCACAAAAGGCAACCGGGGGCGCAGCACACAGGTCTACCAGACGGCTCTCCACTCTGCGGCCGTCCCGCGGGCGGGACCACTCACACGTGCGACCGGCGCACCGGTTCGGCGAAGTCGCGTAATGGTGTGGGGGTCGATGCGCTCTCAGTCGGTGCGGGCCCGTTCGCGAGGGGCCACGGACCGACGGAAGCAGAGCAGAGAGGGCGCACTTCATGCACACCGTGGTGGAAAGAGAGCTGGAGATCGACCTGGTGCTGTCGCCCGAGCGCAGCATCCCGGTGCCGTCGCGGCTGAGCTACCGCACGGCCGACCCGTACGCGGTGCACATCGCCTTCCACGTGACCTCGGAGGCCCCGGTGCACTGGACGTTCGCGCGCGAGCTGCTGGTGGAGGGCGTGTTCCGGCCGTGCGGCAGCGGGGACGTACGGGTGTGGCCGACGCGGACGGACGGGCGCAACGTGGTGTGCATGGCGCTGTCCTCGCCGGACGGGGCGGCGCTGCTGGAGGCCCCGGAGCCGGCGGTGTCGGCGTGGCTGGAGCGGACCCTGCGGGTGGTGGCGCCGGGGTCGGAGCCGGAGCGGCTGGGGCTGGACGCGGCGCTGCGGGACATTTTGGACGCGTGACGCCCTTCCGGCGGATCACGACGACGGCGTGGGCGTCCCCCTACAAGTCCAGCACCTTGTTACAAGTCCAGCACCTTGCCCGGGTTGAGGATGCCCTGGGGGTCGAGGACCGTTTTGATGCCGCGCTGGATCTCCAGGCCCACCGGGCCCAGTTCCCTCGCCAGCCACTCCTTTTTCAGGACGCCCACGCCGTGCTCGCCGGTGATCGTGCCGCCCAGCTCCAGGCCGAGGGCCATGATCGCGTCGAAGGACTCGCGGGCGCGGCGCGACTCGTCGGCGTCGGCGGGGTCGAAGCAGACGACGGGGTGGGTGTTGCCGTCGCCCGCGTGGGCGCAGACGCCGATGGTGAGCCCGTACTTGCGGGCGATCCCGGCGGTGCCTTCGAGCATGTCGGCGAGGCGGGAGCGCGGGACGCACACGTCGTCGATCATGGTGGCGGGGCGGAGGGCCTCCAGGGCGGTGAGGGCGAGCCGGCGGGCCTGCAGGAGCAGCTCGGACTCGGCGGCGTCCTCGGCGGGGACGACCTGGTCGGCTCCGGCGGCCGTGCACAGCTCGGCGACGGCGGCGAGGTCCGCCGCCGGGTCGGGGGTGTCGAAGGCGGCGAGCAGGAGGGCCTCGGTGGTCTCGGGGAGGCCCATGCGCGCCATGGCGTTGACGGCGCGGATCGTCGTGCCGTCCATGAGCTCCAGCAGCGAGGGGGCGTGGCCGCGGGCCATGATCTCGCGGACGGCCGCGCCGGCCGCGGCTACGGAGGGGAACTCGGCGGCCAGCACGAGCTGTTGGGGCGGGGCCGGGCGGAGGGAGAGGACGGCCCGTACGACGATGCCGAGGCTGCCCTCGGAGCCCACGAACAGGCGGGTGAGGTCGTAGCCCGCGACGCCCTTCGCCGTGCGGCGGCCCGTCTTGAGCAGCCGGCCGTCGGCCAGGACGACGTCGAGGCCGAGGACGTATTCGGCGGTGACGCCGTACTTCACGCAGCACAGCCCGCCGGAGGCGGTGCCGATGTTGCCGCCGATGGTGCACTGCTCCCAGCTGGAGGGGTCGGGCGGGTAGTAGAGGCCCTGTTCGGCGACGGCGCGGGAGAGCACGGCGTTGACGACGCCCGGTTCGACGACGGCGACGCGGTCGACGGGGTCGATCTCCAGGATGCGGTCCATCTTGACGAGGGAGAGGACGATGCAGCCGTCGCTCGCGTTGGCCGCGCCGGACAGGCCGGTGCGGGCGCCTTGCGGGACGACGGGGACCCGCAAGGCGGTGGCGGTGCGCATGACGTGCTGAACGTGCTCCACGGTGCGGGGCAGCGTGACGACCGCGGGTCGCCCCGCGGCGCAGAAGCCGGCCATGTCCTTGGCGTAGGACGCGGTGACGTCGGGGTCGGTGAGGATCGCCTCCGCGGGGAGCCCTTCGCGCAACAGCTTGATCAGATCGCCCATGGGGGGCTCATTCCCCGGGCACCCTTGTGCGAATCGGGCTGGAGGCGGCCAGAGGGTGCTACAGGTTGCCGCGCTTCTCCTGCTCCCGCTCGATCGCCTCGAAGAGCGCCTTGAAGTTGCCCTTGCCGAAGCCCATGGAGCCGTGCCGCTCGATCATCTCGAAGAAGACGGTCGGCCGGTCCTGCACGGGCTTGGTGAAGATCTGCAGCAGGTAGCCGTCCTCGTCGCGGTCCGCGAGGATCTTCAGTTCGCGCAGGGTGTCGACCGGTACGCGGGTCTCGCCGACCCACTCGCCCAGCGTGTCGTAGTACGAGTCCGGGGTGTCGAGGAACTGCACGCCCGCCGCCCGCATGGCGCGCACGGTGGCGACGATGTCGTTGGTGGCGAGGGCGATGTGCTGGACGCCGGGGCCGTTGTAGAACTCGAGGTACTCGTCGATCTGCGACTTCTTCTTCGCGATGGCCGGCTCGTTGAGCGGGAACTTCACCTTGCGGGTGCCGTCGGCGACGACCTTCGACATGAGCGCGGAGTACTCGGTGGCGATGTCGTCGCCCACGAACTCCTTCATGTTCGTGAAGTGCATGACGTTGTTGTAGAACGACACCCACTCGTCCATCTTGCCGAGTTCGACGTTGCCCACGCAGTGGTCGATCGCCTGGAAGCGGCGTTCCCCGGGCTCGACGAGCGGCTTGGCGGCCACGTAGCCCGGCAGGTACGGGCCGGTGTAGGCGGAGCGCTCGACGAGCGTGTGGCGGGTCTCGCCGTAGGTGGCGATGGCGGCGAGGACGACCTTGCCGTGCTCGTCCTCCAGTTCGTACGGGGCCTCCAGGCCGGTGGCGCCGTGCTCGACGGCGTAGGCGTACGCGGCGCGCGCGTCCGGCACCTCGATGGCGAGGTCGACGACGCCGTCGCCGTGCTCGGCGACGTGGGCGGCCAGCGCCCGGCCGCGGTCGGTCGCGGCCTTGATGACCGTGGTGAGGACGAAGCGGGCGCCGCCCGACTCCAGCACGTAGCTCGCGCTTTCGCGGCTTCCGTTCTCCGGGCCGCGGTAGGCGACGAGCTTCATGCCGAAGGCGGTGGAGTAGTAGTGGGCGGCCTGCTTGGCGTTGCCGACGGCGAAGACCACCGCGTCCATCCCCTTGACCGGGAAGGGGTCGGCCTGCCGTGCGGTGTGCGGGGTGTGATCCGTGGTCTGAGTCATGGCCGCAGGGTCCCGCCGATCCACAAGGTGCGCAATAGTTTGCGTATTCACTGGGCAGACTGCATAGCAGACCGCCGGTAACACCGGACGTTCTGTACATGCTGACTACTGGGAGGACCGCATGGCGATCGATCGTTTGGACGGCCGGCTGATCGAGCTGCTGGCGGAGGAGCCGCGGATCGGCGTGCTGGAGGCCTCGCGCCGGCTGGGCGTGGCGCGCGGGACCGTCCAGGCGCGGCTGGACCGGCTGCAGGCGCAGGGCGTCATCCGCGGCTTCGGCCCGGACGTGGACCCGGCGGCGCTGGGCTATCCGGTGACGGCCTTCGCGACGCTGGAGATCAAGCAGGGGCAGGGCGGCGACGTCCGGGCGCACCTCGCGACCGTCCCCGAGGTGCTGGAGCTGCACACCACCACCGGGCGCGGCGACATGCTCTGCCGCCTGGTCGCACGCTCGAACGCCGACCTCCAGCGTGTGATCGACCGGGTTGTGGGTTTTGATGGCATCGTGCGGGCCTCCACGGCGATCGTCATGGAGAACGCCGTGCCGCTGCGGATCATCCCGCTGGTGCAGCAGGCGTCGCAGGCCCCGTACCAGCCCTGAGGTTCGAAGGCGCGACACCGCGACAGGGAGGCGAGCGGGTGAGCTTCTGGGAGTACGTGGCCGGCCGCCGTGCACAGCTGCTGGCGGACGGCTGGCAGCACGCCAGCGCCGTCTTCCAGTGCATGGTGGTCGCGACCGTCCTCGGCGTCGTGATCGGCGTGCTCACCTACCGCAGCGAGTGGGCGGGCAACCTCGCGGTGACCACGACGGCGACCCTGCTCACCATCCCCTCGCTGGCCCTGCTCGGCCTGCTCATCCCGCTCACCGGCCTGGGCGTGGCGCCGACGGTCACGGCGCTCGTGCTCTACGGGCTGCTGCCGATCGTCCGCAACGCGGTGGTGGGGCTGCGGGGCGTGGACCCCTCGCTCGTGGACGCCGCGAAGGGGATCGGGATGTCCCGCGCGGCCCGGCTCCTGCGCGTCGAGCTGCCGCTCGCCTGGCCGCCGATCCTCACCGGGATCCGGGTGGCCACGCAGATGCTGATGGGCATCGCGGCGGTGGCCGCGTACGCCTCCGGGCCGGGGCTGGGCAACGAGATCTTCCGCGGCGTCTCCTCGCTGGGCAGCGCCAACGCCCTCAACCAGGTGCTCGCCGGGACGCTCGGGATCATCGTGCTCGCCCTGCTCTTCGACGCGGCGTACGTGCTGATCGGCCGGCTGACCGTCCCGAGGGGGATCCGTGGCTGACGCGCCCGGAGCCACCATCCAGCTGGAGAACCTCACCAAGCGCTATCCCGGCAACCCCGCGCCCGCCGTGGACTGCGTGAACATGGACATCAAGGCCGGGGAACTGGTGGTCTTCGTCGGCCCGTCCGGCTGCGGCAAGACCACCACCATGAAGATGATCAACCGGCTGATCGAGCCGACGTCGGGCCGCATCCGCATCGACGGCGAGGACGTCACCGGCATCGACCCGGTGCGCCTGCGCCGCAAGATCGGCTACGCCATCCAGGCCTCCGGGCTGTTCCCCCACATGACCGTCGCCCAGAACATCTCGCTCGTCCCGCGCATGACCGGCTGGCCGAAGCGGCGGATCGACGAGCGCGTGGAGGAGATGCTCGACCTGGTGGGGCTCGACCCCGGCGAGTTCCAGGGCCGCTACCCGCGCCAGCTCTCCGGCGGGCAGCAGCAGCGCGTCGGCGTGGCCCGCGCCCTGGCCGCCGATCCGCCGGTGCTGCTGATGGACGAGCCGTTCGGCGCGGTCGACCCGATCACCCGCGACCACCTGCAGGACGAGCTGATCCGGCTGCAGCACGAGCTGCACAAGACGATCGTCTTCGTCACCCACGACTTCGACGAGGCCATCAAGCTCGGCGACCGCATCGCCGTGCTCCGCGAGCGCTCGCACATCGCCCAGTTCGACACCCCCGAGGCCATCCTCACCAACCCCGCCGACGACTTCGTCTCCGGCTTCGTGGGGGCGGGCGCGGCCCTCAAGCGGCTCAACCTCACGCGGGTACGGGACGTGGGCGTCGTCGACTTCCCCACCGCCACCGTCGACGACCCCCTCCAGACGATCTTCGAGCGGCTGCGCCGCGGCACCACCAACGAAGTGCTGCTGCTGGACCGGCACCACCGCCCGTACAAATGGCTCCGGCGCGGCGACCTGATGCGTGCCCAGGGCTCCCTCGCCCGCGCCGGCACCCTCGTGCACGACACCGTCACCCGCGACGCGACGCTGCGCGACGCCCTGGAAGCCGTCCTCATCGACAACGCGGGCCGGGTGCCCGTCACCGGGCGGCGCGGCCGCTACGAGGGGGTCGTCGACATGGAGACCCTCATGAACTCCGTGCACGAACTGCTGGAGGAAGACCGGCTCGACGCCGTCGAACACCAGCACCTGCTGGAGGAACAGCGCGCCCAGCAGGTGCTGGAGGAACAGGAGGGCACGACCGACGCGCCGGAGGAACTGGCGTGACCGGCGGGCGGACGCAGGACTCGGGCGAGGACGGCGGGCGGACGGAGAGCTCGGGCGCGGACGGTGGGCAGCCGGGTCTCGCGGGCGCGGGTGCTCCTTCCGGTGAGGGCGGGTCGCCCGGGCCGCGCCCGCCCGCCGCGCGCCCCGCGCGGCGCGTCACCTGGCGGAAGCTGCTCCTGCGGCCCTGCTTCCTGCTCGTCCTGCTGCTGGCCACCTGGCTGTGGTTCCGCGGCGCCGGCCTGGACTCCGTCGCCCGCAACTCGATCGCCGACGGCAACGTCTGGCTGCGCCTGCGCCAGCACGTCGTCCTCACCGTGGTCTCCACCTTCTTCGTCCTGATCATCGCCATCCCGCTGGGCATCCTGCTCACCCGGCGCCGGCTGCGCCCCGCCGCGCCCGCCGTCATCGCCGTCGCCAACGTCGGCCAGGCCACCCCCGCCATCGGTCTGCTCGCGCTGCTGGTGATCTGGCTGGGCATCGGCATGCGGGCCGCGCTCGTCGGCATCGTCATCTACGCGGTGCTGCCCGTCCTCGCCAACACCGTCGCAGGGCTGCGCGCCATCGACCCGACCCTGGTGGAGGCCGCGCGCGGCATCGGCATGTCCGCCACCGGGGTGCTGCGCCGGGTCGAACTGCCGCTGGCCGTACCGCTGATCCTCGCGGGCGTGCGCACCGCGCTCGTCCTCAACGTGGGCACGGCCACGCTCGCCTACTTCGGCGGGGGCGGCGGGCTCGGCGACCTGATCGCCTCGGGCATCACCAACCAGCGGATGCCGGTGCTCGTACTGGGGTCCGTGCTGACCGTGGCGCTCGCGCTGCTCGTGGACTGGCTGGCGTCCCTGGCCGAGCTGCTGCTGCGGCCGCGCGGCCTGGAGGCCTCCTGAGATGGCCCGGCGGCGGCAGGTGGCCGGAGGGCGGAGGGCCGGGCGGCGCGCAGCGGTCCGGGCGGCGGTCCGGGCCGCGGCGCCGGCGCTCGCCCTCGTCCTCCTCGCCTCCCTCACCGGCGGCTGCGGCCTGACCAGCGGCTCCCCCATGGCCGACGGCGTCCGCCCCGGTTCGGTCGGCCGGGGCCTGCCGCTCAAGGGCGCCGACCTGACGGTCACGTCCAAGAGCTTCAGCGAGAACATCGTGCTCGGCCAGATCATGGGCCTGGCCTTCCAGGCCGCCGGCGCGAAGGTGCTGGACCGCACCAACATCCAGGGCTCGGTCGGGGCCCGCGAGGCGGTCCGGTCCGGCGAGGCGGACGGCATGTACGAGTACACGGGCACCGCCTGGATCACGTACCTCGGCCACGACCGGCCCATCCCCGACCCCGCGCGGCAGTGGCGGGCCGTCGCCGACGCCGACGCGCGCAACGGCCTCACCTGGCTCGCCCCCGCGGCCCTGGACAACACCTACGCGCTGGCGATGAACCGGGCCGACGCGCGCAGGTACGGCACCCGCACCCTCTCGGACGTGGCGGCGCTCTCGCGGCGGAACCCGGGGGCGGTGACGCTGTGCGTGGAGAGCGAGTTCGCCGCGCGCGACGACGGGCTGCAGGGCATGGCGAAGGCCTACGGGATGAACGTGCCCGCCTCCCGCGTCCAGAAGATGGACGGCGGCATCATCTACACCCAGGTCTCCGGGGGTGGTTCCTGCACCTTCGGGGAGGTGTTCACCACCGACGGCCGCATCGCGGCGATGCACCTCGTCGTCATGGACGACGACAAGCACTTCTTCCCCAACTACAACGCCGCGCCGGAGATCAACAGCGCCACGCTGCGCAAGCACCCGGCGATCAAGGACGTGCTGGACCCCATCACGGCACGGCTCGACGACGTCGTGGCGCGGGAGCTCAACGCGAAGGTGGACGTGGACGGGCAGGACCCGCACGAGGTCGCGAAGGAGTGGCTGCTGAAGGAAGGGTTCATCAGCCGGTGAACTTCATCGGCCGGGAACGGGCGGGGCGGGGTCAGCAGGTGGGGACGGCGTCCTCGTCCCCGGACCGCAGGGCGCGCAGCGACGTGACCGCGTCCTGCAGCTTCTGCACGGGGATCAGCCGCAGCCCCTTGGGCAGATTCGCCTCGGCGGCCGAGCACTCGCCCTTCGGGACGAGGAAGACCGTCGCGCCGTCGCGCCGGGCCGCCTGTGTCTTCAGCGGCACGCCACCGACCTGGCCGACCGACCCGTCGGCGTCGATCGTGCCCGTGCCCGCGATGGTCCGCCCGCCGGTGAGGTCGCCGCCGCGGCCGTCGCCGTCGACCTTGTCGATGATCCCGAGGGTGAAGAGGAGCCCCGCGCTCGGGCCGCCCACGTCGGCCAGGCTGAGGCCGACCTTCAGCTCGTCCGGCGAGCGGTGCAGGTAGCGCAGGGCGGCGTCCGTGGCGGCGTCCTGCGACTTCTTCATCTCCGCCTTGTTGTGCGCGTCGACCTCCTCGTCGGAGTCGCCGACGGGGTAGACGGCGTCGTGCGGCATCACGGCCCGGTCCGTACGGGTCCAGCCGCTGATCACGTCGCCCAGGTCCACGTCGACGCGCGGGCCCGTCACCACGATCGTCGTCATGCGCAGCTGGCCCGTGGTCCTGCGGGCCTGCGCGCCCTCGATCTCGATGACCTGTCTGCCCTCGTGCGTGCCGAGCACGTCCACCGTCGAACCCGGCTGTGCGACCGAGAACGGCAGCGACACGAAGGGGACCGAGGCGAGCAGGGCGACGACGGGCACGGCACAGACGGCGAGGGTCCGGGCGCGGCGGGACCGGGCGGGCGTGGTCGGAGCGGGCATGCAGCGAATCTAGTTCACGTGCGTCCCAACCGTGACATGCGCCCTCGCCGGGCGAGGCGCGGCGAGGGCGGGAAGCGACCGGGCCGGCGGCGTCAGCGCAGGGCGTCCGCGACCTCCTTGGCCGCCTCCACCACGCGGGGCCCGACGCGGTCGGGGATCGAGTCCGTGAGCATCACCACCCCCACGCTGCCCTCGATCCCCAGGACGCCGAGCAGGGGCGCCGCCGCGCCGCTCGCGCCGGCCTCCAGCTCGCCGTGCGTGAGGGCGTAGCCGGGGCCGTCGCTCTCGCCGCGGCGGGCGGCGAGTATGGCGCGGCCCGCCGCGCCCCGGTCCAGGGGGTGGCGGAAGCCCGCGCGGTAGGCCACGTGATAGTCCGTCCACGTCGGCTCGACGACGGCCACCGCGAGCGCCTCGGTGCCGTCGACGAGCGTGAGGTGGGCGGTGGCCCCGATGTCCTCGGCCAGGGAGCGCAGGGCGGGCAGGGCCGCCTCGCGCACCAGCGGGTGCACCTGGCGGCCGAGCCGCAGTACCCCGAGGCCCACGCGGGCCCGCCCGCCGATGTCGCGGCGGACGAGTGCGTGCTGCTCCAGTGTGGCGAGCAGGCGGTAGACCACGGTGCGGTTGACCCCGAGCCGGGTGGACAGCTCGGTGACGGTCAGGCCGTGGTCGGTGTCGGCGAGCAGTTTGAGGACGCGCAGTCCTCTGTCGAGCGTCTGCGAGGTCTCCGCGGTCACGACGCCCCTCCTCCGATGTATGGCGGCTCTCGTCGGGTGGGGTGCGCCGCCGTCCCGTCCGGCAGCGCGCGAGGAGAGGCCGCCGGCGGCTTGTCGCTTCTTGCTTCGCTTCAGCGCTTCTTGCACTACGTGCGCTTCTTGCGCTTCTTGCACCGGCTGCGCTCCGCGGCGGCGCTGCCACGGGGCGTGTGCGTGACCGGAACCGTAGCGCCGCCGGTCCGCTCAGCGGAAGAGTCTGCCCGCGATCCGGTCAGGCGGAGGCCGAATCACGAATATCGGGGCCGGTGTCCCATCATGCGGACACCGGCCCCGTCATCGGTACGCCGTAGGGCGCGCTCTACTTCACGCCTGCTACTTCACGCCTGCTACTTCTGCCTGCTACTTCATGCGCGTGGCCCACTCGCGCACCTTCTTGATGCGCTCGTTGAGCTGCCCGGCCGTCGCCTCCGCGCTCGGCGGGCCGCCGCACACGCGGCGGAGTTCGGTGTGGATGACGCCGTGGGGCTTGCCGCTCTGGTGGACGTAGGCGCCCACGAGGGTGTTGAGCTGCTTGCGCAGTTCGAGGAGCTCCTTGTGGGTGACCACCGGGCGGCGCTCCGCGGGCAGTTCGAGGAGGTCCGCCTCGGCGTCCGGGCGCTTGCGGCTGTGGGCGATCTGGCGCGCCTGCCGCTTCTGCAGCAGCAGCTCCACCTGCTCGGGCTCGAGCAGGCCGGGGATGCCGAGGTAGTCCTGCTCCTCCTCGCTGCCCGCGTGCGCCTGCATGCCGAACTCGGCGTTGTTGTAGAGGACCCGGTCGAAGACCGCGTCGGACTCCAGGGCCTCGAAGGAGAGTTGGTCGTCGCTGCCGGTGTCCTCGTCCTGCTGGCGCTCCGCCTCGGCGAGGAGCTTGTCCTCCTCGGCGTAGGGGTCCTCCTCGCCCTCCTTCTTGGGCTTGTCGAGGACGTGGTCGCGCTCGACCTCCATCTCGTTGGCGAAGGTCAGCAGGTTGGGGACGGTCGGCAGGAAGACGGAGGCGGTCTCGCCGCGCCGGCGCGAGCGCACGAAGCGGCCGACGGCCTGCGCGAAGAACAGCGGCGTGGAGATCGTCGTGGCGTAGACGCCGACGGCGAGGCGGGGCACATCCACGCCCTCGGACACCATGCGGACGGCGACCATCCAGCGGGCGTCCGAGGCCGAGAAGTCGTCGATGCGCTGGGAGGCGCCGCTGTCGTCGGACAGCACGAGCGTGGCGCCCTCGCCGGTGATCTCGCGGATCAGCTTGGCGTAGGCGCGGGCGGACTCCTGGTCGGAGGCGATGACGAGGGCGCCCGCGTCCGGGATGGACTTGCGCACCTCGGTCAGCCGGCGGTCGGCGGCCCGCAGCACGTTCGGCATCCACTCGCCGCGCGGGTCGAGCGCCGTGCGCCACGCCTGGGAGACGGCGTCCTTGGTCATCGGCTCGCCGAGGCGGGCCTCGAGCTCGTCGCCCGCCTTGGTGCGCCAGCGCATGTTGCCGCTGTAGGAGAGGAAGATGACCGGGCGGACGACGCCGTCGGCGAGGGCGTTGCCGTATCCGTACGTGTAGTCGGCGGAGGAGCGGCGGATGCCGTCGTTGCCCTCCTCGTACGTGACGAACGGGATGGGGTTGGTGTCGGAGCGGAAGGGCGTGCCGGTCAGGCACAGGCGGCGCGTCGCCGGCTCGAAGGCCTCCAGGCAGGCCTCGCCCCACGAGCGGGAGTCGCCGGCGTGGTGGATCTCGTCGAGGATGACGAGGGTCTTGCGCTGCTCGCTGCGGTTGCGGTGGAGCATGGGGCGCACGCCCACGCCGGCGTAGGTCACGGCGACGCCGTGGTACTCGCGGCCGAGGGGGCCTGCGCTGTACTCCGGGTCGAGCTTGATGCCTATCCGGGCCGCCGCTTCCGCCCACTGCTTCTTCAGGTGCTCGGTCGGGGCGACGACGGTCACCTGCTGCACGACGTGGTGGTGCAGCAGCCAGGAGGCCAGGGTGAGGGCGAAGGTCGTCTTGCCGGCGCCGGGGGTGGCGACGGCGAGGAAGTCGCGGGGCTGCTCCTGGACGTACTTCTCCATGGCGCCCTGCTGCCAGGCGCGGAGCTTGTTCGCGGTACCCCAAGGGGCCCGGCCGGGGAAAGCAGGGGAGAGATGGTGGTTGGTGGTGGTGGTAGTCACGGTCTCCGTCGGCTGGTCGGCGGTCGGCAACCGCGTCAGCCTACCGGTGCCGGGGTTCACGCTCCGGGGTTACGCCCCGGGGTCACCCGAGGGTGGGACCGAGGTCACACGGCGGCCGGGGGCGTCGCGCGGGGCGAGCCGGGTGGCGACGTACGCGCCCACCAGCGCGAACGCCGAGGCGGCCGCGAAGACCGCCGCGAAGGCGTGCGCCGGGGCGGCCGCACCGGCGCTCGCGGCGCTCGCCGAGCCGCCGCCGAAGGAGACGAAGAGCACTCCGGCGAGCCCGACCAGGACGATGCTGCCGAGCGCGTCGGCCGTCTGCAGCGAGGCCGCGTTGGTGCCCTCCTCGCCGCGCCGGGACAGCTTCAGCAGCAGCACCGCGCCGCTGGAGATCGTCAGCCCCATGCCGTAGCCGCCGATCACCCAGGACGCGCCCGCCACCCACACCGGCACGCCGTGCACCAGCACCGCCGACATCAGCGCGACGGCGAGCGCCACCAGCACCATGCCGAGGCTCATCAGCCGCTCGCGGTACGGCTCGGCCCGGCGGCGGCTCTGGGTGTACGAACCGAGCGCCCAGGTCAGGCCGCCGCCGGTGAGGGAGAGCCCGGCGAGGGTCGCGGACAGGCCGCGCTCGGTGACGAGCATCAGCGGGATGAACGTCTCGGCCGCCAGGAACGAGCCCTGCGCGATGCCGCGCAGCAGCACGACCGACGGCAGCCCGCGGCCCGCGCGGAAGGTGCCGCGCGGCAGCAGCCGCCGTATGCAGGGCACCAGCAGGGCGAGCCCGGCCACGGCCGGTACGGCGGCCAGGGGGCGCAGGTCCTGGCCCGCGTACTGCAGCAGCCCCGCGCCGGCCGCGACCGCGAGCGCCAGCAGGATGCGGCGGCGGTCCGGCGTCCCCGGCGCGACGGCGGGCGGCAGGGCGCGCAGCGCCGGGAGCATCACGGCCAGGGGCAGCAGGATCAGCACGGGGATCGCCAGGAACACCCAGCGCCAGCCGACCTGCTCGGTGACGGTCCCGGCCACCAGCGGGCCGACGATCACCGGCACCACCCAGGCGGCCGAGAACGAGGCCATGACGGAGGCGCGCAGCCGCTCCGGATAGGCCCGGCCGACCACCACGTACAGGGCGACGATCACCAGTCCGCCGCCGATGCCCTGCACCCCGCGCCCGGCGACGAACATCCACATGCGCTGCGCCGACCCGGCGATCACCAGGCCGGTGCCGAAGGCGGCGATGCCGGTGAAGAGGGGGACGAGGGGGCCGGAGCGGTCGCACCACTCCCCCGACAGGGTCATCGCGAACAGGCTCGCGGTGAAGAAGGCGGAGAAGGCGAAGGCGTAGAGCCCGATGCCGTCGAGGGCGCGGGCGGCGACCGGCATCGCGGTGTTGACCGCGCTCGATTCGAAGGCGATGAGCGAGACGACGGAGATGATGCCGAGGGTCAGCGCACGGTGGCGGCGGCCCAGTATGCCCTCGGCCCGGTCGGTCGCGTCGGTGGCCCGTGGGGCCACGGATTCGGCTGCGGATTCTGCTGCGGTCATATTGATTGAGCGTACGGACGGAGTCCGCTTCCGGCGCCTGTCGCGGGGACGAGATCGGGTCGGACTTGGGTCCTAGGAGTGCGGCGGGCCCCGAGGGGCCGAAGGGCCCGACGTGACCGGGCCGGGCCCGGTCACCTCGTCACGTCGTCAGCAGCACGCCCCCGTACGAGGCCCCCGCGATCACGACCCACGAGCACAGCCCCAGCGCCGCGACGCGCCCGCCGGTGCGGACCAGAGAGGGCAGGTGGACGGCGCTGCCGAGCCCGAAGAGGGCGGCGGCGAGGAGCAGTTCCTGGGCGTGCGCGGCGAGGTCCAGTCCGGCGGCCGGCACCCAGCCGGTGGTACGGACGCCGACCATGGCGAGGAACCCGAGCACGAACAGGGGGACGAGCGGGGGCCGCTTCCCGGACGGCCCGGACGATCCGGAGGGTCCGGACGATCCGGAGGGTCCGGACGGCACGGCCTGCGCGGCCTGCGCGGCCGCCCGGCGCCGCCTGCGTACCGACACGGCCACCGCCGCGACGAGCGGCGCGAGCAGCGCCACCCGCATCAGCTTGACCAGCACGGCGTCGGTGAGCGCCGCCGGCCCGGCGGTCTGCGCCGTGGCCACGACCTGGCCGACGTCGTGGACGCCCGCGCCGACCCAGCGGCCGAACTGCGCGTCGTCGAGGCCGAGGGGGTGGTGCAGGAGCGGCAGGACGGCGATGGCGAGGGTGCCGCAGAGGGTCACCAGGGCCACGGACGTCGCGACGTCCTCCTCGTCGCTGCCCGAGACCTCGCTGACCGCGCCGATGGCCGAGGCGCCGCAGATCGAGTAGCCGGTGGCGATGAGCAGGGGCTGGTCGCCGCGGAGGCCCAGCCTGCGCCCGAGCCAGAGCGTGCCGGTGAAGGTGGCCGCCACGACGGCGATCACCATGGCGACGGTGGCCCAGCCGAGGCCGAGGACGTCGTCGAGGCCGAGCTTGAGCCCTAGCAGGACGACGCCGATCCGCATGAGCCGCTTGCCGGCGAGGGTGAGGCCGGGCCGGGCGGCGCCGCGCACCCATGCCCGTACCCGTACGCCCGGTGCGTGGGCCGCGGCGATGCCGAGGACGACGGCGGCGGTGAGCATGGGGACGGCCGGGACGAGCAGGTGCACGGCCCAGGCGACGGCCACGCCCGCGGCGGCCGTGGCGAGCCCGGGGAGCGCGCCGTGGGCGGGGCGGGGAGGCGCGCTCGTGGGTGTGCTGTTGCTGTTCGTCCGTGCGGTGGTGAGTGCCATCAGATTTCGTCGGCCGGGAGGTCGTAGACGCGCCGCACGCTGGAGCCCAGGCGGGAGATGTCGGCGCCGTAGATGTGGAGGGAGATCGCCTTGGTCGTACAAGCGTTGCGGACGCGGTGGATGTCACCGGGCGGCGCGAAGCCGCACACGTCGCCCTGGTGGTTGACGACGTCCTCGGTGGCGACCAGGCGGGCGGTCGTGCCGTCGGGCACGAGCCGGTAGCGCCGCTCGCTCTCGGTGCCCTCGTGGACGCCGGTGACGCACCAGGAGACGTGGTCGTGGACGGAGGTCTGCTGGCCGGGCATCCACACGAGCGCGACGACGGAGAAGCTGCCGTCGTGTTCGGCGTGCAGGATGTGCTGGCGGTAGCGGTCGGGGTCGCCCTCGCGCTGTTCGGCGGTGAGCAGGTCGTCGGCGCCGAGGTGGGCGGCGAGCCGCTCGCCGACGATGTAGGCCGTCGTGTCGGGCGGCAGGCCACGGCCTACGGCTTCCCGGACGTCGTCGACGAGCTGGGCCAGGCGCGCGGTCGTCGGGGCTGCGGTGGGAGTGGTCATGAGTGCAGGGTCGAGGCGGGCGGACCGGCGGGTCCAACGACAGTCTGTTGGCCGGAACCCAACGGGAGCTTATGAGTTGAGGCTCCGGACGCACTGGATCCGGTCAGCAGCCGACGCGCCGGGCCGCCACCGCCTTCAGCTCGTCCAGGACGAGTGCGGTGGCCGGGATCCGTAGATGGTCGCGCAGGACGTACGCCGAGACCTGGCGGCGCGAGGCCGGGTCCAGCGCCCGCCCGGTGATCCGGTCGTGGCGCATGAAGGACAGCACCAGACCCGGCATCATCGCGATGCCGAGCCCCTCGGCGACCAGGGACTGCACGACGAGGTTGTCGTCGGTGGTGAAGGCGATGTCGGGGGCGAAGCCGACTTCGGCGCACTCGTGGAGGAAATTGGTGCGGCAGCGCAGGCAGCCGGCGATCCAGCGCTCCTCGGAGAGGTCGGCGAGCTGGACGGCGCGGCGGCGGGCGAGGTGGTGCCCCACGGGCATCAGGACCGTCAGCTGGTCCTCCATGAGCGGTATCTCCACCAGCTCCTCGGGGACCTGTTCGTGCAGGCCGGGATAGGTGAAGGCGAGCGTGATGTCGCACTCGCCGCGCACGAGGCGGCGGATCGAGTCGGGCGGCTCGCCCTCCAGCAGCTCGACGCGGATACCCGGGTGGTCGGCGGCGAGCCGGGCCAGCGCCTCCGGTATCAGGGTGGCGCTCGCGCTGGGAAAGGCGCAGACCCTGACCCGCCCGGCGCGCAGCCGGGTCAGTGAACTCATCTGCTGCTGCGCGGCCGTGAGGCTGTCGAGGATGGTCTCGGCGTGCCGGGAGAGCGCCTCGCCGGCCTCGGTGAGCCGCATCCGGCGGCCGACGCGGGTGAACAGCGGGGTGCCGACGGAGCGCTCCAGCGCCTTCATCTGCTGGGTGATCGCGGGCTGGGTGTAGCCGAGCACGCGGGCGGCCGCGGAGTAGGAACCGGCCGTGACCACCGCGTGGAACGTCTTGATGTGCCGCGAGTCGAACACGCCGGAATCATAAGCGGAATTTGGGATAGGGGGGAGAGAACCGAGGGGTGGCTTCTGGATCAGCGGAATGAGCGGGATGAATGGGATGAGCGGGCTGAGCGGATAGATAGGGCAAGGTGGACTTATGCCGCACTACGCATCGTACGACGGGGTGGAACTGAGCTACCGGGTACTGGAAGGACCGGAGCCCGGGGCCCCGCTGCTGTGCCTGGCGGGCGGCCCCGGCAGGGACGCCGCCTACCTCGGCGACCTCGGCGGGCTGGACACCCATCGCACCCTCGTCATCCCCGACAGCCGCGGCACGGGCGCCTCGCCGCCCGCCCCCGACCCCTCCGGCTACGCCTTCCCGGCCCTCGCCGAGGACCTCGAATCCCTCCGCGCGCACCTGGGCCTGGAGGCGTTCGCCCTCCTCGCCCACGACGCGGCGTGCGCAACGGCCCAGGCCTACGCGGCCCTGTACGGCCACCGCCTCACCCGGCTCGTCCTCGTCACCCCCGGATCACGGCTCCAGGGCCGGCTGCCGGACGACGCCGAGGAGATCTTCGAGTCCCGCGCGGAGGAGTCCTGGTGGCCGGACGCGTACGTGGCCGTCCACACCCTTCCGACGACCGCCGACATGAAGGAAGTCCGCAGCCTCCTCCTCCGCGCCGCCCCCATGGGCTACGGCCGCTGGGAGGCCCCCCAGCGCGCCCACGCCGCCACCGAACCCGACCAGCTCGGCCCCGCCCCCCGCGCCGGCTTCTGGCAAGGCGTCGACGAACCGGCCCGCGCCGCCCTCCTCGACCGCCTCCGCGAGGTCAAGTGCCCCGTCCTCGTCATCACCGGCGACCGCGACGCCCTGGCGGGCCTCCGCGCCGGCGAACTGGTCGCCACCTCCTTCCGCACGGCGTCCGTCCGCACTCTCCACGGCGTAGGCCACTACCCCTGGGTGGACGAGCCGGACCTGTTCCGCCCGGTGGTGGAATCATTCCTGACGAGGGGCCACGACCCGGAGGCGCACGAGGGCGGGGGCGCCGCGTAAACGCGGCATGGCAGTCGCATTGCGGCCCCGCCGAACCCGTTGATACCCCCGCGACCGCCCCGTACGTTGATTGAACGCACTGAGCACAACTTGGCCGTGTGCCCGAGTGGTTGAGGGACTCGCCTGCAAAGCGAGTTACGCCGGTTCGATTCCGGTCACGGCCTCCACTGTCAGCGCCCCGCCGTAGTCTGACCTCCCTGCGCAACGCCACTAGGGGGGTCAGATGTCGCATGTGCCCGAGAGCCGACATGTCGGGCGGATTCTCGGCCGCCTGCGCTCGGAACCGGGTGATGCGCCGGCCGACGCCACCGCGCGTCTACGACCCCAAGGGCGGCCGGCCGCCCGAGCACGGCAGCGAGTTCGTCTCCGGCGACCCCGCCACCTGGGGCGACGAGCAGGCCGTGACGGTCACCGACGCCCGCCTCTGCGGAAAGGCCGCCGCACAGGCATGGCACCGGCTGCACCCGCGGCTGACCCGCCGGGCGGCCTGGACCGACTACGAGGGGCCACTGCCCATCATCGAGGGCACCGTCATCCGCCTGGTCGTCGAGCACCTGCCGTCGGGCGGGGTGAACAAGCCGGCCTGGCTGCGGTGGTCGGGCACCGGCGCCACCATGGCCGATGTCGACCGCTGCCGGCAGTCCTTCCTCCGACGCTTCGACGTCGAGCACACATTTCGCCTGTTCAAGCAGACCCTTGGCTGGACGAAGCCACGACTGCGGAGCCCGCAGGCAGCCGACCGCTGGACCTGGCTGGTGATCGCCGCCCACACCCGGCTCCGGCTCGCCCGCCCGCTCGCCGTCGACCTGCGCCGGCCCTGGCCCCGCCGAACCGGATAACCGACAAGCTCAGGCCACTTGGGCGGTGGCCGCGAGGACCAACTCGCGCAGGGTGACGCGCTGCGGCTGCTGGTACACGAAGCCGATCGCCGCAGCCACGTCTTCGGGGGCGAGCACCTCGATGGAGTCCTTGAAGGCCTGGTAGTCGGCCTTCACCGCCTCGTCGGTGGTGTGCGAGAGCAGTTCCGTCTCAACGGCTCCCGGGGCGATGGTGACGACGCGGACCCCGTGGCCCGCGACCTCCTCGCGCAGGCTCTCGGACATGCCGTGCACGGCGAACTTGCTGCCGCTGTAGACCGTGTGGTTGGCGTAGGTCCTGCGTCCCGCGACCGAGCTGATGTTGATCACCGTGCCGTGGCCGCGCTCAATCATGCCGGGCAGGACCGCACGTACCCCATGGAGCAGACCCCGCACATTGACGTCGAACATCCGCTCCCACTCGTCGGCCGGCTGCCTGGCCACCTCGCCCAGCAGCATCACGCCCGCGTTGTTGACGATCAAGTCGGCGGGGCCGTACAGCGCCTCGGCCTCCCGGACGGCCCCGGCCACCTCCTCGGCGTCGGTGACATCGACGGACCTGGCGAGAGTGTCGGGGAGGCCGAGCGCCTCGATCCGCTCCACCCTGCGGGCCAGCAGCAGGAGGGGGTGGCCGAGTGCGGAAAGGGTACGGGCGGTGGCGGCGCCGATGCCCGAGCTGGCTCCGGTGATGACGGCGAGGGGCTTGGCGGCGGTGTTCATGTCGGTGTTCATGTCCTCAACCTTGATCGTCTGGCGGACCCCGAACAACGGCCAGTCGCGCAACGATCGATAACCTGACGGTTATGGAACGCCGAGACGTCGAGATCTTCCTGGCCCTCACCGAGGAGCTGCACTTCGGCCGCACCGCGCGGCGCCTGCACGTGTCGCAGGCCCGGGTCAGCCAGAGCATCAAGCAACTGGAGCGGCGAATAGGCGCGGCACTCTTCGAACGGACCAGCAGGCGCGTGGAGTTGACGTCGATCGGGCGCCGCCTCGCGGACGACATACGTCCCGGCTACGAGCTGATCAGAGAGGGCGTCGAGCGGGCGGTCGCCGCGGGACGCGGTCTGGCCGAGCCGCTGCGCGTCGGGTTCAGCAGTCCGCTCGCCGGTGAGCTCGTGCTGTTCGCCGCCTCCGCGTACCGCGAGCGGCACCCTGCAGCCGGTGAGGTCCTGCTGCACGAGACCCCGCTCTCCGACCCCTTCGGTCTGCTGCGCTCGGGCGAGCTCGACCTGCTGCTCGCCCAGTTCCCCGTCGTCGAACCCGATCTGGCCACCGGCCCCGTACTGATCTCCGACACCCGCGTGCTGGCCGTCTCCGCCCGGCACCCCTTCGCGAAGAGGCACTCCGTCCGGGTCGACGACCTCGCCGGGGACAAGGTGCTCAGCCTCTCGGGGCCCGTACCGGACTACTGGCTCGACCATCTCCTGCCGCGCACGACTCCGGCGGGCCGTCCCGTCGAGCGCGGTGAGCGGGCGGCGACCCGGCAGGAGCTCCTCGCCCTGGTCGGGGCGGGGCGGGGGGTACATCCGGCCGCCGCGCACGAGGTCAGGTACTACTCCCGGCCGAATATCGCGTACATCCCTTTCGACGACGCTCCTCCGCTGGAGTACGGCCTGGTGTGGCGGGCCGCGGCGGACACGGGCCGCATCCGGGCCTTCGCCGAGGCGGCGGTGGAGACGGTACGGCGGCAGGGCGGTCCGGGGGACGTCTGCGCGGAGTGCCGCTGATCCGGCCCAGGTGAGCGACCCAGTTCGAGGCACGTTTCGACCCCGTCAGATAAACGACAAGCTGACTGCATGTCTTAAAACCAGCGAATGGTGGCGGCGCCCACAGGCTGCATGAACCTCCCACAGAGTCCGGCAGCACTGAGATGGGTGACGCTCTGACAGGACCGGAACCGACCGGTCGCAGTTGATCCCGGCGGGAAGGCTCCTCGGATCGAACCGTTCGACCCCTATGACCAGCGTATGAGCCCCCTGAGGGTCTACTAGGGGAGCGGGTGCGCTGGACCTAACCCCGTCTATGATCGCCCTTCGGACAACGGGGAAGGGCCGGGCACCGCCGATGACCAGCGGGCACCGCGGACTGCTCGGTCTGACGACATTCCTCGTCGCCGGCCAGACGCTGATGATCGGGCTGTACTGCTTCTTGTTCGCGCCCATGTTCTTCCACGGGATAGGCCCGGAGGAGGAACACATCAACTCCACCGGAGCCACGGTACGAACGGTGGCCGCGATGCTCCTCGGAGGCTTGGCCGTAGCGACGAACGTATGGAGCTGCCGAGGCATGGCACGCGCCGTCCGGGACCGGATATCCGCCGCCCGAAGACTGACGGCTGCAGGAACCGTACAAGCCGCGGTGGTTGCGGGCGCCATCAGATTCGACTGGCTGCTCGCGGTCGTGGTGTCCGTCGCCGTCTTGCTGTCGCTGCTGGCCTGCCGGGCGCTGGACCGCAGAACGTTCGGTACCTGAGCCTTGAGTTAGCAGCCTTCAGGAACCGAACGACACGTCGTAGACGATCTCGCACAGGGCGGTCGGAACGACGATGTCCGCCGTCTCGACGGCCCGGCCGTCATCGCTGTAGTACGTGCGCTGGATCCGGGTCACCAACGCACCCTTCTGAATGCCGAGGAGGTTGGCCTCCTCGGCATCGGCGTGCCCGGGCTCCGGCCGCTCCGCGGCGCGGGTGACCTTGATCCCGACCTCGGCCATGCGCCGCACCACACCTTCACCGGCCAGTGGACCGGCCTCGGGCATCACGACGAGAGAGCCCGCGGTGATGCTGTACGGCTCCCAACTGGTGGACAACTGCACCGGCTTGTCATTGGCCAGGTATTCGTACGTGGTGCGCACGCAGTAGTCACCCTCGGGAATGCCGAGCCGGGCGGCGATGTCCGCCGGGGCGGGCACCATGGCGTCGGACCGGCTCTCCCACGTGGCCCGCTTGCCCAAGGCCGCCATGTCCGCCTCGAACGCAGAGCCACTGGTCCGCTCCCGCTCGGGCGACCGGACGACACGCACGCGCTCGCGGGGTTCGGCGACGTAGGTGCCCGAACCCACGCGCCCTTCCAGGAGGCCCTCCGAGATGAGCTTCTCCTGCGCACGGCGGATGACGGAGTCAGTCACACCGAACTCCTGCGCCAGCTCACCGCGGGAGGGCATGCGGTAACCCGGCGCCCACTCCCGGTCCGCGATGAGCTTCCGGAACTTGTCGGCCACACGGAGGGTAGAAGACTGCTCACGCATACGGGGAATCTAGCCCTCTACCTCCATGTTCACCGTCTATCGCCTATCTAGCGATCCAGCTTCGAGCTAGCTCGTAAGCATTGCGCGCCTTGCCGGCGCCGGACACGTCCCGCGGGTCTCGATACCGCTACCACTCCTCCTCTGCCGACACCTGGACCGCAGGGTGTTCAGCACCCCGCCCATGCACCATGGAAGCGGCACACGAGCGGGGAATATCACCAGTGAGCCGGTCGCTCACGCCATCCCGTGCTCCCGCCTGCTCCGGTAATTGGCCTCGGCCACCTTCGCGTGCAACGCGTCGCGCGCGGACGCGGGCTGGACATCAGCCGGGTGCACCTCCCACTGCGGCCCACCGAGAGGAGAACGGCGCCGCGGCCGCGATCCCGGCTCGTCCTCCAAGGCGGCCCGCGCTTCATCGCCGGAACACGTACAGGCGAGCAGTGGCCCCTGAGGCCTCAGGTCGATCCCATGCGCGGTGGCCCACACATAAACCCCGCAGGCGGGATGATTCGGGCTCACCGGCTCCGAAGCTGCGGAGGCCGGGATCGTCTCGAGAGGTGAGGTGGCTGCGTGCGCGGCCTCACGGGTACGAGCGTCCTTGTCGGACGCCCGAGGCGAGAACAACGCCCTCACCCATTCGAGACAACGGACGATAAGGTCATGCATGTCAGCGCTCCTATCCGGCGTTGGCCACGCCCCCGGACCGGTCGCACGGTCGCGGGGGTCTCTCGTGTGGCATGTCCTGTCCTGTGCTTGATGGAGGGCAGGGGGCATCGACGCCTCCCCACGGCCTGTGATCAAGCGGTTACAACGATTGAGCACCGGGGGCTACCCTCGCCAGAGGAGACGTGTGCACAACTGGCGGATAGCGACGGACGGTTGTTCGATGACAGAGCGAGAACGGGACGAGCGACTGACCCCACGCCAGGTGCTCGGGGCGATGCTCCAACACCTCAGGAAGCGCGAGGGGCTGTCGCTGCGGGACCTCGCCGATGAAACGCGCTTCGGCCATACCTACATCCACAGAGCCGAGAACGGCTGTCAGTTGCCGTCAGACGGCCTGGCAGCCGCTCTGGACCAGCGTTTCGACATGGGCGGAACCCTTGTCGAGTTTCTGGAGATGGCTCGCGAAGGATCAGCGCAGGAGTACGGCCGGAAGGCTGCTGAACGGGAGGGCCGGGCCGAACGTATCCAGGTCTTCACGAGCAGCACCATCCCCGCGCTACTGCAGACCGAGGACTACGCACGGGCGCTCCTCCGGACATCTCGCCCCAAAGCACCGGAGGACCACTTCGAGGCGGCTGTTACCGCCCGCATGAGTCGCAAGCAAGTCTTCAATCGCGAGGATCGGCCGCCATATTGGGCGGTGATCGACGAAGCGTCACTCAGGCGGCCGGTGGGTGGAAGCACGACCATGGCGCGCCAGCTTGCTCACATCCTGAAGGCTGCCGAGAACCCGGATATCACCCTTCAGGCGCTGCCCTTCGAGCGAGGCGAATACTGGATGCTCGGAGGCAGCTTGACACTCCTCACCGCACCCAATGGCTCGACCCTGGCCTATGTCGAGTCATTCGGGTCCGGGGAGTTGGTGGAGTCTCCCAAACGCGTAGTGGAACTTTCCCAGCGCTTCGACACGGTGCGCGGCCTCGCCCTACCGGAGCGTGAATCCTTGGAGCTCATCCGCAGATACATGGAGGAATATCAGTGATAGAGATACCCGGCCCGAGCTCACCCAGATGGCGAAAGTCCAGTTATAGCGGCTTGGAAAATGACTGTGTTGAGATTGCCGATGGTTTTCCCGGGATCGTCCCGGTCCGCGACAGCAAAACCCCTCACGGTCCTGCTGTCGCCCTCACCTCCACCACGTGGGCAGCGTTCGTAGCCAGCCTCAAGGCCGGACACTTCCCGCCCTCCCACTGACCCGGCGCCGCCCTGAACAGCCCGGCCGGGCCACCCGGCCGGAGCTCAGCCCCTGCCGGAAATCAGGCACGGGCCACCCTGAACCACTCCCCATGGACTCATCCCCGAACAGCCGCTTCTGCGGAAAATCCCGCCCAAGCGCCGCTTCCCAGGATCGATCCACCGCCCGGGACATGTCCCTGAGCACCTCGTCTTCTCCCTCCTCCTCAGGTGCGCACAGTCGGGCTCGGAAAGGCGCTGCCGGACAATGGACCGATCGTCACCTTGCAGCCCCGTACCCCATCGCCTACGTACCTTGGCTCAGCTCATAAACGATGACGTCCGACTGGGCGCTCTCGATAACTGGCGTGATGGCAGCCTCGACGGCTCGCCAATCCAGCCCGCCCAGACCTGCGGCAATGCGAGGCATGGCAATCCTGCGGACGCCGTGTTCAGCGGCATGGTCCAGCATCGCCTTCACTGCAGTCACCACGCCGGGCAGCGTGGCACCGACACGCCAATGGGCTTGCGTGCCGAGGTTGTAGATCACAACCCCCTCAGAGGCGCGCCACGGGAACACGTCCCCGATACCGAACTCGCCGCTCTGACAGCGCACTCGATACTCTCTGTACATCATCGGCCAACGGCGCTTGAACTCCACTGCGATCCCCCGCCCCATGGCTCCAGCGCAATTGCATCCATGGGCCAGGGCATCGACATCACTCGCACTGAACAGGTCACCGATCCGGTATTCGATGGACGCCATCAGCCACCCTCCTGGGTCACAGCCCGCTCCCACACCTCTTCAAACTCTTCGGCAGTGATTCTATCTTCCTCATCAAATTCACCCGGCTGAAGGTTCTGGTCGGTGAGGAGCAGCCCAACGGCAGGATGAAAATCCCGACGGGAGGTCAGCCACTCCTCCCCTACCTGCGTGACCTGACGCGTGGGGGCCGTGTCCACGAATTCGTAGTACGCGACACCATCCCGAAAGTCGATCGTTTCGATCTCAAGACTGAAATATTCTGCCGTCATCGGGGAGTCTTTCCGTGGTCCACAACTCTGCCGGTAATATCCAGGGGTCCATCGTTCGGATGGAGGTACACCCAAGGCCGCCCTTGGCGGATCTCAAGACCTGACACATCGACCGCTACATAATCCGTCGTTTTACCAAGGCCCCATCTGGTAGGGCGCCCAAACAGACGCCCAACCAACTGATACGCCGATATCCCTCCAGCTTCATAATCCCGCGCGGTCAAATCGCTTTTCTTGAGCCCCTTTATGCTATCAGGGGTGACATCGGTGAAATACTGGCCGTCGCCATACCGAGCATGCACAGGGCCTGTCGCATGCCAGATCTCCTTGGACTCAAGGATGCCCTTTCGACCTTCCTCATTGGTGTAGTGATAGAGGACGTTACACGGAGCCAGTCCCAACCAGTCGGACCACGTCAGCGGATTAGAGACGTAGGAATGGTGGTTCGGGGCAGGCACGAGCCCTAGCGGATCCGGTGTTATGTACCGGGCAGCCGCCGGGTCGTAGTAGCGGAAGTAGTTGTAGTGCAGGCCCGTTTCCGCGTCCGCGTACTGACCCGGAAATCCGAGGGGGCAGTCGACCGTGCTGGACGGTGGGGACGGGAGACGGGTGCCCCACAGTGTCGTGCGGTGCTGCCAGGCCACTTCTCCCTTCGACGTGATCAGTTCCGTGGGGGTGCCGACCGCGTCCGTGATGACGGCGTGGAAACGCGTCCCGAAGTCCCGTTCGGTCTCGTCCGTGAACTCCTCGATCAGGGACTTACCGGCTGATCGAACCAGACGCGTATGGTCCGTCTGCGTCAGGGGGCGGTGCGTTCCGGGGGTGTAGTCCCAAGTCGTTGCTCTGCCGTTGGCGGCCGTCTGCTCGGCCAGCCTCGTACCGTCCCACGCAAAGAACGTTTCCTCAGTGGCCGTGCCCTCGGCTGACACGCGGCACTTCGATATGCGCCGCCCCAGCGGGTCGTACGCGTACCGCCACCGTTCCGCCTCCGGGTTCACCGCCTCCCGGAGGCGGTCCTCGGCGTCCCACGTGTACGTCCAGGTGCGCGTCCGGCCATTGAGCAGCCGCGCCACCTTGCTTATCAGGCGGCCCTGCGCATCATGTTCGTACTGCGTATCACCCGCCCGGCGGACGAGTGTGCCCTCGAACTCGCGGGCTCCCGGCGTCGAAAGGGCCGGAGCGGTGGCGCGGGTGAGGTTGCCTGCTGTGTCGTAGGCGTACTGCTCCGTCCATCCGTGAGCCCTCACCGTGGTGACGCGGCCGACCGGGTTCAGCTCGAAGCGGCGAGTTCCGGAGGTGAGTTCGCGGATTTCCTTGAGGTAGCCGTCCTCGCGGTAGGCGTACTCGCGGTGCTGGAGGAGACGGTCCGCGCCACTTCTCACCACCTGGGTCGTGAGACGGTCCGCCGCGTCATATTCCTGGGTGAGCGTCGCCCCTTCACCCAGCCGACGGCTCGTCTCGCGGCCGGCCGCGTCGTAGGCGAATGTCAGACCGCCCGCATCGCCTCGCAGTTCCACCGGTCGGCCTGCCGCGTCGTAAGTCCACTCCGAGGTGAGCCCCGACGGCGTGACACGCCGTACCCGGCGGCCCAGAGCGTCGTACGCGTAGCTCAGGGTCCGGCCGTTCACCGACTCCCTCAGCACACGACCCAGCGCGTCCCGCTCGTAGACGACCTCCGCGTCCGTGCCCACCGCGCGCATCAGACGGCCTGCCGCGTCGTAGGCGAACGTCGTCACCGCATCGTCGGCATCACCACGCTGCTTTGTTGCCCGCCCCAGCAGGTCGCGGGTGAAGTGCAGCGTTTCCCCGGCGCCGTTCGTACGGGCGGCGAGTTCGCCCGCCGCGTCGTGCGCGTACATCAGCTTGCGGCCGTTGAAGTCCGTCTCGGACGTGACGCGGCCGGCGGCGTCGTAGGCGTACGACCACGTCAGGCCCTGTGGATTCGTCACCCCCGTCAGGCGCAGCTCCGTGTCGTACGCGAAGGCGTACGTCGTGCCGTCGGGGTCCGTGCGGGACACGGGGAGGTCGAAGCGGCCCGCGGTGTGACGAGTGGTGTTGCCTGCGGGGTCGGTGTGGGTGAGGAGGTTGCCTTCGCCGTCCCAGGTCCAGGTCTCGGCGGTGCCGTCCGGGTACTCGCGGCGGCTCGGCCTGCCCTCCGTAGTCCACGCCGTGCGCGTGACGCGCCCCAGCGGGTCCGTGACCTCGGCGATGCGCCCGAAGGAATCCCGGCGGACCGTCGTGCGGTGGCCGAGAGGGTCCGTGAGGGTGACCGGGAGACCGGCCGCGTCGCAGGCGACCTGAGAGGTGTGGCCAAGGGCGTCGGTCATCGCGGACAGGTGGCCGCGTTCGTCGTAGACGTAGCGCGTCTCCGCGCCCGTCGGGTCCGCGGTCGCGAGGAGGTTGCCGCGGTCGTCGTACGCGTGGCGCCACGTCGCGCCGCCCGGTTCCGTGAGCTCCGTCGGCCTGCACAGGGCGTCGTAGGTCGCCGATGCCGTCGAGCCGTCCGGCAGGGTGACCCGGGCGAGGTTGCCCGCCTCGTCGTACGCGTAGCGGGTGGTGCGGCCCAGCGGGTCCGTCATCGAGAGGCGGCTCGTGGCCGTGGCGTCCCAGGTGGTGACGGTCGTGTGGCCGAGCGCGTCCGTCTCTTCCGTGACGAGGGCGTCGGCGTTGTAGCGGTAGGTGCGCCCGTGGCCCAGGGAGTCCGTGACCTTCGTCGTACGGGTCGCGGCGTCGTACGACAACGAGCCTGAGAGGAAGCCGTCGGTGCCGTCCGTGCGGATGACGCGGCCCTGCGCGTCGTACGTGTAGCTGTACGTCGTGTCGTTGCGGTCGGTCCAGGAGGTTATTCGGCCTTCTGCGTCGTACGTGAAACGCAATGGCTTCCCGCTGGAGTTGGTGACCTCCGTCAGGTTGCCCGCGTCGTCGTAGCCGTACTGGATGAGGACGGTGCCGCGGCCTGGTGCGTGGGCCGGCTCGTACGGGGACGGGGGCTCGTCGAGGAGGCGCAGGCCTGTGACACGGGCGCCCGCCGTCCCGACGACGGCCGTTTCCACGGCCACGTAGTAGCCGCCCGAGTGGCGGATCGCGGTGGGCGTGCCGGTGGCCGTGCGCTCGATGTCGATGCGCGCGCCGTTGCGGTCCTGCACGGACAACAGCGGCAGCTGGAGGATCGCCGGTTCCTCGGTGGGGGCCACGCCCCCGAAGGTGCGGGCGGTCCCGGCCTGCGGGTCGGTGATGGTCATCAGGCCGCCGGGGATGCCGTCCCAGGTCAGGGGCCAGCGTGGGCCTTTGACCGGAAGTACGGGCTCCCCCGGCGCAGGTACCGGATAGACCAGCCGCGTACCGTCGGCCGCCGCGTAGACGACACCGTCGGCGTCGATCTGGACCCGTTCGTCGAAGGTGGAGGCCCAGGTCGGGCCGAACCAGGCGCCCGCGCGGTACGAGGAGAGGTGGGTGCGCCCGATGACGAGGGGCAGAGCGCCGGGCAGGGTGACGTCCGTGGCCGGCAGGAGCATGGCGCCGGTGGCGACGTCGATGGGGTCCAGGGCGCACTCGATGTTGACGGGGAGACGGGCGGCCTGGGCGAGTGCGACATCCATGGGGCGGATGCCGTTGAAGAGGTTGCGGTAGCCGCCCGCGGTGCCTGCGTTCTTCGCGATACTGCCGAAGCCGCCGAACATGCCGCCGTAGAGCATGCCGTCGTTGGCCGCGACGCCTGCCTCGGTCAGGTTGATGCCGTCCTGCCGACCCTGCGCGATCTTGATGGGCTGGGCGACCGCCAGGTTGACCGTGACCGACTCCAGGCCGCCGAACGCCGCCGCGGCCAGCGTCACGCCCGCCACCTCGGCCACCGTCGTGGACACGACGATGCCGAGCGCCGCCCCCGCCTCCACGATCGCGGTCGCCGCGGTGGCGGCCGGACCGGCGAGGGCGCCGCCGGTCGCCACGGCGATGGTGACGGCGGCTCCCAGGACGACGAGATCCTCGATGATCTTGTCCCAGAGGTCGTCCATCGCCTTGTCGACGGCCTTGGCAAGCGCCTCCAGCCCCTCGGCCATCTTCACCGACGACTTCGAGAGGTCGCTCAGCCAGCCGTCCCCCGAGCCCTTGGCATAGCGATGCCAGAAGACCTCGAAGGCCTCGATCGCCTCACCCTTGTTGTTGTGGATGAGGGAGGTGGCCTGGTTGTTGACGGGTGTGCGGATCGCGTCGACTTTGCCGGCGAAGGTGCGCCAGGCCTTGGCCGCCTTGCGGAGCTTGTCCGCGTCGCCGTCGGGCCAGTAGAGGCCCATGTAGTCGACGAGGAAATTCTGGACCTTGTGCTTGACGCTCACTTGCCGCTGCCGCCGCCCTTGGCGCCCTTCTTCGAGAACATCGCAGCGATCAGCTTGTCGTTCTCGACGTGACCGTCGGACATGTCGACCATCGCCTCGTGAATGCTCGCGAGGCCCGCGATGAGGATCTTTGTCGAGTTCTCGATCTGGGTGCGCTTGGGCCGGTACGAGTCGCCGAAGGCCTTGCCCTGATCGTCCGCGCCCCACGGCGCACCGAGGCCGTCGAGCGCCGTGCTCAGCTCTGAGAGGGCCTCGCGGAGCTTGCCGCTCTGCTCACTGAACGTCGGAGCCGCGGACTTCAGGTCCGTGGTCTTGATGTCCAGGATCTTGCCGTCGCCGCCACTCGGGCTGCCGCCCATTGCCGCCTCCCCACCCACCGAGGTACCTGCGCCGGTCACTCCTGGCGCGTCCTCCTCCGCCTTCGCGTCCGCGTCTGCGTCTGTCGCCCGGCGCCTGACGCTGGATCACACCGAAGCCACATAATCGCACGCAGGTTCAGTGGATACGGTTTCGACACTCCCGTCGGACCCAGTTCCGCCGGCGCCCCGTCGGCGATGAGGCACTCAGCGGCGCCGGGCTGCGGGGCGTGGTCTCTTCGAGAGGGCCACGACATAGCCCACCGCGAGCCCGAGCCCCAACGCCCCGATGGCGGCGAACCCCAGAATGTCGAGCACCCCGGCTCCGTCGGATACGCCTCCGACGGAGCCCACGACCCCGGCGAGCGTCGCGATGATCCCCAGGATGAGCGTCCGGTGGTTCCCGAACAGTACGTGCCAGACCGGCGGACGGCCGCGCCCCGGCGTGTCTCCCTGCCTCATCTCTCCGCGCCTCATCTCCAGTGCACTCGCCCGGGATCCTTGGGAGCGCTGATTTTCGCATCGGGGCGCTCGGAGGCGGACTGGGCGGGCGTGTAGTAGAAGTCCAGACCGGTCGCAAGCACGCCCGCGGGAAACCGAAGACCTTTCCGCCGGCCTTCCCCACTCGGGGTGGACCTGTTGCGGGGTGGGCCAGTTGTGGCCGGCCCGTGAGACACGACGGGGGTCAGACCGCCGCGCGGCCTCGGGCGGCGTTGCGGCGGCGGGCGAGGATGATCGGGGTGGCGACGGCCGCCCCGATGACTACTGCCGCGCCGGCGCCGAGGGCGATCCACTTCGCAGGGCTACCGCTGTCGTTGTCCGGAGCCTCAGCCGGTTTCTGCTTCGGGAGACTCTCGGCCGACGTCTTGGAGCCCGTGTCCTCCGAGGCCGGCGGTGCGCTCGGGCCCGGGAGGGGGTTCACGTCCGCCGGGCCCGGGTCGCCTGGGTCCTTGAGGGCGATACGGGGTCGGACAGCGCCGTAACCGACGTAGTCGTTGCGCTTTTCAGCCGTACCGGTGCCGCCGGCGGTGTTAATGAGGACACGGGTGACCTGGTTGGCGGTCCAGTTGGGGTGGACGGACCAGATAAGCGCTGCGGAGGCGGAGGCGAGGGCGGAGGCGCCGCTGGTGCCATTACCCCGGCAGACTCCAGTGCTGCCCGGGCAAGCCGAGACCATGTCCGTACCAGGCGCGGACAGATCCACCTCGGATCCGTGCTGCGACCAACTCGCGGCGACTCCTTCCTGGTCAAGTCCAGCTACACCGATGACACCCGGGTAGGCAGCCGGATATTCAACCGCGTTGCGCTTATCCCCCAGGTTGCCGACTGCAGCGAAGATCATCTTCCCCTTGGATAGAGCATAGGCAATCGCCTTCTCCTCCTCTTCGCTTTGTCCAGGGCTCCCCCGGGAAATGTTGATGATCCGGGCATCCGAGTCTGCCGCATACCGAAGCGCCTCGGCTGACGCCCTTGCATCTTCTGCGAAGTTTTTTCCCCCCACTCGGAGAGGGAGAATCTTCGCACCCGGCGCAAGTCCATAGGACCCGGTATCACTGCCCCTCTTCCCTGTCCCCGCGATGAGAGCTGCCATGCTGCTCCCGTGGCCCGCGGCATCTGTATGGGCGTCGCCCGGAGCAGATGTAAAGTTCTTCCCTTCAAGTACCTGCCCTTGCAAGTCGGGAAGGCTCGCATCCACCCCAGAGTCGATAACCGCCACAGTGACTCCGGCGCCGGTGCTCGTATCCCACATTTCTTCTGCGTGCATGGCGTCCAGATGCCACTGGCGGGAGCGGATGGTGTCGGCTTGGGCAGGGGAGGCCAACAGCATGACCAGCGACGCGAGAGTGGCAATGACCGCTCCCACCCATGCCCCGCATGCAGTACGGGCGCTTCGCATGTCGTTGTCCTCTACTCGATGACCGGCGGCACGACGCGCCTGTCACTCTGCTGCCAGGTCTCTTCGTCTTCGACCAAGTAGTCGGGACGCCTGCCTCCGGACCGTCGTTCCAACGGCGTGCCGCCCACCCCTGCTCCAGGCAGGAAACCTCCCGCCATGCCATGCCTGGCCGACGACGCGCCACCTTCTCCTGCGGCCCCACCACGGACTAGGCCTGTACCGCCCGGGGTGAAATGCGCGCCCCCACCGATCGGGCCCCGGCCAGAGCTGGCACCACCGACGACGCCACCGGGTTCAGTCGCCCTGTAACGGCCAGTTCCTCCGGCTCCGGAGCCACCGGCTGTGGGTCCAGGCATGCCGCCGAAGCCTGCGCCGGGAATCACGGGAGGCCGGGGCTGCCCCTGTCGTGGGGACGGTTCCGTGCCGAACACCGTGGGCCGTCCAGGGAGCTGTGTCGGCACGGAAGTTCCGCGAGGCGTCGGGCGAACACCGATAATCCCGTCGCGCGGCGTGCCAGGCACCCGGGTATCCGGGTAACGTCCGGGCCCAGTCCCCCTGGACTCAGGGCCCGGGACCCTGGGTACTGGCTGCCGTCCTCGGTCAGGGACCGAGTCACCCGGACGGTGGCCCGGGTCGGGGCGCCTCCCGGGACCTGGCCAATTTGGAACGGGGATATGTGGCACGGGGATCTGCGGCTTCCCAGCATCCGGCGGAGCGACCGGCGGCCGGTCCGTGTGCGGGACCACGCGGGGTGGCGTGTCGACGCCTCCAGAGAGGTCCAGATCAGGATGCCTGACTTGCCGTTCGATAGAACCCGAAGGCCTCGAGACCTCAACCCCCATATTGCTCGAAGCCCCTGACGCATAGCCTGCCGACATCGCCCCCGAAGTCCCACCGCCCGACGGCAAATCGCCGGCCCCACTCGGCAGGCCCTCGTCACTCGCCCCTTGCCAGTCCCCCTTGACTGGCATCACTTTATCCGGCATAGGCCGAAAATTAGGCCTAACCGCCCGCAAGATCTGCGTCCCCGACTGGTCGTACGACTCCGCCAGTGCCTTCATCAGCGCAGCCGCCGCCTTGTGGTTCTCCTTGAGCCGTTCCTGCGCGTCGTACGCCTCCTTATGTGTGGGGCTGTCCAACGGGCTGTCGGGTTTGAGGCCCTGTATCCACGGTGGGGGGACCTCCTTTATCGGCAGGAGTTGCTTTTTCAGCCACGCATCGACCGTGGCCTTGTCCTCGGGCGAGTACTTCGGCATACGCCGTGCGCTGCCCAGGTCCGTGGACGCGTAGCCCATCCACTCGTCGACCTTCTTGACGTAATCGCCGAGCCGGATGGTCTCGTTGGCCATGGAGTGGCCCCACTTGCGGAAGGCCTCGCCGGCTTCGCCCGACCAGACGACGCCCTCCATGTGCTTCTTGAGGTCGTCTCCGAGCTTCTTGATGGCCTGGGCTGCGCCGTTGAGCTGGAGGCCGATGGCGATGACCCGGTGCTGGTCCGCGTGCTCGACCATCGCCTGGAGCTTCTCGTGCGGCATGTCGTAGAAGTCTTCGGCAGGCGTGCATACCGGCGGGAAGCGGGGGTCCTTGTCGCTTCTGGTCAGGGCTCGGTCCGTCATGGGTGCTGTGCGTCCTTCCCGCCTTTAGAAGTGAGTGGGGTTGCCTGATCCGCTGTTGCCGCGCAGATCCGTACGGGCTCCCATTCGCGACGTGTGCGGCTTCGCCGGGTCGACGTCCGGGTCCAGTTTCGGGTCGTACTGGCGCTGCATCCGCTCATGGATCGCCCAGAGTTTCTCCCGCTCCTCCGCGTCCGTGTTGGCGTAGCCCGAATGGGCGTCCAGCACGGCCGAACTCAACGCTTGAATCTGGTCGTTGAGGAGTTGAGCCAGCGTCACCAAGTCGTTGTGGACATCGCGGTAGACGCCGAAGAGGGCCTCCGCTGCATGGAAGCCCTTGCCCAGGTGAGTCTGGGTGAGGGCGGTATCGGCGACCTTTCCCGGCGACCCGTCGGACTCATCGAGCGTCCGCAGCAGGTCGTCCACCCTGCCCTTGAATTTTTTCAGGGAGGACAGTTCGGCGGCCAGGCCGCCTTGTGGGCCCTGGTCCTGACCCTGGCCGCCCTGGCCGCCCGCTCCCCCCGGAGATCCGTACTGTTCCGTCACGTACGCCTCTTCACTGGCTTCCCCACCCGCCAACCACCCGCTGTCACATGTAACTTCACGCTACACAGTAACGCCGGGCAGTGACACGCACGTACTCAGCCGGACGCCGCTCAGCCGGACGTCGCCACCGCCGCCTGCGGCCGGATCGGCAGACGGTTGACCGGGCGTCCCGTAGCCGCGCGTACCGCCGAGGCCACCGCCGCCGGCGACGTCACCACCGGTACCGCGCTGATCGCCTTGGCCCCGAAAGGAGCAACGACGTCGCGCTCCTCGACCAGCTTCACGATGCGGACGTCGGGGGTGTCCAGCGACGTCGGCAGCGCGTAACCCGTGAAGTCCGGGCGGCGGATCAGGCCCGACGCCGTGCGGAGGTTCTCCGTCAGGGCCGCGCCGACGCCCTGGGTGACGCCCGCCTCGATGCGGGCGCGGGCCTGCTTCGGGTTGAGGACTCGGCCCACGTCCTGGGCTACGGCCATTTCGACGACGCGGACCGAGCCCAGTTCGACGTCTACGTCCACCACCGCGCGCACCGCGCAGAAGGCCATGCCCACGAACGCGTCGCCCTGGCCCGATTCGTCGAGCGGCTCCGTGGGGTGGGGGCGGCACTGGGCCGTGGCCCAGAGTTCCTTGCCCTCCAGGGCCTCGGCGACCGTCGTGCTCAGGACCCCGTCGTACGACGTGATCTTGCCGTCGGCGATGGTCAGCAGCTCCGCCGACATGCCGAACTGCGCGGCGAGCGGCTGCAGCAGCTGCGTCCGTACCATCCGCGCCGCCCGCTCGACCGCGCCGCCCGACACCCACGTGTGGCGGCTGTGCGCGCCGGGGCCGGACGGGGGCTGGTCGGTGTCGACGGGGGCGACATAGACCTCGTCCAGGCCCAGGACCTCCTGGACGATCTGGCGGGCGAGGGTCGAAAAGCCCTGGCCCGTCTCCACCGCCGCGCAGATGACCGTGGCCACCGGGCCCGTCACCTTGACCGTGGCCGTCGAGACCTCGTCCGCGCCCTCCGCGCCGAGCATGTGCACCATGCCCAGCCCGTAGCCGACGCCGCGCCGCACCGCTCCGGCCTCGCCCGCGCCGCCGGGGCCGCCGGGCAGCACCCAGTCCTCCTCGGGGTCGTCCGAGGGGAGGGCGGGCAGCGGGTAGTCGCGGACGGCGCGCAGGAGTTCGGCGACGGGGGCGGGGCAGGTGACCGTCTGGCCGGTGGGCAGCAGGTCGCCCGTCGCCAGTACGTTGCGCAGGCGCAGCTCGGCCGGGTCCAGGCCCAGGCGTGCTGCGAGCTTGTCCATCTGGCCCTCGTACGCGGCGCACACCTGCATGGCGCCCTCGCCGCGCATGTGGCCGGACGGCGGGTTGTTGGTGCGGACGGCCCAGCCTTCGACGAAGGCGTGCGGGACGACGTACGGGCCGCAGGCGAACGCGACCGCCGCGGCGAGCGCGTCCGAGGACGAGTCGGCGTAGGCGCCCGCGTCCAGCAGGATCTGCGCCTCGACCTTCACCAGCTTGCCGTCGGCGTCCGCGTGGTGGCGGTAGCGCAGCAGCGTGGGGTGGCGGTGCGGGTGGCCGAGGAAGGACTCCTCGCGGGTGGCGACGAGCTTGACGGGGTGGCCGGTGCGCAGAGCGAGCAGGCCGAGCGGCAGCTGCATGCCGGGGTCCTCGCGGTCGCCCATCGCCCCGGGCACGCCGGTGACGACGACCTTCACGCGCTCGGGCTCCAGGCCGAAGCAGGCGGCGGCCAGGTCGCGGTCGGCGTGCGGGTCCGTCGACGCGGTGTAGATCTCGACGCCGCCGTCGGGGCGGGGCACGGCGAGGCCGGCCTCGGCGCCGATGGGCGCGGGGTCCTGGCGGCCGATCCGGTAAAGACCCTCGACGATCACTTCGCCGACCGCATCGGGGTCGCCGAAGCGCAGCGGGATGTGGCGGATCAGATTGCCGTCGGGGTGCAGCGGCTCGGCGGAGAATGCCTGCTCGGGGTCGGTGACGGGCTCCAGCACCTCGTACTCGACGGCGATGGCCGCCGCGGCGAGCCGCGCGGTGTCGGGGTGGTCGGCGGCGACGGCGGCGATCGGCTCGCCGTGGTGGCGCACGATGCCGGACGCGAAGACCGGGCGGTCGGCGATCTTACGGCCGTGGGCGGCGTCGCCGGGCACGTCCGCGTGCGTCACGACGGCGCGGACGCCCGGCATCCGGGCGGCCTCGGCGGTGTCGATCGACAGGATGCGGGCGTGCGGGTGCGGCGAGCGCAGGAGCGCGGCCCACAGCAGGCCTTCGGCCCACAGGTCGGCCGCGTACGGGTAGATGCCCTGGGTCTTGGCCTCCGCGTCGGCCGGGGGGAGGGAGGCACCGATGCCGCGCTGCGGTTCGGCGGGGCCGCCGGGCGAGGCGAGCGGAGGGACGGTGGTGGCCGTGGCGGCACCTTCAGCCGCGCCTGCCATTCCCGTCATTCCGCCCATTCCGCCGCTTCCGCCGCTTCCCGTCATGCCGTCGTCGCCTTTCCGCCGGCCCCGCCGTGTGGGCCCGCCTGGTGCGGGATGCGGGCCTGATCCGCATCCGGCTGCACCTCGTGCTGCTGCGCTTCCGCTTCCTGAAGCTCCTGCGCCGCGACCGCCTCGCGCTCGCGCTCGCCGACGACCTGCCGGACCGCGTCGAGCACACCCCGGTAGCCCGAGCAGCGGCAGAGGTTGCCGCAGATGGCCTGGCGGGTCTCCCGCTCGGTCGGGGCGTGGTTGCCCTCGAGGAGGTCGTGCATGGTCATCGCCATGCCGGGCACGCAGAAGCCGCACTGCACGGCGCCGCACTCCGCGAGCGCCCGCTGCACGTCGGACGGCCGGCCGTCGACGGCCAGGCCCTCGACCGTACGGACCTCCGCACCGGCCGTGGTGGCCGCCGGGACGAGGCAGGACGCGACGAGCCGCCCGTCGACCTGGACCGAGCAGGCCCCGCACTCGCCCTGCGAGCAGCCGTCCTTGGCCCCGGCGAGGCCGAGGCGCTCGCGCAGGACGTAGAGCAGGGACTCGCCGATCCAGGCGTCGGTCACAGGCCGGTCGGTGCCGTTGACGCGCAGGACGTACGACGTGCAGGGGTGCTCGGTGTGCGGGACGCCGAGGGGGTCGGAGAGGTCGAGGGGGTGGCCGCTGGACCCGAGGGGGTGGCCGGTGGATCCGACGGGGTGGCCGGTGGATCCGACGGGGTGGTCTGTGGAACCGCCGGGGTGGCCTGTGGACCCGCCGGGGTGGCTTGTGGCCCCCAGGGGGTTGGCAGCACCGAGGGGATCGCCGCCGCCGAGGGTGTCGTGCGCCGGGATGCCGGGGCCGGGGATGGCATGTTCCGGAATACCGGCACCGGCACCCGGATCGGCGTCGGTACCGGGCGCGTCGTGATCGCGCTCGGGGCCGTCGGCGGGCGCGGCGGACGACGCCGTCGCTTCCTCCTCCGCTACGGCCTCAGCGGCTACGGCACCGGCAGCTACGGCACCGGCCGCGTCCGGCGATCCCTGCGGCGGTACGAACTGCTCCGGCAGCGTCGGCTGGGCGTGCTGCTCGGCCGGGCCCGGGTGGGCGAACGACTCGGCGTGCACCGCCTGCTGCGTCGGCAACGTCGGCTGCGGGTGCGCGTGCGGGTGCAGGTGCGGCGCGGGCTGCTGCTGCTCGTGCCCTGGCTCCTGCGCCTGCGCCTGTCCCTGCTCGGCGCCGGGACCCTCCGGCTGCCCCGCAGGCTCCAACCCCTGCTCCGCCACCGACGACGGCTCCTCGGCGGCGGAGACAGCCGCGGCAGGCGTCTCGTTCTCCGGCCCGGCCGCGCCCGGATTATCGCCCGTACCGGTGACGTCGCTGACGTACGCCGGCACGGTGAACGTGCTCGTCGCGTCCACGGCCGGAGGCTCGCCGGGCAGAGCGGAAGCGGAATTCTCCGCCGCCTCCGCCGCGTCCTCCGGCAGAACCGGGACCGACCACTGGCCGGTGTCGGCGCCCACGACGGGCGTACCCGCGGCCGGGGTGGCCGCGGCCAGCGATTGGCGCCAGGAGTCGTCTACGGGCTGCGCCGACCAGGGAGCCGACGGCGCCACCGGCGCTGCGGGCACCTCCGGGGCGGCACCGCGGACGAGGTACTCACCGGACTCGTCGACGGGGTCGTCGCCCGCGGCCGGCACGGACCACTGGCCCGTCGAGCCTGCACCGGGCGCCGGCCACTCCGCCGTGGCGTGCGGGTCGGCACCACCGTCGTGAAGGGTCCCGTCATGGAAAGCGCCGTCATGAGGACCATCACCAAGGCCACCACCGACGTGCACACCCTCGCCGTACGTCTCACCGTAGGCAGCGTCATGTGCTCCGCCGTGCACATCACCGTGCACATCACCGTGCACCCCGCCATGGGCCTCAGAAGTCTCGGACACCGGCTGGTAGCCGCCCTGATGGGCGCCCGCGCCTTCATGCCCTTGACCATGCCCATGCCCATGGCCGTGGTCGTGCCCGTGGTCGTGCCCGTAAGCACCCCCGGGCACCCCCCACTGCCCCTGCGCACCCGCACCCGCACCCGCCCCGGCGGCGGCCGCCGCCGGCGTCTGCTGCCAGGAGTCGGCGGAGGGCGGGGTGTAGCCGCCCGAGCCGGCCGCGGCCAGCGGGTCCCAGGCGCCGGTGCCGTTCATGGCCGCGCCCGGGTGCGCGAGGAGCTCCGGGGGCAGTTGCAGGAACGTGGTGCCCTCGTCGTACTCCCCGCCGCGCGGGATCGGCTGCCAGCCGACCGGGCCGGCGGCGTGGGCCTGTCGCTGTTCGTCACTCACGCGAGTGCCCTCCCCAGTGCTCGGCGGGCCAGAGTCGCCACCGTACGACGCAGATGCAGCGCGGCGGGCGGCAGGGTGCCCGGCTCCCCGCCGTCGGGAGCGGGCGCGGGGTCCGGGATGCAGGCCGCGGCGACGTAGTCGCCGAAGGCCGCGCACGCCTCGGGGGCGAGCGTGCGCTCGCCGTCCCAGTCGATGAGGGAGGCGACCCAGCGCTCGGCGTCGAGCGGGCGCAGCGGCATGGGTGCGACGGCGCCCACCGCGCAGCGCACGCCCCGCCGGGCGGGGTCGAGAACGACGGCGACGGACGCCGTGGCGCGGCCCGGGCCGGTGCGTCCGGTGGCCTTGAGGAAGGTCTGCGGGGCGTGCAGCAGGGGCACGCGGACGTAGCCGATGAGCTCGCCGGGGCCGAGCATCTCGTAGCCCGTCAGGAGGTGGCCTACGGGGATCTCGCGGCGGCTGCCGCCGGGGCCCGCGATGACGAGGGTGGCTTCGAGGGCGGCGAGGACGGGCAGGGCGTCACCGGTCGGCGCGGCGGAGGCGATGTTGCCGCCGAGGGTGCCGGCGTTGCGGATCTGGGGCGGGCCTGCGGCGCGGGCGGCGGCCGCGAGCGCCGGGATGAGGGCCGCGAAGTCGGGGCGGCCCATCCGGGCGTGGGTGAGGCCGGCGCCGAGCAGGGCGTGGCCGTCCTGGTACTGCCAGCCGCGGATCTCGCTGATGCGGCCGAGGCCGACGAGCCCTGCGGGCCGCAGCAGCCCGGAGTTGACGGCGGCCATCAGATCGGTGCCACCCGCGACGGGCACGGCCGCGGGCATGGCGGCCAGCGCCGCCACGGCCTCGTCGAGCGAGCCCGGCAGCGTCACCGTGTGCGCTGCCTGCGGTGCGTGCGTGGTCAACCCAGCTGCCCCTTCCCCGGTGGTCCCGGCTGTCCGGCCTGATCCCGCCGTACGATCCCGCCGTACGGTACGTCCTCACGGCCCGGACGTGGCAACTCTGGCACATCTTCGGACTCCGCCGTCGCGAGGGTCCACGAACCGCCGATCCGTCCCCGGCAATGCGAATGGTCCGATTTCCGGGAGTGTCCCCGCTGTGTACGGATTGCCATTTTAGGGGGCCTTTTTACGACTTACGGCAGTGTGTGAAGGACTACCGTGCCAGCCGTCCGGCGCAACGGCGCGCAGCTTGGCCGTGGCTCACACGATCGGGGGCGCGCCCTCGATCGGGCGTCCGAGGACGCCGGGGCGGCGCTGCCAGGGTCGGGGGCCCCCGGGCGGCCGGTAGTCCACGCCCAGGGCGTCGAGCCGGGCGTAATGGGCGGTCATACGGCGTTCGAAGGCGGGGTAGTCGCGCTCGGCGGGCGCGGGCAGGTCCGACCAGACGGCCTCGGCGAAGGCGGCCAGGCGCGGGAAGGCCTGGTAGTCGACGCGCTGCTGGTTCTCCGTCACCTCACTCCAGAGGTTGGCCTGGGCGCCCAGGATGCGGGCGGCCTCGGCGCCGGTGAGACCGGGCGGCACGGGGTCGAAGCGGTAGACGTCCTCCAGGGTGCGGACGTAGCCGATGGGTACGGGCTCGTCGGTACCGGGCGCCTGCCGGTGGTCGAGGTACACCTGCTGTTCGGGGCACATGACGACGTCGTGTCCGGCCCGCGCCGCGGCGACGCCGCCCGCGTAGCCCCGCCAGGAGGACACCGTCGCCCCCTCCGCCAGGCCCCCTTCGAGGATCTCGTCCCAGCCGGCCAGCCGCCGCCCCCGCTCGGCCAGCCAGCGGTCGAAGTGCCGGACGAACCAGCTCTGCAGCTCGTCCTCGTCCGCCAGGCCCAGCTCCCGGATCCGGGCCTGTGCGGCCGGCGACGCCTTCCACTGGTCCTTGGGGCACTCGTCGCCGCCGATGTGCACGAACGTCGACGGGAAGAGGCCGAGGACCTCCGTGAGGACATCCTCGTAGAAGGCGAGCGTGGCGTCGGAGGGGGCGAGGACGTTCGGGCTGACGCCCCACGTGTCCCACACCGTCAGGGCGGCGGTGTCGACGACGTCGGCGTTGCCCAGCTCGGGGTACGCGGCGATGGCGGCCTGCGAGTGTCCCGGGATGTCGATCTCGGGCACGACGGTGATGTGCCGCTCGGCGGCGTACGCGACGATCTCGCGGATGTCGTCCTGCGTGTAGTACCCGCCGTGCGGCCGCCCGTCCCACAGCGGCGACGCCCGGTGCCCGGCCTTGGTGCGCGGGCGCCAGGCGCCCACCTCCGTCAGCCGGGGACGGCGCAGGATCTCGATGCGCCAGCCCTGGTCGTCCGTCAGGTGCAGGTGCAGGACGTTGAGCTTGTGCGCGGCGAGGAGGTCGAGGTAGCGGAGCACGCCGTCCTTGGGGAGGAAGTGGCGGGCCACGTCCAGGAGGACGCCGCGCCAGCGGAACCGTGGCGAGTCCCTGACGAAACACGTGGGCACGGACCACTCGCGCTTCCCCGTGACCGGCGCCCGCCGGAAGGCCTCGGGGCCGAGCAGCTGACGGAAGGTCTGGGCGCCCCAGAAGACCCCGGCCGCGCTGCTGCCGCGGATGTGGACCCCGTATCCGCTGTTGAAGAGCTGGTAGCCCTCGGGCCCGAGCTCGGGCTCCAGATCGGCGTCGATGCGCAGGCTGATGAGGTTGTCGCGGCCCTCGCCGCCCGCGCCGTCCGCGTCGCCCGCGCCGTCCGGGAGCGGGAGCCCGGTGGCGGCGCCGACGGCGGCGCGGAGCCAGCGTGCGACGCCCTCGGTGCCCGGCCGGGCCTCGATGCACGTCGCCTCGTCGACGACGGAGAAACCCTCGCGGCCGGGGCCGAATTCGGGACCCGGATCGGGACCGGGACTGGGACTGGGACCAGGGCCGGGACCGACCACCCGGGCGGACTCCAGGGGGGCGGGAATCAGGCCCGCGAGGGACGACTCGGAATGCCTCATGGAATTCAGTCCTTCACCGCTCCGCCGAGGCCCGACACGAGCCTCCGCTGTACGAGTACGAAGAAGACGAGTACCGGGACGGTCATGACGGTCGACGCCGCCATGATGCCGCCCCAGTCGTTGCCCTCGTCCTTGAAGAAGACGAGGAGCGCCATCGGCAGGGTGGAGTTCTCCGTGGCGCTGACGATGAAGGACTTCGCGAAGAGGAAGTCGTTCCACGTCGAGATGAAGGAGAAGACGCTCGTCGCGACGAGCCCGGGGAAGACCAGCGGGAAGAGGATCTGCCACAGGAAGCGGGCGCGGCTCGCGCCGTCGAGGTAAGCGGCCTCCTCCAGCGCCTCCGGCACGGCCCGGACGAATCCGCGCAGCATCCAGATCGCGAAGGGCAGCGAGAAGGCGATGTGGGGCAGGATCAGCGACCCGAGGGTGTTCAGGCCGATGCCCGGAACGGTCTGCCCCGCGTCACGCAGGAGGAAGAACAACGGGATGGTGAGGGCCTCGACCGGCACCATCTGGGCGACGAGGAACATGACGAGCAGCGTCGTCCGGAACCGGAAGCGGAAGCGGGTGACGGCCGTCGCGGCGAGGAAGGCGACGGCCGCGGAGACCACGACGACGGTGCCCGCGACGAGCAGGCTGTTGAGGAAGTAGCGCGCGAAGTCCTGCTGGCCGAAGACGCGGCGGAAGGCATCCAGGGAGGGCGCGGACGTCCAGGGGCGGGGCCGCTCCGACTGCACTTCACCCGCCGGCTTCACCGCCGACAGGACCATCCAGTAGAGCGGGAAGGCCACCACGGCGGCGGTCAGCAGGGCGGCGGCCTCGGCGGCGAGGCGCCACGGGCGGCGGACGCGGAGGAAGCGGGGGAACCGGGATCCCCAAGGGGAGCGGACACGGGTAACGCTCATATCTCCTCCCCCTGGCGCCTGAGCAGCCGCAGGTACCCGAGCGTGACGGCGAGCAGGATCAGCAGCATGACGACCCCGATGGCCGAGCCGAGGCTGTACTGCGAGGAGGCGAACGCCTTCTGGTAGGCGTAGACGTTCAGGGTCAGGTTCTGTCCGGCGACCCCGCCGCCGTTGGTCATCACATAGATCTGGGTGAAGACCTTGAAGTCCCAGATGACCGACTGGATGGTGACGACGACGAGGATCGGCCGGAGCATCGGCGCCATGACCCCGCGCCAGATACGCCACTGCGAGGCCCCGTCCAGGGCGGCCGCCTCCAGGACCTCGCGGGGGATGGCCCGGATGCCCGCGTAGACGGTCACCATGACGAAGGGGAACGAGCACCAGACGACTTCGAGGAGCACGAGCGCGAAGGCGCTGTAGCGGTCGTACGTCCACGCGTAGCCCTCGAAGCCGGACAGGCCGAGCCACGTGAGCGCCTTGTCGACGGGCCCGAAGTCGGGGTCGAAGAGGAAGAGCCAGACCGTCGAGCCGGTGACGGCGGGCGTGGCCCACGCGCCGAGCGCGGCCGCCGTCAGGACGAGGCGGGGCAGGGCGCGTACGCGGGTGAGGAGCACGGCGAGCGCGCAGCCGACGGCGAGGGTGGAGAGCACGCAGGCGGCCGCGAAGAGGACGGTCGTGACGAGCACCTCGCGGAACTGGGTGTCGCCGAAGAGTGCCGCGTAGTTGCCGAAGCCCTGGAAGGAGGTGGGCCGGCCGCCGCTGACCTGGGCCTGTGTGTACTCCAGGAAGGAGATGAGGCCGAGCTCGTATACGGGGTAGGCCAGCAGTCCGCCGATGAGGACGAGGGCAGGGGCGAGGTAGAGCCAGGGCGTCCACCTGCTGCGGGCGCGCCCCGCTGCTCTGCTCCGGGTACCCATCGCTCAGCCCGCCGCCCTGAAGGCGGCGTTCATCTTCCGCGCGGCGGCCGAGGCGGCCGCGTCCACGCTCCTGCGGCCGCTCACGATCTCCTGGAGCATCGTCGGCAGGACCTGGCCGGCGTCGATGGCGGCCCAGGCGGGGGTCACGGGTACGAAGGCGGCGCCCGCGGCGAGCGTCTTCACGAAGGGTTCGGCGAAGGGCTGCCTGCGGGCCGCTTCCCGGCGCACGTCCGTGTAGGTGGGCAGGAAGCCCATGGCGTCGAAGAGCTCGGACTGGGTGCGCTTGCCGGTGAGGGTCCGCATCAGGGCGACGGCGAGCGTGCGGTGGGAACTGCCCTTGAGGACACCGAGGTTGTTCCCGCCCGCGAAGGCGGGGGCGATGCTGCCTTCTTCGGCGCCCGGCAGCGGGACGACCGCGTACTTGCCCCGGGCCTTGCCGTTCTCGACGGCCCGGTGGCTGAAGTCGCCGCCGATGGCCATGGCCGCCTTGCCCGATGCGAACGCCTCGACGGTGGCGTTCCCGCCCATCTGCGCGCACTTGGCGGGCGGGCAGTTGTGGTCGCCGAACAGGCCGGTGTACGCGGCGATGCCCTTCTTCGCGTCCTCGCGGTCGATCACGGCGGTGTACTTCCTGCCCTTCTGCTGCGCGAGCGCGCCGCCGTTGGCCCACAGGAAGGGCAGGGCCCCGTACGTGTACGCGCCGCCGACCACGAGCCCGTACATCCCGGGCCGCTCCCGGTGGATGCGGCGCGCGGTCCCGGCCAGTTCCGCCTGGCTGCGCGGCGGCCGGAGGCCGAGCTCGCGGAAGACGTCGGTGCGGTAGTAGAGGGCGCGCACGCCGACGAAGAGCGGGGCGCCGTAGACCTTGCCGTCCACGGTCACCGAGCGGCGGGCGGCGGGGTCGGCGTCCTTCGCCTCGGGCCAGGCGGCGAAGTCGGCGGTCACGTCGGCCAGTCCGCCGTCGCGCACGTAGCCGGCGGTGTCGGTGTTGCCGTACTCGATGACGTCGGGGGCGCTCGCGGGGTCGTTGAAGGCGGCCTTGATCCGCTGGGCGCGCGTCTCGACGGGGATGTAGGTGACGTCGACGGAGACGCCGCGGTGTTCCCGGGTGAAGGCGGCGACGGCCTTGTCGACGACGGCGGCCTTGGGTTTGTTGTCGACCTCTCGGAAGAGCCAGACGCGCAGCCGTCCCGTGCTGTCGTCGCCGCGGGCGCCGCCGACGGAGGTGGAGGGGGCGCAGGCGGTCAGGGCGAGGACGGCCGCTGTCAGGGCCGCCCAGGCGGAGAAGCCACGTCCGGACAGGCCACGTCCGGACAGGCCACGTCCGGAGAAGCGACGGCCGGATAAGCGACGTCCGGACAGCGTCATAGGGTCCCCTCCCGCGTGGCGTTGCAACATACGCAATGGGCGTTTCGCTCAGCACAACTGGCAGGAGAGTAGAGGCGTGCCATGGCCCGGACAAGAGGTCTCCACCACTCCGTGATCCGCAAAAGCACCCTGCGCAACGCACGCGGCGCCCGGCCCGCACGCACGCGGCCCCCGGGACGCGCCTCAGCGCATCCCGGGGGCCGGGAAAGATCCGGTGGTTCCGGCGGCGGGGAGCCGGGCCCTACTTCTTGTCGCCGCCCTTGCCGCCCTTGCCGCCCTTGTCCTTGTCCCCGCCGGCGCCCATGCCGTCGAAGATCTCCTTGCACATCGGACAGACCGGGTACTTCTTCGGGTCGCGGCCCGGGACCCAGACCTTGCCGCAGAGGGCGACGACCGGAGAACCGGAGAGCGCGCTCTCCATGATCTTGTCCTTCTGGACGTAATGGGCGTAGCGCTCGTGGTCGCCGTCGCCGTGCGACACCTGCGGCGTCGGCTCTACGAGGGTGCCGGTCCCTGCCCCGCGCTCGGGCTCAAGAGTGCTCATGGTCTCCAAGGGTACTGGGGGACACCGCCGGGGACCGATCCCCGGTCCGGCCGTTTCCCGCCCGGGTCGCCGCGAGGGCGTGGAGCAGCAGGCCGGCCCCCGCGACGGCCGCGGCGGCCCACGGCAGGGCGGACGGCCGCAGGCCCGCGGAGAGCGCGAGCCCGCCGAGCGCGGAGCCGACCGCGCTGCCCAGGTAGAGGGCGGAGTTGTTCAGGGCCAGGACCACGGTGCCGCGGCCGGGCCGCAGCGTGAGCAGCCGGTGCTGCTGGGGCACCTGCAGCGCCCAGCCGGCCGCGCCCCACAGCACCAGCGCGAGCCCGGCGGCGAGCGGGACGGGCGCGAGGAGGGGCAGCGCGGCCTGGGCGACGGCGATCCCCGCCAGCACCGCCCCGACCAGCGCCCGCGGCCGGGCGCCCCCGTCGACCAGCGGCCCCGCGGCGAGGCTGCCGAGGACGCCGCCCACACCCCACGCCCACAGGTACGGGGTGACGCCGTGCACGCCGCCGGCCGACTCCATGACCGGCGCGAGGTAGGTGTAGAGGCCCAGGCTGGCGACGGCCGCGAGGAAGGAGACGGCGACGACGGGCGCGACGGCCCGGTCCGCGAGGGCCGCGAGCCGTTCCCTGGCGGCCACGGCGACGGGCGGTGCGGGCAGCGGCGGCAGCAGCGCCGCGAGCCCCGCGAGGGCGGCCGCGCCCAGGGCGGTGACCAGCCACAGCGTGGCCCGCCAGCCGGTGTGCTCGGCGAGCAGGACGCCGAGCGGCACGCCCAGCACCGTGCCCGCGCTCATCCCGCCCATGACCAGGGCGAGCGCCCGGCCGCGGCGCTCCGCCGGCACCAGCGAGGAGGCGGCCGCCGTGGACAGCGCCGAGTACAGCCCCGCCCCGGCCCCGGCGGCCACCCGGGCGGCGATCAGGGACCCGAAGCCCGGCGCGAGCGCGGTGAGGCCGTTCGCGATGGTGAAGACGGCGAGGGCCGCGATCAGGGCGGCCCGGGGCCGGCGGCCGGAGAGCAGGCTCGCGAAGAGCGGCGCGGACACGGCGTAGGCGAGGGTGAAGGCGGTCACCAGCTGCCCGGCGAGGGCCACGTCCGTCCCGGTGTCGTCGGCGATGGCGGGCAGCAGCCCGGCCATGACGTAGGCGTCGAGGCCCAGGGTGAAGGACCCCAGGGCCAGCAGCAGGACCTTGCGCACGGCGCGTCTCCCGTCGTCTTGCATCCGATATGACGGCGGGGACGCTAGGCAGCCGGCACAGGGGCGGGGAAATGCCTCGCGGGGCCCATTTATGCTGGGGCCGCATGAATGAGCACCCCGGCGGCGTCCCCGGCGGCGTCCCCGACGTCGGCCTGCGCCAACTGCGCTGCTTCACCGCCGTCGTGGAGGAGCGCAGCTTCACCTACGCCGCGGCCCGGCTCGGCATGGGGCAGCCCGCGCTGACCCGCGCGGTGCAGTCCCTGGAGGAGGCGACCGGCTCCCGGCTGCTGGAACGGACCACGCGCCGCGTCGCCCCTACACCCGCCGGACAGCGGCTGTACGAGGAGCTGGGCGCGCTGCTCCCCCGCCTGGAGGACGCCCTGCGCGCACCCTGCCGGGAGACCGTGCTGCGGCTGGGGTTCACCTGGCTGCTGCCGGAGGCGTGCGCGCGGCTGGTGGAGGACTTCAAGGCGGCTACGGGCGCGGGCGTACGGCTCGTACGCCGCGACGCGGCCCTCGCCGGCCTCGACACGGGCGAGACGGACGTGGCCGTGCTGCGCGGCGCGGAACCGGCCGGCGTGCGCAGCCGGATCCTCTTCCACGAGGACCGGGTGGCGGCCGTCGCCCGCTCCTCGCCGCTGGCCCGCCGCCGGGTCCTGGACTGGCCGGAGCTGGCCGCGCTGCCGCTGGTCGTGAACACCGTCAGCGGGACGACACGCCCGGAGCTGTGGCCGGAGGGCGATCGGCCGGCGGTGGCGTGCACCGCGGGGAACTTCGACGAGTGGGTGGAGTCGGTGGCGGCCGGCCACGGGGTGGGCGTGACGCCGCGCTCGGCCGCCGAGCGGTACACGCACCCCGGCGTGCGCTTCGTCCGCCTGAAGAACGCACCACAGGTGCCGGTGCGGCTCGCGGTGCCGGCGAAGGGCGCGCATCCGCTGGCGGAACGCCTGCTGCGCATGCTCGCGACGGGCTGATCCGGCGATGCCCCGAAGGCACAGCGGGGCGTCAGTTCAGGCTCGGGTCGTCCGGATACGTGGCGACCATCGCCAGTTCGTTCCGCTGGCGCCGCAGCACCGCACGCCACAGCTGCGAGGGGTCGGGCGACGACACGTCGCCCGGCTCGGACTCCACCACGTACCACGCGCCCTCCACCAGCTCCTCCTCCAGCTGGCCGGGGCCCCAGCCGGCATAGCCGGCGAAGATCCGCAGCGACCCGAGGGCGGCCGCGAGCAGCTCCGGCGGGGCCTCCAGGTCGACGAGGCCGATCGCGCCGTGGACGCGGCGCCAGCCGAGCGGGCCGTCGCCGACGACTGCGGAGGCGCCCGTCTTGTCGTTCCCCTCCCCCGGCACCACGGCCACGCCCAGCGCCGAGTCGAGCGAGACGGGCCCGCCCTGGAAGACCACGCCCGGCTCCCCGGCCAGCGCGGCCCAGGACTCCAGGATGTCGCCCACCCCGACGGGGGTCGGGCGATTCAGGATCACTCCGAGGGAACCCTCCTCGTCGTGGTCGAGCAGCAGCACCACCGCGCGGTCGAAATTCGGGTCAGCGAGCGCCGGTGTCGCGACAAGCAGTCGTCCTGTGAGCGAGGACACCTCGGACATGGGCACATGATCCCGCATTTCGGGCCCGTGCGGGGGGTGGACGCCCACTCAGGCAAGAAAGGGGCGGCCCCCGGCGCCCCGCCGATAACCGGTAGCGACCATTCCATTAACGGAGCGTGTTGTTGCAAAGCCATGACGTGCCCGGAGCCCCCTCAGGCATGCAGGACGGCCCCCTCGTCGCATTACCCTTTCTTCTTGCCCCCTGCCCAACTCCAGGAACGCGAGATCCATGACCGGCCCTGACGATGTCCTGCTTGTCCACGGCGGTACCCCGCTCGAGGGCGAGATCCGTGTCCGCGGCGCGAAGAACCTCGTGCCGAAGGCCATGGTCGCCGCGCTGCTCGGGCACGGCCCCAGCCGACTGCGCAACGTCCCCGACATCCGCGACGTGCGCGTCGTGCGCGGACTGCTGCAGCTGCACGGTGTGACCGTCCGCCCCGGCGACGAGCCCGGTGAGCTGGTCCTCGACCCCACGTACGTGGAGAGCGCCAACGTCGCGGACATCGACGCGCACGCCGGCTCCTCGCGCATCCCGATCCTGCTGTGCGGCCCGCTGCTGCACCGGCTCGGCCACGCCTTCATCCCCGGCCTGGGCGGCTGCGACATCGGCGGCCGGCCGATCGACTTCCACTTCGAGGTGCTGCGCCAGTTCGGCGCGACCATCGAGAAGCGCGAGGGCGGCCAGTACCTGGAGGCCCCGCAGCGGCTGCGCGGCTGCAAGATCCGCCTGCCCTACCCCTCGGTCGGCGCGACCGAGCAGGTGCTGCTGACCGCCGTCCTGGCGGAGGGCGTCACCGAGCTGTCCAACGCGGCCGTGGAGCCGGAGATCGAGGACCTCATCTGCGTACTGCAGAAGATGGGCGCGATCATCGCCATGGACACCGACCGGACCATCCGGATCACCGGTGTCGACAAGCTCGGCGGCTACAACCACCGCGCGCTCTCCGACCGCCTCGAGGCCGCCTCCTGGGCGTCCGCGGCGCTGGCCACCGGGGGCAACATCTACGTGCGCGGCGCGCAGCAGCGCTCGATGATGACCTTCCTCAACACCTACCGCAAGGTCGGCGGCGCCTTCGAGATCGACGACGAGGGCATCCGCTTCTGGCACCCGGGCGGCTCGCTCAACGCCATCGCGCTGGAGACGGACGTCCACCCCGGCTTCCAGACGGACTGGCAGCAGCCGCTGGTCGTGGCCCTGACGCAGGCCTCGGGCCTGTCGATCGTCCACGAGACGGTGTACGAGTCGCGCCTCGGTTTCACCTCGGCGCTGAACCAGATGGGTGCTCACATCCAGCTGTACCGCGAGTGCCTGGGCGGTTCCGCCTGCCGCTTCGGCCAGCGCAACTTCCTGCACTCGGCGGTCGTCTCCGGCCCCACGAAGCTGCAGGGCTCCGACATGGTCGTCCCCGACCTGCGCGGCGGCTTCTCGTACCTGATCGCGGCCCTGGCCGCGGAGGGCACCTCGCGGGTCCACGGCATCGACCTGATCAACCGCGGCTACGAGAACTTCATGCAGAAGCTGAAGGACCTCGGCGCCAACGTGGAAATGCCCGGCGGCGACACCAACGCCTGACGCGGCCCCCGGTCGGGGGTCGCCGCACCGGCGCCTGAGCGCAGCCGTTCTGACGGGCCGTAAGCGCCTGTACGAGCCATTCAAGGCCCGTACAGGCGCTTTCGTGCATCCAGGTGGCCGTAGGCCGTCCGCGGGCCTTGCAGGGCCCGTAGAAGCCCGGGAAAAGCCCGAAGGGCGGTCACCCCGGCCCGGGGTGACCGCCCTTCCAGCGCTGAGCGCAGCGCTGAAGGCCTTACTTGCCCTTGGCGGCTTCCTTGAGCTTGGAGCCCGCGGAGACCTTCACGCTGTAACCGGCAGCGATCTGGATCGGCTCACCCGTCTGCGGGTTGCGAGCGGTCCGAGCGGCACGGTGGGTGCGCTCGAAGGTCAGGAAGCCGGGGATGGTGACCTTCTCGTCGCCCTTGGCGACGACCTCGCCGACGGTCTCGGCGAGCGCGGCCAGAACGGCGTCGGCGTCCTTGCGGGTCACCTCGGCGCGGTCGGCCAGCGCGGCCACCAGCTCACTGCGGTTCATGTTGTACTCCCGTGTTCTTCTTGCCAATGAGGCGTGAGATCGAAGCCGATGCTGCCAGGGCCCTCGGACAGTCCCCGGACCCGGGTCCGTTGCCAGACCCTCGCGCCCGGTTACGCATCCTGCCCCCACCAGTGGCGGGAAAGCCAATCCGGCACCCTGGAGAGTCACACGGAAAGCGGCACAGCCTCGGATACAGCCGCATTTCTGCGGCCTGATTTCTGCCCGACACCTTAGGGGCAGGTCGCGGGCCCGTGGGCCCGCGACGCGCCGTCATCAGACGGTCGTGGTGCCCGTCACAGCCGCACCGGCGGCCTTCGCGGCCTCGCGGACCGCCCCCGCGACCGCCCCGGCGACCTTGTCGTTGAAGACGCTGGGGACGATGTAGTTCGCGTTGAGTTCGTCTTCGGTGACGACGTCGGCGAGGGCGGTGGCGGCGGCGAGCATCATGTCGGTGTTGACCGTGCGGGACTGTGCGTCGAGGAGGCCGCGGAAGACGCCGGGGAAGACCAGGACGTTGTTGATCTGGTTGGGGAAGTCGGAGCGGCCGGTGGCGACGACGGCGGCGGTCTGGCGGGCGATGCCGGGTTCGACTTCGGGGTCGGGGTTGGCGAGGGCGAAGACGATGGCGTTGTCGGCCATGGCGGCGACGTCGTCGCCGCTGAGGACGTTGGGGGCGGAGACGCCGATGAAGACGTCGGCGCCGTGCACGGCTTCCTTGAGGGTGCCGGTGATGCCTTCGGGGTTGGTGTTGTCGGCGATCCAGCGCAGGGCGGTTTCGGGGCCGGCGTCGATGAGGTCGGGGCGTGCGGCGTGGACGACGCCGTGGATGTCGGCGACGACGGCGTGTTTGACGCCGGCGGCGATCAGGAGTTTGAGGATGGCCGTTCCGGCGGCGCCGGCGCCGGACATGACGACGCGTACGTCGCCGATGTGCTTGCCGACCACGCGCAAGGCGTTGGTCAGGGCGGCCAGGACGACGATGGCGGTGCCGTGCTGGTCGTCGTGGAAGACGGGGATGTCCAGGGCTTCGCGCAGGCGGGCTTCGATTTCGAAGCAGCGGGGGGCGGAGATGTCTTCGAGGTTGATGCCGGCGAAGCCGGGGGCGATGGCTTTGACGATCTCGACGATGGCGTCGGAGTCCTGGGTGTCCAGGCAGATCGGCCAGGCGTCGATACCGGCGAACCGCTTGAAGAGGGCCGCTTTGCCTTCCATGACGGGCAGGGCGGCCATGGGGCCGATGTTGCCCAGGCCCAGGACGGCGGAGCCGTCGGTGACCACGGCGACGCTGTTGCGTTTGATGGTCAGGCGGCGGGCGTCCTCGGGGTTCTCGGCGATGGCCATGCATACGCGGGCGACGCCGGGGGTGTAGATCATGGAGAGGTCGTCGCGGTTGCGGATGGGGTGCTTGGAGGCCATTTCGATCTTGCCGCCGAGGTGCATCAGGAAGGTGCGGTCGGAGACCTTGCCCAGGACGACGCCCTCGATGCCGCGCAGTTTCTCGACGATCTCGTCGGCGTGCTCGGTCGAGGTCGTCGCCATCGTGACGTCGATCCGCAGCTTCTCGTGACCGGAAGCGGTCACGTCCAGGCCGGTCACCGAGCCGCCGGAGGATTCCACGGCCGTGGTGAGCTGGCTGACCGCGGTCCCGCCGGCGGGAACCTCCAGCCGGACCGTCATCGAGTACGAGACGCTAGGCGCCGTTGCCATGGCCGACTTCCTCTGCTTTCCCTTGTTTCGCTGATGCGCGCACCGCCGGGCCGGCGGGACGCCGACCGAGGGAGCGCAAGTAACGATCGTCCCACCTACCGACCGGTAGGCGGTAACCAGGGATGAATTTCGGAAATAAAGTTCCGCAATATAAGAGGTCGTCGGTGACGCTGCCGGGCCACGCCCGCCCGGCCCGGAAACGCCGACGGGCGCCCCTCTCGGAAGAAAGGGCGCCCGCCGGGACACTGATGACACCGACCCGCCATGCTCGCCTCGCGGCAAGTGGTCGCTCGAAGCGACTAAGGTTGGGCCCGGGGGCTTGGATCGAGCCGGTGCCACACCCAGGCTAACAAACCGCCCTGGAAAGTCATTCCACCCGGGGAAGTTCGCCCGCGGGGGCTCCCCCGGCGGCAGCTGGGGGAGCGTCATTCCACCGCCATAGCGCGACCCTGTGCCGCGCGGCCTCAGTCCCGCAGCAGGTCCGGCACCCCGTCCGCGTCCGGGTCGTCGCGCTCGCCGGAGAGCACCGTCAGCCGCTGGGTGGCGCGGGTCAGCGCCACGTACAGCACCCGCAGGCCCGCCGGGGACTCGTCCGCGATGTCGGCCGGCGAGACGACGACCGTCGCGTCGTACTCCAGGCCCTTGGCCTCCAGGCTGCCCAGCACCACGACCCGGTCGCCGAGCCCGGCCAGCCAGCCGCGGGCCTCCGCGCGCCGCGCCATGGGCACGACCACGCCGACCGTGCCCTCGACGTCCGCCAGCAGGTGCTCCGCCTCGGCCCGGACGGCCGGGGCGAGGGCCTTGCCCGCGACGGCGAAGCGCGGCACGACGCCCGTGGAGCGGACGGCCACCGGGGACTCCATGCCCGGCATCGCCAGCGCCAGCACCTTGGCCGCGAGCCCGGCGATCTCCGCGGGGTTGCGGTAGTTCACGGTGAGCCGGAAGCGGGTGCGCCGGCGGGCGCCGAGCGCCTCGTCGCGGGCGGCGGCGGCCTCGTCCGGGTCGGACCACGAGGACTGCGCCGGGTCGCCGACGATCGTCCAGGTGGCGGTACGGCCCCTGCGGCCGACCATGCGCCACTGCATGGGCGTCAGATCCTGCGCCTCGTCCACGATGACGTGCGCGTAGTCGCGGCGCTCCTCGGCCAGGCGCTCGGCGCGCTCGCGGCGCGACTCCGAGCGCTGCGGCATCAGCTCCTCCAGCCCGGTGAGCTGGTCGAGCGGGTCGTACTCGCGCGGCCTCTTCGGGCGGGCCGGGGCGCCGAGGAGCGTCTCCAGCTCGTCCAGCAGGGCCACGTCGTGCACGGACAGCGGGCCGCGCCCGGCGGCGTCCAGGCGGCGCAGCGAACGGGCCAGCAGCCGGATCTCGCGCGGGTTGAGCACCCGGCGCGCGGAGCGGGCGAGGCGCTTCTCGTCGGCCATGCCCGCCAGCACCTGACGCGGCGTCAACTCCGGCCACCAGGCGTCGAGGAAGGTGAGGAAGTCGTCCTCGGTGGTGATGTCCTCGTCGAAGGCGGAGCGGGCCTCGGCGGCGAGCTCGGGGTCGGTGTAGCGCTTGGGGCCGCCGGCCCTGGACCACAGGGCGTCGAGGATCAGCCTGCGGGCGCGCGGGCGCAGCAGGTTGACCGGTGCGGTGCCGCCGAGGGCGGCGTTGCGGATGCGCTTGAGATCCTCGGCGCCGAGCTCGATGCGGGCGCCGAAGGCGACGACGCGCAGCCGGTCGGGGACGCCGGGCCGGCCGGCGCGAGCGCCGGTGCGGCCGGGCCGGCCGAGACCGCCGGCGGGGTCGTCGAACAGCCCACCGTCGAACAGTCCACCGTCGAGCGACAACTGGCCGTCCCGCTCCACCGGCGCGGCGCCGGGTCCCTCCGGTGCGGCGCCGCGGCCGCCCGGTGCGGCGCCGGGTGCCCGTCCGGCCGCCGCGTCCGGGCCGGAGGCCTCCAGCGCGCCGCGGACCGCCTTGCGCAGCACCTTGAGCATGCGCGAGGAGCCCTTGATGCGGGCCACGGCCGGCTCGTCGTACGTATCGGCCTCGGCGCCGTCGACGAGCGAGCCGACGGCCCGGATGGCGACCTGCCCCTCCTCGCCGAGGGAGGGCAGCACGCCCTCGGTGTAGGAGACGAGCAGCGGGGTCGGGGAGACGACGAGGATGCCGCCCGCGTAGCGGCGGCGGTCCTGGTAGAGCAGGTAGGCGGCGCGGTGCAGGGCCACGGCGGTCTTGCCGGTGCCCGGGCCGCCCTCGACCTCGGTCACCGACGCGGCGGGCGCGCGGATGACCATGTCCTGCTCGGCCTGGATGGAGGAGACGATGTCGCGCATCGTGTGGCTGCGGGCCTGGCCGAGCGCGGCCATCAGCGCGCCGTCGCCGACGACCGGCAGGGTGTCCCCGCCGAGGGTGGCGGTCAGCTCCGGGCGCAGCAGGTCGTCCTCGACGCCGAGGACGCGGCGGCCCTTGGAGCGGATGACGCGGCGGCGGACGACGCGGCCGGGCGCGACGGGCGTGGCGCGGTAGAAGGGCGCGGCCGCGGGCGCCCGCCAGTCGATGACCAGCGGGGAGTAGTCGGCGTCGAGGACGCCGATGCGGCCGATGTGCAGGGTCTCGGCGATCTCGGCCCGATCGTTGCGGACGGCGTCGTCGGCGGGCTCGACGGAGGTGTAGGCGCCGTCGGGGCCCTTCTTGCCGTCCTTGCCGAGCAGCAGGTCGATGCGGCCGAAGAGGAAGTCCTCGAATTCGTTGTTGAGCCGGTTGAGGTGCACCCCGGCGCGGAAGACCTGGGCGTCCCGCTCGGCGAGCGCGCCGGGCGTGCCGACCTGCCCGCGCTTGGCGGCGTCGTCCATGAGGAACTCGGCCTCGTGGATCTTCTCCTCCAGGCGCCGGTAGACCCGGTCCAGATGCTGTTGTTCGGTACCGATCTCGCGGTCGCGGACCCCGTCGGGCTCACTCTGCGGTCCGGTCGCCACTTGCGCGTGTGTGGCGTTCTGCGCGGCCACCCAAGCCCCCTTCTGCTGTGCCTAGGGCAGCCGTCAACCGTACGCGAACAGGGGTACTGAGCGCACCTGTCGGTACATGACTGTTTTCATCGGGGTTGAAGGGTTTTTGGTCACACCTTGACGGTCGCGAGCAGTTTGCCGTCGAGTGTCCGCACCTCGAACCGGGAGATATCGCTCCGGTTCAGTGCGGCGCCGCCGTGGGTGTACAGCGGCTCCTTGCTCCATTTGCCACCCTTGTCGCCCTTGCTGTCCTGATCATCCTTACTGCCGTTGTCGTCCTTGCCGCCCTTGTCGTCCTTGCTGCCCGTGTCGTTCCCGTCCAGGCCGTAGCCGCCCGGCGGGACCGCCCACGTCGTCACCGTCTGCCGCTCCCCGTCCTTGCCCACGGCGACGAGATCGCAGGTCAGCGGGCCTCTGACGTGGGAGAGCCGGAGGGCCACGTGGGTCCCCCACGCCTTCGGCTGCAGCGAGACCGTCGCATCGACCTTCGTGACCGGGTCGACCGCGCCGATCTTCTCGCCGTCCTCGTACATCTGCTTGGCCGCGCTCACACCGCTGTGGTCCGGGGCCTCCTCGGAGAAGACCGCGGCGCCCACCAGCGGGCCCGCGACGATCAGCGCGGCGGCGGCCGCGACCAGGCACAGGCGACGGGTGCGCTGCGCCCGGCGGGTGGCCGTGACACCGGCGAGCAGGCGGTCGAGGAGCGCCGGGTCCGGGCGTGGCGCGAGGGCCTCCGGGCCGGGCGCGGACTCCTTGAGGTCCGCGAGGAGCGGGGTCAGGCCCATCAGGTCGTCGAGCTCGGCGGCGCACCGCGGGCACCCGGCGAGGTGCTCCTCGAACCGGGCGGCGTCCGCCTCGTCGAGGACGCCGAGGGCGTAGGCGCCCACCTCGGTGTGCTGCTCATGGTCCGGTGCCGGCCGGTTCATGCCGTCACTCCCCGTTCTTCGAGCGAGAGCTTCATCGAGCGCAGTGCATAGAAGACCCGGGACCGCACGGTCCCCGCCGGCACGCCCAGCACCTCGGCCGCCTCGCTCACCGTACGTCCCCTGAAATAGGTCTCGATCAGCGCCTCCCGGTGCGCCTCCGTCAGGTCGCCCAGCGCGTCGTTGATGGTCATCAGGCGCAGCGCCCGGTCGATCTCGTCGGCCGCCGGGACGAGTTCCAGCGGCCCGGGGTCGACCTCGCGCGGCCGCGCCTGCCGGCTGCGGTGGTTGTCGATGACGATGCGCCGGGCGACGGTCACCAGCCAGGGCCGTACGGAGCCGGGGGACCCGCGCAGCCGGTCGGCGTTGCGCCACGCGCGCAGCAGCGTCTCCTGGACGACGTCCTCGGCGCGCTGGCGGTCCCCGTCCACCAGCCGGAGGACGAAGGCGAGGAGCGGGCCCGCGTGCTCGTCGTAGAGCGCCCGCATCAGGGCCTCGTCGGGACTCGTCCTGTCAGCCACGGCGGCATCCTTGCGCAAGCCTTCCCCCTGGTCGATAGCGCGCGTCGGTGTTCACTGTCAGTGCGCGTGGCCTCCGTTCGGGCCGGGGCCTTCCGGTGACGTCCTCCGATGACGTCCTCCCGTGACGTCCTCCGGCCGTGGATACGGGCGGAACGGCGGCGGCGTTCAGCGGCGGGCGCGTGATGCAGGTCTCGGCCCCCGGCTGAACGGGGGAACGGACCGGGCCCGTACGACAGCCCGAGAAGCCGGTGCAGGGGGTAGCGGCTCCGTACGGGGAGGTTCACCGTGAACCGTTTCGGCAAGCGCAGGGCCGTCGTCTTCACCGCCACCGCAGCGGCCGTCGCCGCCGGGGTCGGCATCGCCTTCGCGGTGGTGCCGGGGGACGGCGGGGAGGGCGGCGGCGGGGCGGGCCGCGGGTCCGGCCGGCAGGGCACCGCCGTCTCGGGCGCGGCGAGAACGGCGACGTACGGATCCCGTTCTTCGCGAAGAAGCTGCCCGACGGGCGGAGCAGCGCCACCGGCACGGTGAAGGTCACCGACCGGAAGCTCTTCGACGCGCTGAAATCCGGTCCGGACGGCTTCTACTTCAACCTGCACACCGGTGAATTCCCGGGCGGTGCGGTACGGGGGCAGGTACACCGGCTGAGCGAGCCGCTCGACAGGAAACCCGGCACGAAAGCCGACATGAAAGCCACCCTGAAGAGCGTGCAGGCGTCCGTCGTCGAGGGCCGCCAGATCTACGCGTGCACCCGGCAGGACGGCGGCGGGTTCGCCTTCACCCAGGAGGGCGTCTCCGCCACGCTCGGCGGGGACATCGCCCACTCCTTCGTACGGCCCGGAGGCGACCCGCAGTGGATCGCGCCCGACCGCTCCGCCGTCACCGGCAAGGTCGTCACCAAGACGCCCAACGGGGACGGGAACATCCCCGAACTCGGCCTGCGGGCGACCCCGTCGGGCGCGAGGACCGGCGTCCTCGCCTCCACGACGGAGATCCTGCGGCTGAACACGCGGGGCGGCGTGGCCCTCGCCGGGCCCTGCGATCCGCAGCGGCAGCCCAAAGCGGCCGTGCCCTACCGGGCGGACTACGTCTTCATCGCGCGTTGACCGCGCGGCGGCGGTGGCGGGCCACGCGCTCGCGGTTGCCGCACACCTCGCTGGAGCACCAGCGGCGCCGGCGGCCGCGGGACGTGTCCAGGTAGACCAGGGAACACGTCTCGCCCTCGCACCGGCGCAGCTGCCCGCGCGCCGCCGGATCCGTGAGCAGCTCCACCGCGTCACGGGCGATCCGGCCCACGACGGCGCCGCAGTCGGGCGCGGCGGCGACCGTACGGACCAGGGTGCCGTCCTCGGCCCGCACGGCCCGCAGCGCGGGCGGCGCCGTCGCGGCGAGGGCGTTCACCCGCTCCAGGTCGGGGTCGGCGGCGCGGCCGTCCACCTCGGCGTGCACGATCCGGTGCAGCAGGCCGCGGACCGAGCGGACGCGGGCGAGCCAGGCGGCGTCCACGGCGGTCAGGGGGGTGCCGGGCGGCACGGCGCCGGAGGCCAGGAGCCAGTCGCGCAGCCGGTCGGGGTTGTCGAGCCGGTCGACCGGCTCGACACCGAACCGGCTGCCGACCGTGGCCACCAGATCCAGACAGAGCCGCCCGGCATCGAATCTCAGATCAGCGAAGCCCGTCACCACCCCACCAGAGTGCCTCGCGGCAAGCGCCCGTGAAACCCCTCACCCCGGGGGCAGTTCGCCGGCACGGCACCGCCGGACACCCCGGTGGGGGCCGATCACCGCCGCGGCGGAAGAAACTGCCGGCAGCCCGGCCACGCTCGCTGCCACCGCCGCGGCGACGGTCGCCGGCACCCGGCCGTCAGCATCGTTGCCACCGGCCCAAACCCCCGCCGCAACGGCGAACAACCCCCGCGGCGCCACCCGGCGGTGCCGGAACCACCGGCAGTACGGCACCGCCGAACACCCCGGTGGGGGCTGATCACCGCCGCGGCGGAAGTAGGTGCCGGCAGCCCGATATGTTCGCTGCCACCGCCGCCCGCCGCAACGACCGTTGCTGGCACCCGGCCGCCACCATCACCGCCACCGGCCCAAACCCCCGCCGCAACGGCGAACAACCCCCGCGGCGCCACCCGGCGGTGCCGGAACCACCGGCAGTACGGCACCGCCGAACACCCCGGTGGGGGCTGATCACCGCCGCGGCGGAGGTAGAGGTTGGTGGTTACGTCGTCATCAGGGCCTCATCCAGCCGCGGTAGCCACGAACCCCGTGGGCGGGTCAGCCAGCCGTGGTGGGACGTCAGGGTCGTGGCCGCCACCCGCAGCGCGGCCATCGCCGGGTGGCGGAGGCCGCGGCGCCAGACCATGGAGATGGGTGAGAGCGGCACGGGGTCCACGAGGGGGCGGAGCACCATGTCGGGGACCTCGATGAACTCCACGCTCGCCAGCACCGACCACCCCCGCCGCCGTACGACCCGCACGAACTCCCCCTTCCCCTCGATCTCCGGGAACGGCGCGGCGATGCCGATCCCCCGCCCCGCGAAGAGCCGCTCGGCGAGGTCCGTCCACTCGGCGGTGGCCGGGTTGCCGGCGGCGGCGTAGAGCGTTTCGCCGGCGAGGGAGTCCAGGGGCACTTCGGGCAGGGCGGCCAGCCGGTGCCCGGCGGGCAGGAGCACGGCCATCGGCTCGTACCGCACGGGGCAGTGCGACAGCTCCGCCCGTACGGCCGGGTCGAGGCCCGCGATCCGCCCGAAGGAGACGTCGAGCCGCCCCGCGAGGATCTCCCCGGCGGCGCCGGTGAGCCCGCTGTGGAAGCGGGCCACGAGCTCGTGTTCGGGCGCGGCCTGCCGCGCGGCGGTCAGGACCCGGTACCCGGTGCCGACCGTGGCCGCGCAGTCCACGATCAGCGGCCGTTCCTCGCGCGCCCAGGCGGCGTCGAGTTCGTCGTGGGCGGCGAGCACCCGCCGGGCGTACGGCAGCAACCGCGCCCCCTCCGCGGTGAGCGTGACCTGCCGCGTCGTGCGGGCGAACAGCTCGCTGCCCAGGCGCGCTTCGAGCCGGCGGACGTCGCGGCTGAGCGCCTGCTGGGCGGTGAACAGCCGGGTGGCGGCACGGGTGAAGTGCAGTTCCTCGGCCACGGCGACGAAGGTGCGCAGCAGGCGCGGTTCTATGTCGTAGGGCACGCCCGGCAGTCAACAACAGAAGTGCGTGAATGGCGAGTGATCGGGTGTTGGACCACATGGCCCGGGCGCCGCGAGGCTGAGGCCCATGCCCACCCCCACCCCCTCGCCCCGCTCCAACCCCTACGCCCGCCTGTTCGCCCTCCCCGGCACCCGCGCCTTCACGGCGTGGAACCTGCTCGCCCGGCTGCCCATGGGCATGTTCGGCGTCGGCGCCGTGATGATGATCTCCGCCGAGCGCGGTTCGTACGCGCTGGCCGGTGCCGTCACCGCGACGGGCCTCGCCGCGACGGCGCTGGCCGGCCCGTGGACGGCCAGGCTCGTGGACCGTCACGGGCAGGCCCGCGTCACCGTGCCGGCGGCCGCGTTCGCCGCCCTGGGCTCGCTGTCCCTGGTCCTGTGCGTGCACTTCGACGCCCCCGCCTGGACCCTGTTCGCGGCATACGCGGCAACCGCGACCACCCCCAACACGGGCGGGATGTCCCGCGCCCGCTGGGCGCACCTCCTGCGCGCCGACCCGGCCGCCCTGCACACCGCGAACGCCTTCGAACAGGCCGCGGACGAGGCGTGCTTCATGCTCGGACCGGTCCTCGCGACGTTCCTGTGCACGTCCCTCTTCCCCGAGGCGGGCACGCTCGCCGCCGCGCTGATGTTCCTGACGGGCGCGGTGCTCTTCGCAGCCCAGAAGCGCACCGAACCCCCCATATCCGCCGTGCCCCTGCGCCGGACCTCCCCCCTGCGGGGCAACCGCGGGCTGGTCGCGATCCTGGTCGTCTTCGTCTGCACGGGCGCGCTGTTCGGCTCGCTGGAGGTGGTGACCATCGGTTTCGCCGACGCTCAGGGCCACCGCGCGGCCGCGGGGGCCGTCCTGGCACTACAGGCGGCGGGTTCGTGCGCGGCGGGCCTGCTCTACGGACTGACGCGCCCGTCGTCCCCCGCGGCCGCCCGCTTCCCGCGCTGCCTGGCCGCGATGGCCGCCCTGGCGCTGCTGCCGCTCCTGACGACGGCGGCGGGCGGCGGGCTGCCGCTCCTCGCGGTCGCGCTGCTCCTGGCCGGCATGGCGACGGCGCCCACCATGGTCACGGGCATGAACCTGGTCCAGGGCCTGACCCCGCCGGGCAGCCTGAACGAAGGCATGACGCTGGCCGTGACAGGACTGCTCACAGGCATAGCGGCGGGATCGGCGGCAGGCGGCTGGGCCGTCGAGCACCTGGGGACCACGGGCTACGCGGTGCCGGCGGGGGCTGCGGCGACCGCGCTGCTCGCGGCGACGGCGGGCCGGCGGGCGCTCGCGGGGCGGCCCGCCCTCACCGTGCGGCCCGCCGCCTGAGCAGCACGCCCAGCCCCGCGGCCGCCAGCACCCCGGCCGTCGTACCGCCCGCCACGTACGCCACCGTCGTCCCGGACACCCCGGAGCCTCCCGGACCCTCGGCGCCCCGGCCGGCCGTGCCCCCGGCCGCCGCGGTGACCTGCAGCTTCGCGACCTTCGTCACCCGCCCGTGGTGGCTGGCCACGGTGACCGCGTAACTTCCCGGGGCGAGCCCCCGCCGGATCCGCGCGGGCGCGAAGTAGCGGGGGTCGTCCCCGTCCGCCGCCTTGCTGTCGTCGCGCCGCAGCCGCACCGGTCGCTCGAAGGCCGGCGAGGTGGCCGTCAGCCGCTCCTCCTCCCCCGGGTCGGGCGAGCGGTCGCGCCACAGGACGTTGACGGTGCCGCCCGCCGGGACCCGGTGACCGCGGGTGCGGGCGGCCTCCGGGCCGGTCCCGCCCGAGGCGCCGAAGAACGCCGGCCCGCGGGCGCGCCCCACGTAGTCGCGGTCACCGGGCCGTGCGGCGCGGACGACCAGCGGCTTCTCGTCGACGACGCGGCCGCCCGGCCCGTACAGCGTGACCTTGTACGTACCGTCGCGGGTGCCCGGCGGCAGCTCGGCCGCACCGGAGAACAGCCGCGGGTTGTTCCAGTCCGTGCTCGACGGATCGTGCGCGAGCCGCACCGGCGCGCGGAAGGCGGGCGAGGAGACGGCGAAGGAGCGTCCGGTCTCGCCCGGGTACAGACCGTCGTACGACATCCACAGCCGCTCCCCCGGCCGCAGTACCTCGCCGGGCGAGGTCACCGAGAAGCTGGGCCGCTCCGACGGCTTCACCTCGACGCGCTCCTCGGCCACGACCCGGCCGCCGGCCCGGACCGTCAGCGGGTACGTGCCCGGCTCGGTGGTCATCGCGATGGCCGGGCGGGCGTGGTGGCCGTCGTCGCGGAGGGCGAGGCGGACGGGGCGCGGGAAAACGGGCGAGAAGACGGTGACGTCACCCGGCGTGCGGATCCCCTGCACCTCTATGTCGACGAGCTCGCCCGGGCGGTTGTCGTAGGCGCTGTTGAGCAGCAGGTGCACCCCGCCGTCACCGTCGCCACCGCCGTCAGCCTCGTCGGCGGAGGCCGGGCCGGCACCGCCGGCGAGCCACAGGGCCCCCGCGGCCAGCACGGCGGCCACCGCCGTGCGCATCCGGTTCACCGGGCCACCACCCCCTCGCCATGGAGCGTCACCAGGAAAGAGGGCGGTGAAGGCCGATCGGTTGCCCGTCGGCACCAAGCACGACGAAAGCCCCTGGTCAGGAGACCAGGGGCTTTCGCCTACATGGGATGAGTGGAGATGGCGGGAATCGAACCCGCGTCCAACGGTGCAGAATCAGGGCTTCTCCGAGCGCAGTCCGCTGCGATTTTCTCGGCCCCGGAGATCACGCGGACAAGTCTCCGACGGGCTCAGTCACTGTTTGATTTCCCACTCGGCCCCGTGACCGGGCCTAGTGGTTTAGTTCCCTAGCTGATGCCAGGATCCGGGTCGGGAACAGCCCCGGGCTGACACTTCGCAAGTCGCTACTTAGGCAGCGAGGGCGAAGGAATCGCGCTTGGTGTTGGCGATTATTGGTTGCGACATATGGTTTACGAGATCATTGCCGCTTCCTCGGCTCGCTTCCCCTGCTTCGACATCCGCTGTCGAAACCGATCATCCCCATGTTGATTTTTCAATCTGCGCACCGGGTACCACCCCGTGTGCTGTCTCCATCGTACGTGACCGACGTACGACCGTGCCAGCGTATTACTGCCGCCGGCTCCGTACGGTCCGCTAGCCCCGCGCGGCGGACGCCCGCTGCCGGCGGCGCGCCGCCGCGATGGCCCGGTTCGACTCGCGCACGTCCTGCTTCTCCCGCAGGGTCTGCCGCTTGTCGTACTCCTTCTTGCCCTTGGCGAGGGCGATCTCGACCTTGGCCCGGCCGTCCTTGAAGTACAGGGCGAGCGGCACGATCGTGTGACCGCTCTCCTGCGCCTTGGACGCGAGCTTGTCGATCTCGGCCCGGTGCATCAGCAGCTTCCGCTTGCGCCGGGCGCTGTGGTTGGTCCACGTGCCCTGGGAGTACTCGGGAACGTGGACGTTGTGCAGCCACGCCTCACCACCGTCGATCTGCACGAAGCCGTCGACCAGCGAGGCCCGGCCCTGCCGCAGCGACTTGACCTCCGTACCCGTCAGCACCATGCCGCACTCGTAGGTGGTCAGGATGTGGTAGTCGTGCCGCGCCTTCTTGTTCTGCGCGACGAGCTTGCGCCCCGTCTCTTTCTTCTCTGTCTTAGCCATAGCGCCGCCATTCTCGCACTAGGACCCGCCCCCGAGGCCACTCAATACTGTGCGGGCCCGCTCCTCGGCGTCGCCGTGGACCAGCAGGTCCGGGGCGATGCCCCGGCCGTCGACGGCGCGGCCTGCGGGGGTGCGGTAGTGGCCGACGGTGAGCTCGGCGACCGAGCCGTCCGCGAGCCGGCTCGGCATCTGCACGGAGCCCTTGCCGAAGGTCCGCGAGCCGACGACGACGGCTCGGCCGCGGTCCTGCAGGGCGCCCGCCAGCAGCTCGGCCGCGCTCATCGTGCCGCCGTCGACCAGGACGACGAGCGGCAGGGCGGTCACCGTACCGGCCCGCGCCTCCAGGGAGCGCTGGCTGCCGTGCACGTCGTAGGTGGCGACGAGCCCGCCGTCGAGGAAGGCGGAGGCGGCCCGCACCGCCTCGCCGACCAGGCCGCCCGGGTTCCCCCGCAGGTCCAGCAGGATGCCCTCGCCGGGCTGCGCCGCCGCGGCCGCCGCACGCACCTGGTCGCCGGTGCCCCGGGTGAACGAACCGACCTTGATCCTCAGGGCCGCGACCTCGCCGCGGACGAGGTGCTCGGCGCTCACGCTCTCGGTGGCCAGCCGCTCCCGGTACAGCGTGCGCGCCCAGCTGCGCCCTGCGCGCTCGACCTCGATCCGCACGGGCGTGCCGGGGGCGGAGCGGGCCGTGCCGTCACCCCGCAGCAGGGCGATGACGTCGGTGACGGGACGGTCGTCGGCGGGCGCTCCGTCGACGGTGCGCAGCCGGTCGCCGGAGCGGAGGCCGGCGCGGTCCGCGGGGCTGCCGGGGCGCACGCTGTCGATCTCGGTACGGCCGTCGCCGCCGCGCCGCGCGGAGAGGCCCACCCCGATGTAGGCGCCGTCCAGGGCGCGCTCGAGGCCCTCGTACTCGCTGGCGCTGTAGACGGCGCTCCAGCGGTCGCCGCTGCGGCCGACGACCTCGGCGGCGGCTTCGGTGCCGGACCGGCCGTTCTCGACGGCCTGTGCCGCGGCGGCCTCGACCTCCGCGTGGTCCACGGGGGCGCCCGAGCCGCCGCCCGGATCGGCGACGGCGCGGTCCGCGGGTCTCGCCGCGGTGCGCGCGGCCGCGCGGGCCTCCGGCGCCTTCCGGCCGTCCTGTCCCTGCGGGGTCCAGGAGCCGGCCGCGGCGCCGGTGGCCAGCACGCCCGCGAAGACCAGCGTCAGCGCGGCACCCCGGCGGGCGCGGCGCTGCGGATGGAACATCGACGGGCCGGGCATGCGCGTGAGTCTAGGACACCAGGGCGCGCTGTACGGGGAGTTGACCGTACGGCACCCTTGGCGCACGTCACACCTTGAGGTACTTACGCAGCGCCGCGAACGCCGCCAGTGCGGGCATCAGCAGCCCGATCGCGAGCACCAGCGGGAGCTTGGCCAGCACCGCGTCCCAGCCGATGAACTGGATGAGGTCGATCTGGTCGACCAGCCAGTTGTTCACCAGGAAGTAGTGGCCGCTGACCAGCAGCACGCACGCGAGGCCCGCGCCCAGCAGCCCGGCGAAGGCCGCCTCCATGATGAACGGGATCTGGATGTAGAAGCTGGACGCACCGACCAGCCGCATGATCCCGGTCTCCCGGCGGCGGCTGAACGCGGACACCCGGACGGTGTTGACGATCAGCATCAGCGCCACGACCAGCATCAGGGCCATCACACCGAGCGCCGCGTAGTTCATGCCGTTGACCAGGTTGAACAGATTGGACAGGACGTCCTTCTGGTCCTGCACCATCTGCACGCCCGGGCGCTGCGAGAAGGCGGTCGAGATGACCTCGAACTTGGTGGGGTCCTTGAGCTTGACGCGGAAGGACTCCTGCATCTGGTCCGGCGTGACGAAGCCCGCGATCGGCGACTTCTTGTCGAACTGCTCCTTGTAGTGCTTGTACGCCTCGTCGGCCGTCTCGAACTCGACCTTCTGGACGACGCTCATCTTCTCCAGATCGGCGCGGATCTCCTTCTTCTGGTCCTCCGTGGCCGCTCCCTTGGCACAGGAGGGGAAGGACTCCGCGTCGGTCTTGTTGCAGAGATAGATGGAGACGTTGACCTTGTCGTACCAGTAGCCCTTCATCGTGCTCGCCTGCTCGCGCATGAGCAGGGACCCGCCGAAGAGGGCCAGGGAGAGGGCTACGGAGACGATCACCGCGAAGGTCATCGTGAGATTGCGGCGGAGACCGACGCCGATCTCCGAGAGGACGAACTGGGCGCGCATGGCGTCCTTTCAGTGCTGGTAGCCGTACACGCCGCGCGACTGGTCGCGTACGAGGCGTCCCTTTTCCAATTCGATGACGCGCTTGCGCATCTGGTCCACGATCTGCTGGTCGTGGGTGGCCATGATGACCGTGGTCCCGGTCCGGTTGATCCGGTCGAGCAGCTTCATGATGCCCACCGAGGTCTGCGGGTCGAGGTTGCCCGTCGGCTCGTCGGCGATCAGCAGCATCGGGCGGTTGACGAACGCCCTGGCGATCGCCACGCGCTGCTGCTCACCGCCGGAGAGCTCGCCCGGCCTGCGGTCCTCCTTGCCGCCCAGCCCCACCAGCTCCAGCACCTGCGGGACGGCCTTCCTGATCTCCCCGCGGGGCTTGCCGATCACCTCCAGCGCGAAGGCGACGTTCTCGCTGACGGTCTTGTTGGGCAGCAGCCGGAAGTCCTGGAAGACCGTGCCCAGCTGGCGGCGCATCTGGGGCACCTTCCAGTTGGACAGCCGGGCCAGGTCCTTGCCCAGCACGTGCACCTGCCCGGTGCTCGCGCGCTCCTCGCGGAGCAGCAGCCTCAGGAAGGTGGACTTGCCGGAACCCGAGGACCCGACCAGGAAGACGAACTCGCCTTTCTCGATCTCGAGCGAGACGTCACGGAGCGCCGGACGGTTCTGCTTCGGGTAGGACTTGGAGACGTTGTCGAATCGGATCACGAGTGCACCACGCGTCGACCTGGATAGGGGGCACGGACCGCCGCGGGGGCGGCTTCCGTTCGGTGTGCGTGACCATACGCGAACGAGCCGTGCACGCGCAGGCAGCACAGGGGGTCGGCGCGTTTATTACCGACATGTTCGGGGACAAAACGAGGACAATCGGCCCGCACGCGCCGTTCGGCGCGGGAGCTGGCACAGTGGTAGGGGGAACCGCTCGGCTCTCCCGCGCGTTGGACGTACCGGAGGAGGAGATCGCATGACATGCGACCGACTGGTGTGCGCCAACTGCGCGGCCCCCGTCAGTGAGGGCCGCTGCCCGGTGTGCCGGGCCAGCAGGGAGCGGCTGCAGCACCAGGAAGGCGTCTTCGCCGGCCTGACCCCTGCAGCGCTGATCGCCCTGCTGGTGGCGCTGGTGGCGGTGGCCGTGCTCGCACACGGATTCGCCGGGTAGTCCCACGGTCACGTGCGGACTCGCCGGAATGATGCACGAGGGCCCGGAGCGCTGAGCGCTCCGGGCCCTTTGCACACCCTGCACACCTGCACACCTACGTGCCCGGCGTTTACGCCTGAGGTCAGGCCGCCGCGCCCGCGCTGCGGGTCATGAGGCGGGGCAGCAGCCGGAAGCCGACACCGCCCGCGATCATCGTCGCGGCACCGATCACCAGGAAGCCGGTCTGCGAGGCACCGGTCTCGGCCAGCTGCTCCTTCGGCTTGGCCTGCTGCACGGGCTTGCTGCCCGCGCTGTCCGGGTCGGCGTTGTTGCCGCAATTGCTGCTGGTGTCGACCGGGCAGACCTTGCCCTGATCGCCGGAGTCACTGCCACCGCCGGAGCCGGAGCCGCCCGTGGCGGCGGTGCCGCTCTGGTCGCCGCCCGTGCTGCCTTCGCCACCGCCGGTGGAGCCGGTGCTGCCGGTGGAGCCGGTGCTGCCTGTAGAGCCCGTGGCACCGGTCGAGCCGGTGGAACCCGTAGAGCCCGTGGAACCCGTAGAGCCCGTGGTGCCGGTCGAGCCGGTGCTGCCGGTCTCACCGGTGGAGCCGGTCGAACCGGTCGAACCGGTCGAACCCGTGCTGCCCGTGGAGCCGGTCGAGCCCGTGGAACCCGTGGTGCCGGTGGAGCCGGTGCTGCCCGTGGTGCCGGTGCTGCCCGTCGAGCCCGTGGAACCCGTAGAGCCCGTGGTGCCGGTCGAGCCAGTGCTGCCGGTCTCACCGGTCGTGCCGGTGGAACCCGTGGTGCCGGTGGAACCGGTAGTGCCGGTGGAACCGGTGGTGCCCGAGCTGCCGGTGGTCTCGCCCGAGCCGCCGCCGACGCTGCCAGTGGAGCCCGTAGAACCCGTAGAGCCGGTGGTACCCGTGGATCCGGTGGTACCAGTGGATCCGGTGGTACCAGTGGATCCGGTGGTACCGGTGGAGCCCGTGGTGCCGGTGGAACCGGTCGTGCCGGTGGTGCCGGTGGTGCCCGTGGTGCCGCCCGAGGTGGGCGGCTGCGGGATCTGGTCGGGGTCGTCGGGCGAGGCGACGCTGTGGACGCCCGCCTTCACGCCGACACCCGCGACCTGGACGTTGACGCCGGCGGCCGATGCCGCGCCGGCGGCAGTCAGCGAAGCGCCCGCGGCGACCACTGCGCCGGCGGCTATGCGCGCGACACGCAGTCGCGTCTTCTTCGTCATATGCCTGCTACCCCCAGTAGCTAACTCGTCATTGGAGCAGCTCTGCACGGGGCGGTGGCGCTCTGAAAGGCCTGGCACAGCCGGCCGGCCTGCCGCTCGAAATCGGCGGCGCTGTCGACCGGTCCGCTTGCCCCCGCCACACGCGCCCCAGTGCTACGCGTGCCGCGCGCCAGCCTTGCCAGTTTTTGACGCAGCGTCAAGCCGGTTACGGGCATGATGTCCGGCTATGGGGGTGCTTGAGGTTACTTCTCCTGCTGCTTGCGCCAGCGGATACCGGCCTCGAGGAACCCGTCGATGTCGCCGTCGAGGACGGCGGTCGGGTTGCCGACCTCGAACTCGGTGCGGAGGTCCTTGACCATCTGGTACGGGTGCAGGACGTACGAACGCATCTGGTTGCCCCAGGAGTTGCCGCCGTCGCCCTTGAGCGCGTCCATCTTGGCCTGCTCCTCCTGGCGGCGGCGCTCGAGGAGCTTGGCCTGGAGGACGTTCATGGCGCTCGCCTTGTTCTGGATCTGGGAGCGCTCGTTCTGGCAGGAGACGACGATGCCGGTCGGGATGTGCGTGATCCGGACCGCGGAGTCGGTCGTGTTGACGCCCTGGCCGCCGGGGCCCGATGCGCGGTACACGTCGACGCGCAGCTCGGACTCGTCGATCTCCACGTGGTCGGACTGCTCGACGACCGGCAGCACCTCGACACCCGCGAAGGAGGTCTGGCGGCGGCCCTGGTTGTCGAAGGGCGAGATGCGCACGAGGCGGTGGGTGCCCTGCTCGACGGAGAGCGTGCCGTAGGCGTACGGGGCCTTGACGACGAAGGTGGTCGACTTGATGCCGGCCTCTTCCGCGTAGGAGGTCTCGTAGATCTCGCTCGAGTAGCCGTGGCGCTCGGCCCAGCGCAGGTACATGCGCTGCAGGCGCTCCGCGAAGTCGGAGGCGTCGACGCCGCCGGCCTCGGCGCGGATGTTGACGAGGGCCTCGCGGGCGTCGTACTCGCCGGAGAGGAGGGTGCGGACCTCCATCTCGTCCAGCGCCTTGCGGACCGAGGCGAGCTCGGCCTCGGCCTCGGCCTGCGTGTCGGCGTCGTCCTCGGCCTCGGCGAGCTCGAAGAGCACCCCGAGGTCGTCGATGCGGCCGCGCAGGGTCTCGGTCTTGCGCAGCTCCGCCTGGAGGTGCGACAGCTGACTCGTGATCTTCTGCGCCGCCTCCGGGTCGTCCCACAGGGACGGGGCGGCCGCCTGCTCCTCGAGCACGGCGATGTCAGCCCTCATCCTGTCGAGGTCCAGGACGGCCTCGATCGACCCCATGGTCGAGGAGAGGGACTTCAGCTCTTCGGATACATCAACGACTGCCACGCACCCAGCCTAACGGCTGCGCCGCGCTTCCCCGCCCTCAAGGCCCCGATGGGGCCTTATCACCAGCCCCGACCGGGCCGAAGACCGGTCCGGCCCGGGCCCGGACAGAGCCCTGCCCGGCACCGCCGGGCCGCGCCGCGATGGCCGGGCGCCGCTGCGGCGGATCTTGATACGGCACCGCGGGTACGCCCCTGGCAGTCCCGAGCACCCCTTCCGCCGCCACGGCGATCAAGCCCCGCCCCGGAATCCGGCGGTATTGAACAGTCCCCGGCCACAGGCGAAGGCCCGACCGGCACCGCCGGGCCGCGATGGCCGGGCGCCGTTGCGGCGGATCTTGATGCGGCATCGCCGAAGCGCAAGGCGCGTACCCCCTGGCAGACCCGCGCGCCCGCGGCCGACCGCGGCCCCGCGCAACAACCCCTTCCGCCGCCACGGCGATCAAGCCCCGCCCCGGAATCCGGCGGTATTGAACAGTCCCCGGCCACAGGCGAAGGCCCGACCGGCACCGCCGGGCTGCGCCGCGATGGCCGGGCGCCGTTGCGGCGGATCTTGATGCGGCGCCGCCGCAAGGCAAGGCGCGTACCCCCTGGCAGACCCGCGCGCCCGCGGCCGACCGCGGCCCCGCGCAACAACCCCTTCCGCCGCCACGGCGATCAAGCCCCGCCCCGGAATCCGGCGGTATTGAACAGTCCCCGGCCCCGGGCGGAGGGCCGATCGGTGCCTTCCGGGGCGCGACCCCGCTGCGAGGGGTCAGCGTTTTGAGTCCGGGTGGTGGATGCCCGGTTTCGCGTCGGGGGCGTCGTGGTCCGCCGTGGCGAACCAGCCGCCGACGCCCGCGGCCGCTGCCAGGGCCACCGCTGCCGCCCCGAGGCGGATGCGGCGGCGGCGCTGTTCGGCGGCGGAGCGGTGGCGGGCCGAGCCGGCGCGGCGCTGGCCGGCCGCGCGGGGTGCGCGGGCGGTCCCGTGGGCGCCGCCCGCGAGCTCGGCCGGCGTGGGCACGCGCATGCTCGTGTGGGTGTCCCGGCTGGAGTCCGCGACGGCGCCCGGCACGAGCGGCACGACCCCGCGCCGCCGTGCGGCGACCGGCGCAGCGGCCCCGTCCTGCGGCGCGTCCGCGCCCTCGGCGGTCGCCGCGGCGCCGTCGTCGTCGGGTTCGTCGATGTCGAGGGGCGGTATGCCGGCGAGCCCGGGCAGCAGCTCCCGCAGCCGCGCCGCGAGCTCGGAGGCGCGCAGCCGGGACGCGGGCCCCTTGGCGAGGCACTGGACGACGAGCTGCCACAGCTCGTCGGGGATGCCGGGCAGCGGGGCCACGGTCTCGGTGACGTGCCGCCGGAGCACGGCGCCGGGGTGTCCGCCGCCGAAGGGCGTGAAGCCGGCCAGCAGCTCGTAGAGGACCGTGGCCAGGGCGTAGACGTCGACGGAGGCGCGCGGCGGCAGCCCCTCGATGATCTCGGGGGCGAGGTAGTCGGGCGTGCCGATGACGCTGCGCGGGCCGGGCCCGCGGCCTTCCCGGGCGGGCCGGGGTGCGTCCACGAGCCGGGCGATACCGAAGTCGGTGAGCAGCGCGGGGTGCGCACCGCCGGGCCCGAGGGGGCCCTGCATGTCGAGCAGGACGTTCTCGGGCTTGACGTCGCGGTGGACGATGCCGGCCGCGTGGGCGGCGGCGAGGCCCTCGGCGACGTCGGCGACGATGGCGACCGCGGCCTCGGGCGCGAGCCGCCGCTCGCGGTCGAGCCGGGTGCGCAGGTCCGTGCCCCGGATGAGGTCCATGACGAGCGCGAGGTCGGCGCCGTCGACCACCAGGTCGCGAACGCCGACCACGTGCGGGTGGTCGAGTCCGAGGAGCGCGGCGCGCTCCTGGACGAACCGGCCGACGAGCTCCTGGTCGGAGGCGAGATCCTCCCGCAGGAGCTTGATGGCGACCGGGCCCTCGGGCCCCTCGCCGAGCCACACCGTGCCGGCGCTGCCCCGGCCGAGGACCTGGTGGGCGGTGTACCGGCTGCCGATCTTCCGTGCCAAGACTGTTCCCCGACTCCTCGTCTCCGACAGGCGCGCTGGCGACCAAGCTACTGCCAACGCTCACCCCCGAGGTGTAAAACGCCCGTCGGGTGTCGACAAATCGATGACATCGGTGACACCGGTGACATCCGTGCCACCGGTGTCACTTGTTGGAGGCGAGCCCCGAGATCCAGTCCTTGACGTCGGTGACCCAGTCCCAGGTCGCGTCCCAGAAGCTCTTGCCGTCGGCGACCCAGTCCTTCAAGGGGGTGAATTCCCAGATGCACCAGGAACCGATCACCAGGATGACGATGAGGAACAGGCAGCCCTTGAGGCAGCCGAGCCCGGGGATCCGCATCGGGTTCGCACTGCGCTGCCGCGGCGGCCGCGGCTCCCGGCGCGGGGCCGGCGGCTCGGGGGCGTACGGCTGCGGCTGAGGCTGAGGCGCCGGGGGCTGCTGGTAGCGCGGCTGGGGCTGCTGCCGCTGCCGTCTGCGGGGCGCAGGCTGCTGCGGCTGCGGCTGCTGGGGCTGCTGCGGCGCGTACGACTGCGGCGGCTGGGTGTAGTGCTGCGGGGGCGGGGGCTGGTGCCCCTGATGCGGCTGAGGGGCGTACTGCCCGCCGTAGCCCTGCTGCCCGTAACCCTGCTGCCCGTAGCCCTGTCCGCCCCGGGGCGGCTGCGGGGGCTGCTGCGGCTGCGGCTGTCCGGGCCGCCGCTGGGGGCGGCGGCGCAGCGGGTCCTCGCTCGGGTCGAGGTACTGCACCTGGGTCTGGTCGTTGCGGTCGCGGGCGGCCCGCAGCTGGGTCTGCCAGGGGTGGGCGCCGTCGCCCTCCGGGGGCAGCGGCGGGACGGGCGGCATGGCGCGGGTCGGGTCGGCGCCGCCGGGGCCGGAACCGGCGGGCATGACGCGGGTGGCGTCGGCGTCGGCGTCGGGGCCGTTGCCGCCGGCGGAGGTGCTCGGCAGGAGGCTGGTGGCGGCGTTCGGGTCGTAGGAGCCCGGGGCCCCCGGGGAGCCCGCCGTCGACGGCAGCACCTGGGTGGGGTCGGCGTCACCCGAGCCGGGGCCGGATCCCTGGCCGGGGCCCACGCCGGTGCCGGTGCCGGGCACGAGCGCCGGCTCCGGGTCGGGCGCGAGCAGCGCGGCGACGCCGAGGGCGGCCTCGGCCTGCGCCGGGGAGGCGTGCACGCCGACACCCGCGGCGACGACGCGCAGGGCCCGGGCCAGGTTCTCCGCGCTCGGGCGCTCCTCGGGACGCTTGCGCAGGCAGCGCTCGATGACCGTCCACAGCGGCTCGGGAACGGTGGTGGGGCGGCGCGGCTCGGAGCTGAGGTGCTGGTGGAGCACTTCGAGCGCGGTCGCGCCCGCGAACGGCGGGCGGCCGGTGACCAGCTCGTAGAGCAGGATGCCGGCGCCGTAGATGTCGACGGCGGAGGTCTGCGGGCGGCCTTCGGCGGACTCGGGCGCCACGTAGGCGGGCGTGCCGACGAATTCGTGGGTGCGGGTCAGGCCCGGGGAGTCCGCGAGGCGCGCGATGCCGAAGTCGGTGAGCATCGGGTGCATCTGGCCGCCGTCGCTCCGCAGGAGGACGTTGGCGGGCTTGAGGTCCCGGTGGACGATGCCGTCGGCGTGGCTCACGGCGAGCGCGTCGGCGATCTGGGCGGTGAGGAGCGCCGCGGCGACCGGGGTGAAGGGCCCGTTGTCGCGCAGGTAGCGGTGCAGGTCCGGGCCGTCGACGAGGTCCATGACCAGGGCGAGCAGATCGCCCTCGACGACGAGGTCGCGGGTGCGGACGATGTTGGGGTGGGTGAGCCGGAGGAGGACGGAGCGCTCGCGCAGGAAGCGCATCACGACGTCCGCGTCGTTGGCGAGCTCCTCCTTGAGCACCTTGATCGCGACGGTCTCGCCGGGCTGCCCGGCCACGGCGGCCTCGGCGCCCGCGGCCTCCCGCTGGCGCGCTCGCCAGACGGTGCCGGTCGCTCCGCGACCGAGCACCTCCTCGAGCAGGTACTTGCTGCCTACCGGCCGCACGTCATGCGCTCCCTGATCGTCATCGTCGTCATGCTTTGCGATGGCCTCTGTCGTGCCCGGCCTTCAGCCCACTGTAGTGCCGCTGTACGGACCTCCGGTTTGCCGAATCCGAGGGGCTGATGGGAAGACGCGGGGAGCGGGCGGTTGGTTGCCACGCGGCGCACGGGCGGCGCGTGCGGGCTGCTCAGGGGCGTGCGGAAGGCCTGGGACGGCGCGTCCTGCGGCCCTCCTGGCGGCCCCCCTGCCCGAAAGAAACTCTGTACGAGGCGTTCGAAAACGGACGCCCTACGAACCGATCATGAGATGACCACGGAACGATTCGATCACCTTCCGCTTCCTTCGCACCCTCCGGCGGTCGTTCAAGATCACGAATTGGCTGTCGCCGGGCGCGTCGTCACCGGCAGGTGCGAGGATGCTCGCAGCACGATGCGGAGGGGCGGGGCCGGTGCTTCCGGTACGTCCCGCGTGACGTGGTGACCTGTACGTGCCGACGCGCCCGTGCACGGTGGGGGAAGGCCGCGTGAGGCCTCCTGCCCCCCGCCCGCGCACGGGGCAGAAGGGACCGTTGACGGCGATGCAGATCAGGCTGACCGTCCTCGGGCCGCTCAGCGGCCACCACACCACCGCGCCCGCCGCGCCCGCCGCGAAGTGCGCCTGCGACGTGCTGGTGACCGCCCCCGCGGGGACCGCGCTGGCCGGGGTGACCAGCGGGCTGGCCGCCGCCATGGCCGCGGCCGGCTCCGACCTCGGCACCGGGGCCGTCGTGGTCTACGCCGGGGCCGAGCGGCTCGACCCGCAGCGCACCGCGCTCGGCGAGCCGCCCCTGATCGACGGCGCCGTGCTGTCCCTGTGCGCCCCGGCCGACCCGGAGGAGCACGCGGGCGTGCTGCTGTCCGGCCTGCCCGAGGCCGCGGCGCGGCTGCACGTCGTCTCCGGGCCCGACGCGGGCGGCGTGCACCTGCTGCACGGCGGCGAGGTGCACGTGGGGCGCTCCGCCACGGCCGACATCCCCCTCGACGACCCCGACGTCTCCCGGCTGCACTGCGCCGTCGTCCTCCACGACGACGGCACGGTCACCTTGCGCGACCTGGGCTCCACCAACGGCACCGCCCTCGCGGGCGAACCGGTCGGCGAGGAGCCGGTGCGGTTCCCCGCCGGGGAGCTGCTGCGGGTGGGCGAGTCGGTGCTGAGCCTGCACGCCGCGGACGACGCTTCCCCGCGCGTCCTTCCGGCCGCCCCCGACGGCGAGGGCCACCTGCGCGTCGGCGGCGGCCTGCCGGTCGCGGGCCCCGCGACCCCGACGGGCGCGGTCGCCCCGCCGGTCCGCGGCGCCTGGCTGGGCGCGCCGGCGAGCCCGGCGGCCGACGCGAACCCCGGCCACGAGGAGCCGGTGACGCACGGGGGCCGCGGTTTCCCGCTGCGGGACGCGGGCGCGGGCGGCCTGTCGGTCCGCGTCCCGGCCCAGCCGGGGCCGTCGGGAGCGCCGGTACCGGGCCGTCCCGCCCGGCCGGGCGGGACGGCAGAGGCCGCCGGGACGGACGCCTACGGAGCGAGAGGCGCGTCAGCACGGCCCGGCGAGACCGGCGGCACGGCCCGGGACGGCGCCGCGGCCCCGTACGCGGCCGGAGAACCGGCGGCCACGACGGACCGGCCGAGCCGGGCGGGCGAGCCCCGCAGGACGTCCTACGACGACGGCGGCACGGACGCGTACGGCGCGAGAGGCGGGGCGGGTGCGGCGGGTCAGCCGAACCGGGCCGACGGGACGGCCCGCGACGGCGAGGCGGGCCCGCATGGGGCGCGAGACGCGGCGGGCCGGGCGGGCTGGACAGGGCAAGCCGGTGGGGCCGGCGGGTCGGGCCAAGGCTCCGGCACGCACGCGTACGGCACGGGAAGCGGAACCGGCGCGGCAGGACAGCCGGGCTGGGCCGGGCCGTACCCCGCGGGCGGCGGAGCCGGTGCCGCGGAGCAGCCGGGGCACTCCGGCGGAACAAGCCAGGACCTCGGCACGCACGCGTACGGCACGGGAAGCGGGGCCGGCGCGGCGGGACAGCCGGGCTGGGCCGGTGGGACCGGCGGGACGGCCCGGGACGGCGACACGGGCCCGCACGGGGCGCGAGACGCGGCAGGCCGGGCGGACTGGACGGGTCAGGCCGGCGGAACGGGCCAGGGCTCCGGCACGCACGCGTACGGCGCGGGAAGCGGAGCCGGTGCGGCAGGACAACCGGGCTGGGCCGGGCCGTACGCCGCGGGCGGTGGAGCCGGTGCCGCGGAGCAGCCGGGGCACTCCGGCGGAACAAGCCAGGACCTCGGCACGCACGCGTACGGCGCGGGAAGCACGGCCGGCGCGCCGGGACAGCCGGGCTGGGCCGGGCCGTACCCCGCGGGCGGCGGAGACGGTGCCGCGGAGCAGCCTGGGCTGCCCGGGCAGCGTGCGTACCCGGGTCGGCCGGGCGGCTCCGGCCTGCCCGGACAGGCCGGCCCGGACGCCCCGTACGGTCAGCCGGGTCAGCCGGATGGTTCCGGTCACGCGAACCGGGCCGGCGAGGCCGGCCGCCACGCCCCGGGACGGCCCGGCGGTTCCGCGGGCGGCCCGGGTGTCCACGACGGCCACGCCGGCCACGGCAACCCCGGCGGCCCCGAAACCGGACAGGCCGGCGAAGCCGGCAAGCGCCCCCGGGGCCGGGGCATAGGTGCATGGGCCCGGCGGCTCACCGGCGGCCGGAGCGGGGGCCGGGGAGCGGGCGAGGACGAGTGGGGTGACGGCCGCGACGATCCCGGCGCCGCGGACCGGGCCCGCGCCGAGGCCGCCGCGCTGCGCGAGCGCTGGCCCGACCCCGCGTCGGTGCTGCTGACGGCGCTGGGCCCGGGCCCCCGCCTGTGGGAGCGTGGCCCGGACCACCCGGACCTGCTGACCGTACGGCTGGGCACGGCCGACCGGCACGCGCCGGAGAGCGGCGCCCTGCTGCCCTCCGTGCCGGTGACGGTCGGGCTGCGCGAGGCCGGTTCGCTGGGGCTCGCCGGGCCGCGCGGGCGGCTGTCCGCGCTGGCCCGCTCCGTGCTGGCCCAGCTGGCGGCGCTGCACGCCCCCGCGTCCCTGGAGTTCGTGCTGATCAGCGCGGACCGGGCGCGCCCGGTCGAGGAGCGGCTGGCGGAGTGGTCCTGGCTGGGCTGGCTGCCGCAGCTGCGCCCGGTGCGGGGGCAGGACTGCCGGCTGCTGGTCGCCTACGACCGCGAGCAGGCCGCGGCCCGCACCGCGGAGCTGGTGCGCCGCCTGGACGAGGGCCCGCTGGGCCCGCACTGGCCGGCGGCGGCCCCGGCGGCGGTGGCGGCCGCGGCCGAGCGCCACGCGGGCCCGTACACGGTGGTGATCGTGGACGGCGACCCCGGTTCGGCGGAGCTGCGGGAGACGGTCGGGCGGCTGGCGGTGGGCGGTCCCGCGGCGGGCATCCACCTGGTGTGCCTGGCGGACGCCCCGGCGACGACGCCGGCGTCCCCGGTGCCGTCGACGCTGGCCACGGCCCGTACGGCGTCCCCGGCGTTCCCGTACTGCGGTGCGGTGGCGCTGCTGAGCGGTGACGTCGCCACGGTGGTGCAGGTGATCGACCGGGCGCCGGCCGGGGGCGGGGCCGCGGGCGGGGGCGAGGCGCCGACCGGTCCGGCCGTGATCGCGGCCGTCGACGCGGTTTCGCGCGCGTGGGCCGAGCGGTTCGCGCGGGCGCTGGCGCCGCTGCGGATGGCGGACGGCGCGCTGCACGGCGCGGCCGCGCGGGTGGCGGCGGCGCTCCCGCGGAGCGCGCGCCTGCTGGACGAGTTGGGCCTGGCGCGCGCGACGCCCGCCTCGCTGACGGCCCGCTGGGCGGCGGCAACGGACCGCGGCATGCGCCCCGGCGGCCGCGCCGTGGCCGTGCTCGGCGCGGGCCCGCACGGCCCGCTGTCGGTGGACCTGGCGGCGGACGGTCCGCACCTGCTGGTGGAGGGCTGTCCGGGCAGCGGCAAGACCGAGCTGCTGCGCTCGCTCGCCGCGTCGCTGGCGGCGGCCGACCGGCCCGACCGGCTCTCGCTCGTCCTGGTGGACGGCGCGGGCGCGGAGCGGGGCGAGGGCCTGCGGCTGTGCACGGACCTGCCGCACGTCTCGACGTATCTGGCGGCCGCGGATCCGGTGCGTATGCGGGAGTTCGCCCAGGCGCTGACCTCGGAGCTCAAGCGCCGCGCGGAGCTGCTGGGGCGGCTGGACTTCACCGCGTGGCACACCCAGCAGGCCGCCGCGTCCGCCGTGCAGGCGGTCGCGCCCCGCCGCCCGGCGGAGGGCTCCGGCGACCTGGACTCCCTGCCGACGGGGACGCTCAAGCTGCGTACGCAGAAGGACGGCCCGTCGCTCACGGCCCGGACGGCCCTGCCGCGCCTGGTGGTGCTGGTGGACGACTTCGACGCCCTGGTCGCCCCCGCCCTGGGCAGTACGGGCCGCCCGGCGGCGGGTTCGGTCGTGCGGGCGCTGGAGGCGGTGGCCCGGGACGGCGAGCGGCTGGGCGTCCACCTGGTGGCGGCGTCGGGTCGCCCGGATCGTACGGCCGACACGGCTGCGGTCGAGCGGGCCGGGCTGCGCGCGACGCTGGAGATCGCGCCGCCGTCGGCGGACGGCACGCCGGGCGACGGGAGCGGCGCGGGCGAGCCCGCTCCGGGCCGCGGCCGGCTGATGCGGCCGGACGACGACGTGACGACGCCGTTCCAGGCGGGCCGGGTGACGGGCCGCATCCCGCGGACGGCGACGCTCCGCCCGACGGTCGTGACGGTGGACTGGCAACGCATGGGCGACCCGCCCACCCGCCGCCCCGTGCGCGAGCTGGGCAACGGCCCGACGGACCTGGCGTTGCTCGCGAGCGCGTTGCAGCGCGCCGCGCAGTCGGCGGGAGCGGAGGCGGCGCCACCGCTGCTCTGAGTGCTCCCGTGCGCCCGTGACGGCCCATCACAGCCCGGTCACGATCACCGAGTTGACGGCGAAGACGGTATTGCGGCGGCCGGTGACCGGGCGTAGACCTGTCGCACGGGAGACGACCGCGGGCCGCGGTGACGTGCGGCGCGGGGGCGTCGGCGGGGAGCTCGTACGGGAGGGGCGGCAATGCGGACTTCGCTTCGTTCGGTGCGCGGGGCGCGCAGCGCTCTGGCGCTCCTCGCGGCCGGGACCCTCGCCCTGTCGGCCGCGGGTTGCGGTGACGGCGGCGGCGCGCCGGACAGCGGCAGACCGACGTCGGACGTGATCCGGCACACCGTGCGACTGCCCAAGCTGAACGGGCAGAAGCTCAAGGTGACGGCGGTCTGGACGGGCGCCGAGCAGAAGGGCTTCGCCAAGGTCCTGGAGGAGTTCTCCCGGCGCACGGGCGCCCAGGTGGCCTACGTGCCCAGCGGCGACGACATGTCCGCCTTCGTCGGCTCGAAGATCGCGGGCGGCGACCCGCCCGACGTGGCCATGCTGCAACAGCCCGGGGCACTGCGCGAGTTCGCGCAGAAGGGCTGGCTCAAGCCGCTCGGCGGCGAGGCGGCGGCCGAGCTGGACAAGAACTTCACCAAGGGGTGGCAGGAGCTCGGCTCGTACGAGGGCAAGCGCTACGGCGTCTACTTCAAGGTCAGCAACAAGTCCCTGGTCTGGTACAACACGAAGGTCTTCGACGGGGCCGGGGCGAAGGAGCCGAAGACCTGGCCGGAGTTCCTGCGCACCGCGCAGCTGATCGCGGACTACGGCATCCCGCCGGTCTCGGTGGGCGGGGCGGACGGCTGGACGCTCACCGACTGGTTCGAGAACGTCTACCTCTCCCAGGCGGGCCCGGAGAAGTACGACCAGCTGGCGCAGCACCGGATTCCGTGGACGGACCCGTCCGTGAAGGACGCCCTGACGGCGCTCGGCCGGCTCTTCGGCGGGAAGGGCCTGCTGGCGGACGGCAACGCGGGGGCGATCCAGACGCAGTTCCCCACCTCGGTCTCCCAGACGTTCACCGGCGGGGAGGAGCCGAAGGCGGCCATGGTCTTCGAGGGCGACTTCGCGGCGGCCAACGTCACCGGGGCCGGGGCGCGGATCGGCAAGGAGGCCAAGGTCTTCCCCTTCCCCGCGGTGGGGGCGAAGGCGCCGGTGGTGACCGGCGGCGACGTGGGCGTGGCCCTGAAGGACGGCCCGGCCGCGCAGGCGCTGCTGACCTTCCTCGCCTCGGCCGACGCGGCGCAGGTGTGGGCCGGGCGGGGCGGCTTCCTGTCCGCCAACAGGAACCTCGCCCTCGACGCCTATCCCGACGACGTGCTCCGTTCCATCGCCAGGGCCGTGGTCGCCGCGGGCGACGACTTCCGCTTCGACATGTCCGACCTGGCCCCCGCCTCCTTCGGCGGCAAGCCGGGCCAGGGCGAGTGGAAGCACCTCCAGGATTTCCTGAAGAACCCCGGCGACGTGGCGGGCACCCAGCAGCGGCTGGAGTCCGACGCGGCCAAGGCGTTCAAGAGCTGACGGGAGCCCCGCACCATGTCGACCGCGAACGCGGGCGGCGACGCGGCCTCCGGGCCGCCCCGCCCCTCCACGAGCTCCTCCGCGAGCTCCCCGGCGAGCCCCTCGCCGAAGAAGCCCCGGAGCGTGGCGGGCACCCGGCTCTGGGTGGCCGCCCTGTTCCTGCTGCCCGCGCTGGTCCTGCTCGGCGCGCTCGTCGTCTACCCCATCGGCTACTCCGTCTGGCGCAGCCTCTTCGACGCGAGCGGCGACGGCTTCGTGGGCGTGGACAACTACCACGAGGTCTTCACCGACGACCGGATCCGTACCGCCCTGAAGAACAACATCATCTGGGTGGTCGTCGCGCCGTCGGTGGCCACCGCCCTGGGCCTGATCTTCGCGGTGCTCACCGAACGGGTGCGCTGGGGCACGGCGTTCAAGCTCGTCGTCTTCATGCCGATGGCGATCTCGATGCTGGCCTCGGGGATCATCTTCCGGCTGGTCTACGAGCAGAACCCCGACCGCGGCGTCGCGAACGCGGTGTGGGTGGGCGTCCACGACACCTTCTCGCCGCCCGCGCCCTTCCCCGGCGCGCACCCCAGGGACGACGGGTTGCTGACGGAGAGCCGCGGGGCGTTCACGACCAAGGCGGTGGTGAAGGCCGGCGGTGCGACCGCGCTTCCGCTGGTGGGCGCGAAGCCCGCGGACATGAAGGGCGCGAAGGACGCCGTTCCGGCGCGGGACGTCGCCGGGAAGGTCACCGGGACGGTGTGGCGCGACTTCACGCGCGGCGGCGGGGGCACGCCGGGCAGGATCGACCAGGGCGAGAAGGCCCTGGAGGGCGTGACGGTGGAGGCGGTCAAGGACGGCCGGACCGTCGCCTCGGCCACCTCGGACGCCGACGGCACCTTCACCCTGCCCGCCGCGGCCGACGGCGCCCTGCTGCGCCTGCCCGCCTCGAACTTCGCCGCGCCCTACAACGGCGTCGACTGGCTGGGCCCCTCCCTCGTCACGCCGGCCATCATCGGGGCGTACATCTGGATGTGGGCGGGCTTCGCCATGGTGCTGATCGCGGCGGGGCTCGCGAGCGTGCCGCGGGAACTGCTGGAGGCGGCACGCGTGGACGGCGCGAACGAGTGGCAGGTCTTCCGGAGGGTGACGGTGCCGCTGCTGGCGCCGGTGCTCGCGGTCGTGATGATCACACTGATGATCAACGTGCTGAAGATCTTCGACCTCGTCTACATCATCGCGCCGGGCGCGAGCCTCGACAAGGCGAACGTGCTGGCTCTGCAGCTGTACCAGTCGTCCTTCGGCACGGACGTCAACCAGGGCGTGGGCAGCGCCATCGCGGTCTTCCTGCTCGTGCTCGTCCTGCCGGTGATGTACGTCAACCTCCGGCGGATCCGAAGGGAGCGGCGGGGATGACGGGGGCGGCGCCGATGACCACGAGGGGGCGGCAGCGATGACCACGCCGGACACGGCCGTACGGGCCAGGCAGTCGCTTCCCGCGCGGATCGCCGCGCGGCTGGGCGGCGGGGTGATGCGGGTCTTCCTCGTCGTGGTCGGGCTGTTCTGGCTGACGCCGACGGTGGGGCTGCTCCTGTCCTCGCTGCGGGAGAAGAGAGACATCGCGGCGTCGGGCTGGTGGAAAGTCTTCTCCCACCCGGCGCAGCTGACGACTGAGAGCTACAGCAACCTCTTCGGCAACGACACGGTGATGGAGTCCCTCGGCACCACGGCACTGATCACCGTGCCGGCGACGGCGCTGGTGATCCTCATCGGCGCGTTCGCCGGCTACGCCTTCGCCTGGCTCGACTTCCCGGGCCGGGACTGGTGGTTCATGGCGGTGGTGGGGCTGCTGGTGGTGCCGGTGCAGGTGGCGCTGATCCCCGTGGCCAAGCTCTTCAACACCCTCGGCATCTTCGAGAGCACGCCGGGCGTGGTGCTCTTCCACACCGCGTTCGGGCTGCCCTTCGCCGTCTTCCTGCTGCGGAACTTCTTCGCGGAGATCCCGCGGGAGCTGCTGGAGGCCGCCCGGCTGGACGGGGCGGGCGAACTGCGGCTGTTCCTGCGGGTGGTGCTGCCGCTGGGCGGGCCGGCCATCGCCTCGCTGGGGATCTTCCAGTTCCTGTGGGTGTGGAACGACATGCTGATCGCGCTGATCTTCGCGGACAGCGGGAACCCGCCGGTCACGGTCGCCCTGCAGCAGCAGGTGCGCCAGTTCGGCGACAACATCGACATCCTCGCCTCGGGCGCCTTCCTCTCGATGGCGGTACCGCTCGCGGTCTTCTTCGCCTTCCAGCGGCAGTTCGTGAGCGGGGTGATGGCGGGGGCGGTGAAGTGACGCCGGTACCACCACGCACTTCCCGCCGTTCTAACGGCGTACATACAGCGACACCGAGCCGCCGCGGACGAACACCGCCTCCTCCCTCTCCTCCCGGCAGAACGCCGCCAAGGCGGCCACCTTGGCGGACTCGGCCCGCTGTGCGTGGAACCAGCGCGTGCCGACGGTGTTGGTGTCCCCCACCACCCACACCCGGCTCCCGGACGGCAGCCGGGCCAGCCGGTCGCGCAGCGCGGCGGTGGTGACCTCCTCGCCGAAGAGCGTGCCGGAGGCGGCCGGTGACCGTTTGAGAGTGAGGTCGCGCAGGCCGGTGAAGTCACGCGGATAGGCGAGGGCCACGCGGCGCTCGTACAGCGGCAGGAACAGCACCGCGTCCCCCGGCCTCGCCCGCTGCGCGGCCGCCGCGGCGACCGGGGCCAGCTCGTCGCCCCGGCTGGTGGGCAGGCGCTCGCGCTCCTGCAGCGGCAGCTGCGCCACGAAGGCGGCCAGGACGGCCGCGGCACCGGCGGCCGTCACGGTCCGCCGCCACGGTACGAGCCCCAGGAGCCGGTCGGCGCCGGCCGCGGCGAGCAGGGGTATGCCGGCCAGGCAGAACAGCAGATAGCGGTCGAGGAAGAGCGGTTGGTGCTGCGCGGCGGCGTAGAGCAGGACGGGCGGGACGAGGGCCCAGGGCAGGGCGACCGCGGTCAGGCCGGGGACCCCGCGGCGCGGCGCCTGCCGCCACCCGCGCGCGGAGGCGAGGAGTGCCACCACGGCCAGGAGGAGCACGGCACCCAGGACGGGCTGCCCGGGGCCGGCGAACGCCTTCACGAGCGCTTCGGCCTCAGGACGGCCCGGGGTGCGGATCCAGGAGACCTGGGCGCTCTGCCCCCGCGAGACGATCACCAGCGGTATCAGCGGCAGGCAGGCGGCGGCCGCGGCGCACCCCCAGCGCTGCCAAGTCCGCCGGGGCACCCGGGAGAGCAGCAGGGTCACGGCGTGGGCCGGAAGGAGCAGGACCGCGAACTCGTGCAGGAGCGCCGTGCCGGCGACCACCGCGCCGTAGCCGGCCCACCGCCCGTACGAGCCGTGCTCGGCCGCGCGGACCAGCAGCCAGGTGGCGAGCGCGGCGCCGGTGGCGACGAGGGCGTACGAGCGGCCCTCCTGCGCGTAGTGGCTGACGAACGGGGTGACGGCGTAGAGCAGCCCGGCCCACAGGCCGACGCGGGGCCGGGCCAGCCGGCAGCCTAGGGCGCCGACGAGCGCGGCGGTGGCGGCGGACGCGGCGACGGACGGCAGCCGCAGCGCGATCTCGTCGGGGCGCACGGCGAGGACGGCGTGCATCAGCGCGTAGTACAGGCCGTGCACGGCGTCGATCGTGCCGAGCACATGCCACAGCTCCGGCAGGGACCGGCGGGCCACCTGGAAGGTGGCGCTCTCGTCCCGCCACATCGTCCCGCGGTCCAGCCCCCACAGGCCGAGGACGAGCATGACGGCGGCGGGGAGGGACACGGCGAGGACGGCGGCGCGGGTGGGGCGCCGGACGGGGCGTGGACGGGCGGCGGCGCGGAGCACGGCACCGGGCTCCACCTGACGGGGAATCAGCCACAGGCCGCGCAGCCCGACGGGCCGACGGGCCGTGGCGCCCGCGGGGGGCGAAACGGGCGGGGAGAGCGGCCCGGGCGCGGAAGCCGGCACAGGCGCGGGAGGCGGGCCGGCCGCGGAAGGCGACTCGGGCGCGGAAGCCGGCATGGGCGCGGAGAGCCGTACGGGCGCGGAAGGCGAACCGCCGGACGGGCCGCCGGGCGGGCCGTTGCCCGGATCGCCGGGGGACGGCGCCCTCGCCCCGCTCCCGGTCGGCCCGCCCGGCTCCGCACGCCCCGCCGACCCGGCCGGTCCCGTCGGCCCCGCCGATCCCGTCACTCCCACAGCCACTGCCCCTCCCTGCCCCGGCCGGGTCTCCCGCCGGAGACCCGGCCACACCCGGAATTCCCAATGCCCCGCTTTATAGATATTCATCGGTAAAACTGTCTTTCGTGACAGTGAACGAGAGCGGAACCCTGCCCACCGCGCAGGTCGGCGTCATCGTCATCGGGTTCAACGACGCCGGCCACATCCGCGACGCCGTCCGCTCCGCACTCGCCCAGGGGCCGGCCGTCGCCGAGGTCATCGCCGTCGACGACGCCTCCACCGACGGCACCGCCGCGATCCTCGACGAGCTGGCCGACGGCGACCCGCGCCTGCGCGTCATCCACCGCGCGGCCAACAGCGGCGGCTGCGGCACCCCCCGCAACGACGGCATGCGGGCCGCGACGGCCCCGTACGTGATGTTCCTCGACAGCGACGACACCCTGCCCGAGGGCGCCGTCGACGCCCTCCTCGGCGCAGCCCTGCGCCACCGCGCCCCCGTGGCGGCCGGCCTGTGCGTGCGCCGCGAACTCCCCCAGCGGCGCGACACCGGCTGGCAGCCCGCCCTCTACCGGCGGGCCGCCGTGCACAGCGGCCCCGAGGCCCGCCCGGCGCTCCTGCGCGACACCCTGTGCGTCAACAAGCTCTACGCGCGGGACTTCCTCGCCGAGCACGGCATTGCCTTCCCCGAAGGCCGCTTCCTCTACGAGGACTTCGTCTTCACGGCCCGGGTCATGGCGGCCGCGCCGCGCGTGGCGACCGTCACCGACACCGTCTACGTCTGGCACGTGCGGCGCGACGCCGCCGCGCCCTCGATGTCCCTGGACCGCGAGCGCATCGCCAACTGGCAGGCGCGCGTGGCCGCCCACCGGCGCAGCGTCGACGTCTTCCTCGACGCGGGCAGCAAGCCCCTCGCCCGCGCCGCCCGGGTGAAGTTCCTCGATCACGACCTGCGGATGTACGTGCGCGAACTGCCCCTGCGCAGCGCCGGATACCGGCACGCGTGGTGGCGCGTGACCCGTGGCTACCTCGCCGGCTACGACGAGGCCGAGCTGAGCGCCGCCCGGCCGCCGGCCCGCTGGATCGCCCGGGTCGTGCTGGCCGCGGAGGCCCCGCGGGACCTGGGGCGGCTGGCCCAGCTCGCCGCCCGGCCCGCACGGCTGCTGCCGCCGTACGCGCAGGACGACGCCGTCCCCGTCTGGTCGGCGGACCTGCCCGGGGCCGCGCTGGACGGCGTCCTCGGGCCGGAGGCCGTGCCGCCGCACCACCTGCCGGTGACCGTGGACGCCGAACTGCGCCTCGCGGCCCGGGCCCGCGCCCGGCTGCGGCTGCGCGTCCACGACCTCTACGGGCGGCTGGCCACCATCCGGCCGGAGGCCGCGGAGGTCGAGCTGCGCCGCCGGGACGGGGGGCCGGTGCTGCGGCGCGCCGTGCCGCTGGCGGACGAGGGCACGGCGTGGACCGCGCGAGTCGTCCTGCCCCTGTCCGTGCTCGCGGGCCGCGACCGCCGCGACGGCGCGGTCCCGCCGCAGACGTGGGACGTGCGGGTGCGGGTGCAGTGTGCGGGCGGGGCGTTCCGCACGACCGTCCGGGCCGTGGGCGGCGGGCTGCACCGCGCGGCCCTGCCGAGCCTCCGTCACGGCGTCCTGCTGGCCCGGCCCTACGCCACGGTGAACGGCTCGCTGGCCCTGCGCCTGGCGTCGGGCGTGCGCGGCGCGTGGGCGGTGGCACGCCGCGGCTAGGGCGCACCACCACGCCCCGAAAGGGGCGCGGGGAACTGCGCGACCAGCCACGGACGACCCGCAGTCGGGCTTCATGCTCATGCTCCCCCCTAGGACCGCCTAGCGGTCGATCTCCTCGAACAGCGCTTCCCACCGGTCGAGCACAGCAGGCAACTGCAACGGCGAGACGTGCTCGCGCGCAGCGCACCCGTAGCGCTCGCGGAGGGCGCCGTCCCCCATGAGCTCCCCGAGCGCGGCGGCGAAGGCCTCGACCTCGCCGGGAGGCACGAGCGTGCCCGTGCGCCCGTGGCGGACCAGCTCGCGGACGCCGCCCGACAGGTCGAAGCTCACGCAGGGGACGCCGAGCGCGGAGGCCTCGGCGAGCGCCATGGGGCGGCCTTCGCGCTCGCTGGTGAGGGCGACGACGGAGAGCTCGCGGTAGGCGGCCGCCATGTCCCGCACGCTGCCGCGGAAGTGGACGCGCCCGGCGATGCCCAGGCGGTCGGCCCGGGCGCGCAGCTCCTGCTCCAGCGGGCCGTCGCCGAAGAGGTGCAGCTCCCACTCCGGCTGCGCGGCGGCGGCCGCGGCGAAGGCGTCGAGCAGCCGGTCCAGGCGTTTGACGGCCTCCAGGCGGCCGACCGCGCCGACGCGCCGGGTGTCCAGGGAGGCCCGGCCGGTGGGGGCGAAGGGCAGGGGGTTGGGCAGGACGGTGGCGTTGGGCAGCCGGCGGCGCCGGAACTCGGCGGCGTCCGGCTCGCTGAGGAACACCGCCTTCTCCAGGGCCGGGTAGTGCCGCAGGATCAGCTGGAGGTTCTCGGAGGTGCAGGCCTGCTGGAAGGACTCGTGGTACTGCCCGATGCCCTTCAGGTGGGACCACTCGACCGCCCGCAGCCACACCGCCGCCCAGGGCGAGCCGATGACGACCACGCCGTCGCGGACGGCGGCGAAGCGGCGGGCCAGCCGCTCCCGCGCCCGCTCCCGCTCCTGCCGCTCGGCGCGTGCCGCCCGCAGCCGCGCGGGGCTCAGCCGCTCGGCGAAGGAGACCGCGCGCCATGCGGGCGGGGGCGGGGTGCGGTAGAGGGTGGTGCGGCGGTAGGCGGGGGCGGCCAGGAAGGTGTGGGGCTCCGGGCTGGGGCGGATGCCGATCAGCTCGACGCGGTGGCCGCGCTCGGCGAAGCCCTGGGCGAGCGTGTGCAGGACGCGCTGCGAGCCGCCCATGGAGTCGACGTCGATCCCGACGAGGAAGAGGTTGCGCCGCTTCACCGGGCCTCGCCCCCTGCGAGGGCCCCTGCGAAGAACAGGTCCACCACGGTCTCGCTCGACTTCCCCGTCTCGTAGGGGTTGAACCGCTCCCGGAAGCGGGCGTAGGCCCCGGCCCACTCCTCCTGCACCGCTTTCAGGTCCCGCAGGGCGGCGATGAGCTGGTCGGTCGTGGTGAGCATCGGACCGGGCGCGATGTCGGGCAGGTCGTAGTAGGTGCCGCGGGCGGTGGCGCGGTAGTGCTCGTAGTCGTCGGTGAAGAAGAGGATGGGGCGGCCCAGGTTGGCGTAGTCGAACATCAGGGACGAGTAGTCCGTGAGGAGGGCGTCGGAGGCGAGCAGGAGGTCGTTGAGGTCGGCGAAGTCGCGTCCGTCGCGCACGGCGTGGCCGAGCTCGCGGGGGACGGTGTACCGCTCGTAATAGTGCGGCCGGACGACGATCGTCCACTCCTCGCCGAGGTAGCGCACGAGCTCGGCCAGGTCGGCCCGGACGGACTCACCGCTGCCGCGCGCGCCGTCGCGGAAGGTGGGGGCGTAGAGCAGGACGCGGCGGCCGTCGGGGATCTGCAGGCGCTCGCGGGTGGCGGCGGCGCGCTCGCGGCGGCCGGGGTCGTCCCAGCGGACGAGGTCGTCGTTGCGGGGCAGGCCGGTGCGCAGGAGCTCGCCCGTGTAGGCGTTGGCGCGGACGAACGTGCGCTCGAACTCCTCGCTGGGGGCGATGAGGGCGTCCCAGCGGGCGATCGTCTCGCGGTGGCGCTGTCGCCGTTCGGCGTTGGCCAGCCGCAGCTCGGGCACGTCGAAGCCCATGTGTTTGAAGGCCTGTCCGTGCCAGGTCTGCAGATAGCGGGTGGCGGGGCGCTTGCCGTAGAGCGTGGGGAAGCCGTGGGAGTCCACCCAGTAGCGGGCACGGGCGAGGGCGTGGACGTACTCCCAGCTGCCGCGGCGGACCAGCGGGAGCCCCTCGGGGTAGGAGGAGCGGTTGCCGGAGTAGGACCAGACGGCGTGCAGGGGGAGGTCGCGCCGCTGCAGCTCCTCGTGGATGGCGCGGGGGCTGTCGGCGTAGCCGCGGCCCTCCAGGGCCTCGAAGACGACGAGGCCCTCCTCCACGGGCAGTTTCTGCAGCTCGTGGTAGGTGAGGGCCTTGATGCGGGGGCCCGTGACGCGGCGGGTGAGCCGCTGGACGCTGCGCCGGACGGGCTCCAGCTGACCGGCGGCGGCCTCGGCCCGGCCGAGGGCGCCGGCGCGCTCCCAGGACAGCTCCAGCCGGCCGGCCCCGTGCCCCTCGCAGGCCACGCGCACGGTGTGGGCGGCGAGCGGGCCGTGCTGGGGGATCCTCGCCCGCAGCGGGGTGAGTCCCGCGGGGGCCAGCAGCGGGTCGGTGCGGGTGAGGCCGAGGCGTTCGAGGACGACGACGGGGTGTCTGCGGCCGCGGAAGCCCTTGGGGCCGACGGGGATGCGGCGCAGGTCGAGGACGGCCTCGGCGGTGCGGTAGGCGAAGCGGCCGTCCTCGCCGGGCGCGGCGGGGTCGTAGGCGAAGGGCACGGCCAGCGGCTCGCCGGTGGTGGCGATGCGCAGCTCGGTGCCGACCGGGCTCGGTGCGGAGAGCAGCAGGGCGGGGTCGTAGGTGCGCAGCCGGATCCGCAGGAGGGGCCCGTCGGGGGCGACTTCGGCGACTTCGTGACGCAGGGGGCCGGCGGTGAAGGGCTGGTCGTCCAGGCGCCAGTCGGTGATGTCGAGGCCGGCGGCCTCCTCGGCGTTCAGCGGCAGGGACAGGCCCCAGTACGTGCGGCCGGCTTCGCGGACGACGTGGCGGGGGGCGAGCCGGGGCCGGTCGAGGGTGCGGGCGCACTCGGCGGCCTCCTCGTACCGCCCGGCGCACAGCAGGAACTGGCAGATCTGCTGTTCGCGGGGCATGGCGGCGAGGGCCTCGGGGGCGATCTCCGCGAGGTAGGGGGTGACGGCGGCGGCGAAGCCGGCGATCCACTCGGGGTCGCGGAAGGGGAGGTCGCCGAGGTAGAGGCGGAAGTCGTGGCGGAGGAACTTCTCGTCCTTCGCGGGCCGCAGGGCGGTGTTGCCGGACTCCTCGAGGAAGGCGTCGATGAGCCGGGCGGCCTTGATGCGGTCGACGGCGTTGCGCAGCTTGTGGCGGCTGGTGGAGATGGAGAGCGTGGCGGGGTCGGCGGCGAGCCGCCAGGTGTAGACGGGCCAGGGGACGACGGCGAAGGTGCGGGCGAGGGTGAGGGCGCGGGCGGTGAAGAGCTGGTCCTCGTAGTGCATGTCCTCCGGGAAGCGGAGGCCGTGGCGGGCGAGGAAGTCCGCGCGGTAGAGCTTGTTGGTGGAGAGGTGGTCGAGGAAGAACTCGGGGGCGGAGCGGATGCCGTGGACCAGGCGCACGTCCCCGAAGAGCTCGGGGTACCACAGGCCGGTGGTGCCGGACTCCTCGAAGAGGCGGGTGACCTCGCCGGTGACGAGGTCGGCGCCGGTCTCCTCGGCGGTGAGAAGCAGGGACTTGCAGGCGTGGTACGGCAGTTCGTCGTCGCTGTCGAGGAACATGAGGTGGGGGGCGCGGGCGGCGTCGATCCCGGCGTTGCGCGGGGCGCCGCAGCCGCCGCTGTTGACGGGCAGCCGGATGAGCCGCACGCGGGGATCGGCGGTGGTGAAGCGCTCGGCGGCCGCGAAGGTGCCGTCCGTCGAGCAGTCGTCGACGATGATCACTTCGAGGTTGCGCAGGGACTGGGCGAGGACCGACCGCACGGCGCGCGGCAGGCGGTCGGCGTCGTTGTGGACGATCACGACGACGCTGACATCGGGGCCGGGGGCGGGATGTGCGGCGGTCACGGTCACCTCGTCTCGGTGCGGTCCGGCGCATCGCGGGCACGGTCGGGCGGCCCGCCATCCGCGCGGACGGATTCGCGATTACTCAAAGCGTAGACGCGAGCACTGACAGTCACCTCCCCCGAGGGGTCCGAGCGGGTGCGCCAAGCGTGCAGGGCCAGGGCCGCGGCCACCCCGGTGATCAGTACGACGTCGCGGAAGGCGTGCCTGCGGGCCGTCTCCAGGTGCGGCCACGACACCCCGGCGACCTCCGGCAGCAGCGGAAGCCACAGCCACACCGAGCGTGCCGCGGCGGCGCGCACCACCAGCGACGCGGCGAGCGAGGGCAGCACCACCAGCATGTAGTGCTGGAAGGACGGCCGTGACACCAGGAACGCCGCGAGCATCAGCAGCGACGCGCACTCCACCAGCCGCAGGGCCGGATCGCCGCCGGCCCGCCACCGCAGGCGGGCACACAGCAGGACCGCGGCCGCCGCGGCGGCCGCGAGCGCGAGGGCCAGCGGCTGCGGCACGCCGAGCCGGGGCAGCACGGACGGCCACGCGGCGTCGAACGGGCGGGCGTACGCGTCCTGCCCGCGCAGCAGGAACGGCAGCGTCCGGGTGAAGAACAGCCCGGGCCGGGGCATGGCCAGGGCCGCCGCCAGCGACACGGCCGCAGGAACGCCCACGGCCCAGGCCAGCGCCCGCCACCGCCGGGCGAGCACGAACAGCAGCAGCAGCGGCACGAGCATCGGCTTCAGCGCTATGGCCGCCCCCACCACCGCCCCGGCCGCGCACCAGCGCCCGTGGCGGGCGAGCAGCAGGGCGGCGGGGAAGGCGACGGCCGACAGGGCCGTCCAGTTGCCGAGGTAGACGACGCCGTGGAAGGGCTCGAAGACGCCGAGCGCCGCGACGACGCCCGCCGCGAGCCGGCTGTCGGCCCGCACCCCGAAGATCCGCAGGGCCAGTACGACCCCGGCGAGGACGAGCAGCGCGGTGACGACGGGCACCGCCCTGGCCAGCGCTTCGTTGCCGAACACGGTCTCGGGGAGCGCGGCGAACACCGCGCCCGGCAGATAGAGAAACCGTTTGTCCGCGTACGGCGAGCCGCCGTCGAGCAGCGCCCGTGCCGCCCGTACGACCACCGCGTTGTCTATCCCCGGCATCCGCGGCCCCTGCACCACGCGCACGACGTCCAGCGCGAGCACCAGCAGGGCGGCGAGCAGCACGGGCCACGGCGCCCGTCCGCGCAGCCACTTCCCGAGGGCGTCGGGGCGGCTCGCAGCGGTCGCGGCGCTCACGGCGCTCACAGCGCGACCTCGGCGAGGAGGAAGCCGGCCGGGCCCCGGACGGTCCGGCGCAGGGCCGGATCGCCTCGGTCCAGACCCGGCCCGCCGTTCTTCTGCAGGACCCAGCGCACGCGGTACTCCTTGAGGATGCCGAGCCGCTCGGCCCGGGAGGCGTCCTGGGCGAAGTAGCGGCGGGTCGCGGCGCGGCGGCGTGCCGCGTCGGGGAGGAAGACGTCGGGATAGGCGGGGGCGACGGTGTACGGCCCGTAGGCGGGCAGCATCCGCAGCGCGTAGTAGTTGTCGGTCATCACCGTCTGCCGCGCGGGCACCTCACGCGCCGCCCAGGTGAACCGCGGCCAGAGCGGGGCGGTGTGGATGTGGCGCAGGACGGGCGGAAGGGCCTGGGGGCGCAGGACGTACGTGAGCACCCCCGCTTGCGTCCACGCGCCCGCCAGCAGGGCGACGGCCGTCAGCGGGACGAGCACCACCCGTGTGCGGCGGCCGCCGGTGGCCGCCTCCAGGGCGAGGGCGAGCTGTGCGGGGACGAGGACGGCGGGCAGGATCCTGCCCCACGCCTGATGGCCGCTCAGGCCGCTGGCCGCGAAGACGGCGAGCCCCAGCAGGAAGAAGATCACCAGCGGGTCGCGGCGGTCGCGCCGGGCCCGCAGCACGAGCGCGGCCGCCCCGAGGCCGGTCAGGCAGAACTTCGTCGCGAGGTGGCCGTAGAGCGGCCGGTGGATGTCGTCCAGGCCGCCCGTCCCGAGCAGGGAGAAGAACGCGTAGTACGGCCAGCAGGCGAGCACCGCCGCGGCCAGGGCGCACGCGGCGGCCACCCGCACCCACACCGCCCGCCCGGGCCACGGACGCGCGCCGAGCAGCACCGCGGCGGCCCCGAGCACCGCGACGGCGCCCGTGAACTGATGGGTGAGCAGGATGACGGCGAGCAGCAGCCCGAGCCCCAGGAAGGCCGCCGTCCCCCGAGCGGCGGCCGGGCCGCGCCGCAGCAGCGCCCACAGATGGAAGGCCATGCCGAAGGCGAACGTGCTCGGATAGGCGAGAGTGAGCGAAATCGAGGTGAGCCCGAGGACGCCGCTCCACGCGAAAAGCCTCACTCCGTACAGCAGGAGCAGGCACAGCACCGCCAGCAGTACCGCCGTCCTGCTGCGTGTGAACGTCCGTACGAAGGCGTGGACACCGGTGCCGAGGAGGACGAGCCCGGCGAGCGCTCCCAGGCGCAGCACGGTGAAGGTGCCCCAGCCGGTGGCCGATCCGGTGAGGGCGAGCAGGACGGTCCACGGCGAGTAGTAGGGGCTCGGAGTGGGTGCGTCGACCAGGGGGTTGCCGGGGTGGAGGGGGTCTGCGCGCAGCCGTTCGAGGACGGCCGCGTGCATGCCGAGGTCACCGGACCACGGCAGCCGTACGGTCATCAGCAGCAGGAGGACGGCCAGCAGCAGGACGGCGGCGGCAGCGGGCCGGCGGGCAGCCGGTGCGCGGGCCGGGCGTGCGGCCCCGGGCGGGGCCGGCCGCTCAGCGGGAACGGTGACCGGAAGCACGGGCCGACCTCGTGCGCAGCCGCCACGGCATGACCACCGATTCGAGCTGGACGGCCAGGTTCATCTTGGACTCGCCGGCGGTGCGGTCCTCGAAGTGGATGGGCACCTCCATGACCGTGTACCCGGCCTTGAGCGCGCGGTACTTCATCTCCACCTGGAAGCTGTAGCCGGCGCTGTCGACGGTCTCCAGGTCGATGGCGTCCAGGGCGGCGGCGGACCAGAGGTTGAAACCGCCGGTGATGTCCCGCACGCGGGTGCCCAGGATCGTGCTGGCGTAGGCGTTGGCCCAGCGGGAGAGGGCCTTTCTGTGGGCGCCCCACGCGTCGGAGAGGGAGCCGCCGGGCACGTAGCGGCTGCCGACGACGACGTCCGCGCCGGTGGCGAGGGCGACCCCGAGCAGCTCGGGGACCTTCTCCGCGGGGTGGCTGCCGTCGGCGTCCATCTGCAGGACGTAGGAGGCGCCTTCGGCGACGGCCCGGGCCATGCCGGCGGCGTAGGCGCGGCCGAGCCCGTCCTTGGCGGTGCGGTGCAGGACGCCCACCCGGGTCCGGCCGGGCTCGTTGTACTTCTCGGCCAGCTGTTCGGCGATGGCCCCGGTGCCGTCGGGGCTGTTGTCGTCGACGACCAGCAGCCGCAGACCCTCCAGCGGCAGGGCCATGAGCGCCTCCGCCATGGTGGCCAGGTTCGCCGCCTCGTTGTACGTGGGCATGACGACGGTCGTCGCGGTGCCGCTCCACTCGGCGGGCAGCGGGGGCGCCGCGGCGGGGGTGTGTGGTGCGCTCATGGGCTCGGTCCTCGTGGGTTCGTCGGCAGGGGGACGGGGACTGCAGGGGACGGAGGGCGTCGGAGACATCAGAGACATCGGGGAGCCGGAGGGCGCCGGGGCCGGACCGGCGTCAGGCGGCGGAGAAGCGGATGGCCGCGTCGGGGATGACCGTGCCGCACCAGACGCGGGCGCCGTCGCACAGTTCGTTGTCGGCGCCGACCTCCGCGCGGTCGCCGATGACCACGCCGTCGAGGGCGGTGCGCGGGCCGACCCGGGCGTCCCGGCCGATCATGCTGGCGCGGATCCGGGCGCCCGCCCCGATGCGCGCGCCGTCCAGCACGACGGACCCCTCGACGTGCGCACCGGCCGCGACGTGCGCACCGGCGCCGACGACGGTCCCGCCGGACAGGCGGGCCCCTTCCTCGACGCGGGCGCCGGGCAGCACCAGGTGTTCGCCCGGTTCGCCGGGGACGGCGGGCGAGCGGACGACCCCGCGGACGAGGTCGGCCGACGCCTGCACGAAGGAGGCGGGGCGGCCGAGGTCCAGCCAGTACGAGGCGTCGACCACGCCGTGCAGCAGCGCGCCGGAGGCCAGCAGGCCGGGGAAGGTCTCGCGCTCGACGGAGACCGGGCGGCCGACGGGGATGGCGTCGATGACGCCGCGGCGGAAGACATAGGCCCCGGCGTTGATCTGGTCGGTGACGATCTCCTCGGGGCGGCCGGGCTTCTCCGTGAAGGCCAGGACGCGCCCGTCGGCGTCGGTGGGGACGAGCCCGAAGGCCCTGGGGTCGGCCACCCGGGTCAGGTGCAGGGTGACGTCGGCCTGAGCCCGCTCGTGGCGGCACAGCAGGCCCCTGATGTCCAGTCCGGTGAGGATGTCGCCGTTGAAGACGAGGACGGGGCCGCGCGGGCCGGTGGTGAGGGCCTCCGCCGCGCTGCGGATGGCGCCGCCGGTGCCGAGCGGCTCCTTCTCGGTGACGTACGTCAGGCGCAGGCCGTGGGCGGACCCGTCGCCGAAGTAGGGCTCGAAGACCTCGGCGAGGTAGGAGGTGGCGAGGACGACGTGACCGACGCCGGCGGCCCGGGCGCGGGCCAGCTGGTGGGCGATGAAGGGCACTCCGGCGGCCGGGACCATCGGCTTCGGCGTGTTGAGGGTGAGCGGCCGGAGCCGGGTCCCCTTGCCGCCGACGAGCAGTACCGCCTCTGTCATGCCACTGTCCTCGCCGTCGTCTTCGCACTGTGTCAGTTTTTGCGGCAATTTACACTACAATCAGTTCTCTGCGGTAAATGTCTGCTTTGCGTGGCGGCCATACCGGGACGACCGTAATGGGAGAGGCCCTTGCGACCCTTGCGACCAGCGGCGACGTCGGGGCTCGCGGCCCTCGGCCGGGAATTCGCCAAGTTCGGCGCTGTCGGCGGCCTCGGCATCGTCGTCAACCTCGCGGTCTTCAACCTCTGCCGTACGGTCACCGGCCTCCCGGTCGTGCGCTGCAGCGTGGTCGCGACCCTGGTCGCCATCGCCTTCAACTACCTGGGCCTGCGTCACTTCGCCTACCGCGACCGCGACCGGAGCCGGCGCAGCCGCCAGGTCGCCCTCTTCGCCGCCTTCAGCGCCATCGGGCTGGTCATCGAGAACGGGGTGCTCTACGTCGCCACGTACTCCTTCGGCTGGGACACCCCGTTCCAGAACAACCTCTTCAAGTTCCTGGGCATCGGCGCCGCCACGCTCTTCCGCTTCTGGACCTACCGCGCCTGGGTGTTTCGGGCCCTGGCGCCCGGCGCCGCTCACGGCGACCCCTCGAACAGCACCAGCAACCCCGCCGCGTACCACCCCGAGACCACCGCACCCCCACCGTAGAGACACACCCGCACCCCAAGCGGAGCACGGGCGAGCGGCCTGGCCGCCAACAGCAGCAGAACCGGCAGGAACGGCAGCATGAAGCGTGGCTTGGACAGCGGCGAACCCGGCGTTCCCACCATCAGCACCCATGCCCCCGCGACCGCCACGACCAGTTGCCACGGCACCTTCCGGTCCCGCGCCAGCGCCAGCACCCCGATCGCCCCCAGCACCACCACCGCGATCACCGCGGCCGACCGCAGGTCGCCTATCCGGCCCGCGTGCCGGTAGAGCAGCATCCCCTTCAGCACGTGCGCGGTGCCCGCACCGAAGTCGAAGGACTGGCCCCACGCCCGCTCCGCCTCGAACCAGCCGTCCACCCGGCCCACCTTGCTCCCCAGGAACAGCCAGCTCCCCAGCAGCCCCAGGGGCGCCGTCAGCAGCGCGACCCAGGCCCGCCACCCGCCCCGGCGCTGCACCAGCTCCCACCCGGCGGCCAGCACGACCGTGCCGACCAGCACCGTCGCGCTCGGCCGCACCGTCCCCGCCACGACGCACAGCGCGGCCGCCGTCAGCCAGCGCCGCGCCAGTATGGCCACCAGCGCCCAGATCAGGGCCGCGCTGAACACGCCCTCCGAGTACGGCACCCACAGCGCGAACGCGTACGGAGAGCAGGCCCACAGCGCCACGCACGCGTACCCGGCGCCCGGCCGGCCACCGACGGCGCGCACGAGCCGGAACACCCCCGCGGAGGCCACCGCGGCACCCGTCCACGACACCACCACCCCGGACCACGCCAGGGACAGCCCCGTCACCAGCCGCACCGACCGGATCAGCCCGGGCACCAGCGGGAAGAACGCGAGCCTGCTGAACTTCGGCTCCCCGTCCGGACCGTAGGGGATCTCCCCCGGATAGCCGCGCTTGGCGATGTGCAGGTAATTACCGCTGTCCCACCGGTACAGCAGCACCTCCGGGCCCCGCCCGAGATGGCGGCTCACCAGCAGGAGCACCGCGAAGCCGACCGCCGACACCGCCAGGTAGAGAGCCACCGCGCGGGCCGTCCCGTGACGCGGGAGCGCGGGCGGCGGGGGCGGTGCTGCGCGGCGCGCGCCGACGGACAGGGCATCGGAGGGCCCGGACGTCAACCGGGAAACGGCCTTCATCCGTCCCTCTTAGCACGGCAAAAGGACGGCCCCAGGGGTTTTGTCCCCAGGGCCGTCCTTTGTTCACTCCGGCGTCAGCCGTGCGTCAATTCGCCGCGGCGCGCGGCCCGGGCGGGCTGCCCGGGCGCACGCTCCGGCGCGCGACTCAGGTGTGCGGCTCAGGTGTGCGTCCGCAGCAGGGTGCGCATCGTCCGCATGGCCACCGACAGGTTGGCCAGGTCGAACGCGTCCGACCCGTGGATCTCGTCGAGCGTGGTGCGCGCCCGGCTGAGGATCGCCGCGTTCTTCTCCTCCCAGGCCCGGAAGCGCTGCTCCGGCGTCGAAGAGCCGTTGCCCACCGAGAGGATGTCGGCCGTCAGCGCGGAGTGGGCCGCGTACAGGTCCTCGCGGATGGAGGCGCGGGCCATGGACTGCCAGCGGTCCGCGCGCGGCAGCTCGATGATCCGGTCCATCAGCTGGGTGATGTGCAGCCGGTCCCCGAGGTCGTAGTAGACCTCGGCCACGTCCAGCGGCTCCTTGCCGGTGCGGTCGGCGACCGCGACGACGTCCAGGGCCGGGAAGACGGAGGAGAAGCCCGCCACGCGCACGGCCAGCTCGTCCGGCACCCCGGCGTCCACCAGCTCGTCGCGGATGGACTGCCACCACTCCATGTCGGCGCCCTTGAGCAGCTTGGGCAGCTCGGCCCAGACCTTGGCGACGCCGTCGTGGAAGAACTCGATCGTCCCGGCCAGCTCCAGCGGCTGCGGCCGGTTGTTGAGCAGCCAGCGGGTGCCGCGCTCGACCAGGCGCCGCGAGTGCAGCCGGATGCGGGTCTGCACGTCGGCCGCGACCACGTTGTCCAGGCCCTCGACGGCGTCCCACACGGAGCCCAGCTCGAAGATGGCGCGGGCCGCGGCCTGCGCCCGGACGATCTCCTCCAGCGAGGCCCCGGTCTCCTCCCGCAGACGGTGCAGGAAGGTCGAGCCGCCGCTGTTGACGGTGTCGTTGACCAGGACGGTGGTGATGATCTCCCGGCGCAGGGCGTGGGTGTCGACCTGCTCGGCGAAGCCGCTGCGCAGCGCCTGCGGGAAGTAGGCGCGCAGCAGCCGCTCCAGGTACGGGTCGTCCGGCAGCCCGGTGGCGAGCAGCTCCTCAGCCGTGGTGATCTTGATGTAGGCCAGCAGGACGGCCAGCTCGGGCTGGGTCAGCCCGCGGCCCCCGGAGAGCCGCTCGCGGATCTGCCGGTCGCTGGGCAGGAACTCCAGGGCCCGGTCCAGATGGCCGTCCCGGCCGAGGCGGCGCATGATCCGCTGGTGGGCGTGGAGCAGGCTGGGGGCCTGTTCCACGGCGTTGGCCAGGGCCACGTTCTGCGCGTAGTTGTTGCGCAGGACCAGCTCGCCGACCTCGTCGGTCATCTCGGCGAGGAGCTTGTTGCGCTGCTTGACGGTCATGTCGCCGTCGATGACGAGCGCGTTGAGCAGGATCTTGATGTTCACCTCGTGGTCGGAGGTGTCCACACCGGCGCTGTTGTCGATGGCATCGGTGTTGATCCGGCCGCCACCCACGGCGAACTCGATCCGGCCGAGCTGGGTCAGGCCCAGGTTGCCGCCCTCGCCGACGACCTTGACGCGCAGGTCCTGGCCGTCGACGCGGATGGCGTCGTTGGCCTTGTCGCCGACGTCCGCGTGGGACTCGGCCGAGGCCTTGACGTACGTGCCGATGCCGCCGTTCCACAGCAGGTCGACCTGGGCGCGCAGGATGGCCTTCATCAGCTCGGCGGGGGTCATCTTGGTGACGCCCTGCTCGATGCCGAGGGCCTGCCGCACGTGGGCGTTGACCGGGATCGACTTGGCGGTGCGCGGGTGGATGCCGCCGCCCTGGGAGAGCAGCTCGGTGTTGTAGTCGGCCCAGGACGAGCGGGGCAGCTCGAACAGGCGGCGCCGCTCGGCGTAGGAGACGGCCGCGTCCGGGGTGGGGTCGATGAAGATGTGGCGGTGGTCGAAGGCGGCCACCAGGCGGATGTGCTCGGAGAGCAGCATGCCGTTGCCGAAGACGTCACCGGACATGTCGCCGACGCCGACGACCGTGAAGTCCTGCGTCTGGGTGTTGTGGCCCAGCTCGCGGAAGTGGCGCTTGACCGACTCCCAGGCGCCGCGGGCGGTGATGCCCATGCCCTTGTGGTCGTAGCCGGCCGAGCCGCCGGAGGCGAAGGCGTCGCCGAGCCAGAAGCCGTAGGACTGGGCGACCTCGTTGGCGATGTCGGAGAACGTCGCGGTGCCCTTGTCGGCGGCGACGACGAGGTAGGTGTCGTCCTCGTCGTGGCGGACGACGTCCTTCGGGGGCACGACCTCGCCGCCGACCATGTTGTCGGTGATGTCGAGGAGGCCGGAGATGAATGTCTTGTACGAGGCGATGCCCTCGGCCAGCCACGCGTCGCGGTCCACCGACGGGTCGGGCAGGCGCTTGCCGACGAAGCCGCCCTTGGCGCCCACCGGCACGATGACGGTGTTCTTCACCATCTGGGCCTTGACCAGGCCGAGGATCTCGGTGCGGAAGTCCTCGCGCCGGTCGGACCAGCGCAGACCGCCGCGCGCGACCTTGCCGAAGCGCAGGTGCACGCCCTCCACTCGCGGCGAGTACACCCAGATCTCGAAGGCCGGGCGGGGCGCCGGCAGCTCGGGGATGGCCTGCGGGTCGAGCTTGAGGGAGAGGTAGGGGCGCGGCGTGCCGTCCGCGTTGCGCTGGAAGTGGTTGGTGCGCAGCGTGGCCTTGATGACCGTGAGGAAGGCCCGCAGGATGCGGTCCTCGTCCAGGCTGGCGACCTGGTCCAGGGCGCCGTCCAGCTCCTCCAGCAGGCCGTCGATGAGCTCGTTGCCGGCGCGCTGGAGCGCGGGCGACATCCGGGCCTCGAAGAGGTTGACCAGCAGGCGGGTGGTGTGGACGTTGTTGCTGAGGGTGTCCTCCATGTACGCCTGGCTGAACGGCCAGGCGGCCTGCCGGAGGTACTTGGCGTAGGCCCGCAGCACCATGGCCTGCCGCCAGTCCAGGCCGGCGCGCAGCACCAGGTTGTTGAAGTTGTCGTTCTCCGCGGCACCGGTCCACACGGCCGCGAAGGCCTCCTGGAAGCGGATGCGGGCGTCGTCGCCCTCGATCCGCTCGGGCATCCGCAGACCGAAGTCGTAGATCCAGGCGGTGGTGCGGTCCGAGCAGCGCAGCTCGTACGGGCGCTCGTCGACAACCTCGACGCCGAGGCGGTGGAGCACCGGCAGCACGGCGGACAGCGAGACCGGCTCGCCCGTCCGGTAGATCTTGAAGCGGCGCTCGCCGGGGGCCGCGCCGACCGGCTCGTACAGGCTCAGCTCGAAGTCGCGGTCGCCGCCGACGACGGTGAGCTTCTCCAGGTGACCGAGGTCGGAGACGGCGCTGCGGGGGTTGTGGTCGGCCTTGTAGCCCTCGGGGAAGGCCTGGCCGTAGCGGCGCAGCAGCTCGGCGGCGCGCTCCTCGCCGACCTCGGCGGTCAGCGTCTCGGCGAAGCCGTCCGCCCAGGAGCGGGCGGCCTCGACCAGGCGGGCCTCGATGCGGTCGGCGTCGGCGTCGGTGAGCTCGCGCAGGGTCGCGCCCGGCTCGACGCGGACGACGAAGTGCAGCCGGGAGAGGACCGACTCGGTGTTCCACGCGGTGAAGTCGACGCTGGAGCCGCCGAGCTCCTCCTTGAGGATGTCGATCAGGCGCAGCCGCACTCCGGTGGTGTAGCGGTCGCGCGGGAGGTAGATCAGCGCCGAGTAGTAGCGCCCGTACTCCTCCTGGCGCAGGTACAGCCGCAGCCGGCGGCGCTCTTGGAGGTAGAGCACGCTGGTGGCGATGGAGCGCAGCTGCTCGGCGGCGATCTGGAAGAGCTCGTCGCGCGGGTAGGTCTCCAGGATCTGGAGGAGGTCGCGGCCGTCGTGGCTGTCGGGCGTGAAGCCGGCGTCGGCGAGGACCTGCTGGACCTTGCGGCGGACGACGGGCACGCGGCGCACGGACTCGGTGTACGCGGCGGAGGAGAACAGGCCGAGGAAGCGGCGCTCGCCGATCACGTTGCCGTCGGCGTCGAACTTCTTCACCCCGACGTAGTCGAGGTAGGAGGGGCGGTGGACCGTGGCGCGGCTGTTGGCCTTGGTGAGGACGAGCAGCTTGTGCTCGCGGGCCTTGGCGCGGGCGTCGGCGGGCAGCCGGTTGAACGAGGGGGACGCCGGGCGGGGCAGGTGCGAGTGCGGGCCGCCCGCGCGCTGCTGCTCGTCGTGGTGGGGGTCGGAGCGCAGGATACCGAGGCCGGTGCCGGGGACGGCGCTGAGCACGTCCTCCTCGCCGCCTTCGGTGGCGACCTTCGTCAGCTCGTACTCGCGGTAGCCGAGGAAGGTGAAGTGGTCCGCGGCCAGCCAGCGCAGCAGCTCGCCGGCCTCGGTGGTGTCCGACGGGGCGACGTCGCCGGGGAGGGGCTCCCCGGGGAGGTCGTCGGCGATGCGCAGGGCGGCGTCGCGCATCTTGGACCAGTCCTCGACGGCCTCGCGGACGTCGGAGAGGACGCGCAGCAGGTCGGCGGTGATCTGCTTGAGGTCGCCGCGGTCGGTCTCGCGGTCGATCTCGACGTGGATCCAGGACTCGGTGAGCGCGTCGTGCGGCAGGACGGCGTCCTTGCCCCTGCCGTGGGCGTCGCAGTTGGAGCCGAGGACCTCGAGCAGGCGGCCGGTGACGTCACGGCGCACGATGACCTGCGGGTGGATCACGACGTGGATGCCGCGGCCCTGGCGGGAGAGCTCGTTGGTGACCGAGTCGACCAGGAAGGGCATGTCGTCGGTGACGACCTCGACGACGGAGTGGCTGCACGTCCAGCCGTTCTCCTCGACGGTCGGGGTGTGCACCCGGACGTTGGCCGTGCCCTGCGGGCGGTTCTCGGCGAGGCGGTAGTGCGAGACCGCGGCGCCGTAGACGTCGACCGGGTCGCGGCCCGTGAGGTCCTCCGGCGCCGTGTGCAGGTAGTAACGCTGGAGGTACGCGGTCAGGGTCTCCTGGTCGAGTCCCGCCTCGCCCTTCGGCCCGGTCGCTTGTTGCCCCCCGGCAGGGCTGTTCTCAGCGACGCGGGCCGCCCTCTCGAGCAGCTCTGCCTTGGCTTCGTCCAGCTTGGTCTGCATGTCCTCTGGCTCCTGTCGCGCGCCGTTGCGTGACATAGGTGGTGAAGGCATCACGCCACGACGCGGGGTCTCCGGTCGTCTTCGACGGTATGCCGGAATGAGGGATGACCGGAGCGGTCCGGGCCGATTCGGCCGAATGCGCTCCGCCCGGGCGACCAGCGGCTTCCCGGGTGCCGTGGCACTCCGGGCGCAGGACAGGGGCGCCGTCGCCCCCGCTGGATATCGCGCTGATCACCCCGTAAGGCTATCGCTCTTCCCCGGGGAGGCGTCACGAGCGGTTTGTGTACAAAACCCGGGGCCCATCTTTGACGATATGGACAGCGCGGTCAGCGGATCAGCCGCTCCGCCTCCGCAACGGCCTCCACCAGCGTGTCCACGACGGGCACCCCGGCCCCGACGAGCCCGGCCCGGTCGTGCGAGCCGCCCGTGTACAGCACCGCGTGCGCCCCCACGTGGGCCGCCGCCACCGCGTCGTCGAGGGCGTCGCCGATGACGACCGTGCGCGCCGCGGATATGCCCTCGGCCACCAGGCCGGCGACGTGGCGGGTCATGTGCTCGGCCTTGCTGCCGCCGGAGGGGCCCCTCCGCCCGTCCACCCGGACGAATCTCCGCTCGATGCCGAACGTCCGCACGAGCGGCAGGAGGTCCTCGTGCCCGTACATCGACAGGATCGACTGGGTGCCGCCGGTCTCCTGCCAGTGCTCCAGCAGCTTCTCGGCGCCGTCCGCGAGGCCGCAGCGCAGGTGGTGGTCGTGGTAGTGCCGCTGGAAGGCCCCGTCCATGTGCTCCCACTCGGCCTCGGTGGGGAGGCGGCCCATCAGCCGCTCGTAGAAGCGCGGGATGGGGACGCAGTACAGCGCGCGGTAGCGCTCCAGGGTGATCGGCTCCAGGCCGATCTCCGCGAAGGCGGCGTTCGTCGCGGTTATCACCGCGTCGACGTCGTGAAAGAGCGTGCCGTTCCAGTCCCACACGATGTGGGCCGCGTGCTTCCCCATGCGAAAACTGTACGGGGCGGCTGTGACAACGCCGCCCCTGGATCCCCTGGACCGGGTCGGCCCCTAGATCAGGTTGGGGATCTCCTGCACGCCGAACCACATCAGCTCGTGGTCCTCGGCCCCGTCGACCGTGAACTGCGCGTCGTCGTCACCGCGGTCGGCGGCGCCCAGCGCCGCGGCGGCCGCCGCGACGTCCTCCTCGGCGTCGCCGGAGTCGACGTGCACGGCCGCGGCCTTCGCCAGCCGCACCGCCTCCGAGAGCCGCACCTCGCCGTACGCGGACTGGTCCAGCCCGCGCTCGGGGTCGGTGGCCACGGCGCCCTCGGGCACGTCGACCGCGACGACCACGCGGCGGCGGGGCGCCTCCGGGTCGGTGGCGAGCAGGCGCAGGGACCCCTGGGCGGCGCGCCCCAGGGCCGCGTACTCCAGCTCCTCGACATCGTCGGAGTGGTACCACTCGCGCAGGGCCGGGGTGACGGCGAAGGCGTCCAGCGGGGCCGGGCCCAGCACTCCCGCCTTGTGCGCCTCGGCGAGGCCGGGGAGGGTCAAGGGGACGTAGACGCGCATGACCGCCGCTTTCCTTCGATCCTGGGGACGTTTCGGTTGTGAGGTCAGCATACGGGCGCGGGTCCCCCTTCGAAGTGCAGGTGAGCCGCTTACGGGCGGCTCCGCGGCACCCCGTGTCGCGGTGCGGGGCGCCCGGCCGCCCCGCACCGCCCCCGGGTCCCCCGAATAGGTGAAGAACGGGCGGGCGGCGCGGGCCCCGGGTCCGTCCTTGCCGCCCTCCGTCACCCCCGATAGAAGATCACCCGACGGAAGCTACCGCCCGGTAATCCCACCGGGCCCGGCACCGCGAGGGGGCGGCCAGTATGAGGACCGGCATCAACAGGATCACCGGCGGCAGGACCACCGGCGGCAGGACGACCGCCCGCACCGGCAGGCCCGCCGCCCGGACCGCACCCGCGCGGCGCACCGACTCCCGCCGCCCGGCCCCGGACCCCGCCGCGCGCCGCCGCGAACGCGAGCGCCTGCCGCGCTACTGGTTCGCCGAGCGGCTCCTGCTCACCCTCAGCGGCCAGCGCCCCGTCCACTGGATGCTCGGCCACACCCGGGGCGCCGCGTACGACCAGCTGGCCGCCCTGGCGCCGCACGCGCCGCTGCTGCCCGCCCCACCGGGCCGCAGCCCCGCCGTCAAGCACTGCGACGAGTTCCGGCCCTCCCCGGGCGTCATCGAGGCCTTCGCCCGCATCACCTCCGGGGACCGGCTGCTCGCGCTCGCCTTCCGCCTGGAGCGCTGCACCGACCAGCGCTGGCGGTGCTCGGCCGTGGAGCTCGGCGGCACCCGGCGCTGACACGCGTGAGGCGGGGCGGGACACCTGGGTGTCCCGCCCCGCCTCACGCCCGAAGGCTCACGCCCGACGAACCGCCGGGATCACTTCTTGCGGCGACGGCCGCCGCTGTTCTTCTGCGCCTTGCGGCGCTCGGCGCGGGTCATGCCGTCCGCCGCCGAGCGGAACTCGCCGGTGTCGTCGCTGGCGTAGTCGGTCTCGATCGTGCCGCCCGCACCGTCGACCGTCGGGGCCGAGAAGTGCAGCCGGTCCGGCCGCTGCGGCTGCGCGAGACCCTTCGCACGGATCTCGGGACGGGCGGCGGGGATGGTGTCCTGGACCTTGTCCAGGGACGGCGCGGCCTCCTCGACCGGCACCTCCTCCAGCTGCTGGTCGACCTGGACCTCCAGGTTGAACAGGTAGCCGACGGACTCCTCCTTGATGCCCTCCATCATGGCCTGGAACATGTCGAAGCCCTCGCGCTGGTACTCCACCAGCGGGTCCTTCTGGGCCATGGCCCGCAGGCCGATGCCCTCCTGGAGGTAGTCCATCTCGTAGAGGTGCTCACGCCACTTGCGGTCCAGCACCGAGAGCACCACACGGCGCTCCAGCTCGCGCATGATGTCGGAGCCCAGCTGCTCCTCGCGCGCCGCGTACTGCTCGTTGATGTCGTCCTTGATGGACTCGGCGATGAACTCGGCGGTGATGCCCGCGCGGTCGCCCGCCGCCTCCTCCAGCTCGTCGATGGTGACCTTCACCGGGTAGAGCTGCTTGAAGGCGCCCCACAGCCGCTCCAGGTCCCACTCCTCGGCGAAGCCTTCGACGGTCTCCTGGCGGATGTAGTCGTCGATGGTGTCGTCCATGAAGTGCTGGATCTGCTCCTGCAGGTCCTCGCCCTCCAGGACGCGGCGGCGCTCGCCGTAGATGACCTCGCGCTGGCGGTTGAGCACCTCGTCGTACTTCAGGACGTTCTTGCGCGTCTCGAAGTTCTGCTGCTCGACCTGGGACTGCGCGGAGGCGATGGCCCGGGTGACCATCTTGTTCTCGATCGGCACGTCGTCGGGCACGTTGGCCATGGCCATCACGCGCTCGACCATCTGGGCCTTGAACAGGCGCATCAGGTCGTCGCCCAGGGAGAGGTAGAAGCGGGACTCGCCCGGGTCGCCCTGACGGCCGGAACGACCGCGCAGCTGATTGTCGATACGACGCGACTCGTGGCGCTCCGTGCCGAGCACGTAGAGGCCGCCGAGGTCCTTGACCTCTTCGAACTCGGCCTTGACCGCGGCCTCGGCCCGCTCCAGGGCGCCGGGCAGCGCGGCCGCCCACTCCTCGACGTGCTCCACCGGGTCGAGGCCCATCTGGCGCAGCTCCGCCTCGGCGAGGTCGTCCGGGTTGCCGCCGAGCTTGATGTCGGTGCCGCGGCCGGCCATGTTCGTGGCGACGGTGACGGCGCCCTTGCGGCCGGCCTGCGCGACGATCGAGGCCTCGCGCTCGTGGTGCTTGGCGTTGAGCACCTCGTGCTGGATGCCGCGCTTGGCGAGCTGCTGGGACAGATACTCCGACTTCTCCACGGAAGTGGTGCCGACCAGGATCGGCTGCCCCTTCTCGTGCTTCTCGGCGATGTCCTTCACCACGGCGTCGAACTTGGCGACCTCGGTGCGGTAGATGAGGTCGGACTGGTCCATGCGGACCATCGGCCGGTTGGTCGGGATCGGCACCACGCCGAGCTTGTAGATCTGGTGGAACTCGGCGGCCTCGGTCATGGCCGTACCGGTCATACCGGACAGCTTGCTGTAAAGGCGGAAGAAGTTCTGGAGGGTGATCGTGGCAAGGGTCTGGTTCTCGTCCTTGATCTCCACCCCTTCCTTCGCCTCGATGGCCTGGTGCATGCCCTCGTTGTAGCGGCGGCCCGCGAGAATACGGCCGGTGTGCTCGTCGACGATCATGACTTCGCCGTCCATGACGACGTAGTCCTTGTCCCGCTTGAAGAGCTCCTTCGCCTTGATGGCGTTGTTGAGGTAGCCCACCAGCGGGGTGTTGACCGACTCGTAGAGGTTGTCGATGCCCAGCCAGTCCTCGACCTTGGCGACGCCGGCCTCGTGGATGGCGACCGTGCGCTTCTTCTCGTCGACCTCGTAGTCGCCGGTCTCCTCGACGCCCTTCTGCGGGTTGGCCGGCTCGCCCCTCTTCAGGCGCGTGACCAGCTTGGCGAAGTCGCCGTACCACTTGGTGGCCTGGTCGGCCGGGCCGGAGATGATCAGCGGCGTACGGGCCTCGTCGACCAGGATGGAGTCGACCTCGTCGACCACGGCGAAGTTGTGGCCGCGCTGGACCAGCTCCTCCTGCGACCACGCCATGTTGTCGCGCAGGTAGTCGAAGCCGAACTCGTTGTTCGTGCCGTACGTGATGTCGCAGCCGTACTGCTCGCGGCGCTGCGCCGGCGTCATGTTCGCCAGGATGCAGCCGACCGACAGGCCCAGGAACTTGTGCACCCGGCCCATCAGCTCGGAGTCGCGCTCGGCCAGGTAGTCGTTGACCGTGATCAGGTGGACGCCCTTGCCCGACAGGGCGTTCAGGTACGCGGGCAGCGTGCCGACCAGGGTCTTGCCCTCACCGGTCTTCATCTCCGCCACATACCCCAGGTGCAGGGCGGCGCCGCCCATGAGCTGGACGTCGTAGTGGCGCTGACCGAGGACGCGCTTGGCACCCTCGCGGACGGTCGCGAAGGCCTCGGGGAGCAGGTCGTCCAGGCTCTCCCCGTCGGCGTAGCGCTGCTTGTACTCGTCGGTCAGGGCGCGCAGCTCGGCGTCGGAGAGGTTGAGGAAGTCCTCTTCGATGGAATTGACCTGGTCCGCGATGCGGTGCAGCTTGCGCAGGATCTTGCCTTCTCCTGCACGCATGATCTTGCCGAAGACGGACACGTAGGCTAGCTCCTTGCCGGTCGGGCCTGGCACCGGTTCTCCCCCGCCGTGGGCAGGGGGCGGGTACGCGGGCACGACGGGACAGTCCCCGCCGCAACGGCCATCGTAAGCGAGGACCCCGCTGCGCCGGGAGGTCCGTCATCACCCGGGCCGGGTGTCACCCGCGGTGTCACCCGGATATGGAACGAGCGAATAATCCCGAAGGTGCCGGGCTGAGGGTCTTTACACTCCGCCCATGGACCCCATAGAGCTCACGACCGAGCGTCTGCTGCTGCGTCCCTTCGCCCCCTCCGACGCGGACGCGGTGCACGCGGCCTGCCAGGACCCGGACATCCCCCGGTACACGAGCGTGCCCTCTCCGTACACGCCCGAGGACGCCCGGACCTTCATCGAGGAGACCTGCCCGGCCGGCTGGCGCGACGACACCCTCTACACCTGGGCCGTCTTCACCCGGGAGGACGGCCGGCTCGCCGGTTCGATGTGCCTGGTGCGGCTCGCACAGCTGCGCTCCCCCGAACACCAGGCCGAGCTCGGCTACTGGACCGCCAAAGAGCAGCGCGGCCGCGGGTACACCGCGGAGGCGGCCGGCGCCGTGGTCCGCTGGGCCTTCGGGACCCTCGGCGTCGAGCGCATGGAGTGGTACGCGGAGGCGGGCAACGAGGGCTCGCGTGCAGTGGCCCTGAAGGTCGGGTTCCGGATGGAGGGCGTCATGCGGTCGAAGATCGTGTACGCGGGCACGCGCCGCGACGCGTGGACCGGCTCCCTGCTCCCCTCGGACCTGGGGCTGCCCACCACCGCCCCCTACCTGCCGTTTCCCGAGCGCGGCTGACCGGCTCCCCGGCCGTTGTCAGTGGCCCCGCCTAAGGTGGCCGCCATGACAACTGCCGCCTCCGCCAAGGCCCGTAAGCCCGAGCACCACCTGTCCGCCGATGACGCGCGCCGGCTGGCGCTGCGCGCCCAGGGCCTGCTGGGCGCGCCGGACCGGCGGGCGGGCACGCGCGGCGTGCTGCGGCGGCTGGGGGCCGTCCAGCTGGACACGATCTCGGTGCTGGCCCGCTCGCACGAGCTGGTTCCGTACGCCCGGCTGGGCGCGGTCGGCCGGGCCGCGGTCGAGGGGGCGTACTGGTCGGGGGATCACGCCTTCGAGTACTGGTCGCACGCCGCGTGCATCCTGCCCGTCGAGGAGTGGCCGCTGTTCGCCTTCCGCCGGCGGGCCTTCCAGGCCCGTGGCCACCGCTGGCACGTCATGGAGGACGCCGAGCGCTCGTGCGCGGCGGTCCGCGACCGGCTCAAGGCCGACGGGCCGCTGACGGCCACGGAGCTGGGCGGCGCCAAGAACGGCGGGGAGTGGTACGACTGGTCCGAGACGAAGATCGCGGTGGAGTGGCTGCTGGACACCGGCGAGGTGGTGTGCACCCGCCGGCGCGGCTGGAAGCGCGTGTACGACCTGGCGGAGCGCGCCGTGCCCACCGCCCTCTTCCACGACGACCTGGACGACGCCGCGTGCGTCCGGCGCCTGGTGGCGCAGGCCGGTGCCGCGATGGGCGTGGCCACCCGGGCGGACCTCGCGGACTACCACCGCCTCAAGGGCGAGCAGGTGGACGCCGTCATCGACGGGACCGGTCTGGTGCCGGTGGAGGTGGCGGGCTGGTCGAAGCCGGCGTGGGCCGACCCCGCGCTCCTGGCCGAGCAGCCGCGCGGCCGGCACCGCACGACGCTGCTGTCGCCGTTCGACTCGCTGGTCTGGGACCGCCCCCGCACGGAGCGGATCTTCGGCTTTACGCACCGCCTGGAAGCGTACGTCCCGAAGGAGAAGCGGATACACGGCTATTTCGCGATGCCCTTGCTGTCGGGCGGCCGGCTGCTCGGGCGCGTCGACCCCGCGCGCGACGGATCCACGCTGGTGGCCCGCCAGGTCTCCCTCGACGGGCCCAAGGCCGTGGCCCCGATGGCCGCGGCGCTGCGGGAGGCGGCGGAGTGGGTGGGCTGCGACGCCGTCCGGATCGAGCGCTGCGACGACGCGAAGCTGGCCGCAGCGCTGATCACCGCCCTGGATTAGCTAACGGATCTCCAGGATCTTCTCGCGCATCGCGTAGACCACCGCCTCCATCCTGGAGTGCAGCTGCAGCTTCTCCAGGATGTTGCGCACGTGGTTCTTGACGGTGTTCTCGGAGATGAACAACTCCTTGGCGATATCGCGGTTGTTCATCCCCGTGGCGACGAGCTTGAGGACTTCCAGCTCGCGGTCGGTCAGCCGGGGGGCCGGCACCAGCCGGCGCTCGTCCGTGCGCTGGATCATCGACTTGAACTCGGTGAGCAGCTTGGAGGCCATCGACGGGCTGATCTGCGACTGCCCGTCGGCCACGGCCCGGATGGCGGTCGCCACTTCGTCGGTGGAGATCTCCTTGAGGAGATAGCCGGTCGCCCCGGCCTTGATGGCGTCGTAGAGGTCGGCTTCCTCATCGCTGATCGTCAGCATGATGATTTTCGCGCTGGGGGCCACCTCCTTGATGGAGGTGCACGCCTCGATGCCGCCGCGCTTGGGCATGCGGACGTCCATCAGCACGATGTCCGGCAGCAGGTCCGCGGCCTTGTCCACGGCCTCCGCGCCGTCCCCGGCCTCGCCGACGACCTGGATGTCCTCCTCCTGCGCCAGGACGATCTCCAGGCCCCGGCGGAAGAGCGCGTGGTCATCCACGACCAGGACCCGGATGGGCTCCTCGCGCGCCGCGCCCCTGCCCGTGCAGGCCTCGTCGTCGTCCTCGCCGGGCTCGAGTACGGGCCCGAACCTGTCCGCCATTGTTCCTCCCCCTGAAGACCCCTGAAGGCCCAGAGCCCCTCGCGGTTGCACTGTGCTGCGTGCTGCGCCGCCCAACCGGTTCCCCGGTGCCGGTGGTTGGCCGTCGGGTCATGATTTCATGCCGGGGGGCCGGGCGCTGCTTCCGTCGTCGCACGACGGCGCCCCGGGGGCGCGGGGGGCGCGCCCCGAGGGCACCGGACCGACGGTTACGGCAAATGGCGCGGGAGGCCGGAGCCTCCCGGCTCAGCCGCCCAGCTCCCCGCCCGCACCACCGGGCTCTCCTTCGAAGAGCGGGTCGGCATTGAGGTGGATGACGCCGTAGTCGTAGGCGTGCCGCCGGTAGACGACACTGGGTTGTTTGGTGTCGGAGTCGACGAACAGGTAGAAGTCGTGCCCGACCAACTCCATTTCGTAGAGCGCCTGGTCGAGGGTCATGGGCGCTGCGGAGTGGGTCTTCTCGCGGACCACCAGAGGGCCTTCGCCACGAATCTCCAGGGATCCCATGCGGGTGACCGGCACCCCGTCCGCCGCCTGCTCGGCGGCGAGTTCACCGCTGTCGGTGAGCTCCGCGGCGCCGATGACGGTCGCCGCGACATCGCTCGCGGGGATACGGCCGTTGCCCCGCCGGGTGTGGCGCTTGTCGTTCTGCTTGCGCAGTCGTGCTTCGAGCTTGCTGGTGGCCAGGTCCAGTGCGACATACGGATCGGTTGCTGCGGCCTCCGCCCGGATCACCGGTCCACGGGAACGCACCGTGATCTCCACCCGGTCGGAGCGGTCGGCCTGCCTGGGGTTGGGCTCCTTGGACACCTCGACGTCGAGGCTGATCACCTTGCCGTCGAGCTTCTGGATCTTGTCCAGCTTCAGCTTCTCGGCCACGTGCTTGCGAAAGCGCTCGGGCACCTCGGTCTTGCGGCCTTTGACGACGATGTCCACGCAGAACTCCGTTCCCGGATCGCCCCGCCGAAGGTGCGGAGCGCATCCCTCTTGCATCAGACTCCGGGGATGCCCGGAGCCACCGACTTGGCGGTTTTCACCTCCTCCTCCCCCATCGGCAAGGTCTGCACCCCATCGACTTCAAGCTTCCGTGAAAGCGAGCAAAGCGCGCCATTCGGAAATGCGAGGCATAGCCCCTGCCATTCCTCACAACCGAACATATCTCGCTCGGACGCCTGTCGGTAGCCCCTACCGGGACGTACCTCCATTCAGGTGTTTCCCTGCCGTTACCATCAGCAACGAATGACGTTGCCCTTCAGTTCCGGTTCTTTTCGGCCTCGCGCGGGGGAACTCCGGACGCGGCCACGACGGCGGCGCCCAGCACTCTTGCGCCCGCGAGGGAGACGGCACGGGCGGCCTCGGCGAGCGAAGCCCCCGTGGTCATCAGATCGTCTACCAGCACCACCGGCCCCTCGCGCATCAAGAGCCCCTCTCCTCCCACACGTACCCCCAGGGCACCGGCCACATTCGCCCTGCGCTGCCGGGCGCCCAGCCCGGCCTGGTCGGCGACGGCCCTGCACTGGCGCAGCACGGGCGCCGCGCGGGCGGGCAGGCCGGCCACGCGCAGGGCACGCGCGGCGGCAAGAGCCAGGCGCCGGCCGGCATCGTGGCCCCGGGCGGCGACGGCACGGCGGGCGGAGGGGACGGGAACGAGCAGCAAGGGCCTTTCACCGGCCTCCAGGGCCCCTCCCCCGCCCCACCGCCCACCCCCCGGTCTACTGGCCGCAGCGCGCACCGCACCCGCCAGGGCAGCCCCCAGCGGCCCCGCCAGCCCCAGCGCCCCGCGCTCCTTGTGTGCGAGCAGGGCCGAGCGCACCGGGCCCTCATACCGCGCGGCGGCATGGACCGGCGGCAGCCCGGCCGGCACGGGATCCGGCCTGACGCGCCACGCCGCACCCGCGCCCGGCACCGCGCCTCCGCCCAGCGCCGCCCGGCACGCTTCGCACAGCACGGACCGCGGCCGCCCGCACCCCGCGCACTCGCCCGGCAGCACCAGGCCGGCGATCTCCTGCCACCACCCGCGCACAGATCCACTGTCCCGCCGGCCGCGGCACCCCGCCACCCCTGTGGAAAACCCTGCGCTGCGCGACCGGCGCCCGGCGGCTACCCCGGATAGACCGGCGCGGAGCCTTCCTTGGTCACCAGCTTCCAGTTGCTGTCCGGCAGCAGGCGTACGATCCCGCCGTCCCGCTCGGCCACCAGCGCCGGCGCCTTCGCCGTGCTCTCCGAGGCCGCTACGCCCCGTACTCCCGTGATGCCGGGCAGCACGGAGGTGTTCGACAGCGAGCCGTCCGTGTCGATGTACTGCAGCTGCTGCAGCCCGCCCTGTTCGTTCCCCGCGACCAGCAGCCGGCTCCCGCCGGCCCACGACACCGCGTCGACCTGCTCCAACTGCGGCGCCACCGAGCGCAGTTCCTGCACCGACAGGCTCAGCCGTCCCGTGCCCGCGTGCCGTTCGACCCGCCCCAGCTTCAGGCTCGTACGGTCGTCCTTGGTCACCAGCAGCGCGATCCGCACACCGTCGGCCGCGATCCGCAGCCCGGTGATGCGCCCGTCGAGCCGGGGCACCTGGACCTCCTCCGGGCTGCCCGTGCCGCCGGGCAGCCGCAGCAGCCGCGGCCGCTCCGGGTCCTGATCGGCCACCCAGAGGTCGCCGAGCCCGTCCCAGCTCGGGGCGGTCAGCCCGGCCTTCGCCCCGCCGCGTGCGGTCACCCGCGGCTCCCCCAGCGCCGATCCGGTCTCCAGACGGGTGACGTACAGCGCCTGCCCGTTGGCGGCCACGCCCGCGGCGTGGTGCTCGCTGCGGTCCACTCCCACCGATCTCAGCTGCGCGGCCCCGTCGGCCCCGAAGGGTCCCGGCACCCGCCGCGGCTCCTCGTCGCCGTCGGCCAGGCTCACCATCCGGTGCTGCGCGTCCACGAAGTACTGCTGGTCGGCGCCACGGCCGGCGGCCTGGTCGGGCGCGTACCTGCGCGCGTCCTCCCGCGCCAGCGAACACAACTGCGAGCCGTTGTCCCGCTGCAGCACCACCTGGCCGACCTTCGCCGACTGATCCTGGACGGTGTACAGGAGTTGCGCGGCCATGCGCAGGCACTGTGCCTGGTTGGTGCCCGCGGCCTTCTCGTTGAGCCGGATCCTGAGGGCGTTGGAGTCGTCCACGGAGAGCCGCCGGTCCACGATCTTGGTGCCCGTCGGGAACGCCGTGGCGGCCACCGGGTCCAGCCAGTTGGTCGGCCCGTCCAGCAGCGCGTTGACCGTGGACGTCACGGGGTCTATGCGCTTGCGCAGATAGACGGGGTCGGCGACGAGCACGTCCCGGCCCTTGCCGGAGCCGGACGTGCCCAGCTCCGCGAAGTAGTACTTGTTGACCGACCGGTAGATCCGCTGGAAGTCGGCGAGCCCGAGCACCAGCCCGGCCGGCAGCCTGTCGATGCGCCACTCGCCGCCCTCGCGCGCGACGTGGATCCGCTCCTTGTACGCACCCTCTTCCGGCTTGTAGGCGTGCTTGGCGTCGATCCTGGCGACCTGCTTGCCGATCAGGGTGATCGTGTAGTCCCGGTCGCGATCGCCGGAGTGCTCCACCTGCACCTGCGGCGGCTCCTTCAGCACGACCGTGCCCCACGAGGGGTTCCACTCCCGCTGCTTGCCCTTGGCCAGGTACATACGGGCCGTGCCGTAGTCCGGATCATCGCTGGTGGTGGCCTCCAGGAAGCCCGTCACCAGCTCCTGCGGCCGCTCGCCCTTGTGCGGCGGCACACCGTAGACGCGCACCTGCGAGTCCGCGTCGGCGCGCTGCGACGAGTCGACCGCCGTCACCTCGCCGCTGTCGGGCATCGAGGCGCACCCGGCCAGCAGCGCGACGCTGACGGCGAGCGCGCCGAACCCCGCGGTCCGCCGCCGCGGGCTGCCCGCCCGCCTGCGGCGATTGCGTTCAGCGCCCACGCGCCCGCCCCTCACGTTCCCCCGCGGCCCCGGCCGTGGGCTTGCCGCCGTCCTGGTCCCCCGGGCGCACCACACGGGCACCATTGCCCGGCAGCGCCGCAGGATCCACGGCGGGCACGTTCTTGTTCTGCGGCGGTACGGGCGTCAGCCCGGCGCCCTGCGGCGGTACGCCGCCGGACCGCCCGGCCACGGCCACCGGCACCCCGGCCTCGCTCAGCCCGCGGTTGCGCCGCGAGTCCTCCGGCTCCAGCGGGATCGGCGACCCGCGCAGGGTCTCGCCGGCCGTGCCCGGCAGCGTCAGCCGGAACTGCGAACCGCCGCCCGGCTCGCCCCACGCCTGCAGCCAGCCGCCGTGCAGCCGCGCGTCCTCCACGGCGATCGACAGGCCCAGGCCCGTACCGCCCGTGGTGCGGGCGCGCGCGGGGTCGGCCCGCCAGAACCGGTTGAACACCCGGACCGCCTCGCCGGGCTTGAGACCCACGCCGTAGTCGCGGACGGCCACCGCGACCGCGCCACCCGCCGCCGCCAGCCGCACGATCACGTCCCGGCCCTCGCCGTGCTCCACCGCGTTGACGACCAGGTTGCGCAGCACCCGCTCCACGCGCCGGGAGTCCGCTTCCGCGATCACCGGCTGCTCGGCGCCCTGCACCAGCAGCTTGCTGCCCTTGCGCTCCGCGAGCGGCAGGGCCCCTTCGATCACGCGGTGGACGACGTCCCGCAGATCGACGGGCTCGGCCTCCAGGGCCGCGGCCCCCGCGTCGAACCGGCTGATCTCCAGCAGGTCGGCCAGCAGCGACTCGAAGCGGTCGACCTGCCCGTACAGCAGCTCCGCCGAGCGCGCGGTGACCGGATCGAAGTCCTCACGGGCCTCGTGGATGACCTCGGCGGCCATGCGCACGGTCGTCAGCGGCGTCCGCAGCTCGTGCGAGACGTCCGAGACGAACCTGCGCTGCATCCGCGACAGCTGCTCCAGCTGCTGGATCTTGACCTGGAGGTTCTGCGCCATCTTGTTGAAGGCTTCGCCGAGGCGCGCGATGTCGTCCTCACCGGTGACCTTCATGCGCTCCTGCAGGACGCCCGCCGCCAGCCGCTCGGAGATGCTCGCGGCCATCCGCACGGGCGTGACGATCTGCCGCACCACGAGCCAGGCGATGGCCCCGAGCAGCACGACCACGAACACCCCGGCCGTCGCGAGCGTGCCCTTGACCAGGCTCAGCGACTTCTCCTCCTGGGTGTACGGGAAGAGGTAGTACAGCTGGTACGCCTTGCCGTTGGGGTCGTACATCCGCTTGCCCACGACCAGCGCAGGCTCGCCCTCGTCGGAGGAGTTGTGCTTGACCGACGCCGACTTCCACAGCGCACCGGTCTTGGAATCCAGCTGTTTGCGCAGGTCGGCGGGGATGCTGGCCTCGGGGTCGATGTCACCGGAGGCCCGCGGGCCGCGCGCCCCGGCGGACGTCATGTCGTTGTACCCCAGGTCGCCGTAGACGAGGTCGCCGCCGCCGGAGCTGAGCGCCACCACGTGGTAGACGCCCTGCCCGCCGCTGGAGAGCTGCTGCACCTGGGCCGTCAACCAGGCCCCGGGGTCCGTGGCACCGCGATTGCCCGACTGCGCATCCTGCCCGCGGGTGTCCCCCGCGGTGTCGGCGGCGTCCCGCGCCGCCTTGAAACCGCCCTCGGCCTGGCTCAGCGACGCATGCCGCTTGGCCTCCAGCAGGCCGTTGCGGACCTGCCCGATGACCACGACGCCGAGCAGCAGCACGACGCCCATCGACATCAGCAGCGTCGTCGCGACGACCCGCAGCTGGATGTTGCGCCGCCACAGGCGCATCGCGGGCAGCAGCGGACGGCGCACCCAGCGCACGTACAGCCTCAGCACCGGGTGGACCGGCCCCGCGGCGGCGCCGTCGGACAGCATCCGCCCGGCCCGCCACAGCCGCCGGAAGAAAGATATGCCGCCCGCCGTCTCGACGGGCCGCCCCACGCCCCGCTCCGGGGCGGCACCGTTGCCCGACATGTCAGCTCGGCCCGGCCTTGTAGCCCACACCACGGACGGTCACCACGATCTCCGGCCGCTCCGGGTCCTTCTCGACCTTGGAGCGCAGCCGCTGCACGTGCACGTTGACGAGGCGGGTGTCGGCCGCGTGCCGGTAGCCCCACACCTGCTCCAGGAGCACCTCACGGGTGAAGACCTGCCACGGCTTGCGGGCGAGAGCGACCAGCAGGTCGAACTCGAGCGGCGTCAGCGCGATCGACTGCCCGTCGCGCTTGACCGAGTGCCCGGCCACGTCGATGACCAGGTCCCCTATCGCCAGCTGCTCCGGCGCGGGCTCCTCGGAGCGGCGCAGACGGGCGCGGATCCGCGCCACCAGCTCCTTCGGCTTGAACGGCTTGACGATGTAGTCGTCGGCCCCCGATTCCAGGCCGACGACGACGTCGACCGTGTCGCTCTTCGCCGTCAGCATCACGATCGGCACGCCGGACTCGGCGCGGATGAGCCGGCAGACCTCGATGCCGTCCCGGCCGGGCAGCATCAGATCGAGCAGCACAAGATCGGGCTTTACCTCACGAAAAGCAGCAAGTGCCTTGTCGCCGTCCGCTACAAACGACGGCTCGAAACCCTCACCACGCAGCACAATGCCGAGCATCTCGGCCAGTGCGGTGTCGTCGTCGACGACAAGGACGCGTCCCTTCATATCGACATCATCCCATTTTCGCATCCGGTCCATAGAGCCGGGTGACGGAGCTCACCTGGCACGACTGACACACTTCGGTGTGTCCCGTTGACCCGGGACGCCGACAGCGTTCGCCGCCAGGGGTGGACAGTACACGTGCGGATCAGACCGGCTCACTCCCGGATCCCCGCTGTGACCTGCCGCAGAGCTCCGCCAGCCCCGCCCGGGTCACCGGCGAGACGACTCCGTTCTCCGTGACGATCGCAGTCACCAGTTCCGGTGGTGTGACGTCGAACGCAGGGTTGTACGCCTGCGTCCCCAAGGGAGCCACCGGCACCCCCGTGCCCGGCTCCGCGCCTGCCCCCGGCGGCACCAACGTAAACTCCGTGATCTCGTGCCCGGAGCGCTGCTCCACCTCGATCTCCGACCCCGCCGACGTATCGAAGTCCACGGTGGTCACCGGGGCCACCACGAGGAACGGCACGTGGTGATAGCGGGCCAGCACCGCCAGCGGATAGCTGCCGACCTTGTTCGCCACGGACCCGTCCGCGGCTATCCGGTCAGCGCCGATCAGCACCGCATCCACCTCGCCCGCGGCGAACAGCGACCCCGCCGCATTGTCGGCGAGCAGCGTGTACGCCATCCCGGCCCGGGCCGCCTCGTACGCAGTGAGCCGCGCCCCTTGCAGCAGCGGACGCGTCTCGTCCACCCACAGGCGTCTCAGCTGCCCCGCACGGTGTGCCGCGCCCGCCACGGCCAGCGCCGTGCCCTCGCCCCCGGAGACCAGCGCCCCGGTGTTGCAGTGGGTGAGCACCCGGAACCCGCCGCCCGGAACCAGCTCCTCCAGCAGAGCCAGCCCGTGCGCCGCCATCCGCGCGCTGGCCTCCGCGTCCTCACGGTGCAGGGCACGCGCCTCGGCGAGCGTGGCCGCGGCCGCCTGCTGGGGCCCGCCGCCGCCCTGCAGCGCCTTCTCGTACGCCCCCAGGGCACGCCGCACCCCGTAGGCGAGGTTCACGGCCGTGGGGCGTGCGTGCGCGAGCAGCTCCGCGGCCTCCACGACGTCGAATCCGCGGACGGCGGCCAGCGCCACCCCGTACGCCCCGGCCATCCCCAGCAGCGGCGCACCCCGGACGGCGAGCGTACGGACCGCGTCGACCAGCGCTGGCACGTCCGTACACACCAGCCCGACCTCCTCCGCAGGGAGCCGGCGCTGGTCCAGAACCACGAGCACGGGCCCCTCCGGCGGCTCCTCCCACCTCAGCGCCGGAACGGAGCCGGGCTCGACGGACGCCATGGATGCCGCGAACTGATCAGCCATCCGTCCAGTCTGCCGCTCGTGCCCCGACTATTGAAGGTCGCCTTGGGATTACTCCCTCGTACGAGCTCGCGGGACGCACGGATCACCGTGACACGATTGCCGGAAGTCGCTCGCCGCCGAACCGGCGGACGGGCGGGCACTGAGAAGGAGCGAGACGCACATGACTGACTCTCCGGGCCGGACCTCGCCCGGATCCTCCCCGTCCGACGAGCGCGACCCGGCGGCGACACAGGAGGCGACACAGGAACAGAAGACACCGGAGCAGGCACAGCCGGAGGCGCAGGCAGAGACACAGGCAGAGACGCAAGCACAGGCGCAGGAAAGAGCCCAGTGGGCACAAGAACAGCCGCCACCGGGTGACTGGTCGACCTCTTCCCCGAGCCCGCCCCGGCAGCGCGCACGCGCCCGGGCGAACACGTCCTCGGACGCGCCGAGTGCGCCGGGTGCGTCAGGTGCGCCGGGCCGGGCAAGCCGCGGTGGTGCGGGACCGCAGCCGGGCTGGAACCAGTGGACGGGAGGCCGGCCGCAGGCGCCCCAGCCCGGGGTGATCCCGCTGCGCCCGCTGCAGACCGGCGAGATCGTGGAGGGTTCGATCCGCACGATGCGCCTCCACTGGCGCTCCGTCGTCGGCATCTCCCTGACGGTGGCCGTGGCTACGCAGACCGTGGCGACGGTGATCGAGCGGTTGTGGCCACGCGGTACGAAGGAACTCGACGCGCTCAGTGGGGAGACCCCGCAGACGCCGAAGGAACTGGTCGACGTCATAGGCAACGGCCTCGGCAGCCTCGGGGTGGCCTGGCTGCTCAGCCTGATCGGCTCCATCACCGCCGCGGCCCTGCTCACGGTGATCGTCAGCCGGGCGGTGCTGGGCCGCCCGGTCACCGCCCGGGAGGCATGGCGGAGCGCCAGGCCGCAGCTGGCGCGGATGGCGGGGCTGCTGGTCCTGGTGCCGATGCTCCTGGTCGGTGTGCTCGCCGTCGGTATCGTCTGGGGCTTGCTGGCGGCTGCAGCCGGAGCCGAGCAGGCAGGGATGTCGCTCATGGCTCTGGGCGGTCTGGCGTCCATGGTGGTCGCGACGTGGCTCTGGATTCGCTACAGCCTCGCCGCGCCGGCGCTGATGCTGGAGAAGCAGAGCGTGCTCGGAGCAATGAGGCGGTCGGCGAAGCTGGTGCAGGGCGCCTGGTGGCGGGTCTTCGGAATCCAGCTCATGTCCGTGATGATCACGCTGCTGGTCGGCCTTATGGCCCAGGCCGTCGTTATCGTCTTCGACGTCCTCATCCATGGTTACGGGGAACAGTCGGCCGCCGATGCGACCGACTGGGCCTCTCTGATTTCCATCGGTATAGCAGCGGTTATCAGCGCCACGGTCACCCTTCCGGTGACGGCCGGCATGACGGCGCTGCTGTACATGGACCAGCGCATTCGCCGCGAGTCCCTCGACATCGAGCTCGCACGGGCGGCGGGCGAATAAGAGCAATTGCTGCTGCTCGGCCGCGTTCCCTCCTGAAGCCTCGAAGGACCCGAGGGAAGGGAACGCAGCCGAGCAGGCAAGGAGATTCCGGGAAAGGACCCTAAACGCAAAAATGCCTCAGGCCCCGAGTGATAACACTCAGGGCCTGAGGCTGAAAAATTGTTCGGCGGCGTCCTACTCTCCCACACGGTCCCCCATGCAGTACCATCGGCGCTGAAAGGCTTAGCTTCCGGGTTCGGAATGTAACCGGGCGTTTCCCTAACGCTATGACCACCGAAACACTATGAAGTTAACCAACCCGGCAATGACACAGGTCGTTACTTCAGAACCTACACAGTGGACGCGAGCAACTGAGGACAAGCCCTCGGCCTATTAGTACCAGTCAGCTCCAACCGTTACCGGTCTTCCACACCTGGCCTATCAACCCAGTCGTCTACTGGGAGCCTTACCCCATCAAGTGGGTGGGAGTCCTCATCTCGAAGCAGGCTTCCCGCTTAGATGCTTTCAGCGGTTATCCCTCCCGAACGTAGCCAACCAGCCATGCCCTTGGCAGGACAACTGGCACACCAGAGGTTCGTCCGTCCCGGTCCTCTCGTACTAGGGACAGCCCTTCTCAAGACTCCTACGCGCGCAGCGGATAGGGACCGAACTGTCTCACGACGTTCTAAACCCAGCTCGCGTACCGCTTTAATGGGCGAACAGCCCAACCCTTGGGACCGACTCCAGCCCCAGGATGCGACGAGCCGACATCGAGGTGCCAAACCATCCCGTCGATATGGACTCTTGGGGAAGATCAGCCTGTTATCCCCGGGGTACCTTTTATCCGTTGAGCGACGGCGCTTCCACAAGCCACCGCCGGATCACTAGTCCCGACTTTCGTCCCTGCTCGACCCGTCGGTCTCACAGTCAAGCTCCCTTGTGCACTTACACTCAACACCTGATTGCCAACCAGGCTGAGGGAACCTTTGGGCGCCTCCGTTACTCTTTAGGAGGCAACCGCCCCAGTTAAACTACCCACCAGACACTGTCCCTGATCCGGATCACGGACCGAGGTTAGACATCCAGCACGACCAGAGTGGTATTTCAACGACGACTCCACCATGGCTGGCGCCACGGCTTCACAGTCTCCCACCTATCCTACACAAGCCGAACCGAACACCAATATCAAGCTATAGTAAAGGTCCCGGGGTCTTTCCGTCCTGCTGCGCGAAACGAGCATCTTTACTCGTAGTGCAATTTCACCGGGCCTATGGTTGAGACAGTCGAGAAGTCGTTACGCCATTCGTGCAGGTCGGAACTTACCCGACAAGGAATTTCGCTACCTTAGGATGGTTATAGTTACCACCGCCGTTTACTGGCGCTTAAGTTCTCAGCTTCGCCCCACCGAAATGGAGCTAACCGGTCCCCTTAACGTTCCAGCACCGGGCAGGCGTCAGTCCGTATACATCGCCTTACGGCTTCGCACGGACCTGTGTTTTTAGTAAACAGTCGCTTCTCGCTGGTCTCTGCGGCCACCCCCAGCTCAGGAAGTAAATTCCATCACCGGAAATGGCCCCCCTTCTCCCGAAGTTACGGGGGCATTTTGCCGAGTTCCTTAACCATAGTTCACCCGAACGCCTCGGTATTCTCTACCTGACCACCTGAGTCGGTTTAGGGTACGGGCCGCCATGAAACTCGCTAGAGGCTTTTCTCGACAGCATAGGATCATCCACTTCACCACAATCGGCTCGGCATCAGGTCTCAGCCTTAACGTGTGACGGATTTGCCTACCACACGGCCTACACCCTTACCCCGGGACAACCACCGCCCGGGCTGGACTACCTTCCTGCGTCACCCCATCGCTTACCTACTACCACCTTGGGTCAGCGGCTCCACCACTCCCCTTTCCCCGAAGGGTCCAGGGCGGCTTCACGGCCTTAGCATTAATGGATTCGATATTGGGCGTTTCAAAGCGGGTACCGGAATATCAACCGGTTGTCCATCGACTACGCCTGTCGGCCTCGCCTTAGGTCCCGACTTACCCTGGGCAGATCAGCTTGACCCAGGAACCCTTAGTCAATCGGCGCACACGTTTCCCACGTGTGTATCGCTACTCATGCCTGCATTCTCACTCGTGAACCGTCCACAACTCGCTTCCGCGGCTGCTTCACCCGGCACACGACGCTCCCCTACCCATCCCAGCCCCCGTTAGAGGTATGTGCTGGAATGACACGACTTCGGCGGTACGCTTGAGCCCCGCTACATTGTCGGCGCGGAATCACTTGACCAGTGAGCTATTACGCACTCTTTCAAGGGTGGCTGCTTCTAAGCCAACCTCCTGGTTGTCTCTGCGACTCCACATCCTTTCCCACTTAGCGTACGCTTAGGGGCCTTAGTCGATGCTCTGGGCTGTTTCCCTCTCGACCATGGAGCTTATCCCCCACAGTCTCACTGCCGCGCTCTCACTTACCGGCATTCGGAGTTTGGCTAAGGTCAGTAACCCGGTAGGGCCCATCGCCTATCCAGTGCTCTACCTCCGGCAAGAAACACACGACGCTGCACCTAAATGCATTTCGGGGAGAACCAGCTATCACGGAGTTTGATTGGCCTTTCACCCCTAACCACAGGTCATCCCCCAGGTTTTCAACCCTGGTGGGTTCGGTCCTCCACGAAGTCTTACCTCCGCTTCAACCTGCCCATGGCTAGATCACTCCGCTTCGGGTCTTGGGCGCGCTACTCAATCGCCCTATTCGGACTCGCTTTCGCTACGGCTTCCCCACACGGGTTAACCTCGCAACACACCGCAAACTCGCAGGCTCATTCTTCAAAAGGCACGCAGTCACGACGCACCGAGCAAGCTCGATGCGCGACGCTCCCACGGCTTGTAGGCACACGGTTTCAGGTACTATTTCACTCCGCTCCCGCGGTACTTTTCACCATTCCCTCACGGTACTATCCGCTATCGGTCACCAGGGAATATTTAGGCTTAACGGGTGGTCCCGCCAGATTCACACGGGATTTCTCGGGCCCCGTGCTACTTGGGTGTCTCTTAAACGAGCCGTTGATGTTTCAGCTACGGGGGTCTTACCCTCTACGCCGGACCTTTCGCATGTCCTTCGCCTACACCAACGGTTTCTGACTCGTCTCACAGCCGGCAGACTATGAAAAAGAGATCCCACAACCCCGTATACGCAACCCCTGCCGGGTATCACACGCATACGGTTTGGCCTCATCCGGTTTCGCTCGCCACTACTCCCGGAATCACGGTTGTTTTCTCTTCCTGCGGGTACTGAGATGTTTCACTTCCCCGCGTTCCCTCCACACTGCCTATGTGTTCAGCAGCGGGTGACAGCCCATGACGACTGCCGGGTTTCCCCATTCGGACACCCCCGGATCAAAGCTTGGTTGACAGCTCCCCGGGGCCTATCGTGGCCTCCCACGTCCTTCATCGGTTCCTGGTGCCAAGGCATCCACCGTGCGCCCTTAAAAACTTGGCCACAGATGCTCGCGTCCACTGTGCAGTTCTCAAGCAACGACCAGCCACCCATCACCCCCAACCAAAACGGTCAGAGTGCACTGGGGCCGGCATCGCGAAGGTCGGACCGAAGTCCGTACCCTCAGATACCCAACAGCGTGCCCGGCCCAGCCCCTCAGGATTCACGTTCCACGCCGAAGCAGTACTAGTGATCCCTCACGACTGTGCCGAATAGTCAACGTTCCACCCATGAGCAACCGTGCGAGTCATTCGCTCGCAGTCGGCCATATGCTCCTTAGAAAGGAGGTGATCCAGCCGCACCTTCCGGTACGGCTACCTTGTTACGACTTCGTCCCAATCGCCAGTCCCACCTTCGACGGCTCCCTCCACAAGGGTTGGGCCACCGGCTTCGGGTGTTACCGACTTTCGTGACGTGACGGGCGGTGTGTACAAGGCCCGGGAACGTATTCACCGCAGCAATGCTGATCTGCGATTACTAGCAACTCCAACTTCATGGGGTCGAGTTGCAGACCCCAATCCGAACTGAGACCGGCTTTTTGAGATTCGCTCCACCTCGCGGTATCGCAGCTCATTGTACCGGCCATTGTAGCACGTGTGCAGCCCAAGACATAAGGGGCATGATGACTTGACGTCGTCCCCACCTTCCTCCGAGTTGACCCCGGCAGTCTCCTGTGAGTCCCCATCACCCCGAAGGGCATGCTGGCAACACAGGACAAGGGTTGCGCTCGTTGCGGGACTTAACCCAACATCTCACGACACGAGCTGACGACAGCCATGCACCACCTGTACACCGACCACAAGGGGGCACCTATCTCTAGGTGTTTCCGGTGTATGTCAAGCCTTGGTAAGGTTCTTCGCGTTGCGTCGAATTAAGCCACATGCTCCGCTGCTTGTGCGGGCCCCCGTCAATTCCTTTGAGTTTTAGCCTTGCGGCCGTACTCCCCAGGCGGGGAACTTAATGCGTTAGCTGCGGCACGGACGACGTGGAATGTCGCCCACACCTAGTTCCCAACGTTTACGGCGTGGACTACCAGGGTATCTAATCCTGTTCGCTCCCCACGCTTTCGCTCCTCAGCGTCAGTATCGGCCCAGAGATCCGCCTTCGCCACCGGTGTTCCTCCTGATATCTGCGCATTTCACCGCTACACCAGGAATTCCGATCTCCCCTACCGAACTCTAGCCTGCCCGTATCGAATGCAGACCCGGGGTTAAGCCCCGGGCTTTCACATCCGACGTGACAAGCCGCCTACGAGCTCTTTACGCCCAATAATTCCGGACAACGCTTGCGCCCTACGTATTACCGCGGCTGCTGGCACGTAGTTAGCCGGCGCTTCTTCTGCAGGTACCGTCACTTTCGCTTCTTCCCTGCTGAAAGAGGTTTACAACCCGAAGGCCGTCATCCCTCACGCGGCGTCGCTGCATCAGGCTTTCGCCCATTGTGCAATATTCCCCACTGCTGCCTCCCGTAGGAGTCTGGGCCGTGTCTCAGTCCCAGTGTGGCCGGTCGCCCTCTCAGGCCGGCTACCCGTCGTCGCCTTGGTAGGCCATTACCCCACCAACAAGCTGATAGGCCGCGGGCTCATCCTGCACCGCCGGAGCTTTCCACCACCAACCATGCGGTCAGCGGTCGTATCCGGTATTAGACCCCGTTTCCAGGGCTTGTCCCAGAGTGCAGGGCAGATTGCCCACGTGTTACTCACCCGTTCGCCACTAATCCACCCCGAAGGGCTTCATCGTTCGACTTGCATGTGTTAAGCACGCCGCCAGCGTTCGTCCTGAGCCAGGATCAAACTCTCCGTGAATGTTTACCCGTAATCGGGTGCACACACACGAGAGCGGAACGACCAGGAGGAATAATCCCGGTCGTTCACAGCGTCCTCGCTGTGTTGCCTGCGCAATCCCGAAGGACCGGCAGGACTTTCAAAGGAACCGCGTCCCGGTCAAAACTGACCGAGGACGGGGTATTTTATAGTCTGGCGTTGACTTTTGGCACGCTGTTGAGTTCTCAAGGAACGGACGCTTCCTTTGTACTCACCCTCTCGGGCTTTCCTCCGGGCGCTTCCCTTCGTTGTTTCCAACCTTACCAGATCCGTTTTCCGGCCCGTTTCCGGTCCGAATTCCGTTTCCGGCCCCCTGTTGGAGCGGGGTTTCGCCTTTCAGCTTTCGCTTTCCGGCGGTGATCCCGACTTTATCAGATGCTTTCCGGCCGAAGCTAATCGGCTTTTCGCTTCCGATAAGGGATCAAGGTGCTCCGGGTGAACCTCGTTCACCGCCAGAGCTCTGTAGAGACTAACCGTTCCGTTGGAACCTGTCCAGTTCCCCCGGCAACCGTTCGAATCTACCTCCCCACTCGCCCTGTGTCAACAGGTCTTGTGGGGCGAAGAGGACACTACCAGGCTGACCAGCCCCTCTGCACATCAGGCGAAGGACGAAGGCGGGCTCTCCAGGTCCTCCAGCTCGATGCCGGGTGCCGACAGGACGACGTCGCCGGCGAGGTTCACCGTGTGCTGCTCACCCGTCTCCAGGTCGGTGACCTGGTACGCGTCCACTTGGAGCGGGCCGTCGTCAGTGGCGTGTGCCGTCCTGCCGACCAGGGCCCACGACTGGTCGAGCGTCCGCGGGGCGAGGACAGGAGAGGTGAAACCGACGAGCCGGATGCGCGTCGCGCCCGCGCCGGGGGCCAGCCGCAGGGCCCGGGACAGGGCGACATAGAAGGCAGGGGATGCGCCGGTGAACGCCCGGGCCTCTGCGACGTTGCCTTCCGTGGCGTGCTCCCCGGTCGGGTCGGTGCGGACCCAGGTCACTCCGTCGAGGGCCGCGCCACGCACCTGCCAGCTTCCGGCGTGGAGCTGCACGCGGATCGGACGGCCCAGGGCGTCGAGGGTGAGGTCGACGGAGCCGGCGTGGTCGCCGGCGGGGGTGGTGATCTGCGAGACGTAGCGCCAGCCGGAGGGGCCGGTGGCGCAGTGGAAGTGCTCTTCACCCAGGGGGGTGTGGTCGTGCGGGTCGTGGAGCGAGTAGCGGCCGCGGGGCATGGTGGGGTCCTCGACAGAACAGGGACAGGCCCCTGCCTTCCCGGCAGGGGCCTGCTACCGATTGCTTTTGGTACTGCTGGTGCTGCTGGTGCTGCCGGCTAGTACTGCTGGTACTGCCGGCGCAGCGTCGGTGTCAGTAGCGGTAGTGGTCCGGCTTGTACGGACCCTCGACCGGGACACCAATGTAGGACGCCTGCTCCGGACGGAGCTCGGTCAGCTTCACACCCAGCGCGTCCAGGTGCAGCCGCGCGACCTTCTCGTCCAGCAGCTTCGGCAGGACGTAGACGTCCGTGGGGTACGACTCCGGCTTCGTGAACAGCTCGATCTGCGCCAGCGTCTGGTCCGCGAAGGAGTTCGACATCACGAAGGAGGGGTGACCGGTCGCGTTGCCCAGGTTCAGCAGACGGCCCTCGGACAGCACGATCAGGACCTTGCCGTCCTCGAACGTCCACGTGTGGACCTGCGGCTTCACCTCGTCCTTCACGACCCCCGGGATCTTCGCCAGACCCGCCATGTCGATCTCGTTGTCGAAGTGGCCGATGTTCCCCACGATGGCCTGGTGCTTCATCCGGGCCATGTCCGAGGCCATGATGATGTCCTTGTTACCCGTCGTGGTCACGAAAATATCCGCGCTCTCCACGACCTCCTCCAGGGTCGTCACCTGGTAGCCGTCCATCGCCGCCTGCAGCGCATTGATCGGGTCGATCTCCGTGACGATGACCCGGGCGCCCTGCCCGCGCAGCGACTCCGCACAGCCCTTGCCCACATCGCCGTAACCGCACACCACCGCGACCTTGCCACCGATCAGCACATCCGTGGCCCGGTTGATACCGTCGATCAGCGAATGACGGCACCCGTACTTGTTGTCGAACTTCGACTTCGTCACCGCGTCATTCACATTGATCGCGGGGAACAGCAGCGTGCCGTCCCGCTGCATCTCATACAGACGGTGCACACCCGTCGTCGTCTCCTCCGTGACACCACGGATCTCCGACGCCAGCTGGGTCCACTTCCGGGGGTTCTCCCCCAGCGTGCGGTTCAGCAGGGTGAGGATCTGGGCGAACTCCTCGCTGTCCGCCGTCGACGGGTCCGGGGCGCTGCCCGCCTTCTCGAACTCGACGCCCTTGTGAACGAGGAGGGTGGCGTCACCGCCGTCGTCCAGGATCATGTTGGGGCCGCCGGTGGTGGTGTTCGGCCAGGTCAGGGCCTGCTCCGTGCACCACCAGTACTCCTCCAGCGTCTCGCCCTTCCAGGCGAACACCGGAATGCCCTGCGGGTTCTCCGGGGTGCCGTTCGGGCCGACCGCGATGGCGGCGGCCGCATGGTCCTGCGTCGAGAAGATATTGCAGGACGCCCAGCGCACCTGCGCACCCAGCGCCACAAGCGTCTCGATCAAAACGGCCGTCTGCACCGTCATGTGCAACGAACCGGTGATACGCGCACCCGCCAGCGGCTGCGCCTCGGCGTACTCCTTACGGATCGCCATCAGACCGGGCATCTCATGCTCGGCCAACGTGATCTCCTTACGGCCGAAAGCCGCAAGCGAAAGATCCGCGACCTTGAAGTCCTGGCCGGGGGAAGTGGTGGTCATACGGGCTGCTCCTCTGTGAAGGGCGAGCGAGGGTGGACACGGCCGTGCATGCGGTCGTGCTGCCTGAGCAGCTGGACACACTGGACGCACCGGTGCCCCGACCGCAGCGCAGTCCGTCGGAGGCCCTCTCTCCCTCGGCCGGCCCGTCGCGCGGGCCGCCCGACCGCCATCAGCAGCGACGTCTGGCTCGTCCACGAATCTACACCGGGGGGCCCGCCGAACCCCACCCCCACTGGCGCCCTATCCGCCGGAACGTCATATTCCGGAAAGCCTGCGCGCGCTGACACCGGAACGGCCTCGTTTCCTGTGCAGGTCAGGTGTTGCAGGATGCGGAGAGCGCGAGGGCGCGGCACGCCCCGCGGGCGATCCGTTGTGAGGAGATCCACGTGACCAGTCCGGCCGATCCGCCCGAGCGTGACACGGCGCCAGAGGGACGCAGGCTGCTCGCCGTGACCGCCTGCCCGACCGGGATCGCGCACACGTACATGGCGGCGGAGAAGCTGGCCCAGGCCGCGCAGGAGCTCGGCTACGGGATGAAGGTGGAGACGCAGGGGTCGATCGGGGCCGAGAACGTCCTCTCCGACGCCGAGATCAGGGAGGCCGACGGCATCATCGTCGCCGCCGACAAGGACGTCGATCTGAGTCGCTTCACGGGGAAGCGGGTGCTGTCCGTCGGGGTCGCCGAGGGCATCCGTCATCCGGAGCGGCTGATCCGGGACGTGCTGAGCGCGCCGGTCCACCCGGGGGACGGCGCGGGGGCGGGGACCGGGGCCGGCGACGGGGCGTTCGCGGGGGCGGGCGGTGGCGGGAGGGAGCGCGGCACCGTCTACAAGGCACTGATGAACGGCGTCTCGTACATGATCCCGTTCGTGGTCGTCGGCGGTCTGCTGATCTCCGCCTCACTCGCCCTGGGCGGGCGGACCACCCCTCAGGGGATCGTCTTCGACAGCTCGTTCTGGCAGACGGTCAACGACATCGGTGTCATCGGCTTCGCGCTGATGATCCCGGTGCTCTCCGGCTACATCGCCTATGCCGTCGGGGACCGGCCCGCTCTCGTGCCGGGCATGGTCGGGGGCTGGATCGCGAGCCACGGGGAGCTGTACGACAGCAAGGCGGGGTCGGGGTTCATCGGGGCGATCGCCACCGGGTTCCTGGCCGGCTACCTGGTGGTGTGGATCAAGAAGGTCAGGGTGCCGGCGTTCGTCCGGCCGATCATGCCGGTCATCGTGATCCCGATCGTGGCCACGACGTCGCTCGGCCTGTTCTTCGTCTACGTCATCGGCCGGCCGATCGCGTGGGTCTTCGAGCACCTCACGAGCTGGCTCGGTGGGCTCACCGGGACGAGTGCGGCTCTGCTCGGCGTCGTGCTCGGCCTGATGATCGCCTTCGACATGGGCGGGCCCGTCAACAAGACGGCGTTCCTCTTCGGTGCGGGGCTGGTCTCGAAGAACCCCGAGATCATGGGCATGTGTGCCGCAGCCATTCCGGTGCCGCCGCTCGGGCAGGGGCTCGCGACGCTGCTGCGGCGGGGGTTGTTCAGCAAGCAGGAGCAGGAGACCGGCCTGGCGGCGCTGTTCATGGGGTTCTTCGGCATCACCGAAGGGGCGATCCCCTTCGCCGCGGCCCGGCCCGCGCGGGTCATTCCGGCGAACATGTGCGGCGGTGCGGTGGCGGGTGCCGTCGCGGGGCTCGCGGCGGTGGCGGACAACGTGCCGCACGGCGGGCCGGTCGTGGCGGTGCTCGGGGCGGTGGACGGGGTGCCGATGTTCTTCGTCGCGATCGCCGTCGGCACGGTGGTGACGGCGTTGACGACGGTCACCTTGATGGCCGTGGGCGGGCGGCCGGCTCCCGCCGGGGGAACGGTTTCCCCGGCTCCCCCGGCCCCCGCCGTGGAGGCGCCTGCCGCCACCGGCCTGCCGTCGGGCGAGCCCGATGGTTCCGCGCTCTCCGGCTACCTCACCGTACGGACCGTGCGGCCGCGGCTCGCCGCCCACGGGAAGGAGGCGGCGATCCGGGAGATGGCCGGGCTGCTGGCCGGGAGCGGGCACGTGGACGACGTGGACGGCCTGGTCGCGGCGGCGCTCGCGCGGGAGGAGATGGGGACGACGGGGCTCGGGGAGGAGATTGCGATCCCGCATGCGAAGACGGATGCGGTGTCGGCCCCGGTAGTCGGGTTCGCGCGCTCGGAGGGCATCGAGTGGGGGTCGATGGACGGGACGAAGGCCCGGCTGGTCTTCATGATCGCGGTGCCGAGCGCCGCCGCGGGCGACGAGCATCTGCGGATCCTGGCGATGCTGTCGCGGAAACTGATGGAACCGGCCTTCCGGGAGCGGTTGCTCTCGGCGGAGGCGGATGCGGGGGCCCTGGTGGGCATCTTGCGGGAGGTTCGGTAGCGGTGCCGGGTCCGGCGGTGCCAGGGCACCGCCGGGAGTCGTCGCCCGGCGGTGCCGGCTGCGGCTGGGCGCCGCGGCGGCGGGATTTTTCAGTGGCGGGGCGGACCCCCCGGAGTCGCTGCCGGGTCGGCGCCGGCCGCTGCCGCTTCCTCGCGGTAGACGTCCGGCTCCAGGTAGATGACCCGGGCGATCGGGACCGCCTCGCGGATCCTCGCCTCCGCCGCGTCGATCGCACGGGCGATCTCCACGGCGGTGTCCTCGTGCCGCACCGCGATCTTGGCCGCGACGAGGAGTTCCTCGGGGCCCAGGTGGAGGGTGCGCATGTGGATGACGCGGGTGACGGTCTCGCCGTCGACGGCCGCGGCGCGGATCTTCGTGAGCTGCTCCGGTCCGGCGGCCTCGCCGAGCAGCAGGGACTTCGTCTCCGAGGCGAGGACGAGGGCGATCAGCACGAGCAGGGCGCCGATGCACAGGGTGCCGATGCCGTCCCAGACTCCGTCGCCCGTGATGATGGAGAGGCAGACGCCGCCGAGGGCGAGGACGAGGCCGACGAGGGCGCCGAGGTCCTCGAGGAGGACGACGGGCAGTTCGGGGGCCTTGGCGGTGCGGATGAACTGGCCCCAGGACTGCTTGCCGCGCAGCTCGTTGGACTCCTTGATCGCCGTGCGGAAGGAGAAGCTCTCCGCGATGATCGCGAAGACGAGGACGCCGACGGGCCAGTACCAGTGCTCCAGCTCGTGCGGTTCCTTGATCTTCTCGTAGCCCTCGTAGAGCGCGAAGACGCCACCGATGGTGAACAGGACGATCGAGACGAGGAAGCCGTAGATGTAGCGCTCGCGGCCGTACCCGAAGGGGTGTTCCTCGCTGGCCGCGCGCTTGGCCTTCTTGCCGCCGAGGAGGAGCAGTGCCTGGTTGCCGGAGTCGGCGACCGAGTGCACTCCTTCGGCGAGCATCGACGACGAGCCGCTGAACGCGAACGCGACGAACTTCGCCACGGCGATGGCCAGGTTGGCGCCGAGCGCGGCGACGATGGCCTTGGTTCCGCCTGATGCACTCATATATGCGGGTTATCCCTTCCGCCCTGATCCACCCCTGGACCGCCGGGCTTTGCGGTTCCTTTACGGCGGGCCATTGTTGCAGCAGCCGGGCGGAAGGGGCGTCAGACGGCGACCGTGGCGCGGAAGACCCTGGCGTCGTCACCGGCGAGCACCACGCTCTCGGCCGCCCGTACGAACGCGGATTCGCCCTGGCGGAGCCGCAGCTCCTGCCCGTCGTCCGCCGTGCGCAGGACGGCGGTGCCCGAGGTGCACAGGAGGATCTGGGGCGTTCCGGCGGGCAGCGTGGTCGTGGCGCCGGGGGCGAGGTCGAAGCGGGAGAGGCGGAACTCCTCGACGGGGGTGGCGTAGACCTCCTCGCCGCCGGCGTCGGCCTCGGGGCGCAGGACGGCGGCGGCGGTGCTCTCGAAGCGGACGACGCGCAGCAGTTCGGGGACGTCGACGTGCTTGGGCGTCAGCCCGCAGCGCAGCACGTTGTCCGAGTTGGCCATGATTTCGACGCCGAGGCCGTCGAGGTAGGCGTGCGGGACGCCGGCGCCCAGGTAGAGGGCTTCGCCGGGCTGGAGGCGCACGTGGTTGAGGAGCATGGCGGCGATGACGCCGGGGTCGCCGGGGTAGTGCCGGGCGAGGGAGACGTAGGCGGTGCAGGCGTCCCGGTACGGCCCTTCCTGCGCGGAGAGCCGCTCGGCCGCGGCGGCCGCCTCGGTGACGGTGCGGGCCATCTCTCCGGGGTCCGCGGTGAGGACGGCGGTGAGCACCTCGCGCAGGGCGTCCGCCTCGGGCCGGGCGTGCAGGAGGTCGGCGTACGGCTTGAGGGAGTCGACGTCGAGCGCGGCGAGGAGGGCGGCCGTCTCGCCGGGTGCGCGGAAGCCGCACAGCCCCTCGAAGGGGGTGAGGGCGCAGAGGAGTTCGGGCTTGTGGTCGGTGTCCTTGTAGTTGCGGTGGGGGGCGTCGAGGGGGACACCCCGGGCCTCCTCCGCGGCGTGGCCGGCCGCGGCCCGGGCGAGGTCGGGGTGGACCTGGAGGGAGAGCGGGGACCCGGCGGCGAGGACCTTGAACAGGAACGGCAGCCGGGGCCCGAAGCGGCGGACGGCCCGCGCACCGAGCTCACCCTCGGGGTCGGCGGCGATGACGTCGGAGAGGGGGCGCAGGTCCTCTCCGCTGCCGCCCCGGTCGACGCGGGACGGGGCGCCGGGGTGGGCGCCCATCCACAGTTCGGCCTGCGGCTCGCCGGTGGGGGCGGTGCCCAGCAGCGCGGGGATCGCGGTGGTGGAGCCCCAGGCGTAGGGGCGCACGGTGTTGACGAGGCGGTCCATGCGGGCGATTCCTGACTGTGTGCGTACGGCGTTTCTACGGGTCTACGGGGTCGAGGCGAGGGCCAGGTAGACGGCGGCGAAATCCGTGATGGCCAGCAGTTCAGCGGCGGTCTGCAGGGGAGTGTCGGCGTCGGTGGGCTCCAGCTCGCTGACGGGTGTCTCGCGCTGCAGGGCGAGTTCGCGGGCGGCGGGGGCGGGCGAGGTGACGTCGGGCTCCCGTTCGCGGAGCAGGACGACGCGGGCGTGCAGGGCCTCGGGCTCCTCGACGCGGTCGCGGAAGAAGTCCTCGGGATCCGCACCGGCGGCGAAGGCCCCCGCGAGGAGGGTGCCGTGGGCGGTCAGGGCCTCGGGCAGTTCGGCGGCGAGGGCCGGGCGCCCGGCGAGGGCGGCGAGGACCGTCGCGAAGTGCCGGCCCGCCGCGCCGGCGAGCTCGCCCTCCGTCCAGATGAGGGGGAGGGTGTCGGCCAGCTCGGCCGCCAGGGTCTTGGCGGGGTTGCTGTAGGTGGCGATGGCCGGGCCGCAGCGCTCGGCGACCTGGTCCAGGCGGTCGGCGAGCGCCTCGACTTCGGAGGGGTCGCCGGCGAGCAGCCCTATGCGGTCGGCGAGCACGAGCAGGGGGGTGAGCAGGGACCACAGGAGACCGGGGCCCGGGGGCAGCGCGGGGCGCTCTCCCGCCGGTGCCTCCTCGCCGGGGAGAGCGCCCGCATCGCCGCCCGTACGCGCCTCGTCCGGCGAGGTGGTCAGCGGGATCGCGAGGCCGTGGGCCTGCGCGGTGGCGTCGGCGAGGGGCGAACCGGCCGGGCTGACGCAGACCACGGAGCAGCCGCGGCGGTAGGCCTGTTCGAGGAGGATGGCGAGGCCGGGCTCCGTGCCGTCCGGGCTGGCGACGAGCAGCAGGTCGAGCGGGCCGGTCCAGCCGGGGAGGGTCCAGCGCAGGGCGCCGGGCGCGGGGGCGACGCCGGTGGGACGGATCAGGGTGACGGGGGCGCTGCCGCCGGCGAGGGCGGTGAGCAGGTCGGCGGTGCAGCCGGCCGCGGGGCCCGGCCCTGCGATCAGGACGGCGCGGGGGCGGCCGTCGGGGCGGAGGCCCGTGACGCCAGCCTCCGCGGCGTTGCGGGCGGCCGTACGGACCCGGGCGCCGGATTCTGCGGCGCCGCGCAGAAGGCCGTGGATGTCGGCGCGGGACAGGGCGTCGGGATCATCGAGGAGTGACTCGTCGAACACCGTGGATCAGCCTCCGGTCGCCGTCGTGTACGCCGTACGGGTGTCCGGCCGGGCCTACGGTGCGGTGGGCCGCCGGGCGGGGTCGGGCGGGGCGCTCCGGCGTCAGGCCGGGCGCCGGGCCTCGTCCACGAGCAGGACGGGGATGTCGTCCCGGACGGGGTAGGCCAGGCCGCAGCCCGTGCCCTCGCACACCAGCTCGGGGGACTCCTCGGAGGCGGACTCGTCGCGGAGGGGCGCGTGGCACGCCGGGCAGGCGAGGATCTCCAGGAGACCGGCTTCGAGCGGCATGAGGGGGTTCCCTTCGGATGTACGTCTCTGTCCGGCCAGGGTACCTTCGCGCTCCGCCGGGGGAAGCGCGGCATGCGGGTTCGCTACGGCGCTGTGCCGTGCGGGGTTCGCCGGTGCGGCCGGGGCCGGCACCGCCGGGACGGTCGAGTTCGCGTACTCGCCGTCACGGCGGATTCAGGGCCGGGGGCCGGGGCCGCGCCGCGCCCTACGCCCGGACGATCGCCAGGACCTCGTCCCGGACGCGGGACACCGTCTCCGCGTCGCGGGCCTCGACGTTCAGGCGCAGGAGGGGCTCGGTGTTGGAGGCGCGGAGGTTGAACCACCAGTCGGAGGCCGCCACGGTGAGGCCGTCGAGCTCGTCGAACTCCACGCCCGGCACGTTCTCGTACGCGGCGCGGACGGCCGCCGTGCGCCCGGCCTGGTCGGCGACGGTGCTGTTGATCTCGCCGGAGCCCGCGTAGCGGTCGTACTCGGCGACGAGCTCCGAGAGCGGGCCGCTCTGGCCGCCGAGGGCGGCGAGGACGTGCATGGCGGCGAGCATGCCCGTGTCGGCGTTCCAGAAGTCGCGGAAGTAGTAGTGCGCGGAGTGCTCGCCGCCGAAGATGGCGCCGGTGCGGGCCATCTCCTCCTTGATGAAGGAGTGCCCCACGCGGGTGCGCACGGGCTTGCCGCCGCACTCCTTGACGACCTCGGGCACCGACCACGAGGTGATCAGGTTGTGGATGACGGTGCCGCCGGGGTGCTTGGCGAGCTCGCGCGCCGCGACCAGGGCGGTGATCGCGGAGGGGGAGACGGGGTCGCCGTTGCCGTCGACGACGAAGCAGCGGTCGGCGTCGCCGTCGAAGGCCAGGCCGATGTCGGCGCCGACCTCGCGCACGCGCTGCTGCAGGTCGACGATGTTCTTCGGGTCGAGGGGGTTGGCCTCGTGGTGGGGGAAGGTGCCGTCGAGCTCGAAGTACATCGCGTCGAGCTCCAGGGGCAGGCCCTCGAAGACGGTGGGCACGGTGTGCCCGCCCATGCCGTTGCCGGCGTCGACGACGACCTTCAGCTCGCGGATGCCGCTGAGGTCGACCAGGGAGCGCAGGTGGGCGGCGTAGTCCGCGAGGACGTCCTGCCGGGTGAGGGTGCCGGAGGTCTGCGCGGGCTCGGGGGCGCCGTTCTCGAGCCAGCCCTCGACCAGGGAGCGGATCTCGGCGAGGCCGGTGTCCTGCCCGACGGGGGCCGCGCCGGCCCGGCACATCTTGATGCCGTTGTACTGCGCGGGGTTGTGGCTGGCGGTGAACATCGCGCCCGGCAGGCCGAGGTGGCCGCTCGCGAAGTACAGCTGGTCGGTGGAGCACAGGCCGGTCTCGGTCACGTCCACGCCGTGGGCGGCGGCGCCGCGGGCGAAGGCCCGCGAGAGGCCGGGCGACGAGGGCCGCATGTCGTGCCCGACGACGACCGCGGCCGCGCCCGTCACTTGGGCGAAGGCGGCGCCGAAGAGCTCCGCCAGTGCTTCGTCCCACTGATCCGGGACCACACCGCGTACGTCGTATGCCTTCACGATCTGCGACAGATCAGCCACAGCCAACGCCTTCCTGGGTCCGGTACGGGGGGACAAACCTACCGGGACGGACTGACGATCCCGACGCGGGCTGCTCGAACCCCGGTCGAAGGGCAGGCCGTGACGCCGTCAGTTGTCGGGCGAGCGGAGGACCCTGAGGTGGCCTCGGCGGGCGACCTCCATGGGATCGGCGTCGCGCCCGCCGGGGCCGGCGGTGCCGGGCGGCGGGCCCGGCTGGACGGCGCGCTCCTGCGGACGGGCCGCTTCGCGCACGGCGTTGGCGAGTGCTTCGAGGTCGTCGCCGCTGGGGCGGGCGGGGCCGCTGTCCAGGGCGAGGCGGACGACATCCCAGCCGCGCGGAGCGGTCAGCCGCTCGGAGTGCTCGGCGCACAGGTCGTAGCAGTGGGGTTCGGCGTAGGTGGCGAGCGGTCCGAGGACGGCGGTCGAATCGGCATAGACGTACGTCAGCGTCGCGACGGCCGGGCGGCCGCACGCGGTGCGCGAACAGCGACGTACAGGGCTCACGACGTTGGACGGTACCGCACTCTTGAGCGGGCCGCGACGACTCACCCCCGGCTCACCCCTCCGTGTCGTCCTGGTTCGTCCCGTGGACGCCTGCTTCTCCCCACCGCGCTGACCTGCGCGGAGGGCTGTGAACAGGGTCTCACCAGGCCGCGGACCGGCCACCGGCGACCCCGCTCCGGACCCTCCCGAACAGACCGGACGGTCCGGCACCTGACCATAATTGATCACAGGCCTGGCCGGAATGTTCATCAGGCGACATTCCCGGGATACGCGACAGCCGCGTACGACGGGGCGGCCGACGGATACCCTCAAGAGTGATGGACAACCGCGTACCTCCCCCTGCCACCACCGGGGGTCCCCCGAGCCACGCCGGGCCGCGCCCGCGCCACCGCGACCGACATGGCCGCGGCATGCGCGGGCCGATCGCACCGCCCCAAGTGCCGCTGTCGGTCAGCCGCGGCGAGGCGTTCGTCGACATGGTGCACGACTCCGCCGAGCGGCTGGAGCGCCGCTGGCCGCAGCTCGCCTCCGTCGACTTCGTGGTCCGCGAGGTGCCGGTCACCAGGAGTGACGCGGCAGGCGTCATGAGTGACCCCGACGGTCTGGACGCCTTCGACTTCGACGGCGAATCCGTCCCCCTCGGCCGCTACGTGGCCGCCCGCGGCGACTCCCCCGACCGGATCGTGATCTACCGCCGCCCGGTGGAGATCCGCACCAAGAACCGCGACGAGCGCGCCCTGCTGGTGCACGAGGTCGTCGTCGAGCAGGTCGCCGAACTCCTCGGGCTCGCCCCGGAGTCGGTCGACCCCCGCTACGGCCAGGACTGACCGGGCCGGCCGGGCCGACCGGCGGGTCGGCGGCCGAACGCCGGTTCAGCGGTTGAGCATCGACAGGTCCTGCCCCGCCTCCGGCACGGCCACCGACGAACGGTCGTCCGGCAGCGGCTGGATCGTGAACATGGGCACGCCGTCCTTGGGCAGCGCCAGCATCCGCGAGGCGTGCACCGGCCCGCCCGAGACCTTCTCCACCGTCACCGCGAACGACCCCTTGGCGCCCGCCGGCTGCGGCGGCTCCACGGTCAGCGTGGTGCCCGGCTTCACCGTGTACGTCTTGACCGCCGGCTCGCCGCCCTCGCTGCCCGCGGACGAGGTGACCTTCACCTGCGCCGCCTCCTTGCCGGGCGCGACCAGGGCGAGCGTGCTGCCCTTGGGACGGTTGTCCGCCACCGTGGCCCGCCCGCCGAGCCGCGCCACGGCGGGGACGAACGCCGTCTCCTGCTTGTCGTCCTTGCCGCGCGTGACGCGCAGCGCGGCGACGACCGGTGCGCTCCTGCCGTCCGCCGTGAGCAGCAGCGAGCCCGCCTCGCCCTTGGCGACGTCACCGAGGTCGACGGCCGCGGTCATGCCGCTGCGGACGTGCAGCGTCTCGTGGCCGGCGGGGGTGATCGCACCGTTCGGCCCGGCGAAGCGCAGCTTGAGGTCGGCGTCGTCCGAGCCGGGGGCGAAGACGACGAGCCGCACGGACGTCGCGTCGCCCGGGATGCCCGGCAGGACGGCGTCGGCGGCCGGCTCGGCGGATGCCGGGATCCAGTCGCCGCCCTTCTTGTCGTCAGCCGACTGCAGCCCCGCGCCGACGCGGCCCGAGCGGGCCGCCACATGCACCGTGAGGTCCTCCTCGGGCGTCTCGGCGAGGGAGGACAGGAGCACCGGGACGGTGGAGCGCGGAGGGACCGTGACGCCCTCCCCCGCCCCGGCCTTGACCCGGCCGTCCTTGCCGTAGAGCTCCAGGTCGACGACGGCCGCCGTGCTGTCGGGGTTGGTCAGGTGGACGTAGTCCTGGCGGCCCTTGACGGTGCTCGCGCCGGGGAACCAGAACGAGGTGTCCGGCGCCGTGCAGGTCAGCCCGTGCAGGCCGCGCCCGCTGCCCGCGGCGACGACGGTGGTCTGCTGCACGGTCCAGCCCGGGGCGAGGTTCCCGTCGGCGCTGCCGATGAGGGCGGGGGCGTCGGAGCGGCCGGTGGTCGCGGTGGCGGGCTTGCCGGGCTCCTTCAGGGACAGCACCGAAGTGCCCGCGGGCGCGGGGCCCTTGCCGTCCTTCCCTTCCTTGCCGCCCTTGGCATCCTTCGCGCCCTTTTCATCCTTCTTGGCGCTGTCATCCTTCTTTGCACCGTCTGCCGACAGCAGTTCGGCCGCGCCCTTCTTCGCACCCTTCGCCGCGCCGGCCGGGGTGAAGGCGGTGTAGGCCGTCTCCCCCACGTCCGAGGAAGTCGGGGCCGGGCAGAGGGTCATGGAGCGCTGGACGGGCAGCCGGGCGGGCGCCTTCGCGGCCGTACGAGCCGCGCTGCCGGTGCCTTCGGTGCTCTCTGTGCCGGACGGCGCGGTGAGGACGGCCGCGCCGCCCAGGGCCGCAAGGGCTGCGGTGGCGGCGAACAGGGACAGGGTGGTGCGCTTCACTGCTGCTCGCTCCCGTCGCGGTGGTGCCGGTCACCGCCGCCGTACGTCGTGTCGTGTGCCCCGCCGTAGGTGTACGGGTCGTACTGCCCGGGCTCCGCCGGGTAGTGGCCCTGGCCCTGGTCCTGATACGGGGTCTGCTGCTGCGCGCCGCCGTAGGAGGCGTCGTACGTGCCGTCGTAGCTTCCCTGGTAGTGCTGTCCGGTGTACGGGTCGTAGGCCGTCTCCTGCACCCCCTGCCCGTACTGCTGCCCGTACTGCTGTTCCTGCGGCTGTTCCTGCGGCACTGCGGCGTACGGATCCGCCACTTGCTGTTGTCCGTACGGATCGGCGTAAACGTCGGCGTACGGAGCCGCGTACGGATCGGCGTAGGAGTCGGCGACGGGCTCGGCGGGCGGTGCTTCCGGTGCCGGAGCGGCGTCCGTCCGGCCGGCCTCCGCCGCGGCCCGCAGCCTGCGCGCTCGGCGGCCCTCTCCGGCGGCGGCCTGGGCCGGCACGGAGGCGGGCTCGGACACGGCCGCAGGTGCGCTCCCCGCTTCCGGAAGGTCGTCGTCGACCTGGCGCCTGCGCCCGGGCAGGGCGAGCACCACGAGGACGGCCGCGAGGAGGCCCTGGACCCACAGCCAGGCGGTGTGCGCGGCGGGCGCCTTGTAGGTCAGTACGAGCTTGCCGCCGCTCGTGGGCAGGGCGAAGCCCTGGGCCCAGCCGTCGACGGTGGTGCTCTTGAGGGCGCGTCCGTCGAGGGTGGCCTGCCAGCCGGGGGCCGCCTTGTCGGCGATGCGCAGGACCCGGCCCGCCGGGCCGGCGGGGAGCGTGGCACGGGCCTCCACGGGCCCTGCGGCGACCGGGACGGGCGCGGGCCGCTGCCCGCTCTGTCCGCCACCCTGTGCGCCTCCCTGTGCGCCTCCTTGCGGCTCTCCGGCGACGACGGTGATACGTGCGACCTCGCGGTCGACCCGCCACAGCGAGGCGTCGTCCTGGCGGCTGAGGCGGGTCAGGCCCGGGGTGGTGTCCAGGACGCGGCCCATGGCCGCGGGGGCGCTGTTGCGGACGAGGACGTAGCCGACGGCGTAGCCGCCGAGGAGGTCCGCCTGGTCGGCTCCGGAGCCCGCGACGAGACCGGCGACGACGGAGTCGAGCTTCGGGTCCGCCCCGGCGGCCGCGGCGGCCTCTGCGTCACCGAGCCGGGCGCCGGAGCCCCGGACGAGGGCGTAGGCGACCCGGCCGTCGCGGCCGTCGAGGACCAGGGTGCGGGCCCGGTCGCGGGTGGCCGCCTCCTCCGCCACGAAAGCCGGCACCTGCGCGGGATCGCGCCGCTTCAGCGGGCCGTCGGCGCCGCCGACGGCCCAGCCCACGGCTGCGACCAGCGGGGCGGCGCCCGCGGCGAGGGCGATGAGCGCGGCCACGGGCTGCCGCCAGCCGAAGCTGAGGGCCGCCACGCGCGCCCGCGCGCCTTCCGCGCCGACGACCGCGGCGGCGATGAGCGCGAGCCCGTAGACGAGGGTGGCCGGCCCGGCCCAGGCGGAGCGGGCGGAGAGCACGGCGACGGCGAGGGCCGCCAGGGCGGCCACCCAGGCGCCGCGGACGGCGAGCTGCCGGTCGGCGCGCAGCAGGGCGGCGAGCGCGGCCAGGACGACGCCTGCCAGCAGCAGTCCGCCGACGGCCTTCGAGCCTCCGGGGTCCGCGGTGAGCAGGTGGAGCGGGGAGGAGCCGCCTGTGACGGCCGGGTCGAGCCCGGCTTCGGTCAGGAAGCGGCCGGGGTGCGCGAACAGGCCCAGGGACCAGGGCGCCAGCACCGTGACGGGGGTGAGGACGACGGCCAGGAAGCGTGGGGCGTGGAGCACCAGCCGTGCGCGCCCGCCCTGGGCGCCGTGCAGGCCCAGGGCGCCCAGGCCCAGGACGACGGCGAGCGGCCACAGCACCGGGGTGAAGGCGGTGGTGACGGTGAGCAGGAGGGCGTACGCCCAGGACGCGCGCCATGTGGGGCGGGCGCCCGGGACGCGCAGGCCGGTGGCCGCGACGGCGGTGCGCGCCATGAGCGGCAGCAGGATCGCCAGGACGGCGGTGCCGAGCCGGCCGGCGGCAAGGGCGCCGGTGGCGGCGGGCAGGAAGGCGTAGGCGACGGCGGCCCAGGCCCGCAGGGGGCGGGAGGAGACCAGCGGCCGGGAGGCGAAGTAGGCGGTGAGGCCGGCCAGGGGCACCGAGCAGACCAGCAGCAGGGTGAGGGTGAAGCCGGTGGAGCCGAGGAAGAGCGTCGAGAGGGTGGCGAGGACCGCCAGGTAGGGGGGCGCGCCGCCGGCGCTGCCGACGCCGACCGGGTGCCAGCCGTCGGTGTACTGCGCCCACAGGGCGGAGGCTCCGTCGGGCGCGGGCAGCAGGGCGCCGCCGGCCAGGCTGCCGCCGCCGAAGAACTGGCGGCAGGCGACGACGGAGACGATCAGCAGGAGGCCGAACAGGACCGGTGCGGGCTTGCGGACGAGGCGCTTGAGGCGGGCGAACTGCTCGATCTCCAGGAAGTCGGCGTCCTCCCCGGTCGGCCCGGATTCGACGGCGCCGTGGCGCCCGCCGGAGGAGGGCGCATCGTCCCAGCGGCCGCCGAAGTTGCTCGCCAGCTGTTCGGCGGCGGCCCGGAGGGTCGCGCCGGGTGGCGGGAAGAGGGGTCTCAGGTCGGCCGGTGCGACGGCGGGTGCGCCGCGCTTGGCCCGGGCGGCGCGGATGCGGCCGGGGCGCAGGAGGACGCCGAAGAGGCCGGTGAGTTCGTCGAGGGCCTGCGCGGGGGCCTTGCCCAGGAGGTAGCCGAGGGCGTGCAGGAGGGTGCCGAGGACGAGCCGCAGCACGACGTAGGCCAGGAGCGGGCCGCGGGTGTTGGCGAGCAGCGTGTGGACGGCGCCGGCCTTGTCGACGCGGTGCGGGTTGACGGCGCGGCGGCCGGCGCAGTCGACCGGGCGGCGCTCGCGGGCGGCGGCCTCGGCGTGCCGGACGACGGCGTCGGGGGCGACGAGGACGCGGTGTCCGGCGGCGTGGGCGCGCCAGCACAGGTCGACGTCGTCGCGCATGAGGGGCAGCCGGGGGTCGAAGCCGCCGAGCTCTTCGAAGACGTCGCGGCGCACGAGCATGCCGGCGCTGGACACCGACAGCACGGTGCGTACCTGGTCGTGCTGGCCCTGGTCCTGTTCGCGGCGGTCGAGGCCGGTCCAGCGGCGGCCGCTGCGGGCGATGGAGACGCCGGTCTCCAGCAGCTGGCGGCGGTCGTACCAGCCGCGCAGCTTGGGGCCGAGGACGGCAGCTTCGGGCTCGGACTCGGCGACGCGCAGGAGCTCGTGGAGGGCGCCGGGTTCGGGGGCGCAGTCGTCGTGCAGGAGCCAGATCCACTGGACGGGTTCGAGGTCGGTGTCGCCGCCGTGGCGGCGGCCGTCGCCGGGCTGGTCGTAGGCGTCCTCGCGCCAGGTGCGGCTGACGGGGTCCCAGCCGCTGGAGCGCTTGAGGTAGGGCAGCTCCTCGGGGTCCGGTGCGGGGACGGCGCGCAGGGCCTCGTCGACGGCGGTGCCGAAGCCGGCGCGGCGGGCGAGGTGCAGGACGCGGTCCGGGCCGAGGGCGTCGGCGAGCAGCCGGGCGGAGTCGTCGGCGCTGCCGGTGTCGGCGCCGACGGCGGCCTGTACGGGGCGCTCCTGGCCGAGGAGGCCTTCGACGGCGTCGGGGAGCCAGCGGGCGCCGTCGTGGCTGACGATCACGGCGGTGACGACGTGGCGCGGGAAGGCCGGTGCGACGGCCGGGTCGAACGCGGGCAGGCGGCTGGGGGCGGCGGACGCGGCCGCCGTCTTCGAGTGCGCCGCATTGCTGTGCACGGACATCGGGGTACGGGCCCTCCGGCCGGGGTCCGGGGCGGGCCCCGGATGGGTGCTGTGCTGGACTGCGCCGGCCGCGGGTGCGCCCGTCGGGGCGGCGGTGCGTCTCGGACGCGGCCCCACACTAGTGGCTGCGCACACAGCGGTCCGCCTCGCGCCGCGGGCGCGGTGGGCGGACCGTAGGTCGTCCCGTACGTCTTCAGGCGGCAGGGCCATACCGGCGGAAACCCCGGCCGGGTCCTGCTCCGAACCCGGCGGTCGGCGCCACGGGGCGCTAACCTCTGGCTTCCGCTTTTAACTTTCCGTGACTATCGGCCCATGAATTCAGGGATTTCTCACGGAATCACTGGCCCCGGAATCACCGAAACCGAATCGCGAGCTCCGGTTCCTCGATAAGACCGCTTATCCGCCTCATCGGTTCATGGGACCGTGCGCCTATCCGTATGCCTATCGGAAGCTCAGACCGCTGCCTTCTTGAGGCGGCGGCGCTCGCGCTCGGACAGGCCGCCCCAGATGCCGAACCGTTCGTCATTGGCAAGGGCATATTCAAGGCATTCCGAGCGGACTTCGCAGGCGAGGCAGACCTTCTTCGCCTCCCGCGTGGATCCGCCCTTCTCGGGGAAGAAGGACTCGGGATCGGTCTGAGCGCACAGCGCGCGCTCTTGCCAGCCGAGCTCCTCGTCCGCCTCCTCGACCAGCAGTTGCTGAAACAGCTCGGTCATGTGCGCCCCTCGTCTGTCATTTACGTCCCGGTGTCTCCGCCTTCATCAAAGTACGGCAGAACGACACGGGTGAAATTACAAGTGTGCCGATCCGGGCCAGTCAAGCCGGGATCTGCTATTGGGCCCCTTATTCACTCTGCGGAACCAAAGCCAAGCAGAAAGTGTCCAAAAGATTACAAGTCCGGACAAGCCCCTCTGCCGACCACGGTCGACCCGCTCCCCTCTGTAAGGAGAGGACGTCACGCGCGGCAATCCCGTTGCACCGTCCGGCCGAACGATGTTTGCGGCCCTGACTGGAGCGCCACCTGTCCATGGTCACACCCCCGCAAACCTTGGAGCACCCACAGTTACCGGATGAGGTGAAACATTGCCCTCAAAAGGGACACTCAGTTGACACAACGTGTCCGGTCCCGTCACCGTGGTGGGCATGCCAGTGAACGCCGCCCTCAGCCTGACCCGTGACTACGGGTCCCGCTGCGCCGTGCAGGCTCGCTGTCGCTGTTCCAGCTGTTGATGCCCCCGAGCTCCGGCTGACCCCTTTCCTTCCCGGGGTCCCGCACCACCCGCCCGCGCGGCCGACACCCCGGCCGTCCGCGGCGCACCGCGCCCTCGCGCCACCCGTAGCTCCGGGCGCCCCATGCTCCGCCTGTCACCGCGCCCTCCCCCGCACCTCGCCGAGGAACCTCCGCACATGAACAGCGACGTCCAGATCGCCGGCGACCCGCTCGCCATCCCCCACCTGCTGCCGCCCGCCCCCGCCCACCCGCGCACCGTCGCCGAGTTCGCCGGGCTGGCCCGCGCCGTCGCCGCCGACCGCGCCTCCTGGGCCCACCTGGTCCGGTACGACGCCACCAGCCGCTGGTACCACCGCCTCCGCACCGGCCCCGGCTACGAGGTCTGGCTGCTGAGCTGGGTGCCCGGCCAGGGCAGCGGTGCCCACGACCACGGCCCCTCCTCCGGCGTGCTGACCGTCCTCGAGGGCGAGCTGACCGAGATCACCGGAAGCACCGGGCCGCTCGACGGCGCACGGCAGGTGCTGCGCGCCGGAGCGCAGCGCGTCTTCGCCCCCGGATACGCTCATGAGATCGTCAACGACTCCCTCGCACCGGCCGTGAGCCTCCACGTCTACTCGCCGGGGCTGACCGAGATGCCCATGCGCCGGCCCGCGTCGGCGGCCACCACCCCTCGGGAGCGGCCCCCCGTCCTGACAGACTGACCGCATGCAGCGCATTGTGGTTCTGGCCGGCGGGATCGGGGGCGCCCGCTTCCTCCGTGGCCTCAAGTCAGCAGTCCCCGACGCGGACATCACCGTCATCGGCAACACCGGCGACGACATCCACCTCTTCGGGCTCAAGGTCTGCCCCGACCTCGACACCGTGATGTACACCCTCGGCGGCGGCATCCACGAGGAGCAGGGGTGGGGCCGGGCCGGTGAATCCTTCGCCGTGAAGGAGGAGTTGGCGGCGTACGGAGTCGGGCCCGAGTGGTTCGGGCTCGGCGACCGCGACTTCGCCACGCACATCGTCCGCACGCAGATGCTCGGCGCCGGCTACCCGCTGAGCGCCGTGACCGAGGCGCTGTGCGCGCGCTGGCAGCCCGGGGTGCGGCTGCTGCCGATGAGCGACGACCGGGTCGAGACGCACGTGATGATCGACGACCCCGACGGCGAGGACGGCGCCCGCAAGGCCGTCCACTTCCAGGAGTACTGGGTGCGCCTGCGGGCCGGCGTGCCCGCGCACGCGATCGTCCCCGTCGGCGCCGAGCAGGCCAAGCCCGCGCCCGGCGTGCTGGAGGCCCTCACCGCGGCCGACGTCATCCTCTTCCCGCCCTCCAACCCCGTCGTCAGCATCGGCACCGTCCTGGCCGTGCCCGGCATCCGCGAGGCCGTCGCCGGGGCGTCCGCGCCCGTCGTCGGCCTCTCCCCCATCGTCGGCGGCTCGCCCGTGCGCGGCATGGCCGACAAGGTGCTGGCCGCCGTCGGCGTCGAGTCCACGGCCGCGGCCGTCGCCCGGCACTACGGCTCCGGGCTGCTCGACGGCTGGCTCGTCGACACCGTCGACGCCGGTGCCGTGGCCGAGGTCGAGGCCGCGGGCATCCCGTGCCGGGCCGTGCCGCTGATGATGACGGACACGCAGGCCACGGCCGCCATGGCCGCGCAGGCACTCGCGCTGGCCGAGGAGGTGCGGGCGTGAGCGCGCCGGAGCCCTCCGGGGGCGGCCCGGTCCCCGGGTACCGGGTCTGGGCCGTGCCCGGCATCCCCGAGGTGCAGGCGGGCGACGACCTCGTCAAGCTCCTCGCCGGGGCGGTCACGGGCGAGGGCCTGCCCGGGCTCGCCGACGGCGACGTCCTGCTCGTCACCTCGAAGATCGTCAGCAAGGCGGAGGGGCGGCTGGTCCGTGCCGACGACCGCGAGGCGGCCATAGACGCCGAGACCGTACGGGTCGTCGCCCGGCGCGGGAACCTGCGGATCGTCGAGAACCGGCAGGGGCTGGTCATGGCCGCCGCCGGCGTCGACGCCTCCAACACCGCCGCCGGGACGGTCCTGCTGCTGCCCGAGGACCCCGACGCCTCCGCCCGTGCCCTGCGGGCCGGCCTGCGGGAGGTGCTCGGCGTGAACGTCGGCGTGATCGTGACGGACACCTTCGGCCGGCCCTGGCGCAGCGGTCTGACCGACGTCGCCATCGGCGCGGCCGGGGTGCGGGTGCTGGACGACCTGCGGGGCGGTGCCGACGCGCACGGCAATCCGCTGAGCGCGACCGTCGTCGCCACGGCCGACGAGCTGGCCGCGGCCGGGGACCTCGTCAAGGGCAAGGTCGCGGGGCTGCCGGTCGCCGTGGTGCGCGGGCTGCCCCACGTGGTGGGTGAGGGCGAGGGTGAGAGCGAGGGTGAGGACGGCGACTCCGGGGCGCGGGCCCTGGTGCGTTCCGCCGCCGACGACATGTTCCGGCTCGGGACGTCCGAAGCGGTGCGGGAAGCCGTGACGCTGCGGCGGACGGTGCGGGAGTTTACGGGTGAGCCTGTCGACGGTGCTGCCGTGCGGCGGGCCGTTGCCGCCGCCATCACTGCTCCTGCCCCGCATCACACGACGCCCTGGCGGTTCGTCCTGCTGGAGTCCGAGGAGGCGCGGGTGCGGCTGCTCGACGCCATGCGGGAGGCGTGGATCGCGGACCTGCGGGGGGACGGGTTCGGCGAGGAGAGCATCGCCAAGCGGGTGCGGCGCGGTGACGTGCTGCGGAATGCGCCGTATCTGGTGGTTCCGTGTCTGGTGATGGACGGGTCGCACACCTATCCGGACGCGCGGCGGAACGCCTCCGAGCGGGAGATGTTCGTCGTGGCGGCCGGGGCGGCCGTACAGAACTTCCTCGTGGCGCTGGCCGGGGAGCGGCTGGGGTCGGCGTGGATCTCGTCGACGATGTTCTGCCGGGACGTGGTGCGCGAGGTGCTGGAGCTGCCTGAGGGGTGGGATCCGATGGGGGCCGTGGCCGTGGGGCATGCGGCGGCGGCGCCGCGGGAGCGGGCTCCGCGGGTCGCGGACACGTTCATCTCGGTGCGGTAGGTCGTTCGGGGGGGGCGGGCGCCGGGGCCTCCGGGGCAGGGTCCCTGGACCGTATATTTACGGCGCCCTCAGCCCTGGCGCGATCTTGCCCGGCGCTTGGCGCCGCAAATACACGTCAGCGTCCAGGGACCCTGCCCCTGCGGCCCCGGCGCCCTCCCGCCGTCCCTCGGCCGACCCTCCTCGGTTCCTCCTCAGAGCCTTCTGAAGAGCTCCGGCCTCGCGTCCCTCGCCCGACCCTCCTCGGTTCCTCCTCAGAGGGCTCTTCAGAGGGCTCTGATGTCGTTTACCGAGAAGCGGGGCGCCCTGCGTGGCGGGGTTACTCCGCTCAGGAGGATCAGGCGGCACGCCCTGTGGCGCTGGCCCTCGTACGGGGTCAGGAGGTCCAGCATCCTCTCGTCGTCGGTGCCCCTCGCGCCCGTGAGGGCGTAGCCGATGATCTTCGGGAGGTGCAGGTCGCCGACCGTGACGGCGTCGGGGGAGCCGTTGCTGCGCTGGAGCGTTTCGGCCGCCGTCCACGGGCCTATGCCCGGGACCGCCTGCAGGCGTCCCGACGCCTGGGCGTCGTCCATGGCGGCCGCTTCCTCCAGGCGCGCCGCCACCCGGGCCGCCCGGACGATCGTCGCCGAGCGCTTGCCGTCCACGCCCGCCTTGTGCCAGTCCCAGGACGGGATCATCGCCCAGCCCCGCGCGCTCGGCATGACCCGCATCCGCGGGGCCGGGCCCGGAGCCGGTTCGCCGTGCTGCTGCAGGAGGAGGCGCCAGGCCCGGTACGCCTCGTCGCTGGTGACCTTCTGTTCGAGGACGGACGGGATCAGCGATTCCAGGACCAGACCCGTGCGGGCCAGCCTGAGGCCGGGGTTGCGGCGGTGCGCCTCGTGGACCAGGCGGTGGCGGGGGGTGAACGCCGCCGGGTCGTCCTCGGCACCGAGGAGGGCGGGGAGCGTTTCCAGGAGCCAGTCCGCTCCCGGCCCCCACGCCTCCGCGCGGATGCTTCCGCCCTCCTCGCTCACGTGGAGCGTGCCGGGGCCCTCCGGGGTACGGGTCGCCCGCCACACCGAGCCGTCCGGCCCCCTCCTGAACGCCGGGTCGCCCGGGCCCCGCGCCAGGACGCCCAGCGTGCGGCCCAGGTCGTACGGGCCCGGTGGGGTCCAGGTGCGGGTGGTCATCCTGCCAGGGTACGTCCAGCTCTTCGTCCGCTTATGCCGGGTTCGTCCGGCTTACTGGTCCGACGAGAACCTGATCGTCGACGCCGGGATCTCCGCCTCGCACCAGATGCGGGCCCCTGCCCGCAGCTCGTTGTCCGCCCCGATGCGGGCCATGTCCCCGATCACCGCGCCGTCCAGCACCGTGCGCGCCCCGATACGCGCCCCTGCGCCCACCAGCGAGTCCCGGACCTGTGCGCCCGCCTCGATGACCGCGCCGTCCAGCACCGTGCTGCCGTCGACCCGGGCGCCCGGCTCCACCCGCGCGCCGGCGCCGATGACCGTGCCGCCGGTGAGCTTGGCGTCCGGGGCGACCTCTGCGGTGTCCAGGACCAGCCGGTCGCCGCAGCGGCCCGGGACCGCCGGGGACGGCGCCCGGCCCAGGACCAGGTCGGCCGAGCCCCGGACGAAGGCCTGCGGCGTGCCCAGGTCCAGCCAGTACGTGGAGTCGACCATGCCCTGCAGGTGTGCTCCGGAGGCGAGGAGGCCGGGGAAGGTCTCCCGCTCCACCGAGACCGCCCGCCCTGCGGGGATCGTGTCGATGACCGCGCGGTTGAAGACGTACGCGCCCGCGTTGATCTGGTCGGTGACGATCTCCTCGGGCGTCTGCGGCTTCTCCAGGAAGGCCGTCACCCGGCCCGTCGCGTCGGTCGGGACCAGGCCGAAGGCCCTCGGGTCCTCGACCCGGGTCAGGTGCAGGGAGACGTCCGCGCCGGTGGTGCGGTGGGTCGTCACCAGGGCCTCGATGTCCAGGCCGGTGAGGATGTCGCCGTTGAAGATCAGGACGGGCTCGTCCGGGGCCGAGTGGAGCTTGGAAGCGACGTTACGGATGGCGCCGCCGGTGCCGAGCGGCTCCTCCTCGGTGACGTACTCCAGGTGCAGGCCGAGGTCCGATCCGTCGCCGAAGTACGGCTCGAAGACCTCCGCCAGGTAGGACGTGGCCAGCACGATGTGCTCCACGCCCGCCGCGCGGGCCCGCGCCAGCTGGTGCGTCAGGAAGGGGACGCCCGCGGCGGGGACCATGGGTTTGGGCGTGTTCATCGTGAGCGGGCGCAGCCGGGTTCCCTTGCCGCCGACCAGGAGGATGGCTTCTGTCACCTTGTCGTCTCTGCTTCCTGCTGGGGCCGGGCCGTGATCGGCGGCCAGTGTATGCAGACCGGAGGGTGCCCTCGCGCCAGGTCAGCGGCCCTGGAGGCGGGCCGCGACGGAGCGGGCGGTGCCGAGCTTGCTGTAGAGGCGCTTGCCGGGGCACTCCGTGGCGAAGCCGTCGCGGTGCCCGGAGATGGCCTTGAGTTTGACTTTGGTCCCCTTCTTGAACCGATTTCCGCCTCCGGACACCAGGCTCGCAGTGCCGGCCGGGTTGGCGCCGAACAGCCCGAGCTTCCAAGCGGTGAGGTCCGCCACCGCGTCGACCGCCGCGGTGGACGGACTGGTGGTTCCGTACGTTCCGAGAACGGCGATGCCCATGCTGCTGCTGTTGAAACCGAGGGTGTGCGCGCCCTTGACGGGTCTGGCCACGCCTCCCGCGCGGCCCTCGTAGATGGTGCCGCACTTGTCGATGAGGAAGTTGTAGCCCAGGTCCCGCCAGCCGCTGCTCACAACGTGGTAGCGGTAGATACCGCGGATGACGGACGCGGACTGCGAGCAGGAGTAGCGGTTGCCGGAGGCCGTGTGGTGGATGAAGGCCGCGCGGACGGCCCCGGTGTAGGAGAAGCCGGATTCGCGCAGGGACTCGTCGGCGGCCCAGCCGGCCCGGGTGACGATGCGCGGGCGCGGGCCGACGTAGCGGCCGTCGACGCCGCTGGGGCGACCGTAGTCGTCGGCGTCGTAGCCGTCGCCGCCGCCCTGGTCGGCGTCGTCGGCGCTCTGCTCGCCCTCGCCTTGATCGCCGGACTCCTCGTCGTCCACCTGCAGCTCACCCGTACCGGTGTATTCGACGTCGCCCTCGGACTCCGGCTTGCCGAGCGCGGGGATCTCGGTGGCGCCGAGGGGCGCGAGCGGGACGTTGGCGGCGGAGGCGGCGAGTTCGTTCTCGCTGGGGACGGGGGGCGCGGCGGAGCGGGTGCGGTCGGCGCCGGGGTCGACCAGTTCCAGGCGCAGCCCGGCCGGCAGGGCCGCGGCCGGGGTGCGTCCGGTCGTCGTGGACTCGGGGCGGACGCGGACCTGGATGGCGTCGGAGGCGCCGACCCACAGGGGCGCGGTGGATCCGCGCAGCCGCCCTGCGCGGCCCTCGGCCGAGTCCCTGTCGGGGCGGTCGTCGTCGTGGGTCGAGATCTCCTGCCAGCCGGCCCAGTCCCGGCTGCCGACGGGGCGGGTGCGCACCTGGGCGTGGCCGCGGAGTTCGGCCGCGGCGTCGTCCCAGACGATGCCGACCAGCGAGAAGGGCTTGACCTCCAGCTGGGGCAGGCCCTGCTCCGAGGTGGGCTCGGGGCCCGCCGTGCGGTTCCTGCCGTGCAGCGGGACCAGCGGCAGCGACTGGGTGCTGCCGGGCACGGAGCGCGGGGTGAGGCCCGGGTCGTGGGTGGACTGCGAGGCGGAGGAGGGGGCGGCGAGGAAGGGCAGGGTGAGGGCGGCGGCGCAGGCGGTCACGGTCGTCGAGACAAGGATTCCACGCATACCGAAAATCTTGGGCATACCTATATAAATCTGTCCATTCGTCAAGTGGCCCACGGGTTCTCCCCGTACCCCTTCGGCGTCACCCTTCCGGCTGACCCGCACGCACCCCGCCACGTACGCTGGCGCCGATGAACGCCACCGATCGCACCCCCGCCGACCTGCTGCGATCCGCGCTCGCCGCGGATCCGTCCCGCCCGCTTGTGACCTTCTACGACGACGCCACCGGCGAGCGCGTGGAATTGTCCGTGGCCACCTTCGCCAATTGGGTGGCGAAGACCGCCAATCTCCTCCAGGGCGATCTCGCCGCCGAGCCGGGCGACCGGCTCGCCCTGCTGCTGCCCGCCCACTGGCAGACGGCCGTGTGGCTGCTGGCCTGCTCGTCCGTCGGCGTGCTGGCCGACGTCGGCGGCGACCCGGCCGCCGCGGACCTCGTCGTCAGCGGGCCCGACACGCTGGAGGAGGCGCGTGCATGCTCGGGCGAGCGCGTGGCACTGGCCCTGCGCCCCCTGGGCGGCCGGTTCCCCCAGCCGCCCGCGGGCTTCACCGACTACGCCGTAGAGGTGCCCGCGCAGGGCGACCGCTTCGCCCCGTACGCCCCGGTCGACCCCGGCGCCCCGGCGCTCGCCGTGGGCGGACTGGAGCTGACCGGCGCCCAGCTCGTGGAGCGCTCCCGCACGGACGCCCACCAGCACGGGCTCGGCGCGGGCTCGCGCATGCTCTCCGGGCTGCCCTACGACTCCTGGGACGGCCTGTCCGCCGGGCTGTTCGCCCCGCTCGCCTCCGGCGGCTCGGTGGTGCTCTGCCGCCACCTCGACCGGCTCTCCGGCGGCGGCCTCGACAAGCGCCGGGAGAGTGAGCGCGTCACCGTGACGGCCCTCTGACGCTGCCGCGGCGCCGCACTCGGGCGATGATCGGCGTACGGACCAATTACGGCACCCCCGAGGAGGGACGCAGCGCAACCGTGACCCAGAGCCCAGGAAGGCCCGGCCCCCCGGCCACGCCGTCCTGCTCCGCCTTCTTCGAGGAGCCGGACGAGCAGCCGCCCGCGCCCCGCCGCCGGCGCCGCTGGCTGCGCTGGCTCGCTCTGGGCACGGCGCTGGCGGTGCTGGCCGTGGTCGCGATGGGCTGGTACCTGTACGAACGGCTCAACGGCAACATCAAAACGGACACGGCCACCGCGGACGAGCTGCGGCGCTGGGAGAAGGAGCGCCCCACGGCCCTGGTCAAGGGCGCCCAGAACATCCTGATCATCGGCTCGGACACCCGCAGCGGCGCGGGCAACGGCCAGTACGGCGAGGACAGCGGCACCCAGCGCTCGGACACCACGATCCTGCTGCACGTGGCCGCCGACCGGAAAAGCTCGACCGCCGTCAGCCTCCCGCGCGACCTGATGTCGATGATCCCCCGGTGCCGGCGGCCCGACGGCACCGAGACGAACGAGCGCTTCGCGCAGTTCAACTGGGCGTTCGAGCAGGCGGGCCCGGCCTGCACGATCCGTACGGTCGAGAAGCTCAGCGGCATCCGCATCACCCACCACCTGATCGTGGACTTCAGCGGCTTCAAGCACCTGGTCGACGCGGTGGACGGGGTCGAGGTATGCCTCAAGCAGGCCGTCGACGACCAGGAGGCGCGGCTGAAGCTGCCGGCCGGCCGCCAGACCCTCAACGGCGAGCAGGCGCTCGGGTACGTCCGGGCCCGCTACAGCCTCGGCGGCGGCAGCGACACCGAGCGGATGGGGCGACAGCAGCAGTTCCTCGGCGCGCTGTTCAAGGAGATGCAGAGCGACGGGGTGCTGCTCAACCCCGCCCGGCTCTACCCGGTGCTGGACGCCGCCACCTCCTCGCTCACCACGGACGCCGGGCTCGACTCGCTGCGCAAGATGTACGACCTGGTGCGCACCGTGCGGACCGTCCCGAGCGACCGCGCGCAGTTCCTGACCGTGCCGCGCCGCCCGTACCCGTACAACCCCAACCGGGACGAACTGGTGCAGCCGGACGCCGACCAGCTCTTCAGGCAACTGCGCGAGGACCGGCCGGTGTCGGTGACCGGAAACGTCCGGGCCGCGGAGAACAAGCCCGGGGACGGCAGGCCGGGAGCCGGCAAGCCGGGGGCCGAGGAGGGGCCGGACGGATCGGAGGGGCCGGGAGGACAGGTGAGCCCGGAGGGGCCCGGCAGTCCCGAGGGGCCGTCAGGACCAGGGGGAACGACGGGAACCGGGGGGTCGGCGTGGACGCCGGGCACCGGGGGGACCGGAGGAGGCCCGGCCGCGCCCGGCGCTCCTCACACGCCGCGCGGGGCCACCGGCCGGAACGGTACGGCCCCGCCCTCCGGCGGCGCATCCTCCGCGCCCGCGAGCGCCCCGGCGGGCCCCGCCGGCACCGCGCCGGGCACCGCTCCCCCCACCTATGAAGGAACCACGGCCGCACGCGGCATCTGCGGATGAATCACTCAAACCACGCGAACGATTCTTCACGCTCGGCGAATGGATTGAGCAGATTGCCCAGTTGTAGGGGAGTGGAATTTGTCACCGGCGTCGCTTGACGCTGAACTGGGCGGATAGTGTGAGCGATCCGGTGCGCACGGCCGGGCTGACCGCGCACTGCACAGACGACGTGACCGAGCGCCTCGGGGGGGTAGGCGCCGCGTGGCACCGACGGAGGATGCAAGCGACCGTGGACGCGCAAGGCCGTGGGCGGGCAGGCGGTATCGACCCCGCCGACCAGTGGGTCTTCGACCCCAAAACCGGCAGCTACGAGCTGCGTCTCGACCATGCCGACGGGGCGGACCCGGCCCCGGGCACGGGCTCTCCCCGCTCGGACATCACCGATCCTTCCGGCTCGGCCAGCTCCTTCGTGCCCTCCTCGAAGGCCGCCCCGAGCCCGGCGCCGCGCCCCAAGACGGCGTCCGGCGGGCGGCGGGACGTGCCGGGCCAGCGCGTCACCGGCCGGCGCGGCGGAGCCAAGGCGGGAGCCAAGGCGTCGGTCAAACCCGCGACGGGCAGGCGCAAGCCCAAGCCCAAGAAGTCCGCCAAGAAGAAGGCCCTGCTGTGGACCGGAGGGACGCTGGCCTTCGTCCTGGTCGGCGGCTCGCTGGGCGCCTATCTGCTCTACGAGCACTTCAACAGCAACCTGAACAAGGTCGACGTCGGCATCAACAACGGCGCCGTCATCAAGGGCCCCGTCAACATCCTGGTCATCGGTACCGACAAGCGTGACGGCGAGGGCAACAAGGGCTACGGCGACGAGGGCAGCGTCGGTCACGCCGACACCACCCTCCTCTTCCACGTCTCCGAGGACCGGTCGAACGCCACCGCGCTCTCCATCCCGCGCGACATGATCACCGACATCCCGGAGTGCACCACCAAGAAGGACGGGAAGACCAAGACCATCCCCGCCTCGAAGGGCGTCCGCTTCAACGAGAGCCTGGGCCAGGAGGACCGCGACCCCGGCTGCACCTGGCGGACCGTCGAGGCCCTCACCGGGCTGAAGGTCAGTCACTTCATGATGGCCGACTTCAACGCCGTCAAGAGGATGTCGTCGGCGGTCGGCGGCGTCGAGGTGTGCCTGGCCAAGGACATCGACGACCCCAAGTCGCACCTCAAGCTCAGCAAGGGCCGGCACAAGATCGAAGGTGAGGACGCGCTCGCGTTCGTCCGGACCCGGCACAGCGTCGGCTTCGAGAGCGACCTGGACCGCATCAAGCTCCAGCAGCAGTTCCTGAGCTCGATGATCCGCGAGATGAAGTCCGACGACACCTTCACCAACCCCAAGAAGCTCTACAACCTGGGTGACGCGGCGACGAAGTCACTGACCGTCGACTCCGGCATAGGGTCCGTCAGCGATCTGACCAAGCTGGCGAAGGACCTCAGCCGGGTCAACCTCAAGAACATCACCTTCGCGACCGTCCCCGTGATCGACAACCCCGCCGAGGGCAAGAACCACAAGACCGTCGTCCTCGACAAGACGAAGGCCGATCCGCTGTTCGCGATGGTCCGTCAGGACGTCTCCCTCACCGAGGTGAAGGAGAAGGAGAAGAAGGAGCAGGAGCAGGCCGACGCCAAGCAGGCGGCCCTGCTGCAGGGCCCCCGCGCGGAGCCCGCGGCCGTCCGGGTCAAGGTCCTCAACGGCAGCGGCAGGATCGGCGCGGCCCAGGAGGCCGTCCGCTGGATGCAGAACAGCAAGGGCATCCTCCGCAGCAGCAACGGCGGCAACACCCCCGGCGGCAAGAAGGCCGACAAGACGGTCCTGGAGTTCTCCCCCGCCCAGGCCGACCAGGCGCGCCGCATCGCCGACGTGATGGGCCTGTCCGCCGACGCCCTCAAGGAGACCTCGGGCGGCGCCGCACCGGCCGAGATGACCCTCACCCTGGGCTCGGACTTCAAGGGCGCGGGCACCCCGGTCCACGTTCAGGCACCCGCGAAGGCGCCGGACATCCAAAGGGTCGAAGCGGACGACAAGAACATCTGCGCCAAGTGAACCCGGACACCGCACACATGCATCTCACTATCGGGCGGCCGGTCTGCTGAGCAGCAGGCCGGCCCTGCCGCGCGACCCGCTGGGCGCGCACCGATCCATGAGAGACGACACGCCTGCCCATCGGGCCGGACGCACCATTTAGGGGAGGCCTGATGCGGCAGAGCAGCGTGCGGGGGCCGCGGGCGCGCAAGAGCGTTCCGGGAGCACGTGAAGACAGCGGCAAGGGCGCACCGGCCGACGAGGGCGGGAAGGGCGGTGCTCCCGTCAGCCGGCGCTCCCGCGCGGCCCGAATAGCCCGCTGGACCGCGCTCTGCCTCGCGGTCCTCGTCCTCGGCGTCTCGGCCGCCGGCTACTTCTACTACCAGCACCTCAACGGCAATCTGAAGAAGGACCCCCTCAACCTCGGCGACAAGCGCCTCGACCGCAGCGCCGCCAACGCCGCGGGCCAGCGCCCGCTGAACATCCTCCTCCTCGGCTCCGACAGCCGGAACTCGGCGGAGAACGTCGCCCTCGGCGGCGCCCGCGAGGACGCCGGGCGCAAGCCGCTCGCCGACGTCCAGATGCTCGTACACGTCTCGGCCGACCGCAGCAACATGTCGGTCATCAGCGTCCCGCGCGACACCCGGGTCACGATCCCCAAGTGCACCGACCCCGATGACGGGACGGTCTACAAGGAGACGAACCGGCAGATCATCAACACCAGCCTGATGAACGGCGGGCCCGGCTGCACCGTCGCCGCCTGGGAAGAGCTCACCGGCATCCCCATCGACCACTTCATGATGATCGACTTCGCGGGCGTGGTGAGCATGGCCGACGCCGTCGGCGGCGTCCCGGTCTGCGTGGACAACAACGTCTACGACAAGGACTCGGGTCTGCGCATGGAGAAGGGCACGCACAACGTCAAGGGCGAGCAGGCCCTGCAGTGGCTGCGCACGCGCCACGGCTTCGAGGACGGCAGCGACATCGGCCGCACCCACGCCCAGCACATGTACATGAACGCGATGGTCCGCCAGCTGAAGTCCGGCACCAAGCTCACCGACCCGGACAAGCTCACCGACCTCGCCGAGGCCGCCACCAAGGCGCTCACCGTCGACAAGGACCTCGGTTCGGTCAAGAAGCTCTACGACCTCGCCGACGACCTCAAGCGCGTGCCGTCCGGCCGGATCACCATGACCACCATGCCGTGGGTGTCGGACCCCTGGAACCCGGACGCCCACGTCGTCCCCAAGCCGGGCGACGCGGAGCAGCTGTTCTCGCTCGTCCGCCGCGACATCGCGCTCGACGGCAAGGACAAGAAGAAGGACGGCAAGGGTGCCGCGCCGAGCGCACCGGCCTCCCCCAAGGGCTCCGTCGAGGTGACGGTCTTCAACGGCACCGGCACCGCCACCCAGCCCGTCGCCACCGGCCGCGGCGCCGAGATCGCCGCGGCGCTCGTCAAGCAGGGCTTCACCAAGGCCACGTCGGACTCCACGCCGAAGGCCCAGGCCGACACGACGCTCAGGTACGCCAAGACGTCCCAGCGGGCCGACGCCGAGGCGCTGGCCAAGGCCCTTGGGCTGCCGGAGCGGGCGGTGCGGATGTCCACCGCGGTCGAGGGGCTGACCCTGGTGATCGGCGGGGACTGGCGCACGGGGACGACGTACCCGAAGGGCGACGACGCCGCCGCGGACGACAAGAGCGGGAACGGCGAGAAGGACAAGGCGGACGGGAAGGGCGAGAAGTCCGGGAAGCCCGGCGACGACAAGGCGAAGGGTGACGACAAGCCCAAGAAGGAGGCCGAGGACAAGGCCCCCGAGAGCTCGGACCCCCTCAACGGCAACGACACCTCCGCGTGCATGAAGGTGAACTCGCTGAATCGTTTCTGAGCATGGGGGAAAGGCCGGACGAGCCCGTCGTCCGGCCTTTCGCGGAGAGCAGCGTGCTCAGCCCGCCCGCACGGGCTCGCGGCGGCTGGCGATGACCTTCTTCGCCAGCGACCGCGGGCTGGTCAGGAAGCCGAAGCCCCACGACATGTGCATCGTCGCCAGCGCCACCGGGATCTGCACCCGCGCCTTCAGCGGCAGGCCCTTGCCCGCCGGCACCGAACCGGCGGTGATCGCCGCCAGGTACCCGGCCGGCACGACCAGGCCCCACGGGGTGACGGCGGCGCCGGCCACGAGACCCGCGGCGATGGCGACGACGGCGGTCGGCGCGGCCAGGTAGCGCAGGTTGATCGAGCCCTGGTGGTAGCGGGCCACGACGTGGCGCCAGCGGCCGTAGTCCTTGTACTGCTTGGCCAGCGCCTTCACGCTCGGGCGCGGCCGGTAGGAGACCTTCAGCTCCGGCGAGAACCAGATCAGACCGCCCGCCTCACGGATGCGGAAGTTCAGCTCCCAGTCCTGGGCGCGGATGAACTCCTCGTTGTACCCGCCCTGCTGCTCCAGCGCCTCGCGCCGGAAGACGCCCAGGTACACGGTCTCGGCGGGGGCGGCGGCGCCTCCGGTGTGGAAGGCGGCGTTGCCGACGCCGATCTTGGAGGTCATCGCGGCGGCGACGGCCTGCTCCCAGGCGTTCTCCCCCTCGGCGTGCATGATGCCGCCGACGTTCTGCGCGCCGGTCTCGTCGAGCAGGCGCACAGCCGTCGCGATGTAGTCCGGCGACAGCATCCCGTGGCCGTCCACGCGCACCACGATCGGGTGGCGGGAGGCCTTGATCGCGGCGTTGAGGGCGGCGGGCGTGCGGCCGGTGGGGTTCGGCACGGTGTGGACCCGCGCGCGCTCATTGGACGCGGTTTCGCGTACGAGCTCGGCGGCGATCTCGTCCGTACGGTCCGTGGACGGGCCGAGGGCGATCACCACCTCCAGCTCGCCGGCGTACTCCTGCTCCAGGATGTGCCGCACTGACGTGCGCAGATGCCGCTCCTCATTGAGCACCGGCATGATCACGGAAACGGCGGGCGGCTGCTGTTCGGACATGGTTCCTCGGGGATACGGGGTCCCCCCGGAGGGGTGGGGGAGCCTACGGAGTCGTCCGTCACGTTACCGCTAATGGCGGAACGGACGCTCCCGCCCGGGTGGCAGCGATGGCCGGATCGGCGTGGGGACGCGGGCCGCTGATCGTATTGACCTACGTTATCCGTCCCGTTCCGCCCGCATCCGTCCGTCGTGGAGGCCCCCGCCCATGACCGCACCGGCCCCGAGCCCCCGCCCGCGCCGGGCCCGCCACGGCGCGCCCCGCCGGAAGCGCTGGGGGCTGCGCCTCGCCATGTGCGCCGCCGTGGCCGTGCTGGCCGCGGGCGGCATCGGGCACGCGGTGGTCACCGACATCGACAGCCGCATCGGCCGGGTGGACCCCTTCCGCGGCCTGTCGAACCGGCCGCCCGTCGCCGTCAGCAAGGGCATGAACATCCTGCTCGTGGGCACCGACGCCCGCGACCGGATCGACCCCGAGGAGCGGCGCCGCTACCACCTGGGCGGAACGGCCTGTCACTGCACGGACACGGTGATGCTGCTGCACCTGTCCGCGGCCCGGGACCGCGTCTCCGTCGTCAGCCTGCCCCGCGACACCTACGCCGAGATCCCGGCGCACATCGACGAGGCCGGCCGCCCCCGCCCCGCCCACGCGCAGAAGCTGAACGCCGCCTACGCCGAGGGCGGGCCCGGGCTCACCGTACGGACCGTGGAGCTGCTCACCGGGGTCCACGTCGATCACTACCTGGAGGTGGACTTCACCAGCTTCATGCGCACCGTGGACGTGGTGGGCGGGGTGCAGGTGTGCTCGGCCCGGCCGCTGCGGGATCCGTACAGCGGGCTCGACCTGCCGCCGGGCACGAGCACCCTCAACGGCGGGCAGGCCCTGCAGTACGTGCGCTCACGGCACCTCGACGGGGCCTCCGACCTGGGCCGGATGCAGCGCCAGCAGCGCTTCCTGGCCTCGCTGCTGCACACCGCCACGGACGGCGGGGCGCTGCTGAACCCCGTGAAGTTCCAGCAGGTCGCCGCGACGCTGCTGGGCTCGGTGCGGGCGGACCGGGGCTTCGACGGCGAGACGCTCATCGGGCTCGGCCGGGCGATGAAGAACCTCTCGCCCGCCTCCGCGGAGTTCGCCTCGGTGCCGGTGGGCGCCGCGGACTATCCCGTGCCGCGGGTCGGCTCGACGGTGAAGTGGGACGACGAGGCGGCCGCCCGCCTCTTCGAGGCGCTGCGCGAGGACCGTCCGCTGACGGGCCGGTCGCAACGGCAGGCGCACGACGCGAAGCCGCCGGTTCCGGGGCCCGCGCCGTCGCCTGCGGAGGCGGAGGCGGCGCCCGGGCAGGTCCGCGTCCAGGTCTACAACGGCTCCGGCCGGCGGGGGCTCGCCCGCGAGACGGACCGGGCGCTGCGGGCCGGGGGCTTCGCCACGACCGGGCTGCCCGCGGACGCGCCCGGGGCGCCGGTCCGGCGCACGGTGATCCAGTACGACCCGCGCTGGGACCACGCGGTCCGGACGCTGGCGTCGGCCCTGCCGGACGCGGAGCTCCGCCCCGTACCGGGCCAGGGCCCCCTGATGAAGGTGACGGTGGGCACGGACTTCAGGGCGGTGACCCCGGTGAAACCGGTGAGCCCGGCGCAGCCGCAGTCGCCGCGATCCCCCGGCCCGGGGACGGGCCGGGGCCAGGGCGACCAGGGGCTGGGCGGGCCGGCGGTGTCGGGTGACAAGGTCCTGTGCCCGGAGAAGAGCCTGGTGTGACCCGGGCCTCCGCGGAGGGTCAGTCCTCGATGCCCTCCGCGGCCCGGGCGTCCCGCAGTTCCTTGATCGCTCGCCGCCGCGCGAGGCGGTGCGTGCGGCGGATCTGCGCCTCCTGGTAGCGCCGCCGGTCCCGCTCCGTCTCCGGGAGCACCGGCGGCACGGGCCGCGGCTTGCCGTTCTCGTCGACGGCCGCGAAGACGAGGTACGCGCTGCCGACCTGGACCGCGGGCGTCGACTCGTTCCAGCGCTCGGCGAGCACCCGCACGCCGACCTCCATGGAGGACCGCCCGGTCCAGTTGACCTGGGCCTTCACATGGACGAGGTCACCGACGCGGACCGGCTCGAGGAAGGCCATCTCGTCCATGGAGGCCGTGACCGCAGGGCCTCCGGAGTGCCGGCCGGCCACGGCGCCGGCGACGTCGTCCACCAGCTTCATGATCACACCGCCGTGGACGGTGCCCAGCAGATTGGTGTCACTGCCGGTCATGATGTGGGAGAGCGTCGTACGGGCGGCGGACGTCGGCTTGCCGGCCGTCTCCTGCTCCGGGTGGTCCTGAATGGTCATGTCCACCACTGTATGCCGGGTGGGTGAACGCCGGCGGATTGCATCAGGTCTGCAACAGCAGCCCCCGGAACCCGTAGACGATCTCCGTGCCGGGCAGCCGGCAGGCACACTTCGGTGCATGAGCGATTGGTCCGGAGGGCGGAGCGACGAGCGGCGGCAGGCGTACGGGCGCGGCGGCGCCGGCGCCGAGCCGGAGGGTGCGCGCGCCATGCCGCACGTACGGCGTGCGGCGCCCCCTCAGCAGTACAGCCCGCCCCAGGGCTACGACGAGGCCCCGGTCGCCGGCGGCCACCGCGTCGTCGGCCAGGGCGGTCCCGGTGACGGATACAACACCGGCCAGGTCTACGGCCGCGGCGCGCCGAACGGCCCGGGGGCGGGTCCCGGTGGTCCCGGGGGCCCGGGCGGTGCCGGCGGGGGCGGCCCCCGCCCGCAGCGCACCGCCCGCCCGGACTGGCGCAAGCGCATCAAGATCGGCCTGGTGACCTTCGTCGTCCTGCTGCTGGCGATCTCGGTCAGCACCTACTTCTGGGCCGACTCCAAGCTCCGCCGCGAGGTGGACCTGAGCAAGGTCAAGGAGCGGCCGCCGGCGGGCGAGGGCACCAACTACCTGATCGTCGGTTCGGACAGCCGCGAGGGCCTGTCGGACGAGGACAAGAAGGACCTGCACACGGGGTCGGCGGACGGCAAGCGCACCGACTCGATGATGATCCTGCACACCGGCGACAACGGCACCACGATGCTGAGCCTGCCGCGCGACTCCTGGGTCACCATCCCCGCCTTCACGGGCCAGAAGTCCGGCAAGCGGTTCCCGAAGTCCACCCACAAGCTCAACCAGGCCTACTCGGACGGTGGCGCGGAGCTGCTCGCGCAGACCATCGAGTTCAACACCGGCCTGCGCATCGACCACTACGCGGAGATCGGCTTCGGCGGCTTCCGCAACCTGGTCGACGCGCTGGGCGGCGTCGAGATGTGCCTGGACAAGCCGCTGAAGGACCGGGACTCGGGCGCGGACTTCAAGGCGGGCTGCCAGGAGCTGAACGGCGCCCAGTCGCTGGCCTTCGTGCGCCAGCGCCACCAGGAGGCCGACCAGGACCTGGGCCGGATGCGCAACCAGCAGAAGTTCCTGAACACGCTCGCGAAGCAGGCGGCCTCGCCCTCGACCGTCCTCAACCCCTTCCGCCTCTACCCGGTGATCGGCTCGGGGCTCGACACGCTCATCGTCGACAAGGACATGGGGCTGTTCGACCTGATGGACATGTTCTGGGCGATGAAGGGCGTCACGGGCGGCGACGGGCAGCAGATGACCGTGCCCATCGCCAGCGCGAACCTGCCCACGCCCAATGACGGCGTGGCCGTGAAGTGGGACATGACCAAGGCCAACCAGCTCTTCGGGCAGCTGAAGAAGGACCAGAAGGTCACCGTCTCCGACAAGTGAGACGCTCCGCGGGCCCGGCCCGGCCCGGCCGGCCCGGGCTCAGGCCGGCTGGTCGGGCGGCGTCGCGTTGATGACGGCGAAGACGCCGCCCTGCGGGTCCTGCACGACGGCCATGCGGCCCGCCATCATGTCGAACGGCGGCTTGAGGACGTTGCCCCCGGCGCGCACCAGCGCGTCGACCGTGCTGTCGGTGTCGTCGACCGCGAAGTACGTCAGCCAGTGCGAGGGGGCGCCCTCGGGGAGGCCCTCGATGCTCGCCAGCCCCTGGAGCCCGCCGACCATGCGGCCGTCCACCTCCAGCGAGAAGTAGCCCGTGGCGCCCTCCATCGGGGTGGCCTTGATGCCGAGCGCCTTGGCGTAGAAGCCCGAGGCGGTGGCGGTGTCGCTGGTGTTGAGCTCGTTCCAGATCACGGAGCCCGGCTCGTTGACGACGCCCGCGCCGGGGAAGTCGCGCGCCTGCCACAGGCCGAAGACGGTGCCCGTGGGGTCGGTGGCCACGGACATCCGGCCGAGGGTCATGACGTCCATGGCGGGCATCATCACCTCGCCGCCGTTCGTGGCGATGCGCGACTGGGTGGCGTCCACGTCGGCGGTCGCCAGGTACGTGGTCCACACCGAGGGCGGCATCGGGTCGGGCTTGCTGCCGTCGGGGTTCATCGCCGCCATGATCCCGGCGACGGGCTTGCCGTTCATCGAGCAGACCGCGTAACCGCCGGTCTCGGGCGGCCCGACCTCCCCCTGCCAGCCGAACAGGTCGCGGTAGAAGTCGAGCGCCGCCTGCTGGTCGGGGACCATGAGGTCGACCCAGCAGGGGGTACCGGGAGCGTAGGGGCCGGTTACGTCGGGCATGACGGGCGCCTCCAGGCGGCGGGCGGATACGGATGTCCCCCCAGCAGGATCGGTCCCGGCGCACCCGGGCGCCAGTGGCACTCCCCCGTACGGGGAACACCACCGGCCACAACGCCCGCGGGCTACTTCGGCAGGTTGCGCGCCATGACGATGCGCTGGACCTGGTTCGTGCCCTCGTATATCTGCGTGATCTTCGCGTCGCGCATCATGCGCTCGACGGGGTAGTCACGGGTGTAGCCGTAGCCGCCGAGGAGCTGGACGGCGTCCGTGGTGATCTCCATGGCGGCATCGGAGGCGTAGCACTTGGCGGCGGCGCCGAAGAACGTCAGGTCGCCGTCGACGCGCTCCGACTTCGCGGCGGCCGCGTACGTGAGCTGGCGGGCGGCCTCCAGCTTCATCGCCATGTCGGCCAGCATGAACTGCACGCCCTGGAAGTCGCCGATCGGCTTGCCGAACTGCTTGCGCTCCTGGACGTAGCCCTTGGCGTAGTCCAGCGCGCCCTGGGCGATGCCGAGGGCCTGGGCGGCGATGGTGATGCGGGTGTGGTCCAGGGTCTTCATCGCGGTGGCGAAGCCCGTGCCCTCCGCGCCGATCATGCGGTCGGCGGGGATGCGGACGTTGTCGAGGTAGACCTCGCGGGTCGGGGAGCCCTTGATGCCGAGCTTCTTCTCCGGGGCGCCGAAGGAGACGCCCTCGTCGCCCTTCTCGACGACGAACGCCGAGATGCCCTTGGAGCGCTTCTCCGGGTCCGTCACGGCCATGACCGTGTAGTACTCGGAGACACCGGCGTTGGTGATCCAGCGCTTGACACCGTTGAGGACGTAGAAGTCGCCGTCGCGCACGGCGCGGGTCTTCATGCCGGCCGCGTCCGAGCCGGCGTCGGGCTCACTGAGGCAGTACGAGAACATCGCGTCGCCCTTGGCGAGCGGGCCCATGTACGTCTTCTTCAGCTCCTCGGAGCCGGAGAGGATCACCGGGAGCGAGCCGAGCTTGTTGACCGCGGGGATCAGCGAGGACGAGGCGCAGACGCGGGCGACCTCCTCGATGACGATCACGGTCGCGAGGGCGTCGGCACCGGCGCCGCCGTACTCCTCGGGGACGTGCACGGCGTGCAGATCCGTGGCGACGAGGGCGTCGAGGGCCTCCTGCGGGAAGCGGGCCTGCTCGTCCACCTCGGCGGCATGCGGGGCGATCTTCTCCTCGGCGAGCTGCCGCACGACCTTGCGCAGCTCGTCGTGCTCCTCGGAGAGCCGGTAGAAGTCGAAGTCCTTTGTTCCCGCCAAGGCGCACTCCCCTGAGAGTTAACTACCGTTTAGTAACCCCGATTCTAGGGGCGGCTCCCGGACAGGGACTACGTGAGCTTGCCGACAGCACCCGGCAGGCACCTCCCGCGACTGCCGTCCACCCCGCTCCTTCCCAGCTCGGGGCCCGACTATGCTCGGGCACCGCAGTCCAGCCCGTCAGCACATGGAGCACGCATGGCCCCCAGGATCACCGTGATCGGCACCGGCTACCTCGGCGCCACCCATGCCGCGGCCATGGCCGAGCTCGGCTTCGAGGTACTGGGCCTCGACGTGGCCCCCGAGAAGATCGAGATGCTCGGGCGCGGCAAGGTCCCGATGTACGAGCCGGGGCTCGAGGAGCTGCTGCGCAAGCACGTCGCCGGGCTGGAGGGCTCGACCGGGCGGCTGCGCTTCACGACCTCCTGGGAGGAGGTCGGCGAATTCGGCAACGTCCACTTCGTGTGCGTGAACACTCCGCAGAAGCACGGCGAGTACGCCTGCGACATGTCCTACGTCGACGCCGCCTTCACCTCCCTGGCCGCCGTCCTGCACCGGCCCGCGCTCGTCGTCGGCAAGTCCACCGTCCCGGTCGGCAGCGCCGCCCGGCTCGCGCGGCTGCTCACCGAGCTCGCCCCCGCCGGCGAGGAGGTCGAGCTGGCCTGGAACCCCGAGTTCCTGCGCGAGGGCTTCGCCGTCCAGGACACCCTGCACCCCGACCGCATCGTCGTCGGCGTCGCCGGCGAGCGCGGCGAGAAGCTGCTGCGCGAGGTGTACGCCGGGCCGGTCGGCGAGGGCACGCCCTTCGTCGTCACCGACTACCCCACCGCCGAGCTGGTCAAGACCGCCGCCAACTCCTTCCTCGCCACGAAGATCTCCTTCATCAACGCCATGGCCGAGGTGTGCGAGGCCGCCGACGGCGACGTCGTCAAGCTCGCCGAGGCCATCGGCCACGACGACCGCATCGGCAAGAAGTTCCTGCGCGCCGGCGTCGGCTTCGGCGGCGGCTGCCTGCCCAAGGACATCCGCGCCTTCATGGCGCGGGCCGGTGAGCTGGGCGTGGACCAGGCGCTCACCTTCCTCCGCGAGGTCGACTCCATCAACATGCGCCGCCGCGCGCACATGGTCGAGCTGGCCCGCGAGGCGGTCGGCGGCAGCTTCCTCGGGCAGCGGGTCGCCGTCCTCGGCGCGACGTTCAAGCCGGACTCGGACGACGTCCGCGACTCCCCCGCGCTCAACGTCGCCGGGCAGATCCACCTCCAGGGCGGCCAGGTCACGGTCTACGACCCGAAGGGCATGGAGAACGCGCGGCGCCTCTTCCCGACCCTCGCCTACGCGGAGAGCGCGCTCGAGGCGTGCCGCGGGGCGCGGGTGGTGCTGCACCTGACCGAGTGGGGCGAGTTCCGGGAACTCGACCCCAAGGAGATCGGCGCCGTCGCGTCGGACCAGCACATCATCGACGGCCGCAACGCGCTGGACGCTGCCGCGTGGCGGGATGCGGGCTGGACGTTCCGCGCGATGGGCCGCCCGCGCGCGTAGCGGCTTGCCGCCGGTTCCTGTGGCGGAGGGAAAGGCGCCGGGCACCTTTCATCCGGCCTCGGATCCGGGCCGCCCGGCAATATCCTTCCGCCGCCGGCGGATGTGCGAGGCCGGGCCTCACAGCACCTGCCCCCAGGGGGCTGGGGCACCGCCCCAGGAAACGGTGAAAGGGCGGGGCCGGCGCCTCTCTTCCGCCGCGGCGATGCTCAGCCGAAGCCGCGGTGACCGGCGGTGCCGGGCCGGGCCGGAGGCCGGGAAGGCACCGCCGGAACGCACCCTGGTGGCTGATCGCCGCCGCGGCGGAAGAGAGGGCGGGCTGCCCCGGGCTCGCCCGGCGGTGTCAGGCCCCGCCTCAGGCGGTGGGTGCCCCGTCCAGGACATCGATCGTCGCGATCGAAGGACCCCGCGTCGCGGAAAGCCCCCGCGCCACATCCTCCGCGTCCCGCAACACCCGCACCGCATTGCGCCACGTCAGCTTCGCCAGGTCCGTGTCGGACCAGCCGCGGTGGAGGAGTTCGGCGATGAGGTTGGGGTAACCGGCGACGTCGGCCAGGTCGACGGGGGTGAACGCCGTGCCGTCGAAGTCGCCGCCGATGCCGATGTGGTCGACGCCGGCGACCTCGCGCATGTGGTCGAGGTGGTCGGCGACCGTCGACGCCGTCGCGAGCGGCCGCGGACGCTCCGCCTCGAAGGCGCGGTGCAGCTCCATCGCCCGCGGCGAGGTGTCGAGGTGGTGCAGGCCGTGCGCGCGCAGATTTTCGTCGGCGGCCTGCGTCCAGTCGACGGCCTCCGGCAGGATGAACTTGGGGACGAACGTCGCCATGGCCACGCCCCCGTTCGCGGCGAGCGCGCCGAGGACGTCGTCGGGAACGTTGCGCGGGTGGTCACAGACGGCACGCGCCGAGGAGTGCGAGAAGATCACCGGCGCCTCGGTGACCCGCAGGGCGTCCCGCATCGTGTCCGCGGAGACGTGCGACAGGTCGACCAGCATGCCGATGCGGTTCATCTCCCGCACGACTTCCTCGCCGAAGCGGGTCAGGCCGCCCGCCGCGGGGACGTCCGTGGCGGAGTCCGCCCACGGGATGTTGTCGTTGTGCGTGAGGGTCATGTAGCGCACGCCGAGCCGGTGCAGCGCCCGCAGCGTGGCCAGGGAGCAGTTGATGCTGTGCCCGCCCTCGGCGCCCATCAGCGAGGCGATGCGGCCTTCGGCGCGCGCGGCCTCCATGTCGTCGGCGGTGAAGGCGAGCTTGAGCGCATCGGGGTGGCGGTCGGCGAGCTGCCGGACGACGTCGATCTGTTCGAGCGTGGCGCTGACGGCCTCGTCGCCGGCGAGGTCCGTGCGGACGTAGACCGACCAGAACTGGGCGCCGACGCCGCCCGCGCGCAGCCGCGGCAGGTCGGTGTGGAGCCCGGTGGCGCTCTGGTCGCGGGCGATGTCGCGCCGGTCGAGGTCGTAGCGGACCTGCTGGCGCAGCGCCCAGGGCAGGTCGTTGTGCCCGTCGACGACGGGGTGGGAGGCGAGGAGCTCGCGGGCGCGGTCCAGCAGCTGGTCCGTCATCGTCGCTCCCGGGGTCACTTGCCGAATCCGAAGCCGCCGGCGCCCTGCACCTTCGCGCGCAGCCGCCTGCCCTTGTCCGTGGCCTGTTCGTTGAGCTCGTCCTGGAAGTGCTGCATGCGGGCGAGCAGGTCGGCGTCGTGCGCGGCGAGCATGCGGACGGCGAGCAGGCCGGCGTTGCGGGCACCCGCGACGGAGACGGTGGCGACGGGCACCCCGGCCGGCATCTGGACGATGGAGAGCAGGGAGTCCATGCCGTCCAGGTACTTCAGCGGCACGGGCACGCCGATCACCGGCAGCGGGGTGACGGAGGCCAGCATGCCGGGCAGGTGGGCGGCGCCGCCCGCGCCCGCGATGATCGCCTTGAGGCCGCGGCCGGCGGCCTGCTCCCCGTACGCGACCATCTCGCGCGGCATCCGGTGCGCGGAGACGACGTCGACCTCGTAGGGGATCTCGAACTCGTCCAGGGCCTTGGCGGCGGCTTCCATGACGGGCCAGTCGGAGTCGGAGCCCATGACGATGCCGACGGCGGGGCCGACGGGGCCGACGGGGGAAGCAGTCATTCCGTGATCGTTCCTCGCAGATATCCGGCGGCGTGGCTCGCGCGCTCGCGCACATCCGCCAGATCGTCGCCGTAGGTGTTGACGTGTCCGACCTTCCGGCCGGGCTTGACGTCCTTTCCGTACATATGGATCTTCAGGCCCGGGTCGCGTGCCATGCAATGGAGGTACGCGGAATACATGTCGGGATAATCGCCGCCGAGCACGTTGGCCATGACGGTCCACTTGGCGCGCGGGCGGGGGTCACCGAGCGGCAGGTCGAGCACGGCGCGCACGTGGTTGGCGAACTGCGAGGTGATCGCGCCGTCCTGGGTCCAGTGGCCGGAGTTGTGCGGGCGCATCGCGAGCTCGTTGACCAGGATGCGGCCGTCGGCGGTCTCGAACAGCTCCACGGCGAGGTGTCCGACGACGCCCAGCTCCTCCGCGACCTTCAGGGCGAGCTGCTGGGCCTGCGCGGAGAGCTCCTGCGAGAGGCCGGGCGCGGGGGCGATCACGGTGTCGCAGACGCCGTCGACCTGGATGGACTCGACGACGGGGTAGGAGACGGCCTGGCCGTGCGGGGAGCGGACGACATTGGCCGCGAGCTCGCGGACGAAGGCGACCTTCTCCTCGGCGAGGACGGGGACTCCGGCGCGGAAGGGTTCACTCGCCTCTTCTGCGCTGCGGACGATCCAAACCCCCTTTCCGTCGTATCCGCCGCGCACCGTCTTCAGGACGACGGGAAATCCGGCGCCCTCCGCCGCGAAGCGCGCCACGTCGTCGGGGTCCTCGACGATGCGGTGCCGCGGGCACGGCGCTCCGATCGCGTCGAGCTTCGCCCGCATCACGCCCTTGTCCTGGGCGTGCACCAATGCGTCAGGCCCCGGGCGGACGGGGATGCCGTCCGCTTCCAGGGCCCGGAGGTGCTCGGTCGGAACGTGCTCGTGATCGAAGGTGATCACGTCACACCCTTGTGCGAAAGCACGAAGGGTTTCCAGGTCGCGGTAGTCGCCGATGACGACGTCGCTGACCACCTGGGCCGCCGAGTCCTGCGGGGTATCGCTGAGCAGCTTGAACTTGATGCCGAGGGGGATGCCCGCCTCGTGGGTCATACGGGCGAGCTGGCCGCCGCCGACCATGCCGACTACCGGGAACGTCACGCCCCCAGGGTATCCGTACGGGCGAACTGCCCCGGACCGCGTTCGGAGGATCATCCGAAAAGACAGTGAGTGCACCAATGGCCGATATGACTCGCGTTCGCCTCACGTTCACCGACTCCGTCCGTCGGCGCCCGAGCCCGCTGGATAGCATGAAAGCTGCCCCACGCCCCAAGACGCCCATTCAACGGAGCCTGACGATCCCATGAGTCAACGGCGCACAGTGCGTTCCCGGCTGGAGCGGGTGGCCCGCGAAATCGCCAAGTTCGGCGCGGTCGGGGCCATCGGGTTCGTGGTCAATTTCATCGTCTTCAACATCTGTGTCCACGGTTTCGGTCTCGCGGTGGTGCGCTCGGGCGTGATCGCCACGGCCGTGGCCATCGCCACCAACTACGTCGGCAATCGCTACTGGACCTACCGCGACTGCGACAGGAGCCGCCGCAGCCGCGAGATGAGCCTGTTCCTGCTCTTCAGCGGCGCCGGGCTGGTGATCGAGAACGGCATCCTGGCGATCTCGCACTACGGCTTCGGCCTGACGTCCCCGCTCGCGGACAACATCGCGAAGAACGTGATCGGACTCGGGATAGGGACGGTCTTCCGCTTCTGGTCCTACCGCACGTGGGTCTTCCGGGCGCAGGCGGTGGAGACCGCGGAATCGTTCCTGTCCGCACCTCCGGAGCGGGCGGAAGCACGCAAGTAACGGCCCGTATATACGGGCAGCGGCCAGTACGGCGCCGCCCGACTCCTCGGTGGGGGGTGGGCTCACCCGTGGGAGTCCGACCCCTCCGCCTCCCGGCTCAGGAACAGCGCGAAGACCGGCGGGTTCCCCTGGAGCAGCTCCAGGCGGCCGCCGTCCGCCTCCGCCAGGTCCCGTGCGACGGCCAGCCCCAGGCCCGTGGAGTTCCGCCCGCTGACGGTGCGCTCGAAGACCCTCGCGCCCAGGTCCGGCGGCACGCCCGGCCCCTCGTCCGTGACCTCCACGACCGCCTGGTTGCCGGTGACGCGCGTACGCAGGGCGACCGTGCCGTCGCCGTGCATCAGGGAGTTCTCGATGAGGGTCGCGAGGACCTGGGCGACGGCACCGGGCGTGCCGACGGCCCGGAGCCCCTGCTTGCCGGAGCGGACGATGGCGCGGCCCTCGCTGCGCGAGGCCGGGCGCCACTCCTCGATCTGCTGCTTGATGACCTCGTCGAGGTCGAAGGTGACGGCCGAGCTGGACTTGGGGTCGCGGGAGTTGGTGAGCAGCCGCTGGACGACGTCGGTGAGCCGCTCGACCTGGGCGAGGGCGATCGTCGCCTCCTCCTTGACCGTCTCCGGCTCGTCGGTGAGCGTGATCTCCTCCAGCCGCATGGAGAGCGCCGTCAGCGGCGTGCGCAGCTGGTGCGAGGCGTCCGCGGCCAGCCGCCGCTCGGCGGTGAGCATCCGCGCGATCCGCTCGGCGCTGGAGTCGAGGACGTCGGCCACCCGGTCCAGCTCGGGCACCCCGTAGCGGCGGTGACGGGGGCGGGGGTCGCCGGAGCCGAGCCGTTCGGCGGTCTCGGCGAGGTCGGTGAGCGGGGCGGTGAGCCGGTTGGCCTGGCGCACGGCCAGGAAGACGGCGGCGATCACGGCCAGCAGCGCGACGGCGAGGATCACCAGCAGGGTGCGGCCGACCTCGCGGCTGACCGTGGAGCGGGACTCCTCGACGCGGACGAGCACGCCCTGCTCGCCCGGCTCGGTCGCGACGATGACACCGCCCTCGGGCCGCTCGCCGATCTCGATCAGCGGCCGGCCGGGGATCTCGATGCGGGCGTACCGGTCGTCGGTGATCTGCTCGCTGAGCACCTCGGACTCGACCCGCTCGCCCCCGACCAGCCGGCTGTCGACGATGCTCACCAGCCGTACGGCCTCGGACTTCACGCTCTCCTGGGCGCTGCTCTCGATCGTGCGGGTCTCGACGATGACGAGCGAGATCCCGAAGACGGCGATCACGACGAGGACGACGGCGAGCGTGGAGTTGATCAGGCGGCGACGCACGGGTTGCCCTCCGGGCGGGGTGGTACGAAAGCGGCCCCGGAGGCCGGGAGGGGCGCTTCGCGCGCGACCTCTCCCGGCGCTCCGGGCCCGGCTCTTCTCGGATCAGCTCTTCTCGAAGCGGAAGCCGACACCGCGCACGGTGGCGATGTAGCGGGGGTTGGCGGCGTCGTCGCCGAGCTTCTTGCGCAGCCAGGAGATGTGCATGTCGAGGGTCTTGGTGGACGACCACCACGTGGTGTCCCAGACCTCGCGCATCAGCTGGTCGCGGGTGACGACCCGGCCGGCGTCCCGCACGAGCACCCGCAGCAGGTCGAACTCCTTCGCCGTCAGCTGCAGTTCCTCCTCGCCCATCCAGGCGCGGTGCGACTCGACGTCGATCCGCACGCCGTGGGTGGCGGGGGGCTGCTGGTGGGCCTCGACGGTGCCGCGCCGCAGCAGGGCCCGTACGCGGGCCAGCAGCTCGGCGAGCCGGAAGGGCTTGGTGACGTAGTCGTCGGCGCCGGCGTCCAGGCCGACCACCGTGTCCACCTCGTCCGCCCGGGCGGTGAGCACCAGCACCGGGAAGCCGTGGCCCTCGGTGCGCAGCCGGCGGCAGACCTCCAGTCCGTCCATGCCGGGCAGCCCGAGGTCGAGGACGAGCAGGTCCACCCCTCCCTTGAGCCCGGCGTCCAGCGCCGTGGGACCGTCTTCTCGCACCTCCACCTCATACCCCTCGCGGCGCAGGGCGCGTGCGAGCGGCTCCGAGATGGACGCGTCATCCTCGGCGAGCAGTACTCGGGTCATGGAGTGATGGTAGTCCGCTCGGGCCCACGTCAGAGGTCCGGCGGAAGCTACCGGCGGCAACCCTTGACGGCGCGGTACAGACCTTTAAAGGTGCTTAAACGGTTCCCCGATGCCTTGTGATCCATATCTCAACTGCTTCCGTTTGCGGGCGGGGTGTGACGTATGGTGACCAGCACGTCTGTTGCTACAAGGGGGACCTTCGGATCGTTTTCGGCGCGCCGAAGGTCTCTGTTGTGCGCAGGGCTGGATACCCCAGTCTTGTTACACAGTGAATGACCTGGCGGCCGGGTCCGCCGCGCGAAGGTGCGCGGGGGCGTGGATCCCGGTGACGGCTGTCCTGCCGCCCCCTTGGAGGAGGGGGCGAACCCCTTGGGCGTGGGGGCGGACGGTGCGGTGACCGGTGCCGGCCAACCCCCACCCGGGCGCGCGGGAGCTGCACCTGCGCGTCCCGAGCACACAAGGATCGACATGGCGTCCAGCCTGACGAAGGGTGCGGCCGAGCAGGAGAAGACCTCTCCGGACTCCGGCGGCAAGACCTTCTTCGGCCACCCCCGCGGCCTGGCCCCCCTCTTCCTGACGGAGATGTGGGAGCGCTTCAGCTACTACGGCATGCGCGCCCTCCTCGTCGTCTACCTGATCGCCGGCGGTCCGGACGCGAAGCCCGACAGCCAGGGCGGCGGTCTGGCGATGCCCGAGGCCAGCTCGGTGGCCATCTACTCCGTCTACGTGGCGATGGTCTACCTGCTCGCCATGCCCGGCGGCTGGTTCGGCGACCGCGTCTGGGGCCCGCGCAAGACGGTCGCGATCGCGGCCGGCATCATCATGGCCGGTCACCTGGCCCTGGCCATCCCGGGCAAGCCGAGCTTCTTCGCCGGCCTCGCGCTGGTGGCGATCGGTTCGGGTCTGCTGAAGGCCAACATCTCCACGATGGTCGGCCATCTCTACGACGGCCCGCAGGACCCGCGCCGCGACGGCGGCTTCACGATCTTCTACATCGGCGTGAACGTCGGTGCCTTCGCCGCGCCGCTCGTCATCGGCACCGTCGGCCAGAAGGTCAACTGGCACCTGGGCTTCTCGATCGCCGCGGTCGGCATGGGCCTCGGCCTGATCATCTTCCTGCTGGGCACCCGCCACCTCAGCCCCACGAGCAGCGTCGTCCCGAAGCCGCTGACGGCCGCCGAGCGCAAGTCGACGCTCATGAAGGTCCTCCTCTGGCTGGCCGTCGCCGCCGCGTTCTACGGCATAGTCGGCGGCACCGGCCACTTCACGCAGAAGTGGGCCACCGTCCCGCTCGCCCTGCTCGGCGTCGCCATCCCGATCACGGTCCTGTCGCGCATCAAGCGCGACAAGGAGCTGACGGCGAGCGAGCAGACCAAGGTCAGCGGCTACATCTGGTTCTTCGTCGCCGCCGCCGTGTTCTGGATGATCTTCGACCAGGCCGGCTCGACGATGTCGACCTTCGCCGAGAAGAAGACCGCGGACAACGTCTTCGGCATCGACTTCCCGTCGACCTGGTTCCAGTCGGTCAACCCGCTGTGGGTCATGGCCATCGCCCCGGTCTTCGCGTCGATGTGGCTGTGGCTGGCCCGCAAGGACCGCGAGCCGAGCACCACGGTGAAGTTCTCGATGGCCATGGTCATCATCGGCGCCTCGTTCTTCGTCTTCGCCATCCCGATGGCGATGGCCACCGACGGCACGAAGGTCACCCCGGCCTGGCTGCTGATGATCTACGGCATCCAGACCATGGGTGAGCTGTGCCTCTCCCCGGTCGGTCTGTCGCTCACCACGAAGATGGCGCCGCAGAAGTACGCGAGCCAGATGATGGGCGTCTGGTTCCTCGCGGTGACCGCGGGAGACTGCACCATGACCCTGCTGACGGAGGCGGGTGTCGACCTGAACGGCACCGGCGTGATCCTCGCGCAGGCGGCGGCCGCCACCCTGGCCGGTGTCGCGGTGTGGATGTCCCGCAAGCGGATCGAAGGCCTGATGGGCGACGTCCGCTGAGGACCCCCGATTGACAGTGCCCCGGCGCAATGGCGCGCCGGGGCACTGTGCGTTTCCGGCAGGTGTCAGTCCGGGGACCGGGGCATGGCCTCGGGCGTGAACCAGGGGAGGGCACCGGGCTCCGGGGCGGCGGCAGCGGCCCGGGGCCGCAGCCGGTCGACCACGACCATCCCGAGCCGGAAGAGCCCGGCAGGGACGACGAGGCACAGCAGGATCCAGAAGAGCGTCACCCCCCAGGGCCGGGCCACGTCCCAGGGCTCGGTGACGAGCACCTTGTCGCCGTACTTGAGCGACACCTCATAGGGCCCGTGGGCACCCGCGGCGAGCTCCACGTCGAAGGCGACCCGGGCGCGCTGCCCCGCCGGGATCGTGCCGCGCCACCTCCGCTCCTCCCACGAGGGCGCGAGCATGCCCCGCGCGGTCCCGACGCGGAACACGGGGTCCTTGGCGGCCCCGGAGCCCGGATTGCCGACCGTGAGGACGAGCCGGCGGACTGGCGGCGCGCCGAACCAGGTGAGCAGCCCGCCGGAGCCCTCCAGACGGGCGTCCAGCACGCCGATCCGCGCTCCGGAGGCCTCGGGCAGCGGGGCGACGGGATGCCCCGCGACGACCAGCGGGACGTCCGCCGCCTCGGCCTCCCCCGTCACCGTGGCCACGTGCACCACGCAAGGGCAGGGCGTGGGCGGCTCGACGACGACCAGCTCCCGCCGAAAGGACCCGTCACTTTCCGTAGTGACCGTCCGGCCCTCCGCATTAGCACAATCGTTGGTCCCACCCACCATGTTCCGCCCGCACACCAACAGCGTGAGCAAGGCCTGAGACCGCCACCCTTCCCCCATCACCACCAAGGTGCTGCCTTTGCCTGCCTCCGACCGGTCCAGGGAGAGACGGGGCCCGTCGGCAGCGGCTCCCGCAACGGGCACCAGGAGGACGAACATAACCAGCAGCAGCAGAACGACGGCGGAGGCGCCGGGGCCGCAGGGGCAGGGCCCTGGACGCTGACGTGTATTTGCGGCGCCAGGCGCCGGGTACGTATGCGGCGGGGCTGAGGGCGCCGTAAATATACGGTCCAGGGCCCTGCCCCGGAGGCCCCGGCGCCGGACCACGACGCGGCTCATGCGCCCACCCCCACGCCGCGCCGCCCGAACCGCCGCACCAGCACCACCGCCCCACCCACAAGCACCAGCACCACCCCGCCGCCCACCGGCAGAACCCACCGCACGGGCGTGTACGAGCCGGACCCGCCGGCCCGTACCCCGCCCTCCGCCGTGGCGGTCACGCGCACCGTCACCGAGTCCAGCCGCGGCGCGTCCGGCCACCGCTCCACCCTCTGCACCACCCGCCCCGGCGCCAGCTCGGCCGGCGCGTCGGCGACCGTGCGGCGCAGGACCGTGCCGAAGACCCCGTCGGCGCGGATGGCGAGCCGCGGGGTCAGCGTCCTGTTGCCGCGGTTGACCAGGGCGTACCGGATGACCGCGCCGTCCGTGCCCGCGCCGCTCACCCGTACGTTCTCGACGGCGAGCGCCGGCAGCGGCGGGCCTCCGCTGACGCGCAGGGCCAGCCGCACCCGTACCTCCCGCCCCTCCCCGCTCACGACCACCGCGCCGGAGTGGTCGCCGGGCTCCGCGTCGCCGGGGACGGTCACGCGCACGGGCACGTTCGCCCGGGTGCGGGCGGGCACCCGTACCTGCTGCCGGGCGAGCGAGATCCAGGGCCCGGCCCCCCGGAGGGTGAAGGAGCGCTCGCGCTCCGCGGGGTTGACCACGGACAGCTTGTCGGTGAAGACCGTGCCGGGGGCGCCCTCCAGGTAGAACGACGCGCGGTCGTCCGAGCCGGGCGCCTCCGTACCGGCGGGGGCGGGCGCGGCCGACCACGGCCGGTCGTCGGCGGCGAGGGCGGCCGGGACGGCGGAGGCACAAAGCAGCACCGACAAGAGGGCCGGCACCGCACGGCGGACGGGACGACGGCGCATGTCAGCGCGTGGTCGCCGCCCGGCGCCGCCGGGTCAGCCAGAGCGTGCCCGCGACGCCGGTGAGGAGGACGGTGCCGCCGAGGGTGCCGAGGGCGATCGCGGAGTCGGCGGGTCCGGTCTGGGGGAGCTGACCGCCGCCGGTGGCAGAACCGCCGGTGGAGGAACCACCCGAGGCGGCCCCGCCGGAAGCACCGCCGGATGCCGACCCGCCCGTAGCGGAACCACCCGTAGAGGAACCACCCGTGGAAGACCCGCCGGAACTCCCACCGGAGCTCCCACCGGGCCCCTTGACGTCGAGCGTGAGCGACGGCTTGGGGTTGTTCGTCGGCGTGCAGGTGGTGGTCGTGCCCAGCGCCTGGATGGTCAGCGTGGAGGCGGTGAACGTCACGCTGCCGCTCTTCTTCGGGGTGTAGGTCCCCGACAGGTCGCTGATCTTGATCGGGGTGTTGGCCGGTATCGGCTCGGCGTTGGCGGGCCCGGAGACGGCGACCGTCCCGCTGTCCGCGCCGCCCACCTTGATGACGGCGCTCGGCTTCATCGCGCCCTTGCCGAGCTCGATGGGGCTGGAGGAGACGCCCTTCTCGAAGGACATGGTCAGCTTGTACGCACCGCCGTCCGCGACGCCCTTGATGTCGATGGGCGAGACGGCGCTCTTGTCGCCGATGGGGGTCTTGCACGCGTAGTCGACGTCGATCGTCACCGCGTGCGCGGCCGGAGCGCCCAGCAGGACGGCCCCGCCGGCCAGGGACGCGGCGAGGGCGGCTGCGCGGCGTGGGATGTGGGACACCTCTGGTTCCCCTCTCGTCCGGTGCCGCAGCCGAGCAGAGCTGAGCCGAGCAGAGCTGACGGCACATCAGATCGGGCGCAGACAGTACGCCGGGGACCTTGAGGAAGGAAGAGAAGGGAGGAAGGAAGGGACGCGAGAAAGAGAAGAGAAGGAAGAGGAAGGGAAGGCCGAAGGAGAGGGCCGCGCCCTACCCGGGCGCCGCCAGCTCCGCCCAGACCGTCTTCCCGGCACCGCTCTCGTTCCGCACGACGCCCCAGTCCAGGCAGAGCCGCTGCACGATGAACATCCCGTGCCCGCCGGGCCGCCCCGCGCGGTGCGGGGTGCGCGGCGCGGGCGTCCCCGCGCCGAGGTCGACGACCTCCAGGCGCAGCACCTTGCCCGTGCAGCTCACGCGGAGCTCCTCGGGGCCGTCGGCGTGCAGGCAGGCGTTGGTGACCAGCTCGGATACGACGAGCAGGACGTCCTCGGCGGCCGCGCGGTGGTCCGCGCCGACCGCGGGGAGCCAGCCCCAGTCGTGGAGCGCCTGCCGGGTGAAGTCACGCGACATGGGCACGGCGCCGCTGACGCCGACGAGGTGCAGCCGGCGCATCACGCCGGGCCGGGACCGCTGCGAAGGCCCGTCCGGCGACAGCGCACCGGAGGAGGCGGCGCCGTTCGCCCCCGGACCGGGGTCGCCCGGCGGAGGGCACGGCCGGGTGGTGCTCATCAGCGCTTCACCTCACCGATTCACCGATTCAGAACGGAACGAAGGGACGGACGGGTACCTGGATACCTTGATCACGGTTACCTGGCACATGGAACGGATTCAGCAGACTCCTGCCCGACCGAATCGTGAGAACACCCACTTCTTCGGTGCCGATCCTGTGATGCATGCAACTGGTGCCTGCGAACCCACGCCGAAGGAGCCCGGCCGACCGGGTGACGACTGAGTAACGCACAGGGAAAGGCGGGGGCGCCAGGGGTCAGCCGGCGAGGGCCGCGTCGAGGGTGTCGTGCACGGTGAAGACGGCTTCCGCGCCGGTGATCTCGAAGACCCGGGCGACCACGGGCTGCATAGCAGCCAGGTGGATTCCGCCGCCTGCGGCCTCGGCCTGCAGCCGGGCGCCCAGGAGCACGTTCAGGCCGGTCGAGTCGCAGAACTGCAGACCGGAGCAGTCCAGGACCACGCGTGCGCCGCCGTCGGCGATGGCGGCCTCAAGGGGCTCGCGCAGCACATCCGCCGTGTGGTGATCGAGCTCACCCACCGGCGTCACGATCGCGCTCGCCCCATCCCGCCGGACGGCTACATTCAGCCGGCCCCTGCTTGCGCTGCCGACCATCCCGCGATCCATGCGCATCCCTTCTCGGTGTGCCTGCGTGGCGCTCCCAGAACACTACGCCTTCCCTACGGCGTCCGGTAGCTGAAGGTCAGACATTATGCACATATAGGGACATCACGCACTTGCGGTGCACGGGTGAAGACAGGTAGGGCTAGTAGGACGACATCCACCACGGACGGCTTTGGAGGCGCCGCTCACCGCAGCACGACGCGACGGCATCGGCAGCCATATGCCGAGAATGATGGAGGAGACCATGTCACCCCGGCTCGACGAAACGCGTGCGAAACCGCGTACGGCGTCGTCGGCACCCCTGCCCCAGTTCCTGCCCGAGTACTCCGGCTATCCCGAGTACGACGGGACCGGCCCCACGCCCCCCGGCGTGATGGCGCCGCACGACGCACGTGCCCTGTCCAAGACGCTCTTCGCCCGCCTGGAGGCGCTCGAAGAGGGCACGCACGAATACGCATACGTACGCAACACCCTGGTCGAACTGAACCTCGCCCTCGTGAGGTTCGCCGCCGCCCGGTTCCGCTCCCGCAGCGAGCCGATGGAGGACATCGTCCAGGTCGGCACGATCGGCCTCATCAAGGCCATCGACCGCTTCGAGCTGAGCCGGGGCGTCGAGTTCCCGACCTTCGCGATGCCGACCATCATCGGCGAGATCAAGCGGTTCTTCCGCGACACCAGCTGGTCCGTGCGCGTGCCGCGCCGGCTCCAGGAGCTCCGCATCGACCTGGCCAAGGCCCGCGACGAGCTCGCCCAGAGCCTGGACCGCTCCCCCACCGTCGGTGAACTCGCCGGGCACCTCGGCCTGACGGAGGACGAGGTCGTCGAGGGCATGGCCGCGAGCAACGCCTATTCGGCGAGCTCCCTGGACGCCCAGCCGCAGGACGACGAGGCGGAGGGCTCCCTCTCGGCCCGCATCGGCTACGAGGACCACGACCTGGAGGGCGTCGAGTACGTCGCCGCTCTCAAGCCGATGATCGCCGAACTCCCGCAGCGGGACCGGAAGATCCTGTCCTTGCGCTTCGTGGCGAACATGACCCAGTCGGAGATCGGCGAGGAACTGGGCATCTCCCAGATGCACGTCTCGCGTCTGCTGAGCCGCACCCTCGTCCGCCTGCGCCGGGGCCTCCTGAGCGAGGAGTGAGGCCGGGCCTCGGCTTTCGCACCACCTACCGCGCACCGCCCACCGCACCGCCTACCGCACCACTTTTCGCACCGCCGCGCGCCGCACGGGTTCCCCCGTGCGGCGCGCGGCGTTTGACGCCACCAGCCATTGACTAGAGCTATTCAGCCACCCAATATGTGCAGTGTTCTATTCAGAGCCGCCAGGGAGGCAGGGCCCCATGTCCGGACCGCGACCCGTACGAGCGCCGCGAGGCACCCAGCTGAGCACGCCGGGGTGGCAGCAGGAAGCCGCTCTGCGCATGCTGCAGAACAACCTCGACCCCGAGGTCGCCGAGCACCCCGACAAGCTCGTCGTCTACGGCGGCACGGGCAAGGCGGCCCGCGACTGGCGCTCGTTCGACGCCATGGTCCGCACGCTGCAGACCCTCAAGCAGGACGAGACCATGCTCGTCCAGTCCGGCCGCCCGGTCGGCGTCATGCAGACCCACGAGTGGGCGCCGCGCGTCCTCCTCGCCAACTCCAACCTCGTCGGCGACTGGGCCAACTGGGAGGAGTTCCGCCGCCTGGAGCACCTCGGCCTCACCATGTACGGCCAGATGACCGCCGGCTCGTGGATCTACATCGGCACCCAGGGCATCCTGCAGGGCACGTACGAGACCTTCGCCGCCGTCGCCGCCAAGCTGCATTCGATGGGCAAGGGCGGGGTCGGCGGCACGCTGGCCGGCACGATCACCCTGACGGCCGGGCTCGGCGGCATGGGCGGCGCCCAGCCGCTCGCCGTCACCATGAACGACGGCGTCGCCATCTGCATCGACTGCGACCCGCGCGCGATCGAGCGCCGCATCGAGCACCGCTACCTGGACGTGAAGGCCGACTCGCTCGACCACGCCCTGCAGCTGGCCGTCGAGGCACGCGACGCCCGCCGCCCGCTGTCCATCGGCGTGCTCGGCAACGCCGCGGAGCTCGTCCCGCAGCTGCTCGCGATGAACGCCCCGATCGACATCGTGACCGACCAGACCAGCGCCCACGACCCGCTGGCCTACCTGCCGGTCGGCGTCTCCTTCGACGAGATGGCCTCCTACGCGGCCGAGAAGCCCGCCGACTTCACCACTCGGGCGCGCGAGTCCATGGCCCGGCACGTCGAGGCCATGGTCGGCTTCCAGGACGCCGGCGCCGAGGTCTTCGACTACGGCAACTCCATCCGCGGCGAGGCCCGGCTCGCGGGCTACAGCCGCGCCTTCGACTTCCCCGGCTTCGTCCCCGCCTACATCCGCCCCCTCTTCTGCGAGGGCAAGGGCCCCTTCCGCTGGGCGGCCCTCTCCGGCGACCCGAAGGACATCGCGGCCACCGACCGCGCCATCCTCGACCTCTTCCCCGAGAACGAGTCCCTGGCCCGCTGGATCAAGATGGCCGGCGAGCGCGTGCACTTCCAGGGCCTGCCGGCGCGCATCTGCTGGCTGGGCTACGGCGAGCGCGACCGCGCGGGCGAGCGCTTCAACGACATGGTGGCGAGCGGGGAGCTGTCCGCGCCCGTCGTCATCGGCCGCGACCACCTCGACTGCGGCTCGGTGGCCTCGCCGTACCGCGAGACCGAGGCCATGCTCGACGGCTCCGACGCGATCGCCGACTGGCCGCTGCTCAACGCAATGGTCAACGTCGCCTCGGGCGCCTCGTGGGTCTCCATCCACCACGGCGGCGGCGTCGGCATGGGCCGCTCCATCCACGCGGGCCAGGTCACGGTCGCCGACGGCACGCCGCTGGCCGGCGAGAAGATCCGCCGCGTCCTGACGAACGACCCCGGCATGGGCGTCATCCGGCACGTCGACGCCGGGTACGACATCGCGGAGTCGGTCGCGGAGGACCGCGGGGTGCGTGTTCCCATGCGGGAGGGCGAGTGAGCAGCCCGGCTGCGGACGGTCGTCCCGCAGGGCGGGACGGGTGGCCCGGCGGGGGCTCGGAGGTGAAGCCGGGGGCTTCGTTCCACGAGATGTGGCGCGACCTCGCGTCCATCGGCCGTGACAAGGACACCGGCGGCTACCACCGCTTCGCCTGGAGCGCCGCCGACGCCGACTGCCGCGCCTGGTTCCGCGCCCAGGCGGAGTCCCGCGGGCTCGCCTACGAGCTCGACCGCAACGGCAACCAGTGGGCCTGGCTCGGCGACCCGGCCGCCGGGGACGCCGTCGTCACCGGCTCCCACCTGGACTCCGTGCCGAACGGCGGCGCCTTCGACGGCCCCCTCGGCGTGGTCTCCTCCTTCGCCGCGCTGGACGAGCTCCGGGCCCGCGGGGCCCGGCCGTCCCGCCCCCTCGCCGTCGTCAATTTCGGCGACGAGGAGGGCGCCCGGTTCGGCCTGGCCTGCGTGGGCTCCCGCCTGACCGCCGGTCAGCTGTCCCTGGACAAGGCGCACGCGCTCCGGGACGCCGAGGGCGTCTCCCTGCCCCTGGCCATGGAGCGCGCGGGCTACGACCCGGAGGCCATCGGCCCGGACCCCGAGCGCCTCGCCCGGATCGGCGCCTTCGTCGAGCTCCACGTCGAGCAGGGGCGCGCCCTGGACCTGTCGGACCGCGCCGTCGGCATCGCCTCCGCCATCTGGCCGCACGGCCGCTGGCGGTTCGACTTCCACGGCGAGGCCAACCACGCCGGCACCACCCGCATCGAGGACCGCCGCGACCCGATGCTCACCTACGCCAACACCGTCCTGGCCGCCCGCAAGAAGGCCCGGCTGGCCGGCGCCCTCGCGACCTTCGGGAAGGTCGGCGTCGAGCCGAACGGCGTCAACGCCATCCCCTCGCTCGTGCGCGGCTGGCTGGACTCGCGGGCCGCTGACCAGGAGACCCTCGACCTCGTGGTCGCGGAGATCGAGAAGGCGGCCGTGGAGCGCGGCGAGCGCGACGGCGTCGACGTGCGGGTCACCCGGGAGTCCTTCACGCCCGTCGTGGAATTCGAGCACGCCCTGCGCGACGAGCTGGCCCGCATCCTGGGCGGGGACGCCCCCGTCCTCGGTACGGGCGCGGGACACGACGCCGGAATCCTCTCCGGAGCCGTCCCCACCGCCATGCTGTTCGTACGCAACCCCACAGGCGTCTCGCACTCACCCGCCGAAACGGCCTCCGAGGACGACTGCCTGGCCGGGGTGACCGCACTCGCCGACGTACTGGAGGGCCTGGCGTGTCGCTGACGGCACAGACCTACTGGGCGGAGCACGCCCTTCTCGACACCGGCGTCGAGCCGGGCGTGGTCATCGAGACCGGGGCGGACGGCCGCATCAAGACCGTCCGCCGGGGCGCCGAGGCACCGCCCCCCGGTGCGGTGACCCTGCGGGGCCTGACCCTGCCCGGTCTCGCGAACGCGCACAGCCACGCCTTCCACCGGGCCCTGCGGGGCGCGACGCAGGCGGGCGAGGGCACCTTCTGGACCTGGCGCGACGTCATGTACCGCGTCGCCGACAACCTCACCCCCGACAGCTACTTCGCGCTCGCCCGTGCGGCCTACGCCGAGATGGCGCTCGCCGGCATCACCTCCGTCGGTGAGTTCCACTACGTGCACCACCTCGCCGGGGGCGCGCGCTACGACAACCCCAACGCCATGGGCGAGGCCCTGATCGCGGCCGCCGCCGAGGCGGGCATCCGCATCACGCTCCTCGACACCTGCTACCTCTCCTCCGGCTTCGGTGCCGAGCCGAACAAGCACCAGCGGCGCTTCAGCGACGGCACCGCCGAGCGCTGGGCCGAGCGCGTCTCCACGCTCAAGGGCGACGAGAACACCCGCATCGGCGCGGCGATCCACTCGGTGCGGGCCGTGCCCGCCGAGCAGCTGGCGACCGTGGCCGCGTGGGCGCAGGAGCGTGACGCCCCGCTGCACCTGCACCTCTCCGAGCAGACCGCCGAGAACGACGCGTGCGTGGAGGCCCACGGCTTCACCCCCGCCGCCCTCCTCTCGCACCACGGCGTGCTGGGCCCGCGCACGACCGCCGTCCACGCCACGCACCTCACCCCCGGCGACATCCGTCTCCTCGGCCATTCGGGCACGGGCGTGTGCATGTGCCCGACCACCGAGCGGGACCTGGCCGACGGGATCGGCCCGGCCCGGGCGCTGCAGGAGGCGGGCTCCCCGCTCTCCCTCGGCAGCGACAGCCACGCCGTCATCGACCTGCTCGAAGAGGCCCGCGCCATGGAGCTGGACGAGCGGCTGCACAGCCGCACGCGCGGCCACTGGACCGCGGTCCAGCTGCTGCGCGCGGCCACGGCCGACGGCCACGCGGCCCTCGGCTGGGACGAGGCGGGCCGCATCGAGGCGGGCGCCCTCGCGGACTTCACGGCCGTCGCGCTCGACTCCGTGCGCACCGCGGGCCAGCCGTACGTCCTCGCCGCCGAGACGGTCGTCTTCGCGGCGAGCGCCGCGGACGTCCGGGACACCGTGGTGGGCGGCCGGCACATCGTGCGCGACGGGACGCACCAGCTCGTCGCCCACGTGCCGGCGGCGCTGGCGGAGTCCATCGCCGCCGTACGAGGCTGAACCACCGAACCGACCAAAGGAGTGCCGCACGCCCATGGCGACGACGGTCATCACCAACATCAGCAGTCTCGTCACGAACGACTCCTCCCTCGGCGAAGGCCCCCTCGGCACGATCCGGGACGCGGCGGTCGTCATCGACGGCGACCGCATCGCCTGGGTCGGCACGTCCAGCAAAGCACCGGCCACTGACAACCGGGTCGACGCCGAGGGCCGGGCCGGCCTCCCCGGCTTCGTCGACTCCCACTCCCACCTGGTCTTCGCGGGCGACCGCACCGCCGAGTTCAACGCCCGTATGTCCGGCCGGAGCTACAGCGCCGGCGGCATCCGCACCACCGTGGCCGCCACGCGCGCCGCGACCGACGAGGCGCTGGACGCCAACGTCCGGCGCTACGTGCACGAGGCCCTGCACCAGGGCACCACGGTCCTGGAAACCAAGTCCGGCTACGGTCTCACCGTCGAGGACGAGGCCCGCGCCCTGCGCATCGCCGCGGCGCACACCGACGAGGTCACCTACCTCGGCGCCCACATCGTCTCCCCCGACTACGCCGACGACCCGGCCGCATACGTGGACCTGGTGACCGGGCCGATGCTCGACGCCTGTGCGCCGCACGCGCGCTGGGTCGACGTGTTCTGCGAGCAGGGCGCGTTCGACGGCGACCAGGCCCGTACGATCCTGACGGCCGGCGCCGCCCGCGGGCTGACCCCGCGCGTCCACGCCAACCAGCTCTCCTACGGGCCCGGCGTCCAGCTGGCCGTCGAGCTCGGCGCCGCCTCGGCCGACCACTGCACCCACCTGACCGACGCGGACGTCGACGCCCTGGCGAGCGGCACGACGGTGGCCACCCTCCTGCCCGGCGCGGAGTTCTCGACGCGCGCCCAGTGGCCGGACGCGCGCCGTCTGCTGGACGCGGGGGCGACCGTCGCCCTGTCCACGGACTGCAACCCCGGCTCGTCCTTCACCAGCTCCATGCCGTTCTGCATCGCGCTGGCCGTGCGGGACATGGGGATGACCCCGGACGAGGCCGTCCGGTCCGCGACCGCGGGCGGCGCGGCCGCGCTGCGCCGTACGGACGTGGGCCGCATAGCCCCCGGCACCCGCGCCGACCTCGCCCTCCTCGACGCCCCGTCGCACGTCCACCTCGCCTACCGGCCGGGCGTTCCGCTGGTCTCGGCGGTCTGGCGCGCGGGCGTACGGGAGGTCTGAGCCTTCTCCGGCGGCCGCGCGGCACGTCGTGGGCGCCTCGGGCCCGCAGGGCCTCAGGCCTGCCCGCCGATCGCGCTCAGCCGGTCGTACTGGACGTCCGTCAGCCGGACGTCCAGCGCGCCGGTGTTCTCCTCCAGGTGCGCGAGCGACCGCGTGCCCGGGAGGGGGACGAGCGTCGGCGAACGGCGCAGCAGCCAGGCGAGCGCCGTCTGCGCGGGCGTCGCGCCCACCTCGCGCGCGACGTCTGCGACGGGCCCGCCCGGGGCCGCGTGCGCGCCCACGGCGACCGGGAAGTAGGCGAAGAAGGTGATGCCGTGCTCGGCGGCGTAGTCGACGACGTCGCCGTGGCCGCGCGCCGAGAGGTTGTACATGTTCTGGACGGAGGCGATGGGGGCGATCTCCTGCGCCGCGCGCAGTTCGGCGACGGTCACCTCGGACAGGCCGATGTGCCGCACCTTGCCCTCGTCCTGCAGCTGCCGGAGGGCGCCGAGCTGGTCCGCGAGGGGGTACTCCGGGTCGATGCGGTGCAGCTGAAGCAGGTCCAGGCGGTCCACGCGCAGCCTCCGCAGGGCGAGCTCGGCCTGCTGACGGAGGTAGGCAGGGTGACCGTGCGTCACCCATTCGGCAGGGCTGGGCCGTACGACGCCGACCTTGGTGGCGACGGTCACGCGGCCGGCGTACGGGTGCAGGGCCTCCGCGATGAGCGTCTCGCTCTCGCCGAGGGAGTAGGCGTCCGCGGTGTCGATGAGGTCGACGCCGAGCTCGACCGCGCGCCGCAGCAGCGCGACCGCGCCGCGGCGGTCCTGCGGCGCGCGCCAGATGGGCGCCTGCATGGGGTCGGCGAGCCCGTCGGGGGTCTCGGCCAGCCGCATGGCGCCGTAGCCGATGCGGGAGACCGGCAGGTCGCCGCCGATGCTGTGGACGGAGGAAGAAGCGGGAGCCGTGGTGGTGTTCGTCATGACCGGAACGCTAAATTCTCACACCCGTGTGAGAATCAACCCCGTGTGAGGCGGCTCATATGAAGATCGGTGACCTGGCGCGCGAGACCGGAGTGAGCGTGCGGCTGCTGCGCTACTACGAGGAGCAGGGCCTGCTCGGCTCCCACCGGCTGCCCAGCGGTCACCGGCGCTACGAGCAGGACGCGCCGGAGACGGTCCGCCGCATCCGCGTGCTGCTGGCGGCGGGCCTGCCGACGCGCGTCATCCGGGACGTCCTGCCGTGCGTGCGAGGCGCCGGGGAAGCGGAGTTCGATCCATGCGTGGCCCTGCACCTGCGCGAACAGCTGCAGGGGCTCGACGCGCGCATCGGGGAGCTGCAGGAGACGCGGGCGGCACTGGCCGGCCTGCTCACTGCGACGGAAGCCGCGGCACCTGCTGCGGTTGCGGTGTGAGCCGCAGGCTGCGGGCCGAACGCGCCGCCGCCGGGGCGGCGCCCGTCGACCGGCACCGATGAGCCGGTCGAAGGCGTCCCACGGCTCCGGGCCGGTCCGGCTCGCACCCCGTCCCTGCCCGCAGCGGCTCCGCACACGCCCGCGCGTGCCGTCGCACTTGAGGCTCATCGTGTGCGGAAACCGCCCGCAGCGCATGCCATTTTCACGGCCCGGTGTGGTGGAGTGGCTTCATGTCCTCCAGCGACATCTCCCCCGGCACCGTGGTGCGCGCCGCGATCCGGCAAGGGCTGCTGCCCGCCTGGTCCCCCGTCGCCGGCCTGCTGGACGTGCGGGGGATCCTCACGGCCGCGGCGGAGCTGCGCGAGGCCTTCGCGATTGCCGGGGCGGCGCACGGCACGACCCTGCACGCGTTCGCCGTGAAGGCCGCCTCCCTCGTGCCCGTGCTGCGGCTGCTCGCCGAGGAAGGGCTGGGCGCCGAAGTGGCGAGCCCCGGGGAGCTGGCGCTGGCCCGGACGGCGCGGATCGCCCCGGAGCGGATCGTGCTGGACTCCCCCGCCAAGACCACGGCGGAGCTCCGCGAGGCCCTCGCGCTGGGTGTGGCGGTCAACGCCGACAGCCGCGAGGAGCTCGCCCGGCTGGACGGGCTGCTGCGGGAGGCCTCCGGCCCGCCCCGCTCCGCACTCGGCGTCCGCGTCAACCCCCAGGTGGGCGGCGGCAGCATCGGCGCGCTGAGCACCGCGACGGACACGTCGAAGTTCGGGGTGGCGCTGCGCGACGAAGGGGCGCGCGCCTGGCTCATCCGCGCCTACGCCGAGCGCCCCTGGCTGTCCCGGCTGCACGCCCACGTGGGCTCCCAGGGCTGCCCACTGGAGCTGATGGCGGCCGGGGTGCGCGCGGCGTACGACCTGGCGGAGGAGATCAACCGGACGGTGGGGCGCCGACAGGTCACCACGCTGGACATCGGCGGCGGGCTGCCCGTGAACTTCGCTTCGGACGACGTGACCCCGACCTTCCGCGCGTACGCCCGTCTGCTGGCGGACGCCGCCCCGGGCCTGTTCGACGGGCGCTACGGGCTGGTGACGGAGTTCGGCCGCTCCCTGCTGGCCAAGAGCGGCATGGTGCTGGCCCGCGTCGAGTACACCAAGACCGCGGGCGGCCGGCGGATCGCCGTGACGCACGCGGGCGCCCAGGTGGCCACGCGCACGGTGTTCGCGCCCGCGTCCTGGCCGCTGCGGGTCGCGGTCTTCGACGCGCAGGGGCGGCCGAAGACGGGACCGCCGGTCGACCAGGACGTCGCGGGGCCGTGCTGCTTCGCGGGCGACCTGATCGCGGTGGGCAGACCCCTTCCCCTGCTGGAGGCGGGCGACCACGTGGCGCTGCTCGACACCGGCGCGTACTACTTCTCGAACCACTTCGCGTACAACTCTCTGCCCCGTCCCGGGGTTTACGGCTATGCATCCGCAGAAGAGGAGAGTGACGGCGTGCGGTTCGCGACCGTACGAGCCCCGCAGACCCTCGGCGAGCTCGTCACCGAGAGCGGCGGCGCCTACGCGGCCGATCTCAGCGCGCTTCGCTGACCGGGCCTCGGCGGGCGCACCGAGCAGGCGTCAGCGCGCTTCGCCGACCGCCGCCCCCGCCGGCACCCGGCCGGCGCGGCGCCGGCCGCCACCGGGCGCGGCATCGCCCGCGGCGAGCCCGGTGGACAGGTAGCCGCGCACGGGCTTGGCGGCGGGGGACGCCTGCGCCCACTCCGTACGCACCCACAGCAGGGAGCCGCCGCGGCGCTCCAGGCCGCCCAGCCACAGGGCCTTCGCCCACAGGCCCGCGCCCGCACCGGCGAGGGCCATGCCCGCGGCGGCCGGGACCAGGAAGGTGGAGCCCACGGCGGCGAGGAAGGCGAGGAGCAGCCACCAGCGGCGGGCGCGCCGCCAGTTGCGCAGGGTGACGGCGCGGTCCTGGAGGAAGACCGACCGGCCCGCCCGTGAGGCCCCGCGCGCCAGGGCCGCGTACCGCGGGCGGCGCACGGCGAAGACCGCGCCCGCGACGATGAGGAACAGCGCCGCTCCGGCGAGCACGCCGATCCGCCGCCCGGTGATCCCCGGCACCAGGACGCCGGTGCCCGCGCTCAGCAGGCCCGGCCACCACAGCCAGCCGGCCGGGGCCCTGACCACCACCGCCACCCGCGCCAGCGCATACGAACCGCGCCCCACGTCGAAACCCGCCTTTCCCTCTGAAATCCCCTCGATCCCGTCGTCACGCGGCAGGCTAACCAACGAATCTGAGTGCGAGCTGAGAATCCGCCGCATGTACCTCACAGGGGTCATACCCCGGTATCACCCCGGACTTGGCTCCGCCGTATGACGTGTGCGCAGTCGTGTGGTCCCTATGGTCGTCCCTGCAGGGGTGGGACGAGCGGGAGGAGACGGGGATGGCTGTCCACGAACGAGGGGGCGAGCGGCGGGAGCCGGCGCGGCGGGACAGCGGACTGCGGCGGAGGGCGGCCCTCGCTGCGGGGGCGCTGGCCGCGACCGGGCTGCTGAGCGCGCTCGTGCCCGCGCCGGACGCCCATGCGGCCCAGGCCCGGGCCCGTGCCCAGGTTCCCGCCGCGGCGCAGGCCCCGGCCCCGGCGACAGCCACAGCCACGACCGCGAAGAGCACCCCGGGCGCCCTGCCCGCCCCCACCGGCCCCCACGCCGTCGGCACGGTCACCCGCCACCTGGTGGACACCGCGCGCAAGGACCCCTGGAAGCCGGAGCGCGGCGACCGCCAGGTCACGATCAGCCTCTTCTACCCCGCGGACCACGAGGAGTCCTCCGCCGCGCCCCACATGGACCCCTCCGCCGCCGCCCACTTCGGCTCCGCCCGGGGCGCGGGCAGCTTCAACTACCACGTGCGCCCGGACGCCGCCGACTGGGCGTCGACGCGTACGCACGCGCGCGTGGACGCTCCCGTGGCGCGCGGCAGCAGGTCTCTGCCGGTCGTGCTGTACTCCGCCGGGCTGGGCGACCCGCGCACCTGGAACACCGGCCTGGCCGAGGAGCTGGCCTCCCGGGGCTACGTCGTCGTCACCGTCGACCACCCCTACGACTCCTCCGAAGTACGCCTGGCGAGCGGGGAGCTGGCGGAGTCCGTACTGCCCTCGCTCGCCGGCGCACCCGTGACCGAGGTCGACGCCACGATCCGCAGGGCGGTGAAGGCCCGGGTGGACGACACGCGGTTCGTCCTGGACACCCTCGGCTCGGCGCAGTGGCGGCGGGGCCTGCCGCGCGGCCTGGGTGACGCGATGGACCTGCGGCACGTGGGCATGGCCGGGCAGTCCGCGGGCGGCTTCACGGCGGCGCAGGCCCTGCACGACGACCGCCGCCTCAAGGCGGGGATCAACATGGACGGCCAGATGGACTTCCCCCTTCCCGACAGCACGGGCAGCAACCTGAGCACCGTGGCGCGCGAGGGCGTCGACCGGCCGTTCCTCCTGCTGGGCTCCGACGGCCCGGGCGCGGCCGACAACCGGGCGTCGTGGGCGTCCTTCCGGCAGCACTCGCGCGGCCGGCAGACCGAGCTGACCATGGCGGGCGCGGCGCACGGCACGTACACCGACGGCGTCTCGCTGCTGCCCGCGCTCGCCCGGCAGGGCGCGCTGTCGGAGGAGGAGCTCCGCCAGAACATCGGGACCGTCCGCCCGGAGCGCGCGGTGGCGGCCACGCGCGCGTACGTGGTGGCGTTCTTCGACCGCTTCCTCAAGGGGCGGGACGGGCGGCTGCTGGACGGCCCGTCGCCGCGCTTCCCGGAGATGCGCTTCCGGGACGCCCCGGCCTCCTGAGCCCGGGCTACTCCACGAACAGCCCCCGCGCCACCGCCTTGGCGTCGAACTCCTCCAGGCGCGCCTGGGCGTCCGGCAGGGCGTCGCACATCGCCTCCAGCAGCATGCGCCCCAGCAGCATCGGGGCGCATGCGGTGTCGAAGGCGAGCCCGGTGCCGACGGCGGCGGGGAGCAGCAGGTCGCTGTGGCGGGCGACGGGGGCGAAGGTGGAGTCGGCGACGGTGACGACGGTCAGGCCCTGGCCCTGCGCGTACTCCAGCGCCTCGACCACCTCGCGCGGGTGGCGGGGCAGCGCGAAGCACAGCAGCGTGCTCGCCCCGGCCCGTACGGCCGCGTCTATGCGGTCCGGCAGGAGCGTGCCGCCCTCGTCCAGGAGCCGCACGTCGGGGTGGACCTTGCGGGCGAAGTAGGCGAAGCCGGCGGCCTGGGCGGTGGCGGCGCGCAGGCCGAGCACGAGCAGCGGCCGGGACTGCGCGAGCAGCCGGCCGGCGCGGGTGACCGGGGCGGGGTCGGCGAGGACCGAGGCGAGGTGGCGGAGGTTGTCGATCTCGACGTGGACGGCCTGCTGGTACTCGTTGTACGCGGTCTCGCCGTCGCCCGGCTCGGCCGCCGCGGGGACGACGTCGCGCAGGTGCCGGCGCAGCGCCGGGTAGCCGTCGAAGCCGAGGGCGACGGCGAAGCGGGTGACCGAGGGCTGGCTGACGCCGGCCAGCTCGGCGAGCTCGACGCTGGAGAGGAAGGGCGCGTCGGCCGCGCGGCGCACCATGCAGTGGGCGATGCGGCGCTGAGTCGGCGTCAGCCGGTGCCCTTCGAAGAGCTTCTGCAGCCGTGCGGTGGCTTCCGGTTCGCCCCCGGTGTCGCTCATCGGGCCCTCCATGGTCGTCGGCGGTCTGCGGCAGCGGTCATTCACCGACCACCACCCCTGCATGAAATTATGCAGGGGTGGGCGGGCCTCCGTGGCCATATCCACGGGGTCCCCTCCGGGTCACCGGGTCACAGCGGAGGCAGGAGCTTCTTCTGGGGCTTGCCCATGGCGTTGCGCGGCAGCGCGTCGAGGAAGCGCACGCGGCGCGGCCGCTTGTGCACGGACAGGTGACCGGCCACGAAATCGATCAGCGCCTTCTCGCTCACGCCGTCCGCCACCACGTACGCGACGATCTCCTGCCCGAGGTCCTCGTGCTCCACCCCGACCACGGCGGCCTCGCGGACCGCGGGGTGGTCGAGGAGGGCGTTCTCGACCTCGCCCGCCCCGACCCGGTAGCCGCCGGACTTGATCAGGTCGGTGGAGGCGCGGCCCACGATGCGGTGCGTGCCGTCCTCCTCGACGGCGGCGATGTCGCCCGTACGGAACCAGCCGTCGGCCGTGTGCGCGGCCGCCGTCGCCTCCGGGCGGCCCAGGTAGCCGCTGAAGAGCGTCGGCCCGCAGACCTCCAGCTCGCCGATGCCGCCCTCGGTGGCCGCGAGGCGCGTGCGGACGCCCGGCAGCGGGGTGCCCACCGCGCCCGGCCGGCGCTCGCCGTCGGCCCGGGCGGAGACGGTGATCAGGGTCTCGGTCATGCCGTAGCGCTCGACGGGCCGCTGCCCGGTGAGGGCCTCCAGGTCCCGGAAGACGGGCGCGGGCAGGGCCGCGCTGCCCGACACCAGCAGCCGCGCCCCGGCCAGCTCCCGCGCCGCGGACGGCTCGCGCACCACCCGGGACCACACCGTCGGCACCCCGAAGTACAGGCTGCCGCCCGCCGCCGCGTACGCCTCCGGCGTCGGCCGACCGGTGTGCACGAGCCGGCAGCCGGTCCGCAGCGCCCCCAGGACGCCCAGGACGAGGCCGTGGACGTGGAAGAGCGGCAGCCCGTGCACGAGGGTGTCCTCGGCGGTCCACTGCCACGCCTCGGCGAGCCCGTCGAGGCCCGCGGCCACCGCGCCGCGCGGGATCAGCGCACCCTTGGGGGCACCGGTGGTGCCGGAGGTGTAGAGGATCAGCGCGGTGCTGTCCGGGGCGGGCTCGGCACCGGACCAGTCGCGCTGCTCCCCGAAATCGACGGGCAGCCCCTCGCCGCCGCCGAGCACCAGGGCGGCGCCGGAGTCACGCAGGATGTGGCCGCGCTCGGCCGGACCCGCGTCCGGCGGCAGCGGCACGACCGGCACCCCGGCGAGCAGCCCGCCCACCACGGCCGCCGCGGTCTCCGGCGACGCATCGGCGTGCACGGCGACGGCCGGGGCGCCCGCGATGCGGTGCGCCACCGCGGCGGCGGCGCCCAGCAGTTGTTCCCGGGAGAAGGCCCGCCCCGCGACGCTGAGGGCGTCCGGGCGGTCCCCGCCCGTTCCTGCGGCGAGCGCGGTGAGGGAGGTCAGCAGGGGTTCGGTCGGTCCGGGCACGGAACTGCTCCTTCCAGCGGCGCCCCGGCGGTCACGAGGCTGCCCCTACGGCGGATACGGGTGCTAGCCCCACCGACGCGGGGCACCGCCGACCGTATCGTCGTATGCATGACGGCCCGCGACCATGAGCTGAAGAAGGACCTCGCCGCCACTTTGGAGACCCGCAAGGAGCTGGGCCCGGAGTACGAGGCGGAGCTGGTGGACGCCTTCCTGGAGAAGGTCGACCGGAAACTCGACGCCGCGATCGACCGGCGGGTGCGCCGGCAGTCGGCGGAGGTGCAGATGGCCGTCGCCCGCGGGGCCCGGCCGCACCTCGACGGGCACGGCCCCGGCGGCTTCGGCGAGCGCTTCGGCTTCGCCGCGGTCTCGCTGGTGCTGGCCATCCCGCTGTCCGCGATAGCCGTGGTCAACGCGCAGCTGCCGGGGCTCCTGGTGGCCTGGGCGGGCATCGTGGGCGTCAACGCCCTGAACGTGGCGGGGCTGTTCCCGTGGCAGCGGCGGAACAAGCAGGACGGCGCGTCCGACTGGGAGTGAAGACTCCGGCTTGACGCAAAGGCTCCGGGCTTGGAGTGAAGGCGCACCGCGCCCGGAAGGCGCACTCGGGGAGATGCGCGAGGGACCGCCGCACCCCGGCCGGAGCCGGAGTCGGGACGACGGCGGTCCCCCACGGGGACACGGGCCGGAGTCAGGGCCGGTGGACCGCGTCCGGGCGGCTGTGGAGTCCGGGAGCCGCTCCGGAGTTTCCCGCCGCCGTTCGGGTGCCGGCCGGGGATGGCCCGGGCCGACACCCCCAATATGCCGGACGGTTGTTAAGCCGGTGCTGCGGGCGCGTGACGCATACGTACCTTTTACGGGCCGTCCGTCCGCGCCCCGTCCGCACCCCGTTCACGCGGCGGCCGGAAAGGCGGCCGCGACCGGGCCCGGAAGCCGCTCCGGAAGGGCGGGGCTACTTGGCGCCGTTGGTCTTCCCGGCGCTCTCCGCGAGGAACGCCAGCAGGTCCTGACGGCTCACCACACCGGTGGGCTTGCCCTCGACCAGGACGATCGCCGCGTCCGCCTCGCCCAGCACGGCCATCAGGTCCGCGACGGGCTCGCCGGAGCCGACCTGCGGCAGCGGCGCGCACATGTGCTTCTCCAGCGGGTCGGAGAGCGAGGCGCGCTGGGTGAACAGGGCGTCCAGCAGCTCGCGCTCCACGACCGAGCCGATGACCTCGGCGGCCATCACATCGGGGTGCCCCGCGCCCGGCTTGACGATGGGCATCTGCGAGACGCCGTACTCGCGGAGCACCTCGATGGCCTCACCGACCGTCTCCTCCGGGTGCATGTGCACCAGGGAGGGCAGGCCGCCGTCCTTGCGGCGCAGCACGTCGCCCACGCGGGCGGCGTCGCCGGCCTCCTCCAGGAAGCCGTAGTCCGCCATCCACTCGTCGTTGAAGATCTTGCTCAGGTAGCCGCGGCCGCTGTCCGGCAGGAGGACGACCACGACGTCGTCCGGGCCGAGGTTCTCGGCGGCGCGCAGGGCGGAGACGACCGCCATGCCGCAGGAGCCGCCGACGAGCAGGCCCTCCTCCTTGGCGAGGCGGCGCGTCATCTGGAAGGCGTCCTTGTCGGAGACCGCGATGATCTCGTCGGTCACCGTGCCGTCGTAGGCGCTCGGCCAGAAGTCCTCGCCGACGCCCTCGATCAGATACGGACGGCCGGAGCCGCCGCTGTAGACCGAGCCCTCCGGGTCCGAGCCGATGACCTTGACGCGGCCGTCGCTGACCTCCTTCAGGTAACGCCCGGTGCCGCTGATGGTGCCGCCGGTGCCCACGCCCGCCACGAAGTGGGTGATCTTCCCCTCCGTCTGCTCCCACAGCTCGGGGCCGGTGGAGTAGTAGTGCGAGAGGGGGTTGTTCGGGTTGCTGTACTGGTCGGGCTTCCAGGCGTTGGGCGTCTCGCGCACGAGCTTGTCGGAGACGTTGTAGTACGAGTCCGGGTGCTCCGGGTCGACCGCGGTCGGGCAGACGACGACCTCCGCGCCGTAGGCCCGCAGCACGTTGATCTTGTCAGTGGAGACCTTGTCCGGGCAGACGAAGATGCACTTGTAACCCTTCTGCTGGGCCACGATCGCCAGACCGACACCCGTGTTGCCGGAGGTCGGCTCGACGATGGTGCCGCCCGGCTTGAGCTCACCGGACTTCTCCGCGGCCTCGATCATGCGCAGGGCGATCCGGTCCTTCACGGAGCCGCCCGGGTTGAAGTACTCGACCTTGGCAAGAACGGTGGCCTGGATGCCTTCGGTCACGCTGTTGAGCTTCACGAGCGGGGTGTTGCCAACGAGCTCAATCATCGAATCGTGATACTGCACGGTGATCTCCGCGGTCGGGGGCACTAGCGGTCTCGCGTACCCATACGGCCAGCCTAGAACGCATCCGGCCGCTCCAACGGCGCGTTGCAGATGCGGGCGCTCGGGGCAACCTGCTCATAGCGCGCTCTACCAAGGGTGCGGGGCATTCATGAATGCTTTATGAAGCGTTTGTAAAACCGCGTACGCGGCTCGGAACCCGGCTGCGGAGGAGGTCCGGCCCATGTCACCCATCTCCACGTCGCGGGCGAGGGTCGCCCGGCGCATCGCCGCCGCGGCGGCCTACGGAGGCGGCGGCATCGGCCTGCTCGGGGCCACCGCGGCCGGGATCCTGCTGACCGAGGCGCGGCTGGCCAGGCGGGTGGTGGGCGGTTCCAACGACGCCCCGCCCCACGCGGACGGCCGCTACGGCTCCGCCTTCGTCCACCGGCTCGGGCGCGAGCCGCTGCTGCTCGGCCTGCTCGGCGACTCCACGGCCGCCGGGCAGGGCGTGCACCGGCCCCGGCAGACGCCGGGGGCCCTGCTCGCCTCCGGGCTCGCCGCGGTCGCCGAGCGCCCTGTGGAGCTGCGCAACGTGGCCCTGTCCGGAGCCCGCTCGCACGACCTGGACCGGCAGGTCACCCTGCTGCTCGACGACGTGGAGCGCGCCCCCGACGTCTGCGTGATCATGATCGGGGCGAACGACGTCACGCACGGGATGCCGGCCGCGCGGTCCGTACGGCTGCTGTCCGACGCGGTGCGGCGGCTGCGGGAGGCGGGCAGCGAGGTCGTCGTGGGCACCTGCCCCGACCTCGGCACGATCGAGCCGGTCTACCAGCCGCTGCGGTGGGTGGCGCGGCGGCAGAGCCGCCAGCTGGCCGCGGCGCAGACCATAGGGGTGATCGAGGCGGGCGGCCGCACGGTGTCGCTGGGCGACCTCCTGGGCCCGGAGTTCGCCGCGAACCCGCGGGAGCTGTTCGGACCCGACAACTTCCACCCCTCCGCCGAGGGCTACGCCACCGCGGCGATGGCCGTCCTGCCGACGCTGTGCGCGGCGCTGGGGCTGTGGCCGGAGGACGAAGAGCGGCCGGACGCGGCCCGCCGCGAGGGCATCCTGCCGGTCGCCCGTGCGGCGGCGGAGGCGGCGGCCGAGGGCGGTACGGAGGTCACCGCCGCCCGGGGCCGCTGGGCCCTCCTCAAACACCGCAAACGCCGCCGCCTCCCGGCCCACACGGAGCCGACACCGCACCATGTCTGGTCCCGGGCGACCCGGGGCGGGACGTGATGCCTGGGGCAGCCCGACCGCCCGGAGACGCGCCTTCCCACCGTCGCGCTTCCTCCCCGGTTCAAGGGCGTGCGAGGCACCCTTGACCTATGCGGGAAGGCCGTCCCCGCCTGCCCGGCCCCGGGTGCCGCGGCAAGAGTGCGAGGGGTCACAGTGACCAAGCCGTGACCCGGGCCCTACGGGCGGGTAACTTCCACCCAGTCCTGCTTTCTCACGCCCTGGAGCCGTGATGCCCGAAGCCGTGATCGTCTCAACCGCCCGTTCGCCCATCGGTCGCGCCTTCAAGGGCTCGCTGAAGGGCATGCGTGCCGACGACCTGACCGCGACGATCATCAAGGCCGCGCTCGACAAGGTCCCCGGTCTCGACCCGCGCGACATCGACGACCTGATGCTCGGCTGCGGCCTGCCCGGCGGCGAGCAGGGCCACAACCTCGGCCGCATCGTGGCCGTACAGATGGGCATGGACCACCTGCCCGGCTGCACGATCACCCGCTACTGCTCCTCGTCCCTGCAGACGTCCCGCATGGCGCTGCACGCCATCAAGGCCGGCGAGGGCGACGTCTTCATCTCCGCGGGCGTGGAGACGGTCTCCCGGACCGTCAACGGCTCCTCGGACGGCATGCCCGGCAGCCACAACCCCTTCTTCGCCGAGGCCGAGGCCCGCACCGCCGCCCGCGCCGAGCAGGGCGGCGAGGAGTGGCACGACCCGCGCGAGGACGGCCTCGTGCCCGACGCGTACATCGCGATGGGCCAGACCGCCGAGAACCTGGCCCGCCTGAAGGGCATCTCGCGCGAGGAGATGGACGAGTTCGGCGTCCGCTCGCAGAACCTCGCCGAGGAGGCCATCAAGAACGGCTTCTGGGAGCGCGAGATCACCCCGGTCACCACCCCGGACGGCACGGTCGTCGCCAAGGACGACGGCCCGCGCGCGGGCGTGACGATGGAGGGCGTGGCCGGCCTCAAGCCCTCGTTCCGCGCGGACGGCCTGGTCACCCCGGGCAACTGCTGCCCGCTCAACGACGGCGCCGCCGCCCTGGTGATCATGTCCGACACCAAGGCGCGCGAGCTGGGCCTGACCCCGCTGGCCCGGATCGTCTCCACCGGCGTCTCCGCCCTCTCCCCCGAGATCATGGGCTTCGGCCCGGTCGAGGCCAGCAAGCAGGCCCTGGCGCGGGCCGGCATGAGCATCGGCGACATCGACCTGGTCGAGATCAACGAGGCCTTCGCGGCCCAGGTCATCCCGGCCTACCAGGAGCTGGGCATCGACATCGACCGCCTGAACGTCAACGGCGGCGCCATCGCCGTCGGCCACCCCTTCGGCATGACGGGCGCCCGGATCACCGGCACGCTCATCAACTCGCTGCAGTGGCACGACAAGCAGTTCGGCCTGGAGACCATGTGCGTGGGCGGCGGCCAGGGCATGGCGATGGTCATCGAGCGGCTGAGCTGAGCCGCAGCGGAGTGCGGCGGAATACGAGCGGCCGAGCCGAGGACGAACGGCCTCACGAGCCGCTTGCGCAACCGTGACCGAATCGCCCCCAGGATGTGACCAACGTCCCGGGGGCGATTCGTTTCCGCAGGTCAGAGATGTTGAAGGGACAACGTCCGGGACGTAAGTCCCGCCCGCTTCATGACGTTTTGCACTGGGGTCTCCTGGGAGCACGCCTCAAGCTGAGGTAGGAATCTGGGGGATCCATAGCAACCGGGAGTACGTCAGTGAGCGCCATGTCCCTTGCCCTGCTGCTGGCCGCGGCCACCGCGACGGCCGCGGGCGCCGCCGCCCTGCACGCCACTCGCGGCCTGCGCCGCCAGATCACCGCCCTGCGCGCCGACCTCGCCTCCGCCACGGCCGAGCGCCGCACGCACCCCACCGTGCCCGCAGCCCGCCCCGCCCCCGGCGCGGAGCTCGCGGAAATACGGGCGGCCGTCGCCGACGCCCTCGCCGAGGAGCGCGAGCGGGAGCTCGCCGAGGCCCGTGCGTTCTGGGCCGCCCAGGAGGCCCGCGAGCTCGGCGGAGCCGGTGACATCCCGTCGCTGCCGGGCCTGTCCGGCCTCGGTGACGACCTCGCCGAGGGCCCCTACGGCGGCCTCTACCTGCCCCGCCAGGCCGACCTCGTCGGCCTGGAGCCGCTGGCCGAGCTCACCGAACTGGCCGAACTGGCCGAGCTCGCCGAGTTCTCGGAGGCCGCGGCCGCCGAGGCCGAGGCCGCGGACTCCCCCGAGCTGGCCGCCGCCCGCCGCCGCCACCCCTCCCACCCCGACTTCTCGCCCGTGGCGGCCACAGGCGACCACGAGAGCACGGTGGAGCGGCTCGGCGAGCTCGCGGACGCCCGCGTCCCGCTGACCGACGTGCGCCCCGGCCCGCTCGGCACGCTCGACGTCTACGTCTTCGCCGACGGCACCACCGTCTGCATGACCCCCGGCCACCGCGAGACCGCCGAGCGCCTGGCGGACGCCCTGGACGCCGGCGACGCCCCCGTCCTGCTGGGCGGCTCCGGGGTCTCCGGCGCGTACGCCCTGACCTTCGGCTGCGGCGAGGAGAAGGTCTACGTCCTCGCGGACCGGGTGATCGCGTCTTTGTGACGGCGTGACGGCATGACGGCATGACGGATGACGGATGACGGCATGAGTGCGTGACGGCCTGACGGCCTGACGCCGGTCCGGCACCGCCGGAAAGCGCGGGGCGCGTCCTCAGCGACGAGTGAGCCGGCGCAGAAGGCGGGCCCCTTCGCCGGTGCGCGCCCGGTCAAGGACGCCTCGCGTCCTTGCTCCCGCCGCGGCGGCGATCAGCCACGACGGCGGCACCCGGCGGCGCCGAGCCGCCCCGTCCCGTACGACACCGCGTACGTACAGCACCGCGCACGTACGCAGCACCGCGCCCGTACGCAGCACCCGCTACAGACCACACCTCTTCGCCGCCGCCTCGATCAGCGCCACCGCCTCCGCCGCGCCGACCCCCTCCGGCGCCTGCTGAGCGCCGCCGGCGGCCAGGGCCTCGGCCAAATCGTGACCGGCCACCGCCACTTGGTCGGCGACCGCGAACATCCCCGCTTCGGGCATTTCCCTCGGCACCACGGTCCCGGGTTCCTCGATCCGCTGCGCCCACACCGCCAGCTCCCGGGCGAGGGACAGCGCTTCCGCGGCCGCTCCCCTGCTCAGGCGGGACTGCGGCAGGGCACGCAGCCGGTCGGCGAAAGCGTCCACGGCGGTCAGAAGAGACGTCACATCATCCACAGCGCGAGCCTATGCGCCGTTGCCGGAGTGTTGCCAACGTCTGCACAGTCGGGCACGGTGACATGAAGGACCATCATTCGACGCGTCCGGAGGCGCCGATGTCCCACGTCTTCTCCGACGAGACCCACCGGAACCTGCTCTCCCGAATCCCCCATTGCACCGGCCGCGAAGTGGCCGACTGGCTGCGCACGGTCGAGGAAGGCCCTTCTCTCTTCCGCTTCGAGGAGAAGGTCAGCTGGCTGCGCGGAGAGCACGATCTCGCATATGGCCACGCCAAGGCGATCGTCCACGAGTACGACCTCCGGCGGGCCGCCCGGAAGCTTCTGTAGTGCGGCGCACACCGCACTCCGCACAGGCCGGACGACACCCCCGTTCGTCCGCCTGATGCAGATCTGAAGGCGCATACGGCGAAGGGCCCGGGAAAACTCCCGGGCCCTTCGTTCACCGACTGCATTCACTGCCGACCGGCTAGTCCTCGTTGAGGATGCCGATCAGCTGCAGCATCTGGATGTAGATCCACACCAGCGAGACCGTGAGGCCGAAGGCCGAGAACCACGACTCCTCGCGGGGCGCACCGTACTGGATGCCGTCCTCGACCTGCTTGAAGTCCAGCGCGAGGACGGCCGCGCCGATCAGCACGCCGACGACGCCGACGACGATGCCGAGCCAGCCCGTGCGCAGGCCGAGGCCGTCACCGCCGCCGATCACGGCGAACAGCATGTTCACCATCATCAGCAGGACGAAGCCGATCACGGCGGCCGTCACGAAGCGGGTGAAGCGCCGGTTGACGCGGATCAGGCGGGTCTTGTACGCGATGAGCACGCCGACCGAGACGAGCATCGTGCCGAGCACGGCCTGGACCGGGGCGCCCTGCGCGTAGTGGTTGAAGGCCTTGCTGACCACGCCGAGGAAGAGGCCCTCGAACGCGGCGTACGCGAGGATCACCGCGGGGACCGGCTTGCGCAGGAAGATCGACTGGGCGAAGCCCAGGAGCATCGCGATAAGGCCTGCGCCGTAGCCGAGTGCGACCGGGACGTTCAGCCCCCAGCCGACGGCAGCGGCCAGGATGACCGTGCCGAGCGTCATGCCGGTGCGCATGACGACGTCGTCCATCGTCATGCGGCCCGTGGTGGCGGGGGCCTGCGGATAGCCCTGCTGGAGATCCGGGCCGCCCTGGGCGTAAGGGTTGGTGGCGTACGGGTTGGCGGGCTGCTGCGCGTACGGACTGTTCGCGTACGGGTTGCCCTGGGCCGCGGTCCCGGCCTGCGGCGCCGCGTTGAAGCCCGCGTAGCCGTTGTTGCCGCGGAACCGCCGCGAGAAGACCGGGTTGCTGCTCCTCATCCTCACTCCATCCATGGCCACCCTGCGCGGCCTTGCGACCAAGAGTAATAGGTAGGCAAAAGAATGCGCTCGTGCTTGGGAAGGATCTTTTCCGGCACGCGCGCCCCACCACTACGGGGAGAACGCAAACGGGCGGCACTCGGTTCCCTACGGAGAGTGGGGGACTCGGAGCAGGTGAGTGCCCGGAGCCGGACTTGAACCGGCACGGCCCGAAGGGCCAGCGAGGTTTAAGCTCGCCGTGTCTGCATTCCACCATCCGGGCAGCGCTCTCGGGCGTACGGGCAGGGAAAGGCGCGCGAGCCTCCCTGGTAAGAGGAGAGCAGGACGAGCCTAGCCGGGGAGCGCCCCCCAAACAGCGGAACGATGACCCGAGGTTGTCTTATTTTATTGGCAACTGAGGGTGCATCAGTGCAGGAACGACGCCAAAGGCACATGCCACGGGCCGATACCGCCCGTTCACCGGGGGACCCCGGACGGCCTGCGGAATTGTCGCAATCTCGCCGCCTCGGGTGGCGCCCCGGAGGCCGCCTCCGGGGCGGCACCCGGCGTCATACCCAAGGAGGAGACGCGCCCTCCCGGGTCAGACCGAGGTCTGCCCCGGGAACGGGAGCTGGGTCTGATCCCGGGAGGCCGCGCGGCGCGGACGATGGAGGGGTACCCGAAACCGTCGTCCCGACAGGAGCCCGCCCCGTGACCACCTCCCCCTACGGCGTCCAGACCGCCGCCCGCCCCACGGCAGTGGCAGCCCGCGCCACGGGCCTCACCAAGGTCTACGGACAGGGCGAGACCCAGGTGGTCGCCCTCGACGCGGTCTCCGTCGAATTCCGCCGGGCCGAGTTCACCGCGATCATGGGCCCCTCGGGCTCCGGCAAGTCCACGCTGATGCACTGCATGGCGGGCCTGGACTCGGTCTCCGGCGGCTCGGCCACGATCGGCGACACCGAGCTGACCACACTGGGCGACAAGAAGCTCACGCGGCTGCGGCGCGACAAGATCGGCTTCATCTTCCAGGCGTTCAACCTGCTCCCGACGCTGTCCGCGCTGGAGAACATCACCCTGCCGATGGACATCGCCGGCCGTAAGCCCGACCGCAAGTGGCTGGACACGGTCGTCGACACCGTCGGCCTCTCCGGGCGCCTGAAGCACCGCCCGAACCAGCTCTCCGGCGGCCAGCAGCAGCGCGTGGCCGTCGCCCGCGCCCTGGCCGGCAAGCCCGAGATCATGTTCGCGGACGAGCCCACCGGAAACCTCGACTCGCGCTCCGGCGCCGAGGTCCTGGGCTTCCTGCGCAACTCGGTGCGCGAGCTCGGCCAGACCGTCGTCATGGTCACCCACGACCCCGTGGCCGCGTCCTACGCCGACCGCGTGGTCTTCCTCGCCGACGGCCGCATCGTCGACGAGATGCGCGAGCCCACCGCCGACGCGGTCCTCGACCGCATGAAGCGCTTCGACGCCAAGGGCCGCACGAGCTGAGAGACGGCTCCGCCGCTCCCCAGCCTCCCGACGACGGCCCGGCACGGGCCCACTCCCCCAGGACACACAGACCATGTTCCGTACCGCCTTGCGCAACGTACTCGCGCACAAGGCCCGGCTGCTGATGACCGTACTCGCCGTGATGCTCGGCGTGGCCTTCGTCTCCGGCACCCTGGTCTTCACCTCGACCATCTCCGACGCCTACCAGAAGAGCTCCCAGAAGGGCTACGACAAGGTCGACGTCGCCATCCAGCCCCGCCACAAGGAGGGCGAAGACCGCAACCCCGGCGAGACCCCCCGGCTCACCCAGGGCCTCCTGGACCGGGCCGCCGAGGTACCCGGCGCCGCCTCCGCGACCGGCTCCGTCAACGGCTTCGCGGCGATCGCCGACAAGCACGGCAAGCTGATAGGCGAGGGCTTCTCCTCCTCCGGCGCCAACTACTACCCGGGCCCCGGCGGCAAGGACGCCCGCTACCCCATGAAGGACGGCCGCGCGCCGCAGGCCAGCGGCGAGATCGCCCTCGACGCCAAGACCGCCGAGCGCGCCGGCTATAAGGTCGGCGACACCGTCCGCATCTCCGTCGACGGCCCCGTGCTCAGCCAGCGGATCACCGGCATCTTCACCACCGACGACGGCGCCGTCTCCGCAGGCGGCAGCCTGGCCCTCTTCGACACCCCGACCGCGCAGAAGCTCTACGGCAAGCCCGGCGAGTTCAGCCAGATCGACGTGAAGGCCGCCGCCGGCACCTCTCAGGCGGCGCTGAAGTCCTCCATCGACAAGGTCCTGCCGAAGGACGCGGAGTCGGTCACGGGCAAGAAGCTGGCCGACGACGAGGCGAAGATCATCGCCCAGGGCATGGACGGTATGCGGACCAGCCTCCTGGTCTTCGCCGGCATCGCGCTCTTCGTCGGCATCTTCATCATCGCCAACACCTTCACCATGCTGGTCGCCCAGCGCACCAAGGAGCTGGCCCTGATGCGCGCGGTCGGCGCGAGCCGCCGCCAGATCACCCGCTCCGTGCTGATCGAGGCGTTCGTCGTCGGCGCGGTCGCCGGCCTCGCCGGACTGGTCGCGGGCATCGGCATCGGCGCCGGTCTGCGCTCGCTCATCAGCAGCACGGGCTCCAGCATCCCCGACGGCCCGCTGGTGATCGCCCCGAGCACGGTCCTGGTCTCGCTGTGCGTCGGCATCGTCGTCACCATGCTGGCCGCCTGGCTGCCCGGCCGCCGCGCCGCCAAGATCCCGCCGGTCGCCGCGATGAACAGCGTCCACGCCGTGGCCACCACGAAGTCCCTGGTCGTCCGCAACAGCATCGGCGGAGCCCTCACCGCCCTCGGCGCGGCCGTCGTGCTGACGGCGAGCAGCTCCACCGTGCTGGGCCTGGGCGCGGCCGTCGTCCTGATCGGCATCTTCGTCCTGACCCCGCTGCTGTCCCGCCCGGTGATCGCCGCCGGGGCCCCGCTGCTGCGCCTGTTCGGCATGCCCGGCAAGCTCGCCCGGCAGAACGCCGTGCGCAACCCGCGCCGCACGGCCGCGACCGCCTCCGCGCTGATGATCGGCCTCACCCTGATCACCGGTCTGACCGTGATCGCGGGCAGCGTCCAGAAGGCCATCGACAAGATGGCCACGGAGTCCCTCAAGGCCGACTACGTCGTCTCCATGGCGAGCATGACCCCCCTCTCCCCGGACGTGGAGAAGAAGCTCGCCGCGCACCCCGACGTCACGGCCACCAGCCCGATGCGCCAGTCCCCGGCCCGCATCGACGGCGACCACCAGCTGCTCAGGGGCGTCAACGGCAAGGCCGTCGGCCAACTGACGAAGCTGGACTTCGCCTCCGGCTCGTTCACCGTCTCCGGCGACCAGGTCGTCATCGACGACGCCCTGTCCCGCACCAACCACTGGAAGACCGGTTCGTCCTTCGACGTGACCTTCGAGGACGGCAAGAAGGGCCGTCTGACGGTCGCCGGCGTCTACAAGGGCAACGACCTGATGCGCGGCATCATGGTCGACAACGGGACCCTGGCCCCGCACCTGAGCGAGGTCAACGACAACCAGGTCATGGTCAAGACCAAGAACGGCGCCGGCGAGGCCGTCAAGGACTCGCTGCGCAAGGCCCTCGGTGACAACCCCGCCATTCAGATCCAGACCAAGCAGGACATCTCGGACGGCATCTCCAAGATGATCAACCTCCTGCTGAACATGCTCTACGGCCTGCTGGCCATGGCCGTGATCGTCGCCGTCCTCGGCGTCATCAACACCCTGGCCATGTCCGTCTTCGAGCGCCAGCAGGAGATCGGCATGCTGCGCGCCATCGGCCTGGACCGCAAGGGCATCAAGCGGATGGTCCGCCTGGAGTCGCTGGTCATCTCGCTCTTCGGCGGTGTGATGGGCGTGGGCCTGGGCGTCTTCTTCGGCTGGGCCGCAGGCGACCTCATCCGCAAGGGCCTGAGCACCTACGAGCTCGTGCTCCCGTGGGGCCGGATGGGCCTGTTCCTGCTGCTGGCCGCGGTGGTCGGCGTACTGGCCGCGCTGTGGCCGGCCCGCCGGGCGGCGAAGCTGAACATGCTGTCCGCCATCAAGGCGGAGTAGCGGCAGCGGTACGAGGAGAGCGGCCCCACGGCATCAGCCGTGGGGCCGCTTCGCGCGTCAGCGCCAGTTACGCGCCCGCAGCGGCATCCCCGCCGCACCCGTCCCGGGCGTACGGACGGCCAGCACCTGGTTGACGCCGATCCTGTTGCGCTCGAAGGACAGGGCCGAGGCGGCCATGTACAGCCGCCAGACCCGGGCGCGGCCGGCCGAGGTCAGCTGTACGGCCTCCTGCCAGTGCTGCTGGAGGTTGACCACCCACTGGCGCAGCGTCAGGGCGTAGTGCTCGCGCAGCGACTCGACGTCGCGCACCTCGAACCCGGCCTCCTCCAGCTGGGCGACGGTCCGTCCCACGGGGGCGAGCTCGCCGTCGGGGAAGACGTAGCGGTCGATGAACTCGTCGACCTCGTACGCCTCCTCGTCCTGCAGGGGGCGGCGGGCGATCTGGTGGTTGAGCAGCCGGCCGCCCGGCTTCAGCAGCGCGTACACGTCGGCGGCGTACTCGGCGTAGCGCGCCGAGCCGACGTGCTCGGCCATGCCGATGGAGGAGATGGCGTCGAAGGGGCCGTCGGAGATCTCACGGTAGTCCTGGACCCGGATCTCGATGCGCTCCGTCAGACCGGCCTCGGCGACGCGCTTGCGGGCGTAGGCGGCCTGCTCCTCCGAGAGGGTGATGCCGACGGCGCTCACCCCGTACTCGCGGGCCGCGTGCAGCACCATCGAGCCCCAGCCGCAGCCGACGTCGAGGAGGCGCTGCCCGGGCTGAAGGGCGAGCTTGCGGCAGACGAGGTCGAGCTTGGCGCTCTGGGCCTCCTCAAGGGTGGAGGCTCCGTCCCCGTCGCTCCCCCAGTAGGCGCAGGAGTAGACCATGGAGGGGCCGAGGACGCGCTCGTAGAAGGCGTTGCCGACGTCGTAGTGGTGGCTGATGGACTGCTTGTCGCGGCGCAGGGTGTGCAGGGGGCCGCCGGTCCTGCGGGCCTCCTCGAGGGGCGGCCGGGGCGGCAGTCCGGGGCCGGCCAGTTTGACGAGCTCACCGCCCGCGGCGCGCACGCGCGGGTCGCGCACGGCCGAGAGGAGGGCGGCGAGGCCGGAGCGGGGCGTGCCCTCGCCGCGCTCCCAGAGGGAGCCGGCCAGGAGGTCGAGCGCCTCGTAGAGATCGCCTTCGACGTCGATGTCGCCCGCGACCCAGGCCCGGGCGAGGCCCAGCTCGCCCGGCTTCCACAGCAGCCGGCGCAGGGCGCGGCGGCGGCGGATGACCAGGACGGGGGCCCCGGACGTGCCCGGGGGGCCGTACTCGCTGCGGTCCCAGGCGCGGATCCGGACCGGGAGCGGGGCTCCCAGGACGTCTTCCGCGAGCGCGGTGAGCCGTCGAGCGGCGTCGGCCATGTCGCACACACCTCCATGATGCAAGGTCAGGAGAAACGTTCAACTGACACCTAAACACCAAGAGTCGGCACGGTAGTCCCGTTCAGTCAGATTAGATCAACTGTGGGTGGCCGGGACACACGACAAACCGGACACACGACAAAGGCGCCCACCCCACGGATTGGTGGACGCCGTTGCCGACTGGTTGACCGCGGCCGAGCCGCGACCGCCGTTAGGAGGCCTTCGCCTTCTCCGAGGGAACGGAGTCGGCCTTGGGCTGCGGAGCCGGCTTCGCGGCCTCGTAGAACTCCTCGCGGGGGTTCTCCATGGCGCGCAGCGAGACGACCTCGCGCTTGAGGAACATGCCGAGGGTCCAGTCCGCAAAGACGCGGATCTTCCGGTTCCAGGTCGGCATGGCCAGACCGTGGTAGCCACGGTGCATGTACCAGGCGAGACGGCCCTTGAGCTTGATCTTCATCTTGCCCATGACGATCATCGCGACGCCCTTGTGGAGGCCGAGGCCCGCCACCGCACCCTTGTTGGCGTGCTTGTACTCGGTCTGCGCGGCCGAGAAGCCCCGCATGGCCGAGATGACGTTGTCGCCGAGGACCTTGGCCTGGCGCAGCGCGTGCTGGGCGTTCGGCGGGCACCAGGCGTTCTCGTTGCCCGCGGCGCGGCCGACGAGGTCCGGCACCTGGGCGTTGTCGCCCGCGGCCCAGATGTAGTCGGTGCCGTTGACCTGGAGGGTCGGCAGGGTGTCGACGTGACCGCGCGGGCCGAGCGGCAGGCCGAAGCGGGCCAGCGCCGGGTTGGGCTTGACGCCCGCGGTCCACACGATGGTGTTGGAGTCGACCTCGAGGCCGTTCTTCAGCACGACGTGGCCGTCGACGCAGGAGTCCATCGACGTCGAGAGGTGGATCTCGATGCCGCGGCTCTCCAGGTGCGCCTTGCCGTAGGCGCCGAGCTTGGGGCCGACCTCGGGGAGGATCTTGTCGGCGGCGTCGACGAGGACGAACCGCATGTCCTCGCGCTTGACGTTGGGGTAGTACTTGGCGGCGTCGCGCGCCATGTCCTCGACCTCGCCGATGGTCTCCGCACCCGCGAAGCCACCGCCGATGAAGACGAAGGTCAGCGCCTTGCGGCGGATCTCCTCGTCGGTCGTCGAGTCGGCCTTGTCGAGCTGCTCGAGGACGTGGTTGCGCAGGCCGATGGCCTCCTCGACGCCCTTCATGCCGATGCCGTTCTCGGCGAGGCCGGGGATCGGGAAGGTGCGGGAGACGGCGCCGAGCGTGACGATCAGGTAGTCGAAAGGCAGCTCGTACGCCTCGCCGACGAGCGGCGCGACGGTGGCGACCTTGCGGTCCTGGTCGATGGTGGTGACGCGGCCGGTGAGGACCTCCGCCTTGGGGAGCACGCGTCGCAGCGGCACCACGACGTGGCGGGGGGAGATGCTGCCGGCAGCTGCTTCGGGCAGGAAGGGCTGGTAGGTCATGTACGAACGCGGGTCGACGACCGTGACGGTCGCCTCGCCGTACCGCATCTTCTTGAGGATGCGGCGCGCCGCGTACAGGCCGACGTACCCACCGCCTACTACGAGGATCCGTGGACGCTCCGTGGTGCTCATGATTCGAGTATCCAGCACTCTCCACGGGCATGCTCGTGAGCCCCTTCACAAGGGGTCGGAAGGTATCTGCTACACTCCGCCGCCACCGTGACCCATGCCATACGCCCGTAAGGGAACCAGTTGACCGGCGGGCACGTTGTGAACCCCTGTTGAACTGGCCTTGCGGGCCTCAGGTTGACTAGACCACTGCCGCGCCGACGTTCATATAAGCGGCCCTTTAACCCGCCCGAAACCGGACGGCATCCCACCGCACAGGGCTCCGGGGGCCCCGGAAGGGCCCAACGGGCCCCTTCGCGCCGCCAACGCTCCCTTTTTTCATGTGAAGGATTTCACGAACTTTTTCCCGGAGGCCCCCGAAGGGGCCTCTTCGGGGCGCCCCGTCAGGCGACGCTCCAGGCGATTCCATCCAGAATGTCGTGTTCGCTGACGACGACCTCGTGGGCTCCCACACGCTCCATGACGGCCTGCAGGACGAGCGCCCCGGCGCAGATCACGTCGACCCGGCCCGGGTGGATCACGGGGATCGCCGCACGCTGTTCGTGCGTCGCGGCGAGCAGCTTCCCGGTGATCTCCCGGACCTGCTCCAGGGAGATCCGCGCGTGGTGGATGCGCGTCCAGTCGTACTCGGTCAGACCCAGCGCGATCGCCGCGACCGTGGTCACCGAGCCCGCGAGGCCCACGAGCGTACGGGCCTCGGCGAGCGGCACGGTCTCCTCGGCCAGGTCCAGCGCGGCCTCGACGTCCTCGCGTATCGCCGCGATGCGCTCCGGCGTCGGCGGGTCCACCACGGCGCCGTCCGCGACGAGGTGGCGCTCCGTCATGCGCACGCAGCCGACGTCGACGCTGCGCGCGAAGAGGGAGGGGCGGCGCGAAGCGTCTCCGGCAAGGGTGGTGGCGGGAGACGGGCGGGCGTGCTCCTCGCCGACGACGAACTCCGTGGAGCCGCCGCCGATGTCCACGACGAGGAAGGGCCTGGCCAGGTCGTCCCGGCCGGAGAGCTCCTTGGTGGCGCCGGTGAAGGAGAACTCGGCCTCCTGGTCACCGCTGATCACCTCGGGCTCCACGCCCAGGATGTCCACCACGCCGCGCACGAAGTCCTCGCGGTTCTCGGCGTCCCGCGAGGCGGAGGTGGCGACGAAGCGCACGCGCTCGGCCTTCAGCTCGCGGATGACCTCGGCGAACTCCCGGCAGGCCGCGAAGGTCCGCTCCAGGGCCTCCTCCGCCAGCCGCCCCGTGCGGTCCACGCCCTGCCCCAGGCGGACGATCGTCATCCGGCGGTCGAGCTCGGTGAACGCACCGGTCGCCGGGTCGAGATCGGCGACGAGGAGGCGGATGGAGTTGGTGCCGCAGTCCACGGCGGCGACGCGGGTCACTGCTCGTCACCCCCGCACGGCGTGACGCACGGGCCCTTGGCCCACCACTCCGGCAGCAGCGCCAGCGCCTCGTCGCCGAAGGGGTTCACGCCCGGGCCGGCCACCAGCGAGTGACCCACCAGGACGTGCAGGCACTTGACGCGGTCGGGCATGCCGCCCGCGCTCGGGAAGCCCTCCAGGACCTCGATCGCGTCGCGGCGGCGGAGGTAGTCCTCGTGCGCGGCGCGGTAGGCGGCGGCGAGCTCGGGGTCGGTCGCCAGCCGGTCCTGCATCTCCTTCATCAGGCCCGAGCCCTCCAGCGTGCCGATCGCGGAGGCGGCGCGCGGGCAGGTCAGGTAGTACGTCGTCGGGAACGGCGTGCCGTCCGGCAGCCGGGGCGCGGTCTCGACCACATCCGGCAGGCCGCAGGGGCAGCGGTGGGCGATGGCGCGCAGTCCGCGCGGCGGGCGGCCCAGCTGCTCCTTGAACGCCTCGATGTCGGCGTCGGTGGGCTCGGTGGACTCGGTCTGGGGCGGAGGGGTGTCCATGTGCTCGCTCGTGTCGTCTTCGCTCGGTGGTGTCGGCAGGTCGTGAAGAAGGCAGGTCGTGAAGAAGGGGGGAAGGGGCCGGCGGCACGGTCAGCGCGGGGTGTCCGCGGCGTCCACACCGTCCCACAGATTGCTGTACCAGGGGCGGTCGGCGGCGCCCTGGTCGCGCGGGCGCCGGGCGGTGCCGCTGCCGTCGACCACGCTGTAGCCGGTCTCCCCGGGGCGCAGGTAGTGCAGGTGCTCGCGCGCCTGCTGCTCGACGTACGCCGGGTCCTCCAGCCGCGCCTTCTCGTCCTCCAGCCGCTTCACCTGCTCGCGGGCGCGCTCGGACTGGCGGCGCTGGTCGGCGATGTCGGAGCGCTGGGTGACCCACTGGCGCATGGGATAGGCGAGGGCGACGACCAGCGAGCACACGACGAGCGCCAGCAGCGCCGCACGGCCGGTGAGCCGGCTGCGGCGCGGGCCCCGCGCGCGGTAGACGCGGGCCGTGGGGCCCTGGACGAGCACCGAGCCGAGTGCCCTGAGTCTGGTCGCGGTGGAGCGTTCCGCCGCCACTTCGCCTCCCCGAGGTCCTGGTCGCCCGCAGCCTCGCTACGAACGTACGTCCCCGGCCACGGTACGGGACCGTGGCCGGGGACGTGGTGAGGCTGCTCCCCTGAGGCCGTGTCAGGCCTGCGGGTGCGGCCCGCCGGGCCTTCGCGTCAGGTCAGCCCTTGCTGCGCTTACTGGTTCGCGGAGCGAAACCGCGGGAAGGCGCTGCGGCCGGCGTAGACCGCGGCGTCGTCCAGGATCTCCTCGATGCGCAGGAGCTGGTTGTACTTGGCGACGCGCTCGGAGCGGGCCGGGGCGCCGGTCTTGATCTGGCCGCAGTTGGTGGCGACGGCCAGGTCGGCGATGGTGACGTCCTCGGTCTCGCCGGAGCGGTGGGACATCATGCACTTGAAGCCGTTGCGCTGGGCCAGCTCGACGGCGTCCAGGGTCTCGGTCAGCGAGCCGATCTGGTTGACCTTGACCAGCAGGGCATTGGCGGCGTTCTCCTCGATGCCGCGGCCGAGGCGCTCGGGGTTGGTGACGAACAGGTCGTCCCCGACGAGCTGGACCTTGTCGCCGAGCTTCTCGGTGATGGTCTTCCAGCCGTCCCAGTCGTCCTCGAACAGCGGGTCCTCGATGGAGACGAGCGGGTACGCCGCGACGAGCTCGGCGTAGTACTCGGTCATCTCGGCGGCGGTGCGGTCCTGGCCCTCGAACTTGTAGACGCCGTCCTTGTAGAACTCGGAGGCGGCCACGTCGAGCGCGAGCGCGATGTCCTGGCCGGGGGTGTAGCCGGCCTGCTTGACGGCCTCGAGGATGAGGTCGAGGGCCTCGCGGTTGGAGCCGAGGTTCGGGGCGAAGCCGCCCTCGTCGCCCAGGCCGGTGGACAGGCCCTTGGTCTTCAGCACCGACTTGAGGGTGTGGTAGACCTCGGTGCCCCAGCGCAGGGCCTCGGAGAAGGACTCCGCACCGATCGGCGCGATCATGAACTCCTGGATGTCCACGTTGGAGTCGGCGTGCGAGCCGCCGTTCAGGATGTTCATCATCGGAACGGGCAGCAGGTGCGCGTTCGGGCCGCCCAGGTAGCGGAAGAGCGGCAGGTCGGACGCCTCGGAGGCGGCGTGCGCGACGGCGAGGGACACGCCCAGGATGGCGTTGGCGCCGAGCGAGCCCTTGTTGTCGGTGGCGTCCAGGTCGAACATGGCCTGGTCGATCAGGCGCTGCTCGGTGGCGTCGTAGCCGACGAGCTCCGGGCCGATCTGCTCGATGACGGCGAGGACGGCCTTCTCGACACCCTTGCCCAGGTAACGGTTCTTGTCACCGTCACGGAGCTCGATGGCCTCGAAGGCACCGGTGGAGGCGCCGGACGGCACGGCGGCACGGCCCGTGGAGCCGTCGTCGAGGCCGACCTCGACCTCGACCGTGGGGTTGCCTCGCGAGTCGAGGATCTCGCGAGCTACGACGACGTCGATGGACGGCACGAGGGTCTCCTTCGTGTGTGTCTGTGGTTCTGCAGCACGAGCCTAACGGGCCCCGGAGGCTCGCCTCGCCGTTGGACCGCGTTCTCGGGCCGGAAAAGCCTAAAAAACAGCACAAAAGCCCAGAACGTTGTACGAACGATGGATTCGGCCGGCCCGGAAACGGCTGAGCCCCGCTCCGGTGCGCGCTCGGGGCAGCGCATCGGAGCGGGGCGGTCCCGCGCAGCGGAGAAGGGCGGCCCACCGCGGTGGACCGCCCTGCCGGATCAGCTGAGGTGCAGCTTCTGGCCGACGTAGATCACGTCCGCGTCCTGGACGACGTCCTTGTTGCGGTCGTACAGCTTCTGCCAGCCGCCCTTGACGTGCTGGGCCTCGGCGATCTTGGAGAGGGTGTCGCCCTCCTTGACCTCGTACTCGCCGTCGCCGACCTTGTAGGACTGCGTGCTCGGGGCGGTCCGCTTCGGGGCCGGGGCCTCGTCGCGCTCGGTGGCCTGCGGGGCGGAGTGCTTCGGCGCGGCCTTCTTCGGCGTGGCCTGGCGCTCGCTGCGGTCCGCGTGGGACTTGCCCGAGACGGTGCCGCCGGTGCGGGAGGACTTGGTGGACTTGCCGGCGGAGCCCGAACCGGAGGGGTCGACGTTCGCCTTCGGGCCGCCGGCCGTCAGGCCGCCGGGGCCGGCGCAGCCCCAGGCGCCCGGGCCCTGCATGGCGAGCAGCTTCTCGGCCACGGCGATCTGGGCGCTCTTGGAGGCGTGGTCGGCGCGGTCGGCGTACTTCTGGCCGCCGGCGGCGTTCCAGGAGGACTGCGAGAACTGCAGGCCGCCGTAGTAGCCGTTACCGGTGTTGATGGACCAGTTGCCACCGGACTCGCACTGGGCGACCTTGTCCCACGTCGAAACCGAGGCGGCGTTGGCGGAGGTGGCGACCATCAGCGGGGCGGCGACAGCTGCACCGGTGACACCGGCGAGCGTGAAGATGCGGACGGCCTTGGACGGACGACGGTGCTTGCCCTTGGACATGAGTCGTTTCCTCACCGACGCCTACGAGGTGAGCTGTCGGGTTCGGGCTGTGAGTTCGCCCGGCTTCGTGTGCGAGCACACTCGGCTTCACCCCTAGCCGGTCCCGGACCCGCGGCCTTCGGCCGAGGAGCCGTTTCCGGCGCCTACCTTGGTTCCCCCGCTCCTGCCTACGGCGCTTGCGCGACGACTCCCCCGATCGCCGGCAGGATTCGGCGTGGCGACCGTGGTGCCCGCGGTGGCGAGCGGTCACGACGGTAAACACAGTCGCGGCAAGGGTTCAAACCCCTCTTTCCAGCCACAGTTGCCCCTGGTTACCCAGGGGAACAACGCGTTTCCGCAGGTGAGAGACGGTTTACCAGTTTCGGGAAGACCGCATTCCGCCATCAGGCAAAGAGACCCATGTCTCACTTTCGACTGGAACGGACATTCGCCGCGAACTGCCGGTCTATTTACCGACTTCGAGCCTCTGACCAGGAAGGATCAGGTCGGGATCGGTTCCGACCGCTTTCTCATTGCGCTGATACAGAGACTGCCAACCTCCCTTGACGGCATGCTGCTCGGCGATGGCTGACAGGTTGTCACCGGGACGCACGGTGTAGTCGGTGGGCGTGGGGCTGCCGGTGCGAGCGTCGCCGCCGCCCCGCGACGTACGGCTCTCGTCCTCCGAACGCGACGGGTCGCCGCGGTGCTTGCCCGTGCCCGTGCCGCCCTCGTCGGGCGCCCGTCCCGCGGGCGAACCGGAATCGCCGGGAGCGGGTGTGGCGGAGCCGCTCGGGATCTGGGTCGGGTCGTCCGTGGGAGGCGTCGAGGGCTTGCGGTGCCGGCCTTCCTGCGGCTCACCGGACTTCCCGTCGCCCGGCGTGCCCGAGGCGCCCGGTGACGGCGCGTCGGACGACGGGCTGCCGGAGGGCCGGCCGGACGGCTGACCGGAGGACTGGCCCGGCGACGGCTGACCGGTCGACGGCTGCCCCGAAGGCTGCGTGGAGGGGTCGGCCGAGGGGCTCGTCGAGGAACCCGGCGACGGCTTTCCGGACGGCGAAGGAGACGTGGACGCGTCAGAAGGCTTGTCGTGCTGGGAGGGCTCGGACGGCTCGGACGGCGTGGAGTGCGAAGTGGTGCGCTCCGGGGCGCGTGAAGGCGTCGAGTCGCTCGCGGGGGCGTGTGTGCCGCCCGGGTTGACCTCCGCCGGGGTGCCGCCCGAGGTGAGGCCCGCGCTCGCCGCGCAGCTCGACCAGGGGCTGGTGCCGCCGCTCTCGAGGATCTGCTCGGCGACGGTGATCTGCTGCGCCCGGCTGGCGAGGTCGGGCCGGGGGGCGTACTCCCTGCCGCCATGGCGCTCCCAGAGGTCCTGGGTCAGCTGCAGTCCCCCGTAGGTCCCGTTGCCGGAGTTGGCGCTCCACAGGCCTCCGCTCTCGCACTGGGCGACACGGTCCCAGGTGCCGGCGTCGGCTGCCGTCGCGCCGGTGGCCGCCAGCAGCGGCATGGCGATTCCGGAGGCGGTCACCCCCGCGGCGACCACGATGGCGGGTATCTGACGGGGGCGGCGATGTCGGCCGTTTCCGGGTCTCATGGGCGGTTGCCTCTCGTTCGGCGGCGAATGGTGGTTGAAGATAGCGACGGCCCACCGGAGTCACAAGCCGATGTAGCGGAGGTCACGCCGAGATCACGTCGGCTGACGCCGGTTCAGGCAGGCGGCCGCTCCTGGGTGGTTGTGTCCGGAATGCCCTCCGGCGTAAAGGCCACGGGAAGGGTGCGCAGACCACGCATGATGAGTCCGCCGCGCCACCGCAGATCCTCCGGATCGGCCCCCAGCCGCAGATCGGGGAGGCGCCGCAACAGGGTCGCCAAAGCCGTCTGGCCCTCCAGGCGGGCGAGGGGTGCGCCCAGGCAGTAGTGGATGCCGTGGCCGTAGCCCAAGTGCTGGTTGTCGCGCCGGGAGAGGTCCAGCGCATCGGGGTCGGCGAAGCGCTCGGGGTCGCGGTCGGCGGCCGCGAGGACGACGAGGACGGGGTCGCCCTCGGCGATGCGCTGCCCGCCGATCGTCAGGTCCCGGGTGGCGAACCGCCAGGTCGCGAGCTCCACCGGGCCGTCGTAGCGCAGCAGCTCCTCGACCCCGGTCGCGAGCAGGCCCTCGTCGCCCTCGGCGAGGGCGCGCTGGAGGCGCTCGCGCTGCTCCGGGTTGCGCAGCAGGGCGTAGGTTCCGTTACCGATCAGGTTCACAGTTGTTTCAAAACCCGCAAAGAGCAGGATGAAGGCCATGGCCGCGGCCTCGTCCTCGGTGAGGTGCTCACCGTGGTCACTCGCCCTGATCAGACCCGAAATGAGGTCTTCACCGAGATCCTCCCGCTTACGGTGGATCAGTTCGGTCAGATAGCCCCGCATCTTCTTCACTGAGCGCGCCACTCCGCCGCGCGGCCCGCCGCCGTGGCGGATCATCATTCCCGCCCAGTCCCGGAAGTCGTCCTGGTCCTCGCGCGGCACTCCGAGCATGTCGCAGATGGCGTAGATGGGGAGGGGGAAGGCGAACTCGTGGATGAGGTCGGCTTCACCTCTGCCGGCGAAGCCGTCGATGAGCCGGTCCGTCAGCTCCTGCACCCGCGGCGCGAACTCGGCGACCCGGCGCGGAGTGAACGCCTTCGAGACGAGGCGGCGCAGCCGGGTGTGGTCCGGCGGGTCGATGTTGAGCAGGTGCGTCATCAGATTGGCGCTGCGCTCGCCCGGGATGCCGACCTTGCCCTTGCCGTGGGCGGACTCGGAGTGGTGCACGGGGTTCTTCGACAGGCGCTGGTCGGCGAGCGCCTGGCGGGCATCGGCGTACCGGGTGACCAGCCACGCCTCCACGCCGCTGGGCAGGGCGGTGCGGTGCACCGGGGCGTGCTCGCGCAGCCACGCGTACGCGGGGTACGGGTCTGCGGCGAATTCCCAGGTGAAGAGCGGCGGGGCGGGCGGGACGGGCGAGGCGTTCTTGTCGTGCACCCCTTGACGCTACTAGGGGCGCGGCGGAGCGGCTCAGTGGTGGCCGGGGCCGCCGCTGCCGAAGCCGCCGCTGCCGCCCGGGTTCCACTTCTTACGCTCTTCGGTGAGCTCCTCGGGGTGGCTGCCGGGGTTGCGCACCTCGTGCGGCAGCACCCGCTCCCCGTTCGCCTCGGGGTGCAGCTCGTCCGCCTCGCGGTGCTCGGTGACGTAGCCGACCCTGTTCTCCTCGTCGTCGTTGTGGCCCGGCCCGTGGTCGGGCGAGGTGGGCCCGGTGTCGTGCTCCTGCCGCGTCTGCCAGGCGCCCTGCCTGCGCTGCGGCTGGGACGGTGGCGGCGGTTCCTCGTCACGCTTCCGGAAGCCCTTGGCCACGGCGACGATCAGCAGGGCGACGACGAAGAGGCCGACGATGAACTGGATGATCCCGCCGGCCCAGTGCGGGGCGGCGAGGTCGGCGAGGTGTACGTACTGAATGCGCATGCCATGCGGGTACCCGCCGACCGCCGGGACAAGTCGGTAAATAGGCTGAATGGGTTCCGGAGGCTCTCCCCGGGCCCCTACCCCCCGGCTACCCCCGGCTACCCCCGGCGCTCCGCCTCAGCGCATGGCTGCTACAAAACCTCAGCGCACGGCCGCTACAAACCCTCCGCGGCGCGGATCGCGTCGCGGTACGTGCGGGCCGCGGCCCGCAGCGCCGTCTCCGGGTCCGTGCCCGCCGCCTCCGCCCGTACGGCCAGCGCCAGCAGCTCGTAGCCGATGCCGTCGCCGGCGGGCGGGGTGACGTCGAGGCCCTGCGAGCGCACCCGGGAGGCCAGCTTCGCGGAGAGGGCGAGGGCGGGCTGGCCGAGCGGCACGCCCTCGGTGACCGACTCACGTCCCTTCTCCGCGTCCTTCGTGCGCATCCAGTGCGCCCGCACGTCCTCCGGCGTCTGCGCGGACTCCTCGCCGAAGACGTGCGGGTGCCGGTGGATGAGCTTGTCGACGATCACGCCGGCGACGTCGTCGACGGAGAAGGGCTCGTCCGGGTCGTCCTGCGCGATCCGGGCGTGGAAGACGACCTGCAGCAGCACGTCGCCGAGCTCCTCGCGCAGCGCCTCGCGGTCACCGGTCTCGATGGCCTCCAGCAGCTCGTACGTCTCCTCCAGCGCGTACTTCGCGAGGTCCTCGTGGGTACGGATCCCGCTCCACGGGCAGGCCGCGCGGATCCGGTCCATGACCTGCACCAGATCCAGCAGCCGCGCACCGGGCAGGTCGTACGAACCGGGCAGCAGCTCCAGCGCGGGCATCGTCTCCCGGCCGGAGCCGGCGAGCCGGGCCAGCCCGTCGGTGAGGGCTGACTCGCCCTCGGCGGAGGTGAGCACGACGGCGCTGCGCCGCCCGGTCGAACAGAAGTCGACCAGCTCGCGTGCCGTGGCCGAGCCGTGCTCGACCTCGACACCGGCCTCCCGCAGATACGGCAGCTGCGGGTGGCCTGCATCGGCGCACAGCACGCGGTCGGCGGCGCGGAGCGCCTGCCAGGCGGGCCAGGACAGCAGCCCCGGGGCGACCCGGTGGCTGGTGGTGAGCAGGACGATGCGGCCAGGTGCGGAGTCGGCGGAGTCGTTCACGCACTCGAGCCTAGGGGACCGGGCCGGGCGTGGCTCACGCCGGGCGGGCGGCCCCGGCCTCCGTGGCGGACCGCAGCCACGGCTCCAGCACGGACCGGGCGGTGCCGCGCTTGCCGTCCCACACCCCGTAGCGCGGGTTGACGTCGACGTGGAGGGCGTCGGAGGTGCGCATCAGGATCTGGTTGGTGCGGGCGGCGCCGAACTTGCCGTCCAGCTTGGCGCGGACGAGGTCCACGGAGAGGGCCTCGTCGATCTGGTCGGGGGCGATGCCGAGGGCGAGGAAGCGGGTGCGCACCGTCGCGGCCCCGCCGTTGGCGGCCTCGATGTCGGCGCGCTGGCGCTGCAGCTCCCGCCGGGTGACCCCGACGCCGTTGTCCTTGCCGGCCTTCTCCACGATCCGGTACTGGATGAGGCGGACCAGGGTGTCCTGGCCGAGCCGGGCGCTGTTCGCCGTCAGCTGCTCGCCCTGCGGGGAGGAGCGCTGCGCCTCGCGCACGTCCTCCACCTGGCGCTGCAACTGCGAGACGGTGATCCGGTCGTCGCCCACGACGGCCGCGGCGCCCGGATGGGCCGTGTGCCCGCAGGCGGTCAGGAGCGGGGCCGCTGCGAGCAGCGCGGCGGCGGTGACGGAGAGCGCGGTCCTTCGGCGGATCATGAAGCCTCCCGGCGGCGGTCGTGCGACGGTGATCGACCTGCGTTGATCGATGGTAGGGAGTCCGGGTGACCCGGGCCACCGATTCGACCAACGATTCGCGCGGCGCCGGGATGTGCGGGTGGCGCCGCGCAGCTCAGGCCCTGACCTGTCCGAGCCACTGCAGCGTGTGACGGATCTCCGCGGGGAGCGGGTGGTGGGGGCCGTGCAGCCGCTCGGCGTCGTGCAGGAGGGCGACGAGCGTGTCGTGGGCGGCCTGCCGGTCGCCGAGGGAGAGCAGCAGGTGGCCGATGCGGCGGCGGATGTCGAGCGGGGTGGCCGGGTCGTCGGGGTGGCTCTCGAAGCGCGGCAGGAGCGCGCGGTACTCGCCGAGCGCTGCCACGGCCTCGCCGAGCTGCTCCAGGCACTGCGCGGCGTCGTACTGGCAGCGCAGCATCTGGCGGGCCGCGCGCGGGCTGTTCTCGGCGGCGTAGTCGTCGGCGAGGCGGCGCAGCTCGGGCAGCGCGCGCCGGTACTGGCCGTCGTCCATGAGCGTGGCCGCGTACTGCTTGCGCAGCGTGCGCACGACGGTGGAGTGCTCGCCGTGCTCGGCCGCGGCGGCCGGCAGGATCGAGCCGAGGAGGTCCACGGCCTGGGTGATGCCTCCCTGGTCGAGCAGGCGCTTGACCTCTTCCACGGCCTCGGCGACATCGGGGCCGCTGGGCGCGGGCGGCGCGGGCACGAAGGCCTCGGCCTGCCGGGCGCCGGGGACGCTCGCGGACCGCTCGGGCCAGGGCGCGTGCGGCAGCAGAAAGGGGCGCGTGGGGTTCATGGGGCCCTGGGGGCGTGCGGAGCCGGGCGCGGGCAGGAGGGGCGCGAGGGCCTCGTAGGCCTCCTGGGCATCGGCGAGCCGGTGGCCCGGGTCCTTCGCCAGCAGGCGCAGGACGAGCTCTTCGAGGACCTGGGGCACCTGCGGGCGCAGCTGCCGCAGCGGGACGGGCGGCTCGTAGAGATGCCGGTGCAGCACCCCGAGCGCCGTGGATCCGGCGAACGGCACATTGCCGCTGAGCAGCTCGTGCAGCAGCACGCCGAGGGCGTAGAGGTCGGTGTACGGGCCGACCGCGCCGCCCATGGCCTGCTCGGGAGCCATATAGGCGGGGCTGCCGATGGGTGAGCCGGTGCGGGTGAGGCGGGTGGTATCGGCATCCATGACGGAGGCGACGCCGAGGTCGAGGACGATGACGGAGCCGTCGGGGCGGACCATCACGTTCCGCGGCTTGAGGTCGCGGTGCACGATCGGCACGGCGTGCACCGCGGCGAGCACCGAGCACAGCTGCGCGGCGACCGAGACGGCCCACGGCCAGGGGTAGGGCTCGTGCTCGGCGAGGTGGTCGGCGAGGTCGGCGCCCTCCACGTACTGCATGACGAGGTAGAGGTCGTCGCCGTCGCTGCCGGCGTCGTGGACGGTGACCAGACCGCGGTGGTCGACCTGAGCGGTCACCCGGCACTCGCGCACGAAGCGGCGGCGCATCTCGTCGGCGGCGCTGTCGTTGCCGGTCATCCGGTCGGGGCGCAGCAGCTTCACGGCCACGCGCCGGTCCAGGCGCCGGTCGTAGGCGGTCCAGACCTGCCCCATGCCGCCCTGGCCGATGACGGTGGCGAGCTCGTAGCGCCCGGCGATGATGCGACCGTTCACCACTCCTGCTCCTCACGGCGGCCCCGGGCCCCGTCCTTGGGCTCCTTACGGAGCAGATCACTGAGCTCGTCGAGCTCGGCACGGACTTCGTCGATGCGGTGGGGGGTACGTGGGGGCGCAGGCGGTGCGGGCGGCGCCGGGGGGCGGCGGTGCCGGCCGACCCGCTGCGGCGGCGGGGGCGGTGCCTGGAACGGCGCCGGTGCCGGGCCGGCCTGCCGACCGGGGCCCGCCTGCGGCATGCGGACATAGGAGCGGGTATCGGCGAAGGGGTCTTCCGCCCGGGGGGCCGGAGGCGCAGGGGCGGGCCCGGGAACGAAGACGGGGGACGCCTTGACGGCTTCGGCGAGTGCGGCCTCGTTGCGTGCGACGGCTTCCCGGTGCAATACGGCTTGCCGCTCCTCGGCGCGGGCCCGCTCGACGGCGTAACGGGTCTCCAGTTCCCGGTAGTGACGGGAGTCGTACCTGAGGTAGTACCAGATGGACCCGATGCCGGTGGTCACCAGCCCGATGGTGCCCAGCTTGTTCGCAGTGGTGGCGGTCCAGGAGCCCTGGATGCAGACCAGGATGACGATGGACAGCACGAGGACGAACCAGAACAGGGCCCAGTCCCGGCCCCTCCTGCGCATGATGGCCACACGCAGGACCGGCACCCAGGAGCACAGGAGGATCGAGCACAGGGTGATCGCCACCACGACCACCCGCACGGCGATGATCTTTGCTCTGCCGGGTGGGGGCTGGTGCGGTTCGGGCCCGTTCATTCCTCGCTCCTGGAGTGCGCGTTTGTGCCTTGAGCCTATATACCGACCAGGGCAACTCCCCCCGGGTTGCCCACATCAGACGGTGTGACAGGTCACTCAAGCCACGCGCACCACGCGGAAGCCCCTATTCCGGACGGATGCTCCCATCCGTCAGCCCGTCGAACAGTCCCTGCACCAGCCGCTCCCCCAGCCGCTCCGCACCCCGGAGCGCCTCTTCGAACGCGGCGAGCTCGCGGAAGCGGCCGCCGTAGCGCCGCTGGTCGGCCGGGGGCAGCCGGGGCACCTGGAGCCGGCGGACGTCGAGGCGGGTGGCGGTGGAGGCGTAGCTGCTGGCCTGGCGCTGGTTGGCGCTGCCGCGCAGGAAGCCGGCGAGGAACCACGGGTCGAGGGCGGCCGGGTCGGGGCGCAGCAGGAACAGGCCCCGGCCCAGGGCGGCCCCCGCCGTCTCCTCGTCGATGACGCGGGCCACGGTGACATCGCCGACGACGGGGACGACGACATCGCCGGCCTGCACCAGGACGGGCTCCTCGGCCTGCCCCTCCGGCAGCGTGCCGGTGGGGCCGCTGCCGGCCTTGACGTCGTAGTCGGTGAGCACCGGCGGGGCGGGGGCGGCCGGATCGGGCGTGGCGCCCGGGCCGCCGGCGCGCAGCACGAGGGCTCCGGCACGGGCGAGCTCACCGACGGTGGTGGTAGGCCAGCGGGCCGGATCCCCGGGCTCCGCGGGCGGGGCGGGGGCGAGCTCGTTGGTCCGCCGCAGGGCGGCCCGGAGCCGGTCGTGGACCTCGGCGAGCCCGGCCGCGCCGCTGCCGGCGGCGGGCGGCGGCAGGTGGCGGGCGGGGGCGAGGTCGACGTCGTCGTCGAGCAGGTCGATGACGGGGAGCGAGCGGCAGCGGCCCGGCTTCTCCTCGACGGTGCCGTGCCGCTCGAAGTCCTCCCAGGCGTCGAGGACCTCGGTGCGGACGGCCTGCCAGGGCAGCTTGTCCCGTCCGGCGGGGGCCAGGTCGGCGGTCTCGGCGAGCAGGACGTGCGGGGTGGGTGAGGACTGGGCGGCGCCGGGCCGGCGCAGCACCCACACGTGCAGCGGGATGTTGTAGGGCGGGGCGGCCCCCGCGGGCAGGGCGATGACGGCGCGCAGGGCGCCGCGGCGCAGGAGGTCGGCGCGGATGCGGCGGCCGGAGCGGCGGGAGGCCGCGGCGGGCGGCATCAGCAGGACGGCGGTGCCGCCGTCGCGCAGCCGGGCGAGGGCGTGCTGGACCCAGGCGAGCTCGGACTCGGTGCGGGCGGGGAAGCCGTACTCCCAGCGCGGGTCGTAGGCGAGCTCGTCGTGGCCCCAGTTGCGCTCGTTGAACGGGGGGTGGCACAGGACCGTGTCGGCCGCGGCGTCCGGGAAGGCGTCGGCGCGGAGGCTGTCTCCCGCGTGCGCCCGGACCCGGGCGTCGCTGTGCAGGGCGAGGCGCAGGGCGGTGAGGGCCGCGAGATCGGGATCGGCCTCCTGGGCGAGGAGCGTGGGCGCGGGGGCGGCCGCGCCGTCCGCGGCCGCGTGGAGCAGGCCGCCGGTGCCGCAGGCGGGGTCGAGGACGGTGCGCGGCCGGTGCCGGTCGGCGGGGCCGCCCTCGCCCAGGGCGGCCATCAGCTCGGCGGGGCCCGGCGGCGTGAGCGTGTACTGCCGGGGGTTGGCGTCGAGGTGGCGGCCCAGGAGGAAGCCGTAGACGTGGGCGGCGCCGCGCCCGGAGGCGAGCTCGGCGGCGCCGCGCAGCAGGGCGGAGGAGACGGCCAGCTCGGCGGTGGTGGGGATGCCGACCGGGTGGTGCGGCCCGAGGCGGGCGGCGAGCGCGGCCTCCAGGGCGGTGGGCAGCTCCTCGGCGAGCCCGAGGTCGCCGAGCGCGGCCAGCTCCAGCCAGGTGGCCGGCCGGTCGCGGACGAGGAGGAGGACGGAGCCGGCGTGGCGCAGGGCGGTCACGGCGCCGGCGGGGTGGCCCGCGACCTGCTGCCAGACCCGCTCCCGCAGCGGGACCTCGGCGAGCTTGCCCTGGTGGCGCAGCCACTGCTCGACATCCCCGAGGGCGAACGTGGGGCTGGTCTCGCTACCCCCTATGGGCTGGGGGAAATCGGGGTGGCGCCGGCGCCAGTTACTGACCGCCGCGCGGCCCACTCCGGCCAGCCGTGCGATCCCGGCCGCGGTCACCTCCGCTGCACTGTCCGGCACCTGACTCCCCTCTCCGGGGCTCATCTCCGCCGGGGCGGAGCGGACCCTCCTCGTCCTTCGCTGTGGTGCCGAGCATACCCACGGGCATCGAACACGTCCCTTCACAGTCGTGAACTCACTGAATCGTGTGAACGTGGTTGACCCGGTTCACAAGCTCTGCTGTCATTGACGCATCGGTTCGAGAAGATTTCCCGCCGAAAGGTGTCAGTCATGTCTCAGCACTCCCAGCCCAAGCAGCGGAACTGGTTCGCGCGTCACAAGGTCCTCACGGCCGCGGGCGCCCTGGTCGTGATCGTCGGTATCGGCGGCGCCTTGACCGGCGGAGACGGGGACGGCGGCGACGGCAAGGCCACCGCCTCCGGCAGCGCCGCAGAGAAGAAGGACAAGGGCGCGGGCCAGGACGGCAAGGGAGCCGGGGAGAAGGCCGCGAAGGGCGCGATCAGAGGGAGCGGTACCTACGAGGTGGGCTCGGACATCAAGCCCGGCACCTACCGCTCCCTCGGCAACAAGGACGGGTGCTACTGGGAGCGCGCCAAGGACTCCAGCGGCGAAGCCGACGCGATCCTCGCGAACGACAACGTCGTCGGCGCCTCGTATGTGACGGTCAAGGCCGAGGACAAGGTCTTCAAGACGCAGGGCTGCAAGAGCTGGGAGCCGGTCGCCGACGGCCGGGCAGACGGCAGCCCGAAGACGGAGATGCCCGGAAACGGCATGTACAAGGTGGGGGCCGACATAGCGCCCGGCACCTACAAGTCCACCGGAAACAAGCAGGACAGCTGCTACTGGGAGCGGACCAAGGACGCCCTGCACGAGAGCGCCGACTCGATCATCGCCAACGAGAACGTGACCGGCAACGCCGTGGTGACCATCACGCCCGGCGACGCCTATTTCAAGTCGGCCGGCTGCACGGACTGGAAGAAGACCGGCTGAACGGACGGGTTCCGAGAGAAGAACGACACATTCCAGCCGAACCGCCCACGGAGACCGTTCGTCTCTCAGAAAGGGGGCCGGGCGCCGGTGAGGCTCCGCGTATCTTTTCCGACAGTCATCCCGTAGTCGTCCCCCCCAGCCCCCGGAACAAAGGACTCCCCCATGGACTCGGCCGCCGCCACCGTTCCGGCACCGGGCGGGCCCGCGGCCGAGGCAGCGCCCGGCGGCCGGCCCCGCGCCACGGCCCTCGGCGCCCAGCGTTGGGATCCCTACCGGCTCGCCGGCATCCTCTTCGTCCTCTACACCGCGCTGTCCCTGTGCCGGCACCGCCGCATGCTCACCATGTCGTGGGACCTCGGCATCTTCGAGCAGGCCATCCGCGGATACGCCCACCTCCAGGCGCCCATAGCCGACCTCAAGGGACCCGGCACCAACATCCTCGGCGACCACTTCAGCCCGGTCACCGCACTCCTCGCCCCCTTCTACCGGCTCTTCCCCGGCCCGGCCACCCTCCTCGTCGCCCAGGCCGCGCTCTTCGCCCTGTCCGCGATACCGGTCGCCCGGCTCGCCGCCGGGCTCCTCGGCCGCAAGCGCGGGCTGGCCGTCGGCATCGCCTACGGGCTGTCGTGGGGCGTGCAGCGCGCGGTCGACTTCGACTTCCACGAGATCGCCTTCGCGATGCCGCTGCTCGCCTTCTCCCTCGAAGCGGTGGTGCGCGGGCGCTGGCGGGCCGCGGTCTGGTGGGCCGTGCCCCTGGTCCTGGTCAAGGAGGACCTGGGCATCACCGCGGCGGCCATCGGCGTGGTCCTCCTGATCCGGCTGCGCGGCGCGAAGGCCCGCGGCGAGGGCGTCCCGCAGAGCGCGACCCCGCTCGCCGCCGGACTGGTGGCCTTCGGCCTGGCGGCCGCCGCGATCACCTTCGGGCTGATCATCCCCGCCTTCAACACCAGCGGCGCCTACGACTACTGGAACAAGCTCGACGGCGGCGCCGGCCCCTCGCCCACGATCCCCGCCGACACCGCGATACGCACCCTGCTGTGGATCCTGCTGCCGACCACCGGGCTGCTGGCCCTGCGCTCCCCCGTCCTGATCGTCGCCCTGCCCACCCTGGCGTGGCGGTTCGCCTCCCACGACGACCACTACTGGGGCACCGACTGGCACTACAACGCCGTGCTGATGCCCGTCGTCCTCATCGCGCTCACGGACGCCCTGGCCCGGGCCCGCGAGAGCCGCCGCCCGTGGCTGCGCTCCTACGCGCACCACATGCCCGGCGCGGTCCTCGCCGCCTCGCTCGCCCTGACCTCGTCCATGCCCCTCTACGCCCTGACCGAAGCCGGCACCTACCGCGTCCCGCAGAGCGTCCGCGCCACCGAGCGGCTCCTGGACCGCATCCCGGACGACGCGACCGTCGAGGCCGACATAGTCCCGATAAGCCGCCTCGCCGGCCGGTGCAGAGTCTTCTGGATCGGCGACACCCGCGGCATCACGCCGGACTACCTGGCCCTGCGGCTCGCCGACGGCAAGACGCCCGAAGACCTCGTGGCGGACGGCGAGCGGCTGCACCCCGGCGTGCGGTACGTCTTCCTCGGGGGCGAGGGGGGCTACGGGGTGCTCAAGAAATCGGGGGCGGCCGCGTCCTAGCGCGGCCCGGCCCCCGGCCTCCTACGAGCCCAGGATCGTGGTCAGGAACTCGCCCGTCCACGCCAGCAGTTCCCGTCCCACCAGCGGCTTGCCGCCGATCTGGCGCGTCGCCGGCCGGGGGACGAGGATCTGCTTCGTGGCCGGCTTCATGACCGTGCGCGGGTAGAGGCGCTTCAGGCGCAGCTCCTGGGACTCGCGCAGCTCCACGGGGCCGAAGCGCACGTTGGAGCCCTGCAGGGTGATGTCGGAGACGCCGCAGGCGCGGGCGAGCATCCGCAGGCCCGCCACCAGCAGCAGGTTCTCCACGGGCTCGGGCAGCTTGCCGTAGCGGTCGGTGAGCTCCTCGCGGACGGCGCGGATGTCCTCCTCGCTGTTCGCGGAGGCGATCGCGCGGTAGGCCTGCAGGCGCAGGCGCTCGCCCGGTGCGTAGTCGTGCGGGACGTGGGCGTCGACGGGCAGCTCGACCTTCACCTCCGGCGGCGCCTCGGGCTGCTCCTCGCCGCCCTCCAGGGAGGCCCGGTAGTCGGCGACGGCCTCGCCGACCATACGGATGTAGAGGTCGAAGCCGACGCCCGCGATGTGGCCGGACTGCTCGCCGCCGAGCAGGTTGCCCGCGCCGCGGATCTCCAGGTCCTTCATCGCCACGTACATGCCGGCGCCCATCTCGGTGTGCTGGGCGATGGTGGCGAGCCGCTCGTGGGCGGTCTCCGTCAGGGGCTTCTCCGGCGGGTAGAGGAAGTAGGCGTAGCCGCGCTCGCGGCTGCGGCCGACGCGTCCGCGCAGCTGGTGCAGCTGCGACAGGCCGAAGTTGTCGCCGCGCTCGACGATCAGCGTGTTGGCGTTGGAGATGTCGATGCCGGATTCCACGATCGTCGTGGAGACCAGCACGTCGAACTTCTTCTCCCAGAAATCGACGACGACCTGCTCCAGCTGGCTCTCGCCCATCTGCCCGTGCGCGGTGCGGATCCGCGCCTCGGGGATGATCTCGCGCAGCCGCGCAGCCGCCCGGTCGATGGACTCGACCCGGTTGTGGATGTAGAAGACCTGGCCCTCGCGCAGCAGCTCGCGGCGGATCGCGGCACCGATCTGCTTCTGGTCGTACGGCCCGACGAAGGTCAGCACCGGGTGGCGCTCCTCCGGCGGGGTGGTGATGGTCGACATCTCGCGGATGCCGGTGACCGCCATCTCCAGCGTGCGCGGAATGGGCGTGGCGGACATCGTCAGGACGTCGACGTTGGCCCGCAGCTTCTTCAGCTGCTCCTTGTGCTCGACGCCGAAGCGCTGCTCCTCGTCGACGATGACGAGGCCCAGGTCCTTGAACTTCGTCTCGGACGAGAAGAGGCGGTGCGTGCCGATGACGATGTCGACCGAGCCGTCGCGCAGGCCCTCCAGGACGGCCTTGGCCTCGCTGTCCGTCTGGAAGCGGGACAGGGCCCTGGTGACCACCGGGAACTGGGAGTAGCGCTCGGAGAACGTGCCGAAGTGCTGCTGCACCAGCAGCGTGGTCGGCACGAGCACCGCCACCTGCTTGCCGTCCTGCACCGCCTTGAAGGCGGCGCGGACCGCGATCTCCGTCTTGCCGTAGCCGACGTCGCCGCAGATCAGGCGGTCCATGGGGACGGACTTCTCCATGTCCTCCTTGACCTCGGCGATGGTGGTGAGCTGGTCGGGCGTCTCCGCGTAGGGGAAGGCGTCCTCCAGCTCCCGCTGCCAGGGGGTGTCGGTGCCGAAGGAGTGGCCGGGGGCGGCCATGCGCGCGGAGTAGAGCTTGATCAGGTCGGCGGCGATCTCCTTGACGGCCTTCTTGGCGCGCGCCTTGGTCTTCGTCCAGTCCGCGCCGCCGAGGCGGTGCAGGGTCGGGGCCTCGCCGCCCACGTACTTGGTGACCTGCTCCAGCTGGTCGGTGGGGATGTAAAGGCGGTCGCCGGGCTGGCCGCGCTTGGCGGGCGCGTACTCCACGAGGAGGTACTCGCGGGTGGCGCCCTGGACGGTGCGCTGCACCATCTCGATGTAGCGGCCGACGCCGTGCTGCTCGTGGACGATGTAGTCGCCGGCCTGCAGGGTCAGCGGGTCGATCGTCTTGCGGCGGCGGGCCGGCATGCGGCCCATGTCCTTGCTCGCGGACTTCTGCCCGGACAGGTCCGTCTCGGTGAGGACGGCGATCTTCAGGCCGGGGTCGACGAAACCGTTGTCGATGCTGCCGCAGGAGACGTGGACCACCGACGGGGACAGCTCGGCGACATCGGCGTCCAGGCGGGCGGGGATGCCCTCGCCGCCCAGCACCTCGACCGTACGGGCCGCCGGGCCGTGGCCCTCCGTCACGAAGACGGTACGCCAGCCGTCGGCCAGCCAGCCCTTGGTGTCGGCCAGGGCGCGGGCGGTGTCGCCGCGGTAGGTCTCCGGGGCGTGCATGCCGAGCTTGAGGGTGTCGCCGTCCGGCTCCTCGTCCGCCGCGAAGGGGCTCACCGACCACCACATCTGGCCGAGCTCGCGGGCGCGGTCGCGGACGTCCGCGATGCCCCACAGGGAGGCGGCGTTCACGTCGATGGGGGCCTCCCCGCCGCCGGCCGTGGCCGCCCAGGACGCCTGCAGGAACTCCTGGCTGGTGGCGACGAGGTCCGCGGCGCGGGTGCGCACGCGCTCCGGGTCGCACACGACCGTCATCGCGCCGGCCGGGAGCACGTCCAGCAGCAGCTCCATCTCGTCCACCAGGACCGGGGCGAGGGACTCCATGCCCTCCACCGCGATACCCTCGGCGATCTTGGAGAGGAGCTCGCCGAGCTCCGGGTGCTCCTCCGCCAGGGCCGCCGCCCGTTCCCGTACGTCCGCGGTCAGCAGCAGCTCGCGGCACGGCGGCGCCCACAGGCCGTGCTCGGCGACCTCCAGGGAACGCTGGTCGGCCACCTTGAAGTAGCGGATCTCCTCGACCTCGTCGCCCCAGAACTCGACGCGGAGCGGGTGCTCCTCGGTCGGCGGGAAGACGTCGAGGATGCCGCCGCGGACGGCGAACTCGCCGCGCTTCTCCACCAGTTCGACGCGGGCGTAGGCGGCGGCCGCGAGCGCGTCCACGACCTTTTCGAGATCGGCGCTCCGCCCGCTGCGCAGGCTGACCGGCTCCAGCTCCCCGAGGCCCTTCACCTGCGGCTGCAGCACGGACCGGACCGGCGCGACGACCACGCTGACCGGTCCCGCCGCCGGGTCGTCCTTGCTGGGGTGCGCGAGCCGGCGCAGCACGGCCAGGCGGCGGCCGACCGTGTCCGAGCGGGGCGAGAGGCGCTCGTGCGGCAACGTCTCCCAGGCCGGGAACTCCACGACGCCGTCCGGCGGCAGCAGCGAGCGCAGCGCCGCCGCCAGATCCTCCGCCTCGCGGCCCGTGGCCGTCACGGCCAGCACCGGGCGCCCGGTGTCACGGGCGAGCGCGGCGACGGCGAAGGACCGGGCGGCGGGCGGGCCGACGAGGTCGACGTGCGGGCGGTTGCCGTCGGCCGCGGCCTTCACCGCTTCGGCGAGCGCCGGATCGTAGACGACGGCGTCGAGAAGACCGTGCAGGCTCATGGAGAGATTTCCCGTCCCGGAGATGGACAACGCGAACCGCCCGACACGAGGAACGGGCCGGGTTGTCTCCAGACTACGACGGCCCGCCGACACGGGCCCCTGCACGCCACTTCGGCACCACAGGCCACTTTGCCCGGTCCCGTCACCACCCCGGCCACTATTTGACGTGCCAATGCCAGAATTCCGATCATGAGCGACCGCCGGCCCGAGCAGCCCCCGCCGCCCCAGGAGACCCCGCCTCCCGAGCCCGTCGACGCCCCGGAACCAGCGAAGGCGGCGGATGCGGATACGGACTCCAGCACAGGCCCGACGGACACGCCGGAACCGACGGGCGCACGCGATACGGGCGCCGAGCAGGCCGACGACGCTCCGGATCCGGAGGCCGAGCAGCCTGACACCGAGGCCCCGGAACCGACGAGCGCGAAAGGTACGGACTCCGACACAGGCACAGCAGACGCGCCGGAACCCACGGGCGCACGCGACGCGGACTCCGAGCAGACAGACGACGCTCCGGAACCGACGGCTACAGAGAAAGCCGACAGCGCACCGGAGAAGTCCGACGCCCCGGAGCCGGAGGTCGAGCAACAGCCCGACACCGACGCCACGGAACCGGCGGCCCCGGAGGACTCACAGGATTCAGGTGCCGAGCAAGCGGACGACGCCCCGGAGCCGAAGGCCGAGCGGCCCGACACCGAGGACCCGAACCCCACGGACTCGCACGATGCGGATGCCGAGCAAGCAGACGACACTCCAGAGCCGGAGGCCACGGAGGAGACCGACAGCGCGCCCGAGGAAACCGACGCCCCGGAACCGACAGCTGCGGAGGACTCCGGGGTCGCAGAGGCGGAAAGGGCTGATGCCCCTGCGGAGGCCTTGGTGCCACCGGAGCAGGCTGAGGCGCAGGACGAACCGGCGGATGAGCCATACGAATTCGACATGGTCCGCAACCCCGGGCCTCTGGCCGAAGGGGACTACCCGCCGGCCCTCAATTTCGCGGGCGGCCGATACAATGAAGTGACTTTGACCGAGCCGACGATCTTCTACCGCGCCGGCGTGCTCGGCGGAAAGCAAGAGGAGCTCGGCCAATGGTTCACCCGTGAGGCACCCTCATCGGTCGCCCATGTCCGCATCGACACCGCGGTGCGCCCCCAGTGGATTGACATGAACAGCGGGCTAATGACTGGAGAGTCACCGATCGACACGGTGTACCGAATCGAGATCCCGGCCGACACCAAGACCTATGCGGGACCTGTCGCCAATCAGGGCGGCGTTTACGTGGGCGGCGCCGAGCAGATTTATATTCCGGCACCCTGGAATATAAAAGGGGTAACGGTCGTGGGACGGGAGCCTTTGAGATGACAGCACGCGCGCCCGAGTCTCGCCGCCAGCGGGCCACCGCCGTCGCCGCGCAACTCGCCGAGATCGTGTACGAGGAAGGCCGGAAGTACGCCTTTTCCTACCTGACACTGATGGACATCCGCGACACCCTTGCCGACCCGGAGGCCGAAGCCGAGACAGCGCTGGCAGAGGCGGCCCAGAGGTTCGATGGGCTTTGCCGGGCGCGGAACTTCTCCGAATTCTACGTCTACATCGACGATTGGGAGCAGCGCGTGGCGGCGAATGAGAGGGTGAAGAAACTGGTGAACGATCTTCGCTCCCTGCTTCACGATTCCTGATCGCCCCCCTGCCGCCATTCGCGCGCGACACCATTCAAGAACGAACTGGAGTTCCCGGACATGTTTCCCGCCAACAAGCTGGAAGAGACACTGGCTGCTGCGAAAGCCGGCTCGATTCCCGCTGAGGACATTCTGAAGGCGCTCGCCGCAGCCGACCTGTGGATGCCGCTCCCGGAAGCCCCCGGCGGTGACCAGGGAACGCGGCTGCCGATCGTTTCGATCGACGGCCGGCCGCACGTCGCCGTCTACACCTCCGCGGAGCAGCTCAAGCTGACCGCGGGCGACGTGGCGCACGCGGTGATGGGCGCCCGGGAACTGATCAACTCACTGCCGCAGGAGCTCGGGCTCGCGCTCAACCCCGGTGGCGAGGTCGGGCTGCCGATTCACGCTGCCGGTGTGCAGGCCGTACGCGACGGCGGCCGGAAGACGGTGCACGCCGGTGAGAGCATCCGGCTCGGGGAGCCTGCGGAAGAGCCCCTGGCGTTGCTCACGTCGCTGCGCCGTGCCTTCGGCGCGGTTCCCACGGTTTCCTCGGCCCGGCGGGCTCTGATGCAGGTGGGGGAACAGCACCCCGGGCTGCTCATCGGCGTGACGGTCCGTGATGCGGCGGAGGCCGAGGAGTCGCGGGGCGCTGTGCTCGCGGCCGTTTCGCGTGCCGTCTCGGAGGAGCCGGTGCCCTTCACCGTGGACACGGTCTTCCTCGGGAATCCGAACGACCAGACGTCGGTGTGGATGACGGACAACGTCGAGCCCTTCTACGTCGCCTGACGGCGGCAAGCCGAAAGGCCCGGCCCGGACACACACCCCCGTGGCGTGTCCGGGCCGGGCCTTTTCAGGGGGCGCGGGTCCTCGGCCCGCGCCCCGGCCGCCCCCTCGCGGGGGCAGCAGTCTGTTAGTCCGTCGCGATGGCGTTCAGGACGTTCATCCGGCCCGCCCGGAACGCCGGGACCAGCGCGGCGAGCAGGCCCACCACCGCCGAGCCCAGGAAGACCGCGGTGATCGTCGGCCAGGGGATGTCCAGGACGCCGAGGCCCTGGAGGGCCAGCAGCTTCTGGGACGTGGTGCCCCAGGCCATGCCGAGGCCGAGGCCGAGCAGGGCACCGAAGAGGGCGATGACCACCGACTCCAGGCGGATCATGCGGCGCATCTGGCGGCGCGAGAGGCCGATCGCCCGCAGCAGGCCGATCTCCCGGGTGCGCTCGACCACCGACAGGGCCAGGGTGTTCACGACGCCCAGGACCGCGACGATGATCGCGAGGGCCAGCAGGCCGTAGATCATGTTGAGCAGCTGGCCGACCTGGTCCTTGATGAGCTTCTTGTAGTCGGACTGGTCGCGGACCTTGATCTGCGGGTAGTCCTCGACGGACGCCTTGAGCGCGGCGGCGGCCTCCTTCGTCTGCCCGTCGGCGGCCTTGGCGAGGAGCATGAAGTCCAGCGGCATCTTGTCGGCGGGCAGGTAGCTGCGCGCGGTGGCGATGTTGGTGTACATCGCCCCCTGGTCGATGCTGGTGTCGTCCGAGGTGACGGCCTTGACCATCAACTGGGCCGTCCGGCCGTCGACCATGGCGACCTTCAGCCGGTCGCCGAGCTTGATGCCGTGGTCCTTGGCGAAGCCTTCCGGCACGGACATGGCGTCCTTGGCGTAGGCGTCCTTGAGGTTGCCCTTGACCGTCTCGGCGCGCACGTCGTCGGCGTAGGTGGGGGTCACCGCGGACAGCCGCTGGGTGACGCTCTTGCCGTCCGGGGTGGTGATCTTCGCGTTGACGATCGTGTATTCCGTGACGTGCTCGACGTGGCCGGCGGACTTGATCGCCTTGACGACGGACGGGTTCAGCGGCTGCTGGTTCTCGGACTGGACGATGAAGTCCGCGCCGACGGACTTGTCGAGCTGGTCCGTGGCCGAGGCGACCATGGAGGAGCCCACCACCGACAGGGCGGCGACCAGCGCGAGGCCGATCATCAGCGCCGAGGCCGTGGCACCCGTGCGGCGCGGGTTGCGCAGCGCGTTGCGCTCGGCGAGGCGGCCGACGGGCCCGAAGACCCGCAGCACGATCGCGCTGATCACGCGGACGACGAACCCGGCGAGCAGCGGGCCGACGACCACGAAGCCCACGAGGGTGAGGAAGACGCCGATGCCGAGCATCCCCGAGCCCGCCGCGGCGTCGTCGGACTTGGCGGCGGCGACCAGCGCCAGCCCGCCCACGGCGGTCAGCACCAGGCCGATGGCGGCCCGCACCTTGCCGGCCTTGCCGTCGGCCGGGGTGCCGGCGTCGCGCAGGGCGGCCATCGGGGAGATCTTGGTGGCCTTGAAGGCCGGCACGCAGGCGGCGAGCACGGTGACGAACACACCGATGGCCAGGCCCACGACCGGCGTCGCGGCCTTGATCGTGAGCTCGCCCATGTCGAGCTTCATGCCCATGGAGCCCATGAGCTTCATCAGCCCCACCGCGAGGGCGACACCGCCGCCGATGCCCAGCACCGAGCCGACGACGCCGAGCAGCACGGCCTCCACCAGCACCGAGCGCAGGATCTGCCGCCGGCTGGAGCCGATGGCCCGCATGAGGCCGATCTCCCGGGTGCGCTGGGCGACCAGCATGGAGAAGGTGTTGACGATGAGGAAGATGCCCACGAGGACGGCGATGCCGGCGAAGCCGAGCAGCGCGTACTTCATGACGTCCAGGAAGGAGCCGACGTCCTTCTTGTTCTCCTCCTTGCTCTCGGCGGCGGTCCGCAGGGCGTAGTCGCCGGCGGAGGAGCCGAGGGCGGCGGAGACCCGCTCCTTGAGCTGCTCGTCGCTGACGCCGGGGGCGGCGGTCAGCCCGTAGCCGCTGAACTCGTCGGTGCTGCCGAGGAGCTTCGCCTGGGCGGTCGGGGTGTCGAAGTAGAAGAGCGCCGCGCCGGGGTTCGTGGTCTTGTACGTGGCGATGCCGACGACCTTGACGGTGAAGTCGCCCGGGGCGGCGATCACCCGGAGGGTGTCGCCCGTCTTCACGCCGTGCTTGTCGGCGGTGTCGGAGTCGACGACGGTCTCGGCCGGGCCGTGCGGCTCGTGGCCGCTGGTGATCTCGACGGACTTCTTCTGGCTCTCGTCCCAGTTGATGCCCACGGTGGGGGCGCCGGAGGTGGGGCTGAGGCTCTTCTTCTTGCCGTCGACGACGGTCAGCTGCCGGCTGTCGGCCGACGGCTCGACCTTGGTGACGCCCTCGACCTCGGCGAGCTTCGCCCGCAGCGAGGCCGGGACCGTCGCCGGCTTGCCGGTCTGCTGCGCGTCGTCGTTCTTCTTCGGGCCGACGGAGACGTCGGCTGCGGTGTTGGCGAAGAGCTTGTCGAACGTGGCGTTCATGGTGTCGGTGAAGACGAGCGTGCCGCACACGAACGCGACCGAGAGCAGGACCGCGACGGCGGAGAGCGCCATGCGGCCCTTGTGCGCGAGGAAGTTGCGCAGGGAGGTCTTGAGGACGGTCACGACACCCGTCCACGCGCGTCGAAGTTCTTCATGCGCTCCAGCACCGCGTCGGCGGTGGGGCTGTACATCTCGTCCACGATCCGGCCGTCGGCCAGGTAGAGCACGCGGTCGGCGTAAGAGGCGGCGACGGGGTCGTGGGTGACCATGACGATGGTCTGGCCCAGCTCGTCGACGGAGCGGCGCAGGAAGCCCAGCACCTCGGCGCCGGCGCGCGAGTCGAGGTTTCCGGTCGGCTCGTCACCGAAGATGATCTCGGGCCGGGCGGCGAGGGCGCGGGCCACGGCGACGCGCTGCTGCTGGCCGCCGGAGAGCTGGTTGGGGCGGTGCTTGAGGCGCCCGGCGAGGCCCACGGTCTCCACGACGCGGTCCAGCCACGCCTTGTCCGGCTTACGGCCGGCGATGTCCATGGGGAGCGTGATGTTCTCGATCGCGTTGAGCGTCGGGAGCAGGTTGAACGCCTGGAAGATAAAGCCGATCCGGTCGCGGCGGAGCCGGGTGAGCTTCTTGTCCTTGAGGCCGGTTATCTCGGTCTCGTCGATGAAGATCTGGCCGGACGTGACCGTGTCGAGGCCCGCCAGGCAGTGCATCAGGGTCGACTTGCCGGAGCCGGAGGGGCCCATGATGGCCGTGAACTGCCCGCGGGCGATGTCCACGTCCACGTGGTCGAGGGCGGTGACACGGGTCTCGCCGGACCCGTACGCCTTGATGACCTCGCGGGCCCTCGCCGCGACGGCCGCATGTCCTCCACTGCCCCCGGTCCTGGGAATCGATACAGCCGTTGTCACGGTGGTTCTCCTATACGTGCTCACTGAGGGGGTACGGTCCACAGCCTGCTGGAAGGCGGGGGCCTGCGGCGATGGTGCTCGTCCGTGTATCCGTGGTGGGGCTACCCCCACCACCGCTCTCCCGGCCGCCCTCGAAAAGGCTAGGCAGCGGAGGACTCCCGCTCCTCCCCCTGCGGTACGAACCGGGCGGCCGGACGAGCAGGAGAAAGCCGGGAACGTCCCCTAGGGGATACGGCGTTGCCGGGCTCGTTCTTCTCGGGGTTGACGGACCCCGAGCATGCACCCTGCCGCTACGTAAGGCTCAAGTGAGACCCTGACCGACGAATGCGTGCAAGGGGAAACGAACCTCGGGGGCGGCATGGGTGGCACGGGCGGCACGGGCGGCGGCACAGGCGACAAGAACACATCGGAACCGTCGGAGACGAAGGCACCGGACGCGGCGCCGCCCGCCGTCGCCCGCCGTGGCCCCGTCGTCGCCGCGCTCATGCTCGCCATGGCCCTCGCCGCCCTCGACGGGACCGTCGTCTCCACGGCCGTCCCCCAGATCGTCGCGGACCTCGGCGGCTTCACCGTCTTCTCCTGGCTCTTCTCCGGCTACCTCCTCGCCGTCACCGTCACCCTCCCCGTCTACGGCAAGCTCTCGGACACCTTCGGCCGCAAGCCCGTGCTCCTGGCCGGGATCGTGCTCTTCCTCCTCGGCTCGGCCCTGTGCGCCGCCGCCTGGAGCATGCCCGCGCTCATCGCCTTCCGCGTCCTGCAGGGCCTCGGCGGCGGCGCCCTGCAGGGCACCGTGCAGACGATCGCCGCCGACCTCTACCCGCTCAAGGAGCGCCCCAGGATCCAGGCCAGGCTGTCGACGGTCTGGGCCACCGCCGCGGTGGCCGGGCCGGCGCTCGGCGGCCTGCTCGCGGGGTACGCCGACTGGCGCTGGATCTTCCTCATCAACCTGCCGGTCGGCGCGGTCGCCCTCTGGCTCGTCAAGCGCCACCTCCACGAGCCCGCTTCCCGCACCCACGCGCGCCCGCGCGCGCGTGTCGACTGGCCCGGTGCGCTCGGCGTCTTCGCCTGCGGCGGCCTGCTGCTCTGCGCGCTCGTGCAGGGCGGCGTCGCCTGGCCCTGGCTCTCCCCGCCCTCCCTCGCGCTCTTCGCGGGCAGCGCGGTGTGCGCGGGCGTGACCGCCGCCGTCGAACGGCGCGCCGCCGAGCCGGTCATTCCCGGCTGGGTCTGGCGCCGCCGCTCCATCTGCGCCGTCAACCTCTCCTTCGGGGCGCTCGGGCTCCTGATCATCGCGCCGACCGTCTTCCTGCCGACGTACGCCCAGGCCGTCCTCGGCCTGGGGCCGATCGCCGCCGGGCTCGTGCTGTCCGTGATGACGCTGAGCTGGCCGATCTCCGCCGCCCTGAGCAGTCACGTCTACAACCGCATCGGGTTCCGCAGCTGCGCGGCCCTCGGCATCGGCCTCGCCGCGCTGATCCTGCTGTCGTTCCCGCTCCTCCCGCACCCGGGCGCCGCCTGGCAGCCGGCGCTGGTGATGCTGGCGCTCGGTGCGGCCCTCGGCCTGTTCCAGCTCCCGCTGATCGTGGGCGTGCAGTCGTCGGTGGGCTGGGCGGAGCGCGGCACCGCCACCGCGTCCGTGCTCTTCTGCCGGCAGGTCGGGCAGAGCGTCGGGGCAGCGCTCTTCGGGGCCGTCGCCAACGGCACGCTCGCCGCGCACCTCGCGGACGCCCCGGCCTCCGTACGACCCGGGCTGCCCGCGGACCTCGACTCCGTCTCGCGCGCCTTGGAGCACGCGAGCACGTCCCTCACGACGGAAGCGGCCGGATATCTGCGGCAGGCCGTCTCCGCGGCGGTCGATCATGTCTATCTGGGGGCCGCCGGCGCGGCCGGGCTGGCTCTGCTCGCCCTTCTGACGCTGGCGCCACGGCACTTCCCCGTGCACGCGGGGGACGCCCCTGCAGAATCCGCCACAGACAAATGCGAGGAAACGGGCAAAGTGGCGGGAGTTGGGGAGGAACGAAGGGCGAATAATACGTGAAGGCGGCCATCGGGCAAGACAATTGGGGCCACAGGGAATTAGTGTTCGGGGTCATGGCCGAGGGGGGAAGTCGTGCACCCCCTTCGCACGGGCCGCAGGTCTCCGAAGGAAGCAGCATCGTGAAGATTCTCCCTACGCGCGCTGCCAGCGTCTCCCGGCAGGGTCTGTGCACGGCCCTGCTCGTAGCCAGCCTCACGGCAGCGGTCGGCGTCAGCCCCGCGCACAACACCGCGGACTCGGACGACCCCGCCAAGGACCCCAAGAACCCGCAGGGCCTGCCGCACGGCACCCCCAACCTCACGCTGCCCGACCTCAGACCCAAGGGCCCCGGCGGCCTGCCCGGCGCGCGCGGCGACGGCAAGGACGACGCCAAGGACGCCACCACGGGCATCCCCGCGACCGCCCTGGACGCCTACCGCAAGGCCGCCCAGCGCGCGGCCGCCGACCTGCCCGGCTGCCACATGCCCTGGGAGCTCATAGCCGGCATCGGCAACGTGGAGACGCACCACGGGACCTACCAGGGCACCCGCATGACGTCCGACGGCACCACGGACAAGCCCATCCTCGGCCCGCAGCTCAACGGCAACGGCTTCGCCGACATCAAGGACACCGACCGGGGCGCGCTCGACGGCGACACGGTCTACGACAAGGCCGTCGGCCCCACGCAGTTCCTGCCGTCCACCTGGGCGCTCTACGGCGCCGACGGCAACGGCGACGGCAAGAAGGACCCCAACAACATCTACGACGCCGCGCTCGGCACCGCCAAGTACTTGTGCGCGGGCGGCAAGGACATGAACCGGGCCGAGGATCTCGACAAGGCGATCCTCAGCTACAACCCCTCGCGCGAGTACGTGAACGCCGTCACGTCCTGGATGCGCGCCTACAAGGAGGGCAACGTGCCCTCCCTGCCGGACCATCCGGGCAAGCCATCGGGCAACACGCCTGCGGGGAGCGGGACTCCGGCGGTTCCGTCGGCGCCCTCGGCTCCGGGGACGCCCAAGCCTTCGAAGCCTGCGCCTCCTTCAAAGCCGGCGCCGCCGTCGAAGCCGACACCGCCGTCGAACGGCGGGAACGGCGGGAACGGCAAGCCCGGCGGAGACAAGCCGGGGGGCGGCACCGGCAAGCCCGGCGACGGCGGCACCCACAAGCCCCCCGGTGGTGGCGGCGACAACAAGCCCGTCCCGCCCGCCCCCGCGAGCCGTCTGGAGCGCATCGGCGACAACCGCGCCTGGGAGGCCTACGCCGGCGAGGCGTTCAAGGAGAAGGCCCGCGTCCTGGCCAAGGACAAGTCCGGCAAGCCGGTGGCGGACGCCCGCGTACGGTTCGAGGTCGGCGGCGGGACCGGGGCCGCGTTCGCGGACGGCTCCACCACGATCACCGTCTCCACCGCGAAGGACGGCACGGCCACCGCGCCGGGCGTCGTGGCCGGGCTCAAGAGCGGCGAGGTCACGGTGACCGCGACGGTCGTCGGCCGGGACGTCCCGGCGGTCAAGTTCGCGGGCACGGTCAAGGTGCGGGCGGCGAAGCAGATCGATGTCGTCGGCACGCCCGAGCTGAAGGCCGCGCCCAACGGCGCGTTCGCCGACCGCATCCAGATCAAGGTCCTCGGCGAGGGCGGCAAGGACGTGATCGGGGCGGGCGTCACCGTCTCGGTGACCAAGCCCGACGGCAAGACCGTCCCGGACGGCGGCCCCTACTTCAAGGGCACCGACGGCAAGCCGGTACGCATCCTGAAGGCGGGGACGACGGACAAGGACGGCGTCCTGACGCTCCCGAAGCTGCTGACGGACGACAAGTCGGGCGCGTACGCGCTGCGCTTGGAGACGGCCGACGGAGCGGTGCTGATCATCCAGCTGATGGTGACGGCGCCGGGGACGTCAACGCCTCCGGCAACGCCGACGGCTCCGGCGCCGAAGCCGACCGCGTAGCCCCTGCGCCGCACGGCACCGCCGGACTCCGCCGTCGTGGTTGCGCGCCGCGGCGGCGGATCCAAGGGTGCGGACACCGTTGGCCTGCCTGCAGTACGGAGTCGGCTGCGGCTGAGCCGCAGGATGCCGCCGCACCCTTGGCTCACAGCTCAGGTGAAGGATGCGGCCGCAGCCTTCATTCCGCCGCGACGGCGCCCAGTCACAGCGGCAGTGCCCGGCGGTGCCGGACCCACCTCCGCCCGGCGGGCACCGCCGGACTCCGCCATCGTGGTTACGCGCCGCGGCGGCGGATCCAAGGGTGCATGCACCCTTGACCCACGGCCCACAGCCCACAGCCCACAGCCCAGGTGAAGGATGCAGCCGCATCCGTGCGGGGCCCGCCGCGCAGGCGGTCAGGCGTCTCCCGCGCCCAAGTCCTCCGCCACCGGCTTGCCCGTGAGGGCTGCCAGGCTGTGGCGGACATGGGCCATGTGTGCGCGCAGTTCCTCGCGGCGTTCCTCGTGTTCGCGCAGGATCCGTTCCACGTCGCGCACGACCCGCTCCTCGCGGACCCGCGCCTGCGCGATCAGGGCGGCCCCCTGCGCGTCGGCGTCCTCCTGCCCGTGCCGCGCCGCCTCCTCCGCCTCCGCGTAGCGCCGCTGCGCTTCGGCCAGGGCGTTGCGCGCGTACTCGTCCATCGCCGCGATGCGCGTGTCGAGCGCGGCCTCCCGCTCGGCGATCTCCCGCCCCGCGGTCTCCCAGCGCTCGGCGTGGTCCTTCTCCTGCTCGGCGAGGGCCGCGGCGGTACGTTCCCGCATCTCGGCGAGCGCCGCCGCGGCGTCCTCGCGCCGCTGCTTGGCGTCCCGGCGGGCGACGGCCACGACATCGTCGGCGACGGTCTCGGCGGCGACGAGCGCCTGCCGCGCCCATTCGTCCGCCTCGGCGCGCAGGGCGGTCGCCTGCTCGTGCGCGGCGTCCCGGACGGCCCGCCCGTGCGCTTCCGCCGCGTCCATCATCTCGGCGGCCGCGGCCTCGGCCCGCTCCCGCAGCCCGGCGGCTTCGGCCTGGGCGGTGAGGAGCAGGCCCTGCGCCCGCTGGCCGAGCGACTCGTACGTCTGCGGTGGGAGCTGCGCCACCACCTGTCCGAGGCGCTGGGCCTCCTCCTCCATCTCGCGCGCGAGTACGGTCAGCCGCGCCACCCGCTCCCAGGCCGCGTCCCGCTGCCGCGCGAACTCGGCGAGAGCGCGATCCACCTGCTCGGGCCGGTAACCCCGGCCCCGTACGACGGAGAATCCGTCGGGAGACACCGATGCACTCATCCTTGAAGCCCCTTATATCCCGGATGTCCGGTATGTGACGCAGTCTGGCGCACATCATCCCCGGACCACGGGAAGTGCCGATGACGCGACACTCCGCCCGCTCCTTGTGTCAAGGATGCGCCAACCTACGACACGGGGCGTCCGACCCTCATACCGGATCGGACGCCCCGCGCCCTCAACGCCCCGCCGCCGCGGCTAGAACAGGCCGTCCCACATCTGCTCCACCAGGACCGACCACCAGTTCTCCGGCGACGCCAACGCGGCCGTGTCCAGCGCCATCAGCTGTTCCTGGAAATCCACCGTCCAGCGGCCCGCCTGCTCCGGCGTCAACCCGTAGCGCCAGCGCCACATCTTCCCGAGCAGCGCCAAAGAGCGAACGAACTGAGGCAGGCTCGTGTTGACGAACTGCGGCGGAACGGACGAACCGCCCGGCCCCGCCTCCAGCGGCACCGCCACGATGTGCGCCGTGCCGTACTGCACGCACAGCTGCTTGCCGAAGTCCGTGCCCATCACCAGGTACGAGCCCGCGTCCGGCGCCGCCTGCACCCGCCGCTCCGCCGCCAGCTCCGCCAGCGTCGGCACCGGCCGGCCCGGCTGCGCCTGGCCCCAGAAGAACGGCCCGCAGTCCACGGGCACGCCGGCCCACACCAGCGTCTGCGCGACGACGTCCGGTACGCCCTGGCGCGACACCGCGCGCTGCTCGAACCGGAACACGCCCTGCGGGCCGAAGGACTCGGCCAGTTCCCGGGCCACCACGTCCGGGCCGACCGGCGGCGCCTGCTGCACCTGGCCGGGGTGCGGCAGCGGGACCCGGTTCGGCGCCGGGCGGGCCGGGCCGTCCGCGACCTGGTGCAGCTCGCCCTGATGCTCGATCAGGTGCCGGACGCCCTGCTGGCGCGTGGCGTGGTCGCGGCCGTACGCGGCCGTGTGACTGACCGTCGCCTGCGGCCAGTTCTCCCGCACCATGCGGGCGCAGTAGCCGCCCGGGCCGTCGCAGGACTCCAACTCCGTGTGCAGCTCCAGCACCTGCTCGCGCGGCACGTTCAGCGCCATCAGCTCGTGCAGGATCTGCCACTCCGGGTGCGGCGTGCCCGGCGCGCTGCGCCGGATGAGCTGCTGCTCGGAACCGTCGTGCGCGCGATAGCGCAGGACCGCCATGTAGCCCGGGCCGACGGTCGGCAGACCGCTGGGCGCCTGGGGGTAGCCGTACGCCGGGGCCGGGCCCGGGGCCTGCGGAGCGGCCGGTCCCTGGGGAGCAGCAGGTGCCTGCGGCGCCGGGGGCATGCCGGGCCCGCCGGGGCTCGCGAGCATGGTGGCGGCGTGGTGCACCCCACCGGGGCCCGCGGGCGGAGTGCCCGGGCCCTGCGGCGGGGTCCCCGGGCGGCCGGGGGCGGCCGGGGGCTGACCCGGCGCGCCGGGGGCACCGGGAGCACCAGGGGCCGCCGGTCCGCCGGGCGCACTGGCGAGCATGGTCGCCGCGTGGTGCACCCCGCCGGGGCCGGCGGGGGGCGGCGCGGGCTGACCGGGCGCGGCAGGCGGTACGGGGGCGCCGGGCGCGGCGGGCGCGGCACCGGGCATGCCCGGCGTGCCGGGACCGGCGAGCATCGTCGCGGCGTGGTGCACCCCGCCACCGGGCGCGGCGGGCGCACCGGGCGGCGTGGGAGCGCCGGCACCCGGCTGCCCCGGAGCCCCGGGAGGCGTCGGAGCAGCGGGCGCGGCAGGCGCACCGGGCGGCGTCGGAACGCCCGCGCCCGGCTGCTGCTGACCGGGAATCCCGGGCACGGCCGAAGCAGCGGCGGCACCGGGGGCGCCGGGAGCAGCGGGAGGCGCCGGCGGCATGGGAGCCCCGGGCCCCTGCGGAGCACCGGCACCGGGCGCAGCGGGCGGCACCGGAGCGCCGGGCTGCCCGGGCACGTAGGGCGCACCGGCGCCCGGACCCGGAGGCGGCGGAACCGGAGCCCCGGGTGCACCGGGACCAAGAGGCGGCGGAACGGGCGCACTGCTGGCTCCCCCGCCCGCCGGCAGGTCGTCGATCGCGGGCGCGATCGCCGTCTTCGGCAGCGCGCTGCCGGACGCCATCAGGGCCGTCTTCGCCTCCGGGCCGACGCCCGGCGGCGGCGTGTCGTCCTCGTCGGTGCCCGACAGGGCAGGCGCCAGCACCGTGGCGGGCAGGCCCACCGAACGGTCGTCGCCGTCATCCGCCGTGTGCGTATCGGCCGCCGCCCACGGCGTGGCGGGCTTCGGCTCCCCGGACGCCGCAGCAGGAGCGGACGCTGCAGGAGCGGGAGCGGGTACAGGCGCGGGCGGCGCAACAGGGGCTGCAGGGCCGTCAGACGCAGCCGACGCCGCAGAAGCAACCGGCTCGCTCGGCGTGCTCGGTGCGCTCGGCGCAGGCGCAGGCGGCGGCACGGGCGCCGGCCCGCCCTGCGACGCATCCGAGGACGCCCCCGAACGCGCCGCCGCAGCCGAGCCCCCGGACGTGTCGGACGTACCGGACGCACCGCCGGACGTACCGCCCGAAGTCCCCCCGTCCGTCCTGCGGTCCGGGATCCCCATCGCGTCCGCCGCGTCCTGCAGCCACTGCGGCGGGCTCAGCAGGAACGACGTCGCGTTCAAGTCCAGCCGCTTCGGCGGCTCGTCGGACGGTTCCGGTTCCTCCACGGGCACGGCCCCGTACTCCTCTTCGTAGCGCCGGATGACCTCGCCCACCGGCAGCCCCGGCCACAGCGTCGTCTCCCCGCTGTCCCGGGCGATCACCAGCCGGACCCGGCCGGCGTCCGACGTCGGACCGTCCTCGCGGTCCTCGGCCCACACCACGAAGCCCAGGTCGAACTCGCGGACCAGCACCTCCCGGTGCTGATACGCCGGCACGTCACCGTTGGCCCAGCGCTCACCGCGCTCCTGCGCCTGCGCGAACGTCACCACCGCGCGCTCACCCCTCCACCGGGACGGCGTAGGCGAAGCCGCCGTCCACCATCAGGCCGGCGACCGTCTCCAGCTCCGGCGGACCACCCGCCAAGCGCGACAAAAACACGTCGAAGTCCTCACCACAGGGCAGCAGCAGCCGCTCCACCCGCTCCTGCACCGTCCAGCCGTCCTGGTCGCGCGCGTCGTCGTAGGGGCAGAACCACACCGAACCGATCGCCTCGCCCTTCACCTTGACGGCGAGCACGCCGCCCTGGACGAATCCCACGCCCAGATAGTCCTTGGTGAAGTGGTCGCGCAGACACTTGTTGACGTAGACGAGGTCGTTCACGGCCGCCTCGTCGCGCACGGTGAAGAACGGCTGGTCGATCAGCAGACCCAGCTCCGCGTCCAGCGCGGCGCCCACCGGGGCGCACCCGCCCGCGGCCTTCAGGAACGCCCGGTACGCGCCCGGGAGGCGGTAGCCGAGGTCCTCCTCGACGCCCTGCACCTGCTCCTCGGTCACCGCGAGGTCCCGCTGCGGCAGCACGAAGTGCACCGGCCGGGTCTCCTGCAGCGGGCGCGTGCCCCGCTTGTCCTGGTCCACGGCGGCCGTCGCCAGCCCGCCGTGGTGCCGCAGCAGCGCCTTCACCTCCGCGGGCACCAGCTCCAGCCGGCGCGTGCCCACGACGTGGTGCCACGTCCAGCCGTGCGGCGTCGCCACCGAGGGCAGGCTGGCCCACAGCTCGTGGCCCGCGGCGTGCAGCGCCGCGTTCGCCGACACGTAGTCGGTCAGCCGCAGCTCGTCCACGCCGAAGCCCTCGGGCGGTTCCGCGATCTCCGCGGCCGCCCGTGCGTACGGCGAGAAGTCCGGACGGCCCTCGTCGTCCATCCGCACTCCCTTGGGATAGCGGCTGGCACGGACCGGGTCCGGGAAGTGCACGACCTGCCCGGCGTAGGCCGCATTCGGTGGCGCGGCCTGCTGCCCGAGCCGACCTGTCGTCATGGCGGAAGCCCCCTGCTGACTGTGTGTCTCCGAAAGGCCCAGACGAACGCGGCGGTCGCCGCGAGTCACCGGACCCCCGTCCGGGCCACGGGGCGGCCCGGCCGGCCGGTGTCCCCATGGCCGAGAACACCCCGTGCGGCACAGCCTATGCGGTACCGCAAGGAGGGGACCGCGCCCCGGTCCGCCCGCACCGCCCCCGCCCGGCCGCCGGCCCGGCCGTCACGCCCCGTGAACCCCTCCCGGCCGCCGCACCGCCGGCCCCACCGGTCCGGTCATCCGACGCATGAACATCACACGGCGCCCCGCCAACCCCGACCTGACTTCCGCACCTGCCGTCCCGTTTGGCAGGCTGATCTCCGCAACAGGGGGATTGCAGGGAGGGAAGAACCACCATGCACACGACTCAGGACCGACCGCCCGCCGACGACCACGGCACGGCGGCCTCCGGCGACCCCCGGCTCACCTGGAGCACGGAGGACGCCGACCGGCCCCCCGCCCTGCTGCACCGCCGCGACGGCATACTGCCCGCCGTGGCCGCCGCCCTCTCCGTCCGCGGCGAGACGCTGACCTGCACCGCGGGCAAGGCCGAGGTGCCTCCCGCGCTGCACCCGCTGGTCCAGGACTTCCTCGACACCCTCACCAGCGAGCGGCGCGAGCGCTTCACCGGCCGCTGCCCCGAGGCGCTCCTCCTGACCCGCTTCCTCGGCGCCTTCGAGAGCGCGCGCAGCAAACGCGCCGCCCGCAAACCACTGACCCACGGCGAGGCCCGGCGCGCCCTCAAGCACGCCAAGCTCACCGCCCGGCACATCCGCGAGGACGGCGACCCGCGGCACGGCGCGTACGCCCCGCCCTGCCGCTCCTGTACGGCGCTGCTGAGCCACTTCGGCGTACGCAGCGTCGACCTCGCCGCCCCCGCGAAGGCCTCCCCCGCCAAGGCCGCCATCTCCAAGGCCGCCATGACGAAGGCCGCCATCACCAAGGACCGAGGCTGACCGACATGCGCGCCTTCGACCGCACCGCGGCCACCCGCTTCCCCGCCGCCGTGGACGCCGCCCTGCGCGAGGCCGGGTGGCAGCCCGGGCGCTGGGACATCAAAGCCGCCGAGAACTGGGCCGACGCCCTGCGCGCCCACACCTCCCCGGCCGGGCACCGGCACACCGTCTTCCCGGCCGCCGTCGAGGCCTGGGCGGAGTTCGGGGGCCTGCACATCGCCGGGACCGGGCCCGGGCGGCACATCGCCCCCACGCCCTTCCACATCGACCCGCTGCACGGGCTCCACCTCGCGCGCACCGTCGCCGACCTGGGGCGCGCGCTGGGGGCCGATGTGTGCCCGCTCGGGCAGGAGGCGGACGGGCAGGCGCTGCTCGCCATCGACGCCCACGGCCGCGTCTACAGCCTCGACCACACCGGCGACTGGTACCTCGGCTCGGACATCGACCACGCCATCGCCACGCTCGTCAACGGCACCCGGCCCTCGCGGCTGTCGGCGGGCATGGGACGCCGCTGACGTACGCCTTCCCCTCCACGGTCACTGCGCAGGCTCCGGAGCCGGGGGAATGAGCTGACCGGAGCAACGCGAACCGGCCAAAAGCCGGGCGAGAACCGGCCTTGTTCGGAACCGGCCCCGGTCAGGCCGGCGTGCCCCCGCTCTCCACGATCGCCGGGATCACCGCCGACACCCGGAAGCCGCCCGCGTCCGTGGCACCCGACACGAAGACCCCGCCCAGCGCCGAGACCCGCTCGCGCATCCCCACCAGGCCGTTGCCGCCGCTCGGCAGGCCCGGCGCAGCGGCGCCGCAGTCCGACGGCCCGTTCTCCACCTGCAGCGCGACCTCGTCCTCCCGGTGCGCCACGCGCACGACGGCCTTCGCCCCCGGCGCGTGCTTGTGGACGTTGGTCAGCGCTTCCTGCACCACGCGGTACGCCGTGCTCTCCACCCGTGCGCCGTACGCACGCTCCACGCCCTCCACGGACAGCTCGACGGCCATGCCCGCCGCCCGCGACTGGCCGACGAGATCCTCCAGACCGTCCAGACACGGACCGTCACCGGACGCAGACCCCTCGCCCACCGGGGCGGCGGTCCCGCCCGCGGCACCGGCGCCCACGCCCGCGGTCACCCGCGCCGAGGCCGCCGCCGAAGCCGCCGCCGCGACCTCCGCCAGCCGCCGTGAGTCCGCCGCCGAGGACGCCTCCGGCACCATGCCCTCGGAGGAGGTCCGCAGCACGCCGAGCATCTCCCGCAGCTCCGTCAGCGCCTGCCGGCCCATGTCGCCCACCAGGCCCGCGTTGCGCGACGCCTTCTCGGGGTCCTTCAGGGCCACCGCCTGCAGCGCGGCCGCGTGGACGACCATCAGCGACACCCGGTGCGCCACCACGTCGTGCATCTCGCGCGCGATCCGCGTGCGCTCCTCGTTGCGCGCCCACACCGCGCGCTCCTCGGCCCGCTCCGCGAGCAGCGACAGCTCGCGCTCCAGGCCGTCCGCGCGTTCCCGCAGGCTCTCCACGAGCCGCCGCCGCGCCCCCACGTAGAGCCCCAGGAGCACGGGCGGCGCCGTGAGCCCCAGCGCCACCAGCGCCGCGAAGAACAACATCATCCAGGGGCCCGGCTGGTACCCCTCCCCGGCGGCTATGTCGCGGTGGAACTTGATGAACGTCACGAGGAACGTCCCCGCCACCGACACCCCGGCGAGGAAGACGGTCAGCCGGCGCGGTGCGTCCGACGCGGCCAGCGTGTACAGGCCGACGATGCCGAGCAGGAAGCCCAGCTCGGCCGGGGTGATCGCGATGCCCAGCAGCACCACGGCCACCGGCCACCGGCGCCGGAACAGCAGCGTGCCGCCGACGAGCGCCCCCACCACGATGCCGAGCACCACCGGGCCCCCGTGCTCGTCCGCGAATCCCGCACCCTCCGCCGCGCACTCCAGGGCGGACACCAGCGCCAGCACGACGTCGAGCACCATGCTGCGCCGCCGCGCCCACCACCAAGGCCCGTCCGGCGCGCCACGCACGCCCGCCTCCGCGTTTGCCCCCGTTGTGGTCATACCACCCAGACTACGGAAGCCCGCCACCCCATTTCCTGTCCGTTCCCGCCCTCGCAGCCCGGCCGACGTGCCCGGCACCGTCGCGTCGACGGGCGGCCGTACGGCATAGTGTTGGCTGCAAGCGCGTCCGATCAAGTGAATCGGACATCACGGGCGAACCATCCCGGGTCGTCTAATGGCAGGACAAATGATTTTGGTTCATTGAATGAGGGTTCGATTCCTTCCCCGGGAGCTCCAGGCAAGGGTCCTGACCGCCAGGTCGGGACCCGCCCGCGTTTCGGCAGTAAAACGCACCGGTATCCTTCGGATGTCCACCACCCGAAGCCGAAGGGCACACCCGTGAGCGCCAACCGCCCGGCAGCCGTCGTCGTTCTCGCAGCGGGTGAGGGCACCCGCATGAAGTCGGCGACCCCCAAGGTCCTGCACGCCATCTGCGGACGTTCCCTCGTCGGCCACGTCGTCGCCGCCTCCCGCGAGCTGGACCCCGAGCACCTCGTCGTGATCGTCGGGCACGCACGCGAGCAGGTCTCCGCACACCTCGCACAGATCGACCCCGAGGTCCGCACCGCCGTCCAGTACGAGCAGAACGGCACCGGCCACGCCGTGCGCATGGGCCTCGAGGAGCTGTCGAACAGCGGGATCGCCCTCGACGGGACCGTGGTCGTCGTCTGCGGCGACACCCCGCTGCTGACCGGCGCCACCCTCAAGACCCTCAGCGACACCCACGCCGCCGACGGCAACGCCGTCACCGTGCTGTCCGCCGAGGTCCCCGACGCGACGGGCTACGGGCGGATCGTCCGTGACGACAGCGGCGCCGTGACCGCGATCGTCGAGCACAAGGACGCCACGGCGGCGCAGCGCGCGATCCGGGAGATCAACTCCGGGGTGTTCGCGTTCGACGCCCAGCTGCTGACGGACGCGCTCGGCAAGGTGCGCACGGACAACAGCCAGGGCGAGGAGTACCTGACCGACGTCCTGGGCATCCTGCGCGAGGCCGGGCACCGCGTCGGCGCCGCGGTCGCCGGCGATCACCGGGAGATCCTGGGGATCAACAACCGCGTCCAGCTCGCCGAGGCCCGCAGACTGCTCAACGAGCGGCTGCTGCACGCGGCGATGATGAGCGGCGTGACGGTCGTGGACCCGGCGTCGACCTGGATCGACGTCACCGTCACCTTCGAGCCCGACGTGCTCGTCCACCCCGGCACCCAGCTGACCGGCGCCACCAGCCTGGCCACCGGCAGCGAGGTCGGGCCGAACACGCGCCTGGCGGACACCGCCGTCGGCGCCGGCGCCCGCGTCGACAACACCGTCGCGGACTCGGCGCTGATCGGCGAGGGCGCGACCGTCGGCCCGTTCGCCTACCTGCGCCCGGGGACGAAGCTCGGGGCGAAGTCGAAGGCCGGCGCGTACGTCGAGATGAAGAACGCCGAGATCGGCGAGGGCACCAAGGTGCCGCACCTGTCGTACGTCGGTGACGCGACGATCGGCGAGTACTCCAACATCGGCGCGGCGAGCGTCTTCGTGAACTACGACGGTGTGAACAAGCACCACACGACGATCGGCTCGCACTGCCGCACCGGATCCGACAACATGTTTGTGGCTCCGGTCACGATCGGGGACGGCGCGTACACCGCCGCCGGCTCGGTCATCACCAAGGATGTGCCCCCGGGTTCGCTGGCCGTCGCACGTGGACAGCAGCGGAATATCGAGGGCTGGGTGGCACGTAAGCGCCCGGGAAGCGCTGCCGCACAGGCCGCTTCCGCCGCTCGCCGGGAGACCGACGGCGAGCAGTGACCGTGACACGGGGGCGCCGTGCGGGGCGTACCGTGATAAGCGCACACAAAGCGACATCCAAGGAGACTGTGCTGTGACCGGGATCAAGACGACCGGCGAGAAGAAGCTGATGCTCTTCTCCGGCCGCGCCCACCCCGAGCTTGCCGAGGAGGTCGCGCACCAGCTGGGCGTCGGCCTGGTCCCGACCAAGGCATTCGACTTCGCCAACGGCGAGATCTACGTCCGCTTCCAGGAGTCGGCCCGCGGCGCGGACTGCTTCCTGATGCAGAGCCACACGGCCCCCATCAACAAGTGGGTCATGGAGCAGCTGATCATGCTCGACGCGCTGAAGCGCGCGTCGGCCCGCTCCATCACCGTGGTCGTGCCGTTCTACGGCTACGCCCGCCAGGACAAGAAGCACCGCGGCCGTGAGCCGATCTCGGCCCGCCTGATCGCCGATCTGTTCAAGACGGCGGGTGCGGACCGGATCCTCACGGTCGACCTGCACACGGACCAGATCCAGGGCTTCTTCGACGGCCCGGTCGACCACCTGTTCGCGCTGCCGATCCTCGCCGACTACGTGGGCGCCAAGGTCGACCGCGAGAAGCTGACGGTCGTCTCCCCGGACGCCGGCCGCGTGCGCGTCGCCGACCGCTGGTGCGACCGCCTCGGCGCCCCGCTCGCCATCGTCCACAAGCGCCGTGACAAGGATGTCGCCAACCAGGTGACGGTGCACGAGGTCGTCGGTGACGTGAAGGGCCGCGTCTGCGTCCTGGTCGACGACATGATCGACACCGGTGGCACGATCTGCGCCGCCGCGGACGCCCTGTTCGCCAACGGTGCCGAGGACGTCATCGTGACGGCCACGCACGGTGTGCTCTCCGGTCCCGCCGCGGACCGCCTGAAGAACTCCAAGGTGAGCGAGTTCGTCTTCACCAACACCCTGCCGACCCCGGGTGAGCTGGAGCTCGACAAGATCACGGTGCTGTCGATCGCCCCGACGATCGCGCGCGCCGTGCGCGAGGTCTTCGAGGACGGCTCGGTCACGAGCCTCTTCGAGGAGCAGTAAGCCTCAGCGGTAAGCCCCTCCGGGCGCAAAAACGATCACTCTCTGATCGATTTCTTGGCGGCCTCCCCCGCCGGGTACACTCCACGAGTTGCTCGGCGAGGGAGGCCGCACTCATGTGCGGCGGTCCGTTATCGACGCGCTCTTCGTAGCAGGTCCGTATGAGGCCGGGTAACGGTCCATCGTTCGACAGCTCACGAGGAGTGCACCATGGCTGAGATCAAGATTCCCGCCCAGGTCCGTGCCGAGTTCGGCAAGGGCGCCGCCCGTCGCATCCGCCGCGCCAACCAGGTTCCCGGCGTCATCTACGGCCACGGCGGCGAGCCGGTCCACGTCACCCTGCCGGGCCACGACCTGATGATGGCTCTGAAGACCCCGAACGTCCTGCTCTCCCTGGACATCGAGGGCCGCGACGAGCTCGTCATCCCCAAGGCCGTCCAGCGTGACGCCCTCAAGGGCTTCCTCGAGCACGTCGACCTGCTGGTCGTCAAGCGCGGCGAGACCGTCACCGTCGAGATCCCGGTGCAGACCGAGGGCGACCTGGCCCCCGGCGGCAACCTGCTCGAGCACACCCTGACCGCCCTGCCGGTCGAGGCCGAGGCCACCCACATCCCCGAGGCCGTCACCGTCTCCATCGCGGGCCTGGAGGCCGGCGCCTCCGTCCTGGCCAAGGACGTCGTCCTGCCGGCCGGTGTCACCCTGGCCGTCGACGCCGACGCCGTCGTCCTGCACGTCGTCGCCGGTTCGACCGAGGCCCCGGCCGAGGCCGAGGGCTCCGAGGCCTGATCCTCGCCCCTCCCGGCTTTTCTTTTCGACCGCCGTCCCGCTCCACCGGAGTGGGGCGGCGGTCGGCTTTGAGCGGTTGGCTATGAAGGAGACATGCAGATGACGGACGACTCCAGCCCCTGGCTGATCGTGGGCCTGGGCAACCCCGGGCCGGAGTACGCGGGCAACCGCCACAACGTGGGGTTCATGGTCGCGGACCTGCTCGCGGAGCGCATGGGCGCGAAGTTCAAGGCGCACAAGGCGCGGGCGCAGGTGGTCGAGGGCCGGCTCGGCGCGCCCGGGCTCTCCAGCCGCCGGGTCGTGGTCGCGAAGCCCATGTCGTTCATGAATCTGTCCGGCGGGCCGACGGCCGCGCTGCGCGACTTCTACAAGGTGCCCGCCGACCGGGTGATCGCCGTCCACGACGAGCTGGACATCGACTACGGGACGCTGCGGCTGAAGCTCGGCGGCGGCGACAACGGCCACAACGGCCTGAAGTCGATCACCAAGGCCCTGGGCCCGGACTACTGCCGCGTCCGGTTCGGCATCGGCCGGCCGCCCGGCCGGATGCAGGTGGCGGACTTCGTCCTCAAGGACTTCTCGTCCACCGAGCGCAAGGAACTCGACTACCAGGTGGACCGGGCCGCGGACGCCGTGGAGTCGCTGATCGTGGACGGCCTGGAGCGGGCGCAGAACACGTACAACATCTGAGCCCGAGGCGCGGGCGCGGCTCGGCCGCGGGCTACGGCCTCGGGCACGGCGCGGGCGCAGCGCGGGCACGGCGCGGGCACGGCGCGGGCGCAGCGCGGGCGCGGGACTACGGGCGCGGGCCCCGGCCCCGGCTCGACGGCGCGTCGAGTCCCGCTCCATGACGGCTCGTGAGAATGCCCGTCATGAGGATTCTTTTCGTAGCCGGAGGCACGCCGGATGCAGTTCTTCCGCTCGTTGCTGCGGCGCGAGCCGCCCTCGTGGCAGGGCACGAAGTCGTCCTCGCCGGGGCCGCGGACCTGGGCGGGGCGGCGGAGGCGGCCGCCGGGGCCGGGATCGCCACGGAGGCCGTGACGGCGCGGACGACGGCCGAGGCGCTCGTGGACACCGGGGGCAACCCCTTCCCCGTGCCCGAGGACCCGCACGAGCGCCTGGTGCTGCGCGGCCGCTGCCTGGGGCGGCTCGCGGCGTGGTGCCTGGCGGGCCTGCCCGCTCTCGCGGACCGCCGGCGGCCCGACGCGGTGGCCGGAGTGCCCTCCGCGTTCGCCGGCCCGCTGGTCGCAGCGCACGCGAAGGTGCCCTACGTGCAGCTCACCGCCGGCCCGGGCGAGCCACTGGCCGTCGCCCTCGCGGCCGCCGCCGAGCTGACGCCGCAGCTGGAGGGGCTGGGCCTGTACGCCCTGCCGCGCCCCGATCTGAGCGCGGACACGCCGGAGGCGTTCGTCGCGGCCCTCGCCCGGCTGGGCTGACGGACGACGGACGACGGACGACGGATGACGTCCGCACCGGCCCCGTCGAGGCGTCGTCGAGCGCGGCTCGACACCCGCACGCGACAGTCGGGGCCATGAAGATTCTGTTTGTGGGCGGCAACGGGGCGGGGACGCTCTTTCCCCTCGTCCCGCTCGCACAGGCGGCCCGTAACGCCGGTCATGAGGTCTTCATGACCGGCTGCGAGCCCGTCGTCCCGCTCATCCTGGACGCCGGGCTGCCCGCCGTCGCGGTCACCCCCAAGGCCGTGACCGACTTCCGTATCCCCCCGCTGGGCAACACCGAGCCGGTCTCCGAGACGGGCCAGGACTCCGTGATCTCGATCGGCCGGATGTTCGGCCGCTTCGCCGCGGACTGCCTGGGCGGGCTCCGCGAGCTGGTGGACGGCTGGCGCCCGGACCTGGTGGTGGGCGGGGCGCTGGCGTACGCGGCGCCGCTCGTCGCGCAGTACGCGCGCGTGCCTTACGTCCACTTCCGCACCGAGATGGGCGAGCCGCTGCTCGTGACGCTGGCCGCGACGATCGAGCTCGGCGGCGAACTGGAGCAGGCGGGCCTGACCGCGCTGCCCGCCCCGGCCCTCACGCTCTCCTCCTGCCCGCCGTCCATACGCCCCGCGCACGCCCCGCCGGCGCTGCCGGTGCGCCACGTCCCGTACACCTCCCAGCGCACCGTCGAGCCGTGGATGCACCGGCGCGACGGCCGGCCGCGCATCCTGGTGAGCGCGGGCAGCCGGGTGACGCCCGAGCAGGACTTCGACATCCTCCAGGGCCTGGTGCGCGAGGTCGCCCCGCTGGACGCCGACCTGCTGATCGCGGCGCCGGAAGGGGTGGCCGGCAAGCTGCGGCCGCTGCCGGCGGGGGCGCACGCGGGCTGGATCCCCCTCGACGTGGCCGGGTCGTCCTGCGACGTGATGGTGCATCACGCGGGCGGCAGCACGACGCTCACGGGCCTGGCCCACGGCGTGCCGCAGATCCTGCTCACCCACATCAAGGGCCTGGAGTACCCCGCCCGGCTGGAGGAGCTGGGCGCGGCGAAGCTGATCCGTGCCGAGGACGACGGCGCGGAGACCATCGCGGCCGCGATCGGCGAGGTGCTCGGCGACCCGGCGTACCGGCGGGCCGCGGGGCGGCTGCGCGAGGAGGTGCTGGCGATGCCGGCGCCGCCGGAGGTCGTCGGGCGGCTGGAACGGCTCGCGGCCGGGGCGCGCCCCGTGCCCGGCGGGCCGCCGTCCCGCCCTTGACCTCAAGTCGGCTTGGGGTTCCAGGATGAGCGCGACACCGACGCTTCATCAGCATCGACCGACTACACAGCAGGTGTGAGGCCATGACGAATACCGCGCAGCCGGCCGCCGCGAGCTCCCAGGGCGAGGAGGGTGAGGGGGACGGGCTCACGCACAAAGCCATCATGACCGTGCTGGTCGGGCTGATGCTGGGGCTGTTCCTGGGCGCGCTCGACCTGATGATCATCGCCTCGGCGATGCGGACGATCGCCGACGAGCTGCACGGCCAGACGATCCAGGCGTGGGCGACCACGGCCTATCTGGTGACGTCGACGATCACGACGCCGCTGCTCGGGAAGTTCTCCGACATCTACGGGCGCAAGCGGATCTACGTGATGTCGATCGTCGTCTTCCTGGCGGGGTCGCTGCTGTGCGGCATGGCGCAGTCGATGTGGCAGCTGGCCGCGTTCCGGGCGATCCAGGGCATCGGCGCGGGCGGCGTGATGACCATGGCGTTCGCGATGATGGGCGACATGATGACGCCCGAGCGGCGCAGCCGCTACCAGGGCTACTTCTCGATGGTGTTCGGCCTGGCGGGCGTGACGGGCCCGCTGCTGGGCGGCTTCTTCGCCGGCATGGGTGAGATAGCGAGCATCGCCGGCTGGCGGTGGGTGTTCCTGGTGAACCTGCCGATCGGCGTGCTGGCGCTGATCGTCGTGACGACGAAGTTCACGATGCCGCGGGTGCGCACCGTCCAGAAGGTCGACTACTGGGGCGCGTTCGCGCTGGCGCTGTGCCTGGTGCCGCTGCTGGTGGTCGCGGAGCAGGGCCGCGCGTGGGGCTGGGGCTCGCCGCTGTCGCTGGCGATGTTCGCGCTGGGGCTGATCGGGCTGGTGATGTTCGTACGGGTGGAGTCGCGGATGGGGGACGCGGCGATCATCCCGGTCCGGCTGTTCCGCACCCGGACCTTCTCGGTGATCAATGCGGTGAACATCATCGTGGGCCTGGGCGTCTTCGGTTCGCTGATCTTCCTGCCCCTGTACCTGCAGATGGTCAAGGGGCTGTCGCCGACGGCCGCGTCGCTGATGCTGCTGCCGCAGACCGCGGGCACGATCATCGCGAGCCGCACCCTCGGGCCGGTGATCAACCGCAGCGGGCGGTTCAAGGCGTTCCTGCTGCTGGGCCTGTTCCTGGTGACGGCGGCGCTGTTCATGTTCGGCTTCGTCGGGCCGGACACCCCGGTGTGGGTGCTGGTGCTGATGACGGCGGTGATGGGCCTGGGGATCGGCATCTGCTTCCCGGTGACGCTGATCGCGCTGCAGAACGGCGCCCGCAAGGAGGAGATGGGCGTGGCCAGCGCCGCGTACATGTTCTTCCGGGAGATCGGTGGCACGGCGGGCGTGGCGATCTTCCTGTCGATCATGTTCTCGGTGGTGGGCGGCCAGGTCTCCGACGCCTTCCGCCGGGCGGCCGGGGACGCCGGGTTCCGCGCGGCGCAGAGCGATCCGCAGGTGCTCGCCGACCCCGCCAACGCCCAGGTGCTGGAGGCCGCGCAGCACGGCGGCCGGGGCATCGACCTGGACGACTCGTCCTGGCTGGAGAACGCCGACGAGCGGCTGGCCCGCCCGGTGCTGGAGGGGCTGGCCGGCGCGGTGAACACGGTCTACATCACGGCGGGCTGCGTGATGCTGGTGGCGTTCTTCGTGGCCTTCCTGCTGAAGGAGAAGCGGGAGAAGCAGGCGAAGGACGGCGAGGGCGCCGCGGCGGCGGCCCGGTAGGGCGGCGGGCGGTGGGCGGCGCGACCGGGAGTCGAGTCCGCCGCGAGCTGCTGCGGGCAGTATGCCGGGCGCCGTTGTCGTGAAGCCGGGGGGAGGACCTCGTGTACGAGAATGACCGCGCCGCGGAGATGTACGACCTGCTGTACGAGGACAAGAAGGACTACCGGTCGGAGGCCGGCCAGGTGGCCCGGCTGATCCGGGCGCACCGGCCGGACGCCGCGGCGCTGCTGGACGTGGCCTGCGGCACGGGCATCCATCTGCAGGCGTTCTCGGAGCTGTTCGCGCACGTGGAGGGCGTGGACCTGGCGGAGCCGATGCTGGCGATGGCGGCGCGGCGCCTGCCGGGCGTTCCGCTGCACGTCGGGGACATGCGGTCGTTCCGCCCGGAGCGCAGCTTCGACGCCGCCGTCTGCATGTTCAGCTCGATCGCGTACATGCGCTCGGCCGCGGACCTGGACCGGGCCGTCGCGACACTGGCGGCCGCGGTGGCACCCGGCGGTGTCGTCCTGGTGGAGCCGTGGTGGTTCCCGGAGTCGTTCCTGGAGGGGTACGTGGCCGGCCACGCACTCACTCGCGACGGCCGCACCATCACCCGCGTCTCGCACTCCACCCGGCAGGGCGACATGGTGCGCATGGAGCTCCACTACGTCCTGGCGGACGCCGGCGGCGTGGAGCACCGCAGCGAAGTCGACATGCTGACGCTGTTCACCCGCGAGCAGTACGAGGAGGCCTTCTCCCGGGCCGGAGTGAAGGCGGAGTACGCGAAGTCCGAGGGGACGGGGCCGGGCTTCTTCGTGGGCGTGCGCGGCTGAGCCGCCGCCCGTCCCGCGCAACCGGCCCGTACGGCGGCGGGGCGCCCCTTCCGGCATGAAGGGGCGCCCCGCTCCGCTGTTCTCCCGTCCGCGGTCAGCTCTCCCGTCCGCGGTCAGCCGGTGTTGCGCAGACCCGCGGCCACGCCGTTGACGGTGAGCAGGAGCGCACGCGCCAGCAGCGGATCGGCGGGCTCGCCGCGCTCGGCGGCCCGGCGCTGGCGGTGCAGCAGCGTGACCTGGAGGTAGGAGATCGGGTCCAGGTAGGCGTCGCGGATGTGGAAGGTCTGGCGCAGGACGGGGCTCGCGTCGAGCAGCTCGGCCTCGCCGGTGATGCGCAGGACCTCCTGGACGGTGAGCTCGTGCTCGGCCTTGATGGCGTCGAAGACGTGCTTGAGCTCGTCGGGCACGAGGGTGTCGACGTAGTGCTGCGCGATGCGCAGGTCGGTCTTGGCGAGCGTCATCTCGACGTTGGACAGGAAGTTCTGGAAGAAGTGCCAGTGCTCGTGCATCTCGTCCAGGACGGTGTCCAGGCCGGCCTCGCGGGCGGCCTTGAGGCCGGAGCCGACGCCGAACCAGCCGGGCACGATCTGCCGGGACTGGGTCCAGCCGAAGACCCACGGGATGGCCCGCAGGCCGTCCAGGCCCGCGCCGGAGTCGGGGCGGCGCGAGGGGCGCGAGCCGAGGTGGAGCTCGGCGAGCTGGTCGACGGGGGTGGAGGCGAAGAAGTACGCCGGCAGGTCCGGGTCCTCGACGAGGCGGCGGTAGGCGGCGTGGGCGGCGTCGGAGACGGTGTCCATGGCCGCGTCCCAGCGGGCGAGGGCCTCGTCGGACTGGCGGGGCGCGGTGTGCAGGGCGGAGGCCTGCAGGGTCGCGGCGACCGTCAGCTCCAGGTTCTCCCGGGCGAGGGCCGGCAGGAGGTACTTGTCGGAGATGACCTCGCCCTGCTCGGTCACCTTGATCTCGCCCTCCAGGGTGCCCCAGGGCTGGGCGAGGATCGCGTCGTGGGTGGGGCCGCCGCCGCGGCCGACGGTGCCGCCGCGGCCGTGGAAGAGGCGCAGGCGGACGCCGTAGCGGTGGGCGACGTCGCGCAGGCGGCGCTGGGCGCGGTGGATCTCCCACTGGGAGGTGGTGATGCCGCCGAACTTGGAGGAGTCGGAGTAGCCGAGCATGACCTCCTGGACGTCCCCGCGGAGGGCGACCAGGCGCCGGTAGGAGGGGTCGGCGAGCATGTCGTCGAGGATGCGGTCGGCTTCCTTGAGCTCGTCCGTGGTCTCCAGGAGCGGCACGATGCCGATCTTCGCCCAGCCGGCGTGCAGGTCGATCAGACCGGCCTCGCGGGCGAGGACGGCGGCGGCGAAGACGTCGTCGGCGCCCTGGCACATGGAGATGATGTACGACTCGACGACCTCGGGGCCGAACTTCTCCAGCGCCTCGCTGATGGTGCCGAAGACGCCGAGGGTCTTGGCGCCGGCCGCGTCGAGGGGCGCGGGGCTGGGGGCCAGCGGGCGGCGCGAGCGCAGCTCCTTGGCGAGGAGCTTGCGGCGGTAGTCGCGCGGCATGTCCGCGTAGCGCCAGGACTCCTCGCCGAGGCGGTCGAAGAGCTGGCCGAGGGCGTGGTGGTGGGCGTCGGCGTGCTCGCGGACGTCCATGGTGGCCAGGTGCAGGCCGAAGGCGGCCAGGGTGCGCAGGGCGCGCTCCAGGCGGCCGTCGGCGATCAGGCGGCCGCGGTGGGCGCGCAAAGAGTCCTGGATGATCTGCAGGTCGGCGAGGAGCTCGGTGGTGCCGAGGTAGTCGCGGCCCTCCTCGTGCGGGATGTTGCGGGCCAGGCGCTCGCGGGTGTTGACGAGCTTCTGGCGGATGCACGTCGCCTTGAGCCGGTAGGGCTCCTCGGCGTTGAGGCGCTTGTAGCGGGGGCTGATCTCCGGCAGCAGTTCGAGGTCGCGCTGGAGGGAGGCGAGGAGCTCCTCGGTGGCGCCGCTGTTGCGGATGGAGTTCGACAGGGCGCCGCGCAGGAGGTCGACGAGCTCCAGGGCGTCGGTGATGCCGTGCTCGTGCTGCAGGATCAGCACGTCCCAGGTGACCTGGGGGGTGACGTTGGGGTTGCCGTCGCGGTCGCCGCCGATCCAGGTGCCGAAGGTCAGCGGGCGGGTGGTGGCGGGCAGCGCGACGCCCACCCGGTCCAGCTCGGCGGCCAGGTCCTCCAGGACGTCGCCGACGGCGTCGGCGTGCAGCTCGTCCAGGTAGTAGATCGCGTTGCGGGCCTCGTCCGTGGGCTCGGGGCGGGCCACGCGCAGCTCGTCGGTCTGCCAGAGCAGGTCGATGTTCTCGGCCAGGCGCAGGTCGGTGCGGCGACGGTCGCCGGTGGCGCCCGCGGAGCGGGAGTCCAGGGTGTCGAGGAGCTCGGCGATGCGGCGGAGCTTGTTGAGGACGCTGCGGCGGGCGGCCTCGGTGGGGTGGGCGGTGAAGACGGGACGCACGCCGAGGTGATCGACGGCCTCCCGGACGTGCTCGGGGTCGGCTTCCTTCAGCTGGTCCGCGGTGCGGGCGAGGATCGAGCCCTCGGCGGCCCGCTTGGCGGCCAGCTCGCGCCCGCGGTGCACCTGCTCGGTGACGTTCGCCAGGTGGAAGTAGGTCGAGAAGGCCCGGACGAGCTTGGCCGCGGTCTCCAGGTCGGTGGCGCCGAGCAGCTCGGCGGCGGCCTCCCCGTCGGTACGGGTCAGGGCGCGGACCCGCTCCACCAGGTCGAGGAGCTCTTCACCCTCCTGGCGGACCAGGGTCTCACCGAGGAGATCGCCGAGGCGGCGGATGTCGGCGCGCAGGGCGGCGTTGGTGTTGTCGGCACTGCTCACAGGTGCTGCTCCTTGCAGAGTTTCCGGCACGTCTGGAGGGGTTGCGGACCGCGCTGTCCGACGCCCACCAGCATAGGTCGCCCTCCGACGCGCGGTTATCCACAGCCCTCTTGCTCCGCGCCCCGGCCCTGCCATACTTACGAAGCCGTAGGTTACGGAACCGTAGCCATGCCCCGACCCCCATGAGGGAACCCATGACTGCAAGCCCCGACGTGATCGAAGACGCGCCGAAGGCCCAGGAAGCCCAGCTCCCCTCCGCCACACTCGGTGGCGACAGCAAGCGTTCCGTCGAGCAGATGGCCCTGCTGCTGTTCATCACCGTGCCGTTCCTCGCCCTCGTCGCGGCGGTCCCGCTGGCCTGGGGCTGGGGAGTGAGCTGGCTCGACCTGGGCCTGATGGTGGCGATGTACTTCATCGGCTGCCACGGCATCACCATCGGCTTCCACCGCTATTTCACGCACGGCTCGTTCAAGGCCAAGCGGCCGCTGCGGATCGCCCTGGCGATCATGGGGTCGATGGCCGTGGAGGGCCCCCTGGTCCGCTGGGTCGCCGATCACCGCAGGCACCACCGCTTCTCCGACGCCGAGGGCGACCCGCACTCCCCCTGGCGCTTCGGCGAGACGGTGCCGGCCCTGATGAAGGGGCTCTGGTGGGCCCACGTCGGCTGGATGTTCGACGAGGAGCAGACCCCCCAGCACAAGTACGCCCCCGACCTGATCAAGGATCCCGACATCCGGGCGATCTCCCGCCAGTTCGTGCTGTGGACGTCGGTGTCCCTGCTGATCCCGCCGCTCGTCGGCGGCCTGGCCACCTGGTCCTGGCAGGGTGCCGTGACGGCGTTCTTCTGGGGTTCACTGGTACGGGTGGCCCTGCTGCACCATGTGACGTGGTCCATCAACTCCATCTGCCACGCCGTGGGCAAGCGGCCGTTCAAATCCCGCGACCGCTCGGGCAACGTGTGGTGGCTGGCGATCCTCTCCTGTGGTGAGTCCTGGCACAACCTGCACCACGCGGACCCGACCTCCGCCCGGCACGGCGTGCTGAAGGGGCAGCTGGATTCCAGCGCCCGCCTCATCCGCTGGTTCGAGCAGGCAGGCTGGGCGTACGACGTGCGGTGGCCGAAGGCGGACCGCTTGGAATCCCGGCGAAAGGAGAGTGCCGCTCAGGCGGCATGATTGACAGCGTGGCGATCGACAGCAATACCACCAGTAACAAGGACCGGGCCCAGGCTGCGGGGACCCGGCGCACCCGGCGGGTGCGGATGACCGGCGCGGAGCGCCGCGAGCAGCTGCTGGACATCGGTCGCACACTCTTCGCCGAGCGGGGCTTCGAGGGCACGTCCGTCGAGGAGATCGCGGCCAAGGCCGGGGTCTCCAAGCCCGTCGTCTACGAGCACTTCGGCGGCAAGGAGGGGCTGTACGCGGTGGTCGTCGACCGCGAGATGCGGCAGCTGCTGGACATGGTCACGGGCGCCCTCACCGCGGGCCACCCGCGGGAGCTGCTGGAACAGGCCGCGTTCGCCCTCCTCGACTACATCGAGACGTACACGGACGGCTTCCGCATCCTCGTCCGCGATTCGCCGGTGGCCCAGTCCACCGGCACCTTCGCCTCCCTGATCAGCGACATCGCCACCCAGGTCGAGGACATCCTCGGCCTGGAGTTCAAGGCCCGCGGCTTCGACGCGAAACTGGCCCCCCTGTACGCCCAGGCCCTCGTCGGCATGGTCGCCCTCACGGGCCAGTGGTGGCTGGACGTCCGCAAGCCGAAGAAGGCGGAGGTGGCGGCGCACCTGGTGAATCTGGCCTGGCACGGGTTGGACGGCCTGGAGCCGAAGCCGCGCCTTGTTGGCCACAGGCGCGCCTGAGACCGCGAAACGGGGGCGGCGCCCCCGTCGGCCCGAGGTTCAAGGGGGCTCGCCCCCTTGAATCCGCCGCCGCGGCGATCAACCACAACGGTGGAGCCCGGCGGTGCCGATACGGGCCCAGGTGGGCCCGGCACCGCCGGACACGTCCGCAGCAGCTGATCACCGACGCGGCGGACTGAAGGGGCGAACCCCTTCACCTCCGCGCCCACCGCGCAGGTTCGCGCAGGTCAAGGATGCGCACGCATCCTTGAATCCGCCGCCGCGGCGATCAACCACAACGGTGGAGCCCGGCGGTGCCGTACGGGCTCAGGTGGGCCCGGCACCGCCGGACAGGTCGGCGGTGGCTGATCGCCGTCGCGGCGGATTTGAAGGGGCGAGCCCCTTCACCGAGCAGGCCGGCGGGGGCTGACCGCCGTCGCGGCGGGGAATGAACGGGCGAGCCCCTTCAGCGCAGGGTTCGGCGGGCCACGGCGAATACGCGTCGGAATGGGAAGAGCGTGCCGTGGGGGCCGCACGGGTACGCGTCGGCGAGGAGCGTGCCGTATTCCGAGAGGAAGCGTCCCGTCGCCTCCGCGTCGTCCGCCAGGGCCGTCAGGACCGGCCTCAGGGTCGTGCCCTTCGTCCAGTCCAGGACCGCGTCCTCTCCGGGGAGCGCGTGGACGTACGTCGTCTCCCAGGCGTCCACCGTCACCCCCAGCCCGGCGAGCCGTTCCAGGTACTCCGCGGGCGTGAGCACGTACCCGGGCCGGCAGAGTCCGCCCAGCCGGCCCCGCCAGGCCGCGCTCTCGCAGAGCTCGCGCAGGAGCACATGACTCGGGGCGTCGAAGTTCCCCGGCACCGTGAAGGCGAAGACCCCGCCGGGGGCGAGCCCCGCCACCCAGGCCGGGAAGGACTCCGCGTGCCCCCGCACCCACTGGAACGTGGCGCTGGAGACGATCAGGTCGTACGTTTCCCGCGACGGTGCCCACTCCCTCAGGTCCGCGTGGGCGAAGGCCACACCCGGCACCGCGGCCCGTGCCGCCCGCAGCATCGCCTCCGAGTTGTCCAGCCCCGTGATCCGCGCCCCCGGCCACCGCTCGGCGAGCAGGGCCGTGACGTTGCCCGGGCCGCAGCCGAGGTCCACGATCCGCGCGGGATCGCGGAGCGGGACGCGGGCCAGAAGGTCGTGGAAGGGCCGGGTCCGCGGGCCGGAGTGACGCAGGTACTGCTCCGGGTCCCAGACGGGCGTGGCAGCGGTCGTCGTCATGCCTCCAGCATCACGCTCACGATATCTTGACGTCAAGAGACTTCATGTCGACAGACCCTCTACACTGATCAGCATGGAGGACGAGGTCGATCGGCTGGTTTCAGCATGGCGCCGCGAGCGCCCTGACCTCGACGTGGAGCCACTCGAGGTGCTCAGTCGCGTGAGCAGGCTCGCCCGTCACCTCGACCGGGCCCGCCGCCTGGCCTTCGCCGAGCACGAGCTCGAGCCCTGGGAGTTCGACGTCCTGACGGCGCTGCGCCGCGCCGGGGCCCCGTACCAGCTCTCGCCCGGCCAGCTGCTCACCCAGACGCTGGTCACCTCCGGCACGATGACCAACCGGATCGACCGGCTCGCGAAGAAGGGCCTGGTCCGGCGCGAGCCCGACCCGAGCGACCGGCGCGGCGTGCTCGTGCGCCTCACCGACGAGGGCCGGGACCGCGCCGACGAGGCGCTGGCCGGGCTCCTGGATCAGGAGCGCGCCATCCTCGCCGAGCTGTCCCGCACCCAGCGCCGTGAGCTGGCCGATCTGCTACGCCAGCTGACCGCCCCGTTCGACAACACTCCCGGTTAGGTCCACGGGCCCCACCCCGGCCCGCCGCGCCAGCGCGACCGCCGCGAGCGTGGAGTGCACGCCGAGCTTGCCCAGGACGTTCTGCATGTGAGTGCGGACGGTGTGCGGGGAGAGATAGAGCCGCTCGGCGACGGCCTTGCGGCCGAGCCCGGCCACCATGCACCGCAGCACTTCGCGCTCGCGCGGCGTGAGGGACTCCACCAGCCGCTCGCTCTCCGTGCGGTGTTTACGGGCGGCCGTGAGCTCCCGCAGCACGCCCGTCAGCAGGGCGGGCGGCAGATGCGTCTCGTCGCGCAGGACGCCGCGGATGACGGCCAGCAGCCGCGACAGCGAGCAGTCCTTGGCCACCCAGCCGCCGGCGCCCGCCTGCAGGGCCGCCGCGGCCCTTCTGGGGTCGTCGCGCTCGGCGAGCACCACCGTGCGCACCGCGGGGTGCGCACTGCGGACTCCGGCCACGAGGGAGATGCCGTCGACCGCGCCCTCCCCCGGCCCGCCGCCCTCGTGCACGGAGCCGTGGGCCGGGGCCCTGAGCTGCCCGGACACGCCGCCGTCCTGCGCGACCGTGCCGAGATCGGCGTCGATGAGGAGCACGTCGAAGCGGCGCCCCTCCGCTGCCGCCCGCTCCAGCGCGCGCAGCGCCGCCGGCCCGCTGCCGGCCGCGGAGACCTCCACGTCCTGCTCGGCCGCGAGGGCGGCGGCGAGCGACTCGGCGAAGATGCGGTGGTCATCGACCACCAGTACCCGAATACGTGCCACTGCCACCCCCATATTCCGGGCGGCGGCCAGTGCGGGTACGGCGCCCGGTCCGGGGCCGCCACACGCCGCACGGCCGCCGCCGCACTGATGACTTACACCCCGCCCCGGGCGTCGTACCTGCCTGTCTCGCCCCCTGATCAGCGTCGGCCCCCACCGACGCTGTGCATCAGCGTACGGCGGGGGCCCCACAACGTAAGCCGATTGGCAAAACTGCTCGACCCGCCTGTTTATGGTGAGCTTTCTGTTCAGTATTGAGGCAGTGAACGACATGGAACGACGCGAAGTTGACCATGCCCGACTGCACGATCAGGGAGGGGTCCGCGGCGCTCCCGTCGCTCCCGCCCGCTCCCCACCTCGGTACACCCGCCGCGCACCGCCGCCCGCCACCGCTGCGAAGACCTTCGGCGGACGGTGCCCGGCCGCTGCGAAGGCGGCCGTGACGGCTAAGCCGACCGCCTGCGCCGCCGTCTCCTCCACGAGCACCAGCGCCGAGCCGCCGAACCCCGCGCCGGTCATCCGTGCCCCGAGCGCGCCCGCTTCGTTCGCGACCGCGACGGCCAGATCCAGCTCCGGGCAGGAGACCGCGAAGTCGTCGCGCAGGGAGGCGTGCCCGGCGGTCAGCAGGGGCCCGGCCGCGCGCGGCGCGCCCGCGCTGAGGAGCTCCACGACCCGCCGGACGCGCTCCCCCTCGGTCACCACGTGCCGCACGAGCCGCCGCACGCCCGCATCGGCGAGCCCGCCCAGCGCCGCGTCCAGCTCCCCGTACGGCACGTCCCGCAGCGCCCGCACGCCCAGCGCCCGGGCCCCCGCCGCGCAGCCCGCGCGCCGCGCCGCGTACGCACCGTCGGCCAGGGCGTGCCGGACGCGGGTGTCGACGACGAGCAGCCGCAGCCCGTGCGCGGCCAGGTCGAAGGGCACCTGGCGCAGCGCCAGGTCGCGGGTGTCCAGGTGCAGGGCGTGGCCGGCGATGCAGCAGGCGGACGCCGCCTGGTCCATGAGGCCGCAGGGGACGCCCACGAAGGCGTTCTCGGCGCGCTGCGCGAGCCGGGCGAGGGCGGGGCGGTCGCAGGCGGCGCCGTGCAGCTCGGTGAGCGCCAGGGCCGTGGCGACCTCCAGGGCGGCGGAGGATGACAGGCCCGCGCCCGCCGGCACGTCGCTCTCGACGTACACGTCGGCGCCGCCCACCGGCAGGCCCGCCTCGCGCAGCGCCCAGGCGACGCCCGCCGGATAGGCGGCCCAGCCCTCCACGCGGCCGGGGGCGAGCGCCGCGAGGGACAGCTCGGCCGTGCCCGCCGCCTCGCGCGAGCGCAGCCGCAGCACGCCGTCCGTACGGGCCGCCGCGGCGACGCGGGTGCACTGCGGGAGGGCGATCGGCAGGACGTGGCCCTCGTTGACATCGGTGTACTCGCCGATGAGGTTGACCCGGCCGGGCGCGGCCCAGACGCCCCCGGGGGCGTACCCGTAGGCACGTTCGAAGCCTTCGGCCGCGCTGTTCACTGCTCGGGCCCGCGGCGCGCGAACTCCCAGGCGTCGGCGACGATTGCGGCCAGGTCCGGGCGGCTCGGGGTCCAGCCGAGGGTCTCGCGGGCGCGCTCGGCGGAGGCCACGAGGACGGCCGGGTCCCCCGCGCGGCGCGGGGCGGCGATCTGCGGGACGGGGTGCCCGGTGACCTTGCGGACGGTCTCGATCACCTCGTGGACGGAGAAGCCGTTGCCGTTGCCCAGGTTGCAGATGAGGTGCTCGCCGTCGCGGGCGGCGGCGAGGGCGAGCAGGTGGGCCTCGGCGAGGTCGGCGACATGGATGTAGTCGCGGATGCAGGTGCCGTCCGGGGTCGGGTAGTCGTCGCCGTAGACCGCGACGGCCTCGCGCTCGCCCCGGGCCACCTGCAGGACGAGCGGGATGAGGTGCGTCTCGGGGGCGTGCCGCTCGCCGTAGGGCCCGTAGGCGCCCGCCACGTTGAAGTAGCGCAGGGAGACGGCGGCCAGGCCGTGGGCGGCGCACTCGCCGCCGATCATGTGGTCCACGGCGAGCTTGGTGGCGCCGTAGGGGTTGGTGGGGGCGGTGGGCGCGTCCTCGGTGACGGGGACGCCGGCCGGTTCGCCGTAGGTGGCGGCGGTGGAGGAGAAGACCAGGGTGCGCACGCCGGCGTCGCGCATGGCGGCCAGCAGGTCCGCGGTGCCGCCGACGTTGTTGCGCCAGTACGGTTCGGGGTCGGCCACGGACTGGCCGACCTGCGAGAACGCCGCGAAGTGCAGCACGGCGTCGTAGGAGCTGTCGAGCCACCGGCCCGCGTCCTGCACGCGGCCCTCGACGAAGGCGGCGCCGTCGGGGACGGCGGCCCGGTGCCCGGTCGAGAGGTCGTCGAGGACGGTCACGGTGTGCCCGGCGGCCAGCAGATGCGCCGCCACGACGCTGCCGACGTAGCCCGCGCCGCCCGTGACCAGGCACTTCCTGCTGCTCTCGCTCATTGGCTCGCTACCTCTCGCAGTCGCTCCGCCGCGGTCTCGGGCGGCACATCGTTGATGAACACGTTCATGCCGGATTCGGAACCGGCGAGGAACTTCAGCTTGCCGGGAGCCCGGCGGACGGTGAAGAGCTCGAGGTGGAGCGCGAATTCACTCCTGCGGGGGTCCTGGAACGGCGCCTGGTGCCAGGCGGAGACGTACGGGGTGGGCGGCCCGTCCGTGCCGTGCCCGTCCCCGCCTTCCCGCCCGTCGAAGATCCGGTCGAACCGGCGCAACAGTTCCAGGTAGACCTGTGGGAACTCGGTGCGCGCCGCGTCGCCGAGCGCGAGCAGGTCGGGCACGCGGCGGCGGGGGTACAGGTGCACCTCGTAGGGCCAGTGGGCGGCGTACGGGACGAAGGCCGTCCAGTGGTCCGTGGCGAGGACGATGCGGCGGCCCTCCTCGTGCTCGGCGGCCACGACGTCGTCGAAGAGGTTGCCGCCGCCCGTGCGGGCCGCGTGGGCGGCGGCGGAGACGAGCATGCGCTCCGTGCGCGGCGTGACGAACGGGTACGCGTAGATCTGGCCGTGCGGGTGGCCGAGGGTGACGCCGATCTCCTCGCCGCGGTTCTCGAAGCAGAACACCTGCCGCACGGCGGGGAGCGCGGCCAGCTCGGCGGTGCGGTCGGTCCAGACGGCGAGGACGAGGGCCGCGCGGGCGTCGGTGAGGCCGGCGAAGGAGGTGTGGTGGTCGGGGGTGAAGCAGACGACTTCGCACCGGCCTGCGGTACCCGCGAGCGACGGGAAGCGGTTCTCGAAGACAGCGACTTCGTAGTCGGCTGCGGGGATTTCCGTGGGGCGCCCGGGACTTGAGGGGCACAGGGGGCACGCTTCCGTGGGTGGGAGGAAGGTGCGGGTCTGGCGGTGGGAGGCGATGACGACGTCGTCGCCGAGGATGTGGTCGTGGCGGACTTCGGTGACGGTGGTGGTGACGGGGGGAAGGGGGCGGGGGTCGGGGGCGTCGCGTAAGACGCCGCCGCCGGCGTCGTAGTAGATCAGCTCACGGCCGTCGGCGAGCTTGGTTGCCGTCTTCCTCACGGGGCTCACGGGTTTCTTCTCCCCACCCCGCCCCTTCCCGTAACTGGGGGCGAGCCCCCAGCCCCCCGACCCCGTCCCCGCGCCTACGGAGCCGCAGGGCCCCTCTGCGGGGGCAGCGGGCCCGGGCCTGCCGCCGCCCGGTCCAGGAGCCCCGTGCGCGCGGCAAGCGCAGCCGCCTCAAGCCTCGACCCCACCCCCAGCTTCATCAGCACCCGCTGCACATGTGTCCGCGCCGTGCTCGGCGCTATGCCCATGCCCGCCGCGATCAGCCGCGTATCCTCGCCCTCCGCGACCCGTACGAGGACCTCCACCTCCCGCGGCGTGAGGAGCTGCAGGAGCCGCGCGCCCTCGTCGTCCGGCTGGGCGGCGGGGTTGAGGAGCTCCGTGAACGCCCCTTGCAGGAGCTGGGGATCGACCGCGGCCTCGCCCGCCCGCGCCTTCATCATGGCGCGCTCGACGCCTTCGATCCGCTCGTTGTGCCGCACGTAGCCCGACGCGCCGGCGGCGAACGCCGCGGCGATGCCGAGCGGGCTCGGCACGGGGCCGAGCACCACGACGGCCACCTGCGGCCGGTCGCGCTTGATGCGGACGATCGGATCGAAGACCCCCGGCTCGGCCGGCGTGGCGGTGCCCAGCAGGCACACTTCCGGAGCGCGGCTCACCACCAGGTCGGCGGCGCCCGCGCTCGGCGCGGCCGCGGCCAGGACCCGGTGCCCGCGCAGCTTCAGGGCCGAGGCGAGCGCCTCGGCCAGCAGTCGGTGATCATCGACCACCATGAGCCGCACGCCCATGCGCTTGCCCCCTGTCGCCCCGCGTACGTCTCTACGTCTCCTTGTCGACCCCTCGACCCCGGAAGCTACACGCTTGTTCGACGTTGCGCGCCCCTTACCGGTGAGAAGTCCCCCGGAATGCCGAAATCCCTGCCAATCGCGTGTACTTCGAGACTGAAACGGATCGTTCAGGCACGGCAGCACGACGGGCAGGGATACGACGACAATTGTGCTTGATCACGGCGCCAAGCGGTCGGAAACCGCCGTCACGGCGGCGCCGTGATCATGTGGTGTCAACGGAAACGTCAGCTCGGCGCGTCAGCTCTCACCGAAGATCAGCATGGTGTACTGCTTGCCGAGACCGGCCGTGGTGCGGTGCGCGTAGTTCGTACCGAGGAAGAGCCGGCCCTGGGCCCACAGGCCCTGCTGGAAGTCGGGCGACAGCTCCCGCTCCGGCCGCGACGTCTCGTCGGCGTTCTTCAGCAGCACCTCGCCCTTGTACGTCTTGGGGTCGATGCGCATGACCTTGCCGCCCGCGTTGTACGTCGGGATCTGGTACGCGATCGGGTAGCCGTCCTGGTCGACGCCGAGGGGCACCAGGCTGGAGCCGGGCGTGCCGTCCGTCTTGCCCTTGGTCTGGCCGTTGGACAGGTCGAAGGCGACGATCTCGTTGACCCGGCCGGACTGGTTCGGGTCGCCGGAGGAGTGGTCCTCGGTCGGCATGTAGAGCGTGTCCTTGGTAATGACCAGCTTGGTGCAGCCCTCGACCTCGGTCGCCGGGCAGCGCGGCTCGTACTTGCCGTTGTCCGTGGAGATCTTGCTGCGCAGCTTGCCTTCCTTGGCGCTGTCGTCGATCACGAAGAAGTCGGACGCGCCGTTGCCCTTGCTGCCGCCCGCGTTGACGCCGACGACCAGCGGGTCGGTGGAGGCGATGTGCGGCCAGGAGAGGCCGGGCGGCAGCTGGTACGAGGAGTTCACCTTGCCGGACTTGGGATCCAGCGTCTCGATCTTGACGATGCCGCGCTCGATGTCACCGCAGCGGCGCACGGCCACGAGCTTGTTGCCGCCGCCGTAGCCGCCGTCGCGGCAGTCCTCGCCGTCGGTCTTGGGCGCCCACAGCTCCTTGCCCTCCGCCAGCGACCAGGCGGCTCCGCCGCTGATGCCGCCCGCGGCGACGGTGCCGGCGCCGATGGTGACCTCGGAGAAGCTCACGTCGCGGTCACCGGCCTTGGCGGACTTCTGCCAGAGCTTGGTGCCCTTGTTGACGTCGAAGGCGATGACCTGGGTGCAGGGGCCGCCGTACTTCTTCTCGCTGCTGGGCTTGCCGTCGCTGACCAGGACGACGGCCTTGCCGTCGTCGGTGGCCTTCGGGCCGGCCCAGCAGACGGCGCCGTCGAGCGGGAGTTCCCACTTCTTGCCGCCGGACAGGCCATAGCCGACGATCTTGTAGATGTCGGCCTTGGCCACCGCCTGATCGGTGGCCCACATGCCCTTCATGCCGACGAGGTCGTCGACCTTCTCCTGCTCGACGTTGAAGAGCAGCTTGCCGGCGCCGGTCTTCGGCTTCGTGCCGCCGTTGCCGCCATTGCCACCCTTGTTGCCGGTGCCACCGGTCTGGCCGTTGCTGGCGACATTGGGCTTGTCGTCGTCACCGCCGCTGGTGGCGAACCAGATGCCACCGCCGGCGAGGACGAGGACCGCGGCCACGGCGCCGGCGATGATCGCCATGCGCTTCTTCTTGGCGGCGTCACCGCCGTTGCCACCGGGCGCGCCGGGGTACTGGCCGGGCGCACCGTACGGGCCGGGCTGCTGCTGCGGGTACGCGCCGTACTGCGGGTACCCCTGCGCGGGCTGGCCGGCGGGCGGCTGACCCGGGCCCGGGTAGCCGTAGCCGCCCGGGGGCGGGGTCTGCGGCGCGGCGGGCGGCGGCGTCTGCGGGTACCCGTATCCGGGCGGACCCGCCGGCGGCGGACCGGGCGGACCCGGCGGGGGTGCCGGCGGACCCTGGGGAGGCTGGGGCGCGGGTGCACCCTGCGGGGGCGCGGGCTGCTGCGGCGGATAGCCGTACGAGGGGCTGGGTGCCCCGAAGCCCTGCGGCGGCTGGTTGGGCGGCTGGGGCGGGGGCGGTGTTGACATCAGCTTTCCTCGTTGCGGCGGGGCTGGCGGATGTTCTTTTTATCACCCGGCGCTGACGGGACACGGGTTGAGACCGGGCCGTGACGAGACTGTTGCCCGTGCCGGATGCGCACGCTCCTTCCGCGGCGACGGGTGGAGGGGCCCCTCGCTCGGCACCGCCGGTCACCACCGCGGTGGTGACGCGCCGTCGCGTCCTGCGGGGCGCGGCAAGGGCTACGCGTCTTCCGCCAGTTCGAGCCAGCGCAGCTCCAGTTCCTCGCGCTCGCCCGCCAGCTCCCGCAGCTCCGCGTCCAGCTTGGCCACCGCCTCGAAGTCGGTCGCCTGTTCGGCGATCCGCGCGTGCAGCTTCGCCTCCTGCTCGCTGATGCGGTCCAGGCGGCGCTCGATCTTCTGCAGCTCCTTCTTCGCGGCGCGCGCGTCCCCGGCCGACTTCTGCTTCGCGGCGCTCGCCGCGGCCGCGGCCGGAGCGACGGCGGGCACGGCAGCCTCGATGACGCGCTGCCGCCGCTCCAGGTACTCGTCCAGACCCCGCGGCAGCATCCGCAGCGCCTGGTCCCCGAGGAGCGCGAAGACGCGGTCGGTGGTGCGCTCCACGAAGTACCGGTCGTGGCTGATGACGACCATCGAGCCCGGCCAGCCGTCGAGGAGGTCCTCCAGCTGGGTCAGCGTCTCGATGTCCAGGTCGTTGGTGGGCTCGTCCAGGAACAGGACGTTGGGCTCGTCCATCAGCAGGCGCAGGATCTGCAGCCGCCGGCGCTCACCGCCGGAGAGGTCGCCGACCGGCGTCCACTGCTTCTCCTTCGTGAAGCCGAACTTCTCGCACAGCTGCCCCGCCGTCATCTCCCGGCCCTTGCCGAGGTCGACGCGGTCGCGCACCTGCTGGACGGCCTCCAGCACCCGCTTGGACGGGTCGAGTTCCGCCACCTCCTGGGAGAGGTACGCGAGCTTGACGGTCTTGCCGACCGCGACCTTGCCCGCCGCCGGCTGCTTCTCGCCCTCGCTGCCCGCGGCCTCCGCCAGCGCCCGCAGCAGCGAGGTCTTGCCCGCGCCGTTGACACCGACGAGGCCGATCCGGTCGCCCGGGCCCAGCTGCCAGGTCAGGTGCTTGATGAGCACCTTCGGGCCCGCCTGGATCGTCACGTTCTCCAGGTCGAAGACCGTCCTGCCCAGCCGCGAGCTCGCGAACTTCATCAGCTCGGCGCTGTCCCGCGGCGGCGGCACGTCCGCGATCAGCTCGTTGGCGGCCTCGATCCGGAAGCGCGGCTTGCTCGTGCGGGCCGGGGCGCCGCGGCGCAGCCAGGCGAGCTCCTTGCGCATCAGGTTCTGCCGCTTGGCCTCCTCCGTCGCGGCGATGCGCTCGCGCTCCGCACGGGCGAAGACGTAGTCGCTGTAGCCGCCCTCGTACTCGTGGACGACACCGCGCTGCACATCCCACATGCGCGTGCAGACCTGGTCCAGGAACCAGCGGTCGTGCGTGACGCACACCAGCGCCGAGCGGCGCTCCCGCAGGTGGCCCGCGAGCCAGGAGATGCCCTCGACGTCGAGGTGGTTGGTGGGCTCGTCCAGGACGATCATGTCCTGGTCGGCGATCAGCAGCTTCGCGAGCGCGATGCGGCGGCGCTCGCCACCCGACAACGGGCCGATGACCGTGTCCAGGCCGTCGGCGAAGCCCGGCAGGTCCAGCCCGCCGAAGAGACCCGTCAGCACGTCGCGGATCTTCGCGCTGCCCGCCCACTCGTGATCGGCGAGGTCACCGATGACCTCGTGCCGGATCGTGGCGGCCGGGTCCAGCGAGTCGTGCTGCGTGAGCACGCCCAGGCGCAGGCCGCCGGCGTGCGTGACGCGGCCCTTGTCCGCCTCCTCCAGCTTGGCGAGGATCCGGATCAGGGTGGTCTTGCCGTCACCGTTGCGGCCGACCACACCGATCCGGTCACCCTCGTTCACGCCGAGGGAGATGCCGTCGAGCAGTGCACGGGTGCCGTACACCTTGTCGACGGCTTCCAGATTGACGAGGTTGGCTGCCATGCCGCTCCTTGTGTGGGGTTCCTGGCTTCCAGGATCCCATGCCGGGAAACGTCGCCCGGGGGTCAGGCCCGGGCCGCCTCCACCGGGCGGGACCGCAGGGCCCACCACGTGGGCAGGAGCGTCGCGGCCAGCGTCAGGGCGAGCCCCGCGCCGATCACGGTCAGGGCGATCGACGGCGGCCCCGAGATCGTCCCCGCACTGCCCAGCGCGTAGCCGAACGGCACCAGCGTGCTCGCCGCGGCCGCCGCGCCGAGGAGCAGGCCGACCAGGGCCACCAGGCAGCCCTCCACCGTCATCATCCGCAGCACCTGCCCCCGCGTGGCCCCCGTGAGCCGCTGCAGCGCGAACTCCTTGCGGCGGTTGCCCACGGCGACGGCCGTCGTGTTGACGACCGACAGCGCCGTGTACGCCACGAGCATCCCGATGATCAGGTAGTTCACGGACGCCTGTGTGCGGTTGCTCTCCGCCTGCGCGGCCGTCACCGCGTCCCGCCCGGAGACCTTCAGCCCCGGGTGCTGCGCGGCGAGCGCGCCGAGGTCGGCCATCAGCCGGTCCCGGTCGCCGGCCGCCGCCCGTACCAGGAGCTGCGACGGCAGCCCGGCCGTGGTGTGCGGCGCCAGCAGCTCCGCGCTCGTCAGCGCCGTGTCGAACCCCTCGCGCCCCTTGAACAGCGCCACGATCCGTACGTCCGCCCGCGCGCCGTCCCCCAGGCGCAGGGTGATCGTGTCCCCCACGGTGCGGTGCATGCGGTGCGCCACGGTCTCCGGCAGGGCGACGGCGTTGCCGCGCAGGCCGTCCAGGCTGCCCGCGCTCGCCGTGACGGCGAGGGTCTCTCCGACGCCCTCCGCGCTCACGCCCTGCAGGGGCAGGCCCTTCTTGTTCTCGGCGCCGTCGTGCGGCTTCTCGGTGTACGCCCTGCTGGTCACGTACGCGCCGGCTCCGGCAGCGGACGGCAGCGCGCGTACGCGGGCCAGCAGCGCCGGGTCCACCCCACCCGCGGAGGAGGTGAGGACGGCGTCCGCCCGCAGGTTGTCGGCGAACGCCCGGTCGGCGAGCGCGGCCGTGGTCGTCTGCAGGTACAGGTTCCCGGTGGCGATGGCGCTGGCAAGCATGACCGGCGTCGCGATCGCGGCGACCTTCGCCGTACGGGCACGGCAGTTGAGGGCGGCGAGACGGCCGGAGGGCCCGGTAAGGAGCCGCACGGGCCAGTGCAGGAGGAGAGTGACGAGTTTCGCGAACCAGGGGCCGAGGAGGGCGAGCGCGATCGCACAGCACATGACCGTCGGCCCTGCGGTGCTGGCGGCCACCGGCCCGCGCAGGACCAGCGCCGTGACGAGCGCCAGGGCGACGGTCCCGGCGAGGAACAGCAGCCCGACGGCGATCCGCACGGGGTGCAGGCCCGGCTTCTGGACGGCCGCCTCCCCGAGCGCCTCCACGGGCTTCGCCTGCACCGCCCGCGCGCTGCCGAGCAGTCCGCCTGCGAGGGCCGTGAGGAGCAGTGCCCCGTAGGCGGGCATCGCCGGGATCCAGCCCTGGCTGAACCGGACCGTGTCCGCGATCATGCCGCTGTCGACGAGGGTGTCGAAGAGCCGGCGCCCGACGAAGGGCCCGGCGGGCCAGGCCGCGGCGCCCGCCAGCACCATGACCATCAGCGTCTCACCGAGCAGCATCCGGCGGAGCTGGCCGGTACTCGTGCCGATCGCCCGCAGCAGGGCCAGCTCGCGGCTGCGCTGCGACGCGGAGAGGGCCACGGTCCCGGCGACGACGAAGGCTGCGACAAGGATGACGAGCCCGCCGACGACGCCCGACAGCGCGATCAGGTCCTCGCCGCCCTGCACCACCTCGGGGTGCTCCACGGCGCCCCGGTCGTCACCGGAGAGGAGAGTGACGGGGTTGCCGGTGAAGGCCTCCTGTATGCCCTTGCGGACGTCATCGAGGCGCGCGCCGGGGGCGAGAGTGACGGCGATGTCGGCGACGGTCTCCGGACGCCCGGAGAGCCGGGCCGCCTCCGGCGCGGAGAAGAAGACGGTGGCCTGGGGAACGCCGCGCGCGACGGCGACCCCGCTCACGCGGTAGCCGGCGGAGCCGCCGTGCGCGGCGATACGGACCCGCTCGCCGGTCGCGACGCCTGCGCGGCGGGCGGTGGCGGCGTCGAGCACGACCTCGCCCGCGGCGGGCGCGCTGCCCGACGTGAGGGCGTACGGGGTGAGTGCCGCGGACTCCCAGCCGTGGGCCTGCACCTTGGCCTCGGCGGCGCCGAGCACCGCGGCGTCGAAGGTCCGCTCGCCGGTGGCGGACCGGACGCCGGGGACGGCGCGCGCCTTGTCGACGAGGGCGGCCGGAAGCTCGACCCGCTCCGGGAGAGGGATCGTCTTCTTGTGCTTCTTGCTGCTCGCGACCTCGTGGGTACGGTCACCCGTGATGAGCAGGTCAGCGCCTACGAGGCGCTCAGGAGGCGCGACATTACGAACGCCGGTCTCCATCAGGCCTCCGCAGGCCATGACGAGCGTGGCGCCGATGAACAGCGCGAGGAAGGTGGCGGTGAAACCGCCGATTCTGTAGCGCAGCGAGCGCGCTGCGAGTTTGCCCATCACGGGCTCAACGCTAGGGACGCGGAGCGCCCCACCCCATGGGAACAGCAGGTCAACCGGGGTGGGGGTAGCCCTACCCCTACGGGTCAGAACCCCTACGGGTCAGACCCGGCGAAGGTCGATCTCGAACTTCATGCCGTCCTTGGTACGGGTCTCGTGCAGCCGCTGCGGCGTGTGGCTGCCCACAGGGCAGTCCATCGCCTGGACGGAGAAGTCGATCCTGTGCTCGACGCGACGGCCGCTCCGATCGGCTTCCACCACTTCGTGCTCGCTCGTCACATCGATATCCACGTTGCTCACGTCGAGGACGTCCACTTCCCCTTCGGTATACGGCCTGAAGGTGTGAGCGCTGAACTCGACCGCCGCAGGCTGCTTGCCCAGGTTCAGCCCGAAGCCGGTCACGTGGGTGTGCGGCTTGGCTCCCGGCACACGCTTGAGCGTGGTCACCTCCACCCTGCGCTCATTACCGTCCAGGAAGAACCTCGCCGTGACGTCATACTTCTCCGCCATCGCATCCGCCGCGGCCTCGCCCAGCACCCGGCCGAAGTCCGACCCCTTCTTCGCCATCCCCTCCTTACCCGGCAGCGGAGGAATGGCACCGGCCATGTCGTCGAAGACATCCCCGATCGTGTGGCCGATCGCCGACGTCCCGTCCGGCAGCCTCACGGACTCGGCCTCGTACGTGCCCTTGTACGTGTGCCCCAGGTAGGAGTCGAACTTCCCGCCGCAGCGGACGGACTCGGTCGTCTCCTTCGGCGGGACGGTCGACGTGCCGCCCGTGCCCTGGGCCCCGACGGGCTCGAAGACCCACAGCGCGAAGTCGCGCCCCTCGGGCCCCCGGCCTCCGTGCTCGGGCTTCACCCACTGCTCAAGCGGCGTGCCAGGGGTGAGCTCGTAATTCCTGACGTTCAGCCAGAGCCCGCTGAGGCTGTTGGCGATCGCGTAGAGGCCGGTCCGCTGGGCGTCGGTGACACTGGGCTCCTCGCTGATGCGCCAGCTCGCACTCTGCAGGGAGAGGTCGTCATCCTCGGAGAACTGCTCCACCTTCTCCGAGGCCCCGGCCGAGTGCGAGGCGACGTGCATGCGCAGGCCGCTCCTCACATTCGTGAGGAAGTGATCGCCGTCCTTGGCGCCCTTGTCCGCACGGACGGTCAGCCGCCACTGCTGGGATTCCCGTGCGCCTTCGGGCAACAGCTCCTGCTGCTCCAGCGCGGCGGACGGCTTGTCGCTGTTGCCCCGGACACCCACGTAGAGGTCGGTCTTGAAGTTCTTGATCAGGTACGTGCCTTCTGCGAGGATTCCCACGAGCCTCTCCTACCTCGAAGTACCGCTGTGCTCACTTGCGTTGACACACGGTAGGGATCTTCGCCCGGCGGGGGGAGAGCGCAAGTCAGCCAACCGGTACGTGGCCGACGAAGGCCGCCCACGACCTTGCGCCTACGGCGAGTTGGGGGCCGTCCTTGCGCTTGGAGTCGCGTATTCGGACGGCTTGGGGGAGGATCCCGACTTCAACGCAGTTGCTGCCTTCGGACCCGCTGTAGCTGGACTTGCGCCACGAGAAGGCGACTTCGACACAGGCGGAACCATCCCCCTGGCTGTAGCTGGACTTGAACCATATCGGTCCGTTACTCATAGCTCGTCTGCCACTCTTTTGATTAGTTCGGCCGATTCAACAGCGTTGAGCGCATACATGCGGATCATGGCATGGCGCTTCATGAGCGCGCTCGCCCTGTCTACGTCTGCATGCAGCACGCCGGTCACTTGCCCTTCCTCATAGCCGTACTGCTTGTGGTCGGGGGTCTCCACCACGATGAATTGGCCGTCCAGCCCCGGGTGAACGCCTTGCCCGAGGGGCAGCACCTGGATCGACACGTTGTGCAACTCACCCACTTCCAGGAGGTAGTTGAGCTGGTTTTTCATGACCTCCGGGCCCCCGGCCAGGCTCCGCAAGGCGGCCTCGTGGATCACGAAGCTGAACAGCGCAGTCTCCTTCTGGAGCAGTTCGCGGCGCTGCAGCCGGGCTGCCACCCGGGCCTCGGCCGTGCTCTTGTCCACAGGAGGACAACGGTTGGTCATCAGCGCCCGCGCGTATTCCTCGGTCTGTAGAAGGCCGGGAATGATCAGCACCTCGTACCAGTGCAGGGCAATGGCCTCGGCTTCGAGGCCCATGTACTCGCGTGCACGGCTGGCGATCCGCTCAGGCTCCAAGTACGGGTGCGCCGACTCCAACTTCCCATGTGCGCCGAACATGCTGTCCGCCACCTGCAGCAGGTGCTGACTCGGCCTCCGACGGCCCATCTCCATGGACCTGACGGCCTCCACCCCGTACCCGGCCTCCGCGGCCAGCTGCTCGCGGCTGACGTTGGCCCCCTGGCGCCACAGCTTGATCTGGTGCCCGCACAGCCGCCATGCCATCGGCGAATCGGGTCGCGTATCCATCCGGCATCCCGCCCCTTCTCCCTCAGTCGGTACCAAGGGACGCTAGGGCGGGCAAGGAGCTATCGCGCCGGAGTCGAAGAACCTCTCCCCGAACGGGTGAACGGGGGAACTAAAGCCACTGCTGGCCAGAGCCCTGATTGGGCATCTGCGCAGGAACCGGCGGGGGCAGCTTGTTCAGCTTCGACCGCACCGTCATGTTCCAGATCAGCGTGAACGGCGTGAAGAGGGCCAGGGAGAACGGGCTCCACCAGCCCTGCCACAGCGTCTTGCCGGTCATGTCCCGCTCCACCGCGAGGCCGCAGTTCCGGCAGAACGGCCCCTTCACGTGCAGGAAGCGCATCATGATGAGGATGCCCTGGTGCTGCCGGATCGTCGCCTCGACGGCGGGGAACCCGCCGCACATGCGGCACGTCGGACCCGCCGGCGCAGGGCCAGGCGCTCCGTAGCCGTACGGATTCTGCTGCTGATAGGGCGGCGGTGGAGTCGCCACGGTGAAACCCCCGATTTCGGGCGCCCCGCATCGGGGCGCGGAATCGCAGAGCCTAACGGACAGTGATCGTCGCCCCGGGTACCGGCCCCGCCGCCACCCGTACCGTCCGGCACGTGCCGGACGCGCGCAGCGCCTCCGCGACCTTCTCCGCCTGGGACTCGTCGCTGACGAGGAACGCCGTCGTCGGGCCGGAGCCCGAGACCATCGCGGCCAGCGCGCCCGCTTCCGTACCCGCCGTCAGGGTCTCCGCCAGCGACGGCCTCAGCGATACCGCCGCCGTCTGCAGGTCGTTGCTCACGGCTGCGGCCAGCGCGACCGCGTCGCCCGCCCGGAGCGCGTCCATGAGCGCGGGCGACGGGTCCGGCGCGGGCACGAACGCGTCGCCCCGCAGCCGGTCGCACTCCCCGTACACCGCCGGGGTCGACAAGCCGCCGTCCGCGACGGCGAAGACCCAGTAGAAGGAACCCGCCGTCTCGACCGGCGTCAGGAGTTCGCCCCTCCCCCGGCCCAGGGCCGTCCCGCCCACCAGGCTGAACGGCACGTCGCTGCCCAGCTCGGCACAGATCTCCAGGAGATCCTCGCGCGAGGCGCCCGTGCCCCACAGCTCGTCGCACGCCACCAGCGCGCCCGCGCCGTCCGCGCTGCCGCCCGCCATGCCGCCCGCGACGGGAATGTCCTTCTCGATGTGAATGTGGACATTGGCCTCACGCCCGTGCCGCGCGGCCAGCGCCAGCGCCGCCCGCGCGGCGAGGTTGGAGGCGTCCAGCGGAACCTTGTCCGCGTCCGGGCCCGAACAGGTGACCCGCAGCTCATCCGCCGGGGTCACGGTGACCACGTCGTACAGGCCGACCGCCAGGAAGACGTTGGCGAGGTCGTGGAAGCCGTCCGGGCGCAGCGGGCCCACCGCGAGCTGGACGTTGACCTTGGCGGGGACGCGAACGGTCACGGACACGGAGCGGGCTCCTCGGGGTGGGGATGATAGCGGCCACCCCGATCGTACGGCCGAGCTGTAGCGATATCGGAGTCGACCATGTCCCCGAGGCACGGGTTTCCGGTACCGTGAGGAGCACGACAGCCCCCGCCCAAGGGCCGGAAACCACGTGGGCGGGAGCCTAGGAGTCGATAGAGGGTTATTGTTCTGAGCCTCGTACTTTGGGGCTCAGATCACCCCTTGAACCACCTCCCCAGCCTCCACGCGATCCGGACCAGAAGGTCCTCGACGCGCTGCCGGAGTGATGGCTTCGACTTCCCGTGACGCCCCATCGGCGCCTCCCCTCAGATCAACCGCCGAGATTCCCGGTCGACGGTGTTTCTTCGGGTCGGGCCGGGCCCCGAGGGACGGGGTCCGGAGACGATCCATGAGGGGAGGCGCCTTGAGGGGAGACGCACCGTGGTGCGTCGTGACCGACATTACTGACGCGGCGCGGTTCGGGGATCAGCCGTTCACCAGCTTGAGCGGGATTCAGCTGTTTGTGCGCGCCGGGACGCGCCTGTAGGGCAGACTGCCCGCCCGCCGCTACGCCGTCGGCTTGTTCTCTGCGATCGACGCGAACTCGTGCACCGTCAGCGCCTCGCCCCGTGCCTGCGGCGAGATTCCGGCCGCGACCAGCGCCGCCTCCGCCGCGGCCGCGGAACCGGCCCATCCGGCCAGTGCCGCCCGCAGCGTCTTCCGCCGCTGGGCGAACGCCGCGTCGACCACCGCGAAGACCTCGTCCTTGGTCGCGGTCGTCTCGATCGGCTTGTCCCGGCGCACGAGCGATACGAGACCCGAGTCGACGTTCGGCGCGGGCCAGAAGACGTTCCGCCCGATCGCGCCCGCGCGCTTGACCTCCGCGTACCAGTTGGCCTTCACGGACGGTACACCGTAGACCTTGTTGCCGGGCCGGGCGGCGAGCCGGTCGGCGACCTCGGCCTGGACCATCACCAGCGTGCGCTCGATGCTCGGGAAGCGGTCGAGCATGTGCAGCAGCACCGGGACGGCGACGTTGTACGGCAGGTTGGCGACGAGCGCCGTGGGGGCCGGGCCCGGCAGCTCCTGCACGTGCATGGCGTCGCTGTGGACGAGCGAGAAGCGGTCCGCCCGCTCCGGCATGCGCGCGGCGATGGTCGACGGCAGGGCCGCCGCCAGCACGTCGTCGATCTCGACGGCGACGACCCGGTCGGCCGCCTCCAGCAGGGCGAGGGTCAGGGACCCCAGGCCGGGGCCGACCTCGACGACGGTGTCGTCGGGCCGGACCTCGGCGGTGCGGACGATGCGCCGGACCGTGTTGGCGTCGATCACGAAGTTCTGGCCGCGCTGCTTGGTGGGGCGTACCCCGAGGGCTGCGGCCAGCTCCCGGATGTCGGCAGGGCCGAGCAGGGCGCCGGACTCGTCTGTACTGGGGCTGGAGCTCACCCGTGAAGTTTACGGCCGCACACGGGCCACGGGCTCGCCCCCCGGCTGACGTACAGCTTCTTGGCCCGCAGGGTCTGCTCGGCGGCGGACGCGTCCTGGGGGCGGCCGGTGCCGCCGAGGGAGCGCCAGGTGTGGACGTCGAACTGGTAGAGGCCCCCGTAGGTGCCGGAGGGGTCGACGGCGTTCGGGCGGCCGCCGGCCTCGCACTGGGCGAGCCCGTCCCAGTTCAGGCCGTCCGCGCCCTGGACGGAGACGGGCCGGGCCTTCGTGCCGACCTTGACGATCTGGGTGCGGGGCTGCCGGACGGTCTCGGAGGCGATGCGCTTGGGCTTCTGCTTGACGCCGTTGACCGTGCGCAGGGCGTACGTGATGCGTTCCACGCCCTTCTCGCCGCGCTGGGAGACGACCTCGGTGCCCTTGAAGAGGTCCGGGTCGTCGTGGCGCTCGGTGGTGAAGTCGATGGGCTCCTCGCGGACCTCCTCGCTGCCGGTGATCCGCATGACGGAGATCGTCTGGCCCTCGCGGGGGAAGCTGTCGGGGCTGACGGAGGTGGTGTCCTCGCCGTGGAGGGTGATGCCGGCCTGCTCGATGGCCTCGTGGACGGTGGCGGCATTGGTGCGGATGGTGCGCTCGCGGCCGTCGGCCATGAAGGTGACGGTGCGCTCCGTACGGACGTGGAGGTCCATGCCCTCACGGCTGATGGGGGCGGACCGGGCGGTCGACAGGTACGCCCCTTCGGCGCGCACGCCGAGCTGGCGCAGGGCGCCGTCGACGGTGCGGGCGGTGGTCCACATGCGCTGGTGTTCGCCGTCGAGGGTGAGGGTGACCGGGCGGCCGTAGCGGACGGTGATCTCGTCACCGCGGGCGAGGCCGTGGCCGTGGCCGGGGAAGACGGCGTCGTGCTCGCCCAGGGACATGCCCTGGTCGGCGAGGAGCTCGTCGACGTCGTCGGCGAAGGTGTGGAGCTCGCGCGAGGTGCCGTCGATGTTCAGGCGGACGGCCTTGTCGTCGGCGACGAAGGCCGAGGTGCCGCCGGCCAGGAACGCGACGACGAGGGCCTGCGGGAGCAGTCTGCGCAGGGCGTCGGGACGGTCGCCGGGGCGCTTGCGGCCACGGGCGCCGGCGCGGCGGGGAGCGGTGGAGAGCTCCTCGGCGGCCGGGTCCGCCGCGTCCGGCACCAGGTCCGCCACCGCCGCGGCCGCGTCGTAGCTCTCCCCGGCGGCGTGCCCTCTGCTGACGGGACTGACGGGCTGGCGCGGCAGGTGGGGCGCCTCGTAGGGGCGCTCGTGACCGGTACCGGCCGCCGTCCCCTCGCGGGGCTCGGGCAGGAAGGGATCGTACGAACCGGGGCCACCGTGACCGCCGGGCGTACCGCCGGCCGGCGCCGAGGCAGGTTCGTATATCGGGTAGGGCCCGACGGGGGCCACGTAGGCGGCGTACACGTCGTAGCGGCCGTCGTGCGGATCGTACGGGTCGTACGGCGCATACGGACCGTAGGGGTCATACGGGTCGTACGGCGGTGCTTCCGCCGCACCGCTGCGTGCGGCGCGGGGGCTGCCCTGTGCATGAGTCACGTGACGCTCCCCTGGGTCGGGCTTCGGCCCGGGACTGTAGCGGAGGGAGCGTCACTCTCCAAAGTCGGATCATCACACGGTGTCGCGACGGGAGGGGGCGCGGAGTGACCGTCAGTAGCCGAATGCCCGCGCGGTATTCGCCGCTACGGCTGTGGCCAGCGCGTCCTCGCCGATCTCCTTGAAGCCCGCCATGGCGCGCAACGTGACCGGAATGAGGTACGGGGCGTTGGGCCGTCCGCGATAGGGGGCGGGCGTCAGGAACGGCGCGTCGGTCTCGACGAGGATCAGGTCGAGGGGAGCCACGGCGAGGGCGTCGCGGAGCGGCTGGGCGTTCTTGAAGGTGACGTTGCCGGCGAACGACATGTAGTAGCCGTTGTCGGCGCAGACCTTCGCCATCTCGGCGTCGCCGGAGTAGCAGTGGAAGACGACGGCGTCGGGCGCGCCCTCCTCGTCCAGGACGCGCAGGACGTCGGCGTGGGCGTCGCGGTCGTGGATGACCAGGGCCTTGCCGTGGCGCTTGGCGATGTCGATGTGGCGGCGGAAGGAGTACTCCTGGGCGGCCATGCCCTCCGGGCCGGTGCGGAAGAAGTCGAGGCCGGTCTCGCCGACGCCGCGGACGTGCGGCAGGGCTGCGAGGGCGTCGATCTCGGCGAGTGCGGCGTCGAGCGCGGCGTCGCCGCCGGCCGGGCGGGCGCCCTGGCGGGACCAGCCGTCGGGGTCGCCGTGGACGATGCGGGGCGCCTCGTTCGGGTGCAGGGCGACGGTGGCCCAGACGCTGTCGTGGGCGGCGGCCGTCTCCGCGGCCCAGCGGGAGCCGGCCACGTCGCAGCCCACCTGGATGACGGTGGTCACGCCGACGGAGGCGGCCTTGGCGAGGGCGTCCTCGACGGAACCGGACTGCATATCCAAGTGGGTGTGGGAGTCGGCGACCGGCACGTTCAGCGGAGCCGGGAGCGGCGGAGGGGCGTCCTTGTCGTTCTTTTCGGCCTTGTTCCGCGCACTGCCGGACTTACCACTGGTGTTCGATGCTGTTGCCGCCATGCCCGAGATTCTAGGGAGGGGCCGGGGAGGGACTGTCCGGGCCCGGGGAGGGACTAGGGGAGGGACTAGCTGCCGCGATGCGAACGGAAGGGGTGCAGGAGGTCCGAGAGGTGCCAGTGATGGTCGCGCTCGGGCTGCTCGCCGCCCTCCGGGTGACGCTCCCGGCGCTCCGGGCGCTCCGGGCGCACGGGCCCCCCGGCGTGGAGCGGGCCCGCGGGGGCCTGCTGCGTGGCCGGAACCTCGTGCGCGGGCCGGTGCAGGACGTCCGCGATCAGGGAGACGCGGCCGGACCGCATGATGCGTACGACGTGCTCGCCGCAGTTCACGCAGGTGGGGCGGGTCAGCGGGGACGGCACGCGCACGCCGTCCGCGTAGTAGATGACGAAGGGCCGACCCTCGGCGTCCGTGTGGTGCTCGATCTCGTACGACTGCTCCCAGCCGTGGCCGCACCGCATGCAGGCGAAGGAGTACGACTCGTGCGCCGTCTCGGTCTCGAGCACGGTGGGGGGTGCGGTGGCCGCTATCGAGTGGACACCGTTCGAGGTTCCTGCGATCTCGCTCATGGCAGCTCCTCTTGTCCTGAGGACAAGTCTCTCGCGGGACCGGACGTCCCACATCCAGGGAACGCCCTCCCCGGCGAAGACGCAGCAGCCTATCCCCCGAATTGGGACAAACTTGGCGTCGAGCTACCCAAAGTGCCAGGCTGCCAGGCCTAAGCTTTGCTTTTCAGATTATCCCTTTACCTTGCGATGGGGCCTGTTATGGCGCATTCTTTGCCGCCACGACCGCATCGAAGACCTCGCGCTTGGGTAGGCCTGCTTCCGCAGCTACGGCCGCGATGGCCTCCTTACGGCGCTCGCCCGCCTCCTCGCGCGCCCGCACACGGCGCACGAGCTCCTCGGCGGTCAGGTCCTGCGGGCCGGGCTCGGGGGCGCCCTCCACGACGATCGTGATCTCGCCGCGCACGCCCTCGGCCGCCCAGGCGGCCAGGTCCTTCAGCGGGCCGCGCTTGACCTCCTCGTAGGTCTTCGTCAGCTCGCGGCAGACGGCCGCGCGGCGGTCCGGGCCGAAGGCCTCGGCCATGGCCGCGAGGGTGTCGTCCAGGCGGTGCGGGGCCTCGAAGTAGACGAGCGTGCGGCGCTCGGCCGCGACCTCGCGGAGCCGGCCCAGGCGCTCGCCCGCCTTGCGGGGCAGGAAGCCCTCGAAGCAGAAGCGGTCCACGGGGAGGCCGGAGACGGCCAGGGCCGTCAGCACGGCGGACGGGCCCGGGACGGCCGTGACCTTGATGTCCCGCTCCACGGCGGCGGCGACGAGGCGGTAGCCCGGGTCGGAGACGGACGGCATGCCGGCGTCGGTGACGAGGAGAACGCGGGCACCGCCCGCCAGCGCCTCCACCAGCTCGGGCGTCCGGGCGGACTCGTTGCCCTCGAAGTAGGAGACGACCCGGCCGGTCGTGTGCACCCCCAGCGCCTGCGTCAGCCTGCGCAGGCGGCGGGTGTCCTCGGCGGCGATCACCTCGGCGGCGGCGAGCTCGGCGGCGAGCCGCGGGGGCGCGTCGGCTACGTCGCCGATGGGAGTACCTGCAAGTACGAGCGTTCCAGTCACGCCCCCATCCTCGCAGGCCGCCCCCACGACACCCGGCGGCACCGGGAACACACACGGCTCGGTTCGGCACCGCCGGACACCCCGGTGGGGGCCGATCGCCATCGCGGCGGAGATTTCTTGCCGGGCGGCAAGAGGCCACACCGCCCGGACGGTTCCGCCCGGCGGCAAGAGATCCTGCCCCCGCAGGGGCGGTCCCGGGCCCGTCACCAGGCCTTGCCGCAGGCAAGAAAGAACCGCCGCAGCGGCGAACAGCCACGACGGCGGAGCCCGGCGGCGCCGGAACCGACCGCGGCCGGGATCGGCACCGCCGGACGCCCCAGTCGGGGCTGATCGCCGTCGCGGCGGGAGGTTCTTGCCCGGCGGCAAGTGGACCGGTTCGCCCGGGCGGGGACGCGCCGCCGCAGGCGGCCCCGTGGTCCCCGGGGAACATGCCCGGGCGTGGTCCGTCGTCTGACAGGGTCGTTCCCTACGATGGCGCGGTGACCAGTGACACCGCGACGCACGCCCCGCAGGGCCAGACGGCAGATGAGCGACCGCCACCGTGGCAGCTCAGACTCCGCCGGTTCGGCTACGCGGCCCGGCCGCAGCCGGATGTGCGGACGCGGCTCGTACCGCCCTTCCCCGAGCCGGGGACGCGGGTGTGGGCGACGCTCGGCCTGCGCCCGGACGCGGCGCAGCGGCTGGCGCGCTGGTCGGGGTGGACCGGCCCGCTGCTGGTCACCCTGTTCGCGGGCCTGATCCGGTTCTGGCACCTGGGCAGCCCCAAGGCCGTGATATTCGACGAGACGTACTACGCCAAGGACGCGTGGGCGCTGTGGAAGTACGGCTACGAGGCGAAGTGGCCGGACGACATCAACGACAAGGTCATCGCGGGCTGGGCGGACGTCCCGGACGCGCCGGGCTACGTGGTGCACCCGCCGATGGGCAAGTGGGTCATCGGCCTCGGCGAGTGGCTCTTCGGCCTGAACCCCGTCGGCTGGCGCTTCATGGTGGCGCTGCTGGGCACGCTGTCCGTGCTGATGCTGTGCCGCATCGGCCGCCGCCTCCTGCGCTCCACCTTCCTCGGCTGCCTGGCCGGCGCCCTGATGGCCGTGGACGGCCTGCACTTCGTGATGAGCCGCACCTCGCTGCTCGACTCGGTGCTCATGTTCTTCGTGCTGGCCGCGTTCGGCTGCGTCCTGGTGGACCGGGACAGGTCGCGGGCCCGCCTGGCCGCGGCGCTGCCGGTCGGCGAGGACGGCGTGCCGCGCCCCGACGACGCGGTGGGGGACGGCCTGCGCCTCGGCCTGCGCCCGTGGCGCATCGCCGCAGGCGTGTTCCTGGGCCTGGCGTGCGCCACGAAGTGGAACGGCGCGGTGTACCTGGCCGCCTTCGGCCTGATGATCGTCCTGTGGGACGCGGGCGCGCGGCGGGCGGCGGGGGCCCGCCGCCCCTTCCGCTCGGCGCTGCGGCGCGACGTGCCCTGGGCGTTCCTCTCGACGGTGCCGGTGGCGATCGGCGTCTACCTGGCGTCGTGGACCGGCTGGTTCGTCAACAGCGGCACGTACAGCGAGAAGGACGGCTGGCAGCACAGCGGCTACTACCGGCACTGGGCCGAGCACGACGGCGGCCACAGCGCGGACGGTTTCCTCGCCGGGGTCCTCAACCCCCTGCGCAGCCTGTGGAAGTACGAGCAGGAGGTGTGGAACTTCAACACCACGCTCTCCTCGCCGCACACGTACCAGTCCAACCCGTGGAGCTGGCTGGTCCAGGCCCGCCCGGTCTCGTACTTCTACGAGTCGCCGAAGCCCGGCGAGGACGGCTGCCCCGCGGACGCGGCCGACAAGTGCGCGCGCGAGGTGCTCGCGCTGGGCACCCCGCTGCTGTGGTGGGCGGCGTGCTTCGCGCTGCTGTACCTGCTCTACCGGTGGGCCCTGCGGCGCGACTGGCGTGCGGGCGCGGTGCTGTGCGGTGTCGCGGCCGGGTACCTGCCCTGGTTCATGTGGCAGGAACGCACCATCTTCGTCTTCTACGCGGTGGTGTTCCTGCCGTTCCTGTGCCTGGCGCTGGCCATGATGATCGGCGCGCTCCTGGGGCCGCCGGGGTCCTCGGAGCGGCGGCGGGTGGCGGGCGCGGTCGGGGCAGGCACGCTGGTGCTGCTGATCGCGTGGAACTTCATCTACTTCTGGCCGATCTACACCGGGAACGCGATTCCGATGGAGGCGTGGCGGAACCGCATGTGGTTCGACTCCTGGATCTGACGGCGGGAGGTGACGGCGGGAGGTGGCGGCAGAAGCTGACGACGGGAGCTGAAGCGGCCCCGAAGGATCAGTTCCGGCCATTTCGCCCTCCCTCGCCCCACCCTTCCCGTAAGGTGCCGACGCAGAGGTTTTAATCGGATGATTAAACCGGGCTGCGTCCCGGGCCTGGGGGGCCCGGCGGTCCGGGGGGCTCGGAGGGGGCTGACACATGCACAAGGGTGCGAAGATCGCCATCGGCGTCGTGACCGCGGCCATGGTGGGAGCGGCCGGCCTGGGCGCGTACAATCTCGTGGACGCCGTGGCGGGTGACGGCTCGACCGGCGCGCACGGGGATCCCGCCCCGCTGAGAACCGGGCCGCCGACAGCGGACGAGATCAAGAAGACGGCGGGCGACTTCCTCGCCGCCTGGGAGTCCGGCGACACCGCCAAGGCCGCCGGTCTCACCGACAACGTGAGCGCGGCGACCACCGCCCTCACCGGCTACCGCGAGACCGCCCACGTGGAGAAGGTGGCCCTGAAGCCGGGCACGCCGGAGGGCGCCAAGGTGCCGTTCTCCGTGAGCGCCGAGATCTCCTACGGCAAGCAGCGCTCGACCTGGACCTACGACTCCTCGCTCGAAGTCGTCCGCGGCCGGAGCACCGGGAACGCGCTCGTCGACTGGCAGCCCACCGTCGTCCACCCCGAACTCGCGCGCGGCGAGAGCCTGAAGACCGACGCGGGTGCGCCCCCGCAGATCGACGCCGTCGACCGGAACGGCACGAAGCTGGACGCCAAGGACTACCCCTCGCTCGCGTCCGTCCTGCCGCAGCTGCGCAAGCGGTTCGGGGAGAAGGCGGGCGGCGAGCCGGGCGTGGAGGTGCAGGCCGTGCCGGAGGGCGGGGCGGGTTCCGGGACCGGGGCTGGTGCCGGGACCGGGGCCGCCGCTCCCAAGACCCTGCACGTCGTCTCGCGGGGCAAGCCCGCCACGCTCAAGACAACGCTCGACGCCGGTGCGCAGCGGGCGGCCGAGGCCGCCGTCGGGCGGCACGCCGACGCGTCCGTCGTCGCGGTGAAGGCCGGCACGGGCGAGATCCTGGCCGTCGCCAACTCCAAGAAGACCGAGTTCAACACCGCGCTGATGGGCCAGACCGCGCCCGGCTCCACGATGAAGATCATCACGTCGGCGATGCTGCTCGAACAGGGCAAGGCCGCGCCCGGCAAGCCGCTGCCCTGCCCCAAGTACGCGACGTACGGGATGCGCTTCCACAACGTGGAGGAGAGCGAGAACCCCGGCGCCACCTTCGCGCAGGACTTCGCCGCCTCCTGCAACACCGCCTTCATCTCGCTCGCGGGCCAGGTCGGCGACGGGGCGCTCGCGGCGGAGGCGCGGGACGTCTTCGGGCTCGGGCTGGAGTGGAAGACGGGCGTCGCCACGTTCGACGGCAGCGTGCCGGCCGAGTCCGGGGCGGGCAAGGCCGCGGCGATGATCGGGCAGGGCAAGGTGCAGATGTCCACGCTGAACGTGGCCTCCATGGCCGCCACGGTGCGCGCCGGCTCCTTCCACCAGCCCTACATCGTCGACCCGTCCCTCGACGACCGGCAGCTCGCCCGCGCGCCCCGCGCCCTGCCCGGCACGGTCGCGGAGCAGCTGCGCTCGATGATGCGGCTGACGGCGACGTCGGGCACGGGCGCCCGGGCCATGTCCGGGCTCGGCGGCGACATCGGCGCGAAGACGGGTTCGGCGGAGGTCGACGGCCAGGCCAAGCCGAACGGCTGGTTCAGCGCGTACCGCGGCGACGTGGCCGCGGCGGCGTACGTCCAGCAGGGCGGGCACGGCGGCGACTCGGCGGGGCCGATGGTGGCGGCGGTCTTGAGGGCGTCCTAGCGCGGGGCCCCTCCCGGGGGGGGGGAAGCGGGGCCGGGCGGGCCGGGCCGTTCGGGGTACTCAGGTGCGATCTGAGTACCCCGGCGGTGGTGCGGCCACCGGGCCGCGCCCGAGGGTGGGCGCATGGGACAGAAGATCAGTGCGCGGGAGCTCGCCGCGGCAACGCCCTCGGGACGCGACCGCGTCATCGACCTGTTGCGCGTGGCCTCCCTCGGGACCGTCGTGCTCGGACACTGGCTCATGGCCGCCGTGACCGTGGACGACGACGGCCGCGCCGCCGTCGGCAACCTGCTCGCGGTCGAGCCGCAGCTGCAACTGCTCACCTGGGGCCTGCAGATCATGCCGGTGTTCTTCTTCGTCGGCGGTTTCTCCCACGCCCTCTCCTACCGCTCCCTCACGCGCCGCACCGGCGGCCCCGCCTACGCGCTCTTCCTCCGCGCCCGCCTCCAGCGCCTCCTGCGCCCCACGATGCTCTTCGTCGCCGTATGGGGCGCCGGTGCGCTCGCCCTCCAGCTGAGCGGACGCAGCGGCGCCCTCGCGGACGTCGCCGCGCGCCTCGTCGCCCAGCCCTTGTGGTTCATCGGCATCTACCTCGCCATGGTGGCCTTCACGCCGCCGCTCCTGCGCCTCCACGAGCGTTACGGCTGGGCCGCCTTCGCCGCCCTGGTCGCCGCGGCCGCCGCCGTCGACGTGCTGCGGTTCGCGGCCGGTGTCCCGTACGTGGAGTTCCTCAACTTCGGCTTCGTCTGGCTGGCCGTCCACCAGCTCGGCTTCCTGCGCGCCGACGGGCGCCTGCGCCTCCACGTGCCGTGGGCGCTCGCCGCAGCCGGTCTCGCGGGCGCGGTCGCCCTCGTGGCGTTCGGCCCGTACCCGCTGTCCATGGTGGGCATGCCGGGCGAGAAGATCAGCAACATGGCGCCGCCCACCGCCGCCCTGCTCTGCCACGGCATGTGGCTGATCGGCGCGGTCGAGCTGCTGCGCGGCCCGATGACCCGCCTGGTGACCCGGCCTCGCGTGTGGCGCACCGTCATCGCCGCGAACGGCGTGGCGATGACGGCGTTCCTGTGGCACCTCACGGCGATGCTCGGCGTGTACGGGGCGATGCTGGCCCTGCACGTGCCCCTGCCGGAGCCGGCGGGCGCGGCCTGGTGGCTGCAGGTGCCGCTCCGCATCGCGGCCGCCGCGGCGCTCACGGCGCTCCTGGTCGCGGTCTTCCGCAAGGCCGAGCAGCCGCCGGCACCGGCGGCGCCTGCCGCATCTGCCGACTCGGCCACCACCGCCCGCCGCGGCACCGGTCCGGCCGCCGCCGTCGGGGTCACGCTCACGCTCTTCGGCGTGCTCGGGCTGTCCATGGTGGGTTTCGGCGGGCTGCTGGACGGGCGCTCCGCCGTCCTCGTCGCCGTACGCGTCACCGCGCCCGTCACCGTCGCCATGTGCGCCGCCGGCTGGCTGCTCGTCGAGCGGGCGGGAAAGAGCACGGCCGGGAAGACTGATGCGAAGGCGGCTGCGAAGGCGGCCGCGAAGACGGCGTGAGGCACGCAACATCGCGTACGCCCCGTACGCAGCGCTAGCGTCGAGGGCCATGACCCCTTTGGTCGCCGCGGCCGTCCTCATAGCCGCCGTCACCCACGCCAGTTGGAACGCCATCGCGCACGGCATCAAGGATCAGCTCCTCGCCTTCACGCTCGTCGGGGGCGGCGGGGCGGTGTGCGGGCTGGCGATGGCGGGATTCGTACCGCTGCCGGCCGCGGCGGCCTGGCCGTACCTGCTGGCGTCCGCCGTCCTGCACGTCGTCTACCAGATGCTGCTCATGCGGTCCTTCACGCTCGGCGACTTCGGGCAGATGTACCCGATCGCCCGCGGCACCGCCCCGCTCGCCGTGACCGTCCTGGCCGCCGCCTTCGCCGGGGAGACGCCCGGCGGCTGGCAGGCGGCGGGCGTGGCCGTGGCCTCGGCCGGGCTGGTGGGGCTCGCGGTGTGGGGCATCCGGGGCTCCGGGGCCCGGCCCCACTGGGCGGCCATCGTCGCCGCCGGGGCGACGGGGCTGGCCATCGCCGCGTACACGGTCGTCGACGGCCTGGGCGTACGCGCCTCGGGCACGCCGCTCGGCTACATCGCGTGGCTGATGATCCTGGAGGGGACGCCCATCCCGCTGTACGCCATGGCGGCGCGGCGGGGCGCGTTCGTGGCGGAGGTCAGGCCGTTCGTGGTGCGCGGGCTGCTGGGCGGGGCGCTGTCGGTGTCCGCGTACGGGCTGGTGCTGTGGGCGCAGACGCGGGCCGACCTCGCGCCCATCTCGGCGCTGCGGGAGTCGTCGATCCTGGTGGGGGCGGCGATCGGGGCGCTGTTCTTCAAGGAACGGTTCGGAGCACCGCGGATCGCTGCGGCGGGGCTGATGGTGGCGGGGATCGGGATGATGCTGCACGCGGGGTGACGGCCCTCGCGACCGCGCTCACTCCCCTCTTCACTCCCCTCTGAACGCTTGCTGCAGGCCGATGTTGCCGATGAGGATCCCGCCGTCCACGGGGAGGGTGACGCCCGTGATCCACGCGGCGTCGCGCGAGGCGAGGAAGGCGACCGCGGCGGCGATGTCCTCCGGCTCGCCGACCCGCCCCAGCGGATACAGCGGGGCCGCCCGCTCCAGCGCGCCGCGGCGGCCGTCCCAGCCGTGCGTGCGGACCGTGCCGGGGGCGACCAGGTTGACGCGCACGCCGCGGGCCGCGCACTGCCCGGCCAGGGTCCGGGTCAGGCCCGCCAGGCCGGCCTTGGCGGCACTGTAGGCGTGATTGCCGTAGTCCTGCTCGCCGTTGACGGAGCCGATGCTGACGACCGCGCCGCGGCCGTCCCTGGCGGCCGCCAGGTGCGGCATGGCCGCCCGTACGCAGCGGAACGCTCCGGTCAGGGTGATGTCCAAGTCTCGCGACCAGGCCTCGTCGGTGACGTCCTCGACGAGCGGGGGGTCGGGGTGGAACGAGTACGCGTTGTTGACCAGGACGTCCAGGCCGCCGAACCGGGACACGGCGTGCGCCACCGCCGCTTCGACGGCCGCCCGGTCGCCCACGTCACAGGCCAGCGCCTCCGCGGCGAGGCCGGCCGCGCGGATGCGAGCGGCGGAACGGGCGGCGCGGTCGCCGTCGAGGTCCGTGACCAGGACGCGCGCGCCCTCGGCGGCGAGACGGTGCGCCGTGGCGGCGCCGATGCCGCGGCCCGCGCCGGTGACGAGGACGGCGTAGCCGTCGAAGCGCTGCACGGGTTGCAGGGGTTGCCTGGTTTGCATGGGTGGATACCGTAGGCACCCATCGCCCGGAGGAAAAGGGGACCGACCGACGTGGACCACGATCGTTCCGACAGCACCCGCAGCGCGGTGCAGGCGTTCTTCACCCGCTTCGGCGAAGGCGACCCCGAGCGGACCGCCGAGCTCTTCGCCGCCACGGTCGACTGGATGATCACCGGTGATCCGGCGGTCGTGCCGTGGGTACGGCCGCGCTCGACGCGCGCCGACGTCGCCGCGCACTTCCGCGAACTGGCCGAGAACGTGGCCCAGGCGGACGGCTCGCCCGTGATCGACGCCATCCTGGCGGACGGGCGCGATGCGGTGGTGACCGGCGCCCTGAACGCCACGATCCGCACCACGGGAAAGCCCTTCCGCACACCGTTCGCCCTGCACCTCACCGTGGAGGACGGCTTGCTGACGCGCTTCCACCTGTACGAGGACAGCTTGGCGGTGGCGAGGGCGGCGGGGTTGTAGCCCGCACCGCCGGTCCGCCGGGGGCCGCCCCCCACACACGTAACCGGCGGTGCCGAACCGGCCCCGGGGCCGCCCCGGGCGGCGGCGGGCCCGTGGGCCTTAAGGGGCGAGCGCCTTGGAGAGGGCTCGTACCAGGGACTGGGCTCGGGGGTCCGCCGTGACGTTCTTCTGCATGCCGTTCGTGACGTAGCCGAAGGACACGCCCGATTCGGGGTCCGCGAAGGCCAGGGAGCCGCCGCGGCCCGGGTGGCCGAAGGAGCCGGGGGCCAGGAGGGGCGAGGACGGGCCGTGGAGCATGTAGCCCAGGCCGAAGCGGGTGTTCACGACCAGGACCCGGTCCGGTCCGGCCGACTCCTCCGTGCGGGCCAGCGTCAGCGTCGCCGGCGCGAAGAGGCGCCGTACGCCGTCCACGTTCCCGATCAGGGACGCGTAGAAGCGGGCGAGCGCGTCCGCCGTCGCGATGCCCGCCGAGGCGGGCAGCTGCGCGGCGCGGTACGCCGGGTCGTTCTCGTCCGCCGCCGGGGAGATCGCCGCGAAGGCGCGTCGCGTCAGGGACTCCGGGTCGCGGTAGGCGTCCGTGACGGACTGCTTCGGGCGTACCCGCAGCCCCGCCGACGACGGGGCCGCCGGCGCCTCGATGTCCGCGATGCGCCCGACCCGGCCCGCCTGCTGCTCGGACTCCGGCAGGCCCAGCCACAGGTCCAGGCCCAGCGGCCCGGCCACCTCCTGGGCGATCCAGCGGCCTATCGAGCGCCCGGTGATGCGCTCGACCAGCTCGCCGATCAGCCAGCTGTACGTCTGCGCGTGGTAGCCGTGCGCCGTGCCGGGCTCCCACGCCGGGGCCTGGGCGGCCAGCGCCGCGGGGCCGCTGACGCCGTCGACGGCCTGCGCCGGGGTGAGGGGCACGTCGAGCGCGGGCAGGCCGGCGCGGTGCGACAGCAGGTGCCGGACGAGGACCCGCTCCTTGCCGGCCGCCTTGAACTCGGGCCAGTACGTGCCGACGGGCGCGTCCAGGTCCACCTGCCCGCGCTGGTGCAGGAGCAGCAGGACCGCCGCGGCCACGCCCTTCGTGGCGGAGCGGACGATCTGCGCGGTGCCGCGCCGCCACGGCTCCTCGCCGCCGTCGGCGTCGCGGACGCCGCCCCACAGGTCGGCGACCTTGTGCCCGTCGCGGTAGACGGCGACGGCCGCACCCCGCTCGCCGCGCCGGGCGAAGTTCTCCGCGAAGGCGTCCCGGACCGGTTCGAAACCGTCCGCCACCGTGCCCTGGACGTCCACCACTGTTGCCTGCTCCTGTGCCGATTGCTGCAAATTCCTCCACCATGGTGCAACGTCTTCGTCAATGCGCGTAGACCGGGGGTGGCGCCGCGGACCCCGCCTACGGCCGTACCGGCCGTGCCGTGCGCGGATCGAAGCCGAACGGCAGCTCCAGGCGGTGCGCGCGCATGAGTTCCTCGTCACACAGAAGGTCGCGGGTCGGGCCGTCCGCCGCGATGACACCCTCGCTGAGGACGACGGACCGCTCGCACAGCTCCAGGGCGTACGGGAGGTCGTGCGTGACCATGAGCACCGTCACGTCGAGGGAGCGCAGGACGTCCGCGAGCTCGCGGCGCGAGGCCGGGTCGAGGTTGGACGAGGGCTCGTCCAGGACGAGGATCTCGGGCTCCATCGCCAGGACGGTCGCCACGGCCACGCGCCGCCGCTGGCCGAAGGACAGGTGGTGCGGCGGGCGGTCCGCGAAGCCGGTCATGCCGACGCGCGCCAGGGCCTTCTCCACACACGCCGCCAGCTCGGCGCCCCGCAGGCCGGCCGCCGCCGGGCCGAAGGCGACGTCCTCGCGGACGGTCGGCATGAACAGCTGGTCGTCGGGGTCCTGGAAGACGATGCCGACGCGGCGGCGGACCTCGGCGAGGTTCCGCTTCTCCACGGGCAGGCCGGCGACGCGGACGCGGCCGAGGCCTCCGCCGAGGATGCCGTTGAGGTGGAGGACGAGGGTGGTCTTGCCCGCGCCGTTCGGGCCGAGGAGCGCGACGCGCTCGCCGCGGGCGACCGCCAGGTCGACGCCGAAGAGGGCCTGGTGGCCGTCGGGGTAGGCGTAGGCCAGGCCGGACACCTCCAGGGAGGGCGGGGAGGGGGACGGGGCGACGACGGTCATGGGGGGATGTCCTTCTGGTCGGGGAGGGCGGGCGGTCGCCGGGGGCGGGCAGTCGCCGGAGGGGCGGGGTACGGAGGGGATCAGCTGCCGGCGGTCCAGGGCGGCAGCCCGCCCGTCACCGCCCACGCCGCCAGCGAGACCGCCAGCGCGGCCAGCGGGAGGGCCGCCGCGCACGCCCACTGCGTACGGGTCGCCGGGACCTCGTCGGGCACCGGCATCGTCCCCGCGTACCCCCGGCTCACCATCGCCAGATGGACCCGCTCCCCGCGCTCGTACGAGCGGATGAACAGCGCGCCCGCGGACCTGGCCAGAACGCCCCAGTGGCGCACGCCGCGGGCCGTGAAGCCGCGCGATTCGCGGGCGATGCGCATGCGGCGCATCTCGTCGGTGACCACGTCCCCGTAGCGGATCATGAAGGAGGCGATCTGGACGAGGAGCGGGGGCATGCGCAGGCGCTGCAGGCCCAGGAGGAGCGAGCGGAGCTCCGTCGTCGAGGCGAGCAGGACGGACGCGGCGACGCCGAGCGTGCCCTTGGCCAGGACGTTCCAGGCGCCCCAGAGGCCGGGCTCGCTGAGCGACAGCCCGAGCACGTGCGTCTGCTCGCCCGGTACGACGAACGGCATCAGCAGCGCGAACGCCACGAACGGGACCTCGACCAGCAGGCGGCGCAGCAGGAAACCGGCCGGGATGCGGGCGGCCGTGGCCGCGGCGGCGACGAGCAGGGCGTAGAGGCCGAAGGCCCACACGGCCTGGCGCGGGGTCGCCACGACCGTGAGGACGAACGCGAGAACGGCGGCGATCTTGCAGTGCGGGGGGAGGGCGTGGACGGGGGAACGCGCGTGCCGGTAGAGCTTGTGCGCGTGGCCGGCGCCCATCGTCAGGCGCTCTCGGCGGACGGGGTGGCGCGGCGGCGGCGCACGACCACGAAGACGGCGGTGCCGGCGGCGAGGGTCGCTCCGACGCCGATCACTCCGGCGAGCCCGCCGGAGATGCGCTCGTCGGCGACGTCCTTGACCTGGTAGTCGGCGAGGGGCGAGTCCTTGGCGGCGTGCTCCTCGGCCTTGCTGTCGATGCCCTTGTCGTGCGCGACCTTCTCGAGCCCGTCGGGGCTGGTGGAGGCGTAGTAACTGACTCCCCCGGCACAGACGAGGGCGACGACGAGCCCGGCGACCCACACGCGCCGCGCGGACCGGGAAACGGCGGGCACCTGCGGCCGCGCCGACTCGCCGCCGACGGCGCCCGTCGAACCCACCGCGACGGCACCCGGCCCGTCACCACCTGACCGGCGGTGCCCGCCCTCCTCAAGGCCGTCCGGCACCGCCGGGCTGCGCCGCGGGGGCTGATCGCCGTCGCGGCGGAGGGATGTGGCCGGGCTCCCCGGCACAGCGGACGCCTCCAGGCCGTCCGGCACCGCCGAACCGCGCCGCTCGGGCTGATCGCCGTCGCGGCGGAGAGAAGATGCCGGGCTCCCCGGCACAGCGGACGCCTCCGAGCCCGAAGGCTTCGAACCGGCCTCAACCACCGAATCCGCCGCAACGGCGCCCAACCCCTGACCACCTGACCGGCGGTGCCCGCCCCCCTCCACGCCGTCCGGCACCGCCGAACCACGCCACTCGGGCTGATCGCCGTCGCGGCGGAGGGACGCCTCCGAGTCCGCAGGACCGGCCGCGGCGGCGCGGCCGGAGGGTGTTGTGGCCGGGGACGTGCGTAGTTGCAGGGGGCGGATCGCGTCCCGTGCCGCGTGGATCAGGTCCGGGCGGACCGCTGCTACCGCGCTGACCATCAGGGCCGTGATCGCGGCCTCGCCCAGGCCGATGAGGGCGTGGACGCCCACCATCGCGGTGAAGACCTTGCCGACGGGCACGTCCGTCGTGCCGCCGACCGCGTAGATCAGGGTGAACGCGGCGGCCGCGGCCGGGACGGAGACGAGGGCGGCGGCGAAGGAGGCCGCGGTCAGGCTCGTGCGCCCCCGTGGCAGCACCTTCACCAGGGCGCGGAACACCGCGTACGCCACGACCGTCGTGACCACGCCCATGACGCTGATGTTGACGCCGAGCGCCGTCAGCCCGCCGTCGGCGAAGAGCACGCCCTGCATGAGCAGGACGACGGATATGCAGAGCACGCCCGTGTACGGCCCGACGAGGATCGCGGCGAGCGCGCCGCCGAGCAGGTGCCCGCTCGTGCCCGCCGCCACGGGGAAGTTCAGCATCTGGACGGCGAAGATGAACGCCGCGACGAGCCCGGCGAGCGGCGCGGCCTTGTCGTCGAGTTCGCGCCGGGCGCCGCGCAGGCTCACGGCGACGGCGCCGGCGGCGACCACGGCCGTGGCGGCCGAGACTGGCGCGTCGATGAATCCATCGGGTACGTGCATGACGTCGCTCCTTCACCACCGTGGCCAGAACCGCTCGATGATAGGGGCGCTCTGCAAACCTCTCGCAAGAGCTTGTGCAGTGCTTCTGCGCGCCCCTCGCTCACCCGCGCGCCGCCCCGGGGCGCTCCGGTGGCGGCCCCGGCCCCCTGCCCGAATGCTGGGCAGTATGACCACGGCCCCCGCGCCCCCGGCGAACGTCCCCGCGGCCCCGCCGCCGCTCGGTCGCCGCCGCACGAACCTGGTCTTCGTCACGGTCGTGCTCGGCATGCTGCTCGCGGCCCTCGACCAGACGATCGTCTCCACGGCGCTGCCGACGATCGTCGCGGACCTGGGCGGCGGCGGGCACATGGCGTGGGTGGTCACGGCGTACCTGCTCGCCGAGACCGTCTCGACCGTCCTGGTCGGCAAGTTCGGCGACCTCTTCGGCCGGAAGGTCGTCTTCCAGCTCAGTGCCGTCGTCTTCACCGCCGGATCGGTCTTCGCCGGCGTCGCCGACTCCATGATGATGCTGATCGCCGCACGCGCCCTGCAGGGCATCGGCGGCGGCGGTCTGATGGTCACCGCCATGGCGCTGATCGCGGACGTCATCCCGCTGCGCGAGCGCGGCAAATACCAGGGCGCACTGGGCGCGGTCTTCGGCGTGACGACGGTCGTCGGCCCGACCCTGGGCGGCGTCTTCACCGACCACGCGACCTGGCGCTGGTGCTTCTACGTCAACGTGCCCGTCGCGATCGTGATGGTCGTCATGGCGGCGCGCACGATCCCGGTGGTCCGCTCGGCGGTGCGCCCCGTCATCGACTACCTGGGCATCGCCCTGGTGGCCGCCGGCGCCTCCGCGCTGGTCCTCGGCCTGGAGTGGGGCGGCAACACGTACGCGTGGAGCTCGGCGGTCGTCGTCGGCCTCTTCGCGGGCGCGGTCGTCCTCCTGACGGGCTTCGTCCTGGTGGAGCTGCGGGCGAAGGAACCGATGCTCCCCATGCACCTGTTCCGCAATCCCGTCTTCACCGTCTGCTCCCTCCTCAGCTTCATCGTCGGCTTCGCGATGCTGGGCGCGCTGACGTACCTGCCGACGTACCTGCAGTACGTGGACGGGGTCTCGGCCACCATGTCGGGCGTGCGGGCGCTGCCGATGGTCGCCGGGCTGCTGGGCGCGTCCATGCTCTCCGGCATCGCCGTCAGCCGCACCGGCCGCTACCGGATGTTCCCCGTCGCGGGCATGGCGGTGATGGCGCTGGGGCTGTACCTGATGTCGACGATGGGGGCGTCGACGGGGGCGTGGCTGGAGTCGCTGTACATGTTCGTGCTGGGCGTGGGCATCGGGCTGGCGATGCAGGTCCTGACGATCGCCGTGCAGAACACCGTCCCGTACCACGAGCTGGGCACGGCCACCTCGGGCGTCACGTTCTTCCGCACGCTCGGCAGCGCTTTCGGCACGGCCATCTTCGGCACGCTCTACAGCAACCAGCTGAAGCCCAACCTGCTGGAGGCGCTGGCCCGCTCGCCCGGCGTGCCGCCGTCCGCCGTGATCAGCCCGCAGGGACTGGCCGCGCTGCCGGCTGAGCAGGCGCGGCCGGTCGTCGACGCGTACGCGGAGACCGTGAACTACGTCTTCCTGTGGGTCGTACCAGTGGCCCTGGCGGGCTTCCTCGCCGCGTGGTTCCTCAAGGAGGTGCCGCTGCGCGACAGCGCGCGGGCCGGTGCGTCCGACATGGGCGAGGGCTTCGCCGCCCCGGATTCCGCGGAGGCGGAGCGGCAGCTGGAGCGGGCGGTGGCGAGCGTCATGCGCAAGGCGAAGCGGCCGGTGAGCCGTCAGGTCCTGGCCGAGTCGGGCAGCCCGCTCGGCCCGGCCGAGGCGTGGACGCTGGGCCAGATCCACTGGCGCCTGCGCGTACGCGGCGAGGCGGCGCTGTCGTCGGTGGCCGCCGCGCACCGGATGCCGCCGGAGGTGCTGAAGCCGGCCTTCGCCCGCACGGCGGAGGCCGGGTACGCGCGCGTGGAGGGCGACCGGCTCTCGCTGACGCCCGCGGGCGAGGCGGAGATCGAGCGGCTGGGCACGACGTGGCGCGCGTGGCTGGCCGCGCGCCTGGACGACTGGGACGTCGGCGACCCCGAGGACCGCGCCCGCCTCGACCGCGCCCTGGACGCGGTGGCGGAGCGGCTGCTGGAGGAGGCGGAGGCCGCGGAGGAGGAAGGGCTGGAGCGGATCGCCGTGTAGGCGGCCCTGCAGCGGATGGTGGTGGGGGGTGGGGGGTGGTCAGTGGTCCCGGGAAGTCTTCCCCCCTCCCGGGACCACTCCCCCCGCGGAACACCTGGTGCAGGGCAGGCGTTCCGGTCCGTGTGCGCACGCGTCACCGTGCGCGAGTCGGCCTCGACGTGCACCCCCGTGGCGCGTCGCGGCCCGAGCGACCCGGTCCCCAGCCTCATACGGAAGCGGAGAGTCCACTAGTGGCATTCCTAGGGGCAAGATGACTCCCGTGGAGATCGGGATCGGAGAACTCGTCAGGGACCTGCGCAAGGCGCGCGGATGGAGCCAGGGACGGCTCGCGACGGAGATCAACGACGCGTTCGGCACCACACTGACCCGGGAGTACGTGAGCGGCTGGGAACGCGGCAAGGTCCGCCCCGGCCCGTTCTACCTACGCGCCCTCTCCCAGGTGCTCGGCGTGCCGGAGGCCGCGCTGCAGGCCGGCGGCCCGGCGGACGGCGCCACGACGGCCGCACTCGCCCCGGCCGTCGCCTCCGATCTCCTCCGCATGGGCTTCGCCGCCCGCCTGCGCGGCGGCCCCTCGGCCGACGACTGGGAGGACCGGCTCGCCGCCTACGGCGCCGCCTACATGTCCTCGCCCGCCGCCGACCTCCAGCGCCGCGTCGCCGAAGACCTCGTCGTCGTCCAGCAGCAGCTCGACGAGCCGCGGATGTGGTCGGCGGCCGCCCGCCTGATGACGGTGTACGCCACGACGTTCCCGCGCCAGGAGTGCGCGAGGACCGTCATGTGGTTCCGGATGGCCGCCGACGCGGCCGACCGCTCGGGCGACGTCGGCGTACGGGTCTGGGTGCGCGGCCGGGGCGCCCTCGCGCTCGGCTACGGGGGCACGTCCACCGGCCTGGCCGAGCTCCTGGCCGACCAGGCCCTGGCCCTCACCGACAAGCCGTCCGTAGGCCTGCTGCACGCCACGCTCGGCAAGGCGTACGCGGCGGCCCTGCGCGGCGACCGGGCGACGGCCCTGCGCCTGGCCGACCGGGGGCGGCGGATCTTCGACGCCGCGTACGACCCCGCGGCGCAGCTCAGCGACTACAGCATCCCGTCCTGGCGCATGAACGGCTTCCTGTCGCTGCTGTCCGCTCGGCTGGGCGACGAGAAGCAGGCCACGGCGGCGCGGGAGGCCGCCCTGCACGAACTGCGTGAACTGCCCGAACGCCTGCCGCGCTTCGCCACGCACCTGGAACTGCACAAGGGCCTCACTCTCGTCCGCGCGGGCGACCGCGAGGGAGGAGTGGCCTGCGCCCGGGCGGCCCTGGAGGCCCTGCCGCAGGAGAAGTGGTGCGGGACGCTGCAGATGCTGATGGCGGAGATCGCGGCGTGAGTCCGTGAGTCCCGTCCAGACAGACATTTCCTGCCCGGACGGGTGAATTCATCAGAATATACGCACATTTGACCCACGCTTGGTCAATTCCTCATGACGGCCACATCGGCATCCGCAGCACAGCAGAGCAGAGCGCAGAGCAGAGCCTGAGGAGATGCGTCATGCGCCGGTACAGACGCCTGGGAATCGCCTTCGCCATCGCCGCCGCCGTCATTCCGGCGGCCCTCCCCGGGACCGCCGCCCGGGCCACGCCCCCGCCGGAACCCGGCACGCCGCAGACCGGGCAGCAGGCCGGAGGGCATCAGCACCGGGCGCCGCTGGACTTCGACGAGAACGACTGCGAAGGGCCGGCCGCGGACGAGGGCGACATCTACACGCGGCCGCCCAAGACCGGGAACCCGCCGACCGGGAACCCGCCGGCCACTCCCCCGCGCCGCAGCCTCCCCCTGAAGTGGCCCCGGAACCTGCCGGACCGCAAGGAGGCCGTGCGCATGCTGGGCGAGCTGAAGGTCAAGCCCTTCAGCAGCACCGGCTACCACCGCAAGCACTTCGGCTCCGCCTGCTGGGTCCCGCACGGCATCGACCGGTGCACCACCCGGCAGATCGCCCTCAAGTTCCAGTCCGTCGTGCCGGCGACGCTCGACGGCCGGTGCAAGGTCGTCGGCGGGCGGTGGCACAGCGAGTACGACAACAGGGACATGGCCGACCCGGCGCACGTCGACATCGACCACGTCGTGCCGCTGCGGCACGCGTGGGGGTCCGGCGCGCGCACCTGGACGGCCAAGAAGCGGCAGGAGTTCGCCAACGACCTGGCCGCCTCGCCGCAGCTGATCGCGGTGTCCACCTGGGCCAACCGGCGCAAGGGCGACAAGGGGCCGGAGAAGTGGATGCCGGTCGCCGGCGCCGAGTGCCTCTACAGCCAGGCGTGGATCGGGGTGAAGGACTACTACGGGCTGTCCGTCACCCGGAAGGAGAAGGCCAAGCTGCAGCAGGTGCTGGCCGGCTGCAAGAAGTGACCGGAGGCCCGGGCGGCGGCCGGGCGGAGGCTGCCGGACGGAGGCGGCCGGGCGGTGCTACAGCGCCGCCCGGCTCCCCGTGGTCACCGGTTCCGTCGCCGTGGCCGCGCGCTCGGCGGCCGCCGCGACCTGGGTCGCCGTCAGGACGTAGCCCGTCTCCGCGTCCGCCGTGGAGCGGGCGAAGACCACGCCGTAGACCCGGCCGGAGGGCGTCAGCAGCGGGCCGCCGGAGTTGCCCGGGCGGATCGTGGAACGCACGGAGTACACCGTGCGCGTGGTGATGCCGTCGCCGTAGATGTCCTGGCCCTTGGCCCGGAGCTCGTTGGCGACCGTGGCCGCGCGGATGTCGAGGCCGCCGTTCTGCGGGAAGCCCGCGACGACCGCCGCGTCCCCGCGCTTCGCGGATTTGTCGAACGGCAGCACCGGCGCCCTCAGGCCCGGCACGTCCAGGACGGCGACGTCCGTCCTCGGATCGAAGAGGACGACCTTCGCCCGGTACGCCTTGCCGACGCCGCCGACCCGCACGGTGGGGCTGTTCACCCCCGCCACGACGTGGGCGTTCGTCATCACGTGCTGCGCGGCGTAGACGAAACCGCTGCCCTCCTGGCCGCGGCGGCCCTCGCCCGTGTCCGCGACGCCCTCGACCTTGACCACGCTCTCCTTGGCCGCCCTCGTCGCGGCGGGGGTGACGGCGTCGCCCGAGGGCTTCGGCACGCTCGTGGCCGGCTCGTTCTCGAAGGGGTTGAAGACCTGCGGGAAGCCCGCGCCGTTCAGGGCGTCCGTCGTGCGGCTGAACCAGGTCGGAGCCTGCTCCGGCATCGCCTTCTGGACGGCGCCCAGCAGCGTCGACTCCCTGATCTGCCGGGTGAGGAGCGGCGAATTCGCCGACACGAGCACGCTCGCCGCCACCCAGCCGACCAGCAGCACGGCCAGGGAGTTCACGGCGGCGCCGCCGACGCCGTCGACGCCGCGGACCGGGGCCCACGTCAGGCGGCGGCGCAGGCCGTAGGCGAGGCGGGCGGCCAGGGCGTGGCCGATCGCGGCCGGGACGAGGACGACCAGGACCGCGACGACCGCGGCGGTGGCGGTCCCCGCCTCGAAGGGCTCCAGGGCGAACGGCAGCGCCCACACGCCGATGACGGCTCCGCCGAGGAAGCCGGCGAGCAGCACGACGCTCGCCACGAGGCCGCGGCGGAAGCCGGAGACGGCGTAGCCGATGACGACGAGCAACAGCAGCAGATCGAGCAGGTTCAACGTGGAGCCCTTTCCTTCGCGCGCGCCCCCGAACGCGCCCACGGGTTCGTTGGCCCGTGGACTTGGAAAAACGCGGGTTCGACCGGGAGCGGTTCCCATTCCGGTCGAATTCATGGCGTACGCCACGTTGTGTTGCGGGGCGCGCACGTACGAAGCGGTGCGCTCGGCACCGCCGGACACGCTCACGGTGGCGGCCTCCGCCCCTGGCGGTCAGACGAAACGGCGCAGCCCGGCGGTGCCGGGCTCACCCGCATGGGTGAGGGGCACCGCCGGGCTCCTACGACCGTGGCCGAGCGCCGTCGCGGCGGAAGGAACGGCTCGCCACGGCGCTCAGCCGAAACGGCCGCGGCCGTGAAAGGCAGGTCAGGCCTTGACCAGTTCCCGGTCCTCGTCCGCGTCGGGCGCCTTCGGCGCCCCCGCCTCGCTCGCCGCGAGGCGGTCCCGCAGGCCCTCGCCCTCGACGTCCACGTTCGGGAGGATCTTCGCGAGCCACGCCGGGAGCCACCAGGCCGACTTCCCGAGCAGGGCCAGCACGGCCGGCACGATCGCCATCCGGACCACGAACGCGTCGAAGAAGACCGCGATGGCCAGGCCGAAGCCGATCATCTTGATCATCTGCTCCGACGAGCCGATGAAGCCGGCGAAGACGCTGATCATGATGACGGCCGCGGCCGTCACCACCCGCGCCCCGTGCTTGAAGCCGGTCACGACGGCCTGCCCGGGCCGCTCGCCGTGGACGAACGCCTCGCGCATCCGCGTCACGAGGAAGACCTCGTAGTCCATGGCGAGGCCGAAGACGACACCCACCATGAAGATCGGCATCATCGACATGATCGGGCCGGTCTCCTCGACCCCGAAGAGCGAGCCGAGCCAGCCCCACTGGAAGACCGCCACGACGGCGCCCAGCGCGGCGATCACCGACAGCAGGAAGCCGAGCGCGGCCTTCAGCGGCACGAGCACCGAGCGGAAGACGACCATCAGCAGCAGGAAGGCCAGGCCCACGACCAGCGCCAGGTAGGGCAGCAGGGCGTCGTTGAGCTTCTGCGAGACGTCGATGTTCATCGCCGTGGCGCCGGTGACGAGCACCTCGGCGCCGGTGTCGGCCTTGAGCGAGTCGCCCTTGTCGCGGATCGCGTGGACGAGGTCCTCGGTCTCCTTGCTGGTCGGCTTGGACTTGGGCACGACCGTGAGCATGGCCGTGTCACCGGCGGGGTTGAAGTGCGCCGGGGTCACCGTGGCGACGTTGTCCAGGCCCTTGAGCGTGTCGCCGACCTTCTGGGCGGCACCCTGGCGGTCCTTGGCGTCCGCCACGTCCGTGATGACCATGAGCGGGCCGTTGAAGCCCGGGCCGAAGCCCTCCGACAGCAGGTCGTACGCCTTGCGCTGCGTGCTGCTCTTGGAGGCCGCCCCGTCGTCCGGGAGGCCCAGCTCCAGCGAGGCCGCGGGCACGGCGATGGCGCCCAGGCCCAGCACACCGGCCACGAGCACGAGCACCGGCTTGCGCAGGACGAAGCGCGCCCAGCGGGTGCCCATGTTCGCCTTGTCGCCGGCGGCGGCGTCCGGCCCGGCCTTGCGGACCTTGCGGGCGAGCACCTGCTTGCCGGCGAAGCCCAGCAGGGCGGGGATGAGCGAGAGCGCGATCAGCACCGCGATGGTGACCGTGCCCGCCGCGGCCATGCCCATCTTCGTCAGCATGGGGATGTTGACGACCGCGAGGCCGGCCAGCGCGATGACGACGGTCAGGCCCGCGAAGACCACCGCGGATCCGGCCGTGCCGACGGCCCGGCCCGCCGCCTCCTCGCGCTCACGGCCTTCAGCCAGCTCCGCGCGGTAGCGGGAGACGATGAACAGCGCGTAGTCGATGCCGACCGCGAGGCCGATCATCATGGCGAGCGTGGAGGTGTTGCTGGAGAGGTCCAGCAGCGGGGCGAGCGCGGCGATGGAGGAGACGCCGATGCCCACGCCGATGATGGCGGTCAGGAGCGGCAGCCCCGCGGCGACCAGCGAGCCGAAGGTGATCAGCAGGACGACCGCGGAGACGGCGATGCCGATGGCTTCGGAGCCGCCCTCGGGCATCTGCTGCAGGACGCTGCCGCCGACCTCGACGGTCAGCCCGGCGTCACGGCCGTGCTGCTGGGCGTCCTTGAGGTTGGTGCGCGAGTCCTCGGTCAGCTCGTCGGCCTTGACCTTGTACGCGGCGGAGGCGTAGCCGGTGGTGCCGGCCGGGTTGACCGTCCGGCCGGTGAAGGGGTCGGCCGCCTGGGCGACCTGCGGGCTGCGCTTGAGCTCGCCGATGACCTTCTCGACGGCCGCCTTGTTCTTGGCGTCGGTGAGCTTCTGGCCCTCGGGGGCCTTGAAGACGATGCGGGCGGAGGCGTTCTGCTCGTTGTTGCCCGGGAAGCGCTTCTCCAGCAGGTCGAAGGCGCGCTGCGCCTCGGTGCCGGGTATGGAGAAGTCGTTGTTGGTGGACTTGGACGCGGTGGCGGCGCCGAAACCGGCGAGAACCAGCAGCGCCACCCATATCAGGGCGAAGTACCAGCGCCGCCGGAAGGCGGTCCGGCCGAGTCTGTAGAGGAACGTGGCCACGTGGAGTGGTGCTCCCGTCGATTCAGTGGATGAACAAGGGCATGGGGAACCAGCCCGACGACGAGAGCGGCGCGTCAGGTGGGCGGTGGGGGGAGGTGGAGAGGTGGAGAAGTGGGGAAGTGGGGGGTCAGCGGCCGAGAGCGGGGAGGATCGCGGCGTCGATGTAGCGGACCAGGTACGCGGCGTCCGCGGGCCGGTCCTCGAACAGCGGGCGGCTGAGGAACGCACCGAGCATCATGTGGGCGACGAATTCGAGCGCGGGGTTGTCCGCGGCCACCTCGCCCCGCTCGACCGCGCGCTGCAGCATCGCCCGGAGCCCCTCGGTCTCCGGCTCGATCAGCAGCTCGCGCAGTGCCCGGTGCAGATCGGGGTTCGCGTGGATCGCGTGCCCCAGGCCGCGCATAAGGGCGGCGTCCTGCTCCATCTGCTCATCGTCGGCCTCGCACACCATCGCTTGGAGATCGCCGCGCAGCGTGCCGGTGTCGATCTCTTCGAGCTTGATCGGCTTCTTGTGGCGCAGTGCCCCTACGACCAGCTCCGGCTTGCCCTTCCACTGGCGGTAGAGGGTGGCCTTGCTGGCGTGCGTGCGGGCGGCGACGGCGTCCATGGTCAGGGCGTCGTAGCCGACCTCGCGGAGGATCGCGAGGACCGCCTCGTAGAGCTCGGCCTCGCGCTCGGGCGTGAGCCGGGTGCGGCGCGCCGCCGGCTTGGGTGATTCCGTGGACACATCCGCCTCCTCCGCACAGGTAACACTCACGTACGAATAACACTCACGTACGAAACGGTTTCGTACACCATGAGCGTACGCGGAGGGTCAGCGAAACGGCGCCGTATCGATGGTGTTCTCCGTCACGGCCGGTGTTCCCCGTCACGGCCGGTCACCACGCCGCCGGTCACGGCGCGGACCCGGCCGACCGAGTTGCCGCGCCACCCGGGGGCCGAAACGATGGTGGAGTGAGTGATTCTTACCTGAGATTTCCTCATCTCCACGGCGGCCTCCTCTGCTTCACGGCGGAGGACGACCTGTGGCTGGCCCCACTGGAGCCCTCGGCCGGATCCCCGGCCCCGTCCGGCCGGGCCTGGCGGCTGACCGTCGACCGCACCCGGGTAGGCCACCCCCGCTTCTCCCCCGACGGCCGCCACATCGCCTACACGAACTGGCGCAGCCTCGACCCCGAGATCCACCTGGCCCCCGTCGACGGCGGCCCCGCCCGCCGGCTCACCTACTGGGGCAGCACGGACACCCGCGTCTGCGGCTGGGCCCCCTCGGACCGCAACGGCGGCTACGACGTCCTCGCCGTCTCCTCGCACGGCCAGCCCTTCTCGTACTTCTCGTGGGCCTACCGGGTGCCGACCGACGGCAGCCCGGGCCTGCGGCTGCCTTGGGGCCCGGTGTCCGACATCGCGATCGGCGAGGTGGGAGGCGAGCACCGCACGCTGCTGCTGGCCGGCAAGCCCCCGCACGAGCCCGCCGCCTGGAAGCGCTACCGCGGCGGGGCCATGGGCCGGATGTGGCTGCACGGCACCCGGCTGGTGCCGGACATCGACGGCCACCTCGACTCGGTGATGTTCGCGGGCGGCCGCATCGTCTTCCTCTCCGACCACGAGGGCGTCGGCAACCTCTACTCCTGCCTGCCCGACGGCTCGCAGCTGCGCCGCCACACCGACCACGAGGACTTCTACGCCCGGCACGCCTCGACCGACGGCGAGCGCGTGGTCTACCAGTGCGCGGGCGAGCTGTGGCTGGTGGACGACCTCGGCCCGGACGGGAAGCCGCGCCGCCTGGAGGTGACGCTGGGCGGTCCGCGTGCCGGGCGCCGCCCGTACCAGGTGCAGGCCGCCTCCAACGTCGACGGCGTCACCGTGGACACGACGGGCCGCGCGAGCGCCGTCCAGGTGCGCGGCAGCCTCTACTGGCTCACCCACCGCGACGGCCCCGCCCGCACCATCGCCGACACCCCGGGCGTCCGGGTGCGGCTGCCGGAGATGCTGGGAGCCTCCGGGCGGGTGGCCTACGTGACGGACGCGGAGGGCGAGGACGCGATCGAGATCGCCCAGCTGCCGCGCGCCGCCGGGCCCGCCGAGCCGCGCCGCCTCGGCGCGGGCCGGATCGGGCGGGTGCACGAGACGCTGGCCTCCCCCGACGGCGAGCGGCTGGCGCTGGCCACGCACGACGGCCGGCTGCTGCTGGTGGACACCTCGGCCGAGGGCACGGGAGCGGATGAGGGCACGCGAGCGGACGAGAGCACCGGACCCGGCGAAGGCGCGGAAACGAGCGGAGGTGCGGAAACGGGCGGAGGCGCCGGCGAGGTCAGCGAGCTGGTCCGCTCGGACAACGGGCCCGTGCGCGACCTCGCCTTCTCCCCCGACTCGGAGTGGCTGGCCTGGTCCCACCCCGGCATCGGCCGCTCCCTGCGCCAGATCAAGATCGCACGGCTGAAGGACCGCACGGTCGTGGACGTCACCAACGGCCGCTTCGAGGACGAGCAGCCGGTCTTCACCCGCGACGGCCGCTACCTCGCGTTCCTGTCGTGGCGCGGCTTCGACCCGGTCTACGACGTGCACACCGGCGACCTGTCCTTCCCGCTGGGCTGCCGCCCCTACCTCGTACCGCTGTCCTCGGCGACGCCCTCGCCGTTCGCGCTGTCGGCCGAAGGCCGGCCCGCGGCCGGCGGGCTCGACCAGGAGGACACCGGGCCCGGTGGGCCGACGCTGGTGGAGGTGGAGGGGCTGGAGAGCCGGGTGACGCCGTTCCCGGTGGCCGCCTCGAAGTACTCGGCGCTGCGCCCGGTCAGCGGCGGCGGCCTGGTGTGGCTGCGCTGGCCGATCTCCGGCGCGCTCGGCGAGACCTTCGCCAACCCCGCGGACACCTCCGGCCGCCCCACCCTCGAGCACTTCGACCTGGCCAAGGCCAAGCGCACCGAACTCACCAGCTCCCTCGACTGGTTCGCGGTCAGCGGCGACGGCACCCGGCTGGTCGTCCACGACGAGGGCGACCTGCGGGCCGTCCCCGCCACGGACACCCCCGACCCCGAGTCGACGGTCTTCATCGACATGCGGCGCATCCTGCACGACGTGGAGCCCGGCGCCGAGTGGCGTCAGGCGTACGAGGAGGCGGGCCGGATCGTCCGCGCGTACTTCTGGGAGCCGGGGATGTGCGGCATCGACTGGGACGCGGTGCTCGGCCAGTACCGGCCCCTGGTCGACCGGGTCGCCTCCCCCGACGACTTCGCCGACCTGCTGCGCGAGGTCCTCGGCGAGCTGGGCACCTCGCACGCCTACGTCGTCCCGGCCCGCCGCAACGAGGGCCCGCCGCACTACCAGCGCGCCATCGGCCTGCTCGGCGCGAACTTCACGCGGCAGAAGGACGGCTCCTGGACGGTCCGGCGGATCCTGCCCGGCGACTCCTCCGACTCCAAGGCCCGCTCCCCGCTGGCCGGTTCGGGCATCCGCGAGGGCGCGGCGCTCACGCACGTCGACGGCCGCCCGGTGGACCCGGTCGCCGGCCCGTACCCGCTGCTCGCCGCCGCCGGCGGCACCACCGTCGAGCTGACCTTCCGGCCGGCCGAGGGCGAGGGCCACGCGCGGCGCGTGGCCGTCGTCCCGCTGGTCGACGAGCGCCCGCTGCGCTACCAGGACTGGGTGGCCAAGCGCCGCGCCGTCGTCCGCGAGCTGAGCGGCGGCAAGTGCGGCTACCTGCACATCCCCGACATGGGCGGCTCGGGCTGGGCGCAGTTCAACCGCGACCTGCGGATGGAGATGTCGCGCCCGGCCCTGATCGTGGACGTCCGCGGCAACGCGGGCGGCAACATCAGCGAGCTCGTCGTGGAGAAGCTCACGCGCACCATCATCGGCTGGGACCTCACGCGCGACGCCCAGCCCGTGTCGTACGCGAGCAACGCCCCGCGCGGCCCGGTCGTCGCCATCGCCGACGAGATGACCTCCTCCGACGGCGACATGATCACCGCGGCGTTCAAGCTGCAGGGCATCGGCCCGGTGGTGGGCCTGCGCACCTGGGGCGGGGTGGTCGGGATGACCGGCCGGCACCGGCTCGGGGACGGCACCTCGATCACGGTGCCGATGAACGCGGCGTGGTTCGACGAGTACGGCTGGACGGTCGAGAACCGCGGCGTCGACCCCGACGTCGAGATCGACCGCACCCCGCTCGACTGGGCCGAGGGGCGGCACCGGCAGCTGGACGACGCGGTGCAGATCGCGCTCGACCTGCTGGAGCGGCACGGCGCGGCACAGCCGCCGGACTACTCGGGAGTGCCGGACCTGCGCCGGCCGAAGCTGCCGCCGCGCAGCTGAGTGAGTGAGCAGGACGACGTAAGGGGCGCCCCTCCGTGGGGGGCGCCCCTTACGTCGGTACGCGGAGCCGCCGTCAGATCTCGAAGTTCTCGTCGAATGTGTCGCGGCGGTCCCACTCCTCCTGCTCCTTGCGGATCAGTTCCTGGCGGGCCTTTTCGCTCGCGTTCTCCTTGGCCTTCTTGCCGGTCCTGCCGGCCCGGTCGGCCTGCTCCTTCTGCTGTTCGGCCTTGCTCTTGGCCCTGTCTCCCTTGGCCATGAGGCTCAGCTCCCTCAGGTGCGGTCGTCGAGCTCGTCACGCAGGTCGTCGAAGGACTGCTGGCGGTTCTCCTGCTCGCGGCGCTCCTTGAGCCGGTCCTGCGCCTCCTGGCCCTTCTGCTGCGCCTGCTTCTTGGCCTGTTCCATCTTCTGCTTGGCCTGCTGGGCCTTGTCCTGCATCTCGTCCTTGATGCCCATGGCTGCACTCACTCCTCAACGAGGGGAAATCGGGGCGTTTTACCCCGAAACAGCCTGACATGCACCATCTTAGCCCGCATATCGTATGACTACACTGCGCTACGCCCTCGTACGCTCCTTCTCGTCGGCCGCCCCTCCCGCGCCCACCAGCCCCGCGCGCACCCCGGCGATTCCCGGCTCGAACCGCCGCATCTCGCGCTGCGCGCCGAGCGTGAGCACCCCGGGCAGCCAGCCGCGGGAGCCCTGCAGCAGCCGCAGCCACGCCTGCCCGTACACGTGCGCCGAGCGCCGCTCGATGCCGTCGACCAGGCGGTCGGCGGTCGGGCCGAGCGGGTAGGTGCGGTTGGCGGGCCACGGCAGGCGCTGCCGCATCTCGCGCATCACCTCGTACGCGTCGGCGCCGCGCACCATGTCCGTGTCGGTCCAGCTCAGATAGGCGACGCCGACCCGCACGCCCTTGTGGGCGACCTCGCCGCGCAGGCAGTGCGCGTACGCCTCGACGCCGGCCTTCGACGCGCAGTAGGCGCTCATCATCGGCGCCGGGGCCATCGCGGCGAGCGAGGCCACCTGCAGCAGATAGCCGCGGCTCTCCGCCAGCACGGGCAGGAAGGCGCGGCCCGTGACCGCGCTGCCGACGAGGTTGACCTCGACGACGCGGCGCCAGCTGACGGGGTCGGAGCCGGCCAGGGGGCCGCCCGCGGCGACGCCGGCGTTGGCGACGACGACGTCGGCCTTGCCGAAGCGGGCCTTGACCTCGCGGGCCACCTGCTCCATGGCCTCGTGGTCGGTGACGTCGGCGTGCCAGTGGGCGGCGTCCTCGTGCAGCGAGGCGGCGACGCGGCGCAGCCTGTCCGCCTCCAGGCCCACCAGGGCGACGCACGCGCCGCGCGCGGACAGCTTGCGGGCCAGCTGCTCCCCCAGGCCGCGGGCGGCCCCGGTGACGACGGCGACCTGCCCCTCCAGGCTCACGCGCCTCATCGGGCGGCCTCCGCGGCGGTCGCGGGCACGGCCCTGCGCGGGGCGCGCGGCGGCCGCAGCACCTGGTACTCGGCGAGGTTCACCCGGCGCGTGACCTTGCGGAACTCGGCGGTGGTACCGGGCCAGACCGTGGTGTTGCGGCCGTGAGCATCCAGGTACCAGCTCCGGCAGCCGGTGTTCCAGACCGTGCGCTCCATCCGGCGCTGGACGTGCCGGTTCCAGGCGTTCACCGCGGAGGGACGGGCGTCGAGCGCCGCCTTGCCGCCGAGGGTGTCCAACTGCCGCATGAAGTCGGCCAGATAGTTCAGCTGGGACTCGATGATGAGGATCATCGAGCTGTTCCCCAGCGCGGTGTTGGGCCCGATGACGGTGAGGAAGTTGGGGAAGCCGGCGGCGCTGGTGCCGCGCAGGGCCGCCATGCCGCCCTTCCACGCCTCGGCGAGCGTCCGGCCGCCGGCGCCGGTGACCCGCTGAGCGATCGGCATGTCGGTGACCCGGAAGCCCGTGCCGAAGACGATGGCGTCGGCCTCGGCCTCCGTGCCGTCGGCGGCGACGAGCGTCGATCCGCGCACCTCGGCCAGCTCCGAGGCCACCAGGTCCACGTTGGGCCGGGCGAGCGCCGGGTAGTAGTCACTGGAGAGCAGGATGCGCTTGCAGCCCAGCCGGTAGCCGGGGGTGAGGCGGGCGCGCAGTACCGGGTCCTTGACGGCCTTGTGCAGGTGGGACAGGGCCAGCTTCTCGACCACCCGCATCCGCTCCGGGTGCCGGGTGAAGTTGCTGACCTGCAGCTCCCGGATGCCCCACAGGACGCCGCGGCGCAGCGCCGCCGTCGCGGGCAGCCGGGTGTGCAGCCAGCGCTCGGCGGCGGAGACGGGCCGGTCGAAGCGGGGCAGCACCCACGGCGGGGTGCGCTGGAAGAGGGTGAGGCGGCCCACCTCCGGCTGGATGCCCGGCACGATCTGGATCGCGGAGGCGCCGGTGCCGATCACCGCGACGCGCTTGCCGCGCAGGTCGTAGTCGTGGTCCCAGCGGGCGGAGTGGAAGACCCGGCCGGGGAAGGAGTCCAGGCCGGGCACCTCCGGCACCCGCGGATCCGCGAGGGGTCCGGTGGCGGAGACGACGACGTCGGCGGTGTAGTCGCCGGCCGACGTGGTGACCTCCCAGTGCAGCCGCTCCGCGTCCCAGCGCAGCTGCTGCACCTCGGAGTTGAAGCGCAGGTGCGGCCGCAGCCCGAAGGTGTCGGTGACGTGCTCCATGTACGCGCGGATGTGGGGCTGACCCGAGAAGCTGCGCGGCCAGGCGGGGTTGGGGGCGAAGGAGAAGGAGTAGAGGTACGACGGCACGTCGCAGGCGCAGCCGGGATAGGTGTTGTCCCGCCAGGTGCCGCCCACGGAGTCCGCCCGCTCCAGGACCACGAAGTCGGTGATCCCCTCGCGCCGCAGCCGGACGGCCGCCCCCAGTCCGCCGAAGCCGGACCCGATCACCGCCACCCGTACGTGCTGACGCTCATGCTCGGCCATGCCGCCGCCTCCCGGATCCGACACAACTGCGCCAGCAATTGCTGGCACGATGGGGAGCGTAGGCCAGCGCCTGACGAAGCGATAGGGGTACAGGGAAAGGAAGTTACCGGTGGTCGCACGTACGCTTACGCTTCGCGCGTGGCCACGGACAAGGGGGCGCGATGGGCGACGAACGGGGCCGCCGTACGACGGGCCGGGCCGAAGCGATCGGGCACGAGACCCGCACCACAGAGCCCCCCGAAGCCGCCGCACGGCAATACCGCACGGCGGAGCTGGCCGAGGAGGCCGGCATCACCGTCCGCACCCTGCGCTTCTACCGCGAGCGCAAGCTGCTCCCGCCGCCGCGCCGCGAGGGCCGCATCGCCTGGTACGGCCACCACCACCTGGCCCGGCTGCGCACGATCGGCGCGCTCCTGGAGCGCGGGCACACCCTCGGCGGGATCGCCGAGCTGCTGAGCGCCTTCGAGTGCGGGCGGGACGTGGGCGAGCTGCTGGGGCTGGCGGGAGCCGCCGTCACCGTGCCCTGGACGGAGGAGGCGGCCGTCCGCCTCACCCCGGAGGAGCTGGCCGACCGCTTCGCCGGCGAGGTCACCCCGGAGAACCTGACCGCCTCGCTCGACCTCGGCTACCTCGGCGTCGACGGCGAGGAGATCGTCCACGTCAGCCGGCGCCTCCTCGACGCCTCGACCGGCCTGGTGCGCCACGGCATCCCGCTGGCCGCGGTGCTCGCCGCCGGCCGTGAGGTGCGGGCCCACGCGGAAGCCCTGGCCGAGACCTTCACCGGCCTCCTGCGGGACCACGTGCTGGCCGGCCTGCCGCCGGGCGAGGCCGGCGCCGCCGGCGAGACCCTGGGCCGGCTGCGCGCCCTCGCCAGGACGGTGGTGGACGCGGAGCTCGCCATGGCCGTGGACCGGCGCGTGCGCACCGAGCTCGAAACCCGGCTCGGTGCGCACGGCGCCGCCGGCGAACCGGGACCCGCCAGACCCGGCTGACGGCGGCGAGGACGCACGGGCGCGCCATGCCGCGACCACACCCGCACGCCGGCCGGTCGGGCCAACAGTGCTCGTGCAGAAGAGAATTGAAGCAGCCCGGCCCGCCCCGGCGGGCGGGAAGCCAAGGTCTGCTCACGCAAACGGCGTGATTGCGCCGAAAGCGCGAAGGGCCCGTGCCCGCGACCGCGCCCGTGCCCTTGCGGACTCAGCCGAAGACGCCCGTCACCGGCGCGTGGTCCGACCAGCGCAGGTCGTGCGAGGCCGCCCGCTCCACCGCCGCCTTCAGCGCCCGCTCCGCCAGCCCCGGCGTCGCGACCAGGTAGTCGATGCGCCAGCCCGAGTCGTTGTCGAAGGCGCGGCCGCGGTAGGACCACCACGAGTACGGGCCCTCGACGCCCGGGTGGAGGGCGCGGACCACATCCGTGTACTCCTCGAAGACCTTGGTCAGCCAGGCCCGCTCCTCGGGCAGGAAGCCCGCGCTCTTGCGGTTGGCCTTCCAGTTCTTCAGGTCGGCCTCGGTGTGGGCGATGTTCCAGTCGCCGCAGACCAGGGCCTCGCGGCCGTCCGCCGCCGCGCGGGCCTTCAGCGCCACCAGGTACGGCAGGAACTCCGCCATGAAGCGTTCCTTCTCGTCCTGCCGCTCCGTGCCGACCTCGCCCGACGGCAGGTAGAGGCTCGCGACGGTCACGCCCGGAAGGTCGACCTCCACGTAGCGGCCGCTGCCGTCGAACTCGGCCGATCCGAAGCCGATGCGCACGGCCTCCGGCTCGCGCCGCGAGTAGACGGAGACGCCGGCCCGGCCCTTGGCCGCCGCCGGGGCGTGCACCGTGTACCAGCCCTCGGGCTCACGGACCTCGTCGGGCAGCTGGTGCGGCTCCGCGCGGACCTCCTGCAGGCAGACCACGTCCGCCCCCGTCTGCGCCAGCCACTCCACGAAGCCCTTCTTGGAGGCCGCGCGCAGCCCATTCACATTTACGCTCGTAACGGTCAGCATTCCGGCACGATACCGACTTCCGTACGATGCCTTGAATGCAGATCTTGCCGGTCGCATACGACCATCCCGACGCGGTGAGGCTCCAGGACCGGGTGCAACTGGAGTACGCGGAACGGTACGGAGACGGCGACCTCACCCCGCTGGAGCCCACCCAGTTCGCCCCGCCGCGTGGCCTATATCTCATCGCCTACGAGCCCGACGGCACGCCCGTGGCCACCGGCGGCTGGCGCGCCCACGAGGCGAACGACGAGGGCTACGCGGACGGCGACGCCGAGCTGAAGCGGATGTACGTGGTGCCGGAGGCGCGCGGGCGGGGCCTGGCGCGGCGGATCCTCGCGGAACTGGAGGACAGCGCCCGGGAGGCGGGCCGCACCCGCATGGTCCTGGAGACCGGCGACAAGCAGCCCGAGGCGATATCCCTGTACGTGTCGTCCGGCTACGCGCCGGTGCCCGAGGCGGAGAAGTTCGGCCTGTACCGGTGCTACGACAGCAGCCGCTGCTTCACCAAGCCACTGGTCCCCGCGCCCCGCTGACCCCGGCCTCCGGCCCGGCCCGCCCGCCCGGCCCTCCGCCTCACTTCTGCGCGATGGCCGCCTCCACCTCGTGGCGGATGTCCTCCGTCCGGTAGCGCGTGGCCTCCCCGTAGTGGGCGAGGATGCCGTCGGCCTCCTCCGGCCCGTCCTCGGCGATCTCGGCGACCAGGACCGTGCTGCCCGGCGGGACCTCCGCCGCCAGCATCTCCAGGGCGGCGTTCGCGGCCGTCGCCTCGCGCGCGTCGCGCACGCCGCCGACGAGGCCGCCCGCGCCGAAGCCGATCATGACGCCGAGCGGGCCGCCGAGGATGCCCAGCAGGCCGCCGATCAGGCCGCCGACGGCGAAGGCGCGGGCCGTGCCGGAGTTGTCGACGGCGTCGGGGAAGTCGAGACTGCCGTCGTCCGCGCGGGCGATCACCGCGCCCTCGCGGAGGGTGAACCGGCCGGCGGTGTGCCCCGCGCGGAGGTCGTCCAGCGCCCGGTGGCCCTTCTCGGGCGAGGCGACGTTCAAGAAGAGGACGTTGTCTTCCTTCATGGCTTCCACTGTTGGGGCAGTCGGCCCGCCCCGCACCTCAGGACACCCCGCGCCTCAGGACACCCGGCGCGTCGGGAAGCCCGGCCTCAGGAAGCGCACGGCTCGTCGGCGGGCCCGGCTCCGTCCCGCACCGACGCGGTCAGGTCCAGCGTCGCCTGCGCTCCCCCGCCGCCCGGGTTGGCGAAGGCCAGGCCCGCGCCCAGCACCCGCGCCTGCCCCGCCGCGATCGTCAGCCCGAGACCGAGACCGAGGCCGAGGCCGGAGCCCGAGCCCGTGCGGAAGCGCTGCGGGCCGCAGACCAGCAGGTCGGGCGGGAAGCCGGGGCCGCTGTCGCGGACCCGGACGGTGCCGCCGTCCACCTCGACGGTCACCGGGGCGCCGCCGTGCCGGAAGGCGTTGGTGACGAGGTTGACCAGGATCCGCTCGACGCGGCGGGCGTCGGTCTCGACCAGGCAGTCGCGCACGACCCGCACCTCCGCCGTCTCCTTGCCGTCCGCCACCGCCGAGCGGACCGCGCGCCGCGTCAGCTCGCCCAGCGCCCGGACCTCGGTGTCGGCGCGCTCGGCGGAGCCGTCCAGGCGGGCGACCTCCAGCACGTCCTCCATCAGTGCCCGGACCCGCTCCGCCCGCTCCCGCACCATCTCGGCGGGCCGGCCGGGCGGCAGCACCGCGGCCGCGGCGACCAGGCCCGCGACGGGGGTGCGCAGTTCGTGGGCGATGTTCGAGGTGACCTCGCGCTCGGCCTGCAGACGGGCGGCCAGCGCGTCGGCCATCGTGTTGACGGCGACGATCAGGCGGGCGATCTCGTCCTGCCCGCCGCGCGGCTTGAGGCGGGCGCTGAAGTCGCCGTCGGCGATGCGCTCGGCCGTCCGGGCGGAGGCGTTGAGGCGGCGGCCGACGACGGTCGCGAGGCCCACGCCGACGACGCCCGCGAAAGCGGTGCCCAGACCGCCCGCCCACCACAGGGCCTCGTCGAGCCTGCGGAGGTTCTGGGCCTGCCGGGCGTAGGGGTGCTTGACGACGATGGTGTCGCGGCCGCTGCGGCCGGCGGCCCACAGCATCGGTACGGGGCCGCTGGAGTCCAGATGGGTGGCGCGTCCGCCCCCTTCGACGGCCTTCCGCAGCGGCCCGGGTATGTGCTCGGGGTTGACGAGCGTCCGCGGCCGGTGGACGCCCGCGGCGTGGTCCTCCACGGCCGTGGCGAGCCGGCCCTCGAGGGCCTCGCGCGCGGTCTCCAGCTGGTTGCCGGCGGTGCGGTGGTGCACGACGAGCCCCATGATGACGGCGACCAGGGCTGCGGTGGCGGTGATGGCCACGCCGATCTTCGTGCGCAGTCCCATATGGCTTCTGGCTCCTCGGCGGCGGGTCGGACCGGCGGGTGGCGGGGCCCGGGCGGGGTGGGCCTATCAGGTCGGGTCGTTCCGATGGGGCCATTCGTGCCAAATGTAACCGGCGTGGCTGGTTTGCCGACCGCGTCCTTGCCGAGTGGCGGTCATCGGCTCGTAGGATCACCGCGCCTCAGTGGTCCGGTCCAGTCGCTGCAGCCGCTGCAGCGTCACGCTCGTCACGGTGGAGGTCACTCATGCATATTGCCCGTCGCAGGCTCCTCGGCGCCCTCGCAGGAGCGGCGGCCGTCGGCACGGTGCCCGGCGTGGCCGCCGCGGCCGTGCCCGGGGGCCCGGGAGGCGCGGAAGGCACAGAGAGCGCGGAAGGCGCGGAGAACGCCGATACGGAGTCCGCCGCCGACTTCGAGGACGTGACCTCCGCCGGGGACGAGAGCACGTCGGCGGGGCTGCCCGACGCCGGCGCCGAGCAGGACGAGGGGTCCGCGCCCGCCGCCGCGGGCGCCGCCGGAGCCGCCGCGGCCGCCCTCGCCCGGCTGCTGCCCCGCCACCACCGCCAGGTCACCTTCCGCACGGTGCCTCGCAAGGGCGGCGCGGACGCCTTCCGGGTGTCCGGGCGGGCGGGCGCGATCGTGGTGGCGGGCACGACGCCCGCGGTGCAGCTCACCGGCTTCCACTGGTACCTCAGACACGTCGCCCACGCCCACTTCTCCTGGAACGGGGCACAGGCCGCCCTCCCCGACCGCCTCCCCGGCGTCCGTACCCCCGTCGTCCGGGCGGCGAACGTCACCCACCGCTTCGTGCTCAACGACACGAACGACGGCTACACCGGCCCGTACAACGGGTGGGACTACTGGCAGCGCGAAATCGACGTACTGGCGCTGCACGGCTTCAACGAGGTCCTCGTCTACGCGGGCGCCGACGCGGTCTACCACCGCACGTTCCGCGCGCACGGCTACGGCGACGCCGAGCTGCGCGCCTGGCTGCCGGGCCCGGCCCACCAGCCGTGGTGGCTGCTGCAGAACATGGAGTCCTACGGCGGCCCCCTGTCCGCCCGGCTCCTGGAGCGCCGCACGGCCCTCGCGAAGAAGATCGTGGCCAGGCTGCGGGAGCTGGGCATGACGCCGGTGTTCCCCGGCTACTACGGCACCGTGCCGCCCGGCTTCGCCAAGCGCAACCCCGGCGCCCGCACCGTCCCGCAGGGCACCTGGGGCGGCTTCCGCCGGCCCGACTGGCTCGACCCGCGCACCGCGCACTTCCGCCGCGTCGCGGCGACCTTCTACCGGGTCCAGAAGGAGCTCTACGGCGCCACGTCCATGTACAAGATGGACCTGCTGCACGAAGGCGGGAAGCCGGGCGACGTGCCCGTCGCCGCCGCCGCCCGCGCCGTCGAGAAGGCGCTGCGCGCCGCCCACCCGCGCGCCACCTGGGCCATCCTCGGCTGGCAGGAGAACCCGCGGCGCGAGATCGTCGACGCCGTCGACCGCAAGCGCATGCTCATCCTGGACGGGGTCTCCGACCACTACCCCAAGGTCACCGACCGCGAGGACGACTGGGGCGGCACCCCGTACGCCTTCGGCTCCATCTGGAACTTCGGCGGGCACACCGCCATGGGCGCCAACACCCGCGACTGGGCCGCCCTCTTCGAGGACTGGCGCACCAAGCCGGGCAGCGCGCTCAAGGGCATCGCCCTGATGCCCGAGGCCGCCGACAACAACCCCGCGGCGCTCGCCCTCTTCAGCGACCTGGCCTGGACGGACGGCCGGGTCGACCTGGAGGGCTGGTTCGCGCAGTGGCCCCGCTACCGCTACGGCGCCGCCGACCCGCACGCCGCCCGCGCCTGGGACGTCCTGCGCCGCACCGCCTACGGCACGACCCGCGCCGACGGCTGGAGCGAGGCCGCCGACGGCCTCTTCGGCGCCCGCCCCGACCTGGCCGTCACCCACGCCGCCGCCTGGTCGCCCCGGCAACTGCGCTACGACCCGGACGCCTTCGAGGCGGCCCTCCCCGAACTCCTCGCGGTGGCCCCCTCCCTGCGCCGCAGCTCCGCCTACCGCTACGACCTCCTGGACGTGACCCGCCAGACGATCGCCAACCGCAGCCGCACCCTGCTCCCTCGCATCAAGGCCGCCTTCGAGGCGGGCGACCGCTCCCGGCTCCGCAACCTGACGCGCCAATGGCTCGACTGGATGGCGCTCCTGGAGGAGACCGTCGCCACCGACGCACACCACCTGCTCAGCCACTGGACGACGGCCGCCCGCGCCTGGGGCTCCTCGCCGGCCGAACGCGACCGCCTCGAACACGACGCCCTGACCCTGCTGACCACCTGGGGCCCCCGCCCTTCGGCCGACGGGGGCAAACTGCACGACTACGCCAACCGCGAGTGGTCGGGCCTGGTGGGCGGCCTCTACCGCAAGCGCTGGAAGACGTACTTCACGGAACTGGACGCGTCCCTGTCGGCCCGCCGCAAGCCGAAGCCGATCGACTGGTACGCCCTGGAGGAGCACTGGATCCGCCACCACCCGGCTTTGCGGACGAAGCCGGCGGGGAACGTGGTGAAGGTGGCGCGAAAGGTGGCACGACGGCTCTGAGCACGCCCGGCCCGACAATACGTCAGAGCCCCCGCCGGATTTCTCCGACGGGGGCTCTGATGTGTTGTGGACCTGAGGGGATTCGAACCCCTGACCCCCTCGATGCGAACGAGGTGCGCTACCGGACTGCGCCACAGGCCCTTGCAACGAGTGAAACTCTAGCACCCCCATCCGGGTGCTCGGAAATCCGCTCGCCGCTGGTCAGCGGCGCGGGCCGCGGAGGTGGCGCGGGTCACTCGTTGGCGGCGCGGGGGCGGTCGTCGTCGGCGTACTGGTCGAAGAGGGGGGTGCGGCCCCGTTCGCGGGGGCGGCGGCGGGGGCGGGAGGCGCGGCGCTCCTCCGCGGCGGCGCGTGCCCGGTCCGCCGCCGGGTCGGCGGTGCTGGAGCGTGCGGAGCTCCAGGTGTCCGGGGCGCCCAGGTCGACGCTGTCGCCGGCGCGCGGGGCGACCGGCGCGGTGACGTAGGTCGGCAGGGGGACGGGGACCGGGTCCCAGCCCTCGGCCGCGCCGCGGTCGCGCTGCTGGTCGACCCACTCGGCGTGGTCGGTCTGCTCCACGAGGGCGCGGCGGCCCGCGGCGGGCGAGGGCTCGGCCGGGCGCTCGCCGGCGGCGGGCGACGGGTGGGCGACGGTGTCAACGGGATCCGCGGCGTCGTGGGCGTCCGCCGCCTGGCGAGGGCGGACGCGGCCCTCGCGCAGGCGCTGGGCGGCCAGTTCGGCGCGGCGCTGGTCCATGGTGAAGGCGAAGCGGCGCCGCTCCTGGATGCGCAGGTACACGATGTACGCGCTGAGGAGCACCGCCGGGACGGCCGGGACCCACAGGAACGCCAGCCCGCCGACGCCCGCGACGATCGCGCCGACGGTGAAGGTCATGAAGAGGACGACCGTGGTGCGGCGACGGCGCGCGAGGACCTTCGAGCGCCGGGCGCGTGCGGCGGCGGCCGTCGGGGTCGCGGACGCCGCGGCGCGCTCCCCCGCAACTCCCTGGGCGCCCGGGGACACCGCAGAACCCTGGGGGCCGCCGGGCGGGCCCGCGGAGCCCGGCGCTTCCGCCGGTGCCCCGCCTCCTGCTCCGGGCATGCCTCCGGGCATGCCGAAGGGCCGGACGTCGACCATTTCGGTCGGCGCTTCCGGCTCGGGCGCACGGGCCGCCGGCTCCCCGGGCTCGCTTGAGACCGGCGCGTCGTCGGCGGCGCGCACTTCCAGGTCCTTGGCGTAACGGCGCTCCATCCCCGCCCGGCCCGACAGAAGCCGGATGGCGGTGCTGAAGCGTTCCGTCGGACGGGCTTCATTGAGCTCGTCCTGCCTACGGAGCCACATCGGCACCAAGTAGGCGGCCCAGGCCCCGACGATGACTGCGTAGATGAGGCCGCTGCTGCTCACACTTCACACCGTAGAGGGGTACGCGCAGGGGATTCCGCCAATTGGCCCGGTGTGTCGCACGATCCGGCTGATATCTCGAACTTTTTTTGTGATTGTTGAGACCGAGTCCACTCGAATACCGTCGATTGACGGTCACTTTCGAATATCTATTCTATTTCTGCGGGGTTCCCGGGCCGGGAACGGTGCCACCGCTGCAGGAGCCCCTCCGGGACCTCCTCGGCCGTCAGTGCGTAGACCAGGTGATCGCGCCAGGCTCCGTCGATGTGGAGGTAGCGGGGCCGCAGCCCCTCCTCCCGGAAGCCCAGCTTCTCCACCACCCGGCGGCTGGGCAGGTTCTCCGGCCGGATGCACACCTCCACGCGGTGCAGGCCGACCGAGCGGAAGCAGTGGTCGACCGCGAGCGCGACCGCGGTCGGCATCACGCCGCGGCCCGCGACGGCCGCGTCCACCCAGTAGCCGATGTGCGCCGAGCACATCGAGCCCCAGGTGATCCCGGCCACGGTCAGCTGGCCGGCCAGCCTGCCCTGATAGTCGATGACGAACGGCAGCATGCGCCCCGCGTGGGCCTCGGCCCGCAGGTGACGCACCATCTGCCGGTACGTGGGGCGGTGCGCGACCGGGCCGCCCGGCGGGGGCGGCGGGATCGTCGCCTCCCAGGGGCGCAGCCAGTCGCGGTTGCGCCGGTTGACCTCCCGCCAGGCGTGCTGGTCGCGCATCCGGATGGGGCGCAGGAGGACGTCGCCGTCCACGAGCTCGGCGGGCCGGCCGGCGTTCAGCGCGGGCTCCCCGGTCTCGGGTGATCGCCCCCGTGCACCTGCTCCACGGCGTGGACCAGCAGCCGGCCCAGCACGGCGAGGCCGTCGCGGACGCCGCCCGTCGATCCGGGCAGGTTCACGATCAGCGTCCGGCCCGCGAGCCCCGCCAGGCCCCGGGAGAGGGCGGCGGTGGGCACCTTGGCCAGCCCCTCGGCGCGGACGGCCTCGGCGATGCCGGGGACCTCCCGCTCGAGGAGGGGGCGGGTCGCCTCGGGCGTACGGTCGGTGGGCGACAGGCCGGTGCCGCCGGTGGTGACGATCACGTCGTAGGCGGCGGCGATCCCGTCGCGGAGGGCCGCCGCCACGGGGGCCCCGTCGTCGACGACGACGGGGCCGTCGGTCCGGAAGCCCATGGCTTCCAGCCCGGCTGCGAGGAGAGGGCCTCCCTTGTCCTCGTAGACGCCTGTCGCGGCCCGGTGGGAGGCGGTGACGACCAAAGCCCGGTACGGGGTCCGCTCCGCAGCGGCCGGCTGCTCGCCGGTGCGGCGGCCCGCCGGCGACGGCCCGTCCCCGGGCACGTGCCCCGCGGTCACGCGCCGTCCCCTTCATCCGCCGAGGGGGCGATTTCCTCCGCGGAGCGGGCGACGTAACGTCCCGACTTTCCGCCCGTCTTCTCCTCCACCCTGATGTCCGTGACAGTCGCGCCCTTGTCCACGGCCTTGACCATGTCCACGACCGTCAGGGCGGCGACGGCGACGGCCGTCATCGCCTCCATCTCCACGCCCGTGCGGTCGGTCGTCTTCACCGTGGCCGTGATCTCCACGGCGTCGTCGGCGACGGACAGGTCGACCTTCACGCCGGAGACGGCCAGCGGGTGGCAGAGCGGGATCAGGTCGGGGGTGCGCTTGGCGCCCATGATGCCGGCGATGCGGGCCGTGGCGAGGGCGTCGCCCTTGGGGACGCCCTCGCCGCGCAGCAGCTCCACCACGCGCGGCGCGACGAGGACCCGCCCGCTGGCACGGGCCGTGCGGGCGGTGACCTCCTTGGCCGAGACGTCGACCATGCGGGCCGCGCCCGCGCTGTCGATGTGGGTGAGGCGGGAGGCCTCGGGCGGGTCCTGGGCGCTGCTCATGGTTCTCCTGGTCCGGGTCCTGTTGGGCAGACACCGTACCGGCAGCGCGCGGCGGGTGACCGGCCGAGGAGTCAGCCGAGGAGCACCACGTCGACCTCCGTGCCGGCGGCGACGGAGGTGGTCTCCTCGGGGACGACGACGAGGGCGTTGGCCTGGGCGAGGGCCTTCACCAGGTGCGAGCCGGCGCCGCCGACGAGCGAGACCGTGCCCGTGCCCGGCTCGTGGCGGGCCCGCAGGAACTGGCGGCGGCCCTGCGGCGAGGAGGCGACGGCGTCGGTGCACACGGCGCGCACGGTGGTGCGGTCGACGGGGTCGAGCCCCATGAGCGCCCGCAGGGCGGGGCGGACGAAGAGCTCGAAGGAGACGTAGCAGCTGACGGGGTTGCCCGGGAGGGCGAAGAGCGGGACCCGGTCGGGGCCGATGCGGCCGAAGCCCTGCGGCTTGCCGGGCTGCATGGCGAGCCGGCGGAAGGAGACGCTGCCCTCCTCGCCCGCGAGCCCGGAGAGGGTCTCCTTGACCACGTCGTACGCGCCGACGCTGACGCCGCCGCTGGTGACGACCGCGTCGGCGCGGATGAGCTGGTCCTCCAGGGTGGCGCGCAGGATCTCGGCGTCGTCGTCGACGGCGCCGACGCGGTAGGCGATGGCCCCGGCGTCGCGCGCGCAGGCGGACAGCACGAAGCTGTTGGAGTCGTGGATACGGCCGGGCGCGAGCTCCTCGCCCGGCTGGACGAGCTCGCTGCCGGTGGACATGACGACCACGCGGGGCCGCGGCCGGACCAGGACGGTGGCCCGCCCGATGGCCGCCAGCAGGCCGATCTGGGCCGGGCCGAGGACGGTGCCCGCGGCGAGGGCCAGCTCGCCCGTGCAGGCGTCGCTGCCGCGGGCGCGGACGTGGGCGCGGGCGGTGACGGACCGGTGGACGCGGACCTCCCCGCCGGAGCGCTCGGGGACCTTGCTGTGGGCGTCCATGGCGACGGCGGGGCCCGCGCCCGCGCCGCCGTCGGTCCACTCCACGGGGACGACGGCCTCGGCACCGGACGGCAGCGGGGCGCCGGTCATGATCCGGGCGGCCTCGCCGGGGCCCACCGTGACGGCCGCACCGCCGCCGCCCGCCGCGATATCACCGACGACGGTGAGGACCGCGGGGAACTCCTCCGTGGCGCCCTCGACGTCGGCCGTGCGGACCGCGTAGCCGTCCATGGAGCTGTTGTCGAAGGGCGGCAGGGCGGCCGGAACGGTGACGTCCTCGACCAGGACGCAGCCCTGGGCTTCCGGCAGCTGCAGCTCGATCGGCTCCAGGGGCCGGATCTTCCCCAGGACGTCGGCGAGGTGCTCCTCCACCGTCCACAGGCGGTCCGGGTCGTCCGTCGCGTCGGGGACGGGGTCGGTGGCCGTGTCGGCGGCGGTACTGCTCAAGGTGCTACATCTCCTCGGTGACGTAACGGCGGAGCCAGGCGCGGAAGTCCGGTCCTAGATCCTCACGCTCGCAGGCCAGTCTGACAATGGCGCGCAGGTAGTCACCGCGGTCACCCGTGTCGTAGCGGCGGCCCTTGAAGATCACGCCGTGCACGGGCCCGCCGAGGCCGGGCTCGGCCGCGAGCGCCTGCAGGGCGTCGGTGAGCTGGATCTCGCCGCCGCGGCCGGGCGGGGTCTCGCGCAGCACGTCGAAGACGGCCGGGTCGAGGACGTAGCGGCCGATCACCGCGTAATTGCTGGGGGCCTCGGAAGGGTCCGGCTTCTCGACGAGGCCCGTGACCTGCACCACACCGTCGGTGTCGGTGGGCTTCACGGCCGCGCAGCCGTACATCCCGACCTGGGCGGGGTCGACCTCCATGAGGGCGATCACGCTGCCGCCGTGCTTGCGCTGGATCGCGACCATGTGGGACAGCAGCGGGTCCCGGATGTCGATGAGGTCGTCGCCGAGGAGGACGGCGAAGGGCTCGTTGCCGACGTGCGGGGCGGCGCACAGAACGGCGTGGCCGAGGCCCCGGGGGTCGCCCTGGCGGACGTAGTGCATGGTCGCCAGGTCGCTGGACTCCTGCACCCGCGCGAGCCGGGATTCGTCCCCCTTGCGGCGCAGCGCCTCCTCCAGCTCGTAATTCCGGTCGAAGTGGTCCTCGAGCGGGCGCTTGTTACGCCCTGTGATCATGAGGACGTCCGAGAGACCGGCGAGGACGGCCTCCTCCACCACGTACTGGATCGCCGGCTTGTCCACGACAGGCAGCATTTCCTTGGGCGTGGCCTTGGTGGCAGGCAGAAATCGGGTGCCGAGACCGGCTGCGGGAATGACAGCCTTGCTGATCCGAGGACGCGAGTGAGTCATGGGCCGAACACTATCCGTTGAGATTGTGCGGAGGATGAGGCTCCACCGAGTATGCCCCCAGGCAAGGAGTTTGTACGCACAGTGATCAAGTACGACGGTAGCAAGGCAGGGTTGCGGCGCGGTCTCCTGGCGGTGAGATCCGCGTTGACCTCGGATGACGTGGCGGAAGCGGGGGCCGCACTGGCCCGCCGCGCCCTGGAGCTCCCTGAGCTCGCGGAGGCCGCGACGGTGGCCGCGTACGTCTCCGTGGGGCGCGAACCGGGCACCCGCGCGCTCCTGGAGGCGCTCCGCCACCGGGGGGTACGGGTGCTGCTCCCGGTCCTCCTGGAGGACAACGATCTCGACTGGGCCGTCTACGAGGGCCCGGACCGTCTCGTACGGGCCGGGCGCGGCCTCCTGGAGCCGGACGGCCTCCGGCTCGGGCCGGAGGCCGTGACCTCTGCGGACGCGGTGCTGCTGCCGGGGCTGGCGGTGGATGGGCGCGGGATGCGGCTGGGCCGCGGCGGGGGTTCGTACGACCGGGTCCTGGCCCGGTTGTCCCGTGCGGGACGGGCTCCCAAGCTGGTGGTCCTGCTGTACGACAGCGAGGTCGTCGACCAGGTGCCGGTCGAGGCGCACGATCGCCGGGTAGACGCGGTGGTGACCCCGAGCGGGGCGCGGCGCTTTTCGCGCTAGCGCGCTCGTCCTCAAACGCCGGACGGGCTGATTTTTTGCTGAGCCTCAGCAAAAAATCAGCCCGTCCGGCGTTCGGAGTCCGGGGCGGAGCCCCGGGAACCCTACGGCTTAAGGGTCAGCTCGGCGTCCGTGCCCTTCTTCACCGCGTCCGCGGAGAACGCCCACGGCAAGAGCTCACCCTTGGCCCACTTGTCCGTCTGGTCGTAGTAGTGCGCGTTGTACGCGTGACCGGACGCACCGGTGAGGTTGATCCACCGGGACTTGTCGAGGTCGGCGAGGTTGACGACCATCCGCATGGACGGGACCCAGATCACGTCGTAGCCGCCGGCCGCGTTCCAGCCGGCCGCGTTGACCGCGGCCTCGCCGCCGGCGAGGTTCCACGGGCCGCGGTTGAGCATCCAGCGGACGATGCCGGGGCCCTCCTTGCCGAGGGTCTGGTTCTTCAGGTTCAGCTGGTGGAGGCGGCCCCAGCTCCAGGAGTTGACGTCCTTGCCGAGCTTGGAGGTCAGCTCCCAGCGCGCGTCCTTCATGGCGCGGGCGAGCAGCTCGTCGCGGTTGCCGGCGCCGGCGCGGCCGCCGGTCTTCCACCAGTCGTCGTTCGGCTTGTCGAGGATGCCGCGGACGACCTCGAACCAGCGGTCGCCGCCGTCGGGCTGCGCCAAGTCCGGGTCGCGCTCGCCGCACTCGCGCACCAGGCGGGTGTTGCCGTCGAGGTCTTCCTGGGGGCCGGCGTCGTTGGCCGGGCGGACCCGCAGGCACTGGCCCTTGACGCGCAGCTCCTTGGGGAGCTTGTTGCCGAAGGCGAGCTTGAGGGTGTTGCGCCAGACGGCGTTGAAGTACGCGGCGGCGGCCGAGTCGGCCTCCTGGGTGTAGTCCCAGCCTTCGAGGAGCTTCTGGGCCTCGCGGACGTACTTCGTCTCGCGCTCGTTCTCGGCCTTGATGTCGATCTTCAGCAGGTAGGGCGTCAGCAGCTTGGCGATCTCGCTGCTGTTGTCCATCTGCATCTTCTGCATGTCGTCCGTCGAGATCTTGCCGCCGTCCTTGATCTTCGACTGGATGAGGTCGTTGATCCGCTGGCTGCGGGCGCCGTAGCCCCAGTCGCCGGTGAGGGCGTGGGGGTACTTCTTGTCGGTGACGGCCTGGTTGGCGGTGACGATGTAGCCGCGCTTGGGGTTGAGCTCCCACGGCAGCTCGCCCGGCTTGAGGAAGCCGGTCCACTGGTAGGCGGGGTCCCAGCCGGGCGCGGGCATGCGGCCGTCGCCCTTGCGGACGGGGATGCGGCCCGGGGCCTGGTAGCCGATGTTGCCCTTGGTGTCGGCGTAGATCAGGTTCTGCGAGGGGACCTCGAACCCGGCCGCGGCCTTGCGGAACGACGCGAAGTCGGTGGCGCGGTTGAGGTCCAGGAGGGCGTCCATCGTCCGGCCGGCGTCGAGCGCGGTCCAGCGCAGCGAGACGGCGTAGCCCTCGGCGCGGTCGGGCGCCGGGTCCTTGACGGGGGCGTCCTTGCCGACCTTGCCCAGCTCGCTGTTGCGGTCGGAGACGACGGGGCCGTTCCGGGTGGAGCGGACGGTGATGGTGCGGTCGCCGCCGCCGGCGACCTTGATGGTCTCCTTGCGGGTGGCGAAGGGGACCTGCTTGTTGTCGTAGAGGTAGCTGTCGGAGGTGACCTTCTCCAGGTAGAGGTCGGTCACGTCCGCGCCGAGGTTGGTCATGCCCCAGGCGATGTCCTGGTTGTGGCCGATGACCACGCCGGGCATGCCGGCGAAGGTGTAGCCGGCCACGTCGTACGGGCAGGCCGGGCCGGTCTTGGTGCAGTGCAGGCCCATCTGGTACCAGAGCGAGGGCAGCTGCGGGGCGAGGTGCGGGTCGTTGGCGAGCAGCGGCTTGCCGGTCGTCGTGTACTGGCCGGCGACGACCCACGAGTTGGAGCCGATGCCGTTGCCGGACGGGCCGAGCAGCGCCGGGATCTTGTCCAGGGTGCCGGACAGGGCGGTCAGGCCGGAGCGCAGTCCGCCGGCCGCGCCGGCGCCGCCGCTGGTGGCGGGGGTGCCGTTGTTGTTCTGGGCGCCGGGGGTGCCGTTCGTGCCCGGTGTGCCCGCCGTGCCCGTCCCGCCGGGCTGCCCGTTCCGGCCGTTCTGGCCGGCCTGCCCCGTCTGCCCGGTCTGTCCTGTCTGACCCTCCGTCGGCGTGGCCTTCGGGTCGAACTCCTTGGTGGCCGGGTCGACGGCGCCGCCCTCGACGATCGGCTTGTTCCGGCCGTACGGGTACGCCGGGTACAGCTGCTCGATCTGCTGGGGGCTCAGCCGCGTCGAGGCGAGCGAGCGGTCGATCTCGCTCTGCAGGTTGCCGCGCAGGTCCCAGGCCATGGCCTTGAGCCAGGCGACCGAGTCGACCGGGGTCCACTTCTCCGGCTTGTACTCGTTCTCGAACTCCAGGGCCGCGTACTCGACGGACAGCGACTTGCCCTGATGGTCCTTGAGGTAGGCGTTGACACCGTCGGAGTACGCCTGGAGGTACTTCTTGGTGGTCGCCGACAGCTTGGTGTCGTACTCCTCCTGCGCGACCTTCCGCCAGCCCATGGTCCGGACGAACGCATCCGTCTCAACCTGGCCGTCGCCGAACATCTCGGACAGGCGGCCCGCCGTCAGATGGCGCCGGACGTCCATCTCCCAGAACCGGTCCTGCGCCTGGACGAAGCCCTGGGCACGGAAGAGGTCCTCGGCGCTCTCCGCATAGATCTGCGGAATGCCGTGGTCGTCACGCGCGACCTTCACCTGCCCGCCCAGACCCTTGAGCTGCAGGGTGCCGCTGGTCTCCGGGAAGGAGGCGCGCACCGTACTGACGCTCCAGTACGCGCCGAAGCCGATGCCCGCGACGAGCAGCAGCACGACGGTGATCACGAGCAGGCGGGCACGTCGCCCCTTCTTTTTCTTGCCGGAAGGGCCGGTCTTGTTGGCGGGCATCGCTGTCCTTAGAGGGGCAGGGTGGTCCTGGAGTGCTGGAAGCAACCATAGGCGCAGGGCGGTGAGCGCCCGGACGCGGATGCCGGACCGTGCAGTGAGATCGATCCCTCCCGGCACCCTCGCGAGGCAGGCACGCGTCAAGAACCCGTAAAATATTAGATGAGGAAATGAAGTTCCCCTCGGCCGGAGGAACGTTCCGGCCGTCGTCCGTGGCAAGACACTCGTCGCAAGACGCTCGTGAAGGGACCGGCCCCTGACTGTCCACCACCTCAACGAACTCCTGCTGATCTGCTCCCTCGTCCTGCTCGTCGCAGTGGCGGCGGTACGCATCTCTTCGCGCAGCGGGCTGCCGAGCCTGCTCATCTACCTCGGCATCGGGGTCGCCATCGGCCAGGACGGCATCGGCGTCTCCTTCAACGACGTGGGCCTGACCCAGGTGATCGGCTACGCCGCCCTGGTCGTCATCCTCGCCGAGGGCGGTCTCGGCACGAAGTGGCACGAAATCAAACCGGCGCTGCCCGCGGCCGCCGTGCTGTCCACCTTCGGCGTCGCGGTGAGCGTCGGGCTGACCGCCGCGGCCGCGCACTACCTCGCGGGCGTCGACTGGCGGCAGGCCCTGATCATCGGCGCGGTGGTGTCCTCGACGGACGCGGCGGCCGTCTTCTCCGTCCTGCGCAACGTCCCCCTGCCGTCCCGGCTCACCGGTGTCCTGGAGGCCGAGTCCGGCTTCAACGACGCCCCCGTCGTCATCCTCGTCGTCGCCTTCTCGGCGGCCGGCCCCGTCGAGCACTGGTACCTGCTGCTGGGCAAGATCGCCCTGGAGCTGGCGATCGGCGCCGCCGTCGGCATCGCGTTCGGGATGCTCGGCGCGTACGGCCTGCGGCACGTGGCGCTGCCCGCCTCCGGCCTCTACCCCATCGCCGTGATGGCCATCGCCACCGCCGCCTACGCGGGCGGCGCCCTCGCGCACGGGTCCGGCTTCCTCGCCGTCTACCTCGCGGCCCTGATCCTCGGCAATGCCAAGCTGCCGCACTGGCCCGCCACCCGCGGCTTCGCCGAGGGGCTCGGCTGGATCGCCCAGATCGGCATGTTCGTCCTGCTCGGCCTGCTGGTCACCCCGCACGAGCTGGGCGACGACATCATCCCCGCCCTGGTCGTGGGGCTGGTCCTGACCATGATCGCGCGGCCGGTGTCCGTCTTCCTGAGCACGGCGCCCTTCCGGACCCCCTGGCAGGAGAAGGCCCTGCTGTCCTGGGCCGGGCTGCGCGGCGCGGTGCCCATCGTGCTCGCCACCATCCCGATGGTGGCCGGGGTGGACGACAGCCGCACGATCTTCAACATCGTCTTCGTGCTGGTGATCGTCTACACCCTGGTCCAGGGCCCGACGCTGCCCTGGCTGGCGCGTCACCTGCGGCTGGGCGAGAACGAGCCGGAGGACCTCGGCATCGAGTCGGCGCCGCTGGAGCGGCTGCGCGGCCACCTGCTGTCCGTCGCCATCCCCGAGGGCTCGCGGATGCACGGCGTGGAGGTCTCCGAGCTGCGGCTGCCGGCCGGGGCCGCGGTCACCCTGATCGTCCGGGAGGGCAAGAGCTTCGTGCCCCAGCCCGCGACCGTGCTGCGCCGACTCGACGAACTGCTCGTCGTGGCCACGGACCCGGTGCGCGACGCGACCGAGAAGCGGCTGCGGGCGGTCGGCGAGGGCGGCAAGCTGGCGGGCTGGCTGGGCGCGACGGGGAACCACCGGGAGCCGCCCGCGAACCCTTCTGTGACGAAGGCCATAGGCATATCCAAGGGTCCCCGTATGATAAAGAGGAAGTAATCATTCACTCCCGCTCCCAGCGGGAGGTTTCCCCAGATTCACACCGAACCAACTCTGCCTGATGCAGGGCTGGCGCGACCGCACGGCGGCCGCGGTCGCACGAGGCGGCCGGAAGGCATCTACCACGGTCCTGCGCGAGAGGACAGCTCTCGGCGCGCTCCGTGGCGGCTTGCCGTCCGGTGGCGCGCTACCAGGCGGCGGAAAGGCCTGGGCCGTGGCATCCACGGTCAACGAACGGCCCGGATACGGGCAGCTGCTGCGCACCCCCGGTGCGTGGACGTTCCTGCTGCCGGGCTTCCTGGCCCGGCAGCCGTTCGCAATGCTGACGATCGGCATCCTGCTGCTGGTCAACGACACCACCGGCTCGTACGGCACCGCGGGCACCGTCTCGGCGACGGCGGGCGTGGCCATGGCCCTGTTCGCTCCGCAGGGCGGCAAGCTCGCGGACCGCTTCGGCCAGGCCGTGGTCCTGATCCCCGGCGTCGTCGTGCACGCCGCGGCGATCTCGCTGCTGACGGTGCTCGCGCTGTCGGACGCGCCCCTGTGGGCGCTGCTCGTGGCGGCCGTGCCGGCCGGTGCCTCGACCCCGCAGATCGGCCCGATGGTGCGGGCGCGCTGGGCGAGCAAGCTCGACGGCTCACCTCTCATGTCGACGGCGGCGGCCTTCGAGTCCGTCACCGACGAGTTCACCTTCGTGATCGGCCCGGTGCTGGCCACGGCGCTGTGCACCGGCGTCCACCCGGCCGCCGGTCTGGTCGCGGAGGCCGTACTGACCCTGGCCGGCGGTCTGCTGTTCGCCTCGCAGCGGCGCACGCAGCCGCAGCCGAGCCGCACGGCGGGCGGCGCCGCCGGGACCGGCAAGCGCGTCTCCGCGCTGTCCGTGCCGGGCGTGCGGGTGCTGGCGATCGTCATGCTCGGCATCGGCACCGTCTTCGGCGGCATGCAGGTGTCGATGACCGCCTTCACCAAGGAGATGGGCGAGCCGGGCCTGAACGGTCTGATGTACGGCGCCTTCGCAGCCGGAAACATGATCGCGGGCATCGCCTGCGGCGTCATCGCCTGGAAGACGAGCCCGCAGCGCCGGCTGCTGCTGGCCTACCCGCTGCTGGTGCTGGCCACGACCCCGCTGTGGGCCGCGCACCACATGGTCGTGCTCGGTGCCCTGGGCATGGCGGTGGGTCTGTGCATCGCACCCTCGCTGATCACCGGCTACACGCTGGTGGAGAAGCTGGTCCCGGCGGGCGCCCGCACCGAGGCGTTCACCTGGCTGACCGGCGCCGTCGGCCTCGGCCAGGCGGCCGGTGCGACGGTGGGCGGGCGGCTGATCGACAGCCACGGCGCGAGCACCGGTTTCCTGGTGCCGCTGGGCGGTACGGCGGTCGCGCTGCTGGTCCTGCTGCTCCTGCGGAAGGCGCTGACCCCGCGCTCGGAGTCGGTCCTCGCAGCACGTGGGGTCGGTCACCGTGAGCCCGTCTCGGTGGACTGACGGACAGGAATACTGCAGTATGGATCGTCGTTAGCACTCAACGAGTGAGAGTGCCAGGAGGAGCAAGTGCCGACTTACCAGTACCAGTGCACCGAGTGCGGCGAGGGCCTCGAGGCGGTGCAGAAGTTCACCGATGACGCCTTGACCGAGTGCCCCGGCTGCCAGGGGCGCCTGAAGAAGGTCTTCTCCGCGGTCGGCATCGTCTTCAAGGGCTCCGGCTTCTACCGGAACGACAGCCGCGGCTCGTCGTCCAGCAGCTCGCCCGCGAAGCCTTCGACGACCTCGTCGTCCGCCTCGAAGAGCTCGGACACGAAGTCCCCGGCCTCTCCGGCCTCCTCGGCGTCCTCGTCGGCCACGGCCGCCACCGGCACCTCGGCCGCCTGACCGGTCGCAGTTCTTCCCGTAGAGCCCTTCACCTCCCCGGAGGTGAAGGGCTCTACGGCATGCCCTGACCCGCCGTTAGGGTGACCCTCATGGTCGAAATGCACAGTGCGCGTGCGGGTATAGGCGTCATCGGCGGGTCCGGTTTCTACTCCTTCCTGGAGGATGTGACCGAGGTCACGGTCATGACGCCGTACGGGTCGCCGAGCGATTCCCTCTTCGTCGGCGAGCTCGCCGGGCGGAAGGTCGCCTTCCTCCCCCGCCACGGCCGCGGCCACCACCTGCCGCCCCACCGCATCAACTACCGGGCCAACCTGTGGGCCCTGCGCTCGCTCGGCGTGCGGCAGGTCCTCGCCCCGTGCGCGGTCGGCGGCCTGCAGCCGCAGTACGGGCCGGGCACGCTGGTCGTCCCCGACCAGCTCGTGGACCGGACGAAGGCGCGGGCACAGAGCTACTTCGACGGCGACATGCTCCCCGACGGCCGGGTGCCCAACGTCGTCCACACCTCCTTCGCCGACCCCTACTGCCCCACCGGGCGCGCGGTGGCGGTCGCGGTGGCGCGCGGGCACGGCTGGGAGCCGGTGGTGGACGGCGGCACGATGGTCGTCATAGAGGGGCCGCGCTTCTCCACCCGGGCCGAGTCGCGCTGGCACGCCGCCCAGGGCTGGACGGTCGTCGGCATGACCGGGCACCCCGAGGCCGTGCTCGCCCGCGAGCTGGAGCTCTGCTACACCTCGATGGCGCTGGTGACGGACCTGGACGCGGGCGCCGAGACGGGCCAGGGAGTCTCGCACGACGAGGTCATGCGGGTCTTCGGGGAGAACGTGGGACGCTTGCGCGAGGTGCTCTTCGCGGCGGTCACGGCCCTGCCGGAGACCAAGGAGCGCAGCTGCCTGTGCGCGGACGTGCACCGGGGCTGGGACCTGGGGATCGAACTGCCTTGATGACGGGCCCCCGGCCGAATATGGAATCCTCTGTTCCGGAGCATCCGGAGTAACTGGAGCATCCACGACATTCGGCTGGATACAGGGCGAGAAAGGCTGTGCAGTGACGACGACGAAGACCGGGGTCCTCGGCGGATTCAAGGCGTTCCTCATGCGGGGCAACGTCATAGACCTCGCCGTCGCCGTCGTCATCGGCGCAGCGTTCACGAACATCGTGAACTCGGTGGTCAAGGGCGTGATCAACCCGGTGGTGGGGGCCTTCGGCACGAAGGACCTCGATCACTACGCGTCCTGCCTGAAGGGCCCCTGCGTCAAGAACGCGGCCGGCGAGGTCACCAAGGGCGTCTTCATCCAGTGGGGCTCGGTGCTCAGCGCGACCCTCACGTTCCTGATCACGGCCGCAGTCGTCTACTTCCTGATGCTGCTGCCGATGAAGCGCTGGCAGGACCGGCAGGCGGCCCGCACACCGGCGGCCCCGGCCAAGGAGACCGAGCTGGAGCTGCTCACGCAGATCCGCGACGCGCTCGTGGAGCAGCGCCGCGAGCCGGGCTCGGAGACGGTGCCGGCGCAGAGGTAGGGCGCGGCCCGCAGCCGACTGACGGCGCTCGGGCCTGCCTGAAAAATCCCGCCGCAGCGGCGAGAAGCCACGATGGCGAGGGTCCGGCGGAATACGGAGCCGCCGGACCCCGTACGAGATACAGCCCTCAGATGTGGTGCGGCGGCTTCTCGTCCAGGAAGCGGGAAAGATCCGCGGCCGAACCGCCGGAGGCAGGCCGCTCGCCCCAGCCGCGGTCGGTGTCGTCCGAGGACTGCTGCGACAGCGGGTCGTCGAAGATCAGGGCGGCGGCCGCGGGGTTGCGCGGCCGCGGCGCGGGGGCCGGAGCGGCTTCGGCAGTGGCCTCGGGGCCGGTCTCGGGGGCGGTGTCACTCATACGCCCAGGGTACGGGGCGGGCCCGGCACCCCCGTCCGTACCGTTCCCGCGCGCGCACGGGGCCGTCCGCGGTGAGAATCGCCCCATGAGCGAGGACGCGCCCCGGCCCCTGCCCGACGGCGGACGGCCGCACTCCCCCGTACTGCGCCGGATGGCGGGCCGCGGGCGCGACGAGGAGCACCGGGCGGCCACGCCCCTGGAGCTCTTCTTCGACCTGTGCTTCGTCGTGGCGGTGGCCGTCGCGGGGCGGGAGCTCGTCCACGCGCTGGCCGAGGGGCACGCGGCGCACGGTGTGCTCGGCTACCTGATGATGTTCTTCACCATCTGGTGGGCGTGGATGAACTTCACCTGGTTCGCCTCCGCGTACGACACGGACGACGTCCTGTACCGGGTGGTGACGCTGGTCCAGATCGCCGGGGTGCTGATCCTGTCGGCGGGCATCCCGCGCGCGTTCGACGACAGCAACTTCTCGGTGGTGTGGTTCGGCTACCTGGTGATGCGGCTCGCGCTGGTCTCGCAGTGGCTGCGGGCCGCGTTCTCCACGACGGGCGCGGAGCGGCGGACGGCGCTGAAGTACGCGGCCGGGGTGTGCGCGTGCCAGGTGGGCTGGCTGGGGTTGCTGTTCCTGCCGGACCGCGCCAGGCCGTGGGTGTTCCTGGTGATGGCCCTCCTGGAGATGGCGGTCCCGACCATCGCCGAGATGACGCGGGAGACGGCCTGGCACCCGCACCACATCGCCGAGCGGTACGGGCTGTTCACCATCATCGTGCTGGGCGAGACGGTCTCGGCGGCCACGGTCGCCGTGCAGTCGGCGCTGGAGGAGAGCGAGGCGCTGGACGAGCTGCTGCCGATGGCGGCGGGCGGCCTGCTGCTGATCTTCGCCGCGTTCTGGATCTACTTCGCCGTCCCCATCCATCTGCACCTGGCCTCCAACCGGCAGGCGTTCCTGTGGGGCTACGGGCACTACCTCGTCTTCGGGTCGGCGGCCGCGATCGGTGCGGGCATCGAGGTGGCCGTCGAACAGGCCGTAGGCAAGGCGCACATCTCCACGTTCGCGGCGTCGAGCGCGGTGACGATCCCCGGGGCGATGTTCATGTTCTCGGTCTGGCTGGTCCACTCCCGTCACTACAAGCGGGGCCCGGCCCAGCAGTTGGTGCTCCCGGTGTCCGCGCTGGCCGTCCTGGCCTGCACGTTCGCGGGCGGCAACGCGGTACTGCTGGCGGGGCTGGTGGCGTCGGCGACGGTGGTGACGGGAGTCTGGTTGTCCACAAGGAACCCGCCGCTCGCCCAGGCGTGATACGCATGGCTGTATGACGAACGCACCCGCCCCCGGAGCCATGGACGCGCTCACCGACGTCCCCGGCATCCGCGTGGGACACGCGAACCGTACCGGCGCCGGAGCGCTCACCGGCACCACTGTCATCCTTACCGCGGAGGGCGGCGCCGTGGCCGCCGTGGACGTCCGCGGCGGCGGCCCCGGCACCCGCGAGACGGACGCCCTCGACCCGCGCAACCTCGTCCAGCGCGTGGAGGCCGTCGTCCTCACCGGCGGCAGCGCCTTCGGGCTCGACGCCGCGTCGGGCGTGATGGCCTGGCTGGAGGACTCCGGCCGCGGCTTCCGGGTCGGCCCCGACCCCGCGCAGGTCGTCCCGGTCGTCCCCGCCGCCGCCCTCTTCGACCTCGGCCGCGGCGGCGACTGGCGGGCCCGTCCCGACGCCGCGCTGGGCCGGGAGGCCGCCGAGGCCGCCGCCCGCGAGGACGTGGGGGCGCCCGTCGTGCAGGGCAACGTCGGCGCGGGCACGGGCGCGGTGGCCGGCGGGCTCAAGGGGGGCGTGGGCACGGCGAGCGCCGTGCTGCCTTCGGGGACGACGGTCGCGGCGCTGGCGGTCGTCAACGCCGCGGGCTCGGTGGCCGATCCGGCGACGGGCCTCCTGTACGGGCGGCTGTACGAGGGCGTCGTGGAGGTTCCGGAGAGGGAGCGGCACGAGGCCGCGCAGAGACGGCTGGCCGAGGCCCGGGAGGAGTCCGCGAAGCGCTCGGCGGCATCCGTCCGGCCGCCGCTCAACACCACCCTCGTGGTCGTCGCCACCGACGCCGCGCTCACGCGCGCGCAGGCGCAGAAGCTCGCAGGCACGGCGCACGACGGCCTGGCACGCGCCATCCGCCCGGTGCACCTGCTCAACGACGGCGACACGGTGTTCGCCCTGGCCACGGGCGACCGCCCCCTGGTGGCCGAGGACGCCTTCGGGGACGCGGCGGTCCTGCTGGCGGCCGGCGCGGTCAACGAGATCCTGGCGGCGGGCGCGGACGTCGTAACGCGCGCGGTGGCGAAGGGGGCACTAGCGGCGGAATCGGTGGACGGCCCGGGCGGGGTGTTCCCTTCGTACGGGGACCTGTACGACTGAACGCGCCCCGATAAGGGGCGCGGGGACCGCGGCAACACGCCCCGATAGGGGGCGCGGGGAACTGCGCGACCAGCCACGTACAACCCGCACCCGACAGACCACGCACACCCGTCCACACATCCCCGGCGGAACCGCCGGCCACCGCCGGGGACCGCCTCAAACCCCGGCCGCACCCAGCAGCGACCCGGCCCCGTACGTGACCGCCATCGCCAGCGCACCCCCACCCGCATTGCGCAGCATCGCGCGCCCGATCGGCGCGTCGCCCATCCGCGCGCTCCCCCACCCGCACAGCACGAGCGCGGCGAGCACCGCCACGACGGTGACGGCCAGCCGTACGTGCGGGGGCGGCAGGACGATGGCGAGCAGCGGCAGCAGCGAACCGGCCGTGAAGGCGAGGAAGCTCGCCCCGGCGGCCTGCCAGGGGCTGGTGAGCTCGTCGGGGTCGATGCCGAGCTCGACCTCGGCGTGCGCGCGGAGCGCATCGTGCTCGGTGAGCTGCTCGGCGACCTCGCGGGCGAGGTCGCCGGTGAGCCCCTTGCCTTCCAGGAGCTCGGTGAGCTCGTCGAGTTCGGCCTGCGGGGCGGTGGCGAGCTCACGGCACTCCAGGGCGAGGGCGGCCCGCTCGGAGTCGCGCTGGGTGCTCACCGAGACGTACTCGCCGGCCGCCATGGACATGGACCCGGCCAGCAGCCCGGCGAGCCCGGCCGTCAGCAGCGTGCCGCGCGCGTCGGTGGCGCCGGCGACGCCGACGACGAGGCCGGCCGTGGAGACGACCCCGTCGTTGGCGCCGAGGACGGCGGCCCGCAGCCGGTTGAGGCGGTTGCCGAGGGCGCCCTCGTGCGGCTCGTGGTGGGTGGCGGGATCGGCAGGGTCGGCGGGGTTGGTGGGGCCGGTGCGACCGGTGGGGGGCGGCTCATCGCTCACGAGGCGAGGTTCCCACCGATGTTCCCACCGATCCCGGTGGACACCCGGGCAGGCACACCCGGATCTTCGACTGTCCGTGCGGCCGCTTCTCCCAGTCGTCCATGAAGCGCGCCTGCAGCCCGTGCTTCTCGGCGAGGGCGACGAGGGTGCCGGTGCGGTAGTAGAAGTCCTCGCGGAGCACCTGGTGTTCGGCACCCTCCGTACGGTCGAACGTGAAGTCGAAGAAGCCGCCGGGGGCGAGAATCCGGCCGACGTGGGCCAGGCACTCCTCGATCACCTCGATGGGCGAGTGCGAGAACACGCTGTGGGCGTGGACGACGTCGAAGTGCGCGTCGGGGAGGAAGTCGAGGGTGAGGTTCTGCGTGATGGTGAGGTGCGGCAGCTTCTCCTGGAGCCCGTAGTCGGTCAGGGTCCGCTTGGCGGAGATGAGGATGTCGGGCGAGATGTCGATGCCGTAGTAGTTGCCGGTGTCGAGGTAGCCGATGAAGAGCCGGCCCGCCCGGAGGTTGCCGCAGCCGATGTCGAGCATGCGGTGGCGCGGGGCGAGGCCGTGCTCCTTGAGGTAGTCGAACTGCATCTCGCCGAGGGCGAGCCAGCGGTCGTGGCTCTTGCTGCCGACCGCGGCGTCGGGGCTGCGGGCGGTGTCGGAGGCCATCACCGCGCGGTAGTAGTCGACGTGGCCGGGGTGCTTGAGGCGGAGCCAGCCGTCGCGGGCGGTGCGCTTGAGGAAGGGGGCGATGCGGGCGGGGTGGGTCGCCGCGTAACGGACCTTGTGGGAGAGGTTGCTGCGGTTCTTGAGCAGTGCGGCTGCTTTGCGCGAGGACACGGGCGGGACCTCCGTGATCAAGAGAGGCGGCGGGTTACGGCGGCGTCCTCCTTTTACTAACGCGTTAGTGAAACGATGCGGAGCGCTCCTGGGGGCGTCAAATCCTGATGCTGCACCGGTCGGGGGATGACGGAGGGCCACGAAGGCCTACGAGGGGAGCGCCGTGGCCCGCGTGACGGCCCGCACGGCGCGCCGGAGGGCGTCGGCGCGAGCACGGATCTCGGCAGGGTCGGGACGGCAATCGGCGTAAGGAGAAGGAAGCCCGCGACAGTCACGACAGAGCCCGCCGGGAAGCGCTTCGGGGCGACCGGCGACGTGGCAAATGGTGCATTCGAGCATGCGAAGGGGACGCCGGAAGGGTGACTCCGCCCCCGACCCAGGTTCCGGCCCCGGCCCCGGCTCCGGCCCTCGCTCGGGCGGCATCTTGTCAGTGAGCCGCCGCCGGGCGAGGGCCCCGGCACTGTGCACTTCGGGCGGCAGCCCGGCGGTGAGGGCCCGCACGACCTCCTCCTCACCGGCGCCGAGATCCAGCCATTGTGCGGCGAGCGCTTCGAGGGCCTGGCACTCGGCGGCGGAGAGGGTCATACGGGGGTCGACGCGGCCGACGGAGGCGAGGAGGCGGTAGGCGCGGGAGCGCCGGGGGCCGGGCGGACGCGTCGGACGAGGCGCGGACTGCTCGTCGACGACCTGCGGCGGCACGCCTCCGGTCAGCAGGGATTCCCACCACGCGTCGTCCCTGGCGGTACGGGAGAAATAGGTCCGGGTGACCCAGTGCCAGCTACCGCCGTCACCCTTGATCCGCTCGGTCACCCGCCGCAGATGCCCGGCTTCCGACAGCCGCCGCAGGGCGGTACGGCAGGCGGCCTGCCCGTAGTCGGCGAGGTGGGCGGCCAGGGTCTTCGCATCCATGGCAGCCCCGTCGGGAAGCCGGTCGATGAAGGCGGCAACGGATGCCTCCCGCGGCCGTAAGTGGGCGAAGTCGCCATGGCGGCGGGGGGCTTGATCGGGTGCGGTCCGCTTGCCGTAACCGGCGGCGGCGGAGGGATGTGGGTGCGGGAAGCGCTGGGCAGCGCTAGAGTCGGCGTCAGCCATCGGATCGGTTCCTCTGACTTGTCGATCTTGGTGGTCAAACCCCGGCAGGCGTTCCAGCGCCTGACCGGGGTTGCTTGTTGCTGCGAACGCTAGGGCGCAACGACAGGATGTCGCAACCCGATCACGAAAAGTGAACGCGCCGTGGTATAGGCGCGATTGGGAGGGCGGGTGGGTTGAACCCACCACCCATTCCACAGAAAAAGCGCTCGGATTCCGACCCCCGAAGCCCGGAGCTCAAGCCCGCTGGGATGTGCGATTCGGCGCCCTGGCGTGTTTCTCGATCGGCTCGCTACCTTCCGAAACCGCGTCGGTACCGGACCGACCGGACGAAAGAGGTGTCCCCATGGCTCGCAGGCTCTGGATGATCGGCACGAACTCCGGGAACAACGGCTGCCCCACCCTGTACGAAGACCTCGACAGCAAGGAAATCCTCGTGCAGGGCGACAACCTCACGGACCCCGACGACATCGCACAACTCAAGAACGTCAAGGAAGGGGAGGGCTTCGTTATCGTGCCCCGAGAACTGCTCGCGACCTTCGGCCCCAAGGAGGTGGAGCACGTGCCCGTGCTCATCAGTTTCGACGACTTCGACGGGATGTTCGAGACATTCGAGCACACCGCATGGCGTCTGGAGACCCGGCGTGCCTACCAGTCCGATGAGGATACGGAGACCTATCGGCGGTTCGCGGCAGGCCTGGACGCCGGGTACGACCTCGACGACCCTTGGTGCGTCTCCCGCCGCGAACAGACCGCTCTGGGCAAGCGATTTGAGCGCGTAAGGGTCGTCGACAATCCGCCTACGCCGGGGCAGCTCTATCTCCTCGACGGGGCCCGGAGGAACTCCTCCGTCGGGGAGGAAATCCGCAACCTGTGGCGCAACGACGCCGACCGGCTGGAGCTCCCTGCCGAGGATTTCTGGCTCTTCGACTCACGCGTGGTCGCCCTACTGCACTTCGACACAGCCGACCACATCACCGGTGTCGAGCTGATCACCGACCCGGTCAAAGTCGTGCGCTACTGCCAGGTCCGGGACGCGGCCTGGCATCACGCAATCCCCCATGAAGAGTTCTCGGCCCGGGTAACTTCCGCTGGGTGACGACTGATTTCCAGCAAGGCCGCATCGCCCTCGGTGCGCGGCTGCGCGAACTGCGCACCGAGTCCGGGCTCACCGTCCGGCAGTTGGCGGCGCGATGCGGATGGCCGCACTCCAAGATCTCGAAGTTGGAGAACGGCAAACAGACCGTCACCCCGGAGGATCTGGGGGCGTGGGCCAGGGAAACCGGCCGTCCCGATGCCGGGGAGGAGCTGAAGGCCCGGCTGCGCGGTCTGGAAACCAGCCAGCGGAGCTGGAGACGTCAGCTCGCCGCCGGCCACCGGCCGGTTCAGGAGGCCCTGGCCGTCGAGTACGAGCGCTCGACGGTCCTACGCGCGTGGGAAGCGGCAATGATCGTGGGCGTGCTCCAGACCGCGGAGTACGCCCGTCACATCTTCGCGGCCTACACCGAACTGCATCAGTCGGTCCGGGACGTGGACGAGGCCGTGGGCGCCCGCATGAAGCGGCAGGACACGCTGTACGCGCGCGGGAAGCAGTACGACATCGTCATGGGCGAAGCTGCCCTCCACACTCTCGTGTGCCCACCGCAGGTTCTCGCAGGGCAACTCGATCGCCTCATGGGGATGGCGACCGGTCTGGACACCGTCTCCCTCGGCATCGTGCCTTTCAGCGCGCGGCTGGGACTGCCGCCGGCCAACGGATTCTGGCTCTACGACCAGCGCCTTGTCATCGTGGAGGACTGGCACGCGGAGCTGTGGATGGACGACGCGGAGTCCGTGGCCCTGTACACGCGTGTGTGGGAGACCTTGAAGCGGAGCGCTGTCTACGGCCGCCAGGCCCAACGGTTGATTGCTCGCGCGCGGGCGTCTCTCGACCTCGCGTAGGCAACCTCGGGAAACACGTAGCGGCCTGCGCGAAACATCGAGAAACACGGCGCGACACGCGAAACATTCGCTCTTACGGTCCTGCACATGACCGCGTGCAGGCAGTGCCTCAGGCTCGCGCTCTCCCGTGCAACCGCCATCCGGGAAGGGCGTTGGAGGGACGTCGCTGCGCTCGCGCAAGCGACGACACAACACCAGCAAATCCACACCGATCACCCGGAGGGAAGCGCCATGAGGCGACGGACAAGCACCGTCCCATCCGTGCAGGACAGCGGAGGTCACGGAAAACCCCAGGACGAAGGCGACGGGCACCCCGGGCAGCCGTGGACGCCGGCCGACGAGCCGACCCCGGACGGGTCGGCCCCTCCGGGTGGCGGGACGCACGGGAAGTGACCCGGCCGATCGACGGACAGACCGTGGACACCGACCGGGGCGCCGACCGGGAAGCGCTCCGCCGGGCGCTCGTCGGCTCCGGCTCCCTCCGGCCCGAGTGGCTCGCCGCCTTCGACGCCGTGCGCCGGGACGCCTTCCTGCCGGATGTCATGTGGCCGCACGACATGGACACGGGCCGGAGCCGCACCGTCGACAGGACACGGGATCCGCACGCGTGGCAGAAGTACGCCGATTCCAACTGCCCCATCGTCACGCAGTGGGACGACGGGGCCCACCGCGGGACCGAGCCCGGGAGGTCGTTCAGCTCGTCGTCGTCCATGCCGGGCCTGGTCTTCTCGATGCTCGCGGACCTGGACGTCGGGGAAGGGCACCGGGTGCTGGAGATCGGTACGGGCACGGGATGGAACGCGGGGCTGCTCGCCCACCGGGTGGGCCCGGCCGGGAGCGTCGTCACCGTGGACGTGGACGGTGCCGTGGCCTCGGCGGGCCGGGAGGCGCTGCGGCGTGCCGGGCTTGCCGCCCGTGTCCTCCACCGTGACGGCTTCCTGGGCTTCCCCGAGCGCGCCCCGTACGACCGGGTCATCGCCACGTGCGGCCTGCGGACCATCCCGTTCGCGTGGGTCGAACAGGCCGCCCCGGGCGGAGTGATCCTCGTGCCCTGGGGCACGTACTACGGGCCGGAGGAGGCCACGGCGCGGCTGGTCGTCGCCGAGGACGGCCGGAGCGCGTCCGGGCCCTTCACGCAGGCGGTGGGCTTCATGCGGATGCGCGCGCAGAGACTGGTGCGGCGGCAGCATGCGGCGTACGTGCCACCGCGCGCCATGGACCGGGCCGACACCTCGTTCACGACCCTGCAGGCCGAGGACGTGGCCGGGTTCGTCATGGGCCTGCTCGTACGTGATGCCACGCACGTCGCCGACCGCGAACGGGACGGCCGGCGTGCCGTCTGGCTCTACGGGCTCTCGGACACGTCATGGGCCGTGGCCGTCTTCCGCGAGGGCTGCGAGGAGGCCAAGGTCCACCAGGCCGGGCCCCGCCGGCTCTGGGATGAAGTGGAGGCCGCGCACGAGTGGTGGAGGGCCGAAGGGCGCCCGGGGTTCGGGCGCTTCGGACTGACCGTCGTGGAGGGAGGACGTACCGCCATCTGGCTGGACGAGCCGGACCGCGTCCTGTGAGGGGGCGGAAATCCGCCGGGTCGCGGCGTCGTCGTGGCCGAGCGTCCGGCTGCCGGACCGTGGGTGGTGTCAGACCGGAATGACGCCGCTGATGGACGCGGCCGGGACGATATCCGCCCCCTCGCGCGCCATTACGCACACGCCCGCCGCAGAACAAAGCGCCGGGCGGGGCCGGATCTCTCCGGCCCCGCCCGGCGCTCCGGGGGCCGACCAGGTCAGGCGGTCGCCAGCTCCGGCTCGTCAGCCGGCGCCGCCTCGTCCGCCCGCAGCTCCGGCGCCGCCTCCGGCGCCTCCGTGGCCTTGTGCTTCGGGAGGAGGAACATCAGCCCGAACACCACCACCAGGCCGCCCACGACCCACCACAGCGCATGCGTGAACGCACCGCTGAAGATGTCGGCCATCGCCTCGTGCCGCGGGTCCGCCTTGTCCACGACGGAGAAGAACGCCACCGAGACCAGGCCCAGCCCGAGCGCGTTGCCCAGCTGCATCGTGGTGTTGATCAGGCCGGACGCGGAGCCCGCGTGCTCGCGCGGCACCTCGGAGAGGATCGCGTCCGTGATCGGGGAGACGATCAGGCCCATGCCCGCGCCCATCACGATCAGCGGCAGCGCCATCTGCCAGGAGGTGATGTCCGCGCCGTAGCGGTCGGCCTCCCAGATGTAGGTCAGCACGCCGGCGGCCATCACGACGGCGCCCGCCGAGAGGACGTTACGCCCGAAGCGGGGCACCAGCTTCTGCACGGACATACCGGCGGCCACCGAGACGGCGATCGAGAAGGGGATGCCGGTCAGGCCCGCCCGCAGCGCGGACCAGCCGAGGCCCAGCTGCATGTACATCGTCCAGACCATGAAGAAGATGCCCGTGGTCAGGCCGAAGACCAGCTGGACGCCGACGCCGCCCGCGAAGCTGCGGACCTTGAACAGTGACAGCTCGACCAGCGGCGATCCGTCCTTGCGGGTCTTGTGGCGCTCGTACGCGATGAAGCCGGCGAAGACGGGCAGGGCGGCGGCCATGGATATGAAGCCCCACAGCGGCCAGTCGTGCTCGCGGCCCTGGGTGAGCGGGTAGAGCACCATCAGCAGGCCGGCGCTGGCCAGGGCCACGCCCACGAGGTCGAGCTTGAGGGCCTTCGGGGCCTTGGACTCGGTGATGAAGCGGCGGCCGAGGAGCAGGCCGGCGATGCCGACCGGCAGGTTGATCAGGAAGATCGGGCGCCATTCGAGGCCGAAGAGGTTCCACTGGGTGAGCAGGGCGCCCAGCAGCGGGCCGGAGACCGCGCCGAGGCCGACGACCGCGCCGAACATGCCGAAGACCTTGCCGCGTTCGTGCGCGGGGAAGGTGACGTGGATGATCGACAGCACCTGCGGGACCATCAGGGCGCCCATGAGGCCCTGCAGGACGCGCGCCGCGACGAGCAGCTGCGGGTCGCTGACGATGCCGCAGAGCATCGAGGCGAGGGTGAAGCCGCCCATGCCCAGCAGGAAGACCTTCTTGCGACCGTAGATGTCACCCAGCCGGCCGCCGGTGATCAGGCCGATGGCGAAGGCCAGCGCGTAGCCCTCGCTGAGCCACTGCAGGACGCTGAACGAGGCGTCGATGTCGCGCCTGATGCTGGGCATCGCGATGTTGACGATCGTCACGTCGACCAGATCCATGAAGGAAGCGGTCATCACTACCGCGAGCGCCAGCCAGCGGCGGCGGTCGGTGGGCGGTGAATCGGTGGTCATGGATGGACCCGGCCTTTCGGTGGTGCGGATGAGGTGGGGGATGCGTTTTGACGTATGAGCCGACCGTAGAACGCATATAGGACAGCTTGTGTCCCACTTCGCTGCCACCCTGGTGTTATGACCGACACTCCGGCACGGCTCCTGAATCTGCTCTCCCTGCTCCAGACGCCGCGCGAGTGGCCCGGCAGCGAACTCGCCGAGCGGCTCGGGGTGACCACGCGCACCATCCGGCGCGACATCGAACGACTGCGGGACCTCGGCTACCCCGTGCAGGCGACCATGGGCGCCGTCGGCGGCTACCGGCTCGCGGCCGGCGCCGCCATGCCGCCGCTCGTCCTGGACGACGAGGAGGCGGTCGCGATCGCCGTCGGGCTGCGGGCGGGCGCCGGGCACGCCGTCGACGGCATCGAGGAGGCGTCTGTACGGGCCCTGGCCAAGCTGGAGCAGGTCCTGCCGTCCCGGCTGCGGCACCGGGTCTCGGCCCTGCAGGCTGCCACGGTGCCGATCACCTCGGGCGACGGCGCGACGGTCGACCCGCGGACGCTGACCGTCATGGCGGCGGCGGCCACCGGCCACGAGCGGCTGCGCTTCGCCTACCGCAAGGGGGACGGCACCGAGATGCAGCGGCTCGTCGAGCCGCACCGGCTGGTGAGCACCGGGCGCCGCTGGTACCTCGTCGCCTACGACATCGACCGCGCGGACTGGCGGACGTTCCGGGTGGACCGGGTCAGCGAGCCGTTCGCGACGGGCGCGCGCTTCACGCCGCGGGAGCTGCCGGCGGCGGACGCGGCCGAGTTCATGAACCGTTCGCTGAGCCGGATGCAGCCGACGGTGCGCGTCGTCGCGACGCTGCACGCCCCGGCGGAGTTCGTCGCGGCACGGCTCCCCCAGCACGTCGGCGCGCCGCAGCCGGTGGACGACCGCACGTGCCGTCTCGACCTGGAGCTCACCGACTCGGTGGAGTGGATCGCCTTCCGGCTGGCGCTGCTGGACTGCGACTTCACCGTCCACGAGCCGCAGGGGCTGGTGGAGCACCTGCGCGAGCTGGGGGCGAGGATCACCCGCGCCGCGTCCGGCTGAGCCGCACAAAGGAGACAGCGGAACAGCGGCACAAAGGAGGGCCCCGACGCAGGGGGGGTGGCGCCGGGGCCCGGTCTATGAGGTTATGCCCTATTAAGCCGCTACGTCACTACGGCGCACTACGCCGCCGCGTCGAAGCCCGTGTCGTGGGCCATCTTCTTGAGCTCCAGCAGGGCGTGCTTCTCGATCTGCCGGATCCGCTCACGGGTGAGGCCGTGCTGCTTGCCGACCTCGGTGAGCGTGCGCTCACGGCCGTCCTCGATGCCGTAGCGCGCCTTGATGATCGAGGCGGTCCGCTGGTCGAGGCGGCCGATCAGGTCCTCCAGCTCCTCGCTGCGCAACAGGGCGATCACCGACTGCTCGGGCGACACCGCGGAGGTGTCCTCCAGCAGATCGCCGAACTGGGTCTCGCCCTCGTCGTCGACGGACATGTTCAGGCTGACCGGGTCACGGGCCCAGTCCAGGACGTCGCCGACGCGCTCGGCGGAGGTGCCCAGCTCCTCGGCGATCTCGGAGTGCTCGGGGTCGCGCCCGTTCTCGCGGTTGAACTCGCGCTGGACGCGCCGGATCCGGCCGAGCTCCTCCACGAGGTGGACGGGCAGCCGGATCGTGCGGGACTGATCGGCAATGGAACGGGTGATCGCCTGGCGGATCCACCACGTCGCGTACGTGGAGAACTTGAAGCCCTTGGTGTAGTCGAACTTCTCCACCGCGCGCACCAGGCCCGCATTGCCCTCCTGGATCAGATCGAGGAGGGGGAGGCCGCTGCGGGGATAGCGCCGGGCGACGGCCACGACGAGGCGCAGGTTGGACTTGATGAAGACGTCCTTGGCCCGCGCACCCTCGGCCGCGATGACCTCGAGCTCCTCGCGCGAGGCGGCCTCGGCGCCCTTCCCGGCCTTGGCGCCCTTCCCGGCCTTGGCACCCTTCCCGGCCTCGGCACCCTTCCCGGCCTCGGCACCCTTCTTTTCGGCCTTGGCACCCTTCCCCGGCTCCTCGAGGCCGTCGAGGAGCTGCTGGGCGTAGACGCCCGCCTCGATGGTCTGGGAGAGCTCGACCTCCTTGGCGGCGTCGAGCAGGGGCGTACGTGCGATCTCGTCGAGGTACATCCCCACCAGGTCGCGGTCGGCGATCTCGCCGGAGGCGCGCGCACTGCTCGCCCCCTCAGCGCCCTTGTCGGCGGTCTGACGACGGGCGACGGCACGGGTTGCCATGCGTACTCCCTTGCGATGAGTCGGTCGCGGGACGGACGGGCTCGATAGGGCTTCCCTGTAAGGGCGGACCCTGTCACGGTTGCCCCGTCCGATGGAAAGAACGACTGGAATCCGGACAGAATTCCCACGGAACGTCTTATTTTTAGTGATCATGCAGTACCCTGTGCGGCCGCAGACCGGAATGCATGCCGAAGAGACCTACGGAAGCGCAGGTCAGACCACATGGGAAGGCGCCCCGGGAGCCTCATGGCCCCCTGTCGCCGCAGCCGGGTGAGACGGCCGTCACGTGGGCGCGACAGCCGGCGCCCCGGCCGGGAGCCGTCGCCCTTGACCGCGCTCCCACCCTCAAGGACGACGCGGACGGCCCCGTGGTTGCCACGCTCGCTTTGATCGAGTTGCCCGCACCCCCCGCACGGGTGTGCGCTGGTGGGACGAGATGGGACGAGAGAGGAGCCCCGCGATGACGCACTCGATCATGCCCGGGCGCCACCACCGCGCCCACGAGGGCCCCGGCCCGGTGGCCCGCGGCACTCACCTTCCCGCCGGGCGGGCACGCCGGTCCACCTGGGCCGTACCCGTCGTCGGCGGGATCGCGCTCGGCCTGTTCGCCATCTTCCTGGCGGGCAACAACGGCTACACCGCGGGCCCCGCCGTCCTCATCGGCGTGGTCGCCGGCCTGATCGCCATGGCGGCGGGCTACGCCCTGCTCCGCGAGCGCAACACGATGATCACCGAGGTCCGCGCGGCGGCCTTCGGGGCGCTCTTCGGCGGCAGCATGGGATTCCTGCACAGCCTCAGCGGCGGTACGGTGATCCGCTCCTCGGGCATCGGAGTGCTGACGGGGATCGCCATGGGGATCGCCTCGTACTACGTCTTCTACTGGCACGAACACCGGGCGGACATGTGACGGGGCCCAGCGACGTAGGACCTCAGACGGTTCCGTGTATCTGACAACCGGCCCTAGCGTGAGGGCCGATGCCACTATCCGAACTGCACCGAGCGCTTCGCCAGTCCCATCCAGAATCCGTCGATGACGCTGCGCTGAGCGTCGAGCTCGTCCTCGGCGGCACCGAGGGTGACGAAGAGGGGTGCGAAGTGCTCGGTCCGCGGGTGGGCGAGGTGCCCTGCGGGCGCCTTGCGCTCGAAGTCCAGGAGCGCGTCGACGTCCCGGGCGTCCAGCGCCTCGCGGCCCCACGCGTCGAACTCCGCCGACCAGGCGGGCGGCCCGGATCCCGCGTGCCGCAGCGCGGCCAGGTTGTGGGTGAAGAAGCCGCTGCCGACGATCAGCACGCCCTCGTCGCGCAGGGGCGCGAGCTTGCGCCCGATCTCCATCAGCCGGCGCGGTTCGAGGGTGGGCAGGGATATCTGCAGGACCGGCACGTCGGCCCCGGGGTACATCTCGACCAGCGGCACGTAGGCGCCGTGGTCCAGGCCCCGGTCCGGGACGTCCTGGACGGGTGTGCCGGCGCCGCGCAGCGTCTTGCGCACGCGCTCGGCCAGCCCGGGGGCGCCCGGGGCGGCGTAGCGGACCCGGTAGTAGTGCTCGGGGAAGCCCCAGAAGTCGTAGACGAGCGGCACGGTCTCGGTGGCGCCGAGGGCGAGCGGCGCCTCCTCCCAGTGCGCGGAGACCACGAGGATCGCGCTGGGCCGGGGCAGCTCCGCGCCCCAGGCGGCGAGCTGGGCGGTCCACAGCTCGTCGTCGGCGAGAGGCGGGGCGCCGTGGGAGAGGTAGAGCGCGGGCATGCGCGCGCCGGTACGGGTGTCGGTGGCCGGCATGGACCCTCCTGGTCGGGGCAGTACTTGAAGGAGTACTTGAACTCTCAAGCTCTTGGGTATGAGCTTAACTCGGCCTTATTTAAACTTCAAGGATCCAGAGCGCGACCGAGAGCGCGACAGCAGCGACAGGAAGCCGGTGGGTGAAACAGTGGATGTCATGACCAAACGACCCGAAGAGGACACCGCTCGTACGGAGCGGAACGCCTCCGTCACCGCGGCGGAGCCGCGCTGGCTCACCGACGCCGAACAGGACGTCTGGCGGGCGTTCCTGCACGCCACCACCCTGCTGGAGGACCACCTCGACCGGCAGCTCCAGCGCGACGCGGGCATGCCGCACGTCTACTACGGGCTGCTCGTCTCGCTCTCCGAGGCACCCCGCCGCCGGATGCGGATGACCGAGCTGGCCCAGCAGGCCAAGATCACCCGGTCCCGGCTCTCGCACGCCGTCGCGCGGCTGGAGAAGAACGGCTGGGTGCGCCGCGAGGACTGTCCCTCCGACAAGCGCGGCCAGCTGGCCGTCCTCACGGACGAGGGCTTCGCGATGCTGAAGAGGTCCGCCCCGGGCCACGTCGCCGCCGTCCGCGCGGCGCTCTTCGACCGGCTCTCCCCCGAACAGGTCGTCCAGCTCGGCGCCATGTGCCGGACGATCGCGGAGGGGCTGCAGCCGGCGGGGGCGGACCTGCCCTGGCTGCGCTGAAAGCCGCTGCGTAGAGCTGCGTATGCGTGAAGGCCCCCGCCCGAACGGCGAGGGCCTTCACGCATACCGGCCACAGAGGCAAGGCGCTGGCGGCTAGTGCGCCATGACCGGGACGGAGTTCTCCGCGCCCTCGCCGTCGCCCGAAGCGGCGACCGCGCCGCCCTGGTGACCGGCGTTGACGAAGGCGACCGCGACCAGCGCGGACAGCACCAGGATGCCGACGGCCCACCACACGGCGGTGGAGTAGCCGTGCACCATCGACTGGAAGGTGAGCAGCTTCGGGTCGGACCCGGCGCCCGCGTGCGACTTGAAGTAGTCGGTGGTGGCGCTGGCGGCGATGGTGTTCAGCAGAGCGGTGCCGATGGCGCCGCCGACCTGCTGCGAGGTGTTGACCATCGCCGAGGCGACACCGGCGTCACGGGCCTGCACCCCGTACGTGGACAGGCTCATCGCCGGCATGAAGGCCGTACCCATACCGAGGCCCATCAGCATCAGACCGGGCAGGACCACCGCCGCGTAGGAGGTGTCCAGGTCGATCTGGGTGAGCAGGACCATGCCGACGGCCGCGAGCAGGAAGCCCGGGCCCATCAGCCAGCGCGCCGGGACGCGGGTCATCAGGCGGGCGCCGATCTGCGTGGAACCGGCGATCATCGTGGCGATCATCGGCAGGAACGCGAGACCGGTCTTGACCGGCGAGTAGCCGCGGACGATCTGCAGGTAGTAGGTCAGGAAGAGGAACAGGCCGAACATCGCGATGGCGGCCAGACCCAGCGAGATGTAGACGCCGGCGCGGTTGCGGTCGGTGAGCACGCGCAGCGGCAGCAGCGGGGCCTTGACCCTCTTCTCGACGAGCACGAAGGCGATCAGCAGGACCGCGGAGGCGGCGAAGAAGCCGAGGGTGCTGCCGGCCGTCCAGCCGTCGGACTCGGCGCGGGTGAAGCCGTAGACCAGCGAGACCAGGCCGAGGGTGGCCAGGATGACGCCGGGGACGTCCAGCTTCGAGGGGTTGCGGCCCTCGGCCGGCTCACGGATGACGGCGATCGCACCGGCCGCGGCGACGACGGCGAAGGGGATGTTCACGAAGAACGTCCAGCGCCAGTTGAGGTACTCGGTGAACAGGCCGCCGAGGATCAGGCCGACGCCACCACCGGCACCGGCGATGGCACCGAAGATGCCGAACGCCTTGGCGCGCTCCTTCGCCTCGGTGAAGAGGACGGCGAGCAGCGACAGGGCGGCCGGGGCGAGCAGCGCGCCGAAGACACCCTGCAGGGCGCGGGCGCCCAGCAGCATCCCCGTGTTGACCGCGGCGCCGCCGAGCGCCGATGCGGCGGCGAAGCCGATCAGGCCGATGACGAAGGCCCGCTTGCGGCCCCACAGGTCGGAGACGCGGCCACCGAAGAGCAGCAGACCGCCGAAGGCGAGCGCGTAGGCCGTGATGACCCACTGCCGGTTGCCGTCCGAGATGCCGAGGTCGGCCTGGGCGGAGGGCAGGGCGATGTTCACGATGGTCGCGTCGAGGACGACCATGAGCTGGGCCAGGGCGATGAATATGAGCGCTTTCCAGCGCTTCGGGTCGAGGGCGGTACTGGTGTCTGGCATGAGTGTGTCTACCTCGGCGCACGGTGGAGCGGGACGGTGGGGTCGTGGTGGTGGTGCAGACCCGGCGGGGCCTGCGAAGTCTGGGGGGTTACCGGGAAGCGGGGCCGGAGCCGGGGCCGGAGCCGGCACCCCGGCCGGATGCCTCGCCGGCGTCGTCGGCATCGGCATCGGCTTCTGTGCCGGCCGCGGAGCAGTGCTTGTGACGGCGCAGGTCCTCCAGCGTGGCGGCGGATCCCGGGAGTTCGGACCTGGCCGGGGCCATCAGGCCGTCGAGGAACAGCTGCAGGTGCCGGTGGACGAACTGATCGAAGGCCGCGCAGCCCTTGCCCGGCAGCGGCCGGGTCAACTGCGTGATGGCGACGATGAGATCACCGAGCCCGATGTCGTCGCGCAGCTGACCGGACGCACGGGCGTCGGCCATGATGCGCTCGACCTGCGCATCGAGGCGGTCGCGCGCCGCCACCAGCTCGGGGTGGTTGGGATCCACGCCCTCGTCCAGCAACGTGCAGAGCGCGCCGACCCGTTCGTCCGCGGCGGCGTGGACGAACCGCCTCAGCGATCGGAAAGCATCGGGCTCCTCAGCTCGTGCCGCCTCGGCCCGGTCCGCTAGACGGGCCATGACGGAGAGGGTGACATGGTGGATCAGCTCGCGGCGGTCCGCGAAGTGCCTGTACAGCGTGGCATTTCCGACCCCGGCCCGTCGAGCGATTTCATCGAGGGAGCCCTCCGCCCCGTATTCGACCAGCGCTTCCCGTGCGGCGGCGATGATCCGCTCGCGGTTGCGCAGGGCGTCGGCACGGAGGCGCGGCGGTTGAGCGGTGACCACGGCCTTGCTCCTTCGGGACGGGGGCGGGCGGACGGGACGGAACCCGGGACATAGCCCGGGACGTAGCCCGAGGCAGAACCGGGGAGAGGTTCCCCGTTTTCCTCGGACGAGGGGTAAACGGGGAGAAGGTCCCCGGATATTTCGCCGACCGCATGTGACACGCATCACCTATGCGGCGGTCCGGGCCGGCATGCCCCATCTGCCGCAGTCCGGGAAGCGCGCGGGGCCGCGGCGGCAGAAGGTGATCACAGAGAGCGGTACGGCCGGAGCGGCGGCGTCCGCGCCCTGGAGGTGCCTGCCTTGAAGGCCGTGACATGAAGGCCCTGGCCGTCGTGGTCATGGCGGCCACCGCGCTCGCCATGACCTCGCCGGTGCCCGCCGGGCACTTCGGGCACTTCGGGCCCGGCGCCGAGGCCGGGGCCGGCGGGCCGCCCGCCGCCGGGGACACCGGGGGACGGCCGCCCTCCGGCCCGTGCGCCCTGCCCGGCGCCACCGACAACGTCTCCGAGACCGCGCGCACGCCGCCCGGCTACGCCCGCTCCAGCGGCACCGTTCGCGCCGTCACCTTCCTGATCGACTTCCCGGACTCCCCCGCCACGACCACCCCGCAGGCGCGCTACGCCGAGTTCTTCCCGGCCGTCGCGGACTACTACCGGGCGAGCTCCTACGGGCGGCTCGACTACCGCTCCACGCCGGTGCTGCGCTGGATCCGGATGTCCCGCCCGTACGCCGCCTACGGGATCGAGCGCGGCACGCCCTTCGACGCGGACAGCGAGGACGGCTACCACGCGATCGCGGCGGAGATCCTCGACGCGGTGGACGACACCGTCGACTTCCGGCGCTACGACCTGATCAACGTGCTGGTGACGCCGGGCGCGGGGCCGCCGGCCACCGAGGACGTGCGGTCGGTGACGTTCGCCGGCTCCCCCACCGGCACGACCACGGCCGACGGCGCCCCCTTCAAGAACGTCTCGTTCATCTGGAGCCGCCAGACGGGCGACAGCCCCTTCCGCGTCCTCAACCACGAGAACGCCCACAGCTTCGGCCTGCCCGACCTCTACTACACGGGCCGCGGCGCCGCGCTGCTGAAGACGCCCGTGGGCCACTGGGACCCGATGGACGAGGACTGGGGCCCGTCCAACGACTTCCTCGCCTGGCACAAGTGGAAGCTGGGCTGGCTCGCGCCCGCGCAGGTGCGCTGCCTCGACGGGCCGGGCGTCGGCTCCTTCGCCCTGACCCCCACGTCGGTCCCGGGCGGCCTCAAGCTCGCGGTCGTCCCCGTCTCCCGGCACACCGTGATCACTCTGGAGGCGCGGACCCCCGGGCCGCTGGACCACGCGGTGTGCCGCCCCGGCGTCCTGATCACCGCGATCACCACCACCATGTCCACGGGCTCCGGTCCCGTACGCACCGCGGACGCCACCCCCGGCAGCAAGGGCTGCTACACCACCGACCTGAATGTGAACGCGGCGCTGAGCGACGCCCCGTACACCGCCGGGCAGCGGTACACCGGGCCCGGCGTGTCCGTCGACGTGCTCGGCGAGGACGACGAGGGCGACTGGCAGGTGCGGGTGCGGACAGTCAGGAGGCCGCTCGCCAGTGACGGCGGCCGAGACTGATCAGCCGCAGCTGCCGCCCGGCCGTGTCGGCGATGGCGCGCTCCTCCTCCGGGGACGCCTCCAGGAACGCCGACGCCGTCATCACGAGGTGGTCGACGTAGAGCCCGGCGAGCATGCGCACGTCCTCGGCGCTCCACCCCTGCGAGACCTCCTGCGCGGCGAGGGCGGCGGCGACCTCGTCCCCGAACCGCTCCAGCTCCGCCGCGATGGCCTCCCGCACCGCCCGCACCCCGCCGTGCCGTTCGCGGGCGATGAAGCGCACGTGCGCCGGGTGCCGCCGCACATGACCGGCCACGGCCTCGACGCTGCGGTCGATGACCTCCTCGGCCTCCTGCTGCTCCGCCAGCACGGCCCGGATCATCACGTGCAGGCTGCCGAGCGACTCCTCCACCAGCGCGACGCCGAGCTCGGCCATGTCCCGGAAGTGCCGGTAGAACGCGGCGGGCGCGACCCCCACGACCCGCGTGACCTCCCGCAGCCCGAGGCTGCTCAGGCTCTGCTCCTCCAGCAATCGCAGCGCGGCGTCGAGCAGGGCCTGACGGGTCTTCAGCTTCTGGGCCTGGCGGACCCCGAGGGTGGCATGGGTGCTGCTGCTCATGGATTCAGTAAACAACTGTTTGCCACGGGACGCCAGGAACGCTACGCTGGATTTCAGTGAACAACTGTCATTCCAACTGTTCACCCAAGAAGGGGAAGGACATGATCTTCCTAGTGGCGGCCGTGCTCCTCCTGGGAGTCCTCGTGGGCGCCGCCGCCCATCTCGCACTCCCCGTGACCATCCCGGCGGCGACGGCGATCGCCCTGTGGCTGCTGGTCTTCGCGATCCGCGAGCGCAGGAGGGAGCACTGAGATGCCGACGACTCCGACGACGACCCTGACGAAGCGCGCAGCACAGCGACCCACGACGGAGCAGGCACGGCCGCAGTCTCAACCGCAGCGACAGCCGCAGCCGGAGACGACTCCCTCCCGCAGGGAGGCCGACGGCATGGCGGTCGCCTCCTTCGTCCTGGGCCTGGTGGGTCTCCTGATCTTCAACATCGTCCTGGGCCCCCTGGCCCTGACCCTGGCCGGCCTCGCCCTCCTCCGCGGCACGAACCGCCGCGGCCGCGCCGCCCTGGGCCTGGCCCTGGGCGCCGCCGACCTGATCGTCCTGGCGGCCCTGGCCACCTCGGACCACACCCTGTCCTGGAGCTTCGGCCCCTGACCCCCGCCCGCCGCCACCCGCTACACTGGCGGCTACCTTGCCTCCGTAGCTCAGGGGATAGAGCACTGCTCTCCTAAAGCAGGTGTCGGCAGTTCGAATCTGCCCGGGGGCACACGGACAGAAAGCCCTCCCGTCCTTCCGGACGGGAGGGCTTCTGCGTTCCCCGGACGACGTTCACCAGGTGACCGGGAGGGACTCCGGGCCGCGGTTGATGGAGCCGCGGCGCCAGCGCATTTCGCTTTCGGGGACGGCGAGGCTCAGGTTCGGGAAGCGGTTGAGGAGGGCGGCGAGCATGACCTCCGCCTCCATCCTGGTGATCAGGGCGCCGACGCAGTAGTGCGGGCCGTGGCCGAAGGACAGGTTGGGGGCGTCGTCGCGGGTGAGGTCGAGGCGGTCCGGGTCGCGGAAGACCGACGGGTCGCGGTTGGCGGCGAGGTAGGAGACGTAGACGACGTCACCGCTGCGGATCACCGCCTCGCCTACCTGCAGGTCCTCGGTGGCGACGCGGGGCAGGCCGACGCCGTTGCGGTGCGGGATGTAGCGCAGGAGCTCCTCCACCGCCTGCGGGAGCAGGGCCGGTTCCGCGCGCAGGCGGGCCAGCTGCTCGGGGTGGGTGAGCAGCGCGTACACCATGTTGGACACCTGGTTGCGGACCGCGTCCATGCCGTTGAGGACGAGCATCACCGCGAGCGAGATCAGCTCCGGCATGCTGAGGCCGCCCTCTTTCTGGGCCTCGACCAGGGCGCTGAACAGATCGTCGCCGGGGTGCTCGCGGCGGTGTGCGGCCATGGCCTTGAAGTAGCCCGCGATCTCGCCCTTGACGGCGTTGCTCTCCTGCTCGGAGTGGTTGCTGGAGAGGATGACGCTGCGCCAGTTCTGCAGCCGGCCGAGGTCGTGGGGCGGGACACCGAGGAGCTCGCCGATGAGCTGGGCGGGCAGGGGGTCGGTGAGCCACTCGGTCAGGTCGGCCGGGGAGCCGTGCTCGGCCATGCGGGAGAGCATCTGACCGGCGAGCTCCTCGGCGCGGGGGCGCAGGACGGCGACGCGCTTGCGGCCGAAGGTGAGGGCCACGTGCCGGCGGATCCGGGTGTGGTCGGGCGGGTCGGTGCGGCCGACGCCGCCGGCCGGGGCGACGACGTGCGGCGTCATGCTGGTGACCGGCCGGTCGACGGTGAGGGCGCGGCTCATCCTGGGGTCGGCCGCGACCGTCTTGACGTCCTCGTACCGGGTGGCCAGCCAGGCGTCGCCCTCGCCGAACCGCAGCCGGATCCGGGCGATCGGCTCCTCGCGCAGCAGGCGGTGCATGAGCGGGTCGAACTCCAGGCCGGGGAGGTGGTCCACCGGCCAGTCGTGAACCGTCTCGCCCGGCTTACGGAAGGCCGGGCAGGACTCCCCGGCCACGGCCACGGGATCTGCCCCTGCGGAGCCCGGGCCGGACGTCGCATCGCGCAGCGCATCGGGCGGCGGATTCGTCAGCGGTTCGGCCATCGGGCCCTTCCTCGCTCGCCGGGCATCGCTCTCACCACGCGACGGGCAGGTGCTCCGGCCCCCGGATGAGCGCGCTCCGCTGCCACCGGATCTTCTCCACCGGCTCCGCGAGGCGCAGGTCCGGGAAGCGTGCGATCAGGCCGGAGAGGATGATCTCGGATTCCAGGCGGGCGAGCATCGAGCCCAGGCAGAAGTGCGGTCCGTGCCCGAAGGACAGGTGCGGATTGTGCTCCCGGTCGAAGTCGATCTCGTCCGGGTGGTCGAAGACGGAGGGGTCGCGGTTGGCCGTGAGGTACGAGGAGTGCACCACTTCACCGGCCCGGATCAGGACGCCCCTCACTTCCACGTCCTCCGTGGCGATGCGGGCGATGCCGACGGCGTTGCGGTGCGGGATGTAGCGCAGCAACTCCTCGATGGCCTGCGGGAGCAGCTCCGGCTCACGGCGCAGCCGCTCCAGGTGGTGGGGGTGGGTGAGCAGGGCGTAGACCATGTTGCTGCTGTTGTTGCGCACGGCGTGGGCGGCGCTGGCCTGGATGAGCAGGGCGATGGCGACGGCTTCCTCCGTGCTGAGGTCGCCCTGCGCGACGGCGGCGGCCAGCTCACTGGCGAGGTCGGGGCCCGGCTCCGCGCCCTTGCGCGCCAGCATCTCCACGAAATAGGCCGCCATCTCCGCCTTGGCCCGTTCGCTGGCCTCCCGCCCGTGGCCCGCGGACAGCAGGACCTCCGTCCAGCGCGCCATGCGCGGCTGATCGGCCTCGGGGACGCCCATCAGGTCGCTGATGACGGCGAGGGGCAGCGGGCCGTTCAGGTGCGCCATCAGGTCCGCCGGGGGCCCCTCGCGCTCCATGGCGTCGAGGAGTTCACCGGCGACGCGCTCGGCGCGGGGCCGGAGCCGTTCGAGGCTGGCGGGTGTGAAGGAGCGCGCCACGGCCTTGCGCAGGCGGGTGTGCTCGGGCGGATCGGCGAAGCCCACCGCCTCGTCGAGCGGGATGAAGTGGGGGGCGAGCCGGGTGATCGGGCGGCCGAGCACGGCCTGCCGGCTGAACCGCGGGTCGGACGTGACGAACTTGACGTCCTCGTAGCGCGTCACGAGCCAGGCGTGCCCCTCGCCGTGGGGAAGCTTGACCCGGGCGATGGGCTCATCCCGGAGCCGCTCGGCCATGAACGGGTCGAAATCGAGCCCGCGGAGATCGTCCACGGCCCAGAAGCGCACCGGGTACTGATCCGAGTCGGATGCTGTCGTCGTCACCATCAGTGCCCTCCCGCCCACCCCTGTCACTTACGAACCGTTGCTCACGAACCGGACGTCTGTACGCGGCCCTTCCAGGACAAGCTCCCCGCAAAGCCGCACCGGCAACGGGCCTCGCCGGGAAAATCACCCGTACGGCTTACAAGGCGGCCGGCCCCGGCCACTCTCGGCCACCCCTCGACCAACCCATTCGTCCCCCCTTCCCCCCGCCCCCCTCGTACGACTTGCAGCTGATCGGATTGTCCGTCAGGCGGCTAAAGTCGACTTGACCACTGGTTGTCGGGGCCAGTGCACGTGGTTCCGGGACGCCGGGTGTCCCGGGGGGAGGGCATGTATCCGCATGAGTCGTCGCTCCAGTGGACTGATAGGGATCTGGGCCGAAACGCAGCGCCAGCAACATCGCCTGCGGGAGGCCGAGCACCGGGAACGGGTGCAGTTCCAGAGGGAGCAGGAGCGGCGGGAGCGGGCGGCGGCGCGGGAGGCCGCGCGGGCCGACCGGGAACAGCGGGCCGCCTACCGGCAGCGGCGCGAGGCCGAGGCCCGGCGGCGCACGGAGGAGATCGAAGCGCGCGTCGCGGAGCTGACGGGGCTGCTGGTGACGGGGTGCCAGGTGCCGGCCTTCTCCACCGCCGCGCTGCGCCGCCCCGAGACCGTGGAGCCGTTCAACCCGGGGCACCTCGGGCAGCCCGTCCCCATGCCGGACCCCGGCTTGTACCGGGCCCAGGGCGGCTGGGGCTTCGGCGCGGGGCACGGCCGCGAGCAGTACGACCACGACCTGCGGGCCGCGCAGGCCGCCGAGGGCACGCGCCTGCAGCAGCTGGCGGCGTACAGGCGGCAGTACGAGCAGTGGGCCGCAGGGCAGCTCGCCGAGATCCGGGAGCACAACGCGGGCGTGGAGGAGATGGTCGCGGCGCTGCGCGCCGGTGACACCGACGCCGTCGTCGACTACTTCTCGGCCGCCCTCTACGCCTCCTCCGCGTGGCCCGACGAGTTCCCGCACCAGGTGTCGGCCGCCTACGACCCGGCCGCCCGGCAGCTGGTGCTGATGTGGGAGCTGCCGGGTTACGACATCGTGCCGGAGGCGAAGGCCGTGCGGTACATGCCGACCGCCGACCAGGAGAAGGAGACGGCGCGGCCCGCGGCGCAGCGCCGGGCCGTCTACCGGGACGTGCTGGCCCAGTGCCTCCTGCTGGTGCTGCGCGACCTGTTCGCGGCGGACGGGTCCGGGGCGCTGGAGTCCGTCGTCGTCAACGGCTTCGTCGACGACCACGACCCGGCCACGGGTCGCCGTGCGCAGATCGTCCTGGCCTCGGCCACCGTCTCCCGCTCCGTCTTCGCCGGGCTGCACCTGGAGCAGGTCAGCGCGGTGGACTGCCTCACCGACGGGCTCGGCGGGCAGCTGTCCGCCCGGCCCGACCAGCTCGCCGCCGTACGCCCGGGCCGGATGCCCGCCGACGTCGGGCGCGGCGTCGTCTCCCACGGGGGCGGCGACGACCCCGATCTCTACGAGATGGACCCGGTCGCGTTCGAGGCGCTGGTCGCCCAGCTCTTCCGCGCCCGGGGCATGCAGGCCGTGATGACGACCCGGTCCAACGACGGCGGCGTGGACGTCGAGGCACTGGACCCGGACCCGATCAGCGGCGGCCGGATCATCGTGCAGGTGAAGCGGTACCGCAAGACGGTCCCGCCGACGGCCGTCCGGGACCTGTACGGCACGGTGCAGGGCGCCGGCGCCAACAAGGGCGTGCTGGTCACCACGTCCGGCTTCGGCCCCGGGTCGTACGCCTTCGCCAACGGCAAGCCCCTGACGCTCGTCCCGGGCGAGGAGCTGGTGGGGCTGCTGCAACGGCACGGGCTGCGGGGGCGGCTCGGCGGCGGCAGCGGGACGCAGGGCGGCCGGCAGCCCGCTCCCCCGGCGGCCGCGCCGGACGGCGGCGCGCCCGGCGCACCCGGCACTCTCGGAGATCACGGAGATCACGGAGATCACGGAGATGGCGGAGATCACGGCTCTCCCGGTGACCACAACGTCCTCGGCATGTCCTGGTCCGGCGCCGTCGCCCTCGACGTGTGCGCCCTCGTCTGCCGAGGCACGCGCGTGCTCAGCGACGACCACTTCGTCTTCTTCAACAACCCCGCGACCCCCGACGGGGCCGTGCGCGCCGTGCCGCCGCCCCGCGAGGACAAGGCCGCCGTCCGCGTCGCCTTCGAAGCGCTCCCGGCGGACGCCGACCGGCTCGTGCTCGTCGCGGCCGTCGACCCGGCCGTCAACCCGGACGCCGACCTGGCGGGGTTCACCGACGCCCGGATACGGCTGGCGGACGGCGCTGGCGCCGAGCTGGGGCAGCTGGAGGTCTCCGACGGCCGGGCGGGCGAGACCGCGCTCGTCCTCGGCTCCTTCCGGCGGCGCGCGAACGGCGACTGGGACTTCGTCCTCGGCGGGCAGGGGTACCGGGGCGGGCTGGAGGAGCTGCTGGAGGAGTACGGGATCGAGGTCGCGTAGATCGCGGTGGCGTAGACCGGGGGTCGCGTAGATCGCGGTCCCCGGGCCCGTCTCCCCGGGCCGTCTCCCCGGCCCCGTGAGTTATCCACAGGCCCCCGTTCGTGTCGGCGGACCGCCCTAGACTTTCCGCATGGCCGACCTCACCGAGACCGCCCGCCCCGCTGACCCCGTCCCTTCCCCCTCCCCCACACCCGACGCTGCGGGCAGTGAGGCTCTGGGCTGCTTGCGGCGCGTCTTTGGATACGACGCCTTCCGGGGCGATCAGGAGGCGATCATCGAGCACGTCGTCGCCGGCGGCGACGCGCTCGTCCTGATGCCCACCGGCGGCGGCAAGTCGCTGTGCTATCAGATCCCGGCCCTGGTCCGGCCCGGTGTCGGTGTCGTCGTCTCCCCGCTCATCGCCCTCATGCAGGACCAGGTGGATGCGCTGCGCGCCCTCGGCGTGCGCGCGGGCTTCCTCAATTCCACGCAGGACGGGGACGAGCGGCGGATGGTCGAGGCCGAGTTCCTCGCCGGCGAGCTCGACCTGCTCTATCTCGCGCCGGAGCGGCTGCGCGTGGAGAGCACGCTGCGGCTGCTCGACCGCGGCAAGATCTCCCTCTTCGCCATCGACGAGGCGCACTGCGTGGCCCAGTGGGGCCACGACTTCCGGCCGGATTACCTGGCCCTGTCCGCGCTGCACGAGCGCTGGCCGGATGTGCCGCGCATCGCCCTGACCGCGACGGCCACGCAGGCCACCCACACCGAGATCGCGTCCCGGCTGAAGCTGCAGGACGCCCGCCACTTCGTCGCGAGCTTCGACCGGCCCAACATCCAGTACCGCATCGCGCCGAAGAACGACCCGAAGAAGCAGCTGCTGGAGCTCCTGCGCACCGAGCACGCCGGGGAAGCGGGCGTCGTCTACTGCCTCTCCCGCAAGAGTGTGGAGGACACGGCGCACTTCCTGGTGCAGCACGGCATCGACGCCCTGCCGTACCACGCCGGGCTCGACGCGGGCACCCGCGCCGCCAACCAGGCGCGGTTCCTGCGCGAGGACGGGGTCGTCGTGGTGGCCACGATCGCCTTCGGCATGGGCATCGACAAGCCCGACGTCCGCTTCGTCGCCCACCTCGACCTGCCCAAGTCCGTCGAGGGGTACTACCAGGAGACGGGCCGCGCCGGGCGCGACGGCCTGCCGTCCACGGCCTGGCTCGCCTACGGCCTGCAGGACGTCGTCCAGCAGCGCAAGATGATCGACGGCTCCGAGGGGGACGAAGCCCACCGCCGCCGGCTGGCCGCCCACCTCGACGCGATGCTGGCCCTGTGCGAGACCGTCGAGTGCCGCCGGGTGCGGCTGCTGGCGTACTTCGGGCAGGAGAGCGGCCCCTGCGGCAACTGCGACACCTGCCTCACGCCCGCCGAGACCTGGGACGGCACCGTCGCCGCCCAGAAGTTCCTCTCCGCGGTCTACCGGCTGGCGCGGGAGCGGCGGCAGAAGTTCGGCGCGGGCCAGATCATCGACATCCTGCTCGGCAAGAAGACCGCGAAGGTCATCCAGCACGACCACGACGGCCTCACCGTCTTCGGCATCGGCACCGAGCTGAGCGTCGCGCAGTGGCGGGGCGTGGTGCGGCAGCTGCTGGCGCAGGGGCTGCTCGCCGTCGAGGGTGACTACGGCACGCTCGTCCTCACGGAGGCCAGCGGCGAGGTGCTCGGCGGCCGGCGCGAGGTGCGGCTGCGCAGCGAGCCGGAGCGCCCGGCGCGGGTCTCGGCGAAGTCGGGCGGTTCCGGCTCGGGCTCCGGCAAGCGGGCCGCGCCCGCCGACCTGCCCGCCGAGGCGGTCCCGGTCTTCGAGGCGCTGCGGGCCTGGCGCGCGGCCACGGCGAAGGAGCAGGGCGTCCCCGCCTACGTGATCTTCCACGACGCGACGCTGCGGGAGATCGCGACGGCCGCACCCGCCTCCCTCGAAGCGCTGTCCGGGGTGAGCGGCGTGGGCGAGAGCAAGCTGGCGAAGCACGGCGAGCGGATCCTGGAGCTGCTCGCGGAGATGCGGGAAGAGGCGTGAGCGGGCCGGGGCCGGGCCAAGGCCGGTGGCGAGGCCGGGGCCGGGACCGCGGCCGTGAGCAGCCGGCCGCGTGCTCTCACCTCACCCCGGTGAGGTGGGCGTAGACGACCACGTTGCCCAGATAGGCGTGGCTCTCCTCGGAGAACCCCCCGCCACAGGTGATCACCCGCAGCTCAGCGCGCTTCGACGGCCCGTACACCTTCTGCGACGGGAAGTCCGTCCGGCTGTACACCTCGATCGCGTCGATGGTGAACAGCACCGTCCGGCCGTCCGCGCGCGCCACCTCCACCCGGTACCCCTTCTTCAGGGCGCCGAGGTTGTAGAAGACGGCCGGCCCGGTGGCGGTGTCGACGTGCCCGGCGACGACGGCGGTGCCGTTCGCGCCGGGCGCCGCCCCGTCCGCGTACCAGCCGGCGAGGTTGCTCTCGTCGTCCCGCGGGCTGGAGAGGCTGCCGTCCTGCAGCAGGCCCAGCGGCTGCAGCGGCGCGTCCACGTCGATCGCCGGGATCCGGACCCGCGTGGGCACGGCGGCCGGCAGCGGCGGCACCGCGCGCTCGCCGCGCACCGGCCCCACGGGCGGCCCGGCGGCCGGGAAGGCCTCGGCCGCGGAGGGCACCGGGGGCGGGTCCTGGATGTCGGCACCGCGCTGGATCAGCCAGCTCCCGAAGCACAGGGCGACGGCGATGCACGCGGCGGCGACGGCCTTGCGCCGGGACCGGCGCGCCTGCAGCAAGGACAGCGGGGGGCGGCGGGGGCCGGGCGGGAGGGCCGTGGAGGGCCCGGCGGAGAGCGGGGACGCCTGGGCCACCGTGACCGCCGCGGCCCGCCTGTTCGGGTTCCGGCGCATCCGCCGCGAGTTCCGCGGCTTGCGGGAACCGTGCGCCCTGCGGACGGCCCGTTCGCCTGCGTTCTGCGACTGGGACATCGTTCTCCTCCACCGCGCCCCTGGTCCCCGGACGCGCGCGCGTTCGGGGACCAGGGAACGGAGCCGGCCGGGGGCGCGTCAGACCCGGTTGCCGCTGCTGCCACGGCGCCGCAGGTACCAGGTGCCGCCCACCGCCGCGGTGGCCAGCACGGCCGCACCCGCCATGAGCTCGGTCATGCCGGAGTCGTCGCTGGTGGAGCCGACACCGGTCTTCATGCCGCCCTTCGGGGGCTTGGCGGGGGTCGTGGCGGACCCGGAGCCCGTACCGGAACCGGAACCGCTGCCCGTACCGGGGCTCGCGCTCGAATCCGAACCGGAACCGGAACCGGAAGCCGAGCGCGAGCCCGGGCCCGAGCCGGTGGAGACGACCAGGTCGCCCGTGGCCTCCTTGCCGCTGTGGCACTTGACGCCGACGCCGTACGTGCCGGCCTTCGCATTGTTCGGGACCTTGAAGGTGCCGACGACGGACTCCTTGTTCGTGCCCGGCTTGAGCTGGAACGAGGCCGGGCCGCCGACGGCGCTGGCGTCGCCCGTGCCCGAGCCGTTGGCGCCGCAGGCGGTGGTGTTCACCGTGACCTCGGCGCCGGGCTTCGCGGGGTTCGGGCCGACCTCCAGCTTGCCGAAGTCCCCGGCGAGCGCGGGAGCGCTCGCCAGCCCGAGGGCGGCTATGGACAGGGCGGTCCCGGTGAGCACTCGTGAGTTACGCATGCTTGTTCCTCCGTGAGCGCGGCCGCGGCACTTCGATGTGCCACCGAAAGGAGTGGGGGGTCCGCGCTCCTCAGAGCCGAGCGAACCGGGATCCGGCCCCTCCCGCACCCTGACGTCACATCAGAATCACCGGCCCGGAACGGCCCTCCGACCCCGGCCGGCGGACGTAAGAGCAGGTCACCGACGGTGACCATACGGTAACCGGAGGGGCGTCCCCCGGGCGCGGCAAATGGGTGAACCGCGGGGCGCACGGCACCCGCCGTGAATCACACGGAACGGTGACCCCACAGTCGGAGGGGGCACTTCCGCCGGGGGCGCGCGTATGCTCTGCGCCCATGGGGGAGGAGACCGAGGGCCCCGTCAACACCGAGATGCGCGGCGAGAATTGGCGGGTCCGCATTTCCACGTCCGGCGGGGACGTCCTGGGTGCCGGCATCCTGCTGGCCGCCGATGCGGTTCTCACCTGCGCCCACGTCATTCCCTCCGGCCCCCGTGACCCCGCCTTCCCCACCGCCCCCACCGGTGACGTCCTGGTCGAGCTGGTCGGGGTGCCCGGCGCACGCCCCGTGACGGCCCGCGTGGCCGACGGCTGCTGGGTGCCCGAGCTGGAGGACTCCCGGGGCGACGTCGCCCTCCTCACCCTCGACGAGCCGCAGGACGTCCGCCACGCCGCCCCGCTGCACCGCGTCGCGCCCACGCGCGGCCGGACGGTGTGGATGTGCGGCTTCCCCGGGACCAGGGAGCTCAAGGACGGCGTGTGGTTCCGGGCCACGCTCGCCGGGCCGTCGGGGCCGCGCGGCGAGTGGGTGCAGATGTTCCCCGTGACGCCCGAGGAGACGGTGCGCCCCGGCTTCAGCGGGGCCGCCGTGACGGACGCGGAGACCCACCGCGTCCTCGGCATGGTCGTCAGCCGCTACGACGACCGCTCCTCGGCCGCGCCCGCCGATCAGCGGCTGCATCTGTCGTACATGATCCCCATCGAGACCGTCGTCCGGCACCTGCCGGCCATCGCCCGCTACGTGAGCGGCGAGCGGGGCAACGGCCTGCCCTCGGTGCCGCGGAGCGCGGCCCGGGACCGCGACTTCGCCCGCTGGCTCGCCCGCTGGTTCGCCGCCGCGGAGGGCACACGGCGGGTGGAGGCGATCGTCATCAAGAAGGGCGAGGCGGTCCGCTCGGCGACGCTCAGCAGAGCGGTCGCCCTCGCCGACCGCGAACTCCCCGCGGACGGCCCGGCCCCGGCCGACGGCACCGACGGGCCTGACGGGCCCGGCGCGTTACCCGGCGGCCCCGGCACGTTCCACCAGGACCGGAAGCAGCTGTGCAAACAGCCGGCACAGCTGACGCAGCAAGCACAGCCGACGCAGCCACCACCGCACCAGGCCACGCCACCGGACGCACCCGCCCCCCGACCCACTGGAAGCCAGTCCGCCGGAACCCGGCCCGCCGGAAGCGAGCCCGTGGGAAGCCGGCCCGCCGGGCACCGAGCCACCGGGCACCGGCCCGCCGGCATACGGCCCCCCGCGCCCCGCAACGCCCCGCCGCCCGGCACCCCGCCCGACCCCCGCCCCGGCCCCGGCCCCCGGCCCGGCGCCAACGGCACCTCGCGCCGCCCTCCGCCCGCGTACGAGACGGAGGACGACGTCCTGCCGCCCCTCGGCAGCGTCGACCTCGCCCTGGACGTCTCCGGGGAGACCGTCGCCAGGGTCGCCGAGCGCATCGCCGACCGGCTCGGGCTGCGCGCCACCACCGCCACCGCCGCCGCCACCGCCGACGAGGAGGACGAGGAGGAGCAGTCGCCGGTCGGCCGCCTGGGCGCGGCGCGGAGCGTCCCGCTGACGATCGTCGCGGAAGGCGTCGACTACGCGGCCGACCCCCTGGCACTGGTCGAGTTCACCGGGCTCCTCGCCGCCCGGGGCGCCCGGCTGCTCCTCGTCTTCCGCAACCCCGAATCGCAGAGCCTGGAGCTGGCCCTGAGGATGGCTGACCCCGCCAAGGACGACATCGCCGCACGCCTCGACCGGGTGCGCGAGGGCATCGACCACATCGCGCGCCGCGAGCGCACCGCCTTCGAGAAGGCCGCCCTCATCGCCCCGGTGCGCCCCGTGCCGCAGCACGCGGCCGCCCTCCGGCTGGACCTCACCGCGCTGCGCCGCCACCCGGAGCCCGGCGGCGAGCGCTTCCTGGCCGACCTCGCCGCCTTCGAGCGGACCGTGGAGTCCGGGCTGCTGCGGATAGAGGAGGCGATCGGCCTGGCCGAGGCCCGGATCGCCCGGCGCAACGAGCTGCGCGGCCGGCTGGAGGCCTTCTTCGCGCTGCTCGCCGCCCGCAGCCTGGAGGAGGAGCGGGCCGCCGGGCCCCTCTACCGCACCGCCCACAATCTCCTCTACCAGGCGCCCTGCGAGCTCGCCGAGGCCGAGCGCGCCGTGGAGCGCTTCGCCGAGGCCGTACGGCACCACACCCACCGTCCGCGAGGGGGCGACCCCGGATGACCATCCCTGGCAAACCGCTCGGCGAATCGCCGGGCAAACCCGGGAAGCCGCCCGGCGGTCCCCCGGGGGAACCGCCCGTGCAGCCTCCCGCGCCGCCCGCGCCTCCCCCTCCCCCGCCCCCGGACCGCTGCCCCCGGCCCGGCTGCGACGGCCGCATCGAAGCCACGGGCTTCTGCTCCACGCGCGGCCACCGCGCCCGGCGCGAGGTTCCGCCCGTACCGGACAGCCCGCCCACGGCCGGGACCCGCAGGCGGGCCGAGACCGACCGGCTGTTCACCGTGGGCCCCGCCGAGGACGGCCTGCTCGACCTGCCCTACATCGCCACCCCCTCCCCCGAGGCCCTGGTCGTCGCGGATCCCCGGGTCCCGGCCGGCGGCAAGACCTGCGGGCACGACGGGTGCACCGCGATCGTCGGCCGTCCGTACGCCGGGCAGCCGGCCCTGCCCACGGGTTTCTGCGAACGGTGCGGCCACCCCTACGACTTCACCCCGCGCCTGGCCCCCGGCGATCTGGTCGGCGAGCAGTACCGCGTGGTGGGCTGCGTGGCCAACGGTGGCCTCGGCTGGGTCTACCTCGCGCACGACATCCGGCTGGAAGGCAATCCCGTGGCCCTCAAGGGCCTCATCAACACCCGCGATCCCATCGCGCTGCACAACATGGGCGAAGAGCGGCGCAACCTCATCCGCTCCGACCACCCCGACATCGTCCGCATCATCAACTTCGTCACCCACCCGGAGCCCGAAGCCGCCGGCGCGGACAACGAGGGTGGGGACAGGGACGGGGACGGCCACACCCGTTACATCGTCATGGAGTTCGTCCGCGGCATGCTCCTCTCCCAGGTGCGCGACCGCATCGCGCGCCGCGAGGGCCCCTTCGGCGAGGACCGCATCTTCGAGTACGTCCTGTCGTACGGCTGCCGCATCCTCGACGCCCTGGAGAGCCTGCACCGCAAGAACTACGTCTACTGCGACCTCAAGCCCAACAACGTCATGCACTACGCGGACCGGATCAAGCTCATCGACCTCGGCGCCACCCGCGAGCTGGGCGACGAGAGCGGCGTCGTCCTGGGCGCCCGCGGCTTCACCGCCCCCGAAGTCCTCCGGCTCGGCGCCCGGGGGCTGTCCGTCCGGTCGGACCTCTTCAGCCTCGGCATGACCCTGCGCGCCCTCTCCGACGACTCCGGCAGCCAACCCGAGGGCCTGGGCGCCGAGTCCTACCGGCGGGCCGTCTCGCGCGCCACCACGGAGGACCCGCTCGACCGCTTCGCCTCCGCCCGCGAGATGGCCGAGCAACTGCGCGGCGTCCTGCGCGAGATCCGCTCCCTGCGCACCGGCACCGAGCACTCCGAGCCGTCCACCCTCTTCGCCCCCGCCGCCACCCTCCTCGACGCCTCGCTCGGGCGCGTGCCTCCCCTGGAGCGCTGGCTGACCGGCGAGCCGCGCCCGCTCCTCGACCCCGGCCTGCCCCCGGCCGACCACGTTCCGCGCCATCTGCCCGTGCCCTACCCCGACCCCGCCGACCCGGCCGCGGCCCTGCTCGGCCAGCCCACCACCAGCGGGCCGCGGCGCCTGATCCAGCAGCTGTCCGCCTCCGCCTCCGGGCACAAGTCCGTGGAGATCCGCTTGCGGCAGCTGCGCGCCCACCTCGAACTGGGCGAACTCGACGCCGCGGAGAAGCGTCTGACGACGGCGAAGCAGCTCCTGGGGCATCTGGTCCCCCACGACTGGCGGATCGCCTGGCACGAGGGCCTGCTGCACCTCGCCCGGCACGAACCGGCCGCCGCCGAAGCCCGGTTCGACCGCGTCTACCACGACCTGCCCGGCGAGTACGCCCCCAAGCTGGCCCTCGGCTACTGCGCCGAGCAGCGCGGCGACGCGGAGGCCGCCGAGCGCTACTACCAGGCCGTGTGGCAGCGCAACCGCTCCCAGGGCAGCGCCGCCTTCGGGATCGCCCGGCTGCGGCTGGCCACCGGCGACCGCACCGGCGCGGTCGAGCTCCTCAGCGGCCTGCCGGAGGTCTCCCGCCACTACGACGCGGCCCGCATCGCCTGCGTGCGCATCCTCTCCGGCCGCCTCCGCCCCGGCCCTACCCGCGAGCTGCCCGCCCGCGGGCTGCCCGGCCGCGCCGACCTGGCCGCGGCCCTGGACCGCCTGCCCCGGCTCTACCTGGACGAGGGCCACCCCGGCGGCCCGGCCCGCGACCGGCTGGAGGCGGAGACGCTCGAAGTGGCCCTGCAGCGGGTACGGGCAGGGGCGGCGGCCGGCGAGCCGGGCGGGGGCGCCGCACTCTTCGGCGCGGACGACGAGGAGTTCGCCCTCCGCTCCCGGCTGGAGGCGAAGCTGCGCCGGCTGGCCCGGCAGGCGCCCACGCCCGGGGGCCTGGCCGCCCTGGTCGACCTGGCGAACCGCGTCCGCCCCAAGACCCGCTTCTGACACGACCGGCAGAGCCGACACGGTCGGCAGGGCCGGCAGGGCTGACACGTCCGGCACGTCTGGCACATCCGGTACGGGGGAACGAATGGACCGAGGCAAGGGACCGACGCGATGAACCGGGATGCGCGATGAACCGAGATGACGGTGCGGGCCCGCAGGACCGCGCACCGACGGCGGCCCTGCCCGCCCTCACCGCCCAGCTGGGGCAGAACAAGCACCTGCCGGCCGGCTCCGGCACCGTACCGGCCCACGCCGTCCTCACCGTCGAGGGCCACGGGCTGGGCGGGCTCACCACGCACGCCTCCTCCGCCGAGGTCGTCGTCATCGACTGCTCGGGGTCGATGAGCTGGCCCAGCACGAAGATCTCGGCGGCCCGCAAGGCCGCGGCCGCCGCCATCGGCGTCCTGCGCGACGGCACCCGCTTCGCCCTCGTCGAAGGCACCGACAAGGCCCGCGTCGTCTACCCGGCCACCGGCCGGATGGCCGTCGCCGGCCCCGACACCCGCGCCGACGCCGCCCGCACCGCCCACGGCCTCGTCGCCGCGGGCGGCACGGCCATCGCCTCCTGGCTCGCCTGCGCCCGCGACCTGCTCACCGCCCCGGAGCAGGACCACCCCATCCGGCACGCCCTCCTGCTGACCGACGGCAGGAACGAGCACGACCGGCCCGACGAGCTGGAGCGCGTCCTGGCCGGCTGCGCCGGGAAGTTCACCTGCGACGCGCGCGGCATCGGTGACCAGTGGGCCGCCGCCGAACTGCGGGCGATCGCCGCCCGGCTGCACGGCAAGGCGGATGCGGTCGAGCGCGACTCCGACCTGGAGGAGGAGTTCCGCACGATGATGACCAGCGCCATGACGAAGGCGCTGCCCGGCATACGGATCCGCGTCCGGCTGCGCGTCGGCAGCGAGCTCCGCTTCTTCAAGCAGGTCTTCCCCACCGAGCTGGACCTGACCGCGGAAGCCGTGCAGTCCGGGGAGCGCAGCTGGGACTTCCCGACCGGGGCCTGGGGCGACGAATCCCGCGACTACCACCTGTGCGTCACGGCCGACCCCGCCGGCGACCCGATGGGCGAGGACATGCAGCTGGCGTCCCTGTCGCTGGTGGCCGACGCCGTCGGCGGCCACCCCGCCGAGGCCGTCGTCGCCGTGCCCCGGCCCCTCCCTCTGCTCGTCCACTGGACCGACGACGCCGCCCTGTCCACGCGCGTCCACCCGCGCGTCGCCCACTTCGCCGGCCACGCCGACCTGGGCCGCGCGGTCAACGCCGGCTGCGAGGCGTACGAGCGCGGCGGGCGCGCGACCGCGGAGGAGGAGTGGGGCCGGGCGGTGCGGCTCGCCCACGACCTCGGCGACGAGAAGATGCTGCGCCGGCTGCGGCGGCTGGTGCACGTCGACGACGCCCGGGAAGGGCGGGTCCGGCTGCGCGACGCCATCGCCGCGGGCGACCTCCACGCGGCCTGGGTGGGCTCCGACCACAGCACGCAGACGCAGGCGTCCTGGGCGGCCTCGCCGCCCGAGCCGCCCGAGCCGCCCCGGCCGCCCGCCTCGCCGAGGCCCGTGCCCGGGCAGCGGCACGCGCCCGGTGCGGCGCCGGTTGCGGCACCGGGCGCCCGCGCTTCCGGCACGCCCGGCGGGCCCGGGGCACCCGGCCGGCCCGACGTGCAGTGCCCGCGCTGCGGGCGCGTCTCCCCCGGCACGGCACAGGTCTGCTCCCAGTGCCGGTACGGCCTCGCGGACAGGCCCGCGCCACCGGAGCAGCACCGGCGACCGGAGCACGAACGGCCGGAGCACGAGCCGCCGGAGCCGGCCGCATGACCACCCCCGCGAAGACCGCCGCGAGCAACCCCGCGAACTCCCCTGTGAACACCAGGCCCTGGCTGATACGCCGGACGGCCGCCCTGCTGGTGGCGACCGTGCTCGCCTGCGGCGCCCTCCTGGCGGCGTACTACGGAGTGAGCCGGGACGCCGCCCAGGTGCCGGACCGCACCGTACCGGCGATGGGCCACGTCGCCGCGACACAGAAGGCCCTGCAGGACTCGCTGAAGGCCGCGAAGGCCGCCCTGCGCAGCCCGGCGGCCGCCACGGAGGGCACCGGCGAGGACTACCGCGCGAAGTTCAACGCCGCCTTCAGGAGCCTGGAGAAGGCCTCCGCCACCACTGTCGCGGGCTCTGCGGGCCAGAGCATCCTGAGCACCGCGGCCGGCCAGCTCTCCTCGTACGACTACCTCGTCGGGCAGGCCGCCCGCAGCCAGGCCGACGAGAGGCTCCGCGACGCCTACCTGCACTACGCCGACAGCACGCTGAACCGCAAGAAGAGCGGCGTCATCGCCCGGCTCGCGGACGTCCAGGACCGGCAGGCGGCGGTGCTGAGGGCGCAGACGTCGACCGGCTGGCTGCTGAAGCTCGCCTGGGGCGTGGCGGTCCTGCTGTGGTGCGCGCTGGCCTGGCTGCTCGTCGACACTCAGCTCTTCCTCCGGCGCCGCTTCCGCCGCCGGTTCAACGGCCCCCTCGCGGGGGCCACCCTGCTGCTGGCGGGGCTCGTGCCGCTGCTCCTGACCGCCGCCCTGCAGCTCCAGGGCGACCTCGGCCGGGCCTACGGCGCGGCCCGCGGCGGCGACGTCTCCGGCAGCGTCCCGGAGACGGTGCGCGGCCACATGCAGGACACCCACTGGCTGACCGCCGTCCCCGCCTGGATCCTCCTGGCGGCCGTCGTCATCGCCGCCCTGACCGTCCTCGGCCTCCAGCCCCGCATCGAGGAGTACCGCTTCGCCCGGGTCCCGCAGAGCCTCGGCCGGCGGATACGTTCCTTCGAGGCCGCGACCGTCCTCCTGGCCCTGTGGCTGGTGCTGTTCTGCGCCATCGGCACGGGCGACGCGCGCGGCGAGCACCACGGGCGCATCACCGTCCTCGCCCCGTGGACGGACACCGAGGAGGCGCGCTTCCGCCAGGTGCTCGACGCGTACTCCGCGAAGTACCACGTCGACGTCGACTACCAGGGCACCACCGCCCTGCGCGAGGTGCTGCTCTCCCGGCTGAACGCGGGCAACGCTCCGGACGTCGCGATCCTGCCGAGCCTCGGCGAAGTGCGCGAGTACGTCGGCTCGGAGACCCCGCCGCGGGAGCTCGCCCCGGTCCTCGGGGACACCCTGGACGGGTACGGCCCGCTGTGGGCCCCCACGATCGGCGGCAAGGTCTACGCCATCGCGGTCAAGGCCGATCTGAAGAGCGTCGTCTGGTACGACCCCTCCCGCCGGCAGGACCTGCCCACGCTCGCGGCCCGCGGCGGCCAGTGGTGCGCGGGCATGGGCGGCGACGCCACGTCCGGCTGGCCGGGCACCGACTGGATCGAGGACATCCTGCTGCAGCAGAGCGGCAAGGAGGTCTACGAGCAGTGGGCCCGGGGCGAGCTGGAGTGGTCGCGCGGGCCGGTGGCCGACGCCTGGCGGACGTTCGGGGGGCTCTTCGCCCGTGGACCGGCCACGGCGGCCCTGAGCCAGGACTTCGCGAAGAGCATCTTCTCCTCGCCGTGCGCCCTGCAGCACCAGGGCTCGTTCATCCGCGACTCCGACTACACCCGCCGCGCGGCCTTCGTGCCCACGCGGGAGGTGCTCCCCGGCATCGCTCTCCGGCCCGCCTCCTCCGAGGTGTCGGCGGACTTCGCGACGCTCTTCGGGAAGAGCGCGGCGGCCCGGGACCTGATGCGCTTCCTGGCCTCCCCGCAGGGACAGCGGGCGTGGGCCGAGGCACCGCCCGGCCCCGCCGCGGGCGGCCGGCAGGGGGCTGCGGGCAAGGCCGCGAAGGACCCGGGCAATCCCGGCCGGCCCTTCTTCGTCACCGCGAGCGCACCGCAGCCCGGCCCCTCCGAGCGCGTCAACGACTCCATCGGCAAGGCCCTCCGGGACCGGCAGCGGCCCAAGTGCCTGGACGCCTCGGACGTCATGCCGCTCCGGATGCGCTTCGCCTTCCAGCACGGCGTCCTGGACTACCTCAGCGACCCCGGCCCGAAGAGGCAGCAGAAGGTGCTGGACTACCTGGACGGCGTGCAGAAGGACCTCAAGGCCCCGCCGCGGGCCGCCGGGTCACCGCCACGCGTCTGCGAGTGACCCGCAGGCGACCGGCGGGGCTGCACCAGCCGACGGGGCCGCTTCACCAGTCGGCGGGGCTACTTCACCAGGCTGTCCGGGCAGCCCGTGCCGCGCGGCAGCTTGTAGCGCGCCACGATGTGGTACGTGCCCGGCTTCGGCGCGTGCAGCACCGTCCAGTCGTCCTGCGGCCGGTCCTCGCGGGCCTCCTGGACCTCCTTGGACAGGCAGCCGTTGACGTTGACCGCCGGCTCGCCGCGCGGCCCCGCCTTCGGGGGCTTGACGTCCTTGCCGTTCTCGTCGACCAGGCCCAGCCACGGCGAGTGCGGGATGCGGATGAGGACCGGGCCCGGCCTGTCCACGGTGATCGTGATGCCCTCCGCGTCCGTGCGCTTCACGACCGCCGGGGGGTCGGCCAGCGGCGTCGGCGCCTCGACCTCGTACAGCCGCCAGTTGGCGTCGGACCACACCTGGCGCAGGTAGGGCTGGCCCTTGGCGACGAGCTTGGCCTCGTCGACGGCCGCGGGGTCCGGCTCGTCGGTGGGCAGCACGACGTAGTGCACGGCCCAGCGGTCGAGCCAGGCGCGGTAGCTCGAGGAGGTCAGCAGGCCGGGCTCGTAGAAGAGCGGATTGCGCTCGCGGTCGGCCTGCCGGTTCCAGCCGCGGGCGAGGTTGACGTACGGGGTGAGGGCCGAGGACTCGCGGTGGCTGCGGGCGGGCACGACCTCGACCCGGCCCCGCGCCGCGTCGGCCTGCTGCAGCCGGTGCACCAGGGGCGCGAGCTCGCGGGCCCAGGACGCGGCGGGCGTGGTGTGGATGATGTCGCCGATGGTGCCCGCGAGCTGCCACGACGTGCCCGTGACCAGGGCGAGGATGAGCGCCGTCCAGCGCAGGCCGCCCTTGAGCAGCTCCGCCGGGCGCGGCACCTTCAGCTCCGGCAGGGCCGCGAGCAGCACCGTCCCGCCGAAGATCATGCCGAGCCGGGAGATGTTGGTGCCGATCTGGGAGGGGATGAGCCAGACCAGCAGGACGGCCAGGACGTACAGCGCCGAGGCCGTCCGGACCGTGCGCCACTCCTTGGGGACGAACAGCACCCCGAAGACGCCGCTCAGCAGCGGCAGGATCGCCGAGACGAAGGACATCGGCTGGTGGCCCGAGAACGGGAACAGCCACGCCGACAGACCCACCACCACGGCCGGGGAGACACCCAGCGCGTACGCCGCCGGGCGGCGCTTGCCCAGCCACAGGGCGGCCGCGACGAAGCCCACGAACAGGCCGGCCACCGGGCTCGACGCCGTCGCCAGCGCAGCCGCCAGCGCGGCCAGCCCCGCCCGGCCCCAGCGGTACTTGCCCTCCGAGCGCCAGCGCATCGGCCAGGCGAAGATCACGGCGACGGCCGCCAGGCCGAACATCGTGCCGAGCCCGAAGGTGACCCGGCCGGATATCGCATTGCAGGTCAGCGCGAAGGTGCCGTACAAGGCCGGCACGAGCGGCCGGCGCACGACCCTGCTGCGCACGAGCAGCAGGGCGATCAGGCCCGCCGAGAGCGTGCCCGCGATCATCATCGTGGTGCGGACGCCGATGCTGGCCATCAGGTACGGCGAGATCACGCTGTACGAGACGGGGTGCATGCCGCCGTACCAGGCGAGGTTGTACGCCGAGTCGGGGTGCTGGCCCACGAACTCGGCCCAGGCGTCCTGGGCGGCCAGGTCGCCGCCGCTGTTCGCGAACACGTACACCCACAGCACGTGCAGCGCCGCCGCCACGCACAGGGTCGTCAGGACGGGGCGGCCGGCCGCCGCGCGGCCCGCGCGCGTCAGACGCCCGCGCAGTCCTGCGCCGCCGGAGGGCTGCGGGGCTCCCGGGCAGGCGGACACGCGTTTGTCCTGCTCACCCGGCTTGTCCGGCTTACCGGCCCGTGCCGGGTCCACGGTGGTCACTGCGGTTCTCCCCGTCTTCCCCCGGAGGTCTTCCCCCATCTTCGCGCTGCCCGGGTTCCGCGGGTAGCGGCACGGCGCGCGGCCGTGCTCAAACCCTCGCGACGCTAGCACGCCGCGAGGGCCCGTCGGGGACGGCGACCGCCGCCCCCTGCGCACCTCAGCCGAGGCGCGTGAGCTTCGCGCCGAAGCCCGGCTCGGCCAGCGGCGCCTTCAGCGCCACCGGCACCCGGACCTGGCCCGGGCCGCTGCCCACGGTCAGCATGCCGACCTCGGCACCGGACTTCGCCGCGTGCGGCAGCTTGTGGCCGCCGTCGTTGAGCGCCAGGCCGACGGACAGGCCCGCCCAGCCGACGGCCGTGACGTCCTTGGTCGCCACGACCGGGGTGCGGCCGCCCAGGCCGTCGTCCACGGCGCCCACGACGTCGCCCTTCTTCACGACCGTCTTCGCCTCGAGCGCCTTCTTCGCGGACTCGATCGCGTCCTTGGTCGCCGCGACCACCGAGTCGATGATCGGCGTCTTGTGCTGCGCCAGCACCGCACCGATGATCAGCTGCGTGGTGCCGCCGATCTTCTTCTCCGCGGCGAAGAGCAGGTTGCCGCCGGCCGCGGTGGTCGTGCCGGTCTTGATGCCGGTGCCGTACAGCGGAACGATCGGGTTGAAGTTCTTCTGCTTCTCGCCGTTGCTGTCGATGTACTCCGTCAGCCCCGAGATCTCCTTGAAGACCGGGTCCGCCATGGCCTTCTTACCCAGCTTGACCAGGTCCTTCGCGGTGCTCTTCGTCGTCGCGTCGAAGCCGCTCGGGTCGGTGAACGTCGTGTTCACCATGCCCAGGTCCTTGGCGGTGTCGTTCATCTTCTTGACGAACGCCTCCTCGGAACCGGCGTCCCAGCGGGCCAGCAGCTTGGCGATGTTGTTCGCCGACGGCAGCATCAGCGCTTCCAGCGCCTCGTACTCCGAGAGCTTCTGGCCCTCGGTCACCCGGACCAGGGACTCGCCCTCGGGCTTGCCCTTCTGGTAGTCGCTCACCGCCTTGGCGTCGACGGTCATCAGCGCGCCCTTCTTGTCCCCCTTCTTCATCGGGTGGTCGCGAAGGGTGATGTACGCGGTCATCACCTTGGTGACGCTCGCGATCGGGACGGGCTTCTCCTCGCCGGACTCGCCCAGCGCGCCGAGGCCGTCCACCTCGACGTACGCCTGGCCGGTCGCCGGCCACGTCATCTGCGCCTTGTCGCCCTCGAACTTGAACGCCTTCTTCGCCGTGAGCACCAGCGTCGGCTCCGGCAGCGGGCGGAACGCCTGCACCACGCAGAAGATGATCGCCAGCAGCACGACCAGCGGCGTCCAGATCTTCACCCGGCGCAGGACCGTGCGGACGGGCGTCTCCGGAGGCGGAGGCGTGTTCGTCAGCTGCGCCAGCAGGTCCAGCGGCGCCGCGGGCTGCCCCGCCGCCGGGGGCACGGTGGGGCCGCCGCCCGGCTTCGGGGGCAGCGGCTGCTGCTTCGTCCGCTCGGAGGGGGCGGGCGGGGTGACGCTGACCGGGATGGCGGGCTTGGCGGAGGCGGGGGCCGGGACCTTGGCGGGCGCCTTGGCGGCGTCCTTGGCCGGGGCGGCCTTGGCGGTGTCCTTGGCGGGCACCTTGGCCGGGGTGGCCGGGGTGGCCGGCTTGGCGGCGGCGCCGTCGAGCGACTTCAGCGGCACGAACTGGCTGGTGCGCTCGGAGTCGGAGTCCTCGCCCTTGGTGGCACCGTCCTTGGCGGCACCGTCCTTGCGGGCGGGCGCATCGAGGACGGGGGCCTTGAGCAGGGCGGTCGCCTGATCGTCGGATCCGCGGGACTTGCCGTCGGCGGCCGGGGCCTCCTCGTCGGCCTTGGGCCGGACCGTACGGAAGACGGCGGTGGCCTGGTCGGCGGGCGCGGAATCCTTGCTCTTGCCCTTGTCCTTGCCGGACGGGGCACCGTTCGCGGACCGGCCCGCGGAGGAGGCGTTCTTGTCCTCGCCGGAGGCGCCCTTCGCAACCTCGGAGGCCTTGCCGTCGCCACCCGCGGCCGACCCGTCACCCTTCGGCCGGACCGTACGGAAGACGGCGGTGGCCTGGTCGGCGGGCGCGGAATCCTTGTCCTTGTCCTTGCCGGACGGGGCATCGCCGGAGGCGGCGTTCGTCGCCTTGCCGTCGCCGTCGCCGTCACCATCGCCGTCACCCGACGAGGCATCGGCCTTCGGCCGGACCGTACGGAAAACGGCCGTCGCCCGGTCGGCGGGCGCGGAGTCCTTGTCCTTGCCCGAGAGGGCACCGTTCGCGCCGGGCTCGCCGGCCTCGTCCGCGGCAGGGGCCTTGGAGGCCTTCTCCGGGCCGTCGGAGGCCTCGGATCCCTCTTCGGTCTCTTCCTCGTCCGTACCGGCCACCCACGCCGCCACAGCGGCCTTCAGGCGGGCGTCGCCGCCGGCCGCCGCGCGGCTCCCGGCGGAGGGCCCGGCGGCGGACCCGGCCTTCGCCGAGTCCTCCGCAGCGGTCTCGGCCTTTGCATCCGCATCGGCCTCACCGGACGCCGGGGACACTTCTTCACGGCCGCCTTCGGCGGCATCCGCGGCATCCGCGCTCTCGGGCGCGTCAGCTTTCCCGGACGGCTTTCCGGAAGTTTCCCGGAAAACCCCGAGTCGCGGGTCGAGCTCGCCGCCAGTCGTCTCCCCCGACGACTTCCGCTGCTCCGACTTGCCGGGGGACTCGCCCGCCACCGATGCCTCCTCGAATTCCCACGCGATACGCCACCGCGGGGTGCTCCGCACCCCGCAGGCCGAACCTTCTCAAACGCTTACCAGTGTCCTGTGCGGCAGCCCCGTCACCGCGCAACCGCACCGCTGGAAGGGATCGACCGGCCTCACCGACGTGCTAGACGAGACGACATACCTACCGGTTCCCACCCGAAGCCACCACGCACTCTCGACAGACCAATGTGAGAGGGGTCACCCTGTCAGACATCCACGCGGGGAGGCATGGATGGGCAGGAGCCGCAGAACAATTCCGGAGGAGCTTCTGCTGCTCGCTTTGGACCCGGCCACGGGAACCACGGCGCAGCCGCAGTCGCTCGACCTGGGTCTCGCCGGGGCGCAGCTAGTGGAGCTGGCTCTGGCGGGACGGATAGCCCCGGACGGGGATCGTATCGCCGTGGTGATGCCGCGGCCGACAGGAGATCCGACACTGGACACCGCGCTCGAACTGCTGCGCCGCCGCGGCAGTCCGGTCCGCGCCGTCCACTGGATCGGCGGGCCCCGGCTGGGGCTGCGCCAGACGTATCTCACGCACCTGGAGCGGTGCGGCATGGTGCATGCCGTGGCGGGCCAGATGTGCGGGGTGCTGCCGACGACGCGCTATCAGGCGACGGACACCGCGATCAGCCGGGAGATCAGGGCCCGACTGGACAGCGCGATCCGCACCGGCGTCCCGCCGGACCCGCGGACCGCGGCGCTCGCCGCCCTGGCCCACGCGGTGGGTCTCGGCAAGCACCTCTACCCGGGCAACGAGGGGCGGTCCTCCCGCTCCCGGCTGCGGGATCTGATCAGGCACGACCCGATGGGCGGGCTCGTGGCGCACGCCGTGATGGACGTGCAGAACGGCGTCGCGGCGCAGCCGCGGCGGGCCCCGGCGGCGGCCGGTTCCGGCGCGGGCGCCCACGGCGCCGGCGGCTCGGGGCGGCGCACTTCGGTCCGGGGTACGGCGTCCGGGCAGCAGGTGGCCCAGGGGACGGCCGTGATGGCCCGGGCCGGCGCGTCGTAAGCCGACGCCGCCGAAGCCGCTGACCGCCCGGAGAACGGCGCAACACAGCACATCGCACCACCCTCCATCACCGCATCACTGCATCACCGCACCACCCGCACAGCAACACCCACAGCACACCCAGAGCTCGACCGACCGCAGCGCAGTCCCCCGGCCCGGTTCGGGAGCCGCGATATCGCGCGGGGTGGTGGGCCGGCCGCCCGGGACGGCGGTCCGGCCCACCACCCCGCGTGCACTTGCACGGGACGATGCACGGTCCGCAGCGGCCGGCCCCGGCAACCCTTCACCGCAGGCGGACTCTGTGTGGCATTTTCCAGCGCCGCCCCGGCATGTGGTGGCAGGCTGCGAGGTCAGGAGACAGCAGCATGACGGAGCCGGAGGTGCGTCCCGTGGCGTCCAGTGTCAATCCCACCGTTAGGCGGCGCCGCTTGGGGCAGGAGCTGCGCAAGCTCCGCGAACTCAAGGGCATGACCGCCGAGGAGGTCGCCGAGCGGCTGCTCGTCTCGCAGTCGAAGATCAGCCGCCTGGAGAACGGCCGTCGCAGCATCAGCCAGCGCGACGTGCGCGATCTCTGCGGGGTGTACGGGGTCGAGGACCACCGCATTGTCGATTCGCTGATGCAGATGGCCAAGGAGTCGCGCCAGCAGGGCTGGTGGCACGCCTTCGGCGACATTCCCTACAGCGTCTACATCGGTCTGGAGACGGATGCGGCCTCACTGCGCGTGTACGAGGCATCTCTCGTACCGGGTCTGCTGCAGACGCCCAATTACGCGAGCGCCGTGACCGAGGGCTCCTGGCCGGAGGCGACGACGGCGGATATCGAGCGGCGCGTGCAGGTGCGGATGCGGCGGCAGGAACGGATCACCGATCCGGAGAATCCGCTGCGGCTTTGGGCGGTCATCGACGAATCGGCGCTGCGCCGGATCGTGGGCAGCCGGGAGATCATGGCGGAACAGATGCGCCAGCTCGTGCAGTTCAGCATGGAACCGCACATCACGGTGCAGGTGCTGCCGTACGACGTGGGTGCACATCCGGGCATGTACGGAAAGTTCTCCATTCTTGAGTTCAACGACCCGCAGGATGCCAGCACGGTCTATCTGGAGGGGATCACCAGTGACCTCTACCTGGAGAAGCCGAACGATGTGCAGACCTACAGCGTGATGTATGAGCATTTGCGAATGCAGGCCCTCAACGCGGATCACTCCCGGCAGTTCATCGACCGGGTCGCGGAGGAGTGGGCGGCGGAGCTCTGAGCGCGGCGGTTCTGGCTGATCCGAGCGGATCCGCGCTGATCCGAGCAGATCCGAGCGAGCGCGCACCGGCAGCCGGACCCGTCTCCCGGGCGGCCGCCGCACGGTACACCCTCCACCGGTCAACCGGGAAGGGCGTTCCCGAATATGCCATCCGGTCGAGTGAATGGCCCGTTCATCAGGTGATGTTGGCGCGTAACGTCGGTCGCACCTCGGGAAACCGGCGTTCCGACCGGCGTTTCTGATCAAGGCACATACTCACCAAGGCATGGGAGCAATCATGGCCATCCAGCAGGGAAACACCACGTGGCGCAAGTCCTCGTACTCGCTGGCCAACGGCGACTGCGTGGAGGTCGCTTCCCCTCTCCCCCAGTCCATCGCGGTCCGTGACTCCAAGGACCCCCAGGGGCCGATTCTCGGTTTCAAGCCCGCCGCCTGGTCCTCGTTTGTGACGACCGTTTCCCGTCGCGCGTACGACTTCTGATAAGTCCGCCCGATACGACATCTTCACCACCCCAAGGCAGTTCCGCGCAGAACCCCCTCGACTGGTCCGCCGTCCCGGCCGAGGGGGTTCCGCCGTATCCGGGCAACGTGAACCGGGGGTCGCGGCCGTGCGGCCGCGACCCCGGGTTGTGCAATCGCAACGGCCCCCGGCCGTCGGCCGCCCCGGCCACTAGCCCTGCGGGTAGCGCTCCGTCCAGGCCGTCGAGGCGATGTCCGGGCCGTGCAGCTGTGCCCCCTGGGTGAGTTCCAGGGCGAAGTCGTCGGCGAGTTCGGCGATCGCGGCCCGCCCCTCCAGCTCGGCCAGCAGGTCCGGCGGCAGCGCGGTCTCGCCGTGCAGCGCGCCGAGCAGGTTGCCGCAGATCGAGCCCGTGGAGTCGGAGTCGCCGCCGTGGTTGACGGCGAGCAGCAGCCCGTGCCGCATGTCCTCGGCGACCAGCGCGCAGTACACGCCCATGGCAAGGGCCTCTTCGGCCACCCAGCCCTGGCCGAGCGCTTCCAGCCGCTCGGCGCTCGGCGCCCCCTGGCGTACGGCGTCGAGGGCCTGCCGGAGCGCGGCCGTCGTCTCCTCGTGACCGCCCCACTGCGCCAGCAGGTCGAGGGCCTGCCGCACCGACGTCTCCAGCGTCCCGCCGCGGACGATGCCGTGCACGATCGCCGCGAAGGCGGCCGCCGCCAGGACGCCCGAGGGATGGCCGTGGGTCTGCGCGGCGCACTCGGCGGCCAGCCGGAAGACCTCCGCGGCCTCCCGGTCCACCAGCAGGCCGAACGGCGCCGAGCGCATCACGGTGCCGCACCCCTTGGACTGCGGGTTCTTGGGCGCGGCGAGGGTGCCCATCCGGTCGTCCGCCAGCCCGGACAGGCAGGCGTTGCCCGGCGCGCGCTGCGAGTACAGCCACTCCTGGCGGCCCAGCCGGCCGAGGGCGGGGGTGCGCACGTCGGGCCCCGGGTAGCGCTGGGTGGCCTCCCAGCGCAGGTACGCGCGGTGCACCTCCTCGGGCGCGGGCCAGGTGCCGCCGTCGCGCCGCACTTCGGCACGGATCAGGCCGTCCACGGTGAAGAGCGTCATCTGGGTGTCGTCGGTGACGGCACCGCGCCGCCCGTAGGCCCGGACGTAGTCGCGTACGCCGGCGGGCCCGTGGGCATCCCTGATCGCGTGCAGCGACTGGAACTCGATGCCCGCGCCGAGCGCGTCGCCGATCGCCCCGCCGAGCAGGCAGCCGCGGACGCGGGCGCGGAAGTCCTGCTGCTGCGCCCGGCTCCACAGTGCGGTGGTGGTCATGGTCTCCCGCCCCCTTCCTGTTCTCAGCTCTCGGCCTCAGCCCTTGAGCGGGCGGACGGTCTTCATGATCTCGTCGATCCGGGACTCCGGCAGTGCGCCGGAGACGCCCTGGTCGGCATACATGATCCAGCTGCTGAATTCGCCGCTGGGGAGCTTCCACACGATGCTCTTGACGATGGCCGTGGGCGGCACGCACGGGCTCGGGCGGTTGAGGACCTTGACCTTGGCGGTGGCGGTCCAGCCCTCGATGCCGTTCTGCTTCCAGGGCTTGGCCTGGCTGACCTCGATCTTGGGCTTGTTGCTCAGGCCGCCGTACGCGTAGACGCCCCAGTTTCCCGCCCAGTTGCGGGTGTTCTCCTGGATGCTGAGGGAGGCGTCGCCGCCCGCCGTGCCGACGGTGGCGAGCTGGCCCTTGCCGGCCTCACCGATCGAGTTGGGGTTGGCGGACGAAGCGCAGCCGCCCTCACTGAAGTTGGCGATGTCGCGCATCGAGATCTGCGGCTTACCGGACGCGTCCGCGTACGCGATCATGGTGTCCTGGGGGAAGATCTTCCACTTTTCCCCCGTGCCGGGCACGTCGTACTGGAGCTTGTGCTCCTTGCTGGTCTGCGTCTGCCATCCGGCGGGCACGGCCTGCGGGCCGCCGTCCGCGGGAGCCTGGCTGTTGGCGCCGCCTTCGGGGGCGGGCTGCTGCTGGTTCCCCGCGGCCGGGGCACTGGGGGCCTGCGACGCGCCGCCGGCCTTCTCGTCCTTCTTGTCGTCGCCGCCCTTGAGGAGGAAGAACGCACCGCCGCCGATGACGGCGAGGGCCACTATGCCGCCGACGACGGCCAGCAGGGTCTTGTTGTTCCCGCCTCCGCCGCCACCGCCGGGCGGGGCGGGGGCAGGTGCCGGTGCCGGGGCGGGGGCCGTCCAGCCGCCCGGCGGCGGGGGCGGAGGCGGCACGGATCCGGCTGCGCCGGGGCCCGGTGGCTGGACGGCGGGCTGGGCGAAGACGGTCGGCTGGGCGTGGGCGCCGCCGCCCTGCGCCGGGGCGGGCGGCGTCACCGCGGGCTGCGCGAAGGCGGTGGGCGCGGCGTGGACGCCACCGGGCGGCGGGGCGACGGCCGGCTGGTCGACGGCAGTGGCCTCCGGCCCACCCCACGCCCCGCCCTGCGGTACGCCCTGCGGAGGCTGCGGCGGATGCGGCTGCGGAGGCTGGTGGGGCTGCTGGGGATTCTGAGGCCAAGACATGCGGGCCACCCTAGACGCCCGTCGGTTGCCGTCTGATCGAGGCATCGCGACAAGACGGCAACATCGCCCTCCTCCGCAAGCCGGGACACAGCCCTGCCGAGGGCCCGGGACACCGCCCCGGAAAACCGCGAAAGGGTGGGACCGGGGCAAATCTCCCCGCCGCGACGGCGACCGGCCCCGGCGGCGCGGCCCCGGCGGGATCCGTCACCGAGCCGGGCGGCCACGCCGACAACCCCGCGCGCCCGACGCTAGTCGTCCAGTACCGGCAGCAGCTCCGGCAGGTGCCCGTCCGAAGCCAGCGCGGCAGCCACCCGCTCCGCCGGCACCTCCCCGTACAGCGTCGTGCGCGCCCGCGCCGTCCGTCCCGCCGCCTCCGCGATGGCGACCAGGTCGCGGACCGACCGGTACGAGCCGTACGAGGAGCCCGCCATGCGGGAGATGGTCTCCTCCATCAGCGTCCCGCCCAGATCGTTCGCCCCGGAGCGGAGCATCTCCGCCGCCCCCTCGGCGCCGAGCTTCACCCAGCTGGTCTGGATGTTGGTGATGTGCGGGTGGAGCAGCAGCCGGGCCATGGCCGTGACCGCCCGGTTGTCCCGCATGGTCGGGCCGGGGCGCGAGATGCCCGCCAGGTACACGGGGGCATTGGTGTGAATGAACGGCAGCGTGACGAACTCCGTGAAGCCGCCCGTCTCCCGCTGGATCTCGACGAGCCGGCGGAAGTGCCCGAGCCAGTGCCGCGGCTGGTCCACGTGCCCGTACATCATCGTGGACGAGGACCGGATCCCGACCTCGTGGGCGGTGCGCACGACGTCGATCCACGTGGCGGCGGGCAGCTTGCCCTTGGTGAGGACCCAGCGGACCTCGTCGTCCAGAATCTCCGCGGCCGTGCCGGGGATGGTGTCGAGCCCGGCCTCCTTCGCCGCGGTCAGCCACTCCCGTACGGACATGCCGGTACGGGTCGCGCCGTTGACGACCTCCATCGGCGAGAAGGCGTGCACGTGCATGCCCGGAACGCGCTCCTTGACCGCCCGCGCGATGTCGAAGTAGGCCGTGCCCGGCAGGTCGGGGTGGATGCCGCCCTGCATGCAGACCTCGACGGCGCCGACGTCCCACGCCTGGGCGGCGCGGTCGGCGACCTGGTCCAGGGAGAGGGTGTACGCGTCGGCGTCGGTGCGCCGCTGGGCGAAGGCGCAGAAGCGGCAGCCGGTGTAGCAGACGTTGGTGAAGTTGATGTTCCGCGTGACGATGTAGGTGACGTCGTCGCCGACCACGTCCCGGCGCAGGTCGTCGGCGATGCGGCACAGGGCGTCGAGCGCGGGCCCGTCGGCGTGCAGCAGGGCCAGCGCCTGGGGGTCGGTCAGCCGGGTGGGGTCGTCGGCGGCCTGCCGCAGCGCTTCGCGCACGTCCGCGTCGATCCGTTCGGGCGCCATGCCGGGCGCGGCGGCCTCCCGCAGCGCCTCCCAGTCCCCGTACACCTCGTCGAAGTCGTCGCGCCGGTCGGTGGTGCGGCCTTCGGTGTCGATGGCGCGGTGCAGCTCGGTGCGGCCGGAGGGGACGAAGACGTCTTCGGGCTCCTGCCAGGGCAGTCCCTCGACGTCGGCGTGCTCGTTCGCCAGCCCGGTCTCCGGGTCGGCCAGGGCGCGGACGTGGGGCAGCACGCGCGGGTCCAGCCAGGGCTCGCCGCGCCGGACGAACTCGGGGTAGACGGCGAGGCGTTCCTGCAGCCGGAAGCCGGCGGCGGAGGAGCGCTCGGCAAGCTCATCGATCTGCGGCCAGGGGCGCTCGGGGTTGACGTGGTCCGGAGTGACCGGGGAGACGCCGCCCCAGTCGTCGATGCCGGCGCCGATGAGCCGCTCGTACTCGCCCGCCACGAGGTTGGGCGGCGCCTGGAGGCAGGCCGAGGGGCCCATGATGTGCCGGGCCACGGCGATGGTGGCGACCAGGTCGTCCAGTTCGGCGTCGGGAATGCCGCGCATCGCCGTGTCCGGCTTGGCGCGGAAGTTCTGCATGATCAGTTCCTGGATGCCGTGGTACGCACGGGAGATGCGGCGCAGCGCGAACAGCGACTCGGCGCGCTCCTCGGGCGTCTCGCCGATCCCGATCAGCAGGCCGCTGGTGAACGGCACGGAGCTGCGCCCGGCGTCCTCCAGGACGCGCAGCCGGACCGCGGGCTCCTTGTCCGGGGAGCCGTAGTGCGGGCCGCCCGGCTCGCTCCACAGCCGTTCGGCCGTGGTCTCCAGCATCATGCCCATCGAGGCGGAGACCGGCTTCAGCCGCTGGAAGTCCGTCCACGTCATGGCGCCCGGGTTGAGGTGCGGGAGCAGGCCGGTCTCCTCCAGGATGCGGATGGAGATGGCGCGGACGTAGGCGATGGTGTCGTCGTAGCCCGCCGCCTCCAGCCACTCGCGGGCCTCGGGCCAGCGGTCCTCGGGGCGGTCGCCCAGAGTGATGAGGGCTTCCTTGCAGCCGAGTTCGGCGCCGCGGCGGGCGATGGCCAGGACCTCGTCGGGGGACATGAACATCCCGTGGCCCGCGCGGCGCAGCTTGCCGGGGACGGTGGCGAAGGTGCAGTAGTGGCACTTGTCCCGGCAGAGGCGGGTGAGGGGGATGAAGACGCTCTTCGAGTACGTGATGACGCCGGGGCGCCCGGCGGCCTCCAGCCCCGCGTCCCGCACCCGGGCGGCGGACGCGCACAAGTCCTCAAGGTCCGCGCCGCGGGCCTGAAGGAGCACGGCGGCCTCGGCGACGTCCAGGGCCACACCGTCCCGGGCGCGCTTGAGGGCGCGCCGCATGGCATTGGCGGTCGGTGCGGATCCCTGCGGGGGCGGCGGGGTGGAAGTCATTGTCCGAGCATACGAGCGCGGTGCGGCCCGGCCGGAGGAGGTCCGTCCGTCATTCGTGTGCCTCTCGTCACCCCAGGCGGAGGCACCCTCCGGCCGCCCGCGACGCCCGCCTGCCCGCCCCCCTCACAGGAATTCGGCGTGCGCGTCCAGCGCCCGCAGGATCTCCGCCTCGCCCGCCGACGGCAGCCCCACCACGACCTCGGTGAGCCCCAGATCGGCGAAGTACGCGAGCTTCCCGGCCGAGGGGTGCACCGCGTACGGGACGACCTGCGGCTCGCCGGGCCGCCCGGCCTCCTGCCAGGCCCTGCGCAGCTGCGGAATCGTCTCCTTCAGCCCGCTGCCGCCGATGGGCAGCCAGCCGTCCGCGTACTCCGCGACGTGCGCGAACAGCTTCGGACCCGCCGCTCCCCCGATCAGGGTGCGCGGCCCGACGAGCGGCGGCACGTCCGGGCCGCGACGGCGCGCGGTCCGCAGCGGCTTGGGATGCGCGAAGCTGGCACTGACCGCACCGAACTCGCCGCGGTAGCCCGTTGGTTCCTCGTCCCACAGCGCCCTCATCAGGGCCATCCGGTCGCGCACCAGATCGCGCCGGCTCTTCCACTCGACGCCGTGGTCGGCCGCCTCCTCCACGTTCCAGCCGAACCCGATGCCCAGCGTCAGGCGGCCGCCGCTGAGGAAGTCGAGCGTCGCGACCTGCTTGGCGAGCGCGATCGGATCCTGCTGGGCCACCAGCAGGACCCCCGTGCCGAGCTCGATCCGCTCGGTGACCGCCGCGGCCTGGGCGAGCACGGCGAGCGGGTCCAGGACCCGGCCGTACTCGCGCGGCAGCGGATCGCCCATGGGCGCCGGCGTCTCCCGGCTGACCGGGATGTGCGTGTGCTGCGGCATGTACAGCCCGTCGAAGCCCCGCTGCTCCAGCTCGCTCGCGAGCCGGACCGGGCTGATCGTCTCGTCGGTGAGGATGACCGTGGTTGCGATCCGCACGGGGCGGCACCTCCTTCGCGTCCTGCGGGGAATGGGGCTCACCGTAAGCCCAAACGGGCCCCACGGACCCCCGGCGGGGCGGTGCCGCCATACGAATGTCGCAATCGTGGGGCTTCCTGTACCCCTCCGCGCCATCGGGGCGTACAACAGTGCCCCCGAAGAGCCAGAGCCCCTTCCACGGGAGGACAGCGATGAAGCGGATGGAGCGACCGGACCGGCGCACGGTGCTCACGGCTGTCACAGGCGCGGCGGCGGTGCTTACCCTCGATACCGTGACGTTCGCGAGCACAGGGGACGGCCACGACGGCCGGACCGCGACCCGGAAGGTCACCGGACACCTTCCGCCCGGAGCGCCCGACTACGTCTACCTGCCCGTGGACGTGCCCCCCGGCGTGCGCGAAATCGCCGTCTCGTACGCGTACGACAGACCGTCCGTGCCCGCCGGCACCCAGGGCAACGCGTGCGACATCGGCATCTTCGACGAGCGCGGCACCGAGCTGGGCGGTGCGGGCTTCCGCGGCTGGTCGGGGGGCGCCCGGTCCGAGTTCGCGATCAGCGCCGAGCGCGCCACCCCCGGCTACCTGGCCGGCCCCGTACGGCCCGGCACCTGGCACGTCGTCCTCGGCCCGTACACGGTCGCACCGCAGGGCCTGGCGTACGAGGTGACGGTCACGCTGCGGTACGGGACACCGCCGCCCGGACCGACCCCGCGCCCGGTGTATCCGCCGCAGCGGGCCCGGGGCCGGGGCCGGGCCTGGTACCGGGGCGACAACCATCTGCACAGCGTCCACTCCGACGGCAAGCGCACCCCCGCCGAGATCGCGGCCGCGGCGCGGGCGGCCGGCCTGGACTGGATCACGACGACCGAGCACAACACGACGTCGGCGCACGGAGCGTGGGAGGGCCTGTGGGGCCCCCATCCCGACGGCGAACTCCTCATCCTCACCGGAGAGGAGGTCACCACCCGCAACGGCCACGTCGTCGCCCTCGGCACGGACCCCGGCGTCTTCATCGACTGGCGCTACCGCGCCCGCGACGCCGCCTTCGGCCGCTTCGCCCGCACGATCCACCGCGCGGGCGGCCTGGTCGTCCCCGCGCACCCGTACGCGACCTGCGTCGGCTGCAACTGGAAGTTCGGCTACGAGGACGCGGACGCGGTGGAGGTCTGGAACGGCCCGTACACGCCGGACGACGAGATGGCGATCGCGGCGTGGGACGCGTCCCTCGTGGCGGCCGTACGCGAGGGCCGCCGCCGCTGGCTGCCGGCCATGGGCAACAGCGACGCCCACCGCGAGCCCCAGGTGGTGGGCCTGCCGCAGACGGTCGTCCACGCGGACGGCCTGTCCCGCGAGGCCCTGCTGGCCGGCATCCGCGCGGGCCGCAGCTGGATCGCGGAGTCGTCGGCGGTGGGCCTGACCTTCACGGCGACGGGCGGCCGCGGAAAGCACGCCGGCATCGGCGAACGCCTCCCGGTCGACCGGGCCACCCCGGTGACGATCCGCCTGGAGGTGTCGGGCGTCCCGGAGGGCTGCACGGCGTCGTTCGTAACGGACCAGGGCCGGCTGTACGAGACGCCACTGCCCGCGGCGGGCACGGGAACGGTCGAGTGGCACACGACGCCTTCTCACGCGGCGTACGTACGAGCCGAGGTCCGGCGGGCGGCGACGGGCGGGCCCGGGGTGCCGGGGGTGATGGTGGCGCTGACGAATCCGGTGTTCCTGGGCTGAAGGGGGCGCCAGTGGGGCGCCACCGAGCGCGCGGCGAGTTCCTCAAACGCCGCCGTGAAACGACTGTCGGCCTGAGCGGGCTTTCACCCCATGGGGCGGTTTATGGGTAGTGCTCATGTCCCGGTGCAAGCCATCTCCCCACTGAATGCGCGCAGGGAGAGGGGACCGTCTTGCCTGATCGTCTGCCCAGAGTTCTGACCCTCGTCGCCTTCCTGGTGGGCGTGGGGGTGATCACCGGCGCCGCCATGGTGCCGACGGCGCCGTTCGACACCATGGCGACGTCCATCAGAATCGCCAAGAGCGTCGACCGGACGTCGGCGCACCCCGGTGACACGGTCAACTACACCGTGACGGTGACCAACACCGGCACGACCGCCATCAGCGGCGCGGCGATCTCCGACGACCTGTCGAACGTGGTGGACGACGCGACGTTCAACTCCGCCACCTCCGACCGGGGCACGACCTCGTTCTCGTCCCCCACCCTCCAGTGGCAGGGCGACCTGGCCTCCGGCGCCAAGGCGACGATCAGCTACTCGGTGCGGGTGGCCAACCCGCCGACGGGCGACCACAGCCTGACCAACACGGTCACCTCCACGACCGCGGGCAACAACTGCCCCTCGGGCAGCACGGACACGGCCTGCACGACCAGCACGCCGGTCTCATAGGCAGGTACAGCCCGGCACGGGCGTGAGCGTCGGCGGGCCGCCGGTGTGAGGAACGGGTACGGGCCTCGTTCCGGCGCCCACCGGGGCCGGACCCGACGGTAAGACCCGCGCGGGCCGCCGCCACCGCCACCATGCGCGCAGGGATCTCCAGGCCGCCGCGCCCTTCACCGCAGCCCCTGCTGCAGCCGGAGGAGATCCCTGGCCACCAGGCCGAGGCTCCTGGCGTACGTGATCGCCGAGGCGTAGCCGTTCCCCGGCCCGAGCCCGAGACGGTGGCGGGCCTCGGCGGCGGTGGCGAGGACCTCCACACGGACGGAATCGTCCACCGGCCTGCCCTGCACGGCGCCCTCGACGACGGGCACGGCGGCACCGATGTAGGCGCGAAGCCGTTCGGTCAGCTCGGCCACGCGACTGGGGGCGGGGAGCCAGCGGTCCATGGCGATGGCGTCGCGGATCACTGCGTCCACCACGTCCGGCCCGGCTCCTGCCGCCGCGGTCGGCGGGGGGACGTAGGTGAGGCCTCCGCCGGTGTGACCGGTGTAGGGGCATAGGGGCATGACGGCTCCTTCGGGGGCGACGCGAGAGGGGCTCCGCGCTCATCGCTGCGGCTGCTGAACCACGGTCCCGCGGCGACTCTTTCGGTCGCAAGCTCAATCAACCCTGTAAGAAAAAGTGGCATATGACAGACCTCGGGCAGAGCTTGCCCGATGGGGTACAGGCAGTGGGAAACTCCCAACAGGGCTGCTGCGAGGGGTAACTGCGCATCACTGCGAGGCAGCACGTCCGCACCGACGGGGAACAAGGACGCGCCAAGGAAGTACCTTCAGGAGGCTCACGAGTGGCAGCACGACGCGGTCCGACGTTCCGTCGGAGGGAGTTGGGCAAGGAGCTCCGGCGCCTGCGAGAAAGGAAGGGATACAGCACCAAGGAAGCCGCCGCAGCCATCGAGAGCTCGGAGGCGAAGCTCAACAGAGTCGAAACCGGTCACAACCAGCTGCCGCGCGTTCGCGACCTGGAAGACCTGCTTGATTTCTACGGCGTCACCGACCCCGACGACCGCGACCACCTGCTGATGCTTCACCGTGAGTCGCTCAGTAGCGACTGGTACAGGCCGTATCAGAACTTCCTGCCGTCAGGAGCCGTGCTGTATGCGGGGCTGGAAACCGACGCCGCCACGATCCGAGCATGGCATTCACAGGTCGTCTTCGCGCTCCTGCAGACTGAGAGCTACGCCCGGTCCATTTTCATGACGTCAAAGTCCGTCGACGAAAGGACAACCGAGTTCGTTGAGGAGAACGTAGCACTCCGCATGAAGCGCAAGGAGATCCTGCTCCGGGAAGATCCACCCGAGTTGCGGGTCATCCTCGACGAAGCGGCGCTACGCCGCGCCATCGGCAGTCCGGAGATCATGCGTGAGCAGTACAAGGAGATCGAGCGGGTAGCCGCGCTCGACCACGTGACGGTCCAGATCATGCCGCAGAACCTCGTAACGTACCGGTCTGGGGCGAACTTCGTTCTCTTGAACTTCGACGCCAAACTCGACTCGGTGGTCATGCTGGAAAGCGCGCTGGGCACGACCTTGTCTGACAAGACACGCGAAGTCGGGGCCTACACCAGGCGGTTCGACGCCATGCGTGAAGGCGCCCTGGCGCCGGTGAAGACCCCCGAATTCCTCCACCGACTGGCGAGAGAGATCGATGTCGACTAGTACCCGTATAACCGCTCTCGAAGCGGCCGATGAATCATCCTGGTTCAAGTCCTCCTACAGCGGCGATAACCACGGCATCAGTTGCGTTTCGGTCGCGGCACTGGCCAACAACGTCGCCGTGCGTGACTCCAAACAACACAATGGCCCCGCCTTCATATCCCCGGCCGCAGCCTGGACCGCGTTCATCCACGAGGTGCGGTCCGGGCGCTGGCCGGCGTAGAGCGCAGTCGATCCGGACCGCAGCGCTCACCGACGCCCCGCCGGAGGCGTACGCGCGGCGAGGTACTGCTCGAACGTGACCTTGCCGACCGCCCGGTCCGGGGCGAGGATGCCGCCCGCGCGCAGGGTCCGGGCGATCTTGCCCGGGAGCCGGAGCGGTACGACGCGTCGGCGCAGGCCCGCCGCACGGAGTGTGGCGGCCGCCAAGTCGCGGGCGTCCCGGACTTCGGGACCCGCCATGTCGGGCACGCGGCCTGCGGGGGCGCCCTGGACGAGCTCCGCCAAGCGGTCGGCGACCTCGGCGACTTCGACGGGCTGAACCCGCACGCCGCTCAGCGTCAGCACCACCGGCAGCCGGCGCTGCACGGTGGTCATCGTCGCCACCAGGTCGTGGAATTGGGTAGTCCGCAGGATGGTCCAAGGCAGCCCCGATTCCCGGACGATCCGCTCCGCCTCCCGCTTCGACCGGTAGTACGGGAGCGGCACCTTGTCGATGCCGACGATCGAGATGTAGACGAGGTGCGGGCTCCCGGCCCGCCGCGCCGCTTCGACCAGCCGCCGGGCCGCCGCCACGTCGTTGCGGGCGTTGGTCGCGCAGTGCACCACTGCCCGTACGTCCGCCAGGGCGGCGTCGAGGCCCGTGCCCTTGGCGAGGTCGCAGACCGCCCATTCGTACGGCCGCTCGTCGCCCTCCCGCCGCGGCCGGCGGCTCATCACCCGTACGGGCAAGCCGTCGGCGAGAAGCCGCGCGACGACGACACGGCCGAGGGTGCCGGTGCCGCCGGTCACCAGGATCGGCTTGTTCATTGCTGGAGTACCTCCCGTGCCCGATTGTGCTGTCAGGGATAGGACACGGCAGGGATCCCAGATGTGACACGCCACCGCAAGGTACGTCCCAACTCGCGTCAGAACAGGCTGGCAGCAGGGGGAGGGGTGGGGGGCGGGGGTTCGGTGGGTCGGCTGTGCGGCCGGTGGGAGGTGGGCCGCCGTACTCGCGCCGTCACGAATGCGGGCGCGTGAGGAGACCTTGCGCATAGACGGTGGCTGAGGGGGAGCTGGCTGCTGCCGCGGTGTGGTTGAGGCCGGTGGGGGCGCTTCGCTCAGCTCGCGAGCGTTGTGGTTGCGCGTCCGGCTGCGGGTTGGTGGGGGTGGCGGCCGTTTGTGGACGGAAATCAACCGTCCCGGGTCGTAGGGCGGCGGATAAGTGGTCCGAGACGGCGGCCGAGCACCTCAACAGCAACACCAGAGCCCTCTCGCCTCACGACTCCCTGCTCCTGGCCCGTAGCGGCAGCGGATCGGTGGCCCGGGACGGCGGCTAGCTACCTCAGCAGGCTCCCGGCCGGGGCCGTAGGGCGGCAGATAAGTGGCCTGAGAGTGGCGGCCGATGCCTCAGCAGCCCCACCAGGGAGCCCGGGTCACAGAAACCCCCACTCAGGGACAGCCGCCCGCCCGGCCACAATGGTGGCGCGCTGAGCGAAGCGCCCACGACGGGCTGCACCACATCGCGGCAGCTGCCAGCTCCCCCTCAGCCACAACCGGACAGACCGGTCTCCTCACGCGCGTGCATCCGTGACGGCGCGAGTACGGCGCCCAACCACCCACCGGCCGCACAACCAAACCACCAAACCCCCGCCCCCCACCCCTCCCCCCGCTGCCAGCCTGCCCTGACCCCAACCCCCACCCAGCGGCAGCCGCCCGCCCAGCCACAACGGCGGCCCGCCGAGCGAAGCGCCCACGACGGCAGGAACCACACCGCGGCAGCAGCCAGCTCCCCACGCCGCAACCCGGTTACTTCCTCAGCGCGCTCACGTCGATCCGCTCCAGCCGCTCCGGGTCCGTCAGGATGTCCAGTGCCGTGACCCTGTCGCCCTGGATCGTGAAGGCCATGACCGACATCAGCCGGCCGTCCGCCGCTACGGCGACCACGCCGGGTGTGCCGTTGATCAGTGCCGGGAGCGCCGCCTCGGCGAAGCGGGCGAACATGATCGCCTGGGAGGCGACCGCGGCCGCGCCCCGGCGCAGCGCGCTCGGGCGCAGCGTGCCGCCGTCCGAGCGGGCCACGATGTCCGGGTCGAGGACGGCGACGAGGGCGTCGAAGTCGCCGCCGCGCGCCGCGGCGAGGAAGGCGTCGACGACGCGGCGCCGGGCGGCCAGGTCGGTGTCGGGCGCCGGGGCCTGTCCCTGGACGCGGCGGCGGGCGCGGCTGGCGAGCTGCCGGGTGGCGGCGGGGGTGCGGTCGATGACGTCGGCGATGTCGTCGAAGGGCACGTGGAACATGTCGTGCAGGACGAAGGCGAGCCGTTCCGCGGGGGCGAGGGTCTGCAGGACGACCATGAGGGCGATGCCGACCGAGTCGGCCAGGAGAATCTCCTGTTCCGGGTCGATGCGGTCCGCCCCGCTGATGACCGGGTCGGGAAGGCGGACGACCTGCCCGTCCTGGTCGTGGAGCGGCTCCTCGTGCCGCGTGGCGCGCGAGCGCAGCATGTCCAGGCACACCCGGCCGGTGACGGTGGTCAGCCAGCCGCCGAGGTTTTTGACCTCGCTGATGTCGGAGCGGCTCAGCTTGAACCAGGTCTCCTGTACGGCGTCCTCGGCCTCGGCGAGCGAGCCGAGCATCCGGTAGGCCACTGCCTTCAGGTGCGGCCGGTGCTCTTCGAACCGCTCCGCAAGAAGATCTTTTTCGCTCACTTGTCACATCCCCCTGTTCCGATCCGTCAGTGAAGTGAGTGAAGTGACGGTCGACAACCGGCCGGGGAGGACGCCCCGACCACCATGACACAACAGAGGATTTGATCACGACTGCTCGGATGAAGAACCCCGCGAAGGTCCTGCCCGACACCATGACGGGCATCCAGCACCTCTTCAAGTTCAAGGCCATGCACCAGGGCGGTCGCGGCCTGGCACGAGGCCCCGTTCTTCACCGACGCCGAGCGCGCCGCGCCGGCCCTGGCCGAGGTCTCCACGCGGCTGGCCGACCACACCGGGACGACCTGGTAAGTCGGTAAGTCCGCCGCCCCCTTACCGCACCACTTATTCCGCACCACTTACTGCACCGCCGCGGCGGCGCCACCCTCCCGCACCGCCTCGACACGTACCGCCTCGACGTCAACCGTGACGTCGACCATGTCGCCGACGACCACGCCACCCCGGTCGACCACGTCGTTCCAGCTCACCCCGAAGTCCTGGCGGTTGATCCTGGTGGTGGCCGTGAAGCCGGCCCTGCGCCTGGGGCCGGCGTCGCGACCGTCCTCCCACCAGGGGGTGTCCCACTGCCCCAGGTACGTGACGTCGAACGTCACGGGCCGGGTCACGCCCCGGATGGTGAGTTCTCCGGTGACCTCGAATTCGGTCGCGCTCGCCTGATGGACGCGCGTCCCGGTGAAGGTCCATTCCGGGTGGTTCTCGCAGTCGAAGAAGTCCGCACTGCGGAGGTGGGCGTCGCGTTGTTCCTGGCCGGTGTAGACCCCGGTCGCGTCGATCACCGCTTCCACGCGGGCGTTCTCCGGGTCGCCGGGATCGACCTCCAGCGAACCGTGCACATTCTTCAACTGCCCGCGCACGTAGGTGACCATCATGTGTCTGGCGCGGAATTCGGCGCCGGTGTGGCCGGGCTCGAAGAACCATCTGGTGCGGCTGCCCATGACACCTCCCGGGAAGACCCCCCTCGAAAGGCCCAAGCCCCCACCCCCGAGGAGTCCCCTCCACCTCTTCCGCCAGGATAGGGCGCCATGGAATTCTCCGCGCCTGCGTGCGTCCTGGGCAGCTCCGGGCTCTGCGCGCCCCACACCGACCGGGGTCACGACCCCGGTGCCTTCGTCGAGATCGGTTCCCTGACGAAGGTGCTGACCGGAACGCTGCTCATGCAACTGGCTGCGCGGGGCGTGGTCTCCGTGGACGATCCTGTGGAGCGGTGGCTGAAGACGCCTGCGGGTACGGGCATCACGTTGCGGCATCTGCAGGAGCACACATCGGGGCTGCCCCGTCTGCCTCCCGCGCTGGCGGGCGCGACCCGCTCGGACCCGTACCGCCCCTTCACCGACCAGGCGCTGCGCGAACTCCTCGCGGCTGGCCTGGGCGCCCTTGCCGGCTCCCCTCCCGGGGAAAAGGAGGAGTATTCCAACCTCGGTTACGCCGTACTCGGCGCCGCATTGTCAGCAGCGGCGGCCGGCCCGTACACCGATCTGCTGGCGGAGCACGTACTGGACCCCCTGGGCATACGCAGCGAGGTCACGCATCAGCCGCCGCCCGGCCGGAGCCTGGTTCCGGCCGGCCTCTTCGGCCGCAGGCTGCGGCCGTGGACGATGACCGGCGCGATACTCCCTGCGGGCGGCATGTGGGCGACCCCGCGCGCGGCGGCCCGCATCCTCACCGGCCTGGTGGTGGAGCGCGTGCTGGGCGCACCGGCCCCGGCGTGGCAGCGGGCCGGTGAGCTCGTCTGGCACAACGGCGCCACCCGCAACTCCTCCGTCTTCGCCGGCGCCTTCCCGGACGGCCGCTGGATCCTCGTCCACCGCCTCGGCGGCTCCGCGGACACCACGGACCGCATGGGCGTCGAGCATCTGCGGGGGGCGAGGTGCAGCAGCAGCGGCAGCGGCGGCAGCAGCTGAGCAGCGGATCACCGCCCCTCCCCCGCCACGCCCCGCTACTCCTCCACCACCAGCGCCGGCGTCGACCGCGTCAGCACCTCGCCGCGGAAGAACGCCGGGCTGCGCCGCCGCATCAGCTCCATGAGGACGGCGCCGACCAGCAGCAGCCCCACCCCGGTCACGAAGACCGAGCCGACGCCCAGGACGGAGCTCCCGCTGCCGTACGACGGGTCCCACATGTCGTACAGCGTCTTGCAGAAGACGGCGGCGAGGAGCACGCCGCCCAGGACCGGGAAGACGCCCTTGAAGAGCGCGTCGCGCACCGAGCGGCCCAGTTCCCCGCGGAAGTACCAGGCGCAGGCGAACGCCGTGATCGAGTAGTAGAAGCAGATCATCAGACCCAGCGCGTAGATCGTGTCGATGAGGACGTTCTCGCTGAGGAAGCTCATGGCGGCGTAGAAGACGCCGGTGGCGAGGCCCGCCGCGACCGTCGCGCGGCCCGGTGACCTGAAGCGCGGGTGGATGCGGGCGAAGGACGGGGGCAGGGCCTCGTAGGCGCTCATGGCCAGGACCGTGCGGGCGACGGGCAGGAACGTCGTCTGGAGGCTGGCGGCCGCCGAGGCCAGGACCGCCACGAACAGCAGCACGCCCAGCGCCGCGCCCATGACGGGGTCGGCGAGCGCGGCGAAGACGTTGCCGGCGGTGTCGGGGTTGCCGAGGCCGGTGCCCTCCTCGCCGACGCCCGCGAACATCTGGGCGGCGACGGCGGTGACCAGGTACGAGCCGACGAGAACGGCCATGGCGAGGAGCGCGGCGCGGCCGGGGGTCTTCGCGCTGCCCTCCGTCTCCTCGTTGACGGTCAGGCACGCGTCCCAGCCCCAGAACATGAAGATCGAGAGGGAGAGCCCGGCGGTGAAGGCCGCGAAGGACTGGACGGCGAAGGGGTCGAGCCAGGTCCAGGAGAAGTCGATGGAGGCGGGCAGGTCACCCGAGCGGGCCTTGACCAGGGCCATCACCGCGAAGACGGCCAGGACGGCGAGTTGCAGGGAGACCAGGGCGTACTGCACGCCCTTCGTCGCGGTCATGCCGCGGTAACTGATCGCCGTCGCCACGGCGATGAAGGCGAGGCAGGTGGCGACGTGCACGGGGCGGTTGCCGTCGAGGGCGGCCACCGCATCGCTGCCGGTGAGCTCGCCCAGCAGGAGGTAGAAGAACGACGTGGCCACGCCCGCGAGGTTCGACAGCACGATGATCGTGGCGATCACCAGGCCCCAGCCGCACATCCAGCCGACGCGCGGCCCGAACGCCTGCACCGTCCAGGTGAAGGACGTGCCGCAGTCGGGCACGGCCTTGTTCAGCTCGCGGTAGGCGAAGGCGACCAGCAGCATCGGCAGGAATCCGGCCAGGAAGACGGCGGGCATCTGCACGCCGACCTGGCCGACGGTCGGGCCGAGGGTGGAGGTCAGGCAGTAGACGGGGGCGACGGTGGAGATCCCGATGACGGCGCTGCCGAGCAGGCCTACGGAGTTGCCGCCGAGACCCTTGCCTTTGCCGGGCCCGAGGCCCTTGCCGTTGCCCTTGCCGGGCCGACCTGCGCGTCTGTCCGGGCCGTCGCCGGCGACGCTCATTACCGTGTCTCCGGCCTGTGGCCGCGGGTGTACCTGAACCATGGGCAGGACGGTAGGGGGTGCTGTTTCCGCAACCGGAGGTTTATGGTCCAGGAATCGGACCAAGAACTTTCGTCCTTTACGGGGCAGTTGACCTGGCAAACGAAGGCCCTCCATGCGTTACGGCCGGTAACACTAAGGCCGCAGGAGGCATTCCCCTCGGTACGGGAACCGCACCCCCACCCCTTTTGTCCCCATTCAAAATTTTCCCGTCCCTGCCGTCCCCACCGTCTCCGTGTCCCGCCCCGACCGCAGCACCGTCCCCGGCAGCGCACCCGTCACCACGTCGTGCCGCACCGTCTCCACCCCGTTGACCCGTACGCTCACCACGCCCACCGCCCTCGAGTCCAGCCGCGGTCCGTCGCCCGGCAGGTCGTGGACGAGCGCGGCGGGTCCGGCGTCGATGCGGCCGGGGTCGAAGAGGACCAGGTCGGCCGCGTACCCCTCGGCGATCCGGCCGCGCCCGCGCAGGCCGAACAGGCGCGCCGGCTCGTCCGTCAGCATCTGAACCGCCCGCTCGACCGGCACCAGCTTGCGGCCGCGCAGGCAGTCGCCGAGGAAGCGCGTCGTGTACGGCGCTCCGCACATCCGGTCCAGGTGCGCGCCCGCGTCCGAGCCGCCCAGGAGTACGTCCGGGTGCTCCCAGGTGTCCCGGCGCAGCTCCCAGCTGGCGGGGTCGTTGTCGGAGGGCATCGGCCACAGGACCGTGCGCAGTTCGTCGGCCGCGCAGATCTCCACCAGGCACGCGAACGGGTCGAGGCCGCGCTCGGCGGCGATGTCGCCCACGACGCGCCCGGTCAGGCCGTCGTTCTCCTTCGCGTACGTATCGCCGATCACGTACCGTCCGAAGTCGGCCAGCCTGCGGAAGACGCCCGCCTCGGGGCTGCGGGCGCGGCGCAGCATGTCGGCCTGGACGGCGGCCTCGCGCAGGGCCGTGATGCGGTGGGGGACGGGCAGGTCCAGGATCTCGCCCCAGCCGGGGATGAGGTTCAGCGCGCAGAAGGTGCCCAGGGACATGTTCATGGGCGTGAGGATCGGCATGGTGAGCGCCACGATCCGGCCGCCTGCGGCGCGGGCCCGTGCGCTCGCGCCGAGCTGACGGGGCACGCGGTCGGGGACGGCGGCGTCGATGGTGAGGACGTTCCAGTTGAGGGGGCGGCCGGCGGCGGCCGTCATCTTCGTCAGCAGGTCGATCTCGGCGTCCTCGAACCGGTCGAGGCAGCCGGAGACGATGGCCTCGATCTGGGTGCCCTCGTGCTCGCCGACCGCGGCCGACAGTGCGAGCAGCTCGGCGGGCAGTGCGTGCCGGGAGGCGACGGGCCGGCCGTCGCCGTCGGAGTGGGTGGACGACTGCGTGGTGGACAGGCCCCAGGCGCCCGCGTCCATCGCCTCGTGCAGCAGGGCGGTCATGCGCCGCAGCTGCCCGGCGTCGGGCTGCCCGCCCACGGCGCCGGGGCCCATGACGTACCGGCGCAGGGCGCAGTGCCCGGCCATGAAGCCTGCGTTGACGGCGATCCGCCCGTCCAGCGCGTCCAGGTACTCCCCGAAGGACGACCAGTCCCAGGGCGCCCCCTGCTCCAGGGCGGTCAGCGACATGCCCTCGACCTTGCTCATCATGCGCCGCGTGTAGTCGGCGTCGGCGGGCCGCGCGGGGTTCAGGGGCGCGAGGCTGAAGCCGCAGTTGCCGCCGACGACGGTGGTGACGCCGTGGCTGAGGGACGGTGTGGCGTAGGGGTCCCAGAAGAGCTGGGCGTCGTAGTGGGTGTGCGGGTCGACGAAGCCGGGGGCGAGGACCAGGCCGGTGGCGTCCTCTTCGGTACGGGCCCGCTCCCCCAGCCTGCCGCCCGCCTTCACCCGGGCCGGGGACCGTCCGATCAGGGCGATGCGCCCGTCCCGGATGCCGATGTCGGCGACGTAGGAGGGGGCTCCGGTGCCGTCGACGACGGTGGCGCGCTTGATCAGGTGGTCGAGCATGGCCGGTGTCACCTTCTCCAGGAGAATGGTCCGCCGCGGCGGCGGCGCGTGGCCGGCGAACGGCCGGAGGCCGGGGCGGCGGATCCGGGAAGACGCCGCCCCGGTGCACATGGGAGCCGGATCACGAGGAGCCGGATCACGAGGAGCCGGATCACGAGGAGCCGGTTCATGGAAGAGGTGCACGAGGAGCCGGTTCGCGGAAGAGGTGCACGAAGGAGGCGCACGAAGGAGGGGCCCGGGCGAAAGGGGCCCTCAGGCCGCCCGCCGCATCCGCGCCGTCCGGTGGACCGGATCCGTGTCGATCTTCGGGATGACGTGCTCGCCGATCAGCCGGATGGTGCGCATCGTGTCCTCGTACGGCACCCCGACCGGCAGCCCGAACGCCAGCTGGTCCGCGCCCGCCTGTTCCCACCGCTTGCACTGGCGGAACACCTCGTCCGGGTCGCCGCAGATCATCAGCTCCTCGGCGATGAGGAGTTCGATGACCTCCTCGGTGTACTCCGGCAGCAGCTCGGGCCACTGCGGGATGCCCTCGGGGCGGGGGAAGGTGTCGTGGTAGCGGAACAGCAGCGACTGCAGGTAGTGCAGTCCGCCCGCGGCCGCGATCTTCACGGCCTTCGCGTGCGTCTCGGCGCAGACGGCCGTGGACGTGACCATGACGTTGTCGTTGACGTAGGCGCCGACGGGCTCGGCGTCCGCGATCGCCGTCTTGTACGAGTCGACGACCCACTCCATGTCGGCGACCTTCTGCACGCTGAAGCCGAGGACGCCGAGGCCCTTGCGGGCGGCCATCGCGTACGACGAGGGCGACCCGGCCGCGTACCACATGGCGGGGTGCGCGGGCCCGTACGGCTTGGGCAGCACCTTGCGCGGCGGCAGCGACCAGTGCTTCCCCTGGAAGCCGGGGTACTCGTCCTCCAGCCACATCCGGGGGAATTCGGCGATCGTCTCCTCCCAGATCTCCTTCGTGCGGTTCATGTCGGTGATGCCCGGCAGGAACCCGAGGATCTCGTGGCTGCCCGCGCCGCGCCCGGTGCCGAACTCGAAGCGGCCGCGGGAGAGGTGGTCGAGCATGGCGGCCTTCTCGGCGACCTTGGCCGGGTGGTTGACCTGCGGCAGCGGATTGAAGATGCCGGAGCCGAGGTGGATGCGGTCGGTCGCGTGGGCGAGGTAGCCGAGGAAGACGTCGTTGGCGGAGAGGTGCGAGTACTCGTCGAGGAAGTGGTGCTCGGAGGCCCAGGCGTACTTGAAGCCGGACTTGTCCGCCTGGATGACGTACTCGCTCTCCTCCATCAGCGCGTGGTGCTCGGCCTGCGGGTCACCCCGCCGCCGGCCCTCCGGAACGTAGCCCTGCACGAAGATCCCGAATTCCACGGAGGTTCACCGTCCGTCCGCTCGCTCGCTCGTGGTCCGTCAGTCCGCGCGCTCGTTCACTCGAGATTTTCTGACGCTACGTCAGATAGGGACGATGGGTGAGACTCTGGCACCGGCGCACGGGAGCGTCAAGACGCCGGCAGCGGAACCCCCGCCAGCCACCCGCCGTCCACGACGAAGTGCTGCCCGGTGACGTACGAGGAGTCGTCCGCGGTCAGGTAGAGGGCCAGCCTCGCCACCTCCTCCGGGCGTCCGATCCGGCCCATGGGCACCGCCTTCCGGTAGAACGCGGCCACCGCGCCCGCCGCCCCCGCCGCGCGGCCCGGGTCGGCCGTGGGGTCGAGGACCGCCGGGTCGGTCATGGGGGTGTCGATCGCGCCCGGGCACATGGCGTTGACCCGGATCCCCCGGGCAGCCAGCTCCAGGGCGGCCACCCGGGTCATGGCGAGGACGGCCGCCTTCGAGGCCGCGTAGGAGGTGAGGAAGGGCATGCCGGCCAGCGCGGCGTACGAGGAGGTGTTGACGATGGTGCCGCCGCCCGCCGCCGCCAGTTCGGGCGTGACCGCACGCATGCCGAGGAACGCGCCGAGCTGGTTGACGCGGCAGACCTCCGCGAACTCCTGCCGGGGCGTGTCGGTCAGCTGGTTGCAGCGCAGGATGCCGGCGTTGTTGACGAGCCCGTCGAGCGCACCGAAGGTCTCCTTGGCGGTGGCCACGGCCGCGGCCCAGTCCGCCTCCTCGCCGACGTCCAGATGGACGTACGCGGCGGCATCAGGGCCCAACTCCTTCGCTACGGCGCTACCCTGCTCGTCCAGGACGTCCGTGAGGACGACTTTCGCGCCCTCCTCCACGAACAGCCGTGCTTCCTGCTCGCCTTGCCCGCGCGCCGCACCCGTGATGAGCACGACGCGGCCGTCGAGTTTGCCCATGGTGTGTTTTTACCTCCGTCGCATTCATCGGGCGGGTGTAAAAAGTCGCTGCTGTGTGCGCGTGCGGCACGTCTCGGCCTAGTCGTCCAGGAGGGGCGCCACCCCGTCCGTGAACGCCTCCATCTGGTCGAGCAGTTCACCGAGGTCGCGGCAGCGGAACCGGACCTGGATCTGGTTCACGCCCATCGCCCCGTACGCCCGCAGCGACTCTGCGAGCACGCCCGGAGGGCCGGTCAGCGTGCGGGCGCCGGTGTCCCAGGAGGGCGTGCCGACGTAGAGGACCTCGGAGATCGCCCCGACCGCGAAGGGCCCGCCGAGGCCGCCCCGCCCGGCCTCCTCGCGCAGCCGCCGCAGGGTGGCGATGCGCTGCGGCAGCTGATCGCGCCGGTCGCCCTGCGACAGCCAGCCGTCGCCCCGCAGCGCCGCCCGGCGCAGCGCCGCGGGCGAGGAGCCGCCCACCCAGATGGGCGGGCGCGGCGTACGGGCGGGCCGGGGCGCCTGCCCGAGGCCGCGGAAGACGAAGCGGCGGCCGCTGAACTGCGGGAACTCGGAAGGCCCCAGGGCCTCTTTGAGAGCGTCGACCGTCTCGTCCAGGATCGTGCCGCGCCGCCCGAAGTCCACGCCGAGCGCCTGGAACTCCTCGCGCACGTGCCCGGCGCCGACGCCGAGGACCAGCCGGCCCCCGGCGAGCCGGTCGACGGTGGCGTACTGCTTGGCGAGCGCGAGCGGGTGCCGGAGCGCGGCCACGGCGACGTGGCTGAGCAGCAGGGTGCGCTCGGTGACGGCGGCGAGGTGGGCGAGCGTGGCCACCGGGTCGTACCAGACGGTGCCCATGGCGGCGGTCAGGCGCACGGGGACGGCGACGTGGTCGCAGGTCGCGAGGTAGGCGAAGCCGAGCCGGTCGGCGGCCGCGGCGACCTCCCGCAGGTCGGCGGGGCCGGCCTCGACCTCCCACGGCTCGGCGTAGAGGGTGCTGAGGGAGGTGATGGGCAGCTGCATGCCGTACGAGAGGCGGCCTTCAGGCAGCACTTGCAGGCCGGAGGGTGACGCCTGCGGGACGCCGGGCGGCGGCTGCAGGCCGGAGGGGGATGCCTGCGGGTCGCCGGGCGGCGGCTCCGCGGCCCGCTCCTCACCCGGCCGCATGCGCCCACAGCCCTTCCTCCGTGAGCCCCAGCAGCTCGATCGCGTTGCCCCGCACGATCCGCTCCACCACGTCCGGCGCCAGGTGCCCCATCTGCTCCTCGGCGACCTCCTTGGAGCGGGGCCAGGTGGAGTCGGAGTGCGGGTAGTCGGTCTCGTAGAGGACGTTGCCGACGCCGATCGCGTCGAGGCTGCGCAGCCCGAAGGCGTCGTCGAAGAAGCAGCCGTGGACGTGCTCGGCGAAGAGTTCGGAGGGCGGCCGCAGGACCTTGTCGGCGACGCCGCCCCAGCCCCGGTTCTGCTCCCAGACGACGTCCGCGCGCTCCAGGGTGTAAGGGATCCAGCCGATCTGTCCCTCGGCGTACATGATGCGCAGGCCGGGGAAGCGGTCGAAGGCGCCGGACATCAGCCAGTCGGCCAGGGAGAAGCAGCAGTTGGCGAAGGTGATGACGGAGCCGACGGCGGGCGGCGCGTCCGCCGAGGTGGACGGCATGCGCGAGGAGGAGCCGATGTGCATGGCGATGACGGTGCGGGTCTCGGCACAGGCGCGCAGGAAGGGGTCCCAGGCGTCGGTGTGGACGGAGGGGAGGCCGAGGTGCGGGGGAATCTCGGAGAAGCAGACGGCGCGCACGCCGCGCTCCGCGTTGCGGCGGACTTCGGCGGCGGCGAGTTCCGCGTCCCACAGGGGGACGATGCCGAGCGGGATCAGGCGGCCGTGCGCCTCGGGGCCGCACCACTCCTCCACCATCCAGTCGTTGTACGCGCGCACTCCCAGGAGGGCGAGTTCGCGGTCCGGCGCCTCGGTGAAGGTCTGCCCGCAGAAGCGCGGGAACGTGGGGAAGCAGAGCGCGGACTGGACATGGTTGCGGTCCATATCGGCCAGGCGTTCCGGGACGCTGTAGGAGCCGGGCCGCATCTGCTCGTACGTGATTCCCTCCAGCCTGACCTCATCCCTGGAGTATCCGACGGCGGTATCCAGCCGCGTGAGCGGACGGTGCAAATCCTCATAGATCCACCAGTCCGCCTCCGGTCCGGGGTCCCCCGGGGCGCCCATGACGGGAGCGAATCTTCCGCCGACGAAGGTCAACTCCTTGACGGGCGCACGGACGATCCGCGGCCCGACGTCGCGGAACTTCGCCGGTAGCCGGTCCGACCAGACGTGAGGAGGCTCGACCGTGTGATCGTCCACCGAGATGATCCTGGGGATGCTCTCCATGGCTGACACGTTAGCGACGATCTGACGATCCGTCAGTAAGGTGCGTGCGGAGCCGTGGGGCGGTCTCCGGCAGGCCTTGTGGAGAGGCCGGACCCCTGCTGACGCAGAGCCCCCGGACAAGGCAGACTGGCCGTGCGACCGAGCGGGACAAGCAGGGGGTCACCATGGCCGGCGACACAGGGCACGGGCAGCAGCTCCGATTCACCGTGCTCGGGCCCGTGCGGGCCCGCCGCGGCGGAGAACTGCTGAACACCGGCTCGCCCCAGCAGCGGGCGCTCCTCGCCGCCCTGCTGCTGCGCGGCGGCCGCACCGCGACCGCGCCCGAGCTGGTGGACGCCCTGTGGGGGGACGAGCCCCCGCACGCCGCCCTCGCCGCACTGCGCACCTACGCCTCCCGGCTCCGCAAGGCGTTCGGGCCCGACGCCGACGCCCTGGTCAGCGAGTCCGGGGGGTACGCGATCCGGATCGGCCTCGGCTGCCTCGACATCGACCGGGCCGAACACCTCGTCGCCGAGGCGGAGAAGACCCGCGCCTCCGGCGACCGCCACCGCGCCCGCGACCTCATCAACGAGGCCCTCGGCGTCTGGGACGGCGAGCCGCTCGCCGGCCTGCCCGGGCCGTACGCGGAGACGCAGCGCACGCGCCTGGAGGAGTGGCGGCTGTCGCTCATCGAGACCCGGCTGGACCTGGACCTGGAGGTCGGCAGCCACGCGGAGGCCGTTTCGGAGCTGACGGCCCTGACCGCCGCCCACCCGCTGCGCGAGCGCCTGCGCGAACTGCTGATGCTCGCGCTCTACCGCAGCGGCCGCCAGGCCGAGGCCCTCGCCGTCTACGCCGACACCCGCCGCCTCCTCGCCGACGAACTCGGCGTCGATCCGTGTCCCGAGCTCTCCGAGCTCCAGCAGCGCATCCTCAACGCCGACGCCGACCTCGCCCTGCCCTTCGTCCCGGACGACCGGCCCTGCGCCGGCCCGGCCTTCATCCGGCCCGCCCAGCTGCCCGCGACGGTCTCCGACTTCACGGGGCGCGCGGCCTTCGTGGACGAGCTCGGCGAACAGCTCGCGACGTGCTCCGGCGGGGTGATGGCCGTCTCCGCGGTGGCGGGCATCGGCGGCGTCGGCAAGACGACGCTCGCGGTGCACGTCGCGCACGCCGCGCGCCACCACTTCCCCGACGGGCAGCTCTACGTCGACCTGCAAGGCGCGGGCCCGCTGCCCGCCGAGCCGGAGGCAGTGCTCGGATCGTTCCTGCGCGCACTCGGAATCCCCGACTCCGCCATCCCCGAGGGCGTCGAGGAGCGGTCCGCGCTCTTCCGCTCCACCCTCGACGGCCGCCGCGTGCTGGCCCTGCTGGACAACGCCCGCGACGCCGCACAGGTCCGCCCGCTGCTGCCCGGCACGGAAGGCTGCGCGGCGCTCGTCACGAGCCGGACGCGCATGGTGGGCCTGGCCGGGGCCCACCTGGTCGACCTGGACGTGATGAGCCCGGACGAGGCGCTGGTGCTGTTCACGCGGATCGTGGGCGCCGAGCGCGTGGAGGCCGAGCGGGACGCCGCGATGGACGTCGTGGCGGCCTGCGGCTTCCTGCCGCTGGCCATCCGCATCGCCGCCTCCCGCCTCGCCGCCCGCCGCACCTGGACCGTCTCCGTACTCGCACGCAAGCTCGGCGACGAACGCCGCCGCCTGGACGAGCTGCGCGCCGGCGACCTCGCCGTCAAAGCCACCTTCGAGCTGGGCTACGGGCAGCTGGAGCCCGGACAGGCCCGCGCCTTCCGGCTGCTGGGGCTCGCCGACGGCCCGGACATCTCACTGGCCGCAGCCGCGGCCGTCCTGGACCTCGACATCGATGCCACCGAGGAACTGCTGGAATCGCTGGTCGACACGTCCCTCCTGGAGTCCGCCGCACCCGGCCGGTACCGCTACCACGACCTCGTACGCCTCTACGCGCGTGCATGCGCCGAACGCGACGAACAGCCCCCTGCAGAGCGCGAAGCGGCCCTCTCGCGGCTGCTGGACTTCTACCTCGCGACGGCAGCGGGGGTGTACGTCCTGGAGCGCCCCGGCGACCAGCTCCTTGTGCACCTGACGCCCACGACCCACCCCGGGCTCGTCTTCACCGACCGGGGCGCGGCGAGCGACTGGCTCTTCGCCGAGGCCGGGTGCCTGCTGGCCTGCGTCCGCCAGCACGCGACCGCCTCCGGCGACACCCTGCGCCGCGCCGTCGACCTGCTGCTGGCCGCCAAGGACCTCGCCGAGTCCGGCGCCGACATCCGCCTCTACGAGCAGGCCGCGAGCGCCTTGCTGGCCGCCACGCAGGCGGCCGGGGACACCCGGGCCGAGGGCCGCGCCCGGACCGTGCTCACGCACGTGTACAGCCTCGCAGGCCGCTTCGACCAGGCCGACGAGCAGGCCCGGCACGCCGTCCTCCTCGGCCGCGCCACGGAGGACCCCATCCCGTGCGGCTACGCCTCCAACAACCGCGGCATCGTCGCCATCTACCAGCACCGCTACGAGGACGCCGAGGCCTACGTCAGGCAGGCCCTGGAGTGCTTCCGCGAGGACGGCAACCGGCCGTGCGAGGCGACTGCGCTCAGCAATCTCGCGCGCGTGTGTCTCGACACCGGGCGCATCCGGTCGGCGGTCGAGCTGGCCGAGCAGGCGCTCGCCATCTTCCGCGAGGTCAACGTCAGCTGGCGGCTGGCGAACGGCCTGTACACGTACGGGCTGGTGCTCACGCACGCCCGCCGGTTCGAGGACGCGCTGCGGCAGCTGAACGAGGCCATGCCGATCTTCGTCGACAACCGGCAGCGGCTCTGGGAGGGCATGACCCACTACCGGCTCGCGGAGGTCCACCTGGCGGCCGGACGGCCGACCGCCGCCGCCCACCACGCCGAGCAGGCGCTGAAGCTGCGCGGCATCGGAGGCGAGTGGCGGCGCGGCAACGTCCTGACCGTGCTGGGACGCTCGCTCGACGCCCTGGGGCAGCCGGGCCGGGCGCGCGCCTGCTGGACGGAGGCCCTGGCGATCTACGAGCAGCTGGGGTCGTCGGAGGCGGACGACGTACGCGATCTGCTGTCGGTGGCGACGGCCGCTTAGTGGTCGTCGGTGCGGGGCGGCGAGGGGCGGGGCGAGGCGGGTGGCGGCAGCGCAGGAAGTCCGCTCGGCGAGGGTGGAACTCTGCGCTCCGGGGTAGCGGATAGATATGTGCAGCCGGCGCACAGAGCGGAAGTGAAGATTTCGCAGCTCTGAACGTCGCCTCGAACCCCTCTCCGGGAGCGGCCACAAGGGCCGAACGGCCCCGGAAAAACGCTGTCACGTGCCCGTTCATCGATCGTTTATCGCGACACGGCAGTCTGAGTCATGTCGATCCGTCGCGTCGGGGGGCAGACGGGTCGTAGGTGAGGCCTCACCTCAGGGGTGATCAGCCCCAGTCCCCGTCCGGCGGCCATCGGGGGAGTCGCCGGGCGGGTTCTGCATCCCAGCACCAACCCCTCACGCCAAACGACTCGCACCGACCCATCGGAGTTGATCGCTATGAGCGACGAGCGCAAGCTCACGCCGGGCGTGGCCACACCGCAGGACGACCACGCCACCGGCGGGACGTTCGCGGCGGGGCAGCAGTTCGCGCCTCCGCCGGACGACCACGCCACCATCGGTGAACCGATCGTCCTGAAGGATAAGAACGTCCTGAAGAAGAAACCCATCCCGACGGAGGACCGGGTCGTCATGGACGACCACGCCACGGGAGACAAGCCCAAAACCGGGCTCGTCTGACCGGACTCCCGGGACGGGGGGTTTCTGACCGAAGACATCGGCGGCCAGGAACCCTCCGGCCGGGGGGCCTCAGGGGGAGAGCACGACACGGGGACGTTCCGGGGGAGGAAGTACCGCAGGGAACGTACCCGGGGAAGACGCACGACGGGGGAAACGTACGGGGGAACGTACGACGGGGGAGCCGTACGGGGGGAAACGTACAACGGGGAGATCCGACGGTTTCCACGGGGGATTCAACGGGGGTCGTCCGGCGCATGAGCGGAACGGGGGGCGTCGGACGGGAAGAAAGGCGCCATCGCAACAGGAAAAACACGGGGGAAACCACGGGGGAACACCACGGGGGACGCACAACAACTGAAGAAGGTGAACGGGGGACGCACAACAACTGAACACGGAAGCACCAACGGGGGACTGTCAGGGGCCGGCGTCGGCAGCACGGAGGGGAAGCCGTCGACGCCGGCCCCTGCGGTCATGCGCCCATGGCGCCTAACTGCAAACAAACGGACCGGAGTTCACACACTTCCGTCCGAACCGCGGACGCGGCCGTCCTCACCCGCTACGTTCGCTGGCATGCACAACACCACCGCATTACACCCCCCGAATCAGAGAGGTCGGAAATGAACGCCACCAGCACCCGCACCCGCACGAAGAAAGCTCTCCTCATAGCGGCCCTGACCGCCGCCGGGGCACTGGCCACGGCCGGCCCCGCAGCCGCCGCGGGCGCCGACGACCACACGACCAAGGGCGCTCCGTCCGCCTCCGTACAGCTCGCGCACTCGCTCGGCGGCGGCGCGGCCGCCCCGGGTGACGACCACACCACGGGCGGCTTCGACGACCACACCACCGGTGGCGCCGACGACCACACCACGGGCGGGTCCGACGACCACAGCACCCTGGTGCCCGGGCTCGACGCCGCCGGAGCGTCCCGCTAGGGACGGCTGCCGCTGCCTCAGCAGCGGCGCAGCTCAGCTCGCGCCACCCAGGTCGGCCGAGAGCCAGTGCCGCGGCCGCATCCTGATCGCCACGACCGCTTCCGGGTCGGCCATGATCGTCTCGACGTGCGCCTCGACCGCCGACTCCGTCGGCAGGTAACGGGCAGCGATCTCCCTTGCCAGCTCTTTCGTCGCCGTTTCGACCGACACGAGCTCGCCCTCGACGGAGACATACCGGTACGTCGGAGACGTCTGGTCCACCAAGAGCGTGAATCGCCCGGCATCGGCAATGAGCTGTGTTTTACGGGAGGCGCGGCCGGTGACGAGTACGACCTCACCGCCCGGACGGTAGACGTACCAGACGGGCACGTTCACCGGGCCGCGCCCTTCCTCACCGGAATCGACGGCAAGCGCCGCAACGTGCGGGCCGACCAGGAATTTCTCACGCTCTTCAACGGAAAGCGGCATCGCATCCACCTCGTTCACGGTCGTGCGGATTCGGGGACTCCGGGAGAGCCCTGCTGGGTTTTCCGGATCGCATCTTGGTCTCCCGGTCCACTCAGCGCCGCTGACCGCGCCGCTATTCCCCCGTTATTCGGCCGTCATTCCGCCTGCTTGCCGCAATCCGCGCTTGACCACCTTGCCGGAGGCGTTGCGCGGCAGCACGGGAACGAACTCCACCTCCCGCGGCACCTTGTACGCGGCCATTTCGTGCCGCGCCCAGGCGATCAGTTCCTCGGCCGACACGGGCGGCCCGCCGCCCCTGCGGACCACGAAGGCCTTGCCGACCTCGCCGAGCCGCTTGTCCGGCACGCCGACGACCGCGGCCTCGGCGATGCCCGGGTGCCCGGCCAGCGTCCGCTCCACCTCCGCCGGATAGACGTTGAAGCCGCCGGCCACGAACATGTCCTTGACCCGATCGGTGATCCGCAGATTGCCCTCGCCGTCCAGCACCCCGATGTCGCCGGTGTGCAGCCAGCCGTCCACGTCGACGGTCTCTGCCGTGGCGCGCGGGTCCTCGAAGTAGCCCTTCATCACCTGGTACCCGCGCACGAGGACCTCGCCCGGCCGCCCCGGCGGCAGCGCCTTCCCGCCGGCCCCCACGACCCTCACCTCGGTGTCCGGCAGGGCACGCCCGGAGGTGCCCGCGACGACCTCGGCGCGGTCGTCACGGCGGCACATGGTGACGACGCCGGTGGCCTCGCTCACCCCGTACGCCGTCAGCACCGTGGGGACGCCGGCCTCGTCCCGCAGCCGCTCGACCAGCCGCGGATCGACGTCCGCCGCCCCCGTCACCACCAGCCGCAGCGAGGACAGCCCGCCGGCGGTACAGGCCGGGTGGTCCAGCAGCGCCTGGAGGAGAGTGGGCGGGCCGGGCAGCACCATGATGCGCTCCGCCGCGAGGTGGGCCAGTACCGCGTCCACCGCGAAGACGGCCTGCGGCACCATCACCGCGCCGCGCATCAGGCAGGCGAGCACGCCGGCCTTGTAGCCGAAGGTGTGCGAGAAGGGGTTGACGATCAGATAGCGGTCCCCTCTCCGTAACCCGGCCAGATCGCTCCAGGCCGCGAAGGTCCGCAGGCTCTGGGCATGAGTGACCACTACGCCCTTGGGCTCGCCCGTGGTCCCGGAGGTGAAGACGATGTCCGACGGCGCGTCGGGGCCGACGGCGTTGGCCCGCGCCCGTACGGCCCAGGCCGGCACCGCATCGCCCGCCGCGAGGAACTCCTTCCACGTCCGGAAGCCGGACGGCGCGTCCTCGGCCAGCACCACGACCTCCCCCAGGTGCGGCAGCCCGGGCAGGGGGACGCCGGGGCGACGGCCTCGGCCCTTGCCGTGCCTTCCCCCGGCGCCGGCTACACCTCCGCCGACACCGACCCCGACACCGACCCCGACACCGACCCCGGCACCATGCGTGGCGCCTGCTGCGCGGCGCAGGGCGGCGACGTAGGAGGTCCCGAGGAACGTGCCGGTGACGAACAGCAGCTTCGCCCGGGTGCGCGCGAGCACCTGTACCGCTTCGGCTCCCCTGAGCCTGGTGTTGACCGGGACGAGAACCGCGCCGGCCGTGACCGCCCCCAGGGCGGAGACGATCCAGTCGAGCGTATTCGGCGCCCAGACGGCCACGCGGTCGCCGGCCTCGACGCCCGCCGCGAGGCAACCGGCGGCGGCCCGCTCGATCCGGGTGGCGAGCTGCTCGTAACCGATCCTGGTCCGGCCCTCGACCACCGCCTCGCGGTCGCCGTAGCGCGCCGCGGCCGTACGGACCAGCCGGGGTATGGACATGAACTCCAGGTCTCCGCGCATCGCGTGCCCTTCCCGACGCCCCGGCCCGCCCACTGCTGACTGTTCGTCAGATTAGCGATAGCCTTCCGCGCTGTCAGCAGGGGAAGCAGCGGTAGCAGGGGGAGCAACCGGAGCACGAACGCGACGGAGGGGACGATGGCCGCGAGACGTACGACACCGGCAGCACCGACGGCGCACCCGACCACCACGGCGCCGACGGCGCCCCTGACACCCACTGCACCCAATTCATCCACGGCATCCCCGGCGTCCACGGTGTCGGTGTCCACGGCTTCCACGGCTTCCACGGCGCTCAAGGACGCCACCGCGATCGTCGGCATAGGACAGACCCCCTTCGCCCGTCGGCTCGATGCTTCGGAAAAGACGCTGGCCTGCCGCGCGATCCTCGCCGCGCTCGACGACGCGGGCATCCCCCCTTCCCAGGTCGACGCCTTCGCCTCCTACACCATGGAGGAGACCGACGAGGTCGAGATCGCCAAGGCCGTCGGCGCCGGAGACGTGACCTTCTTCGCCAGGACCGGCTTCGGCGGCGGCGCCTCCTGCGCGACCGTCGCCCACCTCGCCACGGCGATCGCCACCGGGCAGGCGTCCGTCGGCGTGGCCTGGCGCTCCCGCAAGCGCGGCTCCGGCCCCCGCCCCTGGACCGATACCCGCCGGCAGCTGCCCACCCCGGCGCAGTGGACCCGCCCGTACGGCCTCCTGCGCCCGGTCGACGAGATCGCCATGCTCGCCCGCCGCTATATGCACGAGTACGGCGCCACCCGCGAGCACTTCTTCAACGTCGCCCTGGCCTGCCGCAACCACGCCGGCCGGAACCCGGCCGCGATCATGCACGGGCGCCCGCTGACCCGGGAGACCTATATGACCTCCCGCTGGATCAGCGAGCCGCTCTGCCTCTTCGACAACTGCCTGGAGACGGACGGCGCCCTCGCCTGCGTCGTCGTCTCGGCCGACCGCGCCCGCGACTGCCGCCGCTCCCCCGTCTACGTGCACGCCGCCGCCCAGGGGCTCCCCGCCCAGCACCACGGCATGGTCAACTACTGGAACGACGAGCCGCTCACCGGCCCCTCCTGGACCGCCGCCCGGCAGCTGTGGAAGACGGCCGACTTCGGCCCGGACGACATCGACGTCGCCCAGATCTACGACGCCTTCACCCCGCTCATCCCGCTCTCCCTCGAAGGCTACGGCTTCTGCGGCCGCGGCGAGGGCGGCGCCTTCACCGAGGACGGCGCCCTCGAACTCGGCGGCAGACTCCCGGTGAACACCGGCGGCGGCGGGCTCAGCGAGGCCTACGTCCACGGCTTCAACCTCATCACCGAAGGCGTCCGCCAGCTGCGCGGCACCTCGACCGCACAGGTGCCCGGCGCCGCGACCTGCCTGGTCACGGCGGGCGAGGGCGTGCCCACTTCGGCTCTGCTGCTGAGGAGTTGACCTCATGTCCTCCATGATGAGGGGCACCACTGACAACGACCTGCTGGCGCCCGAGCCCGACGACGACGGCGCGCCCTTCTGGGAGTTCGCGGCCCGCGGCGAGCTGCACATGCAGGCCTGCGCCCGCTGCGGTGAGCTGCGGTTCCCGCCCCGCCCGTGCTGCCCGCGCTGCGGGTCCTTCGGCAGCGCATGGCGACGCATGACGGGCCGCGGCAGCATCTGGTCGTACGTCCTGCCCCACCCGCCGCTCCTGCCCGCCTACGCGGCGCGAGCCCCGTACAACGTCGTGGTCGTGGAACTGGCCGACGCCCCGCACCTCCGCATCCCCGGCAACCTCGTGGCGGCGCCCGATGCGGACATCGACTCCGTCGACCCCGCCCTCCTGTGCATCGGCGCGCCCGTGCGTGTCACCTTCGCACGGCTCGCCGGCGGCGTCGTCGTGCCGCGGTGGCTGCTGGAGGCGTCATGAGCGGCGACGGCGCGAGCAGCGACGCGGCGGCCGAAGCACGGGCGCGCGCAGAGGCCGGCGCCGGCGTCCGTACGGAGGTGCGCGCGGACGGCGTCGCCCTCGTCACCCTCGACCGGCCCGCGCGCCACAACGCCGTCGACCTCGCGGCGGCCGCCGAACTCACCGCCGTCTGGCGCCGGTTCCGCTTCGACGACAGCGTCCGGGCCGTCGTGCTGACCGGCGCCGGGGACCGGGCCTTCTGCACCGGCATCGACCGCTCCGCCACCGTCCCCCAGCCGGGCTCGCCCTACTCCCTGGACGACCCCCTGCGCACCATCGGCCCCAAATCGTGCGACCTGTGGAAGCCGGTCGTGGCGGCGGTCGGCGGAATGGCGTGCGGCGGGGCGTTCTACCTGCTCGGCGAGGCGGAGTTCGTCGTGGCCGCCGAGAACGCCACGTTCTTCGACCCGCACACGACCTACGGCATGGTCAGCGCCTACGAGGCGATCCACATGGCGCAGCGCATGCCCTTCGGCGAGGCGGCCCGCCTGGCCCTGATGGGCACCGCCGAGCGGCTCTCCGCGCGGCGGGCGTACGAGATCGGCCTGGTCTCCGAGCTGACCGCCCCCGGGGGTGCCGTCGACGCCGCCCTGCGCGCGGCCGCCGTCATCGCCGCCTGCCCGACGGACGCGGTGCAGGGCACGGTGCGGGCCTTGTGGGCGGCGAAGGAGGCCACGCTGGAGCGCGCGCTCTCGCTGGCCCCGCACCTGATCTCCCTCGGCAGCCTGCCGCCGGAGCAGCAGGCACGGCTCTTCGCCTCACGCCAGCGGGGACACCGCCTGCGCTGAATCGCCGCGCGAAGGGGAGATGCTCACCGCCGTGAGGACATGCCCGTCCCCTTCGCCGCGTCCAGCGCGTACACGCAGCGGTCCTTGCTGCACGCGTACACCACGCCGCCCGCCACCACCGGCGAGCCCGTGATCTCCCCGCCCGTGGCGAGCTTCCAGCGCAGCTGCCCGCCCGCCGCGTCCACCGTGTACAGACAGTGGTCGGCGGAGCCGAAGTGGATGCGGCCGTCGGCGATGACGGGAGCGCCCACCACATCGCCGCCTGCGGCGAACCGCCACTTGGGCGTGCCGGTGACCGCGTCCAGGGTGTAGAGCGCCCCTCCGCTGCCCAGGTGGATGGAGCCGGCCGCCACCAGCACCGGCTCCGTGGACTGCCGGGCCTCCGTGGCGATGCGCCAGCGGTCACGGCCGGTGGCCGCGTCCAGGGCGTAGACGGTGCCCAGGTAGTCGGCGATGTAGACGCCGCCTCCGGTGACCGCGGGGCCCGGGGCGAAGGCCGGCGGGCTGAGGAAGACGGCGGGCGCCTCGAAACGCCAGCGCACGTCGCCGCGCGCCACGTCGATGGCGAGCACGCGCGTACCGGCGGCGACGTACACCACGCCGTCGGGGCCGGTCAGGAGCCGGACGGGAACGCCGCCGCAGGAGGCGGTGTCGCCCACGGGGTACGACCAGCGCTCGGCGCCGGTGCGGGCCTCAAGGGCGCGCAGCCGGGCGTCTGCCCATACGTAGACGGTGCCGTCGTGGACGAGGGGGCCGCAGTCGGGCGTCTCGAAGTCGGTCTGGGCGCCGCCCATCTCCCACAGGAGCTCGCCGTTGGCGGCTTCCCAGGCCTGGACGCCGCCGCCGCGGGTGCCCGTGACGACCGTGCCGCGGTCGGCCCGCAGGGAGTAGACCCAGCCATCGGTGGCGAGGCGCCAGCGCTCCGAGCCGTCGGAGGCGTCGAGGGCGTAGAGGGTGGGGCCGTCGGAGGCGTGGATGCGGCCGTCGGTGACGGCCATCGCCCAGGCCACGTCCCGGGTCTTGAACTGCCGCCGCCCGGTGGCCACATCGAGGGCGTGCACCTCGAAGGAGGTGACGTACAGCAGCTCGCCGGCCACCGTGGGCGTGCCCCAGACGTCGTTGGACATGCGGAACCGCCAGGGCCGCCAACGCCCCTGGTCACCGGGCGCATTGGTGGCACCGTCGGCCGCGGCGCCCGTCGCCTGGGCGGGGACGGACGTGGGGGCGGGCCCGCCGCCGGCCACGCCTGCGGGCGGGCGCACCCAGCCCGTGGCGGGCCCGGTGCCCGCCGGGGAGCGGGTGTCGCGGCCGTCGGCGACGCGCGGGCCGGGGCCGATGGGGACCTGCGCCCCCGCCAGCCGCACGGCTCCGTCGTGCGCGGGCGCCGCGGCGTAGCGGCCGGGTCCGCCGAGCGGGGCGGTGCCGGCGCCTGCGCGGGAGTCGGGGGGCGTGCTCAGGCCGCCGCGCGGGTCGTGCCCGACGGGTGCAGGGGAACGGCCGGTGCCGACCGCGCCGCGCCCGTCCCCCCACGCCGGGCCGCTGTGGGCGGCGGGGGCCGGCGACTGGTCGTAGGAGGGCGCGGGGGTGGGCGGCTGCGCGGGGCGCGGCGGGACGGCGGCCCGGGCGCGCCCGCGGCTGCCGGCGCCGGCAGCGGCCGGCCGCTGGCCAGCGCGCCGCTGCTCGATGAGCGAGACGGCGTTGTCCGGCAGCCAGGCCGAGGCCGTGCCGCTGTCGTCGCCCCCGCCGGAGGCGAAGAGGTGCGGGGCCAGCTCGGACTGCAGGTCGGCCGGGCTGGGCCGGTGCTCGGCGGCCATCTGCATGCAGGAGTCGATCAGGGGCCGCAGCTCGTCGGGCAGGCCGCTCAGGTCAGGGCCCTCGCGGAGCAGCATGAAGACCGTCTCCACCGGATTCGCGCCGTGGAAGGGGGCGTGGCCGGTGGCCGCGAAGACGAGGGTGGAGCCGAGGGAGAAGATGTCGCTGGAGCCGGTGACGCTGCGGGAGTCGCGCGCCTGCTCGGGCGACATGTAGGCGGGGGTGCCGACGGCGACGTTGGTCATCGTCAGCCGGGTGTTGGAGACGCCGGAGGCGATGCCGAAGTCGATGACGCGCGGGCCGTCCTCCACGACGAGGACGTTGGAGGGCTTCAGGTCCCGGTGGACGAGGCCCGCGCCGTGGATGGACTGCAGCGCCTCGGCGATGCCGGCCGCGAGCCAGCGCACGGCCTGGGCGGGCAGGGGCCCGCACTCGTTGACGATCTCCTCGAGGGAGGGTGCGGGCACGTACGCGGTGGCCAGCCAGGGCACGGCGGCGCGCGGGTCGGCGTCGACGACGGCGGCGGTGTAGAAGCCGCTGACCGCGCGGGCCGCCTCGACCTCGCGCGTGAAGCGGACCCGGAAGAGCTGGTCCTCGGCGAGCTCCGTGCGCACCGTCTTGATCGCCACCCGCCGGCCGGACGCCGAGCGGGCGAGATAGACCAGCCCCATGCCACCGGCACCGAGTCGGCCGAGCACCTCGAACGGGCCGATCCGTCTCGGGTCGTGCTGCGTAAGCTGCTCCACCACTGACCTGCCACCTCCCCGTCGGGGCTTGAAGGGTTTCAGCCCCGTGCAGCGTCTCACCGCGAATTATCCCGGGGTACGCATGCTGATTCTTCCTGGCGAACGACGCGGTGGCGAACCCGGGTCGCGCTTCACCCTCGCTCCACCACATGCGGAACGCCTCGCCCCGCGCCTCCTACCCCCGCTTCCCGTCCGCGATCCGCCGCCGCCCCCGGGAGCTTCCGCCATGGCCCGCGGGGTGTGTCACGACAGCCACGTTAGCGGGGGATCGCGGTCTTCCGCGGGACCTGTGGACAACCGTGCGAAGGGTCTCCGGAGAGCGTTGTCCACAGCCTGTTGATAAGAGGATTCACCGGTACGGGCCAATCCCGTGCGATCTTCCGGCGGTCCCCCGCAGCCCCCCTGAGCTGGCCTTACACCCCACTCCACACCCCTGCCCCCATTTGCATGCGGCCGAATCGCGCTCCGATCACCCCTCGGTAAGCTGACGGCATGACAGGACAAGTACGCACCGTCGACGGCCGCGTGGCCGGCCGACGCGGCCAGGCGACGCGGCAGAAGCTGCTCGACTGCCTCAGCGAAATGCTCAGCTCCTCTCCCTACCGAGACGTCAAGGTCATCGACGTCGCCCGCAAGGCCGGCACCTCGCCCGCGACCTTCTACCAGTACTTCCCGGACGTCGAGGGCGCGGTCCTCGAGATCGCCGAGGAGATGGCCAAGGAGGGCGCCAGCCTGACCGACCTGGTCGCAGGCCGCTCCTGGGTCGGCAAGTCCGGCTGGCAGGCCGCCGAAGAGCTCGTCGACGGCTTCCTCGGGTTCTGGCGCAAGCACGACGCCATCCTGCGGGTGGTCGACCTCGGGGCGGCCGAGGGCGACAAGCGGTTCTACAAGATCCGCATGAAGATCCTCAACGCCGTCACCAACTCCCTCACCGACTCCGTCAAGGAGCTCCAGTCCAAGGGCAAGGTGGACAAGGACGTCAACCCCGCGGCCGTCGCCGGGTCGCTCGTCGCCATGCTCGCCGCGGTGGCCTCGCACCAGAAGGGCTTCCAGAGCTGGGGCGTCAAGCAGGCCGAGCTCAAGCCCAACCTCGCCCTCCTCGTGCACCTGGGCATCACGGGCAAGAAGCCGACGAGGTAGCGCTTCCGGCACCTCGCACGTCTGCACGTCCTGTCATCGCAGCGGCGGGCCCCCTCCGGCCGGGCCCGGAGGGGGCCCGCCGCAGTGATTTCTCCCCCTCAGTCCCTCACTCCTCGCCGCCCGGACGCGGCTCCAGCCGGAACAGCCGGATCTCCCGCTCCACGCGCGCCTGGTACCGCGCATACGGCGGCCAGAACGCCACCACCGCCTCCCACGCGGCCTCCCGCTCCGCACCCCGCAGCAGCCTGGCCCGCACGGGCACGTCCCGCCCCCTCCAGCTGATCTCCGCCTCCGCGTGCGCCAGCAGGTTCGCGGTCCAGGCAGGGTGACCGGGGCGTCCGAAGTTGCTCCCCACCAGCACCCACGCAGTCGGGGGCCGCCCCTTCGGCCCCTCCGTCATGCAGGCGAGCGGCGTACGCCGCACCTGCCCCGTCCGCGCGCCGGTCGACGTGAGCACCAGGCCGGGCAGCAGGCGGGCGCTGAGCAGCGTCCTGCCGCCCGTCAGCCGGTGCACCGCACGGTCCAGTGCCGGCGCGCAGTACGGAGCGATCCGCGCGAACGTACGGGTCGAGGAGAGCTTCTGCACCACGCGCTCCAGACGCCCCTTGCGCTGCTTGCGCTGTGCCGCGGTGGTGCCGTTCACGGAGCCACCGCTTCCCGCTCCGGGCGCCCGGCAAACAGCCCGGCGAGCTGCGCCGCCCGGGCGCGCAACCGCTCCGGGGGACCGAAGAGCAGGCCGTCCGAAGCAGCCCGTTTGAAGTACAGCTGCACGTCGTGCTCCCACGTCACCCCCATGCCGCCGTGCAGCTGGACGGCCTCCGCGGTCACCGTCCGCAGCGTCTCCAGGGCCTGCGCGAGGGCGACACCTGCGTCTCCGGCCGTGCTCGCGGCTTCTGCCATGCTCGCGTCTTCTGCCGTGCTCGTGTCTGCCATGTTCGCGTCTTCCGCCACTCCTGTGTCTCCTGCCGTCCCTGCCACCCACGCCGCGTAGTACGCCGCCGAGCGCGCGGCCTGCACGGACACGTACAGATCGGCCAGGCGGTGCTTGACGGCCTGGAAGGAGCCGATGGGCCGCCCGAACTGCTCACGTGTCCGCACGTGTTCGACCGTCAGCTCCAGCGCCCGGTCCGCCGCACCGACGGCCTCCGCGGCGAGCATCGCCGCAACGCTCGCGCCCAGCCGGCCCAGCGCGGCCGGGACCTCGTCGTCCGCGCGGCCGAGGAGGTCGGCCTCCGCGTCCCGCAGCTCGATCCGGGCCTGCGGACGCGTCTCGTCCAGCGCGGTCAGCCGCGTGCGGCGCACCCCGCGCACCACGTCCGGCCGCAGGACGAACAGCAGCGTGCGGCCGCGGGCGTACCCGCCCGTGCGGGCGGCGACCAGCAGCACTCCCGCGCTGTGCCCGTCGAGGACCGGCGCCGCGTCGCCGTACAGGCGCCAGCCCCGCCCGTCCCCGCCCGGCCGCGCCTGTACGCCGCCCGCCCTGCCGCCCCCGGCCCAGTCGCCGTCGCCCGGCCCGGTCAGGCCGAGGGCCGCGGACAGCGGGGCGCGGGGCAGCGCGAGCGCGCCCGTCAGCTCGCCGGAGGCGATGCGCGGCAGGAGCTCCGTCCGCTGCGTGTGCGTGCCCAGCGCGGCGACCAAGGGGGCCACGAGCCCCGCCGTGGCCAGCAGCGGGGACGGCAGCAGCACGCGGCCCGTCTCCTCGCAGGCCAGGGCGAGCTCCGTGGGGCCGCATCCCACCCCTCCGTAGCGGCGCTCGACGGCGAGCCCGGGCAGTCCGAGCCGCTCGGCCAGCTGCCGCCACAGCGGCTCGTCGTAACCGGCCGGGGTGCGGACAGCGGCCCGGATCCCGTCCGGCCCGCAGCGCTTGAGCAGCAGTTCGCGCAGGGTGCGCCGGATCTCGCCCTGCTCGTCGGTGAATGCGGCATCCATGGGAACACACCCTCCCGGACCTGACGGGCCGTCATCTTAAATCGGGCAACCCGACTTTCCCACCCCTTATCTGATGTAGCGTCAGTTCATGGCCTCCGTCCGCCGCGCACGCAAGGTCGCCGTCGTCGGCATCTCCCTCTCGGACTGCGGGCGGGTCGACTCCGCCACCCCCTACGACCTCCACGCACAAGCGGCCCGCCGCGCCCTGGCCGACTCCGGGCTCGACCGGTCCGCCGTCGACGGACTCGCCTCCGCCGGCCTGGGCACCCTGGCCCCCATGGAGATCGCCGACCACCTGGGCCTGCGCCCCACCTGGGTGGACTCGACCTCGGTCGGCGGCGCCACGTGGGAGGTCATGGCGGCCCACGCGGCCGACGCCATCGCCGCCGGACACGCGAACGCCGTCCTCCTCGTCTACGGCTCCACCGCACGCACCGACCTCAAGGCGGGCCGCCGGACCGCCGGCCTCTCCTACGGCACCCGGGGCCCGCTGCAGTTCGAAGCCCCCTACGGGCACACGCTCATCGCCAAGTACGCCATGGCCGCACGCCGCCACATGCACGAGTACGGCACCACGCCGGAACAGCTCGCCGGCATCGCCGTCCAGGCGCGTGCCAACGCCCGCCACAACCCCCACGCCATGTACCGCGACCCGATCACCGTGGACGACGTCCTCGGCGGCCCGGTGATCGCCGACCCGTTCACCAAGCTCCAGTGCTGCATCCGGTCGGACGGCGGCTGCGCCGTCCTGCTGGCGGCCGAGGAGTACGCGGCGGACGCCGCCCGGCCGCCCGTGTGGGTGCTGGGAGCCGGCGCGGCGGTATCCCACACGGCGATGTCGGAATGGGAGGACTTCACCGTCTCCCCCGCCGCGCGCTCCGGGCGGCTGGCCTTCGAGCGCGCGGGCGTCACCCCCGCGGAGGTGGACGTGGCCGAGCTGTACGACGCCTTCACCTATATGACGCTCGTGACGCTGGAGGACCTCGGCTTCTGCGCCAAGGGCGAGGGCGGCGCCTTCACGGAGCAGGGCAGGCTGACGGTGGGCGGGGGGCTGCCGGTCAATACGGACGGCGGCGGCCTCTCCGCCTGCCACCCCGGGATGCGGGGCCTGTTCCTCCTGGTCGAGGCCGTGCGGCAGCTGCGCGGCGAGGCCGAGGAGGGCCGCCAGGTGCGCAGGCCGGACGGGGGGCTTCCGCGGATCGCCGTCGCATCGGGGACGGGCGGCTGGTTCTGCTCGGCGGGGACCGTGATCCTGGCCCGCGACTGACCGGGCCGCACGGGACCGAGCCGTACGAGAAGGGCCGCAGGGGGCAGCGTCGCAGGGGCCAGAGCCGTACGGGACGGGCCGGTGTTGGATGGGCCCATGAGCGACGAACCGGACGCCACCCGCCGGCAGCACTTCCACGACCTCCTCCGTTCCCTGCCCGTCTGGGACACCGAGCTGCCGCACTTCGACCCGGCCTCCGCCCCCGCCGACCCCTTGCCCCTCTTCCAGCAGTGGCTGATCGAGGCCGCCGAGGCCGGGACACCGGAGCCGCACACGATGACGCTCGCCACCGCCGACGCGACCGGCCGGCCCTCCGTGCGGACGCTGATGCTCCACGACGCCGATGAGCGCGGCTGGCACTTCGCCACCCACCGCACGAGCCGCAAGGGCCGGGAGCTGGCCGCACGGCCGGAGGCGGCCCTGGGCTTCTACTGGGCTGCGGTCGGCCGTCAGGTCCGCATCCAGGGGACGGTGACGGCCGCGGGCGCCGCGGCGAGCCGGGCGGACCTGGCCCGGCGCTCCACGGGTGCACTGGCGGCGGCGCTGGTGGGCAGGCAGAGCGAGGTGCTGGCGTCGTATGAGGAGCTGGAGCGCGCCTCGGACGCGGCCTGGGAGCGGGCCCGCCGCGAGCCCGACGCCCCCGTCGGGAGCTGGACCCTGTACGTCCTGGAGGCGCAGGAGGTCGAGTTCTTCCAAGGGGACGCCCGGCGCCGGCACGTACGCCTCAACTACCGCCGCCGTCCCCCTGCGGAAGGCGGCTGGACGACCGAGCTCCTCTGGCCCTGACCGCTTCCGGACCGGCATCGAGGAGAGGGCGGAACACCGGTATGCACAAGGGCGGTTCGCCCGGCGGCCGCGCCCCCTCCAGTTCCCGGAACCGGACCGTCAGCGCCATGCCGATCCGCAGCCCGCTCTCCTCGCACCCGACGACTTCCGTCATCATCCGCGGCCCTTCGGCGAGGTCCACCACGGCCGCCGTGTAGGGCACCCGCCCCCCGAAGGGCGGGAGGTCGTTCACGTGGACGACCGACCAGGTGTAGAGCGCGGCCCGTCCGCTCGCCGTCTCCCAGGCCACGTCCTCGCTCCAGCAGCGCGGGCAGAACTCCCTGGGGTAGTGGTGGGCCAGCCCGCAGCCGGCCGCGCGGCAGCGGCGTATCAGCAACCGGCCCCGGCCCGCCGCTTCCCAGTAGGGGCGGGTGAAGGCGTCCACTTCCGGGATGTCGAAACGCGGTGCCGACGGGCCGGCGGAACGCGGCGCCGGTGACGCCGGCGGACGATTCGCGTGCAATTCACCGGCCCCCTTGTATTCCGCGTCCGTTTCCCCGGGAGTTTTCCCGTCCCTGCCCTCCGTTTGTTTGCCCGCAGCGCCATTCCTGACAGAACGTCAGCTAGGTAGCCTGACTATACGTCAGCTTGTCGGCCATTGAGCAGGAGTGGATGAGACACGATGCTTGGATCGACTCACGGCACCCTCACCACCACCTCCCGTCCGGCCCGCGTGGTGGCCTGCGGCGAGCGTCCGGGCCCCGCCGTCCACGGCACGGCCGACGGCACCGAGGACACCGACGTCAGCGGCAGGCCGCTGCGCTCGGACATACCCGACCTGGACCGGCTCTTCCGCCCCGAGACCGTCGCCGTCATCGGCGCCTCGGACGCCGAGGGCCGCCCCAACACCGGCATCACCCGGCAGCTCATCGCCTGGTCCGAGCGGGTCGGCGCGCGCCTGCACCCCGTACACCCCACCCGTACGTCCGTCTTCGGCCTCCCCTGCCATCCGTCCGTCCACGACCTGCCCGAGCGCGTCGACCTCGCCGTCCTCCTCGTGGGCGACCCGCTCCCCGTCCTGGAGGAGCTGGACGGCTCCAAGGCCGCCTTCGCCGTGGCCTTCGCCGCCGGATTCGCCGAGACCGGCCCCGCGGGCGCCGCGGCCCAGGCCGCCCTCGCGGACGCCGCCCGGCGCTCCGGGGTCCGCCTCCTCGGTCCGAACACCAATCTCAACGCCTTCGAGCGCTTCCGCGACGACCTCGACGGCCCCGCCATCGCCCTGATCACCCAGTCCGGCCACCAGGGCCGCCCGGTCTTCGCCCTCCAGGAGCTCGGCATCCGGCTCTCACACTGGGCGCCGACGGGCAACGAGGCGGACCTGGAGTGCGCGGACTTCATCTCCTACTTCGCCACCCGGCCCGAGGTGGGGGCGATCGCCGCGTATGTGGAAGGCCTCAAGGACGGCCGCGCCTTCCTGCTCGCCGCGGACCGGGCCGCCCGGCACAAGGTGCCCGTCGTCGCCGTCAAGGTCGGCCGGACGGAGGCCGGCGCCCGCACCGCCGCCTCCCACACGGGCAAGCTGACCGGCGCGGACGACGTGGTGGACGCGGCCATGCGGCAGTTCGGCGTGATCCGCGTCGACAGCCTGGACGAGCTGCAGGACACCGCGGCGCTGCTGGCCCGCGCCCGGCCGCCACGGGCCCCCGGCGTCGCCGTCTATTCGATATCCGGCGGCACCGGCGCCCACTTCGCCGACCTGGCCACGGCCGCCGGCCTTGCGCTCCCCGCCCTCTCCGCCGCGAAGCAAGCCGAGCTCCACCAGTGGATCCCGGAGTACCTGAACGTGACCAACCCCGTGGACTGCGGCGGCCATCCCGTCGGCGACCCGCGCGGGCGCAAGATCATCGACGCGCTGCTGAACGACCCCTCGATCGGCGTGCTCATCTGCCCCGTCCCGGGGCCCTTCCCGCCCATGAGCGACAGGCTCGTGCGCGACCTCGTCGACGCGGCGGAGCAGACGGACAAGCTGGTCTGTGTGGTCTGGGGCTCCCCCGTCGGCACCGAGGACGCCTATCGCACCACCCTCCTCGGCTCCTCGCGCGTGGCCACCTTCCGCACCTTCTCCAACTGCGTCACCGCCGTGCGCGCCTACCTCGGCCACCACCGCTTCACCGCGACCTACCGCTCCCCCTTCGACACCGCGCCCCGCACCCCGTCCCCCTCGGCACGCAAGGCGCAGGAACTCATGCGCCCGGGCGAGCAGCTCAGCGAGCACGCGGCCAAGCAGCTGCTGCGCGCGTACGGCATACGCGTACCCCGCGAGCAGCTGGTGACCAGCGCGGCGGCGGCCGTACGGGCGGCCGGGCTCGTGGGCTACCCGGTGGTGATGAAGGCCTCGGGCCCGCAGCTCGCCCACAAGACCGAGCTGGGCCTGGTCAAGATCGCTCTGACTTCGGCCAGCCAGGTCCGCGACGCCTACCGCGAGCTCACCGACATCGCACGCTACGAAGGGCTGCCGCTGGACGGCGTCCTCGTCTGCCAGCTCGTCGGCCGCGGCGTCGAGATGGTGGTCGGCATCGCGCCCGACAGCCTCTTCGGCCCGACGGTGACCGTCGGCCTGGGCGGGGCGCTGGTGGAGGTCCTGCACGACACTGCGGTGGCCGTGCCGCCTTTCGGTGAGGACCACGCGCGCGCCATGCTCGAAGGGCTGCGCGGACGCGCCCTGCTGGACGGCGTCCGGGGGGCGCCCCCGGCCGACGTGGACGCGCTCGTGGAGACCGTCCTGCGTGTCCAGCGCATGTCTCTGGAGCTGGGCGGGGCACTCGCCGAACTCGACATCAACCCCCTGGTGGTGCTCGAGCGCGGTCAGGGCGCCGTGGCCCTGGACGCGCTCGCCTTCTGCCACTGAACAGCGCGCGGCAGCGCGTGGAAGCAGGAGAACCCCCATGTCCCTCTCCCCCCGTGACAAGCCGCTCGACCGCGGCGGTCCCGATGACTCAGTGATACTCCACACCACTGACAACGGGGTCTCGTGGATCACGCTCAACCGTCCCGAGGTCATGAACGCCATAGCCCCCGAGCAGCGGGAACGCCTGATTTCCCAGCTGTCCGGGGCCTCGGCCGACCCGGCCGTCAGGGCCGTCGTCATCACGGCCACGGGCGCGGCGTTCTGCGCCGGCGCCGACCTGCGCGCCACCCCGTCCAGCGCCATGGACCCGGCCGTCCCGGGCGTATCGGCGGCCTCCGTGGCATCGGGCCGGCTGCCCGGTGACGTGGCGCGTACGATCCGCCGGGGCGCCCAGCGGCTGATCGCCGCCGTGCTGGACTGCGAGAAGCCCGTGATCGCCGCCGTGAACGGAACAGCGGCAGGCCTGGGCGCCCATCTCGCGCTGGCCTGCGACCTCGTGCTCGCGGCCGAATCCGCCACCTTCGTCGAGGTGTTCGTGCGCCGCGGCCTCGTCCCCGACGGCGGCGGCGCGTATCTGCTGCCGCGGCTGGTGGGGCCGCAGCGGGCGAAGGAGCTGATGTTCTTCGGCGACGCGCTCACCGCCGCCGAGGCGGAGCGGATGGGACTGGTCAACCGCGTCGTGGCCGGGGCGGGGCTGACGGCCACGGCGCGGTCGTGGGCCGAGCGGCTGGCCACGGGTCCGACGCGGGCCCTCGCTCTGACGAAGCAGCTGGTCAACGCCTCGCTGGACAGCGACCGCGCGGCGGCGTTCGCCGCGGAGGCCGCCGCTCAGGAGATCAACATGACGACGGAGGACGCACGGGAGGGCGTCAGGAGCTTCCTCGAACACCGCAGCCCCGCCTACCGGGGGCATTAGCGGGCCCGGAGACTTCAAAACTGACGGGTCATCAGATTCAATGCCCTTCATGATGGGACACGCAGGCATGGCCGCCCTCGCCGTCCGCTATCTGCGCCCTGCCGGCACACCGCCCCCCGCGGCGCCGCCACCCGACCCGATGCCCCGGCCGGAGCTGCGGGCGGTCCGGGCGGACGAGCAGCCTCCGCCCGCGCCCCGGGAACTGCGCCGCGTCCTGGGCCGGTTCGCCGGCGGCATCACCGTGATCACCGCGCCCGGCGCCGGCGGCGGACCGCCCGCGGGCTTCGCGTGCCAGTCCTTCGCCTCGCTGTCCCTCGATCCGCCGCTCGTGGTCTTCATGGTCGGCCGCACGTCCACCACCTGGCCGCGCATCGCCCGCGCCGGGGTCTTCTGCGTCAACGTCCTCGGCGCCGGGCAGAGCGCGCTCTGCAAGGCCTTCGCGGTGAGCGGCACGCAGGCTGCGGACAAGTTCACGGGCGTACGGCACGGCCCTTCGCCCGCAACGGGGTCACCCCTGCTCGCGGACGTGCTCGCGTGGGTCGACTGCACGGTGCACGCCGTGCACACGGGCGGGGATCACCTCATCGTCGTGGGGCGCGTCGAGGCGCTGGGGGCGGACGAGGACGCGGCCGCGACTCAGGAGGGGCCCCTGATCTTCTACGGGAGCACGTTCGGAACGTTCACCGCGTTCAACCTGTGACCGCCGGGCCTCGGCGCGGCGGTCACTTCTCGTGCTCGGCCACCTTCGTCAGCACGTACCGCTTGCCGGAGCCCGGCTTGCCGATTTCATGGAAAAGCCGGGGCTCCTTGCCGGTGCCGCTGACGCTCCAGTTGCGCCTGAGCTCGCACGAGCCGATGCGCAGCGACAGGCCCTGGACCTTCCCGTTGTCCTTGACCGGCTTCCACGTCCCCGAGCCGTCGCAGTCCTTCGGCCTGTCCTTGCCGGTGCCGTCCCACACGTAGTTGTCGAGTCCGTCGGCCACGGCCGTGCCGTCGGCGGCCAGCTTGACCGTGCCGTCGCGGCCGTCGGTCCAGACGCCGGCGAGCTGCGCCGAGTCGAGCCTGGGCGGCTGGTAGACCTCGACGACTCCGGTCCCGTAGGCGGCGGCCCCGACGGCCCCCACGGCGAGCCATGCGATGACGCCGTCACGCGCGACCCTGCGGGCCATGCGCACGGACCGGCCTTCCCGGACGCGCCGTCCGGCGACTCCGGCGATCAGGGTGGCAGGCAGCAGGGCGGCCGTGAGGGCGGCCCACCACAGGAGGTACTTCAGCGGGGCCGCCGGGGAGAGGCTGCCGAGGGCCGACACTCCGCCGAACACGGCCACCGCGGCGGCCGACACGAAGGGCACCGCGGCCGCGTTCCACAGCGGGCCGTCACGGCGGTCCGGGTGGCGGGTGAGCGTACGGGCGAGCGCCAGTGCGGGCATCACGGCGACGGCCGTGACGAACCCGCTGACGAGGACGCCGAGCAGGGCGACGGCGATCACGAGCCCGGCGATCACGAGGAGGCCGTGCGGCAGGCCTTCATGCTCGCGCGAGAGCAGCACGAGGAGGCCGGCGGTCCCGGCGACGGCGGCCTCTGCGCACAGCGCGGCCATCGACGCGCAGAACGCCGCGCCGAACCCGTCCGGGTGCATCACGCGCCTCTGCGCCCGAGAGGTCTCCTCGGACTCGGTCCCCGCCGCCTCCGCGTCGACCGGTGCCGCGTCCGGTGCCACGTCCGGCTCAGTCTGCTGTGCCATCACTGCCCCTCTCCCCAGGAAGAGATTCCCCCAGCGGCTGAGAGGTTGCTTTTGCCGACTGATTAATCCCGACTTGACCGGATACGGTGGCTTACGCGGGATCCACTGCGACCCGCCCGGTCGCACGCGGCCGCCTGCGGATGACCAGGGCCATGAGGGCCGCCACGGCGCACAGCGCGCCCGAGGCGTACCAGACGACGTCGTACGACCCGAAGGCGTCACGGGCCGCGCCGCCCAGGAAGGCCACCACCGCGGCGCCGACCTGGTGGGAGGCGAGCACCCAGCCGAAGACGATCGCACTGTCCTCGCCGTAGTGCTCGCGGCACAGGGCGATGGTGGGCGGCACGGTGGCGACCCAGTCGAGGCCGTAGAAGACGATGAAGAAGACCATCGGCGGGTGAACGGAGGGCGCCAGCAGCATCGGCAGGAACATCAGGGACAGGCCCCGCAGCCCGTAGTAGACGGCCAGCAGCCTGCGTGCCTCGAACCGGTCGGTGAACCAGCCGGAGGCGACGGTCCCGACGACGTCGAAGACGCCGATCACGGCGAGCAGCCCCGCGGCGGCCGTCATCGGCATGCCGTGGTCGTGCGCGGCGGGCACGAAGTGTGTCTTCACCAGACCGTTCGTGGAAGCGCCGCAGATCGCGAAGGTCCCCGCGAGCAGCCAGAACGGCCCCGTGCGGGCCGCACCGAGCAGCGCCTTGACCGCACGCCGCGCCGCACCGGGCGCGGGGGCCGGCTTCGGTACGGGGACATCGCTGCCGTACGGGGCGAGGCCGACGTCCGCCGGGTGGTCGCGCAGCAGCAGCCACACGAACGGCACGACGACGAGGGCGGCGACGGAGACGGTCACGGCGGCGGGCCGCCAGTCGTGGTGCTCGACGATCCAGGAGAGCAGCGGAAGGAAGACCAGCTGCCCGGACGCTCCGGCGGCGGTGAGGATCCCGGTGACCAGTCCCCGCCGGGCCGTGAACCACCGGTTGGTGACGGTCGCTGCGAAGGCCAGGGCCATCGAGCCGCTGCCGAGGCCGACGAGCACGCCCCAGCACAGCACGAGCTGCCATGCGGTGGTCATGAAGACCGTCAGCCCGGCACCGGCGGCGATCACGGTCAGGGCGCAGGCGACGACCTTGCGGATGCCGAACCGGTCCATCAGGGCGGCGGCGAACGGCGCCGTAAGGCCGTACAGGGCGAGGTTGACGGAAGCCGCGAAGCCGATCGTTCCGCGCGACCATCCGAACTCGCCGTGCAGCGGCTCGATCAGCAGGCCCGGCAGGGAGGCGAAGCCGGCCGCGCCGATGATCGTCACGAAGGTGACGGCGGCCACGGACCAGGCGCGGTGGAGGCACCGGCGGCGCCGGCCGGGGCCTGCGGCGGGGTCCGGGAGCGCAGAGGGTCCCGGCCGCCCGGAAGGGCTCTCCGGTGGGGTGGGAAGTCCGGTTGCGTGGGTCACGTCATCAGCATCAGGAGGCGCTTCCCTCCGGGCGAGTGGCCGAAAGGACAGCATCCGTTAGGATCGGGCCACGCGATCCGGCCGGCTCCCACCACGCCGGACCGGGCAGCACGGAAGCCTTCTGGGGGCGAACGGAAATGACGCAGAAGACGGCGGGGATCACTCGCTCCGACCGGCATCCCGACGCACCGCCGCACCGCGTGGCCGTGCTCGCCCTGGCCGGTGTGATCCCGTTCGAACTGGCCATCCCGTACCGGATCTTCGGCAAGGCCAGGACGTCCTCCGGGGATCCGCTGTACGAGGTGGTGACCTGCGCCCTGGAGGCCGGGCCGGTGCAGACCGACGCCGACTTCTCGATCAATGTCGAGCTCGGCCCGGAAGCCCTGGCCGAGGCCGACACGATCGTCGTTCCGGCCTCCTACGAGTTCGGGCTGCCGTACGACGAGGGCCGCCTCGGCGACGACCTGTCCACCGCCTTCGCCCGCATACGACCCGGCACGCGCATGGTGTCGATCTGCACCGGCTCGTACATCCTCGCGGCCGCAGGCCTCCTCGACGGCCGGCCCGCGACCACGCACTGGTCCAGCACGGAGCGCTTCCAGCGGATGTTCCCGTCCGTCCGGGTGGACGCCGACGTGCTCTTCGTCGACGACGGCGATGTGCTGACGTCGGCCGGCGTGGCCTCCGGCATCGACCTGTGCCTGCACATCGTGCGGCGCGACCACGGCACGGCCGTGGCGAACGAGGTGGCCCGGCGCAGCGTCGTCCCGCCGCACCGCGACGGCGGCCAGGCGCAGTACATCCAGCGGCCGGTTCCCGAACCCCAGCTCGCGACGACCACTGCGGCACGCGCGTGGGCCCTGGGGCGGCTGGACCGGCCCATCCAGCTGCGGGACATGGCCGAGCAGGAGGCGATGAGCGTACGGACGTTCACGCGCCGCTTCCGTGAGGAGGTGGGTATCAGCCCGGGCCAGTGGCTGACGCAGCAGCGCGTCGAGCGGGCGCGCCACCTGCTGGAGGACAGCGACCTCTCCGTCGACCAGGTCGCGCGGGACGCCGGGTTCGGCACGGCGGCGTCGATGCGGCAGCACCTGCAGGCGGCGCTCGGGGTGTCCCCGACCGCCTACCGGCGGACGTTCCGTGCGGTCACCCGGGCCGCGCGGCGCTGAGTCGGCAGGCGCTGATCCGGCCGGGCGCCGAGTCGGCCGGACAGCGGCGTCCGGGCGGCGGCGTCCGGCGTGGGGCCGCGCTCAGCGGCGGAAGGTGAGGACGGCACGGGAGACGCGGCCGTTCAGGGTGTCGTCCGCGGCCTGCGCGAAGTCCTCGACCGGGTAGGTCCGGGTGACGAGTTCGTCCAGGAGGAGGCGTCCCTCCTGGTAGAGCCGGGCGTAGAGGGCGATGTCGTGCTGCGGGCGTGCGGAGCCGTAGCGACAGCCCAGGATCGCTTTGTCGAGGTAGAGGGATGCGACGCGGAAGGAGGCCTCGGCCCCTGCCGGCGGCACGCCGAGCAGCACCGCCTGGCCGTGCCGGTCGAGCAGGTCGATCGCCTGCCGGACGAGTCCGGTGTCGCCTACGCACTCGAAGGCGTGGTCGGCACCCGTCGGCAGGATCGCGCGGACGGCGGCCGAACTGTCGGGGACCGCGCCGGCGTCGACGAAGTGGGTGGCTCCGAACCGCCGGGCCGCCGCTTCCTTGCGCGGGTCGGCGTCGACGGCCACGACGACCGAGGCTCCGGCGATCCGGGCGCCCTGGAGGACGTTGAGCCCGATCCCGCCGGCGCCGATGACGACGACCGATGCGCCGGGGCGGACCCGGGCGCGGTTGAGGACGGCGCCGACGCCGGTGAGAACGCCGCAGCCGATCAGCGCCGCCGAGGTCAGCGGTATGCCCGTGGGAATCCTGACCGCCTGGACGGCTTTGACGACGGTGCGTTCAGCGAAGGCGGAACACGACGCGAAGTGGAAAAGTCGCTCACCCCTGCGGGTGAACGGCCGGGCCGGTTTGCCGATCGACTCGCGGCACATGGTCGGCCGGCCCCGGTCGCACTCGCCACAGGCGCCGCAGGCGGCGAGCGTGGACAGGGCCACGTGATCACCGGGCACGACGTGGGTGACGCCGGGCCCGACGGCTTCGACCACGCCCGCGCCCTCGTGCCCGAGCACCACGGGCAGCGGGTAGGGGATGGTGCCGTCGGTCACGGAGAGGTCGCTGTGGCACAGGCCGGCGGCCGCGACGGCGACGAGGACCTCGCCGGGGCCCGGTACGCGGACTTCCAGATCGTCGGCGACCAGGGAGTTCTTTCCGTCGAAGATGACGCCTCGCATGGCTGCGGTCCTCTCGGAAGGGTGCGGCGCGGGCTCAGGACGCCCAGACGACCGACTGGAGTTCGCTGTACGCGTGCAGGCCGAACGAGCCGCCGTCCCTGCCGACGCCGCTCTCCTTGAAGCCGCCGAAGGGCGTCTCGGGGTGCCGTTGGACGGTGTTGACGCCGACGTTCCCGCTGCGCAGGCGCGCGGCGAGGGCCCAGGCGCGGGCGGAGTCGGCGCTGAAGACGTAGTCGTGGAGTCCGTAGGAGGTGCTGTTGGCGATGCGGACGGCTTCCTCGTCATCCTCGAAGGGCAGGGCCACGACGACGGGTCCGAACAACTCGTCGCAGGCGACCGGGCTTTCGGGCGTCACGCCGGTGATGAGGGTCGGGGCGACGTAGAAGCCCGGCTTGATGTCGGGGCGAGAACCGCCGACGATGATCCGGGCGCCTTCCGCACGGGCGGCGGCGATGTACGCCTCGACCCGGTCGCGCTGGGCGGCGGAGATCAACGGACCGACGATCGTGGCGTTATCCACAGGGTCCCCGATCTTCAGTGCGCGGGCGTAACGTTCGAGACCGGTGACGACCTTCTCGTACAGCGGCCGCTGCACGAGCACTCGGGTCGGCGCCGTGCAGATCTGTCCGCTGTGGAAGGACCAGACCGAACCGACCGCCCCGATCGCCGACGTGAGCACCGCGTCGTCGGCATCCCCCAGGACGATGGCCGCGCCCTTACCGCCCAGCTCGAGCAGGGTGCGCTTCATCGACCTCCCCGCGGCCTCGGCGATCTGTTTTCCGACCGCGGTGGAGCCGGTGAAGCTGATCATGTCGACACCGGGTTGGGACACGAGCGTTCGGCCGGCGCCCGGTCCCGAGCCGGTGACGATGTTGAAGACGCCGTCCGGGAGGCCGGCCTCCCGGAGGATCGGGCCCAGGCGGAGGCAGCAGAGAGGATCCTGCGGCGCCGGCTTGGCGACGACCGTGTTTCCCATGGCCAGGGCGGGCGCGAGCTTGCCCGCGAGGTTGACGACCGGGAAGTTGTAGGAGGTGATGCAAGCGACGACGCCCACGGGGCGACGGACCGCGGCGGCGCCCATCAGGCCGCCGGGAGCGAGCGGGCTGCCCTGGACCGGGTGCGGCGCCAGCGGGATGACCGCCGGCTCCACCGCGCCGCGGGCGTAGCGGCGGAAGCGCTCCACCGCCGGGGGCAGTTGCAGGGCCGAGGTGACGCGCGCCGTGGCACCCGTCTCGGCCTGGAGCAGGGGCAGGAGCTCCGCTCCGTGTTCGGTGATCAGTTCCGCTGTCCGGTCCAGTACGGCCGCGCGCTCGCGCGGATCCGTACGGGACCAGCCGTCCTGCGCGGCCTGCGCGGCGGTCACGGCGGCGGCGACCTCGGCGGGGGTCGCCTCCGGTGCCGCCCCGACGACCTGCTCGGTCGCCGGATTGACAACTGGATAGTGACCTTTTTCGGGCGTGCGCCACCTACCGCCGATCCAGTTCCCGTACGTCCTCATGGCCGCGGCTCCTTCGGCAGGCCGAGCACGCGCTCGGCGATGACGGTGCGCTGCACCTCGGCCGAGCCTCCGTAGATCGTGTCGGCCCTGGAGAAGAGGAACGTCCGCTGCAGCCCGTCGAGTTCGTAGGGCCGGCCTTCGCTCCAGTCGTGCGGTCCGAGGGCCGCATCCGCACCTCGCACGTCCATGGCCAGCTCGCCGAGGCGCTGGTGCCAGCTGCTCCAGAGCAGCTTGGCGACGCTGGGCGCACCGGGAGCGCCCGTGCTCCCCAGGGTCCGCAGGGCCGTCCACCGCATGGTCCTCAAGTCGGCCCACTGCCGTACGATCCGGTCGCGCACCGCCGGTTCCGCTGCGGCTCCCGTCTCCCGGGCGAGGCGGACGATGCGGGCGAGCTCGGCGGCGAAGCCGATCTGCTGCGCGAGGGTGGCCACTCCACGCTCGCGGCCGAGGAGGTCCATGGCGACCCGCCAGCCGTTGCCCTCCCCGCCCAGCACGTGGCCGGCGCGGGCCTCGGCGCCGTCGAAGAACACCTCGTTGAAGTCGGCGTCGCCGGTCAGCTGCCGGATCGGGCGTACCTCGATGCGGCCGGGCTGGTCCATCGGCACGAGCAGAAGGGAGAGCCCGTGGTGCCGGTGGGAGCCCGCGGTGGTGCGGGCGAGCAGAAAGCACCAGTCGGCCTGGTGGGCGTGGGAGGTCCACAGCTTCTGGCCGGTGATGCGGTAGGTGCGGCCGCCGGTGTCCCTGACGGCGGCGGTGCGGACGGCGGCGAGGTCGGAGCCTGCGCCGGGTTCGCTGTAGCCCTGGCACCAGATCTCCTCGCCACGGGCGATGGCGGGGAGGAAGCGGGCGCGCTGTGCGGGCTCGCCGTGGGCGAGGAGGGTGGGGGCGAGGAGGTGCTCGCCCATGTGGCCGAGGCGGGCGGGCGCCCCGGCGCGGGAGTACTCCTCGGCCCAGACGACCTGTCCGGTCAGGGGCGCGGTGCGGTTGCCGTAGCTGCCGGATGCAGGGTCCCAGCCGAGTCCGATCCAGCCGTCGGCGCCCAGTTCGCGTTCCCAGGCGCGCCCCGCGGCGGGAGGCGGCTCCCCGGCGAGGTGTTCGGCGAGCCAGGCGCGCGCCTCCTGCCGGAGGGCCCGGTCCTCCGGGCCGAAGGAGAAGTCCATGGGTGGCTCCCCGTCACGCGTTGGGGCGGGCTTGGGTGGCGGCCGCTTCGGCCATCGCCTCCAGGCGGGCGAGCATCGGCATGGGGTCGGTGCCGACGGTACGGGGCAGGAGGCCGGCGATCCGCTCCGGCGTCCAGGGGCCTTCCGCGCAGACGGAGCGCAGTTCGCGGGGCTGGGCCCACACCGCGATCCTGGGTCCGGCCACCGTGTAGACCTGCCCGGTGACGCCCTGTTCGCGGGCCTGTTCGCCGAGCAGGTAGACGACGAGTGCCGCCACGTCCTCGGGGTCGCCGATCTCCTCGAGCTCCATCGGCACGCCGGCGGACATCCGGGTCCGGGCCACGGGGGCGACGCAGTTGGCCGTGATCCCGTATTTGTGCAGGCCGAGGGCGGCGCTGCGGACGAGGGAGATGATGCCGCCCTTGGCGGCGGAGTAGTTGGCCTGGGCAACGCTGCCCTGGTGGTTGCCGCTGGTGAAGCCGATGAGGGTGCCGCGTTTCTGGCGGCGCATGACTGCGGAGGCGGCGCGGAAGACCGTGAAGGTGCCCTTGAGGTGGGTGGCGATGACGGGGTCCCACTCCTCCTCGGTCATGTTGAACAGCATCCGCTCGCGCAGGATCCCGGCGGCGCAGACGACGCCGTCGAGCCGCCCGTAGCGGGAGAGGGCGGTGTCCACGATCCGCTGTCCGCCGGACATGGCCGACACGTCGTCCGCGACGGCGACGGCCTCGCCCCCGGCCGCCTCGATCTCCTTGACCACTCCGGCGGCGACCTCGCTCGTGGGCTCGTTCCCCTCGACGGAGACGCCGTAGTCGTTGACCACGACCTTTGCCCCCTCGGCCCCGCAGGCGAGGGCGACGGCGCGGCCGATGCCGCGGCCCGCGCCGGTGACGGCGACCGCCTTTCCGGCCAAGAAGCTCCCCATGGCGCACGCCCCTTCCCGCTCCATCTGACGGACCGTTAGATTTTTGGGCAGAGCCCGCGAAGGCACAAGCCCCGCACAGGGACCGATCCGGGGAGGGAGTCCATGCCGCTGCCGCCGGAGTTCTACGAGATCGCCAAGCGGGTCAACAACTGGGGTCGTTGGGGCGAGAGGGATGAGATAGGCACCCTCAACCTGATCACGGACACCGTCGTCCGCGAAGCCGCGGCCACCGTGCTCACCGGCCGGAGAGTGGCCCTGGCCGTACCCCTGCGGCAGCGCGGGATCCAGACCGGGCTGATCCCCGGCAGAGTCAATCCCCTGCACACGATGCTCTCCATCAACCAGCAGTACGGCCCGGGATCAGTGGCCACGAGCGACGACGCCATCACCATGGGCCTCCAGGCAGGCACGCACTGGGACGCACTGCCGCACGTCTCCCACGGCGGCAGGATCTACAACGGCCGGCCGGCGGACTCGGTGACCGCACACACGCGCGCCGCCTACAGCGGCATCGAGAAAGCTCGCCACGTCGTCTCGCGCGGGGTGCTGCTCGACGTGGCGCGCGCCCGGGGCGTGGACCGCCTGGAGCCCGGCCACGCGGTCACCCCGGAGGACCTGGAAGCGGCCCAGACCATGGGAGCGGTCGCCGTGAGCCCGGGGGACATCGTGCTCGTCCGCACCGGCCACATGCAGCACTATCTGGGGGGCGACCGGCGGGCGTACGGGCATTCGTCGCCCGGACTGTCGATCCGGACGCCCGAGTGGTTCCACACCCGGGACGTGGCGGCCGTCGCCGACGACACCCTCTGCTTCGAGGTGTTCCCGCCGGAGATCGAAGGCCTCTGGCTGCCGGTGCACGCACTCCACCTCGTGGAGATGGGGATGCTGCAGGGACAGAACTGGAACCTGGAGGAGCTCTCCGCGGCATGTGCGGAGGAGCAGCGCTACGCCTTCCTGCTGACGGCGACACCCGAGCCCTTCGAGGGCGGGGTGGGGGCGCCCGTGGCGCCGGTCGCCGTGCTCTGAGCCGGGGTGGACCGGCGGGCCGGCAGGTCCGGACTCCAAGGGGCGTGGGCGGGCGGCGACGTGCCGATGCGCACCCCGAGCACGGCACCGCACGTCGCCACCGGCTCCGGCGCTGGAGCCCTGAACTGCGCCGGACCGCGACCCGTACTCGCCAAGGCAGCCCGGTGACCGTGGGCCTCTCGGCGTCCCCTCGCAACGAATCGCTGCATCCAAGGGTGATCACGTGGACACTTCACGTCAACACCTGGTCTGGACTTTGTCGATTAAGCCCGATTTATGACGGCGCGTGGTGCATCGAAAGCGCCGACCCACGAGGGGCCCGTGCGGTCGACCTCGCACCAGATGCGCTTACCGCTGCCCTCGGCCTGCCAGCCCCAGCGGTCGGCGAGACCGTCGACCAGCTCCAGGCCGCGGCCGCCGGTGTCCTCGCCGCCCGCGCACCTGCGGCGGGGCGGACGGGCGCTGATGTCGGCGACCTCGACGCGGACGGTGCCTCCGTAGGCGCCGGCCCCGGCGCCGCCGGCGCCCGGGAAGAGCATCCGCAGCACGGCCGGGCAGCCGGTGTGGACCACGGCGTTGGTGACCAGCTCGGAGATCAGCAGGATCAGCGTCTCGGCGAGCGGCTCATCGACGCCTATCCCCGACCCGGCCAGCCGCGACCTCGCCCACCTGCGGGCCCGCCCCACCTCCGCGGGGTCGGCCCGGACCTCCATCTGCATCTGAAGCACCTGCACCGCTCACACCATCCGTACCGGCGGACACAACGCCTCGCGTCTCCGAGGGATCACGGAACGTGATCTCCTTCCGAGACAGCATGGTTGACGCACAGTCACCCCAACAAGCGCTTCGGGCATATTCCGGCGCAAAGGAGTATGGCTGCTGCATACTGTGCGACGCGTGCTGCGGAGACTCGAACACCGAGGGCCTTTCGGACCCGTTCCGGGACGAGCATCAGACATGTGCACGCCCGGCGACGCCACATGGGCAACTTCCGCCCCGCCGCGCTTCTGAACCTCTCGCATTCAAGGGAGAGTACCCGAGCCCGGACCCGACTCCGCCCCGTGACGAGTAACGTCCGGGACACAGCCTGATATCGACATGCTGCGAGCAGTTCGACATGACATGACCGGCATTTCGCCCATGACGATTACGCCGTGACATTCTCTGCGTCCAGAACATCCGTTGCATCATTCGCCGGACCGCGCCCCGGGATGTGTGAAGCATCGCGAAGCAGGGTATTCGCAAGCAATTCCTCGGAATCGGCGGAGGGCTGCCATTGACGGAGCCTCAGCCAGGCGCGTTTGAGGTGCAGATGAACGTCGGATTCCCAGGTGAACCCCAGGCCACCGTGCACTTGCAGACAGTCACGAGCGTTGCGCACGGCTGCACTGTCAGCAAGCAGTTTGGCGGCGGCGATTTCAGCCGGTTCATCGGCTTCGACCGAGAGTGACGCCGCATAGACCGCGGCACGCGCGAGCTCGGCGCGCACGAGCATCTCGGCGCAGAGGTGCTGCACCGCCTGGAAGCCGCCGACCGGGCGGCCGAACTGGGAACGGTGCCGGGCGTGGGAGACCGCCAGCTCGACGGTCCGCAAGGCGCTGCCGAGTTGCTGCGCGGCGGTCAGCAGGGCGGCCTCCCGCCGCATCCGGGCCGCATCGGCGGGCAGGTCGGGCACGGCGCTGCCCTGCTCCTGGGGCAGCTGCCGTACGAGGTGGAGGGGTGTCGTCGGGTCCACGCACCGGACGGGGCGTGCCCGCAGGGCTCGGGGGGCTCCCCCGGTGCCCGCGTGCAGGAGCCGGGCAGCCGGGCCGTCGAGCAGCAGGACGGCCGCGGCGGAGGCGAGGTGCTCGGCCGCTCCTGGACCATCCAGGGCCGTCACCACACAGTCGCCCTCGGCCGCCCCCGCGACGAGGCCCGCGGCCAGGTGCGTGGCGACGAGCGGCCCCGGCAGCAGGGCGCGCCCGGCCTCCTCGAAGAGGAGCACCGCCTCGGGCATCCCGAGCCCCACGCCGCCGTCCTTCTCCGCCAGCCGCAGGGAGAAGAAACCGGCCTCCCCCAGGGCCCGCCACAGCGCGCGGTCCGGCCCGCGGGGGCCGGCCGGCGAAGGGGAGTCGGCCAGGGCTCGCAGCCGCTCGCGGGGATGGCGGGCGGCGAGGAGGCTCCGCATCCCCGCCTGCAGGGCCCGTTGGTCGTCGGTGAGGCGGAAGTCCATGGTCATCGCCCCTTGGGGAGGCCGAGGATGCGCTCGGCGATGATGTTGCGCTGGATCTGGGAGGTGCCCGCGGCGATCGTGTAGGAGAGCGAGGACAGGCGCTGCGCCGTCCACTCCTGGCGGGCGTCCAGGGACTCCGGTCCGAGCACCTCGGCGGCGGCCTCGTAGAGCTCCTGGCGGGCCTGGGAGTAGCGCAGCTTGAAGACGGAGCCGCCGGCGCCCGGGACTCCGTCGCCGCCGGTGAGCGCGGCGTGGGCGGCTTGGCTGACGTTCCACTGGACGAGCCGCCACAGCGCCGTGAACTCGGCGTGCAGACGGCCGAGGCGGCGGCGCAGTACCGCGTCGTCCCAGCGGCCGTTGGCGCGGGCGGTGCGGGCGAGCCGGGCGAGTGTGCGGCGGCAGGCGACGACCTCGCCCGCGAAGGCGGTGCCGCGCTCGTAGGAGAGGGTGACCATGCTGACGCGCCAGCCGTCGTTCTCGGGGCCGACGCGGTGGGTCGCCGGCACCCGCACCTCGTCGAGGAACACCTCGGCGAACTCCGTGGTTCCCGCGAGCGTGCGCAGCGGACGAACGGTGACGCCGGGGGCGTTCATCGGCAGGGCGAGCCAGGAGATGCCGTGGTGCCGGGGGGCCGCGGGGTCGGTGCGGACGAGGAGTTCGCACCAGTCGGCCACCTCGGCGTGGGAGGTCCAGATCTTGCTGCCGGTGATGACGTAGGAGTCGCCGTCGCGAACGGCCCGGGTGCGCAAGGAGGCCAGGTCGGAGCCGGCGTCGGGTTCCGAGAAGCCCTGGCACCAGATCTCCTCGCCGCGCAGGATCGGGGGCAGCCAGCGGGCGCGCTGGGCCGCGGTGCCCTCGGCGGCGATGGTGGGGCCCGCGTGCAGGAGCCCGACGAAGTTGGCGCCGACGTAGGGGGCTCCGGCTCGCTCGGTCTCCTCGATGAAGATCAGGTGCTGGGCGGGGGTGGCTCCGCGGCCGCCGGCTTCGGCGGGCCAGTGCAGGCCCGCGTAGCCGGCGTCGTGGAGGGCGCGCTGCCAGGCACAGTCGTAGGCGCGGCGTGCGGGCCAGTCGTCGGCGGGCGGCTCGGGGGGCAGCCCGGGCAGGGTGTCGTGGAGCCAGGCCCGCAGCCGTCGGCGGAAGTCCTCCTCTTCCCGGGTGAGGGTGAGGTCCATCGCGCCTCACCCGCCCATGGGGTCGAGGTCCAGGCCGAGCATGCGGATGGCGTTGCCGCGCATCAGCTTGCGGACGGTCTCGTCGTCCAGTCCCTGTACGTGCTCGAGGGCGACCTGCCTGGTGTGGGGGAAGGTCGAGTCGACGTGGGGGTAGTCGGTCTCGAAGGTGGCGTTGTCGCGGCCGACGACGTCGAGCGAGGCGACGCCGTGCTTGTCGCGGAAGAAGCAGCAGAACATCTGGCGGTAGTAGTAGGTGGAGGGCGGCTCGGGGACGATGTCGCGCACGCCGCCCCAGGCGCGGTGTTCCTCCCAGACGTCGTCGGCGCGCTCCAGTGCGTAAGGGATCCACCCCATCTGGCCCTCGCTGTAGGCGAGTTTGAGGCGGGGGTAGCGCACGAGGACGCCGCTGAAGAGGAAGTCGGCCATCGAGGCCATGGCGTTGTTGAAGGACAGGGTCGCCTGGACGGCGGCCGGCGCGTCCGGGGATGCGGCGGGCATCTGCGAGGAGGAGCCGATGTGCATGTTGACGACGGTGCCGGTCTCCTGGCAGGCGGCGAAGAAGGGGTCCCAGTAGCCGGTGTGGATGCTGGGGAGGCCGAGGCAGGCGGGGAGCTCGCTGAAGGTCACGGCCCGTACGCCGCGGGCGGCGTTGCGGTGGATCTCGGCGACGGCGAGGTCCACGTCCCACAGCGGGATGAGGCACAGGGGGATGAGCCGCCCGCCGCTGCCGCCGCACCATTCCTCGACCATCCAGTCGTTGTAGGCGCGTACGCACGCGAGGGCGACCTCCTTGTCGTGCGCCTCGGCGAAGGTCTGGCCGCAAAAGCGCGGGAAGGTCGGGAAGCAGAGGGATGCCTCGACGTGGTTGAGGTCCATGTCCTTGAGGCGTTCCGCGGGGTCCCAGCAGCCGGGGCGCATCTCGGCGCGGGTGATGCCCTCCAGGGTCATCTCGTCGCGGTCGAAGCCGACGGCGGCGATGTTGCGCTTGTAGGGGAAGCGAAGGTCCTCGTAGATCCACCAGTCGGCGGGCGGCCCGTCGGGGTCCATGGAGATGGCGTACTTGCCGCCGGTGTACTCGAGCCGGCCGATGCCGGCGGTCAGGGGGCGGGGGCCGCGGTCGCGGTAGCGGGCGGGCAGCCAGCGCTCGAAGAGGTGGGCGGGCTCGATGACGTGGTCGTCGACGCTGACGATGCGGGGCAGTTCCATCGGGGGCCCTCCCGTTATCTGACGGTCAGTCAGCTCTGAGGCTAGCCCCGCCCCCCTGGACCGACAAGCCGTGACGGCCTACGCTTCGCGGCACTTCTCTGACGCACAGTCAGTTACGGGGAGGGCCCGCCATGACCCGCGCCGCCGACGACCTGTCCGCCTCCCGCACCCTGTGGGAGCTGCTCGACCGCCGCGCGGAGCTGACCCCCGGCGCACCGGCCCTCATCCAGGCCGACGAGCCGGACGGCGCCGGGCCCGGGGCGGGCGATCGCACGACGACCTTCGGGGAGCTGCGGACGCGCGCCGAACGCACCGCCGCCGGGCTGTACGCGCTCGGAGTGCGCCCCGGCAGCCGGGTGGCCTGGCAGCTGCCCACCCGCACCGAGACCGTCGTCCTGTCCTTCGCGCTGGCCCGCCTCGGCGCCGTACAGACGCCCCTCATCCCCTCCTACCGCGACCATGAGGTCGGCCACGCGCTACGGGCCACAGAGGCCGGGTTCTTCGCCGTCCCCGGCATATGGCGGGGCTTCGACCACTCCGTCATGGCGTGCCGGCTCGCCCTCGCGCTCCCCGCACCGCCCCTCGTCCTCACCGCCCACGCCGGCCTGCCCGAAGGGGACCCCGCGGCGCTCCCGCCCCCGCCCGCCGACGGCACCGCCGTCCGCTGGATCTACTGGACCTCCGGCACCACCTCCGCCCCGAAGGGCGTCCTGCACACCGACCGCGGGCTCATCACCGCCGGCGCCTGCCTGGCCGCCGCACTGCGGCTCACCCCGCAGGACGTCGGGTCCATGGCCTTCCCCTACGCACACGTCGCAGGCCCCGACTACACCGTGATGCTCCTCCTGCGCGGCTTCCCCGCCCTCCTCGTGGAGCACTTCTCCCTGCCCGGCTCGCTCGGTGCCTACCGCCGCAACGGCGTCACCGTCGCGGGCGGATCGACCGCCTTCTACTCGATGTTCCTCGCCGAGCAGCGCAAACAGCCCAGGCGCAAGATCATCCCCACCCTCCGGCTCCTGGCGGGCGGCGGCGCGCCCCGGCCGCCGGAGCTCTACGACGAGGTGGCCCGCGAGCTGGGGTGCCGGCTGGCGCACGGCTACGGCATGACCGAAGCCCCGATGATCACCATGGGGGACCCGGAGGACACGGCGGAACACCTCGCCCGCACGGAAGGCCGACCGCCCGCGGGCATGGAGATCCGCGTGACCGATGCGCACGGCGAGCCCGTACCGACCGGCACCGAAGGCGGGATACGGCTGCGCGGCGAAGCCGTGTGCCGGGGCTACCTCGACCCCGCCCAGACGGCCGAGGCCTTCGACGCCGACGGCTTCCTCATCACCGGCGACCTCGGCTTCCTCACCGCCGGAGGCCACCTCGTCCTCACCGGCCGCGCCAAGGACGTCATCATCCGCAAAGGCGAGAACATCTCCGCCCAGGAAGTCGAACAGCTGCTGCGGCGCCACCCCGCCGTCGACGACGCCGCAGTGATCGGACTGCCCGACCCCGTACGCGGAGAACGCGTCTGCGCCGTCGTCCAGCAGCCCCCCGGAGCCGCGCCGCTCACCCTCGGCGAGCTCGCCTCCCACCTGACGGGCGCCGGGCTGTCCGTACACAAGATCCCGGAACAGCTGGAACTGGTCGCCCTGCTCCCCCGCGACAACACCCTGCGCAAAGTACTCAAGTACAAACTGCGGGAGCGCTTCGGAGCGTGCAGCGAGCCCGGTCAGTCCGCCCGGTAGGCGGCCGCCGCCTGCTCGAAGAAGCGGTCCACCGCGCGCTGCTCGTCCACCGGACCGATCACCTGCAGCAGGTGATAGCGACCGCCCAGGATCGTGGCGGAGTTGCGCACGTAGACCTGGCGGCCACTGCTGTCCGTCCAGTTGAACGTGCCCTCCGCGGACGCCGTCCGGCCCACGTCGATACGGCGCAGCCCGGAGGCCCCGGACCACGACGAGGAGCGGTACGCCGCCAGCTCGGGCTCCTTCTCCTGCTGGTACGCCATCGGGTCGCTGCCGAACTCCGCCACCTTGTCCCGGCCGGGCACCACGATGAGCCGATAGTCCCCTCCGGCGTAGACGACCTGCCCGCGGTCGTTCTCCCCCCGGCGCTGCCAGTCCTCGGCGACAGCCACGGTGAACCCCTTGGGGTCCTGACGCAAGGCGAAGCCCTCGGCGGGACCGCCGGAGTCGGCGCTCCGCGCTTCCGGCGAAGCTGACGTGACCGGCGCCGCCGACGTCGCCGGCGGGCTGCTCCCGCCCGACTTGCCCGTAGTGGCCGGTGCATGGGGCGCAGCGCTGCGTGCACCCGCCGTGCCCGTGAGGTCCGCGGGCGCCCGGCCCGCCTGGCCCGCGCTCTCCTCGGCGCGCGGCATGAACAGCATCGCGTACAGCACGGCACCGGTGAGGAGCAGCAGGACCAGGCCCAGCAGCAACCGGCCCAGGCCGTAGGCCGAGCGGGCGGGGCGCCCGCGCTGCTCCTGCAGGTGGCCGGTGCGGGGCTCCGCGGGGTGGGCGGCAGGAGCGTTGTCCTTGGCCGTCTTCTTGTGACGGCCGTGCACGGCGGGGGCGGTGTCCACGGCCGTGATGGAACGGCTGCCGCGCCTGCGGCGCACGACCTCTCCCTTGCGCCGGACGACCGGGAGCCGGTGCCTGCCGTCCGCCGGGGGCTCCTCCGGCTCGGCGGGCGGCACGGTGATCGTGCGGCCGCCGGGATCCGGTTCCGGTGCCGAACGGATCAGGGAGCGCAGCCAGCCGCGGAGCTCCTCGAACTCCGGGCGCTCGGCCGGGTCCTTGCGCATCAGCGACTCGACCACGGGGCGCAGGGCGCCGCACTCCTCGGCGAACGCGGGCGGCTCCGCGCACACGATCCGCACCAGCTCGGCCGCGCTGTCCTCCGGGTAGGGGGCGTGCCCCTGCACGACGCGGAAGAGCAGGGCCCCGAGCGCCCACAAGTCGGCCGCGGGGCCGACCGGGGGCGCCAGCTGCCAGCTCTCCTGGACGGGCCACGCCTGCTCCGGGGCCCACCGCTCGGTGACGGCCCCGACGACGACCATCCGGGCCTGCCGGGCACGCTCGGCGGCGAGGGGGCTCCCGGGCTGCTGCCCGGGAGCCCCCCAGACGGCCGAGGCATCGGGGGCGTTGACGGCAGGACGGGGCGGCGGGGGAGCGGGTGCAGCACCCCGGCCTCCGGCGGAATCGGCGGGCGCGCGCGGCGGGGTGACGGCGGGGCGAGGAGGGGGCGGGCCGGGAGTCAGGCCGGGGAGGCCGGGCCAGGAGTCCGCCTTCCCGGGAAGCTTCACTTCGGGGACGTCCGGCCGGGCGGCGTTCGTCCCATCGGCGGGGCCTCGGGACCGGTTCCTGCCGGGGGGTGCGCCGTGGAGAGGGCCGGCGGTCCGGGGCGCCGGCACCGGGGCGGAGCCGCTGGCGGCGCTGCCGCCGCCCCACGTGGACGAGCCCGTCGGCGTCGCGGACGACGCGTTCCTCCCGGCCGCGCGCGCGGCCGCAGCCCGGGCGGCCCCTTCGCGATAGGCCGCGATAGCCGCAGACCGCACCTGCCGAGGCCCACCTTCCCGCCCGGCGCCTTGCGCACCCGGCCGGAGAGGACTCTGCCCGCCCGGACGCCCGGCACCCGGGCCGCCCGACTGACCGGCACCCTGCCGGCCCATGTGCCCAGCGCCCTGCCCACTCGGACGCCCGGGCCCCTGCCCACCGGGGCGACCGGCCCCTTGGCCACCCGCCGATCCCACGCCCGGCACCCCGGCATCACCAGCACCCTGCCCGACCGGTTGCCCGGCTCCAGCCCCTTGCCCGCCCGGCAGCCCCGCACTCCGCCCACCCGGCCCCGGCACCCCCGCGCCCGGCCCGCCGGGATACCCGGCGCCCTGCCCACCGGGGCGGCTCGTGCTCTGTCCGCCCGGACGCCCGGAGGCCTGATCCCCCGACAACCCAAGGCCCTGGCCACCCGACGACCCGGCACCCTGCCCACCCAGGCGACCCGCACTCGGCCCGCCCGGACGCCCGGTGGCCTGATCTCCCGACAACCCAAAACCCCGGCCACCCGACGACCCGGCCCCCTGCCCACCCGGGCGACCCGCACTCGGCCCGCCCGGATAGCCGGCGTCCTGCCCGCCCGGTTGCCCGGCGCTCCGCCCACCCGGACGGCCGAAGCCCTGCCCATCCGGCCCCGGGTGCCCGGGGCTCCGGCCGGTCGTCAGCGGGCCCGCTGACGACCCGCCCGTCGTCAGAGGGCGGAAACCCTCCGGCGGCCAAGGCCTGACCGGTGCTACCCGGCCGCTCGGCGGCAGGAATCCGCCCGCGGCTCCCTGGTCCTGGTACGGAGGCTGCGCGGGCCCCGGGCCCGGCTCGGCTGAGCCCGGCGCGCCTCCGATCGGGCCGTGTCCGTCCAGCGGACCTCCGCCCGGCCCGTATCCGCCCGGCGCGCCTCCACCCGGAGCAGATCCACCCGGCCCGCACCCGTCCGGTCCGCCTCCCGGCGTACCCCTCGCGCCGTCTCCCCGGCCCGCCGAGCCGCCGCGGCCCCGTGGTATCGGCACTCCGCCCTGGCCGTCGGAGTCCGCGGGTGGGGTCCGGCCGTCCGGGACGGGGTTGTAGCCGCAGAGGGCTTCCTCGGCGGCGCCGGCGGCCAGGCCGGTGAGGATGGCGCGGCCGTCGTCGCAGATGAGGACCGTGCGCGTGGTGATGTTGCGGTGGGTCCAGCCGTGGGCGTGCAGGGCGCGCAGGGCGGTGAGGACGTCGGCGGCGACCTCGGCGGCACGGTGGGGCGAGAGGGGGCGCTCGGCGAGCAGCGCGGCGAGCGGGCGGGCGGGCAGCAGCTCGCTGACGACCCACAGGCTGCCACCCTCGGCGAAGACGTGGAAGACCTGGTCGAGCCGGGGGTGATCGGGGACCTGCGCGGCGGCCGCGGCGGCGGCCAGTGCCCGCCTCACCGCCGGATCGCTGTCGGCACCGGAGGCCCCGAACGCACCAGCAGCACCAGGCGTACGGCCCGCCCCGGCGTGGGCAGCGCCCGGGGCGCCGTCCAGCACCTCGGCTTCCACGACCTCCGGCAGCGGGACCTGCCGGACGAGGACCTCCTGCCCGCTCAAGGTGTCGAAGGCACGGGTCTCGACGAGCTCGAAGACGTCGGACGGCGGCAGGGGCAGGCGATACCGGTCGGCCAGGATCCGCCCTGCGTAGTCGTCCACGACGCCTCCCCAAGCGCGCGATCCGCACCTCGCCCGAATGCCCGGACAACCGCCAACAGCGGTCAATTTGCCGCCTATTGCGGCTGCGTACCGTCCACGACACCTCACGATACGTGCCGAACCCGCCCCTTCGGGCGCGTACGGCTCAGTACATGGCACCGGGGATGGACCGGGGTGTCGTCCGTCGCGCCACACCCGTCAGAAAGGTCGGCTCCAGCCTCCCGGGTAGCGGGAGTGGGTCAGTCCTCCGGCGTGAAGGTCCTGAACGCCGCGTCCCGCAGTGCCCGGCACTCGGCGTCGCCCCACTTGCCCTTCTCGCACGTGATCATGATGGCGTAGCCGCGCTCGTCGTCCACCTTGAAGCCGCGGTTGAGGACCTGGACGCGCCTGCCGTTCTGGTCGCGCTCGAACGACCAGTCCGCGATGGTCGGGTAGTCGTGCCCCTCCCAGCCGCGGATCTCCTGGACGGACAGCCCCTTGTAGTTCGGCATGCTGTGCCGGGCGCCCGCATCGGCGTCGCGCCACTCCTTGGCGGCGTCCGACTTCGGGTCGGAGCCGAAGTCGACCTGGACGCGCGGGAAGCCGCCGGACGCACTGTAGATGGCGCCCGAGTGCTCACCGGCGGTGCCGGTCTGCTTCCAGCCCTCCGGTACGGCGATCGTGAAGTGGTATTCGTCGTTCTCGATCCGCTTGAACCCGGCGATGTCCGGGCCGCCCTGACCGCCCGGGACGGAGACGGAGACGGAGGCGGACGCGGCAGCGCCGGCGGAAGCGGCGGCGGAAGCGGACTTGACCTTGAGGTCCTTGCCCCCCTTGCCCTGGGCGTCCGCCTTGCCCGACGCCCCGGCCGAAGGAACGTGCTTGGTCGCGGACTTGCCTTCCTTGCCGCCTTCGTCGTCACCGCCGCTCAGCGCGAAGGCGAGGACCGTGCCGAGCACGGCCAGCACGACGACGACCGCCGCGACGACCAGCGTCCGCCGCGGCACGGTCTCCAGGATGGGCTTGCGCACGCCACCGCCCTGCCGCGTACCGAGCAGGCTGCCACCCGCGCTCCCCCGCCCGCCCGGGGCGTCACCGGAGAACTGACGGGTGGTGGAGTCGGCGCCCGCGGCGAGCGGTGTGCCGGGGGCCGGGGGCGCGACGCGCGGCGGCCCCTGCGGCGAAGGCGCGTGCGCAGGCTTGGCCACGGGCTCGCCCGCCCGCTTCACGGCGGGCTTGACCTGCGGTCGGGCAGGTACGGCCGACTCCGGTATCGGCGGGACGGCGATGGCCTGCGTGGCGTCCAGGTCCGGTGCGGCCGGCTTCGGCTTGGGGGGCAGGCGCTCGTCGGGGGCGTTGACGGCGTCGGTGAGCAGCGCGCGGGCGCCCGCCTCGTCGAGCCGCTTCTCCGGGTCCTTGGCGAGCAGCCCGTACATGACCTCGGCCAGCGGGCCGGCGTTCTTCGGCGGGCCGAGCGGCTCGGTCATCACGGCGGTGAGGGTGGCTATGGCCGAGCCCTTGTCGTACGGCGGGACGCCCTCGACCGCCGCGTAGAGCAGGCCGCCCAGCGACCAGAGGTCCGCGGGCGGGCCGGGCTTGTGGCCGCGGGCGCGCTCGGGGGAGATGTACGAGGGGGCGCCGACGAGCATGCCGGTGGAGGTGACGGAGGGGTCGCCCTCGACCTGCGCGATGCCGAAGTCGGTGAGGACGACGCGGCCGTCGTCCGAGATGAGCACGTTGGACGGCTTCACGTCGCGGTGCAGGATGCCCTGGCGGTGGGCCGCGCTCAGCACGTCGAGGACGGCGAGGCCGACCTCGGCCGCCCGACGCCACTTCAGCGGCCCGTCCTCGCGGATGACATCGGCGAGCGAGCGGCCCTCGATGAGCTCCATGACGATCCAGGGGCGGTCGTCCTCGTGCACGACGTCGTAGACGGTGACCGCACCCGCGCTGCGGATCCGGGCGATGGCCTTCGCCTCGCGCAGCGTGCGCGTGATGAGGCGTCGCTTCTCGTCCTCGTCAATGTTGGCCGGGAACCGCAGTTCCTTCACGGCGACCGTACGGCCCAGGGTCTCGTCACTGGCACGCCAGACCGTGCCCATGCCGCCGCGGCCGAGGACGTCCCCGAGGCGGTACCGCCCGGCCAGGAGGCGCCCTGCCGTGCCCTGCGTCTGCTCCGCCTCCGACATGCGTCCCCTCTGGCAATCAGCTCTGCGACCAACCGACCCTGGCAGAGCCACCATTGTCTCTCATCCGCGGACCGGCGGAAGGCCAGGGTCCGCGGGCCGGCGGACAATACGGGCGCACCGCCGCCCTTCGCCCTCCGCGCGGCGCACGCCGGCCGCTGCCGCACCGGCCCGGCCCACCTGCGCCGCGAGAGCCCGGCGGCGCCCGGCACGGCGACGGCCACGGGTGCCGCACGAGTCCGTTGCCTTTACAGGACCGGGTTTCGGACAGGACGGTTCCCGGCGCGTCGAGGCTGTCACATGACGCTCATCAGAGCTCACCGGACACAACTGCCCCAACGGAGCATCGGCGGCATCGGATCACAGATATCTGAGATACCTGCTCACAGATATCTGATCAGAGACACCGGCTCACAGACACCGACTCAAAGGCATCAGATCGGCTGGACGTCCGGCGCCCCCAGCCGCGCCGCATCCGCCGTCAGGTCGTCGGGCTGCAACTGCGATTCGCGCTCGGCCTCCACCCGCTTCTCGTAGCGCTCGACCTCCCTCTCCACCTGCGACCGGTCCCAGCCCAGCACCGGTGCCATCAGCTCGGCGGCCTCGCGGGCGCTGCGCGTGCCGCGGTCGAAGGTCTCGATGGAGATGCGGGTCCGCCGGGTGAGGACGTCGTCGAGGTGGCGCGCCCCCTCGTGCGAGGCGGCGTAGACGACCTCGGCCCGGAGGTAGTCGTCGGCGCCGGTGAGCGGATCGCCCAGGGAGGGGTCGGCCGCGACGAGCTCCAGCAGTTCGTCCACCATCGAGCCGTACCGGTTCAGGAGGTGCTCCACGCGCGCCACATGCAGGCCGGTGTTCTGGGCGATCCGTGCGCGCCCGTTCCACAACGCCTTGTAGCCCTCCGCCCCGACGAGCGGCACGTCCTCCGTGACGCATTCGGCCACGCGCCGGTCGAGCGCGTGGACCGCCTCGTCCACGGCGTCCTTGGCCATCACGCGGTACGTGGTGTACTTCCCGCCCGCCACGACCACCAGCCCCGGCACGGGGTGGGCCACGGTGTGCTCACGCGAGAGCTTGCTGGTCGCGTCCGACTCACCGGCCAGCAGGGGACGCAGCCCCGCGTACACTCCCTGTACGTCGTCCCGCGTCAGCGGCACGGCCAGGACGGCGTTGACGTGCTCCAGCAGGTAGTCGATGTCCGCGCTCGACGCGGCGGGGTGGGCCTTGTCCAGGTCCCAGTCCGTGTCGGTCGTGCCGATGATCCAGTGCCTGCCCCAGGGGATCACGAAGAGCACGCTCTTCTCGGTGCGCAGGATCAGCCCGGTGGTGGAGTGGATGCGGTCCTTCGGCACCACCAGGTGGATGCCCTTCGAGGCCCTGACGTGGAACTGGCCGCGCTCGGCGATGAGCTTCTGAGTGTCGTCCGTCCACACCCCCGTGGCGTTGACGATCTGCCGCGCCCGGACCTCGAACTCCCCGCCCTGCTCCAGGTCGCGCACCGTGGCGCCGACCACCCGCTCGCCCTCGCGCAGGAAGCCGGTCACCCGCGCCCGGTTGGCGACGTGGGCGCCGTAGGCCGCCGCCGTGCGCACGATGGTGGCGACGTAGCGGGCGTCGTCCATCTGGGCGTCGTAGTACTGCAGCGCGCCCACCAGCGCGTCCTTCTTCAGACAGGGCGCGACGCGCAGGGCCCGCTTGCGGGTGAGGTGACGGTGGGTGGGCAGTCCGCGGCCGTGCCCGGAGGAGACCGACATCGCGTCGTAGAGCGCGACGCCCGAGCCCGCGTAGAGGCGCTCCCACCCGTGGTGCTGCAGCGGATAGAGGAACGGCACGGGCTTGACCAGGTGCGGGGCGAGCCGCTCCAGCAGCAGTCCGCGCTCCTTGAGGGCCTCTCTGACGAGGGCGAAGTCGAGCATCTCCAGGTAGCGCAGGCCGCCGTGGATGAGCTTGCTGGAACGACTGGAGGTGCCCGCCGCCCAGTCGCGCGCCTCGACGAGTCCCGTCGTGAGCCCCCGCGTGGCCGCGTCGAGCGCGGTGCCCGCGCCGACGACCCCGCCGCCGACGACCAGGACGTCCAGTTCCTGCTCCGCCATCCGGGCGAGTGCCGCACTGCGCTCGTCCGGCCCGAGTGTCGCTGTCCTCACCGCTGCCTCCGTTTCGGCCGCCGGTTGCTCCGCTGGTCCCTGCGCTCCGTGCTTCCGCGCTTCCGCGCTTCCGTGCTTCCGCGCTTCCCCTTCGATGCTGCCCCAGATCGGCGGGTTTGGCCGCGCCGGCGGCGCAGCGGAGCGAGCCGCGCCGCGTTGATCCCGAATAACAGTCATATATCCGCTTAACCTGATGTAACTCGTTCGCGTGCCGAACCCCCGGCTCCCCGGGAAGGACCGCCTCGCCATGCCCGCAGATCTCGCCGTCATCGGACTCGGCCACCTCGGACTCCCCCTCGCCCAGGCCGCGACCGCCGCCGGCATCGACACCATCGGCTACGACCCCGACCCGCACACCGTCGCCGAGCTGCGCGCCGGGCGGCTCCCCCAGGAGTGCGCCGACGGCTCCCTCACCGCCGCCGAGGTCCGCCGGATGCTCGCCGCCGGCTTCCGCCCCACGACCGCCGACGCCGAGCTCGGCAAGGTGCGTACCGCCGTGATCTGCGCCCCCACCCGGCTCGGCGAGGACAGGGCCCTCGACCTCTCCGCCATCGGCGCCGCCGCCCGGGCGCTCGCGGTACGGCTGCGCCCGCACACCACTGTTCTCCTGGAGTCCCCCGTCTACCCCGGCGCCACGGAGGAATACCTGCGCCCCCTGCTCGAATCCGGCTCCGGGCTGCGCGCCGGCCACGACTTCCACCTGGCCTACTCCCCCACCCGGGTGGACCCGGGCACCAAGCGCCACGGCTACGCCGGCATCCCCAAGGTCATCGGCGGCCTCACCCCGGCGTGCACGGAGGCCGCCGCCGCCTTCTACGGGCGAGTCTGCGAGAAGGTCGTCCGCGCGCGCGGGCCGCGCGAGGCGGAGGCCGTCCGCGTCCTCGAGACCAACTACCGGTACGTCAACGTCGCGCTCGTCAACGAGATGGCCGTCTTCTGCCACGACATCGGCGTCGACCTGTGGGACGTCGTGCGCTGCGCCGAGACCAAGCCCTTCGGCTTCCAGGCCTTCCGCCCGGGGCCCGGGGTCGGCGGCCCCGGCGTGCCCATCGACCCCAACTACCTGTCCTACAAGGGCCGCAGCCTCGGCTATCCGCTGCGGATGGTGGAAGTCGCCCAGGAGGTCAACGGGCGCATGCCGCGCTACGTCACCCAGCGGTGCGCCACGCTCCTCAACGAACACGGCAAGTCCGCGCGCGGGGCCCGCGTCCTGCTGCTGGGGGTCAGCTACAAGGCCGACGTCTCCGATCAGCAGGGATCGCCCGCCCGCGAGATCGCCTCACGGCTGATGGAGCTGGGGGCGCAGCTCAGCTACCACGACCCGCACGTGGCGCAGTGGCGGGTGATGGGGCGGCCGGTGCCGCGGGCCGACAGCGTGTACGAGGCTGCGGCCGCGGCCGACCTTACGGTGCTGCTGCAGCATCACCGGACCTACGACCTGCAAGGCCTTGCGGTGAAGGCGCAGCTGCTGCTGGACACGCGCGGGGCGACTCCCGCCGGCGCGGGGCATCGCTTGTAAGGGAGCCTGCAGGGAGCCGCTCCGCACGGAGGGCCCGGCGCTACAGCCGCCCCAGACCCAGCGCCCTGTTCGGCGCGTCCAGGACCGTCCTCAGGGCCGCGAAGTCCTCCACACAGCGGCCCGTGCCGACCGCCACGCAGTCCAGCGGGTCGTCGGCGATGATGACCGGGATGTCGAGCTCCTTGCTCAGCCGGACGTCGAGGCCGCGCAGCAGCGCGCCGCCGCCCGTGAGGACGATGCCGCGGTCCATGATGTCGCCGGAGAGCTCCGGCGGGGTCTCGTCGAGGGTCTGGCGGACCGCCATGACGATGGCGTCGACGGGCTCCGACAGCGCGTGGCGGATCTCGTCGGCCGTCAGCTCGCGCGTCTTGGGCAGGCCGCTGACCTGGTCGCGGCCGCGGATGGTGCAGCGCTCCGGCGGCTTGAGGCCCTGGGTCTCCTCCGGGTCGCCGCCGACCGCATCCAGGCCGGTGTCCTTCTCCAGCTGCTTGGCGAGGGCGGCCAGCCCGGCCGCGGACCAGTAGCCGGTCGGCGCGGCGGAGCCGATGTTCATCTTGATCTCCTCCGCGGTGCGTTCGCCGATCGCGAGGGAGTACTCCTTCTTCACGTACGAGATGATCGCCGCGTCCATCGCGTCGCCGGCGGTGCGCACGGAGCGGGCGGTGACGATGCCGCCCAGGGATATGACGGCGACCTCGGTCGTACCGCCGCCGATGTCGACGACCATGCAGCCGGTCGGCTCGCTGACGGGCAGGCCCGCGCCGATCGCCGCCGCCATGGGCTCCTCGACGAGGTGCACCTGACGGGCCCCGGCGCGCGAGGCGGCCTCGATGACGGCGCGCCGCTCGACACCGGTGATGCCGGAGGGCACGCACACCACGACGCGGGGACGGGCGAAGAAGCGGTTGCCCATGACCTTCTTGATGAAGTGCCGCATCATGCGCTCGGCCACCTCGAAGTCGGCTATGACGCCGTCGCGCAGCGGGCGGACCGCGACGATGTTCGAGGGGGTGCGGCCGATGGTCTCCTTGGCCTCGGAGCCGACCGAGAGCACGCTGCCGTCGTCGGCGTTCACGGCGACGACTGACGGTTCGTTGAGCACCACTCCCTTCCCGCGCACGTACACCAGCGTGTTCGCCGTGCCGAGGTCGATCCCCATGTCCCTGCCGCTGAACGACTTGCTTTGCGCCATAAGTTGCCATTATTCCTTACGGTCGAACTTTTATACGGTGTTCACAGCCGTGTGCTCGCTGTGGGTAACAGACTGCTGTCGTAGCACGCTGATACCTTTTGGCCCTTACTCAACACCGAGCACATTCGGGGGACATCGCAGATGAGCCAGCCCTGGCAGCAGCCGCAGCAACCGCAGCAGCCACCGCAGCACAACCCGTACGGCCAGCCGCCGCCCCAGCCGTACCCGCCGCAGCAGCACCAGCCCCACCCTCCCCAGCAGCCGCCCTTCGGCTACGGGCAGCAGCCTCCGCCGCCGTACGGCCCTCCCGGCGGCTTCCCGCCGCCGCCCCCGCCCGTCCGCCGGGGCAACCCCGGCCTCGCCGTGGTGCTCGGCATCGTGGCCATGCTCGTCGGAGCCGGTGTCTACGGCGGGATCCTCAAGGCCTCCGACGGCGGCCAGATCGGCTATCTCGCCGTCGGTACGGGCGCCCTCATCGGCGCCGCCCTGGGCAAGGTCGGCGGCCGCAACCCCGCCCTGCCGGTGGTCGGTGCTCTCCTCGGGCTCCTCGGCGTCTACCTGGGCCAGATCTTCGGCATCGCCCTGGAGCTGAGCGACGTCTTCCGCGTCCCGGTCACCACGATCATCTTCGAGCACTTCGACTCGCTGTCCGAGGCCTGGCAGGAGTACCTGGAGCCGATCGACGCGCTCTTCTTCATACTCGGCGGCGCGGGCGCCTTCCAGACCGCCCGCAAGCTGGGCGGCTGACACCCGCAGCCCCGCACGGCACGACGCCGAAGGGCCCGGACCGCCGTCGCGGTCCGGGCCCTTCGGGCGTCAGCTGCTCTGTGTCAGCGCTGGTCGTGCTGCGACGGCGCGACCGTCACCTCGACCCGCTGGAACTCCTTGAGGTCGCTGTAGCCCGTCGTGGCCATGGCGCGGCGCAGGGCGCCGAACATGTTCATCGAGCCGTCCGGGGTGTGCGAGGGACCGGTGAGGATCTCCTCGGTGGAGCCGACCGTGCCCAGGTTCATCCGCTTGCCGCGCGGCACGTCCTCGTGGACGGCCTCCATGCCCCAGTGGAAGCCGCGGCCCGGCGCGTCGGTGGCGCGGGCGAGCGGGGAGCCCATCATGACCGCGTCGGCACCGCAGGCGATGGCCTTGGGCAGGTCGCCGGACCAGCCCACGCCGCCGTCGGCGATGACGTGCACGTAGCGGCCGCCGGACTCGTCCATGTAGTCGCGGCGGGCGGCGGCCACGTCGGCCACGGCGGTCGCCATCGGGACCTGGATGCCCAGGACGTTGCGGGTGGTGTGCGCGGCGCCGCCGCCGAAGCCGACGAGGACACCGGCCGCGCCCGTGCGCATCAGGTGCAGGGCGGCGGTGTACGTGGCGCAGCCGCCGACGATGACCGGCACGTCGAGCTCGTAGATGAACTGCTTGAGGTTCAGCGGCTCGGCGGCGCCGGAGACGTGCTCGGCGGAGACCGTGGTGCCGCGGATCACGAAGATGTCCACGCCGGCGTCGACGACGGCCTTGGAGAACTGCGCGGTGCGCTGCGGGGAGAGCGCGGCGGCGGTCACGACACCGGAGTCGCGGACCTCCTTGATGCGCTGGCCGATCAGCTCTTCCTTGATCGGCTCGGCGTAGACCTCCTGCAGACGCTTGGTCGCGGCGGTCTCGTCCAGCTCGGCGATCTCGGCGAGCAGCGGCTCCGGGTCCTCGTAGCGGGTCCACAGGCCCTCGAGGTTGAGGACGCCCAGGCCGCCCAGCTCGCCGATGCGGATGGCGGTCTCGGGCGAGACGACCGAGTCCATCGGGGCGGCCAGGAACGGCAGCTCGAAGCGGTAGGCGTCGATCTGCCAGGCGATCGAGACCTCCTTCGGGTCGCGGGTACGGCGACTCGGGACGACGGCGATGTCGTCGAATGCGTACGCCCGGCGGCCGCGCTTGCCGCGCCCGATCTCGATCTCAGTCACGTGTGTGGCCTTTCCTTCTACGTCCTGCCGCATCCAGTATCCCCGACGCGGCGGAGCCCGCGGCCTGAGCGGTCGCGGGCTCCGTAAAAATGCTTTAAACGCGTACTACTACCGGCGGGAGTAGTTCGGCGCCTCCACCGTCATCTGGATGTCGTGCGGGTGGCTCTCCTTGAGGCCCGCCGACGTGATGCGGACGAAGGTGCCCTTGTCCTTGAGCTCCTGGATGTTGGCGGAGCCGACATAGCCCATGGAGGCGCGCAGGCCGCCGATGAGCTGGTGGGCCACCGAGCCCAGCGGGCCGCGGTAGGGCACCTGGCCCTCGATGCCCTCGGGGACGAGCTTGTCCTCGGAGAGGACGTTGTCCTGGAAGTAGCGGTCCTTGGAGAAGGAGCGGGCCTGGCCGCGCGACTGCATGGCGCCCAGCGAGCCCATGCCCCGGTAGGACTTGAACTGCTTGCCGTTGATGAAGACCATCTCGCCCGGCGACTCCTCGCAGCCCGCGAGCAGCGAGCCGAGCATCACCGCGTCGGCACCGGCAGCGATCGCCTTGGCGATGTCGCCCGAGTACTGCAGGCCGCCGTCGCCGATCAGCGGCACGCCCGCGGCGTGGCACGCCTGCGCGGCCTCGTAGATCGCGGTGACCTGCGGGACGCCGATGCCGGCGACGACGCGGGTGGTGCAGATCGAGCCCGGGCCGACGCCGACCTTGACGCCGTCGACACCGGCGTCGATGAGCGCCCGGGCGCCGTCGCGGGTGGCGACGTTGCCGCCGACGACATCGACGTTGATGTTGGACTTGACCTTGGCGATCATGTCGAGGATGCCGCGGCTGTGGCCGTGGGCGCTGTCGACGACCAGGAAGTCGGCACCGGCCTCGACGAGGGCCTGGGCGCGCTCGTAGGCCTCGTCACCCACGCCCACCGCGGCGCCGACGATCAGGCGGCCCTCGGCGTCCTTGGCGGCGTTCGGGTACTGCTCGGCCTTGACGAAGTCCTTGACCGTGATGAGGCCCTTGAGCACACCGGCGTCGTCGACCAGCGGCAGCTTCTCGATCTTGTGGCGGCGGAGCAGCTCGATGGCGTCCTCGCCGGAGATCCCGACCTTGCCCGTGACCAGCGGCATCGGCGTCATGACCTCGCGCACCTGGCGGCTGCGGTCGAGCTCGAAGGCCATGTCGCGGTTGGTGACGATGCCGAGGAGCTTGCCGGCCGGGTCGGTGACCGGCACGCCGCTGATGCGGAAGCGCGCACAGAGCGCGTCCGCGTCGGCGAGGGTGGCGTCCGGGCGGACCGTGATCGGGTCGGTGACCATGCCGGACTCGGAGCGCTTGACCAGGTCGACCTGGTTGGCCTGGTCCTCGATGGAGAGATTGCGGTGCAGGACGCCCACGCCGCCCTGGCGGGCCATGGCGATGGCCATGCGTGCCTCGGTGACCTTGTCCATCGCCGCCGACATCAGCGGGATGTTCACCCGGACGTTGCGCGAGACCCGGGAGGAGGTGTCGACGGCGTTCGGCAGGACCTCCGAAGCGCCCGGCAGCAGCAGGACGTCGTCGTAAGTCAGACCGAGCATCGCGAATTTCCCGGGCATTCCGTCGACGTTGTCAGTCATGACACCTTCCCAAATGGTCTTGCCCCAGCGCGGACTCCCATGCTAACGGCCGCCACACGTGTCCCATTCCACGACGGCTGAGGATCGCGTCACTTGGAGATTCGTACGAAGGCGGGCCGCGGTGGCCCTTGGGTCTCCCGCTCGGCCGGCCCTCCTGCCCGCCGGCCCTACTGCTCGGCCGGCCCCTACTGCTCGGCCAGCGCGCGCAGCCTGCTGAGCGCCCGGTGCTGCGCGACCCGCACCGCACCCGGCGACATGCCCAGCATCTGCCCCGTCTCCTCGGCGGTCATGCCGATGGCGACGCGCAGCAGGACCAGCTCGCGCTGGTTCTCCGGAAGGCTTGCGAGGAGCTTCTTGGCCCACTCCGCATCGCTGCTGAGCAGGGCCCGCTCCTCCGGCCCGAGCGAATCGTCCGGCTGCTCGGGCATCTCGTCGGAGGGCACGGCCGTGCTGCCGGGGTGGCGCATGGCGGCCCGCTGGAGGTCGGCGACCTTGTGCGCGGCGATGGCCACGACGAAGGCTTCGAAGGGGCGCCCGGTGTCGCGGTAGCGGGGCAGGGCGCAGAGCACGGCGAGACAGACCTCCTGTGCGAGGTCGTCCACGAAGTGGCGGGCATCACCCGGCAGCCGCGACAGCCGGGTGCGGCAGTAGCGCAGCGCGAGGGGGTGCACGAGGGCCAGCAGGTCGTGGGTGGCCCGCCGGTCACCCTCGACAGCGCGGGCGACAAGGGCGCCGATCTCTCCCGGGGCGGCCGCCGCAGCCGGGGGCACCGGGGTCTCGTCGTCGCGCATCGTTCCATGGTGCCTCGACGCCGGGCGTTCCACGGCATCGCCCTCGTCGTCGTGCGCCGAACCGTTACGTGTCGGCGTCCTCGCACTCACGTCTCGTGTCGCCCCCTTCCGGGTATGCCCGCCCCGCGCCCATGACTCCACCGATAGCTTGTGCCCCGTGCCACACGGCACCGGGCAAGGCTTGTCCGTCATGAGGTCTCTGCCGGCCGAGTGAGAAGCCTCGGCCTCCGCCGGGGAGGAGTCACACTCCAAGGATGCGGCATTCCTCGGAGTTTCGGCGTCAGACGCCGAAGCGGTGAGATCGCGGTGCGCGCCACCGGCCCGGGTGACGCGCACCGCGATCTCACTGCGCTACGCGCCACGGCCCGTCTAGCGGACCAGGCCCCAGCGGAATCCGAGCGCCACGGCGTGCGCCCGGTCCGATGCGCCCAACTTCTTGAACAGGCGCCTGGCGTGGGTCTTGACGGTGTCCTCCGAGAGGAAGAGCTCCCGCCCGATCTCCGCGTTCGAGCGGCCGTGGCTCATGCCTTCGAGCACCTGGATCTCACGCGCGGTGAGCGTGGGTGCGGCGCCCATCTCGGCCGAGCGCAGCCGGCGCGGGGCGAGCCGCCAGGTCGGGTCGGCGAGGGCCTGCGTCACGGTGGCCCGCAGCTCGGCGCGCGAGGCGTCCTTGTGCAGATAGCCCCGCGCTCCGGCGGCGACCGCGAGCGCGACACCGTCGAGGTCCTCGGCGACGGTGAGCATGATGATGCGGGCCCCGGGGTCCGCGGACAGCAGCCGGCGCACGGTCTCGACTCCACCGAGACCGGGCATGCGTACGTCCATCAGAATCAGATCCGAACGATCGGCTCCCCAGCGGCGGAGGACTTCCTCGCCGTTGGCTGCCGTCGTCACACGCTCGACGCCGGGCACGGTCGCCACCGCGCGGCGGAGCGCCTCACGGGCAAGCGGGGAATCGTCGCAGACGAGGACGGATGTCATGACCGTCCTCCGCAGCTGATGCGCGTCACCTTGAGCCTCCAGGCTGGTACTGATCGTCACCTGTGCGATCGACGACTCTGGCGCCGGGTCGGACACCTGCCCGACTGCTTCATCCGTCAACCGCCTCCGCCCTCTCAACGACGGTCACCCGAAAGAGTTACGGGGTCGGTCGAGCACGTTCGGCACTCTACGTGAGGGCGCGGACACGGAGCAGGGCGCATTGGGGGCGCCCGGCACACCACCCCTGTCACACCCCCGCCCCGCCCGTGTCACAACTGAGATATGCCCCATTTGCCCAAGCGGAGCAGTTTTTCTTCCCATTTGCTGGCGTCTATGACTAGATTCGCAATCAGTCATATTTACATCCACCCGGCAGACCGTTCGCTTCGAGGGGATAGCAATGGCAGATTTCTCCCGGCTTCCCGGTCCCAACGCCGACCTGTGGGACTGGCAGCTCCTGGCCGCCTGCCGCGGGGTCGACAGCTCGCTGTTCTTCCACCCGGAGGGTGAGCGCGGCGCCGCCCGCAGTGCGCGCGAGACCTCCGCGAAAGAGGTGTGCATGCGCTGCCCGGTACGCGCCGAATGCGCGGCGCATGCGCTGGCCGTGCGGGAGCCCTACGGCGTGTGGGGCGGCCTCACCGAGGACGAGCGCGAGGAGCTGATGGGCCGCGCGCGACACAGAGCAATCGCCGCGGCCGGCTCATAAGGAGCCGAAACCGCGGCCGGACCGCAAGCCCGCGCCGGGGCGCCGCCCGCCCGGCGCGCGGAACTGACACCCGGGCGCCGGGCCCCTCTCAGCGCCCGGCCGTCCCCGCCAGCTTGTCCAGCATCGCGTCCACCGCCGGCACCCGCGCCAGGTCCGGCAGGGTCAGGGCCACGATCTCGCGGTGCACGGCGGGCTCCACCGGGACCACCCGCGCGCCCTTGGGGCGTACGGACTCCAGCGCCAGCTCCGGCATCACCGCGACCCCCAGCCCGGCGCCGACCAGGCCGAACACCGCCGGGTAGTCGTCGGTCGCGAAGTCGATGCGGGGGGTGAACCCGGCGCTCTCGCAGACCTCCACCAGATGCCGCCGGCAGCGCGGGCAGCCCGCGATCCACGGCTCCTCGGCCAGGTCGGTGATGCCGATGCGCTCCGCCCCGGCCAGCCGGTGCCCCTCCGGGACCACGCCGATGAGCCGGTCGGTCAGCAGCGGGCGGACGACGAGGTCCTCCCACTCCGCGCCGGCGGCCGGATCCGACCCCCGGACATCGGGGTAGCGGAAGGCCAGCGTGATCTCGCACTCGCCGTCGCGCAGCATCTCCACCGAGCGCGGAGGCTCGGCCTCCACCAGGGAGATCTCGGTGCCCGGGTGCGCCGCCCGCATCTGCGCGAGCGCGCCGGGCACGAGCGTCGAGCTGCCGCTGGGGAAGGACACGAGCCGCACCCGGCCCGCGCGCAGCCCGGCGATGGCCGCGATCTCCTCCTCGGCGGCGGTCAGCCCGGCCAGGATCCCGGAGGCGTGCCGGACGAGGGCCGTCCCGGCCTGGGTGAGGCGCATCTCGCGGCCCGTGCGCACCAGCAGGGGCGTGCCCGTGGACTGCTCCAGCGCCTTCATCTGCTGACTGACGGCGGGCTGGGTGCAGCCCAGCTCGCGCGCCGCGGCGGAGAACGAACCGGTCAGGGCCACCGCGCGCAGCACCCTCAGATGACGAGCCTCGATCATGCTGCGAGCATAAGGCAACCTTGGAGAAGTCGCGACTTGACCCCTGGTGGCTTTGAGTTGCAGCGAGTAATCTCGGTCCATGCACCTCCTCTCCGTGAATGTGGGCCGCGCCGGTACGGCGGACCTCCCAGGCGCGCCCGGCTTCGAGGCCGGCATGGCCACCGGAATCGACAAGCGCCCCGTCGAGGGGCCGGTCGCCGTGGCCGCGCCGGGCCCCAAGGGCATAGGCGGCAGCGGCCTCGCGGGCGACGAGATCGTCAGCCTGCGCCACCACGGCGGGGACGACCAGGCGGTGTACGCGTTCGCGCGCGAGGATCTCGACCGCTGGGAGCAGGAGCTCGGCCGCCCCCTGCCCCACGGCTCCTTCGGCGAGAACCTCACCACCAGCGGTCTCGACGTCAACGGCGCGCTGATAGGCGAGCGCTGGCGCATCGGTGCCGATCTGGTGCTCGAAGTCAGCGCTCCCCGCATCCCCTGCCGGACGTTCGCCACGTGGCTCGGCGAGGCGGGCTGGATCAAGCGGTTCACCCAGGAGGCAGCCCCCGGCGCCTACCTTCGGGTGATAGAGCCGGGCGAGATCCGCGCGGGCGACCCCGTCACCGTCGTCCACCGCCCCGGCCACCACGTCACGGTCTCCTTCCTCTTCCGCGCCCGCACCGTCGAGCGGGCCCTCCTCCCCGACGTTCTGGCAGCCGGGGACGCCCTTACGGCCGGTACGCGCGAGAAGGCGCTGGCGTATCAGGCGAGCCTCTGAGGTCTCCGGAGCGGCTCCGGCGGCGGGCCGGGCGGGCGGCGCCGCACCCCTGACCGGGCGTCCGGAGCGCCCCGGCCGCCGCCCCGTGACCGTCAATCAGCGCCGACCCGCCGTCAAAACGCCGTAAGGCATCGTCAAGCACCGCGTCCGCCGGGCTTTACCGTGCCGGTATGACGACTGTATTGATCACTGGAGCGACTGCCGGGATCGGCGCCGCCTTCGCGCGCCGCCTGGCGGGCGACGGGCACGACCTCGTACTCGTGGCCCGTGACGAGGAGCGGCTCGGCCGCCATGCGACCGAGCTCCACGACCGGCACGGCGTGGAGGTGGAGGTCCTCCGCGCGGACATCTCCGAGGACGAGGGCATCGAGGCGGTCGAGGCGCGCCTGCGCGACCGCGAGCGCCCGGTGCACCTGCTGGTCAACAACGCCGGCTTCGGCAACAAGGGCGGCTATCTGGAGGTGTCCCTCGCCGACGAGCTCAAGATGCTCAAAGTGCACTGCGAGGCGGTGCTGCGGCTGACGTCCGCGGCGGCCGAGGGGATGCGCGAGCGCAAGCGCGGCGCGGTGATCAATGTGGCGTCGGTGGCCGCGTTCGTCCCGCGCGGCACGTACGGCGCGAGCAAGTCCTGGGTCGTGCAGTTCACCCAGGGCGCCGCGCGCGACCTGGCCGGGAGCGGGGTGCGGCTGATGGCGCTGTGCCCCGGTTTCGTGCGGACGGAGTTCCACCAGCGCGCCGGGATGGGCACGGACAACGTGCCCGGCTGGCTCTGGCTGGACGCCGACAAGGTGGTGACGGCCGCGCTGCGGGACCTGTCGCAGGGCAAGACGCTGTCGGTGCCCGACCCGCGGTACAAGGCCATGACGGGCCTGATGAAGCTGGCGCCGCGCAGGGTGGTGTCGCGGGCGTCGTCGACGACGGGTCGCAAGTACGGGCCGAAGTAGTGCGCACGCTCCGCTGCGCATACACGCCGGTGACGCACCCGCGCCGGTAGAGCGCAGAAGAGCGCGGAATCCCGCAGAATCCCGCCCTCCCGGGTGATCCATTCAGGACTAACCTGGATATATCACCCGGGAGGCGCCATGACTTTCGTACAGATCATCGACTGCAAGACGAGCCGGTACGACGACATGAACCGGCTGATGGACGACTGGGTCGCCGCGACCGAGGGGAAGCGCACCGCCACGCACTCGATCGTGGGCAAGGACCGCGCGCAGGGCGACCACTACGTGGAGATCGTGGAGTTCCCCTCCTACGAGGACGCGATGCGCAACTCGAAGCTCCCCGAGACCGACCGGATCTTCGCCGAGATGGTCGCGCTCTGCGACGAGACGCCGACCTTCACCGACCTCGACGTGGTCCGCGACGAGCAGCTCAACAAGGCCACGGCCCGCCGCTTCTTCGACGAGGTGGCGCGGGACGGTGACCTCGACCTGATCGACGAGCTCTTCACCGGCGACCACCGCGACCACGACATCGGCAAGGCCGAGCCCGACACGACCGGCCGGGACGTCATCCGCTCCGACGTCGAAGGCTGGCGGGAGGCGTTCGACTTCGCCTTCACCCTCCACTCCCAGATCGCCGAGGGCGACGAGGTCGCCACGCGCTGGACCTGGCGGGGCACGCACCAGGGCGACTTCATGGGCCACCAGCCCACCGGGCAGGAAGTGGTCATGACGGGCACCACCGTCTTCCGCTTCCAGGACGGGAAGATCGCCGAAGGCTGGTGGTTCTACGACCTGCCGCGGCTGATGCGGCAGCTGGAGGCGGGGCCGGTGTGAACCGCGGCACTCGCTGTGAACCACGGGCACCGCTGTGAATCACGGACACCCTTGAACGGCCGGAGCCCGGCACCCCACCAGGGGTGCCGGGCTCCGGACTGCAGCCGCCGTGCGGCGCGGGGTCAGTGCGAGTGACCGTGGCCGTGGCCGGCCTCGGCCTCCTCGTCCTCCTTCTTCTCGACGACCAGGGTCTCGGTCGTGAGCAGCAGGGAGGCGATGGAGGCGGCGTTCTCCAGGGCGGAGCGGGTGACCTTGACCGGGTCGATGACGCCGGCCTTCACCAGGTCGCCGTACTCGCCGGTCGCGGCGTTGAAGCCCTGGCCCTTGTCGAGCTCCGCCACCTTGGAGGTGATGACGTAGCCCTCGAGGCCGGCGTTCTCGGCGATCCAGCGCAGCGGCTCGACGGCGGCGCGGCGGACGACGGCGACACCGGTGGCCTCGTCGCCCTCCTTGCCCAGGTTGCCCTCGAGCACCTTGACGGCGTGGACGAGCGCGGAGCCACCACCGGAGACGATGCCCTCCTCGACCGCGGCGCGGGTCGCGGAGATGGCGTCCTCCAGACGGTGCTTCTTCTCCTTGAGCTCGACCTCGGTGGCCGCACCCACGCGGATGACGCAGACGCCGCCGGCGAGCTTGGCCAGGCGCTCCTGGAGCTTCTCGCGGTCCCAGTCGGAGTCCGTGGCGTCGATCTCGGCCTTGATCTGGGCGACGCGGCCCTGGACGTCCTCGGTGTTGCCGCCACCGTCGACGATCGTGGTGTCGTCCTTGGTGATGGTCACGCGGCGGGCGGAGCCCAGCACGTCCAGGCCGACCTGGTCGAGCTTGAGGCCGACCTCCTCGGCGACGACGGTGCCGCCGGTCAGGGTGGCCATGTCGCCCAGCATCGCCTTGCGGCGGTCACCGAAGCCCGGGGCCTTGACGGCCACGGCGTTGAAGGTGCCACGGATCTTGTTGACGACGAGGGTGGAGAGCGCCTCGCCCTCGACGTCCTCGGCGATGATCAGCAGCGGCTTGGAGGAGCCACCCTGGATGATCTTCTCGAGCAGGGGCAGCAGGTCCTGGATCGAGGAGATCTTGCCCTGGTGGATGAGGATGTACGGGTCCTCGAGGACGGCCTCCATGCGCTCCTGGTCGGTGACCATGTAGGGCGACAGGTAACCCTTGTCGAAGGCCATGCCCTCGGTGAAGTCGAGCTCCAGGCCGAAGGTGTTCGACTCCTCGACGGTGATGACACCGTCCTTGCCGACCTTGTCCATCGCCTCGGCGATGAGCTCGCCGACCTGCTTGTCCTGGGCGGACAGGGCGGCGACGGCGGCGATGTCGGCCTTGTCGTCGATCGGGCGGGCGGTCGCGAGCAGCTCGTCGGAGACGGCCTTGACCGCGGCGTCGATGCCCTTCTTCAGGGCGGCCGGGGAGGCGCCGGCGGCGACGTTGCGCAGACCCTCGCGGACGAGCGCCTGGGCCAGGACGGTCGCGGTGGTGGTGCCGTCACCCGCGATGTCGTTGGTCTTGGTCGCCACCTCCTTGACGAGCTGGGCGCCGAGGTTCTCGTACGGGTCCTCGATCTCGACCTCACGGGCGATGGTGACGCCGTCGTTGGTGATGGTCGGGGCACCGAACTTCTTGTCGATGACGACGTTGCGGCCCTTGGGGCCGATCGTCACCTTGACCGTGTCCGCCAGCTTGTTGACACCGCGCTCGAGGGCGCGACGGGCGTCCTCGTCGAACTTCAGGATCTTCGCCATGGTTGCTTCAAGTCCTCTCAAACGAACTGCGCCCCGGCGCCCGGTTGTCCGGACGGTAGTCGCGGAAACGGGGACCAGGGGCGCAGATCACATCAAACGGGGTGAATTACTTCTCGATGATCGCGAGCACGTCGCGAGCCGAGAGGACGAGGTACTCGTCACCGTTGTACTTCACCTCGGTGCCGCCGTACTTGCTGTACAGCACGACGTCGCCGACCTGGACGTCGAGCGGAAGGCGGTTGCCGTCCTCGAAGCGGCCCGGGCCCACGGCCAGGACGACGCCCTCCTGGGGCTTCTCCTTGGCGGTGTCCGGAATAACCAGGCCAGAGGCCGTGGTCTGCTCGGCGTCGAGCGGCTGGACCACGATGCGGTCCTCGAGCGGCTTGATGGCAACCTTGGAGCTGGCGGTCGTCACGATCCGACCTCCCCCTTCGGAGATTCACGGGGTTATCTGTCTGAGGTGGCGACCAGGAGGATCCGTCGTCGCGGGTGCCGGATTCTGCCCGTCGCTGTGTTTGGCACTCCCGGGTGGAGAGTGCCAACGGAGCCGAGACTATGACGCGGTTAGCACTCGGTCAAGCGGAGTGCCAATTCGCCGTGCGGCGAGCTTGCAGTTCACCCCTGTGGGTAAGCACCCGGCCGGTCGGGGCGGCGCGCTCCGGCGTTCCGGCGCGGAGGTGGATCTGCCCGCGGGCCGCGGGTCGTAATCCTCCGGATTCTCATGCGGCGCGTACGGCGCTCTGGGCGCACGGCCCGCTGGGCGTCGCACGGCCTGCTGTGCGCACGGGGGCCCTATACGTAATCCTCCAGGCGCGCCACGGTGAACCCCTGCCGCTCGATGCTGCGCAGCATGTTGGCGACCATCTGCGTCATGGTCGTGCCCTTGAGCTCCGAGGGGCCGCGGAAGTGGGCGAGGACGATGTCGCCGGAGCGCAGCTTGCCGCCGTCCGCGTAGCGCATGTCGTTGATCTGCATCGTCGCCTCCCACAGCAACAGCGCCTTCACCCCGCAGCTGCCGGCCGCGGCGAGGGTGGCGTCGTTGTAATTGCCGTAGGGCGGGCGGAACAGCGGCGGCTTGCTGCCGTACCGCTTCTCCAGGACCTCCTGCTGGCCGCAGACCTCGCGGCGCTGCGCGTCGGCGGAGAGGGTGCGGAGGTTGGGGTGGGAGAGGGTGTGGTTGTGGATGCCGTTGCGGTTCCCCTCGCCCTGCAGCTGCTCGAAGTAGCCGTAGCCGCTGCCCGCGCGGGCGATGTCGTCGGTGAGGAACATCGTGAAGGGCAGCTTCAGGTCCTTGGCCATCTTCACGAATTCCGGGTCCTTCTCCGCCCCGTCGTCGAAGGTCAGGAAGACGACCTTGTCGTTGGTGGGCACACGCCGGATCACCCTGGGCGAGGCGCCGGCCCTCATCGCGTCCGTCAGCTTGACGGCCGGCGGGGCGGGCGGCGCGGCGAGGGGCTTGTCCAGACCCCAGCGGCGGTAGGCGGCGGCGTCCGGGACAGCGGAGGCCGGGGGCGAAGACGCCGTGTCCGTACGCGGCGCGGCAGACGCGGACGCCGCCCCCTCGCCGCCGCCGGACGAGCTGGAAGAACAGCCACTGAGGAGCAGGGCCAGCAGGAGCGTGGTGGCAGTGGCCGCGCGGGCGGGAATCGGGCCGGATATAGGGAAGCTCACGCCTGCGATTGTTGTGCATGCGTTCGAACCGGAGGGAAGGGGCGGCCTGTCGGAAGGCCGGGGAGGAGTGCTGGGCAAGAATGGCCGGGTGCCAGCACAGAACGAACCGAACGAGCCGAACAAGCCGAATGCCCCGGGCGGGCCGGGCGGGCCGGACGCGTCGACGGCCGCCGTCACCGCCTTCAGCGCCCTCCTCACGGACGAGGGCCGCAGCCTGCTCACCGGGCTGCGCGACCACGACCCCGCCCGGGAACTGGCCACGGCGACCCGGCTGCGCCGCGACCACCCCGCGGAGCTCGTCTCGGCGGCGCTCGGCATGGCCCGGCTGCGGCAGCGGGCGGTGGCGAAGTTCGGACCGGAGGACGCGTACCGGATGTTCTTCACGCCGAACGGCGTGGAGCAGTCGACGCGGCGGTCCGTGGCCGAATACCGGGCGGGCCGGTTCGCCGCGCTCGGCGTCCGCTCCGTGGCCGACCTGTGCTGCGGCATCGGCGGCGACGCGATCGCGCTGGCACGGCTGGGCATCCGCGTCCTCGCCGTCGACCGCGACCCGCTGACCTGCGAGGTCGCCCGCGCGAACGCCGAAGCGCTGGGCCTTTCCGACCTCATCGAGGTGCGCTGCGCCGACGTCGCCGACGTGGACACCACGGGCTACGACGCGGTGTTCGTCGACCCGGCGCGGCGGGGCGGCCGCGGCCGCATCTTCGACCCGGAGGCGTACTCGCCGCCGCTGTCGTGGGCGATCGAGGCCGCCCGGCGGGCCCCGCGCGCGGCCCTCAAGATCGCCCCCGGGGTGCCTCACGAGGCGATCCCGGCCGACGCCGAGGCCGAGTGGATCTCGGACGGCGGCGACGTGAAGGAGGCCGTGCTGTGGTTCGGCACGGCGCCGGGCACGCGGCGGGCGACACTGCTGCCGGGCGGGCACTCGCTGGTGGGCGCCGGGCTGCCGGACCCGGCGGTACGGCCGGTGGGGCGGTACGTGTACGAGCCGGACGGCGCCGTGATCCGCGCGCACCTGGTGGCGGATGTGGCGGCCGCGCTGGGCGACGGCGGGCTGATCGACGAGACGATCGCGTACGTGACGAGCGACGAGCTGCGGGCGACGGACTACGCGTCCGCGTACGAGATCACGGACGTCCTCCCGTTCAACCTGAAGAAGCTCAAGGCCGTGGTGCGGGAGCGCGGCATCGGCGTCGCCGTCATCAAGAAGCGGGGCTCGGCGGTGGAGCCGGAAGACCTCCGCAAGAAGCTGAAGCTCGCCGGACCGAACTCCTGCGTGATCGTGCTGACGCGGGCGGCGGGAGCGCCGGTGATGCTGCTGGGGCGGGAGGTCCGCGTCCGCGCGTAAGCGGTTCGCGTTTTCAGCAGTCCGCGCATAACTCGGCATGGGCGACGAGGAAGGCCGGGGCGTTCCTCCTACGCTCACCCCATGACCGAGAACGAGATCAAGCTCAAGGCCATCGCGGCGCTGACAGCCCTGCGCGGCGGCGTGGGGACGGACTACGTGTCGTCCCTCCTCGGCGAGGTGATCCCGGACGAGTTCATGGTGCCGGTCGGCGCGGAAGCGCGCGAGGTCGGACTCGCCGTGCTGAACCAGCTGTCCGCGCCCATGAGCGCGCTGATCAGCGGCCTGATGCTGGCTTTCGAAGCGGTCGCGGACGCCTATGACCAGACGACGCCCGAGGCGCCGACGGAGGAGATCCTGCAGACCCTGGCGCTCGAACTCGCACGCGATTCCGACTGACGGGGGCAGTCAGTCGTATTTCCCGGCAAACCCGGGTTGCGGCCGGCTGATCGGCGCTAGCGTGCGTCGCGTCCGGCACGGGGCACGTGGGTGACGGGGGGCGAGGCACGATGCTGAGCGAGGCACTGACGGCGGCGGCCGCGGCAGGCGGCACGGCGGTCGTACAGGCGGCGGGAACCGATGCGTGGACCGGGCTACGGGAACGGGTCGCCCAGTGGTTCGGACGCGGCGACGAGACGCGCGAGCGCGTCGAACTGGAACGACTCGACCGCACGGCGGCCGCCCTGGAGACCGCGGCCCGCTCCCGGGAGACGGAACGGGCACGGGACCGCCAGGAAGCCGTCTGGCAGGACCGCTTCGAGACGCGGCTGGAGGGGCTCGCCGCGGGGCAGCGGGAGGCGGCGGCGGGGGAGTTGAAGGCTCTCGTGAAGGAGTACGGGCCGCCTTCCCAGGCGGCGGGGCAGGTATCCGGAAACGCCTTCCGCGGGCCGACGGCGTTCCAGGTGGATGACGACAACGGGCGGGAGAACCGGTTGGGGGTGCAATGACGCATGACGGCGGTGCCCTGCCCGCCCTGCGTCAAGCGCTCGGGATCCGACCCTCGAAGCCCGGAGCGCACGCTCGTCGAATTCACGGTCAGTTTCACGGTCGGTGAAGATCAACGGTACCTGCGCACCCCGTACCGCGAAGGTTGCTCCCGAGGGTAATGACCGGACGTAACCCTAGGTAGCGTGAGCAACGACATTCCGCCGCTCGGGGCGTACGTCATCGACACACGGACCGACCGGGTCGGCCAAGTCATCGAGCACACCGGGGATTTGGTGCACCTGCACCCGCCCTGCAGCGGCGCCGGTTGGGACTGCCCGGCCTCCGAGATCCAGGCGACCACCCTCCGCGCCTACCTCCGCGCCCGTGTCGCCGAGGTCAACAACCGGCGGAGGCTGGTGTGAGCACCGGGGGGTAGCTGAGTTCCGTGGGTCGGGTGCGGGTCAGAACAGGCTGGCAGCAGGGGGAGGGGTGGGGGGCTCGGGTCCGGTGGTTTGGCTGTGCGGCCGGTGGGAGGTGGTCCGCCGTACTCGCGCCGTCACGGATGCACGCGCGTAAGGAGACCGGACGCTCCGTCTGTGGCTGAGGGGGAGCTGGCAGCTGCCGCGATGTGGTGCAGCCCGTCGTGGGCGCTTCGCTCAGCGCGCCACCATCGTGGCCGGGCGGGCGACTGTCCCTGAGTGGGGGTTTCTGTGACCCGGGCTCCTTGGTGGGGCCTCTGAGGCAGGGGCTCTCTGATGGGGCTGTTGAAGTACCTGGCCAGCATTCCCGGACCACTTATCCGCCGCCCCACGCCCCGGCCTCGGTTGATTTCCGGGCCCGGAAGGCCGCCCCGCCCCCCTCACGCTCGATCCGTCAGGTCCTCCGCGTAGAGCGTCGTCAGCGGCTGCGGGCCCACGTACTGCTGGCAGTTGCACTGCCTCAGTTCGTACGCCGTCGGGGTCTTCTGTGCGTCCCAGGACACCGGCGTCTCCGACGTCTCATGGCACTTGCCCTGCTTGTCGTGCTTGGCCAAGTGGTGGGTGCAGCCGCATATCGGGCGGGGTGGCCGGGCGGCGGCCTCCAGGGCGGCCTCGCGGGCGCGTTCCGTCTCCAGGAGTTCCAGCTTGCGTTCGTGGCGAGTGCGCAGGGCCTGGCGGGCCGTGTCGGCGACCTTGGTGAAGCCGCCCACTCCGAAGAAGATCAGCACCCACCAGAGCCACTCCATGCCGGCACCTCCGCCTCCGCGTCCGCGTGCCCTGCCCGCTCCCCCGCCAGAATACGCCGAGCCCTACCGGGGGGTTGAGGGAGCGGAACCAGCGGCGGTGGGCCTCCCCGCCTTACGACTCGTACAGGTTCTTCTTGCTCAGCTCGTGGACGTGGTCGTGATCATGGGCATGGGCATGTTCCTCACCATGCCCGTGGTCATGTTCCTCCCCCGGCACATGCGTCTCCGTCACCGGCAGCGACGAGTCCGCCGACAGGTCCCACGACGACGCCCCGCGCCCCCGCGCCACCATCTCCGCGCCCAGCGCCGCCACCATCGCCCCGTTGTCCGTGCACAGCTTCGGACGCGGCACGCGCAGTGTGATGCCCGCGTCCTCGCAGCGGCGCTGTGCCATCGCCCGCAGCCGCGTGTTCGCCGCTACGCCGCCGCCGATCATCAGGTGGTCGACGCCCTCGTCCTTGCACGCGCGGACGGCCTTGCGCGTGAGGACGTCCACGACGGCCTCCTGGAACGACGCGGCGACGTCCGCGACCGGCACGTCCTCGCCCGCCGCCCGCTTGGCCTCTATCCAGCGGGCCACGGCCGTCTTCAGGCCGGAGAAGGAGAAGTCGTAGACCGGGTCGCGCGAGCCGGTCAGGCCGCGTGGGAAGCGGATCGCGTCGGGGTTGCCCTCCCGGGCGTAGCGGTCGATGACCGGGCCGCCGGGGAAGCCGAGGTTCAGCACGCGGGCGACCTTGTCGAAGGCCTCGCCCGCCGCGTCGTCGATCGTCGAGCCGAGGGGGCGGACGTCCGAGGTGATGTCGGGGGCCAGGAGGAGGGACGAGTGGCCGCCGCTGACCAGCAGCGCCATGGTCGGCTCGGGCAGCGGGCCGTGCTCCAGCTGGTCGACGCAGATGTGGGAGGCGAGGTGGTTGACGCCGTAGAGGGGCTTGCCGAGGGCGTACGCGTACGCCTTGGCCGCCGAGACGCCGACGAGGAGCGCGCCCGCGAGCCCGGGGCCCGCCGTGACCGCGATGCCGTCGAGGTCCTTCGCGGAGACGCCGGCCTCCTTCAGCGCGCGCTGGATGGTCGGGACCATCGCCTCCAGGTGGGCGCGGCTCGCCACCTCCGGGACGACGCCGCCGAAGCGGGCGTGCTCGTCCACGCTGGAGGCGACGGCGTCGGCGAGCAGCGTGTGCCCGCGGACGATGCCGACGCCGGTCTCGTCGCACGAGGTCTCGATGCCGAGGACGAGGGGTTCGTCAGCCTTGCGAGCCATGGGTCATTCCTTGCACTGCGGAGAGGGGATCGGTGAGGCGCATCACGAGGGCGTCGATGTTGCCGGGCTGGTAGTAGCCGCGGCGCACGCCCACCGCCTCGAAGCCGAAGCGTTCGTACAGGCGCTGCGCCCGGGTGTTGTCGACGCGCACTTCGAGGAGCACCTCGCGGCACTCGAAGTCGGTCGCGGCGGTCAGGAGCTCGCCGAGGAGGCGGGAGCCGAGGCCCGTGCTCCAGTGGTCCTGGGAGACGGCTATGGTCTGGACGTCGCCGGTGCCGTCGATCGCGGCGAGGCCCGCGTAGCCGACGACGCGGCCCTCGTCGTTCTCGGCGACGACGTAGCGGCGGGTGGCGCCCGCGCCGCGCGCGTGCGCCAGCTCGGACCAGAACAGGCCCTTGGACCAGGCGTCGTCCGGGAACAGCGCGCGCTCCAGCTCCAGCACCGGCCCGATGTCCCACCAGCGCATCTCGCGGACACGCACGTTCACGGTCACTTGGGGGTGACCACCTTGTAGTTGGCGGGCACCTGAGCGTCGGGGCGGCGCAGGTAGAGCGGCTGGTCCGGCAGGAACTCGCCGCCCGTGCGCAGGCGCTCCGCGGCGAGGGAGGCCAGGGCGCCCGCGGACTGGTGCTCGGGCATGTCGGCCCGCACGTCCGTGAAGGAGTCGGGGTAGAGCACGGCGCCCGCGCCGACCACCGTCAGGCCGGCGAGCTTCTCGGTGAGGTCCCCGGGGCGGTCCACGGCGGGCTCGGTGACGCGGGTACGGGCATCCGCGTACCGCGCCCAGTAGACCTCCTTGCGGCGGGCGTCCGTCGCCACGACGAACTCGCCCTCCAGCCCCGCCTGCCCGGCCGCGTACGCGAGGCCGTCGAGCGAGCACAGGCCGCGGACGGGCACGCCGAGCGCGGCGCCGAAGGTGGCGGCGGTGACGATGCCGACCCGCAGGCCGGTATACGGGCCGGGGCCGACGCCGACCACGATGTCCGTCACGGCGTCGAGCTTGCAGCCCGCCTCGCCGAGCACCCGGTCGACGGCGGGAAGCAGCAGCTCACCGTGCCGGCGCGCGTCGACCTGGCGCGATTCGGCGATGACTTTGTCGCCGTCGTGGAGGGCGACGGTGACGGCGGGCGTGGCGGTATCAAGAGCGAGCAGCAGCACACTGACAGACTACGGCTCACCGTGGGGCGGACGGTGCGCACCTGGGCCGCGCGTGGGCCGGGCCGACGGCGCGGTGGGGGCGCGGGCGGGTGCTACGGTCAGCCGCAACGCCGTATCTATATGTACGTAGGACCAGACGTAGGACCAGGACCGGCGGTCCTGAGAAGGGTGCGCAGCCGTGGCACGCAGCAGCTCGGGGGTCTTCGTGGCCGCGCTCACCGCGGCGGCCCTCGCGGGGGTCGGTTTCCTCGCCGTCCAGGCCGAGGCCGCACCCGACAAGCCGCGGTCCTCGCACGCTGCGGGCGCGGGCGCCTCCGGCAAGGGCGAGGACAAGGGCAAGGACGGCGCGCCGGCGGATTCCGGCACCGGCACCGGTTCCGGCAAGGACGAGGGCGCGAAGGCCGCCGTTCCGGACGTGCCCGCGGCCTCCGGCGCGGGCAAGCGGGTCGTCTACGCGCTCGGGCAGAAGCGGGTGTGGCTGGTCGGCGCGGACGGCAAGGCGACGCACAGCTTCGAGGTGGCGCCGAGCGCGGTGAACCCGTCGCCGGGGTCCTACGCGGTGACCTCGCGGGATGCCACGGGCACGGGGTCCGACGGCAAGGCCATCGAGCACGTGGTGCGGTTCCACAGCACTGCGGCGGGGGTCGTCTTCGGCTTCAGCGCGGCGGTGGACGGGTCGCTGCCGGATCCGGCGGCGACGGGCAAGAAGACGGGTGCGGTGCGGGAGATGCCGGCGGACGGGCGGGCCATGTGGGACTTCGCCCTGAACGGCACGAAGGTGGTCGTGGTCGCTTAGCCGCTTATGTAGCCGCTTATGTAGCCGCTTATGCGGCGTCCTGCTCGTCGTCGCCGGGCGCCTCCGGCGGCCCCGGCGCCCGCGGCGGTTTCGACACCGCGTCCGCCGCCGCGCAGGAAGCCAGCAGGTCGCGCATCGACGTCGACGGAGGCCGCTCTTCCGAGCGGGTCCCGGACTGTGGCTGCTGCGGCTGCTCTGGGGCCGGCATGGTGCCTCCTGGGGGGCATCTGGGCAAGGTTAGGTAGACCTAACCATGTCTCTGCCTACCATGTGACCACGCCCGCAGCCGCCGACGCAACATCTTGCCGACGGCTTGTCGGAACGTATAGCGGCGTACGACAGCGCGTGTTTCCCGGCCGCGCTCGGCCGGGCTCTCAGCGGGCTTCGGCCGGGCTCAGCAGGCTTCGGCCGGGCTCAGCCGAGCGGCGACAGGTCCACGCCCGCCCAGCGCGCCCCCACGCCCGTCACCCGGACGGTCCGCACGTCGTCCGTGTCCTCCGCCGCGTGGGCCACGTCCGCCGCGTCCGCGGCGCTCGCGCCCACGGCGCGGTGGATGACCACGTGCAGCCGGTCCTCCGAGAGCTCCTCGACCTTGCCGTCGCCCCACTCCACGACGATCACGGACTCGGGGAGGGAGACGTCGAGGTCCAGGTCCTCCATCTCGTCCAGGCCGCCGGACAGCCGGTAGGCGTCGACGTGGACGAGCGCCGGGCCGCCGCCGAGGTGGGGGTGGACGCGCGCGATGACGAACGTCGGGGAGGTGACCGCGCCGCGGACGCCGAGGCCCTCGCCGAGCCCGCGGGTCAGCGTCGTCTTGCCCGCGCCGAGCTCGCCGGTGAGCAGCACCAGGTCGCCGGGGCGCAGCAGGCCGGCCAGCCGGCGGCCCACCTCCCGCATGGCGTCGGCGGTCTTGACCGTGAGCTCTGTGCTGGTCGCGGTGGTGGCGGCGGTGATGTCAGGCTGGGCGCTCATACCCGCCGATGGTACGGGGCCGGGCGGTCCCGGCGCGTTTCAGGCGCGGCCGCGCGCCCCCGCCGCCGCGCACTCCCCGCGCCCCAGGGCTCCCCCGCCGACCGCCGCGGCGAGCAGCTCGGCCAGCTGGGCGGTGATCACCTCGTGCCGCTCCAGCATCACGAGGTGGCCGGTGTCCTCCAGGAGGACGAGCCGGGCGCCCGGCAGGGCCTCCGCGATGGCCTCGCTGTGCTCGCCCGGCGTGAGGAGGTCCTTGTCGCCCGCCGCGACGACCACCGGCAGGCCGTCGAAGGCGCGCAGCGCCTCCCGCTTCTCGTGTTCGGCGAAGACCGGGTAGAACGCGGCGACGACGTCGACCGGCGTGGCCTCGATCAGCCGTTCCGCGAACCGCACGACCGCCGGGTCCACGTCCTTGGATCCGAACGAGTACCACCGGAGGACGCCCGCGAACAGGTCGGACGTGGCCCGGCGGCCCTTCTCGATCAGCTCGGGCCGGGCGGCCATCAGCTTGAACGCGCCCGGCAGGACGAGCCGCCGGACCAGGGCCATCCCGGCGGCCGGCAGCCCGTAGGTGTTCTCGGCGAGCCCGCCCGAGGACGTGCCGAGGAAGGCCGCGCCGACGACGCGCTCGGCGATCAGGCCGGGGTACTGCGCGGCCAGCCCCATCGTCGTCATGCCGCCCATCGAATGCCCTACGAGCACCAGCGGCCCCTCGGGGGCTGCGGCGTCGATGACGGCCTTGAGGTCGCGGCCGAAGAGGTCGATGGAGACGGCGCCCGTACGGCTGCGCTCGGAGCGGCCGTGGCTGCGCTGGTCCCAGAAGACCGCGCGGACGCCGGCGGCCCGCAGGGCGGCGCGCTGGAAGTGCCAGGAGTCCTGGCTGAGACAGTAGCCGTGGCTGAAGACGACCGTGAGGGGCGGTGCGGCGGGCGTACGGCGGCCGCCGAACAGCCGCCGGGAGGCGGAGGCGCCCGCTTCCTCACGCGTCTCGCCCGCCTCGCCGGCCTCATCGACCTCGTAGTACAGCTGCGTGCCGTCCTCCGCGACCGCCGAGCCCGGCGTTCCGCGCAGCGTCCCGTACGGGCCCGACGAGTCCAGGGCCAGCCGGGCGTTGCGGCGCATGCCGCGCCCGACCGTCAGCCGCTCGACCGCCACGCCGACCGCGGCTCCCGCGGCCAGGACGCCCAGTGCCGCCCCCGCGACACCGGCGCCGCGACGCCATCCGGTGCCCGCTCCCGGCGGCGTCATGCCGCCGGCCGCCGCGACGGCCCCGACGGCTTCAAAGGCTCCGACGGCCGCAGCCGCCGTGCCTGCCGTCGTGCCCGCGCCCGTGCTGTCCCTGTTCATCGCGCGCCCCCCGTGTCCCCGCTTTTCGGCATGTCCACGTCCGCGTACTCGTCGTGCCCGTGCTCGTGCCCGTGCGGGCCGGGCCCAATCCTGCGGCCTGCCCGCCCGGTCTTTCCACCGGGCCCGCCCACCGGGTCCATGCGCCCGGTCTATGCGGTTCTATTCGGTGTACCCGTCCACGTTCTCACCGACATAGACGCGGGGCACGCGGTTGGAGATGCGCGTGACCACCTCGTAAGCGATCGTTCCGGTGGCCCGCGCCCAGTCCTCGGCGGTCGGCTCACCCCGGTCGCCCGGTCCGAACAGCACCGCTTCCTCGCCCACCTGCGCCGTATCGCCGCCCAGGTCGACCACGAACTGGTCCATGGCCACCCGGCCGGCCACCGTCCGCCACTTGCCGCCCACCAGCACCGGGCCGGTACCGGAGCCCGCGCGCGGGATGCCGTCCGCGTAGCCCACGGGGACGAGCGCGAGGGTCGTGGGGGCAGGAGTGACGTAGTGGTGCCCGTACGAGACGCCGTGGCCGCCCGGCACCCGCTTCACCGACGCCAAGTACGCCGACAGCGTCATCACCGGCTTCAGGCCCAGGTCCTGCGGCGTGCCGACCTCGGGGCTCGGCGAGACCCCGTACATCGCGATGCCCGTCCGCACGAGGTCGAAGTGCGTATCGGGGAGTGTGAGGGTCGCCGGGGAGTTGGCTATGTGCCGCACCTCGGGCTCGACGCCCTGCCGCTCCGCGTACGCGACCGCGTCGCGGAAGACGCTCAGCTGGGCCTGGATGGAGGGGTGGCCCGGCTCGTCGGCGCACGCGAAGTGCGACCAGACGCCGGTCACCTTCAGCAGGCCGGCCTCCTCCGCCTCGCGCGCCGCGGCGATCAGTTCCGGCCAGTCGTCGGGCTGGCAGCCGTTGCGCCCCAGACCGGTGTCGATCTTCAGCTGGACGCGTGCGGGACGCCCCGCGGCCCGTACGGCCTCCGCGACCTCCGCCAGCGCCCACAGCCCGCTGACCGTCACGTCGACGTCCGCCTCCACGGCCTCGCGCCACGGCCCGCCCGGCGTCCACAGCCAGCACATCAGCCGGCCCCTGTCACCCGCCGCGCGCAGCGCCAGCGCCTCGTCCGGCGTGGCCGTGCCCACCCACTCGGCACCGGCCTCGCGGGCCGCCCGGGCACACTGCACCGCGCCGTGGCCGTAGGCGTTCGCCTTGACCACGGCCATCAGCTGCGACCGGGGCGCGCGGGCCTTGAGCGTGCGTACGTTGGCCCGCAGAGCGGCCAGGTCGATCAGGGCACGGGCGCGCATCGGGGTCTCGCGGACGCGGATCGGAGTCTCGTTCATCCCCGTCAGTCTCTCAGGACGTCCGCGCAGGCGATGAGGGGTGGGCCTCAGGCTGTCATTTCGGGGGGTCATTTCGGTGGGTCTTTCCGGGTGTCTTTATCGGGAGCGCGCGGGGCGTCCGGTGGTGAGACTGAGGGCATGAGGACTGCCTACAGCGTCGAGACCGTACGGGCCGCCGAGCGCGCGCTCATGGCACAGCTCCCCCACGGCGCCCTGATGCAGCGCGCGGCAGCGGGGCTCGCCGCCTCCTGCGCCGGGCTGCTCAGGCGGGTGTACGGGGCACGGATCGCCCTGCTCGTCGGCAGCGGCGACAACGGTGGCGACGCCCTCTACGCCGGGGCCCGGCTCGCCCGGCGCGGCGCCGGAGTGACCGCCGTGCTCGTCGCGCCCGAACGGGCGCACGCCGCCGGGCTCGCCGCCCTGCTGGCGGCCGGGGGCCGCATCGCCTCCGCCGAGGCCGCGGACCGGGCCCTGCGCGGCGCGGACCTCGTCCTCGACGGGATCGTCGGCATCGGTGGCAAGGGCGGCCTGCGCCCCGACGCCGCCCAGCTCGTCCGCGCCGCCGCCGACGGCGGCGCGATCATCGTCTCCGTCGACCTGCCGAGCGGCGTCGACGCCGACACCGGGGAGGTACGCGGCACCGCCGTACGCGCCGACGCGACGATCACCTTCGGCGCGTACAAGCCCGGCCTCCTCGTCGACCCCGCCCGTGAGCACGCCGGCGCCCTCCGGCTCGTCGACATCGGGCTGCAGCTGCCCGCCCGGCCCGACGTCGAGTCCCTGCAGCACGCCGACGTCGCCGCGCTGCTGCCGCAGCCCGCCGCGGAGAGCGACAAGTACCGGCGCGGTGTCGTCGGCGTCGTCGCCGGCTCGGCCCGCTATCCCGGCGCGGCCGTCCTCGCCGTCGCGGGCGCCCTCCACGGCGGCGCGGGCGCCGTACGCTACGCCGGCCCGGCCGCGGACGCCGTGATCGCCCGCTTCCCCGAGACCCTCGTCTCGGCGGGCCCCCCGTCGAAGGCGGGCCGCGTCCAGGCGTGGGTCGTCGGCCCCGGCCTCGGCGACGGCGCGGAGGCCCGGCAGGCGCTGGAGGACGTGCTGGCCTCCGACGTCCCGGTGCTCGTGGACGCGGACGGGCTGCGGCTGATGCCGGCCGACGCGGTACGGGGCCGGGCGGCGGAGACCGTCCTGACCCCGCACGCCGGGGAGGCGGCGGCCTTGCTGGGCGTCTCGCGCGACCGGGTCGAATCCGGGCGCCTGGCGGCCGTCCGCGCCCTGTCCGGACACTACGGCGCCACCGCCCTCCTCAAGGGCTCCACGACCCTGATCGCCTCCAGGGGCGGCCCCGGCCACGGCCGCCGCACGGTCCGCGTCAACCCGACGGGGACGCCGTGGCTGGCCACGGCCGGAAGCGGCGACGTCCTGTCGGGGCTCACCGGGTCGCTGCTGGCGGCGGGGCTGCCGGGGTGGGACGCGGCGGCGGTGGGCGCGTATCTGCACGGGCTCGCGGCGCGCGAACAGGGGGCTGCGCCGCTGACGGCGATGGGGGTGGCGGAGGAGTTGCGGGGGGCTTGGAGGGGAGTACTCACTTCCGATCGGCGATGAGGGTCAGTTCGGAGCCGGCGGCGAGGGCATCCTGGTTGATGACCGGACCCGGGTGATCGACGAGCACCTTCACCGGGCCCAGGTCGGCGAGGGGGGCCAGGTCGAGCGACCCGCCCCCTTCGAGCACGGGGTCGACGAGATGGATTCTGTTGAGTCCGGGGTAGGCGCGCGCTACTTGGCCGAGGCCGGCGAAGCCGAAGGCCTCGTTCAGGTGGAGCTCGTTCACCTGCGGCAGAGGCTCCGCCTCCGCGAGGTCCTGCAGGTCTTCCTCGTAGATTCGCAGGCGCCGCAGCGCGGGCAGGGACTCCAGGGGAAGGCGCCTGCGGGCGCCGCCGCTGTCGTGGAACACCAGCCGTTCGAGCGCGGGGTGATCTGCCAGGCCGGGCAGCTCCGCGAAGGCCGAGGCACCGGGGCCGAGATAGAGGTCCCGGAGCCCGGCCGGCAAAGGCACCTCGAAGGACGGGGGCCGGTCCACTGCGCCCACCCAGTACAGCGACAGATCTCGCAGCTCCGTCATGGTGCGCAAGACGCCCAGCCCGTCCGGCCAGTCGTCCAGCCACAGGTGGAGGCTCTGCAGCGCGCTCCCGTCCAGCGCATCCAGGGCGCGGACCCCCGGCGCTCCTATGACCCGCAGGGTCCGCAGCGGCGGGCAGTCGCGAAGCACCCGCAGGTCGACACCGGCGCCCACATCCCGGAAGGCCAGCTCCGACAGCACCGGTGTGGCGAGGTCGGCCAGGTCCTCGGCGGCCTCCCGGCCCCGGATCTGCACCCCCGGCCGTCCTCCCAGCCGCTTCAGCACGGCCAGGTGCTCCCGTGACTTCACCACGAAGTCGAGACCGTCCTCGTACGTCAGCCGCCGGATCACCGCCTCCGCGTACGCCTCCGTCCCGAAGCGGTCCCACGCCCACGCGAGCTGCGCCCGCACCTGCTGATGCGGGTGATCCACGTACTGCGAAAGCAGCGGCACCGCCTTCTCATCAGCCACCGTCGTCGCCGCCACGACCACCGCGTGCGCGACGTCGTCCGAGAGCCCCTCCGGCCCGGGGAGCAGGTCCAGGACCACCCGCCCCGCCGCGGCGAGCGACTTCGCCGCCTCCAGGTCGCGCGGTGGTACGAGCTCCCCCGCCGCCTTCTCGACCCGCGCCCGGATCTCCCAGTCGACCTCCGTCGCATGTTCGAGGCAGGCCGCGGCGAGGAGGTGGAGGCGGGCGCGGTTGTCCGGCTCCTTGTCGCCCCGCTCCAGCAACAAGCGCAAAAGCTCCGCACGAGCCCGCGGCGGCGCGTGGCCGACCGCCATCCGCAGCACGTCCTCCCACTGGTCGTCGTGGGCGTGGTGGACCAGGACGTGGAAGTCCCAGTCGTCCACGGCGGCCTGGGCGCCGAGGTAGTCCTGGAAGGTGCGGTGGATGAAGTCGAGGGTCTCGTTCGTGGGGCGGCGCAGGAGGCCGCTGCGCAGGACGAGGTGGCGCAGTATGTCCTCGGCGCTGCCGCGGGCGGCCACGGCCGGCATGGCGGGGAGGGCCCGGTCGAGGATCTCGACGGCCTTGTGCCACTCGATGACCGAACGGCCGTTGCGGATCAGCCAGTAGGCGATCTTCTGCAGCAGGGCCACCTGCTGCGCGTGCTCCAGCTCCGGTCCGTCCTCGCCGACCACCACGCCCCGCTCGCGGTCGCGCCGGACGAGCAGGAGCTCCAGGGCGGCGCGGTAGAGCTCCATGCGGCCGTGCGGGAGATAGCCCTTGCGGGAGCGGTTGAGGGCGCAGATCAGGGCGCACATCAGGGGGTTGGTGGCGAGCATGCCGAGGTCGCGCTTGGTGACGACGGCGGTGGTGAGGGAGTCGCGGAAGGCGCGCAGGGGCTCGTGGTGGTGCGCCCCCGCGGCGTCGTGCCAGCGGTCGATGAACGAGACGACGTCGCCGCGGCTCATGGGGAGCAGTTCGAGCTCGGTGAAGCCGGCGTCGGCGAGCCAGCCCTCGCGGACGGCGGAGGGGCGGGTGGTGATGACGTAGCGGGCGTCGGGGTAGGCGGCGAGGAGGTCCTTCACCCAGGTCAGGGTGCGGCGGCGGTCGGCTTCGGGAACCTCGTCCACGCCGTCGATCAGCAGCAGCGCGGTGCCTTCGGTGAGCCTGCGGGTCACCCAGCCCTGGGCGGCGGGCAGCCCGGCGAGCGGGCCGGCGGCCGTGGCCAGGAACTCCTCGGGCTGCGGGAGTTCGCCGCGGCGGATGAGCGTACGCAGGGGGAGGGTGAGCGGCATGCAGCCGCTGAGGTGGCCGAGGCCGGGCGGCAGGTCGCCGCGGGCGGTGATGGTGGCGAGCCACTGCAGCAGCGTCGTCTTTCCGGAGCCGGCGGCGCCGCGCAGGAGCACGCGGCGGCGGCCGGCGAGGGCTTCCTCGGCACGCTTGGGGGACGGCGTGGAGTTCTCGGGGAGCCACTCCCCCATCGCCCTGGCCTCGGCCATCGCCCTGGCCCCGGCGCCGCCCGCGCCGCGCGCCGCGCCGCCGGTCAGCTCCAGGCTCAGGTAGGCGGCGTCCAGGGGCCAGGTCTCGCCCTCGCCGTCGGAGAGGGTCAGGCCGATGATCGTCAGTTCGCCGGACTTCTCGACGATGTAGTCGCGCAGGCGCCGTTCGAAGGCCTCGATCTCCAGCTGCCGCGGCGAGGCGAGGGAGCGGGACTCGGGCTTGTGGCCCACGAGCAGGCACTCGCTGAGGAACGCGAAGTCCTGCCAGAGCGTGGCGGACGGGGTGACCGTGAGCCGCCCGTGCCGCCAGCCGTTCGGGTCGGCGCAGACCACGCCGGCGAGCAGGCCGTCCACGAAGACGGCGGCGCCGGACATCCCGGCCCACGGCGAACCGCCGTCGGAGGGCGGCTGCGGGGGCCCGTATTCGCTGTCGAGCACGTGCCGGCCGCTGAGCAGGTTGCTGCCCGGCTTGAGGGAGCCGACGACCTGCTCGGTGTCGAGCTCGCCGGCTTCGTCCCGCTGGACGTGCGGGAAGCCGACGGCCTGGGCGCCGGGCCAGATCCTCAGGTCGTAGGCGCGGCCCCAGACGAGGGGTTCGAAGGCTTCGGCGACGTCCTCGGGGACGAGGTCCCGCTCGCCGACGAGCAGGGCGACGTCGCAGCGGCGGTTGTCGTCGCGCGCCCAGACCACTTTGCAGCGCACCTGCCCGACGCCGCCGGGGACGACGGCCCGTGGGTGCGCACAGTCCCCGACCACGTGTGCGGCGGTCAGCACCAGGTTCGGGGCGAGGAGGTATCCGCTGCCCTGACTCCGTCCGAACACCGCTGCAATGCGTTCCTTCGCCGGGTGCACCACTGTCTCCTCCGACCGCGCTTCCGCCAACCGACGATACGTCAGGAGGAGTGTCGTGACAGGAGGTTCCGCGCAAGTACGAATGGCAGCTCCGGGACCCCTGCGCCCGTGCGGGCGGGCGGCCGCGGCCTCGACGAGTTCGCCGAGGCCGCGGCGTGCCCTACGCAGGCCGCGGCCTGCCCTACCCCCGTACCGCCGCCCGGACCGCAGCCGTGAACCACTCCGTGGCCGGATCCATGTCCGGCAGCGCCCAGCCGTTGATCACGGCGACGAGCCGCCAGTATGTGCCGTAGCGCGGGTCGTTGCCGGTCTCCAGCCGCTCCAGCAGCCAGGCCCGGAACTCCGGCCCGTCCTCGCGGCGCGACACCTCCGCGAGGGCGGCGGCGAGCTCGTCGACGTACGGCCGGGCCGCGGGGCTGTCCGGGGCGATCCCGGCCTTCCGCGCCTCGGCCGTACGCTCCTTGATCACTTGCGCGGCGTGCTTCGTCCGCTCGCCGTCGGGCCGCCCGGACTCCTGCCAGGCGCGCGTCTGGTCCTCGGCCGCCCGGCGGATTCCTGCCCGGAAGTCCTCGTCCTGGACGAGCTCCGCGAGTTCCACCCAGGCGTCGAGCTGCTCCTGCGAGGGGTCCTCCGGCAGGCGGGGCATGCCGTCGCGCATCGAGGCGAGGAAGTCCGGGTCGACGTCCAGGCCTTCGAAGGTGCTGTCGATGAATGCGTCGATCAGGCGGCGCCGCTCCTGTTCGGACAGGGTTGCGAGCTTGTGCATGAGTTCCATCTCCTCCGGTGTCGACCCGCGCCCGGCCACCGCCCGCAGCACGGCCTGACGCAACCGCAAGGTGCGGATCTGCACGTCCAGGGCCTCGGCGTGGACGGCCGCGACCTCGGAGACGGTGATCTCCCGCTCCAGCACCTGCCGGATGACGGGGAGCCCCACGCCGAGGTCGCGCAGCGTCCGCACGAGGCCGAGGCGCGCGAGCGCGTCGGGGCCGTAGAGGCGGTAGCCCGCGGGTGTGCGGTCGGTCGGCGGCACCACGCCCGTGTCGGACCAGAACCGGATGGTCCTGACCGTCAGCCCGGTCAGCCGGGCCAGTTCCCCGATGGAGTGCAGGGAGTGCAGGGAATACGGGGAGTGCGGGGAGTACGAGGTGTCGTCGTCCATGTCCCTCACCTTGGAGTCTCCGGTCGCTGAAGAGTCAACAACGGATTTACCGGCGGTTGAATACGGCACAAGCGGCAAATGAGACAAAAAGGGAGAAGTATGCGCGAGACTTGCCCGCACATCACCCCCCATCCCCGGGAGTTCCCATGACACCCACCGCCAAGGCCGCCGCCGGCGCGGCCGCCACCGCCACGCTCCTCGCCGCCGCGGGTGCCGGCGCGGCCAGCGCCGACAGCGTCGCGGTCGGCACCGCGCACAAGTCGCCCGGCGTGATCTCGGGCAACACGATCCAGATCCCCATCTACGTGCCCATCAACCTGTGCTCCCTGACCCTCGACGTCGTCGGCCTGCTCAACCCGGCCTCCGGCAACGTCTGCATCAGCGACTAGCCCCTCCGGGCCGCGCGCCCGCACCCGCGCGGCCCGGCCGAGCCCCCTACGGGACGACCCCGGGCAGGCCCCCGAGGCCGGGCGGGCCGCGTCTCGTCCGAGTGAACGATGATCGGACAGCAAGCGGAACGGATCCTGATAGCGACCCCTCAGGGAAGCGAAAGGATCACCATGGCGACGCACAGCTCCGTCGAAGGCCTCAACCACCCCCGTATCCAGCGGTCGTTACGCAGCACCAAACTGCTCATCGGCTGCTACGCGGGCCTCAGCCTGTGCACCCTGATCGCCGTCGTCCTGCTGCGCAACCACCACGACCTCGTGACCGACGCCGTCTGGGTCCGGGCGAGCATCGTCGTCGCCGCGTCACTGCTCATGGCCTCGTTCGCCGCCCGGACCGCCCGCGGCCACAGCCGCTCCTACCTCCGGCTGCGCTTGTCCTCGGGGGGCATGACGGTGGCGATCGCCGTCATCGTCGCGCTGCCGGGCGCGTTCCCGGCATGGCTGAAGGTGGAGCAGGCCGTGTGCGGCGTCCTCCTGGCCGGCGTCGTCCTGATCATCAACAGCAAGCCGATGCGCACGGCATTCACGGCCCGATCCCACTAATCACAGCCCGCACCATTCCCCCACCGACTCGCGCGGTTCGCCTCCGCGACCTTCGCGCGCCCCGACGGCGGGCGTCGCGCGTTCCGCGCGGGTCGAACACGTGCAGGTGAGCAGGGAATGCCTGGGCCTGAGGTCGATTCCGTGGGCCGTCGCCCACACGTAGATGCCGCACGCGGCGGGCCTCCCCTGGGCGGCCGGGGGTACGGCCGGGGCGACGGGGGTGCCCGGTGCGGGCGGGGCAGGCGGGGCGTCCAGTGCGGCCGAGGCCGCCGGGGCCGAGGCCGCGGGCTCCTGCGCGGCCGGTTTGCGACCGATCCTCAGCCGGGCGGCGAGGCGGCGGATAGCGTTGCGCATGTCGACGCTCCTACGGTGGCGTTGGCCATGCCCCCGGGCCGTTCGCGCGGTCGCGGGGGTCCTCCGACCACCACAGAGTGGCGACACAACAGGGCCGGAACTACCAGGGGTTGCTGATAGCTCCGGCCATCACCTCGCCGTGCGTCACCTGCCCAGCCAGGCCCCGTAGTTGCTGAACGTCTCGGGCATCCGCCGCTTCGCCGACTCCAGCCCTGCGAACGTCTCCCGCACCGTCGGGTGGTAGCGCGTCTGCTGCGGTGCCACCTTCCGGGCCAGCTGCAGGTTCCTGAAGGCCGCATCCGTGCGGCCGGTCCACAGCTCGGCCCGGGCGACCTCGGTGTAGTGGTGTGCCCGGCGGGACGGCGGCCAGGCGTCCGGGATCGCCGTCTCCTCGGCCGCGCGCACGGCCTCCGGGTACCGGTCCAGTTCGGCGAGAACACTCACGTGGTGCGCCCCGACGTTGGTCGGCCCGAAGGACAGCCAGTGCACCTTCCCGGCCTCCCCCGTGCGCTCAGCGATCCGCCGCGCCTCGTCCAGATGGCCCGTGGCGGCGTCCCCGTCCTTGTCGCGGCCCGCGAGCACGGCGGCGCCCAGGTGCAGCTGGCCCGTGACGACGTCGCGCACCCGGTCTGCCTCGGCCTGCTCCAAGGTGGACATGCCGAGCTGTACGAGCCGCTTGCCCGTGCGGTAGTCACTGGCGCGGAGGTAGGCCAAGGCGCGCAGGTACTGGCGCATTCCGCCGAGAACCGGGTCCGAGGCGCGCTGCGCAGCCCATTCCAACCGGTCCAGCGCGACCGTGCAGAGGTCGAGGAAGCCGAGCTTCGTGGTCACGTCGTACGCCGTCCGGTACGTGCTGGCCAGGACGCGCCAGCTGCGGTCGCCGGGAGAGGCGTGCGCCGCCGTGGTGGCCTCGTGGATCAGCCCGGGCAGGGCGGCGGCGACCTGCTTGATGTTCGTCGCACGGACCATGGCGCACAGCTCCTCGGCTTGCGCCTCCAGCTCCGCCAAGGGGCGGGGCGTGACATCCGGGTCGGGCCCGAGGTCGTAGACGTCCAGCGCCTCGCGGATCGGCTGGATCAGCCCGTCCAGCTGGTCCGCCCGCAGTTCGTCGAGGTAGGGCTGGCCGGTCAGTTCGGTGACGGGCAGGGACAGCGCCCGGGCCAGCGCCCCGATGACCGACGGGCTCGCGGGCAGGGCACCCTGCTCGACCTTGGTCAGGGTGCTGTAAGAGACATGGGCCAGGTCCGACAACTCGCGCTGGGTCAGGCGCCGGACCTTGCGCGCGCGGGCGATGCGCGCGCCGGTGTGCTCGTCATTGCGCGGGGGCATACGTGGCTCCGTTTCTGACGTGACACGGAAACCGTACTCCTGCCTTCTGACAGTGAGGCCGCGAACGGCCCCCGTCCCGGGGGCCGTTCGCACGCCATGCGCGCGCAGCGAACCGATGCCCGTTCCACACCGCCGGAGCCCGGCAAGCCGGCGGGCCCGGCCTCACTTCTCCGCGGCCTCACTTCTCCGCGGCCCTACTTCACTTCTCCGCGATCACCACAGCGGAAGCGACCCCCGCGTCATGGCTCAGCGACACGTGCCACGACGTCACCCCGAGCTCCTCCGCCCGCGCCGCGACCGTGCCCCTGACCACCAGCCGCGGCTGGCCGCTGCTCTCCGTCGTCACCTCGGCGTCCGTCCACAGCAGGTTCCCCGGCGCGCCCAGCGCCTTGGCCACGGCCTCCTTCGCGGCGAAGCGGACCGCCAGGGACGCGATGCCGCGCCGCTCCCCGCTCGGCAGGTACAGCTCCCCGTCCGCGAACAGCCGCGCCGCCAGCCCGGGCGTACGCCTCAGGGCGGCGTCGAAGCGGTCGATCTCGGCGACGTCGATGCCGACTCCGACGATCATTCGACGGTCACCGACTTCGCCAGGTTGCGCGGCTGGTCGACCTCGTTGCCGCGGGCCGTGGCGAGCTCGCACGCGAAGACCTGCAGGGGCACCGTGGCCACCAGCGGCTGCAGCAGCACCGGCGTCTCCGGGATCTCGATGAGGTGGTCGGCGTACGCCCGCACCGCCTCGTCGCCGCGCTCGGCGATCACGATCGTCCGTGCGCCGCGCGCCCGGATCTCCTGGATGTTCGACACGATCTTGTCGTGGAGGACGGACCGTCCGCGCGGCGACGGCACGACGACCACCACCGGCAGGTCGCGCTCGATCAGCGCGATCGGCCCGTGCTTGAGCTCGCCGGCCGCGAAGCCCTCCGCGTGCATGTACGCGAGCTCCTTGAGCTTCAGCGCGCCCTCCAGGGCCACGGGGTAGCCCACGTGGCGGCCCAGGAACAGCACCGTGTTCTTGTCGGCCAGGGAGCGGGCCAGCTCACGGACCGGCTCCATGGTCTCCAGGACTTCCTCCACCTGCCCCGCGATCTGCGACAGCTCGCGGATCACCGAGACGATCTCGTCGCCCCACTTGGTGCCGCGCACCTGGCCCAGGTACAGCGCGACCAGGTAGCAGGCCACCAGCTGGGTCAGGAACGCCTTCGTCGACGCGACGGCCACCTCCGGGCCCGCGTGCGTGTACAGGACCGCGTCCGACTCCCGCGGGATCGTCGAGCCGTTGGTGTTGCAGATGGCGAGGACCTTCGCGCCCTGCTCCCGCGCGTGCCGCAGGGCCATCAGGGTGTCCATGGTCTCGCCGGACTGGCTGATGGCGATCACCAGCGTCCGCTGGTCCAGGATCGGGTCCCGGTAGCGGAACTCGCTGGCCAGCTCCGTCTCGCAGGGGATGCGGGTCCAGTGCTCGATCGCGTACTTGGCGATCATCCCCGCGTGGTACGCCGTGCCGCACGCCACGATGACGATCTTGTCGGCCTCGCGCAGCGCGGACGCCGGGATCCGCACCTCGTCCAGCGACAGCGTCCCCGCGGCGTCGATGCGGCCCAGGAGGGTGTCCGCGACGGCCTTCGGCTGCTCGGCGATCTCCTTGAGCATGAAGTAGTCGTAGCCGCCCTTCTCGGCGGCCGAGGCGTCCCAGTCGACGTGGTACGGACGGACGTCCGCGGGCGACCCGTCGAAGCCGGTGACGGTCACGCCGTCGCGGCGCAGCTCCACGACCTGGTCCTGGCCGAGCTCGACGGCCTCGCGGGTGTGGGCGATGAAGGCGGCGACGTCGGAGGCGAGGAAGGACTCGCCGTCGCCGAGGCCGACCACGAGCGGGGAGTTGCGGCGCGCGCCGACCACCACGTCCGGCTCGTCCGCGTGCACCGCGACAAGCGTGAACGCGCCCTCCAGCCGGCGGCAGACCTGACGCATCGACTCGGCCAGGTCGCCGCAGGAGGAGAAGGACTCGGACAGCAGGTGCGCGACGACCTCGGTGTCGGTGTCCGACACGAGGGCGTGGCCGCGCTCGGCCAGCTCGGCGCGCAGCTCGGCGAAGTTCTCGATGATGCCGTTGTGGACGACGGCGACACGGCCCGCGTTGTCCAGGTGGGGGTGGGCGTTGGCGTCGTTGGGCGCGCCGTGCGTGGCCCAGCGCGTGTGACCGATGCCGGTCGGGCCGGACGGCAGGGGCCGGTCGGACAGCTCCTTCTCCAGGTTGGCGAGCTTGCCCGCCTTCTTCGCGGCGGCGAGACCGCCGTCGGCCGGCACCGCGACCCCGGCCGAGTCATAGCCGCGGTACTCCAGCCGCCGCAGCCCCGCCAATACGACGTCGAGGGCGGACTGCCCTCCCACATAGCCAACGATTCCGCACATGCGGAGCAGGGTACGGCGCGGGAGGCCCCGCTCGTGGCGGCAACGGCACAACCGCCTTCAGCAGCCCCGTTCGATCCTGTCGATGGCGTCCTGCACCATCTCCAGGTACTCGACCTCCTCGCAGCGCGGCTTGCTGCCGAGCTCGTAGCGGTCGAGGCAGTCGCCGAGGTCCGGGGTGAGGTCCTCGTCGGGCAGGTCGTCGGCCAGCTCGGCGCAGACGCGGGCGGCGAAGTCCTCCCGCTCGGCCTCGGCGGTTCTCCGGCGCAGGTTTCTGAGGGCGAGGGCGAACACAGACAACACGGCATCCCTAGCGTGATGCGGCCGCGTGGGGGGGGCGTGTACGCGTGCGGCCCGCGAGCGGAACGTATTGCCTGACCGGTCAGTAGGTATAGAGGTCGGTGAAAGTTCACCCACCGTTGCGCCCCGTTACCCGCCGTACGAGTCACGCAAAACCCACAAGAACACCCGCTCCCGCCACCCGGAAGTGAGCGCCGGGCGCGACCCGCGCACAATGGGCCCGTGCCGACCACCACAGACCAGCCGCCGCAGCGCCGCCGCGCGGACTCGTCCCCGTACGTGGACCTGACCCGCGCCGAGTGGAGCGCCCTGCGGGAGAACACCCCGCTGCCGCTGACAGCCGACGAGGTCGAGCGGCTGCGCGGCCTCGGGGACGTCATCGACCTGGACGAGGTGCGGGAGGTCTATCTGCCCCTGTCCCGGCTGCTGCACCTGTACGTAGAGGCCACCAGCCGGCTGCGGGGCACGCTGAACACCTTCCTGGGCGACGTGGGCGACGGGCACGGCTCCCAGCCCGGCACGCCCTTCGTCATAGGCGTCGCGGGCAGCGTGGCCGTCGGCAAGTCGACGACCGCGCGCCTCCTGCAGGCGCTGCTGGCCCGCTGGCCCGAGCACCCGCGCGTGGAGCTGGTCACCACGGACGGCTTCCTGCTGCCCAACGCCGAGCTGCAGAGCCGCGGCCTGATGTCGCGGAAAGGTTTCCCCGAGTCCTACGACCGGCGCGCCCTGACCCGCTTCGTCGCCGATGTGAAGGCGGGCAAGGACGAGGTCTCGGCCCCCGTCTACTCCCACCTGATCTACGACATCGTGCCCGGCGAGAAGCTGACCGTGCACCGCCCCGACATCCTGATCATCGAGGGCCTCAACGTCCTCCAGCCGGCCCTGCCCGGCAAGGACGGCCGCACCCGCGTCGGACTCGCCGACTTCTTCGACTTCAGCGTGTACGTGGACGCGCGCGCCGAGGACATCGAGCGCTGGTACTACGAGCGCTTCAAGAAGCTGCGCGCGACGGCCTTCACCGACCCCGACTCCTACTTCCGGCGCTACACCCAGGTCTCCGAGGAGGAGGCCCTGGACTACGCGCGCCGCAACTGGCGCACCATCAACAAGCCCAACCTGCTGGAGAATGTGGCCCCCACGCGCGGCCGGTCGAACCTGATCCTGCGCAAGGGACCGGACCACAAGGTGCAGCGACTGTCGCTGCGCAAGCTCTGACGGCCACCGAGCACACCGGGACAGCCATGCTCCACCTGCGGATGATCTGCCCGCCCGCGCGCACCGACGACGTGGTCGCCCTCGTCGAGAAGACGGTGGGCGCCACCCATCTGGCCGTCTTCCCCGGCGCGAGCCGCGACCCGCACGGTGACATCGTGCTGTGCGACGTGGCGCGCGAGGCGGCCGACGAGCTGCTGGACGCGCTGCGTGCGAGCGGGCTGCCGGAGGTCGGCGCGGTCTCGGTCGAGGAGATCGACCTGAGCCTGTCCCGGCGCGCGCGCCACGCCGAGCTGGCCGCGCCCGGCTCGGGCGCGGACGCGATCGTGTGGGAGTCGCTGGTCGAGGAGACCCACGAGGAGTCGACGCTCACCGTCACGTTCCTGGCGTTCCTGACGGTGGCGACGATGCTGGCCGCCTGCGGCGTGATCATGGACAGTGCGATCCTGATCGTGGGCGCGATGGCGGTGGGCCCGGAGTTCGGCCCGCTGGCCGGGCTGTGCACGGCGATCGTGCGGCGGGCGCCCCGGCTGGCCTGGCGGTCGATGGGCGCGCTGCTCGTGGGCTTCCCCGTGGCGATGGCGCTGACCGGCGGCTTCAGCCTCCTGATGGACACGCTGGGGCTCTTCCACGAGGCGAAGTTCCTGGCCCCCCGCCCCCAGACGTCCTTCATCTGGCAGCCGGACGCCTTCTCCTTCGTGGTGGCGTTCCTGGCCGGCATCGCCGGCATCCTCTCCCTGACCTCGGCGAAGTCGGGGGCGCTGATCGGCGTGGCGATCTCGGTGACGACGGTGCCGGCCGCGGCGAACGCGGCCGTCGCCTTGTCGTACGGGGACTGGTCGGAGACTCGCGGCTCGGCCATCCAGCTGGCGCTGAACCTGCTGGGCATCATCGCGGCCGGGACGCTCACGCTGCTCGCCCAGAAGTGGTTCTGGGCGCGACACCGCTCCGCGGCGGAGGCCGTCCGGAAACGCTGACGGCCCCGGGCACGAGGCCGCGCATGCGGGCTACGCCCGGCATTTCCCTCCGCCGCAGCAACGGCGAGCAGCCACCGCGGTGGAGGCCGGCGGTGCCGAGCCGGCACAGGCCGGTCCGGCACCGAGAAGGCACCTTCCCGGTTGCTCGCCGTTGCGGCGGAAGAGAAGGCCCGCAGCAACGGCGAGCGTCGGCGGAATACCGGCCTAGCCCAGGGCCGACTTGACCGCGTCGGCGAGCCGCTGCGCGACGGTCCGCGCCTGCTCGATGTCGGCTGCCTCCACCATCACGCGCACCAGCGGCTCCGTGCCGGACGAGCGCAGCAGCACGCGGCCGGTGGAGCCCAGCTGCTCCTCGGCGTCGGCGACGGCCGCGGCGAGCTCCTCGGAGGAGTTCACCCGGGTCTTGTCGACGTCGCGGACGTTGATGAGGATCTGCGGCAGGCGCTCCATGACGGCGGCCAGGTCCGCGAGGGAGCGGCCCGTGGCGGCGACCCGGGCGGCCAGCATCAGGCCGGTGAGGGTGCCGTCGCCGGTCGTGGCGTGGTCGAGGACGATGACGTGCCCGGACTGCTCGCCGCCGAGGGCGAAGCCGTGGGCCTTCATCTCCTCCAGGACGTAGCGGTCGCCGACGGCCGTCTGCACCAGCTCGACGCCCTCGCGCTCCATGGCCAGCTTGAAGCCCAGGTTGGACATGACGGTCGCGACGACGGTGTTCTTGCGCAGCGAGCCCGCCTCGCGCATCGCGAGGGCCAGGACGGCGAGGATCTGGTCGCCGTCGACCTCGTCGCCCTTGTGGTCCACGGCCAGGCAGCGGTCGGCGTCGCCGTCGTGCGCCACGCCCAGGTCGGCGCCGTGCTCGACGACGGCGGCACGCAGCTTGTCCAGGTGCGTGGAGCCGCACTCGTGGTTGATGTTGAGGCCGTCGGGCTCGGTGCCGATGGTGATGACCTCGGCACCGGCGCGGGCGAACGCCTCCGGGGAGACGCGGGCCGCGGCGCCGTGGGCGCCGTCGATGACGACCTTCAGCCCGTCCATGCGGTTGGGGAGGACGCCGATGAGGTGGGCGACGTAGTTGTCGAAGCCCTGGTCGTACTCGCGGACGCGGCCGACGCCGGCACCGGTGGGACGGTCCCAGGGCTCGCCGGAGGCGTGCGCCCGGTAGGTCTGCTCGATGCGGTCCTCGAGCTCGTCGGCGAGCTTGTGGCCGCCGCGAGCGAAGAACTTGATGCCGTTGTCGGGCATGGCGTTGTGGCTCGCGGAGAGCATCACGCCGAGGTCCGCGCCGAGGGCGCCCGTCAGATAGGCGACGGCGGGCGTGGGCAGCACGCCCACCCGCAGCACGTCGACGCCGGCGCTGGCCAGGCCGGCCACGACGGCGGCCTCCAGGAACTCCCCCGAAGCGCGCGGATCACGGCCCACGACGGCCACCGGGCGGTGGCCCTCGAACGTCCCCGCCTCGGCGAGCACATGCGCCGCAGCGACCGACAGGCCGAGTGCGAGCTCGGCCGTCAGATCGGCGTTGGCGACGCCGCGCACACCGTCCGTACCGAAGAGTCGTCCCACTGGTGTCCTCCGAAAAACGCGCGGATACGGGGCCTGCCTGTGAACGGGCCCCGCAAACAAAAGTGTCGGGTCCGGAACCGGAACGTTGACTTCAGGTATACGCCGATACGTCCCGGGTGACCGATAGCCGAAACGCCCCGGCGGGCACGGAGCGTGCCGCCGGGGCGTTCGAGCAGAAGCAGCGAAGCCGCGTGATTAGCGCTTGCTGTACTGCGGGGCCTTGCGGGCCTTCTTGAGACCGGCCTTCTTGCGCTCGACCGCACGGTCGTCGCGGCTCAGGAAGCCGGCCTTCTTCAGCGGGCCGCGGTTGTTGTCCACGTCCGCCTCGTTCAGCGCGCGGGCCACGCCGAGGCGCAGGGCGCCGGCCTGGCCGGAGACGCCGCCACCCGAGATGCGGGCGATGACGTCGTAGCGGTCGTCGAGCTCGAGCACCTTGAAGGGCTCGTTGACTTCCTGCTGGTGCACCTTGTTGGGGAAGTAGTCCTCAAGGGTGCGACCGTTGATCTTCCACTTGCCGGAGCCCGGAACGATCCGGACGCGGGCGATGGCGTTCTTGCGACGGCCCAGGCCGGCGGCCGGCTGCGGGTCGCCGAAGCGGGACGCGAGGGACTCGGAGGTGTACTCCGACTCAACGACCTCGGTCTCGGTGGTGTACTCCTCGACGCCCTCGGTCTCAAGGGGGGTCTCGGCGGTGGTCTCAGCCACGATTCTCCTCAGATGCTTTCTGTCTGGTTCGGCGGTGTGGCCGGGACTAGCCCTGCTTGACCTGGGTGATCTCAAACGGGACCGGCTGCTGGGCGGCGTGCGGGTGCTCGCTGCCCGAGTACACCTTCAGCTTCGAGAGCATCTGACGGCCCAGGGAGTTCTTGGGAACCATGCCCTTGATGGCCTTCTCGACGGCCTTCTCCGGGTTCTTGTCGAGCAGCTCGTCGTAACGAACCGAACGCAGACCGCCCGGGAAACCGGAGTGGCGGTAGGCCATCTTCTGGGTCTTCTTGTTGCCGGACAGGTGAACCTTGTCGGCGTTGATGATGATGACGAAGTCACCCATGTCCATGTGCGGCGCATACACAGGCTTGTGCTTGCCACGCAGGAGGTTGGCGGCCTGAGAGGCCAGACGGCCCAGGACGACGTCCTGCGCGTCGATGATGTGCCACTGGCGCTGGACATCGCCGGGCTTGGGGCTGAACGTACGCACGGTCGTAGCCTTCGCTTCTTCAGTGAGTGGGTCCTGACACGGCCCGCCGGAGGCGGCTGCCTGCGAGGGACGCACTCCGGGGACGCAACCCGGGTGCATGCCGCTGGCGGCCACTCTGGTGGGCAAGCGTAAGGGCCCCTCGCGTGAGAACGACCAAGCCAATACGCATAACGAACTCGTAGAGTACCGGGCGCCCACCGGCGGGGTCAAAACACATGGTCTCACCGGCGCCGGAGCACGGCCACCCGGCCCACTACCGGCTACGCGCCACGCGCCCCTCGTCCCACACGGGCTCGGGAACCTCCCGGACCCGCCCGTCCGCGCCGAAGACCACGAAACGATCGAACGAGCGAGCGAACCAGCGGTCGTGTGTGACGCAAAGCACCGTCCCCTCGTACGCCTCCAGACCCTCCTGAAGCGCCTCCGCGCTCTCCAGGTCCAGGTTGTCCGTGGGCTCGTCCAGGAGCAGGGCCGTCGTACCCGCCAGCTCCAGGAGAAGGATCTGGAAGCGAGCCTGCTGGCCGCCCGAGAGCTTCTCGAAGGGCTGGTCGCCCTGCTTCTCCAGCTCGTACCGCCGCAGGGCGGACATCGCCCCGCCGCGGTCCTTGGCGTGCTCCGTCCACAGGATGTCGACGAGCGTGCGCCCCAGCAGCTCCGGGTGGGCGTGGGTCTGCGCGAAGTGCCCCGGCACGACGCGGGCGCCCAGCTTCCACTCGCCCGTGTGCGCCACGTCCTCCCCGGCCAGGAGCCGCAGGAAGTGGGACTTGCCGGAGCCGTTCGAGCCCAGCACCGCCACCCGCTCGCCGTAGAAGACCTCCAGGCCGAACGGCTTCATCAGGCCGGTCAGCTCCAGGTCCGCGCAGGTCAGGGCGCGCACGCCGGTACGGCCGCCGCGCAGCCGCATCCGGATGTCCTGCTCGCGGGGCGGCTCCGGCGGCGGGCCCGCCTCCTCGAACTTCCGCAGCCGGGTCTGCGCCGCGGCGTACCGCGAGGCCATCTCGTGGCTGACGGCGGCCGCCTGCCGCAGCGTGATCACCAGCTTCTTCAGCTGGGCGTGCTTCTCGTCCCAGCGCCGCCGCAGCTCCTCGAAGCGGGCGAAGCGCTCCTTGCGCGCCTCGTGGTACGTGGCGAAGCCACCGCCGTGCACCCAGACGTCGCTGCCCGCCGGGCCCGGCTCGACGCTGATGATCTTCTCGGCGGAGCGGGCCAGCAGCTCGCGGTCGTGGGAGACGAAGAGGACCGTCTTCTTCGTCTCGCGCAGCTTCTCCTCCAGCCAGCGCTTGCCGGGGACGTCCAGGTAGTTGTCCGGCTCGTCGAGCAGCAGGACCTCGTCCGTGCCGCGCAGCAGGGACTCCAGGACGAGCCGCTTCTGCTCGCCGCCGGAGAGCGTGCGCACCTGGCGCCACTGCGCCTTCTCGTACGGGACGCCGAGCGCGGCCATGGTGCACATGTCCCACACGGTCTCGGCCTCGTAGCCGCGGGCCTCGGCCCAGTCGGAGAGGGCCTGCGCGTAGGCCATCTGCGCGGCCTCGTCATCACGCTCCATGATCGCGGTCTCGGCCTCGTCGACCGCCTTCGCGGCCTCCCGGATCCGGGGCTGGGCGACGGAGACCAGCAGGTCACGGACCGTGCGCTCGTCCCGCACCGAGCCCACGAACTGCGGCATCACGCCGAGGCCGCCGCTGACGGAGACCGCGCCGCCGTGCGGCTGCAGCTCGCCGGCGATCAGGCGCAGCAGCGTGGTCTTGCCGGCGCCGTTGGCACCGACGAGGGCGACCGCGGCGCCCTCGCCCACGCGGAAGGAGACATCGCCGAGGAGCACCCTCCCGTCCGGGAGGTAGTACTCCAGATGTGCCGCTTCCACATGTCCCATGGGCAGGATTCTCCCTGCTCGCCGAAGGGGCGACCAACACGTTTTCGCGGTTTACGATGCACGCCATGAGCTTTGGGCAGGCAGGGCCGTACGGGCCCCCGGGGGATCCGCAGCAGCCGAACCAGCAGCCGGGTCCGCCCCCGGGGCCGCCGCCGGGCTCACAGCCGGGCTCGCAGCCGATGCCGCCGGCCGGGCAGTTCGGGCCGCCGCCGGACCTGTCGCCGCAGCAGCCGCAGCAGCCGCCCGCGCAGCAGCAGCCGCACCCCCTGCCTCAGCAGGCGCAGCCGCAGACGCAGCCGGCGCCCCAGCAGCCCGTGCCGCCCGCCCCGCCCGCGCCGTGGGCCTCCGCCCCGGGCCAGGCCTCGCAGACCCCCGACTGGGACGCCCTCGCCGACACCACCGCAGCCCGCGGCCGGCGCCGCAAGTGGCTGCTGATCGGCGGCGGCGCGCTGGCCACGGTCGCCGTCGCCGGCACCGTGGCGGCCCTCGTCGTCGGTTCGCACAAGGGCGGCAAATCCGCCTCCGGCCTGCCGTCGCCGCAGAAGCTGCCGAGCTCCTCCGGTTCGCCCGAGCCGTCGTTCTCGCAGGTCGCGCCGCCGCCTCCGCCCAACCCGCGCGACTTCATAGCCGGCGCGGACAAGGACAAGGCGCCGCTCAGCACGAAGACGCTCTTCCCGCACAGCAAGCCCTCCCTCGACAAGCGCAAGTACGACCGCGTCGACACGGCCACGACCGAGGACTGCGCCTCGGCGACGCAGGGCGGGCTCGGCTCCGTCCTCGCCGACAACGGCTGCCGGAAGGTGCTGCGGGCGACGTACAAGCGGGACGGGGTGGCGGTGACGGTCGGCGTGGCCGTCTTCGACACGAAGGCCGCGGCCGACAAGGCCAAGGAGCAGTCCACGGGGAACATCGCCTCGCTCCCGGGCGACGGCCCCTCCTTCTGCCGGGCCACGGCCTGCCGCCTGACCGCCAATGCGGAGGGGCGCTACGCGTACTTCACCGTGGCCGGCTACCTCAACGGCAAGGCCGTCCCCGACGACGACAAGGACGCCCTGCAGGCGGGCCGCGACGTGGCGGGCTACACCTTCCGCCGCATCATGGCCCGGGCGAACTCCCAGGCGGCGGCATCGGTGGCCACGGCCACCCCGTCCCCGGCGAACAAGAAGCAGGCCTAGGCAGCCGGGCGGGCAGGCACCCGCCGGGGGCTCCGGCGGGCGCCGGCCCAGCGCAGCGCCGCCCTGCCGCAGGCAGAGAAAATCCCGCCGCAACGGCGCTCAGCCCCCGCCGGGCAGTCCGGCGGCGCCGAACCCGCCCCAGCCCGTACGGCACCGCCGTGCAGCGCACCCGCGCGGCGGATTCAAGGCAAAGGGGTGCGCACCTGACCTGCCGGGACGGCGCAGGTCACCCGCCGTCGCCCCCGTCCCCCGCCTCCCCGCCCTCCCCCACCGCCATCGGTGAGGAGGGCGGCGGCACCGTGGGGGCCTTTTGTTCTGCGCGTTCCAGTTTGGCGATCTGCGCGTCGACGAGTTCCGGTGGGATTTCGACGTCCTCGGGGTCGGACAGGCTGGTGGCGAAGAACATCGCGAGCGTGGCGCCCGAGCGCACGACCGTGATCAGGCTCGGCGCCCGCTCCGCAGCGTTCTCCAGCCGGTAGGCGACCGCCTCGTCCCCCAGCCGGGGCGCCGTGAGCGTCCGGACCGCCCGGAACTCCTGGGGTTCGCCCTCCCCGGTGCGCATGCGGAAGCCGCCCGCGCAGCCGGCCGCGGCGGACCGCAGCCCGTCGAGCGTGGAGACCGCGCCGTCGCCGCGGTAGGTGGAGACGCGGATCATCCCCATGAGGCCCTCGAAGTCGAGGTCCTCGCCGGCCTTGGCGAAGGTGTTGACGACGGACGCGGCCGGCGCGGGCCGGGGCCGGGAGCCGAGGGCCTCGACGAGGGGCCGGCAGGAGACGTCGTCGGCGACGGGGCGCCCGCCGCCGGCGGCCCAGCTGCCCGCGCGTTCGATCTGGAAGCCGGGGACCTCGCGCGGCCCCAGCTCGACATGCCTGAGCTGGGCGGAGCTCAGTATGCGCACGGCACCGCGCGTGTCCTTGGCCTCGCCGCGGCCGCCGCCGCGGCCGCCTCCTCCGCCGGAGCCACCGTTGCCGTCGAGTCCGCCGTCGCCGCCACTGCCGCCGCATCCCGCCGTCAGCCCGAGGGCCACGACCGCGGAGACCGCCACCATCGCCTTCACAGGGCCCAGCCTCCCAGCGCCTGCGAGGTCCGTCCCCGCGCCACGCCCGGCCACCCGGTTACCCTCTGGACTGCCGTTCGATGCACCGCTTGACGGAAGCGTCGCGACTACCCCTACAGTTCGCTCGCCCGAACAAACGGACGGACTCCACGTGCGGAGGAGAACGATCTCACCCTTGACGTAAGCGACGTGACTCAAGCCACAATGTAGCCTCGACAGGCAACCGAAATCCCTCCCAACGGTCTTAACCGACGGATCGGACCGGACCACCGAAGCATCCGGCCGACAGGGGAGACCCGCACACCCAGGCCAGGGGGAAGGACGGACGCGCCGCCCGTAGCGCCGCGCACACACCGCCATGAAGATCTCTTTCCTTTTGCAGAACGCCTACGGCATCGGCGGCACGATCCGCTCCACCTTCAACGTCGCCGGCGCGCTCGCCGCCCGGCACGACGTGGAGATCGTGTCCATCCACAGGACCGGTGGCACACCCAAGCTCCCCCTGCACCGCAAGGTGAAGCTGGTCCACCTGATCGACACCCGCGCCGAGACCGGCGCCGACCGGGACAACCCGCTCCTGGAGCAGGACAGCGCCCACATCCCGCCCGTCGAGGCCAAGGGCGCCCACTTCAACGCCCTGACCGACAAGCGCGTTGCCGAGCACCTCGCCCGCACCGACGCCGACGTCGTCATCGCCACCCGCCCCGGCCTCGTGATGTACCTGGCCGAATTCGGGCAGGACCGCTATCTGCGGATCGGCCAGGAGCACCGGATCTACGGCACCCACGAGCCGAACATCCGCGCCGCCCAGGACCGCGCCATCCCGCACCTCGACGCGCACACCGCCGTCTCCGACGCCGACGCCGCGACCCACCGCGAGCAGTTCCCCGGCGTCAGGACCAAGCTCGTCGCGCTGCCCAACGGCGTCCCCGCCTCCGAGGTCGAGCCCTCCGACGGCAACGCCAAGCTCGTCGTCGCCGCCGGCCGCCTCATCCCCGTCAAGCGCTACGACCTCCTCGTCAAGGCCTGGGTCACCGTCGCCGCGGCCCGCCCCGACTGGAAGCTGCGCATCTACGGCCGCGGCCCCCAGCAGGCCAAGCTGCGCGAGCAGATCGACCAGCTCGGCCTCACCGAGCACATCACCCTCATGGGCCCCCACTCCCCCATCGAGACCGAGTGGGCCAAGGGCTCCATCGCCGCCGTCACCTCCCGCGAGGAGTCCTTCGGCATGACGATCGTGGAGGCCATGAACTGCGGCGTCCCCGTCGTCGCCACCGACTGCCCGCACGGCCCCGGCGAGATCATCAAGGACGGCCACGACGGCCTCCTCGTCACCAACCTCGACAGCGACGCCATCGCCAAGGGCCTCCTCAAGCTCATCGAGGACGACGAGCTGCGGCACGCCATGGGCAAGGCCGCCCGTGTCTCCGCCGAGCGCTACCACCCCGACGCCATCGCCCGCCGCTACGAGGAGCTCATCGAGAGCCTCGGCGGGGTCCGCGACGGCTCCGCCCCGGCAGCGGCCCCCGCGGGCTCCGGCCCCGCCGAGCGCAAGCCCGCGCCCGTCCCGCTGACGAAGATGCTGCGCCGCACCGCCGGCAAGCTCCTCCGCCCGCTGCGCCGCGGCGTCGCCAAGCCCTCCACCCCGCCGGTGAAGGCCGCGATCAAGGAGATCGTCCGCAAGCCGCTGCGCTGCACCGCCTCCTGCCGCGTCGACGCCGACGGCAACATCCTCGTCTCCGTCGACCGCAAGGGCCTCTCCGGCGAGAAGCTCTCCCTCACGGTCACCCGCCGCAAGGAGGGCAAGCCCGTCGCCGTGCCCCTGAAGGCACCGGCCGGCCCGAAGGACCCGTACACCGCCGTCCTCGACCGCAAGCAGCTGCGCCTGGGCGAGGGCCGCTGGGACCTCCACGTCGTCCGCGGCGACGACGGCGCCCGCCGCCGCGTCGTCTCCCACCTCGCCGAGGGCCGCGGCCTGGTCGAGCTGGAGCCGCTGCCCGGCGCCCCCTTCACCTGGTGGGTGCCCTACCCGACGGTCGACGGCTTCCTCGCCCTGCGCGCCTGGAACCGTCCCGTCCACGCCGAGGCCCGCCTCGTCCGCCAGGACGAGACCGCCCTCACGGTCGAAGGCACCCTGCACGGCGCCGAGTTCGCCGACGGCACCGAGCCGGTCCTCGTCGCCACGCCCCGCACGGACACGGCCGACACGGTCACCGCGCAGGTCACCGCCGTCGGCGGCACGGCCTTCCGGGTGACCGTCCCCTACGCCGAGCTGCGGCACGCCCGCGGCACCGGCGAGGAGAACACCGTCTGGGACCTGGCCCTGCGCCTGACCCCGGACGGCGAGCCGGTCAAGGTCGCCCGCCTCGTCGGCGACATCGTCGACCGCAACAAGACGGACCTGTACCCGAAGGTCGACGGCATCAAGCCGTACTTCACGGTCAACAGCGACCTGGCGGTCAGCTGCCCCGCTTAAATACGAAAACGGCGGTGGGGCACGGCTTTTCGCCGTGCCCCACCGCCGTTTTCGCTAGCAGCAGCCCGCGCCGGGCAGCGACCTCTTGTTCCGAGCCGCGAGGTTACGAGCCGCCAGCTCGGAGTCGGCCGGATAACCGACCTCCTCCAGAGTGAGCCCGTGCGGCCGCACCACATGCACGGCGGAATCCCGCACCCCGGCGGCCAGCACGCGGCCCGGCCACTCCACCGGCCGGTGCCCGTCACCCACGAACAGCAGCGCACCCACCAGCGACCGCACCATGTTGTGGCAGAACGCATCCGCCCGCACGGTCGCCGTGATGACGCCGGAGGCGTCCCGCTCCCAGCTCAGCTGCTGCAGCGTCCGAATGGTCGTCGCACCCTCGCGCCGCTTGCAGTAGGCGGCGAAGTCGTGCTCGCCGATCAGCGCCTTCGAGGCCGCGTTCATGGCATCGACGTCCAACGGCCAGTCGTGCCACAGCACATGACCGCGCAGCAGCGGATCCACACCGCCGTGATGGTCCGTCACCCGGTAGGCGTAGCGCCGCCAGATCGCGGAGAAGCGCGCGTTGAACCCGGCCGGCGCCTCGGCGACCTTCCACACCCGAACGTCGTGCGACAGCCGCCCCGCCAGCCGGCGCAGCAGCTTCTCCTCGTGCTCGGCCCACACCTCGGCCGGCAGGTCGACGTGCGCCACCTGGCCCCGGGCGTGCACTCCGGCGTCGGTACGGCCCGCGACCGTCAGCTCGTACGTCTCCTTGGACCGCGTCACGGTCCGGATCGCGTCCTCCAGCTCGCCCTGCACCGTGCGCTGGCCCTCGCGCTGCTTGGCCCAGCCGGAGAAGTCCTTGCCGTCGTACGACAGGTCCAGCCGCACCCGTACGTAACCGGGTGCCACCTCGTCACTCACCAGGGGTTCCTCTCAGAAATGCGGGACGGGCCCGCCCCCGGAAAAGGGGCGGGCCCGTCACTGACACGCATCAGCGGTGTCAGGCGTCCTTCGACTCCTCGGCCGGAGCCTCGGCAGCAGCCTCGGACTCCTTGACCGCACGCTTGGTGGCGGCCTCGGCCTCGGCGACGGTCGCCTTCTTGGCGATCTCGCCCTCGACCAGCTCGATCACGGCCATCGGGGCGTTGTCGCCACGACGGTTGCCGATCTTGGTGATACGGGTGTAGCCACCCGGACGCTCGGCGAAGCGCGGAGCGATCTCGGTGAAGAGCACGTGCACGATGCCCTTGTCCGTGATCGTCTGCAGCACCTGGCGACGGTTGTGGATGTCGCCCTTCTTCGCCTTGGTGATCAGGCGCTCGGCGACCGGACGCAGGCGGCGGGCCTTGGCCTCGGTCGTCGTGATGCGGCCGTGCTCGAAGAGCGACTTGGCGAGGTTCGCCAGCATCAGCTTCTCGTGCGCGGCACCGCCGCCCAGACGGGCACCCTTGGTGGGACGCGGCATGGTGTTTCTCCTAGGTGTCTGCCCCGGCCGTATGAGGTACCGAGGTCAGTATCCGAGCGGGCGGTCGCCCGTCGGAGATCCGGGGCACGCCCCGGAAGGGCCGCGCCCCGTAAGGGGCGCGGGGAACTGCGCGACCAGCCGAAGCGGACCCGCAGCCAAAGAACAATCCTGCCGGACGGCTCTTAGTACTGCTCGGTCTCGACGAACCCGGCGTCCGCGTCATCGTCCGCGCCGAAGGCGTCCGCGGCAGCGGTCGGGTCGAATCCGGGCGGGCTGTCCTTGAGGGCCAGGCCCATGCCGGCCAGCTTCGCCTTGACCTCGTCGATCGACTTCGCACCGAAGTTGCGGATGTCGAGCAGGTCGGCCTCGGAGCGGGCGACGAGCTCACCCACGGAGTGGATGCCCTCGCGCTTGAGGCAGTTGTACGAGCGGACCGTGAGCTCGAGCTCCTCGATCGGCAGCGCCAGGTCGGCGGCCAGGGCGGCGTCCGTCGGGGACGGGCCCATGTCGATGCCCTCGGCGTCGATGTTGAGCTCGCGGGCCAGACCGAACAGCTCGACCAGGGTCTTACCGGCGGACGCCATGGCGTCGCGCGGGCGCATGGCCTGCTTGGTCTCGACGTCGACGATCAGCTTGTCGAAGTCGGTGCGCTGCTCGACTCGGGTCGCCTCGACCTTGTAGGTGACCTTGAGGACCGGCGAGTAGATGGAGTCGACCGGGATACGGCCGATCTCCTGGCCCACCTGCTTGTTCTGGACGGCGGAGACGTAGCCGCGACCGCGCTCGACGGTCAGCTCCATCTCCAGCTTGCCCTTGGCGTTCAGGGTCGCCAGGACCAGGTCGGGGTTGTGCACCTCGACACCGGCCGGCGGGGCGATGTCGGCGGCGGTGACCAGACCCGGGCCCTGCTTGCGCAGGTACATCACGACCGGCTCGTCGTGCTCCGAGGAGACGACCAGCTGCTTGATGTTCAGGATGAGGTCGGTGACGTCCTCCTTGACGCCCGGCACGGTGGTGAACTCGTGCAGGACACCGTCGATGCGGATGGACGTGACCGCCGCACCCGGGATCGAGGAGAGGAGCGTACGGCGCAGGGAGTTGCCGAGGGTGTAGCCGAAGCCCGGCTCCAGCGGCTCGATCACGAACCGGGAGCGGAACTCGTCGACGACCTCTTCGGTCAGCGAGGGGCGCTGAGCGATCAGCATGCGATGAATCCTTCAGTCATGGACACCCACTATTTGATGTCCTGAGGTACTACAAGGGTACGGGCGGCACGCCTCCGAGGAGCCGTACCGCCCACACTCTCAAGGCAGCAACCGTGCGAACGGCGCAGCGTCAGACGCGGCGGCGCTTCGGCGGACGGCAGCCGTTGTGCGGGGTCGGGGTGACGTCCTGGATGGAGCCGACCTCGAGACCGGTCGCCTGGAGCGAACGGATGGCGGTCTCACGACCGGAACCCGGGCCCTTGACGAAGACGTCGACCTTACGCATGCCGTGCTCCTGCGCACGACGCGCGGCGGACTCGGCGGCCATCTGCGCGGCGAACGGGGTGGACTTGCGCGAGCCCTTGAAGCCGACGTGGCCGGCGGAGGCCCAGGAGATCACGTTGCCGGTCGGGTCCGTGATGGACACGATCGTGTTGTTGAACGTGCTCTTGATGTGCGCGTGGCCGTGAGCGACGTTCTTCTTTTCCTTGCGGCGCACCTTCTTGGCAGCGCCCTGACGACCCTTGGGGGGCATGTCTTACTCCTGATGGAGGGAGGTGGTCGGTCCTACAGCGAAGACCGCTGGAATGCGGCCGACCCGGGGGTTACCCCCCGGAGCACCGCAGCGTCCGCTGTGGACTACTTCTTGCCCGGCTTCTTCTTGCCGGCGATGGCGCGACGCGGGCCCTTGCGGGTACGAGCGTTCGTGCTGGTGCGCTGACCGTGGACCGGCAGGCCGCGACGGTGACGCAGACCCTGGTAGCAGCCGATCTCGACCTTGCGGCGGATGTCGGCCTGGATCTCGCGACGGAGGTCACCCTCGGTCTTGAGGTTGGCGTCCACGTACTCGCGGATCTTGACCAGGTCCTCTTCGGGAAGGTCACGAACGCGGGTGTTCGGGTTCACACCGGTGGCGGCGAGAGTCGCCTGCGACTGGGTGCGGCCGATACCGAAGACGTAGGTGAGTGCAACCTCCACGCGCTTGTCGCGCGGGATGTCAACACCGGAAACGCGTGCCATTCAATGGCTCCAGATGTTCTCGGGGGTCTGACACAGAACCGATCCCGGCCGCCGTACTAGGTACGTTCCGGGTCCCCGGCCCCCGCCGGAGGTATCGCCAGTGAGCACTGGACGGGTTCTGCGTATGTACGTTTTTGCTCGCGTCGCGCGAAGAAACTGCGAAGTGCAGGTTCTGCGTCAGCCCTGGCGCTGCTTGTGGCGCAGGTTGTCGCAGATGACCATGACCCGGCCGTGGCGGCGGATCACCTTGCACTTGTCGCAGATCTTCTTGACGCTCGGCTTGACCTTCATGGGTGTGAGGTTCTCCGGGTCAGTGCCGTCGCCCCGTACGAGCGGGACGCCGACAAGATCTACTTGTAGCGGTAGACGATCCGGCCACGCGTCAGGTCGTAGGGAGAGAGCTCCACGACGACCCGGTCATCCGGAAGGATGCGGATGTAGTGCATCCGCATCTTGCCGCTGATGTGCGCGAGGACCTTGTGACCGTTCTGGAGCTCCACCTTGAACATTGCGTTCGGCAGAGACTCGATCACGGTGCCCTCGATCTCGATGGCACCTTGCTTCTTGGCCACGCTTCGCCTTTCGAATCGGCTACCTTGATCAACTCTCGTATGTGCGTGCCATCGGTACGAAGGCATGCGGATACACGAGAGCCGACGCGTCAGTCTACGTCAGGGCAACCCGAAAGACTAATCCAGGGGTGACTGCCCAGCCGCAGTGATCCTTAAGCGGAGGTCAGGCGAGCGGGTCCGGAGCCGCGGTGACCCCGTATTCCGCCAGCTTCGCCTTGCCCCCGTCGACCGCTGTCAGGACCAGCGGGCCTTCCTCCGTCAGGGCGACGGAGTGTTCCCAGTGGGAGGACCAGGACATGTCGTCCGTGAGGACCGTCCAGTCGTCCTCCAGGACGTGCGTACGGGCCGTGCCGAGGCTCACCATGGGCTCGATGGCGATGCAGAAGCCCGGGACGAGCTTGGGGCCCTTGCCGCGCTTGCGCGAGACGTAGTTCAGCAGGTGCGGGTCCATGTGCATCTCGGAGCCGATGCCGTGGCCGCCGTAGTCCTCGATGATCCCGTACTTCCCGGAGGCCGGGCGGGGCTGGCGGCGGATGTAGGTCTCGATGGCCCGGGAGATGTCCACCAGGCGGTTGCCGTTCTTCACGGCGGCGATGCCGGCCCACATGGACTCCTCGGTCACCCGGGAGAGCTCCAGCAGCTCCGGAGCGTGACCGGTGCCCACGAAGGCCGTGAAGGCCGCGTCACCGTGCCAGCCGTCGATGATGGCGCCGGCGTCGATGGAGATGATGTCGCCGTCCTTGAGGACGGTCTTCGCATCCGGGATGCCGTGGACGACGACCTCGTTCACCGAGGTGCAGATGGTGGCGGGGAAGCCGCCGTACCCGAGGAAGTTCGACTTCGCGCCGTGCTCGGCGATCACCTTGCGGGCGACGTCGTCCAGGTCCTTGGTCGTGGCACCGGGCACGGCCGCCTCCCGGGTGGCCGCGTGCACGGCGGCGACGACCAGGCCGGCCTCGCGCATCTTCGCGATCTGCTCGGCGGTCTTGATCTCGACCATGGGATGCCTTCCTGGGTCTTGCGGTCCAAATGCTCAAACAAACACTACGGCCGCGGTGCCCCGAAGGGCACCGCGGCCGTGGCACAGGCCATGTCAGGCGGCTTCGCGCTCCAGCGCGGCCATCGCCCGCTCCGTCACCTCGACGACCTTGCCGAGGGCCGAGATCGTCACCACGAGGCCCTGGGCCTTGTAGTAGTCGATGATCGGCTCGGTCTCGCTGTGGTAGACCTCCAGCCGGCGGCGGACGGTCTCCTCGCTGTCGTCCTCGCGCTGGTACAGCTCGCCACCGCACGCGTCGCACACACCCTCGGTCTTCGGGGGGTTGTAGATCACGTGGAAGATGTGGCTGCTGTCCTTGCGGCACATCCGGCGGCCGGCGATCCGCTTGACGACCTCGTCCTCCGGGACCTCCAGGTCCAGGACGGCGTCGAGCTTGAGACCGTCGGCCTTGAGGATGGTGTCCAGCGCCTCGGCCTGGGCCAGGTTGCGCGGGAAGCCGTCGAGCAGGAAGCCGTCGGCGGCGTCCGGCTTGTCCATGCGGTCCTTGGCCATGCCGATGGTGACCTCGTCCGGCACGAGCTGGCCGGCCCGCATGTACTCCTGGGCCTTCTGGCCCAGGGGCGTGCCCTGGCTGATGTTCGCCCGGAAAAGGTCGCCCGTCGAGATGTGCGGGATCGCGAGGTTCTTGGCGAGGTACGCGGCCTGCGTACCCTTGCCGGCGCCGGGCGGCCCGACGAGGACGATTCGCATCAGCGGAGGAACCCTTCGTAGTTGCGCTGCTGAAGCTGGCTCTCGATCTGCTTCACAGTCTCCAGACCGACACCCACGATGATCAGGATGCTGGTTCCCCCGAACGGGAAGTTCTGGTTCGCGTTGAGTGTGACCAGTGCCACCGTGGGCACCAGGGCGATCAGGCCCAGGTAGAGCGAGCCCGGCCACGTGATGCGGTTCAGCACGTAGCTCAGGTACTCCGCGGTGGGACGACCTGCCCGGATGCCCGGGATGAACCCACCATACTTCTTCATGTTGTCGGCAACTTCTTCGGGGTTGAAGGAGATGGCGACGTAGAAGAAGGCGAAGAAGACGATCAGCAGGAAGTAGGTGGCCATGTAGATCGGGTGGTCACCCTTGACCAGGTTGGCGTTGATCCAGTTCGCCCAGCCCGCCTTGGAGCCGGTGAACTGCACGAGCAGCGCCGGGATGTAGAGCAGCGACGAGGCGAAGATGACGGGAATCACGCCCGCCTGGTTCACCTTGAGCGGGATGTAGGTGGACGTACCGCCGTAGGAACGGCGGCCGATCATGCGCTTGGCGTACTGCACGGGGATCCGGCGCTGGGCCTGCTCGACGAAGACGACGAGCGCGACCATCGCGAGGCCGCACAGGATGACCAGGGAGAACTCCAGCCAGCCGCCCATCAGGCTGCCCTGGAGCTTGATCGCCCACAGGGAGCTCGGGAAGCCGGCGGCGATGGAGGTGAACATCAGGATCGACATGCCGTTGCCGATACCGCGGTCGGTGATGAGCTCACCGAGCCACATGATCAGCGCGGTACCGGCGGTCATGGTGATGACCATGACGACGGTGGTGAAGATCGACTGGTTGGGAACGATCTGGTTCCCGACGGTGCAGCCCCCGAACAAGGCACCGCTGCGGGCCGTGGCGACCAGGCCGGTGCCCTGAAGGATCGCAAGAGCCACGGTCAGATAGCGCGTGTACTGCGTGATCTTTGCCTGTCCCGACTGCCCCTCCTTCTTGAGGGCTTCCAGCCGTGGAATGACGACGGTCAGGAGCTGCAGGATGATGCTCGCCGTGATGTACGGCATGATCCCGAGCGCAAAGATCGTGATCTGCAGCAGCGCGCCACCACTGAACATGTTCACGAGGCCGAAGAGGCCCTGACCACTCTTGGTCTGGTCCATGCACATCTGGACATTGCGGTAGTCGACTCCCGGCACCGGCACATGAGCACCGAGTCGGAAGAGCACCATGATGCCCAGCGTGAACAGCAGCTTCTTGCGCAGGTCGGGCGTCTTGAACGCCCGGGCGAACGCGGTGAGCACGGTGCCTCCTGCGCCTCTCACGTTGCCACGCGAGAGGTGACGGTCTTGAGGATCGACGAATACTTATCAGTCAAAATCCGCGCGGACACAGGCCGCGCGGAGGTTAACAGTGCACGCCACCTTACCGGCGACCGTGCCCCCCTTGGAACGACCAACCGGGGATGCCCCTTTTGGGACATCCCCGGTTGTCAGTTCAACGAGCTCAGACGAGCTCGGTGACGGTGCCGCCGGCAGCGGCAATCTTCTCCTTGGCGGAGCCGGAGACGGCGTCAACCGTCACCTGCAGCGCCACGGAGATCTCGCCCTGGCCCAGGACCTTGACGAGCTGGTTCTTACGAACCGCACCCTTGGCGACCAGGTCGGCCACCGTGACCTCGCCACCCTGCGGGTAGAGCGCGGCCAGCTTGTCCAGGTTCACGACCTGGAACTCGGTACGGAACGGGTTCTTGAAGCCCTTGAGCTTCGGCAGGCGCATGTGGAGGGGCATCTGCCCACCCTCGAAGCGCTGCGGAACCTGGTAACGGGCCTTGGTGCCCTTGGTACCACGACCTGCGGTCTTACCCTTGGACGCCTCACCACGACCGACACGGGTCTTGGCGGTCTTGGCGCCCGGGGCAGGACGGAGGTTGTGGACCTTCAGCGGGTTCTGCTCCGCCATGTCAGTCGACCTCCTCAACCGTCACGAGGTGGCGGACGGTCTGCACCATGCCGCGGATCTCGGGACGGTCCTCCTTGACAACCACGTCGTTGATCTTCTTGAGACCAAGCGAACGCAGGGTGTCGCGGTGGTTCTGCTTGCTACCGATGTAGGACTTGACCTGCGTGACCTTGAGGCGAGCCATTACGCACCCGCCCCTGCACGCGCCCGCAGCAGAGCGGCGGGAGCCACGTCCTCCAGCGGCAGGCCACGACGGGCGGCGATCTCCTCGGGACGGGAGAGTCCCTGGAGGGCCGTCACCGTGGCGTGCACGATGTTGATCGGGTTCGAAGAACCGAGCGACTTCGACAGGATGTCGTGAACGCCGGCGCACTCGAGCACGGCACGCACCGGGCCACCGGCGATAACACCGGTACCGGGGGAAGCCGGCTTGAGCAGGACGACGCCCGCGGCCTTCTCGCCCTGGATCGGGTGCGGGATGGTGCCCTGGATACGGGGGACCTTGAAGAAGTTCTTCTTGGCCTCTTCCACGCCCTTGGCGATGGCAGCCGGAACTTCCTTGGCCTTGCCGTAACCGACACCCACGGTGCCGTCACCGTCACCCACCACGACGAGCGCGGTGAAGCTGAAGCGACGACCACCCTTGACAACCTTGGCGACGCGGTTGATCGCGACTACGCGCTCAACGTACGCGGTCTTCTCGGCGGCAGCGCCACCGTCGCGACCCTTCCGGTCCCGCCGCTCGCCGCCACCGGCACCGCTTCCGCGGCGCTGGGGTCCAGCCATTGGATTTACCTCTCTCTGTTACGTCCGCTAGCTCCGGAACCGGGGCTTAGAACTTCAGCCCGGCTTCGCGGGCGGCGTCCGCCAGAGCGGCAATGCGCCCGGCGTACTGGTTGCCACCGCGGTCGAACACGACGGCCTCGACGCCGGCGGCCTTGGCACGCTCGGCCACCAGGGCGCCGACCTTCTTGGCCTGGGCGCTCTTGTCGCCCTCGCCACCGCGGATCGAAGCGTCCAGGTGGGACGCCGACGCCAGGGTGTGACCCTTGAGGTCGTCGATGACCTGAGCGGTGATGCCACGGTTCGAGCGCGTCACGACGAGACGCGGGCGCTCGGCCGTACCCGACATGTTCTTGCGGATGCGGATGTGGCGGCGCTGCTTGGCGGCGCGCTTGTAAGCATCGCCCTTGGCGATCTTCACACCGTATGCCATGGCTTACTTACCAGCCTTTCCGACCTTGCGGCGGATGACCTCACCCGCGTACTTCACGCCCTTGGCCTTGTAGGGGTCGGGCTTGCGAAGCTTGCGGATGTTGGCGGCAACCTCGCCGACCTTCTGCTTGTCGATGCCCTCGACGCTGAGCTTGGTGGGGGACTCGACCTTGAAGGTGATGCCCTCGGGGGCCTCGATCAGGATCGGGTGGCTGTAGCCCAGGGAGAACTCCAGGTTGGAGCCCTTCGCCTGGACGCGGTAACCGACACCGCTGATCTCAAGAGCCTTGCTGTAGCCCGCGGTCACGCCGGTGATCATGTTCGCCACCAGCGTGCGGGACAGGCCGTGCAGGGCCTTGTTCTGACGCTCGTCGTTCGGACGAGAGACGACAAGGGTGCCGTCCTCGGCCTTAGCGATCTCGATGGGCGCGGCAACGGCGTGCGTGAGGGAACCCTTGGGGCCCTTCACGTGCACCGTACGGCCATCGATGGTGACGTCCACACCAGCGGGAACCTGGATGGGCAGCCGTCCAATACGCGACATTGGCTATTCCTCCGTTCCCTGGTTACCAGACGTAGGCGAGGACTTCCCCACCCACGCCCTTCTTGCTGGCCTGCTGGCCGGTCAGGAGACCGTGGGACGTGGAGATGATCGCCACGCCCAGGCCGCCGAGGACCTTCGGCAGGTTGGTGGACTTTGCGTAGACACGCAGGCCCGGCTTCGAGATGCGCTTGATCCCGGCGATCGAGCGCTCGCGGTTCGGACCGAACTTCAGGTCGATGACGAGGCTCTTGCCGACCTCGGCGTCCTCGACCTTCCAGCCGGCGATGTAGCCCTCCTGCTGCAGGATCTCGGCGATGTGCGCCTTGATCTTGCTGTGGGGCATGGCCACGGAGTCGTGGTAAGCCGAGTTCGCGTTCCGCAGACGGGTCAGCATGTCTGCGATCGGATCGGTCATGGTCATGTTTGGCCTTCGGCCTCTCTCGCCGGGGTTTCCTATGTGCGCCATCCCTCTCCCCGAACTGGGTCGGGGCGGGTGCGGCGCGGGGACCTACGGCGTAGTAAGACGGTCATGGGCGGCGGGCACCCAACCCTTCAACTCTACGCGAGTGAAGGATCGGGCCCCACCGTCCTTGATGCTTACCGAGAGCCCTGGTCAACCCAAGTGGGTTGTTACCAGGAGCTCTTGGTCACGCCCGGCAGCTCGCCACGGTGAGCCATCTCACGAAGGCACACGCGGCAGAGGCCGAACTTGCGGTACACGGAGTGCGGGCGGCCGCAGCGCTGGCAGCGGGTGTACGCGCGCACACCGAACTTGGGCTTGCGAGCAGCCTTGGCAATAAGAGACTTCTTCGCCATCTCGCTTACGCCTCCTTGAACGGGAAGCCGAGGTGACGAAGGAGGGCGCGGCCCTCGTCGTCGTTGGTCGCCGTGGTCACCACGGTGATGTCCATACCCCGGACGCGGTCGATCTTGTCCTGGTCGATCTCGTGGAACATGACCTGCTCCGTGAGACCGAAGGTGTAGTTGCCCCGACCATCGAACTGCTTCGGGGACAGACCACGGAAGTCGCGGATGCGCGGGAGCGCGAGCGACAGGGTGCGGTCCAGGAACTCCCACATGCGGTCACCACGGAGGGTGACGTGGGCGCCGATCGGCTGGCCCTCACGCAGCTTGAACTGCGCGATGGACTTGCGAGCCTTGGTGACGGCGGGCTTCTGGCCCGTGATCGTGGTGAGGTCGCGGATGGCGCCCTCGATCAGCTTGGAGTCGCGGGCGGCGTCGCCCACACCCATGTTGACCACGATCTTGGTGAGGCCGGGAACCTGCATGACGTTCTCGTACGAGAACTCCTCACGCAGCTTGCCGACGATCTCTTCGCGGTAGCGCAGCTTGAGACGCGGCGCGTTGGTGGTGGCAGTCATCAGATGTCCTCACCGGTGCGCTTGGCAACGCGGATCTTGTTGCCGTTGTCGTCGAAGCGGTAACCGACGCGGGTGACGACCTTCTTGCCGTCCTTCTCCACGATGAGCTGAACGTTGCTCACGTGGATCGGGGCCTCGGTCGTGACAATGCCACCGGTCTTGGAACCACGGGCGGTCTGGCCGGCCTTGGTGTGCTTCTTGACCCGGTTGACACCCTCGACGAGAACACGGTCCTCAGCGGGGAAGGCCTGGATGACCTTGCCCTGCTTGCCCTTGTCCTTACCGGTGATGACCTGGACCAGGTCGCCCTTCTTGATCTTCATCGGTTACAGCACCTCCGGCGCGAGCGAGACGATCTTCATGAACTTCTTCTCGCGCAGCTCTCGGCCCACGGGGCCGAAGATACGGGTGCCGCGGGGGTCACCGTCGTTCTTGAGAACGACAGCGGCGTTCTCGTCGAAACGGATGTACGAGCCATCCGGACGGCGGCGCTCCTTGACGGTGCGAACGATGACGGCCTTGATGACGTCACCCTTCTTCACGTTGCCACCGGGGATCGCGTCCTTGACGGTGGCGACGATGACGTCACCGATGCCCGCGTAGCGGCGACCCGAACCACCGAGAACACGGATGCAAAGGATCTCCTTGGCACCAGTGTTGTCGGCGACCCGAAGTCGCGACTCCTGCTGGATCACGTCTATCTCCTGATCGTCTGCCGGTTCCCGGCAGGGGCTCCGGGGAGCCCCTGCCGAGCCTGGCGGAACTTATCTGAGGGAAACCCCTCAGACAGATTGCATTGGAATTCCCTTGCGGGAATTACCTACTTGGCCTTCTCGAGGATCTCGACGACGCGCCAGCGCTTGGTGGCGGACAGCGGCCGGGTCTCCATCAGGAGGACGCGGTCGCCGACACCGGCAGCGTTCTGCTCGTCGTGCGCCTTGAGCTTGTTCGTACGGCGGATGACCTTGCCGTACAGCGCGTGCTTGACACGGTCCTCGACGGCGACGACGACGGTCTTGTCCATCTTGTCGCTGACGACGAGACCCTCGCGGGTCTTGCGGAAACCGCGCTCGTTCGTCTCAGTCACATTCTTCTCGCTCATCAGGCGCTCTCCACCGTCTCGATGCCCAGCTCACGCTCGCGCATCAGGGTGTAGATCCGGGCGATGTCCTTACGGACGGACTTGAGCCGACCGTGGTTCTCAAGCTGCCCGGTCGCCGCCTGGAAGCGGAGGTTGAACAGCTCTTCCTTGGCCTCACGGAGCTTCGCGACGAGGTCCTCGTCGTTCAGCTCACGCAGCTCGGTCGCCTTGATACCAGCGGCCATCACGACTCACCTGCCTCGCGCCGAACAATGCGGCACTTCATCGGAAGCTTGTGGGCGGCGCGGGTGAGCGCCTCCTTAGCGACCTTTTCGTTCGGGAAAGACAGCTCGAACATCACCCGACCGGGCTTGACGTTCGCGATCCACCACTCCGGAGAACCCTTACCGGAACCCATGCGGGTCTCGGCCGGCTTCTTGGTCAGCGGACGGTCCGGGTAGATGTTGATCCACACCTTGCCGCCACGCTTGATGTGACGCGTCATGGCGATACGAGCGGACTCGATCTGACGGTTCGTCACGTAGGCCGGGGTCAGGGCCTGGATGCCGTACTCACCGAAGGCGAGCTCGGTGCCACCCTTGGCCATGCCGTTCCGCTTGGGGTGGTGCTGCTTGCGGTGCTTGACCCTGCGAGGGATCAGCATGTCGGTCAGGCCTCCGTTCCGGTGGACTCAGCCGGAGCAGCGGCAGCGACCTCGGCCTTGGGGGCCTCGGCAGCGGCGTTCTGCTGCGGCTTGCGGCCGCGGCCGCCACGCTCGCCGCCACGGCCACCACGGGCCGGGCGCTCGCCGGCGCCACGGGACGGGCGGTTGCCCGCACGCGCAGCGGCGTTCTCGGCGCGGACCTCGGCGATGTTCTTGACGTCGCCCTTGTAGATCCAGACCTTCACGCCGATGCGACCGAAGGTGGTCTTGGCCTCGAAGAAGCCGTAGTCGACGTTCGCGCGGAGCGTGTGCAGGGGCACACGGCCCTCGCGGTAGAACTCCGAGCGGGACATCTCGGCGCCGCCGAGACGGCCACCGCACTGGATCTTGATGCCCTTGGCGCCGGCCTTCATCGTCGACTGCATGCTCTTACGCATGGCGCGACGGAAGGAGACGCGGGAGGACAGCTGCTCGGCGACGGCCTGGGCCACCAGCTGAGCGTCGACCTCGGGGTTCTTGACCTCGAGGATGTTCAGCTGGACCTGCTTGCCGGTCAGCTTCTCCAGCTCACCGCGGATACGGTCGGCCTCGGCGCCGCGGCGGCCGATGACGATGCCCGGGCGAGCGGTGTGGATGTCAACGCGGACGCGGTCGCGGGTGCGCTCGATCTCAACCTTCGAGATACCGGCGCGCTCCATGCCCTTCGTCATCATGCGACGAATGGCAACGTCTTCCTTGACGTAGTCCTTGTACAGCTTGTCGGCGTACCAGCGGGACTTGAAGTCCGTGGTGATGCCGAGCCGGAACCCGTGCGGGTTAACCTTCTGGCCCATTACCGGGTTCCTTCCTTGCTGCTGACGACCACGGTGATGTGGCTGGTCCGCTTGCGGATCCGGTAGGCACGGCCCTGGGCGCGCGGACGGAACCGCTTCAGGGTCGGGCCCTCGTCCACGAACGCCTCGCTGATGTACAGCGACGAAGCGTCCGTGTGGTCGTAGTTGTGCGCGGCGTTGGCAATGGCGCTGTCCAGCACCTTGCCCACCGGCACGCTCGCGGCCTGCGGGGCGAAACGCAGGACCGCCTGAGCCTCCGTGGCGTCCATGCCACGGATGAGGTCCACCACGCGGCGGGCCTTCATGGGCGTGACGCGGATGTACCGCGCCTGGGCCCTGGCTTCCATGGTTGTCCCTTCGGTGTCAGTCATAGTCGTTCGCACCCCGCTTAGCGGCGCTTCGACTTGCGGTCGTCCTTGACGTGGCCGCGGAAGGTGCGGGTCGGCGAGAACTCGCCGAGCTTGTGGCCGACCATCGACTCGGTGACGAACACCGGGACGTGCGTCTTGCCGTTGTGCACCGCGAGCGTGTGGCCGAGCATGGCCGGCACGATCATGGAGCGACGGGACCAGGTCTTGATGACGTTCTTGGTACCAGCCTCGTTCTGAGCGTCCACCTTCTTGATGAGGTGTCCGTCGACGAAGGGTCCCTTCTTGAGACTACGCGGCATCTAAACCCGCTCCTAGCGCTTCTTGTTCGTCTTGCGGCGGCGGACGATGTACTTGTTGCTCGCCTTCTTGGGAGAACGAGTACGACCCTCCTTCTGACCCCACGGGGAGACCGGGTGGCGACCACCGGAGGTCTTGCCCTCACCACCACCGTGCGGGTGGTCAACCGGGTTCATCGCGACACCGCGGACGGTCGGGCGAACGCCCTTCCAGCGCATGCGGCCGGCCTTGCCCCAGTTGATGTTCGACTGCTCGGCGTTGCCGACCTCGCCGACCGTGGCGCGGCAGCGGACGTCGACCAGGCGGACCTCGCCCGACGGCATACGCAGGTGGGCGTACTGGCCCTCCTTCGCCAGCAGCTGCACGGAGGAACCGGCAGAGCGGGCGAACTTGGCGCCACCACCGGGACGGAGCTCGATCGCGTGGATCGTGGTACCGACCGGGATGTTGCGGAGCGGGAGGTTGTTGCCCGGCTTGATGTCGGCGCCGGGGCCGTTCTCAATCCGGTCGCCCTGGTTCAGCTTGGCCGGGGCGATGATGTAGCGCTTCTCGCCGTCTGCGTAGTGCAGCAGCGCGATGCGAGCGGTGCGGTTCGGGTCGTACTCGATGTGAGCGACCTTGGCCGGCACGCCGTCCTTGTCGTGACGACGGAAGTCGATCACACGGTAGGCGCGCTTGTGGCCACCGCCCTGGTGGCGAACGGTCACACGACCGGCGTTGTTACGGCCGCCCTTGCTGTGCAGCGGGCGGACCAGCGACTTCTCCGGCGTGGACCGCGTGATCTCGACAAAGTCGGCGACGCTGGAGCCACGACGGCCCGGGGTCGTCGGCTTGTACTTGCGGATACCCATTTCTCAGTCCTCGTCCGATTCCGGACGACTCGGACTCCTGGTTAGGAGACCGGGCCGCCGAAGATGTCGATACGGTCGCCCTCGGCGAGGGTCACGATGGCGCGCTTGGTGTTGGCGCGCTTGCCGAAACCGGTCTTGGTGCGCTTGCGCTTACCCTGACGGTTGATCGTGTTGACCCCGGTGACCTTGACCGAGAAGACCGCCTCGACGGCCTGCTTGATCTGGGTCTTGTTGGCGCGCGGGTCGACGATGAACGTGTACTTGTTCTCGTCCAGCAGCGCGTAGCTCTTCTCGGAGACAACCGGCTTGACCAGGAGGTCGCGCGGGTCCGAGAACGTCTTGCTGGTGACGACGGCCTCAGTCATCAGGCCTCGCTCCCTTCGGTCTCAACGGCCTTGGGGCCAGACACGAAGGACTCGAAGGCGGCCTGGGTGAAGACCACGTCGTCGGAGACGAGCACGTCGTACGTGTTCAGCTGGCCCGGCTCCAGGATGTGAACCTGGGGCAGGTTGCGGGCGGACAGCCACGCGGCCTCGTTGGCGCGCTCGACGACCAGGAGCAGGTTCTTCCGCTCGCTGATCTTGCCGAACAGGCTCTTGGCGGCCTTGGTGGACGCCGCACCCTCGACCACGTCGGAGACGACGTGGATGCGGGAGTGACGCGCGCGGTCCGAGAGGGCACCGCGCAGGGCGGCGGCCTTCATCTTCTTCGGGGTGCGCTGCGAGTAGTCACGCGGCACGGGACCGTGCACGACGCCACCACCGGCGAACTGCGGCGCGCGGGTCGAACCCTGACGGGCGCGACCGGTGCCCTTCTGGCGGTACGGCTTCTTGCCACCGCCGCGGACCTCGCCACGGGTCTTGGTCTTGTGCGTGCCCTGACGGGCAGCGGCCAGCTGCGCGACGACGACCTGGTGGATCAGCGGAACGCTGACCTTCGCGTCGAAGATCTCCGAGGGGAGCTCGACGGTCCCGGCCTTGTCGCCTGCCGGCGAAAGGATGTCAATGGTGCTCATCGTTACCTCAGGCCCCCTTGGCCGCGGTACGGACCAGGACGAGGCCGCCGTTCGGACCAGGAACCGCGCCCTTGATCAGGAGCAGGCCCTTCTCCGCGTCAACGGCGTGGACGGTCAGGTTCTGGGTGGTGACCCGCTCGTTGCCCATACGGCCCGCCATGCGGAGGCCCTTGAACACACGGCCCGGGGTGGCGCAGCCACCGATGGAACCGGGGGAGCGGTGCTTGCGCTGCGTGCCGTGACCAGCGCCGAGACCACGGAAGTTGTGGCGCTTCATGACACCGGCGAAGCCCTTGCCCTTGCTCTTGCCGGTGACGTCGACCTTGACGCCCGACTCGAACACGGCAGCGGTGATCTCCTGGCCGAGCGTGTACTCGCTGGCGTCAGCGGTACGCAGCTCCACCAGGTGGCGGCGCGGGGTGACGTCGGCCTTGGCGAAGTGGCCCTTGAGGGGCTTGTTCACCTTGCGCGGGTCGATCTCGCCGAAGGCGATCTGGACCGACTCGTAGCCGTCGCTGTCGTTGGTGCGGACCTGGGTGACGACGCAGGGCCCGGCCTTGACGACGGTCACCGGGACGACCCGGTTGTTCTCGTCCCAGACCTGGGTCATGCCGAGCTTCTCGCCCAGGACGCCCTTAATGTTCTTAGCCATCTCGCGCGTCACCTCAGAGCTTGATCTCGATGTCGACGCCCGCCGGCAGGTCGAGACGCATAAGCGAGTCAACCGTCTTCGGCGTGGGGTCGAGGATGTCGATGAGGCGCTTGTGCGTGCGCATCTCGAAGTGCTCGCGCGAGTCCTTGTACTTGTGCGGCGACTTGATGACGCAGTACACGTTCTTCTCAGTGGGCAGCGGCACCGGGCCCGCGACCGACGCACCAGTGCGGGTCACCGTCTCGACGATCTTCTTCGCCGAGGAGTCGATGACCTCGTGGTCGTAGGCCTTGAGCCGGATGCGGATCTTCTGTCCCGCCATGGCTACTCAGTAGTCCTGTCTCTCGTAACGCTCTGGGACTCGGCCGGCTGCGCCCGGAATCACTTCCGAACGCGGTCTCTCCCCACTCCACCTCCGACCCACGCGGTCGGGCGTGTCGCGCCCCTTCCAGCAGATTTCCCTAAGGAAATTCCCTGGTGAAGGGGGTTGTGGGGGAAAGACACCCACCGAGCGCCTGGCTGGGGCCCCGCTGACACTTCCCGGAAGATTCCCGTACTTCCGCCCCTACACCTTTCGATGTAAAGCATGAGGCGACGAGTACTGCGGGACTCGCTTCCAGTCCTCCCGGCGGGAGGCGCGCAGCATCGGCACTCAACCGAGCAACCTGAACAGTGTGCCATACGTGCCCGAAGAGGCGCCAATCGCGGCCGAAGACGGTACCCCGACCGGCTCAGTTGTCAAACCACCTCGCCGACATACGGGACACTATGGCTCTTACACCTCGACCGCCGCTCGGGTCCCGCAGGTCACCTGCTCCACGCCTGCCCGGACTCCGGGAAATCCGCATTTTGCCGGGGTTTGCCGCGGCCCCGGGCAACCGCCGCGCTCCCCCCGCCGTCCCCTAACACGCCGGGGCGGCAGGGGACCGCGTGCTGCACAACGGGACGGAGTCATGTAGTTGAACATCTCACAGCACATGGTGATATCCCGCCGGACCGCGCTCGCCGGCCTGGCCGCCGCCACGGCGGCCGTCGCGGCGGGGTGCAGCGGAGGGGGCGGCAAGAAGCCCAAGGCCTCCCCCGACCCCATAAGAGCTGTGGACCCCAGCGCCACCCAGTCCTTCACCAACGCCGGAAACTCCCTGCTGCTGCAGGTCATGGCGCACCCCGACGACGACCTGTATTTCATGAGCCCCGACGCCGAGCACATCGTGCGGGCCGGGGTCCCCGTCGTCTCGGTCTACGTCACGGCCGGTGAGGCCGTGGGGCAGAACTGGATCGAGGGCATGCCCAAGACCAGACCCGACAAGGCGGCCTACTCCTCCGCGCGCCACCAGGGCCTGCGCCAGGCGTACGCCGAGATGATCGGCCTGGACCGGTTCACGGCCTGGAAGAAGTCCGTCTTGGACCTGGGCGGCGGCGCCCTGGCCGAGACGAACGAGCTCACCAACGGCAGGCGCAAGGCCCAGCTGATCTTCCTCAACATCGCCATGCTCTCGGCCGGCGAGATGCGGCTGCCCCTGCTGTGGGAGCGGCCCGAGGGCGAGATGCAGTCGCTCGTCGCCACCGGCTCGCCGTGCACGTCCTCCAGCACCTACCGGCACGGCACGCTGGTGGATGCCCTCGCCACGATCATGGACCGGTTCCGGCCCACCGTGGTCCACACCATGGACCCGGACCCCGACTACCAGGTCCACGACGCCACCCACCCCAAGGACAACGACTACGGGGCCTGCTCCGACCACCGCGACCACACCCCGACCGCGCTCTTCACCTGGAAGGCGCTCTCCCAGTGGGTGGCCGACACCACCAAGCGCGAGGGCCACCCGCCCCGCTTCGTGACCACGGCCTTCCGCGGGTACTACAACCAGCGCTGGCCGCACAACCTCCCGCCCGAGGTCATAGAGCAGAAGCACCGCCTGGTCGAGGCGTACGGCGGCGACCCCGCGTGGGAGTGCGGCAACCCCGCCGGCTGCGGCGACTACGGCCAGGGCGGCGACCGCCCCATGAAGAACCGCAAGGGCTGGATCCGCTCCACCCACTACCGCTACCAGGGCCCCACCACCGCGCTGGGCACCGACAAGGCCGGCCGCCTGGAGGCCTTCGGCGTGCTGGGCACCCAGGCCGTGCGCTGGCAGGAGACCTCCTCCGGCAGCGGCCGCTGGAGCGAGCCGCAGAACCTCGGCGGCGGGCCCCTCGCGCCCGCCCTCGCGGCCGTGCAGGACTCCCAGGGGCGCCGGCTGCTGTTCGCCCTGCGGTTCTCCGCCCTCACCGGGCAGGGCCGCCCCGACACCCGCGAGATCGTCGTCCTGGAGCAGCGCTCCCCCGGCGGCCCCTTCAAGGCCTGGACCGGCCTCGGCAACCCCGAGCAGCGCCCCGACCGCGGCCGCCGCGTGGGCGTGCCGGCCGCCGTCGCCACCCCCGACGGGCGCGTGCACCTCTTCGTCCGCAACGCGGGCAAGGGCGTCTCCGGCCGGGTGCGCGAGGCCGACGGCACCTGGGGGAAGTGGCAGAGCCTGCACGGGCAGGAGATCCAGGACGGGCTCACCGCCGTGCTGGACGGGGAGGAGCGCGTCCACGTCTTCGGCACCGGCCGCGACACCGTCCACCACTGGACGCAGGACGCGCCGGGCAAGCCGGTCCGCTACGCGCCCCTGAAGGGCCTGCCGCAGCCGGGCGGGCTCCCTGGTGCGGCGCTCGGCCCCGAGGGCGCCCTGGCCCTCGTCTACCGCTCCCCCGCGGCCGTCGAGCCGGTGGTCCACACCTTCACGCCGGGCTCCGAGGAGATCCGCACCGCCGAGCTGCCGGACTTCGCGGGCTACGGGCCGCTCTCCGCGCACACCCTGCCCGTCCGGGGCGGGCAGGACGCGGTGATGGTGCTCGGGCGGGCGGTGAACGGCGAGATACAGCTCATCGACGGCTCGGGCGACTCCGAGCCCGTGCGCTCCGACGCGAAGCTCGTGCCCGTGGGTACCTCCGCGATGACCACGGACGCCGGCCACCGGCTGTGCGTCGCCGGGATGAGCCCGGACGCGCGGCCGTGGATCTGGCGCCCGGAGCTCCCGCACACCTGATACGGCTGTACGGCGTTCACCCGTACAGCTGATTTCGCCCGTACGGGCGCATGCGAGAAGGCCCCGCACATCCGAGGATGTGCGGGGCCTTCTCAGACCTTCAAGTAAGGGAAAGCTTACTTGTTGATCTTGGTGACCTGGCCGGCGCCGACGGTGCGGCCGCCCTCACGGATGGTGAAGCGCAGGCCCTCCTCCATCGCGACGGGCTGGATCAGGGAGACGGACATCTCGGCGTTGTCGCCGGGCATGACCATCTCGGTGCCCTCGGCGAGGGTCACAACACCGGTCACGTCAGTCGTACGGAAGTAGAACTGCGGACGGTAGTTGTTGAAGAACGGGGTGTGGCGGCCACCCTCGTCCTTCGACAGGATGTAGGCCGTGGCCTCGAACTCGGTGTGCGGGGTGACCGAACCCGGCTTGATGATGCACTGGCCGCGCTCGACGTCCTCGCGCTTGATGCCACGGAGGAGCAGACCGACGTTCTCACCGGCCTGGCCCTCGTCGAGCAGCTTGCGGAACATCTCGATGCCGGTGACCGTGGTGGTGGTCTTCTCGGTCTTGATGCCGATGATGTCGACGGTCTCGTTGACCTTCAGGACACCACGCTCGATACGACCGGTGACGACGGTGCCACGACCGGTGATCGTGAAGACGTCCTCGATCGGCATCAGGAACGGCTTGTCGACGTCACGCTCGGGCTGCGGGATGTTCTCGTCGACAGCCTTCATCAGGCCGAGGAGCTTCTCGCCCCACTCCTTGTCGCCCTCGAGCGCCTTGAGCGCCGAGACCTGGACGACCGGAGCGTTGTCGCCGTCGAACTCGTACTCGTTGAGGAGCTCACGGACCTCGAGCTCGACGAGCTCCAGGATCTCCTCGTCGTCCACCATGTCGGCCTTGTTCAGGGCGACAACGATGTACGGAACGCCGGACTGGCGGGCCAGGAGCACGTGCTCCTTGGTCTGCGGCATCGGACCGTCGGTCGCGGCGACCACGAGGATCGCGCCGTCCATCTGGGCGGCACCGGTGATCATGTTCTTGATGTAGTCCGCGTGACCCGGGCAGTCAACGTGGGCGTAGTGACGCGACTCGGTCTGGTACTCGACGTGCGCGATCGAGATGGTGATACCGCGCTGACGCTCCTCCGGGGCCTTGTCGATCTCGTCGAAAGGCGTGAAGGGGTTCAGGTCCGGGTACGCGTCGTGCAGCACCTTGGTGATCGCCGCGGTAAGAGTGGTCTTACCGTGGTCGACGTGACCGATGGTGCCGATGTTGACGTGCGGCTTAGTCCGCTCGAACTTCGCCTTCGCCACTGGGGTCCTCCTGGGGAGTGGTTCTGTACGCCTGGATTGGGTCGGCGCCAGGGATCTTTGCTGGGGTGCCGTCCGCCGGGGCACACCGCCACGGTTTGCGGTGGTATGCCCCGACAGTCGGTGTCAAGCCTAAAGCGTGAGCTTCGTCTGTGGAGACGGAGCTGATTACTCGCCCTTGGCCTTCGCGATGATCTCCTCGGCGACGTTCCGCGGAACCTCGGCGTAGGAGTCGAACTGCATCGAGTAGCTTGCGCGACCCGAAGTCTTGCTGCGGAGGTCTCCGACGTAGCCGAACATCTCCGACAGCGGAACCAGGCCCTTGACGAGCTTGGCGCCGTGACGGTCCTCCATGGCCTGGATCTGGCCACGGCGGGAGTTGATGTCACCGATGACATCACCCATGTAGTCCTCGGGGGTGGTGACCTCGACGGACATCATCGGCTCGAGCAGAGCCGGGGACGCCTTACGAGCACCCTCCTTGAACGCCATGGAACCGGCGATCTTGAACGCCAGCTCGGAGGAGTCGACGTCGTGGTAGGCACCGTCGAGCAGCGTCACCTTGACGCCGGTCAGCGGGTAGCCGGCCAGAACACCGAACTCCATGGCCTCCTGGCAGCCGGCGTCCACGGACGGGATGTACTCCCGCGGGATGCGGCCACCGGTGACCTTGTTCTCGAACTCGTAACCGTCGCCCTCGAGGGGCTCGATCGCCATCTGCACCTTGGCGAACTGGCCGGAACCACCAGTCTGCTTCTTGTGCGTGTAGTCGATGCGCTCGACGGCCTTGCGGATCGTCTCGCGGTACGCGACCTGCGGCTTGCCGACGTTGGCCTCGACCTTGAACTCACGCTTCATACGGTCGACCAGCACGTCGAGGTGCAGCTCGCCCATACCCGCGATGATGGTCTGGCCCGTCTCCTCGTCCGTGTGGACCTGGAAGGACGGGTCCTCCTCGGCGAGACGCTGGATCGCGACGCCGAGCTTCTCCTGGTCGCCCTTGGACTTGGGCTCGATGGCGACCTGGATGACCGGGGCCGGGAAGTCCATCGACTCGAGGATCACCGGGTTCGCGGAGTCGCAGAGGGTCTCACCGGTGGTGGTCTGCTTCAGACCCATGACGGCGACGATGTCACCGGCACCCACCGACTCGATCTCCTCACGCTTGTTCGCGTGCATCCGGTAGATCTTGCCGATGCGCTCCTTCTTGCCCTTGACGGAGTTCTGCACCTGGGTGCCCGCCGTCATGCGGCCCGAGTAAACCCGGACGAAGGTGAGCTTGCCGAGGTGCGGGTCGCTCATGATCTTGAAGGCAAGGCCGGCGAAGGGCTCTTCGTCGGACGGCTTGCGCTTCACGACCTCGTCGGCGTTGTTGACCGCGTGGCCCTCAACGGCCTCGATGTCCAGCGGCGACGGCAGGTAGCGGACCACGGCGTCGAGCAGGGGCTGAACGCCCTTGTTCTTGAACGCGGTACCACAGAACACCGGGGTGACGGTGACGGAGTCGCCGCCGCCCTTCGACGCGAGGGTGATGCGGCGGATGGCCGCCATCAGCTGCTCCTCGGTGGGCTCCTGGCCCTCGAGGAAGAGCTCCATCATCTCTTCGTCGTTCTCGGCGACGCCCTCGAGGAGCTTGCCGCGCCATTCCTCGGCAGCCTCGATGTGGGTGTCCGGGATGTCGACGACGTCGTACATCTCGCCCTTGGCGGCCTCGGCGGACCAGACCAGCGCCTTCATCTGGACGAGGTCGACCACGCCCTTGAAGTCGGCCTCGGTGCCGATCGGCAGCTGCATGACCAGCGGAACCGCGCCCAGGCGGTCGACGATCATGTCGACGCAGCGGTGGAACTCGGCACCCGTACGGTCCAGCTTGTTGACGAAGCAGATGCGCGGCACGCCGTAGCGGTCCGCCTGACGCCAAACGGTCTCGGACTGGGGCTCGACACCGGCAACGCCGTCGAACACCGTCACGGCACCGTCGAGCACGCGCAGGGAGCGCTCCACCTCGACGGTGAAGTCGACGTGACCCGGGGTGTCGATGATGTTGATGGTGTGGTCGACGTTGTCGAGCGGCCAGTGGCAGGTGGTGGCAGCGGACGTGATCGTGATGCCACGCTCCTGCTCCTGCTCCATCCAGTCCATCGTGGCAGCGCCGTCGTGGACCTCACCGATCTTGTACGAAACACCGGTGTAGAACAGGATCCGCTCGGTGGTGGTCGTCTTGCCCGCGTCGATGTGGGCCATGATCCCGATGTTGCGGACCTTGGCCAGGTCAAGCGAAGTGGTGGCCATATGGCTCAGTCTTCTCTCGGTTCTCGATGGGGGTAGCGACTACCAGCGGTAGTGCGCGAAGGCCTTGTTGGACTCGGCCATCTTGTGCGTGTCCTCACGCTTCTTGACCGAAGCGCCGAGGCCGTTCGAGGCGTCCAGCAGCTCGTTCATGAGGCGCTCGGTCATGGTCTTCTCGCGACGGGCGCGGGAGTACCCGACCAGCCAGCGCAGCGCCAGGGTGGAGGCGCGGCCCGGACGGACCTCGACCGGCACCTGGTAGGTGGCGCCACCGACGCGGCGGGACTTGACCTCGAGAGCCGGCTTCACGTTCTCGAGAGCGCGCTTGAGGGTGATGACCGGGTCGTTACCGGTCTTCTCGCGCAGACCCTCCATGGCGCCGTACACGATGCGCTCGGCGGTGGAGCGCTTGCCGTGCAGGAGGATCTTGTTGATCAGCGACGTCACCAGAGGGGAGCCGTAAACCGGGTCGATGATGACCGGGCGCTTCGGGGCGGGGCCCTTACGAGGCATTCTTACTTCTCCTTCTTGGCGCCGTAGCGGCTGCGAGCCTGCTTACGGTTCTTGACGCCCTGCGTGTCGAGGGAACCGCGGATGATCTTGTAGCGAACACCCGGAAGGTCCTTCACACGGCCACCGCGCACGAGCACGATGGAGTGCTCCTGCAGGTTGTGGCCCTCACCCGGAATGTAAGCGGTGACCTCGATGCCGGAGGTCAGACGCACACGCGCGACCTTACGGAGCGCCGAGTTCGGCTTCTTCGGGGTGGTCGTGAAAACACGCGTGCAGACGCCGCGGCGCTGGGGCGAACCCTCGAGTGCGGGCGTCTTGTTCTTCTCGACCTTGTCCTGCCGGCCCTTCCGGACCAGCTGCTGGATCGTAGGCACCGTTTCTCCGGTTTCTGTGTGCCGATCACGATAAAACTAACCTGGAACCCGCCGACCCACGCGGTCGGGCGTGTCGAAGGCCGCAGACCCCTGCCGGTGTACGGAAGGGCGCAGATTTCGGTGTCTTCGACCGCATCGGACCGAAAAGATCCGAGAGGTCCGGTCTCCCGCGCGGACTGTGGGCACGCACGAGAGCCCAGGGACACCCCAGGCACAAGGTCAGAGCCTACCTAGCGCATGGGCTGCGGTCAAAACAAATGCACACGCGGAGGACACCCCGATGTGCTGCATATGTGGGGGTTTCCCGGGTCTGCGGGAGGTCCGTGTCGCGCGTATGGGTGAAATCACGCGGCCGGCGCTCCCCCGGGCACGTCCCCGGTACGCCGCAGGGCGGCCACCCCGGTGGGGTGACCGCCCTGTGGACGTACCGCTTGCGACTTACTGGTTGTACGGACCGTAGTCGTAGTCCTCCAGCGGGACCGCCTGGCCGGAGCCGGTGCCGAAGGGCGAGTAGTCGATGTCGTCGTAACCGACGGCCGAGTACATCGCGGCCTTGGCCTCCTCGGTGGGCTCCACCCGGATGTTGCGGTAGCGGGACAGGCCCGTACCGGCCGGGATGAGCTTACCGATGATGACGTTCTCCTTGAGGCCGATCAGGGAGTCCGACTTGGCGTTGATCGCCGCGTCGGTGAGCACCCGGGTCGTCTCCTGGAAGGACGCCGCCGACAGCCACGACTCGGTGGCGAGCGAAGCCTTGGTGATACCCATCAGCTGCGGACGGCCGGAGGCGGGGTGACCGCCCTCGGTGACCACACGACGGTTCTCGCCCTCGAAGCGCGAGCGCTCCACGAGCTCGCCCGGCAGCAGCTCCGCGTCGCCGGACTCGATGATGGTCACGCGGCGCAGCATCTGCCGGATGATGATCTCGATGTGCTTGTCGTGGATCGACACGCCCTGCGAGTTGTAGACCTTCTGGACCTCGCCGACCAGGTGGACCTGGACGGCGCGCTGACCCAGGATGCGCAGCACGTCGTGCGGGTTGGTGGCACCCACGGTGAGCTTCTGGCCCACCTCGACGTGCTCACCCTCGCTGACCAGCAGACGGGCACGCTTGGAGATCGGGAACGCCGTCTCCTCGCTGCCGTCGTCCGGGGTGACGATGAGCTTCTTGGTCTTCTCGGTCTCCTCGATGCGGATGCGGCCGGCCGCCTCCGAGATCGGGGCGACACCCTTGGGCGTACGGGCCTCGAAGAGCTCGACGACACGGGGCAGACCCTGGGTGATGTCGTCACCGGCCACACCACCGGTGTGGAAGGTACGCATCGTCAGCTGGGTACCGGGCTCACCGATGGACTGGGCGGCGATGATGCCGACCGCCTCACCGATGTCCACCAGCTTGCCGGTCGCCAGCGAGCGGCCGTAGCAGAAGGCACAGGTGCCGACCGCGGACTCACAGGTGAGGACCGAACGGGTCTTGACCGTCTCGACGCCGTTGGCGACGAGCTGGTCGATGAGCACGTCACCGAGGTCGACGTTGGCCGGCGCGATGACCTTGCCGTCGATGACGACGTCCTCGGCCAGCATGCGGGCGTAGACGCTGGTCTCGACGTCCTCGGCCTTGCGCAGCACGCCGTCGGCACCGCGGGACGCGATCTGCAGCTTGAGGCCGCGCTCGGTGCCGCAGTCCTCCTCGCGGATGATGACGTCCTGCGAGACGTCCACGAGACGACGGGTCAGGTAACCCGAGTCGGCGGTACGCAGGGCGGTGTCCGCGAGACCCTTACGGGCACCGTGGGTGGAGATGAAGTACTCCAGCACGGAGAGACCCTCACGGAACGACGCCTTAATGGGTCGCGGAATGGTCTCGTTCTTCGCGTTCGACACCAGACCACGCATACCGGCGATCTGCCGCATCTGCATCATGTTTCCTCGGGCACCCGAGTCAACCATCATGAAGATGGGGTTCGTCTTGGGGAAGTTCGCGTTCATCGCCTCGGCGACCTCGTTGGTCGCCTTGGTCCAGATCGCGATGAGCTCCTGCGTGCGCTCGTCCTTGGTGATCAGACCGCGCTCGTACTGCTTCTGGACCTTCTCGTCCTGGGCCTCGTAGCCCTTGACGATCTCCTTCTTGGCCTCCGGCACGACGATGTCGGAAACCGCGACGGTGACGCCGGAACGGGTCGCCCAGTGGAAGCCGGCCGCCTTCAGGTTGTCGAGCGTCGCCGCCACGATGACCTTGGGGTAGCGCTCGGCCAGGTCGTTGACGATCTCGGAGAGCTGCTTCTTGCCCACCGAGTAGTCGACGAACGGGTAGTCCTCGGGCAGCAGCTCGTTGAAGAGCGCGCGGCCCAGGGTGGTGCGCAGGCGGAAGCTGTCGCCCTGCTGCCACTCCGGCTCGCCCTCCTCGGCGACCGGGGGAACCCAGCCGCGCGGGGGAACGGTGCCGATCGGGAAGCGGATGTCGACCTTCGCCTGGAGCGAGAGCTCACGGGCGTCGAACGCCATGATCGCCTCGGCGACCGAGCCGAAGGACCGGCCCTCACCGATGACCTTGCGCTCTTCCTCGTCGGTGGTGAGGAAGAACAGACCGAGCACCATGTCCTGGGTCGGCATGGTGACCGGACGGCCGTCGGCCGGCTTGAGGATGTTGTTCGAGGACAGCATCAGGATGCGGGCCTCGGCCTGCGCCTCCGCGGAGAGCGGCAGGTGGACGGCCATCTGGTCACCGTCGAAGTCCGCGTTGAACGCGGTGCAGACGAGCGGGTGGATCTGGATGGCCTTGCCCTCGACCAGCTGCGGCTCGAAGGCCTGGATGCCGAGGCGGTGCAGGGTGGGCGCACGGTTCAGCAGCACCGGGTGCTCGGCGATGACCTCTTCGAGGACGTCGTACACCACGGTGCGGCCGCGCTCGACCATGCGCTTGGCCGACTTGATGTTCTGCGCGTGGTTCAGGTCGACCAGGCGCTTCATCACGAACGGCTTGAAGAGCTCCAGCGCCATGGCCTTGGGCAGACCGCACTGGTGCAGCTTCAGCTGCGGACCGACGACGATGACGGAACGGGCCGAGTAGTCGACTCGCTTACCGAGCAGGTTCTGACGGAATCGACCCTGCTTGCCCTTCAGCATGTCGCTGAGGGACTTCAGCGGGCGGTTACCGGGACCGGTGACCGGGCGACCGCGGCGGCCGTTGTCGAACAGCGCGTCGACGGCCTCCTGCAGCATCCGCTTCTCGTTGTTCACGATGATCTCGGGGGCACCGAGGTCAAGGAGACGCTTGAGGCGGTTGTTGCGGTTGATCACACGGCGGTACAGGTCGTTCAGGTCGGAGGTCGCGAAGCGGCCACCGTCCAGCTGCACCATCGGACGCAGGTCCGGCGGGATCACGGGGATGCAGTCCAGCACCATGCCGCTGGGGCTGTTGCGGGTCTGCAGGAAGGCGGAGACGACCTTGAGGCGCTTGAGCGCACGGGTCTTCTTCTGGCCCTTGCCGGTCCGGATGATCTCGCGGAGGCGCTCGGCCTCCTCGTCGAGGTCGAAGGACTCCAGGCGCTTCTGCAGCGCGGCGGCGCCCATCGCACCCATGAAGTAGGTGCCGAAGCGGTCGCGCAGCTCGCGGTAGAGCAGCTCGTCGCCCTCGAGGTCCTGGACCTTGAGGTTCTTGAAGCGGTTCCAGACCTCGTCCAGACGGTCGATCTCGCGCTGCGCACGGTCGCGCAGCTGCTTCATCTCACGCTCGGCGCCCTCGCGCACCTTGCGGCGCACGTCGGCCTTGGCACCCTCGGCCTCCAGCTCGGCCAGGTCGGCCTCGAGCTTCTTGGCACGGGCCTCGAGGTCGGCGTCGCGGCGCTGCTCGATCTGCTGGCGCTCGACGGAGACGTGGGCCTCCAGCGAGGGCAGGTCGCGCGTACGGCGCTCCTCGTCCACCCACGTGATCATGTAGGCGGCGAAGTAGATGACCTTCTCGAGGTCCTTCGGGGCGAGGTCGAGCAGGTAGCCCAGACGCGACGGAACGCCCTTGAAGTACCAGATGTGGGTGACGGGAGCGGCCAGCTCGATGTGGCCCATCCGCTCACGGCGCACCTTGGCGCGGGTGACCTCGACGCCACAGCGCTCACAGATGATGCCCTTGAAGCGGACACGCTTGTACTTGCCGCAGTAGCACTCCCAGTCCCGGGTCGGACCGAAGATCTTCTCGCAGAAGAGTCCGTCCTTTTCGGGCTTGAGGGTGCGGTAGTTGATGGTCTCCGGCTTCTTGACCTCGCCGTGGGACCAGGTTCGGATGTCGTCCGCGGTCGCCAGGCCGATCCGCAGCTCGTCGAAGAAGTTGACGTCGAGCACTGTTCGTCAATCCCTCTTTCAGGGTCGTGTCTTCATCAGTGGTCTGAGGGGGTCCGGGGACGACGGGGGGCTCGTGGCGAGCCCCCCGTCAGACCCGTCAGACCTCTTCGACGCTGCTCGGCTCGCGCCGGGACAGGTCGATACCGAGCTCTTCCGCAGCGCGGAAGACGTCCTCGTCCGTGTCGCGCATCTCGATGGACATGCCGTCCGAGGACAGCACCTCCACGTTGAGGCAGAGGGACTGCATTTCCTTGATGAGCACCTTGAAGGACTCGGGAATGCCGGGCTCGGGGATGTTCTCGCCCTTGACGATGGCCTCGTAGACCTTCACGCGGCCGGTGACGTCGTCGGACTTGATGGTCAGCAGCTCCTGGAGGGCGTACGCGGCGCCGTATGCCTCCAGCGCCCACACCTCCATCTCACCGAAGCGCTGGCCACCGAACTGAGCCTTACCACCCAGCGGCTGCTGGGTGATCATGGAGTACGGGCCGGTCGAACGGGCGTGCAGCTTGTCGTCGACCAGGTGGTGCAGCTTGAGGATGTACATGTACCCGACGGAGATCGGGTCCGGGAACGGCTCGCCGGAGCGGCCGTCGAACATCCGGGCCTTGCCGGACGGGAGCACCATGCGCTCGCCGTCGCGGTTCGGGATCGTGGACTCGAAGAGACCGGCGATCTCGTCCTCGCGGGCGCCGTCGAAGACCGGGGTCGCGACGTTGGTGCCCGGCGCGACGTCGTCGGCGCCGATGGCCTGCAGGCGCTTCATCCAGTCCTCGTCGCCCTCGACCTTCCAGCCGCGGCTGGCGAGCCAGCCGAGGTGGATCTCGAGGACCTGGCCCGGGTTCATTCGGGACGGGACACCGAGCGGGTTGAGGATGATGTCGACCGGGGTGCCGTCCTCGAGGAACGGCATGTCCTCGACCGGGAGGATCTTGGAGATGACACCCTTGTTGCCGTGACGGCCGGCGAGCTTGTCACCGTCGGTGATCTTGCGCTTCTGGGCGACGTAGACGCGGACCAGCTGGTTCACGCCCGGGGGAAGCTCGTCCCCCTCCTCGCGGTCGAAGACGCGGACGCCGATGACCTTGCCGATCTCGCCGTGCGGGACCTTCAGCGAGGTGTCACGGACCTCACGGGCCTTCTCACCGAAGATCGCGCGGAGCAGGCGCTCCTCCGGGGTCAGCTCGGTCTCACCCTTCGGGGTGACCTTGCCGACCAGGATGTCGCCGGCGACGACCTCGGCACCGATGCGGATGATGCCGCGCTCGTCGAGGTCGGCGAGGACCTCCTCGGAGACGTTCGGGATGTCCCGGGTGATCTCCTCCGGGCCGAGCTTGGTGTCACGGGCGTCGACCTCGTGCTCCTCGATGTGGATCGAGGAGAGGACGTCGTCCTGGACGAGGCGCTGCGACAGGATGATCGCGTCCTCGTAGTTGTGACCCTCCCACGGCATGAAGGCCACGAGCAGGTTCTTGCCGAGGGCCATCTCGCCCTCGTCCGTGGACGGGCCGTCGGCGAGCACCTGGCCGGCGATGACGCGGGCGCCCTCGTCGACGACGACCTTCTGGTTGAAGGACGTGCCCTGGTTGGAGCGCGAGAACTTCGCGACCCGGTAGGTGTTGTACGTGCCGTCGTCGTTGGCCACCGTGACGTAGTCGGCGGAGACCTCCTGGACGACACCGTCCTTCTCGGCCTTGATGACGTCACCGGCGTCGACCGCGCAGCGGTACTCCATGCCGGTGCCGACCAGCGGCGCCTCGGCCTTGATCAGCGGAACGGCCTGGCGCATCATGTTCGATCCCATGAGCGCGCGGTTGGCGTCGTCGTGCTCGAGGAACGGGATCATGGCGGTCGCGACCGACACCATCTGGCGCGGGGAGACGTCCATGTAGTCGACGTCGTCGCCGGCGATGTAGTCGATCTCGCCGCCACGGCGGCGGACCAGCACGCGGGCCTCGGCGAAGCGCATGTCCTCGGTGAGGGCGGCGTTCGCCTGGGCGATGACGAAGCGGTCTTCCTCGTCGGCAGTCAGGTAGTCGACCTCGTCCGTGACGACGCCCTCGACGACCTTGCGGTACGGGGTCTCGACGAAGCCGAACGCGTTGACGCGGCCGTAGGAGGCGAGCGAGCCGATCAGACCGATGTTCGGGCCTTCGGGCGTCTCGATCGGGCACATGCGGCCGTAGTGCGACGGGTGAACGTCACGGACCTCGAAGCCGGCCCGCTCACGGGAGAGACCACCCGGGCCCAGCGCCGACAGACGGCGCTTGTGGGTCAGACCCGACAGCGGGTTGGTCTGGTCCATGAACTGGGACAGCTGGCTGGTGCCGAAGAACTCCTTGATGGAGGCGACGACCGGCCGGATGTTGATCAGGGTCTGCGGCGTGATCGCCTCGACGTCCTGGGTGGTCATACGCTCGCGGACGACGCGCTCCATACGAGCCAGACCCGTGCGGACCTGGTTCTGGATGAGCTCGCCGACGTTGCGCAGACGACGGTTGCCGAAGTGGTCGATGTCGTCGGTCTCGACGACGATCGAGGTGCCGTTCTCGCCGACCGTCTCCAGCTCACCGGCGTGCAGCTTGACCAGGTACTTGATCGTCGCGATGACGTCGTCCGTGGTCAGCACACCGGCGTCGAGGGGGGCCTCCGCGCCGAGCTTCTTGTTGACCTTGTAGCGGCCGACCTTCGCGAGGTCGTAGCGCTTGGGGTTGAAGTAGAGGTTCTCGAGCAGCGTCTGCGCGGCCTCACGCGTCGGGGGCTCGCCCGGGCGCAGCTTGCGGTAGATGTCGAGCAGCGCGTCGTCCTGGCCCTGGGTGTGGTCCTTCTCCAGGGTGGCGCGCATGGACTCGTACTCGCCGAACTCCTCGAGGATCTGCTCGGTGGTCCAGCCGAGAGCCTTCAGGAGGACGGTAACGGACTGCTTGCGCTTGCGGTCGATGCGGACACCGACCATGTCGCGCTTGTCGACCTCCATCTCCAGCCAGGCACCCCGGGACGGGATGATCTTGGCCGTGAAGATGTCCTTGTCGGACGTCTTGTCGATGGAGGAGTCGAAGTAGACGCCGGGCGAGCGGACCAGCTGCGAGACGACGACACGCTCGGTGCCGTTGATGCAGAAGGTGCCCTTGTTGGTCATGAGCGGGAAGTCGCCCATGAAGACCGTCTGAGACTTGATCTCACCGGTCTCGTTGTTCGTGAACTCGGCGGTGACGAAGAGCGGGGCCGCGTACGTGAAGTCGCGCTCCTTGCACTCGTCGATCGAGTTCTTCGGGGGCTCGAAACGGTGGTCGCGGAAGGTCAGCGACATCGACCCGGAGAAGTCCTCGATCGGGGAGATCTCCTCGAAGATCTCCTCCAGACCGGACTTGGTGGGGACGTCCTGACCAGACTCCAGCGCAGCCTCGACGCGAGCCTTCCAGGCGGCATTGCCGAGCAGCCAGTCGAAGCTCTCGGTCTGCAGCGCAAGGAGGTTCGGAACCTCGAGGGGCTCCTTGATCTTCGCAAAAGAGATGCGCAGCGGGGCGGTGCTGGCGCCGTTGTTCGTATTGGCAGTCGAGGCGTTGCGCGAGGCGGCCAAGAGGGGGTCCTTCCGAGGGCTCGGACTCACTACGCGCGTACCGGCCCCACTCCGTGCATCGATAAGAAATCCCAGGTCAGCGGGTTTCCATCAGCAGTGCTCGACAGTGGGCATGCCCCTGGTGACGGGCAGGGAGCAGCTAACAGGCAGCGCAAAGGGTCAGTGTAGCCACTTGGCCCACTGATGTCCAGAGCGGATATGCGGAGACCGGTGCGATACCAATCTCTCCCTCCGGGATCCTGTTGTCCCTCGCTGTGCGGCGGACGCCTGCAGGCATCGCCTGACGCAAGACTTCCCAGTTCGCCTTCGATCCATGCCTCGGACGGTGGACCGATGTGGCGACGCGTCCTGAGAATTGCGCGCCCCGTCGCGTTCGTCAAGGCCCACGACCCCTCCGGGAGGGCAACGAAGATCACCATACTCGCCCCCGGGACGTGCTCGGCGCAGCCGTCCGGGGAAACGCCGAAGGGCGACCACCCGCATGGGTGATCGCCCTTCGACTACCGGCTACCGCCGGCGGAAAGAGTCAGACGACTCGCGCCATGCGCCCGAAGGCGCATGGACCAGAGGCCTTACTTGACCTCGACGGAGGCGCCGGCGCCCTTGAGGGCCTCGGCGGCCTTCTCCGCGGCGTCCTTGGCGACCTTCTCGAGGACCGGCTTCGGGGTGCCGTCGACGAGGTCCTTGGCCTCCTTCAGGCCCAGGGAGGTCAGCTCACGGACGACCTTGATGACCTGGATCTTCTTGTCACCGGCGGCGGTGAGGATGACGTCGAACTCGTCCTTCTCCTCGACCTCGGCGGCAGCGGCGCCACCGGCGGCACCGGCGACCATGACCGGCGCGGCAGCGGCGGCGGTGACGTCGAACTTCTCCTCGAACGCGGACACGAAGGCCGCGAGCTCGATGAGGGTCATCTCCTCGAACTGCGCGAGCAGCTCGTCCTGGGTCAGCTTCGCCATGGTGGCGGGTCCTTCCACTAAATCGGCAGGTGCCGGATGTACATGTCGGCGGGCGTGCGGCCCGCTGCGATCAATGCCGCCCTTGTGCGGCACCGATCAATGCGCGAGCCGAATTACTCGGCACCGCCCTGCTCGGCGAGCTTGGCGCGCAGCGCGTCCGCAGTGCGGACGAGCTTCGTCGGCAGCGCCTGGAAGAGCGAGGCAGCCTGAGACTGCTTGCCCTTCATGGCACCGGCCAGCTTGCTGAGCAGAACCTCGCGGGACTCGAGGTCCGCAAGCTTCTTGATCTCATCGGCGGACAGCGCCTTACCGTCAAGGACACCGCCCTTGATGATGAGGTTGGGGTTCTCCTTGGCGAAGTCACGAAGACCCTTCGCCGACTCCACCGGGTCACCGGTGACGAAGGCAACCGCCGTCGGGCCAGCGAAGAGCTGGTCCTCCAGCGTGATCCCGGCCTCACGGGCCGCGATCTGGGTGAGCGTGTTCTTCACCACGGCGTACTGCGCGTTCTCACCGAGCGAACGGCGCAGCGTCTTGAGCTGCGCCACGGTGAGACCGCGGTACTCGGTCAGCACAGCGGCATTCGAGCTACGGAACTTGTCCGTCAGCTCGGCAACCGCAGCAGCCTTGGCGGACGTCGCCATGAGCCTCGGCCTCCTTCCGGGTGATTCGGGACCGCTATGCGAAGGGACTTGGGCAAAACGAAACGCCCCGGCGCAGGCGCTCGGGGCGTAACTCGACCGCTTCGACCCGAAGTCGTCGCGGGAGTGCATCCTCAAATCACCTGCGCAGGTCGCCCGCAGCTAGCGGATCCTTCGGCCACCACACCTCTTTGCAGAGGCACAGCAACGACCAGCGGTCTTTGGCTTCTGCAAGAAGGTACGCGAAGGGGGTGCCCGGAGGCAAATCGGCCCCCGGGCGGCGGTTTCCCCGCAGGTCAGGAGGACAGCGACGGGGTGTCGCCGGTCTCCTTCATCTTCTTGATCTTCTCCAGCAGGTCGACGGTCTGCTCCGCCGGAGGCGCCTGGACGTCGGCCTTGGCCCCGAAGTCGGAGAGGTTCTGGGTGATCTCCATCCGGCCCTTGACGGTGTCCATGTTCATGACCAGCTTCACGGGGAGGTCGTCGGAGTTCACCCAGACGTCCATGTCGTACTGCGTGATGCCGGCCTGCTTGATCGAGTCCAGCAACTGCTGCCGGTCCTTCTCGTCGAGGCCCTCGAGGCTCTTGTTGGACTTCACGGCCTCGTCCGCGGTGAGCGTGCCCTTGTAGTGCCGGGCCTGCTTCCCCTCGACCGTCTCCTCGCCGACCAGCTTGACGTTGGGCGACTCCTTGAGCAGCGCCATCTGCTTGGCCGGGTCCTGGCTCTGCCCCTGCCCGCCGCCCATGAGCTGCTGGAGGGCCTTCGAGTCGCCGCCGGACTCCTTGGCCATCTCCGCGACGTCCATCTTGAGCCAGCGCTTGCCGTCGTTCTTGGCAGCGGCCTCCGGGCCCACGTCCGTGTAGGTGACGCTGCCGATCGTGATGACCCGGCTCTCGGCGGCAGCGCCGTCCTTCCCGGGCAGCCCGGCCACGCGCTGGTCCACGACGGCGGGGTCCCACCCCATGACACCGGAGGACTCCAGGGTCACGGGCTGATCGCCCAGACCCGGCACCTTCATGGTCATTTTGAACTTGGCGGACTTCACCGACTGCGTCTTCCTGAAGGCCGCGTTGACGGCCTCGGCCGCCACCCCCGCCGCCGCAGGCTTCTCCGCCTTGGTGGAGGCCCCTGAGGCGCCCTTGTCGTCCTTCTCGCCGCCGCCGCAGGCCGTGACGCCGGCCAGCAGGGCCACGGCCGTCACGGACAGGCCCAGGCGCTTCCAGGTGGACTCGTGCATGTCCTTGCCCCCCTCTACTCAAAAGCGATCAATGTGAACGTTAGTTCACCTCACCGGCGGATACCCCGGACAACCGCATCGAAGACGTTAAAAACGCGAGCAGGCCCCGCATCTCACAGGAGATGCGGGGCCTGCTCGTTCGCTTACGCGCAGAGGCGTCGTGATCCGGTCAGGATCAGACGGCCTCGTCCTCGACGAGGAGGTTGCGGGTGCGGTTCGGGTCCAGCGGGATGCCGGCGCCCATGGTGGTGGTCAGGGTCGCCTTCTTGATGTAGCGGCCCTTCGCGGCGGACGGCTTGAGGCGGGTGATCTCCTCGAGCGCCGCGGCGTAGTTCTCCACCAGCTTGGTCTCGTCGAAGGAGACCTTGCCGATGATGAAGTGCAGGTTCGAGTGCTTGTCGACGCGGAACTCGATCTTGCCGCCCTTGATGTCCGTGACAGCCTTCGCCACGTCCGGGGTGACCGTGCCGGTCTTCGGGTTCGGCATCAGACCACGCGGACCGAGCACGCGGCCGAGGCGGCCGACCTTGCCCATGAGGTCCGGGGTGGCGACGACGGCGTCGAAGTCCAGACGGCCCTTCGCGACCTCGTCGATGAGCTCGTCGGCGCCGACGATGTCGGCGCCCGCGGCACGCGCGGCCTCGGCACGGTCGCCGGTCGCGAAGACCAGGACCCGGGCGGTCTTACCGGTGCCGTGCGGAAGGTTCACGGTGCCGCGGACCATCTGGTCGGCCTTGCGCGGGTCGACGCCCAGACGCATGGCAACCTCGACGGTCGCGTCGAACTTGGTGGCGGAGGTGTCCTTCGCCAGGCGGACGGCCTCGAGCGGGGCGTACAGACGCTCCCGGTCGATCTTCGCGTCCACGTTGCGAAGAGTCTTGCTGCGCTTCACTGAAACTCCTCAGTGGTGATTGGAGTCGTGGTACGGGCCGGCGCTGGCCCTTCCACGGGGTGCTGCCAGGGGGGTGGAGGTCAGCCCTCGACCGTGATGCCCATGGAACGGGCGGTGCCGGCGATGATCTTCGACGCGGCGTCCAGGTCGTTGGCGTTCAGGTCGGGCATCTTGGTCGTGGCGATCTCACGGACCTGCGCCTCGGTGATCTTGGCGACCTTGGTCTTGTGCGGCTCGCCCGAGCCCTTGTCCACGCCCGCGGCCTTGAGGATCAGCTTCGCGGCCGGCGGAGTCTTGGTCACGAAGGTGAAGGAACGGTCCTCGTAGACCGTGATCTCCACCGGCACGACCATGCCACGCTGCGACTCGGTCGCGGCGTTGTAGGCCTTGCAGAACTCCATGATGTTGACGCCGTGCTGGCCCAGCGCGGGGCCGACCGGCGGAGCCGGGTTCGCGGCACCGGCGCTGATCTGGAGCTTGATAAGCCCCGTGACCTTCTTCTTCTTGGGAGGCATTGCTCTCTCCGGGTCCTAGTGAGAGTTTTTTGCCTGCGCACAGTGCGCGCAGGCATACCGCACCACGATAACGGGTAACATGCTGCGGCCAAAAACCGAGCAGGTCAGACGGGCTTTATCAGCCCGTCTGACCTGTTCGGAGGCGTTTGTTCAGAAGTGTCAGTTCTTCTGGATCTGGTCGAAGCTGAGCTCGACCGGGGTCTCGCGACCGAAGATCTCGACGAGGCCCTTGACCTTCTTCGAGTCGGCGTTGATCTCGTTGATCGTGGCCTGCAGGGTCGCGAACGGACCGTCGGTGACGGTGACCGAGTCGCCCACCTCGAAGTCCAGCACCTGGACCTCGACCTTGCGCTGCGGCGCCGGCTTGCCCTCGGCCTCGGCGGCCTCGCGGGCGGCCTTCTCCTCGGCCTCCGGGGCGAGCATCTTGACGATCTCGTCCAGCGTCAGCGGGTAGGGGTCGTAGGCGTTGCCGACGAAGCCGGTGACGCCCGGGGTGTTGCGGACGACGCCCCAGGACTCGTTCGTCAGGTCCATGCGCACCAGGACGTAGCCCGGGAGCTTGTTCTGGCGGACGGTGCGGCGGTCGCCGTTCTTGATCTGGACGACCTCTTCCTGCGGCACCTCGGCCTGGAAGATGTAGTCCTCGACGTTCAGCGAGACGGCGCGCTGCTCGAGGTTGGTCTTCACGCGGTTCTCGTAACCGGCGTAGGTGTGGATGACGTACCACTCGCCGGGCAGGCCGCGGAGCTCTTCGCGCAGGGCCGCGATGGGGTCGACGGCGGGCTCTTCCTCGGCGGCCTCTTCGGCCTCGTCCTCGGCGGCCTCGTCGGACTCGACGTGGAGAGCGGCCTCCTCGGCCGGCTCGCCCGCAGCGGCTTCCTCGGCGTCGAGCTCGTCGGCGGCGTCGGCGCCCTCGACGATCTCCTGCGCGGTGTCGTCGCCCTCGACCTCTGCCGAGGCGGCGGCATCCACGTCGGCCTCTGCCGCCTCGACGGGCTCGACGGCGTCGTTCAGGTTCGGGTCAGACACGTGGCTGCTTCTTCCTGGCTACAAGGGGTGGAACGTGCGAAAGGGGCGGCCCGCCTCACGGCAGCCGCCCTACCCGCGGATTCAGCCGAAGACGTACTTGACGGCGTTGGTGAATCCATAGTCAATCACGGTGACCAGGCCAATGACGATGACGACAAAGACGATCACCACAGTGGTGTACGTCGACAGCTGGCCCCGGGTGGGCCAGACGACCTTGCGGAGCTCGGCGACGATCTGGCGGTAGAACAGCGCGAGGCGGCCGAAGGGGCCCTTCTTCCCGCGCTTCCCGCCACGGCGGCCCTTCTTGGCGGCCACCTCGTCCTCGGGACGACCGCTCTCAGGCGTCGCGGTGGAGCCAAGGGCTTCCGTCACTACGTCCTCACCTGAATCCGGGTCGTGAGCCGTGCCGCGCCCGGTTGAGCCGCACGGCGGTGCATTTCAGTACGTACGCACGCACGCACCCTGGTGACGATGCGTGTAGCAGGGCCGAAGGGACTTGAACCCCCAACCGCTGGTTTTGGAGACCAGTGCTCTACCAATTGAGCTACGACCCTTTGTGGTTTCCCCAACGTACCGCATCCGAGCGTTCGCACGGTGTGTGCGGAGCCGGATTGCGGCCGGTGAGGGCCAACGACGAGTGAGTGTACGTGGTCCTGGGGCGTGCGTCGAACAGCTTGTGCCGCGACGGGTCGCGGAGCCCTGCCGGAATGGCTTCTTCCGGGGCTTGTGGACCGTACGTGGACCGTACGTGGACCGTACGCGAAGCCATATGGGAAACGGGTGCTCCCGCTTCGTCCCCCGTCTGCAACGATGCCCCCATGACCGCTGCGACTCCTCCTTCCGAGCCCTCCGTCCAGTCCCCCACCGAGCGCCGGGTGTCGACCCGCATCGGGTCGATCTCCGAGTCCGCGACGCTCGCCGTCGACGCCAAGGCCAAGGCCCTCAAGGCCGCCGGCCGCCCGGTGATCGGCTTCGGTGCAGGCGAGCCCGACTTCCCGACCCCCGGCTACATCGTCGAGGCCGCGGTGGAGGCCTGCCGCGACCCGAAGAACCACCGCTACACGCCCGCCGGCGGCCTGCCCGAGCTGAAGGCCGCCATCGCCGCCAAGACGCTGCGCGACTCCGGCTACCAGGTCGAGGCCTCGCAGGTGCTGGTCACCAACGGCGGCAAGCAGGCCATCTACGAGGCCTTCGCCGCGATCCTCGACCCGGGCGACGAGGTCATCGTCCCGGCGCCGTACTGGACCACGTACCCCGAGTCCATCCGGCTGGCCGGCGGCGTCCCCGTCGACGTCGTCGCCGACGAGACCACCGGCTACCGCGTCTCGGTGGAGCAGCTGGAGGCCGCCCGCACCGAGCGGACGAAGGTGCTGCTCTTCGTCTCCCCGTCGAACCCGACCGGCGCTGTGTACTCGCGCGAGCAGGTGGAGGCCGTCGGCCGCTGGGCCGCGGAGCACGGGCTGTGGGTGCTGACGGACGAGATCTACGAGCACCTCGTCTACGGCGACGCCGAGTTCTCGTCGCTGCCGGTCGTGGTGCCGGAGCTCCGCGACAAGTGCATCGTCGTCAACGGCGTCGCCAAGACGTACGCCATGACCGGATGGCGGGTCGGGTGGGTCATCGCCCCGCAGGACGTGATCAAGGCCGCGACGAACCTGCAGTCGCACGCCACGTCGAATGTGTCCAACGTCGCACAGCGGGCCGCGATCGCCGCGGTCGCGGGTGACCTGTCCGCCGTCGACGAGATGAAGCTCGCCTTCGACCGGCGCCGCCGCACGATCGTGCGCATGCTCAACGAGATCGACGGCGTCTTCTGCCCCGAGCCGGAGGGTGCCTTCTACGCGTACCCGTCGGTCAAGGAGCTCCTGGGCAAGGAGATCCGCGGCAAGCGGCCCGCCACGTCCGTGGAGCTCGCCGCGCTGATCCTGGAAGAGGTCGAGGTCGCGGTGGTGCCGGGCGAGGCCTTCGGCACGCCGGGGTACCTGCGGCTGTCCTACGCGCTGGGCGACGAGGACCTCGTCGAGGGCGTCTCGCGGATCCAGAAGCTCCTGGCGGAGGCCAGGGCCTAGGTCTTGGGCTTGGCCTTGGGCTTGGGCTTGGGCTTGGCTTTCGTGCATACGGGCTCCCGGCTGGTGCCGGGGGCCCGTATTCGTTTTCGGGGCGGCGCCCGTTAAGGGGGCCGTTGAGACAAACTCCCTTCCGGTTGGCCTGTGCATGCGGCAGGATCTGCGAATGGAGAGTGTTCGTGACGTCCGATTGCTGCCGAAGGCCCATCTGCACCTGCACTTCACCGGGTCGATGCGGTCCGACACCCTGCTGGAGCTCGCCGACAAGTACGGGGTGCACCTCCCGGAAGCACTGAGCAGCGGTGAGCCCCCGAAGCTGCGGGCGACGGACGAGCGGGGCTGGTTCCGGTTCCAGCGGCTGTACGACATCGCGCGGTCGTGCCTGCGGGCCCCGGAGGACATTCAGCGGCTCGTGCGGGAAGCCGCGGAGGAGGACGTCCGGGACGGGGCCGGGTGGCTGGAGATCCAGGTCGATCCGACGTCGTACGCGCCGCGGCTGGGCGGGCTCATCCCCGCTCTGGAAATCATCCTCGACGCGGTCGAGACCGCTTCGAAGGAGACCGGCCTGGGCATGCGGGTGCTCGTCGCCGCCAATCGCATGAAGCACCCGCTGGATGCGCGGACGCTCGCGCGGCTCGCCGTGCGGTTCGCCGACCGGGGCGTGGTCGGGTTCGGGCTCTCCAACGACGAGCGGCGCGGCCTCGCGCGCGACTTCGACCGCGCCTTCGAGATCGCCCGTGAAGGCGGGCTGCTGGCCGCGCCCCACGGGGGCGAGCTGGCGGGCCCGAGCAGCGTGCGGGACTGCCTCGACGACCTGCACGCGTCGCGCGTCGGGCACGGGGTGCGGGCCGCGGAGGATCCGCGGCTTCTGCGGAAGCTCGCCGAGCGGGGGGTGACGTGCGAGGTGTGCCCGTCGTCGAACGTCGCCCTCGGCGTCTACGAGAAGCCGGGCGACGTGCCCCTGCGCGCCCTGTGGGACGCCGGCGTGCCGATAGCTCTCGGCGCGGACGACCCCCTGCTCTTCGGCTCGCGGCTCGCCGCGCAGTACGAGCTGGTGCGGGAGCACCACGGCTTCACCGATGCCGAGCTGGCGGAGCTGGCGCGGCAGTCGGTACGGGGGTCGGCTGCGCCGGAGGCTGTGCGGGCGGGGTTGCTGCGGGGGATCGAGGACTGGCTCGCCGGCTGACGCGGCTCGCCATTCAAAAGGCCGCTCTTACAGTGCCACGCCGACCGTGACCGGCTCGTTCACCAGGGTCACCCCGAACGCCTCGTGGACGCCGGCTCGGACCTCGCGGGCCAGGGCCAGGAGGTCTTCGGTCGTGGCCTCGCCCCGGTTCGTCAGAGCGAGCGTGTGCTTCGTGCTGATGCGCGCCGGGCCCGCCCCGTACCCCTTCGTGAAGCCCGCCTTGTCGATCAGCCAGGCCGCCGAGGTCTTCATGAACCCCTCCCCCGCCGGGTACGCCGGAGGCGCCACGTCCGGGCCGAGCCGGTCCGCCACGCGGTCCAGGAACGCCGCGTGCTCCGCCTCGGTCAGGATCGGGTTGCAGAAGAACGAGCCCGCCGACCACGTGTCGTGGTCCTCCGGGTCGAGGACCATGCCCTTGCCCGCGCGCAGCTTGAGGACCGTCTCGCGGGCCTGGTCCGCGGGGACGCGGTCGCCGGCCTCGACGCCGAGGGCGCGGGCGGTCTCCGGGTAGCGGATGGGGGCGGACATGCCGTCCGCGTCCTCCAGCTCGAAGCGGACGCGGAGGACGACGTAGCGGGCGGAGTCCTGCTTGAAACGGCTGTGGCGGTAGGAGAAGGCGCACTCGGCGTCGGTGAGCGTCACCGTCTCGCCGGTACGGCGGTCGTAGGCGACGACCTCGGTGATCGTCTGGGCGACGTCCTGGCCGTAGGCGCCGACGTTCTGGATGGGGGTGGCGCCGGCGGAGCCGGGGATGCCGGCGAGGCATTCGATGCCGGCGAGGCCGGCTTCGACGGTGCGGGCGACGGCGTCGGACCAGTTCTCGCCGGCGGCCAGTTCGAGGCTGGTGCCGTTCAGGGTGAAGCCGGTGGTCGCGATGCGCAGGGCGGTGCCCTCGAAGCCCTTGTCGGAGATGACGAGGTTGCTGCCGCCGCCGATGATCAGCAGCGGGGTGGCGGTCTCGTCGGCCTCGCGGACGGCGGCGATCACCTCGGCGTCGGTGGTGGCCGTGATCAGGCGGGTGGCCGGGCCGCCGAGCCTGAAGGTGGTCAGGGGGGCGAGGGGGGCGTCGTGTCGTTCCTGCACCAGACCAGGGTACGGGTGGGTCGGGCACGGTGGTCCGGGGCCGGGGGCCGGGGGCTCCGGGGGTGTTTCGGAATCGGATATTTTACGGGCGGAACCGTCTGCCGGACCGGGCACCCGGCGCGCCGCCCACAAATATCCGGCAGCATTCCGAAACACCCCCTGCGCCCCCGTCCCCCTCCCGTAGTCGGTTCCTCCTCAGCGCGTCGCCGCTTGAGCGCGTCGCGCTTGTCTGGTGCAGCACGCACTTTCAGTAACGGGCGGGTGGGTGGGAGTGGCCCCGCCGCGCAGCGGCGGGGTCGGGCCGTCAGGGCGCGGTGGCCGGGCTCGCCGCAGGGGCCCCGGCCCCGTGGGCGGCGTCACGCCGGGGCGGGATCAGGGTCGCCGCCAGCGCCCCGAGCGCCACCGCCGCCGCCCCCGCCCACAGCGCAGGCGTCAGGCCGTCCAGGAAGCGCTGGGGCGACCCGTAGCCGCCCTGTGCGGAGAAGAGGGAGGCCAGGACGGCGATGCCCAGCGCCCCGCCCACCTCCCGCAGAGCGTTGTTCGCACCGGAGGCGATGCCCTGCTCCGCCGGGCGGACGCTGGACATGACGAGCTTCGCGGCGGGGGCGAAGAACAGGCCCATGCCGATGCCGCTGACGATCAGCCCGGGGAGCTGGGCCGCGTAGGAGACGTCCGGGCTCATGACCAGGGCGAAGTGGGCGAGGCCGAGCGCCTGGAGGGCCAGGGCGGTGACGACGACGGGGCGGCTGCCGATGCGGTCGGCGAGGTAGCCGGAGAGCGGCGCCGCGATCATGGGCATTCCGGTCCAGGGGAGCATGCGCAGCCCGGCCTCGGTGGGCGAGTAGCCGAGGACGTTCTGGAGGAACTGGCTGAGCAGGAAGATCGCGCCGAACATGCCCACGAACATGAAGACGCTCGCGGCGTTGACGCCTGCGAAGGCGCGGTTCTTGAAGAGGCGCATGGGGAGCATGGGCCGCTCGGCGCGGAGGCCGTGGCCGATGAAGCCTCCTATGAGGACGCTGCCCGCGATGAGGGCGATCAGGACCCGGGGGCTCGTCCAGCCGTGCGCGTCGGCGTTGATCAGCCCGTAGACGACGCCGAAGAGGCCGCCGCTGACGAGGAGCGTGCCGGGGAGGTCGAGGCGGGCGTTCTCGGCGCGCGACTCGTCCAGGCGGAGGCGGGCCAGCGGGATGAGGGCCAGGCCCAGCGGCACGTTGAGCCAGAAGATCCACTGCCAGGAGATGTGCTCGGTGAGCGCGCCGCCGATGAGCGGGCCGCCGGCGACCGCCAGGCCGTCCACGGCCCCCTTGATGCCGTACGCCAGGCCCCGGCGGTCGGCGGGGACGGCCGCGGTGAGCAGGGTGAGCGTCAGCGGCATGGTGATGGCGGCGCCCACGCCCTGGACGGCCCGGGCGGCGATCAGGACCTCGATGCCGGGCGCGAGGGCGGCCGCGGCGGAGGCGGCCGTGAAGATCACCAGGCCGGTGACGAAGAGCTTGCGGCGGCCGAAGCGGTCGCCCAGGGCCGCGCCGAACATGAGCAGGACCGCGAAGGTCAGCGTGTAGGCGTTGACGGTCCATTCGAGGTCTTCCAGCGCCCCGCCGAGGTCCTTGCGGATGGACGGGAGGGCGGTGGTGACGACCAGGTTGTCCAAGGCCGCCATGAAGCCGGCCACGCCGGTGATGATCAGGGCCCAGATCGCTTTGGGCTGCATGCTTCCCCCTGTTGGCTGCTTGATTAGTAATTGGTCACTAACTTTGGTGGGTGTGCGGAGGCGCAGGCCTTGGGGATCCTCAGAAACCGCTCCACACCCTGTGGTCCGGCGGGAAGCCCAGGGACACCAGCGTGTTGATCAGCATCCCCTTGGCCAGGAACCTCGTCGTCTCCGCCGGGTCCCCGCCGAGCGCCAGGTGCGCCCCGTCCCACAGCTCCAGCCACGCCGCCCGGATCGCGCTCCCGAACTCGTGGTCCCCCGCCGCCTCGGCCGAGGCCACCGCGACGTAGATCTGCATCTGCATCTGCAGCTTCTCGGGGTCCTCGGCGATGAGGTGGTCGTAGGCGGCGGCCATGGCCTGCAGCGCCCCGCGGGGCGGCGCGCCCTCGACCGCCTTCCGGAAGACCTCCCGGGTCTCCTCCAGGCAGCGGTGGGCCGCCGCCAGGAAGATCGCTTCCTTGGTGGGGAAGAGCCGGAACAGATACGGCTGCGAGACGCCCACGCGGCGCGCGATCGCCTCCGTGGACGTGCCCTTGTAGCCGGCGCGCGCGAACTCCGTGATCGCGGCGCGGATCACACTCTCGCGGCGCTCCTCCGCGCTCATCCTGACCATGAGGAGTAAGTTATTGGTCACTTACCTGTGATGTCAAAGGGGGAGGGCGCCGCTCGGCCGCGGCGCCCCCGGCGTCAGGCGAGGCGTACTACCGCTCGCGACATCCCCAGGACCTTCTGGCCCTCGCTCTTGACCACCAGGTCCACCCGGACCGTCCGGCGCTCGTCGTCCTTGGCCGCGACCTTGGCCGTGACCTCGATCACCGCGCCCTTGTCGTCGTTCGGCACGACGACCGGGCGGGTGAAGCGCACGCCGTACTCGGCGACGGCGCCCGGGTCGCCCACCCAGTCGGTGACGACGCGGCCCGCCTCGGCCATGGTGAACATGCCGTGCGCGATCACGTCCGGCAGGCCGACTTCCCTGGCGAACTTCTCGTTCCAGTGGATCGGGTTGAAGTCGCCCGAGGCGCCCGCGTAGCGGACCAGGTCCGCGCGCGTCACCGGGAAGGAGCGGGCCGGCAGCTCGGCGCCGATCTCGACCTCGTCGTAGGAGATACGGGCAGCCATCACGCCTCCTCGGCCGCGCGGGCCACCAGCGTCGTGTGCGCGGTCACCACGTGCTCGCCGTGCTCGTCCCGGACGTCGCCGCGGACCGACAGGACGTCGTTGCCCGCCAGGGACTTGATCGACTCGATCGTGGAGACGACCGAGAGGCGGTCACCGGCCCGCACGGGGCGGGCGTAGGCGAACTTCTGGTCGCCGTGCACGACGCGCGAATAGTCCAGGCCCAGCTGCGGGTCGTTCACGACCGCGCCGGCGGCCCGGTACGTGACGGAGAAGACGAAAGTCGGCGGGGCGATCACATCCTGATGCCCCAGCGCCTTGGCGGCCTCGGGGTCGGTGTACACCGGATTGGTGTCGCCGATGGCCTCGGCGAATTCGCGGATCTTCTCCCGGCCGACCTCGTACGGTTCGGTGGCCGGATAGGTCCGCCCTACGAAGGACTGGTCGAGCGCCATGGGCTCGGCACCTCCTGGGTGGTTACGGTGGCGGATACGCCACGAGGCCGCCCCCAAGCAATGGGGACGGCCTCATGAACGAGCCTGTTGTTATCGCGTCTCGCGGTGCGCGGTGTGCGAGTTGCAACGGGGGCAGTGCTTCTTCATCTCAAGACGGTCCGGGTCGTTACGCCGGTTCTTCTTGGTGATGTAGTTCCGCTCCTTGCACTCCACGCAGGCCAGCGTGATCTTCGGGCGGACGTCGGTGGCAGCCACGTGAGTGCTCCTTGACGGAATGGACGGATGAACGCAGACAAGAGTAGCCGACCGGAGGACCGACCCCACAATCGGCTACTACGTGTAGCGGTGACCGGACTTGAACCGGTGACACAGCGATTATGAGCCGCTTGCTCTACCGACTGAGCTACACCGCTTTGATGCGGGAGGGACTCCCCGCCCGAAGGCGAGGAACCTCTCACACCAGAGCCCCAAAACGGAATCGAACCGTTGACCTTCTCCTTACCATGGAGACGCTCTGCCGACTGAGCTATTGGGGCGAGCGAGGAAGACATTACACGGTTGGCCGCCGAAGGTGAAATCCGTATCCGAGCGAGGCCCGCGACGGTGCCACGGAAGCCTTCCCGCACCACACCAGTACGACTATTCGTCGCTTGCTCGAAGCCGTTCCTGACGCGCCCTACGCTCGGACGTGCTGCGTGATCATGCACGCCCCGGCCCCCGGAGGAGCGCGATGCCCGACAGCCAGCCGCAGCCCCCGGCGAACCCCGGCGGCGATGCCACCCCTCCCGCCGTCGTGCCCGGCGACGGCGCCCTCGTCCTCTGCGGCGCCCGGCTCGCCGACGGCCGCACCGTCGACGTGCGGCTCAGCGGCGGGCACATCGAGGCGGTGGGCACCGCCGGCAGCCTGGCGCCCGGCCCCCGCGTGGACCTCAGCGGCTATCTGCTGCTGCCCGCGCCCGCCGAACCGCACGGGCACGGCGCCACCGCGCTCACCGCCGAGGCCGACGGCCCCGTCTCGTACGCCCCCGAGGACGTCCAGCGCCGCGCCACCGAGGCCGCGCTGCTCCAGCTCGGGCACGGGGCCACCGCCCTGCGCTGCCACGTGCGGATCGGCGACGTGCAGGGACTGCGCTCGCTGGAGGCCGTCCTGCAGGCCCGGCGGGCGCTGCGCGGGCTGACCGACCTCACCGCCGTCGCCGTGCCCCGGCTGCTGACCGGGGCCGCCGGAGCCGACGGGCTGGCCCTGCTGCGGGACGCCGTGAAGATGGGCGCCGCCGTGGGCGGCTGCCCCGACCTCGACCCCGACCCCACCGGCTTCGCCGAGGCCGCCCTCGACCTCGCCGCCGAGTCCGGCTGCCCGGTCGACCTGCACACCGACGGCTCCGACCCGGCCCGGCTCGCCCGGCTGGCCGCCATGGCCGGCGGCCTGCGCCCCGGCGTCACCCTCGGCCCCTGCGGCGGCCTCGCCCGGCTCCCCCGCGACCTGGCCGTCCGGGCGGCCGGGCAGCTCGCCGCCGCCGGGGTCACCGTCGTCTGCTTGCCGCAGGGCGACTGCGGGACACTGGAGCAGCGCGGCGCACGCGTCTCGCGCTGCGCCCCGGTGCGGCTCCTGCGGGCGGCGGGGGTGCGGGTGGCGGCCGGCAGCGGCGCGCTGCGCGACGCGGCCAATCCGGTCGGGCGCGGCGATCCCCTGGAGGCCGCGTTCCTGCTGGCCTCGCACGGCGAGCTGCGGCCCGAGGAGGCGTACGAGGCGGTCAGCGGGTGGGCGCGGGCGGCCATGGGGCTGCCGCGGGTGCGGGTGGAGGCGGGCTTCCCGGCCGAGCTGCTGGCCGTCCGCGGCGAGCGCATCGAGGGCGTGCTCTCGATGGCCTACAGCCGCCTCGTGGTGCACAAGGGCCGCGTGGTGGCCCGTACGAGCGCCGTGCGGGAGTACTGCGACGGGTCGGCCGCCGCGGCCCTGGAGCTGCCCCGGCAGTCCTCGCGCGGCGGTGGCGAGCCGTCCTGACGCGGGGCCGGGGCGGGTCCGGCGAGGCCCTCTGTCGGATTCCGGTGATCGGCGTACGGTCGGATCATGCGCATTGTCATCGCTGGTGGACATGGTCAGATCGCGCTGCGGCTGGAGCGGCTGCTGCACGCGCGCGGAGACGAGATCGCGGGCATCGTCCGCAGGCCCGAGCAGGCCGGCGCCCTCCTGGCGGCCGGTGCCGAACCGGTCGTGTGCGACCTGGAGTCGGCCTCCGTGGGCGATCTGGTGAAGCATCTGGAGTCCGCCGACGCCGCCGTCTTCGCGGCCGGCGCGGGGCCGGGCAGCGGCATCGCCCGCAAGGACTCCGTGGACCGCGCGGCGGCGGCCCTCTTCGCGGACGCGGCCGAGGCGGCGGGGGTCCGCCGTTTCCTCGTGGTCTCCTCCATGGGCGCCGACCGCGAGCCCCCGGAGGGCACCGATCCGGTCTTCGCCGCGTACCTGCGCGCGAAGGGGGCGGCGGACGCGGACGTACGGGCCAGGGCGGGCCTGGACTGGACGATCCTGCGGCCCGGGCGGCTCACGGACGACGCCGGTACGGGGCTGGTGACGCTCGGGGAGTCCACGGGCCGGGGCGAGGTGACCCGGGACGACGTCGCGGCGGTCCTCGCGGCACTGCTGGACGAGCCGGGCACGGCGGGGCGGACGCTGGAGCTGATCGGCGGCGACACGCCGGTGACGGAGGCGGTGAAGGCGGCGGCGGGCGGCTGAAAGGCGGCCCGGAAACGAAAGAAGCCCCTGACCTTTTCAGGTCAGGGGCCCCGTTCCGTGGCGGCGCCAGGATTCGAACCTGGGTAGGCTAAGCCGACGGATTTACAGTCCGCTCCCATTGGCCACTCGGGCACACCGCCATGGGCTGTCGCCTCGGGCTCTCTTTCGATTCGCTCCGGGGCAACGACGTAAACCATACCCGATGACCTGGGGTGGTCCGCCACTCGGTTCATCGCCCGTGCGAACGGGCCCGGGGTGGCTAGGCTGACGGGGCGCTCCTCCACCGGCCCCCGGGCCGGCGGAGCACCGAGCCGCACCCCCCGATGGATCTACGTACGAGGAGCCAACTCAATATGGCCGACTCCAGTTTCGACATCGTCTCGAAGGTCGAGCGGCAGGAGGTCGACAACGCCCTCAACCAGGCCGCCAAGGAGATCTCCCAGCGTTACGACTTCAAGGGCGTCGGCGCCTCGATCGCATGGTCCGGCGACAAGATCGAGATGCGCGCCAATGCCGAGGAGCGGGTCAAGGCCGTCCTCGACATCTTCGAGACCAAGCTGGTCAAGCGCGGGATCTCGCTGAAGTCGCTCGACGCGGGCGAGCCGCAGGCCTCCGGCAAGGAGTACAAGATCTTCGCCTCGATCGAGGAGGGGATCTCGCAGGAGAACGCGAAGAAGGTCGCCAAGATCATTCGCGACGAGGGCCCGAAGGGCGTCAAGGCGCAGGTCCAGGGCGACGAGCTGCGCGTCAGCTCCAAGAGCCGCGACGACCTCCAGGCCGTCCAGGCCCTCCTCAAGGGCAAGGACCTGGACTTCGCGATCCAGTTCGTCAACTACCGGTAAATCAGCGGTAGTCGGCAGCAGTCACATCCGGGGCGCGCCGGAGGGATCCCCCTCCGGCGCGCCTTCGGCGTACCCGGCCTCAAGGGCGACCCCCGGCGGGAGCCGGCGGTTTCCTACCAGCGCCCGGCGAACGCCTGGTCCGTCGGGACGATCTCGCGGCCCAGAGGCATCAGCGAGACCGGGATCAGCTTGAAGTTCGCGATGCCCAGCGGGATCCCGATGATGGTGATGCACAGGGCGATGCCGGTGACGATGTGCCCCAAGGCCAGCCACCACCCGGCGAAGACGAACCAGATCACGTTCCCGATCAGCGAACCCGCACCGGCGTCCCGCCGCTCGACTGCCGTCCGGCCGAACGGCCACAGGGCGAAGCTCGCGATACGCAGCGAGGCGATGCCGAATGGAATGGTAATGATCAAGATAAAGCAGATCAGAGCCGCAACAACGTACCCGATCGCCATCCAGAAGCCACAGAGCACCAACCAGATGATGTTCAGGATGAACTTCATAAAACACAGCCTCCCACTCGACCTGCCCTCTAGCGACTGGGACGCCCAGGCGGCTACCGACGGTTGCCAGAGCCTGCATATCGACAACCCAAGGTGACGGCGGCCTGCTCGCGACCGGCTACTCGGGCAACGGATGGAGGCGGCGACCTCGGGCTGTCGGCTGTATGGGGTGAGCTCCGCCTGGAAGTCCCGCACGTGCCCCACGGCCCGCTCGGATCCGACGTACGCGGCTGCGATGCACTCGCGTACGTCAACACAGCACTACGCACCGAACGCGCCCGACTTCTCCGCCTCATATTCGGGAGACAGGCGCAACGCGTCACAACTTTCCCTAAAAGCCTACAAGTTGGATGTCATCCCGATAGGCTTTTCTAAACAAAACGGCCCTGGCAGCGGCTGCCACCGCCCCAGGGCCAGCCGACTGACATGGAGTCGACATGGTCAATAGAAGCACAACCTCACCAGGCTCGATCGAGGTAGTTTCACGCTCAGAGGCAGGCCGCGTCCTGCGAGCCGTGGACTACCTGCGCGTCTCGACTGAGGAGCAGAAGAAGGGCTTTGGTGTGGCCGCCCAAGGCAAGAAAACGAGACGGCACATCGGCCGCAAGAGGTGGAACCACGTCGCGACGTACGCCGACGAAGGCATCAGCGGCAGCCTGGAGATGCAGGATCGCCCGGATCTGATCCGGCTGATGGAGGACGCCCGCAACGATCAGTTCGACGTCGTCGTGGTGCCGGAAGGCCGGGGCATCGGCCGTGTCGGGCGTGCCTTCTGGCGCTGGGTCTGGGCCCTGGAAGATCTCGGCATCTTCGTCGCCATCGTGGACGGTGACGTGGACAACACCACTCCCGAGGGCCGTCGCGAGATGCGACGCCAGGCCGACTACGCCGAGACCGAATGGGAAGCCATCCGCAGTCGGACACAAGGCGGCCTGCAGGAGAAGGCGGAGGTCGGAGGGGCTCCCCACATCGGGGGGAAGCCACCCTTCGGGTACCGCATCCGGGATCAGGGCAAGCTCGGCCTCTCTCGCCTGGTCATCGACGAGGTGGAAGCCACAGTAGTCCGACTCGTCTACACCTGGGTTGTTGAGCACGGAGTCAGCTTCCGCGATGCAGCCATCCGGCTGTCCGCAAAGAAATCCACAACCAGGTCCGGAAAGCAGTGGACCTATCCGAACCTGCGGGATCGGATCCTTTCAGGTCCCGTCCTCAACGGCGAACTGGTGTTCCGCGGCGACCACGCGAAGAAGGACGCCGACGGCAACCCCATCTGGGGAGAGACCGTGAGGATCCAGCTGCCGCGCATCCTGACGCCCGAGGAAGCGAGTGCGCTGCGTAAGTCGGTGCGCGGTTACCGGAGGCGCTCCGGCCCCAACCGCGCGTTCTACCCGCTCACCGGTCGCATCATCGGTCTCTGCGGCGCTCCCTACACAGGGATCAGCCGTGAGGCAGTCCAAGGATGCGACCGGTTTTACCGGTGTAATGGGAAGAAGGAAGAAGTCCCCGGCGCAGAGGTTTGCGGCTGCTCATACGTCGAGGCCCCACTGCTCGAGAGCCGCGTCTGGGCAGAAGTCGTCAAGCTCCTGGGCAACTCTGACCGGCTCGGAGAGCTGGTCGGCGAATGGGTAGGCATGGCGGCCGATGACCAAACAGCCCACACCGAGCGGATCGCAGAACTCGACAAGCAGATCGCATCGATGAATTCCGCGATCTCTGCCGTGATCGTCGCCACGGCGAACCAACACGTCGACAGTGGCGCAGTTCCCGGAGGCATCGCGGATGCCGTCACTGCAGCGACTGCGGCGCTGAACGGCGAGCTGGCCCAGCTCAAGGAAATGCGCGAGGATGCTGCGGCCTGGCTGGTGGAGAAGGAAGAGGCGGACGAGCGAGCAAAGTCGCTGCAGCAGCTCGCTCAGCGGGCCCGCCGCGAGCCGGCCGAGATGGAGCCTGAAGATCAGGCCGAGATCATCAGCCTTCTCGACCTCAAGGTGATCTTCGAGGGGCCGGTACCCGTGAGGACGGGCGGCGTCCCATGCACCGTGCAGGCCTGGTACCGCTCAGCCGGCCTGGATGTCCCGGCTGCTGACTTGTCGGACGCGGAGTGGGCGCAGATTGCGCCTCTGCTGCCGCCGGAGCGCAAGGGGAAGCGGGCTGCGGTGCGGCGTTGCGTCAACGCTCTTCTCTACAAGGCTCGGTCCGGCATTTCCTGGTCCACCTTGCCGGATGAGTACGGCTCGCAGAGAACTGCCTCGGCGTACTTCAGCAGGTGGGTGAAAGACGGCACCTGGGCGCGGGTCAACGAGGTCCTGGCCGACATCACTCGCGTCCCCCTGCCGACGGTTGGCCTGCTGCCGCCTATGCGGGTTGAAGACCGGTTCGATCCACGCGTAGATCAGGATCAGGATTAGCCCGCCATCTGCTCCAGGCGGGCGATGCGCTCCCCCATCGGCGGGTGGGTGGAGAACAGCTTGGTCATGCCGCCGCCCGCGCGGAACGGGTTCGCGATCATCATGTGGCTGGCCGTTTCGATGCGGGGCTCGGGTGGCAGGGGCAGGCGCTGCGTGCCCGCTTCGAGTTTGCGGAGGGCCGAGGCCAGGGCGAGGGGGTCGCCGGTGAGGCGGGCGCCGGAGGCGTCGGCCTCGTATTCGCGGGAGCGGCTGACGGCGAGCTGGATGACGGACGCCGCGATCGGGCCCAGCAGCATGATCATGATCATGCCGACGATGCCGGGGCCCTCGTCGTCGTCCGATCTGCCGAACGGGATCAGCCAGGCGAAGTTCACCAGGAACATCACCACTGAGGCGAGCGCGCCCGCGATCGAGGAGATGAGGATGTCGCGGTTGTAGACGTGGCTGAGCTCGTGGCCGATGACGCCGCGCAGCTCGCGCTCGTCGAGCAGGCGGAGGATGCCGTCAGTGCAGCAGACGGCCGCGTTGCGGGGATTGCGGCCGGTCGCGAAGGCGTTGGGGGCCTCGGTCGGCGAGATGTACAGCCGGGGCATGGGCTGGCGTGCGGCCGTGGAGAGCTCGCGGACCATGCGGTAGAGCTGGGGCGCCTCGAATTCGCTGACGGGGCGGGCGCGCATGGCCCGCAGGGCCAGCTTGTCGCTGTTCCAGTAGGCGTAGGCGTTGGTGCCGAGCGCCACCAGGACGGCGACGATCAGGCCCGTACGCCCGAAGAGGCTGCCGATGACGATGATGAGTGCGGACAGCCCCCCGAGAAGGACTGCGGTCCTGAGCCCGTTGTGCCGGCGGTGCACGGTACGCCCTCCAAGTGGTGCGGCAGGGGAACCCTTCGCGCTGTCGTGCTTCCACTCGCGGTGGAATCTCCAGTGGAACCTTCCTGACCGGTCAACGCCAGGCGAAGGCCCCTGGTTCCCTTGTGCCCGCGGGCGGCGCCGGTCCGTACGGGTGACCCTCCGGGTGGGTTCGCCGGGTGCGCGACGGTTCGCCCGGCGGCGTGTTCCGCCGGGCCCCGCTCTAGAGGAGCGCGCCCGAGGCGAAGCGCAGGACGAGCTGCGGGGCGCCCGACAGGGCGATGCCGGCCACGGCGGTGAGGGCGATGGCGGCGCCCAGCGGGAGCGGGATCCGTACGGACGCCGTCCCGGACGGCGTCCCCTCCGCGGCCTCCTCCGCCGGCCGGAAGAGCACCGCCGTCCACTGCAGGTAGTAGTACAGGGCGATCACGACGTTGAGGGCCATGACGACCGCCAGCCAGCCCAGGCCCGCGTCGACGGCCGCGGTGAAGACCGTGACCTTGGCGAAGAGGCCGATGACGCCCGGCGGCAGGCCCGCCAGGCAGAGCAGGAAGAAGCCCAGGGCGAGCGCTGCGAGCGGGCGGCGGGCGTAGAGGCCCCGGTAGTCCGTGATCCGGTTCTGCGGGCTCGTACGGGCCACCAGGGCGGCGACGGCGAAGGCGCCGAGGTTCACGGCGGCGTACATCAGGGCGTACGCGACGGTGGAGCCGATGGCGTGCGCGGGGTCGTCGGCGTAGCCGGCGGCGGCGATGGGCACGAGCAGGTAGCCCGCCTGGCCCACGGAGGACCAGGCCAGGAGGCGGACGGCGCTGTGGGCGCGCTCCGGGCGCTGGCGCAGCGCGGCGACGTTGCCGGCGGTCATGGTGACGGCGGCGAGCACGGCGAGGGCCGGGCCCCAGACGCCGGAGTACGCGGGGAAGGCGACGACGGCGACGAGGATGAGGCCGGTGAAGCCGACGGCCTTGCCGATGACCGACAGGTAGGCGGCGACGGGCAGCGGCGCGCCCACGTAGGTGTCGGGCACCCAGAAGTGGAAGGGGGCGGCCGCGGTCTTGAAGGCGAAGCCGACGAGGGTGAGGGCGACGCCGGTCTGCGCGAGGGTGCCGAGGCGGGGGTCGACGCGGCCGAGCTCGGCGGCGACCTCGGTGAGGTGCAGGGTGCCGGTGGCCGCGTAGACGAAGCTGACGCCCAGGAGGGTGACGGCGGTCGCGGTGACCGAGGAGAGGAAGAACTTCAGGGCCGCCTCGGAGGAGCGGCGGTCGCCGCGGCGCAGGCCGACGAGGGCGAAGGCCGGCAGGGAGGCCACTTCGAGGGCCACGACGAGGGTCGCGAGGTCCCGGGAGGCGGGCAGCAGGGCGGCGCCCGCGGCGGAGGACAGCAGCAGGAACCAGAACTCCCCTTCGGGGAGTTCCTCGTCGCGGACGGCGCTCATGGACAGCAGGGCCGTCAGGAGGGCGCCGCCGAGCACCAGGAGCTGGATGACGAGCGTGAAGTGGTCGGCGGTGTAGCTGCAGGCGTGGCGGCCGGCGGAGGTGCCGGTGAGGCAGAACGTGGAGCGGTCGCCGCCGAGGAGCGGCAGCAGGGAGACTCCCGCGAGCACCAGTCCGGCGACGGAGAACCATCCGAGGAGCGGCTTGCGGGCCTCGGGGAGGAAGAGGTCGGCGACCAGGACGGCCAGCGCCACGACGGCGGTGACGGTGGGCGGTGCGATGGCGAGCCAGTCGACGGACTGGATCAGGGAGCCCATCAGTTGCCTCCTCGGAGGAGCTGCTGAACGGCCGGGTCGGTGAGGCCGAGGAGGGCCGCGGGCCAGAGTCCGGCGAGGACGGTGAGGGCGACGAGGGGGGTCCAGGCGGCGAACTCGTAGGACCGCACGTCGGCGGGTGCGTCCTGCGCGGTGCCGGTGGTCTGCGGCCGGGTGCTGCCGCCGTCGCCGCCCATGCACACGCGGCGGACGACGACGAGCATGTAGGCGGCCGTCAGGAGCGTGCCGAGGCCGGCCAGGGCCATGAACGTCAGGAACGCCGGGCGGCTGAGCCCCTCCGCCGGGCGGAAGGCGCCGAACATCGCGAGCATCTCGCCCCAGAAGCCGGCGAGGCCGGGCAGGCCGAGGGAGGCGATCGCGCCGAAGGCGAGGAGCCCGCCGAGGCGGGGGGCCTTGCCGTAGAGGGCGGCGCCGGTGCGGCCGGAGAGGGCGTCGAGGTCGCTGGTGCCGTAGCGGTCCTTGACCGCGCCGACCAGGAAGAAGAGGAGGCCGGTGATGAGGCCGTGGGCGATGTTGGCGAACAGGGCGCCGTTGACCCCGGTGGGGGTGAGCGTGGCGATGCCGAGCAGGACGAAGCCCATGTGGCCGACGGAGGAGTACGCGATGAGGCGCTTGAGGTCGCCCTTCGCGCCCGACCGGGCCAGCGCCAGGCAGACCAGCGAGCCGTAGATGATGCCGACGGCCGCGAAGGCGGCGAGGTACGGCGCGAAGGTGTGCGCGCCGTCGGGTGCGATCGGCAGGACGATGCGTACGAAGCCGTACGTGCCCATCTTCAGCAGCACGCCCGCCAGGAGCACGGAGCCGACGGTCGGGGCGGCGGTGTGGGCGTCGGGCAGCCAGCTGTGCAGGGGCCACATGGGTGCCTTGACGGCCAGTCCGATGCCGATGGCGAGGACGGCGATCAGCTGCGTGGTGTGGCCGAGCGAGGACCCGTTGTCAGTGGCGAGTGCCACCATGTCGAACGTGCCGCCCTTGATCCCGACCAGGAGGAGGCCGAGCAGCATCACGACGGAGCCGAGCAGCGTGTAGAGGATGAAGCGCCAGGCGGCGCGCTCCCTGCCCTCGCCGCCCCAGCGGGCGATGAGGAAGTACATCGGGATGAGCACCATCTCGAAGGCCAGGAAGAACAGCATCAGGTCGAGGACGGCGAAGGTTGCGAGGGTGCCGGACTCCAGGACGAGGAGCAGCGCGACGAATGCCTTGGGAGACGGGCCCGTTGGCATTTTGAAGTAGCTGTACAGCGCGCAGAGGAAGGTCAGCAGCGCCGTCAGGACGAGGAGGGGGAGCGAGATGCCGTCGACGCCCAGGTGGATCCGGATGTTCAGGGCCGGGATCCAGCTGATGTCGGTGGTCGCCTGCATGCGGGCCGGGTTGTCGTGGTCGAAGCCGGCGGCGAGGGCGACGGTCAGTGCGAGGACGGCGCCGGTGACGGTGACGCCGTGGCGGAGGACGGCCTGCCCGGGGTTCCTGCCCTTGAGGCCGGGCGGGGCCGGCAGCAGCGCGGCGGCGGCGCCGACCAGGGGAAGAACGACGACGGCAGCGAGGAGGTACTGCATGGCGGTGCCGGTCTGAAGAGGTGCAGTCATGGGTCAGGCTCCCGTGCCCGTGGCGAAGAGGACCGCGGCGACGGCCAGGACGACGGAGCCGGCGAGCAGGGCGCTGAGGTAGGTCTGCACGTTGCCGGTCTGGGCGCGGCGGACGGCCGCGCCGAGCAGGCGGGGTGCGGTGCCCGCTCCGCGGACGTAGGCGTCGACGACTTCGCGGTCGAGGAAGTGGGCGAGGCGGGCGGCCGCGCGCGTGGGCCGGACGAACAGCGCCGTGTATACGGCGTCCAGGTGGAAGCCGGATGCGGCGTGGCGGTGCAGGGGGCCGAGGAGGGCCCGGGCGGGGTCGGCCGGGTCGGGTGCCGCCGCGATGTCGCCGTAAGCGGCCTCGTGGGTGGCGATGGTCTCCTCCTCGGAGACGTAGGGGGCCGCGTCCGGGTCGGCGGCGACGGCACCGAGGGGGGTGCGGGCGGCGAGGGCGACGGTGCGGCGCCAGGCCGCGTACATCACGATCGCGCCGGCGAGGGCGCAGCCGGTGGAGAGGACGGAGGTGGTGAGCGTCGGGGTGAGCGATCCGCCGTCGAACCAGTCGGGGAGCTTTCCGGCGGCGAGGCCGAGCCCGAGGGTGGGGAGGAACAGGATCCACAGGACGGTGTTCATGGCGGCGGGCTGCCTGCCGTGGTCGGCGGCGTCGGGGCCCTTGCCGCGGAAGGCCATCAGCCACAGCCGGCACGCGTAGGCGGCGGTGAGGAGCGCCGTGAGGAGCCCCGCGGTGAGGACGAGCCAGCCGGCCGCGCCGGGGATGCCCGTGGCGTCGCCTTCGGCGGCGTGCTCGGCCGCGCCGAGGACGGCCTCCTTGGAGAAGAAGCCGCTGAACGGGGGGATCGCGGCGAGCGCGAGGAGGGCGACGGTCATCGTCCAGTACGCGTCGGGGATGCGTTTGGCGAGGCCGCTCATGCGGGCCATGGCGGCCAGTGAGTTCGTGCCGGCGGCGTGGATGATCACGCCCGCCCCGAGGAACAGGAGCGCCTTGAACGCGCCGTGCGAGACGAGGTGGAAGACGGCCGCGCCCCGGTTGCCGACGGCGAGGGCGCCGGTCATGTAGCCGAGCTGGCCCACGGTCGAGTAGGCGAGGACGCGTTTGATGTCGTCCTGGGCGAGGGCGGCGAGCGCGGAGCAGACCATCGTGACCGCGGCCATCACGGCGAGCACGACGAGCGCGGCCGCGGAGGCCGTGAAGAGCGGGAGGAGCCGGGCGATGAAGTAGACGCCGGCCGCGACCATCGTCGCGGCGTGGATCAGCGCGGAGACCGGCGTGGGGCCGGCCATCGCGTCGGGCAGCCACGTGTGCAGCGGGAACTGCGCGGACTTGCCCGCGACGCCGGCGAGGAGCAGCAGCGCGATCAGCGTGGGGTGGTCGATGCCCCCGGAGGCGACGGCGGTGAGGATGCCGTTGATCCGGAACGTCCCGGCGTCGGCGGCCAGCGCGAGGATGCCGATCAGGAAGGGGACGTCGCCCAGCTTGGTGACCAGGAACGCCTTGAGGGAGGCCGTGCGGGCGGCCTCGGTCTCCCAGTAGTGCCCGACCAGGAAGTACGAGCAGATGCCCATGATCTCCCAGCCGACCAGCAGCACCATGAGGTCGCCGGAGTAGACGACGAGCAGCATGGCGGCGGTGAAGAGGGAGACGAGGGCGGCGTAGGAGGGGTAGCGGGGGTCGTCGCGCAGGTAGGCCGTCGAGTAGGCCTGGACACAGGTGGCGACGACGCCGACCAGGACCGCGACGAGGACGGCGAAGCCGTCGAGGTGCAGGGCGAGGTCGATCGGCACGGAGCCGGTCGGGGTGAGCCGGGTGGCGGCGTCGAGCGCTTCGCCACCGCCCTGCCGCCAGGCGACGACGACGGCCAGGACGGCGGCGGCCGCGGTCGGCAGGACGGCCAGGGGGCGGACGAAGCCGGGCGCGCGGCGGCCGGTCAGCAGGCCCGCGAGGGCGCCGAGGAAGGGCAGCAGGGGGACGAGAACGGCGGTGGTCGTGGTGCTCACGCGGCGGCCTCGGCCTTCTCCTCGCGGTCTGGGCGATCGGTGTCGGGTCCGGTGTCGGGTGCGTCGTCGCGCAGGTCGCGCAGGCGGTCGACATCGGAGGTGCCGCGGTTGCGGTGGACCTGCAGCACGATCGCCAGGCCGATGCCGATCTCCGCGGCGGCGATGGCGATGGTGAAGAGGGTCAGCGCCTGACCGGCGTGCAGCTCGTCGCGCAGCCACACGTCGAACGCGACGAGGTTGAGGTTGACGGCGTTGAGCATCAGCTCGACGGACATCAGGACGAGGATCGCGTTGCGCCGGGCGAGGACGCCGTACAGGCCGGTGCAGAAGAGGAGGGCGGCCAGGACGGCGGGGTAGACGAGATGCATCAGCGCTGCGCCCCTTCCCGGCTCTTCCTGCGGGAGAGGACCACTGCGCCGACGAGTGCGGCGAGCAGCAGGACGGACAGGGCCTCGAAGGGCAGCACCCAGTGCCGGAAGAGGATCTCGCCCGAGATCTTCGTCGTGCCCTGGGGGGCGTTGCCGTCCAGGCCGATCCAGGTCGTGCGGAAGGCGTCGGCGACCACCCATACGAGGGCGGCGGCCGCGGCCACGGCGACTCCGAGGGCGATCCAGCGGTTGCCGGAGTCGGCGTCCGGGGAACGGCCGATCGGTGCCCTGGTGAGCATCAGGCCGAAGAGAAGCAGGACGACCACCGAGCCGACGTAGATCAGGACCTGTACCCAGGCGATGAACTCCGCCGTCAGCAGCAGGTACTCCACGGCCAGGCCGCCGAGGGCGACGACCAGCCACAGGGCGGCGTGCACGAGCTGTCTGGTGGTGACGGTGATGACGGCCGCGCCGAGGGTGACGAGGCCGACGAGAAGGAAGACGATCTCGACGCCGGTCGGGGAGAGGAAGCCGTGCGCGTCCGTACGCGCGGCGAGGCTCGCGGCGAGCGTCATTGCGCCGGTCATGCGTCTCCCTCCTTCTCCTGCTGCTGCTCTTTCTCGTGCAGCTCCTGCTCCGCCTGCGCGGCCAGCTTCTCCGCCGTCTTGCGGGCCGCCGCGATCTCCTTCGGCTCCTCGGCCGCCGGGTCCAGCGCGGGCGGCTCCGGCACGGTCCACATCCACTCGCGGAGCTTGTCGCGCTCGTGGACGAGGTCCTGGATGTCGGTCTCGGCGTACTCGAACTCCGGCGACCAGAACAGCGCGTCGAAGGGACACACCTCGATGCAGATGCCGCAGTACATGCACAGCGAGAAGTCGATCGCGAAGCGGTCGAGGACGTTGCGGCTGCGCTCGCGGCCGCCCGGGACGGCCGCGGGCACCGTCTCCTTGTGGGAGTCGATGTAGATGCACCAGTCCGGGCACTCCCGGGCGCACAGCATGCAGACCGTGCAGTTCTCCTCGAACAGCCCGATCACGCCGCGGGTGCGCGGCGGAAGCTCGGGCTGCGCGTCCGGGTACTGCGCGGTGTGCGCGCGGCGCGTCATCGTACGGAGCGTGACGGCCAGGCCCTTGGCGAGGCCGGAACCGGGAAGGCCCATTACTGGGTCACCACCTTGACGACGCCCGTCAGCGCGATCTGCGCCAGGGCGAGGGGGATGAGGACGGTCCAGGCCAGCTTCTGCAGCTGGTCCTCGCGCAGGCGCGGGTAGGTCACCCGCAGCCAGATCACGACGAAGGCCAGGACGGCCGTCTTGAGCAGCGTCCACAGCCAGCCCATGCCGTCGGCGCCGAACGGGCCGTGCCAGCCACCGAGGAACAGGACCGTGGTCAGACCGCACAGGACGACGATGCCCGCGTACTCGGACAGCAGGAACAGCGCGAAGCGCAGGCCCGTGTACTCGGTGTACGCGCCGAAGATGATCTCGGAGTCGGCCACCGGCATGTCGAACGGCGGACGCTGCAGCTCGGCCAGGCCCGCCACGAAGAAGACCACCGCGCCGACGATCTGCCACGGCACCCACCACCACTGGAACGCGTCCACGATCCCGGACAGCGAGACCGTGCCCGCCGCCATGGCGACGCTCGCCGCGGTCAGCAGCATCGGCAGCTCGTACGCCATCAGCTGGCCCGCGGTGCGCAGGCCGCCCAGCAGCGAGAACTTGTTGGCGGACGCCCAGCCCGCCATCAGCGAACCCAGGACGCCCACGCCCATCACGGCCAGGACGAAGAAGATGCCCGCGTCCACCGCCTGGCCCACGGCGTTGCCCGGCCCGACCGGGATCGCCACCAGCACCAGGAGGTACGGGAGGAGGGCGACGGCCGGCGCCAGCTGGAAGATCCGCCGGTCCGCGCCCGCGGGGACGACGTCCTCCTTCTGCGCGAACTTCACGCCGTCCGCGACGAGCTGGGCCCAGCCGTGGAAACCGCCGGCGTACATGGGGCCGAGGCGGCCCTGCATGTGCGCCATCACCTTGTGCTCGGTCTGGCCGACGACCAGGGGCAGCACGAGGAAGGCGACGAAGACGGCGAGGAGGCGCAGGACGACGTCGAGTGTGTCGCTCATGCGGGGTCGCCTCCGGCGGGGTTCGTGTCGTTCTTGGGCTCGCCGTCCCGGACGCCTCCAGCTGCGCCGGCCTCGGCGGATTCGGGCGGCTCGGCTGCGCCGGGGGTCGCCTGGCCGGCGGGACGGTCCGGCACCGCCGGGTCACGACGTTCGGGCTGGGCGCCGTCGCGGCGGGAGGGAGTGCCTGGCTCAGCCTCGGGGACGGGGGCCTCCTCGGCTACGCCAGGGGGCGCCTCGTCGGCAGGACGGTCCGGCACCGCCGGGTCACGACGTTCGGGCTGGGCGCCGTCGCGGCGGGAGGGAGTGCCTGGCTCAGCTTCGGGGACGGGGGCCTCCTCGGCTACGCCAGGGGGCGCCTCGTCGGCAGGACGGTCCGGCACCGCCGGATCCCGACGTTCGGGCTGGGCACCGTCGCGGCGGGAGGGAGTGCGGGGCTCGCCCTCGAGTCCGGGTCCGGGAGTGCCCGGGGCCTTCTCGGCTGCGCCGAGGGGCGGCTCGTCGGTGGGATGGGCCGGCGCCGCCGGGTCACGGTGCTGGTCGGGTTCGGGCTTCGGGGTTTCCTCGAAGGCTGGGCGGGCGTGGTGCCAGGGGGCGTCGGAGGAGCGGGCGGGCGGCTTCTCCCCCGTGTCGGCGGGGCGCCCGGCCTGCGTCCGGCTCGCCGGGCCGTCGGATGCACTGCGCGCGCGCCGCGGAGCTGCAGGCTCCGCCTGGCTGGCCGAGCCGTCCGCCGCACTGCGGGTACGCCGCGGGGCGGCCGCCGCATCCGTCTGGCTTGCCGAGCCCTCCGTCGCGCTGCGGGTACGCCGCGGGGCGGCCGTCGGCTCCGTCTGGGCGGCCGAGCCCTCCGTTGTGGTGCGGGTGCGGCGGGCCGGGCGGTCGCCTGCGGCTCGGGGGGTGCGGGCCGGGCGGGCGGGGGCAGGGGGGAGCTGGCCCTTGAGGGGGCCCCACTCGTTGGGGTCGGGGACGCCCGGGGGAAGCATCTGGCGCCGCTTGGGGCCGCCTTCCGCCCCCTCCCCCGGTTCCTTGGCGCCCGGCCAGGCCTTGACCACCCGCGCCGCCAGGACGAAGTCCTTGCGCAGCGGGTGGCCCTCGAAGGCTTCGGGGAGGAGGAGCGGGGCCAAGTGCGGGTGGCCCGGGAAGTCGATGCCGAACATTTCGTGGGTTTCGCGTTCGTGCCACGCCGCGCCCGCATAGACGCCGACAGCGGTGGCCAGCGCAGGCGCATCGTGCGGCACGGTGGTGCGCAGGAGCAGGCGGCGCATGCCCTCGCCCCCGCCCGGCAGGACACCCGGCAGGACACCCGGCAGGGCACCCGGCAGCGCGGCCAGGTGCGCGCAGACGCGGAAGCCCGTACCGGGTTCGTCCACGGCGCTCAGCCAGTCGAAGAAAGTGCAGCCCAGCCGGTCCCGGGCCGTTTCGAGGGCGGTGATCCACCGCTCGGCCGGGACGTCGACCGTGAGCAGGTCGTACGTCTCCTCCGCCGTCGCGCCTTCCCCGAAGAGGGAGACCACGCCGGCCGGCAGCCAGCCGACAGCCGTGTCGGAAACGGACTCGGGCACGGACTCGGGCACGGACTCAGGCGTCGGCTCGGTCATCGGTCCGTCTCCTCCGGCGTGGCGGCCGGCGCCGACGCCGGCGCCGCCGGCGGCGTCACCAGCCCGCTGCGCAGCGCGGCGGCGGACGCCCCCGCACCCCCGGCGGAGCCGTACCGCTCGCCGAGCGACTCCCGCGCGATCTTCTCCTGCAGCTTCAGGATCCCCTGCAGCAGCGCTTCCGGCCGCGGCGGGCAGCCGGGCACGTAGACGTCGACCGGGATGATCTGGTCGACGCCCTTGGTGACCGAGTACGAGTCCCAGTAGGGGCCGCCGCAGTTCGAGCAGGCGCCGAAGGAGATCACGTACTTGGGCTCGGGCATCTGCTCGTAGAGCCGCTTGACGGCGGGCGCCATCTTGTCCGTCACCGTGCCGGAGACGATCATCAGGTCGGCCTGGCGCGGGCCGGGCGCGAAGGGGATCACGCCGAGCCGGATGAAGTCGTGCCGCGCCATGGACGCGGCGATGAATTCGATCGCGCAGCAGGCGAGCCCGAAGTTGAAGACCCACAGGCTGTAGCGGCGTCCCCAGTTCAGGACGACCTTCATCGGCTCCGGGGCCAGCCTGGCCAGCGGGCCGAGCCGACGGGGCTCGGGAAGGTCCACCGGTGTCACGTCCACTCCAGGACGCCCTTCTTCCATGCGTACAACAAGCCCACGGCGAGGAAGCCGAGGAAGATGAACATCTCCACGAGCGTGGCTCCGCCGAAGCCCGGTGCGGCGAACACCGTCGCCCAGGGGAACAGGAAGATCGAGTCCACCGCGAAGATCACGTACAGGAAGGCGTAGACGTAGTAGCGGATCCGGGTGTGGGCCCAGCCCTCGCCGACGGGGTCGACGCCGCACTCGTACGTCAGCAGCTTCTCGGGCGTCGGCACGACGGGCCGCAGCAGCCGCCCGGCCCCGAAGGCCACGGCGACGAAGAGCACCCCGACGACTGCGAGCAACCCCACCACGGAATAGCTGTGGAAGTAGTCCGCAGCCAGGGGGAGCGCGGCATGGGCATCGGCACTACTGCGCACGGTCGCCTCCGGCACGTCCGCCCCTCGCTCCCTGTCCTGCGTGTTCGACGTTCTGTACGCACGGGAGTCTAGGCCCTGGTGGGGTTATCCCCACCCTTCCCCACCCACGGCCCCCATGGCGAAGGCCCCTGGAAGCCGTGCAGGCTTGGGCTTATGACCGCCAGCAGTGCCGCGAGAAGCACGTCGAACAGCACGCCCGACAGCACGTCGAACACATCGCATACATCGCGCACACCACAAACATCACATATTACTGGAAACACCGCGTACAGGGACGAGGCCGACGGCGGTGACCGGCTTCCCCCTGCCCGCTTCGCCTTCGACGCCCGGACGTGGAAGGAGGTCGCGCACCTCCTGCTCAACCTGCCGGAGGCGCTCGCCGGCTTCGTCTACGTGTCCCTGTGGCTCTACGCCGGCGTCCTGACGTCCCTCACGGTGATCGGCCTGCCCCTGCTCGCGGTGGGCCTGATGGGCGCGCGGGCGCTCGGCCGGCTGGAGCGCCGGCGGGCGCGGGCGCTGCTGGGGCTGCGGATCGAGGAGCCGAGCCGGCTCTCCCGGCAGCGGCGGGACCGGGGCTTCTTCCCCTGGCTGTGGACGACGCTGAAGGACCCGGTCGCCTGGCGCACCACCCTCTACGGCTTCATCCGGCTGCCCTGGGGCCTGCTCACCTTCGTCCTCACGCTGTGCCTGCTCTTCGTCGGCTGGCCGCTCCTCGGCCACGCCGCGCGCGGCATGACGAACCTGGACCGGGCCATGGTGCGCGGCCTGCTCAGCCCCTCCAGCGAGCTGGAGCGCCGCATCGCCGAGCTGGAGCAGGACCGCGGCGTGGTCGTGGACACCGCGGCCGCCGACCTGCGCCGTATCGAACGCGACCTGCACGACGGCGCCCAGGCCCGTCTCGTCGCGCTCGCGATGGGGCTGGGCCTGGCCAAGGAGAAGGTGCTGGAGGACCCGGAGGCGGCGGCGCGGATGGTCGGCGAGGCGCACGGCGAGGTGAAGCTCGCCCTGCAGGAGCTGCGCGACCTGGCCCGCGGCATCCACCCGGCCGTCCTCACGGACCGCGGCCTGGATGCGGCCCTGTCGTCGGTGGCGGCGCGCTGCACCGTCCCGGTGTCCGTCTCCGTCGACCTGGCCGAGCGGCCCGCACCCGCCATCGAGGGCATCGCGTACTTCACGGTCTCCGAGCTCCTGCAGAACATCAGCAAGCACAGCCGGGCGCGGACGGCCCGGGTCGAGCTGTGGCGCAAGGACCGGCGGCTGCTGATCCAGGTGCGCGACGACGGCCGCGGCGGCGCCTCGACGGACTCGGGCAGCGGGCTGGCCGGGCTCGCGGAGCGGCTGGGCTCGGTCGACGGCCTCTTCGAGGTGGACTCGCCGCCCGGCGGCCCGACCGTCGTCACGGCGGAGCTGCCGTGGCGCGAGCGCACAGCGGGCTGACAAGCGCACGGCGGGCTGAACCGCACGGGCCGGCCCCCGTCCCCGCAGGCCTGCGCCCTGTTCCCGCAGGCCGGGGGTAGGGACAGCCCCACCCCCGGAACACCCACTCGCTCCATGGTCCGGGGCTCCGCCCTCAGCGAGCCTTGAGGTACGGAGCAACCACCGCGACCAGGAGATCGGACGACGACATGGCGATGGACTACAGGGACTACGGCCGGGCGGAGGCGCGCCGGGCCCACCGGGTGCCCGCCGTACTGCGCGCGCCCCTGGAGGGCCGCACCTGGCGCGAGTTCCTCTACCTCCTGCTCAGCCTGCCGATGGCGGTCCTCACCTTCTCGTACGCGGTGACGATGACGGCGGCGGGCATGGGCCTGCTGATCACCTTCGTGGGCGTGCCCGTGCTGGCCGCAGCGCTCGTCGGCGTACGGGCGCTGGGCGCCGTCGAGCGGGCCCGTGCCCGGGGCCTGCTGAAGCTGGAGATCAGCGAGCCCGAGCCGGTGCGGCCGCGGAACGGCCGCCGCGGGCTCATGCCGTGGGTCGGGGGGCTCCTCAAGAGCGGCGTGTCCTGGCGGCACCTGCTCTACGCGGTGCTGCACCTGCCGTGGGCGGTCGGGGCGTTCACCGTCTCGGTCGTGATGTGGTCGGTCGGCTGGCTGCTGTTCCTCTATCCGGCGTACTGGTGGATGTACCCGAGGTGGGGGGGCCAGCCCGGCATGCAGATCGGCGGCGACTCCGGGCACGGCGCGGGCCTCTTCGTCGACAACCCCTTCGAGATCGCCGTGACCTGCGCCGCCGGCCTGCTCGTGGTGCTGGCCACCCCGTGGGTGATCCGGGGCCTCGCCTCCGTCGACCGGCTGCTGGTGAGCGGCCTGCTCGGCCCCTCGCGGCTCGCGGAGCGGGTGTGGGAGCTGGAGGAGGACCGCGGCGTGGTCGTCGACACCGCGGCCGCCGACCTGCGCCGCATCGAACGCGACCTGCACGACGGCGCCCAGGCCCGCCTCGTCGCCCTGGCCATGGACCTGGGCCTGGCCAAGGAGAAGCTGGAGGAGGACCCGGAGGCGGCTGCCCGGATGGTCGACGACGCGCACGGCGAAGTGAAGCTCGCCCTGCAGGAGCTGCGCGACCTGGCCCGCGGCATCCACCCGGCGATCCTCACCGACCGGGGCCTCGGCCCGGCCCTGTCCGCGCTGGCGGCCCGCTGCACGGTGCCGGTGCAGGCCGAGGTGGACCTTCCGGCACGGCCCGCACCCGCCATCGAGGGCATCGCGTACTTCACGGTCTCCGAGCTCCTGCAGAACATCAGCAAGCACAGCGGCGCCCGCAGCGCCCGCGTGGACGTGTGGCACTCGGCGGGCCGCCTGCTGCTCCAGGTGTGGGACGACGGCCGCGGCGGGGCGTCCACGGCCCGGGGCAGCGGGCTGGCCGGGCTCGCGGAGCGGCTGGGCTCGGTGGACGGCCTGCTGGTGGTCGACTCGCCGGAGGGCGGGCCGACGGCGGTCACCGCGGAGCTGCCCTGGCGCGGCTGAGCCGCCGGACCCCCGCCGGGCCCCGTCGTAAACCGGCCTCCTCGTACAGCGGCCCCGCCGTACACCGGCCCCGTCGTGCAGCGGCGGGGCCGGCTCCCTGCGTGACATGCTTAGCGCGTCACATGCTGCCGGAGCGGGGGGACCACAGGTCGTGGAGGACAGGGTGCGAGTCGTCATCGCCGAGGATTCGGTGCTCCTCCGGGAGGGCCTGACCCGGCTGCTGACCGACCGGGGCCACGACGTCGTGGCGGGCGTCGGCGACGGCGAGGCGCTGATCAAGGCCATCCGGGAGCTCGCCGACGAGGGCGCCCTGCCGGACGTGGTCGTGGCGGACGTACGGATGCCGCCCACCCATACGGACGAAGGCGTGCGCGCCGCGGTGCAGCTGCGCAAGGAGCACCCGGGCCTGGGTGTGCTGGTCCTGTCGCAGTACGTGGAGGAGCAGTACGCGACGGAGCTGCTGGCGGGCAGCAGCACGGGCGTGGGCTATCTGCTCAAGGACCGGGTGGCCGAGGTCCGCGAGTTCGTGGACGCGGTGGTGCGGGTGGCGCGCGGCGGCACCGCGCTGGACCCCGAGGTCGTCGCCCAGCTGCTGGGCCGCAGCCGGAAGCAGGACGTGCTCGCGGGGCTCACTCCGCGCGAGCGGGAGGTCCTCGGCCTGATGGCGGAGGGGCGTACGAATTCGGCCATTGCCAAGCAGCTGGTGGTGAGCGACGGAGCCGTCGAGAAGCACGTCAGCAACATCTTCCTGAAGCTTGGGCTTTCCCCTAGTGATGGGGATCACCGGCGCGTGCTGGCCGTGCTGACCTACCTCCGGTCCTGATCATCTGACACACCGTCAGCAATGGACAGCCGCCCTGGTGAGAGGGGGCGGCCGCGCGAGGACCTAGCACCAAAGACCTAGAGAGCGGGCACGGGACGGGCGGCGCCCGGGGGACGACGAAACCGCCCCATATCCGGACAAGCGGAAGCTGTATGCCCCGCTTCTTCTTGTGATCCATCCCAGGTAGGCAGCCCTTACCCACGTACGATGGCCCGTGGGAACGCCGGTCGGGCACCACCGTGTGCGCGCCGCCGCCAGAGGGAGGTCCGAAGCAGTGACCAGCCAGGTCAGCAGCCCGGCCGAACAGGCCGAACCAGCCGAGCAGCCGGGCGGGGCCGCCGCCCCGCCGAGCGCGGGACAGGCGCCGTCGCCCCTCACCGCGCAGCGCGACCCCGCCGAAGGGGCCGCCTCCTCCAAGGAGGTGCGCCGGCTGGACAGGGTGATCATCCGTTTCGCGGGTGACTCCGGGGACGGCATGCAGCTGACGGGTGACCGTTTCACTTCCGAGACCGCCTCGTTCGGCAACGACCTGTCGACCCTGCCGAACTTCCCCGCCGAGATCCGCGCCCCCGCCGGGACCCTGCCGGGTGTCTCCTCGTTCCAGCTGCACTTCGCCGACCACGACATCCTCACGCCGGGCGATGCACCCGATGTGCTGGTGGCGATGAACCCCGCCGCACTGAAGGCGAACCTCGCGGACGTGCCGCGGGGCGGCGAGATCATCGTCAACACCGACGAATTCGCCAAGCGCGCCATGGCCAAGGTCGGCTACGACACCAGCCCCCTGGACGACGGCACGCTGGATGCCTACAACGTCCACCCCGTGCCGCTGACGACGCTGACGATCGAGGCGCTGAAGGACTTCGGGCTGTCGCGGAAGGAGGCCGAGCGCAGCAAGAACATGTTCGCCCTCGGTCTGCTGTCGTGGATGTACCACCGCCCGACCGAGGGCACCGAGGCGTTCCTGCGGAAGAAGTTCGCGAAGAAGCCGCAGATCGCCGAGGCGAACGTGGCCGCCTTCCGCGCCGGCTGGAACTTCGGCGAGACGACGGAGGACTTCGCCGTCTCGTACGAGGTCGCCCCGGCGACGGCGGCCTTCCCCGCCGGTACGTACCGCAACATCTCCGGGAACCTGGCCCTGTCCTACGGCCTGATCGCCGCCGCCCGGCAAGCGGACCTGCCGCTCTACCTCGGCTCGTACCCGATCACCCCGGCCTCCGACATCCTCCATGAGCTGTCGCGGCACAAGAACTTCGGCGTGCGGACCTTCCAGGCCGAGGACGAGATCGCCGGCATCGGCGCCGCCCTGGGTGCGGCCTTCGGTGGCGCGCTGGCGGTGACGACGACCTCGGGGCCGGGTGTGGCACTGAAGTCGGAGACGATCGGACTGGCGGTCTCGCTGGAGCTGCCGCTGCTGATCGTCGACATCCAGCGCGGCGGCCCCTCCACCGGCCTGCCCACCAAGACCGAGCAAGCGGATCTGCTGCAGGCCATGTACGGGCGCAACGGCGAGGCGCCGGTGCCCATCGTCGCCCCGAAGACCCCGGCGGACTGCTTCGACGCGGCGCTGGATGCGGCGCGGATCGCGCTGACCTACCGCACCCCGGTCTTCCTGCTCTCCGACGGCTACCTCGCCAACGGCTCCGAGCCCTGGCGGATCCCCGAGCCCGACGAACTCCCCGACCTGCGGGTGCAGTTCGCCACCGGCCCGAATCACGCGCTGGCGGACGGCACGGAGGTGTTCTGGCCGTACAAGCGTGATCCGCAGACCCTGGCCCGGCCGTGGGCGGTGCCGGGCACGCCGGGGCTGGAGCACCGCATCGGCGGGATCGAGAAGCAGGACGGCACGGGCAACATCTCCTACGACCCCGCCAACCACGACTTCATGGTCCGCACCCGCCAGGCCAAGACCGACGGTGTCGCGGTGCCGGACCTCACCGTCGACGACCCCTCCGGGCAGGCCCGCACCCTCGTCCTGGGCTGGGGCTCGACCTACGGACCGATCACCGCAGCCGTCCGCCGCGTCCGCGCGGAAGGCGGCCGCGTCGCGCAGGCGCACCTGCGCCATCTCAACCCTTTCCCTGCCGATCTCGGGGACGTGCTCGCGACCTACGACACCGTCGTCGTGCCGGAGATGAACCTCGGCCAGCTGGCCACACTCCTGCGGGCCCGCTATCTGGTCGACGTCCGCTCCTACACCCAGGTCAGCGGCATGCCGTTCAAGGCCGAGCAGCTCGCCACCGTGCTCAAGGAGGCCATCGATGACTGAGGCACTGAAGCTGGTGCCCAAGGCCGAAGCCCAGCAGTCCATGAAGGACTTCAAGTCCGATCAGGAAGTGCGCTGGTGCCCCGGCTGCGGCGACTACGCCATCCTCGCGGCCGTCCAGGGCTTCATGCCCCAACTCGGCCTCGCCAAAGAGAACATCGTCTTCGTCTCCGGCATCGGCTGCTCCTCCCGCTTCCCGTACTACATGAACACCTACGGGATGCACTCCATCCACGGACGCGCCCCGGCCATCGCCACCGGCCTCGCCACCAGCCGCCGCGACCTCTCCGTCTGGGTCGTCACCGGCGACGGCGACGCCCTCTCCATCGGCGGCAACCACCTCATCCACGCCCTCCGCCGCAACGTCAACCTCAAGATCCTCCTCTTCAACAACCGCATCTACGGACTGACCAAGGGGCAGTACTCCCCCACGTCCGAGACCGGCAAGATCACCAAGTCCACGCCCATGGGGTCGCTGGACGCGCCCTTCAACCCGGTCTCCCTGGCCCTCGGCGCCGAAGCGTCGTTCGTGGCGCGGACCGTGGACTCCGACCGCAAGCACCTCACCGAAGTGCTGCAGCAGGCCGCCGAGCACCCCGGCACCGCCCTGGTCGAGATCTACCAGAACTGCAACATCTTCAACGACGGCGCCTTCGAGCCGCTGAAGGACCGCGACCAGGCCAAGGAAGCCGTCATCCGCCTGGAACACGGCCGGCCCATCCGCTTCGGTGCGGAGAACGACAAGGGGGTCGTGCGCAACGCGGCCACCGGCGACCTGCAGGTCGTTCAGATCACGCCGGAGAACGAGGCCGACGTCCTCGTCCACGACGCCCACTCCGCGTCGCCCACGACGGCCTTCGCCCTCTCCCGCCTCGCCGACCCCGACACCCTCCACCGGACGCCGATCGGTGTCTTCCGCAGTGTCGAGCGGCCGGTCTACGACACCCAGATGGCCGATCAGCTCGAAGCGGCGATCGAAGAGAAGGGCAAGGGCGACCTGACGGCGCTCCTCGCCGGGAACGACACGTGGACGGTCGTCGGATAGGCCGTCGGATAAGCCGTCGGACAGGTCATCGGCAGGCTTCGGCAGGCCATCGCGTAGATCACCGGACAGGTGAGCCGAGGTGCTCGGACGGGCTGATTTCCGGCCCGTCCGGGGGCGTCTGACGCCTCCTCCCCCACTCGCCCGCTCTCATGGGAGCCATGGCCGACCCCGATGCCACCCTCTCTCCCCCCATCCGCGACCGGCTCGCCTACCGCGTGAAGTGCCGGCTGCTCGGGCCGCCCCTGGTCACCGAGCAGCTCTCCCAGGAGAAGCTCAGCAACCCCATGGCGCTCGGGGTGCTGGCCTCCGACTGCATCTCCTCCACCGCGTACGGCAGCGAGGAGATGCTGCGCATCCTCGTGCCCGTCGCCGGGGCCGCCGCGTTCACCCTGCTGATGCCGGTGACCGGCGCGATCCTGCTCGTCCTGCTGCTCCTGACGCTCTCGTACCGCGACGTGGTGTCCGTGTACACGCGCGCGGGCGGGTCGTACGTCGTCGCGCGCGAGAACTTCGGGCCGCGCATCGCCCAGATCGCCGCCGTCGCGCTCCTCGTCGACTACATCGTCACGGTCGCCGTCCAGACCGCGGCCGGCACCGACGCGCTGATCTCCCTGGCCCACCTCACGGGCGAGGGGTACACGGGCATCGACCACCTCAAGCTGCCCATCACCGCGGCCGTGGTGGTGCTGCTGATGTACGGGAATCTGCGGGGGATCCGTGAGGCGGGGCGGGCGTTCGCGGCGCCCGCGTACCTCTTCATGCTCGCCGTGGCGCTCCTGCTGGTCGTCGGCCTCGTACGGGCGCTGGACGGCGGGCTCCCGCACGCCGACCTGCACGCCCCGGGCGTCGTGCCGCTCGGCCGGGAGGGGGACGGCTGGCTCTACGGCGCCTCCCTCTTCATGGTCCTGCGCGCGTTCGCCAACGGCGGTTCCTCGCTGACGGGACTGGAGGCCATCTCCAACGGCGTCTCCGCCTTCCGCCCGCCCCAGGGCGTCAACGCGCGGCGGACGCTGACCGTCATGAGCTGCGTCCTCGGCATCATGGTGCTGGGTGTCTCCGCCCTCGCCCACTACACGCACGCCGTCCCCTACGTGGACGGCAACCCGACCGTCGTCGCCCAGGAGGCCCACCTCGTCTTCGGTGACGGCCGGGTGGGCACGGCCGGGCTGGCGTTCGTACAGCTGGCGACCGCGCTCATCCTCTACACCGGCGCCAACACGCCCTTCACCGGCTTCCCCTTCCTCGCCAGCTTCGTCGCCGAGGACCGCTTCCTGCCCCGGAAGCTGACGCGGCGCGGCCACCGGCTGGCGTTCTCCAGCGGGATCATCTCCCTGACCGTCGTCGCCCTCGCGCTGCTGCTGGTCACCGGCGCCAACGTCGACAAGCTGGTCGCCCTGTACGCGATCGGCGTCTTCACGGGCTTCACGATGGCCGCCGCCGGGATGACGGCCCACTACTGGCGGCGGCGGGAACGCGGCTGGAGGACGGGGGTGAACCTCGTGGCGGCCGTGGTCTCGGCCCTGGTCGTCGTGGTCTTCGCGATCACGAAGTTCACCGAGGGCGCGTGGCTGGTCGTCGTGGTCTTCCCGATCGGCGTGTGGGCGCTCATCCGCATCAACCGCGAGTACCGCGAGGAAGCCGCCGCCCTGGAGACCATGCCGCCCCTCACCGAAGCCGCCGAGCCGCGCTGGCGGCGGCACCTCGTGTACGTGCTCCTCGACGTGCTCGACCTCGCCGCCGTCAAGGCGCTGCGGTACGCGCACGAGCTGCGGCCCGACGAGGTGCGGGCCGTGCACTTCGTCATCGACGAGGCGCGGGCGCGGCGGCTGGCCGCGCGGTGGGAGGAACTGCCCGGGACGGATGTGCCGCTGGAACTCGTCGACTGCCCGGACCGGCGGCTGCGGCACGCCGTCGCCGCGCTCGCCGCGCGCGACACGGCCGACGGGACGACCGCCCTGACGCTCCTCGTCCCCCGCCGGACGTACGCCCGGCCGCTCGCCGCGGTGCTGCACACCGACTCCGGGGACGAGCTCGCGAAGACGCTGCAGCATTTGCCGAACGTGGCGGTGACGGTGGTGCCGTTCGATGTGACCGCGGCGATGGCACGCCTGCGCACCTCGGCACTGCGCTGAGCCCGCCACCGCCGGGTGCGCCGGTGCCGGATCCTCCTCGGTTACCTTCGCAAGGTCGCACCACGCTCCGGAGGGGACCATGAACGCACCCGCACCGCCATCACGCAGTGAACCCCGTAACGAAACCCGCACGGGCCTGATCTGCAGCTTCGCCGCGTACGGCATCTGGGGGCTCTTCCCCCTGTACTGGCCGCTCCTGGACGCGGCCGGGCCCGTCGAGATCCTGGCGCACCGCATGGTGTGGTCGCTGGCCGCCGTGGTGGTCGTGCTCCTCGTGACCCGGCGCTGGGCGTGGATACGCCCGCTGCTGCGGCAGCCCCGCCGGATCGGCATGATCGCGCTGGGCGCGGCGACGATCTCCGTAAACTGGGGGATCTACATCTGGGGCGTCAATTCCGGGCATGTCGTGGAGACGTCGCTGGGGTACTTCATCAACCCCCTCGTCAGCATCGCCTTCGGCGTGGTGGTCCTGCGGGAGCGGCTGCGGGCCGCGCAGTGGGCGGCGGTCGGTGTCGGCGTGGCCGCGGTCCTCGTGCTGGCGGTGGCCTACGGCAAGCCGCCGTGGATCGCCCTCGCGATCGCGGCGTCGTTCGGTACGTACAGCCTGATCAAGAAGCAGGTGGGACTGGACGGGCTGGAGTCGCTGGCGGCGGAGACGGCCGTGCAGTTCCTTCCGGCGCTGGGATTCCTGGTGTTCCTCGGGGCGACGGGGGACAGCACGTTCGTGAGCGAGGGCGCGGGGCACACCGCGCTGCTGATGTGCTCGGGGGCGATCACCGCGGTGCCGCTCATCCTGTTCGGCACGGCCGCGGTGCGGCTGCCGCTGTCGGTGGTGGGGATGGTGCAGTACCTGGCGCCGACGTTCCAGTTCGCCCTGGGGCTGCTGGTGTTCCACGAGGGGATGCCGGCCGAGCGCTGGGCGGGCTTCGGGCTCGTGTGGCTCGCGCTGGCCGTGCTGACGTGGGACGCGCTGCGGACGACGCGCAGGGCACGGGCCGAGCTGCGGACGGCGCGGGCCGCCGCGGTCGGGGCGACGGGGACGGGCGCGGCGGGCGCCACCGCCATTCGTAACACAGAAGTCACAACTGCCCCACAGGCACCAGAAGTCACAGCTCAGGGCCAGTAAGGGCCCGTCGGGACCCGCCCGATATCCGGAAACCGGTGTCCCCTGTCCGAAATCCGCCCTTGACGCTCTTTCGGGGCGCCCTCAACATCATGCCCACGTCAAAATGAGTTGGGAGCCCCCCATGCTTGAACTCAGCGGTCCCACCCTGCCGCCCCCACGCCCCCGAAGATCCCGCACCGGCGCCCTCCTGGCCACCGGTGCGGCTCTCGCGGCCACCCTGCTCGGCGCCGCCTCCGGCCCGGCCCTGGCGGTTCCCACCGCCGCCACGGCCCGTCCGGTCGCCGCCGCCGGACCCGACATACCCGTCGCCAACGTCAAGGCGCACCTCGCCCAACTGCAGTCCATAGCCACCGCCAACGGCGGCAACCGCGCCCACGGCCGCCCCGGCTACAAGGCGTCGGTCGACTACGTGAAGTCCAAGCTGGACGCGGCCGGCTTCACCACCACCGTGCAGCAGTTCACCACCGGCGGCGCCACCGGCTACAACCTCATCGCCGACTGGCCCGGCGGCGACGCGAACCACGTCGTCTTCGCCGGTGCCCACCTGGACTCCGTCTCCGCCGGGCCGGGCATCAACGACAACGCCTCCGGTTCGGCCGGCGTCCTCGAAACCGCGCTCGCCGTGGCCCGCGAGGGCTACAAGCCCGCCAAGCACCTGCGGTTCGGCTGGTGGGGCGCGGAGGAGCTCGGCATGCGCGGTTCGAGCCACTACGTCAACCAGCTCCCGGCCGGCGAGCGCGGGAAGATCGACGCGTACCTCAACTTCGACATGATCGGCTCGCCCAACCCCGGCTACTTCGTCTACGGCTACGACCAGAACCTCAAGGCCCTCTTCGAGAACTGGTTCGCCGCGAAGAACATCGCCACCGAGATCGACACCGAGGGCGACGGCCGCTCCGACCACGCTCCCTTCCAGCGGGTCGGCATCCCCGTCGGCGGCCTCTTCAGCGGCGCCGACTACCGCAAGACCGCCGCTCAGGCCCAGAAGTGGGGCGGCACCGCCGGCCAGCCCTTCGACCGCTGCTACCACTCGTCCTGCGACACCTCGGCGAACATCGGCGACAAGGCGCTCGACACCAACACCGACGCCATCGCGAGCGCGGTGTGGACGCTGAGCGGCGGCACCACCAACCCGTCCGAGGGGAAGATCTTCGAGAGCAAGTCGCAGCTCGCCGTCCCCGACGCAGGAGCGGCCGTCGAGTCGCCCCTGACGGTCTCCGGCCTCACGGGCAACGCGCCGTCCGCCCTGAAGGCCTCCGTCGACATCAAGCACACCTGGCGCGGCGACCTGGTCGTCGACCTCGTCGGGCCGAGCGGGAAGGCGTACCGGCTGAAGGACTCCAGCGGCAACGACTCCGCGGACGACGTCGTCGCCACGTACACCGTCGACGCATCCGGGGAGACGGCGAACGGGACGTGGAAGCTCCGCGTCCAGGACATCGCCGCGCAGGACACCGGGCGCATCGACGGCTGGAAGCTCACCTTCTGAGCCCGTCCACCCGGACCGGCCGGCCCGCCCGGTCCGGCACAGACCACTGAGGGCACAACCCCGCACGCGGGCCCGGGAGGCCGTCACACGCCTCCCGGGCCCGCACCCCTCACCACGGGCGGCCCGGGCCCCGCACGGCCCTGCACCGGCCCCTCAGGCCGTGATGTCCTTCGTCGTGAACCGCGCCCACGCCGCCGAGCCGAACACGGCCGCGTACAGCGCCTGCAGCCCGAGGTTGTCCAGCAGCTGGTCCCAGTAGACCGGGGCGCGCAGCAGGTCCGCGAAGCTCAGCCAGTAGTGCGGGAAGAGGTACGGCTGGATCGCGTGCAGCTGCGGGAACTGGTCGAGGATCTGCGCCGTGATCAGCAGGCCCACGGTGGTGGCCATCGCCGCGATCCCGCTGCCGGTGAGCGTGGAGACGAACAGCCCGAGCGCCGCGATGCCCACAAGCGACAGCGCCACCGCCCCCGCGACCGCCAGCGCCCGCAGCAGCCCTTCCCCGAAGGACACCGTCACCCCGCTGATCAGCGTCACGTCCCCCAGCGGGAAGAGCAACGCCCCGACGGCGAGCGCGGAGGCCGCGACGGTCAGCGTCGCCGCGCAGCAGAACGTCAGCGTCGCCGCGTACTTGACGAGCAGCAGCCGGGTCCGGCCCGCGGGCGCGACCAGCAGGTAGCGCAGCGTGCCCGAGCTCGCCTCGCCCGCGACGGAGTCGCCCGCGATCACGCCGATGGCCATCGGCAGGAAGAAGGGCAGGGTCGCGGCCAGCGAGGTGAAGACCAGGAAGAGGCCGTTGTTGGTGACCTGGCTGATGAACGCCGGGCCCGCTCCCCCCTGGCCGGCCGAGCCGCCGTCCTGCGTCTCGATCTTCACGGCGATGCCCACCAGCACGGGTACGGCCGCGAGCACGCCCAGCAGCGCGAGCGTGCGCCACCGCCGGAACACCGTCGCCACCTCGCTGCGGAAGAGCGACAGCGCCCACAGCGGGCGGGGGGCGCGCCTCCCCGCGGCGGCCGGAACGGCCGGAACGGCCTCAGCCTGCGACATCGAATCCCTCTCCGGTGAGTGCGACGAAGGCGTCCTCCAGGGAGGCGCGTTCGGTGCCGAAGGAGCGCACGCGGACGTCCGCGCGGACGAGCGCGGCGTTGAGGTCCGCGAGCTCCCGGGCCACGGCGGGCAGTTCGCCGGTGACGCGGTCGTCGTCGACGGTGAGGTCGTTCACGCCGTGTTCCTTGAGCACGCGGACGGCCTCCGCCGTGTCGGGGGTGGTGACGGCCAGCCTGCCGCGCGCGGAGGAGGCCAGTGCGGCGACCGTGCCCTGGGTCAGGAGGCGGCCCTGGGCCATCACGGCGGCGTGGGTGCACACCTGCTCGATCTCGTCGAGCAGGTGCGAGGAGAGGAAGACCGTGGTGCCCTCGGAGGCGAGGCCGCGCACCAGGGTGCGGATCTCGCGCATGCCCTGCGGGTCGAGGCCGTTGGTCGGCTCGTCCAGGACCAGCAGCTCGCGCGGCTGCAGGAGGGCCGCGGCCAGGCCCAGGCGCTGCTTCATGCCCAGGGAGTACGCGCGGGCCTTCTTGGCCGCCGCGGCGACCAGCCCGACCCGGTCCAGGGCGGCGTCCACCCGGGCCTTGCGGGTGCGCGGGTCGGCCGTGGGATCGGCGGCGTCGAACCGCACGAGGTTGTCGCGGCCGCTGAGGAAGCCGTAGAGGGCGGGTCCCTCGATCAGCGCCCCCACCCGGGGCAGCACGCGCCGCCCGGCCCGCGGCATCTCCTCGCCGAGGACGCGGGCGACGCCGGAGGTCGGCTCGATCAGCCCCATGAGCATCCGGATGGTGGTCGTCTTGCCGGAGCCGTTGGGGCCCAGGAAGCCGAAGACGCTGCCGCGCGGCACGACGAGGTCGAGCCGGTCGACGGCGAGCTGCCCGCCCCGGTAGCGCTTGGTGAGCGCGTGGGTGGCTATCGCCGGTTCCCCGGCGGCGGACAGCTCCTCCATGGGGCCTCCCTGCCTGCGATCCGCTGTACGTACTGCTGTACGTACAGCAGTACGTACTACTGCGCCCTACGTGCCACTTTGCTGTACGTGCTACTTCGACGCGGCCTTGACCAGCGCGTCCTTGGTGACGGCGCCCACGTAGACCTTGCCGTCGTCCGTGACCAGGGCGTTGACCAGGCGGGTGCTGAAGACGTGGCCCGAGCCGAAGGAGCCCGAGACCTTGCTGCCGAGGCCGTCCAGCAGGGCACCGGCCGGGCCGGCGTCCTTGCCGCCCTTGGCACCCTTGGCACCCGCGCCCGGCCCCACGCCGCCGGGCGTCTTGAACTCGGCGATCGACGTCCAGCTCTTGCCGATCACGTTCATGCCGGACAGACCGGACTCGTCCAGGCCCTTCTTCCGGTCGTCCGCACCGGCCTTGCCGCCGCCCTTGCCGTCCTTGCCGTCCCGGTCCTCGGTGATCTTGGCGCCCTTCGGCGGGGTGAAGGCGAAGGTGTCCGCGGCCGGCTTCGCGAAGTCGACCTTGGTGAAGGCCGCCTCGACGACGGCCTTGCCGCCGCCCTTCGGAGCGAGCGTGAACTTCAGCGGCACGCCGTTCTTCGCGTCCACCGCGATACGGACCGCGCCGACCGTCGACTCGGCCTGCTTGGGCTTGATGACCAGCTGGTAGGCGTCCCGGCCGGCGACCTTGGCCGTACCGTCCACCGACACCGACGTGGAGTCGTCCACGGCGGCCAGCGTCTTCTTGGCGAGGTCCTGCGGCGAGGCCCCGCGCAGCTCCTCGGGGGCCTCCTTGCCGCCCTTCGCGTCCTTGGGGGCCGTCGAGCGGTGGACGGTGTTGCTCTTGCTGTCGTACGCCCAGACCTGGTCGCCGTTGCGGATCAGGCTGTACTCCGCGGCGCGCTCCACGATCGACAGCCGCTGCTTGTCCGGGCCGTCGGCGGCGACGCGCAGGGTGTGCGTACCGGAGGCGAGCTCGGTGAGCTTGGCCTGCGGCGAGGCGGCGTCCTCCCCTTCGCCCTTGCCGGCCGGGCCGTGGCCCGCCTTGCCGCCCGGGCCGTCACCGAGCGAGAGGCCCTCGGGCATCGAGGGCAGGCCGAGGTCGGTCGTGACCTTGACGGTGCCGGACAGCTGCTGCGTGTCCGACTTCGCCATTTTGGCTATGAGGTCCTGCGCGCTGATCCCGGGCAGGTCGGGGTCGCCGCTGCTCGCGAGCGCCGTGCCGATCCCGATCGATGCCGCGGCGATGCCGGCCACCGCAACCGGGACGGCGTAGCGGACGGCCTTGCGGCGGCCCGGCGCCCGCCCGGCGCTTTCCCCGGCGCCGGCCGCCCCGTCGGTGCCGTGGGTCGGTTCGTTGCGTGCCATGTCCTCTACCTCCGTCGTCGGCGGCGGTCTCGACGTGTCGTGCACTCGCCACCCCCTGAGCTCATTGTGAGCCCGGCCGCTCGGTGGTGGAGCGGGGATTCCGGGGCATTTCCCCGGTCTCTTCCCTCGCCTCGAGACACTTCGATTCCACCAGAGACGGCCTGCCGGGTCATCAGACGACGGGATCAAGTCCGTGTACGCCTCGGGTAGGACGACCCCCTACGGGCGGCCGCCTGTGAGGGGGAGGCCGCGGGCCCTGCGGCGCACCGCCGCGGCGGAAGAAGCCCGCCCGCGGGCGCTAGCCCGCGCGGTGCACCACGGCGTCGCAGAGGTTCTCCAGGGCGGCCTTGGCGAAGCAGTCGGGCAGCGGGGCCAGCGTGGACCGCGCCTCCTCGGCGTAGCGCACGGTGTCGCGGCGGGCCTGCTCCAGGGCGGGGTGGACACGCAGGCGGCGCAGCACCTCGGCGTGGAGGGCGTCGTCGGCGAGGTCGCCGTCGAGCATCTCGCACAGTTCGAGGTCGGCGGGCGAGCCGGTGGCGGCGGCCCGGGCGCGCAGGTGGAGGACGGGGAGGGTGGCGATGCCCTCGCGCAGGTCGGTGCCGGGGGTCTTGCCGGACTCGTGGGAGTCGCTGGCGATGTCGAGGACGTCGTCGGCGAGCTGGAAGGCCATGCCGAGGCGCTCGCCGTAGTGGGTGAGGACGTCGATCGTGCGCTCGTCGGCGCCGGACATCATCGCGCCGTACCGCCCGGAGACGGCGACCAGCGAGCCGGTCTTGCCGGCGAGGACGTCGAGGTAGTGCTCGATGGGGTCGCGGCCGTCACGGGGGCCCGCGGTCTCCAGGATCTGACCGGTGACCAGCCGCTCGAACGCCTCGGCCTGGATGCGGACGGCCTCGGGGCCGAGGTCCGCGAGGATCTGGGAGGCGCGGGCGAAGAGGAAGTCGCCGGTGAGGACGGCCAGGGAGTTGCCCCAGCGGACGTTGGCGCTGTCCACGCCGCGACGCTTCTCGGCCTCGTCCATGACGTCGTCGTGGTAGAGGGTGGCCAGGTGCGTGAGCTCGACGACGACGGCGGAGGGGACGACGCCCGGGGCGTAGGGGTCGCCGAACTGGGCGGCGAGCATCACCAGCAGTGGCCGGAAACGCTTGCCTCCGGCGCGCACGAGGTGCTGTGCGGCCTCGGTGATGAAGGGCACGTCGCTCTTGGTGGCCTCGAGGAGTCCCTCCTCGACAGCGGCCAGTCCCGCCTGGACATCGGCTTCAAGAGCCTGGTCCCGCACGCTCAGCCCGAAAGGCCCGACGACGGTCACGAGGGGTACTCCTGTCTGCCTGCGAACACGGGGTTTGTCGATGTGTCGCTGTCTCCACCGAAAGTCAGCGTATCCGGTCGGCTGTGGATCACCGTGGCCGCCCGTCCGGGTTGTGCTGTCCCGGGCCCTTCACGGACCCTCGTCCCGGCCGGTGTCCGGCGTCCTCCGCGACCCGATGCGCGTGCTGGTACGCAACGTGGGTGCGACGTGGGTGCGACCTGACATGTGCCCCGCGCGGCCCTTGGTCACCCCGCGAGGGGCCCTGCCGGGCGGGCCTGAAGTCGTGGGTTTCGGCCACCGGGGCGGACACGGCCCGGGCTCGGGCAGGTTCGGCCCGCAACCGGGGCGCCGCCCCGGGCCCTCGGGGGACCGGGGGCTTGCCCCCGGGAAACGGTGAAAGGGCGGGGCCGGGGCCCTCACCCCGCCGCAACGGCGGTCAGCCCCCTGCTTCGTGTCCGGCGGCGCCCTGCCGGCCCCTGGCGGGCCCCGCGGAACGGCGGACGCCCCTCGGGCGGGCAGAAGGCGCGTGCCGCCCCGCGGCCCGGGCCGGGGGCGGTGCGCGCCCTCTGCCTTACCCCTACGGGTTACGGCAGTACTAAGGATTACGGCCGTAACCCGGGTTACGGCAGGTGCCACGGCCTACGGCAGCACCCCCACCGCCCGCGCCAGCCGCGGCGAGGCGTACTCCGTACCGCAGACGAACCGCATGACCGGGCCGTAGCTGGCCGCGGCCGGCAGGCCCGTGAAGAACAGCCCCGGTACCGAGGCGCGGTAGCCGGGGCCGAGCCGGGGGCCGCCCGCCCCGACGGCGAGCCTGGTGCGCAGGCCGTGGCCGAGGAAGTCCATGGCCGCGAGGTCGACCCGGTAGCCCGTCGCCGCGATGACGTGGTCGGCGGCGAGCTCCCCCGCGCTCGCCCCGTCCGGGCCGGCGAGGCCGAGGACGGGGCGGCCCTCCTCGACGCGGGCCGAGGTGATCCGCTTGCCCTCCGAGACGTGGACCCGGCCGATGAAGCGCTCGCGCAGCCACCAGGCGCCGAGCGGGCCGAGCACGCGCTGCACGAGGAACCGGCGGGCGGGCGCCGGAAGATGGCGGAAACCATCGGCGTGGTACGAGAACGCGTAGAGCGACCAGGCACGGCCGAAAGGGGTGTCAGGCTTCAGCCGCGGCTGGCCGTCCGGCGCCGCGCCGAAGCGGACGGCACCCTTGCGGCGGGCGACCACCCGCACCGACGCCGCCCCGGCGTCCGCCAGCAGCACCGCCGTCTCCAGCGCCGACTGCCCGGCGCCGATGACGACCACCTCGCGCCCGGCGAACCGCGACAGGTCCCGGTGCTGGGAGCTGTGCGAGACCGGCCCCGAGACGGACGGCCCGTCGGGGACGGCCGCGGCCAGCTCGGGCGGCAGCTGCGCCAGCCCGCTCAGGCCCGTGGCGATCACCACCGCGCGGGCGGCGAACTGCTCCCCGGAGTCCAGCTTCAGCTCGAAGTCCGCGGCCCTGCGGTCCACGGACACCACGCGCACCTGCTCCAGCTCGGGCACCAGGCGCTCCTGGAACCACAGGCCGTAGCGCGAGAACGTCTCGACCGGGATGGTGTCCCAGTCCGACTCGAAGCGCCGCTCGCCGGTCTCCCGGCAGAAGTCGAGCAGGGTGTGGCCGGGCTGCGGCGCGTCGATGCTGGAGGCCGAAGGGGTGGATTTCAGGATCATCCCGGCGGGCATGTGCTCGCGCCAGCTCACCATCGGCGAGCCGAAGACGCGGGTCGCTATCCCACGGGCCCGCAGGTGGGCGGCGGTCGACAGACCGTACGGGCCGGCCCCGATGACTGCTACGGGAAGTGTCACGAGTCCCCTCCCAGGGCGTTACTCGCTATGCATGACCGGTACTCGTTGATGACGGCGGACACTCGGCGACGGTTATTCGGCGACGGTTGGTTCGACAGCAGTTCGTTCGGCAGCGGTTGGTTTCGACAGCAGCTATTCGGCGACGGACGCGGCGGCGCGCCTGGAGCGCCACATCTGCCACAGGTGCCGCACACCCGGTCGTACGAACCGGGCGAGCATGGTGAAGAAGGGCTTCATGTCGTCGCGCGCGAGCCAGGCCAGCTCCGTGCCGGTGGGGCGCGGCGGGGCATGCGGGGTGCTGTAGCCGCTGCGGCGGTAGGCGGCCAGGGCGGGCAGGTCGATGTTCTCCACGATGAACCGGCGCCCGGCGGGCTGCTCGCCCTCCGGGACTCTGCGCCCGGTCAGGTCCAGGTGCTGGGCCCGGACGACGTCGATGCCGGCCTCGCTCTCGAAGAGCCGGAACTGTGCGCCCATGCGGGGGTTGAAGTCCAGCAGCTTGTACCGGCCGTCGCGGCGGTCGAACCGCCAGTCCAGGTCGACGATCCCGCAGAAGCCGATCTGCTTGATGAACTGGGCGGTCATGTCGGCCAGTTCGGGATTGTCCACGACGTAGGCGTTGGCGGTCATGCCCGCGTGCGGCGGCCACGAGCGCACCTTCACGCCCGTGAACATCGCGAGCGGGGTGCACTCGGCGTCGAAGTAGGCGTGCACGATCCAGTCCTCGGCCTGCTCGCGGGGCAGGTACTCCTGGAGGATGACGCCCGGGGACGGGCCCCAGCCGCGCGCCAGCTGCAGCAGCTCGCGCGGCCCGCGGATGCGGGTGGTGCCGTGCACGGCGGGCTTGCGGCGGCGCTCGAACGCCTCCCTGTTCTTGGCGACGAGGGGGAAGCGGGCGCGCTCCGCGAACTCCTCGATCTCCTCGAACGAGGCCGGGAACAGGGCCTCCGGGGACGGCACCCCGTGCTCCACGCACAGCTCGTGCAGCCCCTGCTTGCTCGCCAGCCTGCGCGGCAGCTCGGGCTCCACGGGCGGGAAGAGGAAGCTGCCGGAGAGCTCCCCGGTGTGCTCGGCGATGAGCACCGCGGCCTCTTCGTCGGTGGGCAGCAGGACCGCGGGGCGGCCGATCTCGCGGCCGATCCGCAGCAGGCCCTCGACCAGCTCCCCGGGGCACTCGGTGCCCGTGGTGCGCCAGACGAAGCCGCCGCGCAGATAGCGCGAGACGGCGGCGGGCGTCCAGCGGTCCTCCGTGATGGCGTACATGGGGATGCCGAGTCTGCCGAGGCTGCGGATCGCGCCCACCCCGCCGTGGTGCAGGGGATAGTCACCGATCTTCACGATCAGTCCTGGAACGGACCGGTCCGCCGCGATGGGCGTGCTCCTGCTCGCCACCAGCATCCCCCTCGGCCCCTCAGCCGCAGCGGCCCCCCACTGTGCCTGGCCCGATTAAGGACGCTACTTCGGAATAGCCGCTTCCAGCAAGGAATTACGGGATATTGGGTGCTCTTTAGCCGGAGCTCGGACAGTGGTTCGGACGATCTGCGGGCAGCCGTTCGGAAGGCGCCCGAAGGACCGCCCGGGCGCACGGGAGGAGCCCGCCGCGAGACCCCCTCCTGACACCCCTTGCCTGCCGGCCACCAGCACGTAATGTGGGGCCGCGGGCCCCGGCGGGGCCCACCGGCTTCCCGGAGCGTCCAGGAGAGAGCGAGGCAGCGTCCCATGCCCCAGCACAGCCCCCGCGAGCTTGCCGAAGGCGACCCCTTCGGTGCGGCCACCCTCCCGTACGGCGTCTTCACCACCGCCGACGCCCCGGACCGGCCCCGCATCGGCGTCCGCTACGGAACCTCCGTCCTCGACGCGGCGGCCGCGGCGGCGGCCCACGGCTCCGCGCACACCGCCCTGCTGGAGCAGCCCACGCTCAACCCTCTCCTGGCCGCCGGCCGGGCCGTCTGGCAGGCCGTGCGCGCCGAGGTCCGCACCTGGCTGGCCGACGGGCCCTTCCACCCGCTCGCCGACGTGACGCTGCACCTGCCCTTCCAGGTCGCCGACTATGTCGACTTCTACTCCAGCGAGCACCACGCCACCAACGTCGGCCGCATCTTCCGCCCCGACGGCGAGCCCCTCACGCCCAACTGGAAGCACCTGCCCATCGGTTACCACGGGCGCGCCGGAACGGTCGTGGTCAGCGGCACCGACGTCGTGCGGCCCCAGGGCCAGCACAAGGCGCCCTCCGAGCCGTCCCCGTCCTTCGGCCCCTCGCGCCGCCTCGACATCGAGGCCGAGGTCGGCTTCGTCGTCGGCACCCCCGCCGGCGCGCCCGTGGGCCTCGCCGACTTCCGCGAGCACGTCTTCGGCGTCTGCCTCGTCAACGACTGGTCCGCGCGCGACCTGCAGGCCTGGGAGTACGTCCCCCTCGGCCCGTTCCTCGGCAAGTCCTTCGCCACTTCCGTCTCGGCCTGGATCACCCCGCTCGACGCCTTCGACGAGGCCCGCACGGCGCCGCCGGAGCGCACACACCCGCTCCTGCCCTACCTCGACGACTCCACGGCCGAGCCCGGCGGCATCGACCTGCGCATCGAGGTGACGGTCAACGGCGCGACGGTCTCCCGGCCGCCGTTCTCCGCCATGTACTGGACCGCCGCCCAGCAGCTCGCGCACATGACGGTCAACGGCGCGACGCTGCGCACCGGTGACCTCTTCGCCTCCGGTACGGTCAGCGGCCCCGAGCCCGACCAGCTCGGCTGCCTCCTCGAACTCACCGCCGGCAAGGGCCCGTGGCTGGAGGACGGCGACGAGGTCACCCTCACGGCCTGGGCGCCGGGCCCGGACGGCGCCCGGATCGGCCTCGGCGAGGTCACCGGCCGCATCCTCCCGGCCCGCGACGTCCCCGCCCACGGCGGCGCGACGCCATGACGGCCGGCGCCCCGCACCCCACGCTCCCCGAGGAACTGCTGCTGCTCTGCTTCGACCCGGTCAGCGGGCGCAAGCTGATGCGCACCGGCCACGCCTCGGCGTACGGCGTGGCCGGGGCGGTGCTGGCCGAACTGCGGCTGGCCGGGAGGGTCGTGGAGGAGCGCGGCCGGGTGCAGGTGACGAACCCGCTGCCGCCGGACGACCCGCTGCTGGCCACGGCGGTGGCGAGCCTGCAGCAGCCCGGCCAGGACGCGAAACGCGGCGGGCCGCGGACGGCCCGCTGGGTGCGGAGCGCGTCGCGGCGCCTCGAAGAGGCCTGTCTGGCCCGGCTGGCGGAGCAGGGTGCGCTGCGCATGGAGACCCGCCGCTTCCTCGGCCTCATCCCGTACCAGCACTCTTCCCTGGGCCCGGTGAACCTGACGACGGCGGCGCGGGAGCGCTTCGAGCTCGCCCGTCGCGGCGGCTTCGCCGACCCGCGCGCCCGCGCACTCGCCGCGCTGGCGTCCGCCATCGGCATATCGGGGGCGCTCTGCCCCGGCTGGGGGCGCCGGACCGAGCGGCAGGCCATGCGCCGGCTCATCCGTACGGACTGGGCGGCGCGGGCCGTGCACAAGAACGTGATGAGCGACAGCGCGGACGGCGGAGGCGGGTGATACCGCCGAACCTCCGCCGTGGAGTGCGGACTTCCGGACGGCCGGATCAGGGCTGCTAATTTGTCGTGTCCAGAACGACTCGGAGGAGACACGTGCGCAAGGCAGTACAGATCACGGGGGCGGCGCTCTGCGCCGCTGTGCTGATGACCGGTTGCAGCAGCGAGAGCGACGGCGGCAAGGACGACAAGAAGGCCGGTGGCACCACGCCGGCCTCCCAGGCCCCGGCGGAGCAGCCGTCGGCACCCGCCGCCGACGGCAAGCGCGTGACGGCGGCCGAGCTCGCGGGCGGCTGGTCCAACGGCGGCAAGCTCACCGACAAGAGCATCGTCATCCTGTCGTTCGCCCAGAACACGGTGATGCTCAGCGGGAAGACCGCCTGCTCGGGCACGCTCGTCGACAACTCCCAGCCGGCGACGATCACCATCAAGCACTGCCAGGACGGCAGCACGGACTACAGCACGGGCACCATCAAGGACTTCGACGGCAAGTCCTTCACCGTGGCCTGGGCCTCCGGCAAGCAGGACAAGATGAGCAAGGCCGTGGGCGGCGACGGCAAGCCGGCCGGCCTCCCGGGCGGCCTGCCCGCGAAGCCGGCGAGCTGACTCCGTACACGGCTCGGCCCCGGACCCCCTCGAGGGTCCGGGGCCGAGCCGTGAGTCCTCCTGCTACCGCACGAACACCCCTGCCTGGCCGGCCAAATCCAGGAAGTACTGGGGCGCAACGCCCAGCACCAGGGTGACGGCAACCCCGATCGCGATGGCCGACGAAGTCAGAGCGCTCGGCACCGCCACCGTCGGCCCGTCCGCCTTCGGCTCGCTGAAGAACATCAGCACGATCACCCGGACGTAGAAGAACGCGGCGATCGCCGAGGACACCACACCGACGATGACCAGCGCCCCCGCCCCGCCCTGCGCCGCCGCCTTGAACACGGCGAACTTGCCCGCGAAGCCGCTCGTCAGCGGAATGCCGGCGAACGCCAGCAGGAAGACCGCGAAGGTGGCGGCCGTCAGCGGCGAACGGCGGCCCAGGCCTGCCCACTTGGACAGGTGCGTGGCCTCCCCGCCCGCGTCGCGCACGAGCGTCACGACCGCGAACGCGCCGAGGGTGACGAAGGAGTACGCGCCCAGGTAGAACAGCACGGAGGACACGCCGTCGGGGGTCGTCGCGATGACACCCGCGAGGATGAAGCCCGCGTGCGCGATGGAGGAGTAGGCCAGCAGGCGCTTCACGTCGGTCTGCGTGACGGCCACGATCGCGCCGACCAGCATCGTGATGATCGCGACGCCCCACATCACCGGCCGCCAGTCCCAGCGCAGCCCCGGCAGGACCACGTACAGCAGCCGCAGCAGCGCGCCGAAGCCGGCGACCTTGGTGGCCGCGGCCATGTAGCCCGTGACGGGCGTGGGGGCGCCCTGGTAGACGTCCGGCGTCCACATGTGGAAGGGCACCGCACCGACCTTGAACAGCAGGCCCATCAGCACGAGCGCGCCGCCGATCAGCAGCAGGGCGTCGTTGCCGGTGGTGGCGGCGAGGGCCGGGTCGAGCGTCCGGACGGAACCGTTCACCACGTCGGCGATGCCGGAGTAGGTGACCGTGCCGGCGTAGCCGTAGAGCAGGGCCACGCCGAACAGCAGGAAGGCCGAGGAGAAGGCGCCGAGCAGGAAGTACTTCACGGCCGACTCCTGCGACAGCAGCCGCTTGCGGCGGGCCAGCGCGCACAGGATGTACAGCGGGAGGGAGAAGACCTCCAGCGCGACGAAGAGCGTCAGCAGGTCGTCCGCGGCGGGGAAAACGAGCATGCCGCCCACCGCGAAGAGCACGAGGGGGAAGACCTCGGTGGTGGTGAAACCGGCCTTCACCGCGTCCTGCTCCGCCTTGCCGCCGGGCACGGCCGCGCCCTGGGCGGCGAAGGAGTCGACGGGCTTGCCGTGCGCCGCCGGGTCCAGGCGCCGCTCGGCGAAGGTGAACACGGCCACCAGGGAGACGAGGAGAATGGTCCCCTGCAGGAACAGCGCCGGGCCGTCGACGGCAATGGCGCCCATGGCGGCGGCGTGCGCCTTGCCGGTGGCGTAGCCTCCGGCGGCCAGGGCGACGACGGCGGCGAAGGCCGCGGCCAGGGCGACGCAGGACAGCAGCAGTTGCGCGTGGTAGCGGGCGCGCCGCGGGAGGAACGCCTCCACGAGGATGCCGAGCACCGCGGCGCCGAGCACGATCAGCGTCGGTGACAGCTGGGCGTACTCGATGTGCGGCGCCGGGATCTTCTGCGGCGCGGCGGCCGACATCGTCCACAGGCTGTGGACGGATGCTGCGTGGCTCACTTCGCGGCCTCCACATCGTTCACGTCGGGCTGGGGGTCGGCCTCGTGCACCTGCGACATCGTGTGCCGGACGGCCGGGTCGAGGATCTCGGTCACCGGCTTGGGGTAGACGCCGAGGAAGAGCAGCAGGGCGATCAGCGGGGCGACGACGGCCAGCTCGCGCGCCCTGAGGTCGGGCATGCCCCGCACCTCCTCCTTCACCGGCCCGGTCATGGTGCGCTGGTAGAGCACGAGGACGTAGAGGGCGGCGAGCACGATGCCGAGGGTGGCCACCACACCGGCGGCCGGATAGCGGCTGAACGTGCCGACCAGGACGAGGAATTCGGAGACGAACGGCGCGAGGCCCGGCAGCGACAGCGTCGCGAGGCCGCCGACGAGGAAGGTGCCGGCGAGGACCGGGGCGACCTTCTGCACGCCGCCGTAGTCGGCGATGAGCCGCGAGCCGCGGCGGGAGATCAGGAAGCCGGCGACGAGCATCAGCGCGGCCGTGGAGATGCCGTGGTTGACCATGTAGAGCGCCGCGCCGCTCTGGCCCTGGCTGGTCATCGCGAAGATGCCGAGCACGATGAAGCCGAAGTGGGAGATCGAGGCGTAGGCGACCAGCCGCTTGATGTCGCGCTGCCCGACCGCGAGCAGCGCCCCGTAAAGGATGCTGATCAGCGACAGGACGACGATGACGGGGGTGGCCCACTTCGAGGCCTCCGGGAAGAGCTGGAGGCAGAAGCGGAGCATCGCGAAGGTGCCGACCTTGTCGACCACGGCGGTGATCAGCACGGCGACGGGCGCCGTGGCCTCGCCCATGGCGTTGGGCAGCCAGGTGTGCAGCGGCCACAGCGGGGCCTTCACGGCGAAGGCGAAGAAGAAGCCGAGGAACAGGGCCCGTTCGGTGGTGGTCGCGAAGTCCAGCTTGCCGGCGGCGCGCGCCTGGACGATCTCCTGGAGGGAGAAGGTGCCCGTGCCGAGCTGGTCGGCGGTGACCGCGTACAGCCCGATGACGGCGGCCAGCATGATCAGCCCGCCGGCGAGGTTGTAGAGGAGGAACTTCACCGCGGCGTACGAGCGCTGGGCGGCGGCGTCCCCCTCGGTGCGCTCGCCCGCGCGGTCCCCGAAGCCGCCGATGAGGAAGTACATCGGGATGAGCATGGCTTCGAAGAAGATGTAGAAGAGGAAGACGTCGGTGGCCTCGAAGGAGATCACCACCATCGCCTCGACCATGAGGATCAGCGCGAAGAAGCCCTGGGTGGGGCGCCAGCGCGAGGAACCACTCTCCTGAGGGTCGGCGTCGTGCCAGCCGGCCAGCATGATGAACGGGATCAGCAGCGCGGCCAGGGCGATCAGGACGACCGCGATGCCGTCCACGCCCAGTTCGTAGCGGACCCCGAAGTCCTTGATCCAGGCGTGCGACTCGGTGAGCTGGAAGGGCCCCTTCGCGTCGGGGTCGAAGCGCACGAGCTGCACGGCCGCCAGGGCGAGCGTCGCGAGCGAGAAGGCGAGCGCGAGCCACTTGGCGGCGGTGCGGCGCCCGGCCGGCACGGCCGCGGTGGCAACCGCGCCGACGGCGGGGACCGCGGCCGTGAGCGTCAGCAGGGGAAAGGACATGGCTAAACCGCCCTCATCAGCAAGGTGGCGGCGATGAGCACCGCCGCACCGCCGAACATCGAGACCGCGTACGAACGGGCGTAGCCGTTCTGCAGTTTGCGCATCCGGCCCGACAGGCCGCCCACGGAGGCGGCGGTGCCGTTGACGACGCCGTCGACCAGGGTGTGGTCGACGTAGACCAGGCTGCGGGTGAGGTGCTCGCCTCCGCGGACCAGCACGACGTGGTTGAAGTCGTCCTGCAGGAGGTCGCGCCGGGCGGCCCGGGTGAGCAGGCTGCCGCGGGGAGCCGTGACGGGGACGGGCCGGCGCCCGTACTGCGCCCAGGCGAGCGCCACGCCGATCACGAGCACGACCATGGTGGCCGCGGTGACGGTCAGGGCGCTGACGGGCGAGTGGCCGTGCGCGTGGCCCGTGACCGGCTCCAGCCACTTCAGGAAGGTGTCGTTGATGCTGAACAGGCCGCCGGCGAAGACCGATCCGAAGGCGAGCACGACCATCGGGACGGTCATCGTGCGCGGAGACTCGTGGGGGTGCGGGAGGTTGCCTTCGGCATCGGGCTGCCAGCGCTTCTCCCCGAAGAAGGTCAGCAGCATCACCCTCGTCATGTAGTACGCGGTGATGGCCGCGCCCAGCAGGGCCGCGCCGCCCAGGATCCAGCCCTCGGTGCCGCCCTTGGCGAAGGCGGCCTCGATGATCTTGTCCTTGGAGAAGAAGCCGGACAGCCCGGGGAAGCCGATGATGGCGAGGTAGCCGAGGCCGAAGGTGACGAACGTGACCGGCATGTACTTCCGCAGGCCGCCGTAGCGGCGCATGTCGACCTCGTCGTTCATGCCGTGCATGACGGAGCCGGCGCCGAGGAAGAGCCCGGCCTTGAAGAAGCCGTGCGTCACCAGGTGCATGATCGCGAAGACGTAGCCGACCGGTCCCAGCCCGGCGGCCAGGATCATGTACCCGATCTGGGACATGGTGGAGCCGGCCAGGGCCTTCTTGATGTCGCCCTTGGCGCAACCGACGATCGCACCGAAGAGGAGCGTGACGGCGCCGACCGTGACCACCGCGGTCTGTGCGTCCGGCGCCGCATTGAAGATCGCGCCGGAGCGGGTGATCAGATAGACGCCGGCGGTCACCATCGTGGCCGCGTGGATGAGGGCCGAGACCGGGGTCGGGCCCTCCATCGCATCCCCGAGCCAGGACTGCAGCGGCACCTGGGCGGACTTGCCGCAGGCGGCGAGCAGCAGCATCAGCCCGACGGCCGTCAGCTTGCCCTCGCCCGCCTCCGTGGCCCGCTCCAGGACGGGGCCGAACGCGAAGGTGCCGAACGTGGTGAACATCAGCATGATCGCGATGGACAGGCCCATGTCGCCGACGCGGTTGACGAGGAACGCCTTCTTGGCGGCGGTGGCCGCGCTCGGCTTGTGCTGCCAGAAGCCGATCAGCAGGTACGAGGCGAGGCCGACGCCCTCCCAGCCGACGTACAGCAGGAGGTAGTTGTCGGCGACGACGAGCAGGAGCATCGCGGCGAGGAAGAGGTTGAGATAGCCGAAGAAGCGCCGCCGCCGCTCGTCGTGCGCCATGTAGCCCACGGAGTAGAGGTGGATGAGCGTGCCCACGCCCGTGATCAGCAGGACGAAGGTCATCGACAGCTGGTCGAGGTGGAAGCCGACGTCCGCGCGGAAGCCGCCGACGGGCACCCAGCTGAAGGCCGTGGCGTCCAGCGTGCGGTCGTCGGCGTCGCGGCCGAGCAGCGCGGCGAAGAGCACCACGCCGATCGCGAAGGACACCGCCGCGAACAGCGTGCCGATCCAGGGCCCGCCGCGGTCGAGCCTGCGCCCGCCGCACAGCAGCACGGCCGCGCCCAGCAGCGGTGCCACGACGAGCAATCCGATGAGGTTCTCCACGTCAGCGTCCCCTTACAGCTTCAGCAGGCCGGCGTCGTCCACCGAGGCCGAGTGCCGGGAGCGGAAGATCGTCACGATGATGGCGAGGCCCACCACGACCTCGGCCGCGGCCACGACCATCGTGAAGAAGGCGATGATCTGGCCGTCGAGATTGCCGTGCAGCCGGGAGAAGGTGACGAACGCCAGGTTGCAGGCGTTCAGCATCAGCTCGACGCACATGAAGATGACGATCGCGTTCCGCCGGATGAGCACGCCGGCCGCCCCGATGGTGAACAGGAGGGCCGCCAGGTAGAGGTAGTTGACCGGGTTCACTTGTTCGCCCCCTTCGCGCCTGCGTCCTCGCTGCGGCCGCGCTCCTGCCAGTCGCCCGAGCGCTGTTCCAGGGCCGCCAGGTCCTCCAGGGCCTCGCCCGAGACGTCACGGACCTGGCCGCGGGCCCGCAGGGTGGGGCTGACGGTGAGGTCGGACGGGGTGCCGTCCGGGAGGAGGCCCGGGATGTCGACGGCGTTGTGCCGGGCGTAGACGCCCGGGGCGGGCAGCGGGGTGATCTGCTTGCCCTCGCGGATGCGCCGATCGGCGAGCTCGCGCTGGGTGGCGGCGCGCTCGGTGCGCTCGCGGTGGGTGAGCACCATCGCACCGACGGCCGCGGTGATCAGCAGCGCGCCGGTGAGCTCGAACGCGAAGACGTACTTGGTGAACAGGAGGGCGGCGATGCCCTCCACATTGCCTCCGGCGTTGGCCCGGCCGATGCCGTTGAACTCCTTCAAGGAGGCGTTGGCGATGCCGGCCATGAGGAGGATGCCGAAGCCGAGCACGCACAGGGCGGCGAGCCACCGCTGGCCCTTGATCGTCTCCTTGAGGGAGTCGGCGGCGGTGACGCCCACGAGCATGACGACGAAGAGGAACAGCATCATGATCGCGCCGGTGTAGACGACGATCTGGACGACGCCCAGGAAGTAGGCGCCGTTGGCGAGGTAGAAGACCGCCAGGACGATCATGGTGCCGGCGAGCGAGAGGGCGCTGTGCACGGCCTTCTTCATGAAGACGGCGCCCAGCGCCCCGAGGACGGCGACCACCGCCAGGATCCAGAACTGGACCGCCTCACCCGTCGAGGTGGTGGAGGCGGCCGAGGCGGCCAGGGAGGAGACGGCCGGAGAAGAGGCGTTCACGCGTCGGCCCCTTCCTCGTACGGCTTCTCGCCCTTGGTGGCCGCGACCTGGCGGACCGTGCCGGGCGCGGCCTCCGTCACCAGGCCGCGGTAGTAGTCCTGTTCGGTCATGCCGGGGAAGATCGCGTGCGGGCTGTCGACCATGCCCTCCTCCAGGCCCGCGAGCAGCTCCTCCTTCGTATAGATGAGCGACTCGCGGCTGCTGTCGGCCAGTTCGTAGTCGTTGGTCATGGTGAGGGCGCGGGTCGGGCACGCCTCGACGCACAGGCCGCACAGGATGCAGCGGAGGTAGTTGATCTGGTAGACGCGGCCGTAGCGCTCGCCCGGCGAATAGCGCTCCTCGTCACTGTTGTCCGCGCCCTCCACGTAGATGGCGTCGGCGGGGCAGGCCCAGGCGCACAGCTCGCAGCCGATGCACTTCTCCAGGCCGTCCGGGTGCCGGTTGAGCTGGTGGCGGCCGTGGAAGCGGGGGGCCGTGGGCTTCTTGTACTCCGGGTACTGCTCGGTCAGCCGCTTCTTGAACATGGCCTTGAAGGTCACGCCGAAGCCGGCCACGGGGTTGCGCGGGGTGTCACGGGGATCATCGCCCCGCGCGGGTTCGGTAGCCACTGCCGTCAGCCCTCCTTTCCGTCACGCACAGTATCGGGCCCACCACTGACAATGAGCTCTCCGTCACGGCGCGGCCTGCGGCGCGGCACCGGCGGAAGGGTCTGCCCGGGCAGCGGCGGCACGGGGTATCCGCCGCCCGTCGGGTCGAACTCCCGCTCCGGTGCGGCCTCTCCGTCGCCCTGGCCGCGCTCGCCCTTGCGGAAGATGTCCGCCACGAACGACAGCAGCAGGACCGCGACGACGGCGCCGCCGACGTACAGCACGATCTGCTGGAAGTCGTAGTTCTCGTTCCGCAGGGCCCGTACGGAGGCGACGAGCATCAGCCACACCATCGAGACCGGGATGAGGACCTTCCACCCCAGCTTCATGAACTGGTCGTAGCGCAGCCGCGGCAGCGTCCCGCGCAGCCAGATGAAGAAGAACAGCAGCAGCTGCAGCTTGATCACGAACCACAGCAGCGGCCACCACCCGTGGTTCGCGCCCTCCCAGAACGCCGAGACCGGGTACGGGGCCCGCCAGCCGCCCAGGAACAGCGTCACCGCCACCGCCGAGACGGTGACCATGTTGACGTACTCGGCCAGCATGAACATCGCGAACTTGATGGAGGAGTACTCGGTGTTGAAGCCGCCGACCAGGTCGCCCTCGGACTCCGGCAGGTCGAACGGGGCCCGGTTGGTCTCCCCCACCATCGCCACGATGTAGACCAGGAAGGACACCGGCAGCAGCAGCACGTACCAGCGGTCGTGCTGGGCCTCCACGATCGCCGAGGTCGACATCGACCCGGAGTAGAGGAAGACGGCCGCGAAGGAGACGCCCATCGCGATCTCGTAGGAGATCATCTGCGCGCACGAGCGCAGGCCGCCGAGCAGCGGATACGTCGAGCCGGACGACCAGCCCGCGAGCACGATGCCGTAGATGCCCACCGAGGCCGTGGCGAGGATGTAGAGCACGCCGATCGGCAGGTCGGTCAGCTGCATCGTGGTGCGGTGCCCGAAGACCGAGATCTCATTGCCGGCCGGGCCGAAGGGGATCACGGCGATCGCCATGAACGCGGGCACGGCCGCCACGACCGGGGCGAGCAGATAGACCGCCTTGTCCGCCCGCTTGACGATCACGTCCTCTTTCAGCATCAGCTTGATGCCGTCCGCGAGGGACTGCAGCATCCCCCACGGGCCGTGCCGGTTGGGGCCGATGCGCAGCTGCATCCACGCGACGACCTTGCGCTCCCAGACGATCGAGAACAGCACCGTCAGCATGACGAACGCGAAGCAGAAGACCGCCTTGACGACGATCAGCCACCACGGGTCCCGGCCGAACATCGACAGGTCCTCGGTGGCCAGTCCGGTCAGTCGGTGAGCCTGCACAGCTTCCACAGCGTTCACTACCGCGCCTCCGGTGTCCCGGTCCCGGTGCCCTCACCGGAATCCGCCCCGATCCGTACGAGCTCGCCGGGGCGCGCGCCGGTGTCCCCGGCGACGCCGCCGCCGGCCGAGTTCAGCGGCAGCCACACCACGCGGTCCGGCATGGCCGTCACGCGCAGCGGCAGCCGCACCGTCCCGGCCTGGCCCGTCACCGCCAGCAGCTCGCCGTCGCGCACGCCCGCCTCGACGGCGGTCGCCGCGGACAGCCGGGCGAGCGCCGCGTGCCGCGTACCGGCGAGGGCGTCGTCACCGTCCTGCAGACGGCCCTGGTCCAGCAGCATCCGGTGGCCCGCGAGCACCGCCTCTCCGGCGGCCGGCTGCGGCAGCGGCAGCGGCCGGGCGGCCTCCACCGGGTCCGCGGCGTGCGCCCCGTCCCAGGGGCCGAGGCGGCGCAGCTCCGCGCGAACGGCGTCGACGTCCGGCAGGCCGAGCCCGATACCCATGGCGTCCGCCAGCATGTGCAGCACGCGGGCGTCCGCCGGCACGTGGCGGCGCGGCAGCTGATCGGGCTTGATCGCGACCTCGAACGGGCGGGCCCGGCCCTCCCAGTTGAGGAACGTGCCCGCCTTCTCCGCCACGGCCGCCACCGGCAGGACGACGTCCGCCCGGTCCGACACCTCGCCGGGCCGCTGCTCCAGGCTGACCAGGAAGCCGACGGCATCGAGCGCTTCACGCGCGCGTGCCGGATCGGGCAGGTCCGCGACCTCGACGCCGCCCACCAGCAGGGCGCCCAGCTCGCCCCTGGCCGCCGCCTCCACGATCTGGCCGGTGTCCCGGCCGGGGCTGCGCGGCAGGTCGGACACGCCCCAGGCGGCCGCGGTCTCCTCACGCGCCCGCGGGTCGGTGGCCGGGCGGCCGCCGGGCAGCAGCCCCGGCAGGGCCCCCGCCTCGATCGCGCCCCGCTCCCCCGCCCGGCGCGGGATCCACACCAGCTGCGCCCCGGTCGTCGCGGCGGCCGCGACGGCGGCCGTCAGCGCGCCGGGCACGCCCGCCAGCCGCTCGCCGACGACGATCACGGCCCCGTCGGCGCGCAGAGCGTCGGCCGCGGCCCGCCCCGGGGCGTCCGGGGCGGCAGCGTCGGCCAGCGCCCGCAGCCACTCGGTCTCGGTGCCGGGCGCGGCGGGCAGCAGCGTGCCACCGGCCTTCTCCAGGCCGCGGCTGGCGTGCGTGGCGAGCGCGAAGACGCGCTGCCCGTGCTTGCGCCAGGCCTTGCGCAGCCGCAGGAAGACGCCGGGCGCCTCCTCCTCGGCCTCGAAGCCCACCAGCAGGACCGCGGGCGCCTTCTCCAGCGCCGCATACGTCACCCCACTGCCGTCGAGATCCCGGCCACGGCCCGCGACGCGGGCGGCCAGGAAATCGGCCTCCTCACCGCTGTGCACCCGGGCCCGGAAGTCGACGTCGTGCGTGTCGAGCGCCACCCGCGCGAACTTGGCGTACGCGTACGCGTCCTCGACCGTCAGCCGGCCGCCGGTCAGGACGCCCGCCCTGCCGCGCGCAGCTGCCAGCCCGCGCCCCGCGGCCTCCAGGGCCTCCGGCCAGCTCGCCGGTTCCAGGACGCCTTCCGCGTTCCGCACGAGCGGGTGGGTGAAGCGCTCCGGCCGCTGCGCGTAGCGGAACGCGAAGCGGCCCTTGTCGCACACCCACTCCTCGTTGACCTCGGGGTCGTCGGCGGCGAGGCGGCGCATCACCTTGCCGCGCCGGTGGTCCGTCCGCAGCGCGCAGCCGCCCGCGCAGTGCTCGCACACCGACGGCGACGACACCAGGTCGAAGGGGCGCGAGCGGAAGCGGTACGCCGCCGAGGTGAGCGCGCCCACCGGGCAGATCTGGATGGTGTTGCCGGAGAAGTACGACTCGAAGGGCGCGCCCTCGCCGGTGCCGACCTGCTGCAGCGCCCCGCGCTCCAGCAGCTCGATCATGGGGTCGCCCGCGATCTGCTGGGAGAAGCGGGTGCAGCGCGCGCACAGCACGCACCGCTCGCGGTCCAGCAGCACCTGCGGGGAGATAGGCACCGGCTTCTCGAAGGTGCGCTTGCGGCCCTCGAAGCGGGTGTCGGCCTGCCCCGCCGTCATCGCCTGGTTCTGCAGGGGGCACTCGCCGCCCTTGTCGCAGACGGGGCAGTCCAGCGGGTGGTTGATCAGCAGCAGCTCCATCACGCCGCGCTGTGCCTTCTCGGCCACGGGCGAGGTCAGCTGCGTCCTGACGACCATGCCGTCCGTGCACGTGATGGTGCAGGAGGCCATCGGCTTGCGCTGGCCCTCGACCTCCACGATGCACTGCCGGCAGGCCCCCGCGGGGTCGAGCAGCGGGTGGTCGCAGAAGCGGGGGATCTCGATGCCCAGCAGCTCCGCGGCACGGATGACCAGCGTCCCCTTGGGGACGGAGATCGCCGCGCCGTCGATCGTGAGGGAGACGAGGTCCTCCGGCGGCGGCTCCGCGCCCCCTCCTCCGGAGGGGGCAGACGTCGTGACCGTCACGCGTTCACCTCCAGGTGGGAGTTCTGCGGGCCGTCGGCCCACAGGGTCGACTTCGACGGGTCGAAGGGGCAGCCGCGGCCCGTGATGTGCTGCTCGTACTCCGCGCGGAAGTGCTGCAGCGAGGAGAGGATGGGCGCCGCGGCGCCGTCGCCGAGGGCGCAGAAGGACTTGCCGTTGATGTTGTCGGAGATGTCGGCGAGCTTGTCGAGGTCGGACTTGCGGCCCTTGCCGGCCTCGATGTCACGCAGCAGCTGGACCAGCCAGTAGGTGCCCTCGCGGCAGGGGGTGCACTTGCCGCACGACTCGTGCGCGTAGAACTCCGTCCAGCGGGTGACCGCGCGCACCACGCACGTCGTCTCGTCGAAGCACTGCAGCGACTTGGTGCCCAGCAGGGAGCCGGCGGCACCCACGCTGTCGAAGTCCAGCGGCACGTCGAGGTGTTCGGCGGTGAACATGGGGCTGGAGGAGCCGCCCGGCGTCCAGAACTTCAGCCGGTGGCCGGGGCGCATGCCGCCGCTCATGTCGAACAGCTGGCGCAGGGTGATACCCATGGGCCCTTCGTACTGGCCGGGGTTCGCGACGTGGCCCGAGAGCGAATAGAGCGTGAATCCGGGGCACTTGTCGGTGCCCATCGAACGGAACCACTCCTTGCCCTTGTTGAGGATCGCGGGAACCGACGCGATGGACTCGACGTTGTTCACCACGGTGGGGCAGGCGTAGAGGCCCGCGACGGCCGGGAAGGGCGGCCGGAGCCGGGGCTGGCCGCGGCGCCCCTCCAGGGAGTCGAGGAGGGCGGTCTCCTCGCCGCAGATGTACGCGCCCGCGCCCGCGTGCACGGTCAGCTCCAGGTCCATCCCGGAGCCGAGGACGTTCTTGCCGAGGTAGCCCGCGGCGTAGGCCTCGCGCACGGCCTCGTGCAGCCGGCGCAGCACCGGCACGACCTCTCCGCGCAGATAGATGAAGGCCCGCTCGGAGCGGATCGCGTGGCAGGCGATCACGATGCCCTCGATGAGGGTGTGCGGGGCGGCGAAGAGCAGCGGGATGTCCTTGCAGGCCCCGGGCTCGGATTCGTCCGCGTTGACCACGAGGTAGTGCGGCTTGCCGTCGCCCTGCGGGATGAACTGCCACTTCATCCCGGTGGGGAAGCCTGCGCCGCCGCGGCCGCGCAGGCCCGAGTCCTTGACGTAGCCGATGACGTCGTCGGGGGCCATCGCGAGCGCCTTGCGCGCGCCCTGGTAGCCGTCGTGGCGCAGGTAGGTCTCCAGCGTCCAGGAGCGCGGCTCGTCCCAGAAGGCGCTCAGCACGGGAGCGAGCAGCTTTTCCGGGCTCGTCTCCCCCATTGCTGGTGCCATGGTCATCCCTCCCCCTCCTCGGTGACGGGCCCGGCGGGGTGGTCGGGGTCCGAGGCGGATGTCTGCTGCGGCGCGTCGTGGGAGCTGAGGTGCTCGCCGGGGTGCTGCTGGTGCCCGGTGGAGGGCGGGGCGCCGCGGGGCGGGCCCACCCGGGCCGGGCCGGTGCTCTCGCCCTTGGCCAGCCGGAGCCCCGCCAGGGAGGCCGGGCCCGCGCCGCCGCTCGCCTCGACCGCGTCCGGGCGGGGGTCGGGGAAGCCGGCGAGGATCCGGGAGGTCTCCCGGAAGGTGCACAGCGGGGCGCCGCGGGTCGGCTCGGCGCCGCGGCCGGCGCGCAGGTCGTCCACGAGGGCCTTGGCGCTCTCGACCGTCTGGTTGTCGAAGAACTCCCAGTTGACCATCACGACGGGCGCGAAGTCGCAGGCGGCGTTGCACTCGACGTGCTCGAGGGTGATCTTGCCGTCGGGGGTGGTGTCGCCGTTGCCGATGCCGAGGTGGCGGCGCAGGCCCTCGAAGATGGCGTCGCCGCCCATGACGGCGCACAGGGTGTTGGTGCACACCCCCACCTGGTACTCGCCGCCGGGCTCGCGCCGGTACATGGTGTAGAAGGTGGCGACCGCGGTGACCTCGGCGGTGGTCAGGCCGAGCACCTCGGCGCAGAACTGCAGGCCGGTGCGGGTGACGTGGCCCTCTTCGGCCTGCACGAGGTGCAGCAGCGGCAGCAGGGCGCTGCGGCTGTCGGGGTAGCGGTCGATCACCTCCTGGGCGTCGGCCGCGAGCCGCTCCCGTACGTCGGCGGGATAGTCGGGCGCGGGAAGCCGAGGCATCCCGAGCTGTACGTCATGAGTCACCGGTCGACGCCTCCCATCACGGGATCGATGGACGCCACCGCGACGATCACGTCGGCCACCTGGCCGCCCTCGCACATCGCCGCCATGGACTGCAGGTTGGTGAAGGACGGGTCGCGGAAGTGGACGCGGTAGGGGCGGGTGCCGCCGTCGCTGACGACGTGGACGCCCAGCTCGCCCTTGGGCGACTCGACCGCGGCGTACACCTGTCCGGGCGGGACCCGGAAGCCCTCCGTCACCAGCTTGAAGTGGTGGATCAGGGCCTCCATGGAGGTGCCCATGATCTTCTTGATGTGGTCGAGGGAGTTGCCGAGGCCGTCGGGGCCCAGGGCCAGCTGGGCGGGCCAGGCGATCTTCTTGTCCGCGACCATGACCGGGCCGGGGGCCAGCCGGTCCAGGCACTGCTCGATGATCCGCAGGGACTGGTGCATCTCCTCCAGGCGGATCAGGAAGCGCCCGTAGGAGTCGCAGGTGTCGGCGGTCGGCACCTCGAAGTCGTAGGTGTCGTAGCCGCAGTAGGGCTGGGACTTGCGCAGGTCGTGCGGCAGGCCGGTGGCGCGCAGGATGGGGCCGGTAGCGCCGAGGGCCATGCAGCCGGCGAGGTCGAGGTGGCCGACGCCCTGCAGGCGGCCCTTGAAGATGGGGTTGCCGGTGGCGAGCTTGTCGTACTCCGGCAGGTTCTTGCGCATCTTCTTCACGAACTCGCGCACCTGGTCCACGGCGCCGGGCGGCAGGTCCTGCGCGAGGCCGCCGGGGCGGACGTAGGCGTGGTTCATGCGCAGGCCGGTGATCAGCTCGTAGACGTCGAGGACGAGCTCGCGGTCCCGGAAGCCGTAGATCATGATCGTGGTGGCGCCGAGCTCCATGCCGCCGGTGGCGATGCACACCAGGTGCGAGGAGATTCGGTTCAGCTCCATCAGGAGCACGCGGATGACCGTGGCGCGGTCGGGGATCTGGTCCTCGATGCCCAGGAGCTTCTCCACGCCGAGGCAGTACGCCGTCTCGTTGAAGAACGGCGTCAGGTAATCCATGCGCGTGACGAAGGTGGTGCCCTGGGTCCAGGTCCGGTATTCGAGGTTCTTCTCGATGCCGGTGTGCAGATAGCCGATGCCGCAGCGGGCCTCTTTGACGGTCTCGCCGTCGATCTCCAGGATCAGCCGGAGCACCCCGTGGGTGGAGGGGTGCTGCGGACCCATGTTGACGATGATGCGCTCGTCGTCGGCCTGCTGGGCGGTGGCCGCGAGTTCGTCCCAGTCGCCGCCGGTGACGGTGTAGACGGTGCCTTCCGTCGTCTCGCGCGGGCTTGCTTGTGATGCACTCATCAGCTGTACGACCTCCGCTCGTCCGGAGCCGGGATCCGGGCGCCCTTGTACTCGACGGGAATGCCGCCGAGGGGGTAGTCCTTGCGCTGCGGGAAGCCCTGCCAGTCGTCCGGCATCATGATCCGCGTGAGCGCGGGGTGGCCGTCGAAGACGATGCCGAAGAAGTCGTACGTCTCGCGCTCGTGCCAGTCGTTGGTGGGGTAGACGTCGACGATCGACGGGATGTGCGGGTCGGCGTCGGGGGCGCTCACCTCCAGCCGGATCAGCCGGTTGTGGGTGATCGAGCGCAGGTGGTAGACGGCGTGCAGCTCGCGGCCCACGTTCTGATCGGACGCGGTCTGATCGGACGCGGCGCCTGGGAAGTGCACTCCGCTCACGCCCGTGCACAGCTCGAAGCGGAGCGCGGGGTCGTCGCGGAGGGTGCGGGCGGCACGGGGAAGGTGCTCGCGGGCGATGTGGAACGTGAGCTCGCCGCGGTCGACGACGGTCTTCTCGATCACGTTCGCCGGGAGGAGGCCCTGTTCCTCCAGGGCGCCCTCGAACTCGTCCGCCACCTCGTCGAAGTATCCGCCGTAGGGGCGGGTGGCCTCGCCGGGCAGCTGTACGGTCCGCACCAGGCCGCCGTAGCCGGTGGTGTCGCCGCCGTTGCGGGCGCCGAACATGCCGCGCTGGACGCGGATGGCCTCGCCGTGGTCCAGGCGCTGGCCGGGGAGGTTCTGGGCCTGGAGGTCCTTGTCGGGGTTCACGCCGTTGGCGTTGGCGTCGCTCACCGCAGCAGCCCCTTCATCTCGATCAACGGCAGGGCTTTGAGGGCCGCCTCCTCCGCCTCGCGGGCGGCCTCCTCGCGGTTCACCCCGAGCTTCTCGCCCTGGATCTTCCGGTGCAGCTTCAAGATCGCGTCCATGAGCATCTCGGGCCGCGGCGGGCAGCCGGGCAGATAGATGTCGACCGGCACGATGTGGTCGACGCCCTGGACGACCGCGTAGTTGTTGAACATGCCACCGCTGGAGGCGCAGACACCCATGGAGATCACCCACTTGGGGTTGGGCATCTGGTCGTAGACCTGGCGCAGGACGGGGGCCATCTTCTGGCTGACCCGGCCGGCGACGATCATCAGATCGGCCTGGCGGGGCGAGCCGCGGAAGACCTCCATGCCGAAGCGGGCCAGGTCGTAGCGGCCGGCGCCGGTGGTCATCATCTCGATGGCGCAGCAGGCCAGGCCGAAGGTCGCCGGGAAGACGGACGACTTGCGGACCCAGCCGGCGGCCTGCTCGACGGTGGTCAGCGCGAAGCCGCTGGGCAGCTTCTCCTCGAGTCCCATGTGGTGCCCCCTAGTCCCATTCCAGGCCGCCGCGGCGCCAGACGTAGGCGTAGGCGACGAAGACGGTGAGCACGAAGAGCAGCATCTCCACGAGCCCGAACAGACCCAGGGCGTCGAAGGTGACGGCCCAGGGGTAGAGGAAGACGATCTCGATGTCGAAGACGATGAAGAGCATCGCCGTCAGGTAGTACTTGATCGGGAAGCGCCCGCCGCCCGCGGGCTGCGGGGTGGGCTCGATACCGCACTCGTAGGCCTCGAGCTTGGCGCGGTTGTACCTCTTGGGCCCGATGAGCGAGGCCATGACCACGGAGAAGATCGCGAAGCCTGCCCCGAGGGCTCCCAGTACGAGGATGGGCGCGTAGGCGTTCACCGCTCCTCGCTCCTTCCAGTCGACGCTGACTGCCGGCTTACCGGACCCGGTCGGGCGCACCGCCCACGGTGAGGACCACCGGAGATCACCGCGAAGATCACCGATATGTGAGGCAGTTCACAAGCCCGGGTCGATTGCATCCTATGCCCGCCGGTCTGTGATCTGCGACACGGGGTACAGACCCGCGTTTGTGATCTCCACCACCTGACGAACGATCATCAAGTCGGATGAGCGGCGATCTTCATACACGAAGCGGCCGAGTGATCACCAGAGGTGACAATCGGACGCCCAGGGCCTGGTCGGAGGGGTGTCGCTCTATCAAGAGATGCCGCGCGCACACAAATTGGCACCCGATGCCTTCAACTGATATAGGAGCGCCGTCCACTGATCCGGCGTCGCCCCGGAGGCCGCGCCGGGCAACGGCTGGTGCCTCCGTTCACGAGAGCTCGCACGGGGCGGGCGGGACGTGAGCTGCGCCACGCGCCGGACGGGTCTAGGGCCGGTTTTGGCGGGTAGCCTCGACACGTGAGCCGTGATGGTGATATGACCATCGCCGATCATGAGCGATGGCCAAAACCCCATGCTGAGGCGGCCGATAGGGGTCGGCGGGGCGCGAGGCGCCGTGATGTTCCCGTGATCAAATGCCCGAATTCTGGGCGCGTGCACGTCAATTGTGACGCACGTCACCTTTATTGAACTCAACCTGCGCGGACTGATAGTCCGTTGTCCCATGTCCCCCAACGCGCACATAACCAGCCACCGGAAGCCCCGTCGTACGGCCACCCAGTCGTGGGTCGTCCGCACTGGTGTTGCCGGTGGCGTCCTCAGCACCCTGGCCGTGGCCGGCGCCGGTTCCGCCACCGCCGCCGAGAAGCCCGTCGAGGCGACCGTCGAAATGCCCGCGGTCAACGCGGCCCTGGCCACGTCCATCGCGCAGAGCGCGGCGGCCACCCAGCAGACCGCCTTCGACTACCAGGACCGCGCGCAGCAGGACGAGGCCGCCGGCAAGGTCGAGGCCGCCGCCAAGAAGGCCGCCGACGAGGCCGAGCGCAAGGCGGAGGCCGAGCGCAAGGCCGCCGCGGCCAAGGAGAAGCGCGAGAAGGAGGAGGCCCGCGCCTCCCGCGCCACCGAGCGCCAGAGCCTGAGCAGCAAGTCCGCCGCCCAGACCTCCGAGGACGCCGCCACGGCCGCCTCGCCCTCCGCCAAGGGCAGCAGCACCGCCACCGGCAGCACCGCCTCCCTGGTCTCCTTCCTCCGGGCGCAGGTCGGCAAGGCGTACGTGATGGGCTCCACCGGCCCGTCCTCCTACGACTGCTCCGGCCTGGTCATGGCCGCCTACAGCCAGATCGGCATCGACCTGCCGCGCGTCTCGCAGGACCAGTCGACGGCCGGCACCCAGGTGTCGACCTCGAACCTGCAGGTCGGCGACATCCTCTACTGGGGCTCCGCGGGCAGCGCGTACCACGTGGCCGTCTACATCGGCGGCGGCAAGTTCATCGGCGCGCAGAACCCGAGCACGGGCATCGTCGAGCGCGACATGAGCTACTCCCCGCCCACGGGTGCCGTCCGCGTCCTCTGACGCCGGACCGCCCAGCGGCTCGCACACCTTGCGAAGGGCCGCCGTCCCACCGCTCGGGACGGCGGCCCTTCGGCATGCCCGCCGGCGGCCATGTCCCCCGCACGGCCCGCGGCGCGGCCTGCCCGCACGGACACCCTGCGACCCCCCGTCGCCCTCAGGACGTCCGTGCCTCCCCCGACACCGGGGCGGGCGCTCCGAGCCGCATGAGAAGCGCCCGTCCCGGTTTGTGAAGTCTGCAAGCACCGTCACCGCGGGGACAAAGCCCTTCGGCGGAAACCGAATCCGGGCTCCCCGTAAAGTTGTCCAGATCTGGACAGTTGGCCGATACCGCCGGGGCGCTACCTTCGGTCACCGTGCTACGCATCCACTTCGGCCCCGAAGATCTCGGCAGGGTGCGCCTCGCGCCCGGCCCCGATCCGCTGGCGGAGGCGGCGCTGAGCCTGCCCGTGCTGCAGAACCGGTGGATGGGCGGGATCGCCCTGGACGGCTGGCGGCACCGCACCCAGCGCGGCCTGAGCCCCGCCATGCGGCCCCTGCTGGAGCTCGCCCCGGCCAACATGGGCGAGTACCTCCCCGAGGCGTTCCTGCACGCCGAGGACGGGGCCTGCTCGCTGGCGGAGAGCCTGGAGTCGGTGTGGTCCCTGCCGCGGAAGGTCTGGACGGCCGAGCTGGAGTGCGCGCTGGACCACCGCCCCGTGCCACGGTGGTTCGGCGACCTGCACACCGCCGACCGCCCGGCCGCCCGCACCGTCGACCAGGCCTTCCGCTCGTACTGGGAGACGGCCCTCGCGCCGTACTGGTCACAGGTCACCGCCTGCGTACAGGCCGACCGCACGCGCCGTATCCGCACCGCCGCGGAACAGGGCGTCGAGCACCTGCTCGCCACCCTGCACCCCACCGTGCGCTGGGAGTCACCCGTGCTGCACGTGCCCTGCATGCACAACGAGGGCTTCCACCGGGACTTCCACGACGTGCACCTGGCGGGCCGCGGCCTGACGCTCACGCCCTCGTTCTTCTGGCCGCACCCCACGGCGCGCGCCCACAGCGCGGACGACGAGGCGCCGATCGACCTGTGCTACCCCGTCGCGCTCGACCTGTCCGCCTACCAGGCGGTGCTCTCCCGCCCCGCCGCCCCGGGCGGACTCGGGCGGCTGACCGCGCTGCTCGGGCGCACCCGCGCGCGCGTGCTGGACGCGGCGGCCGAGGGCGGCAGCACCGCTCAGCTCGCCCGCCGCACCGGTATCTCCCCGGCCTCGGCGAGCGAGCACGCGACCGTGCTGCGGGAGGCGGGCCTGCTCAGCACCACCCGCACGGGTTCCTCCGTGCACCACACGCTCACCCCGCTGGGACAGGCACTGCTCAACGGGGTGGTGTGAGGGCGGAGGGCCCCGGAGGGCTCACATCAGGACTCCGGCACGCAGGGGTTGCCCACGTCCACCATGCAGTCGTCGCCCGGGCCGGGGCGGGGGTCGACGATGCCCCGGTTGATGTGGACGCGGATGAAGTCGGGGCCGGCGTTCCCGTGGACCTTCCCGGAGGGGTTCACGGTCCCGAGCACACGAATCTCGTCGCGCTCGTCGTTGCCCTCGACCAGGCCGTCGACGTCGGCGCCGACGTCGAGGGTGATCTTGTCCGCCCCCTTGGCGCCGCGGACGTCGGCCGCCGGGCCCACCGGGGCGTTCCCGTACAGGTGGATGTCGTCGTCGTCCTGGCCGCCGCGGATGTTGCCCTTGACCGGCCCTCTGACCTCGAAGACGTCCCGGCCCATCTGCCCGTCGAGGTCGCCGGTCAGCTCGCCGCTGGTGAGGGTGCTGCGGTCTGCTCCGTCGCCGCCGCGGACCCTGCCCGCGACGATGCCGGCGAGCGTGATCGTGTCATCGCCCCCGAGGGCCTCGACGAGCGTGTCGGCCGCGACGCCGGAAGAGCACTCGATGGTGTCGGCGGCTTCCGTGCCCCGGATGACCGTGCTCGTCACCGGCACGCCGTTGACCGTGCAGGACGAGGCGGCCTGCGCCGGGGCGGCGAGCACCGCGGCGGGCAGGAAGAGGGCCGCCGCGAGAGCGACGGCCCGGGCCGCCCGGCGGAGCGCCGGGCGGATGGTATGTCTGTTCGTGTCGTACGTCATGGGAACGCTCCTTCACGAAGACTGACCCAACAAGTCCGGTACGCCGGACTCATCCGGATGTCTTCCTGAACGGCGCGCCGCCAAACGGCACAACTGTCACACGAAGGGGTGAAACCCCTTCACGGCACCGCGGGTTACGCCTTCGGGGCAACCTTGCTCAGGCCGTTGATGATGCGGTCCATCGCGTCCCCGCCCGTCGGGTCCGTCAGGTTCGCCAGCATCTTCAGCGTGAACTTCATCAGCAGCGGGTGCGTCAGGCCGTGCTGGGCGCCGATCTTCATCACCTTCGGGTTGCCGATGAGCTTCACGAAGGCCCGGCCGAGCGTGTAGTAACCGCCGTAGGTGTCCTTGAGGACCTTCGGGTAGCGCTGCAGGGCCAGCTCGCGCTGGGCGTACGAAGCGCGCGCGTGGGCCTGGACGATGACGTCCGCGGCGATCTGCCCGGACTCCATGGCGTACGCGATGCCCTCGCCGTTGAACGGGTTCACCAGCCCGCCCGCGTCGCCGACGAGCAGCAGGCCGCGCGTGTAGTGCGGCTGGCGGTTGAAGGCCATGGGCAGGGCGGCGCCGCGGATGGGGCCCGTCATGTTCTCCGGGGTGTAGCCCCAGTCCTCGGGCATCGAGGCGCACCAGGCCTTGAGGACCTCGCGCCAGTCCAGCTCCTTGAAGGACTCGGAGGTGTTGAGCACGCCGAGACCGACGTTGCTCGTGCCGTCGCCCATGCCGAAGATCCAGCCGTAGCCGGGCAGCAGCCGGTCCTGCGGGCCGCGGCGGTCCCACAGCTCCAGCCAGGACTCCAGGTAGTCGTCCTCGTGGCGCGGGGAGGTGAAGTACGTGCGCACGGCCACGCCCATGGGGCGGTCCTCGCGGCGGTGCAGGCCCATGCCCAGCGACAGCCGGGAGGAGTTGCCGTCGGCCGCGACGACGAGCGGGGCGCGGAAGGTGACCGGGGTCTTCTCCTCGCCCAGCTTCGCCTCGACGCCCACGATCCGGCCCGTGCGGTCGTCGATGACGGGCGCGCCGACGTTGCAGCGCTCGTACATCCGGGCGCCGGCCTTCACCGCGTTGCGGGCCAGCTGCTCGTCGAAGTCGTCGCGCTTGCGGACCAGTCCGTAGTCCGGGAAGGAGGCGAGATCCGGCCAGTCGAGCTGCAGCCGGACGCCGCCGCCGATGATGCGCAGGCCCTTGTTGCGCAGCCAGCCGGCCTCTTCGGAGATGTCGATGCCCATCGCCACGAGCTGCTTGGTGGCACGGGGGGTCAGCCCGTCGCCGCACACCTTCTCACGCGGGAACGCCGTCTTCTCCAGCAGGAGGACGTCCAGTCCGGCCTTGGCGAGGTAGTACGCGGTGGTCGACCCGGACGGGCCGGCCCCGACGACGATCACATCCGCGGAGTGTTCGGTATCGGTCACGGTCGGCTCTCCCGTTCGGCTGAGGACTGGTCACCCGAGTCTATGAGCCGCCCGAGCGGGGCCGGGCGGGGGCCGCCCGGCCGTTCGGGGGGGGGCGCCGGAGCGCGCCCGGCTACCCGGCCCGCCAGGAGCCGAGGGCCGTGTCGAAGGGCTTGCGGTACGCGTCCCCGCCGCCGTCCCGGCCGCGGAACATGATGGCGTACTCCGTGCCCGAACCGTCCACGTACGCCTGGTTGTAGCCGTGCATGGTGCCGCCCGAGGACTTGTCGACCCAGGTCCACTCCCACAGGGCGCCCGGGCGGCCCTGGAAGGTGTTCCGCGTCATCTTGACCCGCTTGTAGCCGTTCAGCTGAGCCACGCCCTTCTCCAGGTCCTGGAAGTGGTCGTAGGCGGACTGCTTGGTGCCGTGCACGATGCCGATGCGCAGGTACTCGCTGCCGGTGCGGCCCGCGTAGTCGATCTGGCCGCTCCCCTTGTCCTCCCGGCGCCAGCCCTGGGGCACCGCGAGGGAGAACCCCTGCGGGGCGGACACGTTCTCGTACCCCGCGGGCGCGGAGCCGCCTGCCGCGGGCGCCGACGACGAGGCGGACCCGGACGGCGACGGCGAGGCCGAGGCGGACTCGGAGGCGGACGGGGACGCCGACGCGGAGGCCGAGGGCGACGCGGAGGCCGAGGCGGACGGCGACGGCGAGGGCGGGCTGCTCGGTGCCGCCGTGGGCGGCGCCGGCTCCACGGATCCGGTGTCCTCGATGCGGGCGGCGTCCCTCTTGCCGTCGTCCTTACCCTTCGCCAGCAGAATCCCGCCACCCACGGCCCCGCCGATCACCACGACGGCCACCGCGGCGGCCACCCAGCCGGGGTTGAGCCTGCGGCGGGCCTTGGGGAGCACGAAGAACTCGGGGGTGGGCCCGATAACGGCCAGCGGGTTCGCCTCCGGCGCGGGCGGAAAGGGCGGGGCGGGGTGGCCCGGCACGGTGCCGGGGGCCATCCCGGCCGGTGTCGGCGCCGGTCCGGCGGCAGGCGCGGCCGCACCGGCTGTAGCGGGCACGGCCCAGGGCGCGGGGGGTGGCGGGAGAACGGGGGGCACGGCCGCGGGGGCCGGGGCTGCCGAAGCCGGGGTTACGGGGGCAGGGGCCCCGGGAGGCGGGGTGGTTGCGGGGGGAGAGCCCGCGGGAGCAGGCGCCGCCGGGGGCGCGGGAACCGGGGCCCCGGGAGCGGAGGTCGCAGGAGCCGGGGCCCCAGAAGCCGGCGCCGCAGGAGCCGCGGCGGTGCTCGGGGCCGCAGGGGCGGGCACCGCCGAAGCCGGGGTCGCACCCGGCGCAGGCGGCGCGGCCGGCGGGCCCGGTATCGGCGGGGCGGCCGACCCGGCCGGTATGGGCTCCGCGGCCCGCTCGGCCGGTATCCGCGCCACGGCCGACTCGGCCGGAACCGGCGCCACGGCCCGCTCAGCCGGAATCGGCAGGGGCTCCGTCCCGTCCGGCGCCGCCGCCGGTTGCCTCTCCTGCGGTCGTTCCCGTCCGCACTTCATGCAGAAGCGCGCTTCCGCGGGGAGCGTGGAACCGCAGGCGGGGCAGCAGGGCAAGGTCATGGAGCGCTCCGGAGCTCGGGCGGGTCATTCGGAGGGCGGGGGTGGCTTGATCGTATCGACTCGGGGCGCCCTGCCCATGACAAACCGTCAGCCCGCGGCCCCGGACCCGGCCCCGGCCCGTCCGTGACGCGTCACTCCGGACGCTTCGTGCCCCGGTGCAGGGCGACGACGCCGCCCGTAAGGTTGCGCCACGCGACCTTCGACCAGCCCGCCTCCTGCAGCAGCGCGGCGAGCTCCGGCTGGGCGGGCCAGGCGCGGATCGACTCGGCGAGGTAGACGTACGCGTCGGGGCTGCTGCTGACGGCCCGCGCGACCGGCGGCAGGGCCCGCATCAGGTACTCGCTGTAGACCGTGCGGAAGGGCGCCCACGTGGGCGTGGAGAACTCGCAGATCACCACGCGCCCGCCCGGCCGGGTCACGCGCAGCATCTCGCGCAGCGCGGCACCGGTGTCCTGCACGTTGCGCAGCCCGAAGGAGATCGTGACCGCGTCGAACACCCCGTCCGCGAAGGGCAGCCGGGTGGCGTCGCCCGCGGTCAGCGGCATCCACGGGTTGCGCTTCTTGCCCTCGCGCAGCATGCCGACCGAGAAGTCACACGGCACGACGTAGGCGCCGGCCATGGTGAACGGCAGCGAGGAGGTGCCCGTCCCGGCCGCGAGGTCCAGCACCTTCTCCCCCGGACGGGCGTCGACGGCCCCGGCGACGGCCTTGCGCCACAGCCGGGCCTGGCCGAGCGAGAGCACGTCGTTGGTGAGGTCGTATTTGGCCGCCACGTCGTCGAACATCGCGGCGACTTCGTGCGGCTGCTTGTCCAGGGATGCTCGGGTCACGTCCCCATTGTTCACCCCCGGGGCGGGAGGAGACGCAGAGGGTTGGACGGGGACGGCGCGCCCGGGAAGGACCGGCCGTCCTGCGGTGCCGACTGCGCCCGTCCCGGGAGCCCCCGCTCCCCGGGACCGCCGGACCCCCCGCCCGGCGTTGCGCGCCCTTGCGGCCCGGCATGACGAACCGTTGCCAGGGCCCTCCACAGTGGCACCGCGGGACGTCCGTAGCGGCCGTCCCCGCGCTGCCCATCCTGCCTCGCGGAACGGACCAGGGCCTTCCGCCTTGACGGGCCCCTGACGTGCGCGGACGCCCTCCATACGGCTCGTTGACGCCGGTGTGCGGCGCCCGGCCTGCGAGGGGGGGCACGGCCCCCGCTCAGCGCCCCCGGTACACCAGCCGGCCGCCCAGCACCGTCGCCACGCACGTCCCCGCGCCCGCAGCCAGGAGCGCCGCCTCGTCCGGCACATCGAATACGGCGAGGTCCGCCGGACCGCCCACGGCCAGAGGAGCCTCGACGGAGCCGGGCAGGTCGCGGCCCTCGCGCAGGGGATCGAGGTCCGGAGCGTCGGTCAGGATCCCCGGCGCGAGGCGCGCCGGTACGACCCTCATCCCCGACCGGGCGACCGCCGTCGCCACCACCGGGTCCGTGAAGCCGCCCGGCGCGGCCACCGCCGTGGTGCCGTGCCGCAGCATCTGCTGCAGCCCCCGCCGGACGCTGCCCGCCCGGCGGGTCTCGGTCATCTCCAGCGCCGCCGCCCGCTCGCCGGTGAGCGGGCGGTCCCCCAGCTCGTCGTACTCGCGCGGATCCGGGAAATAGGCGTTCCCCAGCAGCCACGCCGCGTGCCACTGGCGCAGACCGGGCGTCAGCACGCCGGGCCAGCGCCGCACGCGCGCGCCCGGGCAGGCCGCGGCCACGTCCTCGTACGGGCCGGCCGCCGCGATCCTGTCGCCGTCCACCGCCACGGCGCCGCCGGGCACCGCAGCGGCGCCGGGGGCGGCGGTCAGCAGCAGGCCGGCGGTGTGGATCGTCAGCACGGCTCGGGCGTCAGCTCGCGTCGATGAGCTTCAGCTCGGGGTGGGCCGTGCCGCCCTCGATCGCCGTCGACGACAGGTGCGAGACGACGCGGTCGTCGACCGGGTCGTTCGCCGGGTCGTCGTGCACGAGCAGGTGCTCGTACGTGGTGGCGCGCTGCGCCGGGACGCGGCCCGCCTTGCGGATGAGGTCGATGAGCTCCATGCGGTTGGAGCGGTGCTTGGCGCCCGCCGAGGAGACGACGTTCTCCTCCAGCATCACCGAGCCCAGGTCGTCCGCGCCGTAGTGCAGCGAGAGCTGGCCCGCCTCCTTGCCGACGGTCAGCCAGGAGCCCTGGATGTGGGCGACGTTGTCGAGGAACAGCCGCGCGATGGCGATCATCCGCAGGTACTCGAAGACGGTCGCCTGCGTACGGCCCTTCAGCACGTTGTTCTGCGGCTGGTAGGTGTACGGGATGAAGGCGCGGAAGCCGCCCGTGCGGTCCTGCACGTCACGGATCATCCGGATGTGCTCGATCCGCTCGGCGTTGGTCTCGCCGGTGCCCATCAGCATGGTGGAGGTCGACTCGACGCCCAGGGTGTGGGCGAGCTCCATGATCTCCAGCCAGCGCTCGCCGGACTCCTTCAGCGGCGCGATGGCCTTGCGGGGCCGGGCGGGCAGGAGTTCGGCGCCGGCGCCCGCGAAGGAGTCCAGGCCGGCGGCGTGGATGCGGCGGATGGCCTCCTCCGCACTCACCCCGGAGATCCGCGCCATGTGCTCCACCTCGGACGCGCCGAGGGAGTGGATCACCAGCTGCGGGAACTCCTTCTTGATGGCGGAGAAGTGCTCCTCGTAGTACTCCACGCCGTAGTCCGGGTGGTGGCCGCCCTGGAACATGATCTGTGTGCCGCCGAGCTCCACGGTCTCCGCGCAGCGGCGCAGGATGTCGTCGAGGGGGCGCGTCCAGACCTTGTCGCTCTTCGGCGGGGCGTAGAAGGCGCAGAACTTGCACGCGGTGACGCACGAGTTCGTGTAGTTGATGTTGCGCTCGATGATGTACGTCGCGATGTGCTCGGTACCCGCGTAGCGCTTGCGGCGGGCCGCGTCGGCCGCCGCGCCCAGCGCATGCAGCGGCGCGGAGCGGTAGAGCTCCAGCGCCTCCTCGGGAGTGATGCGGCCACCGGCGGCGGCGCGGTCGAGGACGGCTGTGACATCAATGGTCGTGAGGTCGGCCTTCTCGCTCACCGGGGCGTCCCTTCGGAGGGGGTTTGACACGACCGTCAGCCTACGCCAGCCCTCATCCGTCCCGGCGGGTGAGGGTTGCATGGGGGCTGCCGCCCTTGGTGTCCTCGGACGTGTACATGAGCTTGCCGTCGGCGGCCAGGGAGAACGTGATCCGCGCGGTCTCGCCCGTGCACCCGAGCGACGGCGTGCCGTCGGTGGCCTCCTCCAGGGTGAGCCGGGTGGGGACGGCGGTGAGCAGCTTGCCCTTGCTGCGGCACTCCAGGACGTTGAGCGCGGAGTAGGTGGTGCGGACGACATAGGCGCCGAGGGCACCGTCGGCGATGACGGCCGTCATGGTGCCGTTGGGGGTGCCGTCGCTCTGGACGACCTGGCCGGTCCAGGTCCCGAGGAACTGCTCGGGTACGGACTTCGCCCGGCCGCCCCCGGTGCCCGTGGTGCCGCCGGCACCGCCCTTGCCACCGCCCCCGCCCTGCAGGAGGCCGAAGCCGAGAATCGCGGCGACGGCCGCGACGACCAGGAGCGCACCGACCGCGGCGAGCACGGCCCTCGTTCTGCGCCGTCCGTCACCGGCGCTCCGGGCGGGCTCCGCGGCCTCCGTCGCGGGCGGCGGCCCCGCACCCCACGGGAGCGGCACGGCGTCCACCGGAGACAAGGCGGCACCGGTGGGGAGCGGGGCGGCACCGGTGGGGAGCGGGGCTGCGGCCGCCCGGAGCGGGCCCGCGTCGAGGGCCGTGGGCGCTCCCCCTTCCAGGTCCAGCAGCTCCACCGCCCGCCGGCTCACGCGCTCCACCACGGGCCCGGGCAGCCAGCCCGCCCCCACCAGGGCACCGGCGCCGTCCGGGGCCAGCCGGCGGGCGACCTCCTCCGGGGCCGGGCGGGCCGCCGGATCCTTGGCCAGGCATTCACCGGTCAGGGAGCGCAGGTCCCCGGTGAGGCCCGGGCCGAGGACCGGTGCCTCGTGGACGACCTTGTAGAGCAGCACCGCCGCGCCGTCCCCGGCGAAAGGCGGCTCGCCCGTGGCCGCGTAGGCGAGCACGGCCCCCAGGGAGAAGACGTCCGCCGCCCCCGTCACCCCGTGGCCGAGGATCTGTTCCGGGGCCATGTAGCCGGGCGAGCCGACCGAGACGCCCGTGGCCGTCAGCGACGCCGTGCCGTCCGTGGCCCTGGCGATGCCGAAGTCGATCAGCCGGGGCCCGTCGAGAGTGAGCAGCACGTTGGACGGCTTGACGTCGCGGTGCACGAGGCCGAGCGCGTGGACGGCCGCCAGGGCCTCCGCGAGCCCCGCGCCGAGGGCCCGCACCGTCCGCTCGGGCTGGGGGCCGCCGGCCAGGACGGCCTCGGTGAGGGACGGGCCGGCCACGTAGCCGGTCGCCACCCAGGGCACCGCCGCCTCCGGGTCCGCGTCCAGCACGGGAGCCGTCCACGCCCCGCCCACGCTGCGCGCGGCCTCGACCTCGCGCCGGAAGCGTGCGCGAAACTGCTCATCCAGGGCAAAATGGGGATGAACGGCCTTGACCGCGACGGTCCGGCCGCCGGCACTGCGACCCAGGTACACCCGGCCCATGCCGCCGGCCCCGAGCCGGCCCAGCAACCGGTACGCACCGATGACCTGCGGATCCTCCGGCAACAAGGGTTCCATCGGGCCTTTCGCCTCCCCCGGCGGGGGCCCTGGGGCCCCGGTTTTCGGCCTATGACTCAATTCACGGGGTGTCCCAGGAACCCCCCAGGGCGGTTTCCCCATCCACCAGGACGGAACAAACCGTCATGTCCTTCGGGGCAGCAGCAACGTCCGGAGCGACGCGATGACGTACTCACCGAACGGGGCCTATCAGTCCCAGGGCCACCGCCGCGCATCCCGCGCCAAACGATGGACGATCATCGTGGCGTCCATAGCCGTGGTCGGCCTGATAACCGCCGGCATCATGAACTACTTCAAGTTCGGGCCGTTCTCGGACAAGGGCAAGCCGGTCAGCTTCGGCCAGGACGAGCCCGCCGGCGGCCAGGCCGGCGGTGCGAACGGCCCGCAGAAGGCGGACTCCAAGGTCCTGATGCCGACGGGCCCCAAGGCCGAGTTCAAGAACACCAGCACCTTGTCGGACGGCACCCAGGTCGCCGTGACGACCCTGGACGGCAAGAAGTCCGGCTTCAAGGGCAAGGTGTGGGTCTGGGCGCCCAAGGCGTACAACGACCCGAAGTTCAAGGACCACGGCTTCCCGGTCCTCATCGCGCTCCCCGGCGGCCCCGGCTTCCCGAACAACTACTGGATGGACGACGGAGGCCTGCACCTCGAGTCGTCGGTCACCAAGTGGTACAACGAGGGCAAGGGCAAGCCGTTCATCCTGGCGATGCCGGTCCTCAACCCGAAGCCGGACGACGGCGGCCTCTACTGGGACGGCAGTGACATCCCGGGCCAGCCGAAGATGGGCACCTGGCTGACCGAGGACGTCCCGGACCTGGTGAAGGCCAACTTCCGCACGGTGAAGTCGCGCGACGGCTGGGCGTTCATGGGTTCCTCCTCCGGCGCCTTCTCGGGCCTGAAGGCCGTCCTGAAGCACCCGGACAAGTTCAAGGCCGTGATCGCCTCCGGCCCGGACATCGTCCCGGACTCCCCGCTGTGGAAGGGCCACGAGAAGGAGAAGGCCGAGAACAACCCCGAGGTCCTCGCGAAGAACCTGATCGCCGCGAACAAGCCCGGGACCGACGTCTACCTCGCGTTCCAGTACGGGACGAAGGAGGCCAGCGTCATCCCGCACGTGGACAAGTTCATCGCGACCTACGGCAACAAGGGCCCGATCCACACGCGCCTGCAGAAGATCGAGGGCGGTCGGCACAACGCCAAGACCTACATCGAGGGCATGAACGCAGGCAGCATGCAGTGGATCAGTGAGCACATGGTGGGCCCCGTCGCCCCGTAGCCTCCAGGCTGACTGCTTGTTCCGGGAGCCCTGATCCCCTCCGGGGGGTCAGGGCTCCAGCAGTTCCACCCGCACGTCGGCCGGGAAGCCCGTCGTCGGGCCCGTGCGGCGGGCGAACTCGGTGACGCCCGCGAGCTGGTCCGGGCCGAAGCGGAAGTCCAGCGTCGTGAAGTAGCGCTCCAGCAGCCCGGCGTCGAAGGCCTCCCAGCGCGCCGCCTGCTCGGCCACCTTCGCCACCTCCTCCAGGGAGACGTCCCGGGAGGCCAGGAAGGCCTTGTGGACCTCGGAGACAATGTGCGGCTCGCGGGCCAGGTAGTCCCGGCGCACGGCCCACACCGCGAAGACGAACGGCAGCCCCGTCCAGTCCTTCCACATCTGCCCGAGGTCGTGGACCTCCAGGCCCAGCCGCGGGGCGTCGTGCAGGGAGGCCCGCAGGGCGGCGTCCCCGATCAGCACCGCAGCGTCCGCCTCGCGCATCATCAGGCCCAGGTCCGGCGGGCAGGTGTAGTAGTCCGGCTGCACGCCGTACCGCTCGGCCAGCAGCAGCTGCGCCAGGCGCACGGAGGTGCGGGAGGTGGAGCCCAGCGCGACGCGGGCGCCGTCCAGCCGGTCCAGGGGGACCTGCGAGACGATCACACAGGACATGACCGGACCGTCGCAGCCCACGGCGATGTCACGCAGGGCGACCAGGTCACCGGCGTTGCGCAGGAACTCGACGAGGGTGACCGGGGCGATGTCCAGCTCGCCCTCGATCAGCTGCCGGCTGAGCTTCTCCGGGGTGTCCTTGGTCAGGTCCAGGTCCAGCAGGGTGCCGGTGCGCGCGAGGCCCCAGTAGAGGGGCAGGCAGTTCAGGAACTGGATGTGACCCACGCGCGGACGGCTGCGCTGGGGGGTGCCGGCTTCGGGGTCGGTCTCTACGGCCGAGGCAGAAATGTCCACATCCGGAGGCTAGCCCCGGGCGGCCGGGACGGCGGGGGCGGGGTACGCCCGGGCGGTGCCCGACTGGGGATCTTTTCCGTCAGGAACACCGGGAAAACCATCCGACAGCGTGATCTTCAACTCCTTCCGCGTGAGAACCCTCGCGTGCTAGGCTCGCCGCAAGTTGCAGTTTGGTTTCCCTTGCAGTACAGAGCCTGCGGAGCATGTGACCCGCAGGCTTTTGTAGTTTTCAGACTTCTCGCAGGTTCTGGAGCAGGGCAACCCTTTGGGCCCAAGGAGGGCTTTATGGCTACCGGAACCGTGAAGTGGTTCAACGCTGAAAAGGGCTTTGGCTTCATCGCCCAGGACGGCGGGGGCCCCGACGTCTTCGTCCACTACTCCGCGATCAACGCCTCTGGCTTCCGCTCCCTCGAGGAGAACCAGCAGGTCAACTTTGACGTCACGCAGGGCCCGAAGGGCCCGCAGGCGGAGAACGTCACCCCGGTCTGATCCTCGGATCCTTCCGGTGCGACGGCTCGGCCGATCGCGGTCGACGCGCTGTACCCAAGGAGCCCTGCTCCCCCGCTTCGGCGGAGGGGCGGGGCTCCTGCCTTTCCCCCACCCGTCGCCGATGGTTAACCCTCCCTTAGCGACTTCTTGTTGACCATTTTCTTTCACTTTCTGTCGCGCAATGCATTGATTTCGATCACATAGCGTTCGGCGATCACGGATCGCCGGACTTGAAATCTCCGTCAAGAATCCCGAAGGTGACCCGAACAGCCGGCCCCACTGACCCCGGCGCTCAACGGAGTTACCGTCATCGCATGACGAGTCGCACGATCACCGTGCATCACGTACGCGCCACCCTCACGGGCCCCCGGCGACTCGGCATCGACACCGTGCCGCTCCTGCAGAGCGCCCGCATCCCCCCGCTGCTCCTCGGCGACGCGCACGCGCGCGTGTCACCCGAGCAGTTCGCCCGCCTGGTCACCGCCGTCCGGCAGGCCACCCGCGACGAGTTCCTGGGCCTGGGGCACCAGCCCAGCCGGCCCGGCACGTTCGCGATGATGTGCCACGCCAGCATCGGCTGCCCCGACCTCGGCACGGCCCTGCGCCGCGCCACCCGCTTCTACGGCCTCTTCCCCGGCGGCCCCGACCTCGCCGTCGAAAGCACCGGCCCCGACGCCGCGTTCGCCGTGCGCTCCGATCTGCGGGCGCTCGCCGAGGCCCCCTTCGTCGCCGAGTGCCTGGTGCTGGTCTGGCACCGCGTGGCGAGCTGGCTGATCGGCCGCCGGATCCCCCTGCGCTGGGCGGAGTTCGCACACCCGGCGCCGCCGTACGCGGGCGAGTACGGCCTGCTGTTCGGCTGCCCGGTCCGCTGCGGCGCGCCGCGCACCCGCGCCGGGTTCGACCCGCGCTGGCTGGCCGCGCCCGTCGTCCGGGACGAGGCCGGCCTGGCGGAGCTGCTGCGGCGCGCGCCCGCCGGGCTGCTCAGCCGCCGCGAGTACGGCACGACGGTCGCCGAGCAGGTGCGGCACGCCCTGGCGCGGGCGCTGCGGGAGGCGGCCCCGCAGCGCCGGGCGGCCCGGCTGCCGGAGGTGGCGCAGCTCGCCGCGCGGCTCGCGGTCAGCCCGGCGACGCTGCGGCGGCGGCTGCAGGAGGAGGGCACGTCCTACCGGCGGCTGCGCGAGCAGGTGCTGCGGGAGGCGGCGGTGGCCGGGCTGGCGGAGGGGCGGGAGCCGATCGCGGAGCTCGCGGCGCGGCTGGGCTTCTCGCAGGACACGGCCTTCCACCGCGCCTTCCGCCGCTGGACGGGCACCACCCCGGGGGCGTACCGGCTCCTCGGCGGGCGCGAACGCGGTCAGCAAAGCTGAGCTTTCCGGTCAGCTTCTTTCCTACCCGTCAGTCACTACGGTCTCCCCGACTCCCACCGTCACAGGGGAGTTTCGCGGAGGGGATCCGCGTCGAGACATGAGTGACCATTGACCACCGCACTGTCGGGAGAGCCGCATGCACTTGCGTAGGCACCTGCGTACGAAGGCCTGGGCCGCCGTCGCCGCACTGGCCGTCTCACTGGGCCTCGCGGGCACGGCCGGCGCCGCCGGACCCGCGCCCGCCGCCGGGCCGGGTGACATCGTCACCTCCGCGCCGACCTCCTTCCACCCGCTGCCCGGCCAGCCCACCGGCACCAAGGCCTGGCACGTCACCTACCGCTCCACCACGGCCAAGGGCGCCCCCAACGTCGTCTCCGGGACGGTGATCGTCCCCCAGGACGGCAGAAAGGGGCCGCGCCCGCTCGTGACATACGCCGTGGGGACGATCGGGCTCGCCGACCACTGCGCCCCGTCGGCCGGCTTCCCGTACGGGACGACGGTGGAGGCGAACCTGATCCAGCAGCTCACGCTGCGCGGCTGGGCGGTGGCCGTCACCGACTACGAGGGCCTCGGGACGCCCGGCGACCACACGTACACCGTCGGCCGGGCCGAGGGCCACGCCGTCCTCGACGCGGCCCGCGCCGCCCTGCGGCTGCCGGAGGCCGGGCTGGCCGAGGGCTCGCCGGTCGGCGTCATGGGCTACTCGCAGGGCGGCCAGGCCGCCGGCTGGGCCGCCGAGCTGCACGCGTCGTACGCCCCCGAGCTGAACCTCAAGGGCACGGCCGCGGGCGGCGTCCCCGCCGACCTCGTCAAGGTCGCCGAGTACAACGACGGCGGCATCGGCGGCGGCCTGGTCCTCATGGGCGCGATCGGGCAGAACGCGGCCTTCCCCGAGCTGCGCCTCGACTCCTACCTCAACGACCAGGGCCGGCGGTACGTCGACTTCCTCAAGAAGCACTGCGTGGCCGCCGACGCCGTCGCGGGCCTGTTCAAGCGGATCTCCGACGTGACGGTCAGGAACCCGCTGCACGAGGCGGACTGGCAGCGCGTGCTGCACTCCTCCGACCTCGGCACCCGCGCCCCCGACCGGCCCGTCTACCTCTACCACGGCACCCTCGACGAGCTCATCCCCTACGCGGGCGCGCAGCAGCTGCGCGCCGCCTGGTGCACGAAGAGGGCCTCCGTGCAGTGGAAGCCGGTGCCGCTGGCCGAGCACGTCGTCGGCGTGATCGCGGAGTCCGTCCCGGCGGCGAACTGGCTCGCCGACCGGTTCGCCGGCAGGTCCGCGGCGGGCAACTGCTGATGCGCGCCGAGCGCTGGACCGGGCCCCGGTTCAGCGCTCGTACAGCCGCTCCACCTCCTCCGCGAAGTCCCGGGCGATGACCTCCCGCTTGAGCTTCATGGACGGCGTGAGGTGGCCGGCCTCCTCCGTGAAGTCCACGGGCAGGACGGCGAAGCGCCGTATCGACTCCGCCCGCGAGACCAGGGCGTTCGCGTCGTCCACCGCCGTCTGCAGCTCGGCGAGGAGCTCGCCGTCCCGCACCAGCTCCTGCGGCGGCAGGCCCTCCTTGCCGTGCATGCGGCACCAGTGGGCGACGCCGTCGGCCTCCAGGGTGAGGAGGGCCGTGATGTAGGGGCGGTTGTCGCCGACGGCCATGCACTGGCCGACCAGGGGGTGCGCGCGCAGCCGGTCCTCCAGCGGCGCGGGGGCGACGTTCTTGCCGCCGGAGGTGACGAGCAGCTCCTTCTTGCGGCCGGTGATGGTGAGGTAGCCGTCCGCGTCGAGCGCGCCCAGGTCCCCGGTGGGGAACCACTCCCCCGGCGCCGCGGGCACCGCCTTCCCCAGCTCGCCGTCCCAGTACCCGGCGAAGACGTGCCCGCCGCGCAGCAGGACCTCGCCGTCCTCCGCGATCCGCACGGCACCGCCGGGCAGCGGCCAGCCGACCGTGCCGAGGCGGGGGCGGTGCGGCGGGGTGACGGTGGCGGCGGCCGTGGTCTCGGTGAGGCCGTAGCCCTCGAGCACCTCGATGCCCGCGCCCGTGCAGAAGGCCGCGAGGCGCTCGCCGAGCGGGGAGCCGCCGCTGAGCACGTAGCGCACCTCCCCGCCCAGGGCGCCGCGGATCCGGCGGTAGACCAGCGGGTCGTACAGGGCGCGGGCCGCGCGCAGCGCCGGGCCGGGACCCGGGCCGGTGCCGTGCCGGCGGGCCTGCTCCGCCTCCCCCCAGCGCCGGGCGACACGGGCGGCGCGGTCGAAGGCGGCGGCGCGGCCCAGCTTCTCGGCGGTCGCGCGGCCGGTGTTGTAGACCTTCTCCAGCACGTAGGGGATCACGAGCAGGAAGGTGGGCCGGAAGCCGGCGAGGTCCGCGAGCAGGTCCTCGGTGCGCAGGGAGGGGGCGTGGCCCACGCGGACGCGGGCGCGCATGCAGCCGACGGCGACGGTCCGGCCGAAGACGTGCGAGAGGGGGAGGAAGAGGAGCGTGGCGGCGGGCACCTTGCTCGCGGCCTTGAAGAGGGGGTGCAGCAGCTCGGTGGAATTGTCGACTTCGGTGAAGAAGTTGGCGTGGGTGAGGACACAGCCCTTGGGACGGCCCGTGGTGCCCGAGGTGTAGACGAGGGTGGCGATGTCGTCGGGGCCGCGGGTGGCACGGGCCTCGGTGACGGCCGTGCCGGGCAGGCCGCGGCCCGCGGCCGTCAGCCGGGCGACGGCGCCCGCGTCGAACTCCCACAGGTGGGCGAGGCCCGGGAGGGCGCCGCGCTCGGCCTCCACCAGCCGCGTCTGCTCCGGCCCCTCGACGACGCAGGCGGCGGCCCCGGAGTCGTGCAGGATCCAGCGGACCTGCGCGGCGGAGGAGGTGGGGTAGACGGGGACGGTGACCAGCCCGGCGGCCCAGGCGGCGAAGTCCAGGAGCGTCCACTCGTAGCGGGTGCGGGCCATGATGGCGAGCCGGTCGCCGGGCCGCAGCCCGTGGGCGATCAGGCCCTTGGCGGTGGCGAGCACCTCGGCGGCGAAGGTGGCGGCGCTGACGTCGCGCCAGGTGCCGTCGGGCTGCTTGCGGCTGAGGACGGGGTCGGCGGGGGCCTCGGCGGCATTGTCGAAGGGCAGGTCGCCGAGGGACCCGCGGGAGACGGGCGGGACGAGCGGTGGGAGGGAGGCCTCGCGGACGACTCCCTCGACGAAGGTGACACGGGGTGGGGCGACGCTGTGCGGTACGGACACGTGCGGCTCCCTACTGGGCGGTAAATGGCGGCAATCTACGCCTCGGGAGCCACTTCCTCCAGACCGCCGCCGGTCCTTACGGCCACCCGCCGCCCGCCCGTTTTCAGCCGGTGTCCGGGCGCCCCCGGGTCGCCTCGCCGGGTGCGGGGCCGGCGTGCTCAGCGCGCGCCGCCGCAAGGGCGTGCAGCGCCGAGCGGGCCGCCGGCCCCGCACCCGGACTCCGCTGACGTCAGGACCGGGCGAGCGCCCAGCGCCGCCCGTTCCTCAGGTTCTCCAGCCCCGTCCAGGCGAAGTTCATGAGCGTCTCCGCCGTCTGCCGCTCGCAGGAGCCGGAGCCTTCGCCGTCGCCGTCGCGCCCGTTGGACCACCCGGCGAGCGACTCGGCCGCGCCCACCAGGGCGTGGGCGAGGCCCGCGACCTCGACCTCGGGCAGCGGCTCGGTGCAGCCGCCGGCCTCGGCCGTCTCCGTGATCAGCCGGGTGACGACGTCCACGAGCCGCTGCCGCAGGGCGGCGACCTCCAGCGCGAACGGCTCCCCGTGGGTGCGCGCCTGGCAGTGCAGCACCGCCCAGCCGTCGGGGTTGGCGGCGGTGTGCGCGAAGAACCCGCGCAGCCCGTTCCACAGCCGCCGGTCGGCCGGGGCGCCGGGGTCCACCGACGCCTGGACGGCCGCGATGAGCGCCTCCGCCTCGCGCCGGATGCAGGCGCTGAAGAGGTCTTCCTTCGAGTGCAGGTAGAGGTAGACCAGGGGCTTGGACGCCCCGGCCAGCTCGGCTATCTCGTCCATCGACGCGGCCCGGTACCCGCGGCGCGCGAACACGGCCACGGCGGCGTCCAGCATCTGGCGCTCGCGCACCTCCCGCGGCATGCGCTTCGTCCTGGCCTTCGGCTTCCCCTGGGCCTGAAGTACGTCGGTCTGTGCAGTATTCACGACAAACATCCCTCCGCCCCCGTCACGTTACCGGCAGGTAATGTTACGGGGTGGAGGGATGCGGGGTAGGGCCGTTCGGTCCACTCCCTACGGACGAGTCAGTCAAGATCCCGTCAGGCGGCCACGGACCGGACCCGTCAGGCCGCCACGGGCTGGGGCTGCGCGTCCACGCGGGACCCGCCGTCCTCCAGGCGGGAACCGTCGGCCGTCGCGTACGCGGCGCGGTCCAGGATCCCCTCCCGGGAGGCCACCAGGATCGGGACGACCGACTGGCCGGCGACATTGGTGGCGGTACGCATCATGTCCACGATCGGGTCTATCGCCAGCAGCAGGCCCACGCCCGCCATCGGCAGGCCCAGCGTCGACAGCGTCAGGGTCAGCATCACCGTGGCGCCGGTCAGGCCGGCGGTCGCGGCCGAGCCGATCACCGAGACGAAGGCGATCAGGATGTAGTCCTTGACCTCCAGCGGCACGTCGAAGACCTGCGCGACGAAGATCGCGGCGATGGCCGGGTAGATCGAGGCGCAGCCGTCCATCTTGGTCGTCGAGCCGAAGGGCACCGCGAAGGACGCGTACTCCTTGGGCACGCCGAGCCGCTCGGTGACCTTCTGCGTCAGCGGCATCGTGCCGACCGAGGAGCGGGAGACGAAGGCCAGCTGGATGGCCGGCCAGGCGCCCTTGAAGAACTGCAGCGGGTTGACCTTGGCGACACCGGCCAGCAGCAGCGGGTAGACACCGAACATCACGATGGCGCAGCCCACGTAGATGTCCGCGGTGAACGTCGCGTACTTGCTGAGCAGGTTCCAGCCGTACGTGGAGATGGCCGTGCCGACCAGGCCGAGCGTGCCCAGCGGGGCGAGCTTGATGACCCACCACAGGGCCTTCTGCAGCAGCTCCAGCACGGAGTGGCTGAGGGTGAGGACCGGCTGCGCCTTCTCGCCGACCTTCAGGATCGCGACGCCCACGACCACGGCCATGAAGACGATCTGCAGGACCTTGAGCTCGGTGAAGGGCGTGACGATGTCGGTCGGGACGATCCCGGTGAGGAAGTCGATCCAGGAGCCGTGCTTCTTGGGCTCGGCGCCGTCGGCGGCGGTCAGCCCGGTGCCCGCGCCCGGGTCCGTGAGCAGGCCGATGCCCAGGCCGATGACGACCGCGATCAGCGACGTGATCATGAACCACATCAGGGTGCGGGTGGCCAGGCGGGCGGCGTTGGAGACGTTCCGCAGGTTGGTGATCGACACCAGGATCGCGAAGAACACCAGCGGCGCGATGACCAGCATCAGCAGCTGGACGAAGATGTCGCCGATCTTGCCCAGCGTGGTGGAGAGCCAGGAGATGTCACCGCTCTTGGCGGCCCAGCCGAGCAGGGCGCCGAGGACGAGACCGAGCAGGATCTGGGCCCAGAACGGGACGTTGGGTATGCGCCCGCGCAGGGACGCCGTGGGGGACGGGGGTGTCGATGACAACGGAAGCTCCGGTTACAGACGGAAGAAAAAGGGCGTGAGGCGCCGGGGAAATCCGTTTGCGCAGGATCTCCGGCCGCGGTGGACATGGCGTCAGCGGCGACAACAGGCCGCGGAGACACAGCGGCAAAGATCGACGTGCAGGCGCGCCACGAGCACGGGGCCCGTGGGGAACTGGAGCGCTGCTGCTGTCTTCATGTCCAATACGTTAACACTCGGACTTTGAGGAGCTCAAAGGTCTTCTTTGGGTGCGCGGGATGCCTGCGGCCCCGGAAAACGCCGAATGCCCCGGCGTGGAGCGGGAAGCTCCACGCCGGGGCACCGGCGAAAATCGGGCAAACGTGACGAGGGTTACACCTCGTCGGTCACGCCCCGTCCTCCTGAGCGGCGTTGGAGTTGATGCGCTCCTTCGCCCGGTCCACGCGCCCGACGATCTGCACGGACATCGCGTCGCGCTGCTTGCGCAGCAGCACCCAGCTCAGCGGCGCCGACAGGATCAGCGAGAGCAGCACCATCCACATGAGGTTCGAACTGCCCACGCCCAGCGGGATGACGTGCGCGTAGCAGAGCACGTAGACGACGGCGAAGCAGCCGATGAGCAGGCCGAATCGCAGGGCGGTGTAGCGGAGCGACGCGTACTTCTGGCTACTCACGGACGGACCTTCTTCTCGACGACGGCCGAAGGGGGGGACGTTTCAGTCAAACATAGTCAGTACAGCACGCCCCGAAGTGGATCTCAGACCCGCATCGGCTGCGGCGATTCGCGCAGCGAGGCGTCCGGGCCCGGGTACTCGCGGATGATCTCGTAGCGGGTGTTCCGCTCCACCGGGCGGAAGCCCGCCTCGCGGATCAGCTCCAGCAGATCGTCACGGGTCAGCTTGTTGGGCGTGCCGTAGTTGTCCGCGTCGTGCGTGATCTTGTACTCGACGACCGAGCCGTCCATGTCGTCCGCACCGTGCTGCAGCGCGAGCTGCGCGGTCTGCACGCCGTGCATCACCCAGAACACCTTGACGTGCGGCACGTTGTCGAACAGCAGCCGCGAGACCGCGAAGGTCTTCAGCGCCTCGGCGCCCGTCGCCATCGAGGTGCGGGCCTGCAGGCGGTTGCGGATCTTGCCGTCCTTCATGTCCACGAAGTCGTGCTGGTAGCGCAGCGGGATGAAGACGTGGAAGCCGCCGGTCTCGTCCTGCAGCTCGCGCAGCCGCAGGACGTGGTCGACGCGGTGCCGCGGCTCCTCGATGTGGCCGTAGAGCATCGTCGCCGGGCCCTTGAGGCCCTTGGAGTGCGCCAGGCGGTGGATGCGCGACCAGTCCTCCCAGTGGGTGTCGTGGTCGACGATGTGCTGACGGACCTCCCAGTCGAAGATCTCCGCGCCGCCGCCGGTCAGCGACTCCAGACCGGCGTCGATCAGCTCGTCGAGGATCTCGTCGGCGGGCAGGCCGGAGATCTTCTCGAAGTGCTGGATCTCGGTGGCGGTGAAGGCCTTCAGCGAGACGTTCGGCAGCGCCTCCTTGAGGGCCTTCAGGGAGCGCGGGTAGTAGCGCCAGGGCAGCGTCGGGTGCAGGCCGTTGACGATGTGCAGCTCGGTGAGGTTCTCGCTCTCCATCGCCTTGGCGAGGCGCACGGCCTCCTCGATGCGCATCGTGTACGCGTCCTTCTCGCCCGGCTTGCGCTGGAACGAGCAGTACGCGCACGACGCCGTGCACACGTTCGTCATGTTCAGATGACGGTTGACGTTGAAGTGGACGACGTCGCCGTTCTTCTGCGTGCGGACGTGGTGGGCGAGCCCGCCCAGCCAGGCCAGGTCGTCGGACTCGTAGAGGGCGATGCCGTCCTCACGGGTCAGCCGCTCCCCGGCGAGGACCTTCTCCTCCAGCTCGCGCTTGAGCCCCGCGTCCATGACGTCCGCCTCTCCGATACTTCCGCTTTACGCAACTCTCCCGAGCGTATCCCTACGCCTCGTCCGGAAGTTCGCCGACCCGGTTCTCCCACTTCGTGGACAGCACGATCGTGGTGCGGGTGCGGGCCACGCCCTTGGTGCCGGAGAGCCGGCGGATGGTGCGCTCCAGGCCGTCCACGTCGCCGACGCGGACCTTGAGCATGTACGAGTCGTCGCCCGCGATGAACCAGCAGTCCTCGATCTCGGCCAGGTCGCGCAGCCGGCGCGCCACGTCCTCGTGGTCGGCGCTGTCCGACAGCTGCAGGCCGATCAGGGCGGTGACGCCGAGGCCGAGCGACGCGGCGTTGACGGTCGCGCGGTACCCCGTGATGACGCCGGCCGCCTCCAGGCGGTTGATCCGGTCGGTGACGCTCGGCCCGGAGAGGCCCACGAGCCGGCCCAGCTCCGCGTACGAGGCCCGGCCGTTCTCCCGGAGGGCCTGGATGAGCTGCCTGTCCACCGCGTCCATAACCTGGCACCTTTCAATAATCGGCGAACTCGCCGCGTTTCATGTAGAATCTAAGGCATGCGGGGCTTTGGAGCCCGCAAATCTTCGCTCAACTCGCTAGATCAACGACGATCCTTCAGGAGTGACGTAACCGTGTACACGATCGAGATGGCCTACGCCCGCATGCGTGAGATGCAGGACCTGGCCAACCGCTCGCGTGCCCACCAGACCGCCGAGCGCCGCGCCGAGGCCAAGGCCGCCCGCGGCATCAGCCGGGCCGCGCGCGCCAAGAAGCGCTAGTCCCCCTCCGGGGAGCGCGCACCACCCAGCTCTCCCTTCCACCGGCGGTACAGCCGGTGCGGCACACCCGCCGCATCCAGCACCCGCCCCGCGACGAAGTCCACCAGATCCTGGATGTGCGTCGCACCCGCGTAGAACGCCGGAGAGGCGGGCAGCACCACTGCGCCCGCCTCGTCGAGCGCCACCAGCTGCCGCAGCGTCTGACCGCTCAGCGGCGTCTCCCGCACGGCGACGACCAGCGGCCGCCGCTCCTTCAGCGTCACGCTCGCGACCCGCTGCAGCAGGTCCTTCGACAACCCCAGCGCCACCCCGGCCACACAGGCCGTGCTCGCCGGGACGATCAGCATCCCCTTCGCCGGATACGAGCCGGACGACGGCCCCGCGGCGAGATCCCCGGCGGGCCAGAACCGGACGCCGTCGAGCACGGCCTCCCCGAAGTGCGGCTTCCCGTCGGCCCCCAGCGCCAGCCACTCGCGCAGGTCGTCCTGCCAGTGCGCGTCGCGGAACTTGATCCCGGTCTCGTCCAGCAGCGTCAGCCGCGACGCCCGGCTCACCACCAGGTCGACGGCCTCCCCGGCCGCCAGCAGCCCCCGCACCACGGCGGCGGCGTACGGCGTACCGGACGCCCCGGACACCCCGACCACCCACGGCCGGCGCTCCGGGCGCTGCGTTACTCGTTCGTACGGCTCCACGCCCCCGAGCCTAGCCGCAGGCCCGGGAGCGCCCGCGCGAGGCGGCCCCGGCTAGACGCCGAGCCCCCGCGCCACCAGATCCAGCAGGGCGCACACGAAAAGCGCAATGCCGATGAACCCGTTGACCGTGAAAAATGCCCTGTTCAGGCGGGACAGGTCGTGCGGCTTGACGATCGTGTGCTCGTAGAGGAACGCCCCGGCCACGACGGCCAGGCCCGCCCAGAAGAACACCCCCGCATCCGTGATCGCCCCGTACCAGGCCAGCAGGCCCGTGGTGATCACATGGCACGCGCGCGCGCCGTGCAGCGCCGCCGGGACGCCGAAGCGGGCCGGCGTCGACTTCACCCCGTGCGCGCGGTCCGCCATCACGTCCTGGCAGGCGAAGATCAGGTCGAAGCCGCCGATCCACACGCCCACCGCGAGGCCCAGGACCACCGCCTCCCAGGACCACTCCCCCGTCACCGCGAGCCACGCGCCCACCGGGCCCATCGCCTGGGCCAGGCCCAGGATCGCGTGCGGGAAGTCGGTGAATCGTTTCCCGTACGGATAGACCACCATCGGGACGACCGCGATCGGGGCCAGCGCCAGGCACAGCGGGTTCAGCAGGGCCGCCGCGCCCAGGAAGAAGAAGACGGCGATCCCCGCGCCGGTCCACGCCGAGCGCACGGACACCGCGCCGGTGACCAGCTCGCGGTGCGCGGTGCGCGGGTTCCGGGCATCGATCTCGCGGTCGATGATGCGGTTGCAGGCCATCGCGAAGGTGCGCAGGCCCACCATCGCGACGGTGACCAGCAGCAGCCGCGTCCAGTGGACGTTGCCGTAGGTGCGGAACATCGCGGTGAGGGTGGCGATGTAGGCGAAGGGCAGCGCGAAGACCGAGTGCTCGATCATCACCAGGCGAAGGAAAGCCTTCACCTTGCCGCTCGACGGCGCCGGGCCCGGGTTGAGGACCCCCTCGGCAGCGGACGTCACAGCCCGTACTCCTTCCACCTGCGGTCGACCTTCGCCGCCGTCTCCGGATCGGACTCGACCATCTGCGGCCACCCCCCGTCGCGCGTGTAGCCCTCCTCGGGCCACTTCGCCGTCGCGTCGATGCCCGCCTTGCCGCCCCAGAACTGCTGGTACGAGGCGTGGTCGAGGTGGTCGACCGGGCCCTCGACGACCGTCAGGTCGCGGGCGTAGTCGGTGTTGCCGAGGGCCCGCCAGGACACCTCGTGCAGGTCGTGCACGTCGCAGTCCGCGTCCACCACGATGATCAGCTTGGTCAGCGACATCATGTGCGCGCCCCAGATCGCGTGCATGACCTTCTGCGCGTGCTTGGGGTACTTCTTGTCGATCGAGACGATCGCGCAGTTGTGGAAGCCGCCGGACTCCGGCAGGTGGTAGTCCACGATGTCCGGAATGATGATCTTCAGCAGGGGCAGGAAGAAGCGCTCCGTGGCCCGGCCCAGCGGCCCGTCCTCCGTCGGCGGGCGGCCGACCACGATGGACTGCAGCAGCGGCCGCTTGCGCATCGTCACGCAGTCGATCGTCAGCGCGGGAAACGGCTCCTGCGGCGTGTAGAAGCCGGTGTGGTCGCCGAAGGGGCCCTCCGGGAGCATCTCGCCCGGCTCCAGCCAGCCCTCGATGACGACCTCGGCGTTCGCCGGGACCTGCAGCGGAACGGTCTTGCAGTCGACCATCTCGATGCGCTTGCCGGAGATGAAGCCGGCGAAGAGGTACTCGTCGATGTCGCCGGGCAGCGGCGCCGTGGAGGCGTAGGTGACGGCCGGCGGGCAGCCGAAGGCGATGGCGACCGGCAGCCGCTCACCCCGCTTGGCGGCGACCTGGTAGTGGTTGCGGCTGTCCTTGTGGATCTGCCAGTGCATGCCGATGGTGCGCTTGTCGTGGCGCTGCAAGCGGTACAGGCCCAGGTTCCGCACGCCCGTCTCCGGGTGCTTGGTGTGGGTCAGACCCAGGTTGAAGAAGGAGCCGCCGTCCTCGGGCCAGGTGAAGAGCGCCGGCAGCTTGTCGAGGTCGACGTCGTCGCCGGTGAGGACGACCTCCTGCACCGGAGCGTCCTTGATCTTCCGCGGGGGCGCGTGCGTCATCGCGCCGAGCTTGCCGAACGCCTCGCGGATGCCGACGAAGCCCTGCGGCAGCTCGGGCTTGAGCAGTCCGCCGATCTTGTCGCTGATCTCGTCGTAGGACGTCAGGCCGAGCGCTTTGAGCAGCCGGCGGTCGGTCCCGAAGACGTTCATGGCGAGCGGCATGTCCGCACCCTTGACGTTCTCGAAGAGCAGCGCGGGGCCGCCCGCCTTGTTCACCCTGTCGGTGATCTCGCCGATTTCCAGGTACGGATCGACTTCCGCCTTGATGCGCTTGAGGTCGCCGTCGCGCTCCAGCGCCCGGAGGAACGAGCGAAGGTCGTCGTAAGCCATGCGCTCCAGTATCAAGCACGCACTACGCTGGACCGGTATCGGGGCCGCCGAGCGGCCCGTACCGCCGTCCCCGGGGAGCCGTCCGACATGCTCAGGTATCTGCCGTTCCTGCTGATCCTGGCGCTGTGGATCTACGCCTTCGTGGACTGCCTGAACACCCCGGAGAAAGAGGTCCGCGGCCTGCCGAAGATCGCCTGGGTGATCGTCATCCTGCTCTTCGGCGAGGTGCTGATCGGGCCGGTCGCCTGGCTGATCGCGGGGCGTCCGCGCGCCGCGGCCCGGCCGCGCGGCTACGGGCGGGGCGGTGAGCGGCAGTGGGTCGCGCCCGACGACAACCCCGAGTTCCTGAAGTCGCTCCGGCGTGACCAGGGCGACCCGCCGCCCGCGGCCTGAGCCTCTTCCTCCCCCCAGCTCCCCCCGGCTCCCCCCGGATCCGCACGCTGACGGCCGGTCGGACGATTCGCCCGACCGGCCGTCACCCGGTGTCACGGCAGTCACCCGCCGTACGGCGTAGCCGCCCATCGCCCGATCGGGTAATAAGAAAAGCCGATCCCGGCCGCCGTAGGCCGCCCTAGAGATCAACTCATCCCTCTTCACGGCCATTTGGCACCCCGTTCACGCACCCTCTCCTGCCTTTGACACACCCGTGCCGGGAGAGTCCGGCAGGCCACACTGAGGCCTCACGCGACTCCAGGGAGAGGGGCACACGCCATGCCCGACATGACCCGACGCAGACTCATCGGCTCCGCCGCGGGTGCCGTGGGCGGCGCCGCGGCACTGTCGCTGCTGCCGCCGAGCGTGCGGCGGGCGGTCGCCGCCGGACCGGCCCGGCGCGGCTCGTTGCGCGACATCGAGCACGTGGTCCTGCTCATGCAGGAGAACCGGTCCTTCGACCACTACTTCGGCACCCTCAAGGGCGTACGGGGCTTCGCCGACCCCGACGCCGTCAAGCTGCCCAGTGGCCGCGACGTCTTCCACCAGCCGGACGAGAAGAACCCGGCCGGCTACCTGCTGCCGTTCCGGCTCGACACGCAGAAGTCGAGCGCCCAGGCCATCCCGTCCACCAGCCACGCCTGGGCCGTCCAGCACGAGGCGTGGAACGGCGGGAAGATGGACCGCTGGATGCCGGCGCACCGCAAGGCCGACGGCGCGAACGGCCCGTACGTGATGGGCTACCACACGCGCGAGGACATCCCCTTCCAGTTCGCCCTCGCGGAGACCTTCACCCTCTGCGACAACTACTTCTGCTCGGTCCTCGGCCCCACCTGGCCCAACCGGCTCTACTGGATGACGGGCACCATCGACCCCGGCGCCACCCGCGGCGGCCCGGTCATCAACAACACGGCCCCCTCCCCCTACCGCTGGACCACCTACGCCGAGCGGCTGCAGGCGGCGGGCGTCAGCTGGCGTATCTACCAGGAGGAGGACAACTACGGCTGCAACCTCCTGGAGCAGTTCGCCCAGTTCAAGGACGCCAAGCCGGGCGATCCGCTGTACGAGCGGGGGATGCGCCGGCTGCCCGCGGGCACCTTCGAGGACGACGCCCGCAACGGCCGGCTGCCGGCCGTCTCCTGGATCATCCCGACCGCCGCGCAGTCCGAGCACCCGCGCTACCTGCCGGCGGCCGGCGCGGACTACGTGGCGAAGAAACTCGAGGCGATCGCCGACAACCCCGAGGTGTGGGCGAAGACGGCGTTCATCCTGAACTACGACGAGAACGACGGGCTCTTCGACCACGTGCCGCCGCCGGTCCCCCCGGAGGGCACGGCGGACGAGTTCGTGGGGAAGCTGCCGATCGGCGGCGGCTTCCGGGTGCCGTGCCTGATCGTCTCGCCGTGGACGGTGGGCGGCTGGGTGGCGGGCGACGCCTTCGACCACACCTCGGTGCTGCGCTTCCTGGAGGTGTGGACGGGGGTGCGGGAGCCGAACATCAGCGCCTGGCGCCGCCGCACCTTCGGCGACCTGACCTCGGCCTTCGGCTTCACGGACAAGGCCCCGCGGCCGCCGCGGCTGCCCGCGGACACCAAGGAGCAGCTCGACGAGGCCCGCTGGAAGGTCGCCCACCTGCCCAAGCCCACGCTGCCGGGCGCCCGCCAGCAGCCGCCGGAGCAGGAGAAGGGCAGCCGGCGCAGGCGACCGAACTGACCGGGTACGGCAGGCGCCCGGGCGGGCGTCAGCCGGTGCCGCCGCCCGGCGGCTCGCCCGGGTCGCCGGAGCCACGCAGCTCGTACTCCGCGCGCAGCTTCCGCCACCGGTCGAGGGTCCACCCCGACCAGTCCGCGGGCCGGCCCGCCAGGGCCTCCAGCAGGTACTCGAAATGGTGGTGCCAGCCTGCCAGGCAGTCCAGACGGACGGTGTCGGGGCCGGTGAACTCGTTGGTGAAGTGCAGCAGGGTGCCGCCGACGCTGGCGGGGGCGTCCTCCAGCTCGAAGCGGATCCGGCCGTGGATGTCGACGGTGTACTCGGCCAGCCGCTGCGGCTGCCAGGCGGTGACGCGGCCGGGGGCGACCGTGGAGTGCCCGGCCGCGTCCGTGTTCAGCCAGCGCAGGGTGATGGCCCCGCCCTCACGCTGTTCGAAGGGCTCGGCCGCGGCCAGCCAGGTCGGCAGGCCCTCCGGGGTGGCGATGGCCAGCCACACCTCGGCCCGGGGGAAGGGGAGCGACAGCTCGTAGCGCAGCAGGTGGCTGTCCTCGCCCCGGGGCTCGGACTTGCCGTAGAGGGAGGGGATCTCCATGGGTCCAGCTCTACCACCACGGCCCGCCTCCCGCGCTCCGGAGAGTGCGGGAAACGGGCCGTACGGGGGGCTGCTGTGCGGGATGCGGGTGACCGCTCAGACGCCGGCGTAGGAGTGCTTGCCGGTGACGAAGATGTTCACGCCGTAGTAGTTGAAGATGTAGCAGCCGAACGCGGCGAGCGCGATGTAGGCGGCCTTGCGGCCCTTCCAGCCGGCGGTCGCGCGGGCGTGCAGGTAGCAGGCGTAGGCGACCCAGGTGATGAAGGACCAGACCTCCTTGGGGTCCCAGCCCCAGTAGCGGCCCCAGGCGGCCTCGGCCCAGATGGCGCCCGCGACGATCGTGAAGGTCCACAGCGGGAAGACCGTCGCGTTGATGCGGTAGGCCAGCTTGTCGAGGGTGGCGGCCGAGGGCAGGCGCGACATGGGGTTGTCGGTGCGCAGCGCGAGCTTGGCCTTCAGGCGGGCGTACTTGCGGCCCTGCGGCAGCTCGGCGAGGTGGCTGCGCAGGCCGGCGCCGGTGCGGCCCTCGACCAGGCGGGCCTCGTAGCCGTCGCGGAAGAGGTAGAGCAGGGTCGAGCAGGCGCCGACCCACAGGGCCGCGCCGGAGAGGATCGCGCAGGAGACGTGGATCCACAGCCAGTACGAGTGCAGGGCCGGAACGAGCTGGTCGCTCTCGGTGTAGAGCACGGAGACGGCGAGGCCGAGGTCCAGGAGGATCGTGGTGGTCAGCGGCAGGCCGAGCCAGCGCACGTTCTTCTTGAAGGCCAGCAGGCCGAGGTAGACGCCGACGACCGTCATGCCGAAGGTCGTGGAGAACTCGTACATGTTGCCCCAGGGCGCCCGCTCCACGGACAGCGCCCGGGTGAGCACCGAGCCGGCGTGCAGCAGGAAGGACAGCACGGTCAGCGAGACGGCGATGCGGCCGTAGACGTCGCCCTTCTCGCTGGTGCCCGCGGCGCCCGGGCCGTCGGGCACGTCGCGGCTGCCGGCGGTGGAGCGGGTGACGACCTTGGGGCGCTCCAGGACGGCGGTGCCGCCGCCCTGCGCGCTCGCGGCGGCCGTGGTGCCCGCGGCGGCCGCCTCGGTGGTGATCGCGGCGGCGGTGCGGCCGACGGCGCTGCGGCTGCCGAACACCCACTCCGCGATGTGGGCGAGGAAGGCCAGGGTGTAGACGGCCATGGCCGAATAGATCAGCACATTGCTGATGTTGGCCAAGTTCTCGTTGGCTGCGGCAGCGATGGGGATCACGCGCGCGCTCCTTCGGATGCTGCGGAGGAATCCGCGGACTCGGCGGACTCCGCGGGGTCGGGGGCGTCCGTGGCGGTCACGGGCGGGGCGCCGGCCTGCAGGTCGGCGGCGAGGTCGGCGAGCTCCTCGGGAAGTTTCGCGGACTCGCTGCGGCCGAGGCCGGCCACCTCGACGACGGTGTGCCCGTCGGCTCCGCGGACGGCCCGCACCCACACGCGGCGGCGCTGGATGAACAGGGAGCCCGCCACGCCGACGAGGGCGGCGACCGCTCCGACGAGGGCGGTGGCGTTGCCCGGCTGCTGGGAGACCTGGAAGGTGGCCCAGGGCTTGATGCCGTCGAACTTCAGGGTGCCGCCGTCGGGCAGCGTCATGGTGTCGCCGACCTTGAGGGCCTGCGCGAAGGGGTTGCCGTCCTTGTCCTTGAACTGCTTCATCTTGGACACGTCGAGCTGGTAGACGTTCTGCGGCGTGCCGGCGTCGGTGCCCAGGCTGCCGTGGTAGGCGGTCAGGACGAGCCGCGGGTTGTCCAGGTCGGGGAACTGGGACAGCATCGTGCCGGTCTTCAGGTCCAGGGTGGGCACGAAGTTGCCCTTGAAGCCGATCTGGTCCTTCTTGCCGTCCTTGGTGCGGTAGTCGCCCACCTTCAGGACGGTCGACTCGGTGATGTTGTTGTCGATGGGCAGCGAGGGGATCCCGCCGCGGAAGGAGATGTCTCCCTGCCCGTCGCGGACGGTGACGACCGGGGCGTAGCCGTGGCCGATCAGGTAGACCTTGGAGCCGGAGGTCTGCAGCGGCTCGTTGACCTTGATCGTCGCCTTGCGCCCGGGGCCGTCGGAGCCCTCGTGGTAGGTGACGTGGGCCTCGTAGGTCCGCGGGGTGCCGCGCTGCGGGCCGGTGCGCTCGTAGCTGGCCTCGAAGCTGTCGAGGTAGAAGCTGAAGGGCTTGAGGTCGCCGGCCTCGAAGAGCGAGCCGGACTTGAAGTCGTCGTACTGGACGAGCGTGTTGGCGAACCCGTCGCCCTCGACGATCAGCTTCTGGCCCTCGGACTTCCACAGCTGCCCGGAGGCGAAGGCCACGAGCAGCACGATCAGCGCGATGTGGAAGACGAGGTTGCCGGCCTCGCGCAGGTAGCCCTTCTCGGAGGCCACCGCGTCGCCCGTCGCCTGGGTGCGAAAGCGCCGCTTCTTCAGCAGCTTGCGGGCCGCGGCCAGGACCTCCTCGGGCCCGGCGTCCGTGCGCCACGTGGTGTGGGCGGGCAGCCGCTTGAGGTTGCGCGGGGCGGCCGGCGGGCGGCCGCGCAGCTGGCCGACGAACTGCCAGGTGCGCGGGATGATGCAGCCGACCAGGGACGTGAACAGCAGGATGTAGATCGCGGAGAACCACACCGAGCTGTAGACGTGGAAGAGGCCGAGCTTGTCGTAGAGCGGCCCGAGCGTCTCGTGGCTCGTGCGCCACGCCTCGGCCTTGACCGCGTCCACGCTGGTCTGCGGGACGAGGGAGCCGGGGACGGTGGCCAGCGAGAGCAGGAAGAGCAGGATCAGGGCGACCCGCATGGAGGTCAGCTGCCGCCAGAACCAGCGGGCCCAGCCGGTCGCCTCACGGGCGGACCAGGCCGCTCCCCCGAGCACGCCGGGCTTGCGGACGCCGCCGAAGGAGCCGGGCACGGCCTGGCCGGCGCCGGCGTCCTCGCGGGGCGCCGTCGACATCGCGGAACCCGCGGACTCCATCCCTGCGGCGTCGGCCTCGGTCCCGGCCGTGCTCCCGGTCCCGGCCGTGCGCTCGGCCTCGGCCGTGGCCGAGGCGGCCCGGGCGGCCGGGATGTCCGTGGCGGCGCCGGAGCCGGGAGGCCGGCCGTCGGTGCCGGCGGAGCCGTTCGTGTTGCCCATCTGATCAGACCTCGGGGACGAAGGAGTTGGACCACGTCTGCAGTTCGCGGATGAGGCTGTCCCACACCCCCGTGACGAGGAGCACGCCGACCGCGACCAGCATCAGCCCGCCGGCGCGCATCACCCATGCATAGTGCCGCTTGACCCAGCCGAACGCGCCGAGCGCGCGCCGGAAGGCCACCGCGGTCAGGATGAACGGCAGGCCGAGGCCGAGGCAGTAGGCCACGGTCAGCAGCGCCCCGCGGCCGGCGCTGGCCTGGGTCGAGGAGAGGGAGAGGACGGAGGCGAGCGTGGGGCCGATGCACGGCGCCCAGCCGAGCCCGAAGAGCGCGCCCAGCAGCGGCGCCCCCACCAGGCCCATCGTGGGCCGGGTGTGGAAGCGGAATTCTCGCTGCCCGAATCGGCTGAGCAGCCCCATGAAGGCGAGGCCCATCGCGATCGTGAGGCACCCCATCACCTTGGTGATCGTCTCCTGGTGCACCAGGAGCGCCCGGCCGACCCAGCCGAAGAGGGTGCCCATGGAGACGAAGACGAAGGTGAAGCCGAGCACGAACAGGGTGGAACCGGCGATCATCCGCCCCTTGCGGGACTCGGCCAGGTCCGCTCCGCTGACGCCCGTCACGTACGACAGGTAGCCCGGGACGAGCGGCAGCACGCAGGGCGAGAAGAACGAGACCAGTCCACCGAGCAGGGCGACGGGCAGGGCCAGCAGCAGCGCCCCGGAGAGCACGGTCTGGTTCATCTCGCCGACGGCGACGGTGACGGCGGCGGAGGCGGTGGGGGTCACCGGGTCACTTCTCCGCGACCAGCGGGTCGAGCGTCTTGCGCAGCTCGTCCTCGGTCAGTGCCTTGATCGCGCGTGCGGCGATCTTGCCGTCGCGGTCGATGAAGACGGTGGAGGGGATGGACTGCGGGTTGAGGCTGCCGGCGGGGAAGCGCAGCAGCAGCTTGCCGGCGGAGTCGTAGAGGCTCGGGTACGGGACCTCGAACTCCTTCTCGAACTTGATCGCCGGTGCGGGGTCGGAGTCGCGGGTGTTGAGCCCGACGAACTGCACGCCCTTGTCCTTGTAGTCGTTGGCGACGTTGACGAGGTTCTTGGCCTCGGCCCGGCACGGGGCGCACCACGAACCCCAGACGTTAAGGACGACGATCTTGCCCTTGTAGTCCTCGGCGATGTCGAGCGCCTTGCCGTCCAGCGTCTTGCCGGAGAGGTCGGGTGCATCCTGCCGCCCGCTCTTGTCGCTGACGACGCTGACGCCGCCCGTGCCCTGCACGAACTGGGTCTGGCCGCCGCTCTTGGGGTTGTCACCCGAGCCGCAGGCGGTCAGGGACAGCGCCGCGGCGGCGGCGAGGATGGTCGGCATGGTGATACGCCGGCGTGGTCCGGGGCGTCGAAAGGCGCGGCAGGCACTCATGTGAAAAGTTTCGCATGGTCCGTTTAGGGATCTTCCGCGCCCCCCTGCAGGCCCTTCGCAGGGGTCCGGGCGGCCGTCCGGGAGCGGCTTGCGGCCGCCCGCCGGTTCAGTCCGCCGCCCGGGCGTGCCACTTCTCGCCGACGTCGAGCCGGCGCAGGCCGCGCAGGACGGCCGGGTCCTGGGCGTCCAGCCAGTCGACGAACTGCCGGAAGGAGACCAGGCGCACATCCTTGTGACGATCGTCGGCGATGCGTTTGAGAGCTTCCTCCACCGCATCCATATAAATGCCGCCGTTCCACTCCTCGAAGTGGTTGCCGATGAAGTACGGCGCGCGATTCGTCTCGTACGCCCGCTCGAATCCGGCGAGATAGGCGTCGGTCGCCTGCCGCCGCCAGTGGGGGTGATGCACCGAGGGGCCGCGCGTGGTGTTCTTCGACTGATTGGCGAGGATGTTGTAGTCCATCGACAGGACTTCGAACGAATGCCCGGGAAAGGGAATCTGCTGCAGCGGCAGATCCCACAGACCGTGTTTCTTCGACGGCCACACCTGCGTCCCGCCCGGCGAACTCGCGTCATAGCGCCAGCCCAGTTTCGCAGCGGTCGGCAGCAGATTCTCCTGCCCCAGCAGACACGGCGTCCGGGCGCCCACGAGCTCCTTGCGGTAATCGAACGGCAGCGGGTCCAGATCGGTGAACCCCGTGTTCGTCCGCCACTCCGTGACGAAGGAGACCGCCTGCTCGATCTCCGACTCCCAGTCGTCCCCGTCCCACTTCCCGACCGACCCCTCGCCCGAGCAGAAGTGGCCGTTGAAGTGCGTGCCGACCTCGTGCCCCTCCAGCCACGCCTCCCGCAGGTTCTCCAGCGTCGCCCGGACGTGCTCGTCCGTGAGATAGCCGATGTCGGAGGCGCCGACCGGGTTGTTGGGCGGCTTGTACAGCCGCTTCTTCGACTCCGGCAGCAGGTACACCCCGGAGAGGAAGAACGTCATCCGCGCCCCGTGGTTCTGCGCCAGCTTCCGGAACCGCGGGAAGAGACCGTTGCCGACCTCCCCCGCCCCGTCCCACGAGAAGATCACGAACTGCGGCGGCTTCTGTCCCGGCTCCAGCCGCTCCGGCTCCGGCGGCTGATGCGGCTGCGGCCCGGCGTCGGCCGTCGAGCCGTCACCGATCGGCTTCGCCTTCGCCCGCTCGACCGCCTTCGCCGCCTGACCGTGCCGCTCGGGAACCGCTTCCGCCGAGCAGCCGGCGACGCCGCCCAGCGCCGCGGCCGCTCCCATTCCCCATCCGAGGAGACCTCGCCGGCTGATGTCGCGCATGTCGACTCCGTCCGTACTCGCCGTGCCCCACGCCGTATGTCGTCCATATAAAACGACATTGCGTGAGAGGGCGCGTCGAGTACGACGGTTGCGCAGTTTCCCCCCTCTTCAGGGAGTTGCCCCGCATTTACGCAGTCGCCACGGCCCAATGGAGCAACCGCGGCCCCCGAACGGCCCTCAGGCGCCGAAGGCCTTGGCCCCGCCCTTCACCGGCTTGGCCCCCGCGAGAAGGTGCGCCGGCACCAGATCCCGGGCCGGTTCGCTGTAGCCGACCGAGACGATTTTGTCCCCCCTATAGGTGAACGTCGTCAGACTCGCCAGCGTGCACTCGCGCTTTCGCGGGTCGTGCCACAGCCGCCGCCGCTCCACGAAACTGCGCACGATCCAGATCGGCAGCTGATGGCTCACGCACACCGCCTCGTGGCCCCGCGCCGCATCCCGCGCCGCATCCAGCGCACCCATCATCCGCACGACCTGCTCCACGTAGGGCTCGCCCCACGACGGACGGAAAGGATTCGTCAGGTGCTTCCAGTTCGCCGGCTTCTTCAGCGCACCGTCGCCCACCCCGAACGTCTTGCCCTCGAAGACGTTCGCCGCCTCGATCAGCCGCTCGTCCGTCGCCAGGTCCAGACCGTGCGTCTTGGCGATCGGCGTCGCCGTCTCCTGCGCACGCTCCAGCGGCGAAGCCACCACATGGGTGACGTCCCGCCCCGCCAGGTGCTCGGCCACCCGGTCCGCCATCCGGCGGCCCAGGTCCGACAGGTGATAGCCCGCCCGGCGCCCGTAGAGCACGCCGTCGGGGTTGTGGACCTCGCCGTGGCGCATCAGGTGCACCACGGTGATCTCGTCCTGCTTCTTCTCCGCGTCGCTCGCCGAGCTCACTTGGCCCCCTCCTCGGTCGCCCCGGCAGCCGCCCGCGCCGCCGCCGGCAGCGCCGCCGCGATCCGCTCCACCGCCGCCGCGTCGTGCGCAGTCGACACGAACCACGACTCGAACGCCGACGGCGGCAGGTACACGCCCTGCGACAGCATCGAATGGAAGAAGGCGTTGAAACGGAACGACTCCTGCGCCTTCGCGTCGTCGTAGTTCCGCACCTCACGCCCCGTGAAGAACACCGAGAACATGTTGCTCGCCGTCTGCAGGCGGTGCGCCACGCCCTCCTTGCTCAGCGCCTCGCTCACCAGACCGCTGATCTCCGCGGACACCGCGTCGACCTTCTCGTACGCCGCGTCATCCAGCAGCCGCAACTGCGCCAGGCCCGCCGCCGTCGCCACCGGGTTACCCGAGAGCGTGCCCGCCTGGTACACCGGGCCCGCCGGAGCCAGGTGCGCCATCACATCGGCCCGGCCGCCGAACGCCGCCGCCGGGAAACCGCCGCCCATGACCTTGCCGAACGTCATCAGGTCCGGCTTCACGCCGTCGACGCCGTACCAGCCCGCCTTGCTCGTGCGGAAGCCCGTCATCACCTCGTCGGAGATGAACAGCGCACCGTTCTTCGCACACGCGTCCTTCAGCCCCTGGTTGAAGCCCGGCAGCGGCGGCACCACGCCCATGTTGCCCGGCGACGCCTCCGTGATCACACAGGCGATCTCCCCCGGGAACGCGTGGAACGCCTCGTGCACCGCCTCCAGGTCGTTGTACGGCAGCACGATGGTGTCCCCGGCCTGCGCGCCCGTGACCCCCGGCGTGTCCGGCAGCCCGAACGTCGCCACGCCCGAGCCCGCCGCCGCCAGCAGCGCGTCCACATGGCCGTGGTAGCAGCCCGCGAACTTGATCACCTTGGCCCGGCCGGTGAAACCGCGCGCCAGCCGGATCGCCGACATCGTCGCCTCGGTCCCCGACGACACCAGGCGCACCTGCTCCACGGGCTCGATGCGCGCGACGATCTCCTCGGCGAGCGCGACCTCCCCCTCACCCGGCGTACCGAACGACGTACCGCGGGCCACCGCCTCCTGGACGGCCCCGATCACCTCGGGGTGCGCGTGCCCGAGGATCATCGGACCCCACGAACACACGAGGTCGACGTACTCCCGGCCATCGGCATCGGTGAGGTACGGACCGGTACCGGACACCATGAACCGGGGCGTACCACCCACGGCACGGAACGCCCGGACCGGGGAGTTCACGCCGCCGGGCGTCACGACAGCGGCGCGGTCGAAGAGTGTCTGCGAGACTGGCGCATGCATGGGGTATGGGTAGCTCACGCTAGCCATGGTCTCAGAGCCTCGCGACGAGTCCGATCCGGGCGTTTCACATGCCCTTCACGGGGGAGGTCTCTGAGACGATGATCGGGTTGCGCGGCGGGGGCAGTGCTGCGTAGGAAAAAGCGGTCAGGTGGAGATATGCAGCGCGGTGGCGGAGTGGGTGAGGGCACCGGAGACCTGGGCCCCGAGCGCGCCCGGCAGTCCCGCAGGGGGCGCCACAGGGGCCGGCGCGACCGGCGCGAAGAAGACCTCGCGGGCCACACGGACGGCCTCGCGAGCGGCACGGACGGCCTCGCGGGCAGCAAGGCAGGCACGGGAAGCAGGAGTGGCCGAGTGGGGGTGACCTACAAGTACTTCGGGGCACCCAACAGCGCAGCCGCAGCCAACGTCCCCATCTCCATGCGCCCCGAGCAGCTCGGCGGCGACGAGCTCGGCATGGGCGGCATGTTCACCCGCATCAAGCCCGAAACCGTGGCCGCCATGGTGCTCACCGGCATCGAAGGCATACCCCTGCACAAGGTCCCCCCGCTCGAGCTGGTCGTCCTCCACCCCGACTACGCCGTCGTCAAGCTCCCCATGACCGTCGTCGACCCCCTGCGCGGCGTCGGCGAGGAATCCGTCGGCGCCGCCGCCTTCATCTGGTCCACCGTCCCCGACCGCGGCGGCCCCCGCGACGCCTTCGGCGTCTACCAGCTCCTGCGCGAATGGCAGGACTTCTCCCACCGCCTGCACGAGAACGGCCACCAGCCCTACTGCCTCGTCTGGCCGTAACCCCTCGCCCCACCCTCCCCGCCGTACGCTGCGACCATGCTCATCGCCCGCTCCATCGCCCTCTTCCTCCTCGCCGCACTCCTGGAGATCGGCGGCGCCTGGCTCGTCTGGCAGGGCGCGCGCGAGCACCGCGGCTGGGCCTGGATCGGCGCCGGCATCGTCGCCCTCGGCGCCTACGGCTTCGTCGCCACCCTCCAGCCCGACGCCCACTTCGGCCGCATCCTCGCCGCCTACGGCGGAGTCTTCGTCGCCGGCTCCCTCGCCTGGGGCATGGTCGCCGACGGCTACCGGCCCGACCGCTACGACGTCCTCGGCGCGCTCGTCTGCCTCATCGGCGTGGCGATCATCATGTACGTGCCCCGCAACCGCTGAATATCCTGCCCGGGGACCACCCACGCCACAACGGCCGCGCCGCGCCCCAGGAGGCATCACCATGAGCACCCGCACCGCCGTCATCACCGGCGCCAGCAGCGGCATCGGCGCCGCCACCGCCCGCCGGCTCGCCGCCGAGGGCTACCGCGTCGTCCTCGTCGCCCGCCGCGCCGACCGCATCACCGCCCTCGCCGACGAACTCCCCGGCGCCCGCGCCCACGCCCTCGACGTCACCGACCGCGCCGCCGTCGACGCCTTCGCCGCCGGCCTCGACCGCGTCGACGTCCTCATCAACAACGCCGGCGGCGCCCACGGCGCCGACCCCGTCGCCACCGCCGACCCCGCCGACTGGCGCACCATGTACGAGGTCAACGTCCTCGGCGTGCTCCATATGACCCAGGCCCTGCTCCCCGCCCTCACCGCGAGCGGCGACGGAACCGTCCTGATCCTCTCCTCCACCGCCGCCCTCGGCACCTACGAAGGCGGCAGCGGCTACGCCGCCGCCAAGCACGGCGCCCACGCCGTCGCCGAAACCCTCCGCCTGGAGCTGTGCGGACAGCCCGTCCGCGTCATCGAGATCGCCCCCGGCATGGTGCGCACCGACGAATTCGCCCTCACCCGCTTCCGCGGCGACCGCGCCAAGGCCGACGCCGTCTACGCGGGCGTCGCCGAACCGCTCACCGCCGAGGACGTCGCCGACACCATCGGCTGGGCCGTCACCCGGCCGCCGCACGTGAACGTCGACCTGCTCGTCGTCCGCCCCCGCGCCCAGGCCTCGAACTACAAGGTCCACCGCGAGGTCTGACCCCGGCCGGGACCACGGTCCCGGGACTCGCGACCGATGCGGAAACGATCACTCCCGGGCTACCGTCGTACGGACGGCCGCCCGCAGGACGGACAGCCCGCACCGAACAGGGGAACCCCATGCGCGTCACCGCCTTCGACCACCTCGTCCTCAACGTCTCCGACGCAGAGCGGTCCCTCGCCTTCTACACCGGCCCGCTCGGCCTCGACCCCGTCCGCGTGGACGAGTGGCGCGCAGGCCGGGCACCCTTCCCGTCGGTACGCGTCTCCCCCACCACGATCATCGACCTGGTGGAGCGCGAACACGGCGACGCAGCCGCCGCCAACGTCGACCACATCTGCCTCGTCGTCGACCCCCTGGACTGGCAGACCGTCATCGACTCGGGCACCTTCACCGTCGTCGACGGCCCCGGCAAGCGCTACGGCGCCCGCGGCGACGCCGAATCGATCTACGTCCTCGACCCGGACGGCAACACGGTCGAGCTGCGCTGGTACCCGCAGGACGTGCGCGCCTAGGGGCACTCCACATCCGCTTTGCGCTCGCCAGTTCGAGTGACGCCCTGCCGTTCCGGCCGACGGTCCGGTAGCGGCGTCGCACGATCGGCCCATGACCTTCATGGACCTCGAAGATCCTCGCTATGCCTACATGTTCGGCTTCTTGCAGGCTGACGGGCACATGCATGCAGACACCCGCCAAAGGGGATGTCTGTCCGTCGAGATCAGCTACCGCGACATCGGCATACTCCGGGCCTTCCAGAAACTCTGCCCGTACAACAGCGCCATCAGAGAGCGCACCCGAGCGACGAACTTCTCGGAGGACCACCGGTCCGCGATCTGGACCGTCCACTCGCTGGAAGTCAGAAACCGCCTCGTAGAACTCGGAATCCCTTACGGCAAGAAGTCCACGAAGATCACGCCGCCGCGCGTCCCGTTCTCCCGCCGGGACTACCTGCGCGGAATCATCGACGCCGACGGCTCGGTGGGCTTCACGAGCCAGGGCCTGCCGTTCGTCAGCCTCGCCACGACCAGCACCGCGATCGCCACCTACCTGTGCCACTACACCAACGTAACGCTCGACATCCAGCGGCTGACCAGCCGGAACGCTCGCGACGGCGCCTACAACGTCATGTACATGCGAGAGGCGGGTGCGGCTCTGGCGGACCATCTGTACCACCCGGATGGCCTTGCGCTCGAGCGCAAGCGCTCGGCCGCCGCCGAGGTGAGCACATGGGTCCGCCCCGCGCACATGAGCCCACCCCGACCGCGACGCAGCTGGACACAGGTGGAGGACCAGATCTTGCTGGCAGCCGTCAGCCTCGACGAGGCGGCGGAGCAATTGGGCAGATCGAAGAAGTCTTGCCAGCTACGCCGAATGCGCCTGCGACGGAAGTAGTCACTCAGCCCTTCACACAGACAACCTGCTTAAGCTTCGCCACGATCTCGACGAGATCCCGCTGCTGGTCCATGACCTGCTCGATCGGCTTGTACGCGGCCGGGATCTCGTCGACCACGCCGGAGTCCTTGCGGCACTCCACTCCGCGCGTCTGTTCTTCCAGGTCCCGCGCGGTGAACCGCTTCTTCGCAGCATTGCGGCTCATCCTCCGACCCGCGCCGTGGGAGGCGGAGTTGAAGGAGGCCTCGTTGCCCAGGCCACGGACGATGTACGAGCCGGTGCCCATGGAGCCCGGAATGATGCCGTACTCGCCGCCGCCCGCGCGGATCGCGCCCTTGCGGGTGACGAGCAGGTCCATGCCCTCGTAGCGCTCCTCGCTGACGTAGTTGTGGTGGCAGGAGATGACCTGGCCGAAGGTGACCTTGGCCTTCTTGAACTCCCGGCGAAGCACGTCCTGCGACAGCGCCATCATGATCTCGCGATTGTGCTTCGCGTACTCCTGCGCCCAGAACAGGTCGTGCCGGTAGGCCGCCATCTGCGGAGTGTCCGCGACGAAGACGGCGAGATCACGGTCGATCAGGCCCTGGTTGTGCGGCAGCTTCTGGGCCTGCCCGATGTGATAGTCGGCCAGCTCCTTGCCGATGTTGCGCGACCCCGAGTGCAACATAATCCAGACCGAATCGTCCGAATCAAGACAAAGCTCCCAAAAGTGGTTCCCGGAGCCAAGCGTTCCCATTTGCTGAGCAGCCCGCCCCCGGCGGAAATGGACCGCGTCCGCGACCCCGTCGAACCGCCCCCAGAAGTCATCCCATCCCGCCGTCGCGACCCCGTGCAGCCGCCCCGGGTCCACGGGATCGTCGTGCATCCCGCGGCCCACCGGAATGACCTCCTCGATCTTCGAGCGCAGCCGGGAGAGATCACCGGGCAGGTCGTTCGCCGTCAGTGACGTCTTCACCGCCGACATCCCGCAGCCGATGTCGACGCCGACCGCCGCCGGGCACACCGCGCCCCGCATGGCGATCACCGAGCCGACCGTGGCCCCCTTGCCGAAGTGGACGTCCGGCATGACCGCGAGTCCCTTGATCCATGGGAGGGTGGAGACGTTGCGCAGCTGCTGCATGGCAACGTCCTCGACCGTGGCCGGGTCGGTCCACATGCGGATCGGAACACGGGCGCCGGGCACCTCGGTGTAGGACATGGTTTTCCTCATAACCCCGTAAAAGCAAGATAACGCAAAAGCCGGACATATCTCATGATTCGCGACAGCGAACCGGCAGACGCGGCGGCACGTGCGGTAGACATACTGTCCAGCCGCCGCCTCCGCGGCAGCAACACGTTTTCGGTGGAAGGAGCCACGGACCGTGCAGCGAAGGGCTCACGCACCGGCCGCCGCACTGGCCGCCGCCGTGCTGGCCGCAGCGCTCACCGCCTGCAGCGGCGGGGCGGGCGCCGACGGCGGCGACGACTCCAAGCCCGGCCAGGCGGGCTCCACCGCGCCCGCCGCGCAGCCCGGCAAGTACCGCAGCCTCCCCGAGCCCTGCGGCTACGTGAACCGCGAGACGCTGCGCAGGCTCCTGCCCACTCCGGGTGACGACGAGGCCGACCGCGACACCCTCGCGAAGCTCTACAAGGGCCAGGCCGCCATCACCTACGACACCGACCGCCGCGTCGGCTGCCGCTGGAAGCTGGAGGCCCCGGAGGGCTCCCGGCACCTGACCGTCGACTTCGAGCGCGTCGTCTCGTACCAGCCGGGTGTCAGCGACGAGCAGCGGGCCGAGCAGCTCTACGCCCGCCGGGCGACCGCCGCGCACATCCCGGTCTCCTCCGGCTCGCCGTCCGCGCCCTCGTCTTCGGCCTCGCAGGGCGCGAGCTCGGGCCCGCACCCGCAGGGCGGTGCGCAGAGCGGCTCCCCGGCGCCCTCCGCGTCCCGGCCGGGCGCGCCTTCGGCCTCCGGTTCGCCGGCGGGCGGCGCCTCGCTGGCCCCGCGCGTCCTGGACGATCTGGGCGACGACGCCTTCATCGACGACAAGCTGATCACCGCCGGGTCGGGCGTGCACCGGGACATCAACATCGTCTTCCGGTCTGCGAACGTCATCGTGACCATCGCCTACGACCAGTGGTCGGCCGACAAGCAGCACGTCCCCGGGAGCGAGGACCTCCAGGGCAAGGCCCAGGCCCTGGCCCGGGAGCTCGACGCGGGGAACTTCAACAATTAGCCGGTGGGCAATCCCCCACCGGCCCGCGTCGGCCGCGTACCGTGCCGATCAGGCGGGGTGAGGGCGCCCAGGCGCTCCGCCCCTCGACACCGAACGAGCGAAGGACCCATGCACCGAACAGCCCCGCGACTCGCCCGACTCCTCGCCTGCGCCGCAGTACCGGTGATGCTCGTCGCCACCGGCTGCTCGGACGACGACGGCGGCGCCGCGAAGAAGTCGCCCTCGCCCTCCGCCCCGGCTCCCACCGCGTCGCCGTCGATGAAGGCGGCGACGTTCGCCAAGCTGCCGCCGGAGGTCTGCAAGACCATCGACGAGAAGACGATCGACAAGCTGGTGCCGAAGGCGAAGAAGAAGGAGGGCGAGGCCCTCCCCACCAGCGACGCGAACGACTCGGCGAGCTGCTTCTGGAACGGCCTGAACGACGAGGACGTCAAGGACCTGCAGTTCCGCTCGCTGACCGTCTCCTTCAAGCGGCTGGCCTCCGACCCGACGCTGGGCTCGGGCGAGAAGCGCGCCGAGAAGTTCGCCGAGCAGCAGGTGACCAAGGCGACGACCGCCGACGGTGCCAAGGACGCGAAGGCGGAGAAGGCCGAGGGCATCGGCGAGGGCGCGAACCTGGTGGCCACGGACACCAAGAAGGACGACGACGACTACCGCAATGCGACCGTCGTCGCCCGCACGGGCAACGTCGTGGTGACGGTGAAGTACAGCGGTGCCGGTTTCCAGGGCGCGAAGAACCCGGCGGCGGACGAGATCGCCAAGGGTGCGCAGGACGCGGCCAAGGAGGCGGTGGCCGCGGTCGCCGCGGCGAACAAGAGCTGACCGGAGTACTACGCAAACCGGGGTACTACGTAAAGGCGCCGGTGCACTCGATTCCCTCGAGTGCACCGGCGCCTTTGCGTAACCGGAAACTATGCAGCGAGCAGCTTGCGGACCCGGTCCGCTCCCACCGCGAGCAGCAGGGTGGGCAGGCGCGGGCCGGTGTCGCGGCTCACCAGCAGGTGGTAGAGCAGGGCGAAGAAGGACCGCTGGGCGACCTTGAGCTCGGGGGTCGGCTTGGCGTCGGGCTCCAGGCCGGCCTGGACCTTGGGCACGCCGTAGACGAGCGTGGTGAGGCCGTCGAGCGACCAGTGGTCGTCCAGGCCTTCCAGGAGCAGGCGCAGCGATTCGCGGCCCTGCTCGTCGAGTGAGCCGAGGAGCTCGGTGTCGGGCTCGGAGCGCACGATGGTGCGGGACTCGGCCGGGACCTGGGTGTTGATCCAGTGCTCGGCCTTGTCCAGGCGCGGGCGGACCTCGTCGAGCGAGGTGACCGGGTTGGCCGGGTCGAGGTCGCTGAGGATGCGCAGGGTCTGCTCGTCGTGGCCGGCGGTGATGTCGGCGACCGAGGCGAGCGTGCGGTACGGCAGCGGGCGCGGCGTGCGGGGCAGCTCGCCGGCGGCCGTGCGGGCGGCGCGGGCGTGGGCGGCGGCGTCGGCGGGCAGCACGCTGCCGTCGGCGACCTTGGCCTCCAGCTTGTCCCACTCGTCGTAGAGCCGCTGGATCTCCTGGTCGAAGGCGATCTTGAAGGACTGGTTGGGCTTGCGGCGGGCGTACAGCCAGCGCAGCAGCGGCGCTTCCATGATCTTCAGGGCGTCGCCGGGGGTCGGGACCCCGCCCTTGGAGGACGACATCTTGGCCATGCCGCTGATGCCGACGAAGGCGTACATCGGGCCGATGGGCTGCTCGCCGCCGAAGACCTTGCGGACGATCTGGCCGCCGACGACGAAGGACGAGCCCGGGGAGGAGTGGTCCACGCCCGACGGCTCGAAGATCACGCCCTCGTAGGCCCAGCGCATCGGCCAGTCGACCTTCCAGACCAGCTTGCCGCGGTTGAACTCGCTGAGGCGGACGGTCTCGGAGTGGCCGCACACGCAGGTGTAGGCGAGCTCGGTGGTCTCGTCGTCGTAGGCGGTGACGGTGGTGAGGTCGCGCTCGCAGGCGCCGCAGTACGGCTTGTACGGGAAGTAGCCCGCACCGCCGGCGCTGCCGTCGTCCTCGGCGGCGGCGCCGGAGCCCTCGGCGGCCTCCAGCTCGGCCTCGTCGACGGGCTTCTGCTGCTGCTTCTGGCCCTGCTTCTTCGGCTGGCCGGTCGCCTTGTCCTTCGTCCGGTACTGGTCGAGGATCGCGTCGATGTCGGCGCGGTGCTTCATCGCGTGCAGGACCTGCTCGCGGTAGACACCGGAGGTGTACTGCTCGGTCTGGCTGATCGGGTCGTACTCGATGCCGAGCTCGGCGAGCGCCTCGACCATGGCGGCCTTGAAGTGCTCGGCCCAGTTCGCGAACGCCGAGCCGGCGGGGGCCGGGACGGAGGTCAGGGGCTTGCCGATGTGGGCGGCCCAGGACTCGTCGATGCCGGGGACGCCGTTGGGCACCTTGCGGTAGCGGTCGTAGTCGTCCCAGGACAGCACGTGGCGGACCTGGTGGCCCCGGCGGCGGATCTCGTCGGCGACGAGGTGCGGGGTCATGACCTCGCGCAGGTTGCCGAGGTGGATCGGGCCGGAGGGGGACAGGCCGGAGGCGACGACGATCGGTTTGCCGGGGGCACGGCGCTCCGCTTCGGCAATGACCTCGTCGGCGAAACGGGAGACCCAATCGGCCTCGGTGCTCTGAGCCTGAGCCACGGCACTTCCTTCCTTACGGTCCTGGCATGACCATTGTCCCAGACGGGAGGGGTGGCTCCGGGGTTGCCCGGCTGCGGGGAAATTACCGCGGGGGCCGTGGTAGGCGCATGGGATAATCGGGGGGACCATCACATGCCGCCTACCGGAATGGCACCTTCCCATGGCTTCGGTTCCCTCCCTCGCTTCCTCGCTCCACCAGCGCATCGCGGACGCGCTCTCGGCAGCCCTGCCGGAGGCCGGTGCCGCCGATCCGCTGCTGCGCCGAAGCGACCGGGCCGATTTCCAGGCCAACGGGATGCTGGCCCTGGCCAAGAAGCTGAAGGGCAATCCGCGCGAGCTGGCGGCGAAGGTCGTCGAGGGCCTGCCTGCCGGTGATCTGATCAAGGAGGTCGAGGTCTCGGGCCCCGGCTTCCTGAACATCACGATCACGGACGAGGCGATCGTGAAGACCCTGGCCGCGCGCGCCGCCGACGACCGCCTGGGCGTGCCGTTCGCGGAGCACCCGGGCACCACGGTCATCGACTACGCCCAGCCGAACGTGGCCAAGGAGATGCACGTCGGTCACCTGCGCAATTCGGTGATCGGTGACGCGGTGGTGCGGATCCTGGAGTTCTCCGGCGAGAAGGTCGTGCGCCGTCACCACATCGGCGACTGGGGCACCCAGTTCGGCATGCTCATCCAGTACCTGATCGAGCACCCGCACGAGCTGGACCACGAGGGCGAGGTCTCCGGCGAGGAGGCCATGTCCTCCCTCAACCGGCTGTACAAGGCGTCGCGGACGCTCTTCGACTCCGACGAGGAGTTCAAGGCCCGCGCCCGCCGCCGGGTCGTCGACCTGCAGGCCGGTGACGAGGAGACCCTCGCGCTGTGGCAGCGGTTCGTCGACGAGTCGAAGATCTACTTCTACTCGGTCTTCGACAAGCTCGACGTGGAGATCCGCGACGAGGACATCGTCGGCGAGTCCGGCTACAACGACATGCTCGCCGAGACCTGCCGTCTGCTGGAGGAGTCCGGTGTCGCGGTCCGCTCCAACGGCGCGCTCTGCGTCTTCTTCGACGACGTCAAGGGCCCGGACGGCAAGCCCTCGCCGCTGATCGTCCAGAAGTCCGACGGCGGCTTCGGCTACGCGGCCACGGACCTGTCCGCGATCCGCGACCGCGTGGGGAACCTGAAGGCCGACACCCTGCTGTACGTGGTGGACGCCCGGCAGTCCCTGCACTTCAAGATGGTCTTCGAGACCGCGCGCCGGGCCGGCTGGCTGACCGACGAGGTCAAGGCCGTCCAGCTCGGTTTCGGCACGGTCCTCGGCAAGGACGGCAAGCCGTTCAAGACCCGTGAGGGCGAGACGGTCCGCCTGGTCGACCTGCTCGACGAGGCGATCGACCGTGCGACGGCCGTCGTCCGGGAGAAGGCCCAGGACCTGACGGAGGAGCAGATCGCCGAGCGCGGCGCCCAGGTGGGCATCGGCGCGGTGAAGTACGCGGACCTGTCGACGTCCGTCTCGCGCGACTACAAGTTCGACCTGGACCAGATGGTGTCCCTCAACGGCGACACCAGCGTCTACCTGCAGTACGCCTTCGCCCGGATCCAGTCGATCCTCCGCAAGGCGGGCGAGGCCCGGCCGGCCGCCCACCCGGAGCTCGCGCTGGCCCCGGCCGAGCGCGCGCTGGGCATGCACCTGGACCAGTTCGGGGAGAACCTCGCCGAGGTCACGGCCTCCTACGAGCCGCACAAGCTCGCCGGGTACCTCTACCAGCTGGCCTCGCTCTACACGACGTTCTACGCCGAGTGCCCGGTCCTGAAGGCGGAGACGCCGCAGCAGGTGGAGAACCGCCTCTTCCTGTGCGACCTGACGGCCCGCACCCTGCGTCAGGGCATGTCGCTGCTGGGGATCCGGACGCCCGAGCAGCTCTGAGGCACCGGACCGGGGGCGGGGTGCCTCACCCCGCCCCCAGTTCGAACCACACCAGCTTGCCGGTGAGCCCCTGGGGCTGCCGGCGCAGGGCGAAGCCTCCCCAGCTGTCGGCGCAGCGCATCACGAGCGCGAGCCCGCGGCCCTCCTCGGCGTCCTCCCGGGGCAGCGCGGTGGCCTGCAGGCCGGGCAGCGCGGGGTTGGTGTCCCATACGGTCACCCGCACTCCCTTTCCCTTGCCCTCGCGCCGGACGCGTACGGAGGCGGGCCCTTCGGAGTGCCGGTAGGAGTTGGTGACCAGCTCCGAGGTGAGCAGCTCGGCGGTCTCGGCCACGCGGGCGAAGCCGTGCTCTTCGAAGATCGTGCGGAGGGTGCGGCGGGCGATACAGGGGGCGAGCGGGTCGCAGGGGACCTGGAGGGTGTACTCCCAGCTCTCGGGGAGCTCGGGGTCGGTGCTCATGGGCGCGTCTCCGCAGAGGGAACGGTGTGCGCCACAAGCTAGGGCCGGTGCCCGGGGGCTTTCCACTGTTTCGGCGGAATTCCCCCGGGCACCGGCCCTTGCTGTCTACAGCCTTTACCGGAGCTGACGGTCTTTACCGCAGCTGCCGCGCGGCCTCGGTCGCCCAGTAGGTGAGGATCATGTTGGCCCCGGCGCGCTTGACGCTGGTCAGGGTCTCCATGATCGCGCGGTCGCGGTCGATCCAGCCGTTGGCGGCGGCGGCCTCGACCATCGCGTACTCGCCGCTGATCTGGTAGGCGGCGACGGGCACGTCGACGGCCTCGGCGACCTTGGCGAGGATGTCCAGGTACGGCAGGGCCGGCTTGACCATGACCATGTCCGCGCCCTCGGCGAGGTCGAGCGCGAGCTCGCGCATCGATTCGCGGGCGTTGGCGGGGTCCTGCTGGTAGGTCTTGCGGTCGCCCTGCAGCGAGGAGCCGACGGCCTCGCGGAAGGGGCCGTAGAACGCGGAGGCGTACTTGGCGGTGTAGGCCAGGACGGAGACGTCCTCGTGGCCGGTCTGGTCGAGGGCGTCGCGGATGACGCCGACCTGGCCGTCCATCATGCCGCTGGGGCCGACGGCGTGGACGCCCGCGTCGGCCTGGACCTGTGCCATCTCGGCGTAGCGCTCGAGCGTGGCGTCGTTGTCGACTCGGCCGGAGGCGTCGAGGACGCCGCAGTGGCCGTGGTCGGTGAACTCGTCCAGGCACAGGTCGGACATGATGACGAGGTCGTCGCCGACCTCGGCCTTCACGTCGCGGATGGCGACCTGCAGGATGCCGTCCGGGTCCGTGCCGGCGGTGCCGGCGGCGTCCTTCTTCGACTCCTCGGGGACGCCGAAGAGCATGATCCCGGAGACGCCGGCCTCCAGCGCCTCGACGGCCGCCTTGCGCAGGGTGTCACGGGTGTGCTGGACGACCCCCGGCATCGAGGTGATCGGCACCGGCGTGCCGATGCCCTCCCGCACGAAGGCGGGAAGGATCAGGTCGGCCGGGTGCAGGCGGGTCTCCGCGACCATGCGGCGTATGGCGGGGCTGGTGCGCAGGCGCCGGGGGCGGGACCCCGGGAACGTGCCGTAGGTGGTGCTCAACTCCGTGCCCTTCTACGCGATCCGGGCCGTCGCTCGCTCGGGCGGGTGACCGGGTCGCCGGCCTCCAGGGCGGCGTCCCGGCGGGCCGCGCCGAACTCCGCGAGCGCCTCGGCGAGCTTGAGCACCGAAGGCTCGGGAGACAGCACGTCCACCCGCAGGCCGTGTTCCTCCGCGGTCTTCGCGGTGGCCGGGCCGATACAGGCGATGACGGTGACATTGTGGGGCTTGCCGGCGATGCCGACGAGGTTGCGCACCGTGCTCGAGGAGGTGAAGAGCACGGCGTCGAAACCGCCGCCCTTGATGGCCTCGCGGGTCTCGGCCGGCGGCGGCGAGGCCCGGACGGTGCGGTAGGCGGTGACGTCGTCGACCTCCCAGCCCAGCTCGATCAGGCCGGCCACCAGGGTCTCGGTGGCGATGTCGGCGCGCGGCAGGAAGACGCGGTCGATCGGGTCGAAGACGGGGTCGTAGGGCGGCCAGTCCTCCAGCAGGCCGGCGGCGGACTGCTCGCCGGACGGCACGAGGTCGGGCTTGACGCCGAACTCGATCAGCGACTTGGCGGTCTGCTCGCCGACGGCCGCGACCTTGATGCCGGCGAAGGCACGCGCGTCGAGCCCGTACTCCTCGAACTTCTCGCGCACCGCCTTGACGGCGTTCACGGAGGTGAAGGCGATCCACTCGTAGCGGCCGGTGACCAGGCCCTTGACCGCGCGCTCCATCTGCTGGGGGGTGCGCGGCGGCTCGACGGCGATGGTCGGGACCTCGCTGGGCACGGCGCCGTAGGAACGGAGCTGGTCGGAGAGCGAGGCGGACTGCTCCTTGGTGCGCGGCACGAGGACGTTCCAGCCGAAGAGCGGCTTGGACTCGAACCAGGAGAGCCGGTCGCGCTGCTCGGCAGCGCTGCGCTCGCCGACCACGGCTATGACCGGCTGGGCGCCGTCGGCGGACGGCAGCACCTTCGCGGCCTTGAGCACCTGGGCCAGGGTGCCGAGGGTGGCGGTCCAGGTGCGCTGGCGGGTGGTGGTGCCGGCGACCGTGACGGTCATCGGCGTGTCGGGGCCGCGGCCGGCGGAGACCAGTTCGCCGGCGGCGGAGACGACGGAGTCGAGCGTGGTGGAGACGACGGCGGTGACCTCGCTGGCGCCTACCTCGGACCAGCAGGTGGCCGAGGCCGTGCGGGCGTCGACGAAGCGCACGTCGCCGCCCTTGCCGTCACGCAGCGGCACACCGGCGTAGGCGGGCACGCCGACGGCCGTGGCGACGCCGGGGACCACCTCGAAGGTGATGCCCTCGGCGGCGCAGGCGAGCATCTCGTCGGCGGCGTCGCCGTCGAGGCCGGGGTCGCCGTGCACGGCACGGACGACCCGCTTGCCGCTGCGCGCGGCCGTCATGACAAGATTGGCGGTGTCCCTAAGGACGGGGACGTCCGCGGTTTTTGATGCCTCGTCAGTAACCGTCTGGGCAGGCATGTCCACATGGGCGCGCGCATGCGTGCGCACCACGTCGAGCACCTGCGGATCGGCGATCAGGACGTCCGCGGCCGCAAGCGCCTCCACGGCGCGGAGCGTCAGCAGTCCCGGGTCTCCGGGGCCGGCACCGAGGAAGGTGACGTGCCCGTGCACGGGGTGGTTCGGGGCGGTGGGGTTCAAAGTGCTCGCTCCCCCATAAGACCGGCCGCTCCCTTGTCGAGCATCGCTGCGGCGAGCTCGCGGCCCATGGCCACGGCTTCTTCGCTGGACGACGGCACGGGGCCGGTGGTGGACAGCTGCACCAGCGTTTTGCCGTCGGTCGTGCCGACGACGCCCCGCAGGCGCATTTCGGTGAAAACCTGCTCATCGGCATCGGGATATCCCCTGCTCGAGCGAAGCCGAGAGCTTGGGGAAAGGTCGGCCAGCGCACCCACGGGTGCGGAGCAGCCGGCCTCCAGGGCGGCGAGCAGGGAACGCTCGGCCGTCACGGCGACCCGGGTGTACGGGTCGTCGAGCTCGGCGAGCGTCGCGGCGAGGGGTGCGTTGGTCATGGCGCACTCGATCGCCAGGGCCCCCTGGCCGGGGGCGGGCAAAACTGCGTCGGGCTCCAGGAACTGCGAGACCTCGGCGCTGCGGCCGATCCGCGACAGCCCCGCGGCGGCGAGCACCACGGCATCGAACTCGCCGTCGGCGACGAAGCCGATCCGGGTGTCGATGTTGCCGCGGATGGGCACGGTCTCGATCTCCTTGCCGAGCTCGCGGGCCCAGGCGTTGAGCTGGGCCATGCGGCGCGGGGAACCGGTGCCGATGCGGGCACCCTCAGGGAGGGACTCGAAGGTCAGGCCGTCGCGGGCGATCAGCACGTCGCGCGGGTCCTCGCGCGTCGGGATCGCCGCGAGGGCCAGGTCCTCGGGCTGCTTGGTGGGCAGGTCCTTCAGGGAGTGCACGGCGAAGTCGATCCCGCCCGCGAGCAGCGCGTCGCGCAGCGCGGAGACGAAGACGCCGGTGCCGCCGATCTGCGCGAGGGACTCGCGCGAGACATCGCCGTAGGTGGTGATCTCCACCAGCTCCACCGGGCGGCCGGTCAGCTGCTGCACGGCCTGCGCCACCTGGCCCGACTGGGCCATGGCGAGCTTGCTGCGGCGCGTGCCGAGGCGCAGCGGCCGCGAAGAGTTGTCGTTCATGCCGGCTCCCGTGCCGTGTTGTGCGTACCGGCCTGCGAGTCGGCCCGGCTGACGGCGGCGACCGCCTGCGGGTCGAGGTCGAAGAGCTCTCGCAGCGCGTCGGCATAGCCGGCGCCGCCGGGGGTGGAGGCCAGCTCCTTGACGCGCACGGTGGGCGCGTGGAGGAGCTTGTCGACGACGCGGCGCACGGTCTGGGTGATCTCCGCGCGCTGCTTGTCGTCCAGGTCGGGCAGGCGGCCGTCGAGGCGGGCGATCTCGCTCGCGACGACGTCCGCGGCCATGGTGCGCAGGGCGACCACGGTGGGGGTGATGTGGGCGGCGCGCTGGGCGGCGCCGAAGGCGGCGACCTCGTCGGAGACGATGGCGCGCACCCGGTCGACGTCGGCGGCCATGGGCGCGTCGGCGGAGGCCTCGGCGAGCGACTCGATGTCGACGAGCCGTGCGCCCTCCAGGCGGTGGACGGCGGCGTCGATGTCGCGCGGCATGGCGAGGTCGAGGAGGGCGAGGCGGACGCCGGCGCGGGCCGCGTCGCCGCACGCGGCGTCGAGGGCGCAGGTCATGTCCGTACGACCGGAAGCGGCGGCGGTGCCGGACGGTCCGGCCGCCGTACGCCCGTCCGTCCCGGAGGCGCCGGCCGCGTCCGTGCGGGACGTCAGCGCGGCGCGTATGGCCTCGGCCGTCAGCACGACGCCCATGGCGCCGGTGCAGCTGACCACGACGTCCGCGAGCGCGAGCTCCTGCGGCACCGCGGCCATCTCCACGGCCGAGGCCGTGAAGCCGGCGGCGGCGCGGCCCGCGCCGGGCTCGCGGAGGATCTCCGCCAGGCGCTCCGCGCGCGCGAGCGTGCGGTTGGCGACGGCCACGTGGGCGACGCCCGCTCGCGCCAGCGTCGCCGCGGCGAGGGAGGACATCGAGCCGGCGCCGATGACGAGGGCCCGCTTGCCGCCGGCCCAGTCGCCCAGCGGCACGCCGTCGGCCAGGCGCTCCAGGCCGAAGGTGACCAGGGACTGGCCGGCCCGGTCGATCCCGGTCTCGCTGTGGGCGCGCTTGCCGACCCGCAGGGCCTGCTGGAACAGGTCGTTCAGTAGCCGCCCGGCGGTGTGCAGCTCCTGACCGAGGGCGAGGGCGTCCTTGATCTGGCCGAGGATCTGGCCCTCGCCGACGACCATCGAGTCCAGCCCGCAGGCCACCGAGAACAGGTGGTGGACGGCGCGGTCCTCGTAGTGCACATAGAGATACGGAGTGAGCTCCTCCAGCCCGACGCCCGAGTGCTGGGCGAGGAGCGTGGACAGCTCGGCCACACCGGCGTGGAACTTGTCCACGTCGGCGTAGAGCTCGATGCGGTTGCAGGTGGCGAGGACGGCCGCCTCGGTGGCGGGCTCGGCCGCGAGGGTGTCCTGCAGCAGCTTGGCCTGCGCCTCGCGCGCGAGGGCGGCGCGCTCCAGCACGCTCACCGGCGCGCTGCGGTGGCTCAGTCCGACGACGAGAAGACTCATGCCGGCATCACGGCGGGTACGTCCCCGTCCGGTCCCTTCCTGCCGCCCGCGGCGCTGCGCACGCCCGCGCCGGAGCGGGGCTGCGCCGTGGCGGCCACGGCGGTCTCCTGTGCGGGGGAGGTCTCCTCGCCGGCCTTGCGCTGCTCGTGGAAGGCGAGGATCTGCAGCTCGATCGACAGGTCGACCTTGCGCACGTCCACGCCCTCGGGCACGGAGAGCACGGTGGGCGCGAAGTTGAGGATCGAGGTGACCCCGGCGGCCACGAGCCGGTCGCAGACCTGCTGGGCGGCGCCGGCCGGGGTGGCGATGACGCCGATGGAGACGCCGTTGTCCGTGATGATCGACTCGAGCTCGTCGGTGTGGCGTACGGGCAGCCCGGCGACCGGCTTGCCGGCCATGGCGGGGTCGGCGTCGATCAGGGCCGCGACGCGGAAGCCGCGGGAGGCGAAGCCGCCGTAGTTGGCGAGGGCCGCGCCCAGGTTTCCGATGCCGACGATGACGACCGGCCAGTCCTGGGTCAGGCCGAGCTCGCGGGAGATCTGGTAGACGAGGTACTCGACGTCGTAGCCGACCCCGCGGGTGCCGTAGGAGCCGAGGTAGCTGAAGTCCTTGCGCAGCTTGGCGGAGTTGACCCCCGCCGCGGTCGCGAGCTCCTCGGAGGAGACCGTGGGCACCGAGCGCTCGGAGAGCGCGGTCAGGGCGCGCAGGTACAGCGGAAGCCGGGCGACGGTGGCCTCGGGAATCCCTCGGCTTCGGGTCGCCGGTCGGTGAGTTCGGCCAGTTGCCACGGTGCTCCTGCGGGTAGAGCGGGGCTGCGGGCGGCGCCTCGTCCCAGGACCGCCCCGTCGAACGCAGGCTATGCCTTTGTGAACGCGTGCACAAAGATGGTGTCCGTTTTGCCCGGTCAAAGTGACCGGGGTCACGCGGCCTTTCGGCCCTCTCCGGGAACCATTCGGCCCCTTCCGGGGACGCCCTGCCGCACTACAACAGCAGCCACACCTGTCACACGTGACCCGGGAGAGCGTCGACGGGGACAACGGCGCTCACTCCTGACTCACTGCTACTTTCCGGGAGGTCACCCCCGGACCCGGCCAGAAAAAACCCCGGACACCAACAAATCGCCACATGATGGTAGTCGACTCAGGCACCCATCCAGCACGTTTGAACGAGCCGGGAGCACGCCATTGCATACGGGCGCACACGGAGGCGCACCAGGGGCGGGCACAATGGCGGACATGACCCCCCTGCTGCGCCGCCGCCCCCGCAAGAACCCCGCCGACAGCACGGTCACCCTGATCGGCAAGCCCGGCTGCCACCTGTGCGACGCCGCCGAGACCGTGATCGCCGAGGTCTGCGGCGAACTCGGCGCCCGCTGGGAGAAGAAGGACATCACCGAGGACGAGGAGCTCCACCGCAAGTACTGGGAGCAGATCCCGGTAATCCTCGTCGACGGCGCCCAGCACGACTTCTGGCGCGTGGACCCCGACCGGCTGCGCAAGGCCCTCGCGGGCTGACCCCTTCCCCTCCCCCTTGCCCGCTTCCCCGCTTCCCCTGCCCGCTTCCCCGCCCGCGCGCACGCGGACCCGCCGGGCGTAACCGGAGCGTCAAGGGAAGTTCACGCCCCGGAATCATCCCGACTCCGGTTACCCCGAACAAACTGGCTATGCTCGGGCCATGGCCGCACTGGGATGGATCACTCCGCGCAGGCGCTCTGCCACGGCACGCAGCGTGCTGGCAGGCGAGGCCGCGGCGGAGGCAGCCCGCAAAACCGCTCAGGAGAGCGCTGCCGAGAGCGCGGAGGGCACAGCGCAGCAGCCGTCCGAGCCGGACTTCCCCGTCGTCGGCGACGTGCACGCCGCCGCCTTCTTCGACCTCGACAACACGGTCATGCAGGGCGCCTCCCTCTTCCACTTCGGCCGCGGGCTGTACAAGCGGCGCTTCTTCCAAAAGCGCGAGCTCGCCCGCTTCGCCTGGCAGCAGGTGTGGTTCCGGCTGGCCGGCGAGGACGCCGAGCACATGCAGGACGCCCGCGACAGCGCCCTGTCCATCGTCAAGGGCCACCGCGTCTCCGAGCTGATGACCATCGGCGAGGAGATCTACGACGAGTACATGGCCGAGCGGATCTGGCCCGGCACCCGGGCGCTCGCCCAGGCCCACCTCGACGCGGGACAGAAGGTCTGGCTCGTGACCGCCGCGCCCGTCGAGGCCGCGACGATCATCGCCCGCCGCCTCGGGCTGACCGGCGCGCTCGGCACCGTCGCCGAGTCGATCGGCGGCGTCTACACCGGCAAGCTCGTCGGCGAGCCGCTGCACGGCCCGGCGAAGGCCGAGGCCGTCCGCGCCCTGGCCGCGGCCGAGGGGCTCGACCTCTCGCGCTGCGCCGCCTACAGCGACTCGGCCAACGACATCCCGATGCTCTCGCTCGTGGGCCACCCCTACGCCGTCAACCCCGACAGCCGGCTGCGCAAGCACGCCCGCGAGCGCGGATGGCGGCTGCGCGACTACCGTACGGGCCGCAAGGCGGCCAAGGTCGGCATCCCGGCGGCGGCCGGCGTGGGTGCCCTGGCGGGCGGCGCGGCCGCGGCCGTGGCCCTGCACCGGCGCCGGCACTGACGCGGGCACGCGCCCACGATCCCCGGCCTGCCAGGCCTCCCCGGCCCGCTCTAGCGGCTCCGGGGCGGATTCATGCGGCGGCGCGCCGTACCGCGCCGTCCACTTCACGCCACTACGCCGCGCTGTCGCCACAAAGGTTCGGCAACAGCGCGTAGCCGGGCGTCACTCTCAGGCAATCCTGTCTTCATACCCTCACATCCTCCTCCTCAGTCCTTCCGCGTCCGGATTGCCACAACACGCCGCCCATTCGGCCACACCATGACCAAATCTGTTCAACCTCCTTTCATAGTTCGATATTTGATCGATCCCCAACCGGTAAGAGATCGAACGGAAACGATGATTTGAGCAACTCGGTGTAGTGCTGCCTGTACGAAGCGTTATTCTCCTCAGACGCAAACCGGTACCCCCTTGTCCCTACGACGAGTGAACGGTTCCGTACTGCACGTGATGGAAGCTCTGCCTCTGGGAGTCCCGTGTACCCACACGTCGGGGTTGACGCCTCGGGCCTGGCTACGCTTCGCGCAACGGTCCTCGACCGCCTGCGCGGCTTCGTCCCCACCGCGTACGCCGTCCCCGCCCTCGCCACGCTCGCCCCTGCAGGAGGCGGCCGTGCCGGCCACGCCGGCCCCTGCTACGCCCTCGCCGAGAGCAGCGCGGCGGTGGGCAGACGAGCCGCCCGCCGGGGCGGTGCGGCCACCGCGTCGTCCGCCGCGCCCTCCGGCTCCGCCACGTCAACGCGCAGGCCCAGCGCGGACAGCGACAGCGCCCGCATGCTCGACCTGGTCGAGCGCGCCCAGGCCGGGGAGGCCGAAGCCTTCGGCCGCCTCTACGACCAGTACGCCGATACGGTCTACCGCTATATCTACTACCGGGTAGGCGGCCGGGCCACCGCGGAGGACCTCACCAGCGAGACGTTCCTGCGCGCCCTGCGCCGCATCGGCACCTTCACCTGGCAGGGCCGTGACTTCGGCGCCTGGCTCGTGACGATCGCCCGCAATCTGGTCGCCGACCACTTCAAGTCGTCGAGGTTCCGGCTCGAAGTGACCACCGGCGAGATGCTCGACGCCAATGAAGTCGAGCGCAGCCCGGAGGACTCCGTCCTCGAGTCCCTGTCCAACGCCGCGCTGCTGGAGGCGGTGCGCAAGCTCAACCCCCAGCAGCAGGAGTGCGTCACCCTGCGCTTCCTGCAGGGGCTTTCGGTCGCCGAAACCGCCCGCGTCATGGGCAAGAACGAGGGCGCCATCAAGACCCTCCAGTACCGCGCGGTCCGCACCCTGGCCCGCCTCCTTCCCGACGACGCGCGTTAACCGTGCGCGCCCGTTCACTCACCAGCGGTCACATCGTCCAGGGCGCGTAACCCGGCTGGCGCGCCAGTCGTTGTGCGGGATGCAGACTCCCTGCGGTCACGCCATGCCCGCAGCCACTCACTCGATCGAGTGGATGCTCATCACGGCGTGCAACCCTCCAGGTGTTCAGAGGAGTCGACCGTCATGACGAGAGGAGGTGCCGCCTGTGATCGCGAACGTATCGGCGCACCGGCGGGCGAACGCCTTCGCCCGGTCCCTGGAGCAGCAGGAAGTCCAGGACGCGGCGGCCACACAGCCCGATCCGCCGGCCGAAGGCGCGGAGCAGGGCAGGCTGCTGGCCCTCACGGGCCGGCTCGGTGAGCTGCCCCGCCCCGGGCTCGATCCGGAGACCAAAACCGTGCAGCGGGCGCAGCTCATCGCTGCCATGGAGACCCAGTTCGCAGGGGGTGACTCCGCCGCCCTCCCCGAGCCCAAGGCCCGCCGGTCGGGCCGCGGCGCCCACCGCGCGCTGGGCCGGCTCCGGCCGCGCTCCCGCTGGTCGAAGGGGCTCGCCGCGGGCGGCCTGACCGTGGGAGTGGCAGCGGGTGCGTTCGGCGGCGTGGCGGCCGCCAGTTCCAATGCCCTGCCCGGCGATTCGCTCTATCCGCTCAAGCGCGGCATGGAGGATCTCCGCCTCGGCATGGCCGACGACGACTCCGACCGCGGCGGCCTGCTGCTCGACCGGGCCTCCACCCGCCTGCAGGAGGCGCGCCGCCTGATGGAGCGCGGCAAGCTGGGCAGCTCCCTGGACCACGAGGTCCTGGGCGAGATCCGCAAGACGCTCTCGGGCATGCGCCAGGACGCCTCCGAAGGCCACCGCCTGCTGCACACCGCCTACAAGCGCGACCGCTCGCTCGGCCCCATCCAGCGCCTCTCCAGCTTCGCGTCCTCGCACCGCGAGAGCTGGAGCCAGCTGCGCGAGAAGCTCCCGGTCCAACTGGCCGATGTGGGCGCCGAAGTGAGCTCGGTCCTCTCCGCCATAGACGACGAGGTCGAGCCGCTGCGGTCCCTGCTCCCCGCCCACCACGGCAAGCACGGCTCGTCCGTCCGTCCGGACGCCCCCTCCCCGGGCACGTCCGCCCGCTCGGGCCACACCGCGCCCAAGCCCTCGGCCTCGTCCAGCGGCGAAGGCAAGCACGCCGGCGGCCGGCAGCACCCGGCGGCCCCCGGCGGCCATGAGGAGCACGAGGGCCTCCTCGGGGGTACGGGGCTGCTGAAGCCCCCCTCGGCGCCCGGCAGTGCCAGCCCGGAGGGCACGTCGCGCGGCAAGGAGAGCAAGCCGGCCAAGCAGCCGAGCATCACGATCCCGCCGGTCCTCCCGGACATCCTCCCGGGCCTGGGCATCCACGGCGACGATCCGAGGTAACAGCGCCGCAGGCGGTCGGTGTTCTCCGGGCCCCGGAACGTACGGGGCTCAGCAGAACACCGCCCGCCGCCGGCCGGTTCAGAAGAACACCGACCGCCGCTGCACGAGCAGCTTGTACAACGTGTGCTGAATCGTTTCTCGTACCTGGTCGGTCAGGTTGAACATCAGCATCGGGTCGTCCGCGGCCTCCGCCGGATACCCGTCCGTGGGAATCGGCTCCCCGAACTGGATCGTCCACTTCGTCGGCAGCGGCACCAGCCCCAGCGGCCCCAGCCAGGGCCACGCGGGCGTCAGCGGGAAGTAGGGGATCCCCAGCAGCCGCGCGACCGTCCGGGAGTTGCCGAGCATCGGATAGATCTCCTCGGCCCCCACGATCGAGCACGGCACGATCGGCGCCCCGGCACGCAGTGCCGTCGACACGAAGCCACCCCGGCCGAAGCGCTGGAGCTTGTACCGCTCCGAGAACGGCTTCCCGATCCCCTTGAACCCCTCCGGCATCACCCCGACCACCTCGCCCCGCTCCAGGAGCTGCTGCGCGTCCTCCGCGCAGGCGAGGGTGTGCCCGAGCTTCCGGGAGACCTCGTTGACGCCCGGCAGCATGAAGACCAGGTCCGCGGCGAGCATCCGGATGTGCCGGTCGGCCGGGTGGTGGTCGTGCACCGCGACCTGCAGCATCAGCCCGTCGACCGGGAGCGTCCCGGAGTGGTTGGCGACGACCAGGGCCGCGCCCTTCTCCGGGATGTTCTCGATGCCCTTCACCTCGACCCGGAAGTACTTCTCGTAGAAGGGCCGCAGCGCGGACATCAGGACCTGGTCGGTCAGCTCCTCGTCGTAGCCGAACTCGTCGACCTCGTACTCGCCGGTGATCCGCCGCCGCAGGAAGCTCAGCCCGTGCGCCAGCTTCCGGTCCCAGCCGCCCTCCTGCGCCGCCGCCGGCTCCCGCCCCCGGGCGCTGCCGTCCCCGGCCGCCGGCTGCTCGGGCTCGGCCGCCGCGGCCTGGTCCACGTCCCGCTGCGGCGGCACGGGCGCGAGGGACGACACGCGGTTCGTACGGGCCCGCCCCGTCCGCTTGCCCTTGCGCTTGGACCGCGGCTCCTCGCCGCCGAACGGGATGACCTTCGCGTCCGCCATGGTGGGTGCGCTCCTCACTTCTGGCCGCGGCCGGCAGGCAGTGCCGCAGCGATCCGGTCGACGGTACGGGCAAGGGTCTCGGGCGGCAGCAGCCCGGGCCCTCGGCTGCGCGCATAGTCCTCGAAGGCCCCCGCGGTGGTGAAGCGCGGGTCGAAGCCGAGGACCTCGCGCATCTGGGTGGTCCGGACGACCCGCCCGTGGGTGAGGAGCCGGATCTGCTCGGGCGAGAAGTCCGTCACGCCGACCGAACGCAGTGCGGAGCCGACCCAGGTGACGGTCGGCAGGAAGAAGGGGAGCGTGGGACGCCCGAGGCGGCGGGCCGCCTGCGAGAGCAGCAGCACCCCGTCACCCGCGACGTTGAAGGTGCCGCTGTTGAGCGTGCCCCTGCGCGGCTCGCCCGAGGCGATCCGCAGCACCTCGGTCACGTCGTCCTCGTGGACGAACTGCAGCCGGGGATCGAAGCCGAGGACGGTGGGCAGCACGGGCAGCGCGAAGTACTCCGCGAGCGGCGAGTCGGCGCAGGGCCCGAGGATGTTCGCGAAGCGCAGCACGCACACCGCCACATCGGGCCGGCGCCGGGCGAAGCCGCGCACGTACCCCTCGACCTCCACCACGTCCTTGGCGAAGCCCCCGCTGGGCAGCGACTTCGGCGGGGTGGTCTCGGTGAAGATCGCGGGATCGCGTGGCGCGGATCCGTAGACATTGGTGCTGGACTTGACCACCAGGCGCTTGACCGAGGGTGTCTTCTGGCAGGCGCCGAGCAGCTGCATCGTGCCGATGACGTTGGTCTCCTTGACGGACGCCCGGCTGCCGCGCTTGCCCAGCGGCGTGCCGTTCACATCCATGTGGACCACCGTGTCCACAGCGTGTTCGGCCAGAACCCGCGCGATCCTGGGATGGCGAATGTCCGCCCGTAGGAAATCGGCCCCGCCCAGATGGTGTGCGGGTGGCACCGCGTCCACCCCGATCACCCGGTCCACATCGGGCTCGCGCTGGATGCGGCGGACGAACCGGCCCCCCAGCTGCCGTGCGACTCCGGTGACGAGCACGACCTTGCCCAAGATCAGCGCCTTCCTCTGCCCACGATCCGCCCACGACCTACCCATGAGTGGTGCTGCCGCGGCCACCGTAGCGGGTCGGTGTTGCGCTGTGATGACCGGCCGATGCGCGGAGCTACATTTCAAGCCGTAGCCGAGGCTTCACTCACCGCTACCCGCCCGGAATGCACCGCAGCCCTTCCACCATGATCGGTGGAAGGGCTGCGGGACGAGCACAGCGGCGTGCCGCTTACTTCTTGTTGCGACGCTGAACGCGCGTGCGCTTGAGCAGCTTGCGGTGCTTCTTCTTGGCCATCCGCTTACGCCGCTTCTTGATAACAGAGCCCACGACTACCCTCGCTTACATCGATTCACTCGGTGCGGGGCGTCCGAGCCCACACGACCTACATCGGGCCAGCCTACCCGGCACCGGGCGATCAGCGTAATCCAGGGCCCCCGTCAGGCTGTTTCCACCCCCACGTAGGACTCTCGGAGGTACTCGTGCACCGCTTGCTCCGGGACCCGGAACGACCTGCCCACCCTGATCGCCGGCAGATGACCGCTGTGCACCAAGCGGTACACGGTCATCTTGGACACTCGCATCACCGCAGCGACTTCCGCCACGGTCAGGAACACGACCTCGTTGAGAGGCCTCTGGTCAGCAGCCATGACACACCTGAACCTTCCGCACATGACGCGCACCGGCTTCCCCTCCGGTGACTCCTCGTCGCTGCGCGCTCACTCCCCAGGTTAGGGGCGGGTGATGCGAGTGGGGAAGAGGAGCAGCCATCGGCCGCCTACTGTGACAGACACGCTCGATTGAGTACATAGCGAGTAAGCGGTCGGTAGTAATCAGACCGCACAGTGTCATCAAGCGGAACGACGACGGACACCCGCCCCTCCGCCTGCCCGGCGAACGGCGCCGGGTCGTCCGCATCCGCCAGGCCAAGGGCCTCAATACCCAGCTGACCTGCCCCGCAGACCCAGCCGTGGTCCCCGATGACCATCGCCGGAAGCGGTCCGTCACCGTCCATCGCCGCCCCCAGGGCCACCCGAAGCGGGAGCGGAGAATGCGTATGTACGCCGGGCTCACTTCTACACCCACGTGCGCCGGGTTCACGCACCAGCGCGACGCCTCGAACGTAGTCCAGGTTGTAGGTACGTACCCCGAACCGGGTCGTTATGTCGACACTTCGACCCTGCGCCGGGCTGAGGACAGTGCATCCCGCTGCCGAGAGACCGGCGGCCAACCCGGCGTAGAAGCCCAGGAGCCGGTGCGGGTGACCGGTGCCGATCAGCACCGGCGCGGCGGTCGCGGCCGCCGCGGCGAGCCGGTCCGCAAAGGCACTCAGTGCCACGATCGTACGGTCCGGGTCGATGACATCCTGCCCCGAAGTGTGACCGGGATCGGCCGAAACCCCGCACTTACGGCCCATCAGTTGTAACAAGTCCCCCAGCCGCCAGTCCCGTTCCGGCTCCAGGCCGAGCAGCGCCCGGGGATCCCCGGCCACGAACATCCGATAGCGGCTCAGACTCCGCTCCCGGGAGGTGGATACGACACCGGCGATGCGGGAGCGGAGGAGGTGGCTACGGAGGGAGGGAGGCGTGGGAAAGGGGCGCTGGGCGGGGAGCTCGGTCAGCACGGTTCCGATGCTGACGGAACCGCCCCCGGGGCGAAGGGGATTCGCGCAGGGATCCCACGGTCGGCCTAACGGCCTGCACGCCGCGGCAGGCCCTGCGTGACGCGTCCGCGTCGCCCTACGGAAGCAGGCCGTGGGCCGGGAACACCGCCCGCCGCGTCGCGAGGATCGACTGGTCGAGCCGGTCCCCCGGGTCGTACCCCGAATCCGTGAAGTCCTTCCACTCCGGCCGGCACCCGTCCGTCATCCGGTACGGCCCCAACTGCCGCGTCCGACGGAACACTTCGGCCCGCCACTCCTCCGGAACGGCACTCTCGGGAGCCACCGGCGCCCCCGCGGCGATCCCCACCAGATGGGCCCAGGAGCGCGGCACGACGTCGACCACCGCGTACCCGCCACCGCCCAGGGCGACCCACCGCCCCTCCGCATGCTCGTGAGCCAGCGCGTGACAGGCCTCGGCCACCATGCGCTGGGCGTCCAACGACACCGCCAGATGGGCCAGCGGATCCTCGAAGTGCGTGTCGGCGCCGTGCTGCGTCACCAGCACCTGCGGACGGAAGGCCGCCAGCAGCTCCGGCACCACGGCGTGGAACGCCCGCAGCCACCCCGCATCACCCGTCCCCGCCGGCAGCGCCACGTTCACGGCGCTCCCCTCGGCTCCCGGACCACCGGTCTCCTGGGGCCAGCCGGTCTGCGGGAAGAGCGTGCTGGGGTGCTCGTGCAGGGAGACGGTCAGGACGCGCGGATCCTCCCAGAAGGCCGCCTGGACGCCGTCGCCGTGGTGCACGTCCACGTCGACGTACGCGACCCGCTCGGCCCCGAGCTCCAGCAGCCGGGCCACGGCGAGGGCCGCGTCGTTGTACACGCAGAACCCGGACGCCGCGCCGGGCATCGCATGGTGCAGCCCGCCGGCGAAGTTCACCGCGTGCAGGGCCTCTCCGCGCCATACGGATTCCGCGGCGCCCACCGACTGCCCGGCGATCAGCGCCGAAGCGTCGTGCACGGCCGGGAAGGCCGGGACGTCGGAAGTCCCGAGACCGTACGAGCCGTCGGCGGAGCCGGGGTCGGCGGACGCGGCACGCACGGCGGCGATGTAGTCCTCGCGGTGCACCAGCCGCAGTGTGGAATCCCCCGCGGGCCGGGCGGCGGCGACGCGCACGGCACGGTCCAGCCCGAGCGCCTCGACCAGCCGCATGGTGAGCGCGAGCCGCACCGGATCCATGGGGTGGCCGGGCCCGAAGTCGTAGCCCGTTACCGCCTCGTCCCACATCAACTGCGCACGGCCGCTCATGAGCGTCACCGTAGTGGATGGGCCGGACGGAAACCGGAGGAGGTTCAGACGAGGAGGTTCAGACGAGGAGGATCAGATGAGGAGCGGAGCCAGTTCGGTCATCTCACCGAACACCCCCTTGGCACCGGCCTCGGTCAGCCGCTCGGCGGGGGTCATGCCGGTGTATCCGTAGACATCCATACCGGCGGCGAGCGCGGCCCGGACGCCGAGCGGGCTGTCCTCGACGACGACACAGCGGGCGGGTTCGACACCCATGGAACGGGCGGCGTGGAGAAAGAGGTCCGGGGCCGGCTTGCCCCTGCCGACGTCCTCCGCACTGAAAATCCAGGATTCCTCGAACCATTCGTCCAGCCCGGTACGGCCATGCCCGACGCGGATCCGCTCATGAGTCCCGGAGGAAGCGACGCAGTACGGAACGCCGGTGGCCACCAGATACTCGAGAACCTCCGCGGCACCCTTTATGGGCTGCAGCTCACGGTAGAAGGCATCGAAGGTGCGGGAGTGCAGAGTGGTGTCGAAGTCGGCGGGCAGCTGCCGACCGGTGCGTTCCTGCACCAGGTCGTGGACGCGATGTACGGCGGAGCCCATGTAGTCCCGGATGGATTCCTCGTACGTGGTGGGGTGCCCGAGTTCGGTGAGGTAGTCGGCGAGGACCCGGTTGGCGATCGGTTCGCTGTCGACGAGCACACCGTCGTTGTCGAAGATGACGAGGTCATAGCGCATCATGACGTCACCCTAGAGGCCCGGAACGCAAAAATGCCTCAGGCCCCGAGTGATAACACTCAGGGCCTGAGGCTGAAAAATTGTTCGGCGGCGTCCTACTCTCCCACACGGTCCCCCATGCAGTACCATCGGCGCTGAAAGGCTTAGCTTCCGGGTTCGGAATGTAACCGGGCGTTTCCCTAACGCTATGACCACCGAAACACTATGAAGTTAACCAACCCGGCAATGACACAGGTCGTTACTTCAGAACCTACACAGTGGACGCGAGCAACTGAGGACAAGCCCTCGGCCTATTAGTACCAGTCAGCTCCAACCGTTACCGGTCTTCCACACCTGGCCTATCAACCCAGTCGTCTACTGGGAGCCTTACCCCATCAAGTGGGTGGGAGTCCTCATCTCGAAGCAGGCTTCCCGCTTAGATGCTTTCAGCGGTTATCCCTCCCGAACGTAGCCAACCAGCCATGCCCTTGGCAGGACAACTGGCACACCAGAGGTTCGTCCGTCCCGGTCCTCTCGTACTAGGGACAGCCCTTCTCAAGACTCCTACGCGCGCAGCGGATAGGGACCGAACTGTCTCACGACGTTCTAAACCCAGCTCGCGTACCGCTTTAATGGGCGAACAGCCCAACCCTTGGGACCGACTCCAGCCCCAGGATGCGACGAGCCGACATCGAGGTGCCAAACCATCCCGTCGATATGGACTCTTGGGGAAGATCAGCCTGTTATCCCCGGGGTACCTTTTATCCGTTGAGCGACGGCGCTTCCACAAGCCACCGCCGGATCACTAGTCCCGACTTTCGTCCCTGCTCGACCCGTCGGTCTCACAGTCAAGCTCCCTTGTGCACTTACACTCAACACCTGATTGCCAACCAGGCTGAGGGAACCTTTGGGCGCCTCCGTTACTCTTTAGGAGGCAACCGCCCCAGTTAAACTACCCACCAGACACTGTCCCTGATCCGGATCACGGACCGAGGTTAGACATCCAGCACGACCAGAGTGGTATTTCAACGACGACTCCACCATGGCTGGCGCCACGGCTTCACAGTCTCCCACCTATCCTACACAAGCCGAACCGAACACCAATATCAAGCTATAGTAAAGGTCCCGGGGTCTTTCCGTCCTGCTGCGCGAAACGAGCATCTTTACTCGTAGTGCAATTTCACCGGGCCTATGGTTGAGACAGTCGAGAAGTCGTTACGCCATTCGTGCAGGTCGGAACTTACCCGACAAGGAATTTCGCTACCTTAGGATGGTTATAGTTACCACCGCCGTTTACTGGCGCTTAAGTTCTCAGCTTCGCCCCACCGAAATGGAGCTAACCGGTCCCCTTAACGTTCCAGCACCGGGCAGGCGTCAGTCCGTATACATCGCCTTACGGCTTCGCACGGACCTGTGTTTTTAGTAAACAGTCGCTTCTCGCTGGTCTCTGCGGCCACCCCCAGCTCAGGAAGTAAATTCCATCACCGGAAATGGCCCCCCTTCTCCCGAAGTTACGGGGGCATTTTGCCGAGTTCCTTAACCATAGTTCACCCGAACGCCTCGGTATTCTCTACCTGACCACCTGAGTCGGTTTAGGGTACGGGCCGCCATGAAACTCGCTAGAGGCTTTTCTCGACAGCATAGGATCATCCACTTCACCACAATCGGCTCGGCATCAGGTCTCAGCCTTAACGTGTGACGGATTTGCCTACCACACGGCCTACACCCTTACCCCGGGACAACCACCGCCCGGGCTGGACTACCTTCCTGCGTCACCCCATCGCTTACCTACTACCACCTTGGGTCAGCGGCTCCACCACTCCCCTTCACCCGAAGGATCCAGGACGGCTTCACGGCCTTAGCATTAATGGATTCGATATTGGGCGTTTCAAAGCGGGTACCGGAATATCAACCGGTTGTCCATCGACTACGCCTGTCGGCCTCGCCTTAGGTCCCGACTTACCCTGGGCAGATCAGCTTGACCCAGGAACCCTTAGTCAATCGGCGCACACGTTTCCCACGTGTGTATCGCTACTCATGCCTGCATTCTCACTCGTGAACCGTCCACAACTCGCTTCCGCGGCTGCTTCACCCGGCACACGACGCTCCCCTACCCATCCCAGCGGGCGTTAGCCCTCATGCTGGAATGACACGACTTCGGCGGTACGCTTGAGCCCCGCTACATTGTCGGCGCGGAATCACTTGACCAGTGAGCTATTACGCACTCTTTCAAGGGTGGCTGCTTCTAAGCCAACCTCCTGGTTGTCTCTGCGACTCCACATCCTTTCCCACTTAGCGTACGCTTAGGGGCCTTAGTCGATGCTCTGGGCTGTTTCCCTCTCGACCATGGAGCTTATCCCCCACAGTCTCACTGCCGCGCTCTCACTTACCGGCATTCGGAGTTTGGCTAAGGTCAGTAACCCGGTAGGGCCCATCGCCTATCCAGTGCTCTACCTCCGGCAAGAAACACACGACGCTGCACCTAAATGCATTTCGGGGAGAACCAGCTATCACGGAGTTTGATTGGCCTTTCACCCCTAACCACAGGTCATCCCCCAGGTTTTCAACCCTGGTGGGTTCGGTCCTCCACGAAGTCTTACCTCCGCTTCAACCTGCCCATGGCTAGATCACTCCGCTTCGGGTCTTGGGCGCGCTACTCAATCGCCCTATTCGGACTCGCTTTCGCTACGGCTTCCCCACACGGGTTAACCTCGCAACACACCGCAAACTCGCAGGCTCATTCTTCAAAAGGCACGCAGTCACGACGCACCGAGCAAGCTCGATGCGCGACGCTCCCACGGCTTGTAGGCACACGGTTTCAGGTACTATTTCACTCCGCTCCCGCGGTACTTTTCACCATTCCCTCACGGTACTATCCGCTATCGGTCACCAGGGAATATTTAGGCTTAACGGGTGGTCCCGCCAGATTCACACGGGATTTCTCGGGCCCCGTGCTACTTGGGTGTCTCTTAAACGAGCCGTTGATGTTTCAGCTACGGGGGTCTTACCCTCTACGCCGGACCTTTCGCATGTCCTTCGCCTACACCAACGGTTTCTGACTCGTCTCACAGCCGGCAGACTATGAAAAAGAGATCCCACAACCCCGTATACGCAACCCCTGCCGGGTATCACACGCATACGGTTTGGCCTCATCCGGTTTCGCTCGCCACTACTCCCGGAATCACGGTTGTTTTCTCTTCCTGCGGGTACTGAGATGTTTCACTTCCCCGCGTTCCCTCCACACTGCCTATGTGTTCAGCAGCGGGTGACAGCCCATGACGACTGCCGGGTTTCCCCATTCGGACACCCCCGGATCAAAGCTTGGTTGACAGCTCCCCGGGGCCTATCGTGGCCTCCCACGTCCTTCATCGGTTCCTGGTGCCAAGGCATCCACCGTGCGCCCTTAAAAACTTGGCCACAGATGCTCGCGTCCACTGTGCAGTTCTCAAGCAACGACCAGCCACCCATCACCCACCACGCAAGCGCAGCAGTTCACTGGGGCCGGCATCGCGAAGGTCGGACCGAAGTCCGTACCCTCAGATACCCAACAGCGTGCCCGGCCCGACCAGGTGAGAATTCACGTTCCACGCCGAAGCAGTACTAGCGATCCCACCGGATCATGCCGAATAGTCAACGTTCCACCCATGAGCAACCGTGCGAGTCATTCGCTCGCAGTCGGCCATATGCTCCTTAGAAAGGAGGTGATCCAGCCGCACCTTCCGGTACGGCTACCTTGTTACGACTTCGTCCCAATCGCCAGTCCCACCTTCGACGGCTCCCTCCACAAGGGTTGGGCCACCGGCTTCGGGTGTTACCGACTTTCGTGACGTGACGGGCGGTGTGTACAAGGCCCGGGAACGTATTCACCGCAGCAATGCTGATCTGCGATTACTAGCAACTCCAACTTCATGGGGTCGAGTTGCAGACCCCAATCCGAACTGAGACCGGCTTTTTGAGATTCGCTCCACCTCGCGGTATCGCAGCTCATTGTACCGGCCATTGTAGCACGTGTGCAGCCCAAGACATAAGGGGCATGATGACTTGACGTCGTCCCCACCTTCCTCCGAGTTGACCCCGGCAGTCTCCTGTGAGTCCCCATCACCCCGAAGGGCATGCTGGCAACACAGGACAAGGGTTGCGCTCGTTGCGGGACTTAACCCAACATCTCACGACACGAGCTGACGACAGCCATGCACCACCTGTACACCGACCACAAGGGGGCACCTATCTCTAGGTGTTTCCGGTGTATGTCAAGCCTTGGTAAGGTTCTTCGCGTTGCGTCGAATTAAGCCACATGCTCCGCTGCTTGTGCGGGCCCCCGTCAATTCCTTTGAGTTTTAGCCTTGCGGCCGTACTCCCCAGGCGGGGAACTTAATGCGTTAGCTGCGGCACGGACGACGTGGAATGTCGCCCACACCTAGTTCCCAACGTTTACGGCGTGGACTACCAGGGTATCTAATCCTGTTCGCTCCCCACGCTTTCGCTCCTCAGCGTCAGTATCGGCCCAGAGATCCGCCTTCGCCACCGGTGTTCCTCCTGATATCTGCGCATTTCACCGCTACACCAGGAATTCCGATCTCCCCTACCGAACTCTAGCCTGCCCGTATCGAATGCAGACCCGGGGTTAAGCCCCGGGCTTTCACATCCGACGTGACAAGCCGCCTACGAGCTCTTTACGCCCAATAATTCCGGACAACGCTTGCGCCCTACGTATTACCGCGGCTGCTGGCACGTAGTTAGCCGGCGCTTCTTCTGCAGGTACCGTCACTTTCGCTTCTTCCCTGCTGAAAGAGGTTTACAACCCGAAGGCCGTCATCCCTCACGCGGCGTCGCTGCATCAGGCTTTCGCCCATTGTGCAATATTCCCCACTGCTGCCTCCCGTAGGAGTCTGGGCCGTGTCTCAGTCCCAGTGTGGCCGGTCGCCCTCTCAGGCCGGCTACCCGTCGTCGCCTTGGTAGGCCATTACCCCACCAACAAGCTGATAGGCCGCGGGCTCATCCTGCACCGCCGGAGCTTTCCACCACCAACCATGCGGTCAGCGGTCGTATCCGGTATTAGACCCCGTTTCCAGGGCTTGTCCCAGAGTGCAGGGCAGATTGCCCACGTGTTACTCACCCGTTCGCCACTAATCCACCCCGAAGGGCTTCATCGTTCGACTTGCATGTGTTAAGCACGCCGCCAGCGTTCGTCCTGAGCCAGGATCAAACTCTCCGTGAATGTTTACCCGTAATCGGGTGCACACACACGAGAGCGGAACGACTAGGAGGAATAATCCCGGTCGTTCACAGCGTCCTCGCTGTGTTGCCTGCGCAATCCCGAAGGACCGGCAGGACTTTCAAAGGAACCGCGTCCCGGTCAAAACTGACCGAGGACGGGGTATTTTATAGTCTGGCGTTGACTTTTGGCACGCTGTTGAGTTCTCAAGGAACGGACGCTTCCTTTGTACTCACCCTCTCGGGCTTTCCTCCGGGCGCTTCCCTTCGTTGTTTCCAACCTTACCAGATCCGTTTTCCGGCCCGTTTCCGGTCCGAATTCCGTTTCCGGCCCCCTGTTGGAGCGGGGTTGTTTCGCGCCTTCCGGCGTGATCACTACTTTAGCGGATTTCCCCGGTGACTCCTAATCGGAGTCCGAGGCCTTCACAGTCCGAATTTCGGCAGGCCGAAATCCATCCCGTTCAGGGGCCGTGCAGTGGTGATTGCCGCCGGTGCGGCTCGAGTGACTGCCCCGCCGTCCTTGCGGACCCCGCGGCAACTCGAAGAACTCTACACGACCCCGTAGGGCGCATCAAACCAGTGGCGCAAGCACTTTTCGGGGGCGTACGGTCGACGGCATGACTCGGCATGTGCGTACGCAGCAGTGGTGGGCCGCCTGACGGCGGCCCCGACTCCGTGCTTCGCGCATGCACCCAACGGCCGCCGCCTCGGCGGCCGTTTTTGCTGTCCGTGGCGGCGTCCCCTCCAGACAGGGAGCGCATCACCCCATGTCCACCCGGATCTTCAGCGGTATCAAGCCCACCGGCCATCTGACGCTCGGCAACTACCTCGGCGCCGTCCGCCAGTGGGTGGAAGTGGACCAGCACAAGGCGGACGCGTTGTTCTGCGTCGTGGATCTGCACGCTCTCACCGTGGAGCACGATCCGGCACGGGTACGTCGCCTCAGCCGGCAGACGGCCACGCTTCTGCTGGCGGCCGGGCTGGATCCGGCGCAGTGCACGGTGTTCGTACAGAGTCACGTCGACGAGCACACCCGGCTCTCCTATGTCCTGGAGTGCACGGCATCCGACGGCGAGATGCGGCGGATGATCCAGTACAAGGAGAAGTCGGCGCGGGAGCGGGCGGCGGGTGGCGGCGTCAGGCTGTCGCTGCTGACGTATCCGGTGCTGATGGCGGCGGACATCCTGGCGTACGGGGCGGACGAGGTCCCGGTGGGGGACGACCAGGCGCAGCACGTCGAGCTGACGCGGGATCTCGCGGTGCGGTTCAACCAGCGGTACGGGCAGACGTTCACCGTCCCGAAGGCGGTGCTGCCGGCGGTGGCCGCCCGGGTCATGGATCTGCAGGATCCGACGGCGAAGATGGGGAAGTCCCACGGGGAGACGGCGGGCATCGTCTATCTGCTGGACGAGCCGGACGCCGTACGCCGGAAGATCATGCGGGCCGTGACCGACAGCGGCGGTGACGTCGTCCACGACCGGGAGACGCGGCCCGGTATCGCGAACCTGCTGGAGATCCTCGCCGCGTGCACCGGCGGAAATCCCGCGGAGCTCGCTAGCGGCTATTCCTCGTACGGCACTCTGAAGCGGGACACCGCCGATGCCGTGCTGGAAGTTCTGCGGCCGGTGCGGGAGCGGCATGCCGAACTGTGCGGCGACCCGGCTTATGTGGATGCCGTGCTCCGGGACGGGGCCGAGCGGGCGCGGAGGATCGCCCGGCCGACAGTGGACGCGGCCTATCGGGCGATTGGCTTGCTGCCCGCGTACTGAACCCACATACATAAAGGGGTCACCGACCCGATCGGGCCCGATCGGGTCGGTCGGCCCGGGGCCGCCCCGTCAGCCCTCGCCGGAAGCCAGCTCCCGGCTGCGGTCGCGGGCGGCCTCCAGGGCGGCGATCAGCGCGTGCCGTACCCCGTGCTTCTCCAGCTCGCGGATGGCGTTGATCGTCGTGCCGGCCGGTGAGGTGACCGCCTCGCGGAGCTTGACCGGGTGCTCGCCGCTGTCGCGGAGCATGACGGCGGCGCCGATGGCGGCCTGGACGATGAGGTCGTGGGCCTTGTCCCGCGGGAGGCCGAGGAGGATGCCGGCGTCGGTCATCGCCTCGACGAGGAAATAGAAGTACGCCGGGCCCGAACCGGACAGCGCCGTCGCCGCGTCCTGCTGGGACTCGGGCACCCGGAGCGTCTTGCCGACGGGCTTGAAGATCGCCTCCGTGCGGAGGAGGTGGTCCTCCGTGGCGTGGGTGCCCGCGGAGATCACCGACATGCCCTCGTCCACCAGGACGGGGGTGTTCGGCATGACGCGCACGACGGGGTTGCCGCCCGGCAGCCGCTCCTCGAAGAAGGACGTGGGGACGCCGGCCGCCGCGCTGATGACCAGCCGGTCGGCGGGCAGGTGCGGGGCGAGCTCGCTGAGGAGCGCCGCCATGTCCTGCGGCTTGACGGCCAGGATCAGGGTGTCCGCGGACTTCGCAGCCTCGGCGTTGGTGACCGTCTCGACGCCGTAGCGGGCGCGGAGGGCCTCGGCGCGCTCGGGGCGGCGGGCGGTGACCAGCAGGTCATCGGGCGACCAGCCGGCGCGGATCATGCCGCTGAGCAGCGCTTCGCCGATCTTGCCGGTGCCGAGGACGGCGACTTTCTGTGCCACGTTCTGTGCCACTTCCTGTGCCACGGGCTCACCTCTTCGCTGCGCGGGGATGGGCTGCACGCCGGGCTTCACAGTGCAGCCGGGACTTTCACAGTGCACTGTCGTCGACGCTGGACGGCGCCGGACGTCACCGGGGGGTGTGTCCGGCCATCTTTACACTCCGCGCGCACGTCGCGCGCCGGGCGCAATTCACCGGTAAGCCCGCAGGGGCCTGCGCCGGAGCGATCGGAACAGCCCATTCCGGCCCGCCACCACTGCGTTTACATCGTGGTAACACGCCAACACTCCACCGGCATTGGCCACTTGGACAGAATGACCGCGGGTGTCCACGGCACGCTCCGTCACCCTCTGCCGTCCGGCCGGTCCTCACCCCGACGTCTCCGCTGCCCGTACCCCACATCCGACAGGCAACGAACACATCGCTGCGCGACACCGCGCGCTCGGAGGTAATCCTCATGGACAAAATACCCCTCACCCCTGCCCGCAAGGTGCTCGCCAGGACCAAGCTCCGGTCAAACCCTTCCCACGACGGTGCCAACAACGGGGCCGCCCTGCGTCGTGATCTCCGCGCCGACTTCACCGCTTCCCTCGTCGTCTTCCTGATCGCCGTCCCCCTCTCCGTCGGCATCGCCGTCGCCTCGGGCGTCCCGGTCGAACTGGGCCTGGTCACCGGCGTGGTCGGCGGCATCCTCACCGGCCTGCTGCCGGGCAGCAGCCTCCAGGTCAGCGGCCCGGCCGCCGGCCTGACCGTGCTCGTCTACGAGGCCGTGCGCGAGTTCGGGCTCACCGCGCTCGGCGTGCTCGTCCTCACCGCCGGGCTGCTGCAGATCGCGATGGGGCTGCTGCGCCTGGGCCGGTGGTTCCGGGCGATCTCCGTCGCCGTCGTCCAGGGCATGCTGGCCGGCATCGGCCTGGTCCTCATGGCGAGCCAGATCTACGCCATGGCCGACGCCGGCCCGCCGGCCGGTGGCCCGGCCAAGATCGCGGGACTTCCCGACCTGATCGTCGACACGCTGATCTCGACCGAGGCCCTGCTCGCCGCCGCCGTCGGCGTCGGCACGATCGCCGTGCTGGTGCTGTGGCCGCGCTGGGAGAGGGGGGCGCAGGTCGTGCCCGCGCCCCTGGCCGCGGTCGCGCTGGCGACGGCCGTGGTCGGCGGCCTGTCCCTGCCCGTGGCCCGGATCGAGGTGAGCGGGATGCTCGAGGCGATCCAGCCTCCGGGCAGCGCGGACTTCGCCCTGCTCGGCGAGATGAGCGTCCTGGGTACGGTGCTGGCCTTCGCGCTCATCGCCTCCGCGGAGACGCTGTTCAGCGCGGCCGCGGTCGACCGGCTGCACGAAGGCCCCCGTACGGACTACGACAAGGAGCTCATCGCCCAGGGCGCCGGCAATACGGTGTGCGGCGCGCTCGGTGCCCTCCCGATGACCGCCGTCATCGTCCGCAGCTCGGCCAACGTCCGGGCCGGGGCGAAGACCAAGGCGTCGCGCGTCCTGCACGGCGTCTGGCTGCTCGTCTTCGTCTCGCTCGTCCCCTGGGCCCTGGAGCTCATCCCGGTGGCGGCGCTCGCAGGGGTGCTGATGCACGCGGGGTGGAAGTTGCTGCCCTTCCAGGACATCGTCCGGCTCTGGCGCGAGCACCGCGGCGAGGCCGTGGTGCTCGTGGTGACCACAGGGGCCATCGTGGTGACGAACCTCTTCGAGGGCGTCGTCCTCGGCCTGCTCATGGCCGTCGCCAAGGCCGCATGGGAGTCCTCACACGTCCATGTCGAGACACAGACCACGGAGGACGGCACGGTCCGCGTCCGGATCCTCGGCAACGCGAACTTCCTCCGACTGCCCCGGATCCTCGACGAGTTGGAGGCTTCACTGCCGCCCTCGGGGCGCAACGTGGAACTCGACCTGAGCGGCCTGCGGCACATGGACCACGCGTGCCGCTCGGTGCTCACGGCGTGGGCGGAACGCCACGCCGAATGCCGGGGCCCGGTCGCTACCGGGCCCGCGCCCGGCTCGCCGCCACACGCAGGATCCGGACCGTTGAGCGGACAACCTGCTCCTTGACGAACGCCGCCGGCCGCCCGGTCACGACGGACCGGAGCGGTGAGTCGTCGCGGTGCACCGGCTGGATGAGGCCGTCGTTGCGGCCGAGGCTGATGCACTGCACGACGTAACGGAAGCGGAGCGGCTTCGCCGGCCGGGATTCCAGATCGGCGAGGACGGAGGCGGCGGCGTGTGCGCCCGTGGGCATCGCGGTCGCACACGCCATCCGCAGGGAGGTGGCCGCCGCGTCGCCTGCCACGTAGACGGTCGGATCCGTGGCCGACCGGAGCGTACGGTCGACCACGATCCGGCCCTCCGCGTCGAGTTCGAGACCCGCCGCGTCCGCGAGCCCGGTCAGCGGCCGAAGCGACGCCGCCCAGACGGTGGCGTCCGCGTCGACTTCGTCCACCGACGTGACACGCTCCCCCTCCGTCACCCGTACGCGCATCGCAGCGAGAGTCCTACGGAGGTGGGCCCGGCCGTTGGCGGACAGGCCGGCGCCGAGCTTGCCCGCAGTGAGGAGGCGGACGTCCCACGCAGGGTGCGATTCGGCGATCTCGGAGGCGAGTTCGACGCCGGTGAGCCCGCCGCCGACGACGGCGAGCCGCCCCGGCTCGTCGAGCAGCCGCTTCCCCAGTTCGGCCGCCGACTCCGCGGTGTAAGCGCGTTCTCCCACAGTGCGCGTGTCCGTGACGCTGCCGAGTGTGTAGACGAGCCGGTCGTAGGAGAGCGTGCGGCCGTCGTCCGTACGCACCTCGCGGGCAGCCGGGTCCAGGTCGACGGCGCGCGCGGCGACGTGCCGGATCCCGGTGCCGCGGAGGAACGAGGACAGCGGGTGCGTCACATCCGGTTGCCCGGCGGCGAGTTGGTGAAGTCGGACGCGCTCGGTGAAGCGGTCATTGGGGTCGACGAGAGTGACGCTGACGGCGGGGCTCTGCGCCAGCCGCAGAGCAGCGGTGAGGCCTGCGTAGCCGGCGCCGAGGACGATGACGTGGTGTCGGTGCTGTCGGTTCATACGGTTCATACCCACCCGACGACGCAGCGGGCCGAAGTGTGACAGTCACAGCTCCTGGCCCAGTTCCTGCGGATCGAGGTGGCGGAGCTTGTCCGGATTGGCGACGGCGTAGACCTCCGTGATCCGCCCCTCGTGCACGGTGAACGCGAAGACCAGGACCCTGCCCCCGGCCGGATCGACCGAGACGATGCCGGGTGCGCCATTGACGTCCCGCACCACCACCCGCATCGACAACGGATCGAAGCCGCGGCTGATCCCCTGGGCGAAGCGGGCGACGTTCTCCCTGCCGCAGACAGGGCGTCGGGCAGCCGAGACCCTTCCGCCGCCGTCCGAACGCCACACGACATCCGGGTCCAGGACGGACAGCAGAGTCTCGAAGTCGCCGTTCATCACGGCGGCGAGAAAGGCTTCGACGGTACGGCGGTGCTCACCGCGGTCGACGGAACAGCGCGGGGATTCGGCCCGTACGCGCTTCCGTGCACGGGATGCCGACTGCCGTACGGAGGTCGGAGTCCGGCCTACGACTTCCGCGATCTCGGTGAACGGCACGGAGAACACGTCGTGCAGGATGAACGCCGTCCGCTCGGCCGGCGTGAGCTTCTCCAGAACGGTCAGCAGCGCTATCCCGACGGATTCGTCCAGGGTGACCCGGTCCTCGGGTCCGGGTACTTCGCCGACGACCGGTTCGGGCAGCCAAGGCCCGACATAGGTTTCGCGGCGGGAGCGGGCGGAGCCGAGCTGGTCGAAGCAGATGCGGCTGACGACGGTCGTCAGATAGGCGGCGGGATTGGCCGCCTCCTCGTCGGGGAGGAGCTGCCAGCGCAGCCAGGCCTCCTGCAGCGCGTCATCGGCATCGGCGACCGAGCCGGTGATGCGGTAGGCGACGGCCCAGAGTTGTGGGCGGTGTTTCTCGAAATCAGTCAGGGGTGCCATGCGGTGATTCTGCCCGGCGGTGATTCTGCCCGGAAACGCGAAAAAGCCCCGGCAGGAACTCAAGGTTCCCACCAGGGCTTTCTCTAAAAATTGTTCGGCGGCGTCCTACTCTCCCACACGGTCCCCCATGCAGTACCATCGGCGCTGAAAGGCTTAGCTTCCGGGTTCGGAATGTAACCGGGCGTTTCCCTAACGCTATGACCACCGAAACACTATGAAGTTAACCAACCCGGCGTTGACACAGGTCGTTACTTCAGAACCTACACAGTGGACGCGAGCAACTGAGGACAAGCCCTCGGCCTATTAGTACCAGTCAGCTCCAACCGTTACCGGTCTTCCACACCTGGCCTATCAACCCAGTCGTCTACTGGGAGCCTTACCCCATCAAGTGGGTGGGAGTCCTCATCTCGAAGCAGGCTTCCCGCTTAGATGCTTTCAGCGGTTATCCCTCCCGAACGTAGCCAACCAGCCATGCCCTTGGCAGGACAACTGGCACACCAGAGGTTCGTCCGTCCCGGTCCTCTCGTACTAGGGACAGCCCTTCTCAAGACTCCTACGCGCGCAGCGGATAGGGACCGAACTGTCTCACGACGTTCTAAACCCAGCTCGCGTACCGCTTTAATGGGCGAACAGCCCAACCCTTGGGACCGACTCCAGCCCCAGGATGCGACGAGCCGACATCGAGGTGCCAAACCATCCCGTCGATATGGACTCTTGGGGAAGATCAGCCTGTTATCCCCGGGGTACCTTTTATCCGTTGAGCGACGGCGCTTCCACAAGCCACCGCCGGATCACTAGTCCCGACTTTCGTCCCTGCTCGACCCGTCGGTCTCACAGTCAAGCTCCCTTGTGCACTTACACTCAACACCTGATTGCCAACCAGGCTGAGGGAACCTTTGGGCGCCTCCGTTACTCTTTAGGAGGCAACCGCCCCAGTTAAACTACCCACCAGACACTGTCCCTGATCCGGATCACGGACCGAGGTTAGACATCCAGCACGACCAGAGTGGTATTTCAACGACGACTCCACCATGGCTGGCGCCACGGCTTCACAGTCTCCCACCTATCCTACACAAGCCGAACCGAACACCAATATCAAGCTATAGTAAAGGTCCCGGGGTCTTTCCGTCCTGCTGCGCGAAACGAGCATCTTTACTCGTAGTGCAATTTCACCGGGCCTATGGTTGAGACAGTCGAGAAGTCGTTACGCCATTCGTGCAGGTCGGAACTTACCCGACAAGGAATTTCGCTACCTTAGGATGGTTATAGTTACCACCGCCGTTTACTGGCGCTTAAGTTCTCAGCTTCGCCCCACCGAAATGGAGCTAACCGGTCCCCTTAACGTTCCAGCACCGGGCAGGCGTCAGTCCGTATACATCGCCTTACGGCTTCGCACGGACCTGTGTTTTTAGTAAACAGTCGCTTCTCGCTGGTCTCTGCGGCCACCCCCAGCTCAGGAAGTAAATTCCATCACCGGAAATGGCCCCCCTTCTCCCGAAGTTACGGGGGCATTTTGCCGAGTTCCTTAACCATAGTTCACCCGAACGCCTCGGTATTCTCTACCTGACCACCTGAGTCGGTTTAGGGTACGGGCCGCCATGAAACTCGCTAGAGGCTTTTCTCGACAGCATAGGATCATCCACTTCACCACAATCGGCTCGGCATCAGGTCTCAGCCTTAACGTGTGACGGATTTGCCTACCACACGGCCTACACCCTTACCCCGGGACAACCACCGCCCGGGCTGGACTACCTTCCTGCGTCACCCCATCGCTTACCTACTACCACCTTGGGTCAGCGGCTCCACCACTCCCCTTTCCCCGAAGGGTCCAGGACGGCTTCACGGCCTTAGCATTAATGGATTCGATATTGGGCGTTTCAAAGCGGGTACCGGAATATCAACCGGTTGTCCATCGACTACGCCTGTCGGCCTCGCCTTAGGTCCCGACTTACCCTGGGCAGATCAGCTTGACCCAGGAACCCTTAGTCAATCGGCGCACACGTTTCCCACGTGTGTATCGCTACTCATGCCTGCATTCTCACTCGTGAACCGTCCACAACTCGCTTCCGCGGCTGCTTCACCCGGCACACGACGCTCCCCTACCCATCCCAGCGGGCGTTGGCCCTCATGCTGGAATGACACGACTTCGGCGGTACGCTTGAGCCCCGCTACATTGTCGGCGCGGAATCACTTGACCAGTGAGCTATTACGCACTCTTTCAAGGGTGGCTGCTTCTAAGCCAACCTCCTGGTTGTCTCTGCGACTCCACATCCTTTCCCACTTAGCGTACGCTTAGGGGCCTTAGTCGATGCTCTGGGCTGTTTCCCTCTCGACCATGGAGCTTATCCCCCACAGTCTCACTGCCGCGCTCTCACTTACCGGCATTCGGAGTTTGGCTAAGGTCAGTAACCCGGTAGGGCCCATCGCCTATCCAGTGCTCTACCTCCGGCAAGAAACACACGACGCTGCACCTAAATGCATTTCGGGGAGAACCAGCTATCACGGAGTTTGATTGGCCTTTCACCCCTAACCACAGGTCATCCCCCAGGTTTTCAACCCTGGTGGGTTCGGTCCTCCACGAAGTCTTACCTCCGCTTCAACCTGCCCATGGCTAGATCACTCCGCTTCGGGTCTTGGGCGCGCTACTCAATCGCCCTATTCGGACTCGCTTTCGCTACGGCTTCCCCACACGGGTTAACCTCGCAACACACCGCAAACTCGCAGGCTCATTCTTCAAAAGGCACGCAGTCACGACGCACCGAGCAAGCTCGATGCGCGACGCTCCCACGGCTTGTAGGCACACGGTTTCAGGTACTATTTCACTCCGCTCCCGCGGTACTTTTCACCATTCCCTCACGGTACTATCCGCTATCGGTCACCAGGGAATATTTAGGCTTAACGGGTGGTCCCGCCAGATTCACACGGGATTTCTCGGGCCCCGTGCTACTTGGGTGTCTCTTAAACGAGCCGTTGATGTTTCAGCTACGGGGGTCTTACCCTCTACGCCGGACCTTTCGCATGTCCTTCGCCTACACCAACGGTTTCTGACTCGTCTCACAGCCGGCAGACTATGAAAAAGAGATCCCACAACCCCGTATACGCAACCCCTGCCGGGTATCACACGCATACGGTTTGGCCTCATCCGGTTTCGCTCGCCACTACTCCCGGAATCACGGTTGTTTTCTCTTCCTGCGGGTACTGAGATGTTTCACTTCCCCGCGTTCCCTCCACACTGCCTATGTGTTCAGCAGCGGGTGACAGCCCATGACGACTGCCGGGTTTCCCCATTCGGACACCCCCGGATCAAAGCTTGGTTGACAGCTCCCCGGGGCCTATCGTGGCCTCCCACGTCCTTCATCGGTTCCTGGTGCCAAGGCATCCACCGTGCGCCCTTAAAAACTTGGCCACAGATGCTCGCGTCCACTGTGCAGTTCTCAAGCAACGACCAGCCACCCATCACCCCCAACCAAACGGTCAGAGTGCACTGGGGCCGGCATCGCGAAGGACGAGCTCACGCTCGTACCCTCAGATACCCAACAGCGTGCCCGGCCCGACCAGATGAGAATTCACGTTCCACGCCGAAGCAGTACTAGCGATCCCACCGGATCATGCCGAATAGTCAACGTTCCACCCATGAGCAACCGTGCGAGTCATTCGCTCGCAGTCGGCCATATGCTCCTTAGAAAGGAGGTGATCCAGCCGCACCTTCCGGTACGGCTACCTTGTTACGACTTCGTCCCAATCGCCAGTCCCACCTTCGACGGCTCCCTCCACAAGGGTTGGGCCACCGGCTTCGGGTGTTACCGACTTTCGTGACGTGACGGGCGGTGTGTACAAGGCCCGGGAACGTATTCACCGCAGCAATGCTGATCTGCGATTACTAGCAACTCCAACTTCATGGGGTCGAGTTGCAGACCCCAATCCGAACTGAGACCGGCTTTTTGAGATTCGCTCCACCTCGCGGTATCGCAGCTCATTGTACCGGCCATTGTAGCACGTGTGCAGCCCAAGACATAAGGGGCATGATGACTTGACGTCGTCCCCACCTTCCTCCGAGTTGACCCCGGCAGTCTCCTGTGAGTCCCCATCACCCCGAAGGGCATGCTGGCAACACAGGACAAGGGTTGCGCTCGTTGCGGGACTTAACCCAACATCTCACGACACGAGCTGACGACAGCCATGCACCACCTGTACACCGACCACAAGGGGGCACCTATCTCTAGGTGTTTCCGGTGTATGTCAAGCCTTGGTAAGGTTCTTCGCGTTGCGTCGAATTAAGCCACATGCTCCGCTGCTTGTGCGGGCCCCCGTCAATTCCTTTGAGTTTTAGCCTTGCGGCCGTACTCCCCAGGCGGGGAACTTAATGCGTTAGCTGCGGCACGGACGACGTGGAATGTCGCCCACACCTAGTTCCCAACGTTTACGGCGTGGACTACCAGGGTATCTAATCCTGTTCGCTCCCCACGCTTTCGCTCCTCAGCGTCAGTATCGGCCCAGAGATCCGCCTTCGCCACCGGTGTTCCTCCTGATATCTGCGCATTTCACCGCTACACCAGGAATTCCGATCTCCCCTACCGAACTCTAGCCTGCCCGTATCGAATGCAGACCCGGAGTTAAGCCCCGGGCTTTCACATCCGACGTGACAAGCCGCCTACGAGCTCTTTACGCCCAATAATTCCGGACAACGCTTGCGCCCTACGTATTACCGCGGCTGCTGGCACGTAGTTAGCCGGCGCTTCTTCTGCAGGTACCGTCACTTTCGCTTCTTCCCTGCTGAAAGAGGTTTACAACCCGAAGGCCGTCATCCCTCACGCGGCGTCGCTGCATCAGGCTTTCGCCCATTGTGCAATATTCCCCACTGCTGCCTCCCGTAGGAGTCTGGGCCGTGTCTCAGTCCCAGTGTGGCCGGTCGCCCTCTCAGGCCGGCTACCCGTCGTCGCCTTGGTAGGCCATTACCCCACCAACAAGCTGATAGGCCGCGGGCTCATCCTGCACCGCCGGAGCTTTCCACCCGCCGAGATGCCTCGGCAGGTCGTATCCGGTATTAGACCCCGTTTCCAGGGCTTGTCCCAGAGTGCAGGGCAGATTGCCCACGTGTTACTCACCCGTTCGCCACTAATCCACCCCGAAGGGCTTCATCGTTCGACTTGCATGTGTTAAGCACGCCGCCAGCGTTCGTCCTGAGCCAGGATCAAACTCTCCGTGAATGTTTACCCGTAATCGGGTGTGACACTCGCGTTGAGCGGAACGACCAGGAGGAATAATCCCGGTCGTTCACAGCGTCCTCGCTGTGTTGCCTGCGCAATCCCGAAGGACCGGCAGGACTTTCAAAGGAACCGCGTCCCGGTCAAAACTGACCGAGGACGGGGTATTTTATAGTCTGGCGTTGACTTTTGGCACGCTGTTGAGTTCTCAAGGAACGGACGCTTCCTTTGTACTCACCCTCTCGGGCTTTCCTCCGGGCGCTTCCCTTCGTTGTTTCCAACCTTACCAGATCCGTTTTCCGGCCCGTTTCCGGTCCGAATTCCGTTTCCGGCCCCCTGTTGGAGCGGGGTGTGTTTCGCGCCTTCCGGCGTGATCACTACTTTAGCGGATTTCCCCGGTGACTCCTAATCGGAGTCCGAGGCCTTCACAGTCCGAATTTCGGCAGGCCGAAATCCATCCCGTTCAGGGGCCGTGCAGTGGTGATTGCCGCCGGTGCGGCTCGAGTGGCTGTCTCAGAACCGTCATGGCTCCGTGACAACTCGGAGAACACTACTCATGCGCCAGGGGCGTGTCAAACGCCCTCGGACGGCTCCGGAGGCAGTCCTCGACCGCCCCCTCAGTCGAGGTCGCTGAGCCGCCCGCCGGCGTCCGGCTGGGCGTCCTCCACCCTGCGCAGCAGCCGGGTCAGCATCTCGCCCAGTCGGCCACGCTCCTCGCCGGAGAGGTCCTGAAGGAGTTCCTCCTCGAAGACCGAGGCCATCCGCATGGCCTCCAGCCACTTGCTGCGGCCTTCCTCCGTGATGCCGACGATGACGCGGACGCGGTTGTTCTCGTCGCGCTCCCGGGTCACCAGGCCCTCCGCGACCATGCGGTCGATGCGGTGGGTCATGGCGGCGGGGGTGAGGCCGAGCCGCTTGGCGAGGTCGCCGGGGCCCAGGCGGTAGGGGTCGCCGGCCAGTACGAGGGCCTTGAGGACCTCCCACTCGGCGTTGCTGATGCCGAGCTCGGCGGTCTGCCGTCCGTAGGCGACGTTCATCCGCCGGTTGAGGCGGCTGAGTGCCGAGACGACCTTCTCGACCTGGGGGTCGAGGTCCTGGAACTCGCGCTGATAGGCGGCGATCTGTTCGTCGAGGCTCGGCTCGGAGGCGCCGGGGCCGGGGGTGTCAGCCATGCCCGGCAGTATGACACGAAGTGATTCGCGCTAAAGCCCTTCGCCATGTACTCTTTAGCTTCGAACTTTACTGTTGAAGTCTTCAGACCTCGACAGTACCGCCCCTCAACCTCGACCTAGGAAGGTGAGTGTGACCACCGCGATGGGCGCAGCTCTGCGCCGGATCCAGCTGGGGAACGCCCTGAGTGCGTTCGGCAACGGCTTCACCGTCCCGTTCCTGTTCATCTATGTGTCTCAGGTACGGGATCTCGGAGCGGGCACCGCAGGCATGGTGCTCATGACGTTCGCCGTGTCCGCGCTCGTCGTGCTGCCCTTCGTCGGTCGCGTGATCGACCGGCGGGGTCCGCTGCCTGTTGCCGTCGCCGGTACGGTCTCCGCCGCCGCCGGGTCGATGGGGCTCGGGCTGGCGGCCGACGGGCCGCTGGTCTTCGCCGCGGCCGCCGCGCTGGGTGCGGGTATCGCGGTGATCCAGCCGACGCTGGCCACCATGATCGTCTGGTGCTCGACGCCGACGACCCGGTCGCGCGCCTTCGCCACGCAGTTCTTCCTGAACAACCTGGGCCTCGGCGTCGGTGGTCTGCTCGGCGGGCAGATCGTGGACACCTCGGACCCGTCGAGCTTCGTGCGGCTCTTCGCGATCGAGTCGGTGATGTTCCTGGTGCTGGGTGCCGCCGTGGCGACGGTGCGGCTGCCGAAGGCTCCCAAGGTCGAGGACGCGGTCCCGACGGACGAGGGCGCCAAGGGCGGCTGGCGGACGCTGCTCGGGGACCGGGCCATGGTGCAGCTGTGCGTTCTGGGCTTCGTGATGTTCTTCGCCTGCTACGGACAGTTCGAGTCGGGGCTCGCGGCCTTCGCGGTCGAGGTCACCCGGATCTCGCCGGCGACGCTGGGCATCGCGCTCGCTGCGAACACCGCGGCCATCGTGCTGGCGCAGTTCGTCGTGCTGAAGCTGGTCGAGGGGCACCGGCGCAGCCGGGTCATCGCGCTCGTGGGTCTCATCTGGACGGTTGCGTGGGTGGCCGCGGGGGTCTCGGGTCTTATTCCGGGGGCGCACGGTGTGGCGACCGCGCTGCTGATCTCCACGTACGCCCTCTTCGGCATCGGTGAGTCGATGTTGTCGCCGACGGTCGCCCCGCTGGTGGCGGACCTGGCGCCGGCGCGGCTGGTCGGCCAGTACAACTCGGCGTTCGCGCTCGTGAAGCAGCTCGCGCTGGCGATCGGCCCGTTCGTGGGCGGTCTGATGGCCGGCGGCGGTCTGTACGTGGCGTACATCGTCATGGTGATCGCGTGCTCCCTGGGGATCACCGCCCTGGCGCTGCGGCTGGGCCGCCGGCTCACCCCGGCGCAGGACAACCCGCTGCTGGCGAAGGCGCAGCCGGCGAACGCGCAGCACCGCGCCGAGGCGGCGGAGGAGCGTACGGCGGTCCACGCCTGAGACACGCGCCTCTGTATAAGAGGTGCATATAAGAGGAGTGAGAGGAGAGGGAGGGCGCCTGTGGCGCCCTCCCTCTCTTTCGTCTCCCGCGTCACCCGTGCCCCGCCGGCAAGGCGAACTCGCACCACACGGCCTTGCCGCCGCCCGGTGTGCGCCGTGATCCCCAGGAGGAGGCGATCGTGGCGATGATCGAGATGCCGCGTCCCGCCTCGTCGGCGGGCTCGGCGCGGCGGCGCCGCGGGAGGTGGTCGTCGCCGTCGGTGACCTCGATGATCAGCCGGCGGTCGGTGCGGCGCAGACGCAGGCGCATGGGGGGTGTGCCGTGCTGGAGGGAATTGGCGACGAGCTCGCTGGCGGCCAGGACGCCCAGGTCGCGCAGCTCGGTCGGGAAGCGCCAGCTGACGAGGACGCCGGAGGCGAAGGCGCGGGCCCGGGGTGCTGCTTCGATGCCGCCGAGGAGCTCCAGGGCGGCGTTGTGGAAGAGCTCCGCGTCGTGGCCGGTGCGGGCGGGGTGCTGGAGGACGAGGACGGCGACGTCGTCGTCGTGGTCTGCGGTCACGCCGAGGGCGCGGATCAGGCGGTCGCACATGACCTGGGGCGAGCCGGTGGCGCCGGCGAAGGCGCGCTCCAGGGCGGCGACGCCCTCGTCGATGTCTTCGGTGCGGCGCTCGACGAGGCCGTCGGTGTAGAGGACGGCGCTGGACCCGGGGCCGAGCGGGATGGTGCCGGAGGTGTGCATCCAGCCGCCGGTGCCGAGGGGCGGGCCGGTGGGTTCGGCGGCGCGGCGGACGGTGCCGTCGGGGTCGCGGACGAGGATCGGGAGGTGGCCTGCGGAGGCATAGACCAGGCGGCCCTCGTTGGGGTCGTGGACGGCGTAGATGCAGGTGGCGATCTGTGTGGCGTCGATTTCGCTGGCGAGGCCGTCGAGGAGCTGGAGGACCTCGTGGGGCGGCAGGTCGAGGCGGGCGTAGGCGCGTACGGCGGTGCGGAGCTGGCCCATGACGGCGGCGGCGCGCACTCCGCGGCCCATGACGTCGCCGATGACGAGGGCGGTGCGGCCGGCGCCGAGGGTGATGACGTCGTACCAGTCGCCGCCCACGGCGGTGTCCTTGCCGCCGGGCTGGTAGGTGGCGGCGACGCGCAGGTCGTCTGGCTGTTCGAGCTCTTGCGGGAGGAGGCTGCGCTGGAGGGTGACGGCGGCCTCGCGCTGGCGGCGCTCGCTGGCGCGCAGCCGTTCGGCGGCTTCGATCTGGTCGGTGACGTCCGCGGCGAAGACGAGGACGCCGGGCTGCTTGGCTTCGGTGGCGCCGACTGCGATCGGGGAGCAGGTGAAGGTGTAGTAGCCGCTGCGGGGGCGGGTGTCGGGGTCGGTGGCGGCGCTCTGGTGGGGGACGTCGGCCGCGGGGGTGGTGTCGCTCGCGGCGGGGGTGGTGCCCGGGGCGGCGGCGAGGTTCATCGCGGCGTTGACGTCGGCCGTGATGCGGCGGGACTTGACCGTGCGGGGCCTGCCGCTGCGCAGGACCTGGTCCATGAGGGGGAGCAGGCCGAGCTCGGTGAGCTCGGGGAGGGCTTCGCGGGCGGGGGCTCCGGGGCTGCGGGCGCCGAAGAGGGCGGCGTAGGCGTCGTTGACGTAGGCGATGCGGTGCTCGGGGCCGTAGACGACGGCGACGAGGGCCGGGACCTTGCCGAGCGTGTCGTGGACGGAGAGCCCGTCGAGGGTGGGGACGGGGCCGTCCGGTGCGGGGGCGGGGGCCGGGGCGGCCTCGGCCCGGGCGGCGGGCACGGAGCCGCCTGCCGCGGGCGCGGGCTGTGCGGGGGCGGCGGTGCGGTCCTTGCGGTCGGCGCGCGCCGCGGCTCGGCGCTGTGTGCCGGGGAGCCGGGCGCTCCAGCGGGTGAAGTTCACTGAGGATTACCTCGCGGAGTCGTTCCGGACCAGCTCGGCGACGGGGTGTGGCCGATCCGCGTGCCCGGCGCGGGGCCGCGATCGTCGGTGCGGGGGACTGCCCCCGGGGGAATGCAGCAAACGTCCGAATCCTCGTAATTGTTACTCTTCGCAGGTACGAGCCCACCCATGGTCACACGACCAGTGTGGCCGACCGGACTGACATCCGTCAGACGTCGGCCTCTTCGGGGGAGTTCCCGGCTCCGCCACAGGGCCCATGACCTGCTTCAACTCGCTTCCGGGTGACGTCCGGTGTCTGCGGCGAGTTCGAATTCGGCCCGGGGGTTTTCGAGCGAGCCGAGGGAGACGATCTCGCGTTTGAAGAGCCCGGTGAGGGTCCACTCGGCGAGGACGCGGGCCTTGCGGTTGAAGGTGGGGATCCGGCTGAGGTGGTAGGCGCGGTGCATGAACCAGGCGGGGTAGCCCTTGAGTTTCCTGCCGTAGACGTGGGCGACGCCCTTGTGGAGGCCCAGGGAGGCCACGGAGCCGACGTACTCGTGCCGGTAGTCCTTGAGCGGTTCGCCGCGCAGTGAGGCGAGGACGTTGTGGGCGAGGACCTTGGCCTGGCGGACGGCGTGCTGGGCGTTGGGGGCGCAGACGGTGGTGGCGGGGTCGTCCGCGGTGAGGTCGGGGACGGCCGCCGCGTCGCCGGCGCCCCAGGCGTGTTCGACGCCGTCCACGGCGAGGGCGGGGGTGCACTTGAGGCGGCCGCGGCCGTTGAGGGGGAGGTCGGTGGCCGCGAGGATCGGGTGGGCCTTGACTCCCGCGGTCCAGACGAGCGTTCGAGTGGGGAAGCGGGAGCCGTCGCTGAGGACGGCGATGCGGTCCGCGCAGGAGTCCAGGCGGGTGTCGAGGCGGACGTCGATGTTGCGGCCGCGCAGCTCGCGCAGCGCGTAGGCGCCCATCTCCTCGCCGACCTCGGGGAGGATGCGCCCCGTGGCCTCGACCAGGACGAACTTCAGGTCGTCGGGTTCGAGGTTGTGGTAGTACCGCGCGGCGTAGCGGGCCATGTCCTCCAGTTCGGCGAGGGCTTCCACGCCCGCGTAGCCGCCGCCGACGAAGACGAAGGTGAGGGCCGCGTCGCGGACGGCGGGGTCGCGGGTGGAGGAGGCGATGTCCATCTGTTCGAGGACGTGGTTGCGCAGGCCGATGGCCTCCTCGACGGTCTTGAAGCCGATGCCGTAGTCGGCGAGGCCGGGGACGGGCAGCGTGCGGGAGACGGAGCCCGGCGCGAGGATCAGCTCGTCGTAGCGGATCTGCACGGCGCCGGTGCCCTCCTCGCGGGAGGCGAGGGTGGTGACGGCGGCGGTGCGCTTGGCGTGGTCGACGGACTTCACCTCGCCGATGACGACCTGGCACTTGTCGAGGGTGCGGCGCAGCGGGACGACGACGTGGCGGGGGGAGATGGAGCCGGCCGCGGCCTCGGGGAGGAAGGGCTGGTACGTCATGTACGGCTCGGGATCGACCACGATGACGGTCGCCTCGCCGCGCTTGAGCTTCCGCTGCAGCCGCAGGGCGGTGTACATCCCGACGTAGCCGCCGCCGACCACCAGAATGCGCGCCGGTTCCTTCGCCAAGGCCACTCCTCAGTCCTCGAGCACAGCTCCCTCCCCATGACGCACCCCCGGCAGGAGTTTGTCCACAGGCCGTGCGAAATGTATGACCGGGCGGCGGAGCTGATCCCTCCATGGGGGCGCACCGGTTCGAGAGACAGGTGCGCAGGTCAGGGTGGCTGCGGTCGGGTTGCGCGGTGGTGCAGAATCATTGTGGAGGGGGCATGTACTCCAATCGGGGGTGCCCGGTGCGGAACTACCCCTTCTTTCTTGACCTGGGCTCAACTATGTTCGTACTCCGTCGGGGTGTCAGAGACGTGCCCCGGCAGTCAGGGCGGGGAGTCTCCGGGGGGAGACGTCATAACCGGGGGAACACATATGCATATTCAGGGCTCTCATTGGTCCACCGCTGTCGCGCCGTCGGAAGCGGGCGGTGGCCGCAGCACGCCTCTGCGCGTGGACGCCCAGCGCAATCTCGAGCACGTTCTGCGTGCGGCCCGCGAGGTCTTCGGCGAGCTGGGCTACGGGGCGCCGATGGAGGACGTGGCGCGCCGCGCCCGCGTCGGCGTGGGGACGGTCTACCGCCGCTTCCCCAGCAAGGACGTCCTCGTCCGGCGGATAGCCGAGGAGGAGACCGCCCGGCTGACCGAGCAGGCCCGCACCGCGCTGGGCCAGGAGGACGAGCCGTGGTCGGCTCTGTCGCGCTTCCTGCGCACGTCGGTGGCCTCGGGTGCGGGGCGGCTGCTGCCGCCGCAGGTGCTGCGGGTCGGCGTCGACGGGGAATCCGAGGAGATCGAGGCGCGGGTGCCGCAGCAGCGGCAGCCGGGCGCCACCGGTGGCCAGCTGCACGAGCTGCGGCTGGTCGAGCAGCGGACGGCCGCCTCCGCGGAGCGGCACGACGCGGGTGCGGCGGCGCTGCTCGAGGTCGTCGGCCGGCTCGTGGAGCGGGCGCGGGCGGCGGGTCAGCTGCGTCCGGACGTGACCGTGGCCGATGTGCTGCTGGTGATAGCGACGGCCGCGCCGTCGCTGCCGGATGCGGTGCAGCAGGCGGCGGCGTCCTCGCGGCTGCTGGACATCCTGCTGGAGGGGCTGCGGTCCCGGCCCGCCGAGTAGGTCCGGGTTCTCGTCCGCCGCGTAGGCCTTCTGTGTGACGGGCGCGCCCGGCCGGCTCTCCATGCGGGCCGGGCGCATCCGCAGCGCATCAAGCGCCTCACGAGCCCATCAGGCGTTCCTTCCCCGTTCGGGTGACAACCAGTGCGTCATGCAGCCGAAGTCACCCCGGACGGGTGGTTGATGCCCATGCCGAGCTGGTGACGGGCGCCACTGTGCCACGCTGTCCCGGTGTTCGGGTGTGCCGGCATGTACAGGGGCCTGCGCTATGGGTGTTGACGGGCAGGAAGATCCGAGCGGGAGCGAGAAGGCGGACAGACCGTCCTTGCCCCGGCCCTCCGATGAGGGAGGCGGTTCCGCACCGGCCGGGGAGCCGGTCAGGGGCGCCGGTCCGAGCGTGCCGCGGCAGCGCAGGCGCAAGCACCGCCGGACGGACGCCGCCGCCGATGCGCCCCTGACCGACACCCAGCTGGTGGCCCGGATGCGGGCCGGCGAGAGCGATGCCTACGAGGAGCTCTACCGCCGCCACGCCCCGGCGGTGCGCCGCTATGCGCGCACCTGTTGCCGCGACAACCACACCGCGGACGACCTCACCAACGAGGTCTTCGCGAGCACCCTGCAGGCCGTGCGGGGCGGGGCCGGGCCCGAGTCGTCGGTGCGTGCCTATCTGATGACCACGGTGCGGCGGGTCGCGGCCACCTGGGGGAAGAGCACCAAGCGCGAGCAGCTGGTCGAGGACTTCGCCGCGTTCGCCTCGTCGGCCGCGCGGCTGCCTGCCACGGAGGACGGGGAGGGGCTCGGGCCGGGCGCGGACGTCCTGGCCATGCAGGAGGCCGAGCACTCGCTCGCCGTGCAGGCGTTCCGGAGTCTGCCGCCGCGGTGGCAGACGGTGCTGTGGCACACCACGGTCGAGGAGGAGTCGCCGAGCGAGGTCGCGCCGCTGCTGGGGCTGACGGCCAATGCGACGGCGGTGCTGGCGCACCGGGCGCGCGAGGGCCTGAAGCAGGCGTACCTGCAGGCGCATGTGAGCACCTCGCTGACGGCCGGCGGCGACTGCGCGCGCTTTGCGGACCGGCTCGGGGCGTACGCCCGGGGCGGGCTGCGGATGCGGGCCGAGCGGGGGCTGCGCAAGCACCTGGAGGGCTGCGCCCGGTGCCGTACGGCGGCCATGGAGGTCGCCGACGTCAATGAGCGGCTGCGGGCGCTGCTGCCGGTGGCGGTCATCGGCTGGTTCGCCGCCGGGTTCTCCGCCAAGGCTGCCGCGGGCCTCGCGACCGGTGCGGCCGGGGCGGGGACGGCCGCGGGGGCGGGGGTGGCCGCTGCGAGCGGAGGTTCGGCGGGGGCCGGTGCCGGTGCCGGCTCGGGAGCGAGCTCGGGGGCCGGGGCGAGTGCGGGATCCGGGGCCGGGGCCGGCTCCAGTGCCGGCGCCGGGGCGGGCGGGGCTTCCGGTGGCGCGTCCGGCAGTGGTTCCGGTGGGGGCTCCGGTGGGGCCGCTGCGAGTAAGGGGCTGGGGGCGCCCGCGAAGCTGGCCGTCGTCGGTGGCGTGGTGGCCGCGGCGGGTGCCGCCGTGGCGTACGCCCTGATGGGGCACTCCCCCGCGCCGGACCGGGCGCCGCAGGCCGAGGCCAGCGCCGCCCCGCTGACGCCTGCGCCCGGCGTAACGCCGGAGCCGACGCCGTCACCGCGTCACTCCCCCACTCCTTCGCCGACGCCCTCGGCGAAGCCGAAACCGACGCCCAGGGCGAAGGCACCTGCATCACCACAGGTCGTCCGCGTCACCCCCGCGCCCGTTCCTCCCGTTCACGTCGCTGCGCCGAAGCCGCGCCCCAAGCCCTCGCCGCCGCCTTCCGCGCCCCCGGTCCGCAGGCCGTCGCCCTCGCCGTCCCCGTCGCCCTCCCCCTCTCCCACGCCTTCGCCCCCTCCCCTACCGCCCCGCGTCTACCAGCTGAACCAGCTCGTCTACGCGGGCATGGGCGACGGCACCGGGCCCGAGGTCCGGCTGGGCGTGCGCAGCTGGCTGTGGCAGCGGTACGGCCAGCGGGTCGGCGGGGTCGCGTACGGGCACGGCGTGAGCGTGCACGCGCCCTCGGCCGTGACCGTCGACCTCAACCGGCCCTGCACGGCCTTCGACGCCCTCGTGGGCGTCGACGACATGTCCATGGGGCTGGGAGCCGCGCGGTTCTCCGTCTACGGCGACGGGGTGCCCCTGTGGCGGTCCGGCGTGCTGCAGGGCGGGGAGGCGGCGGTGCCGGTGCACGTGCCGCTGTCCGGGTACCGCAGCGTCCGGCTGGTGGTGCATCCCCGGCAGGGAATGGGGTGGGTGGCGGTGTCGGACTGGGCGCAGTCGCGGATCTCCTGCGGGTAGCGCGTAACGGGTAGCGGGTCACGGGGTAGCGGGTGGGGGAAGCGGGTCGAGACGGCGCAGCCCCCCCTCACAGCCCCGGCCCCCGTGCCACTCCGCCCGCCACCGCCCGCTGGCGCGGTGCCGCCGAGCCCGTCCAGCACGTGCCGCGGCGGGCCAGCAGCCGTCGTAGCCACACCTCGGTGGAGACGAGCTCCGCGAGGCCGTCCAGGGGCAGCGCACGGCCGTTCGCGGCCCCGTGCAGGGCCGCTCTGACGACCCGGGCTTCGACGAGCCCGGCGTCGGCGAGGAGCGGCGCGTCGAAGAGCTCCAGCAGGGGGCCGGCGGAGGCCCGTAGCCCCGCCCGTACGGCGGCGGCGTGGGCCGCGTGCGAGGTGGCGCCCCAGCCGGGCGGGAGTTCGCGGACGCCTGCCCCGGCGAGGACGGCGCGCAGCACCGAGGCGCGCGCCCCCGGCTGGACCCGGAGCGCCTCGGGGAGGGCGCGGCAGGCCCGTACGACCTGGTTGTCGAGGAAGGGTGCGTGGAGGCGCTGGCTGCGGACCTCGGCGGCCTGTTCGAAGACGCGGTGGTCGGCGGCGTGGCGGGCCAGGGCGGCGGCCGCGCGGCGTTCGCCGGGGCGCTGTGCGAGCCCTTGGGGCCGGACGGCCGCGGCCTGCAGCCGGACCGATACCTCGGCCAGGGCTTCACCCGTGAGCCAGCGGGCGGCCGGGCCGGGCCGGCACCAGGTGAGCGCGGCGAGGGAGGCGTCGACGGCCCCGCCCACCCCGGCGGGGAGGGCCGGGCCCGGCGTGTCGTCGACGACGGGGAAGGCCGTGGCCCGTAGCTGCCCGGCGGCCGCCTCCAGGCCCTCCCGGTAGGACGTACGGGCCAGCCGGCGGGCCGCCCGGTAGACGGTGAAGGGGATGAAGAGGGCCTGCGCGGAGGCCTTGTCGGCGCGGGCGAGCGCGGAGACGGGCCGCAGCAGGTGGCGCCGGCGGCGGTCCATCAGGAGGTCGGCCAGGCGCGCCGGGTGGGCGTCGAGCACTTGGCGGGCGCCGTGCCCGACGAGGTGGTCCGCGCCGCCCACGGCCAGCCGGTGCCGGTGGCGCTCGGCGGTGACGAGTGCGGGGCCCGGTTCGTCGGTCAGGGGGCCGCCGGCCAGGTCCGCGTAGGGCAGGGCCTCCTCGCCCGCGGCGACGACGATGTGCCGCAGCCGGGGGTTGGCCGCGATGGCGTGGGCCCGTTCGAGCTCGGCCTCGCGGACGCGGTTGTCGTCGGTGACGAGGTCGTTGAAGGTGACGGCGAGCAGCCGTTCGCCGCCGCCGGTGCCGTGGCCCAGGGGCGTGCCGGGCATCCCGGGCAGGCCTGCGGCGAGCAGCGCCAGGGTGGCGGAGGCGCTGCCGCCGGAGAGGTCGGCGCCGATGCCGGGGGCGGGGCCGCCGCGGGCGGCGCGGCGGTGGGCGGGGCCCATGCCGGGCACGGGGCCGGGGTCGAGGCCGCCGAGGCCGTGGTCGGGGGCGTGCCGGGGGGCGGCGAGCCGGGTCCGTACGGCCTCGACGAGCGCGCTTCTTATGCCTTCGACGGCCTTCTCGGGCTGGAGCTGGGGGGCGGAGACGGCCAGCGACGCCGTCGGTTCGTAGCCGATGATGTCGCGCGTGCCGTCGCGCAGCACGAGGGCGTGCCCGGGCGGCACGCGCCGTACGCCCTTGTAGGGCGTGCCGTCGCCGAGGGCCTCCGGGGAGTCCGGGCAGGCGAGGAGGGCGGCGAGGTGGCCGATGTCGAGCTGGGCTTCGATGAGGTCGGCGAGGGGCAGGGCGGCGGTGGCGTAGGCGGTGCCGCCGGCCCAGGCCGTGTGGAAGACGGGGCGGGCGCCCGCCAGGTCGCCGACGACCGTGGTGCGGCGGCCCACCTGGGCGACGGCGGTGTAGCTGCCGGGCCAGGCCGTGAGGTGCCGCAGGGCGCCTCCGCGGGCGGCGACGAGCCCGACGCGCAGCTGCTCGTCTCCGGCGCCGCAGCGGCCGAGGACGGCGAGGCGGGTGAGGGGGTCCAGCTGGACGACGCGGACCTCGTCGGGGCGCCAGTCGCCCACGGCCCACAGGGGGGCCGGGTCGCCCCACAGGAGCTGGGCGCCGACGGGGTGGACGGTGGGGCCTTCGAAGCCGTCGCGGCCTTCTTCGTGACCGGGGCCGCTCCGGGCGTAACCGACGCTGCTGCCGCCGTAGTTGTCGTGCGACGGGGAACGTTGCCGCCCGGTCCCCTCGGTGGTGCTGCTCCACCCCACCACCCAGCGCATTCCGCCTCCACAGGCTGTGGACAACCGACGTGGACAACCGACCGAGCACCAGCTGGACGGCCATCAAGTGCTGCCATCCGCAGTCATCATGCACAGGAAGTCGCCGGTTGCCACAACGAGACCACCACGAAAGAGGCAACCCATTGGTCGCGCCTTTCACCCCAACTTGCGTGATTGCGGGGCGAAGTGGCACGCCGGACGGTCGTGTGCACGCAACCGCCATGCTGTCACGCACGGAGGCGGGCGACGTCCACGCGCGCGTGCGACGCGCCAAGTGGCCGCTACGGGGCGGCCTTCAGGCGCTACAGGGCGGCCGTCAGGCGCTACAGGACGACTGCCGGGCGGCTACCGGACGACTGCCGGGCGGCTACCCGAGGGCAGGATCCGGCCAAACTCGGGACAGCGGCTGCACGGGGGCGCACTCGTCCAGTGCTTCGACCCGCACGTCACGGCCCGGGAGGCGGTCAGCCGCCTCCCGGACCGGTCCGCCGCCCGCGGGGAATGAGGCGGCGGCTTCCCCCAGCCCACTGGATCCAGGCAGCGGGCCAACCCACGCGACTCCCATGGAAGCGCTCCCCGGATGGCGCGGACAGAGCGCACGGCGGGCGCACAGCCACACACAACCGGAGCACGCGCCCCTCGGTGCACGTCCGCACGGACCAGAATCTCGCCATCCGGGACACCACCTCTTAACGGTCGGGATGCGGGGAACTACGCTGGGTTTACGAATGCCCCGCGCCTATGCCGGGGCGGGCGTCGCGTCGTCGAGGGGTGCGCATGTCCAGGGAGCCACGCGGGCCGAACGAGAAGCTCGGCACCGTCCTCGCCCTCGCCGGGATCAGCAACGCCGGTCTCGCGCGCAGGGTCAACGACCTCGGTGCGCAGCGCGGATTGACGCTTCGCTATGACAAGACGTCCGTCGCGCGCTGGGTCTCCAAGGGCATGGTGCCCCAGGGAGCGGCGCCCCATCTGATCGCGGCGGCCATCGCCGGCAAGCTCGGACGGCCGGTCCCGCTGCACGAGATCGGCCTCGCGGATGCGGACCCCGCCCCGGAGGTGGGGCTCTCCTTTCCGCGCGATGTCGGCCAGGCCGTGCGGTCCGCGACGGAGCTGTACAGGCTGGATCTCGCCGGTCGGCGAGGGGGCGGCGGCATCTGGCAGAGCCTGGCCGGATCCTTCTCCGTCAGCGCCTATGCCACGCCCGCCTCCAGGTGGCTGATAACCCCTGCCGACAGCTCGGTGGCGCGCGAGGCCCACACGGCGGCCGGGGAGACCGAGGGCACGGGCGGCCCGGACGGGGCCATACCGCAGCGCGTGGGCCACAGTGACGTCAGCAAGCTGCGGGAGGCCGCGGAGGACGCGCGCCGCTGGGACTCCAAGTACGGCGGGGGCGACTGGCGTTCGTCGATGGTCCCCGAGTGCCTGCGGGTCGACGCAGCTCCCCTGCTGCTCGGTTCGTACAGCGACGAGGTGGGCCGTTCGCTGTTCGGCGCCACCGCGGAGCTGACGCGGCTGGCCGGGTGGATGGCCTTCGACACCGGCCAGCAGGAGGCCGCGCAGCGCTATTACATCCAGGCCCTGCGGCTCGCCCGTGCGGCCGCCGACGTGCCACTGGGTGGCTACGTGCTGGCCTCGATGAGCCTGCAGGCCACCTACCGCGGCTTCGCCGACGAGGGTGTCGACCTGGCGCAGGCCGCCCTCGAGCGCAACCGCGGCCTGGCCACCGCCCGCACCATGAGCTTCTTCCGCCTGGTGGAGGCGCGGGCCCAGGCGAAGGCCGGGGACGCACCGGCGTGCGGTGCGGCACTGAAGGCCGCCGAGGGGTGGCTGGAGCGGGCGCGCACGGGCGATCCGGACCCGTCGTGGCTGGACTTCTACAGCCACGAGCGGTTCGCGGCGGATGCCGCCGAGTGCTATCGCGACCTGCGCATGCCGCGGCAGGTGCAGCGCTTCACCGAGCAGGCGTTGGCCCGGCCGACGGAGGAGTTCGTCCGCTCGCACGGGCTGCGGCTCGTGGTGTCCGCGGTCGCCGAGCTGGAGTCCGGGAACCTGGACGCCGCCTGCGCGGCCGGCACGCGGGCCGTGGAGGTGGCGGGCCGGATCTCCTCGGCGCGCACGACGGAGTACGTCCGCGATCTGCTGCACCGGCTGGAGCCGTACGGGGACGAGCCGCGGGTGATGGAGCTGCGGGAGCGGGCGCGGCCGCTGCTGGTGTCGCTGGCGTGAGCGGTGCCGGTGTCGCTGGCGTGAGCGGTGCCGGTGTCGCTGGCGTGAGCGGTGCCGGTGTCGCTGGCGTGAGCGGTGCCGGCGGCGCTGGCGTGAGCGGTGCCGGCGGCGGGATCCGTACTGCCGGCATGAGCGCGACTGCCGGCATGAGCGCGCCTGAACCGTGAGCGTGTGATCACTTCCTTGGGCTCCCCTGCCTGACCTGGGTTTCGACCGGTTGTCAGTGGCGCAGGTCATGATGGGGGGCGTGGGTGAGGCGCCGAGGGGAACCGGTTGCCCGGTCGCGGGTGTGCCGGCAGGCGCGGGGAGGTGACGTGGTGAGGGCGTACGACTGCGATGTGCTGGTGGTCGGCGGCGGCATCGTGGGCTTGTCGACGGCCTATGCGATCACGCGCGCCCGGCCGGGTACGCGCGTCGTGGTGCTGGAGAAGGAGCCGGGTCCCGCGCTCCACCAGACCGGGCGCAACAGCGGAGTGATCCACAGCGGGATCTACTACCGCCCGGGTTCGTTCAAGGCGCGGTTCGCGGTGCGGGGCGCGGCGGAGATGGTGAAGTTCTGCGCCGAGCACGGCCTGCCGCATGAGATCACCGGCAAGCTGATCGTGGCCGCGGACCACGCGGAGCTGCCCCGTCTGCACGCCCTGGTCCAGCGCGGCCGGGAGAACGGCGTGCCGGTGCGCGAGCTCGGCCCCGCCCAGATAGCCGAGTACGAGCCGCATGTGCGCGGCACGGGGGCCATCCACGTCGGTTCGACGGGCGTGTGCGACTACGGCGCGGTGGCGCGCTGCCTGGCCCGTCTGGCGGAGGACGCGGGGGCCTCCGTGCGGTACGGGGCGCAGGTGCGGGTGATCGGGCGGCGTGGTGCGGCGGTCGCGGTGCGCACGGGGCTGGGCGAGGTGCTGCGCGCTCGCGCGCTGGTCAATTGCGCGGGGCTGCACAGCGACCGCGTGGCGCGGCTGGCGGGCGATGATCCCGGCGTGCGGATCGTCCCGTTCCGCGGGGAGTACTTCGAGCTGGCCCCGGGGCGTACGGATCTGGTGCGCGGCCTGGTCTATCCGGTGCCGGACCCGGCCTTCCCGTTCCTGGGCGTCCATCTCACGCGCGGCATCGACGGCACGGTGCACCTGGGGCCGAATGCGGTCCCGGCCCTCGCCCGTGAGGGGTACGGCCGCCTGACGCTGCGTCCCGGCGAGCTCGCCGGGACGGCGGCCTGGCCCGGCTCCTGGCAGCTCGCCCGCCGCCACTGGCGGTACGGGGCGGGTGAGGTCCGTCGTTCGCTGTCCAAGCGCGCCTTCACGGAGGCGGCCCGCCGGCTGCTGCCGGAGGTGACGGCGGAGGATCTGATACCGGCCCCGTCGGGCGTCCGGGCGCAGGCGGTGCTGCGGGACGGCACGCTCGTGGACGACTTCCTGTTCGCGGAGTCGCCGCGGGTGGTGCACGTGCTGAACGCACCGTCCCCGGCTGCGACGGCGGCGCTGCCGATCGGGCGGGAGGTGGCCAGGAGGGCGCTGCGGGCAATGGAAGCGGCCTGACCTGCAGAAATCGTGATCCCCTGGCCAGTTTCGACACGCCCGTAGAATTGAAGAACTGTGTCCGAGAACCACGCTTCCCCCTCAGCCCCCGTGACCGCCGACGAGCAGGCCGGTGCTCCGGCCGCCGAAGCAGCCGCTGCAGCAGCCGTCGAAGCAGCCGTCGCTTCTGCGGCCGCTGCGCAGCCCGCGCGCGGCCGTCGCGAGCCGATGTTCCCCGACGGTCCGGCGCCGGACCCGGCGGGCTCGCACCACGAGCGGCGCATCCGCTCGTTCCAGCCGCGCCGCAGCCGGGTCACGACCGGCCAGGGCGAGGCCCTGCGCCGCCTGTGGCCCAAGTGGGGTCTGGACATCGACGGCCTGAGCAAGCTGGATCTCGGTGAGCTCTTCGGCGACCCCGAGCTGCCCGTCGTGCTGGAGATCGGCTTCGGCATGGGCGAGGCCACGGCCGAGATGGCGGCGGCCGACCCCGGCACCGGCATCCTCGCCTGCGACGTGCACACCCCCGGGCAGGGCAATCTGCTCGGTCTCGCCGAGCGGAACGGCCTGACCAACGTCCGTGTCGCCAACGGCGACGCGATCATCCTGCTGCGCGAGATGCTCGCTCCGGACTCGCTCGCCGGCCTGCGCGTGTACTTCCCGGACCCGTGGCCCAAGAAGCGGCACCACAAGCGCCGGCTGATCCAGCCGGAGTTCCTGGCGCTGGCGGCCACGCGCCTGGCCCCGGGCGCCCTCCTGCACTGTGCGACGGACTGGGAGCCGTATGCGGAGCAGATGCTGGAGGTGCTCTCCGCGGCACCGGACTTCGAGAACACCCAGGCCGACGGCGGCTTCGCGCCGCGCCCGGAGTTCCGTCCGCTGACGCGCTTCGAGGGCCAGGGCCTGGACAAGGGGCACGTGGTCCACGACCTGCTGTTCCGCCGCAAGGCGCACTGAGGCACTGACGCACGCCGGCAGGTGAGGGTGGGGAGTACCGGCTCCCGGAATCCGACGCTCGGAATCCGGCCCCCGGAATCCGGCCCCGGAATACCGGAGCCGCCCCGGCGTCCCTTGGTTAGGGTCATCGGGTGCATGAGTCCCCACCCCACCAGCAGCCGACGGCCGGGCCGGTGCCCGCCTTCGCGCAGCAGCCGAACTTCTCCGCGATGCCCGCCCCGGCGGGCTGGCGCTACAAGCCGCGCCGCGCCCTGTGGGACAACAAGGCGGTGCGCGCAGGCGCGCTGATCCTGCTCCTGGCCCTGTGCGGCCTGGTCATCCTCGCCCTGGTGCGGGAGCAGACGGGCACCGAGGGGTTCCTGGTGGGGCTCGGCCTCGCCGTGCTGCCCGTACCCCTGCTCGTGGCGGCGTTCCGCTGGATGGACCGGGTCGAGCCCAAGCCCTGGCGGAATCTGGTCTTCGCCTTCACGTGGGGCGCGTGCGCGGCCACCCTGATGGCCATCATCGCGAACGGTTACGCCACGGAGTGGCTGGTCAGCTCCGTCGACCTCGCGCAGCGCCCGGAGGCCGACAAGTGGGGGGCGACGTTCGTCGCACCCGTCGTGGAGGAGACCGGCAAGGCGGCCGCGGTCCTCCTGCTCTTCCTCTTCCGCCGCCGGGACTTCAACAACACCGTCGACGGCGTGGTGATCGCGGGCATCACGGCCACCGGCTTCGCGTTCACCGAGAACATCCTCTACCTGGGCAACGCCTTCGTGACCGACCAGAGCTTCGGCCGCGACGGGGTGCCGGCAGCCACGGTGGCGACGTTCTTCATGCGGGTCCTGATGTCGCCGTTCGCGCACCCGCTCTTCACCACGATGACGGGCCTGGGCTTCGGCATCGCGGCGACCCTCGCCCCGCGCCGCAAAATCACCCGCATCCTCATCCCCTTCGCGGGCCTGCTCACGGCGATGGTCCTGCACGCGGTCTGGAACGGCTCGGCCAGCCTCTCGCCCCTGGCCTTCCTCGCGGTCTACGCCCTGTTCATGGTCCCCGTCTTCGGCGTCCTGACCTGGCTCGCGATCTGGTCCCGCCAGAACGAGCTGCGCACCATACGCACCTTCCTCCCGGCCTACCAGGCCGCGGGCTGGCTCACCCCGCCCGAGCCCCTCGCCCTCTCCTCGATGCGCGCCCGGGGCATAGCCCGCGACGTCGCCCGCCGCACCGGCGGCCCGGCCGCCGCCCGCACCGTCGCCGAGTACATCTCCTTCGCCACGTCCCTGGCCTTCCTCCGCCAACGAGCCCACAGGGGCACGGCGGGCCCGGACTTCACAGCCCGGGAACAGGAACTCCTCCACCACCTCTGGCACCGCAAACACGTAGCCCAACCGGCCTTGACCCAGGCTTCGGCGACGTTGCCGCGGCCGTTCGTGGCGATGCCGCAGGGATGGGCCGCGCCCCCGTGGCAGGGGGTGCAGCGTCCCGGGCCCTGGCAGGGCCCGGGACCGAGCCGTTAGCAGCCTCATCGCTCCGACGACACGGTGCCCGGCCGCCCTTGCTCAGAAATTCGGGCCTGCGGGCTCGGGTTCCGCTTCCGGGAACATGAGCTGCCCGGACTCCACAGGCTTAGAACCGACGGAGGGGTGAATCGCAGCCGGTGCGCCGAGCCCGGTATCCGGTCGAGCAGCCGAAATCACGGTGCGGGTACCGTCCATGCCCGGGCTCGGCTGCCTGTCCGCACGGAGTGCTGCCGCGATCGCCCTGCCCACGGCCTCTGCGACCGGGGGCGGGAAGGCGTTGCCCACCTGGCGGTAACGGGCGGTCTTCCCTCCCTGAAACGCCCAGTGCCGCGGAAATCCCTGGATGATCGCAGCCTGTTCGACCGTAAGCATGGGCCCGTTCTCCCTGAAGAGATCGCGGTCGGGATCGCACTGGTCAGGGTTGTTGGCCACGCCCATCGCATCGACACCGAGCTCGGCCCATGCGGCCTTGGCCCGGCTGGGCCCCAGATCGGCCCCGCCGTGCTTCTTCGAACCACCGACCAGAGTCGGGGCCTCAGTGCCACGCGCTGTCGCCTTCGCCAGCCACTTGTCGAAGACGGCCTTCCCCTCGGCCCCGAACGGCTCGCACCGCTCCCGCATGGTGCCTTCGAGAGCCTCAGCCACAGTGACGATCTCCCCGCAGCCCACCGGCCACTCGAAGGCCGCATCAGTCATGTACCCCGCGGCAATCGCGACCAGGACGGCCCGGGGGCGGAGCTGTGGAACCCCATGACGACAAGCTTCGATCAGCTGCCAGCCGCAGAACATATAGCCGTAATCCTCCAGCTCTGCAGCGATCCGTGCGCGGTAGTCGTTGAACTTCGCATCCAGGATCCCCTTGACGTTCTCGATCATCACCGCCTTCGGCCGGAGCTGATCCACCAGCCCGAGCATCCTGGGGAAGAGGTCGCGCTCATCCTCCTCCCCCAGCTGCCTCCCCGCGATGGAGAACGGCGGGCAAGGCACACCACCTGCCAGCAGGTCCAGCTCGCCCGGCTTCAGCTCAAACTTTGCCAGCTGCTCATGCGTGAAGGGGTTGATCTCATTCACGTCGCCCTCGACGACCTCGCAGCCGGCCCACTCCGGGTGATCCAGCACATTCGCGCGCAGTGTCTTGCATGCAAACTTGTCGATCTCCACGAGCGCAAGGTGCCTGAAGCCGGCCTGGTGCAGACCGAGCGCCTGCCCCCCGGCACCGGCGCAGATCTCGATGGACGTCAACGGTCTACCGCTGGAGTTCATGGTCCCCCTCATTGCGATCCGAGCAGACGCCACAGTTTCGCACCAAGGAGTGACATATCGAACTGGAGTTCCAAAGCGAGGCTGCCATGCACACTCTGAAGCTCTGCGGACTTGGCCCGAACTTCCGATCCGGATTGCTGCCCTCCGGCAGAATGGACACGTGCCTGTCATCCCCCCCTCGCCTCGTAAGTCGGCCGAGATGAGTCGCCAGGCGAGTCGGAACACGACCCCTGAAATGGCGGTGCGGCGCCTCCTCCACAAGTCAGGGCACCGCTACCAGCTCCACAGCAAGGTGCCGGGCATGCCGCGGCGCAGCATCGACATCGCCTTTCCCGGCATCAAAGTCGCCGTCTTCCTCGACGGCTGCTTCTGGCACGGTTGCCCGCAGCACGCCACCAGCCCGAAGGCCAACGCCGACTGGTGGCGGCAGAAGCTGGATCGCAACGTCGCCCGCGACTTGGAGACCACAGAGCAGCTGATCGGAGCCGGCTGGACAGTGCTGCGCTTCTGGGAGCACGAGGACCCCGCCACCGTGGCGGCCGACGTGGCCGCAGCCGTCGCCGTGGCACGGGCGTCCCGACGCTGAGCTCCATCCTCGCGCGCACTACGGCCCGAACCAATTACATGGATCGGGCCTCGATGTCAGATACGTGGACTACGGTCGTTATCAGTTGTACAAATTCCGTCACCGCACGTAACCCGAGCCGACAACTTGGACGCCAAGGCTGAACATGACCGACTGGAAGTTCGACGTTCCCACAACAGGGAGCAAGCACCTGCCGCCCGACCCCCGTTACGTCGAGGCTCTGAGCAGCCAGGGATACGGGTTCGAGGTCGCCGTAGCCGACCTCGTGGACAACTCCATCGACGCGGGCGCCAAGGACGTGGTTATCCACTTCCTCCGGGACGGCGACCGGTTGGTCTCACTTCTCGTGGTCGACGACGGCCACGGCATGGACGAAGAGGCGCTGGACGTCGCCATGACCGTCGGCGGCCGCCGGGACTACGCGTCGGGCGCCCTGGGCATGTTCGGCACCGGCCTCAAATCCGCCTCGCTGTCGCACGCCGATGCCGTTACCGTCGTCAGCACCACCAAGCGGACCCGAACGGTCGGCCGGAGGTGGCGGATGGAACATGCGCGAGCGGACTTCCAGTGCGACATCGTCGACCCCGCCTACGCGCAGAGTCTGATCGACCGGTACGACAACAACCGCCCCATCCAGTGGCAGGGCACCGTTGTCCGCTGGGACGGGGTCAAGGACTTCCCCAAGCACGGCGGGAGTGGCCAGACCGACCGCTATCTCCAGCGGACGATCAACAAGCTCGGCCTCCACCTCGGCCTGTACCTGCATCGCTTCCTGGCGCGGAACGATTTCAACATCACGATCGCCGTCGAGGACGTCCGTACACGGACCGTGTACCTGGACTTCGGCGTAGAACCTCTCGACCCGTTCGGATACCCGGTGTCGGGAAGCGCGGACTATCCGCGTCGATTCACCACGACCGTTCCGGGGGCGGCGATCGACCTCTCCCTCGAAGCCCACGTCTGGACGCCCAAGTCGAACCTCGACGAGTACCGGGCAGTGGGCACAGTGATCGACCGTCAGGGTTTCTACTTCTATCGCAACGACCGCCTGGTGCAGGCCGGCGGCTGGAACAACTTCCGCCAGCCCGAACAACACCTCTCGCTCGCCCGGGTCGCCGTCGACCTGCCCTCGGTGCCGAACGACGTCTTCCGGCTGACAGTGAAGAAGTCCGGCGTCGACACGTCCCCCGAGTTCATCGAGGGGTTGGAGAAGGCCACCGACATGCGGGGACGTCCGTTCACGCAGTACCTCGCGGATGCGGACGCCGTTTACCGGGAGGCCCGAAAGCGCTCCGGCACGGTGCGCAAGCCCGTGATCGGACCGGGACGTGGGCTCGCGCCCGAGGTGCGGGCCACCATCGAGGAGGAGCTTCCCCTGCTCCCCCTTGAGGAACCGATCGCGATGGTGTGGCAGAAGCTCGACACGGATCTCTTCTTCGAACTGGATCGGGAGAACCGTCTCGTCGTCCTCAACCAGCACTACCGTCGGGCGATCCTGGGTGGTCGGGACGGCAGCCTCAACGATGCCCCGCTCCTGAAGTCGCTGATGTACCTGATGCTGCACCGCGTCTTCGAGAAGGAATACAGCGGCTCCCGGGAGAAGGACAATCTGCAAATGTGGCAGTCGATCCTGGTGGCGGCCGCCCGCAGTGAGCTCGACCGAGTAACCGACCATGACAGCTGACAGCCGGGCCTCCTGGTCCGAGGTCGAGGAGTATCTGGAGTCGGGCCTCAGCGTCTCCTTTCCGTTGGCCTCCCCCGGCTCTCCCCGTGTGGACTACGTGGTCTCGGACGACCGTGACATAGCGCTCCACCTCCAACTGAGCCCACGACAACGGCTTCCCAGGTCACCGCACCCCCTCATACGCGTGGAGGAGATCGCCTACCAGGGCCTCCGCATGGCGCGGCTGCGTACGACGCAGCGCACTCTGATGCGCGACTTCCACGACCTCCTCTGCGCTGTCGCCGACCGGGTGACCTTGGGACACCGGACTCCTGAGCAAGCCTTCGGTGAGACGGTGCGTGCCTGGCGAGCTCTGCTCGAAAAGCCGCGCGCGCTCTCCACGGAGAAGCGAATAGGCCTGATGGGTGAGCTGGCGGTCCTGGGAAGCCTGGCCGATGCCCACGGCTGGAGCAGCGCCGTCAATTCGTGGAAGGGCCCGCTCGACGAGGAGCACGACTTCAGCACCGAGGCGTACGACGTGGAGGTGAAGACCACCTCCGCAGAGGAACGCGAGCATTCAGTCCACGGATTCGGCCAGCTGACGCCGTCGCCCGGTCGCCCTCTGTGGTTCGTCTCCGTACAGGTCACCCGTGGAGGCGCGGGTGGGCGGACTCTCACGCAGTGCGTCGAGTCCGTCCACAGCGAGGTCGCCGAAGAGGCGCCCACCGCACTCGACCGCCTCGATCTGCTCCTCGGCAGGCTCGGTCTGCCGAGCGGCCCGGACGACGAGCGGTGGAGGATACGCACTGCTCCCCTCGTGCTGGAGGCCGCTGATCGCTTCCCTTCCCTGAGCCGCTCCGTCCTTAACGGCCTCCCGAAGGAGGCCGCCGAGCGGATCAAGGACATCGACTACCGCATCGATCTCACCGGGCTGGACCCGTCGCCCAACCCTCCGGAGGCTCTGCACGGCCCATTCCGGCTGCCCCAGTGATCGCTCAGCACTCTTCCGCCCGCAGCAAAGCCGAGGAACAACCACATGACGCCCACTGAGAACGACAAGGCTCTCCTGGAAGTGCACCGGAGTGCCCTAGAGGGCATGCCAGCCGGCAAACCCATGCCCCTGTCCACAATCGTCGCCTTCCATGCCGACGTGCACGGCATCACCGTGGACTCGTCCGAAGCCGCGTTCCGGGACGCCATCACCCGTGAAACCGAGGAGTCGCTCGCCCTGCTGAAGCTGTGGCGCAGGCACCTCACCTACTGGGACCGCGCAACGGACGCTTCCGCCCGTTCCTGGTGCTCGGGCAGCGAGGCCCGGACCGAGGGGCGTCGGACAGCCGTATTCGACCGCCTCGGCCTGGAAGCCGCGACGCGCAAACTCCTCGACGACGCGATCCCCGTCACCACGGAGGCGGGCCCGGTCGTCATAAGCCAGGAGTACACGCCGTGGCGCGGCATCGGGACTCCCCGAGGTGTCGACTGGTACTGGCCCGCGTACGAGCGCTACCTGCGTGAAGTCAAGGGCTGGCCGGTCGAGACGGTGGCGGATCTGGGCGATGCTGCCGAACGCGTCGTGGAACGACTGGCGGACCCCACGTCGGCCGAGGCATACCAATCGAAGGGCCTTGTCGTCGGATACGTCCAGTCGGGCAAGACCGCGAATTTCACAGGCGTCATCGCCAAGGCGGTCGACGCCGGTTACCGACTGGTTATTGTGCTCGGCGGGACTCTGAACCTGCTGCGCGGCCAGACCCAGCGGCGGCTCGACATGGAGCTCGTCGGCCGGGAGAACATCCTGCGCGGGACGGTGGAGACCGAATCCGACTACGCGGACGACCGCGACTGGCTGCGCGACCGCTTCATCAAGCACTCCGGGCTTCCCTCCGAACTGGGTGCCTTCGATATCGAGCGCCTCACCACCCGGGAGAACGACTACAAGTCCCTGGCCCAGGGGATCCGTGCTCTGGAGATCGAAAAGCGCGAAAAGTCGCTCCCTCTGCACGACCCCCGCAACCTGGACCACGCTGCAGCCCGGCTGATGGTGGTCAAGAAGAACAAGACAGTGCTGGCCAAGCTCGTCAAGGACCTGAAGAAGATCAGCGGGCTGCTCGGCGAGATCCCCACCCTGATCATCGATGACGAATCCGACGAGGCATCGGTCAACACCGTCAACCCCCGCCGCAGCGGCAACGCGGAGCGCACCGCGATCAACGAGAAGCTCTCGGAACTGCTGAGCCTGCTCCCCCGTGCCCAGTACGTCGGCTACACCGCTACCCCGTTCGCCAATGTGTTCATCGACCCCAGTGACACCGCGGACATCTTCCCCAAGGACTTCTTGATCTCCCTCTCGCGCCCAAAGGGCTACATGGGCGTCCAGGACTTCCACGATCTCGACCCGCTGTTGGTTCCGGAGGACGAGCGCATCGTCGCCAATTCCAACGAGCTGGCGTACGTCCGGTCCATCGACGCCTCCGAGGAAGAGGACGACGATCTCTCGCTGAGACGAGCCATGGACATGTTCGTCCTCACCGCCGCGGTCAAGATCTTCCGGGAGATCGAGGATCCCTTGGTCCCGCCGGAGACGTACCGGCACCACACCATGCTGGTACACGAGTCCCGGCTCACCGCGGACCACCGGGAGCTCAAGGGCCGCATCCTCAAGCTGTGGGACGAGTCCGGCTACACGAGCGCGGCCGGTCACGCCCGCCTGCGCGAGCTCTTCGAGTCCGACCTGCTCCCCGTCTCCCGTGAGCGGGCCGGCGGCTACGCCGTCCCGGAATCGTTCGAGAAGCTGGCCCCTTACATCGGCGCCGCGACGGCCCGCATCGGCGGCGATCTCAACCCCGTCATCGTCGTCAACGGCGACAAGGACATCGAGAGCGGCGAGGTCGACTTCGAGCGCCGCTCCATCTGGAAGATCCTGCTGGGCGGACAGAAGCTGTCCCGCGGCTTCACCGTGGAAGGCCTGACCGTCTCGTACTACCGTCGCCGCGCCGGCAACGCCTCCACCATGATGCAGATGGGCCGCTGGTTCGGATTCCGCGAGGGCTACCGGGACCTGATCCGACTCTGGATCGGCCGGAACGAAACGGCAGGCAGCAAGGAGCTCGACCTCTACGAAGGATTCGAAGCCATCTGCCGGGACGAGGAGTCCTTCCGGGCCCAGCTCGCCCAGTACTCGGTCCTGGTCGACGGCCGCCCCCAGGTCACCCCTGCCCAGGTGCCACCGCTGGTCTCCCAGCACCTGCCCTGGCTGAAGCCGACCAGTCCGAACAAGATGTACAACGCCCGGCTGGTGGAGGTCAGGTCCCCGGGCGAATGGCAGGAGCCGACGGCCTACCCGACGCAGCCGACGGCACTCCGGCACAATGTCGGGCTCTGGACCCCGATCCTGGGACAACTGCCCACCGCCCCGGCCACCTTCACATATGAGTTCGACGACGTTGCGCGACGCCACCGTGTGGAAGCCCTCGCCGGCGCCGTGTCCGCAGATGCGGTGCTCAGCGTTCTGTCAGCCCTGAAGTGGCACTCCGGCGAGCAGTTCGCACCCCACCTGGCTTACCTGGAGGAGATCACCAAGCACTCCGGTCAGATCGACGACTGGCTCGTCGTCGCCCCGCAGCACACCGCCCGGCGGCAGCAGATCATCCTCGGCGACTCCGCCCGGTCCTTCTCATGGTTCGGCGTGGAACGGCGACGCGACCCCTTGTTCGGCGCGATCAGCAATCCGCGGCACCGCGCTGCACTGCTTCGGATCGCCGGGGCACTGCCTTCCTGCGGGGATGCCGTCACCGAGCAGTACGTGACGGAGCGGCGAGGAGTCATTGCGCTGTATCCGATCGTGGAGAAGCGGAACGCCGATGCGATCACTCCGGACGGGCACATCGACCCCGGCAAGGTGGTGATGGCCTTCGCTTTCGTCGCCCCTTCAGCGGCGCGTGGCCGGAGCAACCAGGTGGTCCGGTTCACCACGATCGACTCGTCCCGAGAGAACGAAGCGATCATCTCGCAGTGACTCGAGCACCTTCCTCGCCTGTTCCACCCGAGCCTTCCAGGAGATCCACCGTGCCGACGCCTCGCCTCACGTCTCTCGAGATCTGTGCCGGCGCCGGAGGGCAGGCTCTCGGGCTGGAACAGGCAGGATTCGCTCCCTTGGCTCTGATCGATAGCGACCGGGACTCCTGTGAAACCCTCCGCGCCAACAAGGAGGAGTGGAACGTTCTGGAGGTTGACCTGCTCACCTTCGATCCTGCGGAGCATCCGTACCTCTACGACGTGGATCTCATGGCGGCCGGTCCGCCTCGGGTGAGGTCGGTGACCGGCGGGAAGAAGCTCCCGCAGGACCTCGAAGCGCGTGAGCTCCTGAAGGCGACGATCTACCTGGTCCATGCGGTACAGCCCCGAGCCCTCCTTATAGAGAACGTCGCGGATCTGGTCGAGTCCGAGCACCTCACCGATCTGCGCGCCTTCGTCCGCGACGAGCTGGAGCACCTTGGCTACGAGCTGCATCACACGGTCCTCGACGCAGTGGACTTCGGTGTCCCGCAGGAACGGAGACAGGGCTTCTTCGTCGCGCTGAGGAAGGGGTACACGGGCCGATTCCAGTGGCCCGAACCCGTGGTGGATCAAACCCCCACCGTGGGTGACGCACTCAAGGCCTCCATGGCGGAACGGGGCTGGCCGCACGCATCGGACTGGGCGGGGCGCGCAGCACGACCTGCACCGACGATCGTCGGCGGATCAAAGAACCGGGGCGGGCCCGACCTCGGGCAGAGCGGCAGCAAGGCTGCGTGGGAGAAGCTGGGGGTCAACGGCAATTCGCTCGGGGACACGGTGCCTGCGCAGGACTTCCCCTGGCCACCGGAGGCCGAGGAGCGGAAGCTCCTCCCCAAGCTCACCATCCCGCAAGTCGCTGTCCTGCAGGCGTTTCCACCTCGCTGGGAACTGAGGGGGAACAAGACCTCGCGGTACTGTCAGATCGGTCACGCCTCACCGCCGCCGGTCGCCGAGGCAGTGGGGCGAGCGATAGCCGACGCGCTCGGCCACGAACGGGATGGGGAGGCATGAGCCATGACCCGGGCGGCGTGAACAGCCGCCCCGTGCCCTCTCGGCACAGTATCCTCCGCAGACTAGACTTTCCCACCATGACCAGCCCTGCCTCCGACTCCGCCCGTGTCGAACCGATCAAGGTGATCGACTTGTTCGCGGGAGCCGGGGGCTTCTCTCAGGGGTTTCACGCGTACGCGCCCGAGGGGCATGGGTCGTCACCGTTTCACTCCGTGGCGGCAGTGGAGTTCGACAAGGCTGCGGCGTCCACGTACGCGGAGAACTTCCCGGACGCAGAGGTACATGACGGCGACATCCAGACCTGGGATCCCGGACCGTTCATCGGCTCCGACGTGATCTTGGGTGGCCCACCATGCCAGGGCTTCTCAGGGCTCGGCAACGAGAATCCGGATGACCCACGCAACCTGCTGTGGCAGGAATACATCAAGGTAGTGCAGAAGGTCTCACCCAAGATTTTCATCATGGAAAACGTCGACCGGTTCCTGCGTTCCGGCCAATTCGAAGCGCTGCGGGAGATCACTGAACGCGGCGGGCCACTGGACGCATACGTTCTGCGCGTCCAAATCCTCAATTCGGCAGACTACGGAGTTCCGCAGGCCCGTCGTCGGGCCATCGTAATCGGCACACACAAGGACCTGGGGAAGGCTGTCGAGCACCCTCACCCCACACACGCCCGGAACACTCACGCATGGCAGCCGACTTTCAGTGAGGGGGGCGTTACCGAACCTCCGGAGCCCTGGGCGGCAGTCGGGCCGACAGTCTTTTCTCGCTCCCAGCACAAAGAACTCCGGGATCTTCCCGACCGGCCGAGTATTTCCCGCCTGGGTCACTCTCTGCCAGGGTTTTACCTCACTGATGAACTGCACATCCGCCGCACTCCTGAACCACTGTCCCTGGCCCGCTACGCCGCCATTCCGCCCGGCGGCAATCGACACGACTTGCGGGGGCGGCACGCCTACATCAACGGCGAGCGCGTCTACCTCTCGACAAAGAGCTGGGATAACCACAACAGCGGCTCGGGCGACGTCATGGGTCGGATGCACGCGGACCGCCCCTCCGTGACCATTCGCACGGAGCACTTCAAGCCCGAAAAGGGACGGTACCTCCACCCCACAGAGGACCGTCCCATCACCCAGTTCGAGGCAGCCCTCATCCAGGGCTTCCCTGAGGACTTCAAGTGGTACGGCACAAAGACACAGATTGCCCGGCAGATCGGCAATGCCGTACCCGTCGGTCTGGCCAAGGCTCTGGCTTCGGTGGTCTACGAAGCCCTCAGAGTCCGAGACCGGTCTTCGCGAGACTGACGCCCTCAGGGCGGGGGACTGCCAGCTCCTCCAAGGTCTCCTTCCCCCGCACGGGGGCCACAGCCGCCAGCCGCTCGAACCACTCCACCAGCGTGCTTATGGAGCGTTCGTCGACCCGCCCGTCGTCCGGCCCGGCGGGCAGACGGTCGTCGGGAGTGTCCACAGCGCCCCCGATGGCGTTGATCCAGTCCTGCAGCTCGTCGGCTTCCTGAAGCTCGTCCGGCGCCAGAACCTCGTAAATCATCGTGGCGGACGCCGCATACGCCGCCTTCGCCAGTCCGTTCACCTCTCGGCCGGTGCTGGTCACCCGGCTCTTCAAAAGGCGGACGACTGCCTGCGCGGCTGGACGGTGCAGGACCAGCTCTTGGCGGAGGACCGTGTTCAAGACGTCCTGGTTGCCACAGGCGATCTCTACCGGCCGGTAGTCCGGGCCGTCCCGGAAGAGCTCTGCCGCCCACCACAGCCGTGAGAAGCATTGGGAGTGCCAGGGGCCGGCGTAACGGGCCGCCTGGCCCACTGCACGGCGGTCGTCCTCCTTAGGCCTACCCCACCGCCACCGCACGAAATCCGGAGCCACGCACATCGCCAGAAAGTTCCAAAGACCGGCTTCCGTGGCCTCGGCCCTCGTGATCCGCAAGGTGTAATGCAGGCGGGGAGCAAGCCAGGCATCGGATGCCGTCGGTGACTCGTCGTGGAATCTACGCATGGCGTCGTCGCACAGCAGGCGGATCGACTTCACCTGCCTCTTCGGCACCGCGCCCTCGGAGAAGTCGGCGCTCTTGAGCAGACGCCGCACGGGCATCGGCTCGTAGCCAGCGAGGACACCGGCAGTAAGGGCCTTGACGGCCACGGAGATCGGTAGCCGACCGATTGTCTGCTCTTCCTGGGGCGTTTCCGACCCGGCGGTTCTCACACCGTCTCCTTCGCACTGGCCATCCGGGCGAGCGACTTGAGCGCGCCTGCCACGGCCTTCGGTTTACGGGACTGGAGGGTCGCGGCGTGCATGACGCGCCTCTGCAGGTCCCCGCCGCTCTGGCCCTCCGTACGCCTCTCAACCAGGTCAGTAAGGCCCTCACCCGGGGAACGGTCCGCGAAGACATCCGGCAGCATCCTCTTGAGGACATCCTCGTGCCAGCCGCCGGGCCATTGCACCTGCCCGTCCTCCATACCACTCGCATAAACCGCGGCGTTGAACATCGCAGCCCATGTCTCGGAAGCTATCTGAGCAGCCATTACCTCACGGACTATCTTCTGCTCGGGAGTGGCCGCATTCTCCAGCACGCCGCGCAGCCCCTCCACCGAGGAATTCAGGTAGAGGACAGGTTCGTCTGCCTGCGCGTCGAGAAGCCATGGGTCATCGCGGAACTCCGTGAGCTCGTGGTTGGTGTCGTCCGTGAAGTCCTTCCAGACCATCTTGATGGAGCGCTGTTGCGTGGGTGTCTTCGCCTCGAAGTCCACACGCCATCGCTCGCTCGCGCTGCCGATCAGGCGACCCGGCTCTCCAGCGACATCCGCCACGATCCAGGCGTCGAGCTCGCAGGCGTCGCACTGCTCCCCGCGACGCAGTTCGACTTCGCCCTGCCAGAACCCGTCATCCGCGCGCGCCAGCTCGAAGGTATGCCGAATCCTGGTCTTCATGTTGCGGACGACAGCGACGCAGGACACTGAGGTCCACGGCCCCGCATCCAGCTCACCGGCATCCGCTCTCACCGAGACCTTGATCCGAATCTCGTTCCAGCGCCCCTTCACCTCGTGCAGAGCGACAACGTGCTCGCGGTCGGAGATCACGCCCAGTGAGCGGGGCGTGTTGTCGACTACGACCTTGTCGGCGGCCAGGACGACCTCGCTGGACAGGACGGGATAGGGAAAGACCGCTTTCATGCCTTGGTCTCCTTCGCGCGGGGCACGTCCACTTCGATACGGGACATGACCGCCGACACAGGATGACTCGCAACGTCGGTCACACCACTGAATACGCCCCTACGCCCACGGAACAAAAGGTTCCCCTCCTCGGTCAGCTCGCAGTTCCTGACCGGAACCAGCCTGCCGGCCCACCTGACGGGGATCCCACCGCCGTCACGGCCCATGAACCGAACCACGGGGGCCAGCACCCAAGGGTCCTCCCGCTCCGGGCACTTCACCGTCACAGTCACCCGCCATGCCGACTGCTCGTCCACATGGCCCTCGATCGCGTGGATCGTCGGGAAGCCCTGGGTTCGCTGTGCCTTAGGAGGGTCGAGGCGAAGCAGTTCCCTGAGAACCTCGGGACCTTCGTCGTCCCCCTGCCCGTCGTCGTGCGGCTGAAGCGCCTCCCGGACACTCTGCTCGGCATGCCGCTTGAAGTTGACGATGCATTGCCGTGCACCGCGCATGTACATCGCGGTGAGATCCTCGGTACCGGTCCAGTCGTTGTGGTCCGGAGGCTCGGAGGCTCGGAGGAGGTGCTCGGCCGCCGCCACATCCGGGGTGTCCTTGAGCGTGGCAGCCCCGGCCAGCAGGACTGCCTGGAAACTCCGGTGGCCGAGGGGGAGATCACCGACCTTCTTGCTGCGTACGACCATGCGCGTGGCCCGCATGTACGAGATGTGATCGGGCGCGGACTCGTCGTCGCCCGCAGGCGTGATGAGCAGTACGGCGTCGTGCGTGGCAGGTGGCGTACGGTCCGAGGTCACGCTCCCCTTCAGACGAGGCAGCTTGAGGGGCACCGTCATGGCGAGGACGTCCTCACGCGTCGTCAAGTCGGTGACGGTACGACCGTCCAGGTATGCCTTCACGGCCCTGGACCGCGCCGGTTCGTACTGGTGTGGATCGATACGCTCCTCGGGCCTGGCCACGCGGCCGTTCCGCCACGAGGTCACGGAGGCCCGAAGGAGCGGAGCCGCGCTCTCGCCCCTCACCATCGATGCCCAGAAGTTACGGGCTACGCCCGATACCAGGCGCTCGTGCATTTCCTCCAGTTGTTCGGTGTCCCCGGACCCGTCGTAGGCCCCAACCACGAGGAAAGACGTTCCGGGCGCTGTGTCGTCCCGTTCCAGATGCAGGCTTCGAGCCGTGTCCCGATCGCCCCACCAGGAGCGGGCGGAGTCGACGCGGTCCGGGTCCGTCACACCGAACCATGCGGGGCCCGCGAATTCCTCCGCCTCCAGAGCATGCCATGGCAGTTCGAGTCGCCCCGCCATACGGCGCTCGTACCTTCCGTCCTGGCTCTCCGAGAGCGTGCTGTTGACGAGCACCAACCCGAACCGACTAGCCGCCCAGAGCGCGGCCTTACCCAGGCCGTAGGAACCGCCCTGAGCGCCCGCCTTGCCACTGTCCAGCGTTCTGCGCACGACCCGGGCGAAGCGCCCGTCGGCGTAGTCGGGGCCGGTCAAGCCGGTGGCGTTGAAGTCATCGACCCTGAGGAGCACAAGGCGTCGAGTGCGCTCCAGCTCCTGGAGTCCGTCGAGGAGTACGCGTCCGACCTTCTGGCCCGGGTCGGCCGCGGCGTGAAGGTGCTTCTCGATCTCGTTCCAACGGAGCGCCTTCAGGAATTCGTCGAGGTGATATCCCGTGAGCTCGTGGAGCACGAATCGGGAGACAACGGGTTCCCCGCCAGGCAGTCGTTCGTCGAGGCTGTTCTGGGTGGCTTCTCGGGCAAGCACCTCCAGGTTTGCCGAGAAGGCGAAGGCCGCCGCGTTGCCGCCTTCACGCCCCCCGTCGGCGGGAGCTTTACGGAAGATCCAGGAGAGCTCCGACGACGAAGCGCCGGGCCGGCGCCGGCTGATCGCATCCTCGGCAGCGACCCCCAAGGCCTCGGCGATCGCGGCGATCTTCTCGTAGCGGGGCTCGGATCGCCCGTTGACCCAAGCGTTCACTGCTGCGGGAGTCACGTCGATCGAGGCGGCCAAGTCCTTCTGGGACATCCCCCGTTGCCTCAACAGCCCCTTGAGCCACTCCGAAAAATCCTGCGGCACGCCGCGCCCTCCCGTCGCTCTACTCCCTCACCGCGCACCCTAGTCGGTTAATCACACATCATCAAATTTACTTTCCTGGCATCGAGTTAGAGCAAAAGGGGCATAACGTCCACTCCGCTAACAACGAAAGCCCTTCACCCAATGGGCTGGACATCCGCACACACGTTGGATCATCATGACTCGGTCGACGCCACCACGGCCCGATCCGGCATCTGTGGATCGGTGAACACAGGGCGCGAGGGGGAGCAGGGCGGGCCTGCGCGGCCGAACAGCTATCCGCTCAAGCAGTCGCGTCGCGACCCAGAAGTCGGACATATAGCCACAAAGAGAATCAAATCTCCTTCGGTGTTCCCTGAAAGGACCACATCCACATGACGGTGACTCGTGAGGTCGTCCTGGAGCTGGAGTGCGACACGGATGGTGTCGGCTCGGCCACCGTTACCTGCAGCCCCAATGGCACCCTGATCTCCACGAAGGGGGCCGGACTGAAGGCAGCGTCGGTGCGCGAACTGGAGAAGGTGCCTAACAAGGGCTGACTGCAGCCCCCTGCAGCCGGCTCGCCCTCGTGTCGTGCGGGCGAGGGCTCCCGCCCGCACGACACGGCCAGATCCCCCCTCCCCCACTCTGTCGCCTCAGGCGACACGCGGCTTCAGTTGTTGAAGTCCTCATGCAGCGGCGACGCCGGGCACCCGAAGCTCGGGGTTCGGTAGCGGCGTGAGCGTCGTCGGCCCATGACACCAGGGGATTGAGGGCCCGAGATTCGGGAGTCGGGATCCGAGCGGTCCATGCAAGGAATGGGCGGTGAGGCTTACCCACCCTCCCGCCCAGCTCGCGCGTACACACGCGTAACCACAAGCACTGACTTTGCGCAACTGGGTCGCCACGCCCTGCTGTTGATGTGTAGCGTGCGCCACAACAAACAACCCCGGCCGGTGCTCGCAACACCTGGCCGGGGTTTGACCACCTAGATCAAAGGCCTGATCTCGTGGCTGTCGCCAACCCTACCGCTCCCCCCATGGCCGCGTCCGGATACGGCAAGCGGACCGCACCCGATCAAGCCCCGCGCTCCCGGGACGACTTCGCTCACCTCCCCGCCCGTGAGGCGTCCATCGCCGCTCACATCGACCGGCTTCCCGACGGCGCCGCCGTCGACATCAAGACGCTCGCCAAGGAGCTCCCCGCCTACGGGCAGCAGGCCGTGGCCTCCGCCCTCAAGGCCCTGTCTGCAGCCGGGCACCTGCGCCGTTTCAGGGAGGTCGTCGGCGAAGGCCGTACGCAGTGGGTGTCACGCTCGTACTTCTCGCGCACTGCGCGGGGCGACGCTTGGTGGGCGGCCTTTCTCGCCCGCAACTCCTGCCAGCCCGCGCCCCCGCCGGCCGTACCCTCGACCCGGGAAGCGCCCCGGGACAAGGCGCGAAACGAGTACTCCCCCGCGTACATCGCCCTGGCCACGCTCGGCTGCTCCGACGCTCGCCTGACGCTCTCCGCCGCCGAGTGCTCCGCCCTCGAAGACCTCGCCGCCGGGTGGTTCGCGCGCGGCATCACGCCGCTGGAGTTCGCACGGATCCTCACGGCCGGGCTCCCTGACGTCATCCACTGCCCGGGTGCGTTCACCCGCAAGAGGCTCCACGACAGGATGCCACCCGAGATCCCCCGTCCCGTACATGCGGAGGCGCTGGAACCCCCGTGCCTCATGGAGTGCACCGGCTGCGGCGTTACCGGCCGCCCCGAAGCCCTCCCCGGCGGCCTGTGCCGTTCCTGCCGCGGCGACGTACCACCCTCGGAACCGCTCGACGAGGCGCGGGCAGCCGCCGTCCGCGACCGTGTCGACGAGTTGCGCGCACTGTCCCGCGCGGGTCGCTGAGTACCGCCGCACCCCGGCCCGACGGCACGCTGAAGCTCACGGTGCCTGCGAAAGCCGACGGTCGGCTTCTGGTTGGCGGCCACGCACAGCGGCATACAAGCCGTCTGCCGTCTGCCATCACCGTTGTAGTGCGGGTCAGAACAGGCTGGCAGCGGGGGACAGGTGGGGGGGCCTGGGCCGGTGGGTGAAATGTGCGGCCGGTGGGAGGCTGGCCGCCGTACTCACGCCGTCACGGATGCGGCTGCGTGAGGAGACCGCACCGCCCAGTTGTGGCTGAGGGGGAGCGGGCTGCTGCCGCGATGTGGCTAAGGCCGGTGGGGGCGCTCCGCTCAGCTCGCCGCCGTCGTAGCTGAGCGTCCGACTGCGGCCAGCAGCCCCAACACGACCCCTTCGCGAGGAGATGGGCGGGTGAGACTGCGTGCTTCTCAGACGAGACTGATCCCAGCCTGAGCTTTGATCGTGTCCACGGCTTCCTGGGTGAGCAACCGCAGAGGGACGACCGTCCAGCGATTGCCCTTACGCATGATCAGGGCTTGTCCGTCCCGGGTTCGTCCCACGTGGATGAACCCATAACCACGCCGCAGGTCCTTCGCCAGATGCTCACCGTGGATCACGGGGCACTTCCCTTCGCGGTCCTATCGTCCGCAGTCGAGGACCAGACATCACCGTCCTGAGACACCCGGGTATCGGGGTCAGTGGGAGTGCCCTGATTCTCTTGCGGGTCCCAGCACTCGTTCCCGTTCTGCTTACCCATCCCTGCGTATCCCTTCCTACCCATCAACGGATGGCAAGGGACCGACTCCTTGCTGCAGAACCACCCGTCCGGTTTTCAGCCGGACGCTCAACGGACCGACGCCTCCGTTCAGTCGCAGTCGGCCATCACCGCGGCCAGTTGCCGCCTGTTGATGATGGTGCCCTCCCCCATGCATCGCCGTACCTGAAGCCTGTTTCAGGCCGCCTCTCGCGGCCCGGGTGCCGGTGCTTGCGGTGGCGGCGGCATCCCGGCCACCGCGCCGCAAAGCAGTGGCTGTGCGGGATGCCGACCGGCATGATCGAGCTGTGTCGGACAGGAAACGCGCAGCTGCTGTCATCATCCGCGACGGCAAGCTGCTGATGGTCAAGGAACGAGGCATCGGGCCCACCGGGCGCCATGACGGACAGGAGTACTGGACGTTGCCCGGCGGGGGCATCGCGCCCGATGAGAGTGCAGAACAGGCTGCGATGCGAGAAGTGCGCGAAGAGGTCGGGCTGCACCCCCTGTCGGCGGAATTCCTCTACGACGTGCCGTATCCATCGGGCTGGACCGCCTGTTACAGCGTCCGGGTCACTGACGGAGAGCCCCGGCTGGGGATCGACGGCGACCTGGACTGCGACTGTCCGCGCATGACCGGGCTCACCTGGGTACCCCTGCCTCAGACCGTTTCAGCCGCAGCGCCGCTGATGGTGCCGACACTGCTCATGGCGACGCCCGGCCCGTAAGCGGGGGCGCCCGGCCGTACGCGGAAGCGCAACCACGCGGCTACGCCCCGCGCTCCGCCCACGCCGCCCCATGAAGTTAGCTTTGGGGGAGGTCGTTGTCCTTTGATGCGGAGGTGCGGGATGGCTCAGGTTCCTACGGCTGTTGTTGCTGCTGGTGGGCTTGTCGGTGGGTATGGCGTTGCTCGGTGGACGAAGAAGCGGCCGCTCGGTGGGGTGGCGCTGGCTGTGGCCGGTGGTGTGGCTGCTCGGCAGTGGGCCGGGAAGGTCGGGGCGCCCAAGGCTGCTGCGCTGACCGGGCTGTACGTTGCCGCGTTCGCCGGGTCGCATCCGCTGGCCAAGAAGGTCGGGGCCTGGCCGGCCGTGTTCGGGGTGGCCGGGGCCGTGGCCCTGGCCTCTTGGGTGGCCGAGAGCCGGGCTTGATGGGCAGGGCAGGGCTTCGGGCGGGGTTCTTCCGCCCGAAGCCCTGCCTCGCTGCCTACGCCGATGCCTCCGTCAGGCGCTTCAGTTCCGCGTCCGTCAGCTTCAGGTCCGCCACCGCCAGCAGCGGCTTGAGCTGCTGCACCGTGCGGGCGCTGGCCAAGGGGGTCGCCACGGTGGGCCGGGCCGCGAGCCAGGCCAGGGCGACCGTGGCGAGCTCGGCCCCGTGGGCCGCTGCCACCTCGTCCAGGGCCGTCAGGACGCGCTGCCCGCGCTCGGAGGCGAGATACTCGCCGGCCTTCCCCGCGCGTGCGCTGTCCACCGTCTTGCCCGGGCGGTACTTGCCGGTGAGGAAACCCGAGGCCAGGGCGTAGTACGGGACGGCTGCCAGGCCGTGCTTCTCCGCCACGGCCGCCAGGTCGCCCTCGTAGGTGTCGCGCGAGACCAGGTTGTAGTGGGGCTGAATCGCCACGTACTTCGCCAGGCCGGTCGTCTCCGAGAACTCCAGCGACTCCTGCAGGCGCTCCGGCGTGATGTTCGAGGCCGCGATCTCGCGGACCTTGCCCTCCTTCACCAGCGCGTCGAGAGCGGTGATGAACTCCTCCACCGGCACCGACGGGTCGTCGTAGTGCGTGTAGTAGAGGTCGATGTAGTCGGTACGCAGGCGGCGGAGGGATTCCTCCACGCCCGCCTTGATCACCGATGCGCGCAGGCCCCGCGGCTCCGGGACGCCCGCGCCGACCTTCGTGGCGAGGACGATGTCGGCACGGTTGCCGCGCGAAGCGAACCAATTGCCGATGACGGTTTCCGACTCGCCGCCCTCGTTGCCCGGGACCCAGGCCGAATAGACGTCGGCGGTGTCGATGAAATTGCCGCCCGCCGCCGCGTACGCGTCGAGGACGGCGAAGGATTCCGCCTCGTCCGCGGTCCATCCGAAGACGTTGCCGCCGAGGGCCAGCGGGTGGACGGAGAGGTTGCCGATCTTCTTGTGAATGTCAGCCATGCATCACTTCAGCGTCCTTGCGGGAGTGGGTATTCCATTTCCGCTCCTCGCCACCCCCTGCGGTACGCCGCCCGCCGGTCCCGCGCCCGCTACGGCTGCAGGCCCCTGTTCCTCAGCCACCCCAGCGGGTCGATCGGCGCGCCCCCGCCCGGCCGCACCTCCAGGTGCAGGTGCGGGCCGGTGACGTTGCCCGTCGCACCGACACGACCTATGACCTGGCCCGGAGCGACCTTCCCCGACGTGACGACCATCGACGACAGGTGGCAGAACCACAGCTCCGTACCGTCGTCGAGCCTCAGGACGATGCGATAGCCGTACGCCCCCGCCCAGCCGGCTTGAACGATCTTGCCGCCGCCGACCGCCCTCACCGGCGTGCCGGTCGGGGCTGCGAAGTCCTCCCCCGTGTGGTTCGCGGACCACATGTTCCCCGCCTGGCCGAAGCCGGCCGTCAGGGTGTACGAGGCGAGGGGGAGCTTGAACGCGCCGGAGGTGGAGTGGCGAGCCGCCGGGGCGGGAGCGGGAGCCTGAGCGGGAGTGGCAGCCTGAGCGGATCGCTGCTTCTTCGGCGTCTGCTTCTTCGGCGTCTGCTTCTTCGCCGTCTGGTGCTGCGGTGCCTCTTGCTTCGCCGTCTGCTGCTGCTTCGGTGCCGCCGCCCGCGCCTGCGGCTCCTCGGACGTCTCGGGCGCCTCGGCCCCCTCCCGCTCCTTCTCCGCCTCCGCCGCCTTCCGCTCCGCCGCCTTCTTCTGCGTCTCCGCGGCCTGCCTCACCTGCGCCGCCTGCGCCTCGGCCACGGCCACGCCCTGCTGGTGGTCGGCCTGCTCCAGGATTCTCGCCCGGAGCGCCTCACCCGCCGTCGCCGCGCTCTCGGCCATCTGCACTGCGGCCGATGCGCTTTCCTCACCGGCGAATTCGGCGTCGGCGGCGGAATCGACCGAGCCCGCCGCGCTCCCCGCGAAGAACGAGCCCACTCCCGGCAGCTGGGCCAGGTCGGGCATGGATATGGACGTCGCCGGGCGGTCCTGGGCGTGCGCCATGCCGCCCGCGCCGACCGCCGCGATGACGCCCACACCGAGCACCGCGCCGCTGCGGGCCATCGTGCCGCCGCGCTGCTTCACGACGCGGTGGCGGCCGCGGCCCGTGCCGAAGGCGTTGTAGACGGACGGCCGGTAGGAGGTGGGGGTGGACGACGGCTCGGGGTCGTACGCGGTCCCCGTCTCGTACCGCAGCCCCGGCCGGGGCTCGGGCTCGGGCTCCGGGTCGTACGGGGGTACGTACGCCGGGACCAGCGGCGGGTCGTACGCGGCAGGCTCGTTGGATGCCACGGAGGCACTCCTTTCCTTCCTTCTCGCCTACCGGGTTAGCTGACGGGTTCGGAGCAGGAAGGTCTCCTACGGGCCGCGCGCGGCCCGATTCACCCCAGGGTGGTGGTTCCCCGGTTCCCAGAACTTGCCGGCGTATCAGGTGGTGCTGTGCCCGCGGGATTCGGCGACGGCGCACGGCGCATCGCCTCTTGCGGCGTTGCGACAACCGCGCTCCGTTATCGAACGTTAATAGACGTGCCGGGTGGATTCCAAGCCGAACGCCCGAATCCACCGATGCCCTCGGGCACGTCTTCACGGGATGTGCGCCCGCGGAACCTGTCGATACTTTCTACGAAATGCTGTTCGATCCGCTCGCCGCGCCGGATCGCCAACAGCGCCATGTCGTCCGCGGCCTGACCCTCCGAATGGCGCGCGACGTCCGCGACCAGGGCGTCCAGCAGCGCCTCCGGGTTCTTGAACCGGCAGCCCGTCAGCCCGGCCCGGAGATCGTAGAACGTACCGCCGGCGTCCCTCGCCTCGGTCACCCCGTCCGTCATCAGCAGCAGCATCGACCCCGCGGGGAACTCCCGCTCCTCCGCCCGGTCCGGCCACACCCCCAGCTCGCCCAGACCGAGCGGCAGCGCGGGGACGGCGGGGTCGGCCACGCCGATGCGGCCGTCCGCGTGCAGCAGGAGCGGTGAGGGGTGGCCGCGGTTCAGCAGCCGGAAGACGGGCTCCCCCGGCGGCAGCTCCGCCAGTACGGCCGTGGTGAAACCCTCGGACCGGTCCACGGCGTCGGCGCGCAGGTTCGCCCGCCGCGCGCCCTCCCGCTGGAGCGCGTGCTCCAGCCGTCCCGCGAGCCCCTCCAGCGTGGGCTCCTGCTCGGCCGCCTCCCGGAAGGCGCCGATCACCACGGCGACTGCCTCGACCGCACCCAGGCCCTTGCCGCGGACGTCGCCGACGATGACGCGTACGCCGTACGGGGTGTCCTGGACCGCGTACAGATCGCCGCCGATCCGGGCGTCCGCCTGGGCGGCGACGTAGCGCGCGGCCACGCGGAGGCCGCCGATCCGGGACGGGGGCGCGGGCAGGACGGCGCGCTGGGCCGCCTCCGCGATGCCCCGGGCGGAGGCGAGCTGCTGATCGCTGCGACGGGCGATGCGGTTGATGCCGAGCGCGACCAGGGAGACCGCACCGATGGTCGCGATCTCGGCCAGCGCCTCACCGGTGTCGGACGGCCGGTGGTAGAACACGAGGCCGACCGCGACCGCCACGGCGGCCAGGGCGGCCGTGACCGTGACGCGGAGGGTGTGCAGCGGCGCCGCGACGAGGGGCGCGGCGGAGAGGAAGGGGGCGCACGTGTAGTGCGCGGGCGCCCCGAGGTCGAAGAGTACGGCGCCGACGATCAGAACGGCCGGGAGCCTGCGGACGGCCCGGCGCACGGCCGGGCGCGCCGTACGGCGGAACGTGCTGCGCCTACTGGTGCCGCTGGACGCGCCACCGCCCGCGCCACTGCCACTGCCACTGCCACTGCCACTACCCATGCCCCCGGCGGCGCCCCCGGCAGCACGGCGGGCAGAACGGCTCTCTCGCTTGCCCACCGCACTCTCTCCTGACCGGCAGTCCCGCACGTCACGACCTCCCACCCTTCCGGGCGGGAGGTCGGCAGGCGAACGGTGCTGGGCCAACCGGGGAGGTAAGCCCCGGAGGAGGTGAAGCAAGGGCCTTACGAGGAGCGGCGCTCCCGTGCGCCCCCGGCGCCCCGGCCGGCACCGCTCCTGCCGGCACCCCGGCCGGAAGCCGCACCGGAAGCGCCACCGGACGCCCGCCCGGCACCCCGGCCCGAGCCACCCGAACCGCCCGAACCGTAAGACGCAGAGGACGACGAAGAAGACGACGAAGACGACGACGCCCCGGAAGACATCTCCGTACGCACCCGGCCACGACCGCCACGCCCGCCGCGCGAGCCACGGGTGCCCCGGGAGCCGCGCGACCCGGCAGCAGCCGCAGCCCCACCGGCGGACCCGGCGCTCGCGCCGCCCCCGCCCGACCGCTTCCGCGGCGTCGACTGGGCCGGCACCGGCGGCGCGATGACCACCGGCACGCCGCTGGGCTCCTGGGCGCCCGTGATGCGGACGAGCTCCTCGTCCTTCGGGCCGACCGTGACGACGTTCGGGGAGATCTTGGCCGTGACCATCATCCGGCTCATCTCGCGGCGCTGCTCCGGCAGCACGAGCGTGACGACCGTGCCGGACTCGCCCGCGCGGGCCGTACGGCCGCCGCGGTGCAGGTAGTCCTTGTGGTCCATGGGCGGGTCGACGTTCACGACGAGGTCGAGGCCGTCGATGTGGATGCCGCGCGCGGCCACGTTCGTGGCGATCAGCGCGGTGACTTCCTGGGTGCGGAAGAGGTCCAGGGTGCGGTTGCGCTGCGGCTGGCTCTTGCCGCCGTGCAGGGCGGCGGCGCGCACGCCCTCGGACAGCAGCTTCTTCACCAGGCGGTCGGCACCGCGCTTGGTGTCCACGAACATGATCACGCGGCCGTCGCGGGCGGCGATCCGGGTGACCGTGTCCTTCTTGTCCGTCTCGGTGACGTGCAGCAGGTGGTGGTCCATCGTGACGACCGCGCCCACCGACGCGTCGACGGAGTGCGTCACCGGGTCGGAGAGGAAGCGGCGGACGAGCCGGTCGACGTTGCGGTCGAGGGTCGCGGAGAACAGCATCCGCTGCCCCTCGGGGTCGACCTGGTCCAGCAGCTTGGTGACCTGCGGCAGGAAGCCCATGTCGGCCATCTGGTCGGCCTCGTCCAGGACCGTGATCCGCACGTCGCCGAGCTTGCAGTCACCGCGCTGGATGAGGTCCGCGAGCCGCCCGGGGGTGGCGACGAGCACCTCGGCGCCGCGCGCGAGCGTCTGGGCCTGCCGGCCGATGGACATGCCGCCGACGACCGTGGCCGTCCGCAGGTTCACGGCGGTGGCGTACGGGGCGAGCGAGTCGGTGACCTGCTGCGCGAGCTCGCGGGTGGGGACGAGCACGAGGGCGAGCGGGCGGCCGGGCTCGGCGCGGCGGCCGGCCGTACGGGCCAGCAGGGCCAGGCCGAACGCGAGGGTCTTGCCGGAGCCGGTGCGGCCGCGGCCGAGGACGTCACGGCCGGTGAGCGAGTTCGGCAGCGTCGCGGCCTGGATCGGGAACGGCTCGGTGACGCCCTCGCGGGTCAGCGTGGAGAGCAGACCGGCGGGCATGTCCAGGTCGGCGAAGGACGCCACCGGCGGCAGCGCCGGGGTGGTGCTGACCGGGGTCTCGAAGTCGCCCTGGGGGGCGGCGGCGGGCTTGCGGCGCGACGACTGGGCGCCGACGCGGCCGCCCTGCTGGGAGCTGCGGTTCTGCTGGGCACCACGGTTCTGCTGGGGGCCGCGGGGGCGGGCGGGGCGGGCGGAGCGAGTCATACGGGTGGGACCTTCCCTCAATGGGGGTGGCACGCCCGAAAGGGAGACTTCGCATCGCGAGACCGTCCGGAACGAGAACGGTCGGACGGCGGAAAAGCCTGGGCGCGCTGGTGCGGGACGACGGCCGGCATACGGGCGCCGGCCGGCGCAGGGGCAGCAATGGGGCCCGCACCCCGAGGTGCGGGCCCCATTGCCTGGTGCTTCATGCGGAGCCCGGGACCGCCGTCAGACGGACCGGGCGGGCATCATCGTCAGGCAGCGACGATGTTCTCGGCCTGCAGGCCCTTCTGGCCCTGCGTGACGTCGAAGGAAACCTTCTGGCCCTCGAACAGCTCACGGAAGCCGTTGGAGGCGATGTTCGAGTAGTGGGCGAAGACGTCGGGGCCGCCGCCGTCCTGCTCGATGAAGCCGAAGCCCTTTTCCGAGTTGAACCACTTCACGGTGCCAGTAGCCATGTCTATCTCCTTAGTGGATGCAAATGGGCCCCACACCGGACAAAGACCGGCAAAAACAAAAATGCGCCCTCGGTTCACATAACCGTCAGGCGCACACGAGTTCATGGGTACCACAACTGAAACGTCAGTTAAGCGTAGCACACGTCGGCGGCCCCCGTTTCACCCGCCCGCCGACGGTGCGCAGCCCCGCGGCAGCCCGGTGCCGCTACAGCTCCACCACAGCCCGCTACGGCCCCACTACAGCTCCACGCCCTGGGAACGGGCGTGACGGTCCGCCGCCACCTCGGCCTCCGCCTCGTCCAGATAGACCTCGCAGACCAGGCGGCCGTCGGCGTTCATATTGTGCTCCAGCTCCCACAGGCTGAGCTCGCCGCCGCCCTCCAGCAGGAAGGCGTGCTCGTAGAAACGGCACCAGGTGGCATCGCGCCCGGGGCCACGGCGCCGCGGCTTGGTGATCAGCGCGATGTGATGGCCGAGCGCCCCCTGGAGCAGCTCGCGCACCACCTCGCCCGGCCCGTCCTCGTTCTCCGCGCGCCGCAGCAGCCGCCGGGCGTGGTCGGGCGAGGCGTCGGAGACGTACTCCCGGCGGGGCTGCGCCGGCCCCATGGCCAGCAGCAGCTCCTCCGCCAGCCAGGCCGGCAGCTCCTCCGTCTCGCTGCCGGGGCCGATCCCGCCGCCGATCCGGTCGTGCACGCGCCGCTCGGCCCGGTCGAGGACGTCCTCGTCCGCGTACAACTCGTAGAGGAAGACGTCCTCCGGCCCGGTGTTGTGCTCCAGCTCGAACAGAAGCAGGCTGCTGCCGTCCGCCAGGAGGAAGACGTGGCGGTACGAATTGCAGCGGAGGGGGCGCCGGTCGTCATTGCGCTGGCGGTACGAGCGGAGCTCGGCCTGATGCATCAGCGCCGTCCGCAGCCGGCCGAGCATCCGCTCGTCGATCTCGAAGCCGTTCTGCGCCCGCCCCAGCAGCGCCTCCACATGCTCGATGGGCGAGGTCTCGGCTCCCGCCGGCCCGCCCGGTCCCTGGCCGTGCTCCGTGCGCCCCCTGTGCGCCCTGTACGCCGGGCTCTGGTTCCCCCACTCTGCTCGCTCGCTTCCGCTGCCGTTCTCACCCGCTCGCGAGTTCTCCATGCCTCCGACCTCCCGGACCTCGCCGCGCCCACCCCGCGCACTTACCGTAGCGGCGCGAACACGGGACCGGGGCGGGGTTCGGGGGAACTGGGTGCGCAGAGGCCCGGGCACGCGGGGGGCGTCCAGCGGTGGCTCAGGGGGTGGGGCGTGCGCGTGCTGTGCGCCCCCCCTGGCCCGGCGGGCCGGGTGAGGCCGCCCGGCGGGGCCCTACAGGGCGCCCTACAGGGCTCCCGCACCTATCACCCGTTCACCCGTTATCGCCCGTTCACTCGTTCACCCGCCGCGGCGTCACGATCGGGAACACCGGGTTCGGGTAGGTCAGATAGCCGAAGACGGTGTCCGCGGCGGCCTGGTCGTCCACCTCGATGCCGTTCCCGACCGCCGCATCGAAGTTCTTCTTGAAGTCGAAGCCCTGCGTCAGCACCTCGTCGAGCGCCGCGCGCGAGAGGGTGATGGTCGCCTGCGGCTTGCCCGCGAAGAGGTCCTCCCCGTCGACGTATACGAGCACGCCGTTGCGCAGGGTCGTGGTGCACTGCCGGCCGGTGCCGTTGAACACCCAGCGCAGCACGATCGGCGACCGCTGCTCCGCGGCGGCCCGGGGCCCGTCCACGCTCTTGGCCATCGACGAGAAGATCTGCTCCAGGGACATGCTCTTCACGAGGTCCGAGGCGCTGTGCGGGACGGGCTTCTGCGGCCCGTTGCGGAGCTCTTCGGCGCCGGTGAGGTAGAAGTTGCGCCAGGTGCCGTTCTCCGCGCCGTACCCCAGCTGCGTCATGGCATCGGCCTGCAGGGCCTTGGCCGCGGCCAGGACGTCGGCGGGGACGAGGGACGGATCCGCGGGGTCCGCGGAGGCGAAGATGACGTGGTTGAGCAGCTCCAGGACCCAGCGGTACTGCGGCGGCTCCGCCTCGTACGCCTGCCGCGCGGTCCGTACGACCTCCTCCGCGCCGCCCATCGCCCGCACGTACCGGGCGCCGGCCTCGACCGGGGGCAGCTCCCAGAGGTGGGCGGGGTTGCCGTCGAACCAGCCCATGTAGCGCTGGTAGACCGCCTTGAGGTTGTGGCTGAGCGAGCCGTAGTAGCCCCGGTCGTACCAGTGGTTGCCCAGCCCGGGCGGCAGCTCCCGGAGCTTCTCCGCGATCTCGATCCCGGTGTAGCCGTCATTGAGCAGGCGCAGGGTCTGGTCGTTGAGATAGCCGTACATGTCCCGCTGGTTCGCGAGGAATTCGAGGATGCTCTCCTTGCCCCAGCGCGGCCAGTGGTGGGAGGCGAATTCGACGTCGGTGTCCTCGCCGAAGGTCTGGATGGCCTGGGTGAGGTACTTCGACCACGCGTGGGCGTCCCGGACCTGAGCGCCGCGCAGGCTGAGGATGTTGTGCATGGTGTGCGTCGAATTCTCGGCCATGCAGAGGGTGCGCAGCTCGGGGAAGTAGAAGTTCATCTCCGCCGGGGCCTCGGTGCCCGGGGTGAGCTGGCAGATGATCCGGACCCCGTCCACGAACAGCCGGTACAGGCCGGGCCGCCACGGGATGACGTCCTGCGGCGTCCACTCGCTCTCCGGAGTGGGCTGGTGCTGCGAGCCGCCTACGTAGTCGGTCGGCGGGATGAGTGTCACCTCGCCGGTGGAGATCGTCAGTCCGAGGCCGGAGCCCACCTGCCCGTCGGGGCCCTTGTCCAGGCCGGCCGCGTACATGTAGCCCGAGCGGCGGCTCATGGCCGGGCCCGCGTAGACGTTCTCGCTGACGGCGTGTTCCACGAAGCCCTCGGGCGCGTAGACCTTCAGGTCGGGCGCGATGACGTCCCTGGTGTCGTTGAACAGGCCGCGGGAGCCGCCGAAGTGGTCGACGTGGCTGTGGGTGTAGATGATCGCGGTGACGGGCCGGTTGTCGTTGCACGTCTCGCGGTAGAGCCGCAGGGCGTGCTGCGCGGTCTCGTAACAGGCGAGCGGGTCGATGACGATGATGCCCCGGTCGCCCGTCACGATCGTCATGTTGGACAGGTCGTAGCCGCGGACCTGGTAGATGGTCCGGCCCTTCGAGGCGGCGACGTGGAACAGGCCGGCGACGGCGGTGAGCCGGCCCTGCCGCCACAGGCTCGCGTTGACGGACGGCGGCGGTACGTCCCCGCCGTCCTCGAGGAACTCGTAGCCGGCGAAGTCCCACACGGCGCGCTTGCCGTCGCGGGAGAGGATGACCGGAAGGTCTCGCGGCGGCGGGGCCAGCAGTCCGCGCGTGGCGTCGGCGAAGTCGCCGGTGCTGGGCGGAATGGTCTCGATGACCCCGCGGTTCGCCTCCGCGACGGCCGCGGACGGCTCGACGGGCTCTACGGGCTTGGCGCGCTCGGTGGGTTCGGTGGGTTCGGTGGGTTCGCTGGGCTCCTGCGACCGGGCGTTCTCAGGCATACGACGTTCCTCCTTGGGACATGCGGAAGCTCCGCGTGTGCGGCGGAAGAGTGGTGCGTGTGGCGCCGTACGGGTGCAAGGTGCGACATCGACGCTATGAAGCGGTGGAACGTCGCACAAGGAACACGATCAAGCCAGGAAGCCGGGGCGGAAGGCGGTCCGGAAGGGGGCCGGAATGCGGAAGCGCCCCGCCCGGCAAGTACCGGGCGGGGCGCTCCTTCGCAGGTCGGAGGGGGTTTCCCTCGCCCGCATCGGGTAGGCCGTGTGGGACTCGAACCCACAACCAATGGATTAAAAGTCCACTGCTCTGCCAATTGAGCTAACGGCCCGCACCCCGCAGCATAGCCCGGCCGACCGCGTTATCCCGAGTCGTTATGGCCGATGCGTCGGACGGGAGCGCAGACGCAGCGGGGCCCGTACGCCACCGAAGTGCCGTACGGGCCCCAAATCACCTGCGGTTATCAGCCGTTGCGCTTCCAGCGCGGCTTGTCGTCGCGGCGGCCGAAGGAACCGGCGCCACCACGGTGGTCGTCGCGGCGGCCGGTCGGGCGGTCGTGGCCGCCGGAGCGGAAGCCGCCGCCGGAGGGACGGTCGTCACGACGGTCGCGGTTGAACGGACGGTCGCTGCCGCCGGAGCGGAAGCCGCCGCCGTGCGAGGGGCGGTCGTCGCGGCGGAAGCCACCGGACGGACGGTCATCGCGGCGGAAGCCACCGGAGCGGTTGTCATCACGACGGTCATCGCGGCGCTCGTCACGACGGAAGCCGCCCGACGGACGGTCGTCACGACGGAAACCACCGGAGCGGTTGTCATCACGACGGTCATCGCGACGGAAACCACCGGACGGACGGTCGTCACGACGGAAACCACCGGAGCGGTTGTCATCACGACGGTCATCGCGGCGCTCGTCACGACGGAAGCCGCCCGACGGACGGTCGTCACGACGGAAACCACCGGAGCGGTTGTCATCACGACGGTCATCGCGACGGAAACCACCGGACGGACGGTCATCGCGGCGGAAACCACCGGAGCGGTTGTCATCACGACGGTCATCACGACGCTCGTCACGACGGAAACCACCGGAGCGGTTGTCGTCGCGGCGGAAGCCACCCCGGTCGTCGCGGCGCTCGTAGTTGCCCCGCTCGTCGCGCGCGGGCGCGGCCTGCGCCGGGACGGACGCGGCGGCAGCGGCCTCCTCCTCGGCCTTGGCCTCGGTGGCGGCGGCCTCGGCGGCAGCCGCGACGGCGGCCTCCGGGTCCTCGCCGCGCTCGCGGGCGGCGCGCGCCAGGAGGCGGTCGGCCTCGTCGCGCAGCTCGGAGGCGCGGCGCTGCGCGCGCTCCAGCTGGCGGGTCAGCTCGGCCAGGTCGCGCTCGGCCTGCTTGGCGGCGTTGGCGGCGGAGTCGGCCTGCACCTCGGTGAGGGAGCGGGCGCCGGTGATCTTGGCGACGTCCTCGTCGAAGGCGCCGGCACCGCCGACGATGTGGCGCGAGGCGTCGACGCCCGCGTCCTCCATCAGGCGGAAGATCTGCTTGCGCTGGTGCGGCAGGGCCAGGGAGACGACCGTGCCGGACTGGCCCGCGCGGGCCGTACGGCCGGAGCGGTGCAGGTAGTCCTTGTGGTCACCGGCGGGGTCGACGTTGAGGACCAGGTCGATGCCGTCGACGTGGATGCCGCGGGCGGCGACGTCGGTGGCGACCAGGCAGTTCACGTAGCCGGCCTTGAAGTCGTCGAGGACGCGGCTGCGGGCGCCCTGGGTCATGCCGCCGTGCAGGGCGTCGGCACGGACGCCGGCGTCCAGCAGCTGCTCGGCGACGCGGTCGGCGCCCAGCTGGGTGCGGACGAAGATGATGGTGCGGCCCTTGCGGGCGGCGATGGCGGCGGTGACCGGCGCCTTGTCCTTCGGCTTCACGACCAGGACGTGGTGGGTCATGGTGGTGACGGCACCGGCGGAGGGGTCGACCTCGTGCGTGATCGGGTTGACCAGGTAGCGCTTGACGAGGGTGTCGATCTCGTTCTCCAGCGTGGCGGAGAACAGCAGGCGCTGGCCGCCGGCCGGCACCAGGTCGAGGATCTCGGTGACCTCGGGCAGGAAGCCCATGTCGGCCATCTGGTCGGCCTCGTCGAGGACGGCGACCTGGACCTTGTCGAGCGAGGCGGCGCCGCGGTTGATGATGTCGCGCAGACGGCCCGGGGTGGCGACGAGGATGTCGACGCCGCGCTCCAGGGCGTAGATCTGGTTGCCCATGGACGTACCGCCGCAGACGACCTTCATCTTCAGGCCGAGCACGTCGCCGTAGGGCTGGAGGGCGTCCGCGACCTGCATCGCGAGCTCACGGGTCGGGGTGAGGATCAGGCCGCGGGGGCGCTTCTTCTCGGTGTGGCCGCCGGCCAGGGTGGACAGCAGCGGCAGACCGAAGGAGAGGGTCTTGCCGGAGCCGGTGCGGCCGCGGCCGAGGATGTCCTTGCCGGCCAGGGCGTCCGGGATGGTCGCGGCCTGGATCGGGAAGGGGGTCGTGACGCCGTTCTGCGCGAGCTTGCGGACGATCGCGTCGTCCAGGCCGAGGTCACCGAAGGTGATCGTCGGCTCGGCGGGCTCGGCGGCGGCGTCGGTGTCGACGGCCTCGGCGGCGGTGTCGGAGGAGGCGAGATCCGCGGTGGTCTCCGCGGTGACGGCGTCCGCCTCGGCGACGATCTCGTCGCTCGCGGGCATGACGGTCTGCTCAGTGGAAATGGACATGCGAAATGCGAAACCTTCCGGAGTTTCGGCACGCGCCCAAGCTCCGTGTCGGCTTCACAAATGACCGCCTCGATGCGGTCAGCCACGGCAAGGTAAGGAACGCGCCACACGGCGCGCTTCTGTTAGGCGCCGGGCAAATGGGATCAAACGATCTACCACCATACGCACTCACCACCGCCGGACGCAACCCGCTGCCCCCGTCCGGCCGCATGGCCTACGCCACAGGGCCCGCCGCCTGGGGGCCCGGCTGGGGCGACGGGGGCGCCGAGGAGGCGGGGGGCTGGGTGACGGGCGGCTGCGGCGTGGGGGTGGTCGACTGGGGCGCCGGCTGGGTGGAGGCAGGCGGGCGCCCGGGCGCGGGGACCGTGCCGGCCCCGTTGCCCGGCTGCTTCGGCTTCTTGCCCGGCTTGCCGGTGCGGGCGTCCGGCGAGGCCCCGGCGGGCGAGGCCGAGGGCGTCGCCGACGCGGACGGGCTGGTGGCGCTCTTCGCCGACGGACTGCCGCTCGCCCCCCGCGCCGAGCGCGCGTCCGCCTGCCCCGGCCGCCCGCCCGGAAGCCGCACCCCGCCGTCCGGCTCCGGCCCCGCCTCGCGCTGCTTGCCCGCACCCGGCGACGGAGCGGGCCGCTCCGGGTCGCTCACGCTCATGCACCCCCCGAGGGCCAGGGCCGCGACGGCGACGGCCGCGATCCGGGTGACGGCTGCGCGGGGCGAGGTGGGGGGCATCGGGGACCGCCTTAGGGCTACGGGTCGCATCGGCGACGCGTACGGACCGCATCGGCAACGCATGAAACAGGCGCCCTGCCCAACTGAGACCGCCCCGCACAGGACACGCGCGGCACGCGGTCACCTGACCGGCTCTTTACCCGCTTACCCCGCTCACCTTTACCCGCTCACCTTTACCTGCTCACCATTGCCCGCTCACCCGTAGCCGAGCGCGTGCAGCCGCTCGTCGTCGATGCCGAAGTGGTGGGCCACCTCGTGAACCACCGTCACCTCGGTCTCCTCCACCACTTCCTCCCTGGAAGAGCACAGCCGCAGCGTCGGCCCGCGGTAAATGGTGATCCGGTCCGGCAGGACCCCCGCGTACCACTCGCCGCGTTCGGTCAGCGGCGTCCCCTCGTAGAGGCCGAGCAGCTCCGGGTCCTCCGTCGGCGGCTCGTCCTCGACGAACACCGCGACGTTGTCCATCAGCCGCGTCAGCTCCGGCGGGATCCGGTCCAGGGCCTCGGCGACCAGTTCCTCGAACTCCTCGCGCGTCATCTCCAGCACGCTCGCCATTGTCCGGCACGTCCCTCCGTACGGCCCCTGCGCCGCCCCTGCCCGCCCGTCGCGCCGCCTCCGTCCACCCCGTCGCGCCGCGTCCATCCACCCCGTCGCACGGCCTCCGGGAAACCGTTTTGGCGTTCCCCCTCTCCATCCCATATGCTTCTCACGTCCCCGAGGCGCTGCGAAGCGCCCAGGTGGGCCATCAGCCCTCATCGTCTAGTGGCCCAGGACGCCGCCCTTTCAAGGCGGTAGCACGGGTTCGAATCCCGTTGGGGGCACGCTTTACCGTGTGCGAGACTAGTGCTCGCACATAGCAAGGTCCTGTGGAGCAGTTTGGAGTGCTCGCCACCCTGTCAAGGTGGAGGCCGCGGGTTCAAATCCCGTCAGGACCGCTGCAAGTACCCTGGTGCTTGCTTCCCCTAGGTCTCCGACCTGGGAGATGCCCCTAGGCTGGGTAGCTCAGTTGGTACGAGCGTCCGCCTGAAAAGCGGAAGGTCGCCGGTTCGACCCCGGCCCCAGCCACAGTGAGCCCCCCGTCCTCGACGGGGGGCTCAGTGCTTTTCCGGGCCCGCGGGGGCGCCACCGCGCCCCTAAATGGGTTCGCCGCTTCCCGGCGCGTGGTGCGATCCTGGACTTCGTATGTCTACGCAGCCTGCCGCCCACGCCGCCTTCGCCGACCTCGCCGCCCGCCTGCCCGAGCTGACGCTGCGCGACGCGCAGCGCCTGGGGCGGCGGCTCGACGGGGCCCGCCGCATCCGCAAGCCCGAGGCCCGTGCGGCCGTCCTGGCCGAGATCACGGCAGAGGTCGGCACGGCCGAGCTGCGCGTCGCGAGCCGCCGCGCCGCCGCGCCGGCCGTCACCTATCCCGAGCAGCTCCCCGTCAGCCAGAAGAAGGACGAGATCCTGGCGGCGATCCGCGACCACCAGGTCGTGATCGTCGCGGGCGAGACCGGCTCCGGCAAGACCACCCAGATCCCCAAGATCTGCATGGAGCTCGGCCGCGGCGTCCGGGGACTGATCGGGCACACCCAGCCCCGCCGGATCGCCGCCCGCACGGTCGCGGAGCGCGTCGCGGAGGAGCTGCGCACCCCGCTGGGCGAGGCGGTCGGCTGGAAGGTCCGCTTCACCGACCAGGTCGGCGAGGACACGCTGGTCAAGCTGATGACGGACGGCATCCTGCTGGCCGAGATCCAGACGGACCGCGAGCTGCGCCAGTACGACACGATCATCATCGACGAGGCGCACGAGCGCAGCCTCAACATCGACTTCATCCTGGGCTACCTCGCCCAGCTGCTGCCGCGCCGCCCCGACCTCAAGGTCGTCATCACCTCGGCCACCATCGACCCCGAGCGGTTCTCGCGCCATTTCGGCGACGCGCCGATCATCGAGGTCAGCGGGCGCACCTATCCGGTGGAGGTGCGGTACCGGCCGCTGCTGGAGGAGAATTCCGGCGATTCCGACCGCGATCAGATCACGGCGATCTGTGATGCGGTGGAGGAGCTGCAGCGCGAGGGCGACGGCGACATATTGGTCTTCCTCTCCGGCGAGCGGGAGATCCGCGACACCGCGGACGCCCTGGAGAAGAAAAAACTCCGGTTCACCGAGATCCTGCCGCTGTACGCCCGCCTCTCGCACGCCGAGCAGCACCGGGTCTTCCAGCGCCACACGGGCCGCCGGATCGTCCTCGCGACGAACGTCGCGGAGACGTCCCTGACGGTGCCCGGCATCCGCTACGTGATCGACCCGGGTTTCACCCGGATCTCGCGCTACAGCCACCGCACCAAGGTCCAGCGGCTGCCGATCGAGGCGGTCTCCCAGGCCAGCGCGAACCAGCGCAAGGGCCGCTGCGGCCGTACGTCGGACGGCATCTGCATCCGGCTGTATTCCGAGGACGATTTCCTCGCCCGCCCGGAATTCACGGACGCGGAGATCCTCCGTACGAACCTGGCCTCCGTCATTCTGCAGATGACCGCGGCCGGGCTCGGCGACATCGAGAAGTTCCCGTTCATCGACCCGCCGGACCGCCGCAACATCAAGGACGGCGTCGACCTGCTGGTCGAGCTGGGGGCGCTGGATCCGGCGCAGAAGGACCCGAAGAAGCGGCTCACGCAGCTGGGCCGCAAGCTCGCCCAGCTCCCGGTGGACCCGCGGCTGGCCCGCATGGTCCTGGAGGCCGACCGCAACGGCTGCGTCCGCGAGGTCATGGTCATCGCGGCCGCGCTGTCCATCCAGGATCCGCGCGAGCGACCCTCGGAGAAGCAGGCGCAGGCCGATCAGCAGCACGCCCGCTTCAAGGACGAGACGAGCGACTTCCTCGCCTTCCTGAACCTGTGGCGCTATGTGCGCGAGCAGCAGAAGGCGCTGTCGTCGTCGGCGTTCCGGCGCATGTGCAAGTCGGAGTTCCTGAACTACCTGCGCATACGCGAATGGCAGGACATCTACTCGCAGCTGCGGACGGTCGCGAAGTCCATGGGCGTCCACATGGCCGAGGAGGACGCGGCCCCGGACCGGGTGCACCAGTCGCTGCTGGCCGGCCTGCTGTCGCACATCGGCCTCAAGGACACCGAGAAGAACGATTACCTGGGTGCCCGCAGTGCGAAGTTCGCCGTGTTCCCGGGCTCGGCGCTGTTCCGCAAGCAGCCGCGCTGGATCATGTCGGCGGAGCTGGTGGAGACCTCGCGGCTGTGGGCGCGGGTCAATGCCAAGGTGGAGCCGGAGTGGATCGAGCCGCTCGCCCAGCACCTGGTGAAGCGCAATTACAGCGAGCCGCACTGGGAGCAGAAGCAGGCGGCCGTCATGGCGTACGAGCGGGTGACGCTGTACGGCGTGCCGATCGTCGCCCAGCGGAAGGTCAATTACGGGCGGATCGACCCGGAGACCAGCCGCGAGCTGTTCATCCGCAACGCCCTGGTCGAGGGCGACTGGCGGACGCACCACCAGTTCTTCCAGGACAACCGCAAACTGCTCGGCGAGGTCGAGGAGCTGGAACACCGCGCCCGCCGCCGGGACATCCTGGTGGACGACGAGACGCTCTTCGACTTCTACGACCAGCGGCTGCCCGAACACATCGTCTCGGGCGCCCACTTCGACTCGTGGTGGAAGCACAAGCGGCGCGACGAGCCGGAGTTGCTGAACTTCGAGCAGTCGATGCTCATCAACGAGAACGCCGAGGCCGTCACCAAGGACGACTATCCGGATTCCTGGCGGCAGGGCCGGCTGAAGTTCAAGGTGACGTACCAGTTCGAGCCCGGGGCGGACGCGGACGGCGTGACCGTCCACGTTCCGCTGCAGGTGCTGAACCAGGTCTCGGCCGAGGGCTTCGACTGGCAGATCCCGGGGCTGCGCGAGGACCTGGTGACGGAGCTGATCCGTTCGCTGCCCAAGCCGATCCGCAGGAATTACGTACCGGCGCCGAATTTCGCCAAGGCCTTCCTGGACCGTGCCGTCCCGCTGCAGGAGTCGCTGACGGTCACGCTGGCGCGCGAGCTGCACCGGATGACGGCGGTCCGGCTGGACCCGGAGGACTTCGACCCGGGCAAGGTCCCCGAGCACCTGAAGATCACTTTCCGGGTCGTCGACGAGCGGCGCCGCAAGATCGCCGAGGACAAGGACCTGGAGGCGCTGCGGCTGCGGCTCAAGCCGAAGACGCAGGCGGCGATCTCCAAGGCCTTCGAGCAGGCCGCAGGGGCCGCCAAGGGCGGCGGCACCGGCGGCGGCGCCCCGGAGCAGCGCTCGGGGCTCACGTCCTGGACGGTGGGCACCCTGCCGCGCACCTTCGAGACGCGGCGGGCCGGCCAGCCGGTCAAGGCGTACCCGGCGCTGGTGGACGAGGGCTCCTCGGTCGCGGTGCGGCTCTTCGACACCGAGCAGGAGCAGCGCGAGGCCATGTGGCGGGGCACCCGCCGGCTGATCCTGCTGAACCTGCCGTCCAACCCCGCGAAATTCGCCCAGGACAAGCTCGGCAATCAGCAGAAGCTCGCCCTGTCGCGCAATCCGCACGGCTCCGTCCAGGCGCTCTTCGAGGACTGCGTCTCGGGTGCGGCCGACAAGCTGATGGCGGCGCACGGCGGGCCCGTCTGGGACGAAGAATCCTTCCGCAAGCTCTTCGACGCGGTACGGGCGGACATCGTGGACGCCACGCTGGACGCCATCCGCAAGGTGCAGGAGGTGCTGGCCGCCTGGCAGGCGTGCGAGCGCCGGCTGAAGGCCACCACGAGCCTGTCGCTCATGTCCTCCCTGTCGGACGTCAAGGAGCAGCTGGCGGGGCTCATCAAGCCCGGCTTCGTCACCGCCCACGGCGTGCGCAGGCTGCCGGACCTGCTGCGTTATCTCGTGGCGGTCGACCGGCGGCTCACCCAGCTGCCTTCCAACGCCGACCGGGACCGCGCCCGGATGGCGAAGGTGAAGGAGATGCAGGACGAGTACGCGTGGCTGCTGGAGCAGTTCCCCAAGGGGCGGCCGGTGCCCCAGGAGGCGCTCGACATCCGCTGGATGATCGAGGAGCTCCGCGTGAGCTACTTCGCCCACGCCCTGGGGACGGCGCACCCGGTCTCGGACAAGCGGATCGTGAAGGCCATCGATCAGCTGGCGCCCTAGGCGGCGCAGGGGTGCGGGCGGCCCTGCGCCGCGGTGCGGAACCCGTTCGGGGCCGCTTCCGTGATCGGGTTCGACCGCACCCCCTGACCTGCTGTAGAGTCTCTTTCGCAAGCACGCGAGAGCGGCAAGCAAGCAAGGTCCTGTGGAGCAGTTTGGAGTGCTCGCCACCCTGTCAAGGTGGAGGCCGCGGGTTCAAATCCCGTCAGGACCGCATCGATTGAAGGCCCGGATCCCCCAGGGATCCGGGCCTTCTCGCATTCGACCTTGACTGGGACACGTGCCAGGGGTACCCAGACAGTGGAGGTGCTGCGCTCCATGACGACAACCACCACCCGGACCCAGGCCACCCGGACCCGGGCCACGCGGACCGAGAGCATCAGGCACGAGACGAGGGCGCTGCTGCGCGCCCATCTGTCCGCCGCCTCGGGCGCCTCGGGGTATCGCCACCTGACCCGCCACTGCGCCGTGTGCCACCGGCTGCTGCGGCTCGCCCAAGAGGCCGCGGCGGGGCCGGTGTCCGAGCCCAGGGGTGCCGGGGAGGCCGGGGCGGCTTCCGGGTGACCAACGGCGCCTGATCCGGCGGCAGTCGGCCGCAGAGCGGATGCGCGTGTTGCTCACCGGGCTCTTTACCGCAGCGGCACGGTGAGTGACAAGCACGTCGCACTGTGATGGGAGTCACCGAAAGAGTTTCCCGACCGAGGGAACTTACCCCTGACCTACAACGGGTCAATTTAATATGTGCAATTGCACTCCACCCGAAAGGGTGGGCCCGCAGGTCCGTACGGGTGCGTAGCCGGCTCTTGCTGCCCACAGTCGGGCACGGCCGTCGAGGGGCGCTCGAGGTGGCGTGCGGGCATAAAAAAGATCGCGCTGGACCCGGCGGAGTCCAGCGCGATCGACGACTCGCCCAAGTCGGTGGGCTTCGGACCTGTTGGGGCAGGTGCCGGTCGCTTGTAGCCAGATGGTGCTTCAGGTGGAGCTAGCTGGGCGCAGGCCGGGTTGGGGGCCCCGGAAAACGCCCGGTGATGCGGTTGTTCAGGCCTCGCTGCGCTGCTGCGGAATGCCCGCCAGCAGGGCGCGGACCTCCGCTTCGCGGTAACGGCGGTGTCCTCCGAGCGTACGGATGGACGTGAGCTTGCCAGCCTTGGCCCAACGGGTGACCGTCTTCGGGTCCACGCGGAACATCGTGGCAACCTCAGCCGGGGTCAGCAGCGGCTCGGCATCAGGGGTGCGAGCGGTCATGAGCGGCCTCCTCGGGAGAACCTGACGTGGAGTCGGTTCTTTCCTCTAAATTCTGCACCTTGACCCGCGTTGCCCGAAATGGCGGACGCGGGCCGAGTCGGTTATAGGACGAACGGCTTGTCCTCGGCACTACAACTACACCATCTGTCCAGCCACGTCGGCCAAACCGATGGAATTGCCCTCTCAGGTGTTCAACCTCGACGGAAGCCGATGGACCATGCCATAGCGGACAGTCACGCCGCCGTGACGATCAGTCACAGCGGGATCAGGGGTCACCAGACCCGCCAAGGAGTGCAATACCGATCAATCCGCCCGTAGTTGGACGGAAGGAGCCCTTCCCGGACTCCTTGTCCTATTTTGCCACGCGGATGGGCGATGGGCGCAAGACCTGACGAAAGTGCGTTAGGTCACGGTTGCCGCAATGGCCCGGATCGGGACCTAGGTCCCAGGGCTTCTCGCACCAAGACTTCAATTGGCGTACTGCCGGTTGCGTACGGCGCTCCAGCGCTCCGTCAAGCGCTCGTACGCCCTCCCCGCGCGCACCCCATCCCCCGCGCGCAACGCCGCGAGCCCCTCCGCCGTATCCCCGGCGGAATGATCCTCGGCGAGCTGCGCCTCGGGCACCATATGCACCAGACCGCCGTAGTCCAGCTCCACCAGGGAACGCGGGTGGAATTCCTCGAGCCACCGCCCCACGTCCACCAGGCCGTCGATCAGCGGACCCTCGTCGATGGCGTCCTTGAGCGTGCGCAGCCCCCGGGCCACCCGCCGTCTGGCCTGCACCATCGGCGTGCGGTAGCGCAGGATCAGCCCCTCCCGGCCCGCCTGGCCGCCGGCCCGCCCGGGCTCCCCGTCCCCCGCGTACTCGCCCGTCTTGCCGTACTCGCGCTCCTCGTCCGAGAAGAGCACGAACCAGCGCAGCGGCACCTGCCAGGTGGCCGTGCGGATCCACGGCCGGGCGTCGGGGTTGCGCTCCTGCCAGCGCTCGTAGTCGGCCTCCGCCTGCCGGCGCACCACCGGCGGCAGCGCGGCGTCCAGGACCGGCGCGGGCAGGGTCTCGGCCAGCTCCCCCAGCGCCACCCAGCCGCGCAGCCTGGTGCGCCAGGGGCAGACGCACAGCACCCCGTCCTGGAGGGTCACGAAGGCGTCGCCGCTCTCGTGCACCGGAACCGGCACGGGCGGGGTGGGCAGGAGGTCGGCGAGCGAGCGCCGGAGCTCGTCCTGGGCGCAGGGCAGAGCCTCGCGCCGGGCGTAGCGCTCCCAGTGCGTGCGCTCCGGCTCCGGAAATGCGCCCAGCGGCTCGTAAACCCGCAGGTACGCCGCGTACGGGACAGTCACCGACGAAGCCGAGCCCACACGTGCTCCCCTCAAACCGCAGGACACTGCAGGGAGTTGCCGAACCCTCCCCGTACCGTGCAAATCGTCCCATGGCACCGGTCCCCGGGAGAGTGATCCTCTGCACGGGACCGGCTCCCCGGGCCGACAGGTCTTACCCTCTTGCCAACCGGCCCTCCACCACCCCCGGAGGGCGACCTCCGCGACATATGGAGTCACCACAGTGACTGACGTACGTCCAACCGATGAAGCTGACGGCGTGCTGCACACATTGTTCCGGTCGGATCAGGGCGGCCACGAGCAGGTCGTCCTCTGCCAGGACCGCGAGAGCGGCCTCAAGGCAGTGATCGCCATCCACTCCACCGCCCTGGGCAACGCCCTCGGCGGCACCCGGTTCTACCCGTACGCCTCGGAGGAGGCGGCGGTGCTGGACGCCCTCAACCTCTCCCGCGGCATGTCCTACAAGAACGCGCTGGCGGGCCTGGATCACGGTGGCGGAAAGGCCGTGATCATCGGCGATCCCCATCAGATCAAGACCGAACAGCTCCTGCTTGCCTACGGTCGCTTCGTGGCCTCCCTCGGCGGCCGCTACGTCACCGCCTGCGACGTCGGCACCTACGTCCAGGACATGGACGTAGTCGCCCGCGAGTGCCGCTGGACCACCGGTCGCTCCCCCGAGAACGGCGGTGCCGGCGACTCCTCCGTGCTCACCGCCTTCGGCGTCTTCCAGGGCATGCGCGCCGCCGCACGGACCCAGTGGGGCGAGCCGACGCTGCGCGGGCGCCGGGTCGGCGTCGCGGGCGTCGGGAAGGTCGGTCACCACCTGGTGGAGCATCTGGTCGAGGACGGCGCGGAGGTCGTGATCACCGACGTCCGGAGGGAGGCCGTCGAGCGCATCCTGGCCCGCCACCCGCAGGTCACCGCAGTGACGGACGCCGGCGTCCTGGTCCGCACCCCGCTCGACGTCTACGCCCCCTGTGCCCTCGGCGGCGCCCTGGACGACGACACGGTGGCGGCTCTGACCGCGAGCGTGGTCTGCGGCGCGGCCAACAACCAGCTCGCCCACCCCGGCGTCGAGAAGGACCTCGCGGACCGCGGCATCCTCTATGCGCCCGACTATGTGGTGAACGCCGGCGGAGTGATTCAGGTCGCGGACGAACTGCACGGGTTTGATTTCGACCGCGCGAAGGCCAAGGCGAACCAGATTTTCGATACGACTCTGGCCATATTTGATCGGGCCAAGGCGGACGGCATTCCGCCCGCCGCTGCCGCCGACCGGCTGGCCGAGCAGCGCATGGCGGAGGCCCGGGCGGCCGCCGGAGCCTCCCTTACCGCCCGGTAGAACCGTCCGGTAAGGGCGCTTTACGCACGACGGGTGACCGGTCGGCGGACACCGCGTGGCCGACCGGACGGGCCGAGCGCCCCTAGCGGTCCCTACAGGCCCGTCCGATGAGGTGGTGAGCGAGACATCTCTCACCACCCATCGGCGGGTCGGGGCACAAGACACGTTAAAATCGCAGCTGACCAGCGGGGACGGGGCTCCCCTAGGGTTGTGCTGCGTGGCACGTCATGCGGGCGACGTACCGTATGGCCGCGGAAGCAGGTACCGTTGAAGCCCTACAGGCCGGATCCCTCCACGGGGATCCGCTCTGACTCATGAACGTGAACGCGTGTCAAGACTCTGGGGCCGTCGAGCCCCGTCATTGAGGGGGTCGAGCCATGGGGCGCGGCCGGGCCAAGGCCAAGCAGACAAAGGTCGCCCGCCAGCTGAAGTACAACAGCGGCGGGACCGACCTCTCACGTCTGGCCAATGAGCTGGGCGCATCGCCGACGAAGCAGCCGCCGAACAGCGAGCCGCTCGACAAGGACGATGAGCTGGATGACGACCCGTACGCTCAGTACGCGAGTCGTTACAACGACGATGAGGACGAGGACGAGCAGGCTCCGTCCGAGTCTCCTTACCGTCGCCGCGCTTGACGCTGTAACTCCCACTGACCCGGTTCGAGGCCCGACCTCGGACCGGGTTCTGTGCTGCCCGGACGCTGTGCACCGTGCCGGCATACGGCTGAGCCGTCGCACGGGTGCGGGCCGCTTGTGCACACCCCTGCCGCCTCAGCAGCACGACTGCCCACAAGCGGCCGTTGGCGTCAGCTCGCGTAGTCACCGGTCAGGGCCACAGCCTCGGCGTGATCGCCGCGCTCGGTGATCGCACCCGCGACCCAGGCGTCCACGCCCCGGTCGGCGAGGACCGAAAGGGCGACGTCCACGGACTCCGGCGGCACGACCGCCATCATGCCGACGCCCATGTTCAGCGTCTTCTCCAGCTCCAGCCGCTCGACCCCGCCGAGGCGGCCCACGGTGCCGAAGACCGCGCCCGGCGTCCAGGTCGCCCTGTCGACGGTGGCGTGGAGGTGGTCCGGGACGACCCGGGCCAGGTTGCTGGCGAGACCGCCGCCGGTGATGTGCGAGAAGGCGTGCACCTCGGCCGTACGGGTGAGCGCCAGGCAGTCCAGCGAGTAGATCCTGGTGGGCTCCAGCAGCTCCTCGCCAAGGGTCCGGCCGAACTCCGGAACCTCACGGTCCAGCTCCCAGCCGGCCCGGTCGAAGAGCACATGGCGGACCAGTGAGTACCCGTTCGAGTGAAGTCCGGACGAGGCCATCGCGATGACGACGTCACCCGTACGGATGCGATCGGCGCCCAGCACCCGGTCGGCCTCGACCACACCGGTGCCCGCACCGGCCACGTCGAACTCGTCCGGCCCGAGCAGTCCGGGGTGCTCGGCGGTCTCGCCGCCGACCAGCGCGCAGCCCGCGAGCACACAGCCCTCGGCGATGCCCTTGACGATGGCGGCGACCCGCTCGGGGTAGACCTTGCCGACACAGATGTAGTCGGTCATGAACAGCGGCTCGGCGCCGCAGACGACCAGGTCGTCCACGACCATGCCGACCAGGTCGTGGCCGATGGTGTCGTAGACGCCCATGCGGCGGGCGATGTCGACCTTCGTGCCGACGCCGTCGGTCGCGGAGGCCAGGAGGGGGCGCTCGTACCGCTTGAGCGCGCCGGCGTCGAAGAGCCCGGCGAATCCGCCGAGGCCGCCGACGACCTCCGGGCGGGTGGCCTTCTTGACCCACTTCTTCATCAGCTCGACGGCGTGATCGCCCGCTTCGATGTCGACGCCCGCGGCTGCGTAGCTGGCACCGGTGGTCTCAGACATGAGTTTGAGAACTTTCGTGTCGTTCGGTACTGCGGAGGCGTTTACGGACGACGGAGCGCATCGGCGGCATCCGTGCCACCGGCCAGCTCGGTCTCCAGGAGCTGCTTGCCGAGCAGCTCGGGGTCGGGGAGCGCCATGGGGTACTCACCGTCGAAGCAGGCGCGGCAGAGGTTCGGCTTGGCGATGGTGGTCGCCTCGATCATGCCGTCGAGGGAGATGTACGCGAGGGAATCCGCGCCCAGCGACCGGCCGATCTCCTCGACGCTCATGCCATTGGCTATCAGCTCGGCGCGGGTGGCGAAATCGATGCCGAAGAAACACGGCCACTTCACCGGCGGGGAGGAAATCCGCACGTGCACCTCGGCGGCGCCCGCCTCGCGGAGCATCCGGACGAGTGCGCGCTGGGTATTGCCGCGGACGATGGAATCGTCGACGACGACCAGGCGCTTGCCCTTGATGACTTCCTTGAGCGGATTGAGCTTGAGCCGGATGCCGAGCTGGCGGATGGTCTGGCTCGGCTGGATGAAGGTCCGGCCGACGTAGGAATTCTTGACCAGGCCGGTGCCGTACGGAATGCCGCTGGCTTCCGCGTAACCGACGGCGGCGGGGGTGCCGGATTCCGGGGTCGGTATCACCAGGTCGGCGTCGACCGGGGCCTCGGCGGCGAGCCGGCGGCCCATTTCCACGCGGGAAAGGTAGACGTTCCGGCCCGCGATATCGGTGTCGGGGCGGGCCAGGTACACGTACTCGAAGACACAGCCCTTGGGGCGGGCCTCGGCGAAGCGGCTGGTGCGCAGGCCGTGCTCGTCGATGGCGATGAGCTCGCCGGGCTCGATCTCGCGGACGAACGTGGCGCCGCAGATGTCCAGGGCGGCCGTCTCGGAGGCCACCACCCAGCCGCGCTCCAGGCGGCCGAGGACCAGCGGGCGGATGCCCTGCGGGTCGCGGGCGGCGTAGAGCGTGTGCTCGTTCATGAAGACGAGGCAGAAGGCGCCCTTGACCTGGGGAAGGACCTTGGTGGCCGCCTCCTCGATGGTCAGCGGCTTGCCCTCGGCGTCGGTCTGGCCCGCGAGGAGGGCCGTGACCAGGTCCGTGTCGTTGGTCGCCGCGACCTGGGTGGCACGGCCGTTCTCCCGGGGGAGGGCCGCGACCATCTCGGCCAGCTCGGCCGTGTTGACCAGGTTGCCGTTGTGACCCAGCGCGATCGAGCCGTGGGCGGTCGCCCGGAAGGTCGGCTGGGCGTTCTCCCACACCGAGGCTCCGGTGGTGGAGTAGCGGGCGTGACCGACCGCGATGTGGCCCTGGAGAGAGCCGAGGGAGGTTTCGTCGAAGACCTGGGAAACCAGTCCCATGTCCTTGAAGACGAGGATCTGGGAGCCGTTGCTCACTGCGATACCCGCGGACTCCTGTCCACGGTGCTGCAGCGCATACAGCCCGAAATAGGTGAGTTTGGCGACCTCTTCACCCGGAGCCCAGACACCGAAGACGCCACATGCGTCCTGGGGGCCCTTCTCACCGGGGAGCAGGTCGTGGCTGAGTCGTCCGTCACCACGAGGCACACCTTGAGTCTATGGCAGGGAGGAGGTTCATCCGAACCGGGGACGACCGGTGATGCCTCACACCACGCACAGCCACTCGGCGCGCACAGCGAATCACCTTTCGGGGATGGCGAATCGCCCCTTGGCGATCTTTTGTTCATTCCACCAAAGGGAGTTGCGCGGAGATGTCCGCGCGCTCGCCGCTCGCGCTGATCGCCGCGGCGTCCAGGGCGGTCGCCCAGTCCGTACGGCCGGTGGCGAGGCGCAGCCAGGTGAGCGGATCGGTCTCGACCACGTTGGGCGGGGTGCCGCGGGTGTGCCGGGGCCCCGCCACGCACTGGACGACCGCGAAGGGCGGGATGCGGACCTCCACGGAGCCGCCCGGGGCCTTGGCCGCGAGGGCGTCGGCAAGCAGACGGGTGGCATTGGCCAAAGCCTGGCGGTCGTAACGGATCTCGGTGCCGAGAGCCGCGGCGAGATCGTCCGTGTGGACGGCCAGCTCAACGCAGCGGGTGACCAGGAAGTCGTCGAGCCGGATGGCACCGGAGGGGGCGGCCAGGAGGCGGTCCGGCGGGGTGGCGGCGGCCAGGGCGGCGAAACGGTCCGCCACGCCGTCCAGGAGGGGGATCAGGGCGGTGTCCGCATCACCGGCGGCGGCCTCGGCACCGACTCCGGCACCGGCGGTCGTGATCACCCACTCCACGGCGGTGATCTCCCGCGCAGGCGGGCCGGGTTCCTCGATCAGCCGGGCCACGAGGCCCACGCCCAGGGCGATGTGGGCGATCAGCTCGCGGACCGTGCACTCCCCCAGCCGCGTCGGCAGGGCCAGTTGCGCCTCGTCCAGGCCCGCGGCCGCTTCCCGTACGTGGGCGAGCTGCGCCGTGACGGCTGCGCGCACCTTGGCGGGGTCGTAGCTGCGGGGGCGGGGCTTGCGCTGGGCGGGAGGCATGGCTCCGACCCTATTCGGCGCCGGCCGGGAGCGACCCGAAGTCCCCGAGCCCGTGCTCGACCAGGGCGAATGCCCGCTCGGCCAGGGCGACGGCGCCGGGAAGGACCTCATCCGCCGACTCGCCCGCGAACAGGCGCCGGTGGTTGTACTCGTGGACGGCGTAGCGGACGCTCATCAGCTGGGCCGCGACCACGGGAGCGAGCTCGGCATCGGGCCCGTCCTCGGCGGTGGCCAGCTCATCGGCCAGGAGCGTCTGGGCGCGGCGGGCGTACTCGTGGGCGCGCACGAGAAGGGCCGGGGTCTCCTGGATCAGTCGGCGCACCTGGAGCACGTAGGGGTCGTCGCTCATGCCGACGGAGGCGTCGTGGGCGTTGAGCGCGGCCATGAAGTACCTGCGGAAGGCCGCGACGGCGGACTCGCCGGGGTGTCTGTCGCGCACGGCGCGGGCGGCATCGCCGATGTGCTCCTGCATGGGGCCGAGGACCAGATCCTCCTTGGAGGACATGTAGTTGAAGACCGTCATCTTCGAGACCTCGGCGGCCAGGGCGACCTCGGCGACCGACACCTGGTCGTAACCGCGCTCCAGGAACAGCTTGGCGGCGGTCTTCCAAAGAGTGCGCCGGGTCTGGATCTTCTTGCGCTCGCGCAGGCTCAGCCCTTCGGTCATGCCCCGACTGTACCAGGATGAAACTTTGACCCGGCCGACAAACTTACCCGCTAGAAGAATTGACTCGGTACACACTCCCGGGGCATGGTGAGGACGCGCCGCTTCCGTCGGCGTCCACGACCGGCTCCGGAGGGGGAAGAAGGGTGCATTCATCCACAGCGACGGGGGAGTTGGCCCCGGGGCAAGGGCCTGCGGAAGGGCCCGCGGCGGTGGCGGCGGGCGCCCCGTCGCCGGGCGATCAGGCGGCCGGGCCTCGTATGACGGCAGGGCGGCGGAAGGTCGCCTTCGTCGTCTGCATGGCGACGATGCTCCTGGCAGTGCTCGACCAGAACATCGTCTCGGCCGTCACCGTCCCGATCGTGCGCGACCTCGACCCCGCACACGGCATCGACCGGGTCCCGTGGCTGATCAGCGCCTTCGCCCTCGCCTCGACCGCCGTCCTGCCCCTCTACGGCAAGCTGTGCGACACCCACGGCGCACGCCGGGTGTTCCTGGGCGCCGTCGCCGCCTTCCTCGCGGGCTCGGCGCTGTGCGGGGCCGCGCAGTCCATGGAGCAGCTCATCGCCTTCCGTGCCGTCCAAGGCATCGGCGGCGGAGGGCTGATGAGCGTCACCATGGTCGTGATCGCCCAGCTCAAGGCGGGCGAGGCCGCGGATGGGAGCGCCGGCGGTCCCGGCGGCCGCGGCAAGGGGGGCGGCGCCGGGATAGGCGGCATCGTGGCGGGCGCGGGCATGGCGCTCGGGCCCGTGCTGGGAGGAGTCCTCGCCGATCACGCCGACTGGCGCTGGGTGTTCTACGTGAACCTGCCCATCGGCATCGCCGTGATCGCCGCCGCGGCCGTCGTCCTCAAGCTGCCCCACCACGGCTCGCGCCACCGGATCGACTTCCTCGGCGCCGGCCTCGCAGCGGCCTTCTCCACGGCCCTGCTGCTCGTCACCGAGTGGGGCGGCAAGGAGTACGCGTGGGGCTCCCCCGCCATTCTCGGACTGATCGCGGCGAGCGTGCTGCTGCTCGGCCTGTTCCTCCGGCGGCAGGCGACGGCGGCCGAGCCCGTGCTGCCCCTGTCACTGTTCAAGATCCCTGTGCTGCGCATCTCGTTCGCGCTGCAGGCGCTCACCGGGATGGCCCTGATGGGCTCGCTCGTCTACGTGATCGTCTACCTGCAGCTCGTGCGCGGCATCGCCGCCACGGACGCGAGCCTGTTCCTGCTCCCCATGGCCGCAGGAATCTCCGCCACGGGCATCGTCACCGCAAAGCTGGCGGCACGCGGCCGGTCTCAGAAGACGTTCGTGGTCACCGGAACGGCCGTCTCGGCCGCGGCGATGGGGCTGCTCGCGACGCTGGGAACCGACACCGGCCTGTGGGTCGTCGGCACGGCGCTGCTGCTCCTGGGCGTGGGGTTCGGCCAGCTGCTCGGCCAGCTGATCCAGCTCACGCAGGAACACGCACCGGCCCGCCAACTGGGCGTGGCCACCACGGGAATCCGCTTCTTCCAGGCCCTGGGCGGCGCACTGGGCGCCTCCCTGTTCGGCACGGTGCTGGCCCGGGTGTACGAGGCGAAGGGCCCCGGCGGCTCGGCGGGCCGCATAGCCTCGCTCGGCGGCGAGGCCCACGCCCAGGCGATACGGGCCTTCACCTCCTCCGTCGACACGGTGTTCCTGTGTGCGGCCGGAGCGATGGTGGTGGCCCTGCTGCTGGCGGTGCGCCTGCGGGTCCGGTGACCGGAGCTCCGCCCGGCGCCCGTACCCCGACGACCCGGCCCCGGCGCTCCGTCCCCGGCGGCAGGGCCACCGGGGACGGGCACGGCGGCTATGCGAGCAGCGCGGGGATCGTGGCCTCGTGGGCCTCGCGCAGCTCGGCCAGCGGAATGCTGAACTGGCCCTGGATGTCGATCGCTTCGCCGTCGACTACACCGATGCGGGTCGCGGGCAGGCCCCGCGCTCCGCACATGTCGGTGAAGCGGAGCTCCTCGCTGCGCGGGACCGCGACGACGGCACGGCCGGCGGACTCGGAGAAGAGGAAGACGAAGGGGGTGATGCCGTCGGGGACGACGATCCGGGCGCCCTTGCCGCCCCGCAGGCACGACTCGGCGAGGGCCTGGATCAGACCGCCGTCCGACAGGTCGTGCGCCGCGTCGACCATGCCGTCGCGGGAAGCCGAGATGAGGATCTCCGCCAGGAGCTTCTCCCGGCCCAGGTCCACGGCCGGCGGCAGCCCGCCGAGGTGGTCGTGGACCACCTGGGACCAGGCCGAACCGCCCAGCTCCTCCTTGGTGTCACCCAGCAGGTAGAGCAGGTGGCCCTCGTCGGAGAAGGCCATCGGCGTACGGCGGTTGACGTCGTCGATGACGCCGAGCACCGCGACCACGGGGGTCGGGTGGATGGCGGTCTCGCCGGTCTGGTTGTAGAGCGAGACGTTGCCGCCGGTGACCGGGGTGCCGAGCTCCAGGCAGCCGTCGGCCAGACCGCGCGTGGCCTCCGCGAACTGCCACATGACCGCCGGGTCCTCGGGGGAGCCGAAGTTCAGGCAGTTGGAGATGGCCAGCGGGCGGGCGCCGGAGGCGGCCACGTTGCGGTAGGACTCCGCGAGCGCCAGCTGCGCACCCGCGTACGGGTCGAGCTTGGCGTAGCGGCCGTTGCCGTCCGTGGCGACGGCGACACCGAGGTCGGTGTCCTCGTCCACGCGGACCATGCCGGAGTCCTCCGGCTGCGCGAGGACGGTGTTGCCCTGCACGAACCGGTCGTACTGGTCGGTGATCCACGCCTTGGAAGCCTGGTTCGGCGAGGAGATCACCTTAAGGACCTGCTCGCGCAGCTCCTCGGCGGTCTCCGGGCGGGCCAGCTTGCCGGCGTCGTCGGCCTGGAGGGCGTCCTGCCAGTCCGGGCGGGCGTAAGGGCGCTCGTAGACCGGGCCCTCGTGGGCGACGGTGCGCGGCGGCACGTCCACGATCTGCTCGCCGTGCCAGAAGATCTCCAGCCGCTCGCCGTCGGTCACCTCACCGATGACGGTGGCGATGACGTCCCACTTCTCGCAGATCTCGAGGAAGCGGTCGACCTTGCCCGGCTCGACGATCGCGCACATGCGCTCCTGCGACTCGCTCATGAGGATCTCCTCGGGCGAGAGCGTCGCGTCGCGCAGGGGCACGTGGTCCAGCTCGACGCGCATGCCGCCGGAGCCGGCGCTGGCCAGCTCGCTGGTGGCGCAGGACAGGCCGGCGCCACCGAGGTCCTGGATGCCGTCGACCAGGTCCTCGCGGAAGATCTCCAGGGTGCACTCGATGAGGAGCTTCTCCTGGAAGGGGTCGCCGACCTGGACGGCGGGGCGCTTCGCCGGCTTCGAGTCGTCGAACGTCTCGGAGGCCAGGACGGAGACGCCGCCGATGCCGTCGCCGCCGGTGCGGGCGCCGTAGAGGATGACCTTGTTGCCGGCCCCGGAGGCCTTGGCGAGGTGGATGTCCTCGTGCTTCATCACGCCGATGCACAGGGCGTTGACGAGCGGGTTGCCCTGGTAGCAGGCGTCGAAGACGACCTCGCCGCCGATGTTGGGCAGGCCCAGGCAGTTGCCGTAGCCGCCGATGCCCGCGACGACGCCCGGCAGGACGCGCTTGGTGTCGGGGTGGTCGGCGGCGCCGAAGCGCAGCGGGTCCATGACGGCGACCGGGCGGGCGCCCATCGCGAGGATGTCGCGGACGATGCCGCCGACGCCGGTGGCCGCGCCCTGGTAGGGCTCGATGTACGACGGGTGGTTGTGCGACTCGACCTTGAAGGTGACCGCGTAGCCCTGGCCGACGTCGACGACACCGGCGTTCTCGCCGATGCCGACCAGCAGGGCGTCGTTCTCGGGGGCCTTCTCGCCGAACTGGCGCAGGTGGACCTTGCTGCTCTTGTAGGAGCAGTGCTCGGACCACATCACGGAGTACATGGCGAGCTCGGCGCCGGTGGGACGGCGGCCCAGGATCGTACGGATGCGCTCGTACTCGTCCTGCTTCAGGCCCAGCTCGGCCCAGGGCTGCTCGACGTCGGGCGTCTCGTCGGCGTGCTTGACGGTGTCGAGAGTCATGAGGCGTTGACCAGCTTCCTCAGGATCGAGGTGAAGAATCCGAGGCCGTCGGTGCGGCCGGTGCCGACCAGCGGTTCGACGGCGTGCTCGGGGTGCGGCATGAGGCCGACGACGTTGCCCGCCTCGTTGGTGATGCCGGCGATGTCGCGGAGCGAGCCGTTGGGGTTCCCGTCGAGGTAGCGGAAGGCGACACGGCCCTCCGCCTCGAGCTCGTCGAGGGTGTGCTCGTCGGCGACGTAGCGGCCGTCGATGTTCTTCAGCGGGATGGAGATCTCCTGGCCCGCCTCGTAGTCGGACGTCCAGGCCGTGTTCGCGTTCTCGACCCGCAGCTTCTGCTCGCGGCAGATGAAGTGCAGGTGATTGTTGCGCAGCATCGCACCGGGCAGCAGGTGGCTCTCGGTGAGCACCTGGAAACCGTTGCAGATGCCGAGGACGGGCATGCCGCCCTTGGCCTGGTCTATGACGGTTTCCATGACCGGCGAGAAGCGGGAGATGGCACCCGCCCGCAGATAGTCGCCGTAGGAGAAACCGCCGGGCAGGACCACGGCGTCCACCTGCTTGAGGTCCTTGTCGCGGTGCCAGAGCGGCACGGGCTCGAGGCCGGCGATCCGGACGGCGCGCTGGGTGTCGCGGTCGTCGAGGGTGCCGGGGAAGGTGACGACTCCTACGCGTGCGGTCACGAGTCGACCCGCACGGTGAAGTTCTCGATCACGGTGTTGGCGAGAAACGTTTCCGCCATCTCGTGGATTCGGGCGAGGGCGGCGTCGTCGACCGGGCCCTCCACCTCGAGTTCAAAGCGCTTGCCCTGACGGACGTCGGCGATCCCCTCGTAACCCAGGCGAGGCAGCGCGCGCTGCACCGCCTGGCCCTGCGGGTCGAGGATCTCCGGCTTGAGCATGACGTCGACTACGACGCGTGCCACTGGCACTCCCGGTGTGTGGTGCGTGAGCTGAAGCGGTACGGCCAGAGTACAGTCCCCAAAAATCTACGCGCATAGATATGGTGGGCGTCCTGTCACGTTTACGCATCGACACCCGGGACGCCCTGGAAAAATCCCGGGAAAAACGTACGGTCCTGATTGCGAAGAGGCACTCGGACCGAATTAACTGGGCTTCACTTTGCAATGCCCTTTGTTGTACAAATGAATAACCATTGACCCGGAACGGATCCGGAACATCCGGAACCTGTGCATCTCCGCAGTTCATCGCGGCGGTGCCCGCTGAAAGGACCGATATTCGTGGCACAGCGCGTAGTGGTCACACTCTCCGACGACATCGACGGCGGGGAAGCCGCGGAGACGGTTACCTTCGGCCTCGACGGCAAGTCGTACGAGATCGACCTCAACACTGCCAATGCGAAGAAACTGCGGGCGATCCTCACGCCTTACCTGGAGGCCGGCCGCAAGCAGTCCCGCTCCGGCAAGGTCTACCGCCGCACCTCCGTCGCCCCCGACCCGGCGGCGGTCCGCGCGTGGGCGCGTTCGAACGGCATGGACGTCCCGCCGCGGGGCCGGATCCCCAAGCGCGTGTACGAGGCCTTCAACTCCGCCGACTGAGCCGATTTGCCAAGCCCCCCGGATGATCAGCTAGAGTCTGGATCACGCCGAGGGGCGCGGCCGGGAAACCGGACGAACCCCCAGGTCACGCGGGTGTAGCTCAGTAGTAGAGCGCCCCCTTTCCAAGGGGGAGGCGCAGTGTGCGATTCCTGTCACCCGCTCTGAACGTCCTCCGGCCACACATGTGGCCCGGCGGGACGGATCATGCGGGTGTAGCTCAGTAGTAGAGCGCCCTCTTTCCAAGAGGGAGGCGCAGTGTGCGATTCCTGTCACCCGCTCTGATCGCTTGCCGGTCCACCTCGGTGGGCCGGACCGGCGATCCATGCGGGTGTAGCTCAGTAGTAGAGCGCCCCCTTTCCAAGGGGGAGGCGCAGTGTGCGATTCCTGTCACCCGCTCTCATCACGTTACCGACCACTCCGGTGGATCAGGTAGAGTGATGTCTCGCGCCGCCCGGTGAAAGCCGGTCGGAGGCATGCGGACGTAGCTCAGTTGGTAGAGCACCACCTTGCCAAGGTGGATGTCGCGAGTTCGAGTCTCGTCGTCCGCTCAGCTGAACGAAGGCCCCGGTCATCACGACCGGGGCCTTCGTCGTGTTCCGGCGCGCGGCGGCCGCCTACCCGTCCGGGCGGCGCTGATGACATTCGTCATCCGAAGCCATGACAGGCCGCACTGCTCCCGGCCCGGATCCGGCAGGAGGCTTGGATCATGGATATCGGGGACAGTGTGATCGACGTCTCGGGGCTGCGCCGCCGCTACGGCCCGGCCGGGGACAAGGGTTTCGAAGCGGTGCGGGACGTCTCCTTCACCGTGGGGCACGGCGAGTTGTTCGCCCTGCTCGGCACGAACGGTGCAGGCAAGACCTCCACGGTCGAGCTGCTGGAGGGTCTCGCGAAGCCGACCGCGGGCAAGGTCCGCGTGCTCGGCCACGACCCCTACGCGGAGCGCCGCGCCGTGCGCCCGCGGATCGGGGTCATGCTCCAGGAAGGCGGCTTCCCCTCCGACCTGACCGTCGCCGAGACGGTCCGGATGTGGGCCGGCTGCACCACCGGGGCCCGCCCCGTGACGGAGGCCCTGGAGCTCGTCGGCCTCGCCGGCCGCCGGGACGTCCGCATCAAGCAGCTCTCCGGCGGGGAGCGGCGCCGCCTCGACCTCGCGCTCGCCCTCCTCGGCCGCCCCGAGGTCCTCTTCCTCGACGAGCCGACGACGGGTCTGGACCCCGAGGCCCGGCACAACACCTGGGAGCTGGTGCGCCGGCTGCGCGGCGAAGGCACGACCGTGCTGCTCACCACGCACTACCTGGAGGAGGCGGAGGCCCTCGCCGACCGCCTGGCGATCATGCGCGAAGGCCGGATCGTCACCTCCGGGACCCCGGAGGCCGTGATCGGCTCCTATCCCGCGCGGATCCGTTTCGCGATGCCCGTGGGCTGGTTCGTGGGCGACATGCCGCCGCTGGCCGAACTGGGCGTCATACGGCACGAGGAGGAGCGCGGGCGCATAGAGCTGCAGACCCGGGAGCTGCAGCGGACGCTGACGGGGCTGCTGCTCTGGGCCCGGGACAAGGGCGTGGAGCTCGAAGGGCTCGATGCGCGGGCCGCCTCGCTGGAGGAGGCGTTCCTGGCGATAGCCGGCGCGGGTGCCGACGGGCCCGTGGCGTCCGCCGGTGCCGGTCTCGGTGCCGGCGTCGGTCCGGGGGCCGGTCCCGGTGCCGGTGCCGGTGTGGATTCCGTTGCAGGGAGGAAAGCGTGATGGCGATGTCGATGTCTGTACCGCGGATGCTGTCGCTGGGCCGCGCCGAGCTCACCCTGCTCGGGCGGAACAAGATGGCGCTCTATGTGTCCCTGCTCATGCCGGTGTTCATGGTGTGGGCGATGCGGCGCGCGATCGGCCAGTTCGATCTCGGCAAGGCCGGGATGTCCGTCAACGAGGTCGCCCTGACGGGGGCCTTCGGCTACATCCTGCTGTTCGCCGTCTACCAGAACCTGGTCAGTGCCTACGTGACGCGCCGCGAGGAGCTCGTCCTCAAGCGGCTGCGCACCGGCGAGACCGGGGATGCGGAGATCCTCACCGGCACCGCGCTCCCGTCCGTGGCCGTGGCGCTGGCGCAGTGCGTGCTGCTGGTCGTCGCGGGCGTGTCCTGGCTGGACCTGCGGGCGGTCGAGCGGCCCGATCTGATGGCGGCCGGGCTCCTGCTCGGCCTGGCGATGTCCATAGCCCTGGCCGCGGTGACCACGTCCTGGGCCAAGACGGTGGAGAGCGCCCAGCTGGTGACCTCCCCGCTGATGCTGATCTCCGTGATGGGCTCGGGGCTCCTGGTGCCGCTGGAGATCATGCCGGACACCGTGGCGAGCGTCTGCGAGCTGCTGCCGCTGACCCCGGTGATCCAGCTGGTGCGCGGCGGCTGGCTGGGCGGGATGGACGCCCACGACGCCGTGGGGGCGATCATCACGGGCATCGCCTGGACGATAATCGCCGGGTACAGCACCCGGCGGTGGTTCCGGTGGGAGCCGCGGCGCTGACCGCGGAACGGCAAGGGGGGCGTGAGGCTCATGGGCCTGTGGACGCGAGTGCAGGAGTGGCGGAGCCGTAGCAGGGTCGCCAAGGTCGACAGCTATATGCGGTGGACGCTCTACGCACTGCCCGTCGTCCTCCCCGCGCTCGGCACGGCCGGGGTGCTCGCGGACTCCGCCCTCACCCGGCCGTGGGTCCTGGCGCTGGGCGGGATCTTCACCTTCCAGGGCATCCTGGGAATCTCCATATTCCGCCGCGCCCTCGACCACTATCTGTGGAAGAAGCCGGCCCCCTGGTGGCCGCTGGGCGTGCAAGCGCTGCTGTTCGTCGCAGCGATGGTCTGCATGGTGGTCTCGTTCGGCGCCTACGGCAACGAGTACGCCTCCACGATCGGCCTGTTCCTGTGGAACGGCAGTCTGTCGGTCTTCGGCCCGTGGATCCTGATGGTCCGCAAGCTCCGCAGGTTCGTGATCGCGTGCATCTCCATAGCGCTGCTGCTGGGCCTCGGCGTTCTGGCGCTCGGCTCCGGCTGGCAGGCCGCGGCCTCCCTGACGGGGTCGGTGCTCGGCCTCACCCTGTGGTGCGTGTACGTGGTGCGGCTGTCGGGCTGGATGCTGCACGTGATGTGGGAGCTGGAGACCGCGCGGGAAGCGCAGGCGCGGCTGGCGGTGGCGGAGGAGCGGCTGCGGTTCGGCCGGGATCTCCACGACGTTCTGGGCAGGAACCTCGCGGTGATCGCGCTCAAGAGCGAGCTCGCCTGCCAGTTGGCCCGGCGGGGCTCGGACGCCGCGCTGACCCAGATGACCGAGGTCCAGCGCATCGCCCAGGAATCCCAGCGCGAGGTCCGCGAGGTCGTACGGGGCTACCGCGAGGCCGATCTGCACACCGAGCTGGTGGGTGCGCGGGGCGTGCTCTCCGCGGCCGACATCGACTGCCGCATCGACGACACGGCGGGCAAGACCCTGCCGCCGCCGGTGCAGTCGGTCCTGGCCTGGGTGGTCCGGGAGGGCACCACCAATGTGCTGCGTCACGCGGACGCCCGGCGGTGTGCCGTGCGGCTGCGGGTCGTCGCGGACACGGAAGCCGTCCTGATCATGGAGAACAACGGGGTGCGGGAGCACGACGGCGGTCCCGGATCCGGGAACGGCTCCGGGCTGGCGGGCCTGCGAGAGCGGCTCACGGTGCTGGGCGGCACGCTCACGTACGAGCACAAGGCCCATGCGACGTTCCGGCTGACGGCGCGGGTGCCGCTGGCCGGGGCGGGGGATGCGGAAGACACCGCGGTTACGGGGAACGGGGGGACGGCATGAGCGTCAACGTCACGCCGATCAGGGTCATGCTCGCGGATGACGAGCATTTGATCCGTGGCGCAGTGGCCGCGCTCCTGGGCCTGGAAGAGGATCTCCGGGTCGTCGCGGAGGCCGCATCGGGTCCGGAGGCGCTGGCGATGGCCCGGGCGCACCGACCGGACGTCGCGGTGCTCGACCTGCAGATGCCGGGGGCCGACGGTGTGGCGGTCGCCACATCCCTGCGGGCCGAACTGCCCGCCTGCCGGACCATGATCGTGACCGGTCACGGGCGCCCCGGGCATCTGAAGCGGGCGCTGGAGGTGGGTGTGCGGGGGTTCGTACCGAAGACCGTCTCGGCGCAGAAGCTCGCCGAGATCATCCGGACGGTGCACGCCGGAAGCCGTTATGTGGACCCCGAGTTGGCTGCCGATGCGATCAGTGCGGGTGACTCCCCGCTGACCGGCAGGGAGGCCGAACTGCTCGAACTCGCGGAGGGCGGGGCGCCCATCGCGGAGATCGCGCAGCGGGCTTCGCTGACCCAGGGGACGGTCCGCAATTACCTCTCGGCGGCGGTCGCGAAGCTCGGCGCGGAGAACCGTCACGCGGCCGCGCGCATCGCACGCGCTCAGGGTTGGCTATAGTGGTTCTCGCACCGCACGGGAAACGCGCGGGGCATGCGGACGTAGCTCAGTTGGTAGAGCACCACCTTGCCAAGGTGGATGTCGCGAGTTCGAGTCTCGTCGTCCGCTCCAGTACGAAGGCCCCGGTCATCACGACCGGGGCCTTCGGCGTTTCACCGGCCGGATGTCCGGGCCGGCGGCTCGCCGGGCGGGGGCCCGGGCAGCGGGAAGCGCAGCCGGAAGAGGGCTCCGCCCGACGGGGCCTGCTCGGCGGTCAGCTCGGCGCCGTGGGCGCGCGCGATCTGGCGGGCCATGGCCAGGCCCAGCCCGGAGCCGGGCAGGGCACGGGCCTGCCGCGAGCGGTAGAAGCGGTCGAAGACGTAGGGCAAGTCCTCGGCGGCGATCCCGGGGCCGTGGTCGCGCACCGTGAGGTCGAGTCCGGCGCCCGTACGGGCCAGGTGCACCTCGACCCGGCCGCCGGGCGGGCTGAACTTGGCCGCGTTGTCGAGCAGGTTGGACAGCAGCCGGGCGAGGCGGGCGGGTACGCCGGGGACGGTGACGCCCTCCGGGCCGGCCAGGTCCGCGGTGAAGACCGTGCCCGGCCAGTGCCCGCGGGCGTCGGCCGTACAGCGCTCCGCCAGCCGGTCCAGGCGGACTTCCTCGACGAACTGCTGCGGCTCCTCGTCGCGGGCCAGCTCGATGAGGTCGTTGACCAGGCCGGTGACCTCGCGGAGCTGGCGGCCCAGCGCACCGGCGGCCCGCTCGCGCTGGGCCGGGGTGAGGCGTTCGGCGCGGGCGAGGAGCTCGGCGTTGGTGCGCAGCGCGGTCAGCGGGGTGCGCAGTTCGTGGGAGGCGTCGGCGACGAGGCGGCGCTGGGCGGCGACGGCCTCCTCCAGTTCGCCGAGCATGGTGTTGAAGCTCGTGGCGAGGCTGGTGATCTCGTCGTCGCGGCGGGCCTCGTAGGGGGCGAGCTCGATGCGGTGGGCCGGGTCGCGGGTGGCGGCGATGTGCTCGGCGGTCGCCGTGAGCCGGGTCACGGGGCGCAGGGACGTGCGGGAGGCGAAGTAGCCGAGGCCCGCGGCGAGGAGGACACCGCCGCCGCCGACGGCACCCAGGAGCAGGCCCGCCTGGCGCACGCCCTTGTCGACGGTGTCGGAGCGGACGGCGACCTGCAGGGCGCGGTCGCCCTTGACGGGAGTGGTGAGCATCCGCATGGCGTGGCCGTCGAGCGTGATGTCGCTGTAGTGCTCCCCGAGGGTGCCGGCCGCGACCCGGCGGGTGGCCCCGGTCACGGGCAGCACGAGGCCTTCCTGGCGCGGGGCGGCCGGGTCGGCGCGGACGGTCTGCGCGCAGGCGGGCGCGGCGAGCCAGGCGCACTCGCCGTACAGGGCGCCGGCGGGCTCGTCGCGGCTCTGCTTGGCGATGAGGGTGGCCTGCTGCTTGAGCTGCAGGTCGAGCTGGCGGACCAGTTCGTAGCGGATCACGACGTAGGCGGCGGCCAGGACGCCGAGGGCGACGACGGCCACGGCCACGGACGTCACGAGGGCCAGCCGGGCCCGGAGGGGCCTGCGGCCCAGGAGGCGTCTGCGCAGGGCTCTCACTGCTCCGCCAGCCGGTAGCCGACGCCGTGCACGGTGTGGACGAGCCGGGGAGCGCCGCCCGCCTCCAGCTTGCGCCGCAGGTAACCGATGTAGACGGCGAGGGAGTTCGAGTCCGGGCCGAAGTCCGTGCCCCAGACGCGCTCCTGGATCACCTCGCGGGGCAGCACCTGGCCCGGGTGCCGCAGCAGCACGTCGAGCAGGGCGAATTCGGTGCGGGTGAATTCGAGGGGGACGCCGCCGCGGTCGCCGGTGCGGGTGACCGGGTCGACGGTGAGGTCGGCGAAGAACAGTGCGGCGCCGTCGCCCTGCTCGGCCGGCTCCGTGGGGGCGGCGCGCCGCAGGAGGGCCCGGAGGCGGGCCAGGAGCTCGTCCAGGGCGAAGGGCTTGACGAGGTAGTCGTCCGCCCCCGCGTCCAGGCCCGCGACGCGGTCGGAGACGGCGTCGCGGGCGGTGAGCACGAGGACGGGGGTGCGGTCGCCCAGGGCGCGCAGGCGGCGGCAGACCGCGAGGCCGTCGAGGACGGGCATGGCCAGGTCCAGCACGATGGCGCCCGGCGGCGCGGCGGCGACGCAGGAGAGTGCCTCCAGGCCGTCGGGCGCGGAGCGGACTTCGTAGCCCTCCATGCTCAGGGCGTCGACTACGGCTGCCCGTACGTCGGGGTCGTCGTCGACGACGAGAACGGCCGTCTCGGCCATGGCGCCTCCGGCGGGGTCGGCACGGGTGGGGTGCCCCGGCGAGCCGGGGGCCCGTGGGGGTACCCCCAGCTTGGCAGGGCTCTCTTAGAGGGCTCTTAGATCGGCTGGGTCGGCACCGCCGAATGCGTAGACCGTGGCTGATCGCCGCCGCGGCGGAGAGATGTGCGTGGGCGGTGAAGGGGCGGGGCGCCGCGCCTTCGTTCCGCCGCCGCGGTGGTCAGCCCCCGCCGGGCAGCCCGGCGGTGCCGAGCCGTCCCCGGCCCGATGTGCCGGCCCCGCCGGCAGGGGGGTTCCGCGGGTGTGTCACGACCACTTCGTGCCGGTGAGGCGCTCGTACGCCTCCACGTACTTCGCGCGCGTGCGCTCCACCGCGTCCTGCGGGAGCTCCGGCGGGGGCAGCTCGCCGTTGCGGTCCCAGCCGGAGGCCGGGGACGTGAGCCAGTCGCGGACGTACTGCTTGTCGAAGGACGGCTGCGGCCGCCCCGGCTGCCGCGCCTCGGCGGGCCAGAAGCGGGACGAGTCCGGGGTGAGCACCTCGTCCGCGAGGACGAGCTCGTCGCCCGCGTACCCGAACTCGAACTTGGTGTCGGCGAGGATGATGCCCCGGTCGCGGGCGATGTCACGGGCCCGGCCGTAGACGGCGAGGGTCGTCTGCCGGAGCAGGGCGGCGGTCTCCGCGCCCACCTGCCGGGCCACTTCCTCGTACGACACGTTCTCGTCGTGCTCGCCGACCGCCGCCTTCGTGGCGGGGGTGAAGATCGCGGAGGGCAGCTCGGAGCCGTCCGTGAGGCCCTCGGGGAGGGCCAGCCCGCACACGGTGCGCGTCTGCCGGTACTCGGCGAGGCCGGAGCCGGTCAGATAGCCGCGGGCCACGCACTCCACCGGCACCATGTCCAGCGCGCGGCAGATCATCGTGCGGCCCTCCCAGTCGGCGGGGGCGCCGGCGGGCACGTCCGTGGAGATGACGTGGTTCGGGACCAGGTCGGTGAGGCGGTCGAACCACCACAGGGACAGCTGGGTGAGGATCCGCCCCTTGTCGGGGATCGGGGTCGGCAGCACCCAGTCGTAGGCCGAGATGCGGTCGGTGGCGACCATGACCAGATTGCCGTCCGGGTCGCGGTAGAGGTCGCGGACCTTGCCGGTGTGCAGATGCACCAGCCCGGGCACCTCGATCGGCTCGGGCTTCTCTACGAATCCGGACACGCGTCCTCCTGGTGGTTTGTCCAAGCACCACGATTCTGCCGTACGTCCGTGCGCGCGCCCCGGCGAGGGTCAGCAGCGCTTGCAGATCCGGTCGAGGAGATTGGCCGTGGCCCGCTGGATCCGGGCGTCGGTGTGGCCCGGCCGGTCCAGGGCGGGCGACCAGGCGAAGGTGCCCGCTGCGAAGACCAGGGCGCCGCTCGGGGCGCGGTAGAGGGACGTCTCCTGGTGGCGTTTGCCGCCCTCGCCGTCCAGGTACGGGGAGTGGGCCAGCAGGATGCGGCGGGTGTGCTCGGGCAGGGCCGTTCGGGGGTAGTAGCGGTCGGCCTCGCCGGCGACGAGGCCGGGCAGCTCGTCGCCCTCGCCGGCGCCGGTGGCGTCCCACAGCCAGTGGTCGGCGTTGCGCACGACCATGGGGGCGGGCTCGGGGACCCGGCCCGCGTACTGGATGCCCAGCAGCTGCTGCTCGGCGGGCGTGACGTCGCGCCAGAGCGCGGAACGGCCGGGGCCGCGGTGTTTTCGGCAGGTCAGGAGGTGGTCGGGGCCGGCCGGCGAGGGGGCGAGCTCCACCTGCCAGTACATGGTGTTGGCGGAGAGGAAGACCAGTGACGTGCCGGAGTCGCGGGCCAGCTCGGCGGAGCGGCGCATGGCCGGGGACCAGTACTCGTCGTGGCCGGGGAAGACCAGGCCGCGGTAGCGGGAGGGGTCGACGCGGCCCGCGTGGAGATCGCGGGTGTCGGCGTAGGCGAGGTCGTAGCCGTAGCGCTCGGCCCAGCGGATGAAGTCGTAGGCGTGACCCACGTGCAGCGGCAGGCCCGCGCCCGCGAAGGGACGGTCGAAGGAGACGGTGGTCGCCGCGCCCTCCTCGCCCAGCAGCCGGCCGTGCTCGTCCCAGGCGTGGTAGAGGCTCGCGCCCGTGCGGCCGTCCTCGGGGTAGAGGTTGTAGGCCTGCCAGGTGATGTCGGGCAGGACGAGGAGGAGGTCCGCCGGGTGGGTGTCGCGGACGAGGAAGGGGATGTGGCTGCGGTAGCCGTCGGCGGTGGTCAGGACGGCCACGTAGGCGCCCAGGCTCCAGTAGCTGGGGATCTGCAGCCGCCAGGAGAGCCACCAGTGGTGACAGGAGACCGTGCGGTCGACGGTGAGCGGCGCCGGCTGGACGATGCCGGACAGCCGCGGGCTGGTGGTGATCTTCGCGGCGCCGTCGCCCGCGTAGTGGCCGATGCGGTAGACGTCCACGCCGAACTGCTGCGGCGGGTCCACGGTGATGCGGAAATCTATGGCCTCGCCGGGGGCGACCGCGCTGTTGGAGGCGAAGCCCTTGATCTGGAGGTGGACGTCGTCGGCGGTGCGCGGGCCGCCGTTGCGGGGAGCGGGGATACGAGCCCCGCCGGATCTGTTCCCGCCCGGGCCGCTTCCGCCGCCGCCCCGTTCCGGCACGGGGTGCACGTACCAGGGGATGATCTGGCCCGTGTCGTCGAAATAGTGCTCGCTGCCGCGCAGCCAGGGCAGCGGGCCCTGGCCGAAGGGGTCGGACACGGCGTGTGCGAGTGCCCCCGACTCCCAGCGGCGGATCTGGTCCATCCCCATGCGTGCTCCCTCCCCTACGTCCCCCGACGCCTGCCGATTTCCGTCTGTCCGGGCGTGGCTCACTGCAGTCACTGGCGCACGGCGGCCCCCAGCACATCACATAAAGCGCCCGTCTCGTCACTGCTCGTCGCGAAATTCCCCGGTAAGTGACAGGGCGAAGGATCACCGAACGTCACGGGGCTCACACCAGGCGGACGGGCTTCTCGGGGCGGACCCCGACCTCGCCGAGCCAGGCGCGCAGCGGTGCGTCGTCCCCGTCCTCGATCAGGCTGAGGACCGTGGGGGCCAGGCCGGGGCGGCGGGCGCCGCCGACCAGCAGGGCCGGGCCGTCCAGCCAGTCCAGGCCGGGGGCGGCTCCGGCGGTGTCCACGGCGGCGCAGCAGACCATGGCCGTGACGTGGTCGGCGAGCAGCTCGCGGCCGCTGCGGGGCGGCTGCAGCGGGAAGAGGGGCGCGAGGCCGTCCACCCAGGGGTCGGCCGCCGTGCCGTAGGCGCTCTGCTGCGCCGTGAGCTCCTCCTGGGCGGCCTCCCGGGCCACCTCGGCGCCGAGCCGGGCCCCGAGCTCCTCCGCGACGCCGTCGGCCGCGGGGCCGGCCAGCCGCTCCAGGACCCGGGCCACGGTGGGCGCGGCGGCCATGCCGACCGGGGGTGCGGGGACGGGGGTGAGGGCCGGCACGGCGTCCAGGACGTCGAGGACGCGGTGGAGGCGGGCGGCCTCCAGCCGCCACTTGCGGTCCACGACCTCCTCCGGATACCGGCTCCAGGCCACCGGCGACCAGTCGGGACCGGACTCGGGCGGGCCGCCGTGGAAAAGCCGCGCCGCCAGCAGGGAGGCGGCCTCGTCGATCGCGCCCGGCTCCTCCAGCAGATCGCAGGCCGGGCGCTCGCCCAGGCGGGAGGCGAAGCCTTCCGCGAGGCGGTCGCGGCGGGAGAGCTCGGTGAGCGCGGAGACGACTCCGGCGTCGAGCCGGGAGGGCCAGCGGCCCATCCGCCAGGCCGGCAGCGCGACCCTGTTCAGCAGCCGGTCCCAGCCGGCGTAGGCGAGGCCCACCTGCTCCTGGGCGACGATCCTCAGGCCGTAGTCCACGCTCTGGGCGCGCTCCGAGGCGGCCGCTGCGACCCCCCGCTCCATCTCGGCGGCATGCGCCCGGCAGGAGCGCAGCAGCAGCCGGGCAGCACCGCCGACGAACGCCAGGGCGGGCCGGCCCGCCGCGACCGCCACGGCGGCGTCCAGCCCGCGGACGAAGCGGCGGGCGGCGGCTATGTCGGGGTGGGCCGCGGGGCCCGTGCCCGCGACGACCGGTGCCAGCAGGGCCCGCAGCTCGGCGACGCGCATCCACCACAGGAACGGCGAGCCGATCACCAGCACCGGCGCGGCCGTGGAGCGCCGTCCCGGGCGGAACAGGGCGCGGCGAGCACGCGGCGGACCGCTCCCCGCGCAGTGCGCGGGGTGGGTGCGGTCCTCCAGCCAGCTGTCGCAGTCGGGGGTGAGGGCCATGGCCGAGGGGGCCGGGACCTCCAGGCGCTCGGCGAGATCACGGACCAGCCGGTAGAGATCGGGCGCCTTCTCCTCCGGGATCGGGACCGTGGGGCTCAGGGCGGGCCTGGCCCGGGCGACCACGGCGGCGACGGCCGCCGTCAGGGCCAGGGTGAGGACCGCGGCGCCGAGGACCACCCAGCGGGCGGTGGACCAGGCCCCGCCGCCCGGGATGCGGCCCATGGCGATGCCGGCCGCCAGCACGGTGGCGGCCGCCGCCGGCAGCAGGGCGACGGCCAGCGCGGCACTGCGGATGCGCAGCACCGCGAGGGCTTGGGCGCGCGCTACCAGCACGCCTGCTTCCGGACCTGCCACGAGACCGATCACCCCCTGTTGCCAGTTTGTGCTCCGTCGGAACCCCGGACCGAGCAGTGCGACAGCGGACGCAACGCCGGAGGGCGTTGCTCTCCCCCCCACTGTGGCACCGGCCTCTGACATCGCAATGCCGGTGGGCCAGTCGCCTGATGCTCGCCTGATGCCCGGCACCTCCGCCCGGCACTTCGCTTGCGCCGCACCCTAGTTGGGGGTGGGGCGCGCGTCAGCTAGTTGGCCAACCGGTCACCCGATGGAATGGCTTTGGTCAAAGCCGACGCCCTTGCCGGGCGGGCTCGACGTATAGGGGGTGGCCTACTTGCCGGTACGGGGTACGGGGTACGGCCCCGCACCGGCGCGAGAAACCCCTACGAACCCTCCGCCGCCCGCGCAGCGATGTCCGTGCGGTGGTGGGAGCCCGGGAGGTGGATACGGGATACCGCCTCGTACGCGCGCGTGCGGGCCGTTCCGAGGTCCGCGCCCGTGGCCGTCACCGACAGGACGCGGCCGCCCGCGCTGACCACGCGGCCCTCCGCGTCGTGGGCCGTGCCCGCGTGCAGGACGTAGGCGTCGTCGAGCTCCGCGGCCTCCGCCAGGCCCTCGATGACGTCACCCGTGCGCGGGGTGCCCGGGTAGTTGTGCGAGGCGACGACGACCGTGACGGCCGCGCCGTCGCTCCAGCGCAGCGGGGGCAGCGACGCGAGCGTGCCCGTGGCGGCGGCGTGCAGCAGCCCCGCCAGGGGCGTCTTCAGGCGGGCGAGGACGACCTGCGTCTCCGGGTCGCCGAAGCGGGCGTTGAACTCGATCACGCGGACGCCGCGCGAGGTGATCGCGAGACCGGCGTAGAGCAGGCCGGAGAAGGGCGTGCCGCGGCGGCGCAGCTCGTCGACGGTGGGCTGCAGGACCGTCTGCAGGACCTCGTCCACCAGCTTGGGGTCGGCCCAGGGCAGCGGCGAGTACGCGCCCATGCCGCCCGTGTTCGGCCCCTCGTCGCCGTCGAGGGCGCGCTTGAAGTCCTGGGCGGGCTGGAGGGGGACGACCGTCTCGCCGTCGGTGACGGCGAAGAGGGAGACCTCGGGGCCGTCCAGGAACTCCTCGATCACGACGCGGCCGCAGGCCAGCGCGTGCTCGCGGGCGGCGGCGAGGTCGCCGGTGACGACGACGCCCTTGCCGGCGGCCAGGCCGTCGTCCTTGACGACGTACGGCGCGCCGAAGGCGTCGAGCGCGGCGTCGATCTCCGCGGGCGTGGTGCAGACGTAGGCGCGGGCGGTGGGGACGCCGGCCGCGGCCATGACGTCCTTGGCGAACGCCTTGGAGCCCTCCAGCTCCGCGGCCTGCGCCGAGGGCCCGAAGACAGGAAAGCCCCGCTCGCGCAGGGCGTCTGCGACGCCCGCGACCAGCGGGGCTTCGGGGCCGACGACCACCAGGTCCGCGCCCAGGGACGCGGCGAGGCCGGCGACGGCCCGGCCGTCGAGGGCGTCCACCTGGTGCACCTCGGCGACCTCGGCGATCCCGGCATTGCCGGGGGCGCAGTGCAGCGCGGTGACGTCGGGATCGAGGGAGAGTGAGCGGCACAGGGCGTGTTCGCGGGCGCCGCCGCCGATGACGAGGACCTTCACACCGGTCACCCTATTGCCTCGTCGACTGATCGCTTTCCAGGGTCGGTATGACGACTTACGGAAACGTCACTGCAGCGGCCCCGTACGGCCGCGGGACAAGCGGCGAACAGCGGGCCCGCCCCGGCCGCCCACTCTTTCGGGTGATGCCGAACCGCGGCTTATACCGGATTCGTCTGCGCTTACGGGCGGAAAAGCAGCGATCTTGTCTCCAAGACCGACCGTTCGGCGGTAGGAAGGTGGCTCGCGATCCGCATGCGGCAGAGGGAGTGCACGGGTGAGCCAGCCGGAGATGCAGCCCGAAGGGCTCCCCCGCGAGCAGAGTGGGAGGCACCGTGGCGACCTGCGCGGCCGCACCTTCCCGCTCGGCGACTGGGGGGAACCGGCGGAGCGTCTCGATGAGCTGTACCGCTGGGTGGAGAACGGTGCCCTGTACCTGGTCGACTGGTATCTGGCGGACCGGGCGTGGAAACGCCGGTGGGCGCGGGCGCTGCGCATCGGCGCCGCGGCCTGCGCGGTGGTGGGCTCGGCCCTGCCGCTGCTCCAGCTGACGAACGTCGTCCGCACCGGCTGCGCCTGGGGCTTCCTGGTGCTGCTCGGTTCGGTGGCCTGCGTCGCCTGTGACCGCTACTTCGGCCTGACGTCGGGCTGGATGCGGGCCGTGGCCACGGCGCAGGCCGTGCAGCGGCGGCTGGAGGCGCTGCAGTTCGACTGGGCGTCGGAGTGCGTCCGCGAGGTGCTCGGCCCGACCGAGGGCACGGCCAGCGAGGCGGCCGAGCGCTGTCTGAGCGTGCTGCGGCGCTTCTCCGAGGACGTGTCCGAGCTCGTACGGGCGGAGACGGCCGACTGGATGGTGGAGTTCCGTGCGGGGCCGACGCCGCTGCTCACGCAGTCGCTGGTGTCCTGGGGCCCGCGAGGCGAGGGCGGCGGCCCGCTGCCGCGCTTCCCGCTGCCTCCGGGGACCCGGCCGAACATGCCGCGGCAGCGGCCCCCGGAGTCCCCGCGCTGAGTCCGGCTCCACGCCGCATCCGGATCCACGCCGCACCCGGCCCCGCGCCGGATCCGGATCCACGATGCACCCGGCCCCGGGCGGCGCCCCGCACGACGCGGAGCCGGATCCGCCTCAGCTGAAGACGATCATCGATCCCTGGCCCAGGCTGCGCGTCGCCGCGGCGTGCAGCCCCAGCCAGACGTGCCGCTCCCGGGCGAAGGGGCTGTCGTCCTGCGGTCCGGGCGCCGCCCGCTCCTCCAGCCCCGTGGGCCGTTCCGGCGCGGCCGGTGCGGCGGGCGGGTTGGCGGGGTCGATACCCAGCACCGGTGCCACGGCGTGCAGTTCGCGCAGCAGTCCCTGACTGGAGCCCAAGGGGCCGCCGCCCTCCAGCAGTTCGTCGTTGGTCAGCGGGTGCGCGAAGTCCACCGGGACGTACGCGCCGGCGTGGTCGTAGTGCCACACCAGGTGGGACTGCTGCGCCGTCGTCTCGAACATCTCCAGCAACTGCTCGTAGTCCCCGCCCAGTTCGTCCACGGGCGTGACGGCGAGGCCGCACAGGTTCAGCAGGTGGGCGCGGCGCAGGAAGTGCAGCGCGTCGTAGTCGAAGCCCGCGACGGGCGCGACGTCCCCCGAGAGCCCCGGCATGTAGCCGAAGACGGGGACGGGCGGCAGTCCGGCCTCGCCGAGCGCCTTGTCGTACGCGGCGATCTCCTCGGCGAAGGGGTTGTCGGGGCTGTGGCACAGCACGTCGACGAGGGGGACCAGCCAGAGGTCACAGGCCACGTGAACTCACTCTCGTTCGCGACGATGCAACGGCTTTCCGTGCGCACGGGCGCCCCGGCCACCTGGGACCTGCCCGCTGACGCACACCGGCCGTCGATGCGATGGTCGAGCCAGCGTAGTGCCGCCGGGCCGGTTGTCATACCGGGCGGGAGGCCTCGATCAGCGCCAGGGAGTGCTGGTTGTACGCGGTGATGATGCGCTCGGCCTCGGCGGCGTTCTGCTGGGCCACGGCCTCGACCAGTTCGCCGTGGCCGTGCCACAGCCGCCCGCGGAGCGAGGGCATCCGGCGCAGCAGCGGGACGGTGAAGACCCAGCCCTGCACCCGGACCGTATTGAGGAAGTCGGATATGTACGGGTTCCCCACCATTCCGGAGAGTTCGCGCCAGAACCGGAGGTCGTAGCCGATGAGGATGTCCAGGTCGCCCGCGGCGGCGGCCCTGGAGGCCTCCTCGGCCCGGCGCCGCACGGAGGCCAGCGCGGCGGGCGTGACGTTGCGCAGCGCGCGGTCGGGCGAGCGGCGGAAGATGCCCTCGACGATCAGGGAGCGGGCCTCGACCATGTCCCGGAAGTCGGCGTAGGTGAATTCGCGCACGCGGTAGCCCTTGTGCATCTCCACGCCGAGCAGGCCCTGCGCGCACAGGTCGAGCAGCGCCTCGCGCACGGGGGTGGCCGAGACGCCGTACTGCTCGGCGATCTCCTTGACCGTGAACTGACGGCCGGCGGGGAGCCGCCCCGCTATGACCTCGTCGCGCAAGGCATCGGCGATCTGCTCGCGCAGCGTCGTGCGTCTGACAGCCTCGCTGCCCGGCATCGTTCTCCGTCTCCCCTTTCCCTGGCCGCGCGCCATGTGCGGACGGCCCACGCAACGATATGCGAGGGCCGTTGCGGCCAATATGGCCGTGCGCACGGGAACGGGGCACGGTACCCCATGGGGTTTGTGTCGTTTGCGAGCGGGCTGGGGTGATGCGGGCATTACCGGGCGGCAGGGCGGTAGTTGCGCGCCGCTGCGGCGAATTCTTGTTGCCTACGGCAACGACAAGGTGGTCGAGTCCCTCGGACCGCGAAACCGTCAGGCCGCGAAACCGTCAGACCGTGAAGCCGTCAGACCGTGAAGCCGTCGGCGACCGTCAGTGCCTCGTCCAGGATCGCGAGGCCCTCCTTGGCCTCCTCCTCGGTGACGGTGCACGGCGGCACGACGTGGGTGCGGTTCATGTTCACGAACGGCCACAGGCCCGCCTTCTTGCAGGCCGCGGCGAACGCCCCCATGGGGGCATTGGCCTCGCCGGCCGCGTTGTACGGCACCAGCGGCTCGCGCGTGGCCCGGTCCTTGACCAGTTCCACGGCCCAGAAGACGCCCATGCCGCGCACTTCGCCGACGCTCGGGTGGCGCTCGGCGAGCTCCCGCAGGCCGGGGCCGAGGACCTGCTCGCCGATCCGGGCGGCGTTCTCCACGATGCCCTCCTCGGCCATCGCGTTGATCGTCGCCACGGCGGAGGCGCAGGCGAGCGGGTGCCCGGAGTAGGTGAGCCCGCCGGGGTAGGGCCGCTCGTCGAAGGTCGCGGCGATCTCCGCGGAGATCGCGACGCCGCCCAGGGGCACGTAGCCGGAGTTGACGCCCTTGGCGAAGGTCAGCAGGTCGGGGGTGACGCCGAAGTGATCGGCGGCGAACCAGCGGCCCGTGCGCCCGAAGCCCGCCATGACCTCGTCGAGGACGAACACGATCCCGTAACGGTCGCAGATCTCGCGGACGCCCGCGAGGTAGCCGGGCGGCGGGACCATGATCCCGGCCGTGCCGGGCACGGTCTCCAGGATGATCGCGGCGACGGTGGCCGGACCCTCGAAGACGATCGTGTTCTCCAGGTGGGCCAGGGCGCGCTCGCACTCCTGCTGCTCGCTGCCGGAGTGGAACGGCGAGCGGTAGAGGAACGGCGCCCAGAAGTGCACGACGCCGGCCGAGGCGGTGTCGGAGGGCCAGCGGCGCGGGTCGCCGGTGAGGTTGATCGCGGCGGCGGTCGCACCGTGGTACGAGCGGTAGGCGCTCAGCACCTTGGGGCGGCCGGTGTGCAGGCGGGCCATCCGGACGGCGTTCTCGACGGCCTCGGCACCGCCGTTGGTGAAGAAGATCTTGTCGAGGTCGCCGGGGGTGCGCTCGGCGACGAGGCGGGCGGCCTCGGAGCGCACGTCCACCGCGAAGCCCGGGGCGATCGTGCACATCCGCGCCGCCTGCTCCTGGATCGCGGCGACGACCTTGGGGTGCTGGTGGCCGATGTTGGTGTTGACCAGCTGGCAGGAGAAGTCCAGGTAGCGGTTGCCGTCGTAGTCCCAGAAGTAGGAGCCTTCGGCGCCCGCCACGGCCAGCGGGTCGATGAGGCCCTGCGCGGACCAGGAGTGGAAGACGTGCGCGCGGTCGGCGGCCTTGACTGCGGCGCCGGCTGCGGGGTCGGCGGTGGGGTGCTGCGTGCTCACGGTCGTTACCTCGGATCGGTCCGGGAGGTGCCCCTGTGGTGGACAACGGCCAGCGTAGGCAGGCCCGGTCCGGCCCGACACCGGCACTGTGTATGGCTCTTGCCACGCCCGGCGACACACTGCCGGGCGGTCCCGGCCGCGCCGCGACGGCGGTGCAACGGCGGTCCGTCGGCCGCGTACCGGCAGTCCGTCGGCCGTGTGCCGGCAGTCCACCGACCGTGCACCGGCGGTCCGCCACGCCGCAACGACCAGGGAAATGCGCAAATTCCGCGAATGGTGCGAGCCGCATGCTACGGTCACTTTCCGTTGCAGTTATGGACCCAGTCATATGCGCGCCTGAAGGTCTGCGACCTTCAGGCGCCGCTGTGTTTTACGGGCCGTCGGCCCGAAGGGCCTTACCGCGACGCGTAATTCCGCGGTGCCCGGAATTCCGGCACCGCCGCCATCGAGGAGATCATCTTGGCTACCGGCATCGTGAAGTGGTTCAACTCGGAGAAGGGATTCGGGTTCATCGCCCAGGACGGGGGCGGCGCCGACGTCTTCGCCCACTACTCGAACATCGCAACTCAGGGCTTCCGGGAACTGCAGGAGGGCCAGAAGGTCACCTTCGACGTCACCCAGGGCCAGAAGGGCCCTCAGGCGGAGAACATCATTCCGGCCTGACGCACGCCCAGCCACCGCCCGGGCGCCGGGCGGTGCGGACCGGGGCCACGTACTTTCCGAGTGCGGGGTCCCGGTTCTTTGTGCTCCGGCTATTCTCCGCAAGGAAACACGGGGGACATGGAGGACCTGCGCATGGACAGCCTGAGGCCAGAGGATCCACGCACACTCGGCGCGTACCGGCTGCTCGGGCGGCTCGGCGCGGGCGGCATGGGCCGGGTCTACCTCGCCCGTTCCGACCGGGGCCGCACAGTCGCGGTCAAGCTCGTCCACCCCGAGCTCGCCGGCCAGGAGGAGTTCCGGCGGCGTTTCCGCCAGGAGGTGCACAGCGCCCGCCAGGTCGGCGGGGAGTGGACCGCCTCCGTCCTCGACGCGGACACCGAGGCGCAGACCCCCTGGGTCGCCACCGGCTACATCGCCGGGCCCTCCCTGCGCCAGGTCGTCGACCGGGACTTCGGGCCGCTGCCCGAGCGCTCCGTGCGCATCCTCGGCGCCGGCCTCGCGCGCGCCCTGCAGGCCGTCCACGCCGCAGGCATCGTCCACCGCGACCTCAAGCCGTCCAACGTGCTGATCACCCTCGACGGCCCGCGCGTCATCGACTTCGGCATCGCCCGCGCCCTGGAGACCGTCACCGAAGGCGGCGGCCTCACCCGCACCGGCGCGACCGTCGGCTCCCCCGGCTTCATGTCGCCCGAGCAGGTGCGCGGCGGCCGGATCACGCCCGCCAGCGACGTCTTCTGCCTCGGCTCCGTGCTGGCCTACGCGGCCACCGGCCGCATGCCCTTCGGTACGGCGGACAGCGGCGTCCACGCCCTGATGTTCCGGATCGCGGAGGAGGAGCCGGACCTGACCGGGGTGCCGGCCGGGCTGCGCCCGCTGATCACATCGTTCCTCGCGAAGGACCCGCAGGAGCGGCCGACGCCCGCGCAGGTCCTGGACGTCACCGGCGCCGAGGAGCTGCTCGGCGACCTGCGGTCCGCCGAACCCTGGCTGCCCGGCGGGCTCGTCGCCCAGCTCGGGCGGCACGCCGTCCAGCTGCTGGACGTGGAGGAGCCCGTGCGGGCCCCGGAGGGCGAGGAGCCCGGGCACACGCCCACGGCGATATCCCCGGCGGGGGCACCGGCCGCCCTGCCGCCCGCGCGGCAGGACCCGCCGACCGTCACGGCCGGCAGCCCGCCGTCGCAGCCCGCGCAGCCCCTCCCGCCGGCCGCGCCCCTGCCCGCGCCCGCCCCCTACGGCTATCCGCAGGCGCACCCGTACGGCCACGGCCACGCCCCCGCGCACGGCCCGGGCCCGGGGGACTCGGGCACCTACGTCACCGGGCCCGTCCCTTACGGACCTCCCGCGCCGCACCGCTCGCGCACACCCGTCGTCCTCGCCGCCGTGGTGGCCGCCGGCCTGATCGCCGGAGGGGGCGTGGTCTTCCTCCTCAAGCAGCAGGACTCCGCCAAGGACAACGCCGGCAGCAGCGGCCCCGCGCACTCCGCCGCCCCGGGCACGAGCGCACCGTCCGCTCCGTCCACCGGTGGCTCCACCCCCGCGCCCGCCACCAGCCCGGGCCCGGGCGACGACAGCACCGGCGCCGGAACGGGCCCCCAGGCGTTCCTGGGCACCTGGCAGTCCGGCTTCGGCAGCGGTGCGCGCACCAACAGCCGGACCATCACCATCGCGCGCGGCACCGTCGTCACCGTCACCATCCAGGGCAGCGGCATCCTCGACGACGGCACCTCCTACACCTGCCAGTGGCGCACGACCGCGACCGGCGGCGGCACCGGCGGAGACCCCCTGCGCCTCGGCCCGTCCAGCGTCACCCGGGCCGCCCCCGCCTCCGCCTGCCAGCCCGGCTCCGCCTCGGACCTGGTGCTGCTCCCGGACGGCAGGATGCGGCGCGACTTCATCGACTCGGGCACGAAGGACGCTTCGCTGGTCTACCGGAAGACCGGCTGAACACGACGGCGCCCCGGTGGCCCGAGGCCACCGGGGCGCCGTCAACGCGCGCGTGCGTACCGCTTACGAAAGGAACGAGTTGATCTCGATCGTCTCGTCGCGGCCCGGGCCGACGCCGATCGCGGAGATCGGTGCGCCCGACATCTCCTCGAGCGCCTTCACGTACGCCTGGGCGTTCTTCGGCAGCTCCGAGAAGGTCTTGGCCTTGGAGATGTCCTCGGTCCAGCCCGGCAGCATCTCGTAGATCGGCTTCGCGTGGTGGAAGTCGCTCTGGCTGTAGGGCAGCTCCTCGACGCGCTTGCCGTCGATCTCGTAGGCGACGCAGACCGGGATCTGCTCCCAGCCGGTGAGCACGTCGAGCTTGGTGAGGAAGAAGTCCGTGAGGCCGTTGACGCGGGTGGCGTAGCGGGCGATGACCGCGTCGAACCAGCCGCAGCGGCGGTCACGGCCGGTGGTCACACCGCGCTCGCCGCCGATGGTGCGCAGCGCCTCGCCGTCCTTGTCGAACAGCTCGGTCGGGAACGGACCGGCGCCGACGCGCGTGGTGTAGGCCTTCAGGATGCCGATCACGCGGTTGATCTTCGTCGGGCCCACGCCCGCACCCGTGCAGGCGCCGCCCGCGGTCGGGTTGGAGGAGGTGACGAAGGGGTACGTGCCGTGGTCGACGTCGAGCAGCGTGCCCTGGCCGCCCTCGAAGAGGACGACCTTGCCCTCGTCGATGGCGTTGTTCAGGATCAGCGTCGTGTCGGCGACGTACGGCTTGATCTGCTCGGCGTAGCCCAGCAGCTCGTCGACGATCTTGGCGGCGTCGATCGCGCGGCGGTTGTAGAGCTTCGCCAGGATCTGGTTCTTGAAGTCGAGGGCAGCCTCGACCTTCTGCTCCAGGATCGACTCGTCGTAGAGGTCCTGGACGCGGATGCCCACGCGGTTGATCTTGTCCGCGTAGGTCGGGCCGATGCCGCGGCCGGTGGTGCCGATCTTCCGCTTGCCGAGGAAGCGTTCCGTCACCTTGTCGACCGTCGTGTGGTACGGCGTGATCAGGTGCGCGTTACCGCTGAGCAGCAGCTTGGACGTGTCGACGCCGCGCTCGTTCAGCCCGCTCAGCTCGGAGAGCAGGACCGCCGGGTCGACGACCACACCGTTGCCGATGACCGGGGTGCACCCCGGCGAGAGGATCCCGGAAGGGAGGAGGTGCAGTGCGTATTTCTGGTCGCCGACGACCACCGTGTGGCCGGCGTTGTTGCCACCTTGGTAGCGCACCACATAGTCCACGGATCCACCGAGGAGGTCGGTGGCCTTTCCCTTGCCCTCGTCACCCCACTGAGCACCGAGCAGCACAAGTGCGGGCACAGGCGTACACCCCTTCCGGGCGGGGCATGTCCAACGTGCGTGGTGGTGTCACCCCGCTTGCTCAGGGCGTACACCACCGCTAGAGCCGTCGAACCGGTGCCCCGGATAGACGAAGCCCCTGGCGCAACAGCGACAGGGGCTCTTGCACCGAGAGATTACCGAATATTTCGCTCGGGGGACGAACAGCAAGACCCAGGGCCCCGGGTCGCGACCGGGGGCCCGGGGGTCGTGCCCCGGGAAAAACAGCACCTGAGGAAGGACCGAGGTGTCGGCTCCAGACCCCAGCGAGCAGGCTCTGCTCGTGGTCATCGACCCGGTCGCACGCCGCGTGGACGGCGAGTCCGTACGGATCGCGAGGGACGTGCTCCGCGGCGGCGCAGCGACCAAAATCTGTCTGCCGGACGGGCCCGAGGAGGTCGAGCGCGCCCTGGCCCGGCGCGGCCGGCGGCGGCCGGTCGTCATCGGCGACGACAGCGCCCTGCTGCACGTGGTGAACGTCCTGCAGCGCCGCCGCGAGCTGGCCGACATACCGGTGTCCGTCGTCCCCGTGGGGCCCCTGCCGGCCGTCTCCCTGGCCCGGACGCTCGGGGTGCCCCTGGGGCCCGTCGCCGCCGCCCGGGCCGTCCTGGACGGCACTGAGCGGCGTCTGGACGTACTGGTGGACGAGGGCGGGGGTGTGGTTCTCGGCGGGCTGTGGGTCCCGGGCGGTTACGGGCCCGGCGGCGAAACGGACGCGCCGGCGGGGCCCGCAGGACCGGCCGGGGCGACGCCGGCGGGGGTGACTGGGCCGAACGGGTCCGCGGAGGCGGGCGAGGGCGGCGCGACGGCCGTGGAGCCCGTGGACGCCGCTCCCGGCCCGGGTTGCGCCACCGCGGAAAGCGTGGTCGGCGGAAGTGGCGAAGGTCACCAGCCGTGGTGGTCCCCCGCCGCGCGCACCGCCCGCTCCGCGCTCACCCTGCTGACCGGTCCGGCGGCCGCCGGCCGCGTCCCGCTGCCCGGCTGCACCCGGCTGCGGATCGAGGCCGACGGGGTGCTCGTCACCGACCTCGACCAGCCGGTCACCCGCGTCTCCGTGGCGGCCGCGGACGGCGGCCTCGCGGAACTCACCGTCCACACCCACGACGCCGACCGCCCCTGGCGCCGGCGGGCCCGCCGCATCACGATCTCCGGCCCGGCCTTCCGCTACCGGGCGGACCACACCCTCACAGGCCCGGTCCGCAGGCGGACGTGGACGGTGCACGCGGAGGGGTGGCGGCTGGTGCTGCCCCGGGGATAGGGCCGGCGCCGCCCCGGAAGGCAGGGCCGGCAGGGGCGGGCCCGACGGGCCGCGCGGCGGTCAGCCGCCCGGCGTGACCAGGCCCGCCTCGTAGGCGAAGACCGCCGCCTGCGTGCGGTCGCGCAGGCCGAGCTTCACCAGGATGCGGCTGACGTGCGTCTTGACCGTCGACTCGGCGACGACGAGGTGCTCGGCGATCTCCGAGTTGGAGCGCCCCTGCGCGACCAGCACGAGCACCTCCGTCTCCCGCTCGGTCAGCTCCCCGACCCGCTCCTGCGTGGGCGGCTTGGGCGCGCCCAGCCGGGAGAACTCCTGGATGAGGCGCTTGGTGACCGTCGGCGCCAGCAACGCCTCCCCCGCGGCCACCACCCGCACGCCGTCCGCGAGCTGCCGCGCCGAGGCGTCCTTCAGCAGGAAGCCGCTCGCCCCGGCCCGCAGCGCCTGGTAGACGTACTCGTCCAGGTCGAAGGTGGTCAGGACCAGCACCTTCGCGTCCGCGTCGGCGGCGATGATCTCCCGGGTGGCCTCCAGTCCGTTGAGGACGGGCATCCGGATGTCCATCAGGACGACGTCAGGGCGCAGAGTGGCGACCTTTTCCACAGCCTGCCTGCCGTCGACGGCCTCGCCGACGACCTCGATGTCCGGCATGGCGTTCAGCAGGACCGAGAAGCCCTCGCGGACCATCATCTGATCGTCCACGATCATCACGCGGATGGTCATGCCGCAGCCTCGCCCGCAGCGCCCTGCCCACCCGGAGCGACCGGAAGGAAGGCCGCGACCTCGTAGCCGCCCTCGTCCGTCGCCTCCGCGGTCATCTCGCCGCTGAGCATGGCGACGCGCTCGCGCATCCCGAGGACGCCGTGGCCGGCGCCGGGGGACGGCTTGGCCAGCCGGTTCGGCGGACCGTTGACCACGCGCAGGCCGAGCCCGCCCAGGACGTAACTGACCTCGACGCGCGCCCCGGCGCCCGGCGCATGGCGCAGGACGTTGCTGAGCGCCTCCTGGACGATCCGGTACGCCGACAGCTCCACGCCCTGCGGCAGCGGCCGCACGGCACCCGTCGTCACGTGGTCGACGGACAGACCCGCGGAGCGGACGTTCTCGATCAGGCCCGGGAGCGCTTCGAGCGTGGGCTGCGGGGCCTCCGGGTCGGCGAACGCGTCGGGGTTCTCCGAGCGCACGACGCCGAGGACCCGGCGCAGCTCGGTCAGCGCCGCCACGGCGTTCTCCCGGATCGTCTGGAACGCGGCCGCGAGCTCGGGAGGGGTGGGCTGGACCCGGTACGGGGCGGCCTCGGCCTGGATGGCGACGACCGACATGTGGTGCGCCACGACGTCGTGCAGCTCCCGGGCGATGGTCGTGCGCTCCTCCAGCACGGTGCGGCGCGAGCGCTCGACCTCGGTGACGGCCACCTGGGCGGCGACCTGCTGCTTGGTCTCGCGCAGGCCGCGGACCGCGGCGACGGCGAAGAGCAGCACCCCGGAGAGCAGCATCATCTGGAACATGTCGCCGCTGAGGGAGTAGTACGGGTGGAAGGCCTGGAGGAACACTCCGGTGAAAATCCCCGTCGCCGCGGTCAGCAGCCACATCTCGGCCGCCACGCGGGGGCGGGTCCGCAGTGTGACGACCATCATGACGAAGAGGTGGGAGAAGAGCGCCGCCGGGCTCCACGGACCGAGCGCGACGCTGGTGCAGAGGATCACCCCGGTGGACAGCCACCAGGCGCCGACCGGCCGGAAGAGCGTCATCAGCATCGGCACGCCGACGAGCAGCGCCGCGACGATGCCGACCGGGCCGCCCTCGTGGGAGACCGTGGCGAGCATGACCAGACCGGTGAAGGCAGCGAGAGCGGCGTGCGGGAACCACCGGGCGTACCGGGCGGCACGGCGGGGCAGCACCCGGACCAGCCGGTGGTCCGCGGCGAGCGGCGGCAGCGGCCGGAAGGCGAAGGCGTCGTGGAAGAGGTCCTCGCGGAGCCGGTCGAGGGCGCCTCTCACTATTCGCATCTCACTGCGCAGGCGGGGCTCATAGGTGTCGGTCACACCATCAACCGTAGGCAACGGCGATTCGTAGGACGTCCCCATGAATGGGGATCTCTCGGTGTCCTCCTTAAGACGGACGCCGTCCTGGAAGGGGGACTACGGCGGCTCCCGGCCCCAGCGCCGTCAGCAGCGCGCCGTAGGCCGGTGTGTCCGGGGTCACGGGAGCGTAGTGGCCCACGCCCGGGAGGAGCTGCAGGGTGACGTCCGCCCCGGGGTGCCGCATCGCCGCCGCGGCGTAGGCCCGGGAGAGGGCGACCGGGACGTCCGCGTCGGCGGTGCCGTGGAGGACCGTGACCGGGACGCGGGCAGGGCCCCGGAGGACCGGATCCGCCTCCGGGTGATCCTCGCCACCCAGGAAGTCGTCCACCGCGCCCCCGCTCAGCCGCAGCTCCCGCGCGCGGGCGAGGTCGGCGACCGGTGCCACGGCGACGACGGCGTCCACACCGGCCAGCGGGACGTACCCACTGGCCGCGCACAGCGCGAGGTGCCCGCCCGCCGAGTGGCCGGCGAGCACGTGCCGGGAGGGCCGGCCGGGGCGCAGGCGGACGGCCACGGCGCGGATGACGTCGTCCAGGGTCTGCGGCCAGCCGCCGCCTCCGCCCGCGCCCGTGCCGACGCGGCGGTACTCGGCCAGGGCGACCTCCACGCCCCGCGCGGCCAGGGCCGCCGCCAGGGGCGCGAGGTGACGGCGGTCGTACGCCTCGCGCCAGAACCCGCCGTGCAGCAGCGTCACCCGTACGCCGGTGGGGGCGGCCGGCAGGTGGAAATCGACGACCTGGCCGGGGTGGGGGCCGTAGGAGACGGTCTCGTCGGGTGGGACGTACGCCAGACCGAACAGGGCGTCCTCTTCGGCCGTCACCGCTGCCGAGTCCCTTCCAGGACCTCCCCCAGCACCCGCGCAGCCCGCTCGGCGTCCGCGAAACGCGTGTACAGGGGCGTGAAGCCGAACCGGAGGACGTCCGGGCGGCGGAAGTCGCCGACGACACCGCGGCGGATCAGCTCCGCCATGACGTCACCGGCGCCCCCTGCGGGGCCCGCGGCGCAGCGCAGCGACACCTGGCTGCCCCGCTCCCCGTGCGCTTCGGGCGTCACGGACTCGACGCGGCCCCGCGGCACGTACGCCTCGACGCAGCGCAGGAAGAAATCCGTGAGGGCGAGGCTCTTGGCGCGGACGGCCTCGAGGTCCACGCCGTCCCAGACGTCGAGGGCGGCGTCGAGGGCGAGGAGGGAGAGGATCTCCGGCGTGCCGACGCGGCCGCGGACGGCGCCGTCGGCGGGCGCGTAGGCGGGGTCCATGGCGAAGGGGTCGGCGTGGGAGTTCCAGCCGGGGAGCGGGGAGTCGAAACGGTCCTGCAGGGTACGGCGCACGTAGAGGAAGGCGGGCGCGCCGGGGCCGCCGTTCAGGTACTTGTACGTGCAGCCGACGGCGAAGTCCGCCCCGGCGGCGTCGAGGTGGACGGGGAGCGCGCCTGCGCTGTGGCACAGGTCCCACACGGTGCGGGCGCCGGCCGCGTGGACGGCCGCGGTGACGGCGGGGAGGTCGTGGAGGCGGCCGGTGCGGTAGTCGACGTGGTTGACGAGGGCGACGGCGGTGCGGGGGCCGGCTTCGCGGGCCATGTCCGCGGCGTCGACGGCACGGATGCGGCAGCCGGTCATGCGGGCGGCGGAGCGGGCGATGTAGCCGTCGGTGGGGAAGGTGGCGGCGTCGACGAGCACTTCGTCCCGCGACCCGGTGTCCGTCAGGCGGATCGCCGCCACCACGGCCTTGAAGACGTTGACACTCGTGGAGTCACCCGCGACGACCTGTCCGGGGGCGGCTCCGACCAAGCGGCCGATGCGGTCACCGACCCGCTCCGGGGCCGTCCACCAGCCCGATTCCTCCCAGGAACGGATGCGCAGCCGCCCCCACTCGCGCCCGACGACGTCGGCGAGCCGTCCGGCGACGCCGCGCGGCAAGGCGCCGAGGGAGTTCCCGTCCAGATAGACGCAGTCCTCCTCCAGGTCGAACCGGGCGCGCTCGGCGGCCAGTCCGTCGGCGGCGTCGAGCGCCGCGGCCTCCTTGAGCATCACCGCCTCAGACACGGCTGCGCGCCGTCCACAGCTCGGGGAAGACGCTCTTCCGCGCCCGCTTCTCCAGCCAGGCGACGCCCGGCGAGCCGCCGCTGCCCACCTTGGCGCCCATGGCTCTGCGCGTGGCGACCAGATGGTCGTTGCGCCAGCGCCAGACGAGCTCCGCGACCTCCGTCAGCGCCTCCCCCAGCCGGCACTCCGGGCTGCTCTGGTCACCGGCGTATATGCGCTCCCAGACCACCTCGACCGCCGGGTCGGCGGCATACCGCTCGGAGACGTCCCGGCCGAGGACGGCCTCGGGTATCTCGTGGCCGCGGCGCGCGAGATGGCGCAACACCTCGTCGTACAGGCTCGGTGCGTAGAGCGCCTTCTCCAGCTCGGCGTGGACCTGCGGCGCGCCCTGGTGCGGCACGAGCATGGCCGCGGACTTGTCGCCGAGGAGGAACTCCAGCCGCCGGTGCATGGCCGACTGGAAGCCGGAGGCGTCGCCCAAGGCCGAGCGGAAGGCGTTGAACTGGGACGGGGTGAGGTGGGCCAGCGGCTCCCAGGAGGCGTTGAGCGACATCAGCTCGTACGTGGACCGCTTCAGGGCGGCCATCGCCACCGGCAGGTCGTCATCGCGCAGGGCCCGCGCCGCGGTCTCCCACTCGTGCACGATGACCGTGAACCAGAGCTCCATCACCTGGGTGGTGACGAGGAAGGCCATCTCCCCAGGATCCTCGGAGAGGGGCTCCTGAAGATTGCTGAGCACCGAGGCCCGCACATAGTCCTCGTACGGGGTGGTGCCGGTGAAGTGCAGGTTTGGTGCGGTGTCCTGTGGGTCGGAAGTCATCTCGTCTCCCCTGCCGTCGCTCCCGGGTTCGCCGGGCCACTGCGGCGATCATGCGGTCAGGGAAGCGGTCACGGCAAGGGCTGTGGATAACCCAGGGAGGCCCCGGGAGGGCCCGGAGAGGACCCGGGGAGGCCCCGGAGACACCGCGGGGTGGACAGCCGGAACGCCCCGCGCGGTGCGGGGCGTTCCGGCCGTGGTGGTGCCGTGCCCGTGCCGACGCGTCGGTCAGCCCAGGGTGTTGGCGGCCGTGGGCGAGCTGTCGCGGAGGAAGGTGGAGCAGCGCTCGTACTCCTCCTGCTCGCCGATCGACTGCGCGGCCCGCGCGAGGGCGTGCAGCGCGCGCAGGAAGCCGCGGTTCGGCTCGTGCTCGAAGGGGACCGGGCCGTGGCCCTTCCAGCCGCTGCGGCGCAGTGCGTCGAGGCCGCGGTGGTAGCCGGTGCGGGCGTAGGCGTAGGACTCCACGACCCGGCCGGCCTCGAACGCCTCGTCGGCGAGCTGCGCCCACGCGAGCGAGGACGCCGGGTACTTCGCGGCGACCTCGGCGGGAGCCGCCCCGGAGGCGAGCAGCTCGCGCGGCTCCGGGTCGTCGGGCAGGTGGGTCGGGGGCGGTCCCCCGAGCAGGTTCTCGTGAATGGACATGCGCTCCAGTCTGCCCTTCCGCTGCGCTTTGCGTTACCGGGCACCGGGGCTTTTCGCGTTGCGGGGCGCCCGCTCACGCGTCCCCCGGGTCCAAGGGCGGCGAGGCCGTGCCGCAGTGGTAGGCGGCCTCCGGGTGGCAGGGCCGTTCGCCGGTGGGCTTGGGGGCGCGCAGGCACGTGGAGCGGACCGTGAACCAGGCCAGGAGCGCGGCCAGCACCAGGGAGCCCGCGCACCAGTACATCGCCTTGCGGAAGGTGTCCCCGAACGCCTCGGGGTCGCGGTAGGCGTCCGGGCCCATGCCCACCAGCAGGGGCAGTGCGGCCACGGCGACCAGGCCCGCCGCGCGGGCGGCCGCGTTGTTGATGCCGCTGGCCAGGCCGGCGCGGCCCACGTCCACGGAGGCCAGGACCGTCGCCGTGAGCGGGGCGACGAGCGCGGTCATGCCCAGACCGAGGACCACGAGCGGCGGCAGGACGTCCGCCCAGTACGAGGCGCCGCGGTCGACGCGGACCATGAGGACCATGCCGACGGCGCACAGCAGGGACCCGGCCGCGAGGGGCAGGCGCGGGCCGATGCGCTGGGCGGTCTCCCCGGAGCGGGCCGACAGCAGCAGCATCAGCACCGTCGTGGGCAGCAGGGCCGTGCCCGCCGCGAGCGCCGACCAGCCCAGCACGACCTGCAGCTGCAGCACGGAGAGGAAGAAGAAGCCGCTGAAGGCCGCGTACACGAAGACCGTCACCGCGTTGATCGACGAGAACAGGCGGACGGAGAAGATCTCCAGCGGCAGCATGGGGTCGGGCCTGCGAGCCTCCACCCGGCAGAACGCGACGCCCAGGAGGACGCCCGCGACGGCGGGGCCGATCACCCAGGGCGAGGCGCCCTTGTCGGGGGCGGCGATGAGCGCGTACGTCACCGCACCGAGGGCGAGTGCGCCAAGAGTCGCGCCGAGCACGTCGAACCTGCCGCCCGCGTTCGGGTCGCGCGTCTCCGGTACGTACTTCACGGCCACGGGTACGCACACCGCCGCCAGCGGCAGGTTGATCAGGAACACCCAGCGCCAGCCCGGTCCGTCCACCAGCCAGCCGCCGACGAACGGGCCGATCGCGGAGGCCACCCCGCCGAGCCCCGACCACGCGCCGACGGCCGCGGCCCGGTCCTCGGGCCGGAAGACGGCCTGGATGAGGGCGAGCGAGCCGGGGGTGAGCAGCGCGCCGCCGATGCCCTGCAGGGCGCGCGCTGCGATCAGCACCCCGGCGGTCGGGGCGATCCCGCACAGGAGCGAGGCCAGCGCGAACCACACCACGCCGACGACGAAGATCCGGCGCCGGCCGAAGCGGTCCCCCAGCGCACCGCCCAGCAGGATCAGGCCGGCGAGGGTGAGCATGTAGGCGTTGACGGTCCACTGCAGGCCGCCCAGGTCCGCGCCGAGGTCCCGGCCGATGTGCGGCAGGGCGACGTTGACGACGGTGCTGTCGAGCATGGCCATGCCCGAGCCGAGGACGGCCGTCAGCAGCACCGCGCGCCCCGTGGCGGTGCCCAGCCGCACCGCGGGCCCGCGCCCGGGTTCCGGTGCGGAGTCGCTCATGGCGCGATCATCCCCCGGCCGGGCGCACACGGCCACGCGAAGGCCCGGCGCGGCCACGCGAAGGGCCCGGCCGCGCTCGGTGAGCGGGGCCGGGCCCTGGAAGCCGTACGGGCGGCCGTTACTTCGGCCCGGTGCCCGTTACTTCAGCTTGGTGCCCGTGGCGCGCAGGTCCGCGCACGCCTTGGTGACGCGCTCGGCCATGCTCGCCTCGGCCAGCTTGCCCCAGGTGCGCGGGTCGTAGGTCTTCTTGTCGCCGACCTCGCCGTCGACCTTCAGGACACCGTCGTAGTTCTTGAACATGTGGGCCGCCACCGGACGGGTGAAGGCGTACTGGGTGTCGGTGTCGAGGTTCATCTTCACGACGCCGTTCTCCAGCGCGGTGCGGATCTCCTCCTCCGTGGAGCCGGAGCCGCCGTGGAAGACGAAGTCGAACGGGTCGGCCTTGCCGTGCTTGGCGGCGATGCCGTCCTGCAGGTCACGGAGCAGCTCGGGGCGGAGCACGACGTTGCCCGGCTTGTAGACGCCGTGGACGTTGCCGAAGGAGGCGGCCAGCAGGTAGCGGCCCTTCTCGCCCAGGCCGAGCGCCTCGGCGGTGCGCTCCACGTCCGAGACGGTGGTGTAGAGGTCGTCGTTGATCTCGTGGGAGACGCCGTCCTCCTCGCCGCCGGTCGGGGTGATCTCGACCTCGAGGATGATCTTCGCCTTCACGGCCTCGGCGAGGAGCTCCTTCGCGATGGCGAGGTTCTCGTCGAGCTTCTCGGCGGAGCCGTCCCACATGTGGGACTGGAAGAGCGGGTTCTGACCGGCGGCGACGCGCTCCTGGGAGATCGCGAGCAGCGGGCGGACGTAGCCGTCCAGCTTGTCCTTCGGGCAGTGGTCGGTGTGCAGCGCGATGTTCACCGGGTACTTCTTGGCGACGACGTGCGCGAACTCGGCGAGCGCGACGGCGCCCGAGACCATGTCCTTGCTGTACTGACCGCCCAGGAACTCCGCACCACCGGTGGAGATCTGGATGATGCCGTCGCTCTCCGCCTCGGCGAAACCGCGCAGCGCGGCGTGGAGGGTCTGCGTCGAGGTGACGTTGATGGCCGGGTAGGCGAACTTGCCTGCCTTCGCCCGGTCGAGCATCTCGTTGTAGACCTCGGGGGTTGCGATGGGCATCTGTCCGCTCCTTGTGATGTGCGGGTACGGGCGTGATTCGGGGCCCTGACCTAGGGGGCGACGGTCATCGTCGCCCCCATACTCCCAGACTCCCCGGATTACTCCACATGAGGCCCGCCACGCTCATATGAGCCCGGGCATGCGCAAGGGGTGCGGTTTCACGTGAAACCGCACCCCCGGACCTGGACGCCGTAAAGAAACAGCAGGTCAGGACAGCGTCAGGACAGACCCAGGTCCCCCAGCGAGTAGCCCGTCACATAGCGCAGGCCGGCGCCCTCGATCGCGGAAGCGGCCCCGCGGTCGACGATCGTCGCGACGGCGACGACCTCCGCGCCCGCCTCGCGCGCCGCCTCGACGGCGGTCAGCGGGGAGCCGCCGGTGGTCGAGGTGTCCTCGACCACCAGGACGCGGCGGCCCTTGATGTCCGGGCCCTCGATGCGGCGCTGCATGCCGTGGGTCTTCTGCGCCTTGCGGACGACGAAGGCGTCCAGCTTGCGGCCGCGCGCGGCGGCGGCGTGCAGCATCGACGTGGCCACCGGGTCGGCGCCCAGGGTGAGCCCGCCCACGGCGTCGAAGTCCAGGTCGGCCGTGGCGTCCAGCATGACCTGGCCGACCAGCGGCGCGGCCTCGGCGTCCAGGGTGATCCGGCGCAGGTCGATGTAGTAGTCGGCCTCCTTGCCGGAGGAGAGGGTCACCTTGCCGTGGACCACGGCCTTGTCCTTGATCTGCTGCAGCAGGGCGTCACGCGTGCTCATGCCCATGAGCTTAGGCCAGCGTCCGCCAGGTCCACGTCGTGGAGATCTCCAGCGGGTCGATCGGCGTGACGAGGCGGGGCAGGGTGTTCAGGCCGTTGGGCGGGCCGGACTGCGGCTCGACGCAGACGGCCGCCTCCTGCTCGTCGTAGATCACGACCCACTCGGTGCGGCTCGCCACCTTCAGCTCCAGGGCACCGGGCCAGGTCAGGGTCACGTCGACGCCGTCGGGCATCCCGAAGCAGTCGTCCCAGGGGCCGGGGAGGGGGTCGATACGGCGGCCGGTGGGGATGTGGTCGTCGCCGCGCTCCTCCTGCCAGCCGGGGGTGAAGTCGATGCGTACGTCCTCACCGGTGCCGAGGTTCCGCAGGAACCAGGGGTGCCAGCCGACCTGCGCCGGGAAGGAGTCGCTCGCCGCCTCCACACCCATGGTGAGGGTGACGGCGTCGGGGGCCAGCTCGACCAGCTGCGTGACCCGGCCGGGGTACGGCCAGGGGGCGGCGAGGTCGTAGGTGAAGGCCGCGGAGGAGTCGTCCGCCCGGGCCGTACGCCAGGCCGTGTCCCGGCCGGTGCCGTGGATGGCGTGCGGCGGGTGGTTGACGGGCATCTGGTGCCGCTCGCCGCCGTTGCGGAACTGCCCCAGCTCGATCCGGCCGCACCACGGGACCATGGGGAAGCAGCCGTACTTGTCGCCCTGGCGCAGGAGTTCGGTCCCGCCGATGCGGAGGCTGGTCAGGCGGCAGCCGTGCGCCGGGTCCACGGTGGCTTCGGCGTCGCCGGCCTTGAGACGGACGGTGCCGTCGTCTGTACGTGCGTCACGTGCGTCGTTGGTCACGGGGCCGAGCCTATGGGGTGGCCTGATGGATCGTCGGGTGCACGCCGTCCAGCCGGGCTGATTCGGCTCGGGTTCGCCCCGTCTACCGTCGCCGGCGCAGTACCCGGCCCACCACGACCGCCCCGGCCAGCGCCACGGCCGCGGCGGGGGCCGCCCACCGCAGGGCGGTCGCCGTCGCCGAGGCGGCCTCCGGTGCCGGGACGGGGGCGTAGCGGCCGCGCGGCGGCGCGTGGTCGACCTCCTCGGCGCTGCGGCCGATCATCGTGCGGCGGGCGTGCGCGGCCTCGGCCGGCGGCTCGTCGTCATCCACGTCGTCCTCGTCGAGGTCGTCGTCGGCGAGGTCGTCCGCGAGGTCGTCGTCCGCCGACGGGTCGAGGGACGGCGGCGGGACGGCCGTGTCGAAGACGCTGCCGCCCTCCAGCCGGGGGCCGCCGCCGGCCGCCTCCTCGGCGTCCTCGCGCAGCTCCTCCACCAGGGCCGCGGCGAAACGGTCCAGCAGCCGCCGTGCGGTGGCCTCCGCGGTCTTCTCGTCGAACTCCGCCAGCCGGCCGCCGGTGGTCACCGCCCCGGCGCACGTCAGCCGCGCGCCGCCGGGCGCCGCCACCAGCACGCCGCGCAGCGTCAGCGCCACCGTGCCGGTGCCGCGCACCTCGGCGCCCTCGCCGGAGAGCTCGTACGCACCCTCCCGCTCGGTCAGCCGCAGGTGGCCCCGGTAGGTGATGGTCGAGCCGCCTATGCGCAGCCTCAGCCGCCCGGCGACGGTCTCACCGGAGGCATCGGCACTGTCCTGGTGCAGGCCGGGAACGCACCGGGCCACCCGCGCCGGGTCGGCGAGGACCCGGCGCACCGCCTCGACGGGGAACGGGACGAACACCTCATGCTCCATATCAAGCGAGCCTACCCACCGGTCCCCTCACCAGGGCCTCTCCGGGCGGATTTTCGTGGAGACCACCGCCCGGAGGGCCCGCCGTTCAGTCGCCGACCGTGAAGCGCTCGCCGATGTGGTTCGCCTCCTCGACCTCGTCGACGAGGGCCACCGCGTAGTCCTCGGCGGAGACCCGCGACTTGCCGTTCCCGTCCACGACGAGGTCGTCCAGGGCCGTGCGGTACGTGCCCGTGCGCTCGCCCGGCTCGATGAGAGCCGCGGGGCTGAGGTTGGTCCAGCGCACGTCGGTGACGGTGCGGTAGTAGTCCAGGGCGTCACCGTGGGCGTGCATGATCTGCAGCAGGAACTCGGGCAGCCCCTCGGCGTCCCAGACCTGCTTGCCGTCCGGGGTGCGCAGCGAGCCCGCACCGCCGACCGTGATCAGCCGCGGTGCCGTGTCGCCGAGGGCGCGCACGCCGGCCACCAGGGACTTCGCCGCGGGCGCGATGGTCGCGACGTGCCCGGGGCCGTCGCCGCCGCCGACCGCGCTGACGACGACGTCCTGCCCTTCGGCCACGGCCTGGACGGACGCGGGGTCGAGGACGTCACCGGTGACGACCGACAGGTTCTCGTGCTTCTCGGTGACCTTCGCGGGGTCGCGGACGACGGCCGTGACCTGGTGGCCGCGGTCGAGGGCCTCGCGCAGGACGCGGCTGCCGATGGTGCCGGTGGCGCCGAAGAGGGCGATCTTCGCCATGGGGTTCTTCTCCTCAGATGTGCAGGTGCAGAAGTCTGCTGAAGTGGGGGGGGTGGGGGTGGATCGGTGCTGGTGAAGCGGGGGGATCAGTGCTGGTCGAGAGCGCGGGTGAGCCCGCGGGCGCTGGTCGTCGGGCCGCCGAGCCGCCGCAGCCCGCCGGGCGTGTGCAGCAGCAGCGTCGGGAAGCTGTCGACACCCAGCCGCCGGACCTCCCGGAACTCCGCCTCCGCCGCGCGCCGCGTGGCCGGGTCGGCGAACGCCGCGACGGCCGCGTCGGCGTCCACACCGCCGAGCCCGGCGGCGACCGCCCGCACCGTCTCCGGGTCGGACAGGCTCCGCCCGTCCACGTACCAGGCGCGCTGCAGTGCACCCGCGAACTCCAGTGTCCGCTCGGGGGCCTGCTCGCGCAGCGCGGCGAGGGCGGCGGCAGCGGCGGCCGAGTCCAGGACGGCCGTGCCGTCGGCGAAGGCCTCGGCGTAGCCCGGGCCGAAGACCGCGCCGGTCAGTTCGCCGATCCGGGCGTCCGCCTGGGGGATGTAGGGATATGCGGACACCGGCTGCGCACGCGGGCCGGTGAACAGCCCGCCGCTGAGCACCGTCAGCTCGATGCGGTCGGCATTCGCCTCCGCGAATTCCCGGATGGTGGGGCCGAAGCCGTAGCACCAGCCGCAGTAGGCGTCGAAGGCGTACGTGAGCTGGTGCCGTGCGGTGTCTTTCTGCTGTGCGGTGTCTTTCTGCCGTGCCATTTCCGTCCCTGCATTTCTCTCGGCCGCACTGCTTGTGCGTACGGCCCGCACTGTCTTGTGCGTTACGACCACGCTAAACGCGTTTTTCGCCCATAAACAGGTAAGCTCGCGTCTCACTATGGTGAAAAAGCGACACGACATCATCGAGCTCGCCTACCAGGCCCCGCCCGGCACGCCCGCCGGCGTCGAGGTGATGTCGGTGGCCGAGCTGCGCACCCGTGCCCCCGAGGGCCTCCTGGGCACCCCGCAGCGCCTGGACTTCCACCAGATCGTCGCCGTCCGCTCCGGCGCGACCGCGCACACCGTCGACTTCACCGGCCACTGGCTCGAGGAGGGCTCGCTGCTGTGGGTGCGCCCCGGGCAGGTGCAGCAGTTCGGCGACCCGGAGCGGATCGAGGGCACGGTCGTCCTCGTCCAGGCCGGTTTCCTGCCGCCCGGCAGCCCCGTCGCGGCGGTGGCGGACGACCCCTTCCGGCCGGTGGTGTGGCAGCCGGTCGGCCAGGACCGCGAGGCCGTCTTCTGCGCCGTGGGCCACCTCGAAGCGGACTTCCGCACGGGTGCCGGCCTGCCCGCCGACGTGCACACCGACGTCCTGCGCCACCTGCTGTCCGTGCTGGTGCTGCGGCTCGCGCACCTGACGGCCCCCGCCGGCAGCAGGATGCCCACTCCGGGCGAGGCCTTCCTGCGCTTCCGGGCCGCGATCGAGCGGGAGTTCGCCACCAGCCACCGGGTCGCCGACTACGCCCGGGCGCTCGGCTACTCCTCCCGGACCCTGTCGCGCGCGACGACGGCCGCGGCCGGGGTCGGCGCCAAGGAGTTCATCGACCGGCGGGTGATGCTGGAGGCCAAGCGGCTGCTCGCGCACAGCGGGCTGCCCGCGGCCCGGATCGCGGGCCGGATCGGCTTCGACGACGCGGCGAACTTCTCCAAGTTCTTCCAGCACCGGGAGGGGTGTTCACCGGGCGCCTTCCGCAGCCGCATGCGCGGCACCGCGTAACCGTCCCTGAACAGCCTTAGCCGTCCCCGAACAGCCCTCACTCCCCGTACCGCGGATGCATCAGCGTCGACGGCCGCAGCCCCGCCTCGCGGCTGCGCTCGGCCGACCGCCCGGCCGCCGCCAGGCCTTCGCGGTCGAGGGAGAGCAAAGGGGGCCGCACCGGCGGGAGCTGCAGCGGCAGCGGCTCCCGGGCGGCGAGGAGGAAGCTCCAGTCCTCGTCCTTGCCGCTGCGCGCGGGGACGCGGTCCGGGCCGCCGGAGAAGCCGCTGCCCTCGACCCGGTAGGGCCTGCTGTGCAGCCCGAGCGAGCGGATCGTCGCATCGACCGTCCAGAAGGCGCGGGGGCGGGAGCCGAGCGTGCCGGCGTGGACGGCGAGCCGCCCGCCGGGGGCCAGCCACCGCTCCACCAGGCCGTAGAACTCCTGGGAGTAGAGCTTGGTGCTGGGGGTGATGCCGGGGTCGGGGAGGTCGGAGACGACCACGTCGAAAGAGGCCTCGCCGGGCGGGAGGGAGCGCAGCCACTCGAAGGCGTCGCCCGTGACGAGCCGCACCCGCGGATCGCGGTAGGCGGCGTGGTTGAGGGCGACGAGGTCGGGGTCGGTGCGGGCCAGGCGCAGCACGGTCGCGTCGATTTCCACGACGGTCACCGAGGCGACGTCCCCGTAGCGCAGCATCTCGCGGACGGCGAGGCCGTCGCCGCCGCCGAGGACGAGGATCCTGCGGTGCGGGCCGTGCATCGCGGGGTGGACGAGGGCTTCGTGATAGCGGAATTCGTCGTTGCTGTTGACTCTCAGGCGGCCGTCGAGGAAGAGGGAGAGCGGCTTGCCGCTCGCGCCGCCGCCGGTGAGGACGACCTCCTGGACCCCCGACTGGACGGCCACGCGGACGTCGCCTCCGTAGACGGCGTGGCGCGCGGCCCGCTCGAAGGGGCCGCTGAGGGCCGAGCAGGTGGCGAGGAGCGCGAGGACGAGGCCGTTGGCGGCGACGAGGGCCCAGCGGGTGCGGACGCTCAGGTCACCGCGGAAGAGCCACAGGACGAGGGCGCCGCCGGCGACGGCGTTGACACCGCCGGTCAGCAGGGCGCCCGTCAACTGCCCGAGCACGGGCAGGAGGAGGAAGGGGAAGGCCAGGCCGCCGACGAGTGCGCCCACGTAGTCGGCGGCGAAGAGATCGGCCACGGCGCCGCCCGCGTCCTGGCGGCGGATGCGCTGGATGAGGGTCATCAGCAGGGGCACTTCGGCCCCGATGAGCACGCCGATGGCGAGGGAGAAGCCGACCAGGGCGGGCCGCGCCTGGCCGAACCAGGCGAAGCAGGCGTAGAGCGCCATGGCCGACAAGCCGCCTATGAGCGCCAGCGCGGCCTCGACCGCGGCGAAGCCCAGGGCGGCGCGCCCGCGCAGGCGCTTGGCGAGCAGCGAGCCGATGCCCATCGCGAAGACCATGACGGACAGCACGACGGACGCCTGAGTGACGGAGTCGCCGATGAGATACGAGGCCAGCGCGACCAGCTCCAGCTCGTACACCAGCCCGCAGGCGGCGCAGACGAAGACGGTGGTCAGCACCACGAAGCGGCCGAGCCCGGCCGGTACGGGCAGCCGCGCCGGTACCGGGCGGTAGATCATGTTGCGAACGCTACGTTACGAAACGGCAACCCTTTGTCACCCACAAGGGTCAATTACGAGAGGGCCGCCGCCGTCCGTGCCCCCACCCTCGTCCGCGTCGCGACCAGCCGCCCCTCCTGGGGGTAGGCGTGCCAGGTGCGCCAGCTGACCTGGCCGTCGCACCGCTGCGCGAGCAGCGCGGTGAAGGCGTGCGGGCTGCCCGGGAAGGTGCCCGCCAGGCCGTAGGGGTGCTCCGCGACCAGGGCGAGAAGCTCCTGCGCACGGCCCGCGAAGGAGCCCTGCGAGAGCGTTTCTATCCGGGCCGCGAACTCGTACTCCCAGGCCCCGATGCGCTTGGCGACCCCCAGCGGCAGCGGGGTGGCGCTGCCGGGCAGGCAGGCGACCGTCTCCGAGCAGACGCCGTCGCCCTCCTCCAGCAGGACCTGGTGGGAGGCGCCCAGCAGGCGCAGCTGGACCTGGGAGTCGGCGAGCTGCAGGTCGAGCACGGCCAGCGCCGGCAGGGGGTCCTTGCCCAGGCACCAGGCGAGGTCGGCGGCACGGGTGTCGGTGTAGGTGGTCTTGAGGGTGGTGAGCATGGGTCGGCTCCGCAAGCACGCAGTGGAGGGTGGGCCGGCCCGCCGGGGAGGACCAGAGTCTTCGGACGAGGACCAGAGTCTTCGAGTGCGCCGGCTCATGCCCACATATGAGCTGTTTCCGTGGGTCCGGGGACAGTGATTACGGGATTCCCCGCAGCCTCCGGCGGAGCCTGCCGGGGAGTCGTCGTCCCGACACGTGTCCCTGAATGAGAGGGAATCATGAAATGAGCAGCGCCCACAGCGTTTTTACCCATCTCATCGTGCTTTCCATCCACGCGAGGGCCGAGCAGTTCAACTGTTCAGAATCTTTGCGGTCCGGCGGGCTCGGCAGAACCCGCCGGACGCATATGCGATCAAGCATGGGACGACCGCAAATCCGCGGGCCGGGCTGGTTCAGGCGGCGTTCACCAGCTTCTCCACAGCCGAAATCACCGAATCCTCACGCTTGCAGAACGAGAAACGCACGAGATAGGACGGCGCATCGGGGCGCAGATTGAAGGCGGCCGTGGGAATGGCCACCACCCCGGCGCGCGTCGGGAGTTCACGGCAGAATCGCACGCCGTCCGAGTACCCCCACGCGCGGATGTCCGCCTGGAGGAAATACCCCGCCTCCGCGCGATAGGGGCGCAATCCGGCGCTCGCCAGCCCCCGGCTCAGCAGGTCGCGATTGCGCTGCAGCGTGCACCGTAGCTCCGCCGCCCACTCCTCCACGCCGCCCAGCATCCGCGCGAGCGCCTCCTGGTAGGGCGTGCCGGAGGCGTACGTGAGGAACTGCTTGGCGGCGCCGACCGCCCGGACGAGCTCCGCCGGCCCGCATACCCAGCCGACCTTCCAGCCGGTCACGTTGAACGTCTTGCCCGCCGACGAGATGGTCAGCGTACGCTCGCGCATCCCCTCCAGCGCGGCGATCGTCTCGTGCCGCACGCCGTCGTAGACGAGGTGCTCGTACACCTCGTCCGTCACCACCGTCAGCCCGTGCTCGCGGCACAGCGCCGCGATGACTCCCAGCTCCTCGGAGGTGAAGACCTTGCCCGTCGGATTGTGCGGGGCGTTGAGCATCAGCACCCGGGTGCGCGGGGTGACGGCGGCCGCCAGCGCGTCCGCGTCCAGCACGAAGGTGTCGTCCTGTTCGGCGAGCGGGACCCCGACGACCTTCGCGCCGGCGAAGCGGGCGCCCGCCGGATAGGCGTCGTAGCAGGGGTCGAAGGCCAGCACCTCGTCGCCCGGGTCGCACAGCGCGAGCAGCGCCGAGGCGAGGGCCTCCGTCGCCCCCGTCGTCACCAGCACCTCGTCCTGCGGGTCGTACTCCAGCCCGTAGCGCCGGGACTGGTGCGCCGCGACCGCCTCGCGCAGCGCGGGGAAACCGGCGGCCGGCGGGTACTGGTTGCTGCCCGCCAGGACCGCCGCCGAGACGTCCTTCAGCAAACCGGGCGGAGACGGCAACTCCGGCACGCCCTGGCCGAGGTTGACCGCCCCCGTGCGCCGCGCGAGCTCCGTCATCTCCGTGAAGACCGAGGTGCCGAGGCCCTGCACCCGTGCGGCCGGGCTCCAGTCCTTGTTCATGCGATCCCGCTTCCCTGTCGGTTCCTGAGCCGGCCTCACGATATGCAGGCGGGTGCGCGCGGGCACAGAGCACGCCACAGGGGCCGCACCCGCTCACGCCCGCCACAGCACACGATGCGGCGCAGGCCGCGCAGACACTCCGCCGTGCCCGCCGAGCGGGTGGAAGGCGCACCGCTTACGGGCGCTCCCGCTCGCGCGCGCGAGGCGGGCGCCGCAAGGTCGAGGTGCCGACAAGGCCCAGTCACAGGTGCCGCCGAGGCCCGGTCGCGGGTGCCGAGAAGGCCCAGAAGCCGAGGCCGAGAGGCCGAGGATGCCGGAGGTCCCCCGTGTCAGCCGACACCGCCGTGCCCGTCCGGGCGCCGGAGCCGCGCCCCGCGTCCGGCAACGCCCGCGTCCGCCGTGCCGCGCGGGTCCGGGCCGCTCTGCGCAGGGCGGCGCCCGCCCTCGCGTTCTACGCGGCGGCCCGGCTGACCGGCATGGCGACGATGGCCGCCTGGGCCTGGTGGATCGGCCGCCACCCGCGCACGCTGCTCGGCCACTCCTGGGACGGCATCTGGTACGCCGGCATCGCCCGGCACGGCTACGGCCTGATCCTTCCCTCGCCCACCACCCACGGCGTCGTCTTCAACGACCTCGCGTTCTTCCCGCTCTTCCCCGGCCTGGTGCGGGCCGTCTCCACCGTCACCCCGCTCAGCGTCGTCGGCGCGGGCCTGCTCGTCGCCTGGCTGTCGGCCGGGCTCGCCGCCTGGGGCATCTACGCGCTCGGCGAGCGCCTGTACGGGCGTACGACGGCGACGCTGCTCGTCGTGCTGTGGGGGCTGCTGCCGCACGCGATCGTGCAGTCCATGGCCTATACCGAGCCGCTGATGACCGCGTTCGCGGCGTGGGCGCTCTACGCGCTGGTCACCGGACGGCCGCTGTGGGCCGGGGCGCTCTCCCTGCTCGCCGGGCTCTCCCGGCCCAACGGGATCGCGGTGGCCGCGGCCGTCGTCTGCGTCACCGCGCTCACCGTGTGGCGGCAGCCGCAGGCCCGCAGGAACCCGCGGGTGTGGGCGGGCGCCGCCCTCGCCCCGCTCGGCTGGACCGGCTACGTCGTCTGGGCCGGATACCGCTCCGGCGAGGGCCTGTTCGGCTACTTCGAGGTGCAGCGGCTGTGGGGCTCGCGGTTCGACTTCGGGCGGGACGCGCTGCGGTTCGTCCGGCACCTGATCACCGGGCGCGACGCCATGGCGTACTACATGACCGTGGCCGTCATCGCCGTCGCGCTCGTCACGCTGGCCCTGCTGCTCCTGGAGCGGCCGCGGCCGCACGCGGCGCTGCTGGTCTACACGGTCGTGCTCGTCGTCATCGCGGTCGGCGGATCGAGCTACTTCGCGTCCAAGCCGCGGTTCCTGATGCCGGCGTTTCCCCTGCTGCTCCCGGCGGCCCTGGCACTGACGCGCGCGCGGCGCCGCACCCTCCTGACGACGGTCACGGCCATGGCCGGGCTGTCGTTCTTCTACGGGACGTACCTGCTGACGGTGGCGCGGATGCCGATGTAGGGACTGCGGTGCCGTCGGCTGCGGCCGGTTCGGCACCGCCGGACGCCCCCGTGGGGGTTGCACGCCGTCGCGGTGGGAGTTTCCGCCTGACGGCAGGAAGAACCCGCGGACCGGCGTTCACCGAAACCACGGGCCGCCAGGCCTGTTCGGCACCGCCGCGCACCCCCGTGGGGGTTGCGCGCCGTCGCGGCGGGAGATTCTGCCCGGCGGCAGGAAGAACCCGCGCGACAGCATCCAGCCACCGCGGCACAACCCCGGCGGCGCCGAACCGGCGTCAGCCGAAGAGCCGTCCGGCGTGGGGCGCCGCCGAAGCCACGGGCCCCCGCCGGGAGGCGATCACGCGGACGGGGAGTGCGGCGGCTCGTCGTCCGGCTTGTCGTCGCCCGACTCCGCGTCCGCCTCCAGGCCCAGCTGCTCGACGAGCCACTTGTCGAACTCGATGGACGCCCGGACCCAGCTGACCGTGCTGGAGACGAAGTGCTCCAGGGACACGCCGACGCCGATCAGCATCTGCGCCTCGCCGATCAGGCGGACGGTGCCGTCGTCGTTGGTGTGGGTGTAGACCTTCGGCCACAGCGTGCGGCGGTTCCAGTCGTCGACGGCCTCCAGCAGGCGGGCCTTCTCGTCGATGGCGTGCGGGCGGTCGTAGAACGTCCGCACGGAGAAGACCTGCTGCTCCTCCTCGCCCCGGAACATGAAGTACGTGCGGAACTGCTCCCACGGGGCGGCGAGGTCACCCTCGTCGTCCACGACGTACTTCAGCTCCATCTGGTCGAGGAGCTGCTTGACCAGGTCCTGGTCGGGGATGACGGGGCCGGTCGGGCCCGCCTCAGGCTGCGGTTCGGGCTGTCCCCCGAAATTCGGGATCGAGGACGGGTCGATGCTCACCGTGTTATTCCCTTCGTACGGTCTCACGCCATCCTCCCCCATCCCGGGCGGGGGCTGGCAACCCCCGCCCGAACGGATGTCACGGCGCCTTCGCGAGCTCCTCCGCCCCCACCGGGACCACCGTCAGCCCGTCACCGTCCGCGGCGGTGGCGACCCGCACCGTGTCCCCGTCGTGGATCTCCCCGCCGAGGATGGCCTTGGCGAGCCGGTCGCCGATGGCCGTCTGGACCAGGCGGCGCAGCGGCCGGGCGCCGTAGGCGAGGTCGGGCGCGGCGCCGTCCGGGGCGGACGGGTCGTGGCCGAGGGTGGCGAGCCAGCGCACGGCCTCGGGCGTGACGTCGAGCGTGAGCCGGCGGTCGGCGAGGCGGCGCTGGAGGTGGCCGATCTGGAGGGCGGCGATGCGCTCCAGCTGGTCCACGCCGAGGGCGTGGAAGACCACCAGGTCGTCGAGGCGGTTGAGGAACTCGGGCCGGAAGGAGGCCCGTACGGTCTCCAGGACCTTCTCCCGCTTCTGGTCCTCCTTGAGCAGGGGGTCCACCAGATAGGTGGATCCCAGGTTGGACGTGAGGATGAGGATGGTGTTGCGGAAGTCGACGGTGCGGCCCTGGCCGTCGGTGAGGCGCCCGTCGTCCAGCACCTGCAGGAGGATGTCGAAGACCTCGTGGTGGGCCTTCTCGACCTCGTCCAGCAGGACGACGGTGTACGGGCGGCGGCGCACGGCCTCGGTCAGCTGCCCGCCCTCCTCGTAGCCGACGTAGCCGGGGGGCGCGCCGACCAGACGGGCGACCGAGTGCTTCTCGCTGTACTCGCTCATGTCGATGCGGACCATGGCCCGCTCGTCGTCGAAGAGGAAGTCGGCGAGGGCCTTGGCCAGCTCGGTCTTGCCGACACCGGTCGGGCCGAGGAAGAGGAACGAGCCGGTCGGCCGGTCGGGATCGGCGATGCCGGCGCGCGAGCGGCGCACCGCGTCGGAGACGGCCTGCACGGCCTCGGCCTGGCCGATGAGCCGCCGGCCCAGCTCCTCCTCCATGCGCAGCAGCTTCTGCGTCTCGCCCTCCAGCAGGCGGCCGGCGGGGATGCCGGTCCAGGAGGCGACGACGTCGGCGATGTCGTCCGGGCCGACCTCCTCCTTGACCATGAGGTCCTTCGCGGCGGCCTCCTGCTCGGCCTCCGCCTCGGCCTCGGCCGCCGCCTCCAGCTCGCGCTCCAGGCCGGGGATCTCCCCGTAGAGCAGCTTGGAGGCGGTGTCGAAGTCGCCGTCGCGCTGGGCGCGCTCGGCCTGGCCGCGCAGCTCGTCCAGGCGCTCCTTGAGCTCGCCCACCCGGTTCAGGGACTGCTTCTCGCGCTCCCAGCGGGCGGTCAGGCCGCGCAGCTCCTCCTCCTTGTCGGCGAGGTCGCGGCGCAGCTTCTCCAGGCGCTGCTTGCCGGCCACGTCCGACTCCTTGGACAGGGCGAGCTCCTCCATCTTCAGCCGGTCCACGGCGCGCTGGAGCTCGTCGATCTCGACGGGCGAGGAGTCGATCTCCATGCGCAGCCGGGAGGCCGCCTCGTCGACGAGGTCGATGGCCTTGTCGGGCAGGAAGCGGGAGGTGATGTAGCGGTCGGAGAGGGTCGCGGCGGCGACGAGCGCGGAGTCGGCGATCTGGACCTTGTGGTGGGCCTCGTAGCGGCCCTTCAGCCCGCGCAGGATCGCGATCGAATCCTCGACGGAGGGCTCGGCCACCAGCACCTGCTGGAAGCGGCGCTCCAGGGCGGGGTCCTTCTCGATCCGCTCGCGGTACTCGTCCAGGGTCGTCGCGCCGACCATGCGCAGCTCGCCGCGGGCCAGCATGGGCTTGAGCATGTTGCCCGCGTCCATGGCGGAGTCGCCGCCGGCGCCTGCGCCCACGACGGTGTGCAGCTCGTCGATGAAGGTGATGATCTGTCCCTCGCTGGCCTTGATCTCGGCCAGGACGGTCTTCAGCCGCTCCTCGAACTCACCGCGGTACTTCGCGCCCGCGACCATCGCGCCCAGGTCGAGGGAGACCAGGCGCTTGTTGCGCAGCGACTCGGGGACGTCGCCCTTCACTATCCGCTGCGCGAGGCCCTCGACGACGGCGGTCTTGCCGACGCCGGGCTCGCCGATGAGGACGGGGTTGTTCTTCGTACGGCGCGAGAGGACCTGCACCACGCGGCGGATCTCGGCGTCCCGCCCGATGACGGGGTCGAGCCGGCCCTCGCGGGCGGCCGCGGTCAGATCCGCACCGAACTTCTCCAGGGCCTTGTACGTGCCCTCCGGATCGGCAGTGGTCACTCGCTGCCCGCCTCTCGCGGTCTCGAACGCATCCAGCAGACGCCGTGCGGAGGCGCCCTGCTGCTCCAGCAGCTCGCCGGTGCGGCCGCCCTTGGCGGCGAGGCCGATCAGCAGGTGCTCGGTGGAAATGTAGGTGTCGCCCAGCTCGCGGGCGCGCTGCGACGCGTCGGCGATGACGGCGAGCAGCTCCCGGTTGGGCTGCGGCGGCGCGACGGTCGCACCCTGCACGCTCGGCTCCGCCGCCAGCTGCCGCTCGGCGCCCGAGCGCAGCGCGGCGGCATCGGCCTCGACGGCGGCCAGCAGGTCCATGATGTTCTCGTTGTCCTGGCCGGCGAGCAGCGCCAGCAGCAGGTGCGCGGGCGTCATGTCGGCATGCCCGGCCGACACGGCGCGCTCACTGGCCGCGCTCAGCGCCTCCCGGCTCCTGTTGGTCAGCTCGGCATCCACGACGGCGTGTTCCTCCTTGTCTCGGCGACCATCCTGCCCAGGGCAACATGCGATAAGTTGAGCCTATTCCACTCAACCTTGTCGACGCCAGCGCCACCGGGTACGGGCGGCCGGATCCGGGGGGCGCCCCACGGCCTTGCGCGGCCTCCCGAGGCCTCCCGGGGCCTGTATCCATGGTCCGCCGGGGAGGTCCGCGGCGCCGCTCCACAGCGGGGCGACTACGGGATCACAGCCGGGAAAGCGTTCGACGACCGCCCTTTCGGGGGCATGCTCCCGGAACCCTCTCCGCTCCCCCTACGGGCGGACAAGACTCGTGTCCGTGCAGAACGACATCCTGCTGGAGCTCTTCCTGGAGCTCGAAGCCCGGACCCCCGAGGGCCTCAGGGCCGAACTCATCGAGGGCGAGATCACGGTGTCATCGGCCCCCGAGGGCGACCACGAACACTGCCTGAGCGAGCTCTTCGGCCAAGTGGTGCTGCAGTCGGCCACCCGCATGTCCCTCTCGGGCCACAAAGGACTGACCATGCCGGGTGCGGCCGGCCACCCGCCGGACCACGTCATCCCCGACGCCACGTTCGCACCGCGCGAGCAGCGCCTCTTCCGGGGCGCCCCGCCCTGGATGGCCTGTGACAGCGTGGCCATGGTGGCCGAGGTGACCGGCAGCAGAGCGGTTCTCGACCGGATCGCCAAGCGTCGCTGTTACGGCCGCGCCGGGATCCCGCTCTACCTCCTCGTGGACCGCGAGCGGAGAAGCGTCACACTGCACAGCGCCCCGTCCGCGGAGGGCTACACCGAACGACACTCCGTGGCGTACGGAAAGCCCCTCCCCCTCCCCCCTCCCTTCGCCTTCGACCTGGAGACGGCCGACTTCGCCTGAGCACCGCTTCGCCTGAGCGCCGCGCGGGGGCGCGGATACGCTTCCCGCATGGCCCACGATCTGCGCGACCTCTCCCCCGCCTATGTCGACTTCTGGCGCGAGCGGCACATCTGCACGCTCACGACCACCCGCCCCGACGGCAGCCCGCACCTCGTGCCCGTAGGGGTGACCTTCGATCCCGAGGCCGGGATCGCGCGCATCATCACCAACAAGAACAGTCGCAAGATCGCCAACATCCTGGCCGCCGGACCGGACGGCGCGCGCGTCGCCGTCTGCCAGGTCGGCGAGCGGAAGTGGGCCACGCTGGAGGGCCGCGCGGTCGTCCGTACGGAGGCCGACGCGATCGCCGACGCCGTCAACCGCTACGCCGAGCGGTACGGGCGGATGCCCGCGCCCAACCCCGACCGCGTCCTCGTCGAGATCACCGTCACCAAGGCCCTGGGGCTGGTGGGGTCCGGCGGTGCGTGACGCGTAGGCCTTCCGGTCCGGGTTCCTTCAGTCCTCTACGGGCGCCGCACCTCGTACTGGAAGCAGCCGTACTCCAGCGCCCGTACGTGCACCAGCGCCACCTCCGGATCGGCGAACGCCTCCTCGAAGGCCCGCTCGAAGCCGGACTCGGCGTCCTCGGGGATCTCGAAGAGGCGTCCCCCGACGATGTGCCCCTCCGCGTTGTAGCGGCGGATCGTACGCAACGCCCCCGTCCGCGCGAAGGGCTGACGCCGGATCGCCTGCGGCCCTCCGCACTCCTCGGCGTGGATGAACACCGGCCCCGCCTCGTCGTACGCCCCGGGCGCGGCGCCCGTCGCCGCGGCCCAGCGGCGCAGCGGCGCGTAGGAGACGAGCGCGACCCGCTCGCCCGGCTCGATGGACCGCAGGCAGCAGCGCAGCGGGCTGCCCACGCACTCCAGGGGCACGCCGTCCTCGCGTGCGGTGTACGGCTGCAGCGGCCGCCCGGAGTCGTCGGCGGCCCGGAGCTCGTCGAGTGCGGCGGCGGGGATGGGGAGGGGGGTGAATGCAGTCATGCGCCCAGCGTCCGCGGCCGGGGCCGACGTTGCTGGCGGAATTCAGCCGTGGCGCTCACGGGGCGGCGTTAAGAGGTGCAAGGGGTGTTAAGGCGGCGCAACTACCGCCTCCCCCGGGCGATCCCGTCCCGATCGCCGCATACGCTCCATACGTGGACGTCAACGTGTACCGGATCGCCGTCAGCAAGGCTCAGTGGGTGGGGATGGCCCTCATGACCCTCTGCGGCGTCCTCTGCCTGCTCCGGGTGACCTTCGGCATCGGCTGGGGGCACTACCTCGGCCACTGGGACGGCAGCGTCCGTCAGGGCAGCGTCGCCAACTACCCGAGTCCCGACCTCATGCTCGCCTTCGGGATCCTGCTGCTCAGCCTCACGCCCTTCTCCGCCCTCGCCTTCATCTGGCGCACGTGGACCACGCCCGCCGGCGTCCGCACCCGCGGCATCTTCCGCCGCCGCTTCATCCCCTGGCAGGACATCGCCTCCGTCGAGGTCACCAAGCACGGTGGCTACAGCCGGTACCCCTACTACCACCTGCAGGTGCAGCTCCACAGTGGCCGGCGGCTGTGCCTCCCCGGCCTCCAGGACCGCTTCGAGGACGCACTCACCGCACCCCGCACCGAGATCGTCTCCCGCTGGAAGGCCGCGCACGTCTCCACCGACCGGCAGGAGGCTCAGGAGGCTTCATGACCGCCACGCTCCCCCGCACCATCCGGGCCGTCAACACGGAGCGGCTCCTGCTCCTGGAGGAGGAGGCCGCGGCGCTCGGCTTCAGCCAGCGGCTCCCCGTCGAGTGGGTACGCGAACACGCCGCGCCGTCGGCGACGCACCACCTGTTCCCCGTGTTCGTCCACGAGCTCCGGCACCGGCCCGAGGTCTCGCCCCAGTGGCGGTGCGAGTTGCTTCTCACGGTCGTGACCGGGGAGGAGGTGCTGAGCCTGCTCGATGTCCTGCCGGAATCTTTCCGGGACCTACCGGAGTCCCTGGACCCCGCCGCCAAAACGGACGTCCACCGCCGCATGCGACGCGCCCGCACGCAGAGCGCGTATCAGGGTGCGGAGTGACCCCGGAGGGGTCGTTATGACGGTGTCGGGTTCGTCGCTCTCCCGGATCAGCGCCAGGCCGCCGACCGCGGCGACCTCCACGCAACTGTTGTCCGGCCCTGATCCGGAGAACGACGACTTCTGCCAGGCGATCACCTCAGCCCCTGTTTCGCCTTCAGCGCGCGTATCAGGGTGCCGAGTGCCCCCGGCGTGGACGATATGACGCAGCGGGGCGCATCGCTTTCGCCGAGCAGTATCGGTACGTGATCCACCTCGCCCATCACGAGGCGGCCGGCCTTGTGACCCCGGAGGGGAAGCTCTACGTCAACGCCGTCCCGCGCGGCGAATGGGAGAAGTTCGTTTTCGAGCGGGTCATCGGCGGAGTCAAGATCCTGTCGGAGAAGCAGCAGCACGCCTGGCGCGCAGGCCACCGCGGTGCGCAGATCACGCTCGTCGAGCCGAAGCCGGAGTTCCAGGAGACCTTCACCCTGGAGTTCGTGAGCCCGCTCAACGAGGAGTAGGACGGATTCGCGCGGGGCGGCCGGGCCTGTCTGCCCGGGCGTCCCGCCGCCCTGTCGCCCTGTCGCTCAGCCGCACGCCGCGATGATCTCCTCCATGTCCTCCACCGCCGCGTGGACGCCCTCCGTGAGCATCACGCCCGCCGGGTTCAGCATGATCTCGTCGACGCCGCTGCCGCGGTACTCGGCCAGGCGCTCCGCTATCTCCTGCGGGGTGCCGGTGACGACCACGGAGTGGTCCAAGAGGGCCATGGCCGTTGCGGAAGCGTCCGCCGGGGCGATGGGGACGCCCGCGCGGCGGAGCATGTCGGCGTAGTGCGGGCCCTTGAGGTGTTCGCCGGCTCCGGCGAGGGCCGTGCGGCGCAGGTCGCGGCCGGGGCGGGCCAGCGCGACGTGCACGGCCGTGGCGACGCGGGGGCGCTCCGGGCGGCCCGCGGCGTCGGCGCCCTCCTGCAGCGCCGGGACGAGGACGTCCCGTACGTACGCGGGCGGCGTCATCCAGGTGATCGCGACGTCGGCGACCTCCCCGGCGGTGCGGGCCATGCCCGGCCGCAGCACGCCCGCCCCGACCTCCACCGGCTCGTGGTCCAGCGGCAGCAACCGCGCGTCGAGGTGGTGGTACGGCCCGTCGTGGTCGACGGCTTCGCCGTCCAGCAGGGCCCGTACGGAGGTGAGGTAGTCGCGGACGGCCGTGCGGGGGCTCTTGTACGGGCCGCCGGTGAGCGCGGCCACGAAGTCGGGGGTGCCGATGCCGTACCCGGCCACCACCGGCCGCCCGGTGAGCAGCGCCAGCGAACGGGCCTGGTGCGCCGCCTCGTACGGGTGGCGCAGCGGCATCACGCCGACGCTCGTCCCGACGGACACGTCGCCGTACCCGGCTCCGGCGAGGTACGCCAGCACCTGGTGCGGCTCGGCCTTGAAGGACTGGCACAGCCACAGGCGCCGGGCGCCGGAGCGCTGCACGAGCGCGGCGAAGGGGGCCACCAGCTCCGGGTGGTCCGGCTGGAGGGGGTAGAGGACCGCCGGGGTCGTGTTCGCGCTCATGCTCGTGTCCGGGCTCACCGGGACGTTCCTTCCTGGTCGTCGTCGATCGTGGCCGTCAGGGTGCGGGAAGGCTTCAGGAAGCGGGCTGCCGCATCGGCCACTTGGGACCGGGTCACGGCGCCCAGGACGTCCGCGTACGCCGGTAGCCAGTCCACGTCCATGCCCCGCGCCACGAATCCGGCGAGGGCGCTCGCCTCCTCCGCCCGCGTCGCGAGGGCGAAGCGGGTGAACCCGGCGGCGTAGCGGCGGACGCGCTCGGTCTCGCGGGGCGTGGGGCCGTCGTCGGCGAGTTCGCGCAGGACGTCCGTGACCTCGGCCGCCATGCGGTCCGCCGTGCCCGGGGCGCCCGCGCACTCGATCTCCAGCCAGCTGCCCGCGGCGTTCTCGCGGAGGTCGGCGGAGACCGCGTAGGCCAGCGCGTGCCGCTCGCGCAGCCGCTGCGTGAGCCGGGAGGAGGAGTGGCCGCCGAGGACGAGCCGGGCGAGGTGGAGGGCGGCGTGGCCGGGGTCGGTGGACGGCACGGCCGGGCCCGCCGTCAGGAGGAGGGCCTGCCCGGCGCCGGGGTGGTGCAGGGCCAGCCGGCCGGGCGTGGGCTCCGCGCGCCGGAAGGGCGGCAGGGTCAGGCCGGACGGGCCGCCGGCCCACGGGCCGAGGTGCTCGGTGACCAGCTGCAGGACGTGGCCGGGGGCCGCGCCCGTCATCACCAGGAGCACCGATCCCGCCGGGACCACGGCGCGGCGGTGCAGGGCGTACACCTCGTCCGTCGTCACCGGTGACGGTGACGGTGACAGGGGCGAGGGCGAGGGCGGGGGCGAGGGCTCGGCGGCCAGCGGGTGCGGGCCGAAGGCGTGGGTCAGGACGGCGCGGCGCAGGGCGGTGCGGGGGCCGGCCGGGCGCGGGGCCGGGGCGGCGGCCGGGGGCAGGTCACGGTAGGCCGGGCGGACGAGGAGGTCTCCCAGGAGTTCCAGCGTCCCCTCCAGCCCCTCGGACAGCACGCTCACCGACAACAGCAGCTGCTCCACGGTGACGACCGTGGACAGTTCCGCACCGAGGTCCGCCGTCCGGTCGGCGACGGCCTGCCGGTCGCGGGTCGTACTGCCGGTGCCCAGACGGGCGGCGAGCAGCTCGCGTACGGGCGCCTCGCGCGGGTCCGTCAGGGCGTACGGGACGACGAGCCGGATCTCGGCCAGGGGCGCGCCGGGCGCCTCGACGACGACCACTTGCAGGCCGTTGCCGAGCACGCTGCGGGCCGAGGGCCGCTTCACTGGGTGCCTCCTACGAGTTCGGTCACGCCGTACGGTGCGGTGAGGAGCCTTCGGGCGGCGGCAGCCACGTCCGCCGGAGTCACGCGGGCCAGCTGCCCCGGCAGCGCGTCCGGGCCGTTGGCCGGACCGTTGCCCGGATCGCCGCCCGACCCGTTGCCCGGACCGCTGTCCCCGGGGAACAGCAGGGCGGCCCGGCCGTGGGCGACCGCCCGGGCCGTGAGGGAGTCCGCGTGGCGGTGGCAGTTCACCAGCAACGCGTTGACGGCGCGCCGGTGTTCGACGTCGGTGGGCGGGGTCTCCGCGGTCTCCCGCAGGACGTCCAGCCAGGCGTCCACGGCTTCGCCGGTGCCGGTGCCGGGCGCCCGCCCCAGCAGGACCATGGCCAGGTCGGGTGCGGCCGTCGCGAGCCACTGGCCGTAGTAGCCGCAGTGGATGCTCGCCGCCGTGAGCCGGTGCCGGGCGTCCGCGCGTACGGCACGGGAGAGCCGTCCACGCCCCATCAACTCGGCGAGCACCACGTGCGCGAGGTAGGCGTGCCGCTCGCGCACCGCGTCCGGGAGGGCGTGGGCGAGGGCGACGCCGGAGGCGGCGTACGGGATGCTGCCCGGGACTGCCGGTGCCGCGGTGTGCGCCACGCCCTTCCGGGTAAGCCCGGCAGGCCCGGTAGGCCCGGCGGACCCGGCAGGCCCTGATGGCACGCCCCCGAACAGCTCCCCCACCCGCTCCGCGACCCACGCGGCGTCCACGTCCCCCACGACCGTCAGCGCCATCGCCCCGGCCGTGTAGTGCGCGCGGTGGAAGGCGAGGGCCTCGGCGGCCGTGGCGTGGCGGAGTTCGGCCACCGTGCCGTAGGCGTCGCGGCTGCCGGGGTGGAGCGAGGCGTACGCCGTGTCCCACAGGCGGCCGCCGCCGACCGCGCCCCGGATCTCCTCGCCGATGATCTCCGTCTCGGTGCGGACGGCGGCGTCGGACGGGGCGAATTCCAGCAGGCGGCGCGCCTCGCCCTCCAGGATGCCGGGGAGGGCGTCCGCCGGGGCGACGGTGTGGAAGACGGTGTGGTCGCGGTGGGTCTCCGCGTTGCACATGCCGCCCGCGCCCTCGACGCGGCCGGCGTGGCCGTCCGGATCGGCGTCCGTTCCCCGGGGGAACATCAGGTGCTCCACGAGGTGGGCCGTGCCGTGGCGGCCCGCGGGGTCGTGGTCGCCGCCGGCGGCGACGGTGAGGGCGACGGCCACGAGCCCCCGGCCGGGCCCGGGATCGGGCTCGACGATGAGGTGCAGGCCGTTGCCCAGCCGGCGGGTGAGGACGGCGGGGCGCACAGCGGGCGGGCTTCCCACCGCCCGGCTCACAGCAGGCAGGCCTTCAACCGCCCGGCTCACAGCGGCCGGTAGACGGAGACGACCATCTTCCGGCTGTCGCCGCCGTCGAAGGGCTGCTTCTGCCAGCCCGCGTAGCGGTCCGCGAGCTCCAGCCGGGCCAGGCCCGCCAGCAGGTCCAGCTCGCTGGGCCACAGGTACCGCATGACCGTGGTCGCGGACTTGGGCGCCTCTCCGTCGAGGAAGAGGGTGTTCTGCATCATCATGTTCTGCGAGGCGGGCAGCACGCCGACCGACTCGATCATGGCGCCGCGGGTGCTGATCGGGTACGTGTTCACCTCGTTCTTCTTCTGCACGTGATAGTCGCTCGGGTCGAACGTCTCGATCACCACGTGCCCGCCCGGAGCGGTGTGCCGGGCGACGGCGTGGATGAGGGCGATCTGCTCGGCCGGGGTGACGGCGCAGCACAGGGCGTTGAACGGGGCGAGGACGACGTCGAAGGTGCGGCCCAGGTCGAGCGTGGCGAAGTCGCCGAGGACGGGGGTGATGCGCCCCTCGGGGTCCTTCTCGGCGAGGCGGGCGAGCATGCCCTCGGAGGCGTCGACGCCGTGGACGGCGAAGCCCTTGCCGGCGAGCGGGAGCGCCACCCGGCCGGTGCCGACGCCGAGTTCGAGGACGCTCGCACCGGGCTCGGTGAGGGAGAGCAGGAAGTCGCCGATGTCCTCCAGGTCGGGGGTGCCCGGGTAGATGTCGTCGTAGACCTCGGCGAGGGCGTCGCTGTAGGCGGCGGTCATGGCGACGGCGAAGCCGCTCATGCCGTCTCCGGTGTCCGGCCCGGCGCCGGCCACGGTCTCGTCGATGGTTGCGGTGTCGGTGGTCATGTCGGCTCAGCTCCCGGAGACGTGGTGGGCGGAGGAGGGCGAAGTCAGGTTGCGGTCGGGCCGCCACGGGTCGATGCCCGCTTCGAGGAAGGACCGCACGATGTGGTCCTCGCGGCTCCCGGCGGCCGCGTCCCGGCTCAGGGCGTGGTCGATGAGGGCGGTGGCCAGGGCGAAGGCCCGGTGCTGCCCGAAGCTCATGCCGTCCTGGCCGGGGCGCGGGTCCTCGGGGTCCCAGGACGCGGCCACGCCGGGTGCGAGCCGCTCGGTGAAGACGGAGGTCTCCGTGCCCTTCCCGGGGAGCGACGCCACGGCCCGGACGACGGCCTGCTCGCCGGGTACGTGGTCGCCGTGCAGGTAGACGACGATGCCGTCGCGGCGCGGGTAGTCCTGCGGGTCGGAGAGGACCTTGGCGTGGTAGCGGGCCTCCGCCCGCTCCAGGGCGGTCAGGGCGGCGCCCCACAGGACGACGGCGCCGTCCGCGTCGGCCGCGTGCAGGAAGATCCGGCGCACGGCGCCCGTGGGGCGGGGCAGCGCCCGCGAGCCCATGACGTAGAAGAAGCCGGGGGAGAGCGCGGGGCGGGCGGCCTCCAGGGCGAGTTCGACGGTGTCGCCGGGCTCGGGGGCGCCGGGGGTGAGCAGCCGGTCGGCGGGCACGCGGGCGGTGACCTCGGGGAGGCGGACGACGAGCTCGTCGCCGTCCGGGCGCCGGAGGACCTCGATCAGCAGGCCGCGGGTGGGCGTGCGGTCGTGGGGGACGGCGGCGGCCAGGCGGCGCTCCAGGGCGGGGTCGCGCAGGCTCCGCCGCGGCGGCGTGTCCGCGTCGCGCGCCTTGCCGTCGCGGCCCGCGTGCAGCTCCTCGTAGAGCGCGTTGGTGAGGCGTCCTCGCAGGTCGCGCGGGCTGTCGGCGGAGAGGGTGCGCCCGGCGACGGTGGCCTGGCAGCCGTCGTCCCGGACCGAGACGGTCTCGAGGGCGGCGGCGAGCCCGGGGGTGAGGCCCCGCGCCGGGACAGTGGGGGCGATGGTGGTGAGGGTCATCGGGAGCTCCCGGAGGACTGGGTGAATCCGAGGGTGGCGACGGCGCCCGCCGGGTTGAGCAGCAGCGTCCGGCCGATGCCCGCGGCGGCGCGGGCGACCGGGTTGAGGGTCGCGTGCAGCTCGGCCGTGGCGAGCAGCCGGTCGAACATGTGCCAGCCCGCGAAGGCCGCGGCCCGCTCGGCGAGCCCGGGGTCGGGGGTGTGCTGTTCGAGGTAGCCCTGCCAGAAGGCGGTGATCCGGGGAGTGTGGCGGCGCAGGCTCGCCGCGCCGCGCTCGATGATCTCGGCGTGGTCGAGGCCGAACCCGGCGGCGGGTCCGTCCTGTTCGGCGCCCGGGGCGAACACCTGGTAGGTGGCGTGGAAGAGCCACTCGCCGGCGAAGGCGCCGACGTCGCGGGCCGGGTCGGCGAGCCGGAACTCCTCCCAGTCGCAGAGGTAGAGCGTCCCGTCGTGCCGCAGGAACTGGTCGAAGCGCAGGTCGCAGTGGCTGGGGGCGTGCGGTGCGGCGCGTTCGGCGGCGCGCAGGGCGTGCAGCGCGGCGATGACCTCGGCGTCGTCCTGCACCAGCCGCCAGGCGGCGATCTGGCCCATGCTGCGCTCCTGCACGGTGCTCCACGGCAGGGCTTCCAGCCAGGGCATGGGCGGGAGCGGCGCCTCCTCGGTGACGACGTCCGGGCTGCCGGCGGCGTCCGCGGGGAGCGCGTGCAGTGCGCCCACGGCCCGCCCCGCCTCGCGGCAGAGCTCCTCGTCGAACTCGTCGTCGAGGGCGAGCTCGGAGCCCGAGCGGGCGCCGGGCAGCAGCCGGTAGACGCCGACGGCGGCCGTACGGTCCGAGCCGAGGTGGCCGGGCGTGCGCAGCGGCGAGACGGCCGGCAGGCGCCGGGCGAGGCCTTCGAAGGCCAGGGCGCGCTCCAGCTGGGGGCTCCCGCCCTCGGGGGTACGGGCCACGGTCTTCACGAACACCTGGTGTCCGCCGCTGGTGCGGCCGGCCCAGTTGTCGTTGCGGCCGCCGAAGGAGGTGAGGCCTTCGGCGGCGAGGCGGCCGAGGCCGAGCCGGTCGAGCAGGGCGTTCACCTCGGGGGACGCGTCGAGGTCGGTGGGCTGGAACCGCTGCAGCGTGGGCTGTTCGGCCGTGTCGGACGTGGTGGTGGTCATGACGTTCCTCCGGGGACCGCCCGGCGGCCCTCCTCATCGATCAGCTCGGCAGTGAAGGCGATGTAGTCGCGCAGTTCGTCGCTCCAGTCGCAGTAGGAGGCGAAGTCCTGCATGTGGGTGACGACGCGCAGGACGGCGGCGCGGGCGACGGCCGCCGGGTCCGGGCCGCCCGGACCGCCCGGACCGCCCGGGCCGTAGCCGGCCAGCAGCACCTGCCGCAGGTCGGGCCCGCCGGGGCCATCCGACGGTCCAGGGCCATCCGAGGGCCCAGGGGCATCCGACGGCCCCGGCGCCCCGTACCGCCCTGCGGACCAGGCGAGTTCGGCGAGGTCGCCGAGCAGCCAGCCGAGGTCGAGCACGGGGCTCGCGGCGGCGAGGTCCTCCCCGGTGAGCAGCGCCGTCCGGCCCCGGTGCAGGGGCGGTATGAGCGCTCCGAGGGAGGCCCCGCCGTGGATCAGTGAGGGGACCGGCGGCGCGACCGCCTCCTCCCACCAGGTGCGGACCCGCTCCAGCCGGGCGGATCCCCACGCGGCGAGGGTCTCCTCGCGCAGGCGCGCGGCGCCGGGCAGGAGCCCGTCCGCGCCGTCGGCCCACGCGCGCATCCGCCGCAAGGCCTCCGGCGGTCCCGGCGGGAGGCCGGGCGGCAGCGGCGTGCCGTGCAGCGCGCGCAGGGAGCGGCCCGCGGCGGCGAGCGCGTGCGCCGCCAACTGCCGGGCGCCCGGGCGTGGATCCGCCAGCCAGGTGACCGCGGAGACCGCTCCCGGCGCACGGTGGAGCAGGCCGTCGCCGAAGGGGACGGGGGTGACGAGCAGCGCGGCGCCGGGCAGGGCGGACAGATCGGGTACGGCCGCCGCCGCGGGTGCGGCGAGCGGGCCGGGGCGCAGCGCGCCCGGCCGGTGCCACCACACGAAGCCGCCGTGCACCGAGCGGTGCACACGGGTGTGCTGGAGGCCGGTGACGTATTCGCCCACGAGCTCGCCGGCGTCGTCCGGGGGCGTCACGGCTGCGGCTCCTGCTGCTGCTCCGGCTGCGACTGCGGCTCCGGATCCTGCTGCGGCTGCGGCTCCTGCTGCTGCAATGTCGCCTTGTACGCGGCGCAGAGCCTGAACAGCTCCGGCATGGGCGCCGCACCCCCGTCGTCCCGCTCGCCCGTCGTGGCGCTCTCCGCGGGGACGGTCGGGGCGACGACGACGCCGGGGCGGGCGCGCAGCGCCGCCAGATGGCCCTGGACCACCGGGCTGTGCTGAGCGGCCGGCGGGAGCGCGGGGGCCACTCCCACCACGGCCCGGGTGGTCTGGAGGGCCAGCAGCACGGGGGTGTCGGCGAGCCCCAGCGCGTACCGGCTCAGGAAGTGCACCGTGGCGGGGTGCACGAGGACGAGGTCGGCCCAGGCGGCGAGTTCGACGTGCGGGGCCTTGCCGGGCGGTGCGCTGTCCCAGTCGTCGGTGAAGACGTCCTGGCGGGAAAGGGCCGCAATGGCGTCGGGCGAGACGAAGCGGCGGGCGGAGCGGGTCAGTGCGATCCGTTTCTCCAGCGCCGGAAAGGAATCCTGCAGCCAGTTGATCCAGAAGGGCAGGAAGGAGACGCTGAGCGCTCCCGTGCCCACCACGAGGACGCGCCGGAATCCGGCGTCGGGAATTTCCATGGCACGGGCCTCCTTCGGTAGGCCTGGGGGGCGAAAGCGAAACTCTGGGGACCGGGGCCGGGGGCCGGCCGGTGCGGTGTACGCGGCCGGCCGGCCCCCGCGGCTCACGGAGTGATCAGCACTTGCTCTCGATCGTGCGAGCGGTGAAGGAACCGATCGCCGCGGCGCACTGCTGCGAGGAGCGGGCGGTGATCAGGCCGGCGCGGATCGCCCACGGGATGGTGGGGCTGAACGCGGGGGCGGCGTCCTTGCCGTCGTACAGGCCCAGCTCCTCGGCGGAGGTGTAGGCGGTGTAGCCGTCGAACAGGTCCTTCTCGGTGACGTTCTGCATGATGAATGTCTCCACATTCTCAAAGTGGTTTCCAGGAGCGGGACTTGATGCTCTCTGCCCCGGTATCCGCTGCGGTGTCCGCTGCGGACAGGTAGATATTCACCCGGGCCGGAAAGCCTCCGCTATTGCCACTAGCGGCCATGCCGCAAGGGGCATTGCCCGGCGCGGCATTGCCGCAACCGACAATTTCGCGCGCCCGCGTAAGAGAGCTAGAACTACGAGGGTGAAATCACCTGAAGCGCACGACACCACGACCGCCCCGCGGCCTCCGCTGCGGGCCCTGCTCGCGTACGCGCGCCCGCACCGCCGCGTCCTCGCGCTGGTGCTGCTGCTGACTTTGGGGGGCAGCGCCGCCGGGCTGGCCCAGCCCATGGTCATCGAGGACGCGCTGACCGCGCTCATGACCGGCGGCAGCCTGCGGAACACCCTCCTGCTGCTGTTCGGGCTGCTCGCCGTCTCGATCGGGCTCACCTGGGCCCAGTCCTGGCTGAGCGAGCGGACGGCGGAGCGGGTGGTCCTGCACGTGCGCCGGGGGCTGATCACCCGTCTGATCCGGCTGCGCACCGCCGAGCTGGACCGCGTGGAGCCCGGGGGCCTGACGACCCGCGTCACCTCCGACAGCACGCTGGTGCAGCACGCCGCCACCAACGGGCTGATCCAGCTCGTGGACGGCGGCATCCACCTGCTGGCCACCATCGTGCTGATGGGCATCACCAGCCTGCCGCTGCTCGGCATCACCTCGGGCGTGCTCATCGTGGCGGGCGTCTCCGTAGGCGTGGTCATGCCGCGGATCCGCCGGGTGACCACGCGCTCCCAGGAGTCGGTGGGCGACATCGGCGCCGCCCTCGACCGCGCCCTGGGCGCCGCCCGCACCGTGAAGGCCAACGGCGGGGAGGCGACGGAGACCGCACGGGCCGTGGCCGCCGCCGAGGACGCCTACCGCGCCGGCCTGGTCGGCGCCCGCTACCAGGCCATCATCGCGGTGCTCACCGGCATGGTCGTCCAGGCCTCCTTCCTGGCCGTGATCGGCTTCGGCGGCGCCCTGGTCGCCACCGGGGCGCTCGACCTGGCCGCGCTGATCGCCTTCCTGCTCTACCTGTTCAACCTCGGCGGGCCGATCCTCTCCCTCGTCGGCGGCACCACCTCGCTGCAGCAGGGCCTCGGCGCCCTGGCCCGCATCGAGGAGGTCACGCAGATGCAGACCGAGGACGACGTCGACACCGTGCCGGCCCGCCCCACGGGCCCGCCGCCCCGCGTCGTCCTCGACGGCGTCACCTTCGCCTACCCGGGCCGGACGCCCGTCCTGGACGGCGTCGCCTTCACCGCCCCGGCCGGCAAGGTCACCGCCGTCATAGGCCCCTCGGGCACCGGCAAGACCACCGTGTTCTCCCTGCTCCAGCGCTTCTACGACGTGGACGGCGGCCGGATCCTGCTCGGCGACACCGACATCGCCACGCTCAGCCGGGCCGAGGTGCGCCGCCGCATCGCCTACGTCGAGCAGGACGCGCCCATGCTCGCCGGCACGATCCGCGAGAACCTGCTGTACGCGGCGCCCGACGCCACGGAGGAGCAGATCGCGGAGGTCCTGCGGCAGACCCTGCTCGACACATACGTCGCGGGGCTGCCCGACGGGCTGGACACCGCCGTCGGCACCCGCGGCACCGCCCTCTCCGGCGGGCAGCGGCAGCGGCTGGCCATCGCCCGCGCCCTGCTGCGCCGCCCGCAGGTGCTGCTGCTCGACGAGGTCACCGCGCACCTCGACGGGCTGAGCGAGACGGCGCTGCGGCAGACCGTGGAGAAGGCCGCGGAGCACTGCACGGTGCTGCTCATCGCGCACCGGCTCTCCACCGTCACGTCCGCCGACCGGCTCGTCCTGCTGGAGGGCGGCCGCGTGCGTGACCATGGACGGCACGAGGAACTACTTGACCGGGACGAGCTCTACCGGGACCTGGCCGCCACACAGCTCGCCGTCTCGCACTGACCCGTACCGGCCCGCACGACCGTCAGTACTGACCACACTGAAGGAGTACCCCCCACATGACGCACGCGACCGGCGGCAAGCCCGCCGTCTCCGAGGGCGAGGCCCCAGCCGCCGACGAGGCCCCCGCCGCCGAGGCCCTCGCCAAGGACGAGTCGTCCATCGAGGACGAGGCGCCCACCGGCCCCGTCCAGGACGACCGCTTCGGCGAGATCACCGTCCTGCTGAACGACGAGGAGGGCTGGGTCGAGGTCCTGGGCGACGCCATACCCCCGGCCGCGCTGGACCGCGCCGCCGAGGCGGAGACCGACGCCCACGTCCCCATCGGCACCCGCAAGGGCGAGCACCTGACCATGACCGTCGACGGCGACGCCGTCCGCCTCGCGCCGGGCAAGGGCAAGCTGTCGCGCCGCTCGTACGCCGTGGACGTCACCCGCGACGGCATCGCGTACCGCCTGGTGCCGGACTCCATCGCCGGCAGCCGGCTGCTGAAGGACGGGAAGCACATCGGCGACTTCTCCTCCGACGGCGACGGCCGGGTGCTGGCCGAGTGGAAGGAGGGGGCGGACGTCTCCCCCGCCGACGCCTCCGTCGGCTACGCGCTCGCCGCGGCGTTCGGCACCGGCGGACAGCCCATGTGGATGATGGCGATCGAGGCCGCCGCCGAACTGATCCCGGGGTGAGCGCCACGCCCGGACCATCACGAAGGCCCCGCCGGAGAGTCTCCGACGGGGCCTGCCTGTCTCTGCGTTCAGAACTACACAGCGCGTTCAGAACTACGCAGCTACCCTGCCGCCCGCGCTGCACAGGCTCCTGATGTCTTCCGCGTAGACGTGCGACACGATCGCCGCCTCGAACCTGGACCGCAGGTCGAGCTTGCGCACGATGTTCGCGGTGTGGGCCCGTACGGTCCGCTCCGCAATCCCCAGCCGCCGTGCGAGTCGCTTGTTCTGTTCCCCCGAGGCCAGCAGGAGCAGGACCTCCACCTCGCGGTCCGTGAGCGTGGTGAAGTCGTGCTGTCCCTCGGCAATCGCTGATCTCATCCGGATTCCCCTCGTCGGTCTCAGCCTTCCGGCACGCTCCAGCCTGCCAAGGCGATACGGACCGGGACCCGCTCTGCGGAGGCAGCTTCCTGCAACCCCCGCTACAGCTTGCTGCGTCGCCACCGGAGGAACAGTCGTGGCCAGCGGCTTTACCACTGCATTACGCTTTGGGCGATGTACCGGCGGTTACGCACCACCGCGCTCGCGACTGACCACGCGGGCCGACCGCCGGCCAATCGCACACGGGGGAACCATGAGCAAGTCAGGCATGGGCATGGGCCTGTTGGGGCTCAACACGGCGGAAGAGAGCATCTACCGGCATTTTCTGCGTAATCCCGGCACTGCTGCCGAGGACATCCATCTGAGGATCCACACACCGAAGGACACCGTCCGCACCGCCCTGGACCGGCTGTACGGGCTCGGCCTGCTGCGCCGCGCCGGCGACGGGGCCGTCACCCCGGCCGACCCGGAGGTCGCCGTGGACCGGCTCACCGATCTGCGGCTGCGCGAGCTCCACCACGAGCTGCAACAGGTCACCCAGGCCCGCCATCTGGTCGCGGAGCTGCGCGTGGAGCAGGGGCTGCGCGCCCCCGCCCTCAAGGGCGTGGAGCGCATGGAGGACCTGTCCCAGATCCGCAACCGCATCGACGATCTGGCCTTCTTCGCCCGCGAGGAGATCCTGTCCGTCGAGCCCTACACCGCGCTCACCCAGGAGAACATCGACCACGCCCGGCCGCTCGACACCCGCTGCCTGCGCCGCGGCGTACGGATCCGCAACGTCGTGCTCAAGGAGGCGCTCGACCACCCGCCGACCGTCGCCTACCTGCGCGAACTCACCGCGCAGGGCGCCCGGATCCGCGTCGCCTGCGACATCTCCGAGCGGATCCTCGTCTACGACCGGCACACCGCGCTGGTGCCGGCCGACCCCGACGACACCTCGCGCGGCGCCCTGATCGCCCAGGAGACGGGCCTGGTCGCCAACATCCTGGCGCTGTTCGAGAAGATCTGGGACCAGGCCACCGACCTCGCCGCACTGATCGAGGAACCGGCCGAAGGGGCCGCCGGGCTCTCCGCCGTGGAACAGCGGGTCCTGGCGTCGATGTGCCGCGTCGGCAAGGACGAGATCGGCGCCCGCGACCTGGGCATCTCCGTCCGCACCTACCGCCGCCACGTCGCGGACCTGCTGCGCGTCCTCGACGCCTCCAGCCGGGCGCACGCCGCGCTGCTGGCGCGGGAGCGCGGCTGGATCTAGCGGCCCGGATCCGGGGCCGGGGCCCGGCGGCCCGGTTCTAGCGGACCGCCCGCCACCCCCGCAGCCCGCCGGCGTCGAGCACACCGGCCAGCCACTGCGCCACGGCACCGGGGCCGGCGCCGGCGGCGGGCTGCACCTTCAGCAGGATCCCGTCCTCCTGAAGCCGCCAGCTGCAGTCCCAGCCCGCGGGCAGCGCTCCCACGAGCCTGATCACGGCCGTTTCCGGGGGCGCGGCGGTGGGCGCTGCGCGCGCCACCACCGCTTCCGTGAACTCCGTCCTCGCCACGCCATCTCCTCCGATTCGCTTCTCATTGCGTACACGGCGAAGCCCCGGCCTGCCGCATTGCAGACCGGGGCTCCGAAGCCGACTTCCTTGTCACTGCCACCCGTTGACACGATGACAGACCGGCAGACGGTCGACGACCTTGGCCGGTATCCCGCACAGGGCCTGCAGGCCCTGCAGGCCGTGCACCGCACGCACCTCCGCCGGAGCGGGCGCTGCCGCCGCCGTGCCCGGCAGTGCGAAGACCATCAGGGACACCCCGGGAACGAGGACTGCAGCGGCCTTCTTGGCGAGATTTCCGGTCTTCACGTTTCCCCCAACGTCGTTGTTCCGTGGGGAAAACTCTGCCAGCGGAGGCGGAGCGTCCGGCGGGGAAAGCCTGTCAGGTTGCTGCAGGGGACACACAGCTTTATGCCAGCAGGTTTATGCCGGCAGGGCCGGACGAGCACCATGCTCATCCGGCCCTGCCGACACGTGTTTACGTTCGCTACTGCTGATCGCGGCGCGGGCGCCACACCACCAGCGCGCTCGTCTGCTGGACGTCCTGGTATGGGACCAGGTCGCGGCGGTACGAGGCGTGGACCGCGGCCTCCGCCTGCTGCCGGGCCACGGCGGCGCCTTCGACGACGCCCTGCAGCTCGGCGACGCGCGCCTTGAGCGCGGCCACCTGGTTCTCCAGCTCGATGATGCGCTTGATGCCGGCGAGGTTGATGCCCTCGTCCTGGCTCAGCTGCTGCACCTGCCGCAGCTGTTCGATGTCCCGCGCGGAGTAGCGCCGCCCGCGCCCTGCGGCGCGGTCGGGTGAGACCAGGCCGAGCCGGTCGTACTGCCGGAGGGTCTGCGGGTGCAGGCCCGACAGTTGCGCGGCGACCGAGATGACATAGACCGGCGACTCGTCGGTCAGCTCGTACGGATTGCGCCGTCGGCCGGTCCCCTCCATGGGGTCACGCTCCCTTCGCGGCCTGGAAGAGCTCTGCCCGCGGGTCCTGGTCCGCGGTGGCCTCACGGTAGGTCTGCAGGGCTTCCCGGGCCTTGTCGCCGAGATCCTTGGGCACGGTCACCTCCACTGTGACCAGCAGGTCGCCGCGGGTGCCGTCCTTGCGCACCGCGCCCTTGCCGCGGGCGCGCATGGTGCGGCCGTTGGGCGTGCCGGGCGGCAGCTTGAGGGTGACCGGGGGGCCACCGAGGGTGGGCACCTTGATCTCGCCGCCGAGGACCGCCTCCGGGAAGGTGACGGGCACGGTGACGGTGAGGTTGTCGTCCTTGCGGCCGAAGACGGGGTGGGCGCCGACGTGCACGACGACGTAGAGGTCGCCGTTGGGCCCGCCGCGCTCGCCCGGGGCGCCCTTGCCGCGCAGCCGGATCCGCTGGCCGTCGGAGACTCCGGCGGGGATGCGGACCTGCATGGTGCGGGAGGACTTGGCGCGACCGCTGCCGTGGCAGACGTCGCAGGGGTTCTCCGGGATGAGGCCGCGGCCCTTGCAGTCGGGGCACGGGTCGGTCATGGAGAAGCCGCCGCCGGAGCCGTGCGAGACCTGGCCGGTGCCGACGCAGGTCGGGCAGACACGAGGCGTACCGTTTTTGTCGCCCGTGCCGGAGCAGGCCTTGCAGGCGGCCGAGGAGGACATGCGCAGGGGCACGGTGGCCCCGTCGACCGCCTCGGTGAAGTTCAGCGACACCTCGGACTCGATGTCCTGGCCGCGGCGCGGCTGGGTGCGCGTGCCGCCGCGGTTGAACAGGCCGCCGAAGACGTCGCCGAGGCCGCCGCCGAAGCCGCCGGTGCCGCCGCCTCCGCCCTGGGCGCCTCCGAAGAGGTCGCCCAGGTCGAAGTTGAAGGAGCCGCCGCCCGCGCCGCCCGGCCCCGGGCGGAAGCCGCCGTTGGCGAAGAGGGCGCGGGCGTCGTCGTACTCCTTGCGCCGCTTGGGGTCGGCCAGGACGTCGTTCGCCTCGGAGATCTCCTTGAAGCGCTCCTCGGCCTTGGCGTCGTTCTTGTTGGCGTCCGGGTGGTTCTCGCGGGCGAGCTTCCGGTACGCCTTCTTGATCTCGGCCTCGGTGGCGTCCTTGGGCACACCGAGGACCTTGTAGTAGTCCTTCTCCAGGAAGTCCTTCGTGCTCATCCTCGGCGTCCCTCCTTCCGTTCCCTGCGGTGATTCATCCGGTCGGCGTCAGCCCTTGTCCGGGCCACCGCTCTCCTCGTCGGAGCCGGAACCGGCGTCCTCGCCCTCGCCCTTGGCGCCCTGGGCACCCGGCTGGGGCTCGGCGACGGCGACCCGCGCGGGGCGGATCGTGCGCTCGCCGATGCGATACCCCGGCTGCAGAATCTGCACGCACGTCGTCTCGGTCACGTCGGGCGCGTAGCTGTGCATCAGCGCCTCGTGCACCAGCGGGTCGAAGGGCTCGCCCTCCTTGCCGAACTGCTGCAGCCCCATCTTGGCGACGATCGTCTCCAGGGACTCGGCGACGGACTTGAAGCCGCCGACGAGCTCGCCGTGGTCACGGGCGCGGCCGATGTCGTCGAGCGTGGGCAGGAGCTCGGACAGGAGGTTCGCGACGGCGATCTCCTTGACCGTGACCCGGTCCCGCTCGACCCGGCGGCGGTAGTTCTGGTACTCCGCCTGGAGGCGCTGGAGGTCCGCAGTGCGCTCGTTGAGCGCGGCCTGGGCCTGGTCCAGCTGGGCCTTCAGGCCCACCTCCACCAGCTCTTCGCCGGAGGGGGCAGAGCCCGGGCCCGCCTTGTCGGCGGACCCGGCGCCCTGCGCCGCTTCTTCGGAGTCGGCGGCGTCGGAGGGGCCTTCAGGCTTCTTCTCGTTGTCAAAGCCCGGGGTCTCCTCCGTCACGCCGCACCACCCTTCGGCTTGTCCTCGTCCACGATCTCGGCGTCGACGACGTCGTCCTCGGCCTTGGCGTGGCCGGCACCGGCGCCCGCGCCCTCGGCGCCGGCGGCACCCTGGGCGGCCTGGGCGTCGGCGTACATGGCCTGGCCCAGCTTCTGGGAGACGGCGGCGACCTTCTCCGTGGCGGTGCGGATCTCGGCCGTGTCCTCGCCCTTGAGCTTCTCCTTCAGCTCGGTGAGGGCGGTCTCGACCTCGGTCTTCACGTCCGCCGGGACCTTGTCCTCGTTGTCCTTGAGGAACTTCTCGGTCTGGTAGACGAGCTGCTCGCCCTGGTTGCGGGACTCGGCGGCCTCACGGCGCGCGTGGTCCTCCTCGGCGTACTTCTCGGCCTCTTCGCGCATCCGGTTGACCTCGTCCTTCGGCAGCGAGGAGCCACCGGTGACGGTCATCTTCTGCTCCTTGCCCGTGCCGAGGTCCTTCGCGGTCACGTGCATGATGCCGTTGGCGTCGATGTCGAAGGCGACCTCGATCTGCGGGACCCCGCGCGGGGCCGGCGGCAGACCGGTCAGCTCGAACATGCCGAGCTTCTTGTTGTACGCCGCGATCTCGCGCTCGCCCTGGTAGACCTGGATCTGCACGGACGGCTGGTTGTCCTCGGCCGTCGTGAAGATCTCGGACCGCTTGGTCGGGATCGTGGTGTTGCGCTCGATGAGCTTGGTCATGATGCCGCCCTTGGTCTCGATGCCGAGGGACAGCGGGGTCACGTCGAGGAGCAGGACGTCCTTGACCTCACCCTTGAGGACACCGGCCTGCAGGGCGGCGCCGATGGCGACGACCTCGTCCGGGTTGACGCCCTTGTTGGCCTCGTTGCCGCCGGTCAGCTCCTTGACGAGCTCGGCGACGGCGGGCATGCGGGTGGAGCCGCCGACGAGGACCACGTGGTCGATCTCGGAGAGAGCGATGCCCGCGTCCTTGATGACGTTGTGGAACGGGGTCTTGCAGCGCTCCAGCAGGTCCGCGGTGAGCTGCTGGAACTGGGCGCGCGTGAGCTTCTCGTCCAGGTGCAGCGGGCCCTCGGCGGAGGCCGTGATGTAGGGCAGGTTGATCGTGGTCTCGGTGGACGAGGACAGCTCGATCTTGGCCTTCTCGGCGGCCTCGCGGAGGCGCTGGAGGGCCATCTTGTCCTTGGACAGGTCCACGCCGTGACCGTTGGCGAACTGCTTGACCAGGTAGTCGACGACGCGCTGGTCCCAGTCGTCACCACCGAGGTGGTTGTCACCGTTGGTGGCCTTGACCTCGACGACGCCGTCGCCGATCTCGAGCAGCGAGACGTCGAAGGTGCCGCCACCGAGGTCGAAGACCAGAATGGTCTGGTCGTCCTTGTCGAGACCGTAGGCCAGGGCGGCCGCGGTGGGCTCGTTGACGATGCGCAGGACGTTCAGGCCCGCGATCTCGCCGGCCTCCTTGGTGGCCTGGCGCTCGGAGTCGTTGAAGTACGCCGGGACGGTGATGACCGCGTCCGTGACCTTCTCGCCCAGGTACGCCTCGGCGTCCCGCTTCAGCTTCTGCAGGATGAAGGCGCTCATCTGCTGCGGGTTGAAGTCCTTGCCGTCCAGGTTGATCTTCCAGTCAGTGCCCATGTGGCGCTTGACGGAGCGGATCGTCCGGTCGACGTTGGTGACAGCCTGGCGCTTGGCGACCTCGCCGACGAGCACCTCGCCGTTCTTCGCGAAGGCGACGACGGACGGCGTGGTCCTGGCGCCCTCGGCGTTGGTGATGACGGTGGGCTCACCGCCTTCGAGAACACTGACGACGGAGTTCGTCGTACCCAGGTCGATGCCGACCGCACGTGCCATGTCGATTCCTCCAGCTGACTTGAGTGGAACAGGCTCAAGCGTGCAACACGGATCCGTCCCTGTCAACGGAGCTGAGTCGAGGGGGCTCAAGTCTTATGCGGGTCTTATGCGCAGCGTGGGCGTGTACACCTGCAACCGGGGGCGCGCGGGGAGCACGCACAGGGCGCGTCGGGACAGGCCCGCTGCGGTTCGCCGAGCCCGGTGCGGGAAGGGGGGCGCGTTCACGTAGCGAATGGTTCTAGCCTGCGATTCTCGGGGGAGGGGGACCGCAGATGTGGGACCAGATCCAGCAGTGGGGCGTGGGAGCAGGGCTCTTCGTCCTCGGCATCATCGCCGCCGTCGCCAAGAGCTGGCTGGGCGCGAAGCTGAAGGCTTTCGCCGAATTCCTGTACAGCAGACTGGCGGGCAGCCGGCTGCTCCGCCGGACCGCACTGGCGCGCTACATCCGCGCCGTGCACGACCGGCACGACAAGTTCGCGGTCTCCTTCCAGGCCGACGACGACCTCAAGCTGCCGATGGAGTCCGTCTACGTCCCCTTGCGCTTCGCGGCCCCCAGCGGTGCCACGGCGGGGTCGGCCGGGGTCTCGGGCGGCGGCGGCCGGCGGCCCGGCGAGCCGGCCGCCACCCTGCGGCAGGGCCGGCACTCCGTGGTCCTCGGCGTGCCGGGCGCCGGCAAGACGATGCTCCTGCGGCACGAGATCCTCGTGTGGGCCCGGCAGCGGCTGCGCCCCGCCCGGCGCCCCGGGAAGCAGCCCCGCGTGGACCTGGGCGACATCGGCGGCATCCCGGTCCTGCTGGAGCTGCACCGGCTCAACAACAACCTCGACTGGTCGCTCGAAGAGCACATCGTCGACCACTTCAAGCGCCACAACTTCCCGAGCGCGCACAACTGGGTCAGGCGCGCCCTGCGGGAGGGCCACCTCACGCTCTACTTCGACGGGCTCGACGAGGTCACCAGCGCCCACCGTGACGCCGCGGTCGAGAAGATCAGGGAGTTCGCCCAGGTGTACGCGTCCTGCCGGATCGTGGTCACCTGCCGCGTCGCGGTGTACGAGGCGCAGTTCGCCGAGCAGTTCCACCAGACCCTGCGGGTCGAGGACTTCGACGAGCACCTGATACGCCGCTTCCTGGGCGGCTGGCCCTGGCCCGAGGGCACCGCGACCGAGACGGTGGAGCAGCTGATGGCCGCCCTGCGGGACACCCCGCAGCTGATGCCCCTGGCGCGCAACCCGCTGCTGCTGACGATGATCGCCTACCTCTACAGCTACGTGTACGCGGGCACCGACCAGGTCCTGCCGCACACCCGGGCCGACTTCTACAAGCAGGTCGTCGACAACCTGCTGATCGACCAGCGCCGCCGCCCCACCTTCGCCCACCCACTGAAGAAGGCCGTCCTGCACCACCTGGCACTGGCCGCCCAGGACACCCCCGCGGCCAACCACGACCGGCTCGCCCTCCCCGAGGACGGCGTGCTGGAGACCGTGCGGTCCGTCCTGGAGGCCAAGGGCAGGCCGGCCGGGCTCGACAAGGACGTCCTCAAGGAGATCGTCGACCGCAGCGGCCTCCTGCTGGCCGTGGACAACGGCGAGCGCTACCAGTTCGCCCACCTCACGCTCCAGGAGTACCTGGCGGCCGGCCTGCTGGCAGGCGACCCCCTGGGCCTGCTGCGCCGCTACGGCAAGGACCCGCACACCTGGCGGGAGACGGTGCGGCTGTGGTGCGGAGTGGAGGAGCGCGACTGCACCGAGGTCATCCGGACCGTCTACGCCCAGGACCCCCTGCTGGCGTTCCAGTGCCTCGCCGACGCGCACATGGTGGACGACACCCTGGCCGGCGAGATCATCGGCCACTTCCGCGACCGGCTCGGCAGCGAGTCCAGCAGCGACCAGGCCGTCATCGCGGCGTTCGGCCTCGTGGCCGCGGACCGCCGCCCGCGCGGCGTCCAGGTCTTCGACTTCCTGCGGCAGACCGCCCACAGCGACGACCGCGCCCGCGCGACCGCGGCCTGCCACGCCCTGGCGGCCACGCACCTCCCCCGGGCGGCGGACGTCCTGGCGGGCGGCATCCCCTGGGACGCCGCGGGGCCCGCCATCACCGCCATGGGCGACATCGCCGTACCCGTGCTGCGGCGCCTGGCGGCACAGGGCGAGCCGCAGGCGCTCGAGGCCCTGTGGGCCATCCGCACGCCGCGTGCGGCGCTCGCCCTGAACGCCCTGCTGTGGGCGGACACGAGCAGCCAGATGACCTCCCTGTGCGCCGCCTATCTCGGCGAGCTGCTGTCCGTCGCCGAGATCGAGGCGGAGCTGCGCACCGCGCCGGTACCGGCGGCCCCCTTCGACTGCCTGACCTGGGTGTGGCGCCCCTTCTCCCACGGCCCCGGGGACGCACTCGTCGCGATCGCCGGGCGCATCGCCGCCGTATTCGTCCGGGACCCGGCGCTGCCGCTCCCCCTGCCGGAGCCCCTTCCCCCGGACCCGCGCATCGTGGCGGCCCTGAGCCTCGTCCAGTACTCCGCGGACGGCCCCCGCGAGGTCCTGGCGCACGCTCCCCGGGTCGAGAGGAACGTGATGCGGGAGCTGCATCAGGTGCTCGGGGCGCGGGGCGGCATCCGCTACGTCCTCACCCAGGACAACGCCTCGGTCTACCGCCGCCAGCTCGCCCTCCACCTGGAGACCAACTACCTGCGCCCCGGCGCGGCCGACATGAACAGCCGGGATCAGGACGCCCTGCTCACCACCACCCTGGCCGTGCTCCGCGAGGCGGGTCTGAACGCGCTGCGGGTGCGGTTCCTGAACGCCCTGCCCCGCAAGCTGCGGCTGCGGGCGGTGATCTGCCTGGCCCTGGCCGAGTTCGCCGACCAGCGAAGCTGGGACACCCTGCCGGAGCGCCCCCTGAACACGGCCTACCGCTACGTCCGCAGCTGGCACTACCAGCTGATCGTGCTGCTGTGCCTCGCGGCGTCGGGGGTCGCCCTCTGGGGCGCCCTGGAGCGCATCACGCACCCGTGGGTCTGGGCGAACCTCGTGCCCAACGCGGCCGTCGCCCAGATCTTCCTCGGCTGGTTGTACCTCCTGACGAACGGCGGCATCCGGGAGTCCAGCCTGTGGTTCAACCGCGGCATCCTGAGCCCCCGGACGATCACGCGCGGCGGCGGCCGCCTGTGGAACGTCCGGACCTACGGCATGCTCCTGTGCGTCCCCGTCTATTTCCTCGACATGACGGCGGGGCACTGGGGGCCCATCGGGGCGGCCGGCATCTCGGCGGCCACCGTCGCGGCCTGCACGGTGCTGCACGTGCGCGCCTGCCGCATCGAGCGGGACGTCCGCCTGCGGACACATCCGGTCCGCCGCCTGGTGCTCCCGGAGCTCCACTGAGGGTGCCCTGAGCGACACAGATCACCGGCGATGCGGCTATATCGCGCGCGGGAGAGTGAGTAGTCTCGTACGGACTGGATAAGTTACTAGACAGTAATCCCGCTCTCGCAGGTTCGAGGAGCCGTTCCCATGCAACTCGCCGCGATCATCGTGTCGCTGGTCCTAATCGCGGTCGGCGTAGCGCTGTTCGGCCGTGCCATCCTGCAGATCTACCGCTTCATGCGGCTCGGCCAGCCCGTCCCCGCGGGCAGCCGGACGGGCGAGCCCGTGCAGCGCACCGTCACCGTGGCCAAGGAGTTCCTGGGCCACACCCGGATGAACCGCTGGGGCATCGTCGGCGTGGCGCACTGGTTCGTGGCGGTGGGCTTCTTCTCGCTGCTGCTGACGATCGTCAACGCCATCGGGCAGCTCTTCAAGGCCGACTGGATCCTGCCGGTCATCGGCGACTGGGCCCCGTACAACGTCTTCGTCGAGTTCCTCGGCACGATGACCGCGCTCGGCATCCTGACCCTGATCGTCATCCGGCAGCTGAACCGGCCGGGCAAGCCGGGCCGCAAGTCGCGCTTCGCCGGCTCCAACACCGGCCAGGCGTACTTCGTCGAGGCCGTCATCCTCATCGTCGGCGTCTGCATCTTCATGCTGCACGCCCTCGAAGGCGCCCAGCACCACGTGGACGGCTACGAGGCCTCGTTCTTCATCTCGTACCCGGTCGTGTCGTGGCTGGAGGGGATGGACCTCTCCACGCTCCAGAACCTCACCTACTTCTTCGCGGGCCTGAAGATCGCGACGTCCTTCATCTGGATGATCACGGTCGCCCTGAAGACCGACATGGGTGTGGCCTGGCACCGCTTCCTCGCCTTCCCGAACATCTGGTTCAAGCGCGAGGCCTCCGGCGACGTGGCGCTCGGCGCCCTGCAGCCGATGACGAGCGCCGGCAAGCCGATCGACTTCGAGGACCCGGGCGAGGACGACGTCTTCGGCGTCTCGAAGGTCGAGGAGTTCTCCTGGAAGGGCCTCCTCGACTTCTCCACCTGCACCGAGTGCGGCCGCTGCCAGTCGCAGTGCCCCGCCTGGAACACCGGCAAGCCGCTGTCCCCGAAGCTGCTCATCATGGCGCTGCGCGACCACGCGCACGCCAAGGCCCCGTACCTGCTCGCAGGCGGCGGCAAGGACGCCGAGGGCGAGGAGAAGGCGTCCGCGGAGCAGCTCAAGGACGTCCCCGCGTCCGCCCTCGCCGAGGCCGAGCGCCCGCTGATCGGCACCCTCGAAGAGAACGGCGTCATCGACCCGGACGTCCTGTGGTCCTGCACCACCTGCGGCGCCTGCGTCGAGCAGTGCCCGGTCGACATCGAGCACGTCGACCACATCGTCGACATGCGCCGCTACCAGGTGATGATCGAGAGCTCCTTCCCGTCCGAGGCGGGCACGATGCTCAAGAACCTGGAGAAGAAGGGCAACCCCTGGGGCCTGGCGAAGAAGCAGCGCCTGCAGTGGACCAAGGAGGTCGACTTCGAGGTCCCGGTCGTCGGCAAGGACATCGAGGACCTCACCGAGGTCGACTACCTCTACTGGGTCGGCTGCGCCGGCGCCCTGGAGGACCGCGCCAAGAAGACCACGAAGGCCTTCGCGGAGCTGCTGCACATGGCGGGCGTGAAGTTCGCCATCATGGGCGGCGACGAGGCCTGCACCGGTGACTCCGCCCGCCGCCTGGGCAACGAGTTCCTCTTCCAGCAGCTCGGCCAGCAGAACGTCGAGATGCTGAACATGGCGTTCGGTGAGGACGCGGAAGAGGGCGTGAAGGTCGAGAAGGCGAAGAAGAAGATCGTCGCGACCTGCCCGCACTGCTTCAACACCATCGCCAACGAGTACCCGCAGCTCGGCGGCGAGTACGAGGTCATCCACCACACGCAGCTGCTGCAGCACCTCATCGACGAGGGCAAGCTGATCCCCGTCACCCCGGTCGAGGGTCTGATCACGTACCACGACCCCTGCTACCTGGGCCGCCACAACAAGGTCTACACGCCGCCGCGCGAGATCATCGCCAAGGTGCCGGGCCTGCGCAACGAGGAGATGCACCGCCACAAGGAGCGCGGCTTCTGCTGCGGCGCCGGCGGCGCGCGCATGTGGATGGAGGAGCGGATCGGCAAGCGCATCAACAACGAGCGCGTCGACGAGGCGCTGTCCCTCAACCCGGACATCGTCTCCACCGCCTGCCCCTTCTGCCTCGTCATGCTGACCGACTCGGTCAACGGCAAGAAAAACGACGGCAAGGCCAAGGAGTCCATCCAGGTCGTGGACGTCGCCCAGCTCCTGCTGGAGTCGGTCAGGACGCCCGCGGCGCCGGAGGAGGACGGCAACGGCGGCGAGGGCAACGGTGACGGCGGCGACGGCGAGCCAGCCGGCGCTCCGAAGCCCGACCCGAAGCCTGACCCGGAGCCGGTGAAGTAGGCCTCTCCGCAAGGACGCACGGCCGGTGCCCGCGACGGTCCGCGGGCACCGGCCGCTGCCTTTTCATGATCCACTTGATGACGGGGAACACCGAGGACCACCGAGGAACACCGACCGGAAGTGAATCAGGGGGGAGCGCGTGTCATGCAGAACGCGCTGACGCAGGCCGTGCGCGTGAGCGCGGCCCTGACCTACGCCGCCGCCGTCGCGGCGTGCATCTGGGCACTGGGCATCGACTACCAGCCCGCGCCGCACACCGGGGTCCTCGTCTGCGTCTGGACGGCGGCCAGCGCGTGGGTCCAGCGGGCCGTGCTGCTGTGGGTACGGCGCTGGGACGGGCTGCGCAGGGAGCGGGAGGGCGAGAAGACCGTCCTGGAGAAGGAGAGCGGGCGCCGGGCGGCACGCCGCATCCAGCAGATCCGCTTCCGGCCCGTACCGGACTCCTTCTCCTCCCCGGCCCTGTCCAAGGCCCGGCAGCTGTCCGTCTCGGCCCTCGCCCTCGTGGCCTCCCTGACCGCCCTGAGCCTGCACGGCATGCCCGGCTCCGACAGCCGGCAGACCGCCATCCAGCACGCCGGCGCCGAGGTCGCCGTCGCGACCGTCGTGAAGGCGCGCCTGCTGGAGAAGGAGTACGACGACGACAATCCCGAGCTCGTCCGGGGGTACGTGTACGAGCTGACGGTGACGGTCCCGGGCAGCCCGGCGCAGCTCGCCACCGGCAGGACGACCTACCACGACCCCGTCCGCGAGGGCGGCCTGCTCACGGCCATGTGGGCACCCGACGACCCCTCGCTCGGCGCGTATCTGGGCAGGGAGGAGAAGCTGCACCGGCTGGCGGCCGGGAAGTGGCAGCCGAACCTGGAGGGCAGCATCGTCAACGCGATCGCCCTGATCCTCGGGCTGTGCCTGCTCCCCTGGGTGCTGCTCTTCTCCCTGGGCATCGCGGGCGGCTCCCTGCGCAAGCTGCCGTGGTCGCCGGTCATGCAGTCGGTGCACGCCGCCGTCGCGGTACTGGCGGCCTACGGATGCACGCCGGCGCTGCGCGGAGAGGACCCCTCGGGCACCGCACAGGCCCTCCTGCAGGCGGGCGGCTGGGCCCTCGTCGGTGGCATGATCTTCTCGCCGCTCTTCTCACCGATCTACGCGGCGGTGAAGAGGCGGTGAAGGCGGTGAAGAGCGGCTGAGGCCGCGGAGGCGGCAGGTACGGCCGTGACGCCGAGCGGCTCACCAACCCCCGATATTTCCCTTAGGGGATGTCACAGCTCGGCCGCAATGGCGGGCCCGTTCTCCCGGGCCCGTCTCGGCACTCTCAGGGAGCGGGTACGTTCGAAGCGTGGCTGGATTCAGGATGGGACGCGGACAGGGCTCGAACGACCCCGGCCCCGCGCAGCAAGGACAGCGCCCGGGACAGTACCGGGCCCCGCACGGCGGCCAGGGCGGCTACGCCGGCGGCAGTGGCGCGGGCGGCGGCGGCCAGTGGCAGCAGCAGCCCCCGCCGTACGGCGAGCCGGAGTACTTCGGCGCCGGCGGCGGCCCGCAGGGGCACGGCCACGGCCCGGGCCCGGACCACCAGCCGTACGGCCGGGGCGGCTACGGCCAGGGAGGCCATGGAGGCCACGGCGGACAGGGCGGCCAGGGACAGGACCCGTACTACGGTCAAGGCCCCGACGACGCCGGCCACACCCGGCAGTTCAGCATCGGCGAGGCCCCCGACGCCTACGGCGGCGGCCAGGACCCGTACGGCCAGGGCGGCTACGGCGGCCAGGACCCGTACGGCGGCCAGGATCCCTACGCCGGGCAGGACCCGTACAACAACGCCCCCGCGCCGCCCCCGGGCCCGCGCCTGCCGTGGAAGCAGCTGCTGACCGGCATAGTGATGCGCCCGTCCGCCACCTTCTGGCAGATGCGCGACCATGCGGTGTGGGTCCCGGCCCTGATCGTCACGTTCATCTACGGCCTGCTCGCCGTCTTCGGCTTCGACAAGGCCCGTGAGGACGTCCTCAACGCCTCGCTCGCCAACAGCCTGCCGTCGGTCCTGATCACCGGCGTGGTCATGGTGCTCGCCGGGCTGCTGCTGGGCGCGGTCACCCACACGCTGGCCCGGCAGCTCGGCGGCGACGGCATGTGGCAGCCGACGGTCGGCCTGTCGATGCTGATCATGTCGATCACGGACGCGCCCCGCCTGCTCTTCGCCATGTTCCTCGGCGGCGACAACCTGGTGGTGCAGGTGCTCGGCTGGGCGACGTGGCTGCTGGCGGGCTTCCTCTTCACGTCCATGGTCAGCAAGTCGCACGACATCCCGTGGCCGCGGGCGCTGGGCGCCTCGGCGATCCAGCTGATCGCCCTGCTGTCGATCGTCAAGCTGGGCACGCTGTAGCCGGGCGGGCGCATGCGAAGAGCCCCGGTTCCCGCCGAGACGGCGGGAACCGGGGCTCTTCTGCTGCTCTGCTGTGATCAGACGCGGCGATCAGGCGTCGAGGACCTGGCCCTCACGGCGCACGACCGGCGGCTCGACGGACCACGGGAAGTTGATCCAGTCCTCGGTGCGCTTCCAGACGTATTCGCACTTCACGAGGCTGTGGGACTTCTCGTAGATCACTGCGGAGCGGACCTCGGCCACGTGGTCCTTGCAGAAGTCGTGCACCAGCTTGAGGGTCTTGCCGGTGTCCGCGACGTCGTCGGCGATCAAGACCTTCTTGTTCGTGAAGTCGATCTTGTCGGGGACGGGGGAGAGCATGACGGGCATCTCCATCGTCTCGCCGACGCCCGAATAGAACTCCACGTTCACCAGGTGGATGTTCTTGCAGTCCAGCGCGTAGGCGAGGCCGCCCGCGACGAAGACGCCGCCACGCGCGATGGACAGGATGATGTCCGGCTCGTAGCCGTCGTCCGCGATGGTCTGCGCCAGCTCACGGATGGCCTCCCCGAAGATCGGGTAGGTCAGGTTCTCGCGGATCTCACTCACTGTTGCTCTTCGCCTTTTGCTCTGCTCAGACCTGCGTGCGATGGAAATTCTGGAAGGACCGCGAGGGCGTGGGCCCACGCTGTCCCTGGTAGCGGGAACCGTGCTTCGCGGACCCGTAAGGATGCTCGACGGGCGAGGTCAGGCGGAACATGCACAGCTGCCCGATCTTCATCCCCGGCCACAGCTTGATCGGCAGCGTGGCCATGTTCGACAGCTCCAGCGTCACGTGCCCGGAGAAGCCCGGGTCGATGAAGCCGGCCGTCGAGTGCGTCAGCAGGCCGAGCCGGCCGAGGCTGGACTTGCCCTCCAGTCGCGAGGCGATGTCGCCGGGGAGCGTGATGACCTCGTACGTCGAGGCGAGCACGAACTCACCGGGGTGCAGGATGAACGCCTCGTCGCCCTCCGGCACCACCTCGCGGGTGAGGTCCGCCTGCTCGACCGCGGGGTCGATGTGGGGGTACCGGTGGTTCTCGAACACCCGGAAGTAGCGGTCGAGCCGCACGTCGATGCTCGACGGCTGCACCATCGATTCGTCGAACGGGTCGATCCGCACGCGGCCTGCGTCGATCTCGGTCCGGATGTCCTTGTCTGAGAGAAGCACGGGTCGAGGATACGCGGAGAAGACGGACAACGCGGGCCCGGTCCGAGCGGACCGGGCCCGCGCCGCTTGATCACCGTCCGCGCGGCGCTCGCTAGCGCTTCTGCAGGGCCACCGGGACGGAATGCCGCAGCCGGGCGCAGCGCGGGCAGCGCAGCAGCCGCCCCGGGCCGATCCGGTCGGGTCCGAGGTGCTGCATCGGGAACGAAGCGGTGCTGAAGACGTGCCCCTCGGCACAACGAACGACGGTGCGCTCCATAGAGCTCCCTTTCCCCATTCACGTGAAAGACAAAAGCCACATTAGGGGATGTACAGGACTCGCTCCTACGCGGCACTCCCGGCAGTCCCCCACCGGCTTCCGCCGCCCCACGGTACGCCCCAACTCCCGGCACCCACGCACGCATCCCCACCGGCCCCACACTCTCCACACACAGCACGAAGGCCCGCACGGTGAGTGCACCGGGGGCCTTCGATGGGGTAGAGTGTGCGAAGATGAGGCGCCCGTAAAACAGGCGCCCTCGCGGGTGTAGTTTAATGGTAGAACATGAGCTTCCCAAGCTCAGAGCGCGAGTTCGATTCTCGTCACCCGCTCCATAAGACGTAGCTGCCGTAAGGGCAGATGCTGTTAAAGGAAGGCCCAGGTCAACGACCTGGGCCTTGTTTGTTTACCCTGGGCCGCCGGATGCGGCGGCCAACACTGACGGAACGGAGCGCGTGGTGACGGCGGGGGAAACGAACGGCGACGAGCTGATAGGCAAGGTCCTCGGCGGCCGTTACCGGGTGACGGCGGCGATCGGGCGCGGCGGCATGGGAGTGGTCGCCCGGGCGGTGGACGAACTGCTCAACCGGGAGGTCGCCGTCAAGGTCCTGCGGGCCTTCACCGACTCCTCCGAGCCCGAACTCTTCGACCTGCGGACCCGGATGCAGCGCGAAGCGCAGGCCGCCGCCCGCATCCGGCACAGCGGCGTCGTCACCGTGCACGACGTGACCGAGGAGCAGGGCCTGCCGGTCATCGTCATGGAGCTCGTCGACGGGCCCTCGCTCGACGACGTGCTGGGCGAGCGCGGCACGCTGGAGCCGCACGAGGCGGCGGCGATCGGCGCCAAGCTGATGGACGCGCTCGACGCCGCGCACCGGGCCGGCGTGCTGCACCGGGACGTCAAGCCGGGGAACGTACTGCTGGAGCACGGCGAGCGGAGCGAGAAGGGGTTCCCCCCGGCCGGAGGCTGGGGGAGGGTCGTGCTCACCGACTTCGGCATCGCCAGCATGGAGGCCTCCGGCGACGAGGCCATGGCCAAGCTGACCCAGAGCGGCCAGCTCGTCGGCTCCCTCGACTACCTGCCGCCGGAGCGCGCGCAGGGCAGGGAGCCGGGTCCCGCTTCGGACATCTGGTCGCTGGGCATGACGCTGTACGCGGCCGTGGAGGGCACGTCGCCGTTCCGCCGGACGTCCGTGTGGTCCACGCTCTCGGCGATCGTCACCGAGCCGCTGCCGGAGCCCCGGCGGGCGGGGGCGCTCACGCCCGTGCTCCAGGCGCTGATGGCGAAGGAGCCGGAGCACCGGCCGACCGCGGACCAGGCGCGCGAGATGCTGGAGCGGGTCGCCGCGGGCGCGACGGCGAGCCCGGCGGACACGGCGAGCACGGTGAACACGGCGAACCTCATGCCGCAGGCCCCGGCCGCCTCCCCCTCCCCCGCATCCCCGCAGGCCGTTGCTCCGGCGCCGCCGCCGGGGTTCGGCGCCGCGCCGTCGTTCACCGGGCCTTACTCTCAGTCTCCGCCCCAGTCTTCACCGCAGCCTTCGCCGGGACCTGCGCCGGGACCTGCGCCGCAGTCTCCTCTGCAGCCTTCCCCGCAGCCCTTCCCGCAGAGCCCGTACGCCGGTTATCCGGCGCCCGGCCCGCTGCACGCACAGTCGCCGCAGTCTCCGCAGTCTCCGCAGTCTCCGCAGGCCCCGCAGCCTGCGCAGTCCGGCTCCGGTGCACCGGTCGCGGGTCACACCGCCCCCGGCCGCGCCGCCGCCGACCGTGGGCGGCGCCGCAGCCGGACCCTCATCGCAGCGGCGGCCGCCCTCGTCGTGCTCGCCGGCGGCGGCGTCACGTACGCCCTGACCGGCAACGGCAACGGCGGTGGCAAGAAGGACGACGAGCCCCGGGCGGCGGCGCCGGCGGCGGCCGGCTCGCCGTCGGTCGGTGAGCAGCCGAACGAGGGCGGTGTGGCCACCGGCCTGCACTCCCCGGGCGCCTCGCCGTCCGCGAGCGCCTCCAAGAAGCCGTCCGCCTCGCCGTCGCCTTCCTCGGCCTCCCCGTCGGTCAAGCCGAGCGCTTCGTCGGCCAAGCCCACGGTGCCGACGACCTGCAGCGGCTGGAGCCACCACGACCCGAAGCCGGGCACGTACGGATACGTGTCCGGCGATCGCCACGTCCTCAACGGGCCCTACAAGGTCTGCGGTTCCGTGGCCGCGGCGAAGAGCGGCACGAAGGTCTGGTTCCACTGTTCCGTCGAGAACTCGTACGGCCACAAGTGGATTTACGTCCGCATCGAGGGGACGAAGACCGCGGGCTGGATGTCGGGCGACACCATCATCCGCCAGAGCGGCCAGACGGTCCGCTGCTGACGGCGTCCTCTGATGGTGTCCACACGCGGTGTCCGCTGACGGTGTCGGCCGGCGGCGTCCGCTGACGGCCTTTCGGGGCTTTTGCACACCCGTTCCCGGTCGGCCGACCTGCCCGGCATGAAATTCCGATAAGTTGCCGTGCCGAACGATCAACGGTCTTTCTACGCCTGACCCCGATGCGGAGTACGACATGAGCACTTATCCGGGCGGCGGCAGCGCCGGACCGGGCGGCTGGGCGGCCTCGGAAGCCACAGGCCCCAACGGCTCCTACCGGAACCAGACGCTGAAGTACCAGCAGGTCGAGCTGGCCTTCGACGAGTCGGTCACGCTCCGGACGGTCATCGGCCTCTGGGCGACCGCGGCCGTCACCGCGACCGTGGTGTGGCTGATCTGCGGGCTGTTCGGCCTGCTGACGAACGACTGGGACTTCGAAGAGGCCGGTACCGCCTTCAGCGTGGGCTCCATCCTGTCGTTCATCATCTTCTGGTTGATCCTGCTCTGCTCCACCCTCACCGAGCCCGTCTCGGAGTGGCGGACCCTGCTGGAGGACAAGGCGCAGGCCTCCCCCTCCGCCTACGCGGCGATCTACGGCGCGCTGTCCCGCCGCCGCATCCCGGTGACGGCCGTGCCGTCCCGTATCCGCAGCGACATCCTGCAGCCGGAGGCGGTCAGCAACCGTCTCGTCGTCAGCAGCGGCCGGTACGTGACCTACGTATCCGTCTTCGAGTACGGCACCAGCCTCTATCTCGGCTGGACGATGTGGCGCATCCGCCCCGGCGCGGTGATCATCGGCACGTACTTCAAGGACCTCATCGGCGGGCTCATGGGCCGCACCGGTGACGTCAACCAGATGCTCCGCACCGAGCGGCCGCGCGCCATGCGCGAGGCCGTGCACTCGGCGGTCCGGGAAGGCGTGGAGATCGCGGTCCAGGGCATCGAGGTGCCCATCGCCTCGACCTTCGGGCAGGACCTCCCGATCATGACCGCGCCCGGCCAGGGTCCCGCCGGCCCGCCGGCTCCGCCCGCGCCGCCGGTCATGCCCGCCGCGCCGCCGGCCCAGCCCGTACCGGGGGGCGGACCCCGGGCCGTACCCGGGGTCGTACCCCAGCCCGTACCGCAGCCCGTCCCCCCGGCCGTACCGCAGCCCGCGCCACCGGCTCCGCCCGGCGCAGGCGGACCCGCCGCGCCGCCGGCGCCCCCTGCAGCGCCCAACGGCCACGGCCCCGCTTCCCCGTGGACCAGCTGAGCAGCATGAACCAGCAGACCGACAGGACGCCCCCGCCGGGCGTCCTGACCGTCGGCGACGGGACGTCGGTGTGGGCCTGGGCGGCCGTCCGCATCGAGGCCGCCGCCGACCTCACCGAGACCAGGGAGTACGCCGACCTCCCCGAGGACGAGCGCCGGATCAAGGCGGTCGCCGCAGAGGCGGCCTGGCTGGCCGGCCAGTGGGACACCCGCCACGACACACGCATCGAGCTGCGCTACCTGACCGACCCGGCCGAGCGCAGGATCTCGTGCGCTCTGCTGGCCCGGGTGCGCGGCGACGGCGCGGCCGGCGCGGTCACAGCGGAGGACTCCGCCGTGACCGCGGCGCTCGCGCTCCGCGACCGGCTGGGGCACCTGCCGCACCACGTGCACGCCGCCCCGGTCCAGGACACGGCCGAAGTGGCGCGGTGGCTCACGCCGTTCACCCCCGACCCGGCCGGCCTGGCCGAGATCCGCAAGCGCTACCGGACGGGCCTGCCCAACCGGCCCGACGCGGGCGTGCAGTACTACCTCGCCCCGCAGTCGTTCACCGCGGCGGCGCCGCCGTGGGACGCGCTGTGGCAGGCGTTCACGGCACACCCGTACCCGCTCATGCTGACGGTCGGCCTCGAACCGTACCGGGTGCCCGACGACCTCGGGCCGATGCTGCACCAAATCGCCACCCACTACGGGCGGCTGGGGACGCCGGGACAGCTGCCGGAGGGCCTGTGGGGCCCGGCGACCCAGCTCTCCCCCGACAACTTCGCCGTGGACGCCGCGAAGGTGTACGCGGACGCCGCGCGCCGCTACACCGACCGCGCCTTCCGCATCCGCATCGCGCTCGCCTCCCCGAACCCGCTCCCCGAGTCCCTCGCGGAACTGGTCGGCGCCACGGTCTCCCCGCAGGAACGGCCCGGCCAGGGCACCGTCCTGACCGAGACCTTCACCGGCCCGGCCCACGTCACCGTACGGCCGGCGCCGCCGGAGCTGGCGGCGGCGTGGACCGGGATCACGACGCTGGAGCACGCCCGCTGGGGCGGCGACCAGCGCTGGCAGCTGCCCGAACCGCTGTCGCCGCCGCTGCGCCTGCTCTCCGAGCTGGTCGACGCGCGGGAGGCGGGTGCGGCGCTGCGGCTTCCCCTCGCCGTGCACGGGCACATGGCGGGCTTCCCCGTACGCAGGCCCGACATGGCCCTGGAGACCGATTACCGGCCGCAAGGACCGGCCATCGAACTCGGCCGGCAGCTGGTGCACGGCGCGCCGGCCGGGCCGCTCGGCGTGGAGCTGGGGTCCCTCTCCCGGCACGCGCTGTTCGTCGGGACGACCGGCTCGGGCAAGACCAACACGACCCTGGCCTTCTGCCAGCAGCTCTGGCGGGACCACAAGGTGCCGTTCCTCGTGCTGGAGCCGGTGAACTCCGAGCTCGACGACTACCGCTGGCTCGCCACCCGCCCCGGCTTCGAGGACCTGCTCGTCCTCACCGTCGGCGACGAGAACACGGCGCCGTTCCGGCTCAACCCCTTCGAGGTGCCGCACGGGGTCCGGATCAGCACCCACACGGCCGGACTGCTCGCCTGCTTCGACGCCGCGTTCGGCCTCTGGGACCCCCTGCCGGCCATCTACAACAAGGCCCTGCGCAACACGTACGCGCGGAAGGGCATCGTCCCCACCGACGTCTCCACGCCCGCCCACGACGGGGCGTGGCCCACCCTCCGCGACTTCATCGCCGAGATGCGCAAGGAGTGCGATCAGCTCGGGTACTCCGGCGAGGTCAAGGACAACATCGTCGCCGCGTCGAGGCTGCGGGCCGAGTCCCTCGCGGAGGGCGCCTGCGGCAGCACGCTGGACTGCGCGCGCTCGTACCCCGTCGAGGAGCTCCTCAACCGCCCGGTCGTCATCGAGCTGGCCGGCGTCGGCGACAACGAGAAGGAACAGTCCCTCGTCACCGCGCTGATCCTGCAGACCATGACGGAGCACTACAAGGCGACCCGGCGGGGCGACGGCCTGGCCCACGTCACCGTCATCGAAGAGGCCCACCGGCTGCTCGGACGCCCCGTCGCCTCCGGCGGGGACGGCAAGGAGGGCAACGCGCAGGCCCGCGCGGCGCAGGCCTTCGCCAACACGCTCGCCGAGAACCGCAAGTACGGCGAAGGCCTGGTGATCGTCGAGCAGGTCCCCGAGAAGCTCATCGAGGACGCGTACAAGAACACCAACCTGAAGGTCATGCACCGCCTGCCGTCCGCCACGGACCGGGAGCTGATCGGCGGCACGATGCGGTTCTCCCCCGACCAGGAGCGGTTCGCGTCGTCCCTGGAGCCGTTCCAGGCCTTCGCCCACCACGACGGCATCGACCGGCCGGCCCTCATCCGGGTCCCGAACGTACGGGCCGAGGCGGCCGCGGAGAGCGGGGTCGCGCGGGCGCCGCTCGCCGGCAACGCGGAACTGGCCGACCGCTTCCGTGCCTTCGCCGCCGCGACCCCGGACGTCGACGCGGCGCTCGCCCCGTTCGCCGACTGCGAGGGCTGCCGGCACCGCTGCGCGTTCCGCTCACGGGCGGCGACCGCGGTGTGGCCGGAGCACGGGACCGAGCTGAAGAAGCGCGTGGCCGACTACCCCAAGACCTCGGCCGCCCAGGCCGAGTGGTGGTCCCGCACGGCGGACTGGGTCGCGGAAATCGCCGACACCGTGGCCCCGCGGGGCGCGGCGGCGGACGCGGTCGACGACTACCGCGCCTGTGTGTTCATCCACGTCGCCCAGGCGGCGTGGAAGAGGAAGACGCTGCCTTGGGTGCGTCTGTACCGCAGCAATGCGGGTGCCGATGCGGGTGCGAGAACTGAGTCATGAGCGACCGCCCCACCGAGAGAGAAGAGCCCCCCGAGCAACCGCCGTCCCCGGAATCCGGGACGGACGAGGCCCCGGACCCCACGGAGGCGCAGGACGCGCCCGAGCCGTCCGCACCTGAGCAGCCCGAGCAGTCGCCCGCATCCGACGCCACCTCCGACGGGAGCGAGGCATCCGACGCCGCACCGGATCCGACGGAGGCAGAGGACCCGGAGGGGACGGAGGGGACGGAGGGCACGGAGCAGGCCGAGGCGACGGAGAAGACGGAGCCAGCCGAGGCGACGGAGAAGGCAGCGGAACCGGAGGCGGCGGAAGAGCCAGGGGACCCGGAGGATTCAGAGGAGCCTGAGGACGCGGAGAACTCGGAGGACTTGGAGGGCGCGGAGGAGCCGGACGACGCGGAGGACGCGGAGGACGCAGACGACCCGGAAGACGTAGAGGACGTGGAGGACCCGGAGGATCCGGGGGACGTAGAGGACCCCGAGGACCCCGAGGATCCGGAAGAGCCGGAAGAGCCGGAAGAGCCGGAAGACCCGGAAGACCCGGAAGAGCCGGAAGACCCGGAAGAGCCGGAAGACCCGGAAGACCCGGAAGACCCGGAGGAGCCCGAGGAACCTGAGGAACCCGAGGAACCGGAGGAACCCGAGGGCGCCGACGAGCCCACGGAGACCGCACCGGAGCCTGCGGATGCGCTTGATACGGACGAGGCGGCGCCCGAGCCGGCTGAACCAGCTGAACCAGCTGACGCGGTTGAACCGGCTGCATCATCGGAAGGCTCGCAGAACACACCCGAGTCCCCGGAAGACGCCCCGGAACCAGCCGGTGCCACGGAGGCCAGCTCGCCGAAGAGAGCAGCGGAAACGGCCTCGCGCGCTGAGACCCCGGACGACCCGGACGAGGCCCCCGAGCCTGCCGAGCCTCAGGACACCCACGCGAGGCGTGCGCCGGAAAGCCGACAGGAGCCCGAGGCGCCCTCGGCGACCGGATCCCCGGACAACCCGGAGGAAGCCCCCGACCCGACTACCGGGTCAGAGGCCCCGAAGGACGACGTTCCCGCAGCGGACCTCGCGGACCCGGTCCAGGACGAACAGCCGTCCCGCGGCCGCCGCCCGCGTGACGTGCCGGACGACCTGAACCGAACGGACGGGGACGGGGACGGGGCGCTGGACGCCTCCGACGCGTTCGATCCCGACCCCGAGGTCGACGACACATGGATCAGGCTGCGCTCCGGAAACAACCGGCAGAGGGCCGTGACCTCGAACGAGGCCGACGGCGCCGAAGGTGATGGGTAATGGCATCGACCGTCCACGAGCTCCCCAAGGCTTCCGGGGAGCTGGAACTGAACCATGAGCGACCGCCCCACCGAGACCGATAAGCCGCGTGAGCAGGCTCCGCCGCCGGAATCCGGGGCGGACGAGGCGCCCGAACCGACGGAGGTGCAGGACGCGCCGGAGCCTGCCCCCTCCCCCGAGACGCCGACCGGGCAGCCCGAGCAGGCGCCCGAATCCGGTGGCGACGCTTCCGACACTGCCGAGGCTTCCGACGACGCACCGGAGCCGACGGAAGCAGAGGACGCCGAGAGGGCAGAGGAGGCGCCCGAGCCCGCGGAAGTATCTGCTGAGCCGAAGGACGGGGGTGAGGCTTCCTACGGAGGCGAGGCCTCCGACGCTGCTCCGGAGACGGCGGATGCGGGAGAGGAGGAACAGCCGGAGGACGCGGAGGACGCCCCGGAACCCTCCGAGAATGCAAGGGAACCGGAGGAATCACAGAAACCGGCTGGGCTGCAGAACGCGGACGAGTCATCCCGGCCCGAGGACGAAGGGCCTGGCGATTCGGCAGACGTGTCCGCATCCCCCGACACCTCGGCCGAAAGCACTGCGGAAGCAGCCGAGTCCGACGAGCCTGAGCCGTCGCCCGAGTCCAAGTCCGAGTCCGGGACCGAGTCCGGGACCGAGTCCGACGACGCGCCGGAACCGCCCGCACCCGAGGACGCACCGGCAGCTGAGGCGGAAGAGCCGCCGGAGAAAGCAGCGGAAACGCGCTCGCACGCCGAGGGCGTGGATGATCCGGACGAAGCCCCCGATCCCTCCGCGCCGCACGACAGCGGCACTGCGGAGCAACCACCGGAGAGGGCTGTCGAGGCGCCGGAATCGGATCCCGACGACGCTCCGGAGCCGCCCGACGAAGAGCTCGCCTCCGATGCCGGCGATGCCGCCGATTCCGGAGAATTTCTGCCGAAATCCGGAATGGATTGGGTGACAGGAGGCGGCGAGGATGGACTTTCCAACCGTATGCGACCGCCCCGGGAAGGGGACACAAACTATGTCGTGGACGATCTCAACAACCTGTCGGACACGATAACCGACATCGACAACATCCGCGACGGAACGCTGTGGGAGGAGAAGACGGCCACCGGACAGGACCCTCGATTCAACACCGAAAAATGGATCAACAAGCACGTATTCAAAAAGCTGGATTCCTATGTCCGCGCCCGCCCTCATATGGAGGGTTACGAACAGGCACCTCTCGGGCTGCACTTCACGGAGCCCGGAGCAACTCCAGCCTTCAGAGCTGCAGTGGAGTCTGGTATAAAAGAATGGGGAAATAGGAACCCGGGAACCGAAGTAAAGGTCAGGTGGACAGAGTGAGCTGCTACTTCCAAGCGAACGACACAGACATCTGGAATCCATCGAACTCGGTCGCCAGACTTTTCCTGGAACAGGCCGGCAACCTGTCGAATCTCATGGGAGTGGAATCCGGCCTGGGCCCCGTCATCGAAGATGAATGCGAGATCGACTTCACCGCGTTCACGAAATTCGTCGACAGCCTGGTGAAGAGTTACCAGCAGTCCAACAACAGCGCATTCAGGTCTTTGATCGGCGGCTTCGTTTCCGTGGCCCTCGTCTTGGTCGAGCGTGGCGGCGGTGTTCTCGAATCCATTACGCCGGAGCATGCCGAGATGTGGGAAAGCGTGCGGGCGGCCAATGCGATGGGGATGCCGACGGGGTGAGGGAGCCCGCCAGGCCGGTGCCTGCGGCCCCGGTGCCTGCGGCCCCGGTGCCTGCAGCGCCTCCCGTTCCGGGCGAGCGCTGCTCGAACGGCTGCCGCCGGAGGTGTCGATGGTTCTCAACCCAGGGGACGCGGTGTCCGTGCGGCTGCCCGTAACCGGCCTGCCGGCCGCCCGGGCCGGAACGTGAGCAGGGCCCGGGTCGGTGACCCGGGCCCTGCTCACATCGCTTCAGTGCGCGCGCGTCACTGATGTGCCGCGACCTTCTTCGGTGACGGAGCCGAGGGAGCCGTTGCGGTATCGGTCTCCGGGCGGCGGTCCCGGGGGATGAGGGCCAGGATCAGGCCCAGGGCCAGCAGGGAGCCGCTCACCAGGTAGACCGTCTGCATGGCCTGGGCCATGCCCTCCAGGAAGGGGTGGGCCAGGCGGGCGTCGGCGTGGGCCAGGAAGGAGCTGTCGTCCAGGGAGACGGCGCCGTTCCGGCCGGCGAGGAGGGTCTGGTTGGCCGGCTGGGAGGTGACCGCCGGATCGGCGAGGGCGGCCTTGAAGTCCGGGTCGGACCCGGCGCCGGCGTAGGCGTCGGCGATCCGCCCGCCCACCGAGCCGAAGAAGAGCGAGAAGAAGACGCTGATGCCGACGGTGCCGCCGATGGAGCGGAAGAAGGCGAAGGACCCGATGCCGGCGCCCATGTACCGCGGTTCCAGGCCCCGCTGGATGGCGACCAGCATGACCTGCCAGCACACGCCGATGCCGATGCCCATGACGGCGGCGGCGACCGCGGGCTGCCACAGGGCCGTGTCGGCGCCGAACGTCGCGAACCAGAACGTGCCGGCCATGACGAGCACGATGCCGGTGAGCATGGCGCCCTTGAAGCGGCCGGTACGCGTGACGTAGGCGCTGCACAGCCGGCCGGCGACGATGATGCCGAAGGTCTGCGGCAGCATCATCAGGCCCGCTTCCGTCGGCGAGAGGCCCTTGACGATCTGCAGGTAGAGCGGCAGGACGGCGAGCGAGCCGAAGACGGCGGCGCCGACGATGGTGTTGACGCCGTTGTAGAGGGTGAAGACGGGGTTACGGAACATCGGGGTGGGGAGCAGGGCGGCACCACCGGCCCGCCGCTGCGCCGTCACGAACAGCACGAGCCCCACGGCCCCCACAGCGAACAGCCCCAGCGTGCCGGCCGAGCCCCAGCCCCACTTCGGCCCTTCCTCGACGGCGAAGAGCACGGGCACCAGGAAGAGGACGAGCGTGATGACCCCGGCGATGTCCGGCTTGTCCTGCGAGCGGTCGTTCTGGATGCGCACCTGGGTGAGGACGATGAGGACGGCGGCGATGCCGATCGGCACGTTGATGAAGAAGGCCCAGCGCCAGCCGGCGGCACCGGCGAAGCTGTCCAGCCCGGCGAAGAACCCGCCGACGACCGGTCCCACCACGGCCGAGACGCCGAAGACGGCACCGAACCAGGCCTGGTAGCGGCTGCGTTCGGCGGGCGGCAGCAGATCGGCCAGGATGGCGAACGCGAGGCTCATCAGACCGCCCGCGCCGAGCCCCTGGACGCCCCGGAAGACCGCCAGCATCACCATGGACTGGGCGAGCCCGCACAGCACCGAGCCGACGACGAAGACGGCCACGGCGATGACGTAGAGCGGCCGGCGCCCGTAGATGTCGGAGAGCTTGCCGTAGAGGGCCGTGGTGATCACCGAGGTGATCATGTACGAGGTGTTGGCCCAGGCCTGCTGCGAGAGGCCGTTGAGGTCGTCGGCGATGGTGCGCAGCGCCGCGGAGATGATGGTCTGGTCGAGCGCCGACATGAACAGGCCGAGCATCAGGCCGGCCATGACCAGTCTCATACGGCGCCGGTCGATCACCGGGGCGCCGGGCTCACCCGGGGAACCCGGGGCAGCTGTGTCCGTCATCGTCGTTCCATCCATCCCTTGGCGTGAGGCGATGACTCAAGGATGGAATCTCAAGCAAGCTTGAGGTCAAGACGAACGATCAGCTCTCTTCGTCCCCGTCTTCGTCCCTGTCTTCGTCCCCGTCGTCCTCGTCGTCCTCGTACGGGGCCTCCTCCATCAGCCGCTCGGCGATGTCGTCCACCCAGACCTCGGCCCAGCGCAGCAGCTCGGCGCGGTCGGTGTCGTCGAGCCCGTAGGCGGCGAACTCGGAGTCGGCGATCCACTCGGCGCCGGCGAGCCGGGCCTGGAGGTCGGTGAGGTCGAAGGCTGCGGCGCCCGTGCCGGCGTGCCGGCGGCCGAGCTCCTCCAGCTCGACGTGCGACCAGTCGGCGGATGCGGCCCGCACGTCGACGAGGTCCCGGGCGAGCCCGAGGTCCGCGAGGTCGCGCACGGCCATGCCGACCACGTCCTCGACGGCGGGCACGGGCCCGTACGGACCCAGCACCGGGGGCCGCCACAGGGTCTCCTTGCGGATGCCAACGGCGCAGTGCTCACCGCTCGCGGCGTCGGTGACGACGAGCCCGGCCTCGAGCGGTGCGGCCTGCCAGCCGCGCTCCCGCAACCCGTTGCAGACGGCGGACACGAGCTCGGCCATGGCGTCCGGAGCCTCGGTGACCAGCTCCAGGCCGGTGTCCCTGCGGACGGCCCCCGGTTCGAGGAGACCGTGCGCCTCCCGGGCGTAGGAGCCGCTGAGGACGAGCGGATACGCGGAGCCCGCCGCCATCACGTCCGGCAGCAGACGCCGGTGCAGTCCGTGCGGACCGCCTTCGTACGGGCCGGGCGGCGGTGTGGGCGGCAGCATGATCGCGATTATTCCGGAAGGACGCCTTCGACCAGGTCGGATACGCGCTGCAGCTCGGGCTGGATCTCGTCCGCCTCGGCACGGTCGACGGCGGCGAGCCGCCACCACACGGCCCAGGCGTTGCGCAGGACGCGGCGGGTCTCGTCGGCGGGGGCCTGGGCGTTGTGGCGGCGCTCGGCCGTCCGCAGGTGCAGGCGCATGATCGCGGCCCAGTCCTCCTGCAGCAGCAGCGCGAGCCAGGCCCGCGTCCCCAGCACGCCGACGGTGTGCGGATGCAACGGCCCGTACTCCCGGTCGAGCACCCCTTCCAGCTCCCGCGCCGCCAGCGCGGCCCCGACCAGATCCCCACGCAACTCGGCGGCAACGATCCGCCCGAAGCGCTCGGCGTGGTGCGGGGGGAGGGGGGCGGACCAGTCGGGGGTGGGGGCGGGGGCCGGGGTGGGCACGGGGACCGGTGCGGCGGGAGGCGCGGGAGGGGCCTGGTGGGGCGGGGGTACGGGGGCCACGGGGGCGGGCGCAGGCGGCGCCGGGTACCCCGCCACCGGCACGGGCACGGGTGTAGGCGCGGGCACAGGGGCCGGGGCAGGGACCGGCGCCGGGGCAGGGGCCGGCGCGGCCGCAGGCGGCGGCGTCGGGTGCGGCCCCGGCAGCGGCGTCACCGCCCCGTCGTGGTCGACGATCAGCGGCCAGACCGAACCGTCGGGTTCTTTGGCGACGATGCGTATGGGGTGCCCGCGCTGGGCGGCCCGCACCCGTATGTCCGCGAGCGCGGAAGTGCGCCCGTCCTGTCCGGGCAGCGGCTCGACCGGTTCCCCCTCGATCGTCGCTTCACCCGCTGCGCCGATCACGATGGTGTAGACGGGAGTCAGGGGGACCGAGTCGAGGTCCGTCACAACAGGCATGGTCAATCCTTACGTACCGCCGCCGTCAGCAGGCCAAGAGGGCCGCGGCGCGCAGGGCGCCGCGGTCCCCCGGTAATGATGACCTGGATCATCCGCCCTTGGGGTAGTAGGGGGGTGACCAGCCCAGGTACTTGGCGTTCCACTTGGTTTCGATGTCGGTGGCGGGGACGACCGATATCTCACCGGGAGTCACGATGTCGTTGGACGCGACCTTGCCGTCACCGACGTAGACGGCGACGTGGCCCGCCCTGTGCCCGGTGTCCCAGAACATCAGGGCGCCGGGGGGCGGATTGCGGTCGCCGTCGTGACGCATGTCCTTCGGCATCTCGATCTGGTAGTGGTCGATGGCGTAGTTCGTACCGGAGAAGCTCCAGCCGTAGGCGATGGACGTGAAGGCCAGGCACCTCTGGTACCACTCCGAGCGGCGGCTGTCGGCTTCCCTCTTGGCCCAGGCGATCGCGTCGTCCGTCGAGCGGGGGTTCTTCACGTTGGCGGGCCAGTTCGCCTTGCCGTCGTGGAAGGGCTCGCCGGGCTTGCCGGGGTTGTTGCTGCCGGACGTGTTGCACTTTTCCGACGCCTTCTTGCCGGAGTCCTTTCCGCCCTTGTCGCCGCCGTTCGAGCCACCGTTGGAGCGGTTATTCCTGCCCTGCTGGCCGGGGTGGTTCTCCCCTGACCGCTCCAGGTCGATGCCCGCTTCCTTCGCGATGCTCCGTGCCTGGGCCTCCTTGGGACCGTAGGCGTCGGGGAATCCGGAGCGCTGCACCTTCTGGGCGGCGTCGTTGAGCGACATGCTCTCCCAGGCGACGTCGACCAGCCCGGGCGGGTCGCCGCTGTCGCCGCCGAAGAGGAACATGTGGGCGGCGTACTTCGGGTCCGTGACCTGCTCCTTGGTGCCCCACCCGGAGGACGGGCGCTGCTGGAAGATGCCGAGCGAGTCCCTGTCGCCGTAGTTGATGTTCGACAGCTGCGACTCCGCGAGCCCCGTCATCAGGGCGATGAGCGTGGCCCGGCCCGGCAGCTTCCCGTCCTTGGCGACCTGGTCGATGATCTTCGCGTTGGCAACCTGCTCCTCGCGCAGCTTCTTGCTCGCGCCCCCCGTGTTGTCGCCGGTCTGTCCGTTGCCGGACGGGCCGTCGTTCCCGGGCGAGCCGGGTTTGGAGCAGCCGGCGGCAACGGCCGAGGGGCCGCCGCCGACCCCGGCCAGCATTCCCACGATCAGCAGGAGTCCCATGAGGATGCCCATCGCGGGTATGCCGAGCTTGAACGCGAGCCCCTTGCGCAACCCGCCCGAGGCCAGGGCGAGGGCCTGACGTGAAACCACTCGCTCAGACCCCCAGGACCCGGCCCACGCGCCAGCCGTCGGAGGTGAGCATGATCTCCGTCAGGTACACCCGCGTCTCGGTGTACTTCCGGTAGCCCTGGACCGTGATGTCGACGCTGGTCTTGCGCCAGACCCGGGCCGGCGTGTCTGCCTGCTTGCGCACGCGGTCGTCGTCGGCGGGGCCCACCGTGACCCGGTCCACCTTCGAGACACCGCCGTTGGAGACGAGTTCGCCCCACGCCTTGTCGTCGAAGTGCTTCATGTTCGCCACGAGCGCCTCGGTCATCCACGGGGCGGCCCGGTCAATGGACGCGGTGTGCGTCTTGTCCACCGGGGGGTTACGCGTGAGGTAGGCGCGGGCCCAGCCCTCGGCCGACTTCTCCGGCTTGCTGAGGTCGGCCTTCACGGACGGCGAGGGCTGCGGCGCCTGAGGTGCGGCGGGGGCCGTGGACGGTGCCGTGTCCGGCGCGTCCATGGTCCGGTTTTTGGCCGTGTCCCCCGCGTGCCCCACCGTCGACGGTGCGCCCGTGCGGTCCGGCCACCAGTGCGTGGCAGCGGCGCCGACGGCGAGGATGACGACCATGACCAAGATCGCCCCGCCCGCCGTGATCGGCTCGCGTCGCCGCTCTTCCGCCAGACGGCGCTTGTACTCCTCGCGCTGCTCCTGCCGGTACGCCTTACGGGCGCGTCGGCGCACGCGGCGCTTACCGGCCTTCTCGATCTCCTCGGGGTAGTCGTACTCCGCTTTGAGCAGCTCCCGCCACTCGGAGGACGGGCGCCCGCCCTGGTTCTTGCTCACCTGTCCTCCTTACCGACGTCCGCGAGGCGCGGGAGGTCGCACGGCGGTACGTCTCCTCGCGCGGGAGGCACCTTGGTTGGTCGTGGCACCGGAAGCGGAAGCAGCGCCGCGAGCCGCGGCAGCCTTGCGGGCATCTGCCACGCGTCGCTGCGCTCCACCACTGCCCGGCGTCGGGGCGCCCCGGAAGTTACGGCCCTCACCGGCGCTCCCCCCGGCCTTACCGGGCGCGGACTGCCGACGCGCTGCGTTCTGCGCTGCCGCAGAGGCGTTCGTGGCTGTGCCGGGGCGGCCCGTCCGGGCAGTCGCGTTCTGTCCGCCTGCCTGCTGGTTCTTCCGCGATTCCTGCATTTGGGCACCAGCCCCCCGGCCCACCTTCAGATCACCCGCACGGCTTGCACGGTTGACCGAGAGAGGGGCGGAGCTGCCCGTCTTCGCGGCACGGCTGGCGGCACTTGCCTCACCGGACATATTGCGCCCGCCCGGATCTGCACCACTGACGTATCTCGTCCGCTTCGGGGAGCCCTTGGGGATGCCCAGAGCGTCCATGTTCGCGTGCCTGTCAGTGAGCTGCTTGGCGGCTGTCGCCATCCGGAAGGGGCGCTGGATGAAGCGTTCGTCGGCAGCGCCGGCGGCCTTCTTGCCCGCCCAGGCGACGCCTGCTCCGGTCTTCTTGGTACCCCACCAGGCCCCCTTGCCGACCCCCTTACCCGTGAACTTGCCAGCCCCCCAGGCGGCGCCTCCGGCCCCCTTCGCGACTGCGCCACCGGCCTGCTGGGCGAGCCGCATGGCACCGGCGTTGAAGGACGAGTTGGTGGCGCCGGTGACGCCGACGATGCTCTCCATAATCCCGCGGAACTTGAACGCCACGATCGCGGAGGTGATGCTCACGCCCGCCGAGGCGAACCAGCCGTAGGGACCGACCAGGGACACGCTCGCCGTGTTCAACACGAGCACGCATCCCAGCACCATCGTGCTGACGAAGGACTGCAGGGTGAACCCGAGGAGGGTGTCGAACCAGCGGACGCCCCACTGGCGCGGCCTGCCGGGGATGACCCACAGGCACGCGAAGACGACACCGGCCAGCAGCAGCATCAGCGCGCCGATCAGTGACGCGAGGGAGGCGAAGGCCAGTGCAACGGCAAGGATGGCGAACAGGCCCGCGCAGACGGCCGAGGCCATGGCGACCATGACGCGGGCATGGCCCATGTGGCCCTGGCGGTACTTGACCGCCTCGCCGCCCACGGTCTTGTCACTGACGTTGTTCTTCAGCCACTCCTCACGCTTGTCGTCGTCCGCCGGCAGGTCCAGCAGGTCCTTGCCGTGCTCCTTGCAGACGTTCAGGTTTCCGAACTCGGCGACGCACCAGGGAGTGACGACGTAGGACCGCCAGATCGCGTCGGCGGACTTGCGCAGCATGTTGTCCTGCTGGTTCCCGCCGTAGGTCGGCTGGTCGCCGATGTCGATGGGTTCCTTGGTCTCGTTCCCCATGCCGGCGGACGCGGCTTGCATCGCCGTGTTGCTGCCGATGGTGCGGATGGAGTCGATGCCCTCGATCCACACCTTCGGTGTGGTCAGCAGGGAGATCGACAAGATCGCTGTCGCAGCCACCCAGCCCAGCTGACTGATGGACGAACCGTTTCTTCGATGGTTCGCGTACGCGATCACCGCGCCGATGGCCATCGCCGACGGGAGCAAGGTCGTCGACACCGTGCTCGCCGCTCCCGAGATGGCGTGCGAGATGGAGTCCTCGAGCTTGTCGATGGACGTGAACTTGAACGTCCACTGCACGACGACGATCGCCGCCAGGGCCAGCACGACGGTCAGGCCCATGAAGATGACGGCGACGAACTGCAGCGCCCAGTCTCCAAACTCGTCCCAGCCCAGCTGGACGTCGAGGTCGTAGAGCATGGGGTTGCCGTACTGCTCGTACAGCGTGCCGGCGCCGGAATAGGAGGACTTCGGTGCCGGGAGGAGCGCACCGATACCGGCCGGCTTGTACTTCTCGAACTTGTCGTCCGCGGCGGCCGCGGACGCCGTCACCATCAGGGTGGTGAAGGCGCCCACGACCGGGACGGCCAGATTACGGAGCCGGGGAATCCTCAATGCGACCTCATCAGGGCGCTGAACACCGGGCTCGAGTGCCTCATCTCCGAGTCCTGGACGTCTTCGTCCTGGTCCACCAGCCAGGTCCCCTTGACCTTCACCATGCGCAGGGCGGTCCGTTGATAACTAGTGTGTCCGTCCGGCTTGGACTCCTCGGTGACCATGACGCCGGTACCGGCCGGATGGTCACCGATCGGAGGCACGTCGACCGGGTCGCCGGTAACGCTGAAGGAGGCCGCTTCCACCGTCTTACGAACATCGCCGTCCAGCGGCTTGAGGAACTTCACGCAAGCCTCGTGCGACGATCCACGCAAGCTCCTGCCCTGCTCCGTCAGCATTCGGCAGGACACGTCACCGTCGTGAAGGGACCTCGCCTTCTGATAGGCGACCGCCACCTCCAGCATCTTCGCCCGGTCCTTCTTCGCCGCCTCCCGGTACTCCTGCGCCTGCCGCTCCCCGGCCGACCCCGGCTTCTCACCGGGCTTGTCGCCCTCCTTGCCCTTCGAGGAGGACGAGCACCCCGTAACGACCAGTACCGCTGCCGCTGCCGTCGCGGCCACTGCCGCTACCCGCCTCTTCACGCGTTCGCCTCCTGGTATTCGGAGTATTCGGGCTTGCTCATGGACACCGGGCCCTGCCCCGTACCGACGCCGCCGCTGTCCGCCTTCGGCGTCGTGTTGAGCAGCTGGAGCATCTCCAGCGAGGGCACGTCGAACTGGACCGTCGCGCTGCTGAAGCGGCGGTCGCGCATGATGCAGTGGCCGTGCCGGATCTCCTGCGTCACGTCGACGCCGATGGCCTGGATCAGCTGGCGCGTGTGGGGGCCCTTCGGCAGGTCGAGCAGGGCCGCCATGGCGTCCTGCTGTTCGCCGGTCGTCAGCTGGAAGCCGAAGACCGTCGTCATCTGCTCCACGAGGCCCGTGAGGCTCGCCAGCGACTCCGGGTCCTGGGTGTCGACGACGAGCGCGGTGTGCAGCGCTCGGCCGACTCGGGCGATGTACTGGAGGAACGAGCTGCCCTCGCGCGTGGCCGTGAGGACGTGCACCTCGGGCACGGCCACGACCTTGCGCAGGCCGCGCAGGTCCTTCCGGCCGGCCATGCTGATGCCGTAGGCGAGCAGCGAGTGGACGAGCGCCACCGACAGGCGCTGGTGGACGGACCAGTCGTCGCGGGCGTCGTCGGGCGACGGCAGGGTGATGCCCGGGACCTGGACGACCCAGATGCCCGGCGTCGGCGTGATCAGGGACGCCCCGACGGGCTTACCCATGAAGGGGGCGCCCAGGCCCGTCAGCGACAGCTCGTACAGGGCGTCGCCCGTCTCGCGCGTCAGCTCGTCGGGCGACCGGCGCAGCCGCTCGATGACCTTCCACGTCGCCGGGTCGCCCTCGGCGATGATCTCGTTGACGGCGCTCTGGATCGGCGTCTCCGCACCGCGCATCCGCAGGTGCTGCGGCAGCGCGATGCCCAGCTGCGCCGGGACCTCGGTCTGGGCGCGCTCGGCGCTCTCACCGCTGAGCAGGGTGAAGAGGTCGGCGACGCCCGCGAACTGCGAGCCCGTCTCGATCAGATGGGCGTTGAGCCCGTAGCGCTGGCCGGCGGAGACCAGGCCTCCCATGTCGCCCTTGAAGTCCAGGGCCAGCACGAACGAGCCGCGGAAGCCGGAGTCCAGCAGGGACAGCATCATCGCGGTCGTCTTGCCGCGGCCGCTTCGGCCGATGAAGGCCGTGGTCGTCGCGTCACCGCGCTCGGAGCCGCCGGTGAGGTCGTTGCGGACGACGCCCGGGGTCGAGCCGGTCAGGTAGCCGATCACCGGGCCGGTGTCGTCACCGACCGAGGCGCCGCCCCAGAACCAGGAACCGGCGAAGGCACCGACCGTACGGGTGTGCATCAGGTCCGGCACGCGCAGCATGTCTCCGGGCTGGGCCTCCAGCCACAGCTCGCGCTGCTCCTCGGCGGCGACGCTGACCTCGATGCCGATGCCGCCGTAGAAGCCGATGACGGCGTCGCAGCGGCTGCGCAGGTCCTCGAGCGAGACGTCACTGCTGACGATCAGGCGCGGGTGGTCCTCCAGCAGCGTGACGTCCTCGCGCTTCATGTCGCGCGAGAGGGACGTCATCGTCTCCTCGGTCTCCTCGATCTCCTGCGCGGTCTCGCCGGCGGAGTGCTTGGCAGCGCTCTGCCGCTGCTCCTTCGCCAGCCGGCGGATCTCGTCGATCTGCTTGAGTGCGTCACGCTTGTGGAGGACCTTGAAGCGGACGGACGGCTCGGGGTTGACCGGCAGGGCCGAGATGTCCCCGGGCTCGTCGTCGTCCGTGAGCTCGGGGACGTACGTGATCTCTGCGACGGATCTCAGCCACTCGCCCGGCCCCGGCGACTCCATCTCCTCCGGGAAGCCGTCCATCGTGAGGACCGCGCTCCAGCCGGCCGTTTCGCCGCGCTGGTCGAGGACCCGGACGTGGTCGGGGAAGGGCAGCACGCGCCCGCGCGTCAGCTGGGCGAGCTTGGCGCCCGTGATCATCCCCTGCTCGTCCGGGGCGGGCAGCGGGGTGCCGCGGCGCTGTTCGCGCGCGATCATCCAGGCCAGCAGCTCCACCGTGGCCGGCTGCGCCTTCCACGGCGTCGTCTCCAGCTGACGGCCGAGGCGCCGGGCGAGGGCGTCGAGCCGGGCGAGCTCCTTCTGCGACACCGAGGTCGAGCCGATGCCCAGCGCGTCCTGGACGCCCCGGCTGCCGCGCGCCTTGGCCTGGTTGGCCCGCTCGGATATCCGTACGCCGAGCAGGAGCATGCGCGTGGGGAGCTCCAGCTCCTCCAGGCGACCTACGCGCAGGTCGGCCCAGGCGGCGTAGTCGCCCGCCGAGAACAGCGTCTCCGCCTCGGTCCGGTAGTCCTCGGCGTTCAGCGGGGACCAGAGGATCTTCAGGTGGCAGTCGTAGCCGGCCAGGGTACGGGCCAGGGCACTGCTCGCCTGGTCCTGCTCGGCGTCCCGGGCCGCCTCCGACATCAGGTCGGTGTTGGAGCTTCCCAGCAGGTACCACGCCTCGGCGTGGGTCTCCGTGATGACCAGCCCGTCCGCCAGCCCCACGTAGCGGGGCGGCGGGGCCGAGCGGTCTCCGTCGACGCCGAGAAAGCGGGCGATGCCCTTCATGATCTTCATCGCGTACCTTTACGTACCTTTCCGGCCTTTGCGGCCGCCGCCCGGTGCGCCCGGTGCACCCGGTGCCTTCTGGGACGAGTGGTTGCGCGACCTCGCGCGGTAGACGTGGTCCGGCCCGTACAGCCGGGGACGGGCGTCGAGCGTCACGGCGCGGCCGGACATCCGCTTGGGCTCCTCGCTGCCCAGGAGCCCCTCGAACGCGCCCATGCCGGGGAGGGCCAGGACGTCCTCGGACTTCTCCCCCAGGCGCGCCCGCAGCGGGAGCCACTCGGACCGGTCGGCCGCCCGGCGCCCGCCGTTGATGACCGGGCGGTGCCCCACCGTCAGGTAGCGGATGGTCAGGGCCCACTGGGTGAGGTTCCAGCGCCGTTCATTGCGCCGCGACCGCTGGGATCCGTAGAAGGTGATGAGGGCCGGGGGCGCGAAGTAGAGGGTGAAGAAGATCTGCGAGGGCCAGCCGAAGATCAGGAAGAGCCCGCCCATCCAGACCGCGTAGACGACGGCGCCCGTGACGAGGACCCGTCGTGACGGGCCCTCGCCGAGGTCCAGGCCCAGCAGCTCGTGCTGGCGCGTCTCCAGGTCGAAGTGGCGGGTGAAGGTGTGCCCAACCCTCATGCGCCCGCCACTTTGGTCCAGATCGCGGTGAGCATGCCCTTGGTGCTGTCCGACGCGTAGACGAAACCGGCCACGACGACACCCGCCATGAAGTGCGCGAGCAGCTCGCCCCACTCACGCTTCGCGTAGTGGCCGATCGCCCTGACCGCCAGCACGATCAGGAAGATGTTTCCGGCGACGGCAATGACCCAGGACTTGAGTTCCTCACCATTGGACAGCGCGATTTCCATCGTTTCCCCTTGCTTGAGATAAGACGTGCGATAAGGCGTGAGATAAGAACGGAGGGTCCGGCGCCGGCCGGGGCACCGGAACAGGTCAGGGCTTCGGCACGGGTCAGGACTTCGGCACGGTCACGAGGACATTCCGCCGTGGATCTCCGCGACCTGCCAGCGCTCGGCCTTCGCCGAGGCGACCCGGGTCAGCTTGACCCGGTACGTCTGCTCGAGTTCGGCTCCGGCGATCTGCCACGTGACGGTGGCGATGCCGGTACGGTCGCCTCCGCTGCCTTCCTCGACCGACCAGCTGCGGAGCGAGCCGAGGGTCACCCCGGGCGGCAGTGCCGCCACCGAGGCGCCCGGCGCGGCGACGGACTCGGCCTCGCCCGTGCCGTACTTGGTGAAGAACTCCTCGACCACGCTGCGGGTCTTCTCGCTGAAGTCGTTGTCGGCGGTCTTCACCGTGAGAGCGGGAACGGACGGGGCGTTCTGCGGCACGCCCACCATGCCGGGCTGGCCGGTGACGACGATCCGTCCGGACGTGTAGACGACCGGGATGTCCAGCCCCAGCCACCTGGGTCCGGTGACCTGGCGGGAGTCCTTGCCCTTGTCGTCCGACTTCGAATCGTCCTTCTTCGGGTCGTCCTTCTTGTCCTTGGACTTGTCCTTGTCCTTGTCCGCCGGCTTGCTCTTGTCGTCGGAGGCGGGACCGTTCACCAGGACGTCGACCCGCACCCGGGCCCGCTTGTCCTTCTCCTCGGAGACGGGACCGGGCTGAGCCACCAGGACCTCCTGCTTGCCCTTGGTGTTCCAGCCCACCGTGGGATCCATCCCCTTGGCCAGATCGTGCGTCAACGCTTCGGCACGGGCCTTCGGGTCGGCCTCGTCCCAGGTCAGGTAGGAGCGTGCGAAGCGGGCGGCGACGGCCTGGGCCTCCTGCACGGGGTAGGTCGGACCGTTGTTGACCTGGACCGGGCCGGTCTTGTGCGGCTCCGGGGCCCAGAACCAGGAGCGGATACCGGTGATCGCGGCCAGCGCGACGACGGCCCAGAGCGCGCCACGGCCGACCTTGACCAGGAACTGGGTACCGCTCTTCTCGTCCTCGATCTGCCAGGGGACGTCGCGCTCCTGCTTGCCCTTCACACCACCGGCGGCCGCGGCCTGCTGCTGGGCGCGGGCCGGCTCGGGCGTCTGCGCCTGAAGGCGGGCGGCGGCATCGGCCCACTGCTGGAGGGCCGCGGGGGCCGGGGTCGCCGGCGCGGCCGACTGCTGCTGCGGAGCGGCCGGGGACGCTGCGGCCTGCTGGACCGGTGCACCGGCCGGCGGGGTCGCCGCAGTCTTGCCGCTCTTATCGCTCCGCGGCTCCGGCAGATTCAGAATCCGCCGCATGACCGTCTTGAACGTGCTCAACCCTGGTGACCCTTCCCCCGTGCTAGGCCTGAGTGGCTGGACAGTACGTCGACCGTTACTGATCGTCAAATTACTTCGAATGACCAGTTACTGTTCGGATATGAACGATCTTGATTGACCTGGCGCCCTTAATTTCCTGATAAGGCGGGCGCGGCTGGCTGACCCCTCGTGAGTTCGTGGTCTCGGTCACCCTGGCGACGGACCACGGTCAGGGAACCGCCCGCCACGGGCGCCGACCTGCACCCCCCAAGGCACGCTGCCGGGCCGATTGCGCGACAGATTCTGTAGCCAACCTGTTGCGAAGCCATCGGCCTTCGGTCTCCCGCTCACAACTCGGTCATCCCCGTCCGACCGAACAACTCCTGCAACAACGCCTCGGCCTCGTCAGCGTTCAGCTCGGTCAGATAGGGCGGATTGGAGGTCCGGAGGTCACGGGACTCAAGTGGGTATCCAACGGCCATAGCAGGCCTATCTCATCGTGAGGCCACGGCCTTGGGACTGCGTAGGTACCGGGTCGAGGCGCAGGGCTTCGGACTTGGGCTGACTTCCTTGCGCCGGGGCCTTGGCGGCCAGCCTGTTGCTTAGGCCTTGGGTTTGCGCCTCTTCGGGCCCATCGAGCCCGAGGGCTTCCCGTTCGGCCTGCTCCCGTGCCTGGGCCTCGGCTTTGGCCTGGGCTTTGGCGAGGTTCTCCGCACGAAGTTCGGCCTCTTCCCGGCGGATCACGTCAACGTACGCGGGGTCGACACCCGGGTCGAGCTTGTCCCGGATCTCCTGCCGACCTATCCGTTCCTGACCAGGGGGGATCTGCACATTCTTGTATCGTTCACTCTGCAGAAGGTTTGCAGCGTTCCGATAGTCAGCCTTGGGAACTTTGTCACGCGCGCTGAGGTCGTCAAGTTTCTTACCACGAGAGATCTCGTACAGCTCGTGGTTCTCCATCTTGGCTTTGAAGCTGTCCGGAGTGTGGAACTGCAGCTCAAATTTCTCTTCCGACTCCGTGTGCTGCCACGAAGTGTTGATCCCCTTGTACACGGGATCTTCCCAGGTGTTCTTCTCCTTGCCGGGTATCGGCTCGTATCCCGCTTCCCGGAGCCGCTCGTACGTCCGGCTCACACCCTCGGTATAGGCATCCGGCTCGAACGTCAGCGTGTACCGGTTCAGGTCATTGACCTTCTTGGCGGTCTTCTCGACCGAATCCCCGTCGTTCTCCCAGGCCGCGGCCGCCTTGCGGCGGAACGAGTCCGGAGCCTTGAGCGAGTACTCCAGGCCCTCCAGCTTGCTGCCGTACGTCTGGGCTGTCTCCTGCTGGATGCCCTTCATCAAGGCGTCCATGCCCTCACGCGCCGCTTCGGCACGCTGCCACCGCTCAGTGACGACACGGTTCTGTTCAGGACTGAGCGTGTAGCCCTCGCCCTTCCATTCCCCCACGGACACGCTCACAGCTCCGTGACCCCCGTGACGCCGAACAGCTCCTGCAGCAGCCCCTCGGCTTCATCCACAGAGAGCGCGATCAGGTACGGCGGGTCGGACTTGCGGGCATCGTAGAAGTCGAGGACCGCCTCGGTGGGTCCCCAGAACCCCTTCGCGCCTCGGTAGGACTCGTCGAGCACGTTTTCAGGACTGCATCGACGCCGCACAACCGTGGTGGGCGGTTCGCCTTCGCGCCAGTCCTGCTCGTCCGTGTACCGCGCCCAGTACCGCACCCAGCCCTGCCGGTCCGCCTCCAGCGCCGCGGCGCGCTCGGCCGGCACCGGGATCAGCGATTCCAAGAGGGGCGGGTACAGGACACCCGTGGCCTTGACGCTCTGCCACTCCCATTCGACCAGCGACAGGTACTCCCACTGGTCCCCGAGCCGCCGCCACATACTCGACGGACGCTCCGCCGTGTACAGGTTGTCGACCGTCGGAACCGCTTTCACAAAGTATTCGTAGTTCTCGTTCATCACTTGCTCTCCTTCGCAGGAATGCCGCTGTACCGCTGATGCTGGATGATTTTCGCCGCGTCCTCGTGGGATTCCGCCATCTTCTCCGGCGGCTCCTCGCCCAGGGAGCGGAGGTGACTCTCGCGGTACAGATCGTAGAGAAGGTGGTTCTCCGTCTTTACCCGGTAGCTGTCGGGTGTGTGGAAGGCGATCTCGAACTTCACTGTTCCGTCGGGCTGTTGCCACACCGCGCGGAATCCCTTGTGGACGGGATCCTCCCAGGTGTTCTGCTCCGAATCGGGGACGATGACGTAGCCGCGTTCGTGCAGCAGGGCGTATGTGTGGCGGACGCCTTCGGTGTACGACTTCACGTCGAATACCAGGGTGTAGCGGTTGAGGTCCTGGACCTTGCGGACGATCGTTTCCAGGGGGACGCGGTCGTCCAGTTCCATGGCGGCCTTGCGGCGGAAGGCCTTGAGGCCCTTCAGGCGGTGCTGTTTGCCTTCGAGTTTTGCGCCGTGGGAGTCCGCCAGGGCCTGCTGGACGCCTTCCATCACCACGTCCAGGGCCTTGTGGGCCGCCCTGGCCGCCTCCCAGCGGTCCGTCACCGCCTGGTTCTGGTCCGCTGTCAGTTCCAGGCGGCGGCCCGGGGCCGTGGCGTCGTCCTTCCAGGCCGTGGCGGTCTTGTTCATGCCGGTTGCCGTCACAGTTCCGTCGCCCCCTTCGCGCCGTGGAGTTCCGTCAGCAGTCGTTCCGCCTTCGCCGCGTCGATCTCCACCAGGTGCGGCGGGTTCGAGGGGCGGGCGTCGAAGAAGTCGTGGACGGCCTGCGTCGGGCCCCACTCGTTCCAGGTCTTGTACGCCTCGTCGTAGATGCGCTCCGGGCTGCGGCGGCGGCGCACCACCGACACGGGTGGCTCACCGGCCCGCCAGGCGGACACGTCCGCGTACCGGGCCCAGTAGCGGACCCAGCCCTGCCGGTCCGCCTGCAGTTCCCCGGCGCGGTCGGCCGTCACCGGGTGGCGCGCGGCCTCCGGCGGCGGGAGCTGTACGGCGGTCTCCGCCGCCTTGTGCCACTGCCAGTCCAGCAGCGACAGGTACTCCCAGTCCTCGTCGCGCCCCGCCGTGCACCGCCACAGGCTCGACGGGCGTTCCGCCGGGTGGTCCGGCCCGGTCTTCACGTAGTAGTCGTACTTCGACTGCTCCAGGCGGCGGCGTTCCGTCTCCGCCTCCGTCATGCGCTTCTTCAGCGCCGTCCCGTCCGTCGGCCGGCCCGGGCGGTCCTGGGAGTGCTCGTCCTCGCACTCGCTGAACATGTAGTGCTGCCGGATGCGCTCGATCGTCGGCCACAGCCACATCTGGTGCCAGTAGGCCAGGTCGCTGCCCTCACGCGAGGGGTCGGCGTCCGCTTCCGTGGCCGCGCGCCAGGAGGCGTGCAGGGCGGCCAGTTCCTCCGTGACGCCGCCGTGCAGCGGCCAGCACGGCCAGATGCGCAGGCGGAGCTGCGGGGCGTAGTGCTTGCCGAGCCAGTCCACCCAGTCGGAGAGACGGCGCCAGTCGTCCTCCGTGGCGCGCAGCGACCACGGAAGGTGGTCGTCACCGGGCGCGGAGGACCGCGAAGGCGACGCCGTCGCCGTCGCCGTCACCGCCTCCACCGCGTGCAGCCGGTCGATGACCTCCCCTACGACCTCCGTGACCTCGGCCTGGTTCGCCTTGATCCCCGTCGCGAAGTTCTTGACGGCCGCTTCGAGCTGGGTGCGCCACTCCCGGAGGGTTGCGATCTCCTCCTTGAGGGCCCTGACTTCGTCCCGCAGCTGTTCGTCCCGCAGTTGCTCGCCCTGCAGTTGCTCGCCCTGCAGTTGTTCGTCCCGCAGTTGTTCGTCCTTCAGTTGTTCTTCCACCTACGCACTCCTCGCCTACGCGCCCGCGCTCTCCACCGGCGGCGGCCCGATCCGCGACGCCCTCGTCGCGTGCTCGCCCGCCCGCAGCGCCTGTCCGTCCCGCCGCTGATCCCACGGCTGCAGCTCGGCGATGACGCCCGGCGCGCCGCGGAAGAGGAGGAGCGCCCGGCCGTGCGGCAGCTGGCGGATCTCCTCGGGGCGCAGGATGCGGCGTTCGCGCTCGACCTCATTGGTGCCGTAGCCGAAGAGGCGCTGGGTGTCGCGCGACTTCGACAGTTCGACGAGCTCGGCCTCGCCAACCAGCTCGGAGAAGCGGCGCAGCGCCTCGACGTCCTTCAGGCCGCCCATGACGAGGGTGGCCGCCGCGTTGTCGAGGAGCGTGTCCGCCTCGTGCTGACCCCACCGGAGCACGGCCTGGGCCAGCGACTGCAGCGCGTAGACGATGTGGATGCCGTAGCCGCGGGCGTCGGAGGCCAGCGACGGCAGCTTCGGCAGCGGGGCCACGTTGGCGACCTCGTCCAGGACGAGACGCAGGAACGGGTCGAGCCGGCCCGAGGGCAGCCGCGGCGCCCGGCGCTTCGCCGCGTCGACGACCTCACCCAGCAGCATCGTCGTCAGCGGCGAGACGTTCGTCGAGGCGTTGGAGTCGCTGATGAGGACCAGGGTGTCGCGGGAGGCGACGAACGCGTCCGGGTCGAAGGTCGGCACGCCCGGCTGCGGGGTGACGCAGCGCAGCACCTTGCGCAGGGCGAGCGGTTCGATCTGGGCGGCGAGGGTCTGCCGGGTCGAGGCGACGGTCTCGTCGGCGCCGGTCGATACGGAGCGCAGCAGGACGTCCCAACCGGGCTCGGCGTTGGGGTGGTCGGTGAGGATGGCCCGCGGCTCGCTGGCCTTCTCCAGGTTGGTGGCCCAGCGCATGACGTGCTCGATGGTCTTGCCTTCGAGGGCCGCGGCGTGGAGGAGCCTCGTCAGCGCGGACGACGCCGTCTGCTGGAAGAAGCTGCCGTTGCTGGAGGAGCTGTCGTCCGCGCCCATGCCGACGGAGAACGACAGGGCGCGCGACGTGGCGGTCTCGCCCTCCTGGCAGCCCGCCACCGGGTCCCAGACCATCTTGTGCGGCCAGCCGACGGTGTCGAGCGGGTCGAAGACCCACACCCGTCCCATCCGCGAGCGCGGTTCGGCGATGACGTCGAGGACGTCGGCGCGGGTGGAGGTGACGACGAGCGGCCCCGGCGCGTCCAGGCACGCGGGGATGACCACGTTGCGCGACTTGCCGCCGCCGGAGGGGGCGATGACCGCGACCGAGTCCTCCGGCGTGGCCACCAGCGGCTCTCCGGTGGTGATCTGCGTGCCGAGCATCCAGCCGACCTCGCGCAGCTCCGCGCGCGCGGCGGCCTTGGGGTCGTACTTGCCGTCCTTGCCGGTGAACGACGTCGCGCGCGTCATCTTGGCGGCCTTGCGGGCGCGCTCCACACCGAGCATGTCCCGGGCCTCGGTCGCGGAGGCGAGACCCTCGCCGCCCGCGCCCCGGATACGGCGCTGCCGGGCCCGTGCGGCCAGCATGACGGACGCGATCGGGCCGAGGAGGATGCCCAGCCAGACCGCGACGGTGACGTTCGTGGACGCCGGCTCGATACCGTCGCCCAGCCCGGCCAGGGGCTCGTGCGCCGCGAGAGCACCCGCCGTGGCCAGGACGTTCGACAGGGCCATGTTCTCGGCCGTGGCCCAGACGGCCAGGTGCCAGCTGACGACGACGGCGATGAGCACCGCCGATGCCTTGACGAGGGCGATCTCGCCCTTGGGTCCGCCGCTCTCGTACTTGCGTCCCACTTTGCGCGCCGCTGCCACGCCGTGGACCCCCGTCCCTTGCTTGATGCGATCTCTTCAGATCGCTGCGACGTTAACACCTCTGTCCGACAGGTCAGGAGTTCGAGGCGGGCGGCGGGGGACTACGCAGCGAAGGTGTTACGCAAGGAGGGCGCCCGGGGTGGCGACGTACATCCGACAGTTACGCCGATCAGTCACGCCGATCAGTCACGCCGCAGCACGGTGCGCGCGCCAGACCGGGCTGTCCACGTAGTGGTTGTCGTAGCGCTCGGCCGACTCCTTGATCTCCTCGACGCTCGCCTCGCCCCGGGCCACGCGGTCCAGCAGGCGGTAGTAGTCGAAGCGGCCCATGCCCGGCGTGAAGACGACCAGGGCGTCGGCGGAGCGGCCGGCCGCCGGGGCGAAGGCGTGGGGCATGCCGGGCGGTACGGCGAGGAAGTCGTTCTTCTCCAGCGTCACGACGGTCTCCCCCGTCAGCACCTCCAGCGCGCCGTCGAGGACGAAGAAGAACTCGGTGGCACGGGTGTGGAAGTGGGCCGGGGCGCCGGCCGTGCCCTCGGCGAGCGTGGCGCGGTTGCTGGTGAACGCACCGCCGGTCGTATCCGAGTCCGCGAGGAGGGTGATCAGGGAGCCGGGGGCGTCGCTGAGGACGGTGGCCTCGGCGGCACGGACGAGGACGGGAGCCAGGGAGGGGGAGGGGGCGGGGCTCTGCGACTCGGACATGGGGGGCTCCTCTGAAGTGCGGTGATGCGGATGACGCGGTGCGGTGAGGGGCTGCGCGACGCAGTGCGGCGCTCCCTCTGAAGATCAATCTACGGGGTCAGGTGTCCGGTTCTCTGGTGCACTTCGCGTGCAGATTCGTGGGCCACTTGCACACCCGCCAATTCCCCTCCCCCATCGGCACTTTATGGAACCGCACCGTCACCTGACGGAGTGAGAAAACCTCGCTTCACCTGCCAAGCAGTTTTGCCGAGAATTGTTCACGGACGTGCCATGAACTCCCGGGTATGGAGGTTTCGATGGAAGGAAAAGTCGCTCTCGTCACCGGGGCGGCAGGCGGAATAGGAGAATCGGTCGTCCGGACGCTGGCAGAGAAGGGAGTCGCCGTAGCGGCGGTCGACAAGGACGAGGTCCGGCTGCGGGCCTGCGTCGAAAAGCTCACCGCGGACGGCCTGCTGGTGGAGGCATTCCCCGGGGACGTCACCTCCAGCCCGGAAGTGGAGGCGGTCGTCGACGCGGTCGAGCGTCGCCTGGGACCGCTGGACTACCTGGTCAACGCGGCCGGCGTGCTCCGGCTCTCCGAAGCGCGCCGGCTGACGGACGAGGACTGGAAGTTCACCTTCGCCGTCAATACCAGCGGCGTCTTCTTCGTCTCCCGCGCCGTCGTCAACCGCATGGTGCCGCGCGGCCGGGGAGCGGTGGTGACCGTCGCCTCGAATGCGGCCGGCACGGCGCGGGTGGAGATGGCGGCCTATTCGGCGTCCAAGGCCGCGGCCACGATGTTCACCAAGTGCATGGGCCTGGAGGTCGCCAAGCACGGGATCCGCTGCAATCTGGTGGCGCCCGGCTCGACCGAGACACCGATGCTCAGTGATATGTGGAAGGACGGGGACGCGGCGCGCAAGGCGTCGATCGAAGGCGTCGCGAGTTCGTACCGGGTGGGAATTCCCCTGCGGAAACTGGCCCGTCCGGAGAATGTGGCCCAGGCGGTGGTGTTCCTGCTCTCCGACGCGGCGTCCCACATCACGATGCACGACCTGACGGTGGACGGGGGTGCGGCGCTGGGTGTCTGAACGGCACGCCCTCGAATCCTCGAGCGCCGTGCGGGCGGTTCGCCCGTACGGCGCTCGACTCGTACGTACGGCGCTCGACTCGTACGGCCCCTAACAGACCCGGACCCGGGCACGGCAACACACACGCACGCGTCTGCCGCGACGGCCGATCGCCGTCGCGGCAGAAGGAAAGGAAGCGGACGAGCCCCGGCCCTAGACGCCCCCGCCCCCGCCCCCACCCCGGGCAACCCCCACCGCAGCCTCCGACGGCCCCGCACTGCGGACGGTTTCCGCACCAGCAGATGCGGAGCCGCCACCCCTCCGCGCCCCGCGCGGCGAGCGCAGCAGCACCGCCGAGACCACCGCGCCGGCCGCGAACACCGCCGCCGCGATCAGCAGCGCGAAGGCGTACCCGGAGCTCGTCGCCGAGCCGATGCCCTCCCCCGCGTCCCGCAGGCCGCTCGCGTGGGCCGTGGCCAGGGAGACGAGGACGGCCAGGCCGACCGTGGGGCCGACCTCCATCGCCGTGTTGACGGCGCCACCCGCGAGCCCGGAGCGCTCGTCCTCGACGTCCTCCAGGGCGACGACGGTCGACCCGGAGAAGACGCACGCGATGCCCACGGGGAAGACGATGAGACCGGCGAGCAGCGTGCCCGCGTAGGCGGTGTCCGCGCCCAGCTGCCCGATCAGCACCAGCCCGGCGGCCGCGACCAGCAGCCCGCCCACCATGACCGCACGGCCCCCGAAGCGCCCGATCAGCCGCCCGGCCAGCATCCCGGTGACGACCTGCGCCGCGCTGAAGGGCAGGAAGGCCGCGGACGTCAGCAGCGGGGAGGCGTTGCGCACCTCCTGGAAGTACAGGGACAGCAGGAAGAAGATCGTCGACATTCCGGCCGAGCCGATGAAGACGGCCCACAGGGCCGTGGCCCGGTGCCGACGCGCCAGGAACCCCAGCGGCACCAGCGGGTGCGACACCCGCAGCTCGACCGCCACGAACGCGGCGAGCAACAGGACCCCGGCCGCGATCGGCCCCCACACCACGCCCGCGCCCCAAGACCGCTCGCCCGCCTCCACGAGCCCGTAGCTCATGACGGTCAGGCCGGCCGTGACCAGCACCGCGCCCGGCACGTCCAGCCGCACCCGCACCGGATCGGGGCCCGCGGGCAGCACCCGCCGCGCCGCGACCACGGCGAGCAGCGACACCGCCACGGGCGCCACGAACGACCACCGCCACGACACCCACGTCGAGACCGTCCCGGACAGCAGCATGCCCGCCGTCGCCCCGAAGCCGGCCAGCCCGCCCCACACCGCGAGCGCCCGCGCGTGCCGGGCCTCGTCGGGGTAGAGGGAGCGGACGAGGGACATCGCGGCGGGTGCCGCGAGCGCCGCCCCGACGCCCTGCACGAAGCGGCCGCCGAGGAGGAAGGCGAAGCCGGGACCGAGTCCGGCGGCCGCCGAGGCCAGCCCGAAGACGGCGGCCCCGGCCACCAGCGCCCGGCGCCGCCCCATGAGATCCGCCAGCCGCCCGCCCAGCATCAGCAGGCCGCTGAACGACAGCCCGTACGCGGCGCTGACCAGCGTCAGCTGTGCACCGGACAACCCGAGGTCGTGCTGGATCGCCGGCAGCGCCGGCGACAGCATCGTGATGGCCAGGATCAGAACGACCTGCACGGCGCCCAGCAGGGCGAAACCGCGTCCGGTGCGCGCGACCGCGCCCGGAGCCGGTGCGTAACCGGAGGACATGACTTCCCTCTTTCCGTGCTCTCTACGGCTTCTGCAACTTCTACGGCTTGCCCTGGATGTCCGTACGGATAGAGGCCCTTACGGATAGACCCTTACGGATAGACGACCCTTCACCCCTGCCCCGGCAGCCTCACCGACTGCTCGTGCCGGAACACGTCCCTCGGGTCCCACCGCGCCTTGACCGCCTGCAGCCTGCGGTAGTTCCCCTTGAAGTACAGCTCGTGCCACGGCACTCCGGACCCGTTCCACCGCGCCGTGTTCAGGTCGGCGTCCGCGTAGTTCACGAAGCAGCCGTCCGTCACGTCGCCCGGCCTGGGCACGCCCCCGGACGCCGCGTAGACGTCCTGGTAGAACTCGCGGATCCAGGTCAGGTGCCGCTCGTCGTCCGCGGCGTTCTGCCAGAAGGTGATGTAGTGCAGCTTCATGACGGAGTCGCGCTGCGGCACGGCCGTCTCCGCCGCGCCGGCCGCGTTCACCCGGCCCCCGTACGCGCTGATCATGACCACGGACATCGGCCCGGAGAAGTCGTCGCGGGTCAGGTGCCGGTAGAACGCCTTGAGCTGGTCCTCCGGGAATCCCTTGCGCATGTAAGCGGACTTGGCCTTGAACCGGGTCGTGGTGTCCGGCGCGGTGAAGCCCGGCCAGGACGTGGTGGCGTGCAGCCAGGAGATCGTCCGGCGGTCGTCCACCCGGTAGCGGACGCCCGCGCCCTGGGAGACGGCGGCCAGGAAGGCGCCCAGCAGCCCGGACGCGTTCGGTACGGACGCGTCGATCTGCGTCGTCATGGAGAACGATCCGGCGGACTTGTGCGTCGGCTTCAGCTGGCTGAACAGGCTCGCGTACGGGGAGCCGGGCGCGCTGTTGCGCTCGCACCACCGGCCGTAGTTCCGCAGGATCGTGGTGAACGCCGCCTCGGTCATCCCCTCCCACGGCCAGGTGACCGTGGAGACGTGCACCTCGGACGGCGGCTGCGGCAGCAGCCCGGCCGGATCCGCCCCGCCGGTCCCCGGCGACCGCATCAGATACCGCGTGACCACTCCGAGCGCGCCTCCGCCCGCGCCCGTGTGCGCCCACAGCAGCTCACGGTTGGGGTCGTTCTCCTCCCGCGTGGCGACCACCTTCCGGGCGGTGCCGTTCGCGTCGACGACGACGGCCTCGATCCCGTACAGGTGGTCCACGACGAGGCCGTGCAGCCGGGACAGCGCACCGTAGCCCCCGCCCACGATGTGCCCGCCCGCGCCCACCGAGGGGCAGGTGCCGCCGGGCACCGTCACGCCCCAGCCCCGGTAGAGAGTGCGGTAGGCGTCCCCCAGGCGGGCGCCGGGCTCGATGAAGAAGGCGCGCCGGCCGGCGTCGTAGCCGACGCGGTCCATGGAGCCGGTGTCGATCACGAGCCGTACGTCGTCCGTGGTCACGAAGTTCTCGTAGCAGTGGCCTCCGCTGCGCACGGCGGGCTTCCGCCCGGTGTCGACGGCCTCCTGGACGGCCGCGAGCACGTGGTCGGCCGACCCGACGAGGCGTACGGCGTCGGGCGTGCCGACCCAGCGGCGGTTGGCGCCCCAGACCAGGTCGGCGTAGCGCCGGTCGGAGGGCCGGACGGTCAGCGGCCCGAAGGCGCCCGCCTCGGCGCCGGATCCGGTGCTCTCGGCCAGGGCGTGCGCCGCCGGTCCGCCCAGCGCCGCCGCCGTACCCACGGCGGCGGCACCGGCGACGACCTGGCGGCGGGAGTACGCCCTGGTGCCGTGCTCACGCATCGCCGGCCGCCTGCAGGGCGTTGCGCCGCAGCACCGCCGTCATGGCGTCGAGGGTCGCGGCGAAGTCGGCGTTGAGCTCGTGGAGATAGGAGTTCTCGCGCAGCACGGCCGAGGACGGAGCCTCGGTCAGGGTGATGCTGAGGGTCAGGGTGAGATCGCCGTCCTCGTCCTCGCCCAACTGGTTGGTGATCACCGCGAGGTCGGAGGAGTCCGCGTGCCGGAAGGTGATGCGGCCGGCGGCCTCGTCCGGCGTGACGCGCTGGACGAGCAGCCGCGATCCGCGCCGCGCCTCGCGCAGGAACCCGTCCTCGTAGCGGTCCAGAACCCGGCACTCGCTGATGGCGGGCACATAGCCGACGGGGTTCTCCGCCTTGTGCAGCAGTACGCGCCACAGTTGCTCGCGCGTGGTGCACGGGGTTCCAGTGACATCGCCAGTGTCGGCAGCGTCGGCCGTGTCGGCCGTGTCGGCCGTGTCGACCTTACGGGTCCACGAAAGCGTAATCATGCGTTCTCCTGCAGGCGGCGGGCAGCGGGCGGCGGGGAAAGCGGCTCGGCGAAACGCCGGTCAGAGGCGTTGGCGTCGGCGTCGGCCATCACGCGGATCAGTGGAAGTCTTCGCCGCATTCCGGGCCCCGGTCAAAGCCCTTCCCGCTACTGCGTCAGGTGCCGCGGACCGCTCCCGACCGCGCCCTTTCCACCTGACGAAGTGCGCCACGCGCATATTCGCCCGGCGTCCGACTCCCCTGATGCTGGAGGCAGTTGACACGGTCCCGACCCGACCCGGCATCCGGCATCCGGCATCCGGCATCCGGCCCGGCAGTCGCAGAAACAGGAGAGACACGATGTCCAAGCGATTCACAGGCAAAGTTGTCCTGGTCACCGGGGGCGGCGAGGGCATCGGCCGCGCTGCCGCCTTTGCGTTCGCACGTGAGGGCGCCGACGTCGTGGTCGCCGGCCGGCACCCGGAAATGCTGCACGACACCGTTGAGGAGATCAAAGCACTGGGTGGCAGCGCCAGTTGCGGAATTGCCGACGTGACCCACCACGGCGAGGACGGCGGGGCGTCCGACGCGGAGGCGATCGTGGCCGCCGTCGTCGAACGGCACGGCCGGCTGGACGTCGCCTTCAACAATGTCACCGAACTCGGCCCGAACCAGCCGGTGGCGGAGATCTGCGAAAGCGTCTGGGGCGAGACCCTGGCCGCCAATCTGACCGGCGTCTGGCTGTCCATGAAGCACGAGATCGCGCACATGGAGCGCAACGGCGGCGGCGTGATCGTGAATACGGCCAGCAATATCGGCAGCCAGGGCATGCTGCCGGGGCTGGGCGCGTACGCCGCGTCGAAGGCCGCGGTGAGCACCCTCACCCAGACCGCCGCGCGCGAATACATCGGCAAGGGCATCCGGATCAATGCGATCAGCCCGTGCCCGCTGGGCCGCGGCGCCAAGGTGGAGGAGATCGCCGACACCGTGCTGTGGCTCGCCTCGGACGAGGCGTCCTACGTCGTCGGCCACGACCTGGTCCTGGACCGCAAGACCGCCGCCTGACGGCCCCGAGTCGGCCCCGAGTCGGCCCCGAGTCGGCCCCGAGACCGCTCCGAGACGGCTCCGGGAGCCCCGACTCCGGGAGCCCCGCGTCACCGAGAGGACTGCGAGAGACGACATGGCCAACATCCTTATCGCCGGGGGCGGCATCGGCGGTCTCGCGGCCGCCGTGTCCGTGGCCCGCCAGGGTCACCGGGCGACCGTGCTGGAGCGCAGCGACGTCTTCGGCGAGGTCGGCGCCGGCATCCAGCTCGGCCCCAACGCCTTCCAAGCCCTCGACCGGCTCGGCGTGGGCGCCGAGGTCCGCGCGCGGGCCGTGCTCATCGACGAGCTGCAGTTCATGGACGGCACGACGGGCGAGCGCATCACCCGTATGCCGCTCACCGGCGCCTACCGGAAGCGCTTCGGCAATCCGTACGCCGTCGTGCACCGCGGCGACCTCTACCAGGCGCTGCTCGACGCCTGCCGCGCCCACCCCGCCGTCACCCTCCTCGGCGGCCACTACGTGGTGCGCTACGAGCAGGACGCGACGGGCGTCACCGCCGTCACGTGCACCGGGCGCCCCTTCCGCGGCGACGTGCTGATCGGTGCCGACGGGATCCGCTCGGCCGTGCGCCGCCAGCTCGTCGGCGACGGCGAACCGCGGGTGTCCGGGCACACCATCTACCGCTCGGTGATCCCCATGGAGCAGGTGCCGCAGGAGCTCCGCTGGAACAGCGTGACCCTGTGGGCCGGGCCGAAGTGGCACTTCGTGCACTACCCCATCGCGGGCGGCAAGTGCCTCAACCTGGCGGCCACCCGGGACGACGCGGCCACCGACCCGGTGGCGGGGCTGCCGGTGCCGGCCGAGGACGTGATCGCCGAGTTCCCCGAGCTGGGCCACGCCGCGCGGCGGCTGCTGGAGCTGGGCCGGGGCTGGCGGGCGTGGGTGCTGTGCGACCGCGACCCGGTGCCGGACTGGACGGACGGCCGGGTGACGCTCCTGGGCGACGCCGCGCACCCCATGCTGCAGTACGCCGCGCAGGGCGCGTGCATGGCGCTGGAGGACGCGGTGCTGCTCGGCGAGCTGCTGCAGGGCGCGGAGCCGGGCGAGGCCTCCCTCGGGCGGCGGCTGGAGAAGTACAACGCGGCGCGCTGCGAGCGGACCTCGCGCACGCAGCTGGTGGCCCGGGAGATGGGCCGGCAGCTGTACCACCCGGCGGGGGACGCGGCCCGCGCGCGCAACCGGATGCTCTGCTCCCTCACCACGGACGAGATGTACGACAAGGTCGACTGGCTGCACGCGGGCGTGCGCTGACGGCGCGGGCCGGACACAGACGGCAGGCACACGCAACGGACACACGCGACGGACGCCCCCGGGGAACCGGGGGCGTCCGCTGCGTCGGGACTGCGGTCAGGGCGGGCCGGCTCAGGGCCGGCCCCAAGGCCGGATCAGTGGCCGTGGTGCCCGCCGTCGTGGTGCCCGTAGCCGTGGTGCCCGTCGTCGTGGTGACCGTAGCCACCGCCGTAACCGTGGTGGTCGTGACGGTCGTGGCGGTCGTGGTCGTGACGGCCCCAGTCGTCGTGACCGCCCTCGTGGCGGTGGTGACGGCCGTGGTGGCGCTCGCTGTTCCAGGAGCCGTTGCCCGAGATGATCGGGATCTCGTCCAGGATGTGCGACAGCGGGTCGTCCCCGTCGTTGATCGTGGAGTTCTCCGTGCAGGACTGCTGCTGCTGCGAGGAGAGGATCGGGATGTCCTGGAGGCCGATGTTGATCAGGGCGAGCAGCGACTGGGCGCCGAGCTTGCCGATGCCGATGCACGGCTTGTTCAGCGAGCCGTTGATGAGCCCCATCTGCGGGCTCATGTAGCCGCCCGTCCAGGTGTTTCCGTACATCTGACCCGCACCGTTGGCATTCGCAACGTCCTGGCCGTCGCCGACGGCCATCGCGGGGGTCGCCGACACGCCGGCCGCGGAAGCCACGAGGGCGGTCGTGGCCACTACTTTCTTGATCACGCTTGGTTCCTCGTTCTGGCTCGACGAATTACGGGAGCTCTCTGCCTAACTCGCGAATTTCCGTGAGGTTATTACCCGGCCCGCCCCTTCACCCCTTCGGCCCAGCACCCGGGGGGGGAATTCAGGAAAGGGAAAGCCCCCTGCAGCGGGGCCCGCACACCCGCCGCAGGGGACTTACGCACCGGTGGCTCAGTGACCGCCGTGACCGAAGCCGTTGTGGCCGAAGCCGTTGTGGCCGTCGTGACCGAAGCCGTTGTGGCCGTTGTGGCCACCGTGACCGCCGTGGCCGCCGCTGCTCTTGTTGCCGGAACCGTTGCCCGAGATGATCGGGATCTCCGACAGGATGTGCGACAGCGGGTCGTCCCCGTCGCTGATCGTGGAGTTGTCGGTGCACTGCTGCTGCTGCTGCGACGTGAGGATCGGCACGTCCTGGATGCCGATGTTGATGAGCGCCAGTACCGACTGGATTCCGAGCTTGCCGATGCCGATGCACGGCTTGTTCAGCGTGCCCTGGATCAGGCTCATCTGCGGGCTTTCCTTGCCGCCGGTGTGCGTGTTGCCGTAGCCGGTCTTCGCGGCGTTGCCGTTGGCGACGTCCTGGTCGTTCCCGATAGCCATCGCGGGGCCGGAGATGGTGCCGACCGCGGACACCGCGAGGGCGGTCGTGGCAATTACCTTCTTGAGCACGTCCTAAGCCTTTCGATCGTGTAGCGCCCCCACTGGGAAAGCGTTCTGAATAACTCCGGCCTTATACAGAGGTTCCGGGGTTTCACTCATTCGAGCCAGTGGGGACGCCGCACGTAGGACAGCCGGAAGAATTACTGCCCGACAAACGAAAAGGCGGCGTGCCGGTTAATAGGGGCGGTACCGGAGCGCACCCGTCAGAAGGCGGCGTCGACGGAACGCACGGCCGCGGACCCGGCGACCGGCTCCACCCCCGCCCCCGCCCCCGCCCCCGCCCCCGTCCCCGTCCCCGCTCCCGACTCCGCTGCCGCCGTCGTCATCGCCTCGTACAGCGAGCGCTCGGTCTGGACACCCAGCAGGATCGGCCCGTCACCGATCCTGAACACCGGCGGCGCCGGAACGCCGTGGCGCCGGAGCCGATGCAACTCCCCGCGCAATTCCTCGGCTTCTTCCGACCCTTTCGCCAACGCGCCCGCCCCGCCCGGCCCGAGGTCCACCCCGCACTCCTCGGCGATCTCCCGGAGCGTCCCCTCGCCTGCGATGTGCAGGCCGTCGGTGAAGTGCGCGCGGAAGAGCCGTTCGACCACGGGCTCGGCCAGGCCCTGCTCCGCGGCGCGGCCGATGAGCAGGTGGGCGCGGAAGCTGCCGGTGGCGACGGCCCGGTCGTAGCGCAGCTCCAGGCCGTCGCGGGCGGCCTGCCAGGTGAAGATCTCGGCCTGCGTCGCGGCGTACGGGCCGAGCATGCGCTCCAGTACGGGCATCAGGGGCTGCGGGCTGTCGGAGGCGGCCGGGGCGATCTCGTAGGGGCGGAAGGTGATCGTGACGTCGGTCCCGCAGGCGCGCATCCGGTCGGCCGCGCGGACCAGCCGCGTGTAGCCGATGTAGGAGTGGACGCAGATCACGTCCAGGACCATGTCCGCCTTCACCATTCGGATCCCCCCTCCGATGCCCGCCGACCACACTTGCCGGTCGGTTGGCTAGCTAGGGAGAACGTAAGACGCGCCTTGTGGGCCGTCAAGGACGTATGTCAAGGAATGGGTGGCGATGCACGCCTCACGGGGTGTCCGGGGAACGATGCTGACGCGGCCCATGTCGGGCGCCTCTATGGCCACTTGGCTACCACGCGGCCATCCTGACCACGACAATGTATGTATTGCGTGTCGGTGGTGTCGCGGTCGGCCGCTGCACCCTCCGCCGGGGGCTCTTTCTGCGGCATGATCTCCACTCCCCCAGACGTGTGCGGTGGCGGACCTGCACGTCCACTTGCTTGCAGGACCGGTCAGTTGGGATCGGCAGGAAGGAAGGCTGTCGGCTAACCGGGCGTCAAGTAGGTTCAGCTGGGGGGCGACAGGTTCACGACAACGGCAGGAGAGACCCATGGGCAGCACCCCTCAGGCGCGCAGGAGCGACACCCGGGAGCGCATCCAGAAAACGGCCCTGGACCTCTTCGTCTCGCGTGGTTACGAGAAGACGTCGCTACGGGAGATCGCCGAGGCGCTCGGCGTCACGAAGGCGGCGCTGTACTACCACTTCAAGACGAAGGAGGACATCCTCAGCGCGATCTCCCGGGATCTGGGCAGGCCGGTCGACGAACTCATCGCCTGGGCCGAGGAGCAGCCGGCCACGATGGAGACCAAGCGGGAGCTGCTGCGGCGGTACAGCGTGGCCCTGGGGTCGGCGATGCCGATCTACCACATCCTGCAGGAGAACCAGGCGACGCTGCGGGACCTGGCGATCGGCCAGGAGCTGCGGGACCGGGTCACCTCGATCTCGCGGCTGATGCACGCGGGGGACCTGGCGTTCGGGTGCCACGCGCGCGTGGCGAGCGCGGTGATGACGGTGCACTTCGGGGCGTTCACGCCCGACGCCCTGGGCGGCACACCGGAGGAGCGCCGCGAGGCGCTCCTGGACGTGGCCCTGGACACCCTGGCGGGGGTACGTTCCCCGACGGCCGACGCGATGTCCACGGCCGGCGGCTGACACGCTCGGGGCCACGGCCCGACAACGGGCCGGCCCCCGGCACGGGCCCCGGCCGGCGACTGACGACGCGGACCGAGCCCGCACAACCCCCGCCGCAACGGCGCGCAACCACGACGTCGCACCCCGGCGGTGCCCAACCGACCCCGCGTGGGCGAACCGCCGGGCCGGGCGGTCGCCCCGCGAGGGCGCCGCCCCCTAAGCCACCCCCACCGGCTCCAGCGCGGCAAGCGCCCTCGCTCCGCGCCCCGGGGCCATGTCCAGCCGGGCCAGGACCGCGGGTACGGCGACGGAGGGCATCAGGTGCTCGTAGAGGACGATCGCGCGCCGCTCCAGGTCCGCGCGGTCGGACAGCGACTGCGACAGCGCGTTGATGCCCCCGAACGCCCCGACGATCAGCTCGGCGACCTCCCACGGCACGACGTCCGGTAACACCTCCCCCCGCTCCTTGCCCTCCACCAGGAGCCGGGTGTGCAGCTCGGTCCACCCCGTGAAGGGCCCGCTGCGGTGGAGCGCGGGCGAGCCGTGCTCCATCGTCAGCCGTACGCTCCCGCGCAGCACGGGGTCCACCAGCAGCTGGTGCGAGAAGACCATCCCGAGGTCGACGAGCCGCTGCATCCGGCAGCCCCCGGGCAGGTCCAGCAGCGCGGACGTCGCCTCGGCCTGGGCGTCGATGACGGCGTGCGCCAGGTCCTCCTTCGAGGGGAAGTGGAAGTACAGCGCCCCCTTGGTCACCTCCGCCCGCGCCAGGATCTCGTTGATCGTGGCGGCGTCGTAGCCCCGTTCGTCGAACACCACCGCGGCCGCTTCCAGGATGTTCTGTCGAGTCCTGATCGCACGGTCCTGCTTGGCCACGGCACGCCTCCGGGTCGATGGGGCCCGCGCACCGCTGCGCGCGGTGCGGGACTGGGCATCCAGCGGCCGCAGCCGGTACCGGGAGCGCCCGCGGCGTCGAGCGTATGCAGCACACCGGCGTCAAGGGAGGAGAGCGAACAAGCCAACGTGCGCCTCCAACGCGTATCTCCTCCAGCGTGTATCTATGGACGGAGCGAGATCTGTGGACGGAGCGAGGGAGCCGAGGGAGCGGAGGGAGCGCGCCGGCGATGAGTCTCACCGGAACCGCCTTCTTCGCCGCGCTGGCCGCGGCGACGGTCTGCACCGTGCTGGCCACCCTCCTGCTCTGGGCGCGCATCCCCGGCCCGGCCCCCGTCCGCTGGGCGTCGCGCGTCGCCATGATCGGGCTCTGCCAGGCCACCGCCATCTGCGTCGTCGCCGCCTGGATCAACACCAGCTACGGCCTCTACGCCTCCTGGGACGACCTGCTGGGGCGCACCGGCGGCGGCCCCGTGGCGATGCCGGGCCCGCCGCCCGAGCGCGCCCGCTTCCTGCGCGGTGACGCGGGGATGCGGCAGACGTACGTCCGGGGGCCGCACTCCGCGCTGTCGGGCCAGGTGATGGTGTGGACGCCCCCGCAATACGACGACCCGCGCTTCCGCCGGTCCCCCTTTCCGGTGGTGATGCTGCTGCACGGCGTGCCCGGCTCCCCGCAGTCGTGGCTGGAGCAGGGCCACATGCCGGGGGACTACGCGAAACTGCTGCGGGCGGGGGCGAGCCGCCCGTTCATCCTGGCCGTGCCGGTCATCGACCCCGGCGGGCAGGACACGGACTGCTCCGACGTCCCCGGGCACAAGGTCGCCACCTGGCTCTCCCGGGATGTGCCGGACCTGATCCGGCATCACTTCCGCACCGCGAAGGACCCCCGCTCGTGGGGCCTGCTGGGCATCTCGACCGGCGGCTACTGCGCGGCGAAGCTGCCCCTGCAGTACCCGAAGGTCTTCGGGGCGGGCGCGGCCCTGGACCCCGATCCGCTGACGGGTGCGCAGGGCGCGCTGCCCGACGCCGGGCTGCGCGAGCGCAACAGCCCGACGTGGCTGGTGGCGCACACCGACCACGCCGGCGTCGGGCTGTTCCTGGCGACGTCACGGCAGGACCGCGCCAGCCCGCCCTCGCTCATCGAGCAGTTCCGGCAGGCGGCGCTCGGCAGCGGCGTGCGGCTGCGGACGATGGTGGCCCCGGCGGGCGGGCACAACTACCACACCTGGATCTCCATGTACCCGGCCGCGTTCTCCTGGCTGAGCGAGGAGCTGAACGGGCCGGAGCAGCCGGCGCAGGCCGACCGCATGGCCGACGGGACGGATGACGGGACGGCCGACGGGCGCTGAGCCCACGGCGCCAGGCCACCCCGTCCTAGTTGTTCACGTCTTGCGGAAACGTCATCTGCTTCCCCATCCACTCCAGCGTCGGCCCGACCTCGCGCCGCCACGTGGTGAAGTTGTGGCTCCCCGACGGAAGAATGATCTTCGCGGCCGTCATCGGCTCCTTGACCGCCTTGAGGAACTTCTCCGTCTCCTTGAAGTTCTTCTCGCCTTCCTTGCTGCTGGTGACGAGCACCGAGACGCGCGGGGCCGGCAGGTTCTTCAGCCGCCAGATCAGATCGTGCTCGCGCTTGTTCTTCTCGCCCTCCTCGCCGTCACCGAAGAGGTTTCCCGTGGTCAGATCATTCTTGATCTTGTAGTCGGCGGAGAGGGCGCCCGCCACCGGATACGTTCCGGGCTGCCGCATGGCGAGTTCCAGCGCGCACGTGCCGCCCGAGGAGTACCCCATGACGCCCCACGCGCTGGCTTCGTGGCCGACGCGGTAGGCGCTCTTGAGGGCCTCCGGCACGTCTTTGGTGAAGTAGGTCTCCGCTTGCGGGCCGCCGGGGACGTCCACGCACTCGGTATCGCGCGGCGGCGCGATCGTCGGCCGGACCATCACGATCACGGTCGGCTGCATCCGGCGCTCGGTGATCAGCTCGCTCGCCGTCTTCGGCACCCGCAGGAAGTGGGAGAGGTTCGTGATACCGCCGGGGTAGCCGCTGATGGCGATGATCACGGGAAAGCGCTGTCGCTTGTACTGCTCCTGGAAGTACTGCGGCGGCAGGTAGACGAACGCCGGCTCCACGACACCCGCGCGGCGGGCGACGAGCCGCACCGACTCCACCGCGCCGACCTTGTCCTTCGGCCCCTGCGGGATGTCGGTCTTGTCGATCCCCTCCGTGCCGGTGTGCTTCACGAGCCCGCCCTTGCCCGCGTCGACCGCCGCGGCGTTCGGGCCACCACTCTCGATGCCCTGGGTGACCTGCCCCGGCGCCCGGTCGTACTTGCCGATCAGCTCGCCCCACGAGCCGTAGAAGCTGTTGGCGGAGTTCACCGCGAGCAGCACCGAGGACATGATCGTCAGCTGCGTGACCAGGATCGCGCCGAGCCGTCCGAGCAGGGGCAGCACACCGCGCCCGGAAAGCCGCGGCCAGAGCCAGAGGGTGAGACCCACACACAGCACGGCGACGAACACCACCGTGTACAAGAGCGACCTGCTGGTCAGGCCCATGCGTCTCTCAGCCCCCTGCCCCTGTGGTGGGTACTCATGTTCGGTAAAGCGATACTCACCGATGAAGAGGCCGGAATGGGCGGACAGGGTTGCCCTGGACCGATTTCTTACCCTGCTCTTGTCCCGCCCGTGGCCTGTCCGCCCCCTGCCGTTCTCGCCCCGGAAACCGTGCGCGTCGGCGGGTGGGTAGGGGTTCCGCTGGGCAAGAAGGGCGCATGGGTGACGTCTTCCTTCGCAGGCTGAGCCGCTGGCAGGCCGACCAGTACCGCGACCAGCTCGCGGATCTGCACGTCACGGCGTACGCACGACCGCACGTCGGCCGGGGCGGGCCGCACGGAGGGCCCGGGAGGGAGCCGCGCGTGGAGCCTTTCCACAGCCGCGACCGCTTCCGTGAGCGGCTCGCCGAGCACTCCGCGCGGCCGGGCTTCGACCTGGTGGTCGCGGACGCCGGCGGCCCGGTGGGCTGCGCCTACGGCTATCCGCTCGCGCGCGACAGCGTCCGGTGGCAGGGCTTCCTCGGCCCCGTCCCCGGCGAGCTGGAGGAGCTGACGGCCGCCGGCCGGGTCTTCGCCGTCGCCGAGCTCGTGGTCGCGCCCCGCCACCGCCGCCAGGGCATCGGCCGGCGGCTGCACGACCGGCTGCTGTCCGGCAGCGGCGCGTCGCTCGCGGCGCTGGTCATGGCCCCCTCGGACGCGCACGCCCCGGAGGCGGAGGGCGCCCGCCGCGCGTGGGGCTGGCAGCGGGCGGGGCAGGTGCGCCCGCCCGCGGCGGGGGACGTGGGGGACGCCCTGGAGGTCTTCGTCCGGCCGCTGCGCCGCTGACCCGGAGGTTCCCCCTCCGAGTGGCGTGAAAACGATGTCCGCGGCGCCCGTTTCTGACGCGGCGTGAACTTTCGTGGCCCCAAGTGGGCGTAGGGCCCGTCCCCCGTGCGTGGGGCGGCCGGGAGTGCCTCGCGAGGGTCTGAGCATGCGGGGAATAGGGGGGCGGCTAGCCTTACGTCACCGTCCCCCCGGGGGACGTATAACCGCAACACGGACATTTCATAGCTCCCGAGACACGTGAAGGACTACTCCACATGGGCATTCGGAGTCTGCTGCGGAACGCGTTCGGCCGGTCCAGGACAGCGACGGCCGAGCGAGACGACGCGAGCCTGCCCCAGCAGAGCGCGCCGCCTTCCGTGCCCGCGCCCTCGCAGGAGCCCGGGCCACGGGCCGCCTCCGGCGAGGCGCGCACGGAGTCCCGTGACCCGTCTCTTACGGAATCCCGCCCCGATCCGGTCGTGGCCCGCCCACGGACACCCGCGGAGGAGACGGCCCCCACGGCGGCACCCGCAACGGCCCCCGAGCCGGCGGCCGCCACCGAACCGAGGACCGCCGAGCCGAAGGTCACCGAACCGAGGTCCGCCGAGCCGGAGACCACCGAACCGAAGGTCACCGAGCCTCTCCGCGCACCCGTGCCGCCGCAGCAGGGCGGCAGCGGAGCCCGGACCGCAGAGCCGGCCGCCGAGCCGGCCGGTGACACGATCCCCGACCCCGGCCCGCTGGAGCCGCACGTGCCGCCGCGGCCCGGACCCACCCCCGGCCCGCGCCCGGGCCCGGGACCGATCCCGCCGGAGCCGAGCCCGGAGCCCGAGCCGCAGCCCACTCCGGTGCCCACGCCCAAGCCCATCCCCGAGCCGGAGCCCGTCCCGCCGGTCGACCCGGAGCCGGTGCCCGAGCCGGCCCCCGGCCCGGACCCGGTCCGCAAGCCGGAGCCCGCGCCGGGCCCGGTGCCGGAGCCCTCCCCGGCCATGCCGCCGCGCGACGGGACCCCGGCGGAGACCGCCCCCGCACAGGCCGTCCCCGCCCCGGCCATCCCTGCCCAGGCCGCCCCCGCGCAGACCCCCGCCATCAGCCTGACGAAGGTGGAGAAGTCCGCTCCCGGACTGGTGAGCCTCTACAAGGCCGCCGGCCTCTCCCTGGAGAAGCAGGGCCTGACCGGGCAGCGCGCAGCCGTCTACCTCGTCCTCGACCGCTCCGGCTCGATGCGCGAGTTCTACAAGAACGGCACGGTGCAGCACCTCGCCGAGCAGGCCCTGGGCCTGTCCGCCAACCTGGACGACGACGGTACGGTCCCGGTCGTCTTCTTCTCGACGGACGTCGACGGCGTGGCCGAGGTCGACCTCGGCAACTACGAGGGACGCATCGGGGAACTGCACTCCTCCATGGGCCACATGGGCCGCACCAACTACCACTGGGCGATGGAGGCGGTGATCGAGCACTACAAGAAGTCCGGCTCGACCGCCCCCGCGTTCGTCATCTTCCAGACGGACGGAGGCCCGTACAGCAAGGCGGCCGCGGAACGCGCCCTCTGCGAGAGCGCGAACCTGCCGATCTTCTGGCAGTTCGTCGCCTTCGGCGACCCGGAGGGCAAGGGCTTCGACTTCCTGCGCAAGCTGGACGACCTCCCCGTGCCGGAGAAGCGCGTCGTCGACAACGCGGGGTTCTTCCACGCGGGCCGCGACCCGAAGTCGCTGACGGCCGCCCGGCTCTACGCGGAGCTGATGGTGGAGTTCCCGGACTGGCTGAAGGAGGCCCGGGCGGCAGGCATCGTCAAGGACTGAGTCAAGAACTGAGTCGGACTGAGTCGGACTGCGTCGGGCTGAGTCAAGGCCTGACAAGGGCTGACGGTATCTCCACGGTCACGCGCAGCCCCCCGCCCCGGTTGGGCACGGCCCAGGCCCGCCCCCCGTGGGCGCGGGCGATGGACTGGACGATGGACAGGCCGAGGCCCGTGCCGCCGGAGAGCCGTTCCTTGCCGCGCCCCCGGCGGAACGGCTCGAAGAGGGCGGGGATGTCCGCCGCGGGCACGACCGGGCCGGAGTTGCGCACCACCAGCCGGCCCGGTTCGACCAGCACGTACACGTCGCCGCCGCGGTGGTTGTACTCCACCGCGTTCCGCAGCAGGTTCCCGGCCAGCTGCCCCAGCAGCACCCGGTTCCCCCGCAGCGGCGCCCGCTCGCTGCGCACGGACAGCCGCACCCCGGCCCGCTCCGCGCGGCCCGCGACGGCGCCGGTCTCCTCCGTGACGATCTCGGCCAGGTCGAGCGGGTCGCGGCGCTCCAGGCCGCGGTCGCTGCGGGCGAGGAGGAGCAGGCCGTCGATGAGCCGTTCGGAGCGGCGGTTGGCCTCCAGGAGCGTGGTCCGTACGTGGGCCAGTTCGTCCGGGGACGGGTCCCCGTCCAGCCCCACCTGGATCGCCGTGCGCTGCACGGCCAGCGGCGTGCGCAGCTCGTGCGAGGCGTTGGAGATGAAGCGCCGCTGGCTTTCGAAGGCGCCCTGGACGGGGCGCAGGCAGCGGCCCGCCGTCCACCACCCCACGCCGACCGCCAGCAGCGCCGTCACGAGCAGGGCCGCCGCCGACCACATGATCATCTGCTGGGAGGCGGCGGCGCTGACGTCGCCGGAGATCCGGTACGCCGTCCACGTGTTCACCGTCTCCCCGGGCCGGACGATCTCGACCGGCACCGCGTTCCGCGCGATCGTCGTCGCCCGCTCCCGGGTGCCGGCGCGCGAGAGCAGGTTCACGGTGAGCAGGAGGGCCCCGCCGAGCACGAGGAAGATGCCGCCGAAGGCCACGGCGATGCGCGTACGGGCCGTGAGGAACGGCCGCCTCACCGGTTTCACAGCGCGTACCCCACGCCCTGCACCGTGCGGATCAGCGCCGGATCCCCGAGCTTGCCGCGCAGCTTGCTCATCGCCACGCGCACCGCGCCCGTGAACGGGTCGGCGTGGGCGTCCCACGCGCGCTCCAGCAGCTCCTCCGCGCTGACGACCGCGCCGTCCGCCTCCAGCAGCAGCTGCAGGATGGCGAACTCCTTGGGCGAGAGGTCGAGGTCCCGGCCGTCGCGGTCGGCCGTCCGGCGCACCGTGTCGAGCCGCAGCCCGGCCTTCTCCAGCAGCGGCGGCGCCGGGCGGGCGCTGCGCCGCCGCAGCGCGCGCACCCGCGAGATCAGCTCGGGGAATTCGAACGGCTTGGGCAGGTAGTCGTCGGCTCCCAGGTCCAGCCCGGCCACCCGGTCCTCCATCGAGCCGGCGGCGGTGAGCATCAGGATGCGGGTGCGGGAGCCGTTCGCGACGAGGTGCCGGGCGACGTCGTCGCCGTGGACGCGGGGCAGGTCGCGGTCGAGGACCACGACGTCGTAGTCGTGAAGGGAGAGGTAGGCGATGGCGGCGTCACCGCTGTAGACGGTGTCCACGGCGAACCCGGCCCGGCGCAGGCCCGTGGCGATCAGCTCGGCCAGTATCTCTTCGTCCTCGGCGACCAGTACCCGCATGTCCTCGTCCGTCTCCTTCGGCAACGCATCCCCTCCCAGGATGCGGTGTACAGGAGGACATGTTTCGCAAACCTCTCCATTGACCGGATAGCGGTGACATGAACGCGCCGTTCGCGCCCCTGGGGATGCCTCCGCGCGCCCCTGGAGCGCGGTTACGGTCCGCCGATCGAACAACTACGGTTGGTAATCGCAGAGTCACTCTGCGGATACAGTGCATCGGCATAGGAATACAGGAGCTCTCACATGGCCGTTACCGGCGAAGCCGTCCCCAGCGAGGAAGGCGAGGTGAAGACGTCCCACGCGGGCACCTTCGCATCCCTGCAGGACGCCGTCGACTTCGTCACCCTCCCGCCCGGAGAAGGCAGCGGCGAAGCCGGCTTCTCCTACCGGGCGGACGGCCAGGTCGACGTCGTCTACTTCCACTGAGGCCGCCTGGTTCCACTGAGGCCGCCTACTTCCACTGAGGTCGCCACTTCCACTGAGGCTTCCTTGAAGAGGGAGGGGAACCGGGTGGCGGGAGGGGCAGCCCCCGCCACCCGGTCACAACGGCTCACAACGGCCCGTGCCAGGCCGTTCGCTCAGCCCCACAGCCCCAGCAGGAACGGATACGCGTCAAGGATCTTCCCCGGCCCGTGGATCACCTCACGGAAGGTGAAGACGAGGTATTGATCGCCCTTGACCGCGAAGAAGTGCATCTCGTCGCCCACCGCCGCCGAAGCGATGGCATCGGGCCTGCACGGCTCGGGCAGGTGGTCCAGCCGCACCGGCCGTATGTCGCGCCGGTCCGCGCCCCGCTTCCCGGCCGCCGGCCCCCGCGGCACGTCGATCAGCGCCGTCGCCCCCTTCTCCCCGAACACCAGCTGGTACCGGCCGTCGGGAGTCCCCTGCACCGCCGCCTTCACCGCCCCGCCGATCACCGGCTCCAGCTGCTCGCGCGGAAAGTAGAAGTCGGTGCTGCGCAGGCTCTCGCCGCTGCTCCGGTCCGAGAACTCGACGGCCAGGTCGCCCTTGACGCCCACGTACCGGTGCTCGCTCCACCCCGGCGCCCGCGTCACGAAGTCGAAGCCGCCGTGGAACTCCTTCGGCAGGTGCGGGAACTGCTCGCTGATCTTCCGCGGCCCGGCCTCCACCCGGTTCCGCTGCGAGAAGCGGACGACCTCCTCGCCACGGAAGCCGTCGAAGACGATGTACGGCGTGGTGCTCCCCGGCACCCACTTCGACACCGTGCCGAAGATCCCGCCGGACGCCTCCAGCGAAGCCTTGAGCGCATTGGTGAGCGTCGCCAGGATCCCGAGCGAACTCGGCTCGACGACCGTGCCCGCCAGCGCGTGGAAGAGCTTCGCCTCCCCGCGCGGCTCCACGGCCTCGAAGCGCCAGACCCTGTTCTCCTCGTCCCCCGCCTGCTGCTCGACGACGGCACCGGCGGCCGCCGAGTGGCCGCGGACGTTCAGCCCGAGCCCGCTGTGGACGTTGACGATCCTGCGGTCGTCATCGTCCCGGATCTCCCAGGTCTGACTCTGGTAGGCCGGGTCGTTCTCCTCCAGGTGCCGCTGTTCGGCCGGCGCGCCCGGGTCCTTGCGGCAGTACCGCACCTGCAGATAGCGCCCGCTGTGCTGGTTCTGCAGCCGGTAGACGTGCTCACCGCCCTGCCCGGGCTCCAGGCGCCACGCCTGGCTCGCGCGCTGCGGCCAGTCGTGGAGCGGCTCCTGGACGATATCGGCGGCGTCGTGCCTGCTGAGGCCCCGGACCGTCAGGTACAGCCCGGTTTTCTCGTTCCTGACCAGGTACGTGGTGGTGGCGTGGACGCTCATGAACCCTCCTGGGTACGGAGCGGACGTCGGAACGTGCGGGTCAGGCCGCCCACCCTAGGGCCGGGGAGGGAGGGTGCCCAGGGCAGCCCCGGCCAGTTCCTGACGGGTGGCGAGCTCCGCCTTGACCGCGGCGAGCTCCTTCGCGTTCCGGTCGATCTCCTGCCGCTGGTACGCCGCGTCGACCGCGAACCAGACGCCCACCACGTTGTGTTCCCCCTTGCACCGCGCATCGGCCGCCGCCGTCTCCCGCTCCTCCGCGGACGGCTCGGGCGTGCGCCAGGCCGCGTCGGCCGCGGCCTTGAGCGGATCGTCGTACGAAGCGAAGCCGCGCTTCTTCATGCAGGCCGCCCATTGGGCGAAGACGCGCACCACGCGCGGGTCGCGCTGCGAGCGCTCGAAGCTCCCGGAATTGATCCGGTCGGCGACCGGGGCGTCTCCCCCGGCCTCGGCGCCGTCCGCCCGCAGCGCGGAACGCGCCTCCCCCAGACAGCCGCCAGCGGGGACCGTACGCCCGTTGACCCGCTGCCCTCCCTTCGCAGCCGCGCTGCCCGGTTTGGCCCTGGGGTCGTCCGTACCGGTGAGGACGATGCTCGCCTCGGGGGCGAGCGCCGGCGGCGAGGGCGGCCGGGGCGGCGTCCGCGGGCTGCCGGGCGGGGCAAAGCCGTGGCGGGCGGCGGCGGTGGGATCGGTGATGCCGTAGCGGTACTGCGTACGGGTCTCGGGCCGGAAGGGGGTGGAGGGGGCAGGCGGGTTATAGGCGACCTCGAAACGGCGCATACAGCGTTCTACGAGGGTGCGTTGTGCGGCATCGAGGCGGTCCGCCTGCTCATTGGTGAGGAGGTAGGGGTCGATGGGAAGGGAATGGGAGGCCGCGGACGTCATCGCGGGAAAGGCACTGGGCTGCGGGACCTTGTCACCGGACGAGGACCCCGAACACCCCGCGAGCGCGAGGAGCGCGCCCGCGAGGGCGACAGCGAAGGCGCCCCGCCCGTGACGACGGGCGGGGCTCCCTTTACGCGAGGGGTGCTCGGTCACCCGAAACGGCCCGACTCGTTGTTGTTCCGCAGCTGGTCGTTGAGGTTCGCGGCGCCACCGGGCGCGATGCGCTGGTGCGCGCCCTGGTAGTTCGGCAGCGAGTAGACCGTGAAGGCGCTGTTGAAGTCCCAGTTGTCGACCGACGCCGCGTTGTTCCGCACCGTCGCGTTCGATCCCTCGCTGCCCCGCGTGGAACTGCTCGACACGAAGGTGTTGCCCCGGTAGTTCGCGTCGTTGTGGGCCTGCTTGTGGATCGCACCGGTGTAGTTCTGGTAGTAGAACAGGCACGCATAGCCGGTCGAACAGCTCTGCGTGAAACTGTCCGTCGCCGCGGATGCCGGCGAAGTGGCCAGAAGGCCCGAACCCGCGGTGGCGACGGCAATCGCCCCGGCCACGGCCAAACGCTTGAATCGCATACCAAAGCCCTCCTGTTTCGTGTGTTTGCAGGAGCAGGAAGCGTTTCGGTTTCGTGCGCCATCCTGTCCGGCGGGAGGGAGGAAAGACAGCGCCTTCGATCCTCATCGAAACTCGCAGCTCGAATTCACGAGTGCGGAACCCGTACGGGTACGGACGTGCAGCACGCTCGTTCCGTGCGGCATGGTCCTGAGCAGGCCCGCGTCCCGCAGTGCCGACAGGTGATGGCTCACCGTAGGAGCGGAGACGCCTACGCGGCGGGCGAGCTCCCCGGAGGTGCACGCCGTCCCGGCCGCGATGAGGATCCCGGCGCGCGTCGCCCCCATCAGCCGGGCCAGCGCCTTGTCACCCGCGGGGTCGGATTGCGGCTGAACCGCCGGGTGCACGAGGACCGGCGGCGCGTCCGGGTCCTCGGGCAGGTGCGCCACGCCGTGGCAGAAGTACGACGGCTGGAGCAGCAGCCCGCGGCCGCGGAGGGCGTAGTCCCTGTCCACGGCACTGCGGACGTGCAAGGTCGGCGGCATCCACCGCATGGTGGGCAGGTAGCTGCGGAGCAGGCCGTTGACCCCGCCGTCGAGCAGGGCCCGGATCCGCAGGGCGCGGTCGCCGTCCACGCTGGACCGGATGTCGTCCCAGTACGGTTCGACGGCGACCTCGCGGTACGCCTCGGGCGGGCGCGGGTGCGGCGGCGACTGCCCGAACCGCGCGAGGACGTCGCGGTGCCAGTCGGCGTAGCGCGGCGGCACGACGCGTCTTCGTAAGTGCCGCAGACTCAGCACGAGTTCCCACGCGGCGTCCGGTGCGGTGGCGACGCGGGTGTTCAGCAGGTCGGTGTCCGTGAAGTGAATACGCAGCACCGCCGCAGAGTGTCAAGGGTGCTCCGGGGGCACCAGGCGAAATGCGGCTGAGGTGCACTTTGGCCGACTTCGGCGGGCGAGGCGGGGTGCGGCTGGGCGGGATGCCGGGATGCCTGTACGCGTCACCGCCTGCCCGTGGAGGGCGGCGCCCCTCGCGCGGCTTGCGCGGACATGGCGCGCAGCAGGGAGACGCGGGCGCGGACGTCCTCCGGGTCCTGGCCGTCCGGGGGCGGTTCGACGCCGCGGCAGGTGCGGCAGAGGCCGCCGGGGAGTGCCTCGGGACGGCCGGGGATGCCGCAGTCGGCGCATTCCATGATCCAGCGGGGTGGGGGTGCCGATTCCGGTTCCCGGCTCGGGGATTCCGGTTCCCGGCTCGGGGCGGGGGCGGGGGCGGGAGGGGGTTCCGGAGGAAGCCTGTCGATGAGCCTCTTGCGGGTGAAAGCACCGGGGCAGTGGATGACGCCGGGGAGCCCGTTGCTGAGGATCCGCGCGAAGGCCTGAGGCGTGACACCCCGCGCGAGCCACTCGGCTGCGAGGGGTTCGAGCGCGGTGCATTCGGCGGCGGAGAGGATCAGGCGGGGGTCGGAGCAGCCGAGGGTGGCGAGGGCGATGTAGGCGGGGGAGGACTCGGGTCGGGGCGGGGCCTGGGGCGGGGCGGTGGCCGCGGCGTCCGTGGTGGTGGCCGGGGTGGTGGCCGGGGTCGTCGGCAGGGCGGGCTTCCCCTCGGCGTTCTCCAGAAAGGCCTCCCACCAGGCGTCGTCCCGTGGCGTGCGGGAGAAGAACCAGCGGGACACCCACTGGGTACGCCCTTCGCCGGCGACTCGCCGGATGCGGCGCAGGTGGCCGGCTGCGGCGAGGGCCTTGAGGGCGGAGGCCACGGCCTGCTGCCCGTAGGCGGGGAGCTCCTTGGCGAGGGTCTTGATGTCGACGGCGGCGCCGTCGGGGAGCCGGTCGATGTGGGAGGCGATGGACGCCTCGCGGGCGGGGAGGCGGGCGAAGTCGTCGCGGGAGCGCGGGGCTTGATCGGGTGCGGTGCGTTTGCCGTACCCGGGTGCGGCCATGGGGGGAGCGGTAAGGTGGACAGCAGCCACGAGATCAAATTCCCTTGATCTTGGAGGTCAGACCCCGGCTCGGTGCGCTAACACCGGTCCGGGGTCGCTTTGTTGTGGCGCACGCTACACGCTGAGCGCGGGGTGTGTATGCGCGGTTGCGGAAAGTCATGCAGGTGTGGTTACGCGCGAGCGCGGGCGTGAGCGGCGCGAGGCTTGGGTGGGAGGGTGGGGAGAACCCACCGCCCATTCCTTGTAGGGGACGCTCGAATCCCGACCCCCGAATCCCGAGGCTCGCCTGGGCACGGGGCGGGTACGGGGCGAACGGCGCCCGACGGCCCCGAATTCGGAGCCCCGAGCCTCGGGGGTCGGGGTTCGGGGGTTGGGGGTTGGGGGGTGGGTGGGGATCCGTGGGTCGGGTGCGGGTCCCCAGCCGCGCCCGTTCTGACCCGCACCTGAACCACGGGCCCCCACCCGCTGTACGCGTCTACGGCGCGGCGACGTACCCGATGAACCCCGCCCAGGCGGGGGCGCCTACGGCGACTTGAGGGCCCGACCCTTGTTTTGAGTCCCGTATGTGTATGACGCGCGGCCCATTGGCTACCTCGACGCAGTTGTCGCCTTCCTCATCGCTGTAGCTGGACTTGAACCACATCAGCTGGTAGCTCACAGTCTGTCCACCATCCGCTCGATGAATTTCACGGAGTCCTCGGGGCCGAGAGCCTGAGCAGAAATCCTTGCGTACTTCTGCTCCAAGTGGCTGACATCCTTCGGCTCCGTGACCAGCTCAGTCAGGGACTGCCCCATCACATAGACGATCCGACGGAGCTCCGGCATTTCCAGAAGCACCATCCCACCGCTCAGCACGCTAGGAACAGCCCGCTCGTAGGGCAGGATCTGAAAGGTGACGTTCGGCAGTTCCGCGGATTCCGCGAGATGCAACAGTTGCCGCTTTTGCGCCTCGGCACCACCCAGCGGGACATGCAACGCCGCCTCGAAGACCACGAACCCGAAGGGCACCGTAGGCCTGGTCCTCAGTTGCTTCTGACGCTCCAGGCGCACCGAGAGCCTCTCCTCGACCTTCTCCTGCGGCACCGGGGGCCAGACACCGCCCATGAGCGTGCGCGCGTACTCCTCGGTCTGCAGCAGCCCTGGGATGAGCAGGCCCTCCAACGACCGCCACGAAATCGCGATGGCCTCGCTCTCCATAAAATCCCGGGAACGATTGGGGATCTTGTCCCGCGTCAGATACGACAGGCCCGCCTTCAACTTTCCCCTCGCACCGAACAGCTCATCCGCGATCTCCGCCATTCTCGGCGGACACGCCCGTCGCCCCTGTTCCACGGACCTCACCATTTCCGCGGAATAGCCGACGGCCTCAGCCACTTCCTCTCGTGACAGCCCGGCCTCCTGGCGCCACATCATGAACTGGTTTCCGAGATACCGATGGTTGACCGGAAGGAAAACCTCGCCCACGCCCATACCCTCCCTGTTACAGACAGCACACCCTCTGGCCAGAGATTCCGCACATCACCGGCCGTAGCCATCCCGTGACCCGTCACGCTACGCCGCCGTGGGCATCAATATGCCGTGAGTAATGAAAATCCCCCGCGGAGCGTCTACCGCTTCGGCATCTGGACCCTCACCCCCGACCGCGAGCCCGACGCCGAGCCCGTCACGTACGCCATGCAGTGCGCCGTCTGCGAGGAGCGCTCCGCGCCGGGTGAGGACCCGGGCGACGCCCAGGCGTGGACCTTCCGGCACGCCGGGCGGAACCCCTCCCACCACACCTACCGGGAGGTGATCACCCGGCCCTGGCGCGCCTGGATGGCCTGAAGAAACGGCGCGCGGTCACACCCGGTCGCTCGGATACGCTAAAGGCCTCCATATACCGCCCGCGACCAGGGAGCAGCCGAAATGGCTCGACACCTCATCACCAGCGCCCTTCCGTATATCAACGGGATCAAGCACCTGGGCAACATGGTGGGGTCCATGCTCCCGGCGGACGTGTACGCCCGGTACCTCCGCCAGACCGGTCGCGAGACGCTGTTCATCTGTGCCACCGACGAGCACGGGACCCCGGCCGAGCTGGGTGCCAAGGAGCTCGGCCTGCCCGTGGCCGACTTCTGTGCTCAGCAGCACGACGCGCAGAAGGCGATCTACGACGGCTTCGCGCTGTCCTTCGACTACTTCGGCCGCAGCTCCTCGCCGGAGAACCACGAGATCACCCAGCACTTCGCGCGGCAGCTGCAGAAGAACGGCTTCATCGAGGAGCGCTCGATCCGCCAGGTCTACTCCCTGGCGGACGGCCGCTTCCTGCCCGACCGCTACATCGTGGGCACGTGCCCGCACTGCGGCTACGACAAGGCCCGCGGCGACCAGTGCGAGAACTGCACCCGCGTCCTGGACCCGACGGACCTGATCGACGCGCGCTCGGCGATCAGCGGCAGCAGCGAGCTGGAGGTCCGCGAGACCAAGCACCTCTTCCTCCTCCAGTCGGCCCTGCAGGGCGAGGTCGAGGCGTGGATCGACGAGCACGGCAAGGACTGGCCGGTCCTGGCGTCCTCGATCGCCCGCAAGTGGCTGACCGAGGGGCTGAACGACCGCGCGATCACCCGTGACCTGGACTGGGGCGTGCCGGTCCCGGCGGACACGTGGCCGGAGCTGGCGGCCGAGGGCAAGGTCTTCTATGTCTGGTTCGACGCCCCGATCGAGTACATCGGCGCGACGAAGGAGTGGGCGGGCCAGGACCCGGAGAACCGGGACTGGAAGTCCTGGTGGTACGAGGCGACGGACGTCCGCTACACCCAGTTCATGGGCAAGGACAACGTCCCCTTCCACACGGTGATGTTCCCGGCCACCCAGCTGGGCACCCGCGAGCCGTGGAAGAAGGTCGACTACGTCAAGGCCTTCAACTGGCTCAACTACTACGGCGGCAAGTTCTCCACGTCCCAGAAGCGCGGCGTCTTCACGCACGACGCACTGGAGCTGCTGCCCGCCGACTACTGGCGCTACTTCATGATGGCCAACGCCCCCGAGTCGGACGACACGTCGTTCACGTGGGAGCTGTTCTCGGCCACGGTGAACAAGGACCTCGCCGACGTCCTCGGCAACTTCGTCAACCGCGTGCTGTCCTTCTCCAAGAAGCGCTTCGGCGAGACGGTCCCGGCCGGCTCCGAGGCGGGCGAGGCCGAGACGAACCTGGGCCGCGAGATCGCCCAGCTGCTCCAGGAGTACGAGGAGCACATGGAGGCCATGCAGTTCCGCAAGGCCGCGCAGGCCCTGCGCGCGCTGTGGAGCGCGGGCAACTCCTACCTGGAGACGAAGGCCCCCTGGCTGCAGATCAAGACCGACCCGGAGGCCGCGGCGCTGACGCTGCGCACGGCGATGAACCTGATCCACCTGTACGCGGTGATCTCGGAGCCGTTCATCCCGCAGTCGGCGTCGGCCCTGCGCCTCGCGTTCGACCTCGCCGACGACACGCGGACGTGGGTTACGAAGGACGAGGCCCGCTCGCTGTCCTTCGTCCCGGCCGGTACGGCGTTCAGCGTCCCGCCGGTGCTCTTCGCGAAGATCACCGAGGACGACCTGGAGGCCTACCGCGAGCGCTTCGGCGGCGGCGAGGAGACGGCGGCCTAGCCACCCCGTAGACCAAGCGGCGAAGGGCCCGGAACCGAGGAGGTTCCGGGCCCTCCGTGCGTGCCGTGCGTGCCCGTTGATGGAACGGTAATCGTCCGTTGAGGCGGGCGGGCCAGGCTGGGAGCCACACCGTACGGGGGAAGCCGGGAAGACGAGGAAGAGCAGTGTTCAAGAAGCCGATCACCATCAGCGTGCACGCCACCGACGAACTGGCGCGGGCCCGGTTCGCCCGGGAGGTGCGGGCCGTGCTGCCCGGGGTGCAGGTGGTGCGGCGGGGCGAGGAGGGGGCCGTCGACTTCGTCCTCATGGGGGCCGACGACCCGGCCGCGGCGGCCACCCTGCGGCGGCTGGCGCGCGCGGGCGAGGCGCCGGTGGTGCTGGTCGCGGACGAGCTCGGGGAGAGCGAGCTGATGGCGGTGGCGGAGTACGGGGTGAGCTCCGTGCTGTGGCGGCCGGCGATCACGCGGCGGCAGCTGTCGCGAGCCGTGCACAGCGCTGCGGGATGCTGCCCGAAGCTGCCCATGGTGACCGCGCTCATGTGACACTGCCGTCATGGTGACGACAGAGCGGGCCATCCCACCCCTGACGGCCGATGAGCGCACCACACTGGAGAGTTGGCTGGACTTCCAGCGCGCCACCCTCGCGCGCAAGGTGGCCGGACTGACCGACGAGCAAGCGCGGGAACCGGCGGCGCCGCCGTCCGCGCTGAGCCTGCTGGGCCTCGTGCAGCACATGGGCGAGGTGGAGCGGCAGTGGTTCCGCAGAGTGCTCCAGCGCGAGGCGGTGCCGTGGCTGTACGGGCCGGGGGCGGGCGGTGAGGCGAGAACCGCCGAGCTCCTGGACGAGGCCCACGGGGGCTTCGCCGTCGCGCCGGACGCGAGTCTCGCGAGGGCCGTGGCCGTGTGGCAGGAGCAGATCGCGCGGTCCCGGTCGGCGTGCGCGCCGCTGTCGCTGGACGCGGTGGGGACGGTGCGGGGGCAGGAGGTCTCCCTGCGGTGGATCTACCTGCACATGATCGAGGAGTACGCGCGCCACAACGGCCACGCGGACCTGCTGCGCGAGCGGACCGACGGGGAGACGGGCCACTGACGACACGCGTGAGCCCCCGCGCCGAGGACGGCGCGGGGGCTCAGCACGTAGCGGCGCTGAAAGTGCGTACTACTTGACGACCGGCTTGCGGATCGACAGGTGGAGCTCCTTCAGGCGGGCCTCGTCGACCTCGCTCGGGGCGCCCATCAGCAGGTCCTGCGCGTTGCCGTTGAGCGGGAAGGCGATGGTCTCGCGGATGTTCGGCTCGTCGGCCAGGAGCATCACGATGCGGTCGACGCCCGGGGCGATGCCGCCGTGCGGCGGGGCGCCGAACTTGAAGGCGCGCAGCATGCCGCCGAACTCCTTCTCGACCTCCTCCTTGCTGTAACCGGCGATCTCGAACGCCTTGTACATGACGTCGGGCTCGTGGTTACGGATGGCGCCGGAGGACAGCTCGGTGCCGTTGCAGACGATGTCGTACTGCCAGGCCAGGATGTCCAGCGGGTCCATCGTGTTCAGCGCCTCCAGGCCGCCCTGCGGCATGGAGAAGGGGTTGTGCGAGAACTCGATCTGGCCGGTGTCCTCGTTCTTCTCGAACATCGGGAAGTCGACGATCCAGCAGAAGCGGAAGACGTTCTCCTCGAAGTGGCCGGCGCGCTTGGCGGCCTCGACGCGCACGGCGCCCATGATCTTGGAGACCTCGTCGAACTCGCCCGCGCCGAAGAAGATCGCGTGGCCGGGCTCCAGGCCGAGGCGCTCGGCCAGGGCCTTGACGTTCTCCTCGGTGAGGAACTTGGCGATCGGGCCGGTGAGGGCGTTCCCCTCACCGACACGGACCCAGGCCAGGCCCTTCGCGCCCTGCTCGACCGCGTAGTCGCCGAGGCCGTCGAAGAACTTGCGCGGCTGGTCGCCGGTGGCCGGGACGGCCAGCGCGCGGACGTGCTTGCCGGCGAAGGCCTTGAACTCCGAGCCCTCGAAGACGTCGGAGACGTCGGTGAGCTCGAGCTTGGCGCGCAGGTCCGGCTTGTCGGAGCCGTACTTGAGCATGGCCTCGCGGAAGGGGATCCGCGGGAAGGGGGAGGTGACGTGGCGGCCGTTGCCGAACTCCTCGAAGAGGTCGGTCATGACCTTCTCGATGACCTGGAAGACGTCCTCCTGCTCGACGAAGGACATCTCCACGTCGAGCTGGTAGAACTCGCCCGGCGAGCGGTCGGCGCGGGCGTCCTCGTCGCGGAAGCACGGCGCGATCTGGAAGTAGCGGTCGAAGCCGGCGATCATCAGCAGCTGCTTGAACTGCTGCGGGGCCTGCGGCAGGGCGTAGAACTTGCCGGCGTGCAGACGGGACGGCACCAGGAAGTCGCGCGCGCCCTCGGGGGAGGTGGCGGACAGGATCGGGGTGGCCAGCTCGTTGAAGCCGAGGTTGGTCATCTTCTCGCGGATGGAGGAGATGACGGCCGAGCGCAGCATGATGTTGCTGTGCATGCGCTCGCGGCGCAGGTCGAGGAAGCGGTACTCGAGGCGGCGCTCCTCGTTCACCCCGTCCTCGGCGTTGATGGTGAAGGGCAGCGGCTCGGCGGCGCCCAGGACCTCGACGGCCGAGACCTCGACCTCGATCTCACCGGTGGGGAGCTCGGGGTTGACGTTGTCGGCACCGCGGCTGACGACCTTGCCGTCGATGCGGACGACCGTCTCCTTGGTGAGGTGGCTCAGGGCCTCGTTGGCGGGGGTGCCGGGACGGGCCACGAGCTGCACCAGGCCGTGGTGGTCGCGCAGGTCGATGAAGAGGATGCCGCCCAGGTCGCGCCGATTGTGCAGCCAGCCACTCAGTCGCACGTCGGTGTCGACGTCAGCCGCACGGAGCTCGCCGCAGGTGTGGGACCGGTACCGATGCATCGTTCATCCAAGTCGTGATCGAGGGCGTGGGCCAGCCCGCCTACGGCACAGGGCTCATACCTGCGGCACAGGGCTGGCGTGCATACAACACGGGAGCAAGGGTACTGCGCGCTTGTGAAGATCCGCCCACCGTACCTTCGGTGGTACCCCCTGCGTAGACCTGCATAAAGTAGGGCAATGCGCACCGAGGACGTACTGGCCGCCACCGCGACCGGCCTGTGGCACTGGGACGACGCCACGCGCATCGCCACCTTCGACGCCGAGGCCGCCCGGCTGCTGGGGCTCCCCGCCGCCCGTACGCAGCTGACGGAATCCGCCGTCAGAGCCCGCTTCCACGCCGTCGACTGGGTGGAGATCATGGGCGTGATCAGCCTGGCCGTGGCGGAGGGCACGCTCGCCGAGGCGCGGATGCGGGTGGTGGACGAGGAGGGGCGGGTCCTGCGGACGGTGCGCAGCCGGGCCCGTCCGCAGCTGCGGGCCGCTGCCGCCGGGCGGCTGGACTTCGCCATGGTCGGGACGCTGCAGGAGGTGGCGGAGCCGCACCCGGGGACGTCGGCGGCGCAGGCGACGATCACGGGCGACTGGCGGCGCAACCGGGAGGCGTTCCTGCTGGACGCGGGGCGCGCCCTCGCGGAGGCCCGCTCCACCGCCGAGGTGCTGCGGGTGGCCGCGGGGCTGTCGATGCCGGGCTTCGAGCCGTCGGGGCTCGCGGTCTTCAGCGGGGAGGGCAGCCGGGTCCGGGTGATCGGGCACCACGGGTACACACCCGGGAGCGCAGAACCGTTTCTGGACCTGCCCATGGACGCGGCCTACCCCGCCGCCGAGGTCATCCGCACCGGCCGGGCCATCTACCTGCCGGCCCCCGAGGACTACCAGCGCCGCTTCCCCGAGGCCTGGAACGACGTCGCGCACTTCGGGCGGCAGTCCTGGGCGTTCCTGCCGCTGATCAACGCGGGACAGATCATCGGGGCGTGGATGGCCGGATTCAGCGTGCCGGTGTCCTTCACCCCCGACGAGCGGTCGGTGCTGACCACGGTCGCCCGGATGCTCGCCCAGGCCCTGAGCCGGGCCAGCGTGCACGAGTCCGAGCGCGAGCTGACCGTCGGCCTGCAGCGGTCCATGATGCCCACCCTGCAGCAGGACATCCCCGGCATGGCCGTCGCCGCGCGCTACGTGCCCACCGGCGGCGGACTGGAGGTCGGCGGCGACTGGTACGACATGATCCCGCTCCCCCTCGGCAGGATCGCCCTCGTCATCGGCGACGTCCAAGGACACGACGTACGGGCCGCCGGGCTCATGGGCCAGCTCCGGATCGCCCTGCGCGCCTACGCCTCCGAAGGGCACCACCCCGACGCGGTCCTCTCCCGCGCCTCCCACTTCCTGGCCGGGATCAACGCCTCCGAGACCGAGGGCGACGAGACCGAGCCGCGCTTCGCGACCTGCCTGTACATCGAGGTCGACCCCGAGAGCGGGCGGCTCGACATCGCCCGGGCCGGCCACCCCAACCCGGCCATCCGGCTCGGCGACGGGACGATGCTCGTCCGCAACACCGCCGGCGGGCTGCCGCTCGGCATCGACCCCGACACGGACTACCCCACGACGCGGCTCGTCCTCGAACCCGGCGAGACGATGATCGTCTGCACGGACGGGCTGATCGAGACCGGCGGCCACGACCTGGACAGCGGGTGGGACCGGCTGCGCGGCGTCATCGAAGGACAGCCCCTGGACCTGACAAGGGCCTGCACCGGCGGCGAGCCCGACGGCGACCTGGAGGCGCTCGCAGACGCCCTCGTCCAGGCCGTCCACGGGCCCTCCTCGTACTACACCACCGGCCCGCTCCTGGACCGCCGCGAGGACGACATCGCCGTCCTGCTGCTCGCCCGCGCCGTCGGTGCGGCCGGCGCCGAGCCCGCGACCGTACCGCGGCCCGTGCGGCGCACCGTCCTCACCATCGCCCAGGCCGAACCGGAACGCATCGCCGAGGCGCGGCAGCAGGTCCGGGACCTCATGCACGACTGGCCGGACGGAGACCAGGTCGACTCCGCCGTCCTCATGGTCTCGGAGATGGTCACCAACGTCCTCGTCCACACGGACGGGGACGCGGTGCTGATCGCCCGGATCACCGGCGAGCCGGGCGCGCGGTGCGTCCGCGTCGACGTCTCGGACAGCAGCGACGAACTGCCGCACCGGCGCCACCCCGGGGAGATGGCCTCGTCGGGGCGGGGGCTGGTGCTGATGGAGATCCTGGCCGGGGCGTGGGGGGTGGACCCGCGCGGCGAGGGCAAGAACATCTGGTTCGAGCTCTACGAGAAGGAGGGCGCGGGGGTGACCTCCCTTGCGGCCGGCTAGAGGATCACCCCCGCCGAGGGACCCTCCTCGACTGCCGGACCGGCAATCCACCCCCGCCGCGGGGCAGGCAACCACGGACGAGGTACCCGGCGGCGCCGCTACGAGCCCGAGGGGCGGCCCTCCTCCACTGCCCGACCGGCAATCCACCCCCGCCGCAGCGGCGAGCAACCACCGACGAGATACCCGGCGGTGCCGTACGTACCTCAGGCGGGCTCGGCACCGCCGGAACCCGCCGCGGGGGCTGAGCGCCGCCGCGGCGGATTCATAGGCGCGAGCGCCCAAACCGCCCCCGCCGCGCGGCCGGCGCCCCGCGGCGGATTCATGGGCGCGAGCGCCCGCCCGTACCCGGCTCGCCCCCCGCAGGGGCTACGCCGGGATCACGCCCAGGCGCCCCGCCTGGTAGTCGTCGAAGGCCTGGGCCAGTTCGGCGTGAGTGTTCATCACGAACGGCCCGTAGTGCTGCATCGGTTCGCGGATCGGCAGCCCGCCGAGCAGCACGACCTCGAAGTTCTCCGTCCGGGACTCCTGCTTCTTGTCGGCCCGGATGGTCACCGAGTCGCCCTGCCCGAAGACGACCGTCCGCCCCATCGAGAAGGGCCGCCCCTCGGCGCCCGCCGACCCGTGCCCGGCGAGCCCGTAGGCCAGGGCGTTGAAGTCGGTGCGCCAGGGCAGGGTCAGCTCCGCGCCGGGGCTCACGGAGGCGTGGATCATCGTGATGGGCGTGTGCGTCGCGCCGGGCCCCTCGTGCCCGGCCACGTCACCGGCGATCAGCCGGACCAGCGACCCGCCGTCCTCGGAGGCCAGCAGCTTGACGCTGCCCCCGCGGATGTCCTGGTACTTCGGGGCGATCATCTTGTCGTCCCGCGGCAGGTTCACCCACAGCTGGAGCCCGTGGAAGAGGCCACCGCTGGTGACGAGCTCCTCCGGCGGCGTCTCGATGTGCAGCAGCCCGGAGCCGGCCGTCATCCACTGGGTGTCGCCGTCGGTGATGACGCCACCGCCGCCGTGCGAGTCCCGGTGCACGAACGTGCCGTCGATGATGTAGGTGACGGTCTCGAAGCCGCGGTGGGGGTGCCACGGGGTGCCCTTGGGCTCACCGGCCGCGTAGTCCACCTCGCCCATCTGGTCCATCATGATGAACGGGTCGAGGTACTGGTAATTGATCCCCGCGAAGGCCCTGCGCACGGGGAATCCCTCGCCCTCGAAACCCGCCGGAGCCGTGCCGACGTACAGCACCGGCCGCTGCGGGGCGCCCGCCGGGGCGGAGACCCGCGGCAGGGTCAGCGGGTTCTCGACGGTCACTGCTGGCATGACGACCTCCTCGGTTCGTTCATCGTTCAAGTTAGTTGAAGGGTGAACAACCTGCAAGGTCCACCGCATTCCCGCGGCGCGGCCGCAGCCCACCCACGGCGGATCCCACGGCGGATCCCCACGGCGGATCCCACGGCGGATCATGGACACTGGATCAATGCGCCAGAACGCCACCGGCCCCCGCCCGGCCGCCGTCACCGCCTTCGTCGCCGCGGTCGTGGCGCTGGCCGGACTCGGCGTCGTCGTGGCGAACCACGGCCTCGCGACGGACTCCCCCGTGGCCGACGGCGACGCCTCCGGCCACTTCTCCCAGCCGAAGGCGCAAGGGGACGAAACCGCGCAGGCGATGCGCTCGGCCGTCCGCACCGAGCACGGCACGGCCCCCCTCAAGCCCGCAAGCAGCGGCAAGACCGACCCGCTCCCGGCCTCCGAGCCCCTGCGCGCCGCGGAGGCCCCGGCCTCGCCCGCCGTCGGGCCGCTGTTCTACACGGGTCAGGGCGAGCCCGGGCACGGCTGCAGCGCGAGCGTCGTGCACAGCCCCAAGGGCGACCTGATCGTCACCGCCGCGCACTGCGTCTACCAGGACGGCTTCCGCACCGACGTCGCCTTCGTGCCGGGCTACCGCGACGGCGTCGCCCCGTACGGCGTGTGGGTGCCGACGTCGGTGGACATCGCCCCGGAGTGGGCGGCCGACCGCGACCCGGACCACGACGTGGCGTTCCTGCGGGTGCGCAGACCGGACGGGGACGGCACGCCGATCGAGCAGGTCACGGGCGCGGAGCGGATACGCTTCCGGCCGCCGGCGGACCGGCCGGCGCGGGTGATCGGCTACCCCCTGGGGGAGGAGCGCCCGGTCTCCTGCCAGAACCGCACGCAGACCCACAGCCCCACGCAGCTCCGCTTCGACTGCGCGGACATGCCCAACGGCACCAGCGGCGGCCCGTTCCTGACGGACGTCGACCCCGCGACCGGACTGGGCACGATCAACGGGGTCGTGGGCGGCCACGACGAGGGCGGCGACGAGGAGACGTCGTACAGCTCGTACTTCGGCGACGGGATCGAGTCCCTCTACCGGAGAGCGACGGGCAAGGGCTGAGCCGGCCCACCCCCGGCAGGCACCCACGGCTCAGCCGTAAAGCCTCCGCATCGTGAAGTCCACCATCTGCTCGACCGCCTTCGCGTCGAACACCATCCGGTGGTCGCCCTCGATGTCCAGCACGAAGCCGTAGCCCGTCGGCAGGAGGTCGATCACCTCCGCGCCCGTGATGACGAAGTACTTCGACTCCTTGCCCGCGTACCGCCGCAGCTCCTTCAGCGAGGTGAACATCGGGATCACCGGCTGCTGGGTGTTGTGGAGCGCGAGGAAGCCCGGGTTGTCGCCGCGCGGGCAGTAGACCTTCGACGTGGAGAAGACCGTCTGGAAGTCCTCCGCGGACATCGAACCCGTGGTGAAGGCCCGCACCGCGTCGGCGAGCGACGGAGGGGACGGCTCCGGGTAGAGCGGCTGTTCGCCGTAGACGCCGGGGCCGCCGGGCTGCGGCGGCGGTGGCGGCGGCGCGTAACCCTGCGTGCCCGCGTTCTGGTCGTAGCCGTACATGCGCCAAAGCGTAGCGGCGTACGCCGCGTCCGGGGCACGGGCGGCCGATGTCACGGACCGGCGCCCGGCGCGCCCGGTCCGTCGATTGAGACTGGTCACAGTCGGTCCGACAGGGGTTGCGTCTTATTACCGGTGGGTAGCATCATGCAGATTACTGCCCGGTACGTATTTGAGGGTTCGTCCTCCCAGTCACTACGGAGCCGTTGTCATGGGCCACTACAAGTCGAATCTCCGCGACATCGAGTTCAACCTCTTCGAGGTCCTCGGCCGCGACAAGCTGTACGGCTCCGGCCCGTTCGCGGAGATGGACGTCGAGACCGCCAAGGACATCCTGTCGGAGATCACGCGCCTCTCGGAGAACGAGCTGGCCGAGTCCTTCGCCGACACCGACCGCACCCCCCCGGTCTTCGACCCCGAGACCAACACCGCCCCGATTCCGGACACCTTCAAGAAGAGCTACCAGGCGTACATGGACGCCGAGTGGTGGCGCCTCGGCATCCCGGAGGAGATCGGCGGCACCACCGCCCCGCGCTCGCTGATCTGGGCCTACGCCGAGTCGATCCTGGGTGCCAACCCGGCCATCTGGATGTACTCCTCGGGCCCGGCCTTCGCCGGCATCCTCTTCGAGGAGGGCACCGAGCAGCAGAAGCACATCGCGAAGATCGCGGTGGAGAAGCAGTGGGGCTCCACCATGGTGCTGACCGAGCCCGACGCCGGCTCGGACGTGGGCGCCGGCCGCACCAAGGCCGTGCAGCAGGAGGACGGCTCCTGGCACATCGAGGGCGTGAAGCGCTTCATCACCTCGGGTGAGCACGACATGGCGGAGAACATCCTCCACTACGTCCTCGCCCGCCCCGAGGGCGCCGGCCCGGGCACCAAGGGCCTGTCCCTCTTCCTCGTGCCGAAGTACGAGTTCGACTTCGAGACCGGTGAACTGGGCGAGCGCAACGGCGTCTACGCCACCAACGTCGAGCACAAGATGGGCCTGAAGGCCTCCAACACCTGTGAGATGACCTTCGGCGACAAGCACCCCGCCAAGGGCTGGCTCATCGGCGAGAAGCACGACGGCATCCGCCAGATGTTCATGATCATCGAGTTCGCCCGGATGATGGTCGGCACGAAGGCCATCGCCACCCTCTCCACCGGCTACCTCAACGCGCTGGAGTACGCCAAGGAGCGCGTGCAGGGCCCGGACCTGGCCGACTTCATGGACAAGACCGCACCCAAGGTCACCATCACGCACCACCCCGACGTGCGCCGCTCGCTGATGACGCAGAAGGCGTACGCGGAGGGCATGCGCGCCCTCGTGCTCTACACCGCCTCCGTCCAGGACGAGATCATGGTCAAGGAGGCCGCGGGCGAGGACTCCAAGGCGCTGCACGGCCTCAACGACCTGCTCCTGCCGATCGTCAAGGGCTACGGCTCCGAGAAGTCCTACGAGCAGCTCGCCCAGTCGCTGCAGACCTTCGGCGGCTCCGGGTACCTGCAGGAGTACCCGATCGAGCAGTACATCCGCGACGCGAAGATCGACACCCTCTACGAGGGCACCACGGCGATCCAGGGCCAGGACTTCTTCTTCCGGAAGATCGTCCGTGACCAGGGCCAGGCCCTGAACACCCTCTCCGAGGAGATCAAGAAGTTCCTGGCCACCGAGGCCGGCGGCGAGGACCTGGCCGGCGCCCGCGGTGCGCTCGCCAAGGCCGCGGTGGACCTGGAGGCGATCGTCGGCAAGATGATCACCGACCTCACCGCCACCGGCGAGGACGTCAAGAACATCTACAAGGTCGGCCTGAACACCACCCGCCTGCTGCTGGCCTCCGGCGACGTCGTCGTCGCCTACCTGCTGCTCAAGGGCGCAGCCGTGGCCGCCGAGAAGCTCGCCGACGCCTCCGCCAAGGACAAGGCCTTCTACACCGGCAAGATCGCGGCGGCGAAGTTCTTCACGACCGACATCCTGCCGCGCGTCTCCGTCGAGCGCTCGCTCGCCGAGGCCGTCGACAACTCCCTGATGGAGCTGGACGAGGCCGCGTTCTGATCGGTACAGGGCTGTTGAGGCCCGTGTGAACGATGGGGCAAGAGCCCGGGCGTAAACCAGCGCCCGGCTCTTGCCCTGATCCTTATCCTGAGTCGCATGAGCTCTGCGCACCGCTTCGACCGCGGCCACACCGACGACCTGATGTCCTTCCTCGCCGCCAGTCCCTCCCCGTACCACGCGGTGGCCAACACCGCGGAGCGGCTGGAGAAGGCGGGCTTCCGTCAGGTCGCAGAGACCGACGCGTGGGACGGCACGACCGGCGGCAAGTACGTGACGCGCGGTGGCGCGATCATCGCCTGGTACGTGCCGGAGGGCTCGACGCCCGCCACCCCCTTCCGGATCGTCGGTGCGCACACCGACTCCCCCAACCTGCGCGTGAAGCCGCTGCCGGACACCGGTGCGGCGGGCTGGCGCCAGGTCGCCGTCGAGCTCTACGGCGGCACGCTGCTCAACACCTGGCTGGACCGCGACCTCGGTCTCTCCGGCCGGGTCTCGCTGCGGGACGGCGGCCACCGGCTCGTCAACGTGGACCGGCCGCTGCTGCGCGTGCCGCAGCTCGCCATCCACCTCGACCGCGGCGTCAACCAGGACGGCCTCAAGCTCGACAAGCAGCGTCACATGACCCCGATCTGGGGCCTGGGCGAGCCGCGTGAGGGGGATCTGATCCGCTTCGTCGCGCAGGAGGCGGGTCTGGCCGCCGAGGACGTCACCGGCTGGGACCTGATGGTCCACAGCGTCGAGCCCCCGGCCTACCTCGGCCGCGACCAGGAGCTCCTCGCCGGCCCGCGCATGGACAACCTGCTGTCCGTGCACGCCGGTACGGCCGCGCTGATCGCCGCCGTCGGCTCCGAGGGGCTGCCCTGCATCCCGGTGCTGGCCGCCTTCGACCACGAGGAGAACGGCAGCCAGTCCGACACCGGCGCCGAGGGCCCGCTGCTCGGAAACGTGCTGGAACGATCCGTCTTCGCCCGCGGCGGGACGTACGAGGACAAGGCCCGCGCCTTCGCCGGCACGATCTGCCTCTCCTCCGACACCGGCCACGCCGTCCACCCCAACTACTCCGAGCGCCACGAGCCCGGCCACCACCCGGTGCCCAACGGCGGCCCGATCCTGAAGGTGAACGTCAACCAGCGCTACGCCACGGACGGCAGCGGCCGGGCCGTCTTCGCCGCCGCCTGCGAGCGCGCGGGCGTGCCCTGGCAGCACTTCGTCTCCAACAACTCCATGCCGTGCGGCACCACCATCGGCCCCATCACCGCGGCCCGGCACGGCATCGCCACCGTCGACATCGGCGTGGCCTGCCTGTCCATGCACTCGGCGCGGGAGCTGTGCGGCGCGGACGACCCGTTCCTGCTGGCCGCGGCGCTCACCGCCTTCCTCGAAGGCTGAGGCCGTGGAGTACGGACGTGCGCTGCGCCTCGCGGGCGCGGCACCGGCCGTCGCCGCCGCGTTCGTCCTCACGGCCTGCGGCAGCGACGGCGGCAAGGACGGCAGGGACGGCGGCAAGCCGGCAGCGAGCCCTTCCACCGCCGAGGCGCTCTCCACGGACGACGACAAGCCGCAGGACAAGCAGGACAAGGGTGACGCCTGCGGCCCCGGCGACCTGACGGTCGAGGCCCGCAAGGCGCCGGGCGGCCGTCTCCTGCTGGTGGCGGCGAACACCGGCGGAAAGCCGTGCACCGCTTACGGCTTCCCGTACCTGCGCTTCGACCAGGACCAGGCGACGGCGGGCGTCGGCGAGGAGACCAGGCCCAAGGCGCCGGTGAAGATCCCGCCCGGGAAGGCGGCGTACGCGGGCATCACGCCCACCGCGGCGGACGGCTCGGGCGGTCCCGGACGCGACGTCAAGAAGCTGTCGGTGACCTTCCAGACGGCGGGCGGCGACCCGCTGCCGGGCGACCCGGCGGCGCCGGCCCTGCCGGGCGGCTCGCTGCACGTCGACGACCAGGCCCGCGGCACGTACTGGGTGGACGGCGAGGCCGCCGCGCTCAAGGGCTGAGGGCTCCGGCCGATTGGCCGTTCCGGTGCGGGGTAGGCGCATGCGTGCCGGCACCGGAACGGCCAATCGATTCGGAGGCTTCAGCCATGGGCATGGGATGGTGCATCGGTCTGATCGGGATCGGGGCGGTCCTCACCTTCGCGGTGGACTGGCACGTCGACGGGATGAACCTCCCCTTGGTGGGCCTGATCCTGATGGCGGTGGGGATCATCGGCACCTGCGCGTACGTGAGCATCTACAAGCGCCGCCGGACGCAGCCACCGCGCCCGGCCGCGCCCGTGGTCGAGGTCGAGGAGGATCACCGCTTCATGCGGTGACCCCCCTGACCCCCCTGCCCCCCGACCCCGCTGTGACGGCCGTCAGCCGTCCAGGCCCGCCAGCACCAGCGGCAGCCGGTCCGCGCCGCCCTCGGTGATCCGCACCGGGACGCCCCAGTCCTGCTGGTGCATGTGGCACGCCGGGTACTCGTTCTCCGGGTCGTCGTCGCAGGACGCCGCCATGGCGGAGACGTGCAGCACGCCTTCCGTCACGCTCTCCCCCAGCACCAGGTCCCGGCCGAGGTCCGTGCCCTGTCCCGAGCCTTCCGCGAGGAGCTCCGGCGGGGTGGAGCTGACGAGCAGGCGCGTGGAGGGCCCGTAGCGCGTGTCGAGCTTCTGGCCGGCCGGGGCCTGGAAGACGACGTCCAGCCGCAGCCGCCCGGGGGAGACGTCCGTGGCGGCCCGCTGCGTGCGGTGGGCGACGGACTCGACCCGTACCGCCTCCTCGGGCAGGCGCAGCCGGGTGAGCCGGTGCCGGGCGGACTCGACGACGACGATGTCGTCGCCGGCGAGGACCGCGGCGGAGGGCTCCCGCAGGTCGGTCGCGAGGGTGGTGACCTCGCCGGTCGCGGGGTCGTAGCGGCGCAGGGCGTGGTTGTAGGTGTCGGAGACGGCCACGGAGCCGTCGGGCAGCGCGGTGACGCCGAGGGGGTGCTGGAAGAGCGCCTGTGCGGCGTCCCCGTCCCGGTGGCCGAAGTCGAACAGGCCGGTGCCGACGGCGGTGCGGACGGCGAATCCTTCCCCGTCGCGCTCGACGTACCGCAGCGCGGACGTCTCGGAGTCGGCGACCCACAGGCGGTCCCCGGCCGAGGCGAGCCCGGACGGCTGGGCGAACCAGGCCTCGCGCGCGGGCCCGTCGACGAGCCCCTCGTTGGTCGTGCCGGCCGCCACCTCGACGGTGCCGGTCCGCGGGTCGTACGTCCACAGCTGGTGCACGCCGGCCATGGCGATCCACAGCCGGTCGGCGAACCAGGCGACGTCCCAGGGGGAGGACAGGGAGACCTCGCGGGCGGGGCCGGAGGTGGGCTGTCCCTGCATCCACTGGCGCCCGGTGCCGGCGACGGTCTCGACGGCGCCCGTCCGCAGGTCGTACGTCCGCAGGGCGTGGTTGACGGTGTCGGCGACGACGACCGTGTCCCCGTCCGGCAGGAGCGCGAGGCCCTGCGGCTCGCTGAAGGAGCCGGCGCCGAAGCCGCGCTCGCCGCTGCCGATGCGCCGGACGACCGTCTCGCCGTCGGCGGCCAGCTCGACCAGCTGGTGGCGCGTGGAGTCGGAGACGAGGAAGCCGCCGCCGGGCAGCACGACGGCCTTGCCGGGGAAGCGCAGGTCGGTGGCGACGGGCTCGGGGGCGACGTACGGGCCGTTGCCGCGGCGCAGCGTCCCCTTGGCCGCGTGCTCGGCCTCCAGCTCCTCGACGAGCTTCTCCAGGGCGTGCGCGTGGCCCTCACCCGCGTGCTGGGCGACGATGTAGCCCTCGGGGTCGATCACGACGAGCGTGGGCCAGGCGCGCACGGCGTACTGCTTCCACGTGGCCAACTCGGGGTCGTCGAGGACGGGGTGGTGGACCTCGTAGCGCTCGACGGCGTCGACGACGGCCCGGTGCTCGGCCTCGTGCACGAACTTCGGCGAGTGCACACCGATGATCACCACGGTGTCGCGGTGCTTCTCCTCCAGCTCGCGCAGCTCGTCCAGGACGTGCAGGCAGTTCACGCAGCAGAACGTCCAGAAGTCGAGGATGACGATGCGTCCTCGCAGGTCGGCGAGGGAGAGGTCGGTGTTGCCGGTGTTCAGCCAGCCGCCCTTGCCGATCAGTTCGGGGGCGCGGACGCGTGCTCGTGGGGCCATACACCCATCCAACCGCATCGCCCGCCGCGGGCATTCCCGCGTCCGGGGAATGACACGGGCCGTTCACGAACGGCCGTGCCGGCGCCTGCGCGGGCGTCCGCGCCGGCGCCGGAGTCAGCGCCCGAGCACGCGGTCCTTCAGTGCCGGGAACTCCTCGCGGACCTTCGTGACTCTCGCCGGGTCGAGGTCCACGGTGAGGACCTCCTCGCCGGGGCCCGCCTCCGCGACGGCCTCGCCCCAGGGGTCGAAGACGATGCTGTGGCCGGCCTGCTCGACGCCCGCGTGGGTGCCCGCCGTGCCGCAGGCGAGGACGTAGGCCAGGTTCTCGACCGCCCGTGCGCGGGCCAGCAGCGTCCAGTGCCCGCGCCGCTTCGCGGGCCAGCCGGCCGGGACGACGAAGGTTTGCGCCCCGGCGTCGACCAGGGCCCGGAACAGCTCGGGGAAGCGCAGGTCGTAGCAGGTGGCCAGGCCGAGCGTGGTGTCCGGGAGGGGGAGGGTGACGGGCTCCGTGCCGGCGGTCATCAGGACGGCCTCGCCCTTGTCGAAGCCGAAGCGGTGGATCTTCCGGTAGGTGCGGACGAGTTCGCCGGAGGGTGAGAAGACGAGGGAGGTGTTGCACAGCGCCCCGCCCGGGGCCTTCTCGACGATGGAGCCGGCGTGCAGCCAGACCCCCGTATCGCGCGCCGCGGCGGACATCGCGCGGGCCGTGGGACCGTCCAACGGTTCCGCCGCGTCCGCGAACGACTCGAAGGCGAACGCCCCCACGTGCCACAGCTCCGGCAGGACGACGAGATCGCTGCCCGCCTGCTCGTGCACGAGCGCGGCGGCGCGGGCGCGCCGCTCGGCGGCCGGCTCCTGCGGATCGACGTTTATCTGAATCAGGGAAGCGCGCACAGTACCCACCACTCTCAGCACACGAAACCTCTGCCGGGTCGCCCGTGCGCAGCGTAACTTAACTGCAGAGCACCCAGACAGCACTTGCCCCGCACCCGCTGCCCAGCACGCCCGAGGGATCACGTGACCGTCCACCCGAATCTTCAGCCGGCCATCGACGCCTGGACCCACTCCATCGAAGCCATCAACGACCTGGTCAAACCGCTGGCCGAGAGCGACTGGAACCGGGCCACCGAGTGCCCGGGTTGGTCGGTGCGCGACGTCGTCTCGCACGTCATCGGCGTGGAGACCGAGATGCTGGGCGAGCCGCGGCCGATGCACACGCTGCCGCGCGACCTCTTCCACGTCACCGACGAGTTCTCCCGCTACAACGAGGTGCAGGTCGACGTGCGGCGCTGCCACACGGCCCTGGAGATGACCTCCGAGCTGGAGCTCATCGTCATCCGCCGCTCCCGGCAGCTGCGCAACGAATCGCGCGGGCCGCAGACGGCGATCCGCTGGCCGCTCGGCTCCGGCAACGAACAGCCCCTCGAACGGGCCCTGGTGGTACGGGCCTTCGACGTATGGACGCACGAGCAGGATCTGCGGCGCGCCCTCGGCATGCCCGGCAACCTCGACTCGCCCGCGGCCGTCATCTGCCGTGACTTCCTGCTGGGCGCCCTGCCGAAGGTCGTGGCCAAGGATGCGGGCGCGCCGCCGGGATCCGCGGTCGTCTTCGACGTGCACGGCCCGCTGGAGTTCCTGCGGACCGTGCGCGTCGACGCACAGGGCCGGGGGAAGATCGACAGCAGTGTGTCGCTGGGCCCGACGGTCACGTTCGGGATGGACTGGGAGACGTACGCCCGGCTGGCGTGCGGCCGGGTGCATCCGGAGGCGGCGGCGGGGCGGATCAAGGTGGAGGGGGACGCGGAGCTCGCGGAGGCCGTCCTCCGCGAGTTCGCGATCACTCCCTAGCGGGCACCGGCGTGATCCCGGCCCCCGCCCCGCTCACGCCGGTACGTGCACCGTCTCCACTCTCGAGGCCACGATCCGCTCGCGCTCGCGCTGCTGCGCCCGCGTCCGCAGCCGCAGGATCTGCGACAGTCCCAGCGCTTCCAGGACGAAGACGGAGGCGAAGGCGACGCGGTAGTCGTCCCCGGTCGCGTCGAGCAGCACGCCCACGGCCAGGAGCGTCGTCATCGAGGCGATGAAGCCGCCCATGTTGACGATGCCGGAGGCGGTGCCCTGGCGCTCGGGTGGGTTCGCGGGGCGGGCGAAGTCGAAGCCGATCATCGAGGCGGGGCCGCACGCGCCGAGCACGAGGCACTCGGTCACCAGCAGCCACATGGGCGCGTGCGCGCCGGGCCAGCCGGTCACGGCCGCCCACACCAGCGCGGTCGCGGCGACCGTGCCGAGCGCGAGCGGCAGCCGGGCCGCGTGGTGGCGGGCGATGATCTGCCCGTAGACCAGGCCCACGGCCATGCTGGAGAGCACGACCAGGGTCAGCAGCGCTCCCGCGGTCTCCCGGGAGCGGCCTTCCGCCTCGACGAGGAAGGGCATGCCCCACAGCAGCAGGAAGACCATCGCCGGGAACTGCGTCGTGAAGTGCACCCACATGCCGAGCCGGGTGCCGGGCTCGCGCCACGCCCGGACGATCTGCCGGCGGACGAAGCCCTTGCCGCCGGCGGGCGCGGTCGCCGGCGGCTCGTGGCCCTCCGGGTGGTCCTTCAGGAACAGCAGCATCAGGACGAGGGCGAACACGCCCGCGGCCGCGCTGCCGCCGAAGGTGGCGGTCCAGCCGGCCGAGTGCAGCAGCCGGGCCAGGAGCATCGTGGAGACGAGGTTGCCCGCCATGCCGAAGAGCGCCGCGACCTGCGCGATCAGCGGGCCGCGGCGGGCGGGGAACCAGCGGGCGCCCAGGCGCAGCACGCTGATGAACGTCATCGCGTCGCCGCAGCCGAGCAGGGCCCGGCTGGCCAGGGCCGTGCCGTAGGAGTGGGAGAGCGCGAAGGCGAACTGCCCGGCGGTGAACAGCACGGCGCCGAGGGCCAGCACCTTCTTGGTGCCCAGCCGGTCGATCATCAGGCCGACGGGTATCTGCATGCCCGCGTAGACGAGCAGCTGGAGTATGGAGAAGGTGGACAGCGCGGAGGCGTTGATGTGGAAGCGCTCGGCGGCGTCGATCCCGGCCACGCCGAGGCTGGTGCGGAAGATGATCGCGACGAAGTACACCCCGACGCCGATCCCCCAGACGGCGACCGCGCGCCGTCCGCCGGGTGGGTCGCCGGGCAGCGCTGCGGCCCCCTGACTCATCGGTGTTCCCCCCGCTCGTTCATCGGATCTCGCCCTGGGCCAGGTTGCGCACCCAGCTGACGTGCTGGTCGATGACGGTGACGGCGCCCTCGGCGTCACCGGCGCGCAGGGCTTCGAGGATCTCGGTGTGCTCGCTGTGGTTCTTGGCGATGCGGTCGGGGTGGGCGTGCATCACGGCCACGCCCATCCGCAGCTGCCGGTCGCGCAGCTGGTCGTAGAGCCGGGAGAGGATCTGATTGCCGGCGCTGCGCACGATCTCGGCGTGGAAGGCGCGGTCGCTGACGGAGACCGCGGCCAGGTCGCCGGCGGCGGCCTGGCGGCCCATGTCGTCGAGCAGTTCCTCCAGGCGGGCGATGAGCAGCGGGGAGGCGGGGACGGCCTTGGCCGCCGCGTACTTCTCCACCAGCAGCCGGGTCTCGACCACGTCCGCGATCTCCTGGGCGGAGACGGGCAGGACGAGGGCGCCCTTCTTCGGATAGAGCTTGATCAGCCCCTCGGCCTCCAGGCGCAGCAGCGCTTCGCGCACGGGGGTCCGCGAGACGCCGGTGGCCTCGGCCAGGTCTCCCTCGGTGAGCAGCGTGCCGCCTTCGTACCGGCGGTGCAGGACGGCTTCCTTGACGTGCGTGTAGACGCGTTCGGCGGCGGGGGGCTGCTTGGTCCGCTGCAGCGGCACGGGCGGGGCGGTTGGCATGAGCACAGCTTAGATACAACATATATACGCAGAAAGAGGGGGTCCGCGATCCGGACAACGGGCGTCCCGGTTTACGGCCCCGTCCAGCCGTCCGCGGGCGTGATGAAGACGAACCTCAGGTCAGGACGCTGTATCGGCAACAGGACATGGCTGGTCACACGCACCTCCCGGCCACCGTGGAAGGGCAGTTGCAGCCGGAAGACGTCGCCGTCGCGGTGCTCGACCACGTCGTGCTCCTCGGACCAGATGCGCCGGCAGTCGGCGTCCGCGTCGAGGATGTCCCGTACGAGGGTGCGCAGTTCGGCGTTGCCGGGGTTGCTGTTGGCGGCGACGCGCAGCATGGCGAGGTACGTCCGGGCGCAGGCGTCCTCCCAGTCGAGCATCTGCTCGCGGGCCTCGGGGTCGAGCAGCGCCCAGCGCATGAGATTGGCGCCGGGCCGGCGCACCCAGGGAAACCACTCGCTCATGAGGGAATTCGCCGCGACGATATTCCAGGCCACATCGGAGAGATAGGCGGGATAGGACACCTGCTGTTCCAGCAGGACTTTGACGCCGTGCGGCAGATCGCCCGCACCGTCCGGTTCGCGGGAGAGTCCGCCGGGCGGGCGGCGGCCGCACACGGCGAGAAAGAGCGTGAGCGTCTCGGCCTCGCTCAGCCGCAGTGCGCGGGCGACCCGGAGCAGGAAATTCTCGGAGAAGTCCTGGCGGCGGCCGGCCTCCAGCGCGCGGTACCAGCCCTCGCTCACGCCGGTGAGCCGGGCCACGTGGGCCTGGGAGAGGCGGCGGCCGGGGCGGGGGAGGACACCGCGCAGCTCGGGGACGGTACGTGCGTCCACGCGCGCCCGCCAGGCGCGGAGAAGACGGCTGATGGATTCACCGTCCACGTGGTCGGCGCCGTCCACGCGTCCTCCAATTCCGACACTGCAAGTGTTGGTCAATCTTAAGTAAATTGCGCCGCACGGGCTATTCCAGCCGCTGACCTGGGTGGGATTCCCGAGGCCGCTCCGCAAGACGGCAGAGGCCCGGACGCCGCTCTCTCTCCTCGCTGGAGGGGGGTGAGGAGGGAGGCGCCCGGGCCTTTTGTCGTTCCTGATTCAACTAATGGTTATTGCACCGGGCCATTGCCCGGTGCACCGCCCCGGGGCGCTATCCCCAGGTGATCAGCCGCTGCGGATTCTCGAGCACGGCGGCCGTGTCGGCCAGCACCTTCGAACCCAGCTCCCCGTCCACCAGGCGGTGGTCGAAGGAGAGCGCCAGCGTGGTCACCTGGCGCGGCTTGACCTTGCCCTTGTGCACCCACGGCTGCAGCTTGATCGCACCGACGGCCAGGATCGCGGACTCGCCCGGGTTGAGGATGGGCGTGCCGGTGTCGACGCCGAAGACGCCCACGTTGGTGATGGTGACCGTGCCGCCGGACATCGCCGCCGGGCTCGTCTTCCCCTCGCGGGCGGTCGCCACCAGCTCGGACAGCGCCGTGGACAGCTCGGGGAGCGTCTTGACGCCCGCGTCCTTGATGTTCGGCACGATCAGCCCGCGCGGCGTGGCCGCCGCGATGCCCAGGTTCACGTAGTCCTTGCGGACGATCTCCTGCTCGGCCTCGTCCCAGGACGCGTTCACGTCCGGGTTCCGCTTGATCGCGACGAGGAACGCCTTCGCGACGAGCAGGAGCGGGTTGACCCGCAGACCCGCCATGTCGGGGTCGTCCTTGAGCTTCTGCACGAGCTTCATCGTGCGGGTCACGTCGACGGTGACGAACTCCGTGACGTGCGGCGCGGTGAAGGCGCTCGCGACCATCGCCTGGGCGGTGGCCTTGCGCACGCCCTTGACCGGGATCCGCGTCTCGCGCGCGGCGAGGTCCGTCACGGCCGCGGGCACCCCCGCGACGGCCGCCGGCTCCTCCGCGACCGGGGCCGTCGCGGCCGAGGCTGCGGCGTGGACGTCTTCGCGGGTCACGATGCCGTCGGCACCGGAGGGCACGACGGCGGCGAGATCGACCCCGAGGTCCTTGGCGAGCTTGCGCACGGGGGGCTTGGCGAGGGGGCGCACACCCGCCTGCGCGGCGGGGGCCCCGGCACCCTGTGGCGAAATCCTTTCGGCCGCCGCTCCGGCCGCCGTTCCGGGCGCTATGGGCGCGGGTTCCACGGCCGCAGAGGTCCCGGCCACGCCCGGGGCCGGACGCCCGTTGAGCTCGGCCTGGACGGCGGCGGCCACTGTGGAAGCCTCCTGCTGTGCAGGCTGCTTGCGCGCGCGCCGCTTCGTGGAAGACGGCGCCGCCCCGTAACCGACGAGCACGGCCTGTCGCCCCTGCGGCTCCTCCGCCTCCTCGGCGGCGGACGGCGCCGCGGCCGGTGCGGCCTGCTCCGGCGCAGCCGGCCCCGCACCGGGCTGGGTGTCCACAGCGATGATCACCTGGCCGACGTCGACCGTCGTCCCCTCGGGGAACCGCAGCTCGTGCACCACCCCGTCGAACGGGATCGGCAGCTCCACGGCGGCCTTCGCCGTCTCGACCTCGCACACCACCTGCCCGTCGGCGACGGTGTCGCCGACGGCCACGTACCACTTGAGGATCTCGGCCTCGGTGAGCCCCTCGCCCACGTCGGGCATCTTGAACTCGCGGAAGCGCTGGTCGTTCGCGGTCCTTGCAGTCATGGTCACGACTCTCCTCAAACCCTCAGTACGCCAGCGCGCGGTCGACGGCGTCGAGCACCCGGTCCAGTCCCGGAAGGTACTCGTCCTCGAGCCGGGACGGCGGGTAGGGCGCGTGATATCCGCCGACCCGCAGGACCGGTGCCTCCAGGTGGTAGAAGCAGCGCTCCGTGATCCGGGCGGCGATCTCCGCGCCGGTGCCCAGGAAGACCGGGGCCTCGTGGACGACGACCAGGCGGCGGGTGCGCTCCACGGACGCCTGGATCGCGTCGAAGTCGATGGGCGACATCGAGCGCAGGTCCAGGACCTCCAGGGACTTGCCCTCCTCCTCGGCCGCGGCGGCGGCCTCCAGACAGGTCTTCACCATCGGCCCGTAGGCGGCGAGGGTCAGGTCCGTGCCCGGGCGGGCGACGCGGGCGGCGTGCAGGGGGGCCGGGATGGCCTCCGTGTCGAGCTCGGACTTGTCGTGGTAGCGGCGCTTGGGCTCGAAGTAGATCACCGGGTCGTCGCTCTGGATGGCCTGCTGGAGCATCCAGTAGGCGTCCGAGGCGTTCGACGGGGAGACCACCTTCAGGCCCGCGACGTGGGCGAACAGCGTCTCGGGCGACTCGCTGTGGTGCTCGACGGCACCGATGGCGCCACCGTAGGGGATGCGGATGACGACCGGCAGCTTGATCTTGCCGAGCGCACGGGCGTGCATCTTGGCCAGCTGGGTGACGATCTGGTCGTACGCCGGGAAGACGAACCCGTCGAACTGGATCTCCACGACGGGGCGGTAGCCGCGCAGGGCCAGGCCGATCGCGGTGCCGACGATGCCCGACTCGGCGAGCGGGGTGTCGATGACCCGGTCCTCGCCGAAGTCCTTCTGCAGGCCGTCGGTGACGCGGAAGACGCCGCCGAGCTTGCCGACGTCCTCGCCCATGACGAGGACCTTGGGGTCGTTCTCCAGCGCGGTGCGCAGCGAGGCGTTGATCGCCTTGACGATGGAGAGCTTCTGGGCGGTCATCAGTGGCTCTCCTCGGCGAACGAAGCCTGGTAGGCGGCGAACTGGGCGCGCTCCTCGTCGACGAGGGCGTGGCCGTCGGCGTAGATGTTGTCGAAGATCGCCATGTCGTCGGGGTCCGGCATGGTGCGGACGCGGTCGCGCACGTGCTTGGCGAGCTCGTCGGCCTCGGTCTCCAGGGCGGCGAAGAAGGCCTCGTCGGCGTGGCCCTCGCGCTCCAGGTACGCGCGCAGGCGCGCGATCGGGTCCTTGGCCTCCCACAGCTCGCGCTCCTCGTCGCGGCGGTAGCGCGTCGGGTCGTCGGAGGTGGTGTGGGCGCCCATGCGGTACGTGAAGGCCTCGATCAGCATCGGGCCCTGGCCGGTGCGGGCCCGGTCGAGGGCGGCCTTGGTGACGGCGAGGCAGGCGAGGACGTCGTTGCCGTCGACGCGGACGCCGGGGAAGCCGTAGCCCTGCGCGCGCTGGTAGAGCGGGACGCGGGTCTGCTTCTCGGTGGGCTCGGAGATGGCCCACTGGTTGTTCTGGCAGAAGAAGACGACCGGGGCGTTGTAGACGGCCGCGAAGGTGAACGCCTCGGCCACGTCGCCCTGGCTGGAGGCGCCGTCGCCGAAGTAGGCGATGACGGCGGAGTCGGCGCCGTCCTTGGTGATCCCCATGGCGTATCCGGTCGCGTGCAGCGCCTGCGAGCCGATGACGATCGTGTAGAGGTGGAAGTTGTTCTCGTTCGGGTCCCAGCCGCCGTTGTTCACGCCGCGGAACATGCCGAGCAGGTTGGTGGGGTCGACCCCGCGGCACCAGGCCACGCCGTGCTCGCGGTAGGTCGGGAAGACGTAGTCGTCGGGGCGGGTCGCCCGGCCGGAGCCGATCTGGGCGGCCTCCTGGCCCAGCAGGGAGGCCCACAGGCCCAGTTCGCCCTGGCGCTGCAGCGTGGTCGCCTCGGCGTCGAACCGGCGGGTCAGCACCATGTCGCGGTACAGGCCACGCAGTTCCTCGGCGGTCAGGTCGATGGAGTAGTCGGGGTGCTCGACCCGCTCGCCCTCCGGCGTCAGCAGCTGTACGAGCTCGGGTGCGCCCGCCGCCACGGCGGTCTTGGCGCCGGCGCGCTTGCTGCCGCCGCGGCGCGGCTTGCGCGCGGCAGTGCTGTCCACAGTCACGTGTGCTCCTCCGTCTGTCCGGCCCCCGGGGTCGCCGGCGGCCAGAGGGGGTTCCCCCGCCGTGAGGCAGGAGAATGCTCGCTCGATCCCCGACGGCACACGGGGTGGGTGTGCCGAGGCCGGAACCGGGCGTGACAGGCGCCCCGGCGAAAGGCCTGCAATAAGCACGTTACCCAGAAGGCCGCATTCCTGCGAAACCCCGCCTGACCTGCAATTTTGCTTGGATTTCCAAGTAAATCGAGAAAGCGGGGCGACGCTCCTGGTCACGACCTTGTGAGCACAGCCCGTGCGGGCTGCCGGAACGACGGCACGTTATCCCGGAGGACAAGAGCAGGGGAAGACTCGGTGTGTGAGACTGGCCCTGTGCCCGAACAAGGAAAAATCACGGTATTTCTGCTCGACGACCACGAGGTCGTCCGGCGCGGGGTGCACGAGATGCTCTCCGTCGAGGCCGACATCGAGGTCGTCGGGGAGGCCGGTACGGCCGCCGACGCACTGGTGCGCATTCCGGCCACGCGGCCGGACGTCGCTGTTCTGGACGTTCGCCTTCCGGATGGCAGCGGGGTTGAAGTCTGCCGGGAAATCCGTTCGCAGGATGAGCACATCAAATGCCTGATGCTCACCTCCTTCGCCGATGACGAGGCACTCTTCGACGCGATCATGGCGGGCGCGTCCGGTTACGTACTGAAAGCCATTCGCGGCAATGAGCTGCTCGCCGCCGTACGGGACGTGGCGGCCGGAAAATCCCTGCTCGACCCGGTGGCGACGGCGCGGGTGCTGGAGCGGCTGCGCGACGGCAAGGCGCCCAAGGGCGACGACCGGCTCGCGAGCCTGACCGACCAGGAGCGCCGGATCCTGGACCTGATCGGCGAGGGCCTGACCAACCGCGTGATCGGCGAGCGCCTGCATCTGGCCGAAAAGACGATCAAGAACTACGTCTCCAGCCTGCTCTCCAAGCTCGGCATGGAGCGGCGCTCCCAGGCGGCGGCGTACGTGGCCCGGCTGCAGGCCGAGAAGCGGTGAATCCGGTGAATCTACGGTAAACCGGTGATTCGGGACCTATGGCCCGCGCCAAAGGGGCGGGTTGTCCCTGGAGGCGGGTGGGGCAGGCGTGCACAGTGGTGCCATGCTCTCCGCGCCGCCCGACCGATACCGAGCCCTCGAACTGCTCGGCCGCACCCCCTACGGCCGCCTTTCGGTCAGCATGCGCGCACTCCCCTTCGTCACCGTCGCCCGCCACATCGTCTCCGGCGAGAGCGTCCTGCTCCGCCTCCACGGCGACTTCGGCTACGCCCAGGCCTGCGACGGCAACGTCGTCGCCTACGGCGCCGACAACCTGAGCGACCGGCGCGAGGGCGACGAGGCGGTGTGGACCGTGCAATTCGTCGGCACGGCACGCCTCTTCATCCCTTCAGGGGAGGACCTGGAGCGCTTCGGCCGGCCGCCCCGTACGGCGGACGCCGCACCCTTCCGGCCCGAATACCTGTACATCGAACCGCAGTTCATCACCCTGCATCACCTTGAAGGGGTCCCCGCGCGACAGGCCGCGCACTCAGCGTGATCTAACATTTGGGACGTGCCACGCTCACTTGTCACCGATGTCCCGCCCACCGCCAAACCCGACATCGGACCCGGCATCGGCACCCTGCGCACCCTGCTGCGCCGCTACGACCGGGCCGGCGAGCCCGTCTCCTGCATCCCCCTGACCGAGGGCCTCCTCAACCGCGGCTACCGCCTCACCACCACCCGCGGCGACTTCTTCCTCAAGCACCACCTCGACGGCGACCAGGCCGCCATCGCCCGCCAGCACGGCGTCACCCTGCGCCTGGCCGCCCTCGGCCTGCCCGTCGCCCCGCCCGTGGCCCGCACGGACGGCACCACCGTCACCGTCCTCGGCGGCCGCTGCTACGCCCTCCACCCGTGGGTCGACGGCCGCCACCGCGACGGCGGCGAGCTGACCCGCACCCAGTCGCGCAAGCTCGGCGCCCTGCTCGGGCACGTCCACACCTGCCTGGCCAAGGTCTGCCGCGAGGAGCCGCCCGACGGCCCGGCGGGTGCCGCAGAAGGCCCTGGAGGGGCCTGTGAGGGCCTGGGAGCAGCCCGGCGGCCCGCGGACGCCTCGGCGGACCCCCAGGACACGTACGCCCTCATCGAGGAGCTTCTCGGGCTCGTACGCCGCGGCGGGGACAGCCGGCCCCGCGACTCCTTCGACGAACTCGCCGAGCACCGGCTGATCGAGCGCCGCGCCCTGCTGGAGCGCCACGCCCACCGCCGCCCCGCCGACGGCACCGCACCCGGCTGGGTGCACGGCGACTTCCACCCGCTCAACCTGCTCTACCGCGGCGGCGAACCCGCCGCGATCGTCGACTGGGACCGCCTCGGGGTGCAGCCCCGCGCCGAAGAGGCCGTCCGCGCGGCCGTCATCTTCTTCCTGCGCCCCGACGGCACGCTGGACCTCGCGAAGGTACGGCCCTACGCGCGCGCGTACCGGCGGGCTAGCGGTGCGGACCCGGCCGAGCTGGGCGCGGCCGTCCACCGCGTGTGGTGGGAGAGGCTGAACGACTTCTGGATGCTGCGCTGGCGCTACCAGCTGGGTGACCACCGCGCGGACCCCGGCTTCCCGGCCTCGGCGGCGCTGACGGTCTGGTGGACGCGGTCGTACGAGGCGGTGCGGGACGCGTTCACGGAGTGACGGCGGCGGCCCCGCAACGACCGAGGGCACCCGATGACGCATCGGGTGCCCTCGCTGTCCGCCGGACCGGCCGGGTTAGTTGCCCGGCGTCGTGCCCGTGGTGCCGGTCTGACCGGCCGTGGTGCCGGTGGTGCCGGTCTGGCCGGTCGTCGTACCGGTGGTGGTGCCGGTGCTGCCCGACTGGCCCGTGGTGGTGCCGGGCTTGTTGTCGCCGCCCGAGGGGTTGGGCGACGGGTTGGGCGGGGTCGACGGGTCGGTCGACGGCGGAGCGCTGGACGGCGGCGCGGACGTCCCGTGCGACGGCTTGCGCCGGCCGGTGCCCTCGTCGGTGTCCGTGGTGTCGTCCTCGCTGTCCGAATCGCGCTGGCGGCCGGTGTCGCCCGTCGTGCCGTTGTGGCCCGCGGAGGGCGTGCTCGGGGCCTCGGGGCTCGGCGAGGAGGAACCGGAGCTGGACTGGCTGACGGAGGGCTTCTTCTTCTCCGTGTGCCCGCCCGTGCCGCCGCCCCCGCTCATCGACTTCAAGGCGTACACCACGCCCGCCACGAGCACGATCGCCACCACGGCGGCGATGAGCAGCATCCTGCCCTTGCCGCCGCCGCGGCCGCCGCCCCCGCCGTAGCCGTCGAAACCGCCGTCGTCGCCGTGGCGGGGCGGCAGTATCGGCTGCTGGGAGGTGTTGCCGCCGTGCTGCGGGTGCTGCATGGCGGTGGTGTGCTGGCCGCCGACGGCGCCCATCACCTGCGTGGCGCCGCCCATGTGGTCGATCGGGCCCGTGTCCCAGGCGCCGGTGTGGGCGCCCGCGTCGTGCAGCATCTGCAGGGCGTACTGGACCAGCCCGCGCATCTCCTCGGCGCTCTGGAACCGGTCGTCCGGGTCCTTGGCGAGGGAGCGCATGACCAGGCCGTCGAGCTCCGGCGGCACGCTGCCGAGGACCTGCGAGGGCGCCACCGGCATGTCCTGGACGTGCTGGTACACGACCGAGAGCGGGGTCTCGCCGGTGAACGGCGGACGCAGCGCCAGCAGTTCGTAGAGCAGGCAGCCGGTGGCGTAGAGGTCCGAGCGGGCGTCGACGGTCTTGCCGAGGGCCTGCTCGGGGGAGAGGTACTGCGGGGTGCCCATGACCATGCCGGTCTGGGTCATGGTGGAGGCCGCGCCGTGCAGGGCGCGGGCGATGCCGAAGTCCATGACCTTCACCGCACCGCTGTTGGTGATGATCACGTTGGCGGGCTTGATGTCACGGTGCACGATGCCGTGCTGGTGGCTGTAGGCCAGGGCCTCCAGCACGCCGGAGACGATGATGAGCGCCTGCTCGGGCGGCGGGGCCTCGGCGTTGAGCAACAGGTCGCGGATAGTGCGGCCTTCAACCAACTCCATGACGATGTACGGCACGACGTTGCGGCCGACGGTGTCCTCGCCGGAGTCGTAAACGGCGACGACCGCGTGGTGGTTGAGCCCGGCGACCGACTGGGCCTCGCGGGTGAAGCGGGCCTTGGACACCGGGTCCTCGGCGAGGTCGGCGCGGAGCAGCTTCACCGCGACCGTGCGGCCCAGGCGTACGTCCTCGGCGGCGAAGACCTCGGCCATGCCGCCGCGGCCCAGCCTGTGCGTGAGGCGGTAGCGGCCGTCCCCGACGAGCCCTCCGTTACCCCACATTTCCGGCACATCGGGCATTCCGCCCTCGTTGGCGTCAGGGTCGGACGGACCCTGGGCGCTCTGCGTCTGTGCCATCAGTCCTCGCCGTCGTGTCTGGCCGCGTCGCGCGGAAGGCGCTGCGGTGGGAAAACGGTCTTCCGCTAAGGCACGCTACAGGTTCCACGGGGCGCGCCGGTCCGGGATGGACGCGCTATCAAACCCGTACGGGCCTGGGCAAGGCAAATCTCGTGACGTCTTGTCGCGCATCCCGTCACGGAACGGGCACGCGGCTTGACGTGCCCGCGGCCTGGGGCAGACTTGGCCGAGATATATCGACAGAACCGACGGAACGGGCCCGCACGGATCACCGTACGGATCGCCGGACCGGCGGACCATATGCCGAATCACATGCCGAACCGTATGCCGAACGGAATGCCGGAACGTATGCCAGGCAGTGCGCCCAAGGGGGAAGTAGAACGATGAGCCAGGACGGCGCACAGGGCCGCTACGCGGGCCGGTCTGTCGGTGGCGGCCGCTACCAGCTCCGCGACCTGCTGGGCGAGGGCGGCATGGCCTCCGTCCACCTGGCCTACGACTCCGTCCTGGACCGTCAGGTCGCCATCAAGACGCTCCACACGGAGCTGGGCCGCGAGGCGTCCTTCCGCGAGCGGTTCCGGCGCGAGGCGCAGGCCGTCGCCAAGCTCACACACACCAACATCGTCTCGGTATTCGATACGGGCGAGGACGACCTCGACGGGTCGACCATGCCGTACATCGTCATGGAGTACGTCGAGGGTCAGCCTCTGCGCTCCGTCCTCGACGCCGACGTGCACCAGTACGGCGCCATGCCGACCGAGAAGGCGCTGAAGATCACCGCCGATGTGCTGGCGGCGCTCGAGGTCAGCCACGAGATGGGCCTGGTCCACCGCGACATCAAGCCCGGCAACGTGATGATGACCAAGCGCGGCGTGGTCAAGGTCATGGACTTCGGCATCGCCCGCGCCATGCAGTCCGGCGTCACGTCGATGACGCAGACCGGCATGGTCGTCGGCACCCCCCAGTACCTCTCCCCCGAGCAGGCGCTCGGGCGCGGCGTCGACGCACGCTCAGACCTGTACTCGGTCGGCATCATGCTCTTCGAGCTGCTGACCGGGCGGCTGCCGTTCGACGCGGACTCCCCGCTGGCCATCGCCTACGCGCACGTCCAGGAGGAGCCGGTCGCTCCCTCCTCGATCAACCGCTCGATCCCGCCGGCCGTCGACGCCCTCGTCGCCCGGGCGCTGAAGAAGAACCCGAACGAGCGCTTCCCGAGCGCCGAGTCCATGCGCGACGAGTGCGCGCGCGTGGCGGGCACGGCGCAGACCGCGCCCTCGCCGATCATCATCGCGGGCGGCCCTCCGGCGCGCAGCGGCGCGGGCGTCAGCTCCGCTGTCTTCCCGCCCGTCGACCAGCAGACCCCTGCACCGGGCCCGGCGGGCGTCCAGACGCCCTACCAGCCCCCGGCGGCCCCCGGGCCGTACAACGGCGGCTACGGGCCGTCCTCGGGCGCTCAGCAGGCCGCCCAGGGCGCCGGGGGCTACCCGACGCCCGTACAGCCCTTCCAGGGCGCCCAGGGCCCCAGCACGCCCCCGCCCTACTCGATCAGCCCCTCGTCCGGGCCGTCGGCCTCCGGCGGGTCGTCGTCGGGCGGCGGCAAGAGCAACAAGCCCGTCATCATCGGCTCCGCGGTCGTCGCGGGCCTCGCGGTCATCGGTGTGATCGCGGCGATCGCGCTGAACGGCGGCGAGAAGAAGGAAGAGGCCGGCAGCGGGGGCACCGCCGGCGGCGCCACCGGCGGCACGCAGAGCCAGGCGCCCGTCACCCCGGGCGGCGGCACGACCACCGGTGGTGGCGGCACCAGCGGCGGCGGTACGACCACGGCGGGCGGGACCACCGGCGGCTCGCAGAGCAAGCACAAAGAGGGCGACAAGAGCAAGACCATCGACCCGGCCAAGTGCACCAAGGCCTACGAGTACTACAGCGACAAGTCGAAGAAGTCCGCTCCCGACTTCCGGTACATGTACATCGACTCGGTGAAGTCGTGCCTGCAGGCCGCGGGCTGGAAGTACCGGATCGACGTGTCGTCCGAGAACACGTGGGGCAAGGGCACGGTACTCAACCAGGTGCCGGCCGCGGGCGACCCGTTCGACCCGAAGTCGCCGTCGGACCAGTTCGTGCTGACGGTCTCGACGGGCGACCCGGCCTCCTGATCAGCCCGATCAGCCCGATCAGCCCGGGCGGGGCCTTCGGGCCCCGCCGCACTTTAGAGGTAAGGACCCGAACGGGCGCCGCCGTGCTGCGGGCCCTCGCCGTCGTCCTCCCCGAGGACACCGGCCGGCAGCGCCCGGCGCATCTGCTCCAGCTGGGCGCGGGCCGCCATCTGCTGGGCGAACAGCGCGGTCTGGATGCCGTGGAACAGGCCTTCCAGCCAGCCGACCAACTGGGCCTGCGCAATGCGCAGTTCCGCCTCGGTGGGCACCGTGTCGTCGGTGAACGGGAGCGACAGGCGCTCCAGCTCCTCGACCAGCTCGGGGGCCAGGCCGTCCTCCAGCTCCTTGACGGAGCTGCGGTGGATCTCCTTGAGCCGGACCCTGCTCGCCTCGTCGAGAGGGGCGGCCCGTACTTCCTCCAGCAGTTGCTTGATCATGCTGCCGATGCGCATGACCTTCGCAGGCTGTTCGACCATCTCCGTCACCGGGACCTCGCGCGACTCGTCGTCGCCCTCCCCGCCGCCGGGGCTGGCGCTGCCGAGAGCCATGCCGTCCGGGCCTACGACCAGGACCTGCGGGCTCTCCTGCGACCGTTCATTCCTCGGCATATCCATGCCGCCATTCTCTCGCACATGTGATTTCCCCCTGTTGATGCCCCCGTACACGCCTGATCCACCGTGCCACACGCTCCGACGCACGCCCCTTTTTCACTCCGCGCGCCCCTTTTCCCCGGTCTTCCCGGGCAGTTCGTCATTTCCGCGGCTTCGCACACGGCATCTCATCGCCTTATCGCCGCCGCCCCGCAACGCGGGGGCTGCGGCCTACCGCGGCCGCCTCAGGCGCAGGGCGAAGAACCCGAGGCCGAGGCCGGTGAGGGCGAGGCCCGTGCCGAGAGGGAGCACGCGCAGCACGCGGTCGCCGTAGGCCGCGGTCCTGGCGTTGCGGGCGGCGGCGGGGCGGGTGGAGACGGGATCGGGCGTCACCGGCCCGAAGGGGCCCTGCGGCTGCTCGGCGGCGCCGCCCGCCTCGTCGGCGGCCGGGGGCCCGATGCCGGGGGCGTCCTCCCCGGGCACGTCCTCGACGGGGCCGGCCGCCTCGCCGGTGTCGCCGGAGGGGGCGCCGGAGGGGCCTGCGGACGGTGATCCGCCGGGCGGACCGGACGGGCCGGACTGACCGGACTGACCGGATATCCCGGAGGGCGAGGGCGGTGCCGTCCGGCCGGGATGGAGGCGGCCCTCGCCCGCGGAGGTCCCGGCGAGCCGGCCGTCACCGGAGCCCGGCGGGGGCGGGGGCGGGGGCGGGGGACGGAGCGTGGGGCCGGGCGCGGTGCCGGCCGGGCCCGGCGGAGGCCGTCCGGGAGACGGATCCGGGGGCTCCAGACCCGGTGCGACGGCGACGACCAGCACGGTGGCCGTGAGCACCGGCCCGGCTATGAACCCGGTCCGAAGACCCGCCCGCAGTCGGCCGCCCATGCCCACGCCGCCTCCCTCGGCTCTCCGCCGGAGCCGCTCGCACCCACCCTCACACGGGGTGGGCGGGGCGGCACGGTGGGTGATTCAGGAGGGTGACCGCCCGCAGACCGGTCGGCCGGATCCATCGGTTCAGACGGTGAGGAGGATCTTCCCCACGTGCGCGCTCTGCTCCATGACGCGGTGGGCTTCGGCAGCCTCCGACATCGGCATCGTGCGGTCCACGACCGGCCGCACCCGTCCGCCGGCGATGAGCGGCCACACGTGTTCCCGCACGGCCGCGATGATCGCCGTCTTCTCGGCCAGCGGGCGGCCGCGCAGGGAGGTCCCCATGACCGCGGCGCGCTTGGTGAGGAGCGCGGCGAGGTCGAGCTCGGCCTTGCGGCCGCCCTGCAGGCCGATGATCACCAGGCGGCCGTTGACGGCGAGGGCGTCCACGTTCCGCTCGAGGTACTTCGCCCCGACGATGTCGAGGACGACGTCGGCGCCGACGCCGCCGGTGACCTTGTGCAGCTCCTCGACGAAGTCCTGCTCGCGGTAGTCGATGAGGATGTCCGCCCCCAGCTCGCGGCAGGCCTCCAGCTTGTCCCCGCTGCCCGCGGTGACGGCGACGCGCGCACCGACGGCCTTGGCCAGCTGCACGGCCATGGTGCCGATGCCGCTGCCGCCGCCGTGGACCAGGAAGGTCTCGCCGGGGCGCAGGTGGGCCACCATGAACACGTTGGACCAGACGGTCGCGGTCACCTCCGGCAGACAGGCCGCCGTGACCAGGTCCATGCCGTCGGGGACGGGCAGGAGCTGGCCCGCGGGGACGCAGACCTTCTGCGCGTACCCGCCGCCCGCCAGCAGCGCGCACACCTCGTCGCCGACCGCCCAGCCGCTGACCCCGGGGCCGAGCGCCGCGATCCGGCCGGAGCACTCCAGACCGGGGTAGGAGGACGCGCCGGGCGGCGGGTCGTAGAAACCCTGCCGCTGGACGACGTCGGCACGGTTGACCGCGCTGGCCACGACCTCGACCAGAACCTCGCCCTCACCGGGTACGGGATCGGGGACTTCGGTCCATACCAGGGCCTCGGGCCCGCCTGGCTCGGGAATGGTGATCGCATACATGGTCGCGAGGCTACCGCCGGGGCACCGGGAAGATCACGGAATATGGGGGCCATGGTGACGCGCAAGATGAACCGGATCTCGCTGTTCCGCACCCTGTGGAACCGCACCCGCGGCGAGGCCGACGACGACGCCGAGGCGGGCCGTTCGATCGTGATGCCCGCCCGGCGCGTCGCAGCGCCGCTGCGGCAGGTGCTGCAGCGGCTGGTCATGGCCCTGCTGGTGCTGGCCGTCACCACGCTGATCGTCTACGCCGACAGCGAGGGCTACCACGACAACTCCGACGGCGGGGTCGACTTCCTGGACGCCGCCTACTACGCGACCGTGACCCTGTCGACCACGGGCTACGGCGACATCACGCCGGTGGGCGACGCGGCGCGGCTGACGAATATCTTGTTGATCACGCCGTTGCGCGTGCTGTTCCTGATCATTTTGGTGGGAACGACCCTGGAAGTGTTGACCGAGCGGACGCGCCATCAGGTGCGCATCCACCGTTGGAGGTCCCGGATGCGGGAGCACACCGTCGTCGTCGGCTACGGCACCAAGGGCCGGCACGCCGTCGAGACGCTGCTCGGGCAGGGCAAGCCCAAGGGTCAGATCGTCGTGGTCGACCCGCAGAAGAAGGTGGTCGACGCCGCGGCGGCCGAGGGCCTGGTGGGCGTCCTGGGCGACGCCACGCGCTCCGAGACCCTGCTGCGGGCGGAGCTGGCGCGGGCCTCGCAGATCGTGATCACGACCCAGCGGGACGACACGGCGGCGCTGGTCACCCTGACGGCCCGGCAGCTGAACAAGGCGGCCAAGATCGTCGTCGCCGTCCGGGAGGACGAGAACGTGCCGCTGCTGCGGCAGAGCGGCGCGGACACGGTCGTGACCAGCTCCAGCTCGGCCGGCCGCCTGCTCGGCATGTCGATGATGAGCCCCAACGTCGGCACGGTCCTGGAGGACCTGCTGACGTACGGGAACGGCCTGGACGTGGCCGAACGCCCGGTCACCAAGCGGGAGGCGGGCCGCTCTCCGCGCGACTGCGAGGACCTGGTCGTGGCGGTGGTCCGTGGGCACCGGCTCCTGCACTTCACGGACCCGGAGGTGGCGACGCTGCAGCTGGCGGACAGGGTGATCACGATCAGGCAGGCCGGGGGGCCCGAAGCGGGTTAGCTCGCCGGGGGGGAGCCCTGAAACTACGGGAGCCCCAGGACCTCCACCACCTCCGCCATCTCCGCCTCCGCGGACCGTCCCGCTCCGCCCGGCGGCACGACCGCCAGCGCGTCGGCCGCCGCCAGCCCCCGCAGCATGGCGGGCCCGTGAAACCGCAGAGGCCTCACCCGGCCGCGGCCGTCGTACGTGACCGGCACGAGCCGGGTATCGGCGGGATGCCCGGACACCGCCTCCACCGGCACGGCCCGCACGGGCTCATCCGCCGCGCGCCCGGTGAGCGTGCACAGCAACGGCTCGGCGAGCGTCAGCAGACCGGCCACCGCGGCGAGCGGATTCCCGGGCAGCCCGACGACGAGGCGCCCGGGCGCGAGCCGGGCGAGCAGCATCGGGTGCCCGGGGCGCACGGCGACCCCGTCGACCAGCAGCTCGGCGCCCAGGCGGTGCAGTGTGGGGTGGACGTGGTCCACGGGCCCGGAGGCGGTGCCGCCGGTGGTGACGACCACGTCCGCGGTGGAGGCGGCGAGCGCCGCGTACAGCCCGTCCGCGTCGTCGCCGATGCGCAGCGCCTCGCCCGGCTCGGCGCCGAGCGCCCGCAGCCAGGGCCCGAGCATCGGCCCGAGCGCGTCCCGGATCAGACCGCCTTCGGGCAGGCCCTCCTGGAGGAGCTCGTCGCCGAGGACGAGCACGTCGACGCGGGGGCGGCGGGTGACGGTCAGCGTGTCGTAGCCGGCGGCGGCCGCGAGGCCGAGCAGGGGCGGCGTGACGACCGTGCCCGCGGGCACGAGCCGGTCGCCCTGCCGGCACTCGCCGGCGCGCGGCCGGATGTCCTGGCCGTGGCTGACGTGCCGGCTGGCCAGCAGCTCGCCCTGCACGGTGACTTCGCCGTGCTCGCTGCGGAGCACGGCCGTCGCCCCGGCCGGGATGCGTGCGCCCGTGGCGATCCGCAGGGCGTGCCCGTCGCGCAGCGGGCCCGTGCCGGGGCGGCCGGCGAGGACGTCCTGTTCGCCGGGTGGGGGGAGGCGCCAGGGGCCGGGGCCGGAGACGGCCCAGCCGTCCATGGCGGAGGTGTCGAAGGAGGGCAGGTCGGTGAGGGCGACGAGCGGTTCGGCGAGGACTTGCCCGAGGGCGTCGCCAAGGGGCCGCTCCTCGGCGGGGAGGGCTTCGGCCGCCGCGGCGGCGACGGCACGGGCCGTGGGCCAGGGGGTGGCGTGGGGGTTGGCGGTGGCGTCGGCCGTCATGTGGCGGGCCCGCTTTTCGTCCTCGGCGACGTCGATGAAGGGGAAGGCGTCGAAGGCGGGGGCGGGGGCGGTCTCGTCCTCGGGACCGGGCCTGCGGTGCGGGGCGCCGGCGCTCCGTCCGCCGTCGACCACGCCGCCCCCGACGGGTATCTCGTCGAACGGGAAGTACGCGAAGGGGGCTTGGGCGCTGCCGCGCGGGGCGGGCCGCTCGGCGCGGCGCTCGGCAGGGCGGGCGTGGTGGCCCCGCCGGTCGTCGGCGAAGAGGGCCAGTGCCTCGTCCGTCGCCCGGTCGAGCGAGGAATCCGCGTCGGCGTCACTCATCGCGCCCCGTCGACCTTCCTGTCCACACCGTCCCCGGAGGACGCCCCGGGTCCGTCACCGCCCTCCCAGACCGGACCACCGTCAGCGAACCCACCGGCCGCAGGGCCCCCGGGCTTCCCGGCAGCGCCACCGTCGGCAGCCTTCCCGGCCAGGCCGCCCCCGGCGCGCTTCCCGGCGACGCCGTCCACGGCGGACTCCGCAAGCAGACCGTCCCGGGACGACTTCCCGACCACGTCGCCCTCAGCCGACGTGCCGACCGGACCGTCCCCGGAACGCTTCCCGACCACGCCGTCCTCGGCCGACGTGCCGGCCAGGCCGTCCCCAGCACACTTCCCGACCACGCTGCCCTCGGCCGATATACCGGCCAGGCCGTCCCCGGTGCGCTTCCCGGCCGCACCGCCGTCGGCAGCCTTCCCGGCCAGGCCGCCCACGGCGCGCTTCCCGGCGACGCCGTCCACGGCGGACTCCCCGACCAGACCGTCCCCGGAACGCTTCCCGACCATGCCGTCCTCAGCCGACGTGTCTGCCAGGCCGTGCCCTGCACGCTTCCCGGCCGCACCGCCCACGGCGGACTCCGCAACCAGGCCGTCCCGGGAGGGCCTCCCGGCCACGCTGTCCTCGGCGGACGCCGCACCCGTGCCGCCCCCGGCGGGCCTCGCCGGCGTGCCCCCTTCGGCGGTAGCCGGCCCCGCGGCAGCCGGCCCCGTGGCCGCTTCCGCTGCCCACCGGTGGGCGAGCGCCACGGCCTTGCGGGTCGCTTCGGCCACCGCTTCGGGGCCGCCGCCCGCGCGCCCCGCGGCGTAGCCGACGAGGAACGTCGTCAGGGGCGCGGCGGGGCGGGCCACGCCGTGCGCGGCGTCGCGTGCGAGGTCCAGGAGGGCGGTGGTGTCGACGTCGAGGTCGATGCCGAGTTCGGCCTTGGCCGCGGAGATCCATTCATCCAACACGCTCCCATCGTCCCTGATGCGCGCGCGGGCGGTGGCGACGTCCTCCCAGGTGTCGCAGTCGAAGGAGGCCGTCGGGTGCGCGAACCGGCCGAGGGTCAGCTCGTCGGTGAGCAGCCGCAGGGGCAGCCCGGCGAGGCCGCCGTGCTCGGCGGCGAGCAGCGCCAGCTCCCGGCGCAGCGGCTCGGTGCGGTAGGCGGCGACCAGCGGCTGGTCGCGCCCGTCGAAGTCGGTGAGCAGGACGCCCTCCACGTACGGACCGCCGGTGGCCGCCGCGGCGAGCAGCGCCCGTACGGTCTCGGCCCGCAGGAACGGCAGGTCGGCGGAGAGCACGAGCGTGGTCGCGGAGGCCGTCTGGCGCAGGCCGGCGGCGAGCCCGGCGAGGGGTCCGCCGCCGGGCGGCTCCTCGCGGGCCCACCGCACGTGCCGCACGGTGGGGCGCCGGGGCCCCACGACGACGGTCTCCTCGGCGTCCGCGCACGCCTCCAGCACCCGGTCCAGCAGCGTCCGCCCGCCCACGCGCAGGGTGGGTTTGTCGGCGCCGCCCAGTCTGCGGGCCGCGCCACCGGCGAGCACTACGGCGTCGTAACCAGTCACCCGACGAGTATGGCCGTTCGGGGCGGGCCGAAAGCTCAGAGAGAGCGCAACAACACAGCGGGCTGCTCGACGCAGTCGGCCACGTACCTCAGGAAGCCTCCCGCCGTGCCGCCGTCGCAGACCCGGTGGTCGAAGGTGAACGACAGCTGCACCACGTGCCGTACCGCCAACTCCCCCTGGTGGACCCAGGGCTTGGGGACTATCCGGCCGACGCCGAGCATCGCCGCCTCGGGGTGGTTGATGATCGGCGTGGAGCCGTCGACGCCGAACACGCCGTAGTTGTTCAGCGTGAACGTGCCGCCGGTGAGCTCGGCCGGGGTCAGCGTGCCGGACCGCGCGGCCTCGGTGAGGCGGGCGATCTCCTCGGAGAGGCCGGCGGCGTTGCGCAGGTGGGCGTCCCGGACGACGGGGACGACCAGGCCGCGCTCGGTCTGGGCGGCGAAGCCGAGGTGGACGCCGGGCAGGCGCACGATCTCCCGGGCTTCGGTGTCGACGGTGGCGTTGAGGTCGGGATACCGGGCGAGGGCGGCCGTGCAGATGCGGGCGAGCAGGGCCAGGAGGGAGATCTTCGGCCCTCCCCCGGCGTTCATGGCCCGGCGGGCGGCGAGCAACTCGGTGGCATCGGCGTCCACCCAGCAGGTGGCGTCGGGGATCTCCCGCCGGCTCCGGCCGAGCTTCTCGGCGACGGCACCGCGCAGCCCGCGCAGGGGGATGCGCTCGGTGCCCGCCTCGCCGGGGGCGGCCGCCGCGATGGGCTCGGGGGCGGCCACGCCCACGGACCCGGCGGCACGCACGGCGCGCTCCACATCGGCGCGCAGAATCAGCCCGTCCCGCCCGGTCCCGGTCAAGGCCCGCAGGTCGAGCCCGTGTTCACGGGCCAGCTTCCGGACGAGGGGGGAGACGACGGGAACGGGGCCGGTGGAGCCGGAAGGTCGTGGCCGGGCCGCGGCCACGCCCGCACGCCGCTCTCCGGGCACGGCCGGAGACGACCCCGGGCCTGCAAGGTCACCGGCAGCCCCGGCCACCCCCTCCGCCCCAGCGGCGCCCGGCCCGTACGAACCTGACCGGCGGTGCCCACTTGCCCCCAGGCCGTCCCGCCCGGCCGGACCCCCGCCCGAAGGATCACCGGAAGCCTCAGCCGTCCCCTCCGCCGCAGCAGCGCTCAGCCCGTACGAACGCGACGGGCGATGCCCGCCCGCCTCCAGGCCGCCGCCCGGCCTCGTCGGCCCCCCGGCAGCAGGGTCGCCGGCAGCCTCTGGAGCACCCGGCGCCGCCGAGCCGCCCGTGGACCCCCCACCGGAGGTGGCCCCCGCACCGGAGGCGCCCCCGGACCCACCGGCCTTCGGCCGGACACGGCGGCGCCGCGCCGCAGGCGCCCCCGTGCCGTAGCCCACGAGCACATTGCCGGAGGCCTCCGCCGCGGGGCCCGGCCCCGTCTCCGCGGGCGCTCCGACGGCGACCGTCAGCAGCGGCGCCCCCACGGGAAGCTCCGCGCCCTCCTCGCCGAAGCGCGCCGTCACCACGCCCCCGTACGGGCAGGGGACTTCGACCATCGCCTTGGCCGTCTCGACCTCCACGACCGGCTGGTCGACGGCCACGACCTCGCCGACCTCGACCAGCCAGCGCACGATCTCCGCCTCGGTGAGCCCCTCGCCGAGATCGGGCAGCCGGAATTCCTTGACCTCGGGCATCAGCTCTCCGCCTCCCACTGCAGCCGTGCGACCGCGTCCAGCACCCGGTCGACCCCGGGCAGGTGGTGCCGCTCCAGCATCGGCGGCGGGTACGGGATGTCGAAGCCGGCGACGCGCAGCACCGGCGCCTCCAGGTGGTGGAAGCAGCGCTCGGTGATCCGGGCCGCGATCTCCCCGCCGGGGCCGCCGAATCCCGTCGACTCGTGGACGATCACGGCGCGCCCGGTGCGCCGGACGGAGGCGCAGACCGTCTCCTCGTCGAAGGGCACGAGGGAGCGCAGGTCGACGACTTCGAGGTCCCAGCCTTCGGCGACGGCCGCCTCGGCCGCCTCCATGCAGACCGGCAGGGACGGGCCGTACGTGATGAGCGTGGCGGAGGTGCCGCGGCGGCGGACGGCGGCGCGCCCTATGGCGGGCACCGCCTCGGGCGCCTCGGCGTCCCACTCGGCCTTGGACCAGTAGAGCCGCTTGGGCTCCAGGAAGACGACGGGGTCGTCGGAGGCGATCGCCGCGCGCAGCAGCCCGTAGGCGTCGGCGACGGTGGCGGGGGTGACGACGTGGAGGCCGGGGGTGGCCATGTAGTACGCCTCGGAGGAGTCGCTGTGGTGCTCGACGCCGCCGATGCCGCCGCCGTAGGGCACGCGGACGGTGAGCGGCATGGACACGGCGCCGCGGGTGCGGTTGCGCATCCGGGCGACGTGGCTGATGAGCTGCTCGAACGAGGGGTAGGCGAAGGCGTCGAACTGCATCTCCACCACGGGCCGCAGCCCGTACATGGCCATGCCGACGGCCGTGCCGAGGATGCCGGCCTCGGCGAGCGGGGTGTCGGTGCAGCGGTCCTCGCCGAACTCCTTCACGAGGCCGTCGGTGACGCGGAAGACGCCGCCGAGCGCCCCGACGTCCTCTCCGAGGACGTGGACGGCCGGGTCCTCGGCCATGGCGTCGCGCAGGGCCCGGTTGAGGGCCTGGGCCATGGATGAGGGCCGGGCTCCGGCCCTGACAGCCGCGGTGGTCATCGCTGCGTCCCTTCCGGGGAGTCCGGGGCGGCTTCCGCTGCGGCGTCGAGCTCGGCGCGCAGCAGCTCGGCCTGCTCCCGCAGTTGGGTGGTCTGCTCGGCGTAGACGTGGGTGAAGAGGTCCATGGGGTCCAGTGCGGGGTCCTGGTTCATGCGCTCGCGCAGATCGGCGGCCATGTGCTCGGCCGCCTCCCGCTCGGCGGCCATGCCGGCCTCGTCCAGGAGCTTGCGTGCGGTCAGCTCGTGTTCCAGCAGGGCGATGGGGTCGTGGCCCCGCCAGGTCTCGACTTCGGCGTCGCTGCGGTAGCGGGTGGCGTCGTCGGCGTTGGTGTGGGCGTCCATGCGGTAGGTGACGGCTTCCACGAGGGTGGGGCCGCCGCCTTCGCGGGCCCGCCGCACGGCCTCGGTGAGGACCTCGTGGACGGCGGCGGCGTCGTTGCCGTCCACGAGCCGGCCGGGCATGCCGTAGCCGACGGCCTTGTGGGCGAGCGAGGGGGCCGCGGTCTGCTTGGCGAGCGGGACGGAGATCGCGAAGCCGTTGTTCTGCACGAGGAAGACGACGGGGGCCTGCCAGACGGCGGCGAAGTTCAGCGCCTCGTGGAAGTCGCCCTCGCTGGTGCCGCCGTCGCCGACCATGGCGAGCGCGACCACGTCGTCACCCTTGAGGCGGGCGGCGTGGGCGAGGCCCACCGCGTGCGGCAGCTGGGTGGCCAGCGGGGTGCACAGCGGTGCGATCCTGTGCTCGTGGGGGTCGTATCCGGTGTGCCAGTCGCCGCGCAGGAGCGTGAGCGCCTGGACGGGGTCGAGGCCGCGGGCGACGGCGGCGAGGGTGTCGCGGTAGCTCGGAAAGAGCCAGTCCTGCTCCTGCAAGGCGAGCGCGGCGGCGACCTCGCACGCCTCCTGCCCGGTGGAGGAGGGGTAGACGGCGAGCCGGCCCTGGCGGGTGAGCGCGGTGGCCTGGGTGTTGTATCTCCGGCCGCGGACGAGGTGGCCGTAGAGCCGGAGCAGCAGCCCGGCGTCGAGCCCGTCCGCCGCCTCGGTGCCCAGCACGCGATACGGCTCCGCGTCGGGAAGCAGGGGTGCGGGATCGGTGCGGGGCCGCCAGGCGGGGGGCGGGGTGGGCCGGTACGAACCGGGCTGCTCCAGAACCGTCATGACGAGCACCTCCTTTGTGGGGACGGGCTTGACCGGACGTGCGGCGAAATCCCGCCGACGCCCTCCCTACCGATTGTTCGGTCGTCGGCACATTTTGGCTACAGGCGGCCCGAGCCTGTGGACAAACGGTTCTCCACAGCCTGAGATATGGCCAGGACGTCCAAGAGGGGGAGGCGGGACGCCATGTCGGACGAACAGATGGCCTTCACCGGGAGCAGGGCACCGGCGCGGCCGCTGGACGAGATAGACCGCGCCATCCTGCGCATGCTCCAGGCCGACGGCCGCGCGTCGATACGCTCCGTCGCCGAGCGTGTGCACGTCTCGCGCGCCAACGCCTACGCCCGGATCAACCGGCTCATCGACGACGGGGTGATCCGGGGGTTCAGCGCGCGGGTCGACCAGGAGCGGGCGGGGCAGAGCGCGTCGGCGTACATCACGCTGAAGATCGTGCAGAACTCCTGGCGCACGGTCCGCGACAAGCTCCTGAAGCTGCCGGGGGCCGCGCACATCGCCCTGGTCAGCGGGGACTTCGACGTGCTCCTGCTGGTGCACACCAAGGACAACCGCGCCCTGCGCGAGCTGGTGCTGACCCGCATCCAGTCCATGGACGAGGTGCTCAGCACCCGCACGCTGCTGATCTTCGAGGAGACGGACCTCGAGGAGAAGGGCTAGTCCCGCCCGGGGGTGCGCAGGCCCGCGAAAGCCGTCAGCACCACCGCATCGGCCACTTCTTCGCTGGTCGCCGCCCCGCCGTGGCCGGGGCGGTACCACTCCACCACGGAGTTGATCATCCCGAAGAGCAGCCGGGTGGCCAGCCGTGCGTCCACGTCCGCCCGCAGGTCGCCGTCGGCCGCCGCCTGCTTGAGCAGGTCGGCGACGCGGTGGTCGAAGTCGCGGCGGCGCTCCATCGCCCAGCGCTCGGTGTCGGTGTTGCCGCGCACGCGCAGCAGCAGCGTCACGTAGGGCAGCTCGGCCATGAGCACCTCGACGGTGCGCCGGGTGACGTACTGCAGGCGGTCGACGGCGCGTCCTCCGGTCGCCCCCGGCTCGTCCAGCACGGCGAAGAGCCCGTCCAGGGCGCGGCTTATCGCGAGCCGGAGCAGCTCTTCCTTGCCCTTCACGTGGTGGTAGATGGAGGACTTGGAGATTCCGGCCGCCTTGGAGAGGTGCTCCATGGACGTACCGTCGTAGCCCCGCTCGTTGAACACCTCGACGGCGACCGCGAGCAGCGATTCGGGCGTGTAGGTGTCGCGCTTGGCCATGGTCACGATTACAGCACCCGTGCCTCTCGGTCCGCACGGCGCCTCAGGGCCCGCGACGGCGCATAGCGCTCGCCCGCCCCCTCGTCGTGCAGGTTGTACAGGAAGTTCCACAGCCAGACCGCGCCGAGGCGGTCGGCCCACTCCAGGGGGCCGCCCGGATAGTTCACGCCCAGCCGCATGGCCTGGTCGATGTCCTCGGGGGTCGCCACCTCGCGGGCGGCGGCGTCGACGGCGAAGTCCACGATCATCGCGACGGTCCTCCCGACGATCAGGCCTGGGACGTCGTCGATCACGCTGACCGCCTTGCCGAGCGCCTGCAGGAGGCCCGTGGCCTCCCGGACGTCCCCGGGTGCGGCGTCCGCGGACGGGGCCAGGGCGATGCGGGTGGCGGCGCGGTAGTCGAGCGACAGGTCGAAGAAGATGCCGCGCTCTCCCGGAGGGCCCTCCAGGGCGGCGGAGCCGTCAGTCAGGGCCAGGCACGCACCGCCGGGCAGCCTGATGTGGCCCCCGGAGGCCGGTCCGTCCCCCTCCACGGTGACCTTGATGCCCGCCTCCCGGATCATCTCCACCAGGGCGGCGGCGGGCCCCAGGCCGCCCGTGACGCGGACCACCGCCGGGGCGTCCTGCGGCTCCGCGGTGTGCGGCAGGGGCCGCTGCGCGTCCGCGGAGTGGTCGAACCACCCCCGCCCGCTCTTGCGCCCCAGCAGTCCCGCCTCCACCAGCCGGCGCTGGGCCAGCGACGGCCGGAACTTCGGGTCGTGGAAGAACGACTCGTAGACCGAACGGGTGACGGCTTCGTTCACGTCCTGGCCGATGAGGTCGGTGAGCTCGAAGGGCCCCATCGCGAACCCGCCGCACTCGCGCAGCACGGCGTCGAGGGTGGCGGGGTCCGCGGCACGCTCCTCGTACAGCCGGAAGGCTTCGGCGTAGAAGGGCCGGGCGACGCGGTTGACGATGAATCCGGGGGTGTCGGCGCAGGTCACCGCGGTCTTGCCCCACGCGGCCGCCGTGGCCGCCGCCCGCTCGGCGGCAGCCGCGTCCGTGGCGAAGCCCCGGACGACCTCCACCAACGGCAGCAGCGGTGCGGGGTTGAAGAAGTGCAGGCCGACGAAGCGGCCGGGGAGCCTCAGGCCGCCGGCGACGGCGGTCACCGACAGGGACGAGGTGTTGGTGGCCAGCAGGCACGTGTCGGGAACGACCGATTCCAGCTCGGCGAACAGCTTCTGTTTGGCGTGCAGTTGCTCGACAATCGCCTCGATGACGAGCGCGGAGTCGGCGAGTTCGGCGAGCCGTGCGGCGGGCTGCAGACGGGCGAGAGCAGCGTCCCGGCCGGCCGCGTCGAGCCTGCCCTTGTCCACCAGGCGGCCGAGCCGGGCGGCGATCGCCCGCGCCGCCTCCTGCGCACGGCCGGGCGCGGCGTCGTACAGCCGCACGGGGTGGCCCGCGGCCAGGGCGACCTGGGCGATGCCCTGGCCCATGGTGCCGGCGCCGACGACGGCAACGGTGCCGGCCGGGTCGATTGCGGTCATGGCAGTGATCCTCCCCGAAGTGTTTTTCCACAGGTTTGCCGGGCCCCCTTGTCCCGACCGATCGTTCGGTTACTGTATCCACCGGGGGTGCGTCTGGTCCCCCGTATCGGAGCCCCGCTCGACAAGGAGTTGGTCAGCCGTGACCGCCGGACTCACCACCGCTCAGTTGACCGAGAAGCACCGCCCCACCCTGGATCAGGCACTGGATGCCATCCGCACGCGCGCCTATTGGTCCCCCTTCCCCGAGCACCCGAAGGCGTACGGCGCGGAGGGCGCCGTGCCGGGCAGCCTGAGCGCCGCCGAGGGCCAGGCCGCCTTCGAGGCGCTGCGCGGCACGCGCTTCGAGCTGGACCAGCCGGGCACGGACGGCTGGGCGGGCGGCGAGGTGTCGCCGTTCGGGATCGAGCTCGGCATCGAGTATCCGCACCCGGCCGTCGATGAGCTGCTGACGGCGCTGCGCGCGGCGATGCCGCAGTGGCGCGAGGCGGGGCCGGAGGTGCGGGCCGCGGTCTGCCTGGAGATCCTCGCGCGGATCAACGCCCGCTCGCACGAGTTCGCCCACGCCGTCATGCACACCAGCGGCCAGGCGTTCATGATGGCCTTCCAGGCCGGCGGCCCGCACGCCCAGGACCGGGGCCTGGAGGCCGTCGCCTACGCCTATGCGGAGCAGGTCCGCACGCCCGGCTCGGCCCAGTGGTCCAAGCCGCAGGGCAAGCGCGATCCGCTGGAGCTGCGCAAGGAGTTCACGGCCGTCCCGCGCGGCGTCTCCCTGCTGATCGGCTGCAACACCTTCCCCACGTGGAACGGCTTCCCCGGCTTCTTCGCCTCGCTCGCCACGGGCAATGCCGTCCTGGTCAAGCCGCACCCGGGCGCGGTGCTGCCCCTGGCCCTGACCGTGCGCATCGCGCGCGAGGTGCTGCGCGAGGCCGGCTTCTCACCCGACCTGGTGGCGCTGGCCGCCGAGCGGGACGGCGAGGGCATCGCGAAGACCCTGGCCGTGCGCCCGGAGATCCGCATCATCGACTACACCGGCTCCACCGCCTTCGGCGACTGGCTGGAGGCCAACGCCCGCCAGGCGCAGGTCTATACGGAAAAGGCCGGCGTCAACACGGTCGTCCTCGACTCCACCGACGACTACAAGGGCCTCCTCGGCAACCTGGCCTTCTCGCTGTCCCTCTACAGCGGCCAGATGTGCACCACCCCGCAGAACTTCCTGATCCCCCGCGAGGGCATCGCCACCGACGCCGGGCACAAGTCCTACGACGAGGTGGTGTCCGATCTGGCCGCCGCGGTCGAGGGCCTGCTGGGCGACGACGCCCGGGCGAACGCCCTGCTGGGCGCCATCGTCAACGACCAGGTCAAGGAGCGGATCGACGCCGCCGCCCAGCTCGGCGAAGTCGCCCTCGCCTCCCGCACGGTGGCCAACCCCGAATTCCCCGGCGCCACCGTCCGCACGCCGGTGATCGTGAAGCTGGACGGCGCCAAGCCCGACGCCGAAGCGGCCTACTTCTCGGAGTGCTTCGGCCCGGTCTCCTTCGCCGTGGCCGTCGACTCCGCGGCGGTCGCCGTGGAGCTGCTGCGCCGCACGGTGCGGGAGAAGGGCGCGATGACCGTCGGCGCGTACACCACGTCGCCCGAGGTCGAGCAGCTGGTGGAGGAGGCCTGCCTGGAGGAGTGCGCCCAGCTCTCGCTCAACCTGACGGGCGGGGTGTTCGTGAACCAGACGGCTGCCTTCTCCGACTTCCACGGCTCCGGCGGCAACCCGGCCGCCAATGCGGCCCTGTGCGACGGCGCGTTCGTCGCAAACCGCTTCCGCACGGTCGAGGTGCGCCGCCCGGCCTAGCCCTGGGCCGGGCCCGGGCCTCCCCAGTGGAACAGCGCCATGGCGACGCTCGTGGCGAGGTTGTAGCTGGAGACCTGCGGCCGCATGGGGAGGGCGACCAGCCGGGTCGCCCTCTCGCGCAGCTCGGGCGAGATGCCGTGGCGCTCGGAGCCGAAGGCGATCAGCGCGTCGTCGGGGAGGGTGAGCGAGCGGATGTCGTCGCCCTCCGGGTCCAGGGCGTACAGCGGCCCGGGCGGAAGCTCGGGCAGGGGCAGCCGTTCGACGGCGGTGGCGTAGTGCAGGCCCGCCCCGGCGCGTACGGCGTTGGGGTGCCAGGGGTCCATGTCCCCGGTGGTGACGACGCCCGTGGCGCCGAAACCGGCCGCCAGCCGGATCACGGCGCCCACGTTGCCGAGGTTGCGGGGGTTGTCCAGGACGACGACGGGCGCCTGCCGGGGTGCCCGTGAGAGCGTGTCGAGGTTCGCCCTGCGGGCCGGCCGCACGGCGAGCGCGGCCACGCCGGTGGGGTGGATCCTGGGCACCAGCTCGCGCAGGGCCTGCGCCGGGATCTCCACCAGTCGCTCGGCGAGGACGCCCGTGAGGTCGCCGGCCAGCGCGGCGGCGAGCTCCAGCACCGCCGCCTTGTCGCTCGTGACCGCGAGCCGCACGTCCGCGCCGAAGCGCAGGGCGTGCTTCAGGGCGTGGAAGCCGTCGAGCAATACGGCGTCGGGGGCGTGCTCGCCCCACTGCCGCACGGCGGCAGCGGCTTCGTCCTCGGTCATGCCCTCAGCCTACGAGAGTCCGGGCCGCCTCTTCGTCCCCCTCGCGCTGCGCCGGAACGGGCTGCTTACGGGCCGGGAGCAGCCGGTCGCGGGCGCGGGCGGCGAGGGGGCCCAGGCGGCGCAGGAAGGAGGTGGGGAGGAAGACCGCGTCGGCCACGATCATCGCGAGGGAGAAGAACGGCAGCCCGAGCAGCAGGGCGATGCCGAGGTGCTCCATCATCATCACGGCCAGCAGGACGTTCTTCACCCGCCGATTGAGCAGGGTGAAGGGGAAGGCAACCTGCACGGCCACGGTGCCGTAGCTGAGCAGCAGCACGAGCAGCCCGCTGCCGGCGAGCGCGTGGGAGAGCTCGGGCCAGGGCGAGAAGTAGTCGAGATGCAGCGGGTAGTAGAGCGCGGTGCCGTCCTGCCAGCGCGAGCCCTGGATCTTGTACCAGCCGGCCGTGGCGTAGATCAGGCAGACCTCCGCCATGATCACCAGCAGGCCCGCGTTGTGCAGCAGGTTCGCCAGGACGTCCAGGACGGCGCGGGGTTCGGGTGCGTAGCGCCCCGCGAGCCACCACAGCGCCTGGACGAGCCACAGGCCCCACAGCGCGGTGGCCCAGCCGACGCCGGGGAGCGGGCCGTGGTCGGTCCAGGACATCCGGGTGTCGCCGAGGATCTGCGCGGCGGCCAGCGCGAGCCCGCAGGCGGCCCACAGCACGATGCCCGTCACGTCCGCGCGGGCGGGGGCGCCGGCCTGCTTCGCGGCGCGGCGGGCGTCCAGCGACCAGACCCGCCCGCAGCGCGTGAGGATCAAATAGAGGGCCATGAGGTGGATGACGTTGTCGCCGCCGTCGCCGAGGAAGACGCTGCGGTTCTGCAGCGACAGCACGCCGACCATGGAGAGCACGGTCATGGTGCGGGTGCGCCAGCCCAGGGTCAGCAGGGCGGCGGTCACGACGGCGAAGGCGTAGACGGCCTCGAACCACAGGCCGCCGTCGGACCACAGCAAGGCGGTGAAGGCGTGGTTGTCGGCGGTCAGCCGACGGGCCATCTCCCAGCTCCAGGGCCCGTCGGGCCCGTACATCTCGTGCCGGTTCGGCCATTCGCGCAGCAGGAAGACCAGCCACGTGAAGGAGAGGCCGATACGTATCACGGCCGTCTGGTGGGCGCCGAGGGCGCTGCTCGTGACGCGGTCGGCGGCGCGCGAGATCCGGGCGCCGAGCGGCAGGGTCGTGCTCATCGGTTCTTCGCCTCCGTACGGTCGGCGGCGGTGACCGGCCACCAGCCCAGCACCCGGTAGGCGGGCTTGGCCCCGCCCTTCTCGTCGCTCCAGACCGGCGGCGCGACCAGGGTGGTCATGGCGCGCACCTGGACGCGGCTGATGCTGCGCCCGTCCTGCTCGGGACCGAGGCGGCCGACGACGATGCGCCGTATGTACTGCTCGGAGAGGTCGCCGCGCAGCCCGTTGGGGGCTTCTTTGACGTCGTGGGAGTTGGTGTAGAAGTCCCAGGCTCGGCGCAGCTCGTTCTGCTGCGTGTGGCTGGGGAGGAGGTTGTGCCGGATGGCGGCGCCGTCCTTCGCGGTCAGGTCGGTCCAGCCGGTCACCGTGGTCCGCCCGTCGGGACCGGCGAGCTCGGCGCGGGCCTGCACGGCCACGTTCTGCTGGAGCGGGTTGGGAGCGAAGAACTTCCAGTTCTGCTCGTACTCCGGATAGATGTAGTCGTCTATCGCCGCCGCGTTCTGCTTGGTGACCGTGTTCGACGGCGCCACGTGCAGGAACACCATCGCCAGGTGCACTCCCGCCGTCACCGCGATCACCGCTGCGCCCGCCGCGACGACGAGGCGCGCGGGCAGGGACAGCCCCGCGAGGGCGCCGGCCCGCTCGTGCCCGTCATCCGACTCCATGCCCCGCCCCGTTCCTGCGTCCCGCCTGTGCTGTGCACCCGAACGGTACCCAGGTCGTCCGGTGGGGCACAGCGCCCGGGGGTTATCCACAGGCTTGACACCCCTGGGCGGCCGCACCACCATTGAACCGAACGATCGGTCGGTCGGGCCGGTCGCATGCGGGCGGAGAGGCAGGGGGCATGCCATGACGACGATGGCGCCGGACACAGGAGCCCAGGACACCGCGGGCTACGAGGCGGCCTTCGACGCCGCCGTGGCGGCCGACGAGCGCATCGAACCGCGGGACTGGATGCCCGACGCCTACCGCGCCACCCTCGTCCGCCAGATAGCGCAGCACGCGCACTCCGAGATCATCGGCATGCAGCCCGAGGCCAACTGGATCACCCGCGCGCCCTCGCTGCGCCGCAAGGCGATCCTCATAGCCAAGGTGCAGGACGAAGCCGGCCACGGCCTCTACCTCTACAGCGCCGCCGAAACCCTGGGCACCGGGCGCGACGAGCTGCTCGACAAGCTCCACTCGGGCCGCCAGAAGTACTCCTCGATCTTCAACTACCCCACCCTGACCTGGGCCGACGTGGGCGCCATCGGCTGGCTCGTCGACGGCGCCGCCATCACCAACCAGGTCCCGCTGTGCCGCTGCTCCTACGGGCCCTACGCCCGCGCCATGGTCCGCATCTGCAAAGAGGAGTCCTTCCACCAGCGCCAGGGCTATGAGCTCCTGCTCGCCCTGAGCCGCGGCACCGAGGCCCAGCACGCCATGGCGCAGGACGCCGTGGACCGCTGGTGGTGGCCCTCGCTGATGATGTTCGGCCCGCCCGACGCCGAGTCCTCCCATTCGGCCCAGTCCATGGCCTGGAAGATCAAGCGGCACTCCAACGACGAGCTGCGCCAGCGGTTCGTGGACATCTGCGTCCCCCAGGCCGCCTCCCTCGGCCTGACCCTCCCCGACCCCGCCCTCCGGTGGAACGAGGAGCGCGGGCAGCACGACTTCGGCCCCATCGACTGGACGGAGTTCCAGGAGGTGCTCCGCGGCAACGGCCCCTGCAACGACCAGCGGATCAATCAGCGCCGGCGGGCCCATGAAGAGGGCGCATGGGTGCGCGAGGCAGCCGCCGCATACGCGGCCAAGCACGGAAAGGCGACGGCATGACGAACGCTGACTGGCCGCTGTGGGAGGTCTTCGTGCGCAGCAGGCGCGGCCTCGCCCACACCCACGCGGGCAGCCTCCACGCCCCGGACGCGGAGATGGCCCTGCGCAACGCCCGCGACCTCTACACCCGCCGCTCCGAAGGCGTCTCGATCTGGGTGGTGCCCTCCACCGCCGTCACCGCCTCCTCCCCCGACGAGAAGGACCCCTTCTTCGAGCCCGCGGCCGACAAGCCCTACCGCCACCCGACCTTCTACGAGATCCCGGAAGGGGTGCGGCACCTGTGAACGGCGAGCCTGTGACCGCTGTGGAAACCCCCCTGGCCGCGGCCGCGCTGGCCCTCGGGGACGACGCCCTGGTGCTCTCCCACCGGCTGGGGGAGTGGGCCGGGCACGCCCCGGTGCTCGAAGAGGAGGTCGCCCTCGCCAACATCGCCCTCGACCTGCTCGGCCAGGCCCGCACCCTGCTCTCCCTCGTCGGAGACGAGGACGAGCTGGCCTATCTCCGGGAAGAGCGTGCGTTCCGCAACGCCCAGCTCGTCGAGCAGCCCAACGGCGACTTCGCCCGCACCATCGCCCGCCAGCTGTACTTCTCCACCTACCAGCACCTGCTGTACGAGCAGCTGGCCACGGCCGGCGGGCCGGTCGCACCCCTGGCAGGCAAGGCCGTCAAGGAGGTCGCCTACCACCGCGACCACGCCGAGCACTGGACGCTGCGGCTCGGCGACGGCACGCAGGACAGCCACGCCCGCATGCAGCGCGGCCTGGACGCCCTCTGGAGGTATACGGGCGAGCTCTTCGAGCCCGTCGCGGGGCTGCCGGTCGACTGGAGCACCCTGCGCGAGGCCTGGCTGTCCGCGGTGACCGGTGTCGTCGAGCGCGCCACGCTCACCCTGCCCTCCGGCCCGCAGACCGGTGCGTGGACGGCCGGCGCCGGCCGGCAGGGCATCCACACCGAGCCCTTCGGGCGGATGCTCGCGGAGATGCAGCATCTGCACCGCAGCCACCCGGGGGCGTCATGGTGACCGCCCCCACCGCCCTGGAGGATCAGCTGCGCGCCCTGGCCGGATCCGTCCCCGACCCCGAGCTGCCCGTGCTCACCCTGGCCGAGCTGGGCGTGCTGCGCGGCCTGCACGTCACCGGCCCCGGCCGGGTCGAGGTCGAGCTCACCCCCACCTACACCGGCTGCCCCGCGATCGAGGCCATGTCCGCGGACATCGAGCGCGTGCTGCACGAGCACGGGCAGGCCGAGGTGTCCGTCCGCACCGTGCTCTCCCCCGCCTGGTCCACGGACGACATCACGGCCGAAGGGCGCCGCAAGCTCGCCGAGTTCGGCATAGCGCCGCCCCGGCCCACGGGCCCCGGCGCCGGCGGGCCCGTCATGGTCGGCCTGGGCATCCGGTGCCCGCACTGCGGCTCCACCGAGACCACACTGCTCAGTCGCTTCTCGTCCACCGCCTGCAAGGCCCTGCGCCGCTGCGAGGCGTGCCGGGAGCCGTTCGACCACTTCAAAGAGCTGTAGATGGCAGCGGCCCGCCACGGCGCCTTCCACCCCCTGCGAGTGGCCTCCGTCGACCCCCTCACCGACGACTCGGTGGCCGTCGCCTTCGCCGTGCCCCCCGAGCTGCGGGAGACCTACCGCTACGCCCCCGGCCAGCACATCGCCGTCCGCCGCCCCACCCGCGACGGCGGCGAGATCCGCCGTACGTATTCGCTGTGCGCCCCCGCACCCGCCCCCGGGGCGCCGGGCCCCGCGGAGCTGAGGGTGGGTGTGCGGCTGGTCGACGGCGGCGAGTTCTCGACGTACGCCCTCAAGGAGCTGGCCGCCGGGGACACCGTGGAGGTGATGGCACCGGCCGGGCGGTTCGTGCTGGAGCCCCGCGCCGGGCACTTCGCCGCGATCGTGGGCGGCAGCGGGATCACGCCCGTGCTGTCCATCGCCTCGACCTTGCTGGCGAGGGTGCCCGAGGCCCGCTTCTGTCTCATACGCAGCGACCGGACCGCCGCTTCCACGATGTTCCTGGAGGAAGTCGCCGACCTCAAGGACCGCTTCCCCGACCGCTTCCAGCTGGTGCACGCGCTCTCCCGCGAGGAGCAGCAGGCCGGGCTGCCGTCCGGGCGGCTGGACGAGGAGCGGCTGGCCCGGCTGCTGCCCGCGCTGGTGCCGGTGGAGGAGATCGGCGGCTGGTTCCTGTGCGGGCCCTTCGGCCTGGTGCGGGGGGCCGAGCGGGCGCTGCGCGGCCTCGGGGTCGGGCGGGACCGCATCCACCAGGAGATCTTCCACGTGGAGTCCGGGGCCGCCGTGGAGTCCGCAGTCGCCGGGGAGCCCGGCCAGGCCCCTCCCGCCGGCTCGCCTGCGCACAGCACGGTGACCGCGCAGCTCGACGGGCGCGGCGGCAGCTGGCCGGTGCGGGAAGGGGAGACGCTGCTGGAGACGGTCCTGCGGAACCGGCCGGACGCGCCCTACGCCTGCAAGGGCGGGGTGTGCGGGACGTGCCGGGCGTTCCTGGTCAGCGGCGAGGTGCGGATGGACCGGAACTTCGCACTGGAGCCGGAAGAGATCGAGAGCGGCCATGTACTGGCGTGCCAGTCGCATCCGCTGACGGAGGAGGTGGAGCTCGACTTCGACCGCTGAGCGTTCCCATTTACCGCCGCCCGCCTTAGATTGACGGTCCGTCAGATTTGGTGGGCCGGACAGCGGGCGCGGGAGGACGGCGGCAGTGGACTTCACCTTCACCGAGGAACAGCAGGCGGCCCGGGAAGCGGCGCAGGCCGTCCTCTCCGGGGTCTCCCCCGACGGCGTGCCCAGCCCGGTCCTCTCCCGGGGCCCGGTCGCGGAGGACTTCGACCGCGCACTGTGGCGCAGGCTGGCCGCCGCCGATCTGCTGAGCCTGACCGTCGCCGGCGAGCACGGCGGGGCGGGGCTCGGGCCGATCGCCCTGTGCCTGGTGCTGCGCGAGGCGGGGCAGGTGCTCGCCCGGGTGCCGCTGCTGGAGTCCGGTGCGGCGGCGCTCGCGCTCAGCACGCACGGCGGCCCGGCCGGGGCGGCGGTCCTGCCCGCGCTGGGGCGGGGCGAGCTGGTCGCCACGGTCGCCTCCAGCGGGCGCACGGGGCACGATGCGGCCGAACTCGCGGTCAGCGCACGGCCGGTGGCCGGGGCAGGCTGGGTGCTCGACGGTGTCCAGACGGCGGTGCCGTGGGCACCGTGCGCCGATGTGCTGGTGATCCCGGCGCAGATCGCGGACGGTGATGCCGGTGACCGCGCCGACAGCCACGGCGACAGCGACGGCGACGGCCACGGCGACGGCGACGGCCACGGCGACGGCGACGGCCGCTCCGACGGCCGGTCCGACGGCCGGTCCGACGGCCGCTCCGTGCTCGGGCTCGTTCCCCGCGATCACCCGGGGGTCGGCCTGGCCGGGCAGGTGTCCACCAATGGCGAGCGGTACGCCGAAGTACGGCTCGACTCCGTACGACTCGACGCCACACAGGTCGTCACCGCCGAAGGGGCCTGGGAGCGGCTGCGCGAGCTGCTCACCGTCGGGACGTGCGCGCTCGCGCTCGGCGTGGGGACGGCGGTGTGCCGTATGACGAGTGCGTACACGGGGAAGCGGGAGCAGTTCGGCTTCCCGCTGGCCACGTTCCAGGCGGTGGCCGTCCAGGCCGCCGACCGCTACATCGACCTGCGGGCGATGGAGGCCACGCTCTGGCAGGCCGCCTGGCGGCTGGAATCCGGGGCGGGCGGGCCGCTCCCGGCCGCCGCCGACCTCGCCGTCGCCAAGGTGTGGGCCTCGGAAGGGGTGCGCCGCGCGGTGCAGACCGCGCAGCACCTGCACGGCGGCTTCGGTGCCGACACCGACTACGCCCTGCACCGCTACCACGCCTGGGCCAAACAGCTGGAACTGTCCCTCGGCCCCGCCGCGGCCCACGAGGAGGCGCTCGGCGACCTGCTGGCCGCCCACGCGCCCGACGACTACTAGACCGGGACTGTTCGGACCGGGCTGCTCAGGCCCGAACCGCTAGATCACGGTGCCGGGGGCGCCGTTGCCGGCCACGACCGGGCGGCCCGCGGCCTCCCAGTCCTGCATACCGCCCGCGACGTTCACCGCGTCCAGGCCCTGCTGCACCAGATAGGCCGTGACCTGCGCGGACCGGCCGCCGGAACGGCAGATGACATTGATCCGGGCACCGTCGGGCGCCTTCTCCGTCAGCTCGCCGAAGCGGGCCACGAAGTCACTCATCGGAATGTGCAGCGCGCCCTCCGCGTGGCCCGCCGCCCACTCGTCGGCCTCGCGGACGTCCAGCAGAAAGTCTTCGGAGGAAAGGGCGTCGACGCCGACCGCGGGAATACCGGAACCAAAGCTCATGCCCACGACGCTACCCGACCAGCTCCCGCAGATGCGCCTCGCGCTCCGCGACCTGGGCGCGCAGGCCCTCGGCGATCTCCTCCAGCAGACCGTCCGGGTCCTCCGGCGCCATCCGCAGCATCGCGCCGATCGCCGAACCCTCCAGCTCGGCCGCCAGCTCCGACAGCATCTCCTTGCGCCGCGCCAGCCACTCCAGGCGGGCGTAGAGCTCCTCCGCGACGTCCAGCGGTCGCGGCTCCGGCGGCGGGCCCGCGGCCCACTCCGCCGCCAGCTCCCGCAGCAGGGCCTCGTCGCCGTCCGCGTACGCGGCGTTGACCCGCACGATGAACGCCTCGCGGCGCACCCGCTCGTCCTCGTCCCGCGCCAGGTCCGGATGCGCCTCGCGGACCAGCTCCCGGAAGGCCTTGCGGGCCTCGTCGCTCGGGCGCACCCGGCGCGGCGGGCGGACCGGCTTCTCCGTGAGCATCGCCTGCGCCTCCGGGGAGAGGCCGTCCGAATCCAGCCAGCCGTTGAAGAGCTCCTCCACGCCCGGCAGCGGCTGCACCAGCGCCCGGGCCTCGCGGGCCCGGCGCAGATCCTCGGCGTCGCCGCTGCGGGCGGCCACGGCCTCGGCGATCTGCGCCTCCAGCTCGTCGAGCCGGGCGTAGACCGGGCCGAGGCGCTGGTGGTGCAGGCGGGAGAAGTTCTCCACCTCCACCCGGAACGTCTCCACGGCGATCTCGAACTCGATCAGTGCCGTCTCGGCCGTGCGGACGGCCTTTTCCAGGCGGGAAGTGTCTGCTGCCGGATTCATCACCCGACCAGCGTAGTTCCCTCCCGGAGGGTTCCCCGGCCCCCTCGGCCCGAGCCCCGTCTACGCCGGTCCCCCCCCCGGCCCAGCCCTTGTCGCCGGGGCGACCGGCTCACGCCGGTGCCCGGCCGACGGCAGGCTGTCCGGCACCGCCGGGAAACGCCGTCTCGGCTGCTCGCCGTTGCGGCGGGAGTTTTTGGCTGCGGCAGCCGCCGCGGGCAGGCAATCACCGCAGCGGAATCCGACGGTGCCGCCCGACCGGCGGCAGGCCGTACGGCGCCGCCGGGATGCGGCGGCGCCCGGCCGGCGCCAGGCCTACGGCGCCGCCGGCATGGGGCGGCTCCGATGCTCGCCGTTGCGGTGGGGTTGTTGTCGTTAAGCGGGTGGCTCGGCGGGGATGCGGCCCGAGCGGATCGCCTTCGTCAAGGTTTCGTGGTCCGCCTCTGTTCGGTTTGCGTAGGTGTGGGCGAAGTCGGCCACGGCCTCGTCCAGGGCTGCGGACTTGCCGCAGTAGGCCGCTATCAGGCGGGGGTCCGCGGTGTGGGAGTGGGCGCGGGCGAGGAGGGCGCCGGTGAGGCGGGCGTAGTCGTCCAGTTCGTCGGGGGTGAGGGCCGCCGGGTCGACGCTGCCCTTGCGGTTGCGGAACTGCCGCACCTGGTACGCCCGGCCCTCGACCGTCGCCCAGCCCAGCAGCACGTCGCTGACGACCTGCATCCGCTTCTGGCCGAGCACGACGCGCCGCCCCTCGTGCCCGTCCGGCGGCAGGGCGAAGCCGGCCTTCTCCGCATACGGCAGCAGGACCGAGGGCCGGGCCTCCTTCACCTGGAGGACGAGCGGCTCGCCGCGGTGGTCCAGGAGCAGCACCACGTACGAGCGCAGCCCCACGCTTCCGGTGCCGACGATGCGGAAGGCCACGTCCTGCACCTCGTACCGGGCCGTCAGCGGCAGCAGGTCCTCCGGCAGGGTGCCGAGGTAGCCGCCGAGGGCGAGGGCGACCGCGGCCGCCTCGCCGTCCGGCAGCCGGCGCAGCACCGGCGGGGCGTCCACGAAGCGCCGCCCGTCGTCGGTCTTCTCCGTGGCCTTGGCCGCGAAGCGGGCGCTCGTGTTCCGCCGGGCCTTCTCCGCGACCCGCTCCAGCGTGCCGAGCAGCTCGCGGGCGTCCGCGTGGGAGACGAGCCGCTCGTCGGCGATGGCGTTCCAGGCCTCCGCGACCGGCATCCGGGCCAGCAGCCGCATCGTGTGCCGGTAGGAGCCGACGGCGTCCCGCGCCGCCGCCCGGCAGGTCGGCTCGTCCGCGCCCGCCTCCCGCCCGGCCAGCACCAGCGACGCGGCGAGCCGCTTCACGTCCCACTCCCACGGCCCGTGCAGGGTCTCGTCGAAGTCGTTGAGGTCGATGACGAGTTCGCCGCGCGCGTCCCCGTAGAGCCCGAAGTTGGCGGCGTGGGCGTCTCCGCAGATCTGGGCGCCGACCCCGGTCACGGCCGAGTCCGCCAGGTCGTAGCCCATCAGCCCCGCGGACCCGCGCAGGAAGGCGAACGGGGACGCGGCCATCCGGCCGACCCGTATCGGCGTGAGCTCCGGCAGCCGCCCCGCGTTCGACGCCTCCACCGCGGCGACCGCGTCCGGCTGGCCCGGACCGGCGGTCCACTCCGCGTGCGCGGCCCGCGGCACCCGCTCCCGCAGCGCCTTCCCCTCGGCCTTGGGCGACCCGCCCTCCGCCTTCGGATGCGCGAACCCCGGCACGTACGGCAGTCGCGACATCGCGACCCACCTCCCCCTTCGCCTGAACCGACCCGGTAGCGGTAGCCCTTCCGGCTGCCGAGAAGCTACCCAAGGAAAGGCCCCCGAGGACCCCCGCCCCGGGCACCGCACACCGCGTGGCCGGATCGTTGCCGTACGCCACCGCGCCCCCTTGACCTCAAGCAAAGTCGAGGTTCGATGATGCGGTCACGAGCACCGGCTACGCGGGGGAGAGAGCGAGAGAACGCATGACCAAGGAATCCGGCTTCTACTCGATCATCGACTACACCGTTGACGGGCCCGAGACGCAGCGCGCCCTCCTGAAGGCGTTCACGGAGATCCAGAAGACCTGGGTGCGCTTCTACCCCGGATACCGCTCGGCCCAGTTCCACCTCAGCACGGACGGCACCCGCGTCGTGAACCTCATCCACTGGGCCACCGAGGCCGACTACCTCAACTTCGTGGAGAACTCCGACACCGACGGCCGCATGGCCGCCATCCGGCAGGCACTGGAGAACCTGCCCGGCAAGGCCGAGATCAACATGCCCGGAGCACCGACCTACCTGGCCTACGAGGTCACGCCCGGCCCGCGCCTGTAGCGCCTCCCACAGCAACAGCAACTTCCAGCGACTGTTTGACCGTTCGCAGCGCAGCCGACACGGCCGCGGGGGGCACGGACCCCGCCCCCGCGGCCTCCCGGGCCTCCTCCCGAGCCTCCCGAGCCGTGGCATAGCCCAGCACCTGGGCTATGCCGAGAGCGCGCAACGCCTCGTCGCCGCCGACGGTTTCGGGCTCCCCCAGCATCTGCCGCGCGGTGGACTCCAGCAGCACGCCCGCGACCGCGGCCAGCGCGGACGGCGGCAAGGCCTCTTCGAGCATCGCGGCGACGGACACCGCATCCGGCACGGACGCGGCAGGAGCGGCGTGCGCAACAGGGGCAACAGGGGCAGCAAGAGCAACAGGCGGAGCAGGAGCAGCAGTCGTCTCACGCCAGGATCTCAGCGAGCCGTATCGGGCCAGGCCGTCATGCAAGGCGGCCGCGAAAGTGGACCCCAGAGCGGGCCCCGTCATCTCTTCCTTCGACTCTTCCTTCGACGCTCGCACCGGCGCCTCCTCGAAGCCACGGGCACCGCAGCCGGCGCCCTCGCGGATGAGCGGCAGGGCACACGCGGAACACCCCGACGCATAGCGCGAACGTAGCAAACCGACCAGTTTGTATGTCAAGGCTGTACGGGGTAGTTCGTCACGCTATGCAATCGGGCTCGACCATCCCTCCAGGGCGGTTCGAGGGCCTTTCCAGCAACCCCTCCAGCGGGCCCGCGTCGCCGCACCCCGCCGTCACATCCGATCCCGCCGGGTCCAGCCGGCCGACCATGTGCGACGCGGCGAGCCGGGGCAGCAGCAGCCGCCAGAAGGCCGTCACCGCCTCCCGGGACAGCCACGCCTGGTCGCCCCGGCCGAGCACCTCCAGCCCCGTCGTCGACGCCGTGATGACCGTGGCCGCGTCCTGCGGCGCCACCCCTTCGGCGAGCGCCCCTTCGCTGCCCGCCCGCACCAGCTGCCGGCGTACGAAGTCCTGCCACTGGCGGCGCAGGTCGGGCCTCGTCGCATCGGAGACGTCGCAGCTCAGACGGAATCCGGCGCGGACGACGAGGTCGCTGCGGAGGCGGCTCACCATCGCGTGGGAGGCGTCCGCGAGCACCTGCAGGGCCGGCTCGTCGCTGCTGTCCGCGCAGCGCGTGATGGTGAGGAGGGCCTCGCGCGCCTCGGACTCCACGGCCGCGGCCAGCGACTCCTTGTCCTCGAAGTGGAAGTGGAACGCGCCGGTGCTGACCCCGGCCCTGGCGCTGATCCCCGAGACCCGCGAACTCGCGTACCCGTACTCGTCGAACGCGGCGGCGGCGGAGTGGATCAGTGCGCGGCGGGTGCGTTCTGCTCGCTCTTGCTTCCTCATGGACGACTCCCGCGACGAACTCGAACCCCGGCGCCCCGACGCGGGGATGTGGGAAGTGGACGGGGACATGTCACCCGTATGCAATGTGTGAGAAGTGTAGCAAAACAAAACCAACTAGATGGTTTTCATTGCCAGCACTTTTCCGAACTTTTCCGACTCTTGGGACCCGGAAAGACCGGTCGGCCGACCAGGAGGGGAAAGGCCGACCGACCGGTTCAGTGACCACGTATCAGTAGGTATCAGTCGGTGTCAGTAGCGGTAGTGGTCCGGCTTGTACGGACCCTCGACCGGGACACCAATGTAGGACGCCTGCTCCGGACGGAGCTCGGTCAGCTTCACACCCAGCGCGTCCAGGTGCAGCCGCGCGACCTTCTCGTCCAGCAGCTTCGGCAGGACGTAGACGTCCGTGGGGTACGACTCCGGCTTCGTGAACAGCTCGATCTGCGCCAGCGTCTGGTCCGCGAAGGAGTTCGACATCACGAAGGAGGGGTGACCGGTCGCGTTGCCCAGGTTCAGCAGACGGCCCTCGGACAGCACGATCAGGACCTTGCCGTCCTCGAACGTCCACGTGTGGACCTGCGGCTTCACCTCGTCCTTCACGACCCCCGGGATCTTCGCCAGACCCGCCATGTCGATCTCGTTGTCGAAGTGGCCGATGTTCCCCACAATGGCCTGGTGCTTCATCCGGGCCATGTCCGAGGCCATGATGATGTCCTTGTTACCCGTCGTGGTCACGAAAATATCCGCGCTCTCCACGACCTCCTCCAGGGTCGTCACCTGGTAGCCGTCCATCGCCGCCTGCAGCGCATTGATCGGGTCGATCTCCGTGACGATGACCCGGGCGCCCTGCCCGCGCAGCGACTCCGCACAGCCCTTGCCCACATCGCCGTAACCGCACACCACCGCGACCTTGCCACCGATCAGCACATCCGTGGCCCGGTTGATACCGTCGATCAGCGAATGACGGCACCCGTACTTGTTGTCGAACTTCGACTTCGTCACCGCGTCATTCACATTGATCGCGGGGAAGAGAAGCGTGCCGTCCCGCTGCATCTCATACAGACGGTGCACACCCGTCGTCGTCTCCTCCGTGACACCACGGATCTCCGACGCCATAACAGCCCAGTCGAGTTCGCTGTTCTGCAGGAGGCGCAGCACAGCGGCGTGCTCCTCGTCCGTGGCCGTCGACGGGTCGGGAACCGCGCCCGCCTTCTCGTACTCGGCGCCCTTGTGGACGAGGAGCGTGGCGTCGCCGCCGTCGTCCAGGATCATGTTCGGACCTGCGTGGCCGGGCCAGGTCAGGGCCTGCTCCGTGCACCACCAGTACTCCTCCAGCGTCTCGCCCTTCCAGGCGAACACCGGAATGCCCTGCGGGTTCTCCGGGGTGCCGTTCGGGCCGACCGCGATGGCGGCGGCCGCATGGTCCTGCGTCGAGAAGATATTGCAGGACGCCCAGCGCACCTGCGCACCCAGCGCCACAAGCGTCTCGATCAAAACGGCCGTCTGCACCGTCATGTGCAACGAACCGGTGATACGCGCACCCGCCAGCGGCTGCGCCTCGGCGTACTCCTTACGGATCGCCATCAGACCGGGCATCTCATGCTCGGCCAACGTGATCTCCTTACGGCCGAAAGCCGCAAGCGAAAGATCCGCGACCTTGAAGTCCTGGACCGGATCCTGGGCGGCGGGACGTGCCATCGAAAGCTCCCTGATTTAACTGATTTAACTGAGTGAAAGACGAACTGAAGGAAAGGGGAAAGGAATCGCGTCAGGCCGCTGCCGGGCGTCGCCCCCGGCCCTGCCCCACGCCCAAGCCCCCGCCCAAGCCCCCGCCCACGCCCAACCCCAAGCCCAGGTTCTGGTGGATCTCCAGCGTCGCCGTGGACCGGTTGAGGGTGATGTAGTGCAGCCCCGGCGCCCCCTCGTCGAGGAGCCTGCGGGCCATGTCCGTCGCGTAGTCCACGCCGATGCGGTGCGCGACCTGCGGGCGGTCCGCGGCCCGGGTGAGGCGGTCGGCCAGGTCCTGCGGGAAGGCCGCGTTGCTGAGCTCGGCGAACCGGCGGATCTGCCGCGCGTGCGTGGCCGGCATGATCGCCGGGATGATGGGGACGATGCAGCCCGCCGCGGCGACCCGGTCCCGCAGCCGCAGGTAGTCCTCGACGTGGAAGAACATCTGCGTGATCGCGTAATCGGCCCCGGCCCGGCACTTGGCCACGAAGTGGCGGATGTCGTCGTCCCAGTCCGCCGACCGGGGGTGGCGCTCGGGGAACGCTGCCACGCCGACCGTGAAGCTGCCCGACTCCTTGATGAGCTCGACCAGTTCCCGGGCGTGGGAGAAGCCTTCGGGGTGGCGCCGCCACTCCCCCTGCGGGTCGCCCGGCGGGTCCCCGCGCAGGGCGAGGATGTCGCTGATGCCGACGGCGGCGTACTGCCCGATGATGTGACGCAGCTGGGCGACCGAGTGATCGACCGCCGTCAGGTGGGCGACCGGCCGGAGCGTGGTCTCGGAGGCGATGCGCTCGGTGGCGGCCACGGTGCGGTCGCGCGAGGACCCGCCCGCCCCATAGGTCACCGACACGAACGTCGGGGCCACCGCCTCGATGCGGCGGACGGCATCCCACAGAGTCTGTTCGCCGTCCGCCGTCTTCGGCGGGAAGAATTCGAAGGAGTACGAGCGTCCGCCGCTCGCGAGAACCTCGCGCAGAGTGCTTCGGGACCGTGTGGCCTCCGCGTCCATGCTCTTCCTTTCCTCACAGGGGATACGCCTCCGCACTGGGGATACGCCTCCGCACAGGAGATACGCCGATGCGCGGCCGAGCCGGCTCAGCGCGCGTTGAAGTACGTGGCGTCGGGGTGGTGGATGACGATGGCGTCGGTGGACTGTTCGGGGTGGAGCTGGAATTCCTCGGAGAGGTGGACGCCGATCCGCTCCGGCTGGAGGAGGTCGGCGATCTTTGCGCGGTCTTCGAGGTCGGGGCAGGCTCCGTAGCCGAGGGAGAAGCGGGCGCCGCGGTATTTGAGGGCAAACATGTCCTCGACGTCGTCGGGGTCTTCGCCGGCGAAGCCGAGTTCGGCGCGGACGCGGGCGTGCCAGTACTCGGCGAGGGCTTCGGCGAGCTGGACGGACAGGCCGTGGAGTTCGAGGTAGTCGCGGTAGGCGTCGGCGGCGAACAGCTCGGCCGTGGCCTCCCCGATCCGGGAGCCGACGGTGACGACCTGCAGGCCCACGACGTCCTTCTCACCCGACTCCTCGGGCCGGAAATAGTCCGCCAGACACAACCGCCGCCCGCGCCGCTGCCGCGGGAACGTGAAACGCGTCCGCTCGGTGCCGTCCTCGCCCAGGAGGATGAGGTCGTCGCCCTTGGAGTAGCAGGGGAAGTAGCCGTAGACGACGGCTGCTTCGAGGAGGTTCTCGGTGTGGAGTTTGTCCAGCCAGCCGCGGAGCCTCGGGCGGCCTTCGGTCTCGACGAGTTCTTCGTAGGTGGGGCCGCCGGCGCGGGCCTGCTTCAGGCCCCACTGCCCCTTGAACAGGGCGCCTTCGTCGAGCCAGGACGCGTAGTCCTTCAGCCCGATGCCCTTGATCACCCGCGTGCCCCAGAACGGCGGCTCCGGCACCCGGTTATCCGTCGCCACATCCGAGCGGACCGAACCCTCCGGCTCCTGAACCTCCAGCACAGCAGCCGTATCCCGCTTCGCCACCCGCCGCTGCTTCAGCTCCGGCAACACCGCCCCCGGCACACCCCGCTTCACCGCGATCAGCGCATCCATCAACCGCAGACCCTCGAAAGCATCCCGCGCGTAACGGACTTCACCCTCATAGATCTCGTGCAGATCCTGCTCCACATACGCCCGGGTCAGGGCCGCACCCCCCAGGATCACCGGATACCGGGCGGCGAGCTTGCGCTGGTTGAGCTCCTCCAGGTTCTCCTTCATGATCACCGTGGACTTCACCAGCAGCCCCGACATCCCGATCACATCGGCACGATGCTCCTCAGCCGCCTCAAGGATCGCCGAGACGGGCTGCTTGATACCCAGGTTCACGACGTTGTAGCCGTTGTTGGACAAGATGATGTCGACCAGGTTCTTACCGATGTCATGGACGTCACCACGGACCGTGGCCAGCACGATCGTGCCCTTGCCCTCCGCATCCGACTTCTCCATGTGCGGCTCCAGATACGCCACCGCCGTCTTCATCACCTCAGCCGACTGCAGCACGAACGGCAACTGCATCTGCCCCGACCCGAACAGCTCACCGACGACCTTCATACCCTCCAGCAGCGTGTCATTGACGATCTCCAGCGCCGGCCGCCCCGCCAGCGCCTCGTCCAAGTCCGCCTCCAGGCCGTTCTTCTCGCCGTCGATGATGCGGCGCTGGAGCCGCTCGTCGAGCGGCAGGGCGAGCAGCTCCTCGGCCTTCCCGGCCTTCATCGACTTGGTGTCCACACCCTCGAACAGTTCGAGGAACCTCTGGAGAGGGTCGTAGCCCTCCCGCCGCCGGTCGTAGATCAGATCGAGAGCGACGTCGACGTGCTCCTGCTCCAGGCGGGCGATCGGCAGGATCTTCGAAGCGTGGACGATGGCCGAGTCCAGGCCGGCCTTCACGCACTCGTCCAGGAAGACGGAGTTCAGTACGAGGCGGGCGGCCGGATTCAGGCCGAAGGAGATGTTGGACAGGCCGAGCGTCGTCTGCACATCCGGGTGGCGGCGCTTGAGCTCGCGGATCGCCTCGATCGTGTGGACGCCGTCCTTGCGGGACTCCTCCTGGCCCGTGCAGATCGTGAACGTCAGGGTGTCGATGAGGATGTCGCACTCATGGATGCCCCAGTTCCCGGTCAGATCCGCGATGATCCGCTCGGCGACGGCCACCTTGTGCTCGACCGTCCGGGCCTGGCCCTCCTCGTCGATGGTCAGGGCCATCAGCGCCGCGCCGTGCTCCACCGCCAGCCGCGTCACCTTCGCGAAGCGGGAGTCGGGGCCGTCACCGTCCTCGTAGTTGACGGAGTTGATGACGGCCCGGCCGCCGAGCTTCTCCAGGCCCGCGCGGATCACGTCCACCTCGGTGGAGTCCAGCACGACGGGCAGGGTGGAGGCGGTGGCGAAGCGGCCCGCGATCTCGGCCATGTCGGCGACGCCGTCACGCCCCACGTAGTCGACGCACAGGTCCAGCAGGTGGGCGCCCTCGCGGATCTGGTCACGGGCCATCTCCACGCAGTCGTCCCAGCGGCCCTCCAGCATGGCCTCGCGGAACTTCTTCGAACCGTTGGCGTTCGTCCGCTCACCGATCGCGAGGTAGGAGGTGTCCTGGCGGAAGGGGACGGCCTGGTAGAGCGATGCGGCACCCGGCTCGGGGCGCGGCGCCCTCTCGGCCGGCGTGAGACCCCGCACCCGCTCCACGACCTGCCGCAGGTGCTCGGGGGTCGTACCGCAGCAGCCGCCCACCAGCGACAGCCCGTACTCCCGCACGAACGCCTCGTGGGCGTCCGCCAGCTCGGCGGGCGACAGGGGGTAGTGCGCGCCGTTCTTCCCCAATACCGGCAGACCCGCATTGGGCATCGCCGAGACGCGCGTACGGGCGTGCCGGGACAGATAGCGCAGGTGCTCGCTCATCTCGGCAGGGCCCGTCGCACAGTTCAGGCCGATCATGTCGATGCCCAGCGGCTCCAGCGCCGTCAGGGCCGCCCCGATCTCCGAGCCGAGGAGCATCGTGCCGGTGGTCTCCACCGTGACCTGCACCAGCAGCGGCAGATCCGCCCCGGCGGCCGCCATCGCCCGCCGCGCGCCGATCACCGACGCCTTGGTCTGGAGCAGGTCCTGCGTCGTCTCCACCAGGATCGCGTCCGCGCCGCCGGCCACCAGGCCCTCGACGTTCTGCTGGTACGCGTCCCGCAGCGCCACGTACGGCGCGTGGCCGAGCGTCGGCAGCTTCGTGCCCGGGCCGACCGAGCCCAGGACCCAGCGGGTCCGCCCGTCCCCGGCTGCGAACTCGTCCGCGACCTCCCGCGCGATGCGGGCACCCGCCTCCGACAGCTCGAAGATCCGCTCGGGGATGTCGTACTCGCCCAGCGCCGCCAGGTTCGCGCCGAAGGTGTTGGTCTCCACGCAGTCCACACCCACCGCGAAGTAGGCCTCGTGGACCGAGCGGACGATGTCGGGGCGGGTCACGTTCAGGACCTCGTTGCAGCCCTCCAGCTGCTCGAAGTCCTCCATGCTGGGATCCTGCGCCTGAAGCATCGTGCCCATCGCGCCATCGGCCACCACGACCCGGGAGGCGAGCGCCTCCCGCAGCCGGGCGGCCCGAGTGGCACCGTCGGTGGCAGCCGTGGTCACGACGCGCCGCCCGCGGTCGACGGATCCGGCAAATGCGGGGCGATCTCCTCTGCGGCCTGCGTCCCGTAGGCCTCCTCGATACGGGCGAGCAGGTCGGTCCAGGCCGGCTTGTACTCCTGTGTGCCGACGGACTCCAGCACCAGAGTGGCCAGCGCGCAGCCCAGTTGCGCGGCGCGCTCGTACGGCTGCTGCCACACCACACCGGCGAGGAACCCGGCCCGGAAGGCGTCGCCGACTCCCGTCGGGTCCTTGATGTCACCGGTCGGAACGGCGGGAACGCGCAGCTCCGCACCGCCCGCCTCCGTGATCACCACGCCGTTCTCCCCCAGCGTGGTCACCCAGGTGCCCATGCGCGCGAGGACCTCGGCCGCCGTCCAGCCGGTGCGCTCCTGCAGCAGCGCGGCCTCGTACTCGTTGGTGAACAGGAAGCGGGCGCCGTCCACCAGCCGGCGGGTCTCCTCCGCGCCCAGCCGGGCGAGCTGCTGCGAGGGGTCGGCGGCGAAGGGCAGGCCGGTGGCCCGGCACTCGTCCGTGTGCCGGAGCATCGCGGCGGGGTCGTTGGGGGCGACGACGACCAGGTCGATCCCGCCGACCCGCCGCGCCACCGGCGCCAGATCGATCTCGCGGGCCTCGGCCATGGCACCGGCGTAGAAGGTGGCGATCTGGTTCTGGTCGGCGTCCGTGGTGCAGACGAAGCGGGCCGTGTGCAGGGACTCGCTGATGTACACCGAGTCGGTGTCCGCCCCGTTGGCGCTCAGCCACTGCCCGTACTCGGCGAAGTCCGCGCCCGCCGCGCCCAGCAGCACCGGGCGCAGGCCGAGGCGGCCCATGCCGAAGGCGATGTTGGCGGCGACACCGCCGCGCCGGATCTCCAGCGTGTCGGCGAGGAACGACAAGGACACCTTGTCGAGCTGGTCGGGGATGAGCTGCTCGGTGAAGCGTCCGGGATAGACCATCAGGTGGTCGGTGGCTATCGAACCGGTCACGGCGATGCGCACGGGGTTCTCTCCCTGGGCTCGGGGCGAGGGGCGGTGGGTCCTGCGGTGCAAGGGGCAGGGGGCGGAGAGCAGAGGGCGGGGCGGCATGCCCCGCCCCCCTCCCGTCCGGCTAGAGGCCTGCGGCCTTCTTCAGGGCCTCCACGCGGTCCGTGCGCTCCCACGTGAAGTCCGCCAGCTCACGGCCGAAGTGGCCGTAGGCGGCGGTCTGCGCGTAGATCGGGCGGAGGAGGTCCAGGTCGCGGATGATCGCGGCGGGGCGGAGGTCGAAGACCTCGGCGATCGCGGTCTCGATCTTGTCGGTGTCGATGGTGTTCGTACCGAAGGTCTCCACGAACAGGCCGACGGGCTCGGCCTTGCCGATCGCGTACGCGACCTGGACCTCGCAGCGGGACGCCAGGCCTGCGGCGACGACGTTCTTGGCGACCCAACGCATCGCGTACGCGGCCGAGCGGTCCACCTTGGACGGGTCCTTGCCCGAGAACGCACCGCCACCGTGACGGGCCATGCCGCCGTACGTGTCGATGATGATCTTCCGGCCCGTCAGACCCGCGTCACCCATCGGACCGCCGATCTCGAAACGACCGGTGGGGTTGACCAGCAGCCGGTAGCCGTCGGTGTCCAGTGCGATACCGTCCTCCACCAGCTCCTTGAGGACGTGCTCGACCACGAACTTACGGATGTCGGGAGCCAGAAGAGAGTCCAGGTCGACGTCCGACGCGTGCTGCGAGGACACCACGACCGTGTCGAGGCGGACGGCCTTGTCGCCGTCGTACTCGATCGTCACCTGGGTCTTGCCGTCCGGCCGCAGGTAGGGAACGGTCCCGTCCTTGCGGACCTCCGACAGACGGCGGGACAGCCGGTGTGCCAGGTGGATCGGCAGCGGCATCAGCTCGGGCGTCTCATCGCAGGCGTAGCCGAACATCAGGCCCTGGTCACCGGCACCCTGACGGTCGAGCTCGTCCTCATCACCCTCCACACGCGACTCGTAGGCCGTGTCAACACCCTGAGCGATGTCCGGCGACTGCGCACCGATCGACACCGACACACCGCACGAAGAACCGTCGAAACCCTTCGTCGACGAGTCGTAGCCGATCTCGAGGATCTTGTTGCGCACGAGCGAGGCGATCGGCGCGTACGCCTTCGTCGTCACCTCGCCGGCCACGTGCACCAGGCCGGTGGTGATCAGGGTCTCGACGGCCACGCGGGAGGTCGGGTCCTCCTTGAGCAGGGCGTCGAGGATCGTGTCGCTGATCTGGTCAGCGATCTTGTCGGGGTGACCCTCGGTCACGGACTCCGAAGTGAACAGGCGGCGGGACACATCGCTCCCTAGGACGTGGGACGTTGGGCGGTGGACGTGGGACGTGGGACGTTTCGGGACGGTTCCCGGTCGGCCAGTCGGCCGGGCGAGCGGCGGCCCGGCCGTCAGGCGGCGTACGGGGTCTTGGCCCGTGCCTCGCGCAGGGCGACGGCCCACCACAGCAGCTGGTCGAGCAGCTTCTTCGCGGCGCCGTTGACGCCTTCGGTGTCCCGCGGCTGCCCCTCGTCGTCGAAGGCGGTGTAGGCGGAGGGGATGGTCACGCCGTCCCGCAGGGTCACGGTGTGCAGCTCGGCGAAGACCGTACGGAGCTGCTCGACGGCGCGGACGCCGCCGGTCGCGCCGCCGGAGTAGCTGACGAAGCCGACCGGCTTGGCGTGGAACTCGGTGTACACCGAGTCGATGGCCTGCTTGAGCGAGGCGGGGTAACCGCGGTTGTACTCGGGCGTGATGACGGCGAAGACGTCGGCACGATCGATCCGCTCCGCGAAGGCGCGCACCGCCGCCGAGGGGTACGTGCCGTCCTCGCCGGGTCCCTCCAGGACGTGCGGCAGGTCGGCCTCGGCCAGGTCGATGACGTCGACGTCCAGGTCGGCGCGCTCACGGGCGTGGGCGGTGAACCAGTCGGCGACGACCGGACCGAAGCGGTCCTTACGGGTGCTGCCGACGATCACGGCGAGGCGGGTGGGGCTCTGGGGGCTCGTGTCCGACAAGGCGGTTCCAATCTCCGTGCAGGGGGGGTGACAGGGAGGACAGGGGTGACAGGGGTGACAGGGGAGCGTCAGGGGTGTCGGATCGCGCCCGCTCAGCCCGTCGCGCCCGGCAGCAGCACGATGCGCCCGATGTGGGCCCGGGACTCGATCTCCTCGTGGGCCCGGCCGACCTCTTCGAGGGGGTACGTCGCGTGCACCGCGTGCCGGATCGTGCCGTCGGCGAGGCCGGCGGCCAGCTCTTCGTGGTTGGCGAGGTACTCCTTGGGGCGGGCGGCGCGCCAGCGGGACAGGGCGAAGCCGGTGATGAACTTCATCTCGATGAGTTCCATGGGCGAGATCCGGGGGATCTCCAGCCCGCCGCCCGCGGAGCCGTAGAAGACCAGGCGGCCGAAGGGGGCCAGCAGGCCGACGCCCCGGCGGAGGACGTCGCCGCCGATGCTGTCGAGGATGATGTCGACGCCGGCGCCGCCGGTGGCCTCGCGGACCTCGTCGACCCAGGTCTCGCGGCTGTAGTCGACGACGACGTCGGCGCCGAGGGCGCGGGCGAAGTCGAGCTTCTCGGCCGAGCTCGCGGTGGCGATGACCGGGCCGGCGCCGTGGGCCTTGGCCCACTGCACGCTCAGGTGGCCGATGCCGCCGGACGCGGCGTGCACCAGGACGCTCTCGCCCGGGCGCAGGGCGGCCGTGCCCAGGGTGCCGGTGCCGATGGGGCCGGGCGAGGGGAGGGCGGTGGCCTGCGCGGCGTCGAGGCCCTCCGGGACGGACAGAACCGTCGCCGCATCGACGACCACGTAGTCGGCGTACGCCCCGTGGAGCGTGAACGCGCCGACCCGGTCGCCCTCCCGGAAACCCGTCACCCCGGCGCCCACGCCCGCGACGCGCCCGATGACGTCGCCGCCGAGCACGATCGGGAACTCGGGCCGCCACATCGGCGCGGGGAAGATGTTGCGCCGCATCTGCGTCTGCGCGAAGCCCACGCTGATCGCCTCGGCGGCGATCAGCACCTCACCGGGGCCCGGCTGCGGCACGGGGGTCTCCTCGACCCGCATGACCTCCGGGCCCCCGAATTCACGGATACGGATCACACGCATCTGAGATTCCTCCAGTTGATCGGTCGGATCGTCGGATCAGTGGGTCAGTGGGTCAGTGGTCAGCCGTGGGTCAGGGGCTCGGCGCGCCCCGTGCTCTGCTTCAGCTCGAAGAACGCCGGGTCGCCGGCCAGGGTCCGGAAGGCCTCCCAGAGCCGCACGGCCCGCTCGCCGCGCGGTATCTCCGACAGGACCGGGCCGAACTGGCCCGCGCCGCCGTCCACGGAGATCGTCGGGACGCCGATCAGCTCCTGGCCGAGTCCGTCCGAGGGCACCCGGGCGTGCGAGGCGCGCAGGTCGTCGTCCCAGCGGTCGTCGTCCATGGCGTCGACCAGCTCGGCGGGCAGCCCGGTCTCGGCCAGGGCCGCCTCGATGTCCGGGCGCGTCTTGCTCAGCCCCTCGATCATCGCCGCGCGGAACTCCTCGGCCGGGGCCGTGCGGACGGGCTCGAAGATGCCGCCGGGGCCGTGGAAGCGGGAGCCCATCGCCGTGTAGAGCGGGCCGGTGACGGCGTCGCCGTGGGCGGCGCGGGCGGCGGCCAGCACCCGGACCGGGCCCCAGTAGAGGTCGAGCATCGTGCGCCGCGCCTCGGGCATGTCCTTGCCGCTGTTGAGCAGGGCCAGGCTCATCTCGCGCCAGCGGACGGTCACCGGGGCCTTTTCGGCCACCTCTGTGATCCACCGGGAGGCGATCCAGGCGAAGGGGCACAGCGGGTCGAACCAGAAGTCCACGACGTGCGATTCAGCCTGCTGAGACTTCTGGGGCTGTGGCTGGGGTTCCATGTTCTCGTCTTCCCTGTGTGACTCGGGTGCCCGGTCCCTCCGGGCCTCCGGGGCTTCCCGGGCGTCGATCCGCGCGAGCGCGTCGAGCACGGCGTTCTGCTTCTCGTCACGGGCGCGCGACAGCGCGGCGTAGTCCGTGCCGAAGGTCCGGTCCGCCTCGGCGCCGAGCGCATCGACGGCTTCCGGCGTCAGAGCCGGGACGGCGGGGGCGCGCCAGGCACGCTCCAGGCCGGGGGCCACGCCGCCCAGCCAGCGGCGCAGGCCGCCCTCGCCGCCGCCCAGGTGGAAGGCTTCGAACGGCCCCACGACGGCCCAGCGCAGGCCGATCGACTGCGTGACGACGGCGTCGAGTTCGGCCATCGTGACGACGCCCTCCTGCACGAGGTGGACGCTCTCCCTCAGCAGTGCGGACTGCAGGCGGTTGGCGACGAAGCGCGGTACGGGCTTGCGGACGACGACGGGGACCTTGCCCACCGCCCGGTAGAAGGCCGTGACCTCGTCGATCAGCCCGGCGGGAGTGAGCCTGCCGCCGACGACCTCGACCAGGGGGACGACGTGCGGCGGGTTGAAGGGGTGTCCCACGACGACGCGTCCCGGCTCATCCATCAGCGCGCCCATGTCGTCGGGCAGCAGCTTGGACGTGGAGGACAGGAGGAGGGCTTCCGCGGGAGCGGCCTGCTCGACCGTACGGAAGAGCTCCTGCTTGAGGGCGAGGTCGTCGGGTGCGTTCTCCTGCACGACCGCCGCACCGCGGACGGCGCGGGCCATGTCGGGCTCGAACTCCACGTGCTCCATGAGCACATCGACGTCGGCGGCCCCGCCCGGCAGGGTGGGGGCGAAGACGGCGAGGCCCTCCCTGACCACCCGTTCGGCGTCGGGCCGTCTGCTGTTGACCCGCACCCGGAGCCCCTGGTCCAGGAAGAGGGCGATCCAGCCGAGCCCGATGGTGCCCGCGCCGATGACGGCGACGACGGTCCGGTCCCCGGAAGGCCGTACTCCGTCCCCGGAAGACCGTAAGCCGTCCCCGGGAGGCTGCACGGCGCCCTCGGAAGGCCGTACGCCGCCCCCGGAAGGCTGTACTGCGCTGCTCATCTCGTGCCCGTTCTCGATTCAGCGGACTTCGGCGGACGCCCGCGCGTGGCTGCCGGGAGGCACTCCGGCAGCCGCGCCCGGGCGGTCACCCGCTCGGTCAGTAACCGACCTGGGTGGTCGAGAACGACACCGGCTTGGCCGGGTCGGCGTAGCACTGGAACGGGTCCCACTGGTTGGTCACGGGCTGCAGCCGGTTCCAGGAGAAGGCCGGGTCGCTGAAGCTGGAGCCGCCCGCGCCGGTGGTGAGGGTGGCGCCGTTGGTGCTCGGGGCCTTGAGCGTGACCTCCAGGTTCGGGAAGTCGAACTCGACGCCGCCGGCCCACTCGCCGTCGGACTTGACGGCGAGGTTGTTGCCGTTGCGCTCGACCCACTGCTTCGCGGAGCCGAGGTTGCTGCCGCCGGTCAGCTTGTAGCTGACGACCGTGGCGTTGGCCGGCACCTTGTACGCGATGTTCACGGTGTTCAGGAGCTTGTTGAAGTCCGCCACGGCCTTGATCGGGGCGGAGTCGAAGGTGACCTTGAAGGTCTGACCCGGAGCGACCTTGGCCGGCGCCGTGGTCGTGAAGTCACGCGCGTAGGTAACCGGAATCCAGTTGCCGTCGTACCGGGTCTGGCAGGTGTAATCGAGCGTCTTCGTCGCGGTGCCGGCACTCGCCGTTCCGGCCGAGGACATGATCCCCGTCAGAGCAAGCCCCAGTGAGGCCGCAAGTCCGCCCGTCAGCTTCCACTTGTGCTGCACTGCATTTCCTCTCTCAGACGGCGTGGAGTACTTCCAGCGCCGGGAACAGACTCCGGAACGCGGCTGGAGTCCCGATGGAGAGCGGATCGAATTCCGGCCGTGACAGCGGGTTTCGGCCTGGGCGGACCTACTTACCTACCTGCCTGTCTACCTACGCGAACCGCGCGTACCTGCGCGTGACCTCAGACGGACGCCGCCGGCTCCTTCTGCGCCCGCTCCCACGCGCGCTCGATGAAGGTGAGCAGCTTCTCGGGCGCCTGCACGCCGGAGACCGGCATGCGGCCGTCGATGACGACCGACGGCACACCCGTCACGTTGAACTGGCGGGCGCGGTTCTCGTCGGCGACCACGGCGTCCGCGTAGCGGTCGCTCTCCAGCACCTCGCGGACCTCGGCCCCGTCCAGCCCGGCCTCGCCCGCCAGCTGCACCAGCACCTCGCGGTCGCCGACGTTGAGCGCCTCGGTGTGGTACGCGTGGAACAGCCGCTCCATGACCGGCTCCAGCAGGCCGCGCTCGGCCGCGAAGTGGGTGAGGCGGTGCGCGTCGAAGGTGCCCACGGGGCGGGACTTGTGGAGGTTGAGCTCCAGACCCTCCTGCCGGCCCTGGGACTTGATCAGTTCGATCCGGCCCGGCAGCACGTCCGGGGCCGTCCACTGCGCCATGGCCTCGGCCGCCGTCGGGCCGGGCTCGCTGCCCTCGCCCGGCGCGAGCTCGAAGCTGCGCCAGACGATCTCCAGCTCGTCGCGGTGGGCGAAGCCGTCCAGGGCGGCGGCTATCCGGCGCTTGCCGATGTAGCACCACGGGCACAGGACGTCGGAGTAGATCTCGATCTTCATGGCAGGTCTCCTCGGTTGATCGTTCGATCGATCGTTCAGCCGACGGTGATGACGATCTTCCCGCGCACGTGGCCGGTCTCCATCTCGCGGTGCGCGTCCGCGGCCTGCTCCAGCGGGAAGGTCTTGGAGACCTCCACGCGCAGCTTGCCCTCGGCGTAGAGGGCGGTGAGCTCGGCGAGGCGCTCCTTGGCCCGCTGGCTGAAGATCGCGCGGACGCCCAGCTCCTCGACGCGGCCGAAGTCGACGAGGGTGGCGATGCGGTTCTTGTCCTTCACCAGCTCGACGGAGACGTCGAGGGCGTCACCGCCGATGCCGTCGAGGGCCGCGGTGACGCCGGCGGGGGCGAGCTCGCGGACGCGGCCGGCGAGGCCCTCGCCGTAGGTGACGGGGGTGGCGCCCAGCGACCGCAGGTACTCGTGGTTGCGCTCGCTCGCGGTGCCGATGGCCGTGGCGCCCATGACCCGGGCCAGCTGTACGGCGATCGTGCCGACGCCGCCGGCGGCCGCGTGCACGAGCAGGGTGTCGCCCGCGCCGATCTCCAGCGCCTGGAGCGCGGTGTGGGCGGTCTGCGCCGAGGCGGAGAACGAGCCGGCCACCTCCCACGGCATGCCGGACGGCTTGGCGACGACCTGCTCGGCGGAGACGACCAGGTACTCGGCATAGCAGGAGAGCACGGCCCAGCCCAGAACCTCGTCGCCGACGGCGAACTCGGTGACGCCCTCGCCGAGCTCGTCGACGACGCCCGCGAAGTCGTTGCCGACGGTCTGCGGGAAGGAGAGGGTCATGCCGGGCGGGGTCCAGCCGGCGCGGACGGCCGTGTCGTACGCCTGCACACCGGCGGCCTTGACGCGTACGCGGATCTCGCCGGCGCCGGGACGGGGGGTCTCGACCTCCTCGACCTTGAGCACCTCGGGGCCGCCGAACTCCTGGAAAACTGCCGCCTTCATGGCATGTCCTTCTCTCTGCTGAGCTCTGATGAAGAAGTCTGGTGAACTCTGGTGGGGCTGGTGAGCTTTATCTTTCAACCTCAACCGGAGTTGAGGTCAACGGGGGAACCGACGCTTCGCGCGGTTTTCGAGCACTCTTCGAGCACTCTTCGAGCATTTTTCGACTGAGCTTCGAGTGGGCTTCGAGCCGGCTTCGAGCGCTCTTCGAGCGGAACCCGACCGTCCGCCGGACGGCCGTGACCGGCTCCGGCTACGGCCGTTCCGCCGCAGCGGCGATCACCCGGGTCTGCTTCGCGTCGCGCTCGGCCGCGAGCTCCTCGTAGGAGCGACCGCCGAACGCCTCCTCCGCCTGGGCGAGGATCCGGGCGACGGTCTCCTCGTCGACCGGCGGGTTGCCGAGCCCCTGCCAGCTCTTCTCCAGGCCGGCGCCGAGGTGCTCGAACCAGTGGCGCAGGCCCCCGGGGCCGCCGCCGAGGTGGAAGGCGCGGAACGGGCCGACCGCCGCCCAGCGGCCGCCGATCGAGGAGGTGACGATCTCGTCCAGCTCGGCGACGGAGACGACGCCCTCGCGGACCAGGTGGATGCTCTCGCGCAGCAGCGCGGACTGCAGCCGGTTGGCGACGAAGCCGGGGACGGCCCGGCGCAGCACGACGGGGGTCTTGCCGAGGGCGCGGTAGAACGCCACGGCCTCCTCGACGGCCTGCGGGTCGGTCCGCTCGCCCGTGACGATCTCGACCAGCGGCACGATGTGCGGCGGGTTGAAGGGGTGGGCGACCAGCAGCCTGCCGGGGTCCGCCGTCTTCGCTCCCAGGTCGTCGGGGAGCAGTGTGGAGGTGGACGACAGCAGCAGCGCGTGGGCGGGGGCGGCGGCGCCGATCCGGGCGAAGAGGTCCTGCTTGAGGGCCAGGTCCTCGGGGGCGTTCTCCTGGACGACGTCGGCGCCCTCGACGGCGCGGGCCACGTCGGGCTCGAACTCCAGGCGGGCGGCGAGCTCGGCCGGGTCGGCGGGCCCGCCCGGCAGCGAGGCCGCGTACAGCTCGAACGCCTTCTTGACGTACGCCTCGGCGTCCGGCCGGCGGCTGTTGATCCGGACGGTCAGCCCGGCGGAGGCGAACAGCGCGGCCCAGCCGAGGCCGATGGTGCCCACGCCGATCACGGCGGCCGTACGTATACGTGTCCCGATGGGCGAAATGGGGGAATCCGTCACCGCTTGCTCCTGTCGTCCTGCCTGCCTGTGGGTGGTGCCTGCACAGGCTGCCGCGACGGGCTCGTGCGGAATTAGAGCGGCGGTCGAACCGGACACGTGTGTTCCGCGCCCGGCCCGACCGCGGGACCGACTAGTAGTTGCCCAGCCCGCCGCAGACGTTGAGGGCCTGCGCGGTCACGGACGAGGCGCCGTCGCCGACCAGGTAGTCGACCATGGCCGCGACCTCCTCGACGTCGACGTAACGGCCGATCGGCACCCGGGTGGTGACCTTCTCGGCCGCCTCCTCCAGGGTGATCCCGTACATCTCCGCGTAGTGGCCGCGGACGCGCTCGGCCATCGGCGTCTCGACGAAGCCGGGGCAGACGGCGTTGACGGTGATGCCGGTCTTCGCGAGGTCGAGGCCGAGGGCCTTGGTGAAGCCGACCACGCCGTGCTTGGAGGCGGAGTACGGGGCGGCGGTGACGGCGCCCTGCTTGCCGGCCGTCGAGGCGATGTTGATGATCCGGCCCCAGCCCTTGGTGAGCAGGCCGCCGGCGCTCAGCACCTCGCGCGTCACGAGGAAGACACTGTTGAGGTTGGTGTTGATCACGTCGTACCAGAGCTCGTCGGACATCTCGGCGATCGCGCCGCCGCCGTTGCGGCCCGCGTTGTTGACGAGGATGTCGACGGTGCCGAAGCGCTCCACCGCGGCGGCCACGAAGCGCTTGACGTCCTCGCGGTCGGTCACGTCACAGGTGGTGCCGTCGGCCTCGAAGCCCTGGTCCTGCAGGGACTTGACGGTCTCCGCCAGCTTCTCCGCGTCCCGGGCGCACAGGTAGACGCGGGCGCCGTTGCGGGCCAGGTGGGTGGCGATCGCCAGACCGATGCCACTGGTTGCCCCGGTCACCAGTGCGACCTTGGCGTTCTGCGTGCCCATCGTTCCTCCGTAGCTGGTTGCGAATACTGACGGCGACATGACGTCGGTCGCGCCGAGGGTGCCGCCGCGGCCTCGACGGCCGGTCGAAGAGGGGTCGAAGCACGGGTTCCGCCACGGTGGTTCCACTTCCGCGGCCGCGCTTCCGCGGTTTAGCCTCAGCGATTCCGCGACGGCGGTTCCGCCACGTCTCGATCCCGGCTCAAGCGGGGCTGAGCAGCGTGGGGGGATGCTCGCAGAGACGATCACCGCCGAACGGTTCCGGACGTCCCTCGCCCGCTGGGCCAGCGGGGTCACGGTCGTGACCACCGTGGATGCGCAGGGCCGCAGCCACGGTTTCACTGCCAGCTCCTTCACCTCCGTCTCCCTCGAACCGCCCCTGGTGCTCGTGTGCCTGGACCTGCGGGCCAACTGCTTCGACGCCTTCACCGGCGCCGAAGGGTTCGTCGTCCACGTGCTCGGCCGGGACCAGCAGGACCTGGCCGCGCTCTTCGCGCGCAAGGGCGCGGAGAAGTTCCCCCGGCCGGGGACGGTCCGCTCCCGGCGCGGGCTGCCCCTGCTGCCGGGCGCACTCGCCCGGCTGGAGTGCCGCACCGAGCGGCAGGTGCCGGCCGGTGACCACCTCGTGCTGTTCGGCGAGGTGGAGCACGCCGAGGCCGGCGAGGGAGAGCCCCTCCTGTACTACCGGAAGGGCTTCCACGGGATCGCCGGCCCCGGCGCAGCGGGCTGACCCGCCGGCTAGGCCCCCATCACGCGCACACTAGGCCCCCATCACGCACACAGCGGCGCGACGGACCCCGCCGCGCGCCGCCGCTGCGCCGGGAGGCGTCGCGCCCCCGCGCGCACGGCGATGAGGTGGGCGACCGAGGCCAGGGTGACGTGGCGGTGCCAGCCGCGGAACGAGCGGCCCGCGAAGTCCCGCATCCCGGTGTGCTCGGAGATCTCCGCGAAGTCGCGCTGGACGACGCCCGTGAGCCGGGTCAGGCGCAGCAGGGTGACCAGCGGCAGCCGCCGCGAGTCGGTGAGCCACATCCGTGACGGCCACCGGTCGGAGGAGCCCCAGTCGCCCATCAGCAGCATGGGCCGGTGGTGGGTGCCCCCGGGCCCGCCCGCGGGCGCGGGACACGACAGGATCACCGGGATCGCGCTCACCACCCCGCGGTGCGAGCCCGTCCCGGACGTGTCGGACCACTCGACCTGCCGGCGCATCCGCTTCATCGAGCCGATCAGGTTCTGCGCGGGCACCTCCCGGTCGCTGTAGCCCTGCAGCAGGGCGCCGTCGACGCGCAGCGGGGTCGTGCCGTCGATGCGCATGATCAGCGGGACGCCCGCCCGTGCGAAGCGCCGCACGGTCGCGCCCGCGTCGAGCCCCTCCACGTCCACGACGACGGGGCGCCTGCGCAGCCCCCAGGAGTCGGCGGCCTCCAGGGCCACGGCGCCGGCGTGCTCCTCCAGGGAGATGGCGCGGCTCGCGTCGGGTATGTGGGCGCGGCTGCGCCGGGCCGGGTCCTCGAGCCAGCTCCTGGACAGCACCAGGCTCCAGTTGAACGGCACGCTGATCCGCTCGGAGGCGCTCCAGACGCTGAACGCCCGCTGGCCGTTGACCGTCTGGCCCAGGTGGGGGAGGAACTGCTGGTCGACGCCGACCGAGTGCACCCCCGCCTTGGGGATGACGGTGGACTTGACCACCCACGCCTGGGGGCGCACCTCCTCCTCCGCGCGGCGCGCGAGCGCCCGCCGGACCGGGCCCCAGTTCCAGGACGAGGCGGTGATGAAGTGGTGGACGCTCTGCTGGAGCGCCTTCCCGCCGATCTGTTCCGCGACGTTGCGCAGGGTCTTGCGGCCCTCCGCCTCCAGCAGGCCGCGTACGTACTGCTCCGCCATCCTGCGCTGGTCATTGCGCGTGAGTGACGAGAACAGCTCCGGTTCCACGTCCCAGGGGGCGGCGGGGGACGGTTCCCCGAAGGGGGGTTCCTCGAAGGGTGGTTCCTCGGTGGACACAGGGCTGAGTTGCACGGATCTGGCTTCCATCGTCTCTCCCCACGTGATGGCTACCGACGGCGCATTTGACCGTACCAAACCGACTGCGTTGTTTCTATTACTCTTCGAAACCTTGATCCAGCGATTCACTCTGCCCACCCTTGCCCGCTTTCCTCCCCCTCTGCGTTGCCTCAAACCACGCTGGAAACCGACCGGAAGCCCTCCCTACGGCCACTCTGACGTCGGATTACCAAGAGAAACCGGCCAGCCGGTTTCTTGTGCGGGTGCCCCATCCGTCTTCGAGTGGTGTTCGAGGCCGGAGCCGCACCGTTTCCCTTGCCAACGGCGCTGTCCCCGACAGGCAGCGGTGGACATCGCTGCAGGGCAAGCGGAAAGGAACGTGACTCGATGTTCAGCTCGAAGGAAGGCGTGCCCACGCGATGACCCGACGAGTGGTGATCACCGGTATCGGCGTCCGCGCCCCGGGCGGCTCCGGCACCAAGGAGTTCTGGGACCTGCTCACCGCGGGCCGCACCGCCACCCGGCGGATCTCGTTCTTCGACGCGGCTCCGTTCCGGTCCCAGGTGGCGGCCGAGGCCGACTTCTTCCCCGAGGCCGAGGGCCTTACCCCCCGGGAGATCCGCAGGATGGACCGGGCGACCCAGTTCGCCGTCGCCTGCACCCGGGAGGCCGTGGCCGACAGCGGCCTGGAGTTCGCCGGCGTGGACCCGCACCGCGTGGGCGTGAGCCTCGGCAGCGCCGTCGCCTCCGCGACCAGCCTGGAGAACGAGTACCTCGTGATGGCCGACAAGGGCCGCGAGTGGCTGGTCGACCCCGACTACCTGTCGCCGCACATGTTCGACTACCTCAGCCCGGGCGTCATGCCCGCCGAGGTCGCCTGGGCCGCCGGCGCCGAGGGCCCCGTGACCATGGTCTCCGACGGCTGCACCTCCGGCCTCGACGCCGTGGGCTACGGCGTCCAGCTGATCCGCGAGGGCTCCGCCGACGTGATGATCGCCGGCGCCTCGGACACCCCGATCTCCCCGATCGTGCTGGCCTGCTTCGACGCCATCAAGGCCACCACCACGCGCAACGACGACCCCGAGCACGCCTCCCGGCCCTTCGACGCCTCCCGCAACGGCTTCGTCCTCGCCGAGGGCAGCGCCATGTTCGTCCTGGAGGAGTACGAGGCCGCCAAGGCCCGCGGCGCGCAGATCTACGCCGAGGTCACCGGCTACGCCACCCGCTGCAACGCGTACCACATGACCGGTCTGAAGAAGGACGGCCGGGAGATGGCGGAGGCCATCCGCGCGGCGCTCGACGAGTCGCGCGTCGACCCGACCGTCGTCGACTACGTCAACGCGCACGGCTCCGGCACCAAGCAGAACGACCGCCACGAGACGGCCGCGTTCAAGATCGCGCTCGGGCAGCACGCCTACGACGTGCCGGTCAGCTCCATCAAGTCGATGGTCGGCCACTCCCTGGGCGCCATCGGCTCCATCGAGATCGCGGCCTGCGCCCTGGCCATCAAGCACAACGTCGTACCGCCGACGGCCAACCTGCACACGCCCGACCCCGAGTGCGACCTCGACTACGTCCCGCTGACCGCGCGCGAGCAGCGGGTGGACTCCGTGCTGACCGTCGGCAGCGGCTTCGGCGGTTTCCAGAGCGCGATGATCCTGCGCGCCCCGGAAGGAGTGAAGGCATGACCAGCAAGGACGGCCTCAACGGGCGGACCGTGATCACCGGGATCGGCGTCACCGCCCCCAACGGCCTGGGCACCGAGGCCTTCTGGAAGGCGGTGCTCGCGGGCCACACCGGCATCGGCCCCGTCACCCGCTTCGACGCCTCCCGCTACGCGGCCTCCCTCGCCGGCCAGATCGACGACTTCGACGCGGCCGAGCACCTCAACAGCCGGCTGCTCCCGCAGACCGACCCCTCGACGCGGCTCGCGCTCGTCGCCGCCGACTGGGCCCTCACCGACGCCGACGTCTCCCCCGACACCCTGCCGGACTACGACATGGGCGTCGTCACCTCCAACGCGCTGGGCGGCTTCGACTTCACCCACCGCGAGTTCGACAAGCTGTGGAGCAAGGGCCCGGACTTCGTCAGCGTCTACGAGTCCTTCGCCTGGTTCTACGCGGTCAACACCGGCCAGATCTCCATCCGCCACAAGCTGCGCGGCCCGAGCGCCGCCCTCGTCGGCGAGCAGGCCGGCGGCCTGGACGCGCTCGGCCACGCCCGCCGCACGGTCCGCCGCGGCACCCCGCTCGTGGTGGCCGGCGGCGTCGACTCCGCCCTCGACCCGTGGGGCTACGTCTCCCAGCTGGCCGGCGGCCGCGTCACCACCGCCACCGACCCCGCCCGCGCCTACCTGCCCTTCAGCGCCGACGCCTCGGGCTACGTCCCCGGCGAGGGCGGCGCGATCCTCGTCGCCGAGGACGAGGCGAGCGCCCGCAGCCGCGGCGTGCAGCAGGTCTACGGCGAACTCGCGGGCTACGCCGCGACCTTCGACCCCGCCCCCGGCACCGGCCGTCCCCCGGCCCTGCGCCGCGCCGCGGAGGCCGCCCTGGCCGACGCGGGCCTCGCCCCCGGCGACATCGACGTGGTCTTCGCCGACGGCGCCGGCGTGCCCGAGCTGGACGCGGCGGAGGCCGCGGCCATCAGCGGCCTCTTCGGCGCCGGAGCGGTGCCCGTCACCGCCCCGAAGGCCCTCACCGGCCGGCTCTACTCCGGCGGCGGCCCGCTGGACGTCGCGACGGCGCTGCTGTCGATCCGCGACGGCGTCATCCCGCCGACCCCCACGGGCGCCCCGGTGCCCGAGGGCTACGGCCTCGACCTGGTCCAGGGCGCGCCCCGCGACCAGCGGGTCCGCACCGCCCTGGTGCTCGCACGCGGCCGGCACGGCTTCAACTCGGCCGTCGTCGTCCGAGCGTGAGGCCCGCCGGCCTCAACTTTCCCTTCCCCACTTGGAGTACTTCCCATGGCCCACATGACCGTTGACGACGTCCGCCGCATCCTCGTCGAGTGCGCCGGCGTCGACGACAGCATCGACATCACCGGCGACATCTCCGACCGCCCCTTCGACGAGCTGGGCTACGACTCGCTCGCCCTGATGGAGAGCGCCGCCCAGATCAAGCAGGAGTTCGGCGTCGTCGTCCCGGACGACGAGCTCGTCGAGGTCGAGACGCCGCGCGCGCTCATCGACCTCGTCAACGGCCTGGTCACCGAGGCCGCCGCCGCCTGACGCGCCGCGCACCGCACCGAGCGGTCCGCAGCACCCGGGCCCGGGCACGGGAGACCCACGTGCCCGGGCCCGGACCCGTACGCACCGAGGAGACGAACGACATGACGGAACCGCGCCGGCACCACACCGAGCACACCCTGGATGTTTCCGCGCCCCCGGAGGTGCTCTACGGCCTGGTCGCGGACGTCACGACCTGGCCCGCGATCTTCGGGCCGAGCGTCCACGTCCACCACCTGGAGCGCGGCGAGCGCGAGGAGCGCTTCGAGATCTGGGCCACGGTCAACGGGAAGGTCAGCACCTGGACCTCCCGGCGCACCCTCGACCCCGAGGCGCTGCGCGTGACCTTCCGGCAGGAGCGCAGCCAGGCCCCCATCGCCTCCATGGGCGGCGAGTGGATCTTCGAGGCGCTGCCGGGCGGCGGCACCCGCGTCGTGCTGCTCCACGACTTCACGGCCGTCGGCGACGCGCCGGAGACGGTGACGGCCGTCAATGCCGCGCTCGACCGCAACAGCCCCGAGGAGCTGGCGGCGCTGGCGCGGATCGCCGAGTACGGCGGCACAGCGTCCGACGTGGTGTTCTCCTTCACCGACACCGTGGAGCTGACGGGTTCGGCCGCCGACGCCTTCGACTTCGTCAACCGCGCCGACCTGTGGGCGGAGCGGCTCCCGCACGTCCGCCAGGCCCGGCTGACCGAGGACGTCCCCGGCATCCAGGACCTGGAGATGGACACCGTCACCGCCGACGGCTCCGCCCACACCACCCGCTCCACCCGCATCTGCCGCGGCCCGGAGTGGATCGCCTACAAGCAGCACGTCATGCCGAAGCTGCTGCTCGGCCACAGCGGCCTGTGGCACTTCGCGGACAAGCCCGGGGGCGGGGCCGTCGCCACCGCCCGGCACACCGTGGCGGTCAACCCCGAGGCGGTCACCGAGGTCCTGGGCGCGGACGCCACGCTCGCCGACGCGCGCGCGTACCTCCGCGAGGCCCTCGGCCGCAACAGCCTCGCCACCATGGCGCACGCCGCGACGTACGCCGAGCAGCGCTCCGCCGCACAGGCCGGCTGACCCCTTTCCCTCCCCTACTCTCTTCCCTCCCGGAGGCACCATGACCGCCACCCAGTCCCTGACGGAGCTCCACTCCCAGGTTCAGCACTTCTACGCCCACCAGATGCACCACCTCGACGCCCGCCGCTTCGAGGAGTACGCGGCGACGTTCACCGAGGACGGCGTCTTCCAGCACTCGCCGGGTGCCGAGCCCGCCGTCGGCCGCCCCGGCATCGTCGAGGAGCTGGTGAACTTCCACAAGAAGTTCGACGGCGACCCGGTCACGCGGCGCCACTGGTTCAACCAGATCGCCCTGGACCCGCAGGACGACGGCACCGTCAAGTCCACCGTGTACGCCCTCGTGGTGACCGTCCGCCCCGGCGGCAAGCCCGAGATCAACCCGAGCTGCACGGTGCACGACACGCTGGTGGTGAACGGCGGCGAGGTGCAGCTGAAGTCCCGCCTGATCACCCATGACCAGGTCTTCTGACATCGGCTCCCTGAGCGAGGACGTCCCGTCCGCCGAGCACGTGGCCGCCGACCGCGTCGCCGCCGACCGCGTGGCCGCACTGGAGCGCCGGCTGGGCGACCCCCGCGACCCGGGCAACCCGCTGGGTCACGCCGCCGTGCTGGCCGCCGACCGCAGGGGCGAGCTGCCGCTGGGCGGCGAACCCCTGCTGGACGCCTTCGGCCTGCGCGAGGAGATCGTCCCGCAGCCCCTCGGCGGCCGGCTGACCGGCCTGGACACCGCGACGCAGTTGCTGCGCGCGGTGTTCCGCCGGGACTTCGCCCTGGGCCGCGGCCACGGCTCGGCCTCCCTGGTCTCCGCGGTGTTCGCCTGGTGCCACGGCACCCCGGAGCAGCAGGCCCGCACGGCCCGGCTGCTCCTGGACGGCGGGCGGCTGTCCGTCGCGTTCCAGAACATGTCCTACGGCAACGAGTTCAGCAGCGGCGACCTCACCCTGACCCCCGCTCCGCAGGGCGGCGGGGTCCTGGACGGCCGCACTCCGCTGATCGCCAACGCGCCTCTGGCCGCGGGCTTCGTCCTGCTGGCCCGGCACGCGGACGGCGACGGCGCCCACTCGGCGCTGCTCCTGGACCGCGCCGACCTGCCGCCGGACGCCGTGCGGCTGCTGTCCCCGTACCGCGCCACCGCGGTGCGCCGACTGCCTGCGGGATTCCTGGAGTTCGACCGGTGGCCCGTGCCGGAAGGCAGCGTGCTCGGCGCGCCCGGCGACGGAACGGCGGTCGCGCTGCGGTCCCTGCAGGTCAGCAGGCCGCTCGTGCCGTCGATGGCGGTCGGCTGCGCCGACACCGCGCTGCGCTCGGTGGTCGATGCCGTGCTGGAGCGCGCGCCGGGGGTGCGCCCGCTGACCTCGCGGTACGCGCGGCGGGCGATCACGTCCTCGTTCGCGGACATGCTGGTGTGCGACTGCCTGCTGCTGGCCACGATCCGCTCGCTGCACCTCCTGCCGGAGGAGTCCAGCGTGTGGACGGCCGCCGCCATGTGCCTGGTGGTGCGCATGCTGCAGCAGAGCACGGGCGACCTCGCCGCCGTCCTGGGGCCGCGCGCTCTGCAGGAGGAAGGCGGCTTCGGCACGTTCCGCAAACACCTGCGCGACCTGTCGGAGATCCCGCCCGGGCCGATCGGCGCCGCCGCGGCGCTGGCGACCCTGGTTCCCCAACTCCCCTTCCTCGCCCGGACCTCGTGGACCGCGGCCCCGCCACCCCCCGGCCTGTTCTCCGCCTCGGCACCCCTGCCCCCGCTCGACCCCGGACGGCTCGACCTCGCCGCCGGCGGGGACACGCTGATGGCGGTGCTGCCGCACGCCGAAGAGACCCTGGACGCCCTGCCGGTCACCGGCCCGGACGGGGAGGCCCTGCGCTCCCAGGTGCGGGCGCTGGCCGCGGAGCTGCGGGCGCTCGGCGAGGAGTGCCGCGCGCTGCCCGAGCAGGACCTCGCCGCCCTGGCCACCCCGCACGGCTATGCCCTCGCCGAGCGCTACACCCTGCTCGCGGCGGCGGCCGCCTGCCTGGGCGTGTGGCTGCACGGCGACCGGGAGCGGGAGCCGGGCTTCCTGTCCGACCCCGCCTGGCTCGTCGCGGCGCTCGGCAGGGTCCAGTTCCGCCTCGGCCTGCCGGAACCCGCGGCCGACGGCCGGCGCGGCGAGGCGCTCCTCGCGGCGGCGGTGGAGCGCTGCACGCAGGGCCGCAGCCTCGACCTGTACGACGTGCAGCTGGGCAGCGGTCCGGCTGCCGCGTAACCGACAACCGTATAAAGGGAGATGACATGGCCACATCCGGTCCCCGGGGGCTGGCCGGTCCGGCGCCGGTCCGGGTGACGTCCCCGGACGGCCCGTGGACCGCCGCGGACACCGCCATGGAGGAACGGGGCTTCGCGCTCGTCTACGGGCTGATGGCCGACTGGGGCGACCACGGCCTGCCGGACGACGAGCTCGGCAGGCTGCTCGGGCAGGAGGCGCAGCGCCACGCCGGGATCCGCCAGGAACAGACGCGGCGGCGCTTCGCCGCCTCCCGGCTCCTGCTGAAGTACGCGGCGGGCGCCGTCCTGGACGCCGACCCGCGCGAGCTGGAACTGGCCCGCAACCCGAACGGCAGGCCCTACCTGCGCGGTTGCGGCCAACTGGAGGTGAGCCTGAGCCACACGGGGGACATCCTCGCGGTGGGACTCAGCCACGTCGGCCCGATCGGGGTCGACGTGGAGTCCTCCGCGCGCCCCATCTACGGCACGGGCCTGGCCGAGGAGTCCTTCACCGCCTACGAGCGGGCCGCGCTGGGCTGGCTGCCGGAGCGGGAGCGCAACGCGTCCATGATCCGGCTGTGGACGCTCAAGGAGGCGTACAGCAAGGCCCTGGGCCTGGGCCTGCGGCTGCCCTTCACCTCCTTCGGCTTCACGATCCCGGCCGCGTCGGGCGCCACGGCCCGCCTGCTGCGCTCGGACGGCTCACCGGCCGACGACGGCGACTGGCACCTGGAGTCCCACACGCTGGACGCGGGCTACACGGTGAGCGCGGCGGTGGCCCCGGCGGTCTTCGGCGCGACCCGGAGACCGACGGCGGGAACGGTCCTGGACACGGGCTTGGCGGCGGCGGTGCTCTCGGCACGGCCCGGCACCCGCCAATGACACGACCCAGCACAATAAACAGCCCGTCCGGCGTTTGAGGACGAGCGCGTTCAGCGCGACAAGGGGGCCCGGGGGCGTGCCCCCGGTTACGGGAAGGGGAGGGGCTGGGGAAAACCAACCCCGCCCCCTCGACCCGCACTCGATCCCCGCTCGCCACAGTGAACGGGTCCTTCCCCGACCACCCACGGAGAACGTCCCGTGAACACCCGTACCCAAGACACCCCCCGCCTGCAAGAGGTGGCGGAGAACGTCCACGCCTACGTCCAGCCCGACGGCGGCTGGTGTCTGAACAACGCCGGCCTCATCGTGGCCGGCAACCGCTCCGCCCTGGTCGACACGGCCGCCACGGAGGCGCGGGCGCGCGCCCTCAAGGAGGCCGTCACGCCGCTCACGGCGCGGCCCCCGCAGTTCGTCGTCAACACCCACTCCCACGGCGACCACACCTTCGGCAACTACCTGTTCGCGGACGACGCGGTGGTCGTCGCCCACGAGCGCACCCGCACCGAGATGGCGGACGTGGGCCTGCACCTGACGGGGCTGTGGCCCGAGGTGTGCTGGGGCGAGGTCTCCGTCGAACTGCCCACCCTCACCTTCCGCGACCGGCTGACCCTGCACATCGGCGACGTCACGGCCGAGCTGCTGCATCCGGGCATCGCGCACACCACCAACGACACGGTCGTCTGGCTGCCCGAGCAGCGGGTCCTGTTCACCGGCGACCTGGTGATGTCCGGGGCCACGCCGTTCTGCCTGATGGGCTCGGTCTCCGGCTCCCTGGCCGTGACCGAGCAGCTGCGCGCGCTCGACCCGGTGACCGTCGTCGCGGGCCACGGCCCCGTGGGCGGCCCGGAGTTGCTGGACGCCACGGAGGGGTACCTGCGGCGCGTGCAGGAGATCGCGAGGGCCGGCCTCGCCGCGGGGATCGGCCCGCTGGAGGCCGCGCGAGAGGCGGACCTCGGGGAGTACGCCGAGCTGCTCGACTCCGAGCGCCTGGTGCCCAACCTCCACCGCGCGTACGCGGAGGAGAAGGGCGCGCCTCCCGGCCGCCCGCTGGACATCGGCCTGCTCTTCTCCGAGATGGTCGAGTACCACGGCGGGCTGCCCGTGTGCCACGCATGACACAGGTATGAAGCACACGTGACGGGACTCGTAAAAAAGAAAACCTACCGGTCGGTAGCCTGACACTCTCACTGCCCCGGAGTGGGGGTTTTGTGCGGCAGACACCTACGTTGTCAGAAATCTTGCTCAACGCGGCACAGGGATCTTTGCACCCGGTACAGGAGTGTGTGCAGTGCGATTCAACCTCATCGGCCCGTTCGAGATCGTCACCGGAGACGGACGACCACCACACCTGCCCAGCACGCCGAAGGTCTGCCAGACTCTGGCTCTGCTCCTGACCAGGCCCAATGAGATCGTCACCTCGGAATCGCTGATCCAGGAGCTCTGGGGCGAGTCCCCTCCGCGCAGCGCCCTGACCACGTTGCAGACGTACATCTACCACGCGCGCAAGATGTTCATAGCCGAGCGGCTGGTACCCGCCGAGCGGGCCCTGCTGATCACCCAGCCGCCCGGCTACCTCATCCGCGTGGAGGACCACGAGGTCGACATCAAGATCTTCGAACGCCTCGTGCTGCAGGGGAAGACGGCGCTGGAGAACGGCAGGCCCGAAGCCGCCGTCCAGCGCCTGGAGCAGGCGCTGGACCTCTGGCGAGGCCCCGCGCTCTCCAACATCCCCGCGGGCGACGTCCTCACCGGCCGCATCGTGCACCTCAACGAGCTGCGCATCCGGGCCCTGGAGCTGCGCATCGAGGCGGAGCTCCAGCTCGGCCGGCAGCGCGAGTCCATCCCGCTGCTGCGCGCGCTGGTCAACGACTACCCGCTCAACGAGTGGTTCCACGGCCAGCTGATCTCCGCCCTCAACCACTCCGGGCGGCGCGCCGAGGCCCTGCAGGCGTACCAGAGCCTGCGCCGGATCCTCAACGACGAGCTGGGCCTCGAACCCTCCCCCGAGCTGCAGCGGCTGCAGCTGGACGTGCTCAACCCGGCGGACACGGTGCCCGCGCAGCACCACCACCGCCGCCTGGTGACCGCGGGCATCTGACCCCGGTCCCGCCCGCGCACACGAAGCGCCGGACGGACCCGGGTGACGGGTCCGTCCGGCGCTTTCCCGTGAAGGCGACCGGAAAGCCGACGACCGGAAAGGCGGTCAGGCGGAGTCGATCAGGCGGAGTCGTTCAGCAGCCGGGCGTACGCGCCCGCCGCCGTCGGGAACTGCAGACCGCTGTGGCCCGCACCGCAGTTCACGTCCCGCCAGTGCCGCTGGAGCTCCTCGCCCTCGGCCTGCGCCCGGGTGCCGGCCGAGCGCAGCAGCCGGTCGGCGACCGTCGCGAGCATCTCCGCGGCGAGCGCGCAGTCCCGCCCGTTGCGGGCGGTGCCGAGCGCGTCGACGGCGCCGGTGTCGGTGGTGCGGGCGACGCGCTCCAGCAGCAGCCCCGCCGCGTCGATCTCGCCCTCGGCACGGGCCAGGAGCTGCTCGAACGTGCCGTGGTCGGAGCCCCCGGAAATGGCGCCCGCGGGGGCGTTCAGCTTGGCGGCTACGAGCTCGCGCCAGCGGCGCAGTGCACCCCGGCTCGCGCCGAGCAGGGGCCCGCCGAGGGTGACGCCGTTGGCGGCCTTCATCGGCACCCGGTGGCAGGCCGCGGCCGCATCGGGCGCGAGGCCCTTGAGCAGGACGTCGAGCGGGACGGTGTACGCGTCGGGCACGAGGACCTCGTCGAGCACGACGGTGTTGCTGCCGGTCCCGCGCATGCCCACCACGCGCCAGGTGTCGGTGATCGCGTAGTCCGTGCGCGGCACGGCGAGGACCCGTACGCCCGTACCCTCCGCCCCGGCCACCCGGGCGGCGACCAGCGTCCAGTCGGAGAAGTCGACCGCGCTGACGTAGTTCCACGTGCCGGTGACCCGCCAGCCGCCCGGGGCGGGCTCTGCGGTGCCCGAGGGCATCAGGCCCGCGACGACCACGGTCTCGGGGCCCTTGGCCCACACGCCCTCGCGCCCCTCCTGCGGCAGGTAGGCGGTCAGCCGCCCGGCGCTGGCGGTCACCGAGGCGAACCAGGCCGCGGACGCGCAGCCCTCGCCCAGGGCGGCGGACGCGTCCAGGAGTTCGGCGAACGTCCCCGCCGCGCCGCCCTGGGCGGCCGGGGCGAAGTGGCTGGAGAACCCGGCGGCCACGATCGCGTCCACCACGGGCTGCGCGAGCCGGCGGTCGGCCTCCGCGGCCTCCGCGTGCGCGGCGGCGAGCGGGGCGGCCGCGCGGGCCGCTTCGAGCAGGGTCGGTGCGACGGCGTCTGTGGTGTCCCTGGATTCCCTGGTGTCCGTGGTGGTCATCGTGGGTGCTCCTGTGAAGTGCGGCGGTGCGGTACGGGGACGGTCGGGGTGTCAGGGCCCGGCGCAGGCCTCAGCGGTCGATGCCGGAGGCCGGCGTCAACGGCGGCCTCAAGAGTTCTTCGCGGCGAAGTCCCGTATGGACTCGGCCGAGTAGTCGATCATCTCGGGGGTGAGGCCGGGGTAGACGCCGATCCAGAAGGTGTGCTCGGCGACGAGATCACTGTTGGCGAGCGAGCCGCTGATCCGGCGCGGGCGGTCCAGGTAGGCCGGGTGGCGGGTGAGGTTGCCGGCGAAGAAGCGGCGGGTGCCGATCTTCCGGTCCTCCAGGAAGGCCACCAGGTCCTTGCGGGTGTAGCGCGCCTCGGGCCGCACGGTGATGGCGAAGCCGAACCAGCTGGGGTCGCTGTCGGGCGTGGCCTCCGGCAGGAGCAGCCCCGGCACCCCGTCCAGGCCCTCGCGCAGCCGCTTCCAGTTGGCGCGCCGCGCCTCGCCGAACGCCTCGATCTTGGCGAGCTGGCTGAGGCCGAGGGCCGCCTGGAGATCGGTCGCCTTCAGGTTGTAACCCACGTGGGAGAAGATGTACTTGTGGTCGTAGCCGTGCGGCAGGTCGCCCATCTGGTAGTCGAACCGCTTGAAGCAGCGGTTGTCCTCACCCGGCTCGCACCAGCAGTCCCGGCCCCAGTCGCGCATGGACTCGACGATGCGCGCGAGCGCGAGGTTGTCGGTCAGCACGCAGCCGCCCTCGCCCATCGCGAGGTGGTGCGCGGGGTAGAAGCTGGTGGTGGCGATGTCGCCGAAGGTGCCGGTGGGCTTGCCGCGGTAGAGCGAGCCGACGGCGTCGCAGTTGTCCTCGATGAGGAAGAGGTCGTGCTCCTCGGCGAGCTTCGCGACCTCCTCGACGGCGAAGGGGTTGCCCAGCGAGTGGGCGATCATGATCGCCTTGGTGCGCGGGCCGATGGCCTCGGCGATGCGCTCCGGCGTCGTGTTGTACGTGCCGAGCTCGACGTCGATGAAGACGGGCACCAGGCCGTTCTGGATGATCGGGTTGACGGTGGTCGGGAAGCCCGCCGCCACGGTGATCACCTCGTCGCCGGGCTGCAGCCGCCGGTCCTCCAGCTGCGGTGAGGTGAAGGCGGACAGCGCGAGCAGGTTGGCCGAGGAGCCCGAGTTGGTCAGGTGGGCCTTGCGCAGCTTGAAGAACTTGGCGAACTGACGCTCGAAGCGGCGGGAGCTCACACCGGCGGCGATGCGCATGTCCAGCGCGGCCTCGACCAGCGCCACGCGGTCGTCGGCGTCGAAGACGGCACCGGCCGGCCACACGCCGGTCTCCCCGGGGACGAACTCCTTCTCGTCCGTGCCGTGGTAGGCACGGACCTGCTCCAGAATGCGGGCCTTGGCTTCCTTGGCTTCGTTCATTTCTCTTCGCCTCCTACGGCGTACTCAGCGAGTCGTCGGGCAGTGCCGGCCCGGCCTCTGCGCGCGTGCCCTGCCCGGTGGACGTCGGCGACCAGCTCCGCGTGGCGGACGGTCGCCTCGCCGGTCGTCGTACCGGCGCCGGATCCGATGGTCGTCACCAACGCTCGGACGGCGGCCGTGACCTGGTCGAACGGCTCCAGCGCCAGCTCCTCGACGCCGCCCTGCCGCTCGACGACGACCACCGGGCGGTGGTCGGCCGGGGGTGTGAAGACGTGGTCGAGGCGGAGCCGGCCCGCGCTGCCGAGCACTTCGTAACGTGACGTGTAGTGGTGTTCCATGCCGAACGTGAGGTGGGCGGTCACCCCGTCGTGCCGCCGCAGCAGCACGCTGCCCGCGACGTCCACGCCCCGCTCCGGGTCGGTGCGCAGATCCGCTCCGATCACCTCCAGGCCGGGCCCGAGCAGCAGCTGGGCGGCCCGCAGCGGGTAGACGCCGACGTCGAAGAGCGCGCCGCCGCCGAGGTCGGCCCGGTAGCGGATGTCGCCGTCGGGCCGCGGCGGGATCGTGAAGGCGGCGTGGAGGGTGCGGATCTCGCCGATCGCGCCGTCCTCCAGCAGCTGCCGCACGCGCCGGTGCTGCGGGTGGTGGACGAACATGAAGTTCTCCATCAGCACCAGCCCGCGGGAGCGGGCCAGGTCCACGAGCCGGGCCGTCTCCGCGGCGTCCAGGGTCAGCGGCTTCTCGGCCAGGACGTGCTTCCCGGCGAGCAGCGCGCGCTCGGTCCACTCGGCGTGCAGCGCCGAGGGCAGCGGCACGTAGACGGCGTCGACGTCGTCCCGCTCCAGCAGCTCCGCGTAGCCGGCGGCGGCCGCGGCCCCGTACTGCTGCGCGACCTGCGCGGCCCGGGCGGCGTCGCGGGCGGCGACGGCCGTGAGCGCGATGCCCCCGGTCCGGGCCACGGCGGGCAGCACCCGGCGCAGGGCGATGTCGGCGCAGCCCATGAGCCCGAGGCGCACGGTCCCGGCCGCGGGGTCCCGCTCCGCGGCGCTCACCGCAGGAACCGCAGGCAGGCCAGGAGGTTGCGGGCCTCGACGTTCACGTGGTGGGAGTGCCGGACCATCGCCCCGAGCTGATGCAGCGTCATCCATATGTGGTCCGGCCCCACTTCGAGGGGAAAGTCCTCAGGCGCCTCGACCGCGAGGTAGCGGTTCTCCGCGTGGTAGAAGCGCCCGCCCTCCTCGGAGTGGACGACGTCCAGCAGGACCCGCTCGGGGGCGGCCGAGAGCACCTCGTCCAGGAACCGCGGGCGGCTCCCGGCGGGCAGCCCCTCGTAGTTGGCGGGCGCGCACTGCACGGTGGGGCCCATTTCGAGGACGTCGAAGCTGCCCGCCTCGGTGCGCGCGTTCACCAGCAGGTGGACGGTGCCCTCGATCCGCCGGGTGAGGAAGGCGATCACGCCCCGGCCGACCGGCGCGATCATGGGCTGCGACCAGCGGGCGACCTCGCGGCCCTGGGCCTCGACGTCCACGCCGATGACCTTGAAGAAGCGGCCGCTCTCGTGCACCACGGCCCCGTCGGACTCGGCCCAGCCGGCCACCTCCGACAGCGGGATGCGGCGGCGCTCCAGCCGGTGCGAGGCCTTGGCCTCGGTGAACCAGCTGAGCAGCGCGGCCGTCCCGTGCAGGGCCCGGCCCTCGGCGCCGGTGGTGCGGCCCTGGACCGCCCAGCCGTCGGGGAGGCCCGACAGCACGGTGCGGGTGTCCATGTTGACGAGGTTCTCGACGCCGAGCAGCTCGCCGATCTGGTCGAGCGTGAGCCAGCAGAAGCCGTCGCGGACGGGGACGTCCCCCTCCACCTCGACGATCATGTTGCGGTTGCGCTTGCCCAGGAACCACGACCCCTGCTCCGACTGCAGCGCGTCGAAGATCACCCGCCCGGTGCGCGGCGCCAGGAAGTGCTCCAGGTACGGGACGGCGTTCCCCTGGTGCACCCGGGTGAAGTTGCTCCGCGTCGCCTGCACGGTCGGGGAGAGCTGCAGGATGTTGATGTTGCCCGGCTCCATCTTCACCTGGAGCAGGAAGTGCGGGACGCCCGCGAACTCCTTCACCAGGATGCCCAGGATCCCGGACTCCGGCTGCACGATGATCGGCTGCGACCAGGCGGCGACCTCGCGGTTGTCGGTCTCCGCCGCGATGCCCTCGATGCTGAAGAACCGCCCGCTGCGGTGCCGGATGTCGCCGGTCCCCGGCTCGAACGACCAGCCGTCGAGCTCGCGCAGCGGGGCGGGCGTCACCCGGTGGTCCTGCGCCGCGCGCTGTTCGGCGAACCAGTCGTGGAATTCGCTTGTCTGCCGGAACACGGCAGCCCTCCTCATGATGTGCGGTTGCTTCAGCATTCGGCACCCGGTTAGAGCGCCGCTCGAAGGGGGCTCAGAGCGTCAGGCCCACGCGCTGCGCCGCGGTGGCGAAGACCTCGGCGGTCTCCGGGAGCCGGTCGACGCCGTCCCGGTAGGCCGCGCGCGCCTCCGCCAGGCGGCCGCGGACCAGCGGGTCGTAGAGGATGCCCGTCAGTCCCTCGACGACGGCCTGCTCGTCGAACAGCTCGGTGCGTACGGTGGTGTCGGCGAACGGGTTGCCGGCCAGCAGCGGTCCGACCACCTTGTTCCAGCTCAGGGGCCACATGTGGAACGCGGGGACGGCGCCGGGGAAGTCCGCGAGCCACGCCCGGACCGCGGGTGAGAGCCCGTCCGGGGCCCCCGGCCGCCCGCCGTCGCCCGCCGCCTCCCCGATGTCGTGGGTGTTGACGGCGAACATCCCGGGCACGTCGGCGAGGACGGCCCGTTCGAGCGCGTAGGACGTCAGGAAGGCCGACATCACGGCGTCCGAGGCGCCGAGCAGGGCGTGGTAGCGCTGCGCGGTGTACGAGGGCTCCACGTGGACGCGTTCGGGCGGCAGCCCCAGCCCGTCCAGGTACGGCCCGGCGACGAGGAAATGGGTGTCGTCCGGCAGCTGCCGCAGGTAGTGCCCGATGAGCTGCGGCACGCGCACCGCCAGCTCGCGCGTCCGCGGCCCGGCCCGCGTCTGCATGATCTCCTGCCACGGCAGCGTCGGGAACATCAGCAGCCGCTCCGCCCCGCCGAGCCCCAGCGACCGGCGCACCCCGGCCCGCGCCGCCTCCGTCAGCGGCGCGATGCTCCGGTTCGCGCGGTACGGCAGGCCCTGCCCGCCGGCCCGGGCCTCCGGGCGGCCCATCGGCACGGGGTGCAGGTGTACGGGCATGTCCAGGAGGTTGCCGTCGGCGACGACGGTCTTCCCCAGCACCTCCAGCTCCCGCGTGGTGTTCGTCAGGTCGTGCAGGTCGATGGGGATCACCGGCACGCCGAAGTCCTGGACGTACCAGGGGTCGGTCTCGTAGCTGACGAGGTGGGTCAGCCAGTGCGCCAGGTAGTCGCTGAGGACGATCGCGTCCGGCCGGAACTCCCGGGCGACGCGCCCGACCTCCTCGCGGGCCCGGCCGCCCATGGCGGGCGTGATCACGGTGTACGGGTATCCGGCGGTCTTGAGCTGGTCCTCGTTGTCCGCGTCGATCACGAAGTGACTGACGACGCCGGCGTCTCCCAGCTGGTCCGCGAGGTCGAGCCCGATGGTCGTCTCGTGCAGGCTCTTGGCCAGCGGGGACATGAACAGCACTCGCATGACGTGGTCTCCCGTCCGCTCAGCCCGCGGCCGGGGCCAGGTCCCGGGTGCGCGTCTCGATCGCCTTGCGCAGCTCGGCCACCACGGTGAGCACGTCCGCGTCGCCGAGCCCCGGGTGGATCGGCAGGCACAGGGTCTCGCCGGACGCCTGCTCGGTGCCCGGCAGCCGGGCGTCGGACTTGTAGGTGGGCACCTTGTGCAGCGGCGCGTAGCGGAAGGTCGTGTAGATGTCGGCGGCCAGCAGGTCGGAGGCGACCTGGTCGCGGATCCGCGCGTCCATCTGGACCCAGTAGAAGTAGTGCGAGGACTCGTGCCCGGCCGGCAGCGGCGGGGGCGTCTTCAGGCCCTCGATGCCGGCGAGTTCGCGGTCGTACAGGGCGACGATCTCCTTGCGCCGGGCGGTGAACTCGGGCAGCCGCCCGAGCTGCACCAGGCCGATCGCCGCCGTCAGGTCGTTGCCGATGACGCGCCGGCCCACCTCGGGGACCTCCAGCTCCCACCAGCGGTGCGAGACCTTCGCGTAGGCGAGGCCGGTGGCCTGCACGAGCCCGTGGTACGCGAGCCGGCGGGCCCGCTGCGCGCGCTCGGCGTCCCGTACGTAGAGCATCCCGCCGTCGCCCGTGACCAGCACCTTCGCGGCGTCGAAGCTCCACATGGCCAGGTCGCCGAAGGAGCCGGCGGCGCGCCCGTCCACGCGGGAGTCCACCGAGCAGGCCGAGTCCTCGACCAGGGCCAGGCCCCGCTCCCGGCAGCGCTCGGCGATCTCCACGACGTCGCCCGGGTAGCCGCCGTAGTGCAGCACCACGACCGCCTTGGTGCGCGGCGTGACCGCGGCCTCGATGTGCTCCCAGGTGGGGTTCATCGTCCGCGGGTCGACGTCGCAGAAGACGGGTGTCGCGCCGGTGGAGACGATGGCGTTGGCGGCCGCGAGGAAGCTCATGGACGGGATGACGACCTCGTCGCCCTCGGCCAGGTCGAGGGTCTCCAGCGCCAGGAACAGCCCGGCCGTACCGGAGTTGACGAACAGGACGTGCTCCGGGGTGACGCCCAGGCGCTCGGCGAACGCGGCCTCGAATGCCTTCGTGCGCGGCCCGTGCCCGAGCCACTTGCTGTCGAACACCTCGGCCACGGCGGCGAGTTCGGCGTCACCGACCTGCGGCTGGAAGAGATTGATCATTTGGTGGTACCCCCTGGGAGTCGATGTGGCGCGCAGTGGCGCGGGCGCGTGCGGTGGCGGGCGTACGGGTGTCAGGCCGCGGCGGCGAGCCGCTCGATCGCCTGCACCGCGTCGGCGGACGTGGGCAGCGCGGCCACCTCGGCGGCCAGCTCCGCGGCCCGCTCGCGGTAGGAGGGGGTGGCCAGCATCTCGGCGCAGACGCGCGCGATGTTCTCGGCGCTGTCGTCGGCGGGGTCGATCATCGTCGCGGCCCCGTACGCGCTGAGCCGGGTCGAGTAGTCGACGCAGTAGGGCAGGTAGGGCACCAGCACCTGGGGGACGCCGTAGGAGAGGTAGCCCATCGTCGTGTTGCCGCCCGCGTGGTGGACGACGAGGTCGCAGGTCGGGGCCACCAGGTGCAGCGGGATCCAGCCGGCCCGCACATGGTCCGGCAGCGGCCGCAGCTTCTCCGCGACCGCCTCGGGCGTGGCGATGAGCAGCTCGACGTCCAGCTTGCCGACCTTGTCGACGAGGCCGCTGAGGATGTCGAAGTCGGACTCCGGGGTGACCCGGCTGCCGGCCGACACCAGCACCCGCGGCCGGTCGCCCTTGGTGTACATCCAGGGCTCGACCGGCATCTGGGTGGCGAACGGCACGTACCGCATCATCTGCGCGGGCAGCGCGTCGGAGGGCCGCAGGCTGGGCGGGCAGATGTCGACGAACAGATCCGTGCGCGGCATCTCGTACATGCCGAGCCGCTCCAGCTCCGGGCCCAGCTCGGCGGCGGCCGCGAGGTCGATCGTGCGCGGCTCGCCCATGTCGATGGCCTGCTTCACGTACGGCACGCCCAGGTGCCCGGCGATCAGCGGCGCGGCGAAGGCGAGCGCCCCGCCCACGACGACGTCCGGGCGCCAGTCGGCCACCAGGGACAGCAGGCCGTCCAGGCAGGCGGCGGCGTAGCGGCCGAACGTGCGCCCGTTGAAGATGTAGCGCTCGTGAAGATCCTCGGGGATGGGCACGCGGATGCCGCGCCGGTCCACGAGGTGGTCCATCATCGGCACGCCGGAGACCGGGACGCCGGGGATCCCGGCGCCCGTGATGGTCGCCATCATGTTCTCGGGGGCGGCCATAAAGACCTCGTGCCCGGCGTTGCGGGCGGCCTGGGCCAGCGGGACGATGCCGAAGATCACCCCGGAGGTGCCTCCCGCAACAAAGAGAATCTTCATGCGGTCATCGTTGGAACCGGGCCTCGAACCCTGCTCGACGGCGGCTCGACGAGGTCCCTGCGGGAGGCGCTGACGGACGCGTGGGAACCCGGCCCGACCGGGCTCGAGGAGCCGGGGTCACAGCCGGCCGGCGGCCGAAGCCGGGACCACCCCCGAGCACCGCTCAGGAACCCGCCCTGATCAGGAAAAGCGCCGCTCAGGCACCCCGCTTGCGGACGGTGATCACCGAGTAGCCGAGCATGTCCCGCTCCAGCTTCGAGACCCGGCCGATCATCTCCTTGAACTCCTCGGCGAACTGCAGCCCGCCCTTCTCCACGACCTTGTCGTAGTTGTCCGCCACGAGCTGGTCGATCCGCGCCGCGGAGCGCCGCAGGTGCGCGGTCGCGTCGAAGTTCCGCTCGACGGTCAGCCCCGCCGCGGTGATCATCTCGGCGTACTGGTCCGCGGTCGGCAGCGAGCCCACCGTGAAGCCCTCCAGCAGGACCTTGCGCCACTCCTCGTCCAGCTCGGCCGACTCGACGTAGTCGGACAGCACGAACACCCCGCCGGGCTTGAGCACCCGCGCGATCTCGCGCAGCGCGGCGGGCCGGTCACCGAGGTACATCAGCGACTCCATCGCCCAGGCTGCGTCGAACTCACCGTCTGCGTAGGGCAGTTCCGTCACGTCCGCCAGGGCGAACCGCACCCGGTCCGCGAGGCCCGCCCCGGCCGCCGCCTCCGTGCCGGCCGCGACCTGCTCCGCGCTCACCGTGATGCCGGTGACCTCGCCGCCACTGGCCTCGGCCAGCCGCAGCGCCGGGCGGCCCTGGCCGCAGCCGACGTCCAGGAGGTGCTGCCCGGGCTTCAGCCCGACCTGCTCGATGAGGACGTCCGTGAGCCGGTCCTTCGGGTCGACGTCCGGGGCCTCGTCGTCCCACCAGCCGATGTGCAGGTTCTGGCCCATGAAGATCTCCCAGAGCCAGCCCTTCTCGTCGTAGACCTCGCCGACCTCGTCCGGCGACAGGGCCTGCGCCTGCTGATCCTGCGTCATTGACTCCAGCTCCTCGTCTCAGCGACCGCAACGGGGAGAGAAGTTGTCAACATTAGTTCGACGGTGACTCGAATCGGAGTCGAGCGCGGTCGACCACGTTGTCCCCGATCCTGTCTCCTTGCGAGAATTTCTGGGGAACCCATGAAAGCACTGGTCCTGTCCGGTGGCGAAGGTACGCGCCTGCGGCCCTTCACCTACTCGATGGCGAAACAACTGGTCCCAGTGGCGAACAAACCCGTCCTGGTGCACTGCCTGGAAAACCTGCGGGACATCGGCATCGAGGACGTGGGCGTCATCGTCGGCGGCCACGCGGCGCAGATCGAGGCCACGGTGGGAGACGGCTCTTCGCTCGGGCTCCGCCTCACCTACATCCGCCAGGAGGCCCCGCTCGGGCTCGCGCACTGCGTGGCCCTCGCCGCCGATTTCCTCGGCGACGACGACTTCGTGATGTACCTGGGGGACAACGTGCTGGCCGACGGCATCGCCGAGGCCGCAGGCGCCTTCCGCGAGCGCCGCCCCGACGCCCAGGTGCTGGTCACCAAGGTGGCGGACCCGCGCCAGTACGGCGTGGCCGAGGTCGACGCGGACTCCCACGTGCTCGCCCTCGTGGAGAAGCCGAGCGCGCCGCGCAGCGACCTCGCCGTCATCGGCGTGTACTTCTTCACCGCCGCCGTGCACGAGGCGGTGCGCGCCATCGAGCCCAGCGCCCGCGGCGAACTGGAGATCACCGACGCCATCCAGCACCTGGTGGACGCGGGCCGGACGGTCACCGCCCGCGAGTACGAGGGCTACTGGAAGGACACCGGCAAGATCGACGACCTGCTGGAGTGCAACCGGGAGATCCTCGACCGCATCGGCGGCACCGCCGCCGACCGCGAGGGCGCCGAAGTCGATGCGGAAAGCATTCTGCAGGGGCCCGTCGTCCTCGGACCGGGCGCCCGCGTCGTCCGGTCCAGGCTGACCGGCCCGCTCGTGATCGGCGCCGGCAGCGTCGTCACCGGCAGCGACATCGGCCCGTACACGGCCGTGGGACACGACTGCGTCCTTACGGACAGCGGCGTCGAGGACTCCATCATCCTCGAGGGCGCCGCCATCGAGAACGTCCGCGACCTGCAGAGCTGCGTCATCGGCCGCTGGGCCCGGGTCCAGAAGCCCGGCACGGCGGCCTCGGGCAGCCGGCTGATCATCGGTGACCACACGCGCGCGGAGGTAATGGCATGAAGGTCCTCGTCACCGGCGGCGCCGGCTTCATCGGCTCGCACTACGTCCGCACCATGCTCTCCGGCGGCTACCGCGGCTACGAGGACGCCCACGTCACCGTCATCGACAAGCTCACGTACGCCGGCAACACGGACAGCCTGCCGATGGACGACCCGCGGCTGACCTTCGTCCGCGGCGACGTCTGCAACCAGGACCTGCTGCGCCAGCTGCTCCCCGGCCACGACGCCGTCGTCCACTTCGCGGCCGAGTCCCACGTCGACCGCTCCGTCGACGGCGCGGTCGCCTTCGTCCACAGCAACGTCCTGGGCACCCAGAGCGTCCTCGACGCCTGCCTGTACACCGGTGTGGACAACGTCGTGCACGTGTCGACCGACGAGGTCTACGGATCCATCGCCACCGGCACGTGGACCGAGGAGTCGCCCCTGCTGCCCAACTCCCCCTACTCCGCGTCGAAGGCCGGCAGCGACCTCCTCGCCCGCGCCTACCACCGCACCCACAAGCTCAACGTGCGCATCACCCGGTGCTCCAACAACTACGGCACCCACCAGCACGTCGAGAAGCTCATCCCGCAGTTCGTCACCCGCCTCCTGCAGGGACAGCAGGTGCCGCTCTACGGCGAGGGCACCAACGTCCGCGAGTGGCTGCACGTCGACGACCACTGCCGGGCCATCCAGCTCGTCCTCACGGCCGGCCGCGCGGGCGAGACGTACAACATCGGCGGCGCCACCGCCCTGACCAACCGCGAGATGACCGAGCGGCTGCTCGACCTGACCGGCCACGACTGGTCGAAGGTGCAGCACGTCCCGGACCGCAAGGGCCACGACTTCCGCTACGCGATCAACGACGACAAGATCCGCGCCGAGCTCGGCTACGCGCCGCAGTGGACGCTCGACGAGGGCCTGAAGCGGGTCGTCGGCTGGTACGTGGACAACCCTCAGTGGTGGAAGCCGCTGCTCGATGACTGAGAACGGACGGCGTGGCGGAATCCGCCCCACCGCCTTCGAGTGCTGCTCGAGTGATCCTCGAGCGGCATCTGAAGGAGTGGCAGGACGTGCGCCGGCCGGACAGGGTGACCACCGTTTCGCGGGTGACTCCGGGGACGGCAGTCCCATGAGCCGCCCGGCACCATCCACCCCCGTTATGTAGCTAAGGTTCCCCCGATGGCATCACCCACCCCGTCATCACCCACCGCGCCCCGGCCCGCTTCACGCGGCCGGGCCGCCCTGGCCGTACTCCTCCTTGCGTCCACCCTCACCGTCATGGCGGGCACGATCCTCACCCCCGTCGTAGGAGTCATCCGCGGCGAGCTCGGCGTCAGCGGCACCGGTGCCGGTCTGATCCTCACCGCCCACGGCCTGTCCCTCGCGATCGCCAGCCCGATCGTGGGCTGGACGATCGACCGCTGGGGGCTGAAGACGCCCCTGGTGGCCGGGCTCCTGCTCTACGGCGTCGCGGGCGGCGCCGGGCTGTTCACCACCTCGTACACGGCGCTGATCATCAGCCGGTTCGCGTTCGGCGTGGGCGCGGCCGCGGTCTTCGCCGGTACGACGGTGGCCCTGCTGGCGCTCTACGAAGGGCCCGAGCGGGACCGCGTGGCGGGGTGGCGCTCGGTCGCCATCAGCGTCGGCGGGATCATCTGGCCGCTGCTGGGCGGCGCGCTCGGCGGGATCTCCTGGCACGGCCCCTTCGCGATCTACCTGCTGGGCATCCCGGTCGGCATCGCGATGATGTTCACCCTGCCCAAGAGCCTGAACGCCAAGCGGCCCGGCGGTGGTGGCGGAACGTTCACCCTGCTGCGCTCGCGCCCCCGCCTGCTGGGTCTCTACGCCCTGTCGCTCACCAGCTCGTTCCTGCTCTACGTCCTCGCCGTCTTCCTTCCCCAGCGGCTCGCGCAGCTCGGCGTCGAGACGCCGTTCCTGGTCGCGCTGTACACGACGAGCACCTCGGTCGCCGGCACCCTGGTCGGCCTGGCCTACGCAAAGATCAAGACGAGCCTCGGCTACATCCGCCTGCTGCGGATCGCCGTCGTCCTGTGGGTGGCGGCCTTCCTGGTCGCCGGGACCGCGGGCAACTCGGTGCTGATCATCCTGGCCCCGGCGCTGTTCGGCCTCGGCATGGGCATGTCCGTGCCCGCACTCGCCGTGATGATCGGCGAGACCGCGCCGCCCGCCCTGCGCGGCCAGGCCACGTCCCTGTCGGGAACGGCCAACTTCACCGGACAGTTCGCCGCCCCCCTGGTGATCGGCCCGGTCATCGGCGCGACGTCGATCGCCACCGGCTTCCGCATCGCCGGCGGCATCGCCGTCCTGTCGTTCCTGCTGCTGTTCTTCCTGAAGGCCCCGGCCCCCGCCGCGGCTGCCCCCGCCGCGCCCAAGGAACCGGCGGACGAGGAGGGCACGGCGGCGCGCTGACAGCGCCCGGCGCCCCGCCACGAGCGCCCCTCCGGCCCGCCCGCAACCCCATTTCCGCGGGCGGGCCGAAGTCTGGCCGAAATCGACCGATTGCCGTATCACGCCTGGTCACAGATTGATCAAAGGGTGAACTCTCCGCCGACTGAGCCATCTTTAGCCGGAAGCGGGCTTTTAGTTAGCGCTAAAGGTGGCATGCTCTTATCTGGGAAGGCGCCCACGGGCGCCGTGATTTCTGTTCCTGGGGGTAGCCATGGCGTGGCGTGACAGGCACGATCAAGGACGGGCGGCCGATGCGACCGGAGCCCGGCTGGCCCGCCACGCGACGGCATCCCTGGCGGGCCTCCTCGCCGAACGGGGCATGACGCGCAAGGACTTGGCGGACAGCATGGGCGTGTCCCCGGGCAGGGTGAGCCAAATCCTGTCCGGCGACGAAAATCTGACGATGCGTTCGCTGGCTGCGGTGGCCGATGCGCTGGACGTGAAGATGGAGATCTCCTTCTCCGACTCGCCTGCGGTCGAGCGCCAGGAGCCTGCGGCAGCCCGCGCGTTGGCCAAGTCCTACCACTGACTCAGCGCGCCGGGACCTCGGCGGCAGCTGCGTACAGGGGCTGTCGCCGCAGTGCGAGGATCTTCTTGTCGTCGCTGCGCTTGCCGTGGGCGTGCGCCAGCTCCAGAAGACACGCACAGAGGTGCTCGGCCTCGCCGAAGGCCCGCAGCATCCGCCCGGCCTCCTGGGGCGTCCGCTCGCGCTGCTCGTCCTTGCAGACCTTCTCGATCTCGGTCTCGAGGGTGTCCGCCTGCTGCACCGCGGCCCGCACCTCCTCGTACCGGTCCTTGATCGAGGTCACCAGGCCGCTCCTGCCCTTGGGCGAGCGCCCGGGGACGTCCACGCGGGACCTCAGGTGCCGCGCGACCCGGTCGGCGAAGACGTCGAGCTCCCAGCAGTTGTCGAAACCACCGGTCATCCGGGCGCACCACTCGGCCCGGTCGGTCTGCAGGCGCAGCATCAGACTGTTGATCAGCAGCGAATGTCCCAGTGTGACAATCGCCATCACCGGATGCTCGGCCTGCTCGGTCCTCTTCTTGGGCACCAGCCCCGCCCCCGCCACGACGCCGACCGCCGCCGGCGGCACGCTGGAGGCGTGCGGTAACAGCAGGCCACTGGCCAGCGCGGCCATCGCGGAGGTCCACAGCACCACGGCGAGCGCCGAGGACACCGACCTGACCGTCCCCAGCAGCCGCCCCTGCCCGCGGAAGCGGTGGACGAGGCACACCCAGGTCACGGGCGCGCAGACGGCGGCGGGCAGGATCCACTCCGAAAGAACGGACGTCTGGTTACCAGTCACCCCGCGTCCCCCTCCGGATCACACAGCGCCCCGGTGCGACTACAGAATGATGTTCCCACTCCGGTCACTACGGCGTGCCACGTTCCGGCCAAGCTCTTCCAGATCAAGCCCATGCAAAACGAGACAGACCCCTCAGAGTGACATGAGTCACTCTGAGGGGTCTGTCTCACTGTGCGCGAGGGGGGAGTTGAACCCCCACGCCCTTTCGGGCACTGGAACCTGAATCCAGCGCGTCTGCCTATTCCGCCACCCGCGCATGGGTGTCGTCCTCGGGCTTCCGAAGCTTTCCCGGGGGTTTACCCTTCCGGTTCTGCGCCGTTCGCCTTCCGACATCGAGAACATTAGCACGCCTTCACGGGTGCCTTCACACTCGTTCTCCCGGGGGCGGGCCCGTGGGAGGCCTGCCGGGCCGCCGGGACCGGTGGGGACCCCGCCGGTTGCGGGACACTGGCTCCCGGCCGCCTCTACGATCCCTATGAAGGGGACAGGAAGGGTCGTGCCGGGCAGGCCGGGGCGACACTCGTCACTCCTGGCCCCGAAGGGGAACCGGCCGTTTCCCCGACGCGTGGATACGATCAGTAAGCAGTATCAGGAACGACACCGAGCATCAGGAACGTCACTGAGGGAAGGAGGTGCCCCGTGGGAGTACTGAAGCGCTTCGAGCAGCGTCTCGAGGGTCTCGTGAACGGCACCTTCGCCAAGGTGTTCAAGTCCGAGGTGCAGCCGGTCGAGATCGCCGGCGCCCTGCAGCGCGAGTGCGACAACAACGCCACCATCTGGAACCGTGACCGCACCGTCGTCCCGAACGACTTCATCGTGGAGCTGAGCACCCCGGACTTCGAGCGGCTCAGCCCGTACTCGGGACAGCTCGGCGATGAGCTCTCCGGCATGGTCCGCGACTACGCCAAGCAGCAGCGGTACACCTTCATGGGGACCATCAAGGTCCACCTGGAGAAGGCGGACGACCTCGACACCGGGCTGTACCGGGTGCGCAGCCGCACCCTCGCCGCCAGCGAGTCGCAGGAGCACCAAGGCCAGCAGAGCGCACGCCCCGGTCCGGCGCGCCCGGGCGGCCCCGCCACACACGGCGCGGGCTATCCGGCACCGCCGTCCGGGCTGCCGCCCATGCCCGCGTCGCCGCCGCCCTCCGCGCCCCCCGGGCGGCCCGCGCCGCGCGCGGGCGGCCAGGCTCCCGCGGCAGGCGTGCCCGGAGCCCAGACCCGGCGCTGGATCGAGATCAACGGCACCCGGCACCAGATCTCCCGCCCCACCCTCGTGCTGGGCCGCAGCACCGAGGCGGACGTACGGATCGACGACCCCGGCGTCTCCCGCCGGCACTGCGAAATCCGGGTCGGCACCCCCGCGACCATTCAGGACCTGGGGTCGACCAACGGCATCGTGGTGGACGGGCAGCACACCACTCGCGCTACGCTCCGCGACGGCTCACGGATCGTCGTGGGCAGCACCACCATCGTTTATCGGCAAGCCGAAGGGTGAAGCGGGGGCAATGTCAGAGCTGACCCTCACGGTCATGCGGTTGGGTTTCCTCGCCGTACTGTGGCTGTTCGTGATCGTGGCCGTTCAGGTCATCCGCAGTGATCTCTTCGGCACCCGGGTCACCCAGCGTGGCTCCCGCCGGGGCGGTCCCGAGCGGCAGCCGCAGCGCGCGCAGGCCCAGGCCGCGCCCCCGCAGCAGCGCCAGCAGCAGGCCGGCGGGCGCCGGGCCGACCGGCGCGCGGACCGGGGCCGCCGCGGCGCCCCCACCAAGCTCGTGGTCTCCGAGGGCTCCCTCACGGGCACCACGGTCGCCCTCCAGGGCCAGACCATCTCGCTGGGACGCGCCCACGACTCCACGATCGTGCTGGACGACGACTACGCCTCCAGCCGGCATGCCAGGATCTACCCCGACCGCGACGGCCAGTGGATCGTCGAGGACCTGGGTTCGACCAACGGCACGTATCTCGACCGCACGCGGCTGACCACCCCGACCCCGATCCCGCTCGGCGCGCCGATCCGCATCGGCAAGACCGTCATCGAGCTGCGGAAGTAGTAGGACCATGACGACCGGAGGGTGGGCAGCGTGGCTGGGAAGGGGCTGTACCCGGAGCCGACGGGCGAGGTGCGCATGAGTCTGTCACTGCGCTTCGCCGCCGGATCGCACAAGGGCATGATCCGGGAGGGCAACGAGGACTCCGGTTACGCCGGCCCGCGCCTGCTCGCCATCGCCGACGGCATGGGCGGCCAGGCCGCGGGTGAGGTCGCGAGCTCCGAGGTGATCTCCACTCTCGTCCAGCTCGACGACGACGTCCCCGGCTCGGACATCCTCACCTCCCTCGGCACCGCCGTGCAGCGCGCCAACGACCAGCTGCGCGTGATGGTCGAGGAGGACCCCCAGCTGGAGGGCATGGGCACGACCCTGACCGCCCTGCTGTGGACCGGCCAGCGGCTCGGCCTCGTGCACGTCGGCGACTCCCGCGCGTACCTGCTGCGCGACGGCGTCCTCACCCAGATCACCCAGGACCACACCTGGGTGCAGCGCCTGGTGGACGAGGGCCGGATCACCGAGGAGGAGGCCACCACCCACCCGCAGCGCTCCCTGCTGATGCGCGCGCTGGGCAGTGGCGACCACGTCGAGCCCGACCTCTCGATCCGCGAGGTCCGCGCGGGCGACCGCTATCTGATCTGCTCCGACGGCCTGTCCGGCGTCGTCAGTCACCAGACGATGGAGGAGACCCTCGCCAGCTACCAGGGCCCCCACGAGACGGTCCAGGAGCTGATCCAGCTCGCCCTGCGCGGCGGCGGTCCCGACAACATCACCTGCATCGTCGCCGACGTCCTCGACGTCGACGGCGGCGACACCCTCGCCCAGCAGCTCAACGACACGCCGGTGATCGTCGGCGCGGTCGCCGAGAACCAGCTGCAGATGGGCGTCGACGGCGCCATGCAGACCCCGGCCGGGCGCGCCGCCGAGCACGCCCGCGCCAACCGGCCCGTACCGCCGCAGGCCCCCGGCGGTGCCTTCGGCCCGCCCGGCAGCGGCGACGGCGGCATGGGCGGCACCCCGGACGGATCGTTCGGCGCCTTCATGGACGAGGACTTCGTCAAGGAGCCCGGGCGCGGCCGGTGGCTCAAGCGGTCGCTGATCCTCGCCGTCGTCCTCGGCGTCGTCGCGGGCGGCCTCTACGGCGGCTACAGCTGGACCCAGACGCAGTACTACGTGGGCGCCAAGGACAACAACCACGTGGCGGTCTACCAGGGCATCAACCAGGACCTGGCGTGGGTCAGCCTGAGCAAGCTCTACCAGGACCACCCCGAGATCGAACTCAAGTACCTGCCCGTCGACCAGCGCAGCCGTGTCGAGGACACCATTGCGCTCGACAGCCGCGAGAAGGCGGAGCAGAAGGCCAAGGACCTCGGCCTGCTCGCCGGCGCCTGCAAGAAGGAAGACGAGCGGCGCAAGGCCGAGCAGCAGCAGCGGGAGAAGGAGAAGCAGGGCGGCGACCGGGCCGGCGGTGCCGTGGGCGACCTTCCCAAGGACCCCAAGGACCCGAAGGACCCGAAGACCGACGCCAAGCCGGGAGCCACCGGCCTCTCCGCCCAGGCCAGTCCGGTGCCCAGCCCGGTCCCCACCCTCACCGAGGAAGAGCAGAAGTTGGTCCCGCAGTGCAGCGCTCAGCAGTGAAGCCGTAGGGGGCCATCAACTCATGTCAGCCATGCCATCCATGCCATCCAGCGCGGGCAGCAACACGACCGCGACGACCACGATCAGCACCGTGGGCCCGCCCAGCCGGCGCAACACCGAGCTCGCCCTGCTCGCGTTCGCCGTCATCCTGCCGTGCTTCGCCTACGCCAACGTCGGCCTCGCGCTCAACGGCGAGATGCCCTCCGGCATGCTCGGCTACGGGCTGGGCCTCGGCCTGCTCGGCGGCGTCGGCCACCTCGTGGTGCGCAAGTTCGCCAAGTACGCCGACCCGCTGCTGCTGCCGCTGGCCACCCTGCTCAACGGGCTCGGCCTCGTGATGATCTGGCGGCTGGACCAGTCGGAGCGCCTGGCGCGCCTGGCCAAGGCCCAGGGCTTCACCTTCCAGGCGTCGGCGCCGAACCAGCTGATGTTCTCGGCCATGGGCATCGCGCTCTTCGTCGGTGTGATCATCTTCCTCAAGGACCACCGCATCCTGCAGCGCTACACCTACATCTCGATGGTGGTCGCGCTGATCCTGCTGGTCGCCCCGGTGTTCTTCCCCGGGAAGTTCGGCGCCAAGATCTGGATCACGGTGCCGGGCCTCGGCTCCATCCAGCCCGGTGAGTTCGCGAAGATCATCCTCGCGATCTTCTTCGCCGGCTACCTGATGGTGAAGCGCGACGCCCTGGCCCTGGCCAGCCGCCGCTTCATGGGCCTGTATCTGCCGCGCGGCCGCGACCTCGGCCCGATCCTCGCCGTCTGGGCGCTCAGCCTCGTCATCCTCGTCTTCGAGACCGACCTGGGCTCCTCGCTGCTGTTCTTCGGCATGTTCGTCGTCATGCTGTACGTGGCCACCGAGCGCACCAGCTGGATCGTCTTCGGCCTGCTGATGTCCGCCGGCGGCGCGGCCGTGGTCGGCTCGGTCGAGCCGCACGTCAAGGTCCGTGTGATGGCCTGGCTGCACCCCTTCGCGGTCTACGACAACCCGCGGCCCTCCTGGGCCACCACCGAGCAGATCGCCCAGGCCATGTTCGCCTTCGGCTCCGGCGGCGTCTTCGGCACCGGCTGGGGCCAGGGCGCCTCCGACCTGATCCAGTTCGCCGCCAACTCCGACTTCATCTTCGCCTCCTTCGGCGAGGAGCTCGGGCTGGCCGGCGCCATGGGGCTGCTGCTGGTCTACGGCCTGATCGTCGAGCGCGGCATGCGCACGGCCCTCGCCGCCCGCGACCCCTTCGGCAAGCTGCTCGCCACCGGCCTCGCCGCCGCCTTCGGCATCCAGGTCTTCGTCGTGGCCGGCGGTGTCATGGGTCTCATCCCGCTGACCGGTATGACCATGCCGTTCCTCGCCCAGGGCGGTTCGTCCGTGATCGCCAACTGGGCGCTGATCGCCATCCTCATGAAGATCAGCGATACGGCGCGGCGCCCGGCCCCGGCCCCCGCCCCGTCCACAGACGCCGAGATGACCCAGGTGGTCCGCCCGTGAACAAGCCCGTACGCAGGATCGCGATCTTCTGCGGCCTCCTCGTTCTGGCCCTGCTGCTGCGGGACAACTGGCTGCAGTTCGTCCAGGCGGACGAGCTCAAGACGCACAAGAACAACCGCCGCGTCGACATCGCCCGCTACAGCCAGCCCCGCGGCAACATCATCGTGGACGGCCAGGCCATCACCGGCTCCGTGGAGACCGGCGGCGTGGACTTCAAGTACAAGCGGACCTACAACGACGGCGCCATGTGGGCGCCGGTCACCGGCCGCTCCTCGCAGGTCTACGGCGCCACCCAGCTGGAGAAGCTCTACGACCCCGTCCTCATCGGCGACGACGACCGCCTGTTCTTCAACCGCACCGTCGACATGATCACGGGCAAGGGGAAGAAGGGCGGTGACGTGATCACCACCCTGAACAGCAAGGCTCAGAAGGCCGCGTTCGAGGGCCTGGGCGACAAGAAGGGCGCGGTCGCGGCCATCGACCCGCGCACCGGCAAGATCCTCGCCCTGGCGTCCACGCCGTCCTACGACCCGTCGAAGATCGCGGGCGCCAACGACGGCAAGGAATGGACGTCGCTGGACCAGGACAAGAACAAGCCCATGCTCAACCGGGCGCTGCGCGAGACCTACCCGCCGGGTTCGACGTTCAAGGTCGTGACGGCTGCTGCGGCCCTGGAGAACGGGCTGTACAAGGACGTCGACTCCAAGACCGACTCGCCGCTGCCGTGGACGCTGCCGGACACGGTCACGCCGCTGAAGAACGAGGGCGATATCCCCTGCAAGGACGCCTCGCTGCGGGTGGCCATGCAGTGGTCCTGCAACACCGTCTTCGGCAAGGTCAGCGCCGACCTCGGCAACAAGAAGATGATGGAGCAGGCGCAGAAGTTCGGCTACAACAACGACAAGCTCGACACGCCCGTCCGCGCCGCCCAGAGCATCTACCCCAAGGACAACCGTCCGCAGAACGCCATGGACGGCATCGGTCAGGCCTCCAACCGCGCCACGCCGCTGCAGATGGCCATGGTGGCCGCCGCGGTCGCCAATGACGGCAAGCTCATGGAGCCGTACATGGTCGACAAGGTGCGCGCCCCCAACCTCAACGTGATCGAGACGCACCAGCCGAAGCAGATGTCCCAGCCGATGTCGCGGGACACCGCGCGGAAGCTGCAGTCGGTCATGGAGACGGTGGTCAACGAGGGCACCGGCAAGAACGGCCGGATCTCCGGCGTCACGGTCGGCGGCAAGACCGGAACCGCTCAGCACGGCGTGGCCAACAGCGAGAACCCGTACGCCTGGTTCATCTCCTACGCCAAGGGTGCCAACGGCTCTCCCGTCGCGGTCGCCGTCGTGATCGAGGGTTCGGACACGATGCGTGACGACATCGCCGGTGGCGCGCTCGCCGCGCCGATCGCGAAGAAGGTCATGGAGGCGGTGCTCAGCACCTCGAAGTGAGGCCGCTCACCTCCGCGTCCGGCGACGCGGGTGACGGTACCGGTCGTGTATCAGGTGGCCGTCGCGGCCGGAAGGGGCGCGAGGTGCCGGGTACGGTATGCCGGACAGCACACCGCCGGACGTAGTGAAGGTGCGGTCAGGAAAACGGAAGGGCTGGAGCTATGGAAGAGCCGCGTCGCCTCGGCGGCCGGTACGAGCTGGGCTCGGTGCTCGGCCGCGGTGGCATGGCCGAGGTCTACCTCGCCCACGACACCCGGCTCGGCCGCACCGTCGCCGTGAAGACGCTGCGGGTGGATCTCGCCCGTGACCCGTCCTTCCAGGCCCGGTTCCGCCGTGAGGCCCAGTCGGCCGCCTCGCTCAACCACCCGTCGATCGTCGCCGTCTACGACACCGGCGAGGACTACGTCGACGGGGTCTCGATCCCGTACATCGTCATGGAGTACGTCGACGGGTCGACGCTGCGCGAGCTGCTGCACTCCGGGCGCAAGCTGCTGCCCGAGCGGTCGCTGGAGATGACCATCGGCGTCCTGCAGGCGCTGGAGTACTCCCACCGGGCCGGCATCGTCCACCGCGACATCAAGCCTGCCAACGTCATGCTGACCCGCACCGGCCAGGTCAAGGTCATGGACTTCGGCATCGCCCGCGCGATGGGCGACTCCGGCATGACGATGACGCAGACCGCGGCCGTGATCGGCACCGCCCAGTACCTCTCCCCGGAGCAGGCCAAGGGCGAGCAGGTCGACGCGCGTTCCGACCTCTACTCCACCGGCTGCCTGCTCTACGAGCTGCTGGCGGTCCGGCCGCCGTTCATCGGCGACTCCCCCGTGGCCGTCGCCTACCAGCACGTCCGGGAAGAGCCGAACCCGCCGAGCGTCCACGACCCCGAGATCACGCCCGAGATGGACGCCATCGTCCTCAAGGCGCTGGCCAAGGACCCGGACTACCGCTACCAGTCGGCCGACGAGATGCGCGCCGACATCGAGGCGGCCCTGGAGGGCCAGCCCGTAGCCGCCACGGCCTCCATGGGCGCCGTGGGCTACGGCGCGGACGCCCCGACGGCCATGCTCCGCCCCCAGGCCCCGCAGGGCCCGGGCCAGACCTCCATGCTGCCGCCCGTCCGTGACGACGACGGCGGGTACGGCGGCTACGACGACGGCCACGGCCGGCGGCGCGGCGGAGGCGGGGGCAAGAAGAGCAACCTGTCGACGATCCTGCTGATCCTCGCGGGCGTGCTGGTGCTGGTCGGTGCGATCTTCATCGGCAAGTCGCTCTTCAGCGGCAGCGGCAACGCCTCCAAGGTGTCGGTGCCCAACCTCGTCGGGCAGACGCTGAAGGACGCTCAGCAGCAGGGCGTCAACGGCGACTTCAAGGTCGTCGAGAACGGCACGACGACCTGCGAGCAGCCCAAGGGCAAGATCTGCGAGCAGGACCCGACCGGCGGCGGCAAGATCGACCGCGGCGGCGAGGTCAAGGTCAAGATGTCCGAGGGCGCGGCGAAGGTCGAGGTCCCCGACGTCACCGAGAAGCAGCTGGAGAACGCCCGGCAGATCCTGGAGGCCAAGGGCTTCCAGGTCAGCACGAAGACCAAGGTGACGGACGGCGCCACCGCGGGCACGGTGCTCTCGCAGAACCCCAAGGGCGACACCAAGGCCGAGAAGGGCTCCGAGGTCACCCTGACCGTCGCGGAGTCCAAGCCGACCAAGACGGTGCCGTCCGTGGTGGGCCAGAACGTCGAGGCCGCGAAGAAGCAGCTGCAGGACAACGGCTTCAAGGTGTCGGTGACCGAGGAGGACGCCCCCGGGCAGGCTCCGGGCACGGTCACCAAGCAGAGCCCGGACGGCAACACCCAGGCCGCCCAGGGCTCCACGGTCACCCTGACCGTGGCCAAGGGTTCGCAGAACGTCGCCGTGCCGGGCGTGCTGACCCACAAGCTCAAGGACGCCAAGAAGGAGATCGAGGCCGCAGGCCTGAAGGTCGGCAACGTCTTCGGCCCGCAGGACGACAACGCCGTCGTGCAGACCACCAACCCGATGCCGGGCACCCAGGTCGCCAAGAACACCCCGGTCGACGTGACGACCACGGCGGGCCTCCCGGGCGGCGACACGGGCACCACCGGCACCCCGGGCGGTGACAACGGCTCCACGGGCGACACGGGCTTCATCGGAGGCGGCTTCATCGGAGGCCGCCGCCACTAAGCACACCGCGACGGCCCTGCCCCCGGATCCCCCGGGGACAGGGCCGTTTTCCGTACCCCCGGCAGGCTCAGGCACCGGCAAGGCCGACAAGGCCGACCACCTGCTCTGAACAGGCTCGGCTTTCCGGGCCGCGGACGGGCTGCTACCGCAGCTCCCTCGGCTTCGTGCGGGATGCGTCGACCTTTTCCGTGCGTTCCAGCTCCGCCCAGACGATGTAGCGGTAGTCGGAGGTGTAGACCGGGGTACAGGTCGTCAGGGTCAGGTAGCGGCCCGGCTTGGTGGCGCCGGATTCCTTCGGGACCGGGTCGAGGACCTGGACGTTGTACTTCGAGGTCTCCTTCAGCTCCGCGTAGACCTTGTAGACGTACCAGACGTCGCGCGTCTCGAAGACGACCCGGTCGCCGGTCTTCACCTTGTGGATGTTGTGGAACTTCGCGCCGTGCCCGTCCCGGTGGGCGGCCAGGGTGAAGTTGCCCTGCTTGTCCCAGGGCATGGCGGCCTTCACCGGGGAGCGGTAGAAGCCGGCGACGCCCTCGTTGAGGACGTCGGTGGCGGTGCCGCTCTTCACCAGGACCTCGCCGTTCTTCATGGCGGGGACGTGCAGGAAGCCGATGCCGTCCTTGGTGTCGAGGGCGCCCGGGCCCTTCTTCGCCCAGGTGTCGCGCACCGCGTGGCCCTGGCGCTTGGCCTCGCGGTCGGCGAGGACGTTCGTCCACCACAGGGAGTAGACGACGAAGAGGGCCAGGATCACGCCCGCGGTGATCAGCAGCTCGCCTATGACGCTGACGGTGGCGGCGACGCGCCCCCGTACGCGGTCTGTCCGTGCCACAGACGTTCGTACCCCGCTTCGCTGTTCCCGTGTGCCGTTACTGAACGAGCGCGTCCGGCTTTCCCTTGCTCCGGGGCCGCTCGTCGACCATCTTGCCCCACACGATCAGGCGGTAGGTACTGGTGAACTCGGGGGTACAGGTGGTGAGGGTGATGTAGCGGCCGGGGCCGCGGAAGCCGGAGCCGGCCGGGACGGGGGCGATGACCCCGATGTTCGCCGGTGGCGTCTGCTCCAGACGGCTCGTCATCTCATACGTGTAGAACGCGCTGCGCGTCTCCACCACGATCTTGTCGCCGGGCTTCAGGCGGTTGACGTAGCGGAACGGTTCGCCGTGGGTGTTGCGGTGCCCCGCGAGGGCGAAGTTGCCCTTCTCGTCCCACGGCATCGCGGTCTTGAGGGGCCCTTCCCCGTAGTGGCCGACCATGCCGCGGTCGAGGATCTTCTGCTTGCCGACGCCCTCGGCGATCGGGGCCTTCACATCCAGCGCCGGGATGTAGATGATCGCGAAGCCCTCGCCGGGCGAGAACGCCCCGGCGTCCCGGTCGGCGCCCTGCCCCTCCTCGTCCCAGCGGCTCTGCAGGTGGTGGGCGGCGCCGCCGGCCTGCTGCAGGGCGCGGACATTCGTCCACCACAGCTGGTAGGCCACGAACAGCAGCAGCACCAGGCCTGCCGTGATGAACAGCTCGCCCGTGAAACGGCACAGCCGCACGCCCAGGCTGCCCCTGCGCGCCCGCCGGGCCGCATGCCGCCGCGCGGCACGCCCCCCGGTCCGTACGGGCCGGGGCGCCGCCTGGGACGGCACCTCCACCCTGCGCAGCTCCATGGTCGCCCGGTCCTCGGGCGGCAGGGGCTGCGATACGACCCGCGGGGGCGTGGTCACGTCACGCCCCGGCCTTGCCCACCACCGGGGCCAGGCCCGCCGATCGCTCCACCGCCGTGGTGTCACCGCAGGCGACCAGCCAGTTGGCGAGCATCCGGTGGCCCCACTCGGTGAGCACGGACTCGGGGTGGAACTGCACGCCCTCGACCGGCAGGTCGCGGTGGCGCAGGCCCATCGCGATGCCCGACTCGGTCCAGGCGGTGATCTCCAGCTCGTCCGGCCAGCGCTCGCGCTCGACGGCCAGGGAGTGGTAGCGGGTGGCGGTGAAGGGCGAGGGGAGGCCCTGGAAGACGCCCGCGCCCTCGTGCGTCACCAGCGACGTCTTGCCGTGCAGCAGCTCGGGCGCCCGCCCGACCACACCGCCGTAGGCGACGGCCATGGACTGCATCCCCAGGCAGACCCCGAAGACGGGGATGCCGTGCTGCGCGCAGTGCCGCACCATGTCGATGCACACGCCCGCCTGTTCCGGCGCGCCCGGCCCGGGGGACAGCAGGACGCCGTCGAAGCCGTCCTCGGCGTGGCCGAGCTCGACCTCGTCGTTGCGCCGCACCTCGCACTCGGCGCCTAGCTGGTAGAGGTACTGGACGAGGTTGAAGACGAAGCTGTCGTAGTTGTCCACGACGAGGATGCGTGCACTCACTGGTTGACCGCCATTCCGTTGTCGACCGTCACGTCGTTGAACGGCAGCAGCGGTTCCGCCCAGGGGAAGACGTACTGGAAGAGGACGTAGACGACCGCCAGTACGAGAACCAGCGAGATCAGCGCCCGCACCCACGCGTTGCCCGGCAGATGCCGCCAGATCCAGCCGTACATGCCGTCCCCACTTGCCGATGACGTAGTCGAAATTGCAGCACCAGACTAAGGGGCGGGCGGGGTCCGAGGGGGTCAGCCGGACAAAGCCCCGGGTCGGCCCCGCGCCGCGGGCGACGTCGCGTCGAGGCGGGCCCAGACGATCAGCCGGTGGCTGTGGCCCCACTCCGGTTCGCAGGTGGTGAGGGTCAGATAGCGGCCGGGCCCGCGGAAGCCGGAGCCGGCGGGGACGGGGTCGATGACGCCGGTGTCGTCGGGCCGGGTGCGGTACGGGCGGCCGTCGACGCGGTACGTGAACCACGTCGTGCCGTCGCCCACCACGACGGCGTCGCCCGGGCGCAGTTCGTCGAGGTCCTTGAACGGGTCGCCGTAGGTGCGGCGGTGGCCGGCGACCGCGAAGTTGCCGGTCCCGCCGGGGCGCGCCGTCCGCTCGTAGTGGCCGAGGCCCTTCTTGAGGAGCCCGGTGCCCGTGCCCTCGAGGACGGGTTTGGCCCAGCCGGCGCCGAAGCGGGGGATGTACATGACGGCGAAGGCCTCACCGGGGCGGGCGGGGGCGGACTGCTGCCGCGCGGGGGCCGCCTGCCCAGCGCCCGGGCCCGGCGTGAGGTGCGAGCCGGACGGCGGCTGGGGCTGCGCAGAGGGCGCGGAGGGCGCTGAGGACGCTGCGGGCTGGTCAGGCGGCTCTCCGGGCTGTTCCGCCGACCCTCCGGGCTGCTCTCCCGGCACAGGCGTCTCAGGGGCCCCGGCCGTGACCGCGGCGCCGCTCGACCACCGGTCCTGGAGGCGGCTGAGCTCCCGGTCCATGGCGCCGTCGGCGCGCACTCCCGTCCAGTAGAGGACGTAGACGACGAAGAGGACGAGCAGGGTGCCGATGGTCAGGCACAGCTCGCTGACCGTGCGGACGACGAGTCGTAACTCCATCGCCGGATCCCTCCCGGGTCACTCCACGGGCTTGGCGTAGTGGAGGTCCACTGTGCCCGAGTAACCGGGAAGAGTCACCGCGTCCTGCTGGTCGACTTTCCAGCCGAGCCCGTAGGCGTTCACGTACTGGAGGTAGTTCTGGATCGCGGGGGAGGCGTCGATCGCCTTGCGCAGCGCGCCGCGGTCGCCGACGGCCGTCACCTTGTAGGGCGGGGAGTAGACGCGGCCCTGGAGGATCAGGGTGTTGCCGACGCAGCGGACGGCGCTGGTGGAGATCAGCCGCTGGTCCATGACCTGGATGCCCTTGGCGCCGCCCTGCCAGAGGGCGTTGACGACGGCCTGGAGGTCCTGCTGGTGGATGACCAGGTCGTTGGGCTGCGGCTGCGGCACGCCGGGGATCTTGGCCGTGGCGTTGGGCGGGGCGTCGGTGAGGGTGACGGTCAGGCCGGATCCGCTGAGCTTCTCGGTGCCGGCCGCCTCCGCGAGGTCGGCGAGCTTCTTGTTCTGGGCGGCGGTGTTGCCGTTGTCGCGCCGGGCGAGGGCGTCCACCTGGGCGCGGGCGGCCGCGGCACTCTCGTCCAGACCGGCGTTCTTGCGGCTGCGCTCCTGGATGAGGTCGGAGAGCCGGAGCATGGAGTCGTCGGTGCGGATGTTGGTGCCGTGGGCGGTGTTGAAGCTCATCCAGAAGATGAGACCGGCCAGCGCGAAGACGGCCCCGGTCAGCAGCCGGACGGGCTTGAAGCGCCGGGACGGCCTGCTGGTGGAGTCCGCAGAATTACTCAACGTACCCTTATCCTCTCCGGCGCCACGGAAGCACTACGCTAACGGACGCCCGGGAAAAGGTGGCGTTCCCGCCGCTCGCCGCCTCGGACCAGCCCTTTGTAACCTTTTCCTTGTTCCCCAGCGCGGTCACGCAGCGCATCGACAGGAGAGTTCCTCGTGCCGAAGTCACGGATCCGCAAGAAGGACGACTTCACGCCGCCGCCGGCGAAGCAGCAGACCATCAAGCTCAGCAGTGGGCGGGGCTGGGTGGCGCCGCTGATGCTGGCGATGTTCCTGATCGGGCTGGCGTGGATCGTCATCTTCTACGTGACCAGCGGTGACATGCCCGTGGAGTCCCTCCACAACTGGAACATTGTGGTCGGTTTCGGCTTTATCGCAGCGGGGTTCGTAGTCTCCACGCAGTGGAAGTAGCAAGCCTTCCGGGGAGCCTTCCGAGGAGTTATCCACACCCTCGTCCACAGTGGGGAAAAACTCAGAAGATCTGTGGATAACTTCCCTCGGGTTGACGCCGGTGTGACTGATCACCAGTGTGGCTCTCCCGGTGGCGCCCTTGCCTACCAGCGGAAACGCAGCTGTGTGCACGGACGGACACCTGTTCCCCACGGCATGCACAAGATTCTGTACGCGCTGTGGACAACCCCGCCGGGACACCGCCCCGGCGGGGCCGGTCAGGGCCGGTCAGCCGGGGCCGGTTCAGCCGGGGAAGACGGTGAGCGCGGGCAGCGTCGCCGTCCGTACGACCACCGCCGCGACGATCAGCAGCAGTGTCAGGCCGCAGGTCAGCCCCTGCACCAGCGTCCGCTTCCCCCGGGGCGCGTGCACCATCCCGTAGGCCACGGCGGTGCCCACCACCAGGCCGCCGATGTGGGCCTCCCAGGCGATGTTGCTCCAGGTGAAGGTGAAGACCAGGTTGAGCACGAGCAGCGCCACCACCGGGCGCATGTCGTAATTGAGCCGCCGCATCAGCACCGCCGTGGCACCCAGCAGGCCGAAGACCGCCCCGGACGCGCCGAGCGAAGGCTGGCGGGGGTCGGCGACGACGAAGGTCAGGGCGGCGCCGCCCAGACCGGACAGCATGTACAGCGCCAGATAGCGGGCCCGGCCCAGCGCCGCCTCCAGCGGGGGACCGATCCACCACAGCGAGAGCATGTTGAAGGCGATGTGCATCGGCGCCTGGTGCAGGAACATCGACGTCAGCAGGCGGTACCACTGGCCTTCCGCGACGCCCTGGGGCTCGCCGCCGAGCACGGCGCGGCCGAACAGCTCGAGATCGTCGAGCAGGCCGTCGCCGGTGGCCATGACCGCGATCCACAGGGCGACGTTGATCCCCAGGAGGATCTTGGTGACCAGCCGGGGGTCGGCCGCATGGGTGCCGCCCGCGAGCGTGCGCGGGGCGGTGGCCCGCGGGGAGTGCCCCGTGCCGGAGCCGGCGGCGACGCAGGCCGGGCACTGGAACCCGACCGACGCGCTCACCATGCACTCCGGGCAGATGGGCCGCTCGCAGCGGGTGCAGCGGATGCCCGTCTCCCGGTCGGGATGCCGGTAACAGCCGACGGCCTGGTCGTTCATGCGTTCCCCTTGCGCCGTGATGGGCGGGCCTGTCCGGGACGCGCGGCCCCGCCCGTCATACGGACGAGCGGGGCGCCGGGTTCCCTCGGGGCGTGACGAGGGAAGCGGGAGTCCGCCGTCAGCGGGTCTCGATGACGACCGACTCGATGACCACGTCGTTCACCGGGCGGTCGGTGCGCGAGTTGGTCTCGGTGGTGGCGATGGCGTCCACGACCTTCTGACCGGCCTCGCTGGTGACCTCGCCGAAGATGGTGTGCTTGCCGGTCAGCCACGTGGTGGGCGACACGGTGATGAAGAACTGCGAGCCGTTGGTGCCCGGGCCGGCGTTGGCCATGGCCAGCAGGTAGGGCTTGTTGAAGGACAGGTCCGGGTGGAACTCGTCCGCGAACTTGTAGCCCGGGCCGCCGGTGCCGTTGCCCAGCGGGTCACCGCCCTGGATCATGAAGCCCTCGATGACGCGGTGGAAGACCGTGCCGTCGTACAGCTTGTCCGTGGTCTTCTGGCCCGTCTCGGGGTTGATCCACGCGCGCTCGCCCTTCGCGAGCTCGACGAAGTTCTGGACCGTCTTCGGGGCGTGGTCCGGCAGGAGCCGGATCTCGATGTCGCCCCGGTTGGTCTTCAGGGTGGCGTAAAGCTGCTCGGCCACGATCTACCTTCCATAGTCTGCACTGACGGCTACCGATCCTCGCATGGACGGGTTCGCGGCGAGTAGCCAGCAAACACCCGCGCGCCGCACGAAACCGTGGCATGGTCGAGCCGGGCCCCCGCCCGCCGCCGTCCCCGATGACCCGGATGCCCGCCCGCACGTGCCGGACCGCCCGTCCCCAGGCATGATTTTTCACTGGGTGGAAAGGCGACAAAACATACGCCACCGAGGAGGAGGTTCTCGTGACCCGCAAGGACAGCGTGCGCGCCGCGACCAGCACGGCGAAGGACAGCGTCCGGCACGCCGCGGAAGTGATGGCGCCCTACGCCGGCACCGCGAAGGACACCGCCGTGCACTACGCGCACGAGGCCCGGTCCCGGCTGGCGCCCAAGGTCGCGGAGGCCGCGCACCAGGCCGCTCACCAGGCCCGCTGCCAGTACGACGCACATCTGCACCCACGGATCGAGCACGCCCGCGGCGCCCTGCCCCCGAAGATCGACCAGGCCGCCGTGCGGGCCCGCACGGCCGTCGAGCCGGTCCGGGACGAGGCCGTCGCCCGCAGCGCCGCCGCCTTCGCCGCGCTGCGCGGCCAGGTCAGCCCCCAGGAGATCGAGAAGCTGATCGCCCGGCGGGACCGGCGGTGCCGGGCGGGGCGGGCGTTCCGGCGCCTCGCTCTGGTCGGCCTGATCGCGGGCGGCGCGTACGCCGCCTGGAAGTGGTGGGACAGGCAGGCCAACCCGGACTGGCTGGTCGAGCCGCCCGAGGCCACCGAGGTGCACGACCGCCCGCCGCTGAGCTCGGTCGACGGCACGGGGCCCGCGGAGTCCTCCTCGCCGCTCGACCCCGAGGTCCAGGCCAAGCAGGCCGAGGCGGAGTCCCCCGAGAACGGCGGGACGGACGACCGGCCCTTCTGACGGCGCCCGGTCGGCGGACCGGATTCACCGAGGCCCCCCGGGCCGCGCTTCCCGCGCGGTCCGAGGGGCCTCGGTGTTATCCGGGAAAGGGCTCCCGCAAACAAGTTGTTGTGTGCAATAGATTACAGGTAATTCTTTGGAAAAGTGCCCGGTGATTGGGGTTGATTTAACCGGATTGCCCGCCCGTTCCCACATCTAAGCTGCGAAGACCGGCCCCTGCTGACTCCCGGGTTCTCCTGTTTCTCCACTCTCCGCCCTATTGCGGCACACATAAACAGAGAGGTGCTGACATGGACACAATGGTTAAAGAACGCACAGCCGCCGGCCCCGGGTCGATAGAGCTGACATCCGCCGAATTGGTCACCTACCGGCACATCGCCCGGCAAGGGCTCATACGCATCGACGAGCTGATGTCCGGCGCCCACGGCGACGTCAGCATCCAGGCCGTGGACAAGCTCATCGCCACCGGTCTGGTACGGCGGCTGGGAGCCGACTGCCTGGCCGCCGTAGACCCCGCCCGCGTGTCGGACCGGCTCCTCGAGCAGTGGGAAGAGCGGGTGGAGAACGCCCGGCTGGGCCTGCAGTGGATGCGCGGGCAGATCGCCGAGCTCGGCCTCATCTACGCCACCCAGCAGCAGTCGCTGCAGGGCCCCCACCTGGAGCGCATCGAATCGCACGAGGAGGTGGTCCGGGCCCTCGAGCGGTACGCCGACGACTGCCGCGAGGAGGTCCTGTCCGCCCGGCCGGGCGGCGCCCACCCCGACGCGGAGCTGATCGAGGCCCGCTACCGCTACCAGCAGCTGCTCGGGCGCGGGGTGCACCTGCGCGCCCTCTACCAGTACTCCGCGCGCTTCCACCCGCCGACGGTGCGGCACACGGAGGAGGCCATCGGCGCGGGCGTCGAGATCAGGACGGTCACCGGGGACCTGGCCCGGTTCGTCATCTTCGACCGCGAGGTGCTCGTCGTCCCGCTGCGCAGCAGCCCGGGCGGAGCGCTCGTGGTCCGGGACGCCGACCTCATCGCCTTCGCCGCCGAGATGTTCAACGCGGCCTGGTCGACCGGGGAACCCATCGACAAACCACGCGAGAGGACGTTCGTCCAGAACCTGGCGAACCAGACGAAGCGCTCCATCCTCCAGCACCTGATCGACGGTGCGGACGACCGGACGACCGCGCGCGCCCTGGGCATCTCGGTGCGCACCTGCCAGCGCCACGTCTCCGACATCATGCAGCAGCTCGGCGCCTCCAGCCGGCTCCAACTGGGATTCCTCCTACGGGAGCAGGAGCTGCTGAGCGGACGAAGTCCGGTCGCCACGATGTGAACGACCGGCCACGGCCGGAACCCTCCACAGCCGGAACGGCTCGCCGCCGGAACGGCCCCCGGCCGTGCGGAGGTCCGCACGGCCGGGGCCACCGGGCCCTCCGCCGGGCCCGGGGTTCCTCACACCGACTCCGACAACTGCGGCTCCGGGGCCGGCACGGCGGCGCCCGCCGGCTCCGTGCGCTCGCGGCACAGGGCGACGAGGACGGCGCCGGCGATCGCCAGGCAGCCGGAGACGACCGCGGCGTAGGTCATGCCGGTGCTCATCTCGTGGGCGGCTCCCCCGCCGCGCGGGGCGAGCGCCAGGATCGCCGCGACCAGCGCGACGCCCAGGGACGAGCCCAGGTAGCGCGAGGCGTTGTTCGCCGCGGAGCCGACCGCCACACGGTGGGCGGGCACGCTCCGCACGGCCAGCCCGGCGAGGGCCGCATTGACCACGCCGCTGCCGAGGCCCGCCAGCACGAGGCCGGGCACGAACCGCCACCACGAGGACTCCTCGCCGATCCCGATCAGGGCGAGCTCGCCGATCCCGCACAGGGCCAGACCCGCGGCGACCTGCTGGCGGTCGCCGACGCGGGCGACGAACCGGCGGGCCTGCGGCGCGGCCAGGAAGGACAGACCGGACCAGAACGCGAGCAGGCCGGCGCTGCCCAGGGGGCTGAGCCCCTGCATGCTCTGCGCCGCGGTCGGCACGTACGTCATCAGGCCGATCACGCCCATGCCGGTCACCAGCGCACCGGCGACCGAGGCGACGAACGCGGGGTTCCTGAAGAAGCCGAGCTCCAGCATCGGCTCCGTGACGCGCTTTTCGACCACCACGAAGCCGGCCAGCAGGACGACCGCGGCGACCAGGAAGATCACGACGTGCGGCCGGCCCCAGCCGCCCCGCCCCTCGGTGAGCCCCGCGATCAGCAGCGTGATGCCCGCGCCGAGGGTGAGCACCCCGGCAAGGTCGAAGGCGCGCTTGTGCGCGCTGCGGGACTCCTCCAGCGAGCGGGCGGCCCAGAGCATGACCAGCGCGGCGAGCACCGCGAGGACCCAGTACGTCACGCGCCAGTCGGTGGCCCGGCCCAGCAGCGCGGAGAACACCGGGCCGATGGCGATGCCGCCGCCCACCATCGCTCCCCACAGGCCGGTGGCCCGGGCCCGCTCAGGGCCGGGGGCGAAGGCATGGGCCAGGAGGCCGAGGCTGGACGCCAGGAGCGCGGCGCTCGCCGCGCCCTGGACGATGCGGCCGAGGACGAACACCAGCGTGACGGGCGCGACGGCGCACACCACGGTGGAGAGCACCAGCAGCGCCCCGCCGATCACGAACATCCGCTTGCGGCCGTAGTCGTCGGCGAGGGTGCCCGCCACCATCAGGCACGCCGCGAGGCCCACGCTGATGCTGCCCAGGATCCAGGTCTGCCCCGAGGGCCCGGAGCCGAGCGCCGCTCTGACGGTCTGCACGGTCGATACAGGGGCGGTGAAGTTGATGAGCACGAGCAGGGTGGCCACGCACGAGATCGCGAGAGTCGCACGGGCGGAGGACCGGCGCTCGACCGGTTCGGTCGTCACTACTACCCCCAAGAGATCGGTGGAGTTCAGTCATTGAACCATATAGTTCAGTGACTGCACCGCTAGACTTTCGTCATGGCATTGGGACGTGGCTACGCAGACCAGGACTGTTCACTGGCCCGGGCACTCGAAGTGGTCGGGGAGCGGTGGACGCTCCTGGTGCTCCGCGACTGCTTCTACGGAGTGCGGCGCTTCGGCGACTTCCACACCCACCTCGGCATCCCGCGCGCCGTGCTCGCCGACCGCCTCAAGGCCCTGACGGCGGTGGGCGTCGTCGAGCGCCGCCCCCACACCACGGGCGTCGAGGTCGACTACGTCCTCACCGAGCGCGGGCTCGAGCTCTGGCCGATCGTGTTCTCCCTGGCGCAGTGGGGTGAGCGCTGGCTCGCCCCGGAGGGCTCGCGCCGGCTCTTCAGCCACGCCGCGTGCGGCACTGACATCGGCTCCAGCGGCGCCTGCCCCGCGTGCGGCACCGTCCCCGCCCCCGCCGACCTCCTCATCCGCCAAGGTCCCGGCGCCGACGCGACGTTGCGCGACGACCGGGTCAGCGCGGCCCTGCGCAGCGGGCCCCACCGGCTCCTGACGGACCTGTTCCCGTCGCCGGCGCACACGGCCACGTCCGACGCCTGAACGGCGATACTTGCCCCATACACCCGTCTTGTGACTCTCCTGTTTACGACAGTCGCAATCACGACGCCCCCGGAATCTGTCGCAGCAGGCAGGCCCGCTGGCAGGGTCTTTCCCAGGGAGCGCTACGGCAGCTCCCCTCACGGACTTGCCGTCCCGCAGAGGCGCGGCGGCAGTTCACGTAATTCATGGGGGAATGACGCATGCCTGGATCCGAGTGGGCGGCCGGCGACGCGCTGCGACGCGAGGTCCTGGGAAACACTTATGTCGACGGCGTATCCGACACGTGGGCAGGAGCAGCCGAGCTGCAGGACCTGGTCGTACGCCTTGCCTGGGGAACCGTCTGGCAACGGCCCGCATTCGACCGGAAGTTCCGGAGCCTGCTCACCGTCGCCATCCTCACGGCGATGAACCGCAAGCACGAGCTGGAGCTCCACATCGGCGGCGCGCTGCGCAACGGGTGCACGGTCGACGAACTCGTCGAGGTCGCCCTCCAGTGCGCCGTGTACTGCGGGTTTCCCGCCGCGATCGACACCGTGCGGTCGATCAAGCAGATCAGCGACGCGATGTCCTGACCAGCGGACCTGGCAAAGCCGCCCCGAACTGGGAAAACCTCAACGGAGTCCCACTGTGAAACCTAGGGCAGTGCACACGGTTGGCATAGTCGGCGTGGGCCCTCGCGGATTGTCCGTCCTGGAGCGCATCGTCGAGAACGCGCGTGACCGTATCGGCGATTCTCTTGTCATCCATCTCTTCGAACCCAGGAACTTCGGTTCCGGTGACGTCTGGCGGACCGATCAGTCGCCCGACCTCATCATGAACATCGTCGCCTCCCAGATCACCGCCTTCGCGGACGAGACCGTGAAGATGTCCGGCCCGGTCCGCAAAGGCCCGAGCCTGTACGAGTGGTCGGCCCGGCTGGCGGCGGGAGACATCTCCGGGAGCTACCCCGAGGCCGTCCTGGCCGAGGCCCGGGAGGTCCACGAGAACAGTTACTGCCGCAGGTCCTTCTACGGGCACTACCTCGAATGGGCCTACGGCGAGATCCTGCGCAACCGCCCGGACGGCATCGACATCCGCGAGCACCGGGCGAAGGTCGTCTCGGTGACCGACACCGAGTCCGGCGGGCAGCTCGTGACCACGGACGACGGGCAGTCGGCCGAGGTCGGCCAGCTCGTGCTGGCCACGGGGCACGGGGCCGTGCACCCGTCCGCCGACGAGGAGACCCTGCGGGGCTTCGCGGCGGCGACGGGCGGCCTCTTCCTCCCGCCCGCCAACCCCGCCGACGCCGACCTGAGCGGCATCGCCCCCGGTCAGCGGGTACTCATCCGCGGGCTCGGACTGTCCTTCTTCGACTACATGTCCCTGCTCACCCAGGGCCGCGGCGGCACGTACGTGAGGACCCGCGACGGGCTGACGTACCGGCCCTCCGGACGCGAGCCGCACATCGTCTGCGGCTCCCGCCGGGGCGTGCCGCTGCACGGCCGGGCGGACAACGAAAAGGGCGACCTGCGCTACGAGCCGAAGGTCCTCACCGAGGCCCACATCGACAAGCTGCGGTCGAACAACGGGCCCACCGGGGCCCTGGACTTCCGGCGCGACTGCTGGCCGCTGATCGCCAAGGAAGTCGAGACCGTCTACTACCGGCGCCTGGTGGCGATCAGGGAGTCGGAGGAGGTCGCGGACGAATTCGGCGCGCTCTACAGCCTGCTCCCCTGGTCCTGCGACTCCGAGCGCACCGTCCTGCGCAAGTTCGACGTCCCGGAGGAGCAGTACTGGGACTGGGCCCGGGTGGCCCGGCCGTGGACCGACGGCGACATCGCGTCCTCCCGCGCCTGGACCGGATTCCTGCGGTCCTACCTGGTGGACGACATCGCCGAGGCGCGCCGGGGAAACCTCAGCAGCCCCGTGAAGTCCGCGCTGGACGTCCTGCGCGACATCCGCAACGAGATGCGCTACGTGATGAACAACGGTGGCATCGAGGGGCGTTCGTACCAGGACGACGTCGAGGGCTGGTTCAACTCGCTGCACGCGTTCCTCTCCCTGGGGCCGCCCTGGAGCCGGGTCGAGGAGCTCGTGGCGCTGATGGACGCCGGTGTGGTCGAGGTCGCCGGTCCCCGCTTCACGGTGGACTGCGATCACGAGCGCGGCGTCTTCGTCGGCAGCTCGGCCGTCCCCGGTGACGTCCGCACGGGCACCGTCCTCATCGACGCGCGGCTTCCCCAGGTGGACCTCGCCCGGACGAACAACTCGATCCTCGTCCACCTCAAGAAGCACCAGCAGGTGAAGCACTTCACGGTGCAGACCGCTTCGGCCGGCGAATACATCACCGGCGGCGTGGCCGTCACCGAGCGGCCCTTCCGCGTCATCCGGAGCGACGGGTCGGTCCACCCGCGGCGCTATGTGTTCGGCGTGCCGACGGAAGGGGCGAACTGGGTCACCGAGACCGGCATCCGTCCCAACGTCAACTCCATCACCGTGGGCGACAGCGACTCGATCGCGCGGGCCGTGCTCGGCCTTTCCTGATGAAACCTGACACAAGAAAGAAGTCATCATGAGTCCGCTTTCCGCCGCGGAACTGGACCCCGTGGACATCCTCGCGGTCGACGACGAGCTCGGCGAGACCGAGCGGGACATCAGGGACACCGTACGGGCCTTCGCCCGGACCGAGCTCGCCCCGCACGTCGCCGAGTGGTTCGAGGCCGACACCATGCCGCGCGAGGTCGTCAAGCACCTCGGGTCGCTGGGGCTGCTCGGCATGCACCTCGACGGCTACGGCTGTGCGGGCACCGGCGCCACGGCGTACGGGGTGGCCTGCCGGGAGCTGGAGGCCGTCGACTCGGGACTGCGCTCCTTCGTCTCCACCCAGGGCTCGCTGGCCATGTACGCCATCCACCGGTGGGGCTCGGAGGAGCAGAAGCAGCGGTGGCTGCCGGCCATGGCCGCGGGCGAGGCCGTCGGCTGCTTCGGCCTGACGGAGCCGGACGCCGGCTCGGACCCGAGCGCCATGCGCACCCGCGCCCGCCGCGACGGCGACGACTGGGTGCTCGACGGCTCGAAGATGTGGATCACCAACAGCCCGTTCGCCGACGTGGCCGTGGTGTGGGCGCAGACCGACCCCGAGCGGGGCGCGAAGGGCATCCGCGGCTTCGTCGTCCCCGTCGGCACGCCCGGCTTCACCGTCAACAAGATCACCCGGAAGCTGTCGCTGCGCGTCTCGGTGACCGGCGAGCTCGTCCTCGACGGGGTGCGCCTGCCCGCCGACGCGGTCCTGCCGGGCGCCCAGGGCCTCTCCGGGCCGCTGAGCTGCCTGGGCGAGGCCCGCTTCGGGATCATCTGGGGCGCTGTGGGCGCCGCCCGCGCCTGCTACGAGACGGCCCTGGAGTACGCCGGCCAGCGCGAGCAGTTCGGCCGTCCCCTGGCCGGCTTCCAGCTCACCCAGCGGAAGCTGTCGGAGATGGCCGTGCAGGTCGCCCAGGCGTCCCTGCTGGCCGCCCGGCTCGGCCGGCTCAAGGACGCCGGCCGCCTGGACCCCGCGCAGATCAGCGTGGGCAAGCTGGCCAACGTGCGCGCGGCGCTCGACATCGCCCGCAGCGCCCGGACGATCCTGGGCGGCAACGGGATCACCCTGGAGTACCCGGTGTTCCGGCACATGGTGAACCTGGAGACGGTGCTCACGTACGAAGGCACCGAGGAGATGCACCTGCTCTCCATCGGCAAGGCGGTGACCGGTGTCCAGGCCTTCCGCTGACCAGTGGCCGCAGACGAAGCCGCAGCAACTGCCGCAGACGCAGCCGCCCGAGAGCGCCTTCGTCGCGGCGGCCGGGCTGGTCGTCACCGAAGTGAGCCCCACCCGCGTCCGCGGCCACATCGACCTCGGACCGGACCACCACACCCCGTGGGGCATCGTCAACGGCGGCGTCTACACCACCGCCGTCGAGAGCGCGGCCTCCTTCGGGGCGTCGGCGGCGGCCGGCCCCGGCCGGCACGCCGTGGCCGTGCACGTCTCCACCGACCTGCTGCGCTCGCGGACCGAGGGCCGGGCCGAGGTCGTCGCCGAAGCCGTGCACCAGGGCCGTACGCAGCAAATCTGGGTGGTCACCGTCTCCGACGAACAGCCCCTCGCCCGCGGCCAGGTGCGGCTGCAGAACACCGACGCCGGCACGGGACAGGAGCAGGCATGACCGCATTCCCCGCCCTGAGCCTCGACACCGCGAGCCGCTTCCTGGTGGCGCTGGGCCTGGAGTTCGACGAGGTCGCGGGCGACGGCGTCCGGGGCCGGATCGAGCTCGGCCCGCAGCACCACGGCCCCTGGGGCGTCGTGCACGGCGGCGTCCACAGCACCGTCGTCGAACGGGCGGCCAGCGTCGGCGCCTCGAAGGCCGTCGCGGACCGCGGCCTCTTCGCCGTGGGCGTGCACAACGCGACGGACGTGTTCGTCACGACGACCGGCGGCCCGGCCCTCGTCACCGCGCACCCGGTGTTCCAGGGCGAGCTCCAGCAGGTGTGGTCCGTGGAGATCACGGCCGCAGGCGGCACCGGCCCCCTCCTGGCCCGCGGACAGCTGCGGCTGCAGAACGTCCCGAAGCGGGCCTCGTAGCAGGCCTCGCAGCGGGCCCCCACCGCTCCACTCCCGTACAGCAGCGAAACCGCCGGTGATCCGGCACGTTCCCCGAAAGGCCATGCAATGACTGCGTCACCGTCCCGCAAGGTTCTGGACCTGATGATCGGCTACTGGGCCTCGCAGAGTGTCTACGTGGCCACCAAGCTGGGTCTCCCCGAGCACATCGAGAGCGGCCTGACCACCAGCCGCGAGCTCGCCGAGGCCACCGGCTCCCACGAGCGCTCGCTGTTCCAGCTCATGCGCTTCCTCACCGGCCTCGGCATCCTGCAGGGCGACGACGAGAGCGGCTTCTCGCTCACCCCGGCCGGCGAGCTCCTCAAGGAGGACGCGCCCGACTCCCTGCGCGACCTCACCCTGATGTACGGCGAGGAGTTCTACGAGACCTGGGGAAACCTGCTCCACAACGTCAAGACGGGCCAGCCCGCGTTCGAGGCCACCTTCGGCGCCTCGATGTACCCGTACTTCACCGCCAACCAGGAGTCCGCCCGCCGGTTCGACGGCACCATGGCCGGCGGCGCGTTCTTCCGCGACCTGCCGCAGGTCTTCGACTTCTCGTCGGCGCGCACCGTCGTCGACATCGCGGGCGGCACCGGCGCCCTGCTCTCCGAGGTCCTGAAGGCCGCACCCCACGTCGAGGGCGTGCTCTTCGACCAGGCACACGTGATCGAGGCCGCGAAGGCCGCCATGGCGGACCGCGGGCTCACGGACCGCGTCTCCTACGCCGAGGGCGACTACACCGCTGCGCTCCCCACCGGCGGCGACGTCTACCTGTGGTCGCGCATCCTGCACAGCCGTTCCGACGAGTCCTGCGTCGACCTGCTCAAGCGCTGCCATGACGCCATGAACCCGGACGGCACCGTCATCGTGCTGGAGCGCACGATCCCGCCGACCGGCGAATCCTCCCTCGGGCTCTGGTTCGACCTGCAGATGATGGTCCTCGTCGGCGGCACCGAGCGCAGCGAGAAGGAGTACGCGGACCTGTTCGCGCAGTCCGGCCTCGCCCTGCACTCCGTCCTCCCGCTCTCCCTGGACATGTTCGCCATCGTCGCGAGGCGCGCGTGACGGTGCCGGCGGCGGCCGGCGCACCGGGTCACGCCTTCACCGAGCTGACGCCGGTCTCCTTCCTGCGCCGCGCCGCCGCCGTGTTCGCCGACCGCCCCGCCGTCGTCGACGGCGACTTCCGGTGCACGTACGCGCAGCTGTGGGACCGCTCCCAGCGGCTGGCGGGGCTGCTCGCGGAGAACGGCGTCCGGCCGGGCGACCGGGTGTGCGTCCTCGCCCCGAACACCCACCTGATGCTCGAAGCGCACTACGGGGTCCCCCTGGCCGGTGCGGTGCTCGTCGCCCTCAACACCCGGCTGGCCCCCGCCGAGATCGCCTACATCCTCGAACACAGCGGCGCCCGCCTGGTGCTGGCCGACACCGAGCTCCTGCCCCGCCTGGAGAACGCGCTCGGCCTGCTCGCCGAACGCCCGGCCGTGATCGGCTCGGACCGCTACGACGAGGCGGTCGCCGCGGCCGCGCCGCACCGGGTCGAGGTCACCGACGAGCGCGGGCTGCTGTCCGTCAACTACACCAGCGGCACCACCGGGCGCCCGAAAGGCGTGATGTACCACCACCGGGGCGCCTACCTCAATGCGCTGGCCATGGCCTTCCACACCCGGATGGACACGGCCTCGCGCTACCTGTGGACGCTGCCCATGTTCCACACCAACGGATGGTGTTTCCCCTGGGCGGTCACCGCGGCGGGCGGCGTGCACCACTGCCTGCGCAAGGTCGACCCCGCCGAGGTCTGGCGGGCGCTCCTGTCCGACGGCGTCACCCACCTCTGCGCGGCCCCGACCGTGCTCACCATGCTCGCCGACCACCCGGACGCGGCCACCGTCCCGCACCCCGTACGGATCTTCGCGGGCGGCGCACCGCCCCGGCCGGCCCTGCTGGCGCGGATGACCGGACTGGGCCTGGACGTCACGCACTTCTACGGGCTCACCGAAACGTTCGGCAACGCGCTGCTCGGCATCCAGCAGCCCGAATGGACCGCCCTAGCCCCCGAGGACCGCGTCCGCAAGGCCGGCCGGCAGGGCGTCGCCAACGTCGTCGGGGAACCCGCGCGCGTCGTCGACCGCAACGGAGACGACGTGCCCGCCGACGGCGAGACGATCGGCGAGATCCTCCTCCGCGGCAACAACGTCATGCTGGGCTACTACCGCGACGAGCAGGCCACCGCCGAGGCCTCGGCCGGAGGGTGGTTCCGCACCGGGGACCTCGCCGTGCACCACCCCGACGGCTACGTCGAGATCCGCGACCGCGCCAAGGACGTCATCATCTCCGGCGGCGAGAACATCACCTCGGTCGAGGTCGAGAACGCGCTGACCGCGCACCCCGAGGTGGCCGAAGCAGCCGTGGTGGCGGGCCCGCACGCGGTCTGGGGCGAGGTCCCCGTCGCCTTCGTCTCCCGCCGCCCCGGAGGCTCCGTCGGCGAGGAGGAGCTCATCGCATTCGTGCGCGCCCGCCTCGCCCGGTTCAAGGCACCGAGCCGGATCGTCTTCGGGCAGCTCCCCACGACGTCGACGGGCAAATTGCAGAAGAACCTGCTGCGCGAACGGGCCTCGGCGCTCCCCGCCGCCCCCCGATCCGGGTGAACCGCCCCTGAACGAATCCCCTTTGAGTGAGCCGCCCGCCTTACCGACCCGGAATTCAAGAAAAGGATGAGTGGATGTCCCGCCGCCTGTTCACTTCGGAGTCCGTGACCGAGGGTCACCCCGACAAGATCGCCGACCAGATCAGCGACACCATCCTCGACGCCCTCCTGAAGGAGGACCCGGGCTCCCGGGTAGCCGTGGAGACACTCCTCACCACCGGCCTGGTGCACATCGCCGGCGAGGTGACGACCAGGGCCTACGCCGACATCCCCGGCCTGGTCCGCAAGAAGATCCTGGACATCGGCTACGACTCGTCCAGGAAGGGTTTCGACGGTTCTTCGTGCGGTGTGTCGGTGTCGATCGGTGCGCAGTCGCCGGACATCGCTCAGGGTGTCGACACGGCCTACGAGACCCGCGTCGAGGGTGATGAGGACGAGCTCGACCGTCAGGGCGCCGGTGACCAGGGCCTGATGTTCGGCTACGCCTGCGACGAGACGCCCGAGCTGATGCCGCTGCCGATCCACCTGGCACACCGGCTCTCGCGCCGTCTGTCGGAGGTCCGCAAGGACGGGACCGTTCCCTATCTGCGGCCGGACGGCAAGACACAGGTGACGATCGAGTACGACGGCGACAAGGCCGTCCGCCTCGACACGGTCGTGGTGTCCTCGCAGCACGCCTCCGACGTCGACCTGGATTCCCTCCTCGCTCCCGACATCCGTAAGTTCGTCGTCGAGCACGTCCTCAAGGAACTGGTGGAGGACGGCATCAAGCTCGACACCGACGGCTACCGCCTCCTGGTGAACCCCACCGGTCGTTTCGAGATCGGCGGCCCGATGGGTGACGCGGGTCTGACGGGCCGGAAGATCATCATCGACACGTACGGCGGCATGGCCCGCCACGGTGGCGGTGCGTTCTCGGGCAAGGACCCGTCCAAGGTCGACCGCTCGGCCGCCTACGCGATGCGCTGGGTCGCCAAGAACGTCGTCGCCGCAGGCCTGGCGTCCCGCTGCGAGGTCCAGGTCGCGTACGCGATCGGCAAGGCCGAGCCCGTCGGCCTGTTCGTCGAGACCTTCGGTACGAACACCATCGACACCGACAAGATCGAGACCGCGATCGCCGAGGTCTTCGACCTCCGCCCCGCCGCGATCATCCGCGACCTCGACCTCCTCCGCCCGATCTACGCGCAGACCGCCGCCTACGGCCACTTCGGCCGTGAACTCCCGGACTTCACCTGGGAACGCACCGACCGCGTCGCCGCCCTGAAGAAGGCCGCAGGGGCGTGACCAGCCGAGCCGCAGGCAAGGAGACAGCTCCCGTGCGCATCGCAGTCACCGGTTCGATAGCCACCGACCACCTGATGGTCTTCCCCGGACGCTTCGCCGACCAGCTCATCACCGAGCAGCTCGACAAGGTGTCCCTGTCCTTCCTCGTCGACCACCTCGAAGTCCGCAGGGGCGGTGTGGCGGCCAACATCTCCTTCGGCCTGGGCCGCCTCGGCCTGCGGCCCCTGCTCGTCGGCGCGGCCGGCGTCGACTTCGCCGAGTACGAGGCCTGGTTGCGCGCCGGTGGCGTGGACACCGGGTCGGTCCGGGTCAGCGAGTCCCTGCACACGGCCCGCTTCGTCTGCACCACGGACGCCGACCAGAACCAGATCGCCACCTTCTACGCCGGTGCCATGGCCGAGGCCCGCGAGATCGACCTGGCCGAGGTGGCCCGGCGCGCCGGGCGGCTCGACCTCGTCCTCGTCGGCGCGGACGACCCGGCCGCCATGCTCCGGCACACGGCCGCCGCCCACCGCCTGGGCGTCGCGGTCGCGGCCGACCCGTCCCAGCAGCTGGCCCGGCTCGACGCGGACCAGACCCGGTCCCTCGTGGACGGCGCCCGCTTCCTGTTCACCAACGAGTACGAGGCCGCTCTGCTCAAGGAGCGGACGGGCTGGACCGCGCAGCAGGTGCTGGGCCGCGTCGGCATGTGGATCACCACGCTCGGGGCCGACGGCGCGGTGCTCGCCCGGGCCGGCGAAGACCCCGTGCCCGTCCCCGCGGTCCCGGCGGGCGCGATCGCCGACCCGACGGGCGCGGGGGACGCGTTCCGCTCCGGGTTCCTCGCCGGAACCGCCTGGGGCTGGACGGCCGAACGGGCCGCCCAGCTCGGCTGCACCCTGGCCACCACCGTCCTGGAGTCCACCGGCACCCAGGAGTACAAGCTCGTGCCCGCGGACCTCGTGGGCCGCGCGGCCGACGCCTACGGGCCGGCCGCGGCTGCCGACCTGGAGCTGCGGCTGACAGGGGTGTGAAAAAGGGCTCTCCGCCCGCGCGGTGTGCGCGGGCGGAGAGCCCTTTCTCATCACGTCCCCGGGAATTCACGTGGCAACGGGCACCTCTCTCAGAAGGAGGGACGGCCCACCGGTCCGGCGGTGCCGGCCGGAACAGGCGACGGCGGCGACGGCGGCGACGGCGGAACCCGGCGTCGGCACGTCGTACACCGAGAAATCACCCGCCGCCCCCTGCACCGCAGTGGTGCGTTCGGCGCCGGAGAGCCTGGCCAGCGCTTTCCGCCGGACCCGCTCCCGGGCGGACGCCGCGGACGCGGGGCCTTCGACCCGCTCGAGCGCCAGACAGAGCCGGATCCCGGCGGAGAGCCCGAGCACCCAGGCGTCCGCGGACCAGACGAGGTCCAGGACCAGGGGCGTCGAGCACGGCCCCGCGTAAACCGCCGGTGCGTCCTCCTGCAGGCCCCGCCCCGCGGACACCCACATCCCGGCGGACATGTCGATCGTCTCCGGAGCGGCCCCCACGAGGTCGGCCAGCACGCGCCGCGCACCGGCGCGGGCCGCCGCGAAACCGCGGCGCTCCGCCGGGCGCGTGATGCGGGCGCACCGGATCTTCTCCTCGCGCGACAGCAGCGCGATGTCGCCGATCGCGTCCGCGTGGCGCCCGCCCGAGCGGGCCGCGTCGCAGAACCACACGTGCACTTCGTCACGCGCGGGGAGTGTGCGATTCACAGTGCCTCCTCCCGCTCCGTCCGGCGAAGCCGAGAAGCGGAGCCGGTTACTCAAAGAGCAGAGACGGTTACCTGCCGACGAATCCCATTCCTTTTCGGAAAGGCCACCGGTAGGGTCTGTGAAGGCCGAAAGAACGGTCGACTGGGGAGGGACGTCGGATCAGATGACCGGGACAGCGCTGCGGATTTCCATGAATGGATTGTTTCCGCAGCACGAAGCCTGCCCAACCACCGGGCCTACCAGGGCTGACTCTGCCAGATGATGTCGTCGGTGCCGTCCTGGCCTGCCACGGAGCCGCCCCCGAACCCCCCGGCAATGCCGACCTCGGCCTTGAATGCAGAAATAGCAAAATTAAACTTCACGTCAAATCCCCCCGGTTATGCAGTGGCGTTCCGGACGCCACTTCCCGTTACCCCCACGGTGCCCCGGAAACCGGACCGGGCGCCATAAGCGCCCTATGGCGAGAAGTCGTCAGCGAGTTCTCTTCACCCTCCACCGAGCCGACGATTGAGAAGAAAATGGACAAAATCGCTACAGAGGCGCCCCTCTCGCCTCTCGGTGACCTCCATGTACTGCTCTACCGCATGGCCCTGGAGCACGGCCGGCTCCGGCCGCGCGACGCGGCGCTCCACCTCGACGTACCCGGAGCCGAGGTCTGCGCCGCGGTGGACGAACTCTCCCGGCTGCACCTGCTCCACCCCGCCGAGGACGCTCCGGAAGCGGCCCGGCCCACGGGGTCGGCGGCCTGCGACAGCGACACCGCGTACGCCCCCCGCAGCCCCGACGTCGCGGTCACCCACGTCACCGGTCCGATCGAGTCGCAGATCCAGCAACTCCACCGCGAGTCCGAGCGGATGAGCACGCACGTGAGGGCGATGAAGCCGGTCTTCGAGGAGTCCTGGCACGGCCACTTCACCCGGACCCCCATCGAGTACCTGACCACCCTCGACGCCGTCCGCGCCGCCCTCGCGCGCCTGTCCGCCGCCGCCCGCGTCGAAGTCGCCGCCGCCCACCCCGACCTGCCCGCCCCCGCGACCCTGGAGGAGGGCCTGCAGCGCACCACCGAGACGATCGGCCGCGGCGTGCTCCTGCGCACCGTCTACCCCCACTCGGTGCTCTCCCACGCCTACATGCGCCAGCACCTGAGCAGGATGGTGGCGCTCGGCGCCCAGGTCCGCACCATGGGACACGTGCCCGACCGGGTCCTCTTCTTCGACGCCACCACGGCCGTCCTCGCCGACCACAGCAGCTCCTCCGAGGACGGCAAGGGCGCGCTGGCCGTCCGGGACCCCTCGCTGGTGCGCTTCCTCTACCGGTCCTGGGAGAGCGCCTGGGAGTCCGCGCGGCCGTTCACCGGGGCGAGCGACGACGGCTCCGCCAAGGACGAACTGCGCCGGTCCGTCCTCGAACTCCTGGAGTCCGGGATGAAGGACGAGATGGCGGCCCGCAGGCTCGCGATGTCCGTCACCACCTACCGGCGGCACGTCACCGAGCTGCTCACCGAACTCGGCGCACAGAGCCGTTTCCAGGCGGGAAGCTACGCCCGCCGCGCCGGCCTGCTGGACGACTGACGGGCGGCACATGCCCGCGGCACTGCCCGGCCCCACGCGTGAAAAAATCCCCCCTGTCCCGCGTTTCCGCAGGTCAGAGGGGATTGTTTGTGGAGCCTAGGGGAGTCGAACCCCTGACATCTGCCATGCAAAGACAGCGCTCTACCAACTGAGCTAAGGCCCCGTCGCCGACCAGACTACCCGGTACCCACGCTCTTTTCCGACCGGGTATCGCCGGGGCCCAGCACTCTCCGTAGGATGCACCGCAAGATTCGCTGCAGCGAAGCGAAGGGGAGAGCGAGATGGACGCAGCACAGCAGGAAGCCACCGCCCGCGCACGGGAGCTGCAGCGGAGCTGGTACGGAGAGCCTCTGGGGGCGCTCTTCCGCCGGCTCATCGACGACCTCGGCCTCAATCAGGCCCGCCTCGCCTCCGTGCTCGGCCTGTCCGCGCCGATGCTCTCGCAGCTGATGAGCGGCCAGCGCGCGAAGATCGGCAACCCCGCGGTGGTCCAGCGGGTCCAGGCCCTTCAGGAGCTCTCCAGCCAGGTCGCGGACGGCACCGTGAGCGCCGCGGAGGCCGCGGACCGGATGGAGGAGGTCAAGAAGAGCTCGGGCGGCTCCGTCCTGAACTCCACGCAGACGACGGCCAGCAGCGGTGCGCCGACCGTCCGCCGGGTGGTCCGCGAGATCCAGTCGCTGCTGCGCTCCGTGGCCGGCGCGGGCGACATCATCGAGGCCGCGCAGAGCCTCGGCCCCACCCACCCCGAACTGGCCGAATTCCTGCGGGTGTACGGCGCCGGGCGGACCGCCGAGGCGGTCGCGCACTACGAGGCCCACCAGAGCTGACCGCGCGCACGCGATGGGTGAGCTCTTCGCCGGGCGGTACGAGCTGGTGGACCCGATCGGCCGGGGCGGGGTGGGGGCCGTCTGGCGGGCCTGGGACCGGCGCCGCCGCCGCTACGTGGCGGCCAAGGTCCTCCAGCAGAGCGACGCCCACACCCTGCTGAGGTTCGTCCGCGAGCAGGGCTTACGGATCGACCACCCCCACGTGGTCGCACCGATGAGCTGGGCGGCCGACGACGACAAGGTGCTGTTCACCATGGACGTGGTGAGCGGCGGCTCCCTCGCCCATCTCATCGGCGACTACGGGCCCTTGCCGCCGCACTACGTGTGCGTCCTGCTGGACCAGCTGCTCTCCGGCCTCGCCGCGGTGCACGCGGAAGGCGTGGTGCACCGGGACATCAAGCCCGCCAACGTCCTGCTGGAGGCCACCGGCACCGGCCGGCCCCACGTGCGCCTCTCCGACTTCGGCATCGCCATGCGCAAGGGCGAACCGCGCCTCACCGACGCCAACTACGTGATGGGCACCCCCGGTTATTTCGCCCCGGAGCAAATGCTGGGCGAAGAGCCCGATTTCCCGGCCGACCTCTATGCGGTCGGCCTGACGGCGCTGTACCTCCTCACCGGCCGTAAGCCCGACGCCGAGGCGCTCATGGAGCGCTTCACCGAGCACGGCACGCCCTGCGCCCCGGAAGAGGTCCCCGAGCCCCTCTGGCAGGTGATTGCGTGCCTCCTGCAGCCCGAGCCGGGGCTGCGCTTCCGTACGGCCACAGGGGCGCGCAAGGCGCTCGCCGCGACCGCGGAGATGATGGACTGCCCCGCCCCGGCCGAGGAGCCCATCGAAGTCTTCGACCAGCTCGGCCCGCTGCCCGCGGGGTTCGGGCCGCAGGGCCCGGCGCACGCGCCCGTCCCCGTGCCGCCGCCCCTGCCGGCCTATCCCCCCACTCCGCCGGCCCGCCTGCCGGCGCCCCTGCCTTCGGCCCAGCTCTCTCCGGCGCAGCTCCCGCCGGCACCACTCTCGCCCGTGCAGCCCCCGCCACCGGCCACGCGCGCGTACGCGCCGGTGGGGCCCGTACGGCACCGGGCCCTCCGGCCCGGTCCGCCCGCGAAGGTGGCCGTGCCGGTCCTGATCGTGGCCCTGTTCTGCCTGGGGATCGGCATCTGGGCCCTCACCGCCGCATAGGTTGCTTTCGCAACCCAATTATTTGCAGTTGAAAACTGCAGGGTGGCCGAAAACAACAGGGCCCCGGCCGTGTCGGCCGGGGCCCTGCTCAGGACTCGTTTTGTCTCACACACCCGAACCTGCGGGCACGGAGTCGGTCGCCTCCGTCCACAGGTCCTGCTCGGCGCGATCCGCCTGGATCTGGCGGTACACGAGGAGCCCGCCGATGGCGGCCAGTGCGACCAGGAGGAGCTTCTTCACCGCGCGACCTCGTCTTTCCTTGACGTAAGGGGACCTCTGGTGGCCGATGATACACACCGGCCGATACCGATCGGTGACCTGTGCGGTGTCCGGTCCGCGATCCGGCCGCGGGCCCAACTGCCCGTCCGGCGAAAACAGATCGGCCCGGGCGGAGAAATCTCCGACCGGGCCGATCGTGCGGTGGGGCTAACAGGACTTGAACCTGTGGCCTCTTCCTTATCAGGGAAGCGCTCTAACCGTCTGAGCTATAGCCCCGCGCGACACCGAAAGATTAGCGCACTCGGGGCCCAGTCCCAAAATCGTGTCGGACCGGGCCCCGGCCTGCGCTATTCGTCCTCGGCCAGCGTGAGCTCCACGCCGCCCACGAAACCCGCCGAGAGGTTGTAGATGAAGGACCCCAGCGTGGCCAGCGCGGTGGCCAGCACCACGTTGATCACCGCGATGACCGAGGTGAAGAGCAGGGTGTGCGGCAGCGACAGGAACGACTGCAGATCGAAGCCGCCGCCGTCACTGGAGCTCGTCGCATCGCTGATGGTGCCGCCGACGGTCGAGAAGACACCCATGGCGTCCATGACCGTCCACAGCACGGCCGCCGCCACGATCGTGCACACGCCCAGCGCGATCGACAGCAGGAAGCTGACCTTCATCACCGACCACGGATCGGCCTTGGCCACCCGCAGCCGTGCCGTACGCGTACGCGGCTCCGGACGGCCCGCGGGGCGCGGCGCGGCGCCTGCCGCACCACCGGTGCGTGCGGCGCCCTGCGGGGCCGCCGGACGCGGGACGGAGCCCACCGCCCCACCGGGCTTCCCGGCCCCCTGCGGGGCCGCCTGGGGCGCCTGGGAGCCCTTGGCGGGGGCGCCCTTCTTCAGGGCACCCGCCGGGGCCTTGGAGCCGTCCTGGCCGGGGATCCGGGGCGGAGCCTTGACGGCGTTGCGCGGGTCGGCCGAAGCGGCCTTCGCCGAGCCCTTCACCGAGCCCTTCGCCGCCGGCTTGCCCCCGTTTTCCCCGGCTTTCACGCTCTCAGCCTCGTCTGCCACGGATGCAGCCTTCCCGGCCTCGGCGGCCTTCACGTCTGCGGACTGCGCAGCCTTGGAGCTCGCGGCCTTTCCGTCCTTGGCGGCCTTCGCCGCCTTGGCCGGCTTCCCGGCGTCGGCGGATCCGGCGGCCTCCCCGGCCCCGGCCGGCTCGGCGCCGGCGGAACCGGACGGCGGCTCGTACGCCTTCGGCGGGTGGTACGGCTCCGGCTTGCGGGTGTCCGTCAACGTGCCCCCTCGGGAGTCGGCGTCCGCGCCGGAGCCACGGGCGCCGGCCTCATCGGTAGCAGGTGCGGCGGTAGTGCTGCGCTCGGCACCTGCACCGCTTGCCGCGGCGCCCGTGGCTCGACTCACGACTTACTCCTCGATGTTCCCTGCCGGGGCGGATGCGCCCTCGGCACCCTCAGCTCCGTCGCCCTCGACTGCATCGGCCGGCTCATCGACCTCTTCAGCCTCGCGACCGGCTTCGGCGTTCCGTGCGATGCCCACAACGGCATCGCGCTTGCCCAAGTTGATCAGCTGGACGCCCATGGTGTCACGGCCCGTCTCCCTGACCTCGTTGACCCGGGTACGGATCACGCCGCCGCCGAGCGTAATGGCAAGGATCTCGTCGGTCTCCTCGACCACCAGCGCACCGACCAGCGAGCCACGATCCTCCACGATCTTGGCCGCCTTGATACCGAGGCCGCCGCGACCCTGAACGCGGTACTCGTCCACGTTCGACCGCTTCGCGTAACCACCGTCGGTGGCGGTGAAGACGAACGTCCCCGGGCGCACGACGCTCATGGAGAGCAGCTCGTCGCCTTCGCGGAAGCTCATGCCCTTGACGCCGGAGGTGGCCCGGCCCATCGGACGGAGCGCTTCATCCGTAGCGGTGAAGCGGATCGACTGGGCCTTCTTGCTGATCAGCAGCAGGTCGTCCGCGGCGGATACCAGCTCGGCACCGATCAGCTCGTCCTCGGCGCCGCTGTCCGTCTCGCGCAGGTTGATGGCGATGACGCCGCCGGACCGCGGGGAGTCGTAGTCCTTGAGCGGGGTCTTCTTCACCAGGCCCGACTTGGTGGCGAGCACCAGGTACGGCGCGACGGCGTAGTCGCGGACGGCGAGGATCTGGGCGATCTTCTCGTCCGGCTGGAAGGCCAGCAGGTTGGCCACGTGCTGGCCGCGGGCGTCACGGCCGGCGTCCGGCAGCTCGTAGGCCTTGGCGCGGTAGACCCGGCCCTTGTTCGTGAAGAACAGCAGCCAGTGGTGGGTGGTGGAGACGAAGAAGTGGTCGACGATGTCGTCTTCCTTGAGCTTCGTGCCCCGCACGCCCTTGCCGCCGCGCTTCTGCGAGCGGTAGTCGTCGGTCTTGGTGCGCTTCACATAGCCGCCACGCGTGATCGTGACGACGATGTCCTCCTCGGCGATCAGGTCCTCGATGGACATGTCACCGTCGAAGGGCACCAGCGCCGAGCGCCGGTCCTCGCCGAACTTCTCGACGATCGCCGTGAGTTCCTCGCTGATGATCTGGCGCTGGCGCTCGGGCGAGGCGAGGATCGCGTTGTACTCGTTGATCTTCGCCTGGAGCTCGTCGTGCTCCGCCACGATCTTCTGGCGCTCCAGGGCGGCCAGCCGGCGCAGCTGCATCTCCAGGATCGCGTTGGCCTGGATCTCATCGATCTCCAGCAGGCCCATCAGGCCCTCGCGGGCGATGTCGACGGTCTGGCTGCGCCGGATGAGCGCGATGACCTCGTCGATGGCGTCCAGGGCCTTGAGCAGACCGCGCAGGATGTGGGCGCGCTCCTCGGCCTTGCGCAGCCGGAAGCGGGTGCGCCGGACGATGACCTCGATCTGGTGCGTCACCCAGTTGCGGATGAACGCGTCCAGGGAGAGGGTGCGCGGCACGCCGTCGACCAGCGCCAGCATGTTGGCGCCGAAGTTCGTCTGGAGGTCGGTGTGCTTGTAGAGGTTGTTCAGCACGACCTTGGCGACCGCGTCCCGCTTGAGGACGATCACCAGACGCTGGCCCGTACGGGAGGAGGTCTCGTCTCGGACGTCGGCGATGCCGCCGATCCGGCCGTCCTTCACCAGGTCGGCGATCTTCTGCGCGAGGTTGTCCGGGTTGACCTGGTAGGGCAGCTCGGTGACCACCAGGCACTGGCGGTTCTGGATCTCCTCGACCTCGACGACGGCCCGCATGGTGATCGAGCCGCGGCCCGTGCGGTAGGCCTCCTCGATGCCCTTGCGGCCCACCACGAGGGCGCCGGTCGGGAAGTCGGGGCCCTTGATGCGCTCGACGAGGGCGTCCAGCAGCTCCTCGGCCGAGGCCTCCGGGTTGGCCAGGTACCACTGGGCGCCCTCGGCCACCTCGCGCAGGTTGTGCGGCGGGATGTTGGTGGCCATGCCGACGGCGATGCCGGCGGAGCCGTTGACCAGCAGGTTGGGGAAGCGCGCCGGCAGGACCGTCGGCTCCTGGTTGCGGCCGTCGTAGTTGTCCTGGAAGTCGACGGTCTCCTCGTCGATGTCCCGGACCATCTCCATGGACAGCGGCGCCATCTTGCACTCGGTGTACCGCATGGCGGCGGCCGGGTCGTTGCCCGGGGAGCCGAAGTTGCCGTTGGAGTCCACCAGCGGCATCCGCATGGCCCAGGGCTGGGCGAGGCGGACCAGGGCGTCGTAGATGGAGGCGTCGCCGTGCGGGTGGTACGTACCCATGACGTCACCGACGACGCGGGCGCACTTGTAGAAGCCCTTCTCGGGCCGGTAGCCGCCGTCGTACATCGCGTAGAGCACGCGGCGGTGCACCGGCTTGAGGCCGTCGCGCACGTCGGGCAGCGCACGCGAGACGATGACGCTCATCGCGTAGTCGAGGTAGGAGCGCTGCATCTCCGTCTCGAGCCCGACGGGCTCGACGCGCATGCCCACACCCTCCAGCGGGGCGGGCGCGCCCTCGGGGGTCACCTCGGGCACGGGAGCAGTGGGGGTCTCAGGGGTCTCGTCGGCCATTGCTGTTCAAAGTCCTTTCGCGCTGCGGCTGTCTCGGGATGGGCCGACAGGCTCAGATGTCGAGGAAGCGGACGTCCTTGGCGTTGCGCTGGATGAAGGAGCGCCGGGCCTCGACGTCCTCGCCCATGAGCACCGAGAACAGGTCGTCCGCCTGCGCGGCGTCGTCCAGGGTGACCTGGCCGAGGACGCGGTGGTCGACGTCCATGGTGGTCACGCGCAGCTCCTCGGCGTTCATCTCGCCGAGACCCTTGAAGCGCTGGACCGAGTCGTCCTTGATCCGCTTGCCGTTCTCGCGGCCGAGCTGGATCAGGGCGTCGCGCTCGCGGTCGGAGTAGGCGTACTCGAAGTCGTCCCGGCCCCACTTGATCTTGTAGAGCGGGGGACGGGAGAGGTAGACGTGCCCGGCCTCGACCAGCGGACGCATAAAGCGGAAGAGGAAGGTGAGCAGCAGGGTGTTGATGTGCTGACCGTCGACGTCGGCGTCCGCCATCAGGATGATCTTGTGGTAGCGGAGCTTCGCGATGTCGAAGTCCTCGTGCACACCGGTGCCGAAGGCGGAGATCAGCGCCTGGATCTCCTGGTTCTGCAGGATCTTGTCGATCCGCGCCTTCTCCACGTTGAGGATCTTGCCGCGGATCGGGAGGATCGCCTGGTACTGCGGGTTCCGGCCGGACTTGGCCGAGCCGCCGGCGGAGTCACCCTCGACGATGAAGATCTCGCACTTGATCGGGTCGTTCGACTGGCAGTCGGACAGCTTGCCCGGCAGCGACGCCGTCTCCAGCAGTCCCTTGCGACGGGTGAGGTCGCGCGCCTTGCGGGCCGCCACACGGGCGGTGGCCGCCTGGATGGACTTGCGGATGATGTCCGCGGCCTCGTTCGGATTGCGGTCCAGCCAGTCCGTCAGCTGCTCGTGGACGACCTTCTGCACGAAGGTCTTGGCCTCGGTGTTGCCCAGCTTGGTCTTGGTCTGGCCCTCGAACTGCGGCTCGCCCAGCTTGACGGAGATGATCGCCGTCAGACCCTCGCGGATGTCGTCGCCCGTGAGGTTGTCGTCCTTCTCGCGGAGCAGCTTCTTGTCGCGCGCGTAGCGGTTGATCAGACCGGTGAGCGCCGCGCGGAAGCCCTCCTCGTGCGTACCGCCCTCGTGGGTGTGGATGGTGTTCGCGAAGCTGTAGACACCCTCGGTGTACTGGGTGTTCCACTGCATCGCGACCTCGAGGGAGAGCATCCGCTCCTTGTCCTCGGCCTCGAAGTCGATCACCGTGGGGTGAATGACCTCGCCCTTGCGCGAGTTGAGGTAGCGGACGAAGTCGGAGATGCCGCCCTCGTAGTGGTAGCGGACGTTGAGGGGCTTGCCCTCCTCGTCCACGTGGGCCGGGCGCTCGTCCGTCAGCGAGATGGTGAGGCCCTTGTTCAGGAACGCCATCTCCTGGAAGCGCCGCGAGAGCGTCTCGAAGGAGTACTCGGTGGTCTCGAAGATGTCGCCGTCGGCCCAGAAGGTGACCGAGGTGCCGTGCTCGTCGGTCGCCTCGTTCTGCTGCAGCGGGGCGGTGGGGACACCGAGCTTGTAGTCCTGGGTCCAGCGGAAGCCGTCGGTCTTCACCTCGACCGCGACGCGCGTCGACAACGCGTTGACGACCGAGACGCCGACGCCGTGCAGACCGCCGGAGACCGCGTAGCCGCCGCCGCCGAACTTGCCGCCCGCGTGCAGCACGGTCAGGACGACCTCGACGGCGGGCTTGCCCTCGGAGGGGACGATGCCCACCGGGATGCCACGGCCGTTGTCGACGACGCGCACGCCGCCGTCGGAAAGGATCGTCACGTCGATGGTGTCCGCGTGGCCCGCGAGGGCCTCGTCGACGGAGTTGTCCACGACCTCGTACACGAGGTGGTGCAGGCCGCGCTCACCGGTCGAGCCGATGTACATGCCGGGCCGCTTGCGGACGGCGTCCAGGCCCTCCAGGACGGTGATCGCACTGGCGTCGTAGGACGCGGGTGCGCCCTCCGCGGGTGCGGTCTCCGCCGCACCGTCCGTGGAAGGGGTGGTGTTCTCGTTGGGGTTGCCGGAATCGGCCACGAAGCGCCCTTTCTGGCACAGCACAGGCCATCCCCGACTGCGGCGGGGAGACCCCACCCGAGGCAGGCAGGAGCGGCTGCGTCGTTCTGCGTTGGTCGACGAGTCCCGCGAGCCGGCGGGATTGGCACCAGTCTACCGGTAGCGCTGACATGAATGGGGGTTTGGCGGTGCCTGAGCCTGCACGTGCCGCCCTGAACCGGCATCAGCCGACTCCCTATATGTGGACCCGGGCTCCAAGAGGCTCACAGCGGCACTCAGCGCTTCGGGCTGTCAACCGCCCGCTACCGTGAGCGGGGTCTCAGCGCCGGCCCCGGCGTACCCCCCGTCGCACCGGATCACCCCAGGTCACGCGGATCACCGGGCGCTCGGTTCCCACGGGAGCACCACAGGCCCTCATCCGTCCCCGCAGTCACCGCCCCCCGCCGGGCAGGGTCGAGGCACGGCCGAGGCACGCGCGGGCCGTCCGAAAAGGGGCCCGCCGGGCACCCGGCGTCAGCCGTACGTGTCGCCCGGACCCGTGCTGCCGGGAGCGCGCAGCGAGCCGTAGCGGCGGCTCGGGCCGCCCGGGCCCAGCACCTTGATCGTCCGCACGGTGCCGTGGCCGAGGTCGTCGTTGAGCCGGGCCACCAGCTGGGGGGCCAGCAGGCGCAGCTGCGTCGCCCACGCCGTCGAGTCGCACTGCACCGTCAGGACGTGGGAGTCCTCGTCGAAGTTCTGCGGCGCGCAGTGCAGGGCCAGCGTGTCGCCCACGATCTGCGGCCAGCGGCCCATCACCCCGCCCACCGCAGCGGGCTTCTCCCAGCCCCGCTCGGTGATCAGCCTGTTGATGGCGGCGCCCAGCGGCAGCGGGTCGCGGCCGTCGGCGCGCGCCCCGGAGCGCAGTACCCCGCCGCGGCGGACGTGCTTCTTCTGCTGGGCCGCGGCGCCCCGCGCCTTCGCCTGCTCCTTGGCGGCGCGCAGCGCGACACGCGCCAGGTCCACGCCGGACGGCTCGGGCGTCCTCGGCGGCTCGGAGGGCGTACTCATACGCGCTCGACCTTGCCTTCCGAGACCGCGTACCGGGCGCCGGTGAGGACCGCCGGAACGTCGTCGTCCACCGCGGCGGTCACCAGGACCTGCTCGCCGTGGGCCACCAGCTCCGCCAGCCGCTCGCGGCGCCGGGCGTCCAGCTCCGCGAAGACGTCGTCCAGGACGAGCACCGGCTCGTTGCCCTCGGAGCGCAGCAGCTCGTACGAGGCCAGGCGCAGCGCCAGCGCGTACGACCAGGACTCGCCGTGGCTCGCGTACCCCTTGGCGGGCAGCCGGCCGAGCTTGAGGAGGAGGTCGTCCCGGTGCGGGCCGACCAGCGTCACGCCGCGCTCGATCTCCTGCTTGCGGGCTTCGGCGAGCGCCGCCAGCAGCGCCTCGTAGAGCTCCTCGCGGCTGCGCGCGCCCTCGATCGCGGCCGGGCCCCGGTACTCGAAGGACACCGGGCCGCCGCCGGGGGCCAGCTGCTCGTAGGCCTTGTCGGCCAGCGGCCGCAGCTCGTCGATCAGGTCGAGGCGCCGGGCCAGCAGCTCGGCGCCGGCGCGGGCCAGGTGCTGGTCCCAGATGTCGAGCGTGGACAGGTCGAGACCGCGGCCGCCGTGGCGGCGGGCCATCGCCGCGCTCTTGAGGAGGGTGTTGCGCTGCTTGAGGACCCGCTCGTAGTCGGAGCGGACGCCCGCCATGCGCGGGGAGCGCGCGGTGATCAGCTCGTCCAGGAAGCGGCGGCGCTCGCCGGGGTCGCCCTTGATCAGGGCCAGGTCCTCCGGAGCGAACAGCACCGTCCGCACGATGCCGAGCACGTCACGCGGCCTGACCTGGGACGACCGGTTGATCCGGGCGCGATTCGCCTTGCCGGGATTGAGCTCCAGCTCTATCAGCTGCTGGCGCTCGCCCTGGACGACGGCCGCGCGCACGACGGCGCGGTCGGCGCCCATCCGGACCAGGGGGGCGTCCGAGGAGACCCGGTGGCTGCCGAGGGTGGCCAGATAGCCGATCGCCTCGACGAGATTGGTCTTGCCCTGGCCGTTGGGCCCCACGAACGCCGTGACGCCCGGGTCGAGCGGGACCTCGACCCGGGCGTACGAGCGGAAGTCGGCCAGCGACAGATGCGAGACATGCATGGTGCGCCGACCTCTTCCGCTGTGTACTGCTCGTCCTGCTGGTGATGCTGTTACTGCTGTGGTGCCGGTTACTACTTGCTCGTGACTACTTGCTCTCGACGGCGTGGCCGCCGAACTGGTTGCGCAGCGCCGCGATCATCTTCATCTGCGGGGAGTCGTCCTGGCGGGACGCGAAGCGGGCGAAGAGCGACGCGGTGATCGCGGGCAGCGGCACGGCGTTGTCGATCGCGGCCTCGACCGTCCAGCGGCCCTCGCCGGAGTCGGCCGCGTAGCCGCGCAGCTTGTCGAGGTGCTCGTCCTGGTCGAGGGCGTTGACCGCCAGGTCCAGCAGCCAGGAGCGGATGACCGTGCCCTCCTGCCAGCTGCGGAAGACCTCGCGCACGTCGGTGACGGAGTCGACCTTCTCCAGCAGCTCCCAGCCCTCGGCGTAGGCCTGCATCATGGCGTACTCGATGCCGTTGTGGACCATCTTGGCGAAGTGGCCGGCGCCGACCTTGCCCGCGTGCACGGAGCCGAAGTCGCCCTCGGGCTTGAGCGCGTCGAAGACCGGCTGGACGCGGGCGACGTTCGCGGCGTCGCCGCCGTACATCAGGGCGTAGCCGTTCTCCAGGCCCCAGACGCCGCCGGAGACGCCGCAGTCGACGAAGCCGATGCCCTTGGCGCCCAGCTCCTCGGCGTGCTTCTCGTCGTCCGTCCAGCGGGAGTTGCCGCCGTCGACGACGACGTCGCCCGGGGAGAGCAGCTCGCCGAGCTCGTCGATGGTGGCCTGCGTCGCGGCGCCGGCCGGGACCATGACCCATACGACGCGCGGCCCCTGGAGGGAGTCCACCAGCTCCTTGAGGCTGCTGACATCCGCGAGGTCCGGGTTGCGGTCGTATCCGATGACGGTGTGGCCTGCGCGGCGGATGCGCTCGCGCATGTTGCCGCCCATCTTGCCGAGACCGACGAGACCGAGCTCCATGGGTGATCCTCTATGCCTTGAGTGGGTTCGTACCTGGGTCTGAGCCTACGCCGGGCAGGCGCTGCACACCTGTGGGGCGGGGGCGCTCAAAGGGTGAGTGCCCCCGCCGGGGCCGGTCCCGCAAGGGAGCGTCAGCCCGAGAGCCGCACCGGCATGATCAGGTACTTGTACGCGTCGTCCGCCTCCGCGTCGAGCGCGGGCTTGCCGCTCAGCAGCGCCGGCTTCGTCGACGTCGTGAAGGACAGCTGGGCGACCGGGGAGTCGATCGCCGACAGACCCTCCAGCAGGAAGCCGGGGTTGAACGCGATCGAGATGTCGTCACCCTCGAGCGCGGCGTCCACTCGCTCCACAGCCTGTGCATCGTCGCTGGAGCCGGCCTCGAGGATCAGCACGCCCTGCTCGAAGCTCAGCCGCACCGGGGTGTTGCGCTCGGCGACCAGCGCGACGCGCTTGACGGCCTCGACGAACGGGGCGGTCTCGATCACGGCGACGGAGTTGAACTCGGTCGGGAAGAGCGTGCGGTACTTCGGCAGGTCGCCCTCGAGCAGGCGCGTGGTGGTGCGGCGGCCGGCGCCCTCGAAGCCGATCAGGCCCTCGCCCTTGCCGGAGCCGGCCAGGGCGATCGAGACGGAGTCGCCGCCGCTGAGGGACTTGGCGGTGTCCAGCAGGGTCTTGGCGGGAACCAGGGCGACGGCGGAGATGTCCGGCGTCTCGGGCTTCCACATGAACTCGCGGACCGCGAAGCGGTAGCGGTCGGTGGAGGCCAGGGTGACGGTGTCGCCCTCGATCTCGATGCGGACACCGGTGAGCACCGGCAGGGTGTCGTCACGGCCGGCGGCGATGGCGACCTGGGCGGCAGCGGCGGCGAAGACCTCGGCCGGGACGGTGCCCGTGGCCGTGGGCATCTGGGGCAGGGCCGGGTACTCCTCCACAGGCAGGGTGTGGAGTGTGAATCGCGAGGAGCCGCAGACCACGGTGACGCGCACACCGTCGGTGGAGATTTCCACAGGCCTGTTGGGAAGTGCGCGGCAGATGTCGGCGAGGAGGCGGCCGGAGACGAGGACGGTGCCGTCCTCCTCCACATCGGCGTCGACCGAGACGCGGGCCGAGACCTCGTAGTCGAAGCCGGAGAGGCTGAGGGAGCCCTCCTCGGCCTTCAGGAGAAGGCCCGCGAGGACGGGCACCGGCGGACGGGCCGGGAGGCTGCGGGCCGCCCAGGCCACTGCCTCCGCGAGTACATCGCGCTCCACCCGGATCTTCACCGGAAACCGCCTCCTGCTTGTTGCTGGCTCGCCCTGCTGGCGTCTTCGTCGGCTGCTTGCCGGAGACCAGTCTGACGCACACCGCTGACAGCTGGTGCGTCTCGGGGTCAAGTCGGGTCGGAGGGCGTGGCGCGGTCCGCAGCCGAGTTGTGCACAGGACCCACTTCGAAACGAGTTCCCCGCTTGATCTCTGTGGTCGTAGTAGTAGGGCCTGTGGAAACGGTGGACAACCGTCTTTGCCCAGGTCAACGCCGGTTTTTTGTCCACCGGGCCTGTGGGTGGGGGCGGTGGATAAGCGGGGTGTGCTGTGGACCGCGGAAAGTTCTGCACAACCGGTGCACAGGCAGGGCGCACTTCTCCCCAGGGCTGTCCCCAGTTTTACCCAGGTTCCCCACAGCCCAATCCGGCACCTTGGTGTGACGCCTTTCACTCGGGGCGGTGACCTCGGGCGTTTCGTTGCCGAACAGTGGACAGAGGTGTGGAAAGGCTGTGTACAACATCCACCGGCCTGTGGGCCGCCGGTGGACAACGCTCATGCCGCCTTGTGGGTGAATCCGTCGTCCACAGGCTGTGGAATCCCGTCGGCCACAAATCCACACGCCGCTGACCTCGCCTGATGGACTATCAACAGCCTCCTCTGTGGACAGTGTCTGGACAACTTCGCAGTCCCCAACGTGTGGACAGCCGGTCGGCAAGGAATCTGTGGAGAACCCCGGGTACGGCGCACGGAATCGAACAGAGCCGTCCACGGCTGGGGACGCCCGGGACCGCGAAAGGGCGCTCCGGGAAGCGTCCCGAAGCGCCCTCAGGCGGTTCCCGCGTCTCGTCAGCCGCTCTTGTCAGCCGTTCTTGATGCGGTTCGTCAGCTCGGTCACCTGGTTGTAGATGGAGCGCCGCTCGGCCATCAGCGCACGGATCTTCCGGTCCGCGTGCATCACCGTCGTGTGGTCGCGGCCGCCGAACTGTGCACCGATCTTCGGCAGCGACAGGTCCGTGAGCTCGCGGCACAGGTACATCGCGATCTGGCGCGCCGTCACCAGCACGCGGCTGCGCGAGGCCCCGCACAGGTCCTCGACGGTGTGCCCGAAGTAGTCCGCCGTCGCCGCCATGATGGCCGGCGCCGTGATCTCCGGCGAGGCGTCCTCACCGCCCGGGATCAGGTCCTTGAGGACGATCTCGGTCAGGCCCAGGTCGACGGGCTGGCGGTTCAGGCTCGCGAAAGCCGTCACCCGGATCAGCGCGCCCTCCAGCTCGCGGATGTTGCGCGAGATGCGGGAGGCGATGAACTCCAGGACCTCCGGCGGGGCGTTGAGCTGCTCCTGCACCGCCTTCTTGCGCAGGATCGCGATCCGGGTCTCCAGCTCCGGCGGCTGGACGTCCGTGATCAGGCCCCACTCGAAGCGGTTGCGCAGCCGGTCCTCCAGGGTCACCAGCTGCTTGGGCGGCCGGTCCGAGGACAGCACGATCTGCTTGTTGGCGTTGTGGAGCGTGTTGAAGGTGTGGAAGAACTCCTCCTGCGTCGACTCCTTGCTCGCCAGGAACTGGATGTCGTCGACCAGCAGGATGTCCATGTCGCGGTAGCGCTTGCGGAACGCGTCCGCCTTGCCGTCGCGGATGGAGTTGATGAACTCGTTGGTGAACTCCTCGGAGCTCACGTAGCGCACGCGCGTGCCCGGGTAGAGGCTGCGCGCGTAGTGCCCGATGGCGTGCAGCAGGTGGGTCTTCCCCAGGCCCGACTCGCCGTAGATGAAGAGGGGGTTGTACGCCTTCGCCGGCGCCTCGGCCACTGCGACCGCGGCGGCGTGCGCGAAGCGGTTGGACGCTCCGATGACGAAGGTGTCGAAGAGGTACTTCGGGTTCAGCCGGGCGGTCGGCTCGCCGGGGCCCGGCGCCGGGGCGGGCTTGGCCGCGAGGGGGCCGGGGGCGCCACCGGACACGGGCCGCTCGCCGCGCTCGCCGCCGCGCGGGTGGTGGCTCTCGGGCAGATCGCGGCGCTGCTGCTCGTACGGCATGCGCTCGGGCGGCTGCGACCGGTAGTCGGACGCCTGGTCGTACGCGCCCTGCTGGTCGTACGAGCCGGGCTGGTCGTACGGCTGCTGCTCGTAGGAGCCGCCCGAGTGCTGCGAGGCGTACGGATCGCGTTCGCCCTCGGCGAAGCCGCCGAGCCGCTGCTGCTGCCAGCTGTAGTCGTTTCTGTCGCCTCGGTCACCGCGCTCGCCACGCTCGCCACGCTCCCCGCGGTCGCCCGGAGGCGGCACCGGCGGCCCGGAAGGGGCCGAGTGGCGCGGCCAGGCGCCGGGCTCGGGGCGCTGCTGCTGGTAGTCCGGGTAGGCGGGGCGCACGGACGGCAGGTCGTCGGAGGGCGCCTGGCGGCCGTAACTCTCGCGGCCCTCGTAGGCGCCGCTGTCGTAGCCCTCGTAGCCGTCGCGGCTCTCGTAGGCGTCGCGGCCCTGGCCGCCGCCCCGGCCCGCGGGCTCCTCGTAGCGGGGCTGCTGCGGGGCCTGGGGGCGCTCGGCGGGAGGCTCGCCCGCGGAGTCGTCGACGGTGATCGCGATCCGGATGGGGCGGCCGCACTCGCGGCTGAGCGTCTCGCTGACGATCGGGGCCAGCCGGCCCTCCAGCACGCCCTTGGCGAATTCGTTGGGCACGGCCAGCAGGGCGGTGTCCGCGACGAGGGCCAGCGGCTGGCACCGCTTGATCCAGTGCTCGTCCTTGGACTCGACGCCCTGGCCGCGCTTGTCCCGGCCCTCTCCCAGGAGCTGGTCGAGCACGCGCGGCCACACTGCGGCAAGATCGGCAGGCAGGTCAGCCACAGGGCACGCTCTCTCAGTCACTGGGGGCGCCCCGTGAGTCCCACGAATGTGTGGTTCTCGGGACGGGCGGGAAGGATTCGGAGTTCAGCCACGGTAGTCAGGCCGCGGTGCGTGGTTCAAGTCGTTGTCCACAGGGTGTGTACAAATGTGCCATGGGGCGGGGCGTGTCGTCCCACCGGCCCGCGGCGGGCTACGGTGTATCCCTGGTGCGCTGCCGGTTTGACCGAATGGCGTAGCCGCGCGTACCGTGACCAGGTCGAGTTGTCGATGGCTGCTGCCGCCTGCCTCCGATGGGCAAAGATCGTGTCGAGTCTCTGATGCGGTTATGAAGCGGTGCACTCGGGCGTTGCGAGCTTCTCGTGGGCGCACGGTGACAGCCAGGCGATGTCCCGCCACCACCGATTCATTTCTGGAGCCCCCGAGTGAGCAAGCGCACCTTCCAGCCGAACAACCGCCGCCGCGCGAAGACCCACGGCTTCCGCCTGCGCATGCGCACCCGTGCCGGCCGCGCGATTCTCGCGTCCCGCCGTGGCAAGGGTCGCGCCCGTCTGTCGGCCTGAGCAGCCTGACCAATAGGTCCATGCCGTGCTGCCTACCGACAATCGGCTGAGGCGGCGCGAGGACTTTGCGACCGCGGTGCGCCGAGGACGCAGGGCCGGGCGCCCGCTCCTCGTCGTCCACCTCCGTAGCGGTACAACGGACCCGCACACACCCGGGGAGAATGCTCCCCCGGTGCGTGCGGGTTTCGTCGTCAGCAAGGCCGTCGGCGTCGCCGTTGTCCGCAATCTGGTGAAGCGCAGGCTTCGCCACCTGATGCGTGACCGGCTCGATCAGCTGCCCGCCGGTAGCCTGGTGGTGGTACGGGCCCTGCCCGGCTCGGGCGAGGCGGACCACGATGAGCTGGCCCGTGATCTTGACACCGCACTGCAGCGGCTGTTGGGAGGGGCGCCGCGCCGTTCCGATCCCCCCGAGGGCATCCCTCGGGACCTTGGCCGAAGCCAGGGAGGGAGCGCACGGTGAAGTATCCGCTGCTGTGGCTGATCAAGCTCTATCAGTGGACCATCAGCCCACTCCTGGGCCCGGTCTGCAAGTACTACCCGTCGTGCTCGCACTATGGCTACACCGCCATTGACGTGCACGGCGCGGTCAAAGGAACGGCGCTCACGGCCTGGCGCATCCTGCGCTGCAATCCGTGGTCGCTCGGTGGCGTCGACCACGTACCTCCCCGGAAGCGTCCGGTCTGGCACCAGCGGCTGAGGAGCCGACTGGGCGGGAACCCCGCCTCGGGGCCTGCCGCACAGCCCGAGACTCAGCCCAACGCCCAAGGAGCCTGATTCGTGGACACGATCCTCGGTCCTCTCTATTACGCAGTTTCCTGGATCATCGTCCAGTTCCACTCGCTGTACAGCCTTGTCTTCGACGAGAACAGCGGCTGGGCGTGGGGTCTGTCCATCGTCTCCCTGGTGGTCCTGATCCGTATCTGCCTGATCCCGCTCTTCGTGAAGCAGATCAAGGCCACGCGGAACATGCAGGCGCTCCAGCCGAAGATGAAGGCGATCCAGGAGCGCTACAAGAGCGACAAGCAGCGCCAGTCCGAAGAGATGATGAAGCTCTACAAGGAGACGGGCACCAACCCTCTCTCGAGCTGCCTTCCGATCCTGGCCCAGTCGCCCTTCTTCATCTCGCTGTACCAGGTCCTGAACCACATCGCGCAGGGCAAGACGGTCGGTGTCATCGACCAGTCGCTGCTGACCAGCGCGCGTGAGGCGCACATCTTCGGCGCCCCGCTGTCGGTGACCTTCCTGTCCTCCGCGGAGAAGGTCCAGTCCTTCGGCGCCACGCTGCTGGACGTCCGCGTCGTCACGGTCGTCATGATCGTTCTGATGTCGCTGTCGCAGTTCTACACGCAGCGCCAGCTGATGACGAAGAACGTCGACCTCTCGGTGAAGACGCCGTTCATGCAGCAGCAGAAGATGCTGATGTACGTCTTCCCGATCATCTTCGCCGTCCTCGGCATCAACTTCCCCGTCGGTGTCCTCGTCTACTGGCTGACCACCAACGTGTGGACCATGGGTCAGCAGATGTTCATCATCCGCCGTAACCCGACTCCGGGCAGCGTCGCCTTCAAGCAGCGCCAGGAGCGCCTGCGGGCCAAGGGCAAGCTCAAGGAGGACCCGGCCGAGGTCGAGGCCAAGAAGGCCGTCGAGGCCGCGCGCGCCGCCCGCCAGCAGCCCAAGCGCCAGACCAAGGCCAAGCGCCAGGTCGCCGGGACCACCGCCACGACCGCCACGACGGACTCCACGGAGCAGAAGCCCTCGCTCGAGAAGAAGCAGGGCACGGACGCCGGGGAAGCCAAGGGCGCCAAGGGCGGAAAGCCCGGGCAGGCCGGCGGCGGATCCAAGTCCGGGCAGCGCAAGAGTGGCCCGCAGCGGCCCAAGCACCCCTCCAAGAAGTAATGAAGGAGTCCACCGTGACGGACACGCAGCGCCAGACCAGCGGTGTCGCCGCCGAGGGCACCGACACCCTGTCCCGCCTGGAGCAGGAGGGCGAGATCGCGGCCGACTACCTCGAGGGTCTGCTGGACATCGCCGACCTCGACGGCGACATCGACATGGATGTCGAGGCCGACCGCGCCGCGGTGTCGATCATCAGCGACTCGACCAGCCGCGACCTGCAGAAGCTGGTCGGCCGCGACGGCGAGGTGCTGGAGGCGCTCCAGGAGCTCACCCGTCTGGCCGTGAACCGGGAGACCGGCGACCGCAGCCGCCTCATGCTGGACATCGCCGGCTTCCGTGCCCGCAAGCGCGAGGAGCTGGCGAAGGTGGGCGCCCAGGCGGCCGCCGAGGCCCGCAGCACCGGTGCCGCGGTCAAGCTGGACCCGATGACGCCCTTCGAGCGCAAGGTCGTCCACGACGCCGTGGCCGCCGCGGGTCTGCGCAGCGAGTCCGAGGGCGAGGAGCCCCAGCGCTTCGTCGTCGTCCTCCCCGCCTGAGCTGCCTGAGCGGTTCCCTCTCGGTTTCTCGATCCCACTTCTAGGTGTGTCCGGCCCCGTCTGCGCGCAGGCGGGGCCGATCCTTGTCAGCCTGATATTCAGACTCTGAATTCTCAGTGATTCTCAGAGAGACGTCGTACGGAAGGACGGTTTCCCGTGGATGAGGCAGCGGAGCTCCCCCCGGCGCCCCCGGAGGCCCGGGAGGTTTTCGGTGACCGCCTGCCGGAGGCCGTTCGGTACGCCGAGGTGCTCGCGGACGCGGGCGTGCGGCGTGGTCTCATCGGTCCCCGCGAGGTTCCGCGGCTGTGGGAGCGGCACCTGCTGAACTGCGCGGTGCTCTCCGAGGCCGTCCCGGACGGCGTCTCCGTGTGCGACGTGGGCTCGGGCGCCGGCCTGCCGGGCATCCCGCTGGCCCTGGTCCGGCCGGACCTCCAGATCACGCTGCTGGAGCCGCTGCTTCGCCGTACGACCTTCCTCCAGGAGGTCGTGGAGCTGCTGGGCCTGGATCACGTCACCGTCGTCCGTGGCCGCGCCGAGGAGATGCTCGGCAAGGTGCAGCCGGTGCATGTCGTCACCGCCCGGGCTGTGGCCCCGCTGGACCGGCTGGCGGGCTGGGGCGTGCCCCTGCTGCGGCCGTACGGCGAGATGCTCGCCCTCAAGGGCGACACCGCGGAGGAGGAGCTCAAGGGCGCCCGTGCGGCGCTCAGCAAGCTCGGCGTCGTGCGGACCTCGGTGCTCCAGGTCGGCCAGGGCGTGGTGGACCCGCCGTCCACCGTGGTCCGGGTCGAGGTGGGGGAGAGCCCGGGCGGTGTGCGCTTCGCCGCCAAGCGGGCCAAGGCGGCGGGGCGGTCGCGCCGCCGGCGCTGAGGCCGCGCGCGTGAGGGCCTGCTCACCGAGGTCACCCTTGGGGAGCAGGCCAATGCTCCATACAACCTGCCAAACCTATCCGTAGCGGAGTGTCGCCGCTGCGGCGCAGAGCGTGCGCTGCATCGTGTTTCACGTGAAACGACGCTCCTTGCTGCAGGGAATCATCGGCCGGGGCCGCGCGGCCGTACCGCGCGGTCAGCGGACGGCTGAACATGCCGGTGTATCCACAGGAACCGTGGATTCATCCACAGGAGAACGGGCCTCGCTGGTTCACAACCCCGAAAGCATGGCAGGCTCTGTCCATTGCGAGCCTGATGTCGAGGAGAGTGAATCCTTGCGGTCCGACGCCGATATCGCGGGGCCGATGGCCGACCCGGTCCCCGGTCCCCGCCCCGCCGAGTCCGAACCTGGGATGGAGCTTGTTTCACCTGCTGCGGATTCTCGGGGTGTAGCCCCCGAGCCCCCGGCCGACGCCCTCAGCTCGGTTTCACGTGAAACGCCCCCTCCCCCGATGCCCCGGCCGGATCAGACCCGGGTCATGGTGGTCGCCAACCAGAAGGGCGGCGTGGGCAAGACCACGACGACCGTGAACCTGGCGGCCTCGCTGGCGCTCCACGGCAACCGTGTGCTGGTCATCGACCTCGACCCCCAGGGCAATGCCTCGACGGCCCTGGGCATCGACCACCACGCCGAGGTGCCGTCGATCTACGACGTCCTGGTGGACAGCAAGAAGCTCGCCGACGTGGTGCAGCCGGTCGTCGACGTGGAGGGGCTCTTCTGTGCGCCCGCCACGATCGACCTGGCGGGCGCCGAGATCGAGTTGGTCTCGCTCGTCGCCCGCGAGAGCCGGCTGGACCGTGCGATCAAGGCCTATGAGCAGCCGCTGGACTACATCCTGATCGACTGCCCGCCCTCGCTCGGCCTGCTGACGGTCAACGCCCTGGTCGCGGGCGCGGAGGTGCTGATCCCCATCCAGTGCGAGTACTACGCCCTGGAGGGCCTCGGCCAGCTGCTGCGCAACGTCGAGCTGGTGCGCGGGCACCTCAACCCCCAGCTCCACGTCTCGACGATCCTGCTGACGATGTACGACGGGCGGACCCGGCTGGCCTCCCAAGTGGCCGATGAAGTGCGCACCCACTTCGGTCACGAGGTGCTGCGGACCAGCATTCCCCGCTCCGTCCGGATCTCCGAGGCGCCCAGCTATGGACAGACGGTTCTGACGTACGACCCGGGCTCCAGCGGAGCGCTCTCCTATCTGGAGGCAGCCCGGGAGATCGCGCTGCGGGGGGTCGGCGTACGTTACGACGGCAGTAAGGCTCACCTGGTGGGCCGCCAGCAACAGCAAGACCAGCACAGCATGTCGGAGGGGCTGCAGTGAGCGATCGACGTAGAGGACTGGGCCGTGGGCTCGGTGCCCTGATTCCAGCGGCGCCGAAGGCATCGGAGAGCGCCGGCCCCGCCGGGGGGCCCGATGCCACGTCCCCCACCGCGGTACCGGTACTCGCGCCGGAGCGGGGGGTGGCAGCTTCCAAGGTGACCACGCTGCCGGTGAAGGACTTCACCGTTTCACGTGAAACGGATGCGGAGGTGCTCCGCGCCGAGGCTGCGGCCGCGGCCGCAGCCTCGGCGTCGGTGGAGATGGTGGCCGGGGCGCACTTCGCCGAGCTGCCGCTGGATGCGATCAAGCCCAACCGGCACCAGCCGCGGAAGGCCTTCGACGATGTCGCCCTCGCGGAGCTGGTCCACTCCATTCGCGAGGTGGGCCTGCTCCAGCCCGTGGTGGTCCGGCCTCTGGGCTCCGGGCGCTATGAGCTGATCATGGGAGAGCGGCGCTTGCGGGCGTCCCGGAAGGCCGGTCTGGAGCGGATCCCCGCCATCGTCCGGGCGACCGAAGACGACAAGCTGCTGCTCGACGCGCTGCTGGAGAACCTGCACCGGGCCCAGCTGAACCCCCTTGAGGAGGCCGCCGCCTACGACCAGCTCCTCAAGGACTTCAACTGCACGCACGACGAGCTGGCCGACCGGATCGGGCGCTCGCGTCCGATGGTGACCAACACGCTGCGGCTGCTGAAGCTGACGCCGGTCGTGCAGAAGAAGGTCGCTGCCGGTGTGCTGATGGCCGGTCACGCCCGTGCCCTGGTCGGGGTGACCGACCCCGAGGAGCAGGAGAACCTCGCCGGGCGGATCGTGGCCGAGGGGCTGTCGGTGCGCACGGTCGAAGAGATCGTGAAGACGATGGACCCGGGGAAGCGCCGCACCTCCAAGTCCAAGGGCCCCCGCGCCGGCGCCCGGGTCTCCCCGGCGCTGACCGACCTGGCCACCCGGCTGTCGGACCGCTTCGAGACCCGGGTGAAGGTCGACCTCGGGCAGAAGAAGGGCAAGATCGTCGTCGAGTTCGCCTCGATGGAGGACCTGGAGCGCATCCTGGGCACGCTCGCCCCGGGCGAGGGCCGGGTGCTGGAGCAGAAGCTCTCCCACGAGGACGAGAACGAGGACTGACAGCAGGAGCTGATGGCAAAGGGCGGGTTGTGTTTCACGTGGAACACAACCCGCCCTTTGCCTTGTCCTGCTGTTCGCTCAATGCACGCACGGATACGATGCGTTGGGGTATGGCGCAACCACGTTGACACAGTTCGCGGAGGGGCGGGGCCATGCGATGGGTGAGCCGGACCGGACTGATGGCAACAGGCTTCGGCCTGGGAGCAGTCGGCGGATTCGTCGGCAGCCTCCTCCAGGAGCGGAGTGCGCTGAGCGCCGCCCGGAGTATGGCAGCACGCGACGGAAGTGAGGAACAGGCTCCATGGGGCGTCGGCTCGTACCGCTCACGCTGGACAATCTCCCGGACCTCCCCCAGCGCTGTCGCTCCTGCGTCTTCTGGGAACTCGATCCGGTCAGTGGTGAGGCCGCGCTGAAGGCGGGCCGGCCCGAGCTGGAGAAGGAAGCCTGGATCTCCGGGGTCCTCCTGGAGTGGGGATCCTGCGGCCGGGTGGCTTACGTCGACGAGGTCCCGGTGGGTTTCGTGCTCTACGCGCCGCCCGCCTATGTCCCTCGGTCCGCCGCCTTCTCCACCAGCCCTGTTGCCGCGGATGCGGTCCAGCTGATGACGGCATGGCTGACGCCGGGATTCCAGGGCCAGGGGCTGGGCCGGATGATGGTGCAGACCGCCGCGAAGGACGTCCTGCGGCGGGGGTTCAAGGCCATCGAGGCCTTCGCCGACGCGCGCTGGAAGGAACCGGCCTGTGTGCTGCCGGCCGATCATCTCCTGGCCGTCGGCTTCAAGACGGTGCGCCCGCATCCCCGCTATCCGCGGCTGCGGCTGGAGCTCAGGACGGCGCTCTCCTGGAAGGAGGACGTCGAGCTCGCGCTGGACCGCCTGCTGGGTGCCGTACAGAAGGAGCCGGCGCTGCGGCCGCTGTGACCTCGCGGTGCGCAGAGCACCGGGTATGCGAACGGGTCCGTCCCCTGAAGGGACGGACCCGTTTCACGTGAAACCGAGCAGTGCGCTCGGTCGCCTCACTCCGCGCTGAGGAAGCTGTCCAGCTCGCGCTCGAGGGCGGCCTTCGGCTTGGCACCGACGATCGTCTGGACGACCTCTCCACCCTGGTAGACGTTGAGGGTCGGGATCGACATCACGCCGTACTTCGCAGCGGTGGTCGGGTTCTGGTCGATGTTGAGCTTGACGATCTCGATCTTGTCGCCGTGCTCGGCCGCGATCGCCTCCAGGGAGGGGGCGATCTGGCGGCACGGACCGCACCACTCGGCCCAGAAGTCCACCAGTACGGGCTTGTCGCTCTTGAGGACGTCCTCGTCGAAGGACTTGTCGGTCACCGTCTTGAGGGCCACGGAGGTCTCCTTATTTCTTCTGCGTGGGGGCGGGAGGGGGAGGGGGGTGGATCAGGCGGTCTTCTCGGGCTCGCGCACGTGGTCGCTGTGCGAGAGGGAGGCGAGGAAGCGCTCGGCGTCCAGCGCCGCGGAGCAGCCGGTACCGGCGGCGGTGATGGCCTGGCGGTAGGTGTGGTCCACGACGTCGCCGGCGGCGAACACACCGGTCAGGTTGGTGCGGGTGGAGGGGGCGTCCACCTTGAGGTACCCCTCGTCGTCCAGCTCCAGCTGCCCCTTGAAGAGCTCGGTGCGCGGGTCGTGGCCGATCGCGATGAACAGGCCGGTCACCGGCAGCTCGGAGGTCTCGCCGCTCTTGAGGTTGCGCAGGGTCAGGCCCGAGAGCTTGTTCTCGCCATGGATCTCGGCGACCTCGCTGTCCCACACGAAGGAGATCTTCGGGTCGGCGAAGGCACGCTCCTGCATGGCCTTGCTGGCCCGCAGGGTGTCACGGCGGTGGACGACGGTGACGGACTTGGCGAACCGCGAGAGGAAGGTGGCCTCCTCCATCGCGGTGTCACCGCCGCCGATGACGGCGATGTCCTGGTCCTTGAAGAAGAAGCCGTCGCAGGTGGCGCACCACGAGACACCGCGGCCCGAGAGCTCGTCCTCGCGGGGCAGGCCCAGCTTGCGGTGCTGCGAGCCGGTCGTGACGATCACGGCCTTGGCGCGGTGGACGGTGCCGGCGGAGTCCGTGACGGTCTTGATCTCTTCGCTCAGGTCGACCGCGATGATGTCGTCCGGGATCAGCTCGGCACCGAAGCGCTCGGCCTGCGCCCGCATGTTGTCCATCAGGTCCGGGCCCATGATGCCCTCACGGAAGCCGGGGAAGTTCTCGACATCGGTGGTGTTCATCAGCGCACCACCGGCGGTCACGGCGCCCTCGAAGACCAGCGGCTTCAGCGAGGCGCGGGCGGTGTAGAGCGCGGCCGTGTAGCCCGCGGGCCCGGAGCCGATGATGATCACGTTGCGGACGTCGCTCACGGGAGTCTTCCTTGTCTGCCGACTGCTGTCTCGGTCCTTGAGGGGGTTCACCCCACCCAACGGATCCTACGGGGCAGGCATTCCCGCGGGTGCCTGCTGCGGCCGGGAGAGCTCAGAGGCGTGAGAGCGTCTTGGTCAGCAATACCTTGCCCGGTGTCGCGGAGCCCGCGTCGACGCAGGTGGCAGAGACCACATAGGCGTCGACGAGCGCGGTGTCACCAGGGTGCGGCAGGACGACGAGGTAGGCGTCCTCACCCTGATAGGTGTCCGGCTCGGAGGCCAGGGCCTGCTCCGGGCGGCCGATGCCCTGCCGGACACAGAAGGGCGCCGTGCCGCCCGAGGCGCTCAGCGTCCTGTTGGGCGCGTCCCCGCCGGCCCCGGCGGTCTTCCCCCGGGGCTCGGTCGGGCTGAAGGACAGGGGCCTGAGGAGTTCGTGCACCCGCGCCGAGAGCTCACCGGAGCCGAGACGAGACGCCGACGCACTGCTCGGGCGGTCCTTGGAGGGCGGCGCCGTGGGAGCGTCCGTTCCACCGGACCGCAGGAAGAGGCCGCCCACGCCGAGCACGGCGGCGACACAGGCACTGCTGAGGAGCACGGTGGGCCAGCGGCGGGCGCGCGAGCGCCGGGGCTTGCGGGACGGCGGTGCCGGCATGCCGGGGCCGGTGGAGGCGTGGGGGCGGCCGTGGGGCCGGCCGACGGTTTCACGTGAAACCGGGGCTCCCGTCCCCTGCTCCCCCTTCTCCCTCTTCCCTCCGGTCCCCGTTTCACGTGAAACGGGGACCGGGCCGTCGGCCGGGGGTTCGGGGGTCGCCCCCCGAGAGGCCGCAGCACGTGAAACGGGGACACCGAACGGCGGTGTGGTCGAGTCCAGCAGTGCCTCGGCGGCGAGCGCGGCGTCGATGCGGCCCGCGATGTCCGACGGCATACGGGGCGGGCCGGGCAGGGTCCCCAGCGCCCCCCGGATCTCGTCCAGGGAGCTGCGTACGTCCTCGCACAGCTCGCACGCCGCCAGGTGCTCCCGTACGTCCGCGGTGCGTGCCGGTGAGAGCACCCCCTCGGTGAGCGCGGAGATCTCCGCGACCTCCGGGTGCCCATCCGTGCCGGTCATCGAAGTCACGCTCGCCCACCTCCGCCCTTCACTGGATCTGCGTCGCTCTGTCCTGCCGGTGGTGGGACGGACGCCCCCTGCGACCGGTTCCTTCCCCCGCCGAGCGGTGGGCTACCCCTGCCACCGGGACGCAGATGGGTGAGGATCGGCAGAAGCCGTGCCCGCCCCCGAGCGCAGCGGCTCTTCACGGTGCCGACGGGAACGTCCAGCACCTCGGCCGCCTCGGCGACGGGATAGCCCTGCATGTCCACCAGGACGAGGGCGGCGCGCTGATCGGGAGGGAGCGTGGCCAGGGCCTGCAGCAGCTCCCGGTGCAGGTCCCCGCGCTCCGCGGGCGCGGCCGCGGATTCATGGGGCTCTATGAGCTGCTCCAGCCGCTCGGTCTCGGCCAGAGGGGCGGTGCGCCGCGACGCGGCCTTGCGCGCCCGGTCCAGACAGGCGTTGACGGTGATGCGGTGCAGCCACGTGGTGACGGCGGACTGCCCGCGAAAGGTGTGTGCGGCGCGGTAGGCGGAGACCAGGGCGTCCTGCACGGCGTCCGCGGCCTCTTCCCTGTCGCCGAGGGTGCGCAGGGCGACGGCCCAGAGACGGTCACGGTGTCTGCGTACGATCTCGCCGAAGGCGTCGGGGTCACCGGCGACGTGCCGGGCGAGGAGATCGGCATCGCTGAGGCCGTTACGCAGGACGTCATCCACCGTCGAGCCCTCCCCCCTGAGGTCCGTTCCGAACGTCAGCCGGCGAACTTCACCTTGGTGATGCCCTGCTTGTATCCGTCACCGGCATAGGTCGTCGCGTCAGGGCCGGAGTGGGGCGCTGCCGTGATCCACAGGACGACGTACTGGGTCTTGACCGGCTCCTTGAGGGAGAGCTTTATCGAATCGGTCTCGGTCTTCTCGGTCGTGAGCTTCTTCATCGAGCCCAGCGGTGCGGTGCCGGAGAGGGACTTCGCCGCGTAGAGCGAGACCTCGGTGTAATGGCCCCCGTAGAGGAACTTGATGTCCGCGGAGCTGAGCTGCTGCTTCTTGCCGAGGTCGTAGACGATGCCGACGCCGCCCTTGTACTGGGCCAGGGAGGGGCCGTCGTTGTAGGTGCGCGAGCGCCAGACCTGATCGGGCGAGTCGTACTTGGTGTAGGTGTTCTTCACCCGCTCCGGGCTCTGCGCATTGCCGTTCGGCGCGTACTCCTCCGCGTCGTGGATCTCGATCGGCTTCCCGGTCGGCTTCGAGCCGTCGTCACCCGTCGACTCCGAGATCTGCGGGCGGTCCTCCTGCCCGTCCTTGAGGAGCGTGTCGGCGAGCTGCCAGCTGGCCAGGCCCAGGGCGGCGATCAGCAGGGCGGCGACGCTCCACTTGAGCGCCCGGCCCGTGCGGCCCTGCAGCGGAGGCGGCGGGGGCCCCGGCAGGGGGCCCGTGGCGGCGCCACCGTGCGGCGGCTGCTGGCCGTAGGCGTGCGGGCGGGGGTAGCCGCCCGGCGGCGTGGTGAAGGACGGCTCCGGGGGCCGGATCCGCGGCATGGCGGCGACGGCCTTGGACAGCTCCTCCGGGGTCGTGCACGGCTTCTCCTGCCGCGACGAGGTGGAGCCGTCGTGGACGAGCGCGCGCATGGCGAGCTCGGAAAGGCCGCGGTGGACGCCGGCGCGGACCTGGTCGGGGGCGATGAGGCCGACGCCCTTGGGCAGGCCGGGCAGCCCGTGGGCGCTGTCCTCGTAGGGCCAGCGCTGGGTGAGCGCGGCGTAGAGGAGCGCGCCGATGGCCTCGGTGTCGGTCTGCTGGGGGCGGTCGGAGGTGATGCCGCGGAGCGCCGCCATGACGGCCAGGCCGCGAATGCGGTACTGCCCGGTGCCGGTGCGCAGCACCGAGCCGGGGTGGAGGCGCAGGTGGGCGAGGCCCTCGCGGTGGGCGGCGGCCATGGCCTGGGACACCTGGCTGACGAGCTGGTAGGCGTCGTGCGGCTCCATGGGACCGGAGGCCAGGACGTTGGTCAGCTCGGTGGCGTCGGGCAGCCACTCGTGGACGACGTAGACGAGGTCGTTCTCCTCGACGGCGTCGAGGACCTGGACGAAGCGGGGGTCGCCGAGGAGGGCGGCGGAGCGGGCGGCGGCGAGGACGGGGCGGGCGCGCGGATGGTCGGCGGGCAGCAGGTGGACGCCCACGGCGCGGCGGAGCTTCTCGTCCACCGCACGCCAGCTGCTGAATCCCTCCAGACGGGTGACGCACTCCTCCAGGCGGTACCGCCTGGCGAGCTTGTGGCCGCTGTGCAGTTCGGGCGTGGTCCGGGCGTCGCGGGCGGGCTTCTTGCCGTCCGCGCGCCCGCTGTCCTTGTGGGTGCCGGCCTTGATCGCGGCCTCCGCCCCGTCGGCCGTGGCCTTGCCCGCCTTGGCGGTCAGCGGCTTGCCGCCGCTGTTGCCTGCCACGTCGACGGCAGCTGTGCTCCGTTCTGCCACCGTCGTTCCTGCCTCCCCATCCGTTGCACGCTGTCCACAGCCAAGACAATTGTGCCCACAGTCCGGCGCTATGCACGACACACGGCGGCGGGCGAAGGTTGTGCTCCCGTCAGCGTCCGAGTCGCCCGCGGACCATACCGACCATGGCCGTCAGCTCCTCGATCCGCATCCGCTTCGCCGCGATGTAGAAGACGGCGATCAGGACCAGACCACCGCCGGTCAGGGAGGCGAGCGAACCGAGCACGCCCCGGCCCAGAACCTGACCGATCCCGTAAGCGACGGCCCCGCCGATGAGGGCCGCGGGCACGCACGCGCCGGCGAGGCGGGCGTACGTCCGGATGACGTGCGAGCCGTCCAGGTCGCCGCCGAGGCGGGTACGCAGACGGCGCCAGGCCACACCGACGCCGACGGCGTAGCCGAGGCCGTAGGAGAAGGCCATGCCGGCCACGGCCCAGCGGGCGGGCAGGACGAGGTAGCTCAGCACGGCGGCCGCCGCGAAGACCGCGGAGACGATCAGCGTGTTGTAGAAGGGCGTGCGCGTGTCCTCGTAGGCGTAGAAGCCCCGGAGGATGACGTACTGCGCGGAGTACGGAATCAGGCCGAGGCCGAAGGCCATGAGGGTGTAGCCGATGTTGGTGGCACCCCCGACGCCCGAACCGCCCGCGAACATCAGCGTCGCCATGGGGACGCCGAGGGCCAGGAAGGCGAAGGCGCACGGCACGATGGCGACGGCCGAGGTCCGCAGTCCGTGGGAGAGGTCGTCCCGGACGGCGGAAGCGTCACCGTCGTGGGCCGCGCGGGAGATCCGGGGGAGGACCGCGGTCATCACCGAGACGGTGATGATGGCCTGCGGCATCTGCCAGAGCTGGAGTGCGTAGTTGTAGGCCGTGATGCCGGTACCGGTGTGGTCGGCCTTCTCGGCCAGGGCGCCCGCCTTGGTGGCGAGCTGTGTGACCACGACCATGCTGAGCTGGTTGGCGAGGACGAAGAAGAAGGTCCACTTGGCGAGGCCCGCGGCCTTGCCGAGGCCCTGGCCGCGCCAGTCGAAGCGGGGACGGATCCTGAATCCCGCATCGCGCAGGTAGGGGAGCATCGCCAGGGCCTGGACGACCAGGCCCAGCAGCGTGCCGATGCCGAGCAGCCGCACGCCCTCGGGCGTGATGGTGGCGGCGGTGACCCCGCTGTCGGTGAAGGGACCGAAGGCCCAGATGAAGGAGCCGAAGGTCGCGATGATGACGATGTTGTTGAGGACCGGGGTCCACATCATCGCGCCGAACTTCTCACGTGCGTTGAGGATCTGCCCCAGGACGACGTGCACACCCATGAAGAACATCGTGGGCAGGCAGTAGCGGGCGAACGCGACCGCCACGTCCATCCGGTCCGGGTCGCCGGCGATGGTCGGCGACATCGCCTGGATGAAGAGCGGCGCTCCCAGCACACAGACGGTGGTGACGCCTGCCAGCAGCACGACCACGAGCGTCAGGAGCCGGTTGGCGTAAGCCTCGCCGCCGTCCTCGTCGTTCTTCATCGCGCGGACCAGCTGCGGGATGAAGACGGCGTTCAGGGCGCCGCCGCCCACCAGGATGTAGATCATCGTCGGCAGGACGTTGGCGACCTGGTAGTCGTCGTTGAGCGTGCCGACGCCGATCGCCGCCGCCATGACCAGGTTGCGGCCGAAGCCCAGGATGCGGGAGACCATCGTGCCCGCGGCCATCACCGCGCTCGACTTCAGCAGGCTCGCGGCCTTGCCGCCGCCCTTGGCCTGCGGCGCCTTCGCCGCGGGAGCGGCAGCGGCGGCCGGCTCCGGAGCGGGCTCGGGCGTGGGGACGCCGGGGACGCCCTGCGGAGGCTGCGCGCCGTACTGGCCCGGGGCCGGGATCTGCTGCCCCGGCGGCCGCGGCGGCTCGTAGGGCTGCTGCTGGTCGCGGTAGAGGTGGGCGAAGGCGTCCCGCCGGGGGCCGCCGTCCTCGGGGCGGTCGGCGAAGCCGTCCACGGCGGCGAACTGCTTGGTGGCGTCGTCGTCACCGTAGGCCGGGAAGCCGCCCGGGCCGCCGGACCGGGCGGGAGGCCACGCCCGGGCGCCCGTGTCGGGGCCCGGCTGCTGCTGCGGGTAGGTGTTGCGGTACGTGCCGGGCGGCGCCGGGTGGGCGGAGCGGTCGTACAGCGCCTCGTCCAGGGGGTCCTGGGCGGCCGGGTCGTGCCCGGGGTAGGGCTCGGAGGCGTAGGCGTCCCGCAGGTAGGGATCCTGGGCGTACGGGCCCTGGCGGGGCGTGCCGGGGGGAGCCGGGGGCGGCGGGTACTGACCCCGCGGCTCACCACCCGCGCCCTGCCCGCGGTCACCGTCGTACGGCGCGTTCATCGCTACCCCACCTCATCGTCCGCGGCCGGCCGGCCCCACTAAGCGTCAATGTTCCACTTTCTCACCCGAGCCGGATGGCTCCGTGTCACGCGATCCGGTGTCCGGAGCCGGGTCACCCGGCCGCGCGGGCCGGTCGTCCCCCGGGCCTCCGTCGTCCGGCCCCTCGCCGTCCGCCCCGGGCTCTCCGCCCTCGGTCGCACGGGCGGCGGACCGCTTCCGCTTGATGTAGATGCGGAGCCCCGCGAGGACCAGCAGGAGCACACCACCGGCGATGACGATGAGAACCATAGGGGTGATGGACGTGACATGCACAGTGAAGACGACCGGGTCGCCGTAGGGCTGGCCCTCGGCCGTGTAGAGCCGGGCCGTCACGCGCACCGGGCCGTTGGCATTGGCCCGGGTCTCGAACTTCACCGACTGGTTCTGCCCGCCGTTGATCTTCACGGGCTGGGAGCGGTCGACCTGCAGACGGTTGGTCTGGCTGGATTCCAGCACCAGGTGGAGCCCCTCGATCCCCTGCAGCAGGCCGTTGTGGACCGTGATGGGGATGGTCGCGCTGCGCCCGGACAGGGTGACGTCGGACTTCTTGATCAGCTCCACGCGGCGGGTGAGCCCGTACAGATAGGACTGCACCGCCTCGCGGAACTCGGCGGCGCCCTTGCGGTCGCCGCGCCACGAGGCCGACATCTCCCGCATGATCGCGCTGCCGAAGGGCGTCACCACGCGGTCCTGCGAGGTCAGGATCACCTTGAAGCCGTCCAGCGTGGACTGGGTCTTCTGGATCTCCTGGAACGCCTTGGTGGACAGCTCCTGCTCGCGCAGCGACTCGGGGTACGAGCCGGTGCCCGGGACCTGCTGGTTCGCGTCCGGGTCCGGCTTGGCCGCGGCCGCGTCGCCCAGGTTGACGGGCTGCGTCCAGCGGTTGTCCGAGAGGGCCTTGATCGCCGCGGCCATCGCCTGGGCCTGGCTCGCGGTGGGCATGCGCTGCGGCGCCACGACGATGCTGCGCTCGTTGTCCGGCGCCTGCCGGTTCACCAGGAGGCTCTGGGCGACGAACCGCTGCACGGCGAGCGAGTACTCGCCGGCGCGGACGAGGTCGCCCTGGAAGCCGGTGGACATCCGGGCGTCCGCCACGACGGCGGTGTTGCCGCTGCCGATCTGGCGGGCCGCGGTGGGGCTGTAGGACGTCCGGTCGCGGAAGCTGTCGCTGCGCGCGATGACGTTGTGGGCGCCGGCCGAGGTGGCGACGTCGATGATCGAGGAGTCGACGGCGCCGTCGACGGGCCAGGCGAAGTCCGTGCGCGGCTTCACGCCGAGGATGGTGTCCACGGTCGTCGAGGCGAGCTCCGTGGCGGACTGCAGGTGGCTCAGGGAGCCCGGCACGTCCTTGCCGTGGTGGGCCAGCGACGCGAGGTCGGGGTCGCCGAACGGCAGCGCCACCACCTGGTCACCGGAGACGGCGGTCTGCAGCTGGCTGAGCCACTGCTTGGCGACCGCCTGGCCCCGGCCCGGGGTGGTCCTCCCGTCCGGGCCGCCCACCCGGTAGCTCTTGGTCATGGCCTCGACCGTGGCGAGCAGATCCGGGTCGATCACCCAGGTGATCGGAAGGTCCTTGCCCAGCGCCACCAGCTGCTGCAGCCGGCCGCCCGGGGCCAGCTCCGCGGCCAGGTCGTCGTTGGGGAAGATCGGCGTCTGCTGCTGATCGGACTCGGTCCGGGCCGTGAGGTGCGTCGCGGAGATCAGCGGCCACAGGAACGTGAGCTGCGTCTTCTTGCCCTCGATCGCGGAGGGCTGCCAGGTCAGCAGCGTCTGCGTGATCCCCAGCACCCGCTCGTAGCCCTGGTCCGCGGTGCGCCCCGACAGCGAGACGCCGAGCTGGTACACCCCGTCCCGGCTGAGGTCCAGGTCCTTCACCGGCAGCGAGATGCTGAAGTCGCGGCCGGCCCCCGGAGGGAGCTTGTCGATCTTCTGGGTGTGCTTGCCGATCTCGGAGCCGTCGGTGCCCGACGGGGACCGGCTGCCGGTCTCGTCGGCGTCGACCCGGCTGTTGATCTGGCTGCCCACCCGCAGGCCGACGTGCGCGTCGGTGACCGTCGAGCCACCGGTGTTGGTGACGGTGCCCGAGACCGTGAGCGTGTCGTCCTGCTTCGGCGCGGCGGGCGTCAGCGTGTGGACGGAGACGTCGACCGGCCGGGAGCCCGAGGGCTCGGCGCGGGCCGCCGGCGCCGCCGGCAGCTGCACCAGGCCGAGCAGCAGCGCCACGCCCGTCAGGAGCGTCGCAAGGTGCCGGGACCACCGGCAGGCAGCAGCGGAGGGGGTCTCCTGGGTCTCTGCCGCCTCGGCCACGCGCTCGTCCGTCCCTCGTCGTCGTCAGTGGTCGTCGGTTGTGCGTCCACGAATGGTAACGAGGCCCGCTGTGACGAAGTGCTGCGGACCGCTCCGCAAGATCGCGCAGCCGGCCCGATGTCCCGGCTGCACCCGCTTTGCGTGGGGTGCGCCATGCGTCCGTAACCGGGAGGCCCTGCGGCGCGCGGCCACGTACCCTCTTCTGTTGTGCCGAATGCCAACAATGACAGCCTCACCCAGTCGTCGACCAACGAGCTCAGCCATGTGCAGCGCCGTGCCGTGAGCGAGCTCCTGCGGGTCTCCCCCGTGGCCGACGACCTCGCCCGCCGATTCCAGGAAGCCGGGTTCACGCTTGCCCTGGTCGGGGGATCCGTACGGGACGCGCTGCTCGGCAGGCTCGGCAACGACCTCGACTTCACTACGGACGCCCGCCCGCAGGACGTCCTGAAGATCGTCCGGCCCTGGGCGGACTCGGTCTGGGAGGTCGGCATCGCCTTCGGCACCGTGGGATGCCGCAAAGCTGACTTCGACATTGAAGTCACCACATACCGGTCGGAAGCCTATGACCGGACCTCCCGCAAGCCGGAGGTCTCCTACGGCGACTCGATCGAGGAAGACCTCGTCCGCCGCGACTTCACCGTCAACGCCATGGCCGTCGCGCTGCCGGAGAAGGAGTTCATCGACCCGCACAACGGCCTGGAGGACCTGGCCGCCCGGGTCCTGCGCACCCCCGGCACCCCGGAGGAGTCCTTCTCCGACGACCCGCTGCGCATGATGCGGGCCGCCCGCTTCGCCGCCCAGCTCGACTTCGAGGTCGCCCCCGAGGTCGTCACCGCGATGACGGAGATGTCCGGCCGGCTCGAGATCGTCTCCGCCGAGCGGGTCCGGGACGAGCTCAACAAGCTGATCCTCTCCGACCACCCGCGCAAGGGCCTGAGGCTCCTGGTCGACACCGGGCTCGCCGCGCTCGTCCTGCCCGAGCTGCCCGCCCTGCGCCTGGAGCGCGACGAGCACCACCGCCACAAGGACGTGTACGAGCACACGCTCACCGTCCTGGAGCAGGCCGTCGCCCTGGAGGCCCCGCGCGATCAGCCCGGCGGCGGCCCCGACCTGGTACTGCGCCTCGCGGCCCTGCTGCACGACATCGGCAAGCCGCGGACGCGCCGCTTCGAGAAGGACGGCCGGGTCTCCTTCCACCACCACGAGGTGGTGGGCGCCAAGATGACCAAGTCCCGGATGACCAAGCTCAAGTACTCCAACGAGCTGGTGAAGGACGTCTCCAAGCTCGTGGAGCTGCACCTGCGCTTCCACGGCTACGGCACCGGCGAGTGGACCGACTCCGCCGTCCGCCGGTACGTGCGCGACGCCGGGCCCATGCTGGAGCGGCTCCACAAGCTGACCCGGTCCGACTGCACCACGCGCAACAAGCGCAAGGCCAATGCGCTCTCGCGGGCGTACGACGGCCTGGAGGAGCGCATCGCCAGGCTGCAGGAGCAGGAGGAGCTGGACGCGATCCGGCCGGACCTGGACGGCAACCAGATCATGGAGATCCTGGGCGTGGGCCCGGGCCCGCAGATCGGCAAGGCGTACAAGCACATGCTGGAGCTGCGCCTGGAGAACGGCCCGATGAGCCACGACGAGGCGGTCGCCGCGCTCAAGGTTTGGTGGGCGGCGCAGGGCTGACCTTGGGCCCTGGCCGGAGACCCCGCGCGTGTTTCACGTGAAACACGCGCGGGGCCGCGCTATGCGTCCTCCCGGCTCCGGAAGCCCGCCAGGACGACGGCGACGACTGTGTAGAGCACGGCGATCGCGGACACCAGTAGGGCCGAGCGGCCGTCGGGCGGCAGCATCAGGGCAGCCACCGCGGCCGCCCCCACGAAGGCGACGTTGAAGAGGACGTCGTAGAGCGAGAAGACCCGGCCCCGGAAGGCGTCGTCCACCGAGGACTGGACCACGGTGTCCGTGGCGATCTTGGCGCCCTGGGTGGTCAGGCCCAGGACGAAGGCGGCGATCAGCATGGGGACGCGCTCGAACGGCAGGCCGAGGGCGGGTTCCAGCACCGCCGCGGCGGCGGCGCAGGCGACCATCCAGCCGAGCCTGCCCAGCCGGGAGACCGCCCAGGGGGTGATGACGGCCGCCGCGAAGAACCCCGCTCCCGAGATGGCGACGGCGAGCCCCAGCAGGGCCATCCCCTTGGACTCGCTGCTCGTCCACGCGTAGCGGCAGAGCATCAGCACGGTGACCGTCAGGGCGCCGTAGCAAAAGCGCATCAGCGTCATGCCGGCGAGCGCGTACGCGGCCGTGCGGCGCTCGGCGAGATGGCGCAGCCCCGCGGCCAGTCCCCGAGCGGTGCCGGTCAGGGTGGCGCCCAGCCGGTGGGCCACCGGCGTGTCCGGCCCCAGCAGGCCGATGGGCATCAGCAGGGAGCACAGGGCGGCGCACAGGTAGAGCGCCGCGCCGAGCAGGACGACCCAGGCGTCGGAGCCCGTCCCCTCGGGAGCGGCCACGCGTACGGCGAAGGCGAGGCCGCCGCCCACGGTGGCCGCCAGGGTCCCGGCGGTCGGGGAGAGGGAGTTGGCCATGACCAGCCGCTCGCGGGAGTCGACCACCCGCGGCAGGGCGGCGGAGAGCCCGGCCAGCACGAAGCGGTTGACGGCGGTGACCGACAGGGCGGAGGCGTAGAAGAGCCAGTCGGGGGCGCGTGCGACGACGAGCAGGGCGGTCACGGTGGCCAGGGCTGCGCGCAGCAGGTTGCCGTGGAGCAGCACCTGTCGGCGGCGCCAGCGGTCCAGCAGTACTCCGGCGAAGGGGCCCAGCAGCGAGTACGGCAGCAGGAGCACGGCCATGGCCGAGGCGATGGCCGTGGGGGAGGCCTGCTTCTCCGGGGAGAAGACCACGTAGGCGGCGAGGGCGACCTGGTAGACCCCGTCGGCGGCCTGAGAGAGGAGCCGGACTGCCAGCAGGCGGCGGAAATCGCGAAGGCGGAGCAGGACGCGAAGATCACGCACAACGGGCATGGTCCACAGCCTCACACAACGCCCAGGTCCCCGGGCGGACGACCCGGGGACCTGTGGCGGAGGGAGGCGAAAGAAGCGGAACGCTTAGCGCTCGACCTCGCCCTTGATGAACTTCTCGACGTTCTCGCGGGCCTCGTCGTCGAAGTACTGCACCGGCGGCGACTTCATGAAGTACGAGGAGGCGGAGAGGATCGGGCCGCCGATGCCGCGGTCCTTGGCGATCTTCGCGGCGCGGACGGCGTCGATGATGACACCGGCCGAGTTCGGGGAGTCCCAGACCTCGAGCTTGTACTCCAGGTTCAGCGGGACGTCACCGAAGGCGCGGCCCTCGAGGCGCACGTACGCCCACTTGCGGTCGTCCAGCCAGGCCACGTAGTCCGAGGGACCGATGTGGACGTTCTTCTCGCCCATCTCGCGGTCGGGGATCTGCGAGGTGACGGCCTGCGTCTTGGAGATCTTCTTGGACTCGAGGCGGTCGCGCTCGAGCATGTTCTTGAAGTCCATGTTGCCGCCGACGTTCAGCTGCATCGTGCGGTCCAGGATGACGCCCCGGTCCTCGAACAGCTTGGCCATCACGCGGTGCGTGATGGTGGCGCCGACCTGCGACTTGATGTCGTCACCGACGATCGGGACGCCGGCCTCGGTGAACTTGTCCGCCCACTCCTTGGTGCCGGCGATGAAGACCGGGAGGGCGTTGACGAAGGCGACCTTGGCGTCGATGGCGCACTGCGCGTAGAACTTCGCGGCGTCCTCGGAGCCCACGGGGAGGTAGCAGACGAGAACGTCGACCTGCTTGTCCTTGAGGACCTGGACGACGTCGACGGGAGCCTCGGCGGACTCCTCGATGGTCTCGCGGTAGTACTTGCCCAGACCGTCGAGGGTGTGGCCGCGCTGGACGGTGACGCCGCTGTTCGGCACGTCGCAGATCTTGATGGTGTTGTTCTCGCTGGCGCCGATGGCGTCGGCGAGGTCGAGACCGACCTTCTTCGCGTCGACGTCGAAGGCGGCCACGAACTCCACATCACGGACGTGGTAGTCGCCGAACTGCACGTGCATCAGACCCGGCACGCGGCCGTTCGGGTCGGCGTCCTTGTAGTACTCGACGCCCTGCACCAGCGAGGCGGCGCAGTTGCCCACGCCGACGATGGCTACGCGAACCGAACCCATTCCGGTTGCTCCCTGTTAGTACTCGACGAAGCCCTGCAGGAGTGCAGGGCTCACTGGTCCGGACCGGTGCGCTTGTCACGCCCGGCCCGCTCGCTCTCGATCAGCTCGTTCAGCCAGCGGACCTCGCGCTCCACGGACTCCATGCCGTGGCGCTGAAGCTCGAGGGTGTAGTCGTCCAGCCGTTCCCGGGTGCGGGCGAGGGAGGCGCGCATCTTTTCGAGGCGCTCCTCCAGACGGCTGCGGCGGCCTTCCAGCACGCGCATCCGTACGTCCCGCGACGTCTGCCCGAAGAACGCGAAGCGGGCGGCGAAGTGTTCGTCCTCCCACGCATCCGGGCCGGTGTGGGCGAGCAGCTCCTCGAAGTGCTCCTTGCCCTCTGCCGTCAGGCGGTAGACAATCTTCGCCCGCCGTCCGGCCAGGGACGCCGCACGGGCGTCCTCCGGAGCGCTCCCGGGTTCCTCGACCAGCCAGCCGTTGGCCACGAGGGCCTTCAGGCAGGGGTAGAGGGTGCCGTAGCTGAACGCACGGAACACCCCGAGCGAGGTGTTCAAGCGTTTCCGCAGCTCGTAGCCGTGCATCGGGGACTCGCGGAGCAGGCCGAGGACGGCGAACTCGAGGATGCCGGAGCGTCTGCTCATGTTTCGCCTCCTTGTCGCACACAGCCTAGTCCTTGTGATCCCTAGTCCCTATTGGTCCCTTATGCCGACTCCGAGCCGACCTTTATGCCGAGCTGATGTATCGACTCGATACATCCAGACGATAGAACGCACCCCTGGATGCGACAAGAGGGGGCACGGTGAACGAGGTCACATCACCGATTCGTGGGACACAAGCGGCCTGAATTGGAGTGAACATCCGTAGTAGGAGCGTTTTGGCCGTGCGTAGTCTGTGCGCCATGCAGACCAGCGGGAACCGAGTGGCGACGACAGGCGTCCTCGTCCCGTACGCAATGCGCCCGGTTGCCTCAGGCAGCCGTTCAGCGCATCGGGGGGAACGCAAGCCACCTGCCGCTTCCAGGCGATAGCGCCTGCCCGAGGAGTAGTCGTTCGATGAGCGAGCACCGCCGCAAGCCGCCGCAGCCTCAGGGCGGCGGACGAGCCGCGGCCAGGCGCGCGGCACAGCAGCCGGGACCCGGCCGCCGCGCCGCGCCGACCAGCAGTTCCGCCGCGCGGTCCGGCCGCGGCGAGTCCGACCGGCACGGCAGCCGGGCCGAGGCCCGCCGTGCGACCCAGCGCGGCCCCGCGGCCGGCGGCCGCAGACGCGGCGGCGATCCAGGAGGAGGCTCCGGCGGCCGGCGCCCCGGCAAGAAGCGCTTCATCGACTATCCCCGGGCGGGCAAGGACGGCGCCAAGCGCTGGCTGCCCTCCTGGAAGCTGGTCCTCGGGACGGCCTTCACCTTCATCGGCCTGATCTTCGGCACCGTGGGCATCGCCCTGGCCGTGGTCCAGGTGCCGTCCGCCCAGCGGACCGCCCAGGTGCAGAAGAACGTCTACTACTGGGCCGACGGCAAGCAGATGGTGGTCGCGGGCGGTGGTGCGCTCAACCGCCAGATCGTGCCGATCTCCAAGATCCCCCTGTCGATGCAGCGAGCGGTGATCTCGGCCGAGAACGCCAGCTTCTACAAGGACTGGGGCGTCGACCCGATGGGCATCGCGCGCGCCGTCGTGAAGATGGCGCAGGGCGGGGAGACCCAGAGCGGTTCGACCATCACGCAGCAGTTCGTGAAGAACACGTACCTGAGCCAGGAACAGACGCTCAAGCGCAAGGCCACCGAGCTGCTGATCTCCATAAAGGTGGGTGCCACCAAGGACAAGGACGAGATCCTTGCGGGGTACCTCAACACCGCCTATTACGGGAGGGGGGCCTACGGGATCCAGGCCGCGGCACGCGCTTACTACGACAAGGACTGCAAGGACCTCACGCCGAGCGAGAGCGCGTTCCTCGCCGCCACGCTCAACGGTCCCAACCTGTACGACCCGTACGGCGGCCAGGGCCCGGCGGCCACCGCGGAGAAGAACACCAAGCGGGCCACCGACCGCTGGAAGTGGACCCTGGACCGCGAGGTCGAGACGGGCAACATGAAGGCGGCCGACCGCGACATGTGGGTCGGCAAGGGCTTCCCGACGCCCCAGAAGCCCAAGCCCGCGACCAACCGCGCCGGCCAGATCGGCTACCTCACCGACCTCGCCGACAACTACGTCGTCGCCCACTCCGGCATCAGCAAGACCCAGCTGGACCGCGGCGGCTACCAGATCTACACGACCTTCGACCGGGACAAGGTGGGCGCCCTGGCGAAGTCGGTCGAGGACGTCCGCAAGGCGAACATCAAGCCGGACGTGCGGGAGCGCGACAAGTTCGTGCAGTTCGGCGGGGCCTCCGTCGACCCCAAGACCGGCAAGATCGTCGCCATCTACGGCGGCGAGAACGCGCTGGAGCACTACACCAACAACGCCGACTACACCGGCGTGCAGGTGGGCTCGACCTTCAAGCCCTTCGTGCTCGCCGCGGCCATGTCGCACGGCAAGCGCAACCCGGCCCTGGGCCGGCAGCAGAGCGACAGCCAGCGCACGCTCGTCTCTCCCGACAGCATCTACAACGGCAACAACAAGGTGACGCTGCGGGAGTACAACGGCAAGATCTGGCACGACAACGACGGCAGCGAGTGGCACCAGAAGAACGACGGTGAAGAGGACAAGGGCCTCGTCACCCTGCGCACCGCCATGCAGTACTCGGTGAACACCCCCTTCATCCAGCTCGGCATGGACGTGGGCACGGACCTGGTCAAGGAGGCCGCCCTGCGGGCCGGCCTGGACAAGGACCAGCTCTCCGCCACCACGCCCACCTTCTCGCTCGGCACATCGGCGCCCAGCGCGATCCGCCTGGCCGGTTCCTACGCCACGTTCGCCGCCAGCGGCAAGCAGATCGACCCGTACTCGGTCGAGAAGGTCGAGCGGGACGGCAGGGCGGTCTACGCGCACGAGATGAAGTCGGACACCGCGTTCTCGCCGAACGTGGCGAACAACATCACCGACGTCCTCAAGACCGTCGTGGAGGAGGGCACGGGCACCTCGGCCAAGCTCGCCGGCGGCCGTCCGGCCGCTGGCAAGACGGGTACGACGGACGAGAACCGCTCCGCCTGGTTCGCGGGATACACGCCGCAGCTGTCCACGGCGATCGGCATGTACCGGGTCGACCCCAACGCCAAGAAGCAGGAGTTCCTGTCGATGCGCGGCGTGGGCGGCAAGGAGACCATCCACGGTGCGTCGTTCCCGGCGGAGATCTGGGCCGACTACATGAACGCCGCGCTCAAGGGCCAGCCGATCGAGCAGTTCGAGCCGGCGCAACCGCTCGGCGAGAAGATCTTCGGTGACGGCGCCAGCCCCTCCCCCAGCGCGCCTCCCTCCGCGCCCCCGCCGGCGTCGCCGTCCGCCTCCCCGTCCGGCACGCCGTCGAAGTCCACCTCGCCGAGCCCGTCGGCGAGCCGTTCCTGCTCGGTGTTCGACTTCCGCTGCAAGCACGGCGGGAGCACCGGTGGCAGCACCGGTGGCCCCGGTGGCGGACCGGGCGGCGGTCCCGGCGGTGGCCCCGGTGGCGGGCCGGGCGAGTCGCCGACGCCGGACACCAGCAGGCGCCCCGGAGGCGGCGGCCTCTTCGGTGGCATGAACGGCTGACCAGCCCGGACCCCCGAGTCCGGCATCCGCTCCGAGGGCCGTCCCGCGTTCGCGTGAGACGGCCCTCGAAGTTATCCACAGGCTCCGGCAGCTCACAGGCACGTACGGCAGGATGGCCCCATGAGGAGCGCGCGGGACGACGACCGGCAGGTGCGGCCCACCGATGAGGACGAGGTGGCGGCCGCAGGCAGCGAGCTCATCGGCGGGCCCGCGGGCAAGCGGGCCGTGCCCGGCGGGGGCTGGTGGACGCCGGTCCGTGTGATCGTGCTGGTGGCGATCGGGATGTTCGCCCTCGGCATGGTCCAGAAGCTCCCCTGCTACGAGTACGGGTGGTTCTTCGGCGCCACCACGCAGTACACCCACGCCTGCTATTCCGACATCCCGCACCTCTACAGCGGCCGCGGCTTCGACGCGGGCCTGATCCCGTACTTCGACCGCATCCCCCAGGCCGTCTCCGGCGGCATGGACTATCTGGAATATCCGGTCCTCACCGGCCTGTTCATGCAGATCGCCGCCTGGCTGACCCCCGGCGGCGGCACCATCCAGCACCGCGAGCAGATCAACTGGCTGGTCAACGCCGGCATGCTGATGGCCTGCACCGCCGTGATCGCCATCTGCTCGGCCCGTACGCACCGGCGCCGGCCCTGGGACGCCCTGCTGATCGCGCTCGCACCGGCCTTCGCCCTGACGGCCACCGTCAACTGGGACCTGTTCGCCGTCGCCCTCACCGCAGCGGCGATGCTGATGTGGTCCCGCGGCAGGACGGTGCTCGCGGGCGCCCTGATCGGCCTGGCGGCCGCGGCGAAGCTCTATCCGCTGCTGCTCCTCGGCCCGCTCTTCGTGCTGTGCCTGCGGGCCGGGCGCATGAAGGCCTTCGCCGTGACCACCGCGTCCGCCGTGGCCGCCTGGCTGGTGGTGAACCTTCCGGTGATGCTCACGCACGACGCCGCCGGCTTCCACATCCGCGAGGGCTGGGCGAAGTTCTACACCTTCAGCCAGGAGCGCCCGATCGACTTCGGCTCGATCTGGCTGCTGATCTCCCAGCGGACCGGCAATCCCCTGGACGACGCCAATACGTACGTGAGCCTGCTGATGATCCTGGGCTGCCTGGCCCTGGTGGCCCTCGGCCTCTACGCCCCCAGGCGCCCGCGCTTCGCCCAGCTGGCCTTCCTCGTGGTGGCGCTCTTCATCCTCACCAACAAGGTCTATTCACCGCAGTACGTGCTCTGGCTCATCCCGCTCGCCGTGCTGGCGCGCCCCAAGTGGCGCGACTTCCTGATCTGGCAGGTCTGCGAGGTGCTGTACTTCCTCGGCATCTGGTCCTACCTCGCCTACACGGGCAGCGGTGACAAGCACCAGGGCCTGCCCACGGAGGGCTATCAACTGGCCATCGCCCTGCACCTGCTGGGCACGCTGTACCTGTGCGCGGTCATCGTGCGCGATGTCCTCATGCCCGAGCGGGACGTCGTCCGCCGGGACGGCTCCGACGACCCCTCCGGCGGCATCCTGGACGGGGCCCCGGACGTCGTCGCCCTGGGCCCCGCGCACGCGCCGCCGCACGCCGAGCGGTCCGCGGGCACGAGCGTGCGCTGGGGGACCGGCAGCCGCCCACCGGCGTAGGAGGCGGCCGCCCGGGCCCGTCAACCCGAGGGGAGGGGGTGGGTCAGTGGTCGACGAGACGGTCGAACGTCGTGGTGGTGTGCCGCAGCTTGGCCACCATCTCATCGCCGACCTGGGGGGTCGGCATGTCGTTCGGCACGAAGAGGATCGACACCTGCATGTGCGGGGGCTCCGCGAACCAGAGCTGCTTGTCGGCCCAGTAGAAGGGCGACTGGTTGCGGTTCATGGTCGCGAGGCCGGCCCGGGCGACGCCCTTGGCCCGCGGCATCATGCCGTGCAGCGCCTTCGGCGCCTCCAGGCCCACACCGTGCGAGGTGCCGCCCGCCACGACGACGAGGTGGCCGTCCGCGCCGACCTTCTGCTGGCGGTAGCCGAAGCGGTCGCCCTTGGACACGGGCGTCACGTCCAGGACCGCACCCTTGTAGTGGGTGGCGCCGTGGTCGCCCAGCCACAGCCGGGTGCCGATGCGGGCGCGGAAGCGGGTGTGCGGGTACTGCTGCTGCAGCCGCGCGAGTTCCTCGGACTTCAGATGGCTGACGAACATGGTGTGCAGCGGCAGGCGCGCGTTGCGCAGCCGCTCCATCCACTCGGCGACCTCCTGGACGGCGTCCGAGCCGTCCGTGCGGTCCAGCGGCAGGTGGATGGCGAAGCCCTCCAGGCGCACGTCCTCTATGGCCGCGTGCAGCTTGGGCAGGTCCTCCTCGCTGATGCCGTGCCGCTTCATGGTGCTCATGACCTCGACGACGACGCGCGCGCCCACCAGGCCGCGCACCCCCTCGACCGAGGAGACGGACCGGATGGCCCGGTCCGGCAGCGGCACGGGCTCCTCGCCCAGCCGGAAGGGGGTGAGCACCAGCAGGTCACCGCTGAAGTAGTCCTTGATCCGGGCCGCTTCGTAGGTGGTGCCCACGGCGAGGACGTCCGAGCCGAAGCGCGCCGCTTCGTCGGCCAGCCGCTCGTTGCCGAAGCCGTATCCATTGCCCTTGCACACCGGGATGATGCCCGGGAACTGCTGGACGATGGTTTGCTGGTGCGCCCGCCAGCGCGCGGTGTCGACGTAGAGCGTGAGCGCCATGGCCCGTCCCGGAACCTTTCCCTGTGCCTGCTGGATGCTGTGCTTGCTGAACGCGCGGGATCGCAGGACCCCGGGAGAACGTCAGCGACGAGACATGTACATGTCGAGCGCCTTGTGGAGCAGCTTGTTGAGCGGGAAGTCCCACTCGCCGAGGTACTCCGCGGCCTGGCCGCCCGTGCCGACCTTGAACTGGATGAGGCCGAAGAGGTGGTCGCTCTCGTCCAGGGAGTCGCCGATGCCGCGCAGGTCGTAGACGCTCGCGCCCAGCGCGTAGGCGTCGCGCAGCATCCGCCACTGCATGGCGTTGGAGGGACGGACCTCGCGCTTGTGGTTGGCGGAGGCGCCGTAGGAGTACCAGACGTGCCCGCCGACGATCAGCATCGTCGCGGCGGCGACGGCCTCGCCCTCGTGCACCGCGAAGTACAGCCGCATGCGGTTGGGGTCCTCGGTGTTGAGGGCCGTCCACATGCGCTGGAAGTAGCTCAGCGGCCGCGGGCGGAACTTGTCGCGCTCCGCGGTGATCTCGTACAGGTGCTGCCAGGTGGGCAGGTCCTCGTAGCCGCCCTGGACCACCTCGACGCCGGCCTTCTCGGCCTTCTTGATGTTGCGGCGCCACAGCTGGTTGAAGTTCTTGTGGACGTCCTCGAGCGAGCGGTTCGCCAGGGGCACCTGGAAGACGTACCGCGGCTGGACGTCACCGAAGCCGGCGCCGCCGTCCTCGCCCTGCTGCCAGCCCATCCGGCGCAGCTGGTCGGCGACCTCGAAGGCGCGCGGCTCGATGAAGGTGGCCTCGACGTCGCGCAGGCGCTTGACGTCCGGGTCGGAGATGCCGGACTTGATCGCGCCCGCGTCCCAGCGCCGGATGACGACCGGCGGGCCCATCTTCACGGAGAAGGCACCCTGCTGCTTGAGGTGGGCGAGCATGGGCTGCAGCCAGTCGGCGAGGTTCGGCGAGAACCAGTTGATGACCGGGCCCTCGGGCAGATAGGCCAGGTAACGCTTGATCTTGGGCAGCTGGCGGTAGAGCACCAGACCCGCGCCGACCATCTGCCCGGTCTTGTCGAACCAGCCCAGGCTCTCCGAGCGCCACTCCGCCTTGACATCGGCCCACGCCGGCACCTGCATGTGACTGGCCGCGGGCAGGCTCTGGATATAAGCCAGATGCTGCTCTCGGCTGATTGTCCTCAGGGTCAGGCTCATGCGGGGCGCTCCTCGGCAGGTGTGTCCCCATGGTCGGGGCTCCGGCTCTCGCGGCGAAGCCTACTGCGACAGGGACGTACACCGTTGGGGCGCCCGTTCGGGTGTACGGCCGGGCGGGCCCCGCGCTATCCGATGACACCCCCGAAGGGACCCCCGTGGGCCATGCCCAGGAAGAAGCCGAAGGCGGACGCTCCCAGTCCGATGATCAGCAGGAAGCGCTCGCCCGTCGTGGCCGAGATGTACTGGCCGTACGCACCGGTGAGGATGCCGGCCAGCCCGCTCCACGAGCTGAGCAGGTGCAGGTTGTTGAAGGCCGAGGAGACGAAAGCGAGCACTCCGAGCACCAGCGTCACGGCGACGAAGGTGTTCTCGAGCGGATGCGGTTTTCCGTCGCTGTTGAGCACGGCATTGATCAAAGAACGGGGGCCGCGGGACTGGCGCACTGCCTGTGTCATGGGGCTACCTCCTCCTGAAGGCGACCGGCGCATTGTTGCGCCGGTCACATCCGGTTGCGTACAGATTGCGGGCCCGCGCGGCCGGATTTCAACCGGAAGCCGGAGTGCGGGTACTCTGTACGGTCTGCACCGGTGTCTGCCCAGACCAGCTTCGGTCCTCTGGGGCAACCCAGGGACTTTCCGCTGATTGTCAGTGTCGGCCGATACCGTTGTTCACGCATCACGACCCTCCTGCCACGGAACGACCGTGGCCGCTGAGTCCAAAGGAGGTGGGTTCCACATGCGTCACTACGAGGTGATGGTCATCCTCGACCCCGATCTCGAGGAGCGCGCTGTCTCCCCGCTGATCGAGAACTTCCTCTCCGTCGTCCGTGAGGGCAACGGAAAGGTCGAGAAGGTCGACACCTGGGGCCGTCGTCGTCTCGCGTACGAGATCAAGAAGAAGCCCGAGGGCATCTACTCGGTCATCGACCTGCAGGCCACGCCTGCGGTCGTCAAGGAGCTCGACCGCCAGATGAACCTGAACGAGTCGGTCCTCCGGACCAAGGTCCTCCGTCCCGAGACCCACTGAACCCCAGCGGTTCAGAGGTAATCGGGCTGTAGCTCAACGAGTAGCAAGCAGCCAGCAGCACACCCGCCGAGAGGTTCACCCATGGCAGGCGAGACCGTCATCACGGTCGTCGGCAATCTCGTCGACGACCCCGAGCTGCGCTTCACCCCGTCCGGTGCGGCGGTCGCGAAGTTCCGCGTCGCGTCCACTCCCCGCACCTTCGACCGCCAGACCAACGAGTGGAAGGACGGCGAGAGCCTCTTCCTCACGTGCTCGGTGTGGCGTCAGGCGGCGGAGAACGTCGCCGAGTCGCTCCAGCGCGGCATGCGCGTCATCGTGCAGGGCCGTCTGAAGCAGCGGTCCTACGAGGACCGCGAGGGCGTCAAGCGCACGGTCTACGAGCTCGACGTCGAAGAGGTCGGCGCCAGCCTGAAGAACGCCACGGCGAAGGTCACCAAGACCGCGGGTCGCGGTGGCCAGGGTGGCTACGGCGGTGGCCAGCAGCAGGGCGGCTGGGGCGGTGGCCCCGGCGGTCAGCAGCAGGGCGGCGGCGGTGCTCCCGCCGACGACCCCTGGGCCACCAGCGCACCGTCCGGCGGCCAGCAGGGCGGCGGCGGAGGCGGCTGGGGCGGCGGCCCCGGCAACTCCGGCGGCTACTCGGACGAGCCGCCCTTCTAAGGGCGAGCAGCACACAAACTTCTTGATCACACAGGAGAGAGACAATGGCGAAGCCCCCGCCGCGCAAGCCTAAGAAGAAGGTCTGCGCTTTCTGCAAGGACAAGACCGCTTACGTGGACTACAAGGACACGAACATGCTGCGGAAGTTCATTTCCGACCGCGGCAAGATCCGTGCCCGTCGCGTGACCGGCAACTGCACCCAGCACCAGCGTGACGTCGCCACGGCTGTGAAGAACAGCCGTGAGATGGCGCTGCTGCCCTACACGTCGTCCGCGCGATAAGGGAAGGGTGACCGACTAATGAAGATCATCCTCACCCACGAGGTCTCCGGCCTCGGCACCGCCGGTGACGTCGTCGACGTCAAGGACGGCTACGCCCGCAACTACCTGGTCCCGCGCGGTTTCGCGATCCGCTGGACCAAGGGTGGCGAGCAGGACGTCGCTCAGATCCGCCGCGGTCGCAAGATCCGTGAGATCGCCACGATCGAGCAGGCCAACGAGATCAAGGGTCAGCTCGAGGGCCTCAAGGTCCGTCTGGCCACCCGCTCCGGCGAGGCCGGCCGCCTGTTCGGCTCCGTGACCCAGGCCGACGTCGCTGCGGCGATCAAGGCTGCCGGTGGCCCGGACGTCGACAAGCGCCGCGTCGAGGTGGGCTCGCCCATCAAGACCCTGGGCGCCCACCAGGTCTCCGTGCGTCTGCACGCCGACGTCGTTGCCAAGCTCGGCATCGAGGTCGTCGCTGCCTGATCACCCACCGGTGATCGGTAGAGCCTGAAGGAGGGCCGCACCCCTGTGGGGGTGCGGCCCTCCTGCCGTTCGCATCACCTTTCGGGACCTTTCGAGGGTGCGTTTCTTCGTTCGGGGATACGTGTTCGGGGATACGTTTCTTCAGCGGGTCGCCCCGGTGACGATCCAGCGCCCCGACCGCGCCCGCATCCACAGGGTCGCCATCCGGGCCGCCATCATCAGCGTCATCGCCCACCACAGGGCCGTCAGACCGCCTCCGAGCACGGGGACGAGCAGGGCCGCAGGGGCGAAGACGGCGAGGACCAGCAGCATGGCCCGGGCGAGGTAGGTGCCGTCTCCGGCCCCCATCAGCACCCCGTCCAGGACGAAGACCACGCCTGCAACGGGCTGGCAGAGGGCCACCACCAGCAGGGCCGGCAGCAGCGTGTCCCGTACGGTGCCGTCGGAGGTGAACAGGGGGATGAACAGCGGCCGGGAGGCCACCACCAGCACCCCCAGCACCGCGCCCGAGACGACGCCCCACTGCACCATGCGCCGGCAGGCGGCCCGGGCGCCCTCCGTATCCCCCGCGCCCAGGTAGCGCCCGATGATCGCCTGTCCGGCGATGGCTATGGCGTCCAGCGCGAAGGCCAGCAGGGTCCACAGCGTGAGCACGATCTGGTGGGCGGCGATCTGGGCGTCGCCGAGCCGGGCCGCCACGGCCGTGGCGATCATGAGGACGGCGCGCAGCGAGAGCGTACGGACCAGGAGCGGCACGCCGGCCTGGGCGCAGGCCCGGATGCCCGCCGCGTCGGGCCGCAGGGAGGCGCCGTGGCGCCGGGCGCCGCGGAGGACCACGGCGAGATAGGCGGCGGTCATGGCCCACTGGGCGATGACCGTGCCCCAGGCGGAGCCGGCGATGCCGAGGTCCGCGCCGTAGACGAGCCCGGCGTTGAGGGCGGCGTTGAGGGCGAAGCCCCCGATGGCCACGGCCAGCGGCGTGCGGGTGTCCTGCAGGCCGCGCAGGACGCCGGTGGCGGCGAGGACGATCAGCATGGCGGGGATGCCGAGGGCACTGATCCGCAGGTATGTCGTGGCGTACGGGGCGGCGGTCGGGGAGGCGCCGAAGAGCTCGACGACCGCGGGGGCTGTGGGCAGGACGGCCGCCACGAGGGCCGCGCCGAGGAGCGCGGCGAGCCATATGCCGTCCATGCCCTGGCGTATCGCGGCCCGCAGGTCGCCCGCGCCCACGCGCCGGGAGACCGCCGCGGTGGTGGCGTAGGCGAGGAAGACGAAGATGCTGACGGCCGTGGTGAGCAGGGCGGCGGCTATGCCGAGCCCGGCGAGCTGCGGGGTGCCGAGGTGGCCGACGATGGCGCTGTCGGCCATGAGGAAGAGGGGCTCCGCGACGAGTGCGCCGAAGGCGGGCACGGCCAGCGCGACGATCTCGCGGTCGTGCCGGCGGGCGGTGACGGGGGCGCGCTCGGGGGCCTGGGTCATCCCTCCAACCTAATCTTCCACAGGTAATTGGTGCAACTATCATGGGACCCTTACATTGAGTCGCTCGGTCCGATCTTCTCTGCGCCGTTTGTCGCGATCTCCGGCGGACGGGGAAAGTTTTTCTCCTCAACAGCCGGTGGATGGCGAAACCGCAGGTCAGAGGCGTGGGCCCGGGGAGGCTGTGTGTTTGTCCACAGCGGTTTCCCCCGCCTCGTGCACAGGATGCGCGGACTTCTCCACAGGATGGGGCCCGTCATCCACACGGCCTGTGGATAACCAGATTGGCTGACGGTGCCCGCGGGCCTACCGTGGACCGGCGGCCGACGCCTGTTCCGGCCCCGACGGACCTGACGGGACCGCCCTGAACTCGACGCGCCGGAACCGGAGTCGGGCGGGCTGTTTGTCAGAGCCGTGCCGTAAGAAAGAACAGCACGGCAAGGTCCGCTCCGCGGACGGGAGGAGGTGGCGGGATGAGCATCCCCGAGCCCATGGACGACCCCTGGGCGGATGCAGGTCCCGGCGACCGCCTCCCCGTATCCCGTCCCCGCCGCGGCGACGGCCCCTCCCGCGGCGAGCGCCACGACCGCGGCGCGGAGGACGGCTCCTGGTCGCAGGGCGGCGGACAGGGCCAGCAGGGCGCCGCGGCCTTCGAGCGCGTGCCTCCCCAGGACCTGGACGCCGAACAGTCCGTCCTCGGCGGCATGCTGCTGTCCAAGGACGCCATCGCCGACGTCGTCGAGGTCCTCAAGGGCCACGACTTCTACCGCCCGGCGCACGAGACGATCTATCAGGCCATCCTCGACCTCTACGCCAAGGGCGAGCCGGCCGACCCGATCACCGTCGCCGCCGAGCTCACCAAGCGCGGCGAGATCACCCGCGTCGGCGGTGCGCCCTACCTGCACTCCCTGGTCCAGACGGTCCCCACCGCGGCCAACGCCGAGTACTACGCCGAGATCGTCCACGAGCGCGCCGTGCTGCGCCGCCTCGTCGAGGCCGGCACGCGCATCACCCAGATGGGATACGCCGCCGACGGCGACGTCGACGACATCGTCAACAAGGCCCAGGCCGAGGTCTACGCCGTCACCGAGCAGCGCACCAGCGAGGACTACCTCCCCCTGGGCGACATCATGGAGGGCGCGCTCGACGAGATCGAGGCGATCGGCTCGCGCAGCGGCGAGATGACCGGCGTCCCGACGGGCTTCACCGACCTGGACTCCCTCACGAACGGCCTGCACCCCGGCCAGATGATCGTCATCGCGGCCCGTCCCGCCATGGGTAAGTCCACCCTCGCGCTGGACTTCGCCCGCGCCTGCTCGATCAAGCACAACATGCCGAGCGTGATCTTCTCGCTCGAAATGGGCCGCAACGAGATCGCGATGCGCCTGCTGTCCGCCGAGGCGCGCGTGGCCCTGCACCACATGCGCTCCGGCTCGATGACGGACGAGGACTGGACGCGCCTCGCCCGCCGGATGCCCGACGTCTCCGCCGCCCCGCTCTTCATCGACGACTCCCCGAACCTGTCGATGATGGAGATCCGCGCCAAGTGCCGCCGTCTGAAGCAGCGCAGCGGCATCAAGCTCGTGATCATCGACTATCTGCAGCTGATGCAGGCCGGCGGCGCCAAGCGTGCCGAGAGCCGCCAGCAGGAGGTCTCGGACATGTCCCGAAACCTCAAGCTGCTGGCCAAGGAGCTGGAGCTGCCGGTCATCGCGCTCTCGCAGCTGAACCGTGGCCCCGAGCAGCGTACGGACAAGAAGCCGATGGTCTCCGACCTGCGTGAGTCCGGCTCCATCGAGCAGGACGCCGACATGGTCATCCTGCTCCACCGCGAGGACGCCTACGAGAAGGAGTCGCCCCGCGCGGGCGAGGCGGACATCATCGTCGGCAAGCACCGTAACGGCCCGACGGCCACGATCACGGTGGCCTTCCAGGGCCACTACTCGCGCTTCGTGGACATGGCGCAGACGTGATCCGGTCTCTTGTAGGGTCTCGGATTTCACGGCACAGTCTCAGCTTCGATGGCACATCGGTGGCACTTATGCCGTCTTCGTGAGACTCGCTGGTGTCCCGTCGCACTGAAGCTGTCGGATTCCCACTCGTTCTCGTTGGCGGTGGCGGATTCTCATCGCGTCGCGTGCCGAGCGGCTGTCCTGTCGCACGGCAGATGGCGGATTCTCACGCGGTCTCATCCGTGTTGTCGGATTCGCAGTGCCTCGCGTGCCGGGCATGGTCTTTGCCTCGTTCGGGTGGTTCGGTCTCACGCCGTAGGCTGCGTTCTCATCGTTCCTGTCACGGTCGTTTGCAGCAGGTACGCGAGGGCCGGAGGGGCCGATGGACATGTTCGACGGAGTCCGACGGCGGTAGCGAACCGGACGTGGCTCGCCCGGACGATGAACCGACCGCGGTTCCAGACCGCGGCTCCCGCCGCTGACGGCCGGCCGTCAGCGGCGGGTCTCGATCCGCAGGTCGCCGGTGGTCACCCGGCGGATGGGCTCGCTCGCCAGCAGCTCGTGCGGCTGGCCGAGGTCGATCGCGCCCGCCGCGTCGAGCCGGGCCAGCTGGGTGCCCGTCAGCTCGACCGTCAGAGCGCCCAGGTTGTCCTCCAACTGGGCGGGGGTGCGGGCGCCGAGCAGCGTGCTCGTCACGCCCGGCTTCCGCAGCGTCCAGGCCAGCGCCACCTGGGCCGGGGTGTGCCCCAGCTCCCCGGCCAACTCCCGGACCACTCCGGCCACGCCGAGGCTTCGTTCGGTGAGGGTGCCCAGGGCGAGGTTGTGGCTCCGACGGGTGCTCCCGTCGGGGCCGGCGCCCGTCGCGCCTACGTCCTGCCGGCTGTACTTGCCGCTGAGCACCCCGCCGCCGAGCGGCGAGTACGGGACCACGCCCAGGCCCAGCTCCAGGGCCATCGGGATCAAGTCGCGCTCCGCGGTGCGTTCGATCAGGCTGTACTCGACCTGCAGCGCGACCAGCGGAGACCAGCCACGCAGGTCGGCGATCGCCTGCATCCGGGACACCTGCCAGGCCGGGGTGTTGGAGATCGCCACGTACAGCACCTTGCCCTGCCGGACCAGGTCGTCCAGGCCGCGTAGCACCTCCTCCACCGGCGTCCGGAAGTCCCAGACGTGCAGGTACAGCAGGTCGAGGTAGTCGGTGCCCAACCGCCGCAGGCTGCCCTCCACCGAGCCGAACAGCGCCTTGCGGTGCCCGCCCCCGGAGTTCGGGTCGCCGGGGCGGCGCAGGGTCGAGTACTTGGTGGCCAGCACCAGGCGTTCGCGCTCCTCGTGGGCGAACTCGCCGAGCAGGCGCTCGGAGCTGCCCTCGGTGTAGGTGTCGGCGGTGTCGAGGAGGTTGCCGCCGAGCCCGACGTAGCGGTCGAACAGCTTGCGGGCCTCGGCCCGTTCGGCGCCCCACCCCCATTCGGTGCCGAAGGTCGCGGTGCCCAGGGCCAGCGGTGAAACCCGCAGTCCCGAGCGGCCCAGCAGCCGGTAGTCGTCCAATGCCAGTGCCATCAGGTCCTCCTGTGCTCGCGTGTGCTCGCGTTCCGTTGCCGGGACCGAGTCTGCGGCGGCGGCCGTCCCCGGATAAGGGAGGGAACTTCCTGGGAAGGCCGGTCCCACCCTGGCGGTTGGACCGGTCATGACGACACGAACCGTGGACACCACCGAGGAACTGGCCGCCTTCCTGCGCAGTAGGCGCGAACGGTTGGACCCGGAGCGGCTGGGCCTGCCCGCGCACCGGCGGGCCCGGCGGACGCCCGGACTGCGCCGAGAGGAGGTCGCCGAACTGGCCGGAGTCAGCACCGACTACGTGGTCCGGCTGGAGCAGGGCCGTGGACTGCGGCCCTCGGCGGAGGTGCTGGCGGCGCTGGCCCGGGCCCTGTGCCTGGAACCGGGCGAACGTGACTACCTGTTCGACCTGGCCGGACACCGCCGCCCCGGCACCACCGGTGGGCCGTCCGCCGGCGCGGCGCCGTCGCTGGCCCGCCTGGTCGGTGACCTCTCGCCGCTGCCCGCCGTACTGATGGACCACCGCTACGACCTGCTGGCATGGAACCCCGAAATGGCCCGGCTTCTACCGGACTTCGACGCCGTGCCGCCGGAGCGGCGCAATGCCATGTGGCTCTGCCTGCTGCACCCGCCGATGCGCGGCTTCTACGCCGACCGCGAGTCCGCGCTGCGCGACGGTGTCGCCCACCTGCGCGCGGCCTGGGCCGCCCACCCGCAGGACCGGGCACTGGCCGGCCTGGTCGCCGAATTCATCGCACAGGACGAGGATTTCGCGCGCCTGTGGGCCGAGCGGGAGGTCCGCGTGAACGGCCGCGGCCGCAAGCTGCTGCGGCACCCGGCTGTCGGGGCGATCGCCGTCGATTTCGAGGTCCTGCTCCCGCTGGAGGACCCGGAGCTGCGGCTGCTGGTCTACCGCGCCGCGGACCAGGAGAGCCTCGCATCCCTGGACCGGCTGTGCGCGCGGTGACGGTCGCCCGGGACTCTGGCCACCCGGCGCTTCAGCGAACAGCCGGCGACAGGGAGAACGGGCACCCGTACATCGGCGTCAGATGTCAAGATGGCAACGACCGCCGAGCTCAGGTGACGGTTCGCGCGGATCTGCACCAGCCTCGGCCCGGCAGGACCCGCTCCACCAGAACGTCTACACAGCTCGCGCGTTCCAGACGCCCAGCGGGCCAGGTTCCTCCTGAAGGTCCTGCGACGACTCGGCTCGCAGCCCACCCCCGAATTCCGCAGAAGCCAGGTGCACTGAGATTCCCACGCCGAGCGTTCTCACTCGACATGGCAACCCCGCAGCTCAGCACAAGATCCACAGACAAACCCAACGCAACAGGACAAGCGCATCGCGGTCCTGGCCGTCCGCACAATCGTGCTGAGGATGTGTCACGCCTCGTGAGACTGGGCCGTGTGCCATCGCCGTGAGACAGCTTGAAAGCCGCTGGTCAGAATCTCGGCCTGTGCCACGGGCCGCGAGACCCTACACTCTGATCAGCCTCTGAGCAGCCTCTGATCAGAGGCTGATGAGTCGTTGATGAGTCGCTGATCAGGCCGGCCGGCCGAAATGCCGGTGACCGTGCGGACTGCCCTGGTTAGGGTGCGGTCATGATCGATGCCCCGTACGAAGACGCCGGGCTGCTGCCCGCCACCCGCCGTGCTCTGCTCCACCGGCTCGCCACCGGTCAGTCCCAGGGGCGCGCGCCCTCCATGGTGGGGGCGGTGATGCGGGAGGGGGACCTGGTGTGGAGCTCCGGCCGTGGCGAACTGCCCGGAGGGGCGCGGTCCGAGGACGTCCAGTACCGCATCGGTTCGATCACCAAGACCTTCGTCGCCGTGCTGGTGATGCGGCTGCGCGACGAGGGGCTGCTGAAGCTGGACGACCGGCTCGGCACGCACCTCGACACCCCGGCGGGCGGTGACGCGACCATCGCCCAGCTCCTGTCGCACACCGCGGGGCTCGCGGCGGAGGCGCGCGGGCCGTGGTGGGAGCGCACGGACGGCACGCTGCGCCCCGAGCTCGACGACATCTTCGGCGACCGCCCCCGGCGCCACACCCCGGGGCGGCTGCACCACTACTCCAATCCCGGCTACGCGCTGCTCGGCGCCCTGGTCGAGCGGATCCGCGGGGAGAGCTGGTACGACGTGCTGCGCCGCGAGGTGCTCGCACCGCTCGGCATGGAGCGCACGACCCTCGCGCCCGCTGCGCCCCACGCGGACGGCTGGGCCGTGCACCCCTGGGCGGACGTCCTTCTCCCGGAGCCCGCGGTAGACACCGGGCGGATGGCACCCGCCGGCCAGCTCTGGTCCACGACCGCCGACCTGTGCCGCTTCGCGGCGTTCCTGACAGACGGGGACGAGCGGGTGCTGTCCGCGGCGACGCTCGCCGAGATGCGGACGCCGGAGGGCGGCGCGCAGGCGCCGGGGCAGTCCGGCTACGGACTCGGCCTGCAGGTGATCCAGCGGGACGGCCGGACGCTCGTGGGCCACATGGGCACCATGCCGGGCTTCGTGGCGATGCTGATCACGAGCCCGCAGGACGGGATCGCGGGCGTCGTCCTGGCCAACCGCACCTCCTGCTTCGAGGTCTGGAGCGTCGCGGTGGACCTGCTGACGACGGTCGCCGAGCTCGAACCGCGGATTCCCGCGCCCTGGACCCCCCTCTCCGAGGTGGAGGACGGGCACCTGGAGCTGACCGGTTCCTGGTACTGGGGTGCGGCGCCGTTCACGCTGCGGCTGTGCGCCGGCGGGGCGCTGGAGCTGTCGCCGCTGGGCTCGGGCGGGCGCGGCTCGCGCTTCCGCCTGGAGGAGGACGGCACCTGGACGGGGCTCGACGACTACTACGCGGGGGAGACGCTGACCGCGGTCCGGACGGCGGAGGGCGTGGTCAGCCACCTCGACCTCGGCACGTTCGTCTTCACCCGTGAGCCGTACGAGGCGGGGGGCGCGGTACCGGGAGGCGTGGACGCGGGCGGCTGGCGGACGGCTGAAGGCAGCCCCGCCAGGGTGCCGGCCGAGTAATCGGATTGTCCGTCCGGTCCTGTGGACGACGGTCGGCGCGGGACCGGGTACGGACGTAGGGTCAGGGGGAGATTGGCGAGCGCCGGACACGCGGCGCGACACCCGGAAGGCACTGGCACCGTGACTGCGAACACCGCACCGGACCTGCTCGACCTCGCGCCGCTGGGCGCCGGTCACTTCGCGCGCATCGAGGACAAGATCGCGGCACTGATGCGGACGCGCGAGACCGTCGTCACGATGCAGGGCGAGGCGCTGCTGCCGCTGGAGGCCGCGATCCGCTCGGCCGTCCGGCCCGGCAGCACCGCGCTCAACATCATCACCGGCCCGTACGGCGAGACGTTCGGCGGCTGGCTACGCTCCTGCGGCGCCGAGGTGGTCACCGTCTCCGCGCCGTTCAGCGGTGCGGTCGGGGCCGACCAGGTCGCCGAGGCCCTGCGTGCGAATCCCGCGATCGACTTCGTCAGCCTGGTGCACGCCGAGGCGGCCACGGGCAACACCAACCCCGTGGCCGAGATCGGCGAGGTCGTGCGCGCGCACGGCGCGCTGCTGATGCTGGATGCGGTCGCGTCCGTCGCCGCCGAGCCGCTCCTCACCGACGAGTGGGGTGTCGACCTGTGTGTCATCGGCGGGCAGAAGGCGATGGCCGGTCCGGCCGGCGTCTCCGTGGTCTCGGTCAGCGCCCGTGCCTGGGAGCGCATCGCCGCCAACGAGCAGGCGCCGCGCCGCTCGTACCTCTCCCTGCTCGACTGGAAGGAGCGCTGGATCGACGGCGGTCGCACAGCGCTGCCCCACGCGCCCGCCCAGCTGGAGATGCTGGCTCTGGAGCAGGCCGCCGACCGCATCGCGGAGGACGGCCCGGAGGCCGTCATGGCCCGCCACCGCGCCGCTGCCGCCGCCACGCGCGCAGGAGCACGGGCTTTGGGCGGCGGCCTGTCCCCGTACGTCGTGCGTGACGAGGACGCGGCCCCCGTCGCGACCACCCTGCGCGCCCCCGGTGGCAAGGACGCCCGCGACGTGGTGGCGGCCGCCCTGGCCGCCGATGCCTCGGTGCCGGTGCAGGCGGCGGCCGGCCCGCTCGCCAAGGAGATGATCCGCGTCAACCACTACGGCCTGGATGCGGACCGCGAGGTCGTCCTGGCCTCGCTGGCGGCGCTCGGCGAGGGGCTGCGTGCACTGGGCGCACCGGTTGCGGACGAGACGGAGGCGCTGGAGGCGGCGGGGAAGGCGTGGGATGCGGTGATCCCCGGCTGACCTCTCGCCGGTCCCGTGAGGCCGCCGTCGGTGCTTTCCGCACCGGCGGCGGCTTTTTCTTTACGGCGAGCCTGTCTTAGCCCGCCCTGCGAACTTTGCTGACTTTGCCCCGGTATGGCGCGTCAGCGCCTCGCTCACACGCCCGGATAAAATCGGAATCCACAACCCGTTTTGATTCCCGGCCCCGGAGGGACGCGCGCATGGCAGAACACAGGAATCCGTCTGTGCCTGCGCAGGGATCCGCTTCCCTCCGTTCGGATGCCCGCCGCAACCGCGCGCTGGTCCTTCAAGCGGCCCGATCCGCCTTCGCAGAAGCCGGGTTGGGGGTGCCGCTCGGCGAGATCGCGCGCCGCGCCGGGGTCGGCACCGGCACCGTCTACCGTCATTTCCCGTCCAAAACAGCCCTGTTCAGGGCGACCATCGCCGACCGGGTCAGGCTTTTCACCGACACAGCACGGGAGTTGGCGCATTCGGACGACCCCGGTGGGGTGTTCTACCGCTACCTTTCCGCGGTCATACGGCTGACCGTGCGGAACAAGGGGCTGTGCGACGCACTGGAAGGGCTGGGGAGCCGTTTCGACCCCTCGCCCGGCGTCGAAACGGACTTCCGCGAGGCGCTCGCCGCCCTGCTGCACCGCGCCCAACAGGCCGACGCCGTACGGAAAGACGTGACCATCGAGGACGTGATGGCCCTGCTCATGGGCTGCCTGTCGATGGAGCAGCGGCGCGGCCCGGGGGTCGCGCCGGGGAGGATGACCGCGCTGGCGTGCGACAGCCTCCGCCCCGGGCGCGGTGTAACGAAACTACCGCCCAATCCCCCCGTCTCCCGTAACGAAACCGGATGCGCTGTGTGCGACGGGCCGGTGCCGTCCGCCCGTACGGGCCGGCCCGCCCGGTACTGCGGTGCGGCCTGCCGGCAGAAGGCGCACCGGGAGCGGGCCCGCGCCCGTACCGCCACCGGCGGTCCGGGGCCGGTAGGCGATTCACCGGTAGGCGATTCAGAGGTGGTACTTGAAGCCGAGGTGTGAGGCCTCGAAGCCCAGCCGCTCGTAGAAGCGGTGGGCGTCCACGCGCGTGGCGTCGGAGGTGAGCTGGGCCATCCGGCAACCCGCGCTGCGCGCGGCGTCGAGGGCCCACTCGACGAGCAGGCTGCCCAGGCCGCTGCCGCGCGCGTCGCTGTGCACGCGGACGCCCTCGATGAGCCCGCGCGTCATGCCGGCGCGGGACAGCCCCGGTACGACGGTGAGCTGGAGCGTGCCGACGACGCGGCCGTCGTGCACGGCGACCACCAGCTGCTGATGCGGGTCGGCGGCCACGCGGTCGAAGGCCGTGCGATACGGGGCGAGGTCACCGGAGGCCTCGCGCCCCGCCCCGATGGGGTCGTCGGCGAGCAGCGCCACGATGGCGGGCACGTCGCCGGCGGTGGCGGGACGGATCTTGGTGTCACGGATCTCGATGTCGCTCATGACCGGACCCTACGGCGGGGCCCGGATTCTGCTGCGTGTACGGATCCGTTGTGAGGGCTACGACACTGCGGCGAGGCTTACGACACCTGCGGCGAGGGCTTACGACTGCGGCGAGGGCTTACGACACCGGCGCGAGCGATTCCACCGCCGCGACGAGCGGAGCCAGCTCCTCGCGCTTGGATGCCTCCCGGAGGGCCTCGCGCAGCGCGGTGTCGTTGGTCGGGCGGGCCTCTCCGAGGAGGGCGAGGCCCGCCTCCGTGACGTCGGTGTAGATGCCGCGACGGTCGGTGAGGCAGAGGTAGCGGGTCAGCAGGCCGCGGTCCTCCAGGCGGTTGACCAGGCGCGTCGTCGCGCTCTGGCTGAGCACGACGGCCTCGGCGACCTCGTTCATGCGCAGGTGGCCGCCCTCGCCGTTGTGCTGCCTGCTGAGCACGTCGAGCACGGAGAACTCGCGCACGCTCAGGCCGTGCGCCGCCTGCAGCGCCCGCTCGATGTGCGCCTCGATCCGGCCGTGCAGGGCGGACAGTGCGCACCAGCCTTGTGCCAGGCCGAGCAGAGCGGGGTCCGGGGTGCGGGACATGAGGCCCTCCTTCTGACCGCACATGCGTGTCGTCACGGGCCAGGATATCTCTGCATCGCAATAGCCCGCGCTTGCAAGTATCTGCGTATGCAATTATTGTCTACGCCGGTAAGGGTCGATCGCAACGATTTCGGGCCGGCCTCACCGCCCCCGATCTCTCCCCCCTCTCCCCCTCCCTCCCCTCCCTGAAGGACCCTCGTCATGCCCCTCGCACTGCTGGCGCTCGCCATCGGCGCCTTCGGTATCGGCACCACCGAATTCGTCACTTCGGGCCTGCTCCCGGAGGTCGCGGACGAGTTCGGCGTCTCCATTCCGACTGCTGGTTACCTGACGACCGGCTACGCGCTCGGCGTCGTGATCGGCGCCCCGATCCTGGCCGTCCTCGGCAGCCGGGTGCCGCGCAAGAAGATGCTCATGGCTTTGATGGGCCTGTTCGTCGCCGGCAACGTGCTCTCGGCGGCCGCCCCCGTCTTCGGAGTGATGCTGGCCGGGCGGATCGTCGCCTCGTTCGCGCACGGCGCGTTCTTCGGCATCGGCGCGATCGTGGCCGCAGGCCTGGTCGCCCCGCAGAAGAAGGCGGCCGCGATCGCGATGATGTTCACGGGGCTGACGGTGGCCAACGTGGTGGGCGTGCCGATGGGCACGATGGTCGGCCAGAGCGCCGGCTGGCGCGTCACGTTCTTCCTCATCGCCGGCCTGGGCGTGCTCGCCGTCCTCGGCATCGCCGCGCTCGTACCGCAGCAGCCCCGCCCCGAGCAGACCCGGATCAGCGGCGAGCTGGCCGCCTTCCGCAACCCCCAGGTCCTGCTCGCCATGGCGATGACGGTCCTCGGCTTCGGCGGCGTCTTCACCATGACCACTTACTTCACGCCGATGATGACCGACGCCGCGGGCTTCGCCTCGTCGTCCGTCACCTGGCTGCTCGCCCTGTTCGGCCTGGGCATGGTGGCGGGCAACCTCGTCGGCGGCCGCTTCGCCGACCGCGCGCTGATGCCCATGCTGCTGACGGCCCTGGGCGGCCTTGCGATCGCCCTCGCCCTGCTGCCGCTCGCCACGCACGACAAGATCGCCACGGCGGTCGTCGTCCCGCTGATCGGCGCGCTGGGCTTCGCCACCGTGCCGCCGCTGCAGAAGCGCGTCCTCGACCAGACCGCGGACGCACCCACCCTCGCCTCCGCCGTCAACATCGGCGCGTTCAACCTTGGCAACGCGATCGCGGCCTGGCTCGGCGGCCTCGTGATCTCCGCCGGCTTCGGCTACACGGCGCCCAACTGGGTCGGTGCGGCGATGGCCGCCTCCGCCCTCGCCCTGGCCCTCCTCTCGGCAGCACTGGAGCGGCGTACGGGCGCCCGGGGCGCGGCGGGTGCGCCGAGCGCGCGGGCCGGGCGCATCGTGGCACGGCCGGAGCGCGCCGCGACCGGGACCGGGGAACGCGCCGACCGGGAAGAGGCGGCGACGCGGAACTGAGCAGCGCCGGCGCGACCACCACGGCGGTACGTGCAGCGCCATAACGCGCTGCACGACCGCCCCAGCAGCACCACTAAGCACAACCGCACGGCTGCCCCCGTGGCACCTGCGCCACCACCACAACCCACGCCCCCACCACCACGCACATCCAGGAGTTCCCATGACCGCCCCCACCACCGCCCCCGCGAACACCCCCGCAGCCACCACCACCCCCGTCCTCCCCCTCACCACGGACGACGCAGACGCGCTCCTCGCCGCCGCCCGGCGCGCCGCGGACGAGCAGGACGTACGGGTCGCGGTCACCGTCCTCGACGCCGGCGGTCACCTGCTGGCCTTCCGCCGGGACGACCGGGCGGTGCTGATCGCGGGGGAGACGAGCACCCGCAAGGCGTTCACGGCGCTGCAGCTGGACGCGCCGACGGCCGACCTGGTCGACGCCGTCCAGCCCGGCGGCCCCTTCCACACCCTGCCGACCGCCCTCGACCGCCCGCTGCTCTTCATCGCCGGCGGCGTCCCGCTCCACCGCGACGGCCGGCTCGTCGGCGCGATCGGCGTGGGCGGCGGAGCGCCGGAGCAGGATCACGGCATCGCGCTGACCGCGATCGAGGCCGTCCTGGGCGGCTGACGGCTGACTCCACACGCGGCAGGACAGGTCCGGGCACCCGATCCTGATGCCGCGTTCCGGATATCGGATACGAGGGAGTATTCGTGTGTGCCCGGCGGCGGACCCGCATACGCTCGGGCATCGTGAGCAGACTGCATTTGTTCGACATGGACGGGACCCTGATGCACGGGTCCGCGGCGGCGATCGAGATATCCCGGCAGCTCGGGGTCGAGCGGGAGATCGCCGAGCTGGAACGAGCATTCGCGGCCCGCGAACTCGAACCGCCGCGCTTCGCCGAACTCGCCTGCGCGCTGTGGCGGGAACTCACCGAGGAACAGGTCGCCGCGGCTTTCGACGGCGCGCCCTGGCTGGCAGGAATACGTGACGTGTGGGCGGAGATCCGGGCCCGCGGCGAGCGCTGCGCGGTGATCTCGCTGTCCCCGGGATTCTTTGTCGAACGCCTGCTGACCTGGGGCGCCGATGCGGCGCACGGCTCGCGCTGGCCCACGGTGCCCTTCCGGGACCCGGTGGACCCGGCGGGCATCCTCGACGCCGGGGCGAAGGTGCGGATCGCGGACGGGCTCTGCGCGGAATTCGGCCTGACCCGTGCCGACTGCGTGGCCTACGGGGACTCGATGTCGGACGCGCTGCTCTTCTCCGCGGTTCCGGTCTCCGTGGCGGTGAACGCCGACCACCACGTACGGGATATCGCCGTGCACTCCTATGCGGGACGGGACCTCAGGGAGGCGTACGAACTCGTCGGCTCCGGCCGGTAGCCCGCCCGTAGTCGATAGTCCGTTGCCGATTCCGTAACCGTGAAGCCCGCGTCTACCAAAGGGGGTTGTCCCGCTCATGCCGAACGGTAGGGTCAACTCCCGTTCGCGGGACGCGGCTTGTCCCCGGGTTGGGGGAATCGGCTCAGCCTAGCCTCAACTGGGGCCCTGTCACTCGCACTTCCCGCGATTTGCGCGAGGCGACGCAGAAGATGGCATGCTGCGCAGCCTGGAACAGCGACCCATGAGCAGAGCGGGGAATTGCGAACACTTTCCGGCTAGGACGGAAGTGCGAGGACGGACCGAGAGATGTTCGAGGCGAGACGATGAAGGACGCTCCGACCAGGTCGGCCGACGGCGGCGCGCACGGCAGAGGGAGTGACCGGGGCTGGTTCACCCCGACGCAGCCACCGGATGGAGACAGGGCCCGCGACGGGCACGGCAGGCCACCGGAAGGCGGGACGGAGGCGGAGGCCGCACGGCCGGCGCCCCGGCCGGGCAAGTGGGTGGCGGTGCGGTCGGTGGAGCAGCCGAAGCCCCGGACACAAGCTCAGCCACCACCCCGGCCGCAAGCCCAGCAGCAACCGCAGCCACAAGCCCAGCAGCAACCCCGGCCGCAAACCCAGCAGCAACCGCAGCCACAAGCCAGGCCACAGCCCCAGCCGCACAGGTACGAGCCGCCGCACACATACGAGCCGCCGCTCGGGTTCGAAGCGCCCCACTCGTACGAGACGCCCCACGCCTACGAACACCAGCGCCCGGCCGAACTGCCACCCGACAGGGGATCCCGCCCCGCCTGGGAGCCCGTTCCCCTCCCCGCCGCCCCGGCCCCGGCCCCCGCCGCACCCCCCGCTCCCACGCCCACGCCCGCGGCCCCCGCCGCCCCCGCGCCCGAAGCGGCGCAATCCCCCGACGCCCTGCTGATCCGCCGCACCATGGCGGAGATCGAGCCCGTGGCCGACAAGGCGACCTCGTACTTCTACGCGCTGCTGTTCATACAGCACCCCGATCTGCGCGCCCTCTTCCCCGCTGCCATGGACACCCAGCGCGACCGGCTCTTCCGGGCGCTGCTGACCGCCGCCCAGCACGCGGACGACTCCGCCACGCTCACCACCTACCTCTCCCGGCTGGGCCGCGGGCACCGGAAGTACGGCACCCTGCCCGAGCACTACCCGGCGGTCGGCGAGTGCCTGATCGCCGCCCTCAGCCGCTATGCGCCGGCCACCTGGAACGGGCACACCGAAGCGGCCTGGGTCCGCGTCTACACGGCGATCTCCCAGATCATGATCGACGCCGCCGCGGAGGACGAACGGCGGTCGCCCGCCTGGTGGCAGGCCGAGATCGTCAACCACGAGCTGCGCACGCCGGACATCGCCGTCGTGACCGTACGGCCCGACCAGCCCTACCCCTTCGTCGCGGGCCAGTACACGAACCTGGAGACCCCCTGGTGGCCGCGTGTGTGGCGGCCGTACTCCTTCTCCGCCGCGCCCCGCCCGGACGGGCTGCTCTCCTTCCACGTGAAGGCCGTGCCCGCCGGCTGGGTGTCCGGCGCACTCGTCCACCGCGCCCGCCCGGGTGACGTCCTGCGGCTCGGTCCCCCCACCGGTTCCATGATTGTGGACCACAGCACTGACAACGGCCTGTTGTGCCTGGGCGGTGGTACGGGCATCGCGCCGATCAAGGCGCTGGTCGAGGACGTCGCCGAGCACGGGCGCTGCCGCCCGGTCGAGGTCTTCTACGGTGCGCGCCACGCCGGCGACCTCTACGACATCGACACCATGCTGCAGCTGCAGCGGGCGCACAACTGGCTCTCGGTCCGGCCGGTCGTGTCCGACGGCCCCACCCGCGGACTGAGCGGTCAACTGCCCGCCATCGTGCGCCAGTACGGGCCCTGGCCCGCGTACGACGCCTACCTCTCCGGGCCGCCCGGAATGATCCGCAGCGGTGTGGACACCTTGAAGGGCATCGGCATCCCTTCCCACCGCATACGACACGACACGATCGACGGCCTCATGGCGGCCACGCCGGGCTGATCCGAGCCGCGCGTCAGGGCGAGAGAACCTCACCCCGGGCGGGCGCCCGGCGCATCACCCCAGGTCGTCCGCCAGCAGCGCCCGTACGCCCTCGATGTTCGCGTCGAGGTAGGCGCGCAGTGACGGGGGCACCAGCTCCACCGAGGCGATCCCCTCGCGGGTGAACGGGATCCGCACCACCTCGTACGTCCCGCGCGGCTCGTCCACCTCGGGGCCGTGGCGCTGCGAGAGGTCCATGGACGCGAGCCGGCAGACGAAGAAGTGCTGCACCTTCACGCCGTGGGCGGCGTGGTGGAGTGAGTGGGAGACGGTGTCGACGAAGGCGGGGACGACGTCGAAGACCTTGGCGCCGAGCTCCTCGTCGACCTCGCGGTGGAGCGCGGCGACCACGGTGCTGTCCTCCGGCTCCATGCCGCCGCCCGGGGTGATCCAGTACGGTGCCTCGCCGGGCTTGGTGCGCTTGATCAGGACCATCTCGAAGGCGGCGTGGGGGCCGGGGTCGCCCCCGCTGTCGAGCAGGATGGCACGTGCGGTGCGCTTGACCACTGGACGTTCGGTCATAGGGGACATCTGCCGCGCGGGACGGCCGGTGAAACCCTGGCGGCAACCCTTTCTCACCAGGAAACGGCGGCGCGCAGGAGCCACTCGTGTGCCCGTGCGAGGTGCGGGTGGGCCAGCGTTCCGGTTCGTACGACGAGGAAATAGGTGCGCAGCGGGGGGACCGGCGGGTCGAGGAGGGCCACGAGCTCCCCGGTGTCGAGGGCGTCCGCGCACAGGTAGCGGGGCAGCACGCCGAGCCCGGCGCCCGCGATGACGCAGGAGAGGACGGCGCGCAGGTCGGGGGCGATGACGCTGCCGGAGGCGACGGGCTCGGTGTCGAAGACGGCGCTCCAGTAGCGCGTGACGAGCGGCAGGGTCTCGTGGACCTCGACCACGGGCAGGTGTTCCAGGGCCCCGACGCCCTTGTCGCGCACGACGGCCGGGCCGCCCAGGCGGGCCGCCCAGCGCGGCGCCGCGACGAGCACGTGCTCCTCGTCGCAGAGCGGGGTGGCGGTCAGGAGGCGTCCGCGCGGGCGCGAGGTGGTGATGGCGAGGTCGTGGTGGCCGGCGGCGAGGCTCTCGAAGAGGTCGTCCGCGGCTCCGTGGGCGGCGCGCACGGCCAGGCCCCGGGCGATGAGGGGAGCGAGAGCCGGGAGCGCGCGCAGGTCGGTGAACTCCGGGGGCCCGGCGAGGTGGAGGGTCCGGTTCCGGGATCCCTCGTCGTCCATGCCGGCTTCGGTGATCTCCAGCAGGGCGTCGACGTGCGGCGCGATCTTGTGGGCGAGCTCCTCGCCGGTGGTGGTGGGGCGCACCCCGCGGGCCAGGCGCAGGAAGAGGGGGCGGCCCAACTGCGTCTCCAGCGTGCGGATCTGGCTGGTGACGGCGGGCTGCGACAGGCCGAGCAGGGCCGCGGCCCGGGTGAAGGACCCGGCCCGGTGCACCGTGACGAACGTGCGCAACAGGGCCAGATCCATGCTGTCTCCCTGACTCGGTGCCTCCCGGCCGTAGGGGAACTATAAATAAGTCGATAGGGCTGTGTCGCCGGTGTGATTGGACACTGACGCAGAGTCAACTAGCCTGGACCGGGTGGTCATTCGTGCGTGGTTCGTGCGTCCGGCCACGACGGCTCGAGTCAAGAGGGGGGAGACTCGAGCCGTCCTTACGGGCGGGCCGCGCCGTCGAGCGCCGCGAGGACGTCCGCGACGAGATCCTCGGTGTCCTCGACGCCCACCGAGAAGCGGATGAATCCCTCCGGCACGGCGTCGCCTCCCCACCGCCCGCGCCGCTCGGCCGTGGAGCGCACGCCGCCGAAGCTGGTCGCCTCGTCGACGATGCGCAGTCCGGCCAGGAAGCGCTCGGCATGCGCCCGGTCCGGCAGCACGAAGGAGACCACGCAGCCGAAACGCCCGCCGCGCATCTGCCGCCGGGCGAGGTCGTGGGCGGGGTCGGAGGGCAGCCCGGGGTGGCGCAGCCCGGTCACGTCGGGCCGGTCGCGCAGGGCCTCGGCGAGTGCGAGCGCACCGGCCGCCTGCCGGTCCACGCGCAGCTGCAGCGTCGCCAGGGAGCGGTGGGCCAGCCAGGCCTCCATGGGGCCGGGGATCGCGCCGGCGACCTTGCGCCAGTTGCGCACGGCCGCGGTGAGCCGTGGGTCGCGTGCTGCCACGTAGCCCAGGAGGAGATCGCCGTGGCCGGTGAGGGCCTTGGTGCCGCTGGCCACGGAGAAGTCCGCGCCCAGCTCCAGGGGGCGCTGGCCGAGCGGTGTGGCGAGGGTGTTGTCGACCGCGACGAGCGCGCCGCGGCGGTGGGCGGCGTCGGCGAGGCGGCGGATGTCGCACACGTCGAGGCCCGGGTTGGAGGGTGATTCGATCCACAGCAGGCGGGCGCCTTCCAGCGCCGCGAGCTGGGCGTCCCCGGCGGTCGGAGCGGTGCGCACGGCGATGCCGAACGCCTCCAGGCGCTCGCGCAGCGCGGGCAGCAGCTGATACCCGTCCGAGGGCAGGACCGCCGTGTCGCCGGGCCGCAGCTGCGAGAGGAACACGGCGGAGATCGCGGCCATCCCGGAGGGGAAGGTGACGGCCTCCGCCGCCGGGCCGGGGTCGCCGGGGGCCTCCAGCGCGGCGATCGCCGTCTCCAGGGCGACCCATGTGGGGTTGGCCTCGCGCCCGTAGGTGTACGGGCCGGAGACCTCGCCCGGCAGGTGGTAGTGGGCGGCGAAGGCCGGGCCGGGGAGCGCGGGCTCGTTCGCCCGCGGCTCCGGCAGGCCCGCCCGTACGGCCCGGGTGCCGTCTCCCGTCATGCGCGGACCTCCTCGGTCGTTGTCGGCTCTTCTTCAGCCCCTTCTCAGTCCTTGTCGTCCGGCAGGATCATGTGCATCGCCCAGGCCACCACCGAGATGATCACGCCGCCGACCAGGGCGTTCCAGAAGCCGTCGACGTGGAAGGCCAGCCCCAGCTCCTTCGCGAGGAACGACGTCAGCAACAGCATCAGCGCGTTGATCACGAGCGTGATGAGGCCGAGGGTGAGGATGAACAACGGGAAGGACAGCAGCTTCACCACGGGCTTGACGATGAAGTTGACCACGCCGAAGACGAGCGCGACGAGGATCAGCGTGAGCACCTTGCGCAGCGTGTTCTCACCGGAGAGCGTGATGCCCTTGAGCAGCCAGATGGCGACCGCCAGGGCCGCCGCGTTGGCGATCGTCTTGACTACGAAATTCTTCATGGTGAGATCGTTGCAGACGCAGCATGTGGACGGACCACGACCGAGGAGCGGCAAGGGGTGGACGGCGGATGAAGGCCTTCCGGCTGGATGAACTGGAAGGGGAGCGCCTCGCGAACGACGGCGCCTACCTGCAGTTCCTGGGCGAGCGGAACATGTCGGTCGGGCTCTACGCGCTGGACGCCGGGCAGATGGACCCGCAGACCCCGCACGCCCAGGACGAGGTCTACGTGGTGATGAGCGGCCGCGCGTCGATCACCGTGGGGGAGGAGACGACCCAGGTGGGCCGCGGGAGCGTGGTCTACGTGCCGGCCGGTGTGACCCACCGCTTCCACCACATCAGCGAGGCCCTGAGGGTTCTGGTGGTCTTCTCTCCCCCTGAGAGCTGAGGGTCCGCCCCGGCGACCCGTAGGGGGACGCTCAGGGGTCGACGGGGGCTGCGCAGGCCCCGCCGGACCCCCTGCCCGCCCTAGCATCGAAAGCAAGGCCGGAGCACCCGCGCTCCGGGACCACGAAGCGGAAAGCAGGGACGAACGACATGGCTGAGAAGGGGATTTTCGCAGGACTCCCGTGGTGGGTGAGGTGGATCGCCGTGCCGGTCCTCGTCCTCGTGGTGTTCGGCAGTCTGATCATGAGCGTGCTCGGCTTCGTCATAGCGCTGGTCTTCAAGGCCCTGCTGCTGGTCGCGCTCATCGCCGGGCTGATCTTCGTCGTCAAGAAGTTCACGTCGTCGTCCTCGTCGTCGAAGGGCGACTGGTAGCCGCCCGGCCGGTCGCCGCCGGGACCGGTGTTGACGGCTCTGGCAATTTCTCTGCCCTGAATCCCCCGGAACGACTCCGCCCCGTAGTCGAGTCGCTACGCTCCAGAGTCATAGAGCTCGTAAGCTCAGTCTCGATCTCTATCGGTAGCTGAAGAATCACTCCTGGTGATCTATGGATGCCGTCGAGCGGTGGTGTCTATGGGGCGCGAGGAGCCAATCCCGGGCCAAAACGACGAATACGGGGCATTGGGCGATGCGTGAAACGGTTCAGGCAGAAGTGATCATGACCTTCCTCGTCTCCGAGGAGCTGTCCTTCCGGATCCCGGTGGGACTGGACTACGACAGCAGCGATCCCTACGCGGTGAAGTTCACCTTTCACCTTCCCGGCGATGCGCCTGTGACCTGGGCCTTCGCGCGGGAGTTGCTGCTCGACGGGCTCAGCCAGCCCTCCGGCGAGGGCGATGTCCACATCGCCCCCGCCTCCGCCGAGCACCTCTCGGACGTCTTCATCCGGCTGCAAGTGGGCTCCGAAGGGGCCCTGTTCCGGGCCGGCGCGGCGCCCCTCGTGGCGTTCCTCGACCGGACCGATCGCATCGCCCCCCTCGGCGAGGAGCGCTCGGTCGCCGACTTCGACTACGACCTCGCCGCCGCGCTCGACAACATCCTCGCCGGCAACACCGAGGGGCAGAACGCCGGTTAGCGGCCCGGCGTGCCTCCGCCGGCCACGCCCTCGTCCCGGACCGGCACCCGCTCAGTGCGCGGGGGCGCGCCCTTTGGCGCCGTCCCGGCCCCCAGCGCCCCTGAGCTGGCGTTTTCTCCGGAGTCCGGCGTCCCGCCGGTCCCCGCAGCGCCCGGGGAACCGGCCCCGTTCCCGCCCGACCCGTCCGCCGCGCCCGCTGTGCTCGCCGTGCCCGCCGTGCCCATGGCGGAGAGCAGCTGCCGCGCCAGGCCCAGACCCGTGCCCCCCATCGTCAGCGCCTTCGCAAACATCTCGGACATCCCGTCCGCCCCGTTGAGCAGCACCATGTGGTCAACGTTTCCGAAGGCTTCAGCCCCAGCACGTACGATCTCGGGCCACTTTTCGGCCAGTTGTTGCGCGACCACCGCCTCCTGGTTCTCCGCCAGGGCCGCCGCCCGTGCCTTGATCGCCTCCGCTTCCGCCAGACCCCGCGCCTTGGCGGCCTCGGCCGTCGCCAGTCCCTTCGCCCGTGAGGCCGCCGCCTCCGCCTCACCGGTCGCCCGGGTCGCCTCGGCCGCCGCGGCGCCGCGCGCCTTGGTGGCCTCCGCCTCGGCGCCGGCGGCCGCCTTCACCCGCGTCGCCTCGGCGGCCGCCGCCAGCTCCGTCTCCCGGGCCCGCGCCTGCGCCGCGGAGATACGGGCATCGCGCTCCGCCTCGGCCAGGGTGCGCTTCTCGTAGGCCGCCGCGTCCGCAGGCTTGCGCACGTCCGCCTGGAGCTGCTGCTCCCGCCGGTGCGCCGCCAGCTCCGCTACCCGCGTCTCCTGGACCACGACCTCCTGCTGGGCCGCCGCCTCCGCCAGCGGACCGGCCTGCCGCGCCTTCGCCGCCGCACTGTCCCGCTCCGCCTGATAGCCGGCCTGCAGGATCTCGGAGTCGCGCTGCGCCTGCGACATCCTGGCCGCGGCCTGCTGCTCCGCCTCGGTCGCCAGCCGGTCGGCCTCGGCCTGGGCGATCCGGGCGTCCCGCTGCACCGCTGCCGCGTGCGGCGCCGACAGGTTCTTGATGTAGCCCGTGGGGTCCTGGATCTCGTGGATCTGCAGCGAGTCGATGATCAGACCGAGCTTCTCCATCTCGGTGCCCGAGGCGGCCCGGGTCTCCCCCGTCAGCCGCTCGCGGTCACGGATCATGTCCTCCACGGTGAGCCCGCCGACGATCGAGCGCAGATGGCCCGCGAAGACGTTGTGCACCCGGTCGCCCATGAACTTCTGCTGGTCCAGGAAGCGTCGCGCGGCGTTGGCGATCGACACGAAGTCGTCGCCGACCTTGAATATGACCACGCCGTGGACCTGGAGCGGGATGCCCTGCTTGGTCACGCAATCCACGTGGAGATCGGCCTCATTGAGGTCGAGCGACAGCTTCCGGACCACCTGCACCCCGGGCAGCACAAGGGTCCCGCGCCCCGTGACGATCCGGAACCCCATCCCCTCCTCCAGGCCCTCGGTCCGGTGCTTGGAACCGGAGATGACGAGCGCCTCATTGGGCTCGGCCACCCGCCACATCAGTTTGAACAGCCCGACCACGACGGCCACGGCGACGAGGACGATCCCCGCCACGATGCCGATGAGCATGTGTGCAGCCCCCCTTCGGGACCCCACGACGGGGCCCCTCAAATCCCTTCTGCCCCGGCCGTATCACCCGTAAGCAGCCGGACCATGCATAACCGGATCAGGCATAAGCAGCCGTCACGTACACCGTGCGCGGCGGCTGGTACTCCATGACCACCACCACCGTCCCGCGCTCGATGCGCTCGCCCGGCTCCACCGCATAGGCCAGGAAGGCCTCGGCTCCGCCCCGGACCCGCACCATCACCTCGCCGACCAGCCCCGGGCCGACCGTGCCCGTCACCCTGCCCTGCTCCCCGACCACCGGCAGCTCCCCCCTCGTGCGCTCACTTGGCCCGGCGGCGACGGCCACCCTTCGACCTGGCACGCCCCCCGGCCCGCGAACCGGTCCCCGGGCCGGCACCCCGCCCCGTACTCGCATTGTGCCGGTCGGCACTGACAACGAGGGCCGCCAGCGCGGTCGTCACGGGCACGGACGCCACCAACCCGATGCTGCCCACGAGCGTCCGCACGATCTCCTCGGCCACGATTTCGCTGGTCGCGACCGTTCCGACGCCGCTGTCGGCGATGGAGAACAGCAGCAGCAACGGCAGCGAGGCACCTGCGTAGGCCAGCACCAGGGTGTTCACGACCGATGCGATGTGATCCCGGCCGATGCGCATCGCCGCCCCGTAGAGCTTCCGCCAACTCGCAGTCGGATCGGCGTCCTTCAGCTCCCACACCGCCGACGTCTGCGTCACCGTGACGTCGTCGAGCACGCCGAGCGAGCCGATGATGATCCCCGCGAGGAGCAGTCCGCGGATTTCGATCTCCGGATAGAGGCTGTGCACGAGCCCGGTCTGGTCGTCGGTGTTGCCCGTCAGATGGGCCCAGCCGGTGAAGAGCGTGCCGAGCAGGCCGATCAGAAGCAGTGAGGTGAGCGTTCCGATGACCGCCACGGAGGTGCGGGCGGACAGGCCGTGGCACATGTACAGCGCGATCAGCATGATCGCGCTGCCACCGATGACGGCCACGACCAGCGGATCGGAACCCTGGAGGATCGCGGGGAGGATGAACATCGTCAGCACCCCGAAGCTGATCACCAGTGCGATCAGGGCGAAGACCCCGCGCAGCCGGCCGACGAGCACGACGGCCAGCGCGAACACCGCCGCCAGTATCGCCATGGGCAGCGTCCGGTCCACGTCGCTGACCGAGTACTGCAGGTTCTTCGGCGCCTTGGGGGCGTACGCGAGGACGACCCCCTGGCCGACCGTGTAGCGGCGGGAGGCGCTCGGCTGGACGAGCTCGGTGAACGTCCGGCCCTTGTCCGGGCCCGACGTCACCTCGATCTCCGACTTCTCGCAGGGGCCCTTCGGCTTGGCGGGCCCGCCGGGGCCGCCCGGACCGCCCTGCTGGCCGGGCGGGGGCTGCTGCTGCGGCTGGGCGCCGCCCTTCGTGCAGTCGACCTCCTCGATCTTGACCACCCGGCCCGACTCCGTCTTCTGGTCGAGGCCGAGCCCGGAGTGCTCGTGCGGGGGTGCACCGCCGGGCCACAGCACGGCCAGGCCGGTGAGCACGGCGGCCGCGAAGGGGATGAGGACCACGGCGATCACCTTGCGCAGGTGCGCGGAGACGGGGGAGGCGGGGCCGTGGGAGTGGCTGTGCCCATGACTGTGGCCGTGGCCGTGGCCAGGGGCGGCGGGCCCGTGGTCTTGGGCGTGCGCGTGGCCTTGGGGCCGGTCCTGGGCGGAGGAGCGCCCGTGGTCGTGGGGGTGGGCTGGGAATTCATGGTCCGTGGGGGTCACGCCCGCATCATCGCAAGCCCCCCTGGTCCTCCGGACGGGAGAGGCGCTAGCGTGGTGGCACCTTTGCAATCGCGGGAGCTCGGAGCACCGGGCTGAGAGGGCGCTGACCTCCGTACGGAGATTCGTACGGATGACCGCTGCGTCGACCGCCGAACCTGTTACCGGGTAATGCCGGCGTAGGGAGTTCTGGTCTCATGACCTCGCAGGATGCACGCACGTCCGAAACCGGCCGGGAGATCGGCTGGCACAAGGACTACGTGACCGGCTCGCGTCCGGACCTTCGGGTGCCGGTTCGGCGGGTCCACCTCACCAACGGGCAGGACGTCCAGCTGTACGACACCTCCGGCCCGTACACCGACCCGGCGATCGAGACGGACGTCCGGCGCGGCCTCCGGCCGCTCCGGGAGAACTGGATCATCGGCCGTGGTGACACCGAGGAGTACGCCGGGCGCCCGATGCGCCCGGAGGACGACGGCATCAAGCACACCTCGCCGCGCGGGGGGCTGAAGAACCTCGACGCGGTCTTCCCGGGCCGTCCGCGCCAGCCCCGCCGGGGCCGCGGCGGACAGGCCGTCACCCAGCTCGCGTACGCCCGCCGCGGTGAGATCACCGAGGAGATGGAGTACGTGGCCCTGCGGGAGAACGTCTCTCCCGAGACCGTCCGCGAGGAGATCGCGGCGGGCCGGGCGGTCCTCCCGGCCAATGTGAACCACCCGGAGATCGAGCCGATGATCATCGGCAAGAAGTTCCTGGTGAAGGTCAACGCCAACATCGGCAACTCCGCGGTCACCTCCTCCATCGAGGAGGAGGTCGAGAAGATGACGTGGGCCACCCGCTGGGGCGCCGACACCGTCATGGACCTCTCCACCGGCCGCAACATCCACACCACGCGCGAGTGGGTGCTGCGCAACTCCCCGGTGCCGATCGGCACCGTGCCGCTCTACCAGGCCCTCGAGAAGGTCGACGGCAGGGCCGAGGAGCTCACCTGGGAGATCTACAAGGACACGGTCATCGAGCAGGCCGAACAGGGCGTCGACTACATGACCGTGCACGCGGGCGTGCTGCTGCGCTACGTCCCGCTGACCGCCCGCCGCAAGACCGGCATCGTCTCGCGCGGTGGTTCGATCATGGCCGCGTGGTGCCTGGCGCACCACAAGGAGTCGTTCCTCTACGAGAACTTCGAGGAGCTCTGCGAGATCCTCGCGGCCTACGACGTGACGTACTCGCTCGGCGACGGCCTGCGCCCCGGCTCCATCGCGGACGCCAACGACGAGGCGCAGTTCGCCGAGCTGAAGACCCTCGGCGAGCTCAACACCATCGCCAAGCGCCACAACGTCCAGACGATGATCGAGGGCCCGGGCCACGTCCCGATGCACAAGATCAAGGAGAACATCGACCTCCAGCAGGAGATCTGCGAGGAGGCCCCGTTCTACACCCTCGGCCCGCTGACGACGGACGTCGCACCCGCGTACGACCACATCACCTCCGGCATCGGTGCCGCGATGATCGCGTGGTGGGGCACGGCCATGCTCTGCTACGTCACGCCGAAGGAGCACCTGGGCCTGCCGGACCGCGACGACGTCAAGACCGGTGTGATCACCTACAAGATCGCCGCCCATGCCGCGGACCTCGCCAAGGGCCACCCGGGGGCGCAGGAGTGGGACGACGCGCTCTCGGACGCCCGGTTCGAATTCCGCTGGGAGGATCAGTTCAACCTGGCCCTCGACCCGGAGACGGCACGGGCCTTCCACGACGAGACGCTGCCCGCCGAGCCGGCGAAGACAGCGCATTTCTGTTCGATGTGCGGTCCGAAGTTCTGCAGCATGAAGATCTCGCAGGACATCCGGCGCGAGCACGGCGGCGATCTCGCCGTCGACCCCGAGGCCGGGATGGCGGAGAAGTCGAAGGAGTTCGCGGCGGCGGGCAACCGCGTCTATCTGCCGATCGCGGACTGACCCGGACCACCGCCCGGAGTCACTCCGGGCGGTGGTCCGGGCCGCCGTAGTCGGGGCTGGTGAAGTCCGGGCTGGTGTAACCGGCGCGGGTGCCGGAACCGGAGTCGCTGTCCGGGCTGGTGAAGCCGGGCCGGGAGTACCCCAGGTGGGGCGTGCGGCCGTGGCCCTCGCGGCGCCTGGGGACGGCCGGGGCGGACCGCCCGGCGCCCCCGCCGGGACCGGCGGGGGCGTTGGCCAGGGCCTCGCGGACGAAGGGCAGCAGGCCGCGGTGGATCAGGGCCTGCCGCCACGCCTCTCCGGCCCGGTCGGCGTCCTCTTTCATGCGCATCCCTCGCGCATCACTCCCATCGGCGGAGCCGTTGCGCAGGGCCGTGAGCAGGATGCCGACCATGGCGATGAACACACCGGCGGCCGTGAGGCCCGCGAACCACCAGCCGACGTTGACCATCGGGTCCGCGACGGCCGTGTTGGAGCCGACGGACCGCAGGACGTAGCCGATGGCCAGGAAGATCAGGGCGGCGATGCCGGCGAGGACCGGGGCCAGGACGGCGAGCACCGCTCCGGCACCCGCACCCGAGGACTCCTCCGGCTCTCCGTCCGCGGCAGCGGGGGCGGCCGCGCCGGAGGGAGCGCTTTCGGAATCGGATGCGCCCCCGGCGCCTACGGTTTGGGGGCGTGCCGTCGCGGAGAGCGCGCGCAGTGCATCGCGCGCCCTTACGTAGTTCTGGTATTCGGCCGTTGCGCAAGCCGAGATGGCGGGCATGGCGTCGAGCGCCATCTCGCGCAGCTGTTCTGTATTGAGCCGCTGTCCTATCGCGGCGGCAAGTTCCGGGTCATGGTTCGCGGTACGCAGCGCCTGGTCGAGAACCCGCTCGAATTCCGGGTGGTCCTCGGCCAGCAGATGCGGAGCGCTGTTCATGTGCATCCCCCGATGCTCCGTAGGGCCGTGGTGCCGGCTTACACCGGGCAGTGGGCGGAAACGGAGGAGAGCCTGCTACGGATAAGCCGATGGTAGAGCCGTACCGGCGCGCGGTGACAGTGTGTTTCCCGAATTACCCCCGCGGCGGTGGAACTCCCTACCTGCCCGTCCGTCTGCCCGCTGAACCCTCAGTCAGCCAGAGGAAGTTGCACGACCAGCAGTTTTCCGGCCATCGTGACGCCGCCGTCCATGGCGAGGGCGAGCCCGCCGGCGTACAGGTGCGGGCCGTCCACCAGCGGCGCTCCGTCGTCCTCGGCGTCCGGCTCCTCCGTGCCGACCTCTCCCAGGAGGTACGGGATGGGGCTGTGACCGTGCACGATCCGGCCACCGCCGTAGGTGCTCAGCAGCTCGCGCACGGCCACCGGGCCGGCGTCCTCGTCGCGGAAGGCGAAGCGCTTGGTGAACTTCCGGAAGAGGTCCCAGACCTCGTCCGGGTCGTTGCGCTGCAGGGCCTCGGTGATCGCGTCGTTGACGTCCTCGATGGAGTCGCCGAACTCCAGGTAGGCGGTGGTGTCGGAGTGCACCAGCAGGTGCCCGTCCTCCGCCGCCATGGCGTCGAGCCGGGACATCCACTGCAGGTGGTGGTCCTCCAGGCGCTCCATGTCGCTGCGCTGGCCGCCGTTGAGCAGCCAGGCCGCCTGGAAGGAGGCCGTGCCGGCGCCCGAGTTGACCGGCGTGTCGGCGAACCGCTTCGCGCCGATGATCAGCAGCTCGTGGTTGCCCATGAGGGCCTTGCAGTAGCCGCCCGCGGCCGCTGCCTCGGCCGACAGCCGCATGACGAGGTCGATCACGCCGACGCCGTCCGGGCCGCGGTCGGTGAAGTCGCCGAGGAACCACAGGCGGGCGTTGCCCGCGGCCCAGTGGCCCGCCGCGTCGATCAGGCCCTCCGCGGCCAGCGCCTCGTAGAGCTCGTCCAGATAGCCGTGGACGTCGCCCACGACGTAGAGCGGGCCCAGGCCGGGGTGCTGCGGGGCCGGGGGGTGCGGGTCGGTGAGCGGGGTCAGCTCGACCGTCGGGACGTCCTGAGGGGGCCTCTGGGGGGCGCCACGGCCGATCACCGGGAGGTCCCGCGCGGTGGGGGTGTAGCCGTCGGGGGCGTCCATGGGCGGCTGCACGGGGGGCGCGGACTGTGCGTACGGCGCCATGGGGCCCGGGGCCACGGGAGGCGCAGGAGGCGCGGCGTAGCCGGGGAAGGGCGGGATGCCCGCCGTGTGACGTGCCGCGGGTCCTTGACCGGCCCCCTGAGTCATCGACCCCTCCACCATCGCGCCGCCGTGCACCTTGTGGACCTTGCCTGGTCGACGGCGGTCCGTGGTGTCGTGCGCCCATCATAGGAATGACCGTCGCGGCTTGTGACGCACCAGGGGCCGCGAATCGGTGCAGGAGAGTGCGCACGACGGGTTTTTCTCCCCAATTGAGCCATTCGCCCAGGGCCCGTGCGCCCCCCGAGCGCCCTCCCGGCGGTCCGGTGAAGGCGGTGGAGACGGGGAACGGTGCGTTGACCGGGACGCGGACGGCGGCGGCCGGGGGTGTCCCGGCCGCCGCCGTCCGGCATCCGCCACCGCCGGAACCGATGTCGCCCGGGTGGCGGATGCGGAGCTTCCGGATCAGCCGGCGGGGCCGCGCGGCGGGCTGACCGTGGTGCGGGGCGGACGGCGCTGCGAGGAGGTGCGGACGATCAGCTCGGTCGGTATCACCTGCTCGACCGGCCGGCCGCTGTCCAGCCCCTCGATGGCGTCGATGAGGAGCTGGACCACCGCGGTGCCGATGCGCCGCGGCTTGAGTGAGAGCGTGGTGATGGGCGGCTCGGTGGTGGCGTAGACCGTGGATTCGCTGCAGCAGACGAGCAGCAGGTCGTCCGGGACGCGCAGCCCGTAGCGCCGGGCGGCGGCCAGCAGGTCGGTGCCGTTGGGGTCGAACAGGCCGTACACCGCGTCGGGCCGGTCCGGGCGGGCGAGCAGCCGGTCGGCCGCGACGGCGCCGGCGCAGGGGTCGTGGGCGGGGTACTTCTCGTAGACCGGGTCCTGGCCGACCCGCTCGCACCAGTGCAGGTAGGCGTGGGTGGAGAGCCGGGTGTACGTGTCGGTGCTGGTGCCCGTCAGCAGGCCGATGCGGCGGGCTCCGGCGGCGGCGAGGTGGTCGAGGATGCCGAGGACGGCGGCCTCGTGGTCGTTGTCCACCCACGCGGTCACGGGGAGGGTGCCGGCGGGGCGCCCGTCGGAGACGACCGGGATGCCCTGGCGGACGAGGTCGGAGACCACGGGGTCGTGGTCGGAGGGGTCGATCACGACGGTGCCGTCGAGGGCCACGTTGGACCACACGTCGTGGCGGGAGGTGGCGGGGAGGATGACCAGGGCGTAGCCGCGGGCCAGCGCGGCGGAGGTGGCTGCCCGGGCCATTTCGGCGAAGTAGGCGAATTCGGTGAAGGTGAAAGGTTCATCCCCGTACGTGGTCACCGTCAGGCCGATGAGGCCGGACTTGCCCGTACGGAGGGTGCGGGCCGCGGCGGACGGGCGATAGCCCAGCCGGTCGGCGACCTCGCGGACATGGCGGCGGGTCGCGTCCGGTAGCCGGCCCTTGCCGTTGAGCGCGTCGGAGACGGTCGTGATCGAAACCCCGGCGGCGGCGGCCACGTCGCGGATGCCCGCACGTCCATGCCGGCTGCCCCTGCGGGATGGTTCCGTCCGGCTCACCTGATGCTTCCCTGCTGCTGTCATGGCGAGCCGATAGTAGGGCTCGGGTGGTCCGTTGGCAGGGCGGCATATTTGACTGTTGACAGGCACGTTTCTGCAAGAGGAATTCCCTTCAATGACCATGGAAACGCAGCCAGTTGCGGGCTACGGCAGGGTGCGGGAGGCCTGTGGCATATCCGGACCTGGTGAATGGTCCAGGTCTCGAAGAGGTCTCAACTCACCTTCATGGGGGATGCGCGCCACGGCGCCCGCCACCGGCGCACGCCATTTGTGGAAGCGCTCCCCCTACTCTGGACGCCGACCCGGTGAATCCTCTTAAGGTGTGCAGTATTCATGTCCGCTATTCGTGTGAGGCTCGTCCCGTACGGCAGCGAGCGCACGGGACGTCTGAGGAGGACCTGCGGTGACCGAGAAGACCCCGAAGCTGCGCGCCGCGCTGGACGGCGTGCCCACCTACAAGCCGGGCAAGCCCGCCGCTGCCGGCGGTCCGGTCGCGTACAAGCTGTCCTCCAACGAGAACCCGTATCCGCCGCTGCCGGGCGTGCTGGAGCAGGCGGTCGCCGTGGCGGGCTCCTTCAATCGCTACCCCGACATGGCCTGCTCCGGCCTGATGGCCGAGCTGGCCGAGCGCTTCTCGGTGCCGGTCTCCCACCTGGCCACCGGCACCGGTTCGGTGGGCGTGGCCCAGCAGCTGGTGCAGGCCACGGCGGGCCCCGGCGACGAGGTGATCTACGCCTGGCGGTCCTTCGAGGCGTACCCGATCATCACCCAGGTCTCCGGCGCCACGCCGGTGCAGGTCCCGCTTACCGGTGACGACGTCCACGACCTGGAGGCGATGCTGGCGGCGATCACCGACCGGACCCGGCTGATCTTCGTCTGCAACCCCAACAACCCCACCGGCACCGTGGTGCACCGGGCCGAGCTGGTGTCCTTCCTGGACCGGGTGCCCTCCGACATCCTGGTGGTGCTCGACGAGGCGTACATCGAGTTCGTCCGCGACCCGGAGTTCCCGGACGGACTCGAGCTCTACCGCGACCGGCCGAACGTCTGCGTGCTGCGGACGTTCTCCAAGGCGTACGGCCTGGCGGGCCTCCGGGTGGGCTTCGCGGTGGCCCACGAGCCGGTGGCGGCGGCGCTGCGCAAGACGGCCGTCCCGTTCGGCGTGAGCCAGATCGCCCAGGAGGCGGCCGTCGCCTCGCTGCGCAGCGAGGACGCCCTGCGCGAGCGGGTGGACGCGCTGGTGGCCGAGCGGGCGCGGGTCGTCGAGGCGCTGGCCGGCCAGGGCTGGACGGTGGCGCGGACGCAGGCGAACTTCGTCTGGCTGCGGCTCGGGGACCGGACGCTCGACTTCGCGGCGGCGTGCGAGCGGGCCGGTGTGATCGTGCGGCCGTTCACCGGGGAGGGCGTGCGGGTGACGATCGGCGAGACCGAGGCGAACGACATCTTCGTGCGCGTGGCGGAGGAGTTCCGCAAGGAGCTCTGAGCGAGGAGGCCTTCCGGCCCGGTCGTCTCCGGTGCCGTCTGTCTCCGGCACCGTCTTTCTCCGACGCCGCGCACCCCGATCCGGGGTGCGCGGCGTTCGCGTGTCCGAGGGGGTGGGGGCATGGGGTCCGGCGCTGCGCCCGGCGGTCCGGGCGGTCCGGCGCTAGGGCCGAAGGGGGTACCCCCCTCACTTGTCCGAAAAGGCGGTGCGTCATAATGCTTGTGAATGTGAACGCGTTCACAAGCATTCCCTAATGTCCTGCTTTACCTGGGGCATACAGGTGCATAACGCCGACGACCCGTGTTGCCGGCGACGCGAGAGGCAAGGAGAGACCGAGTGAATCTGGCTTTGGCTCCTGAGACGCTGGCCCGCTGGCAGTTCGGCATCACGACCGTCTACCACTTTCTCTTCGTCCCGCTCACGATCAGCCTTGCCGCGATCACCGCCGGGCTGGAGACCGCCTGGGTCCGCACGGGCAAGGAGAAGTACTTCCACGCCACGAAGTTCTGGGGAAAGCTCTTCCTCATCAACATCGCGATGGGCGTGGTCACCGGCATCGTGCAGGAGTTCCAGTTCGGCATGAACTGGTCGGACTACTCCCGCTTCGTCGGTGACGTCTTCGGGGCCCCGCTCGCGATGGAGGCCCTGCTGGCCTTCTTCTTCGAGTCGACCTTCATAGGGCTATGGATCTTCGGCTGGGACAAGCTGCCGAAGAAGATCCACTGCGCGTGCATCTGGATCGTCGCCGTCGGCACGCTGCTGTCCTCGTACTTCATCCTCGCCGCGAACTCCTGGATGCAGCACCCCGTCGGCTACGCCGTCGACAAGGCGACCGGCAAGGCGCACCTGACCGACATCTGGGCCGTGCTGACCCAGAACACCACGCTCGTCGTCGTCTTCCACACCCTCACCGCGGCCTTCCTCACCGGCGGCGCCTTCATCGTCGGCATCGCCTCCTTCCACCTGTGGCGCGCCAAGCGCAAGCAGCTGCGCGGCGAGGAGCTCGGGGAGAAGCAGCGCAGCCAGGTCGGTGCGATGCGCGCCTCGCTGCGCGTCGGGCTGACGGTCGCGGTGATCGCCGGCCTGGGCACCGCGATCAGCGGCGACGAGCTCGGCAAGGTGATGTTCGAGCAGCAGCCGATGAAGATGGCCGCGGCCGAGGCGCTGTGGGAGACCAAGGCGCCGGCGCCGTTCTCGGTCTTCGCCGTCGGCGACGTCTCCAAGGGCCACAACAGCGTCGAGATAGAGATCCCGGGCCTGCTCTCCTTCCTCGCCCACAACAACTTCACCGAGGCCGTCCCCGGCATCAACGACATCGCCGCCCGGGAGGCCGCGCTCTACGGCGGCGATCCCGAGGACTACATCCCCAGCATCTTCATGACCTTCTGGGGCTTCCGGCTCATGATCGGCTTCGGGATGACCTCCTTCGTCGCCGCACTGATCGGGCTGTGGACCACCCGCAAGAAGTTCTGGCTCGCGCCCGAGTTCCGCACCGGCGAGAACGAGGTCCCGCGGCTGATGCTGACCCGGACCCGCGAGATGAGCCCCTTCTTCACCGCCTGGTCCTGGCGGATCGGCGTCCTCACCATGGGCTTCCCGCTGATCGCCAACTCCTTCGGCTGGATCTTCACCGAGATGGGCCGCCAGCCCTGGGGCGTCTACGGCCTGATGAAGACCGCCGACGCGGTGTCGCCCGGTGTCAGCCAGGGCGAGGTGCTCACCTCCATGGGCGTCTTCACCCTGCTGTACGGGGTGCTCGCCGTCGTCGAGGTCAAGCTGCTCGTGAAGTACGCCAAGGCCGGACCGGACACCGACGAGAAGCCGCCCGCGAAGGACCCCCGGCTGCGGCTGCCCTCCGGCGGCGCGGGCGAGAGCCCCGAGGACGCCGACAAGCCGCTGACCTTCGCCTACTGACGCGCTCACCCGCGTAAGCGGCGGAACGGAGAACCGACCATGCACCTCCACGACTTCTGGTTCCTGCTGATCGCCGTCCTGTGGACGGGCTACTTCTTCCTCGAAGGGTTCGACTTCGGCATAGGCGTGCTGACCAAGCTGCTCGCCCGGGACCGTACCGAGCGCCGGGTGCTGATCAATACGATCGGCCCCGTCTGGGACGGCAACGAGGTCTGGCTGATCACTGCGGCCGGTGCCACCTTCGCGGCCTTCCCCGACTGGTACGCGACCCTCTTCAGCGGCTTCTACCTGCCCCTCCTGGCGATCCTGGTGTGCCTGATCGTGCGCGGCGTCGCCTTCGAGTACCGCCACAAGCGCAGCGGGGAGCGCTGGCAGCGCAACTGGGAACACGCGATCTTCTGGTGCTCGCTGCTGCCCGCCTTCCTGTGGGGCGTCGTCTTCGCGAACATCGTCCGCGGGGTCCCGATCGGGCCGGACAAGAACTTCACCGGCACCCTCGCCGACCTCTTCGGCCCGTACGCGCTCCTGGGCGGCCTCCTGACCCTCGTGCTCTTCACCTTCCACGGCGCGGTCTTCGCGGCGCTGAAGACGGTGGGCGACATCCGCTCCCGTGCCCGCTCCCGCGCCACCGTGCTGGGGATGACCTCGGGCGTGCTCGCCGTGGCCTTCCTCGGCTGGACGCAGGCCGAGTCGGGCAACGGGCGCAGCCTGGCCGCCCTGATCGTCGCCGTCGTGGCCCTGGCCGCCGCGCTGGTCGTGAACCACTTCGGGCGCGAGGGCTGGGCCTTCGCCTGCTCGGGCGTGGCGGTCGCGGCGGTGTTCGCGCTGGTCTTCCTCGCGCTCTTCCCGGACGTCATGCCCTCCTCGGCCAACCCGTCCTGGAGCCTGACCGCCGCGGACGCCGCCTCCAGCCCGTACACGCTGAAGATCATGACGTGGGTCGCGGTGCCCATGACGCCCCTGATCATCGCCTACCAGGCGTGGACGTACTGGGTCTTCCGCAAGCGGATCGGCACCCAGCACATCCCTGCCCCCGCTGCTCACTAGGCCCTTCGGGCCGCCGGCTCCTGAGGACAGCTGTCCTCAGGACGCTTGCCCTCAAGACACCGGCCCCTCAGGACGGATAGGACGGACCGCCATGAAGCCCGTCGACCCCCGGCTGCTCCGGTACGCCACCGCGACACGCTTCTTCCTCGCCGCCTCCGTCGTGCTGGGGTTGGCGGGCGCCGGTCTCGTCATCGCCCAGGCGATGCTCATCGCGGAGATCGTCACCGGCGCCTTCCAGCACGGGCGGACGGCGGGCGGGCTGGGCCCGTCCCTGGCGCTGCTGGCGGCCGTCGCCGCCGGCCGCGCCGCCGTCTCCTGGCTCACCGAACTCGCGGCCCACCGTGCGAGTGCGGCGGTCAAGTCCGAGCTGCGGGACCGCCTGCTGACGCACGCCACCCGGCTCGGCCCCGGCCTGCTGGACGCGCGCAGGACGGGCGAGCTCACCACGCTCGCCACGCGGGGCGTCGACGCGCTGGACGACTACTTCGCCCGCTATCTGCCCCAGCTCGGCCTCGCGGTCGTCGTCCCCGTCGCCGTCCTCGCCCGTATCGTCTCCGCGGACTGGATCTCCGCGCTGATCATCGTCCTCACGCTGCCGCTCATCCCCCTCTTCATGGTGCTCATCGGCTGGGCCACCCAGTCGCGGATGGACCGCCAATGGCGGCTGCTGGCACGGCTTTCCGGGCACTTCCTCGACGTCGTCGCGGGGCTGCCCACGCTCAAGGTCTTCGGGCGGGCCAAGGCCCAGGCCGAGTCGATCCGCGCGATCACCGCCGACTACCGGCGGGCCACTCTGCGGACCCTGCGCCTCGCCTTCCTCTCCTCCTTCGCCCTCGAACTGCTCGCGACCGTGTCGGTGGCGCTGGTCGCCGTCGGCATCGGCATGCGGCTCGTCCACGGCGAACTGGACCTCTGCACCGGGCTGATGATCCTGGTGCTCGCGCCCGAGGCCTATCTGCCGCTGCGGCAGGTGGGTGCGCAGTACCACGCTGCGGCCGAGGGACTGTCCGCTGCCGACGAGGTCTTCGCCGTACTGGAGACCGAACCCGCACCGGCCGGGACCGCGCCCGCCCCCGACGCGCGGCAGGCGGCCCTGACCGTCGACCGGCTGGTGGTGCGGCACGCGGGGCGGGCCGAACCCTCCCTGCCCGAGACCTCGTTCGAGGTCCGGCCCGGGGAGACGGTCGCACTCGTGGGGCCGAGCGGCTGCGGCAAGACGACTCTGCTGAACGTGCTCCTCGGCTTCGCCCGCCCGGACGCGGGCCGGGTGCTCGTGGACGGTACGGACCTGGCATCGCTCTCCCCCGAAAGCTGGCGGGACCAGGTGGCCTGGGTCCCGCAACGACCCCGTCTCTTCGCCGGGACAGTCGCAGAGAACGTACGACTGGCACGGCCCGGCGCCACGGACGCGCAGGTGCGGGAAGCACTGCACGCGGCCGGTGCGCTCGACTTCGTGTCCATGCTGCCCCACGGCACTGACACTCGCCTCGGCGAGAACGGAGCCGGGCTCTCCGCAGGACAGCGCCAACGCCTCGCGTTGGCACGGGCGTTCCTCGCCGACCGGCCGGTTCTTCTCCTGGACGAGCCGACGGCGAACCTGGACGGCGAGACCGAGGCGTCGGTCGTCGAGGCGGTCCGGCGGCTGGCCGCGGGACGCACCGTGATCATGGTGGTGCACCGGCTCGCGCTCCTGGCCGTGGCCGACCGGACGGTGCGGCTCGCCGGACCGGTTTCCAGCGCCGATGCGATGCCGGCCCGGCGGGGAGTGGAGGCGGATGCGGAGTCGGAGGCGAAAGCGGCGGCGGGAACGGAGGCGCAGGCGCAGGGGCAGGCAGCCGCGGCCGCGACCGCTGTTGAAGCTCAGCCTTCCGATGTTTCTGGTGCATCTGATGTACCCGGTGGCCCCGGAGGCACCGGTGTCCTCGGGCGCGTGCGGGCCGCGGCCCGCCCCCTGCGCGGCCGGTTCGCCCTGGCGCTGCTGCTGGGCGCCCTGGCCCTCGGCAGTGCCGTCGGGCTGATGGCCGTGTCCGGCTGGCTGATCTCGCGGGCTTCGCAGCAGCCGCCGGTGCTCTATCTGATGGTCGCCGTCACTGCGACCCGCGCGTTCGGCATCGGGCGCGCCGTCTTCCGCTACGCCGAGCGCCTGGTCTCCCACGATGCCGCCCTGCGGACCCTTGCGGGCCTGCGGGCGGGCGTGTACGGGAGGCTGGAGCGCCTGGCGCCCGCCGGGCTGCGCGACACCCACCGGGGCGACCTGCTGTCCCGGCTGGTGGCGGACGTGGACGCGCTGCAGGACTACTTCCTGCGCTGGCTGCTCCCGCTCGGCTCGGCCGTCCTCGTCGGCGGCGCGGCCGTCGGCTTCACGGCGTGGCTGCTCCCGGAGGCCGGCCTGGTGCTCGCCGCCGGGCTGCTGGTGGCCGGGGCGGCGGTGCCGGTGCTGTCCGGTGCGGTCGCCCGGCGGGCGGAACGGCAGATCGCCCCTGCTCGGGGCGAGTTGTCGGTCCAGGTGGTCGACGTCCTCGCCGGTACCGACGAGTTGACCGTCGCGGGTGCCCTGCCGGCGAGGCTGACCGGGCTGCGTGCGGCGGACGGCAGGCTCACCCGGATCGCCCGGCGCGCCGCCGCGGCCACGGCGCTCGGATCCGGCCTGTCCGCCCTCGCGTGCGGCCTGACGGTGGCCGCTGCCGCCTGGACGGGAGTGACGGCCGTGCACGACGGTCGGCTGGACGGGCTGTGGCTGGCGGTCGTCGTGCTGACGCCCCTGGCGGCGTTCGAAGCCGTGTCGGGGCTGCCGCTCGCGGTGCAGTACCGGCAGCGCGTACGGAAGTCCGCGGAGCGCGTGTACGAGGTGCTGGACGCGCCCCTGCCCGTGAAGGAAGGGACGGCCGACGCGCCCGGAACGCCCTTCCCGCTGCGGCTGACGGACCTGACGGCGCGCTACCCCGGACAGCCCGTCCCCGCCCTGGAGGGGTTCGGGCTGGAGCTGGCGGCGGGGCGCAGGGTGGCCGTGGTGGGCCGGTCCGGCGCGGGCAAGACGACGCTCGCCCAGGTGCTCCTGCGCTTCCTCGACGCGGAGGCCGGCACGTACACCCTCGCCGGCCGGAACACCGTGCCGATGGCGGGCGACGCGGTGCGCGGGCTGGTCGGCCTGTGCGCGCAGGACGCGCACATCTTCGACAGCTCGCTGCGCGAGAACCTGCGCCTGGCCCGGCCGGACGCGAGTGAGGCCGCCCTGCGGGACGCCCTGCGGTCGGCGCGGCTGCTGGAGTGGGTCGACGGGCTCCCGCAGGGGCTCGACACCCTGGTCGGGGAGCACGGGGCGCGGCTGTCCGGCGGCCAGCGGCAGCGGCTCGCGCTCGCCCGTGCGCTGCTCGCCGACTTCCCCGTGCTGGTGCTGGACGAGCCCGCCGAGCACCTCGACCTGCCGACCGCCGACGCCCTGACCGCCGACCTGCTGGCGGCCACGGAGGGCCGTACGACCGTGCTGATCACGCACCGGCTGACGGGCCTGGAAGCGGTCGACGAAGTGATTGTGCTGGAGCGGGGCCGGACGGTGCAGAGGGGCTCGTACGAGGCGCTGGCGGCCGCAGACGGGCCCTTCCGGCGGATGCTGGAGCGCGAAGAGGCGGCGGACACCGGCCTTGAAGCCCTTTCCCTGACAAATGGTGCTTACTAGGCTCTTGGGTATGGCAGCCACGGCAGACGACTCCAGCCCGCGGGACACCGCGGGCCCCGGGGACACCGCCGGCCCCGGGGGCGCAGGGGGCGCAGGGGCGTCCAAGAGAGGACCGGGCCCGATGGACCCCCTGGCCATCGCCACGGAAGCCACCCGCAGCCTCCAGGGCATGTCCACGGAGCTCACCGCGCGCGTGCCGCAGCTGCTGGAGGCGATGCGCTCGGTCGGCACCGGCCTGGAGCTGCACACCACCCTCGACCGCATCGCCCGGACCGCCGCCGAGCTCGCCGACGCCCGCTACGCCGCCATCGGCATCATCGACTCCACCGGCGAGGGGCTGGCCGACTTCATCACGTACGGGGTGACCAAGGAGCAGCACGAGCGCATCGGTGCGCTGCCCGACGGCCGCCACGGGCTGCTCGGCGCGCTCATCACCCAGCCCGCGCCCGTGATGCTCACCGACCTGGCCTCCGACCCGCGCTCGTCCGGGTTCCCGCCGGGGCACCCCCCGATGCGGACCTTCCTGGGCGTGCCCATCCGCGTCGGGGCCGAGATCTTCGGCAACCTCTACCTCACCGAGAAGCGCGGCGGCGGCGAGTTCAGCCTGGCCGACCTGAACATGGTGAAGATCCTCGCCACCGAGGCGGGCATCGCGATCGGCAACGCGCGCGTGCACGAAGAAGAGCGCCAGCGGATGCGCTGGATCGACGGCTCTGTGGCCGTCACGACGGCCCTGTTGTCGCGCGGCGGCGCCGAGGACGCCCTGTCCGTCGTCGCCGAACAGGCGCGCCGTCTCGCGGACTCCGCCGCCGGCATCGTGCTGCTGCCGGACGACGACGGGGGGCTGGAGATGGTGGCCGTCTCGGCCGACGACCCCGCCGGCCTGCTGGGGACGGTGATGCCGGCGCACAGCCCGGTCGTCGCGGACCTGCTGGCCGGGGAGCCGGTCTTCGTCGACGACTCCGCCACCGACCCGCGCATGATCACGGGGGTGGCCCCGCGCTTCGGGCCGAGCATGCTGCTGCCGCTCAAGAGCGGCGACCGGGTGCTGGGGACGCTCGCGACCCCGCGGGCGCGCGGCGCCCGCAGGTTCACGCCCGCCGAGCGCACGCTCGCCGCCCAGTTCGCCGCCCAGGCCGCCCTCGCGCTCGTGATGGCCGAGGCGCAGCGCGACCGCGAGCGGCTGGCCGTCTTCGAGGACCGCGACCGGATCGCCCGCGACCTGCACGACCTGGTCATCCAGCGGCTGTTCGCCACCGGGCTGATGCTGGAGAGCGCGCAGCGCAACGCCGTCGTGCCCGATGTGAAGCTCAAGGTCGGCCAGGCCGTCGACGAGCTGGACGTGACGATCCAGGAGATCCGTACGGCCATCTTCGCGCTGCAGCAGGGGCCCGCCGAGGCGCCCGCGGGGTTGCGTACGCGCGTCCTGCGCGAGCTGGGCACGGCCGCCGTTCCGCTGGGCTTCCAGCCCTCCGCGAGCTTCATCGGCCCCGTCGACGCGAAGGTCGGGGAGCTCACCGGCAAGAACCTCATCGCGGCGCTGCGCGAAGCGCTCTCGAACGCCTTCCGGCACGCCCGGGCGTCGCGCATGGAGGTGGTCGTCGACGCAACGGTGCATCTCCCGGACGGCAGGCCGGCGGTGCGGCTGACCGTCGCGGACGACGGGGTCGGCATCCCGGAGGGCGGGCGCCGCAGCGGCCTGAAGAACCTCGCCAAGCGCGCCGAGTCGCTGGGCGGCTCCAGCTCGTACGGGCCCGGGCTCGGGGAGGACGGGGGCGGCACCAAGGTGGTGTGGGAAGCGCCTCTCTAGAAGCGCCGCTCTAGACGCGCCCCTCTAGACGCGCCGGAAGGCGGCAGGTGGAGGCCGCTTCGTAAGGCTGAGCCGGCAGGCCGGGCCCGGAGGCCTCACCCGGCCCCGTCCGGATCGCCCGGCCGGCCGCAGCGGTTCCTCCGAACGGACCTCAGCGGGCGCGCCCGGGCAGGACACACGACAAGATCGCGTCCATGCGACGCCTGTACCGCCCGATACGCGGACCGCGCCTGCTGCCGAGGGCCGGCGCCGCGGTCGTCTCCGTCATCTGCGTGCTGTGCGCCGTGTGCGCACTGGGCTTCCCGTCACTCCCCTCCGCCCCTCCCGAGACGGTCCGCGCGCCGGACCGCGCGACCCGGGTCACCTCCGAGGTGCTCCGGCTGAGGCAGGAGGCGGAGGAGACCCGGAGGCAGTACGAGCAGGCGCAGCGTGCGGCCAAGGAGAAAAAGGCGCGGTCCCGGGAGATAGACCGTCTGTTGCAGGGCCGGAGGGTCGTAGCCGACACGCTGCGCGAGGATGTGGGGTCGGCTGCCCGCGAGCAGTACCGCACCGGCGGCTTCACCGCCGTCCCCGCCGACGAATCGGCCGCCGAAGACCCCTTCGAGCTGATGGCCCTGCAGGTGCCCGACGCCCGCCGCCGGGCGCGCCTCGCACGGATGCTGGACGAGGACGACCGCAAGAGCCGGAGGCTGGTCGCCGAGGGCGAGGAGCTCGCCCTCTCCCGGCCCGCGCTCGACAAGGACAGCGAGCGGCTGCGGGAGCAGGTGCGCGCGCTCGAGGCCCGCCTGGTGGAGGCCCGGGAGGACCTCAACACCTTGGCGCAGGCGGCGGTCGACAACGGTCGCTGCGCCCCGCTCCGGCGCGCCGCCTCCGGCGGGGGAACGGGTGCGGAGAACGCCGCGGCACAGGCGCCCGGGCGCTGGACACGTCCGGTCACCTCGTACCAGCTGACCGCAGGCTTCGGGGGAGTGGGCGCCAACTGGGCGAGCACGCACAGCGGTCAGGACTTCGCGGTGCCCTCCGGCACCCCGGTGCGGTCGATCGGCGCCGGGACGGTGGTCGCGGCCGGGTGCGGAGGGGCGTTCGGCATCAGCCTCGTCGTGCAGCACGACGACGGCTGGTACTCGCAGTACGCGCACCTCGCGGCGACGTTCGTGACGCCCGGGCAGCAGGTGCGCGCCGGGCAGTGGATCGGACTGTCCGGGACCACCGGCAACTCCACCGGACCGCACCTGCACTTCGAGATCCGCACCTCGCCCGAGTTCGGGTCGGCGATCGACCCGGTGCCCTGGCTGAACGCCCGCGGCGTACGGCTGTAGGCGTGCGGACCGGCGGCCGGGTCGTCGGAACGGGTCGTCGGAATGGGTTCGTCGGAACGAGCCGCCGAGCGGACCGCTAGGCGGTGCCGGTGCGCAGGATCCGCTCGATGACGGCCGCGACGCCGTCCTCCGTGTTGGCGACGGTGTGGCGCGTGGTGACCGCCAGCACCTCGGGGTGGGCGTTGGCCATCGCGTACGCGGTGCCGGCCCAGTCGAGCATCTCCAAGTCGTTGGGCATGTCGCCGAACGCCACGACCTCCTCGGGGGAGATGCCGCGCTCCGCGCAGCACCGGGCCAGGGTGCTGGCCTTGCTGACGCCCGGCCCGCTGATCTCCAGCAGGGCGGTGGGGCTGGACCGGGTGAAGGAGCCGTGCGCGCCGGCCGCCTCGCGGGCGATGGCGAGGAATTCGTCCGGCCCCAGGTCGGGGTGGCTGGCCAGCAGCTTGAGGATCGGCTCGGTGTATCCGCTGTCCTCGGCCAGCAGCTTCTCCGCGGGGGCGACGACCGCTCCCGGGTCGAGGAAGAACGGCGGGTACTCGGGCTCGTAGTGGATGCCGGCGGTGCGCTCGACGGCGAACGAGGAGCCCGGGGCCGCGGCGCGGACGGCGTGCACGACGGCGAGGGCGTCGGCGCGCTCCAGCGGGCGGACCTCGACGAAGCGGGCGCCGTCGCGCAGGTCGACGACGGCGGCGCCGTTGGCGCATATCGCCAGGCCGTGACCCTGCACGTGGTCGCTGACCACATCCATCCAGCGGGCCGGGCGGCCGGTGACGAAGAAGACCTCGATGCCCGCCGCCTCGGCCGCGGCGAGCGCCGCCACAGTGCGCTCGGAGACCGTCTTGTCGTCCCGCAGGAGCGTGCCGTCCAGGTCGGTGGCGATCAGCCGGGGCATGGCGGCGGGCCGCTGCGCGGCGGGGGTCTCGGGCTGCTCGGTAGCTGAAGTCACGGGTTCCATTCTGGGCCACGGGCATATGCGGCGCACAGGTGTACGTAAGGCCGCGTATGCCTTCAAGCCGGTGTGCCCGTCGTCACCCCGGGCATGCCGGTCCCACCGCTTAGGCTCGGTGGCATGCGACTGAGCACCGTGATCCTTCCCGACCGCCGCTGGTCCGAGGGCGGCCGGGCCGCCTGGCAGCGTGCCGAGGAGCTGGGCTTCCACGCCGCCTACACCTACGACCACCTGTCGTGGCGGACCTTCCGCGACGGGCCGTGGTTCGGCGCGATCCCCACGCTGACCGCAGCCGCGGCCGCCACCTCCCGGATACGCCTCGGCACGCTCGTCACCTCCCCGAACTTCCGGCACCCCGTCACGCTGGCCAAGGAGCTCATCTCCCTGGACGACATCTCGGGCGGCCGCATCACGCTCGGCATCGGCGCCGGGGGCTCCGGCTTCGACGCCACCGCCCTGCTGAAGGCCGGCCAGGAGCCGTGGACGCCGCGGGAGCGGGCCGACCGCTTCGGCGAGTTCGTGCCGCTGCTGGACCGCCTGCTCACGGAGGGTGTCGTCACGCACGAGGGCGAGCACTACTCCGCCTTCGAGGTGCGCAACATCCCCGGCTGCGTCCAGCGCCCCCGGCTGCCCTTCGCGGTCGCGGCCACGGGCCCGCGCGGTCTGCGGCTCGCCGCCCGCCACGGGCAGGCGTGGGTGACCACGGGCGACCCGAAGCTCTTCGAGACCGGCACGCCCGAGCAGTCCCGGGCGGCGATCGCGGGCCAGATCGAGCGGCTGGGCACAGCCTGTGCCGAGCTGGGCCGGGACGTCTCGGAGCTCGGCAAGACGATGCTGACGGGCTTCAGCCCGGACCGGCCGCTGGCCTCCGTGGACGCCTTCGTCGACTTCGCCGGTTCGCATGCGGAGCTCGGCATCGACGAGATCGTGGTGCACTGGCCCATCGCGGACTCGGTCTTCGCGGCGGACGTCGCCGTCTTCGAGAAGATCGCCACGGACGGGCTCGCACAGCTCTCGCGCTGACCGGGGGATGCTGACCCGGGGATACGGATACGGGGCCCGGCGGCTGCCGGCCTCCCGGCCCGGTTTCTGTGGGATTCCGGCGCGGACGGTGGAGAGGGAGAATCGGGGCATAGGCACCTACGGGGGGCGCGTTCCACAGAGAGCCGGCCTTGGAGGTTCCCCATGCACTCCTCGCACTCCTCGCACCCCTCGTCGAGCACCAGGTTCGCCCCCGACCGGGGGCTCACCGCCCGCATGGTGAGCACGATGTTCTTCATCGGGTTGCTCTACGTGGTCTTCGTGGGCGTGCTGCTGGCGCTCCTGCGCGGAGCCTGGCCGGTCATCCTGCTCCTCGCGGGCGGCCTGTTCGTCGCGCAGTTCTGGTTCAGCGACCGGATCGCCGCCTTCAGCATGGGCGCGCGTGAGGTCACCCCCGAGCAGGCGCCCGAGCTGCACGGCGCCGTCGACCGCCTGTGCGCGCTCGCGGACATGCCGAAGCCGCGCGTGGCGATCGCCGACAGCGATGTGCCCAACGCCTTCGCCACCGGGCGCAACCGGAAGAACTCGCTGGTCTGCGCGACGACCGGGCTGCTACGCAGGCTGGAGCCGGAGGAGCTGGAGGGCGTCCTCGCCCACGAGCTCTCCCACGTGGCCCACCGTGACGTCGCCGTCATGACGATCGCCTCCTTCCTGGGCGTCCTGGCCGGGGTCATCACCCGCGTCGGCCTGTGGGGCGGCTTCCGCCGCGTGGGCGGGCGGGACAGCAATACGGCCATCCTGGTCGTGCTGATCCCGCTGATCAGCGCCGTCGTCTACGCGATCAGCTTCCTGCTCACCCGCCTGCTGTCGCGCTACCGGGAGCTGTCGGCGGACCGCGCCGGAGCCCTGCTGACCGGCCGGCCCTCCGCCCTGGCCGCCGCCCTGACCAAGATCACCGGTGAGATGGCCCGGATACCCACCCGCGACCTGCGGCAGGCCGAGCCCTTCAACACCTTCTACTTCGCGCCCGCCCTCTCCAAGGAGAGCTTCGGGCGCCTGCTCGCCTCCCACCCGACGCTGGAACAGCGGCTGGAGCAACTCGGCCGGATCTCGGCCCGGCTCGGCCGCGCCTGACGCCCGACCGCCGTCCCCGCCCAGAAGGAGCGTGCGCCCGTGGGCTTCCTGGACGCCATCCTCGGCCGCAGCAAGCCGGTCCGCCCCGACCTCGACCAACTCTTCGCCCTGCCCTCCGCCGCGATCACCCTCCAGGCGGGCGCGGGCTTCACCCCGACCGGGCTGGGCTCGGTCTGCTTCGCGAGCGTGGAGGGCGGGGCCTTCGAACAGCTGCAGCAGGACGTACGGGCCCTGCTGGACGCCGACACGGAGCGCGGCGGAGTGCCCGTGGAGTTCAGCCGGGACGCGTACGGCTACACCTGGCTGCTCGCGCGGCAGCCGCCGGAGGACACGGCCGCGCTGGTGAATGACCTGCACGCGGTGAACACGCTGCTGCAGGACGGCGGGTTCGGGCCGCAGCTGCTCTGCTCGCTGATGGGCTTCCGCGACGCCGGCGGGCGCTCGCTGGCCCTGGTCTACCTCTACAAGCGCGGCACGTTCTACCCGTTCGCGCCGGCGGCGGGGGCGCAGGACAAGCGGGACAACGGCCTGGAACTGCAGGTGCGGGCGCTGCTGGCGGACGACCTGCGGGTCGAGGAGGACCTGGCCCGCTGGTTCCCCGTGTGGGGCGCGCCCGGCCTGTGAGCGGGGCGGGCGGGCCCATGGGCGGTCCGGGCGGGTGGTCCGGGATCACCGATCCGGGATCGGCGACCGGGGCGCGGGTTCAGCCGGGGAAGCGCAGGAACTCGGCCGGTACGCGCTCGACCAGCCACACGCCGTTCTCGCTGACGCGGAAGACGTGCCCTGCGCGGTGCATCCCCTGGGCGTCCACGGTCAGCACGACCGCCTTGCCGCGCCGGGCGCCCACGCGCGTCGCGGTCTCGCGGTCGGGGGACAGGTGGACGGCGTGCCGGGCCATGGGGAGCAGGCCCCCGGCCCGGATCGCGGCGACCGAGCGCGACACCGTGCCGTGGAAGAGCACGGCCGGTGGTTCGGTCACCGGCAGGCCGAGTTCGACGGGCACGGAGTGGCCCTGGTTGGCCCGGATAAGGTCGCCGTCGAGCGCATAGCGCTGCTTGTCGCTTGCGGCGACGACCTCTTCCAACTCGGCCCGGCTGAAGGGGAAGCCGTGCGCCGCACTCGCCGCCAGCAGGTCGTCCACGGGCGTCCACCCCTGGGCGTCCAGGGTGATGCCGATCCGGTCCGGCTCGTGGCGCAGGTGCTTGGCCAGGTACTTCGAGATGCGCGTCGCGCGCCGGGCGTCCATCACCGCTCCCGGGCCTTCCTCAGTTCCCCGGCGGCCCAGCGGGCCCATTCCTCGCGCATGGCGGTGAAGCGCAGACCGTACTCGAGCGCCAGCCGGCCGTTCACGGACAGCGCGTCGTCGCCCCAGTCGACATTACGCCCGACTTCTTCCAGCGCCTTGTGACGGCCCGCGGCGCGCTCGGCCTCGCCCATGAGATAGGCGGTGGCTTCCACAGGCGTGAGGTGGTTGAGGAAGAAGACCCGCAGGAGGGCTTCGCTGCGGCGGACGGTGCCGGGCGGGGTCTCGGTGAGCCAGTGGTGCAGCTCGGCGCGGCCCTCGTCCGTGATCGCGTACTCCTTGCGGCCGCGCGGGCCCTCCGCCGCGACCTCCAGCAGGCCGGCCTTCGTGAGCTTGCCCAGCTCGCCGTAGACCTGGCTCTGGGTCGCGGGCCAGGCGTTGCTCAGCGAGGTCTCGAACCGCTTCATCAGGTCGTACCCGCTGGCGGGCTGGTCGGCCAGCAGGCCCAGCATCGCGTGTCTCAGGCTCATGCCCTTCACTCTACCTTCCACTGTTGACATGTCGAGTGAGGAGCTTCTATCTTTGACGTGTCAGAGTTGGAATGTCGGCGGGAAGGCCGGCCCCCGCCGAGGAGACTTCGATGAGCTATGTGCGCGGCTTCATTCCCTGGATCGCCTTCGCGCTTGTCTCTTCCGTCGGTTGGCAGTGGGGCGCGGTGGCCGGGCTCGTCGCCGGGGCCGGCCTGCTGGTCAAGGAGCGCAAGGCCGGTACCGAGGGGGATGCGCTGATCCTGGAGGTCAGCACGGTCTGCTTCTTCGCTGCGCTCACCGTCGCGGCCTTCGCCTTCCCGCACAGCGGGCTGCGGCACTTCGGCGGTGCCCTGTCCCTGGGATGGCTCGCGCTCACCGCCTGGGCCACGCTGGCCGCCGGCCGTCCGTTCACGACCGGCATCGCCAAGACGCAGGCACCGCCCGAGGTGTGGGACACCCCGGTCTTCCTCCGCATCAATGTCGTGATCACCTCCGCCTGGGCCCTCGCCTTCACCGTGACGGCCGTCGCGCTGGCCGCCGTGAGCGCCGCCGGCCTCGGCAGCGCGGTGTCCGTCCCGGTCCAGGTCGCGGGTTTCGCCCTGCCCGCCGTCTTCACCGCCCGCTATCCCGAGCGCGTCCGCGCCCGCTACGCCCTGGCAGCCCGGTAAACCCCTTCACCGCACAGGAGGTCCGCGCCATGACGACGACCGCGCCGCCGGCCCGGCCCGATCACCGAACCGATCGCCGAGGGCTATTCGGTCTCCGGGCGGGTGACCAGCGCATCCATGGTGCGGGCCCGGACCTCGCGCTCCGCGGCAGCGGCGATGAAGGCGGCGACGTTCCCCGGCCCCACGAGAGCCGCCACGGCCCGGACGGTCCCCTCGGGGAGCCGGACCGCTCCGCGGGCGGCCGCCGGCGAGCCGGCAGCGGCTGCAGCAGCGCCCGCCGTACCGCCGACCGGATCCGCCGTGCTGCCCGCAGGCCCTCCGGTGGGGGCACTCGCGTCGCCACCCTCGGAAGCCGCGCCCACGGCGGCCTCGCCGTCCAGATGGTCGCGGAGGTAGCGCGTGGCCATGGCGCGCATGGCACGGGCGAGTTCGGCGTCGACCGTCTGCTGGGCCAGGGGGCGCAGACGGCGCACCAGTGCGGCGGCCTCGGCGGCCTCCTCGTCGGTGGGCGCGTGGTCCAAGTACTGCCGGAAGACGTATTCGGTGGTGAAGTCCAGGAACCGGCCCGCTATGTGCTCGACCCTCGTGCGCAGTTCGCGCAGGTGGCCGGTGATGGCGGGCAGGGGCACCCCCGCGGCGTGGAGCTCCGCGGCGACGGCCAGTTCCTGCGGGCTCGGGACGAGGAACTCCCCGGGCGAGCCCGGTACGCGCACGAGGACACCGAGCTGCACGGCCTCCTCCACGGCGTCGTCGTCGGGGATGCCGCCGAAGCGGGCGTCGAGCTCCGCGCGGGTGATCCGGCCCGTCTCCTCGTCCGTCCACGGTCCGTCCACCTCGGCGACCAGCCCGAGGACCCCGCCCAGGCCGCGGCCGGTGTCCCAGGCGTCCAGCAGCTCCTTGATGCTGGCCAGGGTGTAACCGCGGTCGAGGAGCCCCGCGACCTGGTGCAGCCGCGCCAGGTGCGCGTCCCGGTAGACGTTGGCGCGCCCGCGCCGCTCCGGCTTGGGCAGCAGCCCGCGGTCCTGGTAGGCCCGGATCGTGCGGACCGTGGCGCCGCTGCGGTGGGCGAGGTCCTCGATGCGGTATTCGCGGGGCGGCTCGGGTCGCCCGGGATGCTCGGACAAGTGGGTCGCTCCTTACGAGAGGGCCGCGCGGCCTATCGCGCCCGCCGCGGTCCGTGCCGCGGGTGAGGTCGCCAGATAGTCAACGGCCCTGCGCAGCGACCCCTCCTTCGAGGGATGGTACGACCGCCGGAGGTAGCGGGGCACCGCCGAGCCCAACTCCCGCCAGCTCGGCAGCAGATCCTTCTCCACGGCCCGGTTGTGCGCGCGCAGCGAATAGCGCATCCGCCCCACGAGCCGAGGGTCGTTGCGGATCAGGAACCGGGCACCGTAACCCCACAGGTAGAACAGCACGGGCGCCGTCACGGCCATGCCCAGGACGCGGCGGGCATAGCGCCCCGGGTCGTCCCCGCCGCAGTGCTCGTACATGTCGAAGGCGACCGAGCGGTGTTCGACCTCCTCGGCGCCGTGCCAGCGCAGCAGGTCCAGCATCACCGGGTCGGGCGCGGTCCGGTCGAGGCCCTCGGCCCCCAGCACCCAATTGCCCAGCACGGCCGTGAACTGCTCGATGGCGGCGATCAGCGAGAGCCGGAAGCGCAGCCATTCCTGCGCCGTCACCGGCAGGCCGAACGGCGGCCGCTCACCGAGCAGGACGTCGAAGAGGTAGTCGACGTGGCGGGTGTACGGGCTGGTGTCCAGGCCCTGTGCGGCGAGGTGGCCCAGCACGTACGCGTGCTGCACGCTGTGCGTGGCCTCCTGGCCCATGAACCCCTTGACGTCCTTGAGCAGGGCCGGGTCCCCGACCAGCGGGAGGGCCTCCTTGAACACCTTGACGAACCACCGCTCCCCGGCGGGCAGCAGCAGGTGCAGGACGTTGATGACGTGAGTGGCGGTGGGCTCGTCGGGTATCCAGTGCAGGGGTGTCGCGTCCCAGTCGAAGGAGACGCGGCGGGGGGCTATCGTGTGCCCGCCCGCGTGGCCGTCGGTCATTTCTGCTCCTCCGCCGTCCGCTACAGCGGCGGCTCGATCCGGGCGAGGGCCCGCTGCGCCCACGGTGCGAAGCGGGACATGAACTGAAGGCCGTGGGCCTCGGGGGTGACCGGCACGACCGCCTGATTGCGGATCACCGCCCGCAGGACGGCCTCCGCGACCTTCTCCGGCGGGTAGTTGCGTCGGCCGTAGGCCCGGCCCGCCTTGGTGCGCATGCGCCGCTGCTCCTCCTCGGAGACCCCGGCGAAGCGCGTGGCGCCGGTGATCGGCGTGTTGACGATGCCGGGGCAGATGGCGGAGACGCCGATGCCCTGCCCGGCCAGCTCGGCGCGCAGGCACTCGCTCAGCATCAGCACCGCCGCCTTGGACGTGCTGTAGGCGGGAAGGGTCCTGGACGGCTGGAAGGCTGCGGCCGAGGCCGTGTTGACGATGTGGCCGCCCTGGCCGCGCTCGGCCATCTGCTTGCCGAAGAGGCGGCAGCCGTGGATGACGCCCCACAGATTGACGTCGAGCACCTTGCGCCAGTCCTCGGCCGAGGTGTCCATGAAGGATCCGGCGAACCCGATACCGGCGTTGTTGACCAGCACGTCCACCACGCCGTACTCGGCGGCGACCTTCGCGGCCAGCTTCTCCATCGCCGCTTCGTCCGAGACGTCGGCGCACTCGCCCCAGGCGCCGGGGGAGCCGATCAGCCGGGCCATGTCGGCCGTACGGGACGCGCCCTCCGGGTCCCGGTCCACGGCGACGACCCGGGCGCCCGCCTCGGCGAACGCGAACGCGGTGGCCCGTCCGATGCCGCTGGCCGCCCCCGTGACCAGCACCAGCCGTCCGGCGAACCAGCGCGCGTACGGGCCGGTGGGCGCGGTCTCCGCAGGCCGCCCGCTCTCCTGCCGGGACAGCGCGAACTCGGCGATCCACGCCGCCACTTGATCGGGCCGGGTGCGCGGAACCCAGTGCTTGGCGGCCAGATTGCGCCGCACCAGGCCGGGCGCCCACTGCTCCAGGTCGTCGTAGAGCCGCTCGGAGAGATAGGCGTCGCCGGTGGGGGTGATCAGCTGCACGGGCGCGTGGGCGTAGGCATCGGTGCGCGGGCGGCGCAGCCGGGCGCGGATGTTGTCGCGGTAGAGCCAGGCGCCGTGTGCGGCGTCCGACGGCAGGGAGGGCGTCGGATAGCCGGACACCGGGAGCTTCTCCAGGCGCGCCATCAACTTGGGCCACTGCTTGCCCAGGGGTCCGCGCCAGACGGCCTCCGGCAGCCCGGGGGCGTGCAGCGCGTACACATACCAGGACCGGGCGCTCTGGCCGAGGATCTGGGCCGTCCGCCGCGGGGTGGGCCGCGCCGCGCGCTTGCGGAACCACATCGCGAGGTGGTCGAGGGAGGGGCCGGAGATGGAGGTGAAGGAGGCGATGCGCCCCTCGGTGCGGGCGACGGTGGCGAACTCCCACGCCTGCACCGACCCCCAGTCGTGCCCGACCAGGTGCACCGGCGCGTCCGGGCTCACCGCATCCGCGACGGCCAGGAAGTCGTCCGTGAGCTTCTCCAGGGTGAAGCCCCCGCGCAGCGGCTTCGGCGCCGAGGACCGGCCGTGGCCGCGCACGTCGTACAGCACGACGTGGAAGCGGTCGCGCAGCCGCTCGGCGACCTCGGACCAGACCTCCTTGCTGTCCGGATAGCCGTGCACGAGCACCATCGTGGGCAGCGAGGCATCGCCCAGCTCCGCCACGCACAGCTCGACCCCGCCCGTACGGATCCGGCGCTCCCGCGCGCCCTCGAGCCCCGCGCTGTTGCCGGCGTTCTCGCTCATGCGGCCCTCTCCTCCTGCGTGCGCCGCACATGCGGCAGATCGTCGTCCAGCCAGAACGCGCTCTCCTCGGGGTCCCGGGAGTCGGTGACCACCAGGAGCTCCTCGAACTTCGCGGCCGTCCCCCGGAAGCCGAGGTGGGGCTCGACCGCCCACAGGCCCGGCCGGGGCGGGTGGTCGGAGAACCGGTGCGGGCTCCACAGCGGGGACCAGCCCTCCCGGTGCCCGCGGAGGGCGTCGGAGGCGAGCCCCTTGAGCGCCTGGGTGCCGAACCCGAACACATGCGGCGACCAGCGGCGTTCCCTGACCCGGCCCACCTTGTGCGCGATCACCCCGAACGGATAGGCGCGGTGCCGGTTGGCATAGCCCTGGCGGACCATGAGCCGGTCCACGTCCTCGTATATCTCGCGCAGGGGGCGGCGCTCGCGCACCTCGCGCAGGACGAGCTCCCGGTGCTCCGCGAGATCGGCCATCAGGCGGTCGTGCAGCGGATGGGGGCCCAGACAGCCGGAGTAGCCGATGTCGGCCGTGAAGCCGCGGTGGACCGGGGCCATGTCGAGGATGAAGGGCATCCCCGCCTCCAGCCGCCGGCCGGTCGGGAAGAACTGCAGGGGCACCCGGAAGCCCGCGAACGCCGTGCGGTCCCCGAACCAGGCGAAGGGCAGATGGAACCAGTCCCGCACGCCGCGCCGCTGCAGCCACTCCCGCTGCATCCGGGCCGCCTCGCGCTCGGTGACGCCCGGCCCGAGCTGTGCGGCCACCGCCTCCGCGCAGTCGTAGGCCAGCCGCTGGACTTCCCTGAAGCCCCGCAACTCGCCGGTGAGTTCCCGAGGCACTGCTGAGGTCATGGCCATTCGTCCGTCCCGTGAGCCGACTCCGGTACGCGTCCGTAACGTGACACTGACGAATGTGACAATGGCCGGCGGCTGCGTCAAGGGTCGTGCACGGCCTGTGGAAAACCTCTTCGCCGCCCCGCACCCTCCTCCGGGTGCCGCACCCGCCCCACCCCTCCCTCCGGACCGTTCCCCTACGGGCACGTCAGACCCGAGGACTACACGGAACCAGCCATCTGGTCTGACGCCTGGTGTGGCACGCGCCACTACCTTCGAAGGTGTGACTGTGATCGCTACCGAAAGCCTCAGCAAGCGGTTCCCCCGGGTGACCGCTCTTGACCGGCTGTCCGTCGACATCACGCCGGGCGTGACCGGCCTGGTGGGCGCCAACGGAGCCGGCAAGTCCACGCTGATCAAGATCCTGCTCGGGTTGTCCCCCGCCACCGAGGGCCGCGCCAGCGTGCTCGGCCTCGACATCGCGACCGAGGGCGCGGCCATCCGCGAGCGGGTCGGGTACATGCCCGAGCACGACTGCCTGCCGCCCGACGTGTCGGCCACCGAGTTCGTCGTCCACATGGCGCGGATGTCGGGCCTGCCCGTCACCGCAGCCCGCGAGCGCACCGCCGACACGCTGCGCCACGTGGGCCTCTACGAGGAGCGCTACCGCCCCATGGGCGGCTACTCGACGGGCATGAAACAGCGGGTCAAGCTGGCCCAGGCCCTCGTCCACGACCCCCAGCTGGTCTTCCTGGACGAGCCCACCAACGGCCTGGACCCCGTGGGCCGCGACGAGATGCTCGGCCTGATCCGCCGCATCCACACCGACTTCGGCATTTCGGTGCTGGTCACCTCACACCTGCTCGGCGAGCTGGAGCGCACCTGCGACCACGTCGTCGTCATCGACGGCGGCAAGCTGCTGCGCTCCTCCTCCACCAGCGACTTCACCCAGGCCACGGCCTCCCTCGCGGTCGAGGTCACCGACTCCGACACCCACCCGGACGGCACGGCGGCCCTCGCCGCCGCGCTCACCGCGGCCGGCCTCGCCGTCCAGCCCGTCGGCCAGGGCGGGGAGTTCGCGGCGGCCGGGTCCGGCCACGTCCTCCTTGTGGACGTCACCGGCGACGACACCTACGACACCGTGCGCGACGCGGTCGCCGGCCTCGGCCTCGGCCTCATCCGCATGGAGCAGCGCCGCCACCGCATCGCGGAGGTCTTCCAGAGCGCACACGAAAGGGGCAGCACCGATGCCGCCTGAGACCGCCTCCGCGCCCGCGCAGGACGTCATCCACAACATCGGCTACCGCAACTACTCCGGCGCCCGCCTCGGCCGCTCCTACGCCCGCCGCTCGCTCTTCTCGCAGAGCCTGCGCGGCGCGTACGGCCTCGGCCGGTCGGCGAAGTCCAAGGTGCTGCCGATGATCCTGTTCGGCGTGATGTGCCTGCCCGCCGCCATCATGGTGGCCGTCACGGTCGCCACCAAGCTCAACAAGCTGCCGGTGGAGTACACGCGCTACGCGATCATCATGCAGGTCGTCATCGGCCTCTACGTCGCGGCACAGGCCCCGCAGTCCGTCTCGCGCGACCTGCGCTTCAGGACCGTGCCGCTGTACTTCTCGCGCCCCATCGAACGCGTCGACTACGTGACCGCGAAGTTCGCCGCGATGTTCTCCGCCCTGTTCATCCTCACCGCGACGCCCCTGCTGATCCTCTACGTCGGCGCCCTGCTCGCCAAGCTCGACTTCGCGGAGCAGACGAAGGGCTTCGCCCAAGGACTGGTCTCCGTGGCACTGCTCTCCCTGCTCTTCGCCGGCATCGGCCTGGTGGTCGCCGCGCTCACACCGCGCCGTGGCTTCGGCGTCGCCGCCGTCATCGCCGTCCTGACCATCTCCTACGGGGTGGTGAGCACCGTCCAGGGCATCGCCCTGCAGCGCGACAACACCGATGCGATCGGCTGGATGGGCCTGTTCTCGCCCATCACCCTCGTCGACGGCGTGCAGACGGCGTTCCTCTCCGCCACCTCCGCCTTCCCCGACGGCCACGGGCCGAGCACCGCGGCGGGCTTCGTCTACCTGCTCGTCCTCGCCGCCCTGATCGCCGGCTCCTACGGGGTGCTGATGAGCCGCTACCGAAAGGTCGGGCTGTGACTTCGATCCGCATCGACAACGTCTCCCGCTGGTTCGGCAACGTCGTCGCCGTCAACGACGTCTCCATGACCGTCGGCCCCGGCGTCACCGGCCTCCTGGGCCCCAACGGCGCCGGCAAGTCCACCCTCATCAACATGATGGGCGGCTTCCTCGCCCCCTCCACCGGCACCGTCACCCTCGACGACGCACCCATCTGGCGCAACGAGCAGATCTACCGCCACATCGGCATCGTCCCCGAGCGCGAGGCGATGTACGACTTCCTCACCGGCCTGGAGTTCGTCCGCGCCAACGCCGAACTGCACGGACTGGGCGCCTCCGAGGCACAGCGGGCGCTCGCCACCGTCGAGATGGAGTACGCGCAGGACCGCGCGATCAGCACGTACAGCAAGGGCATGCGGCAGCGCGTGAAGATGGCCTCCGCGCTCGTCCACGACCCCTCCGTGCTGCTGCTGGACGAGCCCTTCAACGGCATGGACCCGCGCCAGCGCATGCAGCTGATGGAGCTCCTGCGCAGGATGGGCGCCGAGGGCCGCACCGTGCTCTTCTCCTCGCACATCCTGGAGGAGGTCGAGCAGCTGGCCACCCACATCGAGGTCGTCGTCGCGGGCCGGCACGCCGCCTCCGGCGACTTCCGCAAGATCCGCCGGCTGATGACCGACCGCCCGCACCGCTATCTCGTGCGCTCCAGCGACGACCGCGCGCTCGCCGCCGCCCTGATCGCCGACCCGTCGACGGCGGGCATCGAAGTGGACGTCCAGGAGAGCGCCCTGCGCATCCAGGCCGTCGACTTCGGGCGCTTCACCGCCCTGCTGCCCCGGGTCGCCCGGGAGCACGGCATCCGGCTCCTGACGGTCTCGCCCTCGGACGAGTCCCTGGAATCGGTCTTCTCGTACCTCGTCGCGGCCTGAAAGGAGCCCAGCGCCATGTACAACGCCACCGTCGCACGGCTCACCTACCGGGGCCTCCTGGGCCGCCGCCGTGCCTTCATCCTCTTCGGGCTGCCCGCCCTCCTGATCGGCGTCTCCGTCGTGGTCCGGATCCTCGTCGGCGCCGACGACGGCACCGCGGGCAGCGTGCTGGGCGGCCTCGCACTGGCCACCATGGTCCCGCTCATCGGCGTCGTCGCCGGCACCGGCGCGATCGGCCCGGAGATCGACGACGGCTCCGTGGTCTACCTGCTGTCCAAGCCGGTCAAGCGCCCCACGATCATCTTCACCAAGCTGGTCGTCGCGATCGGCGTCACCGCCGTCTTCTCGGCCGTCCCCACGCTCATCGCCGGCTTCGTACTCAACGGCAACAGCCAGCAGATCGCGGTCGCCTACGCCGTCGCCGCGGTCGTCGCTTCCATCGCCTACAGCGCGATGTTCCTGCTGCTGGGCACCCTCACCCGGCACGCCGTCGTGGCCGGCCTGGTCTACGCCCTGGTGTGGGAGTCGCTCTTCGGCAGCCTCGTCCCCGGCGCACGCACGCTGAGCGTCCAGCAGTGGTCGCTCGCCCTCGCCCAGCGCATCGGTGCGGAGGGCGCCGTCTCCTCGGACGTGGGCCTGCCGCTGGCCCTGTCCCTGCTCGCCGGTGTGACGGTGGCAGCGACGTGGTTCGCGGGCCAGAAGCTGCGCTCCCTGACGCTCGCCGGGGAGGAGTGAGCCCCGTCCCCTGAGGCTCACTCCCGGGGCTCCCCCTCAGCCTCGTCCTCCGAACGTCAATCCCGTACGGCATAACGCTGCAGCGCCCGGGCGATCTCCACCTGCTCGGGCGCGAGCGCGTCGTCGCCGTCCTCAACGTCCCACAGGGCGTTCTGCAGCACCCTGCCCAGCGTCCAGCGAGCCGCCCGCCGCCGGTCCAGCCCCAGGACATCGGTCATCAGGTCGAAGCGGCGCAGCACCGCCCGTTGCACGTCACCGGTCGCGGTGATGTCGTCCCACCGGTCGTGCAGAGCGGGCAGCAGTTCGAAGCCGGCGTCGCCCACGAGCGGCTTGGGATCGATGGCGAGCCACGGCTCGCGCGCGGAGCCTGGCACGGGGGAGAGGACGTTGGCGTAGTGGAGGTCCCAGTGCAGCAGCAGGCCGCCCGGCTCGCCGACGACCTCCCGGACGGCCTCGGCGCACGCCTCGACCAGGCGGCGCTCCGACGGGTCGCGCAGCTCCGGCAGCGCCGTGGGGACGTCCTTCAGCATCGCCCCGGCGACGTCCCCGAGGGAGCGCAGTCCGGCGGGCACGGGAGCCTTCAGGAGACGCCCCAGCAGTTCGGCGAGTGTCTGCAGTGAAGCTTCGGCATCCGGTATGGACAAGAGTGAACGGTCGGCGTCCAACCGTTCCAGCAGCATCGTGCCGCTCGCGGCGTCGTGGTCGAGGAGCGCGACCGCCGCATCACCGTTCCAGGCACGCAGCGCGGCCGGCTCCCCGGCGCTCTCGTCGGTGACCGGCTGGAGCTTGAGCGCCGCCGGGGTGCCGTCCTCCCGCAGCACGGGCAGGACGAGGGCGACCATGCCGTGCGAGGCCGGCCCGTCGATCCGCAGGCCCCAGCGGTCGAGGAAGCGGGCGGCGAGCTCCGGCAGCGCGGCGATCCAGGAGCGGCCGGCCTCCCCGTCGAAGTCCTCGTGGAAGCCGGCGAGTTCCGCCGGGACGGTGATGCGGTGAGCGGCGTGCATGGGCGACGGTCTCCTCACTACGGGTGGGGAGGCCCCGGAGGGCCTCCTGTTCACCCAACGTCTCAGATCTTCCGATCGCGCCCGGCGCCCATGGCGAGAAGCAGCAGTGCCGCGCAGGCGACGAGCAGCAGGGCGACAGGAAGCGTCCAACTGTCGGTCGCCTGGTGGACGGCACCGATCGCGAACGGGCCGACGGAGGCGAGCAGGTAACCCCACGTCTGGGCCATGCCCGACAGGCGGGACGCGGTGTGGGCGTCGCGCGTGCGCAGCACCATGAGCGTCAGGGCGAGGCCGAGCAGACCGCCCTGCGCGACGCCCATCAGCGTCGCCCAGACCCACGCGCCCGCCACGGGAGCGGTCAGCAGGCCGGTGACCCCGGCGGCCATGAGGACGACGACCCCGGCGCCGAGCAGGCGCTGGTCGCGCATCCGGCCGGCGACCATGGGCACGACGAACGAACCGGCCATCTGCACCAGCGTGTAGAAGGCGTAGACCATGCCGGCCTCGTTCTTGCTCATGCCGCCGTCGGTGAACACCGTCGGCATCCAGGCGATGCACACGTAGGCGATCAGCGACTGGGTGCCCATCATCAGCGTGACCTGCCAGGCGATGGGCGACCGGGTCAGCTTCGGCCCGCTCTGCGCCGTCTGTACGGGCGTGGCGGCCGCCCGGCCGTGCCGGGTGCCGCGCCGCGCGAGGAGGGCCTGCGGGACCCACACGACGGCCGCCACGGCGGCGAGCAGCGCCCAGGAGGCGAGGGAGCCCTGCCAGCCGCCCAGGGCGTTCTCCAGGGGTACGGACAGGGCGGCCGAGCCGGTGGCGCCGAGGATCAGCGTGGTCGAGTACAGGGCGGTCATGCTTGCGGCGCGGTCGGGGAAGTCCCGCTTCACCAGGCCGGGCATCAGCACGTTGAGCAGGGCGATCGCCGTGCCGACGAGTGCACAGCCGACGAAGAGGGCGACGACCGGGGGCGCGACGCGCAGCAGGATGCCGCCGCACAGCAGCAGGAGGGCACCGCACAACACGCTCTCCGTGCCCCAGCGCCGGGCGAGTTTCGGGGCGACGATCGAGCCCAGGCCCATGAAGACCAGCGGGATGGTGGTCACAAGGCTGCTCGCCGCGGCCGCCAGGTGGAAGTGGTCACCGATCTCACCGATGAGGGGCGAGACGCCGGCGAGTGCGGCCCGCATGTTGAGCGAGGCGAGGACGATGCCGGTCATGACGAGCGCGGGGTGGGCGCGCAGGGTGCGGCGCGCGGCGGCCACCGGGGGCGTGGGGGCCAGGTTCTCTTCCGCGTCTATCAGGGGGTCGAGTGTGTCCGGCCTCGTTTCCGACATGGGGGTGCCTTTCCAGGGACGTGCGGTGAGGTGGTGAGGGGTGGTGCGGGTCAGCTCTCGGAGAGGAGGCTCTCCACGGCCTGCTTCGGGCGATCCAGGAGGGCCCGGGCGGCCCGCGCCGCGGCCTCGGGGTCGCCGGAGGCGATGGCGTCCATCAGGGCGTGGTGGTCGCCGTGGATGATGCGCGGCATGTCGCGGTCGCCGAGCGCGGTGACCAGCGCCTCGCGGACGGAGCTGCTGAACCAGGCGTAGGTCGCGGTCAGCGCGCTGTTGTGCGCGGCCTCCACGACGGCGCGGTGGAACTCGACGTCGTGGTCGGCGTAGAGCTCCAGGTTGCCGGAGTCGGGCTGGCCCTCGGGGTCCTCGAACGCCGTCTGGGCCTCCAGGGCGGCCTTCATCCGGGCGAGGTCGGCGGGCTCGTGGCGCAGGGCCGCGAGGCGCGCGGCCTCGGCCTCCAGCGCGATGCGCAGCTCCAGTACGTCGCGCACTCCGGCGCGCTGCACGCCGCGCATGATCTCGGCCGGGTCGGCCATGGACACCACGAACGTGCCCTCGCCCTGCCGCGAGCGCAGCATTCCGGCGTGCACGAGGACGCGGACGGCCTCGCGGACGGTGTTGCGGCCGACCTGGAGCTGCTCGGCCAGCGCGTGCTCGGTCGGGATGCGGCTGCCGATCTTCCACTCGCCGGCCGTGACCTGGGCGCGCAACTGATCCACGACGGTGTCCACGAGGGACTGCCGTCCCGCTGCCCGCAGTGCCATTCGTCCTCCGGTCCCGGCCTCGGCCGCGCATGATTCACCCGATTGCCCAGTCATCCTACAACTCCGCCGAAAGGGCGGCCAGGGTGCCGGATGGCTACCGTCGAATGGTGCGTGGACGGAAAGGGTGCCGCGGCTCCGGCACGCCCGGCCGGTGGCCGGCCGTCGCCGCCCGCGCCGCTTCCCTGGCCCGCTCCGGCGTCCGTTCCTGGGTCCGCTCCTCGCCGGGGACGCACATATGGCTGCTCGTCATCGGCATCACCAGCCTCGTCATCGCCGCGGCGAGCCAGGACCTGGAGACGTTCCTGCTGCACCGCACCAGCAGCAACATCCACCAGCTCACCAAGCACCCGCTGCAGTCGCTCCTGATCAGCGGGTTCTGGATCGAGAACCCCTCGTCGTTCCTGCTCTACGCCGCGCTCTTCGAGGCGCTGCACGCGAACGTGGAGCGCTGGATCGGCACCGCCCGGTGGCTCTTCACCGTCGGCTTCGCGCACATCGCGGCGACGCTCATCAGCCAGGAGATCGTGCTGATGTCGATAGAGGACCACTCACTGCCGCGGTCGATGAAGAGAGTCGTCGACATCGGCGTCTCGTACGGGCTCGCGGCCGCCGCCGGGATCCTCACCTACCGGATGCCGCGGCCGTGGCGGTGGCTCTACCTCGCCGGAGTGGTGCTCTTCTTCGGCCTCCCGCTCGCCACGGGCGGCACCTTCACCGACGCGGGGCACGCGATAGCCGTGGCCATCGGCCTGGGCTTCCGGCAGTTCACGCACGACCGCCCGGCATGGGACTTCGCGCGCGTGCCCGAAGCCCTGCGACAGGCGGCCGCGGCCGTGACGTCGGGCCCGGTCAGCCGAAGAGACGCTCCAGGACCGTAGCGATCCCGTCGTCCTCGTTCGACCCGGTGACCTCGTCGGCGACGGCCCGCAGCTCCGGATGGGCGTTGGCCATGGCCACGCCGTGGGCCGCCCAGCCGAACATCGGTATGTCGTTGGGCATGTCGCCGAAGGCGATCGTGTCGGCGGGCTTCATCCCGAGCCGGCGCGCGGCCAGGGACAGGCCGGTGGCCTTGCTCAGCCCCAGGGGCAGCAGCTCGACGATGCCCGCACCCGCCATCGTCACGCCGACCAGGTCGCCCGCGGCCGCCCGCGCGGCCTCGGCCAGGGCGTCGTCGTCGAGCTCCGGGTGCTGCAGGTAGAGCTTGTTGAGCGGCTCGGCCAGGAGCTCGTCCCGGTCGTGGGCCGGGACGGCCGGCAGGGGGCCCTCCTGGATGCGGTAGCCGGGGGTGACGAGCACCTCGCCGTCGAGGCCGTCGCGGCCCGCGGCGAGGTGCAGCGGGCCGGTCTCGGCCTCGATCTTGGCGATGGCCAGCCCGGCGAGCCGGCGGTCCAGCGTCACCGACGTCAGCAGCCGGTGCTCGCCCGCGTGGTAGACCTGCGCGCCCTGCGCACACACCGCCAGGCCCTGGTAGTCCAGCTCCTGAAGGATGTGGCGCGTCCACGGGACGGCCCGGCCGGTCACGACGATATGCGCGGCACCCGCCTCCGTGGCCAGCTTCAGGGCGGACCGGGTGCGCTCCGAGACGGTCTCGTCGGAGCGCAGCAGGGTGCCGTCGAGGTCGGTCGCGACGAGGCGGTAGGGCAGCGGGGAGGCGGTGCCGTTGCCGTCACTCACTTGGCGACAGGCTCCAGCACCTCGCGCCCGCCCAGGTACGGACGGAGCACCTCGGGCACGCGCACCGAACCGTCAGCCTGCTGGTGGTTCTCCAGCAGCGCCACGATCGTGCGCGGCACCGCGCACAGCGTGCCGTTGAGGGTGGCCAGCGGCTTGACGGTCTTGCCGTCGCGCAGGCGGATGGACAGCCGCCGCGACTGGAACTCGTCGCAGTTGGAGGTCGAGGTGAGCTCGCGGTACTTGCCCTGGGTGGGGATCCACGCCTCGCAGTCGAACTTGCGCGAGGCGGACGCGCCCAGGTCACCCGTGGCGACGTCGATCACCTGGTAGGGCAGCTCAAGGCTGTTCAGCCACTGCTTCTCCCACTCCAGCAGGCGCGCGTGCTCGGCCTCGGCGTCCTCCGGCGCGACGTACGAGAACATCTCGACCTTGTCGAACTGGTGGACGCGGAAGATGCCGCGGGTGTCCTTGCCGTACGTGCCGGCCTCGCGGCGGAAGCACGGCGAGAAGCCGGCGTAGCGCAGCGGGAGCTGCGAGGCCTCGACGATCTCGTCCATGTGGTACGCCGCGAGCGGCACTTCGGACGTGCCCACCAGGTAGAAGTCGTCCTTCTCCAGGTGATAGACGTCCTGCGCGGCCTGGCCGAGGAAGCCCGTGCCCTCCATGGCGCGCGGCTTGACCAGGGCGGGCGTCAGCATCGGGGTGAAGCCGGCGGCCGTGGCCTGGGCGATGGCGGCGTTGACGAGCGCGAGCTCCAGCAGGGCGCCGACGCCCGTCAGGTAGTAGAAGCGCGAGCCGGAGACCTTGGCGCCGCGCTCGACGTCGATCGCGCCGAGCAGCTGGCCGAGCTCCAGGTGGTCCCTGGGCTCGAAGCCCTCCGCGGCGAAGTCGCGCGGGGTGCCGACGGTGTCCAGGACGACGAAGTCGTCCTCGCCGCCGCGCGGCACGTCCGGGTGGACCAGATTGCCGATCTGCAGCAGCAGGCGCTGCGCCTCGGCGGCGGCCTCGTCCTGCTCGGCGTCGGCGGCCTTGACGGCGGCGGACAGCTCGCCCGCCTTCTTCAGCAGCGCGGCCTTCTCGTCGCCGGCGGCCTTGGGGATGAGCTTGCCGAGCGCCTTCTGCTCGGAGCGGAGTTCGTCGAAGCGGACGCTGGACGACCTGCGCCGTTCGTCGGCGGAGAGCAGTGCGTCGACGACGTCGACATCCTCTCCACGGGCGCGCTGGGAGGCGCGCACACGGTCGGGGTCCTCACGAAGCAGGCGAAGGTCAATCACCCCTCCAGGCTACCGTTGCGGACGCGATCACTCGACGGCATATTCCTCTTGGTGATGTTTTGTCCCATTTTGGGTGCCTGGAAAAGGCTGTGAATAATCAGGGCTGCGGGTGATCGGAAAGGCACTGAAAAGCCGTCGGAGCGGACCCCTGGGGAATGGCTGCGCTTTTGCCGAAAAGGGGGCATAGCGGTGGTGCGGGCGGCTGATCTGCTTGCGGGCGGCGGGAGTTGGCCCGCTCCTTGTCCACAGGAGGGTGCCCCTCCGCTTTCTTTGTCCACAGGCTGTGCGTGAAATCTGTGGACGCCGGAATCGAACGTTCCGTCCGCTTCTGTCCTGCGCCCTGTATTCCTTGGTCAAACCTCGCTCGGCCACTCATTCGGGTGGTATTGCCTCGCTCCAAAGGGTTATTCACAGACATTCCGCTGACGGGCGGGCTGTGCGCAGCCCGATCGAGCGAACCTAGGTGCTGTGGATGACGGCCCTGTGGCTAGAGCGATTTGTCGACCTTGACCGATTCGCAGGGCGGTGCAGGCGCCTCGCTCTGTCGACTTATCCCCAGGTCGAGAACCCCCTGTGGATAACTCTGGGGATGTCCGCGCCGACGGCTACCGTCGATACGTGGACATCAACGACTCCCGCTTACGCTTACGCGCGGCCGGCCCGGTTGCGGCCTGCTCAGGCCCGGCCGTCCTGGCAGCGCACCAGCCAGTCCGCCGCCGTCACGAACTCCTCGTCCGACGTGCCGTAGCGCGCCGGACCGACCTCCGCCGGCTCCACGCCCGCCCGGGGATACGAGCCGAGGAACCGCACCTGCGGGCAGATCCGCTTCAGACCCATCAGCGCCTCGCCCACGCGCCGGTCGGTGATGTGCCCCTCCGCGTCGATCGCGAAGCAGTAGTTGCCGATGCCCTCGCCCGTCGGGCGGGACTGGATGAGCATCAGGTTCACCCCACGCGTCGCGAACTCCTGCAGCAGCTCCAGCAGAGCGCCGGGGTGGTCGTCGCGCAGCCACACCACGACGGACGTCTTGTCCGCGCCCGTCCGCGCCGCGGGCCGCGCCGGGCGGCCCACCAGCACGAACCGGGTCTGCGCGTTCTGCGCGTCGTGGATGTCGGTGACCAGCGGCTCCAGCCCGTACGTGGCCGCCGCGAACTCCCCGGCGAACGCGGCGTCGAAGCGCCCCTCCTGCACCAGGCGCGCGCCGTCCGCGTTGGAGGCCGCCGACTCCCAGAGCGCGTCCGGCAGATGCGTGGCGAGCCACTTGCGCACCTGCGGCTGCGCCACGGGATGGCCGGTCACCGTCTTGATGTCCGCCAGCCCGGTCCCGGGGCGCACGAGCAGCGCGAAGGTGATCTGCAGCAGCACCTCGCGGTAGATCATCAGCGGAGCACCGGTGGCGAGCTGGTCGAGCGTCGCGGTGACTCCGCCCTCCACCGAGTTCTCGATGGGCACGAGCGCGGCCGCCGCCTCGCCGTTCCGCACGGCGTCCAGCGCCGCCGGCACGGACACCATCGGCACCAGCTCCCGCGTCGCCGCCTCCGGCAGTGTCCGCAGCGCGGCCTCGGTGAATGTGCCCTCGGGGCCGAGATAGGTGTAGCGGCTGGCCGACATCACGCGGGCTCCTCGATCGTCTGGGGGCTCGCCACGATACCGAGCGCCCCGGTGGCGGGCCCTGCGCACTGAGCGCAGGCCCGGTCCGTCCCCGCGGGTGAGGAGCACGGCCGGGCCCTGCGGTCCTCAGTCCTCCGGCCGTCCTCAGCCCTCCAGCAGCCGCTGCCCCACGTACTCGCCCGGCGCGCAGCCGCCCGGCACCGCGTAGAGGCCGCTCGACTCGTGCCGCAGGAAGCGGGAGAGACCGTCACCGCGGTCCAGCTTCCGCTGCACCGGCACGAAACCCTTCAGCGGGTCCGCCTGCCAGGCGACGAACAGCAGGCCCGCGTCCGGAGCCCCGTCATCAAGGAAGCCGTCATGGTAGGAGAACGCCCGCCGCAGCATCGTCGCGCCCCGGTTGGACGCCGGCGACGCGACGCGGATGTGCGCATCACCCGCGATCGCCAGCGACCCGTCCTCGCGGAACTTGTTGAGGTCCACCGGCGTCGTCTCCGTGCCGCCGGACAGCGGCGCCCCGTCCGACTTGCGGCGGCCGATCACCTTCTCCTGGCGCTCCAGGGAGAGGTGGTCCCAGCTGTCGAGCAGCATGCGGATGCGCCGCACCACCGCGTACGAGCCGCCCGCCATCCAGGCGTCCGCGCCGCTGCGGTCCTCCGGCACATAGACGTGGGCCGCGAAGCGGGGGTCCGACGGCCGGGGGTTGTTGGTGCCGTCGACCTGACCCATCAGATTCCGGGCCGTCATCGGCTGCGCTGTCGCCCCCGGCGTCCGGTTGAAGCCGTTCATCTGCCAGCGCAGCCGTGCCGCGCTCCCGGCCTGCTGCTGGAGCAGCCGCAGCGCATGGAAGGCGACGAGCGCGTCGTCGGCGCCGATCTGCACCCACAGGTCGCCCTCGCTGCGCTTGGGGTCGAGCGCGTCGGCGGTGAAGGCGGGCAGCGGCTCCAGGGCGGCGGGCCGCTTCGAGGCGAGCCCGGTCCGGTCGAAGAACGTCCGGCCGAAGCCGAAGGTGACGGTCAGCGAGCAGGGGCCCGCGTCGAGCGCGACCCCGGAGTCGTCGCCCTTGGGCGTCCGCCCGGCCATGAGGTCGGCGGCGGTCGCCGACCACCGCCGCAGCAGCGCGGCCGCGGCCTTGCGGTCGGCGCCCGGCGCGAGGTCGAAGGCAGCCATGTGGCCGCATGTCTGCGCGGGATCGGCGATTCCGGCCTGGTGCACGCCGTGGAAGGGTCTGCTCGCGGATCCGACACCGTTCAGCGGGGCCGGGTCCTTCCGTACGGTCTCGGCGGCGACCGCTCCGGCCGCGCCGCCCGCGACGAGCCCGGCCGCGCCCGCGGCGCCGGCCGTGCCGAGCAGCCGGCGGCGGCTGACGCCGTTCGTGCCGCGGGCCTGCACGGGCCGGCCGGGCTGATCGCCCCGGCCGGGGCCCGACTTCGCGGCCCCGGCGCCTCCCGCCGGCTTGGTGGCCGCCGCGGTTCCCGCCGCCCTGGAGGAGGCCTTGGCTTCCTCCACGATCTTGGCGGCCTGCGGGGCCTTCCCGGCCTGTGGGCCCTGGGAGGTCTTCTCTTCGTCCTGGGATCGTTCAGTCATCAGTTGATCTTCACGTTCCTGATCTCCGTGATCTGGTCGATGTCGGAGGTCCGTACGGTCAGGGTGAGCTGCCACTCGCCGGCCATGGGCAGCTGGAAGCCGGAGGCCTGCCAGCGGCCGGCCGGGCCGCGCTTGAGGGACGTGCGCAGCGGGCCGATGTTCTTCCGCGTCTCGGTGAAGGAGACCTCCAGTTCCGGTACGTCGACGGCCTTGCCTGCCGGGTCGGTCACGGAGACGCCGAGGGTGTTGTCGCCCGAGCGCGCCGGGTCGATACGAACGACGGCCGTGCCCCGCCCGTTCGTGCCACCGGTGTCGTACGGGATCTTCACCTCGGCCGGGCCGGAGGCGTCCGGCGCGGTGGTCCGGGCGCCGCCGGAAGAGGCGGCCTGCCGCTGTTCGGTCTCGGCCCGCCCGGGCTGGGTGCCGGTGAGGAGCGTGGTGACGGCGAGCACGGCGACGGCGACCCCGGCCTCGGCGAGGACGGAGCGCCGCAGTCCGCTGCGGCCTTCGTCGGCGTCGCGCCGCCGCTGCCCCGCGGCCTTCTCCAAGGCCTCCCGCTGGCGTGCGAGCTGGGCGGCCCGCTCGGGAGAGGTGTCCTTGTCCTCCGGGGAGGGGCTCGCCGCCTTGGCGCCACGGGCCTGCCCGGCCGCCTTGGCCTGGACCGGCTTGGCCTGGACCGCCTTCGCGGACGGGGCAGCCTTCTTCGCCGCCGGGCGGCGGTCCGTGAGCCGGTCCGTGAGCCGGTCCGTCCAGCGCCGCGAGAAGTACGCGAGGCCGAGCATGCCCGTCACGAGCGCGACCTTGAGGAGGAGCCAGCGGCCGTACTCCGTGCCGGTGAGCGCGCCCCACGAGCCGACCTGCCGCCAGGACTGGTAGAGGCCGGTCGCCACCAGCACGCACACCGAGGTGAAGGCGAGCCGGGAGAAACGCTGCACGTCCGCCCGCCGGATGGGCGCTCCCGTCCACAGCACGGCCAGGAGGGAGGCCAGACCGCCCAGCCACACCGCGACGCCCAGCAGGTGCAGGACGTCGACCGGCATCGCGAGCCAGGGCTGCAGGCCCGCAGAGGCGTGCTCGGCCATGGCCCAGGTCGCCGCGAGCCCGGCGGCGACGACCGCGCCGCCGATCGCGAGCCCGTAGGCGACGTCGCGGCGCTCCATGCCCGTGCGGTCGCCGTCCTCGCGGGCGTACGAGCCGAACAGGACGGCGAGGAAGACCGCGGCGGCGCTCAGCAGCAGCAGTCGGGACAGCAGCGCCGCGCCCGGCTTGGTGGCCAGGACGTCACCGAGGAGGGTCAGGTCGAAGGCGGCGCCGAGGCCCTTGCCGCCCGTGTACGGGCCGCGCAGCAGCAGGAGCGCCGAGGTCGCGGCGAAGAGGGTGATCCAGCCGCCGACCGCGATGCGCTGCACCGGCCGCGAGGAGCGGCACACGCCTGCGAACACGCAGCCGCCGACGAGGAGGAGGTAACCGGCATAGGCCGCATAGCGCCCTGTGGTGTAGAGAGCGTCGACGACCGGGTCGGCCTTGGCCGTCGTCACTTTCGCCGCCGTCTTCGACGGCGCGCCTATGGAGAAGGTGAAGGCCCCGGCCACCGGGTGGCTGTCCGCGGAGACGGCCTGCCAAGCCACCGTGTAGGTGCCGTCGGCGATCCCGCCGGCGAGCCCGACGGACGCGGTGTTCGACTTGCCGTCCACGTGCGCCGGCTTGCCCTCGTCGACGCGCTTGCCCTGCGGGTCGAGGACCCGCACCGAGTCGGCGCTGAGCAGGACGCCTTCGGAGAAGGTGAGCTTCACCTTCTCGGGCGCGACGGGCACCACCGACCCGGAGGCCGGGTCGGTCGAGGTCAGCGCGGCGTGCGCCGAGGCGCTGCCCGCCCCGGGCCCGAGCGCGCAGAGCAGCGCGGCGAGCAGCGTGCCGAGGACCGGCAGCAGCCGTCCGGCGGTCAGGGTCTTCATCGCACGTCAGTCCTTGGGACGGAACGTCGTGGACTCCACCGGCACCTTGACCTTGACCGGTCCGGCGGTGGCGAAGTGCAGCGTGAACTCGATCTTCTCGCCGACCTTCGGCTTGTGGTCGAGCTTGCCGAGCATCAGGTGCGTGCCGCCGCGGGCGAGCTTCAGCTCGCCCTTGGCCGGCACGTCGAGCGCGGCCGCGTGCTTCATCTGCGAGCCCTCGGTGGTGTGCATGGTGATGTCACCGGAGAGCGGGCTGGTGACCTTGGTGAGCCGGTCGGCCTTGCCGCCGTCGTTGCTGACGGTGAGGTAGGCGGCGGCCATGTCGGTCATCGCGGGCTGCGGCAGATAGGCGCCGCTGACCGAGAGCTGCGGCTTGTCGGACGCCAGGGCGTTCTTCTCGGACTGGCAGCCGGTGAGCAGCAGGAGCCCTCCGGCGAGGACGAGCGGCAGGGCGGCGGCGGTGGCGGCGGTGGTCTTGCGCATTACGGGTTCTCCCCCTTGATGATCTTCGGGAGATCCTTGGAGTACTGGTCCTTGCTGGTTTCGGTGGTGTATATCCAGTGCCCGCCGTTGTCCTTCGGCGAGAAGCCGACCACCTCGGCTCCGTGGCTGACGGTGATGGAGCCGTCCTTCTCCTTCTTCGGCTTCTCCACGAAGATGCCGACGCTCTTCGCCGCCGCCTGGATGGTGGCGAAGTCACCGGTGAGGCCGACTATGTCCTGGCCGCCCTGGGCGTCCAGCCACTCGCGCATGCGCTTGGGCGTGTCGCGCTCCGGGTCGGTGGTGACGAAGACGACCTGGAGCTTGTCCTGGTCCTCCTTGGACAGCGTCTTCTCGGCCGCCGCGATGTCGGCGACGACCGTGGAGCACACGTCGGGGCAGTAGGTGTAGCCGAAGTAGAGGAGGAGCGGGCGCCCCTTGGTCGCGTTGACCAGCTCGTACTTCTTGTCGTTCGTGTCGGTGAGGACCAGGTCCGGCTTGGTCTTCGGGGTGTCGAGGGTGATCGCGGCCTTCTTCGGCGCCGCGGAGACGTCGGCCAGGGGCTTGTCGCCGCCGTCGTCGTCCGAGCCGCCGCCGCAGGCGGTCAGCGTGAGCGCGGCGGCCGTGGCCAGGGCCGCGCCCAGAATGCGGGTGCGCATGGAGCTCTTCTCCAGAGAGGGGTCGGTGGTGCGGGGCAGGGCGCCGGCCTCCGTGAGGGGCCCGGCGCCCCGGCCGGTCCGTGTGTCAGGCCGCCGAGCGGCGGCGCCCGGCGAGCACGCCGAAGGCGACGCCCGCCGCGCCCACGACGATGCCGACGATGCCGAGCGTGCGGGCGGTGGTGTCGGAACCGCCGTCGCCCTTGTCCGACTTCTCGGACGCGTTCTCGGCCTTGTCATCGCCCTTGGCGGTGTCCCCGGTACCGTCCTTGGAGCCCGCCTTCTTGCCGTCGGCGGCGGCCTTGGCGACGAGCTTCAGGGTGGGCGCGGGGTGCTCGGCCTCGGCGCCGCCCGGCTTGGACGGGTCGATCCAGCGGACGACGTCGTCGTCGGAGTACGTCTGGAGCGCCTTGAAGACCAGCTCGTCGGCGTCCTCGGGCAGCTTGCCGACGGACAGCGGGAACTGCTGGAACTGGCCCGGCTCGATCTTGCCGCCGGTCCAGGTGATCTTGCTGACGGCTTCCTCGATCGTCTTGCCGTGCGTCTGCAGCGGCTTCTCCAGCTTGGTCTTCTCGACCTTCACCTCCCAGCCGGGGACCGGCTGGGGCATCACCGAGGAGAGCGGGTGCTTCGGGTCGAGGGTGACCTCGAGCTTCACGGTCGAGGCGTTGTCCTTCTCGTTCGGCACCTTGAAGGCGATGGTGCTGTAGCCGCCCTTCTCGGCGGTGCCGGGCTGCACGCTCACGTGCGCGGCGGCGGGGCCGGCGAGGAGCAGGACGGTGCCGGCGGCGACGGCGCCGATGACGGGGAGGCGGCGGCGAGCGGTCTTGGCGTTCATGGGGACACTCCAGGGCAGGAGGGATCGGTGAAGGGGGGTGGCACGCGTGCGGCGGCGACGACCGTGCGACCCGCCCTCCTGCCCGGGATGCGCCCTGTGTACGGGCGTGCGCGAGCGCGCTGCAGAGCGGGAGGCGCTCGGCTGCTCGGGGGAAGGGGGGAGGGGAAGGGTGTCGCGTCGTCAGGCCGCGAGGGCGAAGGCCGGCGGGCCCCGCCTGATCACGAAGTGCTGGAGCACCGGCTCCGTCGCGGGCCGCTCCTCGTCCCCGGACGAACGCGGACCGGCGACCGGCGGCTGCCCGGCGGCCGTCTCCCTCAAGGTGCCCACGAGCGCGAATGCGGTGCGCAGCGCCCGTACGAGAGAGGTCTCCGCGACCTCGCGCGCGGACCGCTCCGAGAGCGCGACCACTCGCCACAGCGCCACCTCGCCACGCCGCAGCAGCCAGCCCGCGGCGAGCGCCGCGAGCAGGTGGCCGAGCAGCATCGGCAGCGAGAGGGGGAGCGCGTCGAGCAGCGAGCCGGAGGGCATCCCGGAGTGCATTCCGGAGCCCGCGCCGGTGACCGCCGCCCCCGACTGCTGCAGGGGATGCACGGCCGGGTCGAGGCCCGCGTCGGTGATGACGCGGCGGGCGTCGGATGCGGACATGAGGTGCGGCTGGTTGCAGACCAGCTTCGAAGCGAAGGTGATCAGCCGGCCTTCGGTGGCCGTCTGCCGCGCCGCCACTGCGGCGCCCTGCTGGCCGATGCCGAAGAGCGTGTGCAGTGCGAGCTGCCCGGCCGCCAGACCCGCGGCGATCGACGGCAGCGAACGCTCCCGCCCCGCCAGCGGCACGGCCACGGCGAACACCGCCACGAAGCCGGCCGCGAGGGTCCACAGCGGCACCTTCGCGCACGACGCCAGTACGTGCCCGCCCGCGGACAGCAGAACGCAGACCGCGGTGAACACCGCGGCCCGGATCAGTCGCAGATCGGCGCCGACGCGCGCGACGGGGTGAGACATGGCTGCGCCATCATCCCACCGGGCTTACTCCTCCCCTACAGCAGGGGGCGCTCGATCTCCACCCGGCGGGGGCGCACCGGCGCACTCCCGTCCACTGCCATACACCGATGCACCCGCCGGGCGCGTCGTCCGAATGAGCGGTCTCACACGCTCCGGAGGCTTACGGGGCGTCAGTGCTGGCTATACGTATCGGTATGTCGAGCCGCGGCCAGGAGGCTGAGCATGAGCATTTGGTGGTCACTCCATCTGCGGCGGGAGGCCGCGAGCGTTCCGCTCGCGCGGCGGTTGCTGATCGGCGCGATGGAGACGGCCGGCGTCGACCCCGATATCTCCTATGATCTTTCGCTCGCCCTGAGCGAGGCGTGTGCGAACGCCGTCGAGCACGGAGGCGATTCCTCCACGGGCTATCTCGTGACCGCGTTCATCGACGGCGACACCTGCCGGATCGAGGTCACCGATTCCGGCCCGGGCTTCCCGGAGCAGCCCCGCCCGCACGAACGCCGCCGGCAGCGCCCGCAGCCGCCGCGCCCCCTGGCCCCCGCCGAGGACGAGCACGGCAGGGGCCTCTTCCTTATCGAGTCGCTCACCGACCACGTCCGCGTACGCAACCGCCCGGGCCGCCAGGGGGCCGTGGTCACCTTCGACAAGATCCTCAAGTGGAGAGAGGGCGGGTCTCCAGCTGCGGCGCTGCTGCGGGCGTCTTGAGCGCAAATAAGTTGTCCTGACCTGCGAAAACGAGTCTCATGGGCGCGGGCGTGCGGCAGCCTGCGCCGCTCTGCACCGGCCGGTGCCCGCAAGCCCCGAAGGCACGGCGGCCTCCGGCATGTGCCCCGCCCCACCGTCTCCCGCGAGACCGCCTGACCCCGGCTCCCCGCTTTTCCGGGCTTCCCACCAACGGGGCCCCGTCGTGCGACGGGGCCCCGTTCGCGTGCGTACCGGCGGCGTACGGGGGCGTCAGTCGGCCACGGTGACCGCGAAGGACTCGACCAGCCCGCGCCGTCCCTTGTCAGTGAGGTGGACCACGCGCGGGGAAACGCCGTAGCGCAGCCAGCCCAGCGTGAAGAAGCGCGCGGTCACCGCGGCGCCCAGGGCGCCGGCGAGGTGATGGCGCTGCTCGCTCCAATCCACGCAGTACCGCACCGCCGGGCGCCGGGCGCCGGACAGCCCGTCGACGTCGACCCCGAAGGCACGGAAACGCTCCGCGCCGTCCGCGGTCAGCCGGTACTCGACGTCCTTACCGTAGGACGCGGGCCGGTCGGCGATGACGCGCGGAGCTGTATCCGTCGTGCGGCCGGTCAGCAGCCCCTGGTCGAGGAATGCCCCCATGAGTGTCACGCCCAGCGAACCGGCCAGGTGGTCGTAGCAGGTACGCGAGCGGCGCAGGGCGTTCTCCCGGCTGCTGACGCGCAAGGATGTGACGGGGGTCGCGTCGGTCGGCGCGATGACGGCAAGCGCTTCCATGGCTACGGCCACTTCCGGGCTCGCCAGGCGGTAGTAGCGGTGCCGCCCGGAGTGTTTGACCAGGACGAGTCCTGCCTCGACGAGCTGCCCGAGGTGGACGCTCGCGGTCGCCACGCTGACGCCGGCCTCGGCCGCCAGCACGCTCGCTGCCAGCGGACGGCCATCGCACAGTGCCTTGAGCATCCGGGCCCGGGAGGCGCTGGAGAACAACCGGGCGGCCCGTGCCAGGTCCGGCTCGCGCATCACTTCCTTCATGATCAGGAGCTTACGTCCACACTTTGACAAGTTACTAAGCATTCGGCGCCGAGCATCGTCGCCATGAGTACTACGACAGACCCGGTCGCGGTCGCGCCGGCCGCGCAGGAGCGGCTGTCCTGGCCGCCTCTCATCGCGCTCAGCCTCGGCTACTTCCTGGTGATGCTCGACGTCACCGTCGTCACGGTCGCCGTTCCCACCATCCGGGAGTCCGTCGGAGCCGGCACCTCCGCCATGGCCTGGGTCGTGGACGGCTACAGCACCGTCTTCGCCGGTCTGCTGCTCCTCGGCGGCGGGCTCGGCGATCGCCTGGGCCACCGCAAGGTGTTCCTCACCGGCCTTGGCGTCTTCACCGTGGCCTCCGTCGGCTGCGGCGTGGCCGCCGACGCCGCCACGCTGATCGCCTCCCGGCTGCTGCAGGGCGCCGGCGGCGCCCTGCTGGTGCCCACCTCCCTGGCGCTGCTGGCCGCGGCGTACCCGGAGCGGGCCGCGCGCGCCAAGGTCATCGGCGTCTGGGGCGGTGTCGCCGGTGTCGCCTTCGCTGCCGGACCGCTGGTCGGCGGCCTGCTCGTGGGCGGCCTGAACTGGCGCGCCGCCTTCTGGATCAACGTGCCGATCGCCTTCCTCGGCATGTGGCTGACTCTGAAGTACGTGCCGGCCCCCAAGCCCAAGACGCGCACCGGCGTGCGTGGCCTGGACCCGCTCGGCCAGGTGCTGGGCATCGTTGGCCTGACTGCGCTGGCCGCCATGCTCAACGAGGCGGGTACCAAGGGCTGGTCCTCGCCGGTCGTGCTGGGCGCCCTGGCCGTCAGTGTCGTCGCGCTGGGCCTGTTCCTGCTGGTCGAGCGCCGTCTCGAGACCCGCGCCGAGGACGGGAAGGCCCCGCTGCTGCCCCCCTCGCTCTTCCGCTCCCCCGGCTTCTCCTCCTCTGCGGCCGTAGGCGTCCTGCTGAACCTCGGTTACTACGGCATGCTCTACCTGTCCACGCTGTACCTGCAGAACGAGCGCGGGTACGACGCCCTGGGGGCCGGCATCGCCCTGCTGCCGACCGTGTGCATGGCCGTCGTCGCGGCCCCCCTCTCCGGTCGCCTCACCGCGCGGTACGGACCGTACGTCCCCATGACCGCAGCCCTGCTGCTCGGTGCCGTCGGCTTCCTCGGCTGGCTGCCGGCGGGCCCGGACACCCCGTACTGGATGCTGCTGTTCGCCCTGGTCGCCACCGGTCTGGCCACCCCGACCACAGTCCCGGCCGCGACCGCCGCCATCGTGCAGGCCGCCCCGGACGAGAGCGCCGGTGTGGCGTCGGCGGTGTTCAACGTGGCGCGGCAGATCGGCAACGCCGTGGGCGTGGCCCTCTTCAGTATCCTCACCGCGACCTCGGGCGACCTCGTGCCCGGCCTGCACACCGCGGCCGTCATCGCCTCCGCGGCGTTCTTCGCCGGCGCCCTGCTGGCGCTGTCCTCTTGGCGGGCCGCGAAGCAGCGGGCCGCCGCTTCCTGACCTTCCCGTCTCCGAGGCCAGCCAGACGTGGAAAATGCGGCCGTTAACGACCTCACCGACCCCGCCCTCCTGGCTCACCTGCTGCGGAACGACTCGGTGCACGGCCGCCTGGAGCAGCCGGCTCACCGGTCGCCGGTCCCGCACCGCACCGAGCCCAGCTATGCCCGCGCGGTCCAGCAGGGCCCGGTCGTGCTCGGCGGGGGTGCCGCAGACCGGGTGTCAGTCGTGAGTGTCAGACGTCGACGGTCCTCCTCCGGCTTCCCCGGCTCTGTTTCGCGCTCTTCAGCGCCGCCTTGCGCAGCGCCTTTTTGCGCCTTCTCAACTCTTTGGGGAAATCCTTCTTGCTGCCGAGATGCCCACCGGCGCCGCAGGCGGCGTCGTGGAAGACCCGTCGGTACCCCTCGCCCCTGAGCGGCAGCGAGTCCAGAGCCAGCGCCAGTTCGATGTTCTCCTCGGTCGAGCAGCGTTCCGCGAGCTCCCGCAGGAGATCGTCGGCGAGGTGCGGGCCGCCCGGCCTCCCGTCGAGAGCGGGCAGGAGAGTGAGTATGCGAAATCGCGCCTGCGGGCCCGCGCCCAAGACGCAGGTGTGCACATCGTGGCGCAGCCCCGTGGCATCCAGAGCGACGCTGAGGGCGGCGACGTCGCTGATGGGGCGGGTGTCTCCGTATGCCCGCAGTGCGTCCTGGGAGACGTGCCGGGAGTCCGAGCCGCGCAGCGACGAGATCAGCAGCGCCGCGTGCCCCGTCGTGCGGTTTCCGATGCTCATCCAGAAAGCGCGGTCCGCATGGCCGTGGAACTGAGATCTGTCCAGGGCGGTGATCAGGGCCGCCAGATCGTTGTGCGGAGCCACCGCGCAGGCATGGGCGAGGATGGTGTCCGCGTTGCCTGCGGTGGTGAAATCCAGCGCTTTGAACAGGGTGCAGAAGTCCTCGGTCGGCAGGATGTGCACGGTGTCGGAGAGGGTGATGACCGCGTGGCCCGCCTCGCCGGCCCGCCAGAAGTCGGCGATCAACTCCGCGATGTCGCCCACGGGCCATTCGCGGATCGCGCGGGAGAGCACCTGCCCGGCCAGATCCTGCAGGTTCTCTGTGCTGAGGGCCGCGACCAGCGCTGCCACGTGTCCGGTTTCCCCGTTCTCCGCGCTCAGTGACAGCACGTGCTCGGCCTGAGACACCATCTCTTCCCGGCGCAGCGCGTCGACAAGATCGACGACTTCCTTGGCGGGGCGGGCCGCTGCCGAGTCCCGGACGATGTTCGCCAGGTGGGCGAAACCGCCCACCGTGAGAATGCTGATCAGTTCCGCCAGGTCCCAGACCGAGCGCCGCAGGCCGCAAACGGCCACCGCGGGCTCGGCGAGATGGAGGGCACCCGATGCATCGAGTGCCTTCAGTAGTTCGACGGCGTAGTCGAAGGGCTTGATCGTCAGGGCGGACCCCAGTACGACGGTGATGTGCTCCTTCAGCTCCGGCACACCGCGCGCGTGGAGGTCCGCGGCTATGACGGCGATGTCGTATGGAGAGTGGGCGTCGAGTGCCGTCTGCAGGACGACCGCTGCGGCGGGGTCCAGCCTGGCCCTGGCGAATTCCGCGAGGAGCGCTGCCGTCTCGTGGATGGGCCGTACGAGCACCATGGCCTGTAATGCCACCTGCGCGTGCTGGTGCTGTTCGACCGCGTACAGAGCTTCGATCAGCGCGGCGGCCTCCTGCGCCGGCCGCTCCCTGGCCGCCGCTGCCACGAGCTCCGTGGCCATGGCCCTCCTTGCGGGCGTTCCGAGGCGGTTCACCAGATCGATCAGCTGCGGGACCGTGGCGGTGCGGTCGGCTGTTTCCAGCGCTTCCACCAAGGAGTACGGCGCGGAGGCCTCACCGAGCTGGTTTTCGGCGGACTTGAGGGCGTTCTCCAGCTCGTCGCAACGGTGTTCGGCTGCATCGGCGGCCAGTTTCGCGGTGTGCAGCGCTTCCCGGAGGCCGCAGACCTCGTCCAGCAGCTGATCGCGCTGCGCCTGCAGCCTCGCACAGGTGTCCTGATGGTGGGTCAGGGAGGCTGCGTAGGAGATGCGGTCCTCCTCTCGTACCCGCTCGGCGAGGCGTAGCTGGTTCTGGAGATCGGCGAGTCGGCGCTCCCTGTCCTGGAGCAGCTCGGTCAGAGCTTGCTGCTGTACGTCCGCCTGGCGAGAGGCCTTGTCGGCCTCGGCCAGCTCATCCTGCAGTTTCTGCAGCTCATGGGCGTGAGGAGTCGACGAAAGGGCCTCACGGTGGAGCGTCCGGAGGAGCTGTTCCACGTCGGGAGTGATCGGCCGGCCCCGCTCGTTGAGGTCCGTGATGAGATCGGTGACGAACTCCCAGGGCGGGGTGCGGCTGCCGTTGAGATAGCGCGACAGCGTGCCCGGATCGCGATGACGACGTACTGCGTAGCGGCGAACGCTGGTCTCCAGGCCGAGGAACAGCTTCCGTAACGCTTCCGCGAGGGCTCGCTTCTCGAGGGAGAGCTCCTCGCCGAGCGGAGCCAGTGCTCCGGCCACGCCTTTGTCCCGCACTCTTGCCCCTCGATGACGATTGACGGAAGGCGGCCGCCCGCCCGCCCCAGCATCACTATGGCCTCCGATGCATGTTTGAGAGGCCGAATCGCGTGTTGCCGGGTGATCCGGCAACAGTGACGCACTCGTGTGGTGGCCGGGAGTGAGGTGCCGAGGAGTTGCCATGGAGAACGACAGCACTGTGGTTGCTTCCGCAACAGGTGGGCTTCGGCGGAGGGTTTTGTTCGACAGAGGGTTTTGATCGTCGCGCACAGCCCTATCGCTGGGAGAAGCCATCAACGTCGTAGAGGAACCGCCGCGCTCGTGCTGCCACTGTGGTGAAGGGGCGGAAGGGATGGAGGGGTCGGAAGGGCCGGCAGGACCGGGGTGCGGCCGTCCCCCGTGGCGATGCGTGAGCCGACGTGTGCTCGTGAGAGTGATGTACGGGGCTGCCGGGTCGGTGGGCTCTTCTGCGGCAGCCCTCCTCGTCCACTGGGTGCTCAACCGTTGAGCCGAGCGCCAGTGATCACTCAGGATGATGGTCCGGCCGTCACTCGATCGTCAGTGGTACCGGGTGGACCTCCGTGACCGGGTGCCCGGCCTGGGAGTGGACGCGCTTGACCGCGTCCGCCGAGGGCGCTTCGGACAGGCAGTAGACGGTGCCCGACTTCGGGTCCGCCCAGGCCCGCTCGAAGTGCACGCCCTCCTCCGACTCGATGGCCAGATCCCTGCGGTGCGCTTCCTGAAGCTGCTCGGCAGTGATGCCCTTCATGCCGTGATGGACGTCCATGTACTTGCTCATGGCTCCCACACCTCCCTGGGTGCGCCCTATGTGGCCATGATGCGCCCAGGGGCCGCGGCGGACCACCGCAGGAACGCGGCGAGCCGCAGCCCGGGAGGCTGCGGCTCGCGCGCACGGCGGTTCCCCGCCCCGTCGGGGGCGGTGTTTCTCAGCCCTTCAGGGACGCCATCCACGCCTCGACGTCCGCGGACGTCCGGGGCAGCGCCGCCGACAGGTTCCGGTTGCCGTCCTCGGTCACCAGGATGTCGTCCTCGATACGGACGCCGATGCCGCGGTACTCCTCGGGCACGGTGGTGTCGTCCGCCTGGAAGTACAGGCCGGGCTCGACGGTCAGGACCATGCCGGGCTCCAGGACGCCGTCCACGTACGTCTCGGTACGGGCGACCGCGCAGTCGTGCACATCCAGGCCGAGCATGTGGCCGGTGCCGTGCAGGGTCCAGCGGCGCTGCAGCCCGAGCTCCAGGACGCGCTCCACCGGACCCTCGACCAGGCCCCACTCCACCAGCTTCTCGGCCAGCACGCGCTGCGCCGCGTCGTGGAAGTCGCGGTACTTCGCGCCCGGCCTGACCGCCGCGATGCCGGCCTCCTGCGCCTCGTACACCGCGTCGTAGATCTTGCGCTGCAGGTCGTCGTACGTGCCGTTGATCGGCAGCGTGCGGGTGACGTCGGCGGTGTAGAGGCTGTGCGTCTCCACGCCCGCGTCCAGCAGGAGCAGCTCGCCGGAGCGGACCGCGCCGTCGTTGCGCACCCAGTGCAGGGTCGTGGCGTGCGGGCCGGCGGCGCAGATCGAGCCGTAGCCGATGTCGTTGCCCTCGACGCGGGCGCGCAGGAAGAACGTGCCCTCGATGTAGCGCTCCGAGGTGGCCTCGGCCTTGTCGAGCACCTTCACGACGTCCTCGAAGCCGCGCACGGTGGAGTCGACGGCCTTCTGCAGCTCGCCGATCTCGAAGGCGTCCTTCACGAGCCGCTGCTCGCTGATGAAGACGCGCAGCTCCTCGTCGCGCTCGGCGGTGACCTTGTCGGCCAGGGCCTCCTCGATGCCGGCGTCGTGGCCGCGGACGGCGCGGACCGGGCCGGTGGCCGCGCGCAGGGCGTCGGCGAGCTCGCGGACGTCCTTGGCCGGCAGGCCCAGCAGCTGCTCGGCCTCGGTGAGGCTGTGCCGGCGGCCGACCCACAGCTCGCCCTGGCCGTCGAGCCAGAACTCGCCGTTCTCGCGGTCGGAGCGGGGCAGCAGGTAGATCGTCGCCCGGTGGCCCTCGGCGCCGGTCGGCTCCAGGACGAGCACGCCGTCCCCGGTCTGGTCACCGGTGAGGTACACGTACTCCGTGGAGGCGCGGAAGCTGTACTCGGTGTCGTTCGAGCGGGTCTTGAGGTTCCCCGCCGGGATCACCAGGCGCTCCCCGGGGAAGCGCGCGGAAAGCTCGGCGCGGCGGCGGGCCGTGTGCGGCGCCTGCTCGACGGGCTGCAGGTCGCGCAGCTCGGTGTCGGCCCAGCCGGTCTTCATGTTTGCGGCCAGCTCGTCGGAGACGGCGGGGTAAAGGCCGTTCTTCCGCTGCTTGATCGGCTCGTCGCCTTCGGGGTTCTCGGGCGCGGGCTGCTGCTCGGTCACTGCTTTCCTCCTCGGACGGGGCGCTTTCCATCGTATGTGCGACCGAAATGCGAGGAAACTATGAGGAAAATCCGAGGAAGGGGACGGGGTCGGAGGGGAGCGGTCCGGGGCGTCGCGGGCTGGCCGTACGGAAGCCGGCCGTACGGACGGAGCCGGTCACTCGAAGTGGGCCGCCAGCAGGACGACGTCCTCGCTCCCGTCCCGGGCGCTGTGGCTCTCCTGCGGCAGCATCGTGCGCAGCACGTGCTCCACCAGGGCCTCCGGGTCCCGGCGCGCGGCCTTCGGCACACCCGCCGCCGCGGTGCGCAGCCGCGCGAAGGCCCGGTCCATCGGCCGTCCGGTCCGGTGCAGCAGACCGTCGCTGTAGAAGAGGAGCGTTTCTCCGGGGGCTGGCTCGATCTCGACGCTGGGCGCTTCCCAGCAGGCGAGCATCCCGAGCGGCGCGGACAGCGACGTCTCGACGAACTCGACGCGGTGGTCGCCGATGATCAGCGGCGGGCAGTGGCCCGCTCCCGCCAGGAGGACCTTGCGGTCGGCCGGCTCGCAGTACGCGAAGAGCGCCGTCGCGGCGCGGGCCGGCTCGGTGAGTCGCAGCAGGAGCTCGAGGTCGGAGAGGACCGCGACCGGATCCTCCCCTTCCATGACGGCGTACGCCCGTAGGGAGGCCCGCAGCCGGCCCATGGCCGCCACGGCGCTGGGACCGGAACCGCTTACCCCGCCCACGGCCAGGCCGAGCGCGCCCTCGGGCAGCGGCAGCGCGTCGTACCAGTCGCCGCCGCCGAGCGGACCGGTGCGGTGCCGGACGGCCAGCCGGATGCCAGGCGTCCGGGGCAGCCTGCTCGGCAGCAGCTCTTCGCGGAGCGTCGCCACGGTCTCCCGGGCCTCGGCCAGTTCGAGCTGGCGGGCGAGGTGTTCGGTGGCGTGGTCGCGGTAGAGGCCGACGAGGTGGCGCTGTCGCTCGGTGGGTTCGGCCGGTTCGTCGTACAGCCAGACGGCAGCGCCGATCCGGCCCGCGTGGTCGGTCTCCAGGGGGACGGCGTAGCTCGCGCCGTAGCCGAGGCGGGCGGCGACCTCGCGATATCGGGGGTCGAGGCCCTCGTCGGAGGCGACGTCGGGGTGGGCGGTGCCCGTACGGGAGCCCGTCGGGGGCAGGTCGTCGAACAACCGGCCGAAGGGGCCTGGGGCGGCCTCCTGCGGGGCCTCCGCTCCCGAGGCTCCGGAGGTTCCGGGGAGCCTGGAGGTCCCGGAGGTCCTGGAGGGTCCGGATGGTCCGGATGGTCCGGAGTCTTCAGAGGCCCCGGACGGCTTGGCCGCCTTGGCCGGCTTGGTCGCCTCGGACGCCTCGGACGCCTCGGACGCCTCGGACCCCGCCCCGGCCTGCGGGATGGTCTCGATGTGGCCGAGGTCCGCCTGGTCCAGCCCGAAGCCGACGGTGACGGGGTGGTCGCGGCCGGGGCCCGTGGCCGGGTGCAGCGTGACCAGGCCGCGGCGGGCGCCCACGAGCGTCGCGCCCGCCCGCAGAGCCTCGTGCAGGGCGGCGTCGAGGGTGGTGGTGCGGGTGAGCCGCTCGGTCAGCTCCTGGAGCGTGGTGAGGTCGGAGATCCAGCCCGCGAGGCGGTCCTGGACGAGGGCGTTGGGGGCGGGGAGGGAAGGGCCGGGGAGAAGCGCCGGGCCGGAGGAGCCGGAGGCGCCGGAGGGACCGGAGGAGGCGGCAGCGGCGGACGGGTCCGCGGCGTCGCCGGTGCCTGCGTCTGCTGATGCATCTGCGCCGGACGCTCCGGAAGCAGCGGGGGAGAGGGAATCTGCGGAGGAGGCGGCAGATGCGGGGGCGGGAGTCTGCGCGGGAGCGGGGAGCGGAGGGTTGATTCCGGCCACTTTCGGCAGGTGGGGCGTGGTCATGGTCGGCTACCCGGACCGGGTGGGGGCGGGGTGCGCCGGGCGCTCGTGTGCACCAGGGCCCGCGGCGCTTCGCCGCTCCCTCTTGACCACCGTCTTGACCTGTGTTTTCTCATGAATAGCATCGCAAACCCCCTGTCGCGTTGCGCGCTATCGGTGCTCCACATGTACACGCCCGGGCAAGGAGATGTCCAGCATTGAACCGGTGGGATTCGTGGTGTCTATGGGGTTTCAAAGTTGGCCGGAAAATGGTCCAGAGGCCATGGATTTGCGGTCGACTGACGTTGCTCGACAGCGCGTCATATCCACACCGGTGGGTACGTACACGAAGAAGGGCAGGGGCAGTTGGGGCCGCCCCGGAACCCGGCGGCGGGCCCGAGCGTCTTAACCGGCGACGGCCGCGCCCGCACCCGAGGGCGATGGGGAAACCCATGCCGCAGGCGAGGGGCGACAGGCTCGGCACGAAGCGCCATACGCGCGCCACCCCCCGCCATGTTTCACGCTCGGCCCGTGGCGTGATGCGCTGCGTTGTACAAGCAGTGGCTAGTGATCCACGTGGTGTGTCGGCTTGGAAAGAGCCACGGCGTGTTGAGCGGCGCGCCATGTCGGGCCGTAGTGCCATGGAGTTCGGACGCGGCCCGAGTGCAGTTCAGGTGCAGTTCCAGTAGGCAGTCCCGCAGTGCCGTGCAATGACCGCGCAGGGCTGTGCAGGGTCGTGCAGGACCCTGCAGCGCCTTACGGGTTTCCGCGGCACGCCGGTGCGCAGGCCGGCTGCTCCGGCGCGCCGGCGGACCCGTTCGGCGCAGCAGTGCAGCGAGTTCCATCCGTACCACCCGTACGGCCGTGCAAAACCGCTAGGCAGTCGCTGAGCAGTCGCCAGGCAGTCGCAAGGCAGTGGTGAGGTAGTCACAAGGTGGTCGCCAGGAGGTCGCAAGGCGGTCGTAAGGCGGTCGTAAGGCAGCGCAAGGCAGTTCAGAAGTGCATGCATGCAGTCCATCAGCGTGATCCGGCCCCTGCCACCGGCGGGGGTCCCGACTTCGGCGTTTACGGAAAGGAACGAGCGCTCATGCGCGAGATCCTCGGAAGGCGACGCAAGCTCTCGCTCAGGCGAGGCGACCGGTCCGCGGTGCTCACCGCGGCCCTGGCCTATGCCACCGAATGGCAGTGGCCCGTGCTGCCCGGCGTGGGCCTGCGGCCCGACGGCGGGCGCGTACGCCGGTGCGGCTGCCCGCAGCCCGACTGCGCGGCCCCCGGCGCCCACCCCTTCGACCCGGGGCTGCTGGCGGCCACCACGGACGCCCGTATGGTCCGCTGGTGGTGGACCAACCGGCCCGACGCACCCGTCGTGCTCGCCACGGGCGGCCGTGCGCCCTGCGCGGTGAGCCTGCCCGCGGTAGCCGGCGCGCGCGCCCTTGCGGCCTTCGACCGCGCGGGCATCCGCCTGGGCCCCGTGGTCGCCACCCCCACCCGCTGGGCCCTGCTCGTGGCGCCCTACTCGCTGGAGGTCCTGGGCGAGCTGCTCCACCGCCAGGACTGGGTGCCCGGTTCGCTGCTCTTCCACGGGGAGGGCGGTTTCGTGGCCCTGCCTCCGTCGCCCACGGGGGCGGGCAGGGTGCGCTGGGAGCGGGCGCCGCTGCCCGGCGGCCGGAGTGGCCCGGCCGGATCTGTCAACGGCGCCTCGGGTGGCGGGATCCGTACGTTCCGCGGGGATCGAAGCGAGCGCGCGGAGCGTAGGGAAGGTACGACCCGGTCCACCGCGCCGTGGCTGCCGGACGTGTCCGCTCTGGTCGACGTCCTCGTCGAGGAGAGCGCGGGCACGCCGGGCGGCGGCAGCCGGCTGGCCTACTGACCGCAGGGATGCGGCAGGGCGCTCTTGAGAGGCCATGAGAAGCCATGAGAGGCCATGAGGGGCCTCGAGAAGCTTCGAGAAGCTTCGAGACGGCCATGAGGGCTCGTAAGAGCCTTGAGGAGCTCGAAGAGTCTTGAGGGGCTTTGAAGGGCCTTGAGAAGCGCCGGTACGAGCACACGGAGAGCGCGTACGGACGGGAGACGCACGCGCTCTCACTCGTACGGGTGTAAGCCCGTCCGAGTTCTGCGGGATTCCACCGCGCGGCCCCGGGGCGAGCCTTGTCCTGACCGCTATGTTCAGGGGTGAGGGCCTGTGCCGGGCGATGCCGGCCGGGCCCGGTCGAACCGAGGCCGGGGTGTCCCGAGCCCGTCCCAGCCGTCCCCGCGATCCATTCAGCGTCCGCGCGGCGAGTCTCAGGTGGTCCCCATGGAGCGTGCGTCTGCATCCGGTGTGCCCGAAGTGTCCGGTGCATCCGGGATGTCCGGTGGGTCGAGGGTGCCCGCGGAGCCCGACGGAATCCTTGCGGAGACCGATGGGACCTTCGTGGAGCCCGACGAGACCCTCGCGGAGCCCGGCGGGACCCCCGCGGAGTCCGGCCGGAGCGGTGAGCCGCGGGGCGCCAACCTCCGTATGGTCGCGCTGGCGAGCGCCGTGGCGCTGGCCGTCGTGCTGCCCTTGGCCGCCGCCACCGCCGGTCCCGTGGGCCTGCCGGGCCCGGAGTCGGCGCGGGGCGAGCATCCGGGGAAGCACCCGGGGGCCGGCGACGGGCTGCGTGGCGAGTCGGCAGGGCTGGGAGGCCCGGGTAAAAACTTCGGCAAGGACCTCGGCAGGGGCCTCGGCCCGGACCTCGGAGAGGACCTGGGCGAGGGGCTCGGCGTGGGAGGGCGTCCAGGCCCGGGTGCGGGCCGGGACGCGGCCCGCGGCGGGCGCGGCACGGACGGCGGCTGGCCCGCGGCCTCGCCGCCGCTGACGGGCCCCGCCGGGCCGGCGGTCTCGGCGTCCGCCCGCTGCGGCCCTGAACTCACCTCGCCCGAAGGCGTGGAGGCCCAGACGTGCGTCCTGGAGCAGGGGAACGAGACCTGGGCCCGTACGTACTACCGCAACGCGACAGGCGCCCCTCTGCGGGCCGTTCTGACCCTCATGGGCCCCGACGGCCGGACCGTCCAGGTGCACTGCCGTACGACCGCCTCCGACGACCCCGACGGGTGCGAGACGCCTCGCGCGCGGACGGTCGGGGCGGGGAGCGGGCAGGCGGCAGGGAGCGGAAGGGCTGCTGGGGGCGGGAATGCGGCGGGGGCCGGGGCCGGGGATGCTGCCGGAGGCGAGCTCGGCGGAGATCCGTACGAGGCGGTCGCGGAGATCGCATCGGCGGACGGGAAGCTGCTGCTGCGCTCGGGAAGCAACTCGGCGGAGGACCGAGGGGATTAGCCGGCGGTCCGTGTCGACGTCCGTGCCTGCGCCCGTGCCCGTGCCCGCATCCGCGTTCCCGGGCATGGAAACGCCCGGTCGCTGGCGACGGGGGATGCACCAGCGACCGGGCTCCTAGAACGGTAACAAGAGATCGGCCGTTCGCAAATTCGATCGTGGATTTCCGGACGCGTATTTCCGGGCTGACAGCGGGAGTTGTGACAGGAGTCACGTGAATGGCGGCCATTTTGCCGCCGGAATCAACTACTCCGCTGCCTGGAATCCAACAGTCCGCCCCCGGGACCCGTTACGCCCGGCCGCTCCGGGGGCGGACCCGCCTCAGTTCAGGGTGATCTGACGACTGGTGAGGCCGCTGCGTGCCCGCCGCTCGTCGGGCGTCAGGGGAGAGGTGTCGGCGAGTGCCGTGGCCAGCCGCTCCGCGAAGGCCGCGGCCGGCTTCTCGGTGTCCTCCGCGCGCATGTCGCTCGGCAGGTCCCAGACGGGCACGGTGAGGCCGTGCGCCCGGAACGACCCGACCAGGCGGGTGCCTTCGCCGAGCGAGGAGGTGCCCGCGGCGTGCAGCCGGGCCAGAGCGTCCAGAAGCTGCTCCTCGGGGTGGGTCATGACCCAGCGGAGGTGATTCTTCTCGGGGGTCTCGCACCAGTACGCGGCCTCGACGCCGGAGAGGCGGGCCGTGGGGATGGCGGCGGCGTTGGCCCGGTCCAGGGAGGCGGCGACCTCGCCGGTCGCGTTCTCGGCGTTCTCGACCCAGAACTCGAAGCCGGTGTGGACGTCCGGCTCGAACGGAGCCTCAGGGTCCAGCAGGTCCTGCAGGCGCGGCCCGTCGGTCTCGGCGCGGCCGGCGGTCACCGGGGTGCCCGGGGCGGCCTCCAGCGCGCGCCGAAGGGTGTCGGCGAGGTCGCGGCTGAGGTCGCCGGAGGCGGTGTCGTTCTGCAGGCCCAGCAGCACGGCGCCGTTGTCGCGGCGCAGGGCGGGCCAGGCCATCGGCAGCACGGTGGCCAGTGTCACCGACGGCACGCCCTCCGGCAGCCCGCCCTTGAGGGCGAGCTCGACCGTCGCCGCGGGCACCAGCTCGCGCAGCGCGACCCAGTCCGCCTCGCCGGGCAGGCCCTCGAAGGGCCGCTGGACGAGCTCGGTGGCCGCCTGCACGGCCGCGCGGCCGTGGCAGGCCTTGTAGCGCCGGCCCGAGCCGCACGGGCAGGACTCGCGGGCGCCGACGACGGGGATCCGACCGTCGACGGCCTGCGGCGATGAGGCCTTCGTCTGGGGCCCCTTGGTCTGGGGGCGGCGCTTCTTGGCCATGGCGTGCGTGTCTCCCGATCGGTGCAGGTGCGTACGGCGCGGCGGGCACGGCGGTGTGCGTACGGGTCTGCGTACGACACGGTCCGGTCCGTACGACGTGGCGCGTACGGCTCGTACGGCTTGTACGGGCGCGAGCCTAGCGCTCGCCGCGGCGGCCGGGACGGGCACGCGCGGGGGCGTCGGGAGGAGGGGACGGCGGGAGGCACGCGGAAGGCGTGTACGAAGGCGCGTACGAAGGCGTGCGGGGAGGCTGTCGGTCGGCTTCGGCTTCGGCTTCGGCGTAGGCGGGTCGGCGGGTCCTCGGCCGGTGGCGGGGTGCCGCTCTCCGCGGAGCGTGTTCCCTGGCGGGCGCTCCGGGTGCGGGGCCCACCGGCCGTGCACGGGCGTGCTTGCTCTTCGTTCTCTTGGTTCGTACGGGAATGCTTCGTCGACGTCTCGCGGCTGGATCTACGCGCGTCACGCCGTCGTCATGTCAGTTCGTCGATATCTGCGAATGCGGGTCTGGGGCCTGCGGCGACGCGCGTAGCGAAGCTGTCGTGCACCGAGAGCGCGGCCCAGACGGTCATCTCGCCCGATGTGTCACGGACCCCCCAGTCCTGGGAGAGGGCGCTGATGATGTTCAGCCCGCGGCCTCCGCGGGCGGTCACCGAAGGCGTGGCCGGAACCGGCCGGGTCGGGCCTCCGCCGTCCGTCACCTCGACCGTGAGCCGGCCGTGGGCGTCCACTCTCCATGCGGCACGTATCCCCCCGTCCTTGTCCCCCTCGTCCCCGTCTCTGCGACCGTCCCCCTCCGGGCTCAGCGGGCGTCCGTGCCGGTACGCGTTGCTGAGCAGCTCCGAAAGGATCAGTACGGCGTCGTCGATGACCGAATCCGGTACCCCGATGATGCGCAGATCCTTGCGCATCCGGTGTCTTGCCTGGCCCACACCGGTTGGACCATGGGGTACGGCCATGATCGACGACGTGGGCACCTCCTGTGCCACCACCAACGCCACCCCCGAGACCTCCTTTGCCCCACGTCAGGGGATGGATGCCCCAATGGACTGGACCGGAAACCGGCCATCCGAGACCCGCCGGGGGCACTCGACCGACTCGAACACGCACCGAACGCGCCGGTGCACTCCTTGTAATGGGACTACGGCGTGGGCGTCATGGGGATACGTGGCTGGATGCAGCTGATGCAGCTGCGTCCCGCGGCTGGACGCGGCTGGATACAGGGGAACTACGACCGGCCGAGCTGGGTGAGCACCCGCCTGGGCCGGTTCGTGATCAGCGCGTCCACGCCGAGGCGCGCGCAGAGCTCGACGTCCTCGGGCTCGTTCACCGTCCAGACGTGCACCTCATTGCCCGCTTCGTGCAGCCGGGCCACGTAGCCGGGGTCCTTGCGGATGATGCGGATGCTCGGGCCGGCGATGCGGACCCCCGCGGGCAGCCGCCCGTCGCGGTGACGGGGCGAGACGAACTGCATCAGGTAGACGGTCGGCAGCGCCGGCGCGGCCAGCTGGACGCGGTGCAGGGAGCGGGCGGAGAAGCTCATGACCCGTACCGGCGAGGGGCCGTCGTCCGCGGGCGGCCCGGCGAGTCCGAAGCGGCCCAGGAGTTCGAGCAGCTTCTGTTCCACCTGGCCCGCCCAGCGGGTCGGGTGCTTGGTCTCGATGGCGAGCTCGACGCGCCTCCCCGCGTCGGCCACGAGCTCCAGCAGCCGCTCCAGGGTGAGCACGGACGTCGTGTCGAGGTCCGGGGCCTCCATGTCGGAGACGTCGGCCTTCCAGGAGCCGAAGTCGAGAGTGGCGAGGTCGGCGAGCTCCAGGGAGGAGACGGCGCCGCGGCCGTTGGAGGTGCGGTTGACGCGGCGGTCGTGCACGCAGACGAGGTGGCCGTCGGCGGTGAGCCGGATATCGCACTCGAGCGCGTCGGCACCGTCCTCGATCGCCTTGCGGTACGCGGCCAGGGTGTGTTCCGGAGCGTCCTCGGAGGCCCCGCGGTGGGCGACGACGGAGAGCGGGTGCCGCTCGGGGCGGAGGTCCCGGGCCGGGTGCGCATTGGTCACCGCGTTATCGTGCCATCGCCCGGCACCATCGTGCATGCGGTCCCTTTTGTTATGGAGTGCCTGGAGCGCAGCGTTGCCGCCGTGGGGGCACAGGGTCCGCTTACGGTGGTCTGACGTGCGGTGGGAAAAGCTTGTCCCGGGCTGGTCGTGGGTGGCGGGAACGACGCCGGCGGCATGGATCCTGCGGATGACGTGGACACCACACCGCGCATGGCGTAGGCACCATGTAGGAACTGATGTGGCACCTGATGAGGAGAGAACTGTGAGCACCGAGAACGAGGGCGCCGCCGTCGCGCCTGCGGAGGGCGTTCCGGATGTTCCGGGCGGCTCGTCGGGCATTTCGATGGAGAAGGGCGACGGCGCGGAGGCGGCCGGGGCCGCGGTGACGGGTGCGGCTGGTGCGACGGGTGCGGCTGGTGCGGACGCACCCGGCTCGCAGGCCCGCACGGAGACGCCTGCGGCCGCTGCGCCCGCTGCTGCCCCTGCTGACCCCGCTGCCCCTGTCGACCCTGCTTCCGGCGCCGTTCCGGGCGCTCCGGCTGTTCCGGCCGCACCGGCTGCCCCGGCCGCTCCGCCCCAGGCTCCGGTACCGCCGGCGGCCCCGCCGCAGCCGGGGTACGGGCACCAGCCGGGGGCGCAGGGCCGGGGTGCCGGCGGCTGGTACGACGCGCAGGCCCAGCACCCCCAGCACCCCCAGCAGCCTCAGCAGCAGCCCCAGCACCCCCACCAGCCGCCGCAGGCTCAGCCCCAGGCGGGGCCGTACCCGTACGGCGCACCGGCGGGCGGCGGCCCGGTGGGCCCGACCGGGGTGTGGGCCGGCGGCCCCGACGCGTACCCGCCCGCTCGCAAGCGCGGCGGCGGGCTCGTGGCGATGGCGCTGGCGGCGACCCTCGTCGCGGGCGGCGTCGGCGGCGGGATCGGCTACTGGGCGGCCAGCCGTGACGACGCCGGCAGCTCGACGACCATCTCGTCGTCCGGCGACCCGAAGACCGAGAGCCGCGCCCCCGGTTCCGTCGCGGACATCGCCAACAAGGCGCTGCCGAGCGTCGTCACCATCGAGGCGCAGAGCGGCGGCGGCGAGGGCGGTACGGGCACCGGCTTCGTCTACGACACCCAGGGCCACATCCTCACCAACAACCACGTCGTCGCCTCGGCCGCACAGGGCGGTGGCAAGCTCATGGCCACGTTCTCGGACGGCAAGCAGTACGACGCCGAGGTCGTGGGCCGGGCACAGGGCTACGACGTCGCCGTCATCAAGCTGAAGAACCCTTCCGGCACGAAGCTCAACCCCCTCCCGCTGGGGAACTCCGACAGGACGGCGGTGGGTGACGCCACGATCGCGATCGGCGCGCCTTTCGGGCTGTCCGGCACGGTCACCACGGGCATCGTCAGCGCCAAGAAGCGCCCCGTGGCCTCCAGCGACGGCGGCGGCATGGGCAAGGCCTCGTACATGAGCGCCCTCCAGACGGACGCGTCGATCAACCCGGGCAACTCCGGCGGCCCGCTCCTCAACGCCCAGGGCGCGGTCATCGGCATCAACTCCGCCATCCAGTCCGCGAACAACGGCGGTGGCTTCGGCGGCGCCCAGCAGCAGGCCGGCAGCATCGGCCTCGGCTTCGCCATCCCGATCAACCAGGCGAAGAACGTCGCCGACCAGCTCATCAAGACCGGCAAGCCGGTCTACCCGGTCATCTCCGCCTCGGTGAACATGAAGGACGCCGGCGCGGGCGCCAAGATCGCCCCCACCGGTGACAACAACAGCCCGGCCGTGGCCCCGGGCGGCCCGGCCGACAAGGCCGGCCTCAAGCCGGGCGACGTCATCACCAAGCTCGACGACACCGCCATCGACAGCGGCCCCACCCTCATCAGCGAGATCTGGACCCACAAGCCGGGCGACAAGGTGACCGTGACCTACACCCGCGACGGCAAGCAGTCCACGGCAGAGATCACATTGGGCGAACGCAAGGGCGACAGCTGAAGCGATAGGCTGGCCCCCGCGCCGCCGCACAGGCGGTGCGGGGAGGCTTGCCCGAGCGGCCTAAGGGAACGGTCTTGAAAACCGTCGTGGCAGCGATGTCACCGAGGGTTCAAATCCCTCAGCCTCCGCCACACCTGCATTGACGCAGGTCAGAAGGGGTGCACCCGATCCGGGGGCACCCCTTGCGCATAGGCGGGCGCTGTCTCACCCTGTAGCGCCTGCTTCCCGGCGTTGACCAGTGTCTGTGGCCCATTTGTGGCCCAGATTCCGTGGACCACCAGGCCGTGACGGATCGTTGCTCCGGCCCTCTGAACAGCAGAAAGCCCTACCTGCCTGTAGGCGGGTAGGGCTTCTTGGCGCTGTGGCGCTACTCGTCGTCGTCCATCAGAGCGCGCTCGATCTGCTCGTTGGAACGCGTCTGGCTGCCGTGGATGACCTTGACGTAGAAGCGGAAGAAGACGGCGATGCTGTGCCCGGCACGGCGGGCGACTTCGGCGGGGGCAACGCCTGACTTCAGCCAGAGGGAGACGCCCGCGTGGCGCAGTGAGTACGGTTTGGCCGCGAGTGGCGCAGTGGCCTCGGCCTGGACAGGACCGCTAGGCGGGCGGCCTTCCAGATCTCGCCGTACTCCTTGGAGAGCAGGTGGCCGCCGCGGGCGGCCCGGAAGAGTCGGCCGTCCTCGGCGACGCCGAATTCTGCGATGTGGTCCAGGAGCATGCGGACGAGGGCAGGTGGGATGGGCACGGAGTGGGTGGCGTTGTGTGCCCTCCGCTTCAGCCCGCGGGAGTCGAATGACTCTCCGGTGTTCGTCCAGGCGGAGCCGATGCGGGGTGCGCTCTTCGAGAGGAGGAGTTCGCCCCACCCTGTCTCGGGCAGGTTGCAGTCGGCCCGGGTCAGCGCGGTGATTTCTGCGGGGCGAGCGGCGGCGTAGTAGAGGCAGCCGAAGAAGGCGAGGAGGTGGCGTCCGCGGTCGCCCTGGTCGCCAGTGGCGGTGGTGATCCGTCTGGACAGGCGGGGACCCGCGACGAAACGAAAGTCGACTTCGTCGTCTGCCTCGGGCGCTTCCCAGTCGACTTTGGTCGTCGGGAGGGTGGGGAGGAGTTCGCATTCGATGGCGAACCGGAGCGCGTTGGTGAACACGGTCTCCTTCCGCTTCACCGTGTTCGCCGCGGCCAGTTCGCCGTTCAGCTTCAGTTGCAGGGACTCCAAGGCCGCGCGGACGTGCACGGGGCTGCTGAGAGCGGTCACCTTGACGGACTTCTTCGCCATCCAGGCCAAGGCCGCCGTGACGTCCTTGGGCGGTTCTTCTACCTCAGTGTGCGGCTGCCACTTGCCCTCGCTCGCCCGCTCCTGTTGTCTCCGCCCCGCTACACGGCGGCCCCGGCCGCTCAGCGCGCATTACCGCTGTCGCGCACCGCCCGGAACAGCACCAGCACCCCGAACAACAGCCAGCACTCCGCGACCGACCATTGTGAAGGGTTCGAGCAGCACCACCATCAGGACCACGTCCCCGGCCCGACCGGACGCTGTCCGAGGCTCCCGGCGCCCGCGAAGGCCAGTGGTGGGCCGATGCTCTGTGGTGCAGAACGCTTCGCGTGCGGCACCGCGTTCGTCTGCGGGAGGTGTACCAGCACTAGCGCCGCTGACCCGTGGGCGGCTCAGGCCGTGACGAGGGGAAAGCATCGGCATAGTGGCTGATGCCGGGAAGGGGCATAGGTGGCACACGTGGCGGACGATCGTTCGGCCGCCCCGCCGTCGTGGCTGACTTTCTGTGGCACAGGACTCCACACCGCGGCCCATCCTGCGCTCTCCTACTGTGTGTTGCCGCCTGCGGGCTCCGGGGAGCTCCGGGGAACACCACGGCACCTTGACGGGGAGGGCTGGCGCGGCCATCGTCTGTGCAACCAGACGCAACCGAGTAGGCAGGGGTCAAGGCCATGGCTCTACTGTTCTTCGGCAAGGACCCGAACACCAACGGCGATGACTGCCCGACGGTATGGGTGGATGGCAAGAGCGCCGATCTCGTGTTCCAGGGGTGGAAGGCCGACAACGAGACCGAAGAAGAGTGCCGTACGGTGGGCCACATCCCCGACACGGAAGCAGTGATCCGGATTCCGGCGCGTATGGTGCCGCTGATCAGGAAGGCGTGCGATGAGGCCGAACAGCGTTCCACCGTTTAGTGACCTGATCAAGCAGTGCCACCGATCGGCCGTTCACCTGGAGCTGCGGGATACGTACAGCGTCGCTTCGGAGACCGACGACTTCGCCGAGTGGCAAGCCTGCGGAGAGATCACGCCTGATTCGGTTGAGCGGCGTCGTCCCTGGCTCGACTTGGTACGGAGCGCGGTAGCGCGCGGTGTGGAGATTCGTCGAGCTCGGGTGGTCTCAGTGCCTGTCAGTGAGTACATCCGTTACGAGTACGCCGGTACGCATCTGAACGTCGAGGCCGGGGAGACGGTCCGTTGGCTGCCCCGAAGGGACGCAGCCACGCTGGCTCTGCCCGGTGCGGACTTCTGGCTGTTCGACGACCGACTGATCCGCTTCGGCCACTTCAGCGGCGACGGCGCATCCGCGGGGCATGAGCTGTGCGACGACCCGGCAGTGATCAAGCGGTGCGCTGAGGCGTTCGATGCGGTCTGGCAGCGCGCAACCACCCACGCGGAGTTCGCTGTCTGACGACGTCAGCGGACGAGCCAGCTCATGCCCAAGTATCAGTCATCGAGCGTCGAAACAGCCCGCAAGGCCGTGGCGGCGAAGCTGCGTGAGGTCCGACTCGACGCCGGGCTGACAGGGCATGAGCTGGCCGTACTCTGCGGGTGGAACAAGTCCAAGTCCTCACGCATTGAGAATGCGCGTACGCCCCCGTCAGATGCGGATATTCGGGCATGGTGCGCTGCATGTGATGCCGGCGACGAGGCGGCGGACATCATTGCGGCGTCGCGTACTGCCGACTCCATGTACCTGGAGTGGAGGCGTCTGCAGCGCACTGGCCTGCGGCGCCTGCAGGAATCTCGTATCCCGCTCTACGAGCGTACGAAGCTTCACCGAGGCTATGCGTCACATGTCGTGCCAGGCTTGTTCCAGACGCCCGCCTATGCGTCCGCGTTGCTGTCGGTCATCCGCCGGTTCCATGGCACCCCGGACGACACGGTCGAGGCCGTTGAAGCCCGCATGGCTCGGGCGCGCGTTCTCCAGGAAGCGGGGCATCGGTTCACCCTGCTGATTGAGGAGTCGGTACTGAGGTACCAGATCGGCGATGCCGAGACGATGGCTGGCCAGTTGGGACACCTGCTGTCGGTCATGTCGCTCCCCGCTGTCTCGGTCGGGGTCATCCCGTTTACGGCGCAGAGCCGCGGCATGTGGACCCTGGAGGGCTTCAACATCTTCGATGACGAGCGGGTCCACGTGGAGCTGCTGACAGCCCAGGTGACCGTCACGGCACCGGGTGAGGTCGCGATGTACGTCAAAGCGTTCTCCGAGCTGCGCGACCTGGCTGTGTACGGGGCGTCAGCCCGAGCTGTGGTGACTGCAGCACTCGACTCGCTCCGGTGAAGAACTCGCGTGCAACAACGTAGAACTTGCTAGGGGGTCGGACTCTCGTGCTCCTAGCGTGTCGTCATTCGGACGACGCGAGGAGCGGGGATGAGCACTCGTAGGACGACCATGTCACCAGCTCCCCACTTGGGGTTGCCGACCTTTGAGCGGCCGGATCCGGTCCCCGGCTGCGGGGACTGCGCGAGATTGGCGATCACCCGGTTGGGCGCCCGGACGGCGGGTGACTATACGACCGTTACGGACTGCGATATCCGGATGCGCAGGCACGCGGAGGGACACCGGTGAGCCGGGTCTTTCGGTTCGTGCCGTACACGATCACGCAGGACGCGGCGGTGTGCCCTGAGTACACAGCTGAGTGTGTAGCCGGTGACGAGGAGGAGTGCGCGGCGCACTCCGGGCGGTTTGTGGACCGCGGCGATGCCGAGACGTGGATGTTCGAGCATGCTCGGGACACCGGTCACCGGCCGTTCCGGCGGACCTTCACCGATTACGCCGACGTCGACCAGGACCAGGACGGCGAGCACGGCCGGGAGCGCGGCGAGCGCGCCGGGGGTGTGACGGTGGCGCATGGGTTCCCGGTCACGGCACATGTGCTGATCGCGGACCGTCTGGGGCGTCTGCTGCTGGTTCACCCGGCGAAGCGTGGTGCCCCGTGGCATCTGCCGGGCGGGATCGTTGAACCGGGGGAATCGCCTCTCGACGCTGCCCGGCGGGAAGTCCGTGAAGAACTCGGCCTCACCTTCGACGCCCACCTGTGGCGCTTCCTCGCGGTCGAGTGGCTGCAGGCCACCGGCCCGGGGCGTCGTGACCGTCTGGCGTTCTTGTTCACCAGTCCGCGGCTGTACTCCGGCGATGAGAGCCGCATTGTCCTGCAGCAGGACGAGGTCGACGCGTGGCGCTGGGAGTACACCGGCTCCGCACTCGGACTTCTCCACCCGCGCATGTCCGAACGCGTCGGGCGTGCTTTACGTACCCACCGGGCCCAGCCCGCCAGCTATCTGGAATCCAGGACCGAGGAGCCGACACCATGACCGACTTCCCTGAGCGCACCCTTCGGATCGGCACCCGCAGTTCCCCGATGGCGCTTGCCCAGGTCGACCAGGTCTCCACTCTGCTGCGGAAGCATGAGCCGGAGCTGAAGATCGAGGTGGTGCCCGTGACGACCGAGGCCGACAAGTGGCAGGGCGACCTGGCCCAGCTCGGCGGCAAAGGGCTCTACGTCAAAGAGATCGACACCATGCTCCAGCGCGGTGACGTCGACATGGCCGTGCACTGTGTCAAAGACGTCCCCGGCGACCGGCCCCTACCGCAGGGGCTGATCTTCGCCGCCTACCTGGACAGGGACGACGTACGGGACGTCCTGCTTTTCCCCGAGGGGTCCGAGCGGCAGACCCTTGCCGACCTTCCTCCTGGTGCCGCCGTGGCCACGTCCGCAGTGCGGCGCAAGGCACAGATCAACCGGGTACGGCCCGACCTCAGCGTCGTACGGGTCCGTGGAGCGGTCGGCTCCCGGGTCGAGAAGCTCGACGGCAAGCGGAAGGTGGATGCCAAGCTCGACGCGATGGTCCTCGCCACCTCCGGGCTGGAGCGGCTCGGGATTGCCCACCGGGGGCGGCAGGTATTCAGCGTGGACGAGATGCTTCCCGCGGTGGGCGCTGGCACGCTCGGGCTGGAGTGCCGCCGGGACGATGCGGCAGTGGCGGCACTGCTGGCCCGGCTCAACGACGAGCAGACCATGACCGAGATCACCGCTGAGCGCGTGATGCTGCACGGCCTGCGCGGGCACTGCAACAGCCCCATCGCCGGTCACTGCATCACCGACCCTGACGGACAGTTGTCCCTGCGCGGGATGGTCTTCTCACGCGACGGCTCCAAGTTCGTCCACGCTCACATCTGGGGCGAGAGCGACAACGACCCCGCCACCCTCGGCACCCGCGTCTGCGCCGAGCTGCTGCGGCAAGGCGCCCGGGACATCATCGAGGGCATCCCTCACTGACCCTCTTCGTGTTGGGGCCTGTCTCACCCCGTACCGCCTGCTCCCCGGCACTTATCGGAAGGTGGGAGCACGCGCGCGTGATGCAAGATCACTGTGCGCTGACGGCGCGTTCGGCGGAGGGGAGTTCGTGCGGGTGGTTGAGCTGGGAGCCGTGGAGCGGTTGCGTCGGGCAGGGTTGTTGGTGCTTCCGGGGGGTGTGTCCCCGGGCACGCCACCGATGAGCGTCGTGGGTCTGCTCGCATCGTGTGGTCCGGCAGACGGCCGGCGGGACGCTTGGGTGGACGGCTGGGTGGACGAAGAGAACCCTGGGGTCGTGGAAGCGGCCAACGCGGGGTGGTTCGCGCTCGCTTGCGAGCACGGGGTGTTCGGTCCGGAACGCGAGTTCCTCCTGGCCCTGCCGTCCGGGGAAGACGGTACCGAGTGGCGGCGGGTACGGCTGCTCGACGCGTGGGACCTGATGGGCGAAGGGTCGGCCTGCGGCGAGTTCCTGATGTCGTCACTCGACGGACGTGTCGCCATGCGAGGCACCACCTATCAGCGCGGGGTGAGCAGCATTGTGGTGCCGGAGCCGTGGCGGGCGCCGACGATTCGGACGTACATGGACCGGATCTCCGAGCGAGTCACGCGGGGCGAGCTGGACGGCGACCGATACCGGACGCTCGCGCATGCCTGGCGGCAGTACGTCCGGCACCACACGGGCTGACCGTCGCGCCGTCCCGGGGCTGCTAAGTCCTGTCCGGCGGATCACGACGCCGTGGTCGACCGAACGTGTGGTTTGAGGGCATTGCCCGCAACGCTTCTCGTCGGCAGGTGAGTGTTCGTCTGGTCTACTTGCTGCCCGGATAGCCGGATGGTGCATCAGAGCCTGCCGGGCGGCGACAGACAGGTCATGGGAGTAGGGGATGTAACGCCATGGAACACGAGATGCGGGCTGAATATCCAGAGGGCCTCTCGCCTGGGCAGCCAGACGCCCCGGTGAAGGTCTGGCACATGGTCCGGCTGGGTGGGACGGAGGCTATGTGCGGCCGTGATCTCGACCCATCCTCCGCCACTCAGCCATCCGATGCCTGGGGCACCGCGAAAGGCGAGCCGTTCTGTCACTCTTGCGCCGCCCTTTACCTGAGGGAAGTCCCTTAGGCTGTCCTGCGGGTCATGTCCGGAGCCAGAGTCGGATTCGCTGCGACGGTGACGGTTCCGTGGAAGACGTAGGCGCGTTTGTCATAGCGTGTCGCGACGGCCCGGAAGTTCTTGAGGCGGTTGATCGTCCACTCGACTTCATTGCGGCATTTGTGCATGTCCTTGTCGAATCCGGCGGGTCGGCCTCCCTTGCTGCCGCGACGCTTGCGGTTGGCCCGCTGGTCCTACGGCTCCGGGATGGTGTGCTTGATCTGACGTCTGCGCAGGTAGCGGCGGTTTCGGCGGGAGCTGTATGCCTTGTCGCCGCCCAGGTGGTCCGGCCGGGTCCGCGGATGCCCGCCAGCGGGACGGGCGACGCGGACGCGTTCCATGACCGGGATGAGCTGCGGGGCATCGCCCCACTGGCCCGGGGTGATCAGGAGGGCCAGCGGACGGCAGGATGTCGAGTCCACGCTCACCATGCTCCAGTCGATCCGGCCTTCCGCGTCGGCGTCGCTCTGGACGGCCCGCAGGATCCGGTCCCACGTCCCGTCCGCCGACCAGCGTCTGTGCCGCTCATAGACGGTTTTCCAGCTTCCGAAACGTGTCGGTAGATCCCGCCACGGGACACCAGCCCGCTCACGGAAGAGGATCCCGTTGATCACCTTGCGGTGGCTGGCCCAGCGTCCGCCTCGCTGCCCGGACTTCGGCAGATGCGGCTGCAGCCGGGCCCACTCGTCATTCGTCAATTCACCCCGCCCCACGCAGGGCCTAACGCCCCGAACGCGAGACAGTCACATGATCCACCGGACAGGACTTAGGGCGTGTCCGATGGGTCGATACCGGTTCACGGAACACGCTTCAGCTCGGTATGTGATCAGGCCCGTGCGGAGTAAAACGGTTGCTCTGTCCGCGCCTTCGAATTTGGTCACAACGGACGGATGCCGACCGCATGGTTCTCCTTCCGGCCTGTCCCGACCTCGTACGTCACCCGACCATGACGTTCACACGATCGAGCTCACGTCGGACTCGTTTTGCTTGACTCGCCCATGGGGTTGAGTCTCGCGAGGTCCGCCAGAGTCGGCATCTTGATCGTCTCCGCGCCAAGCGCCTTGGCGATGGCGTTGAACAGCCCCACTGCTTCCTTCATGCTGCCGTTGTCGCTGCCGGCGCCTTGGTGGGGGTCGTTGTAGCCCAGGTCCTTGGCCACGCTGTCCGGAACGAAATACGAGACATTTCCTGCCTTCGCGATCGGCATGGTCAGCTCTCCTTGTCCGTGACACCGCCGAGGTAAACCAGGACACTCATCGCCACCTTGCTGGCGAGCTGCTCCTGCTCCGGCGGTGGCAGCTTGGAGACCGCCGCGGTGAAGGCCGCCCACGCCTCCTGGACGCTCAGGGCGTTGGCGTGCTTGTCCGGCGCGGCATGCTCGATGAGGTGCCCATCCTTGTGGACGATCTTCGGGTCGAGTACAAGTCCCATCGATTCCTCCTTGCGTGGGGGAAATGCCCTTCGAGCCTAGATTGAGGTGACAGACGTGTCGCGGTGAGTGTCTCCGGCCGGGTGTCAGCTCAATGCGGCGAGATGGTCCGCCGCGAGAAGCAGAAACGCAGCTCCGGCCGAGGCCACGCACGCCACCTGGAGCCGCCGGTACTTGATCAGTGCCAGCCGGGACTGGACCCTGATCTCCTCGCAGCGAGCGTCCTCGCGGACATCTTCTCCATCTCCGCCATGTCCGACGGGTCGCAGGAGTCCCTAGAGCCTGTCCGGCGGATCATTGTCACGGCAGGTCAGCCTTGTTTGATTCCGCGGCCGCGACTGGGGATTGGCTGTCAGGTCATCGCGAACTTGGCGACGTACTCGTCAAAGGGCTCGATGCCGACTTCCGCACGGAGTGCGTCCATGCGCTCGGGCTCTTCACAAGGCCACGGAATGGGTGACCCGTCCTTCACGCCGGCGATCTGAGTGCCGTAGACCTGCTTGCGGCCCTCATTGACCAGCGTACGGTCGCGCAGAAAGGCCAGCTCGCGCGGGCTGGCCGAGCCTGCCGACACCGCCTGCTCCATCAGCTGGAGGGCGCGCCGCTGGACGTCGAGCTGCCGGTCGGCGTGCTGGGCGATCAGCCACGCCGCGCGTGCGGCTTCCTCGCCGACCATTTCTGCCGTCGGCCAGCCGTACTCGTCCATGATCTCGCCGAGCCGGTCGCCGTGCCGTGCGGTCAGCCGCCGCCACGCCAGCTGCTCGGCCGGGTCATCGCTGTTCGCGCGGACTGCGGACTGGTGATCTGCCACGGCCATGTCGGCGAGTTCCACCGCCAGTGCGGCAACGTCGTGCTCCACTCTCGACTTCCTGGTTGCGTCGGTGCGTTGTGCTCGTCGACCGCAACCCTAAAGGCGCAAATAAGGTGTAAAGATCATTCCGGAGAACGGTGACAGGCGCCTCTCCGGACCCGGATAATGGATTTATGCCCGGAGCCGGAGCCGGATCGCTGCGACGGTCACGGTGCCCTGGAAGACGTAGGCACGCTTGTCGAATCTCGTGGCCACGGCCCGGAAGTACTTGAGGGCGTTGATCGTCCGCTCCACTTCGTTCCTGCGCTTGTAGATCGTCTTGTCGAAGCCGGTGGGCCGCCCGCCATGGCTGCCGCGGCGCTTGCGGTTGGCCCGCCGGCTCTTCGGCTCGGGGATGGCACCACCGACCCGGCCGACCGGATGCGCTCCATGACAGGGATGAGCTGCGGGGCATCGCCCCACTGGCCCGGAGTGACCAGCAGTGCCAGGGGCCGGCGTCCGCCTTCCCCGGCAAGGTGGATCTTGCAGGTCAGGCCGCCCCGGGAGCGTCCCAGCCCCTCGTCGGGGCGGTGCTGCCGGGGCGTTGCTCTTTTCCCAGCACCCGCGGCGATCTCCTGCGCGCTCCGGCCGCATGCTGGTGGGCCCGGCAGGAGGTGGAGTCCACGCTCACATCGACCAGTCGATACGGCCCTCCGAGTCGGCGTCGGACAGGACGGCCGCAAAGGGCAGATGCGGGCGTAGCCGCGCCCATTCCGAGTTCGACAGATCCCCCCGCCCCATGTCCATGCCAACGAGCCGAGCCTGGAACGGTCACGTGATCCGCCGGACAGGGCCTAGCCGCATGGCGGTTGCTCGGCTCCGGCCGCAACCGGGGCGGAAGCGGCTCAGGCCGGCACCCGCAAAGGGTGCCGGCCTCGTGGCGCGGAGCGGTGTGCAGCAGCGTGCAGGGGGTGCAGGGGCGGGGAAGCGGTTCGGTCAGGCGGCCGGGGCGGTTTCCTTCTCGGGGGCGGTGGCGTCCTCGGCCGGGGTCCCGGCCTTGTCGTTGCGCATGACCACCACGGCGAGCAGTGCGGCGGCCAGGACGCCGATCGCGCTGAAGGTGAGAGTGGTGGACATCGAGGCGGTGAAGGCGTCCTTGGCGGCCTGGACCAGGCCCGCGTCGCCCTGAGCGACGGACAGCGCACCGTTGATCGACTGCTTGGCCTGTTCGGGGGCGCCCGCCGGCATCTCCGCGGAGAAGGTGCTGGTGAGCAGCGAGCCGAGGATGGCGATGCCGAGGGCGGTGCCGGCCTGCTGGATGGTGTCGTTCAGAGCGGAGCCGACGCCCGCCTTGTCGGCCGGGATGGTCGCCATCAGGGCGCCCACGGCAGCCGGCATGGCCATACCGGCGCCGAGACCGAGCAGGCCGAGGGCGACCGACGGGACGGTGAAGCCGCTGTCGGTGGTGACGGTGGTCAGCAGGCCGAAGGAGGCCGCCATCAGGAGCATGCCGGCCAGGATCAGCCAGCGGTAACCGACCTTGGTGGCGAGCTTGGCGCCGGCGCCGTTGCCGATCAGCGCGGCCACGGCCAGCGGGGTGAACGCCAGGCCGGCCTTGACCGGGGAGTAGCCGAGGACCGACTGGAGGTACTGGGTGAGGACCAGGAGCAGGCCGCCGTTGCCGATCTGGACCAGGGCCAGTGAGATCGAACCGCCGGTGAAGTTGCGGTGCTTGAAGAGGACCAGCGGGACCATCGGCGAGGCGGTGGTGTTCTCCCAGACCACGAAGCCGGCCAGGGAGGCGACGGCGACGGCGAGGGTGACCAGCCCGCGGCCCTCGAAGGCGCCGTGCTGCGGGATCTCGACGATCCACCAGACCAGGGCGGTCATGCCGACGGCGGAGAGGACGGCGCCCAGCGGGTCGGGCTTCTGCCAGGGGGCCTTGGACTCGGGCATCAGCAGCAGAGCGGCCACCACGGCCAGGACGACGACCGGGACGTTGATGAAGAAGATCGAGTGCCAGGAGAAGCGGTCGATCAGGACACCGCCGAGGACCGGGCTGCCGACCAGGCCGAGCATCGACACCGAGCCCCAGGCCGCCATCGCCTTAGGGCGCTCCTCCTCGTCGAAGACCGTGATCAGGATCGACAGCGTGGACGGCATGATCAGCGCACCGCCGACGCCCATGGCCACGCGGACGGCTATGACCTCACCCGGAGTGGTGCAGAACACCGCGGCCAGCGACGCCGCCCCGAAGAGCAGCAGACCGATGATCATCACCTTCCGGCGGCCGAAGCGGTCACCGAGGCTTCCCGAGGTCAGCAGCAGGCCGGCGAAGACCAGCACGTAGGAGTCGAGGATCCACTGGATCTGCTGGGGGCTCGCCCCGAGGTCCTCGGTCATGGCCGGCACGGCGACGGTCAGCGCCATGCTGTCGACCACCAGGACCAGCGTGCTGAGGCACAGCACGATCAGGATCCACCAGCGATGCGGACTACGGGTCTCGGCCCCTGCGACTGCGGCTGCCATCGGGCTTTCCTTTCGGGTTGCGCACGCCGTTCCGGCGATGCGCACACTGTTCCGTGCGTTGCGCACACCGTACGCTGATGCGTACACCGTTCGCAACCCATGAACCCTGTACGCTGAATGCGCACGACGTACGCAAAGGAGCGAGCCGATGGCCGCTGACAAGAAGCCGCAGCCCATTCCCTCCGTCTGGACCCGCCGACCGCGCACCGCGGAACAGCCCGGGCTGTCCCAGGAGGCGATCGTCCGGGAGGCGATCGTGATGCTGGACGCCGACGGCATCGAGGCCCTGAGCATGCGGAAGCTGGCCGCCCGGCTGAACGCCGGGGCGACCTCCCTGTACCGCCATGTCGCCACCAAGGACGAGCTGATGGAGCTCGCCGTGGACGAGGTCTTCGGGGAGATGGTCGTACCGCCCGCCGACTCCGCCGATTCCGCAGACTGGCGGACGGCGGCCGCCCGGGCCGCCGCGTCCTTCCGCGCGACGGCCCTGCGCCACCCGTGGCTGTCCTCGGTGCTGGGCCAGGCCGGCCTGGCCTACCTGGGCCCCAACCTGATGTCCTTCTCCAACCGGCTGGCGGCCCTGTTCATCAAGGCGGGCTTCCCCGAACCCACCCGGGCGATCGACACCCTCATCGCGTACGTGATGGGCATGAGCAGCGCCGAGGCGGCCTGGCTGACCACGGTGGCCCGGTCCGGAGAGACGGAGGCCGGCCTCATCGCCCGCCTCATGCCCGACGCCCAGCAGGCCGCCGCGGCCCACGACAACCTGACCGAGGCCTACGCCGAAACCGCCGAAGCCGTCGGAGCCGTCGGAGCCGCAGCCGAGGGGTTCGACCCGGTCGGCATGCGCGACGAAAAGTTCGTCTACGGGCTGGAGGCCATGCTCGACGGCTTGGCGCTGCGCCTCCCGGCAGCCGGGCCGCCGCCCGTGGAGTGACCTGAGATCCGGAGGAGGCGCCGGCCGGGTTTACCGGGCGGCCAGTGCTTCGACGGCTTCGACGACGGGGGCCGTGCCGTCCTCGGCGGCGAGTGCGGTGCGCAGTTCGGCGGCCCGCGAGCGCCAGGCCGGTTCGCGGACCGCGCGGGTGATGAGGGCTGCGAGGCCGTCCGCCGTCAGGTCCGCCATCGGCAGGACTCCGGGCGCGACGCCGAGGGAGCGGAGCCGGGCGGACCAGAAGGGCTGGTCGTAGAAGGCGGGCACCGGGACCGCCGGCACGCCGGCGCGCAGGCCGGCCGCCGTGGTGCCGCCACCGGCGTGGTGCACCACGGCCGCGGTGCGGGGAAAGAGCCACCGGTGGGACACCTCTCCCACGGTCAGGATGTCGTCGCTTTCGGCCGCCAGCCCTGACCACCCGGCCTGCACCACGCCCCGGACCCCGGCCCGGCGCAGCGCCTCGGTGCACACGGCCGACAGTTGCTCGCTGTCCGGCGAAGGCGTGCTGCCGAAACCGATGAAGACCGGCGGCGGCCCGGCGGCGAGGAAGTCGGCCAGCCGCGGGTCCGGCTGCCAGACGCTGGTCTCTTCGGGCCACCAGTAGCCCGCCACCCGGTGCTCGGGGGACCAGTCGCCCGGGCGCGGGACGACGTGCGGGCTGAAGCCGTACCAGATCGGCCAGTTCCCGGCCGGGCGCCGGCGCGCGGTCCGGCTCAGCGGCGGCAGTCCGAGCTCCGCCCTCACCCACCGGGCGGTCGACGCGGCTTGATGGTGGAACGCCCGCCAGAGAGCACCGGAGATGAGACGGTTGCCGATGCGCCCGGCGGAGCGACGCCCGAGCGCCATCGGTGCGAAGGCTCCGGTCGGGGCGACGGGTTGCAGCAGCGCACCCGTACTGGGCATGCCCAGGCAGTCGGCCACCGCCTTGGCCAGCAGCGCCGTCTGCCCGGAGGCGACGACGACGTCCGCGCCCTGCCGTACCGCCTGGAGGATGCCGTGTGCGAGGTCGGCCGTGTAAGCGGTTCCCTGTTTGGCGACCATGAGCGTACCCAGGGGGCCGTCCGTGCGGCCGGACAGCCTCTGCGCGCACGCTTCGTGCATCTCCCTGGGGTCCAGGGGGAGGCGGCGGAAGCCCAGCCCGCAGGCGCGGATCAGGCCGGCGAAGCGCTCGTGGGTGGCCACGGTCACGGCATGGCCCGCCTGCTGCAGACGGACCCCGAGGCCGGTGAACGGCGCGACATCACCTGTGGAGCCGCTGGTGACGAACAGGACGTGCATGACGCCGACTTCCTTGTGGGCAGGGGCGGATCGAAACGGGACAAACTATAGGGGTGGTGGGGCGTGGCCATGGGGAATCGGCCACGCCCGGCCGCGCCTAGTCGGCCCGCCTGAGTTCCACGGCCTGCCTCAGGCCCGTCTCAGTTCCACGACCCGCCTCAGTTCCACGGCTCGTTGAACGCCCGGCCGGGGACGGGCTTGGCGATGAGGGCCACGGGGATGAAGAAGTTGACCTGGCCGATCGCGATCATCAGGGTGGCGAGCGCCTTGGGCTCGTAGTGCTCGGCCACTTGGGCGTAGAGCTCGTCGGAGACCCGCTCGCCGTGTGCGGAGGGCTGGAGGACGGCCTCCACCAGAGCCAGCGCGGCGCGCTCGGCAGCGGTGAAGCAGGGCGCGTCCTGCCAGGACGCCACCGCGGTGATCCGCTCCTCCGACTCCCCGGCCTTGCGCAGGAAACCCGTGTGCAGGACGGTCAGGTACGTGTTGCCGACGATCTGGCCGGCACGCAGCTGGAGCAGGCTGATCGTGGTCCGCGGCACCGAGCGGTTGCCGGTGGCCTTGAACAGAGCCGCCGACACCTCGGCCAGCTCGGGGACGAGCTCCAGGGGGTCCACGGCCATCCGCGGGCTCGCCGGAACCTCAGCGGTGATCGCACGTGCTTCCATCGTTGCCTCCCTTAGGACTTCACCATCGCTTTTCACTGCACTGACGGATGGCGACGGGGGAGTGTGACGGACGGGGCGAACTTTTTATTTGCGGTGGCAGACGAACGTCTTGGCGCCGTCGTCCCCGGTCTGGATCACGGCACTGGCACAGCCCTCCGGACAGCGGGGCGGCGCGGCGTGGGCACTTCGCTGCCGGTCCGGGGGGTACGTGCACACCGAGCAGTACCACGCGGGCTTGTACGGGTACGTCACGTCCCACCACATGGGGTTGCGGCAGTGCGGGCACCTGACCAGAGGAGGGCCGTTCCGACCAGCGTTCATGGCGGAATGCTGCTCCACCGGCCGGGGCTACGAGCCCGGTCCCGCCGGCTGTTCACCCGTTCGGTGCAGCGCCTCCAAAGCGGATGCTGCTTCCTCGGGAGCGGATTGCTGCAGGGCCTCCGCCACCTCCCTGCGCAGCCCGTCCACCACCCGGCTCGACGGTGCCTCGTCGAGTACGCGCATGACCGTGGCGAGCGCGAGGTGGGAGTGGTTCAGCCGGTCCGCCACTTCGAGGAGGCGACGGTGCGATGCGAGCAGTTCCCGCTGCAGGTCGATGACTTGTCGCTGTGCTTCGATGAGCGCTTCGCCGTCCGGCTGCTGCTGCCGGGTCTCTTCCCCGGTGTAGTGGTTGTTGGTGATGTGAACGTCGCCGTGGAACGTCGCGCCCTGGAAGGAGACGGGTGCGGCCGCCGGTGCATCCACCTCGTCGCCCGCCGCCGCCTTCGTGGTGGCGTCCGCGTCCGGTGGCGCCGGAGCCGGATTGCGCCGGGCCGCCTCCCAGAGCTGCTGGGCCTGCCGGCGGGCGACCTCAATCTCCGCCGCGGTGTTCGACGTGACGTCGATGATCGCTTCGACGATCTCCCAGTCGCGCTCCAGGCCGTCACCGGACAGCCGACGGGCCAGCGTGGAGCGTGCGGGTGGAGCGTGCCCGATCGAGAAGTGGTCCGGGGTGAGCTGGTCGTAGAGCTCGCCGAGGGTCACTCCCGCCGCATCGAGCCTGTGGCGCAGCAGCCGGGCCAGTTCGTTGATCTCGGCGGTACCCCCCTGCAGCGGGCCCCATGGACGGCCGCGGCGTCCGGCCCGGCGCGGCTCCTCCGGCATAATCCCCCCAACCCGCGAGACAATGCCCAATGTCTCACACCAGCAGTCGCATTGACCCGTCTGTCCAGCGTTGTTTCGGAAACGAAACAGGCAGCATGACGGTCGAGGGACCCGGGCGTAGTGTGTCGGGCAAACAGCACGAACCCGCCCCCAGGGTGGAATCTGTCGGGGCGGGCCGTGTGGATGTCACCGCTGCAAGGGGATCGTCACCAGAGCTCCACGTCGATCCCCTTGAAGCGTGCGTACCACTTCAAGAGCTCGCCGGTGAACCTGAGTGCACGTCTGCCCGAAGGCGAGACCAACCACCTGCGGGCGCCCCGATGAGCCGCCCTCAGACTTCTCCCCGTACTGCGGATCCTGGATCGGCGTAAGCCGCCGGCCGGCGGCGAGCGCTCTTCCACTCCCACCCTCCCTGGATGGAACTTCAGCCCCGGCGGGCGGGGCTGCCGGCCCGGGTCGGGCCAGGTAGGAGCCTGGGAGGGGTGTTACGTCAGGAAGCCTAGCGCGCGGGGAGAGCAATTGTCTTGCGTCGGGCGGGGATTGTATCGCCAGCTGGTCAACCAGCCTGTGGGCACCGGGAAGAGTGGGTCCGGTGTGGCTGATGCGGCTCTACAGCGTGCGGCCCAGCGGCAGTTCCATGCCCCTCAGCGTGGCCCGGATTCCGTCCTTCTCGACTCTCACGTCGCGGAGTTGAAGGTCGCGCGCTTCCTTGGGGAGGGAGAATGAGAAGGTCAGCCGGTCGGAGAGCTCCGGCGGACGCATGTGGATCAGGCCGCCGATCAGCTTCGGGTCGATGCCGAGCTTCTTCAGCAGCCACGGGTTGTCCATCGCCGCATCGATGAGATTGACGTGCGTCAGCTTCTCGACGAAGCGGGGGGTGCCCGTCAGGCGGTGCAGTTTCTCCTCGTTCCTGAGGGCCGCCTCGGCGTCCTGCTTCGACACGCCCAGCCGCTCCGCCAGCGCCGGAACCGAGAACAGCGCCTTCGCCCGTGCCGCGTCGCGGCTGATGCGCTCGGCCGTCTCGCGGTGCAGAGTCAGCCCTCGGCCCTTGCCGGGGCGGTACGTGGCGATGCCCGGCACGTCGAGGCTCATGTCGTCCACCTCCGTGGACAGGCCGCGGCTTCCGTTCAGCTGCAGCTGCACCTGAGCCCGTACGCGCAGCTCCCGGCCGCCCACGGTCAGCTTTCCGTCGGCGCCGATCGTATGGTCGGCGCGGCGGGTGAAGGTGATCTGCGAGGCGGCGAGTTCGCGGTTCATGTCGGCGAAGGACAGCAGGACTTCGCCTTCCAGGTCGCCGATGACGGCGCCGCGTATGTCGCTCGGCAGGCTGCCGGTCAGCTGGATGTCGCGGCTGCTGGCGTGGACCTTCGCGAGCGACACGCGGTCGGCGGCCACGTGCGGAACGGTGACGTCCACGCGCTGGAGGCGCTTCTCCAGGACCTGGGTGAGGAACGGGAACCCGTGGATGTCCACCTGGGGAGCGGCCGCCAAGTGGAGCTCCTGCTGAAGCTTCTGCTGCGCCTTCTTCTCCGCGTACATCTGTGCGCAGCGGTCCGCCAGGACCAGGATCCCGGCGCAGAGGGAGAGGGTGATCAGCAGCTTGACGGTGCGGGGCGCGGCGGAAAGGGGGCTCCGGCGGCGGCGGTGACCGCGCTTTCCGCGGCGGTGGTTCGGCGGCGACCAGGGCTCGTCCTCGTCGGAATCCCCGTGGATGAGCTGGAGGGGCAGGACCGTGAGGGGCTGTGTGTCCGTCAGCGAGGGGCCGTCGGAGACTGCTTCGGAGCCCGCTTCGGTGAGCGGACCAGAGGCCGGAGCATAGGTCGGATCAGAGGCCGGTTCAGGGGCCGGCTCCGGGTCGGCCAGTGACGCGAGTTCGTCATAGGGGTTGGGGGGACGGGAGGGTATGCGTGTGGGGGTTCGCATCGCCATATCCCACCACGCGCGATCCCCCGGAACGCAAGCGCTACCGGCAGTACGTCCGAAAACGGAGCCATTGCCCCCGCGGCAGCCCGCCCGGCGTCCGGGCCGATGTCCGGGCCGATGTCCGGGCCGATGTCAGGGCCGATGTCAGGGCCGGTGTCAGGGACCGCCCGGCCTCCTGCGGATCATGTACTGTTGCCGCAGTTGGCAGGAAACCGTCCTAGGAGGTGAGACCCATTACCGCTGTTGCAGGCTGGGTGCTCTCTTCTCCTGGTTGTACGGTCGCTTCCTCTCTCTAGCCGGCCGCGAGAGCGCCCTTCGGTGATCCGGAAGGCTTCTCCATGTTCGACGACTCTTTCTCTTCTTCCTCTTCTTTCTCTTTCTCCGCCTCCTTTCCCCTCGTCGTTTCCAGGCTCCGGGCCGCCGGCTGTGTCTTCGCCGAGGACGAGGCCGAGCTCATCCTCTCCGCGGCGCGCAACGCCGACGAGCTCGACGGCATGGTGGCGCAGCGCGCATCCGGCCTCCCTCTCGAACACGTCGTCGGCTGGGCGGAGTTCTACGGACTGCGGATAGCCGTGGACGCAGGCGTCTTCGTACCGCGGCGGCGTACGGAGTTCCTCGTCGGGCAGGCCCTCGCGCTCAGCTCTCCGCGCGCCGTCGTCGTCGACCTGTGCTGCGGCTCCGGGGCGGTGGGCGCCGCGCTGGCGTCGGCGGTGGAGGACATCGAGCTCTACGCCGCCGACATCGACCCCGCGGCCGTGGAGTGCGCCCGCCGGAACATCGGCGCGAGCGGCGTCGTCTACGAGGGAGACCTCTACGAGCCCCTCCCCGGTGAGCTGCGCGGACGCATAGACGTGCTCGTCGCCAACGCGCCCTACGTGCCCACCGAAGCCATCGCCCTGCTGCCGACCGAGGCCCGCGACCACGAGGCGCGGGTCGCGCTGGACGGCGGCTCGGACGGGCTCGACGTACAGCGGCGGGTCGCCGCTGCAGCGTCGTCCTGGCTCGCGCCGGGCGGCCACCTGCTGGTCGAGACGAGTGAGCGGCAGGCCTCGCGGACGGTCGAGACGTTCGTGGGGAGCGGGCTGGTGACGCGGGTCGTCGAGTGCGACGAGCTGGATGCGACCGTCGTCGTCGGGACCAGGCCCGGGGGCGACGGACGGGCACGGATCACGCATGCCGGGGCCGCGCACGCTGAGGCCGTACGTACCGGGGCCGCGCACGCCGAGGCCGAGCAGGCCCCCGGAGCGGCGCGCGTCGGGGCCGCGCGCGAGCGGGCCGGCGCCGTACTCAGCCTGTAAGCCGCCCGCGGGGAGCCGGCTCAACCCAGGTGGTCCGTCGTCGTACGGACCACCCGCTCCACGTCGATCCCCACCACCCTCTCGACCTCCGGTCCCCACCGCTCCGGCGGCGGCCGGTGGTCGATGGTCGCGCGGCCGCTGATCTGTACGGTCTGCCCGGTCGCGAAGTCGGGCAGCACCAGCCCGACCCCGGGATGGCTCCACAGGTTGCCGAGCGTGTTGAACAGGGCGTTGCCCGAGTAGTCCGGCAGCTCGACCCGCCCCGGGCCGGTCACCCGGAGGAAGCCCGCCGGTCCGCCGCGGTGGGAGACGTCGGCTCCGGCCTCGGGGTGCCGGGTGGCGATGAACAGGGTGTCCCTGCGGGCGATGAACCGGTGTTCCCAGTCGGTCAGCCGGGTGAGCCGGGTGGTCTTCGGGCCCTGGGAGAACGGGGCGGGGTCCACCAGGCGCTGCCGGATGTGGCGCGGGCAGTTTCCGTACGCCTCGTCCACGTCCATTTCGATCACGGACGGGTCCCAGCGGCGGACGCGGCCGTTGACCCTGAACCTGCGGCGGCGTACGAAGTCCATGGCGATCAGGGCGACCTGGTCGAGCGGGCCCGCCGGCACGCAGGGGTCGCCTTCGGGGCGCGCGGCGCAGATGCGTACGGCCTTCGGCCCCGTCTGTACGAACCCGGCCTCACCGGTCAGGACCGTGGCCCACATGCGGCCGTCCGCGTCGGCCGTGCCCAGGGCCACGCACGAGACGGTGGAGAGGAAGAGCCCGGCGACGGGGGAGAGCTGGTCGCCGAGGATCCCCGCGACCCGGGCCGCCCTGTCGTCGGCCCCGGCGGTCCGCTGCACGGCCCGCTCACCCTCGTGGAACGTACGTATGCGCGGTGCGGACGTCATGCGGCGGCCCCTAACCGTGGAACGGCGAAGCGGAGTTGAGGCGTCATGAACGAGACGGTACCGTACGGTACCGTCTCCTGCCCGCCGGCCCTAGACTGACGGCATGCCAGTGAAGCCGGGAGCGACCATCGACCCGCGTGCGACCCGGGCCCGCGTGCTGGCCAGTGCCGTCCAGCTGTTCTACGAGCGCGGGGTGCACACCGTCGGGGTGGACGAGATCGCCCAGCACGCGGGCGCCTCGAAGCTGACGATCTACCGCAACTTCGGGTCCAAGGAAGGCCTCGTCGAGGCCGTGCTGGAGTACCGCAGCGAGCACATCCACCGGTGGCTGGCCACCCACCTGGAGGGCGTGCCCGCCGGCCGCGAGCGCGTGCTCGCCCTCTTCGACCTGCTCACCCGCTGGTACGCGCGCGACGGCTACTGCGGCTGCGCCGTGATCAACGCGGCCGTGGAGACGCGCCACCTCGACGGCCCGGTGCGGCAGCTGCCCCGCGCCCACCTGACGCGCTACCGCGAACTGCTCGAGGAACTGCTCGCCGGGGCGGGGGCCGGGCGGCCGGCGGTCCTCGCCCGGCACCTGCTGATCCTGATCGAGGGCGCCACGACGATCACGGCGATCGACGGGGACCCTGCAGCCGGGCACGATGCGCGGGCTGCGGCGGAAGTCCTCCTCGACGCGGCGTGCGCCCACCCGGCCGCCCGCGCCCCGGCCGACCGCGCCGCCGACCGCGCCCCGGCCGACCGCGGCCGCTGACCGCGGCCCCGGCCCCCGCCACGCCTGCCGGCCGCCGGCCCCGCCGCGCGACGGCTGCCTGCACGTTTACGCCCTCTGTGGTGTTCGCTGCTTGGTCATGTTTACGGAATTGGCCGAATTTCGCCGGAACGGTTCTGCCCATGTGGTGCATGGGTCCTAAGGGCTCTGTGAGGGGCGCGGGCCGGGGGCTGGCAGGCGTGGCGGGGGTTTATTCGGGAGTGGTCATGCTTGCGAGGGAATAGGAAGGGACGGGTGGTTCGCCGGGGATTCGGTGGGCAAATCTCGGAGCGCGACGTCGAAAACCTCGCCGGGCGGTCGGCCAACTGCTCGGCACTGTGCAGTAGTTCTGTCTACTGGCAGTAGTTCCGCTCAGCGTTCTCGTTCTGGAGGAATAGAAATGGCAAGCACCCGCACTGCTCGCGTCCTCACCACTGCTGCCGCTCTGCCTGTGGCGGCGGTCCTCCTCTCCGGCGTCGCCCACGCCGATGACGACGGCAACGGCAACCAGGTGGCCAACCGCGGTTCCAACGCGGCTGCTGCGGCGGTCGTGGGGAGCGGCGTCGGGGGCTCCAACCACGGGAACTCCACGACGGGCCAGCAGCAGGCCACCGGCACCGGTGCCTCGAACCAGAGCAACACCGCGAGCGTGAGCGGGCCTGCCCGCACGGTCATCCGCCAGGACAACGTTTCGGTGGTCTTCACCAACATGTGGTAGCCCCTGGGGGTGGGGCGGCACAGCCGGCCGACTGACGCGGCCGACCGACGCTGCCTGCCGGTGTGACCGGCTTTTCGTGGACTGGGGCTGGTGATGGTGGCGCGACGGCACTCGGGTGCCGTCGCGCAGCCATGTCCGGCCCCTTGACACCTTCCGCAAATCTGACGGACAGTCAGAAAAACTTGCGAGGAGGGGTCCGCGTGCCCGTGCCCACACCTCCCACCGGCACGCCCTTGCCCAGCCCTTCGCCCGGTCTCCCGCCCGGCGACGTGCACCACCTGCTCAAGCCCTTCGAAGGCAGGCCCGCAGCCGTCTCCGCACCCGCCGCGGACCCCGTCAACGCCCCGATGATCAGGCACTGGTGCGAGGCCCTGGGGGACACGAACCCCGCCTACGCCGGGGACGACCCGATCGCCCCGCCCACCATGCTCCAGGCGTGGACCCTGCCCGGCCTCTCCACGGCCCGCGCCCGGCGCGCTCCGGCCCACGACGAGCTCTTCGCCCTGCTCGACGGCGCCGGATACACCGCGGTCGTCGCCACCGACTGCGAGCAGGAGTACGTACGCCCGCTGCGGCCCGGCGACGAGATCACGTTCGATTCGGTCATCGAGACCGTCTCCCCCCGCAAGACCACCAGGCTCGGGACGGGCTACTTCATCACCACGATGATGCGGCTGCGGGTGGCCGGCGAGCTGGTCGGAACCCACCGTTTCCGGATCCTCAAGTACGCCCCTGCCGCGACGCCCGCGACGCCCGCGAGCTCGGCCCCGGTGCACCCCCGCCCCCACCCACGCCCCCGCCCCCGCCCCGTGATCAACCGTGACAACGCCCCCTTCTGGGAAGGCGTCGCCGCGCACAAGCTGCTCATCCAGCGCTGCGCCGCCTGCGGCACGCTCCGCTTCCCCTGGCTGCCGGGCTGCGGCCGCTGCGGTTCTCCCGAGTGGGGGACGGTCGAAGCGGCCGGTTCCGGCACGGTCCATTCGTACGTGGTCGTGCACCACCCGCCGTTCCCGGCCTTCGACCCGCCCTACGCCGTCGCGCTGGTCGAACTGGCCGAAGGCGTACGGATGATCAGCAGCATCACCGGTGTCCCGCACGACCGCGTGCGCATCGGCATGCCCGTCGAGCTGGAATTCATACGAGTGGACGCGGAGTGGGAACTTCCGGTGTTTCGCGCCCACGCGGACCGGGCGGCGGGAGCGGACGCATGAGGCCCGGCGACGAACTCCCGCCCCTCACCGTTCCCATCACCCGTACGCTCGTCATCGCGGGTGCCATCGTCTCGCGCGACTACCAGGATGTGCACCACGACGCCGAGGCGGCCCGTGCGAAGGGCTCTCCTGACATCTTCATGAACATCCTCACCACCAATGGTCTGGTGGGCCGTTACGTCACCGACCACCTCGGCCCGGAGGCCGTCCTCCGCAAGGTTTCGATCCGGCTCGGGGTGCCCAGTTATCCGGGCGACGTTCTGGTGCTGACCGGAAGGATCCTTTCCGTGAACGAGCGCACCACCGAGATCTCCGTGGTCGGGACGAACCGCCTCGGCCGCCATGTCACCGGCCGGGTCGTGACCGTCCACCCCGTCCACCCCGCCCGCCCCGCCGACCCCTTCCGCGCCCGGGCCGACGGATGATCGGCGGCACCGCCGCCGTCGTCGGTATCGGCGCCACCGCCTTCACCAAGGACTCCGGCCGCAGCGAGCTCGCCCTGGCCGCGGAGGCCGTGCGCGCGGCCCTCGACGACGCCGGGCTCGGCCCCGGCGACGTGGACGGCATGGTCACCTTCACCATGGACACCAGCCCCGAGATCACCGTCGCCCAGGCGGCCGGCATCGGCGAGCTGACGTTCTTCTCCCGCGTCCACTACGGCGGCGGCGCCGCCTGCGCCACCGTCCAGCAGGCCGCCCTCGCCGTCACGGCCGGCATCGCCGACGTCGTCGTCTGCTACCGGGCCTTCAACGAGCGCTCCGGCCGCCGGTTCGGCGCCGGGGTGCAGGGGCGCGAGCCGTCGGCGGAGGGCGTGGCGCTCGGCTGGGGGCTGCCGTACGGGCTGCTCACGCCGGCGTCCTGGGCGGCCATGGGCGCCCGCCGCTACCTGCACTCCTACGGCCTGGAGCCCGAGGTCTTCGGGCACGTCGCCGTCACCGACCGGCGCCACGCCGCGACCAACCCGGCCGCGTACTTCCACGGCCGCCCGATCACCCTCGCCGACCACGCCGCCTCCCGCTGGATCGCCGAGCCGCTGCGGCTGCTCGACTGCTGCCAGGAGACGGACGGCGGCCAGGCCCTGGTCGTCACCTCCCTCGAGCGGGCCCGCACGCTGCGCCACCCGCCCGCCGTGATCATCGCCGCGGCCCAGGGCGCAGGCCGCGCACAGGAGCAGATGACCAGCTACTACCGGGACGACATCGACGGCCTCCCCGAAATGGGCGTCGTCGCCCGGCAGCTGTGGGCGGGCAGCGGACTGGGCCCCGCGGACGTCGACGTGGCCGTCCTCTACGACCACTTCACGCCGTACGTGCTGATGCAGCTGGAGGAGTTCGGCTTCTGCGGGCCCGGCGAGGGGGCGGCGTTCGTGGCGTCGGACGCGCTGCCGCTGAACACCCACGGCGGGCAGCTGGGCGAGGCGTACCTGCATGGCATGAACGGCGTCGCCGAGGCGGTGCGGCAGCTGCGCGGCACCGCTGTGAACCAGGTGCAGGACGCCTCCCGGGCGCTGGTCACCGCCGGTACCGGAGTTCCCACGTCCGGGCTGCTTCTCGGGGCAGACGGATGAACGGAGGGCGTGTCACGGAAGGGCGCCGGTCGGTGGCGCCTTTGACTCCGGGTATGGACCGACGAAGGAAGATCATCGGATATCTCCTCGCCCTGATGGCGGTGGCGGCCCAGCTGATGGGCGCCGAGCCGGCGGGCGCCGGGGACCGGGGTGACCCGAGGGACGAGGGGGCTTCCGTCTTCAGGGGCTGGGGCATGGACACCTGCCAGGCCCCGGCGCTGACCACGCTGAGCGCGTGGAAGTCGTCCGACTACCGGGCCGTCGGCGTCTACTTCGCGGGGCGGGCCCGCGCCTGCCCGCGCCAGACCTACCTCAGCGAGCGCTGGCTGGAGGGCGCCGACGACTTGGGCTGGCGCGTCCTGCCGATCTACGTGGGCTCGCAGTCGCCTTGCGTGCGGGCGAGCAACAAGCGCGGCTTCCTGATCGGGTCCTACCCCTACGACCAGGGCCAGTCGGAGGGCGAGGAGGCCGTCTCCCGGGCCTCCGCGCTCGGCATCGTCTCCCGCAGCGCCCTCTACCTCGACATGGAGGCGTACGACGACAAGGACGGCGACTGCGCCCGTACGACGCTGTCCTTCATCCGTGGCTGGGGCGCGGCCGTGCGCAGCGCCGGCTACCTGCCGGGCTTCTACAGCAGCGCCGAGTCGGGGGTGCGGCACATGGACCGGGCCCGCCGCTCGGGCACGACCGGGCTGCCCGACGTGCTCTGGTTCGCCCGCTGGCGGGTCGCGGCCACGACGGACGGCGAGCCGTCGATCGGCCGGACGGCCTGGCAGCCGCACCGCCGCATCCACCAGTACCAGGGCAACGTCGCCGAGTCGCACGGGGGACGGAAGCTGACCATCGACCGTAATCTGGTGGACGCGCCCGTGGCGATCATCGACTGAGGGCCCGGTCCGGGCCCGTACGCGGAGGAGGGTCCCCCATTCCTCTCCCCCTCCGGGAGGTGGGGCCAGCCCCACCTGTACGACCTGAGGCGGACCGTCCTTCGGCACCTGCGGGCGATCCGCCGGGTACAGGTGCGCTCCTAGCGTTGAAGCATGACAGCAACCACGACGTCTGTGTGCACCAGCGCATCCACCGCCGTGTACCCGTCGTTCTCCTCCTACGTACGGGCACGCGGTCCGGTGCTGCAGCGCACCGCCCGCTCTCTGACCTCGAACCCGTGCGACGCGGAGGACCTGCTGCAGACCGCGCTGACCAAGACGTACCTGGCGTGGGAGCGGATAGAGGACCACCGGGCCCTGGACGGCTATGTGCGCCGGGCCCTGGTCAACACCCGCACCTCGCAGTGGCGCAAGCGCAAGGTCGAGGAGTTCCCCTACGACGAGCTGCCCGAGCGCGAGGCCGCCCCCTCGGCGGACCCCGCCGAGCAGCAGGCGCTGCGCGACGCGATGTGGCGGGCCGTGCTGCGGCTGCCGGTGCGGCAGCGGGCCATGGTCGTCCTCAGGTATTACGAGGACCTGACCGAGGTGCAGACGGCCGAGCTGCTCGGAGTCTCCGTCGGCACGGTCAAGAGTGCCGTCTCCCGGGCGCTCGGCAAGCTCCGCGAGGACCCGGAGCTCTCCTGCGCCGCGTGACGCGCGCGTGACGGGAGTGTGACCGGCGGCCCGTGGGCGACGTGACGGAAAGTGCTCACCGCGGGGGCCCCGAGGTAGTGACTTACCGCGAGATACCCCAGCACAATCAGCGGACGACCACCCGCCGTACAGGTCTTCGGGAGGACCCCGTGCTGAGCACGATGCAGGACGTACCGCTCACCGTCACCCGCATCCTCGCCCATGGGGCGCGCGTGCACGGGGGCGCCACGGTGACCACCTGGACCGGGGACGGTGAGCCGCTGCGGCGCAGTTTCCGGGAGGTCGCCGAGCGGTCCGTGCAGCTGGCCCACGCGCTCCGCGACGAGCTCGGGGTGGTCGGCGATCAGCGCGTCGCCACGCTCATGTGGAACAACAGCGACCACCTGGAGGCGTACCTCGCGATCCCCTCCATGGGCGCCGTCCTGCACACGCTCAACCTGCGGCTGCCCGTCGAGCAGCTCGCCTGGATCGTCAACCACGCCGCCGACCGCGTGATCATCGTCAACGGCTCGCTGCTGCCGCTGCTCGCCCCGCTCCTGCCGCACCTCGGCTGCGTCGAGCACGTGATCGTCTCGGGCCCGGGCGACCGTTCCGCGCTGGAGGGCTGCCGGCCGCGTGTGCACGAGTACGAGGAACTGCTCGCGGGCCGCCCCGTGGCCGGCTTCGACTGGCCGGAGCTCGACGAACGGCAGGCCGCCGCCCTCTGCTACACCTCCGGCACCACCGGCGAGCCCAAGGGCGTCCTCTACAGCCACCGCTCGGTCTACCTCCACGCCATGGAGGTCAACGCCGCATCGGCTTTCGGCCTGACCCCTGCCGACACCTGCCTGCCCGTCGTGCCGATGTTTCACGTGAACGCCTGGGGCCTGCCGCACGCCGCCTTCATGGCCGGGACGTCCCTGCTGATGCCCGACCGTTTCCTGCAGCCCGCGCCGCTCGCCGAGATGATCGCCACCGAGCGGCCCACGGTGTCCGCCGGTGTCCCCACGATCTGGGCGGGCCTGCTCGCCGAGCTCGATGCGCGGCCGCGGGACCTGTCCTCGCTGCGTACGGTCATCAGCGGCGGCTCGGCCGCGCCGCCCGCCATGATGCGGGGCTTCTACGAGCGTCACGGCGTGCGGCTCGTGCAGGCGTGGGGGATGACGGAGACCTCGCCGCTGGGCTCGGTCGCCTACCCGCCGGCCGGTCTGAGCGAGGAGGAGGAGTGGCCCTACCGCCTCACCCAGGGCCGGCTGCCCTCCTCCGTCGAGGCCCGGCTCGCCGGTCCCGGTGGGGAGATCCTGCCGTGGGACGGCCGGTCGGCCGGTGAACTGGAGGTGCGCGGGCCCTGGATCGCGGGCGCGTACTACGGCGGCGCGGCCGGGGAGCCGGTCCGGCCCGAGGACAAGTTCAGCTCCGACGGCTGGCTGCGTACGGGCGACGTCGGCACGATCACGTCCGACGGCTTCCTCACCCTCACCGACCGCGCCAAGGACGTGATCAAGTCGGGCGGCGAGTGGATCTCCTCCGTCGAGCTGGAGAACCACCTGATGGCCCACCCGGACGTCGCGGAGGCGGCCGTCGTGGCCGTCCCGGACGACAAGTGGGGCGAGCGCCCGCTCGCCGCCGTGGTCCTCAAGGACGGCGAGCCCGCCGACTACGAGGCGCTGCGGGCGTTCCTCGGCGAGCGGGTGGCGCGCTGGCAGCTGCCCGAGCGGTGGGCGCGGATCGCGACCGTACCGAAGACGTCGGTGGGCAAGTTCGACAAGAAGGTGCTCCGCAAGCAGTACGCGGAGGGCGAGCTGGAGGTCACTGTCCTGGGCGGCTGACCCGCCGCGGGCGGATGACACGGAACGCCGGGCAGGGGGCCGCCGATGAGGGCCCCTGCCCGGCGTCGGCATGTGTGCCTGGCGTCGGCATGTGTGCGCGGCGTCGGCATGTGTGCCCGGCGTCGCGCCGCGGCGCCGGTGTCCGTCCGCTGCAGTGCTCCGTCAGCGCTTGCGCTCGCCGCCCACCAGCGCGCTGCCGGCCCAGCCCACCGCCACGGCGGCCGCCGCGATCGCGCAGACGCCGTTCCAGCCCCAGTGGGCGTACGCCGGGCCCGCGAGGGCGGACGCGCTCGCGCCGCCGACGAACGCGGTGACGACGTAGGCGGTGTTGGCCGCGGCGGGCGTGCCGGTCGAAGCCAGTGCCCGCGTTTGGTTGGCGACCTGACCGGCCATCAGGCCCGCGTGGATCAGCACGGCCGCCGCGCACAGCGCCCACAGCCGGTGCCCGCCGAGCCAGAACAGCGGGAGGGAGAGCGCCGTGAGCACGTAGGACGTGGTGACGACCCGGGTCGCGCCGAAGCGGTCGATGAGCGACCCCGAGACGGGGGCGACGGCGGTCGAGACGAGGCCGAACAGGCCGAAGAGACCCGCGGTCGCCGTCGACATGTGGAACGGCTCGTCCGCGGTCAGCAGCAGGGCGAGCGTCGTCCACAGAGAGCTCCAGGCGCCGAAGAGACCGGCCTGGCGCAGGCACGCGGCCCGCAGCTCGGGGGAGCGGCGCAGCAGTCCCGGCAGCCCCGCAATGGCCTTGAGCGGCTGGGCGGCGCGGCGCGGCCGGGTCTCGGCCGGAAGCAGTACGGCGGTCAGCAGGCCGATCGCGACGGTGAGCGCGGCGGCGCCGAAGAAGACGGCGCGCCAGCCGTACGCCTGCCCGGCCAGGGAGCCGAGGACGCGGGCCGCGACGATGCCGGTGAACAGCCCGGCCACGACCGCGGCCACGTGCCGCCCGCGCCGGTCGGCGGGCGCCCGCTCGGCGACCAGCGGGACCAGCAGCTGCGGCACGACCGTCGCGGCGCAGGCCACGAGGACGGCCGCGGCCAGCGCGGGCAGGCCCGGCGCGAGGGCCGCCGCGACCAGCGCCACGCCGGCGACCGCGGACAGCACGGCCACCAGGCGGCGGCGGTCGGCGGTGTCCCCGAGCGGGGCGAACGCCAGCAGGCCGAGGGCGTAACCGAGCTGGGCCACGGAGGCGATCCAGCCGGCCGCGGAGGGCGCGGCGCCGAAGTCCTGCGCGATGAGGCCGAGGAGCGGGGCCGCGAGGTAGATGTTGGCGGCGGTGACGGCGGTGCAGAGGGCGATGACCGCGAGGAGGACGGTGTTGCCGCCGCGGGCGGGGGTGGGGGCGGTGGTTGGGGTTGGGGTGGGAGCGGGTGCGGGTCCGGTTACGGCTGTGGGTGACGGCGTGGGCGTCGGCATGAGTGGTTGGGCTCCCCCGGGGACGGTGCATGTCATCTGTCGTAACCAACTGGTTGGTTATAAGTTTCACGTGAAACGGAACATGCTGTCAACCGAATAGTTGGTTACTCTGGGTGCATGGCAGTCGTAAGGGATCCAGAAGCCACCAAGGCGCGCATCTTCGCGGCGGCCACCGCCGAATTCGCCGCCCACGGCATCGCCGGTGCGCGCATCGACCGCATCGCCCGCGAAGCCAAGGCGAACAAGCAGCTCATCTACGCCTATTTCGGCGACAAGGCGGAGCTGTTCTCCCAGGTCCTCCAGCGGGCCCTGCTCGAACTCGCCTCCGCCGTGCCCGTCGACGCCGACGACCCCGACTGCTACGTCGACCGCCTGATGGAGTACCACAAGGCCCACCCCGAGCTGCTGCGGCTGCTCCTGTGGGAAGGGCTCGAATACGGCGAGGGCGAGATCCCGCACGAGGCCGAGCGGCGCGCCCGCTACGACGCCAAGGCCGCGGCCTTCGCCGTCGCCCAGGAGAAGGGCACGGTCGACGCCGGGCTGCCGCCGCGGCACCTCGTCTTCCTGATCAGTGCACTCGCCGGGTGGGCCACGGCCGTGCCGCAGTTCCGCCGGCTGCTCGTCGGCGGGGAGGACGGGGACCTGGACTCGCTGCGCGAGTCCGTGCGGACGGCGGCGTGCAGGATCACTCAGCCGGGCGCATAGCCGAGGCTGATCCGGTCAGTCCGTGCCCACCTTCGACAGCAGGTCCACGATCCGGCCCTGCACCTCCGCGCTCGTCGACCGCTCCGCCAGGAAGAGCGCCGTCTCCCCGTTGGCCAGCCGCGAGAACTGCGTCGGGTCGACGATCTCGGGCGAGGTGTAGACGACCAGCGGCGTGCGCTTGAGCAGGCCGTTGCCGCGCAGCCAGTCGACGATGCCCGCGCGGCGGCGGCGCACCTGCATCAGGTCCATCACCACCAGGTTCGGGCGCATCTGCGTCGCCAGCGTCACCGCCTCGGCGTCCGTCGCCGCGCGGCCCACCTGCATGCCGCGCTGCTCCAACGTCTCCGTCAGGGCGTTCGCGATCGGCTCGTGCTCCTCGATCAGCAGCACGCGCGGCGGGTGCATCTCGCTGTCGCGGGGCGCCAGTGCCTTCAGCAGTACCGCCGGGTCCGCCCCGTAGGCCGCCTCCCGCGTCGCCTGCCCCAGCCCGGCCGTCACCAGGACCGGGACCCCGGCCGCGACGGCCGCCTCGCGCAGCGACTGCAGCGCCGTGCGCGTGATCGGCCCCGTCAGCGGGTCCACGAACAGCGCCGCCGGGTACGCCGACGTCTGCGCGTCGACCTCCTCGCGCGAGTGCACGAGCACCGGCCGGTAGCCGCGCTCGGTCAGCGCCGCCTCCGTGGACGCGTCCGGAGCGGGCCATACGAGGAGCCGGCGCGGGTTGTCCAGCGGCTCGGGGGGCAGCTCGTCGTCCATCGGCGGGCGCGGCGCGTTCACGACTTCCACCGCACCGTTGGGGCCGTCGAGGGGCTCGGGCCCCTCCGAACCCTCGTCCGGAGCTCCTATGGCGAAGGCACGACCTGACGGGGCGTCGAGCAGGGGCGGGCGCGGCGCCGGCTGCGCCGGTGCCTGCGGCTGGCTTTGAGGGGGTGCCTGCGGCTCGCGCTCGCGCTCGCCCTCGGCCGGGTTTCCGAGCCGCCGGCGGCGGCCCGAACCGCCCGGCGCCGGCTCCTGGCCGGGCTGCTGGGCGAACGGCGTGGCCTGGCCCAGGGCGCGCACGCTGATCGGGCGCCCCGAGGTGTCCGTGCCGGGCGCCGCGGCGGCTGCGGCCGCGCCGGGCTCCTCCGCCAGGGCGCGGCGCGCGCGGCGGCGGCCCGTCGGGGCGGGGGTGGCTGCGGCCTGCTGCTCCGTGCCGGCAGCGGGGTCGCCCGAGCGGGACGGGTCGGTCTCGCGCACGCCCGTGGCGCCGTACGACGCGGGGGCGCCTTCCGGCGCGGGCCCGCCGGCGAACGGCGCTGCGCCGCCGCCGCTCGGAGCGGTCCGGCCGTGCCCGCCGTGGACGGCCTCGGCAGCCGGGCTCCCGCCCGGGCCGGGGAAGGGCGCGGGTGCGCTTCCCGCTTCCGCGGGTGCGGGACTGTTCGGCGCGGGGGCGTTCTCCGCACCGGCGGGCGCGGGCCCGCTCCGGCCCGGGAACGGGACCGGAGCGCCGCCGCGTCCGGGGTGGGCACTGTCCGCGCCGGGGAAGGGCGCGGGTGCGCTTCCCGCCTCCGCGGGGGTGGGGCCGTTCGACCCGAGGAAGGTGGACGGGCCGCCCTGCCCGGGGTTGTCCGGGCCGGTGGGTGCGGGCGCGGGTCCGTCGGTGCCGGGGAAGGGCGCGGGGGCGCCTCCCCTGCCGGTGGGTGCGGGGCCGTTCGTCCCCAGGAAGGCGGACGTGCCGCCTCGCCCGGCCTGGGCGTCGGGGCCGCCCTGGCCCGGGAACGGCGCCGGGGCGCTTCCCTTGTCCACGGGCGCGGGGAACGGTGCCTGGGGCGCCCGCGCGTCGGCGGGTGAGGGGCCGGTCTGGCCCGGGAAGGGCGCGGGGGCGTTCCCCGGGCCGGCGGGGGCGGGGCCGTTCGTGCCCAGGAAGGCGGACGTGCCGCCGCCCTGGCCAGGGCTGTCCGTGCCGCTCGGGGCGGGGAACGCTGCTTGGGGCGCCCGCGCGTCGGCGCGCGCGGGCCCGGTCTGGCCCGGGAAGGGCGCGGGGGCGTTCCTCGGACCGGCGGGGGCGGGGCCGTTCGTTCCGAGGAAGGCGGACGTGCCGCCCTGCCCAGGGTCCGTGCCGGCCGGGCCGGGGAGCGGTGCCTGGGGTGTCCTCGCGTCGGCGCGCCCGGTCTGGCCCGGGAACGGCGCGGGAGTGTTCCCCGGGCCGGCGGGGGCGGGGCCGTTCGTCCCGAGGAAGGCGGACGTGCCGCCCTGTCCGGGGCCGTCCGCGCCGCTCGGGGCGGGGAACGGTGCCTGGGGCGCCCGCGCGTCGGCGGGTGAGGGGCCGGTCTGGCCCGGGAAGGGCGCGGGGGCGTTCCCCGGGCCGGCGGGGGCGGGGCCGTTCGTGTCCAGGAAGGCCGACGTGCCGCCCCGTCCCGCCTGGGCCTGGCCCGGGAACCGGGCCGCGTTCTCCCCCTCGCCGTGCCCGGCGCCGCTCCGGTCGCGGCCCTTGTCCGGGTGGACCGCAGGGCCCTCGTCGTCGGCGGGCTTGCGGGGGGCTCCCGGCAGGCCGCCGGGCTCGCGGGAGCGGTCGGCGTCGGCCGGGGGAAGGGCGAAGGCCGCGCGCGGGACGGACGGTTCCGCGGCGGTCTGGCCGGGGATCGGGCGCTCGGGGGACTCCGCGAGGGCCCGGCGTGCCCGGCGCCCGGTGGGGGCGGCCGCGGCGGCGGACTCGGGCGTGCGGTCGGCCTCGGCCGGAGGCAGGGCGAACGCCGTGCGCGGCGCCTCGGCCTGCTGCGGCTGTTCCCGGCGCGCGCGCCGGCCCGTCGGCCCGGCCGGCGAGCCCTGCGGCGGTACGAGGCCGCTCGCGTCGCCGTCACCGGCCGGCTTCGGCTCCGCCCCCGGCGCCGAGCCGGGGCCGGACCCGCCGCCCTGACCCGTACCGGAGGCGTCTTCGGGCCCGCCGCGCCCGTGCCGGGCGGCCCGGCCCGCGGCAGCGCCGTCGCTCTCGGCCGCCGCCGCAGGCACCGGCGGCCGGGCCTCGTCGGTGCGCGGCTTGGCGCGCCGCCGCCCGGTGGGCGGGGTGTCGTCGTTCTGCGCGGGCGGCGCCGGCTGCGCGGCGCCGTCGCCCGTGGTGTCGCCGTCCGCGCCCCGGCGCGCCCGCCGCCCGCCGCCCGCCGCAGCGGAGGCGTCGGCGCCACCGGACGCGGGTGCCTCCGCCGTGCCGCGCGCCCGCTGGGACGGCACCGGCATGACGGTGGTGGCGTTCATCGCGTCCGTCATCGTGTCCGTGGCGGAGCGCCGCTCCGTGGCGGCGGGGCTGACGGGCCCGCCCTTCGCGGAGACGGGCACCTCCAGGACGTACGCGCTGCCGCCCGACGCGCCCGGCACGTCGTGGGTCTGCAGCACGCCGCCGTGCGCCCGCACGATGCCGCGCACGAGGGGCCCGTGGACGGGGTCGCCCCCCGCGTAGGGGCCGCGCACCTCGATCCGTACGACCTCGCCGCGCTGTGCCGCCGCGACGACGATCGTGGAGTCGCCGGTCGGCGCGCCGCCCGCGGGCGCGTTGCCCGTGGCGTCGACGCCCGCGACGTCCGCGATCAGGTGCGCCAGGGCGTGGGCGAACCGCTCGGGGTCGACCTCGGCCTCGATGGCGGGTGCGTGCACCGCGAACTGTGCCCGCCCGGGGCCGATCAGCTCGACCGCGCCCTCGACGCCCGCGGCCACGACCTCGTCGAGCGGGACGGTCTCCCGCTCCAGCTTGGCCTCGCCGGCGTCCAGCTGCTGATAGGCGAGGACATTGTCGACAAGCGTCGTCATCCGGGCGTACCCGGCGGACAGGTGGTGCAGGATCTGGTTGGCCTCGGGCCACAGCTGGCCGGCCGGGTCGGCGGCCAGGGTGCCGAGCTCGGCGCGCAGTTGCTCCAGCGGGCCGCGCAGGGACTCCTGCAGGACGGCCTGCAGCTGGGCGTGGCGCGCGGCGAGCGCGTCGTACGCCCGGCGGTCGGTGAAGGTCATCACCGCGCCGACGAGCTGGTCGCCGTCGCGCACGGGCGCGGTGGTGAGGTCGACGGGGACCGCCCGGCCGTCCTTGGCCCACAGCGCCTGCCCGCGCACCCGGTGCTTGCGCCCCGAGCGCAGCGTGTCGGCGATCGGGGACTCCTCGTACGGGAACGGCGTGCCGTCCGGCCGGGAGTGGTGGATCAGCGGGTGGAGCTCCCGGCCGCCGAGGTCGCTGGCGCGGTAGCCGAGGATCTGTGCGGCGGAGGGGTTGACCAGCACGACCTTGCCCGCGGTGTCGACGCCGACGACGCCCTCCGCGGCGGCGCGCAGGATCATCTCGGTCTGCCGCTGCTGCCGGGCGAGTTCGGCCTCGGTGTCGAGCGTGCCGGTCAGGTCGCGGACGACGAGCATGAGCAGCTCGTCGCCCGTGTAGGGCTGGTGGTCGGCGTACGGGGTGCGGCCGTCCTCCAGGTTCGCGCTCGTCACCTCGACGGGGAACTCCGAACCGTCCGTGCGCCGGGCGATCATGCGCGTCGGCTTGGTGCGGCCGTCGTCGCTGTCGGGCAGGCGCATGGAGCCGGGGATGCGGCGCGAGTCGAAGTCGGGCAGCAGGGAGAGCAGCCCGCGCCCGACCAGCCCCGTGCCGGGAACCTCGAAGGTCTCGAGAGCTATGTGGTTGGCGTTGACGACCGTGCCGTTGCAGTTGACGAGCAACAGGGCGTCGGGGAGGGCGTCGAGTATGGCTGCGAGGCGAGCAGCGCCTCGGGATGGCCTGCTGCTCACGACGACGCTTCCTCCCTGGTTACCGCACCTTGCCGACCTCGCCGGGCGGGCGGTCCGCCGCGCCGTGGCGTGTCACTGGAGCGCAGTCTACGGGCTGCCGGGGCGGGCGCGGCGGCGGACGAGGCGTGCGGCGAGGCGCGCCGGACGGGCGCCGTGGGGCGTCCTGCCGCAGGCCCGACATGTCTTACGTGTCAGCCCTTGTGGTGGACGTGGGGGGTACCCGCGGGCGCGCCGAGCAGGCTGGAGAAGCGGTCCCAGCGGTCGATCTCGCACCCGTTCTTCCGCGTGAACTCGGCCTTCACGGGGCGGCCGGCCCAGCGGCCGGTGACCGTGGCCCGCTGCGGTCCGCCGTAGATCATCGTGCACACCGAATCCTTGGGGACGGGGGCGAACGGGTCCTTGCCCCAGGTCGTCTGGCCGTCGATCTGGCCGCACGCCTCTCTGACGCGCGGGTGCGTGCCCCCGGCCGGGTGGCAGTACAGCTCGAAGGTCCGTACGCCGGTGAGGCCGGTGCCGAACTTCCCGGTGTCGCTGACGGTCACCGTGAGGTGGTCGTTGCTCTCGGGGTTGGCCGGGGGCATGGGGAGCCCGGCGGCCGAGGCGGACGGGAGGGTGAGCAGGGCCGCCGGAGCGAGCGCGGCGGCGGCGAGGGCGAGGCGGCGGAGCAGCATGCGGGACTCCAGGGTCCAGGGGGCAGGCGAGGCGGACCGGGGGGCGCGCAGGGCCCGGCCGATCCCTTCACCCGTCTAACGCGCCGGGCGGCAACGCGTTGCGCTCCGGAAAACGTCTTTGCCCCGGCCGGTGAAAGCCCGGTACCGTAGGGGTGCGATTGGTGAGCGGCCGCGAGGTTGTGCCATCATCTGCATCGCACCACTCGCGCATGCGTGGGTGGGCTGGAGGCGTCGCCTAGTCCGGTCTATGGCGCCGCACTGCTAATGCGGTTTGGGTCTTAAAGCCCATCGAGGGTTCAAATCCCTCCGCCTCCGCAGTCACCGGAAGCCCCGGTCGTCCCCGAGACGGCCGGGGCTTTCGCGTTGCCGGGCGATTTGCCGGGCGGTGTTGCTGGACGGCGCTGTCGGCGCTGTCGGCGATGCCGTCGGACGATCTTGTCCGCAGGGGGGCGCCGGAGTCGCTCCGGGGCCGCGCCGAGGCCGCTCCGGAGGCCCTCCGGAAGTGCTTCGGGAGGCCGTTTTCGCAGGCCGGAGCGGGTGCGGGGAATGGATTTCGCGTGGCGGCGGAGTTCATGTAATGTTGTCCACGCAACGCCGACCGGCAAGAAAACGCCGGGAAGCCGAGCGCTCGTAGCTTAACGGATAGAGCACTTGACTACGGATCAAGAGGTTGCAGGTTCGAATCCTGCCGAGCGCACTGACGGGAGTTTTTCTCCCGTTCGTCGCGGGGTGGAGCAGCTCGGTAGCTCGCTGGGCTCATAACCCAGAGGTCGCAGGTTCAAATCCTGTCCCCGCTACTAAGACCGAAGGCCCGGTACCTCAGGTACCGGGCCTTCGGCGTATCCGGAGCCGTCCGTCCCGCTCGGGCGCGCGATTCTCAGGAGAATCACAGAGAGCCGAAAGACACCTCTCACGCGCCGCTCGCACCCTCGTCCCATGACGGCCGACTCCTCGCTCACCCCAGCACCCGCCGCCGCCCCCGCCACCGCCCCCCTCCTGCGGGACGACGGCGGCCCCATCAGGGTTCTCGTCGTGGACGACGAGGCCTCCCTGGCCGAGCTGCTGCGGCTCGCCCTGCACTACGAGGGCTGGGACGTGCGCACCGCGGCCGGCGGCGCCGAGGCCGTGCGCGTCGCGCGGGACTTCCGGCCGGACGCCGTCGTCCTCGACGTGATGCTGCCCGACATGGACGGGCTGACCGTGCTGGGGCGGCTGCGCCGCGAACGCGCCGAGCTGCCGGTGCTCTTCCTCACCGCCAAGGACGCCGTCGAGGACCGCATCGCCGGCCTCACCGCCGGCGGCGACGACTACGTCACCAAGCCCTTCAGCCTGGAGGAGGCCGTCGCGCGGCTGCGCGGGCTGCTGCGCCGGGCCCGCACCGCCGCACCGCGCCCCGGCTCCGTCCTCACCGTGGGCGACCTGGTCCTGGACGAGGACAGCCACGAGGTCTCCCGCGGCGGCACGGACATCCACCTCACCGCCACCGAGTTCGAGCTGCTGCGCTTCCTCATGCGCAATCCGCGGCGCGTGCTGAGCAAGCCGCTGATCCTCGACCGGGTGTGGTCGTACGACTTCGGCGGCCGGGCCAACGTCGTGGAGCTCTACATCTCCTACCTGCGGCGGAAGATCGACGCCGGGCGGCCGCCGATGATCCACACGCGGCGCGGCGTCGGCTACCTCATCAAGCCGGCCACGCCGGCGTAAGCCGCCTGCGGGGCCGCGCCGCGCGGCTGCTTTCTGCCCGTCCGCTTCCCGTCCGTGCGGCTGGTCGCCGTCGGTGGAGCTGCCGGTTCCGCACCGCTGATACCCCGCCGCGGTGGTATGGCGTTCATGAATGGGTGTCAGCATGCCGGCCCGGAATGCAACCGACAACCGCGAAGGAGCTGCTATGTCCGGCAAGTTGAGCGACAACGACGACGCATTCGCTCGCCGACGGAAGAGGGAGGCGGAGGAGGCGGCCCGGCAGCAGTACGAGCAGGCCGCAGCAGATGCCGCCCGGCACGCTGCCCAGCAGCAGTACGAGGCGCAGGCGGCGGCAGACGCCGCCCAGCAGGAGTGGTAGTCATCGCCCGGCGATAGCGTGGAGTCGAGGCCCGAGTGATGAGGAGGGCGCGTGCGATTCGCGCTGGACGCACTGTTCGCTGATGTGCCCGCGGAGCAGGTCGATGAAGCTCGTGACTTCTACAAGTCGAGGGCGGCAGGCCGTGGCCCCAGCACACCGGAGGAGCTCAAGGAGGCACGGGCGAGGAGGACCGCTCCTCGTGCCGCCGAGCCGCCTGCCGTCGAAGAGACGGTCGAAGCCGCGGAAGCGCGCGTCCCTGTCAGGATCTTCACGCCTGTCGACGGTCCGCCGCGGGGCGTCTACCTGGACATACACGGCGGCGGCTTCTACATGGACTCCGCAGCGCGAGGAGACGAACGCAACCGCGGGCTCGCAGACGCCCTGCAGCTCGCCGTTGTCAGCGTCGACTACCGGCTGGCGCCCGAGCACCCCTGGCCGGCGGCACCCGACGACTGTGAAGCAGCGGCGCTCTGGCTCGCCGAGGAAGCCGATGCTCGCTTCGGAACGTCCCGGCTTGCGATCGGCGGGAGCTCCGCGGGAGCCACACTCGCCCTGGTGACCCTGCTCCGGCTGAGAGACAGAGGTGCCGCCGGCCGATTCGCCGGTGCTGCACTCCAATTCGGCACCTACGACTTGAGCGCACGAACTCCGGCCGGTCGCTCCATCGCGGACGAATACTTCATCCAGGCGTACGCCGGCCATGTGGAAGACCGCACTCTTCCCGATATCTCCCCCATCTACGGCGACCTTGGCGGGCTTCCCCCGACGCTGCTGATCGTCGGAAGCGCAGACGTGTTGCTGGAGGACAACCTGGCGTTGGCGGGCCGGTTGTCAGCCGCCGGCAATGACGTCGAGGTCCGGGTCTACCCCGAGTCACCCCACGGCTTCACGGGCCACCCCACGGCAATGGCCGGGACGGCGCTGAGCGGCGTCGAATCCTGGCTGCGCGACCGGATTACGCAACCGTAGGGACCTGCGATCGGGCGCCCTGACCCACCTGTCGTGACCGCCGTCCGGCCACTCCGACCTGGCCATAGGGACCCGGCCGGCGGGTGGTTCGCGCGTGGTGCGCGGGCCCGGGCGGGAGTTCATCTCCCGCGCCTACAACGTCCTGTTGCCGAGCGGGCGGGCCTGCGGATCCACGAGGTGCCGGTGGACGACCTGCGCGGCGTGCGGCGCGTGGGGCGTGCCCTCGCCACGGAGGCGCTGCCGCTGGACCGGCTGCGCCGCCCCTTCGGTGACGATCCGCGCGACCGGGCGGGACGGTGCGTCGGCGCGCGGGGGGCGCGCTTCAGCAAGGTCACGGTGGGTGGGGCGACGCTCTGCGACCCGACGACGCCGGTGCGGAAATAATGCCTTGTACGGCGTAGAGGAGCTCTTGTACGGTGTACGCCGCCAGCCCAGTCATACGCTGTACAAGGGGGATCTCACATGTCCGCGCCGACCACGGAATCACCAAGCGCCGCCGCCGGCTCGCGGCCGGAGCGCAATCCCACCCGGTGGGTGGTGCTTGCCGTGATCTGCCTCGCCCAGCTCACGGTCCTGCTCGACAACACGGTCCTCACGGTCGCCATCCCCTCCCTCACGGAGGAGATGGGGGCCGCGACGTCCGACGTCCAGTGGATGATCAACGCCTATTCGCTGGTCCAGGCCGGACTGCTGCTCACCGCGGGCAGCGCCGCCGACCGCTACGGGCGCAAGAAGCTGCTCGCCGCCGGCCTCGCCCTCTTCGGCATCGGATCGCTCGCGGCGGGCCTGTCGGAGACCACCGGTCAGCTGATCGCCGCCCGCGCCGGCATGGGCGTCGGCGGAGCGCTGCTGATGACCACCACGCTCGCCGTGATCGTCCAGGTCTTCGACGAGGAGGAGCGCACCAAGGCGATCGGGCTGTGGGGCGCGGTCAGCTCGCTCGGCTTCGCCGCCGGGCCGCTGATCGGCGGGGCGCTCCTCAACCACTTCTGGTGGGGCTCGATCTTCCTGATCAACCTGCCGGTGGCGGTGCTCGGCCTGCTGGCCGTCCTCAAGTGGGTGCCGGAGTCCAAGAACCCGGCCGGTGAGCGGCCCGACCTGCTCGGTGCGCTGCTGTCCACGATCGGCATGACCGGCGTCACCTTCGCGATCATCTCCGGGCCCGGGCACGGGTGGACGTCCGCGCGGGTGCTCGTCTCGGGCGCGGTGGGCGTGGTGGTGCTGGCGGCGTTCGCCGTGTGGGAGCGGCGGGCTCCGTACCCGATGCTCGACATGCACTTCTTCCGCAACCGGCGGTTCGTGGGCGCGGTCTCCGGCTCGATCCTCGTCGCCTTCGGCATGGGCGGGTCCTTCTTCCTGCTCACGCAGCACCTGCAGCTCGTGCTCGGCTACGACCCGCTGCAGACCGGCCTGCGGATGTCGCCGCTGGCGCTGGTCATCATCGTCCTCAACCTGACGGGTGTCGGGGCGCGGCTCCTGCCGAAGATCGGCACGCCCGTCTCGATCGCGGGCGGCATGGGGCTGCTGGCGGCGGGGCTCGCGGCGATCGCGGTCCTCGGTGCGGACGGGTACGGCGGGATGCTCTTCGGGCTCGTGCTGATGGGCACCGGCATCGCACTGTCCATGCCGGCCATGGCCACGGCGATCATGTCCGCGATCCCGCCGGAGAAGGCGGGCGTCGGCGCGGGGCTCAACGGCACGCTGCAGGAGTGCGGCAACGGGCTCGGCGTGGCCGTACTCGGCGCGGTGCTGAACTCGCGCTTCGCGGCGCTGGTCCCTGCGGTGGCCGCGGGGGCGGGGTCCCTTCCGGCGGCGCTGGCGGAGGCCCGCACGGACGGGGACCGTGTGGCGATCGCGGACGCGTTCGCCACCGGGGTGCACACCAGTCAGCTGGTGGGTGCGGCGGCGGTCCTGGCGGGCGGCCTGGTCGCAGCGCTCCTGCTGCGCAGGGCGGAACGCTCGGAGTCACCGCAGTAACGCTTCCCTCGCGGGGCGGGCCCGTGGGGGCGGGGGCGATGGGCGCGGCCCATCGGGCCTTCGGGGGCGTGGGGTTGCAGGCGGCCTGGGTCCCTGTATTCCGCCGCAGCGGTGCTGAGCCGTCGTGGTGGGTTTCGGCGGTGCCGTTCCGGGCTGAGGTGGGTCCGGCACCGCCGGGCAGGTGGGGTGTGGTTGCTCGCCGTTGCGGCGGGATTGATGGGCCTGGCCGGGCCATTAGCCTCGCGGCCGCTGGATCCGCCGCGGCGGGGGGATGGGCGTGGCCCATCGGATCCGTGGGGGCGTGGGGTTCTGGAGGGGGGCGGGGGTTGTGGGGCAGGGCCTAGCATTTGGTGCGGATGGGAAATGAGAGGGAGGCGCAGGATGGCGGGCGGCGGTAAGCGCGCGGCGAGCGGTCCGCGGGCCAGTGTGTGGCTGGCCGGGAGGCCCGACCCCGCCCCACGGCGCGAGGGCGACCAGGGCGCGGGCCTCGACCGGCGGCGCATCGTCGCCGCCACGATCCGCCTGCTCGACGCCGAGGGCCTGGAGAAGTTCTCCATGCGGCGCCTCGCCGCCGAGCTGGGTGTGACCGCGATGTCGGTCTACTGGTACGTCGACAACAAGGACGACCTCCTCGAGTACGCCCTCGACGAGATCTGGGCCGAGGTGGCCCTCCCGGACCCGTCCGACGACGGCGCCGACTGGCGCGACCAGCTCCGCAGCCTGGCCGAGGCCTACCGCAGGTGCCTCTCCGCCCACCCGTGGGTCTCCCACCTGGTGGGCCGGTACCTCAACCTCGGCCCCCGCTCCATGGCGTTCTCGAACGCCACCATCGCCGCGATGTGCCGCAGCGGCATTCCCCGGGAGCGCGTCACCGGCGCGCTCGCCGCCCTCTTCCAGTTCGTCCACGGCTTCTGCACGATCGAGGGCCTGTACAAGGAGCGCTGCCGGGCGGCCGGCGTCACCGAGAACGAGTACTTCCGGGACGTCATGAACGTGGTCTCCGCGACCCCCGAGTGGGCGGAGACCTACCGGGAGGCCGCCGAGGTCGCCGAGACCTGGGGGAAGGCGGGGAGCGTCGCGGAGATGCGGCAGCGCGACTTCGCGTACGCCCTCGACACGGTGATCGCCGGCATCGAGGTCATGCGGGACCGCCGCTCCGACGACTGAAGGCCCCGGCCGGTGGCGCGCAGGCCGTCCCCTGCCTGTGCGCGCGCCACCACCCGGGGCCCGTCTCCGGGACCCTCATGCCGTTCCGGTCCCGGTTCTCCGTCCGCCGGGGGCGCGTCTCCGCTCGATTCCGCGCCCCGGCCGACGGGGTCTGTCAGCCGCCCTGCCGGGCGGGTGCTGCGTTCTGTGCGCTGTGTTCCCCGGCGCCCGCCGCCGGCGCCCCGGGCCGTCCCTGCAGGGCGACCTCCTTGATGAACAGGGTCAGGACGAAGGCCAGCAGCGCGCACGGCGCGGCGTAGAGGAACACGTCGCCCACCCCGTGCCCGTAGGCGCTCTCGACGACCGTCCGCAGCGGCGCGGGCATCGCGTCCAGCTTGGGGATGCCGCCGCCGGAGCCGCCGCTCTTGGCCGCGGCGGCCGCGGCCTGCGGGCCGAGCGCGGCGATGCCGTCCTTGACGTAGTCCGTCACCCGGTTGCCGAGCACCGCGCCGAGCGCGGAGACGCCCACCGCGCCGCCGAGGGAGCGGAAGAAGGTGACGACGGAGCTGGCGGCGCCGAGGTCCTTGGGTGCGACCTGGTTCTGCGTGCAGAGCACCAGGTTCTGCATCATCATGCCCATGCCGAGGCCGACGAGGGCCATGTAGACGGCCAGGTGCCAGTACGGCGTGTCGTAGCGCATGGTGCCGAGCAGCCCGAGGCCCGCGGTGAGCAGCACGCCACCGCTGACCAGCCAGGCCTTCCAGCGGCCGGTCTTGGTGATGATCTGCCCGGAGATCGTCGACGACAGGAACAGGCCGGCGATCATCGGGATCGTCATCACGCCGGACATCGTCGGCGACTTGCCGCGCGCCAGCTGGAAGTACTGCGAGAAGAAGACCGTGCCGCTGAACATCGCGACACCGACGAAGAGGCTCGCCGCCGACGACAGGGTGATCGTCTTATTGCGGAACAGCCGCAGCGGAATGATCGGTTCGGACGCCTTGGACTCGACGTAGACGAAGATCGCACCGAGCAGGATCGAGCCGCCGACCATGGCGTAGGTCTGCCACGAGATCCAGTCGTAGTTCTTGCCCGCCAGGGTCACCCACACCAGCAGCAGCGTCACCGAGGCGCTGATGAAGAACGCGCCCAGCCAGTCGACCTTCACGTCCCGCTTCACCACGGGCAGCTTCAGCGTCTTCTGCAGCACGATCAGCGCGATCACGGCGAAGGGCACGCCGACGTAGAAGCACCAGCGCCAGCCGAGCCAGTCGGTGTCGGTGATGACGCCACCGAGCAGCGGGCCGCCGACCGTCGCGACGGCGAAGGTCGCACCGAGGTAGCCGCTGTAACGGCCGCGCTCGCGCGGGGAGATCATCGCCGCCATGATGATCTGCGCCAGGGCGGACAGACCGCCGACGCCGATGCCCTGCACGGCCCGGCAGGCGATGAGCGTGCCGGTGTTCTGCGAGAGGCCGGCCACGACCGAGCCCGCGACGTAGACGATCAGGGCTATCTGGACCAGCAGCTTCTTGCTGAACAGGTCGGAGAGCTTGCCCCACAGCGGGGTGGACGCGGTCATCGCCAGGAGCGAGGCCGTGACGACCCAGGTGTAGGAGGACTGGCTGCCGTGCAGATCGGAGATGATCTCGGGCAGTGCGTTGGAGACGATCGTCGAGGACAGGATGGCGACGAACATGCCGAGCAGCAGCCCGGACAGCGCCTCCATGATCTGCCGGTGAGTCATGGGGGCGCCGGCGTCCTGGCCGCCGTGCTTGGCGTGGCCGCCCCCCACACCGGCCGGTGCGGTCGAAGCCATGAAATTCCTTTGCGGTGCGAGTGTGGCTTGAGGTGTACGTCTGAGGGTTTTGCGGGTCCTACGGGTCTTGCCGGTCCTGCGGAGCTACGCGGTGCGGGTCGTCCGGCAGCCGTCGAAGCTCTCGCGGAAGCGTCCGAGCAGCTCGATCAGCCGGCCGACGTCCTCCGACGACCAGTCCCGCAGGCAGGTCGCGAGCGCCTCGGTGTAGCGCCCGGAGACCTGCCGGAGCAGGGCCTCGCCGGCAGGGCTGATGCGCAGCAGCCGGGACCGCCGGTCCGCGGGGTCCGGGTGCCGTTCGAGCCAGCCCCGGGCCTCCGCGTAGGCGACGTGCCGGCTGGTCACCGACATGTCGATCAGCAGCAGTTCGGCCAGCTTGCCCATGCGCATCTCGCCGTACTGCCGCAGCATCGTCAGCACGACGGCTGCGGCCGGCGAGCAGTCCGCCGGGAGGACGCGGGCGAGGTCGCGCCGGACGGCGGCGACGGCGCTGAGCTGCCGGGCGAGCTCTTCGTACTGCTCCTGCTCGGCCACGCGCCGCCCCTCCCCACTTCAGTTGCTTAGGGCAACGATGTAACCAGGAGTTGGTTGCTACAGGCAAGTGAAATGGGGTTTCCATGGGTAAAGGTAGGGCCAAGGATTTCTAGAGGGGTGTAAAGCCGCAGGTCGGAACGGAAACGGACGGAGCGCCTCAGTAGAGCGGGGCGCTGCGCGCCATCCGGCCCTCCTTCGCTAGGGTCCTGGCCTATGGCCAACCCCCATCAGCAGAACCCCGAGAGCTACGACCCCGCGGGCAGCACCCAGATGTTCCGCGCCTTCGTCGACGAGGGCCAGGGCGCCCCCTCGGGCAGGCGCGCGGCGGCGCCCGCCCCCGCCCGGTCGTCCGGTCCCCGCGTCGGCCTGATCGCCGGCGTGATCGTGGGCATCGCGGTCGTCGCGGCCGTGGTGTGGCTCGCGTTCGGCTGAGCCCGGGCTCGGGCTAACCCCACTCCACCTTCACGTCGCGCGTCTCGACGTGCATGCCCCACGGCACGCGCCAGGCGTCGACGCACACCGTCCACGCCCCCTCGACCGTCGCGCCCGCCTCGATCGGCACCGGGAGCGGCTGCGACGAGGTGATCGTGGACCAGTCCAGGCCGAGCAGGTCGATCACGTGGCTGCCGAAGGTGACGGTGCCCGTGGTGACGGGGCTGCCACCGGAGTTGGCGAGCGGCACGGTGACCTTCTCGCACCAGCGCCGCCCTTCGTCGTCCGCGGACCGGTGCGGCTCGCCGGTCTCCAGCCGGGCCGCTTCGGGTGTGTGCGAGGGCTGCCCGGGTCGTGAGGGCGGCGAGGGTGACGACGGCGGCGACGGTTTCGCAGGGGATGCGGGGCTCGCGGTGCGCGGAGGGCTTCCGGCGCCCTGTGGGCTGCTGATCCCGCTGGAGGGCGGCAGTGGCGACGGTGGCGGCTGCGGCGACTGTGGTGGCTGTGGTCGCGAAGAGGCCGGCGGCCGGGAAGAGCCGGGGACCGAAGAGCCTGGTGACCGGCCCGGAGAGCGGCCGGAAGGCGGCGCTGCGGGCAAGGGGTGGAACTCGACGCCCTCGTCGGGCGGAACGGCTCCGCCCACCGGGTGGGAGGACGAGCCGGGGCCTGCCGCCTCGGAGGCGACGTAGGCGTCGCGGTCGGTGCCGCCGCAACCTGCGAGAACGCTTCCCAGGGCGAGTGCGGCCGCCGCGGCTGAGGCGGATGCGGAGACGATCGTCTTCCGTCGCATCGGCCCAGTGTGGCTGACGGTCAGTCAGGAGTACAGAGGTGGAAAGTACAGGCCGGCGATCCCCCGTGCGACTCGCCGTATGGTGGATGTTCCCCCGTGAGATTCCCCCGTGGCGGTGCGTCTAGTCCGCGATGAGGCCCTCGCGGAGCTGCGAAAGCGTCCTGGTCAGGAGCCGGGAGACGTGCATCTGCGAGATGCCGACCTCCTCGCCGATCTGCGACTGCGTCATATTGGCGAAGAAGCGCAGCATGATGATCTGCCGTTCCCTGGGGGGCAGTTTAGCCAGGAGGGGTTTGAGGGACTCACGGTACTCGACGCCCTCCAGCGCACTGTCCTCATAGCCGAGCCGGTCCGCGAGGGAGCCCTCGCCGCCGTCGTCCTCCGGGGAGGGGGAGTCGAGGGAACTCGCGGTGTAGGCATTGCCGACGGCCAGGCCGTCGACGACGTCGTCCTCGGAGACGCCCAGGCACAGGGCCAGTTCGGGCACCGTGGGCGAGCGGTCGAGCTTCTGTGCGAGCTCGTCGCTGGCCTTGGTGAGGGCGAGGCGCAGCTCCTGCAGCCGGCGCGGCACGCGCACCGACCAACTCGTGTCCCGGAAGAACCGCTTGATCTCGCCCACGACCGTCGGCATCGCGAAGGTGGGGAACTCCACGCCCCGTTCGCAGTCGAACCGGTCGATCGCCTTGATCAGACCGATCGTGCCGACCTGGACGATGTCCTCCATGGGCTCGTTGCGGCTGCGGAAGCGGGCGGCCGCGTAGCGCACGAGGGGGAGGTTGAGCTCGATCAGGGTGTCGCGGACGTAGGCACGCTCCGCGCTGTCCCGGTCGAGGGCGGCCAGGCGCATGAAGAGTGAACGGGAGAGGGTGCGGGTGTCGATGGATTCGCAGTCGTCGAGCACGGCGTGTGGTGCGTCGGTGGCGAGCACCTTCGCGCTGCCCAGGTCTACGGACATGCCACCCCCTTGAGGTCGCGGACGGGTCACAGCGGTGCCCCTCGCACGAGGGGTTCGGCCCCCACCTGAATACCGGAGGCCGCGCTGTGGCAAACGCAGTTCCTGCAGAATGTCACATGTCGGCAACACGCTGTAGCGTCAAGTCGACATATCTGCTGCCTCGTATGAGGAGGGGGTCACTCGTGAGGGTTAGGCTTCGATTCGATTTGCGGAACGCAGCCGCGCGAAGCTGCGCGAGAGCAGCCGGGATACGTGCATCTGCGAGACGCCCAGCTCCGCGCTGATCTGGGACTGCGTCAGATTGCTGTAATAGCGCAGCAGCAGAATGCGCTGCTCGCGCTCCGGCAGCTGCACGAGCAGGTGGCGCACGAGGTCACGGTGTTCGACCCCGGCGAGTGCCGGGTCCTCGTAGCCCAGCCGGTCCAGCAGGCCGGGCAGCCCGTCGCCCTCCTGCGCGGCCTCCAGCGAGGTGGCGTGGTACGAGCGCCCGGCCTCGATGCAGGCCAGCACCTCGTCCTCGGGGATACGCAGCCGCTCGGCGATCTCGGCGGTGGTGGGCGTGCGGCCGTGCAGCACGGTGAGGTCCTCGCTGGCGCCGTTGACCTGCACCCACAGCTCGTGCAGCCGGCGCGGGACGTGCACGGTGCGTACGTTGTCGCGGAAGTAGCGCTTGATCTCGCCGACCACGGTCGGCATCGCGAAGGTCGGGAACTGCACCCCGCGGTCCGGGTCGAACCGGTCGATGGCGTTGATCAGGCCGATCGTGCCGACCTGGATCACGTCCTCCATGGGCTCGTTGCGGCTGCGGAAGCGGGCGGCGGCGTAGCGGACGAGGGGGAGGTTCGCCTCGATGAGGGCGGCCCGCACACGGGCGTGCTCGGGGGTGCCGGGCTCCAGGGTGATGAATTCCTTGAAGAGCACCTGCGTGAGGGCCCTGGCGTCGGCGCCGCGGCTCCTCGGGTGATCGGTGTCGGCGTCGTCGGGATCGCCGTCGGGGTCGCCGTTGGGATCGGCGTCGGGGTCGGCGTCGGTGCGGGTGCCGGTGCCGGTGCCGGTGCCGGCGTTCCCGGTGGTGCCCGCGGCGGGGGCCGCGGCAGCCTTCGCGGCGGTCTTGGCGGGGGTGGCCGTGCCGGCGTCCTGACCGGCGCCCCGGCCGGGGTTCTCGAGGAGCTCGGGGCCGCCGGTGCCGCCGGGGTCGGCGTCGGGTCCGAGGGGGCGCGCGGTGGCACCCGCGGGCGGCTGGTCGCGCTGGGGAGGGGCTTCCTGGAGGGGGGCTTCGGGGACGGTTCGGGCCGACACGGTTCTGCCACCCTTCATGGTCAACTCATCCGGCAAAAGCGGTCATAGCATCACAAGACATGTGCACTGTGTGCAAGAACCCCATAACATCGTGTTGACCATAAAAACGGCCCCTCGCCCAGGTGGCGAGGGGCCGTGCGCAGCGGGCGCTCAGAAGGGGTAGTCGGCGATCACCCAAGTGGCGAATTCACGCCACTGCGCGACACCCGCCTGATGCGCGGGGTGGTCCAGGTAGCGCTGCAGCGCCTCGGCGTCGTCGACGGCGGAGTTGATGGCGAAGTCGTAGGCGATCGGCCGGTCCGAGATGTTCCAGGCGCACTCCCAGAAGCGCACCTCCGGAATGGCGTCGCCGAGCGCCTCGAACGCCTGTACCCCGGCGACGACGCGCGGGTCGTCGCGCCGGACGCCCTCATTGAGCTTGAACAGGACGAGGTGACGAATCACGGCACTGCCTCCACGCCGGGCGGACCGGACCGCTCCGGCTCGGCGGCGCGGCCTGTCAGCTGATCAGTTGGGTCATAAACTCGCCGACGCTCTTGGCGGCGTCCGAGATGCCCTCGAACCCTATCTGGACGAGCTCCGCCGACCGCTTGGGGGAGTGGATGATCGTGTACGACACGAAAATGACGGCAGCCCAGAGCGCGATCTTCTTCGCTTGCGCCACGAGGCACTCCTCCCCCGGTGATCCCTGCGACCGCGACCCCCGTGATCGCCTCCTACGGTGGCGGAGTCTATCCGCACATGTGACCGAGCCCGTGGTTTCCCCTCTCCGCGCGCCGCCTTCATGCCGCCTTCACGCCACCTTTAAGGACCAAAGGCCTGCCAAGCCGGGCCCTTCGCCGTACGGGGGCCCGTGCGCCGGGGCGGAGGATAGGGGGAGCCCGTACCGGATCTGGCAGGAATCCGGAGGGCCAGGGACATGGCCTCACTGCGGGGTCAGGGCCGCGAGCTTCCCCCCGACTGCGGCCCGGACTTGGAGGCCGTGACCCCGACGGGGGAAGCGGCTGTCCCCCCGATGCCGCTTCCCCCGACCTGCTTTTCCGGAGCCCCGGCCCCGGACCCGTATCGCGCCCGGGTCCGGAGCCGGGGCTTCCGTGCGTTCCGCGCCCGCGCCCGCGCGCGCTCCGGCGCGGGCGAATCCGGAGGCGCGATCACAGCTTTGCGACAAAGGTGAGATTCACGTACTGCGGGGGCACCAGAAAGGTATCCGGCAGCCGGCGGATCGCCGGTGCCGGAGGTGAGGGGCCGAGGGAGGTCGGTGAGGGGCGACATGGGCGCGGAAGAGCCCGCCTTCGCCATGCGGGAGCGCGTGGCGTGCGGGGCGATCATCATTGAACTGCACGGTGAGATGGACATCTTGGCGGAACAGGAGCTCGGCCCGCGCATGGACGCGCTGACCGAACGAGGCCGCGCCGACATCGTGATCGACCTCCGTCGCGTGACGTTCCTGGACGCGAGCGGACTCCGGCTGCTGATCAGAGCCCGGCACCGCATGCTCTGCCGCGGTGGCCGGCTGCGGGTGGTGCGGGGCGTGGCGCGCGTGTCGCGGGTGATGCGCGTGGCCGGAGTGGAGGGCGCCTTCACCATCGTGGACGCGTTTCCGTCCGTACGGACGGAGGAGGCGGGTCCGCAGGACGGCAGCGTCGCCTGAGCGGTGACACAGCCGGGGGCGCGGTCGGCGACACGGCCGGGGGCGCAGCCGCGGACGCGGGCCGGCCCCGGCGGCGCGCCGGCGCGTGCTCGGCGCGCGCCCTGCCGCCCCCGCGCCGCCCCGCGCCGCCCCGCGCCGGCTCGTCAGGCCGTGATCCCCGCCGCCTCCACCAGGGCGCGGGCCGTGATCCGGCAGCCCTCCAGGGCGTGTTCGGCCGTGCTCGGGCGGAGGCGGCCCAGCGCCGGGTCGAACTCGCTTCCGAGGACCCCGGCGTGGTCCGTCCGCGGCTCGTCGAGCCGCACCGGCCACCCGTGCCCCTGGAGCGCGGCGGCGCACTCCCGCGAGAAGCGGATGTCCACCTGGTCGTCCACCGTGCCGTGCACGAGCCGCACCGGCACGGGGGCGGCCCCGGCCGGGAGGTCCGGGAGGTCCGGGAGGTCCGCGAGGTCCTTCAGGGGGACCGAGGCGGTGGTGCGGGCGGGCACGTCGTAGCGGCCGGCCAGGCCCACGACGGCGGCCGGGCGCCAACCGCCGAACAGCTCCGCTCGCAGCGCGGTGGCCACCGCCGCCCCCGCGCCGGCCGACCACCCCGCGACCACCACCCGGCCCGGGTCGCCGCCGGACTCCGCCGCGCGCTCCCGTACGAACGACAGGGAGTCCAGCAGGTGCGCCATGCCGCGGTCGGGAGCGTCGGAACGCCAGTCCGCGGCGAAGACCACGACGCCCTGCGCTGCCGCCGCCTCCGCGACGGGCCGCACGATCTCCCGCTCGTCCGGCCCCATGCCGTGCCAGAGCAGGACGGCGGGTGCGCTCCCGGCACCGGGCCTTGCGTAGACGTCCACGGCCTTGCCGGTCGCGGTGCGGGCGAGGGTCCGTGTCACGCCGGTCTCCACGGTCATGCCGGTGCGCTCCTGTCGTCGTCCGTCGTCCTGGCCTCTCCCGTCACTCTTTCACCGCGGCCAGGGAACTGTTCACCCGCGCCGCCGCGTTGGCGGCGTCGTCGACGGTGACGACGAAGTGCTTCCCGGACGTCAGCTCCAGCCACAGGGCGTCGCCCGCCCGCAGCGAGACCGCGGTCTGCCCGGGCAGCCAGCGGTATCCCCACCCGCCGAGCTCGCCCGGCCGGGTCGGTCTCGCCGACGCATGCCGGATCCGGGACAGCCGTATCCGGCGCTGCAGGAAAGGGAGGAGAACGGAGCGGACGGCCACCCCGTGGGGCGTGACCGTGACCCGGACGGCGCCCGTGGCCAGCAGGGCCGCCGAAGCCGTCAGCAGGATCAGGAAGACGGACCGCAGGCCGGGCGCCAGAACGGCGACCGCCACGAACGCCACGGCGGACACCGCCCCCAGTGCCACCATCCAGCCCGCCACGACCGTACGGCTCCAGGCCGCCGTCTCCGCCCCCTGGCCGCCTTGCGCGCCCCTGCTGTTCGTACCGCCGTTCATGCCGCCGTTCATGCCGCTGTCCCCGATCTCCCGGACGCCACCAAGATCGTGCACCTTGTTCGCATCACGCTAGAACAAGTGATCGCCCGCGGCAAGGGCCTTCGCTACGGGACCCGTTGCAGCACCGTGTAGCCCAGCCGGACGTCCGGGTTGTCGGTCAGGACCGTGTCGTGGAGTTCGGCCCACGAGTGGAAGGCCTGGGCCGGGGAGGGCGCGGCGCGGCCTCGGGCCACCGTCATGCGTGCGGGCAGGCCGAGCGTGCACAGATAGGTGGTCAGGGCCAACGACCGCGGCAGACACGGGCCGTTGGGCAGTATCGCCCGGAGCACCAGCTGGGCGCCGAGGATCTCCCGGCGGGCCAGCCGCACCGCCGTGCCCGGGGACAGGCCGGACAGGGCCGCCGAGCCCCGGGCGGGCCGGGCCCGGCACAGGTAGGGGTACGCCCCGCGCCAGCCGCGCCGCCGGTACAGCCACAGGGCCCGGGCCGTGCGGGCGACGGCGACGGCCCGCAGGCGAAGCGGGACCGCCGGCGGTGGCGGGCCCTCCCGGGGGCCGTCCAGGAAGAACTCCCAGTCCGCGGTCACCGCTCCGCCCTCCGCAGGCGGCGCCTGCGCGGCGGGCACCCGCCGCCCCCGAGCAGCAGCGACCGCTCGCCCAGCCGGTCGGCGAGCCCGGCCAGCCCGGCGGCCAGCGTCGCGTCGTCCGCGTCGAAGTCCTCGCGCAGCCGGGCGACGGCCGCCGGCACCGAGTCGCACGCCAGGGCGGTGCGCAGCATGTAGGTGGCCGTGGAGTTGAGGGTCAGGCAGACACCGCGGCGGGTGTCGAGGATGAGGCCGGCGTCGTCGGTGTCGTCGAAGACGGCGTGCTCGGCCAGGCCGATCAGAGGCATCGGGTGAATCCCCTCCGGTTCGCGGGCGTGCGCCGCGCGTCGCTGCGCAGGAACAGCTCGGTCATGGCGGTGCAGAGCAGGGTGTCCGCGTTGAGGCGCAGCCGCGCCGGCTCGGCCAGGACGTCCGCGAGCCGGAGCGGGTCGACGATGCCCATGCGGACGAGGTGCGCCTCCGGCCCGCCGATGAGGGCGGCGAGGACGTGGCGGTGGCCGAGGACGTAGTCCTTGTGCGGGGAGCCGGGCCACAGCCGGCCGTGCCGCCGCCAGACGGCCGCGGGGAACCGGCTGGAGAGCATCAGCCGGAGCACCGGCTTGGTGATCAGCCGTCCCTGGTGCGGCAGGAGCCGGTAGGCGTCCGGCATGCGGGCGGAGAGCCGCCGCAGGCTCTTGCTGCCCAGGGGGTTGCACAGCTGGATGCCGCGGGGCCGCCAGAGGGTCAGGTTCGCGCAGTGCTCCTGCGGTGTGAGACCGGGGTGCTCCTGCGGGGCGCCCGCGGCGGCGGGAGCGCCGTCCCGGTCGGCGGCGAACGGAGTGAGGAAGTCCGCGGGCCGCGCACCGCCGTATCCGGGCGCGCCGTCGTCGAGCAGGGAGGAGCCGGGCGAGGCGCTGCGCAGGATGCGGGGGAGCTCCCAGCGCGAGGTGAGCAGTCCCCGGCACAGGACGGCCTTCTCGCGCGCGGGCAGGTCGCCGGTGAGCACGCCGTGCAGCCCGTAGCGCGCCGGGCCGAAGATCCGGTCGCCCTCGCGGCCCCAGGCGAGGAAGGTGATCCCGTCCCGGGCGACGCGCTCGGCGGTCTGTTCCAGCCACCGGTAGGCCGTGTGGTTGTACGGGTGGGGGAACTCCCACCGCTCGTCCAGGTATCCGGCGCCGTGGTCCGTCACGACCGGCACGAACGGCACCCCCAGGTGGTCGCAGACCGCCCGGGCGTATCCGGACTCGTCCGCGAGGGGGTCCCGGGTGGCCCGGTGGTAGGCGACGACGTCGGCGCCGGCCGCCGCCAGGGCCGCGAGCACGGCCGCGGAGTCCAGGCCGCCGCTGAGCAGGATGCCGGTGCGGCCGCGGCCGGCGTACGGCCGTACGGATTCCAGCAGGAGGTCCCAGGCGGTCTCGGCGTACTCCGCCATCGTGGTGCGCGCGGGCAGCTCCAGCGGGGTCACCGGGTCGTACACGGCCGTGGTCACCGCCCCGCGCTCGACGGTGACGATCCGGCCGGGCGGGACGGGGGTGAGGCCGGGGTAGACGAAGACCGCCTCGCCGCGGCAGGAGCGCCGGACGGCCTCCGGGTCGAACTCCCCGGGGCCGTCGAGCAGGTCGGCCGGGTCGGTGGAGAACCGCAGCAGGTCCGCGGAGGCCCGGTAGTGCAGGCCCTCCTCGCCCGCGGCGCTGCGGAAGAGGAACACCCGGTGGTCGGTGACCAGCGCACCGGCCAGTTCGCCGGGCATGCGGGCCAGTTCCGCGTGGCGGCCCTCCTTGAGGGCGGACACGAGCCGCCCGACCCACGCGGGCGTGACCGGGCCGCGGACGACGCCGGTCAGCAGGAGTCTCTCCCGCTCGGAGGGGAACGGCACCCTGGGCGTCCCCGGCGCCGCCCACTGGACGAGGTGGCGCCCGGGGTCGGACCAGGCCGGGCGCCGCCCGAAGGCGGCGGTCACGTACGAGATGCGGGACGGGCCGCCGCCGAACGGGACGCGTCCGTAGCAGCCCAGGTAGTCACCGACGGGTACAGCGACGGGCTCCATGGCTTCCCTTCCGGGCCTTCCGTGGCTTCCGGGGTTCCGGGCCTTCAGACGGCCGTCCTGCCGCCTGCGGCCTTCCGACGACGCTCGCTGCTGACGTTCGCTGCTCAGAGAAGGGCTTCAGTTGCGGGGAACCCGCCATGGGCGGTCAGCTGTTCGACTGTGCCGAGCTCGTCGATCCGCGGCTCCACGTAGGGGCGCTTGGCCGCGGGCGGGTCCTCCGGCACCGGCCGGTCGGTGGCGTGCGTGCTCTCCATTGCGGTCCCTCTTTCCGCAGGGCACTGTGTCCGACCCCTCCACGGTCGGGCACTCCCGCCGCTCCCGCACAGAGGGTGCTGACGCGCTGGAGCGGCGCCCCGGAGCGGGTGCAGGGGCGCGCGGCGCGCGGACGCTCAGGTACCGGGGTGCGCGCCCGGACGGCGGTCACGCCGCGTCATGCCGCCTCGATGAATCTCCGCACCATCTGCGCGAACACCTCCGGGTGCGACACATGCGGAATGTGGCCCACACCTTGCAGACCCCTCAGCTCCGCCCTCCGCATCGTCCGCGAGAGCTCGACCGTGACCGGCGGCAGCCACGGCGGGCTCTCCGTCCCGTACGTCAGCAGCGCCGACCCGGTGCAGGCGGACAGCCGGGTGAGGTCGAGGCTCGCCCAGCCCGGATCGGACTGCTCGGCCGCGAACGCGCGGCTGTTGGCGACGAGGGTCGCGCGCACCCGGTCGGGCAGGGCCTCCCAGGAGCCCGGGCCGAGGGCGACCTCCTCCGTGAAGCGGCGCACCCCCTCGCCCGCCTCCCCGGCGAGGATCAAGGCCACCGCCGCGTCGATGCCGTTCTGCGCGGCCCGCATCAGCACGTGGACGGGATCGTCGCCGCGGATGACGCCCAGCAGCGGGGGCTCGTGGGCGATGACGGTACGCAGGAGGTCGGGGCGGCGGACGGCCAGGCCCAGGGCGGTGGACGCGCCGAAGGAGTTGCCGACGACGTGGGCCGGGGCGAAGCCGAGCGTCTGCAGCAGCGCGGCGAGGTCGTCCTCGTGCTCCCTGCGGGTGCCGCGGCCGGCACCGCTGGTGCTGGCGCTGTGCCCGCGCCGGTCGTAGACGAGGACGCGGAAGGACTCCGCGAGGGGCGGGACGACCGCCTGCCAGGTGTAGTGGTCGGTCAGCCCGCCGTGGACGAGCACCAGCGGCTCGCCCTCGCCCACGACCTCGTGGAAGAGCTCTGCGCCGCGCACGCGGACTCGCGCCATGCCGGGCCTCCCTCGCTCGGACGTGCCACTCGGGCACCCCGGTGGGTCCGGCCGCAGTCCGTCCGTCCATGACAGCCGCCGCGGCGCACCGTCCGCAAGACCGCCTCTTCCTGGTTCACCCGTTCGTACAGTGGGCGGGAAAGGGTGACACCCCGGGATCCCGGCTCCCTCCCGCGCGGGCGATACGGGGCGATCATCGACGCATGGACAAGACCCTTCACCTCGCCCAGCAGCCCGAGGCCGACGCCCTGCTCGGCCGCAGCCCGCTCGCCGCGCTGACGGGGATGCTGCTGGATCAGCAGATCCCCATGGAGTGGGCGTTCGCCGGTCCGTACGCCATCACCCGGCGGATGGGCCGCGACGACCTCGACGCGTACGAGATCGCCGCCTACGACCCGGAGGCGTTCGCGGCGCTGCTGTCGGAGAAGCCGGCCGTGCACCGCTACCCGGGCGCGATGGCCAAGCGCGTCCAGCAGCTGTGCCAGTACCTGGTCGAGCACTACGGCGGCGAGGCGAGCGCGGTGTGGGAGGGCGTCGCGACCGGGGAGGAGCTGTTCCGGCGGCTCAAGGAGCTGCCCGGCTTCGGCGAGCAGAAGGCCCGCATCTTCCTCGCGCTGCTGGGCAAGCAGCTCGGGGTCGCGCCGGAGGGCTGGCGGGAGGCGGCCGGCGCCTACGGGGAGGAGGGCTCCTACCGTTCGGTCGCGGACATCACCGGGCCCGAGTCGCTGGCCAAGGTGCGGGAGCACAAGCAGGAGATGAAGCGCGCCGCCAAGGAGGGGGCGGCCAAGAAGGCGACCGTCCGGCCCGCCCGGAGGACCCCGCGGCAGACGAAGCAGGGCTGACCCTGGCCTGTCCCGGCCCGCCCTCTCCCGGCCTCCCGGCAGGACCGCTCCCGGTCAGATCAGGCGGGAGACGGCGCGCAGGTCCGGCGCGCGCTCGCGCAGCCGGGCGAGGAGGTCGTCGGCTGCGGCGTGCAGCGCCTCGAGCGGCATGGGGTCGAGCCGCTCCAGCAGGAACAGGGCGCTCGTGGACTTCTCGGTGATGCGCGTGCGGACGCACTGGCGGTGGTTCCAGCGGCGGCAGGTGACGCCGAGGCCGTCGCGCCAGATCACCTCGCCGGGCTCGGGGTGCTCGACCGCCGGCGCGCCGCCGGACACCGTGTCGAACGGCTCGCTGCCGGTGGCCCGCACCAGGCGCGGCGGGCCGGCGTACGCGGCCAGGTCCTCGCCGCCGACCGGGAGGCGGTGCGCGACGGACACGGCGTTGTAGACGTCGACCAGGAGGTTGACCTCGGGCAGGCCCGCGGGGGCGCGGCGGATCAGGGCCTCGGCGCTGTTGCGCGTACGGCCCGGCTTGGCGCCGAACGCGCTGTAAGCCGAGCGCCAGGCGGCGATGTGGGGCTCCGCGGTGACGTCGAGGCCCTCGGCGGTCGCGGCGGCGTCGGCGAGCTGCCCCAGCGACCAGGGGTCGCTGGGGCCGGCGGGCAGCCCGTCCGCCGCGATCACCAGCACGGCGAAGTCGGGCCGCAGCGCGCGGACGGCCTCCTCGACGTGCACGCTCGCCGCCGCCGCTTCGAGATCCGGGTCCAGGGACATGGACGGGCCACCCTCCTGCAGTCGTCCTGCAGTCGTTTCATGTCGGTCATTTCAATACGCTCGACGGTAGCATCAAACGACCGGATCCCGGGAGGCGCGAAGATGACCGGCATGAGCGGGAACAGCGAAGCAACGGCGGACGCGGGCGAGCCCGGCGGCGACAGGTCCGTCATGGAGGCCGTCGCCGCCCGCGTGCGGGCCCTGCGCAAGGACCGGGGCTGGAGCCTGGACACCCTCGCCGCCCGGGCCCGGGTCAGCAAGGGCATGCTCGTCGCCCTGGAGAACGCCCGCTCCAACCCCAACCTCGCCACCCTGGTCCGCCTCTGCGACGCCTTCGGCGTCCCCCTGACCGAGCTGCTGCAGCAGCCCGCGGCGCCGCTGCTGCAGCCCACCGCCCCCGACGGCCAGCCGGTCCTGTGGAGCGGCCCGGACGGCGGCAAGGGGCTGCTCGTCACCGGAGCCGCCCCGCCCGTGGGCGCCGAGCTGTGGCACTGGCGGCTCGCCCCCGGCGAGGAGCACCGCAGCGAGGCCCACGTGCTCGGCACCGTGGAACTCATCCATGTCCTGCGCGGCACCCTCGCCGTCACCGCCGGCGGACAGGAGGTCGTCCTTCCGCAGGGGTACGGTCTCCGCATGGCGGGCGATCACCCCCACTCCTACGCGAACCGTACGGAGTCGGAAGTCGAGTACTCCGGGGTGGTGCTCGTACCGCCGCACGGCTGACCCCGCGTGGACGGCCGGAGCGCTCCGGCTGTGTCCACAGGCTGTGGGCAATGTCCCGGACGGCGCGCCGACGGGTCCCCGCTGCTCCTGGTATGCGGCCGATTGTCGCCTTCGCGCTCCCGTGCCGTGGCTGCGCCGGGAGCCTGTCGCCCGGTAGGCTTTCCGTGTGATCTTCAAGCGCATCGGAAACGGGCGGCCGTACCCCGACCACGGCCGGGAGAGCACCCGGCAGTGGGCGGACGTCGCCCCGCGCCCGGTGCGGCTCGACCAGCTGGTGACCACCAAGCAGCAGCTCGACCTGGAAACCCTGCTGGCCGAGGACTCGACCTTCTACGGCGACCTCTTCGCCCACGTCGTCAAGTGGCACGGCGACCTCTACCTCGAGGACGGCCTGCACCGCGCCGTGCGTGCCGCGCTCCAGCAGCGCCAGGTGCTGCACGCCCGCGTGCTCGAACTGGGCTAGCCGGGGCCGTTCGGAGGCTGTTTCCGGCCGTTGTTCGGCCTTTCGGGTTGGGGCGCGCGAACCCATTGATCATTTAGTAGGCAGCGGCCCTGCCCCGCACTACGCTGCGCCCATGAGCATGCTCACCCCTCCCGGCATGGGCAGGAAGTACCGCATTACGGGCAAGCGATTCCCGCACATGCGCCGCCCCAGAAACCGCCGCAGGATCGTGCTCGCCGCAGTCACCTCAACCGCCGCGTTCGCCCTGGCCGGATGGGGGACCTTCCAGCTCGTCGACGTCTTCACCGGGGGCCCGAGCGAGACCCGGGCCCACGGCGCGGGCGCGAAGGGCGGGAAGGGGGCTGAGGACGGCGACTGCAAGGCGGCGGACGAGGGCGAGGAGTCGAAACCGCTGCCACGGCCCTCCGACATCACCGTCAACGTCTACAACGCGACTCCGCGCGGCGGGCTCGCCAAGATCACCGCGGATGAACTCAAGAGCCGCGGCTTCAAGATCGGCAAGGTGGGCAATGCGCCCGCCCTCTACGACAAGAAGGTCGAGCAGGTGGGCCTGCTGATCGGTGCCCCGACGGCCGCGGAGGGGGCGCTGAGAGTCGTCGGCACCCAGATGGCCGGGGCCGAGGTCAAGAACGACCAGCGCACGGTCGACGAGGAGGTCGACCTGGTCATCGGCAACGAGTACAAGGAGCTCACGGGGCGGCAGGACGCCGACCGGGCCCTGACCGACATGGGCGTCGAACCGGGCGAGGCGCCCTCGGAGTCGCCTTCCTCGGGGCCTCCGTCGCCCTCGAAGGCGGCGTCACCTGCGCCGAAGCCCTCGAAGTGCTGAGGGGATGAGACCTGCGGCCCGGCATGACACCGCCGGTCTTCCACGTCGTGGAAGACCGGCGGAATGCGCGGTGACGGCCCGCGCGGGCGTCGGAGCCGGCGGCTAGCCCGCCGTGCCGTACATGCGGTCGCCCGCGTCGCCCAGGCCCGGGACGATGTAGCCGTTCTCGTTGAGGCGCTCGTCGACCGAGGCGGTGACCACGGTGACCGGGGCGCCCGCGAGCTCGCGCTCCATGATCTCGACGCCCTCCGGGGCGGCCAGCAGGCAGATCGCGGTGACGTCGTCGGCGCCGCGCTCGATCAGCTCGTTGATCGCCGCGACCAGCGTGCCGCCGGTCGCCAGCATCGGGTCCAGGACGTAGACCTGGCGGCCCGAGAGGTCGTCGGGCATGCGCGTGGCGTAGGTCTCCGCCTTGAGGGTCTCCTCGTTGCGGATCATGCCCAGGAAGCCGACCTCGGCGGTCGGCAGCAGCCGGACCATGCCGTCGAGCATGCCGAGACCGGCGCGCAGGATCGGCACCACGAGCGGGCGCGGGTGGGAGAGCTTGACGCCGGTGGTCGCCGTCACCGGGGACTCGATGTCCACCTGCTCGGTGCGCACGTCGCGCGTGGCCTCGTAGGCGAGCAGGGTGACCAGCTCGTCGGCGAGACGCCGGAAGGTGGGGGAATCGGTGCGCTTGTCGCGCAGGGTGGTGAGCTTGTGCGCCACCAGGGGGTGGTCGACGACGTGGATCCGCATGACATCGACATTAACCGAGCTTTCGGCCCCGAGCCGCCGCCGTGCGGCGTTCGACCGTCCGCCGCAGGTCTGCGGCGGTCTGTCGCCGCACTGGCATCAAACCACCACTTAGGGGGAAAGTGGGCACGTACGCCCGGTCTGTCGCTCCGGGCGTGGCCGGCGAAGCACTCGGCACGAGGTGGTCCTGCCATGGCTGAAGACGCCCCCGAGAAGCCCGACACGACGCGTGGCGCACCGGCGCCCGAACCCCCGGCCGGCGCCGAATCCGGCCCCGGGGACGAGGAGGAGGCGGACCGCCGCCGCAGACGCGCCCAGTTCCTGCGCGAGCTCAACGAGGCGAAAGAGCTCCGAGACCGCGTCCAGCCGCGCCGGGCGCGGGCCGCCCGGATGCGCCAGCAGATGCGGATGAGGACCTTCCGCTGGTGACGCGGCCGCCCGGACGGCGGTGCCCGCAGCGCCACGTGAGGCACATCTCTTCGGACTGCTGCACGACGCAGCGCGGAAGACCTCTCGCAGCGGCGAGGTTTCTGCCACGATTCCGAGTGGGCGGGGTGGTCCCCGTCCGGCCCGGCACCGCCTATGACCAGTGGGAGAGTCACGGTGTACTTCGCCGCACTGCTCGCGCGCACCGACGACGGATGGGAAGCGAGCGACACAGAACTCGACAACGTGGAAACCCTGGCCGACCTCGCCGACCTGGCCCGGGAGGCCTCCTTCGAGGACGACACGGTCCTCGCCCTCATCGAGCAGGAGGGCGCCTGGTTCGGCGTCGTCCGCGTCGACGGTGAGGACGATCCGCGCGTCTTCGTCTCGAACGCCGTCGTCGCGGGCCGCAGCTCGTACGGCGCGATGCTCGTCGACGAGCTGATCGGCCGCGACGACACCGACGCCGACGAGCTCGACGACCTCGACCTGGACGGCACGGAGGACGGCGAGCCCGACCCCGTGGAGGACGAGGCCGAGGGGGCGGACGCTGCGGAGCCGCGCCCGGACGGCCCGCTCGGTGACCATGAGCTCCTCTCCGACCTCGGCGTGGGCGGGAAGGAGCTGCTCGCCCTCGAAGGGGACGCCCTCAGCGAGATCGCCGACGCCCTCGGCTGCACGGACGTCCTGGAGGCCGTGCGCTGACGCCCGCCCGGGCTGATTCGCTCACACTGGTGCCATGAACGAAGCCGTCCGCGACCCAGGTACCTCCCGCGCCGCTCCGGCCGGGGAGGAGCACGACCCCGTACGCGCACCGTGGCTCGGCCCCATGCGGGCCGCACTGGCCGAGGCCGTACGGGCCCCCGCCACCGGCGACGTGCCGGTCGGCGCCGTCGTGCTGGGTCCGGACGGCTCCGTCATCGGCCGCGGCCGCAACGAGCGCGAGGCCACCGGCGACCCCACCGCCCACGCCGAGGTCCTCGCCCTGCGCGAGGCGGCGCGGGCCGTGGGCGAGTGGCGCCTGGCGGGGTGCACGCTGGTGGTGACGCTGGAGCCGTGCACGATGTGTGCGGGCGCGATCGTCCTCTCCCGCGTCGACCGCGTCGTCTACGGCGCCGTCGACGAGAAGGCCGGTGCGGCCGGCTCCCTGTGGGACGTCCTGCGCGACCGCCGGCTCAACCACCGCCCCGAGGTGATCCAGGGCGTCCTCGCGGGGGAGTGCGCGGGGCTCCTGACCGACTTCTTCCGCGGCCGCTGAGCGCCCCGGCGCCCCTGATGAGGAGCGTCACACCCCTTCGCCCCCGAACCGATTTCAGAGCACGGCCCACCGTCCGCTAAGCTCTCTCTCGGTAGCGTGTCCGAGCGGCCTAAGGAGCACGCCTCGAAAGCGTGTGTGGGGGCAACTCCACCGTGGGTTCAAATCCCACCGCTACCGCCAGCGACACCCCTTCGCCCGTGGAAACACGGACGGAGGGGTGTTCTGCTTTTCCCGGACGGGTTCCGGGGGCCTTCGGGGTGGGTGGTCAGTGTCTGATTTCCATCGGGATTCCGGTGGGGGTCGTGAAGTAGAGCCAGCGGTCGCCTGTCAGGGGGCCTTCCGTGATGGTCTCCGGGGTGCCGAGGAGGGTGACGCCCGGGGCCGTGGTCAGGTGTGCGGCGGCGGTGTCCACGTCGTCGACGTCGAAGGCGAGGTGCCGGCCGCCGATGTCGCTGTTGCGCGGCGGGGCGGCCGGGGTGCCGGGGGAGAGCACGATGCGGTCGGCGGGGCCGAAGCGCAGGACGGCGTCGCCCTCGGGGGTCCGGTGGGTCTCCTCGGCGCCCAGGACGTCCGTGAAGAAGGCGACGGCGGCGTCCACGTCGGCGACCGTGTGGGCGACGTGGTCCACGTGGGGTTCCGCGGGGCCGTCCGGCGGGAGCTGCAGCAGGCGCAGTGTCAGGCCCCAGGGAGTGTGGAAGTCGCCCGCTGTGACGCCGGGGACGCCGGCCAGGTGCCGCGCGGCGGCATCCGGGTCGCCGACGCGTACGGCCAGGCGGTGGTGGCCCGCGGTGCCGGCCGGCGGCGGGGTGGGGTTCTGATCGGGGTCCGTGTACTGGAAGAGCTCGATGCGGGTGACCGGGCCGAGGCGCAGCATCGCGATCCGGGCGACGGCGCGCGGGTGGACGCCGAGCTTGCGGCGCATCCAGTCGCCCTTGGCGTGGGCGATGGGGCCTTCCTCGTAGAGGAGTTGCGCGCCGAGGGCGTCGGTGAAGAAGGCGACGGCCCCGTCGAGGTCGGTCACCGTGAAGGCGTGGTGGTCGAGTCGGTAGGCGGTGCGGGCGGTACGGGCGGTGCCGGTGGGGCGTAGGCGTACCACCGGGATGACCCGGTCCGTGCGCTTCTCGAAGTCCGCGAACTGCGGCGATATCGCGACCTGCTCGGCGTAGAGGCGGTCGCGTTCGGCCGCTTCGGTGAAGACGGCCTCCACGTGGTGGGTGCGGCCCTCGTGCTCCACGGTGGCGACGGGGTTCGCGCGCAGGTTGCGGCACCAGGCGGGGTCGGTGCCGTCGCCTCCGTTGGCGGCGAAGACGACCCAGTCGCCGCCGTCGCGCAGGTATGTCGCCGGGGTGGTGCGGGGGAGGCCGCTGCGGCGGCCGGTGGTGGTGAGGAGGATCAGCGGGACGCCCTCGAAGTCACCGCCCACGCGGCCCGCGTGGGCGCGGAACTCCTCGATGATGCGCTGGTTGAAGGCGTTGGCGTTGCTGTCTGCGGCGCCGGGGGCCGGGGCGGGGGCCGGGGCGTGTGTCATGACGGGTCAGTCCTTTCCTGCGGACGAGGTGGCGAGCGCGCGAGCCGGTGCCGGGCGGCGGCGGGTCCTCAGTTCGTACGCGCACACGGCGAGTCCTGCGGCCACGACGGCCGCGCCCACGACCGGCGCCGCGCGCAGGCCCGCGCCGGACTGGACCGCCGCGCCGCCGAGCAGGCCGCCCGCGGCGATGCCGATGTTGAAGGCCGAGCTGTTGACGGACAGCGCGAGCGTCGGTGAGCCGACCTCGGCGGAGGTGACGATGATCGTGTTGAGGCCGGGCACGGTGCCGAAGTAGGCCAGGCCCAGCAGCAGGAGGGCGCCCGCGGTGAGCCAGGGGACGGAGGCCACCGCGGCCAGCAGGAGCAGCGCGCCCGTCACGGCGGCGAGGATCACGGTGAGGGACGGTACGAGGGAGCGGTCGGCCGCCTTGCCGCCGAGCGCGTTCCCGGCGACGCCGCCCGCGCCGTAGAGGAGCAGCAGCGCCGTGACGGCCTCTTCGCTGAAGCCGCTGACGTCCGTGAGCAGGGGCACCGCGTAGGTGAAGGCGGTGAAGACGCCGGCGCTGCAGAAGACGGTGATGGCGATGGCGCGCAGGACCCGGGGGCGGGCCAGGACGCGCAGTTCGGCGAGGGCGCTCCCGCCGCCCGCCGCACCACCGCCCGCCGCACCACCGTCCGCGGCGGGCAGCTGCGGCCCGGAAGGGAAGCAGCGGGCCAGCAGGGCGAGGCAGCCCAGGCTCATGGCCGTGATGGTCCAGAAGGTCGCGCTCCAGCCGAAGTGCTGGCCGACGAAGGTGCCCAGCGGCACGCCGAGGACCATGGCGAGGCCGAAGCCGAGGGTGATTTTGGCGCCGGCGGAGGCGCGCTGGCCGGGCGGGGCGAGTTCGCCGGCGGAGGTCAGGCAGAGGGCGAAGACCGTGGAGTGGGCGAAGGCGCTGACGAGGCGTCCGGTGACGAGGAGGGCGTACGAGCCGGCGGGGGCGGCGAGTGCGGCGATCACGTTGCCGAGGGTGAAGAGCGCCAGCATGCCCAGGAGGAGGGGCTTGCGCGGCAGCCGGCCGGTGGCCAGCGTCATCAGCGGGCCGACGACGACCACGACGGCCGCGTACACGCTCACCAGCAGTCCCGCCGCGGACAGCGAGACCCCGAGGTCGTCCGCGATGCGCGGCAGGATGCCCGCGATGACGGATTCCGCGGTGCCGATGCTGAAGGTGCACAGCATCATGGCCAGGATGGGCAGGGGCATGGTTCTCCGGGGGACGTGCCGGGGCGGCTGGGGCAACCGGGGCGGCTGGGGCAAGGAGTACGGGCCGGCGGTGCGTGGCGGGGGATCCACGCGCCGCCGGCCCGGGTCCGGGTGCCGAGGGCGGCCGCTACTCGCGGGCGCCGACGGGGGCGGGGAGGGCGTCGAGCTCGGCGATCTCGGCGGCGGTCAGCTCGACGTCGGCGGCCGCGGCGTTCTGCTCCAGGTAGGTGAGCGTCTTGGTGCCCGGGATCGGCACGACGTGCTCGCCCTGGGCCACGAGCCACGCCAGGGCGACCTGCGAGAGGGTGACGCCGTGGCGGTCGGCGATCGTGGCGACGGTGTCCACGATGGCCTTGTTGGCGGCCATGGCCTCCTCGGTGAAGCGGGGCATGGCGCGGCGCCAGTCGTCCTCGGTGAGGTCGGCCGGGTTGCTGAAGCGGCCGGTGAGCAGGCCGCGGCCCAGCGGCGAGTAGGGCAGGAAGGCGATGCCCTGCTCGTTGCAGTAGGGGAGGACCTCACCGAAGGAGTCGCGGGTGAACAGCGACGCCTCGGACTCGACGACGGCCACCGGGTGCACGGCCTGGGCGCGCTTGACGTCCTCCAGCGCGACCTCGGACAGGCCGATCGCGCCGACCTTGCCGGCGGCGACGAGCTCGGCGAGCGCGCCCCAGCTCTCCTCGACCGGGACGCCCGGGTCGATGCGGTGCAGCATGTAGACGTCGACGTGGTCGGTGCCGAGGCGCTTGAGGCTCGCCTCCAGGGCCGACTTCAGGTAGTCGGGGCGGCCGTTGAGGGACAGGCCGTTCTCGTCGAGGACCAGACCGCCCTTGGTGGCGAGCACGACCTGGTCGCGGCGCCCGGCGAGGGCCTTGCCGACCAGCTCCTCGTTGGTGAACGGGCCGTAGACGTCGGCGGTGTCCAGCAGCGTGACGCCCAGGTCGATCGCGCGGTGGATGACCTTGACGGAGGCGTCGTCGTTCCGGTTCTGCGGGTCGTAGGCGAAGGACATGCCCATCGTCCCCAGACCGATCCGGCCGACCTCCGGGCCGTTCTTCCCCAGCGTGGTGGTGCGCATCGTCGGACTTCCTCTCTGCCCCCGATCAGGAGCGTTTGAACTTTCAAGTAAAAATCTAGGCGGCTCGGGCGAGGCCCGCGACGCTGCCGGACCTGTTTGTCAGGTTCGTTTCCGCGGCCTCGCGAAGCGCATGGCCGGGCGTTCGACGCAGACGTAGAGCAGCCAGGCGCAGAGCAGGGCGGCGCCGGCCTCCAGGGCGAGGACGGCCAGGGCGAGCGGCGTGGGCAGGGCCCAGCGGGCGCCCATGCGGCCGCGCGCGAACTCCAGCAGCACCTGCTGAACCATGTAGAAGGCGAAGGACACCTCGCCCAGCCACAGCATCACCCGCCCGCGGAAGGGCGACCGCGTGCCGTTCACGTCGGCCACGGCGGCGGCCGGGATCAGCAGGGCGAACGGCGCGATCGTGATCGCGTTGATCGCGTACGGCGGCGGGACGAGCAGGGAGACGCCGTACGCCGCCACGGTCAGCAGGCCGGCCGGCAGCAGGCCCAGGGGGATCCAGCGGCCTTCGAGGACGATGCGCGCCATGAGGATGCCGAGCACGAAGTCCAGCAGGCGGGTGGCGGGCAGGATGTAGACCAGCCAGAACTGCGGCTCGGAGACCGCGTACGGCACCTCGATCACCGGCGAGCCGGGGACGAACAGGTCGGCGGCGAGCGCGACGGCCGCGACGGCGGCCACGGTGCCGCCCGCGTACCACCACAGCCGGTCCGCACGGATCCGCCGCACCAGCCGCACCCAGAACGGGAACGTCAGATAGAACAGCAGCTCGCACGAGAGCGACCAGCTGGGCGGGTTGACGCTGAAGTACACGTCGATGTCGTGGAACCAGGACTGCACCAGCAGCAGGTTCGGCACCGCCTGCGCCGCCCCGGTGGTGGAGGCCGCGATCAGCAGCAGGCCCAGGACCCACATCACCGCGTGGTTGGGGAAGATCTTGAAGAAGCGGCGGCGCCAGAAGGAGGCCGCGCGGTCGCCGGGGCGCGCCGACCACGTCATCACGAAGCCGCTGAGGACGAAGAAGAACGACACCCCCACCCAGCCCGCCCGGCTCAGCACCTGCCGGTACGTCTCCGCCGCGCCGCCGTCGGCGAACAGATCGGTCGCCACGTGCGGCAGCGACGCGTGGTACAGGAACACCAGCAGGGCGGCGATGAACCGCATGCCCGTCAGGGACGGAAGGCGCGAGCGGGAGAGAGGGGCGGTGGCGGGAGAGGCGGCGGGGGCCGGGGAGGCCGCCGGGGCGGCGGCCTCCCGTACCTCTACGCCGGGCTGTACGGTCACCGCTGATCAGCTCCCACCGGCTGCCGCGAGTCGGGCGCGGCAGGTCCGGCGGGCCCGGCAGGTCCGGCAGGCCCGGCGGCGGGCCCGGCGGACTCCGGCCGGCGGCGCGGGCGGCCGAAGCGCCGCATCGCGGGCCGCTCCACCAGCACGTACAGCAGCCATCCGAAGAGCAGGGCCAGCGCGAACGTCAGGGCCATGATGCCGAGGGCGCCCGGCGTGTCCCACGTCTTGCCGGCCGACGAGTCGGTCGCGGCGAGCCCCATCGGGCCGTACTGGAACACCAGGAAGTGCACGATGTAGAAGGCGAAGGACACCTCGCCCAGCCAGATCATCGGCCGGGTCGCGAACGGCGACCGCTCGCCCTTGGTGTCGGCCACCGCCGCGGCGGCGATCAGCAGGGCGATCGGCAGCGCCGTCGGCGCCACGAGTCCCCACGCGTCCGGCAGGAACACCATCAGCGCGTAACCGGCGGCCAGGAGGGCCAGGGCGGGCAGCTGCTTCATGCCGATCCAGCGGCCGGTCATCACGACGCGGGCCATCAGGATGCCGAGGGCGAAGTCCAGCACGCGGGTGGCGGGCAGGAAGTAGACGAACCAGTACCGCCACCACGAGACGGGCTGCCACGGGGAGTCGGGGCTGCCGGGGAGCAGCTGCGCGACGAGCGGCACCGCCACGAACGCGGCGATCACGATGCCCACCCACATCCACAGCCGCTCGGGCCGGATCTTGCGGATCAGGCCGTGCAGCAGCGGGAACGACAGGTAGAACAGCAGCTCGCAGGAGAGCGACCAGCTGGGGCCGTTGGTGCCCGCGAGGATGTCCAGCTGCGGCACCCAGCTCTGGACGAGGAAGAGGCTCGGCACGGTGTTGCCGGCCGTCACCGCCGTCCCCGCCCAGATCATCAGCAGCATGCCGGCGAGCCAGGTCACGAAGTGGTTGGGGTAGATCTTCGCCAGCCGGCGCCGGTAGAACCGCCGCGGGCTGTCCCCGGACTTCGCCGACCAGGTCAGGACGAAGCCGCTGAGAACGAAGAAGAACCCGACGCCGAGGTAGCCGGCGCGGCTGGTGTACTGCACGACCACGTCGTTGAGGGAGTCGTCGGCGAACAGCTTCGCGACGGCGGCGTGGGTGACGAAGACGAGGATCGCGGCGATGAACCGCATGCCCGTCAGGGAGGGGAGTCTGGAGGTTCCGGGAGTTTCGGACGGGGAGCCCGGTGGGCTCGCGGAGCTGTGCGGCTTCTGCGACACGGAGATGCCCTATCAGGAGGGGAGCTGGACCGACTGGCGGTGCCGGAAGACGTTCTTCGGGTCGTACTTCGCCTTCACCTTCTGCAGGCGGGCGTAGTTGTCCTTGTAGTAGAGGCGGGACCAGGGGACGTCCGAGGTGTTGAGCTTCGGATCGCTGATGTCGCTGTCCGCGTAGTTGACGTAGCAGCCGTCCGTGACCGCGTTCGGCACGGGCACGCCACCGGTCTCCGCGTACATGTCGCGGTAGAACTCGCGCAGCCACGCCTGGTTCTTCGCGTCGTCCGCCGGGTCGGTCCAGTACGTCTGGTAGAGCAGCTTGAGGATCGAGCTGCGCTGGGCGACGGGGGTCGCGTCGGGGGCGACCTCGTTGATGCGGCCGCCGAAGGACGTGGCGACCAGGCCGCCGTACTTGTTGGCGTAGTCGCCGCGGGTGAGGTGCTTCCAGATCGCGGCGATCTGGTTCTCCGGGAAGCCCTTCTTCATGTACGCGGACTTGTGCTCGCCGCGGAAGGTGGGGTTGGTCTGCAGCTCGCTGCTGGTGCCGATGTAGCGGGTGGCCTTGAGCCACGGGAGCCGCTTGGTGCTGGCGAACTCCGGCATGGCGCGCAGCTCGCCGACCTGCTCGCCGAGCTCCTGGTGCGCGACGCCGAGGGCCTTGTTCAGGCCGTTGAGGAAGTCGTTGACGAGCTTCTCGGCGTCCGGCACGCTGCCGTCCATCTGCAGCAGCATGCCGAGGGCGCCCGAGGACTTGTGGTTGAGGAACAGCCAGCTGCACAGGCCCGCGTAGGGCGAGTTCGCGCCGCTGTTCTTCTCGTGCCACTCGCCGTAGAACTTCACGAAGTCGGTGAAGCCGCGCTGGGTGACCTTCTCCCAGGGCCAGGAGGCGGCCGTGACGAGCACCTCGGCCGGCGGGTTCGGCAGCAGCTTCGAGGGGTCGGAGCCGGTGGCGCCGGGGGAGCGGAACCAGTAGCGGGTGATGACGCCGAAGTTGCCCCCGCCGCCGCCCGAGTAGCCCCACCACAGGTCGCGGTCGGGGTCGTTCTCCTCGCGCGTCGCGATGACCGCCTTGGCCTTGCCCGCGGCGTCCACGGTGACGACCTCGACCGCGTACAGGTGGTCCACGACCAGGCCGTGCTTGCGGGAGAGCATGCCGTAGCCGCCGCCCGAGGCGTGCCCGCCGATGCCCACGGCGTAGCAGACGCCGCCCGGGATGACGACGCCCCAGCCCTCGTAGAGCGTCTCGTAGACGTCCAGCAGGGTCGCGCCCGCCTCGACGGCGAACGCCTTGCGGTCGGTGTCGAAGTAGACGGCGTCCATCAGGGTCATGTCGAGGACGACCTCGACGTCGGGCCGGAAGACGAAGTCCTCGAAGCCGTGGCCGCCGCCGCGCACGGTGAGCGTCTTCTTGCCGTCGACCGCTTCCTGGACGGCCTTGACGACGTGCTCGGTGGTCGTGGGCAGCCGCACGGCGTCCGGCTTGCCGACCCAGCGCTGGTTGAAGCCGGTGATCAGGTCGCCGTAGCGGGCCTCGCCGCGCTTGACGGTGACGAGGTCGGTGCCCAGGGACAGGCGGCCCACCGCGCCCTTGTCGGCCGCCACGGCCGTGGCGCTGCCGAGCAGGCCCGGGACGGCCGCGGCGCCGACCGCCGCGCCGGCCGCTCCACCGGTCCGGGCGAGGAAGCCCCGCCGGCTCACCTTGCTCATGACGTTCCCGCTCCTCTTGTCGGTGTCGGTGTCGGTGTGGCTGCCGGTGCCGGTGCCGGTGCCGGTCAACGGACGCACTCCATCCGTTGCTCCTGCGGCAGTTCGGGGATCCGCGCGGGCAGCCGGCCGGTGGTCTGCGCGGGCAGGACGCGTACGGTCAGCAGCTCCAGGCCGGCCTCTGCGGCGCGTACGGTCAGGTGACAGTCGTGCGGCGCGAGCAGCAGTTCGCCCGGGCCCACGGGGCGGACGGTGCCGCCCGAGACGGCCTCGCCCCCGCCGGCGAGGACGTACAGGGCCTGCTCGACGCCCTCGGAGGGGCGGTGGGTGACGGTCGCGCCCGGGCCGAGCCGCAGCAGGTCGACGGCCTCGCACTCGCTGTGGAGCATGCCGCGCCGGGCCAGGCAGGCCCACTCGGCCGAGGGGCCCGCGGCGTTCAGGAAGCGGGCGGAGGCGTCCGCGCGCTGGACGATCACCGCGCCTCCCCGGCGGCCGCGGCCGCGGCCGGTACGGCGAGTTCGGCGTGGAAGAACTCCATGCCGTCGTGGTTGGCGGCGATCTCGGCGGTGGTGCCCAGCGGCAGCGTCAGGGCGGTGCCGGGAGTGAGCTCGACGGTCGTGCCGCCCGAGGCGGCCCAGCCGGAGCCGGAGAGAACGAAGACCGTGTGCTCGGCGCCGTGCGAGTGCAGCGTGCGCGTCGCGCTCGGCTCCAGCGCGTCGATCTCGACGATGCGCAGCGGGCCGGTGAAGACCCGGGCCGGGTCGACCGAGCCCTCGGCGCGCAGGTCGTGCAGTTCGGCGTTCACAGTCTTCTCCTCCGCCGCGCGCGGCGTGTCGCCCCGCAGCGCGTCGGCCGTGGGGGGTGCGAGCATTTCGATGACGAGCCAGTCCAGGTGGTCCTCGCCGGTGTTCCGCAGGCCGTGCACGGCGCCGGTCCCGGTGAGCAGGAGGGAGCCGGGGCGGGCGGGGTGCGCGGTGCCGTTCAGCAGGAACTCACCGCGGCCGGAGAGGATGAAGTAGATCTCCTCGGTACGGGTGTGCCGGTGTTCGCCGCTCACGCCGCCGGGCGGGATGCTGGCCCACTCCACGGCTTCCCAGTCGCCGCGCAGGTCGCGGCGGGTCGCCAGGCACTTCCAGTGGGTGAGGCCGGCCGCGCCGTGCACGCCGTGGATGTCGGCGGCGCCGGAGACGTCGGCGACGAGTGCGGCGGGCGCGGGCACGTCGGCCCCGGATGCGGGTGCGGGGGCCGCGGTGACCTCAGACACGGACGGCCTCCTGCGCGCTGCCGAGGCGGCGCAGGTCCTCGACGGCGACCGCGAGCTCGTCCTCGGTGACGTCGTTGACGAAGACCGCCTCGCCGATGCCGGCCGGGAGCGGCAGCCGCTGCTGCCCGTCGCGGTGGCGCACGGTGTCGGCCAGCGCCTCGGCCAGCAGACCCGGCTCCAGCAGGGCGTTCCAGCTGGGCAGTTCGAGAGACTGCATGACGGCCAGGATGCGGTCGCGCTGCCCGGTGCCGACCAGGCCGCGGCGCCAGCCGAGGACGGTCGTCAGCGCCATGTCGACGCACACCGCCTCGCCGTGCAGCAGGGCGGGCAGGGCGTGCATCTCGACGGTGGGGCTGAAGGTGTGGCCGTAGTCGACGACGCGCTCCAGCTCGGTCTCCCACAGGTTGGGCTGGAGCTCCTCCAGCATCCCGTGGATGGCGCGCTGGACGACCTCGGTCGCGGCGCGCTCCAGGGCGGGGGTGGTGCCCTGGAACTTCTCGTCCAGCAGCCGCGGGCCGTACTCCTCCAGCAGGTCGAACAGGCGCGCGTCCTTGATCAGGGCCATCTTGAGGATCTCGGCGAGGCCGTTGGCGATGTGCCGGCGGTCGACGGTGACCAGGAAGGAGCGGTCCAGGAGGGTGAGGGAGGACGCGAAGTAGGTGCCCAGCCGGTTCTTGTGGTTGTTGAAGTTCACGCCGGTCTTGACCCCGACACCGGCGTCCACGAGGCCGATGAGCGTGGTGGGGACGCGGACGACGGGCGTGCCGCGGCGGTAGAGGTTGGCGACCAGGCCCACGATGTCCATGAGCACGCCGCCGCCGATCACGACGATCGGCTCGCGCCGGCGGTCGATGCCGAAGGCGTCCAGGGCGCGCACGATCTCCGTGGCGGTGTCCAGGCTCTTGACGGTCTCGTCCGCCTGTACGGCGTGCAGCGCGTACTCGACGCCGTGGTGCTCGAAGTAGCTGCGGATGCGGTCGCCGTGCAGCGCGAGGACGTTGGCGTCGACGACGACGAAGCGGCGGATCCGCTCGGGGCGCTGCCCCGCGTGGCCGAGCAGCGCGGTGTTGTCGAGGCCGAAGGCGTCGGCGCACACCTGGATCTCGTAGTGCACGGGCATCGACGCGCTGACCTTCCAGGCGTCCACGCGGTCGCTCCGCGTCACGAGACCCGGCGTCGTCATGGGCGTTTCCATCACGTTCTCTCCCCCGAGGGTTCGGTGTCCTGCGGTGATTCGGTCCTGCTGCGAATCGGTCCCGCGGTGATTCGGTCCTGCGGTGATTCGGTCCTTGCGGTGAATCGGTTCCGCGGTGATTCGGGAAGTGATCGTGGAAGGCGGCGGGCGGCGCGGCCAAGCCCGTATCGCGTTGCTGTCAGATAGCAAAGGAGTTGTCAGGTAGGGCAATTGGGGAAGGTGACACTCCCGCGAATTCCTGACGATTGCGCGCCCCGGAATTGCCGGGGACGCTGCGTGCGCCGCAGAGTTCCGGTCCATGACAGGACCCCTGACCGCGACCCTCGACCGAACGGTCCGCAGTGGCGCGCCGGCCCGCCCGGCCGTGTCCGTATGGATCGAGGACGCCGGCCGAGCCCGGCTCACCCCCGACGCGCTGCGGCGGCTCGTCCACGACCGGCAGGTCACCGGCCTCGCCTGCGGCCCGCACGTCACCACGGAGGAGCTGCGCCGGGCCTGCGCCGCGCTGGCCGCCGCGGACGGCGGCCCGGTCTCCGCCGAGCTCACCGTGCGCGGCGCCGGCGACGCCGCCGAGCTGCTGGGCGAGGCGCGCGTCCTGCACGGGCTCGTCGCCCGCCCCGACCTGCTGGTGTGCGTGCCGGCCGCGCCCCGGGCGCTGCCCGCCGTGGCGGACATGCTGGCCGAGGGCATCGGCGTGCACGTGGCCTGGATCGGCTCGGCCGCCCGCTACGGGCGCGTCCTCGACGCCTTCCGCGCCGGCCTGGAGCGCGCCCGCGCCGCCGGGCTGGACCTCTCCCGCCTGCACACCGCCGCCTCGGTGCCCGTGCGCCGGATCGACGCCGTCGTCGACGCCCGGCTGGACGCGGTCGGCGGGCACGAGACGGCGGCGCTGCGCGGCCGGGCCGGGCTCGCCACCGCCCGCCTCGTCGGCCGTGCGCACCGCGACTTCCTCGCGTCGCCGCGCTGGCGCGCCCTGGCCGCGGCCGGTGCGCGGGAGCCCCGCCCTGTCTGGTCCCTCGGCGGTCCGCCCGTCCGCTCCGGCGAAAGTGACATTCTCTCCGGGCTCGCGGAACTCGCGGCACCGGGCGCGACCGTCGCCGTGCCCGAGGACGCACTCGGTGCGCTCGGCGGGCTGCAGGCGGTAACCCCGGCCGGGCCCGCGGGCGGCGGCCCGGATGACCTGCGCCACGAGGACGCGCGACGCACCCTCAGCTTCCTTGACTGGTACGGCATTTCCGCCGAGGATTCCGCGGCGTGCATCGAGCGGCGCGGTCTCGCACGAATGCTGCCGGGAATGTGATGCTGCGGGAAATGTGATGATGCCGGGAATCCGGCAGGGCAAGGAGTGACAAGGTGTGCGGCGCAGGCGTCATCAGCCTGCTGGCGGACGAGGGCGTCTCGCGCTGGCTGGACGGTGCCGGGTGGCACGAGCCCAACCCGCGCCGGCTGGCCCGGCTCGTCGACGACGGGCTGATCACCGGGCTGGCGCTGGGGCCCGAGCCGCTCACCCGCTCCCTGCGCCGGCGCACCCGCACCCCGTGGCCGGGCCGCCCCCTGCGCGAGGCCGGTCCGGCCGCCGAGGCGCTGCTCGCCGCCGAGGCCCGGCGCGCCTGCGACGTGCTGCTGCCCGTCCACGAGCGCACCGGCGGCCGCGACGGGCACGTCGCGGTGGAGGTCGGCCCCGCCGCGGACACGGCCACGGCGCTGCGCCTGTGGCGGGCCGTGGACCGGCCCAACGCCCTGGTCGCCCTGCCCGCCGGCCCCGAGGGGCTGGCCGCGGCCGCCGACTGCCTGGCCGAGGGCATCGGCGTGGACGTCGGCCCCGTGCTCTCGCCCGGGCACTACGACCTGGCGTCCGCCGCCTGGCTGGACGGCCTGCGCCGCGCCCGCCGCGCGGGCCGCGACCTCTCCGCGCTGCAGGCCGTCGTCTCGGTGCCGCTCGCGCCCGTGGACGCCGCCTTCGACGAGCAGCTGTGCCGCTCCTCGTCCGAGGCGGCGCAGGTGATGCGCGGGGAGGCCGCGCTGGCCTCGGCGCGGCTCGTCTTCCACCGCCACGAGCAGCTGCTGGCCGGGCGCGCCTGGCGCGAGCTCGCCTCCCACGGCGCCCGCCCGCACCGGATGCGCTGGACGGACACCGCCGTACGGACCCCGGGCGTCCCCGACACCCGCTACGTGGACGAGCTCGTCGCCTGGGACACCATCACCACCATGAGCCCGGCGACCCTGGAGGCCGTCGCCGAGCGCGGCAACCCGCGCGGCGACGCCGTCACCGGCCGGGGCCGCGCCGCCGCCCGGGTCCTGGACTCCCTGGAGATCCTGGGCGCCGGCTACGAGCACACCACGCGCGAGCTCGCCGAGCGCGCCGCGCGGCTGCGGTCCCTGCGCTGGAGCGAGCTGCTCGGCGCCGTCAGCGCCAGCAGCGGTGCCGCCTTCACCACGGTCTCCTCGAACTCCTCCGCCGCGTCGGAGAGGTCGACGATCGCGCCGCCCACCCCGTAGCGGACCCGGCCGGGGGTGACCACGGCCGTGCGGATGACGATGCTCAGGTCGGCGGCCCCCGTCAGGGAGAAGTACCCGAGGGCGCCCGAGTAGACGCCGCGCGGCCCGTTCTCCAGGTGGTCGATGATGCGCATGGTGCGCAGCTTCGGTGCGCCGGTCATCGAGCCGCCGGGGAAGGCGGTGCGGACGCAGTCCACGGCCGAGACGTCCGGGCGGAGCGCGGCCCGCACGGTGCTCACCAGCTGGTGCACCGTCGCGTACGTCTCCACCCGGAAGCTGCCGGACGCGTCCACGCTGCCGGTCTCGGCGCAGCGGCCCAGGTCGTTGCGGACCAGGTCGACGATCATCAGGTTCTCGGCGCGGTCCTTCTCGTGGCCGAGCAGATCGGCGCGCAGCGCCGCGTCCTCCTGCTCCGTGGCCCCGCGCGGGCGGGTGCCCTTGATGGGCCGCGACTCGGCCGTGCCGTCCGCGCCGACGCGCAGGAACCGCTCGGGCGAGGTGCTCAGCACCGACAGGTCGCCGAAGCGCAGCAGCGCGCCGAACGGGGCCGGGCTGAAGCGGCGCAGGTGCCGGTAGCCCTGCCAGGGGTCGAGGTCGCCGTGCGCCTCGGCCATGTTCGTCAGGCACACCTCGTAGGTCTCGCCCGCCGCGATCTCCTCCAGGCACTCGTCGATCAGGCCCAGGTAGGCGGAGCGGTCGTGGCGCAGGCGGGCCTGCGACAGGAGCGCCGGGGGACCGGTGTACGGGGTCTCCTCGCCGGCCGCGGCGTCGAGCCGGCGGGCGGTCGCGGCCAGCCAGGCGCGGGCGTCGCGCTCGTTCCCGCGTCCGTCCTCCACCCCGTCCTCGGCCAGGGCCAGCAGGTAGGTGGTGCCGGTCGCGTGGTCGAGGACGACGGCCCGGTCGGCGAAGACCATGTACGCGTCCGGCTCCTCCGAGCGGTGCACGGCCCGGCTGCCGCACTCGGCCTTCAGCTCGTAGCCCAGGTAGCCCACCCAGCCGAGCGCGAAGTCGAACGGCAGCTCCGGGACGCTCGCGCCGGTGGCGGCGAGGTCGCGGTCGAGCCACTCCAGGAACGCGCCCGAGACGATGTCGGTGACCGTGCCGCCGGCGGAGTGCACCGTGACCGTCGAGCTCCACACGTCGGCCTTCGCGACGCGGGCGAGCGGCCCCGAGGCGTCCCCCATGAAGGAGAAGCGGCCCAGCTCGCCGTCACGGCGGCTGCTGTCCAGCCAGAACGTGTGCGGATCGTGCGGATCGCCGCCGCCGAAGAGGCGGGCGTGGACGGTCTCGTCGTCCCAGCGAGTGGGCAGCTGCTCGGCGAGGACGCGCAGGCTGCGGCGGGGGTGGGCGGCGGCCGGTGGTGCCGGTTGCCGGGCCGGGGGTGCCTGCTGCGGCCGGGTGAGTGCGACCGAGGGCCGGTGCGCGGGCAGGCGCTCCTCCGACAGCCTGCGGAAGTTGGCCAGCAGCTCGATGCCGTAGTGGCTGCCCGCCGACTCGGGGTGGAACTGCACGCCCCACTGCGGCCGCTCCCGGTGCTCCAGGCCCATCAGCACCCCGTCGGGCGTCCAGGCCGTCGCCTTCAGCACGCCGGGCAGGTCGGTGACGGCGAGGGAGTGGTAGCGCACGACCTCGAAGGGCGAGGGCAGGCCGGCGAAGAGGCCGGTGCCGTCGTGCAGGACGGGGGAGGTGCGGCCGTGGTGCGGGCGCGGGGCCCGGCCCACGGTCGCGCCGTGCAGCATCCCGATGCCCTGGTGCCCCAGGCACACGCCCAGCAGCGGCAGGTCGGTGCGCTCGGCGATCGCGCGGCAGATCCCGAAGTCGGCCTCGCGCAGCGGGGTGCCGGGCCCGGGGGAGAGGACGACGTTGTCGAATTCCGCGAGGCGGTCGGGGTGCCAGTCCGGGTCGTCGTTGCGGACGACCTCCGGCGGCCGCCCGTTCACGCGGGCCAGGTAGTGGAACAGGTTATAGGTGAAGGAGTCGTAGTTGTCGATGAGCAGAGTGCGCACAATGAAGTCCGTGAAGAGAGTGCCGGGGTGAGGTCGCGGTGCTCAGGCGGCGGGTCTGAGGGCCGCTCGCGCCGCGGTCACTTCGAGGAGCATGTGCTCGACCGTCTCCCGCCCCTCCCGGACCCTCCGGCTGCGCAGGACCCGCAGCCCCCGCCCGCACTCGCGGGCCGTCCGGCGCAGGCCGAGCACGTCCCCGCGGTCGCTGAAGTGCAGCAGGACCCGTCCGCCCGGCGCCAGGTGGTCGTGCGCGCCGGCCAGGTAGCGGCGGTGGGCCGTGTACCCGGCGTCGACGTAGGCGCGCTCGTGCATCGACCCGTAGACGTAGTGCTCCGGCGCCTTGACGAAGTTGGAGTGCCAGTAGACGGTGTCGAAGCGCTCGTCCTCGCCGAGTTCGCCGAGCGGGGCGAACAGGTCGCCGCAGAGCGTGCGGACGCGGTCGGCGACCCCGTGCCGGGCGGCGTTCAGGGCGGTGTTGCGGGCGGCCTGCGGGCTGATGTCGGAGGCGACCACCCGGTCGTGGCCCGTCAGGGCGGCGGTCACGGCGATGACGCCGGTGCCGCAGCCGATCTCCAGCAGGGACCGCTGCCTTCCCTGGCTCGCCTGGCCCCCCTGGCTCGCCTGCCTTGCCGCGCCCGCCGCGGCGAGCTGCTCCGCCGCGAGCAGTTCCATGGCCACGCCCGTCGACGCGGAGAACGGCGGCGCGAACACGCCGTCCAGCAGGTCCCACTCCCGGCCGCCCAGGGCGAAGACGTCCGGCCGGTCCGGCCGGTGCAGCGACTCCGCGCTGCGCCGGAGCGATCGCGTGTAACTCTGTAGTTGCGCCTGTCTCGCCTGCCCTGATTCCTGCATTTCGTCCCCCCAGTTGAACGGCGCGCGCTCGCTGCGGCGCGCGCCACGCGTTGTCAACCCTTACCGAATCCGCAGGTCAGGGGAAGGTGGACGGATCACCGCGTGAGATGGTGAGGGTTGTGGACGGTGTACACCCAAGTGCGGGCAAAGTTGACTGGTCCAGTCCAATCCGCTTACGTTCACTCGCGGGGGGACGCTTCGCCTGAGGGGTCCTGAGAGACGACTCTGGGGAACTCTGGGGGTACGGAGATGACTCGCGCCGTGCACTCCACCACGGCAAGTGCGATGACCGTGCTCAGACTGCTGGCCGAAGAAGCCGCGCCCAGCCGCTTCGAGGCCCTCGTCCGCGACGCCCGCCGCAGCGGCCTCACCGGCCCCGCCCTCGCCGAGCTCGAACAGGCCACGGAGCTCGCCCTCGGCGTCCACTCGCTCTTCGGCCGGCACGAGCAGCGCGAGGCCGGGCTCACCGCCCTCGTCGACACCGCCCGCGACCTCACCCTCCCCTACGACCTGGACACCCTCCTCAAGGTCATCTCGCGCCGGGCGCGCCGCCTCCTCAACTTCGACATGGCCTACATCGGCCTCCTCGACCCCGACGGCGAAAGCTCCTGCATCCGCGCCTCCGACGGCGACACCACCGCCCTCAACGTGGGCCTGCGCGTGGCCGGCGGCCTCGGCCTCGGCGGCGTCGTCCACGGGAAGGCCGCGCCCTCCTGGACCGCCGACTACCTCGGCGACGACCGCATCCCCCACTCCGAGGAGATCGACGAGGTCGTCCGGGCCGAAGGCCTGCACGCCATCATGTCCGTGCCCCTGCAGCACGGCGACTCCGTCTTCGGCACGCTCTACGGCGCCAACCGCAAGATCCGGCACTTCGCGCCCGACGAGATCGGGCTGATGCGCTCGCTCGCCGACCTCGCGGCCGTCGCCATCGAGAAGGCACGGCTCCTCGACAGCGCCCGCGCCGAGGTCACCGAGCTGGAGCTGGACAGCTCCCGCGCCCGCACCTACCTGACCACCGAACGCCGCCTCGCGGACGTCCGCAGCCGGCTCATCGACCTCGTGCTCGACGGCTGCGACCTGCCCACCGTCGCCGCCGAGGCCGCGGCCGTCCTCGACGGCGCGCTGATCGTCCGCGACGCCGACGGGCGCACCCTCGCCGTCGCCGGCGACCCGCCCCCGTCCGCGCTCGACGAGGCCGACATCGCCAAGGCCGTCCTCGACGCCCACGCCGGGCGGGCACCCGTCCGGGCCGGGGAGCGCGCCTGGGTCGCCTCCGCCGCGGCCGGGTCCGAGGCCCTCGGCGCACTCGTCCTCGTCCCCGCGCAGCCGCCCACCGACAAGGAAGTGCGGCTGCTGCACTCGACCGCCCAGGTCTGTGCGACCCTCCTGCTCATCCAGCGCAACACCGCCCTCGTGGAGGGCCAGGTCCGCGACGAGCTCTTCGACGAACTCCTCTCCGGCCGCAGGCTCTCCGCACGGCTCGCCGACCGCGCCCGGCGGCTCACCGTCGACCTCACCCAGCCGCACGTCGTGGTTGTCGCCCGGCCCGAAGGCGGGCCCCAGGGCCGGGCCGTCGTCTGGGCCTCCTCGTACGCCTACCGGATGTCCGGCCTCAAGAGCGCGCTCGACGGCAGCATCGTGCTCCTGCTGCCCGGCAGCGACGCCGGTGCCATCGCCAAGGCCGTCTCCGAAGAGCTCACCCCGCTCCTGCACCACCCGGTGACGGTCGGGGCCGCGGGGCCCGTGACGGGGGACGGCGCGGTCCACCAGGCCTACCAGGAAGCCCTGCGCTGCGTGGACGCCCTGACCGCCCTCGGCGACACCGGAGGCTACGCCTCGCCCGGCGAACTCGGCTTCCTCGGCGTGCTGCTCGCCGAGGACCACGACGTCGACGGCTTCGTCCAGTCCGCGCTCGGCCCCGTCCTCGAGTACGACATGCTCCGCCTGACCGAGCTCACCCACACGCTGGAGGTCTACTTCGCCTCCGGCAGCAGCGCGACGGCCGCCGCGGACGTCCTCCACGTCCACCCCAACACCGTCTACCGGCGCCTGGAACGCATCACGGAACTCCTGGGCCCCACCTGGCAGAAACCGGACCGCGCCCTGGAAATCCAGCTGGCACTGCGCCTGCAGCGCACGCGCCACTTGCTGAGCCGACGCCCGGACGACTCGTAGGCGGCGCACGGCGCCCGACCCCGGGGGGGGAGCGCCGTTGCAGGGGTGTGCGTCGTCAGGCGTACAGCGCCTCGCCCGTGAGGGCGTAGGCCGAGGTCAAGGATGCGACTGCGTACGCCGCCGAGGACAGGGTCATGTGGCGGTGCCAGCCGGGGAAGGAGCGGCCCTTGAAGTCGCGGAGGCCCACGCGCGCGCCGACCTCCTCGCAGTCCGCCGCCGTGTCGTGGGCGAGGCGGGCCAGCCGCGCCAGTTCGCCGACGGGCATGCGGACCATGTCCGTCAGCCAGATCCGCTCGGGCGCCCCCTCCGGGTCGCGCCACTCGCCCAGCAGCAGCCCCGGCCGCTGCCCGCCCGCCGACAGCCGTCCGTGCCCCACGGGCAGCGCCACCGGGACCGCCGCCACCAGCCCGCCCCCCGCGATCCGGCGGCGCAGGCCCCGTACGCCCTGCAGGATCCGCAGGGCGGGAACCGGCCCCAGGCCGTGGCCCGGCAGCGCCGGGTCGGCCACGACCAGGCGCGCCGTGCCGCACACGCGGGCCAGCACCGGCAGGCCCGCCTCGGCGAAGCGCCGCACCGCGGGCCCGACCCGCGTCGTGGGCACGTCCAGCACGACGGGGCGGCGCGGCAGCTTCCACTTCCGCATGTCGTCGAGGACCGCGCCCGTCGCGCTCTCGTCCGCGGTCTCCTCGCGCAGCGCCGACGCCGGGATACCGGCGCCCTGCTCGTCGGTCCCGTCGGCCCCGTCGGCCCCGTCGGGCAGGAAGAGCCGCCAGTGCACCGGCACGGTCATCGCGCCGGAGGCCAGCCACACCCCGAACGCGCGCTGCGCGTTGACCGTCTCGCCCAGCTCGGGGTCGAACTGCCGGCGCACGCCGACCGAGTGCTCGCCCCGCTTGGGGATGATCAGCTGCCGTACGACCCAGGCGCGGGCGGGCGCGATGCTCTCCACGTAGCGGCCGAGGGCCTCGCGCAGGGGGTTCCAGCGCCAGGTGGAGCTGCAGATGAAGTGGTGCAGGCTCTGCTGGCCGCCGGGCGCGCCGACGGCGCCCGCGATGTTCTGGATGGTCTTGCGGCCGCTCGCGGTGAGCAGCCCGTGCAGGTACTGCTCGCCCTTGCTGCGCTGGTCGCTGCGGCGCAGCGACCGGAACAGCACCTCGGCCATCTCGGCGACGAGGTCGTCGGGGACCCCCGGCCCCGGCCCCGGCCCCGGACCCGCCATCGGCCCGGCCCCCGCCCCGCCCACAGCCGGGAACAGCCCCCCGTGCCGCAGCCCCGTCACCATCGCCGCCTTGTTCACGGCACTCCCCCTTATGCCTCGCACCACGGCAGCCGCAGCCGGCTGCACTGTCACGATGCCGCCGCGGGGCCACCGTGGAGGAGGGGACGCATGCACACACTTCGGGCCGTGGGTGGTGAACGGTCTCCACACGCGGGGGTGGCCGGGTACCCGCGCTGCGGGCAGGCAGGCCGGGTCAGGCCGTCAGGCCGGGCGGGTCATGTCGTCGCGACCCGTACCGAAATGCCCGCCAGGACCGTGCCCATCACGTAGCGCTGCATCCGCAGCCACCGCGGCCGGCTGCGCAGGAAGCCGGCTATGGCCCCGGCGCTCATGGCGATCAGGCCGTTGCCGGTGACGGCGACGGCGATCAGGGTGAGGCCGAGGACGAGGCTCTGCCCGGCCACGGAGCCCCGGTCGGGGTCGATGAACTGCGGCAGCACGGAGATGAAGAGGATGGCGATCTTCGGGTTGAGGAGGTTGGTGACCAGGCCCATCGTGAAGAGCTTGCGCGCCGGGTCCGGCGGCAGCGGCTTCGGGTCGAACGCGGAGACCCCGCCGGGCTTGAGGGTCTTCCACGCGAGGTAGGCCAGGTAGGCGGCGCCGGCCAGTTTGAGGGCCGTGTAGACGGCGGGCACAAGACTGAAGAGCGTGGCGAGGCCGGCGACGGCGGCCAGCAGGTAGACGAAGAAGCCCACCGCGACGCCCAGCAGGGAGACGAGCCCGGCCCGCCGCCCCTGCGTGATCGAACGGGACACCAGGTAGATCATGTTGGGGCCGGGGGTGAGGACCATGCCGAGTTCTACGGCGGCGATGCCCACCAGCGCCTGCGTGCTGACCATGCGACTCCTCCGGGAGTGTGGGGTGCCGGCGGCCGGCCGGACCGTGGCCCCGCCCACCGCCGGTGATCACGGTCATTCAACCCGGGCCCACGCCCCCGTGGCGGCGATTTTCGTGGCGTACGCACCGAAGTCGGCGGCGTCGCGGCCCAGGACGCGCCGCACCCCGTCGGCGGGCTCGGCCGTGTGGCCCGCGCGGTGCAGGGCGAAGAGCGCGTCGAACATCTTCACCGCCGCCTCGGGCAGGCCCGCCGCGAACAGTTCGGCCCGGTACTCCTCCGGCGTCAGCTCCACGTAGGCGATCTCCCGCCCCGCGGCGCGGGCGATCGTCGCGACGGCCTCGCCGAAGGTCAGCCCGCGCGGCCCGGAGACCTCGTACACGTCGTCGGTGTGCTCGGCGCTGCTGCGCGTGAGCAGCGTCGCCGCCACCTCGGCGATGTCGTCCGCGTCGACGAACGGCTCGGGCACGTCCCCCATGGGCAGCCCGAGACGCCCCTCGCGGACCGGCTGCCACCACAGGTCCTCGCTGAAGTTCTGGTTGAAGTTGCTCGCCCGGACGATCGCCCACTCGGCGCCGGAGCCGCGGACGGCCTCCTCGGCGACGGCCATGCCCTGCCCGAAGTCCGGCCCGACGTGCTCGATCCCGCGGCCGGAGAGGACCACGAAGCGGCGCACGCCCGCCTCGACGGCCTGCCGGACGAAGACGGGAACGGCCTCGTACCCCTCGTCCGGGGCGATGAGGTAGACGGCCGAGGCCCCTTCGAGGGCGGCGGCCCAGGTGGTGGGTTCGGTCCAGTCGAAGCGGACCTCGCCGGAGCGGGATGCGGCCCGGACGGAGACACCCGCGGCACGGAGGTCGCGGACGACCCGGCGGCCGGTCTTGCCGGTGCCGCCGAGGACGAGGATGTCGTGGTGGGGTGTTGCGGTCTTCGTGGCGGTGTTCTTGGAAGCCGTGTTCGTCATGGGTACAGCCAATCCGCCTGCCGCGGCACCCACCATGGGCGACAGTCCGGGGTGCATGTCCGGGCGTACGAGCCGCCTGAGCATGCCGTCCGGCGCGCCGCATATCGTGCCGTCCATGGACCCTTTCGATGATCTGTTGCGGGGTGTGCGTGCCAACGGCGCCGTCTTCGGAGGGTCGGTGCTGTCGCCGCCGTGGGCGCTGCGCTTCACCGACGGCGCCTTCCTGACCTTGTGCGCACCGCTGCGCGGCGAGGGCTGGCTCGTCCCGGCGGAGGGCGGGCCGCGGCGGCTGGCCGCGGGCGAGACGGCGATCGTGCGCGGCCCGGAGCCGTTCGTCTTCACGGACGACCCGGCCTCGACGGAGGGTGCCGCCCCCGGCCCGGTGCGCGAGGTGTCCTGCGGCGGGCCGGAGGGCGGCGGCCCGGACGCGGCCGGCGGCGTGGACGGGCGGACGGTGCTCATGGCGGGCGCCTACCGCGTACCGGGGGAGGTGCCGCGCCGGCTGCTGCAGGTGCTGCCGCCCGTGCTCGTCGTCCCGGACGACCACGACTGCACGTCGATGCGCGGGTATCTGGAGTCGCAGCTGACCGCGGGCCTGCCCGGGCGGCAGATCGTGGTGGACCGGCTGCTGGACTGGCTGCTGGTGTGCACGCTGCGGGACTGGTTCGACCGGCCCGAGGCGGCGTCGCCCGCCTGGTACCGGGCGCTGGGGGACGAGGTCGTGGGCCCCGTCCTGCGCGCGATGCACGAGGCGCCGCACCGGGCGTGGACGCTGGCCTCGCTGGCGGCGGTCGCGGGCGTGTCGCGCTCCACGTTCGCCAAGCGCTTCCACGAGCTGCTCGGGGAGCCGCCGCTGGCGTACCTCACGGAGTGGCGGATGACGCTCGCCGTGGACCTGCTCGGCGAGCCGGGGGCCACGCTGGCGTCCGTCGCCCGCCGGGTGGGCTATGCCGATCCATTCGGATTCAGCACGGCGTTCAAGCGGGTCCGGGGGGTGAGCCCGAGCGCGTTCCGGGCCGGGCATAAAGCGGCTGATCAGCCGGTTTTCGCGGGCTGAATCGTTCGGATCCTTACCCGGGGCCTAAACATGGGAATGCGCCGAAGGTGGCCGGAAATCACGCTCGGGGGGCGCCTGCCGCCCGAGTCGGTGGTGTGCGCAACGCCCTTACGTGAAGCGGAACTTGAGCATCCGATTCGCTGTGCCACCTGCTGCTACCCGTCGTACCCGGGGAAAGCAACCGGCCATCTTTTCCCTGTGAATGTGACGGCAATCACAATCCTCGTGGCGTAAGTCGCCATCCCGCCTAGGGTGATCGCGCTGCCCGGTGGAGTGCTGAAGTACTGCAGTGCTGCAGAACTGAAGTGCTTATGAATGAACTGCACTGTGGATTGCTTTACTTGTTAATCGCTCAGGGAGGCTGACGGTGGATAAGGCCGGCGACATCAACAACCCCGCACCCCCCTCATCCCCCTCACCCCCTTCCCTGCTGCTCTCCGCCCGTCCCGAACCACTGGAAGCGCCCTACCCGCCCGGCAGTCTGGACGGGGCCACGGTGGACCACGCGGCCCTGGAGGACCGGTACCCGGTCTACGCGAAGTTCGGGCAGGAACTCGGGAACACGCCCCTGATCGAACTGCCGGGCCCGGAGGGCGGCGCGACCGTGCTCGCCAAGTGCGAGTGGGAGAACCCGGCCGGTTCCATCAAGGACCGCGTCGCCTACGCCCTGCTCGGCAGCGCCCTGCAGCGGCACGGCGACCGCCCGCTCGACGAGCTCCGCGTCCTGGAGTACTCCGGCGGAAATCTCGCGAACGCCCTCTCCCACCTCTGCGCGGAACTGGGCATCCGCTCCCGCTTCGTCCTGTCCTCGGCCAGCCCCCGCAGCCTCCTCGACACCCTCGCCGGGCGCGGCGCGCGCGTCGACCTCGTCGACAAGGAGCGCGGCTTCCTCGACGTGGTGCGCGAGGCCCTGCGCATCGCCGCCGAGGAACCCGAGTGGACCCTGCTCTACCAGCACCGCAACCCCGCCAACGTTCTGCTGCAGGAGCGCACCACCGGTGCCGAGCTCGCCGCGCAGCTCGGCGGGCGCGTCCCGGACGCCTGGGTGGCCTCCATCGGGACCGGCGGGACCCTCGTCGGCGTCCTGCGGGCGCTGCGTGCACGCTTCCCCGCCGTCCGGGCCGTCGGCGTCACCCCCGCCGAGCTGCCGTACGGAAGCGAGCAGCCGCCCAACGGGCAGCGGAAGTACGCCGGTTCCGGCGGCATGGGGCACGGCATCCGGCAGCCGTTCGTAACGCTCCACGACGACGAGGTCGAGCACCGCACGGTGACCTATCCGCGCGCCTTCGCCGCCATGGGGGAGTTCCACGACCTCACCGGTCTGCGCATCGGCAGCTCGGCCGCCGCCAACTGGCTCGCCGCGAAGGAGACGGCCGCCGCGCTGCCGCCCTCGGCGACGGTCGTCACCGTGCTCCCCGACGCAGGGACGCCCGAGGAGTGGGAGCAGCTCGGACGATGACGCGCCACGCCGCCGCAACGAATGTGACCGCCACAGCAGGCGCAACGACTTCCGGGGGGCGCTGAGATGGCTCACCTCGTCCTGGTCGAGACGACCCCGACGGCCGGATTCAAGGTCGTGAGCGAGGCCGTCGCGCTCGGCCACGAAGTGACCTTCGTGGCCCACTCCCTCGACCCCTACCTCGCCGCGGAGGGCGGCGAGGAGGCGCTGAAGGCCCCGACCCGGCTGCTCACCGGAGTCCCCACCACGGACCCGGACGGCCTCCTCGACGTCATCGGCTCGCTCCACCGCAAGCACCCCGTGCACGGCGTGCTCGCCCTCAGCGAGGGGCACCTGCCCGCCACCGCGGAGGTCGCCGAAGCCCTCGGCCTGCCCTTCGAGAGCACCGTGGTGATGCGGCGCCTGCGCGACAAGCACGCCGTGCGCGAGCTCCTGGGCGCCGCGGGCGTCCCGCAGCCGGCCTTCCGGCGGGCCCTGACGGTCGCGGAGGCCGTCGCCGCGGCCGGGGAGCTCGGTTACCCGGTCGTGGTCAAGCCCGCCGACGGCTTCGGCTCGCTCCACGTCGGCGTCGCGAACGACGCCGTCGAGGTCGCCGCACTGGCGGAGGCCGTCGCCGGCACGCGCTCCTACGGGCGCGGGGTCGCCGGCAGCGGAGTGGTGCTGCTGGAGGCGTACGTGCCCGGCCCCGTCGTCAGCTGCGAGATGGTGACCGTCGACGGCGTCAGCACCCCGTACGGCTGCGTGGACCGCATGCTGGCCCCCGCGCCCCACCCGGTCGAGCTGGGCGGCTGCTTCCCCGCCGAGCTGGCCGACGACGTACGCGAGGCCGTCGTGCGCGTGTGCGCCGACGCGCTCGCCGCCGTCGGTATCCGCCGCGCGCACACCCACACCGAGGTGGTCCTCGGGCCGGACGGGCCGCAGATCATCGAGATCAACGGCCGGCTCATCGGCGGCTACGTCCCCACGATGATCAACTACGTCCTGGAGCGGAACATCTACCACGACGTCGTCGAACTCGCCCTCGGCGGCAGCCCGTCACCCTCACCCGTGCACGGCGTGGGCTGCATCCGGGCGATCACCGCACCCGTGTCCGGCGTGCTCACCGGCATCGATGCGGACGCGGCGCGGCAGGCCCCCGGCACGGCCGAGGTGATGCTGCAGGCCATGCCCGGGCAGGAGGTGCGCCCCGCCCGGAACAACTTCGACCGGCTCGGCTTCCTCATCACCACGGCGGCGACGGCCGCCGAGGCGCGCAAGGCGGCGGAAGAGGCGCACGGCCTCGTAAGGGTGACGGTGAACGGCGACGACGCCGACGACGCCGACGGCCAGGGTCACGGTTCCGCGGAGGACGCGTCGTGACCGTCCGCCTGCGCGTGCTGTGCGTCGCCGGGAGCCCGAGCGCCGGTTCCCACACCCGAGCCCTCGTCGGGCACATCGGCGGCCTCCTGGAACAGCGCGGCTTCGGCAGCGGGCTCGCCGACCTCGCCGTGCTCGACCTCCCGCGCAGCCACCCCGACCACTACTGGAGCGAGGCTCCCCACCCGGTGGTCCAGGCGCGCGAGTTCATCGAGGCGGTGCTCGCCAGTGACGCGCTGGTCCTCGGCACGCCCGTCTACCACTCCGGGTACTCCGGGCTGCTGAAGAGCGCCGTGGACCTCCTGCCGTCCGACGCCTTCGCGGGCAAGGCGGTCGGCCTGGTCTCCCACGCCAGCGGGCCGCGCGGCTCGGCCACCGCCTGCGAGCAGCTCCGCCAGGTCGTGAAGGCGCTCGGCGGCTGGGCGGTGCCGATGCAGGTCAGCACGGTCTCCGCGGACTTCGCGCCCTCGGCCGGAGGGCAGCGGGGGCTGGACGTGACGGGCCCGGTGCACGCGCGCTGCGTGGAACTCGCGGACCAGCTCGCGGCGTTCACGCGGGCGATGCGGCGGGGTACGGCTGACAGCAGCACGATTGCCGAGGACACCGCCGAGGCCGCTGCCGCCACCTCCGCGGAGGACACCGCGGAGGTGGCGGCATGACCCCGCCCCTGCCCCCGGCCCCGTCCCTCCTGCCCCGCTGTCTGCGCCTCCTGCGCGAGGACCTGGAGGTCGTCGCGGACCGCGACCCCGCCGTGCGCAGCCGCGGCGAGGCGCTCCTCGCCCCCTTCCTGCCGGCCCTGTGGCTGCACCGGTCCGCGAGCGGGCTGCACGCGCGGGGCCACCGGGTGGCGGCCCGCGTGCTCTCGCTCGTCGGCCGTTTCCTGTCCGGCGGGGTCGACATCCACCCGGGTGCGCGCGTCGGGCGGCGGCTGTTCATCGACCACGGCGCGGCCGTGATCATCGGCGAGGACGCCGTGATCGGCGACGACGTCACCCTCTACCACCAGGTCACGATCGGGGCGATCGGCTGGTGGCGGGACCGCCACCGGCTGCCGGGCGAGCGGCGCCACCCCACCCTCGGCGACCGCGTCGTGGTGGGGGCGGGCGCCTCCGTCCTCGGCCCCGTGCGCATCGGAGACGACAGCCTCGTCGGGGCGCACGCGCTGGTGACGGCCGACGTTCCGGCCGGAAGCAGGGTGTGGGCGCCGAAGAGCGAGGTCCACCCGAGGGGCAAGCCCGCCGTGGTGCGGGCGGCCGGCACGGAAGCGGCGGCGGACGTGACGGCGGCGAACGTGACAGCGAAGGCCACGGCGAAGAGGAAGCGAGGCGGTCTGTGAGCACGGGCACTGGCACTGGCACGGACACGAACACGAACACGAATGTCGGGGAGCAGACGGGCTACCGCGAGCTGCTGCGCGAGGCGTTCGTCCGGCGCTACGAGGACGGCGCGGACTCTTGGAGCGAGGAGCCGGCCATGCGGGAGCTGGTGCCGCTGCTCTGCACGGAACTCGCGCCGGGCAGCTCCGTCATCGACATCGGGGCGGGCCGCGGCCGGGACATGGAGCTCCTGCTCGCCCAGGGCCACCGGGTCACCGCCGTCGACCTCGTACGGCTGCCCGACTGGGAGGACATCGCCCGCCGGTACGGCGCCGCGGCCGCCTTCGAGGTCGGTAACTTCGCCGACCTGGCGGATGACCGCGTCTTCGACGCCGCCGTCGACAACGGCGTGCTTCACCACCAGGCACCGGAGGACTACGCGCCCTACCTGGCGAACGTGCGGCAGCGGCTGCGCCCCGGCGGGCTGCTGGCCGTCAGCCTCTTCACCACCGCGGAGGAGCTCGCCGAGGGCGTTCTGAACCGCGCCGAGGACGGCCGCCTGTCGCGGTGGTTCAACGAGCGGGAGGCGACGGAACTGCTGGCCGGGGCCGGCTTCACGGTGACCGCCGTGCGGACGGTGCGCAGAGAGCTGCCGGGCCTCGCCTACCTGCTGGTCCTTGCCCGCCGCGACGCGTAACCCGTACCCGAAGGCCTGGTTCCGATGACCGCTCCGTCCCGAGGGGGCCCCGCCGCGGCCGCCCCCGCACCGGCGTCCGCGAAGCCGGGCGGCCGCATGTTCGCCTCGCTCGCCGTCCGCAACTACCGCTACTTCTTCTTCGGCCAGTTCATCTCGAACTCCGGTACGTGGATGCAGTTCGTCGCCCAGGACTGGCTGGTCTTCCACCTCACCGGCAGCACGTTCGCGGTGGGCGTCACCACGGCTCTGCAGTTCCTGCCGGTGCTGCTGTTCGGCCTGTTCGGCGGCGTGGTGGCCGACCGGTACCCGAAGCGGCGGATCCTGCTCACCACGCAGGGCGCCATGGGCCTGTTCGCCGCGGCGCTCGCCGTACTGACGCTGACCGACGTCGTCGTGGTCGCCCACGTCTACGTCTTCGCGTTCCTGCTCGGCCTCATGAACGTCTTCGCCAATCCGGCGATCCAGACGTTCGTCCCCGAGATGGTGGGCCCCGAGCGCGTGGCCAACGCGGTCAGCCTGGGCGCGGTGAACTTCCAGAGCGCCCGGCTGCTCGGCCCCGCCGCCGCCGGGCCGCTGATCGTCGTCATCGGAAGCGGCTGGGCGTTCGCCCTCAACGCGCTGTCCTACGTCGCGGTGATCGCCTCACTGCTGGCCGTACGGGCCTCGGAGCTACGGCCGGCGGCGCCGCAGCGGCGCGAGAAGGGCCAGATCAGGGCGGGTCTGCGGCACGTGCGCGAGCATCCCGAGCTCGTCCGTCCCATCGTCCTGGTCGGCTTCGTCTGCACCTTCGGCTTCAACTTCCCCACCCTGCTCTCGGGCTTCGCGTACAACGTCTTCGACGGCGGCGCGAAGGAGTTCGGCTTCCTCACGACCGCGGTCGGCCTGGGCGCGCTGGCCGGGGCCCTGATGTCGGCGCGGCGGCGCAGCAGCCGCACGGTGGTGCTGGTCGGCACGGCGGCCGCCTTCGGTGTCCTGGAGGCGGTGACGGCGCTCGCACCGTCCGTCTGGCTCTTCGGGGCACTGATGGTGCTGGTGGGCCTACTGAGTGTGACGTTCTCCACGACGGCCAACTCCCTGGTCCAGCTCCACACCGATCCCGCGATGCGTGGCCGCGTCATGGGCCTGTACATGCTCGTGTACACGGGCGGGACGCCCATCGGCGGCCCGGTCGTGGGCTGGGCGGTCCAGCACTACGGGGCGAGGGCCGGAATCCTGGCGTGCGGGCTCGTCGCGGTGGCGGCGGCGGTGATCGTCGGGCTGATCGCGCTGCGCGCTCCCCGTGCGGGCGCGGTCGCGGGTGGCTAGCGTGGCATCGGGGGAACGCTCGGGAAATGCTCGGGGAACGCTGGGGATCGCTTGCTGATCGCTCGCTGATCGCCGGGAAGGAGCCGGGACCATGGCCGCGCAAGCAGAGGGCACGCCGTGCTGGGCCGACGCGATGTTCACGGACATCGAGAAGGCCAAGGAGTTCTACGGTGACGTCCTGGGATGGACGTTCGGCGAGAGCGCGACGGAGTTCGGTAACTACACGGAGGCGTACTCCGACGGAAAAGCCGTGGCCGCCGTCGTACCCCCCATGCCGGGCCAGGAGGGCAAATCCGCCTGGTGCCTGTACTTCGCCTCGCCCGACGCCGCCGCCACCGCGGGGAAGATCCGCGAGGCCGGCGGCGAGCTGCTGATGGAACCGATGACGGTCGGCGACTTCGGCACCATGGTCCTCGCCCGCGACCCCTCCGGCGTCACCTTCGGCGTCTGGCAGGCCGGCACCCACGAGGGCTTCCAGAAGCGCGGCGAGCCCGGCGCGTACTGCTGGGCCGAAGTCTTCACCCGCGAACCCGGCAAGGCTGACGCCTTCTTCCCCGCCGTCTTCCCCTACGGGCTGCAGCACATGGAGGGCGAGGCGGACGCCGGCGACGAGCAGATCGACTTCAAGCTCTTCAGCCTCGGAGGCGAGACGGTGCTCGGCCGCATGGCGATGGGCGAGGAATTCCCGCCGGAGCTCCCTCCCTACATCCAGATCTTCTTCGCGGTGGGCGACTGCGACGCGGCAGTGGCCAAGGCCAGGGACCACGGCGGCGCACTCCACTTCGGCCCGATGGACAGCCCCTTCGGCCGCTTCGCAGCCCTGACCGACTCCCAGGGCGCGGCCTTCGCCGTCATCGACCTGAACACGACGAAGGGCACGATGCCGGAGCTGACGGACGAGCGGTGAGGCCGCCGTCGGTCGCTTCACATGTGGGGGAGCCACTCCTGGAGTCCGTCGAGATGCCCGAGTTCCGACTCGATGCGCTGCCTGTCGTCGGCGGTGAGCTCCAGACCACGCAGATCGGCGAGCCAGGGATCGGTGGGCTCATCGAGCACCATGGCCAAGTCGACAAGGTGGCACAGGGCGATGGCCCGCTCCCCCACCGAGGAGTCCGTGCCGTGCCTGCGCACCGCGGACTTGAGCGCACGGAAGGCCTGCAGGTCATCGTTTTTGAACTCGCGCAGGATCCGGGCGTTGTCGAGCGCCTTGGCCAAGCCCGTCAGCTCCTTCGAGCCGCCGTATTCCAGTTCCATGGGCTCGTCGCGCTGGATGAATATGATCGAATTCCCGGACGGATCGATCAGCGTGAACCGGGACGCACCGGGCCGGTAACGGGTGATCCGCGGAAGGCCGGAACCGAGCACCTTCCCGTAGACCCGCCGCATCGCCGCGACGAACGCCGCGTGATACGGCGCCACGGCGTCGACCATGATCAGGCAGCATCCGGACTCCTCCCGGGTCGGATCCAGGCCCTTGGGTGCCGGGCCGAAACACAACTGGAATCCGCTCCACCGCAGCATCAGGGACACATAGGGCTTGCTCTGCTTGTAGGTCACCTCGAACCCCAGCGCCTCATAGAACGTCAGGGTCTCCTCCACTGACGCGCACGGCATCAAGGGCACCGTCGTCTCGTTCGGCCGAACCGCGGGCTCACTCAAGTCAGTCTCCTTCCACGTGGCCCAGCGATGCTTGCACCCTTGGGCGAGATCCGCATATGGGTTGTTCCAGAACCCGGCGCTCCGCTACCCGATCGGACCGGGCACAGGATGTCGGGCCCGACAGGGTGCAGCCTTCCTAACGTGAGGGACGTAAAGGAAGGAGACCGAGGTGCTGGAGCGGCTGAACAAGGCGCTGGAACACATCGAGTCGCACCTCGATCAGCGCATCGAGGTGACCGAGCTGGCCCGGATCGCGGTGACGTCGGAGTACCACTTCCGCCGGATGTTCTCCGCGCTGGCGGGGATCCCGCTGTCGGAGTACATCCGGCGCAGGCGGCTCACCGTCGCGGGCGCCGAGGTGCTCGCCGGGGAGCGGACGCTGCTGGAGATCGCGGTGCGCTACGGCTACGGCTCGGGGGAGGCGTTCGCGCGTGCGTTCCGGGCCGTGCACGGCGTGGGACCGGGCGAGGCCCGGCGGGCCGGTGCGGCTCTGCACTCCCAGCCCCGGATGTCCTTCCGTCTCGTCGTCGAAGGGAGCAGCAGCATGCGATACCGGGTCGTGGAGAAGGAGCAGTTCCGCGTGGTCGGCAGGAAGGTCCGTGTCCCGCTGGTCCACGAGGGGGTGAACCCGGCTATCGCCGACTTCATCCGGGGCATCGGCCAGGAGACGATACGGCGCATCGCCGCCCTGTCCGATCAGCAGCCGGAGGGCATCGTAGGAGTGAGCGACGACCTCGACCCGAGCCGGGCCGAGGGGACCGAACTCGACTACTACCACGGCGTGGTGACCGGATCCGCCGCCGTCCCCGAGGACATGGACGCACTCACCGTCCCGGCGGGCACATGGGCCGTCTTCGAGAGCTCCGGGCCGTTCCCGCAGGCGCTGCAGCACCTGTGGCGGGACGTCTTCACCCAGTGGTTCCCGTCCAACCCGTACCGCAGCCGCCCGGGCCCCGAAATCCTCCGCACCCGCCTGTCCCAGGACGCGACACGGGCGGACGCGGAGCTGTGGATCCCGGTGGAGCGGACTGAGGTCTGAGGTCTGAGGTCTGAGGGCCGGTGTGCGGCGGCTGCGAGCCGCCGCACACCGGACGAAGAGCGACCGAGCGGCGGCCATACGTCTCTCCCGTCGATCGCGTGCAGCAGGACGTCTTCTGCACGGTACGCCGCCGCGCCCTGCCCCTGAGCGGTTGATTTCCGGACCCGGAAGGCCGCCCCCTACCACGCGCAGCCGGCGACCCCTGCCCGTCGATGTCGGCTGCCCGTACGCTGCCCGTACACGTCGGCGTACGGAGGCGGTTCGGTGGACACCCTGGACTTTCCTGCAGAGTTGAGCACTGGCGAACGGATCCGGATTCTCAGGGAATCCCGCGGGATGAGCCGCGAAGTCCTCGCAGGTCTGTGCGCCCGGAAGGCGGACTGGCTCAAGAAGATCGAGAAGGGAGAGCGGGAGCTCAATTCGCACTCGCTCCTGCTCAGGCTGGCTGCCGCTCTGCAGATCCCCGACCTGTCGCTCCTGACCGGTGGTACTCCTGAGGTCGTCCAGCCGGTCCCTCTGGGACGATTCGACCACCCCACCATGCCTGCCATCTGGGCCGCTGTGATGAGCCGCAGCCTCGCGCCACTGAGCGCCGCAGTCGACGTGCAGGGCCTGCAAGGTGTGCACGGTCTGCAGGGCCGGGTGGAGCAGACATGGCGTCTGTGGCACACGTCAGGGCGCAACCGCACCGAAGTGGGAGCGCTGCTGCCCGCGCTCATCCGGGACGCCGAAACCGCCGCCCGCACTCTGGAAGGGGCACAACGACGAACCGCTCTCGTCGCCCTCTCCGACGTGTACCGGCTGACCGGACAGGCGACGGCCTACGTAGCACCGGCCGAACTCGCCTGGGTCGTCGCCGACCGCGCACTGGGCGCAGCTCAGCGGGCCGATGACCCTGCCGCCATCGCCGCCGCGGCCTGGAACATGGGCAACATTCTCCGTGAGACCTCGTACCCGGAGGAGGCGCTGAGGGTCGTAACAGAGGCCGCGGACCTCATCCGGCCCCACCTCGAGGGATCTCCCGACGACTGGCGGGGGATCTACGGAGCGCTGCAGTTGCATGCCGCGGTGACCTGTGCCCGTGAAGGCCGCAAGGGAGACGCCTGGCGGTACTGGGATCGCGGGGACCAGATCGCCAAGTCGCTGCCCGCTGCCTACGTGCACCCGAGCACGGTATTCGGACGGGCCAATGTGGATTTCCACGCCGTTTCCGTGGCCACGGACCTTCGGGCGTCCGGGGAAGCGCTGTCGTTGGCGGATGACATCGACCCCGACGTGATGCCGTCCATGGAGCGGCGCGCGCGCCTGTGGGTGGAAGTGGCCCGCGGACACCTCCTGCGCGGTGACCGGACAGCGGCTCTGCACGTCATGAAGCTCGCCCACGGGATCGCCTCCGAGACGGTGGCGTACACCCCCTCCGCCCGCGGCATCGCGGCAGACCTGTGGCGTACGGCGCCACGTGCTCTGCGTGGGGAGGCCGGTCGCTTGGCGGAGGCGGTCGGCGTAACAGCCGCGCTCTAGAGGGCCGGCCCCTGTGAGGGGGACAGATTGTCCCCCTCACCCCCTGGCGACCGCCCTATGGTCACCGACTGTTACCCGGCGACCTGCAGTAAGGGGCTTTCATGCACGACTTGGACCAGTGCCACGCGTCTCTTCGGAAAGGGGCCACGGCGACGCGCGACGGTCATACCGGCGAGATTCGTGTTCCGCTTGCCCTCTTCTTTCTGGACCGACAACAGGGTCCGCTCGAACTCGTGTTGAGTAGCGTCGAAGCGGCGGAATTCCATGTCCTGATCGGAAAACTGCTCGCAGGTGGGACCGCCGCCGACGGGTCTCTCCTGTCAGCACGCGTTGCCGACGCCAATCGCCGTTCCTCAGGCGGTGGGCTGTGACCGCTCAGTCCGAGCAGGCGGGAAGCAAGTCCTCGCAGACATCGTGCTTGAAATGCACGGTGCTGGTGGTCAGGCGTGCCGCGGCGCTGCGGCAGGGGCCGGGCGCGGTCAAGGAGATCGACGCCCGGCAGCGTCAGCACGTCAGTGAGGCGCATCAGTGACCACTTACCGTGCCCACCCGGCGTTCCCCCTCGCACCCGGCCCGCTCACCAACCCGCCCGTCACCCCTCCACCGCCAACCGGTACCCCCTCTTCGGCACCGTCCTGATCAACCCCGCGTGTGACCCCAGTGCGCTGCGCAGGCGGCCCACCGCCGCCTCGACCGCGTGTTCGTCCGTCTGGGCGTCGGCCCAGACGCGGCGCAGGAGTTCACCCCGGCTGAGGACCCAGCCGGGGTGTTCGGCGAGGGTGCGGAGGATCGCGGCGGGGAGCGGGGGGAGCCAGAGGGCTTCGTCGTCGGCTATGAGGGCGTTGCCCTGGAGGACCAGGGGGCGGGGGCCGTTGCGGAGGGTGCGGCGGTCGCGGGTGGGGAGGATCTGGGTGAGGGTGCGGACGAGGGCGCCGAGGCGGCCGCGTTCGGGCTGGACGGTGGGGACGCCGGCGTCTTCCAGGGGGCGGGCGCAGACGGAGCCGACGCACACGGGCAAGACGGGGCCCCGGAGGGCGTCGAGGACCTGCGCAAACAGGCCGGCCTCGCGCGCGCAGGCCAGGAAGAAGTCGATGGCCGGGGCGCTGGTGAAGGTGAGGGCGTGGACTTCGCGGCGTACGGTCTGCTCGACGAGGCGCCGGGCGGCGCCCGGGTCCTCGGGCTGCGTCCAGCGGTAGACCGGCACTTCGATGACCTCGGCCCCGCGCTGGCGCAGGGCGTCCGCGAAGCCCGGCAGGGGCGCACCGTGCTCCTGGACGGCGATGCGGCGGCCGGCGATGTCGCGGGCGAGGAGCCAGGCCAGGAGTTCGTCGCACGCTTCGGAGCCGGGCGAGTACGCCTCGGCCAGGCCGCTGGCGCGTACGGCCCCGGTCGCCTTGGGGCCCCGGCTGAGGACTTCCGCGCCCCGGCAGGCCCCGGCGAGCCCGGCGCCGTGCCCCCAGCCCTCGGCGGCGCTCATCCAGCCGCGCCAGCCGACGCCGGTGGTGGCGACGACGTAGTCGAGGGGGCCGGTGAGGCAGCGTTCGGTGGCGCGGCGCAGGGCCACGTCGTCGTCGAGCGGGACGATCCGCATCGTCGGCGCTTCGACGACGCGGGCGCCCCTGCGCCTGAGCAGGGCCGTGAGTTCGTCGCGCCGCCGGTCGGCGGTGACGCCGACGACGTAGCCGAGGAGCGGGCCGGGGACGGGGGGTGTGCGGGGAGAGGTGCCGGTTCCCATGCTGCGCATGTTCGGTCGGCGGCGTTTCGGGGTCGTTGCGTGCCCGTCACGCAGGGGTAAGGGAAGGCGTCCGGCAGGTTACGGCGCATGTCGTACGCCCGACGCCGCCTGCGCGGCCGTGTGAACAGCATGTACCGCACGGGCAACATCGCCGACGCGGAGGCGTAACGCCGCGGCGTGATTCTCGGTGCCATGACGACGACCGGCACCGCCCCCGCCAGGGCCACCGACAGCCACTGCCCCTACTGCGCCCTGCAGTGCGGCATGCGGCTGCGCCCGCTGCCGGCCGGCGGCCCGGAGCCGGTCGAGGTCCTGGAGCGGCCGGACTTCCCCGTCAACCTCGGCGCCCTGTGCGGCAAGGGCCGTTCCGCCGCGGCCGTGCTGCGCCCCGGTGCCCGGCTGACCGGGCCCCTGGTCCGTGACGCCCGGGGCGGCCCGCTGCGCCCGGCCTCCTGGGACGAGGCCCTCGACCGGGTGGCCGCCGGCCTGACGGCGGCCCGGCGGCAGTACGGGCGGGACGCCGTCGGCGTCTTCGGCGGCGGCGGGCTGACGAACGAGAAGGCGTACCTGCTGGGCAAGTTCGCGCGGGTCGCCCTGCGCACCGCGAACATCGACTACAACGGCCGCTTCTGCATGTCGTCCGCGGCGGCCGCGCACCGGCGGGCGTTCGGCATCGACCGCGGCCTGCCGTTCCCGGTGGCGGACATCGCCCGTACGGACTGCGTGATCCTGGTCGGCGCGAACCCGGCGGAGACGATGCCGCCGGCGCTGCGCTACTTCCGTGAGCTGCGCGAGAACGGCGGCCGGCTGATCGTCGTCGACCCGCGCCGCACGCGCACCGCCGAGCAGGCCGACCTGCACCTGCAGCCGCTCCCCGGAACGGACCTCGCGCTCGCGCTCGGGCTGCTGCACCTGCTGATCGCCGACGGCCACCTGGACGAGGACTTCATCGCGCGCCGCACGACGGGCTTCGCGCAGGCCCGCGCCGCCGCCATGGCGCACTGGCCGGAGCGCGTGGAGCGGCTGACGGGCGTGCCCGTGGCGCAACTGTCCGCGGCGGCGGCGATGTTCGGCGGGGCCGGGCAGGGCATGGTGCTGACCGCGCGCGGCCCCGAGCAGCAGAGCAAGGGCACGGACACGGTCAGCGCCTGGATCAACCTGTGCCTGGCGGCCGGCAAGGCGGGGCGCCCCGGGTCCGGCTACGGCTGCCTCACCGGCCAGGGCAACGGCCAGGGCGGCCGGGAACACGGCCAGAAGGCGGACCAGCTGCCCGGCTACCGCTCGATCACCGACCCCGCGGCCCGCGCCCACGTGGCCGCGGTCTGGGGCGTCGACCCCGCCGCCCTGCCCGGGCCGGGCCGCAGCGCGTACGAGCTCCTCGACGTCCTCGGCCGCGACGGCGGCGTCCGCGCGCTGCTGCTCATGGGCTCGAACCCGGTGGTCTCGGCGCCCCGCGCCGCCCACGTCACCGAACGGATCCGCGCGCTGGACTTCCTCGCCGTGAGCGACGTGGTCCTCTCCGAGACGGCCCGGCTCGCCGACGTGGTCCTGCCCGCCACCCAGTGGGCGGAGGAGACCGGCACGACGACGAACCTGGAGGGGCGGGTGATCCTGCGCCGCAAGGCCGTCGACGCCCCGGAGGGCGTCCGCAGCGACCTCGCCGTCCTGCACGGACTCGCCGCCCGGCTCGGCGTGCCCGAGGGGTTCCCCGAGGACCCCGAGGAGGTCTTCGAGGAGCTGCGGCGCGCCTCGGCGGGCGGGCAGGCGGACTACGCGGGCATCAGCTACGACCGCATCCGCGACGAGGACGGCGTCTTCTGGCCGTGCCCCGGCGAGGACCACCCCGGCACGCCCCGCCTCTTCCTGGACCGCTTCGCCACCCCCGACGGGCGGGCGCGGTTCGCCGCGGTGTCGCACCGGCCCGCCGCGGAGGAGCCGGACGGCGACTACCCGCTGTTCCTGACGACGGGCCGCGTCGTCTCCCAGTACCAGAGCGGAGCCCAGACCCGCCGCGTCGACGAGCTCAACAAGGCCGCGCCGGGCCCCTTCGTAGAGCTCCACCCCGCCCTCGCCCGTCGGCTCGGGGTCGAGGAGGGCGAGCTGCTGGCCGTCAGCAGCAGGCGCGGGCGGGCGGTCGCCCCGGCCCGCGTCACCGACACCGTCCGGCCCGACACCGTCTTCATGCCCTTCCACTGGGGCGGCGCGGGCCGCGCCAACTCGCTGACGAACCCGGCCCTCGACCCCGTCTCGCGCATGCCCGAGTTCAAGGTGTGCGCGGTGCGCGTCGAGCGGGCCTCCTCCGTTTCCGCCTCCGCCGCTACGGAGGCGGAACGGTGACGCGCCGGATCGCCGTCGTGGGCGCGGGCATGGCCGCCGCCCGGTTCGCCGACCGGTTCCAGGCCCTCGGCGGGGACGCGGAAGTGACGCTGTACGGAGCCGAGCCCTGCGCCCCGTACAACCGGGCTCTGCTCGCCGACGCCCTCACGGGGCGCTACGCCGCGGACGACCTCACGCTGCCGTCCGGCGACGCGCGGCTGCGGACGGGCTGCGCGGTGACGGGGCTCGACACCGTCGCGCACACCCTGCAGCTGGAGGACGGCGCGCACGTCCCCTACGACGAGCTCGTGCTCGCCACCGGCGCCGAGCCGGTCCTGCCGCCCGTCGACGGACTGTGCGGCGCCGACGGGCGGCCGCGGCCCGGGGTGCACGTGCTGCGCACCGCCGCCGACTGCCGCGGCCTGACCGGCGCGGCGGCGCACGCCCGCCGCGCGGTGGTGGTCGGCGGCGGGGTGCTCGGGGTGAGCGCGGCCCGCGCCCTGGCGGCGCGGGGCCTGCCGGTGACGCTCGTCCACCGGGCCGGCCACCTCGTCGAACGCGACCTGGACGGCCCGGCGGGCGGCATCCTGCGCCGGGGCCTTATGGAGCTGGGCGTCGAAGTCCTCACGGACAGCGTGGCGGAGGAGGTGCTGGAAGAGGTACTGACGGAGGCCCCGGAGACCGTGGCGCAGCAGCCGGTCCGAGCGGGCGCCGGGGACGGTGCCGGGTGGACGGACGGTGCCGGGTGGACGGACGGCGCCGGGCGTACGGGCGGCGGGCGGCGTACGGGCGGGAGCGGACCGTCCCGTACAGCCCTGACCGCCCGCGCCCGCGCCCGCGCCCCGCGCCGCGTCACCGCCGTCCGCCTCGCCGACGGCTCCGTGCTGGACGCCGGCCTCGTCGTCATCGCCTGCGGCGTCGTGCCCCGCACCGCGCTCGCCCGCGCCGCCGGTCTCCCCGTCCGCACCGGGATCGTCGTCGACGACCGGCTCTCCTGCGCCCCCGACGCGTACGCGATCGGCGACTGCGCCGAGCACCGCGGCACCGCGCACGGCACGGCCGGCACCGCCTGGGACCAGGCCGACGTGCTGGCCGCCCGGCTCTCCGGCGCCGCCCCGGACGCCGTGTACCCGGGCTCGCGCCCGTACACCCGGCTGACGGCCGGGCCCCTGGCGTACGCGGCGTTCGGCGAGAGCGGACCCGAGGCGCCCGGGCCCGAGACCCCCGGGGTCGACGTCCTGCGGCTCGCCGACGCGACCCGCGGCTCGTACAAGAAGCTCCTGCTGCGCGGCGACCGGATCGTCGGCGGGATCCTCCTCGGCGACCCGGCGGCGGCCGCCGCCCTGGTCCGCGCCTACGAGCGCGACGAGCCCGTGCCCGGCGACCCCCTGGACCTGCTCACGGCACCACCACCCCTGGCCCTGCTCACGGCACCCTCACCCCCACCCCTGCACCCGCTCACGGCACCACCCCTGCACCTGCCCACGGCCCGAGGAGCCTCCTGATGACGGTGAAACACCTGGTCCTGATCGGCCACGGCATGGTCGGCCAGCGCTTCCTGGAAGCCCTGACCGAGCGCACCTCGGAGTGGCAGGTGACCGTCCTGGCCGAGGAGCCGCGGCCCGCGTACGACCGCGTCCACCTGACCTCCTGGTTCTCCGGCACCTCCGCCGAGGAGCTCTCCCTGTGCAGCGCGGGGTTCCTGGCGGAGCACGGCATCGACCTGCGGCTCGGCGACCCGGCCACCGCCGTCGACCGGGACGCGCGGACCGTCACCACCGCCTCCGGCCGCACCTTCCCCTACGACGCCCTGGTGCTGGCCACCGGCTCGTACCCCTTCGTGCCGCCCGTCCCCGGGCACGACGCCCCGGGCTGCCACGTCTACCGCACCATCGAGGACCTGGAGGCCATCCGGGAAGGCGCCCGCACGGCCCGGACCGGTGCGGTCATCGGCGGCGGGCTCCTCGGCCTGGAGGCCGCGGGCGCGCTGCAGGCCATGGGGCTGGAGACCCACGTCGTCGAGTTCGCGCCCCGGCTGATGGCGCTCCAGGTCGACGACGGCGGGGGCGCCGTCCTGCGCCGGAAGATCGAGGAGCTCGGCGTCGCCGTGCACACCGGCGCCGGAGCCCAGCAGGTCGACACGGACGACGACGGCCGCACCCGCGGCCTCACCCTCTCCGACGGCACCGCGCTCGCCGCCGACCTGGTGATCTTCTCCGCCGGGGTGCGCCCGCGCGACCAGCTGGCCCGCGACTGCGGCCTGCCCGTCGGCGAGCGCGGCGGCATCGTCGTCGACGACCGCTGCCGCACGGCCGACCCCGCCGTCCTCGCCATCGGCGAGTGCGCGCTCGCCTCCGACGGCCGCGTGTACGGGCTCGTCGCGCCCGGCTACGCCATGGCGGAGACCGCCGCGCGCCACCTCTCCGGCGGCGAGGGCACCTTCACCGGCGCCGACACCTCCACCAAACTCAAGCTCCTCGGCGTGGAGGTCGCGAGCTTCGGCGACGCGCACGGCACCACCCCGGGCGCCCTCGACGTGCTGTACTCCAGCAGCCGCGACGGCGTGTACAAGAAGCTGGTCATCGGCGCCGACGGCGCGCTGCTGGGCGGCGTCCTGGTCGGCGACGCGGAGGCGTACGGCCTGCTGCGCCCCCTCGCCGCGAGCGGCACGCCGCTGCCCGCCCCGCCCGAGCAGCTCGTGCTGCCCACCTCCGCCGGGGCGCCCGCCGGGCCGGTCGCCCTGCCCGACGAGGCGGTCGTGTGCTCCTGCCACCACGTCACCAAAGGCGCGGTCAGGGAGGCGGTACGGGACACGGGCTGCACGAGCGTGCCCGACGTCAAGAAGTGCACCAGGGCCGGTACGGGCTGCGGCAGTTGCGTCAAGATGCTCGGCACCATCGTCAACGACGAGCTCGCCGCGACCGGCGCCGAGGTCGCCCGCGGCCTGTGCGAGCACTTCGACCGCACCCGCGCCGAGCTCTACGAGATCATCCGCGTCAAGGGCATCGACAGCTTCTCGCGGCTCGTCGACGAACACGGCACCGACCCGCGGCGGTCCGGCGAGGGCTGCGACGTCTGCAAGCCCGTCGTCGCCTCGATCCTCGCCAGCCTCGGCAACGGGCACATCCTCGACGGCGAACAGGCCGCCCTCCAGGACACCAACGACCACTTCCTGGCCAACCTGCAGCGCAACGGCTCCTACTCCGTCGTCCCGCGCGTCCCCGGCGGGGAGATCACCCCCGAGGGCCTCATCGTCATCGGCGAGATCGCCCGCGACTTCGGGCTCTACACGAAGATCACCGGAGGGCAGCGGATCGACCTCTTCGGCGCCGGTGTCGACCAGCTCCCGGAGATCTGGCGGCGGCTCGTCGACGCGGGCTTCGAATCCGGGCACGCCTACGGCAAGGCCCTGCGCACCGTGAAGTCCTGTGTGGGGGAGACCTGGTGCCGCTACGGCGTGCAGGACTCCGTAGGCCTCGCCATCGAACTGGAGCTGCGCTACCGCGGGCTGCGCGCCCCGCACAAGCTGAAGGCCGCGGTGTCCGGCTGCGCCCGCGAGTGCGCCGAGGCGCAGAGCAAGGACTTCGGCGTCATCGCCACCTCCGACGGCTGGAACCTCTACGTCGGCGGCAACGGCGGCGCGACCCCGCGCCACGCCGACCTGCTCGCCTCCGGCCTCGACCGCCCCACCCTGATCCGGACGATCGACCGCTTCCTGATGTTCTACATCCGCACCGCCGACCGGCTGGAGCGCACCGCCCCCTGGCTCGAACGCCTCGAAGGCGGCCTCGACCACCTGCGCGCCGTCGTCATGGACGACGCCCTCGGCATCTGCGCCGACCTGGACGAGCTGATGGGCCGCCACATCGAGACCTACGAGGACGAGTGGGCCGCCACCCTCGCCGACCCCGAACGGCTGCGCCGCTTCGCCTCCTTCGCCAACGCCCCCGGCACCCCCGACCCGACCATCCGCTTCGTCCCCGAACGGGGCCAGTTCCGACCCGCCCTGCCGCACGAGCACGAGCACGAGCGTGAACGTGAACGTGAACGTGAGCACGAGCACGAGCGTGCGAGTGAGCGCGAGCAGGCCCGTACGACGCCGGTGATCGCCGGTGCCCGGCTGGAGGTGCGTGCACGATGACGACGACCGTGGAGATCCACGACGGAACGGGCTGGCAGCCCGTGTGCGACTGGGAGGCGCTCGTTCCCGGGCGCGGCGTCGCCGTCCTGCTCGGCGACCAGCAGGTGGCGGTCTTCCGCGACCGGGCCGGGGAGGTGTACGCCGTCGGCAACCGCGACCCGTTCAGCGGCGCGTACGTCCTCTCGCGCGGCATCCTCGGCAGCCGGGACGGCGTGCCGGTGGTGGCCTCGCCCATGTACAAGCAGGCCTTCGACCTGCGGACGGGCACCTGCCTGGACGAGCCGGTCGCGCCGGACGGCAGCGAGGCGACGGTACGGGTGTGGCCGGTGCGGCGGGGGAACGGCCTGCCGGGGGCAGGCGCCGCGTCAGCTGCTGCGGCCTCCGCGGCCCCCGCGGCCCTCGTGTCGGCCCCCGTGGCACCCGTGGCACCCGCGTCAGCCCCCGTGGCACCCGCGTCAGCCCCCGCGGCACCGGCCGACGCGCAGCCACCCCCTCCACCACGCCGCCCCCACGACATCGCCGACTGGCGCCCCGAGGACCCCGTCTTCTGGAAGGAGACGGGCGCCCGCGTCGCCCGCCGCAACCTGGTCTTCTCCGTGCTCTCCGAGCACATCGGCTTCTCCGTGTGGAGCCTGTGGTCCGTCCTGGTCCTCTTCCTCGGGCCCGAGTACGGCATCGACCCCGCCGGGAAGTTCCTGCTCACCGCCCTGCCGACGGCGCTCGGCGCCGTGCTGCGGCTCCCGTACACCGTCGCCGTGGCCCGCTTCGGCGGCCGCAACTGGACGGTGTTCAGCGCCCTCCTGCTGCTCGTCCCGACCGTGCTGGCGGGCATCGTCCTCGAACCCGGCGTCTCCTACGGGACCCTGCTCGCCGTCGCCTGCGTCGCCGGGGTCGGCGGCGGCAACTTCGCCTCCTCCATGGCCAACATCAACGCCTTCTACCCGCAGCACCTCAAGGGCCGGGCCCTCGGGGTCAACGCCGGCGGCGGCAACCTCGGCGTGCCCGCCGTCCAGCTCCTCGGCCTGCTGGTCCTCGCCACCGCGGGCAGCGGCCACCCGCGCCTGCTGCCGCTGATCTACATCCCGCTGATCGCCCTCGCGGCCCTCGGCTCCGCGCTGCGCATGGACAACCTCACCGCCCTGCGCAACGACAGGCGCGCCCTGCGCGAGATCTGCCGGGAGCCGCACACCTGGGTCATGTCCGTGCTCTACGTCGGCACGTTCGGCTCCTTCATCGGCTTCGGCTTCGCCTTCGGACAGGTGCTGCAGGTGCAGTTCCAGGAGGACTTCGGGACGCCGGTCGCGGCCGCGGGCCTGACGTTCCTCGGCCCGCTGCTCGGCTCGCTGGTACGCCCGTACGGCGGGCTGCTCGCAGACCGCTGGGGCGGGGCGCGGGTGACGCTGTGGAACTACGGGGCGATGGCCGCGGGCGCGGTGACCGTCCTGGCGGCGTCGCGGCAGGGCTCCCTGCCGCTGTTCGTCACCGGGTTCGTGGCGCTGTTCGTCTTCAGCGGCATCGGCAACGGCTCGACGTACAAGATGATCCCGGCGATCTTCCGCGCGCAGGCGCGGGCCGCGGTGGCGGTCGGCGCGGACCCGGACGATGCCGAACGGGCCTCCCGCCGCCGCGCCTCGGCGCTGATCGGGGTCGCCGGCGCGGTGGGCGCCTTCGGCGGCGTCCTGGTCAACCTCGCCTTCCGCCAGTCCTTCCTGGGCACGCACAACGGCGACGCGGCGTACCTGGCCTTCCTGGCCACGTACGCCCTGTGTGCGGCGCTCACGTGGGCGGTCTACCTCCGGCCGGGCCGGAACCGGCTGGAAGGGGTGTGAGGGATGGTCTCGTTCCGGTCGGCTACGCCAGTCCCCGCCCCCGCCCCCGCCCTCGTCGCCGTCGCCCACGGCACCCGCAGCCCGGCCGGGGTCGCGGTGACCGAGGCGCTGGTGCGGCGCGTGCGCGCGCTGCGGCCCGGGCTGGACGTGCGGGTCGGCTACCTCGGCCTCGCGTCGCCGTCGCTGGAGTCGGTCCTGGCCGGGCTCGACGGCGCGGCCGTGCTCGTACCGCTGCTCCTCGGCACCGGCCACCACCTGCGCTCCGACGTGCCCGCCGCCGTGGCGGCCGCGCCGTGGCTGCACTGCCGCACCGCCCCCGCGCTCGGCCCGCACCCGCTGCTCGCCGAGGCGCTCGCCGGGCGACTGGCCGAGGCGGGCCGGCCGGAGCGGTCCCCGGCGCCGGTCGTACTCGCCGCCGCGGGCTCCTCCGACCCCGCGGCGGGGGCGGACACCGCCCGCATGGCGCGGCTGCTCGCCCTGAGGCTGGGAACGCGCGTGGTGCCCGCGCACGCGGCCGGGTACGGCACGAGACCTGCGGACGCCGTGGCGGCCCTACGGGCGGAGGGGCACGAGGACGTGTCCGTCGCCACCTACCTGACGGCGCCCGGCCACTTCAGCGAGGCGGTACGCAGGGAGGCCGGTCCCCGACTCGTCTCGGCCCCCCTCGGCCCGCACGAGGCCGTAGCACGGCTCGTCGTACGCCGGTACGAGGAGGCGGTGCGCCGGGAATCCGTACGGTGGGAATCCGTACGGCGGGAGGCCGCGCAGCAGGGGGCCGTACGCGAGGCGTCGTAGTGGGGCCGCCTGACGGGAAACCGGTCGTCAGGCGGCCGTGTGTCCGGGGGCCTTGTGCCAGAGGTGGCCGTGGGTCTGGGAGTCGTGTGCTGGGGGACGGCTGTGTGTCCGGGGGCCGTGTGCTGGGAGGTGGCGGTGCGTCCGGGTGCCGTGCGCCAGGAGGTGGCCGTGCGCCTGGGAGTCGTGCGCTAGGGGGCGGCTGTGTGTCCGGGGGCCGTGTGCTGGGAGGCGGCTGTGTGTCCGGGAGCCGTGCGCTAGGGGACGGTCGTGCGTCTGGGAGTCGTGCGCTAGGCGACGGCCGTGTCCGGGGGCCGTGTGCTGGAGGTAGCTGTGGATCCGGGGGCTGTGTGCCAGGAGCCCGGCCGCCTGCCGGGAGCCCGCCCGGAGCCCGCTCGCTGGGAGGCGGCCGTGTGTCCGGGAGCCGTGCGCTAGGGGACGGCCGTGCGTCTGGGAGTCGTGCTCTAGGGGACGGCCGTGTATCCGGGGGCCGTGCGCCAGGAGTCGGCCACCCGCCGGGAGCCCTCCCGCCGGGAGGCTGTCCGCCTGGAGGCCGTTCGTCAGGGGGACGGCCGTCACGGTGACGGCCGTCAGGGGGTCGGCCGTCACCGGGGCACGGCCGTCAGGGAACGGCCGTCAGGTGGCTGCCGTCGGCGCCGCGCCGCGTCCGTTCGTCAGCCGGACACCCGTGACGAGCGACGGACGAATCCGCACCGCGCAGTCCATCCGCTCGTCCCACCACGGCTCCAGCAGGGCCTCGTAGCGGGCGAGCTCGTCCGGGTCGGTGACGAGCGTGCAGTAGCCGGTGACCACGACGCTCCAGCCGAGGTGGGTTTCGGGGTCGATGGCGTCGGCCTCGTAGGCGACCACCACGCCCTGGCCCGCATCGCCACCCTCACCCCGGCCGGGCCGCCCGGCCGCCCGGCCGCGGCTGCCGATGCCCGTCTGCTCCGGAGGCGCCGCGAGCCCGGCGAGGGCGGCGCCCTCGTGGGTGCGGATGACGACGTTTCCGCCGTCCACGACGTGGTTGACCGGCCGGATGGCGGGCAGGGCGCGGCGGGTGAAGACGACCCGGCCCAGGGAGACGCTGCCCAGGAGCCGGAGAGACTCGGCGCGGCTGAGTTCGACCCGGTGACGGGGAGGTGCGGTGGCGTCGCTCACCCCACCAGTACAGGCGAGCAGATCACCGCGTACCAGGGGCCGTTCGGCCCTGGGCGAGGGCGGGCCAGGACGGGTCAGGGCCGGCCTCCGGCCCCCGGGTGCCCCTAGGGGGTGTCCGGCGGATCACGGGCGCGCACCACCGCTGTGCGGCGATGTCTTCAAGCACCGGACGGGCTGGTTGGCTGGAGCTCAGCCGATATCAGCCCGTCCGGCGCTTGAGGACGCCCCCGCAGGGCGCTCGCCGCCGCAGGCGGCAACGACGGAACCAGAGCCGAAGTCCCGTCGGACAGGCCTTAGGCCCGGTCCGGCAGCGGATCGTGCCGGATGCGGGCGGCCGGGAGCGCCGGCGACGGGCCCGCCGTGAGCCGGGCCACGAGCGTGCCGACCATGGACGGCGGCCCGCTGACGTAGGCGAGGTGCCGGGCCCAGCCCCCGTGCCCCGCGACGACCTCCGCCAGCGCGTGGTGCTCACCGGGCCCCGGCCCCTCCCCGACCACCTGGGTGACCTGCAGCCACGGGTAGCGGCGCCGCAGTTCGTCCGGCGCCTCGGTGTCGTAGAGCGCGGACGGGTGCCGGACCCCGAGGAAGAGGTGCGCGGCGCGGTGCGCGCCCCGGCGGGCGGCGCGGCGGGCGGCCAGCTCCTGCAGCAGCGCCTTCGCCGCCGCCCACCCCGTGCCGCTCGCGACGAGCAGCAGGTCGTGCGCGAGGTCGTCGTCGAGCGTCATCGTCCCGCTCGCCGGGCCGAGCCGCAGCGTGTCGCCGGGGCGGGTGCGGGCCACGAGGGCCTCGCTGACCCCGCCGCGGCCGGTCAGCCGCACGTGGAACTCCAGCTCGCCGTCCGGCCGCGGCGCGCAGGCCAGCGAGTACTGCCGCCACGCCTGCGGCAGCAGCGGCGAGGCCACCGCCGCGTGCTGCCCGGCCCGGTACGGGTACGGCTCGTGCGTCCGCACGCGCAGGACGGCCAGGTCCGGGCGGCGCAGCTCGTGCCCGGTGACCGTGGCCTGCCAGGCGGGCGGCTCGCCGAGTGCGGCCTCCGCGCCCCGGACCATGGCCGCCACCGCGAACCGCAGCATCCGCACCCACGCCTGCTCCATGGCCTCGTTCCACCGCGGGCCCGCCGTCCGGCGCAGCGCCTCGCACAGCGCGGCCTCGAACGCCCGGTAGTGCGCGGGCCGTACGCCCAGCTTGCGGTGGTCGCGGCCGAGCCGGGTGAAGACGGACGCCACCTCGTCCGGGTCGTGCAGGTTCTCGATCAGGTACCAGAAGATCCCTTCGAGGTGCCTGCGCTGGAACTCCATCGAGTCCGGGAAGAGGCGCCGCAGATAGGGCCAGTGCGCGAACATCGCGTCATAGAGGTGCGTGATCAAGTCGCTGAAGGGCGTGACGAGTTCGAGGTGGTCGGTGATCACGCGCTGGTCGGCGGCGCCGGCGGCCTCGTCGTAGGGCCGCTGCGGCGGCGCCCCGGCCCGCGCGCCGGACCCTTCCGCCGCCTGCCGCGCACCCGGGGACAGCAACTGCCGGCGCAGCCGCATCGCGTCGTGCCGGGCGAGCAGGGAGTGGTAGGAGTCGTTGACGGTGTTCACGGGTCGGCAGCTCCTTGAGCTCCTCACGCGGGCTGGGACGCGCCAGTATGGCAACGGGCCGGCGGGACCGCCCGGCCCCGGTCCGCAGGGCCGTTCGGCCCTATCCGGGCGGTGGCGGCGCGGTGTGAGCTGGTTGCGGGGTCTGTGCGAACGGGCCCCGGCGGGGGCGCCCGCACCGTGCGTTGCGCCCCCGCCGGGCCCGGACGTGGCGCCTCCGCCCGGCCCGGACATACTGCCTCGTATGGAACGGACCGATACGGACACCGATACGGACACTGAGACGGACACCGCCCCGCAAGTCACCTCGGAAACAGACCCCTTGAGGGTCTTCATCCTCGACGACCACGAGGTGGTCCGCCGCGGCGTCCGCGACCTCCTCGAAGCGGAGCCGGACATCGAGGTCGTGGGGGAGGCGGCCACGGGCCGCGAGGCCCTCTCGCGGGTGCCCGCGTCCCGCCCGCACGTCGCCGTCCTCGACGTACGCCTCGGCGAGCGGGGCGAGGAGGGCGGAGACCACGGCGGCATCGAGGTGTGCCGCGAACTGCGCGCCCGGATGCCGGGGCTGGCCTGCCTGATGCTCACGTCCTTCGACGACGACGAGGCCCTCTTCGACGCCATCATGGCGGGCGCCGCGGGCTACGTCCTCAAGCAGATCAACGGCTCGGAGCTGGTGTCCGCGGTGCGGACGGTGGCCACGGGGAAGTCGACGCTCGACCCGCGCACGGCGTCCCGGGTGATGGCCCGCCTGCGCGAGCCGAGCGAGCCGGAGGTGCCGGAGGCATCGGAACTCGACCGCCTCTCGCCGCGCGAGCGGGAGATCCTCGATCTCATCGGCGAGGGCCTGACGAACCGGCAGATCGCGGACCGGCTGTTCCTCGCCGAGAAGACGGTCAAGAACCGGATCTCGTCGATCCTGGCGAAGCTGGGGGTGGGGAGGAGGGTGCAGGCGGCGGTGATCGCGGGGAAGGCGCGGAACGGCTGAGGGGACGGACGGCGTCGGCGAGGCCCCGCCCCAGGCCCGGTCCCGCCCCGGTCCCGCCCCGGCCCCGGCCCCGCCCCGGCCCGGCCCCGCCCTCACTCCGGCAGCGGCACGCCCCACACGATCTGCGTCCCCCCGCCCTCGGGCGACTCCACGGACAGGTGCCCGCCGTGCAGTTCGGCCCGGGACCTCATGTTGGCCAGCCCGCCGCGCCGGGGTGCGGAGCCGACGCCGACGCCGTCGTCCGTGACGGTCAGCGTGGCCGACGAGGCGTCCACGGCCAGGGCGACGTCCACGCGGCGGGCGCGGGCGTGGCGGGCCGCGTTGCTCAGCGCTTCCACGGCCACCGCGAGGATGTGCTCGGCGAGTTCGCCGGGGACGTCGGTGTCGGCGGGGCCCTCGATGCGCAGGGCGGGTGCGAAGCCCAGTGTCCGCGTGGCGGCCTGCACGGCCTCGGCCATGCCGCGCCGCAGGCTGGGCCCGCCGCCGCGGCCGTCGCCGGCCGTCCGCAGGCCGAAGATGGTCGACCGGATGATCTGGATCGTGGTGTCGAGGTCGTCGACGGCCCGGCCGACGCGCTCGGCGGCTTCGGGCCGGTCGATCAGCCGGGTGGCGCTCTGCAGGGTCATGCCGGTCGCGAAGAGCCGCTGGATGGCCAGGTCGTGCAGGTCGCGGGCGATCCGGTCGCGGTCGTGGAGGACGGCCAGCTCCTCGGACTCGGCGCGCCGCTGGGCGAGTTCGAGGGCGATCGCGGCCTGGTCGGCGAAGCCGGAGATCAGCTTCACCTCGGTGTCGTCGAACGGGGGCCGCCCGGGCCGCCGGTGCAGCCGCAGCGCGCCGCACGCGCCGGGGCCGGACGGCAGGGGGACGACGACGGTCGGCCCGTCGCCGGGCGCGGAGTCGACGGCGTCCTGGCCGTCGTGCACGACGGCGGCGCCGTCCGCGTCCGCGACCTCCCGCGCCCGCTCGGCGATCAGCTTGAGCGCCTCGTCCGCGTCCGTGCCGGACAGCAGGCTGCGGGTGATCTCGCCGAGCGCCTGCAGCCAGCGCTCGCGGCGACGGCTCTCGTGGTACATGCGGGCGTTGTCGATGGCCACGCCCGCGGCGATGGAGAGCGTGGTGAGGACGGCCTCGTCGTCGGCGTCGAAGGCGGCGCCGCCCCGCTTCTCGGTGAGGTAGAGGTTGCCGAAGACCTCGTCGCGGACGCGCACCGGCACGCCCAGGAAGGTGCGCATGGGCGGATGGTGCTCGGGGAAGCCGTAGCTGCGCGGGTGCCGGTTGAGGTCGGTGAGCCGGAGCGGGGCGGGGTTGTGGATGAGCTCCCCGAGGATGCCGCGGCCGCAGGGGGTGCGGCCGATGCGCGCGGTGAGCTCCTCGGACATGCCGACGGGCAGGAACTCCGACAGCGTCCCCCCGTCACCGACGATCCCGAGGGCACCGTACTCGGCATCGGTGAGCGTGACCGCGGCCTCGACGATCCCGTGCAGGACCTGGGGGAGCTCCAGCCCGTGTCCGAGGCTCATCACGGCGTCGAGGAGTCCGCGCATCCGATTGGCCGACGGTAACCCGCCGGCCATGTGATCACCGGTCTGATCTGCGGTTTCGGTCATGACTGCTCCCCGGGCCAGGTACCTGTCCAGCAGCGTACGACAGGGCCGCCCGGCCCTGGGAAAGGGGCCCGCACGGCCCTGCCGCCACGCCACGTCACCGGCGAAACTGGCCGAGGCCGGGAGGAGCCGCGTCCCCCTCCCCCGTTACCCGGAACTCCTCCCGGCCCCGTGCTGCTCAGCACGCCTCCCGCCCCCGGCGACCTGCCGTTCATCCGTTCATCCGTTCATCGCGTCGCGGTCGGCCTGCGAGCCCTGCGCCATGACGGGATACCCCATGACGTCACTGCCGGGGACAACCGGGCGGTACGCCCGGCCGGGTGAGCCGGGCGGGGGACGGGGGTGGGAGGACGCTCGGCGGACGTGTGGCGGCGGTCGGCGCGGGCACATGTCGGGTTCCGGGGGCGGCGGACGACGCGAGTGGGAGGCTGCACGCGATGAAGGCCTTGATCTGCGGCGGTGGGATCGCGGGGCTCGCCCTCGCGCGGTGCCTCGGCGACCACGGCTGGGAGGTGGTCGTCCTGGAGAAGGCCGACGGCCTCCGCACCCAGGGCTACATGATCGACTTCTTCGGCCCCGGCTACACGGCCGCCCGCGAGATGGGCCTGCTGCCCCGGCTGCAGGAGCTCGGCTACGCGGTGGACGCCCTCCGCTACGTGGACGGCGAGGGGCGCACGCGGGCCGGTCTGAGCTACGAGCGCTTCGGCCGGGCCGCCGGCGGACGCCTGATCAGCATCATGCGGCCGGACCTCGAACGGGCGCTGTACGAGAGCCTGCCCGGCAAGGTCGACGTGCGGTTCGGGACGGGGCTCACCGCGGTCACCCACCACCCGGACGGCGCGGCCGCGACGCTGACCGACGGCACGGAGGTCGCGGCGGACGTCGTCGTCGGCGCGGACGGCGTGCACTCGGCCGTCCGCGGGCTCGCCTTCGGCGACGACGAGCGCTACGTGCGCCGCCTCGGCTTCCACACCGCGGCGTTCGTCTTCGAGGACCCGGAGATCCACGCCATCGGCCGGAGGAACTTCGTCCTCACCGACACGACCGACCGCCAGATGGGCTTCTACAGCCTGCGCGACGGCCGCGTGGCGGCGTTCGCCGTCCACCGCTCCGCCGACCCCGCGCTGCCGGACGACCCGCGGGAGACGCTGCGCCGCGAATACGCCGGCCTCGGCTGGGTCGTCCCGCGGGCGCTGCGCGCCTGCCCGCCCGGCGACGAGGTGTACTACGACCTGGTCGCCCAGGTCGAGGTGCCGTGCTGGAGCCAGGGGCGGGTGACCCTCGTCGGCGACGCCTGCTACGCGGTGTCCCTGCTCGCCGGTCAGGGCGCCTCGCTCGGCATGGCCGGCGCCTACCTGCTCGCCGAGCAGCTGGCCGGGGCGCCGTCGGTCGGGACGGCGCTGCGGCGGTACGAGGAGAGGTGGCGGCCGGTGGTCGAGGAGAAGCAGCGGGCGGCCCGGCGGGGCGTGCGCTGGTTCCTCCCCGGCTCAGAGACGGAACTACGGGCGCGCCGCTTGGCCCTACGCGCCGCCCGCCTGCCGGGCGTGGACCGCTACGTGGCGACAGCGCTGGCGGGGAGGACGAGGGGGGTACTCAGACGGGCGCTGAGGTAGGGCGCCGGCCGAGGACGGGCGCCATCCGGTCCCGGCCGCGGCGTCCTCTTCTGTGGCGTCCCCTTCCGCTGCGTCCGCGGAGAAAAAACTTCCCCTGCGGCAAAATTGCTCTTGATCATCTAAGTCGCCTGTGCGTAAAGTTACGTCTGTCATAAAATTCGTCTGAACTGAGGGACTGGCATTGCGCAAGCTCACCTACTTCGTCGGCGCCTCCATCGACGGCTTCATCGCCGACCCTGACGGTGGCTTCGACTTCCTCATGGCGCACGTCACCGAGGACTTCGTGCCGCACCTGGCCGCCGAGTACGCGGACGCGCTCCCGACCCCGGCCCGTGCCGCTTTCGGAGTCGCGGACGCCCCCAACACTCGCTTCGACACCGTGCTCATGGGCCGTGGCACGTACGCCCCGGGGCAGGCTGAAGGCCTCACCAGCCCGTACGCCCACCTGCGGCAGATCGTCTTCTCCAGCTCGCTCACCACCAGCCCGGACCCGGCCGTCGAGGTCACCACGGAGGATCCGGTGGAGCTGGTCCGCCGGCTCAAGCAGGAGGACGGGCTCGGCATCTGGCTCTGCGGCGGCGGCGACCTGGCCGGCCGGCTCCTGCCCGAGATCGACGAACTGATCGTCAAGCAGTGCCCGGTCGTGGCCGGTTCCGGCGTCCCGCTCTTCCGCGCCGGCTTCTCGCCGTGCACCTTCAGGCTCACCGACAGCCGCGTCTTCGAGCGCGGGAACGTCGTCCTCACCTACGCCAGGACGTCCGCCTAGAGCCGCACCCGCCCACCCGGGCCCTGCACGCTTCACCGCCCGAGCCCGCCAGCCGCCTCGGCAGCGGCTTTGTCGGCCGGCTCGTCAGCCGCCTCACCCCGCCCGCCGCAGAACACCTCCATGACGAGCCTCTGCGTCGCCTTCTGGAACGCCTCGGCCAGGGACATCGCCGCGTCGTCCACATAGTTCAGCGAGGCGGTCAGGGTCCTGCTGCCGTCGGGCGTGCTGTACATCAGCGCCGCATGGCCCGCGATGCCGCCGTTGTGGGTGATGACGGTGCCGCCGCAGTCCGTCTCCTGCACGAACACCCCCAGGCCGTAGCCGGCCTTGGGATGCGGCTTGCACATCTCGGCCAGCAGTGCGGCCGGCAGGAGCTTGCCGCCCACGAGCGCGGAGATGAACGTGTGGAGGTCCTGGGTGGTCGAGATCATGTCCCCGCCGCTGGAGATCCAGGAGGGGTTCTGGCGGGTGACGTCGACCGTCTTCTGCCGCCCGGCGTCCTCGTACCGGTAGTAGGCGTGGGCGTGCGGCTCGGGGATCTCCTGCCGGGTATCCGGCACCACGGTGCCCGAGAGCCCGAGCGGCCCCAGGATCAGCCGCTGCATCTCCTCGGCGAGCGCGCGGCCGGTGACCTTCTCGATCAGCAGTCCGGCCAGCACGTAGTTGGTGTTGGAGTAGCTCCAGTCCGTCCCCGGCTCGAACCGCGCCGGCTTGGACAACGCCAGCCGTACCAGCTCCTCCGGCCGGTAGTTCTTGAACCGGTTGTCCACCCACTCCCGGCCCTGCCAGGGGATCCCGGGCGCGACCGTCCCGTCCTCGTAGTACTCGCCGGTGAAGTTGAACACCCCGCTGGTGTGCTGCAGCAGCATCCGTACCGTGATCCGCCGGTCCAGCCCGAACTCGGGCAGGTAGCCGGCCACCGGGTCGTCCAGCCCGATCTTTCCCTCGGCCACCAGCTGCAGCATCAGGGTCGCGATGAAGGTCTTGGTGTTGCTGCCGATCCGGACCCGCCCGTCGGCCGGTGGCGCGGCGCTCTCGCCCAGCTCGCGCACCCCGGCGCTGCCGACCCACTCACCCCGCTCATCGTGCACGCGCAGCTGCATCCCGGCGAAACCGGAATCGACGACCTCCTGGATGGCCTTCTGCAGCTCCGGGCGATCCTGCCCGGTGATCTCGGGGGTCATGTTCGTCATGATGCTGCTCCTCAGAGGTTGCGGGGCAAAGGCTGTGGTCAGAGGCTGCGGGCGGTGATGTCGCCGTAGGCGGTGGTGGCGTGGATGTTCAGGGCGGCGGTGGCGCCTTCGGTGTTCTGGAGGGCGTTGTGGATCCGGCCGTAGGAGGTGCCGGCGTCGAGGGAGGCGGAGACTCCGCGGGCGGCGCCGACCGAGATGTCGCCGGCCTCGGTGCGCAGGGTGACGGTCCCGCGCATGGCCTCGGTGATGTCGAGGTCGCCCTTTTGGGTGCTGATCTCCGCGGGGCCGCCGAGGCGGCCGACGGTGATGTCGCCGGCGGCGAGGGTGAGGTGGGCGTTTGCGGTCTCGTCGAGCTTGACCGTGCCGTGGGCGCTGTCGAGGGTGACGTCGCCGAGGCGTCCGACGCCGCGGAACTCGGCGCTGGCCGTCTTCGCCTCGATGCGGGAGCCGGCGGGCAGCTGGATGGTCACCTCGACGGATCCGGGGTTGCCGAGGGTCCGCTTGGCCGCCGGGGCTTCGACCCGCAGGACGCCGTCGTCGTACGTGACGGTGGTCTGCTCGGCCGCCTTCACGTCGCGGCTCTTTGCGGTGTTCGCGGGGAGGATCTCGACGGTGGTGTCGGTGCGGTCGGCGGCGATGAGCCGGATGCGTCCGGCGGGGATGTCGAGGACGGCGGCGACGGGGGCGGGGGTGGCGAACTTCTGCATGATGATCTCCTGCGACTCATTGTTTCGAACAATGGAAACGCTACGTTGCTTTCCAAGGCGCCGCAACAAGTCCGTTGCGCAAAAACGCCATAAATGCAGGTCGAAGCAAGGAGATCGTTGCAACGCTTCTGAATTTAACGCAACGACAGGGACCTCACTCGTTGCAATGAATTGAGAGTGAACGCTATTCTGGAGGCAGGCACCGACAAGAACGAAGGAGACCGCGATGCCGGGAGGCAGGCTCACTCAGCAGGACCGCCAGCAGATCGCGCTGGGCCTGGCCGACGGCCTCGCCTACGCGGAGATCGCCAGACGCCTCGACCGTCCGACCTCGACGATCACGCGTGAGGTGATGCGCAACGGCGGTCCCACCGCCTACCGCGCCGACCTTGCCCACCGCGCCACCGAACGCCGCACCCACCGGCGCAAGCAGGCCGCGCCCCAGGGGCCGGAGATGCCCCCGCAGGCCCACGGACGCGACGCCGAGGCCGTGCGCGAGTACGAGGAGACGTTCACCACCATCCTCATGGCCTCAGGTGTGCCCAAGATGATGTCCCGGGTGCTGACCTGCCTCACCCTCACCGACGCCGGCAGCCTCACCGCGTCCGAACTCGTCCAGCGCCTCCAGGTCAGCCCGGCGTCCATCTCCAAAGCGATCACGTTCCTCGAGAGCCAGGGCCTCGTCCGCAGGGAACGCGACGAACGCCGCCGCGAGCGCTACGTCGTCGACGACGATGTCTGGTACCAATCGATGATGGCCAGCGCCCGCGCCACCGCCCAGCTCGTCGAGATCGCACGGCAGGGCGTCGGCATCCTCGGCCCCGACACCCAGGCCGCCGCCCGCCTCGAAAACATCGCCCGCTTCGTCGACTTCGTCTCCGAGAGCATCGTCCGCGCCGCAGAACAGGCCCGCGACATCCTCCACACGAAGCCCGAAACAACCCCAGGCGCCACCACCAAGCCGCATTCAGAGCCGCATTCAGACCGCGGATAGACGGCCTGTCATTTAGACGGCCTGTCACTCCCGCCCAGGGCCGAGATCCGCAAGCGCGGCGCCCAGCCGGCGCACACCTTCGGTCAGCTCGGCGAGGTCAGCCGTGGCAGCGAACCCGATACGCAGGTGAGCCGCGGACGGCTCGGTGGCGAAGCAGCGGCTGCCGGCGCTCACGGCGACGCCCCGTTGCCGGGCGGCGCTCGTCAGGACGGTGTCATCCACGCCGGGCGGCAGGCGAACCCACTGGTGCAGTCCGCCTGTAGGCGGCGGCGCGGCCAAGGCCGCGCCGGGGAGCTCCCGGGTGACCGCGGCGGTCAGCACGGCGCACCGCTCCCTGAGTGCCGCGCCGAGAGACCGGACGTGCCGGTCCCAGGACGGAGAACTGAGCACCTCCAGCGCGGCCTCCTGGAGCGGGCGGGTGACGAAGAAGTCGTCGACCAGGCGCACCGCCCGCATGCGCTCCATCACCGGCCCTCGGGCCACCAGCGCCCCGATCCGCAGGCTCGGTGCCGCGGGCTTGGTCAGTGAGGTCACGTAGACGACTGTGCCGTCGGAGTCGTCGGCCACCAGTGGCCGCGGCACCGGGCCGCCGTGTCCCAGGTGCCGCGCGAAATCGTCCTCGATCACGAACGCGCCCGAAGCGCGCGCCACGTCGAGGACCTGGCCGCGGCGTTCGGGCGCCAGCACAGCGCCGGTCGGGTTCTGGTAGGTCGGCTGGCAGTACAGCAGCCGTGCACCGGTCATCGCGAACGCGTCGGCCAGCAGGTCGGGCCGCAGGCCGTCGGCGTCGAGCGGGACCGGCACCGGCCGCAGTCCCGCGGCGCGGGCTGCGGCCAACGCCCGGGGATAGGTGGGGGATTCCACCAGGACCGGGCTGCCGGGCCCGGCGATGGCCCGGAACGCGATCGACAGCGCGCTCTGCCCACCCGCGGTGACGAGCACGTCCTCCGGTGCCACACTGCCGCCGACGACCTGGGCGAACACGGTGCGCAGCGCCATCAGACCGCCGGCCGGGGCGCGGTCCCAGGCGTCCGGACGACGCGCCGCCCGAGCCAGCGCGGCGCTCAGGACCCGGGTGGGCTGGAGCGAGCGGTGCGCGTAGCCGCCGTCCATCGTGATCGTCCCGGCCGGTGGCGGTCCGAGCGGGTCGGCGACCAAGTGGGTGTCGACGGCTCGGTCGGTGAGGGCGACCGTCTGCCAGGCCGTGTCAGGCGCAGTGGCTCCGCCGTGCGGTCGGGCGCGCTGCGCCACGTACGTCCCACTGCCCGGACGGGTCACCACCGCGCCCTCGGCGGCCAGTGCGGCGATGGCCCGCGCGACGGTCGCAGGGCCGACCCGGTACTCCTTGATCAGGTCCCGGCTGCTCGGCAGCCGGTCGCCGGGCGACAGGCGGGAGAGCAGCGTACGAAGTCTGTCGGCCAACTCACCAGAAGTGCTACCGTTATTCATGAGAGATCATGGTAGCGCTTCTGTATTTGCCCCGGAAGCACTTCGGCTGGACGTCGCCGCTCTGCGGGCCGACACCCCCGGGTGCCGGCGGGTCATCCACTTCAACAACGCGGGCTGTGGGCTGCTGGCAGCCCCGGTCCTCGACGCGATGGTCAGCCATCTGAACCTTGAGGCGCGGATCGGTGGTTACGAGGCGTCGGCCGCCCAAGCGGCCGAAGTCCGCGAGTTCTACACGGAGATCGCCGCCCTCATCAACACCACGCCCGAGAACATCGCCTTCGCGGGCAGCGCCACCCACGCCTACGCCAACGCCCTGTCGTCGATCCCGTTCGAGGCAGGCGACGTCATCCTCACCACCCGCGACGACTTCGTCTCCAACCAGATCGCCTTCCTGTCCCTGCGCAAGCGATTCGGCGTACGCATCGTCCACGCGCCCGACACACCCGAGGGCGGGGTCGATGTGGAGGCGATGGCCGCGCTGATGCGGACCCACCGCCCGCGCCTGGTGTCCGCCACCCATGTCCCCACCAACTCGGGGCTCGTCTCGCCGATTGCTGAAATCGGCCGCCACTGCCGTGAGATGGACCTGCTCTACCTGGTCGACGCCTGCCAGTCGGTGGGCCAGTTCGTCATCGACGTGGAAGAGATCGGCTGCGACCTCCTCACCGCCACCTGCCGCAAATTCCTCCGTGGCCCGCGCGGCTCCGGGTTCCTCTACGTCTCCGATCGCGTGCTGCGCGCGGGCTACGAACCGCTGTTCATCGACATGCACGGCGCCCGCTGGACCGAGCCGGGCGGCTACGAGCCCGTCGGGACGGCGGCCCGGTTCGAGGAGTGGGAGTTCCCCTACGCCACGGTGCTCGGCAGCGCCGCCGCGACGCGCTATGCGCGCGAGGTCGGCATCGAGGCCGTCGAGCAGCGCACACCGGCGCTCGCAGCCCGGCTGCGCGACCGGCTCGAACCCGTACCCGGGGTGCGCGTACTCGACCGCGGCCCGCGTCTTGCCGCGCTCGTCACCTTCGGCGTGCAGGGCTGGCAGCCGCATCCCTTCAAGGCGGCCATGGACGCCCGCGGCATCAACTCGGCACTGAGCTTCCGCGAGTTCGCGCAGTTCGACTTCGCGGACAAGGACGTCGACTGGTGTCTGCGCCTGTCGCCGCACTACTACAACACCGAGGAGGAGGTGGACCACGTCGCCGACGCGGTCGCGGACCTCGCCGGCCGGGGTCGGCGATGACAGCCGCGCAGACACGCGCCACGGGGCCGGACCCGGACCCGGAGCCGGATCCGGCCTCGGACCCGGTCCCGGCTCCGGAGCCGGATCGCCCGGAAAGCCTGTGGCGCAACGGAGACTTCCTCAGGTTCTGGCTCGGCGAAACGCTCTCGCTCCTCGGCACCCAGGTCACGAACCTCGCCCTGCCGCTGACCGCGATCACCGCCTTCAACGCCACCGACGAGCAGGTCGGTGTCCTGCGCTTCCTGCAACTCGTCCCGTACCTCGGACTCGCCCTGGTCTTCGGGGTGTGGGCGGACCGCGCCCGGCGCCGGCGGATCATGCTCGGCGCCAACCTCGTCCGGATGCTCCTGCTGGCCCTCGTGCCCGTCCTGTACTGGACGGACGCGCTCAGCATGGCCTCGCTGCTGGTGATCGCCTGTGCCGTCGGCGTCGCATCCGTGCTGTTCGACGTGAGCTGGATGTCGTACGTACCCACTCTCGTACGCGACCCCAAGCACTACGTCGAAGCCGGCGCCAAGATGGGGGTGAGCTCCTCGGCGTCCGATGTGGCGGGACCCGGGCTCGCCGGTGTCCTGATCGGCGCCCTGACCGCACCCGTGGCGCTGATCGTGGACGCGTTCTCCTATCTGGTGTCCCTGGTCTCGCTGCTGCTCATCCGCACCCCCGAGCCCCGCCCTCGACCCCCGGCCGTACGACGCCACGTGCCGACCGAACTCCGAGACGGCCTGCGCTGGGTCCTGAAGAACCCGGTCCTGCGGTCCCTTGCGCTGATCGGGTTCTGCTGCAACTTCTCCATGATCAGCGTGTGGACCATGTTCCTGCTGTACGGATCACGCGACCTGCACCTGGCCTCGACGACCCTCGGCGGCATCTTCGCCACCGCCTCCGTGGGCGGACTGATCGGCGCGGCGATCTCCCGCAGGGTCATCCGGCGCTTCCGGCTCGGTCTCGTCTACCTGGTCGCCCAGTCGACCCTTCTCATCGGCCCGACGCTGATCGCCCTGGCCGCCGGCCCCCGGCCGGTGATGGTGGGGATGTTCGTCCTCTCCTTCTTCACCACCTACCTCGGGCTCGGCGTCGCCGGCGTCATCATCGTCAGCCTGCGCCAGGCCAGTACCCCGCAGTCGATGATGGGCCGGATGACGGCGGTCTTCCGCACCCTGCTGTTCGGCGGCGGCGCACTCGGCGGCCTGTTCGCGGGCCTGCTGTCCGGCCGGATCGGAGCCGAGGACGCACTGACCGTGGCGGCGATCGGATCCGCCGCCGTACTGATCACGCTCGTCCTGTCCCCCGTGCGCCGCCTCCGCGACCTGCCATCGCCACCGGCCGACCCGGCCCCCGCAGCCTGAGACGGAAACGGAACGAAAACGGAACGGAAACGGAGACACGCGAAGGGCCCCACCGCGAACGGTGGGGCCCTTCGACTGGAGTGCCGAGTCATACCTTCTTGACGACGATCGAGTCCGGGACCAGCCGCTCCAGGTCGTCCACGTCTGCCGGATCCTCGGGGATCGACGATCCGGCGATCACGCGGCCGTTGCGGGGCGTGGGCTGCCGTGGAAGACCTGACTGGTGTGCCAGGAACGGTGGGCTTCCGCGACGGGGCGGGCACCCGGCTGAGGGCCGATGAGCGGCCTGCCCGCGAGCGCTATGACATGTTCTCGGGCGGCGGGGCTGCGGCCGACGAAGCGCTGCGAGACCAGGATGCGGTGGCCGTCGCCGAGCCCGAGGACGCCTTTGTCGAAGAGCTTGTGGTGCAGCGAGCAGAGGCACAGTCCGTTGTCGAGGTCGTCGGGGCCGCCGAACGCCCACCAGCGCACGTGCGCGGCCTCCAGCCCGACCGGCACCGTGCCGACCCTGCCGTCGTAGCCGCAGAAGGCGCACTGGTACTCGTAGGCCGTCAGCACCTGCTCCCGCATCCACGGGTCCCGTGATCTCCGCAGGGCCGAGAGCCGGCCGGCCTCGGCCGCCTCCAGCTCAAGGCCGACGGCTTCGCACAGTTCGCCGTGGAGCGAGGACGGGAAGTTCAGGTCGAGCAGTACCCGTGCCATCCGGCCGAGCAGCGATGGCTCTCGCCGCAGCGCCGCCCGCAGTTCAGGCGTAAGCCGTCCGCTGGCACCGGCCGCTCGTAGCTCCCGCACCCCGCTTCCCGGGCTGCCCGTCCCGCGATCGGTGCGGACTTCCCACACCCCATCGCTCACCAGATGGTGGAAGGGGTAGGCGGGTGTCGTCTTGTTGGGCGGACCGAACTCGGCCAGCAGCCGCTTCAGGTCTTCCTCCACAGCGCTGTATCGCAGTTCGCCGTCGGCATCCCGCTGAAACCGGCCGAGCGCGTACAGGAACAGCAGCGGCTTGTGCGGAGCACGGGTCCCGCCTCTGGTCCACTGCCTCAGCTTCGCGGTGCGCTCAAGCCAGTCCATGACCGGTGATCGTAGTAGCGCCTCGCCGAACAGGGCGCGAGTTCTCCACCGCCTTTGGCTACGCAGACATGACGCCGTGAATGCGGGAGAGGGGGAGGAGAGCGGGGTGCCGCGGCCGACAAGTGGCGGAGGCCATAGTCGATCAGTGTCACGGTCGCGGGGCGGGCGGTGTCCTACGGGTACCCGTAGAAAAAGGAGCATCGCCATGAAGGCCCTGATCGTGTGTGTCTCCGTATCGCACGGCAACACGAAGAAGATCGCCGACGCCATGAGCCACGTCCTGGATGCCCCTGTTGTCGACCCTGAGCAGGTCGACATGGCAGAGCTCTCCACCTGCGACCTCGTGGGATTCGGCTCGGGGGTCTTCTCGACGGCCTTCCATCCACGGCTGCGTCAGTTCATCGAGTCCCTCCCCGAGGGGGAACGACGCAGGGCATTCGTGTTTGCCACCAGTGGGCTCCCCGAAGCGCGCTTCCGGCCTTTCACCCGGCCCCTTGTGCGCCTTCTCGAGCGGAAGGGCTTCGAGGTGGTCAACACCTTCTCGTGTCGCGCGTGGGACACCTGGCTCCCGTTCAGGCCTGTCGGCGGTATCAGGAAGGGGCGCCCCGACGCCGCTGACCTGGAGGCGGCGCGCACGTTTGCCGAACGGCTGCGAGCTCGGATCGACTCCACCTCCCGACCGGACTGATTCGAACTCGTGAGGGGTGGCCCCCAACACGCTTTCCAACTGTTCGTCTTGGGTACGGGTGGGTGCGGGGTGGTTCTGACCTGGGTGAGGCAGCTTGAGGGCCGGGCTGTGGACGGCGCCGGGCAGGGGCGAATGCAACCAGAACTGCGACCAGGCCGGTGACCTGCGGGGCCCGTCGCCGCGGTCCATCACGGACGGCGATCTTCCTTCCCGGTGTCGGCTTGGCGTCTTGCGCCGACACCTCGCCGCCCGCGTCATCCGGATTCGGCGCATCCCACGAATAGGCGAATGCTCATCAGAAACGACATCCAGATCTTGGTTGGGCCGGTTGGGTGGGTGAGTTCTCGACGTTTCCCGAGGAAGGTGCCGTAATGAAGCGCGGTCTGTGTGTCCTGCCTCTTCGTCTGATCACGGTGGCGGCCGTCGCCGGGATGGCGGTGGCGGGTGCTTCCCCGGTGATGGCGGACGATCACGGGGGCAAGCCGCTGGTCAGTACGAAGAACTTGATGCAGGGGAGGACCGGTACTTACCTGAGCCCCGGCTCCGTCCAGGAGCGCAAGTTCGTCAACGACGGTACAGGGGCGGTGCTGCTCGACTCCGCGAACGTGCGGCAGGGCATCGCGTCCCGGATCGTGAGCCCCCACAGCGTCGACCGTGACGTCTTCGTCAACCGTGGCTAGGCGCGCGGCGTTTCTCCTGACGGGTGCGGTCGCGTTGGTGACCGGTCTCCTCGCGGGATCCGCTGATGCCGCCGCGGCCACCGCACCGCCCCTGGTGAATGCCGGGTGTGTGGGGCAGGGACTGCTGGTAGCTGTGGCCGACCATGGTTCGCGGTACACGGACCGCTACGTGTGCACCAGTCCGCAGGGAGCTGTGATCCTCGACCTGAGCCGGACTCTTCAAGGGGCGGCGGTCGCCGTCTGGAGCCCGGATCGGCAGAGCTCGCAGACCTTCGGGTGAGCCCGGGGCGTGGAGAGGTCCCCGTCGGCGTCGTCTCGCAGGTCGCACTGTCGTTGCGCTGGGTCCCTGCTGGGCCGCTCACCGTGGAACAGGCGGCGGCGGTGGCGGAGATCCGGGCGTTCCGGGGCAGGGCGTGGTACGAACCGGTGGCCCGGCCATGGTTCCGCGGGGCCGACGGCGGCCATGACGACGCCGGGGAGGACGAGCGGTACGACAGGGCCGCCTGGCACTGTCTGGCCAGAGGCGCAGAGGGACAACTGCTCGGCTGTGCGCGTGTCACTCCGGTGGCCGTGGCGGCCTCCAGTCCGGTCCTGGCCGGACTCGACGCCGCGTCCCGGGCCGACGTGCTGTGCCGGATGGGCCAGCCGGCGCGCGGCGCGGGTGTGGAGCTGGGCAAGCTGGCCGTCGCGCCGGACCGCCGGGGAGGGCCGGTTGCCTCCGTCCTCGTCGCGCTGTCCCTCGCGGTCGGCCGTGCCCTGGGCAGCGGCCGTGCCTGGGGCTTCGTCGCCACCGGCCGGGGGCAGGACCGTTTCCTCGCCCACTACGGCTGCCGGGATCTGGGCCAGGAGCGTCCGTACCCGCTGTACGGAGAGGTGACCCGCCTCATGTGGTGCGATCTGACGGCTCCGGCAGGCAGGTTCGAGGCACTGGTCGGCGACCTGGTGTGCCGTGTCCGCCACTGCGGGGCCCTCGGTCGCATCGCTCACGACGGCTCCGAAGAACGCGCTGACGAAAGGACCGATCCATGCCGACCGTCCCCGTAGAGGTACGGCCGACCGCGCGCTACATCCGGGACCGGCTGCGCGACATCAGAGCCACGGACCCCGAGCTGGCGCGGCGCCTGCAATGCCTGCAGCGCTTCTCCCGCACGGTTCGCACCAACGTGGTGTTCTTGACGAAGGCGTGCAACATCCGCTGCGAGGGCTGCTGGTACTTCGGGCACCAGATGGATCAGGGCGTCACGGAGGTCTCCGGCGAGGGCGGACAGGACACCGCCGACGCCTTCGCCCGGCAGCTCGCCGACAGCGGTATCAGCCACGCCATGCTCCTCGGCGGCGAACCCACGCTGGTTCCCGACCGTATCCGCGCCTTCACACGGCACATCGAGTACGTCACCGTGGTTACCAACGGACTGCGTCCGCTGCCCCGAGACGAGGGGTTCGAGCGGGTCAACATCGCCGTCTCCGTCTTCGGAGGCGGGCCACTGGACGACCAGTTGCGCGGCATTCGTCCCAACGGCACGCGCTTCAGTGGGCTGTTCGACAGCGCCCTGAGCAACTACCGTGACGACCCGCGTGCGGTGTTCATCTACGCGCTCTCCGAAGACGGCACCGACTACATCGAGAAGACCGTCCACCGGATCCACGACAACGGCAACCAGGTCACCTTCAGCTTCTACAGCGCCTACGGCACCGACACACCCCTGCCTCCGGAATCCGACCGCCGCGATGCCCTGCTGGCCGAGGCGCTACGTGTCCGGCAGCAGTATCCCGGGACTGTGGCCAGCCATCCGTACTACATCCGCACGGCCATCACCGGCCGGTCCCACTGGGCGGAATTCGGCTACGACGTCTGCGCCACGGTCAGCGAGCGGTACCCCGCCCACGCGGATCGGCTGGCCAACGGCAATCCCGTCCTTCCCGGTTTCGCCGCATACCGGCCGGACCTGGAGACGGTGCAGTTCTGCTGCACCTCCGGGGACTGCGGCGGCTGCCGGGACAGCCAGGCGGTGCAGAGCTGGCTGCTGGTCAGTCTCCCGTATTTCCTCGACAGTCCGGCACGGCTTCGCGAGTGGGTCGAGCTGGCCGAGTGCTTCTACCGCCAGTACTACTGGTCGCCCTATCACCCAGGAGCCGCATGAACACCCCGGTCACCGAGCGCGTCATCCGGCCCGGCGAGACCGACGTGCTCGCCGCGATCACCGACCCCGTCATCAAGCAGGATCCGTACCCCTTTCTCGACCGTGTGCGGGAACAGTCCCCGGTCCACCGCAACCCCACCGGCGGAGTGTGGTTCGTCAGCCGGCACGCCGACGCCCTGCGTGTGCTGCGCGACCCGCTGTTCCGCGCCCCGAGCCACGCCGAACTCGTCGAGCGCTTCCCCCGCTACCGCACGTCCCGGGCACTGCGGTCCTTCCTGGACAGCATGGTCGTGACCAACCCGCCGGAACACACCCGGCTGCGCAAGGCCACGAGCCAGTACCTCTCTCCCCGCAGGACACAGCACTTCCGGGCCATCTGTGAGCGCCACTGCGACCGGCTCCTGCCGCCACTGGCCGAGCGGTTGCGCGACGGGGAAACGGTCGACCTCCACGCCGACCTGGTCTACCCCTTCAGCTGGAACGTCATCTCCGACGTCGTGGGCGTCCCGGCGGCCGATCGCCCCGCCCTGGCCGCCTGCGCCCTGCCCGCCATCGCCGCCGTCAACCCGGGCACCGGCGAACAGCAGCTTCAGCAGGCCGACGACGCCAGCGCTCAGCTCGAGACGTACTTCGCCGCACTCCTCGCACACCGCCGGGGCGACCCGGCATGTGACCCGGAGCAGGACCTGGCCTCCTGTCTGGCCGGCCAACTGTCCGAACGCGACGCCGTCTCGGCCCTGTGGATCCTGTGGACGGCCGGCTACGAAAGCACCGTCGGCGGCATCGACACCGGCGTACTCGCCATGCTCACCCACCACGACCAGGCGCGATTCCTGGACGGCACCCCACAGGAGGCCGACGCGTTCGTCACCGAGTGCCTCCGCCATGACCCCCCTGTCTCGTCCACCGGCACCCCCCGGATGCCCAGCCGGCCCGTCGAGCTCAGCGGCGTGCTCGTACCACCCGAGGCCGACGTGCGGGTCCTTGTCGGTGCGGCCAACCGCGACCCCGAGGCATTTGCCGAACCCCACCGCTTCCTGCCCGGCCGCACCGAGAACGCTGCCCCCGTCACCTTCGGCCACGGCCCCCACTATTGCCTCGGAGCGGGCCTCGCCAAGATCGAAATGGCCACCCTTCTCACCCGGCTGCGCCGTGAGCTTCCCGGCCTGACCCTCGCAGCTCCTCCCCGCCGCCGCGAGGACGGAGCGCTTCGCTGCTTCGCAAGCCTGCACGTCAGCGTGTGACGGAGACGATGTCTCGATACCTCCAGACGTGGAAGGGCGTCCCCAGCAGCCCTCGCGTCTGTTCCGTCACCGACGATGCCGGCCATTGTGAGCAGCTTCACTCCGAGTGGTTCCCGCCCGCGCTCTGTCACCCCGAGAAGAAGCGGTGCAGCTGGAAGACCTGGTGCTGTCGAGCGCGACGGGGGACAGCGTGCCGGTCTACGCGCCGAACCGAGGCGGCGGCCGTGCCGGGCGTCACGTGTCCGCTGTTGATCACGCCGGTCGAGCGTGCTGCGGCCTCCGCCGCGCGGCGGCGGTACGGGCGTGACGCAGCCATGTTCTGCAGCGTCTGCCGCGCCGTCTTGAACGGCCGCTAGCGGCAACTGCAACCAAAACTGCAACCACGGAACGCCGAAGGCCCCGGCCGGTTTCCCGGTCGGGGCCTTCGGTTCGTGCCCGGTGAGGCACTGGCGGAGGATACGAGATTCGAACTCGTGAGGGGTTGCCCCCAACACGCTTTCCAAGCGTGCGCCCTAGGCCTCTAGGCGAATCCTCCGCCGCAAACAATACAAGACGCGGAGGGGTGCTCGCGAACGCCTGGTCCGGAGGTGGGGGAGCGGGTACGGGCACTGCCCGGGATCCGCTAGGCTGGGGGCAAGCCCCTCACGTGGCGCTATCTCATCGAACTCCCCCAGGGCCGGAAGGCAGCAAGGGTAAGTGGGCTCTGGCGGGTGCGTGGGGGGCCCTTGTGTTTTCCGGGGTCCGCACCGGAGTCCATGCCAGGGGGCGTGCCGGGTGTTGCGGGGGTCTGTGGATGTGATCGAGACCACTTGTCAGTGCGGCCCGATATCGTCGTACGTGTGTCGTCCCTCGCGCTCTACCGCCGTTACCGTCCCGAGTCCTTCGCCGAGGTCATCGGGCAGGAGCATGTCACCACCCCGTTGCAGCAGGCGCTGCGGAACAACAGGGTCAATCACGCGTATCTGTTCAGCGGACCACGCGGCTGCGGCAAGACGACGAGCGCGCGCATCCTCGCCCGCTGTCTGAACTGCGAGCAAGGGCCGACGCCCACCCCGTGCGGGGAGTGCCAGTCGTGCCAGGACCTCGCGCGCAACGGGCGCGGTTCGATCGACGTGATCGAGATCGACGCCGCCTCCCACGGTGGTGTGGACGACGCCCGTGAGCTGCGGGAGAAGGCCTTCTTCGGGCCCGCCTCCAGCCGCTACAAGATCTACATCATCGATGAGGCCCACATGGTCACCTCGGCGGGCTTCAACGCCCTGCTGAAGGTGGTCGAGGAGCCGCCGGAGCACCTCAAGTTCATCTTCGCGACCACGGAGCCCGAGAAGGTCATCGGCACCATCCGGTCGCGCACGCACCACTACCCGTTCCGGCTCGTCCCGCCCGGCACACTGCGTGACTACCTGGGCGAGGTCTGCGAGCAGGAGAAGATCCCCGTCGAGGACGGCGTGCTGCCGCTCGTCGTGCGTGCCGGTGCCGGTTCCGTGCGTGACTCCATGTCCGTGATGGACCAGCTCCTCGCCGGCGCCGCCGAGGACGGTGTGACGTATGCCATGGCGACGTCCCTCCTGGGCTACACAGACGGTTCGCTGCTCGATGCCGTCGTCGACGCCTTCGCGGCGAACGACGGCGCCGCGGCCTTCGAGGTCGTCGACCGCGTGATCGAGGGCGGCAACGACCCCCGCCGCTTCGTGGCCGACCTCCTCGAGCGCCTGCGTGACCTGGTGATCCTCGCCGCCGTGCCCGACGCGGTCGAGAAGGGCCTCCTGGACGCCCCCGCCGATCTCGTCGAGCGCATGCAGGCCCAGGCCGGCGTCTTCGGGCCGGGCGAGCTCAGCCGCGCCGCCGACCTGGTCAACGAGGGCCTGACCGAGATGCGCGGGGCGACCTCGCCGCGGCTGCAGCTGGAGCTGATCTGCGCGCGCGTGCTGCTGCCCGCCGCGTACGACGACGAGCGGTCCGTACGGGCCCGGCTCGACAAGCTGGAGCGCGGTGCGGCCGCGCTCGTGACGGCTCCCATGGCGCCCGCAGCGGGCTACGTGCCGGGTCCCGGCGCGCACGCCCCTGACCAGGCGTACGGGCAGCCCGCGCCCGCCCCCGGGCTGTCGGGTCCGGCGGCCGCCCGCGCGGCGGTCTCCGGGGCTCCTGCACCCGCTGCCGCCCCCGCCCCGGCCGTCCCTGCCGCCCCGGTCGCCCAGCCGGCCCCGGTTGCCCAGCCGGCCCCGCCGACACATCAGGCCCCTCCGGCTCCGCAGGCCCCTCCGGCCCCCGCCCCGGAAGCCCCCGCCGCACGCCCCGCCGGTGCGTGGCCGACCGCTGCCGCGCCCGGCCAGGGCACCCCTGCCCAGGGCGCACCCACGGGCGGCCAGGCCCCCGCAGCCTCCCGCCCCGGCGCCTGGCCGACTGCCGCGGCCCCGGGCGGAGGCCCGGCCGCCCCGGCTCCGGCCCCCGCCGCGCCCGCCCCTGCACCTGCAGCCGCCGCCCCGGCCGCCTCCGGCGGGCCCGGGGCCGGATCCGGGTCCGGGGCCGGATCCGTCGGCGACCCCACCCAGGTCCGCCAGATGTGGCCTGCCATCCTGGACGCGGTCAAGAACCGCCGCCGCTTCACCTGGATCGTCCTCAGCCAGAACGCCGAGGTCGTCGGCTTCGACGGCACCACCCTCCAGGTCGGCTTCGCCAACGCCGGCGCGCGCGACAGCTTCGCCAACAGCGGCAGCGAGGAGGTCCTGCGCCAGGCGATCGGCGACGTCTACCAGGGCCAGGTCCAGTGGAAGATCGAGCTCGTCGTCGGCGGGGGAGGCGGCGGAGGCGGTGCGGGCGGCACCGGCACCGGCCCCGGCGCGCCCGCAGGCGGTTACGGCGGCGGCAGCGGCTTCGGCGGAGGGAGTGGTTTCGGCGGCGGCAGTAGCAGCGGCTACGCCCCCTCCGCGGCGGCCCCCGCCGCCCGGCCGGCCGCGGCCCCCGCCCCGGCCGCCCCGCAGCAGCCGCAGCAGTCCTACCAGGCGCAGGCGCCCGCTTCGCCCACGCCTCCGCCGCCTCCGGCGGCCCATGCGTACCGCGAGCCCGAGCCTCCGCCCGTCGCCCCCGAGGACGACATGCCCGCCGAGGACGACCCCGACCTCGACGACACGGCCCTGACCGGCCACGACCTGATCGTCCGCGAACTGGGCGCTACGGTCATCGAAGAGATCGCGAACGAGTAGGACGAGTAGAGCGAGCAGGACAGGCAGGACGGGCAGGGCAGGGCAGGTAGGCAGGACGGGCAGAGCAGGTAGAGCGCGCAGGGCGGGAACCCCTGGGTGCGCCGCATGCGCCCCAGGGCGCCCCCCGTTCTTCTTCGCCCGGCATGGAGCGCCGGAGGCGGCGAGCACGTAGGCTCGGGCTACCGAGACAAACGTCGTCGAGAGCCAGGAGCGAACCCGTGATTCCCGGTGGTGGCCAGCCCAACATGCAGCAGCTCCTCCAGCAGGCGCAGAAGATGCAGCAGGATCTCGCCGCGGCGCAGGAAGAGCTCGCCCGTACGCCCGTCGAGGGCTCCTCGGGCGGCGGCCTGGTGAAGGCCACGGTCACCGGCGCCGGAGAGCTCCAGGCCCTGGTGATCGACCCCAAGGCCGTCGACCCCGAGGACACCGAGACCCTCGCGGACCTCGTCGTCGCCGCCGTCCGTGACGCCAACGCCGCCGCGCAGCAGCTGCAGCAGCAGAAGCTCGGCCCGCTCGCCCAGGGCCTGGGCGGCGGCAGCGGCATCCCGGGCCTGCCGTTCTGACGGCGACGGCCCCCCGCCACATCCGACGGCAGCCCGGCGGCCCGGCGGCCCGGCAGCCCGGCCGCACCCGCCGCACCCACCACAGCTGAAGAAGACCGAGAAGGAGCATTCGATCCGTGTATGAAGGCGTGGTCCAGGACCTCATCGACGAGCTGGGCAGGCTGCCCGGCGTCGGTCCCAAGAGCGCGCAGCGGATCGCCTTCCACATCCTCCAGGCCGAGCCGGCCGACGTCCGCCGGCTCGCCCACGCCCTGACCGAGGTCAAGGCCAAGGTCCGCTTCTGCGCGGTCTGCGGCAACGTCGCCCAGGAGGAGCGGTGCCGGGTCTGCCAGGACCCGCGCCGCGACGCCTCGGTGATCTGCGTCGTGGAGGAGTCCAAGGACGTCGTCGCCATCGAGCGGACGAGAGAGTTCCGCGGCCGCTACCACGTGCTCGGCGGGGCGATCAGCCCCATCGAGGGCATCGGTCCCGACGATCTGCGCATCCGCGAGCTGCTCGCCCGGCTCGCGGACGGCACCGTCACCGAGCTGATTCTGGCCACCGACCCCAATCTGGAAGGTGAGGCCACCGCCACGTACCTCGCCCGCATGGTGAAGCCCATGGGGCTCAAGGTCACGCGGCTGGCCAGCGGCCTCCCCGTGGGGGGAGACCTTGAATATGCCGACGAGGTCACGCTCGGGCGTGCCTTCGAAGGGAGACGACTTCTCGATGTCTGACGCAACGCTGCACGACGCCAAGCGCGACCCCGACGACTTCGCGGTCTCGGTCGCGGACTCCATCGAGAGCTTCATCGTCGCCGTCGCCGAGGTGTCGCGCGGCGATGAGCCCGACAGCGCCGTTCCCTTCCTGCTGCTGGAGGTCTCCCAGCTCCTCCTCACCGGCGGCAGGCTCGGCGCGCACGAGGACTTCCTCCCCGACGAGCGGTACGAGCCCGACGTGGGCCCCGAGCCGGACCTCGACGAGCTGCGGGAGCGCTTCGCGCGGCTCCTCGACCCCGTGGACGTCTACTCGGAGGTCTTCGACCCGTACGTGCCGCGCACCGCCCCCGTCGCCTGCCGGATCTCCGACGACCTGGCCGACATCATCACCGACCTGCGGCACGGCATGGCCCACTACCGCGACGGCCGGGTCAGCGAGGCCCTGTGGTGGTGGCAGTTCTCCTACCTGTCCAACTGGGGGCCGACGGCCTCTGCCGCCCTCCGCGCCCTGCAGTCCCTGGTCGCCCACGTCCGCCTGGACCAGCCGCTGGACGAGCTGGGTGACCTCGACACGGACTCCGCGGCCACGGAGGAGCAGCTCGCCGAGGAGGCGGGCCGCGTCATGGAGGCGGAGATCGCGGGCCCGCTGGGCCTGCGCGGCGCCTGACCGGCACGGCACAGGCCACGCGCCGGCACCAGCACCAGCACCAGCACCGGCACGGCACCCGAAGTGGGCTGTGCGCAGCGCACTTCGGCCATAGTTGAGAATTTGACGTCCCCGTCCTCCCTCCCCTCGTAGCCTGCAAGGGCAGACCCGATACGAGGGGATGAGGACATGGACGTCACTCCCAGCACCGGCCATCCCGGCGCCGACCACCCCGGCACGAATCGCCCGGACCTGACAGGCCAGTTGAGCGAGGTCGCCTTCGGCCTCTTCCACGCCTCCGCACTGCGCGCCGTGACCATCCACCGCGTCGCCGACCACCTCGCCGGCGGCCCGCTGCAGCCCGACGAGCTCGCCCGCCGCGCGGGCCTGCACGGGCCGACGCTGCGCCGGTTACTGCGGCTGCTGGCCACGCGCGGCGTCTTCCAGGAGGACGGGGACGGCGCCTTCGGCCTCACCCCGTCCGCCGAGCTGCTCCGTACGGACGTGCCCGGCTCGGTGCACAGCGGGATGATCTGGCTCACCGAGGAGGTCTTCCTGCGCTCGGCAGCGGGTCTGGAGGACGCCCTGCGGACGGGCGAGACGCCGTTCGACGCGGCGTACGGCATGCCGTTCTTCGACTACCTGCACACCGACGCGGAGGCGCAGACCCGGTTCGACACGGGCATGGCCGCCATGTCCGGCCCGGAGGACGAGGCCGTCGCCGAGGCGTATACGTTTCCGGCCACCGGCACGGTGGTGGACGTCGGCGGCGGCCGGGGCGGCCTCCTGCGGGCCGTGCTCACCCGCAACCCCGGGCTGTCGGGCGTCCTGTTCGACCAGGAACAGACCGTCGCCGCGCACCTCTTGGACGTCAAGGAGACCGCGGGCCGCTGGCGTGCGGACGCCGGGAGCTTCTTCGAGGCGGTGACGCCCGGCGGTGACGTCTACCTGCTGAAGCACATCCTGCACGACTGGAACGACGAGGACTGCCTGCGCATCCTGCGCGCGATCCGCGCGGCGATCGCCCCCGGCGGCACGCTGCTGGCGGTGGACGCGATCCTGCCGCCGGGCAACGACCCGCACTTCGCCAAGGGGCTGGACCTCATCATGCTGGCCTGCCTGAGGGGCCGGGAGCGTACGGAGGAGGAGTTCCGCGCGTTGCTCGGCGAGGCGGGGTTCCGGGTGAACCGCGTCATCGCCACGGAGGCCTTCGCCTCGATCATCGAGGCGGCGGCGGTCTAGTCCCTGTAGCCCCTGCCGGGGAGGCCATCCACCACCCGGCGCGCCGTGGCGGGCCTGGAACATCGAGACGGCCCGCCCGCCTGCTCGACACGCGCTGTCTGCGTCGCGGCCGCCCGCCCCGCCACCAGGGCCGGGGCCGGCGCGCATCGCGGCGCGGACCCCCGTATGGTGCAGCTCACAAAGTGAGTGGCTCGGGCCGCAGAGGGAAGAAGCGACCGCGGACGGTCCGACGGAGCACCGTCCGCGATCAACGGCGCGGTCGACACGTCTCACCATGCGATATCGGCATGGCTGATTCCGACCGCTCGTTAGACTGAGCCGACCGCATTACACAGAGCTGCGAGGAGCGCACGTGGGCCTTGTCGTGCAGAAGTACGGAGGCTCCTCCGTTGCCGATGCCGAAGGCATCAAGCGGGTTGCCAAGCGAATCGTGGAAGCCAAGAAGAACGGCCACCAGGTGGTCGTCGTGGTTTCCGCGATGGGTGACACGACGGACGAGTTGATCGATCTCGCCGAGCAGGTTTCGCCGATGCCTGCCGGTCGTGAGTTCGACATGCTGCTGACCGCCGGAGAGCGGATCTCCATGGCGCTGCTGGCGATGGCGATCAAAAACCTCGGCCACGAGGCGCAGTCCTTCACGGGCAGCCAGGCCGGTGTCATCACGGACGCGGTCCACGGCAAGGCGCGCATCATCGACGTCACGCCGGGCCGCATCCAGCAGTCCGTGGACTCCGGCAACATCGCGATCGTGGCCGGTTTCCAGGGCGTGTCCCAGGACAGCAAGGACATCACGACCCTGGGCCGCGGCGGCTCGGACACCACCGCCGTCGCCCTGGCCGCCGCGCTGAACGCCGAGGTCTGCGAGATCTACACCGATGTCGACGGGGTCTTCACGGCCGACCCGCGGGTGGTGAAGAAGGCCCGCAAGATCGACTGGATCTCGTTCGAGGACATGCTGGAGCTCGCGAGCTCCGGTTCCAAGGTGCTGCTGCACCGCTGCGTCGAGTACGCACGCCGTTACAACATCCCGATCCACGTGCGCTCGTCCTTCTCGGGGCTCCAGGGCACCTGGGTCAGCAACGAACCGCAAGGGGACCAGCCGATGGAGCAGGCGATCATCTCGGGCGTCGCGCACGACACCTCCGAGGCCAAGGTCACGGTCGTCGGTGTGCCGGACAAGCCGGGTGAGGCCGCGACGATCTTCCGGGCGATCGCGGACGCCGAGATCAACATCGACATGGTCGTGCAGAACGTCTCCGCGGCGTCCACCGGCCTGACCGACATCTCCTTCACCCTCCCGAAGACCGAGGGCCGCAAGGCCGTCGAGGCGCTGGAGCGGACGAAGGAGCGCGTGGGCTTCGACTCGCTGCGCTACGACGACCAGATCGCGAAGATCTCGCTGGTCGGCGCCGGGATGAAGACCAACCCGGGCGTCACGGCGACGTTCTTCGAGGCCCTGTCGAACGCCGGGGTGAACATCGAGCTGATCTCGACCTCCGAGATCCGCATCTCGGTCGTCACCCGCGCCGACGACGTGAACGAGGCCGTCCGGGCGGTGCACTCCGCCTTCGGCCTGGACAGCGAGAACGACGAGGCCGTCGTCTACGGAGGCACCGGGCGATGACCGCCGGCCCCGCGGCCCGTACCGCCACCCGCCCGGGTGCCGGTACGGGCCGTAAGCCGGTGCTCGCCGTCATCGGCGCCACCGGTGCCGTCGGCACGGTCATGCTGGAGATCCTTTCGCAGCGTGCGGACGTGTGGGGCGAGATCCGTCTCGTCGCCTCCCCGCGCTCGGCCGGGCGCCGGCTGACCGTGCGCGGCGAGGAGACCGAGGTCGTCGCGCTGAGCGAGGAGGTCTTCGACGGCGTCGACGTCGCCATGTTCGACGTGCCGGACGAGGTCTCCGCCCGGTGGGCGCCGATCGCGGCGGCCAAGGGCACGGTTGTCGTCGACAATTCCGCCGCCTTCCGGATGGATCCGGACGTGCCGCTGGTGGTGCCCGAGGTGAACGCGCACGCGGCGCGGGTGCGCCCGCGCGGCATCGTCGCCACGCCCAACTGCACCACGCTGTCGATGATCGTCGCGGTGGCCGCGCTGCACGCCGAGTTCGGGCTCGGCGAGCTGGTCGTCTCCTCGTACCAGGCGGCTTCCGGGGCGGGCAAGGCGGGCGTCGACACGCTGCGGGCGCAGCTGGCCGCCGTGGCCGGCTCCTCCCTCGGGGCGCAGCCCGGCGACGTGCGCCGGGCGGTCGGGGACGCGCTGGGCCCCTTCCCGGCCCCCCTCGCGCTGAACGTGGTGCCGTGGGCCGGCTCGCTGCGGGAGGACGGCTGGTCCTCCGAGGAGCTCAAGATCCGCGACGAGTCCCGCAAGATCCTGGGGCTGCCGGACCTGCGGGTGGCGGCGACGTGCGTACGGGTCCCCGTGATCACCACGCACTCGCTGGCCGTGCACGCGCGCTTCGAGAACGAGGTCACGGTCGGGCAGGCGCACGAGATCCTGGCGAGCGCGCCGGGGGTCGTGCTGGTGGACGACCCGGCCGAGGGGGAGTTCCCCACGCCCGCCGACGCGGTGGGCACGGACCCGACCTGGGTGGGACGGGTGCGCCGGTCGATGGACGATCCGAAGGCGCTCGACTTCTTCGTATGCGGTGACAATCTGCGCAAGGGAGCGGCGTTGAACACGGCTCAGGTCGCCGAATGCGTGGCGGCGGAGCTGAGCACTCCCTAATCTGGAGAACTGGTGAAGGTCTTGAAGGTCCTGTGATCAAGTCGTTGGTCCAGACCTCTTGAACTGGGCAGATGAAGTGTTCGACGATGCGCTCCCCGCCCACTGCAACCGCCGGCGGCCGGGGGGCGTCTTTGCTGCCGTCTCTCAGGGCGGCAACAGAACCGGGGCATTGAGGAAGAGCTGGTACGCATGAGGGCATATGACGCATCGTCACGCGGCGCATCGTCAGACGCGGCGCCTCGCGTGTACAACCCTGACGGGGGGAAGCGTGTCCAACAGGCGTGGCAGAGGTCATCAGCATCGCAACCGCCCCGAGGCGCGGCGGCAGCGCACTGCGTCCGCGTTCCCACCCGTCGGGCGGCATGCCGGTGATCGCTCCCTGGCCGGCCGCCCGCACCGCCGCCCAGCTCCCGCCCCAGCGGGGGGACGCTGACGAAGCAATGGCAGCGGGCACCACAGTCGATCACCTCACCGAGACCTACAGGGCCCACTACCGCTCCCTGCTCGGCCTTGCCGCGCTGCTCCTCGACGACACCGCCTCCTGCGAGGACGTGGTCCAGGAGGCCTTCATACGGGTGCACTCCGCGCGCGGCCGGGTCAGGGACCCGGAGAAGACCCTCGCCTATCTGAGGCAGACTGTCGTCAATCTGTCCCGCTCGGCGCTCCGCCGCCGCATCCTCGGGCTGAAGCTGCTCTCCAAGCCGATGCCCGACATGGCGAGCGCCGAAGAGGGAGCGTACGAACAGCTGGAGCGCGACCAATTGATCAAAGCGATGCGCGGACTGCAACGCCGGCAGCGTGAAGTCCTCGTCCTCCGCTACTTCGCCGATATGACCGAGGCCCAGGTCGCCGAGACCCTGGGCCTCTCGCTCGGCTCGGTCAAGGCGTACGGGTCGCGGGGGATCGCGGCGCTCCGCGTCGCCATGGAGGCTCCGGCATGACCCGCCCCCCCTACGACGGGCCCGGTCCCGACGACGAGCGTGGCGGCGGCATGGACGAACAGACGCTCCGGCAGCTGCTGCAGGGCGCTGTCGAGGACATCGAGCCCGCTCCCGACGCGCTGGAGCACATCCGGCGCGCCGTGCCGGCCCGGCGTACCCGCCGCAGGCATGCCCTCGTGGGCGCCGCGGCCGCGCTGATCCTCGGTGGTACGGCCCTGCCCGCGGTCGTCCACGTCGCCACCACCGGTGACGAGGTCGAGGACCGCCACACCAATACGGCCAGCTCCCAGCACACCCCCGAGGAGCCGGGCGCCGAGTCCGGCGGGGTGGGCGACGGCGGGGGCCGGCCCGAGGAGGGCGAGGCCCGGAACCACGACGAGAAGCGGGAGCAGCGCAAGAACGAGGGGAGCAAGGGCAACGAGCCCAAGCCCGCCGCGTCCTCCCCCGCGGGCAGCCTCCCCGCGCCCACGAACACCTTCGCCGCCGTCTCCCCGATCTGTGACCGCGACCAGCTCGGCAAGGGCAGCGGCTCCATCGGCCCCGCCGACCGGGACGGCCGCGTCTACGGCGCCTTCCGCGTGGTCAACGTCTCCCGCGCCGTCTGTACGGTGGGCGGGCCCGGGACCGTCGCCGCGAGCCCGCGGGGCAGCGCCGAGAGCGGGCGCGTCTCCGTCGTCGACCACACGCCGGGCGACGCCGCGACCGGCCTGCCCGACCCCACGACCGAGCCCAGCGAGGTCATCCTCCAGCCCGGGCAGGCGTACGAGGTGAAGTTCGCCTGGATCCCGACGGCCGACGGCGCGCGCAACAGCTGCGCCAAGAACACCGGCGGGGCCTCTCCGGAGCCTTCCGCGGGCGGCGGGGCCAGTGCCTCCCCGGCCACCGGCACCGCGGCCGCCGCCCAGCAGCCGAGCGTGCCGGATTCGCCCCCGCCCACGCCGCCGCCGAGCGTCGTGCTCAGCCACACCCCCGACGTCGGCGAGCCGGCCATAGCCGACGCCAAGATCGACGACGCGTGTGCCGGCACCGTCTACCGGACGGGCCCGATCGCCACCGCGAGCTGACGGCGCCGGGGCGGGCCGTAACGGCCGCTGTGACGACCGTCCTGACGGCTGCCGTGACGACCCGCCTGATGCCTGCTGTGACCACTTGCCTGATGCTTGCCGTGAAGGCCGGTCCGACGCCTGCTGTGACGCCTGCCGTGACGCCTGTGCCGACGGTGGTGGCGGTGGTGGCGGTGCCCCCGGCAGGGGGCGGTGACCGCCCCCGCGGGCGTGCCCGTACCGTGGTGGTGTGTATCGGTTCCTGCTGACTCCCCGCTGGTGGGCGATCAACGTCTTCACCGTGGTGGCCATCCCCTTCTGTCTCTTCATGGGCAGCTGGCAGCTCGGCCGCTTCGAAACGCGCGTCGACTCGCACCGCGAGCAGCAGACGCATGCCGACGACGCCCGGAAGGCCGAGGCCGAGCCCCTGCGCGACCTCCTCCCGGTGACGACGGAGACCTCCGGTCGCCGGGCGACGGCCTCCGGCCGCTACGACACCGGGCACCAGCTGCTCGTGCCGGAGCGGAGCCTGGACGATCGCCAGGGCTTCTACGTGCTGACCCTGCTGCGCACCGACGACGGCAAGGCCCTCCCTGTCGTCCGGGGCTGGCTGCCCGGCGACGCGGACTCCAAGGCCGACACCGCCGGGGTGCCCGCCCCGCCGGCCGGCCGCGTGACGGTCACCGGCGCCCTGCAGTCCTCGGAGAGCCCCGGCTCCAAGGGCGTGCACTCGGGCGGCGGCCTGCCCGAGGGCCAGGTCGGCGTGATCAGCGCCGCCTCACTGGTCAACCTCGTGCCGTACGGGGTGTACGACGCGTGGATCACCGCCACCGAGGCGGACGGGGCCATGACCCCGGTGCCCCCGGCCGCCGCCCCGGGCAGCGGCCTGGACCTCAAGGCCTTCCAGAACCTCGGCTACACCGGTGAGTGGTTCGTCTTCGCCGGCTTCGTGCTCTTCATGTGGGCCAGGCTCTTCCGCCGGGAGGCGGAGGCCGCGCGCGACCTGGCCCTCGGCATCACTCCGGAGCAGGCTCCGGACGGCCCGGGACAGGCTCCGGAAGGTCCGGGGCGGGACGGCCCAGATGACGCTCAGCAAAAGCGATCTCCAGCCGGAGCTGCTTGATCCGCTCCTCCACCACCAGGGAGCCGTGCCCGGCGTCGTAGCGGTAGACCTCCAGGGGGTGGCCGCGGCCCTCCAGCCGCTCCACGTAGTTCTCGATCTGCCGGATCGGGCACCGCGGGTCGTTCATGCCGGCGGAGATGTAGACCGGCGCCCGCACCTCGTCGACGTACGTCAGCGGGGAGGACGCCGCGTAGCGCTCCGGCACCTCCTCCGGGGTGCCGCCCAGCAGCGTGCGGTCCAGGGCCTTCAGGGCCTCCATCTCGTCGTGATAGGCCGTCACGTAGTCCGCGACGGGCACGCCGGCCAGGCCCAGCGCCCAGGCGTCCGGCTGGGTGCCCAGGCCGAGCAGCGTCAGATAGCCGCCCCACGACCCGCCGGCCAGCACCAGCCGCTCGGGGTCGGCGATGCCCGCGGAGACCGTCCAGTCCCGGACCGCCGCGATGTCCTCCAGCTCGATGAGACCCACCCGGTGCTTGAGCGCGTCCGTCCAGGCGCGGCCGTAGCCCGTCGAGCCCCGGTAGTTGATCCGGACGACCGCGTAGCCGTGGTCGACCCAGGCGGCGGGGCCTGCGGCGAAGGCGTCGCTGTCGTGCCAGGTCGGTCCGCCGTGGACGTCGAAGACCGCGGGGAAGGGACCGGTGCCCTCCGGCACCTGGATCAGGGCGTGCACCTTGCCGCCCGGCCCGTCCACCCAGACGTCCCGGACCGGCACGGACCGCGGGGCCCGGCCGACCCCGCCCGGCAGCGCAGGCGGATCCAGCACGACCTGCCCGCTCGTGGACCGCACGACCGACGGCTCGGCCGCCGAGGACCACAGGAACTCCACACTGCCGTCCGGCCGCGGCAGAGCGCCCGACACCGTGCCCACGGGGGTGTCCAGGCGGGTCAGCGAGGCATCGGCCAGGTCGTAGCGCCACAGCTCGCTGCGGGCCTGGTGGCTGTGCTCGATGAGCAGCGCGGAGCCGTCCGGATACCAGCCGGCGTCCAGGTCGCCCGGCAGGTCGACGGCGAGAGCCGTCTCCTCGCCCGTGGAGGCGTCCCACAGCATCGGCTCCCAGCGGCCCCGCCGCTGGTGCCCCACGAGCAGCCGGCAGTCCCCGGGCACCGGCGCGAAGCCCATGACCGCCAGGCCCAGCTCCTCGGTGCCGCCGCGGGTGTCGTCCAGCTCGGCGACGGTGCTGCCGTCCGGCCGCACGATGCGGACCGCCGAGTGCATCGCATCGCCGTGCTCGGTGTGCTCGATCGCGATCAGCGTGCCGTCGTACGACATGCCGCCGACCCCCGCGGACTCGGCGTGCCGGTAGATCTCCACGGGCCCGGCGCCGGGCCGCGCCACGTGGACCGTCGACCCGCCCTCGTCCGTGGAGCGGCCGACCACGGCCGTGCCGTCCCGGCCCAGGGCCAGGCCTGCCGGGTAGGAGGGCTCGAGGCCGGGCACGGCGGGCTCGTCGGCGCCGCCGTGGAAGGGCTGGCGCATCCACACGCCGAACTCGTCCCCGTCCTTGTCGGCGAACCACCAGATCCACTCGCCGTCGGGCGGCAGCACCCCGCCCGTCGTGCCGTTCGGCCGGTCGGTCACCTGGCGCTGCGCGCCCGTGGCGCGGTCCCACGCGTACACCTCGAAGGTGCCCGTCACGTTCGACACGAACAGTGCGCGGTCGGGGGCGTCCTTCGCCCATCTCGGCAGCCCGACGCGCGGCGCCCGGAAGCGCTTCTCCCAATCGGGCATGGCCGCCGCCGTGCCCTGCGGGGCGACGGCGGGCCCCTCGTCCTTCTGCCCGGACTTCTGCTCGGACCCGTTGCTCTCAGTCATGGCCCCATTCTGCGCCGGAGCGGGGACATCGTGCCGAGGGCGGCCTCAGCCTGTGGATAACTCCGTTCCGGATGAGGCCATTCCGCCCGGGCGCGGGCTCAGGACCGGTCGCCCGGCACCGGGCGCAGGCCCAGCCGGTCGGCCGTCTCGTCGTCGAAGTCCTCCAGGAATCCGGCGAGCGTGTCGGCGAGGTGGTTCATGCACCGCGCGCCGAACAGCACCGGCTGGTAGCCCGAGACCCGGTAGGGCGTGGCGACCATGGCCCGGACGTCCAGCTCCCGGACCTCGCACGAGCCCAGTCGCTCCAGCTCCCCGTACGAGGACAGCAGCGCCGCGCCGTATGCCTTGACCCCGCCCCCCGTCCCGCCCCCCGTCCCGCTCCCGGTCCCCTTCTCCGCCATCACGCCGAACTCCAGCGTGAACCAGTACACGCGGCTGATGACGTCGAGGGCCTCGGGCGTGGTCAGACGCGTCGCCGTGCGGCCGAACATGCGGTAGAGCTCGGCGAACCCGGGTGCCGCCAGGTGGATGCCGTGGCCGAACACGTCGTGGATCACATCCGGTTCGGGCGTGTACAGCGGCACCGACGGGTGGCGGACGAACTGCACGGCGTGGAAGTAGCCGCGCGCCATCGAGCCGAGGAAGCGCCGGTTCTCCACGAACCCGCCCGCGAGAGTGAACTCGAACCCCGTCAGCGGCTTCAGTCGCGCCCCGACCTCCGCGTGCTGCGGTACGTGGTCGGCCGGCACGGGGGCCGCCTCCGCGGCGTCCAGCACCTCCCGGCAGGCGTGCGCCCGGTGCGCCTTGCCCAGAGCGCCGTGGACCGTGCGCCACGTCGCGTGCTCGTCCTCGGTGTAGTCCACCGTCGGCGACGGGTCGCCCACGCGGTGGCCGCGGGCCCGCTCCACCAGGATCTTCCGCCGCTGCAGGTACCGGCTGTCGCACCGCCCCGGGTGCTGCGCCGCCGGGCCGAGCCTGCCTCCCGGCGTCACCGGCGTGCGTGACCAGAGTTGACTCATGAAACACAGGGTGCCCAGGCGAGAGCAGGGGGTAACATCTGCGGGTCGAGTAGGGCCCTGAGATGCGGCGGGGCTGTACCGGTGCCAGCGTGGACAGTGGGCCCAGGTGTGTGCTCTGCGCTCTGGTACAGGAGGTTTGCCATGACGACCAAAACGGCGTGGAACGCCCAGATCGACATCACCGAAGAGGGCCGTAAGGTCACCGCCGATGCCACGCTGATCGGTAAGGGCGGGGAGCGGCGGCTGGTGGGTCATGGCGTCGCCCGGTGTAATCCGGCCGACCAGAACGACCCCGCCATAGGCGACGAACTCGCGGCGGCCCGCGCCCTTTCCGATCTCACCAACAAGCTGCTCGACAACGCGGCCCGCGACATCGAGTCGCACACCCACGAGCCGGTCAAGGGATCGCTCGGCTAGCCCCTGAACCCGGACGCTTCCGGAACCCGGCCTCCCGGCCGCAGAAACCCGCCCGGCTCCGCGCCGGGCGGGTTTCTGCGTGCCGTAACGAAAAGCGGGGGCGCCCCTGCGCCGAATTACCGGCAATGCGCATTCTCCCGCCGCGTCGGTGCGCGAGTTCCACCTCCCCTTCGGACTTGATGCCCGTACCATCCCTACGGAGGTACCCGCCGATCTCGCCGCCCACCGCCAGGATTTGCACGCTGACGCAGACCGGCCCCGCACCCCCCTCTCGTACACACCCCAGCCGCTCACAGCGAAGTGACCGGCCGCCAGACACTGGGCGGCCGGTCATTTTCGTAGCGCACTGCTCCCACGGCGCTGACCTGTCGGCCCCCCCGCCGGCCCGCTGACACCCCCCGCCGGCCCCCTGTCAGGACCAAACAGGCCCGACGGGGGTGACGACAAGTCGCCGACGACTTCTCGCCATGGACATCTCATGGTCAACAAAGTCCTGCCCGGGCAGAGTTGGACTCAGGGAGTGGCGGCCCGGCCTGCCACCGCGAAACCCCCTTCCCCCGAGCGCCCAAGGGAAAGGCTCCGGAAAGTTGTCGGGGTGCCGTCGTTTCCCGTGCCCACCCGCGGAAATACGAGGCGATCAATCAATGATCTATCAGAGCACGCACGAGATGATCCTGGACGACGTCTTCCTCGACCTGTCCGGTTTCATATCGGGGGTCGATGTCCTGCTCAAGCTGGAGGGCTTCAATCCGGCCGGATCCATCAAGATGAAGGCTGCGGTCGGCCTTCTCGAGGACGCGGAGAGCCGCGGGGTCCTGCGCCCCGGAGGCCACGTCATCGAATCCTCCTCCGGCAATCTGGGAATTGCGCTGAGCTCGGTGTGCGCGGCCCGCGGCTACCGCTTCACCTGCGTCGTCGACCCCAATACGTCCGCCCTCAGCATCGCGCTGATGAAGGCCTTCGGCGCGCAGGTCGTCTCGGTCGACCAGCGGGACGCCAACGGCGGCTTCCTGCAGTCCCGCATCGACTACATCCACCGGCGGCTCGCCGAGGACCCCGCGCTGGTCTGGCCCAACCAGTACGCGAACCCCGCCAACCCCAAGGCGCACTACGAGCGCACGGCGGCCGCCATCGTCAAGCAGGGGCTGGACGTCGACTACCTCTTCGTCGGCGCCGGGACCACCGGGACGCTGATGGGCTGCGTCGCGTACTTCCGGGAGCACTCCCCGCACACCCGCGTGATCGCCGTCGACACCGTCGGCTCGGTCACCTTCGGGAACCCGCCCGGCAGGCGGTACATACCGGGGCTGGGCACCAGCCGCCGGCCCGAGATCTTCGACCCGGAGCAGATCGAGCACACCGTCATGGTTCCCGAGGCCGAGGCCGTGCGCATGTGCCGCCGCCTCGCCGCCCAGAGGGGCATCGTGGCGGGCGGCTCGACCGGGTCGGTACTGGCCGCCGTCGAAAGCCGGCGGGACGAGATCCCCGCCGGCGCCCGCGTCGTGGCCATCGCGCCCGACTTCGGCGACCGGTACCTCAGCACCATCTACGACGACACATGGGTCCAGGAACGGTTCGGCGCCGACGTCACGGTGCCGAACCAGCGCGGTCACTCTGCCACCACACCGAATCCGATTCCCGGCACCGGCGTGCCGGCCCTGAAGGGATAACAATGTTCGAGTTCAGCGTCATCGGCGGAAAGACCGCCCGCGACATCATCGGCCGCACGCGGCAGCAGATCGTCACGGAGGTGCGCGAGACCTATCTGACCCACCACGCGGGCGAGTCGGTCAACCCCAACAGCTACTTCCTGCGCTTCCCCGACAAGCCCGACAGCCGCATCATCGCCCTGCCCGCCTACCTGGGCGGCAAGACGGACGTGGCCGGCATCAAGTGGATCAGCAGCTTCCCGGGCAACATCAACAAGAGCTTCCCGCGCGCTTCGGCCGCCCTGCTGCTCAACGACTACGAGACCGGCTACCCCTTCGCCTGCCTCGAGGCCTCCCAGATCAGCGCCGCCCGCACCGCCGCCTCCGCGGTCCTGGCCGCGGAGCAGCTGACCGGCGGGCGCACCGCCCGGCGGCTGACCATCGTCGGCGCCGGCATCATCGCCCGCAACATCCTGGAGTTCTTCACCGCCCAGGAGTGGGCCGTTGAGGAGCTGGTCATCCACGACCGGCTGCCCGAGTACAGCAAGGCCTTCGCCGAGTACGCCGGCTCGTCCCTGGGCTACCGGACCACGACCGAGGACGACCTGACGGCCGCCCTGACCGGCTCCGACCTGATCGTCTTCGCCACGACGGCCGGCGAGCCCTACGTCACGGACGCCGCCACCTTCACCGCCGGCCAGGTCGTGCTGAACGTCTCGCTGCGCGACATCGGCCCGGAGATCATCCTCGGTGCGCAGAACATCCTCGACGACATCGGCCACTGCATGACGGCCAACACCTCCCCGCACCTGGCCGAGCAGAAGTACGGGCACCGCGACTTCATCGACGGCACGCTCGCGGAGGTCATCCTCGGCGAGGTCCGGCCCGACCGCGACCGTCCGGTGATCTTCTCCCCGTTCGGTCTGGGCGTCCTCGACCTGGCCGTCGGCATGCACGTCTACCGCACGGCGCGGGAGAGCGGCGAGACCGTCGACGTCCCGGACTTCTTCGGCGAGACCCGGCGGTGGTGACGATGACACTGCCTCCTACCTCTCCTCCTTCCTCGCCCTCTTCTTCTGCTTCCGCCGTGACGTCTCCTGTGCCGACCTTGTCCACGTCATCCTCCACCTCCGCCTCGGCCCCCGCCCCCGCCGCCATGGACCTCGGTGCCTGCATCATCGGCTTCGGCTCCCGCGGCCTGGGCGTCCTGGAGCGGATCGTCACCCTGACCTCGGCCCCCGCCTGGGGCGAGCGGCCGTTCACGGTCGACGTCGTCGACCCGCTGTGCGACGCCACGGGCATCCACGATCCGGCCCAGCCCGATTACCTGTTGCTCAACACCACCTGCAACCAGGTCTCGCCGTTCCCGGAGGAGGCCACCGTCGGCGACACCGTCGGCGACCGCGGACCCACCCTCTACGAGTGGGTCCGCGAACGGGGGCTGCGGCTGGCCGAGGACGGCTACACGCTCGGCCCCGTAGGCCGCGAGATACGCGAGGACGACTACCTTCCCCGCCGCATACTCGGCGAGTACCTCTCCTGGTTCCTGCGGCGGGTCGTGGACCGTGCCCCCGACCACCTGGAGATCCGCTTCCACGCGGGCGAGGCCACCGAGCTGACCGTCCTGCCCGACGGCAACCGCCGCATCGTCCTCGACGACGGCGGCGTACTGACGGCACCGTTCGTCTTCCTCACCACCGGCCACACCCCGCCGACCGCCCCGCCCACGCCGGAGCGGTCCCCGGGGGAGCACCGCAGGGTCCGGGACATCTACCCGCCGAAGAACCGTTTCGCGGACATCCTGCCCGGACAAACCGTCGCCCTCGGGGGTACGGGACTGTCCGGCATGGACGCCCTCGCCGCGCTCACCCTCGGCCGGGGCGGTCGCTACACCACCGTCGACGGGACCCTGCAGTACGTCCCCAGCGGCTCGGAGCCCCGCATCCTGCTGTACTCCCGCACCGGGCTGCCGTTCCGCGCCCGCCCCAGGGCCAACCGCCAGGGCCCGCTGTACACGTCCCTGGTGCTCACCCCGGAGGCCGTCGACCGCCTGCGGGCCGACGGGCCGGGGGAGGGAATGAGCCTCCACGGCGACCTGCTGCCGCTGGTCCGCACCGAGATGCGCATCGCGTTCCACCTGCGCTGCGCCGGGCTGCTCGGCGGCGACGAGGCCGAGACGCGGACGGCCGGCACCCTGCGCGAGGCCCTCGCGGCAGGACGGCTGGAGACCGAGCTGGACCGGCTCGACGACGCGCACCGGGAGGACTTCGGCGTCCTGGACCCCGAGGCGCTGCTCTTCCCCGAGACGGGCGAACTCCCCGACAGCGGCGCCTACCAGGCCTGGTACGCCGGGCGCATCGCCGAAGACCTGGAGCAGGCGGAGCTGGGCCTGTCCGGCAGCCCGCTCAAGGCGGCGCTGGAAGTGCTGCGCGACCGTCGCGAACTGCTCCGCCGTGCCGTGGACTTCGCGGGCCTGGACGAGAAGTCCCACGAGGAGTTCTACGGTTCCTTCACCGCCGTCCTGAACCGGTCGGTGACCGGTCCGCAGCTGGACCGCCACCAGGAACTGCTCGCCCTGCTCCGGGCAGGCGCCGTCGCCGTCCCCTTCGGCCCCGAGCCGGAGCTCGCCTGGGACGCGCAGGAGGAGCGCTGGCGGCTGTCCTCCACGCGGCTGGGCACGCCGTACACCGCCACCGCCGACTGGCTGTGCCACGCCACCTCCGGCCAGCCCGACGTCGAGCGCACCGGCAGCAGGCTGCTCGCGGACCTGGTCCGCAACGGCACCATCCGCAGGCACCGTCCCGCCGTTGCCAGCAGCCGGGGCGTCGACCTCACCCGCGGCCTGCACCCGGTCGGCCGCGACGGCGAGCCGGACGAGCGCATGTGGGTGCTCGGCCCGCTGTCCGAAGGCACCACCTTCTACAACCACTACGTGCCGTCGCCGGGCGGCTTCTCACGGGCCCTGATGGACGCCCACCGCAGTGTCACCGCCATGCTCGAAGCAGCGCAGAGCCTGTCCGAACTGCCCCTGACGACTGCAGAGATGGCATCTGCAAAGGTGGCTACGTGAACGCTGCTCTCGCAACCCTCCCCATCCTCGTCACGCTGGGGCTCCTCGCCCTGAGCGTGCGTGCCCTGTACGCAAGCCTGGCGGCCCTGGCGACCGCACTGGTCCTCACGGCCACCTCGTTCCGCACCCCGCTGGGCGATCTCGGCGACGCCCAGCTGCACATGCTGCCGACCATCGTCGAACTGGGCGCGATCCTCTTCGGAGGCATCCTGCTCAGCGAGCTGATGACCCGTACCGGCGCCCAGTCCCGCATGGGCAACTGGATAGGCAGCGCCTGCAGTTCCCCCAGCCGGGCGGTACTGCTGGTGATGCTCGGAGTGACGCCGTTCGCCGAATCGCTCACCGGCTTCGGCATCGGCGTCATCGTCGCCATCCCGCTCCTGCGCCAGCTGGGCCTGCCGCCGGCGAAGGCCGCCGTGGTCGGCCTGCTGGGCCTGGTCACCGTGCCGTGGGGCTCCCTGGCACCGGGCAGCCTCGTCGCCGCCGAACTCGGTGACGTCGACTTCCAGCAGCTGGGCATCGACTCCGCCCTGCTGTCCGCGCCCGTCTTCCTCATCTGCGGTGCCGCGACGCTGGTCGTCGCCCTCGGCGCACGCCGGGCGCTGGCCTCGGCCGGCGACCTGCTGCTGGCCGTGGCGGCGCTCTGGGGCACCGTCTGGGCCGTCAACACCTTCATCGGCGTGCCGCTCGCCGGCGTCCTCGGCGGACTCGTCACCATGGTCGTCCTGCTGGTGGTCTCCCGGATGCTGGAGCGGGACGGCGCGGAGGGCAAGCGCGAGCCCATCGGCCGCACGCTCTCCCCGTACGCCTTCCTCGTCGCCGGCCTCCTGGTGAGCCGGCTGATCCTGGAGTCGGCGGGCGTCAAGGAAGGCTGGTGGACGGTCGTCGCCGGCCCCGGCGGCTGGCTCCTGGTGACCGCCGCCCTCACGCCGAAGCTGCTCGGCGCCGGGGAGCCCGTCCTGGGCCCGGCCGCCGTCGCCGCCATCGGCCGCTGGTGGCAGGTGACCCTGACGACCGTCGTCTTCCTCACCCTGGGCACCGTGCTCACCGTGACCGGCATGAGCCGGGAGCTCGCCGAGGCCTGCGCCACGATCGGCTCCTCCTACCTCGTGCTCGCCCCCTGGATCGGCGCCGTCGGCGGCTTCCTCGCCGGCTCCAACACCGGCGCCAACGCGATGTTCGCCGCCAGCCAGGCCAACACCGCCGAGGCGCTCGGCTACTCCACCGGGCACCTCGTCGCCGTGCAGAACGTCAGCGCGGCCCTGGCCTCGGGCGCCTCCAGCGCCCGCGTGGTCCTGGCCGCACAGCTGGCGCAGAACGCCCCGGGCCCGGCGGCGCCGCCCAAGGCACCGGAGCCTGCCGGAACGTCCGCACCCTCCTCCTCACCTTCGGGAACGGCGACCGGGACGATGACCACCCCGGTGGTGCAGACCGCCGTAAACGCGGATACGGACACGGACGCCGACCGCCCCGTGGACACCCGGTGGGTCCTGCGCACGGTGCTCTCCGTGCACGCCCTCGTGTTCCTCACGACGGGAGTCATCGCAGTCCTCTGGCAATGAGACCCGAGAGAACCCGACAGAAAGAACGCTCATGACCCACCCCGTTGTGCTGATAGCCGACCAGCTCTCACCCGCAGCAGTCGACGCCCTGGGCGAAGGGGTCGAGATCCGCCACTGCGACGGTACGGACCGCGCCGCCCTCCTGGCGGCCGTCCGGGACGCCGACGCCCTGCTCGTCCGCAGCGGCACCCGCGCCGACGCCGAGGTCATCGCGGCCGGAACCCGTCTCAAGGTCATCGGCCGGGCGGGCGTCGGCCTCGACAACGTCGACGTCGGCGCGGCGACCAGCGCCGGCGTCCTCGTGGTCAACACGCCCACCGCCAACATCGTCAGCGCCGCCGAGCTGACCTGCGCGCTGCTCCTGGCGGCCGCCCGCAACGTCCCGCAGGCCGGCCACTCCCTGAAGCAGGGCTCCTGGGAGCGCAGCCGCTTCACGGGCACCGAGCTCTCGGGGAAGGTGCTCGGCATCGTGGGCCTGGGCCGCATCGGCGCCTTGGTGGCCGAGCGAATGACGGCGTTCGGCATGGAGATCATCGCCTACGACCCCTACGTCACACCCGCGCGCGCGGCAGAGCTCGGCATCGAGACGACCGGCCTCGACGACCTCCTCACCCGCGCCGACTTCGTCACCGTCCACCTGCCCAGGACGCCCGAGACGATCGGCCTCATCGGCAAGGAGGAACTGGCGAAGGCCAAGCCCACCGCCTACTTCGTCAACGTCGCCCGCGGCGGGATCATCGACGAGACCGCCCTGGCCGACGCCCTCCGCGCCGGCCGCATCGCGGGCGCGGCCCTGGACGTCTTCGAGACCGAGCCCCCCGTGGACTCCCCCCTCCTCGCCCTGGACAACGTGGTCGCCACCCCCCACCTGGGCGCCTCCACCCACGAGGCCCAGGAAAAGGCGGGAACCCAGGTAGCAAGATCAGTAATCCAGGCCCTGACGGGCACCCCGGTCCCGGACGCGGTCAACACCCCGGAGCCCCGCCCCTTCGCGGCCGTGGGCAGCTGAGACCGGGATACGGCTGAGACCGGGATACGTACGCACGAGGGACGGGGCCGTTCTCTTTATAAGAGGAGAACGGCCTCGCCCGTTGACCGGAAACAACCCGTGCTAAGCGGTCACCACTTGTACGTCCAGACGGTGTCGTTGTACGCGTCGGAGCTGTTCACGTGGATCCGGATGCGGGCAGTGTCGTCTTGGAACGTCTGGCCGGGTTTCCAGGTCTGCATGTCCAGCGTGGTGCAGTTCCCGGTGGGTGCGGCGGCGTCGGGGTTGCTCACCACGCGGATCGGTCCGTTGCCGGTGGCGGCGGAGGTGTCGACCTTGTAGATCAGTACGCCGGTGGCGCAGGCGTTGGAGTCGTTGTTGGCGGCCTTGCGGGACTCGGCGACGTAGGCCGTAGTGGCGCTGGTCTTGATCACTGCCAGCTTGTAGCCGCTGCCCCCGTACTCCACTCCGTTCAAGGTGGTGGAGTACGTCTTTGCCGCGGACAGACAGGAGACCTGGCTGTCGTTGATCCATCCGAACTTCCACGAGTGCCAGCCGAGGAACTGCGGGGCCCGGCCGCTGACCTTGCCCATGACGTCCCAGCCGCCGACGTACTGGTGCTGATCGCCACTGAAGGCGTAGAGGTCGGGCAGGCCGAAGGTGTGGCCGGTCTCGTGATCGGCGACCTTGTAGCCCCAGTGCCACATGTCCTGTCCGAAGGTCACCGCCCACTTGATCGCCACCCAGGCGTTCGTCTCCTTGTTCCAGACCCAGGTCGGGTCGGCGGGGTTCTGGACCCAGGTGGGGGTGTGAGAGATCGCTGCCGCGGTGCTGGTCGGCACGATGTAGAACATGTCGTAGTCGGCGATGTTGACGCCTGCGTCGGCGGCACCGGTGAGCGCGTCCTTCACATATACCCGGTGCGTGTCCCAGGAGAACCCGCGCGCCCAGTTGTAGTCGGTGGAGTTCTTCGGCATGCGCACCCAGTTGCCGTGCGGGGCCCTCAGGTCCAGCCAGGTCTTGCCGTTGGATGCCTTCCACATCCAGTCGGCGGCGCCGGATATCTGGTTGTAGTAGGGCGTGAGTGGCAGGGACGTCCCGGTGGCGTCGGGGAAGTCCACATAGATCACGCCCACGCGCTTGGTGCCCACCGGTTTCTGGAAGCGGGTGTAGTCGGTTTGCTGGCCCTCGTCGGTGTAGCCGGTCGTCCCTTGGAGCGCACATGCCGAGGTGCTTCCGTTGGACCCATGAGCGGGGTCGGCGGGGACGAGGACCAGGGCCGGCAAGGCGAGCAGGGCGAGCAAGGCGGACAGGACGATTACGGGAGCCGCGACGCGCGTGCGCCGCGTCCCGAGCGAAAAGGTCATCATGTGTCTCCGTGGGGGGCATGATCCGGACTTCGAGGCCCGGGTGGCCGAAACCTTCTCATGGGCGGCGTGGCGGCGCGGAGTTCACCGAAGGGGGGCGGCCGGTGTGCCGAGGGGGTGGCCGTCTGTTCGCGGCTCTCTACGAGCTGGAGCGCAGGGGCCACATCGACGGCTCGCTCTCGGCGCGCCCCGGCATGCGCAAGCGCCTCATGCGGACAGCCGCTGGACTGCCGCCGAGCCCGTTCTCTGTGTCGGAGGTCACGCAATTGGTTGCCGGGTGTACTGCCTAGGGGTTCTCTTTGGGAGCCGACTTCGAAATCGGCTCCCAAACGGCTCCCAAGGTGCCCTCGGAAACGAGTCAGAGCCTTGATCGACTAAGCCGATCAAGGCTCTGACCTGGTGTTTCACCAGTCGGGGTGGCGGGATTTGAACCCACGACCTCTTCGTCCCGAACGAAGCGCGCTGCCAAGCTGCGCTACACCCCGATGTGCGACCGGTTCTTGCTTTTCGCAGGCCCCCGGAGCAACGAGCTCTACTTTAGCGGACCGGAGCCCAGAGGTGAAATCCGATTCCGGGGGAGCCGCAGGTGGGCGGCCCGGAGGGGGCCGCCCGGGGGTGTCAGGCGCGCGGGGTCAGGGTGAGGAGGGTGGCCTCGGGGGGGCAGGCGAAGCGGACCGGGGTGTAGCGGTTCGTGCCGCAGCCTGCGGAAACGTGCAGGTAGGAGCGGTGGCCGCCGGCCTTGTGGGTGGAGAGGCCCTTGACCCGTCCGGGGTCGATGTCGCAGTTGGTGACCAGCGCCCCGTAGAAGGGGATGCACAGCTGGCCGCCGTGCGTGTGCCCGGCGAGGATCAGCGGATAGCGGTCGGCGGTGAAGGCGTCGAGGACCCGCAGGTAGGGGGCGTGGACGACGGCCAGGGAGAAGTCGGCGTCCTCGCGGGGGCCGCCGGTCACCTCCGCGTACCGGTCGCGCTTGATGTGCGGGTCGTCGAGGCCGGTGAGGGCGATGTCGTAGCCGGCGACCTTGAGGGCGCCGCGGGTGTTGGTGAGGTTGACCCAGCCCGCCGAGTCGAAGCCGTCGCGCAGCTCCTCCCAGGGGTTGTGGATCGCGCCGACCACCGGGGCGTTGCCGTTCAGGCCGTGCTTGCCGCTCGCCCGCTCCAGCAGATAGCGGGCGGGGTTGCGCAGCTTGGGGCCGTAGTAGTCGTTCGAGCCGAAGACGTAGGCGCCAGGGAACTCCATCAGCGGGCCCAGGGCGTCGAGCGTCTCGGGCACGCCCTCCGGGTCGGAGAGGTTGTCACCGGTGTTGATCACGAAGTCCGGGCGGAGCCCGGCGAGGGACTGCAGCCAGCGCTGCTTCTTGCGCTGCCCGGAGACCATGTGGATATCGGAGACCTGGAGCACCCGCAGCGGCCGCATCCCGGCCAGCAGCACGGGCACCGTCACCCGCCGCAGCCGGAAGGACCGGACCTCGAAGCCGGCGGCGTAGGCGAGGCCGGCTGCGCCGACCGCCGCGATTCCCAGAGGTACTCCGTATCGAGCGCGCATGGGATACATGGTCGCAGACCGACGGCCTCGCCCCGTCACGGGCTGTGGATATCTTCCGGGCGGCTCGGGCCGGCATGCGGGCCGCACTCGGGCCGGACCCGGACCGGTGCCGCGCCGGTGACGCGGGTCGTATCGAAGGTCGTGTCGCGGGCCGTGTCGCGAGCCGATGTCGCGGGCGCCCCGCGGGAGTTGCGCCTGCCCCGCCGCACCGCGGCCTTAATGCGGGGCGCCATCCGCCGCCGAATGCGAAGATTGCGGCATGACCACGCTCAAGTCCACGCTGCACGACGACCTCACCGCTGCCATCAAGGCGCGTGACGAGCTGCGCTCCTCCACCCTCCGGCTCACCCTCTCCGCCGTCGCCTACGAGGAGACCGCGGGCAAGTCCGCCCGTGAGCTCTCCGACGACGAGGTGCTGAAGGTGATCACCCGTGAGGCGAAGAAGCGCCGGGAGGCCGCGGACGCGTTCGACAAGGGAGGCCGCCCCGAGCAGGCCGAGCGCGAGCGCGCGGAGGGCGAGGTGCTCGCCGCCTACCTGCCGAAGCAGCTGTCGGACGAGGAGCTCGCCGCGATCGTCGCCGAGGCCGTGGCCGAGGCCAAGGCCGGCGGTGCCGAGGGGCCGAAGGCCATGGGTGCCGTCATGAAGGTCGTGAACCCCAAGGTCGCCGGCCGGGCCGAGGGCAGCCGCGTCGCCAAGGAGGTCAAGCGGCTCCTCGCCGGCTGATCGCCGGTACGTCCACGGAGACGCCGAGAACACGACGAAGGGGCGCCCGGACCGTTTCGGTCCGGGCGCCCCTTCTCATGCGCTTCCTATGCTGCCCGGCAGCTCATCGGCCGCCGTCCTGGCCCGTCCCCGGCTGGCTGTGCCGCCCGGTGGTGCCACCGGTCTTACCCGTGCCGCCCGGCTTGCTGTTTCCGCCGCCCTGCTTGTTGCCGCCGGTGCCCGGCTTGGTCTTGCGCCCGCCGCCGCTGCCCTTGCCGCCGTCGCCGCGCTCGCCGCCACCGCCGACCGCCACAGTGTCGAAGGTCGGGGCCTCCTTGCCCTCCAGGGCGCCCGACATCGCGTCGCGCCAGATCGGGCCGGGGGTGTCGCCGCCGTAGACCTTGTCGTGGTACTGGCCGCCGATGGTGATGTTCTCCATCTCGACGTCCTTGCCCGGGCCGCCGACCCAGACCGCACCGGCCATGTTGGGCGTGTAGCCGACGAACCAGGCGGCCTTGCGGCCGTCCGTCGTGCCGGTCTTGCCTGCGCTGTCGCGCCCGTCCAGACCGGCCTCCTTGCCCGTACCGTCCTCGACGACGCCCTTGAGGAGCGTGTTGACCGTGTCGGCGGTCTGCTCGGACATGGCGCGCGAGCACTTGCTCTTCGGGACCGGCAGGCTCTTGCCGTTCGGACCGGTGGCCGCGTTGATCAGGACGGGCGTGCAGTACGTGCCGCCGTTGGCGAAGGCCGCGTAGGCGGCGGCCATGGTGAGCGGGGACATGCCCTGCGTACCGAGCGCGATCGACGGCACCTGGTCCATGTCGGCGCCGGAAGCCGGCTTGAGGCCGAGCTTCGCGGCCATCTTCGTCACCGGGCAGGTGCCGATGTCACCGATCATCTGGATGAAGTAGGTGTTGACCGACTTGGCGGTCGCCTCCCGCATCCCGTACGGGCCGACCTCGCTCCGGTTCTCGTTGCTGACGGTCTCGCCGCCGGAGTTCTTCCAGGTGCCGGTGCACGTGTCCACGGCGTCCGGGTAGGCCATCTGGTAGGGCGACGAGTACGACTTGTTGGGCGAGATGCCCTCTTCCAGGGCGGCCGCCGCCAGGATCGGCTTGAAGGTGGAGCCGGTCTGGAAGCCGAAGTTCGACCCGCCCCGGTTCTTGTCGGCCGAGAGGTTGATCTGCGTCTGGTGGTCGCCGAAGCCGTACGGGCGCGACTGGCCCATGCCGAGCACCTTGCCGGTGCCGGGCTGCACGATCGAGATCGCGGTGGCCACCGGGTCGGACTGGTAGACGTGGTCGGTGATCGACTTCTGGACGGACTTCTGCGTCTGCGGGTCGAGGGTGGTGCGGATCGTCATGCCGCCCTCGTTCCAGCGCTTGGCCCGCGCCTCCTTGGTCTTGCCGAAGGCCGGGTCCTTGAGGAAGACCTCGCGGACGTAGTCGCAGAAGAAGCCGGCACCGTTCACAGCGGTGATGCAGCCGCTCTTGGGCCGGGTGACCTTGAGCTTGAGGGGCTCGGCCTTGGCGGCCGCGGCCTCCTGCGGGGTCACGGCCTTGAGCTCGGCCATGCGCTGCAGCACGGTGTTGCGCCGCTTGACGGCCTCGTTCGGGGCGTTGACGGGGTCGTAGCGGCTCGGCGACTGCACGATGCCGGCCAGCATCGCCGACTCCGCCAGGGTGAGGTCCTTCGCGCGCTTGCTGAAGTAGCGCTGGGAGGCGGCCTCGACGCCGTAGGACTGCTGCCCGAAGAAGGTGATGTTCAGGTAGTTGTTGAGGATTCGGTCCTTGCCGAGCTCCTTCTCCACCTGAATGGCGTACTTCAGCTCCTTGACCTTGCGGCCGAGGGTCTGCTGGGTGGCCACGGCGACCTTGTCGGGGTCGTCGCCGGCCTCCTCCACGAAGATGTTCTTGATGTACTGCTGGGTGAGCGTGGAGGCGCCCTCGGAGACGCCGCCCGACTGCGCGTTCTTGTTGAGCGCCCGGAGCACGCCCTTAAGGTCGATCGCGCCGTGCTCGTAGAACCGCGCGTCCTCGATGGCGACGATCGCCTTCCGCATGTACGGGGAGATCTCGTTCAGCGGTACGACCGTACGGTCTCTGGAGTAGACCTTGGCGATTTCACCGCCCTCGGCGTCCAGGATTGTGGTGCGCTGGCTGAGCGGTGGGGTCTTCATACTGGCCGGGATCTCGTCGAACCCCTCGACCGACTCCTTGGCCACTAGGCCGAATGCCCCGACGGCAGGCAGGGCCAGGCCCGCCAGAACCGCTCCGGAGAGCACGCTGACACCGAGGAATTTGGCGGCCATCCGGGTCCTGCTGGACCCCTCGCCCGAGCGCTTCTTACCCATGGAGGGAAGCCTACGTTCTCATTCGGCGGACAGACGCCCGTGTGTTCGCCTACGCTGTTTCACGCCAGTCACTGCGGTGTGATTCAGCATCATCTCCACTCTCACTCTTGTGGGTGATGAGAGGTGTCCGTATTGCCGTCGGTGTCACCCTCTGGGTTATGAGCCCCGGGTGACCTGCCCCGATATGACGAGTTAGTCGGCAATGTCGTCCGCTCACTCCGTTGGGTGATCTGCCGCGTACGCATAGTCCGTTCGGGCCATCCAAGATTGGGCCCGAAGGGGGTGTTGCCCCCTGCCCGCCTTCCGTAACGTCCTCAACTGGCAACGGTGAATATGCCGCTGCCGCCGTGGGGGAGCCCCGATTCGGGAGAGGACGGCGCCAGCATGGGCTGGGTAACCGACTGGAGTGCGCAGGCAGCCTGCCGCACTACCGATCCGGATGAACTATTCGTTCAGGGCGCTGCACAGAACAGGGCCAAGGCGGTATGCACCGGGTGCCCGGTGCGCACGGAGTGTCTGGCGGATGCGCTGGACAACCGCGTCGAGTTCGGCGTGTGGGGCGGGATGACCGAGCGCGAGCGCAGGGCGCTGCTGCGACGCAGGCCGACGGTCACCTCCTGGCGCAGGCTCCTGGAGACCGCCCGCACGGAATACGAGCGCGGGGCGGGAATCCTGTCCCTCGGCGACGACGAGTACGGGGACTACGCCGCCGTCGGGTAGAGCTGCTCGGTCGGCGGGCCCCCGCAGGCGCGGGGCATCCGCAGCCCGTACGCGCGGGGTACCTGCAGCGCTCGGCTCACTCCACGTCGATGGTGCCCACTTCGGCGCCCGACGGGCCCGTAGAGGCGCCCTCGGAGGCATCCACGGAGGCGGTGGCGGCAGGCTGGACGGCGAGGCGCTCGCCGATCTCCCGCAGTCCCGCCAGGTCGTGCACATCACCGGGCAGGGCTGCCACTTCCGCCACCGCGACCTCCGGGTGCAGAGCGGTGAAGCGGTCACGCGTGCGCCGCTCGCGGGCGAGCACCTGCATGCGCTCGGCGTGCAGCCGCAGCAGACCGGCCGCGGTCTTCGAAGCATCGTCGGCTGCTGAAACCGCTGAAGCCGCCGAAATCGCTGAAGCCGCCGCTGAGACCGCTGAAGCTGCAGAGGCTGTGTTCGGATCTGTGCCCGGATCTGTGTCCGGATCTCCTGAGGATGCCGGCTGGGGGAGGCCGCTCTCGGGAGGGGACGGGACCGTGGGAGCGCCGGTTCCTGCGACGCGGGCGGTACGTGAGCCAGCTTGCCCGCTCTCACGATCCACAATGCCGCCGTCGGCAAGATTTTCCGATGTTCCTTCCGGGGTCGCGCCCGGGGCCGCGTCCGGGAGCCCTTCCGCCAGGGCTTCGGCCGCGGCGAGCGCCCGGTCCGCCGGGAGCTGATCGGCCGCACTGCCGTGCACCCGGTTGAGGACGAGCCCCGCCAGCGGCATCCGTTCCGCGGCCAGCCGCTCCACGAAGTACGCCGCTTCGCGCAGCGCATCCCGCTCCGGCGCCGCGACGACCAGGAAGGCCGTACCGGGGGCCTGCAGTAGCCGGTACGTGGCATCCGCGCGCGTGCGGAAGCCGCCGAACATGGTGTCCATGGCCGCCACGAACGTCTGGACGTCCCGCAGGAGCTGGGCCCCCATCAGCTTGTTCAGCGGCCCGCTCATCACGGACATGCCGACGCCCAGGAACTTCATCCCGGCCCGCCCGCCGAGCTTCGCCGGAGCGACCAGCAGCTTGATGAGTTTGCCGTCCAGGAACGACCCGAGGCGCCCCGGGGCGTCGAGGAAGTCGAGCGCGGAGCGGCTCGGCGGGGTGTCCACGACGATCAGGTCCCACTCGTCGCGGGAGCGCAGCTGGCCGAGCTTCTCCATGGCCATGTACTCCTGCGTGCCCGCGAAGCCGGCCGACAGGGACTGGTAGAAGGGGTTCTCGAGGATCGCCCGGGCGCGCTCCTTGTCGGAGTGGGCCTCCACGATCTCGTCGAAGGTCCGCTTCATGTCGAGCATCATGGCGTGCAGCTCGCCGCCGGCGGATGTGTCGATTCCGGGCACCCGGCGGGGCACGTTGTCGAGCTCCTCGATGCCCATCGACTGCGCCAGCCTGCGCGCCGGGTCGATCGTCAGGACGACGACCTTCCTGCCGCGCTCCGCCGCCCGCAGGCCGATGGCCGCCGCAGTGGTCGTCTTGCCGACGCCGCCGGAGCCGCAGCACACGACGATGCGCGTGCGGGGATTGTCCAGGACGGGGTCGACGGCGAGGACGGACGCGTCGTCGAGACCCCTGCGCTGGGCCGGCACCTGTGCTGCTGCTGTCAACGGGCCACTCCTTGCTTCCGCAGTTCGCGCGCCATGCGGTACAGCCCCGCCAGGTCAACGCCGTCGCCGAGCAGTTCCAGTTCGTACGTGGGGAGGCTGAGCTCCGCTATCCCGGCCCGCCCGCGGTGCTCCAGGGCGAGCCGCTCGATGTGCTCGCGGGCCTCGGCCAGCAGGGGATCGACGAGCTGCTCGGCGAGGCCGGGGTTGCGGGCGCCACCGAAGCCGGTGCGCTCCAGGGAGTGCGACAGGGCTTGCGCCACGGCGGCCCGCTGTCCGTTGGCGGCGGCCTCGACGGCCGCGGCGTCCAGGATCTCCGGCCGGACCATGTTGATGACGACGCCGCCCACGGGGAGGCCCGCCGCGCGGAGCTCCGCGATGCCGTCGCACGTCTCCTGGACGGGCATCTCCTCCAGCAGCGTCACGAAGTGCACCGCCGTCTCGGGCGACTTGAGCACCCGCATGACGGCCTGCGCCTGGTTGTGGATCGGGCCGATCCGGGCGAGGCCTGCCACCTCGTCGTTCACGTTGAGGAAGCGGGTGACGCGGCCGGTGGGCGGGGCGTCCATGACGACGTGGTCGTAGGCGAAGCGGCCCGTGCGGTCCTTGCGGCGCACCGCCTCGCAGGCCTTGCCGGTGAGCAGGACGTCGCGCAGCCCGGGCGCGATGGTTGTCGCAAAATCGATGGCGCCGAGCTTCTTCAGCGCCCGGCCGGCACTGCCGAGCTTGTAGAACATGTGGAGGTAGTCGAGGAGCGCCCGCTCGGCGTCGATGGCCAGGGCGAACACCTCGCCCCCGCCCGGCGCCACGGCTATCTTGCGCTCCTCGTAGGGCAGCGCCTCCGTCTCGAACAGCTGGGCAATGCCCTGCCGGCCTTCCACCTCCACCAGGAGAGTGCGCTTGCCCTCGGCGGCGAGGGCAAGCGCGAGTGCCGCGGCGACCGTGGTCTTGCCGGTTCCGCCCTTGCCGCTGACGACATGGAGCCTGCTCATGATTCGGAGCCTAATTCCTTTCCGACGGCCTTGTGGCGGCAGGTGGCGACATGAGGCTGTTCGAACGATGAGGGTGCGCCGGCGCTCGGCCACGCCCGTTAGGAGGGCGGCCCGCGGGGCCCTCGGCGACCGGAGGACGAGCAGACGGCGACCGCACGGCGACCGCTCGGCGACCGCACGGCCGACTCCGTGGCGACCGCACGACGGCAGCTCGGCCGACCGCATGGACGACCCCGTGGACGGGCCCGGCCGGGGCTGTCGGCGCGAGGCATTACAGTCGGCCTATGACCAAATGGGAATACGCCACCGTGCCGCTGCTCGTGCACGCGACCAAGCAGATCCTGGACACCTGGGGCGAGGACGGCTGGGAGCTCGTCCAGGTCGTGCCGGGGCCGAACAACCCCGAGCAGCTGGTGGCCTACCTCAAGCGGCCGAAGCCGTGAGCGCCGTCGAGAGCCGGCTCGCCGAGCTCGGCCTGACCCTGCCGGACGTCGTGCCGCCGATCGCGGCCTACCAGCCGGCCGTGCGGTCCGGGGCGTACGTGTACACCGCGGGCCAGCTGCCCATGGTCAAGGGCTCCATCCCCGTGACGGGCAAGGTCGGCGCCGAGGTCAGTGCCGAGCAGGCCAAGGAGCTCGCGGCGACCTGCGCGCTCAACGCCCTGGCCGCCGTCAAGTCGGTCATCGGTGACCTGGACCGGATCGTGCGCGTGGTGAAGGTCGTCGGCTTCGTCGCCTCCGCCCCCGACTTCACCGCCCAGCCGGGTGTCCTCAACGGCGCCAGTGAGCTGCTCGGCGAGGTGCTCGGCGAGAAGGGCGTGCACGCCCGCTCCGCCGTCGGCGTCGCGGTGCTGCCGCTGGACGCGCCGGTCGAGGTCGAGATCGTGGTCGAGGTCCGGGACTGAGCCGGGACCGACTCCCGAGCGGGCCGGCGGCCGAGTAGCGGCCGGACCGGGGCCGGGCACCGCCCGGCCGCCCCGGTCCGCCACGGGTCTCGTCCCCTCGAACATCCGCGCGCGAGCGCATAGCATCCGGCCATGTCGACTTCGAACGGCCAGTGGTACCCGCCGGAGTGGCCGGACCGGATCAGAGCGCTCACGCGCGGGGAGCTCCACCCCGTGAGCCCCCGCCGCGCCGCGACCGTCCTGCTGCTGCGCGACGGAGCCGACGGCCCCGCCGTCCACATGCTGCGCAGACGCGCCTCCATGGCCTTCGCCGGAGGCGCGTACGCGTATCCGGGCGGCTCCGTCGACCCGCGCGACGAGCGGGACGTGCCCTGGGCCGGACCGGCGCCCGCGCAGTGGGCCCGGAGCCTGGGCGTCGACGCCGCCTCGGCCCAGGCCATCGTGTGCGCCGCGGTCCGGGAGACCTTCGAGGAGGCCGGGGTGCTGCTCGCCGGGCCCACTCCCGGCACGGTCGTCGCGGACACCACGGGCCCCGAGTGGGAGGCCGAGAGGGCCGCCCTCGTCAGCCGCGAGCTGTCGTTCGCCGACTTCCTCGTGCAGCGCGGCCTGCTGTTGCGCAGCGACCTCCTGGGCGGCTGGGCGCGCTGGATCACGCCCGAGTTCGAACCGCGCCGCTACGACACCTGGTTCTTCGTCGCCGCGCTCCCCGAGGGCCAGCTCACCCGCAACGCCTCCACGGAGGCGGACCGTACGGTGTGGATCCGCCCCGCCGACGCGGCCGACGGCTTCGACCGCGGCGAGCTGCTGATGATGCCGCCCACCATCTCCACACTGCGCGAGCTGCGCCCGTACGGCAGCGTCGCCGAAGCGCTGACCGCCGCGCGTGACAGGGATCTCACCCCCGTCCTGGCCCGAGCGCGGCTCGAAGGGGAGGAGATCGTGCTGAGCTGGCCCGGACACGACGAATTCACCCGGCGCGTCGCCGGCAAACCCTCGGGACCTTCGGAGGCCGACCGATGACATCCGCGACCGAACTCCCCGGCCGCCCGCGCGCAGGGGCCATCGGCGGTCCGGCGACCGCCCGCGCGACCTGCGTCCTCGCGCCCAACCCCTCCGCCATGACGCTCGACGGCACCAACACCTGGATCGTCGCGGAACCGGACTCCGACCTCGCCGTCGTCATCGATCCCGGGCCGCTGGACGACACCCACCTGCAGGCCGTCGTCTCGACCGCCGAGGCCGCCGGGAAGCGCGTCGCCCTCACCCTGCTGACCCACGGCCACCCCGACCACTTCGACGGCGCCGCGCGCTTCGCCGAGCTGACCGGCACCCGCGTACGCGCCCTGGACCCGGCGCTGCGCCTGGGCGGGGAGGGCCTCGGCATCGGTGACGTGGTCACCACCGGCGGCCTGGAGCTGCACGTGCTCTCTACGCCCGGCCACACCGCCGACTCGCTGTGCTTCCACCTGCCCGCCGACCGGGCGCTGTTCACCGGCGACACGGTGCTGGGCCGCGGCACGACGGTCGTCGCCCACCCCGAGGGCCGGCTCGGCGACTACCTCGACTCCCTGCGCCGGCTTCGCGCGCTCGCCGTGGAGGAGGACGTGCGGACGATCCTTCCCGGGCACGGTCCGGTCCTCGACGACGCGCGCGGTGCCATCGACTTCTACCTCGTGCACCGGGCGAAGCGGCTGGCTCAGGTGGAGACCGCCGTGGAGAACGGCTACCGCTCGGCCGCGGAGGTGGTCGCCCACGTCTACGCGGACGTCGACCGCTCGTTGTGGCCGGCGGCGGAGCTGTCCGTACGGGCGCAGCTGGAGTACCTGGGGGAGCACGGGCTGATCCAGTGAGCGGCGCTCCCGCGTCGCCGACGCCGCCCTGTGCGCGCAGTACGAGCGCATGACTCGTGACCCGGGCATGCCGAAGGCCCCTGCCGTTCCCGGCAGGGGCCTTCCGAGCTTGTGGGCGCGCCGGAGGGCGCTCCCGTTATGCCGTGCGCCCGGGGCGTGCGGCGTGCACGCCCCGCACGGCTTGCGTCAGCGGGAGCGCTTCGCGAGCCGCTCCACGTCGAGGAGGATCACTGCACGGGCCTCCAGACGCAGCCAGCCGCGGCCGGCGAAGTCGGCGAGCGCCTTGTTGACCGTCTCGCGGGAGGCGCCGACGAGCTGGGCCAGCTCCTCCTGGGTGAGGTCGTGCACCACGTGGATGCCTTCCTCGGACTGCACGCCGAAGCGGCGCGACAGGTCCAGCAGGGCCTTGGCGACGCGGCCGGGGACGTCCGAGAAGACGAGGTCCGACATCGAGTCGTTGGTGCGGCGCAGCCGGCGGGCGACGGCGCGCAGCAGTGCGGTGGCCACCTCCGGGCGGGCGTTGAGCCAGGGCTGCAGGTCGCCGTGGCCGAGGCCGAGCAGCTTGACCTCGGTGAGGGCGGTGGCGGTGGCGGTGCGCGGCCCGGGGTCGAAGAGCGACAGCTCCCCGATGAGCTCACCGGGGCCCAGGACGGCCAGCATGTTCTCGCGGCCGTCGGGGGAGGTGCGGTGGAGCTTCACCTTCCCCTCGGTCACCACGTAGAGGCGGTCGCCGGGGTCCCCTTCGTGGAACAGGGCGTCGCCCCTCGCGAGGGTGGCCTCGCCCATGGAGGCGCGCAGCTCAGCGGCCTGCTCGTCATCGAGCGCCGCGAAAAGCGGGGCGCGCCGCAGAACGTCGTCCACGAGTTCTCTCCTTGTCGACATGCACAGAGGACCGTGGTCCCCATGATGCCCGTCGGTAAAACTGTGTGATCAAACACAAGTGTCGCGCATCGTCGCCCGAAGCCCTACGGCAGGGGTCCGATTGGGCTGTGGTTTTCCTGCGTGAGGGCCGGATGTCAGTGGCGGGGCTTAGTCTGGCCGGGTGTCCAATACGCCGGTGAGAGCACAGGGCAAGGGGGCTGGAAGGGTGACTCCGCCTCGTAATTCCGCTGTGGGCGAACGCCCGCCCGCGGGGGCGGCGAAAGTCGCAAGCAAGGACAAAAAGGAAAGCGGAAGGACATCTTCCGCATCTGATGCATCGGCCGCAAAGGCGCCGAAGCCGGTCGCCAAGACTTCGGCGAAGCCGGAATCCCGCACCGCTCTCGTCCGCCGTGCCCGCCGCATCAACCGCGAGCTCGCCGAGGTCTATCCCTACGCCCATCCCGAGCTCGACTTCGAGAATCCCTTCGAGCTCCTGGTCGCCACGGTCCTCTCCGCCCAGACGACGGACCTGCGCGTCAACCAGACCACCCCGGCCCTCTTCGCCGCCTACCCCACGCCGGAGGACATGGCCGCCGCCGACCCCGAGGCGCTGGAGCAGCTCATCCGGCCCACGGGCTTCTTCCGCGCCAAGGCCAAGTCGCTCATCGGCCTGTCCGCCGCCATCCGCGACCGCTTCGGCGGAGAGGTGCCCGGCCGCATAGAGGATCTCGTCAGCCTCCCCGGCGTCGGCCGCAAGACCGCCCACGTCGTCCTCGGCAATGCCTTCGGCAGGCCGGGGATCACCGTGGACACCCACTTCGGGCGGCTCGTGCGGCGCTGGAAGTGGACCGACGCCACCGACCCCGAGAAGGTCGAGGCGGAGATCTGCGCGCTCTTCCCCAAGAGCGAGTGGACCATGCTCTCGCACCGCGTCATCTTCCACGGCCGGCGCATCTGCCACTCCCGCCGGCCGGCCTGCGGTGCCTGCCCGATCGCTCCGCTCTGCCCCTCGTACGGGGAGGGCGAGACGGATCCCGAGAAGGCCAGCAAGCTCCTGAAGTACGAGAAGGGCGGCAAGCCCGGTCAGCGGCTCAAGCCCCCGCCCGACTACCCGGGCCTGCCGGCCCCGCCGCTGGGAGGCGACGCATGACGAGCACGTACGGCCGAGGAGCCACGGTCACCGCCGAGGGGCTGCCCGGGTGGCTGGAGCCGGTGGCGCGCGCCTCGGAGACGATCGAGCCCCATCAGCTCAGCCGCTTCCTGCCGCCGGAGACCGGCGGCCGGCAGTCCGCCGTGCTCGTCCTCTTCGGCGACGGACCCAAGGGCCCGGAGCTGCTCCTCCTGGAGCGGGCCGGGACGCTGCGCTCGCACGCCGGGCAGCCGTCGTTCCCCGGCGGCGCCCTCGACCCGGAGGACGGCGACCCGGCCTCCGGCGGGCTGGTGCGGGCCGCCCTGCGCGAGGCGGAGGAGGAGACCGGGCTCGACCCTTCGGGGGTCCAGATCTTCGGCGTCCTGCCCCAGCTGTACATCCCGGTGAGCGGCTTCGTCGTCACGCCCGTCCTCGGCTGGTGGCGCGAGCCGACCCCGGTCAAGCCGGTCGACAAGGCCGAGACGGCCCGGGTCTTCACCGTCCCGGTGGCCCACCTGACCGATGCGGAGAACAGGGCCACCGCGATACACCCGAGCGGTCATACCGGCCCGGCCTTCCTGGTCGAGGACGCCCTCGTGTGGGGCTTCACCGCAGGCGTGATCGACCGGATCCTGCACTACGCCGGCTGGGAGCGCCCCTGGGACCGCGAACGGCAGGTCCCGCTGGACTGGCGTTCCTGACGGGCATGAGACGGTGATCCCGGCTCCCGCCGTCCCCCGGGCCGGCGACACCGCAGACGACATCATTGCGAGGCATACCCGGTGAACGTGCTGGACATCGTGCTGCTGATCGCCGCCGTGTGGTTCGCCGTCGTCGGCTACCGCCAGGGCTTCGTGGTCGGTGTGCTCTCGGTGATCGGGTTCCTCGGCGGCGGCCTCGTGGCGGTCTATCTGCTGCCCGTCATCTGGGACAGCGCCACCGGCGAGGCCACTCCGGGCACCGCCGCCGCCATAGCAGCCGTCGTCATCGTCATCGTGTGCGCCTCCGTCGGCCAGGCCGCCACCACCCACCTGGGCAACAAGCTCCGCCGCCACATCACCTGGTCCCCGGCCCGCGCCCTGGACGCCACGGGCGGCGCCCTCGTCAACGTCCTCGCGATGCTGCTGGTGGCCTGGCTGATCGGCTCCGCCCTCGCCGGTACCTCCCTGCCGACGCTCGGCAAGGAGGTCCGCAACTCCAAGGTGCTGCTCGGCGTCGCCCGGGTGGTGCCCCCGCAGGCCAACACCTGGTTCGCGGACTTCAGCACAGTCCTCGCGCAGAACGGCTTCCCGCAGGTCTTCGCGCCCTTCTCCACCGAGCCGATCACCAACGTGCCCGCCCCCGACCCCGCGCTCGCGGGCAGCCCCGTCGCCACGGCGGCCCAGCGCAGCATCGTCAAGGTCGTCGGCACCGCGCCCAGCTGCGGCAAGGTCCTGGAGGGCACCGGCTTCGTCTTCGCCCCGCAGCGGGTGATGACCAACGCCCACGTCGTCGGCGGCGTCGACGAGCCGACCGTGCAGGTCGGCGGGCAGGGCCGGCAGTACGAGGCGAAGGTCGTCCTCTACGACTGGAAGCGCGACATCGCCGTGCTGGACGTGCCGGACCTGGAAGCGCCCGAGCTGCGGTTCGCGGAGGCCGACGCGGAGAGCGGCAAGGGCGCCATCGTGGCCGGCTTCCCGGAGAACGGCTCCTACGACGTGCGCGCCGCGCGCGTCCGCAGCCGCGTCCAGGCGAACGGCCCGGACATCTACCGCCGCGGCAACGTCCGCCGCGATGTGTACTCGCTCTACACGATCGTCCGCCAGGGCAACTCCGGCGGGCCCCTGCTCACGCCGGACGGCCGGGTCTACGGGGTCGTCTTCGCCAAGTCCCTCGACGACGCCGAGACCGGCTACGCCCTCACGGCGGACGAGGTGCGCGGCGACGCCACCAGCGGCCGCCGGGCGACCGAGCGGGTCAACACCCAGGGCTGCGCCCTCTGAGGCCCTTCTGAGGGCCCTTCCGGGAGCTTGCCGGGGTCACCCCCGGGATCACGCGCACCAGTCGGGCGCCGACCGCACTGGTCGGGCGCTGACCCACCGGCCGGTGGGTCAGCGGCTGCGCGGGTGATGGCGCAGCCGCGCCGACACCCAGCGGGCGCGGCGGCGGATGATGCGCGGAATGCCGATGCGCGGATCGTGCTCGGCGGACGGCCGGTGCTCACCCCTCCCGGCCCTCTCCGGCAGCTCGCTCATGATCAGCGCGGCGTCGCCCTCGGCGCCCCGCTCCTGAGTCACGTCACGGTAGTCGTGCGTCCAGCCCATACCGTGCTCTGTGCCCGGGCCGAAAGGTCGGTAATCGCCCGGGGGTCCCCCAGTTGGCCTATGCGCCGGGCAATTGGCCGTTCGAAGAACGGACGTTCCTGCCCGCTGTGCGGTGCGAGGGACGTACGGGAAGGGCCCGCCACCTGCCCGGAACCGGCCCCGCCGGGGCCTTCCGGCCGCCCGCTACCGGTCCGGCTCGGGGTCCTTGAGCCAGTTCACGAGCTCCGTCGAGAACGCCGCCGGATCCTCCTCGTGGGGGAAGTGGCCCAAGCCGTCGAACAGCCGCCAGCGGTACGGCGCCTCCACGTACTCCCCGGAGCCCGCGGCGCTGCGCGTACGCATCACCGGATCGAGGGAACCGTGCAGGTGCAGCGTGGGCACCCGTACGGGCCGCTTCATGCGCCGGTTGAACTGGATGCCGTCCGGCCGCGCCATCGACCGCACCATCCAGCGGTAGGGCTCGATCGAGCAGTGCGCCGTCGACGGGATCGTCATCGCCCGCCGGTAGGTGTCCACGGCCTCGTCCTCCGGCTGACGCGGCCCTGACCACTCCCGCACCAGACGCCCCACCAGAGCCGCGTCGTCGGCGACCAGCCGCCGCTCCGGGATCCACGGCCGCTGGAAGCCCCAGATGTGGCTGCCCGCCGAGCTCTGCTTGGGGTCGGCGAGCATCGCCGAGCGCCAGCGGCGCGGGTGCGGCATCGAGGAGACCGCGAGCCTGCGGACCAGCTTGGGCCGCATCACGGCCGCCGTCCACGCCAGGTAGCCGCCGAGGTCGTGGCCGACCAGCGCGGCGTCCGGCTCGCCCAGGGAGCGGATCACGCCCGTGATGTCGAGGGCGAGGTTGGCCGGGTCGTAGCCCCGAGGCGTACGGTCGCTGCCGCCCACCCCGCGCAGGTCCATGGCCACGGCCCGGAACCCCGCGTCGGCGAGCGCGGGCAGCTGGTGCCGCCACGTCCACCAGAACTGCGGGAAGCCGTGCAGCAGCAGGACCAGCGGTCCGTCGCCCATCTCGGCGATGTGGAACCGTGCGCCGTTCGCCGCGACGTCCCGGTGGGCCCAGGGCCCCTCGGGCCGTACGACCGATGTGGCGGAACCCCCCGGGACGCCCGTCGGAGCCGGCCCCGGCCGGGCCGGGCCCGCCGGGGCGGCCGGGGAAGCAGGGTCGGACGACGCGGTCGCTGCGGGGGTTTCGGGCACCGTCATACGGTCGAGCGTGTCACAGATGCGTCGGCGGGGCTCGTGTCGGTGAGCGGACGCGGGTGCGGCTTGACGGTGCCCAGCACCGCGGCCGTCTGCTTCGCCGAGGCGATGCTCTTCTCGGGCTTGCTCACCTTCTTGAACTTGGCCACCGCCAGCAGTCCCAGCAGCGCCGCGATCAGCAGGAACGCACCGCCGACGATCAGGAACGACCAGGCGAGCCCGAGGCCGAGGTTGTGGATGCCGTAGGCGGCCGCGAAGCTGAGCACGGGCAGCGAGAAGAGCGCGAGCGTCCCGGCCGCGCCGATCGCGCCACCGCCGATGCCGACCCGCTTGACGTCCTGCCGCAGCTCGGCCTTGGCCAGTGCGATCTCGTCGTGCACCAGCGCGGACAGCTCGGTGGTGGCCGTAGCCACCAGCTGGCCGAGAGTGCGGTTCGCACCGTTCGCACCGTCGTCGGCTGCGCTCATCGGCTGCTCCCTCATCTTCGTCGCCACGTCATCCGCGGGCTTTCGGCGGATGTAAAGACTCTCAGATCATGCCGGACCATCGTCACGGGTGGTGTGCCCGGAGGCGACTTCGGCCAGCCTGCGGTGCTCGGCGGCCTTCGCCTCCAGGATCGCCGCCATCCGCAGGTGGTAGGCCGGGTTGCCCTGCTCGTAGATGTCGGGGATGCCGTCCTGGTCGTCGTCGCGCTCCTCGTCCGCGCACAGTTTCTTGTACTTGTTGTCGCGCAGCTTGAGCAGGACGCTCGCCACGACCGCGGCGATCAGCGACCCGACGAGCACGGCCGCCTTGACCTCGTCGGCCAGGACCGGGTCCGTGCCGAAGGCCAGCTCACCGATCAGCAGCGAGACCGTGAAGCCGATGCCCGCGAGCGAGGCGACGGCCAGCACGTCGGGCCACCGCAGGTCCGGGTTGAGCTCGGCCCGGGTGAACCGGGCCGCGAGCCACGTCCCGCCGAACACGCCGACCGCCTTGCCGACCACCAGACCGAGGACGACACCCAGCGTCTCGGGCTTGGTGAAGACGTCCGACAGTGCGCCGCCGGAGACCACCACGCCCGCCGAGAACAGGGCGAAGAGCGGCACCGCCAGCCCCGCCGAGAGCGGGCGCACGACGTGCTCGATGTGCTCGCCGGGGGAGTGCCGCTCGCCCTCGTGGCGGTGGCAGCGCAGCATCAGGCCCATGGCCACGCCCGCGATGGTCGCGTGGACGCCGCTGTTGTACATCAGGGCCCAGTTGACGACCGCCAGCGGCACGTAGACGTACCAGCCGCGGACGCCCTTGCGCAGCAGGAGCCAGAAGACGACCAGGCCCAGCACGGCGAAGCCGAGGGCAGTGAAGTTCAGGCCCGAGGTGAAGAAGACCGCGATGATCAGGATCGCGAACAGGTCGTCGACGACGGCGAGGGTGAGCAGGAACGCGCGCAGCGCCGAGGGCAGCGCCGTGCCGATGACGGCCAGGACGGCCAGGGCGAAGGCGATGTCGGTGGCGGTGGGTACCGCCCAGCCGGCCGTGGAACCGTTTCCGCTGGTGGCGACCGTGAGATAGACGATCGCGGGCATGGCCATGCCGCAGATCGCGGCGACGACGGGCAGCACCGCGGCCTTGGGGTCGCGCAGCTCGCCGGCCACCAGCTCGCGCTTGAGCTCGATGCCTGCCACGAAGAAGAAGACGGCGAGCAGGCCGTCGGCCGCCCAGTGCTGGACGGAGAGGTTCAGCCCCAGCGAACCCGGCCCGAAGTGGAAGTCGCGCACGGTCTCGTAGCTGTCGCGCAGCGGGGTGTTCGCCCAGATCAGTGCGGCGACGGCGGCGACGAGCAGCAGCACGCCGCCCACGGTCTCGGTACGCAGGGCATCGGCGAGGAAGTTCCGCTCGGGCAGCGGCAACCGGCCGAGGAATACGGAACGGCGGTTCTTGGGCGCGGCCACGGCGGGGGACCTCCAGGGTCGTCGGGTACACGTGTGCTGTGTGCCGACCAGACTTCCCGGCGCGCCTCTGATTCTTGTCGCATTTTTTACGCGACCACCCCTTACCTTAACCGGAACGAGTGACTCGACACGAGCGAAAGGGCGCCCGGCCGCTGCCGGGCGCCCTTTTCGGGGATCGCTGCTCTTCGGTCAGTCCTCGCTGGACGCGGCGGGGAGCTGGGACTGGATGAGGTCCATGACCGAGGAGTCGGTCAGGGTGGTGACGTCGCCCAGGGTGCGGTTCTCCGCGACGTCGCGCAGGAGCCGGCGCATGATCTTGCCCGAGCGGGTCTTGGGCAGCTCGGCGACCGGGAGGATCCGCTTGGGCTTGGCGATCGGGCCGAGCTGCTTGGCGACGTGCGCCCGCAGCTCCTCGACCAGTCCTTCCTCCTGGGCGTCGGCGTCGCCGCGCAGGATGACGAAGGCGCAGATCGCCTGGGTGGTCTGCGGGTCGGTCGCGCCGACGACCGCCGCCTCGGCGACCTTCGGGTGCGAGACGAGGGCCGACTCGACCTCGGTGGTGGAGATGTTGTGGCCGGAGACGAGCATGACGTCGTCCACGCGGCCGAGCAGCCAGATGTCGCCGTCGTCGTCCTTCTTGGCGCCGTCGCCCGCGAAGTACTTGCCTTCGAAGCGGGACCAGTAGGTGTCGAGGTAGCGCTGGTCGTCGCCCCAGATGGTGCGGAGCATCGAGGGCCACGGCTCGGTGAGGACGAGGTAGCCGCCGTGGCCGTCGGGCACCTCGCGGGCCTCGTCGTCCACGACCGTGGCGGCGATGCCGGGGAGCGGGACCTGTGCCGAGCCCGGCTTGGTCTCGGTGACGCCGGGCAGCGGGCTGATCATGATGCTGCCGGTCTCCGTCTGCCACCAGGTGTCGACCACCGGGGTGCGGTCGGCGCCGATGTGCTTGCGGTACCAGACCCAGGCCTCGGGGTTGATGGGTTCGCCGACCGAGCCGAGGATGCGCAGGCTGGACAGGTCGAACTTGGCCGGGATGTCGTCGCCCCACTTCATGGCGGCACGGATCGCGGTCGGTGCGGTGTAGAGGATCGTGACGCCGTACTTCTGGACGATCTCCCACCAGCGGCCCTGGTGCGGGCTGTCGGGCGTGCCCTCGTAGAGCACTTCGGTGGCGCCGTTGCTGAGGGGGCCGTAGACGATGTACGAGTGGCCGGTGACCCAGCCGACGTCGGCGGTGCACCAGAAGACGTCCGACTCGGGCTTGAGGTCGAAGACGGCGTGGTGGGTGTACGACGCCTGGGTGAGATAGCCGCCGGTGGTGTGCAGGATGCCCTTCGGCTTCCCCGTGGTGCCCGAGGTGTAGAGGATGAAGAGCGGGTGCTCGGCGTCGAACGCCTGCGGCGTGTGCTGCTCGGGCTGGCGGTCGATGAGGTCGTGCCACCACACGTCACGGCCCTCGGTCCAGCCGATGCCTTCCTGGCCGGTGCGCCGGACGACGAGGACGCTGCGGACGTTCTCCGTGCCGGGGCGGGTGAGGGCCTCGTCCACGGCGGGCTTCAGGGCGGAGGGCTTGCCGCGGCGGTAGCCGCCGTCGGCGGTGATGACGACGCGGGCGTCGGCGTCGTTGATGCGCGTGGCGAGGGCGTCGGCGGAGAAGCCGCCGAAGACCAGCGAGTGCGGGGCGCCGATGCGGGCGCAGGCGAGCATCGAGACGACGGCCTCGGGGATCATCGGCAGGTAGATGGCGACCCGGTCGCCTGCCTTGACGCCCAGCTCGGTGAGGGCGTGGGCGGCCTTGGAGACCTCGCGCTGGAGGTCGGCGTAGGTGATGGTGCGGGTGTCGCCGGGCTCGCCCTCGAAGTGCAGCGCGACGCGGTCGCCCAGGCCGTTCTCCACGTGGCGGTCGACGCAGTTGTACGCGACGTTGAGCTTGCCGTCGGCGAACCACTTGGCGAACGGGGGATTCGACCAGTCGAGGGTCTCGGTCGGCTCGGTCTCCCAGCTCAGGCGGCGGGCCTGCGCGGCCCAGAAGCCCAGCCGGTCAGCCTTCGCCTGCTCGTACGCCTCCGCGGTGACGTTGGCGCTCGCGGCCAGGGCGGCAGGCGGTGCGAAGCGGCGCTCCTCCTTCAAGAGGTTGGCCAGGCTCTCGTTGCTCACAACATCTCCCTTTCCCAGGGTGCCCGTTGGGTGACCGTGCTGTGCCCGGTGGGTGCCCGTAGTGTCCCGGGGCATAGCTCACCAGCCCGGGGCACACCCTGACAAGGGCTGTTGATAAAAATTGGTTTAGACCTGTAGAAAGCCTGGTGATCGGCCTGGACGGCGCAGGGGTCAGACAGCGTCGAGGACCTCGGGGCGTACGGCCGTGAAGGTGCGCGAGGGCGGGTCCAGCACATAGGCCTGGGCCTCGCCCACGTGGAAGTACATGCCCTGGAGCTGGAGCGACCCCTCGGCCACCCGGCGAGCGACGCAGTCGTGGGCCATCAGGTGGTCGAGCTGCTGCATCACGTTGACGAGTGCGAGCCGTTCGAGGGCGTCCGCCACGGGACGGTCCGCCATCGCCACCTCGCCGCGGCCGAGCCGCCCGATCCGCTGCATTCTGGCCAGGCTCGGACGGCCGTGCCGCAGCCAGCGCACGAGCGGCGTCTGCGGATCGGCAGGGGCCTTGCCGCCGTATGCCATGCCGTCGCCACCGCGGCCCGTGGCACTCCGGCCCGTGGTGCTCTGGACGGCCGAGTCGAGCAGCGCCTGCATCGCGCCGCACCCCGAGTGCCCGCACACGGTGATGCTGCCGACCTTCAGCACCTCGACCGCGTACTCCACTGCGGCGCCGACGGAGTCGCAGGAGCCGTCCGTGGCGGGCGGCGGGATCAGATTGCCCACGTTGCGCACGGTGAAGAGGTCGCCCGGCCCACTGGAGGTGATCATGCTGGTGACCAGCCGGGAGTCGGCGCAGGTGAGGAAGAGCTGCGTCGGGCACTGGCCCTCGCGGGCGAGCCGTGCCAGCTCGTCCCGTACGAGCGGGGCGGTGTTGCGCTGGAATGCGCTCACGCCGCCCAGAAGTTGCTGCCCGCCCCCCGGTGCGTGGGCATTCGCCGGGGCTGACGGCCGGGTGCAGTGGTGATTGCGCCAGGGCGTCCAGGGGCGGCACGCGTGCGTGCTGACCGGTTCGGCGATCGGCCGTCCGCCGCGGCCCCTGAGCGTGACCCATCCGCCCCGCGCGCGGTGGGCATTGGTCCACGACTGCAGGGTGTCGTAGGCGGTGTGGTCCATGAAGGAGCCGCCCAGCTCGACGATCACCACGGCTCCCGCCGGGATCTGAGCGAGCGCGCGGCTCAGCCGCGGAACCGCCAGAAACGTCAGCTGGCTGCTGACGCGGACCAAATGGGCGGCGCCGTCCTGCTCCACGGTGATGCGCGTGTAGGCGAGCCGCCGCAGGGAGAGGAACGCCGTGACCACGATGCCGACGGCGACTCCCTGCAGGACGCCGAACAGCACCACGGCCCCGAGCGTGGACGCGTACATGGGGAACTCGCGGTGCCGCTGTACGTGCTTGATGTGCGCGAAGCTCACCATCTTCACTCCCACCACCATCACCAGAGCGGCCAGGGCCGCCAGCGGGATCAGCTCCAGGACCGTCGTGAGCAGGCCGGCGCAGAGCAGCACCCACAGCCCGTGCAGCACGGTGGACTTGCGGGAGGCGGCACCCGCCTCCACATTCGCCGAGCCGCGGATCGCGCCGCCGGCGATCGGCAGGCCGCCCAGGAGCCCGGAGACGACATTGGCGGCGCCCTGGCCCGCGAGCTCGCGGTCGAGGTCGGCCGGGCCGTCCTGCATGCCTGCGCGTTCGGCACGCAGCCGTTCCACGGCCACGGCGGACAGCAGGGATTCCATGCTCGCCACGAGCGTCACCGTCAGCACGGCCGCGAAGATGCCCAGCACCGGCCCGTCCGGCAGGGCGGGCAGCGCCTGCAACCGCCATTCGGGAAGGGAGACGCGGGGCACGGGCATGCCGGTGCTCACTCCGGTGGCGGCGGCCACGGCGGCGAGGGGCGCGGGGACCGTGCGCAGCCAGTGCCCGCCTCGGCCGGGCAGCCGGGGCCAGGCCACCAGCACGGCCGCGGTGACGGCTCCGACCAGCAGGGCCGACGGGTGCGGATGGCTCAGCTCCGAGGGGAGCGCGGCAAGATTCTCCAGCGCGGAACTGTTCGGCGTATCGCCCAGGACGACGTGGAGCTGGCTGAGCGCGATCGTCACACCGATGCCCGCGAGCACGCCGTGCACGATCGCCGGGCTGACGGCCAGTGCGCCGCGCGCCACCCGGGCGGCGCCGAGGGCGAATTGCGTCAGACCCGCGAGGGCCGTGATCGCGCAGGTGGCCCGCCAGCCGTACTGGCCGACCAGCTCGGCGGTCACCACGACCAGGCCTGTTGCGGCACCGCTGACCTGGAGCGGCGCGCCCCCCAGCACGCCCGCCACGATCCCGCCGACCGCCGCCGCCACCAGCCCGGCCTGGAGCGGGGCTCCAGTGGCCAGCGCAATGCCCAGGGAGAGCGGGACGGCGATGAGGAAGATGACGAGGGAAGCGGAGATATCCCGGCGCCAGGTGGACTGGTCGGGGGCTTGCGGGCCGCTGCCGTCGGCTGCCGGCGGACGGTGTGTCGATGGGGGCTGAGGCTGCATGGTCGTTCCCGTCTTCGTCGGGCGGCGCGAATGCGGTGAAGACGCGGCCGTGGACACGGCGCGCAGCGGCGGGAGCGGCTGCGGTGGCGGGCGTTAACTCAACTCTCGGTAAACGAATCGTAATGGAGAGTAAAGAGATGAGGAAAGGATGACGGGTCGAATAAAGGCGCGGTTCCGTCTATCGAGTGAATTCCTCCTTTCATCTGCTTGTCATTCCCGCGTGTTGGCTCCCCACGTGCGACGTTGAAGCGCCGAGTCGGGCAGCAGCGAAGGCAGAGGTGGCTGATGGCCGCTGGATGGAAAGTGGCGCTGGGCGCCCTCACGGCCCTCGCCCTGGCGACGGGTTCGGCCGGCTGCTCGGGCGATGCGGAGCCCGGGGAGCTGCGCGGCTCAGTGGACCCGGAGGCCGCCCGGCGGCCCGTCCGCCTCATCGGTGACGGCTCCACCGCGGACACGGGCCCCCAGCCCGGCCAGCCCGCCCCCGACCGTCTGCAGCCCGGTCACCGGCCGCCGCAGTTCGTCGTCTTCTCCTGGGACGGTGCGGGCGAGGACGGGCAGCACCTGTTCTCGCACTTCCGCCGGGTCGGCCAGAAGTACCACGCCACGATGACGTACTTCCTCAGCGGCGTGTACATGCTTCCCACCGGGAAGCGGCGGGTCTACAAACCGCCCAGACACCGCGCCGGAGCCTCGGACATCGGCTTCAACACCGTCAAGGGCGTCAAGGACACCGTCGAGCAGCTCCGCGGCGCATGGCTGGACGGCAACGAGATCGGCACGCACTTCAACGGGCACTTCTGCGGGCCCGACCGGGGCGTCGGCACCTGGTCGCCCAAGGAGTGGGGGAGCGAGATCCGGCAGGCGCGCTCCCTCGTCCGGCGCTGGAAGACCAACGCGGCGCTGAAGGAGGAGGATCCGCTGCCCTTCGACTACACCAAGGAGCTCGTCGGCGGCCGCGCCCCGTGCCTCGAAGGCCAGCGCAACCTCGTCAAGGCCGCCAGGACCATGGGCTTCCGCTACGACGCGAGCTCCGTGGGCGGGCGTCAGGTCTGGCCGCACAAGATCGAGGGTCTCTGGGACTTCCCGCTGCAGGACATCCCGGTCCCCGGACGGGGCTTCGAGACCCTCTCGATGGACTACAACTTCCTTGCCAACCAGTCCGGGACGACCCGCGGTGACCGCTCCCTGCACCGCGCCTGGGGCAAGCAGATGCGCGACGGCCTGCTCGCGGGCTTCCGCCGCGCCTACCGTGGCAACAGGGCGCCGTTCTTCGTCGGCGACCACTTCGAGTCCTGGAACGGCGGCACCTATATGAGGGCGGTCGAGAGCACCATCAAAACCGTCTGCACGAAAGAGGAGGTGCGCTGCGTGTCCTTCAAGCAACTGGCCGACTGGCTCGATGCGCAGGACAGCAGGCTCCTCACGGAACTGCGCAGACTCGACGTGGGCAAGGCGCCCAAGGGCGGCTGGGAGCGTTTCCCGGCCGCCCAGCGGGTCAGGCGGGCTGCGGGCTAGGCGCCCAGCGCTCGTCCAGGACGAAGGCGGGGTCGACCTGAGCCGCCAGGTCGGCGCCCGTCTTCGCGTTGCCCCAGCTCTCCGCGTTCTTCAGGTGGAAGTGCACCATCTGGCGGGTGTAGCGCTGCCAGTCCCGCAGTTCGTACGAGCCGTCCGCCGTCTCGCGCAGGGCTCGCAGCGCCTGGTGGTTGTGCTCTTCGAGCAGGCCGAAGCGGGGCGGCCGGCCCTTCTCCATCGCCCGCACCCAGTCGGAGTGGCCGAAGGTCACCAGCAGGTCCTCGCCCACTTCCTCGCGCAGGAAGTCGACGTCGTCCGGGCCCTGCACCTTGTTGCCCACGACCTTCAGGCAGACGCCGAAGTCGCGCGCGTACTCCTTGTACTGCCGGTAGACGGACACGCCCTTGCGAGTGGGCTCGGCGACCAGGAACGTCATATCGAAGCGGGTGAACATGCCCGAGGCGAAGGAGTCGCTTCCGGCCGTCATGTCGACCACCACGTACTCGCCGGGGCCGTCCACCAGGTGGTTGAGACAGAGCTCGACGGCGCCGACCTTGGAGTGGTAGCAGGCGACCCCGAGGTCGGATTCGGTGAAGGGCCCCGTCACCATCAGCCGCACGGCGCCGCCGTCGAGCTCTACGGGCCGGGCGCACGCGTCGTAGACCGGGTTGTCCTCGCCAATACGCAGCAGGCGCGAGCCCTCGCCGGGAGGGGTCGTCTTGATCATGGTCTCGGCAGAGGTGATGCGCGGATTGCTGCCGCGCAGGTAGTTCTTGATCAGGGGCAGCTGAGCACCCATCGCGGGCAGTGCGGAGGTCTCCTCCTCGTCCAGCCCGAGCGCCGCGCCGAGGTGCTGGTTGATGTCGGCGTCCACCGCGACGACAGGGGCGCGGTCAGCGGCGAGGTGGCGGATGAACAGCGAGGACAGCGTGGTCTTGCCGCTGCCGCCCTTCCCTACGAAAGCGATCTTCATGTTCACCAAGCGTAGGTGTGAGGGTGCACGGAGTGAGAGCTGCGCGTGAAGAAGACCACTCGTTCGAGGGGTGTAGACCCGAAGTGCGTACTGTCTTACGCATGAGTACGACTGCCGATCCGCTCGCTGCCCTGGCCTCGCTCCCCGGAGTGGCCGACTCCGTGGACTCCGTGCGCAAAGCCGTGGACCGCGTCTACGGGCACCGGGTGATGCGCCGCCGCAGCAACGAGATCACCTCCGAGGCCGCGCTCCGCGGCGCACGCGGCTCGGCCGCGCTGTCCGGCGCCGACTGGGCGCTCGAAGAGGTGCGCCGCCGCACCGATTTCGGCGTCGAGGGCGAGGCGCGGACCGTGGGCGCGTCCCTCCGGCTGACCGCCGAGGCCGGGCAGCTGCTGAGCGTGTGGCGGCAGTCCCCGCTGCGGGTGCTGGCCAGGCTGCACCTGGTGGCCGCGGGCGGCACACGACCGGACGAGACGGTGGGCCGGCCCCGGCTGGCCGGTGAACCGGTCGAGGAGCCGCTGGTCCGGCTGGCGGTGCCCAGCGCGTCGGAGGTGGCCGGGCGGCTCGAGGGCCTGGCGGGGCTGCTCCTCGCGGGGACCGAGGCGCCCGCGCTGGTGACGGCGGCAGTAGTGCACGGCGAACTGCTCGCCCTGCGCCCCTTCGGCTCGTGCAACGGGCTCGTGGCCCGGGCGGCCGAGCGGATCGTGCTGGTGGGCAGTGGCCTCGACCCCAAGTCGATCTGCCCGGCCGAGGTGGGCCACGCCGAACTCGGTGCGGAGGCCTATATGGCGGCGCTCGACGGCTATGCCTCCGGGACGCCGGAGGGCGTCGGAGCCTGGATCGCGCACTGCGGCCGCGCGGTCGAGCTCGGCGTACGGGAGAGCACGGCGGTGTGCGAGGCGCTTCAGCGCGGGGCCGCCTGAGCGGCGGAAGGCGCCGGACAGGGTTGCGGCGGTACCGGTCAATTCCGGTACCGCCGCTGGCATGTTCGCCGGGTTACCATGCGTGCACGATATTTGCCCATCAGGCCGGGGACTTCGCCCGTCACCTGGTGCGGCTGGCCCGTAATCGACGGGTCGGCGTCGCGTGGGTGCCCGACGTTCATGCATCGGTCCGTGGGGCCGTGGTGCGTGAAGGGCGTCCTCCCGGATGTCCCTGGTCTCGCGGGCCGTTAAGTCCTTTCTACTCCTGTCGCTGTCGAAGTGGAAGGCGGAGCCGCAGATCTTTGTATTTAATGCTGAATCCGGGCAATGCGGACGGCTGGTTCGCGACGCCTGCCGGCCAGCCAGACGAGGCCCGCCGTAGCTGCGGCGGCGCCGACTGCCGCCGCGGCCACGAGGGCGGGCCGCGAGGGCATCGACAGCGCGGGCACCCGCTGCTTGAGTCGCACCGGGCGGTTGAAGGTGAGAACCGGCCAGTCGCGGGCCGCGGCCTCGCGGCGCAGCGCCCGGTCGGGGTTGACCGCGTGAGGGTGGCCGACGGTCTCGAGCATGGGAATGTCGGTGATCGAGTCGCTGTAGGCGTAGCAGCGGGACAGGTCGTATCCCTCGGATTCGGCGAGCTCCTTGACGGCCTCGGCCTTGGTGGGGCCGTAGGCGTAGTACTCCACTTCGCCGGTGAAGGCGCCGTTCTCGACGACCATGCGGGTGGCGACCACGCGGTCGGCGCCCAGGAGTTCACCGATGGGCTCGACGACCTCGGCGCCCGACGTGCTGACAATCACCACGTCGCGCCCGGCGGTGTGGTGTGCTTCGATGAGGGAGGCGGCTTCGTCGTAAATGATCGGGTCGATGAGTTCGTGCAGGGTCTCGGCGACGATCTCGCGGACCTGCTGGACATTCCAGCCCCTGCAGAGCGCGGAGAGATACTCGCGCATCCGCTCCATCTGATCGTGGTCGGCTCCGCCGGCGAGGAAGACGAACTGCGCGTACGCGGTGCGCAGAACGGCACGCCGGTTGATCAAGCCACCTTGGTAGAACGACTTGCTGAAGGTGAGCGTGCTCGACTTCGCAATGACCGTCTTGTCCAGATCAAAGAACGCGGCTGTCCGGGGCAACGAGTGGTTTTCCACGGTGCCGAGCATAGGCGCCCTCCATTCGGCGTAAGCTGAGGCGTGTGGGTTTGCCTGAGAAGGCTCTCGGGTACACCATGGAAGTCACGGATCGTTCGCGACCGTGTCTAACCCGGTCCGACTCCTCCCCCCCCGAGTCGGCCGTGGGGACGACCCCCGCTCTCCCCCCCGGCGGGGGTCGTCGCATGTCCGGATGCTTTTTACAGAGCCCCACCCGGCATTCCTCCCTCCCGCGCCGCCCGCTCGGCAGCCGCCTCCCCACCTTCATACACGCTACGCAGCGTAATCGGCGGGCTGCTCTCCGGAAGTCACCGGTATAGGTGACCGGGATATTCACAGCGGTTGAGTTGTCCACAGCTTTTGACCAAGATCCACATTATTTTCCAGTTCCCTGCACGGTGATTCCCCGCGCTCTTCCGCGATGTCCGCGGATGCGAGAGCGCGCAGTGAGACGGGGAGGACGCCGTGGCCGGATCCAGCGCATCCGATTGGCCGCCCGCCGCCGGCAGGAGGCGGCGCGGCCCACTGATCATCGCCGAGGACGAAGAGCTGCTCGATGACCTGCTGCGCCTGTGCGCGGCGGCCGGAGCAGTGCCCGAAGTGGCGCACGGGGCGCCGGCACGCCGAGGCGCGGGGCAGGATCCGCCGCTGATCCTGGTCGGCGAGGACTGCGCCCGCCGGCTGCGCGGGTCCCGCCTCGCGGCCCGCGGGGAGGCGGTGCTGCTCGTCGGCCGGGACCGCGGCGACGCCGGGGTGTGGCGGCTGGCCATGGAGATCGGTGCCCGGGATGTGGCGCTGCTGCCGGGCTGCGAGGGCCGGCTCGTGGAGCGGATCGCCGATGCCGTCGAAGGGGCCGGGCGACCCGCCCTCACCGTGGGGGTGATCGGCGGGCGGGGCGGCGCGGGGGCGAGCACGCTCGCGTGCGCGCTCGCCGTCGGTGCGGCCGGCGCCGGGCGTCGCACCATGCTCATCGACGGTGACCCATTGGGCGGCGGCCTCGACGTTCTGCTCGGGGGCGAGAGAGCCGAAGGGCTGCGCTGGCCCGCCTTCGCCGACTCCCGGGGCCGGGTGGCGTGTCACGCGCTGGAGGAGGCCCTGCCCGAGCTCCACTCGCTGCGCCTGCTCAGCTGGGACCGGAGCCCGTGTACGGCCGTGCCGCCCGATGCGATGAAGGCCGTGCTGGCCGCCGCGCGCCGCCGGGGCGGCGCGGTCGTCGTCGATCTGCCGCGCAGGCTGGACGAAGCGGCCCTCGAAGCCCTCGGGCAGCTGGATGCGGGCTTGTTGGTGGTGCCTGCCGAGCTGCGGGCTGTGGCCGCGGCGCATCGCGTCGCCGCTACCGTCGGCGCCGTCCTCGGTGACCTGCGGGTGGTCGTCCGCGGCCCGCGCGCCTCCGGGCTCGACGGAGAGGAGATCGCCCGCCTCCTCGGCCTGCCCCTCGCAGGCGACCTCTCCCCGGAGACGGGCCTGCAGGCTGCGCTCGCGGCGGGCAGACCGCCGGGCGGCGAGCGCGGCCCGCTGGCCCGGTTCTGCACCGACTTCTGGGCCTGCTTCGAGGCCACCCAGGGGGCGTCGGCATGAGCACCGGACTGCTGGACGCCGTGCGGCTGCGGCTGGCCGAAAGCGGCGCCGACCCCACGCCCGCCAGGGTCGCCGAGGCCTTGCGCCAAGAGGGGCGGCTGCTGGGGGACGCCGAGATCCTCGGTGTCGCGGCCCGGCTGCGCTCCGAACTGATCGGCGCCGGCCCGCTGGAGCGGCTGCTCGCCGAGCCGGACGTCACCGACGTCCTGGTCACGGCGCCCGACGAGGTCTGGGTCGACCGCGGCGCCGGCCTGGAGCGCACGGACGTGACCTTCCCTGATGCGGTGGCAGTGCGCAGGCTCGCCCAGCGGCTCGCCGCGATCGCGGGCCGTCGGCTGGACGATGCCCGGCCCTGGGTCGACGCGCGGCTCCCCGACGGGACCCGGCTGCATGCGGTGCTGCCGCCGATCGCCGTCGGCTCAACCTGCCTGTCGTTGCGTGTCGTCAGGCCCCGCGCCTTCACCCTGGCGGACCTGACGGCCGCCGGGACCGTGCCACCGGGCGGGGACCGGCTGCTGCGGGCGGTGCTGGAGGCGCGGCTGTCGTTCATCGTGAGCGGCGGAACGGGCTCCGGCAAGACGACGTTGCTGACCACCTTGCTGGGACTGGTGGCGGCGGACGAGCGGATCGTCCTCGCAGAGGACTCCGCCGAACTGCGCCCGGATCACCCGCACGTCGTCCGGCTGGAGACCCGTCCGGCGAACCAGGAGGGCATGGGTCTGGTCACGTTGCGGGATCTGGTGAGGCAGGCCCTGCGGATGAGGCCGGACCGGCTGGTGGTGGGCGAGGTCCGCGGACCGGAGGTCACGGACCTGCTGGCCGCGCTCAATACGGGCCATGAGGGCGGCTGCGGCACGGTGCATGCGAACGCCGCGGCGGACGTGCCCGCCCGGCTGGAGGCGCTCGGCTCCGCCGCCGGGCTCGACCGTGCCGCGCTGCACAGCCAATTGGCGGCCGGGCTGTCGCTCGTGATCCACCTGGTGCGGGAGCGTAGCGGCCGTCGGCGCGTCGCCGAGGTGCATGTGCTCGAGCGGGACGCTGCCGGGTTCGTCACCACGGTGCCCGCCGCCGTATGGGGGCCCACCGGCTTTCAGGAGGCGCGAGGCCGGGCCCGGCTGGTGGAGCTGTGCGAGCGGGGCGGAGTGACGCCGTGACGGCCGCCGGGACGATGCCGCCGGCCGCGCTCGCGGGTGTCGCCGCACTGGGTGCCCTGTTTATGGCCTGGCCGCCGGGCGGCTCCGGGAGGGAGCTGCGGCGCGCCCGGCTGATGTTCGCAGGCGGTGGGTCGCTCGTACCCCCTGCACCCTGGCCGCCCGTTCTGGTGGGCGAGTGGGGGGCTTGCGTGCGGCGCTGGGTGCGGGCCCGGAGGGAGCTGGCGTGCCTCCCGCTCGGTGGTGCCGTGGCTCTGCTGGGCGGGTCGGTGCTGCCGCTGCTGGCGGCGCTGGTGGCCGTGCCGCTCGTGCGCAGGTGGCTGGCCGCCCGCGGGGAGCAGCGCGAGAGGGAGCGGCGGGAAGCGGCCGTGATCGAGCTCTGCGGGACCGTCGCGGGCGAACTGCGAGCCGGCCGGCAGCCCGGCCAGGCGCTGGCCGGTGTGCCCGCGGGGGACTTGGGGCCGCAATGGACGGCGGTCTCGGCGGCGGCGAGGTTCGGCGGGGACGTTCCGGAGGCCTTGAGGGCCGTGGCCGCCCGCCCAGGCGCCGAGGGGCTGCACGGTGTGGCCGCCTGCTGGCGCGTCGCCGTCGACGGTGGTGCCGGGCTCGCCGCCGGGCTCGAGCGGGTCTCGGCGGCCCTGAGCGCCGAGCGTGACCAAAGGGAGGAGCTGCGGTCGCAGTTGGCGGGCGCGCGGTCCACCGCGGTGATGCTGGCCCTGCTGCCCGTGCTCGCCCTGCTGATGGGCAGTGCGCTGGGCGCGGCGCCGCTGAGAGTGCTGCTGCACACCCCGGCCGGGCTGGGCTGTCTGCTCCTCGGCGGGCTCCTGGAGGCCGCCGGCATCGCCTGGACCGGGCGGATCGTACGGGCGGCGGCGGGGGAGCGCGGAAGGGCCGGTGGGCCCGGCGCGCCCGGCCCGGCGGAAGGGAAGGCGCCGTGAGGGAAAATGTTATCCACAGCCTGTGGATGATGATTCTCCCGGGAATCGCCTCCCTTGGCGCAGTGGTGGTGGCGGTCCGCGTGCGCAGGAGGCGGACGGTACGCCGCCGGATCGCCGGACTGTTCGGCGGGGCGCCGCCAAGGGCGGCTGAGGGACGGCGACTACGCGTCCTGACCGGCCGGATGCCGGGGATCCGGGACGGGCTGTTCGCGGCCGGGGCCGGAGCCGCAGGGGTCATCCTCCTAGGAGGAGCCGTCGGCTGCGCAGCGGGACTCGCCGCCGCGTACTGCATGTGGCGGTGGCTGCGGCGCCGGAAGCGGGACGGCGGGCCGGACGGCCTCCCGGTCGAGGAGGTCGAGCGGCAACTTCCGCTGGCCGCCGACCTCATGGCGGCGTGCCTGGCCGCGGGGGCAGGACCGAGGGAGGCCGCCGAAGCGGTCGGCGTGTCCCTGGGCGGCCCGGTGGGCGAACGGCTCGCCCGCGCCGCGGCGGAGGTCCGGCTCGGCGGCGACCCGGCCACGGCCTGGAGCCGGCTGGGCAGCCTTCCCGGCGCCCGAGGGCTCGCCCGCTGCCTGGAGCGGGCCCAGGCGACGGGAGTGCCCGCGGTGGAGCCCATGTCCCGGCTCGCCGGCCGCCTGAGGGCCGAGCGCGGCAGGGCGGCCGGCATACGGGCCCGGCGCGCGGGCGTCCTGGCGACGGCCCCTCTCGGGCTGTGCTTCCTGCCCGCGTTCCTGACGGTCGGAGTGGTGCCCGTGGTGATCGGGCTGGCGAGCGGTCTGACGAAAGGACATTGACGGTGAGTGGAGTGAAGGTCGTGGCGGTACGGACGGGGGAGAAGGCGATGGTCCTGCGAGGAATGCCGGGGCGCGGAGTCCGGCGGGAGGTGCCGCGGTCGCGGCAGGGTGCCGGGAGTGGACGGCGGTGGATGCCGACCCGGCCGCGGCTGTGGCCGGCGGCCTGGCCGAACGGCCGTCCGTGGGCCCTTGCCGGCGCAGAGGCGGGCATGTCGACTGCCGAGTACGCCGTCGGCACCGTGGCCGCCTGTGCGCTCGCCGCGGTGCTCTACAAGGTGGTCACGAGCGGCGCGGTCAGCGCGGCGCTTCAGGGGCTCATCGGGAGGGCGCTCAGTGCGCCATTCTGACGGGCCGTCGGTGGTCACAGAAACTGATGTGGCGTCCAGTTGTCAGCCCTGCAAGGGAACTGACGGTGGCTATGTGACCGCCGAGGCGGCGATGGCGCTCCCCGCCCTGATCCTGTTCGGTGCCGCCCTGATCTGGGGGCTGATGGCGGCCGGCGCGCAGATCCAGTGCGTGGACGCCGCCCGGGCGGGGGCCCGGGCGGCGGCCCGGTCCGATCCTGTGGGCGTCGCGGTCGCGTCGGCGCGGTCCGCCGCACCGCCGGGTTCCCGCATCGCCGTCATGCGCGAGGGCGATCTCGTACGGGTGCGGGTCGAGGCCAGGGCGGCCGGTCCGCTGGCTCTCAGGCTGGGCGGAGAGGCGGTGGCCCTTGCGGAGGAGACGGTGCGGTGACCGGGGCGTGGCGACGGTGTGGGTGGCGGTCGCGGCCGCCGCGCTCTGCGCGGTGTTCGTGGCGTTGCTGGCCATGGGGCAGGCAGTGGTGGCCCGCCATCGCGCCGGCGGTGCGGCGGACCTGTCGGCGCTGGCGGCGGCCGACCACGCCCTCGACGGGCAGGAGACCGCGTGCGGTCTCGCCCGGCGGGTGGCTGCCGCCCAGGGGGCGAGAGTGGTGCGCTGCGCCGTGAGCGGCGAGATCGCCGAGGTCGCGGCCGAGGCGAGGGTCGGGCCGTACGCCGTCCGGGTGCGGTCGCGGGCGGGGCCCGCGGAGGCGGCGGGGATCGAGCCCGTTGCGTCTGTGCAGCTCACCCGCCCTTCGGGGCGTCCTTGAGGAGCCGTGCCAGGAGGCGTATGGCGGCGCGTTTGTCGAGAGGGTCGTTGCCGTTGCCGCACTTGGGGGACTGGACGCAGGAGGGGCAGCCGGTGTCGCACTCGCAGGCGGCGATCGCCTCGCGCGTGGCGGTGAGCCAGCCCGCGGCGGTGTAGAAGGCCCTCTCGGCGAAGCCCGCGCCGCCGGGGTGCCCGTCGTAGACGAAGACGGTCGGCAGGAGCGTGTCGGGGTGCAAGGGGACGGAGACGCCGCCGATGTCCCAGCGGTCGCAGGTGGCGAAGAGGGGGAGCATGCCGATGGAGGCGTGTTCCGCGGCGTGCAGGGCCCCTCCGAGGGCCTCCGGGGCGATGCGGGCCTCGTCGAGCTGGTCCTCGGTGACGGTCCACCACACGGCGCGGGTGCGCAGCGTACGCGGCGGCAGGTCCAGCTTGGACTCGCCGAGGACCTCGCCGGTGATGAGCCGGCGGCGGAGGAAGGAGACGACCTGGTTGGTGACCTCGACCGAGCCGAAGCACAGCCGTGCCTCGCCCCAGGGGATCTCGGCGCTGGTCTCCAGGATGGAGATGGCCGTCGTGTCGCGGGCCGTCGTCGAGTACGGCGGGTCGGCCTGCTCGACGAGGGCGACGGAGTCCTCCAGGTCGAGCCGGCGGACGAGGTAGGTGCGGCCCTGGTGGAGGTGGACCGCGCCCTCGTGGACGGAGGCGTGGGCGGCGCCCGCGTCCACGGTGCCCAGCAGCCGCCCGGTGCCCTCCTCCACGACCTGGACGGGGCGGCCCCCGCCGCCCCGGATGTCGGTGAGGTCGGCGGCGCGCTCGCGCCGGGTCCAGTGCCAGGCGGCGCCGCGGCGGCGGAGCAGCTTGCGCGCCTCGAGCTGGGTGAGCAGGCCCGGCGTCTCGGGCCCGAACAGGGACAGGTCGGCCTCGGTGAGCGGCAGCTCGGCGGCCGCGGCGCACAGATGGGGGGCGAGGACGTAGGGGTTGTCGGGGTCGAGGACGGTGGATTCCACGGGCTGCCGGAAGAGCGCCTCGGGGTGGTGGACCAGATAGGTGTCCAGGGGGTCGTCGCGGGCGACCAGCACGGCGAGGGCACCCCGGCCCGTACGGCCCGCGCGGCCGGCCTGCTGCCACAAGGAGGCCCGTGTGCCCGGATAGCCGGTCAGGAGGACGGCGTCGAGGCCGGCGACGTCGACGCCGAGCTCCAGGGCGGTCGTCGCGGACAGGCCCAGCAGTTCGCCGCTGTGCAGGGCGCGCTCGATGGCGCGGCGCTCCTCGGGGAGGTAGCCGCCGCGGTAGGCGGCGACACGCCCGGGCAAGGAGCGGTTTACGGCCGCGAGGCGCTCCTGGGCGATCAGGGCGACGAGCTCGGCGCCGCGCCGTGACCGCACGAAGGCGACCGTGCGGACGCCCTGGACGACGAGGTCGGTCAGGAGGTCGGCGCTCTCGGCGGTGGCGGTGCGGCGCACGGGGGCCCCTCGCTCGCCGTGGAGCTCGGTGAGGGGCGGCTCCCAGAGGGCGAAGACCAGCTCGCCGCGCGGGGAGGCGTCCTCGGTGATCTCCACCACCGGCACGCCCGTCAGCCGGCCGGCGGCGGTGGCCGGATCGGAGGAGGTGGCCGAGGCGAGGAGGAAGACCGGATCGGCCCCGTAGCGGGCGCAGACACGCCGGAGCCTGCGCAGCACCTGGGCGACGTGCGAGCCGAAGACGCCCCGGTAGGTGTGGCACTCGTCGATGACGACGTAGCGCAGGGCACGCAGGAAGGAGGACCACTTGGGGTGGGCGGGCAGGATCGAGCGGTGGAGCATGTCGGGGTTGGTGAGCGCGTAATTGGCGTACTGACGCACCCACTCCCGCTCCTCGACTGGGGTGTCCCCGTCGTAGACGGCGGGCCGCACGCCCTTGCCCAGGGGCTCGGCGAGGGCCTTCACGGCGCGCCGCTGATCGGCGGCGAGGGCCTTGGTGGGGGCGAGGTACAGCGCGGTCGCCCCGCGGCCGTTCGGGGCCTCGGAGCCGTCCAGCAGCGCGCTGAGGACCGGCGCCAGGTACGCCAGGGACTTCCCGGAGGCGGTTCCGGTGGCCACGACCACCGATTCGCCGCGCAGTGCGTGCTCGGCGGTGAGCGCCTGGTGGGCCCACGGGCGCTCGATGCCGGCCGCCCGGACGGCCTCCACCACTTCCGGCCGGATCTTCTCAGGCCAGGGGGCATGACGTCCGGGACGCGGGGGCAAGTGCTCCGTATGAGTGATGCGTGCAGCCCTGTCGGCCCCGGCGGTCAGTCGGTCCAGGACTGCCCGGGGAGCGGGATGTACGCCCGCCTCCGGCGGGAGTTGATCGTTGGCCATCGGCACCGAGTGTGTCACTGGCGTGACGGACAATGGCGGCAAGGCGTCGTGCGCGCCTGCCGGTAAGTGATTGAATGCCATCGCGGCTGCCGATCCATGGGGGGCGACCGCTCGATGCAAGGTGCTGGAGGATCCGTGGACCTGTCCCTGTCGACCGAGACCGTAGGCGACCGTACGGTTGTCCGGGTCGGTGGCGAGATTGATGTGTACACCGCGCCCAAGCTGCGTGAGCAGCTGGTCGAGCTTGTCAACGACGGCAGCTATCACCTCGTCGTGGACATGGAGGGCGTCGACTTCCTCGACTCCACCGGGCTCGGCGTCCTGGTCGGCGGGCTGAAGCGGGTGCGGGCCCATGAGGGCTCGCTGCGCCTGGTCTGCAACCAGGAGCGCATTCTCAAGATTTTCCGTATCACCGGCCTCACCAAGGTGTTCCCCATCCACACCTCGGTCGAGGATGCGGTGCAGGCGACCGACTGAGGTCGCCGGGGAAGACTGTCACGCGGGGGGCACCCGGGCTCGCGGGTCCGGCCCCCTCGTGAGTCCGCCCTTTTCCGGATGAGGGGGAGAGGGCACGTACGACCGAGGGGGATGGCATGGCCACCGTCGAACTGCTCTTCAGTGCCCTTCCCGAGCATGTCCGGACCGCCCGGCTGGTGGCGGCCGCGGTGGCGCGCCGCGCCGGTGTGGACGAGGCCGTGCTGGACGAGGTCCGGCTCGCCGTGGGCGAGGCCTGCTCGCGCGCGGTGGGGCTGCACATCAGCAATGAGGTGGCCACCCCCGTCCGGGTGACGCTGATCGAGGACGAGAAGAAGTTCTCCATCGAGGTCGGGGACGACGCCCCCGGTCCCGCACCGGAGGCGCTCGCTGCCGCGAACGGCTCGGAGCGCGCCGCCGGCGGCCCCGAGGAGAGCGCTGCCGACAGCGAGGACGACATGGGCCTCGCGGTCATCAGCGGCCTGGTCGACGACGTCGAGGTGACGGCGGACGAGCGCGGCGGCCTGATCCGGATGAGCTGGCCGATCGCCCCCGCGGCCGTGGCGCCGTAGCCCGTCCGGGCGTATCGCCGTAGCCGGCCCTCCTCGGACGGCCGTAACTCCCGGCTGCCTTGTGCGGCCGTTTCGATGACGCCCGTTGGACGGCCCTCGTAGGGTTCACCGGCTTCCTGCGCACCGAGCAGCCATAATTCTGCGATCCCTTTACCGCCCTGCCGCATCCACCGGCGTCTCGTGGGCGGCGATCGCCGCGGCCCCCGTGGATCGTTCCTTCAGGGCCCATTGATCTTCCGCCTGATTCTCGTGATTCCGGTGATCTTCCGAAATGGATCTCGTGCCGGACCCCTTTCGCCGATCACCGCTGATCGTCATTGATCGCCATTGATCCCCGTTCCGGATCTCCGCCCGCGATCGTTTATCCGGCCGATCATTCACTCGATCTTCACTTGCACAGGCCAATTCCATTTGCCGCGCTCTGTTTTGATCTCGCCATGCTCCCTACAATCCGTCCATCTTGAGCTCAGGACGCCTGAGCGTCGCCGCTGTCCCGTGATCTCCTTTTCGTGATCGCGGAACAGCTGCGCGCCCATGTGCCAAACGTCAGGGAGGACGAATGGCGGGGCCCTTCACCCATCGACAGGTGGACTTTCGACAGCTCGACTTCACTCGGAATCTCGCGGCCGAACTCACCCAGGGCAACCGCACCATGGTGATCGTGATCGCGGCCGTCGCACTCGCGGCGCTCGTGGTCGCCGTCGCCCTGGTGCGGCAGGTCCTCGCGGCGGGCGAGGGAACCGACAACATGAGAAGGATCGCGGCAGCGGTGCAGGAGGGGGCGAACGCCTATCTCGCACGGCAGTTGCGCACCCTCGGCGTATTCGCCGTGGCGGTGTTCTTCCTCCTGATGCTCCTGCCGGCCGACAACTGGTCGCAGCGCATCGGGCGTTCGGTCTTCTTCCTGATCGGAGCGCTCTTCTCGGCGGCCACCGGCTATATCGGCATGTGGCTCGCCGTGCGCAGTAATGTCCGGGTCGCCGCGGCGGCCCGCGAGGCCACTCCGGCACAGGGCGAGCCCGAGAAGGATCTGACGGCCGTTTCCCACAAGGCCATGAAGATTGCGTTCCGGACGGGTGGCGTCGTCGGGATGTTCACCGTCGGGCTCGGCCTGCTGGGAGCCTCCTGCGTGGTGCTCGTGTACGCGGCCGACGCACCCAAGGTGCTGGAGGGATTCGGCTTCGGTGCGGCGCTGCTGGCGATGTTCATGAGGGTCGGCGGCGGCATCTTCACCAAGGCGGCCGACGTCGGCGCCGACCTCGTCGGCAAGGTCGAACAGGGCATCCCCGAGGACGACCCGCGCAACGCCGCCACCATCGCGGACAACGTGGGGGACAACGTCGGCGACTGCGCGGGCATGGCAGCCGACCTCTTCGAGTCGTACGCCGTGACGCTGGTCGCCGCGCTGATCCTCGGCAAGGCCGCCTTCGGCGACGCGGGGCTCGCCTTCCCCCTGCTCGTCCCCGCGATCGGCGTGCTCACGGCGATGATCGGCATCTTCGCGGTCGCGCCGCGCCGCGCCGACCGCAGCGGGATGACCGCGATCAACCGCGGGTTCTTCATCTCGGCCGTCATCTCGCTCGTCCTGGTGGCCGTCGCGGTGTTCGCGTACCTGCCCTCCAGCTACGCCGATCTGAAGGGCATCGGGGACGAGGCCATCCGCGGCCACGCGGGCGACCCGAGGGTGCTCGCGCTCGTGGCGGTGGCCATCGGCATCGTCCTCGCCGCGCTCATCCAGCAGCTCACGGGGTACTTCACGGAGACCACCCGGCGGCCCGTGCGGGACATCGGCAAGTCGTCCCTGACCGGACCGGCGACGGTCGTCCTCGCGGGCATCTCCATCGGCCTGGAGTCGGCCGTCTACTCGGCCGTGCTCATCGGGCTGGGTGTCTACGGGGCGTTCCTGCTCGGCGGCACGTCCATCATGCTGGCCCTGTTCGCCGTCGCGCTCGCCGGCACCGGCCTGCTGACCACGGTGGGCGTCATCGTCGCCATGGACACCTTCGGCCCGGTCTCCGACAACGCCCAGGGCATCGCCGAGATGTCCGGCGACGTCGAGGGCGCCGGAGCCCAGGTGCTCACCGACCTCGACGCGGTCGGCAACACCACCAAGGCCATCACGAAGGGCATAGCGATCGCCACGGCCGTCCTGGCCGCGTCGGCGCTCTTCGGCTCGTACCGCGACGCCATCGCCACCGCGGTGAAGGACGTGCATGCGAAGTCCGGGGAGCTGGGCCTGAGTCTGGACATATCGCAGCCCAACAACCTCGTCGGGCTCATCCTCGGAGCCGCCGTCGTCTTCCTCTTCTCCGGGCTGGCGATCAACGCCGTGTCGCGGTCGGCGGGTGCGGTGGTCTACGAGGTGCGGCGGCAGTTCCGCGAGCACCCCGGGATCATGGACTACAGCGAGACGCCGGAGTACGGCCGTGTGGTGGACATCTGCACCAAGGACGCGCTGCGCGAACTCGCCACGCCCGGCCTGCTGGCCGTGATGGCGCCCATCGCGGTCGGGTTCTCGCTCGGCGTCGGAGCGCTCGGCTCGTACCTGGCGGGGGCCATCGGCACCGGCACTCTGATGGCCGTCTTCCTCGCCAACTCCGGTGGAGCCTGGGACAACGCCAAGAAGCTGGTGGAGGACGGGCACCACGGCGGCAAGGGCAGCGAGGCGCACGCGGCGACGGTCATCGGCGACACGGTCGGCGACCCGTTCAAGGACACCGCCGGGCCGGCCATCAACCCGCTGCTGAAGGTGATGAACCTGGTGGCGCTGCTGATCGCCCCTGCGGTGGTCAAGTTCTCCTACGGCGTCGACGCCAACAAGGGCCTGCGGATCGGGATCGCGGTGCTGGCGATCGTCGTCATCGTCGGTGCGGTGTACGTCTCCAAGCGGCGCGGGGTCGCGGTGGACGACGACGGGAACGCCGAGCGGGCGGCGAAGCCCGCCGATCCGGCGGTGGTGTCGTGAAGAGCGCAGTCGTGAAGCGCGGTCTCGTGGCGAACTGATGCTCCGACAGCTCGGGCCCAGGTCGGCGGCGTGCGGTCGAGCTGCCGGCCCGGGGCGCGCTGCCGGCCCGTGACGGCCCCGCGCGGTTGCGGCACCGGCGCGGTTGCGGTGAATGCCACGCTGCGCTTGGTGCAAATGGCTTCAAAAGGAGGCATATGGTGTGCTCGCCTCCCGGGCGGTCCCGCTCGGACGTGTAAGTTCCGGGCCGAGAGCCATCGAAGGGACCGATCCGGTGAACAAGAAGCTTGCGGCCGTACTGTCCGGCGGTACGGCGCTCCTGCTGGCCCTGACCGGCTGCGGCAGCGACGAGGACGAGAGCAAGAAGAAGCTCGACGACTGGGCCAAGAAGGTCTGCGACCAGATGCAACCCCAGGTGCAGAAGATCCTGGACGCCAACCGGTCGATCGCGAGCGTTCAGACCGAGGAGGACTCCAAGAAGGTCCAGCAGACCGACTCCGCGGGCTTCCAGGTCAGCGTCGACGCGTACAAGGCGCTCGCCAACGCGGTGCAGGACGCGGGTGCTCCGCCCGTCAAGGACGGCGAGACCAGCCAGAAGAACGCCGTGAAGGCGCTCAACGACCTCTCCACGGCGTACGCGAACCTGAAGAAGCGGAGCGACGCCCTCGACACCGGTGACAAGAACAAGTTCGGTGAGGGGCTCAGGGCGATCGGCGGGGACATCTCCAAGCTCAGCGGTCAGAGCTCCGAGGCGCTGAAGAAGCTGCAGTCGGGCGACGTCGGCAAGGCCATGGCCAAGCAGCCGGGCTGCCAGAAGAACTCGCTCTCCCCGTCGCCTGCGAAGAGCTGACCCGGAGAACCGGCCGGGTGAACCGGCCGGGTGAACCGGCCGGGTGAACCGGCCGGGTGAACGGCGGGCTGCGGCGTCGCGTCCCCACGGACGCGACGCCGCAGCCCGCCGCTTTCGTCGTTTGACGGTGCCGCCCCCGACAATGGTCCCGTGAGTACGCTCCTTCCCGCCGCCGACCGCGCGCGCACCTCCCGGCTGCGCGACGCCCTGCTCGCCGCCGCCTTCACCGCCGACGGCCTCCTCGACCTGCTGGGCGCCCCCGCCTACGCCGCGCTCGCCCGCAGCGAGACCGTGCCCGCCCTGCGGGCCACGCGCGGCGACAGCCCGCTGGAGACGCTCGTCCGGCTCTTCCTGCTGCAGCGCCCCGCCCCCTACGCACGGGCCGCGGCCGCGCTGCCCGTCGACGACTGCCTCGCCGGCGGCTGGCTCGTCCGCGACGGGGACGCCGTGCGCGCCACCGTGGACGTGCGCCCGTACGGCGGCCCGGACGGGCAGGACTGGTGGATCGTCTCCGACCTCGGCTGTGCGGTCGGCGGCGCCGGCGGCATCGCCGGGGGCGGGACCGGCCCCTCGGGAACCGACCGCTCCGAGCTCGTCCTCGGCGTCGGCGGCGCCTCGACCACCCTCGCCGGGCTCACCGTCCGCACGCCCGTCGCGAGCGCCCTCGACCTGGGCACGGGCTCCGGCATCCAGGCGCTGCACGCGAGTCAGCACGCCACGCGCGTGACCGCGACGGACCTCAACCCGCGCGCCCTGCACATCACGCGGCTCACCCTCGAGCTCTCCGGCGCCGCCGAGGCCGACCTGCGCGAGGGTTCGCTCTTCGAGCCGGTCGCCCAGGACACCTTCGACCTGATCGTCTCCAACCCGCCGTTCGTCATCTCGCCCGGCGCCCGCCTGACCTACCGCGACGGCGGCATGGGCGGCGACGACCTGTGCCGCACTCTCGTCCAGCAGTCGGCCGAGCGGCTCAACGACGGCGGCTACTGCCAGCTGCTCGCCAACTGGCAGCACGTGGAGGGCGAGGACTGGCGCGAGCGGCTCTCCTCCTGGGTGCCGCGCGGCTGCGACGCCTGGATCGTCCAGCGCGAAGTGCAGGACGTCGCCCAGTACGCCGAGCTGTGGCTGCGCGACGCGGGCGACCACCGCGCAGGCCCGGAGGAGTACGCGGCCCGCTACGACGCCTGGCTGGACGAGTTCGAGGCCCGCAAGACCAAGGGCATCGGATTTGGCTGGATCACGCTGCGCAAGTCGGGTGCCGACCGGCCGTCCGTCGTCGCCGAGGAATGGCCGCACCCGGTCGAGCAGCCGCTCGGCCCGGCCGTCCGCGCCCACTTCGACCGGCAGGACTTCCTGCGCAGGCACGACGACGCCGGGCTGCTCGCCGCGCGCTTCGTCCTGGCCGACGAGGTCGTGCAGGAGCAGGTCGGCCTGCCGGGCGCGGAGGACCCCGAGCATGTGGTGCTCCGCCAGAACCGTGGCATGCGGCGGGCCACCAAGGTGGACACCGTCGGCGCGGGCTTCGCGGGCGTGTGCGACGGCTCCCTGAGCGCAGGGCGGATCCTGGACGCCATCGCCCAGCTGATCGGCGAGGACCCGGTGCTGCTGCGGGACCGGACGCCGGAGTCGATCAGGATGCTCGTCGAGCAGGGTTTCCTGAGGCCCGTGGCGGAGTAGCGGAGTAGCGGCCCCGCAGTGGCCGCTGCTGCCTGATCAGGGCGTGTTTTCGGTCACGGCTTCGGTCACGGCTTCGGGTCACTCGGGTTACGGCTTCCGGTCACGGCTTCCGGTCACGGTGCGACGCCGGCCGCCGTGACGGGGAAGCCCAGGGCGGCGGCCTCCGCGGCGACGGCTGCGAAGTCCGCCGAGGGGTTGAGCGCGGCGACGACGGTTGCCGTGAGCGGTTCGCCCGCGAGGACGGAGGCCACGGCGGCGCGGTCCACGGGACGTTCCCAGTAGTCCTCGGCGTCCTCCGCGTAGGCCTTCGCGCGCGCTTCCAGGGTGCCGTCCGCCAGCAGCTCGAACAGCCACGCACCGTCCGTCTCGCCGTCCTCGAACACCACCGGGCCGCACTGCCACGCGCCGGCGCCGGTTTCGCGCCAGGCGCAGAGCGTGGCGTCGAAGAAGCCGTCGAACAGGAACGCCTCCTCGGCCGGGTACGCGGCGAGCGCGGCGGGCAGCCCGTCGAGCAGCCCGGGCCAGTGGACGCGGGGCTCCTCGCGCCACGGCGTGGCGTCGCACTCGTGGTCGAAGCCGTACAGGAACACGCCCGCCGGGCCGAAGGCGACCGCGTAGAGATCGCCCGAGCCGTTGTCCATCGAGGCCAGCGCCACGCCGTCACCCCAGTGGGGGTCGAAGGCGTGCATCCCGCCCCACGGGACGTCCCGGTCCATGGTGATGTCCAGCACGGCGACGGCCTTGCAGTGCGCCAGGAGCGCCTCCGGGTCCGGCAGCCTCGGTATGAGGTCGTGGACGGTGGCGAGCTCAGCGGCGGTGTCGGTCATGCCCGCATTGAAGCGCCCGCCACTGACAATGCCCGCAGACGGCCGGTGCCTGTAGACGGCCGGTGCCTGCAGACGGCCGGCGCCCGCTGACGGCCGGTGCCCGTGGGGGCCACGTGACGGGTTCCACGTCCCGCCGGTGTTTGCGAAACGCAATTCTGGACATCGTTTTCTGGACAACCTGTCGCCCGCGGTCCGTCCGTACGCTTATGCGTCCGACATCTCGGGCAGGGCCATGTCAAGGATCGTCCGGGGCTTCCGTGACTCTTTCGGGTCCAAGCCCGCGCCCTTGCGGCGCGCGGTCCGCCGTCCGTCTCTCCGCCGTCACACCCTTGGCCAGGGCCCTGTGAAGCGCGGCACCGGGGGCGGAGTGGACGTAGCCTTCATTACGACCCTAAGAGTGTGATGTTGGATACCGTGCTGGTTAGAACGTACATCGGGTTACCGTTCGAGTGGCGTTGCGGGCTTTTTCCGTTTGACACGGGGGCGGGATGTACCGTCACACTCCGCAGCGTCACCGCAGCGCCCACACCGAGTGCCGACCGGAAGAAGAGCGAAGTTGTCCCCGACCAGCGAGACCGCAAAGGGCGGCCGCCGACTCGTCATCGTCGAGTCGCCTGCCAAGGCGAAGACGATCAAGGGCTACCTCGGCCCCGGATACGTCGTCGAGGCGAGCGTCGGGCACATCCGTGACCTGCCGAACGGGGCCGCCGAGGTCCCGGCGAAGTACAAGGGCGAGTCCTGGGCCCGCCTCGGCGTCAACGTCGAGAAGGACTTCCAGCCGATCTACGTCGTGAACCACGACAAGAAGGACCAGGTCAAGAAGCTCAAGGAGCTGCTGGCCGAGTCCGACGAGCTCTTCCTCGCCACCGATGAGGACCGCGAGGGCGAGGCCATCGCCTGGCACCTGCAGGAAGTCCTCAAGCCCAAGGTCCCCGTCCGCCGCATGGTCTTCCACGAGATCACCAAGGACGCGATCCAGGCCGCCGTCGCCAGCCCGCGCGAGCTGAACAAGAAGCTCGTCGACGCCCAGGAGACCCGCCGCATCCTCGACCGCCTCTACGGCTACGAGGTCTCGCCGGTCCTGTGGAAGAAGGTCATGCCGCGGCTGTCGGCCGGCCGCGTGCAGTCCGTGGCCACCCGCCTCGTCGTCGAGCGGGAGCGCGAGCGCATCGCCTTCCGCTCCGCCGAGTACTGGGACCTCACGGGCAGCTTCAGCACCGGCCGCTCCGGTGACAACAGCGACCCCGCGACCCTCACTGCCCGTCTGGCCTCGGTCGACGGCCGGCGCGTGGCCCAGGGCCGCGACTTCGGCTCGAACGGCCAGCTGAAGGACGCCGCCCAGGTGCTCCACCTGGACGAGGCCAACGCCCGCGCGCTGGCCGCCGCCCTCGCCGACACCTCGTTCTCGGTGCGCTCGGTCGAGTCCAAGCCGTACCGCCGCTCGCCGTACGCCCCGTTCCGCACGACGACGCTGCAGCAGGAGGCCTCGCGCAAGCTGGGCTTCGGCGCGAAGGCCACCATGCAGGTGGCCCAGAAGCTGTACGAGAACGGCTTCATCACCTATATGCGTACGGACTCCACGACGCTGTCCGACACCGCCGTGAACGCCGCCCGTGCGCAGGTCACCCAGCTCTACGGCGCCGACTACCTGCCGGAGAAGCCGCGCACGTACGCCGGCAAGGTCAAGAACGCCCAGGAGGCGCACGAGGCGATCCGGCCTTCGGGTGATCGTTTCCGCACGCCCGCCGAGACCGGTCTGACCGGCGACCAGTTCCGCCTCTACGAGCTGATCTGGAAGCGGACCGTCGCCTCCCAGATGAAGGACGCGACCGGTAACTCGGTCACTGTCCGGATCGCCGGCCGGGCGAGCGACGGCCGGGAGGCCGAGTTCAGCGCCTCCGGCAAGACCATCACCTTCCACGGCTTCATGAAGGCCTACGTGGAGGGCGCGGACGACCCGAACGCCGAGCTCGACGACCGCGAGCGCCGCCTCCCGCAGGTCGCCGAGGGCGACCCGCTGGCGGCCCAGGAGATCACGGCCGACGGCCACGCCACCAAGCCGCCCGCCCGCTACACCGAGGCCTCGCTGGTCAAGGAGCTGGAGGAGCGGGAGATCGGCCGCCCGTCGACCTACGCGTCGATCATCGGCACCATCCTCGACCGCGGCTACGTCTTCAAGAAGGGCACGGCGCTCGTCCCGTCCTTCCTGAGCTTCGCCGTCGTCAACCTGCTGGAGAAGCACTTCGGCCGGCTCGTCGACTACGACTTCACCGCCTCCATGGAGGAGGACCTCGACCGCATCGCCCGCGGCGAGGCCCAGGCTGTGCCGTGGCTGCGCCGGTTCTACTTCGGCGAGGGCACCGAGGGTGCCGCGGGCGGCGCCGCCGAGGCCGGCAACGGCGACGGCGACCACCTCGGCGGCCTCAAGGAGCTCGTGACCGACCTCGGTGCGATCGACGCCCGCGAGGTGTCCTCCTTCCCCGTCGGCGACGGCATCGTGCTGCGCGTCGGCCGCTACGGGCCGTACGTCGAGCGCGGCGAGAAGGACGCCGAGGGCCACCAGCGGGCTGACGTGCCCGAGGACCTCGCGCCCGACGAGCTGACCGTCGAGTACGCGGAGGAGCTGCTCGCCAAGCCGAGCGGCGACTTCGAGCTGGGCACCGACCCCGGCACCGGTCACCAGATCATCGCCAGGGACGGCCGCTACGGCCCTTACGTCACCGAGGTCCTTCCCGAGGGCACCCCGAAGACCGGCAAGAACGCGGTCAAGCCGCGCACGGCCTCGCTCTTCAAGTCCATGTCCCTGGACACGGTCACCCTCGACGACGCGCTCCGGCTGATGTCGCTGCCGCGCGTGGTGGGCACCGACGCCGAGGGCGTCGAGATCACCGCGCAGAACGGCCGCTACGGCCCGTATCTGAAGAAGGGCACCGACTCGCGGTCGCTGGAGACCGAGGACCAGCTCTTCAGCATCACGCTGGACGAGGCCCTCGCCATCTACGCCCAGCCCAAGCAGCGTGGGCGCGCCGCGGCCAAGCCGCCGCTGAAGGAGCTGGGCACCGACCCGGTCAGCGAGCGCCCGGTCGTGGTCAAGGACGGCCGCTTCGGCCCGTACGTGACGGACGGCGAGACCAACGCCACCCTGCGCCGTGACGACGACGTCGAGACGATCACGCCTGAGCGCGGCTACGAGCTCCTGGCGGAGAAGCGCGCCAAGGGCCCGGCGAAGAAGACGGCCAAGAAGGCCGCCGCGAAGAAGGCGCCGGCGAAGAAGACCGCCGCCAAGAAGACGGCTGCCAAGAAGACCGCGGCGAAGAAGACGACGACCGCGAAGAAGACGACGGCGTCCAAGACGGCCTCCAAGACGGCCGCCAAGAAGACGACCGCCAAGAAGGTGGCTGCGGCTGCGCAGGCCGCCGACGAGTGACCGGCCGACGGCGCGGCGGGGCCTGCACCCGCCGCGTCCGTCAGCGCTTGTGGGCCATCCATTCGTTCGGGCGCATGTTCGGGCAGAAGCGCGGAAGCCCGGACAGGCCGGATAGGCTGGCAGGATGACGCGAGCCGAGCAGCCAACCGTGGTGACCTCCACCTCCGGCGCCCTAGCCGCGGACTCCCGCGAGCGTGCCGTCCGGTCCCTGCTGCGCTTCCCCCCGCTGCGGCGGCTGTGGAACGCCCAGTTCGCCGGCGGTGTCGGAGACTCCCTCGCCCTTCTCGTGCTCCTGCTGCTCTCGCTGCAGGCGGCCGTCGCGGAGGGCTCCTTCGGGGGCGGCTACCGGGGCGCGGCCTTCGCCGTCGCCGCGGTCCTCGCGGCACGGCTCCTGGCAACCCTCCTCTTCGGCGCGGTCCTGCTCGGGCCGCTCTCCTCGCTCATCGCCCCGGCCGGTCCCCTCGACCGCCGGTGGACCATGATCGGCGCGGACGGGGTCCGGGTCGGCCTGCTTGCCGTCGCGCCCCTGTGGCTCGACTGGACCGGCAGCCGAGCGCTCGCCTTCCTGCTGATCTCGGCCTTCGTGATCGGTGTCGCCGAGCGCGTGTGGACGGTCGTCAAGGACGGTGCGGCCCCCGCGCTCCTGCCCGCGCCCCCCGTCGAAGGCTCGGCGGTACGCCCGCTGCCCGATCACTACGACGCGCTGCGGCGCCTCTCGCTGCGCACGAGCTTCGTCTCGCTGCCCCTCGCGGCCGCCGCGCTCCTCGCCGCCACGCTGATCGGCAATCTGCTCGGGGCCGGTATCGACTGGTTCCACCAGCACCAGGCGGCCCTAGGGTCGTTCCTCGCGGCCGTGCTGTTCGGCACCTCGGCCGCCATCCTCTACTTCCTGGCGCTGCCCGGCGCGAAGTCGCCCCGCGTGCGCTCCCCGCTGGAAGGCCTGCGCCGCCCCAAGACCACCCAGGGCCCGGACGCCGGGCGGACGCCGGACACCGGTCGTACGGGCGCCATCCCGGTGCTCGTCCTGGCCTGCGCGGCCGTCGCGGGGGCCATCGCCGCCGCCGTCGGCGTGGCCGCCCTCCAGGCCGTCGACCTCGGCGGCGGGCCGGTCGCCTTCGCGCTGCTCGTGCTCGCCCTCGCCGGCGGCCCCGTCATCGGCATCCGCAGCGCCGTCAAGGTGCTCCCCGGCTTCTCCCGGCGCCGCCTGCTCGCCCTCTCCATCGCGCTGACCGGCCTGGCGCTGCTCGCGGCGGGCCTCGTCCCCGACCCCACGACGGTGCTCCTGCTCGTGCTGCTCGCCGGCGTCTGCGCGGGCATCGCCGCCAACACCGGCCACGCCCTCCTCGACCAGGAGACGGAAGAGGCCCGCCGGCCCCGTACGACCGATCACCTGCACGCCGTCGTGCGCGTCACGGCCGCGCTGGGCGCGGTCGCCGCGCCGCTGCTCGCCGCCGCCATCGGACCGCACCGGCTGGAGCGCGGCAGCTTCGTCTTCGCGCACGGCGGGGCGGCCTTCACGCTGATGCTCGTCGGCGCGCTGCTGCTCCCCGTCGGCGCCATCGTGCTCGGCAAGACCGACGACCGGCACGGCGTCCCCTTCCGCCGCGACCTGCTGGACGTGCTGCGCGGCGGCGACCCCGAGCAGGCACCCGCCGCGACCGGCTTCTTCCTCGCCTTCGAGGGCGGCGACGGCGCCGGCAAGTCCACCCAGGTGCGGGCCGTCGCCGAGTGGATCCGCTCCAAGGGCCACGAGGTCGTCGTCACCCGCGAGCCCGGCGCCACGCCCATCGGGCAGCGGCTGCGCGCGATCCTGCTGGACGTCTCGTCGGCCGGCCTGTCCGACCGCGCGGAGGCGCTGCTCTACGCGGCCGACCGCGCCGAGCACGTCGACTCCGTCGTACAGCCCGCCCTCCAGCGCGGCGCGATCGTCATCTCCGACCGTTACATCGACTCCTCCGTGGCCTACCAGGGCGCCGGACGCGACCTCTCGCCGACCGAGATCGCCCGCATCAACCGCTGGGCCACGGGCGGTCTCGTGCCCCACCTGACCGTGCTGCTCGACGTCTCGCCGGAGACCGCGCGAGAACGTTTCACCGAGGCGCCCGACCGGCTCGAATCCGAGCCCATGGAGTTCCACAACCGCGTCCGCACCGGGTTCCTGACCCTGGCCGCCGCCGACCCCTCGCGCTACCTCGTCGTGGACGCCGGGCAGGCGCCCGAGGACATCACCACCGTCGTACGCCACCGCCTCGACCAGGTCCTGCCGCTCTCCGCGGCCGAGATCGAAGCCCGCGAGCAGGCCCGCAAGGCCGCCGAGGAAGAAGCGCGGCGCAAGGCCGAGGAAGAGGCCGCGCGCAAGGCGGAGGAGGCGCGGCTGGAGCGCGAGCGCCAGGAGCAGCTCGCCAAGCTGCGCGCCGAGGAGGAAGAGCGCAAGCGGCGCGAGGCCGAGGAGGCGCGCATCCGCGAAGAGGCGCGCCTCGCCGAGGAAGCCCGGCAGCGCGCCGAGGAAGCCCGTCGCCGGGCGGAGGAGGAGCGCAAGCGCCGCGAGGCGGAGGAGCGCACCCGCGCCGCCGAGCAGGAGCGGCTCCGCAAGCAGGCCGAGGAAGAGGCGCGGCTGCGCGCGGAGGCCGAGGAGCGGCGCCTGGAGAAGCAGCGCAAGGCGGAGGAGGCGCTGCTGCGGGCGGAGCGGGCGCGGGTTGCGGCGGAGGCGGCTGCGGCTGCGGCTTCGGCTGCGCCGGGCTCCGACGACGAGGCGGCTTCGGCTTCCGAGGCCCCGACCGTCGAGCGGCCCTCGCTCCGCAAGGAGGCTGCGGCTGCGGCCCCGGGGAGCTCGGATGAGACGCAGACCGTCCAAGCGCCGTCCGTTCAGACCCCGTCCGTCCACCGGCCGGACCCGCGCGATACGGACTTCACCGGCCTGACTGCGGACACGACGCCCACGGTGGAGCGGCCGCGGATCGATCCGCGGGCGTCCGACGACACCGAAGTGCTGCCGCCCGTGCCTGCCGTACGGCCTGTGGAGCAGCAGCGCGTGACCTGGGGTCTGGAGCCGCGGGAGGCGGGGCCTGCGCCTGAGTCTGCGCCCGCGCCCGCGCCGTCGCGGGAGTCGGAGGAGACGGCCGTGCTGCCGCAGCCGCCGGTTGCTGACGCTGACGCCGACGTCGACGACGATGCCGGCATGGACGTGACGGAGGTACTGCCGCCCGTACGGCCCGAGCCGCGGACCGAGGACCCGGCGGACCGGGTGCCGGACTGGCTGTTCCGTCCGGAGGAGCGCGCGGGCTCGGACACCGAGCAGACGCGAGAGCTGCCGCAGGTGGACGAGGACGCCGCCAGGGGCCGCCGCCGTCCGGGCTGGGCGGATGAAACCTCCGGCGACGACGAGCCGACGCTCGCGGACGAGCTCCTGGGGCGGGGCGGCCGCGGTCGCGGCCGTCGTGACGACGACGAGCGGGGCGACCGCCGCCGCTGAGGCCGAGGCCCTTGCCGGGCCCGGCCTTGCGAGGGGCGGGGGTGGCTTCGGCACCGCCGGGTTGCGTCGTTGTGGCTGGTCGCCGTTGCGGCGGATTTGAGGGGCGTGGCCTTCTTGACCGGTCCTTGTGGTGGGCGGGGTCGTCGGCTTGCGCTTGCCCGGGGGTTTTCGGGCGCGTCTTGGCGCCGCAGGGCTGTGCCGGTGCGGCGGGAGTGGGCGGCGTTCGGTGTCGGTGGTGTGGCCCACAATGGACGTCGCAGGACAACCAGTGCGGAGGACAGCCATGGCGGTGTGGGACGACGTCGTCGGTCAGGACCGGGTGACGGAGCAGCTCTCCGCCGCCGCGCGGGATGCGGATGCCCTGGTCACCGCCGCCGAGTCGGCCGCGCAGGACGCCGCGGCCGTCGGCGGCGGGTCGATGACCCACGCCTGGCTGTTCACCGGGCCACCCGGCTCCGGCCGGGCCGACGCCGCCCGTGCGTTCGCCGCCGCCCTGCAGTGCGTGAGCCCGGACAAGGCCGTCGGCGGGGCCCCCGGCTGCGGTTTCTGCGACGGCTGCCACACCGCGCTCGTCGGCACGCACGCGGACGTGGAGATCGTCCGCACCGATCAGCTGTCGATCGGCGTCAAGGAGACCCGTGAGCTGGTCCGCCGCGCCCAGCTGTCGCCGGCCGGCGGCCGCTGGCAGGTGATCGTCCTGGAGGACGCCGACAGGCTGACGGAGGGCGCGGGCAACGTCCTGCTGAAGGCGGTCGAGGAGCCCGCGCCCCGTACGGTGTGGCTCCTGTGCGCGCCGTCCCTGGAGGACGTGCTGCCCACCATCCGTTCCCGCTGCCGCCTGCTCACCCTGCGCACGCCACCGGTGGCCGCCGTGGCGGAGGTTCTCGCCCGGCGTGACGGCATCGAGTCCGAGCTGGCCGCGCGGACGGCCCGTGCCACGCAGGGGCACATCGGCCGGGCCCGCCGCCTGGCCACCGACGAGCGGGCCCGCGCCCGCCGCGCGGCCGTGCTGAAGCTGCCGCTGCGCGTCGACGACGTCGGCGGCTGTCTGAAGGCCGCCCAGGAGCTGATCGACGCGGCCGCCGAGGACGCCAAGCAGGTCGCGGAGGAGGTCGACGCCAAGGAGACCGAGGAGCTGAGGGCGGCGCTCGGTGCGGCGGCCGGTACGGGCAGCCGTCTCCCGCGCGGCACGGCGGGCGCGATGAAGGAGCTGCAGGACCGCCAGAAGCGCCGCAGCACGCGCACCCAGCGGGACAGCCTGGATCTGGCCCTGGTCGACCTGACGGGCTTCTACCGCGACGTCCTGGCGATGCAGCTCCACTCGCGCGTGGAGATCGCCAACGCGGACATGCAGGACGCGCTGGAGCGCGTGGCCGCCGCGTCCGGCCCGGAGCGGACGCTGCGCCGCATCGAGGCGATCATCGACTGCCGTCGTGCGCTGGATCGCAACGTGTCGCCGCTGCTCGCGGTCGAGGCGATGACGATGGCGCTGCGGGCCGGCTGAACCGGCTGAGCGCTGTGGGCGGACCGCCCGGAGCCGGGCATGCGTCCGGTTACGCACTCTCACTCATATGAGGCCTCCTGGGCCCGGCGACTGGCGGCAGCCCGCAGGGGTGCGGATACGCTCCGTCGGTGCGCAGCGATCCTCCGTGACGCTGCGTGATGCTCAGCTCATCGCTGCCGGGCAGTTCCATGCCTCCGTGCAGCGGCACTCCACGCATCCATGCATGCAGCCATGCACCCACGCAGAGGGACGAGGGACCAGCCGATGGATTCCAGCCGCCTGCTCCGTACCTCCGGCACCGTCATCGCGGCAGCGGCGCTGCTGATCTCCGGCTCCGCCCTCGGGGACACCTCGCCGCGGGCGACGGCGGCGGCGAGAGCGTACGGACCGGGCGACGGACAGCCCTCGCCCGCGGGGAGCCGGCACGGCCGCGCGGGGGAGGGGCGGGACGGCCGCGGCCTCCCCAGTTTCGGGGGCTTCGGCGCAGGGGGCTCTTTCGGGAGCCTGGGCGGCCTGGACGGTGCGAGCGGCCCGGGGCAGGCCGCGGGCGGCGCGGGCAGGCCCGGGGACGCCCCGCTGCTCGCCCCGCTCCCGACCGCCCTCCCCCCGGCCCTGCGCCGCTACTACGCGCAGAAGCTCACCTGGCGCCCCTGCGGCACGAGCGGGTTCGAGTGCGCCACGCTGAAGGCCCCGCTGGACTACGACCACCCCCGCGAGGCGGACGACCTCAAGCTCGCCGTCTCCCGCAAGAAGGCCACCGGCGCGGGCCACGCCAGGCGCCTGGGCTCCCTCATGGTCAACCCGGGCGGGCCGGGCGGCTCGGCGGTTGGCTATCTCCAGCACTACGCGGGCGTCGGCTATCCCGCCGCCGTCCGCGCCCACTACGACATGGTGGCCATGGACCCCCGCGGCGTCGCGGGCAGCGAGCCGGTCACATGCCTCTCCGACACCGCCATGGACCGGTACACGGAGGTCGACCAGACTCCCGACGACGCCGGCGAGACCGGGGAACTGGTCGCCGCGTACTCCGACTTCGCCGACGGCTGCGCCGCCCGTTCCGGCAAGCTCCTCGGCCACGTGTCCACGATCGAGGCGGCCCGCGACATGGACGTCCTGCGCGCGGCCCTCGACGACGCCAAGCTGACGTACGTGGGCGCCTCGTACGGCACGTTCCTCGGCGCCACCTACGCCGGGCTCTTCCCTTCCCGCGTCGGCCGCCTCGTGCTCGACGGCGCCCTCGACCCGGCCCTCGACTCGGAGCAGGTCAACCGCGACCAGACCGCGGGCTTCCAGACCGCCTTCGACTCCTTCGCCCAGGACTGCGCCCGGCGCAAGGACTGCCCGCTCGGCACCGATCCGGCGGCGGCGGGCGACCGTCTCTCCGCGCTCTTCAAGAAGGCCGACGCGACGCCCCTGGCCACCGGCAAGTCCCGCAAGCTCACGGAGAGCCTCGCCACGACGGGTGTGATCTCCGCCATGTACGACGAGGCGGCGTGGGGCCTGCTGCGCACCGCACTGCGGTCCGCCTTCCTGGGCGACGGCGCCCCGCTGCTGAAGCTGTCCGACGCCTATTACGAGCGCGACTCCCGCGGCGCGTACCAGAACCTCATGTACGCCAACGCGGCCGTGAACTGCCTCGACCTCCCCCCGGCCTTCCGCTCCCCGGCCGAGGTCCGCAACGCGATCCCGGCCTTCCGCAAGGCCTCGCCCGTCTTCGGCACCCCCCTCGCCTGGGCGGCCCTGACCTGCGGATACTGGCCCGTACCGGCCACGGGCGTCCCGCACCGCATCCCTGCCGAGGGCGCCGCGCCCATCCTCGTCGTCGGCACGACCCGCGACCCGGCCACCCCCTACGGCTGGGCCCGCTCGCTGGCTTCCCAGCTCTCCTCCGGCCGCCTGCTGACCTACGACGGCGACGGCCACACCGCGTACACCCGCGGCAGCGCCTGCATCGACAATGCCGTCAACACCTACCTGCTGACCTCGACTCCGCCTCCGGCGGGCCGGAAGTGCTCCTGAGGGCCGAGGCCCACGAGGCCCGTAACAACCAGAAAAGCCCAGGTCACACAAGGTGTGACCTGGGCTTCAGCGGAGCCGCCTGCGGGATTTGAACCCGCGACCTACGCATTACGAGTGCGTTGCTCTGGCCAACTGAGCTAAGGCGGCAAGCTGCCTGATCCGGACCGGCTTCAGCAGCGCGCCCAAGTCTACACACTCCGGAGGGGTGCTCCGTACACGGTGGTCAGCGGGGGTCTTCCGTGGTCAGTGGGCCGCCCGGGCCGGGCCGGGGCGTGGTCAGCGGGCCGGGGCCGCGATGGCGTCCGAGATGAGGCCGACGATCTCCCGCTGGTGGTCGTTGAGGTAGAAGTGGCCGCCGGGGAAGACGCTGATCGCGAAGGAAGCGGTGGTGTGGTGCTCCCAGTCCTGGACCTCGTCGACGGTGGCCTTGGGGTCGTCGTCGCCGGTCAGGGCGTGGACGGGGCAGTTGACGCGGAGGCCGGGCCGGGCGTGGTGGGTCTCTATCGCCCGGTAGTCGGCGCGGAGCGCCGGCAGGACCATCTGCAGCACTTCCTCGTTGTCCAGCATCTGGGTGTCGGTGCCGCTCAGGGCGCGGAGCTCCTGGATCAGCCCCTGCTTGTCGCGCAGGTGCACCGTCTCGTCGCGGTGCCGGGAGGGCGCGCGGCGGCCGGAGGCGAAGAGGACGGTGGGCTTGACGCCCCGCTCCTCCAGCCGCAGGGCGACCTCGTAGGCCAGCGTCGCGCCCATGCTGTGGCCGAAGAGGGCCAGGGGGCGGTCGGTCCAGGGGAGGAGGGCCTCGGTCGTCAGGTCCGCCAGTTCGGCCAGGTTCTCGATGCAGGGGTCCGTACGCCGGTCCTGCCGGCCGGGGTACTGGACCGCCAGCACGTCGACCGCCGGCGAGAGCGCCTTCGACACCGGGAAGAAATAGCTCGCCGCCCCTCCGGCGTGCGGCAGGCACACGAGGCGGACCGGGGCGTCCTGCGCGGGATGGAATCGGCGAATCCACTTTTGGTTGTCAGCGGGGGACATGCTCATCGTGCTGTTTTCCCTTCGGAGCCGTTCAGTTGCTGCCTTTCGGGTCCCGGGCAGGATACGTCGGGCGGCCGTAGGGGCAGGCTCGTGGCCGGTAGGGGTTCCTTCGGGCACCCCGGGCGTATTAGGTTCCCTTGCAGGGTGCAGACATACGTGGTGTCGGCTCGAAGTGCGCTGGAACACAGGGCTGTTCCGGTTTGGACCCGGGATTCGTCGAGAAGGACGCGAGAAGGACACACAGTGCCCAACGGAAAACTGCTGGCCGTCAGCGATCTGCACGTCGCCTACAAAGAGAATCGCGCGCTCGTCGAAACGCTCCGGCCCGAGAGCGACGACGACTGGCTCATTGTGGCGGGCGATGTCGGTGAGCAGTACGCGGACGTCGAATGGACGCTGCGCGTGCTCGCCGAGCGATTCGCCAAGGTCGTCTGGGCGCCCGGGAATCACGAGCTGTGGACCCACCCGCAGGATCCGGTCGACCTGCGCGGCGAGAAGCGCTACCTGCACCTGGTGGAGCTGTGCCGCAGCCTCGGCGTCGCCACCCCCGAGGACCCGTATCCCGTGTGGCAGGGCGAGGGCGGCCCGGTCGCCGTGGCCCCGCTGTTCGTGCTCTACGACTACACCTTCCGCGTGCCCGGGGCGCACACCAAGGAGGAGTCGCTGCGCCGCGCCTACGACGCCGGAGTCGTCTGCGCCGACGAGCACTTCCTGCACCACGACCCCTACTCCGGCCGCGATACGTGGTGCCACGCGCGCGTGCAGTACACCGAGCGCCGCCTGGCCGCCGTCGACCCCGCCCACCGCACCGTGCTGGTCAACCACTTCCCGCTGGTGCGCGAGCCCACCAGGATCCTGCGCTACCCGGACTTCGCGCAGTGGTGCGGCACGGAGCTGACCGCGGACTGGCACATCCGCTTCCGGGCGGCGGCGGCCGTCTACGGCCATCTCCACATCCCCCGCGTCACCTGGCACGACGGGGTGCGGTTCGAGGAGGTCTCCATCGGCTATCCGCGCGAGTGGCGGCCGCGCCCGCCGCGCAAGCCCCTGCGGCAGATCCTGCCCCGCCCGGCCGGTGAGCGCGTGGGGGACGGCGCGAAGGGCTTCTGGGAATGATCGAGAAGATCCTGCCCGCCGAGGCCATGGCGGAGGAGAGCTTCGCCGTTCCGTCGCAGCGGTCCGCCTCCCCCGGCACCCTCCCTGCGCCCGGGGAACCTGTCGGCACCTTCCCCGGCGACCCCCTCGGGCTCTTTCCCGAGGAGGCGGCCGTCGTGGCCCGCGCCGTGCCCAAGCGGCAGCAGGAGTTCGCGGCCGTACGGGCCTGTGCGCGCCGGGCGCTGGGGCGGCTCGGCCTCCCGCCCGTGCCGCTCGTCCCCAACCGGCGCGGTGCTCCGCAGTGGCCCGACGGCGTGGTCGGCAGCATGACGCACTGCGACGGCTTTCAGGCGGCCGTCGTGGCCCGGGCGGACACCCTGGCATCGGTGGGCATCGACGCCGAGCCGAACGGGCCGCTCCCGGAAGGCGTCCTGCGCGTCATCGCGCTGCCGTCCGAGCGCACGGCCGTCCAGCGGCTCGCCGCGGAGCGGCCCGGTGTGCACTGGGACAGGCTGCTGTTCAGCGCCAAGGAGAGCGTCTTCAAGACCTGGTATCCGCTGACCGGGCAGGAGCTGGACTTCGAGGAGGCGGAGCTGGAGATCGACCCGGACGCCCGCACCTTCTCGGCCCGGCTCCTCGTGCCCGGACCCGTGGTGGGCGGCGTCCGGCTGGGCGGCTTCACCGGCCGGTGGGCCGCGGGCGACGGCTTCGTGCTCACCGCCATCGCCCTCCCCGCCCCTGCCCGGGGGCCGCGGCCCGTCGGCGGGCCGCAGGTCAGCGAGTCCGCGGCATTCCGTGCCTGAAGGCGGCGAAGCCCTCCGGGAGGTCCCGGGCGTGGCGGGTGTTGAGCCATAGCCGCAGCAGGTCGCGGCGCCGGCCCGGCTCGTCCCGGAAGGCGGAGCGGCCGTGGACGACGACGTTGTTGTTCAGCAGCTGCAGGTCGCCCGCGCGCAGGGTCATCTCGACGCGGTGCTCGTCCATGGCCGCGACCTCCTGGAAGACCCGCAGGGCGTGCTGCTCGATCCCGCTCAGCGGAATTCCCGACTTCGGTACCGCGGAGTCGATGTAGTGGGTCATATAGAAGCGGCAGCTCAACTTCCCGTCGAAATAGCCGTACACGGAGTTCCGGTAGTACGGGAGTTCGTCCGAGCCCTCCTCCGTACGCCGGTCGTAGACGAATCCCCGGTAGTACAGGCCGAGCAGCTCCCGGTGGTGGGCGAGGAGGTGATTGTGGACGGTCATGGAGCTGCTGAGGGTGCTGACGCCGCCCTCGCCCGCCTGGCGCAGGCACAGCAGGCCCACGATGTCGGAGCTGTCGGTGTGGAAGGGCAGCTCGGAGCGGGTCCGGTAGGCACGGGTGGCGGATTCGGTGACCTCGCCCTCCCCGTAGTCCTTCACGTGCGCGATCAATTCCCCGGCCGCGTTCTGGGAGACGGGGGTGCCGAGGTGCAGGGCGATGCCCCAGTACGCCAGACGGGCCTCCTCCGGCGACCAGGTCTCCACCGGAAGGCCGCGGATCAGCGTGAAACCGCGCCCGAACTCCAGGTCGTGGACGGCCGCTTCGAAGGTCTTGCCGAGGACGGGAAGGGGGAAGTCGTCGACGGTGAGCCGGTCGAGCGGAAGTCCGCGGCTCTTCGCCACAGTGAGTGCCGTCTGCAACTCACCGATTTCCTCAGGGGTGAGGACGACCGTCCAGTCATGTTCACCGGTAAAGTCGGAAGCCCGCCAGGCGCTCGGTCCGGTGACGGGTTCGGTGAGGATGGCAGCGGCCTCGGCATCGGCGGACGGTGCAGGCATACGGACTCCACTCGGGATTCTCGGCGCTTGCGGCAAGTGTGTGGCAAGTGTGCGGCACATCGATCATGAATCGAAGCCCGCGCAGGGTCAATGGAGTTGGCGGCGCGGCGGCGGGGGCGGAGTGTCGCGATTGCGCGTGAACTCGATCACCTTCGCGCCCTTCCGTGGTGCGGGGAGTGCGCCGGTGGTTAGTTTCCGGGAAGGCACGGCGACACAGAAAGAAAAGACGGCAGCGGGACGCACAGACACGGAGACACAGTGGCCAAGTCAACCGCCAGGTCAGGGTCGGCGTCAGGGGACTCCTCCGGGGCATCGCCCGGGACATCGCCCAGGGTGGCGTCCGGGCCGGCCTCCGGGGCGGCGCTGCGGCGTACCGCTCGCGCGACCGGCTGCGCCCTGCTGGCCGGCACCCTGGCGGCCGCGTGCGGCTCCGGGGGCGGCAGCTCCGGTTCCGGCCCGTCCGACGCGCTCGCCATCGGCCTCATCGCCGAGCCCGCCAGCCTCGACTTCACCACCACCGACGGCGCCGCCGTTCCGCAGGCCACCCTGGGCAGCATCTACGAGGGCCTGGTCCGGGTGGACCAGCAGGGGAAGGTCCAGCCCCTGCTAGCCGAGCGCTACGAGCGCTCCGGCGACGGCCGCACGTACACCTTCCATCTCCGCAAGGGCGTGAAGTTCACCAGCGGCGCCGAGTTCACCGCCGACGACGCGGTGTTCTCCATCGAGCGGGTGAAGAAGGACTGGAAGCTGAAGACGGCCCGCCAGATGGACGTCGTCGACAAGGCGGAGAAGACCGACGACCACACGGTCAAGGTCACGCTGAACCACGCGAGCAACGGCTGGCTCTACGCCATGACCACGCGCATCGGCGCCATGTTCAGCCGCACCGGCGTCGCCGACCTCGCCAATCACCCCGTCGGCACCGGGCCCTTCAAGCTGGGCGAGCGCCGCCGGGGCGACCGCATCGTCCTCGACCGCAACGGCTCCTACTGGGGCGGCAAGCCGGAGCTCGGCAAGGTCACGCTGAAGTACTTCAAGGACGCCGGGGCCATGAACAACGCCCTGCTCACCAAGGGCATCGACGTCGTCGGCACGGTCCAGGCCCCCGAGTCGCTCTCCCGCTTCTCCGACAAGAACCGGTTCCAGGTCATCGAGGGCTCCTCCACCGGCGAGGTCGTCCTGTCGATGAACAACTCTCGCGAGCCCTTCAAGGACAAGCGCGTACGGCAGGCCGTGCGCCATGCCATCGACCACAAGGCGCTCGTGGAGACCTCCCGCGCCGGCCACGGCAAGCTCATCGGCACCATGGCCGTCCCCACCGACCCCTGGTACGAGGACCTGACCGGCAGCTATCCGTACGACCCGGCCAAGGCGAAGCAGCTGCTGAAGGACGCCGGCGCCGAGGGCCGGACCGTGAAGTTCCGGGTGCCCAACATGCCGTACGCGATGTCCGCCGCGCAGGTCGTGAAGTCCCAGCTCGACCAGGTCGGGCTCAAGGCGGAGATCGAGCCCCTCGAATTCCCCGCGCGCTGGCTGTCCGAGGTCTACAACAAGGCCGACTACGACCTCTCCGTCATCGCCCACGCCGAGCCGCGCGACCTGTGGACGTTCGCCGACCCCGGCTACTACTTCCGCTACGGCAACCCGGCCTATGCCAAGCTCCTCAAGGACGCCGACTCCGGCCGGCCCGAGGACGAGGCCGCCCGCTACCGCGAGGCCGCGCGCCTGCTCTCCGACGACGCCGCGGCCGACTGGCTCTACCTGATGCCCAACCTGATGGTGGCCGACAAGGACGTCACCGGCCTGCCGGTCAACCAGGTCGGCGAGGGCCTCGACCTCGCGAACGTCCGCTGGGCGAAGAAGAAGTAGGAACAGGAATCGGAACAGGAAGCGGCCCCGGCATGCGGGTGTACCTGCGTAAAGCGGCGTCGCTGCTGGTCAGCGCCGTGATCGCCAGTTTTGTCGTCTTCGCGTTCCTCTCCGTCCTGCCCGGCGACCCGGCCGAGGTCGTCCTCGGGACGAACGCCGGCGAGGCGGAGCTGGCCGCACTGCGCCACGCCTTCGGCACCGACCGGCCGCTCGTCGTCCAGTACGCCGACTGGGCGCAGGGCCTGCTGCACGGCGACTTCGGCACCTCGTACATCAGCCACGACCCCATCGGCCCCCGGATCGCCGACCGCTTCGGCGTCACCTGCTGGCTGGCGCTCGGCGGCATGCTCGTGGCGGTCCTCTTCGCGCTGCCCGCGGGCGTGCTGGCCGCCGCCTGGCACCGCAGGCCGGCCGGTGCGCTGCTGTCCGCGCTCAGCCAGGCGGGGATCGCGGTCCCCGCCTTCCTCGCGGGCATCCTGCTCGTCTACGTCTTCGCGGTCCGGGCCGGGGCGCTGCCCGCCGGTGGGTACACCCCGCTCGCCGAGGACCCCGCGGCCTGGGCGCGGCAGCTCGTCCTGCCGTGCCTGTCCCTCGGGCTCGTCCAGGGCGCGGTGCTCACCCGCTACGTACGCTCCGCCGTCCTCACCGTCCTGCACCAGGACTTCCTGCGCACGGCGCGGGCCAAGGGACGCCGGCGCCGCGCCGCGCTGTGGCGGCACGGGTTGCCCAATGCGGCGGTGCCCGTCCTGACCGTCCTCGGGCTGCAGCTGTCCACCGTCCTCGTCGGAGCCGTCGTGGTCGAGCGGGTCTTCGTCATCCCGGGGCTGGGCGATCTGCTGCTGCAGTCCGTCGCCGACCGCGATCTGCTGGTCGTCCAGGGCGTGGTGATCGTCCTGGTCGTGGCGGTGCTCGTGGTCAACGTCGTCACCGACCTGCTCTACCACCTGCTCGACCCGCGCCTGCGGAGCCGCTGATGCAGCCGCCGATGGAACTGCCCGAGAACCCGGCCGGGAACAGGCCTGAAAGGCCGGAGCCGGTCGCGCCGGCGACTCCGCCGGTGCGGCGGCCCAGGAGCCTCCTCGGTCGGCTCGCCCGCCGGCCTGCCCTCACCGCCGGAGGCGTCCTCGTCGCCTTCGTCCTCGCCCTGGCCCTGCTGTCCCTGGTCTGGGCGCCCTACGACCCGACGCACGTGGACGCCGCCCGCAGGCTGCTGCCGCCCGGCGGCGAGCACCTCCTGGGCACCGACCAGTTCGGGCGCGACGTCGCCGCCCGGCTGATGACCGGCGCCCGCACCACCGTCTTCGTCGGGGTCGTGGCCGTCGGCTTCGCCGTCGTCATCGGTGTGCCGATGGGGGTCGCCGCAGGCATGTCGGGCGGCCCGCTCAGTGCGCTGCTGATGAGAGTGAGCGATTTCCTGCTGGCCTTCCCCGCGCTGCTGCTCGCCATCATGCTGGCGGCGGTCTACGGCACGAGCACGCTGACCGCCATGGTGGCCATCGGCATCGCCTCGGCACCCGGCTTCGCGCGCGTGGCCCGCGCCGCCACGCTGCGCGTCATGGCCGCGGAGTACGTCGACGCCGCCCGGCTCGCCCGGCGCACGCGCGCCGCCATCGCCGTGCGGCACGTCCTGCCGAACATCCGGGACGTCGTCATCGTGCAGGCGTCGGTGGCCTTCGCGACCGCCGTGCTGGCCGAGGCCGCGCTGTCCTACCTCGGGCTCGGCACCCCGCCGCCCACCCCGTCCTGGGGCCGCATGCTGCTCGACTCGCAGGAGCTCCTCTTCGACAAGCCCGAGCTGTGCCTGTGGCCCGGCCTCGCCGTCGCGGCCGCCGTCCTCGGCCTGAACCTCCTCGGCGACGGCCTGCGGGACCGCTTCGACCCCACGCTGGAAGGTGTCCGGTGAGCAGGAGCAGGCTGCTGGAGGTCGACGGCCTCACCGTCGGCGCAGGCGACCGGCCGCTCGTGCGGGGCGTCGGCTTCACCGTGGACCGGGGCGAGCGCGTCGGCATCATCGGCGAGTCCGGCTCCGGCAAGACCCTCACGGCCCTGGCCCTGCTGGGACTCCTGGGCGAGGGGCTGCGGGCCGAGGGAAGCGCGCGCCTGGACGGCGTCCCGTTCGACCTGCTGGGCGCCACGGACCGCGAGCTGTCGACCGTGCGCGGGCGGCTCGCCGGCATGGTGTTCCAGGAGCCGATGACGGCCCTCAACCCCGTGATGAAGGTGGGCCCCCAGGTCGCCGAGGCGCTGCGGCTGCACGGCCCCCGGAGCGAACGCCCCGGCCGCGCGGAAGCCCGCGCCGCCGCCGTCGGGCTCCTGGACCGGCTGCGCCTGCCCGACCCCGCCCGGGCCGCCCGCTCCTACCCCCACCAGCTCTCCGGCGGCCAGCGCCAGCGCGCCGTCCTCGGCGGGGCCCTCGCGACCGACCCCGCCCTGCTGATCTGCGACGAGCCGACGACCGCCCTGGACGTCACGGTCCAGAAGGAGATCGTCGACCTCGTCACGGGCGTGTCCGACGAGCGCGGCACGGCGGTGCTCTACATCAGCCACGACCTCGCGCTCGTCGCCTCCGTGTGCCACCGCGTGCTGGTGATGTACGACGGGGAGATCGTCGAGAGCGGGCCCGTGGAGCAGGTGCTGCGCCGCCCGCAGCACCCGTACACCCGGGCCCTGCTGAAGGCCTCCGACCTGACCGTCCCGGCCCCGCGCCCCCCGGCCCCCGCCGAGCCGCGGACGCTGCTCAAGGCGCGTGGCCTGACCCGGCGCTACGCCCGCCCCCGCCGTGGCCTCTTCGCGCCGCGTACGTACTTCACGGCGCTGGAGGGCCTGGACCTGGACCTCCGTGCGGGCGGGCGGACCGGGGTGGTGGGTGAGTCCGGATCGGGGAAGACCACGCTGCTGCGGCTGCTGTCGGGCCTGGACCGCCCGACGTCGGGGACGGTCGACGACGTGGCGGGCCGGGACGTGGCGGGCCGAGATGTGGCGGGCCGGAGCGAGGATCACACCCACGGCCGTAGCCATGGCCTCCAAGTGGTCTTCCAGGACCCCATGGGCTCGCTCGACCCCCGTATGCGCGTCCGGGACATCATCGCCGAGCCGCTCCCGGACCGGCGCTCGCCCGCGGCCACGGCGCGCGTGGCCGAGCTCCTCGCCGACGTGGGCCTGCCCGCGGAGGCCGCCTCCCGCTATCCGCACCAGTTCTCGGGCGGGCAGCGGCAGCGCATCGCCATCGCCCGGGCCCTGGCGCCCCGCCCTTCCGTCCTCCTCGCCGACGAGCCGGTCAGCGCTCTGGACGTCTCCGTCCGGGCGCAGGTCCTGGACGTCCTGAGCAAGGTCACCGCCGAGCGGGACATGGCCCTGTGCATCGTGACCCACGACCTCGGCGTGGTGCGTTATTTGTGCGACGAGGTGGTGGTGATGAAGGAAGGGCGCGTCGTGGAGAGGGGGCCGGTCGAGCGCGTGTGGGAGGCGCCGGAACACCCGTACACGCGGCAGCTGCTGGAGGCCGTACCGGTGCTGCACTGACGAGGCGCGAGGCACGCAGGGCGCGGTCCGGCGTAGGCGGATCTGGTCGACACCTGTCCGCAGCGACGCCTCGGCCCGTTGCCGTGCATGCGCAGCAACGGAGCACTGTGTGCTGCTGTGTGAAGCCGCGGACAGGTTGCCGCCGTTTTTCAGGTAGATCATGACGGTCGCCCACAGGCCAAGTCAATCCTATGAGTTGACTCGATCCACCCAAGCCTGAGCTTGTATCGTGGCGGCGTGACGCTAGATGACCTGAAGGTGTTCGTCATGGTGTGCGAGGCCCGCAACCTCAGTGCCGTGGCCCGCGAGATGAACTGCAGTCAGTCGGCCGTCAGCCAGCACGTGCGGCGCCTGGAGAAGGAGGTCGGGCTGACGCTGATGGAGCGTCAGCCGCGCGGGGTGGTGCCCACGGCGGCCGGCCGGATCCTCCAGCGGGCCGCCTCGGACGGGCTCACCGCCCTCGGCGAGGGCCTGCGGACGCTGGAGGAGCTGCGCACCGGCCACGGCGGCGGCGTCGTCATCGCCACCGGCGCCACCACCATCCGCCACCTCATGGGCGCGGCCATCGAGGAGTACAGCAGGCGGTATCCGGACGTTGGGCTGGAGTTCCACACCGAGCGCTCCAGCCACCGCTGCATCGACGCCCTGCGGTCGGGAGCGGTGGACCTGGCCTGGGTGACGGTCTCCGAGGACGCCCAAGGCGTCGAACTGCGGCCGGTGATCAGCCTGGAGTGGGTGCTGGCCGTCCACCCCGACGACCCCCTCGCGGCCGAGAGCGCGCTCGGCGCGGCGGACCTCGCTCGTACGCGTCTCATCAGGCCGCCCGCCGGTACGAGCTCCGGCCGGCGGGTGGAGGACGTGCTCGGCCCCGGCGGCCTCTCCCCGCGCTCCACCACCCGCGCCACGGACTGGGACACCGCACTGCTGCTGGCCGAGCTGGGCCTGGGGCACGCCCTGATACCGGCCATGCCGGGGCTGGTCAGCCCGTCCGGCGCGGCCCGGCTGATACCCGTCACGGGCATCCCGTCACTCGATGTGGGCTGGGCCGCCCGGCAGTGGTCGGCCCTCGCGCCCGCCGCCCAGGAGTTCGCGGCCACCGTCACCCGGCACGTCGCGGGCGGCTGACCGCCGGTCCGTGCGGTCCAGGCCGCACAGCGCCTCGTACGACGCCTGGACGAAGGGCGCGGCCGGGGTCGGTGCGGCATCGGCCAGGGCCACCAGGGCGGCGCCCGGGCCGGGCAGGAAGCCGGCGAAGGCGGTGCAGCCGCGCGTGCCCCCGCAGTGGTGCAGGAGCGGGCCTCCGGGCCGCACCCGCAGGTTCCACACGAGGCAGATGCGGCGGCCCGTGCGCGGCAGCGCCAGCCGGGGCCGCTGCACTTCCGTGAGCGCCACCCGCAGGCTCGGCGGGGCGGCGGCCTCCGGCGCGAGCAGCGCCGTCATGCAGCGCAGCAGGTCGCGCGCGCTGGAGCGCAGGGCGCCCGCGGCGGGCAGGCCGGGGACGAGCCAGGGCGGGCGCGGCCTGCCGTGCCAGTGCCCGAGGACCTGGGGGCGGGTGGGGTCGCAGTCGGTGTCGGCCAGGGCCAGCGGTTCCAGGACGCGCTCGCCGAGCAGCGCCGGATAGTCCCCGGGCGCGCCGCCGGCTGCGCGCGCGAGGGCGAGCCCGAGCAGGCCCACGCCGTAGTTGGAGTAGCGCACGCGGGTGCCGGGGCGGTGGTGCAGCCGGGTGCGGGGGAGCGCGGCCAGCAGGTCGTCCGTGGTGAAGGCGGCGTACGGGTTGCGGAACCAGCCCGTGCGCACCGAGCGGGCGAGCAGCCCGGGCGGCAGGCGCGGCAGGCCCGCGGTGTGCGTGGCGAGGTGGAGGAGCGTGACGGCCGGGCCCGGGATGCGCCGGGCGCCGGCCGGCAGATAGCGGTCGAGGGGGTCGTCGTAGCGGACCTCGCCGCGGGCGGCGAGCTCGGCGAGCAGCAGCGCGGTGAACGTCTTGGTGAGCGAGCCGGTCTCGAAGCGGGTGTCCTCCCCGGCCGGCCCGCGGCACACCACGATGCGCTCGTCGCCGCGCACGGCGGCGACGGCGACGGCGCTCGCGCCCCGGGCCGCGTCGGCCAGGGGCAGGAGCAGGGCGTTCAGCGGGAGCGCGGCCGGGGGCGGCTGCCGGGGCCCCGTCACTGCTCTCGCGCCGCCCTGGCGAGGGCGATGGAGCCCGCCACGGCGGCCACGACGGTGGTGTGCTGGTGTTCCTTGAACCTGCGGGCGGGGTCCTCGGCGACGGGGTCGCCGTCGCAGGGCACCAGGCCGTCCTCGTGCTGCAGGGCGGCCATCGTCTCCCAGTCGTCCGGGCTGCAGTAGGGCTCGGGCAAGGAGGCGCCCACGATGAGGAGTTCCGCCACGAGGTCCCACTGGCGGACCTCGCGCCAGATGTCGATCCACACCGGCAGCCAGGTGCGGACGTACGAGGTGAGGGGGGCCGGCAGCCCCTCGGGCCGGCCGCCCCAGTCGGTGAGGTGGAAGACCGTGTGGGTCATCGCGTAGGCGGTGATCCAGTTGATCGCCCAGGGTTCGGGGGTGGCGCCCAGCCAGGTGGTGCGGGCGAGTGCGGCGAAGTCCTCGCCGTGGTCGAGGCCGGCGATGCGGGCGGCGTTGGCCACGGCCAGGCGGCGGTTGGGCAGCAGCTCGACGCTGTGCACCGAGCGCAGCCGGGCGCGGTGGGCCAGGAGCCGGTCCAGCTCCGCGTGCCGGTAGCCGCAGCGCACGAAGTGGGCGTACATCTCCAGCGGGTCGGTCATCAGGGTGTGGCGCAGCTGGCGTTCGTAGAGCATGTCGCCCTTGCGCAGCTGCAGCCAGGTGAAGTCCATCAGGCTCTGTGCGGCGGCCAGTTGGCCCGGCCCGGCCATGCCGTCGCGCAGGATGATGGAGGCGGCGAGCGTGCTCTCGCCCAGGGGTTTGTAGACGCCGTCGGGGTCGGTGAGCTCCTCGGTGGTGCCGGGCGGCAGGGCGCCGAGCGCGCGGTGGGCGTGCAGCCAGGACAGCGCGCGGTCGGCCAGGGCGCGGGCGGCCGTCGCCACGGGGGCGGAAATCGTCATGCCGGCGCCTCCGTGGGCGGTTGGGGGGCGGTGCCGGAGCCGGCGCGGCTCCCGGTGCGGGGGTCGTCGCCCAGCAGGTGCGCGGCGACCGCCAGGTCGAGCGCCGTGCGCGGGCTCGCGCCGCCGAGCAGACGCACGTGGGCGAGGACGGGTTCGGGCTCCACGGGCAGGGCGATGCCGTCGTGCCGCAGCAGGGCGAGCCAGCGCAGCAGGCGGACGGCCGTCGGGAAGTCGCGGCGCAGCACGGACCGGGTCAGCCCGCGGCTCAGCGGGAGGGCGGCGCCGCGGGCGGCGTCCCGTACGGGCCCGTCCAGGCAGGGGGTGGCGAGGGGCGCGAGCTGGGCCATGCGGACGGACCAGCGCTGCCAGTCGGTGGTGTCGGTGAGGTCGTCGCCGGCCTCGGGCGGGACGGTGGCCACGGGGTTGCCGGCGTAGCCGCGCGTACGGGCCAGGAGTTGTGCGGTCGCCCAGTCGCGCCAGGCGGCCGTGCGCTCGTCGGGGCGGGCGGAGGGGCCGCTGCCCGGCACCGGGAAGGTCTCGAAGGAGCGGGCGACGGCGGCCGCGTCGGCGGCGTGGAAGGGGGCGCCCGTCAGGACGTGGGGGGTGAAGGTGTCGGCTCCGATCACCCGGACGGCGGCCAGGGCCGCGAGTGCGTCGGGCGAGCTGTCGGTGTCGAGGTGCGGGGCGACGAGCGCCGCGCCCCCCGTGCCCCGCAGGGCATGGAGGACGCGGGACGCGAGTTCGTCGGCCGCCGCGGCGTAGGCCGCACGGGAACTCACTTGCCCTTCGGCTCCTTCGGCTCCTTCGGCGACAGCAGGAGGAGGGCGAGCAGGAAGCCTGCGGCCTCCGGCGCGGGCAGCGGAGCCCCGCTCACGGCGGCTTCCGGCTCCACCATCAGGGAGCCGATCGCGGCCGTTCCGGCCGGATTCGCAAGGGGTCGGAGGGTTTCTTGGGCGAGCATGTGCGCCTCCTTGAGGAGATGCGGGCGGGATTGTCATCACTTAATCAGTGATGTCTGAAAATTAGGCTAAGCACGACTTTTGGGTTCCGCAGCTCGGGACACGCCGGGGCCCGCAGCGAGCCGCCCGTTGGGGCGCATGGCGGACGCGAAGGCCACTCAAGGGGGAATCGGGGGCGCCAAGGAGAAACGAGGGGCGCCAAGAAGAGATCAAGGGCGCCAGGGTGACGCCGAGGGCGCGCGCAGGGAAGCCGGGGCGAAGCCTGGGAGAGTGGTGAGAAAGAAGGGAAAAGTGGGGGATGCGACGGGTGATTCTCCGAAATTTCCACCATTCGGGTGAACTGCGAAGGCTGGGGTGTGGCGGGGTGACTGGTGCGGCATGGTCTGAAAATAAGCTGGCACGCCGCTGGGGCGGGGCCCTTGGGATGGGAGTCTTCGATGACCACCTCCGAGTCGGTGTGGACCTGTCCGTTCCGCCACGATGAGGCGCTGGAGTTCGATCCCTTCCTGGCCCGGCTGCGCAGCGAGCCGCCGATCACCCGCATCCCGATGCCCCGCGGGGACGGCGCGGGCGATGCCGCGGAGGACGGGCCGGGGGGTTCCGCAGCGCCCGGAGCCGGCGGCCCGGGGGGTCCTGCGGCGCCCGGAGCCGGCGGCCCGGCGCCCGCCACCGCCTGGCTCGTGACGGGCCACCGCCACGTCCGCGCGGTCACCGCCGACCGCCGCTTCAGCCGTGCCGCCCTGATCGGCCGCGGCCTGCCGCCCGTCACGCCCGACCTCGTCGACCACGCCGAGTCGATCAACCTCATGGACCCCCCGGCCCACAGCCGCCTGCGCGGCCTCATGGCCACCGCCTTCGGCGACCGCCAGGTCGAGGAGCTGCGCCCGCGCACCCGGCGCACGGTGGAGGGCCTGCTCGACGCCATGGCCGACCACGGCTCCCCGGCGGACGTCTCCGACTGGCTGGCCGCCCCACTCCCGCTGAACACGGTCTTCGAGCTGCTCGACGTCCCCGGGCCGGACCGTGCGCCGCTGCGCCGCTGGGCCACGGCGATGATGTCCCCCGGCACCCCCGACTGCGCGGCCGCCGCCGAGGGGAAGGCCGGACTCCGGGCGTATTTCGCCGAGTTGACCGCCGCGCGCCGCCGTCACCCCGGCACCGACCTGCTCAGCGCCCTGGCCGCGGTGCGCGAGGACGGCGAGTTCCTGGACGCCCGCGAGGTCGCGGTGATGGGCATGCTCCTGCTCGTCACCGGCCACAACACCAGCGCCCACCAGATCAGCAACATCGTCTACACCCTGCTCACCCACCCGGAGCAGCTGGCCCGCCTGCGGGCCCGTCCCGAGCTGCTGCCGGCCGCCATCGAGGAGCTCCTGCGCTTCATCCCGTACCGGCAGGGGGTGGGCATTCCCCGCCAGGCCACGGAGGACGTGGAGCTGGACGGCGTCACCATCCGCGCGGGCGAGACCGTCCACGTCTCGTACCTCGCAGCCAACCGCGACGAGCTCGTCTACGACCGCCCCGACGAGCTCGACCTCGAGCGGCAGGACGCACCCGCCCACCTCACCTTCGGCCATGGCACGCACCACTGCCTCGGAGCCCCGCTGGCGCGCATGGAGCTCCAAGTCGCCATCGGCACGCTGCTCGACCGTTTTCCCGAACTGCGCCTGGCCGTTCCGGCGGAGGAGGTGCGGTGGAACACCGGTTCGATCTGGCGCTTCCCCCTCGCCTTGCCCGTCGCCTGGTAGAGCGGCCGGCGCGGCGCACCGACGGGGCGCCCGGCCCACCGCCCGCGCAGGGCGGCGGACCGGAGCCCGGTAAGTCCACCGGTCAGTCCCCTGGACCGGTAAGTCCCTGGTAAGGAGGCAGTCATGGCTACGCTCTGCCGACCGGCCATCGCCGTACCCGAGCACGTCATCACCATGGAGGAGACCCTGCAGCTGGCTCGGACGCTGCACGCCGACCACCCTCAGCTCCCGCTGGCCCTGCGGCTGATCGGCAACACCGGAGTCCGGACCCGGCACATCCTCCAGCCCATCGAGGACACCCTCAAGCACCCCGGCCTCACCTGGCGCAACAACCTCTACGAGACCGAGGCCAAGGCCCGGGTCCCCGCAGTCGTCCGGCAGGCCCTGGAGCACGCCGAACTGACCTCGCGCGACATCGACTTGATCGTCTACGTCTCGTGCACCGGCTTCATGATGCCGTCCATGACCGCCTGGCTCATCAACACCATGGACTTCCCGGTCACCACCAGACAGCTGCCGATCGCCCAGCTCGGCTGTGCGGCGGGCGGCGCCGCCATCAACCGCGCGCACGACTTCTGCACCGCCTACCCCGGCGCCAACGCCCTCATCGTGGCCTGCGAGTTCTGCTCGCTGCTCTACCAGCCCACCGACCTGGGTGTCGGCAACCTCCTGTCCAACGGCCTCTTCGGCGACGCCCTCGCCGCGGCCGTGGTGCGCGGGGAGGGGGGTGAAGGCGTGCGCCTGGAGCGCAACGGCTCCCACCTGGTGCCGGACACCGAGGACTGGATCTCCTACGCGGTCCGCGACACCGGCTTCCACTTCCTGCTCGACAAGCGGGTCCCGGGCACGATGGCCATGCTCGCCCCCGCCATGCGCGACATGGCCGAGCCCCACGACTGGAACGTCTCCGAGCTCGATTTCTACATCGTCCACGCGGGCGGGCCGAGGATCCTCGACGACCTGTGCAAGTACCTCGACCTCGCGCCCGAGTGGTTCCGCTACAGCAGGGCCACGCTCACCGAGCGGGGCAACATCGCCAGCGCCGTCATCTTCGACGCCCTGGAGCGCCTGTGGGCCGACGGCGGCGTGGCGCACGACGCCCGGGGCATCATCGCCGGCTTCGGCCCCGGCATCACCGCCGAGATCTCGCTGGGCACGTGGAGCAGCGGGGCGGGCGGCGGCGAGAGGGAGGGGCAGGCGCCGGGCCGCTCGATGCCGCAGCCCGCGTAACCGGCCTCCGGTCGGTCCGCTCGGTCCGGCCGCCCCCCTCCGGTCCGCCCGCCCCGCTCGCCCGTCAGAGGTCGAATTCGGCCGGGTTGATGCCCAGCGCGAAGCACGCCTCGCGGACGACGGCCTGCTCGGTCTTGTCGAAGTCGCCGTCGGCGCCGCCGATGACGATGCCGATCTGGATGACCGCACGGGCCTCGGTCGGCTTCTTCTGCACCTTGCCGATGGTCTGCATCACGCTGACCTTGCCGAAGTCGAAGTCGGCCGTGAGCTTCTGGCAGTAGTCGTTGAAGCGGGCCTGCAGGTCGTCGGCGGGGAAGTTCTGCAGCACCTCGTTGGTGGCGATCAGCGAGGCGACGCGCTGCCGCTCCGAGGCGTCGATCGAGCCGTCGGCGGCCGCCACCAGAGCACACATGGCCATGCTCGCGTCACGGAACGCGCCGCTCTTCAGCTCGTTCTTCTTCGCCACCAGCTGACCCTGCATCGTCGTCGCGGAGTCCTTGAGCCGGTCCCAGAGCGCCATTTGCCGTTTCTCCTCATACATAAGCGGGGGTGTACGGGGAGAACGGGGGAGAGGGGTACGGAAGTTCCCAGACCGTCCTAATGCGACAGAACGGTGCAAGGGTGCGGCGTCACGCCGACGCGAGCGGATCCAGGTGCAGCGGCCGCACCTTGCCCTCCATCATCGCGCCGAGCCCCAGCACCGAGCAGACGTCCGGCTGGTCGGCGATGCGCACGGTCATCCCCGTCGCATCGGCGATCATCCGGTCCAGGCCCGGCAGCACCGCGCTGCCGCCCGCGAGCATCACGCCCCGCTCGGTCAGGTCCGCGACGAGGTCGGGCGGGCAGGCGCGCAGCACCCGGCCGATCGCGTCCAGCACCGCCGTCAGGGGCATGTGCATGACCTCGCGCACCTCGGCGGTGTTCACCATGACCGTCCGGGACAGCCCCGTCGCCACGTCCCGGCCGCGCACCTCCGCGCTCTCCTCCATCGGATCCGCGCTCAGCGCGAGGTGCAGCGGCTGCAGCCCCTGCGTCGGCAGCATCAGCTCGTGGCGGCGGCGCAGGTGCTCGACGACCGCGTAGTCCATGGCGTCACCGCCGACCAGCACCTTCTCCGCCGCCACGATCGAGCCCAGCGACAACACGGCCACCTGGGTGGAGGCCGCCCCGCACACCACGATCATCGTCCCCTCGGGCAGCTCGACGGGCAGCCCGCAGCCCACGGCGGCGGCGATGAGCGTGTCGACCAGCTCCACGCGGCGCGTCCCCAGCCCCGTCAGGGTCTCGACGGCGGCGCGGCGCGCGAGCGGATCCGCGTCGTGCGGGAGGCACACGGCGGCGCGCAGCATCGGCTTGCGCCGCCAGACCCGGCGCACCTTCTCGCTGACGAGGTGACGGAGCATGCGCTGGGCCATGTCGATGTCGACGACGGTGCCGCCGGAGATCGGCCGGACCACGGTGATGTGGTGGGGCGTGCGGCCCGACATGCCCTCGGCGATCGAGCCGACCGCGATCAGCGAGCCGGTCCTGGTGTTGACCGCGGCGGCGCTCGGCTCGTCCACGATCAGCCCGTTGTCGCGGAGGTAGACGCGCGTGCGGGCCGCCCCGAGGTCCACGGCGATGGTGCAGCGGCGCAGCTGCTCAAGGCTGAAGGACATCATGACAGGGCCTCCCCTGAGCGGCGGTCGGGATCCGGTGGGGCCGCCGCCGCCGGGCGCCCCTGGGGTCAGCGTGCGCGGCCGGAGGCCGCAGCGCGCGCTGGAGTGGGCCGCATGGGGGAGCCCGGGATGACGCGCTGTCAGCGCGCCGCCGCCGCGGTGGGCACCGGTTTCGCGTCGGCGTAGCACTCCACGACCGCCGTCGTGAACGGGAACAGCACCGGGACCTCCCCGAAGACGACGCGCGCGGCCCGGGCCGAGGCCGTGCGGATGGCCTCGGCGACGGTGGCCGCCTCGGCGTCCGGGCAGTGCACGATCACCTCGTCGTGCTGGAAGAAGACCAGCTCGGCACGGAGCCCGGCGAGCTCCTGGCGCAGGGCCGCGAGCATGGCCAGCGCCCAGTCGGCGGCGCCGCCCTGCACGACGAAGTTCCGCGTGAAACGACCGCGGGCCCGGCCGGCGGGGGTGCTGCCGTAGCCGTCCTGCTCGGTGGTCTGGGGGAGCCCCGCCTCCTCGGGCAGGGCCGTGGAGGCCGGCGGGCACGTGCGCCCGAGCCACGTCCGTACGAGGCGGCCCTCCTCGCCTGCGCGCGCCGCGTCGTCCACGAGGGCGACGGCCGCGGGGAAGCGGCGGCGCAGATCCGCGAGGTGCTTCAGGCCGTCCCCCGACGTCTGCCCGTAGACCGCGCCGAGCAGCGCCAGCTTGGCCCGCTCGCGGTCCCCGGCGAAGGCCCGGTCGGACAGGGCCGCGTACAGGTCGCGCTCGCCGCTCGCCGCCTCCATCAGCCCCGGGTCGCGGGAGACGGCGGCGAGGATGCGCGGCTCCATCTGATCGGCGTCGGCCACCACCAGCCGCCACCCGGGGTCGGCGACGACGGCCCGGCGCACGACGCGCGGGATCTGCAGCGCGCCCCCGCCGTTGGTCGTCCAGCGGCCGGAGACGGAACCGCTCGGCACGTACTCGGCACGGAAACGGCCCTCCCGCACCCACGTCTGCAGCCAGGACCGGCCGTGGGCGGTGTGCAGCCGGTAGAGCTTCTTGTACTCCAGCAGGGGCGCAACAGCAGGGTGGTCGAGCGTCTGGAGCTCCCACGCGCGCGTGGAGGACAGGGAGATGCCCTGGCGGGCAAAGGCACGGATGATGTCGGCGGCCAGATCGGGCCGCACGCGCCCGCCCTCTTCGCCGAAGGCCGTGGAGACGGCCTCCGCCAGCTCGGCCAGCCGCCGGGGCTCCAGCCCGCCCGGGAAGTGCTCCCCGAGCAGCTCGTCCAGCAGGGCGCGGTGCACATCCGCCCGCCAGGGCAGCCCGGCCCGGTTCATCTCGGCGGCGACGAGCGTGCCCGCCGACTCCAGGGCGAGCAGGAGCAGCAGCCGGCCCGGGTGGGCGGTGGCCTGCGCCCGGGCGATCTGCGCGGCATGGACCTCGACCAGCGCGTCCAGCGGATCCGTGCCGGGCGGCAGCGGTACGGGCCCCGGCTCGAACAGCGACGGCTGCCCGCCGGCGGCCCGCGGCGGCGGATCGGCGGGCACGGGCAGCCCGCGCAGCCGCGCCCACGCCGCAGCGAGCGACCGCGGCTGCCCGTACTGCCCTTCCTCGTGCCCGACGAGCAGGCTCTCGGCGGCCTCGACGTCGTAACACCGCTCCACGCGCAGCCCGGCCGCGAGCAGCTGCGGGTAATGGTGGGCGGTGGACCGCCACACCCACCGCTCCACGTGCGGATGCGAGCGCACGGCCTCGGCCAGGCTGCCCGCGGACGCGACCGGGCCGACCGGCGCCCCCGCGAGGTCGACGGCGCGGAGACGGACACCCCCGTCGCCCGTCTCCGCCACCGCCAACCTCACGCACAAGATCCTGCCAGGAGGGTCTGACAATCGCCCTGACCTGCAGGGTCACGTGTCGCGGGCTACGTTGGAGACATGAGTGGAACCTGGAAGGCAGTGGCGGACGTCGAAGGCCGCCCGACACAGCGGAACTGCTCCCACCTGGACGAGGCGGCCGCGGAGGTCACCCCGAGCACCACGGAAGGCTGCGAGGACTGCCTGCGCACCGGCGGCACGTGGGTGCACTTGCGCGAGTGCCTCGTCTGCGGCCACGTCGCCTGCTGCGACAGCTCCCCGCACCGCCACGCGAGCGCGCACGCGCGTACCGAGCCGGGCCACGATCTCGCCCGGTCCTTCGAACCGGGCGAGGAGTGGGCGTGGTGCTACGCGGACCAGATCCTGCTGCTGCCGGCCGGTGGCCGATGACCCGGACGCGGCTTATTTCCCCCAAGTGCTGCGGGAGTTGACCTAACGCAAGAAGCCCTGACGCGCCCGAACCACCCGGCGATAAAGTCACGCATGTCGACGCTCCCTTTAAGCGTTGGCCACGCCCCGGGGCCGTTCGCGCGGCCGCCGGGGTTTTGAACGCCTCTGAACGTAGGCCGCGGTATAGAGCGGAGTGGAGCAGTGCAGCGCTATCCACCCTTACGTGTTGTGGGGTGCTGCGCTAGGTTGACGCCCATGGCAGAGGAGCAGGGCGCCCCGCCCGTCGACCCGACGCGGGTCGCCTACGTCTACATGCAGGTCGCGGACCACGTCGCCGCCCAGATCGAGGTCGGGGCCCTGCGCCCGGGTGCCCGTCTGGCGGGCGAGAGGGATCTGGCCGAGCAGTACGGCGTAGCCATCGGCACGGTCCGCCGAGCCATTCAAGAACTGCGGGACCGCGGACTCCTGGTCACCCTGCCCGCCAAGGGCACGTTCGTGCCGGAGCAGCTCTCGGCGGACGACGCCGATCTCGACGACGCCTGATTCCTGAACTCGGCCCGCTGACCAGGGCGCTGTGTGTACAGTCCTCGGCCTGATCGTCACCACCTCCGGCATGGGCTCCTTCGTCGCCGCCCGACCGCCCAAGACCCGATCTTCCTGATCTTCCCCTTGACCTCAAGCATCCTTGAGGTAGGAGCCTGGGGGCATGAAGATCAATACCGCCACCGCCACCGCTCCCCTCCCGCTCTCCGACGCGACGCTCGACGAACTGGCCGGGAAGCTCGCCGCTGACGCGACGATCGTCGGCATAGGGGAATCCACCCGCTTCTCCCGGGAGACGTTCGGGACGCGGGACCAGCTCTTCCGCCGCCTGGTCCGGCGGCACGGGTTCCGGGTGCTGGCCGTACAGGACAGCGCGGACGTCGCCGCCGCCCTGGACGCGTACGTACGCGGGGGCGAGGGGTCGGCGGAAACCGCGCTTGACGACGCCTGGCGGCCCTGGCGTACGGCCGAGATGGCCGCGGCGCTGGAGTGGATCCGGGAGTTCAACCGGGACCACCCGCACGACCCCGTACGGATCCTCGGCATGAAGCCCCCGCAGGCGCAGCCCGCCGACTACGACGCGGTCATGGAGTACGTCCGTGACTCGGCCCCGGAGCGGCTGGCGGAGGTGGCGTCCCACCTGGACACGATCCGGACCGCTCACCGCATGGACGAGCACGTGCAGCGCGCCCAGGGAACGCACCCGGGACGACCGTTCGCCGAGCACGCCCGCGACGCGCGGGCGCTGATCCGCGCACTGCCCGCCGCAGAAGGCCGTAACGACGACATCCTGGAGCGGATGGACCTGATCGTGGACTTCCACGAGCAAAGCGTCGCCGGGCGCGGCCACTTCGTGGGCGACGACGCGGTGTGGGCGGGCGTCATCGGCGACTTCCAGCGCCGTACGGGCCTGCGCGTGGTGGTGTGGGACGGCATCGGGCACACGTCGGCGGCGGAAGTGTCCCCGGGCATGGTGGCGCCGGAGCGCGGTCCGCAGCCCACCGTCGGCAGCGTGCTGCGTGAGGGTTACGGGGCCCGGTACGTGTCCGTGGCGATCGGCTTCCACCACGGAGACCTCGGCGTGGTCGCCGTCCCGGAACCGGCCGAGGGCTTCATCGACGCGAAGCTCGGCGAGTTCGCCACGCCCGCCCACTGGCTGGACCTGCGCGACGAGGCCGTACGCGGCCGCTGGGACGGCCCGGCGAAGGCCCGCGTCATCAGCGGCGTCTACGACCCGTCCCGCGACGCCACCCAGCATCTCGCGGTGGCGTCCCTGGCCGACGCCTTCGACGTTCTCATCCACATCCGCGAGGCGTCCCCCGTGCAGTGGCTCCCGTAAACGGCACCGCGCGCCCCATGGCGACTCGGCCGCGGTAATCAAGCCGTGGCTTCTCAGCCCCGTGCGCATCGACCCGTGCGCATCGCCGCGGGCGTGCGCCTGCCGTAGGCGTGTGCACCCGTTGCTCCAACCGCACGGGCGGCAGTGCCGCTATGGGCGGCTTGAGCGGGCATCAATGGACGGGATGGGACGGGAGGCGAGAGATGGTTCTTCTCGATCTGCAAGCGATGGAGTCTGCCAGTACCACGGAGCTGGGTCCGGAATTCGGAGCCAGCGACGGGAGCTTGGTGAGCCTGCTCATCTGCCCCGAAGGCGGCGGCGGAGACGACTGAGGGTGGTCCGGTACCCACCCGGGTGCCGGATCGGCTCCCTGCAGAGGCGAGCGGCCGCACCCGCACGTACTCAGGACTTGCGGGTGACCGCCGTCTGGGCCATGCCGGGGAGGAAGTCCGTGAACAGCTCGTGGATTTCGAGGACGAGCGGGCGGAGTACGCGGAAGCGGGCCAGGGAGATGCCGCGCGTCGTCAGGCGGGCGCCGCGGTCGGCGAGGCGGCGGGTGCGTTCGCGGTCGGGGGAGCGGTCGAAGACCCAGTAGAGGACGAGGCCCATCTGGGAGAGCCACATCAGCTCGGGGAGGACGTCGGCGAGCTCGGCGGGGACCTTGGCCTTGGCGCCGGCGAGCACCTCGCGGTGGACATCGATGGCGGCTTCCCGCGCGTGCTCGGACTCGGCGGAGAAGGGGCTCAGTGGGGAGTCGGGGTCGGCGGCGTTCTTGAAGAACTGGGCCGCGAACTCGTGGTACGGCGTGGCGATGTCCAGCCAGGCCTGCAGGACGCCGGAGAGCCGCGCCTCCAGGTCGGTCTCCCGGTCCAGCACCTCGCGGACCGCCGCCTGGTGCTCGGCGGCGATCCGGTCGTAGAAGCCCTGGATCAGGTGTTCCTTGCCGGCGAAGTAGTAGTACGCGTTGCCGACGGAGACCCCGGCCTCCTTGGCGATGGCCCGCATGGTGGTCTTGTCGTAGCCGCGCTCCTGGAAGAGCCGCATCGCGGTCTCCAGGATCAGGGTGCGGGTCTGCTCGCTCTTCGCAGGCTGCTGCCGGGGCTCGTTCTCTGCTGGCACGGTTCAGAGCCTAAGGGGTCCGCTTGAAGCGGAACTGGGTGGTGGTGTCCCGGGAGGGTCTGATGAAGAGGCCGTCGCGGGCGCCCTCGCCGGCGATCGAGAGTTCGAACGTCTCGCCGAGGGTGAGCCGGATCCGCTGGTGGCCGAGCTTGGGCTTCTTCCCCAGGTGCCAGGTTCCGTCGCCGGTGAAGCGCCTGGTGGGCTGCTCGTCGTCGTCCTCGGAGAAGGCGGTGGGCACGCCCACGGCGGTGAGCGTGCCGTCCTCGCGGAGGATCAGCCGCGCCCCTTGGCGGGCACGCCAGGAGCCGACGAGCTCGCCGGGCTCCGCCGAGCCCGCGGGCGGGCTCAGGAGGACGACCAGGGCGGCCAGTGCGGCCACGGTGCCGAAGGCGACGAGGCCGACGATCCGCGCGGGGCGGCCGGTGCGGGGGCCGGTGCGGGGGCGGGCGCTACGCGGGTGCACTGCCGGGCTCACAGGCGCTGCCGCAGGCCGGGGGCGCGGCGGCGTAGGCCCACCCGTTCGTGCCGGGCGCGGGCACGGGCGTGGCCGCGGGCTGCCAGTACGCCCCGCGGTACCTGGACGCGGCCAGGAGCGCGTTGCGGGCGAAGCGGAGGCCGGACGGGGTGCTCATGCGGTGGGAGAGCGGACGGTATTCGGCCAGGGCCCACAGGCACACGACCCACGCGGCGGCGCCGCGGTAGACCTGCCCGGCGTCTCCGACGACGGTGATCTCCTCGGACGTGGCGGCATGGTCGAGCTCCGGGAAGCGCCGCCGGGCCTCGTCCGACCCGAGGGGCACCAGGTCGAGCGGTACGAGCTGACGCTGCTTCACGAGCCAGTTGCGCACGAAGGTGCAGAGCGAGCACTGCGCGTCGTAGAGCACGGTGAGCCGGCGGACCGGGACGCTCCGGGCGTCCCGGTCGGCGGCAGCGGCAGCGGCAGCGGCAGCGGCGGCGGCGGTGGTGGTGATGGTTGCCGTGGCGGTCGCCATCGGGGTCAGCGCCCGCCGGCCGGCGCGGTCCACGGGCCCTGCTGACCGGTCCACCCCTGCGGCGCGACGGGCGGGACCTGCTCCCGGTCCATGATGCCGCGGCGGCGGAACTTGTTGAGGGCGTAGACGTTGCCGAGGTGCATGACGCCGAGCACGAGCAGGACGACGCCGAGCTTCTGCGACAGCGCCTCGAACGCCCCGCGGGCGTCGGTGATGGTGCTGTCGTCCTGCAGGTACAGGGCGATGAACCCGAGGTTCACCAGGTAGAAGCCGACCACCAGCAGGCGGTTCACGGCCTCCGCGAGCTTCTCGTTGCCGTGCAGGACGTCGGCGAGGAAGACCCGCCCGTTGCGGCTGAGCGTGCGCGCCACCCAGACCGTGAGGCCCAGGCTGAGCAGCAGGTAGATGACGTATGCGACGACTGTGAGATCCACGTCCCCAGCCCTTCTTGAACGTGTTCAAAAGCTCTGATGGTCGTGACTGTAGACCTGTTTTTGAACACGTTCAAGCCGGGCTTCGGCTTCTGTTCGCGCCCTTACGCCCTCGGGGTGCTCGGGTAGTCGCCCAGGGAAGGGGCGAGCAGGTCGAAGACGTGCGCGGCCTCCTCGGCCACGATGCCGGCGATCCGGTCGGTGGACCGGCCCGCCAGTGTGAGCTCCTGGATGCGCTCGAAGAGCAGCCGCTGCGCTGCCGCGAGGAGGACGGCGGCGGCCCGGGGTGCGATGCCCCCGCCGCCCCCGCTCCCGCGCCTGCCGCCGCCCTCGCCCTCGTATCCGGCGAGGGTCTCGGCGAGGGCTTCCTCGCGCTGGTCGTGCAGTTCGCGCAGGCGGGCCGTGAGCGTGGGGCTCTCGGCGATCATGTGCGCGAACTCGTACCCGGCGAAGCCCGCGACGGGGCTGCGGTCCTCCACCGCGGCCAGGAAGTACCGCCGCAGTGCGGCGAGGGCCGATTCGCCCTCGGCCCGGTCCGCGACGGCGCGGGCCAGGCTCGCGGCGAACTCCTCGTGGTGGTCGAGGGCCATGTCCTCCTTGCGCGGGAAGTAGTTGGTGACCGTCTTCTTCGCGACCCGGGCCGCTGCGGCGATCTCGGCGATCGTCGTCTCCTCGAAGCCCTGCGCGAGGAAGAGCCGGGTGGCGTGGTCGGAGATCAGCTGCCTGGTCTCCTGCTTCTTGGACTCACGGAGTCCCATCGTCTCGGCGCTCATGAAGCAATCTTACTCTCGACGTAAAAATACTCTTGACGAATGGCATGCCCTCGATGCAAAGTTACGTCGGTAGCAAGTTCCTGCCTGAGAGAGGACCCTTCTTGCGCGTCTCCGTTTCCACCATCTCCCTGACCGTCGAGAACGTGCAGGCCTCGCGTGACTTCTTCACCGCGCACTTCGGCTACCAAGTGGCCATGGAGGCCGACGGGTTCGTCTCGCTGACGCGCGACGACGACGCCGTCGCCATCGTCCTGCTGCGCCGCGGCATCGAGGTGCTGCCGCCCGAACGGCGTGACGAGTGCGCCGCCGGCCTGGCCGTGGTGTTCACCGTCACCGGCCTTGAAGCCGAGGAGAAGCGACTGCGCGCCGAAGGCGCCGACATCACCATGCCGCTGCGCGAAGAGCCCTGGGGTGAGCGGCTGTTCCAGGTCACGGACCCGAACGGCATCGTGGTCCAGCTCGTCGAGTGGGTCACGCCTTCCGGCGCCGTTCAGCAGGACGACGGCCAGTAGGGCGGCAGGCATATCGTCACACTTGCCTCCTTGTCGTGTGAAATGTTCGCCTGTTCGGCGTAACAGGCGAAGGCGTGGGTATCCCGGGGCTCACGGTGCGGCTGCGTTGCATTTGCCGCACCGCTGGACAGCAGTCGCCGGGAAGGGGCCGGGCAGTGTGGTTCGCGGTTCTGCCGGACAGTGAGGCGGGCCTGGCTGCGGCCCGCGTGCTGCGCCCCCGGGCGTGCCGGGCGATCGACCACGCCTCGGGACGGCCCTGGCTGCTGGGCAGTTGGCCGGACGAAAGGGTGACGATCGCCGGGGCGGGGACGGGAATGGGGGCGGCGGCAGGCGCAGCACGGCTGGCGGTGATCGGCCGCTGCCCCGTCACCGCGGCGGAGCTGGCTGCACGGCTGCGGCAGCTCCGTGACGTCGCGGACACCGAGCGCGCCGTGGCGGGCCTGGCGGGCAGCTTCCACGTGGTGACCTCGGCCGGCGGACAGGTCCGGGTACGAGGCTCCGCGTCCGGCACGCGCGGGGTCTTCCACGCCCGCTTCGACGGCGTGACCGTGGCGGCCGACCGCGCCGACCGGCTCGCGGAGGCCGTCGGAGCGAGCCCGGACGAGCGGATGCTCGCACTCCACCTGCTCTCCTCACCCCCTCCCCACCCGCTGGACGACCGGAGCCCGTGGCGCGGCGTGCACCGCGTACCGTCCGGGGACTGTCTGCTGATCGAGGCCGACGGCCGGGCCCGTACGCGGCGCTGGTGGACCCCGCCGGAGCCGGTCCTGTCCGCGGCCGAAGGCGCGCGCGGGGTGCGCCGGGCGCTCGTCGCCGCCGTCGAGTCCTGCACGGCCGGCGGCGGCACGGTGAGTGCGGACCTCTCCGGCGGGATGGACTCCACCGGCTTGTGCTTCCTTGCAGCCCGGATCGGCGCGGCGAAGCTGGTCACCCTGCGCTGGGAAGGGGCCGACCCGGGCAACGACGACGGCCGCCGGGCCGCACAGGCTGCCGCCGCACTCCCCGACGCCCGGCACGTCCGGCCCGGCCGCTCCGGAACGCCCCTCTGGTTCAGCGATCCGGCCGAGGCGTCAGATGTCCTGCAGCCGGGCGCCGGATACGACATGAGTCACCCGGCCGACGGCATCGGCGGCCCGGCCCACGGCTTCGGTCACCCGGCTCACGGCATCAACCGCCCGGTCCACGGCATCAACCGCCCGGTCCACGGCCTCGGCCACCCGGTCCACGGCCTCGGCGACCCGCCCCACGTCATGAACCGCCCGGCCGACGAGCCCGGCGCCTGGGTGCGGGACGCCGCCCGCTTCGCCAAGCTGTCCGCCCTGATGACCGTCCGGGGCTCCCGGCTGCACATGTTCGGCGGCGGCGGGGACGAGCTCTTCACCGCCCCTGCCCCGCACTTGCACGACCTCCTGCGCAGCCGCCCGCTCGCCGCCTTCGCGGCCCTCGCCGCCGTCCGCAGGAAGCACGCCGGCAGCCGGCGCGTGCCGCTTCTCCCGGCCCTGGGCGGCCTGGCGGACCGCAGCAACTTCCCCCAGTGGCTGACCGCTTGGGCGGACAGTCTCGTCCGCCCCGCCGCCTTCCCGGCGGGGAACGTCCCCTCCATGGCCTGGGGGCCGGACCTGCGCATGCCCTCCTGGGCGACCGCGGACGCGGTCCTCGCGGTGCGGGGCCTGCTGCGCGAGGCCGCGGCCGCCGCCCCGGAGCCGCTCCACGCGCAGCGCGGCCAGCACGAGGCGCTCGCGTCCGTACGGGCAGTCGGGCGCGGCGTCCGCCAGCTCGACCAGGTGACGTCCGCGAGGGGGCTGGAGTACGCCGCGCCCTATCTCGACGACGGCGTCATCGAGGCGGCGCTGTCCGTACGCGTCGACGAACGCAGCGCGCCCGGCCGGCACAAGCCGGTTCTCGCCGCCGCGCTGCGCGGCATCGTGCCGGATCCGGTCCGGGGGCGGCCCACCAAGGGCGAGTTCGGCGCGGACCTGCACACGGACTTGTACGCGGACCTGTACGCGGGGCTGCGGCACAACCGGGCCCGTCTGGTCGCGTTGTTCGAGGATTCCCTGCTGGCCCGCGCGGGCCTGGTGGACGGGGCGGCCCTCCGCGCGAGCCTGCTGGGCCTGCATCCCGTACCGGAGCCCCTGCGCCCGCTCGACACCACCTTGGGCTGCGAACTCTGGCTCCGTTCCCTCCCCGACCGCGCCGCCCTGATGCCGTAGCCGCGGTAGTCGCCCCGTAACCGCGCCGCCCTTCGCACGACCGCCTCACACGACCACGGGAGACCGCTGTGACCCTCACCCTGCGCCGGGACGTGTCCGCCACGGACACCGAGGACGGCATGGTGCTGCTCGACGAGCAGTCCGGGAGCTACTGGCAGCTCAACAGCACCGCCGCGCTCATCCTGCGCACCCTGCTCGACGGCACCCCGGAGCGGGCGGCGCAGTCGCTCACCGAGCGGTATCCGGCCGTCTCCGCACAGCGGGCCGCCACTGACGTGGCGGCCCTCATCGACTCCCTCTCCACGGCCCGCCTGGTGGTGGCCGACGGGTGACGCACTGAGCGAAAGCGTGCTGCGCTCCGGCCGGTGCCGCAGGGCCGGGCGGCCCCCTCAAGGTCGCCCGGCCCGCTCAAGCCCGCCGGTCCCGCGACCGCGCCCCGTGAGCCCGCCGGCCCCCACCGGCTCGCCCCGGCTCGCCCCGGCTCGCCCCGGCGACTGCCGGCCCGGTAACCGCCGGCCCGGCCGTCTACCAGCTGGACTTCCGCACCCCCGGCAGGTGCCCGGCGTGGGCCTCCTTGCGCAGGTTCACGCGCGACAGGCCGAACGTACGGAAGTAGCCGCGCGGCCGGCCGTCGGCGGAGTCGCGGTTGCGCAGGCGCGTCGCGCTCGCGTCCCGCGGCTGGCGCCGCAGTTCGCGCTCGGCCGCCAGCCGCTCCTCCTCCGGCGTGCGCGGGTTGCGGATGACGGCCTTGAGGAGGGCCCGGCGCGCCGCGTAGCGGGCGACCGTCAGCCGTCGCTGCTCGTTCTTCGCGATCTTGCTCTTCTTGGCCATCAGACCTTCTCCCCACGGGCCCGGATGCGGGCCACGGCCGCCTCGACGCCGATCGCGTCGACGGTCTTGATCCCCTTCGCGCTCAGCCGCAGCCGTACGTTCCGGCCTTCGGAGGGCAGCCAGTAGCGCTTGGTCTGGATGTTGGGGTCGAACCGCCGCGACGTGCGGCGGTGGGAGTGGGAGATGGAGTTGCCGAATCCGGGCTTGCGGCCGGTCAGCTGGCAGTGCGCCGACAAGGGTCAGACCTCCTGGGAAGGGGCGATCGAAGGGGCGATCGGGGGCTCCGGAAGAGCCTTAATGAAAATGGGAACCATTTCTGTATAGTAGCCCCCATGGCCCGCAACGAGCTACGCCCCGTCATCAAGCTCCGGTCCACCGCCGGAACCGGCTACACCTACGTCACCCGCAAGAACCGCCGTAACGACCCCGACCGCATGCAACTGCGCAAGTACGACCCCGTCGTCGGCCGCCACGTCACCTTCCGAGAGGAGCGCTGATCCGCCGTGAAGCCCGGAATCCACCCGCCCTACGGCCCCGTCGTCTTCCGTGACCGCGCGGCCGGCTTCGCCTTCCTCACGCGCTCGACCGCCACCAGCGACAAGACGGTCGAGTGGGAGGACGGCAGGACGTACCCCGTCATCGACGTCGAGATCTCCTCGGCGAGCCACCCCTTCTACACCGGCACGGCCCGCGTCCTGGACACCGCCGGCCGCGTCGAGCGCTTCGAGCGCCGCTACGGCAGCCGCGGGGGCGGGCGGTGACCGCGCCGCACCCCCTGCCCGTGGCCCTGGTGGGCGGTCTGCACGCGGACGCCCGCCGGGCTACGGTCGAGCGCCTCCTGCAGACCGTCCCCGGCAGCGTCGCCCTCCACCACGACCTGGCCACCGCCTCCGCCGGAACGGTTCGCCGGACGGTGCGGGACCGCACCGGCGCGCTCGACGAGGGCGAGACGCCGCTCGTCAACGACTGCGCCTGCTGCGCCCTGCGCGAGGACCTCATGCCCGAGCTGGAGCGGCTCGCCGCCTCGGGCACGTGCCGGCTCGCCGTCGTCGAGCTGTGGGACTCCGTCGAGCCCAAGGCCATGGCCGAGGTCGTGGCGGCCCACGCGGGCGAGGACCTGCGGCTCACCGGCGTGATCACAGCCGTGGACCCGGCCCTCGTCCTGCCCGCCCTCGGCTGCGGCGACGACCTCGCGGAGGCCGGACTGGCCGCCGCGGCCGCCGACCAGCGCACCGTGGCCGACACCTTCGCCCGGCAGCTGGAGTACCCGACGGTGCTCGCGCTGGCGGAGGAGACAGCCGAAGGGACGGCCGAAGGGACGGCCGGGGAGGACGCCGACGGCGACCGGACCGCCTTCGGCGAACCCGTGGCCCCGGCCGACGCCGCCGACTACGCCCTCCTCACCCAACTCGCCCCCACCGCACGCCATATCGCCGTCGACTCCGTCGACCTGGCGGCCGCCGCGGTCGCCGGATTCGACGTGGAGGCGGCCGCGGCGCGGCAGCACCCCGCCTGCGCACTGCTGCCGCAGGAGGCCGACGCGGACGGCGTCGCCACCCTCGTGTGGCGCGGGCGCCGCCCCTTCCACCCGGGGCGGCTGTACGCCGCACTGGAGGACCTGTGCTGCGCCGCCGCACGCAGCCGGGGCCGGTTCTGGCTCGCCGACCGGCCGGACACGCTGCTGGCGTGGGACGCCGCAGGCGGCGCGCTGTGCGTGGAGAGCGCGGGGCCTTGGCTCGCGGCGCTGCCGGACGCCGCCTGGGACATGGTGCCGCCGGACCGGCGCGTGGCCGCCTCCCTCGACTGGGATCCCGAGCACGGCGACCGCGTCCAGCACCTCACGTTCACCTCGCCGGGGCTCGACGCCGACGGGCTGCGCACGCTGCTGGAGTCGTGCCTGCTGACCGACGCCGAATACGCGGGCGGTCCCGACGCCTGGCGGCTGCTCCCGGCCGCGTTCGACGAACTCCTCGACCCCGTTTCCTGACCCCTTCCCGGTTTCAGATCTCCAAGGACCTTTCATGCCGCGCCGCCCCGACCACCGCAAGAACCTCAAGCCCCGCCCCAATCCCCTGGATGCGGCGGGCATCACGTACATCGACTACAAGGACACCGATCTGCTGCGGAAGTTCATTTCGGACCGGGGGAAGATCCGCAGCCGCCGGGTGACCCGGGTCACCGTCCAGCAGCAGCGCCGGCTGGCCCGGGCGATCAAGAATGCACGTGAGATGGCACTCCTGCCGTATTCGAGTGCGGGCAAGTAGTCGGCGGTCGCCTGGTCGCGATGGTGTAGTCACCTTGAAGTAATGGTGGGAACACCGTAAGTGCACGTGCATTCGCTCATGCAGAAGCATGTGAACGCAGCTATGATCCGGAGTAGTTGTCAACCCCACCATTCGCCGCCGGGCGTGCCGGGGTGCCCTGCAATTCTCCGGGAGAGTCCAGTGCCTCACGCGTACAACGGCATGGCTGCCGCGGACCTCGACGGCGTCGTCTGGCGCAAGAGCCGGCACTCCAACTCCCAGGGATCCTGCGTGGAGTTCGCCAAGCTGCCGGGTGGCGGGGTCGCCGTGCGCAATTCCCGTCATCCGGAGGGTCCGGCGCTCGTCTACACCCCTGCGGAGATCGACGCCATGCTGCGCGGGATCAAGGACGGGGAATTCGACTATCTGGTGACCGACTGATCCGGTCGATCCGGTAGTCGGTTCCTGCCGAGCGCGCTGCTCGTACTGCTAAGCGTGCAGCTGCTCGTACTGCTGCTCGTACTGCTGCTCGTACTGCTAAGCGCGCTGCTCGTGCGGCAGCCGGAAGAGGGCCCATACGACCTTGCCGTGCAGCGCCCCCGCGAGCGGGTGCCACCCCCAGGTGTCGCTGAAGGACTCGACGAGGAAAAGCCCGCGCCCGCACTCCGCCGACGCATCCGCCTCGCCGGCCGTCGGGCTCTCCTCGCTGGGGTCGCGCACGGCGCACACGAGACGCGACGTCCACCGCATCAGGTGCAGCCGCACCGGAGGGTCGAATTCACCGCCGGATATCGGCTCGGCGGGCAGGGCGTAGCGCAAGGAGTTGGTGACGAGCTCCGAGACCACGAGCGCCACGTCGTCGAAGAGCCCCGCCAGGCCCCACCCCTGGAGAGTCGTTCTGGTGAACGTACGGGCGGTCCGGACCGCCTCGAAGCGGGGTGGGAGCGCGCAGGACGCCGAGTGGGGGACGGCCGATGGGGCGATCGGTGGCAGCCCTCGCCACAGAGGAGAGAGCACAGTCGATCCTTCGGTACCCATCCGAGGCACTCCTGGCAATCGTGGACGTGACACGCACGTGTGCGCTCCCCATCGTTCCCAATGCGGATGGCGGATGCAAGGGCAGATGCACGTGCACGTGGGGGATTTGGGGGCGCACGTCGGCGTTCGGCCGCAATTCTTCCTACGCCCTCTTCCGTACGACCTCCGGCCTACTCCCCTCCGGGTAGCCGGATGCACACTCAATGCACACTCAACCGAGCCCGGAGATGGCAGACTTCACCGCCGGGGGCTGCGGGGGTCGCCCCCGGAGAGGGCGAGCGCGGCAAGGCCGGAAACGGAACCGGAAGAGGAGGAGTCGCAACGATGGCCACGAGCGAGTCGAGCGGTTCAGTGGTGCGCCGCATACTCCTGGGCTCCCAGCTCAGGCGACTGCGTGAGTCACGTGGGATAACCCGCGAGGCGGCCGGCTACTCGATCCGTGCGTCCGAGTCGAAGATCAGCCGTATGGAGCTGGGCCGGGTGAGCTTCAAGGCACGCGATGTGGAAGACCTGCTGACCCTCTACGGTGTCACGGACGAGCTGGAGCGCGAGGCGCTGCTCGGCCTGGCCCGCGAAGCCAACGTCGCCGGGTGGTGGCACAGCTACGGCGACGTGCTGCCCGGCTGGTTCCAGACCTACGTCGGACTGGAGGGGGCCGCCTCGCACATCGGGATCTACGAGGTCCAGTTCGTGCACGGGCTGCTGCAGACGGAGGGGTACGCCCAGGCCGTCGTGGTCCGCGGCCAGCCCGCGGCCGACGGGGCGGAGGTGGAGCGCCGCGTCTCGCTGCGCATGGAGCGCCAGAAGCTGCTCTTCTCCGAGCGCGCCCCGCACTTCCACGCGGTCCTGGACGAAGCGGCGCTGCACCGGCCGTACGGCGGCGAGGCCGTCATGCGCGGCCAGCTCCAGCACCTCATGGACATCTCCGAGCAGGCCAACGTGACCCTCCAGGTGATGCCCTTCGCGCACGGCGGGCACGCGGGCGAGAGCGGCGCCTTCACGATGCTCCGCTTCCCCGAGTCGGACCTGTCGGACGTGGTCTACCTGGAGCAGCTCACGAGCGCGCTCTACCTCGACAAGCCCGACGAAGTCGCCCAGTACGGAAGGGTGATGGAGCGGCTGCACGAGGACAGTCTCTCGCCGTCGGCCACCCGGGACCTGCTGAGGCGGCTGCTTCAACTCATGTGACACATCAGTACGATGACGTCCCATCAGGAGCGCATTCCGGTTCGGGCGCCGCCGAGCGCCCCCGTATCTCCAGGCAGGGATGGCACATGTCCTACTTCGAAGAGTTGGCCTTCCAGTACATCGACGGCGAGTGGCGGTCCGGCACCGGCTCCTGGGACATCGTCGACTTCAACCCGTACAACGGGGAGAAGCTCGCCTCCATCACCGTCGCCGGCGTGGGGGAGATCGACCAGGCCTACCGCGCCGCCGAGCGCGCCCAGCCCGCGTGGGGCGCCACCAATCCGTACACCCGCCGGCTGGTCTTCGAGCGGGCGCTGCGCGTCATCGACGACCGGGAGGCCGAGCTGGCCGCCGCGATCACCGCGGAGTGCGGCGGCACGGCCCTGAAGGCGGCGTTCGAGCTGCACCTGGCGCGGGAGTTCCTGCGGGAGGCCGTCCACCTCTCGCTGCGGGCCGAGGGGCGGATCCTGCCCTCGCCGGACGACACCAAGGAAAACCGCCTCTACCGGGTGCCGGTCGGCGTCGTCGGGGTGATCAGCCCGTTCAACTTCCCGTTCCTGCTGTCGCTGAAGTCCGTCGCGCCGGCGCTCGCCCTCGGCAACACCGTCGTCCTCAAACCGCACCAGAACACGCCCATATGCGGCGGCGGCCTGGTGGCCAAGGTCCTCGAGGAGGCCGGGCTGCCGGCGGGCGTGCTCAACGTCGTCGTCACCGACATCGCGGAGATCGGCGACGCGCTCATCGAACACCCCGTGCCGAAGGTCATCTCGTTCACGGGCTCCGACAAGGTCGGCCGGCACGTGGCCACGGTCGCCGCCTCCCACTTCAAGAAGACCGTCCTGGAGCTCGGCGGCAACAGCGCGCTGATCGTCCTCGACGACGCCGACCTCGACTACGCCGTCGAGGCGGCGGTATTCAGCCGTTTCATCCACCAGGGGCAGGTCTGCATGGCCGCCAACCGGGTGCTCGTCGACCGCTCGGTGGAGCAGGAGTTCACCGAGAAGTTCGTCGCCAAGGTCAAGAGCCTCAAGGTCGGCGACCCGGGCGACCCGGCCACCCACATCGGGCCGCTGATCAACGCCGGGCAGGCCGAGGCCATCGGTTCCCTGGTCGAGCAGGCCGTCACCGACGGCGCGACCGCGCTGGTGCGCGGCCGGACGGAGGGCACGCTCGTCGAGCCGTCCGTCCTGACCGGGCTGAAGGCCGACGCCGCGATCCTCGGCCAGGAGATCTTCGGGCCGGTCGCGCTGATCATCCCCTTCGACGGCGAGGAGGAGGCCGTCCGGCTGGCCAACGCCACACCGTACGGGCTGAGCGGCGCGGTCCACACGGGGGACACCGAGCGCGGCGTGCGCGTGGCGAAGCGCATCGACGCCGGGATGATCCACGTGAACGACGGGACCGTGCACGACGAGCCGATCGTGCCCTTCGGGGGCGAGAAGGCGTCGGGCGTGGGGCGGCTGAACGGCGACGCGATGGTCGATGTGTTCACGACGACGAAGTGGATCTCGATCCAGCACGGGAAGAGCCGTTTCCCGTTCTGAGCGGACGCGGGGATCTGTCGGGTTCGAGGACAGAACCTGACCGCATAGGCCCCTACGTTTGACCCGTCGGACGGCACGACAGCGATGAGCAAACGAAAGGCGGCCTCCATGCCCACCCACGTCATCGAGAACAACCCCTCCGACGAGCGCGGCACACTGCTGGCGTTCGTGGAGGCCCAGCGGGGCGGCCTGCGGCGGGCGGTGCTCGGGCTGACCGACGAGCAGGCGGCGCTGAAGCCGAGCGCGAGCGAGCTGTCCCTGGGTGGACTGCTCAAGCACGTGACGCAGGCCGAGCGGAACTGGCTGCTGCTGGCACAGGACCGGGCGGAGGAGGCCGGGCACGACGAGTCGGAGTGGGCCGACGGCTTCCGGCTCCTGGAGGGCGAGACCGTCGCCGGGGTGCTCGCCCGGTGGGAGCAGGTGGCGGCGGAGACGGAGAAGTTCATCCGCTCCGTGCCCAGCCTGGAGGACACCTTCCCGCTGCCCCCGGCGCCGTGGTTCCCCGCGGACTCGCGGGTGTCCATGCGCTGGCTGCTGCTCCACCTGATCGAGGAGATCGGGCGGCACGCGGGGCACGCGGACGTCATCCGCGAGTCGCTCGACGGGAAGACCGCCTTCGAACTGGTGGCGCTGGCCTCCGGGGAGGACGGGGCCTGAGGGACGGGTCTTGACGGACGGGTCTTGACGAACGGGGCCTGATGTGGCCCGGCCCCTCGTTCCACCTAGTCTGGACATGGTCCGGACGGCAGTGGAACGAGGAGGCTGAGGGCGCGATGTCGGCGATCCGGCTACTGGTCCTGGGCGCGGTCCGGCAGCACGGACGGGCCCACGGCTACCAGGTCCGCAACGACCTGGAGTTCTGGGGCGCGCACCAGTGGTCCAACGCCAAGCCCGGGTCGATCTACCACGCGCTCAAGGCGATGGCGAAGCAAGGGCTGATGGTCGCCCACGACACGGCGCCGAGCGAGGCCGGCGGCCCGCCCCGCACGGAGTACGAGCTGACGCCCGCCGGCCAGGAGGAGTACTTCCGGCTCCTGCGGCACGCGCTGTCCGCCCACGACGAGAAGACCGACGTCCTCACCGCCGGCGTGGGCTTCCTCGTCGACCTGCCGCGCGCCGAGGCCGTCGCCCTGCTGAAGCAGCGGGTGGCGGCCCTGGAGGAGTGGCGCGAGGAGATCCGCCGGAACTGGACCCCGGCCGAGGGCGAGGACTGGGGCCACATCGCCGAGATCATGGGCCTGTGGGTGCACACGGCGGAGACGGGCGGGGAGTGGACCCGCGGCCTCATCGAGCGCCTGGAGGCGGGCGCGTACGAGATGGCGGGCGAGGGCGAGCGGTGGCGGGGCGGGACGGCCCCGGAGCCGGGAGGTGCTCACGGGGGGTGACTTCCGGGCGCCCGGGTGGGCGCTCGCGTGGGGCAGCCTCCGGTGCCCGGAGCGCCGCAGCCGGCTGCGCCTTGCCCCGCAAGAGGCACAGAGGCCGGTACAACCGATCTCAGCCACTACCGGGCGCGCAGCCCGACGGCGGAAGCGAGCTCACGCGCGCCGGCGGTGTGTGGGTGCCGGATGATCAGGTCGGTGGCGACGCGCTTGATGGTGGGCCGGTCACGTACTTCGGCGGGGGAGACGCGGAGTGCTTCGAGGAGTGCGTCCGCGGTCTGCTGAGGTTTGCCCCATTGCCACCAGGCCCGGGCGAGATCGGTGTGCATGCGGGCGCGGCGTTCGGCGGTGGGGAACTGTCCGGGGTGCAGCGTGCGCCCGGCTTGGAGAGCGCTTCCGGCGTCACCGAGAGCCCAATGCACGCCCACCTCGTAGAGGGTGACGGCAGCTGGACCGATCGAGATGGCGGCGCCGGGAGGTGGCCGCTCCGGCAGGCGCGAGACAGCGCGTCCGGCTTCGCGCATGAGGGTACGAGCCTGGTCGCGGTCGCCGGTGCGGGCGGCTGTGTAGGCAGTGGTGCACAGCAACTGCGCATACGCCATTGCTTGCGGCGGGGTGGCCAGCCCCGAGCGTTCGACGGTGACCAGGGCGCGTTCGACCAAGCGCTGGGCGGCTTGAGGCTGGTCCTGGTGGCGGAGCACGATGCTCAGCTCCCGCGATGCGGCGGCTGTGGCGATGGGGTCGCCGGACAGGTCCGCGTAGGTGAGAGCCCGGTCGGCGGTCAGCCTGGAGCGCTCGTAGCGCCCGATCTTCGTCAGGACCCGGGAGGTCAGGGAGTAGCAGGAGGACAGCGTCGCGTACGCGGTTTGTGACCGGGTCCGGGCTGCGGCATGGGCATCAGCCAGCAGCGCCGGGAGCGCTTCGAGCAACCGGGAGTGTCGGCCGCTGTCGAACAGGGCCTGGGCAGCGGGCAGGCGCAGTCGCACTGTCGAGGCCGTGCCGTGCGGGGCGGGGATGGCCGCGAGTGCGTCATCCAGGCCGGCGAGGAGGAGCTGAAGGGGGCCTGCCGCCCCGGCGGCGGCGAGCAGTGTGCGGCGGCGCAACGGGTCCTCCTCGGCATGACGTGGCCCGGACGCCGCCACTGTAGTGGCCGCGATCCTGCCGAGGCCGATGGCCACGGCCAGAACATCCGTCGGTAATCCCACCTCCTGCGCGGCGCGCCGCAACAGTCCCAAGTCGGTCGTGCCGTGTCGTTCGAGGCGGGAGATGGTGGAGGCTGAGCAGCCGACGCGTCGGCCGAGGTCGGCCTGGCGCCAGCCGAGGTGAGTGCGGCCCAGACGGACGAGGCCACCGGCCTGGTGACGTCTGATCAGTACAGCTGCCTCGGGCGTCTTCCACAGAGGATCGGCGCTCATCACACCACCTTCACGGGCGCGAGGCCTGCCCGCCCACGGTAGGCGTGGCCCCGCGGCGCGCCAAGGCCGTGTGCAGCATCTGCACACCGCATTCGACCTGCGGCAACGGATCACCCCACGGACCCGGGGTGCGCTGCACTGGAGGGGCGCCCCGTTCCGGGAGGCGCGAGGGCATCGAACAACGAGGAGGACAGCATGGCCACCGCAGTTGAGGCCGGACCGGCGGTTCGTGAACCCCGGGACTTCGTCAAGCCGAGCGTGTGGGAGCGCGAGATCCAGCTGCTCATGCGCGACCACCCGTTCGACGAGGTGTACGCCAACCGCCTGTTCGGCGCGGCCGTGTCCTATCTGGTCACGGCCATGGAGAAGTGGGGGCAGCAGCTGGAGATGTGCTGCGGCCGCACGGTCGACGTCGCCGTCCACACCTTCATCCTGGACACGAAGAACTACCGCGAGTTCTGCGCCCAGCACTTTGAGGGGCGGTTCCTGGAGCACATCCCGGAGATCGCCTTCAAGTACGACGGTTCGGTCGAGCGCACCGCAAAGATCATTGCGGACAACGGGTTCAAGGTCGACTGGAAGCTCTGGGAGGCCGATTACGCCAAGTGCGGCCCGTGCGCACCAGGAACGAACTGTCACTGAACGAACCGAAGCGGTCAGGCCCGGGGGCGCCGTGAGCGGCCCCGGGCCCACGTATGGCTCCGATCGGGCGGGGCTCTGTCAACGCCGCCCGGCGCGGCCTCGGGCGGCGGTACGGTGACGGACTCATGCGGCCTACCGTTCCTCCGAGGAGCCTCATGCCCCGCCCGCCTCTCACTCCGGCCGAATACTGGGATCTGTACAAGCCTTACCGGGGGGAGGGCGAACAACCGACCCCGCCGACCGATCGGTTCGAGTGGACGCAGTTCCCCGGCCATGGCCCCGGACCGGAGCTCCTCGGTAACCCGGTCACTGCGCTGGAGCTCGGCCCCGGTGAAGGCGCCGACGCCGTCCACCTCGCGCGCGGCGGCGTCCAGGTGACCGCTGTCGACTTCTCCGCCGTCCAGATCGCCCGCGCCTGCCGCTGGTGGTCGCACGTCCCGGGCGTCACCTTCGTGCACGCGGACGTGTGCAGCTTTCTCGTGTCCGAGGCGGCCGAGTACGACGCGATCTACTCCGTCTGGGGAGCAGTCTGGTTCACCGACCCAGAGCAGCTCCTCCCGCTGCTGGCCAAGCGCCTCGCCCCCGGCGGGGTCGTCGTCTTCAGCCACGCAGAGCCCGGCCCGGGCACGCATGGGGCTCAGCGGATGCGGGGGAAGTGGCTCGAAGGCCGCGAGCGCGAGCTGACCGTGCTGCGCTGGCAATACGCGCCCACGGTCTGGGCGGACCTTCTCAAGCGGAGCGGCTTCACACGCGTGGACGCTCGCATCGTGCCCCCGCCGGGGGGTCAGGCTCTGGGTACCTTGCTCGTTCGCGCGGAAGTGGCTTGAGCAGCCGCCCGGCGGTCACCTGCGCCTAGCCGTTCGCCTTGGGGGGTCGGGCGGTTACGAAGGAGCCCATGCCGGGCGTTGTGACGATCAGGCCTTCGGCGCGGAGGGCGGCTGTGACCTTGCGGACCGTCGTTCGCGCGACGTCGAATTCCTGTTCCATGCGCACCTCGGAGATGAGGTGGTTGAGCGGGTATTCACCGCTGGCGATGCGCTGCCGGATTACGTCGGCGATCTGCATCCACTTCGGCCGCGTCGGGTCGTACTCCATCACGTCGGTGACTGTAAACAGCGGTATGCAACCGAACATAGAGCCTACTCTAGACGGCTAGGTGCAGACAGGGCTCTCCAGGGGACTCTAGGGTGGGCGCACTCGAGACCCCCGCGACCGCAGCAACGGTCCGGGGGCATGGCCACCAGCCTCTGGAGCTGATGACGTGAAGGACTCTATCTCCCGCCTCCTCGCCCGGACGAGGGCTCTCTTCAGCCGCCGCACGGCGCCCGAAACGCCCGTCACGCCGCCTCCGCCCTCGCCCGCTCCGCCGGAGGCGCCTCCCGCTACTCCCCAGCCCCTCCGGTCCCACTGCGGTGTCTACGTCTGGGCCACCGCCCACGGGATCGACCTGCGCCCCACTACCCCGCTCCTCACCTGCACCTGCTCCACCAAGTCGCCGCACGCCGCCGATTCCGAAGCGCTCCGTGCGCGCGTGCGGGAGGTCAATGCCCGTAGCACCTGGGGGAAGTGAGGGGCATCCGTCTTGCGTGTGGACGGCGAATGGGCTTGCACCTCACGTAACGGGAGGGCGCACCGTGGGCTTCGTAAGCCCGTGACGGGAAAGGAGCGGAGATGAGCTACTCCGTGGGACAGGTCGCCGCCTTCGCCGGGGTGACCGTGCGGACGCTGCACCACTACGACGAGATCGGGCTGCTCACGCCCGGTGAGCGCAGTCACGCCGGGCACCGGCGCTACGACGACGCCGATCTCGACCGGTTGCAGCAGATCCTGTTCTACCGGGAGCTCGGCTTTCCGCTGGAGGAGGTGGCGCTGCTGCTGGACGAGCCGGATGCGGATCCGGTCGAGCACCTGCGCCGCCAGCACGGTCTGCTCGTCGAGCGGATCGAGCAGCTCCAGCGCATGGCCACCGCCGTGGAGCACGCCATGGAGGCGAAGAAGATGGGGATCAGGCTCACGCCGGAGGAGAAGTTCGAGGTGTTCGGGGACTACGACCCCGACGTGCACGCGGAGGAGGTCGAGCAGCGGTGGGGCGGCACGGACGCCTACCGCGAGTCGCAGCGCCGGACCGCCTCGTACACGAAGGAGGACTGGCTGCGGATCCAGGCCGAGGCGAACGGGCTCAACGAGCGCATCGCCGCCCTCCTGGCCTCCGGTGCGGCCGCGGACTCCCCGGAGGCCATGGACCTCGCCGAGGAGCACCGGCAGCAGATCGTGCGCTTCTTCTACGACTGCACGTACGAGATTCACACCTGCCTCGCCGAGATGTACGTCACAGACGAGCGGTTCACCGCCACCTATGAGGCCATCCGGCCCGGCATGGCCGGCTATCTCCGGGACGCCATCCTGGCCAATGCGGTGCGCAGCGCGTGAAAGACAGCTCGTGAAAGACGGAGGGGCGGTCCGGGCGATGCCCGGGCCGCCCCTCCGTCCGTCCCGGTCCCGTCACGGACGGGGCGAGATCACCACAGCCGTGCCGTACGCACACACCTCGGTGCCCACGTCCGCCGCCTCCGTCACATCGAAGCGGAACATCAGCACCGCGTTCGCGCCCCGGGCCCGGGCCTGCTCGATCAGGCGGTCCATGGCCTGGTTGCGGGTCTCCACCAGGGTCTTCGTCAGGCCCTTGAGCTCGCCGCCGACCAGGGACTTCAGGCCCGCGCCGATCTGGCTGCCGATGTGGCGGGAGCGCACGGTGAGGCCGAAGACCTCGCCAATGACCTGGTCGACCTTGTAGCCGGGGACGTCGTTCGTGGTCACGACCAGGACGTCGGACTGGGTCTGCCCGCCGCCGAACTCCTCGATGCCCATCGCATCCACCTCCGTGTGTGCAGTGTGTGCAGTCTTGCCGGTGCCTGATCAGGACGCATGCGGGGGATGCGGGGTTGCGCCGACCGGGTGTACGCCATGGGGAGGACACGGGGAAGGCCGTTGCCGCACACTGGTAGTCACACTGGAACGCGGCGGAACCCCGCCGCGTTGGTAACTTGGGGCCGCACACCGCCCCGCCCCGCCTGTGCCCGGGCCTCGCACGAGCCTGCGCCCTCGACCCAGGAGCCTGTCACCCGTGACCCCCACGACCACTCTCGCGCTCGGCCCACAGTGGCTGGATGCGAACTATCTGATCGAGCAATTCGGTCTGATCGGCGTCCTGGCCATCGTCTTCGCGGAGTCCGGCCTCCTGATCGGCTTCTTCCTCCCCGGCGACTCCCTGCTGTTCACGACGGGTCTGCTGGTGACCACCGGCCAGATCAGCAAGCCGCTGTGGGTCGTCTGCACGCTGGTGGCGGTCGCGGCGATCGTGGGCGACCAGGCGGGCTACCTCTTCGGCCGCAAGGTCGGTCCCTCGCTCTTCAAGCGCCCCGACTCCAAGCTCTTCAAGCAGGAGAACGTGGAGAAGGCGCACGAGTTCTTCGAGAAGTACGGCCCGAAATCGCTGGTCCTGGCGCGTTTCGTGCCCGTGATCCGCACCTTCACGCCGATCATCGCCGGCGTGAGCCGGATGAACTACCGCTCGTTCCTCATCTTCAACATCGTCGGCGGCATCCTGTGGGGCGTCGGCGTGACGCTGCTCGGCGCGGCGCTCGGCAAGATCGAGTTCGTTCACAAGAACATCGAGATGATGCTGATCGCCATCGTGCTGATCTCGGTGCTGCCGATCGTCTTCGAGTTCCTGCGGGCCCGCTCGAAGAGCAAGAAGGCCGCGGCGCAGGCGGCGCGGGCGCCGCAGCCGCAGCCGCAGCCGCCGTACGGCGGCGGGTACCCGGGCGCGGGTGAGGGTCAGAGCCCGTACCCCGGCGCGGGTCAGGGCCCGTACTCCGGCGTGGGTCAGAGCGCGTACCCCGGCGCGGGCCAGGGTCCGTACGCGGGTGGGGATCAGGGCTCTTACGCGGGCGAGGGTCAGAGCCAGAGCCCGTACCCGGGCGCGGGTCAGGGCCCCGTGGGCGGCCCCCGCCCGCCGGCGCAGCAGCAGCGCGGCCGCCACGCGCGCCGCTGACGGTCTGCGACACCGCGACACCGCGGCACCGCGGCACTCCGGGCGAAGCGAGGGGCTCGGCCTCTCGCTGCGCGCCCCGCTCCGCGCCTCGCTTCGGCCTCTCAGTCATAAGGGCCGCCCCACTGGGCACACGAGTTCCTGATCAGGCATTGTTGCCCATGGGTCCTGTCCGGGAGGGCCCCGGTACGAGGAGCGCGAGGTGGCCGAGCGGCAGCGGGGTGGCAACGGGGCCGGTGAGGCTCCGGAGGACCGCAAGCCCCAGTCCGACGAGGCGCGCAGCGCCTTCACCCCGCCGCTCGGCGTCCCGCTGCCGCCACCGCCCGAGGACGAGCACCCGACCTCGGAGTTCGCCATTCCGGAGGGGATCGCCCCCGAGCCGCCCAGCGAACCCGAAGGCTCGGCCTTCACCCTCCCCGCGGGCACCGTCGCACCCGACGCCGGCACCACCCAGAGCACGCTCCTGCCCGGCTACACGCCGCCCTACGGCTCGCCCAAGATCAGCCTGACCAAGGACACGCCCTGGCAGGACCGCATGCGCACCATGCTGCGTATGCCCGTCGGCGAGCGGCCCGCCCCCGAGCGGGCCGCCAAGCAGGACGAGCCCGGCCCGCCCGTCCCGCGCGTCCTCGACCTGACCCTCCGCATCGGCGAGCTGCTGCTCGCGGGCGGCGAGGGCGCCGAGGACGTGGAAGCGGCGATGTTCGGCGTCGCGCACGCGTACGGGCTCCACCGCTGCGAGCCGACGGTCACCTTCACGCTGCTGACCGTCAGCTACCAGCCGTCCCTCGTCGACGACCCCGTCACCGCCAACCGCACGGTGCGGCGGCGCGGCACCGACTACACCCGCCTGGACGCCGTCTTCCGGCTCGTCCACGCCATCACGTCGCAGGGGCTGACGCTGGAGGAGGCCTACCGCGGCCTCGCCGAGATCCGCCGCAACCGCCACCCGTACCCCGGCTGGGGCCTGACCGCCGCCTCCGGGCTGCTCGCCGGCGCGGCGAGCATGCTCGTGGGCGGCGGGCTCGTCGTCTTCCTCGCCGCCGCGGTCGGCGCGATGCTGGGCGACCGGCTGGCGTGGCTCGCGTCCGGGCGCGGGCTGCCGGAGTTCTACCAGTTCGTCGTGGCCGGGCTGCCGCCCGCGGCGATGGGCGTCGCGCTGAGCGCCCTGCACGACTACGTGGACGTCCAGGCGTCCGCGGTGATCACCGGTGGGCTGTTCGCCCTGATCCCCGGGCGGGCGCTCGTGGCGGGCGTCCAGGACGGCCTGACCGGCTACTACATCACCGCCGCGGCCCGGCTCCTCGAAGTCGGCTACCTGATCGCGGGCATCGTCTGCGGCGTGCTGATGGTCCTCTACGGGGGCGTGCACATCGGCGGGGCCACGCTCAATCCGGAGGCGGCGCTGGAACGCGTCGAGCGGCCGTTGATCCAGATCATCGCCGCGATGCTGCTGTCCTTCGCCTTCGCGGTGCTGCTCCAGCAGGAACGTCACTCTGTGTGGGTGGCCACGCTCAACGGCGGGGTCGCCTGGGTGGTCTACGGCGCGCTCGCCGACACCGCCGGACTGGACCCCGTACCCGCCACGGCCATCGCCGCCGGACTCGTCGGCCTCTTCGGCCAGCTGCTCTCGCGCTACCGGTACGCGTCCGCGCTGCCGTACGTGACGGCGGCGATCGGGCCGCTGCTGCCCGGTAGCGCCGTCTACTTCGCGCTGCTCAACTTCGCCAAGAACGAGCTGAACACCGGCATCGCCAGCCTCACCAAGGCGGCCGCCCTGGCCCTGGCGATCGCCATCGGCGTGAACCTGGGCTCGGAGATGGCGCGCATGTTCCTGAAGGTCCCGGGCGAGGCGGCGGGACGCCGTGCGGCGAAGCGCACGCGAGGCTTCTAGCAAGCCTTACGCGGGGGGTGCGTGCACGGTCCCGGGTGCCCGGGAAGCTTCTGCGCGGAGCGCGCACGCTTTGCCCGCCGCGACGGCGATCCGCCGCGACGGCCGTTTCCGGCGGTGCCGAGGGAATGCTGCTTCGCGGTCGGTGAGTGCCGGGCGCTTTTCATCCGCCGCGACGGTGCTCCGCCACAGTGGACGTTTTCGGCGGTGCCGAGCTCACCCGAGCTCGTACGGCACCGCCGGGTTCCGGCGTCGTGGTTGCGCGCCGCTGCGGCGGAGGGAATGCCGCTTCGCGGCGCAGAAACGGCGCGGGGCCGGGGTTGCCGTACGACACGTACGGCAACCCCGGCCCCGCGCAAAGCGAGCCGCAGGCTCAGTGGTGGGCGCCGCCCGCCGCCTCGAGGCGCTTGTACGAGGCCTCGATCTCGGCCTCGGCCTCGGCGCGGCCGACCCAGTCCGCGCCCTCGACCGACTTGCCCGGCTCGAGGTCCTTGTAGACCTCGAAGAAGTGCTGGATCTCCAGGCGGTCGAACTCCGACACGTGGTGGATGTCGCGCAGGTGCTCCATGCGCGGGTCGTTCGCCGGGACGCACAGCAGCTTGTCGTCGCCGCCGGCCTCGTCCGTCATGCGGAACATGCCGATGGCGCGGCACTTGATGAGGCAGCCCGGGAAGGTCGGCTCGTCGAGGATGACGAGGGCGTCCAGCGGGTCGCCGTCCTCACCGAGGGTGTTCTCGACGAAGCCGTAGTCCGCCGGGTAGCTGGTCGAGGTGAAGAGGCGGCGGTCCAGGCGGATGCGACCGGTCTCGTGGTCCACCTCGTACTTGTTCCGCGAACCCTTCGGGATCTCGATGGTGACGTCGAACTCCACGGGTGGCTCCTCCATGATCAACACATACGTCTGGTGGTTAAGTGTCTCTCACGTGGGAGTGTGCTGGCGAAAGGGGCTGGTCCGGGATGTCGGAGACCAGGTCGTGGCGGCTGCGGCTGCGGCCGCCGCTGCCGCCGTGGCGGGGCTCGCCCCGGGCGCGGACCGCACGGTTCGCCGCGGTGTCCGCCGTGGCGGGGCTCGTCGTGGCGGGCACGGCGGTGGGCGCGGCCGGGCCCTGGGAGGGCGGCCAGCGCAAGGCCGAGCGCGCGCGGGCGGCCGCGGACACGGCGGCCGGCGGCGGCCGCCCCGCGCAGCCCGTACGCCCGGACGCGCCGCCCGTGCTCGCGGCCCTCGGAGGCCGGGCGACGGCCCCGCAGCCGACCCGGGACGGGCTCGGCGGGGCCCTCGACGGCCTGCTGAAGGACTCCGCGCTGGGCGCGCAGACCTCGGCGGCGGTCGTGGACGTCGCCACCGGGCAGCAGCTGTTCGGGTCCGACCAGGACACGCCGTACACCCCGGCCTCCACGATCAAGACGGCCACGGCCGCGGCGGCGCTGGCCGCGCTGGGGCCCGCGCACCGCATCGAGACCACGGCCGTGGCCGACGGCGACACCGTCGTGCTCGTCGGCGGGGGAGACCCCACGCTCACGGCCCGCCCCGCCAAGGAGGGGGCGCCGCCCGCCGCGAGCCTGAAGGAGCTGGCGGACGCCACCGCGCGCGGCCTCAAGGCGCGCGGCAAGGGCCGGGTGAAGGTCGCCTACGACGCCTCCCGCTACTCCGGTCCCGCCGTCCACCCCATAGGGCCCAACGAGAACATCGCGCCCGTCAGCGCCCTGACGGTCGACGAGGGCCGGCTGGACGACTCCGACCACGGCCCCGCCGAGCGCACCGCGGACCCGGCCGGTGACGCGGGGCGGAAGTTCGCCGGGATGCTGCGCGAGGCGGGCGTCGACGTCGACGGCGACCCGGCGGCGGGGCGCGCGGGCGAGAAGGCGGAACGTCTCGCCTCGGTCTCCTCGCCGCCGCTGTCCGCGCTCGTCGAGCGCACCCTCACCAACAGCGACAACGACATCGCCGAGGCGCTGGCCCGGCAGACGGCGCTGGCGTCCGGGCAGCCGGCCGACTTCGAGGGTGCGGCCAGGGCGGTGACCGGCCGTCTGGAGAAGCTCGGCCTGCCGCTGTCCGGGGCGCGCATCGCCGACGGCAGCGGGCTCGACCGCGCGGACCACGTCTCGGCGGCCTTCCTGGCCTCCCTCCTCGCCCGGGCGGCCGATCCGGCCCGCCCGGAGCTGCGGCCGGTCCTGACGGGGCTGCCCGTGGCGGGCTTCAGCGGGACGCTGAGCGGGCGGTACGGGGCGGACGCGGCGGGGCGCGGCGTCGTCCGGGCCAAGACCGGCACGCTCACGGGCGTGAACACGCTGTCCGGCACGGTCGTGGACGCGGACGGGCGGTTGCTGTCGTTCGCCTTCATGACGACGGGCGCGGCGTCCGGCGAGGGCGCCCAGGGGGCGCTGGACCGCCTGGCGACGGCGGTCGCGGGCTGCGGGTGCCGCTGAGCGCTGCGCTGCAGGCACGGGCCGTCGGCTGCGGGCCGTCCGCGGCCGGTCGCGCAGTTCCCCGCGCCCCTTACGGGGCGCGATCCGCCCTCCGACAAGCCCGCAGGGATCTCCCGCCGCAACGCTGAGGCACCCCCACGGCGAGGGTCCGGCGGCATTCCCGGCCGTGGCCGGGTTGTGCGGCACCGCCGGGCCGTGGCGCGGTGGCTGGCCGCCGTGGCGGCGGATTCGCGAGGCCGGGCCTCTTGAAAATCTCCCGCCGCCACGGCGAGGCACCCCCACGGCGAGGGTCCGGCGGAATGCGCCGACGGCCCCGGGCATGGGTTTCGGTCAAAGACACTTCGCTACCCCGAGCGGAGCGGCCCACGTACGGTGAAGCCATGACGAGCATCGGTGGTGCGGAGATGGTCGACTGGAAGCTCGCGGTGGCGACCGCGGTCCGGTTCGTACGGCCCGGGCCGGAGGTGAGCCGGGAGGAGGCGCGGGCGGTCGTCGCGGAGCTGCGGCGGCACGCGGCGACGTCGGAGGAGCACGTCAGGGCGTTCACCCGGATGGTGCCCGGCCCGGGGGAGGACGGCGCCGGGAGCGACACCCCGGTCCTCGTGGTGGACAGGGCGGGCTGGATCAAGGCGAACGTGGCCGGGTTCCGCGCGATCCTGGGCCCGCTGCTGGAGAAGATGCAGGACCGCCGGGCGAACGTGCCCGGCGGCGCGGTGCTCGGCGCGGTCGGCGGCAAGGTGACCGGCGTGGAGCTGGGGATGCTGCTGTCGTTCCTGGCGTCGCGGGTGCTGGGCCAGTACGAGACGTTCGCCCCGGCGAGCAGGGACCTGCCGGGCTCGGCGACGGGCGGCGGCCGCCTGCTGCTGGTGGCGCCGAACATCGTCCACGTAGAGCGCGAGCTGGACGTGGACCCGCACGACTTCCGCCTGTGGGTGTGCCTGCACGAGGAGACGCACCGGACGCAGTTCACGGCCGTGCCCTGGCTGCGCGACCACATCGAGGGCGAGATCCAGTCGTTCCTGGGGGAGACCGAGGTCGACCCCGCGACGCTGCTGGAGCGGATCCGGGAGGCCGCCCAGTCGCTGGCGGGCGGCCGTCCTCCGGAGGAGGAGGGCGCGGAGGAGGGCGGGCGCAGCATCGTGGACCTGGTGCAGACGCCCGCGCAGCGGGAGATCCTGGCCCGGCTGACGGCGGTGATGTCGCTGCTGGAGGGCCATGCGGACTATGTGATGGACGGCGTCGGGCCGCAGGTCGTGCCGTCGGTGGCGGAGATCCGGGAGAAGTTCCAGCAGCGGCGGGCCAAGGGCGCGGGGCGGCTGGACGCGGCGCTGCGCCGGCTGCTGGGCCTGGACGCGAAGCTGCGCCAGTACCGTGATGGTGAGCGCTTCGTGCGGGCCGTCGTCGACGAGGTCGGCATGGACGGCTTCAACAGGGTGTGGACATCCCCGAACACCCTGCCCACCAAGGCGGAGATCGCCAAACCGGCGGACTGGGTCGCAAGGGTGCACCGCAAGAACGAGCCGTGAACCGGAAGCTCCTCCTCCGGGTAGAACGCCTCCGTAATCACCCGTCCGAGGGACCGTGGGTCAGGGGTGGGCGTGCGATGCTCGGGTAATGGCTCGCTTCTGTCACCATCGACGCACACAGCGTGACTGAAGGCCTCGAAGCTCCCGCAGCTCCGAACGATCTCCATATGGAACGATTGGACACACGGACATGGGTCCACATCCCGCGGTCGCCGCGATACGCCTGGCGGTCCGCCGCGTACTTCACGACGTCCTCACCCCCACCGAATCCGTCCCCCCCGGCGGCCGTGAGCCGCTCGTCCTCGTCGCCTGCTCCGGCGGCGCGGACTCCATGGCCCTCGCCTCCGCCCTGGCCTTCGAGGCCCCCCGGCTCGGCATCCGGGCCGGCGGAGTCACCGTCGACCACGGCCTCCAGCACGGCTCCGACCTGCGCGCCGCAGAGGTGGCGAGCCGCCTCGCCGCCTTCGACCTCGATCCCGTCGAGGCCCTGACCGTCACTGTCGGCAGGGACGGCGGCCCCGAAGCCGCCGCCCGTGACGCGCGCTACGCCGCCCTCGACGCCGCCGCCGAGCGGCACGGCGCCGTGGCCGTCCTCCTCGGCCACACCCGGGACGACCAGGCGGAGACGGTGCTGCTCGGCCTCGCCCGCGGCTCCGGCACCCGCTCCCTCGCCGGCATGGCCGTCACCTCCGGCGTCGGCGGCCGCTACCGCCGTCCCTTCCTCGGCCTCGACCGGCAGACCGCGCGCAAGGCCTGCATGGTCCAGTCCCTGCCCGTCTGGGACGACCCGCACAACGCGGACCCGGCCTACACCCGCTCCCGGGTCCGCCACGAAGCCCTCCCCGTCCTGGAGAAGGCCCTCGGCAAGGGCGTGATCGAGGCCCTCGCCCGCACCGCCCAGCTCTCCCGGGACGACGCCGACGCCCTGGACGACTGGGCCGCCACCGTCGAGCCCTCCGTCCGGGACGACAGCGGCGCCCTGGAGACCGCCAAGCTCTACGCCCTGCCGCCCGCGGTCCGCCGCCGGGTGCTGCGCCGGGCGGCCATCTCGGCGGGGTCCCCGGCCGGTTCGCTCTTCGCCCGGCACATCGAGGAAGTCGACCGGCTGATCACCGGATGGCGAGGCCAGGGAGCCATCAATCTGCCCGGGCGGGTCGCGGTCCGCAGGCAGGGTGGCAGACTGGTCCTCCGGCAGGGCTGATTCGAACGGGCACGAACGTCACGAACGGGCCTCAGCTCGCCGCGGAAATGCCGGACGATCCGTAGACAAGCGAGAGTGGCGCGGGTGGACGACAAGGACATGGGCACCGACCTCAAGTCGGTGCTCATCACCAAGGAAGAGATCGACGCGAAGCTGGCGGAGCTGGCTGCGAAGATCGACGCGGAGTACGCGGGCAAGGACCTGCTGATCGTCGGTGTCCTCAAGGGCGCCGTGATGGTGATGGCGGACCTGGCGCGTGCGCTCTCCAACCCCGTGACGATGGACTGGATGGCCGTGTCCTCGTACGGCGCGGGCACCCAGTCCTCCGGTGTGGTCCGCATCCTCAAGGACCTCGACACCGACATCAAGGGCAAGGACGTCCTGATCGTCGAGGACATCATCGACTCCGGCCTGACCCTGTCGTGGCTGCTGTCGAACCTGGGCTCGCGCGAGCCCGCCTCGCTCAACGTCGTCACCCTCCTGCGCAAGCCGGAGGCGGCCAAGGTCGCGATCGACGTCAAGTGGGTCGGCTTCGACATCCCCAACGAGTTCGTCGTCGGCTATGGTCTCGACTTCGCCGAGAAGTACCGCAACCTGCCCTTCGTGGGCACGCTCGCGCCGCACGTCTACGGCGGCTGAGCTTCCGGGCCTGGTCGGCGGCCCCCCACCGGCGCGCGGGAACCGAATGAGGGTTCCCGCCGTTGGAGCAGGGTAAGGCGGGTTGGTTGACCGTCTGCAGCGGCGTCGGGAGACAATGCTGGGGTACCGTCCGAAGGTCAGTCTTTTTCAGGCTTTCAAGTCAAGCTTTCAAGGTCGAGCAGGACACCGTACGCACAGGCACCCCGTCCAGGGGCTGGCCGTGCCTCACTGTGGCAGGAGGGACGGGGCGCTCGCGCCCCGTATGGATGGACGTGAAGCGCTACTTCCGTGGGCCGGTCATGTGGATCGTGCTGGCCGTCCTCGCCGTGGTCGTGTTGATGCAGGTCGTCGGCTCCGGCGGCGGCTACAAGTCGGTGGACACCAGCCAGGTCGTCAACGCGATCAACAAGGACCTGGTGAAATCGGCCGAGCTGACGACCGGCGACGAGAACAAGATCAAGGTTGAGCTCAAGGACGGCCAGAAGGTCAAGGGCTCGAGCAAGATCCAGGCGAACTACATCGGCGAGCAGGGCGTCGACATCGCGAAGTCCCTGCAGGCCAACGCCGAGAAGAACATGATCCCGGAGGGATACAACGTCTCGACGTCCAAGCAGAACCCGTTCATCGGCGTCCTGCTGTCGTTGCTGCCGTTCGTCCTCATCGTCGTGGTCTTCCTGTTCCTGATGAATCAGATGCAGGGCGGCGGCTCCCGGGTGATGAACTTCGGGAAGTCCAAGGCCAAGCTGATCACCAAGGACACCCCCAAGACGACGTTCTCCGACGTCGCCGGCGCCGACGAGGCCGTCGAGGAGCTCCACGAGATCAAGGAGTTCCTGCAGGAGCCGGCGAAGTTCCAGGCCGTCGGCGCCAAGATCCCCAAGGGTGTGCTGCTCTACGGCCCGCCCGGTACGGGCAAGACGCTGCTCGCGCGCGCCGTCGCCGGCGAGGCGGGCGTGCCGTTCTACTCGATCTCCGGCTCCGACTTCGTCGAGATGTTCGTGGGTGTCGGTGCCTCCCGGGTCCGTGACCTCTTCGAGCAGGCCAAGGCCAACGCCCCGGCCATCGTCTTCGTCGACGAGATCGACGCCGTCGGCCGGCACCGCGGCGCGGGCCTCGGCGGCGGTCACGACGAGCGCGAGCAGACCCTGAACCAGCTCCTCGTCGAGATGGACGGCTTCGACGTCAAGGGCGGCGTCATCCTGATCGCCGCCACCAACCGTCCCGACATCCTCGACCCGGCGCTGCTGCGCCCCGGCCGTTTCGACCGGCAGATCGCCGTCGACCGCCCGGACATGCAGGGCCGTCTGGAGATCCTCAAGGTCCACCAGAAGGGCAAGCCGGTCGCCCCGGACGTCGACCTGTCGGCCGTCGCCCGCCGCACCCCCGGCTTCACCGGTGCCGATCTCTCCAACGTGCTGAACGAGGCCGCGCTCCTTACGGCCCGCAGCGACAAGAAGCTGATCGACAACCACTTCCTGGACGAGGCGATCGACCGCGTCGTGGCCGGCCCGCAGAAGCGGACCCGGATCATGAGCGACAAGGAGAAGAAGATCACCGCGTACCACGAGGGCGGTCACGCCCTGGTCGCGGCGGCTTCCCCCAACTCCGACCCGGTGCACAAGATCACGATCCTGTCCCGCGGCCGTGCCCTCGGCTACACCATGGTCCTGCCCGACGAGGACAAGTACTCCACCACCCGCAACGAGATGCTCGACCAGCTGGCGTACATGCTGGGCGGCCGCGCGGCGGAGGAGCTCGTCTTCCACGACCCGACCACCGGTGCCGCCAACGACATCGAGAAGGCCACCGCCACGGCCCGCGCGATGGTCACGCAGTACGGCATGACCGAGCGCCTCGGCGCGATCAAGTTCGGCTCCGACAATTCCGAGCCGTTCCTGGGCCGCGAGATGTCGCACCAGCGTGACTACTCCGAAGAGGTCGCCGCGCTGGTCGACGAAGAGGTCAAGAAGCTCATCGAGACCGCGCACAACGAGGCGTGGGAGATCCTCGTCGAGAACCGCGACATCCTCGACAACCTGGTTCTGGCCCTCCTGGAGAAGGAGACGCTGAACAAGGAGGAGATCGCCGAGATCTTCAAGCACGTGGTCCGGCGCCCCGCCCGCCCGGCGTGGACCGGCTCCTCGCGCCGCACCCCCTCCACCCGCCCGCCGGTGCTCTCCCCCAAGGAGCTCGCCCCGAGCAACGGCGGCCAGACCATGGAGTCGCTCGACCTCCCGGACGAGGCCCGCCCGGAGAACTGAGCCGCCGCACAGGCCCTGCCGGGCCCTGCACCACAGGGCCCGGAATGGATGCCGCGTCACCCAGGTTTTAGCCTGGGGACGCGGCATCCCGTTTATCCGGCCGTGCCGGTTGCTACGAACGCACGAGAGAACGAGGCACTCCATGACCGACCCGGTGACGCTGGACGCCGAGCGGAACATCGGCGCATTCGACGAGAAGCGCGCCGAGAACGCGGTGCGTGAGCTGCTCCTCGCCGTGGGCGAGGATCCGGACCGGGAGGGCCTGCGGGAGACGCCGGCCCGGGTGGCACGCGCGTACAAGGAGATATTCGCGGGTCTCTGGCAGGAGCCGGAGGACGTGCTGACCACGACGTTCGACCTCGGGCACGACGAGATGGTGCTCGTGCGCGACATCGAGGTCTACAGCACCTGTGAGCACCACCTGGTGCCGTTCCACGGCGTGGCGCACGTCGGCTACATCCCGTCGACCAGCGGGAAGATCACCGGGCTGTCGAAGCTGGCCCGCCTGGTGGACGTCTACGCCCGCCGGCCGCAGGTCCAGGAGCGGCTGACCACGCAGATCGCGGACTCGCTGATGGAGATCCTGGAGCCGCGCGGCGTGGTCGTGGTCATCGAGTGCGAGCACATGTGCATGTCCATGCGGGGCATCCGCAAGCCGGGCGCGAAGACGCTGACCTCGGCGGTGCGCGGTCAGCTGCGTGACCCGGCCACGCGGGCCGAGGCGATGAGCCTGATCATGGCTCGGTAGCCGTACCGGGATTTGCCGCAAAAGAATGCCCGCCGCGGCGGCGCGAAGCCACGACGGCGGGTGTTCGGCGGAATGCGGACGGCGGAACCGGCAGGGGTGCGGGAACCGCCGGAGGCGCTACGCGCTCAGACGGCTGCCCATCCACTTCAGGGTCGGGTTCAGCTCGCGACGCCACGTGTTGAAGTTGTGGCCGCCGCTGTCCAGGATGATCGAGGAAACCCGGGCCGAGCCCTTGGCCATCTCGATGAACTTCAGCGTGTCCTTGTAGTTGTGCTCGCCCTGCTTGCTGCTGGTCACCAGGACCGAGATCGGCGGCGTCTTCTCGTGCTTGAGGCGCCACATCACGTCGTTCTCGTTCTCCAGCTTCTTGCTGCCGCCGAAGAGGGAACCGGTCGTGGGGTCCTGGAGGGCCTTGTAGTAGCCCGAGAGGGAGGCCGCGGCGCTGTAGGAGTCCGGGTTGCGCATGGCGATCTTCAGTGCGCAGTAGCCGCCGGTCGAGTTGCCGATGATGCCCCAGTTGGCGGCCTTGTCGCCGACCCGGTACTGCTCGGTGATGGCCTTGCGCAGGTCCTTGGCGAAGAACGTCTCGGCCTGCGGGCCGTTCGGTATGTTGATGCACTCGGTGTCGCGCTGGCCGACGATGGACGGACGCATCATCACCAGAACGGTGGGCTGCATCTTCTTGTCCTTGCTCAGCTTGTGAGCGCGGACCGGGTAGTCGAGCCCTTTGATGAGCGCCTCGGCGGTGCCCGGATATCCGGTCAGGACGACGGATGCGGGGAATTTGCGGTTCGCGTACTCCGGCTGGAAGTACTCCGGCGGCAGATAGACGTAGGCCGGGCCGTTGATCTTCGACTCGACGCCGGCGACCTGGATCTTCTCGATCTTTCCGCCGACGCGCGGGACGTTGCCCCGCGGCACCTTCACGGCCTGGGTGTTCACGACCTGCACCCGCTTGCCGCCGGCGCTGTGGTCGACGATCACGCCCTCTTCCTTGACCTGGCCGAAGAGGTCGGCCCAGGAGCCGTAGAAGCCGAAGGACTGGTTGGCCCAGAGACCGATCGCGGCGAACAGGGTGAGCTGTGTGGCCAGCATCATGCCCACCCTGCCGAGTATGGAGCCCACGCTCCGTTTGCCCAGGCGGGGCCAGAGCCAAATGGTCAACGCGAAGAGCACTACCGCAGCCGCGATGGCAAGCAGCAGAACTGCCATGCTGGTGAGACCCATGAGGTGCTTTCTGCCGAGCGACCCGGCGCCGAGTCGCGGAATGGTTACTTCTTTCCGGGCTCGGCCCCCCGCGGAACCTCAACCCCGAAACCGTCGTCCTACAGGGCGCACATTGTCCGGGCGCTGCCGCCAGATGGCGCAGGTCCACTCGACAGGACGACGGGAAGAGATGTCTGTCAGGGTAGATGGCAAAAAGTCCGATGGGGTTCCCGAGGGAACCAAGCGACTGTCGAGGCTTGCGCGTATCGTCAGAGGGCCCAAGCCCGAGAACGTGCCTGCCGTCGTGGGAACGGTCGCTGCCCTCATCGGCCTGGTGGACGTCCTTGCCGGTGTCGTTCCTCGGTTCCGCTGGAGCAAGGTCCACAGTCTCGCCGAGGTGCTGCCCGGCTCCGTGACCCAGCTGGCCGCGGCCGGCTCGATCATCGTCGGCATCCTGCTGCTGATGCTCGCCCACGGGCTCAAGCGGGCCAAGCAGCGCGCCTGGCTCGCCGCCGTCGTGCTGCTGCCGATAGGCGCCGCCGCGCAGCTGGTCTACCGCCACTCCTACATCGGCGCGATCCTCTCCCTGCTGCTCTTCATCTACCTCGTGTGGCACAAGAGCTCCTTCTACGCGCTGCCGGACCCGCGCAGCCGCTGGAAGGTCGCGGCCAACTTCGTCCTGATGGGCGCGGCCAGCTTCGGCCTCGGCTGGGTGATCGTCGGCTCGCACCCGGACCAGATGATCGGCGACCCGCCGGTCAGCGAGCAGATCCAGCACGTGCTCTGGGGCCTCTTCGGCTTCGAGGGCTCGATCCGCTACACCGAGCACGTCGACTACACCGTCGGCTACTCGCTCGGCGCCCTCGGTCTGCTGACCGTCGCCACCACCGCGTACCTGGCCTTCATGCCCGCGTACCCGGCCGCCGTCCTCACCGAGGAGGACGAGGACAAGCTGCGCGAGCTGCTCGCCAAGCACGGTGCCCGCGACTCGCTGGGCCACTTCGCGCTGCGCCGTGACAAGAGCGCGGTCTTCTCGCCCTCCGGCAAGGCCGCGGTCTCCTACCGCGTCGTCTCCGGCGTGATGCTCGCGAGCGGTGACCCCATCGGTGACGTCGAGGCCTGGCCCGGCGCGATCGAGCAGTTCATGGCGCTGGCCAAGCGCCACTCCTGGACGCCCGCCGTCGCGGGCTGCAGCGAGACCGGCGGCGAGGTGTGGACCCGCGAGACCGGCCTGGACGCCCTGGAGATGGGTGACGAGGCCATCGTCGAGGTGGCCGACTTCTCCCTGACCGGCCGTTCCATGCGCAACGTCCGCCAGATGGTCAAGCGCATCGAGCGCAACGGCTACAGCACCAAGGTGCGCCGCGTCGGCGACCTGGGCCCCGAGGAGCTCGAGGCCGTCCAGAAGGCCGCGGGTGCCTGGCGCGACACCGAGGACGAGCGCGGGTTCTCCATGGCCCTGGGCCGCATCGGCGACCCGAAGGACCTGGACGCCATCATCGCCACCGCCCACAAGGACCCGGAGGAGGGCGAGGACTGCCCGTTCGGCGACCTCCGCGCCATGCAGCACTACGTGCCGTGGGGCCCGGACGGCAGCTCGCTGGAGCTCATGCGCCGCGACCGCAGCGCGGACCCGGGCATGAACGAGCTCCTGATCGTCGCCTTCCTGCAGGCCGCGCCCGAGCTCAAGATCAAGCGCCTGTCGCTGAACTTCGCGTTCTTCCGCTCCGCCCTGGAGCGCGGCGGCAAGCTGGGCGCCGGCCCGGTCGTGCGCATCCAGCGCTCGGTGCTGGTCTTCCTCTCGCGCTGGTTCCAGATCGAGTCGCTGTACAAGTTCAACGAGAAGTTCCGGCCGCGCTGGGAGCCGCGCTTCATCGTCTTCCCGAACAGCCGCGACCTGCCCCGCATCGGCTTCGCGATGATGCAGGCGGAGGGCTTCCTGGAGCTGCCGCGCCTGCTGCGCCGCCGCCCGGCGCCGCCGAAGGACGTCCTGGACGACGCCGACGCGCAGGTCTCGGCCGCGGAGGTCACGCGCGCGGCGTGAGTGCTCGCGCCGTGGTGACCCCGCGGAAAGCGTGTGCGGCAGTGCCCCCGACCGGCTTCCGGTCGGGGGCACTCCTCTATGCGGCACGCCCTAGGCTGGTCCCATGAGTACCTTGCGCGGTCGTCACGGGCCCGTCGGTCTGCCGGAGTGGAATCGCTGTGCGGTGATGGGCGTCGTCAACGTCACGCCGGACTCGTTCTCCGACGGCGGGCGCTGGTTCGACACCGAACTCGCGGTCAAGCGCGGTCTCGACCTCATCGCCGGCGGTGCGGACCTGGTCGACGTGGGCGGCGAGTCCACCCGCCCCGGCGCATCGCGGGTGGACGAGGGCGAGGAGCTGCGCCGGGTGGTCCCGGTGGTCCGCGAGCTGGTGGCCGAGGGCGCCGTGGTGTCGGTGGACACCATGCGGGCCTCGGTCGCGGAGGCGGCCGTCGAGGCCGGAGCGGCCCTGGTCAACGATGTGAGCGGCGGGCTCGCCGATCCGGCGATGGTGCCCGTGGTGGCCACGGCCCGGGTGCCCTTCGTCGTGATGCACTGGCGCGGCTTCAGCGCCGACATGAACAGCCGGGCGGTCTACGGGGACGTGGTCGGCGAGGTGCTCGCCGAGCTGCAGCAGCGGCTGGACGCCGTGATCGCCGCGGGCGTCGACCCCGAGCGGCTCGTCGTGGACCCGGGCCTGGGCTTCGCCAAGAACGCCGATCACGACCTCGCGCTGGTGGCGGGCCTGGCGCGGCTGCGTCGGGAGCTGGGGCTGCCGTTGCTGGTGGCCGCCTCCCGCAAGCGCTTCCTCGGCCGGGTGCTGGCCGGCCCCGGGGGCGAGCCGCCGCCGGCCCGGGAGCGGGACGCCGCGACGGCCGCGGTCTCGGCGCTCTCGGCGCGCGAGGGCGCCTGGGCGGTGCGGGTGCACGAGGTGCGGGCCAGTGCGGATGCGGTGCGCGTGGTGCAGGCGGTGCAGGAAGCGGCGGCGGGCGCGGCGGCTGCGGTGGACGTGGCGGCTGCGGCGGGCGCGGCAGGCGCCGGGGAGGCCGTGTGAGCACCGCCCGTACGGACGCCGAGCTGGTCGAGCTGGCGAACACCGCGCTGTACGAGGCGGTGGAGCGCGGCGACACGGACGCGATGGGCCGGCTGTGGCTGGACGACTCCGACACCGAGGTGTCGTGCGTCCACCCCGGGTGGCCGGTGCTGCGCGGGCGGAAGGAGGTGCTCCGCTCGTATGCGCTGATCATGGCGAGTACGGACTACATCCAGTTCTTCCTCACCGACGTCGAGGTCTCGGTCGCCGGCGACACGGCCCTCGTCACCTGCACGGAGAACATCCTGAGCGGCGGCCCGGCCGAGGAGGAGGGCGAGCTCGGGCCCCTGGTGGGGCAGCTCGTCGTGGCGACGAACGCCTTCCGGCGGGCCGGCGAGGAGTGGAAGGTGTGGTCGCACCACGGCTCGCCGGTGCTCGCCGGGCGCGACGACGAGGAGGACGAAACGGACAGCTCGGACGGCGCGGACGGCATTCCGGGAGCGTGACGTATCTCGCGTCACGCCCGCCCCACGAGATGTGATCCACGTCAGCGCGGTGGAATGCCCGCCACTCGTTCGGGCTGCTGGATGGGCGGGTAGGGGTGGGGGACGGGGTCGCCGGGTAAGCGCGGCGCGAGTCGGGAGCGGCCGGGCGCGGCCGGATGCGTCGGCCGTCCGAAAGGCCCCGAAAGGTCCGGAAGTATCCGCAGATATGTGCACCAACCCCTAGCCTCCATGTGCGAGCGCTGTCGGCGCCCGCAGGTAGATTCGACGTGGGTACCGGGCATCAGAGGTGCCCCCGTCCGACGACCAGCAGGAGTGATTCGTGTGGATCGTGTCGCGCTGCGCGGCCTGAAGGCCCGTGGGCACCACGGCGTGTTCCCCCGGGAGCGCGAAGAGGGGCAGACCTTCATCGTGGACCTCGTCCTGAGCCTGGACACCCGGCCCGCGGCCGCCTCCGACGACCTCGCGAAGACCGTGCACTACGGCGTCGTGGCGGAGGAAGTGGTCGGCATCGTCCAGGGTGAGCCCGTCGACCTCATCGAGACCCTGGCCGAGCGGATCGCCCAGAACTGCCTCAAGCACGATGCGGTACGCGAAGTGGAGGTCGTCGTCCACAAGCCGGACGCCCCCATCACCGTGCCCTTTGACGATGTGACGATCACTATTACGCGGAGCCGAGTATGAGCAGCAGCGACCCGACCGTGCAGCCGGTGCCCGCCTCCGTGGTGGAGCAGGTGGACGCGGCGGACGTGACCCTGAGCAATCCCAAACGAGCCGTGATCTCCCTGGGCAGCAACCTCGGCAACCGCCTGGAGACCCTCCAGGGAGCGATCGACGCCCTCGAGGACACGCCCGGCCTGCGGGTCAAGGCCGTCTCCCCGGTCTACGAGACGGAGCCGTGGGGCGTCGAGCCCGGCACCCAGCCCTCTTACTTCAACGCCGTCGTCCTTGTGAAGACCACCCTCCCGCCGGACTCCCTGCTCGAGCGCGGCCACGCCATCGAGGAGGCCTTCGAGCGCGTGCGGGACGAGCGCTGGGGCCCGCGCACCCTGGACGTCGACATCGTCGCCTACCAGGACGTGGTCTCCGCCGACCCCGTGCTCACCCTGCCGCACCCGCGCGCCCACGAGCGCGCCTTCGTCCTCGCTCCCTGGCACGATGTTGACCCCGAGGCCGTTGTTCCGGGCCGCGGCGCGGTGGTCGAGCTCCTCGCCGCCGTCGGGCTCGACGGCGTGCAGCCGCGGGTCGACCTGGAACTCCGGCTGCCCGAGTAGGCGTTTGCCTTGAGTGGGCCCCCGGTTGCGGGGACGTGATCGAGAAGACGTGATCGAGAAGAGGAGCGACGGCTCGGTGAAGCAACTGCGGATCGGTGTCCTGGCCGGGCTGTTCGCCGTGGCCGGGGTGCTCTCCTGGGCGGGTGCCCGGCTGTGGGACGCGGTCGGCACGCTGCCGCGGGTGCCGGTGGCCGCGCCCATCGTGCTCGCGGTCATCGCCGTCGTCCTCGCCGCCACGGCGCTCTCCCTCCGCGCCCGGCTGCGCGCGCAGCGCGAGCGGCGCCCCGGGGCGAAGGGGGTCGATCCGCTGCTCGCCGCCCGCGCGGTCGTCTTCGGCCAGGCCAGCGCGCTGGTCGCGGCGCTCGTCGCCGGCATGTACGGCGGCGTCGGCGTCTTCCTCGGCCTCGACGGCCTGGACGTCGCCGTCCGCCGCGAACAGGTGATCTACGCGGGCGCGTCGGTCGTCGCGGGCATGGCCGTGATCGCCGCGGCGTTCTTCCTGGAGCGCGTCTGCAAACTCCCCGAGGACGAAGACGAGGGCCCGGGCGGCCCGGGCACGGCCCGGGGCTAGCCCCGGGCCAAGGGTACGCAGCACCCTTGAACCCGCCGCGCCGACGCGTGACCACGACGGCGAAGCCCGGCGGCGCCGCACGGGCTTCGCGACGGCCGCAGGCCAAGAGCGCTGCGCACCCTTGAACCCGCCGCGACGGCGCGTGACCACGACGGTGGAGTCCGGCGGTGCCGTACGGACCTCAGCTGGGCTCGGCACCGCCGGATTCCGTCGCTGTGGCTGTTCGCCGTTGCGGCGGAGGGGTGGGGCGGGCCTCGTCTGTTTGTGCTGCCTGCACCCTTGGACCCGCCGCGACGGCGCGAGACCACGACGGTGGAGTCCGGCGGTGCCGTGCGGATCTCAGGTGGGCTCGGCGCCGCCGGATTCCGTCGCTGTGGCTGTTCGCCGTTGCGGCGGAGGGGTGGGGCGGGCCCCGGCGTTTTGCCACGACGGTGGAGGCGAGTGCCCGGGCTCGCCCGAGAGCGTCCCCGGGCTATGCCCCGGGGATGCTCTCGAGATCGACCTCGCTGCGCGCAGCGCCCCTCGCGTCCGCGTCGATCGAGCGGCGCAGCGCCTCGTGCAGCCTGGCAGGGGTCAGGACGCCTACGAAGCGGTCCGCCGCGGCGCCGTCGAGGACGGCGATCCAGCCTGCGTCGTGCTGGAGCATCGTGCTGAAAGCCTGCTTGAGCGAGGCTCCCACCGGGAGCCAGGCGTCCATGCGGCGCGCCCGTTCCCGCACCGTGCCCCCGCCCCCGGCGAGCGCTTCGGCCGAGATCCAGCCGTGCAGCCGGTCGGCATCGTCGAGGACGACGGCCCACCGGGCGTCGTCCACGGCCAGTGCGGCGCCGGCGGCGGCCACGGTGTCGTCCAGGTGGACGATCGGCGGCTGTTCGAGGTCACCCGCTTCGATCGGGGTGACCGAGAGCCGCTTCAGGCCCCGGTCGGCGCCGACGAAGTCGGCGACGTACGGCGTGGCGGGCGCGCCCAGCACCGTAGCCGGGGCGTCGAACTGTTCGATGCGGCCGTGGCCGTAGACGGCGATGCGGTCGCCGAGGCGGACGGCCTCCTCGATGTCGTGCGTGACGAACAGGACGGTCTTGCGGACCTGCGACTGCAGACGCAGGAACTCGTTCTGCAGCCGCTCGCGGACGACCGGGTCGACCGCCCCGAAGGGTTCGTCCATCAGGAGGACGGGCGGGTCCGCGGCGAGCGCCCGGGCCACCCCGACCCGCTGCCGCTGCCCGCCCGAGAGCTGGTGGGGGTAGCGGGCGCCGTGGACGGCCGGGTCGAGGCCGACGAGGTCGAGCAGTTCGGCGGCCCGCTCCCGGGCCTTCTTCCGCTGCCAGCCCAGCAGGTGGGGGACGGTCGCGGTGTTCTCCAGCACGGTCTTGTGGGGGAAGAGCCCGACCTGCTGGATGACGTAGCCGATGCGGCGCCGCAGCTCGACGGGGTCGACGCCGGCGATGTCCTCGCCGTCGAGGAGAATCCGCCCAGCCGTGGGCTCGATGAGCCGGTTGACCATCTTCATCGTGGTGGTCTTGCCGCAGCCGGACGGCCCCACGAGCGTGACCAGCTCGCCCTCCGCCACTTCGAAGGACAGGTCGTCCACGGCGGTCGTGCCGTCGGCGTAGTGCTTGGTGACGTGCTCGAAGCGGATCATGGTTCCCCATTCTGGCCGTACTCCCTGCGGACATTGTGGCCGTTGTGTGGCGGCCGGCTCGAATGTCAGTGCCCCGGGTTAGGGTCGCTGGTAACCGGAAAACCGACGGTCGACGGCCTGGGGGAGGAGGGAGCGCATGGCCGGTCAGGACTGCCTGATCAGCAATGACTGGATCTGCGGCGAGTATCTGCGCACGCGCGGCCAGGAGTTGGCGGACGCCACGCTCCAGCACATCGGGATCACGCTCGCCTCGGTCGCCGCCGGGCTGCTCGTGGCCTTCCCGCTGGCGCTGCTGGCCCGCAGGTGGCGCGCGGTGGCCGGCCCGGTCCTCGGCCTGACCACCGTGCTGTACACGGTGCCGTCGCTGGCGATGTTCTCGCTCCTGGTGCCGTTCTTCGGGCTGTCACCGGCCGTCGTGATCACGGGCCTCGTGCTGTATTCGCTCACGATCCTCGTGCGCAACATCCTCGCCGGGCTCGCCGCGGTCCCGGAGGAGACGCGGGAGGCGGCCCGCGGCATGGGCTACGGCCCGGTGCGCCTGCTCTTCGGGGTGGAACTGCCCCTGGCGCTCCCGGCCCTGATGGCGGGTCTGCGGATCACCACGGTCTCCACGATCTCGCTCACCACCGTCGGCGCGATCCTCCACTACGGCGGCCTGGGCAATCTCGTCTACGACGGGATGCACAGCTACTTCAAGGCGCAGGTGCTCACCGCTTCGGTGCTCTGCGTGGCCCTGGCCGTCGCGGCCGATCTGCTCCTGCTGCTCGTCCAGCGGCTGCTCACCCCGTGGACGAGGGCGGGCAAGGCGGCACCCCGCGCCAAGGCCGGGAAGGCCGCCGGCCGGCCGGCGGCTGCCGAGGGGGCGCTCTGATGGGCGTCATCGAGCGTACGTGGACGTGGCTGGCCACCGGCGCACACTGGTCGGGCACCGACGGCGTGTGGCACCGGCTCGGTGAGCACCTCTTCCTGACGGTCGTGTGCCTGGCTCTCTCCTGCGCGATAGCGCTTCCGGTGGCCGTGCTGCTGGGCCATCTGGGCAAGGGCGGCGCCCTCGCGGTGAACCTCTCCAATGCGGGCCGCGCGGTGCCCACTTTCGCCGTGCTGGTGCTGTTGCTGCTCAGCCCGCTGGGCACGCACGGCTCCTGGCCCACCGTCATCGCCCTGGTGCTCTTCGCGATACCTCCGCTGCTGACCAACGCCTATGTCGGCATGCGCGAGGTGGATCGCGACGTGGTCGAGGCGGCCCGCGGCATGGGAATGACGGGGCGTCAGCTGATCGCCCGCGTCGAGCTGCCCCTGGCCTTCCCGCTGATCGTGACGGGCGTGCGGACCGCCGCCGTCCAGGTCGTGGCGACGACCACGCTCGCCGCCCTGCCCGGCGGCGGTGGCCTGGGCCGCATCATCACGGCCGGATTCCGGCTCACCGACACCGCCCAAGTGGTGGCGGGCGCGCTGCTGGTGGCGGCGCTCGCCTTGCTTGTGGAGGGCGTGCTGGTGGTGGCCGAGCGGCTGCTGGATCCGGTGCGCCGGCGTACGGGTCCGGTGCCGGGGTAGGCGCGGCGCCGGTCATCGAAGCGACGGCGGCCGGAGAGCCGGGCGCCGGAACCGAAGGGCGGATTTTTACGTGTTTTCCATGGTCTCCATCAGCAGCACCCCGCGCCGGGCACGGACCTCCCGCGCCCTGCTGGCGATGGCCGGTGTCACCGCCCTGACGGCGGGCCTCGCCGCGTGCGGGGGCGACAGCCTGGAGAAGTCCGGGGGAGGGGGCGGCGGGTCGGCGAAGCCGGGGCAGGGTTCCCTCGTCATCGGGTCGGCGGGGTTCACGGAGTCCAAGGTGCTCGCCGAGATATACGCGGGCCTGCTGAAGGACGCCGGATATTCCCCGTCGATCAGGACGGCCGAGGCCCGCGAGCTCTATGAGCCGGAGCTGGAGAAGGGCCGGATCGACGTCGTCCCGGAGTATGCGGCGACGCTCGCCGAATTCCTGAACAAGAAGCAGAACGGCAAGGACGCTCCCGCCGTCGCGTCGGCCGACGCGGATGCCACGGTGAAGGCCCTGCGGAAACTCGCGGAGCCGCGCGGACTGAAGGTGCTCGACCCGGGACGTGCGGTCGATCAGAACGCCTTCGCGGTGACGGCGGAGTTCGCGGAGAAACACCAGCTCAAGACGCTTTCCGATCTTGGAAAGTCGGGTCAGGGGGTCAAGCTCGCGGCCGGCGACGAATGCTCCCAGCGGCCCTTCTGCCGACCCGGTCTGGAGAAGACCTACGGCATCAAGGTCACGGGCATCAGCCCGCTGGAGGTAGGCAGCGTCCAGGCCAAGCAGGCGGTCAAGGACGGCAAGGCGCAGCTGCTCCTGACCACCACGACGGACGCCACGCTCGAACAGTTCGGACTGGTCCTGCTCAAGGACGACAAGAAGCTTCAGAACTCCGACAACGTGCTGCCGGTGGTGAATGCGGAGAAGGCCGGTTCGCAGAAGGTCGCCGATGCTCTCGCGAAGCTCACGAGGGTGCTGACCACGGAAGACCTCACCGAACTCAACAAGAAGGTGGATGCGCAGCGGCTCAAGCCCGCGGATGTCGCCGCGCAGTACCTCAAGGAGAAGCGGCTGCTGGCGAAGTGAGAGGTGTAGGGGACAAGTAAGATCAAGGGAAGAGTTTCGTGGTGGAGTCACACTCCGAAGGCGACGCACGGTAAGTTTCAGGCCATGCCACGAGGACGCCACCGCCATTCGCCATCCCTGCACAGGCTTCTTCCCCCATCGGCGGTCGCCGCGACATCGGTCGCCTGCGCCGCCGGTGCCTGGGTGGTAGATGAAACGGTCGTCATCCGGGGCCTCGCCGCGGCGGCAGCCGCCGCCGCGGTGGTCGGTGCCGTGCTGATGCGCCGTTGGGACCGCTCCGCCGGAAGGCGGGTCGCCCAGCTCACCGCCGCCCGCACACGGGACGAGTGGAAGACCGAGGAGCGCATAGCCGAGCTGGAGACGGATCTGGAGGACACCCGGGCGGCCAAGGCCCGGCTGGAGTCCAAGCTGCGCGGCAAGCGCGCCGAGCTGGCCCGTCTCCGCACCGAGCACGCCGACCTGCTGCGCCGCTACGCCGCCGCCGAGACCGGGCGGGCCAGCGCGCTGGAGAGCCGCCGGGTCGCCCGCGGCGGTGCGTCTCCCGGCACCCCGGCGCTGGGTCCCGGCGCTCCGCTCACCGTGCCCGGCCCGGCCGTCGACCCGGCCGCGTACCGCAAGGCCGCGGAGGCGCTGCGCAGCCTGGGCGGCGGCGCGGCGAAGGCGGACCCCGAGGCCGGGGCCCGGCCCGCCGCCGGGCCTGCCGCCGGTCCCGCGGCCCTGGCCCGGCAGAAGCCCGCGAGCGCGCCTCAGGCGGCGCCCGGGACCGTGCCGCAGACGCGCCCGGAAGCGCGTCAGGGCACGGAGCGGGCGCCCGAGCCGGTCGCGGCGGGCAAGCAGGGCACCGAGGGCAAGCCGGCCGAGCCGGCCACCGAGGGCAAGCCCGAGTCCGGCGCCGCTCTCAAGCCCGCGCTCCGCGCCGCCGTGCCGCAGGCCCCCGCCCGGCGCCCCGCCTCCCGTGCCACGGGCGGCTTCGACTTCTTCGGCACCCAGCGCCCGGCCCCGGCCCAGCGCCCCGTCGAGGAGACGGACCTCGCGGACGTCGTCGGCGAGGAGGCACTCGCCGAGGCAGAGGCAGAGGCGGAGGCCAAGGCGGAGTCCGGGAAGGACGGCGAGCGCGCCGGGGACGACGTCATCGACCTGACCGCGCACGACGAGACCGAGCAGATAGACGTGGCCGAGCTGCGTACGGCCGCCTCGTAGGCAGCCCGCAACCCGGCCTGCAGAAACGAAACCCCCGGTGAATGCCCACCGGGGGTTTTGCGTTGTCGGTCCCGCCTACTTGTCGATGTCGCCGACCACGAAGAACAGCGACCCCAGGATCGCCACCATGTCGGCGACCAGCGTCCCCGGCAACAGCTCGGTCAGCGCCTGGATGTTGTTGAAGGACGCGGAGCGCAGCTTCAGCCGGTACGGCGTCTTCTCGCCCTTCGAGACCAGGTAGTAGCCGTTGAGGCCGAGCGGGTTCTCGGTCCACGCGTAGGTCGCGCCCTCGGGGGCCTTGAGGACCTTCGGCAGCCGCTGGTTGATCGGCCCGGGCGGCAGCTCGGCGATCCGGTCGAGGCAGGCCTCGGCGAGCTCCAGCGCGTTGTGGGTCTGCTCCAGCAGGCACTCGAAGCGGGCCAGGCAGTCGCCGTCCTCGCGGGTGACGACCTTCAGGGTGTCCTGCAGCTCCCCGTAGGCGAGGTACGGCTCGTCGCGGCGCAGGTCGAAGTCGACGCCGGACGCGCGGGCGATGGGGCCGCTGACCCCGTACGCGTGCACCGTCTCGCGCGCGAGCACGCCGACGCCGCGCGTGCGCGCCCGGAAGATCTCGTTGCCGAGCACGAGCCGGTCGTAGACGTCCATCCGGGAGCGGACCTGGGCCACGGCGTGCCGCGCCCGGCCCAGCCAGCCGGCGGGCAGGTCCTCCTTGAGGCCGCCGACGCGGTTGAACATGTAGTGCATGCGGCCGCCGGAGACCTCCTCCATCACCGTCTGGAGCTCCTCGCGCTCGTGGAAGGCGTGGAAGACGGGGGTGATGCCGCCGAGCTCCAGGGGGTAGGAACCGAGGAACATCAGGTGGTTGAGGACCCGGTTCAGCTCGGCGAGGAGCGTACGGGTCCACACGGCGCGCTCGGGGACCTCCATGCCGAGCATCCGCTCGACGGCCAGGACGACGCCCAGCTCGTTGGAGAACGCCGACAGCCAGTCGTGGCGGTTGGCGAGCATGATGATCTGCCGGTAGTCGCGGGCCTCGAAGAGCTTCTCCGCGCCGCGGTGCATATAGCCGACGATCGGCTCGGCCTCGCGGACCCGCTCGCCGTCGAGGACGAGCCGCAGGCGCAGCACGCCGTGCGTGGACGGGTGCTGGGGTCCGATGTTGAGCACCATGTCGGTGCTCTCCGCCGCACCGCCGATGCCGACTGTCGTCTCCGTCATGGGGGTCATGGGGACAAGTCTGTCAGCCTTCCGGGCCGGCCCCGTCCGGGGCACGGTCCGGAAGGCCCGGGAGCAGGCCCCGGCAGGCCTCGCCGACGGGCTGCACCAGCCAGCCGAAGGCGCCCAGGCCCGCCGGGGAGGTGAGCTCGGCCGCCTCGCCCGCCCGCCCCAGCGCCCGGACGTAGGCGGCCGGGTCGCTCGAGGCGAGCGACAGCGGCGGGCGGCCGCCGTCCACGCCGAGGGCGTGCAGCGCCTCGCGCTGGGTCAGCACGGTGCTGCCGGGGCCCGCGCAGGCGTCCATGGCGACGTGGGCGGTGATGTCGCACGAGCCGTCCGGCACCGGCCGCACTTCGCGGCCCTCGCGGAAGCCGGCCAGGGTGCCGAAGGGCGGCCGGCCGGCCCGCTCGTGGGCGTAGTCGACGGCCACGGCGAGGCCGCCGCGCAGGCTGCCCACGGCCCGCGCCCAGGCGGCGTCGCGCGGGTGCCCGATCTCGGCGCGGGTGCCGGGGGGCGCGCCGTCGACGGGCCACCAGCGGGCGAGCCACGCGGCGTCCCCGCCCGCGACCGGGTCGCCGAGCATCTCCTCGCCGTCCTCCTGGACGAGCACCTGGCGCGCGACGCCTTCGGCGTCCGTCTCGGCGACGTCCACGGGCACGTTGTCGAGCCACTCGTTGGCGAACAGCAGGCCCTCGGTGCCGTCCGGGATGTCACTCACCCAGGTGATGCGCGGGTCCAGGCCGTCCGGGCGGGCGGCCCGCTCGACGGCGACCGGCCGCAGCCGCGCCGTCACCTTCTCCGGCAGCCGGGCGAGGACGCCGGTGAGCAGTTCGCCGCGGCCGGCGCCGACGTCCGTGAACGTCAGCTCCGCCGGGTGCCCGAGCGCCTCGTCGACCCGGCGCAGCAGCTCGGCGACGGCCCCGGCGTACAGCGGGGAGGCGTGCACGGAGGTTCGGAAGTGCCCGGCGGGGCCCTCGGGGCGCCGGTAGAAGCCGCCGGGACCGTAGAGCGCGGCCTCGGTCGCAGCGCGCCATGTCATCGTTCCGCTTGCCATACGCACACGCTATGCGCCCTTCGCGGACACGCCGCCTCCACCTTGCGGAGTAGAAGGAGCGTCACCGGATCGATCGCCGGGCTGACCCCGGCACGTACCCGGCGTGCCTACGCTGGGTGACGTGCACCGCCTCTACGACTTTCTCCGCAGGCACCCGACGGGTGTGGACAGCTTCTGGGCTGTACTGCTGCTCGGGTTCAGCCTGCTGGCCGCCGCTGAAGAACACGGCATGTCGGCGACTCAGACGGCCGTGGACGTCGTCACGGTGCTGACCCTCAGCCTGGTGATCGCCCTGCGCCGCCGCGCTCCCATTCCCATGCTGTTCCTGGCGATCGCGAGCGGCCTCGCGCAGGTCGTGGCCGACGTCCAGGGCTCGTTCGCCGACATCGCGATGCTCGCGATCGTCTACACCGTCGCCTCCGGCCACGTCCGCTGGGCGTCGAGAGTGGCCCTGGCCGGCGGGCTGGCCGCACCGGTGCTCTTCCTGATCCGGTGGCCGGTCGTCGGCCGCGGGATCGGCGGCACGCTCATCGCCCTGGCCTTCCTCACCGCCCCCTTCGTCCTCGCCTGGGTGCTCGGCGACTCCATGCGCACCCGCCGCGCGTACTGGGCCCAGCTGGAAGAGCGCGCCGCCCGCCTGGAGAAGGACCGCGAGCAGCAGGCGCGGATGGCCGTGACGGCCGAGCGGGCGCGCATCGCCCGCGAGCTGCACGACGTCGTCGCGCACAACGTCTCGGTGATGGTCGTCCAGGCCGACGGCGCCGCGTACGTCCTCGACGCCTCGCCCGAGCAGGCCAAGCAGGCCCTGGAGACGATCTCCGGCACGGGCCGCCAGGCGCTGGCCGAGATGCGCCGCCTGCTGGGCGTCCTGCGCACCGAGGAGGGCACCACCGAGGGCGGGGACTACGTGCCGCAGCCGGACGTGGAGCAGATCGGCGACCTGGTCGAGCAGGTGCGCGACGCGGGCCTGCCCGTGGAGTACGAGATCGAGGGCGCGCCGCGCGCGCTGCCCAGCGGCGTGGAGCTGACCGCCTACCGCATCGTGCAGGAAGCCCTGACCAACACCCGCAAGCACGGCGGCCCGGAGGCCGGTGCGAGCGTCCGCCTGACCTACTTCGACGACGGGCTCGGCCTGCTCGTCGAGGACGACGGCCGGGGCGCGCAGCACGAGCTGTACGAGGCGGGCGGCGCCGACGGCATGGGCCACGGCCTGATCGGGATGCGCGAGCGCGTCGGCATGGTCGGGGGCACGCTGGACGCGGGCCCGCGGCCGGGCGGCGGGTTCCGGATCAGCGTGCTGCTGCCGGTGAAGCCGGGCGGTCGCTGACCATGGTGTTTGCTGGTGCCGGACGTTTTGCCGCCGTACTCCGACCGAGGGAAGGGACATCTGCATGTCCATCCGGGTGATGCTCGTCGACGACCAGGTACTCCTGCGTACCGGCTTCCGCATGGTGCTGGCCGCCCAGCCCGACATGGAGGTCGTCGCCGAGGCCGGGGACGGCGCGGAGGCGCTGGAGGTGCTGGCCGGCACCGAGGTGGACGTCGTCCTGATGGACGTCCGCATGCCCCGGCTCGACGGCGTGGAGGCGACGCGCCGGATCTGCGCCCAGCAGGATCCGCCGAAGGTGCTCATCCTGACCACCTTCGACCTGGACGAGTACGCGTTCTCGGCGCTCAAGGTCGGCGCGAGCGGCTTCATGCTCAAGGACGTGCCGCCGGCCGAGCTGCTCGGGGCGATCCGGGCCGTGCACAGCGGTGACGCGGTGGTCGCGCCCAGCACCACCCGCCGCCTGCTGGATCGTTTCACCCCGATGCTGCCGAGCACGACGAAGGAGCAGGCCGGCACGGAGCTGGGGCGCCTGACCGAGCGGGAGCGCGAGGTCATGCTGCTGGTGGCGCAGGGCCTGTCCAACGGTGAGATCGCGGCGCGGCTCGTGCTCTCGGAGGCCACGGTCAAGACGCACGTCGGACGCATCCTGACCAAGCTGGGGCTGCGCGACCGGGTGCAGGTGGTGGTGCTGGCCTACGAGAGCGGTCTCGTCCGGGCCGGGGGCGGGACGCCGCAGAAGTAGCGCCCGGCGGGCCCTGCCCCTACCTCAGGACGGTCTCCTACCTCAGGACCGTTTCCAGGAAGTCGCTTCCCAGGCGGGCCACCACCGGCAGGTCCAGCTGGTGCAGGACGTAGCGGCCGCGGCGGCGCGTGGCCAGCAGGCCCGCCTTCTTCATCACGGCTATGTGCCGGGACACCTCGGGCGCCGTCAGACCGAAGACGGCGGCCAGCTCGCTGGTGGTGTGCGGGCCGCGGGCCAGCGTGCGGCACAGCCGCATCCGGACGGGGTGCGCGAGCGCCTCCATCCGGTGCTGCACCAGCTGCAGGGCCGTGCCCTTGGGGAGCTCGGGTGCGGCCACGGGGTACTGCACCATCGGCTGCCAGCCGGGCCGGTTCAGCACGATGAGGTGCGGCCACCCGAACGCGGTCGGTATGAACGTCAGGCCGTCCGCGTAGGCCGTCGCCCGGCCGTTCTGCAGCTTGTCGAAGACGATCCGCGTGCCGCCCGCGCCGAGGGAGACGGCCGTGGAGACCGCGGCCATGGCCTCGGCGAGCCCCTTGCGCCGCAGCAGATCCGCCTTGTGCCGGGCGTCCGTGGCGAGCTGGACCCGTACGCGCTGCCAGTTGTCGGCGAAGAAGGCCTCCTCGCAGTCCTCCAGGAGCCTGCGCAGCCAGGCGCGCAGCGCGGGCGGGTTCTCCAGCATGCGGTCGGTGAACTGCGCCTGCCGCGGGCCCCGGGCGGCGGACAGCTCGCGCACCCGCATTCGCTGCTCGGCGTCGACCAGCGGGGAGGGCACGGGCCGCTCGGAGCTGCAGGTGACCTCGAAGGCCGCGGCCACGAACTTCTCGTCGTCCATGCGGTCGAGGTCGTCGAGCTCTTCGGCGAGCGTGGCCCGGGGTGCGGCGGGCAGCAGCAGGTCGGAGCGGGCCGAGCGCCACAGGAAGTCGGCCTCGGTCAGCCGGTCGGCGAGGTCGGGCCGGAGCCCGGAGGCGGTCGCCGTGGCCCAGCCGTGCAGCCCGGGGTGGTGGCCGGGCTCCGCCAGGACGTGCAGCATCGCACCGAGCTCCGCCAGCGGCGACGGGTTGAAAAGGATGCGCTCGTGCGGCAGCCCGGCGATGTCGATCTCCACGGTCATGCGCTCATCGTGCCCTTCCCCCCGGGGGTCCGGCCGTCACTTGACGGCTCTCGTCAATTGAAGCGGCAGGGGCGCGTCCACCGGCGCACCGTGGATCACATGAACGCAGCTCAGCAGCACATGCTCGACCTCTACCGCGCCGCCCAGCACGGGGAGCCGGCCCCGCCCGCCCCGGGCGCCGGGGACGTGGAGGCCTACCGCGCCTTCCGCACCTGGCGCGCCTTCCGGGCGGTCGTCGACGAGCGGGTGGCCGCCCGCCGCGCCCGCCGGGCGGCGCTGTTCCGCTTCCTCCGCCCCGCCGCCCGCCTCCGCCCGGCAGCGGTCCTGCAGTCGGCCGTCCTGCCGTCGGCCGTCCGCCCGGCAGCCGTCCGGCCGTCTCCGGTGCAGGACGCCGACCGCCGCGTCCCGGACGCCTGCGGCCGCCCGGCCGAGTGCTGACGCGCTCCCGGCCCGCCGGACGCCCGGCCGATCACTCGGGACGCCCGGACGCGTGGCCGGGTTCTTCACACGGCCGGCGTTATCCACAGGGCTGGGGACGGCCGGGGACCGCCCCCCGCGCCTCACGTAGCATGACGAAGGAATCGTCCGGTACCCGCCGCGGACTGGAACGGAAGGCCATCGCCGCGTGAACGCACATACCCGTCCGGAGCACCCGAGCCCCCAGGACCGACCCGCCCGGCTCACCGTCGGCGTCGTCGGCACGGGCCGCGTCGGCCCGGCGCTCGCCGCCGCGCTCCGGCTCGCCGGGCACCGCCCGGTCGCCGCCTCCGGAGTCTCCGACGCCTCCGTGCGCCGGGCCGCCGCCCTGCTCCCGGAGGTCCCGCTCGTCACCCCCGCCGAGGTGCTCGCGCGCGCCGAGCTGGTCCTGCTCACCGTGCCCGACGACGCCCTGCCGGGCCTGGTCGCCGGGCTCGCCGAGACCGGCGCCGTCCGCCCGGGCCAGCTCATCGTGCACACCTCGGGCCGGCACGGCACCGCCGTGCTCGACCCCGCCCGCCGCGCCGGAGCCCTCCCGCTCGCCCTGCACCCCGCCATGACCTTCACCGGCACCCCGGTCGACGTCGACCGGCTCGCCGGCTGCTCCTTCGGCGTCACCGCCCCCGACGAGCTGCGGCTCGCCGCGGAGGCCCTGGTCATCGAGATGGGCGGCGAGCCCGAGTGGATAGCGGAAGAGGCCCGCCCGCTCTACCACGCGGCCCTCGCCCTCGGCGCGAACCACCTGGTCACCCTGGTCGCCCAGGCGATGGACCTGCTGCGGACCGCCGGCGTCGGGGCACCCGACCGCATGCTCGGCCCCCTCCTCGGCGCCGCGCTCGACAACGTCCTGCGCAGTGGCGACGCGGCCCTGACCGGCCCGGTGGCCCGCGGCGACGCCGGCACCGTCGCCGCGCACATCGCCGAGCTGCGCGCCCACGCACCCCAGGCCGTCCCCGGATATCTGGCGATGGCCCGTACGACCGCCGACCGCGCCCTCGCGGCCGGCCTGCTCAAGCCGGAACTGGCGGAGGACCTGCTCGGCGTCCTCGCGGACGGAGGCACCGCATGACCACCCAGCTCACCCGCGACGCCGAGGAGCTGAAGGCCCTCCCGCGCGCAGGCCGCCGCGCCGTCGTGATGACGATGGGCGCCTTGCACGAGGGCCACGCCACCCTCGTGCGCGAAGCGCGCCGGCTGGCCGGGCCGGACGGCCAGGTCGTCGTCACGGTCTTCGTCAACCCGCTGCAGTTCGGCGCGGGTGAGGATCTCGACCGCTACCCGCGCACCCTCGACGCCGACCTCGCCATCGCCGGCCGGGCGGGCGCCGACGCCGTCTTCGCCCCTTCCGTGGACGAGGTCTACCCCGGCGGGGAGCCCCAGGTCCGCATCACCGCCGGCCCCATGGGCGAGCGCCTGGAAGGCGCCAGCCGCCCCGGGCACTTCGACGGCGTGCTCACCGTCGTCGCCAAGCTCCTGCACCTGACCGCGCCGGACGTCGCGCTGTTCGGCCAGAAGGACGCTCAGCAGCTCGCCCTGATCCGCCGCATGGTCCGCGACCTCAACTTCCCCGTGGAGGTCGTCGGGGTGCCGACGGTCCGCGAGGGCGACCACCTCGCACTGTCGAGCCGCAACCGCTACCTCTCCGAGGCCGACCGGGCCACGGCGCTGGAGCTCTCCCGGGCCCTGCGCGCCGGCGCCGCGGCCGTGGACGGCGGCGCGGCCGCGGTCCGCAGCTCCGCCCGCGGCATCCTGGAAGCGGCGGCGAAGCTGGAGCCCCCGGTCCTCCTGGACTACCTGGCCCTGGTCGACCCCTCCGACTTCACCGAGGTCCCCGACGACTACGCGGGCGAAGCCGTCCTGGCCGTCGCCGCCAAGGTCGGCACCACCCGCCTGATCGACAACGTCCCCCTGCATCTCGGAGCCGAGCGATGACCGGTATACGCCTCCACGCACCCAAGCCCGGCTGGGCGGTCGACGCCGACGTGGTCGTCGTGGGCTCCGGCGTCGCCGGGCTCACCGTCGCCCTGCGCTGCGCCGCCGCCGGTGCGAAGGTCACCGTCGTCACCAAGGCCCTCCTGGACGACGGCTCCACCCGCTGGGCCCAGGGCGGCATAGCGGCCGCGCTCGGCGAGGGCGACACCCCCGAACAGCACCTGGACGACACGCTCGTGGCGGGCGTGGGCCTGTGCGACGACGAGGCCGTGCGCACCCTGGTCACCGAGGGCCCCGACGCGGTGCGCCGGCTCATCGCCACGGGCGCGCAGTTCGACACCGACGCCGAGTCCGGCGCCATCCTGCTCACCCGCGAGGGCGGCCACCACCGGCGCCGCATCGCCCACGCGGGCGGCGACGCCACCGGCGCCGAGATCTCCCGCGCCCTGGTCGAGGCCGTGCGGGCGGCGGGCATCGAGACCATCGAGCACGCCCTGGTCCTCGACCTCCTCAAGGACGCGGACGGCCGCGCCGCGGGCGTCACGCTGCACGTCATGGGCGAGGGTGAGCGCGACGGCGTGGGTGCCGTACGGGCCCGGGCCGTCGTCCTCGCCACCGGCGGCATGGGCCAGGTCTTCTCCGCCACCACGAACCCGGCCGTCTCCACCGGCGACGGCGTCGCCCTCGCCCTGCGCGCCGGGGCCGAGGTGTCCGACCTGGAGTTCGTCCAGTTCCACCCCACCGTGCTGTGGCTCGGCCCCGACGCCGAGGGCCAGCAGCCGCTGGTGTCGGAGGCCGTACGCGGCGAAGGCGCCCACCTCGTCGACGAGCACGGTCACCGCTTCATGGCCGGTGCGCACGAGCTCGCGGAGCTGGCCCCGCGCGACATCGTCGCCAAGGGCATCACGCGCCGCATGCAGGAGCTCGGCGCCGAGCACATGTACCTGGACGCCCGCCACTTCGGCGCCGAGATGTGGGAGCACCGCTTCCCCACGATCCTCGCCGCCTGCCGCGCGCACGGCATCGACCCGGTGACGGAGCCGATCCCGGTCGCGCCCGCCGCGCACTACGCCTCCGGCGGCGTCCGCACGGACCTGCTCGGCCGCTCGACCGTCCCCGGGCTCTACGCGTGCGGCGAGGTCGCCTGCACGGGCGTGCACGGCGCGAACCGCCTGGCGTCGAACTCCCTGCTGGAGGGCCTGGTCTTCGCGGAGCGCATCGCCGCCGACGTGACCGCCGGCCTCCGGAAGGCGGGCGCGCCGGGGGAGGCCCTCCCGCCGGAGGCCTCCGCCACCGGCACGGTGCTCGCCGGCCCGAAGGCCCGCTCGGAGATCCAGCGCATCATGACGGAGGGCGCCGGGGTCCTGCGGTCCAGGGAGAGCCTGGAGCGGGCGGCCGCGGAGCTGGCGCGCATCGACGAGGACGCCGCCGCCGCGCTGGAGGCGCCCGGTACGGAGAGCTGGGAGGCCACCAACCTCCTGCTCGTGGCCCGCGTCCTCGTCGCCGCCGCGCTCCGCCGCGAGGAGACCCGCGGCTGCCACTGGCGCGAGGACCGCCCCGACCGCGACGACACCGCCTGGCACCGGCATCTTTTGGTGACCCTGCGCCCGGACCGTACGCTCTCGGTCTCCACCACCGGGACGGCGGCCTTCCCGTCCGTCACGCCCGACCCGTCCACGACCGGCGCCGAACCGAGGAGCACCACGTGACCACCCCGAACGAACTCCCCCTCCACCAGATCGGCCAGGACATCCAGGTGAACCTCGAGACGGCCACCGGCGGCTGCGGTGACGGCTGTGGCTGCGGTGAGACGTTCGCGGAGGACGCGCTGGAGTGCGGGCTCGACCCCGACCTGGCCCGGCTGCTCGCCGAGGCCGGCCTCGACCCCCTGCAGATCGAGGACATCGCCCACCTCGCCATCGAGGAGGACCTCGACGGCGGCCAGGACGTCACCACCGTGGCGACCATCCCCGCCGACGCCGTCGCCACCGGCGACTTCACCGCCCGCGAGGACGGCACCGTCTCCGGCCTGCACATCGCCGAGGCGGTCCTCTCGGTCGTCTGCACCGAGGAGTTCGAGGTCGAGCGGCACGTCGAGGACGGCGACCGGGTGACCGCCGGCCAGAAGCTGCTCACCGTCCGCACCCGCACCCGTGACCTGCTCACCGCCGAGCGCAGCGCGCTCAACCTCCTGTGCCGCCTGTCCGGCATCGCCACCGCGACCCGCGAGTGGGCCGACCTGCTGGACGGCACCAAGGCCGCCGTCCGCGACACCCGCAAGACCACGGTCGGCCTGCGCGCCCTGGAGAAGTACGCGGTGCGCTGCGGCGGCGGCGTCAACCACCGCATGTCCCTGTCGGACGCGGCGCTCATCAAGGACAACCACGTGGTCGCGGCCGGCGGCGTGGCCGAGGCCTTCAGGGCCGTGCGGGAGGCCTTCCCGGGCCTGCCGGTCGAGGTCGAGGTCGACCGGATCGACCAGATCCCGCCCGTCCTCGCCGAGGGCGCCAACCTCATCCTGCTGGACAACTTCACCCCCGAGCAGACCCGCGAGGCCGTCGAACTCGTCGCGGGCCGGGCCCTGCTGGAGTCCTCCGGCCGGCTCACGCTCGTCAACGCCCACGCCTACGCCGAGACCGGCGTGGACTACCTGGCGGTCGGCTCGCTGATCCACTCGTCCCCGATCCTCGACATCGGCCTCGACCTGCGGGAGCGCGACGAGGACGATGCGCAGGAGGAAGCCGCCTGATGCTGCTCACCATCGATGTCGGCAACACCCACACGGTCCTCGGCCTGTTCGACGGCGAGGAGATCGTCGAGCACTGGCGGGTGTCGACCGACGCCCGCCGCACGGCCGACGAACTGGCGGTCCTGCTCCAGGGCCTGATGGGCATGCACCCGCTGCTGGGCGAGGAGCTGGGGGACGGCATCGACGGCATCGCCATCTGCTCCACGGTCCCCGCCGTCCTGCACGAGCTGCGGGAGGTCACCCGCCGTTATTACGGGGACGTGCCCGCGGTGCTGGTCGAGCCGGGCGTGAAGACCGGCGTGCCGATCCTGATGGACAACCCCAAGGAGGTCGGCGCCGACCGGATCGTCAACGCCGTCGCGGCCGTCGAGCTCTACGGCGGCCCGTGCATCGTCGTCGACTTCGGCACGGCCACCACCTTCGACGCGGTCAGCGCCCGCGGCGAGTACGCGGGCGGCGTGATCGCCCCGGGCATCGAGATCTCGGTGGAGGCGCTGGGCGTCAAGGGCGCGCAGCTGCGCAAGATCGAGCTGGCCCGCCCGCGCGGCGTCATCGGGAAGAACACGGTCGAGGCCATGCAGTCCGGCATCCTCTACGGCTTCGCCGGGCAGGTGGACGGCGTCGTCGAGCGGATGGCCCGCGAGCTCGCCGACGATCCGGACGACGTCACCGTCATCGCCACCGGCGGCCTGTCGCCCCTGGTCCTCGGCGAGGCGTCCGTCATCGACGAACACGAGCCGTGGCTCACACTGATCGGCCTGCGGCTGGTCTACGAGCGGAACGTCTCCCGCGCGTAGCACGCAACCAACCGTCCGTTTCAACTGTCCTGTCAGCTGCGGAACCTGATTCCGCATCCGACGGGCATGGGGCGTGTGGGCAATGAAGCGGACAATGCGGTGGGCGGTGGTCCCCGCCGCGACGCTGGCGGCCGGGCTGGGGCTGTGCGCCGGCCCGGCGCAGGCCGGAGCGGCGCTCCGCGCCGACTACCAGGCCATCGCCCATCCGGTCGTCGGGCAGGTCGGCGAGACCGTCGAGGTCGAGCTGGGGGTCAGGAACGGCGGGCCCGGCCCGGCCGGCGGGCGCCCCGGGCACGGCGCCAGCGCGTACGAGGTGACGCCGCCGCCCGGCACGACGATCGTCGCGGCCCCGCACAGCGGCGTCCGGCAGCCCTGCGTGGCGAAGCCGGGCCCGTCCGCCGAGCCCGGCTCGTACGTCTGTTCCATCGGGGAGGGCTTCACCGCCGGGGAGCGGGAGACGCTCGGCTTCCGGGTCCGCATCGACGAGAAGGTCGACGGCGCCGAGGGCCGGGTCCGGATCCTCGACCGCGACGGCGAGAGCGCCGCCGACCCGGACCCCGGCAACGACTCGGCGCCGATCCGCGTCGAGGTCGTGGACCGGGTGCCCCGGCCGCCCGCCGAACCGGCCACCAACAGCACCCTGCTGCTCGCCACCACCTCCGGCACCGCCGTCTCGGCAGGCGCCATCGCGCTCGGGGTCACCCGCCGCAGGCGGCGCTGACCCCCAGGGCGCCCTGCGGGTGCGTCCCGTGGGTGACCGGCCCGTGCCACGCCGTAAATATCCAGCTAGACGAAAATTGTCCGTTTAGCACTTAAAGTCGGCGCATGCCCACGCCCTATGGATCACGCGGCGGCATGGCGTTCAGCGCGGACGAACTGCGCGTGCTGCGCCGAGCCCTCGCCATCGCCCTCCACCCCCACGCCGTCCCCGGGCGCCCCGGCCCCGAGCGCGCCGCGGAGGTGCGCGACTGCCACCGGCTCGCCGCGGCCGTGGACGAGGCCGTGCTGGAGAGCGGAAGGCTGCGCGCCTTCCTCCTCGCCGACCTCGCCCGCTACCGCGCCGCCCTCCCCGGCGCCGCCTCCGGCTACGCCGAGCGCCTCCAGGACGCCCTCGCGGCGGGCTACCGGCCGCGCACGGAGGACCTCGACGCCCTCCGGGCCCTGTGCTCGACCCCTTCGGCCGGGCCCGCCACGGCCGGCTACCGGGCCCTGCTGCGCCGCTGCGAACTCGTCGCGGGCCCGGCCGGCCGGGCCGCGGCGGCCGACCGCGTGGCCTGCGCGGTGCCCGCCGCGCGCATCCGGCTGCGCCGCACTCCGCTGCTCGCCCTGCCCGGCGGCCTCCCGCCCGCCGCCGACGGTCCGGCGGGCCCCGGGCAGAAGCCGGGGCGCAAGCCGGAGGAGAAGCCCCCGGGCAAGCCCGGCACGGAGCCCGCCAAGCCGCCGAACGGGCCGCGCCCGGAGCGGCCCATCCCCACGCCCGGTGAGGTCTTCCCGCCCCGGCGCAAGCCCGCACCGCCCCCGGCGGGCGAGGCGCCGCACGCCCGACCCGCCTGAGCGGCCTTACGGAGCGCGCGTAATCTGGACGGGTCGCTCACATCCGCGCAAGCCAGACCCAGAAGGAGCCGACGGCCATGGACTATGTCGCCGCATTGGTGCCGCCCGTCGTGATGGCGATCGCCTTCACCGCCCTGGTCGTGACGATCATCAAGAGTCAGGGCGGCGCGAACAAGGGCAAGGAGGACGCCCTGGTCGACGCGGCCCTGGCCCGGGCCGAGGCCGCCCAGCAGGCCGGCAAGGGCAGCGCCGCCTGACGCCTGTCTCCCCGTTCTCCGTCTCCGTCCGGCACGCATCCTCGTCCGACGCGCGTCTCCGCGCGGCGCGACGGCCGCCGGATGCGCCCCCGGCGGGCGCGGGTGCTCACGGGCGTACGGTTCGAGACCGCATTTCTCGGCCGTGCGCCCTTTTTGCTGCCCCTTTGCTGCCTCGATAAAGCGTCATTCCAGACATCTCCCACTATTATTCGCGTGTGGTCAGACGCCTGGGTGATCTGGAAGACGCCGTCATGACGCGCGTGTGGGACTGGAACCGGCCGGTCACTGTTCGAGAAGTGCTGGAAGACCTTCAACAGGAACGGTCCATCGCCTACACCACGGTCATGACCGTAATGGACAACCTGTATCAGAAGGGCTGGCTGCGCAGGGAAGCGGAAGGCCGCGCCTATCGATATGAGGCGGTCTCGAACCGAGCCGCCTACTCGGCCGCACTGATGAACGAAGCGTGGTCCGTGAGCGACAACCCCGCGGCCGCTCTCGTCGCCTTCTTCGGCATGATGTCGGCCGAACAACGCGAAGCCCTGCGGGACGCCATCCGGGTCGTGCAACTCGACGGGCCCGGCGAGGGCACCGGGACCCCGGGGCGATAGCGTCCGGGCATGCCCGCACTATCAAAAGTCGTCACCGTCCGCCGTGCCCGGACCAGCGATGTGCCGGCGCTGCGCCGTCTCATCAACACGTACGTTCGTGACCGCATCCTCCTCGACAAAGCCACCGTCACTCTTTACGAGGACATCCAGGAGTTCTGGGTGGCCGAGCGGGACGAGGACGGCAGTGTCATCGGCTGCGGGGCCCTGCACGTGATGTGGGAAGACCTGGCCGAGGTGCGCACTCTCGCGGTGGACCCGGACGTGAAGGGCGCCGGGGTGGGCCACGCCGTACTGGGCAAGCTGCTGCAGACGGCGCGCTGGCTCGGCGTGCGGCGCATTTTCTGCCTCACCTTCGAAGTGGACTTCTTCGCGAAGCACGGCTTCGTGGAGATCGGTGAGACACCCGTGGACGGTGATGTCTACAGCGAGCTGCTGCGTTCCTATGACGAGGGCGTCGCCGAGTTCCTGGGTCTCGAACGGGTGAAGCCGAACACCCTTGGCAACAGCCGGATGCTTCTGCATCTGTGATCGCGGTCCCTATGTCCGAATCGCGCCCCTATCACATGCCTCCGGAAGGGATGGTTCCCACGCGGAAGGCGGGCTGAACCTTCCCGGGGGGTTTGTGTTTTTCCGGGAAAGGCGGTTTGCTATTCCTCCGTAATCCCATTTTCCACTGAAAGGATTCCCCGTGGCGCAGAAGGTTCAGGTCCTTCTTGTCGATGACCTCGACGGTGGCGAGGCCGACGAGACCGTGACGTTCGCCCTGGACGGGAAGACGTACGAGATCGACCTCACCACGGCCAACGCTGACAAGCTCCGCGGCCTGCTGGAGCCGTACACCCGCAGCGGGCGCCGCACCGGCGGCCGTGCCGCGGGCGCTCGCGGCAAGGTGCGCGCCGCCGCCGCTGCCGGCAGCCCGGACACCGCGAAGATCCGCGCCTGGGCCAAGAAGAACGGCTACAGCGTCAACGACCGCGGCCGCGTGCCCGCCGACATCCGCGAGGCGTACGAGAAGGCCAACGGCTGATCTTCCGCCGGCCCCTGCGAGCGTGCCCTTCGGGTGCGCAGCAACCGGGCTCGGTGGACCTCCGTGGCCGCCGCGCCCACGAGCCGTGCGAGATCGGGGGCGTCCCCATCGCCCCCGAGGCCGGTCACCGGCAGTGCAGGCTCGACCCCGCCCCCGGGGCTCCCCGGTGCGGGAGGCCGTACCCACACGGCCCTCCCCGGCTTGTCCGGCTTCCCCGGACCGAGCGTCCCGAGGCGCCCGTGGCCCGGGCCGACGGGCACCGGCGCGGCGATCCGCCCGCCCTGCCCCAGCGCGGCCAGGTCCAGGGGGACCGCGCCCCACTCCAGCCAGTCGAGCAGCTCCGGCAGCTCGTCCGCGCTGCCCGCGGCGACCAGGAACCACAGCCTCCGCGTCCGGACGTCGAGGGCTACGGGGCCCGTGCGCACCGGGCGGGCGAGCACGGCGGAGCCGGCGTCCAAAGGGAGATCCAGGACGTCGAAGCGGAGGCCGGTCGGCAGCTCCAGGGGTGCCGCGCCGGAGGTCGGCCAGCCCAGCTCGTGCTCGTACCACCGACGCGCCTGGCACCATTGATCTGCGGGACCGCCGGGGCGCGGGAGGGCAACGGTCATGTGCGGTGCAACGGTGAAACCACCAAGAGGTTACTCTGGGTGGGTAGTTGGGCACACTCCGTATAAGGAGTGGGGGGCGCACAGGCGCTCCGGGCGGCGCGAGGGTGTTCGCCCGTAGCGGATGGACGGTGCCCGCGCCGCATGGATTGTCAATCCTTGCGGGTAAGAGGTTCCCCATGGGAAGAGGCGGTGCGACACCGCGCGGAGCGCGTCATCAACGATGGCGGCGGGCGATGGGCGGGCGTGTCGGGCCGGGCTCGCGTTCGCCGTCGGCGTAGTGACGGCGAGCGTATATGCCTGGCCTGCGGGAACATCGTCTCCCACCATCGGGTTGGAGGAGATGTCGGCTGTTCGGCAGCAGGTTTCCCCGCCGACGCGGGGTGATCCGGACGGATGTCGGCAGTTGGAATGAGCTGTCCCGTCCCGCGGGACTAGCATGCGGAAGGACAGGGAGGGGACCGACCCCTACTTGCCTGACCGCTCTGAGGAGCGATTAACGATGTTCGAGAGGTTCACCGACCGTGCGCGGCGGGTTGTCGTCCTGGCTCAGGAAGAAGCCCGGATGCTCAACCACAACTACATCGGCACCGAGCACATCCTCCTGGGCCTGATCCACGAGGGTGAGGGTGTCGCCGCTAAGGCCCTGGAGAGCCTCGGGATTTCGCTCGAGGCGGTCCGCCAGCAGGTGGAGGAGATCATCGGCCAGGGCCAGCAGGCCCCGTCCGGGCACATCCCCTTCACCCCCCGTGCGAAGAAGGTCCTGGAGCTTTCGCTCCGCGAGGCCCTTCAGCTCGGCCACAACTACATCGGCACCGAGCACATCCTGCTCGGCCTGATCCGCGAGGGCGAGGGCGTCGCCGCCCAGGTCCTCGTGAAGCTGGGCGCCGATCTCAACCGAGTCCGGCAGCAGGTCATCCAGCTGCTCTCCGGCTACCAGGGCAAGGAAGCCGCCACGGCCGGCGGCCCGGCCGAGGGCACGCCCTCGACCTCGCTCGTCCTGGACCAGTTCGGCCGCAACCTGACGCAGGCCGCCCGCGAATCCAAGCTCGACCCGGTCATCGGGCGCGAGAAGGAGATCGAGCGGGTCATGCAGGTGCTGTCCCGCCGTACGAAGAACAACCCGGTCCTCATCGGCGAGCCCGGCGTCGGCAAGACCGCCGTCGTCGAGGGCCTGGCCCAGGCCATCGTCAAGGGCGAGGTGCCCGAGACCCTCAAGGACAAGCACCTCTACACCCTCGACCTCGGCGCCCTGGTCGCCGGCTCCCGCTACCGCGGTGACTTCGAGGAGCGCCTGAAGAAGGTCCTCAAGGAGATCCGCACCCGCGGCGACATCATCCTGTTCATCGACGAGCTCCACACCCTGGTGGGTGCGGGCGCCGCCGAGGGCGCGATCGACGCCGCCAGCATCCTCAAGCCGATGCTGGCCCGCGGCGAGCTGCAGACCATCGGTGCCACCACGCTCGACGAGTACCGCAAGCACCTGGAGAAGGACGCCGCCCTCGAGCGCCGCTTCCAGCCCATCCAGGTCGCCGAGCCCTCGCTGCCGCACACCATCGAGATCCTCAAGGGTCTGCGCGACCGCTACGAGGCCCACCACCGCGTCTCCATCACGGACGAGGCGCTGGTCCAGGCCGCCACGCTCGCCGACCGCTACATCTCCGACCGCTTCCTGCCGGACAAGGCGATCGACCTGATCGACGAGGCCGGCTCCCGGATGCGCATCCGCCGGATGACCGCGCCGCCGGACCTCCGCGAGTTCGACGAGAAGATCGCCGACGTGCGCCGGGAGAAGGAGTCCGCGATCGACTCGCAGGACTTCGAGAAGGCCGCCTCCCTGCGTGACAAGGAGAAGCAGCTCCTCGCCGCGAAGACCAAGCGGGAGAAGGAGTGGAAGGCCGGCGACATGGACGTCGTCGCCGAGGTCGACGGCGAGCTGATCGCCGAGGTCCTCGCCACGGCCACCGGCATCCCGGTCTTCAAGCTGACGGAGGAGGAGTCCTCCCGCCTGCTGCGCATGGAGGACGAGCTGCACAAGCGCGTCATCGGCCAGAAGGACGCCATCAAGGCGCTCTCCCAGGCCATCCGGCGCACCCGTGCGGGCCTCAAGGACCCCAAGCGCCCGGGCGGATCGTTCATCTTCGCCGGCCCCTCGGGTGTCGGTAAGACCGAGCTGTCCAAGACCCTCGCCGAGTTCCTCTTCGGTGACGAGGACGCCCTGATCTCCCTCGACATGTCGGAGTTCAGCGAGAAGCACACCGTCTCGCGCCTCTTCGGCTCGCCCCCCGGCTACGTGGGCTACGAAGAGGGCGGCCAGCTGACGGAGAAGGTCCGCCGGAAGCCGTTCTCGGTGGTCCTGTTCGACGAGGTCGAGAAGGCCCACCCGGACATCTTCAACTCGCTCCTGCAGATCCTGGAGGACGGTCGCCTGACCGACTCCCAGGGCCGGGTCGTGGACTTCAAGAACACCGTCATCATCATGACGACGAACCTCGGCACCCGGGATATCTCCAAGGGCTTCAACCTGGGCTTCGCCGCCCAGGGCGACGTCAAGACCGGCTACGAGCGCATGAAGGCCAAGGTCAACGAGGAGCTCAAGCAGCACTTCCGGCCCGAGTTCCTCAACCGTGTCGATGACACGGTGGTCTTCCACCAGCTCACCGAGGAAGACATCATCCAGATCGTCGACCTCATGATCGCCAAGGTGGACGAGCGGCTCAAGGACCGCGACATGGGCATCGAGCTCAGCTCCGAGGCCAAGTCGCTCCTGGCGAAGAAGGGCTACGACCCGATCCTGGGCGCCCGCCCGCTGCGCCGCACGATCCAGCGCGAGATCGAGGACATCCTCTCGGAGAAGATCCTCTTCGGCGAGCTGCGCCCCGGCCACATCGTGGTCGTCGGCACGGAGACCGAGGGTGAGGAGAAGAAGTTCACCTTCCGCGGCGAGGAGAAGTCGGCCCTGCCGGACACCCCGCCGATCGAGTCGGCGGCGGGCGGGGCGGGTCCCAACCTGTCCAAGGACGCGTAAGCGCCCTCCGCACATTCCGCGACAGCGGGTCGGCCCCGGAACCGCACGGTTCCGGGGCCGACCCGTGTTTTCCGTGCAGGGCCGCCACGACGTCCCGGCCGAGGCCCCCGCCCGGCCCACCGCTACTGCCCGGAGGACCCGAACCGCGACACCCCGCCCGGCCGCTCGTTGCCCACGCGCCAGCTGCCACCTGTGCGCGTGTCCTTGGGCGTCAGGGTGAAGGAGACCTTGTGGGTGCGGGTCGAGCCGCGCGACGCCTCCGCGTCCGCGCTGACCACCCAGGCCTTCACCCCGCCCGAGCCCTTGGCGTCCTTGCGGATCTCGACGGTGAACTCCATGGCGATCTCGCCCACCTCGAAGGCCAGGTCCTGGCCCGCGCCCCGGGCCGCAGCCGAGGTCAGGCCCTCCCGTACCGCCTGGACGGCATCCGCCAGCTCCACGTCCTCGAAACCACTGCTCATCTCTGCCACCCCCGGCCCCGGCGGCCGCTGCGCTGTGTGCGCGACCGCTGACGGGGAGCGTACCGCCGCGGCCGGGTCTTTGGTCCCGGAACCGGGGAGGCCGAATGTCCTTCGGTGGTGACACCCGCCATAGGGCGTGGGTCACGTACTAAGGAAATTAGCAGCCGGACCACACCTCATTTCTCCTATAAAACAGGCGGAATCCCTGCTCAGGGCGGCATGAATTACCAGGCCATCGCTACGGCATTCGTTAGTAGAGGCCGTGCTTGGCAGCCCGGCGAATGCGGGTTACCAAGGTATGGCGATCCCGGTCCGCAGCCGGGACCTGTTTATGCCTGGAGGTTTATCCGTATGTCGAAGCGCACCGCTTTCCGTAACCCGAGCAAGACCGTTCTCCGTACCCGCGTCGCCGTCGTGGCAGCCGGCCTGGGAGCCTCGGTCGCGCTGGGTTCCGGGGTCGCGCTCGCAGCCGACACCACCGCCTCGGTGAGCGAGTTCCCGGCGTTCGCGTCCGTCGCGGCGCTGGACGACGCGCTGAACAAGCAGGCCGAGACGCAGCTGAAGGTGGCGGAGAAGGAGAAGCAGAACGCCGAGCAGGCCAAGCGGGACGCTGCCAAGCGTGCCGAGGATGCCCGCAAGGAGGCCGAGGCCTCCCGTAACCGTGCCGACGCCTGGGTCGCGCCCCTGGCCCAGTACCAGATCGGCCAGCCGTTCGGTAAGGCCGGCAAGATGTGGGCCGCCAAGCACAGCGGCCAGGACCTGGTCGTCGCCAGCGGTACGCCCGTCATGTCCGTCCACGGCGGCACCGTCGTCAAGGCCGGCCCGAACGGCGGCGGCGACGGCCCCGCGTACGGCAACGCCATCGTGATCAAGCACGATGACAACACGTACTCCCAGTACGCCCACCTCTCGCAGGTGAAGGTCTCGGTCGGCCAGAGCGTCAGCACCGGCCAGGTCATCGGCCTGTCGGGCTCCACCGGCAATTCGTCCGGCCCCCACCTGCACTTCGAGATCCGCACCACCCCGAACTACGGCACTGCCATCGAGCCGGTCGGCTTCCTGAAGGCCCGCGGCGGAAGCCTCTGATCACACCTCTGATCACCCTCTGATCAATCGGATCCACCCCAGGAGCCGGTGCACCGCGACACGCGGTGCACCGGCTCCTGCTTTTACGGTGGTAATGCAGCGCAAAAGCCGGTGATCGGAGCGCGTCATGATCAAGGGAATTGCCGTCACCACCGTCTGGGTCCTCGATCAGGACCGGGCGAAGGATTTCTACACGGAGAAGCTCGGCCTGGAGGTCCGCACCGATATGACCATGGGCGGCGAGAAGGGAATGCGCTGGCTCACGGTGGGCGCCAAGGACCAGCCGGACGTCGAGCTGACGCTGATGGTCCCCGGACCGCCCGGGCTCGACCCCGAGTCGGCGGAGGCCATGAAGAAGCTGGTGTCCAAGGGCGCGCTGGGCGCGGGGGTGCTGAGCACCGACGACATCCACCGGGACTACGAGACGCTCAAGGCCAAGGGCGTGGAGTTCCTGCAGGAGCCCCAGGAGCGCCCGTACGGCACGGAGGCGATCCTGCGCGACGACTCCGGCAACTGGTTCTCGCTGACGCAGCGCAACGAGCGGCTGGACTTCGACAAGACCTGGGGCGAGTGCGTCGACCCGATGTGAGGCCCATGACGCCCGTGAGCCGCGTCGGGCCCGCTAGTCCGGCACCTGGATGATCGGGAACGTCCCCGTGCTCGTCGGCGCCGACTCCGGCAGCCACAGCACCGCGATGGCCCCCGTGCCGCCCTCGACCTCCGGGTCGGCGTTGCGGAAGCTCAGGCGGGCGCCCAGCACCCGGGCCTGTCCGGCGGCGATGGTCAGGCCCAGGCCGTGGCCCTTGCCCGCGCGGTCCTTGCTGCCGGTGCGGAACCGGCTCGGCCCCTCCCGGAGCAGTTCCTCGGGGAAGCCGGGCCCGTGGTCGCGCACGCGCAGGACGCGCCCCTCGACGGTGACGTCGAACGGGGGCTTGCCGTGCTTGGCGGCATTGGCCAGGAGGTTGCCGATGATGCGTTCCAGGCGGCGCGGGTCCGTGGAGACGTAGGCGTCCCGGGCGACCCGTACGCGGGCCTCGGGCGCGAACGCGCGCACCCGGCGCTCGACGAACTCGCCCAGCAGGATCTCCTGCATCTCGGCGCGCTCGGCGAAGCCGTCCAGCCGGGCGACCTCCAGCACGTCCTCGACGAGCGTGCGCATGGCCTGGGCGCGGTCGCGGACGAGCTCGGTGGGCCGGCCCGGCGGCAGCAGCTCGGCGGCCGTGAGCAGGCCGGTGACGGGGGTGCGCAGCTCGTGGGCGATGTCGGCGGTGACGCGCCGCTCGGCCTCCAGCCGGCGCTGGAGCGCCTCGGCCATGCCGTCGACGGCGCGGGCCAGGTCGTCGGTCTCGTCCCGGACGCGGCCGCCGATGGCCTCGCGCACCCGCACCTCGGAGTCGCCGTCGGCGAGCTTGCGGGCGGCCGTCGCGGCCTTGCGCAGCCGGCGGGAGAGCTGGTCGCCGATGAGGATGCCGAGCGCGCAGCCGCCGAGGACGACCGAGACCGAGCCGATGATCAGCGCCTTGTCGAGTGCGTCGATGATGGAGAACCGGTCCTTGAACCGGGTGTGGATCGAGAGGATCTTGCCGTTGCGGACCGGCACCGAGGCCCAGACCTCGGGCGAGCCCTTGCCGCCGGAGTCCTGCAGGAACGTGGCGCGCTGGCCGATGGCGGCGGCGTCGCGCAGCGACTTGGGCAGCGCGGGATCGTCGAGCTTGGCGTGCAGCATCAGCCGGCCGGTGTTCTCGTAGTACCGCTGGGCGATCTGTACGCGCTCGTCCATGACGTCGCGGCTGTTGTCGAGCATCGACAGGCGGGCGGCGTTGTGCACGACGAGGCTGAGCGCCACCGCGACCAGCGCGCTGACGCCCGCGATGGCGAGGCTGACCTTCCAGCGCAGACCGGAGCGGAGGGCGAGCTTCACCACGAGCCGGTCCCCACCGGGTGTGTCCCCGCCGAGCCGGTCCCCGCCGGGCGGATCGCCGTCGGCCGGGGCGCCACCGGGCGGATCACCATGGGGTGGTCACCCTCGTCACCCTCTGAGCTTGTAGCCGAAGCCGCGGACCGTCTCGATCCGGTCCTGGCCGATCTTGCCGCGCAGCCGCTGCACGTGGACGTCGACGACCCGGGTGTCGCCGCCCCAGCCGTAGTCCCACACCCGCTCCAGCAGGCGGTCGCGGGAGAGCACCGTGCCGGGCGCGGCGGAGAACTCCAGCAGCAGCCGCATCTCGGTCGGGGTCAGTGCGACGGGCGCGCCGCCCTTGCGGACCTCCATGCCGTCCGTGTCGACCTCCAGGTCGCCGAAGCGCAGCACGCCGCCCTCCAGCTCCTCGGGGGTGTCGGCCCCGGCGGCGCCGTTCTTCCCGCCGGCGTGCCCGAAGCGGCGCAGCACGGCCCGTATGCGGGCGACGAGCACGGCGCCGTCGAAGGGCTTGGTGACGTAGTCGTCGGCGCCGGCCTCCAGGCCCAGGACGACGTCGATGGAGTCCGCGCGCGCCGACAGCATGATCACGGGAACGGTCGACTCGTCACGGATCCGGCGGCAGAGGCTGACCCCGTCCAGGCCCGGGACCATGACGTCGAGCAGCGCGATGTCGGGCTTGCGGGCGCGGAACTTCTCCAGCCCCAGCAGCCCGTCCGGCACCGCGGTCACCTCGAAACCGTCGCGCTCCAGTGCCAGCTGGGTGGCCTCACGGATGACGTCGTCGTCCTCCACGAAGAGCACATGCGTATCGGCCACGCTGCCCTCAGCCCTCCGTCCCCACGCTGGGGAGATCGCCCTTGTCGGTGTTGCCGACCTTGCTGTAGTCGGTGTGCGTGCGACCGGTCTCCCGGAACTCCGTACCCGACCAGTGGTACGTCATGACATCTTCGCCCGAGGCGCAGCAGACCGCGTCACCGGGGCCGTAGACCTGCTTGGTGACGCGGAGGTCGCGGCGGTCGATCTCGGAGTAGACGGGCGCCTGCTCGATCATGAACACGTTCTCGTAGGAGCCGTCGCTCTTCGCACGGTACACATACGAGCCCACGCCCACGGAATCGCCGCACGTGAGGATGTTGACGACGATGTCGTCACGGCTGCCGTCGGTCAGCTTCCCGTAGATCACATCCAGCGGGTACTGGTTCTTCACGCACGGCTTCAGGTCCTTCTTGACCTGGCTGCCGATCTTCGGATCGTTCTTGATCAGCTTTACCGCGTCGATCTTCTCCTGCGGCCGGCCCGCCGATGCCGAGGCCGAGGGCATGCGGGTCGGCTTCGCCGCGGACTGCGTCTGCGCGGTGCCTTCCTTGCGGACGCCCTCGCTGCCCGCATCGCATCCGGCAAGCAGAAGACCGGCGGCCGCGGCCAGAGCTGTGACCGTGCCGCCGGTGATCAGTGCCGGCCTGGGGGGAGCCGCCTTTTTCAGGCTGCGCACCGTTCCTGCCCCCGCTCGTTGCGCTCGAGGGCGTGGAAGTCCAGGTCGCGGCTCTCCAGCTCCTGGCGCAGCCGGGCCAGGGCCCGGTGCAGCGTGCTCTTGACCGTGCCGGTCGACATGCCGAGCGCCTCCGCGGTCTCCTCGGTGCTCATCTGCTCCCAGTGTCGCAGCACGACGACGCTGCGCTGCTTGGGTGCCAGGACCCCGAGGATGTCCATCAGCAGGGCGCGGTCGGCGTGCTGCTCCGTGCTGTCCTCGACGCTCGCGTCGGGGAGCTGCTCGGTGGGCACCTCGTCGAGCTTGCGGGCGCGCCACCACTCCGTACGAGTGTTGATCATGACACGGCGGAGGTAGGCGTCGGCCAGCGACTTGTCCGCTATGCCTTCCCAGCGGCCGTAGGTGCGCACCAGGGCGGTCTGGAGGAGGTCCTGTGCGTCGATGGGGTCCGGCACGAGACGGCGGGCGCTGCGCAGGAGGGCGTCCTGACGGTTGCGCACGTACTCCTCGAAGTCCAGAACCTTGCCGCTGCTGGCCATCTCGCAGCCTCCATTCCGCTTGCATTCCCCGCGTCACGCTGGTGGTCTCCCAGCACGGGTAGGACGCTACGGAGGAGCTGTTGCGGCGTGATGTGCGGCAGCACTGCGGCAGGTGCACAGCTGTCCATAGGTTGTGTAACAGCGATGCGGGAGCAGGGGCGGTAGGGCGTGAAAAGGGGGCTCTGTCCCGTTCGGGAGCCCCCTGCGCGCTACGTCAGCGGCAGCCGGTACCTGCCACCGGCCAGCGGCTCCACCAGGCCGTCCGCCACCAGCCCGTCCAGCGCCCGGGCCCGCTGCACCGGCTCGTCCCACACGGCGTCCAGCGCCGCCTGCGGTACGGGCTCCAGCGCCTCGCGCAGCACCGCGAGCAGCTTGCCGCGCACCTGCCGGTCGGTCCCCGCGTACGTCTGGCCGCGGCGCGGCGGGCCGTCGTGCGCGGGGGATCCCGCGGCGCGCCAGGCGCACCGGTCGGCGATCGGGCAGCGCCCGCAGACCGGCGTGCGCGCCGTGCACACCAGAGCACCGAGCTCCATCGTCGCGGCGGCCCAGCGGGCGGCCACCGGCTCGCTCTCCGGCAGCAGCGCCCGGGCCAGCTTGCGCTCGGCCGCGGTGGTCGCGTTCGGCGGGTACTGCGCGCCGCTCACGGCGCGCGCGAACACCCTGCGCACGTTGGTGTCGAGGACCGCGTGCCGCTGCCCGTAGGCGAAGGAGGCCACCGCGGCCGCCGTGTACTCGCCGACGCCCGGCAGCGCCAGCAGCCTGGCGTGGTCGCGCGGCACGTCGCCGCCGTGCAGCTCTGTGATCGCCGTTGCGGCGGCGTGCAGCCGCAGCGCCCGCCGCGGATAGCCGAGCCGGCCCCACGCGCGCACCGCCTCCCCGGGCGGCTCCGCCGCCAGGTCCGCCGGGCGCGGCCAGCGCGCGAGCCACTGCTCGTAGACGGGCAGCACCCGGCTGACCGGCGTCTGCTGCAGCATGAACTCGCTGACCATCACGCCCCAGGCGCCGGCTTCGGGGCGGCGCCAGGGCAGATCGCGGGCGTTCGCGGCGAACCAGTCGATGACCGGGCCGTGGAGCTCCCCGGGAAGCGGCTCGGAGGAGGAGGACTCGGAACGGATGGTGGTGCGGTCTGTGACAGTCATGGCGCTTCCGATCCTGGCACGGCCGTGCGCGACGGAGAAACGCGCCGGGCCCCGTTCCCCTGACTTTCGTCTGACTTTCGTCAGGGGTGCGCGGACGGGCCGGCTTGTACCGTCGGACCGGTGAGCCGCCGCACGATCACCACCCTGTTCAGGGCCCTGCCCGACGCCCTGCTGTGGGCGGTGCTCGCCGTACCCGGCGCGGTCGCGGACCTGACCGGCGTGAACGCGCCCCGGCCCTGGTGGCAGAGCGCCATCGGCGCGGCCGTCCTCGCCGTCGCCGTGGCGCTCTCCCGGGCCCGTCCGGTGCTCGCCCTGGCCCTCGCCGCCGGACTCGGGCTCGCCACGTCCCCTTCCCTCTTCACGCTCTCCTACGGGCCCGCGCTCTCCGTCCTCGCCTACCTTCTGGGCCGCCGCTCGGCCGCCGCCCGCCCCGCGCTGTACGCCTTCCCGGCCGTCGCCGCCGCCGGCACGCTGCTCGTCCTCGCCCGCGACGTCGACCCCGTCGTCGAATGGCTGGTTCTGACCGGCACGTTGCTCTTCGGCGCGGTCTTCCCCTGGCTGGCCGGCCGGTACCGACGCCAGGCCCGCGAGCTCGTCGCCGCGGGCTGGAGCCGGGCGGCGCAACTGGAGCGCGAACAGGAGATCGTCGCCGACCGGGCCCGGCTGCGGGAACGCACCCGCATCGCCCAGGACATGCACGACTCCCTCGGCCACGAGCTCAGCCTGATCGCCCTGCGCGCCGGGGCCCTGCAGGTCGCACCCGGCCTCGACGCGACGCACCGGGCCGCCGCCGCGGACCTGCGCGAGGCCGCGGCGGCGGCGACGGACCGGCTCCGCGACATCATCGGCGTCCTGCGCGACGCCGGCCCGGCCGCGCCCGCGCCGCTGACCCCGCCGGACGACTCGCTCCGCGCCCTCGTGGACCGCGCGGCGGCCTCGGGCCTGCCCGTACGCGCCCGGCTGCCCTACGAAACGGCGCTGCCGCCGCTCGTGGAGCGGGCCGCGTACCGCGTCGTCCAGGAGGCGCTGACGAACGCGGCCAAGCACGCGCCGGGAGCGGAGGTTTCGGTGACCGTGGAGAGCGGGGCGGGGGAGACCGCGGTGACGGTCGTGACCGGTCCGGGCCCCGGCCCCACGGCCGCGTCCCCGGCACCCGGAGGCGGTACGGGCCTGCTGGGCCTGCGGGAGCGGGTGGCGCTCGCGGGAGGCGAGTTCACGGCGGGGCCTTGCGGGGACGGCGGGGCGTTCGAGGTGAGCGCGCGTCTGCCGCACGAGCCGGGGCTCCGCCCCGCACCCCGGCCCTCGACGGCCGGAGGGGCCGGAGGGACCGGACGGACCGGACCGACCGGGCAACCGGCGGGCCTCGCACAGGCTCACCGCACCGCCCGGCGGCGGTTCGCCGTCCCCTTCGCCGTCGCGGCCGCCTCCGGTGCCGTCTTCCTCGCCGCGGCCTTCGCCTGGTACGCGTACATCAAGGGCCACTCGGTCCTGAAGCCCGCCGATTACGCCGCCTTGCCCGTCGGTGCGCCGTACGCCGACGTCGCCCCGGTCCTGCCGGACCGGCAGGTCGCCGACCCGCCGGCCGACCGGGCCACGGTCGAGCCGCCCGCCGGCGCGGAGTGCCGCTACTACCGGGCGAGCGGCGAACTCTTCGTCAGCGTCGAACATTTCCGGCTCTGCTTCCGCGACGGGCACCTCGTCGCCAAGAGCCGCATCCCGCGCGCCGGCCCCTCCGGCCCCTCCGGCCTCGCAGAACAGGAAGAGGTCATGGAACAGGAAGAGAAGGAGCGGCTGCGGTGAGCACCGTCAAAGTCCTCGTCGCCGACGACGAGGCGATGATCCGCGCCGGAGTCTGCGCGATCCTGTCCGCCGACCCCGGCATCGAGGTGGTCGCGGAGGCGGCGGACGGCCACGAGGCCGTCGAAGCCGCCCGCGCCCACCGCCCGGACGTGGCGCTCCTCGACATCCGCATGCCCCGCCTGGACGGCCTCGCCGCGTGCGAGGAGATCCGCCGGAGCGCGTCCGGCACGGCCGTCGCGATCCTCACCACCTTCTCCGAGGACGCCTACGTCTCCCGTGCCCTGGGCGGCGGGGCCACCGGCTTCCTGCTCAAGTCCGGCGATCCCTACGAACTGATGGCCGGTGTCCGTGCCGTCGCGGACGGCGGCGCCTACCTCTCCCCGAAGGTCGCCCTGCACGTCATCGCCGAGCTCGGCGGCGAGCGCCTGACGCGCGGGGCCGCCGCCCGCGCCCGGATCGCCGGGCTGACGGCCCGCGAGCGCGAGGTCCTCGCCCTGGTGGGCGAAGGGCTCTCGAACGCGGGGATCGGCCGGCGCCTCCACCTGGTGGAGGGCACGGTCAAGGGCTACGTGAGCGCGGTCCTCGACCGGCTGGGGGCCGGCAACCGGGTGCAGGCCGCGATCGTCGCCTACGAGGCGGGGCTGGTCACCGGTTCGGTCGTGGGCTGACCGGCCCCCCGATTGGTCGGCTCCGGCCGGACGCGGTGGAATGGGGCCATGAGCGATACGGAGCAGCGGCCGCCGCGCGAGATCCGGGCGGCTCTCGACGCGCACTCGACCCTCACCCTGGCCTACGCGGACGAGGACGGTCCGCAGGCGTGCGCGGTGCTCTACGCCCTCGCCGGGCCCGCCGACCCGGCCGGACCGCCCGGACCGCCCGGTGACGACGTCACCGCGCTGCTCTTCGTCACCTCGGCCACCACCCGGCACGGCCGCGCCCTCGTCGCCGCGAGCACGGGCGACCCGGGCGCGGGTGCCCGGGTCGCGTTCACCGCCCAGCGCGACGGGCAGGTGTGGACGGCCCTGACGGGCCTTCAAGGGCGCGGCACCTGCCGCCGCCTGGAGGGCGCGGAGCGCGAGGCCGGGTGGCGCGCGTACAGCGAGCGCTTCCCGTACGTCGACCACAACGACCGGCTCCGGCAGGCGATGGAACGTACCGACCTGTGGGAGCTGCGCCCCGACTGGCTGCGGCTGGTCGACAACGGCCAGGGCTTCGGCCACAAGACGGAGTGGACGCGCCCCACGGCGTGAGCCCCACGGCGTGAGCCCCGCGGGGCCTGTGCCTGCGGGACCTGTGCCTGCGGGACCCGTCCCCGCGACGGCCTACGCCCGGACCAGCACCCGCAGCCGTCCCCGCCCCGCCCGGTCCACGAGCGAGGTGGCCCACCGCGCGAGCAGCAGCCCGCCCAGGAGCGCCACGGCGGCGCCGAGCAGGAGGCCCGCGGCCACGTCGTGCGGGTAGTGCACGCCGAGGAAGACCCGCGAGAAGGCGACGAGCAGGGCCATGGGCAGCACGGCCCACACCAGCACCCGCCGGGCGAGGACGATCCCGGCCGCCAGCGCCGCCGCGAGCGTCGCGTGGTTGCTGGGGAACGACCAGTCACCGTGCGGCGGGCAGGGCGCGAGCGAGGCGACCGCGCCCCGGACCGCCCGGCACGGCCGCTCCTCGTCCACCAGGACCTTGACGATCTCGCTGATCCCGTAGGCGACCGCGGTCGTGACCGGTACGAGCAGCGCGAGCGCGACGCCGCGCGCCCCCGTCCGCCTGTTGCGCCACCAGACGGCGACGGCGACGGCCATCAGCAGCAACAGCCCGGCCTCCGTGCCGATTTCCGCAAGGCTGTGCACCCACTCCGGTGTGGAGCGGGCGAATTCGGTGACGTCGCGATAGAGGCCGTTGTCCACAGTGTCCATGGTCCAGGGAGCCTACGGTCCGTCACTTCGGCGCCACACCGGGCTATCGGCAGGCAGTCCATCCGACTTTCGTCAGACGGCGGCCCGCGAAAACCGCCTGACAGCGGGCTGATGATGAGAAAATCCGGCACCCACCCGGCGGGTATGGGCAGGCGCCCCCGCCGATGTCTCGTAGAGTCTTCGCGTGGGATCTCTGCGCAATCCGATCGGGCCGCTTCCCTCCTCCATCTATTGGCGGCGGAGGGCAGTTGCGCTTGGCCTGCTCGGCCTTCTCGTTCTCGTCGGGCTCTGGTTCGTCACCCTCGGGGGTGACGGCGGCTCAGGTGATGCCCAGGGCAAGGGCTCGGACGGAAAGAACCCGGCCGACAACACCACCATCACCCCCGGACCGGTGCCCTCCGGCCCGCACTTCAGCCAACGCCCGGGCGGGCGCGGCGAGTCGGGCAGCGGCGGTACGGGCGGCAGCGGCACGGACGGCGGTGCCGGTGACGGCCGCTCCGGCGGCGGCGCCTCGGGCAGCGGCGGTTCCGGTGCGGGCGGCGGCGGGACGACGGGCACGGGCGGCGGCAGCGGCGCCCTCGGCACCGGCGACGGCAAGGCCGTTCCGGCCGGCTCGTCCCTGCCCGACTGCGGGCCCGGCTCGGTGCGGCTTGCGATCCGCAGTGTGAAGGACTCCTACGAGCCCGGCGAGAAGCCGAAGTTCGAGATCGTCGTGAAGAACTCCGGCGGAAGTGCCTGCAAGGTGAACTTCGGTTCCACCGCCGCCATTCTGAAGATTGCGCATATCGACGGCGACGACCACGTGTGGGCCTCCGACGACTGCCCCCGGGCCGCGGGCGCGGTGCTGGTCGAGCTCCCCGGTTCGGGCGAGACGAAGCGCACGGTGGAATGGGACCGCAAGCGCAGCGCCCCGCGCTGTGCGACGCCTTCCGGTGAGGGGGCGGCGGGCGCCGGTAAGTACCGGGCCGAGGTCAGGATCGCGGGTGTCACCGAAAAGGTGGAATTCACCCTGGAGAAGGCCTGACGAAAAGGGTTGACGGCCGGGCGTGCGGCCGCGCCGCCCGGCCGTTCGATACGGGAGCGGCAGGAGCCGTACGGCCGATCCGTCCTGGACGGAGCGTTCGAGGGCTCGGCCAACCTCGGGCGCAGGGCCTCAGGCGTAGCGTTCGAGGGCCCGGCCCCGGGGCGCAGGGGCCTCAGACGTAGCGTTCGAGGATCGAGGACTCCGCCAGCCGCGACAGCCCCTCGCGGACCGAGCGGGCGCGGGCCTCGCCAACGCCGTCGACCGTCTGCAGGTCGTCCACACTGGCGGCCAGGAGCTTCTGCAGCCCGCCGAAGTGGTCGACCAGCCGCTCTATGATCGCGCCCGGCAGGCGCGGCACCTTCGCCAGCAGGCGGTAACCGCGCGGCGAGACCGCGGAGTCCAGCGTCTCCGGAGAGCCGCTGTAGCCCAGGGCGCGCGCCACGATGGGCAGTTCGAGCAGCTCGGGGTGGGTGAGGGAGTCCAGCTCGGACAGGGCCTCGGGGACGGTGCGGGTGCGCTTGGCGGTCGGCTCCGGCACGTAGTCCCGCACGACCAGGTCGCGCTCGGGCTCGACGCCCGCGATCAGCTCGTCCAGCTGGAGGGAGAGCAGGCGGCCGTCGGTGCCCAGCTCCACCACGTACTCCGCGATCTCCGTGGCGATGCGGCGCACCAGCTCCAGGCGCTGGCAGACCGCGGTCACGTCGCGGACCGTGACCAGGTCCTCGATCTCCAGGGCGGAGAGGGTGCCGGCGACCTCGTCCAGCCGGAGCTTGTAGCGCTCCAGGGTGGCCAGGGCCTGGTTGGCCCGGGAGAGGATCGCCCCGGACTCCTCCAGTGTCCGCCGCTCGCCGTCCACGTAGAGCGCGATCAGGCGCATCGACTGGCTGACCGACACGACGGGGAAGCCGCACTGGATGGAGACGCGCTGCGCCGTGCGGTGCCGGGTGCCGGTCTCCTCGGTGGGGATCGACGCATCCGGCAGGAGCTGCACGCCCGCCCGCACGATCTTGGTGATGTCCTTGTCGAGGATCAGGGCGCCGTCGAGCTTGCACAGCTCGCGCAGGCGCGTGGCGCTGAACTCCACGTCCAGGACGAAGCCGCCCGTGCACATGGACTCCACCGTCTTGTCCATGCCCAGGACGATCAGGCCACCCGTATTACCGCGGAGGACGCGCTCCAGGCCGTCGCGCAAGGCCGTGCCGGGCGCGACGGCGCTCAGCGAGGCGCGCATCAGACCGTCGGCACCGGAGGAACCCCCGGCCTTGCCGGGGCCCGATGCCCGGTCGTTGGCTGCCACTGCACTCCTCCGGTCGCAAGGTCAACGGTGCCGCAGGCCGCCCTGCTTTCCGTACGTACGGGCGAGACCAGGGCAAAGTCTACTGGCGTATGCGGGCGTCCAGCCTATTCGTCCAGCCTATTAAAGAGGGCCCCCACCCGCTTGGACAGGGCTCTCCCCGGCTCGGTCGTCCGACCCGGCTCTGCGCCGGTTCTCCCGGGGTACCCGCTTGGGCAGCACTCGAAGCGCCTCGCCTATGTCCGCCACCTCCACCACGCGCATCCCGGCGGGGACCTTGCCGGGGTCGCCCGGGACCAGTGCGTGGGTGAAGCCCAGCCGGGCCGCCTCCGCCAGCCGCCGCTGCACTCCGGTGACCCGGCGGACCTCGCCGGCCAGGCCCACCTCGCCGATCGCCACCAGGTTCTTCGGCAGCGGGGTGTCGCTCGCGGCGCTCGCCAGGGCCAGCGCCACGGCCAGGTCCGCCGCCGGCTCGGACAGCTTCACGCCGCCCACCGTGGCGCTGTAGATGTCCCGCTTGCCCAGCGCGCTGATCCGGCCCCGCTGCTCCAGCACCGCCAGCATCATCGACACCCGCGAGGTCTCCAGGCCCGAGGTGGTGCGGCGGGGCGAGGGGATCTGCGAATCGACGGTCAGCGCCTGCACCTCGGCCACCAGCGGGCGGCGGCCCTCCAGCGTCACCGTCAGGCACGTGCCCGGGACGGGCTCGGCACGGCGGGTGAGGAACAGCCCGCTCGGATCGGCCAGGCCGGTGATGCCCTCGTCGTGCAGCTCGAAGCAGCCGACCTCGTCCGTCGTCCCGTAGCGGTTCTTCACGCCGCGCACCAGGCGCAGCCGCGCGTGCCGGTCGCCCTCGAAGCTCAGCACCACGTCGACCAGGTGCTCCAGCAGGCGCGGGCCCGCGATCGCGCCGTCCTTGGTGACGTGACCGACCAGGAGCGTGGCCATGCCCCGCTCCTTGGAGGCCCGGATCAGCGCGCCCGCCACCTCGCGCACCTGCGCCATGCCGCCCGGGGCGCCGTCGATCTCCGGCGAGGCCACCGTCTGCACCGAGTCCAGGATCAGCAGGGACGGCTTGACGGAGTCGAGGTGGCCCAGCACGGCGGCCAGATCCGTCTCGGCCGCCAGGTAGAGGTGGTCGTCGATCGCACCGATGCGGTCCGCGCGCAGGCGCACCTGGCTCGCGGACTCCTCACCCGTCACATAGAGCGTGCGGTGCTCCTCGGACGCGGCCTTCGCCGCCACGTCCAGCAGGAGCGTGGACTTGCCGACACCCGGCTCACCCGCGATCAGCACCACCGCACCGGGCACGAGCCCGCCGCCCAGGACGCGGTCCAGCTCGTCCACACCCGTGCTGCGCGCCGTGGCCCGGCGGCCGTCGACCTGGCCGATGGGCAGCGCGGCCGAGGAGACGCGGCCGGGTGCGGTCGTCCGCACGGCGGGTGCGCCGTACTCCTCGACCGTGCCCCACGCCTGGCACTCGGGGCAGCGGCCGAGCCACTTGACGGTGGTCCAGCCGCACTCGGTGCAGCGGTAGGAGGGCCGGTCCTTGGCGGACGAGCGTGAGGTGCGGGCAGCCATGCGAGCCACCGTAGCGGGGGCCACTGACATTCCGGGGCCCCCGTTCGGCGCGGGGCGCGCAGGGCTCCGTCCATTACCAGAACCGCGGAGCCGTCTGTTTCCGCGGTCCGGCGGGCCTTCCCCCGCAAACTCAGGGGGGACAGCGCAGCCGTGTCCCTATTTTGCGGGAGAACGTCACCCGAATGGGTTAAACCTGCGTCGGCAGTGGCAGCAACGGCCCGTCACCCGCCTACCGTCGCCGGGATGATGACCAGGAGGCCAGAGCACCGACCGCATGCCACCGGCGCGCACCGCGCACACCGCGGTGGGCCGCGCGAGGCCCGCCCGCCTCGGGACAATCAGCACGCGCCGGCGGCGTACGAGGAGCAGCCGGCCTCCGAGGCCGCGACGTCCGCCGCGGTGGCCGAGACGGCCCGCATTCCCGCCGTGCCCGCCGGCCCGCACGACACCCTCGCGCAGCAGCCGCCCCTGCGGTACGACCCCCACCTCGACGGGCTCTTCACCTACTGCCTGTCGGTGCTGTGCGAGCACGACGCCGCGACCGCCGCCCTCGGCGAAGCCCTCGCCCTCGCCGAGAAGCGGTGCGAGCGCGCCCCCGCCGACGAGGAACTGCGCCGCTCCTGGCTCTACGCACTCGCCCGCTGGGCCTGCCTGCGCCGGCTCGTCGCCCCGGAGAACATCGCCCCGGAGAACGTCGCCCTGGAGAAGGTCGACCCGGAGAACCCGGACGCCCCGGGCTCCGAGCCGCCCGCCCCGCCGGATTCGTACCGCCGGGCCGAGCTCGCGCTGCTCGCCTGGCCCGAGGCCGCCGGGACCACCGCCGAGCAGCGCGAGGCGCTCGAACTGGCCGTCCGGCACGGCCTGACCGCCCCCGAGGTCGCCGCCGTCCTCGGCCTGGAGACCGACGGCGCGCGCGCCTTGATGTCCTCCGCGGCCTGCGAGGTCGAGCGCACCCGGACGGCACTGGCCGTCGTGGAATCGGGCCGCTGCCCCGTCGTCGCCCGCTTCGCGGGCGACACCCAGGTGCTGCTCGGCTCGACCCTGCGGCGCGAGCTCGTACGGCACGTCGACGACTGCGCCGACTGCCGCCGCACCGCCGAGCGGTCCACCGCCGGCGAGCCCTGGCCCGGTACGACCGCCTCCTCGGCGCCCCTGCCCCTCCTCCGGGCGCCCCGGGCCGCCGCGTACGCCGCCATGCTGTCCGCCGTGAGCGCGGGCCGGCAGCGCGGCGCCCAGGCGCCCGCGGCCCCCCGCTTCGACCGGCGCGGCTACCCCGTCGACCCCAAGGACCGCACGGCGCGCCGCAGCCGCCTGCGCAGCCGGGCCGTCACCACGACCGTCGTCGCCACCGTCATCGCCGCGCCCGTGCTCGCCCTGTGGGCCGCGTGGCGCGGCGCGCCGGAGACGGGGGAGGCGCGCCCGGACCCCGCGGCCGTCTCCGCGAAGGAGACCGGCGCCGTCGGCGAGCGCCCCTACCGGGGGCCGGGGCCCGCCCCGCGCCCCGCCGGCACGGGCGTCACGCCCGGGCGCGTGGCCACCGGGCTCTCGGTGGCGGTCATCGGTCCGGACGGCAGACCCGTACCGCCCCCGCGACCCGGCACCGCCCCGCCCTCCCCCGCGGGCGGTGCCGCCCCGCCGCCCGCGCCGCCCGCCGCCCGGGCGCCCGGCCCCGGCCGGCTGACCGTCACGGCGCAGCCCAGCGGCACCGCTACGGTCGTCACGCTGACGGCGAGCGGCGGGCAGGCGGTGGTGTGGTCGATGACGGCCGACGCGCCGTGGCTACGGCTGAGCCGGCCGGGCGGCGTGCTGCAGCCCGGGCAGTCCGTGACCGTGGTGATCGAAGTCGACGGCGAGCGGGAGCCGGCAGGGCCGTGGCGCGCGCGGGTGACCGTCGCACCGGGCGGCACGACGGTCACGATCGAGGGCCGGGGCCGCCCGGTGGTCTCGTCCCCCGCAGCCACGCAGCCCCCGCCGACACCGACGGGCACACCACCGGCCCCGGCGGGCCCGACCCCGCCGTGACCACCCCGGGGCGCGAGCGGGCCCCGCTCCCACCCCCCGAACACCCGGGCCCGGCCCGGCACCGCCGGTCGCCGCCGTCGTGGTGGCGCGCCGTCGCGGCGGATGGGAGGTCCGGGTTGCGGCCACCCGTGGCTACGCGGCGGTGGCGGTAGCGGCAGCGCGGGCACTCGTGCAGGCACTCATGCATGCCGGTCCGGCAGCGCACCCCCGCCGCAGCGGCGCGTAACCACGACGCCGCAGCCCGGCAGTGCCGAACCAGCCGTCAGTTCTGTCCGCGGCAGCAGGCCCGCCGCCGGGCCGGTGGGCGTTCGTGCAGGCGCTCATGCATGCCGGTCCGGCAGCGTGCCTCCGCCGCTGCGGCGCGTGACCACGACGCCGCAGCCCGGCGGTGCCGAATCAGCCGCCCGCCGTGCTCGCGCAGCAGGCCCGCCGCCGGGCGCCCGCTTCTACGGGCGCGCGTCCGCCGGATGCGGAGCCATCGGCAGCAGCGCAGCCATCCGCTCCTCGCAGAGCTCGACCAGCCGCTCGTAGGCCTCCTTGCCCATCATTTCCGTGAGCTCCGGCCGGTACGTCACGTACACCGGGTCGCCGGCGCCGTGCGCCGACGTCGCCGAGGTGCACCACCAGTGCAGGTCGTGGCCGCCCGGGCCCCAGCCGCGGCGGTCGTACTCCCCGATGGAGATCTGCAGGACGCGCGTGTCGTCCGGCCGGTCGATCCAGTCGTACGTCCGCCGCACCGGCAGCTGCCAGCACACGTCCGGTTTGGTCTCGAGCGGCTCGCGGCCCTCCTTCAGGGCCAGGATGTGCAGCGAGCACCCCGCGCCGCCGGCGAAGCCCGGCCGGTTCTGGAAGATGCACGAGCCCTTCCAGCGGCGCGTCTGGCGGTCGCCGTCCTCGTCGAGCTGGGTCCAGCCGGAGTCCGTGCCCACGTCGTGGAACTGCCAGATCTCGGGTGTGAGCCGCGCCACGTGCCCGGCGACCCGCTTCTCGTCGTCCTCGTCGGAGAAGTGCGCGCCCAGCGTGCAGCAGCCGTCGTCGGCGCGGCCGGCCTGGATGCCCTGGCAACCGCTGCCGAAGATGCACGTCCAGCGCGAGGTCAGCCACGTCAGGTCGCAGCGGAAGACCTGTTCGTCGTCGGCCGGGTCCGGGAACTCGACCCAGGCGCGGGCGAAGTCGAGCCCGACCTCGTCGGAGACCGCCGGCGCCTTCGCCGGGGTCGCCGAGGTCGCCGGGTTCTTCGAGGTCACCGAGGTGCTGGAGGAGGTGCTGGAGGCCGCTGCGGAGCGGTCGCGCTTTTTGCCCTGCTTGCCCTGCTTGGCCTTCTTCGTCTTTGCCACCCCACAAGCCTATGCGCCCCCGGCCCCGGCAGTAGCGTTCAGGCCATGAGACTCGGTGTCCTCGACGTGGGTTCGAATACGGTCCATCTGCTCGTGGTGGACGCGCACCCGGGCGCGCGCCCGCTGCCCGCCCACTCCCACAAGACCGAGCTGCGCCTCGCCCAGCTCATCGACCAGGACGGGGCGATCAGCGACAAGGGCATAGACCGGCTCGTCGCCGTCCTCCAGGACGCCCTGCAGGCCGCCGAGGACAAGGGCTGCGAGGACGTCCTGCCGTTCGCCACCTCCGCGGTCCGCGAGGCCGCCAACGCCGACACGGTCCTGGCCCGCGTACAGGAGGAGACCGGCCTCACGCTGCCCGTCCTGACCGGCGACGAGGAGGCGCGCCTGACCTTCCTGGCCGCCCGCCGCTGGTTCGGCTGGTCGGCCGGAAAGCTTCTGGTCCTCGACATCGGCGGCGGCTCCCTGGAGATCGCCCTCGGCCTGGACGAGGAACCGGACGCCGCCGCCTCCCTCCCCCTCGGCGCCGGCCGCCTCACCACCTCCTGGCTGCCCGGCGACCCGTCCGACCCGACGGACGTCCGGGCCCTGCGCCGCCACGTCCGGGCCCAGATCGCCCGCATCGTCGGCGACTTCGTGCGCCTCGGCCCGCCCGACCGCGTCGTCGCCACCTCCAAGACCTTCAAGCAGCTCGCCCGCATCGCCGGCGCCGCCCGCTCCACCGAGGGCCTCTACGTCCAGCGCGCCCTCAGCCGCCGGGCCCTGGAGGACTGGGTCCCCCGGCTCGCCGCCATGACCACCGCCCAGCGCGCTCAGCTGCCCGGCGTGTCGGAGGGCCGGGCGCACCAGCTGCTGGCCGGCGCGCTGGTCGCCGAGGGCGCGATGGACCTGTTCGGGGTGGACGAGCTGGAGATCTGCCCGTGGGCGCTGCGCGAGGGGGTCATCCTGCGCAGGCTGGATCACCTGCCGACCCCGAGGGAGAGCTGACCGCCACGGCTGACCGCCACGGCTGACCGCCACGGCTGACCGCCACGGCTGACCCGCCGCCCCCACGGCCGACCCGCCGCCCCCCCCGGCTGACCGCCACGGCTGACCCGCCACATCGGAGGTACCCGCACGCCGTACGAGAGGCGGTCGTACGCTGTCCCTCGTGACAGAGCCAGTGGTGCGCATCCCGGATGCGAAGGTCGCGCTGTCCACGGCCTCGGTCTACCCCGAGTCGACGGCGACGGCCTTCGAGATCGCCGCACGCCTGGGCTACGACGGTGTCGAGGTCATGGTCTGGACCGACCCGGTCAGCCAGGACATCGAGGCGCTCCGCCGCCTCTCGGACTACCACCAGGTGCCGATCCTGGCCGTGCACGCACCCTGCCTGCTGATCACCCAGCGCGTCTGGTCGACCGACCCGTGGGTCAAGCTCCAGCGCGCCCGGGCGGCCGCCGAGAAGCTCGGCGCGAGCACCGTCGTCGTGCACCCGCCCTTTCGCTGGCAGCGCGGCTACGCCCGCGAGTTCGTCCGCGGCGTCTGGCGGATGGCCGACGAGACCGACGTCCGCTTCGCCGTCGAGAACATGTACCCGTGGCGCTACCGCGACCGCGAGATGCTCGCCTACGCGCCCGACTGGGACGTCACCAAGGACGACTACCGCCACTTCACCGTCGACCTCTCGCACACGTCCACCGCCCGGACGGACGCCATCGCGATGATCGACCGGATGGGCGACCGGCTCGCCCACGTCCACCTCGCCGACGGCAACGGCTCCGCCAAGGACGAGCACCTCGTGCCCGGCCGCGGCAAGCAGCCCTGCGCCGAGCTGCTGGAGCGCCTCGCGACCCGCGGCTTCGACGGACACGTGGTGATCGAGGTCAACACCCGCCGCGCGATGTCCGCAGCCGAGCGCGAGGCCGACCTCGCCGAGGCCCTCGCCTTCACCCGGCTGCACCTGGCCTCGCCCAGCCGCGTGCCCCGGCCGTGAGCGCGGCAGGGGGCGGGGGAGTGGGCGGGGGAGCCGGTGCCGGTGCCCGAAGCGGTGCCGGGAGCGGTGCCGGAGCCCCCAGGAGACGTGGCCGGCCCGCCCGGACGGACGCGGGCAGCGGCCCCGGCGCCCGCGAGCGCATCCTCGCCGCCGCCCGCGCCGAATTCGCCGAGCGCGGCTACGACAAGGCGTCCATCCGCGCCATCGCGAGGGGCGCGAACGTCGACCCGGCGCTCGTCCACCACTACTACGGCCCCAAGGAACAGATCTTCGCGGCCGCCATCGCCACCGACTTCGCACCCGCACTCGAAGCGCCGGACGTCGTCCAGGCCGGCGGCCCGGAGGCCCTGGGGGAGCGGCTCACCCGCTTCATCCTCGGCGTGTGGGAGAACCCGGACACCCGCGAACAGCTGCTTGCGATCGTCCGCTCGGCCGTCGCCAACGAGACCGCCGCCGCCGTCTTCCGCGACCTCGTCACCACCCGGCTGATGGCCCGCATCGCGGGCGAGCTCGACGTCCCCGACCCGAAGCTGCGCTCGGAGCTGGCCGCGGCCCACCTCGTCGGCGTCGCCATGCTGCGCTACGTGATCAAGGTCGAGCCGCTGGCGTCGGCGGACCTGGAGCAGGTGATCGCGATAGTGGCACCGGCGGTGCAGCGGCACCTGGCGGGCCACGCCTGACGGCGCCTGCACCGCGGACGGGCGTCTCGGCCTGCACCGCGGACGCGCGTCTCACATAGCGGAAAAACTGTCCGCCCCCTGGAGGGCGGGCGTAGTCTCGAAAGACGCCGACACGTCGATACGCCGACGCGGCGCCACACACTGCGAGGAGTGGAGCAGGATGCCCGAGCTGAGGTCCCGCACCGTCACCCACGGCCGCAACATGGCGGGCGCCCGCGCCCTCATGCGGGCCTCGGGCGTAGCGAGCGAGGACATCGGCAAGCCGATCATCGCCGTGGCCAACTCCTTCACCGAGTTCGTCCCGGGCCACACCCACCTCGCACCGGTCGGCCGGATCGTCTCCGAGGCGATCAAGGCGGCGGGCGCGGTCCCGCGCGAGTTCAACACCATCGCCGTCGACGACGGCATCGCCATGGGCCACGCCGGCATGCTCTACTCGCTGCCCTCCCGCGACCTCATCGCCGACTCCGTCGAGTACATGGTCGAGGCCCACTGCGCCGACGCCCTGATCTGCATCTCCAACTGCGACAAGATCACCCCCGGCATGCTGATGGCCGCCATGCGCCTCAACATCCCTGTGGTCTTCGTCTCCGGCGGCCCCATGGAGGCCGGCCAGGCCACCCTCGTCGACGGCACGGTCCGCAAGCTCGACCTCATCAACGCCATCGTCGACGCGGTCAACGAGAACGTCTCCGACGAGGACGTGCTGCGCATCGAGGAGAACGCCTGCCCGACCTGCGGCTCCTGTTCCGGCATGTTCACCGCCAACTCCATGAACTGCCTCACCGAGGCCATCGGCCTCTCCCTGCCGGGCAACGGTTCCGTCCTCGCCACGCACACGGCCCGCAAGGCCCTCTACGAGAACGCCGCCCGCACGGTCGTCGAGATCACCAAGCGCTACTACGAGGACGGCGACGACTCCGTCCTCCCGCGCAACATCGCCACCCGCGCCGCCTTCGACAACGCCATGGCCCTCGACATCGCCATGGGCGGCTCGACCAACACGATCCTGCACCTGCTCGCCGCCGCCCAGGAGGCCGGGCTGGACTACGACCTCGGCGATATCGACGCCGTCTCGCGCCGCGTCCCCTGCCTCGCCAAGGTCGCCCCGAACGTCGCCCCCGGCGGCACGTACTACATGGAGGACGTGCACCGCGCCGGCGGCATCCCCGCCATCCTCGGCGAGCTCTACCGCGCGGGCCTCCTCAACGAGGACGTGCACACCGTCCACTCGCCCGGCATCAAGGAATGGCTGGAGGCGTGGGACGTGCGCGGCGGCTCGCCCACCCCCGAGGCTGTCGAGCTGTGGCACGCCGCCCCCGGCTGCGTCCGCTCCGCCACCGCCTTCTCCCAGTCCGAGCGCTGGGAGTCCCTCGACGTGGACGCCGCGGGCGGCTGCATCCGCGACGCCGCCCACGCCTACTCCAAGGACGGCGGCCTGGCCGTCCTCAAGGGCAACCTGGCGGTCGACGGCTGCGTCGTGAAGACGGCCGGCGTCGACGAGTCGATCTGGACGTTCGAGGGCCCCGCCGTCGTCTGCGAATCGCAGGAGGAGGCGGTCGACAAGATCCTCTCCAAGGGCGTGCAGGAGGGCGACGTCGTCGTCATCCGCTACGAGGGCCCGCGCGGCGGCCCCGGCATGCAGGAAATGCTCTACCCCACGTCCTTCCTCAAGGGCCGCGGCCTCGGCAAGGCCTGCGCGCTCGTCACCGACGGCCGCTTCTCCGGCGGCACGTCGGGCCTGTCGATCGGCCACGCCTCGCCGGAGGCGGCGTCGGGCGGCACGATCGCCCTCGTGCAGGACGGCGACCGCATCCGCATCGACATCCCGAACCGCTCGATCGAACTCCTCATCGACGAGCCCGAGCTCGCGGCCCGCCGCGAGGCCCTCGGCGGCACGTACGCCCCGAAAAACCGCGAACGCAAGGTCTCGGCGGCACTGCGGGCCTACGCGGCGATGGCAACGAGCGCGGACCGGGGCGCAGTGCGGGACGTCAGCCTTCTGGAAGGCTGACGGGCCTGAGCGGACGGCCGGGTTTGCCCGGCGGCCGGGTCCTGAGGGCTGCTCGGCACCGCCGGAAGCGTTGTCGGCGGGTTGCTCGCCGCTGCGGCGGGACAAAGGCGCTGCCGGCAGCTCGTAACCTGCTGGCACTGCCGGCCGTCGGCTACGACGGCGGCAACCGGCACCATCCTTCCGCCGCGATGGCGCGCGGCCACGATGGTGGTGATCGGCGGTGCCGGTCCGGGCTCGGGCGGTTGTCGGTTGGCCGGCAGTCGACGCTGTGCTGCTGCGTTGTGCAAGGGCGTGGAGCGCAAGGGGCCGGCATCATGCTTTCCGCCGCGGCGGTGCTCGACCACCGCGGTGGTGACCGGCGGTGCCGAAACGGCCCTCGTCCATCCCGTACCCCCCGCAGGGGTCAACGCCAGCGCGACGGATCCCGGGCGCTGACCGCGAACACCGTTCCGTCCGGCGCCGCGCCGAAGACCCGGCCGTCCGCCGCGACCGGTGCCGGCAGCAGATCGAGGTAGCCGCGCCCGGCCCGGGTCAGGCGGGGGGACGTCTGCCCGAGCAGCGTCCCCTTGGCCGTGCCGACGGCCAGCAGCCGTCCGTCCGCCGCCGAGAAGTACACCCGGTCACCGTCGGCGGCGACCAGCGCGGACGCATTGGCCACGGACGTGTCCAGCCGCCACAGCTGCCCCCGGCGCTCAGCCGTTCCCACCGCCGTCAGCCCGCCGTCCGTGGACAGCAGATACACCGCATCACCCCGGGCCGCAGCGACCGCGCTCGCAACGTTGAGCGGCGTGGCGAGCGGCACGCGCGTCTCGCGCCGCGTGCCCGGCTCGTACCGGACGACGGCCACCACCCGGTTGTCCTTGTCGGGAGCCGTCAGCAACAGCGCACCGTCCGCCCCGGCCCCGGCCCCCACCGCGGTCAGGTCGCCGTCCGCCGTCCGCTCCCACAGCGTCGTCCCCCGCACCGGGTCGACCGCGAGGATCCGCGTGCGGTGACGGCCCTGACCGGCGGGCGCCACGGCGTACACCGGCCCCCGGCCGTAGAACGAGAAGACCGGCTTGGACCGCTCCGGCAGCCCCAGCCCGTGCCGCCAGCGCTCCTTGTTCGTACCGCCGTCGACGGCCGTCACCGTGCCGTCGGCGGCAACCAGCAGCACGGTGTCGCCCGCGTGGTACACCCGGCCGCGGTACGCGGACACGTCCCGCGTCCAGCGCGGCTCACCGTTCGCCGGGTCCAGCGCCGACAGCCGCCCGCCGTCCCCCGACAGGACGTGGACGAGACCGCCGGAGATCACGGGGGCGGGCACAGGAGCGGTGGAGGCAGAGGCCGAGGCGGGACCGGAGGCGGACCTGGAGCCTCCGTCGCCGGCGCTCCTCCGCCAGGCGACCTTGCCGTCGTCGGCGTCGATACGAGCCGCCTGCACGCCCCGCGCGGAGCAGTACAGCGCATCCCCTCCGTACACACAGGCCCCCGCCCGCACCGTGCCGTCCCCCGCCGCGCCCTCCGGCACGGACGTCTCCCACGGCCGCCAGTCCGCCGAAGCCACGGTGGGCCGCGTCTGCAGCGGCCGGTCCGCGTCACCGCTGCGGCTCAGCGCCCACGTCCCGCCGGCGACGAGCGCGGCGGTCGCGACGCCGGCGGCGACGAGCCACATCAGACGCCGCCGCCGAGGGAGGGGAGAAGCCGGGGTAGCGGAAGCGGAGGAGGGAGAGGAGCAGGGAGAGGGAGAGGACGGAGAGTCCTCACGAGCCTGAGGGACACGGACATGCGTCGGCACGGACGCGTCCGGCGCGGCCGCCTCGACGAGCCGCCCCCCGTACTGCGGAACCCGCGGCAGCCGAGCCATGATCTCGTCCGGCGTCGGCCGCTGCTCCGGCTCCTTCGCCAGGCAGTCCCGGATCAGCGGTACGAGATCGGCCGACACCCCCGTCAGATCCGGCTCGGTGTGCACCACCTGGTACGCGACGATGTACGGGCTCTCCGACTCGAACGGCCCCCGCCCGGTCGCGGCGTGCACGAGCAGCGAGGCCAGCGCGAACACATCCGCCGCCGGTCCCACCTCGCGCGGCCGCTGGAACTGCTCCGGCGCCATGAACGGCGGCGTACCGATCAGCTTCCCGGTCTCGGTCCGCAGCTCGCTGTCGTACGGGCGCGAGATGCCGAAGTCGATGACCTTGGGCCCGTCCTCGGCGAGCAGCACATTGCTCGGCTTGAGATCCCGGTGCACGACGCCGGCCCGGTGGATGTCCCGCAGCGCCTCCGCCAGCCCGGCCGCCAGGCGCCGCACCTCCGCCGGCCCGAGAGGCCCGTTCCGCTTCACGCGCTCGGAGAGGGTGGGGCCGGGAATGTAGAGGGTGGCCATCCAGGGCCGCTCACCGTCGGGGTCGGCATCCACGAGGGGCGCGGTGAACGCACCGCTCACGCGCCGCGCGGCCGCGACCTCCTGCCGGAACCGCGCCCTGAACTCGGGGTCCTCCGCGTATTCGGCGTGCACCACCTTGACCGCGAGCCGCATTCCGGAGGAGGAGCGGGCCAGGTGTACGACCCCCATGCCGCCGGAGCCGAGACGCCCTTCCAGCCGGTATCGGCCGGCGAATTCCGGATCCTCCGCTTCCGGGCCCGTCCCGGCACTGCGCAGCGGCGGCATTCCCCCACCCCCGTTGTCTGTCGGCCGCGAAGTGCGCGGCGTCCGGAGCCTAATCGATGGCATCCGGCAATCCCGGGAAGCCGTGCCGCGCCTTGCTAGCCTGCACTGCACATGACATTGCATGTCTTTGATCTACACAGCACCGATCAACACGTCATTGATCGACGGTGAACGCTCAAGCGGGGGAGAAGCCGAATGACCACCATCTACTACCCGGTCGCTCCGGGCGAGCAGGTCAACGTACGCCGTGGCCCGAACACCGGCAGCCAGATCGTCCGCGTCCTCCCGGAGGATTCCCGCGTCGCGATCCGCTGCCAGACCCGCGGGGAAACAATCACCGGCCCCTACGGCACCACCGACATCTGGGACAGCATCGCCCCCGGCCAGTACGTGTCCGACGCGTATGTGAAGACGGGCAGCGACGGCTTTGTGGCCATCCGCTGCTCCTGACGGCGTCTCCTGAGGCCCCGGCGGCCCCTGACGGCTCCTGACGGCTCCTGACCTCGGCCGGGATAATCGAGGCATGAGCGAAGAGCCGGAAGGACCTCAGCCGGAACCGATCAGGTTCTTCGGCACCACGTGGCTGAATCACGACGGCGGGTACGCCCTGCGCCGCGTCGGCGCGGGCCTCGGCGCGCTTGCCGCCGCCGCGGCGGGCGCACTGGTCCTGCGCTTCGGCTACGAGGGCCTGGCCATCGCCCAGGTGGGCGGCCTGGTCAACGCCATGGTGGTCGTCGCGTTCGCGGTGTGCAGCGCCCTGGCCTTCCGCCGCACCTGGGAACGCTTCGGCCGCCGCCCCGACCCCGGGGCCGACCCCCACGCCGAGCGGTCGATGCAGAGCCTGATGATGATCGGCTTCGTCGGCGCCCTGCTCGCCTACGCGCTCCGCACACTCAAGGAAGCCCCCGGCGAGCAACTCCACCGCCGGGAGTACGAGGAGGCCGTCGCGAGGTACGAGCGGCGGGGCGAGCGGAAGCGCCGTCGCAAGCGCTAGGGGGGTGGCAACACGGCCCCCAAACCTCGTGTAGTGTTCTCCGAGTTGCCGCGGGGTCCGCAAGGACGGCGGGGCAGCCACTCGAGCCGCACCGGCGGCAATCACCACTGCACGGCCCCTGAACGGGATGGATTTCGGCCTGCCGAAATTCGGACTGTGAAGGCCTCGGACTCCGATTAGGAGTCACCGGGGAAATCCGCTAAAGTAGTGATCACGCCGGAAGGCGCGAAACAACCCCGCTCCAACAGGGGGCCGGAAACGGAATTCGGACCGGAAACGGGCCGGAAAACGGATCTGGTAAGGTTGGAAACAACGAAGGGAAGCGCCCGGAGGAAAGCCCGAGAGGGTGAGTACAAAGGAAGCGTCCGTTCCTTGAGAACTCAACAGCGTGCCAAAAGTCAACGCCAGACTATAAAATACCCCGTCCTCGGTCAGTTTTGACCGGGACGCGGTTCCTTTGAAAGTCCTGCCGGTCCTTCGGGATTGCGCAGGCAACACAGCGAGGACGCTGTGAACGACCGGGATTATTCCTCCTGGTCGTTCCGCTCAACGCGAGTGTCACACCCGATTACGGGTAAACATTCACGGAGAGTTTGATCCTGGCTCAGGACGAACGCTGGCGGCGTGCTTAACACATGCAAGTCGAACGATGAAGCCCTTCGGGGTGGATTAGTGGCGAACGGGTGAGTAACACGTGGGCAATCTGCCCTGCACTCTGGGACAAGCCCTGGAAACGGGGTCTAATACCGGATACGACCGCTGACCGCATGGTTGGTGGTGGAAAGCTCCGGCGGTGCAGGATGAGCCCGCGGCCTATCAGCTTGTTGGTGGGGTAATGGCCTACCAAGGCGACGACGGGTAGCCGGCCTGAGAGGGCGACCGGCCACACTGGGACTGAGACACGGCCCAGACTCCTACGGGAGGCAGCAGTGGGGAATATTGCACAATGGGCGAAAGCCTGATGCAGCGACGCCGCGTGAGGGATGACGGCCTTCGGGTTGTAAACCTCTTTCAGCAGGGAAGAAGCGAAAGTGACGGTACCTGCAGAAGAAGCGCCGGCTAACTACGTGCCAGCAGCCGCGGTAATACGTAGGGCGCAAGCGTTGTCCGGAATTATTGGGCGTAAAGAGCTCGTAGGCGGCTTGTCACGTCGGATGTGAAAGCCCGGGGCTTAACCCCGGGTCTGCATTCGATACGGGCAGGCTAGAGTTCGGTAGGGGAGATCGGAATTCCTGGTGTAGCGGTGAAATGCGCAGATATCAGGAGGAACACCGGTGGCGAAGGCGGATCTCTGGGCCGATACTGACGCTGAGGAGCGAAAGCGTGGGGAGCGAACAGGATTAGATACCCTGGTAGTCCACGCCGTAAACGTTGGGAACTAGGTGTGGGCGACATTCCACGTCGTCCGTGCCGCAGCTAACGCATTAAGTTCCCCGCCTGGGGAGTACGGCCGCAAGGCTAAAACTCAAAGGAATTGACGGGGGCCCGCACAAGCAGCGGAGCATGTGGCTTAATTCGACGCAACGCGAAGAACCTTACCAAGGCTTGACATACACCGGAAACACCTAGAGATAGGTGCCCCCTTGTGGTCGGTGTACAGGTGGTGCATGGCTGTCGTCAGCTCGTGTCGTGAGATGTTGGGTTAAGTCCCGCAACGAGCGCAACCCTTGTCCTGTGTTGCCAGCATGCCCTTCGGGGTGATGGGGACTCACAGGAGACTGCCGGGGTCAACTCGGAGGAAGGTGGGGACGACGTCAAGTCATCATGCCCCTTATGTCTTGGGCTGCACACGTGCTACAATGGCCGGTACAATGAGCTGCGATACCGCGAGGTGGAGCGAATCTCAAAAAGCCGGTCTCAGTTCGGATTGGGGTCTGCAACTCGACCCCATGAAGTTGGAGTTGCTAGTAATCGCAGATCAGCATTGCTGCGGTGAATACGTTCCCGGGCCTTGTACACACCGCCCGTCACGTCACGAAAGTCGGTAACACCCGAAGCCGGTGGCCCAACCCTTGTGGAGGGAGCCGTCGAAGGTGGGACTGGCGATTGGGACGAAGTCGTAACAAGGTAGCCGTACCGGAAGGTGCGGCTGGATCACCTCCTTTCTAAGGAGCATATGGCCGACTGCGAGCGAATGACTCGCACGGTTGCTCATGGGTGGAACGTTGACTATTCGGCACAGTCGTGAGGGATCACTAGTACTGCTTCGGCGTGGAACGTGAATCCTGAGGGGCTGGGCCGGGCACGCTGTTGGGTATCTGAGGGTACGGACTTCGGTCCGACCTTCGCGATGCCGGCCCCAGTGCACTCTGACCGTTTTGGTTGGGGGTGATGGGTGGCTGGTCGTTGCTTGAGAACTGCACAGTGGACGCGAGCATCTGTGGCCAAGTTTTTAAGGGCGCACGGTGGATGCCTTGGCACCAGGAACCGATGAAGGACGTGGGAGGCCACGATAGGCCCCGGGGAGCTGTCAACCAAGCTTTGATCCGGGGGTGTCCGAATGGGGAAACCCGGCAGTCGTCATGGGCTGTCACCCGCTGCTGAACACATAGGCAGTGTGGAGGGAACGCGGGGAAGTGAAACATCTCAGTACCCGCAGGAAGAGAAAACAACCGTGATTCCGGGAGTAGTGGCGAGCGAAACCGGATGAGGCCAAACCGTATGCGTGTGATACCCGGCAGGGGTTGCGTATACGGGGTTGTGGGATCTCTTTTTCATAGTCTGCCGGCTGTGAGACGAGTCAGAAACCGTTGGTGTAGGCGAAGGACATGCGAAAGGTCCGGCGTAGAGGGTAAGACCCCCGTAGCTGAAACATCAACGGCTCGTTTAAGAGACACCCAAGTAGCACGGGGCCCGAGAAATCCCGTGTGAATCTGGCGGGACCACCCGTTAAGCCTAAATATTCCCTGGTGACCGATAGCGGATAGTACCGTGAGGGAATGGTGAAAAGTACCGCGGGAGCGGAGTGAAATAGTACCTGAAACCGTGTGCCTACAAGCCGTGGGAGCGTCGCGCATCGAGCTTGCTCGGTGCGTCGTGACTGCGTGCCTTTTGAAGAATGAGCCTGCGAGTTTGCGGTGTGTTGCGAGGTTAACCCGTGTGGGGAAGCCGTAGCGAAAGCGAGTCCGAATAGGGCGATTGAGTAGCGCGCCCAAGACCCGAAGCGGAGTGATCTAGCCATGGGCAGGTTGAAGCGGAGGTAAGACTTCGTGGAGGACCGAACCCACCAGGGTTGAAAACCTGGGGGATGACCTGTGGTTAGGGGTGAAAGGCCAATCAAACTCCGTGATAGCTGGTTCTCCCCGAAATGCATTTAGGTGCAGCGTCGTGTGTTTCTTGCCGGAGGTAGAGCACTGGATAGGCGATGGGCCCTACCGGGTTACTGACCTTAGCCAAACTCCGAATGCCGGTAAGTGAGAGCGCGGCAGTGAGACTGTGGGGGATAAGCTCCATGGTCGAGAGGGAAACAGCCCAGAGCATCGACTAAGGCCCCTAAGCGTACGCTAAGTGGGAAAGGATGTGGAGTCGCAGAGACAACCAGGAGGTTGGCTTAGAAGCAGCCACCCTTGAAAGAGTGCGTAATAGCTCACTGGTCAAGTGATTCCGCGCCGACAATGTAGCGGGGCTCAAGCGTACCGCCGAAGTCGTGTCATTCCAGCATGAGGGCCAACGCCCGCTGGGATGGGTAGGGGAGCGTCGTGTGCCGGGTGAAGCAGCCGCGGAAGCGAGTTGTGGACGGTTCACGAGTGAGAATGCAGGCATGAGTAGCGATACACACGTGGGAAACGTGTGCGCCGATTGACTAAGGGTTCCTGGGTCAAGCTGATCTGCCCAGGGTAAGTCGGGACCTAAGGCGAGGCCGACAGGCGTAGTCGATGGACAACCGGTTGATATTCCGGTACCCGCTTTGAAACGCCCAATATCGAATCCATTAATGCTAAGGCCGTGAAGCCGCCCTGGACCCTTCGGGGAAAGGGGAGTGGTGGAGCCGCTGACCCAAGGTGGTAGTAGGTAAGCGATGGGGTGACGCAGGAAGGTAGTCCAGCCCGGGCGGTGGTTGTCCCGGGGTAAGGGTGTAGGCCGTGTGGTAGGCAAATCCGTCACACGTTAAGGCTGAGACCTGATGCCGAGCCGATTGTGGTGAAGTGGATGATCCTATGCTGTCGAGAAAAGCCTCTAGCGAGTTTCATGGCGGCCCGTACCCTAAACCGACTCAGGTGGTCAGGTAGAGAATACCGAGGCGTTCGGGTGAACTATGGTTAAGGAACTCGGCAAAATGCCCCCGTAACTTCGGGAGAAGGGGGGCCATTTCCGGTGATGAGTCTTGCACTCTGAGCTGGGGGTGGCCGCAGAGACCAGCGAGAAGCGACTGTTTACTAAAAACACAGGTCCGTGCGAAGCCGTAAGGCGATGTATACGGACTGACGCCTGCCCGGTGCTGGAACGTTAAGGGGACCGGTTAGCTCCATTTCGGTGGGGCGAAGCTGAGAACTTAAGCGCCAGTAAACGGCGGTGGTAACTATAACCATCCTAAGGTAGCGAAATTCCTTGTCGGGTAAGTTCCGACCTGCACGAATGGCGTAACGACTTCTCGACTGTCTCAACCATAGGCCCGGTGAAATTGCACTACGAGTAAAGATGCTCGTTTCGCGCAGCAGGACGGAAAGACCCCGGGACCTTTACTATAGCTTGATATTGGTGTTCGGTTCGGCTTGTGTAGGATAGGTGGGAGACTGTGAAGCCGTGGCGCCAGCCATGGTGGAGTCGTCGTTGAAATACCACTCTGGTCGTGCTGGATGTCTAACCTCGGTCCGTGATCCGGATCAGGGACAGTGTCTGGTGGGTAGTTTAACTGGGGCGGTTGCCTCCTAAAGAGTAACGGAGGCGCCCAAAGGTTCCCTCAGCCTGGTTGGCAATCAGGTGTTGAGTGTAAGTGCACAAGGGAGCTTGACTGTGAGACCGACGGGTCGAGCAGGGACGAAAGTCGGGACTAGTGATCCGGCGGTGGCTTGTGGAAGCGCCGTCGCTCAACGGATAAAAGGTACCCCGGGGATAACAGGCTGATCTTCCCCAAGAGTCCATATCGACGGGATGGTTTGGCACCTCGATGTCGGCTCGTCGCATCCTGGGGCTGGAGTCGGTCCCAAGGGTTGGGCTGTTCGCCCATTAAAGCGGTACGCGAGCTGGGTTTAGAACGTCGTGAGACAGTTCGGTCCCTATCCGCTGCGCGCGTAGGAGTCTTGAGAAGGGCTGTCCCTAGTACGAGAGGACCGGGACGGACGAACCTCTGGTGTGCCAGTTGTCCTGCCAAGGGCATGGCTGGTTGGCTACGTTCGGGAGGGATAACCGCTGAAAGCATCTAAGCGGGAAGCCTGCTTCGAGATGAGGACTCCCACCCACTTGATGGGGTAAGGCTCCCAGTAGACGACTGGGTTGATAGGCCAGGTGTGGAAGACCGGTAACGGTTGGAGCTGACTGGTACTAATAGGCCGAGGGCTTGTCCTCAGTTGCTCGCGTCCACTGTGTAGGTTCTGAAGTAACGACCTGTGTCATTGCCGGGTTGGTTAACTTCATAGTGTTTCGGTGGTCATAGCGTTAGGGAAACGCCCGGTTACATTCCGAACCCGGAAGCTAAGCCTTTCAGCGCCGATGGTACTGCATGGGGGACCGTGTGGGAGAGTAGGACGCCGCCGAACAATTTTTAGAGAAAGCCCTGGTGGGAACCTTGAGTTCCCGCCGGGGCTTTTTCGCGTTTCCGGGCGGAATCGCTTTTATGCCAGACGGTCCAGGCTCTCTTTCTCCACCGCCCCCAGCAGCGGCTCACCCCTCGCCCACCGCCCGGCCTCCTCCACCGCATACGTCCCCAGCCGCCTCCCCTCGCTTCCCTGAGCGCCGGCGATATGGGGTGTCACCAGCACATTCGGCAGCCGGAAGAGTGCGTGTCCCCTTTCCAGCGGCTCCGGGTCCGTGACGTCGAGCCAAGCGCTCAACCGCCCCGACCTGCACTCCCGTTCCAGGCCCTCGGTGTCGACGATCGACCCCCGTGCTGTGTTGATGACCGTGCCGCCGTCCGGGATGAGGGCCAGGTGTTCCGCGTCCAGCAAGCGGTACGTGTCCGGTGTCGCGGGAGCGTGGACCGTTACGATGCCGGCGGCGCGGCAGACGTCGGCCAGGCGGTCCACTCGTTCCGCACCCAGGCGTGCGGCTTCCTCGTCCGTTACATACGGGTCGTAGAGCAGCACCCGGTATCCGGCAGTGGAAGCCTGTAGGCCGGCGATGACCCGGCGGCCGATACGGGAAGCACCGAGGACACCGACGGTCCGGCCGTCGGCGCCCTGCCGGTCGCGGAAGGCCGGCCAGTGGCCACCTGCGTATGCGGCAGCCGCCGGCAAGGCTCCCTTCGCTGCGAGCCCGATGGCTGCGAGGGTGAATTCGGCCACCGGTCCCGCATTGGCCTCCGCCGCCGAGGAGACGACGAGCCGCCGTTCCCACACCGCCTCGGTCACCAGTTGCTTTACTGAACCCGCCGCGTGGACGACGGCCCTCAGCCGCGGCGCACCGTCGAGGACGGCCTTCGTCAGCGGCGGGCACCCCCACCCCGTGACGAGGATGTCCACGTCGCCCAGCCCGGCCGGGCGCCCGGGGAGCCCAAGCCCACCGAGCGCCGGAATCACCCGTACCTCACGTCCCGTCAACTCTCCCAGCCGCTGCCGCAGATCAGGCGGCAGGACGACCGGCAGTTCATCCGCCCCCATGGCCACGGCCACGCCGACCCCACACGCCCGTTCATCCGTCATGCGCACCCCTCTGCCCGCCCGTCAGAGAGCGAAAACACATTGCTCGTGCCGTCCGTCCGGGGTGACGATCAAAGGATGGAGCACATCATCAGGCCTGTGCAGGCGGGCGATTGGGAGAAGTCCAAGGAACTGCGGCTGACGGCGCTCTTGGATCCCGTGGCGTCCATCGCTTTTCTCGACACCTACGACAAGGCCGTCGAGCAGCCCGACAGTTATTGGCAGGAGCGGGCGCGGGCGAGCTCCGAGGCGTGCCGCGTCATCACGTTCGTGGCGGAGGGGCCCGACGGCAGCTGGGACGGCACGGTCACCGTCCTCGTCGAGGACCCGGAGGCGGAGGAAGGCGCCGTCTTCGGCGGCGCTCCGCCCGTGCCGCAGACGCACATCGTCGGGGTCTTCGTCCGTCCCGAGCGGCGTGGGGCCGGCCTTATCCAGGCGCTTTTCGACGCCGCCGTCGAGTGGTCCTGGGCCCTTTCCGAGCCGCGCGTCGAGCGCATACGTCTCTTCGTCCACGAGGACAACGGCCGTGCCATGGCGGTCTACCGCAAGGCCGGCTTCGAGCCCACCGGCACGACCATCCCGATGCAGGGCGACCCCGAGGCCAAGGAGTACGAGCTCGCGCTCGCTCGTCCCGCCGCTTGATGAATTCCTGCACCGGCCTTCGCTCCCGCCTCCGTCAACGCACCCGCACCCGCACCCGCACCCGCACCCGCACTCGCGCCCGTATCCGGATCCGTAGCCCCTGGGCCGTGGACGCCCTGATCGCGGTCGTGGTGCAGGCCGCCGTGACCATCCCCTTCGTCGTGCCCCGCTCAGCGGACGTGCCGCCCGCCACCTGGGCGTTCTACGGGATGACCACGCTGTCCGTGCTGCCGCTGCTGTGGCGCAGCCGGGCGCCCCTGACGTGTCTGCTGGCGATCACCGTGGCCGGGTTGGCCTATCTGCCCATGGACGGGCCGGGGCAGCCGATGCCGTACAGCCCGCTGGTGGCCATCTTCACGGTGGCCGCGCAGGCGGGGGTGCGGCAGCGGCGGGTGACGGTCGTGATCGGGGTGCCGGTCGTGGCCGTCGCGGTGGCCCTGCGGACGAATACGGCCCGCGAGTACCTCTTCGCCTTCTTCCTCTTCTCCATGGTGTACGCGCTCGGAGTGCTGGCGCGTACCCGGCAGGCGTACACGGAGGCCGTCGAGGCGCGCGCCGCGGAGCTGGAGCGGGCCCGGATCGTGGAGGCCGAGCGGGCCGCCGAGCGGGAACGGGCGCGGATCGCCCGGGAGATGCACGACATCCTGTCGCACGCCGTCAGCCTGATGGTGGTGCAGGCGGAGGCAGGGCCCCTGGTCGTACGGTCGGATCCCGACCGGGCGGAGGCGGCGTTCGATGCGATCGCCGGGGCCGGGCGGGACGCGATGGTGCAGCTGCGGCGCATGCTCGGTGTGCTGAAGGAGGAGCCGGGGGAGTCGGGGGAGCCGGGGGATCGGAGGGGCCTGAGCGGGCCGGCTCCGCAGCCCACCCTGGACGGTCTCGACGCCCTGGTCGGGGAGGTCCGGCGGGCGGGGCTGTCCGTGGTCCTGCTGACGGAAGGGGAGCCGCAGCCGCTCGCCGCCGACGCGCAGGTCACCGTCTACCGCGTGGTGCAGGAGGCGCTGACGAACGTCCTCAAACACTCCGACGCGCGCTCGGTGTCCGTACGCCTTGCCTGGCAGCAGGGTGACCGGCAGCAGGGTGACCGGCAACGGGGGCTGTCCGTCACCGTGACCGACGACGGTACGGGCGTCTGCAAGCCGGGGGGTGCGGGCAGCGGAAGAGGCCTGATCGGCATCCGGGAGCGGGCCGCCGTGCACGGCGGGACCGCCTCGGCCGGGCCCGGTCCGGACGGCCGCGGCTTCCGCGTTTGCCTGGAGCTGCCCGTCGTGATCTCCTCGCCTGCGGAGGTGGGGGCGGCGTGACGATCCGTGTGGTGGTGGCGGACGACCAGGAACTGGTGCGCAGCGGATTCGCGATGATCCTGTCCGCCCAGCCGGACATCGACGTCGTGGCGGAGGCCGGGGACGGCGCCGAGGCCGTGGCGGCCGTGCGGCGGCACGCGCCCGACGTCGTCCTCCTCGACATCCGCATGCCGCGCATGGACGGCATCGAGGCGGCCCGCACGATCTGCGCGGAGACCGGCTGCCGCGCCGTCATGCTCACCACCTTCGACCAGGACGACTACGTCTACGAGGCGTTGCACGCGGGGGCCAGCGGGTTCCTGCTCAAGGACGTGCGGCGCGACGACCTCGTGCACGCGGTGCGGGTCGTGGTCGCCGGCGACTCCTTGCTCGCGCCGTCCGTGGCCCGCCGCCTGGTCGCGGACTTCACGAGCCGCGGGCAGGCCGCCTCGACCGGGCCGGAGCTGGGGGCGCTGACCGCGCGCGAGCGCGAGACGCTGGTCCTCCTGGGGCGCGGGCTGTCGAACGCGGAGATCGCGGCCGAGCTGGTGGTCAGCGAGCACACGGTGAAGACCCACGTGAGCAACGTGCTGTCGAAGCTCGGGCTGCGGGACCGGATCCAGGCGGTGATCTGCGCGTACGAGAGCGGGCTGATCGCTCCCGGTGGCTGACCGCGCCGCGCAAGGTGTGTGCGTCCCTCCCTCGTGCGACGGAGGCGGACAGCACTGAATACCCCTCGCTTCGGCGATCCGCCGGCCTGCGCTGCTCACGAGGATGGACTCCGTCGTAGAGATGCAGCTGCAGTGATGCAGCTGCAGTGATGCAGCAGTCCTCAGGGGGAGACCACCGTGCGCCGTACCCGAATCGCCGTCCTTGCCGCGACCGTCGTCGCCCTGGGGGTGACCGCGGCGGGGCCCGCCGCGGCAGTCGTCACCAGTGGCACCCCTGGCGCCAGTGACGCCCATGGCACCAGTGCCACAGGCGCCCGCACTGCCGCGCTCGCCAAGGCCGCTGCGCTCCGGAAGGCGATCGACGGACTGCCGGCCGCCGACGCCACCGCCGCGCAGGTCCGCTACAAGGGCGAGGACCTGCACTGGAGCGGGGCGGCGGGCCGGGCCGATCTGCGTACACACAGGCCGGTCAAGGGCGACGAGCGCTTCCGCGCGGGCAGTATCACCAAGACGTTCACGGCGGCCGTCGCCCTCCAGCTCGTCCACGAGAAAAAGCTGGACCTCGACGGCATGGTGCAGCACTACCTGCCCGGCCTGCTGCCCGCCCACTACCCGGACGTCAAGGTCCGGCAGTTGCTCGACTACACGAGCGGCCTGCCGGGCGGGGACACCCGCGAAGCGCCGAAGAGCCCCGGCTGGGACAAGGGCCGCTACACCACCTGGGACCACCGCGCGCTCGTCCAAGCAGGCTTCGGCAAGCCCATGGAGTTCACCCCCGGCACCCGGCAGCACTACTCCAACATCGGCTACAACGTACTGGGGCTGCTGATCGAGAAGGTCACGGGCCGGACGTACGAGCAGGAGCTGCGGGAGCGGGTGATCGACCGCGTCGGCCTCAAGGACACCTACAGCCCCGGGACGGACCCTCGTATCAAGGGCCGCCACACGCACGGCTACGAGGCGATCAAGGACGCCGGCGGCGGGACCCGGCTCGTAGACACCCGGCTCGTCGACACCCGCCTCGTCGACACCACCGAGTGGAACCAGTCCGAGACGTGGGCCTCCGGCGACCTCATCACGACGACGGCCGACCTGGAGCGCTTCGCCTCCGCCCTCTTCGCCGGGCGCGTCGTGCCGCAGCAAGAGCTGAAGCTGATGTTCACCGTGCCCGAAGTGCCCATGTACGGGAGCTCGAGGCCGGCTGTGTACTCCAGCGGCCTCACGCGCATCCAGCTCGTCAAGGACGGCCCGGTCTACTGGGGCAAGTCCGGAAGCCGTTACGGGTACCTCAGCGGCTTCGGGTCCACGCAGGACGGGACGCGGTCGCTCGTCTACTCGGTGAACTCCACCGATGCGAAGGGGGACGCCGCGGCGGCTCCGGACTCGCGCATCGGCCGGATCATCATGGCGGGCCTCGGCGAGCCCAGGGCCTAGCCCACGGCCTGGCTCACGGCCTGGCTCACGCCCAGGGTCCGGTGATCAGCCTGCCTCGTACGACCACCGAGGCGATCCGGCGTACGGCCGTGATGTCGCGCAGCGGGTCCGCGTCCAGGACGACGAGGTCCGCTGCCCGGCCCGGCTCGACCGTGCCGATCTCGTCCGCGAGGCCCAGTGCCTGCGCGGGCCCTGCCGTGGCCGCCCGGAGCGCCTGCGCGGCGCCGAGGCCCGCCCCGGCCAGCTGCTCCATTTCCTCGTGGAGGCCGTCCGCGTGCGTACTGCCGGCGAGGACCGGGACCCCGCGGCGGTGCAGCTCCGCGACCAGGTGCAGGCGGTGGGCGCGGATCCCCCGGAGGTACGGGGTGTCCGTTTCCCGGTCCTCCAGGGACCGGTGCGCGGCGAGGGACGGGGCGACCCAGGTGCCGTTCGCGGCCAGGCGGTCGAAGAGCCGGTCCGCGCGGTCGGGGTAGTAGGACCGCACGGCCGTCCACTCCAGGCGCCGGATCCGCCGGAGCCAGTCGCGGTACCGGCCGGGGTGGCCGTCGATGCGTGCGAGGTCGTGCCGGATCTCCTCGTCCCGGGTGGAGGTGGCCAGCAGGAGTGCGTAGAGGTGCTCGACGATCCGCTGCCCGGCGTCGGACGCCTCCGCGAGGGGCACCGCGTCCGGGCAGTGACCCCCGTACGGGATGTGGCGGATGCGGGCCTCCTCGGCCAGGGCGAGATACGCCGCCCGCGACAACCGCGGGTGCACGCCTACAAACGCCGCGCCGCCGGCCGCGGCCCTGCGCACGGCCCGGCGGGCCGCCGCCTCGTCGCGCGCTTCGACGGACCCCGGCCACAGGGCGGGCGGGCCGTCGACCGGCGGGCTGCCGGGTCCGATGACGGTCGTCACCCCTTTCCGTGCGGATTTCCGTGCGGAAAGCCGTGCCGCAGTCGCAGCCTCTCCTGATGGCCTGTCCGCTCCGATGCCGCTGCCGGACACATGCGCCGCGATCAGGCCAGGGATGACGTACTTGCCGCGGAGGTCCATCACGCGGGCGTCCGGGGGCTCCGGGACCTCGGCGGTCCGGCCGACCGTCGCGATGCGGCCGTCGCGGACGAGGACCGTCATACCGGGGTGGGGCGGCCGGACACCGGGAGCCGCGATCAGCGTCGCGTGGGTGAGGGCGAGGGGTCTTGCCGGGCCGCCGTGCGGTTCCTCGGCCCAGGCTTGCCGGTGCTCCGTGCCGCCGAGGGCGAGCGCGCTGCCGCATGCGGCCGCACCGCCGAATGCGGCCGTACCGCCGAATGCGGCCACGCCGCCCAGGAACCGGCGCCTGCCGGGGATCCACGACCCTGCGTCCTGTTCCTCCGGCATCCGTCCGCCTCCTGGCTAGCCGACGAGGGCGCGGTGCGGCCACCGCGCGCGGGCCTGTTCCTCGGAGCGCATGAGCGCGAACGTCGGCAGACCCTGGGCCGTGCCCTCCGCGACGAGATCCGGGAGGGCGGGCGCGGGCGCGACGGCGGCCACGTCATCCAGCACCAGGGTCAGTGGTGGGTCGAGCCGACCGGCAGATGACCGTCCGGCCATGCCCCGGCCGCGCTCGACCACGCTTGAGACGAGTGCGGTCAGCAGGGGCATCGCACCCGGGCGGGTGCGGGGATCCTCAATCGCCTCACCCACCACGTACAGGGTTCCCCCCTCGGCTACAAATGATTCCCAAGTCAGGGAATCGGTCCGATTTGGATTGCATGCATCGCGGACGTGGACGGACGACAGCGCGCCGAGCGCACGTGCGGTCAGCTCCTGCGCGACTTCGCGCCGCTGGGGGTGCCCGGTGAGCGCCGACTCCAGCTCGCCGGCCGCGCCGCCCGCCGCCTTGACGTGCGTCCGCAGGATCCGCACGGGCTCGTGCGCCGCCGTGCCCTGTGCCCAGCGCAGCACCTGGCGGAACGGCCGGCCGTCCACGGCGGCGGCGTGCAGCCAGCAGCGCAGCAGCGTCTCCGCGGTGTCCGCGGTGGCCGAGTCGAGGGCACTGAGCGGGCGTACGGGCGCGAGCAGGGCGGCCGCGCGGGCGGCGGCGGTCTCCCGGGCCGTGCAGCCCGCGACGGGGGACCAGCGGAGGCGGTCCGGGGTGTCGAGGAGGTGGCTCGGGTCGAAGACGTGCACGGGGCCGAGCTTGGCGCGGGCGTCCTTCGTACCGGACCACAGCCCGGCGTCGCTGGTGGTGACCAGGACGGGCCCCGCGGCCTCCAGTACGGCCTGTGCGGCGATGTCGCCGCGGTCGGCGCCGTAGAAGACACCGGGAGCGAGGGCGCCGGAGGCGAGGGGGCCGGACGCAGGCGCGCCGACCGGGTCCGCGGGCCGGGGCGAGCGTGGGGCGGGCACGGCGACGGGAACGGGAGAGGGGGCTACCTGCTCAATCGCCGGGCCGGCCGCCGCCTGGCCGGCCGCCTGGTCGGCCGCCGAGCCCGGTGCCGCACCGGAAGCCGAACGAGGCCTCTCCACCAGGGCCAAGGCATCCGCCCGCCGCCGCGCCCGTACCGCCTTCCACCGTGCCACCGTCCCCACGACGAAGACGCCGAGGACGACGAGCACGAGGAGTTCGCCGATCATGAGGCCCCAGAAGAGGCCGTAGCCGGAGAGGCTGCCCGCCGGGGTGTCCGGCCAGGCGGCCGGGAGGTCGCGCGGCTGCGTCACCAGGTGCCGCAGGGCCAGGGGCGTACGGGTGAGGGTGACCGCCTCCGGCCAGGCGCCGTGGGCGAAGAGGGCGGCCAGGCCCGTCGTCGCCCACACCAGCAGCGTCATGCCCAGCAGCAGCACGATGGCCGCCATCAGCATCCCGTCCGGGATACCGCGCTCCGGTCGTCTTTCGCCCATGGATCCTGCCCCCGCCCCTGCTCCCGCTTCCGCCCCGCTCCCGCCCCTGACCTTGCCCCCGCCTCAGGCCACCGTCGACTCGGACGACGAGCCGTACGGCCCGCCCGCCGACTCCGCCTCCAGGGCCGCTGCCGCGCGCTCGGCGGCCGCGGCCTCCGCCGCGAGCTCGCGCGCGAAGTCGCCGTCCTCCGTCATGGCCCGGTCGGTGTAGACGAGCGGGCGTTCGACGTCGGTGACGAGGTGTTTGACGACCTGGACGTTGCCGTTGACGTCCCAGACGGCGATGCCCGGGGTGAGCGTGGGGATGATCTCGACGGCCCAGCGGGGCAGGCCGAGCACCCGGCCCGTGGCGCGGGCCTCGTCGGCCTTCTGGGCGTAGATGGTGCGCGTCGAGGCCATCTTCAGGATCGCCGCCGCCTCGCGGGCGGCCGCGCCGTCGACGACGTCGGACAAGTGGTGGACCACCGCCACGAACGACAGGCCGAGCCGGCGGCCGAACTTCAGCAGCCGCTGGAAGAGCTGGGCCACGAACGGGGAGTTGATGATGTGCCAGGCCTCCTCGACCAGGAAGATCCGTTTCTTCCGGTCGGGCCTGATCCAGGTGTGCTCCAGCCAGACGCCCACGATCGCCATCAGGATGGGCATGGCGATGGAGTTGCGGTCGATGTGGGAGAGGTCGAAGACGATCAGCGGGGCGTCGAGGTCGATGCCGGCGGTCGTCGGCCCGTCGAACATGCCCCGCAGGTCACCGTCCACCAGCCGGTCCAGCACCAGGGCGACGTCCAGGCCCCAGGCGCGGACGTCGTCTATGTCGACGTTCATCGTCTCCGCGGACTCGGCCTCCGGGTGCCGCAGCTGCTCCACGATGTCGGTCAGCACCGGCTGCCGGTCGAGGATCGTCTCGTTCACGTGGGCGTGGGCGACCTTGAGGGCGAAGCCGGAGCGCTCGTCGAGCCCGCGGCCCATCGCGACCTCGATGATCGTGCGCAGCAGGGCGAGCTGCCCGGTCGTGGTGATCGACGGGTCGAGCGGGTTGAGCCGGATGCCGCCTTCGCGGGCCGCCATCGGGTCCAGCCGGACGGGCGTTATCCCCAGCTCCTGGGCGATCAGGTTCCACTCGCCGACGCCGTCCTCGCCCTGGGCGTCCAGGACGACGACCTGCCGGTCGCGGAACCGCAGCTGGCGCAGGACGTAGGTCTTCTCCAGCGCCGACTTGCCGTTGCCGGACTCGCCGAGGACGAGCCAGTGCGGCGCGGGCAGCTGCTGGCCGTAGAGCTGGAAGGGGTCGTAGATGTAGCCCTTGCCGGAGTAGACCTCGCGCCCGATGACCACGCCGGAGTCGCCGAGGCCGGGGGCGGCGGTCGGCAGGTAGACGGCCTGCGCCTGGCCGGTGGAGGTCCGTACGGGCAGCCGCGTGGTCTCCACCTTCCCGAAGAGGAAGCTGGTGAACGCGTCGGTCAGGGAGGCGAGCGGGTCGAGCACGGCACTGCCCCTATCGTCGGATGCCGGTCGCGAACGGCAGGGTGTTGACGAAGGCCCGGTGGTGCTCGCGGTCGCACCACTCCAGCTTCAGGTAGCTCTTGCCGGCCGAGGCCCTTATGGTCCGCTTGTCGCGCGCGAGCGCCTCCGGGGAGCGCGACGACACCGTGATGTACCCGACGAGGTTGACGCCGGCCGCGCCGCTGGCGAGGTCCTCGCCGCGCTGGTCGACGCGGGAGTGGTGGGCGACGTCGCGCGGGTCGACGACGCGGTTCATCTTGGCGGCGCGGGAGGCGTCCGCGTCGTCGTTGGTCTTCTCCGTCAGCATGCGCTCGATGGCGACGTCGGTCGGCTCCAGGTCCATGCAGACCGCGACCGTGCGGATCACGTCCGGGGTGTGGACGAGAAGGGGAGCGAGGAAGTTGACGCCCACCGGCGTCATGGGCCACTCCTTCACCCAAGCGGTGGAATGACACCAGGGTGCGCGCGTTGACGACTCGCGGGTCTTGGCCTGGAGGTAGGTGGGCTCCATGGCGTCCAGCTCGGCGGGCCAGGCGTTGCGCTGGGTCATGGCCTGGATGTGGTCGATGGGGTGGTCCGGGTCGTACATGGAGTGCACGAGGGACGACAGCCGGCTCTGGCCGAGGGGCTGGCGCACCCGGATATCGGCCTCGGCGAGCCGGGCGCAGATGTCCGTCAGCTCGCGCGCCATGACCACCGCGAGGCCGCCGTCGCGGTCCAGGCGCCGCTTGCCGCCGTCGTGGCGGGAGGCGCGCGCGATGGCGTTGGCCTCGGCGGCCAGCTCGCGGGTGTAGTGCATGCAGGCGACGAGGTAGGCGCGGTGCTGCTCGGAGGAGGTCGACACCATCGACTGCAGCTGGTCGTAGGAGTCCTTGAGCCACTTCGGGGAGTTGACGTCGCCGCGGCGCTCGACGTCCTTGGCGTGGGCGTCCGGGTCGGCGGGGAGCGTGCGGGCGAGCATCTGGATGCGCGTCACATAGCCGTCGCCGTTGGCCACGTGCTTGAGGAGCGTGCCGAACCGGTCGACCAGCGCCTCCTGGTCCTCGGAGTCGCGCAGGCCCACGCCGGGGCCCTCGATCTCGATCGCCGCGGTGACCGTACGCCGGTCGGCGTGCAGCAGCACCGCGATCTCGTCGGGGCCGAAGGGCGCCGCGAGCCAGTTGATCCGCCCGATGCCCGGGGGCGGGCCGACCTCGATCTCACGGCCGTCCAGGCGCGTGCCCGCCTCGATGACGGCGGACCGGTAGGTGGTGCCGCGGCGCAGGGTGCGCTTGAACGAGCGGTTGATCTCAAACCATTTGTAGAACGTGCGGCCCTTGTACGGGACGTACACGGCGGCCAGCGCCAGCATCGGGAACCCGGTGAGCGTGACGATCCGCAGCGCCAGGACGGGCACCAGCAGGCCGCACATCATGCCGAGGAACGCCCCGGCGATGATCAGCGCGATCTCCCCGGTCTCCCGGTTCTTGCCGACGACCGCGTTGGGACGCGCGCGGCCGATCAGATACGTACGGCGGGCCGCGACCGGCTGGGACTGGGCCTGGATCGTCAACTCCGCTCACCTCCTGGCGTATTGCTGCGGTTCTGCGCACGCGGCGCGCGGGTGGCGGAATTGCCGCTTCCGTTGCCCCTGTTGTCGCCGGTGCGGGCGGGGGGCCGGGTGCTGTGGGCGGCGACGCCGCCCGACACGGAGTCGGCCGGCCGGGGCTGGTGGCCGTTGCCGCCGGAGCCGCCCGAGCCGCGGGCGCTGTGGGTCGTGATGCCCTGCTTGACCAGGGCGGCGGGCGAGGAGATCACGGCGGCGGCCTGCCGGGACGCCGCGTCCTTGCTCGCGCTGCGGGTGCTGACGATCTCGTCGCCGAAGCCGGGCACGAAGCGGTAGATCATCGCACTGGCGAAGATGGCCAGGATGATGATCGCGAGGCCGGAGACCACGGCCGAGAAGGAGTTCGGCCCCTTGCCGGAGGACAGGGCACCGGCGAGGCCCAGCACGACCACGATGATCGGCTTCACCAGGATCACCGCGATCATGATGCCCGCCCAGCGGCGGACGTGGCCCCACATGTTCTTGTCGACGAGCCCCGCGTAGACGGCGGTGCCCAGCAGCGCGCCCACGTAGAGCAGGGCGGCGCGGATCACGAGCTCCAGCCAGAGGACGCCTGCGGCGAGCACCGACACCAAGGACACCACGATCAGCATGATCGGGCCGCCGCCGATGCCCTCGCCCTTCTTCAGGGCGTCCGCGAACGTGCCGAAGAAGGCGTCGTTGTTCGCGTTCGTGCCGGTGGCGATGACCTCCGTGACGCCGTCGGTGGCGGACACGAGCGTGTAGAGGATGAGCGGGGTGAACGCCGAGGCCAGCACGGTGAGCCACAGGAAGCCGACGGCCTCCGTGAACGCCTCGGTGAAGGGCACGCCGCGCACGGCACGCTTGGCCACGGCCAGCAGCCAGAGGACGAGCGTGAGCACGGTGGAGGCGGCGAAGACCACGGCGTACTGCCGCAGGAAGGTGGCGTTGGTGAAGTCCACGTTCCCGGTGGCCTCGACGGCGCCGGACAGCTTCCGGATGATCCAGGAGGCGGCGTCGGCGCAGCCCTTCGCCAGGGAGGCGAGGGGGTCCAGGGCGGTTTGGGGGTCGGGGGCCGACGGAGCCTTGTTGTCGCCCTGGCAGATGCTCCTGGCGGGGCCGCGGATGAGCTCGCAGTCGGCGTTGCTGCCCTGGCCGGGGCTCGATGACGGGGCGGGTGAGGTCGACGGTGACGGAGGAGGAGTGGGGGCTGCGGCGGCCCGTGAGGCCAGTGCCGTCACCGCTACTTGGGCGGAGACCAGCATTGCCGTCAGGGAGAGGACGCGGTGGCGGCTACCTGGCATAAGTGAAACCTCCGAACCCTTGTACGGCTTCCGACATCTCCTTGGCCGTGGAAGCGGCCTGGTCGCGGCCCACCGGGGCCGGGCCGTCCTTCTGAGCGAAGTCGGTGACCTTCCAGTCGCCGTCCGTCCACTTCAGTTCGAAGGTGTTGGTGTACCAGCTCTCGGCAACCGGGTTCGTCGAGCTCTCGCCGGCGATGCCGAAGAGGGCGGAGTACCAGACGGCCACGCTTGCCGTATCGCCTTCGTACTTGACGGTCTTGGTGCCTACAGGATTCGTGCGGGACACGAACGTCATGCCTTTGGGAGCGTTGCCGCCGGCGTCGAGCCCGATCTTCTTGAGGAAGCCCTCGTCGGAGTAGACCTTGTCGAGGTCACCCTGCCTGGCCGCGGCCACAGCCGGGGCGTACACGGCGCTCACGATCTCGTGGCGGGACTCCCGCCGGAACATCCCGTCCCCCCCGAGCGCCACCGCGAAATTCGCCGCCGCCGACTGCGCCCCCTGCTCGGTCCGGGCGAAACCGGAGGCGATGCCACCGGTTTTGCCCCCCACCGGCTTGACCCCCGACGGAGCCGTCGCCTCCGCGCTTGCGGCCTTGTCGCCGCTCTTCTCCGCGTCGTCCGAGTCGGACCCGCCGCCTCTGTTGGCGAAGGCGATGGCCGCGATGAGCAGGACCACGACACCCACGACCGTGATCATGTTCCGGCTGGAGAAACCCGCGCGGCCGCCACGGCCCCCGCCGCGGCCCCGGCGGGGGCCGTACGGATCGCCCTCGCCCTCCGGCAGCCGGGTGCGGGTCAGGCCGTGGTCCTCGTCGTCGTAACCGTCCTCGCCGAGACTCATAGCGCGCACGTCCCCTCATACGTCGTCGCCGCAATGGCACCCGCATATGACGGTAGCGGCGGGAGGGTGATCCCGGGGGAGGAGGACGAGGGGGTGTGAGGGGGCATCAGGTGGCAGCCTCGGGTGCGGGGGGAATCGGGGACGAGAGGGTCTGCGCGGGGACGATGCGCGAGGGGGCAGGTGGCAGGGGACGGGCCCCGGCCGGGGCGGGGGTGCCGGGCGTGTGACGCCCGTGCGCCCCCGTGCTCAGACGGCCATGCCGTAGACAATGGTGAAGAGGGTGCCGAGCGAGCCGATGATGAAGACGCCGGTCAGTCCGGCGACGATCAGACCCTTGCCCTGCTCGGCGCTGAAGGTGTCGCGCAGGGCGGTCGCGCCGATCCGCTGCTTCGCCGCGCCCCAGATCGCGATGGCGAGGCACAGCAGGATCGCCACGGCCATGATGACCTCGATCATCACGCGAGCCTCGTTGCCCAGGCTACCGAACGGCCCCCAGTTGGGGGCGATTCCGCCAATAATGGTGTTGATGTCGCCCTTGCCGGCCGCCAAAAACATGTGTAACTCACCGCCCCTAATGGGTTGTTGTCATCACCCTCACCGCTGGGCAAAGGTCAGGACCTATCTTCGCCGAAGATCCCGCCCCAGCATGTCGACTTGGCGGCATTTCTTGGCGGAACTCGTACGCATGCTCCCCGTAGGCCCCTGACCTGCGGCGCAAGGCGATGTCAGTGGGTACTCCTAAGGTGACTCTGTGTATCACGGGTGTCGGCGGCGGGCAATCGTCGGTGGAGCAGGGGGGCGTGGGGATGTTCGGACGACTGTGTGTTCGGTCGGTACGCTGTCCCGAGCGCCGCCCGGGTGCCGATCGCACCTCGGGGCCGTCGGGCCGGCTCGCGCGCTACGGGGGCATCGAGATCAAGGGTGGTACGGGTGCTGGTTGCCGATCGCTACCGGCTGGAGGAGCTGCTCGGCCGCGGTGGCATGGGCGAAGTCTGGCAGGCTCAGGACGAGGTGCTGGGCCGTCAGGTCGCCGTGAAGCTGCTGCTGGGCGACGACGGCGACGAATCCGCCGCCTCCCGCTTCCGGCTGGAGGCGCAGACCGCCGCGCGCCTGAATCATCCTCAGGTGGTCGCGGTCTACGACTTCGGGTCCTGGGACGGGCGCTTCTATCTGGTGATGGAGCTGGTCAGGGGCCCCAGCCTGGCCCAGGAGCTGTCCTCGCGCGGCCCGCTCGCCCCGCGCCGTGTGGCCCGCATCGCCGCGCAGTCCGCGGCGGGCCTGGCTGCGGCGCACCGCCAGGGCGTCGTCCACCGGGACATCAAGCCCGGCAATCTGATGCTCGACGCCGACGACACCCTGAAGATCGGCGATTTCGGCATCGCGCGCTTCGTGGACGAGACCTCCGCCGCGTTGACGCGGGTCGGCCAGATCGTCGGCACGAGCACCTACCTCGCCCCGGAGCGGGCCCTGGGCAAGGTCGCCGGCCCCGCCTCGGACGTCTACGCCCTGGGCTGTGTGATCTACCAGCTGGTGGCGGGCCAGCCGCCCTTCTGGGCGGACAGCCCCACCGCCCTGCTCTACCTCCACGTGGACACGCCTCCCGTGCCGCCCCGCCAGCACCGGGCGGACCTGCCGCCCGCCTTCGAGGCGTATCTGCTGCGGATGCTCGCCAAGAAGCCGGAGGACCGGCCGTCGGCGCAGGAGGTGGCCGACTGGTTCGCCGGACCCTCGTGGGAGGAGCCGCCCCGGCCCGTACGGACGCCGATGCCGGCCCCGGTGCAGGCCCCCGTGCCCGTGGCCGGGCCCGGTGCGGTGAGTGCGCCGCCCCCGCCCTCGGTGCAGCCTGCCGTGGGGCGTGGCGCGGCCGTGCCCTCGCCTCACGGGGCCCCGCCCCACGGCGCCCCGGCCCACGGCTTCCCGGCACCGGCCCCGGTGCCGGCCCCTGCCGCTCCGGCGCCGGGACACCGCCGGAGCACCGGCGGCGGCAGAAGGCCCCAGGGCACGGGCCCGGGCATGGGTACGGGCATACGGGCCTCCAAGGGCATACGCAGCCCCAAGGTGCTGCTCAGCGCCGTGGCCGGTGTCGTGGCGTTCCTGGTGGCGGCTTTGATCGGCGCATCCGTGTTCGGCGGCTCGGGTGGCGGGACGGGCTCGCAGCGGCCCGAGGCGCAGCCGTCGGAGTCGGCGGAGCGCGCGCCGGGCGGGAATCCCGAAGCGCCGAAGGTCGTGCCGGCCGAGGCGGTCCCGCCGTCGGCCCAGCCGTCGCCGTCCGGTTCCCGCAAGCCGAAGAAGGACCGCAAGAAGTCCGCGGACAGCAAGGACGCCAAGGACTCCGGCGGTTCCGGCAGCCGCGACAGCCGCGATCGCGATGCCGACGAGGACGACGACTGAGCGCGGTTCCCTCTCAGCCGGCGTCACCCGTCGGCGGCCGGTCTCACTCCCCGGCGACGTCCTCCACGAAGTGGTCGAACTCCCCGGCCCTGACCCCCAGGACGAACGCGTCCCACTTGGCCGCGGTGGTGGTCACCACGGTCTCGGGTTCGGTGTTCGTCCGCAGGTGGACGTCGCCGTCGTCACCGAAGGCGATCTCCAGGTACTCGGTCTCGTCGCCCTCGGTCACCGGAATCCAGTTGAGCTCCGCCATGGGCCCTCCTCGTCACTCCCGTCACACCCTCACGGTAGCGCGTCCCCCATGACCGGGCCGGAACTGCACGCTCGTTGACGGATCGATAGAAATTGCGGATACGCATCGGGTCGTTGGGGGAGGATTGCGGGGTGCGGAAGCTCTGGGTGGGCATGGGTGTGGGCATCGCGATGTGCCTGTGTTTCATCGGGCTGCTCGTGATCGGCGTGTACACCGCTGCCTCGAATCTGCTCGGAGGCGGCGGCGGAGGCGGCTCCGTCGGGCTGGCCAAGGGCGCCGTGCCCGACCAGTACCAGACCCTCGTGCAGAAGTGGGGAAACCTCTGCCCCGCGCTGAACCCGGCGATCCTGGCGGCGCAGATCTATTCGGAGAGCGGCTGGAACCCCAAGGCCGTGAGCCCGGCGGATGCGCGCGGGATAGCCCAGTTCATCCCGGGCACCTGGGACGCCCACGCCATCGACGCCAACGGCGACGGCAGGAAGGACATCTGGGATCCGCAGGACGCCATCCCGTCGGCGGCCGTCTACGACTGCGAGCTCTCGAAGTACGTCAAGGACGTCCCCGGCGACCTCGCGGACAACATGCTCGCGTCGTACAACGCCGGTTCGTACGCGGTGATCCGGCACCGCGGGATCCCGCCCTACCGCGAGACGCAGGGGTACGTCCGTTCCATCCGCACCCTGGAGAAGAGCTTCGCCCGGCCGGTCGGCAGGGTCGCCCCCTCGCAGCAGGCCGCCGGGGCGATCTACTACGCACAGGAGAAGCTCGGCACGCCGTATCTGTGGGGCGGCGACGGCACCACCGAGGACAACGGGCGGTTCGACTGCTCGGGCCTGACCAAGGCGGCGTACGAATCGGTGGGCATCACCCTGCCCCGCGTCGCCAACGACCAGTGGAACGCGGGCCCGCACCCCAAGCGGAGCGAGCTGCTCCCGGGCGACCTCGTGTTCTTCGCCAACGACCTGAAGGACCCGCGGTCCATCCACCATGTGGGGATCTACGTGGGCGGCGGCCAGATGATCAACGCCCCTTACACGGGGGCCGTGATCCGCTTCGACAAGATCGACATGCCGGACTACATCGGGGCGACCCGGGTCACCCAGGATGGCGCGAAAGCATTGCCCGCGGCCAACGCCGCATGAACGCCCCAGGACGAACTGCGACGATGGGTCACCCTTCCATAACGTCCTGGTGATCATTGGGAGAAGAGTGGAACGCCCGGCCGGAGTGGGGCGTTCCATGGGAGTGGGAAAGCAGCGCCACTGGGCGGGGGCTACAGCGACGCACGGACCACGGGGGTCGGCAGCTGGACGTAGCGACAGGCGACAGATAAGGGGCCACGGCACATGGCTGGACTCGCGATGGGGTACCCCATGACGGAGGCCAGGGGCGGGTCGAACCCCGACACCAGCACGCTGTACGACATCAACGGCCTCGCCAAGGACGCCCCCGGCTGGCTCGACCGCACGATGGAGTTCATCGGCGAGTACGGGATCATCCTGGGCCTCGCCGTCCTCATGCTCCTCGCCTGGTGGAGCCTGCGCCGCCGGCAGGACGCGCCGGCCGCCGTCGCCGCGCTGCTGTGGGCGCCGCTCGCCGCGGGCATCGCCCTCCTCGTCAACGTCCCGATCCGCGGCTTCGTGAAGCGGCCCCGGCCCTTCCTGGACCACTCGGGCCTGGAAGTGCTGGTCAAGGGCAAGACCGACTACTCCTTCGTCAGCGACCACGCGACGCTGACGATGGCGATCGGCGTGGCCCTCTTCGTCGCCAACCGCAAGTACGGCCTGATCGGAATCGGCCTGGCCTTCCTCGAGGGCTTCTGCCGCGTCTACATGGGCGTGCACTACCCGACGGACGTGATCGGCGGCCTCGCCCTGGGCACGGCCGTCGCGCTGCTCCTGGCGCCGCTGGCGATGATGATGCTGACCCCGCTCACGCGCGCGGTCGCGCGGACGCGCGCCGCGTGGCTCGTCTGCTCGGAACAGCCGCTCGCCCCGCCGCCCCTTGTGGCGGCGGAGGCGACCGAGTCCGAGCGGGGCGTACCGCGGCACCGGGACAACGACCTGGCGGCGTAACGCGTAGCGCCCCGCCCTCGCGTCGCGAGTGTTCCCGCGTCCTGGGCGTGGCCTCACAGGGCCTGTGGGAAGTCGAACAGCCGGTTCGGGTCGTATTGCCGCTTGAGCTTGGTCAAGCGGCCCTCCGCGCCGCCGTAGTACGCCTTGCGCCAGTCCTTCAGGCCCGCGTCCGCGTAGTTCTGGTACGCGGCCCCCGAGGCGTGGCGGCGCATCGCGGCGTGGGTGCCGTCCAGCCATGAGGTCTGGGTGCTGCCGGAGCCGCCCGCGGCCCAGTGGGCCAGGTACTGGGCGAGGAAGCGCGAGCGGCGGTGCACGAAGGCCGTGGCCAGGGGCTGGACACGGTTGACGGCGCCGCCCAGCGCCGTCAGCTGGACCGAGACGCCGCCGCTGCCGCCCCCTCGGCCGAAACGTTCCACCTGGCCGGTGAGGGCCCGGATGCCCGCCGCGTTCAGCGAGCGGTCGTAGAAGTCGGAGCGCGCGCCGTACGTCTCGCGCTGCAGGGTGCCGGCCGTCTCGCGGCCGGGCGTGCGGCCCGGCAGGTGGCACTGCGCCTGGGACTTGTCGGAGCAGCCCGCGTAGGCGCGCACCATGTCGAGGTGGGCGCGACGGCGCAGCCGGACGCCGTTGGACGCGCCGCCGGCCTTGCTCACCAGCAGGTCCAGGGCGTTCTCCAGGTCGCCCTGGGTGCCGAGGGAGTATGCGGAGACGGAGATGCGCGGGGTGCCGCCCGCGGCGGCCGACAGGTCGCACGAGGACCAGATCTCGTCGGGCCGGCTCGGCCCCCACTCCTGCCAGGCGCGGATCACGTCGGCGGCCCGCGACCAGGGCCAGGAGACGTAGCCGGTGACGCCGTCGGCCGCCGCGCGGGTGCGGAAGCGGAGCTCGGTGACCACGCCGAAGTTGCCGTTGCCGGCGCCGCGCAGGGCCCAGAAGAGGTCGGCGTTGCGCTCGGCCCCTACGTCGAGGACCTTGCCGTCGGCGGTGACGAGGGTGGCGCCGGTGAGGCTGTCGCAGGTCAGGCCGTAGGCGCGGGAGGTGACGCCGTGTCCGCCGCCGAGGGCGAGGCCGGAGATGCCGACCGTCGGGCACGAGCCGGAGGGGAGGGTGACGCCGTGCCCGGCCAGCCCGGTCTGGACGTCGATGAGCTTGGCGCCCGCGCCGATCACGGCGGACCGGGAGTCCGGGGTGCGGACGGACTTCAGCCGGGAGACGTCGACGACGAGCCGGTCGGTGCCGCTGGACCAGCCGGCGTAGCTGTGGCCGCCGTTGCGTATGGATATGAGGGTGCTGTAGCGGCGGGCGAAGGCGAGGCACTCGCGGACGTCCTGGACGCTGGCCACGTAGGCGATGCCGGCCGGGCGCAGGCTGTCGAAGCGGGTGTTGTAGAGCTGCCGGGCCGCGGCGTAGTCGGCGTCGCCGGGGCGGACGAGGCCGCCGGAGAGGCCCTTGCCGAGGGCGGACCAGTCGGCCGCGGCCGGGGCGGGGCGGGGCGCCGCGGGGACGGCCCGGCCCGAGGTGACCATGCGACCGGGGCGCTCCTGGCCGCTGCTGTCGGTGCAGGAGGCCGCCCAGGTGCCGGCCGCGGCCAGCCCGGCGCCGGCGGCGAGCAGCTGCCGCCTGCCCGGGAGCCCGCGTGCACCGCCCGCCCGCGCGCCCGTGCCCGTGCCCGCGCTCGTGCCTATGCCGTGTGCGCCCGCACTCGTCCCGTTTTCGTCAACGGTCATGTCCGCCCCCGTCACCCGATGTGCTGCCGGTTTCCCCCGTCGTCCGGACAGATGGCACGGGGGTGGCGGTGGTTCCGCCTACCCGGGCGGGGCGGGATCAGACGTGGCGGAGGCCGACTGCTCAGGCCGCGCCGGCGGCGGCCTCGTGGCCCGTGGCATCGTCGCGGGCCAGGGAGCGGGCGCGGCGGGCGGGGCCGCGCCAGCCGCACGTACAGCGGGCGGCGCAGAAGGATCCCTGCTCGCTGGTGCTCGTGAGGTGGGCCGTGGACGGCTCCACGGATGCGCGGTCGGACACGTGACCACGCTACCGGGCCGTGACGGCGGCGCCCACGCCGTCGTTGGCAGTAACGGGTTCCACAGCGGGTCGGTGGCAGGGGGCTGGCAAGGCATGGTGGCGCGGAGAGAGAGAAGCGGCGAAGAGGGACGCGGGAGACAGGGACGCAGCAGGGGCGCGGCCGTCGGCCGCGCGGTGGCGGCCGGCCTCGCCCTCGGCCTCCTGATGTCCGGCTGCACGCTCCACGGCCCGGCCGCCCGCGAGGCTCCCGAGCTGCACGACAGCCTGAAGAGCCTGAGCGGCCAGGCCCGGCAGGCGGGCGACGGCGCCGATCCCGGGCAGGCGCGCGCCGCGGTGCGCGGCGCCGCGCGGACGCTGGCCCGGGCGGGCCGGGCGCTGGTGCGCACCTCCATGGAGACGGTCAGCGGCGGCACCCGGCTGACCATCCACGGCTCGGGCGGGTACGACTTCGCGCGGCCCGCCGGGCGGCTGACGGTGCTGGTGCCCGAGGACGCGGCCGGCGCGGCCGAGCACCGCCCGATCACGGAGGTCTTCTCCCCGGGCGAGCTCTTCATGAAGAACCGCGGTGCGGGGGTCCCGGCCGACAAATGGGTGCGGCTCGCCACGGCCTCGCTCGCCGACGGCAACCTCCTGACCAGCGGCGCCACCGACCCGCTCGCCGCGGCCGAACTGCTCGGCGGCGCCCGCGAGGTGACGTACATGCGGGACGAGCGGGTCGGCGGGGTGCGGGTGAGGCACTACTGGGGCACCATCGACCTGAGTCAGGCGGTGCGCTCCGCTCCGGCGCGCGACCGGGGGCCGCTCGCCACGGCGGCCAAAGGTTTCTCCAGCGGCACGGTGGCCTTCGACGCCTATCTGGACGAGCAGGGCAGGCCGCGCCGGCTGCGTCACCGCTTCAGCGTGGAGGGCACGGGTCCGTCGGCGCCGCAGGCCCCTATGACGGTGGTCTCGACGGTCGAGCTGTACGACTTCGGCGCCGAAGTGCCCATTGACCTACCCGAGGCCGCCGATATCTATGCGGGGAAGGTCGGATCGCCGCGGAATTGACGCGGCAGGGCGTAGTTGGCCATGGAAATGGTCCTTCTGTGCCATGCGCGCCATGTGTACCGATCACTACGCTGGTAAGCCGAGGAAAGCCCGAAAGACCCAGACCCAGACCCGAGCGAAAGACCCGAGGAGGTGAATCACGTGGTTTCGCGACGCGGTTCGTCGGGTGGGCCGGATCCCGTGGCCCTCATCGAGATCGATCTCTACGGTGATTTGATGATCGCCGCGTCCAGTGCGGATGAGGATCGGCTGAGCGCCGATCGTATCGACGAGGTTTTGCGGGTCGTTCCCGCAGGGGCCGAGCGCGAGGACTGACCGTCCCGGAGCGTCCGTTTACCGCGGCGCAGTCCTGCGGTGCCCCGCCGGGCTCCGGCGGGGCACCGCAGCCGCTCAGGTCCCGCAGCCGCTCAGGTCCGCAGCAGGCGCGCGATCGCCGCGCCGGCCTCCGCGACCTTGGCGTCGATCTCGTCCCCGCCCTTGACCGCGGCCTGGGCGACGCAGTGCCGCAGGTGCTCCTGCAGGAGCTGCAGGGCGAAGGACTGCAGCGCCTTCGTGCCGGCCGACACCTGGGTGAGTATGTCGATGCAGTAGACGTCTTCCTCGACCATGCGCTGGAGGCCGCGGATCTGGCCCTCGATCCGGCGCAGGCGCTTGAGGTGCTGGTCCTTCTGGTGGCTGTAGCCGTGCGGGCCGGAGTGCTCTCCGGCGCCTGCCGGGGCCTCGGCGTGGCAGGCGCCGGCCGTGCCCGTCGCCGGTGCGTCGTCGCCGCCGGCCGGGGGGGCTTCCGTGGTCGTCATGGCGTCCGTCCTCCTGCCGTCCGGCGGGCCTGCGGCCCGGGGATTCGCCCGTGCTGCTGCGTATACCCCTCGTATACCCCCAGCGGGTATATGGTACAGAATTTTGCCCGCCGCGGTGGTACCTGGCTTCATGAGCACTCTGCCCGATGGGCGACACTGAGGGAATGCCAGTTAGCTGTGGCCGGATGATGCGCCTAGCATCAACGAGACCGAATCCGTTGCACCCCGAGGATCCCACGTGCGCTTTCGTCTGACCCCCAGGGAGACGAGCTTCTACGACATGTTCGCCGCCTCCGCGGACAACATCGTCACGGGCTCCAAGCTCCTGATGGAACTGCTCGGAGCGGATACGTCCGCCCGGGTCGAGATCGCCGAGCGGATGCGCGCAGCGGAGCACGCGGGTGACGATGCGACGCACGCGATCTTCCACCAGCTGAACTCTTCGTTCATCACGCCGTTCGACCGCGAGGACATCTACACCCTCGCCGGCTCGCTCGACGACATCATGGACTTCATGGAGGAGGCCGTCGACCTGGTCGTCCTGTACCAGATCGAGGAGCTCCCCAAGGGCGTCGAACAGCAGATCGAGGTCCTCGCGCGGGCCGCGGAGCTGACCGCCGAGGCCATGCCGAACCTGCGCACCATGACCAATCTCACGGAGTACTGGATCGAGGTGAACCGTCTGGAGAACCAGGCGGACCAGATCCACCGCAAGCTCCTGGCCCAGCTCTTCAACGGCAAGTACGACGCCATAGAGGTGCTGAAGCTCAAGCAGATCGTGGATGTGCTGGAAGAGGCGGCGGACGCGTTCGAGCACGTCGCCAACACGGTCGAGACCATCGCGGTCAAGGAGTCCTGACCCCCGGTGGACACCTTCGCTCTCGTCGTGACCATCGGGGTCGCGCTCGGCTTCACCTATACCAACGGCTTTCACGACTCCGCGAACGCCATCGCGACCTCGGTCTCCACGCGGGCGCTGACCCCGCGCGCGGCCCTTGCGATGGCGGCCGTGATGAACCTCGCCGGTGCCTTCCTGGGCAGCGGGGTGGCCAAGACGGTCAGCGAGGGCCTGATCGAGTCGCCGGTCGGTGACAAGGGGATGGGCATCCTCTTCGCGGCCCTGATCGGCGCGATCGCCTGGAACCTGATCACCTGGTACTTCGGCCTGCCCTCGTCCTCCTCGCACGCCCTCTTCGGCGGCATGGTGGGCGCGGCGCTCGCGGGCGGCACCGGCGTCATCTGGTCGGGCGTCGTCGAGAAGATCGTCATCCCGATGTTCATCTCGCCCTTCGTCGGCCTGATCCTCGGCTATCTGGTGATGGTCGCGATCATGTGGATGTTCCGCCGGGCCAATCCGCACAAGGCCAAGCGCGGCTTCCGGATCGCCCAGACGGTCTCGGCCGCCGGCATGGCGCTCGGCCACGGTCTGCAGGACGCCCAGAAGACCATGGGTATCGTGATGATGGCCCTGGTCATCGGCGATGTGCAGGCCAAGGGCGACGCCATCCCGGTCTGGGTCAAGCTCTCCTGCGCGATCATGCTCTCGCTCGGCACCTACGCGGGCGGCTGGCGGATCATGCGGACGCTCGGCCGCAAGATCATCGAGCTGGACCCGCCGCAGGGCTTCGCGGCCGAGACCACCGGTGCGTCGGTCATGTTCACGACCGCCTTCATGTTCCACGCGCCGATCTCCACCACGCATGTGATCACCTCGGCGATCATGGGCGTCGGTGCGACCAAGCGGGTGAACGCGGTCCGCTGGGGCGTCGCCAAGAACATCATCCTGGGCTGGTTCATCACGATGCCGGCCGCGGCCGCCGTCGCTGCGCTCAGCTACTGGGTGGTCAACCTGGCCTTCGGCTAGCCGCCGGGCGTACGAACACGGACGGGCCCGCCCCCTGGTACGAACAGGGGGCGGGCCCTTCGCCTTGCGGCGGCACCGCCATGCAGCGCCGTAAGGCGGCTCAGGGGGGCGGCGGCCTAGCCGAACCGGCCCGAGATGTAGTCCTCCGTCGCCTGGACCGACGGGTTCGAGAAGATCCTCGCCGTCTCGTCGATCTCGACCAGCTTGCCCGGCTGGCCGACGCCCGCCAGGTTGAAGAACGCGGTGCGGTCCGAGACGCGCGCGGCCTGCTGCATGTTGTGGGTGACGATCACGATCGTGAAGCGCTCCTTCAGCTCCCCGATCAGATCCTCGATCGCGAGCGTCGAGATCGGGTCGAGCGCCGAGCAGGGCTCGTCCATCAGCAGGACCTGCGGTTCGACCGCTATCGCCCGGGCTATGCACAGCCGCTGCTGCTGACCGCCGGAGAGGCCCGCTCCCGGCTTGTTCAGCCGGTCCTTGACCTCCTTCCAGAGGTTCGCACCCCGGAGGGACTTCTCGACCACGCCGTCCAGCTCGGACTTGCGGATGCGCCCGCCGTTGAGCCGGATGCCCGCGGCCACGTTCTCGTAGATCGACATGGTCGGGAAGGGGTTCGGCCGCTGGAAGACCATGCCGACCGTGCGGCGCACGGAGACCGGGTCGACGCCGGCGCCGTAGAGGTTCTCGTCGTCCAGCATCACCTTGCCCTCGACGCGGCCGCCGGGGGTGACCTCGTGCATGCGGTTCAGGGTGCGCAGGAAGGTGGACTTGCCGCAGCCGGACGGGCCGATGAAGGCGGTCACGGAACGGGGCTCGACGGTCATCGAGATGTCGTCGATGGCCTTGTGGGCGCCGTAGTACGCGGAGAGGCCGCTGACGTCGATTCGCTTGGCCATGGGGATCACTACTTCTTTCGGGGAAACCGCGTCAGCGGCCGGTCTTGGGTGCCTTCCAGCGGGCGATGCCGCGGGCCACCAGGTTGAGGATCATGACGAAGGCGATGAGGACGAGCGCCGCCGCCCAGGCGCGGTCGTAGCTGGCGTCGTTGCCGGCCGCCCACTGCTCGTAGATGTAGTACGGCAGGGAGGACTGGGCGCCTTCGAAGGGGTTGTTGTTGATCACCTGGGAGCCGAAGACCAGGAGGACGATCGGGGCGGATTCACCGGCGATGCGGGCGATGGCCAGCGTGACGCCGGTGGCGATGCCGCCGATCGCCGTGGGCAGCACGACCTTGAGGATCGTGCGCCACTTGGGCACGCCCAGGGCCAGCGAGGCCTCGCGCAGCTCGTTGGGGACGAGCTTGAGCATCTCCTCGGTCGAGCGGACCACGACCGGCATCATCAGGATCGCCAGGGCCATGGCCCCGGCGAAGCCGGAGTAGCCGAAGTCGAGCATGAGGATCCAGAAGCTCAGGATGAACAGGCCCGCGACGATCGACGGGATGCCCGTCATGACGTCCACGAAGAACGTCACCGCCTTGGCCAGCCGGCCCCGGCCGTACTCGACCAGGTAGATCGCCGTCAGCAGGCCGACGGGGGCCGCGACGGCCGTGGCGATGCCGACCTGCTCCAGGGTGCCGATGATCGCGTGGTAGACGCCGCCGCCGGGCTGGATGGTCAGCACCCCGCCCATGGAGTGGGTGAGGAAGTTCCCGTCGAGGACCTTCGCGCCGCGGGCGACGGTCTCCCGGACCAGCGAGACCAGCGGTACGACGGCCAGCAGGAAGCAGACCCAGATGAGGCTGGTGGCGAGGCGGTCCTTGGCCTGCCGGCGGCCCTCGACGCGGGTCGCGAGCGCGTACATCACGATGACGAAGAGGCCGCCGGCTATCAGGCCCCACTGGATCCGGCTGCTCAGCGCGGCGCCCAGGCCGATGCCGCAGCCCGCGGCGATCGCGCCGGCGGCGACGGCGGCCGGGGTCCAGCGCGGCAGGCGCGGCTGGTGCAGGGAGACGGGGCGCGGCTGCGGGGCGCCCTCGGCGACCAGCGGCTGGTCGATGGTCACGTCGCTCATTCCGAGTACTCCTTGCGACGCGCGATGATCATCCGGGCCGCGCCGTTGACCAGCAGGGTCAGGACGAAGAGGACGAGGCCGGAGGCGATCAGGGCGTCCTTGCCGATCTCACCGGACTCCTTGAAGCTGCTCGCGATGTTCTGCGCGAACGTGCCGCCGCCCGGGTCCAGCAGGCTCGTGCCGATGATGAAGCTGGGGGAGAGGACGGTCGCGACGGCCATCGTCTCGCCGAGGGCGCGGCCGAGGCCCAGCATCGAGGCGCTGATGACTCCGGAGCGGCCGAAGGGGAGGACGGCCATCCGGATGACTTCCCAGCGGGTGGCGCCGAGCGCGAGCGCGGCCTCCTCGTGCATCTTCGGGGCCTGCAGGAAGACCTCGCGGCTGACGCTGGTGACGATCGGCAGGATCATGATCGCCAGCAGGATGCCGATGGTGAACAGGGAGCGGGCGGCGCCGTCGTGGTAGGCGAAGATGCCGGTCCAGCCGAGGTAGTCGTCCATCCAGCTGTAGAGGCCGCCCAGGTGCGGCACCAGGAAGAGGGCGCCCCACAGGCCGTAGACGATGGACGGCACGGCGGCGAGCAGGTCGATCACGTACGCGAGCGGGGCGGCGAGCCGGCGCGGGGCGTAGTGCGAGATGAAGAGCGCGACGCCGATGGCGACGGGTACCGCGATGACCATCGCGATCAGCGAGCTGACGATGGTGCCGAAGGCCAGGACCGCGATGCCGAAGACCGGCGGTGTGGCGTTGGCGTTCCACTCGAAGGTGGTGAAGAAGCTGCCTTCGTTGTGGGAGAGGGCGTTGGTGGCCCGGACGGTGAGGAAGACCGCGATGGCGGCCATGATCACCAGAAGCAGGAGGCCGGAGCCGCGGGAGAGGGCGAGGAAGATCCGGTCGCCCGGGCGGGTGGCGGCCGACGGCCGCTGCTCGCCGGGTGGCGGTGGCGGGCCGGCTGTGGTGGCTGGGGTTATGTCGTCCATGAGGTTCTCCGGTCTGCGGGCCGCCTCCCGGCGGGGGGACGCGGCCCTGGTGCGGCGGTGCACCGGATGGTGTGACCGGGCTCCGGCGGCGGAACCCGGTCACACGCGGGTCAGGAGAGGCTCGCGACCGTCTCGCGGACCTTCGTGGCGATCTCGGCGGGCAGCGGGGCGTAGCCCATGTCCTTCAGGACCGACTGGCCGTCCGCGCTCGCGATGTAGGTCAGGAAGGACTTGACCGCGGGGAGGGTCTCCGCCTTGTTGCCCTTGTCGCCGACGATCTCGTAGGTGACCAGGGTGATCGGGTAGGCGCCCTCGGCCTTGGTGGTGTAGTTGAGCTTGAGGGCGAGGTCCTTGCCGGAGCCGGCGATCTTCGCCTCGGCGATGGCCTTGGAGGCGTTGTCGGAGGTGGCCTCGACGGGGGCGGAGGCGCCGGTGTTGAGCTTCACCGTCTTGATCGAGTTGGCCGTGGCGTAGGACAGCTCGAAGTAGGAGATCGCCCCGTCGGTCTGCTTGACCTGCGAGGAGACGCCGGCGGAGCCGTCGGCCGCCTGGCCGCCCTTGGCCTTCCAGGCCTTGCCGGCCTCGTACGGCCACGACTTGTCGGCGGCGGCCTTGAGGTACTTGGTGAAGTTGTCCGTGGTGCCCGACTCGTCGGAGCGGTGGAACGCCTGGATCTTGAGGTCCGGGAGCTTGGCGTCCGGGTTGAGCTTCTTGATCGCCTCGTCGTTCCACTTCTCGATCTTCGAGTCGAAGATCTTGGCGAGGGTGTCGGCGTCCAGGACCAGGTTGTCCACGCCGGGGACCTTGTAGCCGATCGCGATCGGGCCGCCGAGCAGGGGCAGGTTGATGCCCTGGCCGCCCTTGACGACCTCCTTGGACTTGGTGACCTCCTCCGGCTTGAGCGCCGAGTCGGAGCCCGCGAAGGCGGTCTTGCCCTGCAGGAACTCCTGGATTCCCGCGCCCGAGCCGGTGGGCTTGTAGTTGATCTGGATGTCCTTGCAGGCCGCCGTGAAGTTCTTCACCCACAGGTCCATGGCGTTCTTCTGCGCGGACGAGCCCGAGGCCAGGAGCTGGCCCTTGCCCTCGCACTTGATGTTGCCCGCGGCCTTGGTGGAGCCGCCGCCGGTGGAACCACCACCGCTGTTGTCGTCGGAGCCGCACGCCGTGAGGACCAGGGCACCGGAGACGGCGATGGCGCCGAGAGCGACGGCGCGGAGCCGGTTCTTGCGCTGAAGCTTCACTTTCGGGTGTTCCTTCCGGGAGCCGCCGCTGGGGCGGCGTGCGAGAGGTGACCGGTGCGGACGGTCCTGCCCGCACCCTCTATCGGCGAAATTAGGCAGATCAGGTGAAGCGGTCGATGGAGCAGAGTGAACGGAGAGTGAACCTCACCCGTCAGGGTGGTGGCCCTCGGTGGGATCTTGACGCGGGCCCATTCCGCCGATCTTCGCGAGTGTGATGCAGATCTCTGTCGGTTTGCGGGAGGTCATGGCAGCATCCCTTCCTCGCGTGACGGTATGTCAGACGTGGGGGCGGTAGCCGCGGAGGTGGCCTGTGGGGCGGAACGGCTGGAGTGCGGGCACGGCGAACACTGGGAGCATGGCGGGCGGCAGAGGCGAGGGCTGCGGAGGCAAGCGCGTGATCTCGGTGACCGCATTGATATGTGTACTGGCCGTGGCCGGGGTGGTGGTCACCATGCCCGGCACGGCCCATGCGCAGCCAAAGCCGCCGCGCACCCTGGAGGACGTCCACAAGGAAGTCGAGGGCCTCTACCGCCAGGCGGAGGCCGCCACGGACGCCTACAACGCGGCCGACGAGGCCCAGCGCCGCCAGGAGAAGTCGATCACCGAGATCGCGAAGTCCGCGGCCGAGGCCCAGGAGCGGATGAACCGCCTCAAGAACCAGGCCGGCTCCCTGGCCCGCGCCCAGTACCGCGACGGCACCCTGCCGCCCCAGGCCCGCCTCCTCCTCTCCGGCTCACCCGAGAGCTTCTTCGACGGCGTGGCCCTCACGCACAAGGGGCAGGCCGCCACGCGCGGGCTGATCACCCAGGTCGCCGTGGTCCAGAAGACCCTCGACGGCTACGCCAAGGCCGCCGGCGAGCGCTGGAAGACCCTCGACGGCGAGCGCCGCAAGAAGGAGGGCGCGAAGAAGCAGATCGAGGCGAAGCTCGCGGCCGCCAAGGAGCTGGAGTCGAAGCTGGAGGAGAAGGAGAAGGAACGGCTGCGGCAGCTGGAGGAGGAGCGGGCGCGCCAGGCCCAGCAGAAGTGGCTCGCCTCGGACGCGGTCAAGGGCGTCGCCCTCAAGGGCTCGGGCGCGGCGACGGGCGAGGGCAAGCGTGCGGTCGAGTTCGCCTCGGCCCAGATCGGCAAGAACTACGTGTGGGGCGCCGAGGGCCCCGACACGTACGACTGCTCCGGGCTGACGCTCAAGGCGTGGGCGGCCGCCGGCCGCGCGATCCCGCGCACCTCGCAGGACCAGTGGCGGCAGCTGCCGAAGGTCGGCCTCAAGGACATGCGGCCGGGCGACCTGATCATCTACTTCGCCGACGCGAGTCACGTGGGGGTGTACGTGGGCGACGGCGCGATCGTGCACGCGCCGCGGCCCGGCCGGCAGGTGACGGTCGCGGGGGCGGGGTCGATGCCGGTGCTGGGGGTCGTACGGCCGGGATAGCGCCCGCCCGCGTGTGACGCGCGTCGCGCGGAGTGCCCCCGCCGGGGTGATGTATGTCATCGCGGGTTCCTCCCCCGCACGCACCGGAAGCCGCCCTGGCTGGGGCATATGACAGCGGCGAGTGGCTCCGCTCCATTCCGTTGGGCAGTGCCCTGCCGCTATGGTCGCGTTCGGCACCCGCCGGGCGGCGGGGCGCCATGCCTTCAGGGGGCGGAGGCACCTCCGGCGGTCGCCGGAGGAGGAAGGAAACCCGTGACCATGTCCGTACCCGCGCCGAGGGCCCCGGAGCAGGCTGCCGCACCGGCGCCCGACGCCGGGCTGACCCTCCTGGTGATCGAAGGCGACCCCGCCGGGCCGCTGTCGATGCCGGACATCACCGAGATGTCGGGGGCCGAGGGCAAGCCGGTCCGTATCCGCACCGCCCGCAACCTCACCGAGGCCGAGCGGCTCCTCACCGACGACGTCAACTGCATCCTCCTCGACCTCGCGGACGCCGGCGCGGCCGCGGGCACCGCCGGCGGCCCCGGCCGCCCCGACGAGCTGGACACCCTGCGCCGGGTGCTGCAGCTCGCCCCGCACCACGCCGTGCTCGCCCTGACCGCCGAGGCCGACACCGACCGGGCCGCCGAGGCCGTACGCGTCGGCGCCCAGGACTACCTCTCCCGTGACGAGCTCGACGGGCGCGTCCTCAGCCGGGCCATCCGCTACGCCGTCGAGCGCAAGCGCGCCGACCTCGCCCAGCGGCAGCTCACCGAGTCCCGTCTGCGCGCCCAGGAGAACGCCCGCCTCGAGCGCGGCCTGCTGCCCACCCCGCTGCTCGCCGGCTCCGGCCTGCGCTTCGCCGCCCGCTACCGGCCCGGCCGCAGCCGCGCCCTGCTCGGCGGCGACTTCTACGACATGGTCCGCACGCCCGACGGCACCGTCCACGCGATGATCGGCGACGTCAGCGGCCACGGCCCCGACGAAGCCGCCCTCGGCGTCGAACTGCGCATCGCCTGGCGGGCGCTGACCTTCGCCGGGCTCTGCGGCGACGAACTCCTCGCCACCCTCCAGCAGGTCCTGGAGCACGAGCGCGCGGACGACGAGACCTTCGCGACGCTGTGCGCCGTCGACATATCGGCCGACGGGCGCCGGGCGGGCCTCAGCCTCGCCGGCCACCCCGCCCCGCTGCTCGTACGCCCCGGCGCGGCCCCGCACCTGCTGCCGCAGGACGACGGCGGCCCGGCGCTCGGCCTGCTCCGGCGCGCACGCTGGCCGCGCCGCCAGGTCGAACTCGGCGGCCTGTGGAGCCTGCTGATGTACACCGACGGCCTGATCGAGGGCAGGGTCGGGGCCGGGACGCGGCGCCTGGGCCAGGAGGGCATGGTCGAGCTGATCGGCCGCCGGCTCGCGGAGGGGCTGCGCGGCGAGGAGCTCCTGGACGCGGCGGTCGCCGAGGTGCAGGACCTCAACGGCGGGGAGCTGACCGACGACCTCGCGGTGCTGCTGCTCGACCGGGGTAGCCGGGCTCCTGCGGAGGGCGACCGGCCCCACTGGCCGGCGGGGCGGGCGGCCGTACCGCCGCTGCGGACGTGAGCGCCGCGGGGCGCGGGTGGCGTCAGCGGCGGCCGTTGTACGGCCCGTAGGGGCCGTCCGAGCTGGAGCCGCCGCCGCGACGGCGCGGGCCGCGGCCGCCCGAGGCCTGCTTGAGCGCCGGCCGGACGTCCACGATGTAGACGATCGTGGCGATCAGGCCGAGGACCGGCAGGAAGCTCATGATCCCCATGAACAGGTTCACGGCGACGGCGACGCCGAGGATGATCAGCCAGAACGCCTTGGACTGCTTGTCCGCGGCGCGGTAGGCGTCCTCGCGGTGCACTGCGGCGTTGACGAACGCGAACAGGCTGAACACGAGCAGGCCGATCGACACCCAGTACATGACTTCGCCGAAGGCTTGCAGAAGCACGTCGCTCACCTTGCCCGTCTCGTTCGGTCCGTCCTGACCGCCACCGTACCCGGAGAACGGTCCGGGCACGCGAAATGTGCCCGGACCGTACGCGGCCCGTACGCGGCCCGCTGCCGTGAGCCGGTTACTCGCCGGTCTTGGCGTCGGTCTTCTTCGCGGCGGCCGTCTTCTTGGCCGGGGCCTTGCGGGCGGCGGCGGGCTTGTCCCCGGCGTCGTCCGCGGCGGCGTCGCCGGAGGCACCGGCGGGCTTGTCACCGGCCGCCTTGTCCTCGGCGGCGGCCTGGTCGCCGGAAGGCTTCCCGGCCTCCGGACCGGCCGTCTCCGCCTCCGGCTCGATGGCCACGGCGATGTCCTGGAACTCGTCGGCGACGTCGCCGCGCCACTGCTTCACGGCCGTGCGGCCGCGCTCGGCCAGCTTCTCGAACTGCTCGCCGGCCGCCGCCGCGTACCCGACGGCCTGCCCGACGCCCTTGAGCGCCAGGTCCTGCGCGGTCTGCCCCAGGTTCTTCACGTCGCTGTCGAGCGAGCCGACGATCTCGGTGAACTTCGCGGTCAGCGTGGCCTGGGCCTCCTTGGCCTGCCGCGCGACCCGCTCCTGCACCACCTTCGGGTCGGTCTTCTTCAGCTGCTCGAAGCGCTCGGGCGCCTCGGTAAGCAGCTGCCCGAGCTTCTCGGCGGTGAGGTCCGCGGCACCCGCGGCGGCGTAGGCCGTGTCGGTCGCCGCGTTGCGGATGTCCTGCGTGGTGATGGCCATGGCGATGGTCTCCCGGATCAGCTGGAAGGTTTGCTGGCGTCGTCCGTCGCGAGCCCGTTCTCCTTGCGGAAGGACTCGTAGATCTGGAGCAGCACCTGCTTCTGCTGCTCGTTGATCGAGGGGTCGGCGAGGATCACACTGCGGACCTCCGCCTCGTCCCGGTCCCGCTCGTCGAGGATCCCGGCCTGCACGTACAAGGTCTCGGCGGAGATCCGCAGCGCCTTGGCGAGCTGCTGCAGGATCTCGGCGCTCGGCTTGCGCAGGCCGCGCTCGATCTGGCTGAGATACGGGTTGGACACCCCGGCGGCATCGGCGAGCTGCCGCAAGGTGAGCTGCGCATTGCGCCGCTGCTCGCGCAGATACTCGCCGAGATTGCCGACGTTGAGTGATGCCATGTGTCCAGGCTGCCCCACGCTGCTAACTTTTGCAAGCAACTGCTTGCAAAAGTTGAGCGGGCTGGTGTGATTGGTCGAGATAGTTGTCACCTAGCCGAGCTGTCTGTCACCTGGTGCGACAGAGTGACAGCGGCCTGTTGAGCCGTGATGTCCTGTCGCACGGCAGATGGCGGATTCTCACGCGGTCTCACGCCGTAGGCTGCGTTCTCATCGTTCCTGTCACGGTCGTTTGCAGCAGGTACGCGAGGGCCGGAGGGGCCGATGGACATGTTCGACGGAGTCCGACGGCGGTAGCGATCCGGACGTGGCTCGCCCGGACGATGAACCGACCGCGGTTCCAGACCGCGGCTCCCGCCGCTGACGGCCGGCCGTCAGCGGCGGGTCTCGATCCGCAGGTCGCCGGTGGTCACCCGGCGGATGGGCTCGCTCGCCAGCAGCTCGTGCGGCTGGCCGAGGTCGATCGCGCCCGCCGCGTCGAGCCGGGCCAGTTGGGCGTCCGTCAGCTCGACCGCCAGGGCGCCCAGGTTGTCCTCCAACTGGGCGGGGGTGCGGGCGCCGAGCAGCGTGCTCGTCACGCCCGGCTTCCGCAGCGTCCAGGCCAGCGCCACCTGGGCCGGGGTGTGCCCCAGCTCCCCGGCCAACTCCCGGACCACTCCGGCCACGCCGAGGCTTCGTTCGGTGAGGGTGCCCAGGGCGAGGTTGTGGCTCCGACGGGTGCTCCCGTCGGGGCCGGCGCCCGTCGCGCCCACGTCCTCCCGGTCGTACTTGCCGCTGAGCACCCCGCCGCCGAGCGGCGAGTACGGGACCACGCCCAGGCCCAGCTCCAGGGCCATCGGGATCAGATCGCGCTCCGCGGTGCGTTCGATCAGGCTGTACTCGACCTGCAGCGCGACCAGCGGAGACCAGCCACGCAGGTCGGCGATCGCCTGCATCCGGGACACCTGCCAGGCCGGGGTGTTGGAGATCGCCACGTACAGCACCTTGCCCTGCCGGACCAGGTCGTCCAGGCCGCGTAGCACCTCCTCCACCGGCGTCCGGAAGTCCCAGACGTGCAGGTACAGCAGGTCGAGGTAGTCGGTGCCCAACCGCCGCAGGCTGCCCTCCACCGAGCCGAACAGCGCCTTGCGGTGCCCGCCCCCGGAGTTCGGGTCGCCGGGGCGGCGCAGGGTCGAGTACTTGGTGGCCAGCACCAGGCGTTCGCGCTCCTCGTGGGCGAACTCGCCGAGCAGGCGCTCGGAGCTGCCCTCGGTGTAGGTGTCGGCGGTGTCGAGGAGGTTGCCGCCGAGCCCGACGTAGCGGTCGAACAGCTTGCGGGCCTCGGCCCGTTCGGCGCCCCACCCCCATTCGGTGCCGAAGGTCGCGGTGCCCAGGGCCAGCGGTGAAACCCGCAGTCCCGAGCGGCCCAGCAGCCGGTAGTCGTCCAATGCCAGTGCCATCAGGTCCTCCTGTGCTCGCGTGTGCTCGCGTTCCGTTGCCGGGACCGAGTCTGCGGCGGCGGCCGTCCCCGGATAAGGGAGGGAACTTCCTGGGAAGGCCGGTCCCACCCTGGCGGTTGGACCGGTCATGACGACACGAACCGTGGACACCACCGAGGAACTGGCCGCCTTCCTGCGCAGCAGGCGCGAACGGCTGGACCCGGAGCGGCTGGGCCTGCCCGCGCACCGGCGGGCCCGGCGGACGCCCGGACTGCGCCGAGAGGAGGTCGCCGAACTGGCCGGAGTCAGCACCGACTACGTGGTCCGGCTGGAGCAGGGCCGTGGACTGCGGCCCTCGGCGGAGGTGCTGGCGGCGCTGGCCCGGGCCCTGTGCCTGGAACCGGGCGAACGTGACTACCTGTTCGACCTGGCCGGACACCGCCGCCCCGGCACCACCGGTGGGCCGTCCGCCGGGGCGGCGCCGTCGCTGGCCCGCCTGGTCGGTGACCTCTCGCCGCTGCCCGCCGTACTGATGGACCACCGCTACGACCTGCTGGCATGGAACCCCGAAATGGCCCGGCTTCTACCGGACTTCGACGCCGTGCCGCCGGAGCGGCGCAATGCCATGTGGCTCTGCCTGCTGCACCCGCCGATGCGCGGCTTCTACGCTGACCGGGAGCAGGTGCTGCGGGACGGGATCGCCCACCTGCGCGCGGCATGGGCCGCGCACCCGGAGGACCGGGAACTGTCCGGCCTCATCGCCGAGTTCGCCACGCAGGACGAGGACTTCGCCCGCTTGTGGTCAGAGCGGGAGGTCGGCGTCAACGGACGCGGCCGGAAGTTGCTGCGGCATCCGGTCGCCGGTGCGATCACCGTCGACTTCGAAGTCCTGCTGCCGCTCCAGGACCCGGAACTGCGCCTGCTGGTCTACCGCGCTGCGGACGAGGAGAGCCGCGCGTCCCTGGACCGTCTGTGCGCGCGGTGACTGGTGCCAAGAAGACTGACAACTCACGGTTGGTTGCAAGAAGCGTGACCACTTGGTGCCAACAAGCGTGTCCCACGGACCAGAAACCGCAGCTCACCGACCCTCACAGGTTCCAACTAACGTGTCCAGGCACATCGGCCGTGTGACCCGGTGTCCTGTCGCATTCGAGTTGCAGGATTCTTAGCTTTTTTCGCGTTCGCCGCGGCTGGTTCGGTAGCGGCGCCCTTGTGTAGAAGCGATGAGGCAGGACCACCCTGGCCACGCTATTGGGAACCTGGCCATGCATGTTGGACTCGCGGGACTGCGGCGCCCGGTTCGATTTCTCGGATGAGGTGTTCGGCGTGCTGGAGCAGGAGGACGCGTAGTGCTGTGTAGTGGGGCATGCGGCCGGGGCGGGCGAGGTTGTCCCAGGTATTGCTGCGCCTTGTCCCGCTCGTATGTGAGCGGGGAGGGGTCGCCGCGACCGCGTGGCAGAAACGGATACGGGGGTGGGTCGCCGTGCCCTCCCGCTGGGTGTGCGCGGCGACGAACCGGTCCTCCGGTCTACCGGAGGTCGGTGTGGGAGGGGACGACGACGCCGTACAGGTCGGAGACGGTCGCGAGGGCGCTGTCGTGGATCTGCTGGGCGGTCAAGGTCCGGCCCGCCTGGTGCATCGTCTGAAGGGGGCGCGTCGCGCAGGCGTCCGCGACGATGGTGGGCTTGCTGCCGCGCAGGAAGGCGCCCTGCGCGGTGAACATGACGCACATGTGCGTCATGAATCCGGCGATGACGATGGCCGCGTTGCCGGCGGCGTCGACGAGCTCGCCCAGGTCGGTCTTATGGAAGGCGTCAGGGGCGGTCTTGACGACCACGGCCTCGCCCTCGACCGGGCTGACGCTCGGGTGGATCCGACCGGCCTCGGAGTCGATGTCGTAGCCCGCCTCCTGGACGTGGATGACCGTCGCGCCCGCTCGGCGAGCGGCTGCCAGCAGAGCGGCGGCGGATTCCAGCGCCGGCTTCCAGCCGTCGAGCTCCATCACACCGGCCGTGTAGGTGTTCTGGTAATCGATCATCACGAGGGTCGCATCGGCGAGGGCGGCGGGCGTCTCGTCGAAGCCGTTGAGTGCGCGCAGGGTCGTCGTAGCCATGGGAAGTAACCATCTCCAGGTGTATGCAGCGCTAACTGATGACGTAATCGATGATAACGCGGTATCCGCGAGCCCTTTCCTGGGTGTCCGTAAATCCCCAGGTCAGACGCGTAAGCAACGCTTTCTTGAGCTGTTAGCATGCGGCTATGACAGCTGCACGAGAGCGCATCCTGGAGGCCACCGCGGAGCTGCTCACCACCAGGGACGCGCTGGCGATCTCCACCCGGGCCATCTGCGAGCGGGCCAAGGTCGGCATGCCCGAGATCTACCGCCAGTTCGGCGACAAACAGGGGCTGCTCACCGCGGTGGCCGAGGTCGGCTTCGAACACTTCCTGGCCAACAAGCGGCGCAACCCGCTCACCGACGACCCGGTGGCGGACCTGCGCACGGCCTGGGACAGCCACGTCGCCTTCGCACTGGGCAACCCACACCTGTACCGGCTGATGTTCACGCCGACCGGTGACACGAGGCCGCGGTCGATCAGGGAAGTGCGGGCCCTGCTCCTGACGGCCCTGCAACGCTGCCGCGACGTGGGACGCCTGCGCATGACGCCCGAGCGGGCAGCCGATTCGATCCTGGCCGCGAACGTCGGCGTGTGCGTGATGACACTGTCCTTCCCCGAACTGTTCGGAGGTGCGGACATCTCCCACTCCGTACGTGACGCGGTGATCGACAAGGTCACCGGCGACGAGCGGGAGGACACCAGGATCGACACCGCGACGATCCTCGCCGACGCCCTGACCGGCACACTCACGGGCACGGCCCCCGTGAACAGCGCCGCCCTCGACCGCCTGGCCCGCGCCCTCCGCCCGCCGTCGACTCGATGACCTGCAGGCACAGGACGAACATCTCCTGCTCGTCGCGCCGGTCGGAGGCGATCTCCCCGCCCTTGCCGCAGGCGATTACGGAGCCTGCGCCGTTGGAGGGCCCCCTCACGTTCAGGTCCTCCTCGATCTCCCGCGGAAGATCGCGCAGCCGCAGGTAACGGGCCCCCAAGATGGTCTGCTGGGCGCGGCCGGCCTCCAGCATCGCCGCGTAGGCGGGGTGGGAGCCGAAGCACGATAGTGAAGGTGACCGGGTCTCGGTCTACCTGAACCATCTGAAGCCGCTGAGCGGCAGGGACAGGGCGGCCGGTTTCGACGGGGCCTGGCTGCGGGAGTTTCCGTCATACCGGGGCAGAGGCATTTTCCGGGCTTGTACTGGGCGGCCACGATGCTGCGGCATGTGGGTTTCGAGTCCTGGCTGGAGCGTGATCACGCGATCGCGCAGCAGGCTTCGTCCAGCCCTGGACGACAGCGCCAGTGACGAGAAGGGTGCGGACGCGTGAAGCCCCTCTCCGAGCTGATGTCCGGCAGGAGCCGCCCGGTCTGGCCGAAGCGGTGGGAGGGCCGGGGGCGGTCGTCAAATCAACCCCATCCGGGGGTATCTGACGGGTGCTTCGCCGGAGGAGGGTGATGAGGCGTTGCCCGCTCGGCACGATGTGCCTGCCACCGGCCCCAACGGGGGTAGGGCCGGGGGCAGGAGTTCGTGTGCGCCGCGTGGACGGGTCCGGCCGGGGGAGAGCCGGCGGACCGGGGGTCCGGTCAGGCGCCGTACGGGCGGGCGGCGCGCGCCTCTCGCAGCGACAGGGCCCACCAGGTCAGCTGGTCGATCAGGACCTTGGCCGCGCCGGAGGCCTGCTCGCCGGCCTCCGCGTCCAGGTGGCGGCCGTCGTCGTCGAGCTTGCCCCAGGGGTTGTGGAAGCTGACCTGCTCGCGGATGGGGACCGCGTGCAGCTCGGTGAAGACCGGGCGCAGGTGCTCGACCGCGCGCAGACCGCCGGAGAGGCCGCCGTACGAGACGAAGCCGACCGGCTTGGCCTGCCACTGGGTGTAGTGCCAGTCGATGAGGTTCTTCAGGGACGCCGGGTAGCTGTGGTTGTACTCGGGCGTCAGGACGACGAACGCGTCGGCCTGCTCCAGGCGCGGCGTCACCTCGGCGAGCGCGGCGACGTCCTCGGCGGTGGGCTCGGCGCTGAGGCGCATCGGCAGGGGGTGGTGGGCGAGGTCGACCAGGTCGACCTCGATGTCACCGTGCCGGGCGACCTGCTCGGTGAACCACTTGGCGACGGTGGGGCCGAAGCGCCCGTCGCGGGTGGAACCGACGATGACGGCGAGTCGGTAGCTGCTCTCGGACACGATGGGCCCTTCTGGGAGACGGGGCGGGTGGGTGGCGGCCCGTGAGCCGTTGACCAGAAGTCTGGAATCTCAAGTCCGGTTGAGGTCAAGGGTCGTTGACCGGCCTGGGCGGTTTGCCGGGGAAAGTGGCGAATTTGAATGTCACTTTTTCCGGATCAGAACACGTCGGCGCACCACGGACGCCGCCCGGTGCGCAGCAGGGCGTCCGCGCGGCCCGCCGCTCCGGGGGTCTCCTCGTCCACGCGGCCCAGCGCCACGAGCCGCGCGGCGGACTCGTCGCCGAGCAGCATGCACCCCAACTCCGCGACGGACAGGGCGAGATCAGCCGGACGGTTCGTGGGCGCGCAGGAGGCGCCGTCGGGGCCGGCCTCCAGCAGGAAGCGCCCGCCGGCCAGCCCGGAGCGGTCGGTGACGTCGAGGACGAGCGATCCGGCGACGGGGTACGTGCGCGCCCGCAGCAACTCCGGTACGTCCAGCGGCCGCACCCACAGGAAGTCGGCGTGCGTGACCACGCGCGCGGCCCGCGGGTCCGGCAGCAGCAGCGGCAGGATGTCGTCCGGCGCGCGGTGGCCGGTACGGACGCGGGTGACCCAGTCCGCCGACAGCAGGAACAGCCACAGGGCGCGCTCGGCGGCGGGGGTGACCGCGACGAGGTCCAGGACGGTCGCCGTCTGGTGCGGCAGCTTGGCCTCCCACCGGTCGTCGGACGTGAAGGCGAGGAGCCCGTCGACGCCGCCCTCCGCGGACCGGTGGAGCAGGAAGAAGGGCTCGGTCCACGGGCCGTCGTCCACCGGGAGCGCGCCGGTGTTCCGCCGCCACCACACGTCCGCACGGTCGACGAGGCCGTGCCGTACGGCCCGTACCCGCTCGTACAGCGCGGGCCCGTGCTCCCGGACCTCGGCGGCGTCCACGTAGTCGACCCGCCCGCCGTCCCCGGGGCCCGCGTGGCGCGGGTCCAGGCCGGCGCGGGCCACGTCCACCTCCCACTCCGTGACCCGGGCGGCGGGGCCGAAGCCGAAGCGGCCGTAGATCGGGTACTCGGCGGCGATCAGCGTGGCCGCGGCGTCGCCGCGCTCCTTGGCCTCCCGCAGGTCGCGGTCCGTCATACGGCTGAGCAGCCCGCGGCGGCGGTGCGTGGCCGAGACGCTCACGTTGCTGACGGCGTTCGTGGTCACCGAGGCGCCGCCGGGGACGCTGAGTCGCTGCGTGAAGCTGCGGTAGGTGGCCACGCAGCGGCCGTCGTCGAACGCGCCCTGGGCGCGTTCGAGGTCCATGAGCTCGCGGCGGAAGACGAGCTCGCTCTTGCTCACGGAGGGCGGGAGGAGGTAGCCGGTGCGGCGGGCCCGGAGCCAGTTCGGAAGGTCGGCGTCGGTGATCGTACGGATGTCGAGGCTCATGGCCGCGACGCTAGGGGCCCGCCCGCAGCGGTCGCACGTGGATTTTTCCCAGGTCCGGGCAGGACGTCAGCGCGCCCGTCAGCGCGCCCGTGCGCCGCCGCGGGCAGGGCGTCAGGCGAGGAGGTCGTCCACTTGTGCTTCCCCTTCCCGGTACCTGCGGGCGATCTCGGCACTGCAATCGTCCGCCCTGCGCTGCAGCTGCTGGCGCCGCACGGACACCTGCCGCTCGTAGGACGCCAGGCGGCCCATCGCCTCGTGCAGCTCGGCGTCCGTACGGGCGCCCAGGTCCGACAGCTCGACCTCCGACAGCATGTCCTCGGCCAGGCGCCGGTACTCCTCGCTGCGCGGCGTGCCCACCGTCACGTGGCGGGCGGACGAGCGGTGGTCCGAGGGGCCGTCCGCGAGGATCTCCGACAGCCGGTCCACGACCAGGCGGGCCATGACCGGGGAGCCCGGCGAGGAGCGGCGGGCCAGCTCGGCCCGGAGGATGTCGACGCGGCCCTGGAGCAGCCGCCGCACGTAGCTGAGGTCCGCCTCGTCCCGCCGGGCGTCCCCGCGCAGGGCGCGCAGCTCCACCAGGCTCAGCTCACCGAGGCCGCGGCCGGGGGCGTCCGCCTGCCGGCCGGAGCGCTGGCTCGGCGGCCGGGGCTGCAGGCTGTCGGCTGCCTTGAGCATGGGGCCGTCCTCAATGGGTGTGGTCATGCGCGTCTTCCGTTCCCCTCGGGCGGTGTGCGACCGCATCACGTTTGCCCGCACAAGGCACCGCCTGCACGCATCGTGCCACTGTGTGAGGTCCGGGCGCAGGGTCTCCGCACCCGAACGGACCTGGATGGACGCAGGGCATCATGGTCCGTATGCGTGCAGTGGTGCAGAGGGTGGACGGAGCGCGGGTCGTCGTGGACGGCGAGACCGTCGGGGAGATCATCGGACAGGGGCTGTGCGTCCTTGTCGGGGTGACGCACGACGACACCCCGCAGAAGGCGGAGCAGCTCGCCCGCAAGCTGTGGTCCGTACGGGTTCTCGAGGACGAGAAGTCGTGTTCGGACGTGGGGGCGCCGCTGCTCGTGATCTCCCAGTTCACTCTCTACGGTGACGCCCGGAAGGGGCGGCGGCCCACGTGGAACGCGGCCGCCCCCGGCGGGGTTGCGGAGCCCTTGGTGGACGAGGTCGTCGCACGGCTGCGGGCGCTGGGGGCGCAGGTGGAGACGGGCCGCTTCGGCGCGGACATGAAGGTGTCGCTGACGAACAACGGCCCGTTCACGGTCCTGATCGAGGTCTGACCCGCCCCTTCCCGGAACCGGGGCCGGCCCCGGCCCCGGCCCCCACGGGCTCTACGGTTCGACCACGACCTCCTGCGCCGCCGCCGTCTTCTCGCCCACCAGCAGCGGGGCGTCCACCGCGACGTTCCGCTTGACCAGGGCCAGGGCGATCGGGCCCAGCTCGTGGTGGCGTGCCGACGTCGTCACGAAGCCCAGCTGGCGGCCCTCGGGGCCGTCCGAGGCGAGCCGTACGGGGGCCCCGTGCGGGGGCAGGGAGACCTCGCTGCCGTCGAGGTGCAGGAAGACCAGGCGGCGTGGGGGCTTCCCCAGGTTGTGGACGCGCGCCACCGTCTCCTGGCCGCGGTAGCAGCCCTTCTGCAGGTGGACGGCGACGCCGATCAGACCGAGCTCGTGCGGGATCGTGCGGTGGTCGGTCTCCAGACCGAGCCGCGGGCGGTGCGCCTCCACGCGGAGCGCCTCGTAGGCGAGGACGCCCGCGGCGGGGCCGTGCGCCGCCGCGAAGGTCTCCAGCGTCGCGCGCGGCAGGAAGAGCTCCCGGCCGTGCGCCGTCTCGCGCGCCTGCACTCCCTCGGGTGCTTCCGCGATCGAACCCGCGGGCAGGTGCACCACGGCGAAGTCGTCCGTACGGTCGGCGACCTCGACCTGGTAGAAGAACTTCATGCTCTCCAGGTACGCGAGGAGCGCATCCTGGGTGCCGGGCTCGATGTGGGCCCAGGTGGTCTCGCCGTCGTCCACGAGGGACAGGGCGTGCTCGATGTGCCCGTTGGCGGAGAGCACGAGCGCCTCGGTGGCCTCGCCGGGCGGGAGCGCGCTGACGTGCTGGGTGAGCAGGAGGTGCAGCCAGCTCAGCCGGTCGGGTCCGGTGACGGTGATGACCCCGCGGTGCGAGAGGTCGACGAAACCGGTCCCGCCGGCGAGCGCGCGCTGTTCGCGGAAGAGGTCGCCGTAGTGCGCGGCGACTCCCTCGTCCGGGGCCTCGGCGGCGACGGCGCCGGGCAGCGACAGCAGCGGGCTGGCTTTCGATTCACACGGCATGCGGCCAAGCCTACGGCGCGGGCGGCGGCTCCTTCGAGGCACGCCCGGCGGAGCAGTCCGCGCACCGGCCGAAGATCGCGAAGTGCTTCATGTCCGTCTCGAAGCCGAAGTCCTCGCGCAGCTTCTCCGTGAAGGCGGCGGCCACCGAGAGGTCGGCCTCGATGACCTCCGTGCAGTCCCGGCAGACCAGGTGTATGTGGTGGTGCCGGTCGGCCAGGTGGTAGGTGGGGGCGCCGTGCCCGAGGTGGGCGTGGCTGACCAGGCCCAGCTCCTCCAGCAGCTCCAGGGTCCGGTAGACGGTGGAGATGTTGACGCCGCCCGCGGTGCGCCGGACCTCGGTGAGGATGTCGTCCGGTGTCGCGTGCTCCAGCCGGTCGACCGCCTCCAGGACGAGCTGGCGCTGCGGCGTCAGCCGGTACCCGCGCCTACGGAGGTTGCTCTGCCAGTCGGTGTCCACCACCCTCCCAGTCTAGGCAGCGTCACCCCTTCCGGCTCCCCTCCGTCACGCCTCCCGGCCCCCCTCCGTCGTTCCTCCCGGCCCTTCGTCACGCCGCCTCCCGGACCTCCTTCAGGTAGCGGGCGAGGGCGGCGATGGCCGCCGGGTTGCGGGGGCTCTCGACGAGGTCGACGTAGTCGAGGACGAAAATGCGGTCGTTCTTGACGGCGGAGACGTCCGCGAGCGGCGGGTAGGACTTGAGGAACGCCTTCTTCTGCTCCGCGGTCACGTCGCCGTAGTTGTTGATGACGATGACGTCGGGATTGCGCTCGACGACGGTCTCCCAGCCGACGGTGGGCCAGGTGTCCTTGAGGTCCTTCATCACGTGGTCGCCGCCGGCCTTGGTGATGATGTCGTGCGGGCCGGCGAAGGAACCGGAGGTCGTGGCCTTGTCGCGGCCGTCGTCGTAGAGGAAGACGGTGGGCCGCTTGCCGTCCGCCGGCACGGTCGCCCGGGCGTCGGCGACCTGCTTCTTGAAGTCCGTGACGAGCTTCGCCGCCCGGTCCTCCACCCCGAAGATCTTCCCGAGCGTGGTGAGGTCGGTGTAGAGGGCCTCCAGGGGCGGCATCACGCCGCGCGCCTTGCCCGCGCCGCCGTTGCGGCAGGACTCGGTGAGGACGTATGAGCCGACGCCGAGCTTCTTCAGGGCGTCGGGGGTGAAGCCGTTGCCCTCGTTGAAGCCGTAGTTCCAGCCGGCGAAGACCATGTCGGCCTTCGCGTCCAGGACGAGCTCCTTGGTGATCTCCTTCTTGGACAGCCACTTCACCTTCTCGTAGCCGTCCTTCCACGGCACCGACTCGCGGTCGGCGCGGTAGTCCGGCGCCACGTAGCCGGCCATGCGGTCCTCCAGGCCGAGCGCGAACATGATCTCGGCGATGCCGACGTCGTTGGTGACCACGCGCTGCGGCGCCTTGTCGTACGTCGTCCTCACCCCGCAGTTCTCGACGGTCACGGGGTAGCGGCCGGAGGCGCCCGCGGCCCCGGCGTTCTTCGGCGCGTCGCCGCCGTCGGTGACCTTCGCCCCGCAGCCGGTGGCCAGGGCGAGGGCGGACAGGAGGGCGAGCGCGGTGCGGGCGCTGCGGGCGGTACGGGCGGCGGCCATGGAGGGTGTCCTTACGGGGTTACGAAGCGGGGAGGCGGTCGAAGAGCAGGCGCGTCGCGCCGGTCTCGGGGTGCGGCACGCGGTGCGCCCGGACGCCGAAGACGTCGGCGAGCAGCCCGGCGGTCAGTACCTCGTCCGGCGGCCCGGAGGCGACGATGCGGCCGCCCCGGATGACGTAGAGCACGTCGCAGTGCGCGGCGGCGAGGTCGAGGTCGTGCAGGGCGGCCAGGACGGTCGGGCCCGCGTCGCGCACGAGCGCCAGCACCTCCAGCTGCTGGGCGATGTCCAGGTGGTTGGTGGGCTCGTCCAGGACCAGCACCTTCGGCTCCTGGGCCAGGGCGCGGGCGATCAGGACGCGCTGTTTCTCGCCGCCGGACAGCGTCGGGAAGCTCCGGCCGGCCAGGTGGCCCGCGCCCACGCGCTCCAGCGCCGCCGCGCACACCTCGGTGTCGCGTGCCGTGACCCGGCCTGCGGAGCTCTGGTGCGGCAGGCGGCCCATCGCGACGACCTCGGCCACGGTGAAGTCGAACTCGCTCGCCGACTCCTGCGGCAGCGCCGCCAGCCTGCGCGCCCCCTCGCGGGCGCCGAGGGCGTGGAAGTCGTCGCCGTCGAGGCGGACGGTGCCCGTGGCGGGCCGCAGCGCCCGGTAGGCGCAGCGCAGCAGGGTCGACTTGCCGCTGCCGTTGGGGCCCACGAGCCCCACGAACCGCCCGCTCCCGGCGTGCAGCGCGACGTCCGACACCAGCCGGGCGCCCGCGATCTCGACCGACAGGTCTTCGATGTCGACCTGCATCAGGCACCCCCGAAGGTGTAGCGGCGGCGCCGCATCAGCAGGACGAAGCAGGGCACGCCGATGAGGGCGGTGAGGACGCCGACGGGCAGCTCCACGGGCGCGAGCAGCAGCCGGGAGGCGATGTCTACCCACACCAGCAGCACGGCGCCCAGCAGCGGGGCGACGGCGAGGACGCGGCGGTGGTCGGCGCCCACGAGCATGCGGGTCACGTGCGGGACCATCAGGCCGACGAAGCCGATCGCGCCGCTGACGGCCACCACGGCGCCGGTGACGGCCGCCGCCAGGACGAACAGCCCGCGCCGCAGCCGCTCGGGGTCCACGCCCAGCGCGGCCGCCGTCTCGTCACCCATGGCCAGGGCGTTGAGGCTGCGCGCCGTCCACAGCAGGGCGCCGATCCCCGCCAGCACGACCGCCGCGGCGATCGGCACGGACGACCAGGTGGCGCCGCCCAGGCTGCCGAGCAGCCACATCATGGCCGAGCGGGAGGCCTCGCCGCGGTCCGCGCTGAAGATCATCAGGGTGGTGACGGCGGAGAACCCGTAGTACATCGCCGAACCGGTCAGGACCAGCCGCAGCGGTGTGAGGCCCTGCGGCGTGCGGGCCGCCAGATAGACCAGCACCATCGCGGCGAGCGCCGAGACGAAAGCCGCCCCGGACAGCGCCCACACCCCCAGCGCGCCCAGCGCGCCGAAGAGCAGCACGGCGTTGGCGCCGATCGCGGCGCCCGAGGAGATGCCCAGCACGAAGGGGTCGGCCAGGGCGTTGCGGACCATGGCCTGCACGGCCACACCGACGGCGGACAGGCCCGCGCCGACGACAGCGGCCAGCAGGGCGCGCGGGAAGCGCAGCTCCCACACGATGGTGTAAGCCGAGACCTCGCCGGGGGAGATGCTCCCGCCGGTGAGCCCCGCCCGCAGGAAGCGCAGCGTCTCGCCCCAGGTGACGCCCGCGGCGCCGAGGCCGGTGCCGCAGAGCACCGAGAGCAGCACGGCCGCGGCCAGACCGGCCAGCAGCGGGGGCAGCGGCAGCCGCCGGGGCGAGGCGGCGGGGCCCGGCGGTGCGCCGGGTGCGGGCCCGGGCGCGGGCTCTTTGGAGCCCTTCGGGCAGACGGCCGGGAGATCTGTTGACACGGGGTGTACGCCTTCGCCTCGGGCCGCGTCCGTACGTACGGAGGAGCGGCCCGAGGCGAAGGCGGTCGTGTGCCCGGGTGGTCCCCTCGCAGTCCACGGCGAGTTGTGCGGGGAGCGTGCGCCGCCGTGGGTGATCGGGCTTACGGAAAAGGCCCCGAAGGGCCTTCCGTCCACCGTTGCGGGTCAGCGCCGGAATTCGACCGGACTTCCCCCACGGGGCGCTGTGAAGTTATGGGCTGTGAAGTTATGGAGATCGTGCGGCTCAGCCGGTCCTGCGGCTCAGCCGGTGTAGGGCGTGCCGTCCGGGTTGTAGAAGGCGACGCCGTCGGGGGCGTCCTCGGGCAGGCTCGCGGCCCACTCCTGGAGGCTCTTCTGGTCGGCGATCTTCTTCAGGTGCGCCGACATGTAGGGGCGCAGCGGCACCTCGGGGGTGGCCTTCTCGCCGACCCACATCAGGTCGCCCTTGACGTAGCCGTACAGGCGCTTGCCGCCGCTGTACGGGCCGGACGCCTCGGTCCGCGCGACCGCGTCCGTGGCCAGGTCGATCTGCGGCTTCTGGTCGGCCAGCTCGCCGTACCAGACCTCGGCGACGCCCTGGTCGCGGACCATGACGATCTCGACCTTGCGGTCCTTGTCGATCCGCCAGAAGCCCGTCTCGCTCTCCAGCGGGCGCACCATCTTGCCCTCGGCGTCGAGCACCCAGCTGTGCGACGTGTACTCCAGGAAGTCACGGCCGTCGTGGCTGAAGACGACCTCCTGCCCGAAGTTGCACTTCTCGGCACCCGGGAAGTCGGCGACGCCCGCACCCTCCCACTTACCGAGGAGGAAGGCGAGGGGGACGAGGTCCGGGTGGAGGTCGGACGGAATCTCGATCATGGGCTCAGACGATCTGTGCGAGAGCGGACAACGGGGCGGGTCAGCGCTGGCCCTGGTACAGCTTCTTCCAGGTCAGGCCGGCGAACGCGAGAACGCCGACGGCGACCAGGACGAGCAGGGTGGTGAAGACTGCCTCAAGCACGAGCGCGCTCCTCGTCGGGAGTGAGGGTGTACGGACCGGTCACGGGTGTACGGACCGGTCACGAGTCTAGTCGGCCCCGGTTCCGGCGGCGCTGTGAGGTGGATCGTGCCCGCCCGGCCTTGCGGCCGCAGGGCTAGAGTGCCTGGCATGGCCAAGAAGCTGGTGATCAAGGTGACGGCGGGCGCGGACGCGCCCGAGCGGTGCTCCCAGGCGTTCACGGTGGCGGCCGTCGCCGTCGCGAGCGGCATCGAGGTGTCGCTGTGGCTGACCGGAGAGTCGTCGTGGTTCGCCCTCCCGGGGCGCGCGGAGGAGTTCGAGCTGCCGCACGCGGCGCCGCTGCCGGACCTCATCGAGGGCATCCGGGTCGGCGGCGGCATGATCACGGTGTGCACGCAGTGCGCGGCGCGCCGTGACATCGAGGAGAAGGACCTGATCGAGGGCGCGCGCATCGCCGGTGCGCAGGTGTTCGTCCAGGAGGCGATGGCGGACGGCGTGCAGGCGCTCGTGTACTAGGACCTGCGGGCTGGTCGGGCCGGTCGGGCTGGTCGGGTCAGCCCGGCTAGTACCGCTTCTTGCCGTCGAGCTCGTCCCACCACTCGTCCGACTTCGGATCGCCGGAGGGGTCGTCCCACCAGCGGTCGTCGGGCCCGCGGCGGTTGGCGACGATCGCGGCGACGGGCGGGATGACCATGGCCAACAGGCACATGACGACGGCGGCCGTCACCGACCACAGGCGCACCACGGACCACGCCAGGACGAACAGTCCGATGCAGGTGCCCATCATGGCGAAGTACAGATGGCGCCGCCGCGCGTACATACGTCCACGGTACGGCGGCGGGCGGTCCGAACACAGGCCCGGCGTGGCCGCCGGGTGGCGGGTTCAGCCCTTGGGCCACTTGATCGTCCTTACTGGCTTACCGGCTTACTGGACGCGGGTGAGCGGCTCATGCCGGATGGGAAAGTTCACCGAGCGGGCGATGAAGCACACCGCATGCACTTCGCCGTGCAGTGCGCGAGCCTTGTCCACCATCGACGCATCGGCAACGGTTACCTCGGGACGGAGGGTGACCTCGGTTATCCGCCCTCCCCCGCCGCTCGCGTCCAAGGTCATGACCCCGTGAGCCCGGTCTTCGTAGTCGACGACGGTCACCCCGCCGACAGCGCAAAGGTGGAGGTACCAGAGCATGTGGCACTGAGCGACCGAGGCTACAAGCAGTTCCTCGGGGTTCCAGCGGGCCGGGTCGCCGCGGAAGGCCGGGTCGGAGGAGGCGGCGATGGGCGCCTTCCCTGTGGCCAAGACTTCATGGGCACGGCTGAAGGAACGATAACCATCGGTACCTGAGCCGAGGTTGCCGGTCCACTCGATCGCTACGTCATAGGTGTGCGTCTCCGTCATACGGCCAGGATAGGGAGGGCCGGCGTGCCCCCGACCGCTATGGCGCAGAGGGCCGCACCCCCTCAGGCGTCCAACCCGGGGTGCGGCCCTCCGGCCGTCGGTGGCGTTCTGTGACGCCCGTCGTCAGACGGCGATGGCGACGTCGGTCAGGCCGCCCTGCTGCGCCACGACCTTGCGCTCGCCCGTCGCGCCGGGCACCAGTGCGCGCACCGTCCACGTGCCCTCCGCCGCGTAGAAGCGGAACTGCCCGGTCGCGGACGTGGGCACCTCGGCGGTGAACTCGCCGGTCGCGTCCAGCAGGCGCACGTAGCCGGTGACGGGCTGGCCGTCACGGGTCACCGAGCCCTGGATCGTGGTCTCACCGGGCTTGGCGGTCGAGGCGTCGGGACCGCCGGCCTTTGCTCCACACATAAGCGTTCCTTCTGTTGCCTGTTGCAGGGGGAGACGGGTGACGTGTCAGTTGGCGCCGAGCTCGATCGGCACGCCGACGAGGGAGCCGTACTCGGTCCAGGAGCCGTCGTAGTTCCTGACGTTCTCCTGGCCCAGCAGCTCGTGCAGCACGAACCACGTGTGCGCGGAGCGCTCACCGATCCGGCAGTAGGCGATGGTGTCCTTCGACAGGTCCACGCCCTCGCCCTCGTAGAGCGCCGTCAGCTCCTCGTCGGACTTGAAGGTGCCGTCGTCGTTGGCCGACTTCGACCACGGGATGTTGCGCGCGGTCGGCACGTGGCCGGGGCGCTGCGACTGCTCCTGCGGGAGGTGCGCCGGGGCGAGCAGCTTGCCGCTGAACTCGTCGGGGGAGCGGACGTCGACCAGGTTGAGCGAGCCGATGGCCGCCACGACGTCGTCGCGGAAGGCACGGATGGAGGCGTCCTGGGGCTTCGCCTCGTAGGCGGTGCGGGGGCGCTGCGGGACCTCGGCGACCAGGTCGCGGGAGTCCAGCTCCCACTTCTTGCGGCCGCCGTCGAGGAGCTTCACGTCCTGGTGGCCGTAGAGCTTGAAGTACCAGTAGGCGTACGCGGCGAACCAGTTGTTGTTACCGCCGTAGAGGACGACGGTGTCGTCGTTGGCGATGCCCTTCGAGGAGAGCAGCTCCTCGAAGCCGGCCTGGTCCACGAAGTCGCGGCGGACGGGGTCCTGCAGATCGCTCTTCCAGTCGATCCGGACGGCGGTCTTGATGTGGTTCTTGTCGTACGCGGACGTGTCCTCGTCGACCTCCACGATGACGGTCTTCGGGTCGCCTGCGTCGATGCGGGCCTGTACCCAGTCGGCGTCCACCAGGACGTCACTGCGGCTCATGCTGTTCTCCTCCGGGGCAGTTGCGGATGTGCGCAAACGCTCGTGCCGGCGCGCGGCGAGGGATCGCGGGCGCTGCGCAGCGGGTGGGATGGGAGACGAGACGGGGGAAGACTTCCCGGAAAGGGGGGAACGTTTCCCGTCAGACATGACGACAGAGCATGGCGGCGACGCGGCACAGGTCGACTGCCCGCCGCTTCGTGAGGTCCGCCTGTCGCTTCATGGCACAGATCGTAGGGACGGCGGGCGGACGTGTCACCGGTGTGTTGGATAGTGAGACGGGATCTTCCGGATGGTGGGACTCCGGAAGTCTGGAGGGCGCCGGAAGGGCGCCGCTGCCCGCCCCCGCGTGCCCGCGCCGTCAGGAAGTCTGCCTTCCGGACGGCTGCGTCTCGCAGCGTGGACGGAGCGGGACGGGGCCGGAGGGGCCGGACGGGGAGCGGGCCGGTCAGCCGGCCAGGTTGACGTTCGATCCGGTCAGCGTGATGTCCACACCGTCCTGCGTCGCCACGACCTTGTCCAGCTTGATGCCCTTCGGCAGGCCGCTGATGCGCCGGTCGAAGTCCGTCTTCTGGCGGATCGCGCGCTCCAGGCCGGGGAAGGCCTTGGCCTCGTCGGGGATCTGGTCCGCCCGCACCCGGATGGTGTCGCCGCCCACGATCGTGACCGTGGAGATGACGCTGCGCTCGATGGGCAGCCCCGCGAGCTGCACCTTGCCGGTGACCTTGACCTGGCTCTTGCCGGCGGCGTCCCGGCCGCCGAAGCCGACCTTCACCGTGGGGTCGTTGGTGGCCTTGCTGAGATCCTCGTACGACAGGTGCGCCGTGCCCGTCGCCCGGCTCGCGACGGCGGAGGAGAAGCTGCTGTCGATCTTGACGTCCTGCAGCTTGGCGTCGAAGCCCGACACCCGGATCGACTGCCCGCCCGAGCTCGCGGTCGCGCCGTCGAGCTTGACCTCGACCTCCTCCAGGGTGGAGTCGGCGATCTGCGTGAGGAAGGGGAAGCCCTTGATGGAGACCTCGGGGGTGCCGGTCAGCCCCTGGCTGCTGCGGATCTTCTCCGCCGCCTGGTCCTCGGCGAAGTAGACGGCGATGCGGTCGGCGCCCACGAAAAGGGCCCCCAATATCACCGCGATGATCAGGGTTATGCGTATCGCGCGCATTCGGTCTCTCCAGCTCCCCCGGTCTCGGTCAGGCTCCTGCACTGCCCTTGCAATGCGATGGAGCCTAACCGGACCGCTGCGGCGGGAGGGACGGGCGATCAGCCCAGGACGCGGCCGAGCACGTAGACCGCCGGGGCCGCGGCCGCCAGCGGCAGGGCCACGCCCGCCGTCATGTGCACGAACCGCGACGGGTAGTCGTAGCTCGCCACGCGCAGGCCGACCAGGGCGCAGGCGCCCGCGGCGAGGCCCAGCAGGGCGCCGGACGTGCCCAGGTCCGTCAGGCCGCCGGTGGCGACGCCCGAGCCCGCGGCCGCGAGCAGCGCCACGACGGGCGCGGCGAGGGACGGCAGCGGCAGCGCCCGGGCCAGGGCGGCGGCGGCCACGGCCGTGGCGCCGACCACGACGGCGTCCGAGGAGGCCGCCAGGTGACCGGCCGCGATGACGGTGACGGCCGACGCGGCGGCGGCCGCCGTCAGCCCGTACAGCCGCTCGTCCGGCGTGGCGTGGCTGCGCAGCTGCAGGACGAGGACCAGCAGCATCCACACGCCGAGCGTGCCGATGACGACGGTCGGTGCCTGCACGGAGTCCGTGGCCAGCATCCCGATGTCGGCGGCCACGCCGCCCAGGAAGGCCAGCGCGATGCCCTGCCGGGCGGGCCACATGCCGTTCAGGCGGAACCAGCCCGCGGCCGTCACGGCCTGCAGCAGCACCAGCGGCACCGCCAGCGCGAACTGGCCGAGCGGCGCGGTGAGCGCCAGCAGCGCGGCGAGCGCCGTCGTGATCAGGGCGGGCTTGAGGCCCGGCGAGAGAATCTGCGGGCGGCCCTCGGCCTTCGCCTTCTCCGCGGCCGTCATCGGCCGGCCCTCGACCTCGCCCGGCACGGGCTCGCGCACCGGCTCCGGCACCCCGCCCGGCTCGTGCGGAACGGGAACGGCCCCGGCCGGGCCGGAGACGACACCCGCGGGGCGCTCCTCGGGGAGCGCCTGGCGGCCGCCGGCGTACGGCTCGGCGGGCTGCTGGGGGAGCGGGCCGCCGGGCCAGGACGCGTCGTAGCCGTGGTCCTCGGCGGGGACGGGCGGCTGCTGCCACGTGCCCGTGTCCCACGTGGGCGTCTGCCAGGTCTGGGTGACCGGCTCCTCCTGCTGCGCGGGGTAGCCCTGGCCGCCGTTGGTCGGCCACTGGTACTGCTGCGGTTGTTGTTGTTGCTGCTGTTGCTGGGGCTGCTGCGCGTACGCGTCGTAGGAGTTGTACGTCTCGCCGTACGCTCCGTGCCCCTGCTGGTGCTGGTGGTGCTGGTGGTGCTGCGCCTGCTGCGGCTGCTGCTGGTCGTACGAACCGTAGGCGCCGCCCTGGTCGTAGGACTGCGCGTCGTAGCGCCGGGTGCGGGCGTCGTACGGGTCGTACGGGTCCTGCGGATCGTACGTATGGTGCGGCTGATTGCTCATGCTGCCGGGGTCACCCTCCTGCGAAGGGCGGGAGCACCTCGACGGTGCCGCCCTCGGCCAGTTGGACCGATGCGTGGTCGCGGGTGCCGACCGGGGCGCCGTCCACCAGGAACGAACAGCGCGCCAGCACCCGGGCGAACTCGGGGGATCCCGCGTGCCGCCGGCGGGCCGCGTCCAGCGCCTCCGCGAGCGTCCGCGCCGCGTACGGCTCCTCGGCCGTACCGGTGGCGGCCTTCGCCGCGGCCCAGTACCGCATGGTGCCCACCGGTCCCGGCTGCCCCGGCAGGGCCGGTTTCACCGGTTGTGCCGGTTCTGTCGTCGCCACGGCGACCCCTTTCCTTCTTCTGCCGCCTCCCATGATGACGGCTGCCGGGCGACGGGCCGCCCGCCGCCGTAAATACGGAGGCTGCACGGCGAGGCGCTCGCATACGCTGCCCAGTGTGCTGGTCCGACTATCACGGGCGTATCTGAGGCCCTACTCCACATCGATTGCGCTGATCGTGCTCCTGCAGCTCGTCCAGACGCTTGCCACGCTCTACCTACCCTCGCTCAACGCCGACATCGTCGACAACGGTGTCGTCAAGGGTGACACCGGCTACATCCTCACCCTCGGCGGCGGGATGCTCGCGGTCACCCTCGTCCAGATCGTCTGCGCGATCGGCGCGGTCTACTACGGGGCCCGTACCGCCATGGCGGTCGGCCGCGATCTGCGCGCCGCCGTCTTCGACCGGGTGCAGTCCTTCTCCGCACGGGAGATGGGGCACTTCGGCGCACCCTCCCTGATCACCCGTACCACCAACGACGTCCAGCAGATTCAGCTGCTGGTGCTCATGGCGTTCACGCTGATGGTCTCCGCGCCCATCATGTGCGTGGGCGGCATCCTGATGGCGCTCGAGCAGGACGTGCCGCTGTCCGCCCTGCTGCTCGTCATCGTCCCCGTCCTCGGCGTGATCGTCTCGCTGATCATCTGGCGGATGCGCCCCATTTTCCGCGGGGTGCAGGACAAGATCGACACCGTCAACCGGGTGCTGCGCGAGCAGATCACCGGCATCCGCGTCATCCGCGCCTTCGTGCGGGACGCGCACGAGCGGGAACGTTTCGACGGCGCGAACGCCGATCTGATGGACGTCTCCCTCAAGGCCGGCCGGCTGATGTCGCTGATGTTCCCGTCCGTGATGCTGGTCGTGAACCTCTCCTCCATCGCCGTCCTGTGGTTCGGCGGCCACCGCATCGAGAGCGGCGACATGGAGATCGGCGCGCTGACGGCGTTCCTCAGCTATCTCATGCAGATCCTGATGGCCGTCATGATGGCCACCTTCATGTTCATGATGGTGCCGCGCGCGGAGGTCTGCGCCGAGCGCGTCCAGGAGGTCCTGGCCACCGACTCCAGCGTGGTGCCCCCGGCGCGCCCGGTCACCGAGCTGCGCAGCGGCGGCCACCTGGAGCTCGACGGCGTGGAGTTCCGCTACCCCGGCGCGGAGGAGCCCGTCCTGCGGGACGTCTCACTCGTCGCCCGGCCCGGCGAGGTCACGGCCGTCATCGGCTCCACGGGCAGCGGCAAGTCCACGCTGCTCGGCCTGGTCCCGCGGCTGTTCGACGCGACCGCCGGCACGGTGCGGGTGGGCGGCGTGGACGTCCGCGAGCTCGACCCCGCCCGCTCCTCCGAGGCCATCGGCCTCGTCCCGCAGAAGCCGTACCTCTTCACCGGCACCGTCGCCTCCAACCTGCGCTACGGGCGTCCCGACGCGACCGACGAGGAGCTGTGGGCGGCGCTGGAGACGGCGCAGGCCCGCGGCTTCGTCGAGAGCATGGAGGCCGGCCTGGAGGCGCCGATCGCCCAGGGCGGCACGAACGTCTCCGGCGGGCAGCGCCAGCGCCTGGCCATCGCGCGTGCCCTGGTCCGCAAGCCGGACATCTATCTCTTCGACGACTCCTTCTCCGCCCTCGACTACGCCACCGACGCCCGGCTGCGGGCCGCGCTGGCCCGAGAGACCGGGGACGCGACCGTCGTCATCGTCGCCCAGCGCGTGTCCACGATCCGCGACGCCGACCGCATCGTCGTCCTGGACGAGGGCCGCGTCGTCGGCACCGGCACGCACACCGAGCTGATGGCCGGCAACGAGACCTACCGGGAGATCGTGCTCTCCCAGCTCACCGAGGAGGAGGCGGCGTGACGACCCCGGAGAAACCGGCTTCCCCGGGCGGGGCCGAGACCGCAGCGGGCACGGCTACAGAGGGCAAGGCCGCAGAGGGCGCGGCCGCCCCCGCCCGGCGCGGGCCCGCCCCCGCCACCGGCATAGCCCGTTTCATGGGCGGCCAGCCCACCGAGCGGTCCATGGACTTCGCCGGCTCGGCCAAGCGGCTGCTGGGCACCCTCAGACCCGAGCGGGCCCTGATATCCGTCGCGCTCGCCCTGTGCGTGGCGAGCGTCGCCCTGTCCGTCATCGGCCCGAAGATCCTCGGCCGGGCCACCGACCTGATCTTCGCGGGCGTCGTCGGGAGCAAGTTCCCCGACGGCATCAGCAAGGCCGAGGCCGTCGAGCGGACGCGTCAGCAGGGCGACGGCACCGTCGCCGACCTGCTGGGCTCGGTCGACTTCACCCCCGGCCGCGGCATCGACTTCGACGCCGTGGGCAACGTGCTCTTCTGGGTCCTGCTGATCTACGTCGGCGCGTCCCTGTTCGGCCTCGTCCAGGCGCGGATCGCCACCACCGTCGTCCAGCGCGCCGTCTTCCGGCTGCGCCGGCAGGTCGAGGAGAAGCTCGGCCGGCTGCCGCTGAGCTACTTCGACAAGCAGCCGCGCGGCGAGGTGCTCTCCCGCGCCACCAACGACATCGACAACGTCGCGCAGACCCTCCAGCAGACCATGAGCCAGATCGTCACCTCGCTGCTGACGATCACCGGCGTGCTGGCCGTGATGTTCTGGATCTCCTGGCTGCTCGCCCTGGTGGCGCTGATCACCGTCCCGGTGTCCGTCGTCGTCGCCACGAAGATCGGCAAGCGGGCGCAGCCGCAGTTCGTCGCCCAGTGGAAGACCACCGGCAAGCTCAACGCCCACATCGAGGAGATGTACACCGGGCACGCGCTGGTGAAGGTCTTCGGCCGCGAGCGGGAGTCCGCGGAGATCTTCCGCAAGGAGAACGAGGACCTCTTCCAGGCCGGGTTCAAGGCCCAGTTCATCTCGGGCGTCATCCAGCCCGCGATGATGTTCATCGGCAACCTGAACTACGTGCTGGTCGCCGTGGTCGGCGGGCTGCGGGTCGCCTCCGGCGCGCTGTCCATCGGTGACGTGCAGGCCTTCGTCCAGTACTCGCGCCAGTTCAGCCAGCCCCTCACCCAGGTGGCCTCCATGGCCAGCCTCGTGCAGTCCGGCGTAGCCTCCGCCGAGCGCGTCTTCGAGCTGCTCGACGCCGAGGAGCAGTCCGCGGACGCGGCGGACGCACCCGTGCCGGGCCGTGTGCGCGGCGAGGTGGCCTTCGAAGAGGTCTCCTTCCGCTACGAGGCCGACAAGCCGCTCATCGACGGCCTGTCGCTGACCGTCCGGCCGGGCCAGACCGTCGCCATCGTCGGCCCCACCGGCGCCGGCAAGACCACGCTGGTCAACCTGCTGATGCGGTTCTACGAGGTGGGCGGCGGCCGCATCACCCTCGACGGCACCGACATCGCCGCCATGTCGCGCGAGGAGCTGCGCTCCCACATCGGCATGGTCCTGCAGGACACCTGGCTCTTCGGCGGCACGATCGCGGAGAACATCGCCTACGGGGCGCCCGCGGGCACCTCCATGGACAAGATCGTCGAGGCGGCGCGGGCCACGCACGTCGACCGCTTCGTGCGCACCTTGCCGGACGGCTACGACACGGTCATCGACGACGAGGGCACCGGCGTCAGCGTCGGCGAGAAGCAGCTCATCACCATCGCCCGGGCGTTCCTGGCCGAGCCGGAGATCCTCGTCCTGGACGAGGCGACGAGTTCCGTCGACACCCGCACGGAGGTGCTCATCCAGCAGGCCATGGGCCGGCTGCGCACGGGCCGTACGAGCTTCGTGATCGCCCACCGCCTGTCCACGATCCGCGACGCGGACGTCATCCTCGTGATGGAGTCCGGCCGCATCGTGGAACAGGGCACGCACGACGGGCTGCTGGCGGCGGGGGGCGCGTACGCGCGGTTGTACGAGGCGCAGTTCGCGGAGCCGGTCGCGGAGCAGGCGTAGCGCCTGTCCGCGGATGCCGGATGCCGGAAGCCGTGCGGTCGGCGGTTGCCGGCATCCGCCGGGCGGGCCTGAGCGCGTTCCGGCACCGCCGGACGCCGCCGCGGTGGTCGCCCGCCGCGGCGGCGGCAGTGAGAGGCCCGGCCTCTCGGGTCTTTGCCGCCGCGGCGGCGCTCAACCACGATGCGGCTGTCCGGCGGTGCCGGTGGCTGCCGATTCCGCCGGACCCCCACCACGCTGGTTGCGCGCCGCGGCGGCGGTTTCGAGGGGCTGCGCCCCTCGGATCTCTTGAGAGGCCCGGCCTCTCAGGATCTTTCCGCCGCGACGGCGCGCAACCGTGAACACGGCTGACCGGCGGTGCCGGGCCGGTGCTCAGGTGCGGGTGCACGCCCAGTGGGCGATGCGTTCCAGGAGCTCGGCGCGCGCAGCGCTCTCCGCGTGGCCGAAGCCCCGTTCGATCCACAGTTCGGTGGACTGCGGATCGCCCGCGCCCGCGAGGGCGTACGGGTGGTCGAGCGGGAAGTACGCGTCGCGGTCGCCGTGGACGATCAGCAGCGGCCGGGGCGCGATCATCGGGACCGCCTCCACCGGGGAGAGCGGGACCGGGTCCCAGTCCTCCGCCTGGACCCGCGTCCCCAGCCCGTAGCGCGCGATCAGCCGCCCCGCCGGCCGTGAGATCGCCCAATGCAGCCGCCGCATGGGTGCGGTACCGCGGTAATACCAACGCGACGGCGCACTTACCGCCACGACCGTGTCGGCGTGTGCGTCCGTGCGCCCCGCGTGCTCCTCGTACTCCACGCGCCGTTCCGGGCCGTAGAGCGCGGCGTGCCGCAGCACCACCGAGCCGCCCATCGAGAAGCCCACCGTGGCCACCCGCTCGTGCCCGAGCGAGCGCGCCCAGCGCACCGCCGCGGCCAGGTCGAGCACCTCGCGGTCGCCGACCGAGGAGTGGCCGCCCGAGCCGCCGTGCCCCCGGAAGGAGAACGTGATCACGGCCGCACGCTGGGCGAACACCCGCGCGGCCCGGCGCAGCCCGGGCCGGTCGAGGGCGCCGGTGAAGCCGTGCGCGAGCACCACCGCGGGGGTGTCCGGCGCAGGCGTCCGCGATCCCGTGCAGGGCTCGTACGCCGCCTCCACGCGGACCCCGTCGGCTGTCAAGAGCGCGATCCGATGACCACTCGAAGTGATCGACGAAACACAAGGTCGTGCAAAATCGTCCGGACCTCGGAAAGTCATGTGGGCTATTCTGCTGGGCAGAGAGGATCCGGGCAGAGTAGCCCCCGGGTCCTTTTGTGCATTCATGTGCTGAGACAAGTGCTGGGACGCACGCAACCGTACGAAGCAGTGCCGCACTCTCCCCCAGAGCAAGGCCCTGGGTGGTACCCCTTCGCAGGGACCGAGGAGGAACCGACGTCATGGGCGAGCGAAGCGCGCGGGTCCGCAAGGACCGTACGACCAGTGAGGCGGGTGGCAGCCGATGAGTTCCCTGCTGCTCCTGACCAATGCCCTCCAGCCCTCCACGGAGGTGCTCCCGGCGCTCGGCCTGCTCCTGCACAGCGTGCGGGTGGCCCCCGCCGAGGGCCCCGCCCTCGTGGACACCCCCGGTGCCGACGTCATACTGATCGACGGCCGGCGTGACCTTCCGCACGTGCGCAGCCTGTGCCAGCTCCTGCGCTCCACCGGCCCGGGCTGCCCGCTGATCCTCGTCGTCACCGAGGGCGGCCTCGCGGCCGTCACCGCAGACTGGGGCGTGGACGACGTCCTGCTCGACACCGCGGGCCCGGCCGAGGTCGAGGCGCGGCTGCGGCTGGCGATGGGCCGCCAGCAGATCTCTACGGACGACAGCCCCATGGAGATCCGCACCGGCGACCTCTCCGTCGACGAGGCCACGTACAGCGCCAAGCTCAAGGGGCGGGTGCTGGACCTCACCTTCAAGGAGTTCGAGCTGCTGAAGTACCTCGCCCAGCATCCGGGCCGGGTCTTCACGCGCGCCCAGCTGCTGCAGGAGGTCTGGGGCTACGACTACTTCGGCGGCACCCGCACGGTCGACGTGCACGTGCGGCGGCTGCGGGCGAAGCTCGGGCCCGAGCACGAGTCGCTGATCGGCACCGTGCGGAATGTCGGTTATCGGTTCGTTGTGCCCGAGAAGATCGACAACCCCGGCGAGGGCAAGCCGAAGGACTCCGCCAAGGCGCAGCGGACGGAGGAGCCGGAGGCCGCGAAGAGCGGGGCCGCTCGCCCGGCCGAGCGGTGAGTGGACCCGCGTAGACTTCCGCGCGTGGCCAAGGTGACGCGGGACGATGTGGCGAGACTGGCGGGGACGTCGACCGCGGTGGTCAGCTATGTCATCAACAACGGACCGAGGCCGGTGGCACCGGCCACGCGCGAGCGCGTGCTGGCCGCGATCAAGGAGCTGGGGTACCGGCCGGACCGGGTCGCCCAGGCGATGGCGTCCCGCCGTACGGACCTCATAGGCCTGATCATCCCGGACGCCCGCCAGCCCTTCTTCGCCGAGATGGCGCACGCGGTCGAACAGGCCGCGGCCGAGCGCGGCAAGATGGTGCTCGTCGGCAACTCCGACTACCTCGACGAGCGCGAGGTGCACTACCTGCGCGCCTTCCTGGGCATGCGGGTCTCCGGCCTGATCCTCATCAGCCAGGGCCCGAGCGAGCACGCGGCCGCGGAGATCGACGCCTGGGACGCCCGGGTGGTCCTGATGCACCGCCGCCCCGATGCCATCGACGACGTGGCCGTCGTCACGGACGACGTCGGCGGCGCCCAGCTGGCCACCCGCCACCTGCTGGAGCACGGCCACCCCTACGTGGCCTGCCTCGGCGGCACGGAGCGCACCCCCACCATCGGCGACCCCGTCACCGACCACGTCGAGGGATGGCGCCGCGCCATGCGGGAGGCCGGGAAGTCCCTGGAGGGCCGGCTCTTCCCGGCCCCGTACAACCGCTACGACGCCTACAAGGTCGCCCTGGAGCTGCTGTCCGGGCCCGACCGCCCGCCGGCGCTGCTCTGCGCCACGGACGACCAGGCGATCGGCGTCCTGCGGGCGGCGCGGGAGCTGCGCATCGACGTGCCCGGCGAGCTCGCCGTGGCCGGTTTCGACGACGTCAAGGAAGCCGCCCTGACCGACCCGCCGCTGACCACGGTCGCCTCCGACCGCCAGGCCATGGCGCGCGCCGCGGTGGACCTCGTCCTGGACGACTCGCTGCGGGTGGTGGGCACGCGCCGCGAGCGGCTGAAGCAGTTCCCGTCGGCGCTGGTGATCCGGCGCTCCTGCGGCTGCGGCGACTGACGGCGCGCCGCCGGCGCTCGGGGCGTCGTGGTCAAGCCCCCGCGCTCGGAGCGTCGCGCTCAGGACTGCGCCAGGTGACCGGCGAGCCCGTGCCGGACCGCGTAGACCGCGAGCTGGGTGCGGTTCGCGGCGCCCGTCTTGGTGCGCAGGCGGCGCAGGTACGTGTCGACCGTGTGCGGGCTCAGGCGCAGCTGGCGGGCGATGGAGGAGATGGTGTCGCCGCTGCTGAGCAGGTGGAGCACCTGCTGCTCGCGGCCGGTGAGGGCGGGTGCTTCGGCGTTCATGCGGCTCTCCCAGCGGGGTGACGGGCGTGTACGGGGGGAAAGGGCGCGGCGGGGGTCAGAGCTGCCGGCCCGTCGTGCCGCCCCAGGACGTGTCGGTCGGGCCGCCGCAGTTGCGGCAGCTCGGGGTCGCCGGCAGCTTGAGGACCGGGGGGTGCTCGCCCTGCTCCGCGGACACCGCCGCCCGCTCCTCCGCCGGGGCGGGGGAGGGGCCCGCGTCGGGCGCGAGGGCCGCGAAGGCGAGCAGCGAGGTGGCGGCGGCGGTCAGTAAGGTGCGCTTCACGGCGATCTCCCAGGTGTGCACGGGCGGTTGACCCTTGCAGGTCAGTGCGGATTCGGTGACAGGAAAGAGACTCTCCGGTCCGTATCCTGACGGCAACGGATCACCTACCTCACCAAGTTGCATGGCAGCATGAAGCAGGGGGGCGTAATGGGAGAAATCCGACAGGATGAAGCCTGTCGTGCAGAACCGGACGCCGACGAGGCGGACCTGGCACTGTACGCCTGGGTGCTGGAGCACCAGCGCGTCGACGTCCCGGCGGCCGCCGCCGGCCTGGGCCTGAGCCCGGAGCGGACCGAGGCGGCACTGGCCCGGCTGCGGGCGGCCGGGCTGATACAGCGCGCCGCCTGCGACCCGGCGTGGGAGCGCGCCGTGGCACCGGAGGCGGCCGCGGGGCCCCGGATCGCCGCGCTGGAGGCCCGCATCCGCGAGCAGCAGCTCCAGGTCGCCAGGATCCGGGCGGATGCGGAGCGCTTCGCGTCCGCGTACCGGAGCGGCGCGGGGAGCACCGGCGGCCTGGAGGTGATCCCGACCCTGCCGGAGGTCCGCACGCTCCTCACCCGGATGTCCGGCCACTGCCGCGAAGAGGTGCTGGCCAGCCAGCCCGGCGGCGGCTCCCGGGTGCCGGAGGCGATGGAGGAGGCCCTGCTGCGGGACCGGGCGCTGCTCGAACGCGGCGTGCGGCTGCGCACGTTGTACCACCACACGGCGCGGTTCCACGGCCCCAGCCAGGCCTACGTGGCGGCAGCCTCCGCCCTGGGCGGCCAGTACCGCACCAGCCACGAACTCTTCGGCCGCATCATCGTCTTCGACCGGGAGACCGCGTTCCTGCCGACCGCCGACGGCTCCTGGGGCGCGGTCGTCGTCCGCGAGCCCCACACCGTCGCCTATCTGTGCCGGCTGTTCGACCAGACGTGGGAGGCCGCCACCCCGTTCTCCAACGCCGCCGACGACGGGCTCGCCAAGGTCTCCGGCGAACTCGACCGCACCATCCTGCAGCTGCTGGCCGCGGGGCTGAAGGACGAGGCGGTCGCCCGCCGGCTGGGCATGGCGCTGCGCACCACGCGCCGCCACATCGCCGACATCATGGACCAGCTGTCCGCCGAGAGCCGCTTCCAGGCCGGTGCCGCCGCCGCCCGGCAGGGCCTGCTGGAGGACCCGGCCGCGCCGTTGGCCTGCTCCTGTGGCGCAAAGCCGTGACTATCCCGCTCCTCTGACGCCTCGGCAGTGTTCTCGGCGCCGCCGCGGCACCCGCGTCCGCGGCAGAGGGAGGAACACCATGACGGGCCTGCTCACCTCGGGTGACCCACGCGCCGCGCGCTGCCCACGGCGATCGGAGGCGGACGCCCGCCTGCTGTCCGAGCTGGTGCTCTTCGTCCGGATTCACCAGGCCGGACGGCCCGGGCTGCTGTGGCCGGAGCACGCCGGGCCGGACGGCTGGGACCGCCCGCCCGGCGACCTGGCCGACGCACTCGCCCTGCGGCTCGGCCGCCCCGTGACGGCGCTCCCCGCCCCCGCGCTCCCCGCCCCCGCGCGCCCGGCCGCGGAACCGGCTGCCGCGCCCTACGACCTGCTGGTCCTTCAGCAAGGCGGGAGCAGTGGATGGCAGCTCCTGCCCCCGGCCCGGCCCGCCGCGGGCACGGCCGCGCGCGGCGCCGGGCCGGAGCTGCGGCTGCGCGCCGGGGAGGTGCTCTACGTGCCCGGGGGGTACGCGATGCGCTGCCGTCCCGCCCGGGAATCCCGGGACATCCGGCTCGCCCTGGGCCTGCCCACCCGGCCCTGACACGCCGTCAATGTGACCCCGGCGTCCCGGCGTACCGGTCCCTGAGACCCGGTCCCTGAGGCCCGGTACCGCCGGTCCGGAACCGTGAACACGTGACTGTCGCGGCACACCGGCCCGCCCCAGGATTGAGCACAGCGAGGCGGCACCCCCCCCGGAGCCGCCCGCGGACTTCATCCCACCCGGCAACAGCAGCAGAAGGAGCATTCCCATGGACCGGAACACCGCAGCCCCGGCCGACGCGCAGCCGAAGCGCACCACGCTGACCCGCAAGGCGGCACTCTCCGTCGCCGTCGCGGCCGTCGTCGGCGGCGCGATCTTCGCCCCCAACGCCATCGCCTCCTCCTCCGCCCCCGCCTCCGGCACCCAGGTCGAGGCCTCCTGCGGCGGCTGCCCGCTCGACGTCATCTGAACCTGACGGACGAGGAACGCCGTACGGGGCCCTCCGGTCGGCCAGGCACACCGGAGGGCCCCGGCACACCGCACAAGACCGTACGCACAGCACAAAGAAGGAGAGAGCCCGAGCCATGGACTGGCTGGAACGCTGCGTCGAGGACGTGCCGGCTTTTCTGCACACCCACTGGCGGCAGGGGCCCGCACTGATGCGCCCGTCCGCCCCGCCGACGGAGGTCCTGACCACCGCCGACCTCGACGGCCTCATCGGCGGAGGGCTGCTGCGCGTCCCGTACGCCGCGCTCTACACCGCCGTGGGCCCGGTCCCCGAGGAGCAGTACTGCCCGCCCCGGCTCGTCGCGGGCCGCCGCCTCGACGGCTGCCTCGACCCCGCGCTGGTCCGCTCGCTCCTCGACGACGCGCACGCCACTCTCCAACTGCGCTACGTCCACCAGTGGCACGCCCCGGTGCGCGCCCTCACCGCCGGGATCGGCGCCACGCTCGGCCGGCTGGCCGAGGCGTTCGTCTTCCGCTCGCACCCCGGGCACCACAGCGCGGTCCACCGGGACGACGGGGACGTCCTCGTGATCCAGCTGAGCGGCACCAAGCGCTGGCAGGTGCACGGCGGCCCCGCCGACGCCCACTGGCAGCCGGTGCCCGAAGCCGACCCCGGCCCGGTGCTGCTCGACGCCGTCGTCGAGCCCGGGCAGGTCCTCTACGTGCCGAACGGCTTCGCCCACACCGCCGAGGCCACCGGCTCCGCGCCCTCCGTCCACCTCACCGTCGTCCTCCGCGAAGCCCGCACCGGCCACCTGCGCGCCGAACTCGGCTCCCGGCTCGCCGAAGGGCTCGCCCTGCCCGCCCGCCCGCTCGACGACGAACAGCTCACCAGGACCGCGGCCGAGCTCCTCGGCCACTTCCGGGCGCAGCTGGCCGGCACCACGCCGGAATCCCTCGTGGACGCCGCACGCCGAAGCGCCCACAGCAGCCGGCCCACGGCCTGAACCACCCCCGACCCGACGGAGAGCGACCCGACGTGACCGTGAACTGGCTCGAACGCTGCGTGGCGGACAGCCGGCAGTTCCTCGCCACCCACTGGCGCACCGCACCCGCGGTCCTGCGCCCGCACGATCCGCCCGTCGACGTGCTCACCACCGCCGAGCTGGACGGCCTCCTCGACCACGGGCTGCTCAAGGCGCCCTACGTCAACCTCGTCCACGAGCACGGCCAGCTCCCCGCCCACCGCTTCTGCGTCCCGCGGGTCGTCCTGGGCGAGGTGGTCGAGGACTACGCCGACGCCGCCGCGGTGCGCGCGCTGATCCGCGACGAACGGGCCACCCTCCTCCTGCGGTACGTCGACCAGTGGCACCGCGGCGTGCGCACCCTGGCCCAGGGCGTCGGGAAGGAGCTCGGCCGCCAGGTGGAGGCGTTCTTCTTCCTCACCCCCGGTGGCACCCAGGGCCGCCCCGTGCACCGCGACGACGCCGACGTCCTGGCGATCCAGATCAGCGGCGCGAAGCGCTGGCGGGTGCACGGCGGCCCCGCCGACGGGAACTGGGAGCCCGCCCGCGAGGACGGCGACCCCGGCGAGCTGCTGCTGGACACCGTGCTGCGCCCCGGCGAGGTGCTCTACGTGCCCCGGGGCTTCGCCCACCGCGCGAGCGCCGTCGGCGACAGCCCGTCCGCGCACCTGTCCCTGACCGTCCGCGAAGCGGGCACGGCCCACCTCTACGCCCTCCTCCAGGCGCTCCTCCACGACGGGCCCGACCTCGGGGACCGTCCCCTCGGCGACGCGGCCCTGGCCGGTGCCGCCGGAGCCCTCCTGGCCCACTGCCGCCGCACGCTGGAGACGATCACCCCCGAGGAGCTGGTCGAGCAGGCGCGCACGGTGATGCGGTGCCCCCTGCCCGGCACCGTCTAGCAGGCTGCGCCGGGGGCCGTGGCCGTGCCGGGAGCCTTAGCCGTGGCCGTGGCCGTAGCCGGGAGCCTTATCCGGGAGCCTTATACGGAACGAACGGACTTCTCGGCCCGTTTTCAGTGCTCCCTCAGACAGTTCTCATGTGCGGGCAGCAGAGTCGTGCCCATGACGGACAGCACTCGCCCCTACGGCGCCCAGGACCCGCAGCACTCCTCGTACCCGGAGCCCCCCGCGTACCCGCCGCAGCAGCCGGTCACCACCGCCGGCGGGGTGACCGTCTGGCCCGGTGACAGCGCGGGCGACGGCGGCGACGGCGGCCGGCCTCCGTACGCCGGGTTCGCCGAGCCCGCCCCGCAGTCCCCGGCCCCGCGCGGCGGCCACCGCGCCCGTAAGCCCGTGGCGCTGCTCGCCGCCGTGGCGATCGTCGCCGCGGTCGTCGGCGGCGGGTCCGCCGCCCTCGTCGGCGAGCTCACCAGCCGCGCCGACCACGTCAGCCAGTCCACGCCCGTCCAGAACGCCTCCTCCAGGAGCAGCGGCGGAGTGGCCGCCGTCGCCAAGGCCGTGAGCCCGAGCATCGTCGAGATCAAGGCCTCGACCACCAGCGGTCAGTCCACCGGCTCGGGCGTGATCATCACGGGCGACGGCGAGATCGTCACCAACAACCACGTCGTCGCGGGCGCCGACACCGTGCAGGTCGTCTTCAGCGACGGCGGCACCAAGACCGCCAAGGTCGTCGGCACCGACCCCGGCAAGGACCTCGCCCTGATCAAGGTGCAGGGGGCGAGCGGGCTGAAGGCGGCCAAGCTCGGGGACTCCGGCAAGGTCAGGGTCGGCGACGAGGTCGTCGCCATCGGCTCCCCCGAAGGCCTCACCGGCACCGTCACCAGCGGCATAGTCTCCGCCCTCGACCGCGACGTGACCGTCTCCAAGGAGCAGGGCCAGGGCCAGGGGCAGGGGCGGCAGCGCCGCGGCGTCCCGCAGTGGCCCTTCGAGTTCGGCGGCAACCAGTACAACGGCGACACCGGCTCCTCCAAGACCACCTACAAGGCCCTCCAGACCGACGCCTCCCTCAACCCCGGCAACTCCGGCGGCGCCCTCATCAACATGAACGGCGAGATCATCGGCATCAACTCGGCCATGTACGCCCCGAGTTCCGCCACCGGATCCGGCGACTCCGCGGGCAGCGTCGGCCTCGGCTTCGCCATCCCCGTCGACACCGTCAAGGCGGACCTCGCCAAGCTCCGGGCGGGTGGCGGCGACAGCTGAGCGCACGGCCGTGCGAGGCTGAGAAGCGCCCCGACCCATCACCCCCGCACCCGTGAGGTAAAGCCGATGAGCCCCGCCGACCACGGCGACCAGCCCGCCCGCATCCTGATCGTGGACGACGAGCCCGCCGTCCGCGAGGCCCTGCGCCGCAGCCTCGCCTTCGAGGGGTACGCCACCGAGCAGGCCGTCGACGGGCTCGACGCGGTCGCCAAGGTCGCCGCCTTCGACCCGGAGCTGATCGTGCTGGACGTCCTCATGCCGCGCATGGACGGCCTCACCGCCGCCCGCCGCCTGCGCGCCTCCGGCGTCACCGTGCCCATCCTCATGCTGACCGCCCGCGACACCGTGGGCGACCGCGTCACCGGCCTCGACGCCGGCGCCGACGACTACCTCGTCAAACCCTTCGAGCTGGACGAGCTGCTGGCCCGCATCCGCGCCCTGCTGCGCCGCAGCGCCTACGCGACGGCCGCCCCCGCCGCCTCCGCCACGCTCGCCTTCGCCGACCTGCGGATGAACCTCGACACCCGGGAGGTCACCCGCGGCGACCGGCCCGTGGAGCTGACCCGTACGGAGTTCACGCTGCTGGAGCTCTTCCTCGCCCACCCCCGGCAGGTCCTCACCCGCGAGCAGATCCTCAAGGCCGTCTGGGGCTTCGAGTTCGAGCCGTCGTCCAACTCCCTGGACGTGTACGTGATGTACCTGCGCCGCAAGACCGAGGCCGGGGGCGAGGCGCGCCTCGTGCACACCGTCCGCGGAGTGGGCTACGTCCTCAGGGCGGACGGCGCCGAATGATCGCGAGATTCCAGCGGCTGCCGCTCCGCTCCCGGCTGGCGCTGCTGACCGCGGCCGCCGTCGCCGTGGCCGTGGCCGCCGCGGCGATCGCGTGCTGGCTGGTCACCCGGCAGGAGCTGGAGCACCAGCGGGACACGACGCTGACGAGCGTCCGCGCGGACGACGCCACCGTCAAGGGGCTGCTGCGCAACTGCGGGTCCGTGCCCACCGGGCCGTCCACCCTCTTCCGGCCCTACACCGTGCAGATCATCACCGGCGAGGGCTTCGTCTGCAGCACGGTCGGCAAGTCGCCGATCGAGGTGGCGGAGCAGGACCTGCTCGTCGCCCAGCGGCGGCAGGGCCAGGCCCTGCACGACGCGCAGGCCCAGGACGGCACGGAGATGCGGGTGGCGACCTCGCCCGGGCCCGTGCCCGGCACCGCCGTCTCCATCGCCCAGCCCCTCAGCGAGATCGACCGGCCCCTGAACGCGCTCGCCGCCGTCCTCGCCGTCACCGCGGGCGTGGGCGTCCTCCTCGCGGCCACCGCCGGCGCGTGGATCGCCCGGGCCGGGCTGCGGCCCGTCGACCGGCTCACCGGCGCCGTCGAGCACATCGCCCGCACCGAGGACCTGGCCGTCCGGATCCCCGTCGAGGGCGAGGACGAGATCGCCCGCCTCTCGCGCTCCTTCAACGCCATGACCGCCGCCCTCGCCTCCTCCCGCGACCGGCAGCAGCAGCTCATCGCCGACGCCGGGCACGAGCTGCGCACCCCCCTCACCTCGCTGCGCACCAACATCGACCTGCTGGTGCGCAGCGAGGAGACCGGCCGCGAGATCCCGCCCGAGGACCGCAAGGAGCTGCTCGCCAGCGTCCGCGCGCAGATGACCGAACTCGCCGCGCTCATCGGCGACCTGCAGGAGCTCTCCCGGCCCGACGCGGACCCCGGCAGCGGCCCCGTCCAGGTGATCGCCCTGCACGAGGCGGCCGGCCGGGCGGTGGAACGGGCCCGGCTGCGCGGCTCCGGACTGACCTTCCGCGTGCACCTGGAGAGCTGGTACGTGCGCGCCGAACCGGCCGCCCTGGAACGGGCCCTGGTCAACCTGCTCGACAACGCCGTGAAGTTCAGCCCGCCGGGGGGTGTGGTGGAGGTCGCCCTGTCGGCCACCGGCGAGCTCACCGTGCGCGACCACGGTCCGGGTATCGCCGCTGATGAACTCCCGCACGTCTTCGACCGCTTCTGGCGATCGCCGTCCGCCCGCAGCATGCCGGGCAGCGGCCTGGGCCTGTCCATCGTCGCCCGCACGGTGCAGCAGGCGGGGGGTCAGGTGGCGCTGCGGCCGGCGGAGGGGGGCGGGACGGTCGCTTCGGTGCGGCTGCCGGGGGCGCCGGGGGCGCCGCCGGCGCTGTAGGCGCCGTGCGCTGTCGGCCGGTCGGTGGGTCGGGGCCGGGGTGGGGCCGGCCCTTCCGGGGCTGCATGATTTACGGCCGGAGCCCTGCGTCGAGGGTGCTCCGAACGTCGCCGCAAATCACGCTTTACGCCCCTCCCAGGGCCGGCCCCACCCCGGCCCCTTCCGCCGTCTGCAGAGGGTCAGGCCGCGCCCGCCGCCGTCTTCGCTATCGCCTCCACGGCAACCGGGATCTGCTCGGCGGTCACGTCGAGGTGGGTGACGACCCGGACGGTCGTGGGTCCGAAGACGCTCACCCGTACGCCGTGCTCGGCGATCGTCCGCGCCCCGAACTCGGCGGCGGTCAGCCCGGTGGCGGCCACGTCGAACAGGACGATGTTCGTCTCCACGTGCTCGGGGTGGATGACCAGGTTGTCGATCTTCGCGAGCTCCGTCGCGAGCAGCCGGGCGTTGGCGTGGTCCTCGGCGAGCCGGTCCACGTGGTGGCGGAGCGCGTAGACGCCCGCCGAGGCGATGACGCCGGCCTGGCGCATGGCGCCGCCCCAGCGCTGCTTGAGCCGCCAGGCGCTGTCGATGAACTCCTGCGTGCCGGCGAGGAGCCCGCCGACGGGCGCGCCGAGGCCCTTGCTGAGGTCGATGAAGACCGAGTCGAAGTGGGAGGCGTAGGTGCGGGCGTCGACGCCGCTCGCCACGCAGGCGTTGAGCAGCCGCGCCCCGTCCATGTGCGCCCACAGCCCGCGCTCGCGGGCGATGGCGGTGATCTCCTCGATGCGCTCCAGCGGCCAGACCGTGCCGCCGCCGGCGTTGGACGTCTGCTCGATGACGACGCCGGTGGTCGCGGGCGCGTACCGGCTCGGGGTGCGGATCGCGGCCCGGAACTGCTCGGCGGTGAACAGGCCGCGCTCGCCCTCCAGCGCCCGGACGTTGATGCCGCTGAGGGCGGCCGGCCCGCCGACCTCGTAGTTGATGATGTGCGCGGTCGTGTCGGCGAGGACCTCGTCGCCGGGCCGCGAGTGGACGGCCAGCGCGATCTCGTTGCACATGGTGCCGGACGGCAGGAAGACGGCGGCCTCCTTGCCGAGCAGCTCGGCGGCCATGGCGGTGAGCTCGTTGACGCTGGGGTCCTCCCCCTTCTGCTCGTCGCCGACCGGAGCCTCGGCCATGAACGTGCGCATGGCGGCGGTGGGCAGCGTGATGGTGTCGCTGTAGAGATCGACCAGGGGGCGCTGAGAGGTGCTCACGTGCATACTCATTTCGTCGGGTGGGACGTTGGTGACAGTGAGTGATGGTGCGTGGTGCGCGCTACAACTTCCTCCCGTCGCGGGGATTCCCGCTGGGGAGGTGGCAATGCCGGCCCGTCGCGGGGGTTCCCGCTGGGGGCGCGATGAACGTCCTGCTGCGGAGACAGCGGCCTTATTCCGTCGCGGGACCCCGCGGTCGGAGGCCGCAACCTCCTCCCGCCGCCGTGGCGATTCGCCACGATGGCGGGGTCCGGCGGAATTCGGGCTGCCGCAGGCCGACCCCTCCGGGCTCTGCCCGTCAGGCCGCTACGGAGGCCGCAACCTCCTCCCGCCGCCGTGGCGATTCGCCACGACGGCGAGGGTCCGGCGGAATCCTGGGCTACCCCGAGCCGGGAACCCGGGCCCCGCCGGTCAGGCGTTACGCGTCGTCGCCGAAGACCGGCCGGAGGTACCCCGCGGCCGAGGCCGCGCGAATGCCCGCCTCGTCCGCCGTCGCCCCGGTGCACCAGAGCGTGCCGTACTCGCTCCGCTGGTCCTTCGCGTCCGGCAGGACGTCACCCGCCCGTGCGGTGATGCGGATGTCGCGCAGCCCGGGCACCCGGTCGGCGAGCTCCCGCCCGGCGACGTCCTCGAACCGGCCGCCGCGCTTGGCGTAGAGGGCCTGTTCGGCGGCCGCGCCGACCGGTGCCGGGGCGTGTACGGGCTCGCCGAGGTAGGAGGCGATGACGCCGTCGAAGACGTTCCAGTCCAGGGCGGCGGAGACCATGGTGGAGACGTTGCGGCCGGCGAAGCGCGGGTTGAACTCCACGACCTTCGGCCCGTCGGCGGTGAGCGCGAACTCGATGTGCGCGGGCCCGTTCTCGTAGGCCATCAGGCGGGCCAGGTCGGTGCAGATCCGCTCGATCTGCCGGTGGACCTCGGGGGAGAGGTCGACGGGGAAGCGGATCGCGAGCTCCATGAAGTACGGGAGTTCGCTCATGATGCGGTCGCTGATGCCGAGGACGTGCGGGGTGCCGCCGGAGTAGAGCACCTCGGCGCTGACGACGGGGCCGATGAGGAACTCCTCGACGAGCGGCACGCCGCCCATCCCGTCGGACTCCTCCAGCACCTCGGCGAAGTGCCAGCGCAGCTCGTCGGCGTCGGCCGCGGAGACGACGCCGTAACTGCCCGTCCCGATGGACGGCTTGAGGACGACCGGGTAGCCGGTGGCCTCCGCGGCGGCCAGCGCGCTCGCGAGGTCCGGGGCGGCGGTGCTGCGCGGCGCCGGGACGGATTCGACGGCGCAGGCCTGCCGGAAGGCGTGCTTGTCCTGGGTGAGCTGCACGGACGCCGTGGGAAGGAAGGGGATGCCCAGCTTCTCGGCGGCGGTGGCGGCGGGCAGCAGGTACTGCTCGTTGGGGGCGATCAGGGTGAACTCGCCGCCGTCGCCGAGCTCCTGGAAGAGCTCGGTCAGCTCCTCCACGGACCGGGTCTCGCGGACGTGGACCTCGACCGGACCGGACTCCAGCAGGTGGCGGAGCGGGTCGTGGGTGTAGCGGCCCCTGTCGCGCGTGACGAACGTGACGCGGCCGGCCTTGCGGACGGCGGCCTCGACGAGGCGCAGGCCGGTGCCGCTGGTGAGTGCTTCGACGATGACGATGTGATCGGCCATGATGCCGGTCTCATTTCTTCACTAGGGACGGGCTGGCGGGGGACGGGGAAGGAGCAGGGGCGGGGGCGGCGCGCCGCCGCGGGACGAGGACGACGGCCAGGGCGGTGAGCAGGCTGAGCGCGGCGGCGACGAGGAACGGCGACCAGCCGGTCCACGAGTCGCCGGTCGAGCCGCCCGCCACGGCGGTGCCCAGGGCGCCGCCCGCCGACTCCGCGATCCCCCACACCAGCCCCGCGAACCCGAAGGCGGCGAAGCTGTTCCCCTCGGCCTTGCGGGCCATGATGCTGTCGGCCGCGGGCGACCAGACGAGCTCGGAGAAGGTGAACACGGCCGCACCCAGGAAGATCACGGGCCAGGCCGGGCCGCGCCCGGGCACGAAGAGCACGAGACCGGCCGCCAGCAGCACCATGCCGAGGGCGATGACGGCGCGGTCGCCGCGCCGGCGGGCGAGGCTCTCCATGCGCCGTGCCACGACGCCCTGGAACAGCACGATCAAGATGGCGTTGACCAGGAACAGCATGCTGATGACGCGCGTGGAGACGGCCGTGCCCATGTACACCGGCAGCACGTTGGCGAACTGCGCGTACGCGAGCCACAGCGTGGCCGTCACACAGGACCACAGCAGCACCTGGCGGCTGGGCAGCCCGAAGCGTGCCGCGCCCTTCGCGGGCGGGGCGGCCGTCACGTCGCCGGGCGCACGGGCGGCCAGCAGTGCCGCCAGGGCGAACACGGCGGCGGGGATCAGCGGGAACGCGCGGCCGGTGGCCGACATCAGCCAGCCGCCGGCCACGGGCCCGAGGGCCGCCCCGCCGTTGATCGCCGCGTTGAGCCGGCCGAAGGCCGCCAGCCGGGTCGCCTCGTCGCAGCCGTTGGCGATGAGCGCCTTGGTGCCGACGTTGGCGCACGAGACGGCCGTGCCGTTCACGGCCAGCACGGCGAGCCAGGACGCGGCGTCGTCGAGCCGGAGCACGACGGGCACGAGCATCACCGCGCCCGCCACCAGATAGCCGCCCACCAGGACGGCCCGCAGGCGGAAGCGCACGACGACGAACTGCATGTAGACCGCGCCGGCCCGCATGCTCAGCAGGTGCACGCCGACGGCCGTCGCCGCGAGCGGGACGGGCACGCCGAGCGTGCTGTGCAGCCAGATGGCCAGGAACGGCGAGATGACGTAGTAGGCGGCGCTGCCGAGCGCGCGGGACGCCAGCGCGGCGTTCATGGGCGAAGTCACGGCGGAGTGCATGACCGTACGGGTTCCTCGGGTCGGCGGCAGGCCGCCGTGCTCCCCTCCCCGGCACGGCAGCCGTTGCACACACAAACACATACCGGGCGGTCTGTTCAATGGATCAGGCTGTGATCTGCCACTCTGTCAGCTGTTTGCAAGGCAGATGGTTTTTCCAACCTTCACTTTTGGGGGCAAGTTGCGTGAAGCGCAGATGAACGCGTGATTGCGTGGCCCTGCCCGTCAATACCGGTGCGGTCACCATCATTTCCGGCGGATCCCGGACGCTCCGCACCTGCCGGACCGACCGTGCCGTCTAGCGTGACCGGCATGTCATGCGATCCGCGCAACCGGGACGACCACGCGACCGCCGCGACCTCCCGCCCCCGGCCGTACGACACGGTGATCCCGACCCCCAGTGGCGGCAGGTGGGTGAGCCGGAGTGAGGTGGCGGGCGACGTGGCGGGGCCCGGATCCGGGCCCCGGTAGCCTGAGGTGAGCAGATCGTCCACCAACCTCGCGGCCTCGTCTACGAGTTCCTCCAGTCCGTACGCCTCCAGGACGGTGCGGGCGGTGGAATGCGCTACGGCGTGCGCTGCGCGGGCGGACCGCGGGTCGTGGGGCAGGTCGAGGGCGTACGACCAGGGGGTCTGCGGCGATACCGTGGCCATGCTGGCTCCTCTGACGAGGCGAGCAGGTGAGTGGCGCTGCTCACCACCGTACGCCGCCCGGCCAAAGGTATTTAGCGGCGTCGGCAGAACTACTTCGGTAAGCACCCATGTGGGTGACGTGCGGGAGAGGCGAGAGATGCCGGTGAGGAACAGCCCGACGGCGCGTCAACTCCGCCTCGGGGCCGAGCTGCGCAAGCTGCGCGAGCGCGCAGGGCTGACGTCCACCGAGGCCGGGCGCCTCCTGGGCACCAACCAGGCGCAGATCAGCAACATCGAGGCCAGCCGCTACGGAGTGAGCGCCGAGCGCCTGCGCGCCCTGGCACGCAACTACTCGTGCTCCGACGAAGCGCTGGTCGCGGCCCTGATCGAGATGGCCGGCGAGCGCAAGCGCGGCTGGTGGGAGGAGTACCGCGAGATCCTCCCGGCCGGGCTGCTGGACCTCGCCGAGCTCGAACACCACGCGGTGGCCCTGCGCGCCTCGTACGTCGCCCACCTGCCGGGGCTGCTGCAGACGGCCGAGCACTGCCGCGAGGTCTTCCGCCAGGTGGTGCCGCCGCTGTCCCCGCCCGAGGTGGAGCACCGGGTCTCGCACCGCATCAAGCGGCAGGCCGTCCTCTACCGGCACCGCCCCACCCCGTACACGGCGATCGTCCACGAGGCCGCCCTGCGCATGCGCTTCGGCGGCCCGCCCGTCGCGGGGCCGCAGCTGCGGCACATCCTCGCCATGAGCGAGCGCGAGCACGTCAGGGTGCTGGTGATCCCCTTCGACGCCGGGGCGTTCCCCGGCTCGGGGCAGTCCACGCTGTTCGCGGTCGGCCCGGTGCCCCAGCTGGACACCGTGCACGTCGACCGCGAGCACGGCTCGGAACTGGTGGACGCGGCGGCGCAATTGGACCGCTACCGGATGGTGCTGGACCGCATGGAGTCCGTCGCCCTGGGCGAGCGCAGGTCCCGGGACCTGATCCTGGACATCGTCCGCGCTCTGGAGGGCAGGTGAACGGGTGAATCTGCAGACCCCGGCCCCTGGTGCGGAGATCCGGGGGTAAGGGTCTCGTACCGAGGCGATCGAGGAGGCGGCAGCGATGAGCAACGACCTGGGGAACCTGCTGGGCGGGCTGCTCGGCGGCGGCGGGGCGGGCGGCAAGGGCGGCCATCTGCTGGGCGCGCTGCTCACCTCGCTCGGCGGCGCCGGCACGCACGGCGCGGGCAGCAACCCCCTCGGCGCCCTGCTGGACACGCTCAAGGAGGGCGGCCTGGGGGAGAAGACCGACTCGTGGGTCGGCAAGGGGGCGAACCAGGAGGTCAGCGGCCCCGAGGTGGCCCAGGCCCTGCCGTACCAGGCGCTCGACCACGTGGCGCAGCAGGCGGGCGTCACCCCGGAGGAGGCGGCCGACGAGCTCGCCCGCACCCTGCCGCAGGCGGTCGACAAGCTGACCCCGGCCGGCGAGGTGCCGGAGGGATCGCTGGAGGACCTGATCCGGCAGCAGTCGTAGCAGCCGTAGCAGTCATAGCGGTCATAAAAGAGCGGACGGCCCCGGCGCACTCCGGGGCCGTCCTTCCTCGGTGTTACTTGACGACCGTGATGCGGTCCGCCGCCGGCGGGGCCAGCGGGGCGCCCTTCGACGAGTGGGCCGTCAGGTAGGCGTTGAAGACGTCCAGGTCGGACGCGCCGACGCGCTTGTCGGTGCCCTCCTTGAAAGCGGGGAAGCCGTCGCCGCCGCCCATCAGGAACTCGTTGCCCGCGACGCGGTAGGTCTTCGCCGGGTCGACGGCCGTGCCGTTCAGCTTGACCGACGCGGCCGGGACGCGCTCGGCGCCCTTCTTCGTCAGGTCCAGGGTGTAGGTCAGGCCCTTGCTGATCTGCAGGATCTTCGGCTGAGCCTCGTTCGGGCCGCTGACCTGCTGCTGGAGCGCCGCGATGACCTGCGCGCCGGTGAGGGTCTTCGTCTGCATCATGTTCGTGAACGGCTGGACGGTGAACGCCTCGCCGTACGTCACGACGCCGTCGCCCTCGCCGCCCGACGCCTTGAAGGCGAGGTCGGAGCGGATGCCGCCGGGGTTCATGAAGGCGATCTGGGCGCCGCCCTTGTCGGCCGGGGCCAGGGCCTCCAGCTGGGCGTCGGCGATGACGTCGCCGAGGGGCTTCTCGTAGGCCTCGGAGCCGCGCCCGTTGATGTCGGCGGTGATGTAGCCGATGGGCTTGTTGGCCACCGGCGCCGCCAGGGCCTTCCAGCGGTCGATCAGCTTGGTCATGTCCGCGGCCTTGGGCTGCTCACGGTTCACGACGTGGTTCTTCGCGCTCGGGCTCTTGACCGTCGTACGGACGATGTCCTTCGTGCGGCGGTCGTACGTCAGCGTCGTGTCGGTGAACACGCGGCCGAAGGAGGCGGCCGAGGTCACCGTGCGCGGGGCGCCCGACGGGTCGGGGATCGTGCAGGCGTAGGCCTGGTGGGTGTGGCCCGTGACCAGGGCGTCCACCTTCGGCGTGACCTTCTTCGCGATGTCCACGATCGCGCCGGAGATGCCCGCGCCCGCGCCCGGCGTGTCGCAGTCGTAGTTGTACGCGCCGGAGGCCGGCATGCCGCCCTCGTGGATGAGGGTGACGATCGACTTCACGCCCTGGCGGTCGAGCTCCTTGGCGTACTTGTTGATCGTCTCGACCTCGTCGGCGAACTTCAGGCCCTTGACGCCCTCGGCCGTGACGACGTCCGGGGTGCCCTCCAGAGTGAGGCCGATGATGCCGATCTTCACGCCCTTGTGCTTCCACACCGTGTAGGGCTTGAGGATCTGCTTGCCGGACTTCTCGTCGGTGACGTTGGCCGCGAGGTAGGGGAAGTCGGCGCCCTTGAAGGTCCTGCCCTTCTCGAAGCAGCCCTCCTTGGGGTGGCAGCCGCCCTTCTGCATGCGCAGCAGCTCGGCACGGCCCTCGTCGAACTCGTGGTTGCCGACGGAGGTGGCGTCCAGCTTGATCTTGTTGAGCGCCTCGATGGTCGGCTCGTCGTGGAAGAGGCCGGTCATCAGCGGGCTCGCGCCGACCATGTCGCCGGCCGCCGCGGTGATCGAGTACTCGTGGCCCTTGCGGGCGGAGCGCAGCGAGTTGGCGAGGTACTCGATGCCGCCGGCGGGTACGGCCTTCGTCGTGCCGTCCGGCTGGGCCTCCGTCACGGTGCCCGAGGAGCCCTGCGGCGGCTCCAGGTTGCCGTGAAGGTCGTTGAAGGAGAGCAGCTGTACGTCGACGGTGCGGCCCGTACGGCCGTAGGAGAGGGCGTCGGCCGGGGCGGCCGTGGCCAGGACACCGGCGGTGGCGGCGAGCGCGGCCGCGGTCGCGGTCAGCCGTCTCGCCAGGCGCTTGCGTGGCGGCGTCGCGTGCATGTGTTCCCCTTTATGCATGTTTGCGGGTGAGAAGCGGGTGAGAAGCGGGTGGAATGGTCTGCGGCAGCCTAGATCAACCCGCGTAGAACGTCAGCAGGGTTGGCTGTGACGATTCGGCGTCACCCGCGTCGTAGGCTCGCACCATGAGCGACGTCACGAACAACGCGAACGGGCAGCGATCGGTCGAGGTGCTGGAGGAACTGCCGCCCGAGGTGGCGCAGGACGTGCTGCGGCTGGTGACGGAGGCCGCGGCGGTCGACGGCCAGCCGGCCGTCTCCGAGCAGGGACGGCTGCAGCTGAAGGGCCGGCGGCCGGGCGTGCGGCACGTGCTGCTCCGCACGGACGACGGGGAGCTCGTGGGCTACGGGCAGCTGGAGGACAGCGACCCCGTCGAGGCGCCCGCGGGCGAGCTCGTGGTCCACCCCTCCTGCCGGGGGCGCGGGCACGGGCGGGCGCTGGGCTCGGCGCTGCTGCACGAGTCCGGTAAGCGGCTGCGGATCTGGGCGCACGGCGGCCACCCGGCGGCGCGGCACCTGGCCCAGGTGCTCGGCCTGAGCCTCTTCCGCGAGCTCCGCCAGATGCGGCGCCCCCTGCACGACCTCGACCTGGCCGAGCCGGTGCTGCCCCCCGGGGTGACCGTGCGGACCTTCCGCCCGGGCGAGGACGACGAGGAGTGGCTCGCGGTGAACGCGGCGGCCTTCGCCCACCACCCCGAGCAGGGCTCACTCGTCCAGCGCGACCTCGACGACCGCAAGGCCGCGGACTGGTTCGACCCCAAGGGCTTCTTCCTCGCCGAGAAGGACGGCCGGATCATCGCCTTCCACTGGACCAAGGTCCACGCCGAGGAGGGCCTCGGCGAGGTCTACGTCCTCGGCGTGGCCCCGGGCGCCCAGGGCGGCGGCCTCGGCAAGTCCCTCACCACCATCGGCCTCCGCCACCTGGCGACCCAGGGCCTCCCCACGGCCATGCTCTACGTGGACGCCGACAACGCGGCGGCGGTAGCGGTCTACGAGCGCCTCGGCTTCCAGATCCACGAAACGGACCTGATGTACCGCACGGAGAGCTAGCACGAAGGGAGCGAGAAACTCGCTGCGATGACCCACCCTGGGCAAGGGCGAGCCGCCGCCGCGTTCGCCGTGGCCGCAGCCGGCCGTTCGGAGTCGGAACTCCTCGCCCGACACAGCTCGCCTGCTGAGGTACTCAGCCGCCGTCCCGGGACACTTCTCCGCCGCCGATACGGACCAGGCCGGTTGTTTGCCGTCCCGAAGGCGTCACGCCCGCCTAACCTGCACCCGGGACAGGCAGGTGGCAGCGTAGGGCACAGGAGCAAGTGGGAAGCCGTTCAATTGCGCTATTCACCCGGTGGGGGTGGGGACTTGGTCCGAGTGGCGTGTGTCTGTGCGCGATCGGGCTAGCGTGGGTTCATCGGGTCGCTTCGTGCCGAAACGAGGCGACCCCCGGCGGTGCTAGCAACACCAATCCGGGGGTCTGCACCCGCAAGGAGAGCTCAAGCGAAAGGGCTCCTCGAAGATGCTCAGGCATGCTATCCCTCCTGCGTCCTTCTTCACGCAGGTCTCCAACGAAATCCTCCGCCATCCGCGTCTGTCATCCGACGCCGTGCGTCTGCTGACCTGGCAGTTATCGCTGCCGGACAGTGCCGACGAACCGCTGTCGAAGACGGCGGAGCGGGCAGGGATCAGGAAAGTTGCGTTCATTCGGGCGAAGCGCCAACTCCTGGCCGAGGGTTACCTGCACGAGTGGCGGCGCCAGGGCGAGGCCGGGCGGTGGGCGACCACTCAGCTGGTGTCGAGCGTGCCGCTGTCCGCGGCGGAGGCGCTCGCCGCGCGGGACGGCCACCTGCCGGACGGGCGGCCGACGGGCGGGATTCCGGCCGCCGGTGAGCCGACGGGCCGGTCCGTCGGCCGTTCCCCCGAAGACAACAACGGTGTGAACAACCTCCACCCTCCCTCCCCGGCGGCCGAGGAGGCGCCCGAGCGACCCGCTCCGCCCGTGAACCTCGTCGAGCGCGGGGCGCAGGCGTTGGCGGCGGTCTCCCGTAGTGAGCGGCGGCTGAAGTTGTCGGCGCCGGACGTCGCCAGGCTGGCGCCGCTGGCGGGGGAGTGGTTCCTGCGGGGCGCGCCGATGGCGGACTTCCGCGAGGCGCTGACCGCCCATCTCCCGGGAGTTATCCACCATCCGGCGGGCCTGGTCCGGGACCGGTTGCTTCGTAAGATGCCGCTCGTTCCTCCCTTTGCCGAGCAGGGTGCATCGGCGCCCCAAGGCGTGTCCGGCAGTGCGGCGCCGTCCCGGGTGGCCGGTATGAGGGAATGCCGGGGGGATCACGTCCAGCCACGGCTGTTCCGGCCGGTCGCGGACGAAGTGCTGTGCCGGGAATGCCGCCGCGCCGCGGACGGCGCCCGCGACCCTGCGACCGTCCCCGGCCCGGTGTCGGCGGCATTGCGGGGAGCGGTCGCGGTCCGGGCGGCGCTGCGGGGAGGGGCGGGGTGAGGGTGTGGCCCGGCCTGCCCGGGGGCGGGGACGCCCGTCCTATGGGGCCGCCGGGGAGTCCTCCTTCTTGGCCAGGGCGCTGGGCCACCAGATGTGGCGGCCCACGTCCAGGTTGAGGGCCGTGACCATGACCGAGCGGACGATGAACGTGTCCAGGAGGATGCCGAAGGCCACCGCGAAGCCCAGTTCGGCGAATTGGGTCAAGGGGAGCGTGCCCAGGACGGCGAAGGTGCCGGCCAGGACGACGCCTGCGGAGGTGATGACGCCGCCGGTTGCGGCGAGGCCGGTGAGGGTGGCCGGGCGGGTGCCGTGTTTGAGGGCCTCTTCCCGGATGCGGGTCATGAGGAAGATGTTGTAGTCGATGCCGAGCGCGATCAGGAAGACGAACACGTACAGCGGGAAGGAGTTGTCCTCCGCCCCGAAGCCGAAGATGTGGCGGAAGACCAGGGCGCTGACGCCGATCGTGGTGGCGCAGGAGAGCACGACCGTGGCGATGAGCAGCAGCGATGCCACGACGGCGCGCAGCAGCAGCACCAGGATCACCAGGACGACCAGGAGCACGATGGGGGCGATCAGGGCGCGGTCGTCCTTGGTGGCCTGTTTGACGTCGAGGTTCAGCGCGGTGTTCCCGCCGACCCGGGCTTGTGCCCCGGGGACGGCGTGGAGTTCCGTGCGGGCGCGTTCGACCGTGCGGAACGCGGCCTTGCTGTCGGGCGCGTCGGTGAGGGTGGCGTAGAGCAGGGCGTCGCCGCCCTTGGTCATGGGCGGGCTCACCGAGCCGCGGTCGATGCCGGGTACGGACATCAGGGCGGTGCGCACGGCCTCGGCCCGGTCGGCCTTGGCGGTGACGAAGACGGGGCTGCCCAGGCCCGCGTCGAAGTGCCGGTCGATGATCTTCTCTCCGGCGACCGAGTCCTGGTGCGTGGTGAAGGCCTGCTGGTCGGTCAGGCCGTGGGAGTTCAGCTGCACCATGCCGGCGGCGGCCGCGGCCAGGATCAGGGCGGTCACGACCCAGGTCGTCCGGGGCCTGCGGGCGATGCGGTTGCCGACGGCGACCCAGCGGCTGGTGTCGATGGTGTTCCCGGAGCCGTACTCCGGCTTGGCCGGCCAGAAGATCCACCGTCCCACCGTGACCATCAGCGCGGGGAAGAGCGTGAGCATCACCGCGGCGCCGACGACGATGCCGACCGCGAAGACCGGGCCGAGCCCCCGCGTGGAGTTCATGTCGGCCAGCATCAGGCAGATCATGCCGACCGCCACGGTCGCGGCGCTGGCGATGATGGCCGGGCCCGAGCGGCGCAGGGCCTCCTCCATGGCCGCGTGCCGGTCCTCGTGGCGGCGCAGCTCCTCGCGGTAGCGGGCGATGAGCAGCAGCGAATAGTCGGTGGTCGCGCCGAAGACGAGGATGGTCAGGATGCCCGCGCCGTCGGCACTGACCGTCAGCCCTCCGTGTTTGGCGAGGAAGTAGATGACCGCTTCGGCGATCTGGAGCGACACCCCGGCACAGATGATGGGCATCAGCCACAGCACGGGACTGCGGTAGGTGAACAGCAGGATCACGATCACCACGAGCAGCGTGGCGGCCAGGAGGGTGGTGTCGATGCCGCTCACGGCCTTGTTGAGGTCACCGGTGTTGCCCGCGGGGCCCGCGATGTGGACCGTCATGCCCTGGGCGCCGTCCCGGGCGGTCTTGCGCATCTCCTTGACGCGGTCGCCGACCTTGCTGAAGTAGTCGGGCCCCAGGTTCAGCGGCACGGTCGTCTGCGCCGCCGTGCCGTCCTCGGAGATCGCGGGCCCGGTGACCGGGCCCTCCAGGTCCTTGCGCTCGCCGAACACCTTCGCGTCGGCCGCCGTCTTCCGCTTGTCCGCCTCGGTCAGGCCCGAGGGCCGTTCGTAGACCACCACGGCCGGAACGGTGTACGGAGAGCCGAACTTCGCCTGGGTGTCGAAGACGCGCGTGGACTCGGCGCTGTTCGGCAGGGACGACTTGACGTCGTTCTTCTCCACGCTCGAGAGCTTGCCCGCGAACCCCGCCGCGACGACGAGCACGATCAGCCAGGCGACGATCACCCCGTACTTGGACCGGCGGCCGGTGATCAGGCCGATCGGTAAGCCCTTCCGGAACCTTCGGAACCCGTTACGGCCGCTACGGTCGTTGCGGCGGCCGTTGGGGCCGGAGGCGGGGCCGGTACGTTCCCCGGACGGGTGGAGGGCGTCTCCTGGCATGGTCCTGGTGCCTCTTCCTGGTCGCTTCGGGACTGCTTCGGGGCGGCTTCGGGACGGTGCGACGGCCGGAGGGCGACGGGGAGGGACCGTGTGCGCCGCGGGCGGGGGAGGCCACGGCGCACACGGAGACTCAGGTGGTGTCCGAGCCGTCGGCACGCCCGGGTGCGTCGGCGGCGGTGGTGGTGCAGGTGATACCGGTGAGCCGCGCCAGCGGGCCGTCCAGCGGCACCGCGGCGAGGGCGGGCTCGATCAGGCGCTGGAGCAGCAGACCGTCGACGGCCGCACCGAGCACCAGGGCGGTGCCCTCGGGGTCGGCCGTGTTGCCGTGGGCCCGCAGCCAGGCGGCGACGGCGGTGCGCCAGCGGCTGGTGAGCTCCGCCAGGCCGTCGCGCATCTTCTTGTTGCGGGTGGCCGCCAGGACCATTTCCCCGGCGAGGACGGCCGTGGACGCGTCGCTGGGGTACCGGGCGAGGGCGGCCAGGGCCTCCGGCGTCCCCGCGGGGCCCTCCGCGGCCTGCTCCAGCAGGGCGATCACCTTGTCGATCTCCCGCCGGGAGGCTTCCAGGGACGCTTCGACCAGCAGGTCGGTGACCGTGTCGAAGTGGTAGTGCACGAGCCCGGGGCGCAGCCCCGCCGCTGCGGCCACCTTCCGTGTGGTCACCGCTCCCCACCCCTCCTCCACGACCAGCCGCGCTGCGGCGCCGAGCAGCCGTGCCCGGGTCTCCTGGCCGCGTTCCGCCGAGGTGGGTGTCACTGTGCCGTCTCTCCGTCTCTCCGTCTGCCGTCCGCCGTACGTCGTCCGTCGGTCAACTTGGGCGTTCGCCTTGGGCGTTCGCCCTATGCGTACCCACGGTAAGACGAGTGACACCTCGTGCGTCACCGCCGTGCCGGAAGTTTCTGCCGCGCATCCCGGCGCGAAGGAGCGCCCCTAGGCGCGTGGCCTTGCCCCCGCGCCGCACGAGCGGGGTTCACTCGGCGGGCGCGGCCGCGGCCCCGTCCGCGACGAGTGCGGCGGGCGGCCGCTCCCCGGCCATCGCCGCGGCGGCCTCCTTCTTCAGCTGGTCCCGCATCACCACGTACTTGGCGTTCAGCTCGTCGGCCGCCACGAACCTGTTCACGCCGCGGCCGGTGGCGCGCGGCTCGATGCTCTTGACGACGTTCATGTCCTGGACCTCCTGTACGCGCTTCTGCGCGAAGAGGGCCAGCCTCGGCACGATCCGCCGCGCCGCCGGGAAGCGCAGGACGTTCTTCATCCGCTCGTCCTCGTACCAGCGGAACAGCACCTGGGTGTTGTTGTCGTCGATCGGCGTCATCCAGATCGTCACGTCGAAGGGCAGCGCGTGGATGTGGACCATGCCGGGGAAGGTGAACGTCACCCGGAGGAAGTTGCGGTTGGTGGGATCGTCGTGCTGGCACAGCTCGAAGTAGTGCCGCAGGGTCGTCCCGTCGACCTCCAGGCGGCTCTTCTCGACCTTCGTCATGGCGATGTAGCGCCTGCGGCCGTCGAGGCCGAGCTTCTTCAGCGTCCCGCCCCAGCCCATGTAGTCCGCGTAGTTGAACCAGTGGTCCCGGTGCACGACCGGTACGTGGTAGAAGTCGAGGAGGCTCTCGATGTAGCGGGTGTAGTGGACGGGCTGGCTCCAGGTGGAGGTCGCGTACAGCGCGGGCTTGTCGGCCACTTCCGGCGGCACCTGCACCTCCGGCAGGACGTCCAGGTCCTGCCCCCACCACATCCACACCAGCCCGTTCTGCTCGCGCACGGGGTGGGTGTCGATGCGCATCGACGCGGGGATGCGGGCACCGGGCCCCAGGCACGGCGCGAGCTTGCACGCGCCGTCGGCGCCGAAGCGGAAGTCGTGGTACGGGCAGCCTATGGAGTCGCCGTACAGCCGCCCGCGGGCGAGGCTGGCGCCCTTGTGGGGGCAGCGCGCGTCCTGCAGCACCACGCGGCCGGCACGGTTTCGCCAGGCGACCAGCTCCTTCCCTAAGCGGCGGGCACCGGTCGGCCGGTCGGTCCTCACGTCCTGCGACCGCAGGATCGCGTACCACTGGTTGGGTATCACGTCTCTCCCTCTGGATTTCGCTCGTCCTGCTCGTCCTGCTCGTCCTGGTCGTCCTGCTCGCACTGAGCGCACTGAGCGCACGTCAAGGCCACTGTGGCGCGGCTCGCTGACAGGCCGCTGACCGATGGCTGATGGCGCCCGCGGCCCCCGTTTGACAGGCCGCAGCCCCATCCCACACGCTTTCACTAGTCAAGTAGTGAAAGGGGGGCGCGTGGTCGAGTTCCGCATCGACCGGCGCAGCGGGGTCGCCACGTACCTGCAGATCGTCCAGCAGGTCGAACAGGCCCTCCGCCTGGGCCTGCTCGCGCCCGGCGACAAGCTGCCCACGGCCAAGGAGGTCGTCGCGGCCACGGCCATCAACCCCAACACCGTCCTCAAGGCCTACCGCGAGCTGGATCGCGCGGGCCTGGTCGAGGCGCGCCCCGGGCTCGGGACGTTCGTACGGCGCTCGCTGGCCCGCCCGCAGGCCGCCGCCGACTCGCCCCTGCGCGCCGAACTGACCGGCTGGATGCACCGCGCCCGCGAGGCCGGCCTGGACCGGGAGGACGTGGCCGCGCTGCTCGCCTCCGTCCTGGAGGAGGGGTTCGACGGGCCCGGGGGGAGCACGGGGCGCGGCGGCCCGTACGAGACGAACAAGGGGAGTGGATGACCGGGATGACCGGGACAACGGGGATGACGGGGATGACGTTTCAGCCCGAGCGGACCGCCGTGGAGGCGGTGGGCCTCGGGATGAATTACCGGCGCCGCCGGGCGCTCGACGACTGCTCCTTCCGCCTCCCCGCGGGCCGCGTCTGCGCGCTCGTGGGGCCCAACGGCGCGGGCAAGTCCACGCTGCTGTCGCTCGCCGCCGGGCTGCGCCGCCCCACCGCGGGATCCCTCACCGTCTTCGGCGGCCTGCCCGGCGCCGCGGACGTCCGCCCCCGCATCGCCTACCTCTCCCAGGACAAGCCGCTCTACCCGCAGTTCACGATCGCCGACACCTTCCGCATGGGGCGCGAGCTCAACCCCGGCCGCTGGGACCAGGCCGCGGCCGAGCGTACGGTCGCCGACGGCGGACTGTCGTCCACGGCCCGCGTCGGCGACCTCTCCGGCGGCCAGCGCACCCGCGTCGCCCTCGCCCTCGCCTTCGGCAAGCGGCCCGAACTCCTGCTGCTCGACGAGCCGATGGCCGACCTCGACCCGCTCGCGCGGCACGAGATGACGGCCGCCCTCATGGGCCAGGCCGCCGAGCACGCCACCACCGTCGTGATCGCCTCCCACGTCCTCGCCGAGCTCGAGGGGATCTGCGACTACCTGCTGCTGATCGCCGGTGGCCGCGTCCGGCTCGCGGGCGAGGTCGAGGACCTGCTCGCTGCGCACGCCGTCCTCGTAGGCCGGCATGAAGGCCCGGACCTGCCGCGGGAGTTCGCCACCCACACCGTCGTGGAGGCGCGCGCCACGGGACGGCAGCTGACCGCCCTCGTCCGGCCCGACGGCCCCGTTCCCGAGCGGTGGCGGGCCACCGAACCCTCCTTGGAGGAGCTCCTCCTCGCCCACCTGCGGGCTCCCGGAGCCCCGGCGCTCCTCACCCCCAGCGCGGAGCCGCGCACGCCCCACCAGGCGTGCGTGCAGGGCCCGTCGCGCCGGCCGGGGGCGGCCGCCTGAGCCCCGCGGCCGTCACCCGCGTCGCCCCGGCCGCTGCGGCCGTCCTCGCCCGGGTCGCGCCGGGACGGGTCGCGCCGGGACGGATCGCGCCGGGACGGATGCGCCGCGTCTCCGCATGACCGCAGCCCGTAGCGCAGGTCCGCCGGAAGGCACCCACGCGCCATGTGGGCGTTACCCGTGATTCAACAGCGGTTGCGAGTCTTGCGGAATGCAGCCTGCTGTGCCCCCCGTACCCGCTCGAAGGCTCCGCGCCGCCCCCGCCGTGACCTCCTTCGACGCGCCCGGCCCGCCGCCGGCGCGGCACCATGGGAACATGACCCAGTCGTCCCGCGCACAGGCCCACGACCAGCCGCACGGCGACCGCAGCGACCGCAGCGACCGTTACGGCGAGGGGTTCGGCAACCCGCAGCCCTCGGTCGGGTCCATCGCCGCGCACCGGCCCTTCGCGGTGGCCGGCCCGGCCGCCTCGCCCGGCCTGGAGCCCGACCTGGACGCCGACCTCGGCCCCTACGGGCACGGCGGCTACGGCCACGACGCGTACGGCCACGACGCGTACGGCCACGGCCCGGCCTACGCACCCGGGCGCGCCGGCGAAGACGACGACCCCTACGGCGACGGGCCGCTGCCGCAGGGCCGCTTCCTGGACCGCGAGCGCAGCTGGCTGGCCTTCAACGAACGCGTCCTGGAACTGGCCGAGGACCCGGCGACGCCCCTGCTGGAGCGGGCCAACTTCCTCGCGATCTTCGCGAGCAACCTGGACGAGTTCTTCATGGTCCGCGTGGCCGGCCTCAAGCGCCGCATCGCCACCGGCGTCGCCACCCGCTCCGCCTCCGGCCTGCAGCCCCGCGAGGTGCTGGAGCTGATCTGGACCCGCTCCCGCGAGCTCATGGCCCGGCACGCCGCCTGCTACCAGCAGGACGTCGCCCCCGAGCTGGCCGAGGAGGGCATCCACCTCATCCGCTGGAACGAGCTGACCGACAAGGAGCAGGGCCGGCTGTTCACCCTCTTCCGGCAGCAGATCTTCCCCGTGCTGACCCCGCTGGCCGTCGACCCCGCGCACCCGTTCCCGTACATCTCGGGGCTCTCCCTCAACCTCGCCGTCGTCGTCCGCAACCCCGTCAGCGGGCACGACCACTTCGCCCGGGTCAAGGTCCCGCCGATCCTCTCCCGCTTCCTGGAGGCCTCCCCGCAGCGCTACGTCCCCCTGGAGGACGTCATCGCCGCGCACCTCGAAGAGCTCTTCCCCGGCATGGAGGTCCTCGCGCACCACATGTTCCGCGTGACGCGCAACGAGGACCTGGAGGTCGAGGAGGACGACGCGGAGAACCTGCTGCAGGCGCTGGAGAAGGAGCTCATGCGCCGCCGCTTCGGCCCGCCCGTGCGGCTGGAGGTCGAGGAGACCATCGACCCGTACGTCCTCGACCTGCTGGTCCGCGAGCTGAAGATCTCCGACGCCGAGGTCTACCCGCTGCCCGGCCCGCTCGACCTCACCGCGCTCTTCCGCATCGCCACCCTCGACCGGCCCGAGCTCAAGTACCCCAAGTTCGTGGCCGGCACGCACCGTGACCTCGCCGAGGTCGAGTCGGCCTCCGCGCCCGACATCTTCGCCGCCCTGCGCGAGCGCGACGTCCTGCTGCACCACCCGTACGACTCGTTCTCCACCTCCGTGCAGGCGTTCCTGGAGCAGGCGGCGACCGACCCCGACGTCCTGGCCATCAAGCAGACCCTCTACCGGACCTCCGGCGACTCGCCCATCGTCGACGCCCTGATAGACGCGGCCGAGTCGGGCAAGCAGGTGCTCGTCCTCGTCGAGATCAAGGCGCGCTTCGACGAGCAGGCCAACATCAAGTGGGCGCGCAAGCTGGAGGAGGCGGGCTGCCACGTCGTCTACGGGCTGGTGGGCCTCAAGACGCACTGCAAGCTCTCCCTGGTGGTCCGGCAGGAGGGCGACACCCTGCGCCGCTACTCGCACGTCGGCACCGGCAACTACCACCCCAAGACCGCCCGGCTCTACGAGGACCTGGGGCTGCTCACCGCCGACCCGCAGGTCGGCGCGGACCTCTCCGACCTCTTCAACCGGCTCTCCGGCTACTCGCGCCGCGAGACCTACCGGCGCCTGCTCGTCGCCCCCAGATCCCTGCGGGACGGGCTCGTCGCCCGGATCGCCAAGGAGGTCGCGCACCACCGCTCCGGGCGGCCCGCCTCCATCCGCATCAAGGTCAACTCGATGGTCGACGAGACGGTCATCGACGCCCTCTACCACGCCGCCCGCGCCGGCGTCCCGGTCGACGTGTGGGTGCGCGGCATCTGCGCGCTGCGCCCCGGCGTCCCCGGGCTCTCCGAGAACATCCGCGTCCGCAGCGTCCTCGGCCGCTTCCTGGAGCACTCGCGGGTGTTCGCCTTCGGCAACGGCGGCGAGCCCGAGGTGTGGCTCGGCAGCGCCGACATGATGCACCGCAACCTCGACCGGCGCATCGAGGCCCTCGTGCGCGTCACCGACCCCGCGCACCGGGCCTCCCTCAGCAGGCTGCTCGAAGCCGGCATGTCCGACTCCACCGCCTCCTGGCACCTCGGCCCGGACGGCGGCTGGACCCGGCAGGCGACCGACGCCGACGGGCAGCCGCTGCGGAACGTCCAGGAGATGCTCATTGACGCCCGGAGGCGCCGGCGTGGCTCAGCGACCCCATGACCCGGCAGGTACGGACACCGCTACGGACACCGCTGCGCTTACGGGCGCGCCTGAGAACCCGCTCACGGACGCGCTTGCGGACGTGCTCATGGACACCGCCGGGGGGCAGGACACGATGACGACGAGATACCCGGCCGTGCGCACCGCCACCGGCCCCGCCGGGGCGGCCACCGCCGGCGACGTCCTGGCCGGCTATCTGCAGGCCCAGGCCGTCGAGTTCCTGCGCAGCCTGCGGCTGCACGGCGAGAGTGGCGCCGACGCCGACGAGGCGGGGGAGGCGGCGCGCCTGCTGCGCCGGTCCGCCCGGCGCATCGCCGGGGTCCTGTACGTCTACCGCCCGCTGACGGACACCGACTGGACCGACCAGCTCCGTACGGAGCTCGTATGGCTGACGGACGTGCTGGGGCGCGAGCACGCCTACGCGGCGCGGCTCGCCCGGCTGCGGGGGGCGCTGCACCGGCTCTCCGGCGCGGAGGACGGCGGGGCCGGCGGCGGCCTGACCGTCGGGGCGGCCCGGGCCGGGGCCCTGCTGGAGCGCCGGCTGACGCTCGCGCGCACGCGCGCCCACTCCGCGGCGCTCCAGGCGCTCGGCACCTCCCGCTTCCACGCCGTCGCCGACGCCGCCGCCCTGCTCGCCTCCGAGGTGCCCCTGGACCCCGGCGCGCGCGGCCTCCCCGCCCGTGAGGTCCTGCCCCACCTCGCCGAACAGGCGCAGCGGCGGCTGGCCGAGGCGGCGGAGGCGCTGCCCCTGGCCCTCGCCGGGAACCCGTACAACGCCGAGGCCCTCGCCCACGGCCTCGCCGCCGCCCCGGCCCCCGACGGCCCGCCCGCCGAGGGACGCCAGGACGCGCCCTGGCACCAGGTGCGGCGGCTCGTACGGCTGCGGCGGTACGCGCAGGAGGTGCTCGACGAACACGAGCAGACCGAGGTCGAGCCGTCCCTGTCCGTACGCCTCCTCGGCGCCGGCCAGGCCCTCGACCGCCACCGCGACGCCGCGGAGGCCGCCGCGGACGCCGCCGCGGCCGCCCGCACCCCCCGCATCGCCCCGGCCACCGCGTACGCCCTCGGCGTCCTCCACGCCGACCAGCGCCACGAGGTCGAGGCGGCGCGGTTCGCGTTCGGCCGGATCTGGCTGCGGGCGGGGACGCCGTGACGGCGGAGGCGCCGCTGTACGCGGCGGGCTGCGTGCTGTGGCGGCGGGGGCGGGACGGGGCCCTGGAGATCGCCCTGGTCCACCGTCCGAAATATAACGATTGGTCCCATCCGAAGGGCAAGCTCAAGCGGGGCGAGGACGCCCTGGGGGGCGCGGTGCGCGAGGTCCGCGAGGAGACGGGCATGGAGTGCGAGCCGGGCGGGGTGCTGCCCACCGCTCGGTACGTCGTCGCAGGCCGCCCGAAGGAGGTCCGCTACTGGGCGGCACGCGCCACGGGGGGCACCTTCGTGCCGAACAGCGAAGTCGACCGGCTGCTGTGGCTGCCGCCGCGGGAGGCGAGGGAACGCCTGACGGAGGACAGGGACAGGGAACTGGTGGACGCGCTGCTGGCGGTGATCAGCCCGCCGGAGCCAGGGCCTCCCACCGCAGGGTGACCTCGCCCTGGCGCCACCTGCGCGGGCCGTCCGTCACGGGCCAGTCCGCCCGCAGCGAGGTGACCGTACGGATCCACCGCTGGCGCGCGCTGAGCGACGCGTACGGCGCCGCCGCGGCCCAGGCCCGGTCGAAGTCGCGCAGGAACGCGTGCACCGGCTCGCCCGGCACATTGCGGTGGATGAGCGCCTTGGGCAGGCGTTCGGCCAGGTCGGAGGGGGTGACCAGGGAGCCGAGGCGGGTGGCGAAGGTGACCGTGCGGGGCCCCTCCGGGCCGAGCGCCACCCAGACGTGCCGCCGCCCGATCTCATCGCACGTGCCTTCCACGAGCAGCCCGTCCGGCGCGAGCCGCGCACACAGCCGGGCCCAGGCCGCGGCGACCTCGCCCTCGTCGTACTGGCGCAGCACGTTCGCGGCGCGGATGAGCGCCGGCCGCCGGCCGCCGTCCAGCGGCACCTCGAAGCCGCCGTGCCGGAAGGACAGCCCGTCGCGCGCGTACGGCCGGGCCCCGGCGACGCGCGCGGGCTCGATCTCGACCCCCACGACCTCGGCGTCCGCCCGCACCGTGCGCAGCCGCGCGAGCAGCTCCACCGCGGTCCACGGGGCGGCGCCGTAGCCGAGGTCGACGGCGACGGGGTCGGCGCTGCGGCGCAGCGCGGGCCCGTGGGCGTCGGCGATCCAGCGGTCCATGCGGCGCAGCCGGTTCGGGTTGGTCGTACCCCGGGTCACCGCACCGACGGGACGGCTGGGCGGAGGAGGGGTGCGAGCGGCCATGCCTTCGAGCGTAAGCGCTGCTCAGAGCGGTCCGTGCCGCGCGGGGGAAGGACGGGAAGAGGGCTGGGTCACTCTTTGGCAAAGCGGAAATGCGGCTCCGTACCCGTGACGTTGCACCGTTGACAAGGTGACGCACGCCCCCACGCACGCCCCCCAACCACCTCACGCTGACGGAGGACACGCACGGTGAGCCAGTACGCATCCAGGCTCGGCGCCCGCCGCGGCCGCGCGCTCGGCACCCTCGCGGGCACCCCCCTCCGGCGCCTCGGCGCCCCCCGCAAGCCCCGCCGCATCGCGATGCTCAGCGTTCACACCTCGCCGCTCCACCAGCCCGGGACCGGCGACGCGGGCGGCATGAACGTCTACATCGTGGAGCTGGCCAAGCGGCTCGCCGCGATCAACATCGAGGTCGAGATCTTCACCCGCGCCACCACCGGCGCCCTGCCGCCCGCCGTCGAGCTGGCCCCCGGCGTGCTGGTGCGCCATATCGACGCGGGCCCGTACGAGGGCCTGGCCAAGGAGGAGCTGCCCGCGCAGCTGTGCGCCTTCACGCACGGCGTGATGCAGGCCTGGGCCGGCCACCGGCCCGGTCACTACGACCTGGTCCACTCCCACTACTGGCTCTCCGGCCACGTCGGCTGGCTCGCCGCCGAGCGCTGGGGCGTCCCTCTCGTCCACGCCATGCACACCATGGCCAAGGTCAAGAACGCGGCGCTCGCCGCCGGCGACACCCCCGAGCCGGAGACGCGCGTCATCGGCGAGACCCAGATCGTGCGCGCCGCCGACCGCCTGATCGCCAACACCGACGGCGAGGCCCGCGAGCTCGTCCACCACTACGACGCCGACCCCGGCAAGGTCGCCGTCGTCCACCCCGGCGTCAACCTCGACCGCTTCACCCCCGGCGACTCCCGCGCCGCCGCCCGGGAGCGGCTCGGCCTGCCCGCCGACGCCCTCGTCCCCCTCTTCGCGGGCCGCATCCAGCCGCTCAAGGCCCCCGACATCCTGCTGCGCGCGGTCGCGGTGCTCCTCGACGAGCGGCCCGAGCTGCGCACGCGCATCGTGGTGCCGGTCGTCGGCGGCCCCAGCGGCAGCGGCCTGGCCAAGCCCGAGGGGCTGCAGAAGCTCGCCGCGCGGCTCGGTATCGCCGACGTCGTCCGCTTCCGCCCGCCGGTCGGCCAGGAACAGCTAGCCGACTGGTACCGGGCCGCGTCCGTGCTGGTCATGCCGTCGTACAGCGAGTCCTTCGGCCTGGTCGCCGCCGAGGCCCAGGCCTGTGCCACGCCCGTGGTCGCGGCGGCCGTCGGCGGCCTGCCGGTGGCCGTGCGGGACGGCGAGAGCGGCTTCCTCGTCGACGGGCACGACCCGGCCGACTACGCCGCCGCGCTGGCCCGCTTCGCCGACGACCCCTCCCTCGCGGACCGGATGGGCGCCGCGGCGGCCCGCCACGCGCGCCACTTCGGCTGGGGCACGGCCGCGGCCGCCACGGCCGAGGTGTACACCGAAGCGATCACCGAGCGGCGGCGTCGCCTACGCTCGTCGCATGGCTGACGCGAAAACCGTTCTCGAACAGACGTTCAGTGAGGCCGGGCTCGAGTGGGAGACTCCGGCCGACGGCACCTACGTGGTGAAGCTGCCGGGCACCCGCAAGCTGTCCACGACCGTGTCCCTGGTCGTCGGCAAGCACTCGCTGTCCGTCAACGCCTTCGTCGTGCGCCGGCCGGACGAGAACCACGAGGCGGTGCACCGCTGGCTGCTGGAGCGCAACACCCGGCTGTACGGACTGGGTTACGCCCTGGACCGGCTGGGCGACGTCTACCTCGTCGGCCGGCTGCCGCTGGCCGCCGTGACCCCGGACGAGGTCGACCGGCTCCTCGGCACGGTCCTGGAGAACGCCGACGGCAGCTTCAACACCCTGCTGGAGATGGGCTTCGCGAGCGCCATCCGCAAGGAGTACGCGTGGCGCACCTCGCGCGGGGAGTCCACGCGGAACCTGGAGGCGTTCGCCCGGCTGACGGGGGATCAGCCCGACGGTGAGGGCGGGGGCGAAGGCGGCGGCGGATCCGCCGGATCGTGAGGGCGCGCGCGGCCCGCCACGCGGCGGCGCGTGCCGCAGGAGCCTCGCTGCCGTGATGCCGCGCCGTCGCGGGATGCTCGTTCCGGTGGGCCGGTGGGCCGGTGGGCCGGTGGGCCGGTGGGCCGGTGGGCCGGTGGGCCGGTGGGCCGGCACCGGCCTCGCCCGGGCCCCGGACGTTTCTCCCGCCGCAGCGGTGGGCCACCACAACGGCGCAGTCCGGCGGTGCCGGACCGCACCGGGGCCCTGCGGCGGCCTACGCCGGCGCCCCCGCCCGGTCCGCGGCCGAAGGCCGTGCGCCCTCCGGCTCCTCCGGAGCCGATGCCGCAGCCGCCTCCGTCGCGGGACCCGCCGCCGGAACCCGCCGCATCAGCAGCCAGTAGCCGACGGCCGTCACCGTGCCCACCACTGCGCAGCCCGCCCACAGCACGTCCGCGCCGAACCGGTCGATGACCGTACCGCCCGCCACGGGCGCGACCAGTGACGCCGCCGCCCACGACAGCGTGTACATGCCCTGGTAGCGGCCGCGGCCGTGCGTGGGGGAGAGCCGGGTGACCAGGCCCATCTGGATGGGCGAGTTGATGATCTCCGCCAGCGTCCACACGCACACGGTCAGCATGTAGACCGCGAGCGAGCCGGCGAAGGCGGTGAGCCCGAAGCCGTAGCCGCCGAGGAGGGCCGCGAGGACCAGCAGCAGCCGCGGGTCCCGGTGCTCGAGGAAGCGGGTGACGGGGATCTGCACGGCGACGATCAGGACGCCGTTGACGGCGATGGCCACGCCGTAGTCCTTGGTGGAGAACCCGCCGTCCGCCATCGCCACCGGCAGGGCGACCTGCGACTGCAGGAACACCACGGCGAGGAGGAAGGACAGGCCGACCACGGCCATGAAGCGCCCGTCGCGCAGCACGGTGCCCATGCCGACCGTCGCCTCGCCGCCCTCGGCCGCGGCCGCATCCGTCTCCGGCCGCGACTCGGGCAGCTTCACGAAGATCAGGATCGCGCAGGCCAGCGTCATGACCGCTTCGCCCAGGAAGCCGATCAGATAGCTGTACTCGGCGACGAAGCCCGCCGCCACGGACGAGATCGCGAAGCCCAGGTTGATCGCCCAGTAGTTCAGGGCGAAGGCCCGCACCCGGTCCTCGGGCGCCACGATGTCCGCCATCATCGCCTGCACCGCCGGCCGCGAGGCGTTGCTCGCCATGCCGACCACGAACGCGACGACCGAGATCGCCACGGGGTCGGTCATAAAGCCCAGCACGGCCACGGACACCGCGGTCGACGTCTGTGCGATCAGCAGCGTGGGCCTGCGCCCCAGCCGGTCGGTCATCACCCCGGCGCCGATCGACGAGACGACGCTGCCCAGGCCGAGCAGCGCGCCGACGAGCCCCGCGAACGAGGCCGAGTGCCCCTGGTCGGCCGTGAGGAACATGGCCAGGAAGATGGAGACGAAGGCCCCCAGGCGGTTGACGAGAGTGGAGGCCCACAGCCACCAGAACGCCCGGGGCAGGCCCGAGACACTCTCCTTCGCGGCTCGTCTGACGCTCGCGACGGACATTCCGGATCCCCCCGATGTGTAAGTGCCGAACTCAGTAGGCGCAACTTACACACAGTGGCGGCCCGCAAACCATCGGATTGCCGCCCGCCGTCAATCGACGCCCTCCCGGGCAGCGCGCACGGGCGGGCCCGCGCCGTCGATTACGCTCATGGGCATGGCCGACGCACCGTACAAGCTGATCCTCCTCCGCCACGGCGAGAGCGAGTGGAATGCGAAGAACCTGTTCACCGGCTGGGTGGACGTCAACCTGAACGAGAAGGGCGAGAAGGAGGCGGTCCGGGGCGGCGAGCTGCTCAAGGACGCCGGTCTGCTCCCCGATGTGGTCCACACCTCCCTGCAGAAGCGCGCCATCCGCACCGCGCAGCTCGCACTGGAGTCCGCCGACCGCCACTGGATTCCGGTTCACCGCTCCTGGCGGCTGAACGAGCGCCACTACGGCGCCCTCCAGGGCAAGGACAAGGCCCAGACCCTGGCCGAGTTCGGCGAGGAGCAGTTCATGCTCTGGCGCCGCTCCTACGACACCCCGCCGCCCGCCCTCGAGGACGGCTCCGAGTTCTCCCAGAGCGAGGACCCGCGCTACGCCTCCATCCCGCCGGAGCTGCGCCCGCGCACCGAGTGCCTCAAGGACGTCGTCGTCCGCATGCTGCCGTACTGGTACGACGGCATCGTCCCGGACCTGCTGGCCGGCCGTACGGTCCTGGTCGCCGCGCACGGCAACTCTCTCCGCGCGCTGGTCAAGCACCTCGACGGCGTCTCCGACGCGGACATCGCGGGCCTGAACATCCCGACCGGCATCCCGCTCGCCTACGAGCTCGACGCCGACTTCCGCCCGGTCACCCCCGGTGGCACCTACCTCGACCCGGAGGCCGCCAAGGCCGCCATCGAGGCCGTGAAGAACCAGGGCAAGAAGAAGTAGGCAGCAGCGAGCAGCACGGCTGCAGGCCCCCTGCCGGCGCGAAAGCGCTGGTGGGGGGCTTCTTGTTGTGGCGAACGGGTCATGTGGTCACCGAATGGAGCAAGTCGGCCACGGTGCGGATGCGGCCCATGGGTCTTCAGGTGAGCCTCGAAAGCAAGGAGGTAACACCATGCATTCAATCCGCTCCGCCATATGCGGTGCAGCCACCGTCGTCGCCGTCGTCGCGGCACCCGTCGCCCCCGCCTACGCCTTCGGGGGCAGCATCGCCCCGACCATCGGCGAGGCCGTCCCCAACACGGACGGTCCCGGCCACGGCCGTCACGACAACCACGAGGACTGCGACGACGACCACGGTCACGGTCGCCACGACGACCACGGTCGCCACGACCATGACGGCCGTCACGACCACGACGGCTGGGGCGACCACGACGGGCGTCACGACCACGACGGTCGCCACGACCACGATGGCCGTCACGACCACGACGGGCGTCACGACGACCACGGGCGTCACGACCATGACGGCCGTCACGACCACGATGGTCGCCACGACGACCACGGGCGTCACGACCACGACGGCCGTCACGACCACGACGGTCGCCACGACGACCACGGGCGTCACGACCACGACGGCCGTCACGACGACCACGGCCGCCATGACGACCACGGCCGCGGTGACCACGGGCGTCACGACGACCACGGCCGCGGCGACCACGGTCGCCACGACGACCACGGCCGTCCGCACCACTCCTCGCACGCGGGTGGCGGCGCCACGGCGCTCGCTTCCTCCGCGGAGACGACGGGTGCCGACGCCCCGGTCCTCATCCTGGCCGGTACCGCGACCGCCGGTCTCATCGGCGGCATGATCTGGTACCGCCGCCGCGCCGCCGGCGCCGTCAAGCAGTGACGGGGAGCGAACGGGCGTCATGTCAGAAGCGCGCGCAGGTGGCCGGAAACGCAACCGCCTGCTGACGAGGGTGGCCTGGGCAGCCCTGCTGCTCGCCCTGTGCCTGGCCGGTGGCGGCGGTGCCGCCGAAGAAGAGCCGGAAACCACCCGGGCATCGGGTCGCGGCGGCGTCGCCGCCAAGAGCCACCCCCGCGCGCACGGTCTGCCCCCGGCACACGAACCGTTGCCGGGGGCGGGCCCCCAGACCCTGGAGGTCAGGATCCTGGGGCTCAAGGCCCCCGTCGAGAGCCACGGCCTCGACAAGCTGGGCGGCGTCGAACTGCCCCCGTACGAGCGGGCCAACGCCGTCTCCTGGTACAAGGACGGCCCCACGCCGGGCAGCCTCGGCCCCTCCGTCATCGTCGGTCACGTCGACACCGAGAAGGCCCCGGCCGTCTTCGCCGGCCTCAGCGTCCTCAAACGCGGCGCGAAGATCCACGTCACCCGTACGGACGGCGTCGTCGCCGAGTTCACCGTCGAGGACATCGCGGTCGTCCCCAACGAGCCCTTCGACGCCGACAAGGTCTACGGGCCGCTCGACACCGACCGCGCCGAACTCCGCCTGATCACCTGTGGTGGCCAGTACGACCGCAAGAAGCACCTCTACAGCGCCAACATCGTCGTCACCTCGTATCTGACCGGCGCGGCACCGGCGAAGCGGCCGCCGCAGAAACCGCAGCCCCAGCCGCAGCCCCAGCAGCCGCAGCAGCCGCAGGATCCGGCTCAGCAGCCGAGCCCGGCGGCACCGGCCACCCCGGCCGCACCGGTGACCCCCACGCCCGCCGGCCCCGGCGGCGACGACGCGGACGAGACCGACGCCGACTACGAAGAAGAGTGAGCCGAGCAGCGAGAGGACCCCCGGCCGGAGCACCGGCCGGGGGTCCGTCCCGTGAGTGACATGCGTGGTGCGGGGCTAACTGCAGCCGCCGCCGCACTGGCACGATCCGCCGCTCTGGCATCCGCAGGAGCAGCCGGGGCCGCACGTGCAGCCTGCCTGGGTGCGTGCGGGAGGGGTCTGGGTCATATGCGGGTACCTCCTCGAAGGGTGGTTGCCTCCCCAGTCAAGAACCGCCCGATGCGCCCGTCAATGCCCTTCACGTACGTATGTACGGGCGCATCGAGGGCGCGTAGGAGCATACGGAGCATGCCGCACGCCCTCTTGTACGCGCCCTCGCCCCGCGTTCCCCGACCCGTCTCCCGGGCCCCGGCTCAGGCCTTCCCGTCCCCGCCCGCCCGGCCCTCGGACTGCGTCAGCTCGTCCGCGTGCTCGCCCGTGACCAGGTACACCACCCGCTTCGCGACCGAGACCGCGTGGTCCGCGAACCGCTCGTAGTAGCGGCCCAGCAGCGTCACGTCGACGGCCGTCTCGATGCCGTGCTTCCAGCGGTCGTCCATCAGGTGCTGGAAGAGCGCCCGGTGCAGCAGGTCCATCGCGTCGTCGTCCTGCTCCAGCTGGAGCGCCAGGTCGACGTCCTTGGTGATGATCACCTCGCCGGCCTTGGCCATCAGCCGCTGCGCCAGCTGCCCCATCTCCAGGATCGTGGCGTGCAGGTCGCGCGGCACCGCCGTATCCGGGAAGCGCAGCCGCGCCAGCTTGGCGACGTGCTGCGCGAGGTCGCCGGAGCGCTCCAGGTCGGCGCTCATGCGCAGCGAGGTGACCACGATCCGCAGATCGGTGGCGACCGGCTGCTGGCGCGCGAGCAGGGCGACGGCCCGTTCCTCCAGGTCCCGCTGGAGGTCGTCCACCTTGGCGTCCGCCGCGATCACGGACTCTGCGAGCTTGAGGTCCGCGTCGAGGATCGCCGTGGTGGCGCGCCCGATCGCGGACCCGACGAGCCGGGCCATCTCCACCAGGCCCTCGCCGATCGAATCCAGCTCCTCGTGGTACGCGTCCCGCATTGCCTGACCTTCTCTCTGCCGAGTGAAACGGTGGGCCGGGGCCGTATGGCCTGCCCACGCTCCCACGTTCCGGCCGGAACGCGACGGCTGCGGCGCCCTGGAGTGAACCGGTGCCGACGCCGAGGTGAACTCTCGGCAACGTGTGTTCGAGGCGGCACCCGTTTGGCTGTGGATGGGCCGCGGCAGCCGCATAACCTGGACTCATGAACGTGGACGCGGCCCTCGCCGCAGCGGCAGCACTCGCCGGACTGTGCACCGGCGTGATCGCCATGCTCGCGTTCCGCTGGAGCGAGCGCGACCAGGCGCGCCCCACCCGCAGCTCCCTGCACACCGACGCCGTGCTCCCACCCGGCGTCGACACCGTGCTCTCGGTCCTGCGCTCCTCGGCCGTCGTCCTGGACGAGGCCGACGCCGTGGTCAAGGCCAGCTCCGCCGCCTACGCCCTCGGGCTCGTGCGCGGCGGGAAGCTGTCCGTCGAGCCCATGCTGCAGATGGCCCGCGACACCCGCCGCGACGGCGAGATACGCCAGGTCGAGCTCGACCTTCCGCGGCGCGGCACCGGCCGCGGCGAAGCCCTCGCGGTCTCCGCGCGCGTCGCCCCGCTCGGCTCCCGGCTGGTCCTGCTGCTCGTGGAGGACCTCACCGAGGCCCGCCGCATCGAGGCCGTCCGCCGCGACTTCGTCGCCAACGTCAGCCACGAGCTCAAGACGCCGGTCGGCGCCCTGTCCCTGCTCTCCGAGGCCGTCATGGACGCCGCGGAGGACCCCGAGGCCGTCAACCGCTTCGCCGGCCGCATGCAGATCGAGGCCACCCGCCTCACCAATCTCGTCCAGGAGCTCATCGACCTCTCCCGGGTGCAGAACGACGACCCGCTGGAGGACTCCGAGCCCGTGCGCGTCGACGAGCTCGTCGCCGAGGCCATCGACCGCTGCCGCCACCAGGCGGGCGCCAAACAGATCACCATGGCCTCCGGAGGCACCGCCGACCTGCACGTCTGGGGCAACCGCGGCCAGCTCGCCGCCGCCCTCGGCAACCTCGTCGAGAACGCCGTCAACTACAGCCCCGCCCGCACCCGCGTCGGCATCGCCGCCCGGCACATCACGGCGCCCGGCGGCGACTTGATCGAGATCGCCGTCACCGACCAGGGCATCGGCATCTCCGAGAAGGACCGCGAGCGGATCTTCGAACGCTTCTACCGTGTGGACCCGGCGCGCTCGCGCGCCACCGGCGGGACCGGCCTCGGCCTCGCCATCGTCAAACACGTGGCCGCCTCGCACGGCGGGGAGGTCACGGTCTGGAGCGCCGAGGGCCAGGGCTCCACGTTCACCCTGCGACTTCCCGAGGCGGGCGCGGTCCGTGACCGCGACCGCAACCCCCACCATCCCGTTGTCGAACACCTTCCCGCCCCGGAGGTCCTTCCGTGACCCGAGTGCTCGTGATTGGCTCTGAGACCCGACCGGAGGTCACCCCGTGACTCGAGTGCTCGTCGTAGAGGACGAGGAGTCCTTCAGCGACGCGTTGTCCTACATGCTGCGCAAGGAGGGGTTCGAGGTCGCGGTCGCGGCCACCGGGCCCGACGGGCTGGACGAATTCGAGCGCAACGGCGCCGACCTCGTCCTGCTCGACCTGATGCTGCCCGGCCTGCCCGGCACCGAGGTCTGCCGCCAGCTGCGCGGCCGCTCCAACGTGCCGGTCATCATGGTGACCGCCAAGGACAGCGAGATCGACAAGGTCGTCGGCCTGGAAATAGGAGCCGACGACTACGTCACCAAGCCCTTCTCCTCCCGCGAGCTCGTGGCCCGCATCAGAGCGGTGCTGCGCCGCCGCGGCGAGCCGGAGGAGGTGGCGCCGGCCGCCCTGGAGGCCGGCCCGGTCCGCATGGACGTCGACCGGCACGTCGTCACGGTCTCCGGCGCCAAGGTCGACCTGCCGCTGAAGGAGTTCGACCTCCTGGAGATGCTGCTGCGCAACGCGGGCCGCGTGCTCACCCGCATGCAGCTGATCGACCGGGTCTGGGGCGCGGACTACGTCGGCGACACCAAGACCCTCGACGTCCACGTCAAGCGCCTCCGCGCCAAGATCGAACCCGACCCGGGCGCGCCGCGGTACCTGGTGACGGTGCGGGGCCTGGGCTACAAGTTCGAGCCGTAGGCCCTACCTGGCGCTCGCGCCGCCACGGCAGGCCGTTTTCTTCCGCCGCTGCGGCCGGCAACCACGATCGTGCGACCCGGCGGTGCCGTACCGGCTCTCACCCGTACGAGCGAAGGGCCCGGAAGCGCAACGCTTCCGGGCCCTCGTCGTGTCCGCGTCGCGGCCGGCGACTCAGTGGCCGGCGCGCTGCTGGGTGCCCTGGGAGGCCTCGCCCGTGCCCGGGCTCGGCTTGCCGCTCGGCTTGCCCGCGGCGGCACCGGAGGCCGCACCCGAGGGGGCGGTGGCGGCGCCCTCGGCGGCGCCCGTGGCGGGCTCGCCGCTCGCCTTGGCGCCGCCCGGCTTCGCGAGCGGGGTCGTGGCCGGGGTCGGCGCGGCCTCGGAGGGGCCCCAGTCCTTGAAGTAGCTCGTCGCCGGGACGACGAAGGCGCCGATGCGCACCTCGCCCGTCTCGCTGAAGTCGAACGCCAGCTTCTGCTGCTCGCCGTCCTTCAGGGCCTCGCGGCCCTCCGGCAGGACGGCCGAGGCGTTGCCCTTGCCGCCCAGGAGCACCGAGCCGCCGGCCGGCACGACGACGTCGCCGGAGCCCTTGGCCGGGCTGAGCTTGACCTTGGCGCCGTTCTTGCCGGTCAGGGTGATCGCGCGGAGGGTCTGGTCCTTGCGGCCGTTGTTGAAGACCTGGCCGGTGATCACGGCGGGGCCCTTGGCGTTCAGGTCGGGCTGCGTGATCACGTTCAGGTTCTGCAGCTTGATGTCACCGACCGAGGTGGCGGCGTTGTCCGGCTTCACCTCGAGCGTCTGCGCGCTGTTGCCCGCCGCGCAGGCGGAGAGCGAGGCGATCGAGAGCACGAGGGCGGTAGCGGCGAGAGCGCCGCGTCGAAGGCTGCTGCTCACGGCGGCGGCATCTCCTTGGACGAGGTAAGGGGTGTGTCAGCGCGCTTAGGTTACCGACCCCCTCGGACGGCCCCGCACCCGACCCGCCCCCATGGTCGACTTCGTCCCTGTCCGGCCCACGGCCGAATATCGCCGCAGGGTGGCCGTGCGGATGTCCGGCGGGCGCCGGTGTGGATTATCGGTGCGGAATGCGCGGGCGTGCGGAACGCGTTCCTGAATTGATCAAGTTCGCGGTGATCAATTCCCGATTCCGGTCGGTGAAGGCCGGCCCCGCCCCGAACGGAGTAGCGGAAGTCAGCCGAGCGGACCCCGGCAAAACGGGACGTTCGACCGCTCGCGAGTGCCTCTCCACGCGTGTAACGTGCCCGTTTCGCCTTGCCCGGAGAACCGCTCCCACCTGCGAATACCCGCTTCCGGAACCCTCCCGCAGCACGACGCGGTTGCTGTTGTCAAGCCCTGAGATATGCCCTGACCTGCGAAAACGCCATTCAGAACGGGGAGTTCCCGTGTTAGACTGGATAGCCACGGAAGGGGTACCTGTCACATGACGTTCAAGGTTGGCGACACCGTGGTCTATCCCCATCACGGGGCCGCGCTGATCGAGGCCATCGAAACTCGCCAGATCAAAGGCGTGGACAAGACCTACTTGGTGCTGAAGGTCGCCCAAGGTGACCTGACGGTTCGGGTGCCGGCGGACAATGCGGAGTTCGTCGGTGTGCGCGATGTGGTCGGCCAGGATGGGCTGGACCGGGTCTTCGAGGTGCTCCGCGCACCCTATGCGGAAGAGCCGACGAACTGGTCCCGTCGCTACAAGGCAAATCTCGAGAAGCTCGCGTCCGGTGACGTGATCAAGGTCGCCGAGGTCGTGCGCGACCTGTGGCGCCGCGAGCGCGAGCGCGGCCTGTCCGCCGGTGAGAAGCGCATGCTGGCCAAGGCGCGGCAGATCCTGGTGAGCGAGCTCGCCCTCGCCGAGAACACCAACGAGGACAAGGCCGAGGCCCTGCTCGACGAGGTCCTCGCGTCCTGACGCGAATACCGGACACACCACAGGTGCCGGACGTAAAGAAGTGCCGCGGTGCCCGCGCGGTGACGCAAGTCATCCGCCGGGCGCTGCGGCATCTCTCGTTCCGGTGACTCCGGTGACCGGGGGACACCGGCGCACGCGCCGTACACGACTCGGTGTGCCGGGCCCGGGCAGCCGGCCCGACCAGCTGTCACGGAAGGGGCTGGTCGGGGCTTGCCCGGCACTCCCCCCGCTCTCCGAGCAGGGGGTACCCCCAGGCCATACCCAATCCGGCCGAGGAAGCAAACCTGAACGTGAACGCAATGTCTGATCGAGCCCCTGCCGTCACTCCTGCGCGCACCGCCGCGGTGATCCCCGCGGCCGGCCGGGGGGTCCGGCTCGGCCCGGGCGCCCCCAAGGCACTGCGCGCCCTGGGCGGCACACCGATGCTCGTCCACGCCGTCCGGGCGATGGCCGCCTCCCGCGCCGTCTCCCTCGTCGTCGTGGTCGCCCCGCCGGACGGCGCCGCCGAAGTCCGCGCCCTCCTCGACGACCACCCGCTCACCGGCCACGACCGCGCCGAGGTCCTCGTCGTCCCCGGCGGTCAGACCCGCCAGGAGTCCGTGCGCCTCGGTCTCGCGGCCCTCCCGGCCGACGTCACCACCGTCCTCGTGCACGACGCCGCGCGCCCCCTGGTGCCCGTCGACACGGTCGACGCCGTGATCACCGCCGTGCGCGAGGGCGCCCCCGCCGTCGTCCCGGCCCTGCCGGTCGCCGACACCGTCAAGCAGGTCGAGCCGCGCACCGGCGCCGCCGAGGGCGAGCCCGAGCTCGTCACCGGCACGCCCGAGCGGGCGCTGCTGCGCGCCGTGCAGACCCCCCAGGGCTTCGACCGGCGCACACTGGACGCGGCGCACGAGAAGTTCGCCGCCCTGAAGGGCGAGGGAGCCACGGACGACGCCGGCATGGTCGAGCGCCTCGGCGCCCCCGTCGTCCTCGTCCCGGGCCACGAGGAGGCCTTCAAGGTGACCCGGCCGCTGGACCTCGTCCTCGCCGAGGCCGTACTCGCCCGCAGGAGGGCAAACGATGGCTTCTGACCGGATCCCCGCCCTGCCCCAGGTGGGCATCGGCACCGACACCCACGCCTTCGAGGAGGGCCGCGAGCTGTGGTGCGGCGGCCTCCTGTGGCCCGGTGAGACGGGCCTCGCAGGCCACTCCGACGCCGACGTCGTCGCCCACGCCGCCTGCAACGCCCTCTTCTCCGCCGCCGGCCTCGGCGACCTCGGCGCGCACTTCGGCACCGGCCGCCCCGAGTGGGCCGGCGCCTCCGGGGTCACGCTGCTGACCGAGGCCGCCCGCATCGTCCGCGAGGCCGGCTTCCTCATCGGCAACGTCGCCGTCCAGGTCGTCGGCGTCCGCCCCCGGATCGGCAAGCGCCGCGAAGAGGCCCAGAAGGTCCTCTCGGAGGCCGTCGGCGCGCCGGTGACGGTCTCCGGCGCCACGACGGACGGCCTGGGCTTCCCGGGCCGCGGGGAGGGGCTCACGGCGGTGGCGACGGCCCTGGTGGTCCGCGCCGACGCGTACTGAGCCCGGGCGGACCGTGCCGTGGGGGTCAGATCGACCCCACGACCTTCCGCGGCGTGACCCGTACGACGACCCTCTCCGCGTCGTCCTTCGCCGCCGGATTGAAGTCCGCGTAGTCCTTGCCGGTGTACTTCCGCGAGAGCTCGTTGATCAGATCCTGGCCGCCCTCGGTGGTGAGGCTGGCCGTGCCGCGGACCTCGGCGTAGGTGTACGGCGCGTTCGGCGGGTTGATCATCACCGTGATGCGCGGGTCGCGGCGCAGGTTCTTCTCCTTGCGCCGCCCGACGGTCGTGGAGATCAGCAGGTCGTCGCCGTCGTGCGTGAGCCACGTGACCGTGACCTGAGGGCTGCCGTCGGGCTGGATCGTCGCGACCGTCGCGAAGACGGGGGAGTCGTCGAGGAGCTTCTTCAGGTCGTCGGAGAGCATGGCGGCCACGGCGTGTTCCTTCCCTGGGGGGCGTGCGCGTGCGCGGTCGCGCTCACCGTATGCCGCACGCGCGGGAAACGGGCGCGTACAAGCCGGGACAAGCCGGAAACGCGCCCGTAGTGGCCCAGCGCCCGGGCGGCAGTGGCCCAGCGCCCCGGGCGGCCCGCCCGGGACGACGGGACCCGCCTGCGTCAGACCCCGTCCGGCCGGCCCGCGCCCACGCGGTCGGCCGCCGTCTGCTCGTACGGACCCGTCTCGTATGCCCGCAGCCGCTGCGCCCCCGAGCCCGCGCCCTCGCGGACCTCCTCGCGCCCGGCGTGCTGCTCGGGGACGGCCGACGGCACGGCCGCCTTGGCGGGCGCACCGGCACCCTTGGCGGCGTGCACCGCCCCCTTCGGGCGGGGCGAGTGCTGCCGCACCTCCTCCATGCTGGAGCGCATCACCTTGCGCAGCCAGGTGCCCAGCGGCTTCTCCACGAACCGGTGCATCAGCCACGCCGCGCCGAGCATCACCAGGACCAGGCCGATGACCAGCAGGTGTCGGGGGACGCGGTCGCGCAGGGCGTAGATCAGCGTCATGCCGATGTACTGGTGGAGCAGGTACAGCGGGTAGGTGAGGGCGCCCGCCGTCGACAGCCAGCGCCACTGGATCCGGTTGAACGCGCCGCACGCGATCAGTGCCATCAGCACGAACGCGACGAGGATGATCACCCGGGCGGGCCAGGCGGGGATGTTGTGCGTGGTGTTGTCCGCGACGCGCCGCGCGATCTGGTGCTCGGCGAGGAGCAGCGACAGGGCGACGATGCCCCAGAGCAGCGCGGTGGGGCGGTAGCGGTACATGAGGTAGAAGGCGATGCCCGCGACGAAGTACGGCTGGTAGAGCGGCATCGCCCACTGGTCGAGGAGCTTGACGTCCGCCTGGACCGAGGCCATCGCGACGACCGTCCACAGGGCGCAGAAGAGCACGCACTTGCGGTACGTCACGCCCGTGGCCACCACGATCGCGAAGAGTACGTAGAACTTCAGCTCGATGAAGAGCGTCCAGTAGACGCCGTCGACGTCCCAGACTCCGAAGCCCGTCTGGAGCATGGTCAGGTTCGTGAGGACGCTGTTGAAGCCGCCGTTGATCTGCCGCACCTGCGGCCACAGCGAGATGACGGCCGCCGTCAGGAAGATCCCGACCCAGTAGGCGGGGTAGACCCGTGACACCCGGGAGACCACGAAGTCGCCCAGGGAGCGGCCCCACGTGCTCATGCAGATCACGAAGCCGCTGATGAGGAAGAAGATCTCGACGCCGGTCCAGCCGTACTGGGCGAACTTCCACAGGTTGGGGAAGATGTTCTCGGGGTCCTCGCCCCAGCCGCCGCGCAGCGCCACGTAGTGGAAGAAGACGACCATGAGGGCCGCGAGCAGCCGCAGCGCGTCCAGGACGTAGAGCCTGGGAGCGGCGGTCCGCTGTCCGGCTGCCAGGCCGCCATCGAGGTCACCTCGTCTGGCGAAACGCATGTCGTCCTCTCCATCGGCTCAGGTCGGCTCATCCTACGAGGGCCGTCCGCGCGCATGCTGACACAAGGACCCCCCGGCCCGCCGTGACAGTTATCTCCTGTCTCTGACGTAATTCCAACCCCTGTCTTGGAACGGCCCCGGGGTGATCTTGTGACGATCTTGTGGTGGGCCCGCTCCCGGCCCGCTATCCGGCCCGGATCTCCGCCGCCGCCCGCCGCAGCCCGCGCCTCAGCGCGCCCGCCAGCGGCCGCTCCACCAGGCGGTGCACCAGCCACGCAGTCAGCAGCATGCCCGCCACCAGCGCGGTCAGCAGGACGGCCGGGGGCACGTCACCGGCCGTCCGCCGGATGACCAGCCAGCCCACGCGCTCGTGGATCAGGTAGAGGGGATAGGTCAGCGCCCCGGCGGCGGTCAGCCAGGGGTGGCCGAGGCGGCGCGTCCGGCCGAGCGCGACCGCCCCCACGGCGAGGAAGAACAGCGCGAGCAGCGCCGCCGTCGGCCAGGGGGGCACGCGGTGGCCCATATAGCCCTCGGCCCGCGCCTGGGCCGCCACCAGGTGGTGCTGGGCGACGAGGAAGCACGCGGCGACGATCAGCCACAGCACGAGGTTGGGGCGGTAGCGGTGCATGAGGTAGAAGGCGATGCCCGCGATGAAGTACCAGCAGTCCTCCGGCATCAGCACCTGGTCGAGCACGGGCTCGTCCACCGCCGCCGCGACGGCCGCCGCGAAGCCCCACACCACGCAGAAGCCCACCGCCCGCGCGTACGTCAGCCCCTTCCCGGCGACGACCAGCGCGAAGAGCAGGTAGAAGCGCATCTCGACCCACAGCGTCCAGTACACGCCGTCGACGGGATCCACCCCGAGGGGGGAGTGGAGCATGGTCAGGTTGACGGCGATGTCCCGCGCGCGGGGGGTTTCGTCCATCGCCGGCCACAAACGGACGACGAGTGCGACGGCGAGTACCGAGAACCAGTACGCGGGGAAGAGCCGGGTGACGCGCGAGGCGGCGAACCGGCCGACGCCCCTGCCCCAGCAGCTCATGCAGATCACGAAGCCGCTGATCAGGAAGAACAGCTGCACGCCCAGCCAGCCGTAGGACGCCGGCAGGTGGGCGGTGGGGAAGACCGCCGCGGGCGGGCCGCCCCAGGCGCCGCTGCCGAACGCCACGTAGTGGTACGCCACCACCATCAGCGCCGCGAGCAGCCGCAGCCCGTCCAGCGCGGCCAGCCGGGCGCGCCCGTCGCTGCCGTCCGGGCTTCCGGGGGTCTCGGGGGGCTCCGCGTGCTCCTGCTGTACCGGCAGAGTGGGGTGCAACGCCCCTCCAGGTGAGGAAGGTGAGGCAGTGCCGGGGAAGCTATCACGCAAATCGGTAGTTTTTCGGCATTAACTTCATAACGGATAATCCGTGCCGTACCGCCATGGAACCCTTCGATCCGCCAGTTCACGGGGCCGATTGCCGGGGGCACTGCCGAACGCCCACTACTCTGGTTGCGTGACCATTCGCCTGTACGACACCAGCGCCCGGCAGATCCGTGACTTCTCCCCGCTCACTCCGGGCTGCGTCTCGATCTACCTGTGTGGCGCGACCGTGCAGGCCGCTCCGCACATCGGCCACATCCGGTCGGGCCTGAACTTCGACATCATGCGTCGTTGGTTCGCCCACCGCGGCTACGACGTGACCTTCGTCCGCAACGTCACGGACATCGACGACAAGATCATCATAAAGGCGGCGGACCAGGGCCGCCCCTGGTGGTCCATCGGCTACGAGAACGAGCGCGCCTTCAACAGCGCCTACGACGCCCTCGGCTGCCTGCCGCCGACCGTCGAGCCCCGCGCCACCGGCCACGTCACCGAGATGGTCGAGATGATGCGCGGCCTCATCGAGCGCGGCCACGCCTACGAGGCCGAGGGCAACGTCTACTTCGACGTCCGCTCCTTCCCCGGCTACCTCGAGCTCTCCAACCAGGAGCTGGACAATCTCCTCCAGCCCTCCGGCGAGGGCGAGACCGGCAAGCGCGACCCCCGCGACTTCGCCATGTGGAAGGCCGCCAAGCCCGGCGAGCCCTCCTGGGAGACCCCCTGGGGCCGCGGCCGCCCCGGCTGGCACCTGGAGTGCTCGGCCATGGCCCACAAGTACCTCGGCGAGGCCTTCGACATCCACGGCGGCGGCCTCGACCTGATCTTCCCCCACCACGAGAACGAGATCGCCCAGGCCAAGGCCTTCGGCGACGCCTTCGCCTCGTACTGGGTGCACAACGCCTGGGTCACCATGAGCGGCGAGAAGATGTCGAAGTCCCTCGGCAACTCCGTCCTCGTCGCCGAGATGGTCAAGCACTGGCGCCCCATCGTCCTGCGCTACTACCTCGGCACCCCGCACTACCGCTCGATGATCGAGTACAGCGAGGAGGCCCTGCGCGAGGCCGAGGCCGCGTTCGCGCGGATCGAGGGCTTCATGCAGCGCGTCTGCGAGATGGCCGGCAAGACCGTCGAGCCCGCCGCCGAGGTCCCGCCCGCCTTCGCCGAGGCCATGGACGACGACCTGGGCGTCCCGCAGGCCCTCGCGATCGTGCACACCACCGTCCGCCAGGGAAACTCCGCCCTGACCGCCGACGACAAGGAATCCGCCGTCGCCCGCCTGGCCGAGGTCCGCGCCATGCTCGGCGTCCTCGGCCTCGACCCGCTGGACGAGCAGTGGGCCGGCGCCTCCGCCGGCCGCGGCGACGACCTGCACGGCGTCGTCGACTCCCTCGTCCGCCTCGTCCTCGACCAGCGCCAGGCCGCCCGCGCCCGCAAGGACTGGGCCGCCGCCGATGCCATCCGCGACCAGCTCCAGCATGCGGGCCTCGCCATCGAGGACACCCCGTCCGGACCGCGCTGGTCGCTGTCCTGAGGGACACTTTTCGTACGTACGTAGTAGGCAACCGCCGGACCCCGTCCGGCGCAGCCGTCCGAAGCCCGAGCGGCCCGCCAGGGCCGAGCGGGAGGGCGGCAGAGAAGAAGAAGTCAGGTGACCCCATGGCCGGCAACAGCCAGCGCAGGAACCGCCGCACGTCCAACAAGAAGGGCGCTACGGTCGGCAGCGGCGGCCAGCGGCGCCGGGGACTGGAGGGCAAGGGCCCGACCCCGCCCGCCTCCGCCCGTAAGGGGCATGTCAAGAACCGCATCGCCAACGCCAAGTCCAAGCAGGCCGCGTCCCGCCGGCCCGCACCGCGCCGCGGCGGCCCCAAGGGCCCCAACGAGCTCGTCGTCGGCCGTAACTCCGTCGTCGAGGCGCTGCGCGAGGGCGTGCCCGCCAAGACGCTCTACGTCCAGCAGTACCTGGACAACGACGAGCGCGTCCGCGAGGCCCTCCAGCTCGCCAACGACAAGGGCCTCAACCTCATGGAGGCCCCCCGTCCGGAGCTCGACCGGATGACCAACGGCCTCAACCACCAGGGCCTCGTCCTGGCGGTGCCGCCGTACGACTACGCCCACCCCGAGGACCTGACGGCCGCCGCCTTCGACGACGGCGAGGACCCGCTGATCGTCGCCCTCGACGGCATCACCGACCCGCGCAACCTCGGCGCCGTCGTCCGCTCCGTCTCCGCCTTCGGCGGCCACGGCGTGGTCGTCCCCGAGCGCCGCGCGGCCGGCATGACCGCCAGCGCCTGGAAGACCTCCGCCGGCACCGCCGCCCGTACGCCCGTCGCCCGCGCCACCAACATGACGCGGATGCTGGAGTCGTACCAGAAGGAAGGTCTGATGGTCGTCGGCCTCGCCGCCGACGGCGACGTCGAGCTGCACGAGCTCGAAGCCCTCGAAGGCCCGGTCGTCATCGTCGTCGGCAGCGAGGGCAAGGGCCTGTCCCGCCTCGTCGGCGAGACCTGCGACTTCCGCGTGCGCATCCCGATGCCGGGCGGCGCCGAGTCGCTCAACGCCGGCGTCGCCGCGGGCGTCGTCCTCTACGAGGCGGCGCGGCGCCGAGCCTGAAAAAACTCCCTTTAAGCGCAGGACGGGCCGGTTCACCGGCCCGTCCTGCGCTTAAAGGCAGGATTGACGGGCTCCGTTGACGCGACCCGGACAGTTCGACTCGGTCAAGGCAGTGTCCTAATCAGAAGTCACTCGGTTAGATGAGTGTGGACACCAGAACACCCCGCACACCCACGGGGGGAAGCTCTTCCGGGTACGACGACCAGCCCGCGCTGAGTACGGTGAAGGTTCCGTCCGACCCGGCGCAGATCGCCGTCAACCACGTGAGTTTCCGCGTGCAGCTCGCCCGGCCCCCGCGCGTCGCCCGCCAGTTCGCAGGCATCGCCGACACGGCGCAGCTGCCCACCGTCAAGAGCGCGCCCAAACGGCGCGCTCCCGTGGTGTGGAGCGGGCGGGCCGCCCCCGGCGACGCGGCGCCCACCGAACTGCTCCAGGCCGTACGGGACTCCGCCGTCACCGACGCGGGCTCCACCCAGGTGCTGCCCCGCATCCGTGTCGACGACCGGCACCCCTCCGTCGTGGGCCCCCGCAGCCACTCCGAGCGCACCGGCCCCGGCGAGCTCGTCGACGCCGCCGGCCCCGCCGCGCCCGGGACCCAGCTCCTGCACGGCGTCCGCCCCACGGACAGCGCCTACGACGAAGATCAGTACCGCTACCCGCAGTTCGACGGCCCCGACGCCGACGACTACGACGACGAGGACGAGAGCGGCGCCGCCAAGCGCCAAAGCGACTCCGTCCGGCACGCCTACTATCCGGGCCGCCGGATGAACCTCGGCGTCGTCCTGCTGCCCCTGCGGATCTTCCTCGGCTTCATCTCCATCTACGCCGGCATGGGCAAGCTCTGCGACCCCGTCTACTTCGACGGCGGCAAGCGCGGCTCCATGGTCGCCTGGCTCACCGCCCTGCACCCCTGGGCCGCCGCCGAGCCCCTGCGCAACCTCGCCCTCGCCCACCCCGTCGGCGCCGGCCTCACCGTCGCCTTCCTCCAGGTCGTCGTCGGTGTCCTCACCATCTTCGGTCTCTGGCAGCGCCTCGCCGCCGGCGTCGGCGTCCTGCTGTCCGCCGTCCTCCTCGTCACCGTCAGCTGGCGCAGCGCCCCCGTCTACGACGCGCCCGACATCATCTACCTCGCCGCCTGGAGCCCCCTCGTGATCGCCGGGGCGCCCTTCTACTCCGTCGACGGGCGCCTCGCGGGCGAGGCCTGGCGCCGCCTCGGCCCCCGCGCCGAGCTGTGGGAGCTGCGGCAGCGCGTCCTGCGCCGCGGCACGATCATGGCCACCGTCCTCATCGGCCTCACCCTGCTGGTCGGCTCCACCCTCGGTGGCGCTGTCCGCTCCTCCCAGACCGTCAGGGTCCCCGGCCCCAGCGACCCGCCCGTCAACAACCTCCCCGGCTCGCCGTACCCCCAGACCCCCGGCACCTCCACCCCCCGCGGTCCCCGGAGCCCCTCCGCCGTCGGCACCCCCAAGCCCACCGCCCCCGGCACCCACGCGGCGACCCCCTCCGCCACGGCCCCGGCCGCGCCCGGCGCCGCCCGCACCCCCACGGGTGCGGCAGCGGGTGGCACCGGACACCCCGGCGCCAGCCAGGGCGTCCGCCCGGCCCCGCAGACCCCGCGGCAGCCGGCCGCGCCCGCGGCGCCCCGCAGCCCCTCCGGCGGCTCCTCGGCCTCCAGCGGCACGAGCAGCACCACGAACAGCACCGGAGGCAGCTCCTCCGGCGGTTCGACGGGCGGCACCCGCACGGGAGGAGCGCTCGGCGGCCTCCTCGGCTGAGCGCTCCGTCAACGGCCTCCGCAGTTAAACGGCCTCCGCACCCGGAAGGGTGCGGAGGCCGCCGCTTGCCCGGCCGGGCAGGCGCGCTACGCGCCGCCCCGTGCGAGCTCCCTCGCGGCCTCCGTCAGGTCCTTGGCCGTGTCGATGGCCCGCCAGTACGCGCCGTGCGGCAGCGGGTAGCCCGCGAGCCGCCGCTCGCGCGCGAGGCGGGGGAACGTGGTGCGCTCGTGGTCGCCGTGCTCCGGCAGCAGTTCCGTAAAGGCGGCGGAGAAGACGTAGACGCCCGCGTTGATCAGGTACGGGGAGGGCGGGGACTCGATGAAGTCCAGCACGTGCCCGAACTCGTCGGTCTCGACGGCCCCCCAGGGGATCCGGGGCCGGGCCAGGGCCAGGGTGGCCGCCGCGTCACGCTCGTGGTGGAAGGCGGCCATCTCGCGCAGCGAGAAGCGGGTCCAGATGTCGCCGTTGGTGGCGTACCAGGGCCGGTCGGGGTGCGGCAGGGAGGCCGCCGCGAACTTCAGGCCGCCGCCCCGGCCGAGCGGCTCCTTCTCGACGACGGTCGTCACCCGCAGCGGCAGGTCGGCCGACACGAGCCACTCCTGCAGGACCTCCGCCAGATGGCCGCACGAGACCACGGCGTCGGTGACGCCCTCGGCGGCCAGCCAGGCCAGTTGATGGCCGATGATCGGGGTCCCGGTGCCGGGAATCTCGACCATCGGCTTGGGTCGGTCGTCGGTGTACGGGCGCAGCCGCGACCCCTGGCCGCCGGCCAGGATCACGGCTTGGGTGGGGTACGGATACGCGTTCGTGCCGGTCATGCACCGCACGATATGCGGTGCCGTCCGCGGACGGACCGGCGGTGGCGGCGCCGTGCCCCCTTGCGGCGGTCAGCGGCTCTGGACGCCGGAGGCGTACGACGTGTCGCAGACCGGGCGGGCGAAGCGCTGAGCCTGCCGGGGGCCGTACTTCGCGACCGCCGCGCGCCCGAGGCTCCGCGCGATCTCGACGCAGTGCCGGGCGAGCGAGGGGCGGCCGTTGACGGCCTCCTGGAGGTGGCTGAGGGCGACCCCCGGGTTCTTCTCCTGCAACTCGGTCAGGAGCTTGTCGTGCAGCACCTCGTGCGGGGCGCGGATCCGGGCTTGGGTGGAGGCGTTGTCGGAGGACGCGGTGAGCACCTGCGAATCGGCAGGCGCGGCCCACGGGACACGGGTCACCGCGAGCGTCCCCGAGAGGACGAGAACGACGGGGAGTACGAAGGCAAGGGTTCTGCCGATGTGGCGGGCGGCCTGGTTCATGCCGCAGATGGTAGCGAGGGGTAATGGTGCCGCGACATCTAGTCACCCGGTCGAGGGATACGTCAGGTGGTGCGGATGGTCGCCGGGTTGACGCACGGCGCTCGAAAAGAGCGATCTGGCAGGGAAAACGGCAACTCATGTGACTTCGGGGCGAAAAACACCCGCCCCCGGGCCGTTCGTACGGCGCGGGGGCGGGGTTCGTGCGGCGCGGACCGCGGCCGCGCTGCGTGATCGGTGGCTGAGTGGCTCAGTCGCTCAGCCGCTCGCCCGAGGAGGTCGAGAAGACGTGCAGCTCACCCGGGCGCGGGACGACGTGCAGGATCGAACCCTTCTCGGGCACGCGGCGGCCGTTGACGCGCACGACGAGGTCCTTCTGCTGGCCGCCGACCTCGGCCGTGCCGTACACGTATCCGTCGGCGCCGAGCTCCTCCACCACGTTGACGGTGACCGCCAGGCCGGCCGGGGCGTCCTTCGACTCCTTGCCGAGCGACTTCGCCGTCTCGCCGTTCTGTTCGACCACGTCGAAGTGTTCCGGACGGACACCCACGGTGACGGTCCGGTCACCCTCACCGGTGCCCGCGAGGGCCTCGCGCGAGACCGGGACGACGCTGTTGCCGAACTTCACGCCGCCGTCGGTGACCGGCACCTCGACCAGGTTCATCGCCGGCGAGCCGATGAAGCCCGCGACGAACAGGTTGGCCGGCCGGTCGTACATGTTCCGCGGCGAGTCGATCTGCTGCAGCAGGCCGTCCTTGAGCACCGCGACGCGGTCGCCCATGGTCATGGCCTCGACCTGGTCGTGGGTGACGTAGACCGTGGTGATGCCGAGGCGGCGCTGCAGCCCGGCGATCTGCGTACGCGTCTGCACGCGCAGCTTCGCGTCCAGGTTCGACAGCGGCTCGTCCATGAGGAACACCTGGGGCTCGCGCACGATCGCCCGCCCCATCGCCACGCGCTGCCGCTGACCGCCGGAGAGCGCCTTGGGCTTGCGCCCCAGGTACTCGGTGAGGTCCAGGATCCTCGCCGCGTCCTCCACCTTCTGGCGGATCTCCGACTTGGGCACGCCCGCGATCTTCAGCGCGAAGCCCATGTTGTCGGCGACGGTCATGTGGGGGTAGAGCGCGTAGTTCTGGAACACCATGGCGATGTCCCGGTCCTTCGGCGGCAGATGGGTGACGTCACGGTCACCGATCCGGATCGCCCCTCCGTTGACGTCCTCGAGCCCCGCGAGCATCCGCAGCGAGGTCGACTTCCCGCACCCGGACGGGCCGACCAGGACGAGGAACTCACCGTCCTCGATGGAGATGTCGAGCTGATCGACGGCGGGCTTGTCGGCCCCCGGGTAGATCCGGGTCGCCTTGTCGTACGTGACCGTGGCCATGGTGATGCAGTCCCTTCACCGGCAGGAACGTGCCGGACGATCCGAGTAGAGGGAGTGGTCCAGTCCATTTGGACCGGGTTGCAGGTGACGGTACCCGGGAGGCGGTCGGTTGTCAGCAGCCGACGGCTGTGAGAATTCGTGGCCTGGGCACGGGTGGAGTTTGGTTAGACTGCAACGCACAGGCCGACTTAGCTCAGCTGGTAGAGCACCGCTCTTGTAAAGCGAAGGTCGTCGGTTCGAACCCGACAGTCGGCTCGGCAACGAAAACCGCAGGTCCCCTCCGGGACCTGCGGTTTCGTGCTGTCAGGGGCGTGTGCGGGCCGGGCGCCTCAGCTCCGTACCTCCTCGCCCGCGCCGCGGTGGCGGCCCACCCCCGCGTCCGGGCCGGCCTCGGCCAGGGGATCCGGGCGGGGGGCGTCCTGGTGGCCGGGCCACCAGGCCTTGTGGCCCAGGAGGGACGTGACGGTCGGGACGAGGAGCATGGCCATCACGAAGGCCGTGAGCAGGATGCCGAAGGCGACCGCGAAGCCCATCTGCTGGAGCATGGAGTTGTCGGCCAGCAGGAGGACGCCGAAGGTGCCGGCGAGGATGATCGCGGCGGAGGCGATGGTGGGTGCCGAGCGGGCGACGGCGGTGTGGATCGCCTCGCGGGCGGGGACGCCGCGCCGTACCTCCTCGCGCAGCCGGGCGACCATGAGGATGTTGTAGTCGGTGCCGATGGCGACGACGAAGAGGTAGACGATGACCGGCAGCATGAACAGCAGGCCGTTCTTGTGCTGGAGGTCCTGGAAGAGCCAGACCGTGGAGCCGAGCGTGGCGCCGAAGCCCAGGGCGACGGAGATCATCAGGTAGATCGGGGCGACGATGCTGCGGAGCAGCAGGCCCAGGATGATCATGATCGCGAGTCCGGCGATGGGGAAGACGAGCTTGTAGTCGTGGCTGACGGCCTTCTCCACGTCGGCGAGGACGGCGGAGGTGCCGCCGACGTAGGCCTTGCTGCCGTCGGGCGCGGCCTTGTGGGCGGTGTCGCGCAGGGCGCCGTCGGCGAGGTCGATGGCCTTGTCCTCGGTGGGGCGGTACTTGAGGACGACGCTGTACTGGGCGACGGTGCCGTCGGGGTTGACGACGGGGTCGGAGACCGCGCCGACGCCGTCGACGCCGGCGAGCTCCTTCTTGTACGTGCCGAGGGCGCCCTTGTCGAGGGTGCCGCTGCGGGACTCGACGTAGACCATGGCGGGGTCGGACTGCCCGGCGGAGAAGCCGCGCTGCAGGTCCTTCATCGCCTGGACGGATTCGAGCTTCTGCGGCAGCTGGCTGTCGGTGTCGAATTCGGCCTTGAAGCTGACGGCGCCGACGGCGAGGACGGCCAGGACCGCGGCGGAGAGCACGGCGATGGCGGCGGGGCGGCGGGCGACGAGCGCGCCGAGGCCGTCGGAGAGGCGGCTGCGGGAGCGCTTCTTCCAGGCCTTGGAGGGCCAGAAGGCCTTGGTGCCGAGGAGGGAGAAGACGGCCGGCACGAGGGTGAGCGCGGCGACGAGGGTCACGCCGACGGCGATGGCGAGCGAGGGGCCCATCGCCCGCATCATGCCCATGGTGGACAGGAGGAGGGCGAGGAAGGCGACGATGACGGCGCCTGCGGCGGAGGCGATGGTTTCGCCGACGCGGGCGACGGCGTTGGTGAGGGCCTCCTTGGGCTGCCGTCCGTCGCGCAGCTCTTCGCGGTAGCGGAAGAGGAGGAAGAGGATGTAGTCGGTGCCGACGCCGAAGAGGACGACGATGAGTATGGCGGAGATGGAGGTGTCCGCCTTGAGCCCGCCGAGTTCGGCGGCGGTGCCGATGAGGCCGAGGGCGACGGCGAAGACGAGGGCGATGATGAGGACGGGCATCAGCGCTATCAGCGGGCTGCGGAAGATGACCAGCAGCAGGATGATGATCAGGAGGAGCGTGGCCGACATGATCATCGAGTCGGTGTCGCCGGAGGACTCCTGGGCGTCCAGGTTGGTGGCCGCCTGGCCGGTGAAGCCGGCCTTCAAGTGGGTGCCGTCCAGCAGGCCCTTGGCGTCCTGACGGAGGTCCTTGACGGCGTTGGGCAGGGTGGTCTGGTCCTGCGCGTTCTTGTTGGTGGCGATGACGTTGGCCAGGGCGATCTCACCGTTGGGGGAGACGGCCTGGGGGCTGGTCTCGACGCGGGCGATGCCCTTGCGGTGCTTGTCGTGCAGCCCGCCGGTCACCTTGGCGACGTCGGCGCGGTCGGCGGCGGTGAGCTTCCCGCCGTCGGAGCGCTGGAAGACGACGATGGCGGAGGGCTGTTCGGTTTTGGGGAAGGCCTTTTCCTGGAGCTTGCCCGCCTGTACGGATTCATAATGTGAAGGAAGGAATTCCGTTTCATCGGTCGTGGACTTCAGCCCGGGGGCCAGCAGGCTGAGGGCCACTGCGGCGATGATCCAGCCGGCGATGGTGAGCCAAGGTCGGTGGACGGCGAACCGCCCGACTCGTCGGAACATGGTGCTCCTAGCTAGGCGAGCATGAACTGCAGCAGGAGGCTGCAGGTGTGAACTACAGGCATGAACACGCTAGACATCCCTGAATTTCCCCACAATGGAATCGGGGAGAAATCGGCCCTGGGTCGGGGTATCCCTCATCCGGCCGGATGAGGGGGCATCACCCGTGAGGTAGAGAATCACATCGCCGACCGCCTTCGTCCGGATTACTCTGCCCCCATGAGCGATGCTGCCGCCTCCGCCCCCACCCCGCCCGGCGGACCGAAGGGCGGGCCCGCCTACGCCGCCCGCCTGGAGCGTGCCGCCGTGGCGGCCGCAGACTCCGGTCTGGCCGGTCTGATCGTCACACCGGGCCCGGACTTGGACTGGCTGACGGGCTACCACCCGCCTGTGACCGAGCGGTTGACCGCGCTGCTGATCGCGCCGGGCACCCGGCCGCGGCTGCTGGTGCCGGCCCTGGAGCGCCCGGACGCCGAACGGGCCCCGGCCGCCCCGTCCTTGTCCGTCACCGGCTGGAGCGACGGCCAGGATCCGTACGCGGCGCTGGCCCCGCTGCTCGACCCCAAGGGCCGCTACGGCGTCTCGGACAACGCGTGGGCCCTGCACGTCCTGGCGCTCCAACGCGTCTGCCCGGGCGTGTCGTACGGGGCGTTCACCGAGGTCATGCCGATGCTGCGGGCGGTGAAGGACGCCTACGAGGTGGAGCGGCTGGCGGCTGCGGGCGCGGCGGCGGACGCGGCGTACGAGCAGGTCGTGGGGCTGCGGTTCGCGGGGCGGCGTGAGTGCGAGGTGGCGGCGGACCTGGCGCGGCTGCTGCGCGAACACGGCCACAGCCAGGTGGATTTCACGATTGTCGGCTCGGGTCCCAACGGTGCGAATCCGCACCACGACGCGGGCGACCGGGTCATCGAGGACGGCGACATGGTCGTCATGGACTTCGGTGGCCTGAAGGACGGTTACGGCTCGGACACCACGCGCACGGTGCACGTGGGCGAGCCCACGGCCGAGGAGCGCAAGGTGCACGACGTGGTGCGCGAGGCGCAGCAGGCGGCGTTCGAGGCGGTGCGCCCCGGTGTGGCGTGCCAGGAGATCGACCGGGTGGCGCGGCAGGTCATCCGTGGCGCGGGCTACGGGGAATACTTCATTCACCGTACGGGCCACGGGATCGGGGTGACGACGCACGAGCCGCCGTACCTGGTGGAGGGCGAACACCTGCCGCTGGTGCCGGGGATGTGTTTCTCGGTCGAGCCGGGGATTTATCTTCCGGGCCGTTTCGGGGTGCGCATCGAGGACATTGTGGTGTGCACGGACTCGGGCGGCCGGCGGCTGAACAATACGTCGCACGGGATGCGCGTGGTGGCCTGAAAAGGCCCTTGCGTACACCGCGGCTTACCAGGGGTCCTCTCCGGGTTCGGGTGGGCGCATGTGGTGCCGTTCCTCGGCTTCGGCGGCCGCCCGGGTTTCGGCGGGGGCGGCACCGGCGGTGACGGCGGTCGCTTCGATGCCGCCCAGAGGGCTCGCATGTTTGGGGGCCCGGGCGGTGACCAGGAACCAGCCGGTGACGCCGGCGAGGAGCATGATGCCCGAGCCCCAGGCGATGGCGACCTGGAAGCCGTGGACGATTCCGGTCTTCACGACGCCGGCCCGGACGGCGGGGGTGAGGACTCCGCCGGCGGCTGCCGTCTTCAGGTGCGTGGTGATGTAGCCGGTGCCGGCGGACGTGGCGATGGTGTTGAGGAGGGCGGTGCCGATGGAGCCGCCCACCTGCTGAGCGGTGTTGACCGTGGCGGAGGTGACGCCGGCGTCGTGCGCGGCGACTCCGGCGGTGGCCGTGGCCATGACGGGCATGAAGACCAGGCCCATGCCGAGGCCGACGAGGAGCTCGGCGGGCAGGACGTGGCTGACGTACGCGGGCTCGACGGGCAGGAAGGTCAGCAGGAACAGCCCGCCGGCGGCGAGGAGCGTGCCGGGCACCATCAGGGTGCGCGGGGGCACGTGGGTCATGAGGCGGGCGGAGATCTGGGTGGAGCCGAGGATGATGGCCGCGGTCAGCGGGAGGAAGGCCGAGCCGGTCCGCACGGGGGAGTAGCCGAGGACGACCTGCAGGTAGTAGGTCATGAACAGGAACATGCCGAACATGGCGATGACGGCCAGGCCCATCACCAGGAAGGCCCCGGCGCGGTTGCGGTCGCGGACGACGTGCAGGGGGAGCAGCGGGTGCCGGGTGCGGCCCTGCCACCACGTGAAGGCGCCCAGGAGCGCCGCGCCGCCGCACAGCAGCCCGAGGACGAGCGGGTCGTTCCAGCCGCGCGGCTGGGCCTCGCTGCAGCCGTAGACGACGGCGACGAGGCCGCCGCAGCCCAGGACGACCCCGGGGATGTCCAGGCGGGGGCGCTCCCCGCGGCGGCGCCGGTCGTCGTGGAGGAAGGCCAGGGCGCCGAGCAGGGCGATCAGGGCGATGGGCACGTTCACGTAGAGGCACCAGCGCCAGTCGAGGTATTCGGTCAGCAGGCCGCCGGCGATGAGGCCGATCGCGGCGCCGCCGCCGGCGATGGCGCCGTAGACACCGAAGGCCTTCGCGCGTTCCTTGCCGTCGGTGAAGGTGGTGGTGAGCAGGGAGAGCGCGGAGGGGGCCAGGAGCGCGCCGAAGGCGCCCTGGAGGGCGCGGGCGACGAACAGCAGGCCGGAGGTGTGGGCGGCGCCGCCGAGGGCGGACGCTGCGGCGAAGCCGACGAGGCCGGTCATGAAGGTCAGCTTGCGGCCGACGAGGTCGGCGACGCGGCCGCCGAGCAGGAGGAGTCCGCCGAAGGCCAGGGTGTAGGCGGTGATCACCCATTGCCGGTTGCCGTCCGACATGTGGAGGTCGCGCTGTGCGGACGGCAGGGCGATGTTCACGATGGTGGCGTCGAGGACGACCATCAGCTGCGCGACGGCGATGACGACCAGGCCCCACCAGCGGCGGGGGTCGGGTGCGGATCCGGATGCGGAGGTGGATGCGGAGGTGGCGGTGGCGGGGGTTCCGGGGGGTATGGGGCCCTCATTCGTGGAACTCATGGGACCTGCTCTCGCGGCCGTGGCGTGCGCGGTGCGCGTGCTGCGCGCGGGGTGCACGTAGTGCGCGCGTAGTGCGCGCGTAGTGCGTGTGGCGCGCAGAATCCGCCATCCAGCGTAGGCCTGCCGGGTGACGGGCGCCTGTCGGGACGGGGCCGTCCCCCCGGCCTCCGCCGCCCCGCCACCCCTCGTCCCTACGGCACGAGTCGTCCCCTACGGGCCCGGGACGGGGTCCTCGGTGCGCTCGTAGGTGAGTTTTCAACCTCAGGCATGGTTGAGGTCAAGGCTGGGTGCGGGCGCCGTCGGGGGCGTTGTCAGTGGCGTGTGTCACGGTGGTCGGCATGACGAAGCACGGCAGGAAGCGGACCGCTGCGAAGCGCCCCGCGGTAAGGGTCCCGGAGGTGCGGCTGCCCGAGCTGCGGCCGTACGACGGCGCGGAGCTGGAGCCCGAAGGGGATTACGACGGCCTCGCGTTCACGGATGCCGACTTCGCGGGGCAGTCGGGGATAGGCGCCCGCTTCCTGGACTGCGGCCTGTACGCCTGCGTGCTGGACGAGACGGAGCTGGTCGCCGCGCGCTTTACGGACTGCGTGCTGGACGGGATCCGCGGCGTGGGCACCAACCTGTCGAAGGCGGGCCTGCGGGACGTGGAGATCCGGGACGCCCGGCTCGGCGGGGCCCAGCTGCACGGCGCGGCGCTGGAGCGGGTCGTCGTCCGCGGCGGAAAGATCGACTATCTGAATCTGCGCGGGGCGGAGCTGAAGGACGTCACCTTCGAAGGCGTCGTCCTCTCCGAGGTCGACTTCGGCGGGGCCCGGCTGGGGCGCGTCGCCTTCCACGGCTGTGCGCTGCGCCGTGCCGACTTCTCAGGGGCCCGGATGGCGGACGTGGATCTGCGGGCGGCGGCGGAGATCGACATCGCCCGCGGTATCGAGCACCTGTCGGGAGCGGTGATCAGCCCGTCCCAACTCCTGGATCTTGCTCCGGCTTTCGCGGCCCGGATGGGCGTACGGGTGGAGGCTGCGGAGGGATGAAGCCGTGGCCGGCCGGCTACACGCGCGGGAAGCGGCTCTGCAGGTCCCAGATCGCCGGGTTGTCGGCGAGGCCCTCGTGCATGTCGCACAGGTCCGCGATCAGGTCGTGCAGGAAGTCGCGGGCCTCGCGGCGCAGGGCGCGGTGGTCGAAGGTGAGCGGGGGCTCGTCGGCCGGCATCCAGTCGGCGGAGACCTCGACCCAGCCGAAGCGCCGCTCGAAGAGCATGCAGTCGGTGGATTCGGTGAAGTCCAGCTCGGCGAACTGGGTGGTCGCCGAGCGCCTGCCCCGCGGGTCGCGGTCGATCTGCTCCATGATGTCGCACAGCGCCCACGCGAAGTCGAGCACCGGCACCCATCCCCAGGCTGTGGACAGCTCGCGGTCCTTCTTCACGTCCGCGATGTAGACGTCCCCGCAGAACAGGTCGTGCCGGAGGGCGCGCACGTCTGCCGTGCGGTAGTCCGTCTGCGGAGGGTCGGGGAAGCGGCGCGAGAGCGAGTAGCCGAGGTCGATCACGCTTCGATGGTGTCACGGCCGCGGGGCGGATGCGTAAACGCGTGCGAGGGGACGCGGCGAGCCCGGGTGCCCCGCGTCGGCGGCGGGGCACCCGGGCTCGGGGCCTTACTTCACGTTACTTCACGTTACTTCACGTTGATCGCGGTCCAGGCGGCGGCGACCGCCTTGTACTCCGCGCTGGAGGAGCCGTAGAGGTCCGCGGTGGCCTTCAGGGTGCCGGTGCGGGCCGCCTTGTAGTTGGTGGTCGAGGTGAAGTACGTGGTCAGGGCCTTGTACCAGATCTTGGTGGCCTTGTCCCGGCCGATGCCCGCAACCTTGGAGTTGTTGTAGGTCGGGCTGTTGTACGTCACGCCGTTGATCGTCTTCGAGCCGCTGCCCTCGGACAGCAGGTAGAAGAAGTGGTTGGCCGGGCCCGAGGAGTAGTGGACGTCCAGGCGGCCGAGCGAGGAGGACCAGTAGTCCTTGGACGCGCCGTCTTTGCTGGGCTTGTCCATGTAGCGCAGCGGGGAGCCGTCGCCACGGATGTTGATGGCCTCGCCGATGAGGTAGTCGCCCTTGTCGGTGGCGTTGTTGGCGTAGAACTCGGCGGCGGTGCCGAAGATGTCCGAGGTGGCCTCGTTGAGGCCGCCGGACTCGCCGCTGTAGACCAGGCCGGCCGTGGCGGAGGTGACGCCGTGGCTCATCTCGTGCGCGGCCACGTCGAGCGAGGTCAGCGGGTTCTTGTTGCCCTCACCGTCGCCGTAGGTCATGCAGAAGCAGTCGTCGTCCCAGAAGGCGTTGACGTAGTTGTCGCCGTAGTGGACGCGCGAGTAGGCGGCGACGCCGTCGTTCTTGATGCCGCTGCGGCCGAGCACGTTCTTGTAGAAGTCCCAGGTCACGGCCGCGCCGTAGTGCGCGTCGACGGCCGCCTTCTGGTCCCCGGCGCCCCAGCTGTCGGTGGAGTTGGTGAACAGGTCGCCGGTGCCGTCGGTGCCCTGGGCCAGGTTGTAGGTCTTGTGGCCGCCGCGCTCGCCGTCGACCAGCTGGTAGCCCGAGCCGCCCTTGGTGGTGGTCAGCGGGACGGTGCCGCTGTAGGTGCTGGTGCCCGAGCCGGTCTCGATGGCCTCGCGCTGGAAGAGCTTCTTGCCGGTGTTGGCGTCGGTGATCACGTGCAGCTTGCTGGGCGTGCCGTCCTTCTGGACGCCGGTGACCACGGTCTCGTAGGCCAGGACGGGCTTGCCGGAGGCCGCCCAGACGACCTTGCGCGGCGCCCGCTCGGCACCGGCCTTGTCGGTCTTCTCCTCCGCGGCGGCGCTGAGGGCGCTCTTCTTCGCGGCGGCCGGGGCCTGGGCGGGGGTGGTGCTGGGCACGGATATCTCGGCGTCGGTCGCCTTGTCGACGCTGCGCGAGCCGCTCTTCGCCTCGTGCACGACGAGGTCGCCGCCGAGCACCGGCAGACCGTCGAAGGTGCGCTCGTAGCGGGTGTGGACCGTGCCGTTCGCGTCCTTGATCACGTCACGGACGACGAGCTTCTCCTTGCCGCCGAGGCCGATCTTCGCGGCGGTGGAGGGGGCCGCGGACTGTGCGTCCTTGATCGCGGCGACCCGCTGCCCTGCGGACACGGCGAGGGGCGAAGCCTCGCTCGCCTTGTCGGCGGTGGCGCTCGCGGAGCCGGTCTGCACGGCCACGACGACCATGGCGGCGGAGGCGACGAGCGCGGCGGCGCGCAGGGTGTTCTTGCGGGAGGTGGAGGTGACGCTTCTCAACTCTGTCTCCTATGTGCGGGCCGTGAAGTCACGTCCCTTTGAGGGGGGTTCAGGCAGCACGGATTACGGCTGCCCGGTGGTGCAGGAGTGGTGCATGAGTGGATTGAGGAGAGAGTGCCATCCTCTGAGCGACATTGACAGGGGCGCAACAAGGATTTGATCTGTCGTTCTCCGAAAGGCGGTTGTTCTGTTCCGCTATGCGGTGAACTGCGCAGGGCTGGTCCGGACTTGAAACCGGTCGCATCTCAGTGCGAGGACAGTGATTGCATGCGATCGGATGAGATTGCATGCAATCCGCCGGGGCTGAGGCGGTGGTACCGCTTCCGCTACGAGGCCGGCGCGGTCAGGCTAGGGCCGCCGGCATCAAGGCGGTGTGAAGTCACGGCAAAAGACGCTGTTCTTTCGCCACGGCGACGGCGCCGGACCGGGTGTCCACACCCAACTTGTCGTAGATCCGCCCCAGATGAGTCTTCACGGTCGCCTCGCTGATGAACAGGGCGCGTGCGATCTCCCGGTTGCCCAGCCCGCGGGCGAGCTGCCCCAGGATGTCCCGCTCGCGGTCGGTGAGCGCCGGCCGCACCGAGCCGCGCATCCGCGCCATGACGCGGCCCGCGACGGGCGGCGACAGCGCCGTACGGCCTTCGGCGGCCGCCCTGATGGCCGAGAACAGCTCCTCCGGACGCTCGGCCTTCAGCAGGTACCCCGTCGCTCCGGCGTCGATGGCCCGGGTGATGTCGGCGTCCGTGTCATAAGTGGTGAGGACGAGGACGTACGGGCCGCCGCCGGAACCGGAACCGGAATCGCTGCCGGAACCGCCGCCGGAACCGGAACCGGAGCCGCCCCCCGCACCGGCACCGGCAGCGGCGTCGGCCACGATGCGCCGCGTGGCCTCGATCCCGTCCATGCCGGGCCCCAGCTGAAGGTCCATCAGGACGACGTCGGGCCGCAGCCGGGCGGCCAGCACGACCGCCTCCTCACCGCCGCCCGCCTCGCCGACGACCTCGATGCCGGGCGCGCTGGAGAGCAGGGCGAGCAGCCCGGCCCGTACGACGGCGTGGTCGTCGCAGAGCAGGATGCGGATGGGCCGGCCGGGCCGGCCGGGGTCGCGGGGGTCGGGGTCGACGGGGCCGGGGTCGGTCACTGAGGCTCCAGGGGGATGCAGGCGGAGACGACGGTGCCCTCGCCGGGCGCCGACTCGATGGTCAGGGAGCCGCCGAGCTGCCGCACCCGGGCCCGCATCGCGGGCAGCCCGTGGCCGCGCCCGCCGGCCGGCCCGGGCGGCGCACCCGGCGCGAACCCCCGGCCGTCGTCCGCGACGTCGAGGACGACCTGGTCGCCCAGGTAGCTCAGGGTGAGCGCGGCCGTGGCGGCACCGGCGTGCTCGCGCACGTTCGCCAGGGCGCCCTGGGCGATGCGGAGCAGCGCGGCCCGCACGCCGTCCGGCAGCGGAACCGGCACGCCGTCGACGTGGAAGAGCACCGGGGCCCCGGTCCCCTCCGCCGTTCCGGAGGCCGCCAGCGCCCGCAGCGCGTCCTCCAGCCGCGCCCCGCCGTCGAACTGCGGCGGCGCCAGGTCGTCGACGAACCGCCGGGTTTCGGCCAGGCCGCGGGCCGCGACGTCCGCGGCGGTCCGTACGTGCCGGCGCGCCGCCTGCGGGTCCGACTCCCAGGTGCGGTCCGCGGCCTGCAGCAGCATCCGCTGACTGGACAGGCCCTGGGCCAGGGTGTCGTGGATCTCCATCGACAGCCGCTGCCGCTCGGCGAGGGCGCCCTCGCGCCGCTCGGTGGCCGCCAGTTCGCGGCGCGTACGGACCAGGTCCTCGATCAGGGCGCGCTGCCGGTCCGTCTGCCGCTGCGTGTGGACGAAGACCGCCGTGGCGACGGCGGCCACGGCGGGCGGGGCGAGCACGAGGGTGGGGTCGAAGCCGTGGGAGAGCCGGAGCTGTGCCACGACGACCAGGCCGGTGAGGAAGGTGACCAGGAGGAGGGCGGCGCGCGTGGGGAGCGTGCGCAGGCCCGTATAGAGCAGGGGGACGGAACACCACGCGAAGCTCGGCGCGAGGACGACGAGCACGACCCACGTCGCGACGACGGCGGCCAGCCAGAGGAGCTGCCGCGGCGGACGGGTCGCGAGGACCGGGCTCAGGGCGCGCGGCAGGGCGTAGGGCAGCACGTAGAGCAGGGCGAGCAGCACGCTGAGGGCGACGATCCACGGCGTGCGGGGCTCGCCGGGGTGCCGGATCAGGAAGCGGGCGAAGGAGGCGGAGAGGAGCAGGAAGAAGGCGGCGTGCATGACGAGGGCGAGGCGGCGGGCGCCGGGTTCGTCATCGTCAGTAAAGGTCACTCCCTGTTCCTAACCGGTGCGGAGGGCCGCCGCATCAGCCGATCGGTTGACCCGGCGGGCAGCCGGGACGCCGATGTCCGCGGCGCGGACGGCCCGAAGGATGGAGAGCGCAAGGAAACCAAGGAGGCCACGGGCAAACCACTGGCCTGTTGAGGAGCCGAAAATGAACTCTGCGAAGTCTGCGAAGCCCGCGAAGTCTGCGAAGTACGCGCTCGGGAAGCTCTCCGTCCGGAGCCGTGTGCTCGTGGGTGCGGCCGGGGCCGCCGTCGTCGCGGCCGGTACGTTCGGAGCGGTCACGGCGACGGCCTCGCCCGCGGCGGAGCGCCGGGCTCCGGTGTCCGTGGCCGGCAACGGCGTGACCGAGTCGTCGCACCTGTCGGTGGACGCCGCCACGCGCGCCGCCCAGGCCGCGCTGGCCGCCGCGAAGAAGGAGGGCCAGAAGGTGTCCGTCGCGGTCGTCGACCGCAACGGCAACACGCTGGTGACGCTGCGCGGCGACGGCGCGGGCCCGCAGTCCTACGAGTCGGCCGTACGGAAGGGCTTCACGGCCGTCTCCTGGAACGCCCCCACCTCGGAGCTCGTCAAGCGCCTCCAGAGCGCCCCGAACCTCAAGGACATCCCCGGCACCCTGTTCCTGCCGGGCGGCACGCCGGTCCAGGTCAAGGGCGCGCCGGTCGCCGGCATCGGCGTCGCGGGCGCGCCGAGCGGCGACCTCGACGAGAAGTTCGCGAACGCGGGCGCGGCGGCGCTGGGCTAGCCTGCGAAACCTCGGCTCACGAGGGGTGGGGCCGAATGGGGGAGGGGCGCGTGGGACACGTAGGACGCATGGACCGGATCGGATCCATGGGACACCTGCGGATCGTCACGATGGCGGAGCCGGAGCTCCCGCCGGAGCTGCGTACGCAGATCGAGGCGCTGCAGGAACAGGCCTGGCCCGGCGGCGGCCCCCACGACCCGGCCCTGCGCCCCGTGGCCGTACTGCTCCTCGCCCCGGACGGTGGCGTACGCGCCGCGCTGGACATCCTGTCCAAGGAGATCATCCACGAGGGCCGGAGCTACCGGGCCTCGGGCCTGAGCGCGGTCGTCACGGACGCGGCACACCGCGGCAAGCGATACGGGCGGCGGCTGGTGGCCGCCGCCCGCGAGCTGATCGCCGACGGCGGCGCCGTGGACGTGGGACTGTTCACGTGCGACAGCCCCCTGCAGGGCTTCTACGAGAGCGCCGGCTGGACCGCCCTGCCCGGCACCGTCCTGATCGGCGGCACGCCGCAGGACCCGTTCCCCAGCGATCAGCCGGGCTTCGACAAGGTCACCATGGCCGCGTTCTTCACGGCACGGGCGCAGCGTGATGCGGCCGCCTTCGAGAGGAGCCGCATCGGGCTCTACCCGGGCGACGTCGACCGGCTGTGGTGACCGGATCAGTGATCCGGATTACGGGGCCGGCGGGCGCTCGTCCCCAGGTCGCCGCTCGTCACCGGGCCGCCGCTCCTGTGTCCCCAGCTGCTCGTTGAGCTTCTGCTGGGCGGTGTCGACCTGGCTCTGGTACTTGTTCTGGGTCTTGGCGTCGAACGCGTCGCCCGCCTTCTCGACACCCTGCCGAGCGGTGTCCTCGTGGCCCTTGAGCAGACCCTTGAGCTTGTCGAGCATGGACATGGCCGTCCTCCTCACGGAACGCTGACGCAACCAGCATCTCCGCAATTCACCCGGCCCGCATCCTCGCCGCGCCCCGCGCCGGGCGGCGCGCAGGGGCCACCGGACGGCGCACGGGTCCGCGGTCCGCCGGACCGGGTGGAGGGGCCGCGCGCCGCCCGGCGGAGCCGGTCCGGACTCAACCGGTGCTCGTGTACCCGCAGCTCCAGCACTTGTACACGCCGTTGCCCATCTGCTGCATCATGTTCTGGCAGTTGGGGCAGGCCAGCGCCAGGTGCTTCAGGGGGCCGCGGCGCCCAGCCCCTTGGGGCACGCGGGGCAGACCCCTCGCACGATCGCCGGCGACGTGGCGTCCCCGGGGTTCTCCGCCACGACGATCACCCGCAGCGGCCGCCCGCACTCCGGGCACAGCTCGGGCTCGCGGTCCCGGTCGCCGATCACTGCGGCGAGAATGCGTTCGAGTGAGTCGCCGTCGTCCATGGTGCGTGTGTCCTGTCTCCACGGGTGCCCCTCCTTGGGTAACTACGTACCCGCCCCGGTGAACCCCAACTCCGCTGCTCAGTCCCTGGTTACGGAGCGTGCGCAACCGGTCGGCTGTGTGGTATGGCGGGCCGCTTCCCCTTGGTTCTACCCAGGTTGAGGCCCCTGTCAGCCGCCCGTCCGGTGCGCGGCCCGCCAGTGTCGCCGCAGAAGGACGAGCGCGTCCACGGCGGCGGAACGGTCGCCTCGGAGCTCGGCTTGGTGCCGCTCCTGGTTGAGCCGCGCACAGTGATCGCACGCGCCCGTCAGGTCCGTCGTTTCGCGGGGCGCGGCCGTGTTCATTTCCGTCACTGCGGGTGCCTCTCGTGTCGCCTCTTACTGAGGGTGTGCTCAGCGTCGCGCGGCGGGGCTAGGCTCAGAAGGGGGTGACGCCCTACAACGCATAGGTAGGACAAGGGAGTTAACCTGTGGCCAGGGGTGAGGGTGCGGCGCGGTACGGCGGGCAGTCGAAGTTCGGTTGGGGCTTCTTCGGGACCGAGCTGAAGCGGCGGCGCGAGGCGGCCGGAATGACGCAGCAGGAGCTGGGCAGGCGGGTGTTCTGCTCGGGCGCGTACATCGGCCAGTTCGAGACGGGAATCCGCAAGCCGCAGCCGGACATTGCGGCGCGGATTGATGCGGAGCTGGGGACGGATGGGCTCTTCCGGCGCATGTGCGAGGAGCTGATCAGTAGTTCGCCATATGCCAACTTCTTTGCGGAGGCCGCCTACCTGGAGGGGCTGGCGACCAGCATCTTGCACTACGAAGCGATGTTCGTTCCCGGGCTGATGCAGACAGCGGCTTACGCCCGTGCGGTATTCCTGGGCAGCTTCCCTCTCGTGCCGGAAGAGAAGATCGAATCCTGGGTCGCTGCCCGGATGAGCCGACAGCGCATCGTCGAACACCCGACAAGCCCCTTGCTGTGGGTGGTCCTGGACGAGAGTGTCATCCGTCGAATGATCGGTGGCGCCGCGGTGATGCACGAACAGCTCGGCCACGCGGCCGCACTCGCGCGACGAAGGCGGGCCATCGTGCAAGTGCTGCCATACGCCGCGGGTGCCTCGGCTCTGAGCTCAATGCTTACCCTCATGACCTTCGAAGACGCGCCGCCGGTGGCGTACAACGAAGGTCCCACGAATGGCTGCTTGCTGGACGATCCGGCCGCAGTGGCCCGGTGCGAGCTCCTCTACGATCAAGTCAGGGCTGCTGCACTGTCGCCGGAAGCGTCCCTCTCTCTGATCGAATCCGTGATGGAGGAACTTGCAGATGCGCAGTAACCACGACCTCGGACGGGCAGTCTGGCGAAAGAGCAGCTACAGCAATGGGGGGGACGGTACCGGCGGAGGCAGCTGCCTCGAAGTCTCCGACGACACCCCCGGCATAGTCCCGGTCCGGGACTCCAAAACTCCCAACGGTCCGGTGGTCGCCTTCGAGGCCGCCGCCTGGAGCGCATTCATCAACCGCCTGAAGGCGTAGTCCCGGGCGCGGGCCGTACCCGGATCCCGTTCCGCTCGAACAACGCGGCTGTGACGCCGTCGCCCGGCACCAAAGCCCCGGTGAAAGAGCCGTCGTACACCGCCCCCCGCCCGCATGACGGGCTGCGCGGCATCAGCAGGGCCTCCGTGCAGCCCGCGTGCTGGGCGGCCGCGAGTGCGCGCCGTGCTCCGTCCACGAACTCCGCGGTCACGTCACGCCCGGTGTCCTCGACGACCCGCGCCGCCCCGTCGAGGACGTCGTGCCCGTCGCCGCCCACGAGTTCCGCGGGCGGCCGCGGGGTCGCGAGCCCGCCCGCGACCTCAGGGCAGAAGGAGACCACTCGGCGGTCGGCCAGGGCCTCCTCCACCTCCGGCGACGCCTTGTGGCGCCCGTCAAAACGGCACGGCACCCCGCGCAGGCATGCGCTGACCAGGATTGCTTCCACTCCGGCAGCGTAGGCGCGGGTCAGAACAGGCTGGCAGCGGGGGGAGGGGTGGGGGGCGGGGGTTCGGTGGGCGAGCTGTGCGGCCGGTGGGCGGTTGGCCGCCGTACTCGCGCCGTCATGGATGCACGCGCGTAAGGAGACCGGTCCCTCCGTCCGTGGCTGAGGGGGAGCTGGCAGCTGCCGCGATGTGTCTGGGCCCGGTGGGGGCGCTTCGCTCAGCTCGCGTACGTGGTGGTTGCTCGTCCGGCTGCAGATTAGTGGGGGTGGCGGCCGTTTGTGGACAGAAATCAACCGGCCTGGCCGGTAGCAGCGGGCGGATAAGTGGCCCGGGATGGCGCCCGCGCGCCTCAGCAGCCCACCAGAGCCCAGTTGCCTCACCCGCCTCGGCCCGGGGCCGTAGCTCGGCGGGTAAGTGGCCTGGGTTGGCAGCCGAACGCCTCAGTAGTCCCGGCAGGGACCTGCCGTCTCAGGAGCGTTCACTGGTCCGCTGCCACGGCGGATAAGACGCCGTTGGTGTCCACACTGCTCACGGTTTGTGAGCGCTGCCCCCTATGAGTGTCAGTGGCGTGCGGCAGCCTCGCAGGCATGAGCTACGACCTTGCTGTCTGGGAGGGGCGTCGTCCCGCAGATGACACCGCGGCTGGGGAGATGTTCCACGACCTGTGCAACCGCTACATGCACACCGGTGTGAAGCATCCCCCGACCGATCGCATAGCCGAGTACGTGGCCGTGCTTCTGGAGCGGTGGCCTGACCTCGCAGAGGACGAGGACGATGTCTCTCCGTGGTCCACCGGGCCGCTGATCGGTGAGGCCGAGGGTCCGCTGATCTACTTCCCGATGCGCTACAGCATGGCCGATGAGGCATCGGCTTACGTGGCGCAAGTCGCCTCGTCGATGGGCCTTGTCTGCTACGACCCTCAGGTGCAGCAGCTCAGGTCATGAGCCGGCCTAGTCTGCGATAGACGCCACCCCCCGCCGGAACGAAACGGCGGATAAGTGGCCCGGGGTGGTGGCTGAGTGCCTCAGCTGTCACGGCAGGCGGCTCCTTTCACAAGTACCCCCACTCAGGGGACAGCCGCCCGCCCGGCCACGACGGTGGCGCGCTGAGCGAAGCGCCCACGACGGGCTGCACCACATCGCGGCAGCAGCCAGCTCCCCCTCAGCCAGAGACGGACGGACCGGTCTCCTCACGCAGCCGCATCCGTGACGGCGCGAGTACGGCGGCCAACCGCCCACCGGCCGCACAGCCAAACCACCAAACCCCCGCCCCCCACCCCTCCCCCTGCTGCCAGCCTGTTCTGACCCCAGCCCCCACTCACGCCGCAGCCGCCGTACCTCCGCTGACGGGAATCGGCCGGTGGGCGCCGGTCCCCGGAGTGTTCGCCTTGTTACGGCACTAGCCACCCGACCCGGTCCGCGCCATCCTCAGGCAGGTACTGCGGCCGGTGCGCCTCCCGCGCCCGGTGTGGATCCGGTGCTTCTTCATCGAGGAGGTTCGTTCATGGCTTCGTTCATGGAAACGGGACTGTTTCGAAGACTCGGCGCTCTGGCGGCGGCGGGGCTGTCCGCGCTGGCCCTCACCGTCGTCACTACGAGCACGCCTGCCGGCGCGGTCGGGAACACCACCGATGTGTTGTGGCACAACACGACCACCGGTGAGGTGGGGACCTGGTTGCTCGACAGCAACCGCAATGTGATCGGGAATCCGCCCTTGTCGTGGCGGTGCGGCCCCGAGTGCAATCGGGATTGGAAGCTTTCCGGCACTGGGGATTTCAACAGTGACGGTAAGACGGACCTGCTGTGGCACAACACCACCACTGGCGAGGTGGGGACCTGGTTGCTCGACGGCAACCGTAACGTGATCGCCAACCCGCCCTTGTCGTGGCGGTGCGGCCCCGAGTGCAATCGGGATTGGAAGCTTTCCGGCACTGGGGATTTCAACAGTGACGGTAAGACGGACCTCCTGTGGCACAACACCACCACTGGCGAGGTGGGGACCTGGTTGCTCGACGGCAACCGCAATGTGACCGCCAACCCGCCCCTGTCGTGGCGGTGCGGCCCCGACTGCAACCGGGACTGGAAACTGGCCGGTACCGGGGATTTCAACAGTGACGGTAAGACCGATCTGCTGTGGCACAACACCACCACCGGCGAGGTCGGTACCTGGTTGCTCGACGGCAACCGTAACGTGATCGCCAACCCGCCCCTGTCGTGGCGGTGCGGCCCTGACTGCAATCGGGATTGGAAGCTTTCCGGCACTGGGGATTTCAACAGTGACGGTAAGACGGACCTCCTGTGGCACAACACCACCACCGGCGAGGTCGGTACCTGGTTGCTCGACGGCAACCGTAACGTGACCGCCAACCCGCCCCTGTCATGGCGGTGCGGCCCCGACTGCAACCGGGACTGGAAACTGGCCGGGACCGGGCGCTTCGGCTGAGTCGGCCACACCGGCTACACCGGCCACGCCGCCCGCAAGCCGGTCGGCCCGGGCGGCCGGGGCCACCCCGTACCACGGGGTGGCCCCTCGCCGCGACGGCGAAACTCAGACGTTGACGCCGAAGTCCTGCGCGATGCCCTGCAGGCCCGAGGCGTAGCCCTGGCCGACCGCGCGGAACTTCCACTCCGAGCCGTTGCGGTAGAGCTCGCCGAAGACCATGGCGGTCTCGGTGGCGGCGTCCTCGCTCAGGTCGTAGCGGGCAAGCTCGGTGCCGCCGGCCTGGTTGACGATGCGGATGTAGGCGTTGCGGACCTGGCCGAAGTTCTGGCTGCGGGCCACCGCGTCGTAGATGGAGACCGGGAAGACGATCTTGTCGACGTCGGCCGGGAGGGCGGCCAGGTTGACGTTGATCTGCTCGTCGTCGCCCTCGCCGGCGCCCGTGACGTTGTCACCGGTGTGGACGATCGACTGGTCCGGCGTGGACTTGTTGTTGAAGAAGACGAAGTGGGCGTCGGAGTAGACCTTGCCCGTGGGGTTCACGGCGATCGCGCTCGCGTCGAGGTCGAAGTCCGTGCCGGTGGTGGTGCGGACGTCCCAGCCGAGGCCGACCGTGACGGCCGTCAGGCCCGGGGCCTCCTTGGTGAGGGAGACGTTGCCGCCCTTGGACAGGCTTACAGCCATGGGAATTGTCCCTTTCTGGTCAAGTCTGCGTCGGTTCTGCAGCGCACCGCGGCCCGCGGGTCACCGTCACCCTTGTTAACGTCCTCGGGGGACCCCAGGGTTCCACCCGCTTTTACTTTCTTTGCCAATCCCTGATGTCCGCGCGTGTCGAGGGCGGCGCAAAACGAGGTGACGCCCACCTCTGCCACGCGGGATCATGGGGGCATGTCCGGCCCCTACGTCATCCGCGGCTCGGTCTCCCTGCCGGAGGCCGAGCTTCAGTGGCGTTTCTCCCGTTCCTCCGGCCCCGGCGGCCAGCACGTCAACACCAGCGACAGCCAGGTCGAGCTGCGGTTCGACCTCGCCCGCACGGAAGCGCTGCCCGAGGTCTGGAAGGAACGCGCGCTGGCCAAGCTCGCCGGCCGGCTCGTCGGCGGCGTCGTGGTCGTGCGCGCCTCGGAGCACCGCTCGCAGTGGCGCAACCGCGAGACCGCCGCTGTCCGGCTCGCCTCCCTGCTCGCCGAGGCGAGCGCCCCGCCGCCCCGGCCGCGGCGCGCCACGAAGATCCCGCGCGGCATCAATGAGCGGCGGCTGCGGCAGAAGAAGCAGCGCGCCGAGACCAAGCGCGGGCGCACCGGCAAGGACTGGACCTAGGGCCGCCTGGGCACAGGGTCGCCCGCCTCACCCCAGCTGCCGGTACTTCCCCTTGAAGTACATGAGCGGCCCGCTCTCCATCGTCGGCGCCGTCGCCGTGAGCACCCTGCCGATCACCAGCGTGTGGTCCCCGGCCGTCACCCGCTGCTCCGTCCGGCACTCCAGCGTCGACAGCGCGCCCCGTACGAGCGGCGCGCCGGTCGCCGTCCCGGACGCGTAGGGGATGTCCTCGAAGAGCAGCCGGTCGCTGATCCGTCCCTTCATCGCGAAGCGTCCGGCGATGTGCCGCTGGCTCTCGGAGAGGACGGACACCGCCCACAGCGGCTGCCGCTCCAGGAGGTCGTCCATACGGGAATCGTTGCGAACGCTCACCATGACGAGGGGCGGCTCGAGCGAGACGGACAGGAAAGCGGTCGCCGTCATTCCGACGTCCTCGCCGCGTGGACCGTGCTCCGGGTCGTGCGCGGTCACCAGCACCACGCCGGCGGCGAGGCGGGCGAGGGCGGCACGGAACTCATCGGCGCTCACCCCTTCAGAATGGGCTATGGCGGTCTCGTAGGGCGGGGTCGTCTGCAACACGCTGTGCACGCTAGCCCGCCCGTAGCGCCCTCGCATCGGGCTGCAGGACCAGGCGGGTCCTAGGTCGGAAGGGTGCCTGAACGGTTCCGAAAGTTGTCCGCATCGGTTCGGGAAGGCGTCCGGATGAGTGTTCACACCGTTCCGGATTTGCGTTCACGAAGCATAAGAGCTTCTAACCCCGCCAGTAGCGGGACCTCATCACGCATTGTGACATGAGTCACAGAGGGCTGTAATTGTTGACCCTGTGTACCGAGTGGTCAGCTCGCTGTGATTCAGTGGCCGTGGTAAACGGACGACAAGAAGCCTGGAGTTGCTGTCGAGGTCTCGGGGGAGAGCGAAGATGGAGACCGAGTCGGAGCCGTATGTCCGCCTGGCCACCTTGCGAGGGCTGCATCAGGTGGTGGCCGACCTGAACACGGCGCGAAGTCTCGCGGACACCTTGCAGACCGTCGCGGACGGCATCGTCACCGGGCTCGGGTACGAGCTCTCCGCCGTCAATCTCGTCCGGCCCGACGGTGACCTCGTCGTCGCCGCCGTCGCCGGCAGCGCCGGCGCCGAAGCGCTGCTGGCCGGGCGGGTCGGCTCGCGCGTCTCCTGGGAGCGGCGGCTGGCCATGGCCGACCAGTGGGGCTCGCTGCGCTTCATCCCGTACACCGAGGGCTGGGTCCTCGACAACGACGACGTGCCCCAGTGGCACACCGCGGGCCCGGCGCCCCGCTTCCCGGACGAGTGGCACCCCATGGACCGCCTCTTCGCCCCCATGTACACCGCGGGCACCGCGGGCGGCGAGCTCCTCGGCGTGATCTCCGTGGACAAGCCGCGCAACGGCCGCCGGCCCGGCGCCTGGGGTCGCGAGGCGCTGCAGATGTACGCCTTCCAGGCCGCCATCGCCATCAGCAACGCCCGCCTGCGGGCCAACATGCAGCGCGCCCTCGTTCGCCTGGAGCGGGAGCAGCAGGCCCTGCGCGCCAGTGAGGAAAGCTTCCGCCAGGCCTTCGAGTACGCGCCCAGCGGCATGGCCATCGCCGAGATGGGCGGCGACCAGCACGGCCGCCTGCACCGCACCAACGACGCCCTGTGCCGCCTCCTCGGCCGCTCCGCGTCCCAGATGCGCCGCTATTCGTTCTCCGACCTCGTCCACCCCGAGGACATCGGCACGCTCCTGCGCACCTCCGCCGAGGGCGGCCGCGCCGAGCTGCGGCTCGCCCGCCGCGACGGCACTTACGTGTGGGTCTCGCTGCGCAACTCCGTCGTGGCCGATGCCGCCGACGGGCCGCGCTTCCTGCTGACCCATGTCGAGGACATCGAGGAGCGCAAGCGGCACGAGCTGCAGCTCGCCCACCGCGCCAGCCACGACTCGCTGACCGGCCTGCCCAACAGCGCCGAGCTGCGCGCCCGGCTCAGCAGCCGGCTGTGCAACCGCGCGCCCGGCAGCGAGCCCCACGCGGCCGCCGTGGCCGCGCCCTACGGCTGTCTCGACGGCTTCGCCGAGGTGGAGGGCGTGGACGGGGCGGCGGCGGCCGCGGCCGCGGGTGCGGGCGTGGGCGCCGCCGGGATGACAGGCATGGCCAGGGGCGGCGTGTACGGGTCCGGGCAGGCCGGGCCGTACGCGCACGGCTTCGGCTCCGAGCTCGGCCCCGAGCACGCGCCGGACTGCGGGCCGGACTACGCCCCCGACGAGATCGGCTGCGGCGAGCACGACGGCGCCTACCCCGGGCATGTTCACGCCATAGCCCCGCCCGAGGGCGGGGAGGACGACGGGACCAAGGGCCTGGCGGTCCTCTTCTGCGACCTCGACGGCTTCAAGGCGATCAACGACCGCTTCGGGCACCACACGGGCGACGCCGTCCTCATAGAGGTCGCCCGCCGGCTCAGCAACGGCGTCCGCGAAGGCGACACGGTCGCCCGCCTCGGCGGCGACGAATTCGTCGTCCTCGCGGACGGCCTCGCCCAGGCCGACGCGGAGGATCTCGCCGTACGGCTGCGCAGCGCCATCGTCCCGCCGATAAGGGTTGACGGCCGGGCGGTCCGGGTAGGCGCGAGTTTCGGCATCGGCTGGGCAGGCTGCGGCATGTCCGCCGACGAGGTGCTCCACTCCGCCGACCAGCGCATGTACGTCGAAAAACGGTCACGCGCCAAGGCAGGTCGGCGGGCGGGCTGAGGCCACGCACCGCGAGGTGTCGCCGCGTCGCGGTAGGCTGCGCCAACGCGGCACCGCCGCCTACCGTGAAATCGAACGCAAAGATTTGGCCAGTGGGCGATGGGCCCACAGGTTGGGAGTGACAGGGGATGACGGCCGGTAATAACGGCACGGGTACGCCGGAGAGCGACGACCCGTTCGCGCACCTGTACCGCTCGGAGGGCGGCGAGGGGCCTCACGACAACGCCCCGGCCGCGCCGCAGCCGGGCGTCCCCCGCACTTCGTACAACCAGGTACGGACGGTCGGCTCACGCCAGTACGGCCCGCGCCAGCCGCAGCCGCCGCACGCTCAGCAGCCGGCGCCGCACTATGCGGCGCCGGAGACGCTGCCGGGCGGCGTCCCGCGCCAGCCGGCGTCCCACGGTGGTCACGGCGGCCACGGCGGCGGCTCCCGCCCGAAGCGGACCGGTCTGCTGGTGGCGGCGATAGCCGTCGTCGCGGTGGTGGCGGGCGGCATCGCGGTGGCGATGCTGAACAACAGCGGCACGAGCGACGACACGAGCACTCAGGCGGCCTCAGGGGGCGACGAGAAGCCGTCGTCCGAGCCCAAGGCCAAAGACCCTGACAAGAAGAACGAGCCGAAGAACCCTTCGGCGGCCGGCCTGCAGAAGCGGGACGCGGCGAGCCTGCGGTTGCTCAACGGAGCGACGACGTCGAAGGACATCCCCAACGCCAAGTCCGACGGCGGCCTGTACATCACGAACCTGAACTCACCGGGCGCCGGCGTGGAGTGGGAGGTCGAGGTCAAGTCCGCCGGCCAGTACCGTCTGGACGTCACGTACGGCGTGCCCGGCAGGGACGGCAACCTCACCGTCGCGGCCAATGACGCGCCTGGCCGGTCGATCCGCATGGACAACTTCGGCGGCACGTCGGAGGAGGACTGGAAGAAGGGCTACGGCTGGAAGAGCACGTGGTCCCTCATAGACCTGAAGAAGGGCAAGAACAAGATCAAGCTCTCCTGTGAGTCGGGGAACAAGTGCGAGGTCTCCCTCGATCAATTGTCGGTCAGGCCGCAGTAAGGGGGCTGGTGTGTTGGCGGCAGTGAACCGCCAACACACCAGGCAGGGCCCCGGGGTGTCGTCAGCTTGCCGGGCTGGCAAGGAATCTAGCGCAGCCGGCCTTGAACGGCCGTCAGCGCGGAGCGACAGCGCCGAGAACTGAAGGCGTAGGGTCAGGCGCCGGGGTTTCGTCCGAAGTTCCACACCTGGCCGGACACGCTGGGGTAGTGCTCCCACTGCTGAATCCGTGCGCCATTCCAGGAGCCTGAATCCTCGACTTCGAGGACCTTGCCGGAGTTGTAATTGACGAACACGTTTCCACTCCGGTCTCCGGCCTGCACGATCTGCCACTTCTGTGTGTCATTGCCGACGCAGGTCCACTGCTGGACGGCGGCACCGTTGAACCGGCTGGAATCGGCCACCTCCAGGCATTTCCCGCTGTTCTCGTTCACGATTTCGTAGAGCCCGTTGCCGGCTGATTCGAGGCGCCAGAAGGATCCTGCCTGCCCGTTGCAGGACCACTGCTGGGCTCGGGCGCCGTTGCTCCGGCTGGAACCGTCAATCTCCAAGCACTTGCCGCTGCCGCTGTTCCAGATGCCCATGTCGTCGGCAAAGCTCACGCCCGGCGTCATGAGGATGATGGCGGCAGCGGAGGCCGCTGCGAGGGAAAGCTTAGAGCTGACCTTCATTCGGTTTGCCTTCCTAAGGGAAAATACCCTATGTGGAGAATAGGGTTTATGTGCAATGTGAAGATCATATATAGATGGCTGGACGGGGACAAAGGGAATTAGGTATTCCGGTTTGTTGGTACGCCTGGCCGGGCGAGGGAGTGTGCAATCAGGGGCAGGAGTTGGGGCCGGTCAGAGGTCGGCCGCGCGGAGGAATCTGTTCACCGTCTCCGTCATCGCGAGCCGCGCAGGGGTCAAGTACCTGCGCGGGTCCGTCGTGGACGGGTGGGCCTCCAGGAAGGCGCGGATCGCGCCTGTGAAGGCCTTGTTCAGGGCCGTGCCCACGTTGATTTTCGTCATTCCGGCGGCTACCGCCCTGCGGAGTTCCGTGTCCGGGACGCCTGACGAGCCGTGGAGGACCAGGGGGACGGGGACGGCGTCCCGTAGGGCCGCGATCAGGGCGTGGTCCAACGTCGCCGTGCGTTCCGTCATCGCGTGGGTGCTGCCCACCGCCACGGCCAGGGCGTCGACGCCTGTATCCGCCACGTAGGCCGCCGCTTCCGCCGGGTCCGTGCGTACGCCCGGGGTGTGGGCGTCGCCCGCCTTTCCGCCTACGCGGCCCAGTTCCGCCTCCACCCAGATGTCGCGTTCGTGGCCCCAACGGGCCGCCTCCGCCGTGGCTTTGACGTTGTCTCCGTAAGGGAGTTTCGAGGCGTCGAACATCACCGAGGTGAAGCCGTGGGTGTGTGCCTGGCGGAGGAGCGCCTCGTTCTCCACGTGGTCCAGGTGGAGGGAGAGGTGCGCCGATGAGGCGGTCGCCACCGCCGCCGTCGCGGCGGCGATGGGGCCCAGCCGTCCCCCGTGGAATTTGACGGCGTTTTCCGAGATCTGCAGGACGGCGGGGCGGTTCGCGGCTTCGGCGCCCGCCGCGACGGCTTCCGCGTGTTCGACCGTGATGACGTTGAAAGCGCACAGGGCGCGGCCTGCGGTGATGAGTTCCCTGGTGTGGACGAGTGGCATGGCCGGTGGTCCTTCCGTCGGGGCGCCCCCTCGGGGGCGGGTTCAGGCCGCCGTGACCTTCACGTGCGGCAGCACGTCCTCGTACGTCGCGCGGTCGAATTCGCCTGCCGTGGGGGCCTTTACGGTGGCCGCGGCCAGGGCCACGGCCCGGGTCAGGCGGTCGGGCCAGGGGAGGCCTTCGACGAGGGCCGACAGGAGGCCGGCCGCGGCGGAGTCGCCGGCGCCGGTCGGGTTGCCGGCGAGGCGGTGGGGCGGGGCCGCGTGCCAGCGGCCGTCGGGGGTCACGGCGAGCACGCCCTCCGGGCCGAGCGTCGCGGCGATGGCGTGGGCGCCGCGGCGGCGGGCGTCCAGGGCCGCGCGGAAGGGCTCCGTGGAGCCGGTGAGGGCCGCGAGTTCGGCCGTGTTGGGGGTGACCAGGTCGGGGCGGGCGGCGATGCCGCGGCGCAGCGGTTCGCCGCTGGTGTCCAGCAGGACGGGGACGCGGGCGGCGCGCGCCTGCCGGATGAGGTGGGCGTACGCCCCGACCGGCACGCCGGGCGGCAGGCTTCCGCACAGGGCGACGGCGCGGGCCTCGCGCAGCAGGCGCGCGTAGGTGTCCGTGAACGCCGCCCACTCCTCGGCGGTGACGTCCGGGCCGGTCTCGTTGAGCTGGGTGGTGTCGCCGGTGGAGGCGTCCACGACGGCGACCGTACGGCGCGTGGTGCCGAGGATGGGGACGAGGGAGTCGACGAGCTCCGCCCCGCCGCCGGGGGCGTCCTCGGCGAGGTGGCGGCGCAGGGTCTCGCCCGTCGTGCCGCCCGCGAAGCCCGTGACCACCGTGGTGTGGCCGAGGGCGGCGAGGACCCGGGCCACGTTGACGCCCTTGCCGCCGGCCCGTTCGGCGGCGGCCGTGACGTGGTGCGACGCGTGCGGCTGCAGCCGCGGAACGCGATAGGTCAGATCGAGTGCTGCGTTGAGCGTGACCGTGAGGATCACCGGCGTCTCCCTCCCTTGACCAATGAACCGGACCGTTGAGCCGTGCCGTGGCCGCCCTGCCGTGGCCGCCCTGCTGTGACCGCCTGCTGTGACCGCCTGCCGTGACCGCCCTGCCGTGACCGTCGACTGCGAGCGCCGACCGCGAGCGATCATGCCAAAACAGCGGCGGCAGGCCCAGACCTCGGGACTGCCGCCGCTGTTCCGGCCGGAGTGCGACCGTGCGTCAAGGGCGGGAGAAATCAGTGCACTTAGGGCCTGACCACCCATTCGCCCTTGCGCATGACGCCCACCAGGTCGTACGAGGCGTCGAAAACGACCAGATCCGCGTCCTTGCCGGGCTCCAGGGAGCCGACCCGGTCGGCCACGCCCAGCAGGCGTGCCGGGTTCGCCGACAGGGCCTGTACCGCCTGGCCCGCCGTCAGCTTGTCGATCGTCACTGCGCGCTTGAACGCCGTGTCCAGCGTCAGCGTCGAGCCCGCGATCGAACCGGCCGTGGGGCCGTCGGCGATCCGGGCCACGCCGTCCTTGACCTCCACGCTCATCGGGCCGAGCGGGTACATGCCGTCGCTCATGCCGGCCGCGCCCATCGCGTCGGTGATGAACGCGACCCGGTGCGCGCCGGCGCGGGCGAACGCCAGCTCCAGGACGGCGGGGTGCAGGTGCGTGCCGTCGTTGATCAGCTCGACGGTGACGCGCTCGTCCTCCAGGAGGGCCGCGATCGGGCCGGGGGCGCGGTGCAGGAGGGACGGCATGGCGTTGAAGAGGTGGGTGGCGACGGTCGCGCCGGCCTCGATGGCGTCCAGGGTCGCCTCGTAGGACGAGTCCGTGTGGCCGACGGCGGCGATGACGCCGTGGTCGGCGAGCAGCCGGACCGAGTCGAGGCCGCCCGCCAGCTCCGGGGCCAGCGTCATCATGCGGGCCGTGCCGCGCGCCGCGTCGACCAGCTTGCGGACGTCCGCCGGCTGCGGGTCGCGCAGCAGCTCCGGCTGGTGGGCGCCGCAGCGGTGCGGGGAGATGAACGGGCCCTCGAAGTGGATGCCCGCCAGGTCGCCCTGCTCGGTCAGCTCGGAGAGGACGGCCGCCTGCCGGGCGAGGTCGTCCAGGTCGCCGGTGACGGTGGAGGCGACCATGGTCGTGGTGCCGTGGGCGCGGTGCGTACGGATCGCGGTCAGGGCCTCCTCGGGGTCGCCCGCCGAGAAGGACGCGCCGCCGCCACCGTGGACGTGCATGTCCACGAAGCCGGGGACGATCCAGTGGCCCGGGAGGTCGAGTGTGGCGTGCTCGCCGCTCTCGTTCGCGGCGATCCGCCGGCCCTCGACCGTCACCCGCCCGTCCTCGACCACGCCGGTCGGCAGCACCACGCGGGCGCCGGCGAGAACCGTTCGTTCGACCATCAGGCGGAAACCTCCGTGAGGTGGGTGGTGAGCAGGTCCCAGGCGAGCAGGCCCGCGCCCAGGCAGCCGGCGGCGTCCCCGAGGGCCGCCGGGACGATGCGGGGGAGCTGCTGGAACGTGATGCGCTCGGTGATCGCCGCGCGCAGCGGGGCGAAGAGGGTCTCGCCGGCCTCGGCGAGGCCGCCGCCGACGATCAGCGTGCGCGGGTCCAGCAGGGTGTGGGCGACGACGAGGCCGTCGGCGAGGGCGTCGACGGCCTCCTGCCAGACGGCGCGGGCGCGCGGGTCGCCGGCGTCGACGGCGCGGGCGCAGTCCGCGGCGTCGGCGTCCGGGTCGCCGCTCGCCTCCGCCCAGGCGCGGCTGACCGCGGCGGCCGATGCGACGGTCTCCAGGCAGCCGCGGCCGCCGCAACCGCACGGCAGGCCGGCCGGGCCGGGGCGTACGCGGACGTGGCCGATCTCGCCCGCGCCGCCGTGGGCGCCGGCCTCGATGCGGCCCTCGACGCCGATGGCGCCGGCGATGCCGGTGCCGAGGGCGACGAACAGGAAGCGGTCCGTGCCCTCGCCCGCGCCGATGCGGCCCTCGGCGAGGCCGCCGGTACGGACGTCGTGGCCGAGGGCCACGGGGGTGCCTCCCAGGCGGCGGCTCAGCAGATCGCGCAGGGGGACGTCGCGCCAGCCGAGGTTGGCGGCGTAGACGGCGGTGCCGGTGGCGGCGTCCACGATGCCGGGCACGGCGATGCCCGCTGCGGCCGCGGGCTCGCCGAAGGCGGCCTCGCCGGTGGCCGCGAGCTCGGCGGCGAAGTCCAGGATGCCGGTTATGACGGTGTCCGGGCCCCGGTCGCGGCCGGTCGGGCGGCGGGCCTCGTGCAGCAGTTCGTGGTCCGGGCCGATCAGGGCGGCCTTGATGGCGGTGCCGCCTACGTCGAGCGCGATGACGTGTCTCACGGGGACAGTGTCGCGTGTCCGCGTACGAAAGGTCTAGTCCACTCGCCCGTGGGTGGGTGTTTCCCCGCCTCCGGCGGGGGTCCGTGCCCGCCCACCCACCCACGAGGCGAAACACGATGACGCACGCGCCGGGCCTCTGTGAGTCCGCCGCGGCGCTCGGCGGCGCCGTGCGCCGCGGGGCATGGCGATGCCCGCTGCGGCCGCGGGCTCGCCGAAGGCGGCCTCGCCGGTGGCCGCGAGCTCGGCGGCGAAGTCCAGGATGCCGGTTATGACGGTGTCCGGGCCCCGGTCGCGGCCGGTCGGGCGGCGGGCCTCGTGCAGCAGTTCGTGGTCCGGGCCGATCAGGGCGGCCTTGATCGCGGTGCCGCGGCGTTCGGCGGCGCCGTGCGCGCCGCGGGCCGGCTCGGCACCGCCGGAAGGCTTGGTGGTGGTTGCGCGCCGTCGCGGCGGCAGTGAGTTGCCCGGGCGCTCGCGCCCGTGAGCCCGCCGGATACGGCGGCGATCGCCCCCCCGCCGTAGCCCGCGGTGCCGAGCCGCCTCGGGCCGGTACCGTTCGTTCGGCCGGTCAGGCGTTCAAGATCACGCTTCTCGTCAGGCCCCTCGGTGTGTCCGGGTTCAGGCCGCGGGACTCCGCCGTCGCCACCGCCAGGCGCTGGGCGCGGATCAGGTCCGCCAGCGGGTCCAGCCGCGCGCCGTCCGCCACGAGCGTGCCGCCCGTGCGGGAGATGTCCGTCTCCAGGCCCGCCGGGGCGGTGCCCAGGAGCCAGGCCACGCGGCCGGGGGACGTGATCGATATCGGGCCGTGCCGGTACTCCATCGCCGGGTACGCCTCCGTCCAGGCGCCCGCCGCCTCCCGCATCTTCAGGGCCGCCTCCTGCGCGAGGCCGTACGCCCAGCCTGCGCCCAGGAACGTCCACTGACCGGCGCCCAGTACCTCGGAAGGCAACGGGTCCTTCAGCGCCGTCTCCGCGTCCGCCGCCGCCTCCGCCATCCCCTTCACCCCGGCCGGCAGCGCGCCGCTCGCCTCCAGGCCCGCCCGCAGGTACGCCAGCGCCGTCGTCGCGAACCGGGTCTGGACCACCGACTTCTCGTCCGCCCAGTCCAGCACCGCCGTCTCATCGGCCGCGCGCACCACCGGCGACGCCGGGTCGGCGGTCAGCGCGAAGACCTCCCGGCGCTCGCGCACCTCCTCGATCAGGTCGAGCACCTCCGTCGTCGTCCCCGACCGCGTGATCACCACGAGCCGGTCGTACGTACGCATCACCGGGAACTCCGACGCCGGGAAGGCGTCCGTCTCCCCCTGCCCCGACGCCTCCCGCAGCGCCGCGTACGCCTGGGCCATGAACCACGAGGTGCCGCAGCCGGTCACGGCCACCCGCTCCCCGGGGCGTGGAAGGCCCGTCGCGCTCGCCGAGGCCTCGGCCGCAGCCTCGGCCGCGCGCCGCCAGCAGGCGGGCTGAGTCGTGATCTCCGCAGAGGTGAGAGAGGGCTCGGGCATGGGCTTTCTTCTCCTTCCACCGGTGATCTCCGTGCATAGCAGCCCCCGCCCCGCACGGGAAGGGCGATACCGAAGCGAAACCGGAGTCGGCTGGACCGTATGGTGGCCCGCGGGGGAGACTCACGGTTCTTACGGTCCTCATGGTCCTCACGTTCTTCAGCGGACGATCACAAACCACGAAGGTGGGAAGCAGTAGTGCAGCGGCGGCGGTTCTTGGGTCTGACGGCGGCAGGTGCCGCCACGGCGGCGTTGGCGCCCGCGCTGACGGCGTGCGGGAGCGACAGCGGCTCCGGCAGCAAGACGCTGCGCGTCGTCGCGGCCGACTACGGCGACAGCGAGGCGAACAGCTCCCAGAAGTACTGGGACGCCCTCGCCCGCGCCTTCGAGGCCGAGAACAAGGGCGTCAAGGTCGACGTCTCGGTCCTGAGCTGGACCGAGGTCGACAAGAAGGTCGCCGAGATGGTCGCGGCCGGCAAGGCCCCGGACGTCGCGCAGATCGGTGCGTACGCCGACTTCGCCGCCACCGGCAAGCTCTACAGTGCCGACCAGCTGCTGACCATCCCCACCCAGGCCGACATCATCGCCCCGATCGCCCGCGCGGGCGAGGTGGCCCGCGTGCAGTACGGCCTGCCGTTCGTCTCCAGCACCCGGCTGCTCTTCTACAACAAGACCCTCTTCGCCAAGGCCGGCATAGCCAAGGCCCCCGAGAGCTGGGACGAGCTTCAGGCCGCGGCCAAGAAGCTCCAGGGCGCGGGGGTCAAGGTCCCCTACGGTCTGCCGCTCGGCCCCGAGGAGGCGCCCGCCGAGACCATGATGTGGATGCTCAGCGGCGGCAGCGGCTACACCGACCACAACGGCACGTACACCATCGCCTCCGACGAGAACGTCGCGACGTTCAACTGGCTGCGCGACGAGCTCGTCGGCAAGGGCCTCACCGGCTCCCTCGACCCCTCCCGCACCAACCGCCAGAACGTCTTCGACGCCTTCTGCCGCGGCGAGGTCGGCATGCTCAACGGCCACCCCACGCTGATGAAGCAGGCCGAGGCCAAGGGCATCAAGTACGGGACGGCGCCGCTGCCGGGCAAGTCCGGCAAGGCCAAGGCCACCATGGGCGTCGCCGACTGGATCATGGCGTTCAAGGCGGGCGGCAACCGCGAGGAGGTCGGCCACTTCCTCGACTTCGTCTACAGCACCAAGAACGTCCTCGGCTTCACCAACCAGTACGACCTGCTGCCGGTGACCACCAGCGCCTCCGAGAAGATGGCCGCCGACAGCGCGAAGGCGAAGCTGAAGCCCTTCCTGGCCCAGCTGGAGAACGCCGAGTTCTACCCCGTCGACAAGACCTCCTGGGCGAAGGTCAGCAAGGCCCTCAAGGAGAAGATCGGCTCGGTGGTCGTCAAGGGCGGCGACCCCGCGAGCGTCCTCGGCGAGATCCAGCGCGAGGCCGACGCCACGGAGCTGGCCGGCAACGGTAAGTAGGCTGGGCGGCGTGAGCGAAGAACAGCCCGGCGAGCTCTCCGAGCTCGACCTCGCCGTGCTCTCCCTGGAACGCCGGGCCTTCTCCGGGCCCGGCGCCAAGGAGCGCGCCGTGCGGGAGCGGCTCGGGATGACCCCGACCCGCTACTACCAGCTGCTCAACGCTCTCCTGGACGACCCGCGGGCCCTCGCCCACGACCCGGTCACCGTCAATCGGCTGCGGCGCATCCGGGACGCCCGCCGCGAACGCCGGTAAGCCGCGAACGCCGGCAGACAGCGAACGCCGGTAAACAGCGGTGCCCAGCCAGTAGGGTCGGCCCCATGGGCAGCCCCTCCCTCCCCGTCCCCGTCACCCCCGCCGGCTGCGACGGCCTCGCCGCCCTCCTGGCCGGTCCGCAACGCGCGGTCGTCGCGCTCGACTTCGACGGGACGCTCGCCGAGATCGTCCCCGACCCCGAGCAGGCTCGGGCGCACCCGGGCGCCGTGCCCGCGCTGGCTCGGCTCGCTCCCCGGCTCGGCTCGGTCGCCGTGATCACCGGCCGCCCGGCCGAGGTCGCGGTGCGCTACGGCGGCTTCGCCGGGGCCGCCGGCCTGGAGCGCCTCGTGGTCCTCGGGCACTACGGCGCCGAGCGCTGGGACGCGGCGACCGGTGCCGTGACCGCCGACGCGCCGCCTCCCGGCGTCGCGGCCGCCCGGGCGGAGCTGCCGGGGATCGTGGCGGGCTCGGGCTTCGGCCGGGGCACCTGGATCGAGGACAAGGGCCGGGCCCTCGCCGTCCACACCCGGCGCACCGCCCACCCGCAAGACGCCTTCGACGCCCTGCGCGCGCCCCTGTCCGCCCTGGCCGAGCGGCACGGGCTGATCGTCGAGCCCGGCAGGCTCGTCCTGGAACTGCGGCCGCCGGGCGTCGACAAGGGCGCCGCCCTCGCCTCGTACGTGCGCGAGAGCGGCGCGGGCTGTGTCCTCTACGCCGGTGACGACCTCGGCGACCTGGCCGCCTTCGCGGCCGTGGAGAAGCTGCGCTCCGAGGGCCTCCCGGGCCTGCTGGTGTGCAGCGGAAGCTCCGAGGTCGCCGAGCTCGCGGACCGGGCCGATCTGGTCGTCGACGGCCCGGGCGGGGTCGTGGAGCTGCTCACGGCCCTCGCCGACCGCCTCGGCCCCGGCCCCGGCCCCGGCCCCGGCCCGGGCGCGGGCCCGGGCATCGCCCCCGGCTGACCGGGCCGTTCAGCCGCCGCCGTCCGGGGCGCTCGTCGTCGCGCCCTTGGCGGGCTTGGCGGGCTTGGCGGGCTTGCCCGGGACGCCGAGGACGTCGAGCGCCGTCGTCCAGTCGCGTGCGACGGCCTGCTGCACCTTGACCAGGTCGGCCTTGCCCGAGCAGACGGCGTCCTTGAGCCGGCTCTCCACCACGTCCTTGGGGTCGCCGGCACCCTTGCCCTCCTTGCGTCCGGGGGAGGGCGGCTCCACCCACAGGTTGCGCGGGTCGTTGGGGTCGCCCCCGAGCTGCAGGCCGATCAGGTGGTCGTACTCGGCGTCGCGCAGCGAGCCCTTGTAGCCGTACGCGGCGGCGTTGGCGGTCTTCTGGCGGCTGGTGACGCTCGCGGGCGGCCGGATGCCGGCGGTGTAGCCGCTGCGGCAGATCGTCGTCTTGAGCGTGGCCCGGGTGACCTTCGGGTTGGTCGCGCCGGGGGTGCACGCGGGGTCGGGGAGCGGCTCCTTGGCCGGGGTGAAGCGGTAGTGGCAGCTGCCGGCGGCGGGCTGCTGCTGGACGGCGTAGGACGGCTGCGGCCCGGGGCCGACCGGTATGGAGCCGCTGGGCGGGGGCGGGGAACCGGCCGGCGCCGAACGGGCCGGTGCCGAGCCTGCGCTCGCCGAGCCTGTGGGCGGCGAACCGGTGCGCGGCGAGCCCGAGGGCGCATCGCCGGAGGCCGCGGAGGAGGACGGGTTGGCCGATGAGTTGGCCGAGGGGTCGGACGACGAGTTGGCCGACGGGTCGGCCGATGAGCCGGACGGCGCTGCGGAGCTACCCTTCGCGCTCTCGGCCCGCTTGCCGTCGTCGTTCTTGGAGGAGTCCGAGGAGCAGCCGGCGACCGCGGTCAGGGCGGCGGCGCACGCCGTGGCAAGTACGGCCCAACGTGGGACATTTGACATGCGCCATGGCTACCCCGGCCCGGATCCGGGCAGCCCGGGCCGCCGAAGCGCCGGCCGCCCAGACGGGGCCCGGAGGTGTGCGGCTCGCACTCCGGCGCGTCACGGCCCGGGCCGGCGACCCGCGGCGCCCTCAGCCGCTCACCGGCTCACCGCTCACCCGCTCACAGCGCCCGCAGCGCCCGCAGCTGGTCCGTGAACCACCGGGCCGGCGGCAGCGCCGTCGCCGCCGCGGCCAGCCGCTTGGTGCGCTCCGCCCGCTCCCCGGGGTCCATCAGCAGGGCCAGGTGCAGCGCGCGGGCCGTGGCCTCCACGTCGTACGGGTTGACGGTGATCGCCTCGTCGCCCAGCTCGGCCGCCGCCCCCGCCTCGCGCGAGAGCACCAGCGCGCAGCCGTGGTCGGAGACCACCGGCACCTCCTTGGCGACGAGGTTCATCCCGTCCCGGATGGGATTGACCAGGGCCACGTCCGCCAGCCGGTACGCGGCCAGCGAGCGCGCGAAGTCGTCCTTGACGTGCAGGGCGACCGGCTCCCAGCCCTCCGTGCCGAACTCGGCGTTGATCCCGCGGGCGACCCGCTCCACCTCGGCGGTGTAGTCGCGGTAGACGGCGAGGTCCTGGCGGGAGGGGTAGGCGAAGGCGACGTGCACGACCTTGCCGCGCCACTGCGGGTGCTCCTCCAGCAGCAGCCGGTACGCGTACAGCCCGCGCACGATGTTCTTGGACAGCTCCGTGCGGTCCACGCGCACGATCGCCCTGCGGCCCGGGCCGATCTGCGACCTCAGCGCCGCCATGCGCTCCTCGACGTCCGCCCGGTGCGCCCGCTCGCGCAGGAAGTCCCCGTCGGCGCCGAGGCCGTGCACGCCCAGCCGCGTCGTCCGCCCCTCGAAGCGCACCTCGGCGGCGCGCCCCTCGCCGTCCCGCACGACCTCCGCGCCCAGCGCGTCCGCGCAGCACGCGGCGAACGCCTCGGCCCAGCGCAGGGTCAGGAAGCCGGCCCGGTCGCCGCCGAGCACACCGCGCAGCAGCTGCCCGGCCACGTCGTCCGGCAGCATCCGGAAGTAGTCCGGCGGGGCCCAGGGGGTGTGCGAGAAGTGGCCGATGCGCAGGTCGGGGCGGCGCGCCCGGAGCAGGCCCGGCACGAGCGCCAGGTGGTAGTCCTGGACGAGCACCGCGGCGCCCTGCGCGGCCTCCTCGGCGACGGCCTCCGCGAACGCCGCGTTGTACTCCTCGTAGGCCGCCCACTGCGCCCGGAACTCCCGGTCGAAGGAGGGCTCCAGGGGCGTCTGGTAGAGCATGTGGTGCACGAACCACAGCACCGAGTTGGCGATGCCGTTGTACGCGGCGGCGAAGGTGTCCGGCGGGATGTCGAGCATCCGCACGTGGTGCCCGCCGGTGTCGTCCGTGGAGAGTCTTCGGCCGGCGGCGCGGGCCGCCTCGCGGTCGCCCTCGGCCAGGGCCGCGCACACCCACACCGCGGCCCCGCCCTCGGCGTCTCCCTCGTCGTCGCGCTGTATCGAGCTGAGCCCGGAGACCAGCCCGCCGCCGCCGCGCCCGGCCACGAGGGTGCCGTCCTCGCGGCGCCGGTACGAGACCGGGCCGCGGTTGGAGGCGACGACGATCGGTGCGGCGGCGATCGATGCGGGGTGCACGTGCTCAGCGACCATGTGGCCAGCCTTGCCGCGGGAAGAACCGCTCAAACGTACGCTTACGCGGCGTGCCGCTGCGCGTACTCGGGTATTCCGGCCATCGGCGGCCGCTCCTCCGTGTCCACCGCGTACGTCCGCGGAACGAAGCCCTCCGGGGTTCGTTCGAACTGTGTCAGCGCAGGTCGCACCAGGTGCCCCCGGGCCAGCCGGAGCTGCGCGGTGCGGTAGATGGCGGCGGCCATCCGGCCCAGCGCCCGCCCGTCCTGGTGGCGGTGCTTGCGCACGCCCACGTCCACCTGGGCCAGCGCCCCCAGGCCGACCGTGTGCAGCGCGTCCACCAGAAGGCCCAGCTCCACGCCGTAGCCGACGGGGAACGGCAGCCGCTCCAGGAGCGACCGGCGGGCCGCGTACTCGCCGCCGAGCGGCTGCACGAAACCGGCCAGCTGCGGCCAGTGCAGATTCAGCAGGGGACGGGCCACGAGCTCGGTCACCCGGCCGCCCTGGCCGACCGCCTCGCCCAGCGGGCGGTCGTACATCGCCTTGACGAAGTGCACGCCCGGGTCGGTCAGCAGCGGGCCCACGATCCCCGACACGAAGTCCGCCGAGAACTCGCGCAGGTCGGCGTCCACGAAGCAGACGATGTCGCCGGTCGTCGCCAGCAGGGAGCGCCACAGCACCTCGCCCTTGCCCGGCAGCGCGGGCAGGCCCGGCAGCAGCTCGTCCCGGTGCACCACGCGCGCCCCGGCCTCTGCTGCGACCTCGGCCGTGCGGTCGGTGGAGCCCGAGTCGACCACCACCAGCTCGTCCACCAGCGGCACCGCGTCCGACATCAGCTCGTGGCGGATCGTCGCCACGATGGCGCCGACCGTCGGCTCCTCGTTCAGCGCCGGCAGGACCACGCTCACCGTGGTGCCGGAGTCCCGTTTGGCGGCCAGAAGCACGTCGAGCGGACGATCAGCAGCGGACCAGGACCGCTCGGCCAGCCAGCGCTCCACCTCTTCCAGCACGTGTACGACTCCCTGTCTCACGGACGTTCTGCGACGCGTTCTGTGACGCATCTCGCGGTGCGGACGCCCCTCTCAACGGGCCGTCCCTTCCGTTACAGTCTTGAACAACGCGGACCGCCGTCCTATGTCGGGGGTCGCCGCGTGCACAAACGCCTGGGCCCCGCCCAGTGCCATACCGCTCATCACGAGGGGCAGAGGGACACGGCCCGTTGAAGCCCCGGCAACCCTCCAGCCGGTCTCGGTCATCCGACGCGAGGCTCCCGGCGGGGAAGGTGCCAATTCCGTCTCGTGGCGACGTACGCCGCGAGGAAGATGAGGAGAAAGGGCCTCGCCTCCATGGCTGTGCAGTCTGTTGAACCCTCTACCACTTCTGTGGACCTCGGACCCGCCGTGGCACTCTCCTGCCGCGAGTGCGGAGAGCGCTTCGACCTCGGTCCCATCTTCGCCTGCGCCCTGTGCTTCGGCCCCCTCGAAGTCGCCTACGAACTGCCCGCCGGCGACCCTGAGGCCCTGCGCAAGCGCATCGAGGCCGGCCCCGCGAACATCTGGCGCTACGCCCCCCTGCTGCCCGTCCCCGCCGACGTCGCGGGCAAGCCCAGCCTCAACCCCGGCCTCACCAAGCTCGTCGAGGCCGGCAACCTCGCCCGCGAGCTGGGCGTGACCGGCGGTCTGTACGTCAAGGACGACTCCGGCAACCCGACACACTCCTTCAAGGACCGGGTCGTCGCGATCGCGGTCGAGGCCGCCCGCGCCTTCGGCTTCACGACACTGTCGTGCTCCTCGACCGGGAACCTGGCGGGTGCGGTCGGGGCCGCGGCCGCCCGGGCCGGGTTCAAGTCCTGCGTCTTCATCCCGCACGACCTGGAGGCCGGGAAGGTCGTCATGGCCGCGGTGTACGGCGGCGACCTCGTCGGCATCGAGGGCACGTACGACGACGTCAACCGCTTCTGCAGCGAACTGATCGGCGACCCGCTGGGGGAGGGCTGGGGCTTCGTCAACGTCAACCTCCGCCCGTACTACGGTGAAGGGTCGAAGACGCTCGCCTACGAGATCTGCGAGCAGCTGGGCTGGCGGCTGCCGGACCAGATCGTCGTGCCGATCGCCTCGGGCTCACAGCTCACGAAGATCGACAAGGGGCTCAAGGAGCTCATCGCGCTGGGCCTGGTCGAGGACCGCCCGTACAAGATCTTCGGAGCGCAGGCGGAGGGCTGCTCGCCGGTCGCACGCGCCTTCAAGGACGGGCACGACGTGGTGCGGCCGGTGAAGCCGGACACGATCGCGAAGTCCCTCGCCATCGGCAACCCGGCCGACGGGCCGTACGTGCTGGACATCGCGCGGCGGACGGGCGGGGCGGTCGAGGACGTCACCGACGAGCAGATCGTCGACGCGATCCGGCTGCTCGCCCGGACGGAGGGGATCTTTGCGGAGACGGCGGGCGGGGTGGCCGTGGGGGTCACGAAGAAGCTCATCGAGAGCGGCCTGCTCGATCCCTCGCTCACCACGGTCGTGCTGAACACCGGGGACGGGCTGAAGACGCTCGATGCCGTCGCCGCCGGGCCTACGGCGACGATCCGGCCGTCACTGGAGGCTTTCCGCGCCGCGGGGCTGTCCGTCCGCTGACGTCTGCGGGCCGTTGTGCCCACCCTCCCCCAAACTCCGTCCGGGGGTGCCCCCAGCCCTGCGGGACAGCTGCCCACAACTCGTTTTACCGAAGGTGAGTACCCCATGAGCGTCACCGTTCGTATCCCCACCATCCTGCGCACCTACACCGGCGGGAAGGCCGAAGTCACCGCCGAGGGTGCGACCCTCGCCGAGGTCATTCAGTCCCTTGAGGCCGGCCACACCGGTATCGCCGCCCGTGTGCTCGACGACGCCGGCAAGCTGCGCCGGTTCGTGAACGTCTACGTCAACGACGACGACGTCCGCTTCGAGCAGGGGCTGCAGACGCCCACCCCCGACGGCTCCGCCGTCTCCGTCATCCCGGCCGTCGCGGGCGGCTGAGGTTTCGCAGGGTTCCTCCGTTATTGCCGCACGACGTCCCCGGAATCGCCTCGTCCGTAAAGCGGACGGGGCGATTCCGCCTGTTGAGCGCGATACAGTTGAGGCGATCCCCGCCCGGCGTCAGTGCCGAACGCATATGAGAACCCGTCAAGTTGTGCGCGAAGTGTGTGCACGAAATGCCGGGTTGGTTGCGTTATACCCGGCCCGACTTGCCCTGAAATACCCGGAGTTCAGCCGATTTTCTCGATCGGCCATGCCCGGAATTCTCGTCCGAGTGACCTGTTGCAGACGGCATCCGTGCAGATACATTCAGCCGCGGTCGACGCGTTCCGGCGCACACCCACTGGGCTGCCAGGGGGTGAGGTCTGACCCGGGTCCGCGAAGTGCGGTCCTGCGCAAGGGCCAGTAATAGGGGAGTTAGGCATGGCTCAGGGCACCGTCAAGTGGTTCAACGCGGAGAAGGGCTACGGCTTCATCGCGGTCGACGGTGGTGCGGATGTATTCGTCCACTACAGCGCGATTCAGATGGACGGCTACCGCACCCTCGAGGAGGGTCAGCGGGTCGAGTTCGAGATCTCGCAGGGCCAGAAGGGGCCGCAGGCGGACATGGTGAAGCTGCAGCAGGTCTGATCGCGGCGCATCGACCACCGGCTCGCTCGGTTTGCAGAGGGGCTCGCACCTCACGGGGTGCGGGCCCCTCGCGCGTGTGCGGGGCGCGTGGGGTGGGTACGGCTGCCTGGGGCCCCTGCTCCCGCGCCCCGTGCGCGTGACCGTCCCCCGAAGGCGCTTGCACTCTCCCTGGTCGAGTGCTAATCATTGGGCTTAGCACTCTCCGAGTGAGAGTGACAGATTTGGACCGTCGGTGAGGTCCGTGGGCCAGGCGGGGCAAGGAACCGCAGGGTACGCAGGCCGTCCGTCGCGGGCGCCAGTGCGGTCCGGAGCAGTCTCCACCCCGTCCTGGGAGGACCACTTCACATGGCCAAGATCATCGCGTTCGACGAGGAGGCACGGCGCGGTCTCGAGCGCGGGATGAACCAGCTCGCCGACGCCGTCAAGGTCACCCTCGGCCCCAAGGGCCGCAACGTCGTCCTCGAGAAGAAGTGGGGCGCCCCCACGATCACCAACGATGGTGTCTCCATCGCCAAGGAGATCGAGCTCGAGGACCCGTACGAGAAGATCGGCGCCGAGCTGGTCAAGGAGGTCGCGAAGAAGACGGACGACGTCGCCGGTGACGGCACGACGACCGCGACCGTCCTCGCCCAGGCCCTGGTCCGCGAGGGCCTGCGCAACGTCGCCGCGGGTGCCAACCCGATGGCGCTGAAGCGCGGTATCGAGAAGGCCGTCGAGGCCGTCTCCGGTGCCCTGCTCGAGCAGGCCAAGGACGTGGAGACCAAGGAGCAGATCGCCTCCACCGCCTCCATCTCCGCCGCCGACACCCAGATCGGCGAGCTCATCGCCGAGGCCATGGACAAGGTCGGCAAGGAAGGCGTCATCACCGTCGAGGAGTCCCAGACCTTCGGTCTGGAGCTGGAGCTCACCGAGGGTATGCGCTTCGACAAGGGCTACATCTCGGCGTACTTCGCCACCGACATGGAGCGTATGGAGGCGTCCCTCGACGACCCGTACATCCTGATCGTCAACTCCAAGATCGGCTCGGTCAAGGACCTGCTGCCGCTCCTGGAGAAGGTCATGCAGTCCGGCAAGCCGCTGCTGATCATCGCCGAGGACGTCGAGGGCGAGGCCCTGTCCACGCTCGTCGTGAACAAGATCCGCGGCACCTTCAAGTCCGTCGCCGTCAAGGCCCCGGGCTTCGGCGACCGCCGCAAGGCCATGCTCGGTGACATCGCCATCCTCACCGGTGGCACCGTCATCTCCGAGGAGGTCGGCCTCAAGCTGGAGAACGCCGGTCTCGACCTGCTCGGCCGCGCCCGCAAGGTCGTCATCACCAAGGACGAGACGACCATCGTCGACGGTGCCGGTGACAGCGACCAGGTCCAGGGCCGCGTCAACCAGATCCGCGCCGAGATCGAGAACAGCGACTCGGACTACGACCGCGAGAAGCTCCAGGAGCGCCTCGCGAAGCTGGCCGGCGGCGTGGCCGTCATCAAGGCCGGTGCCGCGACCGAGGTCGAGCTCAAGGAGCGCAAGCACCGCATCGAGGACGCCGTTCGCAACGCGAAGGCGGCCGTCGAGGAGGGCATCGTCGCCGGTGGTGGCGTGGCCCTGCTGCAGGCCTCCCAGGTGTTCGAGAAGCTGGAGCTCGAGGGCGACGAGGCCACCGGTGCCGCCGCCGTCAAGCTGGCCCTGGAGGCCCCGCTCAAGCAGATCGCGGTCAACGCCGGTCTCGAGGGCGGCGTCGTCGTGGAGAAGGTGCGCAACCTGACCCCGGGCCACGGCCTCAACGCCGCCACGGGCGAGTACGTCGACCTGGTCGCCGAGGGCATCATCGACCCGGCCAAGGTCACCCGCTCCGCCCTGCAGAACGCCGCGTCCATCGCTGCGCTCTTCCTCACCACCGAGGCCGTCATCGCCGACAAGCCGGAGAAGGCCGCCGCGGCCGCTCCGGGCGGCATGCCGGGCGGTGACATGGACTTCTGATCCTGACGGATCACCTGTCCTGACGCTGTACGCGCCCGAGGGCGGTACTCCCCTACGCGGGGGGTGCCGCCCTCGGGCCGTTGTTCTCCGCGGCTTTTTCTGCGGCGTGTTCCGCGGCTCGTTCCGCGTTCAGCTCCCGCAGCGAGCGGCGGCTCAGGCCGAACGCGTACGTCGCTGCGAATCCCGCCGCGTAGCCCACCAGCAGGCCCGCCCCGTAGACCGCAACCGCCCGGCCCGGGCCGTGGCCGCCCTGCAGCAGCGGGAACAGGGCCCAGCCCGACGGGCCGATGGCCGTCGAGCCGACCGTGTCGCCCAGCTGCCCGAGCAGTCCCACGAACGCTCCTCCGAACGCGCCGCCGATGCAGGCGGTGACGAACGGGCGGCCCAGCGGCAGGGAGACGCCGTAGATCAGGGGCTCGCCGATGCCCAGGAGGCCGGCCGGCATCGCGGACCGGATCGTCCGGCGTACCGAGGTGTTGTGCGAGAGGCGGACGTAGAGGGCGAGGGCCGCGCCCACCTGCCCGGCGCCCGCCATCGCGAGGATCGGCAGCAGCACCGTGGAGCCCTGCTGCTGGATCAGGGTCGTGTGGATGGGGATGAGGGCCTGGTGCAGGCCCAGCATCACCAGGGGCAGGAACAGCCCGCCCAGGACGCAGCCGGCCGCGGCTCCGCCGTTCGCGAGCAGCCAGTCGGCGAAGCGTCCGGTGGCCGTGGCGACCTCGCCCGCCGCGTACATCAGCCCGTACAGCGTGACCAGGCCCGTGACCAGGACCGTCACCGTCGGGGTGACCAGCACGTCCAGGGCCTCGGGGACGCGGCGCCGGCACCACCGCTCGACGTGCGCGGCGAGCAGGGCCGCGGCCAGCGCACCGAGTACCCCGCCCTGGCCGGGCACGAGCTTCTCGCCGAACGCGCTCACCCGGTCCACGCCGGGGAACACGATGATCGCCGCGACGGCCCCGCCCAGGACGGGGGTGCCGCCGAACTCCTTGGCCGTGTTGTAGCCGACGAAGACCGCGATCAGGGACATGAAGCCCGACGCACACGCGGTCAGCGCGGGGGCCAGTGCGGGCAGCCAGCGGAGGTTGGCGAGCAGTCCGGCCAGGCCCGCGACGATGCCGCAGCCGATCAGGGCGGGGATCAGGGGGATGAAGATCTGGGCGATCCGGCGCAGGAACTCCTTGGCCGGGGTGGCGTTGCGGGCCTTGCGCTCGGCCCGGAGAGCCGCGCCGCGCTCGGCCAGCGCCTCAGCGGTGACAGCCTCCCCGGTGACCGCCTCAGCGGTGACAGCCTCCCCGGTGGCGGCTGCCGCGGTGGCCGCCTCCACATGCCGCGCGAGCTCCGGCGCGACCTTGGCCACCGCGCCCGGGCCGAGCACGATCTGCAGGGCCGTGCCGTCCTCGACGATGCCCAGTACCCCCGGAAGGGCCCGTAGTTCGTCGCGCCGGACGGCCGACGGGTCCCGGACGGTCACCCGCAGCCGTGTCATGCAGTTCGTGACGGACGTGAGGTTGCCGGCGCCGCCGAGGAGGGGCAGGAGCGCGGCCGCGCCGGCGCCGCGGCCGCGCTCCCCTCTCGGGCCGTCGTCCGGCGCGTCCGGAGGGTCCGGTGCCATGGTGCGGCTACCCATGTGCCGTTTGGAGGGCCGTGCGCAGGTGACCGCCCGACTCGTCCAGAAGGCGCGCGGCCGTGCGCCCGTCGACGCCGCCCAGGACGACGAGGATGGCGTGCTTCACCTCGCCGCCGGTCTCCGTCAGCGCGGCCTCTATCTCCTGCTCGGAGGCGCCCGTGGCCAGGGCGACGATCTGCCGGGAGCGGGCGCGCAGCTTGTCGTTGGTGGCCCGCACGTCGACCATCAGGTTCCCGTACGTCTTGCCGAGCCGGATCATGGTGATCGTCGAGAGCATGTTGAGGACGAGCTTCTGGGCGGTGCCGGCCTTCAGCCGCGTCGAGCCGGTGAGCAGCTCGGGGCCGACGACGACCTCGATGGCGTGGTCGGCGGCCCGGCCGAGGGGTGAACCGGCGTTGCAGGACACGCCGATGGTCAGCGCCCCGGCGGCGCGGGCGTGTTCGACGGCCCCGACCGCGTAGGGGGTGCGGCCGGAGGCGGAGATGCCGACGACGGTGTCGGCCGGGCCGACACCGAGGGCGGCCAGGTCGCCCGCGGCCAGCTCCCGGCTGTCCTCGGCACCTTCGACGGCGGTGACGAGCGCCGCCGCGCCGCCCGCGATCACGCCCATGACCTGCGAGGGGCTGGTATTGAAGGTCGGCGGGCACTCACTGGCGTCGAGCACACCGAGGCGGCCGGCGGTGCCCGCGCCCGCGTAGACGAGCCGGCCGCCGCGGGCCATCCGGGCGGCGGTGGCGTCGATGGCCGCGGCGATCTCGGGCAGCCGGGCGGCGACGGCGGCGGGGACGCCGGCGTCCTCGCCGTTCATGATCCTGGCGATGTCGAGGGTGGGCAGCCGGTCGATCTCCGCGAGGTCGGGTCGGAAGGCCTCGGTGGTGAGGGCGGCGAGCTCGCTGCGGAGCGCGCTGCGCGCTTGCGAGGACGGAACCGGCGAGGCACCGGCAGGCATGGACGCACCCGGCGGGCCGGACGGCGGAGGCGATGCGGAGGGGGGAGGCGATGCGGAAGCGTCCGGCGGGGCGGGGGCGCCGGATGCCGTGGGCGGGCCGGACGGTGTGGACGGGTTTGTCCGCGCGGGCGATGTGCGGGGCGGCGCGGGGGTGCACGGCAAGGCGGGTGAGCCGGGCGGCGCGGGACTGTCCGGCGAGGCGGGCATGCCGGGCGGCACGGGTGAGACGGACAGTGCGGGTGAGTCGGACGGCTCGGACGGGCCTGTCTGGGCGGGCGATGCGCCGGGCGGCGCGGGAGTGCCCGGAGAGGCCGGCGTGCCAGGCGGAACCGGTGCGTCGGACGGCACGGGGGAAGCGGCTGCGGCAGCGGTCGATGCGGATGACGAAGCAGAAGAGGCCATGGGCGGACGGCTCTTTCCATGCGTGCCGGGTGGGCCGGCTTCGGTCAGCGCGGGGAGCGCGGGGCGTGGCGGTGGGCGAGCGCTTCGTACGAGGCGGACAGGGCCGGCGCCGCGGACTCGTACGTCCGCTGGGCGACGCCGATGAACAGGCAGTCCACCACGAGGAGCTGACTGGTGCGGCTCGACATGGCCGCGGGCCGCAGCTCGCTCTCCCGGGCGGAGGAGGTGGTGAGCACGTGGTCGGCGTACTGGGCGATCTCGCCCTCCGGGCGGCCGGTGATCGCGAGCGTCGTCGCGCCGTGCTCGAAGGCGACCCGCAGCGGTTCGATGACGTCGGTGGTGCGGCCGGAGTGGGTGATGGCGACGGCGACGTCGCCCGCGCGCAGCTGGACGGCGTTGGTGACGGCCAGGTGCGGGTCGGTGGGGGCGTGGGCGATCAGGCCGATGCGGAGCAGTTTCTGGACGAGGTCCTGGCCGACGAGGTGGGAGGCGCCGATGCCGTAGACGTCGATGCGCCGGGCGCCGGCGAGCGCCGCCACCGCGGCCTCCAGCTGCGCGGTGTCGAGGGTGGCGGCGGTGTCCGCAAGGCACTGCGCCTCCTCCTGGGCGAGCTTGGCGACGACGGCGGGCAGCGGGTCGTCGACCGCGATGTCGGCGGTGACGGCCGGGGCGCGGCCGGCCGCCTGCTCGGCGGCGAGCGCGGCGAGGGCGAGCCGCAGGTCTCGGTAGCCCGGATAGCCGAGGATGCGGGCGGTGCGCACGACGGTGGCCTCGCTCGTGCCGGTGCGCTCCGCGAGGGCGGTGACGGTGAGGGCGGCGGAGCCCGCGGGGTCGCTCGCCACGGTCTCGGCGACGCGCTGCATCGAGCGGGTCATGGAGGGGGCGAGCGTACGGACCTTGGCGGCGAGCGCGCCGGGGGCGGGCGCGCCGCGGACGGGGGCGCCGCGGGCGGGCGGCGCGGCGGGGGCGTCGGCCGGCGCGGGGACCGCACGGGCGCCGCCGGTAGTTTCTTTCAATTTGCTGCTCACCTTTTGAAAGGTATTTTCAGGGTGGTGAGCCGTCAACCGCCCCTGTCCGGGACAATGGACCGTATGGAGCTCGAACAAACGCTGCACACGGCGCGTGCCCTGATCCTCGCCGACCTGGTCGCGGGTGATGTGGCGGAGGCCGACGTCGTCTCGCTCGTCGAGGACGCGGTGGCGCAGCGGCGGTGGTGGGTCGAGCAGTGGCCGGAGGGTGCCGGGTTCGTGGTCGGGCTGATAGCCCAGGACGTCCAGGACGCCCTGCTGGAGCGGTACGGCCGCTGGCCGCTGTGCCCGGTCTGCACCCGGACCGGTGACCTGCACGCCCTGGAGGTCGAGCCGGAGCTGGGGCCCGACCCGCACTGGGCCTGCACCAAGCAGACGGTCCTGGTCGCACCCGTCGGCTCGCTCGCCGACGCCCTGCGGTGAGGCGCCGCCGATGACGCTCTACATCGACCCGCCCGTCTGGCCCGGGCACGGCCGCATGTGGTCGCACCTGATCAGCGATGTGTCGTACGACGAGCTGCACGCCTTCGCCGCGCGGCTCGGCGCTCCCGCCCGCGCGTTCGACCGCGACCACTACGACGTGCCGTCGACGTCCTACGGGGACGCCGTGCGGCTGGGCGCAGTGGAGGCGAGCAGCAAGGAGCTGGTGCGGCTGCTGGTGGGCGCGGGGTTGCGGCGGCCCAAGCACGAACGGCCGTAGGTACTGCGCCGTAGGTGCTGCTCTTCTCTTCGGCTCTCTTCGGCTCTCTTCGGCGCGGTCAGCCGGCCAGCAGGCCCAGTTCGGTGGTGAGGTTGTGGCGCGCGACCGCCTCCCAGCGGTCGTAGCCCAGCGGCGTGCGGAAGAGCCGCGGCAGGTCCAGGAGCTGCCGCAGCACGGCCGAGCGCCCCTCGCGGAAGGCCGCGTCCGGCACGAAGCCGTACTCCTCGCGGACGGCGGCGGCGTAGGCCGCGTACTCCTGCGGGGAGCCCGCGAGCACGGCCAGGTCGGCGTCGGAGAGCACTTCGCCGTCCCGGTCGCCGGCCGCCGGGGCGTGGCCGACGGTCAGCCGCACGAGCCGGGCGACCTCGGCCGTACGGGCGGCGCCGATGCCCAGCTCGGGCAGGGCGCGCTCGGCCAGGTGAGCGCTGCGCTCCTCGTTCTCGGAGCGGTCGGGGCGGTAGACCGCGTCGTGGAACCAGGCGGCGAGGCGGACGGCGTCCGCGTCGTCGGCGTGCGCGGCCAGCTCCTCGACCCGGTCCAGGACCGCCACCAGGTGATCGACGGTGTGGTAGCGGCGCTGCGGCTCCGACCAGCGGCGCAGCAGGTCGTCCGCGTACGGGCCGGGGTCCGGGGAGGTCGCGCCGCCGCGTGCGCGGTCGACGGTCTCCTGCCAGCGGATGCGCAGGGCGGGGCCGGACGGGTGCTCGGTCGTGGCTGCCATGGGCCAATTGTGGGGCACCGCTTTTGGCCCGGGGTCCCCGTATGGCAGGCTGTGCAATATGTCTAGACCAATTCTTGAGGTGATCGCGCTCGGTCCGCGGGACGCGGTGGCGGCGCAGGACGGCGGGGCGGACCGCCTCGAACTGGTCACCGACATGGCCGCGGACGGGCTCACCCCGCCCCTGGAGACCTTCACCGCCGTGCGGGACGCCGTCCGCATCCCCGTGCGCGTCATGCTGCGCGCCGCCGACGGCTTCTCCGCGGGTGACGCGGCGGCCCTGGACGCCCTGTGCGACCGGGCCCGCGCGCTGGTCGCGGAAGGCGCCTCGGAGTTCGTCTTCGGTTTCCTCACCGACGACGGCCGTGCCGACCTCACGGCCGTCGCCGCGCTCGCCGACGCGATCGGGCCGCGGGCGCGCTGGACGTTCCACCGCGCCATCGACCGGGCGGCGGACCGCGACGCCCTGCGCAAGCAGCTCGCCGACCTGCCCGGCCTGGACACGTACCTGACGGCGGGGTCCGCCGCCGGTGTCGACGACGGCCTCGCCACGCTCGTCGCGGAGGCGGGGCGGGCCGACGAGCCCGGCTACGAGCCGAGGATCATGGTGGGCGGCGGGCTGCAGCTCAAGCACCTGCCGGTGCTGCGCGGGGCCGGGATCTCCGCCTTCCACATCGGTGGTGCCGCTCGGCCGGACGGGTGGGGCGGGCCGGTGGACGCCGGTGCGGTGCGGACGTGGCGGGACGCGCTGGACGCGTAGCGGTAGGTGCGGCTCCCGGTCGCGGCGCCTCCGCCGGGCTCGCGGCGGCGTGGCGCGCCGCCCCCTTGCGGCGGCCGCCTTCGGGGAACCGCGCCGTGCCCGGCGGGGCGCTCCGCGAGGCCGCTGCCGCTGCCGCTGCCGCTTCCTGCGGCCTGCCGCCCGCCGTCTGCCGCCTCCGGGATGTGTCCGGTCCGCAGCAGCGCTGAGGTGTCACGGCTGAGGTGTCACGGCGGTGCGGTCCGGCGGTGCCTCGCGGTGCTCTTGCCGGGTGACCGCGCCTGCGGGGGCTAGCGGTCCGCCGTCGCCCGGGGGCGTGCCGGGACCGCCGGGCGGGGTCCCGGTGCGGTGCTCTTGGTCGTCGCCGCGGCGAGGGCCAGCGCCACCAGCGCCAGTGCCGACGCCCCCAGCGGGAACCAGCGCTCTCCCAGGAGTGCCATCGCCAGGCTGCCCGTCCCGCCGCCCGCGGCCATGCCCAGGTACAGCGCGCTGCTGTTGAGGGAGAGCAGCAGCGGTGCGTCGGCGGGGCGCAGGGAGGCCAGGCGGTGGGGCTGGGCCACCGAGATCGACCAGCCGGCGAGCGGCACCACCAGCGCGTAGACGAGCGCGCCCGTCATCGTCCGGCCCAGCCACGGCAGCGCTGCGAAGAACACCGCCGAGATCACGCTGCCGGTCAGCAGGACCTTGCGGACGCCCCAGCGGTCCACGACGTGTCCGCCGAGCCAGCTGCCCGCGACCGAGGCGACGCCCGTCGCCAGCAGGATGGTGCTGAGCCGGTCCGCGTCGCCGCCCGTCGCCGGGTGGACGGCCGTGCCCAGGTAGATGTAGACGGACTGGAACGCCATGAAGAAGGCGAAGGTCGTCGCCGCGGCGGCCAGGACGCGCCCGTCGCGCAGCGGGGCGAGCCGCTCCCGCAGGCCCACCGCCTGGGCGGGTACGGGCAGTTCGCGGAGGAAGGCGGCCAGGCCCAGCAGGGCCACGGCGCCGAGCGCGGTGACGAGCCACATGGTCAGCCGCCAGTCCGCCCGGCCCACGTAGGTGCCGAGCGGCACGCCCAGGGCCGTGGCCACGGTCATCCCGCCGAGCACGGTCGCGATGGCCCGGCCGCGCCGCTCCGGCGGGACGAGGGTGGTGGCGGCCGCGCTGGCGTTCGGGCTGTAGAGGGCGGCTCCGGCGGCGGCCAGGACGCGGGTCGCGAGGAGCGTCGGGTAGTCGGGTGCGAGGGCGCTCAGGGCGTTCGCGGCGGTGAACACGGCGAGTGCCGTGAGCAGCAGGCGGCGGCGCGGCCAGCGGGCGGTCGCGGCGGCGAGGACCGGGGCGAGCAGCGCGTACGCGAGCGCGAAGACGGTCACCACCTGGCCGGCTGCCAGGACGGATACGCCGAGGTCGTCGGCGACCCGGCCGAGGATGCCGGCCATGACCATGGTGTCGGTGCCCACGGCAAAGGTGCCGAGGGCGAGCAGAAGTAGTCGCAGACGCACAGGATCCCCCTTCGAGACGGCATCGTTGGATGCTCGTCAAACAATTGGGGATGGGTGGATAATTGTCAAACAGTTCAGTTGCCGGGGGTGAGGAGGGAAGAGCACATGCCGGACGAGTGGCTGCCGCAGCCCGCGACCGAGGACATCCGGCTGGTGAAGGTGCTGCACGCGCTCGGCGACCCCGTGCGCCTGCAGCTCCTGTCGGTGTACTTGAAGGGCCGGGAGTTCGACTGCGAACTGAGCGGCCTCGGCCTCGACCACCTGCACAAGTCCACGGTGTCGCACCACATGAAGGTCCTGCGCGAGGCGGGGGTGACCTCGACGCGCGTCTCCGGCCGCCACCGGTTCGTACAGCTGCGGCGGAGTGACCTCGACAAGCGGTTCCCCGGGCTGCTGGACGCCCTGCTCAGGGGGTTGGAGGGGGAGGCCTCGTAAGGCCTCCGGTTACCTCAACTGCTCGGGCAGCGGCTCCGCGTGAAGCACCGTCAGCCCCGAGACCGCTCGCGTCAGCGCCACGTACAGCCGCCGCAGCCCCGTCCGCTCGTCCGGCTCGCCGGCGACGACCGCGGCCGGTTCGTCCAGGACCACGTAGTCGTACTCCAGGCCCTTCGCCAGCGAGGCCGGCACCAGCGTCAGGCGGGCCTCCTCCGTCGTCTCCTCGCCCGGGGCCAGGTACGGCAGGCCCGCCTCCACCAGCAGCGCGCCCAGCGCGTCGATCCGCGCGTCCGCCGCGATCAGGCCGATCGACCCCTCCCGCTCCAGCGACTCCCGGCAGGCGGTCACGACCGCCGCGTCCAGCTCCCCGGCGGGCACCGCGCGCACCGCGAAGTCGCCCGCCGCCTCACGGACGGACGTGGCCTCGGCCAGGCCGGGGGCGATGGCGGGCAGCAGCCGCGACGCGTAGGCGATCACCTCGCGCGGCACGCGGAAGCCCTGCGTGAGCTCCTCCACGGCGGACTCCGGCTTGCCCAGGTGCGTGAGCGCCTCCTCCCAACTGGCCGTCGCCCACGGCGTCGTGCCCTGTGCGAGGTCGCCGAGGATCGTCGCGGAACCGGTCGTGCAGCGCCGGCCCACCGCGCGGTACTGCATGGGGGAGAGGTCCTGGGCCTCGTCCAGGACCACGTGGCCCAGCGACGGCGTCCGCGCCACCAGGTCCGCCGCCTCGTCGATCAGCACCGCGTCCGCCGCCGACCACTTCGCCGACTTCACGCCGCGCGCCGGCTTCGCCCACAGGATCTCCGCCTGCTCCTCCGCCGAGAGCACCCCGTCCGCGTGCTCCGCCAGGAACTCCGGGTCGGACAGCAGCCGCAGCACCAGCTTCACCGGATCGACCGCGGGCCAGACCGCCTTGACGGCCGCCTTCACGGCGGCGTTGCGCGCGACCGCGTCCTGCACCCGGTCGTCCGGCGCCTCGCCCGCCTGCTCCATGCGTACGAGCACGGCGTGCGCGATCCGCTGCGGCAGGGCCTCGCGGGCGGCGCCGTAGCGGATGTCACGGTCCAGCAGCTCGCGGACGATCTCCTCGATCTCGTACGCGGGAACCCGCCACCGCCGCGAGCCGCGCACGACGACCACGGACTCCTGCGGCATCGCCACCCCGGAGCGCACCGCGCGCCGCAGCACCTCCGCCATGCGGGCGTCGCCCTTGATACGGGCGGCCTCCGCGCGGTCCGTGCCGCGCACCTCCACGTGCGCGACGAGGTCGTCGACCGTCGCCTGCGCCACGTTCAACTCACCGAGTGCGGGCAGAACTTGCTCGATGTAGTGCAGGAACGACCGGTTCGGGCCGATGACCAGCGTGCCCGTGCGGGCGAGGCGCTCGCGGTGCGCGTAGAGCAGATAGGCCACACGGTGCAGGCCGACCGCCGTCTTCCCGGTGCCGGGCGCCCCCTGGACGCACACCGTGCCGCCGATCCCCGCGCGGACGATCTCGTCCTGCTCCGGCTGGATCGTGGCCACGATGTCCCGCATGGGACCCACGCGCGGCCGCTCGATCTCCGTCTGCAGCAGCTTGCTGGCCTGGTCCGCGCCGGACGCGTCGGTGAGGTCCTCGTCCTCGTACGCGGTGAGTTCGCCGCCCGTGTAGCCGAAGCGGCGGCGCATCCGCACGTCCATCGGCTCCTTCTTGGACGCCCGGTAGAACGGCTGCGAGACGGGCGCACGCCAGTCGATCACCATGGGGTCGCCGTCGGCGTCGTGCACGTGGCGGCGGCCGATGTAAAAACGCTCGCCCCCGGCCCCTTCGGCCTGATCCGCGCCCGGCGCGTGCGTGTAGTCCAGGCGCCCGAAGAACAGCGGGGTGTGCGCGAGGTCGGCCAGCGCCGTGATGCGCTCCTCGATCTGCCGCTCCAGGACGGCGGCGTTGACCCAGTTCGCGGTGACGTCCTTGATGTCGAGGGCCTCGACGTCGGCGCGCATCGCGCGCAGGGCGGCGCGGGAGGAGGAGAGGTGGGTGCGCTCCCGCTCCAGGGGGTCGTTCGCGTGGGTGGTCACTTGCGGCGCGGGCACGGCAGAGCCTCCAGACGTACGTACGGCGGAACGAAACGATCGGAAGCCGCCGGTTTCCGTCCGGCCGGCGGCCGCGCTCCGTGCGGCGGACGCTGCAGGAGGCGGGCGGGAAGGGGAGATTGTAGTCAGCGGCCAGGGGGCGCGCGAGCGATTTTCCCGCGCCCCCTGGGGGGCGTCAGGGGCGGCCTCCACCTCCCGTAGGGGACGCCATGATCCTCGAGTCGTACGCGCGGGCCTGCGCTTTTACACCGGCAGGCCGATGTCCGGGGCGCGGCGGGAAACCATCATGGAGACATGAACACAGCAACTGTGAACCCGGACTCCGCAACCGGTGAATCCCCCCTCGCCCACGCCCTCCGCGCGATCAAGGCCTTCGCCGGCGCAGCCGTCAGCGTCGTCGTCCTGGGCCAGTACGCCGACGACCGCAGGGCCTGACCCGGGCTTTCGCCCTTGGCTCTCAGTCCTCCGTGAGGAGGATGTCCGCATCATCGAAGATCCGAAGTACCACGAGCAGCAGCCGCCCCCGCGACACCATGTACTCCGCCACGATCTGCGACGTCAGCCGGATCTCCCGGTCCTGCTCGCCGGGCCCGACGGGCCGCGAGAGCTCGGTGTACGGATCGCGCGCCAGGATCGCGACGGCCTTCTCGAACGACGCCCTGCGCTCAGGGTCCAGCCGGTCGCGGTCCCGAGCGGCCGGCTCGGTGTACAGCACCTCGTAGATGTCCTGGTGAGGCATGTCGCTCTCTCCTTGCCCTGACGCGATTCCCCGCCAGCGTACTGAGCGCACGGGGCCGCCGGGGAGCGGACCCGTGAGCCCCGGCGCACGGCCTGCGCCTCGTCGCACCGTTGCGGCTCTTACGCCTCTTACACCGCTTACGCCTCGTCGCCCGCCAGAAGCGAGTCCGCGTCCACGATGCGGTACGCGTACCCCTGCTCGGCCAGGAACCGCTGCCGGTGCGCCGCGAAGTCCTGGTCGACGGTGTCGCGGGCGACCACCGAGTAGAAGCGCGCCTCGTGACCGTCCGCCTTCGGGCGCAGCACCCGGCCGAGGCGCTGGGCCTCCTCCTGCCGGGAGCCGAACGTGCCCGACACCTGGATGGCGACCGTCGCCTCGGGAAGGTCGATGGAGAAGTTCGCGACCTTCGAGACCACGAGCACCGAGAGCTCGCCCTGCCGGAAGGCGTCGAAGAGCTTCTCGCGCTGGGCATTGCTGGTCTCGCCCTTGATCACGGGCGCGTCGAGGTGCTCGCCGAGCTCGTCGAGCTGGTCGATGTACTGCCCGATGACCAGGGTCTGCTCGCCCTTGTGCCGGGCCACCAGCGCCTCCGTGACGCGCCGCTTCGTGGCGGTCGTCGCGCAGTAGCGGTACTTCTCCTCCGTCTCGGCCGTCGCGTAGGCGAGCCGCTCGGAGTCCGTGAGGTTGACGCGGACCTCCACGCAGTCGGCCGGCGCGATGTAGCCCTGCGCCTCGATCTCCTTCCACGGCGCGTCGAAGCGCTTCGGGCCGATGAGGGAGAAGACGTCGGACTCGCGCCCGTCCTCGCGCACGAGCGTCGCCGTCAGGCCGAGCCGCCGCCGCGCCTGCAGGTCGGCCGTGAACTTGAAGACCGGCGCCGGCAGCAGGTGCACCTCGTCGTAGACGACCAGGCCCCAGTCCCGGGAGTCGAACAGCTCCAGGTGCGGGTAGATGCCCTTCCGCTTCGTCGTGAGGACCTGGTACGTGGCGATGGTGACCGGCCGGATCTCCTTCTTCGTACCGCTGTACTCGCCGATCTCGTCCTCGGTCAGCGACGTGCGCTTCACCAGCTCGTGCTTCCACTGCCGCGCGGAGACCGTGTTCGTGACCAGGATCAGCGTGGTCGCCTTGGCCTTGGCCATGGCGCCGGCGCCCACGAGCGTCTTGCCCGCGCCGCAGGGCAGCACGACCACGCCCGAACCGCCGTGCCAGAACCCCTCGACGGCCTGCTGCTGGTACGGCCGCAGCGCCCAGCCGTCCTCCGCCAGCTCGATCGCGTGCGCCTCGCCGTCCACGTACCCGGCCAGGTCCTCCGCCGGCCAGCCCAGCTTCAGCAGCGTCTGCTTGATCTGCCCGCGCTCGGAGGGGTGCACGGCGACCGTGTCCGGGTCGATCCGGGCGCCGACGAGCGGCTGGATCTTCTTCGAGCGGAGGATCTCCTCCAGGACGGGGCGGTCCGTGGACTCCAGGACCAGCCCGTGCGTGGGGTGCTTGACCAGCCGCAGCCGCCCGTAGCGGTCCATCGTCTCCGCGATGTCGACGAGGAGGGAGTGCGGGACGGGGTAGCGCGAGTACGTGACGAGGGCGTCGACGACCTGCTCGGCGTCATGCCCGGCCGCCCGGGCGTTCCACAGGCCCAGCGGGGTGACCCGGTAGGTGTGGATGTGCTCCGGGGCGCGCTCCAGCTCGGCGAAGGGGGCGATGGCGCGACGGCAGGCGTCGGCCTGCTCGTGGTCCACCTCCAGGAGCAGCGTCTTGTCGCTCTGGACGATCAAGCAGGTCACTCGTACGTACCTCCACAACTGGGCCCGCCGCGACTGAGCCCGCCGCGCGAAACTCCTAAGTTTACCGGGTCGGGGGTGAAGCGGCGCGGCTGTGCGGTGTGATCAGCCCAGGTAGCGGAAGTCGGGGCCGTAGTTTCCGGTGGCCGGGGCGGGGAGGGGGAGCTGCATGAGCTGCACGGCGGGGTCTTTCAGCGCGAACATCTTTCCGACGGCGTCGCCGAGCTTGTGCTGGTCGCCGGTGCCCCAGGCCTGCTCCAGGAGCTTGAGCATGTCGGTGTACGTCTGGTTGAACGTGGCGAGGAGGGCCTTCGCCGGGTCGGTGGCCTTGGCCCAGCCGTCCATCGGGACCCTGGCCATGGGAGAGGCGTCGGGGAACGGCACGGGACCCCCCTCGTAGCCCCAGTCCCCGTCCCACGTCCGGATGAGCTTCTTGCCGTGGTGGATCTCGCCGAAGCGGTAGTAGTGACCGAGCTCGTGGTGGGTGTGTACGGCGTCCGGTGATTGCCCGGTGCCTTCGCCCTGCTCCTTGATGTCCCTGATCGCCCGCTCGATGTCGCGGGGCTCGCTGATCGTGTACGTGAGGCCGATGTGCTCGGCGGTGAGCTGGTGATCACCGGTGATCGGGGGCCGGACCCGCCGGAAGGCGGCGAGGAGCGTGCTGTAGAAGCCGCCGATGGTGACCGCGCCCTCGAAGCGCTCCGCGGGCGATTCCGGGCGCTCGATGGCCATGAAGACGTTCTGCACGTAATCGGGGGTCAGCCCGCCGAGGTAGACCTCCAGGGAACCGCCGAGATGGCCGGGCAGGTGTGCCGGATAGGCGGGCATCCTGATTTTCGGAGTGCCACCGATCGCGGTGAGCATGTTGCAGCACAGGCCGGCGTGCAGCATTTCTTCATTGACGATGCCGAGGATCAGCTGCGCCACCGGGGACTTGTCGTCCTTCACCGACCACAGCCCGCACAGATATGGAGGAATGGTGGAGAGCTCGACTTCGATGGCGGTCTGCAGGGATTCCTTGATCCAGTCGAGGTTCCGGTCCTCCTGCGCCACCTGAAGCTGCTGGTCAAGGCGCTTCAGTAATTCCGAGCCGTCGTTCATGGTCACCCTTCCCGGTTGTCGACACGGTGTCGGCGTACGCGATCGACAGCGTACGGACTCAGCCCCCGGCGTCCAGCGGGAATTTCCGGCCAACCATTCTCCGTAAAGCCGTGTGGCGGAAAGGGAATGGGCGGGGTGGACGGTGGCCGGACGGGGCTGGTAATCGTCAGGGCCGCACAGATTTCGGGTAGTTGAGCGCAATCACAGTGAGGGGTGGCCCATGGCGAAAGCCGAGGCGAAGCAGAAGGTCAAGGACACGCGGGAGTTACGCGAGGAGGCGGGCAGGCGGCTGCGGGAATCGCTGGCCGGTACGCCGCCGGTCGACGGTCCGGACGTGAGCACGACGTACGTCAGCCACGGCATGTCGGCGGTGACGGGCGGATGCCCGCTGGGGCTCGGGGGCGGGTCCGGGGCGAAGGACCAGGAGCCCGTCACGGACACGAGCGCGTACCAGCGGATCTTCACCGGCGACGCGTTCGCGGCGGACGAGGCGCATCTCAAGAAGCTGGCCTGTCCCTGCGGGCCGATGGACATCAACCCGCCTGCCAAGGCCATGGCTTGCACGAGCCCCGGTACCGAGGTCCCTGCCGGCGCCCTGAGCAAGACCATCCCGGCGGGCTACACCTACTTCGGCCAGTTCCTCGACCACAACATCACGTTCCAGGCCGACGCCACGTTCGACCCCGGCAACGACCCCGCGAAGACCACGAACTACCGCAGCGCGCGCATCGACCTCAGCAACGTCTACGGGCTCGGACCCCAGACGCAGTCCTTCGAGTACTACGACAACGAAGAGGCCGCCAAGTTCTGGATCGACCCCGACCGCAGCTACGACGTCCCCCGCAACCCCCAGGGCGTTCCCGTCATCGCCGACCCGCGCGACGACAACACCATCATCACCGTCCAGCTGCACCTGGCGTTCATGAAATTCCACAACGCCGTGGTGGACATGCTGGCGGGCACGATCGAGGACGCCAAGCTCTTCGCGACGGTACGGCAGCAGGTCCTATGGCACTACCAGTGGCTTGTGCTGCACGACTGGATGCCGAAGATCGTGAAGAAGTCGGTCTACGACGCCGTCGTGACGGGCACGGGACCACAGTTCTTCAAGCCGGAGAAGGGTGAACCGCTTCTCCTTCCCATCGAGTTCACGGCCGCCTCGTACCGGCTGCACTCCCTCGTCGTGGAGACGTACGGACTCAATGACAAGAAGAGCGGTCATCTGCTGCACTTCCGCAGGCCGTTCTCAAAGCTGCGCCCGGAGGAGGCCATCGACTGGTCGTACTTCTTCGACCTGGGCGGCTCGAAAACGAGCAACACGCAATTCGCGAAGCAGTTCGACGCCAAGGTCGTTCACACCTTCCTCACCATGCCGGGCCCCATCGACACCCCGCTGGAGTGGATCGAGGATTCCGACCAGACCGAGGATCTGCCCGTGTCCGCCAAGGACTGGACGGGCAAGTACGCGCCTCTGCGCTCCATCGCCGTGCGCAATCTCCTGCGCGCCAGGGCGTTCGGCCTGCCGTCGGGGCAGACGGTGGCCAGGCAGGTCTTCCAGAAGTACGCCCAGGAGGGGAAGGACCCTTACACCAACAAGGAACTCGGGCTTGAAGACGTCTGGGGCACAGACGTCACGGAAGCGCCCCTCTGGTACTACGTGCTCAAGGAGGGCCGGTTGGCGACTCAGGGTGTCACCCTCGGCCCCGTCGGCAGCGTCATCGTCGGTGAGGTCCTCTACGGGCTCCTCAAGGGGGACCCGAACTCGTACCTCAACGCGGCGCCCACGGGCTGGAAGCCCACCCTCGGGAAGGGCGGCGACTTCACCATGGCCGACCTCATCCGCATCGCCGGCGTCTGAGCCGCCGACCCGCCGCACAGGGAGCACCGGCGTGCCCGGGCCTCAGGCCGGCTCGTCCGCCAGTTCCGCCACGCCCGTGATCCGGTGCAGCGGGTACGTGCGGACCTCGTCCGCCGTGTGGTCGTAGCCGGTCACGAAGCCGCCCTCGACGCGTACCGGGGCGATGACGCGCTGGCTCGCCGCGCCCTCCGCGTTCACGTAGCCGATCCACACCGCGGCGCCCGTGAGCACCGCGGCCTGCATCGTGGCGAGGGTGTCCGCGGAGGTGGTGCGGGGCAGGCCGCCGCCGGCCGGGGCGGGGGCCGCGACCGGCTTGCGCTCGGCCGTGGAGGCCAGGTCCCCCGCGCGGATCGCCCGCACCGCGGCGCCCAGCAGCGTCTCGTCGGGCACCGGCGGGCCCTCCGGGACGGGGGCCGGGGCGGTGCGCGGCGGGGTGCGGTGGGCGTCGGCCCGGGTGACGACGACGTCGCCCTCGGCCGACTCGGCGGCCGGGGCGTACCCCATGGCGCGCAGGCCCTCGAGGAGGGCGTCCGGCGCGGCCTGCGCCGCGAGCACGGTGGGGGCGAGGCGGCGCAGCCGCAGCGGCGCGGAGCGGCGGTCGGCGAGGATCTCGGCCAGCATCGCCTCGTCGTCGCAGCGCAGGTAGGAGGAGGCGGCGCCGACGCGCAGCCGGCCGTGGCGGCGGGCCACGTCGTCGATCAGGTAAGCCAGCGGCTGGGGCACGGGCGTACGGGAGTGCTCCGTGAGGAACGCCTTCAGGTCGGCCGCGGTCTGCCCGGCGTCCAGCGCCCGGCGCACGGACGCGGGCGTGAAGCGGTAGACCGTGGCGCCGCCCTTGGACTCGACGTCCGCGAGGACCCCGAGCACCTGGGCGAGCGGCCGCTTCAGGGGGCCCGGGGCGACGGCCGTCAGGTCCGCCTGGAGCAGGATGTGGTCGAGCGGCTCCGGCAGCAGCGGGGCCAGCAGGGCGGCCGCCCGTACGGCGCAGGCGCCCTGCTCGGCGTCGCTCAGGGGCTTTGTGCCCGCTTCGCCCTCCGGCCCGAGCAGGGCGCGGCCGGGAGCCGACAGGGCGCCGCGGTTGGTGACGCCGAGCAGCTCGGCCTCGGCCAGCGCCCAGCGGGCCAGGCGCGTGCGCAGGTCCTCCGTGCCGGGCTCGGCGGGCGTCCGCGGCGGGCGCTCCCAGTGCATGCGGTCCAGGAGCGTGTCCGCGGTGACCGAGGCGCCGGGCGGGAGCGTGGCCAGGAGGGCGAGGGCGCGGTGGCGGACCTCGGGAGCGGGCGAGCGGTCCAGCTCCGCCCCGAGGACGTTGAGCGGACGGCCCTTGGCGTCCCGGCTACCCACCAGGCCCGGGGTGCGGGTGGCCGCGAGCCAGGCCGTGGCCAGGCGGGCCCAGCGCTGCTCGGCCGGCAGGTGCAGCCAGTCGTCGAAGGCGGGCGTGGGGGCGTAGCGCTCGTCGACCTCGCCGTCGGAGGCGAGCAGCCCCGCCGCGTACGCCAGCTCGATCCAGAAGGCCGCCGCCTCCTCGGTGGTGTCGAGGACCGCCGCGGCGCGCTTCAGATCGCGCACGCTCAGGCCGCCCGCACGCAGCACGAGCGGGCCGTCGGACTCCCAGGCCGAGAGCAGGTCCTCCACCGCCCCCAGGGCCGTGAACGCCTGGCCGGCGGCCGTCGCGTCCACCGTGCGGGTGGAGTGCGGGGCGGCGGGCGCCAGCTCCGGCGCCACCGGCTCGGGCGTACGGTGCGCGCGGCCGCCGCGCAAGTGCAGGGCCGCCTCGCGGGGCAGGACCACGTTCCCGGGCGAGGCGGGCAGCAGCAGGCCGCGGTCGAGCAGCCAGCGCAGGTGCGGGGCGGGATCGGCGGTGACCGTGCCGTAGGGCGGGCCCCACAGCAGCCTGCCCAGGACCGTGGTGGCCTCTGCGGGCGCCCCCGCCAGCAGCTCCGCCATTCGGGTGCGGTCCTCGAACAGGGCGGTCAGCGAGGCGACCGCCGACACCGGGTCGTGCGTGCCCGGCAGCCCCGCCGCCGCGATGATCTGCTGCAGCCTGCCCGGCGACATGCCCGCCGTGGCCTCCGCCACGGTCGGGCCGAGGCCGGTGGGGGAGGGGTGCGCCGGGCTCGGCGCCAGCAGCTCGCGGACGGTGCGGACCAGGCGCAGCCGGTCCTCGCCTCCCCAGACCAGGGCCTGCTCACGCAGGGTGGCCAGGGCGCGGGGCAGGGCTTCGGCGATGCGCGGGTCGCCCGGGGCGTCCCCGGTCATCAGGGCCGAGAGGGTGCCGTACGGGCACGGGTCGGGGGCGACGGCGAGGGCCTCGGCCGCCTGCAGGGCGAAGCGGTCCAGGCGCTCCAGGGCGCGTACGGCGGAGGCGCGGGTGCCGGCGCGGGTCGCCAGCTGGGTGAGGTCGCCGGGCACGGGGTTCAGCAGGTCGGGGCGTGCGCGCAGCAGGGCGGCGAGCGCCCCGTCGGGCCGCGCCCGCAACTCCTCGGCCAGCGTCCGCGGCCCGCCGCGCGCGGCGCCGCCGCTACTGCCTGTCTCCCGCCGTGTGGTCATTCTGTTTACGGTACCGGGTGGTGGGACGGCCGCCAGGGTGGTCGCCGGGTGATTGCGCCGGGGTGGCCGGGGTGGTTGTGCCGGGGTGGCCGCGGTGGTCGCCGGGGTGGCGCAGGGCTACGCGCCGCCGCTTTCGAGGACGAGCCGGGCGGCGGGGCGACAGGGGCGGCCCAGGCGGGCGCACCGCTCCTCGAAGTCCGGCGGGAGCCAGCCGCCGCCGAGCAGCCGGGGGTGCGCGGGGAACGAGGCGCGCGCGGCCAGGACGAACATGAGCGAGGCCCATGGCGAGTGGACGCGCGTGGTGACGTATTCCCCGCGGTCGGAAACGAAACTCGCGTGAAAGACATCGGGCGCGACGAGATCGATCGCGTGCCACCCGTTCGTTTCGTGCCAGTAGAGGCCGAGCCCGCTCGTCGGGTGTGCGAAGTGCATCCCCCGCACGGAGACGGTGACCTCTCCCGGGCCGTCCACCACCCACCGGGGCTGGGCATCGCGTGCCGCCCGGCTGCGGCGGACGGAGTTGGTGACGGCGGTGGCCGCCACGCTGGCCAGCACGAACCCGGGCCTGCCGAACGCGAAGCCGCCCTCGTGCACGTAACTGCCGTCGCCCAGCGCCCGCCATGTCACCCGCTGCCCCGGCCCCACGGCCAGGACGCGATCGCCGTGCGCCACCCTTGCGGTGGTCGCGATCAGCGGGCGCCGGTCCATCCGGCCTTCGACGAGGTCGGCGAGGATGTCGCACGTGTGCCAGAGGTAGTCGTCCAGCGGGGACCACACCGGTGGGTGCAAGTGTCCCGGCGGCGGGGGCGCAAAGGACTCGGACACCGCTCTCCCCGCGTTCGGCTGACGAGGGATCATATCCCCGGCATCCGGGCGGGCGGAGTCGTGGGGGTGCCGGTGCCGGGGGCTCCGGGGTGGGGGTCCGGGGCCGTATATTTACGGGCCCGTTGCCGTAACCGTCGAGGGCGCCCGGCGATCGGGCCCACAAATACACGTCAGCGCCCCGAACCCCCACCCCTGCGCCCCCGGCACCTCCCGCCGTACATTCTGCTGACGCCGCTCCGACACACCTCAGCCACTGCTGGAACTCGACGTCGTTACCCACCGGATCGGTCAGGGTCCCCGTGCATCTTCAGATGCACGGCCGAGTGCTCGGCCGAGGCCGGCAATTCCTCAAACATCGGTACCTTCGCCACCCTGCACCTCCGGGAAGAACTGGACCACTGGGCCATCCTTCAGGGGGATTGCCAAGCTGCGCAGAGCCGGACCCCGCCGTTCCCCGGCCCGGAACGGGGACGACGGGTCGTTTTTCTGCCGGTGCGGGGCGTCGCCTCGGTTGATTTCGTGACCGTATTGACTGGGAGAGCCGGACGCATGGCCACGATGGCGGTTCGCTGAACGGAGCGCCCACGACGGCAGGCACCTCACAGCAGGCCGGACCGGACCTCGTGGAGGAACGAGGTCCAGGTCGGCAGCTGCCGCGGTGCGTCACACGGCTTCACCCTTCAAGCCCGGCCAATGGCCAGCAGGTGTGAACTGGCAGCGAGTAGATCCGGGTACGGCTCCGCGGCGCGGGCGGCGGCGAGGGCTGCGCGGAAGAGGGGGGAGTCCAGGGGGATCGGCTTCCCGGTGTGCTGCTCGGTGGCCTTGAGCAGTGACCACGTGGGGCCTTCGATCGCGTAGACACGGATGTCGCGGAGTCCGGCGGCGCGCATCTCCTCGGCCAGTTCCGGTCCGGTGTGGAAATAGGCCGCCGTGAACCCCTTCCGGCCCGGCTCGTGCACACCTGTGGCGAGGATGTCGGTCACGGCCTCCCGAACGCTCTCGCGGTCCAGCCACGTGGTGGCGGTGTGTTCGAAGAGGGACGCGTAACGGTTGATCGCCGCCGCCACGATCAGCCCACCGGGTGCGGTGACCCGCCGTGCCTCGGCCAGCGCCTGGTCGCGGTCGGCGCGGTCGAGCAGGTGGTAGAGCGGGCCGAGGAGGAGCGTGACGTCGTACGCCCCGTCGTCGGCGCTGAGGTGGCGCGCGTCGCCCAGCTCGGCAGTGCATCCGGTCCCGGCGGCCTGCGTCACGTGCCTGGCTACGGGGTCCACGAGGTGGACCCGGTAGCCGTCCGCGGTGAGCCAGCGCGCGTGGGCGCCCGGCCCACCACCCACGTCGAGGATCGCCGCCGGAGCGGGAGGGAGGTGGCGCCGCAGCAGCTCTTGCGTGCGGGCCATCTCCAGCATGCCGTCCGCGGTCGCGGTCAGTCGCTCGGCCTCGTCGAAGGTGTCGGTGTAGAAGTCGATGATCTCCGTGTCAACTTGGGGGCTCGTCATGACGGGGATGCTCTACCGTGACCGGTCAACCTGTCCAGCGAAGCGGGAGCCTCCAGCCATGCCGATGCTGAAGTACGAACAGATCGCCGATTCCCTGCGACGCCGCATCACCGAGGGTGAGTTCGCGCCGGGCGACCTTCTGCCGTCCGGCCGTGACCTCTGCGAGCAGTGGAGTGTGTCCCGCGCGACGGTGAACAAGGCGTTCGATGTTCTGCGCGCTGATGGGGTGATCGTCGCACACCAGGGCTTGGGCTTTCGAGTCACTGATACACCGCTGGCCCGGCCTGCAGGCGGGCGGAGGAGTGGCGCCACACGGGCGGCGAGTGGCCGTCCCTTCCGCCGGTTGGGCCGGCCTGCACAGGCGATTCCGCCCGCTCGCGTCGCTGAGGTCCTCGCTCTTAAACCCGGAGAAACGGCACTACATCGAGACCGGCTGGTACTGCTCGCCGACGGAGCACCGCTGTCGCTCGTGAGCGCATGGTTCCCGGCGGAAGTGGCCATCCAGTGCCCGAAGTTGTCCCAGGCGCAACCTATCGCGGAGGGAACCACGCACTATGTGGCTCGCCAGACCGGACGCTCGCCTGTGCAGGGTACGGACGTCACCACGGTCAGGCTGGCGAGTGCCGAGGAGGCCGAGGTGCTCGATCGGCAGCTACCTCTGGCAGTGGCTGTCGACCTGCACATTGCTCGTGATGCCGATGGTGTTCCTCTGGTGTGCGAGGTGGGGGTGACACCGTCCGACTTGTGGGAGCGGGTCGAGAACTACGGGATGGGAACCGTAAGTTGACGGTCGCTTGACTGGACCGGTTAACCGGTCCAGTGTGGAGATGTGGCGCCAGTCACACCTCCTGAAGGAGCCTGCCATGCCTCCATTTCCCCGTACCGCCCGCACCGGTGGGGCGATCGGTCTCACCCCCTCGGAGCGGTCCCCCGTCTCGATCGGTCAGGCCCTCCGTGAGGCCACCGCAATGGAGACGTGGTTGCCCGCCCCGCCTCGGTTGAGTGAGGTCACCGAGCGGCTCCTCGGCTACATCCGGGAGACCGTCCCGGCCGTGGAGGCGGCTGCGGGCCGCCGCCCTGTGGAGTGTCCGGTCCGGCGGTCCGCGTTCGCCGCGGTGCAGGAAGCCCTTTACCGGTGCGGGGCCGGGCCCGGCAACGGGTATGCGTCCGCGATCACCTTCGCCCGTAGCCTGGGCAAGGCTGCGGGGGACCTCATGCACCAGCAGCGGCGTCTGCAGCGGGACGGTGGGCGGTGAAGCGGTTACCGGTCCGCCTGTGCCGGGCGTGGCGGTCCGTCGTGCAGGCTCTCCGGCCGGGGCCGCATCCGGCGCCGGACGGCGGCGGTGTCCGGGTGGTGGCCGTTCCCCACACCGGCGGGCCGGCCCTGTTCAAGCGTCTGCCGGACTGCATCTGTGAGGCGGCGACGGGAACTACCGGACGGGCCGGGGCCGTTGGGCATTCACGAGGAGGATGATGCATGTCCAAATGGCTGGTCATCGCTGTGGAGACGGTCGCGGGTGAAGGTATGGCGCCGCCTCATGAGCGGACCGTTCTTCTCCGGTCGCTGAGTGGGAACCGGACCCGGGAGCAGGCGCTTGTGGAGTTGCGGAAGGAGGCAAAGAAGTACAAGCCCGCTTCCTTCAAGGGCGCGTCGCTCGTCGTGGGCCAGGACGGCGACGGGTCCTTCTGGGTTCTGCCGAAGAACGGCAAGGGGGACGCCCGGTGCAATATCCGGCTTATCGAGCAGGTGCATCCGTGAGTGAGGTGGGCTGAGGGTGGCCCCGGCCTCGCCGGGGCCACCCCTTCGCCGCTAGTCGAACCAGCGCGCCCGTGCCAGTTCCCCCGTGCGGTCCGGGTCCTCCAGGAGGGCCGCCGCTTCGAAGCGGCGGGACCATGCGCCGGCCGCCCAGGCCAGACCCGCGGCGACGCCTTCCAGGGTGGAGGCGTGCAGGACGCCGTCCGGGGTGAGGCGCCAGTCCAGTTCTACGCCGTCCACGAGGAGTTCCTCGTGTTCCACGTACGAGGACGGGGCGCCGGGCAGCAGGATGCGTACGCCTTCCGGGACCTCGCGGAGTTCGCCCTCGCCTGCCGGGGCGGCCGTGCCCAGGGTGTCGCTCAGGCGGCGTACCTGGAGCAGGTCGGCCAGGTCCGCCGAGCGGGTCGGCGCGACGGGCAGCAGGGCGTGGCCCGTCGCGAGCGGGAGGAGGTCCGGGGCGTCGGCCACCAGCGCGTCCGCCGCGTCCACCACCTGCACCTCGCCGTCGATCACGGCCCGCAGTTCGTCCGGCAGGGTGACCTGGGCCGGGTCGAGGCGGGCGAGGAGGCCGTACAGGGCGTGGAGCTGGGGCGCGGTTACGGGGAGGGCCGGGTCGGCCAGGCGGGAGAGGAGTTCCGCCGCGCCGCCGGGTTCGTCCAGGAGGGCGGCGGCGGAGGTGCGGACGCCCAGGGCGCGCAGCACCTGCTCGTCGGCGAGGCCGGCCGCGTCCGCCGCCTCGTACAGGCCGCGCAGGAGCGGGTCGCCGCCCGCGACGCGCAGTCCGGCGGGGCGGCGGCCGTCCAGGACGGGGTGGCCGCGCAGCCACCAGGCGGTGTACGGGCGGACGGACTCCGTCGTTCCGTCGGGCAGCAGGATGCGCACGGGCGTGGTGAGGGCGTCGCGCAGCGGCGGCTCGGCGAGGAGGGCCAGGGCTTCGGGCCAGGCGTCGTCGTCGACGAGGTCGAGGTCGCGGACGGCCACGATCTCCGTGGCGACGGGCGGCACGGGCGTGTCGGGCAGCCGGTCGAGGACGTCCTCGCACCAGACGTCGACGGCGTCGAGCAGCCCGGCATCGTCCGGTTCGGCGAAGTCGCCGTCGCGCGGTTCGAGTTCGTCGGGGTCGAGGACGACGTCCGTGGCGCGTACGAGCGCGAAGCCGGCCATGACGCCGACGGCGGTGAGCGGCTGCTCGCCCCACCGCTCGGCGAGGGCGGCGTCGCACGCGGCGAGCTCACCCGGCCGGATCACGCGTTCGAACGCGCTTCCGGGCAGGACGAGTTCGCCCGCGGGGGCGAGTTCGCCGTCCTCGTCGGGCAGGGCGAGGGCGCCGAGCCAGGGCTCGTCTCCGGGCGCGAGGTCGGCGTCGCGCACGAGGCCGAGGACGAGCTCGGCGAGGGCGTCCGCGTCGAGCGCGTCCTCGTCCCACACCTCGTCGGCGTCGAGGGAGGCGGCCACCGCGGCCCGCACCTGCGGGGTGGTCAGGACGGCCCGCGGCGAGGACGGGGTGGCGCCGAGCTTCTCCAGGAGCGGGTGCGCGGCGTCGGGGTGGGCGACCTTCAGCCCCAGGCGGGAGAGCCGCTCCGAGTCCGTGCCGTCCGGCGGCGGGAGCAGCACCTGCCGCGGGCCGATGGCCGTACGGCCGTCCGCGAGCGGCACGGGCAGGCCGGTGAGCCGGTCCGGGTCGATGCCGGCGAGGCTGTCGTAGAGCCGCTGCCACCAGGACGGGGCGCGCTCGACGCCGGCGAGCCGGTCGACGACCTCGCCGAGCGGGGCGCGCGCGACGCCGAGGGAGCGCAGCTCGGGGCGGCGCTCCAGGCCGGCGGGCAGCAGGCTCGGGAAGAGCTCGCCGAGGACGGCGACGGTCTCGGCGCCCGCGCCCTCGACGACCTCGGCGTCGACGGGCCGCAGCGCGTACGGCTCGCCACCGGGGCCGCCGGGCCCGCTCCGCGCGAACGGGTCGTCCCACGTGTCGGCGGCCGGCGGGGCGGCCGGGGCGGCGGCCGGCTCCGGCGTGTGCCGGGCCGCGTCCGGGCCCTCGGTCCACGGGATCCCCTCCACGCCGCCGCCCCGCGGCGCGGCCGGCTCCTGGGCGGGGACCCCGGACGCGCTCGGCAGGAACGCGACGCCCGGCAGCCGGTCCAGGATCCGCCGGCGCAGCTCCGCGTCCAGCGCGCCCTGCGCCAGCGGGGAGGGCACGAGGTCGAGCGTCCCCGGGCCGACCGGGTGCCAGTCGCGCAGCAGCTGCGCGTACGCCTCGGCCGCGCGCTCGGTGAGGAAGTCCGTCAGGGCGCCGGGCGCGGCGTGGCGGCGCGTGGGCTCCAGCGGGAACGTGGCGACGAGCAGCGCCGGGACGCCCAGCGGCTCGTCCGTCGGCGTCGGCGCGTGCACGACGGGCGCGGTGCCGGGGCGTACGGGGGCGCCGTCCTCGCCCACCGGCACGGCCCACATGACCGACCAGTGAGGGCGCAGGCGCTCCTCCACGGGCCGGTCGGCGAGCAGCGCGGCGTCCAGGGCCCCGGCCGCCCGCTCGACCCGCCACCGGGCCGTGGTGCCGCGCGCGGAGTCCTCCACGAGGACGTACGGGCCCTCCTGGCGGCGCGTCAGGGTCCGTACGGCCCCGTCCGTCTCGACGACGACCTCGGACAGGCCGGGCAGCGTCAGCAGCAGCGCGTCGTCGACACCGGCCAGCAGACGGGAGGTCAGGTCCTCGGCGGCGCCGTCGCGCAGGGGCAGCACGACCACCGTGTCGTAACCGGCCGGGGCGGTGCCCTCGGCGGGCAGCGGGAGCCTCAGCAGCGGCACGTGGCCCTCGCGGCGGCGGATCTCCTCCTCCAGGGCGGGGGCCTGGACGGCCTCGCGCGCCGCCAGCGCCCTCGCCTCCGCGAGCGACCAGCGGACACCGCCGGAGCGGCCGACCACGGCCGGCTCGTCACTGACGGCCAGCACCGCGGAGAAGCCGACGCCGAACCGGCCGACGCTGCCGTGGCCGCCCGGGGCGGCGGCGCCCTTCTCCTCGTCGCGCTTGGCGGACGCCCGGAGGGTGGCCAGGGACTCGACGCCCGCGGCGTCCAGGGGCGCCCCGGTGTTCGCCGCGGCCAGCACGGCCGGGCGATTGCCGGCGGCCGCGTGCAGGGTCAGCCGCAGGCGGCCGGGGACGCCCGCGCGGGCCGCGGCGTCGGCGGCGTTCTGGGCGAGCTCGACGACGAGGCGGTCGCGGTAGCCGCCGAGGGCGAGGTCCTCCTCGGCGTTGGCGTCCTCCCGGAAGCGGGCCGGCGACGCCGCCCAGGCGTCCAGCACGCCGCGCCGCAGGCGGGCGGTTCCGAACGGATCCGCGCCTTCGGCTGCGCCTCGCACCATTGCCGTGCCGCTCACGTGTCGTCTCCTGCCGCCGGTGGGTGTTCCTACGGCAGAACGTACCGCGCGGGGGTTACGGACCGGCGGCGCCCTCTGCGAGGGCGGGGCCGTATCGCGCCCGGGGGGCGCTCGTCCTCGATCGCCGGACGGGCTGGAATGCGGCTGGGCCGGGCCGGGAGGCTCCGGCCTGTCCCCGGTGACGGTGAGTGCCGTTCGAGGCAGGCCCGGGCGAAAACCAGCCCGTCCGGCGAGTGAGGACGAGCGCCCCCCGGGCGCGAACCCGGGTGCCCTACGAGTGACCGAGCTCCTCGTCGTCCTCGGCGGCCGGCTCCGGCCGCAGCGGCAGGGGGTCGACGAGCGTCTCGTCGATCACCGGCGGCGCCGGCCGCGGCGGCTTCGGCATGACCGCGGCCTCGGAGTGCCCGCCGCAGCCGTACGACAGGGACACGAGGTGCCCGTCCGCCGGGCTGAACTCGTTGGCACAGACGCCGAACGCCTGTCCGAGGGAGCCTCCGATCGGCACGAGGAAGCCGCAGCTGACGCACGACGCCGGGGCGGCCTGAGCCATCGGGGTCTTCGCGCCGTGGGTCTCGTCCCAGCGGTCGGCGGCGGTGTGCAGCCCGTAGCGGGACAGGACGCGGGCGCGCCGCATCCCGAGCTCCTCGGCGACGGCCGCGATCGTGCCCCGCGCCGGGACGGCCGACTGGGCGGCGGGGGAGCCGGGGACGACGTCGGCGTCCTCGGCCTCGGCGAGGCGGTCCATCTCCTCGGAGACGGCGGAATTCGGCGGCGGGACTTCCTCGCCGCTCCAGCCGGGCGCGAGCCGCAGGTCCTCGGCGTCGGTGGGGAGGAGGTCACCCGGGCCCATGTCGCCGGGGCGCAGGCGCTCGCTCCAGGGGACCCACTCGGGGGCGAGGAGGGCGTCGGGCCCGGGCAGCAGGACCGTCTCGTCGAGGGTGACGTTCTTGGCGCGGGAGGCGCGGGCGACGGTGACGGCCCAGCGCCAGCCGCGGTAGGCCGGGTCCAGGCAGAGGAAGGAGTGGGTGACGACGCGGTCCCCGTCGGCGACGGTCTGGACATGCTCGCCGACCGTGCCGGGCAGCGCGGCCTCCTCGGCCGCAGCACGGGCCAGGTCGACCGCCTCGGCGCACAGGCGGTCCGGGGTACGGCTTCGCATCGCAGCACTCACAAGAATCGATTCTCTCTTCCACGCCGTCTCACGAGTGCGCCAGCCGATCGGCCGGGTCGGCGGACGGAGCGGACCTCAGGACCGCGTCGACGTCCGCGCCCGAACGGCCTCGGGCACACCTAGTCACTCCCATTCTGCGGGATCGAGACTCGGAGCGCGGCCAAGAACGACCGCCGGTGGCGCGCTACGCACGCTACCCCGCTCGGAGCCACCGGGGATAGCCGGGCCGCGGCGAGCCTCGCGCCCGCCCGACCGTGAGGGGGGCGCGCCCGGCTCCGTGCAGCCCGCGGCGGCGGCGAAAGTGCCCTGCCCGGTGCGAGTTGGGGCAGTATGGCGTGGTGGGAGCCATCCGGTCGGTCGAGGGCGGTCCGCTGCGCCGCACGGCCCGGGGCGCCGGCCGCGTGCTGCGCGCCCCGTTCACGGCTGCCGCGCGGGGCGTGCGCAGAGCGACACACGCGCACGGCGCGGGCGAGTCGGGTCTGGGCAAGCTGATCGAGCTGCACGCGGTGAATTCCGCGGGCGACATGCTGATCACCGTCGCACTGGCGTCCACGGTGTTCTTCTCGGTCCCCACGGACCAGGCGCGCGGCCGGGTGGCCCTCTACCTGGCGATCACGATGGCGCCGTTCACCCTCCTGGCCCCGGTGATCGGGCCGCTGCTCGACCGGCTCCCGCACGGCCGCCGGGCCGCCATGGCGGGCGCGATGCTGACGCGGGCGCTGCTCGCCCTGACGATGTCGGGGGCGGTGGCGAGCGGGGGCCTGGAGCTGTATCCGGCGGCGCTCGGCGTCCTGGTGGCGTCGAAGGCGTACGGGGTGGTGCGCTCGGCGGTCGTGCCGAGGCTGCTGCCACCACGGATCTCGCTGGTGAAGGCCAATTCCCGGGTGACCCTCGGCGGGCTGCTGGCCACGGGAGTGGCGGCCCCGCTGGGCGCGGGGCTGCACCGGCTGGGGCCGGAATATCCGCTCTACGGGGCCTTCGTCGTGTTCATCCTCGGCACGGTGCTGTCCTTCTCGCTCCCGCACAAGGTCGACTCGGCGAAGGGTGAGGCGCGGGCCCGGCTGGTCTCCGGGGAGCACCTCCCGCACCGGCCCCGGCGGATGCGCATGGCGAAGAGCAGCAAAAGCGACAGGAAGGGATGGATCGGCAGGAACAGCAGGAATAACAGGAACGACAACAATAGAAACAATAGAAACAACAGGAACAACAGGAACGGCAACAGGAGGAGCAGGCCCCCCAAGCCGCCCGGCCTCCGCACCGTCGGCAGCTCCGTCCTGCACGCCCTGCAGGCCAACAGCGCCATGCGCATGCTCTCGGGCTTCCTCACCTTCTTCCTCGCCTTCCTGCTGCGCGTCCACCCCCTCGGCGACCTGAGCCCGGCCTTCTCGCTCGGCGTCGTCGCCGTCGCCGCAGGCGCCGGCAACGCCCTGGGCACGGCCATAGGGGCGCTGCTGCGCTCGCGCGGCCCGGAGAAGACGATCGCGCTGGTGCTGACGGTGTCGCTGGGCACGACCGTCGCCGCGGCCGTGCTCTTCGGGGCCTTCTTCGTGGTGATCGTGGCGGCCGTCGCCGGCATCTCCCAGGCGCTGGGCAAGCAGTCGCTGGACTCCCTCATCCAGCGCGACGTGCCGGAGGAGGTGCGCACCTCGGCGTTCGCCCGTTCCGAGACGCTGCTGCAGATGTGCTGGGTCGCCGGCGGGGCCGTCGGCATCGTGCTGCCGCTGAACGGCACCCTGGGCATGGCGGTCGCCGCCGGGGTCCTCGCGCTGGGCGTCGCGACAGCCGTACGGGGTCTGCTGGCCGCGGCACGGCGTGGCTCACCGCACCCCCGCGTGGCCTGACCTGGGCGGCCCGATAGCCTGCCCGCATGACCGCTGCGATTTTCCGGGGCAAGCGCCGCCGCGCCGCTGCCGCTGTCGGCGCCGTGGCCTTCGGGCTCGTCGCCCTTTCCGCCTGCGAAAAGCCGACGCCGCTGGCGACGGTGACCGTCGGCTCGACCACCGTGACGACCGAGGCCGCCTGCTTCGAGGAGGGCAAGGAGCTCGACCGCGGCGCCCTCGACAAGTGCATGGCCGACAAGTCCATCAAGTCCGTCAAGGTCCAGCCGGGCGACAAGGTCCGCGTGGGCGTCGAGCCCGACATGGCCGAACAGGGCTGGATCGTGGTGGGCAACGGGCAGCAGCAGACCAACCAGCTGAAGCAGACCTACACCTCCCTCGACGGCGAGCAGCTCTTCGTCAACCGGATGGCGCAGCGCCTGGAGAAGTCCGTGGTGCTGTCGGTCATCACCAAGGACGGCGTGTGGAACGTCAAGCTCGAGCTGGACAAGGGCTGACGGACCGGCGGTCCCTGACGGATCGGCCGTCCCTGACGGATCGGCGGTCCCTGACGAATCGGAGCCCCCGCTGATGCGCGTCCTCGTCGTCACCGCCGTGGACGCCGAGCGCGACGCGATCGTGCGCGGCGCCTCGGCGGCCGGTCAAGCAGGCACGAGCGAGCCGGTCGAGTTCGCCGTGCCGGGCTTCGTGCTGCGCCGGCCCGCCCCGGCCCCGGAGCCGCTCGTGATCGACGCGCTGGCCGCCGGCGTGGGCCCGGCCGCCGCGGCGGCCGGAGCGGCCACGGCCCTCACGGCCGCGGCGCTCTCGGGCAGCCCCTACGGCCTGGTGGTCTCCGCGGGCATCGGCGGCGGCTTCACGACCCCCGGGCACAGCGCGGCCGTAGGGTCCGTCGTCGTCTCCGACGCGATCGTGGCGGCGGACCTGGGCGCCCAGACGCCCGCGGGCTTCGTCCCCGTGACGGACCTCGGCTTCGGCACGGTGGAGCACCGTCCGCCCGCGGCGCTGGTGCGCGCCGTGGCCGAGGCGGCCGGGGCCCAGCGCGGCGACGTGCTGACGGTCTCGACGGTGACCGGCACCGCCGAGCGGGCAGCGGCCCTGGTGGCCGCGCGGCCCGCCGCGCTCGCCGAGGCCATGGAGGGCTTCGGCGTGGCCGAGGCGGCGGCCGTGCACGGCGTGCCCGCCCTGGAGATCCGGGCCGTCTCCAACCCCGTCGGTCCGCGCGACCGCGCCGCGTGGCGCATCGGCGACGCCCTGGAGGCCCTCTCCGGTACCTCCGCCGCCCTGCGCGAAGCGCTGCGGGCGGCTCCCCCCGAGACGTGGAGCACCTCCGAGACCCGGAGCACCTCCGAGACGTGGAGCACCTCATGAGCGAGCCCCTGAAGATCGCCTATTCGCCCTGCCCGAACGACACGTTCGTCTTCGACGCCTGGGCGCACGGCCGGGTCCCCGGTGCCCCCGCCCTGGACGTCACGTTCGCCGACATCGACATCACCAACGGGATGGCCGAGCGCGGCGAGTTCGACATCCTGAAGGTCTCCTACGCGGTCCTGCCGTGGGTGCTGGACGAGTACGCGCTGCTGCCGGCGGGCGGCGCCCTGGGCCGCGGCTGCGGGCCGCTCGTGCTCACGCGGGAGGCGGGCAGCCCCGCGTCCCTGGCGGGGCGGACGGTGGCAGTGCCGAGCGAGCGCTCGACGGCGTACCTGCTCTTCCGGCTGTGGGCCGCCGCGGAGGTGCCGGGCGGGGTCGGCGAGGTCGTCGTCCTGCCGTTCCACGAGATCATGCCGGCCGTCCGGGACGGCAAGGTGGACGCGGGCCTGGTCATCCACGAGGCGCGGTTCACGTACGGGAACTACGGCCTGCACTGCCTGGCCGACATGGGCGAGCACTGGGAGAACACCACGGGCCTGCCCATCCCGCTGGGGGCGATCATCGCCAAGCGCTCGCTGGGCGCGGAGCGGCTGCGCGAGCTGGCGGAAGCGGCACGGACGTCCGTGCGCATGGCGTGGGACGATCCGGAGGCCTCGCGGCCGTACGTGCTGGAGCACGCGCAGGAGATGGACCCCAAGGTCGCCGAGCAGCACATCGGGCTCTACGTCAACGAATTCACGGCCGGGCTCGGGGAGAAGGGCTATGCGGCGGTCCGCGGGCTGCTCACCCGGGCCGCGGCCGAGGGGCTCGTACCGCCCCTCGGCCCGGACGCGCTCGCTTTCGTCTGAGCGCGTCTTCGTCAGGCTGCTTCCAGCCGTCAGACGTCGAGCTGGTCGGCGACCGCGCGCAGCATGCCGGCGATCTTGGCGCCGTGGACCTTGTCGGGGTAACGGCCGCGCTCGAGCTGCTGGGTGACGTTCTCCAGGAGGGTGGTGAGGTCCTGGACGATCGACGCCAGCTCGTCGGGCTTGCGGCGCTGGGCGGCCGCGACCGAGGGCGTGGGATCGAGCAGCGTCACCGACAGCGCCTGGTCGCCCCGCTGGCCGGCCACGACACCGAATTCCACCCGCTGTCCGGGCTTGAGGGAATCGACCCCGTCCGGGAGCACCGAGGAGTGCACGAAGACGTCTCCGCCGTCGTCGCGGGAGAGAAAGCCGAAGCCCTTCTCGCTGTTGAACCACTTGACCTTGCCGGTAGGCACGTCTGTCCTCGTCCTCGTATCTCGTCGGAAATGGGGAATTGAAGGGGAGACCGCCGGAAACCATCGGCCATCGACGGCAATCGGCGGAAAAACAGCTCTTGATAGCACTACAGCGGGTCGCAAGACCCGCTACCCCCAAGGCTAATGGTCCCGGGCCCGGTGACAAGATGTCCCCGGCCCCACCCCACGCCCAGGCATCTACCCTGGTCGGGTGAGTAGCGAAACGCCCCGGGCCGGGGATCTGCTGGTACGCATCGGCGCCATCGTCTTCCTCGTCGGCGCGGTGGCCACCCTGGCGACGGTCGCCCCGCTGTTCCTGGGCGCCGCCCCGCTGCCTCCCGCAGCGTACTTCGTCTGCATGCTGATGGGGGTGGGATTCCTCATCGCGGGCGCCGGGGTGCTGCGGTCGATCGCCGAGCAGCGGCGTCAGGCGCGGGCCTCCTCCGCCGCGGGCCCGGCCGCGGCCAGGTAGCCGCGCAGCCACCCGGGGAAGTCCGCGAGCCCGGGCAGGACGACGTCCGCGCCGGCCGCCCGCAGCTCCTGCGCCCCGCAGGGCCCGGTCGTCACGGCCACCGACAGCGCACCGGCCGCCCGCGCGCCGCGGACGTCCCCGACGTGGTCGCCGACGTAGACGTCCGCGCCGTGCTCGCGCAGCGCCCCCGCCTTGGCCTCCGCCCACAGCGAGCCGACGAGTACGTCCGGCTCGATGCCCAGGTGGTCGAGGTGGAGACGGGCGTTGCGGGCGTTCTTGGCGGTGACGACGACGGCCCGGCCGCCCTGCTCGCGCACCGCGGCCACGGCCTCGCGGGCACCCGGCAGAGCGGGCGAGGGCGTGATGCCGTGCTCCGGGTACGCGGCCACGTAGAGGGCGGCGGCCTCGGCGACGCGCTCCTCGGGGAACCAGTGGGCCAGCTCCTGCTCCAGCGGCGGCCCGATCCGGCTGACGACGAGGTCGATGTCGATGGCCGTACCGGTGGCGGCGACCAGCGAGGCGTACGCGGCCCGGATGCCCGGGCGGGAGTCGACCAGGGTGAGGTCCAGATCGAAGCCGACCGTGAAGCGGGGCGTGCGGAGGGCGGGGCTCATGCGCCCATTGTGCAGGGGGCGCCTCTGCGCAGGGGGCGCCTCCCGGCCCCCGGGCCGCCCGCGGCCTTCCCGCCCGGCCCCCTACGTACACTTAGCCTGCCCTAACCGCGTCATTCCGGCCGTCCGGCCGCCCGAACCACCGTGGAAGCGATGTCAGCCGCCGTCCCGATCAGCAGTCCCGGATCCTCCCTGGTCCGGCGCCGCGTCGGCTGGACGGTGGCCGCGGCCGCCGTTCTGCTGGTCGCGGTGCTCCTCAGCCTCGCGGTGGGCGCCCGCCCGGTCGCCCCGGACCGCGTCCTCGACGCCCTGCTGCACGGCGGCGACGGCAGGGACGCCGTCGTCGTCCGCGAGATGCGGCTGCCGCGGACCCTCGTCGGCCTGATGGTCGGCGCCGCCCTGGCCCTCGCCGGCACGGCCCTGCAGGGCATCACCCGCAACCCCATCGCCGACCCCGGCGTCCTCGGCATCAGCCACGGCGCGGCCGTAGGCGTCGTCCTGGCGATCATGCTCGCCGGGGTGGAGAGCCTCACGGGCTACGTGTGGTGGGCGTTCGCGGGCGCGGGCATCGCCTCCGTCGCCGTCTACGCCATCGCCTCGCGCGGGCGCGGCGGCGCCTCGCCGGTCAAGCTCGCCCTGGCCGGCGCCGCGATCAACGCCCTGCTCGTCTCCGTGATCACGGCCGTGCTCACCACCCAGGCCTCCGTCCTGGACAAGTTCCGCTTCTGGCAGGTCGGCTCGCTCTCCGCGAGCGACGCGGAGCTGGCGGGCCGGATCTGGCCGTTCCTGCTGGCCGGGGCGGTCCTGGTGCTGTCGGTGGCCCGCGGTCTGGACGCGCTGGCCCTCGGCGAGGACGTCGCGAAGGGCCTCGGGCAGAACGTGGCGGCCGTCCGGATCACCGGCGGGCTGGGCGCCACCGTCCTGACCGGCGCCGGCGTGGCCGCCGCCGGGCCCATCGCCTTCGTCGGCCTCGCCGTGCCGCACATCGCCCGCGCGCTCGTCGGCGGCGACCACCGCTGGCTGCTGCCCCTGTCCGCCCTCCTCGGCCCGGCCGTCCTGCTGTCCGCCGACACCGCCGGCCGCGTGTTCTTCCCGCCGGGCGAAGTCCCGGCAGGCGTCATGACGGCCCTGATCGGCGTCCCCTTCCTCATCGCCCTCGTCCGCCGGAAGCGGGTGGCCGCCGCATGAGCACCACCGTCCACGGCCGCGGCGCACGCCCGGCCGGCTACGCCCTGGTCCGGGCCGGGCGCGGCTCCTTCCTCGTCCACCGGCGGGCCACCGCCGTCGCGGCCGGGCTGACCGTCCTGCTGGCCGCCGCGTGCCTGGCGTACCTGTGCATCGGCAAGTCGTTCGCGGCACCCGGCGAGGTCCTGAAGGTCCTCCTCGGCGAACCCTCGCGCGAGGAGGTCGTCGTCGGCACGCTGCGGCTGCCGCGGATGACCGTGGGCGTCCTGGTGGGCCTCGCCTTCGGTGTCTCCGGCGCGCTCATCCAGACCGTCGCCCGTAACCCGCTCGCCAGCCCCGACATCATCGGCGTCACCCAGGGCGCGAGCGCCCTGACCGTCGGCGCCATGACGTTCGGCGTCACCTCGTACGCCGCCCTGCCCTACGTGTCCGTCGCCGGCGGCCTCCTCGCCGCCGTCCTCGTCTACGCCTTCGCGTGGCGCGGCGGCCTGCACGCCACCCGCTTCGTCCTCATCGGCATCGGCTTCGCCGTCGCCCTGCGCTCCGTCACCCACCTGTTCATGACCAAGGGCGACTACCTCGTCGCCCAGCGGGCGCAGGTGTGGATGACGGGCTCGCTCAACGGCCCCGGCTGGGACGAGGCCGCGCCCCTGGCCCTCGCGCTGCTCGTGCTCGCGCCCTTCGTGTGCTGGGCCGCCCGGGCGCAGCGCACCGTCTCCATGGACGACGACACCGCGACCGCGCTGGGCGTACGGCTGGACCGGGTGCGCTGCGGGCTCGCCCTTCTCGGCGTCGTCCTCGCATCGATCGCCACGGGCGCGGCCGGGCCCGTCGACTTCGTGGCGCTGCTCGCCCCGCAGCTGGCCCGCCGCATGACGCGCACCGCGCAGATCCCGCTGCTCTCCTCGGCGCTGACGGGCGCGGTCATCGTGGTCGTCGCGGACCTGCTGGGCCGCAAGCTCCTGGAGCCGACGCAACTGCCCGTGGGCGTGCTGACCGCCGCCGTCGGCGCCCCGTACCTGATCTGGCTCATCGTCAAGGGCCACAGCACCCGCCGCACCGGAGGAACAGCGTGACGAAGAGCGTGCCGGACAGCCCGGCGGAGGACGGGATGGGCGGCCTGGTGAACGGCTTGGCGGACGACGCGATGGACGGCCCGGCGGACGGCTTGGCCGAGAGCCCGGCGGGCAGCCCGGCGGGAGGTCCGGCGGGCAGCCGCCTCGCCGCCCGCGACCTGACCCTCGCCTACGAGGACCGCACCGTCGTCGACGGCCTCGACCTGGCCGTCCCCGACGGCGAGGTCACCATCGTCATCGGCCCCAACGCGTGCGGGAAGTCCACACTCCTGCGCGCGCTCGGCCGGCTGCTGAAGCCCGTCCGCGGCACCGTGCTGCTCGACGGCGAGGAGCTCGCCCGGATACCCACCCGGACGATCGCCAAGTCGCTCGGCCTGCTGCCGCAGACGCCCGTCGCACCCGAGGCCATCACCGTCGCGGACCTCGTCGCCCGCGGCCGCCAGCCGCACCAGCGCTGGTGGCAGCAGTGGTCGGAGGCGGACGAGCGGGCCGTCGCGGACGCCATGACCCGTACGGACACGGCCGGCCTCGCCGAGCGGGCCGTGGACGAGCTCTCGGGCGGCCAGCGGCAGCGCGTGTGGATCGCGATGGCGCTCGCCCAGGAAACCGACCTGCTGCTCCTGGACGAGCCGACGACGTACCTCGACATCGCCCACCAGGTCGAGGTCCTCGACCTCGTACGGCGCCTGAACCGCGAGCGCGGCCGCACGGTCGTCGCCGTGCTGCACGACCTCAACCAGGCGGCGCGCTACGCCGACCACCTGGTGGCGATGAAGGCGGGCCGGATCGTCGCACAGGGCCGCCCGGCGGAGATCGTCACGGCGGATCTGGTGCGGGAGGTCTTCGGACTGGAGTCGGTGGTGGTTCCGGACCCCGTGACGGGCAGTCCTCTGGTGGTGCCGGGACGGCCGTGGGAGGCCGTGCCGGCGGCCGGTGCACAGGCCGGCAGCAGCACGGCCGTCTGAGCTCCCCGCCTTTCTCGCGGGGGGCTCCTCCCCACGAAAGGCCGGGACATGAACCGAACCCCCCGACGCCGTCCCCGACTCCACCGCCGGCGGCCCCTCCTGCCGGCGGCCGCCTTCCTGGCGGCCGCCGCGCTCGGATCCTCCCTGTCCGCCTGCACCTCCGGCTCCGGGGACGGGCCGGGCGGCGGCACGCACCTGGTGCGCACGGCCATGGGCGAGGTGAAGGTCAAGAAGCACCCGCAGCGCGTGGTCGTCCTGGACACCGCCGAACTCGACTCCGCCGTCACGCTCGGCATACGGCCGGTCGGCGCCACCCGCGCCGACACCGCCTCCGGCTTCCCCGAGCACCTGCCGGCGGAGAGCGTCCGCGGCACCGAGGACGTCGGCAGGATCGGCGCCCCGGACCTGGAGGCCGTCGCCGCCCTGAAGCCGGACCTCATCCTCACCAACAAGGACCGCGACGCACAGCGCTACGACGAGCTGTCGAAGATCGCCCCCACGGTGATGACGGCTGCGACGGGCTACCCCTGGAAGGACAACTTCCGCACCCACGCGGAGGCGCTCGGCAAGACGGCCGAGGCCCGGAAGGCCGTCGCCGCGTACGAGGCCCACGCCCGCGAGGTCACCGAGGCGCTCGGCGGCACGGAGCGGGCCGCGGCGCTGAAGGTGAACGTCGTACGGTTCGTGGAGGGCGCCGCCATCCGGATCTACGGCCGGAGAAACTTCATCGGCACCGTGCTGCAGGACGCGGGGGTGGACCGGCCCGGCGTCGTGGACCGGGCCAAGGACGGCTTCTCGTACGACGTCGGCCCGGAACAGATCGACCAGGCCGACGCGGACGCCCTCTTCACCTCCGTCTACGGGGACCCGGACCGCGCCCGGGTGCCGCGGACGACCGGCAGCGCGCTGTGGAAGGGCATGAAGGCCGTACGGGAGGGCCGGACGTTCAAGGTCGACGACCGGCTGTGGATCCAGGGCATCGGCTACACGGCGGCGCACCGGATCCTGGACGAACTACGAGCGCACCTGGCGGACTGACGTGGTGTGGAGGTTGCTGCGATCCGCACTGGGGACCGCCTGCGGCCGAATCAGCCCGGCCGTCGCGAACGCCACACCACGAACATCGCGGAGCCGACGGCCGCGGCCCGCAGCACCCACGGCCAGGTGTCCGACATCGCCGCGCCCAGGCCCCCCTCCGGCACCGGGGCGCCCCAGCGGCCCTCCGTACGCCCCCACAGCCAGACGATCCCGGCGGCCACGACCAGCCCGGGCACGCCCATCACCGCCCACTTGGATTCGCTGTGCGAGAGCTTGCGGGTCAGATATGCGAGGCCCCAGCCGACCGCCAGGACGATCCAGTTGCCGAGCACGGCGCCCACGAGCAGGATCAGGGCGACGAGCAGGAGCAGCGGGGGGACGGGGGCGCCGTCGGCGCGCCGGAACAGGGTCGCGCGCTGTGCGCCGTCCTCCTCCGCGTACTCGTCCACGCCTTCCGAGCCTTCCGTGCCGTGCTCGCCCTGCCGGCCGCCCGGCCCGGGAGCGCCGTCCGAGGGCTCCCGGTCGCCGGGGAGCGGGGGTGGCTTCAGTATGTCGGGGATCTCGATGCCGCCGGTGAACCCGTGGACCGTGCCGCGCGCCGCGCCGTGGGCGCCCTCCGCGCCCGCGTACGGGGAGGCGTCGGTGCGCCACCAGTCCGGCATCTCATCGGCGTCGGCGCCCACCGGGGCCGCGGGGTGCTCCGGCGCGGCGTACGGGGGCGGCCCGGCGGGGACGGCCGCGCGGGCGGGCTCGCCTTCGCGGCGGGGAGCGGGGACCTTGCTGCTGCGGTCGCTACGTCCCTTGGAGCCGGAGCCGGAGCCTCCGCGCGAGCCCGAGCCCGAGCCCATGCCCGATCGCGTGCCCGATCCAGTGCCTGCGCCCGATCCCGATCCCGATCCCCATCCCGATCCCGAGCCCGTGCCGGAGCCGGCCGCTCCGGCGTCGGCGACCGCCTCGTCCGGGCTGCCGAGGCCGGTGAGGATGCGCTGCACGGCGGAGGGCGTGTCGGCGCCCTCGGTGGCCCTGCGGCGCTCGATCTCCGTCCGCAGCCGGGAGACCAGGCGCATCCGGTCGGCGGAGGTGAGTTCCGCCCGCCGCTGGGCGATGTCGCCGACCCGGCTCAGATAGTCGTACACAAGCTGATCGCTCTCGATCCCCACCGAATCCCCTAAGGCCGCCCAAGACCACCAGCCGCTTTTCCCCCGAAGGTACCGGTTCTCCGGGAAGACGACAGGGGGAACGGAAGGGGGCGGCGGGAGCGCACGGCATCGGCGTGGGCGCGCGGGGGTGTCAGCGCACGGCCACCACGTCGAGAGCGATCCGCAGCCGACGGCCCGTCATCCCTTTGGCGTGGGTGACGCCGAAGGCGTAGCGGTCGACGACGGCCGTGGCCTGCAAGGTCAAGCGCGATCCGTCCGCGACGACCTGATCCAGAGTCAGCACCAACGGCCGGGCGACACCGCGCACCGTCAACTCGCCGTGCACCGTCACCTCTCCGTCCGCGCGGCGGCGCACGTCGCCACCGTGGAAACGGATCTCGGGATGGAGCGCCGAGTCGAGATAATCGGCTGAGCGGACGTGCCGGTCGCGCTGGGCGTGCCCGCTGGAGAAGCTGTCGACGGGGATCACGGCCTCGACGGTGGAGGCGGATTCGGGCTCCTCGACGGCGATGCGGCCGTGCGCGACGGAGAGGGTCCCCTTGATGGGGAACAGCCCGAAGAGCGCCCGCATCCGGAACCGGATCCTCGACGCCTCGGGGTCGATGCGGTAGACGCCCGGTAAGGGCCCGTTCTTCTGGTCTGCGCCCTGGATGGCCATGGAGCGGTTCCCCTCCCGCCGGTGCCGGTGCAACGGTCCCTGGCCGGTACGGTATCGGGCTTCCAGCCCGCTCGAACGGCAAACCGAAGACCCTTGAGACCCTTGAGACCTTTGAGACCTTTGAGACCCTTACGACAGGGTGATCTCGTAGCGGAGTCGCTGACGGTGGGCAGGCATGATCATCTGATCCGCCTGGATGGGCTGCCCGGCGCCGTCGAGGGTGAGCCGGGTGAGCTGGATGACGGGTTCGCCGGGGGCGGTGTCGAGCGCCTGCCGTTCGCTGTCGGTGGGCATCCGCGCGACGACGTCCTCGCGGACGGTCGCTCCCACGTACCCGAGCCGCGCCAGCAAGGTGACGGCCCCGCCGCGAATCTTCGCGGTCCCGGCGAGCGGGGTGCCGCGGGCGATACGGACGGGGTAGTAGGTGTCGGTGAGCTCGCTGGGCCGGTCGTCCAGCACCATCAGCCGCCGCCGCACGACGACGACCTCACCGGGCCGGACGCCGAGCAGCCCGGCGACGGCGTCCGGGGCGGGCACTTCACCGGCGTGGACGATCTTCTGCCGCCCACGACGCCCTTGCGTGGCGGTTTCCGCACTCCAGGCGTCGGCACTGCCGTCGGGCCTGGCCCGAAGATAGGGCAGAGAACTGCTCACCCAGCGGGCGTCACTCTGCATGCGCATCCTTTGTCCCACTATTCGGCGGCTATTCGGCGGTGAACTCGTACTGCAGCTCGTACAGATGCCCGGCTTTGGCCATGACTGCGACCTCGATCGGCTGCTCGTTGTCGGTGCGCAGAACTCGGAAGGTCCGAAGAACGGGCAGGCTGCTCGGTAGTTGCAGGGCGCTGTACTCCTCTTGGGTGGGGACGCGGGCCGCAACCTTGTCCACGCTGAGGCGCGGTGGGAATCCCAGCCCGGCCAGAAGTGTCGGCGTGCCACCCTTGATCCTGCGGCGTTCCATGAGAGCCGTGCCGCGGGCGATGGCCAAGGGGTAGTAACACTTCACCAGTTCGACCGGCTCGTCGTTGATCAGCAGGAGCTGGCGGCGGAGCAGCGCTGCGGCCCCTTCGGCGAGGTTCAGGGCGGCGGCGACGTCCGTCGGGGGAACGGTCTCTGCGACCTCCAGCAACTTGGTGCTCGCCTGCCCGCCGTGCTTCGACGCCTCCGTGAGCCAGCGATACGGAGCGCCGGTGGCTGCCGGTGCCATGTAGGCGGCGGGGTGCATGGTCCGCTGTCGGCGCGGGCGCACGGTGACGGCAGTGCCCGGCCGCCCGATGACCAAGCGCTCTTCCTTGAGCAGCTGCAGCGCCTTCTGCACTGTGGCGCTGGAGGAGTCGAACCTCGCCTTGAGCTGTGTGGTGCTCGGCAGGTTGTCGCCAGGGGCCAGGTCGCCGCTCATGATCTCGTCGCGCAGGTCCGCGGCGATCCGCTCATGCAGTGAGCGACGGTCTGCTGCTCCTGCCTCCCTGTGGCCCACGATGTCCTCCGCGTGTCGACCCTTCCGCCCTTACTTCCCCCCACCGTATGCGACTTGACGGGGATTGCCGCCGCCCAAAACCTTGCTGCTATTCGCGAATAGCGATACTGCCCCGACTCGGGAGGTGCGTAGTGATGACGTACAGGATCGGTGCGTTTGTGGTGGACACGTGGGAGGGGCGGGTCGCGCAGGTGGTCGGTGGCGCGGGAAGCCGTGTGACGCTGCGCCGTCCCGGCGGCGGGCTCGAGTGGGAGGCGCCGTTTGCCGCGTTGCGGCTTGCGACGCGGGAGGACCGGGAGGCTGCTGGGTTGTGGCCGGCCGGGTCGCGGCCGATGTACGAGTGTGTGGAGTGTGCGCAACTGGCCGCCGCTTACAGGGAAGCCGCCGCCGGGGATGACCCGCTCACGACGGGGGATGCGTTGGTGCTCCAGCGTCGTCATTGGCGGATCGTGCATATGGGGGGTGCGTGAGTGTGCGGGGAAGGTGTACGCACCGTGGGGGTTGGGCGGCCCGGACCCGGGGTCAGGCGTGCTGCCGTGACTGCGGGACCGTTCGCTTCAGTGAGTACGCGGCGCTGAGGCCGCCGGGCCTTCCGGAGGCGACCGCTTCGCCCCGTCGTGCCGGGCTTGCCGCGGACCGTGTGGCTGCTCAGCGGGTGTCCCTGGTCACCCGGCGGGGAAGGGTGCGCTCGTCGGGGTGGCCCGCTGGTTGGGGTTGAGTTCCGTGGGTGGGGTGCGGGTCAGAGCAGGGTGGCAGCGGGGGGAGGGGTAGGGGGCGGGCAAGGGCTTGAGGTGGCACGCGGTACAGGCCGGCCACGGGCGCCTGCTGGGTTCCGTCCGGTGGCCGACTGTCCCTGGGTGGGGGGTGGGGTCAGGGCAGGCTGGCAGCGGGGGGAGGGGTGGGGGGCTCGGGTTCGGTTGGTTGGCTGTGCGGCCGGTGGGTGGTGGGCCGCCGTACTCCTGCCGTCACGGATGCGGGCGCGTGAGGAGACCGGTCTGTCCGTCTGTGGCTGAGGGGGAGCTGGCTGCTGCCGCGATGTGGCTGGGGCCGGTGGGGGCGCTTCGCTCAGCGCGCGTACGTGGTGGTTGGGCGTCCGGCTGCGGGTTGGTGGGGGTGGCGCCTCGGGGCCCGGAAATCAACCGGGGCCGGGTCGTGGGGTGGCGGATAAGTGGTCCGAGACGGCGGCTGAGTGCCTCAACTGCACCAGCAGGGCTCTCTCGCCTCGCGAGTCCCTGCTCCTGGTCCGTAGCGGCGCCGGATAGGCGGCTGAGGGTGGCGGCTTGCCGCCTCAGCAGCCCAGCAGGGCCCCTTGCCGCGCAAGCCCGCCGCCCGAGCCCGTAGCGCAGCGGATAAGTGGCCAGGGTCGGCGGCTAGCTACCTCAGCAGGCCCAGGAGGGTCCCTCGGCCTCGCAAGCTCCCGGCCTGTGCCGTAGGGCGGCGGATAAGTGGTCTGAGCGTGGTGGCCGGGTGTCTCGGCGGCCTCACCAGGGTGCCCGGGTCACAGAAACCCCACCCATGGGACAGCCGCCCGCTCGGCCACGATGGTGGCGCGCTGAGCGAAGCGCCCACGACGGGAGGAACCACATCGCGGCAGCTGCCAGCTCCCCCTCAGCCAAGGCCTATGCGCAAGGTCTCCTCACGCGCCCGCATCCGTGACGGCGCGAGTACGGCGGCCAACCGCCCACCGGCCGCACAGCCAAACCACCAAACCCCCGCCCCCCACCCCTCCCCCGCTGCCAGCCTGCCCTGACCCCAACCCCCCACCCAGGGACAGTCGGCCACCGGACGGAACCCAGCAGGCGCCCATGGCCGGCCTGTACCGCACCCGCCACCCGCCTACCCGCCACCCGCCTACCCATCACCCGCCTACCCGCCGCCCGCCACCGGCCGCTAACCACCAGCCCAGCCGCTGCTCCCTGACGGAAGGTGGTGGGTCCTCAGCCGGAAGATGGTGTGCTCCTAGACGAAGGTGACTTGGCCCCTAGACGAAGGTGATGTGCCCCTAGACCAAAGGCGGATGCCTCGCTACCTGCTGTTTCCCTAGCGTCGAAGCATGACGGTCGACACCACGGACGGGGCCGGCAGCACCCCGGTCCCAGCCCGGCGCCGTGACGGCGTGCGGTCCGCTGAGCGGGCCCTCGCGCCCGATCTTGCGCGCGGGATCATGCTGCTGTTCATCGCGCTGTCGAACACCGCGTTCCACCTGTGGAAGTCCGCGTACGGGCCCTCGGGATGGCAGCCCGTGACCGGGGGGTGGCTGGACCACGCGGTCCAGTTCGCGATGATCACGGCGCTCGACCTGCGGGTCTATCCGCTCTTCGCCTTCCTCTTCGGCTACGGCATGATGCAGCTCTTCCTGCGCCTGACCGCCGCTGCTGCCGCCACCACCACCGCCGGCGAACGCGACGCGGTCAGGATCCTGCGCAGGCGCAGCCTGCTCCTGATAGTCATCGGGCTCGCCCACTCCACCCTGCTCATGGCGGGCGACATCGTCGGCTACTACGGGCTGTTGAGCCTTGCCCTCGCCCCGCTCTTCCTCCGGCGGAGCGAGCGCGCCCTGAAGTGGTGGATCGCGATCGCCACTGCGCAACTGGTGATCGTGTCCGCTCAGCCGGTCATATCGGCGCTACTCCAGGGGGAGCTGGGGTCGTTGGGGGACGCGGGTGCGGAACCGGGGGCCGCGGCCTACGGGGCGGGCGAGGAGAGTTGGTTCGCGGCAGCCGGGACCCGGCTGGCGACCGGCCTCTTCGTCACCTTCACCGCTGCTCCCTTCTCCTTGATCGGCGGAGGTTACGTCATCTTCCTGCTCGGCTTCTGGGCCGCGCGCCGCCGCATCCTGGAGGAGCCGGGCCGCCACCTGCCGCTGCTGCGCCGCACGGTGGTCCTCGGCATAGCGGTCGGCTGGCTCGGCGCGCTGCCGGCGGCCCTCGCCCACGTCGGGGTGCTCGATGTGCCGGACGACGCGCAGAGCGAGTCGGGGGCGCTGACGGTGCTTCGGGAGGTCACCGGGTACGGGGCCGGGCTCGGCTATGTCGCAGTGGTGGCGTTGTTCGTGCACTGGTGGAGCGGGCGGGCGGTGCGAGGGAAAGCCAAGGCCGCAGTGGCTGTTACGGCCATATCCGCCGTAGGCAAACGGTCACTGTCCAGCTATCTCGCCCACTCGCTGCTCTTCGCCCCGCTGCTCGCGGCCTGGGGTCTGGGCATAGGCGCCCGCTTGACCAGCGCCACGATGGCCCTGTTCGCGGTGGGAGTGTGGCTGGTGACGGTGGCCGGGGCGTACGCGCTGGAGCGGCGGGGACGGCGAGGGCCGGTGGAGGCGGTGCTGCGGCGGCTGATGTACAGGTAGGCAGTGGCCGCTGGACCACATGTTCAGAAGGCCCAGAAGGCCCAGAAGGTCGAGAAGGTCGAGAAGGTCGAGGAGGCCGAGGAGGCCGAGAAAGCCGAGGCGGCCGGGAACGCAAAGCCCCCGGTGGCCGTGGTCACCGGGGGGCAAGGCGAGGCGAGGGTGTGAGGCCGCGGCGTCGTTACTTCACGCCCGGCATCACTTCACGCCCAGCATCTGCTCGATCGGGTCGAGGAAGAAGTACACGAGGAAGCAGAGCCCGACCACGTTGAGCAGCCACGGGATCTCGCGGCCCCGCCGGTCGGCTATCCGCAGCAGGATGAAGGCGAGTACGCCGATCCCGATGCCGTTGGTGATCGAGTACGTGAACGGCATCGCGATGATCGTCAGGAACGCCGGCACCGCGATGGTGAAGTCGCTCCAGTCGATCTCCTTGACGTTGGCCGCCATGATCAGGAAGCCGACGACGAGCAGAGCGGGCGTGGCGGCCTGCGAGGGGACGACCGTGGCGAGCGGGGTGAAGACCAGGGTGAGGAGGAAGAGACCGCCGGTCATCAGGTTGGCGAGGCCCGTGCGGGCGCCTTCGCCGACGCCCGCCGTGGACTCCACGAAGCAGGTGTTGGCCGAGGCCGAGCCCAGGCCGCCGCCGGCGACGGCGATGCCGTCGACCATCAGGATCTTGCCCATGTTGGGCAGCTGGCCGTTCTCGTCGGTGAGCCCGGCCTCCTCGCCGACACCGATGATCGTGCCCATCGCGTCGAAGAAGCCCGAGAGCAGCACGGTGAAGACGAACAGGCAGCCGGTCAGCAGCCCGACCTCCTGGAAGCCGCCGAAGAGGCTGATGTCACCGATGAGGCCGAAGTCGGGGGCGCCCACGATCTTGTCCGGCACCTGGGGGACGGACAGGCCCCAGCTGTTGCCGGGGATCTTGGCGAGCGAGTTGATCAGGATGGCGACGAACGTCATCACGACGATGCCGATGAGGATCGCGCCGCGCGTCTTCCGTACGACGAGGATGAACGTCAGGGCGAGGCCGGCGACGAAGACGAGCACGGGCCAGCCCTGCAGCTGGCCGCCCTGGCCGAGGCCCAGCGGCACGGTGGTGTGGGCGGCGTCCGGGTTGCGGGTGACGAAGCCGGAGTCGACCAGGCCGATCAGCGAGATGAACAGGCCGATGCCGATCGCGATGGCGCGCCGCAGCCCGCCCGGGATGGCGTCCATGACGCGCTGCCGCAGGCCGGAGGCGACGAGCACCATCAGCACCAGGCCCGCCAGGACGACCATGCCCATCGCGTCCGGCCAGCTCATCTTGGGTGCGAGCTGGAGCGAGACGACGGCGTTGATGCCGAGGCCGGCGGCGCAGGCGATCGGCACGTTGCCGATGACGCCCATGAGGACGGTGCTGAGCCCGGCCATCAGGGCGGTGGCCGTGACCAGCTGGGCATTGTCCAGCTGGTGACCGAACTTGTCCTGACCGGCCCCGAGGATGATCGGGTTCAGGACGACGATGTAGGCCATCGCAAAGAAGGTGGCCAGGCCGCCGCGGATCTCCCGGGAGACGGAGGAGCCGCGCTCGCTGATCCGGAAGTACCGGTCGAGGGCGCCCTTGGGCTGGGACGGCGGCGTGGGCGGCTGCTGGGCGTCGACCGGGGAAGTGGCCGAGGTGGGCATACGGGACCTCAGTCGGATGGGCCTACAGGGGGGACGTAGGCGGCGGGGGGACACGCGAATGGATCATGAACTGTATGATCAAACGAAACCGGCCAGTCATTTTCCGTTCGATTCAGTATGAATAAACAAGCTCGCGATTGCTATCTCCGCGCGTAGACCCTTATGTGCCAAGGGTTCGCGCGGGGCGCACGCCCACGGACTACGCTTGCGCCCATGACGAAGTGGACACCGAGGCACGAAGCGCCGGAGCCCCTGGAGGGCAACGTCGTCGCCACCATCACCGGCGGCACCGTCATCTGGTTCGTTCTCTTCCTTGTCCAGATCCCCTTCTACGGCTGGTTCCGGGACCACGGGCACCTGTGGTGGGTGTGGACGTGCCTGGCCGGCGGCGGGCTCGGCCTGATCGGCATCTGGTACGTCCGTAAGCGCGACGCGGCGATCCGTCGCGACGCCGATCGCCGCGAAGCGGCGGGAAGCACGGCCCGCTAGGCCCGGAGCCCGTCCGACGAGGCTCGCTCTGCCGCTCTGCCGCTCTGCCGCTCTGCCGCTCTGCCGGTCTGCCGGTCTCCGCCGCCGTGGCCGGTCTCCGCGGTTGCGATCCGTCGAGTCGTACGCCATCCCGCCGTTCGAAAGGCACAGCGCCCAGCGCCCCCGTACCGTCGGATTCATGAGCGATCCGGCGCAGACCGCGACCGAGGAACACCTGCCGGCGCCGCACCCGGGCCTGAGTGCGCCCGAGGTCGCCGAGCGGGTGGCCCGGGGCGAGGTCAACGACGTACCCGTCCGCTCCTCGCGCTCCACCACCGAGATCGTCCGGGCCAACGTCTTCACCCGGTTCAACGCCATCATCGGCGTCCTCTTCCTGATCATCCTGGTTGTGGGCCCGATCCAGGACGGCCTCTTCGGCTTCGTGATCGTCGCCAACACCGCGATCGGCATCATCCAGGAGCTGCGGGCCAAGAAGACCCTCGACTCGCTCGCCGTCATCGGCGAGGCGAAGCCGACCGTGCGCCGCGACGGCGCACCCTGTGCGATCCCGACCGGCGAGATCGTCCTCGACGACGTGATCGAGCTCGGGCCGGGCGACAAGTGCGTCGTGGACGGCCGGGTCCTGGAGGCGGACGGGCTGGAGATCGACGAGTCGCTGCTGACCGGTGAGGCCGACCCGGTGCTGAAACGGACCGGGGACCCCGTCATGTCCGGGTCCTTCGTCGTGGCGGGCGGCGGCGCCTTCACCGCCACCAAGGTCGGGCGCGAGGCGTACGCGGCCCAGCTCGCCGAGGAGGCGTCCCGCTTCACGCTCGTCCACTCCGAGCTGCGCACCGGCATCAGCCGGATCCTCAAGTACGTGACGTGGATGATGGCCCCGACGGCGGTCGGCCTGATCATCAGCCAGTGGATCATCCAGGACAACGACTGGAGGGAAGCGGTCCGGCGGATGGTCGCGGGGATCGTGCCCATGGTTCCCGAGGGGCTGGTGCTGCTCACCTCCGTGGCCTTCGCGATCGGTGTGATCCGGCTGGGGCGCAAGCAGTGCCTGGTGCAGGAGTTGCCCGCGATCGAGGGACTGGCCCGCGTCGACGTCGTCTGCCTCGACAAGACGGGCACGCTCACCGAAGGCGGCATGGACGTCAGCGAGCTGCGCCTGCTGGACGGCGAAGTCGGCAGGGAGGCGGGCGGCGCGGCGGGCTGGGATGCGAGCGGCGCGGCGAAAGCGGCGGACGAGGCCTACGTGCGCCAGGTGCTCGGCGCCCTCGGCGAGGCCGACCCCCGCCCCAACGCCAGCCTCCAGGCGATCATCGACGCCTATCCGGCGCCGGTGCGCTGGCGCTGCACCGAGTCGCTGCCCTTCTCCTCCGCCCGGAAGTACAGCGGCGCCGCGCTGAGCACCCCCGACGGCGAGAGCGGTACGTGGCTGCTCGGCGCGCCCGACGTGCTGCTGGCCCCGGAGGCCCCGGCGCTCGCCCAGGTCGAGGAGCTCAACGCCCGGGGGCTGCGGGTGCTGCTGCTGGCCCGCGCCGCGCGCGAGTTGGACGATCCGCGCGTCACCGACGGCGTCCGGCCCACGGGGCTGGTCGTCCTGGAGCAGCGGCTGCGCCCGGACGCGGGCGACACGCTGCGCTACTTCGCCGAGCAGAACGTCTCCGCCAAGGTCATCTCGGGCGACAACGCGGTCTCCGTCGGCGCCGTGGCCGCCAAGCTGGGCCTGACCGGCACCAAGGGCCCGGTCGACGCGCGGCGGCTGCCCGCCGGCCCGGAGGAGATGGGCGCAGCCCTGGACGAGAGCGCGGTCTTCGGGCGGGTCACCCCGCAGCAGAAGCGGGACATGGTCGGCGCGCTGCAGGCCCGGGGGCACACCGTCGCGATGACGGGCGACGGTGTCAACGACGTCCTCGCGCTGAAGGACGCGGACATCGGCGTCGCGATGGGCTCGGGCTCCGAGGCGACGCGGGCCGTCGCCCAGATCGTGCTGCTGAACAACAGCTTCGCCACGCTGCCGTCGGTGGTGGCGGAGGGACGCCGCGTCATCGGCAACATCACGCGCGTGGCGACGCTGTTCCTGACGAAGACCGTCTACTCGGTGCTGCTGGCGATCCTCGTGGTCTGCTGGCAGGTGCCGTATCCGTTCCTGCCGCGCCACCTGACGCTGCTCTCCACGCTCACCATCGGCGTGCCCGCCTTCTTCCTGGCCCTCGCGCCGAACAAGGAGCGTGCGAAACCGCACTTCGTGCGCCGGGTGATGCGGTACGCCATCCCGGCCGGGATCATCGCGGCGGCCGCGACCTTCGCCGCGTACCTGCTGGCGCGGCACCACTACGCGGGCACGGGCGCCCTGGACGCGGAGACCAGCGCGGCGACGCTGACGCTCTTCCTGATCTCCCTGTGGGTGCTCGCGATCATCGCGCGCCCGTACACGTGGTGGCGGATCGGCCTCGTCCTGGCCATGGGCACGGGCTTCCTCGTCGTGCTCGTCACGCCCTGGCTGCAGGACTTCTTCGCGCTGAAGCTCGTGGGCACCACCATGCCCTGGGCCGCCGTCGCCATCGCGGTGACGGCCGCCGGGGCGCTGGAGCTGGCGTGGCGCTGGGTGGACCGGCGCTTCCCCGCGTGAGCCACTGAGCCACGACGAGTGCGGGGGGAAGCGTCCAAGCGTCTAAGCGTCTCCTCAGGCGCTGGCCTGCTCGTCCTCCAGCATTTCGCGGATCTGCTCGCGCAGTGCCGGGCTGTCCGGCTGCTTGTGTACGGAGACGGAGTGCTCGTCGGCGGTGCGGACGACCTCGTCCTCCTCGCCGGTGATGGTCAGCGAGCAGTCCGTCTCACTGGGCGGCCGGCGGCAGTCGGCGACTTTCCTGGTCATGACGGCCTCCCGGGTGTTCGTTCACTGGGCCGCACTTCCAGCGTAGGCGGTGGGGGCGGCCGTGCCGACACTGCTCGCGCCCTCCGTGCCCTCCCCGACCTCCGCGTCGACCATCTTCTCCATCGGGTCGGCGGCCAGCCCGCCGCCGACCAGCATCGCGGCGACGACCGCGACGCCCAGGATCACGTTCCCCAGCCACACCATCGTGTCGACCGGCAGGGTGTACGCGCCCACGACCCTGGCGACGCACTCGGCCAGCAGCGCCGTCCCCCACACGAGGGAGAACGTCCGCTCGGTGCGCCGGAACCGCGCGTCGCGGGCCGACAGCCGGTCCCAGGCGGCCAGCCGCACCGGGTCGCCCTTGACCACCCACGGCTTGAGTCCGGTGGTCATCAGCGGCCGCGACCCGAACGCGGAGATCAGCACGACGAGGCCGACGACGCTGCTCACGGCGCTGTCCTTGGCCAGCATCAGCCGGGCGTCCCCGCTGACCGTGCTGAGCAGCAGCCCCACGATGTTGACGGCGAGGATGAGCGCGGCGAGCCCGTTGAGCCGGCGGTCCTTCACCAGGCCCCAGACCGTGCGCGCGGCGGGCAGCGCGCTGCTCCAGCCCAGGGCCGCGACCGTGCCCAGGCCGAACCCCTTGCTGAGCGCGTAGTACGCGGCCATCGGCAGGACGGCGTCCACCACCAGCGGCGCGAAGCTCTCCCAGAGCGCCCGCCCCCGCGGTAGGGCGGGCGTGGACGGCGCGGCGGGCGTGGACGGCGTCGACGGTGCACTGACGGACGTGTTGCTCATGATCGGAGGCCCCCCGGGTCTGCGGTGTGTGCCCCGTAAGCCGTGCGGCTTCCGGGCGTACGCCTACCTTCGCGGTCGGCCCGGTGCCTCCGGCAGTGCCGTTGATCCACGGCTGACCATGACTTTTGTCAGCGGCCGGACATGACGGGCAGGGACGGGCGGCCCCCGCCCGTACGGCTGGGGCCCGTGCCGAGGACGTCCGCCACGACCGCGCCCGCCAGCCCCGTCACCTGGGCGACGAACCGCCCCCGCCGCACCCCGAGCCGGCGCAGCGCCGCCCCGTGGTCCACGGCGACGAAGACGGCGGCGGCGCAGAGCAGCGCCCGCCAGCCGGCCATCGCGGGGCGGCGCAGCGGCCGGGGCAGGGCGCCCACCGACCGGCGCAGACGCAGGCAGTGGAAGGGGATGTGGCGCTGTTCGTCGGCCAGGATGCGGGCCGCGACCTCGGACGGCAGCGCCTGCCCGACGCCGTCGCGGACGGCCCGGTAGTAGGGGACGGCGACGAGTTCGGCGATCGTGAGGACCATCAGTTCCAGGCGCAGCCCGAACAGCCGCCGGACCCGGATGAAGATCGCGTCGCTCCAGTGGCCGTCGAGGAGCGGCGCGCCGTCGGCGGCGAGCAGCCGGGCGAGCAGGCGCGCGTGGTTCTGCTCCTCGGCGACGAAGAGGCGGACGGCGGCGGCGTAATCGGGGTCGCCCGCCCGGTCCGCCTTGCCGATCAGGTTCGCGCCGTCGCCGCTCTCGCCGACCTGGAAGCGCTGGAGGCTGCTGCGGACGGCGCGGGGCAGGCGGACGTCCTGCGTCCAGTCCGGGTCGCCGGTCCGCCGCCGCCGTTCGGCTTCGTCGGCGAAGTGCTGCACCCAGTCGGCGAAGGTGGCCGGCGGCGCAACCGCGCCCGGGTCTGCGGTCGTGTTCCTGCCTGTAGCTGTGCGTGTGCCTGTGCCTGCGCCTGCGCTCATGCTCGTACGTGCACTCATGGCGTTCCCCCGATGATTCGCCGTGATAGTCCGGTGATCATACGTTTCGTCCCGGCGCACGCAAGGGGGCAAGGGGGCGCCCACGCTTCCCCGCCGTGCTTCCGGTGCTCGCGGGCGGTGCCGCCGGGCGCCCTGGTGAACCCGCTTTATTTAGCCCGGGTAATGAGTTAAGCTAAAGAACATGTCGGACCGGGACCCCCATGTCGATACCGCAGCAGTGAACTCCCTGCGCTCCGGTGTCATGCGCCTGTCGCGTCGGCTCAAGCACCAGCGGGTCGACGAATCGCTCAGCCCCACGGAGATGTCGGTGCTGGGCACCCTCGCCGGCTGTGGCAGCGCCACACCGGGCGAGCTCGCCCGCAAGGAGCACGTGCAGCCCCCGTCGATGACCCGCATCGTCGCCCTGCTCGAAGCCAAGGGCCTGGTCCGGCTGGAGCCGCACCCCGAGGACCGCCGCCAGAAGGTGGTCACCCAGACCGAGCGGGCCGAGGCCATGCTCGAAGAGAGCCGCCGCAAGCGGAACGTCTGGCTCACCGAGCTCGTGGGGCGGCTCGACGAGGACGAGTGGGCGACGCTGCGCGCCGCGGCACCCGTCCTCGAGAAACTCGCGCACCTGTAAGACGCGCAAGGAGGAGGCGAACCCACTTTGAGTACGGGACACGGAGCAGACTCCGCACCCGCACCGAACAGCCACGACGACGCCATACGCAGCGCCGCCCTGAACGAACCCGGCCGGACGACGAGCCCCGGGCCCAAGGGCGGCACCTTCAGTTCACTCAGAATCCGCAACTACCGCCTCTTCGCCACCGGCCAGGTCGTCTCCAACACCGGCACCTGGATGCAGCGCATCGCCCAGGACTGGCTGGTCCTCAGCCTCACCGGCTCGTCCGCCGCCGTCGGCATCACCACGGCGCTGCAGTTCCTGCCCATGCTGTTCCTCGGGCTCTACGGCGGTGTCATCGCCGACCGCTACCCCAAGCGCAGGCTGCTCGTCGCCACCCAGGCGGCCATGGGCGTCACCGGGCTCGCGCTCGCCGTCCTCACCCTCTCCGGACATGTGCAGGTCTGGCACGTATACCTGACCGCGTTCGCGCTCGGCCTCGTCACCGTGGTCGACAACCCCGCCCGCCAGGCCTTCGTCGTGGAGATGGTCGGCCCCGCCGACCTGCGCAACGCCGTCAGCCTCAACTCCGCCAACTTCCAGTCCGCGCGCCTGGTCGGCCCCGCCGTCGCCGGTGTGCTGATCACCGCCGTGGGCAGCGGCTGGGCGTTCCTCCTCAACGGCCTGTCCTTCGTCGCGCCCGTCGCCGGACTGCTGCTGATGCGCACCTCCGAGCTCCACAAGGTCGACCGCGCGCCGCGCGGCAAGGGCCAGCTCAGGGAGGGCCTGCGCTACGTGGCCGGGCGGCCGGACCTCGTCTGGCCGATCGTCCTCGTCGGTTTCATCGGCACCTTCGGCTTCAACTTCCCGATCTGGCTCACGGCCTTCGTCAACGACGTCTTCCACGGCGGCGCCGGCACCTACGGCCTGCTCAACACCCTGATGGCGGGCGGCTCCCTGGTGGGCGCCCTGCTCGCCGCGCGCCGGGGCAGCTCGCGGCTGCGGCTCCTCGTCGGCGCCGCCCTGCTCTTCGGCCTGCTGGAGATCACGGCAGCGCTCGCGCCCTCGTTCTGGGTCTTCGCGGCGCTCCTCGTGCCGATCGGGATGTTCGGCCTCACGATCAACGTGACCGCCAACTCCAGCGTGCAGCTGGCCACGGATCCCGCGATGCGCGGGCGTGTCATGAGCCTGTTCATGATGGTGTTCATGGGCGGCACGCCCCTCGGCGCCCCGCTGGTCGGCTGGGTGACCGACGCCTACGGGGCCCGCGTCGGCTTCCTCGCCGGCGGCGCGGTCGCCACGCTCGCGGCGACCGGGGTGGGCCTGGCCCTGGCCCGGGTCGGCGGCCTGCGCCTGAAGATCGACCTACGGCGCGGCCATCCGCACGTGGCCTTCGTCCCGCGCGAGCCGGCACCGGCGGAGGGGCTGGCGACGGCGGCGTAGTCGGCGACCGGCGCGGCCCGTCCCTTTCCGAACCCTCCGGCGCCGGATCCGTAAACCCCTGCCCAAAGGGGAGACTGGTTCCATGCGACTCTTCGCCGCTGTCCTGCCGCCCGAGGCGGCCGTCGTCGAGCTGACGGACGCCACCGCGTCCCTGCGCGGGCTGCCCGGTGCGGAGCGGCTGCGCTGGACCGAGCCGTCCGGCTGGCACTTCACGCTCGCCTTCCTCGGCGAGGTCGACCCGGAGCTGCTGCCGGAGCTCACCGAGCGGCTGGGGCGCGCCGCCCACCGCCACCCGCCGCACGAACTGCGCTTCGCCGGCGGCGGGCGGTTCGGGGACCGGGTGCTGTGGGTCGGCGCGGACGGCGAGCGGACGATCCTGCGCGACCTGGCGCGCTCGGCCGCGGCCGGGGCGCGCCGGGCGGGCGTCGCCGTCGACACCACGCACGACTTCCGCCCCCACCTCACCCTCGCCCGCGCCGCGGGCCCGGTGAACCTCCGGCCGTACGCCGAGAGCCTCGCCGGCTTCAGCGGCACGCCGTGGACCGTGGCGCGCCTGGAGCTCATGCGGAGCCGGCTTCCGGCCGGCGGCGCTCCCGGGGAGCGTCCCCGTTACGAGACGGTGGCCGCCTGGGAGCTGGGCGGGTAGCAGCATGCGGGCGGGGCCCGACGGCCGGGCCACCACCCGCCGCCCGTTACGCTCGATGCGTGGACCCGAAGACCAGAAACCGCATCATGACCGCCGCGCTCGCCGCGATGCTCGTCGTCGTCGCCGTGGTGGCGGCGGTGAAGTGACGCCGTAGGCCGGGCGCGGGGGGCTTCCGGCCGGGGCCTTCAGCGGGGGAGCGGACGCCACGACCTTGCGCGCCCGGCCCCACGAGTCCACGTCCACGTCCACTTCCTCACGGGCCTACCAGGCGAACGCCTCCGGCGACGGGCCCGGGCCCGGGAAGATCTCGTCCAGCTGGGCGAGCAGCTCGCCGGACAGCTCCAGCTCGGCCGCGCGCAGGGCGGACGCGAGCTGGTCGGCCGTGCGCGGGCCGACGATCGGGCCGGTCACGCCCGGGCGGGTGAGCAGCCAGGCGAGGGCCACTTCGCCGGGTGCCAAACCGTGCTTGTCGAGCAGGTTCTCGTAGGCCTGCACCTGCTCGCGGACCTTGGTGCTGGCGAGCGCGTCGGCGGAGCGGCCGGACGCGGCGCGGGCACTGCCGCCCTCCCGCTCCTTGCGGATGACGCCGCCGAGCAGCCCGCCGTGCAGCGGCGACCAGGGGATCACCCCGAGCCCGTACGCCTGCGCGGCCGGGACGACCTCCATCTCGGCGCGCCGCTCGGCGAGGTTGTACAGGCACTGCTCGCTGACCAGCCCGAGCGAGCCGCGGCGCCGTGCGGTCTCGTTGGCCTGGGCGATGTGCCAGCCCGCGTGGTTGGAGGAGCCCGCGTAGACGATCTTGCCCTGCTGGACGAGGACGTCGACCGCCTGCCAGATCTCCTCCCACGGCGTGGCCCGGTCGACGTGGTGGAACTGGTAGAGGTCGATGTGGTCCGTCTGCAGCCTGCGGAGGCTGCCCTCGACGGCACGGCGGATGTTGACGGCGGACAGGCGGTCGTGGTTCGGCCAGTCGGCGCCGTCCGCGCCCATGTTGCCGAACACCTTGGTGCCGATGACGACCTTCTCGCGGCGGCCGCCGCCCTTGGCGAACCAGGTGCCGATGATCTCCTCGGTGCGGCCCTTGTCGTCGCCCCAGCCGTAGACGTTGGCGGTGTCGAAGAAGTTGATGCCCGCGTCGAGCGCGGCGTCCATGATGGCGTGGCTGTCGGCCTCGTCCGTCTGGGGGCCGAAGTTCATCGTCCCGAGGACGAGCCGGCTGACCTTGAGTCCCGTGCGTCCGAGCTGCGTGTACTCCATAGCGGACCAGCCAACGCCCTGGAGTGCACTCCAATCAAGAGGGCGGGCGTCGGACGGCGTGTCCCGTCCGGCAGCGTGGGTGTCTCAGTCGTGCGTGGGCGTCAGTCGTGCGCCGGGTGGTACGGCGCGCCCACGCCCCACGCCTGGTGCATCGCGTCGGCGAAGGCGGCGGCCAGCAGGTGTTCGCCGGCCGCGTTGGGGTGCGTGCCGTCGTAGGTGTCGCGGTCGATGTCCCAGCCCTCCGGGCGGGAGGCGAGGAGCAGCGGCGAGCCGGGCGTGCCGAGTTCGGCGACGGCCTTGCCGAGGAGGTCGTTGAAGCGCTCGCACTCGTCGGCGAACGCCGGGTCGGCCAGGGCGCGGACGTTGCGGATGACAGGCAGCAGCACCGCCCGGATCCGCGGGTTGGCCGCGCGCGCCTCGGTGACGAAGCGGTGCACGTTCTCGGCCGTCTGCCCGGCGTCGGTGTAGAACCCCAGGTCGATGAGGCCGAGCGAGACGAGGAGGGTGTCGGCGCGGCCGGTCCGTACGGCGTCGCCGATGAGCGGGGCCATGTGCAGCCAGCCCTCGCCCCAGCCGGCGAGGTGCGCGCGGGCGCGCTCGGGGAAGCCGGGTGCGCCGTAGGCGTGGGAGACGGGCGCGTCGGCGGCCGGGTCGTACAGCTCGCGGCGCGGGCCGACGATCTTGTACGGGCCGCCGTGGGTCGCGTTGAGGTGCTGCCACATGCGGTAGCGCCATGTGTGGTCACCGGCGCTACCGATGGTCATCGAGTCGCCGACGAACATGATCCGCATGGGTACATCATCGCGGATCGTGGGGCGGGTGGGGCACGAGAGGGGTGCGTGGGCCGGACCGCCGGTCGCCGCGCCGTCCGGGCAAGGCCTTTTCTCCCGCAAATCAAAGTGAATTATTTTTGCATAAAACAAAGCAGCGGTGCGGGGCCGGCGGGCGGGGGAGCCGGAATCCGCCCCGTCGAATGCCGGCGGGGCGGAAGCCGTCAGGGTGTCACGTCACCGGCTCGCGCCGGGTCAGCGGTCCGTGTGGCCGTAGCTCACGACCCGGCCGTGGCCGGAGCAGTCGCCTCTGAAGATCCAGTAGCCCTTGCCCACCCAGGAGCCGTACAGGTAGGTGCCGTCGGAACAGCGGGTCCACGACTGGGACTGGCCGTAGTCGACGCGGCAGTTGGCCGTCCACACGGTCCCGTTGTTCCTGTAGTTGTCGCAGGACGAGACGTGCGGCGCCGGTGCTGCCGAAGCGGCCGAGGCCCCCACCAGGCTGGTGCCGGCCGCCATGATCGAACCCACGGCGGCGTAGGCCAGACGGCGCTTGATGCGCTTCATTGACTTCCCTCCCTGGAACTGATTGCCGTTCGAACGGAAACCTAACGGGAGACTCGGCGTACTGCAGTGCGGTAATTCGCCAATGAGTTCCTATGGGTTGGCGCTTTTCGGCCGCGGGGCTGGCGAATATTCACCGTATTTGCAGAGGTGTCCGGGACGGGGTGCAGATCAGAGAGGCGCGCGGGAAAGCGGGGGTGTCGCGTTCCGGGCGGGTGGCGCGCGGCGGGCGGGGGCGCGCGCCGGTCGCACCGGCGCCGTGGCGGGGCCGCTCGGTACCGCGCCCGCCGGGCCCGCCCCGGCCGCGCCCCACCCCGCGGCGCGCGGCCGGATGGCAGGCTTGGAGCCATGCGTCCACGCCCGATCCTCGCCGCCCTCGCCGCCGCCGCGCTCGCCGTGCTGCCCGCCGGCCCGGCCCTGGCCGACGGCGACGAAGCCGCGCAGCAGGCCGCTGCCGCCGGCGCCACCGCCTTCACCATCGAGGACCCGCGGATCAAGGAGTCCAGCGGGCTGGCCGCCAGCCGCACCCACCCCGGCGTGTACTGGACGCACAACGACAGCGACGACGGCCCGTACATCTACGCCGTGGACAGCCGCACCGGCCGTACGGTCGCGACCGTCACCCTCGCCGGGATCACGCCGCGCGACGTCGAGGCCATCTCCCTCGGCCCGGACGGCTCGCTCTACGTGGGGGACATCGGGGACAACTTCGGCGGGCGCTGGAAGGAAGTGTGGATCTACCGCTTCGCCGAGCCGAAGACCCTCAAGGACACCACCGTCACCCCCACCCGCTACACCGTCCGCTACGAGGACGGCCCGCGCGACGCCGAGTCGCTGATGGTGCACCCGAAGACCGGGCGCGTGTACGTCGTCAGCAAGAAGCGCTCGGGCAAGGGCGCGCTGTACGCGGCTCCGGAGAAGCTGTCCGCGTCCGGCGTCAACGTCTTCCGGCGGACCGCGGACATCGGCACATGGGCCACGGACGGCGCCTTCTCCCCGGACGGCACCCGGCTCGTCGTCCGCGGCTACTTCGACGCGATCGAGTACCGCTGGCGCGACGGCCGCCCCGAGGAGATCGGCCGCCCGAGCGTTCCGCTGCAGCGCCAGGGGGAGTCGGTCACCTTCACCGCCGACGGCCGGACCCTGATGTACGGCACGGAGGGCAAGCGCAGTTCCGTCCAGCCCGTTGCGCTGGAGGGCGACCTGCTGCCGGACACGGTCGCGCCGAAGCCGCGGGACGGTGACGACGGCAAGGGCGCCGCCGGCGCCTCCCGCGACTCCGGTGACGGCGATGGCGGCAGCAGCAACCGCACCCTGGCCATAGGGGCCGGAACCCTCGTCGTGGCGGCCGTGTCGGTCGTCGGAGTGCGCAGGCTGTTCCGGCGGTCCCGTCGGTAGCGTCGGTGGGCTTTCGCTGTCCCGCTGTCCCGCTGTCCCGCTGCCCCGCTGAATGAGCTGAATAAATTGCTTGTTGCCACGCTGTGTTGATCTCTAATGTCCAGACCCATCGCCGACCGGCGAGGCCCCAGGAGATCACACGAGGTGGACCATGGAATCCCGTTTACGATCATCACGTCGCCGTAACGCCGCGGTTTTGACGCTCGCCGCCGCGCTGTTCGCCGGCGCCACAGCCCTCACGACCGGATCCGCCGCGGCGGCCGATCTCGAGGGCGTGCAGTGCCAATACGACGTCCGGACCACGCCGCCGACCGTCCGGCTCGGTGCCGAGGGCGACACCGTCAGGGAAGCCCAGTGCCTGCTCGGCTTCTGGGGATTCGGCCCGCGGTTCGAGGACTCGGAATCCGGTGAGACCGAGGGCGTCTTCGGAGCCGAGACGGAATACGCCGCCAAGCGCTTCCAGGAGAAGCGCGGTCTGGACCCGACCGGCGTCGTCGGGCCCGAGACCTGGGGCCAGCTGCGGCACAGCTGACCCCGCACCCCGCACCCCGCACCCCGCATCTTGAACGGGCGGGGGCAGTCCGTTACAGCTGCTCGATCACGTAGTCGATGCAGGCCGTCAGGGCCGCCACGTCCGCCGGGTCGATCGCCGGGAACATCGCGACGCGCAGCTGGTTGCGGCCCAGCTTGCGGTACGGCTCGGTGTCCACGATGCCGTTGGCGCGCAGGACCTTGGCGACGGCCGCCGCGTCCACGTCCTCGGAGAAGTCGATCGTGCCGATGACGGCCGAGCGCTTGGCCGGGTCGGTCACGAACGGCGTCGCGTGCTCGGAGGCCTCGGCCCAGCCGTACAGCGTGCGGGCCGAGGTCGCGGTGCGGCGCACCGCCCAGTCCAGGCCGCCCTGACCGTTGATCCACTTCAGCTGCTGGTCGAGCAGGAAGAGGGTGGAGAGGGCGGGGGTGTTGTACGTCTGGTTCTTCAGGGAGTTGTCGATCGCGGTCGGCAGGGAGAAGAACTCGGGGATGTGCCGCCCGGAGGCGTGCACGCGCGCCGCCCGCTCCAGGGCCGCGGGCGAGAAGACGGCGAGCCACAGGCCGCCGTCGGAGGCGAAGGACTTCTGCGGGGCGAAGTAGTAGACGTCGGTCTCGGCGATGTCGACGGGCAGGCCGCCCGCGCCGGATGTGGCGTCCACCAGGACGAGCGCGCCCTCGTCGGCGCCCTCGACGCGCTTGAGGGGCGCGGCGACGCCGGTCGAGGTCTCGTTGTGGGTGAAGGCGTAGGCGTCGACGCCCGCCTCCGCCTTCGGCTCCGGGTGCGTGCCGGGTTCGGAGGAGATGACGGTCGGCTCCTCCAGCCACGGCGCGAGCTTGGCGGCCTTGGCGAACTTGGAGGAGAACTCGCCGAAGGTGAGGTGCTGCGACCTGGTCTCGATGAGGCCGTGCGTCGCGACGTCCCAGAAGGCGGTGGAGCCGCCGTTGCCGAGGATCACCTCGTAGCCATCGGGCAGGGAGAAGAGCTCGTGCACGCCGTTGCGCACCTCACCGACCAGGCCCTTGACCGGGGCCTGGCGGTGGGACGTGCCGAGCAGAGAGGTTCCGGTGGCAGCCAGCGCGGCGAGCGCTTCCGTACGCACCTTGGACGGGCCCGCGCCGAAGCGACCGTCGGCGGGCTTGATGTCAGCGGGAATCTGGATATCAGCCACGCAGGCAGCCTAGTGCGTGCGGTGATCCCGATCAGTAAAACGTCCGTTCGGTGAGACGGTGGAACCGGGGGCTCCGGGGCACTATGGGGGGTATGGCTGATCTTGTGGAAAGTGATGCTGACCACGAAGGGCCGAACGAAGAGCTGAAGGCTGTCCTTCGCAAGGGTGTGCGGGGCGAGGTCCGCTTCGGCGCCGCCGCCCGCGCCCTGATGACCATGGACGCCTCGAACTACCGCCGCGTGCCCCTCGGCGTCGTGGCCCCGCGCGACGCCGCCGACGTCGCGGCCGCCCTCGCCGTCTGCCGCGAGCACGGCGTGCCGGTCGTCGCCCGAGGCGGGGGCACCTCGATCGCCGGGCAGGCGACGGGCACGGGCGTGGTGCTGGACTTCACCCGCCACATGAACGCGATCACGGCGATCGACCCGGAGGCCCGTACGGCCGTCGTCCAGCCGGGCGTCGTCCTCGACGCGCTCCGGGCCGCGGCAGGCGCGTACGGGCTGACGTTCGGCCCCGACCCGTCCACGCACGGCCGGTGCACGCTCGGCGGCATGATCGGCAACAACGCGTGCGGCGCGCACTCCGTGGCCTGGGGGACGACCGCCGACAACGTCCACGAGCTGGACGTGCTGACGTACGGGGGCGAGCGGGCGCGGCTCTCCCGCGGGTACGACGGCCTGCCGCCTCGGCTCGCCGCGGGCCTGCGCGGCCTGGCCGAGGGTGAACTGGCGCTGCTGCGCACCGGGTTCCCCGACCTCCCGCGGCGCATCTCCGGATACGCGCTGGACGCCCTGCTTCCGGAACGGCGCGCCGACGTGGCCCGCGCCTTCACCGGCAGCGAGGGCACGCTCGGGGTGCTGACGGAGGCCACCGTACGGCTGGTCGAGGCGCCGCGGGCGCGCGTACTGGCGGTGCTGGGGTACGCCGACGAGAGCGCCGCCGCCGACGCCGCCCCGCTGCTGCTGCCGCACCGCCCGCTGACGGTCGAGGGCATGGCCGCCGACCTGGTCGGCCCCGCCGCGGCGGCCGGTCTGCCCCGGGGCGCGGCATGGCTCTTCGTCGAGACCGGCGGCGGCACGGCCGCCGAGGCCCGGGCGCGGGCCGAGGAGATCGCCCGGGTGGCGGCCCCGGCCGCCACCGGCTGCACGGTCGTCGCGGACGCGGCCGGGCAGCGCGCCCTGTGGCGCATCCGCGACGACGCCGCAGGCACCGCCACCCGCCTGCCCGACGGCACCGAGGCGTGGCCCGGCTGGGAGGACTGCGCGGTCCCGCCCGCCCGGCTCGGCGCCTACCTGCGCGACTTCCGCGCCCTCCTGCGCCGCTACGGGCTGCACGGCGCGCCCTACGGCCACTTCGGCGACGGCTGCATCCACGTGCGCATCGACTTCGGCCTGACCCGCCCGGACGGCGTGCGGCGCTTTCGCGACTTTTCCGGCGACGCCGCCGAACTGGTCGTCGCACACGGCGGATCGCTGTCCGGCGAGCACGGCGACGGGCAGGCGCGGGCGGAACTCCTGCCGAAGATGTACGGACCCGAGGTCGTTCGCCTTTTCGAACGCTTCAAGGACGTCTGGGACCCGGACGGCGGCCTCAACCCGGGCATCCTCGCCCGCCCGCGCAAGCTGGACGAGAACCTCCGCTTCGATGTGCTCCCGAGCAGGCGGGTGCCGGTCGTCTTCGCCTACCCCGGGGACGGCGAGGGCGGCGGGGACTTCGCGGGGGCCGTGCGCAGGTGCGTCGGCGTCGCCAAGTGCCGCGAGACGGAGGTCGTTCCGGGCGGGGCGGGCGTGATGTGCCCCTCCTACCGGGTGACGGGCGAGGAACAGCACTCCACGCGGGGCCGGGCCCGCCTGCTGCACGAGATGCTGGCGGGCGAGGTCGTCACGGACGGGTGGCGCTCGGAGGAGGTCCGCGAGGCGCTCGACCTGTGCCTGGCGTGCAAGGGATGCCGCAGCGACTGCCCGGTGGGCGTCGACATGGCCACGTACAAGGCGGAGTTCCTCCACCACCACTACGCGGGCCGGGTGCGGCCCGCCGCGCACTACGCGATGGGATGGCTGCCGGTGTGGCTCCGGGGGGCGGCGAAGCTCCGGGCGGCCGGGCCGGTCAACCGGCTGGCCGGTACCGGGCCGGTGGCTGCGGCGGCGAAACGGCTCGGGGGGCTCGCCCTGGAACGGGACCTTCCGCAACTGGCGGAGGAGACGTTCGCGCGGTGGTGGCGGGGCCGGGAAAGAATCCGCGCCGCAGGCGCGGACCTCGTGCTCTGGCCCGACACCTTCACCAACTTCCTCTCCCCGGAGGTCGGCCGCGCCGCCGTGACCGTACTGGAGAGCGCCGGCCTCCGTATCGCCGTCCCGCCGAAGGCGCCCTGCTGCGGCCTCACCTGGGTCTCCACCGGCCAACTCGACCGCGCCCGCAAGGAGATGCGCCGCACCCTCGATCTCATGGCCCCGGCGCTGGCCGCCGGTCTTCCCGTCACCGTGCTGGAGCCCAGCTGCGCCGCCTCGCTCCGTACGGATCTCCCCGAGCTGCTTCCCGGCGACCCCCGCGCGCACCGACTCGCCGCCCGCATCCGGACGTTCGCCCAGACCCTCGAAGAGCTCGCCCCGCACTGGCAGCCGCCCCGCCTGGACCGCCCCGTGGCCGGTCAGACCCACTGCCACCAGCATGCGGTCCTCGGCGACGCCGCCGAGCGCCGCCTGCGCGAGCGCGCCGGCCTCGTGGGTGCGCTCAGCGGCGGATGCTGCGGCCTGGCCGGGAACTTCGGGTTCGAAGCGGGCCATTACGAGGTGTCCGTGGCGTGCGCGGAGGAGCAGTTGCTGCCCGCCCTGCGGCAGGCCGCCGCCGGACGTGGTGCGGAGGCGGCGGTGGAAGTCCTGGCCGACGGGTTCTCCTGCCGTACGCAGATCGCCCAGCTCGCGGGCGGCCGTGACGGGGCCGGGCGGGCCCGGCACCTGGCCGAGGTGCTCGCCGAGGCCCTCGGCCATCCCTCACCCGTACAACTGACCGAAAAATAAAGGCAAGCATGCTTGATTGTTTTCCCGGGCGCTGTCACGCTCTCCCCGTCCTGACGAACTCCCGAGGGAGCGGCACACAGTGACAGACCCCGAACCCTTACGTCCGCTGAGGATCGGCAACGCCTCCGGTTTCTATGGCGACCGCTTCGGCGCCCTCCGCGAGATGCTGACCGGCGGCCCCCTCGACGTCCTCACCGGCGACTACCTGGCCGAGCTGACCATGCTCATCCTCGGCCGCGACCGCCTCAAGGACCCCGCCCGCGGCTACGCCGGGACCTTCCTGCGCCAGCTCGAAGAGAGCCTCGGCCTCGCCGCCGACCGCGGCGTGAAGATCGTCGCCAATGCGGGCGGGCTCAACCCCGGCGGCCTCGCCCGCGAGATCCGCGCCCTCGCCCGCCGCGTCGGCGCCGACGTCCGCGTCGCCCACGTCGAGGGCGACGACCTGCTGCAGGAGCGGGAGTGGGGCCCGGACGTCCTCACGGCCAACGCCTACCTCGGCGGCGCGGGCATCGCCGCCTGCCTGCGGGCGGGCGCGGACATCGTCGTCACCGGCCGCGTCACCGACGCCGCCCTCGTCACCGGCCCCGCCGCCGCCCACTTCGGCTGGCTCGCCGACGACCTGGACCGGCTGGCCGGCGCGGTCGTCGCCGGGCACGTCCTGGAGTGCGGCACGCAGGCCACGGGCGGCAACTACTCCTTCTTCACCGAGCACGACGTCCGCCGCCCCGGCTTCCCGCTCGCCGAGATCCACGCCGACGGCTCGGCCGTCATCACCAAGCACCCCGGCACGGGCGGCGCCGTCACCGTGGGCACGGTCACGGCCCAGCTCCTGTACGAGACGGGCGGCCCGCGCTACCTGGGCCCCGACGTGACCGCCCGGCTGGACACCGTCCGGCTGGCGCAGGACGGCCCGGACCGCGTACGGATCAGCGGCGTGCGGGGCGAGGCCCCGCCGGCCACGCTCAAGGTGGGCCTCACGCGCGTGGGCGGGTGGCGCAACGAGGTCGTGTTCGTGCTGACCGGCCTCGACGTGGAGGCCAAGGCCGCCCTCGTACGGGCGCAGATGGAGGACGCGCTGGGCAAGCGCCCGCCCGCCGAGGTCCGGTGGACCCTCGCGCGCACGGACCACGCCGACGCGGAGGTGCAGGAGGAGGCGAGCGCTCTGCTGCGGCTCGTCGTGCGCGACCCCGACCCCGAGGCGGTCGGCCGCGCCGTCAGCGGCGCGGCCGTCGAGCTGGCCCTGGCCAGCTGCCCCGGCTTCCACGTCACCGCGCCGCCGGGCCGGGGATCCCCCTACGGCGTGTTCGAGGCCGCCTCGGTGGACGCGTACGCCGTCCGGCACACGGCGGTGCTGCCGGACGGGACGCGGCTGCGGGTGCCCGCGGTACCCGCGGCCGCGGAGGGGGAGCCCCCGCCCGAGCCCCCCGTACTCCCCGAACCGCTGCCGCCCGGGCCCGTCCGGCGCGCACCGCTCGGGCTCGTCGCCGGAGCGCGCAGCGGCGACAAGGGCGGCTCGGCCAACGTGGGCGTGTGGGTGCGCACGGACGCGGCGTGGCGCTGGCTGGCCCACGAGCTCACCGGAGCGCGGTTCCGCAGGCTCCTGCCGGAGACCGCCCGGCTCCCCGTCACCCGCCACGTCTACCCGGGCCTGCGCGCCCTCAACTTCACCGTCGGCGGGCTGCTCGGCGCCGGCGTCGCCTCCCAGGCCCGCTTCGACCCGCAGGCCAAGGCCTTGGGGGAGTGGTTGCGCTCCCGGCACATGGACATACCGGAGGTGTTGCTGTGACGGTGCTCGTCTCCGGGCTCGACGTGTCGGGCGAGGAGTACGCCGCGCACCGGGCGGCCATGCTGGAGCGGCTCGACGCGGTCGCGGCGGAGCACGCGCGGGCGCTCGCCGGGGGCGGGGAGAAGTACGTCGCCCGGCACCGGGCGCGGGGCAAGCTCCTCGCCCGCGAGCGGGTCGAACTGCTGATCGACCCGGACACGCCCTTCCTGGAGCTGTCGCCCCTGGCGGGGTGGGGGAGCGATTACACGGTCGGCGCCTCGCTCGTCACCGGGATCGGGGTGATCGAGGGCGTCGAGTGCGTCGTCACCGCCAACGACCCGACCGTGCGGGGCGGGGCCAGCAACCCCTGGACCCTGAAGAAGGCCTTGCGGGCGAACGAGATCGCGTTCGCCAACCGGCTGCCGGTCGTATCGCTGGTCGAGTCCGGCGGGGCCGACCTGCCGAGCCAGAAGGAGATCTTCATCCCGGGGGGTGGGCTGTTCCGCGATCTGACGCGGCTGTCCGCTGCCGGGATTCCCACGGTGGCGGTGGTGTTCGGCAATTCGACGGCCGGAGGCGCGTACGTCCCCGGCATGTCCGATCACGTGATCATGGTTGAGGGGCGGTCGAAGGTCTTTCTCGGCGGGCCGCCGCTGGTGAAGATGGCCACGGGGGAGGAGAGCGACGACGAGTCGCTGGGCGGTGCGGAGATGCACGCGCGCGTGTCCGGCCTTGCGGACTACTTCGCCGTCGACGAACTCGATGCGTTGCGTTCGGCCCGGCGCGTGGTCGCCCGGCTGAACTGGCGCAAGGCCCAACCCGATCCGGGGCCTGGCGCGTCACCTCTGTACGACGAGGGCGAGCTTCTCGGCATCGTGCCCGGAGACCTCAAGGTTCCGTTCGATCCCCGTGAGGTCGTCGCGCGCGTCGTGGACGGGTCCGACTTCGACGAGTTCAAGGAGCGGTACGGGAGGAGTCTCGTCACCGGGTGGGCCCGGCTGCACGGGTATCCCGTGGGGATCGTTGCCAACGCGCAGGGGGTCCTCTTCAGCGAGGAGTCGCAGAAGGCCGCGCAGTTCATTCAGCTGGCCAATCAGCGCGATGTGCCGCTCGTCTTTCTGCACAACACGACCGGGTACATGGTCGGGCAGGCCTACGAGCAGGGCGGCATCATCAAGCACGGCGCGATGATGATCAATGCGGTGGCCAACTCGCGCGTGCCTCATCTGTCGGTGCTGCTGGGAGCTTCGTACGGGGCCGGGCACTACGGCATGTGCGGGCGCGCCTTCGATCCCCGGTTCCTGTTCGCGTGGCCCAGCGCCAAGGCCGCCGTCATGGGGCCGCAACAGCTCGCGGGCGTCCTCTCGATCGTCGCCCGCACGTCGGCGGAGGCCAAGGGCCTGGCGTACGACGAGGAAGCCGACGCCGCGCTGCGCGCCATGGTCGAGCAGCAGATCGAGTCGGAGTCCCTCCCGGTCTTCCTCTCCGGGCGGCTCTACGACGACGGCGTCATCGACCCGCGCGACACGCGGACCGTACTGGGGATGTGCCTGTCCGCGATCCACTCGGCACCGGTCGAGGGCGTGCGGGGCGGGTTCGGCGTCTTCCGGATGTGAGTCGGATGTGAGTCGGGTGTGAGTCGGGTGCGAGTCGGGTGCGAGTCGGATGTGGGGGGTGAGGATCTGGTGGTTGATTCGCTGCTGGTCGCCAACCGGGGCGAGATCGCGTGCCGGGTGTTCCGTACGTGCCGGGAACTGGGCATTCGTACCGTCGCCGTGTATGCGGACGCTGACGCCGGTGCGTTGCACGTGCGGGAGGCCGATGCGGGGGTGCGGCTGCCCGGGGTTGCTGCCGCGGATACGTATCTGCGGGGGGATGCGGTCGTGCAGGCTGCGCTTGTCGCGGGGGCGGATGCCGTGCATCCGGGGTACGGGTTCCTCTCCGAGAACGCGGCGTTCGCGCGGGGCGTGGAGCGGGCGGGGCTGGTGTGGGTCGGGCCGCCGCCCGGGGTGATCGAGGCGATGGCGTCCAAGACGCGGGCCAAGCGGATCATGGCGGAGGCGGGGGTGCCGGTGCTGACGGCGTCCGCCGGGGGGCCGGTGGTGGCCGGGGGGTCGCCGGTGATCGTCAAGGCTGCGGCCGGTGGGGGCGGGCGGGGGATGCGTGTTGTGCGGGATCCCGCCCTGCTGGAGTCCGAGCTCGCTTCCGCGCGGGCGGAGGCCATGGCCGCCTTCGGCGACGACGAGGTCTTCGTCGAGCCGTACGTGGAGGGCGGTCGGCACGTGGAGGTGCAGGTCCTGGCCGACGTGCACGGGGGCGTGTGGGTACTGGGGACGCGCGACTGCTCGCTGCAGCGGCGGCACCAGAAGGTGATCGAAGAGGCCCCGGCGCCGGGGCTCCCGGAAGAGCTACGGGCAGTGCTCGGCGAGGCCGCGGAGGCTGCGGCGCGGGCCATCGGGTACGTGGGTGCGGGGACGGTGGAGTTCCTGGTGAAGGACGGGCAGGCGTTCTTCCTGGAGATGAACACGCGTCTGCAGGTGGAGCATCCGGTGACGGAGGCGGTGTACGGGCTGGATCTGGTGGCGCTGCAGATCCGGGTGGCGGAGGGGGCGGCGCTGGGCGCCGGGCCGTCGGGGCCGCCGTCCGGGCATGCGGTGGAGGCGCGGCTGTACGCGGAGGATCCGGGGGCGGGGTGGCGGCCGCAGGTGGGGGTGGTTCGGGAGCTGTCGGTGGGGGCGGGTGCGTCCGGGGTCCGGTGGCGGGGGCTCCGGGGTGGGGGTCCGGGGCCGTATATTTACGGGCCCGTGCCCGGCGACGCCTCGGAGCCCCCTGCCGCACCGGGCCCGCAAATACACGTCAGCGCCCCGGACCCCCACCCCTGCGCCCCCGCCCCCTCCCGCAGTACTTCACCAGCGGCCACTTCACCAGCGGCCACTTCACCAGCGGCCACCTCACCAGCGGCCACCTCACCAGCGGCTACTCCACCGGCGGTCGCCTCATCAGCCCCCACTCCATCAGCGGCCGCCTCACCAGCCGCCACTCCATCAGCGGCCGCCTCACCTCTCGATCAACGCCTCTTGCCTCAACGGGTGGGCGGGTGGGCGGAAAACCGCGCCGGAGGCGCGGGATGCCTCCGCGTCGACGCGGGCGTCGCTGCAGGGGACACGGTCACCCCGTACTACGACCCGCTCCTGGCGAAGGTGATCGCCTGGGCTCCCACCCGGCCGGAGGCCATCCGCCTCTTGGCGCACGCGCTGGAGCGCGCCCGCATCCACGGGCCGGTCACCAACCGGGATCTCCTCGTACGGTCGCTCCGACATCAGGAATTCCTCGCGGGCCGTATGGACACCGCTTTCTACGAACGGCACTTGGCCGAGCTGACCGCACCCCGCGGCGAGGGCGCCGCAATCGCCGCCTTGGCCGCGGCCGTAGCCGACGCACAAGGCCGCTCCCGCTTCGGCGGCTGGCGCAACCTTCCCTCCCGGCCGCAGGAGAAGCGCTACCGCTCGGAGCCGGACGGTACGGAGCACACCGTGCGCTACCGCCTGACCCGGCGCGGCCTGGAGGTCGAGGACACCACCGGCATTCGGCTGGTTGAGGCGGACTGTGACCACGTCGTCTTGGAGGCCAACGGCCTTCGCACGGCCTACGACGTGGCCGTCTACGGCGACCGCGTCCACGTCGACTCGCCGCTGGGCGCCCATGCGTTCACCCTCCTGCCCCGCTTCCCCGATCCCGGCGCCCTGCCCGCGGCACCCGGTTCCCTCCTGGCGCCCATGCCGGGCACGGTGGTCCGAATCGCGGACGGGGTCGCCGCGGGGTGCCTGGTCGAGGCGGGCCAGCCCCTGCTCTGGCTGGAGGCCATGAAGATGGAGCACCGCATCGTCGCTCCGTCCGCCGGCACGCTCACCGCCCTGCACGCCGCCCCCGGCCGCCAGGTCGAGGTCGGAGCCCTGCTCGCCGTCGTCACCGAGGAGCCTTCGTCATGAGTTTCTTAGAGGCCCGGGAACACCAGGACCTGCGGGCCGCCGTCACCGCACTCGGCAGCCGCTACGGGCGTGAGTACGTCACCGCGGCGGTCCGCGACGGCAAGCACACCGACGAGCTGTGGGAGGAAGCCGGCAAGCTCGGCTACCTGGGCGTCAACCTCCCGGAGGAGTACGGGGGCGGCGGCCGCGGCATGGTCGAGCTCGCCATCGTCCTGGAAGAGCTCGGCGCCGCGGGCTGTCCCCTGCTGCTCATGGTCGTCTCGCCCGCCATCTGCGGCACGGTGATCGCCCGCTTCGGCACGGAGGAGCAGAAGCGGCGCTGGCTGCCCGGGATCGCCGCCGGGACGACGAAGATGGCGTTCGGCATCACCGAGCCCGAGGCCGGATCGAACTCCCACCGCATCACGACGACTGCGCGGCGGGAGGGCGACGGGTGGGTTCTCAGTGGTCGGAAGGTCTTTATCTCCGGCGTGGACGTTGCTGAGGCTACGCTGATCGTGGGCCGTACGGAGGACGAGCGGACGGGGAAGCTCAAGCCGTGCCTGTTCATCGTGGACAGGGACGCCCCCGGGTTCCGGAGGAGCCCGATTCCCATGGAACTCGCCTCTCCCGAGAAGCAGTTCGAGCTCACTCTCGACAGTGTGCGGCTGCCCTCTGATGCCCTGGTCGGTGACGAGGACGCCGGTCTGCTCCAGCTCTTCGCCGGCCTCAACCCCGAGCGCATCATGACCGCCGCCTTCGCCATCGGCATGGGCCGCTACGCCCTGGGCCGGGCCGTCGACTACGCCCGTACGCGGACGGTCTGGCGCGAGCCCATCGGCGCGCACCAGGCCGTTGCACACCCCCTGACCCAGTCGCACATCGAGATCGAGCTCGCCCGGCTGATGATGCTCAAGGCGGCCCATCTCTACGATGCGGGTGATGACATGGGCGCCGGAGAGGCGGCCAACATGGCCAAGTACGCCGCCGCCGAAGCCGCCGTCCGCGCCGTCGACCAGGCCGTGCACACCCTCGGCGGAAACGGCCTCGCCTCCGAGTACGGGCTCGCCCAGCTGCTCACGGCGTCGAGGGTGGCGCGGATCGCCCCGGTCAGCCGGGAGATGATCCTCAACTACGTGTCGCACCACACGCTGGGCCTGCCCAAGTCGTACTGAGAAAGGCGGCATACGTGAAACTGGTCCACCGCTCTGCGGAGCAAGGCATCACCACGCTGACCCTGGACTCCCCGCACAACCGCAACGCCCTGTCCTCCCGGCTGGTCGCCGAGCTGCTGGAGGGTCTGGCAGAGGCCGGAGAGGATGCCGGTACGCGTGCCGTCCTGCTGGCCCATGCCGGCAACACCTTCTGTTCGGGCGCCGATCTGAGAGAGACGGGCACGGACGGGCCGCAGGCCCTCGTACGGCTGATGCGCGCGGTGGTTGAGCTGCCCAAGCCGGTGGTGGCCCGGGTGAACGGCCACGTGCGCGCCGGCGGGCTGGGGTTGCTGGGGTCCTGTGACATCTCCGTGGCGGGAGAGGCGTCCTCCTTCGCCTTCACCGAGGCCCGGCTGGGGCTCGCCCCCGCCGTCATATCCCTGCCGCTGCTGCCGCGCCTCGACGCGCGCGCGGCGGCTCGCTACTACCTGACCGGCGAGCGGTTCGGGGCGGCGGAGGCCGTACGGATCGGGCTGGTCACCGCGGGGGAGCAGGATCTCGAACCGGTCCTGGACGGGCTGCGGCGCGGCTCGCCCCAGGGCCTCGCCGAGTCCAAGGCCCTGGTCACGGCGGACGTACGGCGGGCCTTCGACCGCGATACGGGCCGGCTGACCGAGCTGTCCGCCCGGCTCTTCGGCTCCGCCGAGGCCCGCGAGGGCATGACCGCCTTCCTCGAGCGCAGGGAGCCGGAATGGACGCGCTGAGCCTCCCCAAACAGGATCGCAGCCGCGCCACGCGCCGGCGGCTCCTCGAAGCGGCCATCGCCTGCCTCGCCGAGCACGGCTGGGCCGGCTCGACCGTCTCCGTCGTCGCCGAGCGCGCGGGCGTCTCGCGGGGGGCCGCCCAGCACCACTTCCGCACCCGGGAGGACCTGTTCACGGCCGCGGTGGAGTACGTGGCCGAACAGCGGTCGGCCGCCGTGCGCGGCCTGCTGCCCCAGGTGCAGCTGATCACCGGCCCGGCCCGTACGTACCTGGCGGTCGCCCAGCTCGTGGACCTCTGCACGGGCCCGCTGTTCCGCGCCGCCCTGCAACTGTGGGTCGCCGCCGCCCACGACGACGCACTGCGCACCCGGGTCACCGAACTGGAGGCGCGGGTCGGCCGGGAGGTGCACCGGATGGCACTGGAGCTCCTGGGCGCGGACGAACGCCACGCGGGCGTGCGCGAAACGGTCCAGGGCTTCCTCGACATGTGCCGGGGCTTGGGCCTTGCGACCCTGCTCACCGACGACAGCGCCAGACGCGACCGCGTGGTCCGGCACTGGACGGGCGTCCTCAACGACCTGCTGTGAGGTCACCAGCACCGGGGGTGCGGTTGCGCCGACCGGTGGAGTCCGCGCAACCGCCTTCAGGGGGGGGCGGTGTCAGCCCGCCACCGTCGCCGTGCCCGTGATGTCCGCGAAGCCGTCGACCTCGCGCGGGTCGCGCGGGCCCGGGCCGACGTAGCGGGCGGAGGGGCGGACCAGGCGGCCGGTGCGCTTCTGCTCCAGGATGTGCGCGCTCCAGCCCGCCGTGCGGGCGCAGGTGAACATCGACGTGAACATGTGCGCCGGGACCTCCGCGAAGTCCAGGACGATGGCCGCCCAGAACTCGACGTTCGTGGCGAGGACCCGGTCGGGACGGCGGTTGTGGAGCTCCTCCAGGGCCGCCTTCTCCAGGGCCTCGGCGACCTCGTAGCGCGGCGCGGCCAGCTCGCGGGCCGTGCGGCGCAGGACGCGGGCGCGCGGGTCCTCCGCGCGGTAGACGCGGTGGCCGAAGCCCATGAGGCGCTCGCCGCGGTCCAGGGCCTGCTTGACGTAGGCCGTGGCGTCGCCCGTGCGCTCGATCTCCTCGATCATGCCGAGGACGCGGGAGGGCGCGCCGCCGTGCAGCGGGCCGGACATGGCGCCGACCGCGCCCGAGAGCGCCGCGGCCACGTCGGCGCCCGTCGAGGCGATGACGCGGGCCGTGAAGGTGGAGGCGTTCATGCCGTGCTCGGCGGCGGACGTCCAGTAGGCGTCGACGGCCTTGACGTGCTTGGGGTCGGGCTCGCCGCGCCAGCGCTTCATAAAGCGCTCGACCACGGTCTCCGCCTTGTCGATCTCGCGCTGCGGGACCATCGGCAGGCCCTGGCCGCGCGCCGACTGGGCGACGTAGGACAGGGCCATGACGGCGGCGCGGGCCAGGTTGTCGCGGGCCGTGGCCTCGTCGATGTCGAGGAGGGGCTTCAGGCCCCAGACGGGGGCGAGCATCGCGAGCGCGGACTGGACGTCCACGCGGATGTCCCCCGAGTGGACGGGGATCGGGAACGGCTCGGCGGGCGGCAGGCCGGGGTTGAACGAGCCGTCGACCAGCAGGCCCCAGACGTTGCCGAAGGACACCTGGCCGACCAGGTCCTCGATGTCGACGCCTCGGTAGCGCAGGGAGCCGCCTTCCTTGTCGGGTTCGGCGATCTCCGTCTCGAACGCGACGACTCCTTCGAGTCCGGGTACGAAGTCGGACATCAGGCGGCTCCTCATGATGTGTGCGACAGCTGGGGCGCCGGGCCCGGTCGGGCGCGGCTGCTCGGTGGCGACTCGTGGTCCCTCACCGGTCAACCGGGTCATGCCCCGTGCGGCGGGGGTCTTCACCCGGCTGCGCGCCCGGACCCCTGACGGGCGGGCTCGTTTCCGGATTCCGGCCGGAAACGATAGCCGGTGATGTGCGGGTACCACAGCTTCCCGCCCTGCGATTTTGGGGGGTTCGCCACATGCGGCGAAAGGTGATGTCCGGCACAGTGGGGGTTTTGCCCACGGGAGGGTTACGGAGGGCTTGTTGAGGGCAGGCTCATCTGCTGCCTCCGGGCCTTTCGCGAGCCTTTGCTGACAGGATGGGCCGCGTGACCCACGCCGACGAGTTCCCCGCTCCCGAATTCCACGGCGGTGCGCTGGACGCCGCCGCCATGCGTGAGCAGTACCGCTCCGAGGGCCTCCTGGAATCGGACCTCGCCCCCGATCCGTACGAGCAGTTCGCGATCTGGTTCGCGCAGGTGTTCGCGGCGGGGCTGCGGGAGCCCAACGCCATGGTGGTCTCCACGGTCGGTGCCGGGGGCCGGCCCGGCTCGCGGACCGTGCTGCTCAAGGGCTACGACCAGCGGGGCTTCGTCTTCTACACCAACTACGGCTCGCGCAAGGCCGCGGACCTGGCGGGCAACCCGTACGTCTCGCTGCTCTTCCCCTGGCACCCGATCGGCCGTCAGGTCATCGTCGCCGGCCGGGCCGAGCGCGTGGACCCCTCGGAGACGGCCGTCTACTTCCACTCGCGGCCGCGCGGCTCGCAGCTGGGCGCTTGGGCGAGCGAGCAGTCGGCGGTCGTGGCGTCCCGGGAGGAGATCGATGCCGCGTACGAGCGGCTGCTCGCCCGCTATCCCGAAGGGGAGCCGGTGCCCGTGCCGACGGGCTGGGGCGGATACCGCGTGACCGCGGAGAGCGTGGAGTTCTGGCAGGGACGCGAGAACCGGCTGCACGACCGGCTGCGGTACGTACGGGAGGGCGAGGCGGGATGGCGAGTGGAGCGGCTCGCCCCGTAAGGCGGTGACTCGCCCCGTAAGGCAATGAAACAGACGATCCGTGGGCCGGCTACCGCCGCGCCCTGCGGCGCGGCGGTGCCGAGCGGACGACTCGGCGGCCCACGGATCGGGTGACTGCTTGGGATTGGCCGGCGGATCCCCTCAGCTGCAGCTGGGAGGCCCCGGCGTTGCGCTTGGCGCGACGACGGGCGCTAGCCCGCAGTCACCTCACGCGTCCGGAATGAAATCATGTCCCGAACCACCTCCCTTCTCGTGTGCGCACCACCCTAGGAAGCGTGCGGATGAGCGACAACCGAATTTCCGGTGGGCAACGATTTCCCCGAAGACGGTGTGGTGCCCATCACGGTCGAGTTGAATGACCCGTCGTGCAGGACATGCAGACGCGTCCAGCTGGGGGTACCTCGTGACCGCACCACACACCTCGGGCCCGGCCCGCCCGGCCGCCGCGCCCGGTTCGGTGGAAGCCGCCGAGAGCGACGACTCCGGCCTCCTCGCGGCGCTCCTCGACGGCATGGACGCCGCGCTGTGCGCCTTCGACGCCGAGGGCACGGTCACCCACTGGAACCGCGAGGCCGAACGGATACTGGGCTGGACGGCGGCCGAGGCCGTCGGGCGGCAGGGGCTGGCCGGCTGGGCGGTGCGGCCCGCCGACGCCGCGGAGGTCGCGGCCCGGCTGGATGAGGCCATGGCGGCGCCCGGCCGCCACGTGCACGAGTTCGCGCTGCTCACCAAGGACGGCGGGCGGGTGCTGGTGCGCACCCAGCTGTCGGCCCTGCCCGGCGCGGGCGACCGGCCCGCCGGGGTCTACTGCGCGTTCAGCGAGGTGCACACGCAGATCGACCTGGAGCGCTCCATCGCGCTCAGCGAGGCCCTCTTCGGGGACGCGTCCTGGGGCGTCGTGCTCGTCGACGCCGACCTGCGCCCGGCCCTCGCCAACGCCCACGCCGCGCGCGCCCTGCGCACGGGCCGCACCGCGCTCCTCGGCCGGCCGCTCGGCGAGCTGCTGGACCAGGGGGTGGAGGAGGTCGAAGGCGCCCTCCAGCACGTCCTCGCGGCAGGCGCCCCGCCCGCCCCCACCGACCTGTGGGTGACCCTGCGCGACCAGGGCGGCGCCCCGCCCGAGCGCCGCTGCTGGCGCAGCGGCTTCCTGCGGCTGGCGTCGCCGCTCGCCGAGGAGCCGGTGCCGCTGGGGGTCGCCTGGCTGTTCCTGGACGTCACCGCCGCCCGGCTCACCGAGCAGGACAGCGCCCGGCTGCGCTTCCGCGCCAGCCAGCTGCACCGGGCCGGCCGGGCCGTCGCCGAGTGCGAGGACCCCATGGAAGCGGCCTCCCTCTACATGGACTTCGCCCTCGCGGGCTTCGCCGACCACGCCCTGATCGACCTGCTCCCCGAGCCGCGCCCGGCCCCCGAGCCCCCGATCCGGCTGGTCAGAGCCACCGCCACGCCGGCCGGCACCCCGGGGCCCTGCCCGGCCATGGGCCGTGGCGGCCTGCCGGTGCCGTATCCGGACGGCCACCCCGCCCTGCAGGCCGTCGAGCGCTGCGGCTCCGTCCGCGCGGCCTCGGACTGCACCGAGACCTGGGCCACCGCGCGCAAGTGGCCCGAGGGCACCGTGCACGCGCTGGCCACGGTGCTGCGCAGCCGCGGGCGGACGCTCGGCGTGGTGACGTTCCTGCGCGGGCCGTCGCGCCGCCCCTTCGACCGCTCGGACGCGACGTACGCGGAGGACATCGCGTGCCGGGTGGCGGCGTCGATCGACCTTGCGGGACCGACGCCGTAGCGGGGCCGTAGCGGGGCCGTTGCGATGCCGGGCCCCGGTAGGGGCGCGGGGAGCTGCGCGACCGGCCACGGACGGCCCGCAGGCGACCTGATCGCGCTGCCGGGCCCGGCCGAGCGCAGCCGCTACCGGTGACGGAAGAAGATCCGGTCGCCGTACTCCTCCAGCACCCGCCCGTTCCACTCGTGCCCGCCGTCCACGTTGCCCGAGCGCAGCATCGGCGGGTCGATGCCGCGCGCGGCCAGCTCGCCCGCGGCGGCCGCGACGACCGCCTGCATCAGGGCGCTGGTGACGACCGTCGAGGCGGGGGCGAAGGGGGCCGCGATGCCGTCGGCCGTCAGCTCCGCGTCCCCGATGTCGATCTTGCTGTCGATGACGAGGTCGCAGTGGTCCTTCAGGAAGGTGCCGGAGGAGTGGCGGGACCTGGTGTGCTCGGCGTAGGCGAGCGAGGTGACGGCGATGACGCGGACGCCGAGCGCGCGGGCGTTCATGGCCATCTCCACGGGCAGGGGGTTCCGCCCGGAGAGGGAGATGACGATCAGGACGTCGCCGGCCTGTACGGGGCTGGTGTCCAGGACCGCGCCCGCCAGGCCGTTGACCCGCTCCAGGGCGCTGCCGAGCGTGGCCGGCACGACGTCGAGGCCGACGACGCCGGGGACGGCGAGGAGGTTGATCAGGGCCAGGCCGCCCGCGCGGTAGACGACGTCCTGGGCGGGGAGCGAGGAGTGGCCGGCGCCGAAGACGAAGATCCGGCCGCCGTCCGCCACGGTGTCGGCGAGCAGGGCCCCGGCGGCCGTGATGTGCCCGGCCTCCTCGTCGCGCACCCGCTGCAGCAGCCCGATCGCGGCGTCGAAGAACTGCCCGGCCAGCTTGTTCTCGCTCATCGCTGCGGGGCTCCTTAGATCGAGATCCGGTGGCGCGTACGGTCTGGCGTACGCTCGTGGCGCGGATCACGTTGCGGTCTGGACCAGGGCCCTGTCAATACGGCGGGCGGGCAGGGGCCGTACGCGGCACCGTTGTCGGCGGTATGCGTCAGAATTGGGTTCAGGGGCCAGCGCACGACTTATCGAGGGGCACGCATGTCCGGACTGATCGACACCACGGAGATGTATCTCCGCACCATTCTCGAGCTGGAGGAGGAGGGTGTGGTCCCCATGCGTGCCCGCATCGCCGAGCGGCTCGACCAGAGCGGGCCGACGGTCAGCCAGACCGTGGCCCGCATGGAGCGCGACGGCCTGGTGTCCGTCGCGGGCGACCGGCACTTGGAGCTCACCGAGGAGGGCCGCCGGCTGGCCACGCGCGTGATGCGCAAGCACCGCCTCGCCGAGTGCCTGCTGGTGGACGTGATCGGCCTGGAGTGGGAGCAGGTCCACGCCGAGGCCTGCCGCTGGGAGCACGTGATGAGCGAGGCGGTGGAGCGCCGCGTGCTGGAGCTGCTGCGCCACCCCACCGAGTCGCCGTACGGCAATCCCATCCCGGGCCTGGAGGAGCTGGGCGAGAAGGCCGAGCCGGACCCGCTGCTCAATGAGGACATGGTCAGCCTGATGGATCTGGACGCCGGGTCCGACGGCAAGACGGTGGTCGTACGCCGGATCGGCGAGCCGATCCAGACGGATGCCCAGCTGATGTATTCGCTGCGGCGCGCGGGCGTTCAGCCCGGTGCGGTGGTCAGCGTGACGGATTCGGCGGGTGGTGTGATCGTCGGCAGCAGCGGCGAGGCCACCGAGCTGGAGCCGGACATCGCGGCGCACGTCTTCGTCGCCAAGCGCTGAGGCCTTCCCGCCCGGATCCCCGTTTCGCCCGCGCCCCGCTGCACACGGCCGCCTCCGCGGCCCGCAGCGGGGCGGTTTGCTGTGCCGGTTTCCCCGGTGTGCTGCGTCAACTCCCTTGAATCCGGCTGGAGTCCGCGTAACGGGCCCGCGGGCGGCCCGGCCGTGCCACGCTGGCGCTGGCGCGCATATGCGCGGCACGCCGCCGCCCCGGGGAGGGAGAGCGCGATGAGGCCCGTGGGGTGTGACAAGGGCCCCGGCGCCCTTCCGGGCAGCCGGGGCCCTGCCTCCCCATATACCCCCGTGGCGACCCGGAGCCCCGAGCTCTCAGGGTCCGCCCCGCGGACCTTCTTCCCCGAGCGGTCCGCGCCCAGGTCGATTAATCCCCTGGGTGCCGCCTGCCAACCCTCCCCTGAGGTCACTCGAACGAGGGGTGTTGCGCGCGATGAGCATGCATTCGAATGTAAGTTCTATATCGTGAAGCTGCTCGGGGGAGAGTAGGGGGTGCCAGGGCTCATGGTTCGGCGTATCGACGTGAGGGGGAGCGGCGGAGTGCGGCTCGCGGCCTGGGAGTTCGCCGATCCGCCCAAGCGCCCCTGCCGGGAGGGGACGGGCGGCCCCGGCGCGGTGCTGCTGCTCCACGGCCTGATGGGCCGCGCCGCGCACTGGGCGGAGACCGCCCGCTGGCTCTCCGGCCGCCACCGCGCGGTCGCCCTCGACCAGCGGGGCCACGGCCGCAGCGAGCGCCCCGCCGACGGCCCCTACACCCGCGACGCCTACATCGCCGACGCCCAGGCCGCGATCGAGAGCCTGGATTTAGCGCCCGCCGTCCTGATCGGCCACGCCATGGGCGCCCTGACCGCCTGGCAGCTCGCGGCCCGCCGCCCCGACCTCGTCCGGGCCCTGGTCATCTGCGACATGCGGGCCTCCGCCCTCGGAGCCGCCACGCAGCGCGAGTGGGGCGAGTGGTTCAGGTCCTGGCCGGTCCCCTTCGCCACGCTCGCGGACGTCCGCAAGTGGTTCGCCGAGGGCGACCCCACCTTGGAGCGCCCCCGCCCGGCCCGCGGGGACTACTACGCCGAGATCATGGCCGAGCGCGCCGACGGCTGGCGCCCCGCCTTCTCCCGCCGCCAGATGCTCCAGGCCCGCGAGACCTATGCCCACGACGCCCACTGGGAAGAGCTCGCCCTCGTCCAGTGCCCCACCCTCGTCGTCCGCGGCCCCGACGGCGAACTGGGCCGCGCCGAAGCCCAGGAAATGGTCCGCGTCCTGCCCCGCGGCACCTACGCCGAAATCCAGGACGCGGGCCACCTGGTCCACTACGACCAGCCGGAGGGCTGGCGGCAGGCGGTGGAGGGGTTCCTGGAGTCGGCGCTGCGGACGTAGGAGTCGGTGCTTGCGGACGTAGGGGAGACGCGGGCCGCTCCCGGCGGCAGGCTGCACATTAATTCAACAAGCGTTGACATATCTCGGGCGCGGGTGTGCACTGGCAGTACGGCCACATGTTCTGACGAGCCACCCGAGGAGCCGTCATGTCCTCCCCGCTCTTCCCCCGTACCGCTTCCACCCCTCCCTCCGCCTCCGCCCCCGCCGACGTCATCGTCGTCGGCGCAGGCCCCACCGGGCTGCTGCTCGCCGGGGATCTGGCCGCCGCCGGTGTGCGGGTCACGGTGGTGGAGAAGAGGGCGCGGGAATCCAATCTCACGCGGGCGTTCGCCGTTCACGCGCGCACGCTGGAGGCCTTCGACGCCCGTGGGATCGCCGAGCCCCTGCTGTCCACCGGCCCCTTCCTCGACACCCTGCGGATCTTCGGGCGCGGGCGGATCGACCTCTCCCGGCTGCCCAGCCGCTTCCCCGGCGTGCTGATGACGCCGCAGTACGAGACGGAGCGGGTGCTGGAGGAGCGTGCCCTGAAGGCGGGGGCCGTGCTGCAGCGCGGGGCCGAGGTGCTCGGGCTGCGGCAGGACGCCGACGGTGTCGAGCTGGACGTCCGTACCGAGGGCGACGGCGCGGAGAACGCCACCGGAACGCTGCGTGCCGCCTACGTCGTCGGCGCCGACGGCGTCCGCAGCGCCGTGCGCAAGGCGCTCGGGATGCCTTTCCCGGGGCGGTCCGTGCTGCGGTCCGTCATGCTCGCCGACGTACGGCTGGAGACCGTGCCCGACGGGCTGCCCGCCTTCAACAGCGGCCGCGACGGCTTCGCCTTCCTCGTGCCCTTCGGCGACGGCTACTACCGGGCCATCGCCTGGCGGCGCGGCTGCGAGCTGCCCTCCGGCGCCCCCGTCGAGCTCGACGAGCTCAAGGCCGTCACCCGCGCCGCCTTCGGCACCGACTACGGCATGCACGACGCGCGCTGGACCTCGCGCTTCCACAGCGACGAGCGACAGGTGCCGCGCTACCGCGAGGGCCGCGTCCTCCTCGCCGGCGACGCCGCCCACGTCCACTCGCCCGCCGGCGGGCTCGGCATGAACGCCGGGCTCCAGGACGCCGCCAACCTCGGCTGGAAGCTCGCCGCCGTCCTCAAGGGCACGGCCCCCGACTCCCTGCTCGACAGCTACCACGACGAACGCCACCCCGTCGGCCGGCTGGTGCTGCGCCTGAGCGGCACCCTCCTGCGGTCCGTGCTGCTCGCCTCGCCCGTCGCCCGCGGGCTGCGCGACGCCGCCGCTCTGGCCGCGGGAGCCCTGCCCTTCGCCACCGACCGGGGCGCGCTCATGATGTCCGGCATCGGCATCGACTACCCCGCGCCGCCCGGCTCCCACCCGCTGACCGGGCGCCGCGCCCCGGACCTGCCCCTCGCGGAGCGCCCGGGCGAGCCCTCCCGCCTGTACGAGGCGCTGCGCGCCGGGACGTACGTCCGCGTCCTGCCGCGCGGTGGGGGCGCACCGCCCCACGCGCCCCACGACAAGGCGGGCGTCACCACGGTCACCCGTGCCGACGCCCGCCCGACGACGCTCCTCGTCCGGCCCGACGGGTACGTGGCCGAGGCCGCCGACCACGGCTGACCCCGCTCACGCCCGCCGCCGCGTGCCTCACCTGCGGCGGGCGTCCGCCGCATCCCGCCCGCACGCGTACGCCAGGGCGCTCACCAGCTCCTCCGCGTCCGGCAGCCAGCGGTTGGCGGCCGTGGGCTGGCGCGCCCACTGCACCGAACCGCGCGTGCCCATCCGGGTGGGCGGCGCGACCACGTAGTCGCCCTCGCCGCGCGCGATGAGGTCCAGCGACGTGGGGTGCCAGCCCAGCTTCCGGGCGAGGTCCGCGACCTTCAGCGCCCCGCCGGGCAGGACGAAGAACTGCATCCGGCGGAACGGCGTGCACATGACCGGCCCCAGCTGGATGTCCATCCGCTCCATCCGGGCCAGCGCCAGGCAGCCCGCGGTCTCCGGGACGTCCAGCGCGTCGAACGTGCGGCCCGTCGGCAGCAGGACCGAAGCGGCGGGCTGCTTCTGCCACATGCGGCGGACGGCGACCGCGCTGCCGGTGGCCTGGGTCGCCCAGTCCGGGCGGTCCGGGTGCGCACCGGGGGCGGGGCATCCGGGATCACCGCACGAGCAGTGCTCCCGCCCCTCCTCCACCTGCAGCCACGTGCCGCCGAATACGTCCCAGTGCCGCTCCTCCGCATACCTGACAGCGGCGTCCAGCAGTTGCTCGCTGCGCTGTTGGGGGATGTGCGGGGCTCCTACTGCGATGGTCTCTTCCACGCCCATCACAACTCCCCTCGTCACGAGGGGTTACGGCTCAGGCTCACGCTTGTGGGCGGTGCCAGGGCATGCACGTGGGGCGCACGGATGCATGTACGGGGGCGCAGACGCGGGTCGGCCTCCGAGGGTGGGTAGCCACCTCTGCGGCGACAGGGCGAGACCGTCATTGTCTGGCCAATGCCGCCTTTGCTGTCATTACCGTTAAGTCCGCATTCTCCGGACATTCAGGGGGCAAAGATCACAGGGGAAGACGCAGTCAGCTGTCTCAGCTTCTCCGCATGCCGCGGCGGACCGCGCCGCGAACGCTTAGCAGTTTCAGGGGGTACAGCATGGCCGCACGGCCACTCGTGGCGCGGCAGCCGAACGAACGGCTGCAGGCGCTCATTCAGGAAGCCGCCTGTTCCAATGCCGGCCTCGCCCGGCGCGTCAATATGTGCGGCGCCGAGCACGGGCTCGACCTGCGCTACGACAAGACTTCCGTAGCGCGCTGGCTGCGCGGCCAGCAGCCGCGCGGACGGGCCCCCGCCATCATCGCCGAGGCGCTGGGCCGCAAGCTCGGACGCACCGTCACCATCGACGAGATCGGCATGGCGAACGGCAAGAACCTCGCCTCCGGCGTCGGCCTGCAGTTCTCGCCGACCGTGCTCGGCGCGATCGAGCAGGTGTGTGAGCTGTGGCGGAGCGACGTCGGCCGGCGGGACTTCCTCAGCGGGACGTCCGTCGCCTCCTCCGCGCTCGTCGAGCCGAGCCGCGACTGGCTCATCACCGGCGCCGACCCCCAGGTCGCCCGCAATGCCGGGGCGCGCGTGGGGCCGTCCGACGTCGACGCCGTGCGCGCCACCACGGAGGCCTTGGTCGAACTCGACCACCGGTACGGCAGCGGGCACGTACGGCCCGTCGTCGTGCACTACCTCAACAGCGTCGTCTCCGGGCTGCTCGCAGGCTCCTACCGCGAGTCCGTGGGCCGCGAACTCTTCGCCGCGGTCGCCCGGTTGACCGAGCTCGCGGGCTACATGGCCGTCGACACCGGCCAGCCGGGCCTCGCCCAGCGGTACTACATCCAGGCGCTGCGCCTCGCCCAGGCTGCGGGGGACCGTGGGTACGGGGGGTACGTGCTGGCCGCCAGCATGAGTCACCTGGCGGCTTCGTTGGGGAACCCAAGGGAAATCGCCCAGTTGGCGAAAGCAGCACAGGAAGGGGCACGGGGGCATGTCACACCGCGGGCCGAAGCCATGTTCTACGCGGCCGAGGCGCGCGGGCACGCCCTGCTCGGCGACGCACGGTCGTGCCAGGGCGTCGCGGCCAAGGCCATCGCCAAGCTCGAACAGGCCGGGGACCCCTCGCCGGACTCCGGCGACGACCCCGCCTGGATCCGGCACTTCGACCACGCCTACCTGGCCGACGAACTGGCCCACTGCCACCGGGACCTCGGTCAGGCCGAACAGGCCCGGCGGCACGCGGAGGACGCCGTCGCCGGGCACGGGGAAGGACGGGTGCGCAGGCGCGCCATCGGGATGCTGCTGCTGGCCACGGCGCAGGTCCAGCAGCGCGACGTCGACGAGGCGTGTGCCACCGGGGTGCGGGCGCTGGACCTGCTGGGCACGCTGAGGTCGAACCGGGGCGCGGAGTACCTGGACGACTTCCAGCAGCGGCTCGCGCCCTACCGGGAGGAGCCGGTGGTACGGGAATTCGGGGCCCGGCTGGAGGTGCAGGCGGCCTAGAGGCGACCGCCGGAACCGTCGCCCCCTGCCCCCTGCCGGGCAGGGGGCGGCCGCATGGCCCTGCCGTGCGGCGACCCGGTAGCGTGGCCGCGCTATCGATAAGTTGCCGTACAGCTTGAGGAGTCCCGGTGACGCAGAGCGGACAGGGCAACGCGCCTCAGCCGGCCCCCGGCCGGCCCTGGGGCGAGCCGTGGGGGCCCGACGCGCAGCGTGCCCCCCTGCCGCCCGAGATGCCGCCGGGCACGCCCCCGCGCCCCGGTGACTCCGAGGCCACGCAGTACCTGCCACCGGTCCTGGGCACCGGGCCCGCCCCCGCCACCCCCGACTCCGCTTCCGAAGCCACCCAGTACTTGCCGCCGGTCGCCTCCGGACCGCTTCCCGGGGCGCCGCAGCCGCCTGCTCCGTACTCGCAGGGCGGCGCTGCTCAGGGCGGCGCTGCTCAGGGTGATGCCGCGCAGGGTGATGCTGCTCAGGGTGGCGCCCGCAGCGGTGCTCCCGGCGGTGCCCCGAGCGCGTCGGCCGCCCCGGGCGGACAGTCCGCGGACCCCGCGACCCAGTACTTGCCGCCGCTCCCCGACTCCGCTGCGGCGGCCACGCAGTACCTGCCGCCGGTCGGCGGAAACGCTTCCTCGGACGGGGCCTCCGCCGCCACCCAGTACCTTCCGCCCGTGCCGGGCACCGCTCCTTCGGGCGGGGACGCGGCCGCCGCGGCGACCCAGTACTTGCCCCCTGTCGGCGGAGGCGCGTCCTCCGGCGGGGATGCGGCCACGCAGTACCTGCCGCCGGTCAGTGGTGGCGCGCCCTCGGGCGGGGACTCCGCCGCGGCGACCCAGTACCTTCCGCCCGTGCCGGGGGCCGCGCCCTTCGGCGGGGACGCGGCTGCTGCAGCGACCCAGTACTTGCCGCCGGTCGGTGGAAACGCGCCCTCCGGCGGAGCCCCCGCCGCAGGCGCCCCGTACCCGCCGCCCGTCCCCGGAGCCGCGTCGTCCGCCGGTGAAGCGACTCGGATGCTTCCGCCGCAGACCGGCGGGCCCGTCCCGCCGCCGCCGGGCGCCCCCGCCCCCCGGCCGTCCCTCGGGGGCATGGCCGCGCAGGGGGAGCGGCCGCCGCCCTCCGAGTTCGACGGGCTCTTCCGCGCCTCCGCCGACGCCGCTGCCGGCACCGCCGCCCGGCAGGCCGGCCGCGAGCCCGCTGCGGCCGCGCACATACCCCCGCCGCGCGGCCCGCACGCGGCTCCCCGGCAGCCCGCCCCCGTCGGCCCGCCCTCCCGGCGGAAGCTGCCCACCGCAGCCATCGTCGGCATCGTCGTCGCCGGCTGTGCCGCCGCCGGGCTCGCCGCCGGTGCGCTGCTCAGCGGAGGGGACGACAACAAGAGCGACACCCCGCAGAACACCGCGGTCAGCTCCGCGGCGCCCAGCAGCGCGCCGCAGGACGACGGCGGGAAGAAGAAGAAGGAGGAGCCGTCCGCCGCCCCCGCGGACCCGGCCGCCGCCCAGGCCAAGGCCCTGGACGCCCTGCTGAAGGACAGCAACAACAGCCGTGACGCCGTCATCAAGGCCGTCGACGCAACCCGTAACTGCAAGGACCTGGGCAAGTCCGCCTCCGACCTGCGCGACGCCGCCAAGCAGCGCGACAGCCTGGTGACCCGCCTGCAGAAGACGGCGATCGACAAGCTCCCCGACAGCGCCCAGCTCTCGGCGCAGCTGACCAAGGCCTGGAAGTCCTCCGCGTCCGCGGACACCCACTACGCGGCCTGGGCGGACCAGGTGGGCGGCAAGCACGGGTGCGTCAAGGGCCACGCCCGCCCGTCCGGCGAGAGCGCCGCGGGCGACCGGGCCAGCGGCGAGGCGACCGCCGCCAAGAAGGCGGCCGCGGAGCTGTGGAACCCGATCGCCAAGAAGTACGGACTGTCGCAGCACTCCTGGGCGCAGCTGTAGCGGTCGCGGGGGCGGATCCCGGGGGCGAATCCCAGGGGCCGGGGCGGGCCGCCCGGGTGGGAACGTACGATCGATTGCTATGCAGGGTTCGGAGAAGTCTTCCCGCCGCGGCCGCCGCTCGACCACCATGGACGGCATGCCGCTCAATGACATGCCGTGGTGGCGCTGGCGTGCGCATGTGCGCTCGGCGCTGCACATGCTCTCGGACCCCGACTTCCAGCGCGAGCGCTGGCTCGCGGGCGACGCGGGATTCGGGGACGTGACCGACGCCGTCTACCGGCTGGTCGAGGACACCTGGCTGGACAACTGGTCGGCCGAGAAGTACATCGGGACGATCTTCCGGGACTCGGGCGAGGCCGCGCTCGTCGACCTGGCCGTGCTGCGGGTCCTGCGGATCATGCACCAGGTCGGGCCCGACGCGCCCGTCTCGGCGTACCTGGAGCACCACGGCTGGCCCGAGGCCGTACAGGCCGCGCGGGAGGCGCACGTACGGCTGGCGCTGAACGACGGGGACGAGCCGGAGGTGCCGCCGCGCCCGCTGGACGTGCTGGACCGGCTCACCCAGGTGCGCTGAGCCGGGCGCCGGCCGGTTCGCCGGTCCTTCGGGCCCGCGCAGGGCCTGCCGCCGGGCGCCGCGGGGTCCGGGCGGTCGGGCGGGCCCCGCGGGTGTGCGAGGCTATTGGGCTATGAACGCCTCCCAGTCCCCTGCCGCCGAAGGGGCCCCAGCGCAGCCCGAGCAGTACGTCCTCACCCTCTCCTGCCCCGACAAGCAGGGCATCGTCCACGCGGTGTCCAGCTATCTCTTCATGACCGGGTGCAACATCGAGGACAGCCAGCAGTTCGGTGACCGCGACACCGGGCTCTTCTTCATGCGCGTCCACTTCGGCGCGGAGGCGCCCGTCACCGTGGAGAAGCTGCGGGCCAGCTTCGCCGCCATCGGGGACTCGTTCCACATGGACTGGCAGATCCACCGGGCCGACGAGAAGATGCGCATCGTCCTGATGGTGTCCAAGTTCGGCCACTGCCTGAACGACCTGCTCTTCCGCTCCCGGATCGGCGCCCTGCCGGTGGAGATCGCCGCCGTGGTCTCCAACCACACCGACTTCGCCGAGCTCGTCGGCTCCTACGGCGTCCCCTTCCACCACATTCCGGTCACGAAGGACAACAAGCCGGAGGCGGAGGCGAAGCTCCTGGAGCTCGTCCAGGCGGAGGACGTCGAGCTGGTCGTCCTCGCCCGCTACATGCAGGTGCTCTCCGACGACCTCTGCAAGGTCCTCTCCGGCAAGATCATCAACATTCATCACTCCTTCCTGCCGAGCTTCAAGGGCGCGAGGCCGTACCACCAGGCGCACGCGCGCGGCGTGAAGCTGATCGGTGCCACCGCGCACTATGTGACCGCGGACCTCGACGAGGGCCCGATCATCGAGCAGGAGGTCGAGCGCGTCGGCCACGAGGTCACCCCGGAGCAGCTCGTCGCCATCGGCCGCGACGTGGAGTGCCAGGCGCTCGCGCGCGCGGTGAAGTGGCACAGCGAGCACCGGGTGCTCCTGAACGGGCGGCGGACGGTCGTCTTCGCGTAGCACTGCAGGACCCGTAGAACCTGCAGAGCCCGTAGAACCCGCAGAACCTGCGGAACGGCCTGTGGCCCGCATCCTCGATGCGGGCCACAGGCCGTTCCGGCGTCTCCTGCATGCGCGACTACATGCGCGACAACGAAGCCGTCGCGTACAAGGCGTCCAGGATGGCCTCACGATCCCCCGTGTGGCCCGCTGCGGCCTCCTCCGGGTGGATGTGGCCCGCGGCCAGGCGGCAGAACTCCAGGGCGTCCAGGGCCACGTGGGCGACCTCGTCCTCCGGGGCGGCTCCGGCCGCGGGGGAGTCGAGGGGGACGTACCAGTGGCCGCCGCCGCTGCCTTCGACCTCCAGGTGCAGCGTGCGGCCCGGGGCGCCCACCGCGGCCAGGGTGCGCGGCGGCGGGGCGAGGCCGGCGCGGCGGCGGTCGGCGATGGCCGTGGGGAGCATGCGGGCGGTCAGGTCGACCAGGTCGTGGAGGTGGCCGGGCGAGGGTGGGCGGTAGGGGTAGTCGACGGCTTCGGCGATGTCCTCCGCGTGGATCCAGCACTCGAAGGCCCGGTCGAGGAACGCATCGCGCAGGGGGAGGGCGAACCGTCCGTACGGGACGGGCAGTTCCGCGGCGCCGCCGTCGGCGAACGACGCGCTCCGTATCAGCGCGTGCCCCTGCTGCCGCCACTCCGTGCGCACCGCGCCGGGCGGGCCCGCTGCGGCCTCCGCCTCCCCCTCCGGCGGCTCGGGGAGGCCCAGGGCCGCGGCGACGGAGCCGTCGGCCGCCGTGAGGTGGGCGATGACCGCGGCGACCGTCATGTCGCGCTCCACGGCCTGCGATCCGTCGAACCACTGGAGCCGCACCTGCGCCTGCCACTCCGCCTCGCCGAAGTCGCGCAGGAGGGCGTCGAGCCGGGCGGTCTCCGCGTCGTAGGGGGCGACCCAGGAGGGCAGGGGGACGCGGGCCGGGCGGCGGCCCAGGCAGGAGGCGAGCACGCGGGAGCGCAGCCGCGGGTCGAGGTCCAGATTGTCCTCCGGGTGCAGCAGGGCGACGGCTTCGCGCAGCCGTACGGCCTCGTCCGCGCAGGTGGCGCAGTCGGTCAGGTGTGCCTCGACGGCGGTGGTCTCCTCGGGGGAGCAGGCGGCGAGGGCCCAGGCGCCGAGGAGGGATTTGAGTATCTTGTGCGACATCGGGGCCGTCTCGGGAGCGATCGGAGCCGTCTCGGCAGCAGGGGCGGGGGCGGCTTCCGGCCACCGGGCGGTGTCCTCGGCGGCGGCCCGGGGCAGCGGTATGCGCGGCGGCCGGGGCGGACCGGAAGCGCCGTTTCCGTCTTGACGGCCGGGCCCGCCCCGGCCGGACGCCTCGCTCACAGTGCTCCTCCGTGCGCGGGCGGCGCGACGGCGCGCGGCCCGGGGTGCGCGGTGGAGAGCAGCTGCAGGCCCAGGCGCAGCCGGCGGCGCGCCTCGTCCTCGGTGACACCGAGGTGGGCGGCGGCCCGGCGGTAGTCGAGACGGCGCAGGTAGGCGAGGTCGAGGGCGGCGCGCAGCGGGGCCGGCATGGAGGTGACGATGTAGTCGGCGCGGGCGGCGGCGGACGCTGCGCGGACCTTCTCCTCGATCTCGTCGGGCGTGGCCGCGCCGTCGCTCTGCGACTGCCGCAGCCGCTCGACGGCCTGACGGTGGGTGAGCCCGGCGATCCAGGAGCGCAGCGAGCCCTCGCGGGGGTCGAACTCGCCGGGATGCTCCCAGACATGGCCGAAAACCTCGCGCGTGACGCGGTCGGCTCCGGCCTCGTCCCCGAGGACGCGGTGGGCGAGGGTGTGCACGAGGGAGGCGAAGCGGTCGTAGAGCTCGCCGAGGGCGGCGGCCTCGCCATGCGCGAGCCGCTGCTGCATCTTGCGGTCCCACCGGGGTGGTGCTGCTGATGCGTCGGTCGCCATGTGTGCCCCTCCGTCCGCCTCGCGCTGGTGTACGTCGCACTCGTGACCGCTACCCGCGGCGCGCAACGCTTGTGCTCACGCTCACATACTCCTCGAATGTAGTGGCCGGATCCGACAGTCAGGCCGTCTTTGCAGGGAACATCGTGAAGATCGCCCCGCCGAACGGCCCCGGATGGTATTGACCCGGTCACTTTCCGCACATCTGGCCGATCGTTACGGATCGGACGTGCGCGAATGTGCCGATGTGTTATGCGGGTGTGACCGGAACTTTGGGGATTAAGGGTTCGAGCTGGGCATAGGCTCGTTGGGGGCCGGTTCGGCCCCTCGGCGTTTCACGAGGGAGAGACGGGGGAGACGCCGGGCAGCCACGGCTGCGGAAAGGTCCGTTCCGGGGAGCGAGAGACCGAGCGAAGGGGCTTCGAGCGCGTGACGTTGAAGGTGAAGGACGCCGAGCGGGGGGACTGGGCCGTCCTCCGGGTCTCCGGCGAGATGGACCTGGTGACGTCGCCGGTGGTCCGGCAACGCGTGCACGACGCGGTCGCCGACGGACGGCGCAGCCTCGTGCTCGACCTGGCCGAGGTGCGCTTCTGCGACTCCAGCGGCGTCGGCGTGCTGATCGCCGCCCGCCGCCTGATGCGCTCCTGCCAGGGGCGCCTGAGACTCATCCTTCCGCCGCAGGGCGGCGCGGCGGACGGCTCCCACGTCAACAGGGTGCTCGGCGCACTCGGGGTGCGCCGCCTCTTCGAGATCTATCCGGACCTGGCCACGGCCACCCACGAGGGCCGCGACAGCGGCGAACCCCTCCCCGCGCAGTCCGCGTAGGAGCAGCAGCCCCCCTTGGCAGGGCTCCGCAGGAAGGCCCGCCCAGGAAGGTCCCCTCGACAGGGCCCCCTCAGGAAGGCCTGCTCCCTACCCCTCCCGCGGGAATCCGGCCCGCACGACGAAGCCGCCCTCCCGCGTCGCATGCGCCTCCAGCGTTCCGCCCAGGCTCTGCGCCCGCTCGCGCAGTCCCACCAGACCGTGCCCGCCGCCGGGCAGCCCGGGCGCCGGTACGGCCGCGTCCGGCGGCCCGTTGCGGATCTCCACCAGAAGCGTCTCCGCGGCGTCCTCCGCCAGCCGCACCCGTACATGTGCGCCCGGTGCGTGCTTACGGGCGTTGGTCAGCGCTTCCTGCACCGTACGGAATGCCGCCCGCTCGACCGCTTCGGAGCGTGCGGTCCGCGTGCCGCAGGTGTTCTCGTACGTCACGTCGAGCGCGCTCAGCTCGATCAGCCGCGGCAGGTCCGCGAGGCGCGGCTGCGGGGTGAGCTCCTCGGTGTCGGCTCCGGCGGCGCGCAGGATGCCCACCATGTGCCGCAGCTCCTCGAGCGTGCGCACGGACAGCTCGCGGATCCTGCGGGCCCCCTCGCGCGCCTGGGCGTCCCCCGTGCTGATCTGCACGGCGCCGGCCTGCAGGCTGATCAGGCTGACCTGGTGGGCGACGACGTCGTGCATCTCGCGGGCGAGCCGGGCCCGCTCGGTGGCCAGGACCTGGTCGGCGAGCAGCCGGTCCTCGCGCGCCCGGCTGCGCGTCAGCTCGTCCAGCCGGGAGGCGAGCTCGCGCCGGGTGCGGGTGAGCAGGCCGAGCGCGACGGGCGTGGCGGCGGTGACGCACGCGTCGACGAAGTCCAGTGCCACCTCGCGCCGGTCGTCGAAGGACAGCTCCGAGATCGGGTACGGCAGGAAGTGCGCGACGGCCAGCAGCGCGGCCGCCCCGACGAGCAGCCGCCGGTCCGGGCGCAGCGTCGCCACCGTGTACAGCGCGATCATCGGGGCGAACCAGATGTAGCCGATGTAGATGCCGGGCAGCGTCACCGCGAAGACGGTGAGCGGGAGGCGCCTGCGCCACAGCAGTGCGACCGCGGCCAGCAGCGACACCCCGAGGTCCATGCCGAGCCCCGGCCCGTGGACCAGCACCGCGTCAAGGGCGGCGATCAGTGCGGGCACCACCAGCAGCACGGCGGTGCGCGTCCGCGAGGGGAGCCGGGAGCCGAGCCGGGAGCCCGGCCGGACTCCGGCGGGTGCGGTCACGCGGCGCCGCCCGGTGGCCCGGCGCCCTGCACCTGTCCCGCACCGTGCACCTGTCCCGCGCCCCGGGTCCGCCCCGCCTCCTCGCCCTGCGGCCGGTGCTTGCCCTGCGCGGCGACGAGCCCGGCCCGGTCGGCGACGATCGCGGCCTGGACGCGGTTGAGGCCGCCGAGCTTGCCGAGCACGGCACGGACGTGGTCCTTGACCGTGCTGGGCGCGAGCCCCATGCGCTGCGCGATCTGCGGGTTGGCCAGCCCCGCGCCGAGGTGCGCGAGCACCTCCCGCTCGCGCGGGGTGAGCGCCGCCACCGCCTCGGCGGCCGTCGTCTCCGCCTCGGACGCGAGGTAGCCGCCGATGACCGCGCGCGTCACGCCGGGGTCGAGGACGCTGCCGCCCGCCGCGAGGGTCCGTACGGCCTGGACGAGCTGCTCCGGGTCGGTGTCCTTGAGGAGGAAGCCGGTCGCGCCGCCGCGCAGGGCCGCCGCCAGGTACTCGTTGGCGTCGAAGGTCGTGAGCATGGCGACGGCGGGCGGCTGCGGGGCGTCGCGCAGCGCGCGGAGAACGGTCAGCCCGTCGACGTCCGGCATCCGGATGTCGAGCAGGACGACGTCGGGGGCGCAGGCGCGCACGGTGGCGACGGCCTCGCCGCCGCCGCAGTCGGCGACCACCTCGATGTCGGGGGCCGTGCCCAGGATCATCCTCAGCCCGGACCGGACGAGCTGCTCGTCGTCGACCACCGCAACACGGATCACCTGCCGTTACCTCTTCCACGCCCGCTGCCCGGTGTCATGCCGCTCGCTCCCTGCTCGTCCGCGCTCGTTCCACGACCGGCTAGAGCCGGTTCTTCCTGCTCCGGTTCCGGTCACGCACCCTGTCCGGTTCCCGTCACGCCTCCAGCCTGCCGCACGGTTCCGGCAACCATGGCCGAAAACGGAGCGTGGCGCTCCGTCCGATCTTGCACCAGGCCGGTCCCCCCGATGGGCGGAGGGACCCCCTCCGACCGGCGGGGGCGGGCCGGGACCCACGGGGGATTCCGCCCGGGGCGTGCGGGCGGCAGAGTGCTGTCCGTACTGCAGCATGCCGGGACTGACCTACCGGTGTGAGGTGCCGCAGCACACGGCCGCGGGTCGCCGCATCCCCCACAGGCGGCGACCCGCGGCCGGGGGAAATCCCCTCTGCACACAGGGGTATGCACAGGGGCCGAGGCCGCGCTGCGCCGTCACATGGGCGGCGCGGCCGGCGCCGGCCCCAGCGTCGTCGTCCCCGGCGCGGCCCGGTGCCCGAGCCCCGTGCGGTAGGCGTCCAGCGCCGCCTCGACCCGCCCCGTGCGCCGCAGCAGATCACCCAGCAGCCGGCACAGATCGGCCAGGTCTCCGGCCGCCCCCGTGCGCTCCAGCAGTGACAACGCCGCGCAGTAGTGCTCCTCCGCCGACTCCGTCAGCCCCCGCTCCTCCGCGATCAGACCCAGCAGCCGGTGCGCGCCGCCCGCGTGCACCGCGCCGCGCTCGGCGCCCAGCGCCGACGGCGACAGCAGCGGGCTCAGCAGCCGCTCCGCCTCGGCCGCCTTGCCCCGCCGCCGCAGCACGTCGGCCAGCTCCACCTCCACCTGCACGGTGAACAGTGCCGCCCGCTTCGACGCCAGCATGTCGCGCGCCGTCCGCAGCTCGCTCTCGGCGCCCTCCAGGTCGCCGTTCTGCGCGCGGACGTAACCGCGCATCCAGTGGCAGTGCGCGAGCTCGGTGCGGATGTGCAGCTGCTGGTAGAGCTCCTGGGCCTTCGCGAGCGAGGCGTCGGCCTCCGCGATGCGGCCCTCGGCGATCAAGGTGCGGGCCACGCCGCGGTGCATGCCGGCGACGAGCGCCGGATCGTCCACCTGGGGCGCCAGCGCGAGCGCCAGCTCCGCGGCGTGCGCGGCCCGCGCATGCGCCCCCATGTCCATGTAGGGGGCGATGGAGGCCGTGTAGAGGAGCAGCAGCGCGTCCGGGTCGTGCAGCCCCGAGGCGTTCAGCTCGTCGAGCGCCGTCTCCAGCAGGTAGCAGGCGTAGCGCAGCTCCCCGGCCAGCAGGTGGGCGGTGGCGCGGCCGCGCAGCGCGGGGACGCGGCGCGGCAGCGGCTCGTCGGCCAGCAGCGCCTCGGCGGCGGCGTAGTGGTCGCGGGCGGCGGAGAGGTCGCCGGTCTCCAGGGCGCAGTCGCCGAGCCCGAGGAGCGCGGCGGCCCGCTCGGGGACGAGCTCCGCGTGCGCCGCCTCCTCGTGCAGCGCCCCGTAGAGCGCGGCGGCGTCCTCGGCGGCTCCGGTGGCCAGGGTGCGGCGGGCGTCGGTGAGGCGCAGCCGCAGCCCGGTGGCCAGGTGTGCGGGGCGGCCGGTGGCGAGCTCGTCGACGGTGGTGCCGAGCCGGTCGGCGAGGTGGCGCAGGGCGGTCTCGGAGGGGCGGACGCGGCCGGACTCCAGGGTGGAGATGTAGGCGGCCGTATAGGCGGGCTCGGCCAGCTGGCGCTGGGTGAGGCCCTTGGCCGTGCGCAGCCGCAGCACGCGCCGGCCGATCTCGGCGGGCCCGTCGGCCCGTATGCCGTGGGTGCTGTTCTCGGCCACTGCTGCCCCTCGGTAGGTTACGCCGTGCATTTCAGATGCGTGCATTTCAGGTACGCCGTGCATGCCCCGGGCCAGGGGTCCCGTGCCGCGGCGTGAGGTCGTGAGACGCGAGTACGCGAGTACGTGAGCTACGTGAGGATGGAACCATGCCGGACGGTCTCGACGGGCAGGATCTCGTGGGGGGCGCACAGAGGCTCGGAGGGGCGCTCGGTGAGGCACCGGCAGGCGCGGCGGTGCCCTCGGTGACCGGCCGCCACCGCCAGCCCGGCCTCGTCCTCACCGACCACCACTTCGACGTGCCGCTCGACCACGACGCCCCCTACGGCGAGCACATACGGATCTACGCGCGCGAGGTCGTCGCCCTGTCCCGCGAGCACGACGACCTGCCCTGGCTCGTCTACCTCCAGGGCGGCCCCGGCTTCCCGGCCGGACGCCCCGTGGGCCGCGAGAACTGGCTCGACCGCGCCCTGGAGGACTACCGGGTCCTCCTCCTCGACCAGCGCGGCACCGGCCGCTCCACCCCCGCCACCCGCCAGACGCTCCCGCTGCGCGGCACCCCCGCCCAGCAGGCCGACTACCTCGCGCACTTCCGCGCCGACTCCATCGTCCGCGACTGCGAGCTCATCCGGCGGCAGCTGACCGGCGGCCGGCCCTGGACGGTGCTCGGGCAGAGCTTCGGCGGCTTCTGCGCGGTCACCTACCTGTCCCACGCGCCCGAGGGCCTCGCCGAGGTGCTGATCACGGGCGGCCTCCCGGGCCTCGACGCCGACGCGGACACCGTCTACCGTGCCGCCTACCCGCGCATGGAGCGCAAGTCCCTCGCCCACTACGACCGTTACCCGGGCGACGAGGCCGCCGCCCGCCGCATCGCCGCCCACCTCGCGGAGCACGAGGAGGTGCTCGCCGACGGCACCCTCCTGACCGTCGAGGCCTTCCAGCAGCTCGGCATCCTCCTCGGCACCGGAGACGGCTCGCACCGGCTGCACTACCTCCTGGAAGACGCGTTCGTGGACACCGTCGCCGGGCCGCGGCTCTCCGACGCGTTCGGCGAAGAGGTCGCGGCGATCCTCTCCCGCGCCCACTGCCCGCTCTACGCACTGCTCCACGAGGCCATTTATGCCCAGGACGGGCAGGCGACGCACTGGTCGGCCGAGCGCATCCGGGCGGAGTACCCGCAGTTCGACCCGCACGACGACGCCGGTGCCGGCGGCGGCCGCTTCCTGTTCACCGGGGAGACCGTCCACCCCTGGATGCTGCGCACCCACCCGGCCCTGCGCCCGCTGCGCCGCACCGCCGAACTCCTCGCCGAGCGCAAGGGATGGACACCGCTCTACGACCCCGAGCGCCTCGCCCGCAACACCGTGCCGGTCGCCGCGGCGGTCTACCACGACGACCTCTACGTCGACACCGAGCACTCCCTGCGCACGGCACGCGCGATCCGGGGGCTGCGGACGTGGGTCACCGACGAGTACGAGCACGACGGCGTACGGGCGAGCGGACGGGTCGTGCTGGACCGGCTGCTGAGGCTCGTACGGGACGAGGCGTGAAGTCACCTGACTCCTTAGCCGCTACTTCTTAGCCGCTTCTTCGGCCGCATCCATTGCCGGGCGCCTCCCGGGCCCCTACGTTAAGCCGCGCCTTAAAGCGACTTGACCCGCCGCTTAACCGGTGGCGGAGCTCGGGAGGAACCCCCCATGAGAAGACGCATATCCCTCGCGGCCGGCGGCCTGGCCCTCGCGGCGGCCCTGGCCGCCACGGCCCCCGCGGCGGCGGCGAGCCCGGACAAGCCCGTCACGCCCCAACGCACACAGGACGTCGAGTACTTCACCGGCCCCGACGGCCACCCCCGCCACACCACCATCCCCGCGTCCCCGCCCCTGCCGCGCCCCCTCGCCCCCGCCGCGAAGGGCGACGGGGACGTCACCCCCGTCGTCAGCAACGGCCCGGTCGGCTCCAAGCTCGACGTCGTCTTCATCGGCGACGGTTACACCGCGGGCCAGCAGGACGCCTTCCACGCCGCCGTGCGCACCAAGTGGGCCAAGATGTCGGCCGTCGAGCCCTACGCCTCGTACGCGGGCCTGTTCAACGTGTGGGCCGTCGACGCCGTCTCCCGCGAGTCCGGCGTCACCAACGACCCGGCCAAGGGCGTCAAGAAGGACACCGCCTTGCGGTCGTATTTCTTCTGCGACGACGTGGAGCGCCTGCTGTGCGTCGACACCGCGCGCGTCGAGGCGTACGCGGCGAAGGCACCGGCCGCCGACCTCGTCGTCGTCCTGTCCAACTCCGCCAAGTACGGCGGCGCGGGCTACAACGACGTGGTCTCCCAGGCCGGTTACGACGGCATCGCCACCGCGTCCTCCGACCACCCCAAGTCCGACCAGGTCGCCGTCCACGAGACCGGGCACTCGCTCGGCAAGCTCGCCGACGAGTACCAGTACGACGAGTACGGCACGTACACCGGCGCCGAGCCGGGCGACACCAACATCAGCACGCTGGACGCCGGGCAGCAGAGCGCGCAGCGCAAGAAGTGGTACCGCTGGATCGGGCGGACCTCGCCGGACGGCGGCACGGTCGGCGCGTACGAGGGCGGCGGCTACTACCCCAAGGGCCTCTACCGCCCCACCGAAAACTCGATCATGCGCACGCTGGGCCGGGAGTTCAACCTGCCCGGGCGCGAAGCCATGATCGCGGGCTTCTACCGCCACGCGAGCGTGCTGACCAGCGACAGCGGCCGGTACGGAACGGTCTCGCGCCGCGAGCGGGTCGTCGTGCGGCCGGCCGTGCCCACGGCGACCGTGCGCTGGTACGTGGACGGGCTGGAAGCCGTGGCCGCCCGCGGCCGGACCGAGGTCGTCCCGCGGATGCTCGGCGTACCCGGCGACGGCCGCCCGCACACGCTGACGGCGCGCGCCGTGGACCGCACGGACGCGGTCCTGGACCCGGAGCTGCGCAAGCGGCTGACGGGCTCGCTGACGTGGCAGGTGACGCGCTGAGCGCACGTGCCGAAGCCTGATACGCGCCCCTTAAGGGGCGCGGGGAACTGCGCGACCGGCCGCCCGCAGACCGCCGGCAGGCGGCTCGTAGACGGCCGACCGTGGCGTCAGCCCGCATCCAGCAGCGGCGCGTCGGCGTAGGCGCACGCGAGGCGGTCGCAGCCACGGTCGAGCGCGGCGTGAGCCGCCTCCCGCACGCGCTCGGCCGGCTCGTCCGCCGCCAGCGCGGCGTGCAGCGCGTCGAAGGACAGCTCGCGGACCGCGCCGGTCAGGGACGCGAAGACCTCCAGCTCGGCCCGTATCCCCGGGTCCGCGGCGCGCTCCCCGGCCCGCTCCAGGAGCAGGTCCAGCAGCTGCTCCCGGCGCGTCTGGCCGAGCGGCAGGTAACTGCGGCGCAGAGCAGGGCTGTTCAGCAGGATGCGGGAGAAGGTGCGGGCCTGGGGGAGGGAGCCCTCGTCCAGGACCGCGTCGAAGGCGGCGGCGCAGGCGCGGTGCACCCCGTCGACGACCTCGACGGCGGTCGCCGCGCCCGCCACGGCCTCGGCGATGCCCGCCTCGAACTCCTCCCGGCGGCCGAAGAAGATGTCCTCCTTCGACGCGTAGTGCGTGAAGACGGTGGCAGGCGCCACGTCCGCCGCGGCCGCGATCCGGGTGAGCGTCACGGCGTCGAAGCCCTCCTCCGCGAAGAGGCGGAAGGCGGCTTCGGCGATGGCGCGGCGGGTGCGCTCGCGCTTACGGCCGCGCAGCCCGGTGGTGGCGCCGTTCCTGGTCGCGGCGCCGTTGCCGCCGGCCGCGGTGTCGCTCCTGGTCGTCGTGCTGCTGGTCATGCCCCCAGGGTAGCCGTCCGGCAAGTAGAAATAGAGGTGCTACATTTTTAGAGCACCTCTACTTTCGCTTGCTGCTCCGTCACCCGCCGGAGGACGTGATTGCCATGCGCGCTGCCGACCCCCCGTCACCACGTCCCGCCATACGCAGGGCCGGTCCGGCCTCGGCCGGACGGCCCCCACGCGCCACCACCGCGATCCTCGTCATCGCCTGCACGGCCCAGTTCATGGTCATCCTCGACGTGTCCATCGTGAACGTGGCCCTCCCGGCGATCCGCACCGAACTCCACCTGGGCACCGCCGGCCAGCAGTGGATCGTCAACGCGTACACCCTCGGCTTCGCAGGCCTGCTGCTCCTGGGCGGCCGCGCGGCCGACCTCGTCGGCACCCGGCGCGCCTTCCTCGCCGGCGTCACCGCCTTCACCCTCGCCTCCCTGGTCGGCGGACTCGCCCCCGGCGGCCCCCTGCTGATCGCCGCCCGCGCCGTCCAGGGCGTCGGCGGCGCCGTCCTCGCGCCCGCCACCCTCACCCTGATCATGCGGACGTTCACCGAACCGGCCGCCCGCACGCGGGCCATGGGCGCCTGGAGCGCAGTCATGGCGGCGGGCGGCGCGGTCGGCGGCGTCATCGGTGGCGTGCTCACCGAATACGCCGGGTGGCGGTGGGTGCTGTTCGTCAACGTCCCCATCGGCGCGGGCCTGCTGGCGGCAGCCCTCGCCTGCGTACCGGCCGCCGCCACCGCCCCCGCCGGGCTGCGCCGCCTCGACCTGCCCGGCGCCGTGTCCGTCACCGCCGGCCTCACCGCCCTCGTGCACGGCACCATCGCCAGTGAGACGCACGGGTGGGGCGCGCCGCACGTGTGGGGGTCGTTCGCCGCCGGGGTGCTGCTGCTCGCGGCCTTCGTGGCGATCGAAGCCCGCGTCGCCCACCCGCTCGTACCGCTCGCGATCCTGCGCCGCCGCACCCTCGCCACCGCCAACCTCCTCGTCCTCGGCATGGGCGCGGCCGCGTTCGCCATGTGGTTCCTGCTCTCCCTGTACTTCCAGCAGGTGCTCGGGCAGAGCGCCCTCGGCGCGGGTCTGTCCTTCCTGCCCGGATCGCTCGCGATCGTCGTGGGCGCCCAGGTCTCCACCCGCCTCATCGCCCGCACCGGGCCGCGCCCGCTGATCGTCACCGGCATGACGATCAGCACGGCGGGGCTCCTGTGGCTGTCGCGCATCGGTGACGGGGGTACGGGAGGCGGCGGGGGCGCGGGAGGCGGCGCAGGGACGTACGCGAGCGCGGTGCTCGTCCCCTTCTTCCTGGCCACCCTGGGCGCGGGCCTGTCCCTGATGCCCGTCACGGCCGCCGCCACCAGCGGCACGGCCCCGGCCGAGGCGGGCCTGGCCTCCGGGCTCGTCAACTCCTCCCGCCAGATCGGCGGTGCCCTCGGCCTGGCCGCGCTCGCCACTGTCGCCGCACACACGGCGGCGGCACGCGCCTCCGGCGACCCGGCCGGTGACCTGGCCGCGGGCTACGGCAGGGCGCTGCTGATCGCCTCGGCGTTCACGGCGTGCGCGGCGCTGGGGGCGCTGGCACTGCCGGGCCGGACACACAAGGCCACGTGAACTCCCCTCACCCGACCACCAATCCACGATCCACCGGAAAGGCCGTCATGCCCAACGAACTGAACCACGTCATCGTCCACGTCAAGGACCGCCGGGAGACGGGGGCGTTCCTGTCCTGGCTGATGGACACCGCCGCCCCGCTCGAATGGGGCCGCTTCACCCAGATCACCAGCTCCAACGGCGTCGGCATCGACTTCATCGACGACATGGTGCCCACCGGCGACATCAACCGCAGCCACATCGCCTTCCTCGTCACGGACGAGGAGTTCGACGCGATACTCGGCCGCATCGCCGAGCGCGACGTCCCGTTCTGGGCCGACCCGATGCTGAAGCAGCCGGGCGAGATCAACCACGAGTACGGCGGCCGAGGCGTCTACCTCAAGGACCCGGGCGGCACCTGCGCCGTCGAATTCATGACGACGCCGTACGGGGAGAAGCCTTCGGAGCGCGCGCGGACGTAACAGCGGACGTAACAAGGGCCCGGTTCCTTCCTGCCTCCGCGATCAGGGACGATGCTTCTGATCGCGGAGGCAGGGGCCGCCGCCCGGGAAGGGAAGCACGTTCATGAGTGGGCTCGGCAGACGACAGGTCGACGCGGAACAGATCCTCGCGGAAGCACGCAAGGCGCTCTTCGTGATGTTCGGGTTCGTGGCCCTCGTTTGGGCGGTGCAGCTCGCCAACTGGAGCAGCGGCTACGCGCTCTCCCGCGACCACGGCATCGCCCCGGGCGACATCGGCACGCTCCCCGACGTCTTCGCCTCCTCGCTCCTCCACTGGAACTGGGCGCACATCGAGGCCAACTCCGGCCCCCTCTTCGTCTTCGGCTTCCTCGCCGCCTACCGCGGCGTGGCCCGTTTCCTCGGGCTGAGCGTCCTGGTGATGGTGACCAGCGGGCTCGCGGAATGGGTGTTCGGGGACGAGACCCACCGGACGGTCGGCGCCAGCGGCCTGGTGTACGGCTTCTTCGCGTACGTGGTGGTCCGGGGCCTGTTCGACCGGCACCTGATCGACACGCTGATCGGCGTCGTCATGGCGGCGTCCTACGCCTACATCCTCACCACGGCCGTCCCCGGCACGCCCGGCGTCAGCTGGCTCGGCCACCTGGGCGGTCTGATCGGCGGGGTGGCGGGCGCGTGGCTCTTCCGTGACCGCGGCCGGGACCGCGCCCGTGCCGGGGACCGCAAACCCACCCCGGGTCCCGCCCTCCCGGCGGCCCGCCCCGCCGGCAACCCGCGAGCCGCCCTGTACAAGGAGCTGGACGACCTGGGGCTCCTCTAGCCGACGCCGGGGGCTGTTCGGCCCGCGCCCCGCGCCCCCGGCTCGCGAGCCGGTACGGTGCAATCCGGAGCCTGCCGCGCCCAGGAGGACGATCATGACTGAGCAGCAGCCGAGCGGTCCCTACGGGCCGCTGATCCCGATGCCGGAGCTGACCCCCGACGCCCTGCGGGCCGCAGTCGCCAAGATCGCCCCCAGCCGTGTCCCTGCCCTGACCCGGCACCTGTTCGAAGCCACCACCAATGCGCAGAAGTCCAGCAGCCTGGCCCCCTTGCGGGCCTTCGTCCACTCCTGGGCCGTCTTCGTCGCCATCGAACGCCACCCCGAGCGCGCCGCCCGGCTCCGTGAGCTGGAGCGGATCGTGGACGAGGGAGAAGCCGACCCCACGGACGCGGTCGCCGAGATCCTGACCATCCGCAAGGCGGCCGAGACGGAAGCCGGGCTGTGAACGACTGGACCTGGGAGTGGAACCCCGAGAAGGCGGACTGCGGGAGTTCGACATCCTCAGTGGACGCGGATTCTTCTCCTTTCTCGCCGTCCCCCGTCACCATGCGATCTACATCTGCAGCATCACCTGGTACGAGTAGCCCCCGGTTAGCCCCCGGTTAGCCCCCGGCCGAAGGGCGATCCGGTGACCGGGGCTACCGCCCCGCCAGTTCCCGTTCCAAGGGTGTCCGGAAGCGCGGCGTGACCCGTACGGTGCCCAGCCACGCGGACAGGCGGGCGGCCTCCGTGGCGATCGCGGACTCCGCCTCCCGGCCGGTGTCCGTCAGGAGCCGCCAGGTGATCTCTCCGTCCGCCCGCTGTGCCCAGCCGCCGACGACGCGGCCGTTCCACCACACGGTCGGGCCGATGTTCCCGGCCCGGTCGAAGAGGGCGGGCACGTGCTCGGGGGAGAGGTACCAGTCGCGGCCGCGCCAGCCCATGGCGGTCGGGTCGAGGCCGGGCAGGAGCGCGGCCCAGGGCCCGGGCGCTTCGTCCGTGGCGGGGAGGTCGCCGGGCAGGACGTGGCCCGTGGCGCCGTCCGCGAGCTCGACCTCCTCGACGCCCACGTCCGCCAGCGCCTTGCGCGTGTCGCCGAGCGTCCAGCCTGTCCACCACTTCAGGTCGGCCTCCGTGGTCGGCCCGTACGCGGCGAGCCGGCGCCGCGTGACCTCGGCCTTGGCCTCCCGCACGTCGACGTCCGGGATCTGCGGCACGAGCGCCCACGGGTAGAGGCTGCTGGTCCACGAACCGCGCGGGCGGGCGCGCCGCAGGTGCCCGTCCGAGGCGAGCATCCGCAGCACCCGGCTGCCGACGCTCTGCCGGGCCTCGTACGGCTTGCCCGGCGACATCAGCAGCGTCTCGCGCAGCGCAGGCACGTCCTTGCTCAGTTCGGCGGTCGTGGCCTCGCCGCGCGCCGCCAGCGCGTCCAGCACCTCCCGTTCGGTGCGGGCGAGCCGCTGCTCGTCCCAGGGGGCGTGGCCTTCCGAGTTCTCCCGCAGGTGCTTGAGAAGCGTCGCCCGCTCCCGGAGGGCGATCGCGCGGGCGGTCGAGGAGCTGACGTACGGGGCGAGCTCCGTGGTGACGGCGAAGAGCGTGCGCCGCATGGACAGCAGCTTCACGAGGGTCACGTCCTCGTACAGCGCCCGCTCCACCGCTGCGGGCGAGGGCTCGGCCAGCCGTGCGCACACCGACAGGTAGACGGTGGCGGCATCGGTGGCGTGCAGCCCGACCAGGGCGTCCGCCACCTCTTCCACGGAGCCGGCCCGGTGGCCGGGGTGGAGGAGGTGGCGCCGGGCGAGGCGGGCACGGCGCTGGTCGTCGGTGACGCGGGCGCGGGGGCGGGTGCGGGGGCTGCGGCTCATGGGGGCGAGGGTAGAGGGGAAGGAGGACGGATTATGTCCTCTAGGAAATAAACGAAGAGAGCCGGATGCACAAAGCATCCGGCTCTCTCACAGCAATGTGCGCTCGGCAGGATTCGAACCTGCAACCTCTTGATCCGTAGTCAAGTGCTCTATCCGTTAAGCTACGAGCGCTCGGCTTCAAAGCGATAGTGATCGCTCGTCGGCGTTGCGGGAACAATATTACCCGACGCGGAGGAGTGCTTTTCACCGCCACGCTCGGTGACGCCTTCGCTACGGCGTACGCCGTACTGCTCGTACGACAGATCATGATGCCACGGCAGCGATGGGCTGAGCGGCGACGGAGATCAGCAACTCCGCGCAGGAAACGGCGGATTGGGCCCTCCGTCCAGGTGTAGCGTCGCCATCAGCGCTTTGAGCGCGCCCCCCTTCAAGAGGTCCCTTCATCGGGGCACTCGCCCAGGGTGCCCCGCTATGGGCTCCCTCCGGAGCGGCCACCGGTACTGGCCGTAACCCGAATGAAGGGGGGCGCCAGTGGGGCGTCACCGTAGGAAGCCTCTGCGCGAGCGGGTCGCAGCCGTGATCCGGGAGCTGTGGAGGTGGTGCACCGGCAAGTGAACCGGTGGCCGCTGGACGGTGACCGCCAGTCCTCCGAAAACCTGAGGGCTGACGGTCGGGAACCGTCTACCTGCGGTCGGCCCTCGGCCACGGGTACGGCCGTGGCTGGGCCCTTGCTGTGCCCGAGAAGGGGGGCGCCCCCTACGGTATCGGCCGAGCCTGCCGCACGCGACCCTTTCGGCCCTCGCCGCGCCTCGCGCCGAGGGTGCCGTGTCGCAGGGCGCGGGTGAAGGAACGATACGGCGCGGCGGCGACGCGGAGGGTCGGCCCTTCGGGTCGTTTGGAGTCGCGTATGAGTATGGGTGTGTGGACGCGTATGCCTTCGGGGAGCGCGATCTCTACGCAGGTGTCGACAGAACCTGAGCTGTAGCTGCTCTTCCTGAACCTCACCGTGTCTCCTTGGCGATCCTGGCGATGAAGTCGCGAGAGGCGTCGGGATCCAGCGCTTGGGTGCGCAGGCGATCGAACGCGACGTCGTAGCGTGCGACCTGGTCGTCCTCTTCAAGGTAGTGGGACGTCGTGAGTGGCTCCACAGCCACAACGGGAGAGCCCACGTCGAAGTGGAAGACCGTATAGGCGCCGTCCAGCCCCGTGTGCATGCCCGCCTTGAACGGGATGACCTGCAGCTCGATATTCGGCTGCCGGGAGACGGTGAGCACGTGTTCAAGTTGCCGTCGGAGAACGGAAGGTCCTCCGAGTTCTCGCCTGAGGCATGCTTCGTCCAACACGCACCGCAGCGTGAGCGAGGAGGAGGCCAAGATCTCCTGCCGTTTCATGCGTAGCTCAGTGGATGCTCGTGTCTCACGCGCCGTCTGCCACACGCTGATGCCTCCGATGGCCGCGTGGGCGTAGTCGGCCGTCTGCAGCACCCCCGGAATCAGAAGCGCCCCGTAGAGGTCGATGCGGGTGGCGATCTGTTCCATTTCCAGGAAGTCGGCGAATCGTTCGCTGATGACGTCCTTGTACTGCACGTAGAGGCTCTTGTGGCGGCTGCTATTGGCAAGCTCCGCGATCTCTTTGACCTCTGCGATACGCGCCGCGTCCGTAACTCCGTAGGCGGTGAAGAACTTCTCCGGATCGGTGCGCTGCCTTCCGTTCTCGACTTTACTCAAGGTCGGGCTGGACACGCCCAGCAGCTTGGCGCCCTCGGCGAGGTTGAGGCCGGCTCTCACCCTCAGTGTCTTCAGTGCCGCGCCGAGCCTTCGGCGCAACAGGGTGGGCGTGATGTCGGACAAGCGATCACCTCCTTGCGGTTCGACTCTAGCGACATCAACTGCACTGACATGTGCGAGTGTTCACTCAATCGAGGCAACTACAGGCGAAACTTTCAGCGTCGCTCACGCCGAACGGGAAGATGTGGCTGCTACCAGGAGACTCGGGGAGGCGTGAGGCTATGACCTACAGGATCGGTGCGTTTGTCGTGGACACCCGCGAGGGACGGGTCGCGCAGGTGATCGGTGGCGCGGGAAGCCGTGTGACGCTGCGCCGTCCCGGCGGCGGGCTCGAATGGGAGGCGCCGTTCGCCTCCCTGCGACTCGCTACGCGGGAGGATCGGGAGGCCGCCGGGCTATGGCCGGCGGGGTCGCGACCGATGTACGGGTGTGGGGAGTGCGCGCAGCTGGCGGCCGCTTATAAGGAAGCCGCCGCCGGGGATGATCCCCTCACGACGGGGGATGCGTTGGTGCTTCAGCGTCGTCACTGGCGGACTGTGCATATGGGGGGTGCGTGAGCGTGCGGAGTACCTGCGCTCACCGTGGGGGCTGGGCGGCCCGCACCCGGGGCGAGATTCGTTGCCGTGACTGCGGGACCGTCCGCTTCAGCGAGTACGCGGCGCTCAGGCCGCCGGGCCTGCCGTGCGCTCCTCGTGCGGCTGCTCGGCGGGTGCTCGTTGTTGGCCGGTGGGGAGGGGCGCGGCTTTCGGGCTTGCCGGTTGGCTGGGGCTGAGTTCCGCGGGTCGGGTGCGGGTTAGAACAGGCTGGCAGCGGGGGGAGGGGTGGGGGGCTCGGGTTCGGTGGTTTGGCTGTGCGGCCGGTGGGCGGTTGGCCGCCGTACTCGCGCCGTCACGGATGCGGGTGCGTGAGGAGACCGGTCTGTCCGTCCGTGGCTGAGGGGGAGCGGGCTGCTGCCGCGATGTGGTTCCTGCCGTCGTGGGCGCTTCGCTCGGCGGGCCGCCGTTGTGGCTGGGCGGGCGGCTGCCGCTGGGTGGGGGTAGGGGTCAAGACAGGCTGGCAGCAGGGGGAGGGGTGGGGGGCTCGGGTTCGGTGTGTTGGCTGTGCGGCCGGTGGGGGGTTGGCCGCCGTACTCGTGCCGTCGCGGATGCACGCGCGTAAGGAGACCGGTCCCTCCGGCCGTGGCTGAGGGGGAGCTGGTAGCTGCCGCGATGTGGTGCAGCCCGTCGTGGGCGCTTCGCTCAGCGCGCCGCCGTTGTGGCCGGGCGGGCGGCTGTCCCGAGTAGGGGGCTGGTGAGGCGAGGGGAGCTCGTGGGACTGCAGAGACGGCCAGCTGCCATCCCAGGACACTTATCCGCCGAGCTACGACCCAGGCCGGTGGCGCATGAGACAAGCGGGCCCTGGTGGGCTACTGAGGCGCGCGGGCACCATCCCGGACCACTTATCCACCACCCCACAACCCAGGCCGGTGGAATATGAGGCCGCCATGCGGCCAGAGAGCCCTACTGGGGCCACTGAGGCACCCGGCCGTCGTCCCGGGTCACTTATCCACCCGCTGCTCCAGGCCGAGCCGGTGGATATCCGTCCACAAACAGCCGCCACCCCAACTAATCTGCAGCCGGACGAGCAACCACCATGTACGCGAGCTGAGCGAAGCGCCCCCACCGGGCCCAGGCACATCGCGGCAGCTGCCAGCTCCCCCTCAGCCAAGGCCTATGCGCAAGGTCTCCTTACGCGCCTGCATCCGTGACGGCAGGAGTACGGCGGCCAACCCCCCACCGGCCGCACAGCTCGCCCACCGAACCCCCGCCCCCCACCCCTCCCCCTGCTGCCAGCCTGCCCTGACCCCAACCCCCACCCAGGGACAGTCGGCAGCAGAGCGTGCTCGTCGTCCAGGCCGGGCCGCTGATCGCCTGCAGGGCGTCGAGTCTGCCGCTGAGGCCGGCACTCGCCCATCGGCATCGGTAGCAGCGAGCCTGGCGCCGGCCTGTCCTCTCGGGCCGGTGCGCAGTAGGGTGCGCCCGCCGCCTTCTTGAGGGCGTCGCCCCACCCCCGCACCGCCCGTACCACTCGCACGGACCCACTGACGTTTCCGCGCACGGAAGGGCAGTTGCATGAGGAAGAGACACAGACGCATCGGCATCGGCCGGATGATCGCGTCCCTCGCCGTCACCATCGCCGCGCTGGTCGCCGCCGTTCCCGGGGTCGCCGCCGCCGACCCCGCGCCGTCGGAAGCCGAGGCCGACGTCAAAGTCACCGTCTTCGGATCGTCCATCGCCTCCGCCCGTAACGCCGACGGGCGGCTCGAGCTCTTCGGGACCAACAGCGGCGACGGCGTCTTCCGTCGCGCCCAGAACTCCATCGGCGGCTCGTGGTCCCCCTGGTCCCAGTTCGACGGTGCGCTGCGGGCCGTCGCCGCGGAGACCAACGCAGACGGCCGGGCCGAGCTGTTCGGGGTGAACGGCGCCGGGAACATCTTCCACCGCTGGCAGACGTCGCCGGGCGGTGGGTGGTCGGGCTGGGAGCAGCTCGACGGGGTGCTCACCTCGATCGCCGTGGCCCGCAACGCGGACGGCCGGCTGGAGCTCTTCGGCGCCAACGGTGCCGGGAACGTCTACCACCGCTGGCAGACCGCCCTCGGTGGGCCCTGGTCCGGATGGGCCCTGTTCGACGGCGGCCTGACCCAGGTCGCGGCCGAGACCAATGCGGACGGCCGCATCCAGCTGTTCGGCGTCAACAGCGGGGGAGGCATCTATCACCGCTGGCAGACATCCCCTGGCGGTGGGTGGTCGGCCTGGGAGCAGATCGACGGCCAGCTGACCTCGATCGCCGCCGCCCGTAACGGCGACGGCCGGCTGGAGATCTTCGGGACCAACAGCGGTGACGCCATTTACCACCGTTCCCAGCGGGCCGTCGGCAGCGGCTTGTGGTCGCCGTGGGTCCAGTTCGACGGCGCTCTGAGCCAGGTCGCGGCCGAGACCAATGCCGACGGCCGCATCCAGCTCTTCGGGGTCAACAGCGGTGGATATGTGTACCAGCGCTGGCAGACCTCCATCGGCGGCTCCTGGGCGAACTGGCAGCAGATGGACGGGCTGTTGAGGCCATGAACCCATGAGGCCGCCCCTCCCGGGTGGAGGCCGTGCCAAGCCGCCCGCCCCCACAGCTGGCCGGAACCGGTCCGTTCCGGCAGCCGTGGTCCGGGGAGGTGTGGGGCAAGATGGGCTTATGGGGACCTTCGCTGCGCACGATGGTCTGATCGCCGGCCGGTACCGCCTGTCCGGGCGGATAGGGCGCGGCGGCATGGGCACCGTATGGCGTGCCACGGATGAGCTGCTGGCCCGCCAAGTGGCCGTCAAAGAGCTGCACATGGACGACGGCGGCTACGGCGCCTGCCCTTCCGGGCTCTCCGACTGCGACCGCACCCTGCGGGAGGCCCGCGCCGCCGCGCTCATCAGCCATCCGAACGTGGTCGCCCTGCACGACATCGTCGTCCAGGACGGCCGTCCGTGGATCGTGATGGAGCTCGTGGACGGGCGTGCGCTGTCCGAAGTGCTGGCGGCGGAGGGGCCGGTGGGCCCGCGGGAGACGGCGCGGATCGCCATCGCCCTGTTGTCCGCCCTGCGCGCGGCGCACGCCTGCGGCGTCCTGCACCGCGACATCAAGCCACCCAACGTCCTCCTGGAGTCGGCGACCGGCCGCGTCGTGCTGACGGACTTCGGCGTGGCCCAGGTCCGCGGCGCCACGACGATCACCGAGACGGGCGCGTTCGTCGGCTCGCCCGAGTACACCGCGCCGGAGCGCATGTCGGGCGGCCCGGCGGGCCCCGCGTCCGACCTGTGGTCCCTGGGGGTGCTGATGTGCGCGGCCCTCAGCGGCGTGACGCCCTTCCGGCGCGACTCGCTGGGCGGCATCCTGCACGCCGTCGTCCACGACGAGATACGCCCGCCCGCCGCCGCGGCCCCCTTGCTGCCCGTCGTCCAGGGGCTGCTGGAGCGCGACCCGGCGCGGCGGATGGGCGCCGACGAAGCGGAGCGGCTGCTGCACGAGTATCTGGCCTCCGGGTGGGTCGACGGCGGCCGGGTCAGGCCCGCGTACGTGCCGCGCAGCCGCACCGTCCTCATGTCCGCCGTCGCCGTCGTCACCCTGGCGGGTACGGGAGCCGGCCTCGCCGTGCTGCTGGCCGACCGGGGCGCGGAGGGCGCCGGTGGCCGTCCCACGCAGGTGTCCAGCGGGACGCTCGGACGCTCGCCCGGCCCGCCCGTCACGCGCGAACCCCCGGTGAGCGCGCCCGTACGGCCCCCGGAGGGGTATCACGCCGTGCAGGACCCGGCGGGTTTCGCGCTGGCCGTGCCCGACGGCTTCACCCGCTCCTTCGAACCGCCCCGCGTCTTCTACTACTCGCGCGACCGGCAGTTCCGCCTCGGCATCCTCATCCAGGACCCGCAGGGCGGCGGGCCCGCGGGCACCCTGCGCGCCGCAGCGGCCGCGGCCCCCGACCGCTACCCGGGCTACCGCTCCGCCACCGTCCGCGAGGCCACGCACAAGGGATACCCCGCGGCCTCCTGGGAGTTCACGTGGGACGGGCCCGAGGCGGAGGCGGGTGGGGCGGTGCGTACGTACGACACCTGCTGGGAGGAGGGAGGGAAGATGTACGAGGTGTGGGTGGCGGGGCCCGCGGGGAAGGCGGCGCAGGCACGACGGCACGCCCAGGCCGTACTCGACACGTTCGTACGGATCCGGCCCGTATCCAGCCCCTAAAGCCGTATGGGGAGCGGTTTGCGCCTTCGAAGGTGCGCCTGCCCGGCCCCCCTTGGTAATGATGGGGCCATGACGAACGACGGGGGACGGCCGACCGGGCCGACCGGGGCGAGCGAGCCCACCAGCTACGACCTTCAGCCACCCAGAGCGCCGGTCGCGGCGAGCGCGCCGAACGCGGCGAGCAGCGGCATTCCCGACGCCACCGGGAGCGTCTACACGCCCGGTGCCCCGAACCCGTACGCCGCCACCCCCGCTCCGCCGCCGAGCGTCCCTCACCCCGCGGCCCCCGCCCCTGCTCCCAGCCCTGCCCCTGCTACCGGCTCCGCCCCCGACCCCGGCGCGGGCCGTCGTATCGGCAATCGCTACCGGCTGATCTCCCGCCTCGGCCACGGCGGCATGGGCACCGTCTGGAAGGCGCACGACGAGGTCGTCGACCGCGAGGTCGCCGTGAAGGAGCCGCGCGTTCCGGACCACTTGCCCGCGTCCATGCGGGAGAACGTCCACCAGCGCATGCAGCGCGAGGCCCGCGCCGCGGCCCGCGTCGCCCACCCCTCGGTCGTCGCCGTGCACGACGTCGTCGTCGAGGACGGCCGCCCCTGGATCGTCATGGAACTCGTCCGCGGGCACTCGCTCGGCGACCGGCTGGCGGACGGCACCCTGGACCCGCGCGAGGCCGCCCGCATCGGCCTCGCCGTCCTGAACGCGCTCGGCGCCGCCCACGAGGCGGGCGTGTTGCACCGCGACGTCAAGCCCGACAACGTCCTGCTCGGCCGCGACGACCGCGTCGTCCTCACCGACTTCGGCATCGCCCAGATCGAGGGCGAGCAGGGCCTCACGGAGACGGGCGCCTTCGTCGGCTCGCCCGAGTACGTGGCGCCCGAGCGCGTCCTGGGGCAGCGGCCGGGCCCCGAGTCCGACCTGTGGTCGCTGGGCGTCGTGCTGTACAGCGCGGTGGAGGGCGTCTCGCCCTTCCGGCGTTCCAACACCCAGGCCACCATGCAGGCCATCCTGTCCACCGAGCCGCAGATGCCGTCGCGCGGCGCGGGCGTACTGGGTGGGCTCGTCATGGCCCTGCTCCACAAGAACCCGGCGGCACGGCCCGGCACGGCCGAGGTCAGACGGGCGCTGGAGGCGGTCGCCCGCCCGGTGACGGCCGAGGAGGCCGCCTTCGGCGCGGCCGCCCGCCCGCAGGCCGCCGGCAGCAAGTGGGTCCCGCCCGTGCTGCAGGGCAACCGCAAGGCGCAGTGGGGGCTCGGCGCCGGCGTCGTGGCCGTCGCCACGGCCGTGACGCTGCTGGTCGTCAACCCGTTCGCCGTCGGCCCGGCCATTCCGCTGCACTGGAAGGTGCGGGACGAGCCGGAGATCGTACGGGCGTCGATGGCGGTGCCGGAGGACTACGAGAAGTCCATCGACAGCAATCAGAACTGGGTCTACTTCCAGGACCCCAGTGGCGTGTTCGGCATCTCGCTGGACAAGGACACCGCGGAGCAGCGGGCCAAGAACACGGGAAGCTTCGAACCGAAGGACATCGGCTCGGCGGACGCCGAGGCCAAGCGGCTCATCGCCCGGCACACGTCGGATCCGGGCACCAAGTTGAACGACGCCAAGGCCGATACGGTCAAGGCGTCCCCGTACCCGGGCATGCAGACGGCGGAGGTCGTCACCGTGTACCGCAAGTCCGGGAGCAACGAGGCCGACCCCAAGGCGCTGAAGCGGGAGCTGATCATCGTCAACGACGCGAAGACCGTGTCGTGGGTGCTGGAAGTGCGCATGCCCGAGAAGGGCGAAGGGCGCAAGGCCGGCGACAAGCTCTTCGAGGACGTCGTCAAGTACCTGAAGATCCAGGACAAGTGATAATCCCGGATCAATGACGTGATCCTGGGCGTGATCGGGTTACCGCCGGGTATTCAAGCGGCGGTGGTCCGTCATACGCTCCCCGTATGACGGACTCGCGGCACGGCGCACCGGAAGTGGCAGCAGTGACGACGGCGGAGGCGGCCCCCGTACCGGGGCCACCCGCCGGAGGCAATCCCGTCGCCCCGCCCGGCGTCCGCACCGCCGACGTCGTCGTCACCCCCGGTGTCGTCGCCCGTCTCACCCGAGGCGTCATCGGCTCCGGCATCACCGTCAGCCACACGCCCCTCACCGGGCAGAAGCTCGCCGACCTGCCGGAATCCACCCCGGAGGACGTGGACGCGGCGTTCGCCCGCGCCCGTGAGGCGCAGCTGCACTGGGCCGGCGTGCCCGTGGGCGAGCGCGCCGCCGTCCTGCTGCGCTTCCACGACCTGCTCCTCGACCGGCAGTCCGAGGTCCTCGACCTCATACAGGCGGAGACCGGCAAGGCCCGTCTCCACGCCCACGAGGAAGTGCAGTCCGTCGCCGTCGCCGCCCGCCACTACGGGCGCAAGGGGCCCGCCTACCTGCGGCCCAAGGCTCACACGGGCGTCGTGCCCTTCCTCACCAAGGTCACCGAGCTGCGCCACCCGCGCGGCGTCGTCGGCCAGATCGCCCCCTGGAACTACCCGTTCGAGCTGTCCGTGGGCGACGCGCTGCCCGCCTTCGTCGCCGGCAACGCGGTCGTGATGAAGCCCGACACCCAGACCGCCCTCACCGCCCTGTGGGCGCGCGAGCTGCTGATCGAGGCGGGGCTGCCCGAGGAGGTCTGGCAGGTCGTCCTCGGCGAGGGCCCGGTCATCGGCCCTGCCGTCGTCGCCCGCGCCGACTACGTCTCCTTCACCGGCTCCACCCGCACCGGCCGCGAGGTCGCCCAGAGTGCCGCGGCCCGCCTGGTCGGCTCCTCGCTCGAACTCGGCGGCAAGAACGCGATGCTTGTCCTCCACGACGCCGACGTGGAGAAGGCCGCGGCCGGCGCCGTGCGCGGCTGCTTCTCCTCCGCGGGACAACTGTGCATCTCCATCGAGCGGCTCTACGTGCACGCATCCGTCGCCGACGCCTTCCTGGAGCGCTTCACCGCCCGTACGAAGGCCCTGCGGCTCGGCACCGGCCTCGCCTACGGCGCCGACATGGGCTCCCTCGTCTCGCAGCGGCAGCTGGACGCCGTGACCCGGCACGTCGAGGACGCCGTCTCCCGGGGGGCCACGGTCCTCGCGGGCGGGCGGCCCCGCCCCGACGTCGGCCCGCTCTTCTACGAGCCGACCGTCCTCGAGGGCGTCGAGCCGTCCATGGCCGTGTGCGCGGAGGAGACGTTCGGGCCCGTGGTGTCCGTGCACCGCTTCCAGGACGAGGACGAAGCCGTCGCCCTGGCCAATGCCACCCCGTACGGGCTCAACGCCAGCGTCTGGACCGCGGACGGGCGGCGCGGCCGGGCCCTCGCGGCGCGGCTGCGCACCGGCACCGTCAACGTCAACGAGGCCTACGCGGCCGCGTACGGCAGCGCACAGGCGCCCATGGGCGGCATGGGGGACTCGGGGCTCGGCCGCAGGCACGGCTCCGAGGGCATCCTCAAGTACACCGAGGCCCAGACCGTCGCCCACCAGCGCGTCATGCCGCTGGCCCCCGCCTTCGGGCTGGACGATGAGAAGTACGCGGAGTTCATGACGCGCAGCCTGCGCGTGATGAAGGCGCTGCGCCTGCGCTGACCCGGCCGTCCCCGGCAGCATGTTGCCGTCGGGCACGTCCGGTTCGGTCGGCACGCCGAGTTCGTACAGCACCACGAGTTCGTCCAGCACCACGAGTTCGCCCGTACGGAGGCCATGGTGACAGCGTTCGACTACGACTACGACTACGACGTGATCGTCGTCGGCTCGGGCTTCGGCGGCGCGGTGTCCGCCCTGCGCCTGAGCGAGAAGGGCTATCGCGTGGGCGTGCTGGAGGCGGGCCGCCGCTTCACGCGCGAGACGCTGCCCAGGAACTCCTGGGACCTGCGCAACTACCTGTGGGCGCCCGCCCTCGGCCTCTACGGCATCCAGCGCATCCACCTGCTCGGCAACGTCATGGTCCTCGCGGGCGCCGGGGTCGGCGGCGGCTCGCTCAACTACGCCAACACCCTCTACGTGCCGCCGAAGGCCTTCTTCCAGGACCGGCAGTGGGCCGGCATCACCGACTGGGAGAAGGAGCTGCAGCCGTACTACGACCAGGCGCGCCGCATGCTCGGCGTCCGCCTCAACCCGACGATGACGCCCTCCGACGTCCACCTGAAGGCGGCGGCCGAGCGCCTGGGCGTGGGGGAGACCTTCCGCATGGCCCCCGTCGGGGTGTTCTTCGGCGACGGCGCGGACGCCGACGGCACGCACCGCGCCCGGCCCGGCGAGGAGACCGCCGACCCCTACTTCGGGGGCGCCGGGCCCGCCCGCCGGGCCTGCACCGAGTGCGGCGAGTGCATGACCGGCTGCCGGCACGGCGCGAAGAACACCCTCAACGAGAACTACCTCCACCTCGCCGAACGCGCCGGGGCCGTCATCCACCCCATGACCACGGTGGTCGCCGTGACCGAACACCGGGAGGGCGGGCACCGCGTCGTGACCGTCCCGACCGACAAGCGGCGGGGGAGCGTCCGCCCGCGGGTGCTGCGCGCGGAACGGGTGGTGATCGCCGCCGGCACGTACGGCACCCAGACCCTGCTGCACACCATGAAGGACAAGGGCCTGCTGCCCCGCATCCCCGACGGGCTCGGCCGCCTGACGCGTACGAACTCCGAGGCCCTGGTCGGCGCGCAGACCGACGACCGCCGCTACGGGAAGGCCCATGGCGGGGCCCGGGCCGACTTCACGCAGGGCGTCGCCATCACCTCGTCCGCCCACCTCGACGAGCACACCCACATCGAGCCCGTGCGCTACGGCAAGGGCTCGAACGCGATGGGCGCGCTGTCCGTCCTCCAGGTGCCGGTGGCCAGCCGGGCACCCCGGGCCGTCGCGTTCGCGGCGCGCTGCGTACGGCACCCGGTGCAGCTGCTGAGGTCGCTCTCCAACCGGCGCTGGTCCGAGCGGACGATCATCGGTCTGGTCATGCAGTCGCTCGACAACTCCCTGACCACGCACCGCAGGAGCAGGGGCCCGGGCAAGGGCCTGCTGACCGCCGTGCAGGGGCACGGGGCGCCCAACCCCAAGCAGATCCCCGCCGCGACGATGGCCGCGAGCATCGTCGCCGAGGAGATCAACGGCTTCGCCGGCAGCAACGTGGGCGAGCTCATGGGCACCCCGCTCACCGCGCACTTCCTCGGCGGCTGCCCCATCGGCGCCGACGCCTCGCAGGGCGTCATCGACCCGTACCACCGGCTGTACGGGCACCCCGGCATCACGGTCGTGGACGGCGCGGCCGTCTCCGCCAACCTCGGCGTCAACCCGGCACTCACCATCACCGCCCAGGCGGAACGGGCCATGTCCCTCTGGCCGAACAAGGGCGAGCCGGACCCGCGGCCGGAGCAGGGGCAGGCGTACGAGCGGATCGAGGCGGTCGCACCGGTGAAGCCCGCTGTGCCGGAAGGGGCCTACGGTGAGCTGAAGTTGGAGGCCGGCACCGACCGGACGGGCGGCGGCGCGGCCGGTCCGGGCGCCTCCTTCGAGCCGGGGCGCCCGGCGCTGCGGCTGCTGCCACTGCTCCCGCCGGACGGGCAGGGGCGGGGGTGCGCGTCCGGCCGTTGACGAAGGGGCGCGTTTGATCGTCGACGAGGGGGACGGGCGTGTTCGGTTGTCGACCGTCGACTGTCGACGCGGGCTGCGCTGCGGCGGCGGGCGGCCGGGGAGACTACCGGGAGCCGCGCCCGCGCCGTGCGACGGCCACCGCCCCGGCTCCCACCGCGACCGCCGCACAGGCGACCCCCAGGAGCAGAGGGGTCGAGGACGTCGAGCCGGTCGTGGCCAGCTCGCCCGTCGCCGGCAGGTCCGACAGACCGCCCTTCGGGGCCGGCTTGTCCACCACCGTCGTCACGGCCTTCCCGGGCCTGGTGGTCGTGCCCTTGGAGTCCTCACCCGTGGTGGGCTTGCTGCCCGCGGCCAGGACGTCGAAGTAGTAGTACGCGCCCGGCGAGTAGCCGCAGGTGCGGTTCCGGTCGGAGAAGAAGCCCGTCTGGAACGCCCCGCCGAAGCCGGCCGGTGCCTTGGCGTCGACCTTCAGGCGCAGCGACGCTTCCGCGAACGCGCGTGGCTTGAGGTTGCGCGTCTCGGCGAAGTAGCCGTAGTCGGCGGGCAGGGGCTCCCAGCGGCGGGAACCGGAGTTGTACCACTGCACGGTGATGTACTTCGTGGTCTCGTTCTCCAGGTTCTTCCGGTCCCAGGACCACAGCTCCATGGAGGCGGACAGGGACGCGATGACCCTGCTGGAGGTGTTGGCCGCCCGGTAGGTGAACGCGTGCCAGCCGGAGCCGGCGACGATCTCCCTTGGCAGGCCGCGGAGTTCGGTCGTCACCCACTTGTCCTCGGTGTGGGCGCGGCAGGCGTCCTCGGCCGGGGAGGCGGGGGCGGAGCTCTTCGACGCGCTGGGCGCGGGCGAGGAGGGGGAGGGGGAGACGGAGCGCCTGGCTGAGGCGCTGGCTGAGGCGCTGGGGGAGGCGCCGAGGGAGCGGCCGGCGGAAGCGGATGCGGAAGACGCGGAGGGGGATGCCGAGGCCGATGCGGATGCGGATGCCGAGGAGGAGGCCGTGGCGGACCCGTCCCCCGTCGCGAAGGCCTGGGGAGCCACGAGGATCGTGGCCGGACCGATGACGGCCATGGCGGCGGCGGTTGCCAGCGCGCGGCGAAGCTTCATGGAAATACCCCATCCGGATGCGGAGTGAAAAGGCCGTCGCGGTGGGGGGAAGTCGCGGTGTGGCCGTGCTGGTCGGCACGTACATGAGCATCGTAGGGGGAGCTGTCACGGCCCGGTTGCCGAGGGTGGGCGGGTGACCGACGTCACAGACGATTGTCGGCCGGTCGGTGCCGCGGACGTGCCTGCTGCGGAAGCGGCTGCCGCGCAAACGGCTGCCGCGAAAACGGCGAAGGGCCCCGGGCCGCCTCCGCGGGGGCGTGCGGGCGGCCTCGGGGCCCTTGACTGCCGGCACCGAGGTCAGGGCGAGGTCGGTGCCGCGGAGCGGCGCCGGGGGGAGCGCCGCGGGTCATGGGATGTGGTGGTGCGCGTCATGGGATGTGGTGCGGGCGTACGGGTGGAGCGGGCGTACGGCCTCACTGGTTCGACCAATGGCGGTTCGGGACCAGGAGGTTGGTGCTCTCTTGGCATCGTGCGGGATGGGCCGGACCCGGCGCAACCGTTTCGACCGGATACGGTCGGTTCCAGGCGTCCCCGGAACCGACCGTCTTTTCGGTGGCAACCGGGCTGCTGTCCCCTGCTGACCGGTCACCGGCACCGGAGTGAGGTCCCACGACGCGCGCACTCGCACGTCTCACACTCCGGTGGATCCGCCCTGTCGGTGCCGGGCGCCCAGGTGAACAGGGGCGGAAGCCACGCGTGGATTTCAGGTGGGCCGCTCCTGGATGGCGCGGGCACCCGGCTCAACGAAACGGGCCGCCGTGCGGTCACGCGCCGTCCGGGTGACGTGACAGCCCGTCGGCCCGAACCCGCATGCGGCACCTGCACACATCCCCAGGGGGCGGAGGGGAGGCGGAGGGGAGTCAGATGCGGCCCCGGCACAGCTCCAGCAGCGTCATGGCGAGCGTGGTGCCCGGCTTGCCGAGCTGGTCGCTGTAGTGGCCGATGATCTCCATCTCGCGGGAGAGGTTCACCCGGCGCCCGCCGGAGGCGATGCGTTCGTGCTGGATCACGGCGGAGACGGCCATCCGTTCCTGGATGAGGCCGATGATCCTGCCGTCGAGATCGTCGATCCGCTGCCGGGCGCCGGTGATCACGCCGACGGCCTCGTCGGTGCGGGCGCCGGTCTCGGCCGCGGGTCGGGCTGCGGTGGCGGTGGGGTGGGCTGCGGTGGCGGTCGGGCGGGTCGCGGTGGCGGCGGGGGTGCTCATGTCTGATCCTCCAAAAAAGGGCGGCGGCCCCCGGAGCGACAGGACCCGGGAAAAACGACAGGCGCCCCGGGCCTTGTCGGCCCGGGGCGCCTGTCGAAGTCGCTTGTCAGTTGCTCAAGCAGCACGACCATGGCAGCCGGACGGGCCGGTTGCCATAGGTAAAGACGAAGGTCTGGTGCTTGCGCATGGGGGACAGTATGGCCCGCGGGCACCGTCGGGGCCAGCGCCGGTCCGGTCCGGTTTCGGATGGTGAGACAAAAGCAAGCACCGGCGCCCCGGTAGAATCGACAAATACAGACCCCCTCCTCCACCGCCGGAAGGCCGCTCCCGTGTCAGCAGCACCCCCCGCCGCCCACGACAACACCGCGGAGCCGGTGCTCGTTGTCGACTTCGGCGCGCAGTACGCCCAGCTCATCGCCCGCCGAGTCCGTGAGGCGCGGGTCTACAGCGAGATCGTGCCCAGCACGATGCCCGTGGCCGAGATGCTCGCCAAGAAGCCGAAGGCGATCATCCTCTCCGGCGGCCCCTCGTCCGTGTACGAGGAAGGCGCCCCCCGCCTCGACGACGCCCGCGGCCTCTTCGAGTCCGGCGTCCCCGTCTTCGGCATGTGCTACGGCTTCCAGCTGATGGCCACCACGCTCGGCGGCACCGTCGACAACACCGGCGCGCGCGAGTACGGCCGCACCCCCCTGCACGTCTCCAAGACCGGCTCGACCCTCTTCGAGGGCACCCCGGCGGAGCAGTCGGTGTGGATGTCGCACGGCGACGCCTGCTCGGCCGCGCCCGAGGGCTTCACCGTCACCGCCTCCACGGACGTCGTGCCGGTCGCCGCCTTCGAGAACGACGAGAAGCAGCTCTACGGCGTCCAGTACCACCCCGAGGTCATGCACTCCACGCACGGCCAGCTGGTCCTGGAGCACTTCCTCTACCGCGGCGCGGGCATCGAGCCCACCTGGACCACGGGCAACGTGATCGAGGAGCAGATCGCCGCCATCCGCGAGCAGGTCGGCAGCAAGCGCGCCATCTGCGGCCTGTCCGGCGGCGTGGACTCCGCGGTCGCCGCGGCCCTCGTCCAGAAGGCCATCGGCTCCCAGCTGACCTGCGTGTACGTCGACCACGGCCTGATGCGCAAGGGCGAGACCGAGCAGGTCGAGAAGGACTTCGTCGCCGCGACGGGCGTCCAGCTCAAGGTCGTCGACGCGCAGGAGCGCTTCCTGAACGCCCTGGCCGGCGTCTCCGACCCGGAGACCAAGCGCAAGATCATCGGCCGTGAGTTCATCCGCGTCTTCGAGCAGGCCCAGGCCGAGATCGTGGCCGAGGCCGGCGCCGGCGGCGAGGCCGTCGCCTTCCTGGTCCAGGGCACCCTCTACCCCGACGTGGTCGAGTCCGGCGGCGGCACCGGCACCGCCAACATCAAGTCCCACCACAACGTGGGCGGCCTCCCCGAGGACCTGGAGTTCGAGCTCGTCGAGCCGCTCCGCCAGCTCTTCAAGGACGAGGTCCGCATGGTCGGCCAGGAGCTCGGCCTGCCGGAGGAGATCGTCCAGCGCCAGCCCTTCCCGGGCCCGGGCCTCGGCATCCGTATCGTCGGCGAGGTCACCAAGGAGCGCCTGGACCTGCTGCGCGAGGCCGACGCCATCGCCCGCGAGGAGCTCACCGCCGCCGGTCTGGACCGCGAGATCTGGCAGTGCCCGGTCGTGCTCCTGGCCGACGTCCGCTCGGTCGGCGTCCAGGGCGACGGCCGCACGTACGGCCACCCGATCGTGCTGCGCCCCGTCTCCTCCGAGGACGCCATGACGGCCGACTGGACCCGTATGCCGTACGAGGTGCTGGCCCGCATCTCGACCCGCATCACGAACGAGGTCGCCGATGTGAACCGCGTGGTGCTGGACGTGACCAGCAAGCCGCCGGGCACCATCGAGTGGGAGTAATCCTCCCCTGATCGAACGCCGGTGCCGCCGCTCATTCGTTTGGGCGGCGGCACCGGCGTTTGTGGTGGGTACGCCGGCCGTTCGGCCGAGAATCCCGTCCATGGGAGGACTTATGACCGCTGAGCCCGCGCACGTCTGGCCGGTGCCGCCGCAGGACGGTTACACCGTGAATGACCTGCTGACGCTGCCCGACCTCCCGCCGCACACGGAGTTGATCGACGGGAGTCTGGTTTTCGTGAGTCCGCAGCGAGCTTTCCACTCGCTGGCCATGTGCCTCCTTGAGCGGGGCCTTCGCGCGACGGTTCCTCCGGAACTTCGAGTGCGGCGCGAGATGACGGTCGTCATCGACAAGCGAAACGGCCCGGAGCCGGACATCTGTGTGATCCGTGCCGCGGCCGCGCGGAACCGCGAGCAGATGTACTACCAGGTCAGGGACGTGATGCTCGCCGTCGAGGTGGTCTCCCCGGACTCCGAGGCCCGGGACCGTGACACAAAGCCGTATAAGTACGCCACCGCAGGTATTCCACACTTCTGGCTGGTCGAGATGGCGAGTGTGGATCAGCGGCCCATCGTTAATGTCTTCGAACTCGACAAGGCCACGCGCACCTACGTGCCGAGCGGGACATACCGCGACACCCTCAAGATCGCTGTGCCCTTCGATATCAACGTCGATCTCACCGAGATCGACGAGCTGTAGCCGACGGCGGAGCTCTGGTGCCGAACCAGGCTCCGCCAAAATAGTGGCGCGAAAGCGAGACGATACGTATCGTTTCACTCCTGAGGTGCGCCCGCACACGAACCCCAGGAAGGGACCCGCCATGCCCCGAACCGAAATCCGTACCCGTACCGTCGAGGTCGCCCCCGGCGCCCAGCTCTGGACCGAAGTGCGCGGCGCGGCCGATGCCCCGCCCCTGCTGCTCATCATGGGCGCGCAGGCCTCCGGCCTCGGCTGGCCCGAGGAGTTCACCGACGCCCTCGCTGTCCGCCACCGCGTGATCCGTTACGACCACCGTGACGCCGGCCGCTCCACCTGGTCCTACGACCAGCAGCCCTACCGCATCACCGATCTCGCGGACGACGCCCTCGCCGTCCTGGACGCGCACGGCGTCGCGCGTGCCCACGTCGTCGGGCTGTCGCTCGGCGGCATGCTGGCGCAGCTGCTGCTGGCCGACCACCCGGACCGCATCCTCAGTGCGACCCTCTTGGGCACGTGCGCGCTGAGCGGACGGCCGCTCGTCGAGGCCGACGGCACCGAAACCGCCGCCGCCGACCTGCCCGGCATCGACCCGCGCGTCCTGGAGATGTGGGCGCAGCCCGTGGAGGACCACGGTCTGGAGGCCGAGCTGGACCGGCGCGTGGCGCACTGGCGGCTTCTGAGCGGCGAGGAACTCCCCTTCCACGCCGACGAGATGCGGGAGCGCGAACGGCGGATCATCGAGCACGCGGGGCGTTACGACGTCTCCACCGCCCACGGCCGTGCCGATTACTCCGGCATGGAACGTACGGAGGAGCTGGCGCGTAACACCGTTCCCACACTGGTGATCGACGCCTCCGCCGAGCCCGTCTTCCCGCCGCCCCACCCCCGCCACATCGCCCAAGTGGTCGGCAACGCCCGCATGGTGGCGATGCCGGGTATGGGGCACGCGCTGCCGCGCGAGTGCCTGCGGCCGCTGGCGGAGGCGATCCTGGAGCACGCGGCGGCCGCGTCGGCGGTGCCCGCCGCGTCGTAGGCCTGTTCCCGGCGGGTACCCGGAGGTAGCTTCCGTGTCGTAGTCACGGAACGACCGGAGGAGCGCCGCCCATGTCGCAGGCAACAGCACCGGAACCGGAACCGGAACCGATCCCCACCGATCAGCTGCACTTCGCCATGCCGCCGAAGCACGACAGCGTCGAGGAGGAGCGGCGTCACCGCAAGGAGCGGCTCGCGGCGGCGCTGCGGCTCTTCGGGCGCTTCGGGTTCGAGGAGGGGGTCGCGGGGCACATCACCGCGCGCGACCCCGAGTTCACCGATCACTTCTGGGTCAATCCGTTCGGGATGTCGTTCAAGCACGTCACGGTGAGCGATCTGATCCTCGTGAACCACAAGGGGCAGGTCGTCGAGGGCCGGTATCACGTCAACCAGGCGGCGTTCGCGATCCATTCGCAGGTCCACAAGGCCCGGCCCGACGTCGTGGCCGCCGCGCACAGCCACTCCACGTACGGCCGGGCGCTGTCCGCGCTGGGGGAGCTGCTGGAGCCGATCACTCAGGACGCCTGCGCCTTCTACGAAGACGTCTCCCTCTTCGACGACTACACGGGCGTCGTGGTGGACGAGGAGGAGGGGCGCCGGATCGCCACGGCGCTCGGGCCGCACAAGGCGGTCGTGCTGCGTAACCACGGGCTGCTGACCGTGGGGGACTCCGTGGACGCGGCCGCGTGGTGGTTCATCACCATGGAGCGCTCATGCCAGGTGCAGCTCGCGGCGAAGGCGGCCGGGAAACCCGTCCTCATCGACCAGGCGAGCGCCCGGCACACGCGCGAGCAGCTCGGCAACGACCTGGCGGCGTGGATCAACTACCAGCCGCTGTACCAGCAGATCACGCGGAGCGAGCCGGAGCTGCTGGGCTGACCGGGAGGGGCCGCGGCCGGGGAGGGGCCGCCACCGGAGAGGGGGCCGCGACCGGGGAGAGGCCGCGACCCCCTCCTGTCGGCGGGGGTCGCTCGTCCTTCCGGGCGCCGTTTCGGGGCATTCGCCCTGCTTACGATGGTCAGGAGCCGGGGCGTAGCCGCCTCGGCTCCTGCATGCCCGGAGGGCCGTCGAGCCCGGATGATCAGAACCTGGTAGGAGAACCATGCGCCGCCTCTCCCGTTGCGTCGGGCTGTCCGCCGCCCTGGCCCTCGCCGGCCTGGCCGTCACCGGATGCGGCGGCGGTGCCGGGGCCGAGGAGAAGGCGGGCCGGAAGGCGTCCTCGCAGTCTTCGCAGTCCTCGCCGTCGTCGTCGGCCTCTCCCTCGCCCTCGGCGAGCCCCGTGACCGAGAAGCCCGCGCCGGCGGCGAAGATGCTGCCCGGTGCTGCGCGCACCGTCCGGCCCGAGATAGCCCCCGCCAACGGCGAGAAGGTCGGCGTCGGCCAGCCCGTCGCCCTGGTCTTCAAGCAGCAGAAGGTCTCCAAGGAGCTGCGCGCGGGCATCGAGGGCCGGTTGAAGGTCTCCACCTCGCCGAAGGTCCCGGGCGCCTGGCACTGGAACGAGACCAAGGGTGACACCCGGGTCCACTTCCGTCCCGAGAAATACTGGCCCGCCGGGACCAAGGTCACCCTGGACGCCCGGCTGGCGGGCGTGCAGCTCGCCGAGGGCACGGCCGCCGCGGGCGACCGTACGGTCTCCTTCACCGTCGGCGACTCGATGGTCAGCACCGTCGACCTCAAGGCCCGCAAGCTGACCGTCGTCCGCAACGGCAAGACGCTGCGCACGATCCCGATCAGCGGCGGCGACGAGAGCAAGGGCTTCGGGACGCGCGAGGGCGTCAAGACGATCCTCGCCAAGGAGGGCCGGGTCGTCATGGACTCGCTCTCCATCGGCATCCCGCGCAACCACCCCGACGGCTTCTACGGGTCGTACGACTACAGCATGCGCGAGACGATCAGCGGCGAGTACGTGCACGCCGCTCCCGACAACGCCGAGTCGTTCGGCAAGGAGAACGTCAGCCACGGCTGCATCGGCATGTCGACGGAAGACGCCAAGTGGCTGTACGGGCTGAGCATGAAGGGCGACGTCATCCAGGTCACCGGCAGCACCAAGCCGAAGCCGATGGACCGTTTCGGCAACGGCTACGGCGACTGGAACATCAGCTGGCAGGAGTGGCTGGAGGGCAGCGCCCTCGGCGTCCGTGCCGGGGCCTGATGACGGAGCCCGGTCCCGCGGCTCGCTTCGGGGCTCTGACCTCGGATCCTGTCCCCGGTACCGAGGTTTATCCACAGGGCTGAACGCGTTCCGCCTCCCGTCCGTATGGTTCGGATGACGACCAGGACGGACGGAACGGAGAGGCGGCGGACGCCATGGGCTTCATCGGGCGCGGAAAGCAGGGGGAGAGCGCGCAGTACGCACTGCTGCCGCTGCGCATCTTCCTCGGCATCACCTTCATTTACGCGGGCCTCGACAAGATCACGGACTCCGGCTTCCTGGCGGACAGCGGGCCCGGCTCGATCGGCGAGCTGATGCGTACGGTCCGCGGCTCGTCCGCCGTCCCGGGCCTGGTCGACCTGGCCCTGAAGAACCCCGAGGGCTTCGGCTATGCGATGGGCCTCGGCGAGTTCGCGGTGGGCGTCGGGACACTCCTCGGCATATTCGCCCGCGTCGCCGCGGCCGGCGGCGCGCTCATATCGGGCAGCCTCTGGCTGACGGTCAGCTGGCAGACGACGCCCTACTTCTACGGCAACGACCTGATCTACCTGATGGCGTGGCTGCCGCTGGTGGTGGCGGGGGCGCCGGTGTGGTCGGTGGACGCGGGGCCGCGGCGGGCGTCCCGCAAGCCCTCGCGGAAGCCGCGGGCCAGGGCGGGCGCGAAGTCGCCCGCGAGGCCGTCCGGAAAGCCGTCCGCCAAGTCCCCGGGAAAGCCGTCTGCAAAGCCTTCCGCCAAGTCCACCTCGAAGTCCACCGCCAAGCCGGCAGGCAAGGCGACGTCCGGCAAGGCACCGGGCGGGCCCGCCCGGCGGTAGGAGCTGGCGGCAGCCTGCAGGTGGGCCTTGGGCGTAGGCGGGAAGCCCGCCATGTGCCCGCACCTGCCAGGTGCGCGCGCCCGCCGCGGGCGGCAGTAACCCGCAGCCCGGCCCTGGGCGTACCGGGCGATGAGCCGTCGTGCCCGCGCCCGTGAGGGCGGTCCGGTGCACGCGCCCGTCAGGGCGGTCCGGTGCACGCGCCAGCGGCTACCGCTCCCGTCCCGCGCCCTTCCTCCGGCGGACGGCGAAGGCCACGGACGAGACCACGCCCGCCAGGCAGAAGCCCGCCCCCAGCACCGGCAGCAGCACGTACGAAGGGAAGTGCAGATCCCCCCGGGCCGCCCCCAGATACGCGACGGCGCACCCCAGCAGGACGAGCCCGACGACCAGCTTGCCCGGCTCGAAGTCATGACGACGCACGGTCCACCTCCACCTGACCGATACCGACCTTGAGCACGATCTCCAGCGTTCCGCGGGACGGCTCCCCCGGCCGGGCCTCCAGCGTCATCCGCTTCTTCTGCCCCGGCCGGACGTCGACGTCGTCGCGCGCCTCGCCGGGCAGGCGGATGTCGCCCACGCCCACGTCCAGGGTGATCCGTGCCGTGACGTCCTCCGGGACGACCAGCTTGAGCCGGCCCGCGCCCACCTCCGCGCGGGTGGCGACGGCGCCGGCCCGCGGCCAGGGCAGGCCGGTGAGGTCGAGCACGCCCACGCCGCTGCCCACCCGGTACTCCCCGCGCACCGCGGCGACGGTGTCCGGGCGCCAGGTGGTGTGCGTCCAGTCGGTGGAGACTGACTTGGGCAGGGCGGCCGCGCCCACCAGAAGGGCGCCGGTGAGGACGGCGGTGACGACCGTGCCGCCGCCCGTGCGCCCGTAGCGGGAGCTGACGGCGATGCCGAGGCCGTAGACGCCGAGCGCGCAGGCCAGGCCGACCTGTAGGCAGGTGCCGAGCGGGTGGTCCTGCCAGGTGAGGCCGGTGCCGAGGAAGAAGGCGATGTTGGCCAGCAGGGCCGTCCAGCCGCCGAGCCGCGCGCCGGTCCGCGCCGGGCGGGGCCGGGCAGGGGGCCGCTCCCGCCGGTCCTGCGGTTCGTCGTCCGGACCCCACAGGTAGCCGGACTCGGCGCCCAGCGGGCCCGTCGTGCCGTCCTTGATGATCGGGTCGCGCCACCAGGAGGGGCCGCCCGGGGCGGGCGGGGCCTTGGTCTCGGGCGGGGGCGCCGACGCCTTCTGCGTCTTCTGGGCCGCGGAGACGGCCGCCTCGGCCTCGGGCTCGTGCCGGTGATACGACCAGTAGGCCGCCCCGGCCATCACTATGGTCAGCATCAGCGCGAACGACATCACCGCGCTGTTGTTGAGCATCGACAGGAACAGGCCGCAGCCCACCAGCGCACACAGCACCGCCGTCAGCGCCGGGCCCTCGACCCGGCCCGAGAGCATCCTCCGGGCCTCGTTCTCCTCCTCCCCCTCCAGGGGGATCAGCAGCCACGCGAAGCCGTAGACGATCAGCCCCAGGCCGCCGGCCACCGACAGCACACCGAGCACCACACGGAAGATCACGGGATCGACGTCGAAGAAGCGGCCGAGGCCGCCGCACACGCCGGACACCACCTTGTGCTCCCGGCTGCGCCGCAGCGGCGGCCGGGCATCCTGCGGATCACCGTGAACCGGACCCGCCTGATGCGCGTCCTGGGTGTTGGGTGTGTCGGTCATACGGACATGGTGTCAACCGGAACGCGCTTGTGGCACACCCGGCAACCCTGGCCGTTCCCTGAGATCGCCCCTGAGAAGGTGCCGTATATCGTGTCGCGACACAGCACAGCAGGGGAACCGGAGGGCTTCGGGGTGGATGGGGCAGTGTCCGGACAGGCGGTGTCCGGGCCGGGGCCGGACACCGGTCGGCTGGTCGCCGGGCGGTACCGCCTCGTCGACCGGATAGGCCGCGGCGGGATGGGCACGGTCTGGCGCGCCCAGGACGAGCTGCTGGACCGTCAGGTCGCGCTCAAGCAGCTCCACGTCTCGCCGTACCTGGACGACGACGAGCTCGCCACGCTCTACGAGCGCACCCGCCGCGAGGCCCGCAGCGCCGCCCGGATCAACCACCCCAACGTGGTCGTCGTCCACGACGTCGTCGACGACCGGGGCCTGCCCTGCATCGTCATGGAGTACGTGCCCTCCAGAACGCTCGGCGACGTCCTCAAGCACGGGACCGTCACCCCGGACGAGGCCGCTCGCATCGGGCGCGGCATGATCGCCGCCCTGCGCGCGGCCCACGCGGCAGGCGTGCTGCACCGCGACGTGAAGCCCGGCAACGTCCTGCTCGGTCACGACGGCCGCGTCGTCCTCACCGACTTCGGCATCGCCCAGTCCACCGGCACCTCCACCCTCACCAAGACCGGCGAGATGGTCGGCTCGATCGACTACATCGCGCCCGAGCGCGTCAAGGGCGCCAAGCCCGGCCCCGCGTCCGACCTGTGGGCCCTCGGCGCGACGCTGTACCAGGCGCTGGAGGGCCGCCCGCCGTTCCGCAAGGACACGGCCGTCGAGACGGCCTACGCGATCGCCATGGACCCCCTGGAGCCGCCGCGCCGCGCGGGCGCGCTCACCCGCCTCATCGAGACCCTGCTCGCGAAGGACCCGGCCGTACGGCCCCCGGCCGACCTGGCCGAGCAGATCCTGCGCGAGCCCGCGGCCGAGTCGGAGACCGCCTACCTGCCCGCGGCGGAGCAGCGCAGCACCCCCGCGCCCGGCCCCTGGGACGACGCGGCGGACCGCGGCACCACGGCGGCCGGACGGGCTGCGGCGACGGCACCGGCCGCGCCGACCCCGCCGGCCTCGTCGGCGGCACCGGCGGAGACCGCCGACCCGGCGCCTGCGACGGCCCCTGCAGCCACCGATGTCACGGGTACGGCCACTGCGGCGGCCACGGCTGCAGCACCTGCCGCCTCCCACCCGGGCCCGGGCCCGGACTCGGACACGAAGGCCGGGGGCAGCGCCCGCGCCGGCCGCACCGCGCGTACCGGCCGCAGCCACCGCCCCGTCCTGTGGAGCGCCCTGGCACTCGTCACCGTCGCCGGCATCGCGGCCGGCGCGTACTTCCTGACCGCCGGGCAGGAGGGCGACGACCCCGCCCCCCGCGCCGCGTCCGGCCGGGAAGCCTCTGCGAGCCCGAGCGAGAAGAAGAGCGCGGCCCCGTCACCGGTGCCGGACCCGCCGCGCGGCTACCACCTGGTGACGGAGAAGGCGGCCGGCGTCTCCTTCCCCGTACCGGACGGCTGGAAGCGCGGGAAGCTCAAGGAGAGCGACGAGATCCTCTACATCGACCCGAGCGGACTGGTGGGCCTGAGGGTCTCCGTCTTCGACCTCGCGAGCAGCGACCCCCTCCGGCGCTGGAAGGACGACGAGACGAAGTCCGTCAAGGAGGGCAAGCTGCCCGGCTACCGCCAGCTGCGCATGCAGGGCACGGAGTACCGCGGGCAGCCGGCGGCGATCTGGGAGTTCACGTGGCAGGGCCGGGCGCGCGAGTACCGGGCCGCCGACCTCGGGTTCGGCCGCCCGGGCGAGAAGGAGTACGCGATCTACCTCTCGGCGCCCAAGGCCGACTGGCACAAGCACAGCCAGGTCTTCGACGTGGTGCGCGAAGGATTCCGGCCAGCCGCCCGGTAAGTCCCGTCGTCACCCGGCGTCCCGTCATCACCAGGCGTCCCGCCGCCGGCAGGCGTCCCGCCACCAGTAGGGGTCCCGTCAGGGGCGAACCCTGATGCCGCAGCCCCCGCGGGCATGTGACGATCAGTGCATGACCGCCCCGGCCCGCCCGCAGCACCCCGACGGCCCACCCCTGCGCAAGCTCTACCGCAGCGCCGAGGGCCGCATGCTCGGCGGTGTCGCGCGCGGGCTCGCCGGGCACCTGGGCCTGCCGGTCTCCTGGGTGCGCCTGGTCTTCGTCGCGCTGCTGATGGCCCAGGGCATGGGCGCCGTGCTGTACGCGGTGTTCTGGTTCGTGGTGCCGCTCGGCGTGGGCGGCGTCGAGGCCCCGCGCCCGGTCCCCGCCGAGACGGGCGCAGGCGACCGCCGGCGCCTCTTCGCCCGCAAGCCCGACCGCGGGCAGGTCGTCGCCCTCGTCGCCCTGGTCATCGCCGCCGCGATCTTCGTGGACAACCTCCACCTCGGCCGCGCCAACGCCTACATCTGGCCGCTGCTGCTCGTCGGCGCGGGCGTCGCCCTCGTCTGGCGCCAGGCCGACAATGCCCGCCGGGCCCACTGGATGGAGGTCGGCCGCAGCAAGCGGGTCCTGCCGTTCGCGCGCGGCGCGGCCGGCGTGGCCCTCGCCGCCGCCGGCGTCACGGGCATCGTCGTCCTCCAGGGCTCCGCCGAGCACCTGGGCACCGTCCTGCAGGCGTCGCTGGCCGTCCTGGTCGGCATAGCGCTGCTGGCCGGTCCCTCCCTCGTCCGCATGACCCAGGACCTCTCCGCCGAGCGCACGATGCGCATCCGGGCCCAGGAGCGCGCCGAGGTCGCGGCCCACGTCCACGACTCCGTCCTGCACACCCTCACCCTGATCCAGCGCAACGCCGAGGACGCCCGCGAGGTCGCCCGCCTGGCCCGGGCCCAGGAGCGCGAGCTGCGCGCCTGGCTCTACCGGCCCGAGGGCCGCGGAAAGGACGAGGCCGAGCAGCCCGACACCCTCGCCGAGGCCGTCAAAGCCACCGCGGCCGAGGTCGAGGATCACCACGGCGTGCCCATCGAGGTGGTCGTCGTCGGCGACTGCCCGCTGGACGAGCGCCTGGCCGCCCAGATGCAAGCCGCCCGTGAGGCCATGGTCAACGCCGCCAAGTACGGTGGCGAAGGCGGCGCCGTCCAGGTGTACGCCGAGGTCGAGGGGCGTACGGTCTTCCTCTCCGTGCGCGACCGCGGCCCCGGCTTCGACCTGGACGCGGTGCCGGACGACCGCATGGGCGTCCGCGAATCCATCATCGGCCGGATGCAGCGCAACGGCGGCACGGCGCGACTGCGGTCCGTGCCCGGTGGGGGAACCGAAGTGGAGCTGGAAATGGAGAGGGCGGAGAACGCGTCATGACGACCGAAGAGACGGTGCAGCGCCACGCACGGGTCGTGCTGGTGGACGACCACCGGATGTTCCGTACGGGCGTGCAGGCCGAGATCGGGGCCACCGACCGGACGGGCGTCGAGGTCGTCGGCGAGGCCGCCGACGTCGACCAGGCGGTCACCGTCATCACCGCCACCCGCCCCGAGGTCGTCCTGCTCGACGTCCACCTCCCCGGCGGCGGCGGGGTCGAGGTGCTGCGCCGCTGCGCGCCCCTGATGGCCGACGCCGAGCGCCCGGTCCGCTTCCTGGCCCTGTCCGTCTCCGACGCCGCGGAGGACGTCATCGGCGTCATCCGCGGCGGCGCCCGCGGCTACGTCACCAAGACCATCACCGGCGCGGATCTGATCGACGCCGTCTTCCGGGTCAAGGACGGCGACGCCGTCTTCTCCCCGCGGCTGGCCGGCTTCGTCCTCGACGCCTTCGCCTCCACCGACGCCCCGCCCGTCGACGAGGACCTCGACCGGCTCACCCAGCGGGAGCGCGAGGTGCTGCGCCTGATCGCCCGCGGCTACGCCTACAAGGAGATCGCCAAGCAGCTGTTCATCTCGGTGAAGACGGTCGAGTCGCACGTCTCGGCGGTGCTGCGCAAGCTCCAGCTCTCCAACCGCCACGAGCTGACCCGGTGGGCGACGGCCCGGCGCCTGGTCTGATCCGGCCGCCCGTCCCCCGTCGCGGAGCCCCGCCCTTCCGGCCCGATTTCGGATAAGCCCGGCTCCCGCCGAGGGAGGGGCGGAACCCCGGCGCCGCGCTCGCACTCTTGAACGGAGGAGAGGCTCTCACTCACGCAGGGCCCCGGCCCCGCGCGGGGCCCGAGATCCGAAACGAGAGCCCGATGAGCCTGACGGGGACCCCCTTCCTCCTCACCACGGTCGCGCTGGTCGTGGTGGCGCTCATGCTGCCGCTCACGCTGTGGGGCAGGATCGGCGGCCCCAAGCTCGTACGGCACGCGGCGCGGCTGCTCATGCTGCTGTTCGCGCAGGTCACGGCCATAGCCATGGTCTTCGTGATGGTCAACAACGCCAACGGGCTCTTCGACAACTGGGACGACCTCCTCGGCACCGGCGACCACGTCCGGACCGCGGTGGACCTCGGCCCGGACGGCACCGGCGGCAAGAACCTCGACGCGGCGCCCAAGAACCCGCAGAAGTTCAAGCCCGCGTCCGACAAGCGGATGGGCCCGGGCGTGCAGGAGACCCAGTTCAAGGGCCGCATATCGGGTGTGGAGGGCGAGGTCTACGTCTGGCTGCCGCCGCAGTACGACGACCCCGCGTACAAGGACAAGAAGTTCCCCGTGGTCGAGGTCCTCCCCGGCTTCCCCGGCTCGGCGAAGGCCTGGTTCGGCACGCTGGAGGTGGGCAGCCAGCTCAAGCCGATGATGGAGAAGGGCGAGGTCGAGCCGTTCATCATCGTGGCCCCCCGCACCACGCTCCTGGGCGACGTGGACACCGGCTGCGCCAACATCCCCGGCAAGGTCAACGCCGACACCTGGCTCAGCGTCGACGTCCGCAAGATGGTCACGGACACCTTCCGCGCGCAGGAGAAGCCCGAGGGCTGGGCCGTCGCGGGCTACTCGGCGGGTGCGCACTGCGCCGCCAAGCTGGCCGTCGCCCACCCCGACCGCTACCGCGCCGGCGTCAGCCTCTCCGGCTACAACGACCCCGTCGGCGAGCCCGCCTCGCTGACGGCGAAGACGCCCGGCCTGCGCGACGAGAACAACCCCCTGAAGATGCTCCAGCGGTCCAAGACCCCGCCGCACGTGGCGCTGTTCATCTCCGGCGCGGAGGGCGACGGCTACCAGGGCGGCCTGGCGCTCAAGCAGGCGGCCAAGCCGCCGACGACCGTGCACGTGACCAAGGTCCCCGCGGGCGCGGGCGGCCACGGCACGGCCGTGTGGAAGCGGCAGGTCCCCGACGTCTTCCGCTGGCTCTCGCAGCAGCTCAAGCCGTAGCGGTCACACCGGCCGGGACGCCCCCGCGAAGGGCATCTCGTCGACCGGGGCGATCCGGACCGGCGCACCCGGGTGCGGAGCGTGGATCATCCGCCCGCCGCCGATGTAGAGCCCGACGTGGCTGATGCCCGAGTAGAAGAACACCAGGTCGCCGGGGGCGAGCGCGCTCCGGGAGATCCGCCGGCCCGCGTTGATCTGCGTGTACGTGGTGCGCGGCAGCGAGACGCCCGCCGCCTGCCAGGCGGCCTGGGTGAGCCCCGAGCAGTCGAAGGCGGCGGGGCCGGTCGCCCCCCACACGTAGGGCTTGCCGAGCGCGGAGTAGGCGAAGGCGACGGCCTGCGCGGCCCGCTCCGTGGGGGCCTGCACGCCGCCGCGCGGTGCGGCCGTGGCGGTGACGGCGCCCGCCGCCCCGGCGGCGTCCCCGCGCTCGACGGCGGCGCGCTCCTCGTCCGGCAGCTCCGCCAGCACCCTCCTGGCCTCCGCGAGCTTGCCCTCGACGGTCCGCTTGTGGCGGGCGAGGCCGGCCTGCTCGCGCTTGAGCTCCGCGAGGCGGGCGTCGGCGGCCGTGCGGACCTGCCGGATCTCCCGCACCTCGCGCTCGTAACGGCTGACCGCCACCGCCTGACGGCTGCCCGCCTGGTGGGCCAGGGAGGCCCGCTCCAGGTACTGGCCGGGGGAGGAGGAGAGCATCAGCTGCACGCTCGGGGGCATGCCGCCCTCGCGGTACTGGGCGGTGGCGTAGGAGCCCAGGGCGTTGCGGGCCGCGTTGAGCCGCTCGGTCCGGCGGGCGGCCCGGTCCTGCAGCTCTTCGACGGCGGCCTCCGCGCGGTCGGCCTTCTCCTTGGCGCCGTTGTACTGCTCGGTGGCCTCCTCGGCCTCCCGGTAGTACCGGTCGACCTGGGATCTGAGCCGGGCCGTGGAGGGCGGGGGAGCGGCCTGCGCGGTGCCGTCGAGGAGCGTGGCGGTGGCGGCGCCCGCGAGGGCGAGACCTGCCGCGGTCCGTACGGTGCTGCTGGTGAGCGGGTGCTGCCTGGGCTTGCGGTGCGCTGCTGCCACGCCGGCCGTCACTTCCTTCCAGACCTGCTGTTCCTGCCCTGCCCGCCGGGCCCTGTGGCCGCGCCGGACGGTGACCGGCGGCGGTCCGTCGCGAGGGGGGAGCGCGCGGACCGCCGCCGTCTGGGCCAGGACGCTATTCCGCAGGGTCACGCTCCAGAACACAGATGACCGGTAGTGGATGAAATCGATCAGCGCGCATGGGCGGGTGATCATGTCGACCCCGCCCCCGCGGATGGATATATGCCGCCCGTGACCGAAGTGGCGATTGCGCCCCACCTGCCTGCCCATGGGTGATATGGCCCCCGTTAGGGTCGGCTCATGGACGTACTCATTCACGCCGTCGTCGGCCTGCACATCGTCGGCATCGGCGCGCTGCTCGGCGGCTTCATGACCCAGATGAAGGCCATGGGCAGGGGCGAGGCACGGATGGTGCCCGCCATGCTGCACGGCGCACTGACCATGCTGGTCACGGGCGTGGCGCTGGTCGGCCTCAACCAGGCGCAGGACCACACCCTGAACATGGTCAAGATCGCCACGAAGCTCGCGCTGCTCGTCGTGATCCTCGGCCTGGTCTACGTCAAGCGCGACGACGAGAAGGTCCCGGCCCCGGTGTTCGGCGCGGTGGGCGCGCTGACGACAGCGAACATCTTCATCGCGGTGATGTGGGTCTGACCTCCCCGGTGATGCGGGTGCGGCCGGTGCTGCGGTGCGGCGCCGGCCGCACCCGCGCTGTGGGGGTGACCACTGTCGCCGGGAATCGGGGCCCGGCTGTCAGTGGGGCGGCCTAGACTCGGGAGGCGATGAGCAGCCTCTTTGACGACAGCTTCCTGGCGGACCTCGGCCCCGCGGACGAGGAGCACCCCCCTCCCCCGGAGGACGCGGCCCCGGAGCCGGTGCCGGACGATCTCTTCCAGGGCGCCTTCGACGTGCCCGTCCCCCGCGAGGCCTACTACCGCGACGGCGCCCACCGGCCCGCCGTGGACCCCGCCGCACTGCTCGAGGGGATGAACGAACAGCAGCGCGCCGCAGTGGTGCACACGGGCTCCCCCCTGCTCATCGTCGCCGGCGCCGGCTCGGGCAAGACGCGCGTGCTCACCCACCGCATCGCCCACCTGCTGGGCACCCGGCACGTGCACCCCGGCCAGATCCTCGCGATCACCTTCACCAACAAGGCCGCGGGCGAGATGAAGGAGCGCGTCGAGCAGCTCGTCGGCCCCCGGGCCAACGCCATGTGGGTGATGACGTTCCACAGCGCGTGCGTGCGGATCCTGCGCCGTGAGAGCAAGAAGCTCGGCTTCACATCCTCCTTCTCGATCTACGACGCGGCCGACTCCAAGCGGCTCATGGCGCTCGTCTGCCGGGACCTCGACCTCGACCCGAAGAAGTTCCCGCCGAAGTCCTTCAGCACGAAGATCTCCAACCTGAAGAACGAGCTCATCGACGAGGAGGCCTTCGCGGCGCAGGCAGCGGACGGTTTTGAGAAGACGCTCGCCGAGGCGTACGCGATGTACCAGTCGCGGCTGCGCGAGGCCAACGCCCTCGACTTCGACGACATCATCATGACCACCGTCCACCTGCTCCAGGCCTTCCCGGACGTGGCCGAGCACTACCGCCGCCGCTTCCGGCACGTCCTGGTCGACGAGTACCAGGACACCAACCACGCGCAGTACACCCTCGTGCGCGAGCTCGTCGGCACCGCGGGCGCGGAGACCACGCCGGAGGAGGGCCCGGCCGAGCTGTGCGTCGTCGGTGACGCCGACCAGTCGATCTACGCCTTCCGCGGCGCCACGATCCGCAACATCCTCCAGTTCGAGGAGGACTACCCCGAGGCCACGACGATCCTGCTGGAGCAGAACTACCGCTCCACGCAGACGATCCTCAACGCCGCCAACGCGGTCATCGAGCGCAACGAGAGCCGCCGCCCGAAGAACCTGTGGACCGAGGCCGGCGCCGGCCCGGCCATCACCGGCTACGTCGCCGACACCGAGCACGACGAGGCCCAGTTCGTCGCCGACGAGATCGACCGCCTCACGGACGCGGGCGACGCCAAGGCCGGGGACGTGGCCGTCTTCTACCGGACCAACGCCCAGTCCCGTGTCTTCGAAGAGATCTTCATCCGCGTCGGCCTGCCCTACAAGGTCGTCGGCGGCGTGCGCTTCTACGAGCGCAAGGAGGTCCGCGACGTCCTGGCCTACCTGCGCGTCCTCGCCAACCCCGAGGACACCGTCCCGCTGCGGCGCATCCTCAACGTGCCCAAGCGCGGCATCGGCGAGCGCGCCGAGGCCATGATCGACGCCCTGTCGCTGCGCGAGAAGGTCAGCTTCTCGCAGGCGCTGCGCCGCGTCGACGAGGCCTACGGCATGGCCGCCCGCTCGGCGAACGCGGTCAAGCGCTTCAACGTCCTGATGGAGGAGCTGCGCACGATCGCCGAGTCGGGCGCCGGCCCCGCCACCGTCCTGGAAGCGGTGCTGGAGCGCACGGGCTATCTCGCCGAGCTCCAGGCCTCGACCGACCCCCAGGACGAGACCCGCGTGGAGAACCTGCAGGAGCTCGCGGCCGTGGCCCTGGAGTTCGAGCAGGAGCGCGAGGAGGGGGAGCCCGGCACGCTGGCCGAGTTCCTCGAGAAGGTGGCCCTCGTCGCCGACTCCGACCAGATCCCCGACGAGGACGCGGAAGGCACCGGCGTCATCACGCTGATGACCCTGCACACCGCGAAGGGCCTGGAGTTCCCCGTCGTCTTCCTGACCGGCATGGAGGACGGCGTCTTCCCGCACATGCGCGCCCTCGGCCAGGCCAAGGAGCTGGAGGAGGAGCGCCGCCTCGCCTACGTGGGCATCACCCGCGCCCGGGAGCGGCTGTTCCTGACGCGCGCGAGCATGCGCAGCGCGTGGGGCCAGCCCGCGTACAACCCGCCGTCGCGGTTCCTCGAGGAGATCCCCGACCAGTACGTGCAGTGGCGGCGCACCGGGCCCGCGAAGCCGTCGGCGTCGATGAGCTCGATCGGCTCGGGCGGCGGTGCGGGTTCCGGCATCACGTCGGGGTTCACGTCCTCGCGCGCCAAGGCGGGGCCGAGCGGGTTCGCCACGCGCCGTGCCAAGGACCGGCCCGTGGTGGCCCTCGCCGTCGGCGACCGGGTCACGCACGACTCGTTCGGGCTGGGCACCGTCGTCGCGGTCAAGGGCAGTGGCGACAACGCCGAGGCCACGGTCGACTTCGGCGAGGAGAAGCCGAAGCGCCTGCTCCTGCGGTACGCACCGGTCGAGAAGCTCTAGCCGTCCCGGCGGATCCGCACGGGGGATGAGCCCCGGTTCGGCACCGCCGGTGTGCGACGTCTCGGCCGCTAGGTCGGGTCGTAGCCGTGCGCGCGCAGCCACGGCAGCGGGTCGACGGCGGAGCCGCCCGGCCGGACCTCGAAGTGCAGGTGCGGTCCGGTGGAGTTGCCGGAGTTGCCTGAGTAGGCGATGACGTCGCCGGCCTTGACCTGGCCGGAGCGGAGCTTGGTGCTGCTGAGGTGGCAGTACCAGGTCTCGACGCCGTCGGGCGACGTCACTATGGCCATGTTCCCGTAGGCCACGTTGTACTGCGTGCGGACCGTGCCGTCCGTGGCGGCCATGACCGGCGTGCCGTAGCTGACCGGGAAGTCGATGCCCGTGTGCACGGACATCCAGTTGACGCCGGCCTGGCCGTACATCGCGCTGAGGCCGTGCTGCGCGACGGGGAGGGAGAACTTCGGGCGCTCGGCCTCCTTGCGGGCCGCTTCCTCCGCTTTACGTTTCTTCTCCGCTTCCTGGCGCGCCTTGAGGTCGATGCGCTCCTGGGTGCGGTTGGCGCGGGTCGCGAAGTCGTCGGCGCCGTGGCTGAGGCTCGCGAGCTGGGTGTCCAGCTTGCTGTTGGCGACGGAGGGCGCGGGCGCCGCGCTGTCGGGGGCTGCCGCCGCCTGGGGCTGCTTGCCGTCGCTCTGGCCGCCGGAGACGGTCGCGGCGGCGATCCCGGCGACCCCTATGACGGCGGCCGACGGCACGGCGACGGTCAGCAGGGCCTTGCGGCGCGGCCGGTATCCGGTGCGGGCGGGCGCAGCCTTGCGGCGGCTGCTGCGGGTGGGGGTGGGGGTGTCACGGAGAGCGTCGTCCGGGCCGGCTTCGTCGCGGGCCGGGGGGACGAACAGCATGGCCTGCGTCTCGGCGTTCGCGACGGCACCGGCGGGGGAGGCGGCGTTCTCGTCGGCCGCATGCCCGTCCGCTTCGTCCATCGCGGGTACGGAGTCCATGGACGCCATGGCGGAGAGGTCGGTCATGAGGGTCGGGGCGTGCTCCGGCTCGCCCTGTGTGCCGGCCACGGCGGCGAAAGCACCGGCATCCCAGATCTGGGTCTGGCCGGCGCCCGCCTCCCACTGGCCGGCCCCCCCGGTCTCCCACTGGCCCGAGGTGTCCCACTGACCGGCCCCGGTCTCCCACTGGCCCGAGATATCCGCCGCCTGGCCGGAGCCGTCCCAAGAGGTGAACTGCCCGGTTCCCGTGGTGTCCCAGCCCTGTGCCGCGGACTGGTCGGGGGCGGGCGCCTGGACCTGGCCGGTGAAGCCGGTCCGGCCGGTCAGCTCCCAGTGGCCGGAGGTGTCGTAGGTGCCGTTCGCCCCCCAGGCGCTCGGCGTCATGGCGCTCGTGTCCCACTGCCCGGTGGCGGGGGTCGTGATGCCGGCGGAGGTGTCCCACTGCCCGGTCTGCCCGGTGGCGTCGGCCTGTCCGGTGGCGTAGGCGCTGAAGTCCCAGACCTGGGTCTGGCCGGTGACTCCGCCCCACTGACTGGTGTTGGCCCACTGGCCCGTGGTCTCCCACTGGCCGCTGTCGTAGCCGTCGTACCCGGTGTAGTTGTGCGGTGCGCTCTGCTGACCGTACGACGCGTACTGCCCGTAGGAGCCATCCTGAGCGGGGTCGGACGGGCCGGGGCCCGCCGCCGGGTGACGGTCGTTCACCACCACTTCTCTTTCGCCGAGGGAGGAGAATTAGCGGCGACTGTACCCGGCGGTATGGGACGGCGACAATCTTCGTCACGTTTCGGGCGGGCGGGGCCCGGGCATTTAGCCGCCTTTTGGTGGACTGAACCCCGGAAAACCGATTTGACGTTCGACCCGCGTTCGGTTTCGGGGGTCTCCGGGACCGCCCGCGGAACACCGGTGAATCAGGCGACGGATGCCGCCCCCGACGCATCGTCCTGCGCCTCTTCCGTGGTCAGGGCCTGTCGTATGCCGGCGGCCACCTCCCAGTGCACCGGCAGGGCGAGATGCCCCACGCCCGTCACCCGGACATTGCGCGCGCTCAGATCCGGGTGGTCGATGCGGGCGCATTCCACGGGCACCATCAATTGGTCCAGGTCACTCCAGAAACCGATGAATTGCGTTGCGCAATCCGGTGCGGGGCCCGCGAGTTCGGCGACGACGTCCGATCCCGGGCGCATCTGGCGCACCAGGGGATGCGCGGGCAGCAGTGATGCCGCGCGGGTGCCTGCGTGCGGCGTGCCGAGCGTGACCAGGGTCCTGACGCGGACGTCGCCGCCCATTCGCTGGACGTAGTAGCGCGCGATCAGGCCGCCGAGGCTGTGCCCCACCACGTCGACCCGTTGCCGTCCTGTGCGGGCGCAGATGTCCTCGATATGGCGGCCCAGCAGGCGGGCGGCGGTGCGGATGTCGCAGGTCAGGGGCGAGTAGTTGAGTGTTTCGACCTGCTGCCAGCCGTGTCTGCGCAGGGACCTGCGCAGCAGGACGAAGACCGAACGGTTGTCGATGAAGCCGTGGAGGAGCAGAACAGGCAGATGACCTTCTTGTCCTGTTTCGGCTGATTCATGCAGTCCGGGCGTGTCGGGCGTGTCGCCGGCGGCCGGAAGCGCGGGCAGCGCCCGCCGGGGCGGCGGGCGCTCCTGGACGACACCGGTCGGGTACAGCAGCAGATGGCCGGTGAGAATCGCCAGCTCCAGCACCGTGGACCGGATGAGCGCGGTCGACGGGCGCAGCAAGGCGGCAAGGATGGTGATGAAGGGCAGGGTCCTCATGGCCGACCTCCCGAACGGCACCCGGGAAGCGCGGCTGTCGTCCCCCGTGTGCGCCCACGGGCAGCTGCGCGCGACCGGCCGCACCGCTGTGCCGTGCGGCTGTCGGCACAGTGGTGCGGCGGCCTCGCCGCGGCTCCCCTAGCGACCGCCCGAAGACTCGCCGCCCCGGCGACGCGGGTGGCTGGGCGACCCGTAAGACGCGGAAGCGCGCGGACGGTGCGTAGCGACGTGTTGTCCCACGTGTGATTTCCCCCTCGCTCCGCACCGCGAAACGGCCGGGTGCGGGATGCTGGAGATAACGTTCGTTCACATCCCTGGGCGCCGGTTACCGGCAGTCGTACATGGAGGCAGTGATGGGAGTGACCGGTCCGATCCGCGTGGTGGTGGCCAAGCCCGGGCTCGACGGCCATGACCGTGGCGCGAAGGTCATCGCACGGGCACTGCGCGACGCCGGCATGGAGGTCATCTACACGGGCCTCCACCAGACGCCCGAGCAGATCGTGGACACCGCCATCCAGGAGGACGCCGACGCGATCGGCCTGTCCATCCTCTCCGGCGCCCACAACACCCTGTTCGCCAAGGTCCTTGAGCTGCTGCGCGAGCGCGACGCGGAGGACATCAAGGTCTTCGGCGGCGGGATCATCCCCGAGGCGGACATCGCACCGCTGAAGGAGCAGGGCGTCGCCGCGATCTTCACCCCGGGGGCCACGACGGCCTCCATCGTGGAGTGGGTCAACGCGAACGTCCGCCAGCCGACGGAGGCCTGACCGCGCCGGCGGGCCGCCCCGCAAGCTCCGCCCGCATCGTGGCCCGCAGCCGCAGCGTGCCCACGAGGCGCTGGAACGCCTCCGCCCAGTACGCGTCGGCCCCGGCGCGCCCGGGGGCGTCCGCGGCCGGCTCCTCCGGCAGCACGGTGAGCGCCTCCAGCCGGTCGGCCTGCGCCGGGTCCAGGCAGCGCTCGGCCAGGCCCATCACCCCGCTGAAGCTCCACGGATAGCCGCCTGCGTCGCGGGCGGCGTCCAGGGCGTCCACGATCGACCGGCCCAGCGGCTCCGCCCACGGCACCGCGCACACCCCGAGCAGCCGGAACGCGTCCGACAGCCCGTGCGCCGAGACGAACTCCGCCACCCACGCCGCCCGCTCGTCCCGCGGCAGCGCCGACAGCAGCTTCGCCGGATCCCTCCACGAGGTGCCCTCGGCCGCGGGCGGGGCCGGGGCGGGGCCGAGCAGCGCCCGCGCCCACTCCGCGTCCCGCTGCCGGACCGCGGCCCGGCACCAGGCGGCGTGCAGCTCGGGCTGCCAGCCGTCCGCGACCGGCAGCGCCACGATCCCCGCCGGGCTGCGGCCGCCGAGCCGCTCGGACCAGGCCGCCAGCGGAGTCGCCTCCACGATCTGGGCCAGCCACCACGAGCGCTCGCCGCGCCCGGACGGCGGCTTCACCACGACGCCGTCGCGCTGCATGCCCTTGTCGCACTCGTGCGGCGCCTCCACCGCGATCCGCGGGCCCTCCCCCTCTCCCGTGCGGTCCAGGGCGACACAGCTGCGGGCCCGCTCGGCCATCCGGGCCGCGAGCGCCGAGCCGGGCAACGCCGACAGCAGCTCCGCCGCGGTGGCCCGGACGTTGCGGCTCCGGTCGGACAGGGCCCGCTCCAGGAACGGCTCGTCCTGCGCGGACAGCCCCTCGCGCAGCGCGTCGAGGAACAGCAGGCGGTCCTCGGCCCGCTCCGTCGCCCACGAGCCGGCGAGCAGCTCGCGGGCGGCGGCGGGGTCGCGCTGCCGTACGGAGGCGAGGAGCGCGGCCCGCTCGGCGAACAGCCCCTCGTCCCAGACTGACGTGTCCGCGGCCATGCCTGTGCCCGTGGCCGCGGCGGGGCCGGGCCGCAACGCGTACTTCCACTGCGGGTTGAGCGCCGCCAGCCACCGGGCCCGCGGCCCGCCGAACGCGAGCGCCTCCTGCCGCAGATCGCTACGGGACCTGGCCGCCTCCAGGAGGGCGGGCAGAAGTGCGGGAGGCGCCTGGTATCCGTGCCCGTTGGCGGCGGCCAGCCACTGGGGCAGCAGCTCCGTAAGATCCGGGGCGGCGCCCCGGCGCCCGCTCCCGCTGCCGCTGCGGTCCGCGAGCAACAGAGCGAGGCGCCGCCGGGCCGCCGGAGGCAACGGAGGCCGGGCGTCCGCCGGCGCCGGCGCGGGCCGGTCGAGCGCCGCGGCGGGCACCGCCCCGGCACGCCGCCGCACGGTCTCCACCGCAGCGGCATCCAGCAGCGCCACGGCCGCGTCCTGCCCGCCCCGCACCTGCACAGGCGGCAGGCGCCGCCCCGTGCCGAGCAGAGCGGAGGTGACGAGCTCGTCCCAAGTACGGTTCATGCGCTGCCTTTCGCGTTGTGTCCGTCTGCGACGGCGACACTTTCCACCGAAGCCGGCCTGCCCGGGGCGGGCTGTGCACCGCCGGTGGGGTTGGGGGGTGGTTGGTCGCCGTTGCGGCGGGGGTTGGATACCGGGCGAGGCTTGGCCGGTGGCCGGTGGCCGGTGGCCGGTGGTCTCGGGTGCGGAGGCCGGGCCTCTTGTCTCCGCCGCGATGGTGATCAGCCACCGTGGCGGCGTCCGGCGGTGCCAGGCCGCCTGAGGCGGGTCCGGCACCGCCGGTGGGTTGTTGATGGTTGCTCGCCGTTGCGGCGGGGGTTGGATACCGGGCGAGGCGTGGCCGGGTGGCCTCGGGTTGTGGAGGCCGGGCTTCCTGTCGCTGCCGCGATGGTGATCAGCCACCGTGGCGGCGTCCGGCGGTGCCGGGCGGCCCGGGGTTCGGCGCCAACGGGCGGCGCCATTGGGTGTCCCGTGCTCGCGGTCGGGGCCGTGGGGTCGTTAGAGGGGGACCGGTTCCGGGGTCCATGTGGTCAGGGGGGCTGCGCCTCTGTGGCCGTACTCGGCGAAGACCGTGATCGGGGCGCCGCCCGATATCGATGCCAGCTGCCACAGGGCCGTGCTGTCGCGGTGCCGGGGATCCACGGGCAGGGCGGCCGAACCGCCCTCGCCGTCGGTCAGTTGCCAGTGGCCGTCCGGGCCCGGGGCCGGGATCACGCCGTCGAGGACGACCGGCCACGTCTCCAGCCAGGGGTCGTCGCGCAGGGCCTCCCCGTACGCGGAGAGGGCCGCCTCCACGCTCCCTCCCGGCGGCGGGCCCGCACTCTCCGCGGGCGGGGCGTGTCGCGTGCCGAGCACGGCGCGGAGCGGGCGCGCCGCCGGGTAGTAGACGAGGTCCGCGTCCAGGGACAGGCCCACGGGCAGGGACAGCTCCGGCGCCCGGCCGGCCACTCCGTAGGAGAGGAGCAGGGCCATCCGGCCCGACTCCCGGCCGTAGAGCCAGATCCGGCGGGTGACCAGGCGCCCGTCATCGCCGTCCCGCTGCGCCAGGACCAGCCAGTGGTCCCGCACCGGCGTCCCGGACGCGAGCAGCGACGCGGCGTCCGTGGTCAGACCGACCCGCGACCGGACCGTCGCGGCCAGCGGCTCCGGCAGCTGCTCCAGGCGCAGCCAACCCTGGTTGAGGGTGTGCAGCAGGGCGCACTCCTCCAGAAACCGGCCCGCCCAGTCGGCACCCGAGCCCGGCAGGGACGCCAACTCCCGTACACGCGAGGCGAGACCGGGCGCCTGGGCGTCGACCATGCGGGCCGCCGTCTCGTCCCACTGCCCGTACCCCGAGCCCTCCGCGGCCGCCAGCCCTCCGCGCAGCAGGTCGGCGAGCCGCTGCTCCAACTCCGTGACGCCCGCGGCGATCCGCTCCGCCCGGCGCTCCCCGCGCCGCCGGGCGGCCTCCTCGTCCGCGGGCGCCGCGGGCCCTGCCGAGGCCGGGCCCGCGGCGGCCTTTTCGGCCCGCTTCCGGCGCCGCTCCAGCCACTGCTCCGCCCAGCCGGGCGGAGCCTCCTGCGCGACCGGAACCGCGGTCTCGCCGGAAGCCCACAACAGCAGCAGGCCCAGCGCGTGCTTGCACGGGAACTTGCGGCTCGGGCACGAGCAGTTGAAGCCCGGCCCGCCCTCCCCGGACAGGTCCACCACCGTGCGGTACGGCTTGCTGCCGCTGCCGGAGCACTCTCCCCAGACCGCGCCCCCGCCCTCCTCCGGGCGCGCCCCCGCGCCCGACCACGGACCGGGCGCCGCGAGCTTGCTTCCTGCCTTACGTGATGCGGCGTCAGGCGCCAGCGAGAGCACCGTTTCCGCCGTCCATCGATCCCCCTGCGGATTCATGCCCCAAACGCTAGGGCCACCCACTGACAATGGCCCTGACCTGCGGATTCGACACGTCCCGGCCCGTTGTCAGTGGGGTGGTGCAGGGTGGTTCGCACATCCCGGATCCGCACTCCTAGGGGGACTTGTGACCGTGCCCGGAACCGAAGCCGAAGCCGAAACCGAAGTGGAAGCCCAGGCCCTGCGCCCGCACGCGGAGCACGCCTTCGCCGAGGAGCTCAAGGCCCTCGCCGCCGCCGACGACCGGCCCCGCCCCGAGCGCTGGAAGCTCTCGCCCTGGGCCGTCGCCACCTACCTGCTCGGCGGCACCCTGCCCGACGGCACCGTGATCACGCCCAAGTACGTGGGCCCGCGCCGCGTCGTCGAGGTGGCCGTCACCACGCTCGCCACCGACCGCGCCCTGCTCCTGCTCGGCGTCCCCGGCACCGCCAAGACCTGGGTCTCCGAGCACCTGGCCGCCGCCGTCAGCGGCGACTCCACGCTGCTCGTCCAGGGCACGGCGGGCACCCCGGAAGAGGCCATCCGCTACGGGTGGGACTACGCCCGGCTCCTCGCCCACGGCCCCAGCCGCGAGGCGCTCGTGCCCGGCCCCGTCATGCGGGCCATGGCCCAGGGGATGACCGCCCGCGTCGAGGAGCTCACCCGCATCCCCGCCGACGTCCAGGACACCCTGATCACCATCCTCTCCGAAAAGACCCTCCCCATCCCCGAGTTGGGGGAGGAGGTGCAGGCCGTCCGCGGCTTCAACCTGATCGCCACCGCCAACGACCGCGACCGCGGCGTCAACGACCTCTCCAGCGCCCTGCGCCGCCGCTTCAACACCGTCGTCCTGCCCCTGCCCGCCACGCCCGAGGACGAGGTCGACATCGTCTCCCGGCGCGTCGACCAGATCGGCCGCTCCCTCGACCTGCCGTCCGTGCCCGACGGCACCGACGAGATCCGGCGCGTCGTCACGGTCTTCCGCGAGCTGCGCGACGGCGTCACCATCGACGGCCGCACCAAGGTCAAGTCGCCCTCGGGCACGCTCTCCACGGCCGAGGCGATCTCCGTCGTCACCGGCGGCCTCGCGCTGGCCGCCCACTTCGGCGACGGCGTACTGCGCGCGGGCGACGTGGCCGCGGGCATCCTCGGCGCGGTCGTCCGCGACCCGGCCGCCGACCGCCTCGTCTGGCAGGAGTACCTGGAGACGGTCGTCCGTGAGCGCGACGGCTGGAAGGACTTCTACCGTGCCTGCCGGGAGGTCTCGGCGTGAGCGGCACCGGCCCCGTCCTGCTGGGCATCCGCCACCACGGTCCCGGCTCCGCGCGGGCGGTGCGGGCGGCCCTTGAGCAGTGCCGGCCCGCGGCCGTCCTCATCGAGGGGCCGCCCGAGGCCGATGCGATCGTCTCCCTCGCGGCCGACGAGGGCATGCGGCCGCCCGTCGCCCTGCTGGCCCACGCCGTGGACGACCCGGGCCGCGCCGCGTTCTGGCCGCTCGCCGAGTTCTCCCCGGAGTGGGTGGCGATGCGCTGGGCCCTGGAGCACGGGGTGCCCGTACGGTTCATCGACCTGCCGGCGGCGCATTCGCTCGCGCTGGGCGGAGAGGTCGGCGACCGGCGGGCACCGGAGCCGACCGCCCCGGCCCCGGGGGCAGGAGCCTCCGCTTCCCACGGGGCTGCACTGAGCGGCCGCGCAGATGCCGTGAAAACGGCGGCCGTCCCGCACGCGGGCACTCGCACCTTCCGTGGGAGCGCGCACGCCGGCCTTGCCGATGCTGTGGAACCGGTAGCGCGCCCGCATGTGGCCTCGGTCGTGCTTGCCGAGACCGCCGACAGCGGGTCCGACGGTCCGCACGCCGGTACCCGTGCTTCCCGCGGGGCCATGCGCGCCGGCCTCGCCGAGGCTGCGAGGCCGACAGCCCGCCCGCACGCGGATCCGCGCCTCGACCCCCTCGCCGTGCTCGCCGCCGTCGCCGGTTACGACGACCCCGAGCTCTGGTGGGAGGACGCCGTCGAGCATCGCCGCAGCGAGAGCGGGGCCGATGCCCTTGCTCCCTTCGCCGCGCTCGCCGACGCCATGGCCGAACTGCGGTCCGCGTTCGGCGACGGCAACGACGGCAACGACGGCAACGACGGCGATGACGACGGCGACGGGCCCGGTGGTGCGCGCGACCTCGTCCGCGAAGCGCACATGCGGCTCAGGATCCGCGACGCCCGGAGGGAGTTCGGCGACGGGATCGCCGTCGTCTGCGGCGCCTGGCACGTGCCGGCCCTCGCCGAGCGGCGGACCGTCACCGCCGACCGGCAGGCCCTCAAGGGACTGCCGAAGGTCAAGACCGCGATCGGCTGGGTCCCTTGGACCCACCGGCGCCTCTCCCGCCGCAGCGGCTACGGCGCCGGCATCGACTCGCCCGGCTGGTACGGCCACCTCTTCCACGCCGCGGACCGCCCGCTCGAACGCTGGATGACGAAGGCCGCCCGGCTGCTGCGGGACGAGGACTTCCCCGTCTCCTCCGCCCACGTCATCGAGGCCGTCCGCTTGGCCGGCTCCCTCGCCGCCCTGCGCGGCCGCCCGCTGGCCGGTCTCACCGAGACCACCGACGCCGTCAGGGCCGTGATGTGCGACGGCTCCGACGTGCCCCTCGCCCTCGTGCGGGACCGGCTCGTCATCGGCGACGTCCTCGGCGAGGTGCCCGCCACGGCGCCCGCGACGCCCCTGCAGCGCGACCTCTCCCGCCTCCAGCGCAGCCTGCGCCTCAAGCCCGAAGCGGACGCCCGCGAGGTGGAGTTCGACCTGCGCAAGGACACCGACGCCGTGCGCAGCCGGCTGCTGCACCGCCTGCGGCTCCTCGGCGTCGACTGGGGCGAGCCGGTCCGTTCCCGCGCAGGGACCGGCACCTTCCGCGAGACCTGGCGGCTGAGCTGGGAGCCCGAGCTGGCCGTACGGGTCGCCGAGGCCTCGGCCTGGGGGACCACCGTGCTCGCGGCGGCCACCGCGAAGGCCGAGGCCCGGGCCGCAGGCTCCGCCGCCCTCGCCGACGTCACGGCCCTCGCCGAGCACTGCCTGCTGGCGGAGCTCCCCGACGCCTTGCCGGCCGTGATGCGCGTCCTGGCCGACCGAGCCGCCCTCGACGCGGACGTCGCCCACCTGGCCGAGGCCCTGCCGGCCCTCGTCCGCTCCGTGCGTTACGGCGACGTCCGCCGCACCGGCACCGCTGCGCTCGGCGAAGTGGCCAGGGGCCTCGCCGAACGCGTCTTCGTAGGCCTTCCCGCCGCGTGCGCGGGCCTGGACGCGGACGCGGCGGCGACCATGCGGGGCCTGGTGGACGAGGTTCACCAGGCGGTGCGCCTGCTGGCCCCGGAGCCGGGCCCCGGCGCGGAGGCGGCAGGAGCGGCCCCCGAGTCCGGAGCGGCCCCCGAGTCCGGGGCAGCCTCGGAGCCGGGACCAGCTTCGGAGGGTCGCTGCGGCCTGCAGGGCGGGGTTGCTCCCGAGTCCGGGGCAGGCTCGGAGCCGAGGTCCGCTCCGGAGTCGGGGTCCGCTCCGGAGGGTCGCAGCGACCCGCAGGGCGGGTTTGCCCGCGAGTCCGGCGCAAGCTCGGAGCCGGAGTCCGCCTCGGAGCGGGGGTCCGCTCCGGAAGGACGCGGTGGCCCGCAGAGCGGGGCCGCCCCTGAGTCCGGGTCCGCTCCGGAGGCGGGGTCCGCTCCGGAGGGGCGCAGTGGCCCGCAGAGCGGGTCTGCCGCGGAGTCCGGGTCCGCCCCGGAGTCGGGACCCGCCCCGGAGGGACGCAGCGGCCCGCAGGGCGGGCCCGCCCCCGAGGAGTCCGCGCTCCGGCACCGCTGGGCTGCCGTGCTCGGCGTGCTCGCCGGGCGGGACGGGCTGCCCGGGGGCATCCGGGGGCGGGCCGCGCGGCTGCTGCTCGACGACGGGCTGCTGCCCGGCGGGCGGGCCGCCCGGCTCATGGGGCTCGCCCTGTCCGCAGGCACCGAACCGGCTCAGGCCGCCGCCTGGATCGAGGGGTTCCTCGGCAGCGGCGGCTCCGGCGGCATACTCCTCGTCCACGACGAGCGCCTGCTCTCCCTCGTGGACGACTGGCTCACCGGCGTGCCCCCGGGCGCCTTCACCGACGTCCTGCCCCTCCTCCGGCGGACCTTCGCCGCCTACGACCCCGGCGTGCGCCGGACCCTCGGCGAGCGCGTCCGCCACGGCGGACCGGCCGGCGTCGGCGGCACCCGCCCGGGAGCCCCGCCCGCCGCCGCACCCCTGGACCAGGCCCGGGCGGCCGCCGTCCTGCCCACCCTTCACCTCCTCCTCGGCCTCCCTGACCCCTCCACCCCCTTTACTCCCTCCGCTCCCTCCGGCCCCGTCGCCCCCACCACCCCAGGAGCCGCACGATGACCTCACCCCGTACCGCCTCCGCCGCCGACGAACGCCTGCGCCGCTGGCGGCTCGTGCTCGGCGGCGAGGGCTCGGCGGACGGCACCGGCCGCGCCCTCTCCGGCACCGACGCCGCCATGGACCGCACCCTGGAGGCGCTCTACGGCCCGTACGGCCCCGGCCCCGGCCCGGGCGCCGACGGCGGACGGAGCGGCTCCCGCGAGGCCGGCCTCGGCGGCTCCGCGCCGCGCGTCGCCCGCTGGCTGGGGGACATCCGTACGTACTTCCCGGCATCCGTCGTTCAGGTGATGCAGCGCGACGCCGTCGACCGGCTCGGCCTCTCCTCCCTGCTCCTGGAGCCGGAGATGCTGGAGGCGGTCGAGGCCGACGTCCACCTCGTCGGCACGCTGCTCTCCCTCCACAAGGCGATGCCCGAGACCACGAAGGAGACCGCCCGCGCCGTGGTCCGCAAGGTCGTCGAGGACCTGGAGCGGCGCCTGGCCGGCCGCACCCGCGCCACCCTCACCGGCGCCCTCGACCGCTCCGCCCGCATCAACCGCCCCCGCCACCGCGACATCGACTGGGACCGCACCATCCGGGCGAACCTCAAGAACTACCTGCCCGAGTACCGCACGGTCGTCCCCGAGCGGCTGGTCGGCTACGGCCGGGCCGCACGGGCGGTGAAGAAGGACGTCATCCTCTGCATCGACCAGTCCGGCTCCATGGCGGCGTCCGTCGTCTACGCCTCCGTCTTCGGCGCCGTCCTGGCCTCGATGCGCACCCTCGACACCCGCCTCGTCGTCTTCGACACCTCCGTCGTCGACCTCACCGACCAGCTGACCGACCCGGTCGACGTGCTCTTCGGCACCCAGCTCGGCGGCGGCACCGACATCAACCGGGCGCTCGCCTACTGCCAGTCACGGATCACCCGCCCGGCGGAAACCGTCGTGGTCCTCATCAGTGATCTCTACGAGGGCGGGATCCGCGAGGGCATGCTCAAACGGGTGGCGGCCATGAAGGCCTCCGGCGTGCAGTTCGTGACGCTGCTCGCGCTCTCCGACGAGGGCGCCCCGGCCTACGACCGCGAGCACGCCGCGGCCCTGGCCGCCCTCGGCGCACCGGCCTTCGCCTGCACCCCGGACCTCTTTCCGGAGGTGATGGCCGCCGCCCTGGAGAAGCGCCCGCTGCCCGTGCCCGACACGGCCGCCTGACGGGCCGCCACGCCTTTCCCGTAGGCCGGACGGGGACGGACGCGTACGGATTCCGTTGCGATCTGTGAGCGTAATCACGGCCGGAGTGTGACCTCGGATTTAGGGCCTCCCCGCCAGCGGGGATAACCTGCGAGACGGACATGCCGCGTCAACGGTGAACGTGTGCCGCCCTCGCCCGTGCTATCCCGGGGCGCAACCCCGGACCCCCGCGGAGATCGCGCTCTCACGCCGCCCAGCGGCACGCCCGCGCAGACAACGAACCGCGATATCCATGGAAAAGGGACGGACGCGCGTGGACCTGTTCGAGTACCAGGCGAGGGACCTCTTCGCCAAGCACGGTGTACCGGTGCTGGCCGGTGAAGTCATTGACACGCCTGAGGCGGCCCGCGAGGCGACCGAGCGGCTGGGCGGCAAGTCGGTCGTCAAGGCCCAGGTGAAGGTCGGCGGCCGCGGCAAGGCCGGCGGCGTGAAGCTCGCCGGCACCCCGGACGAGGCCGTCGCCCGCGCGACGGACATCCTCGGCATGGACATCAAGGGCCACACGGTCCACAAGGTCATGATCGCCGAGACCGCTCCGGAGATCGCCGAGGAGTACTACGTCTCGTACCTCCTCGACCGCACCAACCGCACCTTCCTGGCCATGGCCTCCGTGGCCGGCGGCATGGACATCGAGGAGGTCGCCGCGACGACCCCCGAGAAGCTCGCCAAGGTGCCGGTCGACGCCAACGAGGGCGTCAGCATCGAGAAGGCCCGCGAGATCGTCGCCCAGGCGAAGTTCCCGGCCGAGGTCGCCGAGCAGGTCGCCGAGGTCATGGTGACCCTGTGGAAGACCTTCGTCGCCGAGGACGCCCTCCTCGTCGAGGTCAACCCGCTGGCCAAGGTCGCCGACGGCCGTGTCATCGCCCTCGACGGCAAGGTGTCCCTGGACGCCAACGCCGAGTTCCGCCAGCCGGAGCACGAGGCGCTCGAGGACAAGGCCGCGGCCAACCCCCTCGAGGCGGCCGCCAAGGCCAAGGGCCTGAACTACGTCAAGCTCGACGGCCAGGTCGGCATCATCGGCAACGGCGCGGGTCTCGTCATGAGCACCCTCGACGTCGTCGCCTACGCCGGTGAGAACCACGGCGGCGTCAAGCCCGCCAACTTCCTCGACATCGGCGGCGGCGCCTCGGCCGAGGTCATGGCCAACGGTCTCGAGATCATCCTCGGCGACCCGGACGTCAAGTCCGTCTTCGTCAACGTCTTCGGTGGCATCACCGCGTGCGACGAGGTCGCCAAGGGCATCGTCCAGGCCCTGGAACTCCTCAAGAGCAAGGGCGAGGACGTCACCAAGCCGCTGGTCGTGCGCCTCGACGGCAACAACGCGGAGCTGGGTCGCAAGATCCTGTCCGACGCCAACCACCCGCTGGTGCAGCGCGTGGACACCATGGACGGCGCGGCCGACAAGGCCGCCGAGCTGGCTGCGGCTAAGTAAGGGACGAGGACTCCACAACCATGGCTATCTTCCTCACCAAGGACAGCAAGGTCATCGTCCAGGGGATGACCGGCGCCACGGGCATGAAGCACACCAAGCTCATGCTGGCCGACGGCACCAACATCGTGGGTGGCGTGAACCCGCGCAAGGCCGGTACCGAGGTCGACTTCGACGGCACGGCCGTCCCCGTCTTCGGCTCCGTCGCCGAGGCGATGGAGAAGACCGGCGCCGACGTCACCGTCGTCTTCGTGCCGCCGGCCTTCGCCAAGGCCGCCGTCGTCGAGGCGATCGACGCCGAGATCCCGCTGGCCGTCGTGATCACCGAGGGCATCGCCGTCCACGACTCCGCCGCCTTCTGGGCGTACGCGGGCTCGAAGGGCAACAAGACCCGCATCATCGGCCCGAACTGCCCCGGTCTCATCACCCCGGGCCAGTCCAACGCCGGCATCATCCCGGGCGACATCACCAAGCCCGGCCGCATCGGTCTCGTGTCCAAGTCCGGCACGCTGACCTACCAGATGATGTACGAGCTCCGTGACATCGGCTTCTCCTCCGCCGTCGGCATCGGTGGCGACCCGGTCATCGGCACCACGCACATCGACGCGCTCGCCGCGTTCGAGGCCGACCCGGAGACCGAGCTGATCGTGATGATCGGCGAGATCGGCGGCGACGCCGAGGAGCGTGCCGCGGACTTCATCAAGGCCAACGTCACCAAGCCGGTCGTCGGCTACGTGGCGGGCTTCACCGCGCCCGAGGGCAAGACCATGGGCCACGCCGGTGCCATCGTCTCCGGTTCGTCCGGCACCGCCCAGGCGAAGAAGGAGGCCCTCGAGGCCGCCGGTGTGAAGGTCGGCAAGACCCCGTCCGAGACGGCCCGCCTCGCGCGCGCCGCGCTGGGCGCCTGAGCCTGACGGTTCCCGCGTGCGGGCCCGCACCCCTTGAGGGGGTGCGGGCCCGCGCCCGTTCCGGGGCCTACGTAAGCCCACTTAAGGGTAATTATGCGTCAAATAGGTTTATCCGGGTATCAAAAGCGACACGACGGTCATTTACCCGCTACCCGAACGAAAGGCGTGTTCTTGGCAGCATGACCATGTGACCCACGATGCCGAGCACAGCCCGCCGCCGCCCGCGCCCGGCCGGCCCGCCGCGAGCGCGCCGCCCCCCGCGGGCACGGTGTTCGTCGGCGGGGCGATCGCCGCGGGACTGGGGCTCGGAGCGCTGGCCGTGGTCGTCCTGCTGCTGTGGATCACCTCGCCGTACCCGGACGGCGGCGCGGGCGAGGCCCTGCGCTCCGCCGCCGGCCTGTGGCTGCTCGCCCACGGCGCGGACCTCGTCCGCACGGACACCCTCACCGGGGCCCCCGCCCCGATCGGCCTCACGCCGATGCTGCTGACCGTGCTGCCCTGCTGGCTGCTCTACCGGGCCGCGCGGCACGCCCTGGAACCGGCGGTCGAGCCGCCCGGCGGCCACGACGACTTCCCGTACCCGGAAGCCGTCCCCTTCGAGGAGCTCACGCCCGAGGAGATCCTCGCAGCGGCCCCGCCTCCGCCCCCGGTCCCGGCGGAGGCCCCGCCCCGCCCCGCTCCGGGCAAGGCCGCCGCGGCCCTCCTCGGCGGCTATCTGCTCGTCGCCGTCGGCGCCGTCCTCTACGCCGCCTCGGGCCCGGTACGGGCCGAGCCGCTGAGCGCCCTGCTCCACGTGCCGGTCGTCGCGGGGGCGTCCGTCGCGGCCGGGATGTGGGCCGCCGCGGGGCGCCCGCACGGCGCGCCGCCGCCGGTCCTGCGCCGGGTCCTCGCGTCCGTCCCCGCTCGGCTGCGGCGCCGGTTCACCCGGGCCCGGACGGCCGCGGCCCTGCGCGCCGGGGCCGCCGGCACCGTCGTCCTGCTCGGCGGGGCCGCCGTCCTCCTCGCGGCCTCCCTCGCCGTCCACGCGGGCGCCGTCCGCGAGTCCCTCCTGCAGATCACCGCGGCCTGGTCGGGCCGCGCCGCGGTCCTGCTGCTGTGCCTGGCCCTGCTGCCCAACGCCGTCGTCTGGGCCTCCGCCTACGGGCTCGGGCCGGGCTTCGCCGTGGGCACGGCCGGCGTCGTCGCGCCCCTCGGCATCACCGCGTACCCGCAGCTGCCGCCCTTCCCGCTCTTCGCGATCCTCCCCACGCCGGGCCCCGCCGAGCCGCTGCCCCTGGCGGCCTCGGCGGCGGTGAGCCTCGCGGCCGGGGCCACCGTCGCCTACGCCGCCGTGCCGCGCCGCAGCGCGGACCTGGCCCGTTCGGGGCTCGGCGAGACCGTCGCCGTCGCCACGCTCGGCTCCGTGTTCTGCGCGCTCGTCGTCACCCTGCTGACCTACGCGGCGGGCGGCACCCTGGGCGCGTCCGTCCTCGCCACCTTCGGGCCCTCGTGGCGGCTGGTGGGCGCTGCCGCGCTCGCCTGGACGACCGCCGTGAGCGTTCCCGGGGCGATCGTGCTGCGCTGGCTGCGGCGGCGCATCGCCCTGGGGGCCGGTGCCGGTGCCGGTGTCGGCGCTGGTGCCGGTGGGCTGTCGGCGGAGGTCTTGGCGGCTGCCGTCGCCCCGGCCCGCGGCGCGGGGGCCGTCGCCCTGGCCGGGGCCCCGTCCCTGCGGCTGTCCGCAGGCACCCACCGCCGGGTCCCGCCGGCGCGGGCGGACCGGCCCCGCAAGGCGCGCCGGGCGCACGCCCGCTGGTGGACCGGCGGCCGGGCCGCCCGCGCGGTGGGCTCCTGGCTGGGCTTCGGATCGGGTACGGGCCGCGCGGCGGGGAGCGGGGTGCGCGCCGACACGGCGACGCTCTCCTTCGCCCGGCCCGGGGCGACGGGGCCCGCGTGGTCGGCCGAGCCGGGGGCCACCCCCGTGGAGGCGCTTCCCGTACGGGGCGCCCCGGCGGGCTCCGCTCCGGTCGGGCTCGCTGCGCCGTCAGTGTCGGCAGTGTCGTCCGGGCCGTCCGGGCCGTCCGTGTCATCCGGAGCCGAGGAGCGGGGCGCGCGGCGCGGGTGGTTCGGGCGCCGGAAGGCGAAGGGGAGCAGGCGGCGGGGGAGAGGGGCGCCGCGGGTGCCCGCGTTCGATACGGCGGCTTGGCAGGATGCGGCGGCTTGGCACGATACGGGGGCGCGGCAGGTGCGATGGGCTGCGCTGCGGGATTCCGGGGGCGGGCTGATGCCGGCGTTCGAGCCGCACGATGCGGCGCCCCGGGACCGGGGCTGACGCCGCGGGGCGCCGCCCCGGACCCCGGTCCCCAATCGCCGGACGGGCTGAGTTTCCGCCGGGCCCGCCCCGAAGGAGAGGGCCGACCGGCCGCGGACGCGGGCCGGGTCAGCCGGTCAGTCCCGGGTCCCCAGTAGCGGCCGCAGCTGCTTCGGGAGGTGCTTCTCGCACGCCTGCTGCGAGCTCTGGGTCAGGGCGTCGTCCACGCACGTGTAGTAGTCGCTGTAGACGATCTGGAAGACGAACGTCGCCGCCACGATGGCCAGCGCCAGCCCGCCCGTCACCAGGCCGCTGACCGCGGCCGTCGTCTGCGGCCGGAAGGCGCCGGGCGCCGGGGCGGGGGCCGCCGGGGTGTCCGGGTCCTGCCGCTGCGGCCGGGACTTGGCGCGCAGGGCGCTGATGCCCCAGTAGAGGGAGAGGGCGCCGAGCAGCAGGGCGACGTAGGGGATGCTGAACAGGGCGAAGAAGAAGCCCCACATGCCCGCGAGCAGGGCGTAGCGGGCGCGCCGCTGGGCGGGGTCCGTGGGGTCCCAGCGCAGGCCGCCGCCGTTCCCGCCCGGGCCGCCTGAGGGGCCGCCCGGGCCGCCGCCGAAGCCGCCGTCGTGGCGGCCGGGCTGCCGGTTGCTCCACTGGCTGCCCCAGGCGGGGGGCTGCTGCCGCCCGTCGCCGGAGTCGTTCCCGTCCTGTGAGCCGTCGCCCTGGCCGCCGTCCCGGCCGTCCCCGTGGCCGTGCGGTCCCTGCGGGGGCTGCCGCGGCTGCCAGGGCCGGTCGGGCGCTCCCTCCGGCGGCGGCGCGAAGGGGTTGTCCCGCTGTTCGTCGGGGGAGGGCGGCGTGGGGCGGTCGTGCGACATGCGGGCGTTCCTCATCGCACCGCCGCCGGGGGTGTCGGTGGGCAGCGCGAGGCGGTGAGCCGCGTGACGGCGTCGGTCCGGCATGTGGAGTGTGTCTTCCCCTTGTGTCGTCGTCCGGCACGCCCAGGATGTGCGCCGTCCAGGATGTGTGCCCGAACGCCCGGGACGTACGGCACATCCCCGGCGTCCGTGCCTACCGCACTCCGAACGTACGGCGTCGCGCCCGGATTCTGTGCACGTGGCCCGCGCTTTTCCGTGCGCTGCTTCCAGACGCTACCTTCCGCGCGCGCCCCCGTCCCGCGGGGGCCGTTCGGTGTGCCGGTATCGTTGCTGGCGGTCGGCGGGTTCGTAGAGTCCCCCGTATTCGGCGACGCCCTCGTCTCGTACGACCATACAAACCGTACGGCCATCACACCGCTCGCCCGCGAGAAAGGGCCCCACAGTGGCCTCCCCGCCTCCCGCGCCCCCCGCCCGCCTCGTCGTCCTCGTCTCCGGCTCCGGCACCAATCTGCAGGCCCTGCTCGATGCGATCGCGGCCGACCCGGAGGGCTACGGCGCCCGGATCGTGGCCGTGGGCGCCGACCGGGACGGCATCGCAGGCCTGGAGCGGGCCGAGCGCGCCGGGATCCCCACGTTCGTCTGCCGCGTCAAGGACCACCCGACGCGCGAGGCCTGGGACCGTGCGCTGACGGAGGCCACCGCGGCCCACGAGCCGGACCTCGTGGTCTCGGCCGGTTTTATGAAGATCGTGGGCAAGGAGTTCCTGGCCCGCTTCGGGGGCCGCGTGATCAATACGCACCCCGCCCTGCTGCCCAGCTTCCCCGGCGCCCACGGCGCGCGCGACGCGCTCGCGTACGGCGTCAAGGTGACCGGGTGCACCGTGCACTTCGTCGACGACGGCGTCGACACCGGTCCGATCATCGCCCAGGGCGTGGTCGAGGTCCGGGACGAGGACGACGAATCCGCGCTGCACGAGCGGATCAAGGAAGTCGAGCGCGAGCTGCTCGTCGAGGTCGTGGGGCGCCTGGCCCGCAACGGCTACCGCATAGAGGGACGAAAGGTGAAATTCCTGTGACCGCCGAAGGTATGAAGCGGCCCATCCGCCGCGCGCTGGTCAGCGTCTACGACAAGGCCGGGCTGGAGGAGCTCGCGCGCGGTCTGCACGAGGCGGGCGTCGAGCTCGTCTCGACCGGCTCGACGGCCGGCCGGATCGCCGCCGCCGGCGTCCCGGTCACCCGGGTCGAGGAGCTCACCGGTTTCCCCGAGTGCCTGGACGGCCGCGTCAAGACGCTCCACCCGCGCGTCCACGCCGGCATCCTGGCCGACCAGCGCCTGGACTCCCACCGCGAGCAGCTGGCCGAGCTGGGCGTGGAGCCGTTCGATCTGGTGATCGTCAACCTCTACCCGTTCCGGGAGACCGTCGCCTCCGGCGCCTCGCCCGACGAGTGCGTGGAGCAGATCGACATCGGCGGCCCCTCGATGGTCCGCGCCGCCGCCAAGAACCACCCCTCGGTGGCCGTCGTGGTCAACCCCGGCCGCTACCAGGACGTCCTCAAGGCCGTCGCCGACGGCGGCTTCGACCTCGTCGCCCGCAAGCGCCTCGCCGCGGAGGCGTTCCAGCACACGGCCGCGTACGACGTGGCCGTCGCGGGCTGGTTCGCCGACGACTACGCGGCGCAGGACGAGAGCGGCTTCCCCGGCTTCTTCGGCGCCACCTTCACCCGTGCGAACGTGCTGCGCTACGGCGAGAACCCGCACCAGCCCGCCGCCCTCTACACGGACGGCACGGGCAAGGGCCTCGCCTACGCCGAGCAGCTGCACGGCAAGGAGATGTCCTACAACAACTACGTCGACACCGAGGCGGCCCGCCGGGCGGCGTACGACCACACCGACCCCTGCGTCGCGATCATCAAGCACGCCAACCCGTGCGGCATCGCCGTCGGTTCGGACGTCGCCGAGGCCCACCGCAAGGCCCACGAGTGCGACCCGCTGTCCGCGTTCGGCGGCGTGATCGCCGTCAACGGCCCCGTGTCGGTCGCCATGGCCGAGCAGGTCGCCGAGATCTTCACCGAGGTCATCGTCGCCCCGGCCTACGAGGACGGCGCCGTCGAGGTGCTCGCCCGCAAGAAGAACATCCGCGTGCTGCGCTGCGCCGACGCCCCCGCGGCGCACGGCGAGACCCGTCCCGTCGAGGGCGGCGTCCTGGTCCAGGTCAAGGACCGGCTGCAGGCCGAGGGCGACGACCCGGCCAACTGGACGCTCGCCACGGGCGAGGCGCTCTCCGCCGCCGAGCTGGCCGAGCTGGCCTTCGCCTGGCGCGCCTGCCGTGCGGTCAAGTCCAACGCGATCCTGCTGGCGAAGGACGGCGCGACCGTCGGCGTCGGCATGGGCCAGGTCAACCGCGTGGACTCCGCGAAGCTGGCGGTGCAGCGGGCGGGCGAGGAGCGGGCGCGCGGCTCGTACGCCGCCTCCGACGCCTTCTTCCCCTTCCCGGACGGGCTGGAGGTGCTGACCGCCGCCGGCATCAAGGCCGTGGTGCAGCCGGGCGGTTCGGTCCGCGACGAGCAGGTCGTGGAGGCTGCGAAGGCGGCGGGCGTGGCGATGTACTTCACGGGTACGCGCCACTTCTTCCACTAGTCCCGCCGGTAGTTCCCGCCGGTTCCACCCGGAACGGCCGGAGGCCCGTACCACCGATCACATCGGTGGTACGGGCCTCCGGGTCCGCGGGTGCGGGCGCTCAGAAGCGCGGGCGGCGGAACCAGTCTTGCGAAGCCTGCTTGGCCGCGAAGACGATCACCAGGATCGACAGGATCAGACCGATGAGGCCGACGCCGTAGAAGACGATGCACACCAGGCCGCTGATGATGCCGAACGCCGCATAGACGATCGAACCGACGCGGACGCCATTGCCGCCCTTGGCGTAACGCACCGCGAGAATGATGCCGAGGATCGCAAAGATCACGGCCAGCGCGGCGAGGAACGCGAACACGCCCTTTCCGGCGTCGAAGACCGTATCGGCGTCCACGGTGTCGCCCTGCGCGGTGGTGACGGTGCCGCCCCCGTGGGTCTCCTTCGCGTCGCTGATCGCGCCGATGGCGGCGGCGCACAGGCCCGCGACGATCACGTGCACGGCGGCGATCGCGTACAGCATGATGCGCGCGGCCTTGGTGACGCCCGGCATCACCTGCGGGCCCGCAGGCGCACCGGCGTAGCCGCCCTGCGCCTGCGGGTATGCAGCGTACGGCTGGCCGGGCTGACCGCCCTGGGGCTGCTGCGGATATCCGTAACCGGGCGCCTGCTGGGGCGCGCCGTACGGGTTGTTCTGATCGCCGAAGCTCATGCTGGGGATTTCCTCCGTCGGTGTCGTGCGGGGACGGCGCAGGCATTCGGAGGAGAGTTGTGTCAGCGGCTCGCCCCCGATTTGCACCCGCGGCACGCGGATCATCGTTATCGGGCCTTTGACATTTGTCCAGCTGATACCCGTATCCGAGGGGCCGCGGGGGCTGCAGGGAATAACCGAAGCGAATTCGTCACCTGCGGCGGGCCGCCCTGATTGGAACCATGGCCGCCCCATCCGCGAGGATGGGGTCATGACCGCCCAGATTCTCGATGGCAAGGCCACCGCAGCAGCGATCAAGTCCGAACTCACCGTGCGCGTGGAGGCGCTGAAGGCCAAGGGCGTGCAGCCCGGTCTCGGCACCGTCCTCGTCGGCGACGACCCCGGCAGCAAGTGGTACGTCGCCGGCAAGCACCGCGACTGCGCCGAGGTCGGCATCGCCTCGATCCAGCGCGAACTCCCGGCCACGGCCACCCAGGAGGAGATCGAGGCGGTCGTCCAGGAGCTCAACGACAACCCCGACTGCACCGGTTACATCGTCCAACTCCCCCTCCCCAAGGGCATCGACACCAACCGCGTCCTGGAGCTGATGGACCCGGCCAAGGACGCCGACGGCCTGCACCCGATGAGCCTCGGCCGCCTGGTGCTGAACGAGACCGGCCCGCTGCCCTGCACCCCCAACGGCATCATCGAGCTGCTGCGCCGCCACGACGTCGAGCTCAACGGCAAGCACGTCGTGGTCGTGGGCCGCGGCATCACCGTCGGCCGCTCGATCGGCCTGCTGCTGACCCGCAGGACCGAGAACTCCACGGTCACCCTCTGCCACACCGGCACCCGTGACCTGTCGGCGCACCTGCGCGAGGCCGACATCATCGTCGCCGCGGCGGGCGTGGGCCACCTGATCAAGCCGGAGGACGTCAAGCCCGGCGCGGCCGTGCTGGACGTCGGCGTCAGCCGCGACGGCGAGGGCAAGATCATGGGCGATGTCGACCCGGCGGTCGCCAAGGTCGCTGGCTGGGTCTCGCCGAACCCCGGCGGCGTCGGCCCGATGACCCGGGCCCTGCTGCTGGTGAACGTGGTGGAGGCCGCCGAGCGTGCCGCCGGAAGCGGCAATGCGGGCTGAGGAGGAGCCGGGCAGGGGACCGGGCAAGGAGCCGGGCAAGGAGCCGGGCGCGGGCAAGGGCCGCCGCTTCCAGCTCACGCGCGACACCGCCCGCCCCGAGGGCGGCGGGCGCGCCGCCCCGGGGGACGCCCCGGCGCCGGCGCGCCAGTGGCCGCTGCTGGCGGTCATGGGCGTGACGGGGCTCGGGCTGCTGATCGTCGCCTTCGACGCGTTCCGGGTCGGGACGCTGCTGATCGGGCTGGCGATGGTCGGCGGCGCGGTGCTGCGCTGGGCCCTGCCGTCCGTGGGCATGCTGGCCGTGCGCTCGCGGTTCACGGACATGATCACGTACGGCGGGCTGGGCGGGGCGATCCTGCTGCTGTCCCTGATGGCGCAGCCGCACCCGTGGCTGAAGGTGCCGTTCCTGGAGGACATCCTCCACTTCACGGTCTAGATCCGGCTTTCACGGTCCGGATCCGGCTCCGCCGTTCCGGATCCGACTCCACGGCCCGGACTCGACCAGCTTTGCCCGATTTCGAGTAGCTTGATGACGAGGTGATCCCTTTCCTGCCCCGCAGGGCGGGAAGGGGCCGGTGCTGCCCGCGAGAGGGACGTTCCCCGTCATGGCCAAGATCAAGGTAGTCGGCCCGGTCGTCGAGCTCGACGGCGACGAGATGACCCGGATCATCTGGCGGTTCATCAAGGACCGGCTGATCCTGCCCCACCTCGACCTCGAGCTGAAGTACTTCGACCTGGGCATCGAGAACCGCGACGCCACCGGCGACCAGGTGACCGTCGACGCCGCGCACGCCATTTCGCAGTACGGCGCCGGCGTGAAGTGCGCGACGATCACGCCGGACGAGGCGCGGGTCGAGGAGTTCGGCCTCAAGGCGATGTACCCCTCGCCCAACGGCACCATCCGCAACATCCTCGGCGGGGTGATCTTCCGCGAGCCGATCATCATGGCGAACGTGCCGAGGCTCGTCCCCGGCTGGACGAAGCCCATCGTCGTCGGCCGTCACGCCTTCGGCGACCAGTACCGCGCGACCGACCTGAAGATCCCCGGCGCGGGCACCCTGACCCTGACCTTCACCCCGAAGGACGGCTCCGAGCCGCTGGAGCTGGAGGTCTGCGAGTTCCCGGGCCCCGGCGTCGCCCTGGCCATGTACAACCTGGACGCGTCGGTCCGCGACTTCGCGCGCGCCTCGTTCCGCTACGGCCTGGACCGCGGCTACCCGGTCTACCTGTCCACCAAGAACACGATCCTGAAGAAGTACGACGGCCGGTTCAAGGACCTCTTCCAGGAGGTCTTCGACGCCGAGTTCAAGCCGGACTTCGACCGGGCCGGGCTGACGTACGAGCACCGCCTCATCGACGACATGGTGGCGACCGCGCTGAAGTCCTCCGGCGGCTACGTCTGGGCCTGCAAGAACTACGACGGCGACGTCCAGTCCGACGCCGTCGCCCAGGGCTTCGGCTCGCTCGGCCTGATGACCTCGGTCCTCATGTCGCCCGACGGCCGCACGCTGGAGGCCGAGGCCGCGCACGGCACCGTCACCCGCCACTACCGCCGCCACCAGCAGGGCAAGGCGACCTCGACCAACCCGATCGCCTCGGTCTTCGCCTGGGCCCGGGCCCTGGCTCACCGCGGCGGGCTGGACGGCACGCCCGAGGTCGTCGCGTTCGCGCAGACGCTGGAGCGGGTATGCGTCGAGACCGTCGAGGCCGGGCGGATGACCAAGGACCTGGCGCTGCTGGTCGGTGCCGAGACCCCTTGGCTGACCACCGAGGAGTTCCTCACGGCCGTCGAGGCGAACCTGCGCGCGAAGCTGGCGCCCGCGGTCGTGTGAGCGGCCGCGGTGGCCGGTCCTCCACCCCCGTGGGGGGACCGGCCACCGCCCCGCAGACGAGTTTCATGATCGCGAGTTAAGGCTTCAAGATCTTCAAGCCTGCTGTGGCCGGGGGGTGACGGTTCTGCGACGAGTTCGCCGTCGCGTATCAGTTGTGCAGCAGATGCGACAAGGGCGCGTGGCGGGATCCTGATTAACCCAAATGCCACGATGCGCCCCGCCTGTGGGAACTGCCATGCTGGATTGCGGCATCCCCCTGGGTAGCCAGCACCGAGGCTGCGGAAGGGGCGCCGCGGCACGTACGTCACGGAAATGGGTCACGGCACGGGAAGAGCACCGCAGACATCGGGGGACAGGGGAGTGCAATGCCTCGTTGGAGGGCGCTACCGGAGGAACTCGACCCGGAAGTGCGCGAATTCACCGAACAGCTGCGCAGACTCGTGGAGCGCAGCGGGCTGAGCATCGGCGCCGTCGCGGACCGCACGGGTTACAGCAAGACGTCGTGGGAGCGCTATCTCGGCGGGCGGCTGCTGCCGCCGCTGGGGGCCGCCGAGGCGCTGGCCGAGGCGACCGGGACCGACGTGGTCCACCTGAGCACGATGTGGGAGCTCGCCGAGCGGGCGTGGAGCCGCAGCGAGCTGCGGCACGACTCCACCGTGGAGTCGGCCCGGATCGCCCGGGCGCGGGCCGCGCTGGGAGAGTTCGGCCCGCCGCAGGCCTCCGCGGCGGTCTCCGCGGAGGTCTCCGCCGAGGCGGCCCCGCAGTCCGTCATGGCCGGTGGCCGGCCGGGGGCGGTGGTCTCGGAGCCGCTCTGCCACGAGGCGGCGCGCCGGGCGGCGGTCACGGAGGAGAGCCGGGCCGCAAGCCCCGCCGGGTCCCCGGCCCCTGCCCGAGCCCCGGGCACTGGCCGAGCCCCCGGTCCTGCCGGAGCTCCCGGTCCCACCGGAGCCGCGGGCCCCTCAGGGCCGGCCCCGCGCCCACCCGTCCCGGGCTCGCCCCGGCCGCCCGACTACCGGGCCAACGCCATCCCGGCCGACGGCCCGGCGCCCCGCCGCCGCGCGGCCCTCTTCGTCACGGGCGTGGTGGGCGCCCTCCTCGTCGTCGCGGCGGTCGTACTGCTGCTGGGCGTCGGCGAGGGCACGGGCGGGGGCTCCGGCAGTGCCCCGCCGCTCGCCTCGCCCTCCGTCGTCCTGCCCGCCGGCGTCAAGTGCGCGGGCGCCGAGTGCAGCGGCAAGGACCCCGAGGCCATGGGCTGCGGCGGCGGCCGGGCGACGACGGCCGGGTCCGCGACCGTCGGCACGTCCTACGTCGAGGTCCGCTACAGCCAGGTGTGCGGCGCGGCGTGGGCGCGGATAACGCAGGCGGCCCCGGGCGACGCCGTCCGGATAGACGCGGCCGCGGACGGCGGCGTGCCCGCCCGTTCGGAGTCCGGCCGGGTGGTGCGCGACGCCGACGGCTACACCCCGATGGTCGCGGTGTCCGAGCCGGGCAAGGCCAAGGCCTGCGCGGCGCTGACCGCGGGGCCCAAGGGGTGCACGGTGGCCCGCGCCGCCTCCGCCCCGGCCGGGTGAGCGCCGGGCGGCCGCGGCGCCGGCCGCGGCGCCGGGCGCGGCACGGTGAGGCGTCCCACACGGGGGCGGGGGTTCGGAGCGGGCCGGGTCGGATAGCCTGACGCCGGATCTCTTGATACCGAGAGAGATCCTCACTCATGGGCAGGGACACCCAACCCCAGTTCGCAGCAGGAGATCGCCATGACCCGCACTCCCGTCAATGTCACCGTCACCGGTGCAGCCGGCCAGATCGGCTACGCGCTGCTCTTCCGCATCGCCTCCGGTCAGCTCCTCGGCGCCGACGTGCCGGTCAAGCTGCGCCTGCTGGAGATCCCGCAGGGCCTGAAGGCCGCCGAGGGCACCGCCATGGAGCTCGACGACTGCGCCTTCCCGCTGCTCCGCGGCATCGACATCACCGACGACCCGAACGTCGGCTTCGCGGGTGCGAACGTCGCGCTGCTGGTCGGCGCCCGCCCGCGCACCAAGGGCATGGAGCGCGGTGACCTGCTGGAGGCCAACGGCGGCATCTTCAAGCCGCAGGGCAAGGCCATCAACGACCACGCCGCGGACGACATCAAGGTCCTCGTCGTGGGCAACCCGGCCAACACCAACGCCCTCATCGCCCAGGCCGCCGCGCCGGACGTCCCGGCCGAGCGCTTCACCGCGATGACCCGCCTGGACCACAACCGCGCCCTCACGCAGCTGGCCCAGAAGACCGGCTCGTCCGTCGCCGACATCAAGCGCCTGACGATCTGGGGCAACCACTCGGCCACCCAGTACCCGGACATCTTCCACGCGGAGATCGCCGGCAAGAACGCCGCCGAGATCGTGAGCGACGAGGCCTGGCTCGCGGACACCTTCATCCCGACCGTCGCCAAGCGCGGCGCGGCGATCATCGAGGCCCGCGGCGCGTCCTCGGCCGCCTCGGCCGCCAACGCCGCCGTCGACCACGTCCACACCTGGGTCAACGGCACCGCCGAGGGCGACTGGACCTCCATGGGCATCCCGTCGGACGGCTCCTACGGCGTCCCCGAGGGCCTCATCTCCTCCTTCCCGGTCACCTGCAAGGACGGCAAGTACGAGATCGTCCAGGGCCTGGAGATCAACGACTTCTCCCGCGGCCGCATCGACGCCTCGGTCCAGGAGCTGTCGGAGGAGCGCGACGCGGTCCGCGCCCTCGGCCTCATCTGATCCACGGATCTCCGGATCCCCGGAACCCGCATCCTTCGACGGGAGTGCCCCGGCGGCTGTTGCCGCCGGGGCACTCCCGTTTTTCCGTACTGACGTGCGGTCGTGAACCCGTACGGGGTCGGTTTTCGGTCCGCTATCCGAGTGCAAGTGGGGTCTACGGGCAGCGGATTGGCTTATTGTGAGTTCTCCGAAAATCCGTCAACTCCTGCATATTCGCAGGTGAGTTCGACGATCGGAGAGTCAATGACCTTATCCGCCGGATCCGCAAGAACCGATCAGGCCACATCGACCGGGTCCGCGAGAACGGCCGGTACCGGTAGGCCCGACGTGCGGCCCGACTCGCGGAGCGAAGCCACCCGCCTGCTCTGTGCGGGGGCGTATCTCGATCTCGACTTCCGCCGGCGCGTCGTCGAAGAGCTGGTGGAGCACGAGGAGCGGCCGATCGCGCCGTCGCTCGGCGTCGACGTCGTGCCGGTGCTCACCCACGCGCTGCGGGCGCGTGCGCAGGACGTGCTCACGGCGGTGCTGCTGGCCTGCTTGTGGGCCGCGTTCTTCGCCGTCGGGTTCGCGACCGACGCGGGCATCGACCCCGAGACGGAGATCCCCTGGGCCGTCCTCTACGCCGCGGTCTGCGTAGTGCAGTGGATCGGGCAGGCGGCCGCCGGGCGCGGGAGCGCCGTCTATGCGGTCGACAACAAGACCCTGCGCGAAGCCGTCAAGGGGCGGACCTCGCTGCGCGCCCTGCGGGCCGTCGGACCGCCCGTGCTGCAACTCTCCTACTGGGGCATGGCCCTGGTCGCCCTGTTCGAGGGCGCGGACAACTGGGCGTCCCTGCTCTTCCCGCTGCTCCTCGTGCTGCCCGTGTGGATGCACCGCTCGCGCGTCGCCTCCGTCATGCGCCTGGAGCTCGGCCGGGAGGCCTTCGCCCACCACCCCCGCGCGGTGCCGCGCTCGCGCCACCACCGCCGTATCGCGGCGACGATCGACCGCGAGCAGTACGCGGGGCTGACCATCTACGACCCCTCCCGCCCGTTCCTCGGCATGGGCCGCCCGCACGAGCCGTGGTCGCTCGTCCTGGAGCTCAAGCCCCGGGACGGCGGCAACGGCGGTGCGCGGCCGCCGTTCACCGCCCGCGCCGTCGTGGACCTGATCCGGCCCCGCCTGGAGGCGCTGCGCGACTCCGCCGCCGCGACCAGCCGCGACCGGCTGAAGGACCTGGAGATCGAGGAGTTCGTCTACCTGCCCGTGGGCCCGCCCCGGCCCGAGGTCCGCTACGACGCGCCCGTCGTCCGGCAGCACCTGCGGGACGCCGTGGACGAGGGCGGCGAGGCCCGCCGCTACTTCCTGCGGGTCCGCGTCGGCGCCTGGGACGAGCAGGTCGTCGTCTCCGTGCTGGTCAGGGTGCACACCCAGGGCGGCATGCTGGTGCTGGAGGTCGTGCCGCACGTGCTCAAGCCGGTCAAGCCGGAGTTCCGCGCGGTCGACGTGATCGCCGCCCGCGGCGAGGACGACATCCTGCGCGACGGCGTCCGCGCCCTGCTGACCGCGCCCGCGGCCGGGTTCGCTTCCGCCGTCTCGGCGGTCCGCACGGCCGTCGCCGGTTTCCGCACGTGGCTGGCCGACCCGCGCCGCGCGGTCCCGGACGGTCCCGCGGGCTCGGTGCGGGAGATCGCCGGGGTGCACTCCGTCTCGCTGTTCCAGGAGATGGACATCAGCCGCTACGTGAAGACGGTCCAGGACCGGATCGCGAGCGGCGTACGGGACGCACTGCGCTCCCAGGGCTATGAAACCGACCAGTTCGAGCAGCAGATCGTGCAGGTCAGCGAGGGCGGCGTCTTCATCGGCTCGATGAGCGGCGGCGCCGTGGCCGTGGGCAGCGGTGCCCAGGCGAAGAACACCACGAAGGACGGGGGATCATGACGGATCGCAAGCAGGACGGCGGCAGTGGAGTCGGCAGTGGAGTCGGCGGCGGTGCCGGCAGCGGAGGCGGCATCGCCATCGGCCGGATGACGGGCGGCGCTGTGGCCGCCGGGGACCGCGCGCAGGCCGAAAGCCGCACAGAGCGGGCCGGGAATCACGCCGAGCGGGACGGCCGGGACGCTCACCCCGGCACCGGCTTAGCCCCCGTGCCGGCGGAGGCGCCCGGCCACGGTGGCGTCGCGGTCGGCGAGCTGTCGGGAGGCGCCGTCGCCGCGGGCCGGCAGGCCCGGGCCGTCGACTCCTCCCGGGAGGCGCTCGCCGTGCCGCCCGAGCTGCTGGAGGCCGTCGCGGAGCTGCGCCGCCAACTGCCCCTGCTCGTACGGGCCGAGGGTGACGGCGTCGACGCGGTCGGCGACGAGCTCGCCGGCCTGGAGGACGAGGCCCGCCGCACCGGCCGCACGCACCGCGGCCGTCTGGTGCGGCTGCGGGCCCTGCTGAGCAGCGGAACCACGGCCGCCGGCGGCCTGGCCTCGGCGGCCACGGTCGCCGAGGCGGCCGGCCGGCTGCTGGCGTGAGGGGGCGGGGCACATGAGCCGCTGGGACGCGGATCTCCAGCAGTGGGTGGAGGACGACCCGCCCGGACGGCGACCGCACGCCGCACGAGGGGACGCCGCGGACGACCACGACAGCCTCCACGACCACCCCCACGACCCCGACGAGCCCGAGGTCCACCTGCTCCCCGGGCCGCCGGAGGGCCTGCCCGAGGGGCCGTCGCACGCGGCGATCCTGGCCGGTGCGCTGGCCGGGGTGGTCCTCATGGGCGGCCTGGGCGTCGGCGCCTGGGCCCTGATGCGGGACGACGGCGGTGATACGGGCGCGGGCGGCTCGGGCGGCGCGTCGCCCAGCGCGAGCGCGGGCGTCCTGCCGAGCCCGGGCCCGTCGTACGGCAGCATCTCCGGCACCACAGGCACCACGGGCACCACGGGAACGACAGGCGGGGCGACCAGCGGGACCACCGGCGGATTCACCGGCGGCTTCACCGCCGGCGCCACGGGCTACGGCAGCGGCGGCTACAGCCCGAGCGCCCCGCCCGGCTCCTTCTCCGGCTCGGGATCCGGACCCGGATCCGGACCGGGGTCCGGTCAGGGCTCCACCCGGGACGCCCCGCCCGGCTTCCGCCGCACGGAGGACGTGTCCGGCTTCCGCGCGGACGTCCCGCAGGGGTGGGAGCGCACCACGGAGGGCGCCAGCGTCTTCTTCAAGCGGGCGGACGGCAACAGCCTGATCCAGGTGTTCACCCTGGCGGGCCCCGAGCCGACGCCCTACGCGGCCCTGGAGGAGACCGAGCGGGCGGTGTCCGGAAACAGGGGGTACCGCAAGCTGGGCCTGACCACGGTGGGCGGCCCCTCGTCCGACGCGGCGGAGCTGGAGTACACCTATGTCAGGCCCGACGGCACCGTGCGCCGCATCGTCGACCGGGCGTTCACCGGGCCCGACCGGCGGCAGTACGCGCTGCTGGTCGCAGGGCCGGCCGACGAGTGGTCCGAGCACCGGGAGATCTACCGGGTGCTGCTGGGTTCGTTCTGCCCCTCCGGTTACTGCGTGAGCAGCGGTGGCGGCAGCGACACTCAGTGACCCGTGTCACTCTTTGTAAAGAAAGAGGCATAGCTTTTCGCCTTTTGGTTAGGCGCGTCCCGTTGCCGCCCGAGCGTCCTGCCCGGCGGCAGCGGGATAGACCAGGAACCGGAAGGCAGAGAAGACATGTCGTCAGCCGAGACCATCCACGTCGACGGGGTGTGGCGCGCCGCCGCGTCCGGTGCCCAGCGGGAGGTGCTCGACCCCGCGGACGCCAAGACCCTCGCCGTGGTCTCCGAGGGCGGCGCCGACGACACGGACGCCGCCGTCGCCGCGGCCCGCCGCGCCTTCGACGGCGGGCAGGGCGTCTGGCCGCGGACGCCCGTGGCCGAGCGGGCGGCGCTGCTGCGCCGCGTCGCGGACCTCCTCCAGCGCGACCGCGAGGAGATCGCGCTGACCGAGAGCCGGGACACCGGCAAGACCCTCGAAGAGGGCCGCACCGACGTCGACTGCGTGACCGACGCCTTCCGCTACTTCGCCGACCTCGTCGTGAACGAGGGCGGCGGGCGCGTCGTCGACGCGGGCTCGGACACCGTGCACAGCGTCGTCGTCCACGAGCCGGTCGGCGTCTGCGCGCTGATCACTCCCTGGAACTACCCACTGCTGCAGGCCAGCTGGAAGGTCGCCCCCGCGCTGGCGGCGGGCAACACCTTCGTCATCAAGCCCAGCGAGGTCACCCCGCTGTCCACCGTGCTGCTGATGAAGCTGCTGGCCGAGGCGGGTCTCCCGGACGGCGTCGGCAACCTCGTCACCGGCGCGGGCGACCCCGTCGGCGCCCGCCTGTCCGAGCACCCCGACGTCGACCTCGTCTCCTTCACCGGCGGCCTCGCCTCCGGCACCAAGGTGATGCAGGCCGCGGCGCCCACCGTGAAGAAGGTCGCCCTCGAACTCGGCGGCAAGAACCCCAACGTGGTCTTCGCCGACGCCTGCGCCACCGACGAGGACTTCGACACCGCCGTCGACCAGGCCCTCAACGCCGCGTTCATCCACAGCGGCCAGGTCTGCTCGGCCGGCTCCCGCCTCATCATCGAGGAGTCCGTCCGCGACCGCTTCGTCGCCGAACTCGCCCGCCGCGCCACGAAGATCCGTCTCGGCCGCGGCACCGAGGACGGCGTCGAGTGCGGCCCGCTGGTCTCCGCGCAGCAGCTCGACAAGACCGAGGCGTACGTCGCCTCCGCCCTGGCCGAGGGTGCGACGCTGCGCTGCGGCGGCGCCCAGCCCGAGCCGGACGCGGTGCGCCCGGCGGGCGGTTACTTCTTCGCGCCGACCGTCCTCGACCACTGCCACCGCGCGATGAAGGTCGTCCGCGAGGAGACCTTCGGCCCGATCCTCACCGTCGAGGTCTTCCGCACCGAGGACGAGGCCGTGGCCCTGGCCAACGACACCGAGTACGGCCTCGCGGGCGCCGTGTGGACGAAGGACGCGGGCCGCGCCCGCCGCGTCGCCGGCCGGCTGCGCCACGGCACCGTCTGGATCAACGACTTCCACCCCTACCTGCCGCAGGCGGAGTGGGGCGGATTCGGCAAGTCCGGCATCGGCCGCGAGCTCGGCCCCGCGGGCCTGGCCGAATACCGCGAGGCCAAGCACATTTACCAGAACCTCGCACCCGAGCCGGTGCGCTGGTTCGCCGGCTGAGCCAGCCTCATTCCGTAAGCGAAGAACCTTCCCTGCCCCGAGGAGTACCCCCATGCCCCCCGTAGCCCAGAAGATCACGGCCGACTACGTCGTCGTCGGCGGAGGCACCGCCGGTTCGGTCATCGCCTCCCGCCTCGCGGAGGACCCCGGGACCTCCGTCGTCGTCATCGAAGGCGGCCCGTCCGACATCGACCGCGAGGACGTGCTGACGCTGCGCAAGTGGCTCGGCCTGCTCGGCGGCGAGCTGGACTACGAGTACACCACCACGGAACAGCCCCGCGGCAACTCGCACATCCTGCACAGCCGCGCCAAGGTGCTGGGCGGCTGCTCCTCGCACAACACCCTCATCTCCTTCAAGCCCCTGCCCTCCGACTGGGACGAGTGGGAGGCCGCGGGCGCCGCAGGCTGGGGCGCGAAGGACATGGACCCCTACTTCGGCAAGCTCCGCAACAACATCGTGCGGGTCGCCAAGAAGGACCAGAACGCCATCGCCTCCGATTGGATCGAGGCCGTCAAGACGGCGCTCGGCGTCCCCGAGGTCACCGGCTTCAACGACAAGCCCTTCGACGAGGGCGTCGGCTTCTTCGACCTCGCCTACCACCCGGAGAACAACAAGCGTTCCTCCGCCTCCGTCGCCTACCTCCACCCCCACATGGAGGCCGGCGACCGGCCCAACCTCCGCCTGATGCTGGAGACCTGGGCCCACAAGCTGGAGCTGGAGGGCACCCGCGCCAAGGGCGTGCACGTCCGCACCAAGGACGGCGAGGAGATCTACGTCGAGGCCGGCCGCGAGGTGCTGGTGTGCGCCGGCGCCGTCGACACCCCCCGGCTGCTGATGCACTCCGGCATCGGCCCGAAGAAGGACCTCGAAGCACTCGGCATACCCTGCGTGCTCGACCTGCCGGGCGTCGGCGAGAACCTCATCGACCACCCCGAGTCGGTCATCGTCTGGGAGACCGAAGGCCCCATCCCGGGCAACTCCGCGATGGACTCCGACGCGGGCCTGTTCGTCAAGCGGGACCCGGAGCACCAGGGCCCGGACCTGATGTTCCACTTCTACCAAATCCCCTTCACGGACAACCCCGAGCGACTGGGCTACGAACGCCCCGAGCACGGCGTGTCCATGACCCCCAACATCCCCAAGTCCCGCGCCCGCGGCCGCCTCTACCTCACCTCCGCGGACCCCGAGGTCAAGCCCGCCCTCGACTTCCGATACTTCGAGGACGAGGAGGACTACGACGGCCGCACCCTCGTCGACGGCATCAAGCTCGCCCGCGAGGTCGCCCGGGCCGAGCCGTTCAAGAAGTGGCTCAAGCGCGAGGTCTTCCCCGGGCCCGAGGTCACCGACGACGCCGAGATCAGCGAACTCGTCCGCAAGGCCGCGCACACCGTCTACCACCCCGCCGGCACCTGCCGGATGGGCGACGCCGACGACGCCCTCGCCGTGGTCGACCCCGAGCTGCGGATTCGCGGCCTGACGAACATCCGCATCGCGGATGCGTCCGTCTTCCCGACGATGCCCGCCGTGAACCCGATGATCGGAGTCCTGATGGTGGGAGAGAAGTGCGCGGAGATGCTTGTAGCAGGCCCCGGCACCGGGGGTGACTCCCGATGAACGGCACCGGCGCCGGCACCGGCGCACCCACGGAGCGGACGCCCGAGGGCGCGCCGCAGGCCGCGGCCGACGCGCCGGCCGTCTTCAGCGTCCGCAACCTGTGGAAGGTCTTCGGGCCGAAGGCCGACCGCGTCCCCGGCAGTGACCTCGCCGCCCTCTCCGCCGAGGAGCTGCGCGAGCGGAGCGGCTGCACCGTGGCCGTCCGCGACGTCTCCTTCGACGTCCGCCAGGGCGAGGTCTTCGTCGTCATGGGCCTCTCCGGCTCCGGCAAGTCCACGCTCGTCCGCTGCCTGACCCGGCTCATCGAGCCGACCTCCGGCACCATCGCCATCGACGGCGAGGACGTGTGCGGCATGGACAAGGGCGCCCTGCGCGAGCTGCGCCGCCACCGCGCGGCCATGGTCTTCCAGCACTTCGGGCTGCTCCCGCACCGCTCCGTCCTCGACAACGTCGCCTACGGCCTGGAGATCCAGGGCGTCGGCAAGGCCGAACGCCGCGCCAAGGCCGCCGAGATGGTGGAGAAGGTCGGCCTCGCGGGCATGGAGGCCCGCCGCCCCGGCCAGCTCTCCGGCGGCCAGCAGCAGCGCGTGGGCCTCGCCCGCGCCCTCGCCGCCGACCCCGAAGTCCTCCTGTTCGACGAGCCGTTCAGCGCCCTCGACCCGCTCATCCGCCGCGACATGCAGGAAGAGGTCGTCCGCCTGCACCGCGACGAGGGCCGCACGATGGTCTTCATCACCCACGACCTGTCCGAGGCGCTGCGCCTCGGCGACCGGATCGCCCTGATGCGCGACGGCCGCGTCGTGCAGTGCGGCACGCCGGAGGAGATCGTGGGCTCCCCGGCGGACGACTACGTCCGCGACTTCGTGCGGGACGTCCCGCGCGAACAGGTCCTCACCGTCCGGCGCGCCATGCGGCCCGCCGCCGCGGGCGAGTCGGAGTCGGGCGAGTCCCTCGCCCCCACGACGACCGTCGCGGAAGCGATCGAGACGGTCGCGCGCACGGGCACCTGGGCCCGCGTCGTCGACGGCGGCCGCTGCGTCGGCGTCGTCGACCACCGGAGCCTGCTGGGCGTGGTCGCGGGCCTGGACTCCTCGCGGAGGGCGGCGGCATGAACGCACAATCCCCGACGGCTCTGACCGGCCGTCCCCAACCGGCACCGGACCGGCACCGGATCCCGTGCCTTCGATGGAGGCGGACCGCGTGAGCACAGTCACCACTCCCGCCCGCGCAGCTGCCGCCAGGGCGAAGTCCGAGCCGGAAGCCGACGCCGGTGCGGCGGCGCTGAAGGCCCTGTGGGCCCGGCCCGCGGCCCGCAAGCTGCTCGTCCTCGCCGCCGCCGCGGCCGTCCTCGGGCCCGTGGCGGCAGCGATCCACGGCAGCGGCACCTGGCCGTCCGCGCTCACCGTCGACCTGACCAAGCCCCTGACCGGGGCCAGCGACTGGATCATCGACAACCGCGACGGCCACTGGGCCTTCCTCTACTTCTTCGGGCACATCAGCGGCGCGATCATCGGCGCCGTGCACGCCGTCTACACCGTCCTCCTGGCCCTCGGCTGGGCCGGAGTGACGGCAGCGGCGGCGCTGATCGCCTGGCGCGTGGCGGGCGTACGGGTCGCCGTGACCGCCCTCGCCTCGTTCGCCGCCTGCGGCCTGCTCGGCATGTGGGTGCCCACGATGCGCACGCTCGCGCTGATGATCGTCGCGGTGGCGGTGTCCGTCGCCGTGGGCGCGCTGATGGGCCTCGCAGCAGGCCTGTCGGACCGTACGTTCCGCGCGCTGCGGCCCGTCCTCGACACCATGCAGGCGCTGCCCGCCTTCGCGTACCTGCTGCCCGTCGTCCTCGTCTTCGGCATCGGCGTGGCGCCCGCCGTCCTGGCGACCGTCGTCTACGCGGCGCCGCCCATGGCCCGCCTGACCGCGCTCGGCCTGCGCTCCACCGACCGGGGCGTCCTGGAAGCGGTGGAGTCGCTCGGCGCGACCGGACGGCAGCGGCTGCTGACCGCGCGCCTGCCGCTCGCCCGCCGCGAGCTGCTCCTGGGCGTCAACCAGACCATCATGATGGCCCTGTCGATGGCCGTCATCGCGTCCGTGATCGGCGCGGACGGCCTGGGAGACCGCGTCTACCAGGCCCTGTCGACGGTGGACGTCGGCAGCGCCCTGGCCGCGGGCATCCCGATCGTCCTCCTGGCCATAGTCCTGGACCGCACGACGGCGGGCGCGGCCGCTCCCGGGTCTCCCCGGCCTTCCCGCCTCCCCAGGTTGTGGGCAGGCGTTCCGCAAGGCGGAACGGGTGGGCACAACCGGACGACGGGCCGCACCCGGCGAACGACCGCATGGCTCGCGGCCTTGGCCGCGGTCGCCACGGCGGCCCTCGCCACGGGCGACAAGCCCTGGCCGGACGGCTGGACCGTGGCGATCGCCGCCCCGGTCAACCAGGCCAAGGACTGGATGGTCGACCACCTCTACACCGGCCTCCCCGGCATCGGCGGCACCGCCGACCTCGCCGCCCACTACACCGCCTGGGTCCTCGACCCCCTGCGCGACGGCCTCCTGGCCCTCCCCTGGTGGGGCGCCCTCCTCCTCGTGGCCGCCCTCGCCTGGCTCATCGGCACGTGGCGGACCGCGCTGACGGCGGTCCTGTCGCTGGCCGCGATCGGCGTGCTGGGCCGCTGGGAGCTGTCGATGGACACGCTCTCCCAGGTGATCGCCGCCGTGGCCGTCACGCTCGTCCTCGGCTTCACGATCGCGGTGCCCGCCGCGCGCAGCCCGCGCGTGGAGCGGCTGCTGCGGCCGGTCCTGGACGTCTTCCAGACCATGCCGCAGTTCGTGTACCTGATCCCCGTCGTGGCGCTGTTCGGCATCGGCCGGGCCCCGGCCGCCGCGGCCGCGGTCGTCTACGCGCTGCCCGCCGTCGTCCGCATCGCGAGCGAGGGCCTGCGCCGGGTGAACCCCGGTGCGATGGAGTCGGCCCGCTCGCTGGGTGCGACCGGCGGTCAGCAGCTGCGCCAGGTGCAGTTCCCGCTGGCCCGCCCGCAGTTGCTGCTCGCGGTCAACCAGGCCGTGGTGCTGGTGCTGTCGGTCGTCATCATCGGCGGTCTCGTCGGCGGCGGCGCGCTCGGCTACGAGGTCGTCTTCGGCCTGGCCCAGGGCGACCTGGCCACGGGCCTCACCGCGGGTGTGGCCATCGCGTGCCTGGGGCTGATGCTCGACCGGGTCACGCAGCCGACGAAGGGAGCGCGTGATGGCGCCTAGGACGCAGAGAACGCGCGGAGCGCGCGGAGCGCGTGGCACGCGCAGGACGGTGGTGGCCGCGGCCGCCCTGGCCGTCCTGGCCGCCGCCACGGCCACCGGCTGCGGCGCGGCCGACATGACCAAGCAGGCGTCCCCGTACGCCGATGCGGCGGGGACGAAGACCGTCACCTTGTCCGTGCAGTCCTGGGTGGGCGCGCGGGCCAACACGGCCGTCGCCAAGTACCTGCTGGAGCGCGAGCTGGGTTACCGCGTCGATACCGTGCAGGTGGACGAGGTGCCCGCCTGGGACGCCCTCAGCCAGGGCCGCGTCGACGCGATCATGGAGGACTGGGGTCACCCGGAGCAGGAGAAGCGGTACGTCCAGGACAAGAAGACGATCGCCTCCGGCGGCGACCTCGGCGTCACCGGCCACATCGGCTGGTGGGTGCCGAAGTACTTCGCCGACGCCCATCCCGACGTCCTCGACTGGCGGAACCTCAACAAGTACGCCTCCCAGCTGCGCTCGCCCGAGAGCGGCGGCAAGGGCCAGCTCCTGGACGGCTCGCCGTCGTACGTCACCAACGACAAGGCGCTCGTGAAGAACCTCGGCCTGGACTACAAGGTCGTCTTCGCGGGATCGGAGGCGGCGCAGATCACCCAGATCCAGCAGTCCGCCAAGGAGAAGAAGCCCTTCCTCACCTACTGGTACGAGCCCCAGTGGCTCTTCAACGAGGTGCCGATGGTGGAGGTGAAGCTGCCCGCGTACACCCAGGAGTGCGCGGACAAGGGGACGGCGGACCCGGCGACGGTGAACTGCGCCTACCCCACGACGCAGCTGAAGAAGTTCCTCAACGCGGACTTCACCCGCAAGGGCGGTAAGGCGGCCCGCTTCCTGAAGAACTTCCAGTGGTCGAAGGAGGACCAGAACGCCGTCGCCCAGATGATCGCGGAGGACAAGCTCAGCGCGGACGAGGCCGCGAAGCGCTGGGTGGAGGAGAACCCGGACGTCTGGATGAAGTGGCTCCCGTAGGGAGATGCCGAGCGAGCGGCGCCGTACCCCCGTGGACGGCGCCGCTCTCGTCGTGCGGGACGGGGCCCCGGACCGTGTGAGGGCGGGGCTCAGACCGCGTACGCGCCCGGGCCCAGGCCGGTCGTCACGCCGATCCGGTTCCACGCGTTGATGGTGGTGATCATGGCGATCAGCTGGGCGAGCTCCTGCTCGGGGAAGTGCTTCGCCGCCCGCTCGTAGACCGCGTCGGAGACCCCGGAGGGCAGCAGGGTGACCGCCTCGGTCAGGGCGAGCGCCGCCTGCTCCTTCTCCGTGTAGAGGCCGGCCGCCTCCTCCCACGCGTTGAGGAGGTAGATGCGCTCCTCGGACTCGCCGAGGCGGCGGGCGTCCTTGGTGTGCATGTCGAGACAGAAGGCGCAGCGGTTGATCTGCGATGCGCGGATCTTGACCAGTTCGATGAGGGAGGTCTCCAGGCCCTTCCGGGCCGCCCGCTCCAGGTTCAGCATCGCCTTCTGGACCTCCGGGGCGAACTCCTGGAGCAGCATGCGGGGGCCGTGGTGGTGGGGGGTGGTCTGTGCGGTCGTGGTCGTCATGGGAACGACATTAGGCCGGGTGCAGCCCACGGGTATGGTCCATTCCCATGGAGAAATCATGGGCCACTTCGGGTGTGGACTTCCACCTGGACCTGAGCGGGCCGGGCGGCGTGCGCGCCTCCCTCATCCGGGCCCTGCGCGATGCCGTCCGCAGTGGCCGGCTCGCGCCCGGCAGCCGGCTGCCCTCCTCCCGTACGCTCGCGGCGGACCTCGGCCTGGCCCGGAACACGGTGGCCGACGCGTACGGCGAGCTCGTCGCCGAGGGCTGGCTGACCGCCCGCCAGGGGTCGGGTACGCGGGTGGCCCGGCGGGCCGCCGCGCGGGCGCCCGAGCGCCGGACGCCGCCCGTGCGGACGCCGCAGCGGCCCGTCTACAACCTGCGCCCCGGCACCGCCGACGTCTCCGCCTTCCCGCGCGCCGCGTGGCTCGCCGCGGCCCGCCGGGCCATGGCGGCGGCCCCGCACGACGCGCTCGGGCACGTCGACGAGCGGGGCCGGATCGAGCTGCGGACCGCCCTCGCGGGCTACCTGGCGCGAGCCCGCGGCGTGCACGCGGACCCGGAGCGGATCGTGGTGTGCTCGGGGTTCACGCAGGGCCTGGGGCTGGTGAGCCGGGTGCTGCGGGAGCGCGGGACGCGGGAGATGGGGGTGGAGGAGTACGGGCTGTGGTTCCACCGGGAGGCGCTGGAGCGGGCGGGGCTGCGGTGCCTGCCGATGCCGCTGGACGAGCAGGGCGCCGACGTCGGCGTGCTGGAGGGCGGCAAGGCGGCCGTCCGGTCGGTGCTCATCACTCCGGCGCACCAGTTCCCCACCGGCGTGCCCCTGCACCCCGACCGGCGCGCCGCGGTCGTCGACTGGGCGGCCCGTACCGGCGGGACGATCCTGGAGGACGACTACGACGGCGAGTTCCGCTACGACAGGCAGCCGGTGGGCTGTCTGCAGGGCCTCAGCCCGGAGCGCATCGTCTACTTCGGCACCGCGAGCAAAGCCCTCGCGCCGGGGCTGCGGCTCGCGTGGATGGTGCTGCCGGAGCACCTCGCCGGCGAGGTGCTGGCCCACAAGCGGGCGGGGGAGTGGAGCTCGGGCGTCATGGAGCAGCTGACGCTCGCGGAGTTCCTCACGTCCGGGGCCTACGACCGTCACGTCCGCGCGATGCGGCTGCGGTACCGGCGGCGGCGCGACCGGCTCGTGGAGGTCCTCGCCGAGCGTGCCCCGCACATCAAGGTCACCGGCATCGCGGCGGGCCTGCACGCCGTCCTCGAACTCCCGCCGGGCACGGAGCACCCCACCCTGCAGGCCGCGGCGTGGGAGGGCCTGGCCCTGGAGGGCCTCGCCCGCCTGCGCTGCACCCCGGCCCCGGACTCCGCCCCCAGCGGCCTCATCGTCGGCTACGGCACCCCGCCGGACCACGCGTTCCCGGGCGCCCTGGAGGCCTTGCTGAGGATCCTGCCGCCGGCGGAGTGAACGACCGCCGCCCTGGGCCCCTTAGGGTGAGTGGCCTCATCGCACGTGAGTGCGGGAGTGAAAACTGCTGGCGACACAGCAGAAACACCGGACGAAACGCCAGAAGCAGAACATGACGGGGGTCATCTGCATGACGGAAAAGACAGGCAGGACGCGGCGCAGGCTGCGCTCGTCCACGGTCGTCCTCGGCGGGATGGGCGCGCTCGCCGCGGCCCTGACCTCCTGCGGATCCGAGCCGGACAAGCGCTGCGTCGACCCGAACAGCTACGACGTCGCGCGCGGCGGCTACCGGGTCGTCGACTCCAAGGCCTGCAAGAGCAAGGGCGGCGGCAGCGGGAACGGCGGCGGCAGCGGCGGCGGCAGCAGCTCGGCGGGCCGCTGGTACTACGGCTCGGACAAGTCCGGCGGGTACGCCGAGAAGGGCACGTTCAGCAAGAGCCAGGCCGCCGACCGGGGCGGCTTCGGCTGCTCGAACTCCGGCTCCGGCGGCGGCTGACCCGATGCGCCGCCACCGCACCGAGCCCCGTCCCGGCTGGCAGGCCACCGTCGAGGAGCAGGGCGTGATCTACCCCCTGACCCGCCTCCCCGACGGCTCCCTGCGCCCGTACTGGGACGAGAGTGCGTACTACTCCTTCACGCTCGCCGAGGTCGAGGAGCTGGAGGAGAGTGTCGCGGAGCTGCACGAGATGTGCACGGCCGCGGCCGCGCACATCGTCGAGCACGACCGCTTCGCCGACCTCGGCCTCACCGACCCGGCGCTGACCGCCCTGATCGCCGAGTCCTGGCGCCGCCGCGACGAACTCCCCTCCGTCTACGGCCGCTTCGACCTGCGCCACGACGGCGACGGCCCGGCCAAGCTGCTGGAGTACAACGCCGACACGCCCACCTCCCTGGTGGAGGCGGCGAGCGCCCAGTGGTTCTGGATGGAGGACCGCTTCCCCGGACTCGACCAGTGGAACTCCCTGCACGAGCGCCTCGTCGACGCCTGGAAGCGGCAGGCGCCGCTGCTGCCGCCCGGCACGCCGCTGTACTTCGCGCACTCGGCCGGCGACGAGCTCGGCGAGGACCTGATGACGGTCGCCTACCTGCGCGAGACCGCCGAGCAGGCCGGCCTGGACACCCGGGCGATCTCCATGGAGAACATCGGCTGGGACCCCCTCTCCGGCCGCTTCGTCGACGAGCGGTACGCCTTCATCCGCTCCTGCTTCAAGCTCTACCCGTGGGAGTGGCTGACGACCGACCGCTTCGGCCCCAACGCCCTGGACACCCTCGACAACGGCGGCGGTACGGGATCCACGCTGTGGATCGAGCCGGCGTGGAAGATGCTGCTGTCCAACAAGGCGCTCCTGGCGATCCTGTGGGAGCTCCACCCGGGCCACCCCAACCTGCTCCCCGCCTACCTCGACGGCCCGCGGGAGCTCGCCCGCAGCGGCGGCTGGGTCGCCAAGCCGCTGCTGGGCCGGGAGGGCGCCGGCATCACCGTCCACGAGGCGGGCACGGATCCGGTGCTGCGGGAGGAGCCGTGCTGCTACCAGCAGCTGTGCCCGCTCCCGGACTTCGACGGCAACCGCACGGTCCTCGGCGCGTGGGTGGTCGACGGCGAGCCGGCCGGGCTGGGCATCAGGGAGTCGGCGGGGCTCATCACCGACGAGTACGCGCGGTTCGTCCCGCACGTGATCGACGGCTGAGCCGCCCGGCGGCCCGGGCGGTCAGAGCTCCGGCGCGGACAGGTGCAGCACCTCGTACCGCTCGGTGACGTCCTCGCCGTCCGGGACGGCCTCCTGCCACAGCACGAAGCGCAGCAGCTGCCAGTGGTACGGGTCGACGGCGAGCGCGGCCGTGTGCACGCCGTCGTGCCCGGCCGCCAGTTCGCGCAGCGCCGCGGTCTCCGCCGCCACCGCTTCGGTCAGCCCCTCGGCGGGCAGCTGCGTCAGCCGCCGGGACGCCGCCCGCGGCACCGCACCCCGCGCGGGCCCGGCTTCACGGGCGACCCCGGCCCAGTGCCGCACGACGGGCCGCCCGAAGTCCCGGACGATGCCCTCGAACCCGCCCCCGCCGACGAGGAAGCGGCTCATCTCCGCGGTGTCGTTCCACAGGTAGAACGGCGCGTACTGGTTGACGGGCGACCCGTCCACGCCGCGCTCGCGGATGACGTAGGCCTTCAGGGCCATGCCGGCGCGGTCGTCGAGGGCGTGGCCGCGCGTGGCGACGCGGTCGCGGATGATCCCCATGTCGTAGTCGGCGGGGAGGGTGATCTCGTACTGCTTGGCGTACAAGGGACGTTGCGCCTTTCGGTATCAGGAGGCGGACTGGGCGGAGAGGAGCCCGAGCACCCCGTCGACGGCCTGCTCGAACGGCGCCGTCGAACCGGCGGCGCGGGCCAGGACGTAGCCGCCCTGGAGGACGGCGACGACGGTCGCGGCGGTGACCGCCGGGTCGAGGCCGGCGGACAGCTCGCCGCGCGCGACGCCTTCCGCGAGCACCTCGGCGAGCCGTCCCCGCAGCCACACGAACGTCTCGTCCACCGGCGCCCGCAGCGCGGCGTCGGCCATCACGTCCGGATCCTGCGTCAGCCGCCCGACGGGGCACCCCTTGAGGACGTCGCGCTCGCGCCGCAGATAGGCGGTGATCCGCTCCACGGCGGTGCCCGGCCCGCCGAGCTGCTGCTCGGCCTTGCCGCGCATCTCCTGCGCCGTCCGCCGGATCGCGGCCAGCGCGAGGCCGGGCTTGCCGCTGAAGTGGTGGTACATGCTGCCCTGCCCGGCTCCGGCGCGCTGCTGGATGGCCTTGGGGCTGGTGCCGACGTAGCCGCGCTCCCACAGCAGCTCGCGGGTGCTCTCGATGAGACGTTCAGAGGTGGCCGAGGTGTCCGAGGTGCTCATACGAGGAGTGTACATACCAGTAGGTACAGAAGATCAACACCTGGTGGCCGGGCACGGGAAACACGGCAAAGGGGCCGGGCGCCCCCCGGCCCCTCCCTTCGCGCCCGCTCCGTCAGGAACCCAGCACCGCCCGCAGCTGGTCCAGGCCCCAGTCCAGGTCCTCCTTGCTGATCACCAGCGGCGGGGCGATCCGGATCGTGGACCCGTGGGTGTCCTTCACCAGCACGCGCCGCTCCATCAGCCGCTCCGAGATCTGCCGGCCCGTACCATGCGAGGGGGCGATGTCGATGCCCGCCCACAGGCCGCGCCCGCGCACCGCCTCCACGGCGCCGCCGCCCACCAGCAGGCCCAGCTCCTGGTGGAGGTGCTCGCCCAGCTCCGTGGCCCGCTGCTGGAACTCGCCGGACTTCAGCATCGTGATGACCTCCAGCGCCACCGCGCAGGCCAGCGGGTTCCCGCCGAAGGTCGAGCCGTGCTCGCCCGGCCGGTACACGCCGAGGACCTCCCGGGAGGCCACCACGGCGGACACCGGCACCACGCCGCCGCCCAGCGCCTTGCCCAGCACGTACATGTCGGGGACGACGCCCTCGTGGTCGCACGCGAACGTTCTGCCGGTGCGGCCCAGCCCGGACTGGATCTCGTCCGCGATGAACAGCACCCCGCGCTCGGCGGTCAGCCGCCGCACGCCCGGCAGGTAGCCGGCCGGCGGCACGAGCACCCCCGCCTCGCCCTGGATCGGCTCCAGCAGCACGGCGACCGTGTAGTCGTCCACGGCCTCCTCCAGCGCGGCCAGGTCGCCGTAGGGGACGATCTCGAAGCCCGGCGTGTACGGGCCGTAGTCCGCCCGGGCCTCCTCGTCCGTCGAGAAGCTGATGATCGTGGTGGTGCGGCCGTGGAAGTTGTTGCCCGCCACGACGATCTTCGCCCGGCCGTCCGGCACGCCCTTGACCTTGTACCCCCACTTGCGGGCGGTCTTCACGGCCGTCTCGACCGCCTCCGCGCCCGTGTTCATGGGCAGCACCATGTCCTTGCCGCACAGCGCGGCGAGCTCGGTGCAGAACTCGGCGAAGCGGTCGTGGTGGAAGGCGCGCGAGGTCAGCGTCACCCGATCGAGCTGCGCCTTCGCGGCGTTGATCAGACGCCGGTTGCCGTGGCCGAAGTTGAGCGCGGAGTACCCGGCGAGCATGTCGAGATAGCGCCGCCCCTCGACGTCCGTCATCCAGGCGCCCTCCGCGTACGCGACGACGACCGGCAACGGATGGTAATTGTGCGCGCTGTGGGCCTCGGCGGCGGCGATGCTGCGTTCCGTGGAAGTCACCGTGTGCTCCGTTCGTGTACGGGCATGCGTGTGCGGGCATTGCTGTGCCCCCTGTTCCACCTTTCTACTACTCGCGGCCCCACCGTCGGACGGAGTCGGGCACCGCACCTGAGAGAATGTGCGCATGGCCCTCGATCGACCGCGCGCTCTCTCCGGTATCCAGCCCACCGCAGGCTCGTTCCACCTGGGGAACTACCTCGGTGCCGTCCGCCAGTACGTGGCCCTGCAGGAGACCCACGACGCCTTCTACATGGTGGTCGACCTGCACGCGATCACCGTGCCGCAGGACCCGCAGGAGCTGCGGGCCAACACCCGCCTCGCCGCGGCCCAGCTGCTCGCCGCCGGCCTGGACCCGGAGCGCTGCACCCTCTTCGTGCAGAGCCACGTCCCCGAGCACGCGCAGCTCGGCTGGGTGATGAACTGCCTCACCGGCTTCGGCGAGGCCTCCCGGATGACCCAGTTCAAGGACAAGTCCGCCAAGCAGGGCGCCGGGGCCACCACGGTCGGCCTGTTCACGTACCCGATCCTCCAGGTCGCCGACATCCTCCTCTACCAGGCGGACGCCGTCCCGGTGGGCGAGGACCAGCGCCAGCACATCGAGCTCACGCGCGACCTGGCCGAGCGCTTCAACGGCCGCTTCGGCGACACCTTCACCCTCCCGTCCGCGCACATCGTCCGCGAGACGGCGAAGATCTACGACCTGCAGGACCCGTCGGCGAAGATGAGCAAGTCGACGGCGAACCCCAAGGGCCTGATCAACCTCCTCGACGAGCCCAAGGTCTCCGCCAAGAAGATCAAGAGCGCGGTCACCGACACCGACACTGTGATCCGCTTCGACCCGGAGAACAAGCCCGGCGTCAGCAATCTGCTCACCATCTACGCCACGCTCACCGGTACGGGAATGGCGGATCTGGAGCAGAAGTACGAGGGCAAGGGCTACGGTGCGCTCAAGACCGACCTCGCCGAGGTCATGGTGGAGTGGGTGACGCCGTTCCGCGCCCGCACGCAGGAATATCTCGACGACCCCGAGACGCTGGACTCGATCCTGGCGAAGGGCGCCGAGAAGGCCCGCGCGGTCGCGGCGGAGACGCTCGCCCAGGCGTACGACAAGGTGGGCTTCCTGCCCGCCAAGCACTGAGGGCGGCCGGGCCACCGGAAGCGCTCCGGGCCCCTGGTCCCGGCCCGTAAGGGACCAGGAGCTCTGGCACGGGGTGTGGCACAGCCGTCACACTGGCCACGGGGACATACAGGCGCACAGGAGGGAGAACGCAATGGGGACCGTAACGCTCGGCGTTTCGATCGCGGTCCCGGAGCCGTACGGCAGCTTCCTCCAGAAGCGCCGCGAGGGCTTCGGGGACCCGCACGCACACGGCATCCCCACCCACGTCACCCTGCTGCCGCCCACCGAGGTCGACACCTCGTCCCTGCCCGCGATCGAGGAGCACCTCGCCCGGGTCGCCGCCGAGGGCCGGCCGTTCCCCATGCGCCTGTCCGGCACCGGCACCTTCCGCCCCCTCTCGCCCGTCGTCTACGTCAACGTGGTCGAGGGCTCCTCCTCCTGCGCCTGGCTGCAAAAGCGCATCCGGGACGGCTCCGGGCCCGTCGCCCGCGAGCTGCAGTTCCCGTACCACCCGCACGTCACCATCGCCCACGGCATCGCCGAGGAGGCCATGGACCGGGCCTACGAGGAGCTCGCCGGCTTCCGGGCCGCCTGGACGATCGGCTCCTTCGCCCTCTACGAGCAGGGCGAGGACGGCGTGTGGCGCCTGGAGCGCGAGTATCCGTTCGGGGAGGGGGAGGGGACGGCGCCGGCCGTCCCCCAGCAGACCGGCGTACGACCCCCCGCGCCTTCGCGTTAGCGCAGCTCGGCGGGCTTACCCCCACCTCGGGGTGGTAGACGTACGCCATGGAATGGCTGACGCGGCTCCCCGGCATCGGGCCCCTGATCACCCGCCTCATGCGGACCCACGCGTGGCGCTCGTACGAGACCCTGGACCGGGTGAAGTGGACCAGGCTCGCCGCCGCGATCACCTTCACCAGCTTCGTGGCCCTCTTCCCCCTGCTCACCGTGGGGGCCGCCGTCGGCGCGGCCCTGCTCAGCGAGGAGCAGATGCGGGACCTGGAGCGGCGGCTCGCCGAGCAGGTGCCCGGCATCTCCGGCCAGCTCGACCTCAGCAGCCTCGTCGACAACGCGGGCACGGTCGGGATCGTGGCCGGAGCACTGCTCTTGTTCACCGGCGTCGGCTGGATCGGCTCGCTGCGGGAGTGCCTGCGCGCGGTCTGGGAGAAGGAGGAGAGCCCCGGGAACCCCGTCCTGCTCCGGCTCAAGGACGGCGCGCTGCTCCTCGGCCTCGGCGGCGTCGCGCTCGTCTCGCTGGGCTGCTCGGCCTTCGCGTCGGCGGCCGTGGACTGGGTGGCCGCCAGGGCCGGGCTGGACGGCATCGGCGCGCTGCTGACCGCGGCCGGCTTCTGCATCGCCGTCCTCGCCGACTTCCTGCTGATGCTCTACGTGCTTTCCCGGCTGCCCGGCGTCCTGCCCCCGCGGCGCCGCCTCGTCGTCGGCGCGCTCCTCGGGGCCGTCGGCCTGGAGCTGCTGAAACTGCTGCTCGGCGGCTATCTGCGGGGAGTGGCCGCGAAGAGCATGTACGGGGCCTTCGGCACGCCCGTCGCGCTACTGCTGTGGATCAACTTCATGGCGAAGCTGGTGCTGTTCTGCGCGGCGTGGACGGCCACCCGTTCGGCGGCGGAGCCGCCGAACGGCGAAGCGCGTACGGACTGAGGCCGGTCACCCCTTGGGACGCGGCCAGCGCCGGTGCACCATGAACGCCCCGGCGGCCAGCGCCACCAGCGCCCCGCCCGCGATCCCCACGGCCGTCCACATCCCGCCGGAGCCCGCGCTCGCCACCGACGCCTGCGTGCTGCTCCCGCCCGCCTTGCCGCCGCCCTTGCCGCCCGCGGCGCCTCCCTTCGGGGGAACCAGCATGCCGACCGGCTTGACGTGCCCGGCCGCCTCGAAGCCCCAGTCCAGGAGCCGCGCGGTCTCCTTGTAGACCTCGTACGGCTCCTGGATCTCCGGGTTCATCACCGTCACCAGCAGCTTGCGCCCGTCGTGCTGGGCGACGCCCGTGAAGGTATTGCCCGCGTTGGTGGTCGAGCCGTTCTTCACCCCGGCCATGCCCTTGTACGGCATGCCGTTCGGCATGCCCTCGCCCGTCAGCAGCCGGTTGGTGTTGACGATGCCGAAGCTCTCGCGCGGCTTGCCCGGCTTCTCCTCGCCGGGGAACTGCGCCGACACCGTCGAGCAGTATTCGCGGAAGTCCGCCTTCTGCAGGCCCGAACGGGCGAACAGCGTCAGGTCGTACGCGCTGGAGACCTGCTCGTCCGCGTCGTAGCCGTCGGGGGTGACGACGTGGGTGTCCAGCGCCTGCAGATCCTCGGCGTGCGCCTGCATGTCCTTCACGGTCTTCGGGATCCCTCCGTTCATGGACGCGAGGACGCGCACCGCGTCGTTGCCCGAGCGCAGGAACACGCCCAGCCACAGGTCGTGGACGCTGTACGAGGAGCCCTCCTTCACCCCCACGGCGCTGCTGCCCGCGCCCATGCCCTCCAGGTCGGAGGGCGCGACCCGGTGCGTCTTCGCCCGGGGGAACTTCGGCAGCACCGTGTCGGCGAAGAGCATCTTCAGCGTCGAGGCGGGCGGCAGCTGCCAGTGCGCGTTGTTCGCGGCGAGGATCTCGCCCGACTCCGCGTCCGCCACGAGCCAGGAGCGCCCGCTGAGGTCCTTGGGCAGCTGCGGCGCGCCCGGGCCGAGCCGCACCTGCGGGCCCGGCCGGCCCAGCATCTCGCCGCCGACGGTGGACATCCGGGCGGGCGGCCTCCGGGGCGCGCCCCGGCCGATGCCCTTGCCGTCGTCCTCCAGGGCGGTCGCGCCCCCGGTGGCCCGGACGCCCGAGGGGCTGGGGCTCACGCTCGGGCGGCTCGGGGTCGGGGAGGGCGTGGGATCGGCAAGGGCGGGGGCGGCGGTCGTCAACGGGACGATCAGAGAGGCGGCGGCCGCGAGCGCGGCCCCGTGACGTCGTCGCGTCGCGGCGGCCCGCGTGGGGCGTGATGTCGTCGTCGGCACGTCCGTGAAACTACCCCGCCACCTGGGGGTTCCAGTCGCCGCCTCACTGGCTCGGATGACGGCCGGGGACCCGATAGGACTAGTGCGCTGACCCGAACGCATACTGAAGCTCATGCCGAGCACTACGTCCGACGCCGCCCCCGCCGCGTCCGGGGCCTCCACCGCCCCCGGCGCCCCTGCCGTCCTCTCCCGTCCCGTCTCCTGGTTCCTGCTCGCCTTCGGCGCGTGGAGCTGGGTCATCTGGATCACCTTCGCGAAGAATCTGTGGAAGGACGGCAGCGGTCTCGCCTTTGACGACGCGGGTGACCCGACCGCGTACTTCTGGGTGCATCTCGCGCTCGCGGTCACCTCGTTTCTTCTGGGGACGGCCGTGGGCCTGATCGGGTTGCGCGGCGTCAGGGCGCTGCGGCGCAGGTCATAGGGGCCCGCCGGGGCGCCGGGCCGTCAGAGCCGTCCCAGCTCCCACAGGCGCCACTGCCCGGTCCCGTCGGAGAGGTACTGCGTCCCCGAGACGGACGCGCTGCTGAGCACGTAGTCCTTCTTCTGCCACAGGGGCAGTACGGGGACGTCCTGGGCGATGATCTCCTGGATGGCCCGGAAGTCCTTCGAGACGCCGCTGCGCAGGGAGCTGTCCTGCGTGGCGCCGATGAGCTGCTCCACCTTCGGATTGGCGTAGCCCGTACGGAAGGAGGAGGACCGGCCCACCAGCGGGGTGGTGAAGTTGTCCGGGTCGGGGAAGTCGGCCAGCCAGCCGACGCAGTACGCGTCGTAGACGCCCCGGGCGTAGCCCTGCCGGAACTCCGTCCACTCCACGTGCCGCGTGGTCACCTCGAACAGCCCGGTGCTCTCCAGCTGCCGCTTGAGCAGCGCCGCCTCCTCGTCCGTGGCGGCGCCCTGCGAGTACGCGAGCGTGAAGCGGATGGGGGTGGTGATGCCGGCGCGGCTCAGGATGGAGCGTGCGGACTCGGGGTCCGGCTGGGGGTTGAGGTCGAAGAACGACGTGGTGTGGCCGGTGAGGCCCTGGGGGATGAGGGAGTACAGCGGTTCGACGGTGCGGCGGTGGACGTCGCGCGCGAGGGCCTCGCGGTCGACGACGGCGGCGACGGCCCGGCGGACGGGCAGCGGCTTCAGCGGCGAGCCGTCACGCAGGTTGAAGAACATGGAGCGGGTCTCGCTGCCCGCGCTCTCCATCAGCTTCACCCCGGTGTCGGACAGGGAGTGCGCGGCGATGTCGGACGGCGGCATCAGCCGCCCGGCGACGTCGAGGGAGCGCTGCTTCCACGCCTTGCTCATCGCGGCCGAGTCCCGGAAGTAGTGCACGGACACGTCGCCGCCCCGGTGCTTCACGGCGCCCTGGTAGTTCTTGTTGGGCCGCAGCTCGGCCACGGAGCGCGGGCGGTAGCTCTTGAGGGCGTACGGGCCGGAGCCGTCGGCCTCGGTACCGGTGCGCAGCCTGTCGGCCGGGTAGCGCGAGCTGTCGACGATGGCGCCGGCGCCGGTGGCTATCTTGAACGGGAAGGTGGCATCGGGGACCCGCAGCCGGAAGGTGACGGTCCGTCCGGTGGTGCCGACGGACTCCAGGGTGTCCAGCAGCGACTGCGGCCCCTGGGGCGACTTGATCCGCAGGATCCGCTCGAAGGAGAACTTCACGTCCTCGGCGGTCAGTTCGCGCCCGTTGCCGAACTTCAGGCCCTCGCGGAGCTCGCACCGGTACGTGCGTAAGTCCTTCCCCTGGAAGCCGCACCGGTCGGCCGCGTCCGGCACGGGGGAGCCCGTGCCGGGGGCGTAGGTCAGCAATGACTGATAGAGGTTGCTGAACAGCGCCCAGGAGCCCGCGTCGTAGGCGCCGGCGGGGTCGAGGGAGGTGACGGTGTCCGTGGTGCCGACGGTGATCGGCTCCTGGTCCTCGTCCCCCGGCGAGACCAGCTGACACCCTCCCGCCCCGCCCGCCAGCAGCACCGCAGCCACCACGGCCGCCCCCGCCCGAAGCCCACGCATCCCCGCGCCCCCTCCGCCCAGTGATGCGCCTCACTCAAACACAGGAACGGCCGTACGTCCGGGAAATCGGCCAAGTGATCGTCAGAGTTCCTTGCGGGCAAGGAAGTCGAGGATCAGCTTCTCCCACTCGCGCGGCTTCTCGGCCATCGGGATGTGCCCCGTCTCGATCTCCGCGTACTCCGCACCGGGGATCCCGTCCGCCAGGAGGCGGGAGTTGGCGGGGGAGACGAGGGTGTCCTGAAGGGTGGCTATCACCAGGGCCGGGACGGAGATACCGGCCAGGTGGGGCCGGGTGTCGGCGGTCGCCACCACGGCGGCCTGCTCGGCGGTCCCGGCCGGGACGCCCGCGGCGATCAGGTCCAGGAAGGCCGGCACGTGCTCGGCGGGCACGGCGTTGTAGAAGTCCTCGCCGAATCCGGACAGGACGATGAACCGGGCGAAGGCCTCGGCTTCGCCGGCCGCGAGGAAGTGCTGCCAGAGCTCCAGCGAGGCCAGCGTGCGGTTGTCCGGCCTGGCCAGACCGGCCGTCAGGACCAGCCCGCGCACCCGGTCCGGGTAGCGGGCCGCGGTCCGGACGGAGACCAGGGTACCCAGCGAGTAGCCGAGGAGGGTGAACGTATCGAGGCCCGCCGCGTCGGCGGCGGCCACGATCCCGTCCACGAGGCCGTCCAGGGTCAGCCGCTCCGCGCGGGGCGTCGCACCGGAGCCGGGGTAGTCGGGGGCCACCACGGTGTGGTGCTCGGCGAGGGCCGGGATGATCGGTGCGTAGTTCCCCTCGATGCTGCCGCCCGCGCCGTGCGCGAGGAGCAGGCCGGGGCCGGAGCCGGTGACGGTGGTGGCGAATGCGGGAATCTGTGTCATGGCCAAGAGGTTGCCGTATGACATCAGTGTCAAGGTCAAGTCCTGTGGGGGAGAACCGCACATGCGCATCGGAGAGCTGTCCCGTCGTACCGGAGTGAGCCCCCGGCTGCTGCGCTACTACGAGGAGCAGGGCCTGCTCCGCTCCGAGCGGGACACCAACGGCTACCGCACCTACCGGCCGGACGCCGCCGAGCGCGTCGGCCGCATCCGCGAGCTCCTCGGCGTCGGCATGACGACGGAGACCATCCGCACCCTGCTGCCCTGTGCCCAGGGCGGCCCCGGCCTGCTCGCCTGCGCCCACTCCGTCCAGGTGATCGACGACCAGCTCGCCCGGCTGGAGGAGCAGATGGCCGAGCTCCGGCGCCGCAAGGAGGCGCTGCTCGGGGTGACCGAGGCGATGGACGCCCGGCGGCGCGAGGACGAGGCGCTCGCCCTGCAGGCCCTGCGCTCGGCCTGAGCCGGGGCACGCGCAGCCGGCCGCACGGCAAAGGCCGGGGCCCCGCTCCTCCCCGAAGGGGGAAGCGGGGCCCCGGCCTTTGCCCGGAAGGGACCGCAGGTCAGAAGCGGCGCGTGATGAGCGCCCGCTTCACCTCCTGGATCGCCTTGGTGACCTCGATGCCACGCGGGCAGGCGTCCGTACAGTTGAACGTCGTGCGGCAGCGCCACACGCCGTCCTTGTCGTTCAGGATCTCCAGTCGCTGCTCACCGGCCTCGTCGCGCGAGTCGAAGATGAAGCGGTGGGCGTTGACGATCGCCGCCGGGCCGAAGTACTGGCCGTCGTTCCAGAACACCGGGCACGAGGACGTGCACGCGGCGCACAGGATGCACTTGGTGGTGTCGTCGAAGCGCTCGCGGTCCTCGGCGGACTGCAGGCGCTCGCGCGTCGGCTCGTTGCCCTTGGTGATCAGGAAGGGCATCACGTCGCGGTAGGCCTGGAAGAACGGCTCCATGTCGACCACGAGGTCCTTCAGGACCGTGAGGCCCTTGATGGGCTCGACCGTGATCGGCTTCGACGGGTTGATGTCCTTGATCAGCGTCTTGCACGCGAGGCGGTTCTTGCCGTTGATGCGCATCGCGTCGGAGCCGCAGATGCCGTGCGCGCAGGAGCGGCGGAACGTCAGCGAACCGTCGACATCCCACTTGATCTTGTGGAGACCGTCGAGGACCCGCTCCTTGGGGTCGATGTCGATCTCGAAGTCCTGCCAGGTGACCTCGTCCGAGACCTCCGGGTTGAACCGGCGGACGCGGAAGGTGACCTTGATGTAAGGCGAGGCCGCGGAGTCGGCCTCGACCTTGTCGAGAGTCGCGGTGCTCATCAGTACTTACGCTCCATCGGCTGGTAGCGGGTCTGGACGACCGGCTTGTAGTCGAGGCGGATCGAGTCCTTGCCCTCCGCGTCGACCTCGCGGTACGCCATGGTGTGGCGCATGAAGTTGACGTCGTCGCGGTTGGGGTAGTCCTCGCGGTAGTGACCACCGCGGGACTCCTTGCGCGCGAGCGCGGACACGGCCATCACCTCGGCCAGGTCGAGCAGGTTGCCCAGCTCGATGGCCTCCAGCAGGTCGGTGTTGAAGCGCTTGCCCTTGTCCTGGACGGACACGTTCTTGTAGCGCTCGCGCAGCTCGGCGATCTTCTCGACGGCCGTCTTGATGGTCTGCTCGGTGCGGAAGACCATGACGTTGGCGTCCATGGTCTCCTGCAGCTCCTTGCGGAGCTCGGCGACCCGCTCCTTGCCGGTGGAGTTGCGCAGCCGCTCGACCTGCTCGGCCACGAGCTGCGCCGGGTTCTCCGGCAGCTCGACGTAGTCGGCCTTCACCGAGTACTCCGCGGCGGCGATGCCCGCGCGGCGGCCGAAGACGTTGATGTCGAGCAGCGAGTTGGTGCCCAGGCGGTTGGCGCCGTGCACGGACACGCAGGCGACCTCGCCGGCGGCGTAGAGGCCGGGGACGACGGTGTCGTTGTCGGCCAGCACCTCGCCCTCGACGTTGGTCGGGATGCCGCCCATGGCGTAGTGCGCGGTGGGCTGGATCGGGATCGGGTCCGTGTAGGGCTCGATGCCGAGGTAGGTGCGCGCGAACTCGGTGATGTCCGGGAGCTTGGCGTCCAGCTGCTCCGGCGGCAGGTGGGTGAGGTCGAGGTAGACGTGGTCGCCCTCGGGACCGCAGCCGCGGCCCTCGCGGATCTCCGTGTAGATGGAGCGCGAGACGACGTCACGGGACGCGAGGTCCTTCATGACCGGCGCGTACTTCTCCATGAAGCGCTCGCCGTCCTTGTTGCGGAGGATGCCGCCCTCACCGCGGGCGCCCTCCGTCAGCAGGATGCCCATGCGCCAGATGCCCGTCGGGTGGAACTGGAAGAACTCCATGTCCTCCAGCGGCAGGCCGCGGCGGTAGCAGGCCGCCTGGCCGTCGCCCGTGAGCGTGTGGGCGTTCGACGTCACCTTGAAGAACTTGCCGGTGCCGCCGGAGGCGTAGATGACCGCCTTCGCCTGGAAGATGTGGATCTCGCCGGTGGCCAGCTCGTAGGCGACCACACCGGCCGACTTCTTGACGCCGTCGACCTCGGTGATCAGCTGGTCCAGGACGTAGAACTCGTTGAAGAACTCCACGCCCTCCTTGACGCAGTTCTGGTACAGCGTCTGGAGGATCATGTGGCCGGTGCGGTCCGCGGCGTAGCAGGACCGGCGGACCGGGGCCTCGCCGTGGTTGCGGCTGTGGCCGCCGAAGCGGCGCTGGTCGATGGTGCCGTCCGGGGTGCGGTTGAACGGCAGGCCCATCTTCTCGAGGTCGAGGACCGCGTCGATGGCCTCCTTCGCCAGGATCTCGGCGGCGTCCTGGTCGACCAGGTAGTCACCGCCCTTGATCGTGTCGAAGGTGTGCCACTCCCAGTTGTCCTCCTCGACGTTCGCGAGGGCGGCGGCCATGCCGCCCTGGGCGGCGCCGGTGTGGGAGCGGGTGGGGTAGAGCTTGGTGAGCACCGCGGTGCGGCTGCGCTTCGTCGACTCGATGGCCGCGCGCATGCCGGCGCCACCGGCGCCGACGATGACGGTGTCGTACTTGTGGATCTTCATGGTGTCGTCAGCCCCGGGCTCTAGCGGATGTTCGGGTCGAAGGTGAAGATCACCAGCGTGCCCAGCAGGACGGTGAACACCGTGGCCGCGTACAGCAGGTTCTTCAGCCAGAAACGGGTCGTCGCGCGCTCCGCGTAGTCGTTGATGACCGTGCGGAGGCCGTTGGCGCCGTGGAGCATCGCGAGCCAGAGCATGACCAGGTCCCAGGCCTGCCAGAACGGCGAGGCCCAGCGGCCGGCCACGAAGGCGAAGCCGATCTTGCTGACGCCGCCGTCGAGGACGAGCTGGATCAGCAGGTGGCCGAGGACCAGGACGACCAGGACGATGCCGGACAGCCGCATGAACAGCCAGCCGTACAGCTCGAAGTTGGTGCGGGTCGTCTTCGGGGTCTTCTTGGTGCGCTTGCGGGGCGCTTCGATGACCGGGGCCGGGTTGTCGACGTCGTAGAGGGAGACGTCGGCCGCGGCGGCGGTGGCGGGGGTGGTTTCAGCAGACATTTCGCGACTCAGCTCCCGAACAGCGTGCGCAGCGTGTGCTGGAGCACGGGGTAGAAGGCGCCTGCCATGAGCACAGCCCAGATGATGACGACCCACCACAGCATCTGCTTCTGCTTCCGCGGTCCCTTGGACCAGAAGTCCACGGCGATGATGCGGAGGCCGTTGAGCGCGTGGAAGAGGATGGCGGCGACGAGGCCGTACTCCATCACATTCACGAGGGGCGTCTTGTACGTCGCGACGACCTCGTCGTACGCCTCGGGGGAGACGCGGACGAGAGCGGTGTCCAGGACGTGCACGAACAGGAAGAAGAAAATGAGGACGCCGGTGACTCGATGAGCCACCCAGGACCACATGCCTTCCCGGCCGCGGTACAGCGTTCCAGCCGGCACGGAAAACCCTCCGGGAGCGGGGATCAGGGCCTGCCGGCTTCTCTGTCGGTCGGGCCCGGCCGGGTACGGTCCACCGGCCCTGGCCATCGTAGCGACGCCTTGTCGGTTCGGCGTCCCGGGGTCCGCAGGTGTGATCAAACAGGCATGTGCGCGCCCGTCAAGGGCCGGACGGGGTGACTCCAGGGGGAATTCCGCACCCGGTCTGGCCTGCGACGTCCGGCCGAATGGGTGTTATGTCCCACAGGGCCGGGCGGTACGCGGCCGCATGGGCGGGGTGTCCGGCGCCAGCCGGGTGAGCCGGCCGCGGGCGAGCCGGGCGAGCTCCGCGGCGGTGACGGCGGCCTCCTGGGCAGGGGTGGAGGCGAGCCGGGCGCGCAGGGCGGCCAGGGCGCGGTCCAGGGCGCCGTCCGGACGGCTGCCGTCCAGGCAGAGCACGAAAACATGGCCGAATCTGGCCTCGTAGGCGGCGTAGGCCCGGTACAGCGCACTACGGGTCACCTCGGTGGCGCCGGGGCCGGTGAGGAGGTGCTGCGGGACGGTCTCGTCGGCGAGCGCCTCGGCCAGATCGGCGGGGGCCAGGCCGCGGGCGGCGTGCCCCGCGGTGTTCAGCAGGGTGCGCAGGTCGGGGTAGGGGCGCAGGTCGGCGAGGTGGCGGGCCCAGCGGCGGCTGCCGCAGCAGGCGAGGAGGGCGGCCTCGGCTGCGCCGGGCGTGGCGGAGTTGAGCCGGTCGAGGCCGTGGCGGTCGAGGCCGTACAGCGTGATCTGCGCACCTCCGGCAGCTGGACCCGGCGGCACCGGGCGGGTGAGGAGTCAAACCGGGCGGCCACCGTAGCGATGCTTCTCGGCCACCGTCCGGCGTATGGATGAATTTCATTCGGACGGGGGCGGATTCCGGTGCGCGGTGGACATGGGCGGAAGGCCTCGTGGGGAAAGAGGACTACCTTCGCCCCATTCAGGCCGAAAGAGCCGTGAAGACTCCGGAAGAGGAGGCTTGCTCCATGGGACTGCGCCTCAGGATGACCAGAGCGTCGGCCGTCCGGGGGACCGTCTGCGCCGGCGTCCTCCTCGCCACCATGACCCTGATGGGCTGCCCCCGCGAAACCGGCACCCGGCCGGGCGGGGACGACTCGCGCTCCCCCGGGACCTCCGCCACGTCCCCCGCCTCCCCGGCCCGCTCGCCCGCCCGCCGGTCCCCCGCGCAGGCCCCCGTCCCCGCCGGAGTCCCCCGCGCCATCCCCGCCGTCCGCTCGGCCGAGGCCGCCACCGGCCCCGGCTGGCGGCCCACCGACGGCGCCCGTGTGATCGCCTCCGGCCCGCTCGCCGACGAGGGCCGCCGCCTGGCCGGCGAGCTCAGACTCGGCTACGCGGCCGGCCCCGCCCGCCCCGGCGACGTCGAACTCGTCCTGCGCCCCGGCACGGGGCAGGGCCCCCTCGCGGCCGAGGCCTACGAGCTGACCACCCGCGACGGCAAGGTGCTCGTCGCCTCGGCGGGCGAAGCCGGAGTGTTCTACGGCACGCGCACCCTCCTGCAGGCCGTGCGCTCCGGCGGCGGGCTCCCCGAAGGCGTCGTGCGCGACGCCCCCGACCGCGCCCAGCGCGGCCTCCACCTCGACATCGCCCGCAAGCACTTCACCGCCGAGTGGATCGAGGCCCGGCTGCGCGAGCTGTCCGCCCTCAAGCTCAACCAGCTCGCCCTGCACTTCTCCGACGACCAGGGCTTCCGCATCGAGAGCGACTCCCACCCCGAGATCGTCTCCCCGCAGCGGCTGACCAAGGCCGAGGTCCGCCGGATCGTGGCCCTCGCCGAGTCGCTGCACATCACCGTCATCCCCGAGATCGACTCGCCCGGCCACCTCGGCGCCGTCATCGCCGCCCACCCCACGCTGCAGCTGCGCGACGCCGCCGGCAAGGCCGCCCGCGGCGCGGTCGACATCGCCAACCCCGACGCCGCCCGCATCGTCGACGACCTGCTGCGCGAGTACGCCCCCCTCTTCCCCGGCCCGTACTTCCACCTCGGCGCCGACGAGTACCGCGCGCTGATGGCCAAGAACCCCGAGGCCTCCTACCCGCGCCTGGCCGCCCGCGCCCGCGAGAAGTACGGGCCGCGCGCCCGCGTCCAGGACCTGGCCACCGGCTGGCTCAACGACCGTGCCGCCCTCGTACGCACCCTCGGCAAGAAGGCCAAGGCCTGGAACGACGGCTTCTTCCGCGGCGGCGTCGTGAGCGCGAGCAAGGACATCGAGGTCGAGTACTGGACCGGCAAGGAGATCGGCGCCCGGCTCCCGCAGGAGTACCTGAACGAGGGGCGCACGCTCGTCAACCTCAACGACGAGTACCTCTACTACGTGCTCGGCGAGCCCAACCAGTTCCGCTACCCCACCGGGCAGCGGATCTACGAGCAGTGGTCGCCGGCCGTGCTGCGCGGCACGGCGCCCGTACCGGGGCAGTCCGGCCCCGACCGGGTGCCGGGCGGGCGGCTCGCCGTCTGGTGCGACCGGCCCGAGGCGCAGAACGCCCAGCAGGTCGCCGACGGCATCCGGCTGCCGCTGGCCGCGGTCGCCCAGCGCCTGTGGGACGCCCGCCGCCCGACGATGGCGTGGCGGGACTTCACGGCGCTGGACGCGCGGGTCCGGTAGCGCGGGTCCGGTAGGCGGTACGGGCAGGCGGCGCCGGTGGGCCCCTGAAAACCGTCCGCCGCAATGGCGCTCGACCCCCACGGCGAGGGTCCGGCGGAATCGGGACTCACCGGTGGTGAGCGGGCCTCCCCGGGCGGAGCCCACCCGCAGCGCGTGGGCACCCGCGCACCCACGGCGGAGCCGATGCGTGCGGGGGCGGCCCCCGAGGGCCTAACCTCCGGGAGGAAGCACGCGCATCTGAACGAGGGCCCGATGAAGATCGAATTCCTGCTGCACAACGCGTACGGCATCGGCGGCACCATCCGCTCGACCGTCAACCTCGCCGCCGCCCTCGCGGACCGGCACGAGGTCCGGATCATCAGCGTCAACCGGCCCGTGGACGTCCCCGAGCTGGACATCGACCCGCGCGTACGCCTCACGCCCCTGGTCGACCTGCGCGAGGGCACCGACGGCGACGAGTACGAGGCCCCGCTCAACCAGCAGGCCAGCGAGATCTTCCGGGACGAGCGCATCGACAACGGCCGGATGGCCGCGACGGCCCTCACCGACCAGCGCGTGCGCGAGCACCTCGCGGCCACCGACGCCGACGTCGTCATCGCCACCCGCCCCAAGCTCATCGGCTACCTCGCGAAGTACGGCTCCGAGCGCTACCTTCGCCTGGGCCAGGAGCACCTCACGCACGAGGCCCACGTCCCCGAGCTGCACGCCGTGATGGACCCGGCGATCGCCGCCCTGGACGCCTTCGCCACCGTCTCCGAGGCCGACGCCGGGCACTACCGCGAGGCCCTCCCCGGCGCCCGCGCGCGCATCCTCTCCATCCCCAACGCCGTCCCCGCCCCCGACGCGGAGCCCTCCGACGGCACGTCCCGGCTGATCGTCTCCGCCGGCCGCCTCGTCGCCGTCAAGCGCTACGACCGGCTCGTCGCCGCCTTCGCCAAGGTCGCCGCCCAGCGCCCCGAGTGGCACCTGCGCATCTACGGCCGCGGCCCCGCCAAGGCCAAGCTGCGCAAGCAGATCGAGGAGCTCGGCCTCTACGAGCGCGTCACCCTCATGGGCGCCCGCTCGCCCATCGAGACCGAGTGGTCCAAGGGCGCCGTCGCCGCCGTCGCCTCCGACGCCGAGTCCTTCGGCATGACGATCGTCGAGGCCATGCACGCGGGCCTGCCGGTCGTCGCCACCGACTGCCCCTACGGCCCCCGCGAGATCCTCACCGACGGCACCGACGGCATGCTCGTCCCGCTCGATGACGCGGACGCCGTCGACGCGTACGCCGACGCCCTGCTGAAGATCACCGGGGACGCCGGGCTGCGCGCCCGCCTCGGCGCGGCCGCCCGCGAGACCGCCGGCCGCTACGAGCCCTCGCGCATCGCCGCCCGCTACGAGGAGCTCTTCGAGGAGCTGCGCCCGGGCTTCACCACCACCCCCGAGAAGAAGAAGGGCCTGTTCGGCGGCCTGTTCGGCGGCGGCCGCAAGAAGCAGGCGGCCGTGGCCGCCCCCGCCCCCGGCGAGAGCGCCCACCCCGAGGCCCGCTGCGCCGTCGCCGCCGACGGCTCCCTCGTCGTCCGCCTGCGCGCCGACCAGCTCACCGCCGCGGACACGCATCTGCTGCTGCGCCACCGCGGCACCAAGGGCAAGGAGTCCGTGCGCGTGCCGCTCCCCGCCCGCCGTGAACCCGGCACCTGGGTCGAGGCCCGCCTCGACCGCACCGCGCACACCCTGCCCGAGGGCCGCTGGGACACCTACGCCGAGCGCTCCGGCGACAAGTCGCGCCGCCGCCTGACCGCCGCGCTGGTCGAGCAGAAGGCCCTGCTCGGGCTGGAGCTCGCGCAGGGCGCCGCCGGTGTCGCCGCCGCCGTGCCCTACGAGACGAGCGACGGCTTCCTCGCGGTGCGCACCTGGCTGCGCCCGCAGCACGCGGAGGCCACCGAGGTGCAGGTCGGTGCGGACGGCATCCGCGTGGCCGTCCGGGCCCACGGCACCTCCCTCGGCGAGGGCGCCGAGCTCATCGCGCGGCTGCGCCACGGCGACGGCTCCGCGGCCGACGTGCGGGTGCCGCTGGAGAACGGCTCGGGGAACCTGCCCTACGAGCCGATGCAGCAGCGGCGGAAGCCGGACGAGGAGCAGGACCTGTGGGACCTGTGGGTGCGGCCCGAGGCGGGGGCGGCGCTGGTGCGCGTCGGCCGGATCGCCGGCGACTTCGCCGACCGCAAGGGCATCGACACCTTCCCGGGAGCCGTGCGCGGCGAGGTGCGGCTGCGGCCGTACTTCACGGTGACCAATGACCTGACGATCACGGTGAAGGACGTGGCACAGGAGGACGCGGCGTAGGCGCCTTCCCCGGAGGCGGGGTGGAGGCGGGGCGGCCCGGTACGGAGGACGGCCGGGGCCGCCACCCCCCACAGGAGAGGCCCCGACCGCCGTCCGGTGCGGACCCTGGTGGGGCCCACACCTCCTACAGCGCCGCAGGCCGTCAATCCGTCACACTGTCACACCGGGGTGCCGGGGCCCCTTTCTGGACGAAGCCGGGTCGCTGCCCGTAACGTGCGGGTCCGCGCCGCTCAGCGTGCGCCTCTCGCTTGTCGTCCCAGTGGCCGGGTCCGGGCAAAACCGGATGAACGGGAAAGTCGGCCACGTTCCAGGGGGTTCTCACCTATGTATCCGTGCGGTCACTGCCGCGCCGCCGCCGTCGGCCCGGACGGCCGCTGCGCCGCCTGCGGCGCCTACCAGCAGCAGGCCGCCGCCATGGCGCCCGCACCCGCCCCCGGGTACCCCTACGCTCCCGCGATGCCGCAGGCCCCGATGCCCGTCGGCGGTGTCGACCTGCGCCGCGGCATGCGGATCGCGCTGATGACCGCGCTCGGGGCGAGCGTGGCGGCGCTGCTGTTCGTCTTCTGGTCCGACACCCAGACGCGCATGGCACTGCAGGACATGCTCGACAACGGCGTGACCTCCACCACGCAGGAGGACATCGAGGACACGGAGGCCGTGGCCACGATCTCCTCGCTGCTGTACGGCCTGACCCTGGCCGCGTCCGCCACGTTCTGGGCCATCTGGTTCCGGCGGGCCCGGATCAACGCCGAGTACTTCGCGCCCGGCGGCCACCGCCTCGGCATCGGCTGGGCCGCGGGCGCGTGGTTCACGCCGGTGGTCAACCTCTGGTTCCCCAAGCAGATCGTCAACGACATCTACAAGGCCAGCGCCCCGCAGGGCGCCCCCAAGGGCCTGCTGAACGCCTGGTGGTCCGTCTGGATCGCCTCCGGCGTCTGCACCGTCCTCTCGACGGCGATGAGCGCCGGCGCCTCCGCGCGGATCGCCACCAAGGGCTACGACGGCTCCACCTGGCGGGAGGACGTCGAGGCGCTCAAGAACTCGGCGAACGTCTCCGGCCTCGGCACGCTGCTGCTGATGGCCGCCGGCGTCCTCGCCATCCTCGTCGTCCGCCAGCTCGCCCGCCTGCAGGAGCAGCGCGCCATGCCGGGCGCCGGCGGGCCCGTGCCCGCCGGTGTGCCGTACGGCGCGCCCGGGTATGTCCCCGGGCAGCAGCCCGGCGGCCCCGCGGCCGGCTGGCCCAACCCGCCGCAGAATCCTTACGGCAGCGGGCCGGCGGGCTACTGAGCCACGGAATCTCCGAGTGGTGCAGGATGAGGGCGTGCAGGGGGACGACGCCGAGCTGACGGCCGCGGTGAACGCGGCCCAGGGTGGGGACGAGACGGCATTCCGTACGGTCTACCGCTCCGTCCACCCCCGCCTGCTCGGGTACGTACGAACGCTCGTCGGCGAGGCCGACGCCGAGGACGTGGCCTCCGAGGCGTGGCTGCAGATCGCCCGCGACCTCGAACGGTTCGCCGGCGATGCGGACCGCTTCCGCGGCTGGGCCGCCCGGATCGCCCGCAACCGCGCCCTCGACCACATACGGATGCGCGGCCGGCGCCCGGCCATCGGCGGCGACGAGAGCGAACTCGCGGGCCGCGCCGCCGACGCCGACACCGCCGGCGAGGCCCTGGAGGCCGTCGGCACCGGCAACACCCTCGCCCTCATAGCCCGGCTCCCGCAGGACCAGGCGGAGGCCGTCGTGCTGCGCGTGGTCGTCGGCCTCGATGCGAAGAGCGCCGCCGGGGTGCTCGGCAAGCGCCCCGGAGCGGTGCGCACCGCCGCGCACCGCGGGCTGCGCCGGCTGGCCGAAATGGTGACGCCGGGAGCCGACGGCGTCGACACGATCGACGGGACGACCGGGGCCGCAGGGGACAACGGAACGGTGCCGGCGGGGAGGCCGGTCACCGACACCGTCCCCCAGCAGCGGCGGGCACAGCCCGGATCACACCCCGGAGCGAATGCTTCTGCCGGTGTGACGCAAATGCGTGCGCGGACGCAGAAGGACATGTGATGGCGGACGACCACCGGTACGACTGGCTGGAAGACTGGCTGGACGACGACGCCGTGGAGCGCTTGCTGAGCGGGACGGCCCCCGTCGCCCCGGCCGGCGACTCCGCCGACCCCGTGAACGAGCCCGCGCCGCGGACTGCCGGGAACGACGCGGTACGGGACGCGTCGGCGGCCGACCCCGTTGCCGAGCAGACGGCGGGCGGCCGCCCGACCACCACCGGGCCGAATGCCGCCGCTACGGTTCCGGGAGGCGCTCGCGCTTCCGGGGCTTCCGGTGCGTCCGGCGCCTCGGGTGCTCCGGCTGCTGCCGACGCTTCCGGGGCTTCCGGCGCCCTCGGGGTTTCCGGAGGCTCTCGCGGCTCCGGTGCTTCCGGTGCGTCCGGCGCCTCGGCTGCTGCCGGCGCTCCCGGCGCCGCACCCGCACAAGGTGGTCCGGCTGACCCCGTTTCGGGCACCCGGCCCGATGGCCGCCCCGCACCCGGCGGTCCGACCGACCCCGTACCCGCCACCCGGCCGGACGGCCATCCCGCGCCCGGCGGTCCGGCCGCCCCCGTATCGAGCACCCGGCCGGACGGCCACCCCGTGCCGCCCGAAGCCGAGCGGCTTGTCGCCGTGTTGCGGTCGCTCGTGCCGGCGTCCGCTCCCGTCGGGCAGACCCTGCCGGGGGAGGAGGCGGCGCTGGCGGCGTTCCGTGAGGCGAGGGCCGTGGCGGCTGCGCCCGCCTTCGCAGCCGGGACCGAGCCCGCCGTGTGCCTCGGCACGCCCGCGACCCGTCCCGCGACGGGGCGCGGTTTGCTCACCCGCTGGCGGCCCGTCAAGGCCGCGCTGGCCATGGCCCTGGCCGGCTGTGCCATCGGCGGCGTCGCGGTGGCGGCCGGCGCGGGCGTGCTGCCCGGGCCCTTCGGCGGCTCGGGCGGGCATCCCGCAGCCGCGCCGAGCGTGTCCGCCTTCGGCGACGAGCACGCCGGGAGTGCGTCCCCCGACGGCAGCAGGTCGCCCGGCGGCACGCCGTCCCGCGGTCCGGACGGCAGCCCGAGCACCAGTGGCAAGCCGGACGGCTCCGCTTCGCCCACGCCCGGCTCCGGCCGGAGCAGCGCACCCGCCGACCGGGACAGACCAGGCGACTCCGCGTCCCCGTCGCAGCGCCCCGGCCGGGGCGACGGCCAGGACAAGGGCGACGACGCCCGCGGCGACGGCACCAAGGCCGGCCCCCTGGCCACCCGCCTGTGCCGCGACTACCTCGCGGCCCAGCAGCGCCGCGGCGGCGTCGACGAGGACTCCGTCCGGACGCTGGAGCGCGCCGCGGGCCTCGGCGACAACGCCGACCTGCGCACGTTCTGCGAGAACGTGGTCAAGGCGGCCGACGGCGGCGACCCCGCCCGCTCCGGCACGATCTCCGGCTCCGGCGACGGCCGTTCCGGCGGCGGACGGGGCTCCGGCAAGACCGGCGGCGGCACGGGTGACGACGGCGGCGGCTGGGACAGTCCGGGGCGTCTCTCCCGCCTTGTGCCGCCCGTCCGCAGCGATCCCCGTTTCACCGTTCCGGCCCCGGGTGTGACGTTTTCCGACCCCACGGCGCTGTAGGTAGTGAGCCGACTGGTCATCGGCTGCGCACGAGCCGGAGTTCCCCCCATACCGTCGGCTCATGCGCATCGGCGCGGGCGGGGCTCTTCCCCCGGCTCTGCCCGCGCCCCCCTCTTTCTCACCCGTGTCGGGTCTGCCCCGTGCGCCCCGGTCGGCGCATCCTGTCTGCAGGATGTGCCGAGCAGCAGCGGGAGGCGGGACGCCCATGGCGCGCGAACCGGACAGCGACAGGCCCCACGGCGGCAGGGCCGACGCCGGTAGGCCCGAGGCCGGCAGACCCGGCGGCGGGGAAGCGGGGCGGCAAGGCGCGGGCGGCCGCCCGCCCCGGCTCAGCGAGTCCGGGCAGGTCCTCGAGCCCGTCTACGGACCCGAGGCCCTCGACGGCTGGGATCCCGCGGAGCGGCTCGGCGCGCCCGGCGCGTACCCCTTCACGCGGGGCGTGTACCCCACGATGTACACCGGTCGGCCCTGGACGATGCGCCAGTACGCGGGCTTCGGCACCGCCGCCGAGTCCAACGCCCGCTACCGGCAGCTCATCACCCACGGCACCACCGGCCTGTCCGTCGCCTTCGACCTGCCCACGCAGATGGGCCACGACTCCGACGCCGAGATGGCGAGCGGCGAGGTCGGCAAGGTGGGCGTCGCCGTGGACTCCGTCGAGGACATGCGGGTGCTCTTCGACGGCATCCCGCTCGGCGAGGTCTCCACCTCGATGACCATCAACGCCCCCGCAGCGCTCCTGCTGCTGATGTACCAGCTCGTCGGCGAGGAGCAGGGCGTCCCGGCGGACCGGCTCACAGGGACCGTCCAGAACGACGTCCTCAAGGAGTACATCGCGCGCGGCACGTACATCTTCCCGCCGAAGCCCTCGCTGCGGCTGGTCGCCGACACCTTCGCGTACTGCGAAGCCGAGCTCCCCAAGTGGAACATGATCTCGATCTCCGGCTACCACATGGCCGAGGCCGGCGCCTCGCCCGTGCAGGAGATCGCCTTCACCCTCGCCAACGGCATCGAGTACGTGCGCACGGCCGTGGCCGCGGGCATGGACGTCGACCGCTTCGCACCGCGGCTGAGCTTCTTCTTCGTCTCGCGCACGACGCTGCTGGAGGAGGTCGCCAAGTTCCGGGCGGCCCGGCGGATCTGGGCGCGCGTGATGAAGGAGACGTTCGGCGCCCGCGACCCCAAGTCGCAGATGCTGCGCTTCCACACCCAGACGGCGGGCGTCCAGCTCACGGCGCAGCAGCCGGAGGTGAACCTGGTGCGCGTCACCGTCCAGGGCCTCGCCGCCGTCCTCGGCGGCACCCAGTCCCTGCACACCAACTCCTTCGACGAGGCCATCGCCCTGCCGACGGACAAGGCCGCCCGGCTGGCGCTGCGCACGCAGCAGGTACTCGCGTACGAGACGGACGTGACGGCCACGGTGGACCCGTTCGCCGGCTCGTACGCCGTCGAGTCCCTCACCGACGCGGTCGAGGACGCCGCCGCGGACCTCATGGGCCGGGTGGAGGACCGCGGCGGGGCGGTCGCCGCCATCGAACAGGGCTTCCAGAAGGCCGAGATCGAGCGCAACGCGTACCGCATCGCGCAGGAGACCGACAGCGGCGAGCGGGTCGTCGTCGGCGTCAACCGCTTCCGGCTCGACGAGGAGGAGCCGTACGAGCCGCTGCGCGTCGACCCGGCCATCGAGGCCCGGCAGCGGGAGCGCCTCGCGCGGCTGCGGGAGGAGCGCGACGGCCGGGCGGTGGAGACGGCGCTGGCCGCCCTGCGCAAGGCCGCCGCGGGGACGGACAACGTCCTGTATCCGCTGAAGGACGCCCTGCGGGCGCGGGCGACGGTCGGGGAGGTGTGCAACGCGCTGCGGGGGGTGTGGGGGACGCACGTTCCGGCGGACGTCTTCTGACCGACCGACCACTGTGCTCCGTAAGCGACACTGGAGGGTATGTCCGCTCCCCGCCGCGCCTGCCCCGTATGCACCCGCGAGATCGCCGTCGTCGGCGGCCGCTACGCCCGTCACGACCCGCCGGGCCGCCGCCCCGCCTTCTCGTACGACCTGATCTCCTGCCCGGGCTCGCGCCGCTCGGCCCCGCTGCTGGCGACGGAGCCGCGCCTGTTCGACCCGGAGGAGCCGCCGACGGACGGGCAGCAGCAGCTGTTCTGACGCGGGTGCTTGCGGTGTCGCTTACTCGGAGCGGTGAGAGGGGTCGCCGTCCCCTGCACAGAAAGCGTCCTGCGCGGGTCGCTGACCGGTGACGAGGAAGCGGCTCACGGCACGATCACTGCACGCATTGCCGGTGCTGAGCCACACGCCGTGGCCGCCCGCGTCGACCGAGACGAGGCGGGCGCGGTCGCCGAGGGCCGCGCGCATCTTCAGGGCCCCGTGGTGCGGAGTCGCCGGGTCGCGCAGGTTCTGGACCATGAGGATGTTGGACGGGCCGTGGGACGTGATGCGGGTGGGCTTCTCCGCGGGCTCGCCCTTCCAGAACGCGCACGGCGTGATGCTCGCGGGCATGCCGGCCGTGAGCGGGTACCGGGCGCGGTCGGCGGCCACGGCCCGCTCGTACGAGGAGACGTCGCGCGGCCAGCTCGCGTCGTTGCAGACGATGCCGGCGAACACGGCGGCCTCGCGCTGCGAGAGCGGTTCGGGGAGGGGGTCGGGGACGGTGAGGGGGCCGTCACCGCCGGTGCGGGCGGCCTGGATGAGCGCGGCGAGACCGGGGAAGCGCGCGCGGTCGTAGAGGCTCAACTGCAGGGCTTGCCGCAGCAGGTTGCCGGTGAGGAAATGGCCGGAGCCCTCGAACGCCCGGGGCTTGCGATCGAGAGCGGCCGCCAGGGCGAGGAACATCGGGCGGACGTCCTCGGGGCGCTCGGCGAGCCGGTCCTTGCCGCGGGCGGGGTCGGTGGCCCACCGGGCGAAGTCGGGAAGGCTCTCCTCCGTGCCCGGCGCCATGTTGGCCAGCCAGCCGCGCCCGACGCGGGAGGGGTCGGGGTCGAGGCTGCTGTCGAGGACCCAGCGGTCCGTGCGCTCGGGGAACATCTGCGCGTAGACGGCCCCGACGTACGTGCCGTAGGACACGCCGACGGCGGACAGCTTCTTCTCACCGAGCGCCTTGCGGAAACTGTCGATGTCCCGGGCCTCGTTGCGCGTCGTCAGACTGCGCAGAACGTCGCCGCCGTTGCGGGCACACGCCTCGGCGATCCGGCGCGCCCGGGCCACGCTCTCCGAGATGTCCCCGTCCGGCCGCGGCCAGCCCCGGAAGTCCACCAGCTGCCGGTCGTCCTCGGCGATCCCGCAGTCGGCCGCAGTACTGCCACCCACGCCGCGCGGATCGATCGCCACGACGTCGTAGGCCCCCTGGGTGGCCTTACGCACCTTCTCCCCCTCCCGCGCCACGGCCTCCACCCCGGAGCCCCCGGGCCCACCCGCTATGAGTAACAGCGTGCCGCGCCGGGCCTCGGGCCGGTCCGAACGAAGCCGGGAGACAGCGATGTCGACGGTAGGCCCGGAGGGCTTCCGGTAGTCCAGCGGAACGGGGAGCGTGGCGCACTCGGCTCCGGGCGCGCTGCCCTTGGCGTCGGCACAGGGGCGCCAGTCGAGGCCCCCGGGGTGCGGGCCGGCGGCCGTGGCCGCCTGGGCGGCGGGGACGGTGAGAGCGGTGGGCACGGTGAGAGCGGTGGCGCAGGCAGCGGCGGAAAGGGTAAGGAGTATGCCGGTACGGCTACGGGTTCTCATGCGACCAAGAGTGTCTGACGGCCCGTCGGATGACTATGGGGCCAACGCCCCGGGCGGGGGTGGGGGTAACTGCAACGGGGCGGCGGGGTGGCTGGGTTCCGGCTGGTGGCTGGTGGCTGGTGGCGGCTGGTGGCGGCTGGTGGCGGCTTGGGTAGGAGGTGGGCCGCCGTACTCGCGCCGTCACGGATGCGGGAGCGTGAGGAGACCTTGCGCGTGCGTGGGTTGTGGCTGAGGGGGAGCTGGCGGCTGCCGCTGGGTGGGGGTTGGGGTCAAGACGGGCTGGCAGCGGGGGGAGGGGTGGGGGCGGGGGTTTGGTGGGTTGGCTGTGCGGCCGGTGGGTTGCTGGGCGCCGTACTCGCGCCGTCGCGGATGCGGGTGTGTGAGGAGACCGGTCTGTCCGGTTGTGGCTGAGGGGGAGCTGGCTGCTGCCGCGATGTGGTTCCTGCCGTCGTGGGCGCTTCGCTCGGCGGGCCGCCGTTGTGGCTGGGCGGGCGGCTGCCGCTGGGTTGGGGGCTGGGGTCAAGACAGGCTGGCAGCAGGGGGAGAGGTGGGGGGCTTGGGTCCGGTGGGTTGGCTGTGCGGCCGGTGGGTTGCTGGGCGCCGTACTCCTGCCGTCACGGATGCGGGCGCGTGAGGAGACCGGTCTGTCCGGTTGTGGCTGAGGGGGAGCGGGCTGCTGCCGCGATGTGGTGCAGCCCGTCGTGGGCGCTTCGCTCAGCGCGCCGCCGTTGTGGCCGGGCGGGCGGCTGTCCCGAGTAGGGGGCTGGTGAGGAGAGGGGGAGCTCGTGGGACTGCAGAGACGGCCAGCTGCCATCCCAGGACACTTATCCGCCGAGCTACGGCCCAGGCCGGTGGCGTATGAGGCAAGCGTGCCCCTGGCGGTCTACTGAGGCGCGCGGGCACCATCTCGGGCCACTTATCCGCCGCCCCACAACCCAGGCCGGTGGAATATGAGGCCGCCATGCGGCCAGAGAGCCCTACTGGGGCCACTGAGGCGCGCGGCCGTCGTCCCGGGTCACTTATCCACCCGCTGCTCCAGGCCGGGCCGGTGGATATCCGTCCACAAACAGCCGCCACCCCCACCAATCTGCAGCCGGACGAGCAACCACCACGTACGCGAGCTGAGCGAAGCGCCCCCACCGGGCCCAGCCACATCGCGGCAGCTGCCAGCTCCCCCTCAGCCACCGTCTATGCGCAAGGTCTCCTTACGCGCCTGCATCCGTGACGGCACGAGTACGGCGGCCAACCGCCCACCGGCCGCACAGCCAACCAACCGAACCCCCGCCCCCCACCCTTCCCCCTGCTGCCAGCCTGTTCTGACCCGCACTCATTGCACGGATCTCAGCCCCGGCCAGCTCCCACCTTGAGGGTGCGTATCAGCGCGCGGAGTGCGCCCGGGGCGGCCCGCACCACGGTGGCGGGGGTGTCGCTCTCGCGGAGGGTGATCAGGTCGCCGATTGCAGCGAATTCTACGCAGTCGTTGCTCTGCTCGGGACCCGAGAATGTGGACTTCTGCCAGCCATCACCCATGTCGCCCGCCCCCCTTGAGGGCGAGTATCAGCGCCCCCAGGGCCGCTGGTGCGGTTCGCAACACCGTGGCGGGGGCGTCGCTCTCGCGGAGGGCGATCAGGTCGCCTGTCGCGGCGACCTCGACGCAGTCGTTGTTGTCGCCCGTCCCCGAGTATGTGGACTTCTGCCAGGCGATCGCGCGCATCGTCAACTCCTCATAGCTCACGCGTAATCCGATAAATGAAATCGCGTGTCTTCCGCGTGCCGAGCGCGGCACTCTCCACCATGCGCCAACGATTGCGGTATTTGGCCAGCTGGTCTTCGGCATGGAAGAAGCTGCTGTCATGTGCGTGATCCACCTGGACCGTGTCGAAGCCGTGGCGATCCGCCACGTAGAGCATCGAGTACCCCATACCCCCGAACCTCTCGGCCTCGAACGGAACGACCCGGATCACGACGTCCGGCTGGTCGGATGCAGCCAGCAGGGAGTCGAGCTGGTCGCGCGCGACTTTTCGGTCACCCACCCGCATACGCAGGGCAGCCTCATGCACGATCGCCGTGAACGACGGCGGGTTGTCACGTTCAAGCACTTCAGCCCGCCGCATGCGAAACGCGACGACCGTGTTGAGGTCATATGATCTCAGTTCGGCAGTCACGTAGGAGAAGAGAGCCCGCATGTAGGCCTCGGTTTGCAAGATTCCCGGCACATTGACGATCTGCAAACTCTGCAGAGAACTCGCATGCCATTCCAGCTCTGCCAGATCCAGAGCTCCCTGCCCCATGCGCCCCCGGTACTTCTCCCACCACCCCCGAGAGCGCTCAGCAGCCCTTTCCGCAAGGGCCTCGATCAGGTTGGCGTCCTGCACGCCGTAGTGCGCCGCTAGGGCGCGTGCCCGTTTCTCGCCCACCGTGATCTTGCCTGCTTCGAGGTGCGACATCTTGGCCTGATCCAGGCCGACAACCGCGCCCGCTTGGCGTGCAGTCACGCCCGCCCGCTCCCGCAGCTTGCGCAACTCGGCGCCCAGACGCTCCTGCCGGGCCGTGACGATCGTCCGCGTCGCCATGAAGTCCTCTTTCTCGCGCACTCGCTGCGCCAGAGTGTCACGGCTGGCCCCGAAGGGGCGAACTTTCTCAAGCGAGTTGCAGAGGGCATACATGACCCCTACGTTGGGTGTTGCGCAGCTCACACCGTGAGCTCCCCGTCCCGGAAGCGCACCGCCCCGCCCTGCCCCCACGCAGTGGCACCCGCGGCAATGACACCGGGTCGCAAGGTCACTTCACCCCATCCCACCCCGCCGGAGGCGACATGCTGCTCCTGCCTGCCCCGAAGCCGGTTCACCTCGCACCTGAAGAGATCGAGCCGTTCGAGTACCGTCTGCGCGTCCCGAACGACGCCCGCGCCGTCCCCATCGCGCGCGGCGCCGTCCGCGCCGCGCTGGCGGCTCACGGCCTGAGTGAGCTGATGGGGCGCGCGGAGCTGTTGGCGTGTGAGCTGCTCACGAATGCCATCGTGCACACCACCGACGCCGCCGAGCTGCGTATCTCCTGGTCGCAGTGGGAGGTCCTCACGCTGACCGCGTGGGACAGCGGCGATCTCCCGCCGTCCCCGCCCTCGGCCCCTCACCCGTACGACGACAACGGCCGCGGCCTGACGCTCCTCCGTTCGCTCGCCGACAACTGGGGGTACTTCGCCTCGCCGCACGGTTTCACGTGCCGCCCGTCGAAGGCCGTCTGGTGTTCGATCACCCGCACGCCGTCGTCGCACCCACACGCGTAGGCCCCGGCCACTGATCGAACCACCGCTCCTCCGCCTCCAACTGGCCCGCGAGGGAGATGAGGAGCGGCTCGCTGTGGGCCGGGCCCAGGAGTTGGGCGCCCAGAGGCAGGCGGTCCCGTTCGGTGAAGCCGGCGGGGACGCTCATGCCCGGCCAGCCGAGGACGTTCCAGGGCCACGAGTACGGGCAGGCTGCGATCATGGTCGCGTCCGTGCGGCTGCTGGAGAGGTCCGACAGCTCTCCGTTCCGTAGCGGCGGCACGGCGGTCGTCGGGGTCAGGACCACGTCGAAACGGTCGAAGATCTCGCCCACGCGCCGCCGCAGCGGCTCCTCCGCGGCGCGGGCCACGCGCAGCACCCCGCCGCCGAGGATCAGGCCGCCGCGGGCGTTGACCTTCGTACGGGCGTCCAGCAGGGCGGGGTCGGGGACGCGCCCGGCCCACTCCCGTACGCCGGACATCGAGCGCGGTACGAACGTGAGCCCGATCAGCCCGTAGCGCGGTTCCTCCTCGATCACCTCGTGGCCGAGGGCGGCCAGCCGTTCCGCGATGCGGACGGTGGCCGCGGCGGCCTCGGGGTCGAGCCGCTGGCGGGCGGCGGCGAAGGCGGGGCGCAGGGAGAGGGCGATCCGCAGCCGGCCCGGTTCGCGCCCGGCGGCCGCAACCACATCCACGGGCGGGGGCCGGTGCAGATCCCCCTCGTGGCTGCCGCTCGCCGCCTGCAGCAGCAGGGCCGCGTCGGCGACCGTACGGGCGAGCGGGCCGTGGCAGGTGATGCCGCGAAAGGCCTCCGGCTCGGGCCAGGTCGAGACGCGGCCCCGCTGGGGTTTGATGCCGACCAGGTGCGTCCAGGCGGCCGGGATCCGGATCGAACCGGCGCCGTCCGACCCGAGCGCGGCCGGTACGAGCCCCGCGGCGACGGCGGCCGCGGCACCGCCCGAGGAGCCGCCGGGCGTGTGCTCCGTACTCCACGGGTTGCGCGTCACCCCGAATGCCGGGCCCTCCGTGACGGGCCACTGCCCGAGCTCCGGCGTGTTCGTCTTGCCGACGACGATCGCGCCCGCGGCCCGCAGCCGCCGTACGGCCTCGCTGTCCGCCGATTTCGGCGGGAAATCGCCCGCGCAGCCGAAGGCGGTGGGCTCGCCCGCGACGTCGACGTCGTCCTTCACTGCCAGGGGGACCCCCAGCAGCGGGTACCGTTCGCCGGCCTCGCCCGCCGCCAGCCGCAGGTCCGCCGCGTCCGCCTCGGCGAGCGCGGCCTCGGCCCGTACGCGGCGGAACGCGTTGAGCAGCGGCTGCGTCTCCGCGATGCGGGCCAGCGAGCGCTCTACGAGCTCGCGTGACGTGACGTCACCTGCGGCCAGTGCCCGTACCTGCTCGACCAGTCCACTGCCCGTCAGATCCGTTAAGCCCGTGGTGTCTGCCATCGGGTTCCTCCCCCGTGGTTCGGAACTCTTCGCTCCGAATACCGTGAGTGCACCTCTGGCCTCATTTTGTACCCTTCCTCTGGCTTGGGGAGGCGAGAGTGACGTCATCGACGGCGTTGACGGACGAAATACGCGCACTGCATGCGGAGGAGGGGCGGCCGGCTGCTCTGGTCGGCCGGTTCCGCAGGACGGCGGTGCTGGTGCCGTCGGACGGTCAGGACGGTTTGTGGTCCGTCGAGTACGGCGGGATCCGCTGGATCTGCGCGTTCACGGACGAGGCGGCGCTCGCGCGGTTCGCCCTCGCCCAGGGGGCGGACGGGACGGCCGACTGGGCGTACCGCACGGTGCTGGGCGCGCGGCTGCTGGACGTGGTCGTGCCGGCCGTCGGCGTGCCGGCCGGTGTCGCGCTCGACGTCGGCAGTGAGCATCCCATGCTGTTCCCGCCGGTGGTCGGGATCGTGCCGGATGCGTACGCCGTCATTGCGGACGCGGGGACCAGCGCTTCGGAGGGCACCGCATGACCGGCACCGGCACCGGTACCGGCGACGGCCTCGCCGCCGACTCCGCCGCGCTCGGCAACATCGCCAAGGGCATCAACGGGGCCATCGGCGAACTCAAGGCCATCGGCTCGCCCGGCGACGCGGCGGTCGGCCGCGGCTTCGACGAACTCGCCCTCAGCGGCGTCGAGCTGGGGCACGAGGGACTGGCTGCGGCGTTCAAGACCTTCTGTTCCCGGTGGGACTGGGGAGTCCGTGCCCTGGTCCAGGACGGCAGCCAGTTCGCCCAGCGCGTGGGGCTCGCCGCGGGCTACTACCACGAGCAGGACGCGTACATCCGGGACACGTTCAAGGTCGGCGTGAACGCCGTGATGGGCAACCCGCACCTCCTGGAGGAGGACGTCGAGAAGAAGTCCATGTCCGAGATCCTCGCCGACAACCCCGTGAACGACTTCAGCCACCCGGACTACAGCGCCGAATCGTTCCGCAAGGCCGAGGAGGACAGCCGCCGGGTCTGGGCGGACACCGTCCGCGACGCCTCCACCGGCGCCGCCAACGGCTACGGCAAGGGCCCGCTCGGCCGTCAGGGCACGGACGCGGCGAACAAGCTCGCCGGCCAGCTCGACGGAGACCGGACCGGAGAGCCGGAGGGCCGCGACTGATGGGTGTCTTCGATCCCCTGGTCAAGGGCTTCGACAAGGTCGGCGAAGCCGCCGAAAAGGGCCTCGACAAGATAGAGAAGAAGGCGGGTGAGGCCGTCGAGTGGGGCGCGGACAAGGCCGCCAAGGGGCTGGACAAGATCGGCGCCCACGACGAGGCGCTCGCCGTCAGGTACCTGGGCGACCGCACGGCAGCGGAGCTCGGCGCCGAGATCAAGGAACAGCAGCTCGGCCAGACCGAGAACCCGCTGGCGCTGGTCCACGGCGAACCCTGGGGCATAGAGGCCGCCGCCAAGCACCTGCAGGCCTTCCACAAGGCCTTCGACACCACGCACTCCGGCCTCCAGCGGATCCGCTCCGGGGAGTGGAAGGGCGAGGGCGCGCAGGGGTTCGACACCCACTTCGCTCCGGAGCCGAAGAAGTGGGCGCAGGCCGCCGACGCCTGCGAGAGCGCCGCGAGCGCGCTCACCGCGTACGCGCACACCATTCGCTGGGCCCAGAAGCAGGCGATGGAGGCCATCCGTCTCTACAAGCAGGGCACGAAGGCGACGGAGAAGGCGACCAAGGCCTACAACGACAAGGTCGACGCGTACAACGCGAAGCTGAAGGCGGGTGGGGACCCGGGCGAGCGGCCCGGTACCTTCGAGGACCCCGGCGCCGCCGACATCAAGGAGGCGCACCGCATCCTGGCCGAGGCCCGCAAGCAGCGGAACACGGCGGCGGGCGAGGCGAAGTCCCGGATCGACAAGGCCGTCGAACTCGCCCCGAAGGAACCGGCCTTCCACAACCGCATGAAGGGCGATATCCAGGACTTCGCGGCGGCCTCGAACGTCGAGTTGCTCCACTTCGGCGGCGGTGTCTTCCGGGCCGGTACGGATCTGGTGAAGTTCACCCGCAGCCTCGATCCGCTCGACCCGTACAACGTCACGCACCCCGCGGAATACATCACCGGCATCAACAACACCGCCGCGGGACTCGTCTCCCTCGCGTCCCACCCCGAGCGCATTCCGGGGACGCTGCTCGGCCCGGGCTGGGGCTCCGACCCCTCCGAGGCGGGCGGCCGGCTCTTCGGCAATGTCCTCCTCGGCCTCACCAGCGGCGGTGTCGCCGCCGGCGGCACGCGCGTGGGCGTGGGCGCGGCCGGGCGGGGCGCGGGGGCCGGGGCGCGAGCGGGGGCGAAGGCCGGTGTTCGGGGCGCCGGGAAGGAGGGGGCGGAAGGCGGGGCGGAGAGCGCGGCGCGGCGTGCGGCCAAGGAGGAACGGCAGGAGCCGAAGAAGGACCCCAAGGAGGTCGAGGTCTGCGGCACGGACCCCGTGGACATCGCCACGGGTCGTATGTTCCTCCCGCAGACGGATGTCACGCTTCCCGGTGCGCTGCCCCTGGTCTTCTCCCGCCATGTGAAATCCGGCTACGGCTGCGGCCGGTGGTTCGGCCCGTCGTGGGCGAGCACGGTGGACCAGCGGCTGGAGATCGACGACGAAGGCGTGATCTTCGTCGACGAGCATGCGCGGTTGCTGGAGTACCCGCATCCGGTTCCGGGCGTCGCCACGTATCCGGCGAAGGGCCCGCGGTGGCCGCTGGCGATCGAGGCCGACGGCACGTACAGCGTGACGATCCCGGAGGCGGGCCACACCAGGTACTTCTCGCCCCACAGCCCCCAGGGGGAGGGCGGCCTGGCGCTCCTGCACCAGCTGACCGACCGCAACGGCCACTGGATCGCCTTCGAGTACGAGGAGGACGGCACTCCGATCGCGGTGGTCCATGACTCGGGCTATCGCATCCGCATCACCACGGATCCGGGCGCGGGCGCGGGCGCGGGCGCAGGCGCAGGCCGCATCACCGCGCTCCACCTGGCGGACACGGAACTGATCCGCTACGGATACGCGGACGGCAACCTGACCGAGATCGTCAACTCGTCCGGTCAGCCGCTGCGTTTCGCGTACGACGAGCGCGGCCGGATGACGTCGTGGACCGACCGGAACGGCACGCACTACGCGTACGAGTACGACGACCAGGACCGCTGTGTCTTCCAGTCGGGGACCGAGGGGCACATGCGCGGCACCCTCGCCTACGGCAGCCCCGACCCCGGCACCGGCGTGCGCATCACCAAGGTGACCGACGCTCTCGGCCACACCAACACCTTCACCATCAACCGGCGCTCCCAGATCGTCGCCGTCACCGATCCCACGGGCGCCACGACCCTCTCCACGTGGGACCGTCACGACCGTCTCCTTTCTCGCACGGATCCCCTGGGCCACAGAACGGAGTTCCGCTACGACGAGGGCGGGCGCCCGGTGTCGGTGTTCCGCCCGGACGGGCGGCGGGTCTCGGCCACGTACACCGCACTCGGCCTGCCCGAGACGACGACCGGCCCGGACGGGTCGGTCTGGCGCCACACCTACGACGCGGCGGGCAACCGTACGTCGACGACGGACCCGGCGGGCGCGGCGACGACGTACGCCTACGACGGCGCCGGCCACCTCACCTCGGTGACGGACGCCCTGGGCAACACCACCCGTCTCACCTGCAACAGGGCGGGCCTGCCCGTCGAGATCACCGATCCCCTGGGGGCCGTCACCAGCTACCGCCGGGACTCCTTCGGCCGCGTGACGACCGTCATCGACCCGCTCGGCTCCACGACCCGCCTCACCTGGACGGTCGAGGGCCGGCTCGCCCGCCGGATCTCCGCGGACGGTGCCGAGGAGCGCTGGACGTACGACGGCGAGGGCAACTGCACGACGTACACGGACGCGCTGGGTGGCGTGACGCGCTACGAGTACGGCCCCTTTGACGTCATGACGGCCCGCACCGGGCCGGACGGCGTACGGCACGAGTTCACGCACAACACCCGCCTCCAGCTCACCCGTGTCACCAACCCGCAGGGCCTGACCTGGGACTACACCTACGACCCTGCGGGCCGCCCGGCCGCCGAGACGGACTTCGACGGCCGCACGCTGACGTACGCGCACGACCCGGCGGGCCGGCTCGTGTCCCGTACGAACGGGACGGGCGAGACGATCGCGTACGAGCACGACGTGCTGGGGCGTGTGGTGCGCAAGGACGCGGCGGGCACGGAGACGACGTACGTCCACGACGCGGCGGGCCGCCTGGTGGAAGCCGTGGGCCCCGACGCCACCCTCGTCTACAGCCGGGATCGCCTCGGCCGCGTCAAGTCCGAGACGACGAACGGCCGGACGCTGACCTTCGCGTACGACGCACTCGGGCGACGCACGCGCCGGGTGACGCCGGGCGGGGCGGTGAGCACGTGGACGTACGACGCGGCGGGGCGGCGCACGTCGCTGACGGCGTCGGGGCGCGTGATCGACGTCGAGCACGATGCGGCGGGGAGGGAGGTGGCCCGGCGCTTCGGGGAGGGGGTGACCCTGTCGTCGGCGTGGGACGCGGTAGGCCGCCTGGTGTCACAGGGGCTGGAAGGCGCGGGCGAGTTGCTCCAGCACCGCGCCTACACCTACCGCCGCGACGGCCACCTCACCGGCATCACGGACACCACCACCGGCTCCCGCACCTTCGACCTGGACACGGCGGGGCGGGTCACGGCCGTCCACGCCCCGGGCTGGACCGAACGCTACGTCTACGACGAGGCCGGAAACCAGACGGAGGCGACGTGGCCCGCGGCCCACCCGGGCGCCGAGGCGCAAGGCGTCCGCACGTACACGGGCACGCGAATATCCCGCGCGGGCGGAATCCGCTACGAACACGACGAGCAAGGCCGCGTAATCCTCCGCCGGAAGACCCGCCTCTCGCGCAAACCGGACACATGGCGCTACGAGTGGGACGCGGAGGACCGCCTGACCGGGCTGACCACCCCGGACGGTACGCAATGGCGCTACGCGTACGACCCGCTGGGCCGCCGCATAGCCAAGGAACGCCTGACGGCGACGGGCGAGGTGGCGGAACGCCTGGACTTCACGTGGGACGGCGCGACGCTGACGGAACAGACGTCGTCCTCATCGTCCCTGCCGAACCCCATAACCCTGACCTGGGACCACAACGGCCTCCACCCGATAGCCCAGACGGAACGCATATCGACGGCGGACGCGCCCCAAAGGGAGGTGGACCGGCGCTTCTTCGCGATCGTCACCGACCTGGTAGGCACGCCGACGGAGTTGGTGGACGAGACCGGCCGAACGGCGTGGCGCACCCGCGCGACCCTCTGGGGCACGACGGCATGGTCCCGCGCCAGCACGACGTACACCCCTCTGCGCTTCCCGGGCCAATACTTCGACCCGGAATCCGGCCTCCACTACAACTACCACCGCCACTACGACCCGGAAACAGCCCGCTACACGTCCCCGGACCCCTTGGGCCTCACCCCGGCCCCGAATCCGGCGACGTACGTCCACAATCCCCATACGTGGGCAGATCCACTGGGTCTCGGGCCCTGTCCCCCGCTCGGGGAGAAGACGAACCCCTTCAAGACCCGGGCCGAGGCGGAAAAGGCTGCCCATGAGCTGGCAGGCATTGGCCCGGACGCTGAGCTTTTGGCTGAATGGGAAGTTACGAATGATATACGCCTGAAGCATGCGGAGGGGTATATATATTCCTCGGAACCTTCCCACCTGGGAAGGTTCCGCCAGTACGAGACGCCCCAGGGGTCCCGGGTGGTTGTTGAGCATACCCACGACCCGGCGGGCGTGCATTTCCACGCCGGAAAACCCAAGGGGCCGGATGTCCGGCACTGGGTAAACTTCGGCTGGGACAACAGCAACTATGGCGAGCTGGAGCGATATGCGAAAATCAACAAGCCTGACGGAGATCATCACTTGTTCTACGGGGAATAGGGTAGAGAAATGAATGATTCGGACAGGGAGTATCAGCTTCGCTTGATTTCCGCTAGCGGACTGACGGTGCTGGACGCGCCCACGCTGGCGAATATCCCGACGATAGAGCAGGCGTGGAAAGTGGTGGCGGGCTGGGAGACGGTGCCAGTCGCGACCGTTGGTCAAAAGACCTCCGATGCGCTTGCGGAACTAGATCGCCAGTGGCTCGCCCACTCCTCGAGCATCTCCCTCTTCGCGTCCGATGGAACCATTCTCGTCAACGTGGCGGGCCGTGGGTGCCAAGAGGCCGGCTGGACTCCTGTGAAGTGGTCGGAGCGGGCCCAGCTGGCGTCGAAGCTTCAGAGGGATGGCGATCCCGAATTTATAGCGATGTCCATTGACGGGCGACGAATGTGTGCTGTAACGACGGAGGAGTACGACTACTGGGTGGTTGCGCACCAGTTCGCATAGCTGCATGGCAGCGCATCAACATCCGCTGTTACACGGGTCGATGTGGCGCGCATGAGGGCGCGCTTTTCTGCCGGGCCCGGGTCTGTGGCGGCGGGAAACTGTGCCCGGATGCGTCCCGCAGGTGACGGCAGACCTTGGCCGGCCCCGGCCCCTCAGTCCCGCCGGGGGGAGGGCGCTACCGTCCGCCCCGTGTCATCAGTAGCAGTGCTCCGATGGCGATGATCGGGGTGAGGACGATGAGGGCGAGGCCCATCGGGTTGCGGTGGTTGTAGACCCAGCGGGTGCCGTAGCGCTGGCGCATGAAGAGGGGGTGGTCGTCGCCCGTGGGGGCGTGGTCGTGGTCGCCGGCGTGGTCGTTCTCGGGGCGCATAGGGTCAGGCTACGGACGGCCGTTCGATGTAGCGATCATTTTGTCGCACCCCTGTCGTTTTGTGGCGCGGCTGGTACATCCGGGCTACGGGGCGAGGACGTCCAGCTCCGCCATCGCGCCCGCCGTGATCTCGCGGGTCAGGGCCTCCGCGCGGGCCGCGTCCCGTTCCCGTACGGCTTCGGCGACGCGTACGTGGAGGGTGACGGCGGCCGGGTCGGGGTCGGTGAACATGACCTGGTGTTCCGTGCGGCCGGTGAGGACCTCGGCGACGACGTCGCCCAGGCGGGCGAACATCTCGTTGCCGGAGGCGCGCAGGATCACCCGGTGGAAGGCCACGTCGTGGACCAGATAGGCGGAGAGCTGCTGGCCGCGGGACGTGGCGACCATGCCGAGGGCGTGGCGGGTGAGCTCCTCGCACTGCTCGGCCGTGGCCAGGCGTGCCGAGAGGCCCGCCGCGACGGGCTCGACGGCCGAGCGCAGGACGGTGAGCGAGCGCAGCTGCCGGGGCCGGTCGGCGCCGGCCAGCCGCCAGCGGATCACCTGCGGGTCGTAGACGTTCCACTCCTCGGTGGGGCGCACGGTCACGCCGACCCGGCGCCGGGAGGCGACCAGGTGCATGGACTCCAGGACGCGTATCGCCTCGCGGATCACCGTGCGCGAGACCTCGAAGCGCTGTTCCAGCTCGTCGGTGCGCAGCACGCTGCCCGGTGGGTACGCACCCGCCGTGATCGCGGGCCCGAGGGACTCCAGCACGCGTCCGTGCAGCCCCTGCCCCTGGTTTTCCATGGGGCAAGCCTACGGTCCTCCGTCACGGCAAATTAAGTATGACGTTTGAGTCACAGGGGCTTGAATATGTCGTACGTAATGGGTTTCAGTGATGCGACGCCCTCGCGGAGCCGCATCCCGTCGGCGCCGCATCACCGTCAAAGAAGACAGCCGTCGATGAAGACAGCGAGGCCCCGATGAGCAGCCGTCCGGCATACCCCCGCGTCGTCGTCGTGATGGGCGTCGCCGGCACCGGCAAGACCACCGTCGGCCCGCTCGTCGCGGAGGCCCTCGGCGTCCCCTACGCCGAAGGCGACGACTTCCACCCGGCCGCCAACATCGCCAAGATGTCCGCCGGGACCCCCCTCGACGATGCCGACCGGGCCCCCTGGCTCGACGCCATCGGCGCGTGGGCCGCGGGCCGGGCCGGCCGCGGCGGGGTCGTCAGCTGCTCCGCGCTCAAGCGCGCGTACCGGGACCAGCTGCGTGCGGCCGCCCCCGGTCTCGTCTTCCTCCACCTCACCGGCGATCACGACCTGATCGCCGGCCGCATGGCCGCCCGCAAGGGCCACTTCATGACCACCCGGCTGCTGGACTCCCAGTTCGCCACCCTCGAGCCGCTCGGCGCGGACGAGGCGGGCGTCGACGTGGACGTCGAGCCCGGGCCGGAGGCCATCGCCGAGCGCGCCGTTCAGGCTCTGCAACGCCTGCAGCGCCCGTAGCGCCTGTAGGGGGCGTATGGCCGGCCTGTAAGGGGTCCGCCCGTACGGCCTGTGGGGCTCGTGCGGCCTACGAGGCTCGTGCGGCCTGTGCGGCTCTGATCAACTTTCCCCTTCCTCCCTCCCCCCTCCAAGGAAGCCCCGTGAGCACTCTCAGCGTCGAGATGCTGGCCGCGGCCCCCGCCGAACCGATCACTTCGGCGGGTCACGCACAGCTGGGGATAGCCGTCCTCGTCGGCATCGCCGTCATCGTCCTCCTCATCACCCGCCTCAAACTGCACGCCTTCCTCTCCCTGACCATCGGTTCGCTGGTGCTCGGGGCCGTGGCGGGCGCGCCCCTGGACAAGGCCATCGCGAGCTTCACCACCGGGCTCGGAGCGACCGTCTCCGGCGTCGGCGTCCTCATCGCGCTCGGCGCGATCCTGGGCAAGCTCCTGGCCGACTCCGGCGGCGCCGACCAGATCGTCGACACGATCCTGGCGAAGGCGGGACCGCGCTCGATGCCCTGGGCGATCGTGCTGATCGCGGGCGTCATCGGCCTGCCGCTCTTCTTCGAGGTCGGGATCGTCCTGCTGATCCCGGTGGTGCTGCTCGTCGCCAAGCGCGGCAACCACTCCCTGATGCGGATCGGCATCCCCGCGCTCGCCGGACTGTCCGTCATGCACGGCCTGGTGCCCCCGCACCCCGGCCCGCTGGCCGCCATCGACGCCATCGGCGCGAACCTCGGCGTCACCCTCGCCCTGGGCGTGCTCATCGCCGTGCCCACCGCCGTGATCGCCGGACCGCTGTTCTCCCGGCTGGCCGCCCGCTGGGTGGACGTCACGCCGCCCGAGAAGCTGATACCGCAGCGGCCCTCGGCCGAACTGGAGCGGCGCCCCGGCTTCGCCGTCACCGTCGCCACGGTCATGCTGCCGGTCGTCCTCATGCTCGCCAAGGCCCTCGTCGACATCGTCGTGGACGACCCCGAGGACCACGTCCAGCGCGTCACCGACGTCATCGGCTCGCCGCTGATCGCCCTGCTCGCCGCCGTCCTCGTCGGGCTGTTCACGCTCGGCCGGGCCGCCGGCTTCGGCCGCGACCGGCTCGCCGCGACCGTGGAGAAGTCCCTCGTCCCCATCGCCGGCATCCTGCTGATCGTCGGCGCCGGCGGCGGCTTCAAGCAGACCCTGATCGACGTGGGCGTCGGCCGGATGATCCTGGACTTCTCCAAGGACTGGTCGGTCTCGGCCCTGCTGCTGGCCTGGCTGATCGCCGTCGCCATCCGGCTCGCGACGGGCTCGGCGACGGTCGCCACCATCTCGGCCGCGGGCCTGGTCGCCCCGCTGGCCGCCGACATGAGCACGACGCACGCCGCGCTGCTCGTCCTGGCCGTCGGCGGCGGCTCGCTGTTCTTCAGCCACGTCAATGACGCCGGGTTCTGGATGGTGAAGGAATACTTCGGCATGGACGTCGGTCAGACGATCAAGACGTGGTCGCTGATGGAGACCGTGATCTCCGTCGTCTCCCTCGTGTTCGTGCTGCTGCTGTCCTTGGTCCTCTGATCGTCGGGCCGTCAGCCCATCCGTCCTTCGGTCCGTTGCTCCTCTCGGCCGTGGTTGCGCCGCCCGCTCTGCGTTGCTGCCGCTCCGATCGGCATATCGGACCTTAGGCTTCGCACATGCGCATCGGAAGACCTGTCGCCGTGCTGCTCGGCGCCTCCCTGCTGGCAGCCGGCTGCACGAGCAGCCCCTCCCCGAAACACGCGGATGCGAAGAGCACCCCGAACGGCGGTGCCACCGCCCCCGCGTCCCCCGACGCGGCGGCGGGGCCGCTCGGCGCCTCCGACCTCCAGGGCCGCTGGTGGACCTGGGCGGCCTCCAGTCCCAGCGGCTCCAACCCGGTCGAGGACCGGGACGGCAGCCTGTGCGACCGGGGCCAGAAGGACGGCGTCTGGTTCCTGGCCGGCACCTTCGGCGAACGCGCCAAGCGCACGTGCGCCGTCCCGGCCGGGCAGCGGGTGGCGTTCCCGCTGGTGAACCTGATGAGCGATCAGGCCGGCTGCTCCGAGTTCATGGCCCCCGCCAAGGGCACCGCGACCCTCGACGGCAAGCCCCTGCGCGCCGAGCGCTACGACGCCACGCCCGTACGGGTCACCGCCGAGGAGGGCAACCCCCTCACCGACGGCGGCGGCAGCTTCCGCACCCACGCCTGCGGGCTGTGGGTGCAGATGGAGCCGCTGCGCCCCGGCAACCACACCCTGCAGATCCGGGGATCCTCCGGGCGCTTCGCCGTCTCGGTCGACTACACGCTCAAGGTCCCGGCGGCCGGGTCGGCCACGGACCACGACGCCGCCTGAGCCCGTAGGCCGTAGCCCGTAGGCCGTAGGCCCGGCCGGGCAAGCCCGCGGCCCCTGCGGGGGCCGCCCGTACCGTCGCTCAGGGGCGTATCTCCGGTATCGCCCCTATCCCCGACACCTCCGCCAGATACGCCCGTACGTCCGCCGCGTCGTCCGTGGCCAGCCCGACATAGCCGTCCGGGCGGACCAGGAACAACCCCGTGCCGTACGCCGCCTTGGCGTGCCCGCCGGCATCGATCAGATCCGGCGCGGCACCGCCGATCCGGTACGTACGGACCCACTCCGCATCCGCCACCGCGGCCGCCGCCGGCTCGCCCTCCGCATCCGACCCGGTGAGGTCCAACAGGGTGAAATGCGGGCCCCGGAAGGCGTCGAAGAGGCTGAAGGGCGCCCCCGAGGCGTTGGTGCAGGGCGCATCGGGCGCCCGGTCACCCGCCCGCAGGACGTCCTCCGAGCCGCTCTTCGCCGCGCCCTCCTCCGACCCCTCCGGCAGGCCCCGGCGCAGCTCGCGCGCCAAGGGGCCCGTCCGGTAGTGGAGGGTGAGCTGGTGGGTCTCCTTGCCTCGCCGCGACAGGCCCCGCTCGACGCCGAGGGTGCGGTCCTGCGCATGCACGCGCGTGCTCAGGGCCAGCACATCGGCGGCCACCTGCATGCGCTCGGCGTCGTACGTGTCGAGCAGGGCGTCCGGCGCGCCGAGCCGCAGGACGGCCCCCAGCTTCCAGCCGAGGTTGTAGGCGTCCTGCAGGCTGGTGTTGAGCCCCTGTCCGCCGGCGGGGGAGTGGATGTGCGCGGCATCCCCGGCGAGGAAGACCCGGCCGGTGCGGAAGCGTGCGGCCATGCCGGCCTTCGGCCGGAAGGACGAGGCCCAGATGGTCTCCTCCGGCACGAGGCCCGTCAGACCCGTGCGTTCGGTGATGAGCCGGGCCAGCGCCTCGGGGGCTGCATCGCGCTCGGGCTTCGGTTCGTAGGTGGTGTCGGCATAGAAGGCCATGATCTGGATGGTGTCCGCCATGGCCTCCAGCGGACGCAGGCCGAAGAGCCCGCCGGGCGCCGTGGGCCACATGTGCCAGTGATCGCGGTCGATCCCCGCCTGCTCGAAGCCGGTCATCCTCACATCGGCGATCAGCGCCGGGCGGGCGTCGACGGCCTCGACCTCGAAGGGCACGCCGAGCGCCTTCCGGACGGTGCTGCGCCCGCCGTCCGCCGCGACGAGATAGGCCGCCCGCACCGTCTCCACCGTGCCGTCGGCATGCCGCAGCTCGGCCGTGACACCGGCGCCGTCCGCATCCTGGGTGAATCCCGTCAGCTCGGTGCTGAAGTCCACCCGGCCGCCGAGCTCCTCAAGGCGCGCGTACAGCACCTCCACCGTGCGCCACTGGGGGCACATCAGCACATCGGGATAGGGCACGCCGGGCGAGGGCTCGCCGGGCTCGACGAGATCCCACTCGCGCACGCGCTCGGTGCCCTCCCACGTCTGCATCGGCGGGACGGGGCCGCCGGAGGCCAGCAGAGCCCCCACGGTGCCCAGGTCGTCCATCACCTCCAGGCTGCGCGGCTGTATGCCCGTGCCGCGCGAGCCGGGGAATCCGCGCTCGTCCCGCTCGACGAGCCGGTGCCGGATGCCGCGCCGCGTCAGGTCGATGGCGAGGACGAGGCCGGTGGGCCCGGCTCCGGAGATGAGCACTTCGGTCTCGGTCGGTGCGTTGGTCGGTACGCCGGTCGATGCGCCAGTTGATACGTCCGTGGATGCAGGCGTGGACATGGCCATGCGATCCGCCCCCTTAACGTCGTTAAGTTTGTTGCCCTCCCAGGGTGAACTGAACGTTGTTAAGCTGTCAAGGTGGCAACTCGCATCGACCGCGCCCAAGTGGCCGAAACCGCCCTCCGCTTGCTCAACGAGGTGGGCCTCGAAGGCCTGACCCTGCGCAGGATCGCCCAGGAGCTGGGCGTCCAGGCCCCGGCGCTCTACTGGCACTTCAAGAACAAGCAGGAGCTGCTCGACGAGGTGGCCACCGAGATGTTCCGGCGCATGTCCGGATCCCTCACCGCCGTCGACGCCGGCACGTGGCAGGAGTTCCTGACCGGCTCGGCCCGCGTGATCCGCGACTTCCTGCTCGGCTACCGCGACGGCGCCAAGGTCTTCAGCGGCACGCGCTTCACCGACCTCGGCTACGCGAGTCCGGTCGAGGGGATGATGCGGGTGATCGTGGACGCGGGCTTCACCCCGAGGGCCGCCGCCCGCGCCTGGTTCACCATCAACACCTACACCATGGGGTACGTGATCGAGGAGCAGTCCGTCTATCCCGTCCCCGGTGGCGAGCGCGACCCTGCGTACGAACTGTCGGAGCGCGCCCGGAGGCTGGAGGGATATCCCCTGGCCATAGAAGCCGGAACGGTGTTCTTCGAAGACCTCGACGCCGGCTTCGAGGACGGCCTGCACGCCGTCGTCGCCGGCATCGAGGCGACGCTGCTGCCGCCGTCAGCCGGGAAGACCGCCGGGCCGTCCGCCGGGCCGTCCGCCGGACCGTCCGTCAGGGTCGAGTGACCTGCGCAGTACGGGCGTGAGCCGCTGCTCCACGCAGCGGTGCAGCAGCCAGGCCAGGCCCAGCATCAGGGCGACGGTCAGGCCGAGTGTCGCGTACGAGGGGATGCCGAGGCTCCGGTGCAGCGCGCCGATCACCACCCAGCCCAGGTGCTCGTGCACGAGGTAGAAGGGGTACGTCAGCGCGCCCGCGACCGTCAGCCAGCGCCAGCTCGCCCAGCGGAACCTGCCCAGGGCGATGGCCGCCACGGCCGCGTATCCCAGCGCCAGGACGGCGACGATCACGTACGGGGAGCGGTACGAGAAGTAGTGCGGGTTCGGCGGGTGCCACAGCCCCGCCACCGCGTAGTGCTGCCCGACCAGGAAGCTCACGGCGACGATCCCCCAGTGCAAGAGGTCGTGCCCGAAGCGGTGGATCAGATACAGGCCGATGCCGCCGATGAAGTACGACGAGTACTCCGGCATCACCACGACCCGCAGGAACTCCACGTGCGAGGCCGTCGTCACCACGGTCGCCAGCGTCCACACCGCGCAGAACAGCACCACCCGGTGCCGCGTCGCCCCCGGCAGTACCACGAACAGCGCGAACAGCGCGTAGAACCGCAGCTCCGCCCAGAGCGTCCAGCACACGCCCAGCACGCGCTGCGCGCCCACCGGCTGCTGCAGCATCGTCAGATTCACGAGCGTGTCGCTGAACGACACCGTCTTGTACGCGACCCACGGCAGCGCGAACGCGACGGTCACCAGCAGGATCGCCGCCCAGTAGGCGGGGTAGAGGCGGGCCGCGCGGGAGGCGAAGAACGAGCGCAGGGGGCGCCCCCAGCCGCTCATGCAGATCACGAAGCCGCTGATGATGAAGAAGATCTCGACGCCGAGGCAGCCGTAGGCGAACGCGCCCGACAGGGTGGGGAATTCGTGCCGCGGCGAGGCGCCCCACGCGCGGCTGACGTCGCCGTCGCGTCCGCCGTAGTGATACAGGGCCACCATCAGGGCGGCGATGAGGCGCAGGGCGTCCAGAGCGCGGAGGCGGCTGCCGGCGGGGGCGGCCTTTAAGGGCGCAGACTGCCCCTCGGGGGTCTGTCGGCGCTGCCGGGGGAGTGCCGGGGCCGTCATGTCGTCACCCTCGTTTTGGCCGGTGTCTTCGCCTTGGTCAGGCGCCGCTGCAGAGCCCGCGCCCTGCGGGCCACCCTTCGTACGGTCGGGTTGCGCGGCAGGAACGACAGTTGCGACGGGATCGCGCCGGGGAGGGCCAGGGAGGTGAGGCGGCGGCGCTTGAAGTAGCGGCGGGTGCGGGGAGTGAGGTGCGCGGTGAGGTAGCGCTCCGCGGCGGGGCGGAGGCCGGGGTAGATCCGGGGCTGCATGGCGAAGCCGACCGCGGCCAGGAGGTCGTTGAGATCGGCCTGCTGATCGTTGTCGGCTGCGGCCCGGTGGGTGGTGTTGTGCCCGCCCTCCGCCCTGCTCTCGGCCCGCGACGCGGTCTCAAGCGACGCGGTCTCAAGCGCAGGCAGCGTGGCGTCCACCAAGGTCACCGGCACCCTGTTGCTGTTCTGGTACGGGCTCAGGCGTTCCAGGAGCAGGTCCGTGCCCGTGTGTGCCGCCGGGAGGCCGTAGAAGGCCGTCGCCGTCAGCAGGGCCGTCGAGAAGCAGCCGGCAACCAGGGCCGGGCGCAGACGCTGGTAGGCGACCTCGGCCAGGACGGGGACGGGCGTGTCGAGGACCGTCAGGGTGACGCCGAGCCGGCCGGCCTCCTCCTCCAGCATCTGCGACCAGCGGGCCGGTGCCGCCGGGTGGGGCTTGAAGACGAGCTCGCGGTGGCCGCGCCCGGCTGCGCCGCGCAGCATCCGCACGTGCAGCTGTTCCTCTTCCTCGGGGGTGAGGATGTCGAGCGCCGACAGGTACTGCCCGAGGAGCAGCGCAGCGCCTTCGGGGGCGTCGAGGGCGGGTGCGGCGTCGGCGAGTTCGGCCAGCACCTTGGTGAAGACCTCCGTGGGGACGATCTCCGGCGCGACGCCGAACTCCGAGAGCAGCAGCGGCCGCAGCCCGGGCACGAGGTCGAGGTGGAGCAGCCGCCCGACGCGGGTGCCGATCAGCGGGTCGAGCTTGTTGCGGGTGGGGCCGTAGCTCATGAGCCCGTCGGCGTAGACGTCGAGGGGGGCGTCGGGGAAGCACTGCACGATCGCGAGCGCGGGGCTGACCTGGAGGGACTCGACGGCGAGGGAGACGTCGTCGTCGCCCAGGCCCCACAGCAGCCGCAAGTGCCGTTCCCACAGGGGCGCGTCGTCCGGGCGGGGCGACCAGCCGGACGGGTGGAAGGGGCGGATCGCGTCGTTCCAGGACAGGACGGCGTCGAAGCGGCTGCGCAGCCGCTCGAAGCCGGGGGCTTCGTCGAGGGCCGGGGTGGTCTCCGGGACGGCCGCGGTGTTGGCGACGAGCAGCAGCCGGCGGTCGGCGGGGGTGAAGCACCCGGCGTCCAGGGCGGCGGCGAGCGTCGCGGCTCCGTAGAGCGTGGACGCGAGGAAGATCTGTGTGCGGTGGCGCGCGGGGGGCGGGAGGGCCGGCATCAGGCGGCCGCTCCGGCAGAACCCGGGGTTCCGGTCCCGGTCCCGGTCCCAGCCCCGGTTCTGCCACCGGCCCCGGCGCCGCCCCCACCCCCGCCCGGCCTTCGCCTCAGTCTCCGCAAGCGGATCGCGCGGTCGTAGTCCATGGAATTCACGGCGTCCTTGACGAGTTCCGGGGGCAGTCGGCGCAGTGCGGCTGCGCTCTTCGTACGCAATGCGCGGGCTACCTGCGGCTCAAAACGTTCGATATTCGTCAAATGATGGGCAATGATTGCGCAATATGTTCGAACGGCCTTCGGGAGGAATTCCTCCGCATCCCGGTCCCGGGCCGTCTCCTCGATGACCTGATCGAATGCGCGCAGGAAATCGAGCTGGCGTACGTCGCCGATCTGGGTGAGCGAAGTCGCGACCCCGCGCCGGTAGAAGACGCCCAGCAGTCCGGCCACGGCGAACGTGCGCGCCTCGCGGTGCAGGCGCCAGATCCAGGGACGGTCCTCGGCGGTCCGCAGGCCGTCGGTGAAGTGCAGCAGCCCGGCGTCCAGCAGCCGCCGGTGGTAGATGCCGGCCCAGGCGTACGGATAGTCGACGGACGTCGAGCGGTCCGCCGGCAGGATCGCGCTGCGGGGGTCGAGCACCACCCCGCGGCGCCCGTGCGGCACGCGCTGCACGGTGCGGGTGCGGCCCGTGCACTGCACGTGGTCGGTGCGGACGAAGTCGACGTCCAGCTCCTCGATGAACGGGACGAGCTGCGCGTAGTAGCCGGGGGCCAGCCAGTCGTCGCCGTCCAGGAAGGTCAGGTACTCGCCGCGGGCCGCGTCCAGCCCGGTGTTGCGGGCGGTGGCGAGGCCGCCGTTGCGCTCGTGGCGCACGACCACGGCGCCCGGCAGCTCGCGCCCGGCGCGCTCCAGGAGCGCCGGCGTGCCGTCGGTCGAACGGTCGTCCACGAGAATGAATTCGAAATCCTTACGGGCATTCGCACGCAGACTTCTCAGCACATCGGGCGCAAAGGTCTGAACATTGAAGAACGGGACGATGACGGAGAGCTTGACCACCCCGGCGACATTAGGCGGCCCCCCGGCATTCGTCCTGTCCACGGGCGGGCGCGGAGGTGAACGAAGCGCGGCGGAATGATGAACCCGCCCCGTCCCCGGGCTGATTCGCCTATCGTCGGTGTGCTGTTTACCGGCTGTTGCCCTCGCGTTGGGCAACGAAACGGAATGGATTTCTATCGTCGGCGACGTGCCATCACGTACCGAACCTCCGCTGCGGATCGCCGTGCTCGCCGACTCCGACACCCGGTGGAAATGGGGGGCGCTCACCGCGCACCGCCTCGCCCCGGGCGCACGGCTCGACGGGCGCCTCCTGAGGGGCCGCGCGACCCCCACGGCCCGCCAGCTCACCGAGGTGGGCGTGGCCGCGGCGGAGATCGCCGAGGTCACCGGGACGGAGTTCGTCCGCTCGGCCGGCCGCGACCGCTACGACGTCGTGGTGCTCGCCTGCGTCGGCGGCGCCGTCCAGGCCATGGTGCACGGCCTCGCCGCGGCCTGGGAGGGCGAGCCCCGCAGGCCCGTCGTGGTGACCGGCTACGTGGGAGTCGTCTACGAGAAGCTCGCCGACGGCCTGCTGCTGCGCCACGGCGCCGACCTCGTGCTCGCCAACTCCCCGCACGACGCCGCCCGTTTCCGCGAGGTCTACGAGGGGGTGGGTGCGGACGCGTCGTGCGTGACCGAATGGGCGCTGCCGTTCCTCGGCGACCGGAACGGCCCTGCCCGCGATCAAGTGCGCCCGTTCACCGTCGTGTTCGCCGCCCAGCCCTCCGTACCGGAGAGCCGCGCCGACCGCGCCTATCTGCTCCGGCGCGCCGTCGCGCACGCCCGGGCGCACCCGGAGCGCGAGGTGTTCATCAAACTTCGCAGCAAGCCCGGAGAGCACACCACACACATCGAGGAACTCCCGTACCAGAAGCTCGCCCTGCGTCTGCCCGGCGGGCTCCCGCCCAACTGCCGCCTCGTCTACGGGCACATGGGCGGGGTCCTCGACCGCACCGACCTCCTGGTCACCGTGAGTTCCACCGCGGCCCTGGAGTCCCTCCACCGCGGGATCCCCACCGCCGTCCTCACCGACCTCGGCATCCGCGAGTCCCTCGGCAACCACCACTTCCTCGGGTCGGGCTGCCTCGCCTCCTGGGACCGGCTCGACGCAGGCCACCTGCCCGAGGCCGACCCGGAGTGGGCCGCCCGCCAGGGCGTGCCTTCCGACGGCTCCGGGGAGGCCGTCTTCGCCGCCGCCCGGAGGCGCGTCGCGGACCTCGCCGCCCGGCCGGGCCTGCCGCCCCTCGCCCCCTACTACACCGCAGCCACCGCACCCGGGTACCTCCCCGCCGTCCTCGCCCGCCACGGCCTCGACCACCGGGGCCGGCCCCTTCCCGGCCGGGCGGGAGCACCCCGCGAGGAGAGCGCCCTGCGGCGCGCGGGCCGCGCCGCCCTGCGCGACGCGGCCCGCGGCGCCTACCGCCACGGCGTCCAGCGGGTGGCTCCGCTGATCCGCCGGGCGGGGGAGCTGTGACCGCCGGAGTCCACCGCGGTGGCGGCGCGCCTGGCGGGTCCTCGCGGGACCGCCCTCCGGCGGGCACCGCCGGGCCGGCCGCTCGCCGTTGCGGCGAGGAGAAGCACCACCCGGCGCCGCCGGATCGGCACCATCCCGCCGCCGCCGCGAACACCCCGAACCCCCGGATACGCAAGGAGCCCGTCATGCAAGCCGCCCCGGCTGCCTCTGCCTCGGCTGACCCGGCCGCCACGGCCGTCCTGGCCGTCATCCCCGCCCGCGGCGGGTCGAAGGGCGTGCCCGCGAAGAACCTCGCCGCGATCGGCGGCGTGCCCCTCGTGGCCCGCGCGGTCCGCGCGTGCCTCGCCGCCCGCCTCGTCACCGACGTCGTCGTCTCCACCGACGACCCCGGCATCGCGGCCACCGCGCGCGGCGCCGGAGCCGTCGTCGTCCAGCGCCCCGCCGCCCTCGCCGGGGACACCGCCACCAGCGAGGCGGCCGTGCTGCACGCGATGGACGCGTACGAGGCGATGCACGGCACCGGGGTCGGCACGGTCCTGCTCGTGCAGTGCACGAGCCCCTTCCTGACCAGCGGGGACGTCGACGGCGTGGCCGCGGCGGTCATCGAAGGGGGCGCGGACAGCGCTCTGACGGTGGCACCGTTCCACGGCTTCGTGTGGCGCGAGGACGGCGGCGGCGCCGGTGCCGGGGCGGCGGACGGCATGCCCAGCATGCCCGGCCTGCTCGCGGGCGACGACGGGGCCTCCTCCGGTGCCTCCGCCTCCGCCCTAACCCCCACCCCCTCCGGCGGCCGTGGTGTCAACCACGACAAGGCTCACCGCCCCCGCCGCCAGGACCGTCCCCAGGACCTCCTGGAGACCGGTGCCGCCTACGCCATGCGCGCCGACGGCTTCCGGGTCGCCCGGCACCGGTTCTTCGGGCGCACCGAGCTCGTCCGCTCCGAGGCCGCCCGCGTCCTGGAAGTCGACGATCCGCACGACCTCGCCCGTGCCCGCGCCCTCGCGCCCCTCCTCGACGGCCCCGACCCCGCCGCCCGCCCCACGCGCGCCGACGTCGACGCCGTCGTCATGGACTTCGACGGCACCCAGACCGACGACCGCGTCCTCATCGACGCCGACGGCCGCGAACTCGTCGCCGTCCACCGCGGCGACGGCCTCGGCGTCGCCGCCCTGCGCCGCGCCGGGCTCGCCCTGCTCATCCTCTCCACCGAGGCCAACGCCGTCGTCGCCGCCCGCGGCCGCAAGCTGCGCGTGCCCGTACTGCACGGCGTCGACCGCAAGGACCGCGCACTCAAGCAGTGGTGCGAGGAGCAGGGCATCGCCCCCGACCGCGTGCTCTACGTCGGCAACGACGTCAACGACCTCTCCTGCCTCGGCCTCGTCGGCTGGCCGGTCGCTGTCGCGGACGCCCACGACACCGTGCGCGGCGCGGCCCGGGCCGTCACCGCCGCGCGCGGCGGCAGCGGCGCCCTGCGCGAGATCGCCACCTGGCTGCTGGGCCCCGGCCTCGCCATGCCCTGAGCCCGGCAGAGCCCACCCGCTCACCCGACACCCGCTCAGCCGCTCACCCCTCGGCCCGTCAGGGCCCACGACCTTCCCTCCGTCCCCCCCGTACCGCGAAGGAACCGCCCGCATGAACTCCGTGCTCACCGCCCCGTACGCCCCCGTCCGGACCCTCGGCGCCAAGACGGCCGGACCCGGCCACCCCGTCTACGTCACCGGCGAGATCGGCATCAACCACAACGGCGACCTGGCCAACGCCTTCGCCCTCATCGACGCCGCCGCCGACGCGGGCTGCGACGCCGTCAAGTTCCAGAAGCGCACCCCCGAGATCTGCACCCCGCGCGACCAGTGGGACATCGAGCGCGACACGCCCTGGGGCCGGATGCGCTACATCGACTACCGCCACCGGGTGGAGTTCGGCGAGGACGAGTACCGCGCCATCGACGCCCACTGCCGCGAGCGCGGCATCGACTGGTTCGCCTCGCCCTGGGACACCGAGGCCGTCGCCTTCCTGGAGAAGTTCGACGTCCCCGCCCACAAGGTGGCCTCCGCCTCCCTCACCGACGACGAGCTCCTGCGTGCCCTGCGCGCCACCGGCCGCACGGTGATCCTCTCCACCGGCATGTCCACCCCGAAGCAGATCCGGCACGCCGTCGAGGTGCTCGGCAGCGAGAACATCCTGCTCTGCCACGCCACCTCCACCTACCCCGCCAAGGCCGCCGAGCTCAACCTCCGGGTGATCCACACCCTCCGCGCCGAGTACCCCAACGTGCCGATCGGCTACTCCGGCCACGAGACGGGCCTGCAGACCACCCTCGCCGCCGTCGCCCTCGGCGCCGCCTTCGTCGAGCGCCACATCACCCTCGACCGCGCCATGTGGGGCTCGGACCAGGCCGCCTCCGTCGAGCCCGGCGGCCTGGCGCGGCTCGTGCGCGACATCCGCGTCGTCGAGGAGTCCCTCGGCGACGGCGTGAAGCGCGTCTACGACAGCGAGCTCGGCCCGATGCGCAAGCTGCGCCGGGTCGCGGGCGTCGTCGCCGAGGGCGGCGACCGCGAGCCGGCCGCGGTCTGACGGGCCCCAGGTGACCTCGAGCCCCGCCCCCGAGGGCGGCCTCGCACCGGGCCCACGGCCCCGCCCGCCGGGCTCGCAGACGCCCCCGAACGCCGCCGAGGGTGACTCCGCACCGGGCCCACGGCCCTCGCAGCCGACCGAACCGACCGGGCCGACCGAACCGACCGGACCGGCCGTCACACCGCCCCCGCCCCCGGCGCCCTCGGGCCCGCCCCCGGCCCCTCAGACCGGCCACCCGCCCCGGCCGGTCCACCAACCGGTGCACAAGCCGGTCCACGAACCGGCCCGCGAGCCCGCCCGTGACCCGGCCCCCGGCCCAACCCCCGCCCCGGCCCGCACCCTCGCCTTCGTCGAGAGTCCCGTCCAGCTCCTCAACGTCCTCGAATGGGCGTACGCGACAGGGGTGGGCGAACAGCCCCGGCCGACCGGCCCGCCCCGCCCGCCCCTGGCCTGCGGCGTCCCCACGCCCCTGGCCTGTGGCGTCCCCCGCCAGCCCGGGCCGCGCGACCAGGACGCCGACGCCGCCGGGCCGGGGTCGTCACCCGTCCGGCCCGAACCCAGCGGGCTCCAGGTCGTCGTCCTCGCGCCCCACGACCCGATGTCGCGCGGCCAGCTGCGCCGGATGGCCGAGCTGGCCCGTGATCAGGGGCACGAGGTGCGCTGGGAGGAGGCGCGGGGCGGGCCGACGGCGCCGGTGGCCACGGTCGGCGGCCTCGCGGGCGCGCTGCGCCGGGCCCACCGGATCGTGATCGGCGACCCGTTCTCGCGCTACGTCCAGCTGCTGCTGACGATCACCCGCGCCCGGGAGCTGGTGGTGGTCGACGACGGCACGGCCACCATGGAGTTCGTCGCTCAACTCGGCCGGGGCGAAAGCCTTGTACGGTGGCACCGGCGCGGCAGTAGAGGGGCGCGCGATCTCATCTTCGCGCCGGTCTCTGCTTCAGCACGCCGGATGCTGACGCCCAACGATCGCCGGAGCGTAGAGGTGTTCACCTCGATGCCGGTCGAACCGCCACCCGGCGTAGACGTCCGGGCCAACGACTTCGCCTGGACGCGCGCCGCCTTCGGCCCGCCCCGGCTCACCGGCGGCACGGACCTCGTGGGCACTTCCCTGGTGGAGACCGGGGTCGTGGACCCGGAACGCTACCTCGGAGCCGTCGCCGCCCTCGCCCGCGCCCACGGCGCCACCCGCTACTTCGCCCACCGCCGCGAGAGCACGGAGAAGCTGCGCCGGATAGCGGACGCGGTGGGGCTGGAAGTCGTGCGCCCCGAGCTCCCACTGGAGATCGTCGCCCGCCGCGGCCCGGTCGGCCGCACGGTCCTGAGCTTCCCCTCGACCGTCGTGCACACGCTGCCGCTGGCGCTCGCGGGCACCGGGATCACGGTCGCGGTCTGCGACATCGACCCCGTTTGGCTCACCGAGCACGCTTCCCCGCGGGCGGAGGGATTCCTGGCCGAGGTGACGGACACGGCCCGGGATGTGCGGCGACTTCCGGCCAGCCCGCTGACCGCTCCCTGAGCCGTAAAGACTGGTCATACCCCTCAGGTGAGCCATCCATGCGGCTGAACTTTTCTTGATCGGGGGGCAGTTGCCCGGGTAGGGGCTCTACTCTTCCCTGCGTGAACCATCTGATGCCTTGCGACGCCGGGACTGCCACTTCTCAGGGGACGGGCGAGGGGGTGCTCGCCGGTACGCTCCCCCCGGGGCTGCGCGACGAACTGATCGCGTTCCGGCGGGATTTGCACATGCACCCCGAGCTGGGCAACCGCGAGTTCCGGACCACCGCGGCCGTCAAGGCGAGACTGCAGCGGGCGGGCCTCTCCCCGCGGACGCTGTCCACGGGCACGGGGCTGTTCTGCGACATCGGGCGGGAGCCGGGCGTGCCCGCCCGGCCCATGCTGGCGCTCCGCGCCGATCTGGACGCACTGCCCATCCCGGACACCAAGACGGTGCCGTACCGCTCGACGGTCCCCAGGATGGCGCACGCCTGCGGCCATGACGTGCACACCACCGCGGTCCTCGGCGCCGGCCTGGTCCTCGCCGACCTCGCCGAGCAGGGCCGGCTGCCGGGTCCCGTCCGGCTGATCTTCCAGCCCGCCGAGGAGGTGCTGCCCGGCGGCGCCCTCGACGCCATCGAGTGCGGGGCCCTGGACGGCGTCGGCAAGATCATCGCGGTGCACTGCGACCCCAAGGTCGAGGTCGGCCGCATCGGCCTGCGGGTCGGCCCCATCACCTCCGCGTGCGACCGCCTGGAGGTCACGCTGGGCGGCCCCGGCGGCCACACCGCCCGCCCGCACTTCACCACCGACCTGGTGACCGCCGCCGCCCGGATCGCGATCGACGTGCCCGCAGTGCTGGCCCGCCGGGTGGACGCCCGCTCGGGCCTCTCCCTCACCTGGGGCCGGATGGAGACGGGTCACGCCCCCAATGTGATCCCGCAGCACGCCGAGCTCTCCGGCACCGTCCGCTGCCTGGACCTGCACGCCTGGCGGGACGCCCCGGACCTGGTGCACGCGGCGATCGACGAGGTCGCGACGCTCCACCGGGCCAAGTCGGAGATCAATTACGTCCGCGGGGTGCCCCCGGTCGTCAACGACGCCGAGGTCGCGGGCCTGCTGCGGCGCGCCATGGCCGCCCGCCGCGGGCCCGCCTCCGTCGAGGACACCGAGCAGAGCCTCGGCGGCGAGGACTTCTCCTGGTATCTGGAGCACGTGCCCGGCGCGATGGCCCGTCTGGGTGTCCGCCCGGTGGGCGACACGACCCGACGTGACCTGCATTGCGGCGATTTCGACGTGGATGAGGGTTCTATCACCGCCGGCGTGGAACTCTTCACGGCCGCGGCATTGCTGGATGGACAGCGGGTTTAGCTGTAAAGGGCACCGGATTTTGGGCGCGTATTGATTGCACATAGGCGTGCACATTGGGGGCGTTGATGCCGGGCCCGGGATCGGATCAAGAGTTCCAGGTCACGTTGTACGTAAAACCTGGGTGGTTCGGTGTCAGATCACGTTGTACGTAAAACCCCTCGGGGCCGTCGACGGCCGATCCCAGGCCTGACTGGGCTGGATGCATGTATCCCTGACGTAATCGGGTCAATAGTGGTTCGCGACGATCCGATAACGGCTTTGATGTACCCCTTTTCAGTCCATCTACGCGCGTTACGATTCCGGCGTCCAGCGCCAATGGAGGCGCTTCGAGTGAAGGGGCCCCTCGTGCGCCGGGTATCCACAATCACTGCCGCGGGTATCACCACCGCAGCTCTCGCGTTCACCCTCACCGCCTGTGGTGAGTCCTCCACCGAATCGGGTGGTGGCAGCGGCAAGGGTGTCGGTCTTGCCTTCGACGTCGGCGGCCGTGACGACCACTCCTTCAACGAGTCCGCTGCTCGTGGCCTGGACAAGGCCGAGAAGGAGCTGGGCATCAAGGGCAAGATGATGACCGCCAAGAACGGCGAGACCGAGGCCGAGCGCGAGCAGCGCCTCAGTTCCCTGGCGGACGCGGGCTACAACCCGGTCATCGGCGTCGGCTTCAACTACGCGAAGTCGATTGAGAAGGTCGCCAAGGAGTTCCCGAAGACCAGCTTCGCGATCGTCGACTCGGTCGTCCCGGGTTCCAACGTCGACAGCATCACCTTCGGTGAGCACGAGGGCTCCTACCTCGCGGGCGTCGCCGCCGCCCTGAAGTCCAAGACCGGCAAGGTCGGCTTCATCGGTGGTGTGAACAACGAGCTGATCAAGAAGTTCGAGGCGGGCTTCGTGCAGGGCGCGAAGGACACCAACCCGAAGATCGAGGTCAGCCCCGAGTACCTGTCCAACACGGACAAGGGCTTCAACGACCCGGCGGCCGCCAAGGACAAGGCCAAGGGCATGCTCGACCGCGACATCGACGTGATCTACACGGCGGCCGGCCTCTCCGGCAACGGTTCCGCCGAGGCCGTCGCCGGCAAGAAGGACGCCTGGGCCATCGGTGTCGACTCCGACCAGTACCAGCAGCCGGGTCTCGCGAAGTACAAGGACCACATCCTCACCTCGGTCGTGAAGAACGTGGACGTCGCGGTCTTCGACATGATCAAGAGCGTCAAGGACGGCAAGCCGCTCACCGGCCAGCACCAGTACCTGCTCAAGGACGGCGGCGTCTCGCTGTCCACCTCGGGCGGCTTCATCGACGACATCAAGGCCAAGATCGAGGAAGCGAAGAAGAACATCGTGGACGGCAAGGTCAAGGTCAAGTCCACCCCGTGACCCGGTGCCGGTCCCTGACCGGCACCAGCCCGGCCGGTCCTCGCGACCGGCCGGACCGCAAGGCCTCGGGCCCGGCGGAGAGAGGACCTCTCCACCGGGCCCGTACACACGCCCCCGGCCCCCGGCTGGGGGCACTGCGGCCAACGCTACGCGCGTAGCGTCCCGTTGACGCGTGTAGCGTCGCCCCCGCCCCACGGAGCTCGACCCGGTCCCCGCCCGGGCGGTTCCTCTTCTTCCTCCCGCTCCCTTCCCCGAGGAGAGTGCGCCATCAAAGCGTCCACCAGTACCGAAGCCGAAGGTACGCAGGCCCCCGCAGTAGAACTCGAGGGCATCACCAAGCGGTTCCCCGGTGTCGTGGCCAACCACGACATCCACCTCACGGTCCGCCGCGGCACCGTCCACGCCCTCTGCGGCGAGAACGGCGCCGGCAAGTCGACCCTGATGAAGATCCTCTACGGCATGCAGAAGCCGGACGAGGGCACCATCAAGCTGGGCGGCGAGCAGGTCACCCTGCACAGCCCGAGCGACGCCATCGCGCGCGGCATCGGCATGGTGCACCAGCACTTCATGCTCGCCGACAACCTCACCGTCCTGGAGAACGTCGTCCTGGGCGCCGAGAAGCTGCACGGCATCGGCGGCAAGGCCCGCGCGAAGATCAAGGAGATCTCCGACGCGTACGGCCTGGGCGTGCGCCCCGACGTCCTCGTGGAGGACCTCGGCGTCGCCGACCGCCAGCGCGTGGAGATCCTCAAGGTCCTCTACCGCGGCGCCCGCACGCTGATCCTCGACGAGCCGACCGCGGTGCTGGTCCCGCAGGAGGTCGACGCGCTCTTCGACAACCTGCGCGAGCTCAAGTCCGAGGGCCTCACGGTCATCTTCATCTCGCACAAGCTCGGCGAGGTGCTCTCCGTCGCGGACGACATCACCGTCATCCGCCGTGGCACCACCGTCGGCACCGCGATCCCCAGCGAGACCACCCCCAAGCAGCTCGCCGAGCTGATGGTCGGCAGCGAGCTGCCCTCGCCGGAGACCCGCGAGTCGACGGTCACCGACGTCGAGATGCTGAAGGTGGACGGCCTGCACCTGTCGGCGACCGACCCCGACGGCGTGGTCCGCGCGGTCCTCGACGGTATCTCCCTGACCATCCACAAGGGCGAGGTCCTGGGCATCGCCGGTGTGGAGGGCAACGGCCAGGCCGAGCTCGTCGAGGCCATCATGGGCATGCGGGACCCGGACGGGGGCACCATCACCCTCGACGGCGCCGACATCAGCCACGTGCCGACGCGCAAGCGGCGCGAGGGCGGCATCGGCTACGTCCCCGAGGACCGGCACCGCCATGGCCTGCTGCTGGAGGCTCCCCTCTGGGAGAACCGCATCCTCGGCCACGTCACCGAGAAGCCCAACAGCAAGCGCGGCGTGCTCGACAACAAGGCCGCCCGCACCGACACCGAGCGCATCGTGCGCGAGTACGACGTGCGCACGCCCGGCATCGAGGTCACCGCGGCCTCCCTGTCCGGCGGCAACCAGCAGAAGCTGATCGTCGGCCGCGAGATGAGCCACGCGCCCAAGCTGCTCATCGCCGCGCACCCCACCCGGGGCGTGGACGTCGGTGCGCAGGCGCAGATCTGGGACCAGATCCGCGAGGCGCGCCACGAGGGCCTGGCGGTGCTGCTGATCTCCGCCGACCTGGACGAGCTGATCGGGCTCTCCGACACCCTGCGGGTGATGTTCCGCGGCCGCCTGGTCGCCGACGCCGACCCCGCCACGATCACCCCGGAGGAGTTGGGCTCGGCCATGACCGGCGCCGCAACCGGCCACCTCGAGCACACCGAGGACGGCGAGGAGACCGCCACCGGCGGCGAGGAGACCGCTGCCGAAGGCGGCGCCGACGCCGCCGGCGACGAAGAGAACGCTACCGACGAGGCCGCGGGGGAGGGTGACGAGAAGTGAAGAAGTTCGACAAGAACAAGGTAATTCTGGGCTTCGCCGCCCCGGTCCTGGCCATCGTGGCCGCGCTGGTGCTCACCTCGATCATCATCGCCGCCACCGGCAAGGACCCCTTCCACGCCTTCCAGGTGATGGCCGACTACGGCTCGAAGAGCGACAGCCAGGTCTGGATCATCAACAAGGCCACCCCGTACTACCTGTCCGCGCTGGCCGTCGCCATCGGCTTCCGGATGAACCTCTTCAACATCGGCGTCGACGGCCAGTACCGCATCGCGGCCTTCTTCGCCGCCGTCGTCGGTGGTGCGCTCACGCTGCCCGGCATCATCCAGATCCCGGTCATCATCATCGTCGCGATGCTGGTGGGCGCCCTCTGGGCGGGCATCGCCGGTCTGCTGAAGACCACCCGGGGCGTCAGCGAGGTGATCAGCACGATCATGCTGAACGCCATCGGCGCCTCGGTCATCGCCTACTTCCTGCAGGACGGCCGTCTCGCGGAGAAGGAGGGCAACCTGGTCCACACGCCCTACCTGCCCGACGCGGCGCACTTCTTCGAGATCCCGACCACGCCCAAGCCGATCTACGGCTTCGTGGTCGTCGCGGCGCTGGCCGGCCTCGCCTACTGGTTCGTGCTCGGCCGCACCCGCTTCGGCTTCGACCTGCGCACCGTCGGCCAGTCCGAGTCCGCCGCCCAGGCCTCCGGCGTCAGCGTCAAGCGCATGGTGATCACCGCCATGCTGCTCTCCGGCGCCATGGCCGGCCTCGTCGGCATGCCGACGCTGCTCGGCGTCTCGTACAACTACGGCACCGACTTCCCCACCGGCATCGGCTTCACCGGTATCGCCATCGCCCTCCTGGGCCGCAACCACCCCATCGGCATGGTGGCCGGCGCCCTGCTCTGGGGCTTCCTGGACCGCACCAGCACCCAGCTGGAGTTCGAGGGCTACGCGCAGGAGATCGTCGGAGTGATCCAGGGCGTCATCGTCCTGTGCGTCGTCATCGCCTATGAGCTCGTGCGCCGGTACGGCCTCAAGATGCAGCAGCGCAAGGTCGGCGAGGAGCTCGCCGCCCAGGCCCGTAAGAGCGACAAGGCGGAGGTTTCCGCGTGAGTACGACCTTCACCGCCGCCCTCGCCGGGCGACTGAGCGGCAAGAACAAGGACAGCAAGGAGCGGCGCAAGCTCTCCTACCCGGTCGTCCTGCTGATCATCGCGGGTGCCCTGCTCCTGCTCTCCGTTCTGCGGATGATCACGGACGCCAATGACCTGACCTCCTCGGGCCAGTACAGCTCCGCCCTCGCCGCCGCCGTGCCGATCGGCCTCGCCGGCCTCGGCGGGCTGTGGGCCGAGCGCGCGGGCGTCGTCAACATCGGCCTCGAAGGCATGATGATGCTCGGCACCTTCTGCGCCGGCTGGATCGGCTGGCAGCACGGCCCGTGGGCCGCAGCCCTCGCCGGCATCGTCGGCGGTGCGCTCGGCGGCCTCATCCACGCCGTCGCCACCGTCACCTTCGGCGTCGACCAGATCATCTCCGGTGTGGCCATGAACATCCTGGCCCTCGGCATCACGCAGTACCTCGCCAAGCTGTGGTTCGGCGCGGAGGGCAGCAAGGCCCAGGAGGCGGGCGGCAACGACAAGCAGTCGCCCGTCATGGAGAACATGCCGGACTTCTCCATCCCCGGCCTCTCCGGCTGGCTCGGCGACATCGAGAAGCACCACTGGTTCTTCGTCTCCGACCTCGCCGGCGTCGTCCGCGGCCTGGTCACCCACGTCTCGTGGCTGACGATCGTCGCCGGGCTGCTCTTCGTCCTCACCTTCTTCGTGCTGTGGCGCTCCGCCTTCGGCCTGCGCCTGCGTTCGTGCGGTGAGAGCCCGGTGGCCGCCGAGTCCCTCGGCGTCAACGTCTACACGTACAAGTACGCGGCCGTGGTCGTCTCCGGCGCCCTCGCGGGCCTCGGCGGCGCGTTCCTCGCCATCGGCACGCACATGTACTCCGACGGCCAGACCGCCGGCCGCGGCTACATCGGTCTCGCGACCATGATCTCCGGCAACTGGCGGCCGGGCGGCGTGGCCATGAGCGCCGGCCTGTTCGGCTTCATGGACAGCCTCCAGCTGCGCTCCGGCGGCCCGACCGTCCACGCGCTGCTGCTGCTCCTGGCCGTGCTGCTGGTCGGCTTCGCCGCGTGGCGCCTGAAGGCCGGCAAGGCGCGGGCCGCGATCATCGCCGGTGTGGTCGGCGCCCTGCTGGTCGTCTGGTACACCACGACCGACACCGTGCCGCTGGAGCTCGTCGTCGCGACTCCCTACGTGGTCACGCTGCTCGTCCTGTCGGTGTCCTCGCAACGCCTGCGCATGCCCAAGGCGAACGGCAAGCCCTACCGGAAGGGCCAAGGAAAGTGACCTCTTCCCCCAACTGGGAGGAGCTGCGCGGGCAGGCCCGGGACGCGATGTCCCGGGCCTACGCCCCGTACTCCGGCTTTCCCGTCGGCGCGGCGGCCCTCGTGGACGACGGCCGCACCGTGACCGGCTGCAACGTGGAGAACGCGGCCTACGGCGTCGCCCTGTGCGCCGAGTGCGGGCTGGTGTCGGAGCTGATCGCGGGCCGTGACACCGAGGGCCCGCGGCCCCGGCTGCTGGCCTTCACCTGCTGCGACCGGCACGGCAACATCCTCATGCCCTGCGGGCGCTGCCGCCAGCTCCTGTGGGAGCACGGCGGCCCCGAGCTGGCCGTGGACACGACGACCGGCATCCGCCCGCTGGCGGAGTTGCTGCCGGATGCGTTTGGGCCCGCTGACCTGAATCGTTAAAGATGTCCCTAAGCGCCGGAGGGGTTTGCTGATGCAGCCCCTCCGGGTCACTTTCCGGCCCCGGAAAGACCTGAGGACTACGAACTTAAGGAAAATGTGCTGATGGACGCCATTTCCGTGATCCGCGCCAAGCGCGACCGCGGTCGACTGACCGACGAGCAGATCGACTGGATCATCGACGCGTACACGCGCGGCGAGGTCGCCGACGAGCAGATGTCCGCGCTCGCGATGGCCATCCTGCTCAACGGCATGGACCGTGCCGAGATCGCCCGCTGGACTGCCGCGATGATCAAGTCCGGCGAGCGCATGGACTTCTCGTCGCTGTCCGTGCCGACCTCGGACAAGCACTCCACGGGTGGCGTCGGTGACAAGATCACCCTGCCGCTGGCCCCCCTCGTCGCGGCCTGCGGCGCGGCCGTCCCGCAGCTGTCCGGACGCGGCCTCGGCCACACCGGCGGCACGCTCGACAAGCTGGAGTCCATCCCCGGCTGGCGCGCCCTGCTCTCGAACGACGAGATGATGGACGTCCTGCGCAACGTCGGCTCCGTCATCTGCGCCGCCGGCGACGGCCTGGCCCCGGCCGACAAGAAGCTCTACGCCCTGCGCGACGTCACCGGCACGGTCGAGGCGATCCCGCTGATCGCGTCCTCCATCATGTCCAAGAAGATCGCCGAGGGTACGGGCTCGCTCGTCCTGGATGTGAAGGTCGGCTCCGGCGCCTTCATGAAGAACATCGAGGACGCCCGCGAGCTGGCCTCCACGATGGTGGGCCTCGGCACCGACCACGGCGTCAAGACGGTCGCGCTGCTCACCGACATGTCCACCCCGCTCGGCCTCACCGCGGGCAACGCCCTCGAGGTCCGCGAGTCGGTCGAGGTCCTCGCCGGCGGCGGCCCGGCGGACGTCGTCGAGCTCACGCTGGCCCTGGCCCGCGAGATGCTCACGGCGGCCGGCCTGCCCGACGCGGACCCGGAGAAGGCCCTGCGCGACGGCAGCGCCATGGACCACTGGCGCCGCATGATCCAGGCCCAGGGCGGCGACCCGGACGCGACGCTTCCGGTGGCCCGCGAGCAGCACGTCGTGAAGGCGGCCGCCTCGGGCGTCCTCACCAAGCTGGACGCCTACGCCGTCGGCGTCTCCGCCTGGCGCCTGGGCGCGGGCCGGGCCCGCAAGGAGGACCCGGTCCAGTTCGGCGCGGGCATCGAGATGCACTCCAAGCCGGGCGAGCAGGTCACCGAGGGCCAGCCCCTGATGACCCTGCACACGGACACGCCGGAGAAGTTCGACTACGCGCTGAAGGCCCTCGAGGGCGGCGTGGAGATCGCCCCCGCGGGCACGGACTTCAAGGCGAACCCGATCGTGCTGGACCGCATCGCGTAAGTGCCATGGCGTGAGTGCCATCGCGTGAGTGCGTGAGAAAAGCCCCCGCTTCGGCGGGGGCTTTTCTTTTTGCTCAGGCAGCCGCCTACGACGACATCAACATGCAAAAGCAGGAAAAGACCCAGTGGTGCTGGAACGCCTCGGGCAACACCATCGCCGCCTACTGGGGCTACAACTACACCCAGACCGAGTTCTGCAACCTCGCCCACGCCGCGACCGGCGTCAGCTGTGCCAACCAGCCGGCCACGCTCGGCGACATGGCGGGCGCCTGGGGTTGCACGGCCGGACCGGTCCTCGCCGACGCGCTCCGGATCGCCTACGTGGTCTCCCCGGTCAGCCCCGACAGCGGCAGCGGTCGCAGCGCCACCGTCCTGCTGGCCGCCACCCAGGGCGGCGGTTGGCACCTGGCCGGCGTGCGCGAGAGCGATTGGAGTACGACACGAAGGGCTTCTCCAGCGGCTTCCGGCCCACCTCCCCGGCCCACCGATCCCCGTCCCCGGCCTCGCTGATCATCGGCGGGTCCGGCGCGGCGCTCGCCCTCGCGGGAGGCGCCTTCGCCCTCCGGCGCCGCCGCAGGGCGGCATGATCGCCAGCTGACCTGCCTCGTACGGGTGAACGGGATCGGTGGACCTTCGCCGGTCCCGTTCGGCATGCTGGGGTCGGTGATGTTCCGACAAAAGGAGACCGCCATGAGTGCACTCCCTCTCGACTACTCGCAGGGTTCCAGCCCCGAGTGGGAGGAGCTCGTCCGTATCCGGGAGGAGACGGACGCGCCCGAGGGCTGCAAGGTGGAGATCATCGAGGGGATCATCACCGTGTCGCCAGCGCCCGCCAACAAGCACAACGTCATTGCAGGAAAGCTGAACCGATCCCTTTACACAGTGATTCCAGAAGACTGGGGGGTCTACCAGACGCTTTCGGTCTCTGTGCCGTCCCACAGCGGCCTCTTCATTCCCGACCTGATCGTGGCGCCGGAGTCCGAGCTGATGGAGCTGTCCGAGTCCGAGCAGTACATTTCTGCGGCGACCTCGGCCTTGATTGTAGAGATCACTTCGAAGTCCAGCCTGCGTCATGACCGGGTAGCCAAGCCTGCAGCGTACGCACATGCCGGAGCGCCGCTCTATCTCCTGGTCGACAGGTGGGCGCAGGGAGGGCCGACGATCACCCTCTACGGCGAGCCCAAGGACGAGGTCTACCGAGTTCTGCAGGCAGGAAAGTTCGGCGACGAGATCCATCTTCCTGGGCCGTTCGATCTGACGATCGACACCGGTGTGTTTCCTGCCTCGTGATGGCGAAGGGGCCGCTCCCCACCAGGACAGGTGACGGGGGGCGGCCCCTTCGGGCCCGGGTCCGGGTCCGGGCTACGCCCGGACGGCCGTCCGGCGGCGCTCCACGAGCGCCCTGCGCGTCGCGTACAGCGTGATCGACGCCGCGCCCACCATCGCCAGCAGGCCCAGCACCACCGTCCCGTCCCAGCCCGCCGCGCCGAAGGCCATCGCACCGAGCGTGCCGCCGACCGACGAGCCCAGGTAATAGGCCGTCTGATAGAGCGCCGACGCCTGGGCGCGGCCCGTCTTCGCGGCCCGGCTCACCGAGGACGACGCCACCGCGTGGCCCGCGAAGAAGCCCGCCGTGATGAGGACCAGGCCCGCCAGGACGGCGAGCAGCGACGACGTCAGCGACAGCAGCAGGCCCAGCGTGGTCGTGCCCACCGCCAGGTAGAGCGCCCCGCGGCGGCCCAGCCGGCCGACCAGCTTCCCGGCCGCGGCCGACGACGCCGTACCCACCAGGTAGATCAGGAAGATCGAGCCCACGACGCCCTGGGGGAGGGAGAACGGCGCCTCCGCCAGCCGGTAGCCGATCACCGTGTAGACCGCGCCGAAGACCGTCATGAACAGCGCGCCGATCGCGTACAGGCGGCGCAGCAGCGGGTCGGAGAGGTGGCCGCCCACCGTCCGGGCCAGGCTGCCCGGCGACACCGCCGCCGGCCGGAAGTGCCGCGCCCGCGGGATCATCACCCGGAAGGTCAGCGCGCAGACCACCGCGAGGGCGCCCACCGCGGCCAGGCCCGCCCGCCAGCCCCACGCCTGGGCCACCCAGCCCGCGAGGATGCGGCCGGTCATGCCGCCGATGCTGTTTCCCGCCACGAACAGGCCGATCGCGCCGACCAGCGCCTTCGGCCGGACCTCCTCCGCGAGGTAGGCCATCGCCGACGCCGGCACCCCGGCCAGCGCCGCGCCCTGCACCGCACGCAGCGCGACCAGCCAGCCCAGGCTCGGCGCGAGCGGCACCAGCAGGGCCACGCACGCGGCCACGCACAGCGAGACGGTCATCATCGTGCGGCGGCCGAAGCGCTCGGAGAGCGCGCTGAGCGGGACGACCGCGAGGGCGAGGCCGCCCGTCGCGGCGGAGACCGTCCAGCTGGCCTGATCGGCCGTCACCCCGAGGCCGGCGGAGATGGCCGGCAGCAGCGCCTGCGTGGAGTAGAGGAGGGCGAACGTGGCGACACCCGCGGCGAAGAGGGCGAAGCTCATCCGGCGGTAGCCGGGGCCGCCCGGATCCAGCCGGGTGTCATCGGAGTGAGAGGAGTGAAGGGACGACAGAACAGAGGCACCCGAGCGCACGATGACGCTGGATGCCCCGGTATCGGCAGGAGGCATGCCAAAACCGTAGGCACCCTGGGCTGATGCGTCCAATGCACAGAATGGCGATAATCGATCCTGTGTTGCATGAGTACAGGTCGCGGCGGTCCTTGTCACCGGGCGGCAACGAAAAAGACATCCCCGTAACAGTCGATGTCGAGGCCGACTCCTGGGCGGTCACCCTCACGCCGCGGCTCGCGCAGTTCGTGGCCGTCGCCCGCCACGAGCACGTCACGCGCGCCGCGCAGCAGCTCGGCATGCCGCAGTCCACGCTCAGCCGCTCGGTCGCCCGCCTCGAAGACGACCTGGGCGTCGCCCTGTTCGCCCGCCACGGGCGCACGGTCTCCCTGACCGCGGCCGGCCGCACGTTCCTCGCCACCGTCGAGCGCGCCCTGTCCGAGGTCGACCGCGCCGCGGAGTCCGTACGGGCGGACGCCGACCCCGCCGCCGGCAAGGTCGCCTTCGGCTTCCTGCACACCCTCGGCTCCGAGACCGTACCCGAGCTCATCCGAGCCTTCCGCGCCGACCATCCGCGCGTCCGGTTCCAGCTCGTGCAGAACTACGGCGAGTCCATGCTGGAACGCCTGCGCGACGGCGAGCTCGACCTGTGCCTGACCTCGCCCGTGCCCGACGCGCCGGACCTCGTCTCCCGCCGTCTGGACGAGCAGAAGCTGCGCCTCGTCGTCCCCGACGACCACCCCCTCGCCGCCCGCAAGCGCATCCGCCTCGCCGAGGCCGCCTCCGAGCTCTTCGTCACCCTCGAACCGGGGTACGGGCTGCGGCGCATCACCGACGCGGTGTGCGCGGAGGCCGGGTTCACCCCCAAGATCGCCTTCGAGGGCGAGGAGGCGGAGACGCTGCGCGGCCTCGTCGCGGCGGGCCTGGGCGTGGCCCTGCTGCCCCCGCCCGCCGTCCCGCGGCCCGGCGTCACCGAACTCACGGTCACCGCGCCACGCGCCTTCCGCGAGATCGGCGTGGCCTGGCTGGACGGCCACCCCGACACGCCGCCGGTAGCGGCATTCAAACGCTTCCTGCTGTCGAGAAGGGGCCAGTTGCTCCCGCGGTAACGCGCGGTTCTGCCGGTTCGGCACCACCGGTCACCCCGGTGGGGCTTGCTCGCCGTCGCGGCGGGATTTTTTGCCTGCGGCGAAGAGTTGCGATGCGCCCGCAGGATCGTCGAGAGGCCTCGCCTCGAACCCCGTGGAGCGAACCCGGCGCAGCGGCTCAGTACCCCAGGCTCGCCCCGAAGCCGGAGGCCAGCGGCATCCGCAGACCCAGGGGCGGCGGGGCCGCCAGGGCGTCCGCCACCGGGCGGGCGAAGTGGTGGCCGAAGAGCGCGCCCCGGACGAAGTCGACCACGAGCGCCTGGACTTCCGCCCGGTGCTGCCGCAGCCCGTGCCCGTCCGAGTGGACCTCGAACCGGCACACGTCGCGATTGGCCTTCTTCGCCCGCTGGGCGAGGCGGAACGACAGGTCGGGGTCCGTGTGCTCGTCGTTGGTGCCGTGGACGATCAGGACCCGCCGCCCCACGAGCTGCCGCACCGGATCCGGCTCGAGCAGCTCCTGAGGCTCCGGCAGCCACGGCGCGACCGCCAGCACCGCGGCCACCGCCGGGTGCCCTCCGGCCCGCAGTGCGGCCCGGCCGCCCATGTCGGTGCCGATGAGGCAGACGGGCACGTCGCCGTAGCGCCGCACCACCTCGTCCGCCGCCCAGCCGGCGTCCCGCACCGGGTCGGCCGCCGAACCGTTCCACCCGCGCCGCCGGTAGTGGACGACGTGCGTGGCCAGACCGTCCTCGGTGCACGCCCGGGCCAGCCGGCGGGCCAGGGGCCGCTGCGCCGCGAGGGACAGTGCGGAGGGCTTGCCGGTGCCCTCGGCGCGGCCGCCGGGCAGCAGCAGCGCCACGCCGTGCACCGTGCGCCCGGCGCCGAGCGGCTTTCCCAGCCGTGCCGTATCACCGCTCCGGCGCGGTGCGTTCGGCTGTCCGTGCGTTCCTTCCGGGTCCTGCTGAGGCAACGCTTGCTGAGCCATGGCAGAAACGATGGCAGAACGACCGGTGGTGTCCACCCCGCCGCCGGGTCACCGTTCCGTATCGTTCGCCGAGATCTACGCGCGTAGGGGCTAGAGTGCCGAAATGACGACCGAGACCATCTCCCAACCGAACCCCGAACAGATCCGTCGCGCCCCCAAGGTCCTGCTCCACGACCACCTGGACGGCGGCCTGCGCCCGGGCACGATCGTGGACCTGGCCCGCGAGACGGGCTACACCGGTCTTCCGGAGACCGACGCGGACAAGCTGGGCGTCTGGTTCCGCGAGGCGGCCGACTCCGGCTCGCTGGAGCGCTACCTGGAGACCTTCGCGCACACCTGTGCCGTGATGCAGACCCGCGACGCCCTCGTCCGGGTCGCCGCGGAGTGCGCCGAGGACCTGGCCGAGGACGGCGTCGTCTACGCCGAGGTGCGCTACGCACCGGAGCAGCACCTGGAGGCCGGCCTCACCCTCGAAGAGGTCGTGGAGGCCGTCAACGAGGGCTTCCGCGAGGGCGAGCGCCGCGCTAAGGCGGGCGGCCGCCGCATCCGCGTGGGGGCGCTGCTGACCGCCATGCGGCACGCCGCCCGCGCCCTGGAGATCGCCGAACTCGCCAACCGCTACCGCGACTCCGGCGTCGTGGGCTTCGACATCGCGGGCGCCGAGGCGGGCTTCCCTCCCACCCGTCACCTGGATGCGTTCGAGTACCTCAAGCGCGAGAACAACCACTTCACCATCCACGCGGGTGAGGCGTTCGGCCTGCCGTCGATCTGGCAGGCGCTCCAGTGGTGCGGCGCGGACCGGCTCGGGCACGGCGTGCGCATCATCGACGACATCGAGATCGGCGAGGACGGGAAGGCCAGGCTGGGCCGCCTCGCCTCGTACGTCCGGGACAAGCGCATTCCGCTGGAGATGTGCCCCACCTCGAATCTGCAGACCGGTGCGGCCAGTTCGTACGAAGAGCACCCGGTCGGACTGCTCCGTAAACTGCATTTCCGGGCGACCATCAACACCGATAATCGCCTGATGAGCGGCACCAGCATGAGCCGTGAATTCGAGCACCTGGTGAAGGCCTTCGGCTACACGCTGGACGACATCCAGTGGTTCACCGTCAACGCGATGAAGTCCGCATTCATCCCATTCGACGAACGTCTGGCGATGATCAACGACGTGATCAAGCCGGGTTACGCCGAGCTCAAGTCGGAATGGCTCTTCCAGTAGGCCCGGGCGGGCCCTTTCTGACCAGCGAAGTCTTCACCGGCCGCAACGGACGGTGAATTTGCGGGGAATACCGTGCGACGGCCGGGACTTTCGAGTCCCGGCCGTGTCACTGATTGCGGCGGCCGGGAAGTCGTGGCTAGGTTTCAGTGCCGCTCAAGAATCCCCCGTCGCGAGGACAGAATTCAGATGAAGCTCGGAACCTTCAGGACTCTCGGTGCCGCCGCCCTCGGAGTCGCCTTCGCCGCCGCCGCGGCGGGGAGCGCGCAGGCGGCCGGCAGCGCCGGTGCCGTCGAATCGCTCACGACCACCGCCCGCACCACGACGGCGGGACTGCCCATCCAGCAGGTCGCCCAGGTCGCCCCCGCGGGCGGCCCGGTCGTCTCCGCGGCGGACCGCGCGATTCAGAGCGGCATGCTGCAGGCCCCGGCCCAGGCCGTGGACAAGGCCGTGGCGCCGCAGCTCCCGACGCAGGAGCTCGCCCCGAAGGGCGCGACCAAGGCCGTCCCGGCCGACAACAAGGGCAACGGCGGCCTGCTGGCGCCCCTGTCCGGGCTGCCGCTCGGCAGCCTGCCGGTGTCGGGCATCGGCGGCTGATCCTCGCGAGCCGGTCCCGTTCGTCACGACGTGTACGACGGCGGGCCGTCCCCCGGATTCGATGTCCGGGGGACGGCCCGCCGTTTTCCGTTTTGCGTACAGAAGGCTTTTAGCAGGAATCCTTTTAGTAGGAACCCTTGCCGGGAGCCTTTACCAGGAATGCGCCGCCCCGCCCTGGCTCCGGTGCGAGTTCTCCGAGGGCAGCAGGATCCACAGGGCGATGTAGAGCAGGAACTGCGGGCCGGGCAGCAGGCACGAGAGCAGGAAGATCACCCGCATCGTCGTGCGGGACATTCCGAAGCGCTCGGCCAGACCGGCGCACACCCCGGCGATCATCCTGTGGTTGCGGGGACGGACCAGCTTGGCGGACATGGCGGCGACTCCTCGTCTCACGGGGGACCGATACGGCGCGGGAACGTTTTTCCCGTCTCTCCCGTCGGCTTCCCGATGACTCCACGGTATGTCCGCGGGCCCGGCCGGAACGTCGGCCTAAGGGGCGATCCCGACCCTGGGGATCGTAGGGGTGACACCCTGAGGGGTCTCCTCCCGGCGTATGGGTTCCGGGCGCGGTCCCTCACCCCTGCGACGGAGACGGGCCCTGACCGCAGGGACGACGGCCAGGTGCAGGGCCGCCACCCCCGTCACGTTCAGCAGGAGCGCGTCCACGTCCAGCACCTGGCCCACGACGCCGCTCTGCACCACCTGCAGCGCCAGCGACACCATCGCGCCGGTGAAGACGGTGCGGGTCAGCGAGCCCAGCGGCGACGCCGCCACCCGGCCCCTGGCCCAGGGCAGCAGCACGCCCAGCGGGGCCAGCGGCAGCACCCCCGCCCCTATCGCCCGCGTGGCCTCCCACGGCCCGAGGGCGAGGTCGGCGCGGATCGTGGCCAGCGGTTCCAGGTGAGAGGCGGACACCCATGGCACCGTCAGCGGGCGCAGGGCGAGCCAGACGACCGCCAGCAGATGGGCGACGAGCAACACGCAGCCCGCGACGCGGTAGCGGTATCGGAGGGCGGGCGTGCCGCCGTAACCATGACCCTGCACGCCCCACATGACGCGGTGCGCCGTCGCACGGTTCCGGCCGACGGCAGCCTCCGGCGGTTTCCGGGGCGCGTGGCGGTCCCGGCGTGGTGGTGCGGCGGCCCGGCGGTGCCATGACCACCGCCGCAGCGACAGGTCCTACGAGACGGGCGTGCCCGTGATGTCCGCGCTGTCCGGGTGCACCCTGAGCTCGTCGGTGCAGGCGTAACCCTTGGGGGGCTCCTTGGCGGGCCCACCCAGGATCACCGACCGCTTGCCGTCGGCCGCGGCCGTCCCGGCGTACGTGCACACGAGCTGGGCGAGTCCGACCTGCGGCAGCTCGGCCGGCTCCCGGCTCAGCCGCAGCGTCCCGGCCGGGTCGCCCGGGCGCTGCCCGGCGACGGTCAGCCGCTGCGGCACGGCCGTGGACATCCCCGCCTCGGCCTCCTGGTTCGAGGGCGCCTTGCGCAGCTCCTCCAGCAGCACGCGGGCGACGGCCACGCTGTCCTCGGAGGTCCCGGCGACCGCGCGCGTGACGGGCACCAGCTGCGAGGTGCACTCCAGCTGGACGGTCACGGTCGCGGCGCCCGAGGGGATGGCGTGCTCGGGCCGCACGACGCACGACGCACGGGAGGGCGCACCGCCCGCGTCCACCGGCACGGCGGTGCCGCGGATGCCGCACGCCGTGGCCGAACCCAGCAGGGCCAGGGCTAGGGCGGTGCTGCGCAGGGTCCTTCTCACCGGCCGCCCTCCCCGTTCCCGCCGTCCCGGTCCCCGGCCGGCTGCTCCTCCAGGCCCGAGGTGTCCCGCGGCAGGGTCAGGGTGAAGACGGCGCCGCCCTCGGGGGAGTTGGCCGCGGTGATCTCGCCGCCGTGGATGTGGGCGTTCTCCAGGGCGATGGACAGGCCGAGGCCGCTGCCCTCCGACCGCGGACGGGACGCGCTCGCCTTGTAGAAGCGGTCGAAGACGTGCGGCAGCACCTCTTCGGGGATGCCGGGGCCGTGGTCGCGCACGTCGATGCGCAGCGCGTCGTCCTCGGTGCGCACCGAGACGCGTACCGGCGAGCCGCCGTGCTTGAGTGCGTTGCCGATGAGGTTGGCCAGGATGACGTCCAGGCGGCGCGGGTCGAGCCGGGCCACGATGCCGCGCTCGGCGTCCAGCTCGACGGCGTCCAGCCAGGCGCGGGCGTCGATGCAGGCGGTGACCTGGTCGGCGACGTCCACGTCGTCCAGCACGAGCCGGGCCGTGCCCGCGTCGAAGCGGGTGACCTCCATCAGGTTCTCCACCAGGTCGTTCAGCCTGCGGGTCTCGCTCACCACGAGCTGCACCGCCGGGGCGATCATCGGATCGAGGTTGTCCGCCTCGTCCTCCAGCACCTCGGTCACGGCCGTGATGGCCGTGAGCGGGGTCCGCAGCTCGTGCGACATGTCCGCGACGAAGCGGCGGCTCGCCGCCTCCCGGGTGCTGAGCTCCTCGACGCGCTTCTCCAGCGACTCCGCGGTCTTGTTGAAGGTGCGCGACAGATCGGCCAGCTCGTCCGTGCCCGACACGTGCAGCCGGGTGTCGAGCTTGCCCTCGCCGAGCCGGCGGGCCGCGTCGCCGAGCCGCTGCACGGGCCGCAGCACGGTCGAGGCGGCGGCCTGCGCGAGCAGCGCGGAGCCGATCAGCGCCAGGGCCGTGGCGATGCCCAGCGACCAGGCCAGCGAATTGAGGTCGGCGCGCTCGTTCTCCAGGGACTTCAGCAGGTAGCCCGTCGGGCCGCCGCCGATCACCTTCGCGCCGCCCACCAGGTACGGCTTGCCGTCCAGCGTGATCCGCTGCCAGTACAGGTGGTACGCGTAGCGGTTGGAGTCGTCGACGTGCCGCTCGCGGTTGACGGCCGCCTGCAGCGACTTCGGCACGACCTTGAGCGAGAACAGATCGCGGTCGGAGGGCGCGGCGCAGGCCCGGCCGCCCTCGCCGGTGTCGATCAGCAGCACCTCGTACTTCTGCGACGTGGCCGCCATCCGCTCGGCCGCCGCCTGCAGCTCCTGGCAGGTCGGCCCGAGCGGCAGCGTGCCGGTGTTGTCCTGCAGGGACTTGCGGAAGTCGTCGAGGGCCGCGTCCTGGGTGCGGGTGAGCACCGCGTCGCGGTTGAGCCAGTAGGCGATGGCCGACGCGGAGACGGCTGCGGCCAGGGCGACCAGGGCGAAGACGAGCATCAGCCGCAGCCGCAGGCTTATCCGGCGCAGGCTCAGCTTCATCACGTTACGGGCGGCCGTCCAGCGTCGTACGCGTCCGGTCACTGCGGAGCGTCCAGCCGGTAGCCGACGCCGCGCACGGTGCGGATCAGGGTCGGGGACGACGGCACGTCCTCGACCTTGGCCCGCAGCCGCTGCACACAGGCGTCGACCAGCCGGGAGTCGCCGAGGTAGTCGTGTTCCCAGACCAGCCGCAGCAGCTGCTGCCGGGAGAGGGCCTGGCCGGGCCGGCGGCTGAGCTCCAGCAGCAGCCGCAGCTCGGTCGGCGTGAGCTGGAGCTCCTCGCCGTTCTTGGTGACCGTCATCGCGGACCGGTCGATGACCAGCGAGCCGAACGCGGCCGAGTCGTTGGTCTCGCGCTCGCCGCGGCGCAGCACCGCACGGATCCGGGCGTCGAGCACCCGGCCCTGCACGGGCTTGACCACGTAGTCGTCGGCGCCGGACTCCAGCCCCACCACGACGTCGATGTCGTCGCTGCGCGCGGTGAGCAGGATGATCGGCAGCTGGTCGGTGCGGCGGATCCGCCGGCACACCTCGAAACCGTCGATACCGGGCAGCATCACGTCCAGCACGATCAGATCCGGCCGTTGCTCGCGCAGCAGTTTCAGGCCGTCCTCGCCCGTCGCCGCGGTCACCACACGGTGGCCCTGACGGGACAGGGAGAACTCGAGAGCGGTCCGGATGGCGTCGTCGTCCTCGATCAGCAACAGGGAAGGCACGGTGGTCATTCTGGCCTACGCGGGGCAGGTGCTTCGACCGCCGCCCTCCGCGCCCGGCCCCGCCGCCTGTTGCAGGGCTGTGACAGTCGGCGGACAACGCGATGAAACTGGCCCGGCAGGCTTTTGGTCATCGGGCAGCGGAGCCCGGTACGGAAATCGGACCGAGGCCGGCTCCACCGACGGGGGGCGCGAGATGAACACACTGCACAGCACCACTACCAGCGCAGTCATTCGCACGCGCCTGCACGACGCCGGACGGGGCCAGGAGAAGTCCGGTGCCGTGGGCGGGCGGGGGTGCGCCCGCGGCACCGGACGTGTGCGGCCGCCCTACATGGTGGCGATCGACGCGGTCACGTACGGGGAGCCCAAGGGAGCTGCGGGGGCGGCTCCGGGGGCATCGGGGGAGAGCAAGGGGGCGTCCAGGGCCGAGGCGGAGTTCACCGCCTACGTCCAGGAGCGCCGGGCCTCCCTGTACGCGACCGCCTACCACCTGACCGGCGACCGGCACGAGGCGGAGGACCTGCTGCAGAGCGCGCTGTTCTCCACCTACCGCGCCTGGGACCGGATCACCGACAAGGCGGCCGTCGGCGGCTACCTGCGCCGCACCATGACGAACCTGCACATCAGCGCCTGGCGCCGGCGCAAGCTCAACGAGTACCCGACCGAGGAACTGCCGGAGATGCCCGGCGAGGGCGACGCGATGCGCGGCACCGAGCTGCGCGCCGTCCTCTGGCAGGCCCTCGCCCGGCTGCCCGAGCTGCAGCGCACGATGCTCGTCCTGCGCTACTACGAGGGCCGCACCGACCCGGAGATCGCGGAGATCCTGGACATCAGCGTCGGCACGGTCAAGAGCAGCATCTGGCGCTCGCTGCGCCGCCTGCGCGACGACGAGGTCATCGGCTCCGGCCGGGACCAGCTGGAGTCCTTCGGCGAACTGGTCGCCTGAGGGCCGAGGCGGAGGCCGGAGCGGGGACGCAGCACGACACGGACGACAAACGGACGACAAGGGGCCCTGAACGGGGGGCGCTCGGGGGAGCGCGGACAGGGCCGTGGGGGAGCGGAAGCGGGTCGGACAGCCGGGGGGCCTGTCCCGACCCGCTTCTGCGCGTCCGGGACCCACTGCGCGCCCCGGAGTGCACCTGCGTGCCGCTAGATCTTGATGGTCTCGCGGTGGCCCGCTGCCGCCGCCGCGATCCGGCCCATCGCCGTCTCCCCGCCGCACGCGTACGCACCCAGCGCCGTCTGGCGGGCCACGATGCCGCGCTCGGCGCGCATCAGCCGCAGGCCGCGGCGGACCAGGTACGGCACCGGCTTGCGGGCCTCGCGCAGGTCACGCACCAGGCGGCGGCGGAAGGTGGTGGAGGGGCGGCCGCGCAGGCACAGGGCGTCCGCCAGCACGCCCAGGTCACGGCAGCGGTCGATGATGTCGGCCGCGAAGATGCCCTCGGCTATGAACAGCGGGGTGCGCCCGATGTCCAGAACGCTCGCCCCGGTGATCGAACTGCTGGAGATGTCGTAGAGAGGCACGTCCGCCCGCGACGTCCGGCACAGGGTGTCGATCGCGGCGACGGCGGCGTCCGCGTCCCACGAGAGCGGGGAGTCCCAGTCGGCGCCCGAGCCGTCCGCGAGCAGCGGCAGCGTCGGGTCCGTGCCTTCCTTGTAGAAGTCGTCCAGGTTCAGGACGGGCAGTCCGGTGCGGGCCGCGAGGGACGACTTTCCGGAGCCGGAGGGGCCGGTCAGCAGGATGACGCGCGCGGGGGTCAAGTGGGGAGTCACGGGACACCAGTGTGAGGCATTGGGCCGGATGGGGGATCCCCATGGGTTGCATGGTGCGCGCAGCGTCACCGCTCGCATACTGTGCGTTGTCGTCCGTTCGTCCGCACCTCACGACCCGGCAGGTGGCCATGGCTTCGCACGCTCGACACGCACGCTCCGCCAGCAAGGAGTCGAGGGCGCTCCGGCGCCGGATGCTGCTGCGCGTAGGGCTGACCGTATCGGCGGGCGCGGCCCTCGCCGCGGGCGGTGCGGCCTCCGCCTCCGCCGACTCCGGCGTGGACAGCGGCGCGAGCACCGGCATGGCCCGCGCCCAGTTCGGCGAGACCAACATCCCCGCCGCCATCGAGGGGGCGAACACGGGCCTGGGGGCGGGCGCGGAGGGGGTCTTCGACACGGTCAAGACCCTGCGGACCAACCCCTTCGCCGGCACGCCCGTCGACCCGTTCGACAACACGGTGGGCACGAAGGTGGGGAACATGCAGCCGGTCACCACCAAGCCCGCGACGCAGCCGATCTCCAAGGGCGGCAGTCTGACGGACCTGCCGGTGGCGGGGAACCTGACGTCGCTGCTGCCGACCGGGCGGCCGGCGGCGGCTCCCAAGGCGCACTGAGCCCGGACGCACCGGACGCACCGGACGCACCGGAGGCCGGAGCGGGTGGTGACCCGCTCCGGCCTCCGGCATGTCAGCCCGGGCTGCTCCGGCTCAGTACGACGAGCCGCCCGCGCCCAGCGAACCCGTCGGGTGCCAGACCGTCCGCGTCTCCAGGAAGGCCGTCATCCGGTCCGTGCCCGGGGCCGCGGCCCAGTCCACAGCCTGTGGACGCAGCACGCGCTTGAGGTTGTCCGCCGCGGCGATCTCCAGCTCCTTGGCGAGGCCGGCGTCCGCGCCCGCGAGGTCGATCGCGTTGACGTCCTGGTGCGCGGCCAGCGACGGCGCGATCTCGGCCGTACGGCCCGACAGGACGTTCACGACGCCGCCCGGGACGTCGGATGTGGCCAGCACCTCGCCGAGCGACAGAGCGGGCAGCGGGGCCTTCTCCGAGGCCACCACGACCACGGTGTTGCCCGTGGCGATCGCCGGGGCGATCACCGACACCAGGCCGAGGAACGACGACTCCTGCGGCGCGAGCACGGCGACGACGCCGGTCGGCTCGGTGGAGGAGACGTTGAAGAACGGGCCCGCGACCGGGTTCGTCGCACCGGTGATCTGGCCGATCTTGTCGGTCCAGCCCGCGTACCAGACCCAGCGGTCGATGGCGGCGTCCACCTGGGCCGCGGCCTTCGCCTTGGACAGGCCCTCGGCCTCGGCGACCTCCGCCGCGAACTGCTCGCGGCGGCCCTCCAGCATCTCGGCGACGCGGTAGAGGACCTGGCCGCGGTTGTACGCGGTCGCGCCGGACCAGCCGCCGGCGGCCTTGCGGGCCGCGACGACCGCGTCACGGGCGTCCTTGCGCGAGGACAGCGGGGCGTTGGCCAGCCAGTTGCCCTTGGAGTCGGTCACCTCGTACACCCGCCCGCTCTCGGACCGGGGGAACTTGCCCCCGACGAACAGCTTGTAGGTCTTGAAGACACTGAGCCGATCAACAGTGCTCATCAGCGCTCACCCTTCGGGTTCGACGGGGCGAGGTACGCCTCCAGGCCGTGGCGGCCGCCCTCGCGGCCGAATCCCGACTCCTTGAAGCCGCCGAACGGCGAGGTCGGGTCGAACTTGTTGAACGTGTTGGCCCAGATGACACCCGCGCGCAGCTTGCTCGCGACGGCCAGCATGCGCGAGCCCTTCTCCGTCCAGATACCGGCGGAAAGGCCGTACTGCGAGTTGTTCGCCTTGGCGACCGCCTCGCCCGGGGTGCGGAACGTCAGCACCGACAGGACCGGGCCGAAGATCTCCTCGCGGGCGATCCGGTGGGCCTGGGTGACGCCCGTGAACAGCGTCGGGCGGAACCAGAAGCCGTTCTCCGGCAGCTCGCACGACGGGGCCCAGCGCTCGGCGCCCTCGGCCTCGCCGCTGTCGGCCAGCTCGGTGATCCGGGCCAGCTGCTCGGCGGAGTTGATCGCACCGATGTCGGTGTTCTTGTCCAGCGGGTCGCCGAGGCGCAGCGTGGACAGACGGCGCTTGAGGGAGTCCAGCAGCTCGTCGTGGATCGACTCCTGGACCAGCAGGCGCGAGCCCGCGCAGCAGACCTGGCCCTGGTTGAAGAAGATGCCGCCCACGATGCCCTCGACGGCCTGGTCGATGGGCGCGTCGTCGAAGACGATGTTGGCGCCCTTGCCGCCCAGCTCCAGCGTGAGCTTCTTGTCCGTGCCCGCGACCGTGCGGGCGATGGCCTTGCCGACGGCCGTGGAGCCGGTGAACGCGACCTTGTCGACGCCCTCGTGCGCGACGAGCGCGGCGCCCGTGGTGCCGTCACCGGTGACGATGTTGACGACGCCCTTGGGCAGGCCCGCCTGGCGGCAGATGTCCGCGAAGAACAGCGCCGACAGCGGGGTGGTCTCGGCCGGCTTCAGGACGACCGTGTTGCCCGTGGCGAGCGCCGGGGCGATCTTCCACGCCAGCATCAGCAGCGGGAAGTTCCACGGGATGACCTGGCCCGCGACGCCCAGCGGGCGGGGGTTCGCGCCGTAGCCCGCGTGGTCGAGCTTGTCGGCCCAGCCGGCGTAGTAGAAGAAGTGCGCGGCGACCAGCGGGAGGTCCGCGTCGCGGGTCTCCTTGATCGGCTTGCCGTTGTCCAGGGTCTCCAGGACGGCCAGCTCGCGGCTGCGCTCCTGGATGATCCGGGCGATGCGGAACAGGTACTTCGCGCGCTCGGCGCCGGGCAGCGCCGACCACTTCTCGAAGGCCTTGCGGGCGGCCTTCACCGCGCGGTCCACGTCCTCCGCGGAGCCCTGGGCGACCTCGGAGAGCACCTCCTCGGTGGAGGGGCTGATCGTCTTGAAGACCTTGCCGCCGGACGCCTCGGTGAACTCGCCGTCGATGAACAGGCCGTAGGACGGGGCGATGTCGACGACCGCGCGCGACTCGGGTGCGGGAGCGTATTCAAATGCCATGTCGGTCAGTCCACCGTCACGTAGTCGGGACCGGAGTAACGCCCGGTGCTCAGCTTCTGCCGCTGCATCAGCAGGTCGTTCAGGAGGCTGGAGGCGCCGAAGCGGAACCAGGTGTTGTCCAGCCACTCCTCGCCCACGGTCTCGTTGACCAGGACCAGGAACTTGATCGCGTCCTTGGTGGTGCGGATGCCGCCGGCCGGCTTCACGCCGACCTGGACGCCGGTCAGCGCGCGGAAGTCCCGCACGGCCTCCAGCATCAGCAGGGTGTTCGCCGGGGTGGCGTTGACCGCGACCTTGCCGGTCGAGGTCTTGATGAAGTCGGCGCCCGCGAGCATGCCGATCCAGGACGCGCGGCGGATGTTGTCGTACGTCGACAGCTCGCCCGTCTCGAAGATCACCTTCAGGCGGGCCTTGTCGCCGCACTCGGCCTTGACGGCGCGGATCTCTTCCAGGACGTCCATGTAGCGGCCGGCGAGGAAGGCGCCACGGTCGATGACCATGTCGATCTCGTCGGCACCGGCCTCGATCGCATCGCGGGTGTCCGCGAGCTTGACCGGCAGCGCGGCACGGCCGGCCGGGAACGAGGTGGCGACGGAGGCGACCTTCACGTCCGTGCCGGTGAGGACGGCCTTGGCCGTCGCCACCATGTCGGGGTAGACGCAGACGGCGGCGGTGCGCGGCGTCGTGCGGTCGGTGGGGTCGGGGTTGACGGCCTTGGCGGCCAGGGCCCGGACCTTGCCCGGGGTGTCGGCACCCTCGAGCGTCGTGAGGTCGATCATCGAGATCGCCAGGTCGATGGCGTACGCCTTCGCCGAGGTCTTGATCGAGCGGGTGCCGAGCGAGGCGGCGCGGGCCTCCAGCCCGACCGCGTCGACCCCCGGGAGTCCGTGCAGGAAGCGGCGCAGCGCACTGTCGGAGGCGGTGGCGTCCGCCAGCTCCTTCAGCCGCCCCGCGGCGTCGTTGCCGTGTGCGGGAACTGTGGTGGGCATGGTCACCAGATGAGCATATCTACGCGCGTAGCGCGTGTACACCCCCACTGGTGCGGGGTGGTTTTCGGCTCGCTCTCCGGCCGCCCCCGCGTAAGGCGTCAGGCACAATCTGCCCATGACGAGCCCTAGCCCCGAACAGGAATACGCCGACAGGCGCTACCGCTCGCCCGCCGGCATCGCCGGCGGCGTGCTGATGCTCGCCCTCGCCGGCTGGCTGGGCGGCGACGCCGCCGTCCGCGGAGAGGGCCGTACGCCCTGGCTCGCGCTGGCCGGGCTGTTGTGCGTCGTGCCGCTGATCATCGCCTTCACGCTGCGGCCGGCCGTCTTCGCCGGGGCCTCGCGGCTGCTGGTGCGCAATCCGTTCCGCACGATCACGCTGCCGTGGGGTGCGGTGGACGCGGTGCGCGCCGGTTACTCCAGTGAAGTACTGGCGGGGGGCTCCACTTACCAGCTGTGGTCCGTGCCGGTGTCACTGAGGAAGCGCAAGCGTGCGGCGCGGGGCGGGGCGGAGGCGGCTCCCGCCGACCAGACCGTCGCGGAGCTGCAGGAGCTCGCCGAGCGGGGCGCTTCGCGGGACGACGCGCAGGGGGGCGTTGTGGTGCGGTGGGCGTATGAGGTGCTGGTGCCGGCGGGGGTGGGGTTGGTGTTGTTCGTGGTGTTGTTGGTTGTCGGCTGACGGCCGTTTCCTCAGGAAAAGGGGGGCCCGGGGCTGTGCCCCGGGCCCCCCTTTTTTCACGGGTTCAACGGGTTCAACGGGCTCAGATGCCCGCGGCCTTCGACAGGTCGGCCTTGATCTCGGCCAGGACCGCGCTCGCCTTGGCGCGCGCCCCCGCGAGGGCGGTCGCGTCGGCGACCGGGATCACGACCTCCAGGTAGCACTTGATCTTCGGCTCCGTACCGCTCGGCCGGACGATCACCCGGGCGGCGGAGACGGCCCCCGACTCGTCACCGGCGAGGTGGTAGCGCAGGCCGTCCGTCGGGGGCAGGGACTCCGCGCCCTTCGCCAGGTCCTCGGCGGACGTCACGTGCAGGCCGGCGAGCACCGCCGGCGGCTGCTCGCGCAGGCGGCGCATGGCGTCCGCGATCAGCGACAGGTCCTGGACGCGCACCGACAGCTGGTCCGTGGCGTGCAGGCCGTGCTCGACCGCCAGGTCGTCCAGGAGGTCGGTGAGGGTCCGGCCGGACTCCTTGAGCTCCGCGGCCAGCTCGGCGACCAGCAGGGCCGCCGTGATGCCGTCCTTGTCGCGGACGCCCTCGGGGTCGACGCAGTAGCCGAGAGCCTCCTCGTAGGCGTAGCGCAGGCCGTCGACGCGGGCCAGCCACTTGAAGCCGGTCAGCGTCTCCGTGTACGGCGTGCCGGTGCTCGCGGCGGCGATGCGGGAGAGGAGGGAGGACGAGACGATCGTCGTGGTGAACGTGCCGCGGGCGCTCTTGTGCACCAGGTGCGTGGCGAGCAGCGCGCCGACCTCGTCACCGCGCAGCATGCGCCAGCCCTCGACGCTGTCCGCGTCGGGCACGGCGACGGCGCAGCGGTCCGCGTCCGGGTCGTTGGCGATGATGATGTCCGGGCGGGCCTCGCGGGCGGTGGCGAACGCCAGGTCCATGGCGCCCGGCTCCTCCGGGTTGGGGAACACCACGGTCGGGAAGTCCGGGTCCGGCTCGGCCTGGGCGGGGACGACCGTCGGAGCGGGGAAGCCGGCGCGCTCGAAGGCGGCGGTCAGGACGTCGCGGCCGACGCCGTGCATGGGCGTGTAGACGACGCGCACGTCGCGGGCGGAGCCGCCGGTCAGGACGGCGTCCGTGCGCTCCAGGTAGGCGCCGACGATGTTCTCGTAGCGCAGGGTCTCCCAGCCGGCGGAGGGGCGGGGGACGTCGTCCAGGCTCCGGACGGCGGCGATCTCCGCGGCGATCTCGGCGTCGGCGGGCGGCACGATCTGGGAGCCGTCGCCCAGGTAGACCTTGTAGCCGTTGTCGCGCGGCGGGTTGTGGCTGGCCGTGACCTCGATGCCGGCGACGGCGCCGAGGTGGCGGATCGCGAAGGCGAGGACGGGGGTGGGGAGGGGCTTGGGCAGGAGGGCGGCCTTCAGGCCGGCGCCCACCATGACGGCCGCCGTGTCGAGGGCGAAGTCCGCGCTCTTGTAACGGGCGTCGTAGCCGATGACGACCGTCCCGCCGGTGTGGCCCTGCTTCTTGAGGTACGCGGCGAGGCCGGCGGCGGCGCGGATGACGACGGAGCGGTTCATGCGCATGGGGCCGGCGCCGAGCTCACCGCGGAGGCCGGCGGTGCCGAACTGGAGGGTGCCGGCGAAGCGGGCGGCGATCTCGGCGGTGTCCCCGGCGTCGATGAGCCGGGCGAGCTCTTCGCGGGTGTCGGGGTCGGGGTCCTCGGCGAGCCAGGACTTGGCCTGGGCGATGAGGGCGTCTCGCTCTCGCTCCACGGTGTCTCCTCCGGAGGGGTGGCTGGGTGGGTAGGGGTCTGGGTGGTGCGGCCGGTTTTCGCGGGCCGGTCGTCCGTGGGTCGGGGGCGGGGTGGGCCGGGGCTTCCGGGGCTGCATGATTTACGGGCCCCTCTGGCCTGAGCTTTGGGTGCCCGGAAGCAGGGCCCACAAATCACGCTTTACGCCCCTTGCCAGCCCCGGCCCACCCCGCCCCCTCCCGCACGTGCGCGGCTGCGGGCCGGCTCGGGCCGCCCGTTTCCGGTAGCGAACCCTTGTGCTTCCGGTAACGGGTGGGCGGGTGGGCGTGTCGCGCGCCGAAGGCGCGCGGGGGGCCGGCGCGGCGCCGCACCGGCCGTGGCACCCCCGGCAAGGGGAACGGCGCCGCACCCCGCGAGGGGAAACGGCGCCGTGGGCCCGGCAAGGGTCAGAGCTTCGGGAGGACCTGGGCCAGGAGCTGGCCCATGCGGGACGCGGAGTCGCGACCGGCCTGGAGGACCTCTTCGTGGTTGAGGGGCTCGCCCGTCATGCCCGCGGCGAGGTTCGTGACGAGGGAGATGCCGAGAACCTCGGCACCGGCCTCGCGGGCCGCGATCGCCTCGAGCGTGGTGGACATGCCGACGAGGTCGCCACCGAGGGTGCGGACCATGCGGATCTCGGCCGGCGTCTCGTAGTGCGGGCCGGGGAGCTGGACGTAGACGCCCTCCTCGAGGGTCTCGTCCACCTCCTTGCACAGCGCGCGCAGACGGCGGGAGTACAGGTCGGTGAGGTCGACGAAGTTGGCGCCGACGATCGGCGAGGTCGCCGTCATGTTGATGTGGTCGCTGATCAGCACGGGCTGGCCGGGGCGCATGCCCTCGCGGAGGCCGCCGCAGCCGTTGGTGAGGACGACGGTCTTGCAGCCGGCGGCGACGGAGGTGCGCACGCCGTGGACGACGGCGGCGACGCCGCGGCCCTCGTAGTAGTGCGTGCGGCCGAGGAAGACCAGGGCGCGCTTGTCGTTGATCTTGTACGAGCGGACCGTGCCGGCGTGGCCCGCCACGGCGGCCGCGGTGAAGCCGGGGAGCTCGGTGACCGGGAACTCGGCCTCGGGAGCGCCGAGCGCCTCGGTCGCGGGGAGCCAGCCGCTGCCCATGACCAGGGCGACGTCGTGGGTCTCGGCGCCGGTCAGCTCGCGCAGACGGGCGGCGGCGGCGTCCGCCGCGGCGTACGGGTCGGCCTGGATGTCGGGAGTAACTGATGCGTTCACGCGGACGAGGGTAGCCGCTTATCGCCTACGCGCGTAGATGTCACTGCTCACGGTGTTCCGATTGTTGCTTTGTGGGTTGTGACGAGACGTAGTCGTCACAACCCGGCCCCGGTGTCAGCAGGGGCGCTTGCGCAGCTCCATGACGTAGTCGTGGGGGGCGCCCGCCGATTCCGCCGCGTCGGCGATCTCGCCGAGGTAGCGGGCGGAGGGCAGGCCGCCCTCGTAACCGTTCAGGACGTAGATCCACGCGGGCTCCTCGCCGTCCAGAGTGTGCACCCTGACGCGCATCCGGCGGTAGATGTCGAGGCCGACACCCTCCCAACGGTCCATCGAGTCCTCGTCCATCGGGGCGATGTCGTAGAGGGCGACGAAGACCTGGGAGCGGGGTGCCTCGACCACGGTCGCGAGCGCGCCCTCCCAGCCCAGCTGCTCGCCGCCGAAAGTCAGCCGCCAGTCGGCGAGCCAGCCCGTGCCGCGCAGCGGCGAGTGGGGTGCGCGGCGGGACATCAGCCGCGCGTCGAGGTTGCCGGCGTACGCGGCGTAGAGCGACATGGTTTCGAGGGTACGGGAGTGAGGCGCGGCGGCATTTGGGATGGCAGTCTCGAAGGGAGGTTCGTCCGGAACCTCCTGCCGGTTCTCGCACGGATTGCCGTATGCATACGGGTACGGATCCGCTGGGGAGGCCCCGGGAGAAGTCCCTTCGACGGGTGCGGGACAATGGAGTACGTGACTCGGATCGTGATCATCGGTGGCGGACCCGGCGGCTATGAGGCGGCGCTCGTCGCCGCGCAGCTCGGTGCGGAGGTGACCGTCGTCGATTGCGACGGTCTGGGCGGGGCGTCGGTGCTCACCGACTGTGTTCCCTCGAAGACGCTCATTGCGACGGCCGAGGTGATGACGACCTTCGACTCCTCGTACGAGGAGCTCGGGATCATCGTCGCCGACGACACGCCGCACATCGAGCAGGCGGCCCGGGTCGTCGGTGTGGACCTGGGCAAGGTCAACCGCCGGGTGAAGCGGCTGGCGCTCGCGCAGTCGCACGACATCACGGCGTCCGTCACCCGGGCGGGTGCACGCGTGCTGCGCGGCCGGGGGCGGCTGGAGCCGAACCAGGCGCCGGACGGCTCGCGCCGCGTGATCGTGACGGCCGCGGACGGGACCGAGGAGACGCTCGTCGCGGATGCGGTGCTGGTCACCACGGGTGCGCACCCGCGCGAGATCCCCGACGCGCAGCCGGACGGCGAGCGCATCCTGAACTGGACCCAGGTGTACGACCTGGACGAGCTCCCCGAGGAGCTCATCGTGGTGGGCTCGGGTGTGACCGGTGCCGAGTTCGCCGGTGCGTACCAGGCACTGGGGTCCAAGGTGACGCTGGTGTCGTCGCGGGACCGCGTGCTGCCGGGTGAGGACCCGGATGCGGCCGCCGTTCTGGAGGACGTCTTCCGTCGCCGCGGCATGAACGTCATGGCGCGGTCGCGGGCGCAGTCCGCGAAGCGGGTGGGCGACCGGGTCGAGGTCACGCTCGCGGACGGCCGCGTCATCACCGGTACGCACTGCCTGATGGCGGTCGGCTCCATTCCGAACACGGCCGGGATAGGGCTGGAGGAGGCCGGGGTCCGGCTCAAGGAGTCCGGGCACATCCACACCGACCGGGTCTCGCGCACCAGCGCGCCGGGCGTCTACGCCGCCGGTGACTGCACGGGCGTGCTCGCGCTCGCGTCGGTCGCGGCGATGCAGGGACGTATCGCCATGTACCACTTCCTGGGTGACGCGGTCGCGCCGCTCAACCTGAAGTCGGTCTCGGCGAACGTCTTCACCGACCCCGAGATCGCGACCGTCGGCTACACGCAGGCCGACGTGGACAGCGGGAAGATCGACGCCCGCATGGTCAAGCTGCCGCTGCTGCGGAACCCGCGGGCGAAGATGCAGGGCATCCGGGACGGCTTCGTGAAGCTGTTCTGCCGGCCCGGCACGGGCATCGTGGTGGGCGGCGTCGTGGTCGCCCCGCGGGCGAGCGAGCTCATCCACCCGATCTCCCTCGCGGTCGACAACAGCCTGACGGTCGAGCAGATCGCCAATGCGTTCACCGTGTACCCGTCGCTGTCCGGTTCGCTGGCGGAGGTCGCCCGGCAGCTCCACTCGCGCAAGACGCAGCGCGAGGCTTAGGGGTTGGATTGTTGCGCTGAGTGGTCGTGGAGGCTTTGGCCTTGAACCCGGGCCTCCTATACCACTTTGAGCGTTCCGCAGCGGACAACTTCCGTTAATTGCTGCAACCTGCTGAAAACGGATGGTCGTTGGCGTTACTGTCGGTTTCGTGTTCGCTGCAGAACGTCGTCAATTGATCCTCGAAATGGTGCGGGCCAACGGGGCGGTTTCGCTCCGTGAGCTCGCCCGCGTCGTCCAGACCTCCGAAGTGACCGTACGGCGGGACGTGCGCGCACTGGAGGCAGAAGGACTGCTCGACCGCCGGCACGGCGGTGCGGTGCTGCCGGGAGGTTTCACCAGAGAGTCCGGCTTCCCGCAGAAATCCCATCTAGCGACCGCCGAGAAGACGGCCATCGCCGATCTCGCGGCGAGCTTCGTCGAGGAAGGCGAAGCCGTCGTCGTCGGCGCCGGTACGACCACGCAGGAGCTGGCCCGCCGGCTCGCGCGCGTACCGGGACTGACCGTCGTCACCAACTCCCTGCTCGTCGCCCAGGCCCTGGCCCACGCCAACCGGGTCGAGGTCGTCATGACGGGCGGCACGCTCAGAGGATCCAACTACGCCCTGGTGGGCAGCGGTGCGGAGCAGTCCCTGCACGGGCTGCGCGTGACGCGGGCGTTCCTGTCGGGGAGCGGGCTGACCGCCGAGCGGGGCCTGTCCACGTCCAACATGCTCTCCGCGAGCGTGGACCGGGCGCTGGTGCAGGCGGCGGCGGAGGTGGTCGTGCTCGCGGATCACACGAAGCTCGGTACGGACACGATGTTCCAGACCGTGCCCACGGATGTGATCACGCGGCTCGTGACGGACGAGCCGCCGTCGCACGACGACCGCGCGGCGACGGAGCTGCAGGCCCTCGCCGACCAGGGCGTGCACATCTCGGTCGCCGGGCCCGGCGCGGGGTCGGGCCAGGGGCCGGGCCCCGGCCCGGCGGGAGCGGTGTCGGGCGGCGGCGAGCAGGTGCCGCCGCAGCAGCGCCGCCGCGACGTCCCACCCTTGCCGGGCCAGCGCCGCACGCACGGAGGCCACCACCTGCCCCCGGGCCAGCAGGGCTCGCCAGGGGGCGGCCCGTCGGCTCCGCAACTCCGCAGCGCGGGGTCGCTGGGCGCTGAGCCTCCGACGAATACGGCGCGGGTGGCGGACCTGGCGCCCAGGCGGAGGTAACTCTTCGGTCCGCCGCGGCGAGGCTGCCCTCATTTCCGCCGCAGCGGCGAGCAACCCGACGGTGTGGTCCGGCGGTGCCGGGCAGGCCTTGGGTGGGCCGGGCGCCGCCGGTCTGCGCCGTGGGGGCGGGTCGCCGTTGCGGCGGAGTCATTCAGCTGGGGCTGTCCGCCTGCTTCCGCCGTGGCGGCGAGGCACCACGGCGGTGTTGTCCGGCGGTGCCGAGACGGACGTCAGGGGTCAGGGGTCAGGGCCCCTCCGGGCACGGCGTCGCGGCCAAGCCCTGGAGCGTCAGCGACAAAAGGCGGTCCGGGAGCCGGGGGTCGTCCGGGGACTGTTCCGCGGCGAGCGAGATCGCGTTCGTCAGTTGCATGACGTCGACGATGTCGACGCCGGCACGGACCGCCCCCGCCGCCTGCGCCCGCGCGAGCAGCACGCTCCCCGCCTCCCGCAGGGGAAGGCTGCAGCGCGACATCGCGGACGCCTCGTCCGCCTGGGCCGCCAGCAGGGCGCGCGAGAGTCCCCGGTACGTGCTGGCGTGCGCCACGCAGGCCCGTAGCCAGTCCAGCAGGGCCCGGCACGGCTCGGGGGAGGCCAGGAGCTCGCGGGAGCGGGCGAGGAGCCCGTCGACCTCGCCCTGGAAGACGGCGCTCATCAGCGCCGTGCGGTTGGGGAAGTGGCGGTAGAGCGTGCCGATGCCGACCCCGGCCCGGCGGGCGATGTCCTCCAGGGAGGCTTCCGTGCCGTGCTCGGTGAATGCGGTCCGGGCCTCCGTGAGCAGCCGCTCGTAGTTGCGCCGGGCGTCGGCCCGCATGGGTCGTGGTGACGCTTGTGTGCTCTCCGTGGCCATGGCTGCCGAGTCCTCCCTCTCTCTCCCCGCCTGCCAAGGATGCCATCGGCCTTTCCGGGCGGGGTACGTCATCCGAACGGGGGATTGTTGTACGCACCTGCGGGTGCGTACCGTCCTGTGCATGGACACCTACTCCCTCGTCGAGGCCCGCAACCAGCTCGGGCAGCTCGTGGGCCGTGTGCGGCACGGCCGCGAGCACATCCTGATCAGCGAGTACGGCAAACCGGCAGCGGTGCTGATGCCCATAGAGGAGCTGGAGGAACTGCAGCGGTTCCGGGACGAAGCGGATCTGGCGCTGGCGCAGTCCATCCGGGAAGACCCCGAATCCCGGTGGATCCCCCAGGACGAGGTGCTGGCCGTCATCGAGGCGGATGAGGCTGCGGATCGGAAGGCTTGCTGAGTGTCCTGGACCGTGGTGTGGGAGGAGCGGGCGCTGGTCGAGCTCCGTCGTTTACGTCTACTCGACCCCGCGGGCGCGAAGGCGTGCGTCATGGCGAGCAGGACCTTGGGCGATGAGCCGAAGCCCGAAGCGGCCTCCGCCCTCGGAGGGTCCGGCTACTACCGGCTCTCTGTCGGATGCTGGCGAGTGCTCTACCAGGTGGAGGACGACACGGTGTACGTCATGAATGTCGGTCGCACCATCTGAAGCCGCTGAACATGCCTGTGGCCCCCGCCGAGCGCTCGGCGGGGGCCACAGGCATGTTCAGCGACTGTTGCGTCAGTCCTTGATCTCGCAGATGACGGCGCCGGAGGAGACGGAGGCACCGACCTCGGCGGTGATGCCCTTGACCGTGCCCGCGCGGTGCGCGTTCAGGGGCTGCTCCATCTTCATCGCTTCGAGGACGACGATCAGTTCGCCCGCGGCGACTTCCTGCCCCTCCTCGACCGCGACCTTCACGATCGTGCCCTGCATCGGCGAGGTCAGCGCGTCACCGGACGCGGCCGAGCCGGCCTTCTTCGCAGCACGCCGCTTCGGCTTCGCCCCGCCCGCGGCCGCGGTGCGCGCCAGTGTCATCCCCAGCGAGGACGGCAGGGAGACTTCCAGGCGCTTGCCGCCGACCTCGACGACGACGGTCTCGCGGCCGGCCTCCTCGCCCTCTTCCTCGGCCGCGGCACCCGCGAACGGCTCGATGGTGTTGACGAACTCCGTCTCGATCCACCGCGTGTGGACCCGGAAGGGATCGGCGGTGAAAGCGGGATCGGCCACCACGGCCCGGTGGAAGGGAATGGCCGTGGCCATGCCCTCGACCTTGAACTCACTCAGCGCACGCGCCGCCCGCTGCAGCGCCTGCTCACGCGTGGCACCGGTGACGATCAGCTTCGCCAGCAGCGAGTCCCACGCCGGGCCGATGACACTGCCCGCCTCCACCCCCGCATCCAGGCGCACACCCGGACCGGTCGGGGCGTCGAAGCGGGTGACCGTGCCCGGAGCGGGCAGGAAGTTACGGCCCGGGTCCTCACCATTGATCCGGAACTCGAAGGAGTGACCGCGCAGCGGCGGGTCGTCGTAGCCGAGCTCTTCGCCGTCGGCGATGCGGAACATCTCGCGGACCAGGTCGATGCCGGTGACCTCTTCGGTGACCGGGTGCTCGACCTGCAGGCGGGTGTTGACCTCCAGGAAGGAGATCGTGCCGTCCTGGCCGACGAGGAACTCGCACGTGCCCGCGCCCTCGTAGCCGGCCTCGCGCAAGATCGCCTTCGAGGCGCGGTAGAGCTCGGCGTTCTGCTCCGCCGACAAGAACGGCGCCGGGGCCTCCTCGACGAGCTTTTGGTGGCGGCGCTGCAGCGAGCAGTCACGCGTGGAGACGACCACGACGTTGCCGTGCTTGTCCGCCAGGCACTGGGTCTCGACGTGGCGGGGCCGGTCGAGGTAGCGCTCGACGAAGCACTCCCCGCGCCCGAAGGCGGCGACCGCCTCGCGGACGGCGGAGTCGTAGAGCTCGGGGACCTCTTCCAGGGTGCGGGCGACCTTCAGACCGCGCCCGCCACCACCGAAGGCCGCCTTGATCGCGATCGGCAGACCGTGCTCACGGGCGAACGCCACGACCTCCTCCGCACCCGAGACCGGGTCCGGGGTACCGGCCACCAGCGGCGCACCCGCACGCTGAGCGATATGACGGGCCGCCACCTTGTCACCCAGGTCCCGGATCGCCTGCGGCGGCGGACCGATCCACGTCAGACCCGCATCCAGCACCGCCTGCGCGAACTCGGCGTTCTCGGAAAGGAAGCCGTACCCGGGATGAACGGCATCCGCCCCCGACTCGGCCGCCGCGGCAAGCACCTTGGCCACATCAAGGTAGCTCGTCGCCGGGGTGTCACCGCCCAGCGCATACGCCTCATCAGCGGCGCGGACATGCAGCGCATCCCGGTCCGGATCCGCGTAGACCGCCACACTGGCAATCCCGGCATCCCGGCACGCGCGAGCTACGCGGACAGCGATTTCGCCACGGTTGGCGATGAGCACCTTGCGCACGATGGCTCCCTCCTTGAAACAAGGTGAGTTTAGGTACTGGCGACACTCTGTGCCGAGCCGACTCCCGAGGTGAGCTTGCCCACACGGAGCGTGAACCGGAGGCCGTGTGCGCGCCAAAGTCCCCAGTTCTCCCACGGTACGCCGGGTGCGAGGGTCTCTGCCGACCTTTGCATGTGGCGGAGCTCTCGACGGGTGCCGCCGGGTAGGAAAGAGCTTTCTTTGTCGAGTCCCTACGAACGGGTGGCCCAAAGTTTGCGTGTGCGGGAACCGGCCCGGGGGCCGTTCGGCCGGGCGCGGGTCCGCGTCGACCCCTTGCTCATGGTTCTACCCGTGAGTAGCGTCCTTTCAGACGTGGGTACCCGCGGTAACTCGTGGCAATTGCTTGCGGCAATCGCCCGCCGGGGCGGCGAGGGGTGACGAAGAGGTGGCGAAGGGGTGGGAATGACCCGGTTCCGCAGACCTGTCGCCGGCCTCGCCGCGCTCGCCCTCGCCGTGGAGGGCCTGGGCATCGCCCTGATCAACTGGATCCTCGGCGTCGTCGTCCGCCGTCAGCACATGTCCCTGGCGGGCAGCGACCCCGGCCTCATGGCCCTCGCCGCCTGGATCGCCGGCGCGCTCTTCGCCCTCTACCTGCTCCTGTGCGCCGTCGTCGCCCTCCGCACCGCCCTGCGCGACCGCCCGCCCCGGGCAGCGGGAAGGATTCTGCTGATCACCTGCGGCGTCGTGCACGGCCTCCTGGGCGCCTTCTGCGTCGGCCTCGTCGGCTGGACCGCGTTCGCGGTCGTCATGGCCGTCCTCGCCCTGATCGTCTGGACCCTGATGGCGTACGACCCGGAGCGCTGGGGTCAGCCCGCGGAGGCCGCCGTCACCTCGCGCTGACGCGCGGCCAACTTCGCCGCTTCCGCCGCCACGTGGCGCAGCGTGTCCGTCAGCTGCCGCCTGCGGCGGTGGAAGTCCTCCAGGGGGAGGGCGGCGGATACGGCGGCCGTGCCGCGGGTGCTGTTCTGCGCGCCCGGCGCGCCCGGTATGCCTGGCAGCACCGGTACGGGTACCGCCACGCAGGCCACTCCCGGCGCGCACTCCTCGACCTCCACGGCGACCCCCTCCCGCCGCACGCGCCGCAGCTCCGCGTCCAGCCGGTCCGGCGACGTGATCGTCCGCGGCGTGATCGCCCGCATTCCCGTCCCGGTGAGGTAGCGCATGCGGGCGGCCCGGGGCAGCGCCGAGAGCAGCACCTTGCCGTGGGCGGTCGCGTGCCCGTCGAGATCCCGGCCCACGCTGAAGCCGCCCGTCGACGGGTCGGCGGCGTTCCCGGCGAGCACGGCGATGTCCCCGTCGCGGTACGTGCTGAAGTACGTGTCCGCGCCCGCTTCCCGCCGGGCCGCGAGCAGGAGGGTGTGCACGGCGTCGTCCAGCTGCATCTGGCGAAGGAACGCTTGGTGAAGGGCGGGCGTGCGGTACCCGAGGGTGTAGCCGCCCGCGGTGCGGACCAGATGCCCGCGGGCGGTGAGCGTGCCGAGGATCTCGTACACCGTGGAGAGCCCGCAGCGGAGGTTTCTGGCCAGCGCCTTCGCCGGGACGGGGGCGCTTGCCGCGGCGACGGCGTCCAGTACGTCGAGGGCGCGGTCCACGGACTGGGACATGGGGGGTTCGGGTTCCCTTCGAGGCTGGGCGGTCGGCGGCGGACCTCCCAGCCTCGCACAGGCGCCGTCAGCTCTTGACCGGCGCCTTTTCGCGGAGCAGCTCCACGAACGCCCTCATCCACGCGGGCTGGTCGTTCCACGCCCGCGCGGAGACCATGTTCCCGTCGACGACGGCCTCCGCGTCCACGAACGTCCCGCCCGCGAGCTGCACGTCCGGGCGGCAGGCCGGCCACGCGGCCGTACGGCGGCCCTTGAGGACGCCCAGCGGCGTCAGGGCGATCACGGCGTGGCAGATGTGCGCGATGGGCTTGTCCTGCGCGAAGAACGACCTGATGATCCGCTGGAAGTCGGGATCCAGCCGCAGGAACTCCGGCGCGCGGCCGCCGGGGATGACGACCGCGGCGTAGTCCGACGGGTTCACGTTCGCCAGCGCGACGTCCGCGGGCCAGCTGTGGCCGAGCTTCTCCGTGTACGTGTCGAAGCTCGCGACGAAGTCGTGCACGACGAACTGGAGCTGCTTCACGGTGGGAGCGGCGATGTCCACCTCGTAGCCCTCCTCCAGCAGGCGCTGGTAGGGGTAGAGGACCTCCAGGTCCTCGGCGGCGTCACCGGTGGTGATCAGGATCCTCGGCATGACTGCGCTCCTCGGGGGCGTGGAGTCGTGGCCGGATGGCTTCCGGCCTACACCGGAATATGCGCTTTGACATGTCCGAGGAAACTTGACCAGGTGGGTTGGTTGAACGTGAGGGCACCTCCCGTGGGGTTCTTGGAGTCCCGTATGTGGACCTCCTGTATGTGGACCGGGGCCCGGTCCGGGCGTCTGGCGACCTCGGCGCAGTTGCCGCCGCCGGGGTCGCTGTAACTGGACCTGTGCCAGTCGGCGGCGACTTCGACGCAGTCGCCGCCTGCATCACTGCTATACATCGACTTACGCCAACTGATGGCCTCGACGCAGTTGCCACCGCTGGAGTCGCTGTAGCTGGACTTGTGCCAGTCGAAGGCCATTTCGAGGCAGTTGCCACCGCTGTCACTGCTGTAAGTAGACTTGTGCCACTTCAAAGGCGCGTTCACAGCTCTCCCATCACTCGCTCGATGAGGGCCATTGAATCGTCGCGACCGAGGGACTGCTCGCGGATCTTCGTGTAGCGGTGGAAGTGCCGTGTCACGTCAGCTGGTTCGCTGATCAGATTGCTCGTGTCCTGTACTTCCAAGTAGACCATCATGCGATGCTCCGGAGTCTGCACTAGCTTCATCGGCCCACGAGCACCAGCATTCCGACCTCGCAGACCGCGGTCCATGGGTAGCACTTGGATGCTCACGTTGGGGCGTTCCGAGACCTCAATGAGGTGCCTCAGCTGTCCGCGGAGGATGTCCCAGCTGCCGAACGGACGGCGCACTACGGACTCCTCCAGGACCATCTCGATCAGCGCTGTCGGCTCGCGGTCGAAAATTGCCTTGCGTGCCATTCGTGCTTCGACCAATTCCTCGACCAGATAGTCCGGTAGAGGTGGGTAGCCGCCACCGATGAGTGCACGTGCGTACTCTTGGGTCTGGAAGAGGCCGTCGACCAGGAGCGTTTCGTACGTGCAGAGCGTCAGTGCTGCTTGCTCCAGACGGGCGAAGTCTTTGAAGTAGGTCGGGTACTTGTCCAACCGCACATACTTCTTCGCCGCCGTGAAGATGCCCATCCCGCAGCCGATGGCTCCCTCCAGGCGGTCCAGCATCTTCTCGTTCGCGGGCTGCGCGCCCGTTTCCAAGGCGCTGACCGCCGACCCGGTGTAGCCGATCTGCTTCGCCAGCTCCTCCTGCGTCATGCCCGCGAGCTTGCGCAGCAACCGCACGATGTCGGACGTGAGTTGTGCCGCCGTTGACGCCCGGTCCTTGTTCTCCTGGCTCGCCATTCCCCGGCCCCCGCCTTCCACTGGACTCAACTGTGGTCAAGGAACGTTCGACTGCGGCGCACTGTTAACAACAGTCCACGCTCCGTGATGGAAAACCTAGCGACCATCGGTGATGCTCGTCACATGAATCAGCAAGCTCGGCTGGCCGAAATCGACTGGCTGCCCGCCACCGGTCACCAACTCCGCAAGGCAGGCGTCCACTTCGACGCCGTCCGCGTCCACGGCAACGACGGCCGGCGTCTGGCCAATGCCTTGGCCATGCTCACCCGCGGCCGGCCCGGTCCGATCATCGCGGAAGCGAACGACCGCAGGGCGATGTACTTCCTCGTCGAACCCGGAAGTACCGCCCGCCGCGCCTGGCCGAAAGGCGCCGAGCGCCTTACCGGGGAAGCCGGCGCAGTCGATTACGTGCCCATTCCCGCGCTCTACGGGGGCACATGGCCCCTCTCCTGGTACTGCGCGCCCACTCCCGACGCACGGCTCGTGCACACGCTTCTTCTGCTGAGTACGGCCCGTGCATTTCTGGGGTGCGCCCCCCGAGTGGCGGAAGGAATGGTGACCGAGGCGCCATAACCTCGTTGGGGCGGTCATGATGAAGCGCATCGTTGCCGCCGCCGCTCTCACCGGCGCCGCTTTCGCCCTGACCGCCACCGCAGCCACGGCCGCTCCCATGCCGCAACCGCCCACTTCGAACGCAGGAGACGTCGTGGCGCCGCCGGCGCCCGCTCCCGAGCCGCCGGCGACCAGCGTCTACCCCGGGGCCACGAATCAGCTCGGCAAGCTCGATCAGCTCAACCAGCTGAACAAGGTGGGTCAGGCCGGCCAGGCCCTCGACCCGGTCCTCGGGCTCCTGGCGCCGGTCACCGGGATGCTGCCGCTCTAGGCGATCGCGTCGTCGGACCAGAGCTCGGTGATCGACATCCCCAGCTCGGCGAGGAGCTTGCGGAGCAGGGGGAGGGAGAGGCCGATGACGTTGCCGTGGTCGCCGTCGATGCCCTCGATGAAGGGGGCGGAGCGGCCGTCGAGGGTGAAGGCGCCCGCGACGTACAGCGGCTCGCGGGTCGCGACGTAGGCGGCGATCTCGGCGTCCGAGGGCTCGCCGAAGCGCACGGTCGTGGAAGCGGTCGCCGACACCCGGCGGCCCGTGGCCGTGTCGACGATGCAGTGGCCGGTCCGGAGGATCCCGGACCGGCCGCGCATCGACTTCCAGCGGGCCGTGGCGTCCTCGGCGTCCTCGGGCTTGCCCAGGGCCTGCCCGTCCAGTTCCAGGACGGAGTCGCAGCCGACGACCAGCGCCCCGGCCGCTTCCGGCCGGGCGGCGACCGCGTCCGCCTTGGCCTCGGCCAGGACGCGCGCCAGCTCGGCGGGGGTCGGGGCGGTGAGCGCGTCCTCGTCGACGCCGCTGACGATCACCTCGGGCTTCAGCCCGGCGGCCTTGAGCAGGCCGAGGCGGGCGGGGGACTGGGAGGCGAGGACGAGGCGGCGCTGAGGGGTCATGCCCGCCATCGTAGACAACCGCGGTCCCCGTACCCGGGCGCTACTTCTTGATCACGGCCTGCATGACCTTCTTGGCGATCGGGCCGGCGAGGCCGCCGCCGGAGATCTCGTCGCGGTCGATGCCGGAGCCCTCGGGGTCGATGAAGACGGCGACGGCGACGGGGGAGCCGTCGGCCTGCTTGGCGTAGGAGACGAACCAGGCGTACGGGAGCTTCTCGTTGTTGACGCCGTGCTGGGCGGTGCCGGTCTTGGCGCCGACGGTGACGCCGTCGATGAGGGCCTTCTTGCCGGTGCCGTTCTGGGCGGTGTTCTCCATCATCTGCTGGACCTTCTTCGCCGTGCCGGCGGAGACGGCCTGCGACATGACCTCGGGCTTGTGCTTCTCCAGCGTGTTGAGGGCCGGGTCGCGCAGCTCCTCGACGAGGTAGGGCTTCATGAGCTTGCCGTCGTTGGCGAGGGCGGCGGTCATCATCGCGATCTGCAGCGGGGTGCTGTCGAGGCTGCCCTGGCCCATGCCGGTGAGGGCGGTCTGCGGGCGGTCGAGGTTCTTGGGGTAGATGCTCTCGACGGTGCCGTTGGGGATGAAGATGTTCTTGTTGTTGAAGCCGAACTTCTCGGCGGTCTCCCGCATCTTGTCCTTGCCCAGCTTGTCCGCCAGGTCGAGGAAGACGTTGTTGCAGGACCACTGGAGGCCGGCCTTGAGGGAGCCGTTGACGCACTCCTCGGTCTGGACGTCGTTACGGACCTTGGTGGTGCTGAGGGGGAGCGGGTACGGGACCGGGGCGCTGCCCTTGGCGTCGATGTCGCTGACGATGCCGTGTTCGAGGGCGGCCGCGGCGGTGAGGATCTTGAAGGTGGAGCCCGGGGGGTAGCGCTCCTTGATCGCCCGGTTGACCAGCGGCTTGTCCTTGTCGGCCTCCAGCTTCTTGTACTCCTCCTGGTCCTTCAGCGTGTTCCCCGCGAAGACCGAGGGGTCGTAGGAGGGGGTGGAGGCCAGGGCGAGGATCTTGCCGGTGCGGGGGTCGAGGGCGACGACGGCACCCTTGTACTTGCCCAGGCCCTCGAAGGCGGCCTTCTGCGCCTTGGGGTCGATGGTCGTCACCACGTCGCCGCCGCGGGGCTTCTTGCCGCTGAGCATGTCGGTGGTGCGCTGCAGGAACAGCTTGTCGTCGGTGCCGCTGAGCAGCTTGTTGTTGACGAATTCGAGCTGGCTGTTGCCGTACAGCTGCGAGGAGTAGCCGGTGACCGGGGCGTACATCTCGCCGTCCTTGAACGTGCGCTTGTACTTGTAGTCGCCCGTGGTCTCGCTGGAGCCGGTGATGGGCTGGCCGCCGACGATGATGTTGCCGCGGGGCTGGGCGAAGCTGGCGATCTTCACCCGCTTGTTGTCCTTGTGATTGGCCAGCTCGTCGCTGCGGACGAACTGGATCCAGTTCGCCTGGACCAGCAGCGCCAGGATCAGCACTCCGACAAAGACGGATATGTGGCGCACGGGCTTGTTCATGGTGTGACGCACTCCCCGGTTCGCGGCATTTCACTAGCCATGATGCGGGAGGGGAGGATTTGGTTGCGGAGGGCCTGTAACTGTGGGTTTCCTGTGGCTCAGCCCACGCCCAGGATGACGAAGGCGATCACCATGCCGATCGCGAGCACGAGACCGGCCCGGCGGAGCATCGCCTGCGCCTCGCGCAGCTCCTCGGGGGGTTCGTTCGAAGGGTCCGACCACAGCATCGCCACCATGGTCCCGCCGGGGGGTGCGGAGCGCCTGAGTACGCGTACTCAATCGGCGGGGCGGGGGTGCTACGGCTTGCGCTTCGTGGCCTGGCCCGAGGGGACCAGCCACTTGTTGACGAGGAGGTCGGTCGCTTTGCCCTTGTTGGCGGGCCAGTACGTCGTCGTCCAGTAGTCCTTGATCAGTTTGGCCACCTCGACGGGGTGCGTGGGCGCAGCCTCGGCGAGCATGCTGCCCTCGAAGGTCCGCTTCCAGCTCGCCTCGGCGTAGCCGTAGTACATCGTGCTCTCCGCCACGGCGCCGGCAGTGACGGCTGCAGCGGAGGTGAGCTGGTATCCCCGGGCGGAGACTGCGTCGAGCAACTCCTTCGTTGTGTTGCTCTTGTCCGCCTCGGTGAAGACGTACCGCATGACGAAGGATGCACCCTCGCTGCCCTTACCGGCGGCCGTGGTGAATTCCCGTAGCGCAGGGTTGACGCCGGCGACGTGCCCGCCCATCGAGTGCCCCCACACCGAGCCGACTTTGCCTTCGGCGATGAGCGCGTCGCGGGTCACGGACGCCAGGGAGCCCTTCCCGCCCGGTCGCATACTCTGTTTCTCCCAGTCTTCCTTCTCCTCCCAGACACGGCCTGAATTGCAGGTGAAGAAGACGATGGTGATGTTTGCTGCGAGCGCGGGAGCGATCCCTTGGATGACCGACGCGGCATTCTTGGGAGTGACGCCGCCGACGCCGCAGAAGCTGGGATCGCCGTGCGCGAACAGCGCAAGGACGCGCACCGCGGCCGGGCTGCCCCCGGGCGGCGCGGCCGGGTCCGGTGGGGTCTTTGCGACGGCGGCCTTCAAGAGGGTGCCGATCGCTTGCACCGTCTCTTTCAGAGGGTGGTCCTTGTCGGACATCGCCTCGCCGAACGCGACGTCCGAGGCGGTGACCTTCTTGCCTGTGACGCCCAGTGCCTTCTCCCGCTTGGCCCACGTCCCAGCGGCGTTACCGGCTTCCTCCCTGTCCCTCGCGCTCGGCATCGGCTGGTAGAACGCCAGCGCCACCCCGTTCGGGAACTCTTTGACCAGCCGCTGCCCCAGCGCGGCCTCGGGATCGGCGGGCTTCGCCACCGTCGGCGCAGGGGCCGCCACGTCGTCGCGCTGGACCGCGAGCACTCCGGCGGCCGACTGCTCTACGACGTGCCCGAGCTCGTGGGCGAGCAGCGCCTGCCCGGCCGCGGTGTGCGGTGCGTACATGTCGCGTCCGAAGACCACGTCGTGCCCCACCGTGTACGCCCTGGCATGCAGGCCCGCGGCCAGATCCGCCGCCCGGTCGTCGCTGTGCGTGCGGACGCGGCTGAAGTCGTACGAGAAGCGGGCGGACATGGTCCGGCGCGTCGCGTGGTCCAGGGGAGCGCCGGGTGAGCGGGGGAGGGCGCGGGCGGGGGCCGTCTCCGGGCCGGTGTGAGCGGCGGTGTGCCGCAGGGGGGCGTCCGGGGTGCGGGAGAGGATTTCCTTTCCGCCCATAAAACCGAGTGTGCGCGTACGGGGAGCGGGCCGCGACTGCGGCCCGCCGCCTCCGTACTCGTTATGCAGGCCAGTACGTCGTACGCCACGCCCTCGGGCCCGCCTGCGGCATGCGTGCCGTCGCCAGGCGCCGCGCCGGAGCCGACCACTCCGGGCGGGCCTCGCCCGCCTCGGGCGCGGCGGCGCTGCCCGCCGCCGCGCGGGCCTGGACCACCGCCAGGGCGGCGGCGAGCTCCTCGGGGGTCGGGTTGCCCCTGACTACCTTGATCACCGACGACCTCCTGGACGGATCTAGAGGGGGATGTTGCCGTGCTTCTTCGGCGGCAGCGCCTCGCGCTTGTCCCGCAGCGCCCGCAGGCCCCGCACGATGTGCCGGCGCGTCTCGTTCGGCATGATCACCGCGTCGACGTAGCCGCGCTCGGCGGCCGCGTACGGGTTGAGGAGCGCGTCCTCGTAGTCCGCGATGAGCTTCGCCCGCAGCTCCTCCTGCTCCTCCGGCGTCTCCGCCGCGGCGATCGTGCGGCGGTGGAGGATGTTGACCGCGCCCTGGGCGCCCATGACGGCGATCTGGGCGGTGGGCCAGGCGAGGTTGAGGTCGGCGCCGAGGTGCTTGGAGCCCATGACGTCGTACGCGCCGCCGAACGCCTTGCGGGTGATCACCGTGATCAGCGGGACGGTCGCCTCCGCGTACGCGTAGATCAGCTTGGCGCCGCGCCGGATGATGCCGTTGTACTCCTGGTCGGTGCCGGGCAGGAAGCCGGGCACGTCCACGAAGGTCAGCACCGGCACGTTGAAGGCGTCGCACGTGCGGACGAAGCGGGCGGCCTTCTCGCTGGCGTTGATGTCGAGGCAGCCGGCGAACTGAAGGGGCTGATTGGCGACTATGCCGACCGGCCGGCCCTCCACGCGCCCGAAGCCGGTGATGATGTTCGGCGCGAACAGGGCCTGGGTCTCCAGGAACTCGCCGTCGTCCAGCACGTGCTCGATGGCCGTGTGCATGTCGTACGGCTGGTTGGCCGAGTCCGGGATGAGGGTGTCGAGCTCGCTGTCGGTGGGCGAGATCTCCAGGTCGGCCTCCTCGGGGAAGGCCGGCGGCTCGGAGAGGTTGTTCGAGGGGAGGTAGGACAGGAGCGCCTTGACGTACTCGATGGCGTCCTTCTCGTCCCCGGCCATGTGGTGCGCCACGCCCGAGGTGCTGTTGTGCGTGCGGGCGCCGCCGAGCTCCTCGAAGCCGACGTCCTCGCCGGTGACGGTCTTGATGACGTCGGGGCCGGTGATGAACATGTGCGAGGTCTGGTCGACCATCACCGTGAAGTCGGTGATCGCGGGGGAGTAGACCGCGCCGCCCGCGCAGGGGCCGACGATCAGGGAGATCTGCGGGACGACACCGGAGGCGTGCACGTTGCGGCGGAAGATCTCGCCGAAGAGGCCGAGGGCGACGACGCCCTCCTGGATGCGGGCCCCGCCGCCGTCGTTGATGCCGATGATCGGACAGCCGGTCTTCAGCGCGAAGTCCATGGCCTTGCCGATCTTCTCGCCGTAGACCTCGCCGAGCGAGCCGCCGAAGACCGTGAAGTCCTGGGAGTAGACGCAGACGGTGCGGCCGTCGACGGTGCCGTAGCCGGTGACGACGCCGTCCCCGTACGGGCGGTTCTTCTCGATGCCGAAGTTCGTCGAGCGGTGCCGGGCGAACTCGTCCAGCTCGACGAAGGACCCCTCGTCCAGGAGGAGTTCGATGCGCTCGCGGGCGGTCAGCTTGCCCTTCGCGTGCTGCTTCTCCACGGCGCGCTCGGAGCCGGCGTGCGTGGCCTCCTCGATCCGGCGTTGCAGATCCGCGAGCTTGCCCGCGGTGGTGTGGATGTCGTATTCCGGCTCGGACATCGGGATGCGGCTCCTGCTCGTCCAGAGGTGGGCTGGCTGAGGATGAACTGAGGCTGGCTGTGTCGCTGTGAGGCTGAGTGGGCTAACCGGTGCTACCGGTCCGTAGCGTATCCGCGCGGGTGCGCTGCGGCAGTGCGTCGTTGGCCACACCGGTATGCCTCCACTTCCCTCCTATGGTGGCTCTTATGACGCCTCCTGAGACGCCTTCCCCCTCCGGCGGCCGCTGGTCCGATCTCGACCGGCCGCCGCTCAACGTCACCGCCCTGCGGCGCGGGCTGCTGCGGCCCGGCGCGCTGTGGACCTCGGTGGACGTGGTGGCGCGGACGGGCTCGACGAACACCGACCTCGTGGCCGCCGGCGGGCCCGAAGGAGCGGTGCTCGTCGCGGAGGAGCAGTCCGCCGGGCGCGGGCGGCTCGACCGCACGTGGACGGCGCCGCCGCGGTCCGGCCTCTTCTTCTCCGTCCTGCTGCGGCCCGGCCCGGACGTGCCCGTGGAGCGGTGGGGCTGGCTGCCGCTGCTCGCCGGGGTCGCCACCGCGGCCGCGCTGTCCCGGGCGGCCGGCGTCGACACGGCGCTGAAGTGGCCCAACGACCTGCTCGTGACGGTCGACGGGCACGAGCGCAAGGCCGGCGGGATCCTCGCCGAGCGGACCGGGGACGCCGTCGTCGTCGGCATCGGCCTGAACGTGTCCCTGCGGGCCGACGAGCTGCCCGTACCCACGGCGGGCTCGCTGGCGCTGGCCGGAGCGCAGGTACTGGACCGCGATCCGCTGCTGCGCGCCGTACTCCGTTCGCTGGAGGAGTGGTACGGCCGGTGGCGCGACGCGGCGGGCGATCCGGCGCAGAGCCGGCTGCAGGAGGCGTACGCGGCCGGGTGCGCCACGATCGGGCGCCACGTGCGGGCCGAACTTCCCGGCGGCCGTGAGCTGGTCGGAGAGGCCGTGGCCGTCGACGGGGACGGGCGGCTGGTGCTCGCCACCGGCGACGGAGTGCAGCAGCCCGTGGGCGCCGGCGACATCATTCACGTACGGCCCGCCCCGTCGGAAGAGTGAGCTACGGCACACCTGTCGTATCGTTGTGCCCAGAACCTAAGCGAGCAGTGATCGGCAGGGCAGTGCGCACGGATCGGACAGGGGGCGGGCGGTGACCGCCGACGGTGGGGGAACCTCCCGTGCCGTGAGGGCTACGGGCGAGGACGGTGCTGCTGCGCGCGACGGTGGCGCTGCGCGTGACGGTGGCGGTGCGCGTGACGGTGGCGGTGTTATGCCTGGTGTCGACGAGGAGTACGGCGACGAGCCGGGCGACGAGGGCGGAGACCCCATCGCGCTCCGCCTCGAAGCGCTGATCCTCGGCGCCGAGCGCCGCTACACCCCCTTCCAGGCCGCCCGCGCCGCCGGCGTCTCCATGGACCTCGCCTCCCGCTTCTGGCGGGCCATGGGCTTCGCCGACATCGGGCAGGCCAAGGCCCTGACCGAGGCCGACGTGCTCGCGCTGCGCCGGCTGGCCGGTCTCGTGGAGGCCGGGCTGCTCAGCGAGCCGATGGCCGTGCAGGTCGCCCGGTCCACCGGGCAGACCACGGCGCGCCTCGCCGACTGGCAGATCGACTCCTTCCTGGAGGGCCTGACGGAGCCCCAGGAACCCGGCATGACGCGGACGGAGATCACCTACCCGCTCGTCGAGCTGCTGCTGCCGGAGCTGGAAGAGTTCCTTATCTACGTGTGGCGGCGGCAGCTGGCCGCCGCCACGGGGCGGGTCGTGCAGGCCCAGGACGACGCGGAGATGGTCGACCGGCGGCTGGCCGTGGGCTTCGCCGACCTCGTCGGGTTCACGCGGTTGACGCGGCGTCTGGAGGAGGAAGAGCTCGGGGAGCTCGTCGAGGCCTTCGAGACCACTGCGGCCGATCTGGTGGCTGCGCACGGGGGGCGTCTGATCAAGACGCTGGGTGACGAGGTGCTGTACTCGGCGGATGACGCCGGGACCGCTGCCGAGATCGGGCTGCGGCTCATCGAGACCATGACCCACGACGAGACCATGCCCGAGCTGCGGGTCGGCATCGCGTTCGGCACGGTGACGACGCGGATGGGCGACGTCTTCGGTACGACGGTGAACCTGGCGTCGCGGCTGACGTCGATAGCGCCGAAGGACGCGGTGCTCGTCGACCAGGCGCTGGCGGAGGAGCTGACGCGCAGCGGCGACGCGCCGAAGTCCGAGGCGGATGTGGGGGAGGGCGAGGAGGCGGCTGCGGGGTACCGCTTTGCGCTGCAGCCGATGTGGCAGCGGCCGGTTCGGGGGCTGGGCATGGTGGAGCCGTGGTTGCTGTCGCGGAGGGGTGGCTGACCGGCGCCCTTCGTGCGGGGCCGGTGCGGGGCTGGTGCGGGGCTGGTGCGGGGCCGGAGCTGGTGCCGGTGCCGGTGCCGGGGCCTCCGGGGTGGGGGTTCGGGGCCGTATATTTACGGGCCGGCGCCCCTGGCCGTGAGCGCACCCGGAAGCGGGCCCGCAAATACACGTCAGCGCCCCGAACCCCCACCCCTGCGGCCCCGTCACCTCCCGCCGTCTTCGGGTGCGGGCCCTCGTCTTCGGGTATGGCCCTGCTGGGCGGGTACACGGCATGATCGGGTTCGGCATGTTTACCTGCGTTAACCCCATCTCGGAGGGTGAACCATGAGCGAGCAGCGTTTCGGAGAGTGGATCGCGGTCCGGCGGCACGGCTACGTGGCCGAGCTCGTTTTGGATCGGCCCAAGGCCATGAACGCCGTGTCCAGTGAGCTGGCCGCTCGGCTTGCTGAGGCGGCTCGGGCTCTTGGCGAGGATGAGTCCGTGCGGGTTGTCATTCTTACTTCTACGCATGAGCGTGCTTTTTGTGTGGGGGCCGATCTCAAGGAGCGGAACTCCTTTACGGATGCCGATTTGAGCCGGCAGCGGCCGTACGCTCGTGCCGCCTACACGGGTGTGCTGGAGCTGCCGATGCCCACCATCGCCGCGGTGCACGGGTTCGCGCTCGGTGGTGGGTTCGAGCTGGCCTTGTCGTGCGATGTGATCGTGGCTGACGCGACGGCTGTGGTGGGGCTTCCGGAGGTTTCGGTGGGTGTCATCCCCGGGGGTGGCGGGACGCAGCTTCTGCCCCGGCGGGTGGGGGCCGCCCGTGCCGCCGAGCTTATTTTCAGTGCGCGGCGTGTGGAGGCCGGGGAAGCGCGGGACTTGGGGCTGGTTGATCAGCTTGTTCCCGAGGGGCAGGATCGTGTGGAGGCGCTTGCGCTGGCGGCTCGTATCGCCGCCAACTCCCCCGTCGGACTGCGGGCCGCCAAGCGGGCGCTGCGGCTGGGGCACGGCCTGGATCTGCGGGCCGGGCTGGAGGTCGAGGACGCGGCGTGGAGGTCCGTGGCCTTCTCCGGTGACCGGGCCGAGGGCGTGGCGGCCTTCAACGAGAAGCGCAAACCCGAGTGGCCGGGGCGCTGAGCACGTCGTTCGCCGCCGTCACCTGCGGGGAAGAGGTGACAGGAGGGCGCTACGGCCGTCATGCGGCGGAATGCGGCCGACATTCTTAGGCTGGAGTGCAGAATCTGCGCTCAGCAACGGAATGTGAGGCTCGGGTGGCAGCAGGCGGGGAGTGCGACGGTCGGCTGCGCGCCGTGGTGGAGCTCGCGCAGTCGATGGCGGCCGCGCGCACTGCGCTGGAGACCGTGTCCGCCGCCGCGGAGCGGGTGATGTCCGCCCTGGAGGGCAGCTTCGCCGCGGTCTCCGTGTGGGAGCGCGAGCGCGGGCGGCTGCGCGTCCTGGTCAATGCGGGGGAGCTGACCGCGGGCGAGGAGCGCTTCCCGGAGGACGAGTCGTACCCGGTGCACGACTTCCCCGAGATCGTGGAGTTCCTCCACGAGGAGTGGGTCGGCGGCGGTGCCGAGCCCCGCGCCTGGGTCGAGAACATGGACGGTGCCGCGGAGCAGGGCGGTGCGGGCGGCCCCGGCGCCTACCGGCACGAGCGGGTGGCGGCGCTGCGCCGCCGGGGCCGGGGCTGCTGCGTGGTCGCTCCCGTCGTGCTGCACGGGCGGGCGTGGGGCGAGCTGTACGTGGCCCGGCCGCCCGGCGCACCCGCCTTCGGCCGCGCGGACGCCGACTTCGCGACCGTCCTGGCCTCCGTCGCGGCGGCGGGGATCGCCCAGACCGAGCGCCTGGAGGAGGTCCGCCGCCTCGCCTTCACCGACCCGCTGACCGGGCTCGCCAACCGGCGCGCGGTGGATGCGCGCCTGGACGAGGCGGTGGAGCGCCACCTTGCGGACGGTGTCGTCGTCAGCCTGGTGGTGTGCGATCTCAACGGCCTCAAGCGCGTCAACGACACCCTGGGGCACGCGGTCGGCGACCGTCTGCTGGAGCGGTTCGGCTCGGTGCTCTCGCTGTGCGGGGCCATGCTGCCCGGGGCGCTGGCGGCGCGCCTGGGCGGCGACGAGTTCTGTCTGCTGACGGTGGGGCCGACGGCGGACGAGGTGGTGCGCGTCGCGGGCGAACTGTGCCGCAGAGCCGATGGGTTGGAGCTGGGGGAGGGCGTCGCGTGCGGCGTCGCCTCCACCGGCGATGCGATCGGGGCGGTGGGCACGGCCCGCCGGCTCTTCCGTCTCGCGGACGCCGCGCAGTACCGGGCGAAGGCGGCGCGCGCGGCCGAGCCGGTCGTCGCCGGGCGGGCCGGGGGACCGGCCGATCCCGTGGTCCGGCTCGCGGATCACCCGCCGGCCGCGCCGGTGGCCGAGCGGCGGCGCTTCCGGGGGCGGCGGCCGTGACGGAGGCGGTTCGCGGCCCCGGTCCGGTATGCGGAACGAGTCCCTACGCGTTGTACCTGACAGGCCACTCATCGGCTATGTACAGGCGGCGATTCAGTCTCTAGGGTGCCTGAATATGGATATGCACACTGTGGTGGTGGGGACGGCCGGGACGACCGCGGAAGACGTGATCGCCGTGGCACGGGGCGCCGCGCGCGTCGTCGTATCGGAAGAAGCACTGGCCGCCGTCGCCGAGTCGCGCCGCGTCATCGACGACCTCGCCGCCAAGCCCGACCCCGTCTACGGCGTCTCCACCGGCTTCGGAGCCCTCGCCGTCCGCCACATCAGCCCCGAGCTGCGCGCCCAGCTGCAGCGCAACATCGTGCGCTCGCACGCCGCCGGCATGGGGCCGCGCGTCGAGCGCGAGGTCGTCCGCGCGCTGATGTTCCTGCGCATGAAGACCCTCGCCTCGGGCCGCACCGGCGTGCGCCCGCTCGTGGTCGAGACCATGGCCGCGATCCTCAACGCCGGCATCACCCCCGTCGTGCACGAGTACGGCTCCCTCGGCTGCTCCGGCGACCTCGCGCCGCTCTCCCACTGCGCGCTCACGCTCATGGGGGAGGGCGACGCCGAGGGCCCCGACGGCACCGTCAAGCCGGCCGGGCAGCTGCTCGCCGAGCACGGCATCGAGCCCGTGGAGCTGCGCGAGAAGGAGGGCCTCGCCCTCCTCAACGGCACCGACGGCATGCTCGGCATGCTGGTCATGGCCTGCGCGGACCTCGCCAGGCTGCTGACCTCGGCCGACGTCACCGCCGCCCTGTCGCTCGAGGCCCTGCTCGGCACCGAGAAGGTCCTCGCGCCCGAGCTGCACGCCATCCGCCCGCACCCCGGCCAGGGGGCCAGCGCCGACAACATGCTGCGCGTCCTCGCCGGCTCCGGGCTCACCGGGCACCACCAGGACGACGCGCCGCGCGTCCAGGACGCCTACTCCATCCGCTGCGCCCCGCAGGTCGCCGGCGCCGGCCGCGACACCCTCGCGCACGCCCGCCTGGTCGCCGACCGCGAGCTCGCCTCCGCCGTCGACAACCCCGTCGTACTGCCCGACGGCCGCGTGGAGTCCAACGGCAACTTCCACGGCGCCCCGGTCGCGTATGTCCTGGACTTCCTCGCCATCGCCGCCGCCGACCTCGCCTCCATCGCCGAGCGCCGCACCGACCGGCTGCTCGACAAGAACCGCTCGCACGGCCTGCCGCCCTTCCTGGCGGGCGACGCGGGCGTCGACTCCGGCCTGATGATCGCGCAGTACACGCAGGCCGCCCTCGTCAGCGAGATGAAGCGGCTGGCCGTCCCCGCTTCGGTGGACTCCATCCCGTCCTCCGCGATGCAGGAGGACCACGTCTCCATGGGCTGGTCGGCGGCGCGCAAGCTGCGCACGGCCCTGGACGCCCTCGCGCGCGTCATCGCCGTCGAGCTGGTCGCCGCGACCCGGGCCGTCGAGCTGCGCGAAGGCCTGACGCCGTCGCCCGCCACGCAGGCGGTGCTCAAGGCCGTGCGCGCCGCGGGCGTCGAGGGCCCCGGCGGGGACCGCTTCCTCGCCCCGGACCTGGCCCGGGCCGAGGAGTTCGTACGGGCCGGGAAGCTCGTGGAAGCGGTTGAACCCGTAACGGGTCCGCTCGCGTAGCCGCGTTGAGGCTGAGAAGGTAAAGCGAGAAGGTAAAGAAGGTAAAGGTTGGTCAGCGGTCCGCCGTGCGCGTCCTGCGCACGGCGACCGTCACCAGCGCTCCGCCCGCCGCCACGAGGGCAACTCCCCCGAATACGTAGGGAGTGGTGTCGACGCTACCCGAGTCGGCAAGGGAAAGATGCTGCTCAGAGCCCTGCACGGGGGGTGTCGCGAGGCGGGCTTCCGGGGCGGGCCGGTCCGTCCGCTCGGCCGTCGCGTTCGCGGTCGGCATGAACCACACCGCACACAGGAGCGACCCTGCGGCGACGGCGGTCAGCAGCGGTCGGCGTGCGGTCACGGAGGAATCCCCCTCGGCGCGGCGGAATTTGAAAGGCACGGCACGTCCGCCGCTCCCGGGCTGACTCGATGTCAGTGACCCGATGGTAGTGATACGAACGGCCCTGAGGAAGTCATGGGTTTCCGGCGGTCACTGCCGCCCCGCGCCCCGCAACCGCCCCCGTCCCTATCAGGACCCCCGCTATCATGGCGCCCCTCCGAGGGGCTCTGCAGGCGTGGCCTTCCCCACATTCTCCAAGGGTGTGGAACGGACGAACCGGTGCAGGCGTTCCTTGAAGTAGTAGCCGGGAATCGTGCTGCCCCACGGTTCGGCTCGGGGATAGGGGCCGCAGGAGCAATGGAGAAGCGTGTGATGACGTACGGCAAGCGCCGCAAGGCTCTCACGGCCGCGGCCGCTGTGCTCGGCGGTGTACTGACCCTCGCCGCCTGCGGCGGTGGCGACGACGACGGCGGCAAGAGCAGCTCCAGCAGCAGCGGCAAGGAGCAGAACAAGGTCGACGCCGCGGCCGCGAAGGAAGCCTCCAAGGCGCAGATCAAGATCGCGCAGAAGGACGGCTCCGCCAACGCGGGCATCGCGGCGGACAACGCCAAGGTCACCGTCAGTGACGGTACGCTCACCAGCGTCAAGATGACGACGGACAAGGGCACCCCGGTCGAGGGCACGATATCGCCGGACAAGACGTCCTGGCAGCCCAAGGCGCAGCTCGAGCGCTCGACCAAGTACAAGATCGTGGTCGAGGCGGTCGACTCCGACAAGCGCAAGGCCACGGAGAACTCCTCGTTCACCACGGTCTCGCCGACCAACAGCTTCATCGGCTCCTTCACGCCGGAGGACGGCTCGACCGTCGGCGTCGGCATGCCCGTCTCGATCAACTTCGACAAGCCGATCAAGGACCGCAAGGCCGTCCAGTCGCACATCGAGGTGAACTCGAGCAGCGGCCAGAAGGTCGTCGGCCACTGGTTCGGCGACCAGCGCATCGACTTCCGCCCCCAGGACTACTGGAAGGCCAACTCCCAGGTCACCCTGAAGCTCGACCTGGACGGCGTCGAGGGCGCCCCGGGCGTCAAGGGCGTCCAGAAGAAGACCATCTCCTTCAAGGTCGGTCACGCACAGGTCGCCACGGTGGACACCAAGACCCACCAGATGACGGTCGTCCGGGACGGCAAGACCATCAAGACCATCCCGATCTCGGCCGGCAGCCCCGAGAACCCCACGTACAACGGCAAGATGGTGATCTCCGAGAAGTTCAAGGAGACCCGGATGGACGGCTCCACCGTCGGCTTCACCAAGGGCGACGGCAAGGGCGAGTACGACATCAAGGACGTGCCGCACGCCATGCGCCTGTCCACCTCCGGCACCTTCATCCACGGCAACTACTGGGGCAGCGGCATCTTCGGCACGGCCAACACCAGCCACGGCTGCATCGGCCTGCAGGACAAGCAGGGTGCCGACGACCCCAACACCTCGGGTTCCTGGTTCTTCAGCAACTCCCAGATCGGTGACATCGTCGAGGTGAAGAACTCGCCCGACAAGACCATCGCTCCGGAAAACGGCCTCAACGGCTGGAACATGGACTGGAACGCGTGGGTCGCGGGGAGCGCGACCGGTTCCTGACCCCGGGTTCCGCGCCTGAGGGCTCTTCGACCGCCGGACGCCGGGCGGGCTGGGAAACCAGCCCGCCCGGCGTTTGCGTTGCCGCGGCAAAAACCGCACGACAACCCCGGGCGCGAAACGTAGCGTGCGCTGGATGAGCGAACTTCTGCGATCGGGCGTCGAGCGCTCGAATGTCGAGCGCGTGGGTGTCGAGCGCCTGGGTGCCGCCCCCTCCGAGGAAGAGATCGACGCCTGGCACGCCGTCGTCACCGCCGCGCACACCCACGACATGCCTGCCGGGGTGCCGGGGCCCGGGCGGGTGGAGACGGCCGGCCAGCTGCGGATCCCCGCGTCGCGCAGCAGGATCGTCCGGCTGGTGGTCCCGCTGCCCGGCGGTGGCGGTCCCGGTTACGCGGGCGTCGCCCTCCTGCGGCTCTTCGAGGACGCGCCGAACCGCACCACCGCCTGGATCGGGCGGCTCGCCGTCCGGCCCGACCAGCGGCGGCGCGGCATCGGCACGCTGCTGTGGCAGGAGATACAGGCCGTCCTGGAGCGGGAGCAGCGGCAGTCGGTGAGCGTGGAGGTCGAAATCGGGGGTGAGGGCGAGCAGTTCGCGAGGAATCGTGGGTTCGCGTGCGGGTTGCAGCTCGTTGTGTACGTGCAGAGGATCGCTGACGCGGTCGCTGGTGACGTAGCCGGTGACGCCGTCGGGCCGGAGCTGCCCGACGGTTACCGCTTCGTGGAGTGGACGGGCGCCGTACCCACCGCATACGCCGCGGCGTTCGCCGGCGTCAGGAACGCCATGGCCGACGCCCCGATGGGCGAGCTCGACCAGGAGCCCATGCGCTGGGACGCGGAGAGCATCACCGCCGCCCAGAGCGCGTACGGGGAGCGCGGGGGCGCCCTGTTCACCGTCGCCGTGGCGGCGCCCGACGGTACGCACGCGGCCCTCACGGAGGTCGGCCTGCGCTCGCCCGGCGATGTCCGCGCGCAGCAGTACGAGACCGCCGTGGCGCCCGCCCACCGGGGCCTGGGCCTCGGCCGAGCCGTCAAGTTGCGCATGCTGCAGCTGCTGCGCGAGCAGGAGCCGCCCGTACGGGAGATCGCCACGCACGTCGCCGACGACAACGGTCCGATGCGCGCCGTCAACAAGATGCTGGGCTACCGGCCGGAGCGTTCCGTAGGGATCTTCCAGGCGCGGGTGCCGGACGCGGTGCTGCAGACGCTGCGGGATGGTGCGGAGGCCGGTGCGGAAGATGGCGCGGAGGACTCCCCGGGACAGCCTGCGGAATGGTAGCCTCCGCGCGCTGACCTGGGCGGTAACCCTGGGCGACACAGCTGTCACGGACAATGTCACGGACAATGGGCTGGACAATGGGCCGTACGTCGTGCGTCATGCAAGGAAGAGAGTTCCGTGGCCGAACGCAGGAAGCAGCAGCAAGCGCGGCAGCAGGAGCGGCTGGAGGACACCGCCCTCTTGGAGTCCGTCGAGGCGGCCCTGGCCTCCCTGCGCACACACGGCCCCGGCACCCTCGACGACGCCGTCTACGCCGCCGCGTCCGCCCTCAGCGCCGCCCCTGCCGGCTGGGAGGCCCTCAGCCGCGCCGTCGTGCGCACGGCGTCGGCGACCATACGCGGCTGCTGGGAGCGCGGCTGGCAGCCCGCCGACGTGATCCGGCTCGCCCGGCGCGAGCTCACCCCCGTCGAAGTGCGCTTCGCCGTGGCCGCGCTGGCCGCCGAGGCGCGCCGCTACGCACCCGACACCCTCGGCGCCCGCTGGACTGTGCAGCTGCGCGAGCTCCAGGCGCGGGTGTGGTGGGACGACGACGCGGCCTTCCTGGAGGGCTTCGCACAGCGCGAGCGCCTCAGCCGCTTCGAGACCGTCGCGTGCGCGCTCGGCGCGCTGCGGCTCGCCGCCGGCCTGCCGCGTACCGGGCCGGTCGGGCCGATGCCCGGCGCCGCGTACACCCGGCCCGGCGTGCACGTCGAACCGCGCGTCCTGGGCCGCATCCGCGCGCTGCTGGCCAAGGCCGAGTCCACCGACTTCCCCGAGGAGGCCGAGGCGCTCTCCGCCAAGGCCCAGGAGCTCATGGCGCGGCACTCCATGGACGAGGCGCTGCTGGCCGCCCACGCCGACGGGGCCGCCGCCGACGGGCCCGGCGCCTGCCGGATCGGCGTCGAGGGCCCGTACGAGTCCGCGAAGGCGCTGCTGCTGGACGCGGTGGCCGGCGCCAACCACTGCCAGGCCGTGTGGTCCGCCGACCACTGCTTCTCCACCGTCGTCGGCTTCGATGCCGACCTGGAGCTGGTGGAGCTCATGTACACCTCCCTGCTGGTCCAGGCCACCACCGCGATGCACCGCGCGGCCGACGCCCACCACGCGGGCGGGCGCTCGCGCCGCACCCGCGACTTCCGCGAGTCGTTCCTGATCGCCTACGCGTCCCGCATCGGCGAGCGGCTCGCGGCGGCGGTGCGCGACGCGACGGCCGAGGCCGTGGCGCAGGAAGCGCGGCCCGAGGTGCTGCCGGTGCTCGCCGCGCGTGACCTGGCGGTCGGCGAGACCGCCGAACGGCTCTTCCCCCAGACCACCTCGCACCGGCTGAAGGGGCGCGACGCGGACGGCTGGGCGCGGGGGGCGGAGGCGGCGGACGCGGCGGAGCTGGGGTGAGGGGGCTGGGGTGAGGGGGCTGGGGTGAAGATGCTGCTTCCGGGCGGTCATCCGCGGTGCTCGGCAGGGGCGAAATAGGCACCCGGAGGCACCCCCACCCCCCGCCGGAACGCCGCCACGAAGGCGCTCGGCGACCCGTAGCCGACGCGCCGCGCCACGGCCGAGACCGTCGACCCCGCCGCCAGCATCGGCATCGCCGCCTGCAGGCGCAGCTGCGTGCGCCACTGCCCGTAGGGCATGCCCGTACCGGAGACGAAGGCCCGCGCCAGGGTCCGCGCGCTCGCGCCCACGACCTCGCCCCACTGCGCCAGCGACCGGCCGTCGGAAGGGTCCGCCCGCAGGGCTTCCGCGATGCGGCGGGCGCGGGGATCGGTGGGCATCGGGGCGCGCACGGTCGTGACGGACACCGGGTGCAGGAGGTCGAGGACGACGTCCTCCGCGCGGTGGCGGGCCTCCGGGCCGAGGACCTCCGGGTCCTGCGCCAGGTAGCCGATCAGTTCGCGCAAGAGGCCGGAGACGGGGATGACTTGGGGCTCGTCCCAGATCAGCGGGCAGCGGTCCGCCCAGAAGTAGAGGCTGCGCAGGAGCGCGGACGACGTCGCGCCGGTGGAGTGCGGGATGCCCGCGGGTATCCAGAGGGCGACGGTCGACGGCAGCACCCACGTACGGCCGCAGGCGCGCACGGCCAGGACGCCGTGAGGCGCCCACGCCAGCTGGTGCGCGGGGTGCTGGTGGCGGCCGAACCACTGGCTGCCGTCGAGGGGGAAGCTGCCGACGGCGACGGCGGCGCCGGGAGGATTGACGAGGTGGGGCCGGGGCCGGGGTCGGCGGTTGAGCTCCGCCGCCCGATGTCCGTCTGACGACATGAGATGACCTCCTGGCCCGTATACGACAAGTCCCCTCCTTCCTAGCCTCGAACCATGCCGATGAACCTCATCCACCGCCGCCTCTGCTCCTCCGACCGCTGGGCCCGCGCGATCCGGGACGAACTCCTGCCCTGGGCACTGGAAGACGTCCCGCTGGGCACGGACTGCCTGGAGATCGGGCCGGGATACGGGGCCACGACGCGCGTACTGGTGCGCGAGGTCGAGAAGCTGAGCGTGGTCGAGGCGGATGCGGAGTACGCGGCGCGGCTGCGGCTGCTCTTCGGGGAGCGGGTGGACGTCGTGTACGGAGACGGCGCCGACATCCCCTTCCCGGAGGCCCGGTTCGACTCGGTCGCCTGCTTCACGATGCTCCACCACGTACCGTCCATCACCGAGCAGGACCGCCTCTTCGCCGAAGCCCACCGGGTCCTCCGCCCGGGCGGCGTCTTCACCGGCTGCGACGCCCTGAGCAACCGGGGCTTCCGCCTGATCCACCTCGGCGACACGTGCGTGCCGGTCCCGCCGGAGACCCTGGAGGCACGGCTGCGGATGGCGGGCTTCGCGGAGTGCACGGTGACGGTGGGGAAGGGTAGCTTCCGCTTCGTGGCTCGGCGGGGGCGTTGACCCACGGAGCCGCGGGGCTAGGGTCGGTGTGTGAGCGCCGTCGTAGCCTCGATGGTCACCGCCGTCGTCGGTGTCCTCGGCACCCTCTTCGCACCCTTGCTGTCCCAGCGGCTGACGGCCCGGCAACGGAAGGCCGAGGCCGCAGCCGAGGCGGAAGCACGTCGCTTCGAGGAACGCCGGGCTGCGTACACCGCCATGAACCGCGCCTCACGGCAGTTCCACACCCTCCTCAAGGACGCCCTGCACCGCTTGCGCGACAGCGTCTACACCGACCAGGAACGCACCCAACTGGAAGAGGCCCGCCTCGACCACCGCGACCGGTACGCCGAGGCCCAGATGATCGTCCCGGAGGCGGTCCTGACCGCGTCGCGCAAGGTCAACAGCGTCCTCGCGGCAGCGGACGCGATGGCCAAGCGGATCGACCGCGGCCACCCCCGTGAGGGCGAGACCCCGGAGCGTGCCCTCGCCGAACTCAAGGAGGCGGAACCGCGGCTGTCGGAGATGCGGCGGCTGATGAGGCGGGACCTGGGAGTGACGGACTGAGGTCCATGACGCGTCACCCGCCTACCAGGCCCTGATCCCCCTGCGCACCGAGCACGTGGAAGGCGTGATCGTCTTCGTCGACGGCGTCGCTCCGGGCTACGACCCGTCGCACCTGGCGGCGAAGCTGAGGGATATGGACGGCCGGATCATGAGCTCTGCGCGCACCGCACAGGGGACGGTGCGCGCAGGCCCCGCCCGGCCGGGCCACAATGACCGGCATGCACACGTCCTGTGACCTTGACTTCGCGTCCCGCCTGGCCGCCGCCGAGGACTGGCTGGACTTCGCGATCGAGGCGCAGCAGGAGGGCGACTGGAAGCCGGACGACACGGAGCGCGGCATCCTCGCCGACCTCGTGGCAGCCACCAACCCCCTGCACGGCGGCGCCCTCCCGCCCCACACCGGCGACTCCCTGTACGTCCGCATCGGCCGTATCTGCAACTGGGCCGGCGCCGTCCGCCTCGCCGCGCGGGCCGGCGGCTGGGAACTCTCCCCGGTGACGGGCCAGGACCCGTCCGCCCTCACCCGCCCCGCCGGCATGGCCGCCCTCCTGTCCGGCATCTACGCACTCGCCGAACAGGGCGAACGGTGGCAAGAACTCCTCCTGACCACGGCCCGCACCGTAAGCCGGGGCCGGACCCTGGAACAGGAGATCAGCGCACGTCACCCGCACCTCGAACGGGAGCTGGCAGCCGCCGAGTCCTTCTTCACCGGCCCGGGCTCGCTGGAAGACCTCTCCCTGTTCTTCTACTGACCCACACCGAACCGGGTACGGAACGCCCCGCCCTGCCTACCGGGGGGTGCGCGCCACTGTCACGGCCGAGCTCCCGGCCGCCGACCTCTCGGGCTCGGTGCTTCCCTTGTCCCGCCTCCGCCTCCGCCGCACAGCCATCGACGTGCATCCCGCCGCACCGGCGAGACTCGCCATGACGATCGGATCGAGGATGCGGAGCCACGGCTGAGGGATCGGGTTCGTCGGTGAACTTCACCACCGGACACCAGTCGGGCCAGGGGGACAGGAACAAGCCGCTGCGCCCTGCGTCCGGAACAGTTGCCGGGTCACCGCAACACGGACGACTTTCACGAGGAGCAGGAGGCCGGCCACTGGGACGGCGAAAAGGAGCAGCAGAACGAGGAGAAACACGGAGTAACGATGTCATCCGGCCTGGTGGGGTCGGTGGCTGGTGTATCTGCCTCAGTCCTCCTCCTGGCTGCGGCGGAGAACCAGGCACACGAATCCCCAGCCGTCCCGGTAGGTGCGCAGCCACTCGGAGCGGTGGGTGGTGGCTGTGCGGAGGGCCTGGGCGCTGTCCGGATGGCCGGGGTTGTCCAGGGCCCAGGAGGCCAGTGACCCCGTCCAGGCCCATTCGTAGTCGTCCAGCTCCCGGCGTGTGCTGACATGCCCGTGAACGGGCGTCCAGCCGTCGGCGACGACACGGTCCACGGTGTCCGCCAGCCCGGCGAAGTCCCCGAGCATCTCGACGGCCTCGGGCGACGGCTCGTGCTCCCAGAACCCGTCACCGACCACCACGCACCCGCCCGGAGCCAGGTGCTTCCGCGCCGCCGCGAGCGTGGGCAGCAGGCCACCGAAAGCGTGCGCGGCCCCGACGCTGAGCACCAGGTCGTACGCGTGCGGGGCGGCGAACTCCGCGGCATTCCCGCGGTGGAGGACCAGGCGTTCCCGGACCCCGAGGTCCTGCGCGCTCCTGTGGGCGTGTGCCAGGGCGTCCTCGGAAATGTCCACACCTTCGGCGTGCAGCCGGGGATGGGCGGCCAGGGCACGCAGGAGCCATTCCCCACCGCCGCAACCGAGGTCGAGTACGCGCTCGTCGCCGCGGGGCAGGGCATGCGCCAGCAACTGCTGCACCGAGGTGTCGTCGAGCGGGGCGGCTATCGGATGGCCGGCATGAGCGAGCCTGGAGATCTGTTCACGGTTCACCGGCCGCAGCCTGACACCAACACAGGCCGTCACGCACCCGTATTTCGTGGCCCACGGGCCCGCCATTGCAGAAACCGAGCCTCTGCACCCCGGCCCTGGCCTACACGGGCCTGCAGGTCACCTACTGGTCATCGGCCTCTGCCACGCCGATCGGGCAGCTCACGCCCGTGCCTACGGGGGTGTAGCTATGTGACCCATGACGACACGAGCTGCGATCTACGTTCGGATCAGTCAGGACCGGGACGGCGCCGGGTTGGGCATTGCGCGCCAGGAGGAGGGCTGCCGGGCCTTGTGCGCCCGTAAGGGGTGGGACGCGATCGACGTCTACCCGGACAACGACGTCAGCGCGTGCTCCGGAGCGCCCGGCCTGCGTGGCAGGACCTTATGCGGGACGTTGAGGACGGCGCTGTGAACGCCGTGGTGTGCTGGCAAGTCGGCGGGCGTCGTATTCGGACAAGCCGTCGAGTTTCCAGAGCAGCGCCTTGCGGTGCCGCCGCAGTCTCCCGTGCAGGTTGTCTTTCGCGAATTCATCGATCATGCGGCATGAGCCTGCCATGGGCTGCTCGTGGTCTCGAGATCCCGTACGTGGTCCGCAACGACAGGCAGAGTCGAGGCCTGGTCATGGCCGCCGCCCTGACCTGCTACAAGAAGCTCGCGAAACTTGCCACGTGAGACACCCTCTTACTCAAGGGCGTGCCGAGGCGCGCCGGGCGGCCGCGCGCAGTGGTACACATGGCGGGTGCTCTGCCGTCCGTCGGTCTCGTCGTTGCGCGCGTCAAGGAGGCTGGCAGCGGGGGGACAGGTGGGGGGCGCGGCTCCGGTAGTCGCGGTGTGCGGCCGGTGGGAGGCCGGGCGCCGTACTCCCGCCGTCGCGGACGCGGGAGCGTGAGGAGACCGCGCCGCCCGGCGGTGGCTAAGGGGGAGCGGGCAGCTGCCGCAATGTGGCCGGGCCCGTCGTGGGCGCTCCGCTCACCTCGGCGCCGTCGTGGCCGAGCGTCCGGCTGCCCGCGGCCGGTGGCTGAGGCTCAGGCTGCCAGCGGGTCCGGCCCATCACCGCGGACGAGCTCCACCACCGCCCGTACGGTCTCCACCGACCACATCAGCCGGACCCCCCCTGACCCGTCCGGCGCCGCCCGCGCCGTGGCCTTCGCGCCCTCCAGGCTCACCCCGGCCGCAGTCAAGGCCGCTGTTAGCGCGCCGCCGCTGCGTCCGTCGCCTCGCGCCAACCGGCGATGTAGTCCACGCCGCGCACCCGGAGCACGTCGTCCGGGTCGAACTCCTCAACATCGGATCCCATCCGGCTCAAACTCCCTTTAGAGGAACTGACTTGACCACTGGTTGCCGACGTCATCGCACAGGCATGCGTCGATATCCCCGATATCATCGGCACCGGAGTTCGTGATCGTTCCCCTGCCGGACCACCTCTCTTGCTTCCAGGCTTAGAGGTGGTCCGGTTTTCTGCCGGTTGTTGCACGCGGGTCGGAGGCTGTCTGCCCCTCCCGGGCGGGGCAGCCTTCGTGGCTTCAGTGGCACTGGCGGGGCGCCCCCAGCGAGAGCATGGGTGTCAGTGCCATCCCTTCGGCGGTGTTGCCTTCCAGGCACGGTTGATGGCATCGTCCCAAGTGCCGTCCCGGTCGAAGCTCGCCGCTCGGCAGCCTCGTGACATGGGTGGCGCAGCATTGTGCCGCCAAGCGGAGTCGCCTACTCGCATGATCGAGTGGCCACAGTGCCGACACTCGGTCTCCGTCACCAGTTGAGCCGTGACACGTTCAGCTCTCTCCGACACATCGATGACGAGTTGATCGAGCCGGCCCAGGACGTCCTCGCCGCTGGCTTCTGGGTTCTCAGCGAGGATCTCTCTCACTATGTCCCGGGCTTCCCGTACGACACGCACGTGATCCTCAGCTGCTGCCAAATATGCGGCATCACGCATGCTGTCCCCCCCATGGCCGCTGTTGTGGTGGGTCCTTACGCTAGGCCATGTCACTGACACTGAGACAACATTGCTTGGCTGAGCCGGCCGCAACATCGGGGCATGGGCGGAGGGCGAGCCCTTAGAGGGAGTTGAGGGCAGCCCCGTCGGGCACGAGCCGCCCCGGTTCGTTTCGAACGGGTCGCTCAGCTTGACGTCCGTGCCGCCGATGCCGCAATACCCTGACAGGTTCGGGGGGTTGGCGTGCGGGCGTGCTGCCGTGAGTTCAGCGCTTCCGGAAGCGGGGCTCCGGCCATGTGCCGATGGGGTCGGCGGACGTGTAGATCTCCAGGAGGGAGAGGTAGCCGTCCCGTGCGAAGACCATGACACCTGCGTTCTCCGGCACTTCGTACCAGGCCTCTGCCGCCGGGGTGGTCGCCGCGGGGACCGGAGCGACCGCCGTCCGGTCCACCGTCAGGTCGAGCGTCGCGCATCCGCAGTCACACCCACTCGCCACCCGGGTGTACGGGATCTGGGCCCGGAGGGCGCTGATGACCGGGTCCGGGCCCGCCAGCAGCGCCTCCAGTGTTGCCAACGCAGCCGGCGGCAGCGGCTCAGTCACCGGCCCTCGGCTTCTGCCACGCCGATCGGGCAGCTCACGCCCGTGCCGCCGATGCCGCAGTAGCCCGACGGGTTCTTGTCCAAGTACTGCTGGTGGTACGGCTCCGCGTACCAGAACGGGCCCGCCGGGAGGATTTCCGTGGTGATGTTGCCGTAGCCCGAGGTGTGCAGGACCTGTTGGTACGCGTCGCGGGAGCGTTCCGCCGTTGTTTGCTGGGCGGGGGAGTGGGTGTAGATCGCCGAGCGGTACTGGGTGCCGCGGTCGTTGCCCTGGCGGAAGCCCTGGGTGGGGTTGTGGGATTCCCAGAAGAGTTTCAGGAGCGTGCCGTACGAGACCTTCGACGGGTCGAAGACCACGCGCACGACCTCGGTGTGGCCGGTCAGGCCGCTGCAGACCTCTTCGTAGGCGGGGTGCGGAGTGTGGCCGCCCTGGTAGCCGACGAGGGTGGTCCAGACGCCTTCCGTCTGCCAGAACTTGCGCTCCGCGCCCCAGAAGCAGCCCAGGGCGAAGTCCGCCACCTCCAGGCCCGCAGGGTAGGGGCCGCCCAGGGGCGTACCCAGGACCGTGTGGCGTTCCTGGAGGGGGAATTCCGGCTCCGGGCGGCCCTTCAGGGCCTCCTCCGGGGTGGGGAGGCGGGGTTCTCGGGTGGGGAAGAGCATGGTCGCGCGCCTCCGGGCGTCGGTGGGAGGATCCGGTCTCAGGGCCAACGGTTCGCCGCGTCCGGCGATTCCCCGCCCGCCACCGCCAGCGCCCGGTACGCCACGTACGCCGCGACCGGATCCGCCTCGTACGACCACGGGACCGCGCCGATGTGACCGTCGACGCGGCGCAGCTGCTCCAGCGCCTCCGGATACCGCTCGGCGTTGACCAGGAACCACACCAGCAGGTGCCGCACGTGCGGCAGCACGGGGTGGTCGGAGGGGGCGTGGACCACCGCGAACTGCGCCGCCTGGATCGCGCGGGTGACCACCTCGCTGCGGTAGAGGCCCTGGACCAGGTTGACGTCCGGGAGGTGGTCGTGGACGGCGAAAAGCGGCAGGGCCGGCAGCAGGCTGCCCTGGGGCGCGCCCGCGGCGGCGCGCTGCGCGAAGGCGTCGGCCTTCTCGCGGGAGCCGTGCCACTTCGCGCTCCAGTAGCGCAGGGCGGCCAGGTGCGCCCCCATGTGCTGGGGGGCGCGGGAGACGACCCGCTCCCACGCCGACTGGAACTCGGCCTCGCCGGCCCCCATGCCCCGCGCCACGCCCAGCTCGACGATCAGCGGCACCACATCCTCCGGCGCCAGCCGGGCGGCTTCCGCGCAGACCGTGCGGGCCTCCTCCAGGATCATGCGGTAGTCCTCGGAGGAGGGGTCGCGCAGCGCCTGCTGGACGAGGAATTCGGCCTGGACGGCCGCGCCGCCCGCATCCTCGGGGGCCACCACCCGCCAGTGCCGCAGCCACACCCCGCCCGTGCCGGGCGTCTCGGCGAGCTCGCGGACCGCCGCGCCCGCCAGGGTCTGCACCCGCTGCCAGCGCTGCTCGGGGTCGTGGGTGCGCGAGAGCAGCTCGGCGGCCGGCTTCCAGTCCTGGGTGCGGCGGGCCTCCTCGACGGCGGACAGCAGCTCGGGGTCGGGTCCGGGCAGGCGGACGTCCAGCTGCTCGGGCGGCAGGAAGCCGTACGCCGCGGCCGTCGCGCCGGGGGCGGTGGTCAGGCCCGCGCGCGCCCGCCTGCGGCGCAGCGCCGGCCCGGCGAGGACGGCGCAGATCGCGAGGACGGCCAGCAGGATGAGCAGAAACTCCATGATCGGTCCTGAACGTGGGTGGGGCAGCGTAGTGCTACGAGTAGGGCTGTGTGAGGAACAACGCGCGGGGTCCGCGGATCGTTCATGCTCCGGTTACAAGTGAACACGGGTGTTCGGGTGTGCGGAGTACTAGGCTCGGGAAAATGAGCGATCAGCATGCATTCGAGACCCTCGCCATTCACGCCGGGCAGGAGCCGGACCCGCTGACCGGGGCTGTCGTGCCGCCGATCTACCAGGTGTCCACGTACAAGCAGGACGGCGTCGGCGGCCTGCGCGGCGGTTACGAGTACAGCCGCAGCGCCAATCCCACCCGTACCGCTCTGGAGGAGAACCTGGCGGCGCTGGAGGGCGGTGTCCGCGGCCTCGCTTTCGCCTCGGGCCTGGCCGCCGAGGACACCCTGCTGCGTACGCTCCTGGCGCCCGGTGACCACGTCGTCATCCCGAACGACGCCTACGGCGGTACGTTCCGCCTCTTCGCCAAGGTGATCAGCCGCTGGGGCGTGGAGTGGTCGGTAGCCGACACCTCCGACCCGGCCGCCGTGCGCGCCGCCCTGCGGCCCACGACCAAGGTCATCTGGGTCGAGACCCCGTCGAACCCGCTGCTGGGCATCAGCGACATCGCCGCCCTCGCCGAGGTCGCGCACTCGGCCGGCGTCCGCCTGGTCATCGACAACACCTTCGCCAGCCCCTACCTGCAGCAGCCGCTGGCGCTCGGCGCGGACGTCGTCGTGCACTCCACCACCAAGTACATGGGCGGTCACTCCGACGTCGTCGGCGGTGCGCTGGTCACCGCCGACGCGGCCCTGGCCGAGGAGCTCGCCTACCACCAGAACGCGATGGGCGCCGTCGCCGGCCCCTTCGACTCCTGGCTGACGCTGCGCGGCATCAAGACCCTGGCCGTGCGCATGGACCGGCACAGCGCCAACGCCGAGCGCGTGGCCGAGCTGCTCGTCTCCCACCCCAAGGTCACCCAGGTCTACTACCCGGGCCTGCCCGAGCACCCGCTGCACGAGGTCGCCGCCAAGCAGATGAAGGCCTTCGGCGGCATGGTGTCCTTCCGTGTCGAGGGCGGCCAGGAAGCGGCCGTGGAGATCTGCAACCGCACCGAGGTGTTCACCCTCGGCGAGTCCCTCGGCGGCGTGGAGTCGCTGATCGAGCACCCGGGCCTGATGACGCACGCGTCGACCGCCGGCTCGCAGCTGGAGGTCCCCGCGGACCTGGTGCGCCTGTCGGTGGGCATCGAGTCCGTCGACGACCTGCTCGCCGACATCAAGCAGGCGCTGGGCTAGTCCCCGGCCCCGCAACCGCTGTTCTGCGCCGGGCGGGCCGGATCTTCCGGCCCGCCCGGCGCAGCTGTTTCTCCGGTCGTCCCCGACGGTCAGGCCGTCGGCGTCACCGGCGGCAGTGCGTTGTGGACCTCGGAGAGGGCTGAGTTGAAGCGGGTGAGCAGCGTGCAGAACGCGTCCCGCTCGTCCTCGCTCCAGCCGTCCGTCACCAGCGCCATCAGGGCGCGCCGCGAGGCCCGGACCTCCTCCAGGCGGGCCTTGCCGCGCGGGGAGAGCTGGAGGACGACGGCACGGCCGTCCTCGGGGTGCGAGGTGCGCTTGACCAGGCCGGTGTCGACCAGCGGCGCCACCTGGCGGGTGACGGTCGAGGAGTCGATGCCCATGCCGGCGGCGAGCGCCTTCACGCCCATCGGACCTTCCTGGTCGAGGCGGTTGAGCAGCAGATAAGCGGCGCGGTCCATTGAGTTGCGGACCTGGCCCACGCCGCCGAGCCGCGTCTGTTCGGCGCGGCGTGCGAAGACGGCCACCTGGTGCTGGAGCGCGTCGAGGACACCTGGGGCGAGGTCGGTCGTCATGTCCGAAGGGGTGGGCATGGCCTGGGGCTCACTTCGTGCGTCGGGCAGGGAAGATTGGGGGACAGAGTACGCGGCCCGGAGGGTGCCTGGGCCGGTGCCGGGCAATCCGCTCCACCGGTACCGATCAATCCGCTCGGTATGCATCGATATGCACTGCCATGCGATCCGGAATCGTCCGGGCGATATGCGTCCGTTGCGACGGTCGTTACGCAAACGAGCTGCAAGACTGGCCTTATGGCCGCACGCGCAGCGGACGGAACGGATGCGGCGGACAGGGACGTACCGGATGTGCCGGACGGAGTCCGTCCACCGGCGGAGGCCCCTCGCGCGGTCACCCTCGACGACGTCCTCGGCGCCCGGCGGATCCTCTCGGGGGTCGTCCGCACCACGCCCCTGGAGGGCAGCCGCCACCTCTCCGGCCTGATCGGCGCGCCCGTCCACCTCAAGTGCGAGAACCTCCAGCGGACCGGCTCCTTCAAGGTCCGCGGCGCGTACACCCGGATCGCGGGGCTGCCGCGGGAGGAGCGCGCGGCGGGGGTCGTGGCCGCCAGCGCGGGCAACCATGCGCAGGGCGTGGCCCTGGCGGCCGCGCTCCTGGGGGTGCGCGCCACGGTGTTCATGCCGGTGAGCGCGCCCCTGCCGAAGATCGCCGCGACCCGCTCGTACGGCGCCGGTGTGCGGCTGCACGGGCAGGGCCTGGACGAGGCGCTGAGCGCTGCCCGGCAGTACGCGCGCCGGACCGGTGCCGTCCTCGTCCACCCCTTCGACCACCCGGACGTCGTCGCAGGTCAGGGCACGGTGGGCCTGGAGATCCTGGAGCAGTGCCCGGAGGTGCGCACGATCGTGGTGGCCATGGGCGGCGGCGGGCTCGCGGCGGGCATCGCGGTGGCGGTCAAGGCGCTGCGGCCGGACGCGCGGATCGTGGGCGTGCAGGCGGCCGGCGCCGCCGCGTACCCGCCGTCGCTGGCCGCCGGGCGCCCCGTGACGGTCACGGAGCCCGTGACGATGGCCGACGGCATCCTGGTGGGCCGCCCCGGCGCGGTGCCCTTCGCCCTGGTCCGGGAGCTGGTCGACGAGGTACGGACGGTCTCCGAGGACGCGCTCGCCGGAGCGCTGCTGCTCTGCCTGGAGCGGGCCAAGATGGTCGTGGAGCCGGCCGGGGCGGCGCCGGTGGCGGCCCTGCTCGCGGAACCCGACTCGTTCGAGGGACCGCTCGTCGCCGTGTTGTCGGGCGGCAACGTCGACCCGCTGCTGCTGCAGCGCGTCCTGCGGCACGGCATGGCGGCGGCCGGCCGCTACCTGAGCCTGCGCCTGCGGCTGACCGACCGGCCCGGGGCGCTCGCGGCCCTCCTGGAGGTGCTCTCCGCGGCCGACGCGAACATCCTGGACGTCGGCCACGTCCGTACCGACCCGCGGCTCGGCCTGACCGAGGCGGAGGTGGAGCTGCACCTGGAGACCAAGGGGCCGGGGCACTGCGCCGCGGTGCGGGAAGCCCTGCGGGCGGCGGGGTACCGGGTGACGGCCTGATCGCCGCGAAGGCAGCCCCACCGCCGCGAACGCCGCCCGGCCGCCGCGAAGGCCGCAAATGCTGAACGTCGCTCCGGGAGGCCGCCTACGACAAGCGGGGTACGGCATTCACAGGGCGCAACGGCTGCACCGAACGTAAAATCGGGCAGTACGTCACCAAGCGGGGAGTACTTCCATGCCAGGCGCCATCTATGCCGAAGGCCTGGTGAAGACCTTCGGCGACGTCAGGGCTCTGGACGGGGTCGATCTCGATGTGCCGGAAGGAACCGTTCTGGGGCTGCTCGGCCCCAACGGCGCCGGCAAGACCACCGCCGTACGCGTCCTGACCACTCTGCTCAAGCCCGACCGCGGTTCGGCCTTCGTGGCCGGCATCGACGTCCTGAAGAAGCCCGACGCGGTCCGCCGCGCCATCGGGCTGTCCGGCCAGTTCGCCGCCGTCGACGAATATCTGACGGGCCGTGAGAACTTGCGCATGGTCGGCCAGCTCTACCAGATGAGCGCCCGCGACGCGAAGGTGCGCGCGGGGGAGCTGCTGGAGCGCTTCGACCTCGCGGAGGCCGCGGACCGCATCGCCAAGACCTACTCGGGAGGCATGCGCCGCCGCCTCGACCTCGCCGCGGCCCTCGTCGTCAGCCCGCCCGTGATGTTCATGGACGAGCCCACCACCGGCCTGGACCCGCGCAACCGGCAGGGCCTGTGGGAGGTCATCCAGGAACTCGTGGCCGGCGGCACCACCCTCCTGCTCACCACCCAGTACCTGGAGGAGGCCGACCACCTCGCGCACGACATCTGCGTGGTCGACCACGGCAAGGTCATCGCACGCGGCACTTCCGACCAGCTCAAGGCCCGTACCGGCGGCGAGCGCGTCGAAGTCGTCGTGCGCAGCCCCGGGCACATCGCCACCGCCGACGAGGTCCTGCGCGGCTTCGGCAAGGGCGCGTCCTCGGTCGAGAAGCACACCCGCAAGGTCACCGTGCCGGTCTCCGGCGGCGCGAAGCTGCTCGCCGAGGTCATCAGAGAGCTCGACGCCCGCGGGATCGACATAGACGACATCGCCCTGCGCCGCCCGACGCTGGACGACGTCTTCATCTCGCTCACCGGCCACGCCGCGGAGACGGACACCGCGGAGACCGGCGAGGCGGGCAGCGGCGAGGCCGGCAACGGCGACGGCGGGGCCGCCGGAGCGGCCGGGCCCCCCGGTTCCGCCGGAGCGCAGCAGGAGGTCAGGCCATGAGCGTCGTCGGAAGCGCCGCCTCCAGGGAGGCGGCCCTGCGGGTGCACGGCGGCATCGGCCGCTCCGTGCGCGACTCCCTGGTCGTCGCCAAGCGCAATCTGATCCGCATGGCGCGCATCCCCGAAGTGGTCATCTTCGGGCTGATCCAGCCGATCATGTTCGTGGTGCTGTTCAGCTACGTCTTCGGCGGCTCCATCGCCGTCGGCGGCAGCACGGACCCGGACACCTACCGCCGGTTCCTGATGGCGGGCATCTTCGCCCAGACCGTCACCTTCGCCACGGCGGGCGCCGGAGCGGGCATCGCCGACGACATGCACAAGGGGCTCATCGACCGCTTCCGGTCCCTGCCCATGGCCCGTGGGGCCGTCCTCACCGGCCGCACCCTCGCCGACCTCGTCCAGACCGCGCTCACGCTGGTGGTGCTGGCGATCGTCGCGGTGATCGTCGGCTGGCGGACGTACGAGGGCATCCCCAAGGCCGTGGCGGGCTTCGCGCTGCTGCTCCTGCTCGGCTACGCCTTCTCCTGGATCGGCGCGCTGATCGGGCTGACGGTGCGCACCCCGGAGGCGGCCACCTCGGGCGGGCTGATCTGGCTCTTCCCGCTCACCTTCATCTCCAACGCCTTCGTGCCCGCCGACAATATGCCCACCGTGCTGCGCGTCATCGCCGAGTGGAACCCCTTCAGCGCCACGGTGCAGGCGGCGCGGCAGCTCTTCGGCAACCTGCCGGAGGGCTATCCGGTGCCGGACGCCTGGCCGATGCAGCACCCGGTGTGGGCGTCGCTGATCTGGTCGGTGCTCATCATCGCGCTGTTCCGGACGCTGTCGGTGCGGAAGTTCCGGTCGGCGACGGTCTGAGGGCGGGCGGCGAGGGGACGCGGCGAGGCCGGCCGGACGCGGCGAGGCGGACAGCGAAAGGGCCCTCTCTTCCCCGGCCGGGGAAGAGAGGGCCCTTTCGTACGCCTAGGCCGCGTACGGGCCTACGGTCGGCCTCAGCCGGTGTACGGCTTGGCCTCCAGGATGCGCACCATGGCCTTCTTGCCGTTCGGCAGCTCGTACTGGGCGTCCTCGCCGATCTTCTTGCCGTTGACGCCGGAGCCCAGCGGGGACTGCGGCGAGTACGTCTCGATGTCCGAGCTGGCGTACTCGCGGGAGGCGAGGAGGAACTCCAGGGTGTCGTCCGGGTCGCCGTCGAAGGCGATGGTCACGACCATGCCGGGCGCGACGACGCCGGTGGCCGCCGGGGCCTCGCCGACCTTCGCGCTCTCCAGCAGCTGGGTGAGCTGGCGCACACGGAGCTCCTGCTTGCCCTGCTCCTCCTTGGCCGCGTGGTACCCGCCGTTCTCTCGCAGGTCACCCTCCTCGCGGGCCGCCGCGATCTTGCCGGCGATCTCGGTGCGAGCGGGACCAGACAGGTACTCCAGCTCGGCCTTGAGCTGGTCGTACGCCTCCTGAGTCAGCCAGGTGACGTTGTCGCTGGTCTGGGTCACAGGTGCTCCTCGTCGGTACTGGGGAATGCTTGGGGGATACATCGCGATAACAAATGAACGCCCTACTCAGAAGGGTGCACCTTCAAAGCGGGGCGAAACCACGAGCCTAACAATTCCGTCCGGAAAGGGGGAAGGAGTAAACGGGAGAAATAACGCAAGCGTTGCGTCGGTGCAGGTCAGCGCCGGGTGGCTCAGCGGCCGGAGGCGGTGCGGCAGCCCTCGAGCTCGGTGGCGGCCGCGTGCGCCGTGGTGCGCAGGGTGACCAGCTCGGCGAAGTGGTCCTCGCGGCGGTCCAGCGTGACGTCCTTGCGACCGACTTCGGCTCCGTCGGCGCCCAGGGAGCGCAGGGTGCACACCGCGGTGCGGTCCTTGTCCTTGCGGACCTCGATGACCGCCTCCACCGTGTCGTCCGACACGGGTTTCGAGCGGAGGAGCTGCCCGGTCACGTCGGACCGGGTGATGTAGTCCACACCGGACCAGGCGATGACGCCGAGCAGCCCGGCACCGAGCGCGGCGCCGATGATCTTGAGCTTGCGGTCCGTGCGCGCGTCCGCCGAGCGGCCGTAGCGACCGTCGGGCAGGCCGTCGCGCGCCGCAGCCATGATCTTTCCTCCGGGTCGGTGCTGGTCGGGAGAACAGGAATGAAACGCCTCCTGCTTCGGTCACTATAGGAGGCGCCCCGACACACCGATAAGACGGGCCATGACCAGTGACCGAGGACGAAGTCTTGACTGAGCAGCTGCGACTGATGGCCGTGCACGCCCACCCCGACGACGAGTCGAGCAAGGGCGCGGCCACGATGGCCAAGTACGTGTCCGAGGGGGTGGACGTGCTGGTGGCCACCTGCACGGGCGGCGAGCGCGGCTCCATCCTCAACCCCAAGCTCCAGGGCGACCCGTACATCGAGGAGCACATCCACGAGGTCCGCGCCAAGGAGATGGCCGAAGCGCGCGACATCCTCGGCGTCAAGCAGGAGTGGCTGGGCTTCGTCGACTCCGGCCTGCCGGAGGGTGACCCGCTGCCGCCGCTGCCCGAGGGCTGCTTCGCGCTCCAGGACGTGGACGAGGCGGCCGGGCGACTGGTGAAGCTCATCCGCGAGTTCCGTCCGCACGTCGTCACCACGTACGACGAGAACGGCGGCTACCCGCACCCCGACCACATCATGACCCACAAGATCACGATGGTGGCCTTCGAGGCCGCGGGCGACCCCGCCCGCTACCCCGAGGCCGGCGAGCCCTGGCAGCCGCAGAAGCTCTACTACAACCAGGGCTTCAACCGCCAGCGCACGCAGGCGCTGCACGACGCCCTGCTGGAGCGCGGCATGGAATCGCCCTACGGGGAGTGGCTGGAGCGCTGGCACACCATGGGCCGCGAGCGCACGCTGACCACCTTCGTGCCGTGCGGCGACTTCTTCGAGATCCGCGACAAGGCGCTGATCGCGCACGCCACGCAGATCGACCCGGACGGCGGCTGGTTCCGCGTGCCGCTGGACCTCCAGCGCGAGGTCTGGCCCACGGAGGAGTACGAGCTGGCGAAGTCTCTCGTCGGCACGTCCCTCCCCGAGGACGACCTCTTCGCGGGCATCCGCAACAATTGACCCCATGATGAGCTCCCTCGCCGCCACCCAGCTGGTGCCGCTCGCCGAAGAACTCGACAAGAACAAGGTCACCCCCGGTGTCCTCGGCTTCATCGTCTTCGCCGTCATCGGCGTGGCGGTGTGGTTCCTGATGAAGAGCATGAACAAGCACATGAAGCGGGTGGACTTCACGGAAGAGCCCGAGCCCTCCGCCGCGCCGGTCGCCTCCGGCGAGGCCCGGCGGGGCTGACGCGGTTCGCCTCCGGCGGGGGCCGGTACCGCCCCCGCCTTTCGGCGGGCCTGCCCTTCCCGTGGCCGCGGGGTCCCGGCACCGACGGTGGCCGCCGTCGGGCGTTTCGCCGTTGCGGCGGGGGAGCTTTGCCGCCGCAGTGGTGATCAGCCGCGTAGATGCTTTCCGGCGGTGCCGGGCCGGCGTCGCCGGTGGGTGGTGTCCGCCCGGCCGGTCCAGGGCCCCGGTGGGTTCGGCTGTCGGTGTGCGGGATCTGCCGGGGTAGGCCGGGCACCGCCGGTGGCCGCCGTCGGGCGGCTCGCCGTTGCGGCGGAAGAGTTTGTCCGCCGCAGCGGTGATCAGCCATGTCGGCGGGTTCCGGCGGTGCCGGACTGGCGTCGGCTGTCGGTGTGCGGGGTCTGCCGGGTAGGGCCTGGCACCGCCGGTGGCCGCCGTGTCGGGCGTTTCGCCGTTGCGGCGGAGGGTTTGTTGGCCGCGGTGGTGATCAGCCGCGTCGGCGGGTTCCGGTGGTGCCGGACTGGTGTCGGCTGTCGGTGTGCGGGGTCTGCCGGGGTGGGCCTGGCACCGCCGGTGGCCGTCGTCGGGCGGCTCGCCGTTGTGGCGGAGGGGTTTGTCCGCCGCGGTGGTGATCAGGCATGTCGGCGGGTTCCGGCGGTGCCGGGTCGGGGTGGACACGGGGTCGCCGTCGCCCCGGAGGGAACCCCGTGCGCAAGGATGGGCGTATGCCCAATCGACTGGCGCACGAGACGTCCCCCTATCTCCTCCAGCATGCCGACAACCCGGTCGACTGGTGGCCGTGGTCGGCCGAGGCCTTCGCCGAGGCCCGGCGCCGGAACGTGCCGGTGCTGCTGAGCGTCGGCTATTCGAGCTGCCACTGGTGTCACGTGATGGCGCACGAGTCCTTCGAGGACGACGCCACCGCGGCCCTCCTCAACGAGCACTTCGTCTCCGTCAAGGTCGACCGCGAGGAGCGGCCGGACATCGACGCGGTGTACATGGAGGCCGTCCAGGCCGCCACGGGCCAGGGCGGCTGGCCGATGACGGTCTTCCTCACGCCCGAGGCCGAGCCGTTCTACTTCGGCACCTACTTCCCGCCCGCCCCCCGCCACGGCATGCCCGGCTTCCAGCAGGTCCTGGAGGGCGTGCACGCCGCGTGGCGCGACCGCCGCGAGGAGGTCGGCCAGGTCGCCGGCCGCATCGTGCGGGAGCTGTCCGAGCGCACGCTCGCCCTGGGCGTCGCGGCGGAGAAGGGCGCCCCGCCGCAGCCGCCGTCCGCCGAGGACGTGCACGCAGCCCTGCTGGCGCTCACCCGTGACTTCGACGCCGTGCGCGGCGGGTTCGGCGGGGCGCCGAAGTTCCCGCCGTCCATGACGCTGGAGTTCCTGCTGCGCCACCACGCCCGTACGGGCTCCGCGGGCGCCCTGGAGATGGTGCAGGCCACCTGCGAGGCGATGGCCCGGGGCGGCATCTACGACCAGCTGGGCGGCGGTTTCGCCCGCTACTCGGTCGACGCGGAGTGGGTGGTCCCGCACTTCGAGAAGATGCTCTACGACAACGCCCTGCTCTGCCGCGTCTACGCGCACCTGTGGCGCGCCACCGGCTCGGAGCTCGCCCGCCGCGTCGCCCTGGAGACCGCCGATTTCCTGGTCCGCGAGATGCGCACCGACCAGGGCGGCTTCGCCTCGGCCCTGGACGCGGACAGCGACGACGGAACCGGGCGGCACGCCGAGGGCGCCTACTACGTGTGGACGCCGCAGCAGCTGCGCGACGTGCTCGGCGAGGAGGACGCCCTGCTCGCGGCGTCACACTTCGGTGTCACGGAGGAAGGCACCTTCGAGGAGGGCGCCTCCGTCCTTCAGCTGCCCGACTCCGAGCAGCTCCTGGACGCGGGCAAGCTCGACTCCGTGCGCCGCAGGCTCCTCGCGGCGCGCGAGCAGCGGCCCCGGCCCGGCCGCGACGACAAGATCGTGGCCGCCTGGAACGGGCTCGCCATCGCCGCGCTGGCCGAGACGGGCGCCTACTTCGACCGGCCGGACCTCGTCCAGGCCGCCACCGATGCAGCCGACCTGCTGGTCCGTACGCACATGGACTGGCACGCCCGGCTCTTCCGCACCTCCCTGGACGGCACGGCCGGCGCCCACGGGGGCGTCCTGGAGGACTACGGCGACGTCGCCGAGGGCTTCCTCGCGCTGAGTGCCGTCACCGGCGAGGGCGTCTGGGTGGACTTCGCGGGCCTGCTCCTGGACACGGTCCTCACCCGCTTCACCGGCGCGGACGGCACGCTCTTCGACACCGCCGACGACGCCGAGGCGCTCATCCGCCGCCCGCAGGACCCGATGGACAACGCCGCCCCGTCGGGCTGGACCGCCGCCTGCGGAGCGCTGCTGACGTACGCCGCGTACACCGGCAGCACCACCCACCGCGAGGCGGCCGAGCGGGCGCTCGGCGTCGTCCGGGCGCTGGGCCCGCGGGCGCCGCGCTTCATCAGCTGGGGCCTGGCGGTGGCCGAGGCCCTGCTCGACGGGCCCCGCGAAGTCGCCGTCGTGGGCCTGCCCGACGACCCGGCCACCGCGGTGCTGCACCGCACCGCCCTGCTGGCGACGGCCCCCGGCCTGGCCGTCGCGGTGGGCGGGCCCCCGCCGGCGTCCGAGCCGGCCGCGGTCGAGGTGCCGCTGCTCGCGCACCGGCCGCTGGCCGACGGGCGTGCGGTGGCGTACGTGTGCCGCGGGTTCACCTGTGACGCGCCGACGACGGATCCGGAGGTGCTGGCGGAGAGCCTGCGCTGAGCCCGGCCGGGCAGGCGGGGCGTCAGCAGCACACAAGGGCGTCGGCACGCGGGCATCAGCGCGCGTGCGTCAGAGCGTCAGGCCCCGCGCCAGGACGTCCAGCGTCCGGCCGATGAGCGCGATCAGGTCACCCGTCTGCCCCTGCTCGACCCAGCACATGAGGGCCTCGTTCATCGCGGCGAAGACCGCACTGACGACGATGCGCAGCTCGATGTCGTCGGCCGGGCGCCCGGTGCGCTCGGCCAGGACGGTGCAGAGCATGCGCGCCGACTCCGTCATGCCCTCGGCGGCCCGGGCGCGCAGGGCGGGCACCTCGCGCATGAGCCGGGTGCGCTGGCGGAGCTCGGTCACGTCGTGGTCGAGGATGCGCTGCATCGAGGCGAGGACGCCCTGCCGGATGGCCTCGACCGGGGTCTCCGCCGCCGGGCGGGCCCGGATCGCGGCCTCCAGCACCGGGTCGTACTCGTCCGTGAGGACGATGTCCTCCTTGGTGGGGAAGTACCGGAAGACGGTGCTGGGGGAGACGTCGGCGGCTTCCGCGATCCGGTCGACCGGCGTCGCGTCGTAGCCCTGCTGCTCGAAGAGCCGGTAGGCGGCGCGGCGGATCGCCTGACGGGTCTGGATCTTCTTCCGCTCGCGCAGTCCGAGCCGGGGCCCGGCCTGTGCGGCGGAAGGTGTTTCTGCGGAGGCCATGCCTGCATTCTCAGGCATCGGCCTTCCGTGGAACCACTTCCCGGACCTCCGCGGGCCGCGCCGCCCCGGCCGGCCTGCCGGGCAGGAAGGCGGCGGTGAGGGCCGCGGCGGCGATGGCCGCGATGCCGCAGGCGAGCAGGGCGAGGTCCATGCCGTGGACGAAGGCGGCGTCCGCCGACCGGGCGAGTGCCGTGTCCCCGAGCCGCGCGGCCACCTGGTGCGCGGCCACCACGGAGTCGCCCGCGGCGCTCGCCGCGGCGGGGGGCAGGCCGCCGGTGTCGAGGCGGTCGGCGAACGAGCCGGCGATGAGGCTGCCGAGCACCGCGACGCCGACGGCCCCCGCGACCTGACGTAGCGTCATCAGCAGTCCGGAGCCGCTGCCCGCCCGGTCCCGGGGCAGTGCGCCGAGCGCGCCGTCCATGGCCGGGAGGATCCCGAAGCCGAACCCGAAGCCGGCGAGCGTCAGCCACAGGGCGGTGAAGCCGTAGCCGTCGCCGACGTCCGTACGGCTGCCGGTCAGCGCGGCGGCGGCGAGCAGGAGCAGGGCGCCGGGGATGACGACGCGCGAGCCGAAGCGTTTGGCGAGGGGCCCGGCGGCGCGCGAGGCCACCAGCAGCCCGCCCATCATCGGCAGCATCCGCAGCCCGGTGCCGAAGGCGTCCTGGCCCTGGACGGTCTGCAGGTGCTGGGGGACGACGAACAGCAGACCGGTCAGGACGAAGGTCACCAGGGCCGCGGCCAGGGTGTTCCAGCGGAACGCCCGGTTGCGCAGCAGGGACACGTCCAGCACGGGCCGGGCCGAGCGGCGCTCGCGCAGCACCAGGGCGGTGAGCAGGAGGACGGCCGCGGCGAGTGCGCCGAGCACGAGGGGTGAGGACCAGCCGCGCGCCGGGCCCTCGTTGACGCCGGTGATGAACGCGGCGAGGCCGGTGACGGTCAGGGCGGTGGACCGGAGGTCCACCTTCGGGGAGGCGGGGTCCCTGGTCTCGGGGAGCAGGAAGAGGCAGGCGGCGATGCCGAGGGCCACGAGCGGGACGTTGACGAGGAAGACCGACCCCCACCAGAAGTGGTCCAGCAGCCAGCCGCCGACGATCGGGCCGAGCGGCATGCCGAGCGCGGAGGCGGCCGAGACGGCGCCCAGTGCGCGGGAGCGCTCCTCGGCGGGGAAGAGTGACGGCAGCACGGACAGGGCGAGCGGCATGATCAGCGCGCCGCCCGCGCCCAGGACCACGCGGGCGGCGACGACGAGCCCGGGGCTGGTGACGAACGCGCCGAAGAGCGATCCGGCGAGGAAGATCCCGAGGCCGGCCAGGAGCATCCGGCGGCGGCCGAAGCGGTCGCCGAGCAGGCCCGCGGGGAGCATCAGGGCGGCGAAGACGACCAGGTAGGAGTCGGCGATCCAGGTCTGTTCGGCGCTGTCGGCGCCCAGCTGGGCCGCCATCTCCGGCAGGGCCACGTTCAGGATCGTGCCGTCGAAGCCGAGGACGAGCATGCAGGCGACGAGGGCGCCGAGGGCCCACCACCGGCGGGGGTCGGGACGGGTGCTCATGACACACCTCCGAGAGAGAGTTGGAGTCAAATGACAGTAACTCTCAAAAGATTGACGCTGTCAATCGGAGGGTTGGTAGAGGGCGGCTCGGGCATGACAAAACGGCCGCGACCTCTGCGGTCGCGGCCGTCCTGTGAAGGCGGGGAGGGGGGAGGGGTGGCGGGCTCAGGCGTGGGTGTAGGCCACCAGGGAGATGCCGACGTAGTGGACGACGAACGCCGCCAGCGTGAGCGAGTGGAAGACCTCGTGGAAGCCGAACCAGCGCGGCGAGGGGTTCGGCCGCTTGATTCCGTAGATCACGCCGCCGGCGCTGTAGAGCAGCCCGCCGACGATCACCAGGACGAGGACGGCGATGCCGCCCTTGCGCAGGAAGTCCGGAAGGAAGAAGACCGCGGCCCAGCCCATGGCGATGTAGCAGGGGGTGTAGAGCCAGCGCGGGGCGCCGACCCAGAAGACGCGGAAGGCTATGCCTGCCGCGGCGGCGGCCCAGACGGCCCACAGCAGCACTTCTCCGCGGCCGCCGGGGACCAGCAGCATCGTCAGCGGGGTGTACGTACCGGCGATGATCAGAAAGATGTTCGCGTGGTCGAGGCGGCGTAGGACGGCATTGGCGCGGGGGCTCCAGTCGCCCCGGTGGTAGAGGGCGCTGATGCCGAACAGCGACCCCGCGGTCAGGACGTAGACGGCGCACGCGATCCGGCCGCGCGTGCTGTCGGCGAGGGCGGTCAGGAAGACGCCGGCGATCAGCACGGCGGGGAACATGCCCGCGTGCAGCCAGCCGCGCAGGCGCGGCTTCACGGGGACCGGCGGGTCGGCGGACAGGGCGGCGGCGGAGGGTGCGGCCCCGGCGGGGAGGGCTGCTGCGGCCGCGGCGCCGGCGGGCACGGGGAGCGCGGAAGGCGCTGCGTCGGGCGCGGGAGTCATGGCCGACATGCTACCTACGCCACCGTAAGTTACGGATCAGTACCGCGTGGCGATGGTCACGGGGGCGCCCCCTGGACAGAATGTCAGCGGAGTCGGATGATCAAATGAGTGCGGGCGGCACCGGATGAGCAGTCACGAAGCGTCTGGGTCGCAGCCCCCAAGGGGCATCCATCCATAGAAGCGGACTTCAGAAGCGGACTTCGCGGGCGAAGCGGGCGAGTCCGTCAACCCTCAACATCTACGCCGGCCAGTGTGGATTCCGGCGGGACGGAGCGATCGTGGCGCGCAGTGATGCGGCTCCCACCACCCCCACCCAGCACCAGGAGCTGATCTCCTGGGTCGACGAGATCGCCGCCCTCACCCAGCCGGACCGCGTGGTCTGGTGCGACGGTTCCGAGGCGGAGTACGAGCGCCTGTGCGGGGAGCTCGTCCGCAAGGGCACCTTCAAGAAGCTCGACCCGGTCAAGCGCCCCAACTCGTACTACGCCGCCTCCGACCCCGGCGACGTGGCGCGCGTCGAGGACCGCACGTTCATCTGCTCCGAGAAGGAGGAGGACGCCGGCCCGACCAACCACTGGAAGGCCCCCGCCGAGATGCGGGAGATCTTCACCGGTGAGCAGGGCATCTTCCGCGGCTCCATGCGCGGCCGCACCATGTACGTCGTGCCCTTCTGCATGGGCCCGGTCGGCTCCCCGCTGTCCGCGATCGGCGTCGAGATCACCGACTCGGCCTACGTCGCCGTCTCCATGCGCACCATGACCCGGATGGGCCAGGCCGTCCTCGACGAGCTCGGCACCGACGGCTTCTTCGTCAAGGCCGTCCACACCCTCGGCGCACCGCTCGCCGAGGGCGAGGCCGACGTCCCGTGGCCGTGCAACACCACCAAGTACATCTCGCACTTCCCCGAGGACCGCGAGATCTGGTCCTACGGCTCCGGCTACGGCGGCAACGCCCTGCTGGGCAAGAAGTGCTACGCCCTGCGCATCGCGTCCGTCATGGCGCGCGACGAGGGCTGGCTCGCCGAGCACATGCTCATCCTCAAGCTCACCCCGCCCCAGGGCGAGTCCAAGTACGTCGCCGCGGCCTTCCCGTCCGCCTGCGGCAAGACCAACCTCGCCATGCTGGAGCCCACGGTCTCCGGCTGGACCGTCGAGACCATCGGTGACGACATCGCCTGGATGCGCTTCGGCGAGGACGGCCGCCTCTACGCCATCAACCCCGAGGCCGGCTTCTTCGGCGTCGCCCCCGGCACCGGCGAGCACACCAACGCCAACGCCATGAAGACCCTGTGGGGCAACTCCGTCTTCACCAACGTCGCCCTCACCGACGACGGCGACGTGTGGTGGGAGGGCATGACCGAGGAGCAGCCCGCCCACCTGACGGACTGGAAGGGCAACGACTGGACCCCGGCCTCGTCCACCCCGGCCGCCCACCCCAACGCCCGCTTCACCGTCCCCGCCTCGCAGTGCCCGATCATCGCGCCCGAGTGGGAGGACCCCAAGGGCGTGCCGATCTCCGCGATCCTCTTCGGCGGCCGCCGTGCCTCCGCCGTCCCGCTGGTGACCGAGTCCTTCGACTGGCAGCACGGTGTCTTCCTCGGCGCCAACGTCGCCTCCGAGAAGACCGCCGCCGCCGAGGGCAAGGTCGGCGAGCTGCGCCGCGACCCCTTCGCCATGCTGCCCTTCTGCGGCTACAACATGGGCGACTACATGGGCCACTGGGTCAACGTCGGCAAGGCTGCAATCTCCAAGGGGGACCAGTCCAAGCTCCCGAAGATCTACTACGTCAACTGGTTCCGCAAGGACGCGGACGGCCGGTTCGTGTGGCCGGGCTTCGGTGACAACAGCCGCGTCCTGAAGTGGATCGTCGACCGCCTCGACGGCCGCGCCGAGGGCGTCGAGACCCCCATCGGCGTCCTGCCGACCCGCGAGGCGCTCGACACCGAGGGCCTGCGGATCTCCGACGAGGACCTCGACCTGCTGCTGACGGTCGACGAGGAGGTCTGGCGCGAGGAGGCCGCGCTGATCCCCGAGCACCTGAACACCTTCGGTGACCACACCCCGAAGGAACTGTGGGACGAGTACCGGGCGCTGGTACAGCGCCTGGGCTGACGACGCGACGCCCGCCTCGGGGGTTCCGGGGCGGGTCCCGCTGCCGGCGGCGCTCGTGAGGCGCCCCGGCTCCGATCAGTCGGCGATGCCCAGGGCCTCCGCATGCGCTTGCAAACGCTCTGCCGTGAGTGCCTCGCCGGCGGTGTCCTTCGCCGCCGAGGCGACGACCAGGGCCTGGCCGGAGAGCTGGTGGGCGCGTTGGTGCAGGGCCATGATGCGGGCCGGGGTGGCGTGGCCGGTGGACGGGGTCGCGCGGAGGGGAGTGGCGCCGCGCAGGGTGGTGACGAGGGCGGCCAGCCGGTCCGCGGCGTCGTCCAGTGACCTGGACGGGGCGAGGGCGCGGAGCTCGTCGGTCACGGTCAGCAGCGCCGTGAGGTGCCCCGTGAGCCGGATGTCCAGCTCCTCCTCGCGGGAGCGGTGCAGGCTGCGCTTGCTCCAGCGCTGGGCGGCCAGGGAATGGACCGATTGCGTCCGGATTGGCTCGTACATGGATGGCCTCCTGGAAATACCTCAGAAGGCCATCCTAACTTAGATTCTGTCTAAAGTTGTCTCGTGTGTAGAAGGGGTCGCCGCCGCCGACGGGCTTCAGGCGGCTCTGCCGTTACGGCTGCCCGTAACCGTCCAGAAAGTTCCCGATCCGCGTCACCGCGTCCGCCAGGTCCTTGGAGTTCGGCAGCGTGACCAGGCGGAAGTGGTCCGGCTCCGGCCAGTTGAAGCCCGTGCCGTGCACGACCATGATCTTCTCGGCGCGGAGCAGGTCCAGCACCATCTGCCGGTCGTCCTTGATCTTGTAGACCTTGGGGTCCAGCCGCGGGAAGGCGTACAGCGCGCCCTTCGGCTTCACGCACGTCACGCCCGGGATCTGCGTCAGCAGCTCGTGCGCGACGTCGCGCTGCTCCAGGAGCCGGCCGCCGGGCAGCACCAGGTCGTTGATCGTCTGCCGGCCGCCGAGGGCCGTGGCCACCGCGTGCTGGGCGGGCATGTTGGCGCACAGGCGCATGTTCGCCAGGATCGTCAGGCCCTCGATGTAGCTCTCGGCGTGGGCCTTGGGGCCGCAGACCGCCATCCAGCCGCTGCGGTAGCCGGCCACCCGGTAGGCCTTGGACAGGCCGTTGAAGGTGAGCGTCAGCAGGTCCGGGGCGATGGCCGCGGTGGGGGTGTGGGTGACGCCGTCGTAGAGGATCTTGTCGTAGATCTCGTCCGAGCAGACGATCAGGTTGTGCCGGCGGGCGATCTCGGTGAGGCCGCGCAGCATCTCGTCGTCGTAGACCGCACCCGTGGGGTTGTTCGGGTTGATGATGACGAGGGCCTTGGTGCGGTCGGTGATCTTGCGCTCGATGTCCGCCAGGTCCGGCATCCAGTCCGACTGCTCGTCGCAGCGGTAGTGCACGGCGGTGCCGCCGGCCAGGGAGACCGAGGCCGTCCACAGCGGGTAGTCCGGGGCCGGTACGAGGACCTCGTCGCCGTCGTCGAGCAGGGCCTGCATCGACATCTGGATCAGCTCCGAGACGCCGTTGCCGAGGTAGACGTCCTCGACGGACAGGTCGATGCCCTTGGTCTCGTAGTGCTGCACCACCGCGCGGCGGGCCGAGAGCAGGCCCTTGGCGTCGCCGTAGCCGTGGGCGTCGCCCACGTTGCGCAGCATGTCCTCGAGGATCTCCGGCGGGCACTCGAACCCGAAGATCGCGGGGTTGCCGGTGTTCAGCTTGAGGATGCGGTGACCTGCCGCCTCCAGCCGCATGGCCTCCTCGAGCACCGGGCCACGGATTTCGTAGCAGACGTTGGCGAGCTTCGTTGACTGGATCACCTGCATGACGGCCACCATACGGGGGCTCCGGGCGGCGTGCGCGCCGTTTCCGGGTCCCCCGCCGCCGCCGCGAAGAGGCCGATCACGCCGCCGCGGTGCGCCGGACGGCCCGGCCGGCCAGGACGTCCGTCCGCCGTCCGTCTTCCATCACAAAGCGTCCCGCAATCAGGACATAAGGAATGCCGGTCGGAAGGGTCCGAGGGGCTTCGAAAGTGGCACCGGCGGCCACCGTCTCCGGATCGAAGAGAACGAGATCGGCGCGCTGCCCGACGCGCACGAGACCCCGGTCGGGCAGCCTCAGACGCGCCGCGGGGCGCGACGTGAGATGCGCCACGCACTCCTCCAGAGAGAGCACGCCGAGCTCCCGCGCGTACCGGCCCAGGTAGTGCGGAAACGTGCCGTACGCGCGCGGATGCGGCTTGGCGCCGTGCAGGATGCCGTCGCTGCCGCCGGTGTGCACGCGGTGCCGCATGATCGTGCGGACGTTCTCCTCGTGGCCCACGTGCTGCAGGATCGTCGGCCCGAGCCGGTCCGCGATCAGCAGCCGGCGCGCGGTCGCCCACGGCTCCTCGCCGCGCTCGCGGGCCGCGCCCGCCACCGTCCTTCCGACGTGCGCCGCGGCGAGGGCCGGGTCGGATACGCCGGAGATCTCGATCGCGTCCCAGTCGATGGGCACCCCGTGGCAGCCGTCCGCGCCCTCCACCTCCATCGCGTACCGGATGCGCTCGGCCGCCGCGTCGTCGCGAAGGCGCCTCAGCACCGCTTCCGGGCCGCCCTCGCCCGCCCAGCTCGGCAGCATCGCCGCGAGCGTGGTGCAGCCGGGGGTGTAGGGGTAGGTGTCGAGTGAGATGTCCGCGCCCGCGGCGAGTGCGGAGTCGAGCAGGGCCAGCAGCTCCGGGGCGCGGCCCTCGTTCACCCCGAAGTTCATGGTGGCGTGGGCCAGGTGAAGGGCGCAGCCGGCGGCCCGGCTGAGGGCGATCATCTCCTCGTACGCGGCGAGGGCGCCCGCGCCGTACGAGCGGTGGTGCGGGCAGTAGTAGCCGCCGTACGAGGCGACGACGCGGCAGAGCTCCGTCAGCTCTGCGTCGCCCGCGTACATGCCGGGCGTGTACGTCAGCCCGGACGACAGCCCGACCGCGCCCTGCTCCAGCCCCTCGGCGACGAGCCGTTTCATGCGGCCGAGCTCGGTGGCCGTGGCGGGCCGGTCCTCCCAGCCGACGGCGAGCGCGCGCACGGTCCCCTGCGGGACGAGGTAGGCGGCGTTGACGGCGATGCCCTCGCCCAAGCCGTCGCCGGCGAAGCCGTGGTCGAGGCGGTCCAGGTACTCGCCGACCGAACGCCAGGAGAAGTCGACGTCCGAACCGTCGCCGTTCCAGCCGGTGATCTGGGCGCGGACCCCGGCGAGCGTACGGTCGTCGACGGGCGCGTACGACAGCCCGTCCTGGCCGACGACCTCCAAGGTCACCCCCTGCGCGGCCTTCGCCTCGTGGGCGGGGTCGCGGAGGAGGGCCAGGTCGCTGTGGGCGTGCATGTCGATGAAGCCGGGGGAGAGGGCGAGGCCCGTCGCGTCGACGACGCGGGGGGCGCTGGGACGGGGGCCCTCGCCCGGGCGCCGGATCTCGGCGATCCGCCCTCCGGCCAGGCCGACGTCGGCCCGGTAGGAGGGCCCGCCGGACCCGTCGATGACGCGCACGTTGCGGAACACGGTGTCCATGAGCGGTCCCTTCGGCAGTCGGTAGGGGGCTCGGTGGGAGTGGGTGGGGGAGGCGGGGGGGGCGGGGTCGGTGCGGGCAGGCTCGGCCCCGGAAGGCCCCCGCACCGGGGTCAGAAGAACGTGGCGGGGTCAGAAGAACGTACGGACGTAGTCCGTGACCGTGCCGTCCTCCGTGGCCAGCGGAATCAGCTGCCACTTGTCGAACACCGTGCACGGGTGCGACAGCCCCAGCCCCACCCAGTCCCCGACCTCCAGCTCCACGCCCTCCGCCAGTTCCACGAACGCGTGCTGGTCGGCCAGCCCGATCACGGTCATGCCCTCGCCGCCCCGCACCGACCCGTCCCGTGCCGAGCGCACCGCCCGTACCACCGGCAGGTCCAGGTCGTAGGGGACGTCGCGCTTGCCCGCGTTGAGGTACGCGCGGCCGGGCTCCGGGCGGGAGACGACCTGGGCCCAGAGGCGGAAGGCGGGGCGGAGTTCGCCTTCCTCCGGGTGCCGGTTGAAGGGGGTCTTCTTCCGGTACGCGACGTCGTCGTGGGTGATGTACGCCCCCGACCGCAGCAGCTTCAGCACCGGCGCCGACAGCTCCGGCAGCTCCGCGAAGACCTCGGCGACCGCGTCGAACCACGCGCTGCCGCCCGCGCTGACGACCACCTGCTCCACTCCGGCGAACCGGCCCGCCTTGTCGAACTCGACGGCCAGCGCGGTCAGCCGGCGCAGCCACGCGCGGACGAGGTCGCCGTCGGCGCCCGGGATCTCCGCCTCGTAGCCGCCGACCCCCGCCAGCCGCAGGGTGTTCACGGAGGCCACCGCCTCGGCCACGGCCGTGCACTCGGCCTCGGTGCGGGCGCCCGTGCGGCCGCCGACGGCACCCAGCTCGACGACGACGTCGAGCGGGCGGGAGGCCCCGGCCTCGCGGAGCGCGGCGTCCATCAGCTCGACGCCGCGCACGGAGTCGACGTAGGTGAACAGGCGGAACTCCGGGTCGGCGGCCAGCTCGGCGGCCAGCCAGCGCAGGGCGGCGGCGTCCACGACTTCGTTGGCGAGGAAGACGCGGCGTATGCCGAAGGCGCGGTAGACGCGGACCTGGGAGACCGTCGCGGCAGTGATCCCCCAGGCGCCGTGCGCGATCTGACGCTCCAGCAGCTGCGGGGCCATGGTGGTCTTGCCGTGCGGGGCGAAGGCCAGGCCGTGGCCGGTGGACCAGCGCTCCATGAGGGCGAGGTTGTGGTCGAGCGCCTCCGCCGAGAGGGCGAGCACGGGCGTGGTGAAGCCGCCCGTGAACAGCGAGCGGCGCTCGGCGGCCAGGGCGCCGACGGTCAGGCCCTCGGCGTCCGGGGGCAGGCCCTTGAAGCGGTGGTCGACGCGGGTGTCCGCGAGGCGGGCGACGGCGTCGGTGGTCGCGTCGGCGGTGGCCATGGAGCCTCCCGGGGAGTCGTGTGTACGTCGCATGTGCATGTCGAGTTCTGTTGCGCACTGTGCAACGCTCATTGTGTAGAGCGCTGGCTGCTGTCTAACATCCCGCCAAGTACGGGGTCAACGGTCATCTCGCGCCGTGAGAGCGACCGTGACAGGACGCGTACACAACCGGCACCACTGGCACCACTGGCATCACCGACCGAGGAGCGAGGGCCGACCGTGACCGCAGCCGCCGCCGCAGCCGCCGCCCCGACACCTCCAGGCGGCCTCCCGGACGCCGACGTCGTGTGCCTCGGCGAGTCGATGGTCGCCTTCCGCCCCGCGCAGCCGGAGCCGGGCCCCCTCGCCGGCGTCGCGTCCTTCGACCGCGGCATCGGGGGAGCGGAGTCCAACGTCGCCTGCGCACTGGCCGCCGCCGGGCACCGGGCGAAGTGGGTGAGCCGGGTCGGCGCGGACGCCTTCGGTGACCACCTGGTGGCGGCGATCGCCGCGTACGGCGTGGACGTATCGGCGGTCCAGCGGGATGCCGGGCGGCCCACGGGCGTGTACTTCCGCACGGCGGGGGAGCGGGGTGTGAGGCTTCCGGGGCGGGGGCGCCCCGAACCCGGCCCTTCCGAGCCGGGGCTTCCTGAGGCGGGGCTGTCCGGGTCTGGGTTTCCCGAGCCCGGTCTGTCCGAGCCCGGTCTGTCCGAGTTCCGGATTCCCGAGCCCGGGCTCTCCGGGTCCGGGCCTGCCGCGCCGGAAGCCCCCGCGTCAGAGCTCCCCGCAGACCCTTCCGGGCCTCCCTCCGCCGCTCCCCTCTCCGAAGTCCTCTACTACCGTGCCGGATCCGCCGCCTCCGCCATGTCGCCGGCTCTCGTCCGCCGCGCGACCGCGTGGTCCGGCCGCATCCTGCACCTCACCGGCATCACCGCCGCGCTCTCCGCCGGCTGCCTCGCCCTCGTACGCGACCTCACCGAGCCCCGCCCCGGCCGCCGCCCCCTCGTCTCCTTCGACGTCAACTACCGCGCGGCGCTGTGGCGGGATGCCCCCGCCGGGCGCAACGCCTCCGCCGGACCCGCCGTCCTGGCCGCCCTCGCCCGCCGGTGCGACCTCGTCTTCGTCGGCGAGGACGAGGCGGAGGCGGCCTGGGGCGTCCGCGGCGCCGCGGCGATACGGGCCGCGCTGCCCGAGCCGCGGGTCCTCGTCGTCAAGCACGGGGCCGCCGGGGCGACGGCGTACGTACGCGGCGCCGCCGGCACTCCCCCAGCCGACGCAGTCGTCTTCGTCCCCGCCCTCTCCGTCGACGTCGTCGCACCCGTCGGCGCCGGGGACGCGTTCGCCGCCGGTTTCCTCTCCGGCACGCTGCGCGGGCTGAGCGTCGAGCGGCGGCTGCGCCACGGCCACCTCATGGCCGCCGCCGCGCTGACCTCCCCCGGCGACCTCGCCGCCCCGCCCCGGCGCGACCTCGCCGACCGGCTCGCGGCCCTAGGCGCCGAGGAGTGGGGGAGGCTGCACCTCGGCCCGGGCTGGACGGAGACCACGACCGTGACCGCCGCCGCGAAGGAACGCACATGAGCCAGACCGTCGACCGCGCCCTGCGGATCCTGCCGCTGCTCGCCGAGGGGCCGGCCAACCTGGAGCAGGTGGCGGCCCGCCTCGACGTCCACAAGTCGACCGCGCTGCGCCTGCTGCGCACCCTCCACGAGCACGGCATGGTCTACCGGCAGCAGGACCAGCGCTACCGCCTCGGCACCCGCCTGTTCGCCCTCGCCCAGCAGGCCGCCGAGAACCTCGACGTCCGCGAGATCGCCCACCCGCACCTCGTCGCGCTCAACGAGCGGTGCGGGCACACCGTGCACCTCGCCGTGTACGAGGACGGCGAGGTCCTCTACATCGACAAGGTCGAGAGCCGCTACCCCGTACGGATGTACTCGCGCATCGGCAAGCCCGTCGCGATCACCGTCGCCGCCGTCGCCAAGCTGCTTCTCGCCGACCTGCCCGAGCCCGAGCGCCGCGCCGTCGCCGAACGCCTCGACTACCCCGCCTACACGGCCCGTTCGACGCCGGACGCCGCCGCCTTCCTCAAGGAGCTCGCGACCGTGCGCGAGCAGGGCTGGGCCACCGACTTCGGCGGCCACGAGGAGTCCATCAACTGCGTCGGTGCACCGGTCCGCGGCACCGACGGGCGCGTCGTCGCCGCCTGCTCGATCTCCGCGCCCAACGTCGTCGTCGGCGCGGGCGAGCTCCTCGAACTCCTCCCGCTGCTGCGCCGCACCGCGGAAGCCGTCAGTGCGGAGTACTCCGGCACCACACCGCCACCGCCACCACCACCGGCACCCGTCAGGAAGTAGTCACGCCATGACCGAGAAAACCGAGAAGATCGCCATCACGCCCGCCACCCACACCACCCCGCCCGCGAAGTTCTCGCACGGGGTGAAGAAGGGCAACATCCTGCAGGTCGCCGGGCAGGTGGGCTTCCTGCCCGCGGAGGAGGGGCAGCCGCCGACGCCCGCCGGGGACACCCTGCGCGAGCAGACCCTGCAGACCCTCGCCAACGTCAGGGCGGTCCTGGAGGAGGGCGGCGCGACCTGGGAGGACGTGATCATGATGCGGATCTACCTCACGGACACCGCCCACTTCGCGGAGATGAACGCGATCTACAACGAGTACTTCGCCGACCTGAAGTCCGTCCCCGCGGCCCGTACGACCGTCTACGTCGGCCTCCCCGCCGGCCTGCTGATCGAGATCGACGCACTCGCCGTCCTCGGCTGACGGCCGTACCGGGGCCGGGGGGTGCTCGCCGTGACCGTCACATCCGATACAGCTACAGCCGTCATACCCTTCACCTCCGGCAGGTCCGGCACGTCCGTCACGTACGCGGCCGAGGGACGCACGGGAGGGCTCCTGGCCCTCGTACCCGGCACCGCCGGGCTCCTGACGGTCGCCGCCCTCGGCATCGCGCTGCTCCTGCTCCTGATCATCAAGGTCAGGCTGCAGCCGTTCGTGGCCCTGCTGGCCGTCTCGGTCGCCGTCGGACTCGGCGCCGGGCTGTCCGTGACGGAACTGTTCGGCACGGTCCAGAAGTCCGGCGCGGTCCCGCTCGTCGAGGCGGGCATGGGCGGCACCCTCGGTCACATCGCCGTCATCATCGGACTCGGCACGATGCTCGGCTCGGTCCTGGAGGTCTCCGGCGGCGCGGAGGCCCTCTCCGCGCGGCTGCTCGCCCTCTTCGGCGAGCGGCGCGCGCCCCTCGCGATGGGGGTGACCGGGGTGCTCTTCGGCATCCCGGTCTTCTTCGACGTGGGCATCTTCGTCCTCGCGCCGATCGTGTACGCGGCCGCGAGGCGGAGCGGGAAATCGATTCTGCTGTACGCGCTGCCGATGCTCGCCGGGCTGTCCATGACCCACGCCTTCCTGCCGCCCCACCCGGGCCCGGTGGCCGCGGCCGGGCTGCTGCACGTGGACCTCGGCTGGGTGATCCTCATGGGCGCCGCGGCGGGCCTGCCGGCGGTGCTGGCGGCATGGGGGTACGCGGCGTGGATCGGCCGCCGCGTCTTCGTCCCCGTACCGGCCGACATGGCCGAGGCGGCGGAGGAGGCGAAGCGGGCGGTGGCCGCGCAGAGCCGTGCGCCCGGCGAACGGGCCGCGCCCGGCGAACGGGCCGCGCCGGAAGGACGGGCCGCGCCCGGGGAGCGGGATGCCTCCGAGAGCCCGGTCGCGCCCGAGAGTCCGGCCGCGCCCGAGAGTCCGGCCGCGCCCGAGAGCCCGGTCGCGCTCGGCACCCTGCTCGCCGTCATCGGCACACCCCTGCTCCTCATCCTCCTCGCGACGTTCTCCTCCGTGGTGTTCGCACCGAGCACGGGTCGCTCGGTGGTGGAGTTCTTCGGTCACCCCTTCGTGGCGCTGACCATCGCCCTGCTCCTGGCGTACTGGCTCCTGGGCCTGCGGCGCGGCTGGTCCCGCGCCTCGCTGGAGGCCGTCTCGACCGCGTCGCTGAAGCCGGTGGGCAACATCCTGCTCGTCGTCGGCGCGGGCGGGATCTTCGGCGCGGTCCTCAAGGGCAGCGGGGTGGCCCAGGCCCTGGCCGGTACGTTCGACGGCGCGGGGCTGCCGGTCATCGTCCTGGCCTGGCTGCTCGCGGTCGTACTGCGGGTCGCGCAGGGCTCGGCGACGGTCGCGATCGTGACGACGGCGGGCATCGTCGCCCCGCTGCTCTCCGGCAGCGGCTCCTCCCAGGCCCACCTCGCGCTGGTCATCGTCGCGGTGTCGGCGGGCTCGATCTTCGCCTCGCACGTCAACGACGGCGGCTTCTGGATGGTGGCCAAGTACTTCGGCATACCGGAGCGGGAGACGCTGAAGTCGTGGACGGTGCTGGAGTCGGTGCTGTCGGTGGCGGGGTTCGCGGTGGCGGGAATACTCAGTGTGATGGTGTGAAAGGGTGATATATCCTCAAGCCTGATCGAGGACATGCCTGACGGGGGCCATGACTTGAGGACGATGGGGGACAAAAGTTGAAGGCCTTTGCGCGGCTCGTGACCGTTGCGGTGTCCGGAGCGGCTCTCGTGCTGACGGCAGCGGGCACCGGCCAGGCCGCCGCCGACGACGGCAGCACGCTGCTGGTCACCACGCAGGGCGCGATATGCCTGGAGATAGAGAACTCCAGCAAGAGCAACGGCGCCCTGGCCCAGCAGTGGTCCTGCAAGGGCCAGCCGGGTGCCGAGTGGAAGTTCGTCGAGGTGAGCGGCTCCGGCGACGACACCCTGTACCAGCTCGTGAACGTCAACAGCGGCAAGTGCCTGGAGATCGCGGACTCCCGCACGGACTACGGCGCCCCGATCCAGCAGTGGACCTGCGTCAAGGGCCTTGCGACCCAGCAGTGGCGCTATTACAACCTCGTTCTCGCCAACAACAACGGCTCGTACGCGACCGTCGTGAAGGGGGACGACGGATGGGCGAGCCGGAAGAACGGCGCGCGGGTCGTGAACGGCCCCTCCTCGACGTGGCACCAGTGGGACCCGGCGGACCGGCCGATCTCGGTCGTGGACGAGTCCAAGCCCCGCCGGGCCCGCTGAACCGCCCCGCCGGGCCCGCTGAACCGCCCCGCGGGGCCCGCTGACCCGCTCCGCCGGGCCCGTTGACCCGGCGGAGCGGAGCGCCCACGGTGCAGTGCTGCAGGCCTACTTGCAGTACTGCGCCTCCTTGCCGATGACCTGGTACATGCAGTCCGACGCCTCCAGCAGTTGCAGCACCGCGTCGCGGTTGCGCGCCGTCTCGCGGCCGATGACCTCGTCGGGCGGGTAGAAGCCGCCGCCCGCCCCGCTCTCGTTCGGATACATCTCGAAGGTGTACGAGAAGATCCGCTGGTCGCCCCAGAGCCAGTCGTCGATCGTCCCGTCGGTGATGTAGAGGTCGCTGGACTGCTCGGGCGTGTAGCCGTTGCTGGCGGCCATGGACTTGCCGAGCGTCGCGTAGACGTCGTGTTCGTCCTGGGTCATGCCGGGGCCGGTGTCGTTGTACGTGTAGCCGAAGGGCCACAGCACCAGCTCGCTGTACGTGTGGAAGTCGATCGCGGCCTTGATCTGCTGCTTGCCGCCGACGATCCGGCTGCGCGTGAAGTCGGCGACGACCTTCACCTCGGGTGCGGATTCCGGCGCCGAGCCGCGGTAGGTCTCGGAGCCGGTGCTGCCGGAGGAGCCGTTGCAGCAGCCCCACTTGAAGTTCCAGTTGCGGTTGAGGTCGGTGCCGGTGCTGCCGGATCCGGCGTTGGGCTGCCGGTTCTTGCGCCAGCTGCGGTACGAGCCGGTGGCGATGTCGTATTCGCCGCCGTCGGGGTTGACGTCGGGCACGACCCAGATCTCGCGGCTGTCGACCATCTTGGTGATCCGCGGGTCGCTGCCGTACTTGGAGCCGAACTCCTTGAGCAGATAGAGGGCCATCTCGACGGTGAGGTGCTCGCGCGCGTGCTGGTGCGCGGTGAAGAGGACCTCGGGTTCGTCCTCGTCGGCAGCCACGTTGTCGCTGATCTTGACGGCGACGATCTCGCGGCCCTCGTACGACTTGCCGATGACTTTCTTGCTCATGACCGACGGGTACTTGGCGACGCCGGCGTCGATCTCCGCCATCGCCTCGCGGTAGTTGTGGTACCCGGCGTCGGCGGGCGGGAAGTCGTACGGCTCGGGGGAACGGCCCTCCGTGCGGTCCGGCGGCCCGGGCAGCAGGCTGACCTTGTAGCCCATCCGGCGGACGCGCTCGGCCTGGTCGGCATCCGCGGTGATCACGACGGAGCCGTGACGCACGGCGTCGATGGCGGCGCCGGTCGCGGCCACGGCGGTGCGCTGGGCGGCGGTACGAGGGCCGGTGACCTCGTACGCCCGGGACCTTCCCTCGGTGGTCTTCTCCTCCGTGTCCCGCGAGGCGGCGGGGACGGCCAGGGCCAGGGTGAGCACGGCGGCGAGGGCGGTGGCCCATCTGCCGTGCGAGCGGGGTCGCATGCGGTCTCCTGGGGGGTTCCGGTAGTGCGACGGGTGGGGGGTGTGCGCGGGTGGAGCAGGACGTGCAGGTGGAGCGGGACGTGCAGGTGGTGCAGGTGGTGCATTTCGTGCAGGTGGTGCATAGCGTGCGGGCTGTGCGGGGTGTGCGTAGGGTGCGGGTAGTGCCCGGGGGCGCGTGGTCAGTGTCGGAGGATGTCATGAACTGGTCAACGCGTCCGAACGGGAGATTCAGGCCAACTTCCCTTTCACTTGCGACCGGTTGATTGCGCGCGCCCTCAGGGGCACCAACAATGCACACGTCAAAACCGAACGGAACTTCGGCCCGGATCCGGCCCGGGCGGCCCGGATCCGTCTCAGAGAGGAACCACCCCCCATGAGAAGACCTCTCGTCGGCGCGCTCACCACCACCCTCCTCCTCGCCGGAGCGACCATGGCCGGCGCCGGAACCGCCACCGCCGTTTCCCCGGACGGGGGAGCGGCTGCGGCTGCGGCGGCGACTGCTGCCGCGGGCTCAGGCGCGAGCACGGGTACGGACGCTGAAGCAAAGGCGTCCGCGTCCGCGTACGCCAAGGGCACGCCCAAGGCGGTCGACTTCGCCGGCACCGTGGCGCTCAGCAATTGCTCCGGCTCCCTGATCCGCCTGCCGAGCTCGTCCGACAACGACCCCGGCCTCGTCATGACCAACGGACACTGCCTGGAGACCGGCATGCCGGGCCCGGGCGACGTCATCACCGACAAGCCGTCCACCCGCACGTTCAGCCTGCTCGACTCCAGCGCGAACAAGGTCGCCACGCTGCGCGCGACCAAGATCTCGTACGCGACGATGACCGACACGGACGTCACGCTGTACGAGCTGAACACAACATATGCGCAGATCAAGCAGCGCTACGGGATCAACGCGCTCAGCCTGTCGGCGGACCACCCGGTGAGCGGTACGCCGATCAAGGTCGTCTCCGGGTTCTGGAAGCGGATCTACAGCTGCAACATCGACGGCTTCGTCTACCGCCTGCGCGAGGGCGACTGGACCTGGAAGGACTCGCTCCGCTACACCCCGTCGTGCAACACGATAGGCGGCACGTCCGGCTCGCCGGTGATCGACACGAACACCGGGAAGGTCGTCGCCATCAACAACACGGGCAACGAGAGCGGCGAGCGCTGCACGATGAACAACCCGTGCGAGGTCGACGAGAACGGCCAGGTCACCGTGCGGAAGGGCATCAACTACGCCCAGGAGACGTACGGCATCGCCAAGTGCATCAAGGCCGGTAACAAGGTGGACCTGAGCCTGCCGGACTGTGCGCTGCCGAAGCCCTGATCGTCGCCTGATCGTCGTTCGTACCCCTCCTCTCTGCTACCGGATCCGCTGCCGGACGGGCCCGCGGGCCCGTCCGGCAGCAGGGGGATGCGCGGGGCGCCGGGAGGGACTACGGCAACCCGTGGACGTGCGGCCCCACCGCACCGGACCAGGCGTTGCCGGCCGCGGCGTCCCAGTTCGTCGACCACGTCATCGCCCCGCGGATCCCGGGATACGTCTTCGACGGCTTGAACGCACCGCAGCCGGTGCCCTTCGCCAGGCAGTCCAGGGCGTTGTTGACGACGGACGGGGACACGTACCCGCCGCCCGCCGCACGCGGAGAGGCCGGCAGGCCCAGGCCGACCTGCGAAGGGTCGAGACCGCCTTCGAGCTGGATGCAGGCGAGCGCGGTGAGGAAGTCGACGGACCCCTGCGCGTACACCTTCCCGTCGCAGCCGTTCATCGACCCGCTGTTGTAGTACTGCATGTTGACGACCGTCAGGATGTCCTTGATGTTGAGGGCCGTCCGGAAGTAGCTGGCGGACGTCGACTGCATGTCGATCGTCTGCGGCGCCATGGTGATGACGAGCTTGCTGCCCGCTTTCGCCGAGAGCGCGCGCAGCGCCTGTGTCATGTACGTCGGGTTGAGGCCGTTCTCGAGGTCGATGTCGACGCCGTCGAACCCGTACTTCTGCATCAGGGCGTAGACGCTGTCCGCGAAACGGGCGGCGGAGGCCGCGTCGTTGACGGTGACCGTGCCGCGCTCGCCGCCGATGGAGATGATGACGCTCTTGCCGGCCGCCTGCTTGGCGGCGATGTCGGCCTTGAACTGCGCCTCGGAGTAGTTCAGCGCGGGATCGAGCCGGAAGTCGACCGCGCCCGGCGTCGCCGTCGCGTCGGCGAAGGCGACGGCGATGATGTCGTACTGGCTCTGTACGTCACTGATCTTCTGGACGGTGGCGCCGTTGCTGAAGTTCTGCCAGTAGCCGGTCACCGCGTGCTTGGGTACCGAGGGCCCGCCCGGGCCGGGGCCGGGGCCCGGGTCGCCGCCGTCGGCGGTGGTCGTGGCGGTCACGGCCTTGAGCCCGCCCGGAGCGCCCGGAACCGGCTCGCCGGGCTCGCCGCCGCCCGGCCCCTGCACCCACGCACTCAGCGTGTAGGACGAACCGGGCCGCACGGCGACGGCCTGGGCACACCGGGCGTTGTCCGCCCCGGCAGGCGAGGCCTTGAGCGCCCCGCCCCCGCCGTGCACGGGCGCCCCGACGGCAACACCACTGCCGCCGGAACACGACCATCCGGCGAGCCCGTCCTCGAACCCGGGATTCCTGGCGAGATTGCCGTCGGCGGCTGCTTGCGCCGGGCTCGCGCCGCCGAACAGGGGGAGGAGACCGGCCAGGAGGAGGGTGACGGCGGCGAGGAGGGGGGTGCGGGGGGTGCGGGGGGTGCGAGGTGCGTGAGGGGCGTGAGATCTGCGGGGTCTGTGATGCCTGATACGAGATGGGCGTGAGCGATCCACTGGTGCCTCCGGTGGGGAGTGGGGGGATCGGGAGGGACGGCGGCCACCGTATGGGCGTACAAGTTGGTCCAGACCATTAGCCGTGTCAAGAGTCCGGACACCGGGAGAGCCCGAGTACCAGGCGCCGCCCTGCTTAGGGTGAGGGGCATGACCACCCTCATAGTCCTTCTGCTCTTCGTGGCGGGCACCGCGTGGGTCCTCTTCAAGTGCCTGCGCGAATTCCTGACCGCGCTGAGGTCCGTCTTCTTCGGACAGCGCGCGGAGGGCCGCTGCGTGCGCAGCTACGGGACGGAGGGGGCCGACGGCTTCACGCGCATGCACTACGTCTACGGCTTCACCACCGCCGACGGCCGGGCAGTGGAGTTCGAGGAACCCACCATGCTCATGCGGGAAGGCAAAAAGGTCACCGTCCGCTACCGGGCGGACGACCCGGAGCGGACGGCGACCATTACCGGACCGCGCACCCTGTCTCCCATGCTCGGGAGCGCTTTCGGGGTGCTGCTGAGCGGTGCCTTCTTTCTGCTGAGTGCGGTACTGCTCTGGCTTTACGTGGTGAAGGTCTGGCCGAAGCAGTAGAGGGGCTTCAGCGGGGCGGGGTCAGCCCGTTACCTTGACGGACTTGATGACCCCGTCCAGATCATCCTGCGAGAGCTTCCCCTTCGGCGCGGTGATGCGCACCACCCAAGGACGGTCGTCCTTGTCCATGCCGACGATGTCGACAGCCGTCATTTCCGTGTCCCGCGGGGGAGAGTCGTCCTCGCCGCTGGACTTGAACTCGTGATCGATGCGCACGGCCTTGCCGGCCCCGGCGACCTTGATGTCCTCTTTGCCCTTGGGCGTGCCACCGAGTTCGTACGGTGCCTCCGCGCCGGCCACCGCCATATCGAGGTCGCTGGTCTTCATGAATTTCACCTGGGCCACGATGCGGGCGACGGTCTTGCCGCCCTCCACCAGATCGGCCTCGGCCGTGGCGGTCTTGGGCAGTTTGTCCTTCGCCAGCTCCTTGAAGCCCTTCGGATAGGCGACGCTGACCTGCTGCGCGTCAAGCGTCCGCCACCCCTCCGGGACGGCTGCCTCGGCGCTCTTCTCACTACCGCAGCCGACCACGAGAGCGCCCAGGAGGGCGGTGGTCGCGGCGGCTGCCGTGGCGCGGCGTGCGGTGGTGGTGATCATCGAGTGCTCACTCTCTGTGGGTCTGTCCGGCAGAGTACGGCGCAAGGTTCACGGCTCAAGGCTCACGGCTCAAAGGCGCGGAGCCGCTACTTCGAGCAGAGCGTCATCGGCACATAGCTCCGCTTGCCGTCCTGTGGAGCGCCGAGGAACTCTGCGTCCTCCTGGCGGACCTTTTCCTTGTTGCCTTCGAAGCTGGCCGTGTAGCCGAAGGAGGCTACGCCCAGGTTGAGTTCGGCGCCGAATTCCGCGGCATCGGTCACACCGTCGTAGGTGAGCCTGCTGGACCTGCCGTCGTCGAAGAGCAGCTGACCGAACTTGTCGTCGTCGCCGGGACGGTTCGTGGGCGCCTCGTCGGAAAGCAGCATCTCAAGGGGTTTGCCGTATTTGCTGTTGCCGTTCAGCCAGTTCTGAGCGGTCTTCTGCTTGTCCGGGGTGTTGAGCTCGATGGTGGTGGTGACGACTTCGGTCACAGTGTCCTTCGCCGAGGCGCTGCCCGACCCCTTGTGCTTGGACTTGCCCGCGTTCTTGTTGTCCTTGCCCTTCTTGTTCTTGTCCGGGACCTTTTCGTCGTCGGAGACCTCGTGCTTGCCGCCCGCCTTGCCGGACGTCTCCTCGGTGCGGGTCATGATGATCCGCTTCAGCTTCCCGTCCTTGTCACGGGTGACCGTGAGGGCTCCGGTGACCCCGGCCCCGTACTCCGCGGAAGCCTTGCTTCCGCCGGCGCCGGCCTCGCCGGTCGCGGCACCCTCCACCTTGAATGCGAAGGTCTTGGACGTCGTGTTGTTGATGCCGTCCTTGGTGATCGTCGCGGTCGGGGCGACCTTGACCTTGCCGCCGAGCTTGCCCGTGACCTCGTCGTTGATCGAGCCGGACATCTTGAGCTCTCCGGCCCCCTCGACGCCCACCGAACCGTAGGAGAGATGGCCGGCGTTAATGGTGTTGTTGACTTCCTTCTGCAGCTTCAGATATTTGTCGGCAGCGCGCGAGGCCACCAGGGGAGAGTCCCTGGCGTACTGCATTCCGGACTTGGCGCTCTCCAGGCTCTCCAGCTTCTCGCGGAACTCGTCGGCCTCCTCCTGGCTGTCGAACTGCCAGGTGTCGCCGGCCGTCACCTTCACGCTCGCGGACAGCTCGACCTCGGACTCGCCGTCCTCGTCGAGCTTGCCGACCTTCGCGCCCCACTTGGGGGAGTAGGCGACGCCGGCCTTTCCGGCCTCGCTGAAGGTGAGCCGGACCTTGTCCTTGTACACGGGCTTGCCGTCCTTGCCCAGGACGGGGTTCCCGTTCTTGTCGACCTCACGGACCTTGAACTTCTGCTGCTGGAAGCCGTACTCGTTGCCGAACTTGAACCAGGCAATCTTCACCTCCTGGCCCGCCGTACTGCTGGTGTTGGCGGTGTTGCACATCGTCGGCTCGAAATAGGAATCGGGCTTCTTGGCGCTTGCTCCGTCCTTGCCCGGCGCCGGACAGCCGCCGCCCAGGGCCTTGCAGAGCTTCGCCTTGATCTGCTCGCCGATCGCCTTGCCGGCGCCCGTGGCCAGCAGTCCGGCCATCACCGCCACGACCACCACGACCATGCCGATGTATTCCGTCGCGGTCACGCCCAGGTCGTTCCAGGGGTACTCCCCGCTGCCGCCGCTCGACCGCCGCAGCCGCCCGAGCACGAGCCCTGCGGCACCGCCCAGGACGAGGGCTGCGGCCGCCATGCCGATGCCCTCGGCGACGATGAGGTCCCAGCCCTCCACGATGGTCCGCGTGGAGGTGATGACCGGAACTCCCAGCGCGGCCAGCAGGTACAGGGGCAGGGAATCCCTGTGCGGGTCCGGCAGGAGACGTGCCGCCGCCCAGACGGCCAGCGTGATGTACAGCGTGTTGGGCACGTAGATGATGGCGACCCGCCACCCGAAGGAGGCGAGCCGCTCCGCAGTCGCGAGTTCGTCGAGGATCGCGGCATTGAGCAGCAAGCCGGACGCGAAGAGGACGACGACCGCGGCCGCCCAGGAGCGCACCACCGAGAAGAAGACGTTGGAGCGCTGCGGAGGCGGCGTCCGGTAGGGGCTGTACATCTGGTTGGAGCCAAAACTCTTGCCTATGCCGCTCATTCCCCCGAGCCCTCTGTCCTTGATCGTTTCTGGCTGACGCTAGCCTGCGGTGATCATCAGCGCATGGGCCCACGGGCCCAGGCCCGGGCCTAAAGAGCCGGGGTGCGGCTCCGTCCGCGCATCCGTGCCGGTAAGGGCAGGTGTTCTCCGGGCTCCCCTGGCGCGGATAAAGTGCTGCTGCAGTTGTACGGGGGAGAATGATTTGCGGTCGCCTGCAGCACTGGGTGGCCGGAGGGGACAGGGAATCAGACGTGGCGACCGCGATAGCAGTTACCAGTCCTGATCTGGTACTGGCGCCGCTGGACGGGCGGACGCCGTCCGCAGCGGTGCTCCGGCCTCCGGGCGAGCAGTCGCTGGACGATGCCCTCGCCGGCATGCAGGCGCTGGTGGAGCAGTGCGGTCACGTGATCGTGCTCTACCCCTCGTCCCTCGCCGTGCCGCACGAGCGCAGGCTCCAGACGATCCGTTCGGTTCTGGAGAACGGCAGGATCGCTCTGGTACGGGTGGATCTGCCGCCCCTGGCGCTGGCCGTGCTCGCGCGGCAGCTGCGTCAGATCTCCGTGTTCGACTTCGGCGCCGGTGTCGTCGGGTCGGCGGCGCTGCTGTTCTCCCATTACCTGTACGCCGGCGCCCTGCTGAACTCCGTGGCCAAGCTCGACCACGTGGCTGTCGGTCTCAAGGCCCATGCGAAGTCCTGGGTCCCGGGTTCGCAGTTCGGCGTTCTCGCCGGACCCACGCCGCAGCTGATCAAGATCGGCACCGACGGCACCACGCTCGCAGGGCCGAAGTTCGGCACCTACCTGACCGTGGCTCAGGGACGTATCCCCTCGGACTGGGTCACTTCGACCCTTGCCCCCGCCTGGGCCGTCCAGGCCCTCCACCAGGCCGAGTTGCCCAAGGAGTCCCTCCGCTGGTGGGGAACGGGCAAACTGGTCGAGTTCGTCGCGGCGATCGGGGATACTTCGGTGCTCGCGCAGCTCGTAGCCTCCGTGCAGCGGCAGCCCTGTCCGTGGTGCGGGCTGGAGCTCATAGGCGAGCGCTGCGTGTTCTGCGCCGCGCCTCTCTCACCTCATGCGAACCAACAGTCGCGCAGCGGCGTCGTTAGTCCCGAAACCGGGCTGCAGGGGCAGTCCGCCGAGTGACCCGCAGAGGGCGCCTCCCGGCCGCACGCCGCCGCGCGGCCGAGGCGGCGTGCCCTCGCGGCACTTCTCCCGAGCACGAAGCGAGTACCGAGCAAGCTCCAGCGCGTCCCGCACCGCCGCTCACCGCATCCACCCTTGAACGAGGTAGTCCGCAACCATGAACTCACGCCAGCGCCGCGGCATCATGCTGCTCCTCCTTTCCGTTGTGTGCGCTTTCGCCGCATTCATCGGTGTTCTCTCGGTGATCAACGACGTCGACTCCAAGGTGGGGCCCGAGGTCACGGCGTACGAGCTGGCGGCGGACGTCCCCGCGTACCGGGCGCTGGAGGCCGGGGACTTCAAGCAGGTCTCGCTCCCCAAGCGCTGGCTGCCCAGCACGGCGGTGACCAACCTGGATGACGTCACGGGGAAGATAGCGGTCAATCCGCTCAAGGCGGGCTCGCTCCTGCAGTCCGACATGATCGCCGACCGGCCCGCGCTCAAGCCGGGGCAGCAGGAGATCGCGATCATGATCGACGCGGTGACGGGTGTCGCAGGAAAGATCACCCCCGGTGCCACCGTGAACATCTACGCGACGTTCGCGTCCGCGACCGGCAAGGGCGAGGGCGCGGAGAGCGCCGCACAGCCCCGCTCCAAGGTCATCGTCACCAACGCCAAGGTGATCGACGTCGGCAAGCTCACCCCGCTGGCCCCCAAGCAGGGCGAGTCGCAGTCCGGCGGCTCGGCCGTGCCGATCACCTTCGCGCTCGAAACCCTCGACGCCCAGCGCATCGCCTACGCCGAGTCCTTCGCCTCCCACGTCCGCCTCGCGCTCGTCGCGCCCGGCAGCGACACGACCATCCCGCCGAACCAGCGGGACTACACCCTGAACGGCGACAAGTGAGGTAACGGATGGCCACAAGAATCCTCCCGGCCGTCGGTGACGCGGACGCCGCCCGCTCGGTGACGGCGTTGCTGAGCCAGCTGCCGGACACCGAGCCCGCCCAGGCGGCGGGCAGCTCCACCCAGCTCATCGACACCCTCACGCAGCTCGCCCACGAGTCGATGGCCGACCTTCCCGAGGTCGTCCTCATCCACGAGCGGATCGGGCCGGTTCCCGCGCTGGAGCTCGTACGCGAGGTGGCGCTGCGGTTCCCGGCGGTCGGGGTCATCCTGATCACGGCGGACACCAGCCCCGCACTGATCTCCGCCGCCATGGACGCCGGCGCGCGCGGCCTGGTCGGCCTGCCCCTTTCGTACGACGAGCTCGTGGCCCGGGTCCGGGCCACGGGCAACTGGGCCGTCGGCGTGCGCAAGCACCTCACCGCCGAGGTCGGGACCCCCAGCGGTCCCGGCGGCACGGTGGTAACGGTCTCCGGCGCCAAGGGCGGGGTGGGGACGTCGGTCATCAGCATCCAGATGGCGCTCGCCGCCAGGGCCGCCGGCCGGAGCGTCGCCCTGGTCGACATGGACCTGCAGAACGGGGACCTCGCCTCGTATCTCGACGTGCAGTTCCGCCGGTCCGTCGCCGACCTCGCCGACATCCACGACATCACGCCGCGCGTCCTCCAGGACGTCGTCTTCAACCACGAGACCGGCATGGGCCTGTTGCTCGCCCCGGGTGACGGAGAGCGCGCCGAAGAGGTCAGCGAGCGGACGGCCCGGCAGCTGGTCAGTGCGCTCCGCGGCCGGTACCAGGTCGTCGTCATCGACTGCGGATCACAGATGACCGGCGCCAACACCGCGGCCATCGAGGTCGCGGACATCGCAGCACTCGTCCTCACCCCGGACGTCGTCGCCGTACGAGCGGCCAAGCGCATGGTGCGGATGTGGGAGCGGCTCCAGGTCCGCAAGGCGGAGGAGACCATCACCGTCGTCAACCGCGCTGTGCGCAATACCGAGATCCAGCCGCCGCTGATCGAGCGCATCGTCGGCACACGGATCGCCCGCACCGCCGTTCCCGCCCAGTTCAAGGACCTGCAGCCCGTGGTGGACGCGGGCCGGATGCAGGATCTCGACAGCCGGAGCGTGGTCAAGCAGGCGATGTGGGGCCTGGCGGGCGAGCTGGGCCTGGTGCGCAGCGCCGCACAGCACGCGGCCGGCAGGAAGGGGCGCGCGAGGTACCGCAGCGACCGGGGGGCACTGGGATTCCGCCGACGCCACGGGGACGGCCGTCCCGGGGACGGGACAGACGGCGGCATATCCCCGGATCCTCAGGGGCCTCAGGGGCCTCAGGGATCGCCGGGTTCCCCGCCCGGCGAGTCGGCCGGGAACGGGCGATGAAGATGCGGCCGGCGCGGCTGCGCGCCCCCGCGAACGGTGAGCGGGGAGGTGACCGTCGAGGTGACCGGGGGCAGGTCTCGGTCGAGTTCCTGGGCATCCTGCCGCTGATCCTCCTGGTGCTGATCTTCCTCTGGGAGTGCGTGCTGGCCGGCTACACGTACACGCAGGCGGGGCACGCGGCCGACCGGGGGGCCCACATGGGAGCCACGGCGGCCGAAGGAACGCGCGAGGCGGCCTGCCGTAACGGAGCGAGAAGCAGCCTCGGCGCCTCCTGGCAGGACTCGGCCGGCATCCGCTGCGGCGACGCCTACGGCAACGGCAACGGCCTGTACGAGGCCGAGGTCGAGCTGGAGGTACCCGTGCTCTTCCCGGGCCTCGCGAGCTTCCCCGTCCCCATCAGGGGCAGGGCGGCCGTGGCGAAGGAGGGATGAGGCATGGCGAAACGCGCCGGTCGCGGTGACCGGGGACAGGCGGCGGTCGAGTTCATCGGCATGCTTCCGGTGCTGATCCTGATCGGGCTGGCCGTGATCCAGACGGGCATCGCGATGTACGCGATGGAGCAGGCGGGTACGGCGGCGCGCGCCGCAGCACGTACGGCCGGCCGCTCAGGGATGGAGAACGGATGCCGGCGGGCGGGCGAGGCGGCGATCAGCGGCTGGGTGGCGAAGAGGACCGAGATCCGTTGCCGGATCGGCGTCGACGAGGCCACCGTGTCCGCCGAAGTGCACATCCCTTCGATCATCGGGTTCGACCTGGGCAGCACCACCAAGACCGTCACGATGCCCCGCGACCCGGCACGCCCGTGATCCGCCTTGCCCTGCCCATGACCCGCCCTCAGCCGAGCACAAGACAGAAACAGAAGGAGCCCCGAATATGAGCCTGAGGGCGCGCATCAACGCACCCGAGGCCGGCGGCACGCAGCACGAGGAGAACCATCTCGTCGCGGTCTACCGCGCCAAGCTGCTCGAGGAGATCGACCTCGCGGAGATGTCCTCGCTCGCGACCGCCGAGCGCAGGGCCCGGCTGGAGCGCGTCCTCGGCCACATCATCAGCCGGGAGGGACCGGTCCTCTCCACGCACGAGCGCTCGCAGCTCATCCGCCGGGTGGTGGACGAGGCGCTCGGCCTGGGCATCCTGGAGCCGCTCCTCGAGGACGCCTCCATCACCGAGATCATGGTGAACGGTCCGGACCAGATCTTCGTGGAGCGCGCCGGCCGGGTCGAGCAGCTGCCGCTCCGCTTCGCCTCGGGCGAGCAGCTGATGCAGACCATCGAGCGCATCGTCTCCACGGTCAACCGCCGCGTGGACGAGTCCAATCCGATGGTCGACGCCCGTCTGCCCTCCGGCGAACGCGTCAACGTGATCATCCCGCCGCTGGCGCTGTCGGGCGCGACGCTGACCATTCGCCGCTTCCCCCGCGCCTACACCCTGCGCGAGATGATCGGTCTGGGCTCCCTGGACGAGCAGATGCTGGCGCTGCTGTCCGCGCTGGTCCGCGCCAAGTTCAACGTCATCGTCTCCGGGGCCACCGGCTCCGGGAAGACGACCCTGCTCAACGCCCTCTCCGGGCTGATCCCGGAGAACGAGCGCATCATCACCATCGAGGACTCGGCGGAGCTGAGGCTCCAGCAGAACCACGTCATCACCCTGGAGTCCCGGCCCCCGAACGTCGAGGGCAAGGGCCAGATCACCATTCGCGACCTCGTCCGCAACTCGCTCCGTATGCGGCCCGACCGCATCATCGTCGGCGAGGTCCGCGGCGGCGAGACGCTGGACATGCTCCAGGCCATGTCCACCGGCCACGACGGCTCGCTGGCCACCGTCCACGCCAACAACGCCGAGGACGCCCTGATGCGTCTGCAGACGCTGGCCTCGATGTCCGAGGTCGAGATTCCCTTCGCGGCGCTGAAGGACCAGATCAACAGCGCCGTGGACGTCATCGTCCAGCTGAGCCGTAACGCCGACGGCTCGCGGAAGATCAGCGAGGTCGCCGTCCTCGATTCCCGCGGCCGGGAGGACTACAAGCTCGTCACGGTGAGCAGGTTCACCGCCCGCCCGATGTCCGCGGACGGCGTCGTGTACGGCCGGTTCGACTACTTCCCGCTGCCGCGCCGGGTGGCCGACCGGCTCTACCTCAAGAACGAGCCCGTCCCGCCCGCCTTCGGTGTGGCCGAGTCCGACGATCAGCTCGCCGCGCGAGAAGCCAAATAGGAAGTCTGCCAACGGACATGGACAAGTTTGTGCTCTTGACGATCGGTGCCACGCTGCTGTGCTGCGTGCTCGCGATCGCGGGCGTGCACGTGTACGCCACGGGCAGGGCCCAGCGCGAGGCGCTGGTCGACCGGCTCACCCAGCGGGCCCCGGAGATACGGACCGGCGGACGGCTTCCGGCCTTCCGCGGCATCGACCGCCGGATCCGCAAGACCTCGTTCGGCAAGAAGATCGAGCGCCGGCTCGCCGCCACGGGACTGCGCATCACGCCCGGGCAGTTCTTCGTCGGCATGGTCGGCGCCACCGTCGGCATGTGGGTGATCGCCGGCATGCTCCTGGCGCCGTTCTTCGGCCCCATCGCGGCGATCGCCGGACTCTGGGGCGCGTTCGCCTACCTCAACTGGCAGCGCCAGAAGCGCAACGAGAAGTTCATCAACCAGCTGCCCGAGCTCTCCCGCGTCGTCGCCAACGCCACCCAGGCCGGACTGGCCCTGCGCACCGCCCTCGCCATGGCCGCCGAGGAGCTCGAAAGCCCGGCCGGCGACGAACTGGCCAGGGTCGCCGATCAGCTCGCCGTCGGCCACACCCTCGACGACGCCCTGGACGAACTCGCCAAGCGGCTGCCGTCCCGGGAGCTGGTCGTCCTCGTCACCACCCTCGTCCTGTCCAACAAGGCGGGCGGTACGGTCGTCAGCTCGCTGCGCAGCCTCACCGTCACCCTGGAGGAGCGGAAGGAGACCCGCCGCGAGGTGCGCACCCAGCTCTCGCAGGTCACCGCGACGGCGTACATCGTTCCCGGCATGGGGCTGGGCGCCCTGCTCATGATGGACCGCATCTGGCCGGGCGCCCTGGACAAAATCACTGGTTCGGTGATCGGGCAGGGCGCCATGATCGTGTCCATCGGCCTCTACGGGCTGGGGTTCTTCCTCGTCCGCCGCCTCGGCAAGATCGACGTCTGAGAGACCTGAAAGATCTGAGAGACCTGAGAGATCTGAGAGAAGCTGCACCATGGGACTCCTGCTCGCACTCGTCTTCGCCCTCTCCATCGTCGGGATCTTCTACGGCCTCCGGCTCTACCGCGCCGACGCCAAGCTGCCCGCGGACCTCGCCGTCGCCCTGGAGGTCGGCGCCACCCGTACCAACGCCGCCGGCTCCCTCATCGACCGCCTGGGCATGCGCTACGCGCCCATGGTGCTGCGCATGATGGGGCCCGAACGCGTGAACAAGACCCGCCGCCGCATCGACATGGCGGGCAACCCCGGCGGCCTCACCATCGACCGCTACGCCGCGCGGCGCTTCGTCTACGGCGTCACGGGCGGCATCGGCGGCCTGCTCATGCTGGCCGGGGGCAACACGCTGCCGGCGCTCCTGATGTTCGCCTTCGGCGCCGTGTGGGTCGAGGTCGGCCTCTGGTCGGCCGTCCGCGCCCGCAAGGAGGCCATCGAGCGCACGCTGCCGGACTTCCTCGACGTCCTCGCCGTCGTCGTCTCCGCGGGCCTCGGCTTCCGGCAGGCCCTCGACCGTACGGCCGAGAAGTACGAGGGGCCGTGGTCCGACGAGCTCCGCATCACCCTGCGCCAGATGGACATGGGCGTCAGCCGCCGCCAGGCCTTCGACGAGCTGCGCAAGCGCAACGACTCCGAGCAGGTCGCGATGTTCGTCACCGCCCTGCAGCAGGGAGAGGAGCTCGGCTCGCCGATCGTGGACACGCTGATGGCCATCGCGGACGACATGCGTCGGTCGGACGCACAGAATGCACGGCGCAAGGCGGCCAAGGCCGTACCCAAGGCCACCACCATCGTCACGATGATCATGGTTCCTGCCACGATGATCCTCATCGGCACGGGCATGTTCTTCGGTTCGGGCCTGCTGGGGTAGGGGGAAGAAGTGACCACGGCGTACCACACGGGCGCCGGACCGTCGGCCGCGATCGTCTCCGGGGGCATATCCGGGGCTGAGGAGCTCCCGGTCGACGAGCCGGCGCTCAGGATCCAGCTCAGCGCGTTGCAGGCCCTGTGCAGACAGGTCTTCGGCTTCCGGCTGGCCATGATCGCGCTGGCGACTCCCTTCGCCCTGTACGGCGTGCGGCGCGGCTGGCCGACCTGGCTGGTCGGGGCAGCGATCCTGTTCACCTTCATGGGCTCGTACGTCCTGATCCGCGACTGGGAGCGCTTCGGCCCACTGCTGCTCAAACACCCCGCACTGCTAGGCCTGGACACCGGCTTCGGCGCGCTCATGCTCTTCACCGCGACGCCGGAGAGCCCGCTCGCCTACGTGACCATCTGCACCCCGCTGCTCGCCGGGCTCGTCTACGGCTGGCGGGGGGCGGCCATCTTCGCGTCCCTCACGCTGCTGATCGTGGGCCTCGCGTACATGGGAGACCGCCACGTCGACCTGTCCATGGACGGAGCCGCCCTCCTGCCGGGCGTCTGCATCCTTGCGGGCGCGGTCGGCGTAACGTTGCGGCGCCTCCTGCTGCGCTTCGGTGCGGCCAGCAAGGCCCTGACCGACACCCGTTCCCGGCTCGCCGTGAGCGAGGCGGTGCAGAGCGAACGGGCCCGCCTGGCCCGGGAGATGCACGACTCGGTCGCCAAGACCCTGCACGGACTGGCGCTCGCGGCCGACGGACTGGCCCACTCGGCCGACCGTATGGACCCGAAGCGCGTGAAGGAGCAAGCCGAACTGGTGAGCCGCTCGGCGCGGCGAGCAGCGGCGGAGTCCCGGGAGCTGCTCTCGGATCTCAGGCGCGAGTCGGGCCTGGACGGCGGCGTGGACGTCACTGTCGAACTCTCCGCCCGCGTAGCCGACTTCGCGCGCCGGTCGGGACTGAGTGCCTCGTGCCGCCCGGTCGGCAACGCGGCCGTCCCCGCGGTTCCCCACGCCGTTGCGCGGCACCTTCTGACCATCGTGTCCGAAGCGATGGAGAACGCCCACAGGCACGCCGACCCGTCGCAGCTCGACGTCTCCGTGGGCGTGGTCAAGGGCGCCTTGCGCATCAGCGTCCGTGACGACGGCCGCGGCCTGCCTCCCGGAACGACCTTGGAGGAGCTCAAGCGGAGCGGGCACTTCGGTCTGGTCGGGATGGTGGAGCGAGCAGCACGCATCGGTGCCCGCATCCGCATCGGCAAGGGGAGCGCGGAGGAGGGCACGGAAGTCCGCCTGGAGTTCCCGCTCGCGGCGCTGGGCCCGGCTGCCGGAGGAGTAGGCACGTCGGCGCAGGCGGCAGCGGGCCCCACCGTTCCGTCGATGGCCCCCTAGTCACCAGTCACCCAGTCACTTGCCCACACTTCGTCGAGAGGAGGGCGCACCGTGCAGAACCGGCACCCCCATCACCCGGCACCGCCGCCGCACCCCCATGTCCCACCGTCGCTCACGCCGCCGCAGCCGGCGTCACCTCCTGCAGTCCCCGGCGGGCCCACGGCCCCACAGGATCCTCGAAGCCTCTTCGGCATCACGACGGCTCCCGAGGCCGCCCCGCTCCGCGTCGTGGTCGCGGACGACAACCCCGTCGTACGGGCCGGCCTCACGGCCCTCCTCACCGGGCGCCAGGACATCCAGGTCGTCGCAGAGGCGGGGAACGGCCGTGAGGCGTACGACGCGGCGTACCGGCTCCGTCCGGACATCGTCCTGCTGGACGTCCGGATGCCCGAGGTGGACGGGATCTCGGCGCTCCCGTACCTCGTGCAACTGACGACCGTTCTGATGCTGACGTACAGCCAGGAAGCCGAAATCGTGCACGAGGCGCTGCGCCTGGGGGCCGGCGGATATCTGGTCCACGGGGAGTTCACAGCCGACGAACTCGTCGTGGCCATAAGCAACATCAAGCAGGGCAGGGCCCACTTCACCGCCACGGCGTCGACGGCCTTGCTGGCCCACGTACGGGGGTCGGCCGGACAGGGGAGCGGCCGTCCTGAACTGCCGGACGGGCTGGGGAGGGGCGCTTCTGCGGCGGAACACCACCCCGCCCGCTCCACTGCACCGCAATCGCCGCAACCGTCACAATCGCAGCAACGGCCGCAACCGCCTCAGCGGACCCAGTACGGCTTGAGCCGGCGGGAGGAAGAGGTGATGGACCTCATCGCCGCAGGGATGTCGAACGCCGAGATCGCTGCGACGTGCTTCATCAGCGAGAAGACGGTCAAGAACCACATCAACCGCATCTTCACCAAGCTGCGGGTCGAGAGCCGGAGTCAAGCCATCGCGCTCCGGCTCGGTACGGCGCGCGGGGGAGGAAGAACGCATGGGTGACGTGCAGCGGACGGGGGCCCGGCCGGGCAAGGAGGCGGCCCGTGCGCGGCTTTGGGCCCGGGATTGGGTCTTGGGGCCCATGTTCAGGCGTGGGGTTACGGCGTACGTTTCTGCTGCCGTCGGGGAGGCCGGTCAGGTGGCGACCGGAGGCGCTGATGGGACAAGGATTTATGTGAAGACCGGTACGAAGCCGGTTGAAGCCGGAGGGGAAGAACATGAACGACATGCTGCTGAAGGCGGCCGTCGACACCAAGGTGCACGTGGGGCAGTGGCGGGACACCTGCGTCGACCGGATGTTCCGTCGGGAGCGGTCCAAGGGTCAGACCGCGGTCGAGTACATCGGCATGATCGTGGTCGTGGTGGCGATCCTGGCGGGCATCGTCACCCTTACGGACATCGGCGCCAGCATCAAGAAGAAGATCATGCACGCGATCGACGGAACCGACCAGATCGGCAAGGAGCCCAAGAAGCCGGACGAGACGGACAAGTAGGCCTGATTCGGTTGACCGTACGGCCGGATCGCGAGGCAGGGCAGGCTCTCCCCATCTACATCACGGTGGTGGCGGGCCTGCTCTTCCTTGCGTTCGCCTATGTCGCGGTAGGCCAGGCTGCAGTGTCCCGCAACGGTGCTCAGTCCGCTGCAGATGCCGCAGCTCTGGCGGCCGCGCGGGACGCACGGGAGCAACTCCGTGCGGGTCTGCTCGCCTCCCTCACCGATCCCGCTACCTGGCAACGCGCCCTCAACGGCAAGAACGTCTTCACCGAGAGGGCCTGCTCGGCAGCGAGGCGTTTCGCGGAACTCAACGAAGCGCAGATGGGCGAGGGCCCCGAGGGCTGCCGACCGCTCAGCGACGGGCGTACGGGCTTCACCGTCAGGCTGCAGTCCAAGAAGTCCATCGGAGGCTCCGTCGTCCCCGGTACGGAGAAGCGGCACATGAAGGCGACCGCCACCGCGGTCATCGTGCCGCGGGTATGCACGCTGAGGCCTGTGGACGACCCCGGAGCCACCGGAAAGCCCGAGCCCAGCCGGACGCCGAAGCCGCGAACCAGCAAAGAACCCGGGACGAACCGGACTCCGGACCCGGGAAAGAGCAAGGAGACCGAGCCGAAGCCGCTGCGACTCCACTGCTCCGACGGCCGTACCTGGGATATCGACCCCAAGAATCCCGGCGAGCCGAGGAACCTCCCTGGAGTGGCGGACCTGTTCTCCGTCAGACTTGCCGACTGATACATGCGCGCCGGTTTGCGAACGACAACCAGAGGACGATGAGTGATGAGCGTGTGGCGACGTGCCCGGGCACCTCGGACTGTTGCGGGTGCCGCCCTGGTGGCGGCAATGGCCTTGACGCTGTCCGCCTGCGGAAGCGACGACAAGGAAGAGAAGCCGGAGTCCGGCCGGAGTGCCCAGCAGGACGGCCCGGGCAAGGATGACGGCCGGTCCGAGCAGGAGTCGCAGTCCAAGCGGCCGGACGACACCAAGGTGATCGCCACGCTCAAGGGCCCCAAGGGCATCGTCCTCGACATCACATCGGTGACGCGCAGTTCAGGCGGGTTCGTCACGCTCAACGGAAATCTGAAGAACACGTCGGACGAGAAGTTCTATGACACGCAGGTTTGGTCCGGGCCGGAGCTGAACGTGATCCGAGGGGCGGGTGGCAGTTCCCTCGGTGGCGCCACTCTCGTGGACGAGAAGGAGAAGAAGCGCTACTACACCCTGCGGGACACGGAGAACCGGCCGCTGGCCACGACGGGCATTCCCGTCATCGATGAAAATTCGGAGCAGAAGGTCTACATGCAGTTCCCGGCACCGCCGAAGTCCACGACCCAGGTGGACCTGCAGATTCCGACCTTCCAGTCCGTCGTCCTGACGCTGACGGATGGGTGAGCGCATGAAGAGGCTTCACAGGCGGGGTTCGGCCTGGACCGTTTCCGTGGCTCTTACCGTGGGTCTGACAGCTGTCGGCGCACCCGCTGCCCTTGCGGACGAGGCGCCCTCCACCTCCTCGGTCTTCAACGGGAAAATCGATCCCAAGGACCCCGGTCTCAAACTGGAGCCGGGCAGGACCCTCGGGCCGCCCAAGGTGCTGGACATCAAGAGCATCGTGGGTGACGAGAGCGGCCAGGAACAGCGTCAGGACACCAACTCCGACGTGAAGTTCCAGCTGCAGGCCGAGGTCCTTTTCGGCAAGGACAGCGCCGATCTCAACCCCGAGGCGAACGACCGCATCAGGACCATCGCGGACGAGGTCAAGAAGCAGAACGCCCGCCAGGTCCAGGTCTTCGGGTTCACCGACAACCTCGGCACGCACGAGCACGGCATGGAGCTCTCCAAGAAGCGCGCGGACGCGGTGCAGAAGGAACTCTCCAAGTCGCTCGGTTCCGAGGTGCGCTACGAAATCCGCGGATATGCCGAGGACACTCCGGTCGCGTCCAACGACACGGAAGAGGGCCGCAAGCAGAACCGGCGCGTGGAGGTGTCCTTCCCCCGCGCCAACTGACAGGGGGCCGTGGCCTCGAAATGGGTCCCTGGGCCCAAGCCCCGCTCCCATAAGGGCGTTAGCCTCCCCCTCACGTGATCACGCGAGGGGGAAGGGCGCGAGGCATGGACGGAGCCGGCACCAACTGGGCGCACAGATCGGCGAATCGTTTCCATGACGATCCGCCGACGCCCCGGTTCGGGGTTCTCTTCTCGCTGATGCGGTCCTGGGCCGCGGGGCTCGTGGTGACGTTCGGCGCCGGGTACCTGCTGGGTGTCCTCGCCCTGGGCGCTCTTGCGACGCCGGAGCGGCTGGAGACCTTCGGCCGGCGCGTGGCGCTGCTCCACCTTCCGGGCACGGTGGTCATCACCCTGGCCGGACTGGCTGCGGCGCGGTTACACAAGGAGCCGTACCGCCACTCGCTCCCGCTCCACCTCCTCGCCGTGCTCGGCGTCCCGGCGGCGGTCACGCTGAGGAACCTGTTCGGCAGCTGGGACGTCGTCGTCGCCGAAGGCGTGTGGATGGCGGCGGCTTCCTTGGTCTTCGGCGCGATGTGCGCCCTCCTCCTGGACCGGCTGTGGGAAGAGCGCAAGGGCGAGCGTTCCCGGCGCCCCTGGGACGACCTCGGGCAGACGGCCGTGGACTACATCGGCATGCTCGTGGTCGTCGTCGCGGTGATCGCCGGGCTGCTGGCCACCGGTGCCGGGCGGTCGATCGGCGGGCAGATCAAGGAGAAGCTCTGCCGGGCGTTCGGGGGCAGTTGCGGGGGAGACGGGCAGTCGCAGGCGGACGGTAAGAAGGACGCCGATTTCGAGCCTCCGCTGTGCAATATCACCACCGTGTCCGATACCGCGGGCAGTGAAGCCAAGATCGCCTGGTTCAAGTGGGGGAACGAGTACGGCTTCCAGCAGCAGGTCTTCAAGGCGAAGACCGACGTCAACGGGGACGGCAAGGTCGACGGCAAGGACCAGAAGGTCTATCTGACCTTCACCGACGCCGCCTCGGTCGGTGCCACGGGGGAGTGGAAGCCGGGTCTCAAGGTCGGCAAGCTGGGCGCCGACAAGGTTGAGCTGGGCGCCGGCGTCAAGGTCACCAACGGCGATACGTGGGCTTTCGACAGCCCCGAGCAGGCCGAGCAGTTCCGCAAGGACATCGAGGTGATGAAGACCTGGGAGACCACCACGAAGTACGGGGGAATGGGCGGCGGGAACCCGTATGCGGCGTACAAGTACGCCAAGGAGCGGGAGAAGATCGAGAAGAAGCTCGGGGACCGGCACATCGGTTACGGCAAGCTCGGTCTGGAGGCCACCGCCGAAGCAGGCCTGAAGCTCTCCGCTGCGGACGAGAAGAAGCTGTCCGCGCAGCTGGGCGGAAAGTTCAAGTTCTCGCCCGAGGTCACCTTCACGAACAACGACATCAACGGGACCAAGGCCTACACGTACTCCGCCGGCATGGAGTACGGCGGTAAGGCGGGCGTCGAAGCCGGTGGCCTCAGCGGCTCCTCCGAAGGGACGGTCGCCCGCACCGGGACCATGACCGTCACCCGGGACAAGAAGACCGGGAAGCTCACCCGCATCGACATGACCCAGACGATCGACAGGAAGGGCAACGACGGCGGCAAGGCGAGCGGCTCCAAGGACAACGGCAAGGACGGGGACGCCAAGAAGAGCGGCGGCGCCAAGGCCGGCGGCAGCTCCAAGACGAGCGACGTCGACGTCGTCACCAACTCGATCGTGTTCGCCGAGGGGGACAAGGGAGACGCCGACCGGGCCACCGCCGAGAAGTGGCTGGACGGATCCGGGGACAACACCGCGCCGTTCACCTATATGTTCGGCGACCACGCGCCGACGAACCGGCCCGGTGATGACGACGCCTTCGGCCGGCTGCTCTTCGACAAGGGTATGTCCAGCAAGATGCACTACACCGGCGAATCGAGCGCCGCGGAGTACGGCTTCGACCTGACGCTGGGACTCAGCCTGGGCTTCAAGGTGTCCACGGAACACAGCGATCAGAAGCTGGACGAAGCCGAGTTCCTCGGTGCGCCTGCGGACGGGAAGCGCGGATACGTACCGTACAGCTACTGCGCGAAGTGACCGGTGGGGCGCGGCGTGACCGGCGGGGTCGGGAGACGAGAAGGGAAATGGACGTGAAGCGTGTGCTGCGCACCCTCAAGGGCGTCGGGGCCGGCGCGTTGGCGGCGGTGCTGATCGCCGGCTGCGGGAGCGAGAAGGAAGCGGGCTCCTCCGCCGCCGAAGGATGGAAGTCGCTGGACGCCCAGCGGCTCACCGTCTCCTACCCGCCGGGATTCACCGAGCTCAGCGCTGCCGACCGGGGCTCTCACACGGCGGCCGCGGCCGCCCTGAAGGAGGGGGCCGAGACGGTCGGAAAGGTCGGTGTGCAGATCAACTTCACCACGGCCAGGTCGGCCGAGATGGCGGCCATCGGAGCCGAGGCCAGCGTCCAGCTCGGGTCGACCCTCGGCGGACAGAAGAAGATCGACGTCCGGGGGACCGATGACGCCCGGCGCATCGATTACGAATTCACGTCCACCGGGCAGCAGAACACGCCCTCGAAGGGGACGCGGATGACCGGCGTGGACATCGTCGGCATGGACAAGAAGGACGAGGCCTTCCTGGTGCGGATCAATGCCGTGAAGGGGAAGCTGTCCGAGGGCGACATCAGTAAGATCGTCGAATCGGTCCGGGTGACCGGGTGACCGGGTGACGGGTGACGTGTGACCGGGTGACCGGCCCTCGGCCCCCCGGCCCCCGCGTTCCCTTGGGCCCCCGGGCCCATGACTCCGCCCCCACCCGGTCCGTAGGGTCGTGACGTGCATCTGTCTGTCATCCTCCTCGCCGCCGTCTTCGGCGCCCTGAGCGGATTCCTGGTTCCCCGCGCCGCCTACCGGTTCGCCGTGGAGCCCGAAGAGCCGTGGCGGGCGGCGTGCCCCGCCGGGCACGCGATCACCGGCGTGGCGGGAGGATGGCTCGGCCCGGCGCGTTGTGCCGCACCAGGCAGCGGGCCGGGCACTGCACGAGGCAGCGGGCCAGGCGCCATACCAGCCTCCGCCCCGGAGGCGTCCGGGCGCTGCCCCGCCTACGGGCCCGCAGTGGTCGCGGCGCCCCTGATCTGCGCGCTGGTGTGCGCCGCCCTCGCGGCGGCGGCCGGGCCGCGGCCGGAGCTGGTGGTGTGGCTGCTGCTCACGCCGTTCGCGGCCGTCCTGGCCGTGGTCGACGCCACCGTGCACCGCTTGCCGGACATCCTGACGCTTCCCTTGGCGGGCGCAGCCGTGGTGCTGCTCGGTGCGGCGAGCCTGGCCTCCGGTCACGGCGGCTCGTGGGCCGGGGCCGTCACCGGTGCGCTCGCTCTCGCCGGCGTGTACTTCGTCCTCTTCCTGATCCACCCCAACGGCATGGGCTTCGGAGACGTGAAGCTGGCGCTCGTCGTGGGTGCCGCCCTGGGCTGGTACGGCTGGGCCGTGCTGTTCATCGGCTTCTTCCTGGGGATCTCGCTGGGAGCGGCCTACGGTGTCGGGCTGATGGTGCTGAAGCGCGCGGGCCGGAAGTCGGCCATGCCTTTCGGGCCGTTCATGCTGATCGGCGCCTTCCTCGGGATGCTTCTGGGGGCTGCGAGCGTTTCCGCTTGAGGCCGGGGAACGCAGCCATGCGGAATTCCTGCGCGGATGACACCGGCACGTGCAGGATGGGGCCGGGCCGAATTCGCGATGCCGGGGAGGCGTGTGATGCGGTACCGGCGCAGGCACAGGACTGCCCTCGCGACCGCGGCGGCGCTCTGTGTGCTTCCGCTCGGGCAGGGAAGGCCGGCAGGAGCCGCGGAAGCCGGTAGTTGGTCGGCCTACAGGCCGGCGGCGAGCGCGAAGGGGGTCAGCGGCTCCGCGTCCGCCGCGCAAGGGCCGCTGCTGCGTCCGGGTACGTACACGGACACGATCGGCCCCGGCGAGAAGAAGTTCTACGCCGTGGACCTGGACGCGAGGTCGGACGCCTACGTCTCGGTGGTCGGGGCGCCCGCACCCGGCGCCGCCGTCAGCCCCGAGGACGGGATCCATGTGGCGCTGCGGCAGGAGGACGGGCGGGAATGCGGCTTCGGTGAGGCGAAGTTCCGCGACGCGGACAGCGGCCGGCCCCTGGCCGATTACGCGGTCCGCAGGCCCCGGCCGGATCCGGGCGGGTGCGGGTACGCAGGCCGGTACCACGTGGTCGTGGAGCGGACCGGGCCGACCGGGGACACCTATCCGACCGAGATCAAGTACATGACGGAACCGGGGCTGAAGGAAGGGACCCTGGCCGTCACGTCCGGGACCGGTAAGTCCGGTAAGTGGGGCCCGGCCCCGTCAACGGTCACGGGCAGGAGCCCGGGCCGGGTCGCCGGCGGCACCGGCTTCAACGACGCCCCGCCTGTGGCCAACGGCGTCTGGAAGGACGACCTGCTCCCCGGCCAGACCCGCTTCTACCGGATCCCCGTCTCCTGGGGCCAGCGGCTCTCCGTGGTCGCAGACGTTCCCAAGGCCTTCGCGCCCCCGGCCTTTCACGCCCCGGGCGGCGTACGGGTCGGGCTCAACAATCCGGCGCGAGGTTACGTGGGGGAGTCCGTCGAGGACTACCGGGGCATGCCGAAGTCGGTGTCGCTGAGCACCGCTCCGGTCGCCTACGAGAACCGCCTTCGCGGGCGGTCGGACGCGGCGAACGCGATGCGCGTCGCCGGCTGGTACTACCTGCAGGTGGGGTTGCACCCGAAGGTCGGCGAAGTCGTGAGCCACCCGGTGCCGGTCACCTTGCGCATCGCGGTCGACGGGATGCCCGGGGCCGCACCCGCCTACGACGGCGACGCCGTGGCAGCGGGCTTCGGCGTCACCGCGGACCCCGAAGCCGTGGCCGACGACGGCAGCACGGAACGGGCCACCCTGCGCGCCATCGGTTATGCGGGCGTTTCCACCGGGAGCGCCCTGCTGTGCTGGCTCGGCGGGTGGTGGCTGGCCGCACGGCAGCCGGTCCGCCGGTCCCCGGCCCGGTTCCGCGTCCGGACCGGCAGCCTCATGCCTCGACGGTGACCCGCCCCCCGGCCCGCAGCCCCCACCGCTCCATCGCGCCCGCCTCCGCCTCCAGCACGTGCCGGGAGCGCAGGCGTGGGGCGCCGAGGCGGCCGGGTTTCATCGTGCGGACCGCCAGGACCCGCAAGTGGCGGTCCAGGTAGGCGACGTCGATGGCGAACCGCATGCGGAAGGTGTGGACGCTGCCGGCGGGCGTCAGCAGGAGGGCGCCGTCGATGCCGTCCCGGCCTAGGAGTCCGCGGGTGCGCGCCCGGTACGAGGCGGCGATCTCCAGGAGGATCGGTCCCGTGGCGGCCGCGCTGTCGGCGATGCGCAGTGTCGCCCGGCCGTCCTGCCAGCGGCCCATGTGCTGTCCTTCCGTCGGCTCCGTGTTCGAGGGTTGTATCACTCCGCCGGTCGCGGTGTCCGCTCCGCGTCGTCCACAGAGGCCGCCGTTGTCCACAGGGGTCGCCGGACGGGCGGAGATGCGCTGTCCTTGACGGGTGAAGGCAGATCACCCGTGCCTGCGCGAACTGGCCGTCGCGCAAGGCGGATTCGTGCTGACCGCCCAGGCCGTGGCCGCCGGGCTGTCCCGTGGCGGAGCGGCCCGGTCGCTGCGCCGCGCGGGCTGGACGCGGCTGCACGCCGGGGCCTGGGCGGAGCCCGGCCGGAAGGCCGATCTGAGGCTGCGGTTACGGGCTTTGCAGCTGAACCGCCCGGATCTGGTCGTGAGCCACAGCTCGGCCGCCGCCACGCACGGCGTTGTGCTCATACGGCCGTGCAGGCCCGAGTTCACCTCCCGCGTGGGGCGCAGGCGCGCGGTGGACGCCGTCGTCCACCGCCTCCCGCTGGCGGAGGCCGAGGTGACGGTGGTCTGCGGTGTCCGGGTCACCACGGCCGTACGGACCCTGTCCGATCTGCTGCGGGCGCTGCCCGCCGACGAGGCCGTCATCGCCGCGGACTCCGCCCTCGCCCACGGCCTGGTGGGCCGTGACGACGTCGCGCGGGCCCTCGAAGCGGCGCCGCGCCGCCCGCGCACCCGGGCGGCGCGGCAGGCGCTGGCGCTCACCGACCCGGCCAGCGGGTCCCCGGCCGAGTCCCAGGCCCGCCTGGAGATGGGCCGGGCGGGGCTGCACCCGGAGTCGCAGGCCGAGGTCACCACGGCGCGCGGGCGTACGGTCCGGCTGGACTTCCTCTTCCGGGCGGCAGGGCTCGGCATCGAGATCGAGGGGTTCGCCTGGCACGGCACGCGGGCAGCCCACCAGAACGACACCATGCGCTTCAACGACCTCGCCGGCTGCCCGGAGGTCCGCCGTGTCCTCCGCTTCACGCGGGATGACGTCTTCCACCGGCCCCGGCTCATGATCCGCACCATCCGGCGGGCCCTCGACGGCCTCCGCTCCTGAGCGGCCGAAGGTATTGGAATGGCTGATCCAAAACTGCTACGGTTCCCGTCATGGCCCGACCGAGGAAGTTCGACGAGGAGCGGGCGGTCGACGCCGCGTTGGAGGCGTTCTGGACCGCCGGGTACGAGGCGACCTCGACCCAGGATCTGTGCGATGCCACCGGCCTGGGCCGCAGCAGCATCTACAACACCTTCAAGAGCAAGCACGACCTCTTCCGGCGGGCCCTGCTCCGTTATATGGAGCGCAAGAACGGGAACATCGACGCGGTGCTGGAGAGCGCGATGCCCGCGCGGGAGAAGATCCGGGCGCTCCTCGGCGTCATCGTCGAGGAGGAGCAGCTCCATGCGGAGGACCGCCGCGGCTGCCTGGTCGTCAACACCTGTATCGAGCTGGGGTCCAGGGACCCCGAGGTGGCCGGTGTGCTGGAGCGGGACTACCGGCGGCGGTTCGAGGCGCTGAAGGCCGCCATCGAGGCCGGGCAGCGGGACGGTGACATCGACCGGGCCAAGGACGCCGGCGCCCTCGCGCACTTCGTGATCGCGGCCATCGGCGGCATGCGCGTCTCCGCCCGGGCCGGTGTCGGGCGGCAGGCGCTTGAAGGGATCATGCGGACCACGATCGACGCCCTTTGACGGGGCGCGTCTTCTCTCTTTCCTTTTCTCTCTTTTCTTCGCATGCCTTTTCTTCGCATGCCTTGATTTTGTACTGAGCAATCCAAAACGCCCGCCCCACCAAGAACCAAGGAGCACCCCACCATGCCCCGCGCCGTGTACCTGCTAGCCCTGGGCATCTTCGCGATGGTGACCAGCGAATTCGTCGTCGCCGGACTGATGCCTCAGATGGCCGACGGGCTGGGAGTCACCGTTCCGCAGATCGGCTACCTCATCACCGCCTTCGCGGTCGCCATGGCCGCCGGCGGCCCGTTCCTGACCGTCGCCGTGATGCGGCTGCGGCCGAGGACCGCCCTGCTGACGCTGTTCGCCGTCTTCCTCGCCGGCAACGTCCTGGCCGCCACCGCCACCACGTACGGCGCGATGATGGCCGCGCGGATCGTCACGGGCGTCGCCTCGCAGGCCTTCTTCGGCGTCTCGCTGTCCCTGTGCGCCCAGCTGACCCGTCCGGAGGTGCGCGGCCGCGCCATCGCCGTGGCCATGAACGGCCTGATGCTCGGCACCCTGCTGGGCCTGCCGCTGTCCACCCTCGTCGGCGAGCACTTCGGGTGGCGCGCCGCCTTCTGGGCCATCTCCGCCCTTGCTCTGTTCGCCGCGCTCTGCACCGCCCTCGGCATCCCCGATGCGGACCGCCCCGCCGAGAGCGGCGACATCCGCCGGGAGCTGGCCGTCTTCAAGCGCCGCAAGCTCTGGCTCGCGCTGCTGACCAGCACCTTCGTCATCGGGGCGACGTTCTCGGCCTTCAGCTACGTCAACCCCGTCCTCACCGAGGTCACCGGCTTCTCCGCCGGTTCCGTCCCCCTGCTGCTCATCGCCTACGGCGCCGCCACCGTCGTCGGCAACTGGGTCGTCGGGCGCCTCGCGGACCGGTACCCCGTCCGTGTCCTGCTGTGCGGCCTCGTCCTCAACGCGGTCTTCCTCGCCGGCTTCGCTCTGACCGCGCACCTGCCCGTCCCGACGGTGGCCTTCCTGCTGGGCGTCGGCTTCGTCGGCGTCACCATGAACCCGGCGATGGTCACCCGCGTCCAGCGCGCAGGCAACGCCGGCCCGCTGGTCAACTCCATCCACTCCTCGTTCATCACCCTCGGGATCATCATCGGCTCGTCGGTCGGCGGGCTGGCCATCGACGCCTACGGCCTGCGCTCCCCGCTGTGGCTCGGCGCCGCCATGGCCGTCGTCGGGGTCCTCACCCTCGTTCCCGATCTCACCCGGCGGGGCCTCCCCCGGCGGGCGGAGACTGCGGAGGCCGCCGGGGGAGGCCCCGCCGCCGGTCCCGCCGCCCACTCCGCCGAACGGCCCATCGACGCGCCCGGGCCCGTCGCGGCGTCAAGTCGGCCGTGATTTTTCCGGACGTTATCGAAGTGTTCCCAAGCGCCGACCGGAGCTGTCCGCCGAATGGCTGGTTCTACGCTGTAGGCCCAGTGCTGACAGGCCCCTCGGGCCTCCGGACGCACCGGCCGCGACTACGCGTTCAAGATCAAAAAGGTCACCCAGTGTCAGCATCCCGCGCGCCGTCACCCCTGTCGGTGCAACGAGCACGGCCTCAGACCGGTTAAGGTGGAAACCCCCCCTCGGGCCGGTCCGTATCCCCCCCACGGACCGGCCCGTTTTCTTTCCCCCTCGTCACCCACGGTGACGATGTGTGCATGTCGGGGCCGGCCCGCCCCCGGGTCAGCTGCGCCGGGCCCAGATGTTGACGCCCTCGGTGCTTACCGCGAGGGAATCGATCTCCGCCAGTTCCTCATCGGTCAGCTTCGGCGCCCCCAGCGCGGCCACATTGGCCTCCAGCTGGCCGACGCTCGACGCGCCGATCAGCGCCGAGGTCATCCGCGGATCGCGCAGCACCCAGCTGAGCGCCAGCTGGGCGAGCGACTGCCCGCGCCGCCCGGCGATCGCGTTCAGGCCGCGCAGCCGGCCCACCACGTCCTCGGTCAGCAGCCCCGGGTCCAGCGACTTGCCCTGCGATGCGCGCGAGCCCTCCGGGACGCCGTGCAGGTACTTGTCGGTGAGCAGGCCCTGCGCGAGCGGCGCGAACGCGATGCAGCCCATGCCCTCCGCCTCCAGGGTGTCGAGCAGGCCGTCGTCCTCCGTCCACCGGTTGATCATCGAGTAGGAAGGCTGGTGGATCAGCGCGGGCACGCCCATCGCGCGCAGCAGCCGGGCCGCCTCGGCGGTCTGCTCGGCGCTGTAGGAGGACACGCCCGCGTAGAGCGCCTTGCCCTGCTGCACGGCGGACGCGAGCGCGCCCATCGTCTCCTCCAGCGGGGTTTCCGGGTCGAACCGGTGCGAATAGAAGATGTCGACATAGTCGACACCCGTCCGGCGCAGCGACGCGTCCAGCGAGGACAGCAGGTATTTCCGCGAGCCCCACTCGCCGTACGGGCCGGGGTGCATGAGATACCCGGCCTTCGTCGAGATCAGGATCTCGTCGCGGTACGGCCGGAAGTCCTGTGCGAAGATCTTGCCGAAGTTCAGCTCGGCGGAGCCGGGCGGCGGGCCGTAGTTGTTGGCCAGGTCGAAGTGCGTGACACCCAGGTCGAAGGCACGGCGCAGAATGGCGCGCTGCGACTCCAGGCTGCGGTCGTCACCGAAGTTGTGCCACAGTCCGAGGGAGATGGCGGGCAGCTTCAGCCCGCTGCGGCCCGTTCGCCGGTACTCCATCGCGTCGTAGCGGGAATCGGCCGCACGGTAGTGAGCGGAATGTGTGGAATCGGTCATGCGCATCTGACTATCACGGACTTGTGACAGACCGAGTTGGGTTCCCGTGACACGCGGGCAGTAATGTGGCGCCCTCGGGGCGACCGCCGTGGCTTGGAGGGGCTGGAAACGTGAAGTTGCGCGACCTGGTGTACAGGCTCTACGCACGCCGGGTGGAAGGCCGCCTCGACCATGCGCAGGTGCCCAAGCACATCGGCGTCATCCTCGACGGCAACCGCCGCTGGGCGCGGGCCGACGGCCGCACGACCGAGCAGGGCCACCAGGCGGGCGCGGACAAGATCTCCGAGCTGCTCGGCTGGTGCGCCGAGACGGACGTCGAGGTCGTCACCCTCTGGATGCTCTCCACCGACAATCTCGACCGCCCGGCCGTGGAGCTCAACCCGCTGCTCGGCATCATCGAGAACACGGTGCGCGGCCTCGCCGCGGACGGCCGCTGGCGCGTGCACCACGTCGGCACGATGGACCTGCTGCCCGCCCGGACGCAGTCGGTGCTCAAGGAGGCCGAGCAGGACACGCTCGGGACCAGCGGAATACTGGTCAACGTGGCCGTCGGCTACGGCGGCCGGCAGGAGATCGCGGACGCGGTGCGCTCGCTGGTCCTCGAAGCTGCGGAGAACGGCACGTCCTTCGAGGAACTGGCCGAGACGGTCGACGTCGAGCACATCACCAAGCACCTCTATACGCGCGGCCAGCCCGATCCGGACCTCATCATCCGCACCAGCGGTGAACAGCGGCTCTCCGGCTTCATGCTCTGGCAGAGCGCGCACTCGGAGTATTACTTCTGCGAAGTCTTCTGGCCGGCTTTCCGGAAGGTCGACTTCCTGCGCGCATTGCGGGATTACGCGGCGCGCCACCGCCGGTACGGTTCCTGAGGCGTTTGCGGCGGGAAGGGATCCGGCTGGGGGTGTGGGGGTTATCCCCCACAGGGCGCTGCGCGGCGCGCCACCGCAGGTACGGCTCCTGACGGACCGGTGGCTCACCACGCCACCGCATATGCCGTTGCATGGTCAAGCGGTCCAGCGGGAATATCCCCTGCAGGCCGACGGTCTGTCCTAAGACCGTCGCTCTGCCAGCGGGCGGCATGGGGCCGCCCGCCCGGGAGGCCCTTTGCACACGGACGACGACCGTGCGGACCGAGCGGCCCTGTCAGGTCGCGCGGCCGCCCGCGGAGGGCCGCAGCCGGGCCCTCGAAGGGCTCCGATCCCGGCCCATTCCCCGGCGACGCCGTCGCGCCCCGACCTCCCCGAGGGGGTTCGTCCACCCGTGGTGACCAGCAAGAAGCGCCGTGAGAACGACCGGCGCACCTACGTCCTCGACACCAGCGTCCTGCTGGCCGACCCAGGCGCCATGTCCCGCTTCGAGGAGCACGAGGTCGTGCTGCCCGTGGTGGTGGTCACGGAGTTGGAGGCCAAGAGGCACCACCCCGAGCTCGGTTACTTCGCGCGGCAGGCGCTGCGTCTGCTGGACGCGTACCGGGTGCAATTCGGCCGACTGGATTCCCCGATTCCGATCGGTGATCTGGGCGGGACGCTCAGGGTCGAGCTCAACCACTCGGATACGGGCATACTGCCCGCCGGTTTCCGCCTCGGCGACAACGACTCGCGCATCCTCGCGGTCGCCCGCAACCTCCAGGCCGAGGGGTACGACGTCACGGTCGTCTCCAAGGACCTGCCGCTGCGGATCAAGGCGTCGGCGGTCGGCCTGCTCGCCGAGGAGTACCGGGCGGAGCTCGCGATCACCGACTCCGGGTGGACCGGGATGGCGGAGCTCACCGTCACCGCCGAGCACGTGGACGAGCTCTTCGCCGCCGAGGTCGTCCACATCCCGGAGGCCGCGGAACTGCCCGTGCACACCGGTCTGGTGCTGCAGTCCGAGCGCGGCAAGGCGCTCGGCCGGGTCGGGGCCGACGGCTCGGTGCGGCTGGTGCGCGGCGACCGCGAGGCGTTCGGCATCCACGGCCGCAGCGCCGAGCAGCGCGTCGCGCTCGACCTGCTGCTCGACCCCGAGATCGGGATCGTGTCGATGGGCGGCCGGGCCGGCACGGGCAAGTCCGCGCTGGCGCTGTGCGCGGGGCTGGAGGCCGTCCTGGAGCGGCGGCAGCACCGCAAGGTGATGGTCTTCCGGCCGCTGTACGCGGTCGGCGGGCAGGAGTTGGGGTATCTGCCGGGCAGCGAGGCGGAGAAGATGAGCCCCTGGGCCCAGGCCGTCTTCGACACCCTCTCGGCGGTGACGAGTTCCGAGGTGATCGAGGAGGTCACCGAGCGCGGCATGCTGGAGGTGCTGCCGCTCACCCACATCCGCGGCCGGTCGCTGCACGACGCCTTCGTGATCGTGGACGAGGCGCAGTCGCTGGAGCGGAACGTGCTGCTGACCGTCCTCTCCCGTATCGGCGCCAATTCGCGCGTCGTGCTCACGCACGACGTGGCCCAGCGCGACAACCTCCGTGTGGGGCGGTATGACGGCGTGGTCGCCGTGGTCGAGAAGCTGAAGGGGCATCCGCTTTTCTCACACGTCACGCTCACGCGTTCGGAGCGTTCGCCGATTGCGGCGCTGGTGACCGAAATGCTGGAGGAAGGCCGGATCTGATGCGGCTCGCCGGATAGGGCTCGTCCGCTACGGAGAGGAGACGGCTTGCCCATCCGGCCCTTCCCCGAAGGCCGTTGCCCGAAGGCCCTTCCCGGAAGGCCGTTGCCCGGCGGCGCGCGGCAAAGCCAAGGAGCTTAGCCGCGCGCCGCTGTTGCGCGTCGGGCTTTCCGGAAAAGCCCAGGCATAAACGAGGTGTGACCTTTCCCACGTAACCCGGAATTGCCTCCGGGCAACCAGGTCGGGCAGAGTCTGGGTCCTGTCAGGCCCCGCATACGGCACTTCGTCCCCTCCTCGGGGCGGTGCAGAGCAGATCCAGAACTGAACAGCGTCGCCGTATGCCGCCCGAGCGTCACGCGGACCTCCCTCGCGGGAGGCCCCACGGGCCCGTGCCTTCTGTGACCGATTACGGAGGCCAGCGCCAGGGGCACGATCGCGCTCGCGAGGTCACCCATGCGGGCGATGCTGGAAGGAAAACGTGTGAGCCGGATTTCGGTCCGGGGATTCGCCGTGGCATCCGCCACCGCGGTCACCACCGTCGGCGCCGTCGTGGGTGTCGCTGCAGGCCATGACCAGGGTACGAACGACCGGGTCGAGGCGACCGCAGCGGACACGACGCTCCTCGCGGACATCCCCGCAGGACAGAACGTCCGGGCACAGGCCGCTTCCCTGACCCAGCAGGCGGACACGCAGTCCGAGGCGGCCGAGAGCGCGGCCAAGAAGGACGCCGAGGAGGCCGCGCGCAAGCAGGCCGCCGAGGACGCCACCGCGAAGAAGGAAGCCGCGGACGAGGCCGCCAAGAAGAAGGAGGCCGAGGAGAAGGCCAAGGAGCGCGAGAAGGAGGAGAAGGAAGAGGTCAGCAGTCGCTCCGCGACGCGCGACGCCTCGGCCTTCCCCGCCAAGAGCTCCTACTCCGTCGCCGAGGTCAAGGCGATGGCCCGCTCCATGGTCCCCGGCGACCAGTTCCAGTGCTTCAGCAACATCGTGAACAACGAGAGCACCTGGGACTACACGGCGGAGAACCCCTCCTCCGGTGCCTACGGCCTGGTGCAGTCGCTTCCCGGCTCCAAGATGTCCTCCGCCGGCGCCGACTGGCGGACCAACCCCGCCACCCAGATCAAGTGGGGCCTCGGCTATATGAACGAGCGCTACGGCAGCCCCTGCGGTGCCTGGTCGTTCTGGCAGGCCAACCAGTGGTACTAGGGCGCACCGGCCGCGCCTAGCGCCGGTCACTTCCCCGCCCTCGCAAGCCCCCGGCCCTCACCAGGCCGGGGGCTTGGCTGTCTTCCCGCGTCACTCGTCGGGGGTAACGTTCACCCTGGCCACGGGGGAGTGGGGGTAGAGGAAGAGAAATGTCCAGATTGCCACGATGGGTTGGCGGCGTGGGAGCGGGTCTGACCCGTCTCGCCCGGCGACTCGAGGAGCGCACGGCCGAGGTGGAGGGCGCGGCACCGGCCGCCGACACCACCGGTGCCGTCGGCGCGCCCGAGTCCGGCCGTGCCGCCGACCCCGCACGCGCCTCCTTGCCGATGGATTCCGGCGCCGCCGGTGACTCCGCGGGCCCGGGCCCCGCGGGCGACCCCGCGCCCGCCGCAGGCGACCCCGTGCCCGAGCACGTACCGCCACCCCCCGGGTACGCGCCCGCGGTCGCCGCGCGCCCCGACCCCGTGGACGCCGTGCCCTGGGGGGTGCGGGTCGCGGCCGAGGTCGGCTGGCGGCTGCTGATCCTGGCGGGCACCCTCTGGGTGCTGATGCGCGTGATCAGCTCGGTCCGCCTGGTGGTGCTGTCCTTCGTCGCCGGCCTGCTGATCACCGCGCTGCTGCAGCCCACCGTCGCCTGGCTCAAGCGCCGTGGCGTGCCGCGGGGGCTCGCCACGGCCATGACCTTCATCTCCGGCTTCGTCGTCATGGGCCTGGTCGGCTGGTTCGTGGTGTGGCAGGTGACGGACAACCTCGACGACCTGTCAGGACAGGTGCAGCAGGGCATCAAGGACCTGAAGCACTGGCTGCTCACCAGCCCGTTCCACGTCACCGAGAACCAGATCAACAACATCGCCGACAACCTCAGCACGGCCATCGGCGCCAACACCAAGGACATCACCACCGCCGGCATCGAGGGCGTCCAGGTGATCCTGGAGGTGCTGACCGGCATCCTGCTGGCGATGTTCAGCACGCTCTTCCTGCTCTACGACGGGCCGCGGATCTGGGAGTGGCTGCTGAAGCTGTTCCCGGCGGCGGCGCGCGAGGGCGTGGCGGGCGCGGGCCCGCGCGCGTGGGCGACGCTGACCGCCTATGTGCGGGGCACGGTGATAGTGGCCCTGATCGATGCGATCTTCATCGGCATAGGGCTGTTCTTCCTCAAGGTGCCGCTGGCGGTGCCGCTGGCCGTCTTCATCTTCCTGTTCGCCTTCATCCCGCTGGTCGGTGCCGTGGTCTCCGGCGCGCTCGCGGTGGTCGTGGCGCTGGTGACGAAGGACGTCTTCACGGCCCTGATGGTGCTGACCGTGGTGCTCGCGGTGCAGCAGATCGAGGGTCACGTGCTGCAGCCGTTCATCCTCGGCCGCGCCGTGCGCGTCCACCCGCTCGCGGTGGTCCTGTCGGTGGCCGCGGGCTCCCTGGTCGCCGGCATCGGCGGCGCGGTGGTCGCGGTTCCGCTGGCCGCGGTGACCAATACGGTCGTCGGCTATCTGCGCGCCTACGCCAAGGACAAGGCCCTGGCCGCGGCGCCACCGGAGGAACCTGTTCCCGGCGGGCCCGTTCCGGACGGCCCCCGCCCGGGCGGGGCTCCCTCGGGACCACCCGGCTGAGCACATACGTGTGGGCCCCGGCCGTAACGGCCGGGGCCCACACGTATGTGAGGAGGAGAGCAGATCAGGCGTTGTCCGCCAGGACCTTCTCGGCGTCCAGGGTGGCGCCGACGGCCTGGAGGACCGCGGCGATCTTGAACGCTTCCTGGATCGTCTCGCGCGAGACGTCCGCCTTGCGGAGGACCTGCTCGTGCGAGTCGAGGCACAGGCCGCAGCCGTTGATGGCCGAGACGGCCAGCGACCACAGCTCGAAGTCGACCTTCTCCACGCCCGGGTTGCCGATGACGTTCATCCGCAGGCCCGCACGCAGGTTGCCGTACTCCGGGTCCGACAGCAGGTGCCGGGTGCGGTAGTAGACGTTGTTCATCGCCATGACGGCGGCGGCGGCCTTGGCGGCCGTGTACGCCTCCGGCGACAGGTTCGCCTTGGCCTCCGGCTCCAGCTCGCGCAGCACGATCGGCGAGCGGGTCGCGATCGCGCAGGAGAGGACGGTGCCCCACAGCTGCTGCTGCGGGAGGACGGAGTTGCCGATGACCGAGCCGAGGTTCAGCTTCAGGTCCTTGGCGTAGTCCGGTATGGCGGACTTCAGCTCATCGAGCGCCATGGGAGATCAGCTCACTCGCCCGCGAGGAGCTTGACCGCGTCGAGGGTCTCCTCGCCCTTGGACCAGTTGCAGGGGCACAGCTCGTCCGTCTGCAGGGCGTCGAGGACCCGCAGGACCTCCTTGGGGTTACGGCCGACGGAGCCGGCGGTCACCATGACGAACTGGATCTCGTTGTTCGGGTCCACGATGAAGACGGCGCGCTGGGCGTAGCCGTCCTCGCCCTCGACGCCGCAGGCCTGCATCAGCTCGTGCTTGGCGTCGGCCAGCATCGGGAAGGGCAGGTCGCGGAGGTCCTTGTGGTCCTTGCGCCAGGCGTGGTGGACGAACTCGGAGTCGCCGGAGACGCCGAGGATCTGGGCGTCACGGTCGGCGAACTCGTCGTTCAGCTGGCCGAACGCGGCGATCTCGGTCGGGCAGACGAAGGTGAAGTCCTTGGGCCAGAAGAAGACGACCTTCCACTTGCCCTCGTGGGTCTTGTTGTCGATCTGCGCGAAAGCCTTGTCCGCGTCGAGGTCCACACAAGCGGTCAGGTCGAACTCAGGGAACTTGTCACCGACAGTGAGCACGCGCTCTCCTTGCAGCGAGCGGGAAGCTCCCGTGACAGGAGTTTCCCTCGGGGTTGGACATGAGCAACCCTGCCACAGGAGCCATTGATAACGGAAATAGCTAGACTGGGAGATGTTGATCGGAGGTGCTTATCAGTCATGTCGTCTGCACCGCACGCACCACAGACGCCGGCCGTGCCGGCCGTGTCGTCCATAGCCCCGGGGGCGCGCCCCCGCCAGCCCAGCCTCGCCCAGCTGCGGGCCTTCGTCGCCGTCGCGGAGCACCTGCACTTCCGTGACGCCGCCACCGCCCTCGGAATGAGCCAGCCCGCGCTCTCGGGCGCCGTCTCCGCGCTGGAGGACATCCTCGACGTCCAGCTCCTCGAGCGTACGACGAGAAAGGTGCTGCTCAGTCCCGCGGGGGAGCGGCTCGCCGCCCGGGCCCGCACGGTCCTCGACGCCGTCGCCGCCCTGATGGAGGAGGCCGACGCGGCCCGCGCGCCCTTCACCGGCGTCCTGCGCCTCGGGGTGATCCCGACCGTCGCGCCCTACCTCCTGCCCACGGTCCTGCGCCTGGTCCACGACGCCTACCCCGACCTCGACCTGCAGGTCCACGAGGAGCAGACGTCCTCGCTGCTCGACGGCCTCACCCAGGGCCGGCTGGACCTGCTGCTGCTCGCCGTGCCGCTCGGCGCGCCCGGCGTCAGCGAAATCCCCCTCTTCGACGAGGACTTCGTCCTGGTCACCCCGCGCGACCACTGGCTGGCCGAGCGCGGCGACATCCCGCGGGAGGCCCTGCGCGAGCTGGAGCTGCTCCTCCTCGACGAGGGCCACTGCCTGCGCGACCAGGCACTGGACATCTGCCGCGAGGCCGGCCGGACGACCGGCGCCGCGGTGACCACCAGCGCGGCCGGCCTGTCCACGCTCGTCCAGCTGGTCGGCGGCGGCATGGGCGTCACCCTGCTGCCGCGCACGGCCCTGCGCGTCGAGACCGAGCGCAACGAACAGCTCGCCACCGGGCACTTCGCCGACCCGGTTCCCTCGCGCAGGATCGCCCTGGCGATGCGCACCGGGGCGGCGCGGCAGGGGGAGTTCGAGCAGTTCGCGGCATCCCTGCGGACCGCGATGCGGAAGCTGCCCGTACGGATCGTCAACGGGTGACCGGGGGCGGATGGCCGCCCCGTACGTCCGGCCATCCGCCCGGGCCCCCGGGCGCCCGCGCCCGTCACTCCGTCCGCATGCTCTCCGGCCGTGTCAGGCGCCACAGGGTGGGCAGCGCCAGCAGCGTCACCGCGGCGATGACGGCTGCGCCGGCGCCGACCAGCGGGACGAAGACGAACCAGTCCCGTACCCGCTCGTCGACCAGCGCCAGCATCAGCCGCCCCAGCCCGAGGCCGCCCGCCGTCGCCAGCACCAGGCCCACGGCGACGGGGACCGCCGTCTGCCACAGCACCGACCAGGCGAGCGTCGAGCGGTTCGTCCCGCAGGCGACGAGCACGGACAGGGCCCGCCTCCGCCCGCGCAGCTGCTCCACCGTGGCGACGAGGAGACTCAGCCCGACGAGGACGAGGACACCGGCCCCACCGGTCGTCAGTCCCGCCTCGACGGCCGCGAAGTGGTCCTCCTTCACGACGCCGCCCATGCGCCACACCCGCATGCCGGGGTCGATGGCGGCGGCGGTGTTGCGGAACCGTTCGACGGCGTCGTCGCGGTCGCCGGGGTCGACCCGCGCCAGCACGGTGGTGCGGGCGTCCGGGATCGCCCGGGCGTCGATGGCCGACGGCGTGGCCAGGATGCCGAACGTGTCCGATCCGGCGGGCGCGGTCCGGGTCTCCACGACGCGCGCGGTACGCGGCACCGTCCACCGGTAGACCGGCGTGCCCTTGGCCCTCGCCTCCTCGAAACCGTCCATCTCCAGTACGGTGCCGGGCGGGAACCGCCGGGCCGTGTCGACGTCGCCGTCCTTCTCCTGCGCCACGAACACGTCTCCGTCGCGGCAGGAGTCCAGCTTCGCCATGCGGCTCAGGGTGGTGCAGTCGGCTACGTGCACCGTGGTGACGCCCCGCTCCGGGCCCGAGCCGCTGGTGGCGTACTGCTCCACGAAGGCCACGGCGTCGCGGACGCCCGGCGTGGCCCGGAACGCCTCGGTGTACGCACGGAGTTCGTCCGGCGTCCCCGGGCGGTAGGCGGCCTGCACCTGGGAGTGGCTCGCGACCGTCCCCGGGGGCCCCTCGTAGTCGCCCCGCATGCCGGAGGCCATCATCTGGACGGCGACGGCCCCGGCCACCGCCACGGTGATGCCGGCGACCGCCCGCGCGGCCGGACCGCTGTCCGCCTGCAGCCGCCGTGTGGCCAGCTGCCAGGCCGGAGGCCCGCCCCGCAGCCGGGCCACGCACACCTCGACCAGCCACGGCAGGATCACGGCGACCCCGGTGAGCAGCAGCGCGGCACCGGCGGCCGCCAGGACCGGCTGCCCGGAGCCGGCGAAGGCGGAGCCGAAGACCAGGGCGCCGCGCGTCTCCAGCACGCCGGGCGCCAGCAGGGCCAGGCCCGCGGCCGGGACGAGCAGCCGCCACCACAGCCGCCGGCGCCGGACCGGGGCGTCGCGGACGACCCCCAGCGGTTCGGCCGCGACGCCGCGCAGTGCGAACAGCGTCACGGCGACGGCCAGGGCGGGTACGGCGACGGCGATCAGCGCGGCCAGGACCGGGGCGGGGGTGACGTCCGCGGGGAAGACACCGACCTCGCGGATCACGACGTGCGGGGCGAAGCCGCGGACGAAGAGGAAGATCCCCGCCCCGGCCAGCAGGCCGAGCAGGGCGCCGCACAGCGCCTCACCGGCAGCGATCCGCCGGGTGGAGGCGATGCCGGCGCCGACGAGCCGCAGCGCCGCGAGCCGGCGCTCGCGCCCCTCGCCGCCGAAGCGGACGGCCGTGCCGATGAGGACCGCGACCGGGAGCAGCAGCACGACGCACACCATGGCCGCCAGGACGACGATGCGCGGGTCCACGGGTTCGTCCTGGTCGCTGCCGAAGGCGTCGATACGGACGACGCCGCCGCCCTGCGCGATCCGGTCGCTGCCCAGGTAATAGAAGAGCTCGTCGGGGCCGATGAGCCCCGCGTCGCCGATCGTGCCCACGGTCCGGTGGCGGAACCGCTCGCGCAGCAGCTTCCCCTCGTCGGAGGCGAGGAGCCGGCCGAGGGCGGGGGAGACGACCATCTCGCCGGGGCCGGGGAGCGCGGTGACGCCGGGCGGCACCGGCGCCCCGGGGCCCTCGGGGCGCAGGATCGCGCCGTCGACCAGCCGGTCGCGGAAGTCCGTGGAGGCCCGCTGGTAGAGGAGCGTTCCCGTGCCCTTGCGCGGCTGGTCGTCCGGCGGGATGTCCGCCCCCGCCGGGAAGACGCTGCGGGCCGTGGTGCGCTGGTCGCGTTCGTCCAGCAGCTGAGGCACGGACGCGGCGATCGCCAGGACGGCCACGCCGAGGCCGACGGCCAGTGCGGTGAGGGCGGCGCGCAGCAGGCCCTCGCGGCCGCCGGTGACGGTGAAGCGCGCGCCCATGAGCAGGTCGCGGAGCCAGGCGGCGGGGCCGGACGGCCCGGCGGGCCGGTCCGCGGGGCCGTGGCCGGGGCGCGCGGCCCCGCTCTCGGGCACGCCCTCGGGCCCGCTCTCGTCGTCGCGTGCGGTCATGACAGCCTCGCCCCCGCCATGTCGCGCGCCCGTCCGTCGCGCACGACGACCTCGCGGTCGGAGTACGCGGCGACGCGCGCCTCGTGGGTGACCAGGACGACGGCGGCCCGGGTGTCACGGGCGGCCTCGGTCAGCAGTTCCATCACGCGCTCTCCGTTGAGGGAGTCCAGGGCGCCGGTCGGCTCGTCCGCGAAGATCACGCGCGGGGTCGTGACCAGCGCCCGGGCGACGGCGACGCGCTGGCCCTGGCCGCCGGAGACCTCGCCGGGCCGCTTGCCGCGCGCGTCGGCGACCTCCAGCCGCTCCATCCACCGCATGGCCTGCTGCTCGGCCTCCTTGCGCCGGAGCCCGCCCAGCCGCAGCGGCAGTGCCACGTTCTCCACGCACGTCAGCTCCGGGACCAGCTGCCCGAACTGGAACACGAAGCCGAACTCGCCGCGCCGCAGGGCGCTGCGCTCGGCGTCGGAGAGCTCCGAAAGCTTGCGCGCGCCGTAGCGGACGGTGCCCGTGTCCGGGCGGATGATTCCGGCCAGGCAGTGCAGCAGAGTCGACTTGCCGGAGCCCGAGGGGCCCATGACGGCGACGACCTCGCCCGGGTGGACGGAGAAGTCCGCGCCGTCCAGTGCGGTCGTGGGCCCGTACGCCTTGCGCAGTCCGGTCGCGGCGAGCAGGGAGCCCGACGGCGTCATGAGCGCACCGCCCCGGCGAGCTGGTCGAGCCGGGCAGCGGTCATTTCCAGCCAGCGCAGGTCGGCCTCCAGATGGAAGAGGGCGTGGTCGCAGATCAGCTGGTCGGCGAGGTCGCCGCCGGTCTTGCGCCGGGTGAGCTCGCGCATCAGCCGCAGGTGCTCGGCGCGCTGGGCGTCCAGCAGGTCGGCGGCGTCCCGGCCGGTCAGCAGGGCCACGACGACCTTGGTGTAGAGGACGGACTGGAGGTAGGGCTCGGGCTTCTCGGGCCGGGCGAGCCAGTGCGCCACGTCCGTGACGCCGGCGTCGGTGATCGCGTAGCGCTTGCGCTCGGGGCCGTCGCCTTGCTCGACCCCGTCGACCTCCACCAGGCCGTTCTTCAGCAGCCGCGACATGGTCGCGTAGACCTGGCCGTAGTGGAGCGGGCGGTCGTGGCCGAAGCGGGCGTCGAAGGCGCGCTTGAGGTCGTAGCCGTGGCGCGGGCCGGACTCCAGGAGCGCGAGCAGGGTGTGTCCGATTGACATGTCCGGACTGTACATCGTGTGTATACACATGACGTATAGCTGGCTGAAAATCGCCTACGGCTGACCGGTCAATGGCCCCTGCCATCAGTGGCCGCCGACCCCGACGGCCCCTCGTGCGCCCGCTGTTCGGGCTGCCGAATCGGATCCGGAACCGGAGCCCTGTACGGTTTCCCGCACTGCGCCGCGCCCGGTTCCCGCCAGCCGGGGTGCTGTATGTCACGTGCCCCAAAGCCTTGATCAATGGGCGTTTGGTGACAGTTGCGGTGTTAGCTTCATGAGCTGGGTTGGGGGCGGAAAGACTGGAGCTACGGGAGAGATGGGCCGAGCGGAAGCGCGACGGGCGCAGAAGAGCACCCGCACAGCAAAGGGCAAGAAGCCCAAGAAGGCCGGGAAGTCCGGCATACGCCGCTTCTTCACCTGGAAGAAGCTGCTCGCCTACTTCGTGGTGCTCGTCGCTCTCGGGGCGGGAGCCTGCGTGGCGCTCTACCTCTATGTGGACGTCCCCAAGGGCAACAGCCAGGCCAAGCTGCAGAGCAATGTCTTCAAGGACGCCGACGGCAAGACCATCGCGCGCAGCGGTGACGTCAACCGCCAGGAAGTGTCCCTGGACAAGATCCCGATCGACGTGCAGCACGCCGTCGTCGCCGCCGAGAACAAGAACTTCTACACGGATCCCGGCGTCGACGTCTTCGGCACCGCCCGGGGCGTCCTCAACACCGTGATGGGCCGCGGCAAGCAGGGCGGCTCCACCATCACCCAGCAGTACGTCAAGAACTACTACCTGGACCAGCGCCAGACCGTCACCCGCAAGGTGAAGGAACTGGTCATCTCCCTCAAGGTGCAGAAGGAGAAGTCCAAGGACGAGATCCTCGCGGGCTACCTGAACACCAGCTTCTACGGCCGCGGCGCCTACGGCATCCAGGCCGCCTCCCGCGCGTACTACAACAAGGACGTCGACAAGCTCAGCCTCGAGGAAGGCGCCTACCTCGCCGCGCTGCTCCAGGCCCCCAGCCAGTACGACTGGACGGTGGCCACCCCCGCGGGCAAGGAGAACGCCAAGGCCCGCTGGAACTACGTCCTGGACAAGATGGTCGAGCAGAAGTGGCTCGACAAGGACAAGCGCGCCACGATGCAGTTCAAGGAGCCCGGAAAGCCGCCGGCCGCCAAGGGCCTGACCGGCCAGAACGGCTACCTGGTGGAGGCCGCCAAGGCCGAGATGCGCAAGAAGCTGGCCAAGGACGGCCGTCCCGAGAGCGACCTCGACGCCGGCGGCTGGACGATCACCCTCAGCGTCGACAACAAGAAGCAGAGGGCCCTGGAGAAGGCCGTCCAGGACAAGCTCCTCGACGACCTCGACCCCAAGGCCCGCGCGGTCGACAAGAACGTCCAGGTCGGCGCCGCCTCCGTCGACCCGAAGACCGGCAAGGTCGTCGCCCTCTACGGCGGCACCGACGCCCTCCAGCACTGGACGAACAACGCCACCCGCGAGGACTACCAGGTCGCCTCGACCTTCAAGCCGCTGATCTTCGCCTCGGCGCTGGAGAACAAGTCCACCACCCAGGACAAGGTGCGCATCAACGCCGGCACCCTCTACGACTCCACCACCGAGCGCCCGGTCACCGGCACGAGCGAGCACTTCGCCCCGGAGAACGAGGACGGCTACTCGCACGGCATGATCCCCGTGCAGAAGGCCATGAACGATTCGGTCAACTCCGTCTTCGCGCAGATGGCCATCGACGTCGGCCTCGACGAGGTCAAGAAGACCGCCGTCGACATGGGCATGAACGGCAAGGTCCGCGACTTCGTCGCCCAGCCCGCCATGTCGCTGGGCTCCATGGGCAACAGCCCGCTGCACATGGCCGGCGTCTACGCGACCCTCGCCCACCACGGCAAGAAGGTCACGCCCTCGATCATCAAGTCGGCCTCCCAGAACGGCAAGGAGCTGTCGCTCGACAACCCGATCGGCGGCGACGCCATCTCGCGGAACACCGCCGACGGCGTCACCACCGTCCTCAAGGGCGTGGTCGACGACGGTACGGCCTCCGCCGTGCAGAGCGTCGGCCGCCCGGTCGCGGGCAAGACCGGCACCTCCGACGACAACAAGTCCGCCTGGTTCACCGGCTACACCCCCGACCTGGTCACCGCCGTCGGCCTCTTCGGCGAGGGCGAGGGCGGCAAGCAGGTCACCCTCAAGGGCACCGGCGGCAACGGCCGCGTCAACGGTGGTACGTACCCGGCCCGCATCTGGGCCGCTTACACCGCCAACGCGCTCCAGGGCTCGGACACCGAGGAGTTCGACCTCGAGACGAACATGAGCACGACGGTTCCGGTCATCCCCGGCCCGCCCGCCTCGTCCAGCCCCTCGGCGCCCGCCTCGCACAGCCCGTCGCCGTCGCCCTCGCGGCCCTCGCAGTCGCCGTCGGCCTCGTCCTCGCGGACCCCCTCCCGCGGCCCGTCCTCGCAGCCGCCGTCCTCGCGGCCGCCGGTCCCGCCGGTCTCGCCGAGCGGCAAGCCGTCGAGCCCGCCGCCCAGCGGCAGCACCGGCGGGCTCCAGCCCAACGGAAACCGCGAACCGATCCGCGACTGACCCCCGGTCAGCTCTCCGCCCCGGCCGCTCACCCTCTGTGCAGGGTGAGCGGCCGGGGTTTTTCGGTACCCCGGCTCCGGCCGTGCCCCCTGGGGGAGACCGCTCAGCCGCCGTTGACCTTGGTGGCGATGCGGTCGCCGACCTCCTTGTCGATGTTGCGCCAGTACTGCAGGGCCCGCTCCCGGACCGCCTTGCTCACGCCGTTGCTCACGTGACCGGCGACGTTGGAGACGAGACGGTCACGGGCGGCGTCGTCGAGGACCTGACGGACCATCGTGCCCGCCTGGCCCCAGTCGTCGTCCTCGCGGTGGAGCTTGTACGCCTCGCGGACCATCTCGCCCGCCGCATGCCAGCCGGCGACGTCCCCGAAGCGCCCGGTGTCGGCGGCCGGGCCGCCGTAGGAGTTGGGCGCGTAGGGGCGGGCCGTGCGGCTGGGCTCGTAGCGCATGGGGCCGTCCTTGGCGTAGGAGCGGACACCCGAGCGGGGGTGGTTGGGCGGCAGCTGGGCGTAGTTGGGGCCGATGCGGTAGCGGTGGGTGTCCGGGTAGGAGAAGAGCCGCCCCAGCAGCATCTTGTCGGGCGACGGGCCGATGCCCGGCACCAGGTTCGACGGCTCGAAGGCGGCCTGCTCGATGTGGACGAAGAAGTCGTCGGGGTTGCGGTCGAGCGTCATCCGGCCGACCTCGATCAGCGGATAGTCGCCGTGGGGCCACACCTTGGTGAGGTCGAAGGGGTTGAAGCGGTAGCCCGGGGCGTCGTCGAACGGCATGACCTGGACGTACATCGTCCAGGACGGGGCGTCGCCGCTCTTGATGGCGTCGAAGAGGTCGCGCCGGTGGAAGTCGGTGTCCTCGCTCGCCATGCGGTCGGCTTCCGCCTGGGTGAAGAACTCGATGCCCTGGTCCGTCTTGATGTGGTACTTGATCCAGAACTTCTCGCCACCCCGGTTGACCCACATGTAGGTGTGCGAGCCGTAGCCGTTCATGTGGCGCCAGGTGCGCGGGACCCCGCGGTCGCCCATCAGCCACGTGACCATGTGGGCGGACTCGGGCGAGAGGGTCCAGAAGTCCCACTGCATGTCGTTGTCGCGCAGGCCGTTGTCGGTGCGGCGCTTCTGGGAGCGGATGAAGTCCTGGAACTTGATCGGGTCACGGACGAAGAAGACCGGGGTGTTGTTGCCGACGAGGTCGTAGTTGCCGTGGTCCGTGTAGAACTTCAGGGCGAAGCCGCGCGGGTCGCGCCAGGTGTCGGGGCTGCCCTGCTCGCCCGCCACCGTGGAGAAGCGGGCCAGCATCTGCGTGCTGCGACCGGGCTGGAAGAGATCCGCCTTGGTGTACCGGCTCACGTCGCCGGTCACGCGGAAGGTGCCGTACGCGCCGCCGCCCTTGGCGTGGACCACCCGCTCGGGGACCCGCTCCCGGTTGAACTGGGCCATCTTCTCGATCAGATAGTGATCCTGGAGGAGGATGGGGCCGGAGTCGCCGATGGTGAGCGAGTGTTCGTCGCTCTCGACGGGGATTCCGGCGTTGTCCGTGGTGTACGGGGTCTGCTGCGCCGAGTCGGTCATGGGACACCTCCCGGTACGGGGACGGTGAGGGCGCGCGGCAGTGCCCGCCCTCCAACTCGCCAGTGAACTCCGCCGACGCGGTGTCGGCAACGGGCGTCTGGACACTGTCCAGAATTTCACCGCGTACGGGTGTCTTCGTGTTCGAGACCGGCCGGAGCGGGTACGAGAGGGCGCCGCCCGGCGCGGCTCACCGGGCGCGGGCCGGCAGCGCCAGCTCGAACCACACCACCTTCCCCGTGCTCAGCCGGGTCGCGCCCCACCGCCTGGCCAGCCGGTTGACCAGATACAGCCCGCGGCCGCCCTCGTCCGAGGGCCGGGCCTGGCGCAGCCGCGGCAGCTGCGGCACGTCGTCTCCCACCTCGCAGCGCAGCACGTCCGTGCGCAGCAGGCGCAGCGTGATCGGCCGCTCCGCGTACCGCACGGCATTGGTGATCACCTCGCTGACCAGCAGCTCCACGGAGTCCGTGAGCTCCTCCAGGCCCCAGCGGGTCAGGGCGCGGCGGGCCAGCCGGCGCGCCTGACGGGCCGTCTGCGGGCGCGGGTCGAGGAACCAGTAGGCCACGTCGCTGGGCGCGATGCCCTCGAAGCGGGCGGCGAGCAGGGCGATGTCGTCGTCCCGGTCGCCCGGGCCGAGCATGCCGAGCACCTCGTCGCACAGGGGCTCCAGCGGCGGCGGGTTCGGGCCGGTCAGCCGGGCGGTCTCGATCAGCCGCTCGCGCAGCTGCTCTATGCCCGTCCAGACGTCCCTGATCCGCGACTCCACCAGGCCGTCCGTGTACAGCAGCAGCGTCGCTCCGGCGGGCGCGTCCAGCTCCACCGCCTCGAAGTCGACCCCGCCCACGCCGATCGGCGCGCCCGGCGGGACGCGCAGGACCTCCGCGCGGCCGCCGCGGTGCAGCAGTATCGGCGGCGGGTGGCCCGCGTTGGCGATCACGATGCGGTGCGCGACCGGGTCGTACACCGCGTACATGCACGTGGCCATACGGTCCGAACCGAGGCGCTGGGCCTGCTCGTCCAGGTGGTGCAGCACCTCGGCCGGGGGCAGGTCCAGGCCCGCCAGGGTCTGCGCGGTCGTGCGCAGCTGGCCCATGATCGCGGCCGAGGTCATGGAGTGGCCCATGACGTCGCCGACGACCAGGGCCACCCGGTTGCCCGGCAGCGGGATCGCGTCGTACCAGTCGCCGCCCACGCGGGCGGTCTCGGCGGCCGGCAGGTAGCGGCTGGCGAGCCGGACGCCGGTCGGCTGGGGGAGGGAGTCGGGCAGCATCGTGCGCTGCAGCTCGTCCGCGATGTAGACCTCGCGGCCGTAGAGCACGGCCTTGTCCACGCCGAGGGCGGTGTGCGTCGCCAGCTGCGCGGCCACCAGCAGGTCGTCGTTCTCGAACGCGGCCCGGTCCGGGCGGCGGATGAACACCGCGGCGCCGATCACCCGGCGCCGCCCCCGCAGCGGCGCCAGGATCGTCCGGTGCCGGTCCGGGACCGGACGGTCGTCGCCCAGCAGCTCGGGAAGGGCCGCCCGCGCGGCGGAGGAGTCCCCGAAGACCGGTCTGACACCCCGCAGCACCTCCGCGAGCGGCCCCCCTATGCGCACTTCGCAGCGCTCGGAGGCGCAGCCGGCCAGGTCGGGGACGGGCTCGGCGACGACGCGCTCGGCCAGGGGGTCCGCCGCGTCCGGCTCGCCCACGCCGCGTACGTGCTCGGGCAGCTGGTCGGTGCGGCGCAGCCGCAGCACGACGGGGCCCACGGGCCGCTCGTCGCCGACCGGCAGCGGGTCGCGCAGGTAGACCAGGATCGCGTCGGCGAACGTCGGCACGGTGGCCCGGCACAGGCCGAGCACGATCTCGTCCAGGTCGATGCCCCGGGCGATCCGCCGCGTGGCGGCCCCCACGAACCGCAGGCGCTCGCCGCCGGTGGGGATGCCGGCCGCGCCCGCGTCCGGGCCGCTCGCGCCGGCCGGCGAGCCGGTGGACTCCGGGCCGGCGGACTCCGGGCCGGCCGGGGCCGGATGGCTTCCGGGCCCGGCTTCCAGGTGGCCGGTGGTGTCCGCGGGCGCCGCGGGCGCAGCGGCCTGCGCGCCGGTGCCGTCCCCGGGCACGGCCGGGCCCGGGTGACCGGCGGTCCCGGCGCCCGTGCGGTCCGCGGGTGGGTCGGCGCCTTCCGTACGCGGGGCGCCTGCGGTGGGCTTCCGGGCATCGTTGTCAGCGGCCGCAGCGGGATCCCGCTCGGCCGTGGCTGCGGGCGGCGCGGTGGAGGCCGCGTCGCGGGTGCGGGCACGGGATCCGCCCCTGCCGGAGCCCGCAGCCGGGGCCCCGCCGTCCGGGGACGGGCGGTCCCCGCCGTCCGGGGATCCGGCGGTCCGGGAGGCGGGGTCCTCGGACCCGGCCACTCGGGACCGTGCCGTCCGGGACCTCGTGGCCCGGGGCCCGTCCGCCGGGGACCCGGTGGTCCGGGAGGCGGCCGTCCGGGACCGGGCGGTCCCGGTCTGTGCGGCCTCGGGCCCGGCGGGCCGGGAGCCGGCAGCCGGAGACCCGGTGGCCCGGGACCGTGCGGCCCGGGGCTCCGTGGGGGCGGGCGAAGGCGCCGGGCCCGCGGCCGCCGGCGTGCCCTGGGCCGGGAGGCCCTCCGGCTCCGGGTGGGAGCTCCCGCGCGTCCGCGCGCGGGAAGGGGCGTCCGCCGCCGGGCGCGTCCCCGCGTGCGAGTCGTCGCGTCGCTGGGGCGGCACGCCCTGCGGGGCCGGTCCGTCCGCGGCGCCGGGCAGGGCGGTGCCCCGGTCGTCCGGACCGCCCGCGCCCTCCGGCCCGGGGGCCGGTCGCGGGCGCCCCGGTTCCGGGTCCGGGGCAGAGGCAGCGGCGGGCGCGGCGGCCTGCCGCACCGCGGCGATCCGCTGGCTTCCGTGGGAGTCGGTGTGCTCCGTCACGCGTGGGGTTCCATCCGTCGGGGCCGTGCGCCCGCTCGCGCGGGTGCACCGTGGGTCAGGCGCGTCGCAGATTGAGGAAGAGCTGGATCTCGGGTGGTACGTCCGTACTCGCCGGGGCGTACGCCAGCGAGTTCTCCCCGGCGACTTCGAAACCCGCTTCGCGCACGACCTGGCGCAGTTCGTCCCGCAGGTATCCGGATACCCGGATCGTGTTGCCCAGGAACGGGATCGCGTAGTCGTCCACGTCGGCCTCGACCATCGACAGGGCGAGCAACCCCCCGGGTCTCAGCAGCCCGTGGAGCATCCGCAGGGCGTGCGGGATCTCCGTGCGGGGCAGCATCAGCAGCGAGAAGAACGCGGTGACGCCGTCGAAGGCGCCGAGCCGGCCGTCCCGCAGGTCCGCCAGGTCCGCCAGGTGGAAGTCGGCCTTGGGGACGTTCTCCCGGGCCAGCTCCAGCATGCCGGCGGAGAGGTCGACGCCCACGACGCGGTGGCCCGCGTCGGCCAGCTGCAGGGCGGTGGGCAGGCCGGTGCCGCAGCCGACGTCGAGGATGCGGGAGCCGGGCGGCAGGGCGGCCGCGAGCCAGGCGCCCGCGCCGAGCTGGCCCTCCTTGTGCGGGAAGGCCTCGTCGTAGCGGTGGCCTATCGCGTCGAATGCCTCGGCCTGACCGCTGCGGTCCAGCCCCGAACGGGCATAGCCGTCGTAGTCCCGCTGGTCCTGGTCACCGCTCACGGCGCCCGCCCTCTCTGTGACCGTATTTCCGTGAACAAGCGTCACATGCCGTGCTCTGCTCGTGCCGTGCTGCTGTGCAGTATCGCGGAGGCCGATCCTACGATTGCCCGGAGGGCCGACGCCAAGCGGTTGCCGGTTCTCTCCGGGGTTTCGTCACGGCTCATGCCCGGATCCGGGCCGGGGAACGGTCCCAGTCGTCCGGAAGGGCGGGTACGGGCCACGCCGGATCCGGGCGCCAGGCCTCCCAGCCGGCCGCGAACGGCGCGGCCCAGGACTCGATCCGCTCGACGGCGGCCCGCCCGGCCGCCCGCACCCGCTCGGCCTGCCCGGCGGACATCAGGCCCGCCTGCTGCGCCTGCGCGAACTCGTCCTCGTCCTTCCACTGCCAGCTGCGGTCCGGATAGACGGCGATGTCGAGGAAGTGGTCCTCGGAGTCCACGCCGCCCGCCCAGCGGGCCAGCGGCTCCTCGAGGTTCACGTACCAGTTCTTGAACCGCCAGTCACGGTCCCAGAACAGCCAGACCGACCACGGCTCGCCGGGCCGGGCGAGCTTCAGCACGCCCGTGCCGGACCACGGGGAGACGCCCGTGGTGCGGGGCTTGGTATAGCGGGTGACGAGCGGCTCCTGGTGGACCGGGGTGCCGTCGGCGAGCAGCGGGCGCACGCAGGCCGTGCCCGGCGCGACCCAGGCCGCGAGCAGGTCGGCCGTGTCCTGCACGACGGTGACGGGGCGGCAGATGTGGACGCGGTCCGTGGCATTGCCCCGGTAGCGCCAGAGGATCTGGTCCCCGGGCGCCCAGGAAGGCGCGCCGGCCGTGTTCGTGGAGTCCACCGTGCCCGTGTCCGTGTCCGCGTCCGCTGTCATGCGGAGATCCTAGGCGCGGGGCACATGTGTGCGCCGTGATGTGTACCGCACGGCGCCCGTTCACGGGCGACGCGGTGGCGGCGGAGGGGACGTGCGAGCGCGCCCCGGCGGGAGACGCCCGGGCGCGCTCGCCGCCCCCCCGTCAGGACGGTCGCGTCATGCGGAGGACGTCGAGGGCTTCGTCGAGTTGTTGCAGGGTGAGGAGGCCGCGTTCCACGTAGCCGCCGTCGAGGACGGTTTCGCGGATCGTCTTGCGTTCCGCGAGCGACTTCTTGGCCACCTTGGCCGCCTCCTCGTAGCCGATGTAGCGGTTGAGGGGCGTGACGACCGACGGGGAGGACTCGGCGTACTCGCGGGCCCGTTCCACGTTGGCCGTGATGCCGTCGACCGTGCGGTCGGCCAGCAGCCGGGAGGCGTTGGCGAGCAGCCGCACCGACTCCAGGACGTTCTTCGCCATCACCGGGAGCATCACGTTGAGCTCGAAGTTCCCGGCGGCGCCCGCGGCCGCGACCGTCGCGTCGTTCCCGGTGACCTGCGCGGTCACCATCAGGACGGCCTCGCAGATGACCGGGTTGACCTTGCCCGGCATGATCGAGGAGCCCGGCTGCAGGTCCGGCAGGCTGATCTCGGCCAGCCCGGCCCGCGGGCCCGAGCCCATCCAGCGCAGGTCGTTCGCGATCTTGGTGAGGCCGACGGCGACGGTGCGCAGCTGGCCGCTGGTCTCCACCAGGCCGTCGCGCGCGCCCTGCGCCTCGAAGTGGTCGCGGGCCTCCGTCAGCGGCAGCCCCGTGGCGCGGGCGACCTCGGCGATGACGGCGGCCGAGAAGCCGGGCGGGGTGTTGATGCCCGTGCCCACGGCCGTGCCGCCCAGGGGCAGTTCGGCCAGGCGCGGCAGCGACGCCCGCAGCCGCTCGACGCCGTAGCGGACCTGGGCCGCGTACCCGCCGAACTCCTGGCCGAGCGTCACCGGGGTGGCGTCCATCAGGTGCGTGCGGCCGGACTTGACGACCTCGGCGAACTCCTCGGCCTTGCGCTCCAGGGACGCCGCGAGGTGCTCGAGCGCGGGCACCAGGTCGCGGGTGACGGCGGCCGTCGCCGCGATGTGGATGCTGGACGGGAAGACGTCGTTGGAGCTCTGCGACGCGTTCACATGGTCGTTGGGGTGCACGGGGCGGCCCAGGCGCTCGCTCGCCAGGGTGGCGACGACCTCGTTCGCGTTCATGTTGGAGGACGTGCCGGAGCCCGTCTGGAAGACGTCCACGGGGAAGTGCTCGTCCCAGCGGCCCTCGGCGACCTCGGCGGCGGCCGCCTCGATCGCCTCCGCGACGTCCTCGTCCACCACGCCGAGCTCGGCGTTGACCTTGGCCGCGGCGGCCTTGATCCGGGCCAGCGCCTCGATGTGCGCCCGCTCCAGCCGCTGCCCGCTGATGGGGAAGTTCTCCACCGCGCGCTGGGTCTGCGCCCGCCATTTGGCACCCGCCGGGACCCGGACCTCACCCATCGAGTCGTGCTCGATCCGGTACTGCTCACCATCGGTCATCGTCACTACCTCCTGACACACCAAGCGTTTGTCCGGTTCACGGTGTTCCCAAAAAGCACTACCGCCTAGTAAATACCGCGGGTAACAACTGAAATCGGGGAGGCACCATGACACGCAGACCCACCCTGCGCTGTTCACTCGCCGCCGTCGCCGCGTTCGCCGCGGCGCTCGGCGGCCTCGCTGTCACCGGACCGACCGCCCTCGCGGCCACCGCGCCGCCCGCACCCGCCGCCGCGACGCCCCTGTCGCCCGAACTGGAGAAGATCCGCGCCGCCGAAGCGGTCAAGCTCTACGGGGACGCCGCCCAGCGCCCCCTGGAGCAGCGCAAGACCTCGCTCCTCTCGCTCGGCGACAGCGAGATCTCCGGCGAAGGCGTCGGCACCTACGAACCGGGCACCAACGGCCCCGCCAACTGGTGCCACCGCTCGCCCGACGCCGCCATCCACCGCACCTCGATCCCCGCCGACGTCACCTACAACGTCGCCTGCTCCGGTGCCTCCACCGCCAACATCCGCATCGGCGGCAGCAAGCAGTACGCCGACGAGCTCGTCCAGAGCGACAGCCTCGCCGTCAAGGCCCGCAACACCCGGGTGAAGATGGTCCTGCTCGTCGCCGGCGCCAACGACGACCTGCAGTTCGGTCCCGTCATGACCGACTGCGTCACCCGCTACCTGACCCTCCAGGGCACCTGCGAGCCCAAGTACGCCCCCGGCTGGCAGGCCCGCGTCGACGGACTCGTCCCCAAGGTCGAGCAGACCGTGCGGGACCTGCGCACCGTGATGAAGGACGCCGGATACGCCGACGGCGACTACAAGCTCGTCCTCATGGGCTACCCGAGCCCCATCGGCCCCGACTTCGAGGACAACCCCTCCTTCCCCGGCAAGCTCCCCGGCGGCTGCGTCGGCCACACCTCCGACGCCGCCTGGGGCCGCAACTCCGCCGTGCCGGCCTTCGAACGCGGCATGCGCAAGGCCGCGCGCGACACGGGCGCGGCCTACCTCGACAACTCGCGCCTCTTCCACGGCCACGAGGTGTGCATGGAGGACACCTGGGCGCGCGGCCTCTACGTCGACCTGTCCAACCCCTTCCCGCCCGACGCGAACTCCGTGCGGCAGTCCTTCCACCCCAACGCCCGGGGCCACGGCGCGTTCGCGTCCTGCCTGAGCGGGATCTACCGGGCCGGCTACCGCGAGGGCGCCTGCGCCGACCCGGCGAGCACGGGGAAGCCCGTGCTGTACGAGGGCGCGTGGGACGACGCCTTCCGGCCGCTGAAGAACGAGGCCACAGGCACGTGCGTCGACGCCTACGGGGCGAGCAGCCGTAACGGCACCGCGGTCGGCGGCTGGGACTGCACGGGCAGCCGCAACCAGGAGTGGGCGTACGACGCGGGCACCAAGGCGCTGCGGACGGCGCTCTCGCACGACCGGTGCGTGGACGTTCCCGGGGGGAAGTACGCGGCCGGGACGGCCGTGGTGCTGTGGAACTGCCACGGGGGCGGCAATCAGCAATTTGTGCGGAGCGGGTCCACGGTGCGGCCCGCGGCGGCCAGTGGGTTGTGCCTGACGCTGGGGGTGGCGAAGGATCCGGTGCGGCTGCAGCAGTGTGACGGGTCGAGGTCACAGCAGTTCGTGTAGCCCCTGACCCGCCCTTTCACCGTTTCCTTCAGGGGCTCCGCCCCCGAACGCCCGGTCCTCAAACGCCGGACGGGCTGGGTTCTCTCAGCTCGTCCGGCGATCGAGGCACCGGAAGCTACTTCCGGACCGGAATCGACGTGAACGTCGGCGCCGGCGCCGGGTCCACGAAGAAGTCGTTGCCCTTGTCGTCCACGACGATGAACGCCGGGAAGTCCTCGACCTCGATCTTCCAGACGGCCTCCATGCCGAGCTCCTCGTACTCGACGACCTCGACCTTCTTGATGCAGTCCTGGGCCAGCCGCGCGGCCGGGCCGCCGATCGAGCCGAGGTAGAAGCCGCCGTGGCTGCCGCACGCGTCGGTGACCTGCTTGCTGCGGTTGCCCTTGGCGAGCATCACCTTGGAGCCGCCCGCGGCCTGGAACTGCTCGACGTAGGAGTCCATGCGGCCGGCCGTCGTCGGGCCGAAGGAGCCGGAGGCGTAGCCCTCGGGGGTCTTGGCCGGGCCGGCGTAGTAGACCGGGTGGTCCTTGAGGTACTGGGGCATCTCCTCGCCCGCGTCCAGCCGCTCCTTGATCTTCGCATGTGCGATGTCGCGGGCCACGACGAGCGGTCCGGTCAGCGAGAGGCGGGTCTTGACGGGGTACTTGGTCAGCTCGGCGAGGATCTCGTCCATGGGCCGGTTGAGGTCGATGCGGACGACGTCGCCCTCCGACTCCAGATGCTCATCCGTGGTCTCCGGGAGGAAGCGCGCCGGGTCGGTCTCCAGCTGCTCCAGGAAGACGCCCTCGGGCGTGATCTTCGCGAGCGCCTGGCGGTCGGCGGAGCAGGAGACGGCGATGGCCACCGGGCAGGACGCGCCGTGGCGCGGGAGGCGGACCACGCGCACGTCGTGGCAGAAGTACTTGCCGCCGAACTGGGCGCCGATGCCGATCTTCTGCGTGAGCTCGAAGACCTTCTCCTCCAGCTCCTTGTCGCGGAAGCCGTGACCGAGCGGGGAGCCCTCCTCCGGCAGCTCGTCGAGGTAGTGCGCGGAGGCGTACTTGGCGGTCTTGAGCGCGTACTCGGCGGAGGTGCCGCCGACGACGATCGCCAGGTGGTACGGCGGGCAGGCGGCCGTGCCGAGCGAGCGGATCTTCTCCTCCAGGAACTTCATCATGCTCGCCTCGTTGAGCACGGCCTTCGTCTCCTGGAAGAGGAAGGACTTGTTGGCCGAGCCGCCGCCCTTGGCCATGAAGAGGAACTTGTAGGCGCCGCCGTCGGTCGCGTACAGCTCGATCTGCGCGGGCAGGTTGGAGCCGGTGTTCTTCTCGTCCCACATGGTCAGCGGGGCCATCTGCGAATAGCGCAGGTTGAGCTTCGTGTAGGCGTCGAAGATGCCGTGCGAGAGGGCCTTCTCGTCGCCACCCTCGGTCAGCACGTTCTGGCCGCGCTTGCCCATGACGATCGCCGTGCCGGTGTCCTGGCACATCGGGAGCACGCCGGCGGCCGCGATGTTGGCGTTCTTCAGCAGGTCCAGGGCGACGAAGCGGTCGTTCGGGGAGGCCTCGGGGTCGTCGAGGATCTTCCGCAGCTGCGCGAGGTGGGCCGGGCGCAGGTAGTGCGAGATGTCGTGCATCGCCTCGGCGGCCAGCTTGCGCAGCGCCTCCGGCTCGACCTTGAGGAAGGTGCGGCCGTCGGCCTCGAAGGTCGACACGCCCTCGGAGGTGACCAGGCGGTACGGAGTGTTGTCCTCGCCCAGGGGCAGGAGGTCCGTATAGGCGAACTCAGAGGCAGGCATTGCGGCGGATTCCTCACTCGGCAGGCAGTGGTGGCTGGCGTCCTCGACAGCGCGTACCAGCCTAGGGCGCGCGCGGGGGAGTGGTCTTGTGAGGTAAGGCTCACCCGCTCCGACCAGCGGGAATCCCCGGGAAGACCCCGCCCTCTATCGCGATCTATCGCGTTGTGGCTACCCTGCTTGCCGTGGAAGAGCCATCGTCACCCATGTTCGAGAAGAGCCCCCGGCAGAACCGGCCGGCCGTGCCGGAGCCCGGGCTGCGCGCCTCCGACGCCGACCGCGACCGCACCGCCGACGTCCTGCGCGACGCCCTGGGCGACGGCCGGATCACCGCGGAGGAGCACGCCGAGCGGATCGGTGCCGTCTACCGGGCCAGGACCCTGGGCGAGCTGGAACCGCTGGTCCGCGACCTGCCGGTGGACGGCCGCGCCCGGCCGCAGGCCCCCGCACGCCCGCACGCGGCCCCGGCGCACACCGCCGGCGCGGGCCTCGCCGAGAACCTCGTCGCCGTCTTCGGCGCCGCGAGCCGCAAGGGGCGCTGGCGGGTGAGCCGGCGGACGAACGCGTTCGCACTGTTCGGTGCCGTGGAGATCGATCTGACCGAGGCGTTCTTCGAGCAGCGGGAGATCGTCATCAATGCCACCTCGTTCTTCGGCAGCGTCGACATCACGGTCCCGGAGAACGTCACCCTGCGCTCCACGGGCACCGGCATATTCGGCGGTTTCGACGTCAGGACCGTGGAAGCGCCCGACCCCGACGCGCCGGTCGTCTCCGTCACCGGCTTCGCGGTCTTCGGCGGCGTGGACGCCGAACCGAAGCGGGGCAAGCGGCTCAAGAACCTTCGCGCGGGCCGCTGATGGAGGGCCGCGCGCCCTACCACCGTGAACTTACTGCGGGTTACCGCGTTCCGCTCATGGCAACGGTGTGAATAAGCACGCGCACAGCGGGTAAAGCTTGGTGCATCGTCTCTCGTACGGCTGCCGGTGCGAATGGCCGTGCGCAGTGGAGGCGGGCAAGGGTGACTCAACCGGCCAAGCAAAAGCCGTCGTCAGGAGTAGACCGTGCTGCTACCGCATCAGCCCCTGCAGGAAGCCGCCGTACCGTCCCCGCGGATTCCGTCCGCGCGGGATCAGGCCGGCCCCTGGCATTCGGAGGCGGTGTGCCGCCGGGATGAAGCCGGGCTCTTCTTCGCACCATCCAAGGAACCGACGGCTGCCCGTCTGTCGCGCGAAGAGGCCGCCAAGCGCGTCTGCGCCCGTTGCCCGGTGATGGTCGAGTGCCGCGAGCACGCCTTGCTGCAGCCGGAGCCCTACGGGGTGTGGGGCGGTCTCACCGCCGCCGAGCGCCGGGTGGTGCTGGCGCGCCGGCGGCGGCGCGAGGCCGAGCTGGCGCGCACGACGCGGATCGCGGCTGCGGGCTGACGCACGGGAGGCCCGGGTCCTTCCCGGGCGCCCTTTCGTCCCCTTCGTCCCCGACCCGGCGGACGGGCCGACCGAGCCGTTCCTCGCATGCCGGACGGGCTTGAGTGCGGCTGGGTCAGCCGTATCTCAGCCCGTCCGGCATGCGAGGACAAGCGCGCCTTCCGGGGCGCAGGGTGCTCAGCTGGGGCGCTCGAAGTCCACCGTGCTGTACGCGCGCAGCTTCGACAGCCGGTGCGTGGAGTCGATCTGCCGGATCGTGCCCGACTTGGAGCGCATGACCAGCGACTGCGTGGTCGCCGTCTCCGCGCGGTAGCGGACGCCGCGCAGCAGCTCCCCGTCGGTGATGCCGGTGGCCACGAAGAACACGTTGTCGCCGCTGACCAGGTCGTTCGTGTGCAGGACGCGGTCGAGGTCGTGGCCCGCGTCGAGGGCGCGCTGCCGCTCCTCGGCGTCCTTGGGCCACAGCTTGGCCTGGATGGTGCCGCCGAGGCACTTCATCGCGCAGGCCGCGATGATGCCCTCCGGCGTGCCGCCGATGCCCAGCAGCAGGTCCACGCCGGTGCCCTCGCGGGCGGCCATGATGGCGCCGGCCACGTCGCCGTCGGAGATGAACTTGATCCGGGCGCCGGCCTCGCGGATCTCCTTGACGAGCCCGTCGTGGCGGGGGCGGTCCAGGACGACGACCGTGACGTCCTCGGGGGAGGACTGCTTGGCCTTGGCGATCCGGCGGATGTTGACGGCGACGGGGGCGTCGATGTCGACGAAGTCGGCGGCCTCCGGGCCGGTGACCAGCTTGTCCATGTAGAACACCGCGGACGGGTCGAACATGGTGCCGCGGTCGGCGACGGCCATCACGGAGACGGCGTTGGCCATGCCCTTGGCGGTGAGGGTCGTGCCGTCCACCGGGTCGACGGCCACGTCGCACTCGGCGCCGGTGCCGTCGCCCACGCGCTCGCCGTTGTAGAGCATGGGGGCGTTGTCCTTCTCCCCCTCGCCGATGACGACGACACCGTTCATGGACACGGTGCCGATCAGGGCGCGCATGGCCTTGACCGCGGCGCCGTCCGCGCCGTTCTTGTCACCCCGGCCGACCCAGCGGCCCGATGCCATGGCACCGGCCTCGGTGACCCGGACGAGCTCCAGGGCGAGGTTGCGGTCGGGAGCCTCGGGGCTGACCTCGAGCGGGGACGGCAGATGATGCTCGGTCATCGGAACGCACCTTTCTGTACGGCGACGGCCGTGGGACCCCTCTCCCCCGAAAGGGGCAGAAGGTGAGGGTGCTGATGACTTTATCTGTTTACTGCGAGAGTGAGCAGAGGGCCCCACGCATGAGCGGCGTCAAGGTCTCCCGGACGGGTCGCGGACCGGGCTCCGGCGCGCCCCCGGGGCCGCCGTCAAGATCTCCCAGGTCATAGGGGACGATGGGGGTGTGGCAGGTAGGAATCCCAAGGCGCAGACCGTACGCAACATGGTGCTCGCGATGGCGGTGATTATTCCCGTCGCTTTTGTCAGCTACGTGTTCATCCCGCACGACGAGAGCAAGGCCGGGAACGCGGTTCCCACCGTCGACTACCGCGTCGAGCTCGACACGGCGCGGCGCGCGGCGCCGTACCCCGTCGCGGCCCCGGCCGGGCTGGGCAAGGACTGGCGCGCCACCTCCGTCTCGTACCGGGCGGGCGGGTCGGGCGGCAAGGAGGGCTCGGTCTGGCACCTGGGCTTCCTCGACCCGGACACGCAGTACGTGGCGGTCGAGCAGAGCGACGGCCCGGCGGGTGCCTTCATCGACGGTGCGAGTCAGCGCGCTGTGAAGACGGACAAGACGCAGCGCGTGGGCGATGCCACGTGGCGGCGCTACGAGGGCGAGAAGTACAACGCGCTCGTGCGCGAGGAGCGCGGGGTGACCACGGTGGTCACCGGCACCGCGTCCGCGGAGCGGCTCGCGGAAATGGCCGCCGCGCTCAAGTCCGCGAAGGGCTGAGAGAGCGCGACGGCCGGCGCCGCTGCGGGGACGGTCCAAGACCGTCCCCGCGGTTTCATGCTGTCCGGACGGCTCAGACCGTCGTGACGACCTGCTCGTAGGGCAGGCGCGGCGAGCGGGGGTACGAGGCGCCCTCGCCCGGCTTGCCGATGTTGACGATCATCAGCGGGGTGTGGTCGCCGTCCAGGAACTCCTTCTGGACGCCCGCGAAGTCGAAGCCCGTCATCGGGCCGGCGGCCAGGCCCGCCGCGCGGATGCCGAGGATGAAGTAGCCGGCCTGCAGCGAGCCGTTGAGCGCGGCGGACCGCTCGCGGACCGGGCGCTCGGTGAAGAAGACGTCCTTGGCCTGCGGGAAGTGCGGGAACAGCTCCGGCAGCTCCTCGTGGAACTCGTTGTCCGTGGCGAGGATCGCGACGAGCGGGGCGTTGCGGGTCTTCTCGCGGTTGCCCTCGGCCATGAGGGGCGCGAGGCGCTCGCGGGCCTCCTCGGAGCGGATCAGCACGATGCGCAGGGGCGACTGGTTGAACGCCGTCGGGGCGTACTTGACCAGGTCGTAGACGGCCTGGATCTGCTCGTCGGTCACCGGCTCGCCGGAGAAGGTGTTGGCGGTGTGCGCCTGGCGGAAGAGCAGGTCCTGGGCGGCGGCGTCGAGGGCGAGGGACATGGGGAGTGCACCTTCTTGCGTACGGAAGATCCCGGGGGGAGGGCTTACGGGATCCACTGTACGACAAGTAGATGAAACTTCAACTAAAGGCCGGCGTCCTCCGCGGCACCCTCTGCCGCACCCTCCGCCGCCCCGGCCTCCTCCTCGGAGGCCAGCGCCGCGTCCAGCCGCGCCCGCGCGCCCTCCAGCCAGCGCCGGCACACCTTCGACAGCTCCTCGCCGCGCTCCCACAGGGCCAGCGACTCCTCCAGCGTCGTGCCGCCCGCCTCCAGGCGGCGCACGACCTCGATCAGCTCGTCGCGAGCCTGCTCGTACCCCAGCGCATCCGTTGTCGTCGCCATGGCCACCAGCCTATGCGGGGGGTACGACAGCGGACCCCGCAACGGGCCGCACGGTGAACTCGCCCTCCGCGACCCGGGCCCGCAGCTCCTCCTCCGCCGTCACCTCCGCGGCATCCCGCACCACCGAGCCGTCCGCGTGCTGCAGCACGGCATAGCCCCGGCGCAGCGTCGCCGCCGGGGACAGCGCGACCACGCGCGCGTGCGTGTGCGACAGCTCCGAGTCCGCGCGGTCCAGCAGGTGGCCGAGCGTGCGGCGCGCACGGGCGGTCAGCGCATCGATCCGGTCCTCGCGCTCCTCCACCATGCGCTGCGGATGCTGCATACACGGGCGGGCCCGCACCGACGCCAGGCCGCGCTCCTCGCGGTCCAGGTGCGCGGTGACGCAGCGCAGGGCGCGCTCGCGCAGCTGCCGGACCCGGACCAGCTCCTCGCCGACGTCGGGCACCACGCGCTTCGCCGCGTCCGTCGGCGTGGACGCGCGCAGGTCCGCGACCAGGTCCAGCAGGGGGGAGTCGGGCTCGTGGCCGATCGCGGAGACCACCGGCGTACGGCAGGCGGCCACGGTCCGCACCAGGCGCTCGTCGGAGAACGGCAGCAGGTCCTCGACGCTGCCGCCGCCGCGCGCCACGATGATCACATCCACCCCCGAGGCCTTGTCGAGCTCCTCGACGGCCTCGATGACGCGCGGCACCGCGTGCACGCCCTGGACGGGCACGTTGCGGATCTCGAAGCGGACGGCGGGCCAGCGGTGCCGGGCGTTCTCCAGGACGTCCCGCTCGGCGGCCGAGGCACGGCCGCAGACCAGGCCGATCAGCTGCGGCAGGAACGGCAGCGGCCGCTTGCGCTCCGCGGCGAACAGCCCCTCCGCCGCCAGCGACTTCTTCAGCTGCTCCAGCCGCGCCAGCAGCTCACCGACGCCCACCGGCCGGATCTCCGCCGCCCGCAGCGAGAGCTGACCGCGCGGGGCGTACCACTCGGGCTTGGCGTGCACGACGACGCGCGCGCCCTCCGAGACGATGTCGGCGACCCGGTCGAAGACCGCGCGGTAGCAGGTGACGGACAGCGAGATGTCGTGCGCCGGGTCGCGCAGCGTCAGGAAGACGACGCCGGCACCCGGGCGGCGGGAGAGCTGGGTGATCTGCCCCTCGACCCACACCGCGCCGAGACGGTCGATCCAGCCGCCGATGAGCCGGGACACCTGCCCCACCGGGATCGGGGCGTCGGGGGACGTGTTGAGGGCCATGCAGTGAGCGTAGTGGGGGGAGCTGACACGGACGGGCCCGTCGGTGCCGCACCGCGCAGTACCGTCCTACGCCGGGCCCTTGCGGAACACCTCCGCTCCCAGCACCCCCAGCCCCGCCACCAGCCACAACCCGCCCACGACCTGCGCCGTGGCCGACGCCTCGGCGATCACCGCGATCACCACGGCCAGCCCCAGCAGGGGCACCACCACGTGCCGTACGGGCCGCAGCTCGCGACCCCGCCTGCGGACCGCGAACCAGCCGATCACCGACAGGTGCAGCAGCGCGAAGGCCACCAGCGCACCCACGTCCACCACCGAGACCAGGCGGTCCAGGCCGTCGTCGCGCCGCGCCGCCCACACCGCCGCCACCAGGTTGACCACCGCCGCGCCCAGCACCGCGATCCGGGGCACGCCCGAGGCCGGGTCCACCTTCGACAGCAGGCCCGGCAGCCTCCTGTCCCGCGCCATCGCGAACAGCAGCCGCCCCGCCGCGGCCTGCCCCGCCAGTGCCGCGAACGCCGCCCCGACGGCCTTGCTGACCGCCACCAGGTCGTGCAGCCACGTGCCCGTCGCCGAGTCCACCGTGTCGTAGAACGCCGATCCCTGCGCGGCCGGGTCCGCCGCCAGCTCCGCCGCCGACATCGGGGCGAGCAGCGCCGCCAGGTACGTCTGGACGATGAACAGCACGCCCGCCACCGCCAGGCACGTCATCACCGCCCGGGCGACGCGCTCCGAGCCCCCTGCGGCCTCCTCCGCGAACGCCGCGATCGCATCGAAGCCCAGGTACGACAGCACCGCCACGGACACCGCGGCGACCACCGCGCCCATGGCGAAGTCCCCCTCCCCGGTCAGCGGCGACAGCCAGCCGCGCCGGGCCCCGTGCTCCGCGAGGGCGAACACCGCGCACGCGACGAAGACCAGCAGGACGGCGATCTCCATGGCGAGCACCAGGAAGCCGACGACGGCGGCCGTCCGCACGCCCGCCAGGTTCAGGGCGGTCGTCACCGCCACCGCGACGGCCGTCCACACCCACTGCGACACCGACGGCACCAGCGCGTGCAAGGCGATCCCCGAGAAGAGGTAGGCCACCGCGGGGATCAGCAGGTAGTCCAGCAGCGCCATCCAGCCGGCGATGAACCCCGGGCCCTCGCCGAGCCCCACGCGCGCGTACGTGTAGACCGAGCCGGCCTGCGGGGCGACGCGCACCATCTGCGCGTACGAGAAGGCGGTGAAGGCCATCGCCACGGTCGCGACGACGTAGACGAGCGCCACCGCCCCGCGCGACTTCGCGTCCAGCGTGCCGAAGATGCCCACCGGCGCCATGGGGGCGATGAACAGCATCCCGTAGACGATCAGGTCCCGGAAGGTGAGGGTGCGGTGAAGCTTTCCGTCGGTGCCGCCGGGGGGTGCGGTCACGGGTGCGGTCATGGGCTGCCCCTAGAGCGGACGGAATCGCGGCTTCCGTCATCGTGCCCCACCCTGCCGCCCGCCGCCGGTCGACCGCCGCGGGCCCTTACGATGGACGGCATGACTGCACCCACCGCCCGCAAGGTCCTCCTCGCCGCCCCCCGTGGCTACTGCGCGGGTGTGGACCGCGCCGTGATCGCCGTCGAGAAGGCCCTGGAGCAGTACGGCGCCCCCGTCTACGTGCGTCATGAGATCGTCCACAACAAGTACGTGGTGAAGACCCTGGAGAAGAAGGGCGCGATCTTCGTCGACGAGACGGAGGAGGTGCCCGAGGGCAACATCGTCATCTTCTCCGCGCACGGCGTCGCCCCGGTCGTCCACGAGGAGGCCCGGCGCGGCAAGCTCGCCACGATCGACGCCACCTGCCCGCTGGTCACCAAGGTCCACAAGGAAGCCGTCCGCTTCGCCAAGGACGACTACGACATCCTCCTCATCGGACACGAGGGCCACGAGGAGGTCATCGGCACCAGCGGCGAGGCGCCCGACCACATCACCCTGGTCGACGGCCCCGGCGACGTGGCGAACGTCGAGGTCCGCGACCCGGACAAGGTCGTCTGGCTCTCCCAGACCACGCTCTCGGTCGACGAGACCATGGAGACCGTCGGTGCGCTGCAGCAGAAGTTCCCCAACCTGCTCTCCCCGCCGTCGGACGACATCTGCTACGCCACGCAGAACCGGCAGATCGCGGTCAAGCAGATGGGCGCCGACGCCGACCTGGTGATCGTCGTCGGCTCGAAGAACTCCTCCAACTCCGTCCGCCTGGTCGAGGTCGCCCTGGGCGCCGGCGCCAAGGACGCCCACCTGGTGGACTACGCCGACGAGATCGACGAGGCGTGGCTGGAAGGCGTCACCACGGTCGGCGTGACCTCGGGCGCCTCCGTTCCGGAGATCCTCGTCGAGGGCGTCCTGGACTGGCTGGCCGAGCGCGGCTACGGCGACGTCGAGACGATCACCGCAGCCCAGGAGAGCATCACCTTCTCCCTGCCGAAGGAGCTCCGCCGCGACCTGCGCTCGGAGGCGGCCGGGCTGGCCGGGGGCGAGCAGGCCTGAGGTCCCCCGGACCGCGCAGGGACCCTGCATTCATGGCCGCCACGCCGTAGCGTGGTGGCCATGAACGTATTCGGCGTGGACATCGGCGGATCGGGCATCAAGGGCGCTCCGGTCGACGTGCTGCGGGGCGAGCTCACCCAGGAGCGCTTCAAGGTGCTCACTCCGCACCCGGCGACCCCGGACGCCGTCGCGGACGGCGTCCGGCAGGTCATGGAGCACTTCGGCACGCCCGCCGGGCCGGTCGGGGCCACGTTCCCCGGCGTGGTCGTCGGTGGCAGGACGCGCACGGCCGCCAACGTCGACAAGGGCTGGATCGGCCAGGACGCGGCGGGGCTGCTCGGCGAGCGGCTCGGCGCACCGGTGACCGTGCTGAACGACGCCGACGCCGCGGGCCTGGCCGAGATGCACTTCGGGGCGGGCCGCGGGCGGCGCGGCACCGTCATCGTGCTCACCTTCGGCACGGGCATCGGCAGCGCCGTCTTCACCGACGGCAAGCTCGTCGCCAACACCGAGCTGGGCCACCTGGAGCTGCAGGGCCACGACGCGGAGACCCGCGCCTCGACCCGGGCCAAGGAGGAGGAGGGCCTGAAGTGGAACCACTGGGCCCGGCGCGTGGAGCGCTACCTGGCCCACGTGGAGATGCTGTTCTCGCCCGAGCTGTTCGTCATCGGCGGCGGCGTGAGCCGCAAGGCGGCCAAGTTCCTGCCGCTGATCGAGGGCGTCAGCGCCGAGATCGTGCCTGCGGAGCTGGAGAACAACGCCGGGATCGTGGGGGCCGCGATGGCTGCTGCCGCTGCGACCGGCGCAGCCGTGCCCGTCTCCGCCGCCTGATCAGCACGATCCTGCGCGCCAGCGCGATCAGGGCGGTCAGCAGGGTGCCCGCGTAGAGCCAGCCCGCGTTCAGCGACAGCAGCGTGACCAGGCCCATGACCTTGGCGCCCGCCCCGTCGCCCCCGCCGGCCAGGGGCACGGCGCCCACGGCGAAGGCGATGGGGGCGGTGACGGGCGCGGTGATCAGGTCGGCCGGCCGCACCCACAGCGCGCACACGGTGCCCGCCAGCAGGAAGAAGAGCCCGTAGACGGCGTAGGAGCCGCCCGCCAGGGAGTCCAGCCAGCCGACGCCGAGCATCCACGCGGTGGTGAGCACACCGCTGCCGAGGCCGGTCAGGCGCGGCGCCGGCAGCCGCCCCAGGGCCCGCAGCTGCTGGGTGGACGCCCCGCTGCGGGGCCGGCGGACGGCGGCGGCCGGCCCCTGCCCCACGGGGGCCGCGGGGCGCGGCACGGGAGGGACACGGCGGGCCTTGCCCTGGGGCGTGCGCGTGCTGGGTTGCTCCACCCGACCAAACTAGGTCGACAAGCGGGAGGAATCCGGCGTTGGACACGCGGTTTGAGCCACCTTGGCCGTACGTTCGACTGATAGTCCGTACGGGCCCGCCGGACGAGTGGACCCGTAGACTGGATGACCGGCCCGGCAGTGGGCCGCGGACCCTTTGGAACCTACGGGAAGTCGCCACGTGTCGCTCACGATCGGAATCGTCGGTCTGCCCAATGTCGGCAAGTCGACCCTGTTCAACGCCCTGACCAAGAACGACGTGCTGGCGGCCAACTACCCGTTCGCCACCATCGAGCCCAACGTGGGCGTGGTCGGCGTCCCCGACGCCCGGCTGCAGAAGCTGGCCGAGATCTTCGGCTCGCAGAAGATCCTCCCCGCCACGGTCGACTTCGTCGACATCGCGGGCATCGTCCGCGGCGCCTCCGAGGGCGAGGGCCTGGGCAACAAGTTCCTCGCGAACATCCGTGAGTCCGACGCCATCTGCCAGGTCATCCGCGCCTTCAAGGACGAGAACGTCGTCCACGTCGACGGCAAGGTCTCGCCCAAGGACGACATCGAGACGATCAACACCGAGCTGATCCTGGCCGACCTGCAGTCGGTCGAGAAGGCCGTTCCGCGCCTGACCAAGGAGTCGCGCCTCCAGAAGGAGAAGGTCGCCGTCCTCGCCGCCGTCGAGGAGGCGAAGGGGATCCTGGAGTCGGGCCAGACCCTGTTCTCCGCGGGCATCACCAAGGGCACCGAGCGCGGTGACCTGCTGCACGAGCTGCACCTGCTCACCACCAAGCCCTTCCTCTACGTCTTCAACGTGGACGAGGACGAGCTGGTCGACGAGGACTTCAAGAACGAGCAGCGCGCGCTGGTCGCCCCGGCCGAGGCCATCTTCCTCAACGCCAAGATCGAGTCCGAGCTCATCGAGCTGGACGACGAGGAGGCGCTGGAGCTGCTGCAGTCCATGGGCCAGGACGAGCCCGGCCTCGCCACCCTGGGCCGCGTCGGCTTCGACACCCTGGGCCTGCAGACCTACCTCACCGCCGGTCCCAAGGAGACCCGCGCCTGGACGATCAAGAAGGGCGCCACGGCCCCCGAGGCGGCCGGTGTCATCCACACCGACTTCCAGAAGGGCTTCATCAAGGCCGAGGTCATCTCCTTCGAGGACCTGATCGCGGCCGGCTCCGTGGCCGACGCCCGCGCGGCCGGCAAGGCCCGCATGGAGGGCAAGGAGTACGTGATGGCCGACGGCGACGTGGTGGAGTTCAGGTTTAACGTCTGACGACGACGCACCGAAGGGCCGCACTCGCCGAGTGCGGCCCTTTCGCGTTCCTCAGCCCCTGCCGCCCGGCGTCAGGCCGTCCAAGTCGATCTCGATCTCGAACGGAACCGGCCGGCTGAGCTTTCCGCGGCAGATGTCGACCGGGACGTAGGTCGCGGTCGGCTCGTCCAGTTCGTAGACGTGGACGACGGCGGCGCCGTCCTCGTCCTCGACGCACCAGTAGTGGGGGATGCCGGCCTCGGCGTACTTGTGCAGCTTGACGGTGCGGTCGCGGTGGGCGGACTCGGGTGAGACCACCTCGACCACGAGCCGGACGTCATCGGGCGTAAACCAGGTGAGGTTGCGGTCGAAGGGGGCTGTGGTCACGAGGATGTCGGGTTCCGGGCGATTGCGCTCGTCGAGCCGGATGGTCATCTCTCGCCCGACCCTGAAGCCGGCGGGGGCCAGTTCCTTGAGCGCTGAGGTGAGCGAGTGGACGAGCTCGCCGTGCCACCATCGCTGCGGGGACATCATGAAAATCAGCGCTCCGTCGATCAGTTCTGTGTGACGAGGGGCTTCCTGGAGGCGGTCCAGGTCCTCCGCGAGCCACCCCTCGGGACGGGGCGGGATCATCCAGTCGGGCAGTGCGGTCATGGCTTCACGGTAGCGGCCCGCGTCTCAGGCTGAAGAGGCAATCATCCCGGCCGGAGGAATTCCGGTGATTCGCCGCACGCAGCAGGCCGACCGCCTGATAGCCGGCCAGGGCGGCCGACCCGGCGTCACCCTCTTCCGTAACGGAGCGTGTTTGCGGCGTGTGGGCTGGGTATGCATCGGGCGGTGCATATTTGCGGATGTGCCGGGGGTGGTCCTCGCTGCATGCGTGGGTGTTGCCGCCAACTAAGCGTCCCTGAGCTGCAATTCACTACATCTAGTGAATCAATGGCCTTGAGTTGCGGGCAGCAACCGAGGGTTGCCAAGCTGTTGCGGACTGTCAACCTATTGGGAGTGGCCGTGGCCTTCGGTGACCAGCCCGCGTACCTTCGAGTGGCCGGCGATCTGCGTCAGAAGATCGTCGCCGGTGAGTTGCCGCCGCATACCCGGCTGCCGTCCCAGGCGCGCATCCGCGAGCAGTACGGCGTCTCGGACACCGTGGCCCTGGAGGCCCGCAAGGTCCTGATGGCGGAGGGTCTGGTGGAGGGCCGGTCCGGTTCCGGCACCTATGTGCGCGAGCAGCCCGTTCCGCGCACCCTCGTCCGCACGGGGTACCGCCCGGCCGGCGAGTCGACGCCCTTCCGCCAGGAGCAGGCGGACAGCCGGGTCAAGGGCACCTGGGAGTCGCGCAGCGAGCAGGTCCCGGCCGATGCCGCCGTCGCCCGCCGCCTGCGCATCGCCACGGGCGACCGCACCATGCGCACCGACTACGTCTTCCGGGCGCAGGGCGAGCCCGTCATGCTCTCCACCTCCTGGGAGCCCCTGTCCGTCACCGGGCGGACGCCGGTGATGCTCCCGGAGGAGGGGCCGCTGGCGGGCCGCGGCGTCGTCGAGCGGATGGCCGCCATCGACCTCGTCGTGGACAACGTCGCGGAGGAGGTCGGCGCCCGGCCCGGGCTCGCGGAGGAGGTCCTGGCGCTCGGCGGCGTCCCCGGCCACTGCGTCGTGGTCGTCACGCGCACGTACTTCGCGGGGGGCTGCCCGGTGGAGACGGCCGAGATCGTCGCCCTCGCCGACCGCTACCGCGTCGCGTACCACCTTCCGGTGAAGTAGCCGTGACGTGAAGACGGCGCCGGGGTGAACTCCCTGTACCGGCGCCGTCTTCGGCGGGTCCGGGCCCCGTCCACCGCTCCTTACCCCCGGGTAAGTAGTGGACGGTTTGTCCGGGTTCGACCCGATGTAATCGGGTCATTTTTTCTGTTGCAAAACTCACATACGCCCAGGTCAGGGGCTTTTCGCGGAATCCGGTCCTCCAAAACGCTCGTACGATGGCGCGGTTTGTGTCCTGCGTAGGGGAGTAGAGAGAAAAGGAGATCCGGAGCTTGAGTACCGAACAGGGTTCCCACTCGAATTACCGCCGGACCCTGGGCACGACGGCCCTGACGGCCGTCGGTCTCGGGTCGATCATCGGCTCCGGCTGGCTTTTCGGCGCCGAGCGTGCCGCCGTACTGGCCGGCCCGGCTGCCATCTTCGCCTGGGTCATCGGCGCCGTCGTGGCGCTGACCATCGCCCTCACCTACACCGAGCTCGGCTCGATGTTCCCCAAGGCCGGCGGCATGGTGCGCTACGGCCAGTACTCGCACGGCTCGCTGGCCGGGTACATGGCCGCGTGGGCGAACTGGATCGCCATCGTCTCGGTGATCCCGGGTGAGGCGACCGCCTCGATCCAGTACATGAGCTCGTGGGACTTCGGCTGGGCCAAGAACCTCTACGACGGCAAGGAGCTCACGGGCACCGGCATCGCGCTCGCGAGCGTGCTGCTGGTCTTCTACTTCTTCCTGAACTGGTTCGCGATCACCCTGTTCGCCAAGACGAACAACGCGATCACCGTGTTCAAGGTCGTCGTGCCCGCGCTCACCGCCGGCGCGCTGGTCTTCGCGCACTTCGACACCAGCAACGTCACGGACCACGGCGGCTTCGCCCCGAACGGCTGGAGCGCCGTTTTCAGCGCCGTCGCCGTCGCGGGCATCGTCTGGGCCTTCAACGGCTTCCAGTCGCCGCTCAACATGGCCGCCGAGGCCCGTAACCCCGGCAAGTCGCTGCCGAAGGCCGTCATCGGCTCCATCCTGATCGCCCTGGTGATCTACCTGGCCCTGCAGGTCGCCTTCCTGATGGCCGTCCCCGCGGCGGACCTCTCCGGCGGCTGGAACTCCCTGGCCTACAAGTCCCCGCTCGCGGACCTGTCCGTGGCCTGGGGCCTGAACTGGCTCGCGCTGCTGCTCTACGCGGACGCCTTCGTCTCGCCCTCCGGCACCGGCATGATCTACGCGGCCACCACCTCCCGCATGATCAACGGCGTCCAGGAGAACGGCCACCTGCCGAAGATCTTCGGCAAGGTCGACCCCAAGACCGGTGTGCCCAAGCCGGCCCTGCTGCTCAACCTGGCGATCTCCTTCGTCTTCCTCGCCGTCTTCCGCGGCTGGGGCTCGATCGCCGAGATCGTCGGTGTCGCCACCGTCATCTCGTACATCACCGGCCCCGTCGCCGTGATGTCGCTGCGCCGCATCGCGCCCGGCATGAAGCGCCCGGTCAAGCTCAAGGCCATGCCGGTCATCGCGCCCATCGCGATGATCTTCGGCTCCCTGGTCATGTACTGGGCCCGCTGGCCGCTGACCGGCAAGGTCATCTTCATCATGGCCATCGGCCTGCCGATCTGGGCCTGGTACGAGCTGCGCAAGCCGTGGGCCGAGCTCAAGCCGCACCTGAAGGCCGGCGCCTGGATGGTCGCCTACCTGCTCGTCATGGCCTTCGTCTCGTGGGCCGGCGGCACCGAGTTCGGCGGCAAGGGCTACCTGGCTCAGGGCTGGGACATCGTGGTGGTCGCCCTGATCGCGCTCGCGTTCTACTTCTGGGGCGTCCGCAGCGCCTGGCGCAACCCGACCCTCGTCGAGACCGAGAAGGAGATGGCCGCCGCCGAGGCCGCCGAGGCCGCCGAGGCCTCCGGGGCCTCCGACGACCCGGAGGGGTGCTCCGAGCCCTCCATGGCGAAGTCGTAGTCCGGAAGATCTCCAGTGCCGCGCAGGGGCGGCCGAGGGCCCGCGAGGGTCGTCGGCCGCCCCTTCTCGCATCCGTGCCCCGGCCGCCGGTGGCCGAATGCGTGCCTCTTCGTAAAAAACCGTATCCGCTGCGTAAAGGTCGGGCGTACGCTCGGGCATATGCGTACTGCGGTTTCTCCGGGAATGGACAAGGGGCGTGCGCGGGCGCTCACCGCGGCGGAAGGGCAGGGGCGATGACGGACAGCGGACCGGTCCTGCCGTGGCAGGTAATCCGCCAGGAGGAGAACGGCAACTACTACCGCGTGGGGCAGTACGCCACCCGGGCCGAGGCGGAGAAGGTGGTCGGCCGGCTCGACGCCGGCGGCCGCCGGCAGGTTTACATAGTCGAACGCGTGGGCCGGGCGGCGTCCTGAAAGTCAGCTCCGCCTGAAAAATCAGCCCCGCCGCGACGGTGCTCGACCACGGCGGCGAGGGTCCGGGGGGATCCGATCGCACCCGGACCCGTAGGCCGTAGCCCGCCGGGAGGGCCCTACGCTGGGGGCCCATGACGACCGTACGCGTAGTGGTGGGCGCAGCCCTGTTCGACGGAGGGCGCCTGCTCGCCGCGAGGCGGAGCGCTCCGCCCGAGCTCGCCGGCCGCTGGGAGCTGCCCGGCGGCAAGCTGGAGCCCGGCGAGAGCGCCGAGCAGGCGCTCGTCCGGGAGCTGCGCGAGGAGCTCGGCGTGGAGGCCGAGCCGCTGGAGCGCGTCGCGGGAGAGTGGCCGCTGCGCCCGCCGTACGTGCTGCACGTCTGGACGGCCAGGCTGCTCGCGGGCGAGGCCCGCCCCCTCCAGGACCACGACGAGCTGCGCTGGCTCACCCCCGACGAGCTGGACGAGGTCGACTGGCTCGACCAGGACCGCCCCGCCGTGGCGCTCGCCGCGGGGCTGCTGCGGCGCACGGTGCCGTGAGCGGGGCTTTCACCGCCCGCCCCCCGCGTGCTCGGATGAGCCCCCGCGCAGCCCGCTACGCCATCTGCCGCACGTGCGGCGACCTCGGACCGCAGAAGAAGATAGTCGGCCCCTCATACCGGGTATGTGCTGATTATTCACCCCGAACCGGGTAAACCCGGCGGGACCGCAGCGGTCTGGGAAGTGGTCGGCGTGAACGACAGCGCGGGGACCTTGGCGTCGACACCCGGCTTCGCCGAATGGAGCTTCCCTGCCGAGCCCGGCGCCGTCCGGAAGGCACGCACGCTCGTCCGCGACACCCTGCAGGACTGGGGCATGGAAGGCGTCACCGACGTGACGGTGCTGCTCGTCAGCGAGCTCGTCACCAACTCCCTGCGGTACGCGAGCGGACCGATCGGAGTAAGGATGTACTCCCACGCGGGCCCCACCCTTCTGGTGGAGGTCTCCGACCCCCTCCCCGACCCGCCCCGCGAGCGCGTGGCCGACCCCGACGACGAGGGCGGACGCGGGCTGCAGCTCGTGGCATGCGCCTCCCGCCGCTGGGGAACGCGACGGGGGAACACGGGCAAGACCGTGTGGTTCGAACTGAGCCTGCCCGGCCACTGACCGGGGAAAGGACTCGTAGCGGGTTGAGACCGTGCTGTGATCGTGAAGTCCGTGTTCCGAAGGCCCCCTGTGCTGGATACTCGGCCTTCTGATGCCGGTGCGAGCACATGAGCCGGAGGGGACGGGCACGTGAGCGAAAAGCCAGCGGGTGCGGCGGGTGGTACGGCGCAGGGATCGCGCGCCACGGAGATGTGGCAGAACAACCCGCCCGGATCCCTCTACGACTACATCCGCGTCGCCTCCTTCTCCCTCGGGCCCGACGGGCGGATCGAGCAGTGGAGCGAGCGCGCCGCCGAGCTCTTCGGAATAGCGGCACGGCACGCCGTCGGCAAGGACCCGCTGGAGGTGCTGACCCCGGCCGACGGGCACGGCCGCCCGCACCCGTCCGCCCCCTTCCTCGGCGAGGGCGGCCTCGACGGGCGCGAGTGGACGGGCCTGATCCCGTATCAGCGCGGCGGCCGCCATCCCGGAGCGGGCGGCGGACCGGGGGCCGGTGACGGGGCGTCCGCCACCGGCAGGACCGCCGCCGAGCAGTCCGGGCTCGCCGAGATCTACGTGATGCCCACGCAGAACGAGCGCGGGGAGCGCGCCGCGCTCTGCGTCGCCGTCGACGTCCGGGCCCTGCGCGGAATAGAGACCGACATCGCGGCCTCCGAAGCCGTTTTCGGCCAATCTCCGCTGGGATTCTTCTTCTTCGGCACCGACCTCACGCTGCTGCGCGTCAACGAGAGCTTCGCACAGGCCTTCGGCCGGCCCGCCGACTGGCACCGCGGCCGCACCCCGCACGACTTCCTGCCCCGCGGCGAGGCCGAGCGGCTCACCGCCGCCCTGCGCCAAGTCCTCGACACCGGAAAGCCGGTGTCGGACATCCAGCTCGTCGGGCCCGTGCCCGGGCACAGCGAGCGCCGCCGCTGGTCGGTCTCGCTCTACCGGCTGCACAGCGGCAGCGGGCGGCCCATCGGCGTCGCCGCGCTCGCCACCGACGTCACCCGCCGCCGCCACGCCGAGCGCGAAGCCGCCGGCGTCCGCCGCAACCTGGCCCTGCTCAACGAGGCCGGGGCCCGCATCGGCAACTCCCTCGACCTGGAGACCACCGCCCGCGAACTGCTGGACGTCGCCGTCCCCCAGTTCTGCGACCTCGCCTCCGTCGACCTCTACCAGGGCCTGCTCGCCGGCGACGAAGCCCCGCCCGGGCTCGCCGACGGCAGCGCCGAGCTGCGCCGCGTCGCCTACGCCAGCGCGGTCACCGGCGCGCCCCTGGCCGGCGGCGAGAAGCCCGTCCAGGTCGGCGAGGTGCACCGCTACGCCTTCCACTCGCCGTGCGCCGCCGCGCTGCGCACCGCGCAGGTGCAGTTCATCCCGCGCCGGGAGGGCGAGGACGGCCCCGAGCTCGGCGCCGTCATCCAGTCCACGCTCGCCGTGCCGATGGTCGCCCGCGACACCGTGGTGGGGCTCGCGCAGTTCTCCCGCACGAAGGGCAGCGAGCCCTTCGGCGAACGCGACACCGCCCTCGCCGTCGAGCTGGCCGCCCGCGCCGCCGTCTGCATCGACAACGCCCGCCTCTACCGGCGCGAACACGAGCGCGCCGTCATCCTCCAGCGCAGCCTCCTGCCCCCCGGCGACCCCGAGGCCGCCGGCCTGGAGATCGCCTGCCGCTACCTGCCCGCCAACGCGGCCACCGAGGTCGGCGGCGACTGGTTCGACGTCATCGAACTGCCCGGCCACCGCACGGCCCTCGTCGTCGGCGACGTCATGGGCCGCGGCCTGCGCGCGGCCGTCGCCATGGGCGAGCTGCGCACGGCCGTCCGCACCCTGGCCATGCTCGACCTCGAACCCGCCGAGGTGCTCTCCGCCCTCGACGAGATCGCCCACGGGCTCGGCCGCCCCGGCGGCAAGCAGTCCTCCACCCGGGGCGTACGGGGCGGGGTGCGCGCCGCCGACCTCTCCGAGGTCTACCTCGCCACCTGCGTCTACGCCGTCTACGACCCCGTCACCCGGCGCTGCACCATCGCCAACGCCGGCCACCTGCCGCCCGTCCTGGTCAAGGCCGGACGCCCCGCCGAGCTGCTCGACGTCCCGCCCGGCATGCCGCTCGGCGTCGGCGGCGAGCTCTTCGAGGAAACCGTCGTCGACCTGCCGGACGGCGCGCTGCTGGCCCTCTACACCGACGGCCTCGTCGAATCCCGCGAGCACGCCCTGGACGAGGGCCTGGAGGCCTTCCAGGAGGCCCTCACCGGCCCCGCCCGCCCCCTTGAGGAGGTCTGCGAGCACGTCCTCGGCGCGCTCGACACCCACCACGGCGAGGACGACATCGCCCTCCTCATGGCCCGCCTGCGCGGGCTGCCTGCCGAGCACGTGGGCGACTGGACGCTGCCCGCCGAACCGCGCTCGGTCGCCCGCGCCCGCGAACTCGCCCGGGAACAGCTCCCCCTGTGGGGCCTGGAAAGCCTGGTCGACACGACCGAGCTGCTGGTGAGCGAGCTCGTCACCAACGCGCTCCGCTACGGCGAGGGCGAGATCCGGCTCCGGCTGCTCCTGGACCGCACCCTGGTGTGCGAGGTCTGGGACGGCGGCCTGGTCCAGCCCCGGCGGCGGCGCGCCCGCGACACCGACGAGGGCGGGCGGGGCCTGCAGCTCGTCGGCCTGCTGAGCGCCGCCTGGGGCAGCCGCCGCATCCCCCACGGCAAGACGGTCTGGTTCGAGCTGGCCCTGCCGGACGGGGAGTTCCCGGCACCGGACGCGGTGGAGGCGCTGCTGAGCCTGTACTGACGTCAGGCTCCGGGCACCGGGATCCGCGCCCACACCCGGGTCCCCTCGCTGGTGGACCCGGGCTCACTGATGCCCCAGGTCCCGCGGCATTCGTGGATTACGGCGGCGAGGAGGAGCAGGGTGCGTTTGCGGCAGGCGGTGCAGTGGGCGGCCTGGCGGGTGTCGGAGTGGGCGTGGTGGGCGTCCCAGTTGACGATCCGGAGCGCGCCGTCGCACCAGCGGAGCGAGTGGTAGAGGTCCTGCCCGGGCGCGAACCGTGTCCCGCAGGCGACGAGCTCCCCGGCTACGGAGAGGGCGGCCTCTTCGATGGCGGTGAGCCCGTGGGTGCGCAGGACGCTGCGGATGGTGGCCCGGACGACGGTGGCGGAGCGGGGGTCACCGGGGACGGTGAAGCTGTAGGCGAGGGTGGTGGGGTCGGGGGAGCGGGGGATGTAGGCGGGGCGGTGGGTGGTGGCGAGGGTGGAGGGGTTGGACGGGACGGGGGTGATCAGGGGGCAGAGAGTGCGGTCGGTTCCGGCGGCGGGCATGCGGCGGCTCCCGGGGTGGGGTGGAGTGGGGTGAGGTGTGGGGGTGTTGAGCCGGTGGCCTGTCTCAGGGCGGGAGGTAGTACGGCGCCCGTACGATGCGCTTCCGGCTGCGCCGTGCGCTGGCGGCGACAATGAACGTAGAGTCGATGGTGGCCCCGCGCCACTTTTTCGGTGGTCATTAACCCGGAAGAGTGGACGTTTGAACTGACTCGGACGTTCCGCGCAGCAAGGCTGTAGGAAGGAGCTATGCCACCGAGGACTACGCCGACAGAGCGACAGAAGCGGCTGGGTTTCGAACTGCGCAAGATGCGTACAGCTGCAGGTATTTCGACCGATTACGCAGCCGGGCTGCTCGGGCTCGATCGCGGGAAGATCTCCAACATCGAATCCGGGGTACGCGTCATCACGCCAGACCGACTCCGCACCCTGGCCTGCCACTACGCATGCGCGGACGGGGACTACATCGAGGCTCTTGCCTCCATGGCCCAGAAGCGCGAGCGTGGCTGGTGGGAACAGTTCCGAGGCACCCTCCCCGTAGGGCTACTGGACATCGCGGAGTTGGAGTGGCACGCAGCTCGACTGCACACCACACAGGTGATGCATCTACCAGGGATCCTCCAGACGGAGGAATACGCCCGCGCGATCTTCGACGGGGTGCTACCAGCACTTCCCCGGCTGGAAGTTGAGCTCCGTGTGACCCATCGGATGCAGCGTCAACAAGTCCTAGACGATCCCGACCCGATGGAATACACGGGCTTCATCCATGAGGCGGCTCTGCGTATGCGGTTCGGCGGCAGCAAGGTGATGCGGGAGCAGCTCGAATTCCTGCTGCTCATGTCCGAGCGCAGGAACGTCGTGCTCCGGGTGGTACCCGTGGAGACTGGGGTATTCCCGGGCGCAGGCAACGCGATGACGTACGTCGACGGGCCGGTGCCTCAGCTCGACACCGTTCTGCTCGACGCGGTGGGCGGGCCGATCTTCCTGTCCGCGGAGTCGCAGATCGCCCGTTACCGGGCCCACCTGGACTGGATGGAACAGGCCGCTCTTGACGTGACGCAATCGCGCGACTTCATCCACAGAATCGCATCCGATCTTTAAAGGAAGGCAACCATGTCGCACATCCTCTGGGAAGATCCGTTCTGCGGCGACAGTAGCAACTGCTTTCGAATAGGCACTGACTCCACGGGCAACGCCTACATCGCCGTGAGCGGCGCCGAGGACCACTACGTCACTGACACCCGTGACGCCCTGCGCGCCCTGATCCGTGACATCAAGGCGGGCAAGGCCGACCACCTGCTCTGACCGCGGCCGACTGCCAGGAAGGCGACCATGTCGCACATCCTCTGGGAAGACCCGTTCTGCGGTGACGGAAATGCATGTTTCCGAATAGGCACCGACTCCGTCGGCAACGCGTACATCGCTGTCAGCGGGGCTGAGGATCACTACGTCACTGACACCCGTGACGCTTTGCGCGCGCTGATCCGTGAGGTCAAGGCCGGCAAGGCTGATCACTTGCTTTGACCGTGGCCGACTGTCCCTTCGTAGGGGCCGGTGTCAAGGCAGGCTGGCAGCGGGGGGAGGGGTGGGGGGTTTCGGTTCGGCGTGTTGGCTGTGCGGCCGGTGGGCGGCCGGTCGCCGTACTCGCGCCGTCGCGGATGCGGGTGCGTGAGGAGACCGGTCTGTCCGGTTGTGGCTGAGGGGGAGCTGGCTGCTGCCGCGATGTGGTGCAGCCCGTCGTGGGCGCTTCGCTCAGCGCGCCACCATCGTGGCCGGGCGTCCGGCTGTCCCTGAGTGGGGACTTCTGAGACACGGGCTCCCTGGTGGGACAGCCGCGTGAGGCGTCCGACCGCCCCTGGGCGGGGCTTCCGAGGCGCAGATTCCCCGGTGGGACGGTAACTGGGGTCACTTATCCGCCGTGCGACGCCGGCGGGCCGGGTGATTTCCGGGCCTGGAAGGCCGCCAGCCCCCACCAATCCGCAGCCGCCTGCCCAGCCACGATGGTGGCGCGCTGAGCGAAGCGCCCCCACCGGGCCCAGGCACATCGCGGCAGCTGCCAGCTCCCCCTCAGCCACGGCCGGAGCGTCCGGTCTCCTTACGCGCGTGCATCCGTGACGGCAGGAGTACGGCGGCCAACACCCCACCGGCCGCACAGCCAACCCACCGGACCCGAGCCCCCCACCCCTCCCCCCGCTGCCAGCCTGTTCTGACCCGCGCCCTCGGCGGCGCAGCTCCTGAAATCGCAGTGGTACCCGTACGGACGGGGGTATACGGCGCCTATACGGCGCCCACATCCCGTCCGCCCCCTACCCGCCCCCCGCTAACCCCGCCGGAACCCGATGTCCTGGTAGCGCGGCGACCCCAGCCCGAACGCGCCCGCGTTCGCCACGGTTTTCCGGGCGCCCACCAGCTGCGGGCGCTGGTAGAGGGGGATCGAGCCCGCCAGGGCCCAGATGCGGGCGTCCGCGCGGCCGGCGAGGTCGCGGGAAGCTTCCGCGTCGAGTTCGGTGGAGGCCTGGTCGAAGAGCTGGTCGATGCGGTCGGTGCCGACCCGGGTGTAGTTCTGCTCCACGACCAGGGAGCCGTCCGCGGCGGGCTGGGGCTTGGCGAAGAGCGGGCGGGCGTCGGTCGCGGGGAAGGCGGTGGCGGGCCAGGAGTAGAGGGCCAGGTCGTAGCTGCCGGCGGCGATGTGGTCCTTGAAGAAACCGACGTCCCCGACCTTGGTCATCTCGGTGGCGATGCCGACCGCGTCGAGCCGCCGGGCGATGTGGTCGGCGACGGACCGCAGGGACTCGGTCCCGGCGCTCACCGGCACCACGAAGCGGAGGGTGAGCTTCTTGCCGTTCTTCATGCGGACCGGGGCGGCGGCCGCCTTGCCTCCGCCGTCGCGGGCGGTCCGCTTGCCGTCACCGTCGGGCAGGCCGGCCTCGTCCGCGCCGTCCACGCTATCCGCGCCGGCCGCGCCGTCCTCAAGGTCGTGCAGGTCCGCGAAGTCCTCGGCGGTGCCCTCCGTCTCGTCCCCGTCGGCGGGGTCGGGCCCGGCCCGGGGGCCGGGGCGCAGTTCGACGGTCCTGCCGGGCGTACCGGAGCGGTCGTCGGCTCCGTCCGCGCCCGCCGCCGTCCTGGAGCCGTCGGCGCGGCCCTGCTTCCAGCCGGCCTCCGCGAGCAGGGCCCTGGCGGCCTTGGGGTCGGGGCCGCCGATGGCGTCGCTGTTGTCCTCGTAGCCGTCCTGGCCGGCGAGGAAGAGGTGGCTGCCGAGCGGCTCGGTGGGCAGGCCCAGCGGTCCGAGGACGGATTTGGCGACGGCCCGGCGGTCGATGGCGCGGGCGACGGCCCGGCGGACGCGCTCGTCGGCGAGCGGGCCGGCGGCGCCGTTGAGGGCGAGCTGGGTGTACCCGGGCTCCAGGGACTTGCGGACGACGACGCCGCGCAGGGCGGGCGAACGCGGAGCCGCGGCGGCCGGAGGCTTGTCCCCCTTGTCCTGCTTCTTCGGCTTGTTCGCGTCCGTGATGCGGCGGGCGTCGGCGGCGGTCACGTCGGCGAGGTCGAGCTTGCCGGCCGCCAGCGCCGCGGCCCGCTCGGCGCGTGGCACCGTCCGCAGCACGAGCCGGTCCAGCTTGGCCGGGTCACCCCACCACTTGGGGTCGCGGGCGAGGGTGAGGGTGCCCTGCTTGTTGTCGCGCCCGGCGACCCGGAAGGGCCCGGCGGAGAGCTTGAGTTCGTTGCGGGCGCCGTCGTTGAAGCCGTCCGCGCTGCTCATGACGGCCTTCGGGTAGAGCGGGGTGAACAGGGCGGGCCAGTCGGCGCAGCTACGGGCGAAGGTGACCTTCACCTCGTGCGCGTCGGCGCCCTGCTCGACCCGGTCGATGCGGTCGTAGCCGGCGTTGCGGGCCGTCCAGTAGGCGCTGTCCTTGCCGCGCAGGGCCTTCCACTGGGCCTCGAAGTCGGCGGCGGTGAGGGCCTTGCCGTCGCTCCAGACGGCCTTCGGGTTGAGCTTGTAGACGACGACCTGGTGGGGTTCGCGCTGGGCGACTTCGGCCGAGCGCAGGTAGTCGGCGTTGCGCTGGGGGCGGCCGCGCCCGTCGGTGGTGAACAGGGCGGGCAGGACGGCGGCGGCGACCCGCTGCGTGGTGGCGTCGGCGTCCGTCTGGAAGGTGTTGAGGGTGCTGGGCAGGGTGTCGACCGCCCAGGTGAGGGTGCCGCCGTCGGCGACCTTGGCCCGCGGCGCGGCCGCGACGTCCTGCGGGGTGACGACGCCGTCGCCGTCCTGGTCGAGGCCGCAGCCGGTGAGCAGGATCCCGGCGGTGAGCAGGGCGGCACAGCGACGGCGGCGCGTACGGGACCGGAGGGATGGGAGAGTCCGTAGAGACCGGGGAGGCCGGGGAGACCACAGAGACCGTAGAGACCGCAGAGATCGGTTAAAGGCCATGGGTGGTGCCACCTCCGCCGGACTCGGTCGCCGGGCTCTTTCGGCGTAATGCGCCGCTGATCGCATCTACTGCTCACCACTGAATGCGACAGTCGGTCCGGCTGCGCGCCGACACGGCGCCGCCCGGGTGTACGCCACCCGCGTGGACGAACGATTCCGCGGCCCCCGCCCACTGGTGGGCGCACCATGAACGAACGTTTCTGCAGCCCCCCGGCGCGCGCCGCACCCGTTCCGGCGAAGGCGCGATCGCTATCTTCCCCCGGAGGGGTGTGACGCGCGACACTCTCAGTCGCATCACCGTCGCCACCCGCAACCGCCGACAGCGGAAGTGAGGGTCAGACATGTCCCTGCAAGACGAAGTGACCGCGGTCCAGCGCTGCCTGGACGATCTCGGCCGGGCGCTCGCACGGCTGGAGAAGCACCTGGGCAGCCAGGACCTCGAACTGCGCCGGGTGCGCACGGACGCCGCCCACCTGCGCGAGAGCGTCACCCTTCTGCGCGACGTCCACCCCGCGGAGCGGCCGCGCCCCGAGCCGGTGCCGATCCCCGACGCCCCGTACGACGCGTCCTTGTGGAAGGACGCGGACGAGGAGGGGCTCGGCGCCCGGGACCGGCACGCCCCCTGACGGGGCCGGGCAGCGCGGCAGCAACCGACCCCCCTTCCGCTCCTCCCCGGAGTCCCTCTTGGCCACTGGTACCGACCCCCGATCCGCGACCTCCGCCGGGGTGCCCGCCCAAGGCGGGGTCCATCACCCCTCGCGCGCCACGATCCCCGCCCGCCACCTGCGCGCCGACCGCTGGTGGCTGCAGCCCGCCGCCACCGCGGCCGGGCTGTTCGCCTTCGTCGTCTACTCGACCTGGCGGGCCTTCGCGGGCGACGACTACTACGCGGCGCCCTACGTCTCCCCGTTCTACTCGCCCTGCATCGCGGAGAACTGCGTCCCGATGAAGGACGGCGCGGACTGGGAGGTCTTCGGCTCCTGGTGGAGCCTGTCGCCGGCCCTGCTGATCCTGATCTTCCCGCTCGGCTTCCGGCTGACCTGCTACTACTACCGCAAGGCGTACTACCGCGGCTTCTGGGCCTCGCCCCCGGCCTGCGCCGTCGCCGAGCCGCACCGCACGTACTCCGGCGAGACGCGCTTCCCGCTGATCCTGCAGAACGTCCACCGCTACTTCTTCTACTTCGCGGTGATCGTCGCGGGCATCCTCACCTACGACACGGCGCTCGGCTTCCGTAATGCGCGGGGCGAGTGGGGCCACATGGGCCTCGGCACCCTCGTCCTTCTCGCCAACATCGTTCTGATCTGGGCGTACACCCTCTCCTGCCACTCGTGCCGGCACATCGTCGGCGGCCGGATCCGCACCTTCTCCAAGCACCCCGTGCGCTATCGCATGTGGGGCTGGGTCAGCGCGCTCAACGCCCGCCACATGCAGCTCGCCTGGGCGTCGCTGGTCAGCGTGGCGGTCGCCGACTTCTACGTCTACCTGGTGGCCAGTGGCGTCTTCGACGACCCGCGCTTCTTCTGACCGGCGGGGTATCCGGCCCGGCGGACGATCCGGTAGACGATCCGGCCTTCAACGGCACATGTTCACAGCACAAGGGAGAGGTGCTTTCTGATGTCGCGTACGGCCCGACAAGCCTGGGACGTGGTCGTGGTCGGTGCCGGGGGCGCCGGGCTGCGCGCCGCCATCGAGGCCCGTGAGCGGGGCATGCGCTGTGCCGTGATCTGCAAGTCGCTCTTCGGCAAGGCCCACACCGTGATGGCGGAGGGCGGCATCGCCGCCAGCATGGGCAACGTCAACGAGGGCGACAACTGGCAGGTCCACTTCCGCGACACCCTGCGCGGCGGCAAATTCCTCAACCACTGGCGGATGGCCGAGCTGCACGCCCGCGAGGCCCCCGACCGGGTCTGGGAGCTGGAGACCTGGGGCGCCGTCTTCGACCGCACCCGGGACGGGAGGATCTCGCAGCGGAACTTCGGCGGCCACGAGTACCCGCGGCTGGCGCACGTCGGCGACCGTACGGGCCTGGAGCTGATCCGCACCCTCCAGCAGAAGATCGTCTCGCTGCAGCAGGAGGACCACCGCGAGTTCGGCGACTACGAGGCCCGGCTGAAGGTCTTCCAGGAGTGCACGGTCACCCGCCTCCTGAAGGACGGCGACCGCATCGCGGGCGTCTTCGGCTACGAGCGCGAGTCCGGCCGGTTCTTCGCCATCGAGTCCCCGGCCGTCGTGCTGGCCACCGGCGGGATCGGCAAGTCCTTCAAGGTGACGTCCAACTCCTGGGAGTACACCGGCGACGGGCACGCGCTCGCGCTGCTGGCCGGGGCGTCGCTGATCAACATGGAGTTCGTGCAGTTCCACCCGACCGGCATGGTCTGGCCGCCGTCCGTGAAGGGCATCCTCGTCACCGAGTCCGTCCGCGGCGACGGCGGGGTGCTGCGCAACAGCGACGGCAAGCGGTTCATGTTCGACTACGTCCCGGACGTCTTCAAGGAGAAGTACGCCGAGTCCGAGGCCGAGGGCGACCGCTGGTACCAGGACCCCGACAACAACCGCCGCCCGCCCGAGCTGCTCCCGCGCGACGAGGTGGCGCGCGCCATCAACTCCGAGGTCAAGGCGGGCCGCGGCTCCCCGCACGGCGGCGTCTTCCTCGACGTCTCCACCCGGCTGCCCGCCGAGGACATCAAGCGCAAACTGCCCTCCATGCACCACCAGTTCAAGGAGCTGGCGGACGTCGACATCACGGCCGAGCCGATGGAGGTCGGCCCCACCTGCCACTACGTGATGGGCGGGGTGGACGTCGACCCCGACACGGCGGCGGCGGTGGGTGTGCCCGGCCTGTTCGCCGCCGGCGAGGTCGCCGGCGGGATGCACGGCTCCAACCGGCTGGGCGGCAACTCCCTCTCCGACCTGCTGGTCTTCGGCCGGCGGGCGGGCCTGTACGCGGCCGAGCACGCCGCCGCCTTCCCCGGCGCTGGCCGGCCCGTGGTCTCCGACGCCGACATCGAGGCGGCGGAGGCGGAGGCCCTGCGCCCGTTCAGCGCGGAGGGCGAGGACCCGGCGGCCGCCCAGGGGCCGGCCGAGAACCCCTACGCCCTGCACCAGGAGCTCCAGCAGGCCATGAACGACCTGGTCGGCATCATCCGCAAGGGCCCGGAGATGGAGGAGGCGCTGCGCCGGCTGACCGAGCTGCGCACCCGCTCCCGGCGGGCCGGCGTGGAGGGCCACCGCCAGTTCAACCCCGGCTGGCACCTCGCGCTCGACCTGCGGAACATGCTGCTGGTCAGCGAGTGCGTGGCCCGGGCGGCGCTGGAGCGCACCGAGAGCCGCGGCGGCCACACCCGCGACGACCACCCGGCGATGGACCGGCGGTGGCGCCGGCTGAACCTCCAGTGCCGGCTGAACGGGGACAGCACGGAGCCGGGCGCGGACCCGCTGCTGGGCCGGGTGCGCCTGGAGCGGCGCGCCATGCCGCCCATCCGTGACGACCTGCTCGCGCTCTTCGACAAGGAGGAGCTGGTGAAGTACCTGACGGACGAGGAGCTGACCTCTTGAGTTACGAGGCCCACTTCAAGGTGTGGCGGGGCGACGCGGACGGCGGTTCCCTCGTCGACTACACCGTGACCGTCAACGAGGGTGAGGTCGTCCTCGACATCATCCACCGGCTCCAGGCCACCGAGGCCGCCGATCTCGCCGTGCGCTGGAACTGCAAGGCGGGCAAGTGCGGTTCGTGCAGCGCGGAGATCAACGGGCGGCCGCGGCTGATGTGCATGACGCGGATGTCGCTGCTCGACCCGGACGAGCCCGTCGTGGTCACCCCGATGCGGGCGTTCCCCGTGGTGCGGGACCTGGTGACGGACGTGTCCTTCAACTACGCCAAGGCGCGCGAGGTCCCCTCCTTCGTCCCGCCGGCCGGGCTCGGGCCCGGGGAGTACCGGATGCAGCAGGAGGACGTGGGGCGCTCCCAGGAGTTCCGTAAGTGCATCGAGTGCTTCCTGTGCCAGGACACCTGCCATGTGGTGCGTGATCACGAGGAGAACAAGCCGGTCTTCGCCGGCCCCCGCTTCCTGATGCGCGTCGCCGAGCTGGACATGCACCCGCTGGACGGGGCGGCCGAGGCGGGCATCGACCGCAAGCGCTCCGCGCAGGAGGAGCACGGGCTCGGCTACTGCAACATCACCAAGTGCTGCACGGAGGTCTGCCCCGAGCACATCAAGATCACCGACAATGCGCTGATCCCGCTGAAGGAGCGCGCCGTCGACCGGAAGTACGACCCGCTGGTCTGGCTCGGGAGCAAAATCCGCCGCCGGGTGTGACCCCCGCCCGCCCGGTGCGGCCCGCCCGCCGGGCGTGAGCCGGGCGCACGCGGGAGCGTGCATACGCTCCGTATTCAGCTCCTTGCTCCCAGTAGCGGAGCGGGCATTACCGCCATACGCTCCCAAGTGTGACGCGGCTTTCGAGGCGGTACGGGAAGGGGGCGCCGGGACGGGCCGTCGCCGGCGCTCTCCTCGCGCTGTGCGCCCTGCTGCTCCCGGCCCCCGCCACCCGCGCCGACACCCCCCTCGACCTGGACGCCGGCGGCCGCATCACCGACACCGTCGGCGCGCTCGGCCGGCGCCGCGCTCAGGTGACCACCGCGATCGAACGGCTGCGCACCACCCAGCGCGTCCAGCTCTACGTCACCTACGTCCGTGACTTCTCCGGTCGCTCGGCGCGCGCCTGGGCGGACGCCACCGCCGACCGCAACGGCCTCGGCGAGCACGAGGTCCTGCTCGCCGTCGCCACCCACGGCCAGCAGTACGCCGTCTCCGCCGACAAGCGCTCCGGCTTCCGCGCCGACCAGCTCAAGGCCGTCGCCGACACCGCCATCGCCCCCGCCGTCGCCCAGCACGACTGGGCCGGGGCGGCCATCGGCGCCGCCGACGGCTACCGGGCCGTCCTCCAGGGCGAACCGGTGCGCCCGCCCGCCATCTCCCCGGGCACCAAGGACCCCGGCGGCGAAGGCCTCGTCCCCGGGCACCGCAGGGTCTGGCTCCCCGTCGCCATGGGCGCCGGGCTGTGCCTCCTGGGGCTGTACCTGTGCGCCCGGCGCACCTCCCGAAGACGCCGCGCGGAACAGGAGCGGCCGTACGCCCCCGTGCCCGCCGCGCCGCCCGCCCGCGCCCGCCTCGCCCAGCCGCTGACGCCGCTGCCCGAACTCGACGCGGAGGCCGTCCGCGCCCTCGTCGAGACCGACGACGCGGTCCGCACCAGCGCCGAGGAACTCCTCTTCGCCGCCGCCCAGTTGGGCGAGGAGGCCGCCCGGCCGTTCGCCGAGGCCGTGGCCTACGCCAAGGAGGAGCTCGCCGACGCCTTCCGGCTGCGGCAGGCCCTCGACGACGCGCCCTACGAGGACGAGGACATCCGCCGCCGGACCCTGGACGAGATCTGCTCGCACTGCACCAGCGCGAACCGGCGTTTGGACGCCGAATCCGAGTCCTTCGACCGGCTGCGCGGCCTCAGGGCCAACGCGGCCGGCATCCTGGCCCGCGCCGAGGCCGACGCGCGGTCCCTCTCCCCCCGCGTCGCCACCGCCGAGGCCGCCCTCGCCGCCCTCGCCGGGCACTGCACCCCGGCCGCCCTCGCCGCCGTGGCCCGCCACCCCGGAGAGGCCCGCGACCGGCTCTCCTTCGCCACCGCCGCCCTGACCGAGGCCCGGCGCGCCCTCGCGGCCGACGACACCGACGGCGCGGCGATCTCCCTGCGCGCCGGCGAGGCGGCCCTGTCCCAGGCCCGCGTCCTGACCCTGGCCGCCCTGCGCCGCGCCCACGAGCTGACCGGCGCCACCAGGCGGCTCCCCGCCGCCCTCGCGGAAGCCGAGGCGCGCGCCCCGCGCGGCAGCCCCCAGGCCCGCGCCCTCGCCTGCGCCCGCCGCGAAGTCGACAGCGGGCGGTACGACCCGCGGGCCGTGCTGCGGCACGTGGAGGAGACGTCTGCCGCCCTGGACGCCGGGCACGAGGACCGGGCGCGGGCCCGGGCCGGGCGGGCCCTGCGCCGGGTACGGGGCGAGGTGGCCGCCGCCCGCGACTTCGTCACCACCCACCGGGGTGCGGTCGGCTGCCGGGCCCGCACCCGCCTCGCCGAGGCCGAACGCCACCTGGCCCTCGCCCGCGCCGCCTGCGACCTGCGCACCATCCGCTCGGAGACGGGCCACGCGGACTCCCTCGCCCGCCAGGCCCGCGCCCTGGCCGAACACGACGTGGGCACCTACGGCACCCGCTACGACCCCGGCACCCCGCCCCCCGCCCGGGCCCTGGGCGGCGCGCTCCTCGGCGGCATCGTCCTGGCCGGGCTGCTGCCGGCGACGTTCGGGGGCGGCGCGACCCGGGGTCGCCTCGCGGCGGGCTAGAGGCTCCCCGGTGGGGGTTGCCCGCCGTCGCGGCGGGATATTTCCGGCCCAGGGGCAGCCTCCCTGCTCTGCGAGGAGGGGCGAAACCGCAGGTCATGGCCCCTGCCGGAGGCCTGGGGCGGCCGAAGTCGGCGCGGGCCCGTACCATGGAAGTGGCCGCGGCGTGATCTGCCCGGCGGGCGCGCGTGCCGGACCGTACGCGCCGCCATCCACGATTCCGGGAGAAGCGCCGCAAGTATGCCCACCCGCCACGACATTCGTAACGTCGCCATCGTCGCCCACGTCGACCACGGCAAGACGACCATCGTCGACGCCATGCTCAAGCAGGCCGGCGCCTTCGCCGCGCACCAGCTCGAGTCCGTCGACGACCGCGTCATGGACTCGAACGACCTGGAGCGTGAGAAGGGCATCACGATCCTCGCCAAGAACACGGCGGTGAAGTACCACCCCAAGGACGGCGGCGAGCCGATCACCATCAACATCATCGACACCCCCGGCCACGCCGACTTCGGTGGCGAGGTCGAGCGCGGTCTGTCGATGGTGGACGCGGTCGTGCTGCTCGTCGACGCCTCCGAGGGCCCGCTGCCGCAGACCCGCTTCGTGCTGCGCAAGGCGCTCGCCAAGCGGATGCCGGTCATCCTGTGCATCAACAAGACGGACCGCCCGGACTCCCGCATCGACGAGGTCGTCAACGAGACGTACGACCTCTTCCTCGACCTGGACGCCGACGAGGACCAGATCGAGTTCCCGATCGTCTACGCCTGCGGCCGTGACGGCGTCGCCTCGCTGACCAAGCCGGAGGACGGCACCGTCCCCGCGGACAGCACCAACCTGGAGCCGTTCTTCTCCACCATCCTGGAGCACGTCCCGGCCCCGACGTACGACGAGGACGCGCCGCTCCAGGCCCACGTCACCAACCTCGACGCCGACAACTTCCTCGGCCGCATCGCGCTGCTCCGCGTCGAGCAGGGCGAGCTGCGCAAGGGCCAGTCGGTCGCGTGGATCAAGCGTGACGGCTCGATCTCCAACGTCCGCATCACCGAGCTGATGATGACCGAGGCGCTCACCCGCAAGCCCGCCGAGGTCGCCGGCCCCGGTGACATCTGCGCGGTCGCCGGTATCCCCGACATCATGATCGGCGAGACCCTGGCCGACCCGGAGAACCCGGTCGCGCTGCCCCTGATCACGGTCGACGAGCCCGCGATCTCCATGACCATCGGCACCAACACCTCGCCGCTGGTCGGCCGCGGCGGCACGGGCAAGGGCGCGGACGCCAAGTCCGCGGTCAAGGACCGCAAGGTCACCGCCCGCCAGGTCAAGGACCGCCTCGACCGCGAGCTGGTCGGTAACGTCTCGCTGCGCGTCCTGGACACCGAGCGCCCCGACGCCTGGGAGGTGCAGGGCCGCGGTGAGCTGGCGCTGGCCATCCTGGTCGAGCAGATGCGCCGCGAGGGCTTCGAGATGACCATCGGCAAGCCCCAGGTCGTCACCAAGGAGGTCGACGGCAAGGTCCACGAGCCCGTCGAGCGCCTGACGGTCGACGTGCCCGAGGAGCACATGGGCGCCGTCACCCAGCTCATGGGCACCCGCAAGGGCCGCATGGACAACATGTCGAACCACGGCTCCGGCTGGGTCCGCATGGAGTTCGTCGTCCCGTCCCGCGGCCTGATCGGCTTCCGTACGGAGTTCCTGACGAACACCCGCGGCACCGGTATCGCCCACTCCATCCACGAGGGCCACGAGCCGTGGTTCGGCGAGCTGAAGACCCGTAACAACGGCTCCCTGGTCGCCGACCGCTCCGGTGCCGTCACCGCCTTCGCGATGACGAACCTCCAGGAGCGCGGCGTGCTCTTCACCGACCCGGGCACCGAGGTGTACGAGGGCATGATCGTCGGCGAGAACTCCCGCGCCGACGACATGGACGTCAACATCACCAAGGAGAAGAAGCTCACCAACATGCGCTCCTCCTCCGCCGACTCCTTCGAGGCGATCGTGCCCCCGCGCAAGCTGTCGCTGGAGCAGTCCCTGGAGTTCTGCCGCGACGACGAGTGCGTCGAGGTCACCCCGGAGGCCGTCCGCATCCGCAAGGTCGTCCTGGACCAGAAGGAGCGCGGCCGCACGGCGTCCCGCGCGAAGCGCTAAGGCTGACGCTCCGCCAGGAGTGACGCCCCGTCCGGAGGCCCGGAACCCCTGCTTTCCCCGGCAGCGGTTCCGGGCCTCCGGCGTATCCGGGCAACCGGAATAAGACAGTCCGCATTGCTGCCCGCTTGTCGAAGTTGTCCGGATAGCGGTCCGCCGGTGCCGGAAGTTGTGTTAACAGTCCGTTTCGCGGCTGTCTGTCTGTGCTGGCTTTGTCCGGTTTTCGAACCGCTCAGAGGGCTCGATGTGACCAAAGCGAGACCCTTTAAGTGTGGTTTACAAGGCGGACGTACTTAATAGTTGGGTTCATTGAGCTCGGGTCAATGGGTCACGCGCTGTGGGGAGCGCCGACTCACGAGCACACTCGAGGTGCCGGTTCCGTCTCCGCTGTCAGGGGTGTCAGCGTGGGGCCGGCGCCTCTCTCGTAGTGAAAAGTGGACTCTTGAGGAGGCATACCCATGCGCGGTGCCAAGAGCGCCAAGTGGGTCGTCGGCGCGATAGTCGTTGCCATGGCGGCAACTGCTTGTGGTGGCAGTGACAGCAAGGACAGTGGCAAGGGCGGAGCGGTCTTCCGGCTCGGTATCACCGAGCCCACCGCGATCGATCCGGTGAACGCCCAGGAGTCCGAGGGCACGCTGGTGGCCCGTCAGCTCTTCACGGGCCTGTACGGCGTGAACGACGACGGCACTCTGAAGTCGCTGCTCGCCACGTCGGCCAAGGCGAACGACAAGGGCGACGAGTGGGAGCTCCAGCTCAAGACGGGCACCAAGTTCAGCAACGGTGAGCCCGTCAACGCCGAGGCCTTCATCCGCGGTTGGACCCGCGCCGCGGCCAAGAACGCCGCCTCCGACGTGGCCTACCACCTCGACAACATCGTCGGCTACGGGGACCTGCACTCGGGCAAGAGCGACAAGCTCTCCGGCGCCACCGCCGAGGGTGAGGGCACCATCAAGGTGAAGCTCTCCCACCCGGACTTCGAGTTCGACAAGAAGACCGTGCACCCGGTCTACATGCCCGTCCCGAAGGTCGCGGGCGCCGGCGACAACAAGTCGTTCAACGACGCCCCCATCGGCAACGGCCCCTTCAAGATGGCCGGTTCGTGGGAGCACAACAAGAAGATCTCGCTCGTCCGCAACGACGACTACGCGCTGCAGAAGCCGGCCGTCGAGAAGGTCGAGTTCACGATCCTCAACCCGGCGAACGCCGCCACCCTCGAGTACAAGGGCTTCGAGAAGGGCGAGTTCGACTGGGCCCGTATGCCCACTCCGCAGCTGCCCGTCGCCAAGGCCAAGTACGAGCCCCAGGGCAAGTGGATCAAGTTCGACAGCCCCGGCATCAACTACATCCTGACGTTCCAGGAGAACGGGCCGATGAAGTCGGCCGACGCCCGTAAGGCCGTCTCCTACGCGATCGACCGCGCCGAGATCGCCAAGGGTGTCTACCAGGGTCTCCAGGAGCCGGCGACCTCCCTGCTGCCGCCGACCTTCAAGGAGGTCTACAAGGCGGACCAGTGCTCCTCCTGCGTCAAGCAGGACAAGGCGAAGGCCAAGGAGTACGCGGAGAAGGGCGGCCTGAAGGCGGGTGACACCCTCGACTTCGGCTACAACACCGGTGCGGGCCACGAGGAGTGGGTCCAGGCCGTCGCCAAGCAGGTCGAGGACGTCCTCGGCGTCAAGGTCAAGCTGAACGGCCTGCCGTTCAAGGAGGCCCTGGCCAAGCAGCAGGACAAGGGCACCATCGGCATCTGGCGCCAGGCGTGGTCCGCGGACTACCCGACCGCCGACAACTTCCTGACCCCGCTGCTGTCCACGAGCGGCATCAACCCGGACGCCAGCGGCAAGGCCCAGGGCGACAACCGCGGCCGCTACAGCAACCCGAAGTTCGACGAGATGCTCGTCAAGGCCCGTAACACCAAGGACGCCGCCGAGCGCGCCAAGGTGTACCAGGAGGCCGAGAAGCTCGCCATCGACGAGGACCAGGCCGCGATCCCGCTGTGGAAGCGCACCCAGTACCGCCTCGCCAACTCCAAGAAGTTCACCAATCTGAAGCTGGACTTCTTCGAGGACCCGAACATCGCCGAGATCGGCATCAAGTAACCGTCACCCTCTAGCCAAAATCCCGTGAAGGTCGTGGTACCCCGAGCTACGGCTTGAGGTGCCACGGCCTTCGCCTGGCGTGCGCGCGCCCACGTGGCCCGCCGCGCCCGGCTCGCCTCCCCCTTCCCCGAGGCGGCGGGCAACGCCCCACGGCGGCAGCAAGTCAAGGAGGCAACGTGGGCAAATATGTGATCCGGCGGATCGGGCAGATGGTGATCGTGCTCTTCGGTGCGACGCTCATCCTGTTCGCGTGTCTGTTCGTTCTCCCCGGCGACCCGGTGGGCTCGCTCGGTGGTGACAAGGCGCGCGACCCCGCCGTCGTCCAGCAGCTGCGCGAGCGTTACGGGCTGGACAAGCCACTCGCCGTGCAGTACGGCACTTATGTGAGCAACCTGGTCAAGGGCGACCTCGGCGAGGACTACACCCAGCGGCGCGAGGTCACGGAGGTGCTCTCGCCGAAGCTCGGCAACACCGCCAAGCTGGCCGTCGCGGCGATCCTCATCGACGTGGTGCTCGGCATCCTGGCCGGTCTCATCGCGGCCCTGTTCAGATATTCGTTCTGGGACGTGTTGGTCACACTGCTCACGACGATGGCGATCGGCTTCCCCAGCTTCGTCATCGGCATGATCCTCCAGAGCCAGTTCGCCGTGAACCTCGGCTGGTTCCCGCTGATTTCGGACGGGTCGTTCAACTCGATGATCATGCCGGCGTTCACGCTGGCCATCATCGACGCGGCACTCGTGGCCCGGCTGATGCGCGGCACCATGCTCGAGGTGCTGCGCGCGGACTACGTCAAGACGGCCATCGCCAAGGGCCTCCCGCGGCGCACGGTGCTCCTCAAGCACGTCATGCGCAACTCGATCATCCCCGTGGTGACCTACATCGGCATCTCCTTCGGCGGTCTGCTCGGTGGCGCCCTCATCACCGAGGCGATCTTCAACTGGGACGGCATCGGCTACGCGCTGGTCACCGCGATCCAGCAGCAGAACAACCCGATCATCGTCGGTGTCGTCACCTACGGCGTCGCCGTCTTCGTCCTGCTCAACCTGCTGGTCGATCTGCTGTACGCGGTGCTCGACCCGCGGATCCGCCTCAGCTGACCGCCAGGTCATACCCCGTTCTAGGAGTCACCCATGACTGAGCTCACCAAGAGCGACCAGGGGCCGGACGCCGCGACCGCACAGTCAGCAGTTGCGAACAACACCGCCGAGCCCGCACCGGCCCGCATCACCCAGTGGGGCGAGATCCGCCACCGCTTCATGGCCAACAAGCTCGCCGTCGTCGGCCTCGGCCTGGTCGTCCTGCTCTTCATCGTCGCCGCGGCGGCGCCGCTCATCGCCACGCACGACCCGTACGCGCAGGACCTGGGCAACACCCTGCAGGACCCGGGCGGGGAGCACTGGTTCGGCACCGACGCCCTCGGCCGCGACCAGTTCTCCCGGATCGTCTACGGCAGCCGCATCGCCGTCATCGTCGGCCTGGCCTCGATCTTCCTGGCCTGTGTGATCGGCTGCATCCTCGGCGCCCTGTCCGGTTACTTCGGCAAGGCCGTCGACAGCGTCATCATGCGCACCGCCGACATCTTCTTCGCGTTCCCGCTGCTCATCGGCGCGATCGTGATCATTCTGGTGATGGGCCGCGGCGTGCTGCCCGTCATCGTCTCGCTGGCCGTCTTCAGCTGGGCCACGGTCGCCCGCCTGCTGCGCTCCAGCATCCTGTCCGTGCGCGAGATGGACTATGTGACGGCGGCGAAGGCGCTGGGCGCGAGCACCACCCGCATCATCGTGCGGCACATCATGCCCAACTCCATCGCGGCCGTGATGTCGTACGTGTCCTTCAGCGTCGGCACCGCCGTCGTGGCCGAGGCCTCGCTGTCCTTCCTCGGCATCGGCGTGAGCCCCGAGGTGCCCGAGTGGGGCAACATGATCTCCTCCGCCAGGGACTTCCTCGGTGTCAAGGACTTCCTGTGGGCCTACCCCAGCACCGCGATCGTGCTGACGGTGCTCGGATTTGTGTTTGTCGGCGACGGGCTGCGCGACGCCCTCGACCCGAAGCTGCGTTGAGGAGAACGTCCCGATGACCACGACCGAAAAGACCGAAGGGGCGCCCGGCCCCGCACCGCAGGACGGCAAGGGCGGCAAGGACGCGAAGAAGTCCGGCCCGCTGCTCGAAGTGCGCGACCTGCACGTCGAGTTCAAGACCCGGGACGGCGTCGCCAAGGCCGTCAACGGCGTCAGCTACAGCGTCGACGCCGGCGAGACCCTCGCCGTCCTCGGCGAGTCGGGCTCCGGCAAGTCCGTCACCGCCCAGGCCATCATGGGCATCCTGGACTCGCCCCCCGGCCGCGTGGCCGGCGGTGAGATCCTCTTCCACGGCCAGGACATCCTGAAGCTGCCGGAGAGCGAGCGGCGCAAGCTGCGCGGCCCGAAGATGGCGATGATCTTCCAGGACGCGCTGTCCGCCCTCAACCCCGTCTTCTCCGTCGGCAACCAGCTCGGCGAGATGTTCCGGGTGCACCAGGGCATGTCGAAGAAGGACGCCAAGGCCAAGGCGATCGAGCTGATGGACCGGGTGCGCATCCCGGCCGCCAGGCAGCGCGTGGGCGACTACCCGCACCAGTTCTCGGGCGGTATGCGCCAGCGCATCATGATCGCGATGGCGATGGCCCTGGAGCCGGATCTGATCATCGCCGACGAGCCGACCACGGCCCTCGACGTGACGGTCCAGGCCCAGGTCATGGACCTGCTCGCGGAGCTGCAGCGCGAGCTCAACATGGGCATGATCCTGATCACCCACGACCTGGGCGTGGTGGCGGACGTCGCCGACAAGATCGCCGTGATGTACGCGGGCCGCATCGTGGAGACCGCGCCCGTGCACGAGCTCTACAAGCGCCCCGCGCACCCGTACACCCGCGGCCTGCTGGACTCGATCCCGCGCCTGGACCACAAGGGCCAGGAGCTGTACGCGATCAAGGGCCTGCCGCCCAACCTCCTGCGGATCCCCACCGGCTGCGCCTTCAACCCGCGCTGCCCCAAGGCCCAGGACGTCTGCAGGGAGGACATCCCCGCCCTGCTGACGGTGTCGGAGCAGGACGGCACCGAGCTCGACGGCCGCGGCAGCGCGTGCCACTTCTGGAAGGAGACGATCCATGGCTGACGCGACCAAGCAGGCCGAGCAGGCCGGCAAGGCCGGGGCGTCCGGTCAGCGGGAGCCGATCCTCCAGGTCCGCAACCTCGTCAAGCACTTCCCGCTGACGCAGGGGCTGCTGTTCAAGAAGCAGGTCGGTGCGGTCAAGGCCGTCGACGGGATCTCCTTCGACCTCTACGAGGGCGAGACGCTGGGCATCGTCGGCGAGTCCGGCTGCGGCAAGTCCACGGTCGCCAAGCTGCTGATGACGCTGGAGACGGCCACCTCCGGCGAGGTCTTCTACAAGGGCCAGGACATCACCAAGCTGTCCGGGCGGGCGCTGAAGGCGGTCCGGCGCAACATCCAGATGGTGTTCCAGGACCCGTACACCTCGCTCAACCCGCGGATGACGGTCGGCGACATCATCGGCGAGCCCTTCGAGATCCACCCCGAGGTGGCGCCGAAGGGCGACCGGCGCAAGCGGGTCCAGGAGCTGCTCGACGTCGTCGGCCTCAACCCCGAGTACGTCAACCGCTACCCGCACCAGTTCTCCGGCGGTCAGCGCCAGCGCATCGGCATCGCCCGCGGCCTGGCGCTCAACCCCGAGATCATCATCTGCGACGAGCCCGTCTCGGCGCTGGACGTCTCGGTGCAGGCGCAGGTCATCAACCTGATGGAGCGGCTCCAGGACGAGTTCAACCTCTCCTACCTCTTCATCGCGCACGACCTGTCCATCGTCCGGCACATCTCCGACCGCGTCGGCGTGATGTACCTGGGCAAGATGGCCGAGATCGGCACGGACACCGAGATCTACGACCACCCGACGCACCCCTACACCCAGGCGCTGCTGTCGGCCGTCCCCGTGCCGGACCCCGAGGCCCGCGAGGGCCGCGAGCGCATCATCCTCACCGGTGACGTGCCCTCCCCGGCCAACCCGCCGTCCGGCTGCCGCTTCCGCACCCGCTGCTGGAAGGCGGAGGACAAGTGCGCCGAGGAGCTGCCGCTCCTGGCCGTGCCCAAGCTCTACGAGGGCAAGGACACCCCGGCGGCGCACGAGTCGGCGTGCCACTTCGCCGAGGTGAAGCAGGTGGTGGGCGCGGCGTAGCGCCGCCCGTACTGCCGAAAGGGCTCTCCCGGGTTTCCCCGGGGGAGCCCTTTCGTGTGGTTCGGCCGGGGAAAGCCGCCACAGAGGTGCATCACACCACCGAATGGGGTGTTATCTGGGCCTAAGTGACACTTGGGACCTGGAGGAGGCACTCGATGCGTGGAGCCACGCGCGCCCGGTGGGCCGTCTGTGCACTGTCGGCGGTGCTGGCCGCCGCGGCGGCCGGGTGCGGCGGCGGCAGCGGCGGCGGCAGCGGGGTCGTCCGCTCCTCCTGGGGCGACCCGCAGAACCAGCTGGAGCCGGCCAACACCAACGAGGTCCAGGGCGGCAAGGTGCTGGCCATGATCTTCCGTGGGCTCAAGCGCTACGACCCCCGCAGCGGCGCCGCCGAGAACATGCTGGCCGAGAAGATCGAGACCTCGGACCAGCAGAACTTCACCATCACCCTCAAGGACGGCTGGACGTTCTCCAACGGCGAGAAGGTCACCTCGAAGTCCTTCGTGGACGCCTGGAACTACGCGGCCCTCGTCGACAACAAGCAGAAGAACGCCTCCTTCTTCGAGTACGTCGACGGCTACGACAAGGTCCACCCGGCGAGCGGGTCCGCCACCGCCAAGACCCTCTCCGGGCTCGCCGTCAAGGACGACCGGACCTTCACGGTCAAGCTGAGCACCAAGTTCTCCACGTGGCCCGACACCCTCGGCTACGCCGCCTACGCACCCCTGCCCCGGGCGTTCTTCGACGACCACGCGGCCTGGCTGAAGAAGCCCGTCGGCAACGGCCCGTACACCGTCGACTCCTACGCCAAGGGCTCGGCGATGAAGCTCACCAAGTGGGAGGGCTACCCGGGCGACGACAAGGCGCGCAACAGCGGCGTGGAGCTGCGCGTCTACACCGACAACAACACCGCGTACACCGACCTGCAGGCCGGCAACCTCGACCTGGTCGACGACATCCCCAGCGCCCAGCTCAAGAACGTGAAGACCGACCTGGGCGACCGCTACATCAACCAGCCCGCCGGCATCATCCAGACCCTCGTCTTCCCCATGTACGACACGAACTGGTCGAAGAGCGGCATGGAGAAGGTCCGCCGCGGGCTGTCCATGGCGATCAACCGCGAGCAGATCACCGACCAGATCTACCACAAGACCCGCACCCCGGCGACGGACTGGACCTCACCCGCCCTCGGCGGCCAGGGCGGCTACAAGGCCGGGCTGTGCGGGGACGCCTGCACCTTCGACGCCGCCGCCGCGAAGAAGCTCATCCAGGACGGCGGGGGGCTGCCCGGCGGCCGGATCACCCTCACCTCGAACGTCGACACCGGCTCGCACCGGGTGTGGCTGGACGCCGTCTGCAACAGCATCAATAACGCCCTCGGCAACGACAACGCCTGCGTCGTCAACCCGGTCGGCACCTTCGCGGACTTCCGCAACCAGATCTCCGGGCACCGCCTCAGCAACCCCTTCCGCTCCGGCTGGCAGATGGACTACCCGCTGATCCAGAACTTCCTCCAGCCGCTCTACTACACGGACGCCTCCTCCAACTACGGCAAGTTCAGCGACGCGCAGTTCGACCGGCTCGTCGACGAGGCCAACGCCGAGAGCTCCCAGGACGCGGCCAACACCAGGTTCCACGACGCGGAGCGGATCCTCGCCCGGCTGATGCCCGCCATCCCGCTCTGGTACCAGAACGGCAGCGCCGGCTACTCCGAGCGGATCTCCGACGTCACGCTCAACCCCTTCAGCGTGCCGGTCTACGAGCAGATCAAGGTGGGCTGACGCGTCCATGGGACGGTACGTGGTCCGGCGGCTGCTCCAGATGGTCCCGGTGTTCATCGGCAGCACGTTCCTGATCTTCTTCATGGTCTACGCCCTGGGCGACCCCGTGGCCGCCCTCTTCGGCGACAAGGCGCCCGACCCCGCGACGGCCGCCCGCATCCGCCGGGAGCTCTACCTCGACGAGCCCCTGTGGAAGCAGTACGGGCACTACATGGGCCAGATCCTCTCGGGCGACTTCGGGACGGCCTTCAACGGCCAGCCGGTCACCGAGCTGATGGGCGAGGCCTTCCCCGTCACCCTCCGGCTCACGCTCGTGGCGATCCTCTTCGAGATCGTCATCGGCATCACCCTCGGCGTCCTCAGCGGCCTGCGGCGCGGCCGCTCCGCCGACACCACCGTGCTGCTGCTGACCCTGATCGTCGTCTCCATCCCGACCTTCGTCAGCGGCTACGTGCTGCAGTACCTCTTCGGGGTCAAATGGGCGATCGTCTCGCCGTCCGTGTCCCCCGAGGCGCCCTTCGACGAGCTGCTGCTGCCCGGCATCGTCCTCGCCCTGACCTCCCTCGCCTACGTCACCCGCCTCTCGCGCACCTCCATCGCCGAGAACTCCCGCGCCGACTACGTCCGCACGGCCGTCGCCAAGGGCCTGCCGCGCCGCCGCGTCGTCACCCGGCACCTGCTGCGCAACTCCCTCATCCCCGTCGTCACCTTCATCGGCACCGACATCGGCGCGCTGATGGGCGGCGCCATCGTCACCGAGCGGATCTTCAACATCCACGGCGTCGGCTTCCAGCTCTACCAGGGCATCCTGCGGCAGAACTCGCCCACGGTCGTCGGCTTCGTGACCATCCTCGTCATCGTCTTCCTGCTGGCGAACCTGTTCGTCGACCTCCTCTACGCCGTGCTCGACCCGAGGATCCGCTATGCCTGAGCTCGATCCCTCCGACCCCGACGCAGCCGTCACCCCCGCCGGCGGCGGCGCGTCGTCGCTGGCCACCAGCGACGCGGAGACGCTCGAAGGCGGCCCGATCCCCGGCGGCACCGCCAGCGGCAAGGCCCGCAGCCTGTGGTCCGACGCCTGGCACGACCTGCGGCGCAACCCCGTCTTCCTGGTCTCCGCGCTGATCATCGTCTTTCTCGTGCTGATCGCCCTGTGGCCCGCGCTGATCGCGAGCGGAAACCCCCTGCAGTGCGACCTCGCCAAGGCCCAGGAGGGCTCCCGGCCCGGCCACCCCTTCGGCTTCGACACCCAGGGCTGCGACGTCTACACCCGCACCGTCCACGGCGCCCGCGCCTCCATCACCGTAGGCATCTGCGCCACCGCCGGCGCCGCCCTGCTCGGCAGCGTGCTCGGCGGGCTCGCCGGCTTCTTCGGCGGCTGGTGGGACGCGCTGCTCTCCCGGATCGCCGACGTCTTCTTCGGCATCCCCATCATCCTGGGCGGCCTGGTCTTCCTCTCGGTGGTCACCAGCGGCTCGCTGTGGCCCGTCGTCGGCTTCATCGTGCTGCTCGGCTGGCCGCAGATCTCCCGCATCGCCCGCGGATCCGTCGTCACCGCCAAGCAGCACGACTACGTCCAGGCGGCGCGGGCCCTCGGCGCGGGCAGCACGCGCCTGCTGCTGCGGCACATCGCGCCGAACGCCGTCGCCCCCGTCATCGTCGTCGCGACCATCGCCCTCGGCACGTACATCGCCCTGGAGGCCACGCTGTCCTTCCTGGGCGTCGGCCTCAAACCGCCCACCGTGTCCTGGGGCATCGACATCTCCAACGCCTCCACCCAGATCCGCAACGCCCCCCACATGCTGCTGTGGCCCGCGGGCGCCCTGAGCATCACGGTGCTCGCGTTCATCATGCTCGGCGACGCGGTCCGCGACGCCCTCGACCCCAAACTGCGCTGAGGAGCGGGCGGATGACACAGCCCACCGGAAAGGCGGACGCCGCCGTACCCCTGCTGGACGTGCGCGACCTGCACGTGGAGTTCCGTACCCGGGACGGCGTCGCCAAGGCCGTCAACGGCGTCAGCTACAGCGTCCGCGCCGGGGAGACCCTCGCCGTGCTGGGGGAGTCCGGCTCGGGCAAGTCGGTGACCGCACAGGCCGTCATGGGCATCCTCGACTCCCCGCCCGGCCACGTCACCGGCGGCGAGGTCCTCTTCCGCGGCCGGGACCTGCTCACCATGGGCGGGGAGGCCCGGCGCCGGATCCGCGGCTCCAAGCTGTCGATGATCTTCCAGGACGCGCTCTCGGCCCTCAACCCCGTGATGAGCGTGGGCGCCCAGCTCGGCGAGATGTTCTCCGTCCACGACGGCATGACCCGCAAGGACTCCCGGGACAAGGCCGTCCAGCTGATGGAACGCGTCCGCATCCCCGCCGCGGCCGAACGCGCCGGCGACTACCCGCACCAGTTCTCCGGCGGCATGCGCCAGCGCATCATGATCGCCATGGCGCTGGCCCTGGAGCCGGACCTCGTCATCGCCGACGAGCCCACCACCGCACTCGACGTCACCGTCCAGGCCCAGGTCATGGACCTGCTCGCCGAGCTGCAGCGCGAGTACAACATGGGCCTGATCCTCATCACCCACGACCTGGGCGTGGTCGCCGACGTCGCCGACAGGATCGCCGTGATGTACGCCGGGCGGATCGTCGAGACCGCACCCGTCCACCAGCTGTACGCCGCGCCCGCCCACCCCTACACCGCCGGCCTGCTCGGCTCCATCCCGCGCCTGGACCACAAGGGCAAGGAGCTCTACGCCATCAAGGGCCTGCCGCCCAGCCTCACCGACATCCCCGCCGGCTGCCCCTTCAACCCGCGCTGCCCGCGCGCCCGGGCGGTCTGCCGCACCGACCGGCCGCCGCTCTTCGACGTCGCCCCCGGGCGCGCCAGCGCCTGCCACTTCTGGAAGGAGACCCTCGAAGATGCCGGGTAACGGCGAGGTCGTTCTGGAGGTGCGGGACCTGGTCAAGCACTACCCGCTCACCCAGGGCGTCCTCTTCAAGAAGCAGATCGGTGCCGTGCACGCCGTCGACGGCGTCTCCTTCGACCTGCGGCGCGGCGAGACGCTGGGGATCGTGGGCGAGTCCGGCTGCGGCAAGTCCACGGTCGCGAAGCTCCTCGTACACCTGGAGCGCCCCACGTCCGGGCGGATCCTCTACAAGGGCGAGGACGTCACGAGGCTGTCCGGGCGCGCGCTGAAGGCCGTCCGGCGCAACATCCAGATGGTCTTCCAGGACCCGTACACCTCCCTCAACCCGCGGATGACCGTCGGCGACATCATCGGCGAGCCCTACGACATCCACCCCGAGGTGGCGCCCAAGGGCGACCGGCGCGCCAAGGTCCGCGAGCTGCTCGACGTCGTCGGCCTCAACCCCGAGTACATCAACCGCTATCCGCACCAGTTCTCCGGCGGCCAGCGCCAGCGCATCGGCATCGCGCGCGGGCTCGCCCTGCGGCCCGAGGTGATCGTCGCCGACGAACCCGTCTCGGCGCTGGACGTCTCCGTCCAGGCCCAGGTCGTCAACCTCCTGGAACGGCTCCAGGCCGAGTTCGACCTGGCGTACGTCTTCATCGCCCACGACCTGTCGGTGGTCCGGCACATCTCGGACCGGGTCGCGGTGATGTACCTCGGGCGGTTCGCCGAAACGGGCACGGATGCCCAGATCTACGAGCACGCCACGCACCCCTACACGCAGGCCCTGCTGTCGGCCGTACCGGTCCCGGACCCGCGGGCGCGGGAGGGGCGCGAGCGCATCATCCTCACCGGTGACGTGCCCTCGCCGGCCAACCCGCCGTCCGGCTGCCGCTTCCGCACCCGCTGCTGGAAGGCCCAGGAGAAGTGTGCGCGGGTCGTACCGCCCCTGGAGATCCCGGACTGGTTCCTGGAGGGCGCCGGCCCGGAGGCGCACGCGTCGGCGTGCCACTACGCGGAGGAACGCGCGTCGCCGGGCGAGGCCCTTCCCCCACGCTGACCGGGCCGGGACCCGGCCGGGCCCGGTCCGGCACCGCCGGGCTGCGCCGTTGTGGTTGAGCGCCGTTGCGGCGGGAGTTCTTGCCTGCGGCAAGGTGACGCGGGGCTTCGTCCCGTCAGGCGCCGGGCCGTGCCACCGTCGTCGGTGGTTCCGGGAAGTGGCACGCCGACAGGTGGCCTTCGGCCGAGCCGTCCGCCTCCTCCAGCGCCGGGACTTCCGTCGCGCAGCGCTCCCGCGCCTTCCAGCAGCGCGTGCGGAAGCGGCAGCCCGACGGCGGGGCGACCGGGGACGGGACATCACCGGTGAGGCGGATTCTTTCGCGCCGCGTCGTATCCTCCGCGTCCGCCGCCTCCGGCACCGCCGACAGCAGCGCGTGCGTGTACGGGTGGCGCGGCCGACGGTAGATGTCGTCGCGGGAGCCGGTCTCCACGATCCTGCCGAGGTACATCACGGCGACGCGCTGCGAGAAGTGCCGCACCACGGCCAGGTCGTGGGCGATGAACAGGAAGGCGATCCCCAGCTCCCGCTGCAGCGACTGCAGCAGGTTGACGACCTGCGCCTGGATGGAGACGTCGAGCGCCGAGACCGGCTCGTCGGCGACGACGATCTTCGGGTCCAGGGCGAGCGCCCGGGCCACTCCGATCCGCTGCCGCTGCCCGCCGGAGAACTCGTGCGGGAAGCGGTTGTAGTGCTCGGGGCTCAGCCCCACGGTCTCCAGAAGCTCGCGCACGCGCGCCTCGCGCCCGCCCGGCGGCTCGATGCCGTGGATCTCCAGCGGCCCGGAGACGATCCGGCCGACCGTCTGCCGCGGGTTCAGCGACGCGTACGGGTCCTGGAAGATCATCTGGATCTCGGAGCGGACGGGGGCGAGCTGCTTGCGCCCGGCGTGGGTGATGTCGCGGCCCCGGTAGCGGATCCGCCCGGCCGTCGGCTCCAGCAGCCGGGTGAGCAGCCGCCCCGTGGTCGACTTGCCGCAGCCGGACTCGCCGACCAGGCCGAAGCTCTCCCCGGCTCGTACGGTCAGGTCGATGCCGTCGACGGCCTGCACGGCGCCGACGGTCCGCCGGACGGGGAATCCGCCGCGCACCGGGAAGTGCTTGGTGAGGTTCTCGGCGACGAGCAGCGGCTCGCCGGCCCGGGGGCTCTTCTCGTCCATGGTCGCTGCTCCTCAGCCGAGCCGGGGTCGGATCTGCTCCGCGAACACGCTCCGCTGCCGCTCCTCCCCGAGGTGGCAGGCCGCCCCCCGGCCGGGCGGCAGCGCCGGCCGCTCCGTGCGGCAGCGGTCCTCCGCCACGTCGGCGGCGTACGCGCAGCGCGGGTGGAAGGGGCAGCCGGGCGGTGGGGCCAGCAGGCTGGGCGGGGTGCCGGGGATGGGGGTGAGCGGCTGCCCGACGTCGGAGGAGAGCCGGGGCATGGAGCCCAGCAGACCCCAGGTGTACGGGTGCCGGGGCGCCCGCAGCACCTCGCGCACGGGGCCGTGCTCGACGGCGCGCCCGGCGTACATCACCAGCAGGTCGTCCACGGTGCCGGCGACGACGCCCAGGTCGTGGGTGACGAGGACGATGGCCGCGCCGGTCTGCTGCTGGAGCTCGCCCAGCAGGTCGAGGATCTGGGCCTGCACGGTGACGTCGAGCGCGGTCGTCGGCTCGTCGGCGATGAGCAGCTCGGGGTCGCAGACCAGCGCCATCGCGATCATCGCGCGCTGCCGCATGCCGCCGGAGAACTGGTGGGGGTAGTCGTCCACGCGCAGCGCCGGATCGGTGATGCCGACCCGGCGCAGCATCTCGATCGCCCGCAGCCGGGCCTCCCGCCGGGAGGCGCCGGTGTGCTTGCGGTACGGCTCGGCGATCTGCCGGCCGACGGTGTAGTACGGGGAGAGGGCGGTGAGCGAGTCCTGGAAGACCATTGCCATCTTGTTGCCGCGCAGCTTCTCCAGGACGGACTCCGGCGCCCCGGTCAGCTGCTGCCCGTCGAGCCGGACCTCGCCGCGGATCTCGGTGGTGCGCGGGTCGTGCAGCCCGAGCACGGCGAGATTGGTGACGGACTTACCGGAGCCGGACTCGCCGACGATGCCGAGCGTGCGGCCGCGCTCCAGGGTGAAGGACAGGCCGTCGACGGCCTGCACGGTGCCGTCCTCGGTGGCGAAGCGCACGTACAGGTCGCGCACGGAGAGGAAGGGGGTCAACTGCGGTCTCCTGACGGCTAGGCGAGCCGCACGCGCGGGTCGATGACGGCGTAGGCGGCGTCCACCACGATGTTGGCGACGACGATCGCCGTGCAGCCGACGAGCATCACCGCCATCAGGGTCGGCAGGTCGGTCTCGCTCACCGAGGACACCGCGAGCCGGCCCAGGCCGTGCAGGCTGAAGGTGAACTCGGTGATGATCGCGCCGCCGAAGAGCGACCCGAGGTCGATGCCGAAGATGGTGACGATGGGTGCGAGCGCGCCCCGCCAGGCGTAGCGGAAGAAGACCGCGCGCCGCCCCAGCCCCTTGGCGCGGGCCGCGCGCACGTGGTCCTCGCCGAGCTGTTCGATCATCTGGGAGCGCGTCATCCGGCTGTAGTTGGCGATGAAGATGATGGACAGCACCAGCCAGGGGATGAGCATGCCGGTGAACCACTTCACCGGGTCCTCGGTGATCGGGTGGTAGGCCGGGTTGTCCATCCAGTGCAGTCCGCTGACGAACACGGCCAGGGCGATGACGCCGACGAAGTAGATCTGCAGGGCGTTGCCGACGAGGGAGAGGGAGCTGAAGAACTTGTCGATCCAGGTCCCGCGGAAGGCGGCGGCGATCATGCCGATGCCGACGCCGACGACGAGGAAGACGGCGGCCCCGCCGAGCGTGATGGACAAGGTCGTGGGGAAGCGGTCCACGATGGTGCCCCACACCGGCTGCTGGTTGGAGAAGGAGTAGCCGAAGCAGGGCGCCGGGCAGTGGCCGACGGTGAAGTCGCGGCCGGTGAAGATGCCCGCCATGTAGTGCCAGTACTGCACGGGCACCGGCTCGTCCAGACCGAGGTTCTTGTTGATCAGGGCGATGGCGTCCGGGGTGCAGTTCTTGCCGCAGGACATCAGGGCCGGCTGGGAGGGCAGCGCGAAGAACAGGGTGAAGGTGATCGCGCTGATCAGCACGATGATGACGAGGGCGCCGAGCGAGCGGCGCGCGAGGAAGCGCAGCATGGTCCGCCGTCCGGGGGAGCGTTACTTGACGTAGACGCCGGTCGGGTCGACGGTTCCGTAGACCGGCTGGTAGCGGACACCGCCCAGGTTCGAGCCCCACAGGGAGAACTGGGTGTTGTAGAAGGTCGGCACGCCCGGCACGTCCTCGGTGAGGATCTTGTCGGCGAGCTTCTGCCACTCGGGCGCGGCCTGCTTCACGTCCGGGATCGCGTTGATCCGGTCGATCTCCTTGTTGACGGCCGGGTTGTCGAGGTGGCCGTAGTTCTGGGAGCCGTCGGCGATCTGCCGGCCGTCGAAGAGGGGCGGCACGACGGTCGAGGCGACGGGCCAGTCCGCGCCCCACGAGGTGCGGTAGATGTCGAACTTGTTCTTCACCTCGGCGATCGCGGTCCGCCAGGTGTTGGCGTCGATCTCCTTCTTCTGCACCTTGAAGCCCGCGCGCTCCAGGGCCTGGGCGATGACCACGGAGACCTTCTGCTGGATGTCGGTGTTGGCGTAGGCGTAGACGATCTCCTGGCCCTCCTTGCCGGCCGCCTTGAGCAGTTCGCGGGCCTTGTCCGGGTCGCCGGCCGGCTTGTCCTTCTTCCGGAACGGGTCGGTCGGCCGGTAGCCGTCCATGGCGGGGGAGAGGAAGTTGGTGGCGACCACCCCGGCCGTCGCGCCGCCGTTCTGCTGGAGGATCTGCCCGTTGGGCATCGCGTACGCGAGCGCCTTGCGGACGTTCACGTCCTTGAGCCGGTCCATGTTGAAGCTGATGTAGTCCACGTACGGCTGGATCTCCACGTGCCGGCGCGCCTTGGTGTCGGCCTGGCCGAGGACCTTCTCGGTCATCTCCGGGGCGACGGCATTGGTGAACGACAGGGTGTTCTTGTCGCCGCCCTGGTCGGCGAGGTAGCGCCGGGTGGAGTCCGCGTACTGGTGGCCGAAGCTGATCTGGAACCGGTCGGCGTACTGGTGCCGGATCGGGTCGGTCTTCGCGTCCCAGTGCTCGTTGCGCACGAGCGTCAGCGACTTGCCGACCTTGTACTCGCCGACCTTGTAGGGGCCGGAGGCGAAGGGGGCGTTGTCGTACTTGCGCTGCGTGTCCTTCTCCGCCTTGACGGCGCCGATGTTCGGCATGGCGGTGGCGAAGGGGGTGTCGGCGTGCGGCTGACGGAAGTGGAAGACGATCGTCTTGTCGTCCGGGGTGTCCAGCACGGACGCGGGCAGGTGCGCGCCCTTGTACGGGCCGTCGGGAAGCGCCTTGCGGAAGGCCGTGCCGTCGCCGGAGAGCCACTGGGGGATGTACTGCGGGCCGTCGGTCTCGAAGTCGGCGTAGAGCCGTTCGATGCTCCAGCGCACGTCCTTGGAGGTGATGGGCGAGCCGTCCTCGAACTTCAGCCCGTCCTTGAGGGTGAACTTCCAGGTCCTGCCGCCGTCGGACGACGTGCCCGCGTCGGTCGCCAGATCGCCGACGATCTTCACCTTGCCCTTGTCGTCCACCTTGTACGAGGTGAGCGTGCGGTTGTAGAGCATCTGGTTGGCGAGCATGTCGTTGTAGTAGATCTGCCCGGGGTCGAGATGGACGAAGGCGTCGCGCTGCAGGACGCCGACCGTGCCGCCCTTCTTCGCGCCGGGCACCTCGGGGGCCGGCCCGGCGGAGTCCTCCTTGGTGCCGATCGAGTAGTTGGCGGAGGCGTTCTTGTCCGTGCCGGGCCCGGCGCTCTTGTCACCGCCGCCCCCGCCGCCTCCGCTGCTGCACGCGGAGAGGACGAGGGCGCCGGAGGCCAGGGCGGCCGCTGCGGCCGCGAGCCGGCCTCTGGACCGCAGGGTTCCCGTGGTGGGCTTCGTCGTGGGCGTCATGGGCGATGCACCTGCCTGTCCGTCGTCGGCGGTTCCTGTGTGCACGTCCTCAGCGTCCGGTCCGCGGGTCGAAGGCGTCCCGGACCGAGTCCCCGAGCAGGTTGAAGGCGACCACGAAAACGATCATCGCGAGGCCGGGGAAGAAGATGTAGGTGATGTCGCTCTCGTAGTAGTGGGCGCCGTTGGCGAACATCCGGCCCCAGTCCGGGGTGGGTTCCACGATGCCGACACCGATGAAGGACAGCCCGGCCTCGATGGTCACGAAGCTGGGCAGCATCAGCGTCGACTGCACCAGGATGGGCGTCCAGAGGTTGGGCAGCAGCTCCTTGGTGATGATCCGCCAGGGCGACGCACCGGTGACCCGCGCCGCCTCGACGAACTCCCGTTCCCGCAGGCTCAGCACCTGCCCGCGCAGCAGCCGCGCCAGCCCCATCCAGCCCAGCACCCACAGCACCAGAATCAGCGTCAGCACGCGCAGATAGGTCGGGGTCTCCTTCTCCGGGCTCACGAAGAGCGAGTAGACGACCGGGGTGAAGGCGATGAAGGACAGCTGGCTCGGGAAGGCCAGCAGCAAGTCGATGAAGCGGCCGAGGAGATAGTCCGTCCGGCCGCCCAGATAGCCGGCCGTCACTCCGATGAGCACTCCGGTCAGGACGCACAGGACCGTGGCGGCCGCGGCGATGAGCAAGGACGTACGGATTCCGTAGATCAGCTGGGTCAGCACGTCCCGGCCGAGGGTGGGTTCGATGCCGAACCAGAAGCTCCCCGAAATCCCTCCGTTGGGTTTCACCGGATAGCCGAACTCGTTGAGCAGGCCCGGCTCGTTCAGCCCGTAGGTCTCCGTCGGATTCCTGCCGTAGAGCTTCGAGATCAGCGGCGCCGCCAGCGCGACGAGGAAGAAGAACGTCACCACGTAGGCGGAGACGACACCCGGACGGTCGCGTTTGAAGCGCCGCCGCATCAGCTGTCCGGGTGATCTGCCGACCGGTTCCGGATGCGCCACCGGGGCCGGGGAGGAACTCGTCATCGCGTAATCCCCCGCACTGTCGTCGTCGAACCCGCCGCGGACGCACCGCGCGCGCAGTGGGTTGAGCGGACTTTCGCAACGGATTCACAGCGCAGTCAAGAGGGCTGCCGACCGAGAGGGGACGGGCAGTGCGGGGGCGAAGGGGTCAGGCCATGCCCAGGGACCTCTTGAGGAAGTCGACTTGGAGCAGCAGGAGGTTCTCCGCGACCTGCTCCTGCGGGGTCATGTGCGTCACGCCGGACAGCGGCAGCACCTCGTGCGGCCGGCCCGCCGCCAGCAGCGCCGAGGACAGCCGCAGGGTGTGCGCCGCGACCACGTTGTCGTCCGCCAGGCCGTGGACGATCATCAAGGGCCGGACCTGCGCGGCTGCCTCCGCCAGCCCGCCGTTGGTGACCAGGGAGTTGCGGTCGTACACCTTCGGCTGCTCGTCCGGCATGCCGAGGTAGCGCTCGGTGTAGTGCGTGTCGTACAGCCGCCAGTCGGTCACCGGGGCGCCCGCGACGGCCGCGTGGAAGACGTCAGGGCGGCGCAGCACGGCCAGCGCCGCGAGGTAGCCGCCGTAGGACCAGCCGCGGATGCCCACCCGGTCCAGGTCCAGGGGGAAGTCCGCGGCCAGCGCCTGCAGGGCCTCGACCTGGTCGTCCAGGGTGACGCCGGCGAAGTCCTCGTGGATCGCCTTCTCCCAGGCGGGGGAGCGGTGCGGGGTGCCCCGGCCGTCGGCGACCACCACGGCGAAGCCCTGGTCGGCGAACCACTGCGAGGTCAGGTGGGCGTTGTGCCCGGCGACCACGCGCGGCCCGTGCGGACCGCCGTAGGGGTCCATGAGGACCGGAAGCGGCCCGTCGCCCTCCGTATAGCCCGTCGGAAGGAGTACGGCGCACGGGATCCGGCGCGCGCCCGCCTCGGTGAGCCGTGCGCGCGAGGTGAGCACCGGCGCTTCGGCATACGAGGTCACGCCGGTCGCCTCCGCGCCGTCGCGCAGGACCCGGGCGGTGGCCCCGGCGCGCTCCGGTACCGCGGACACCAGGACGGTGACCGCCCCCGAGCGCACGGCCGAGTGCCAGCCGCGCTCCTGCGAGACGCGCTCCACGCCCTGCTCGTTCACCCGGTAGACGTGCGTCTCCCCGGTCTCGGGCTCCTGCGCGCCGGCCCCGGCGGAAGCGGAGACCAGCACGTCGTCGTCGCCGATGTCGAGGACGGCGCGCAGGTGCAGCCGGCTTCCGGTCAGCGTGCGGTCGCCGACCACCAGGGCCCGGGAGCCGTCCTCGTCGGAGATGCGCACCAGGCGCCCGTCGGGCGACCAGGCGGGAACACCGGGGAACAATTCAAGCCACTTTGCGTCCTGCTCTTCGTGGACCACGCTCGTGGCGCCCGTCCCGGTGTCCACGGTGAGATACGCCTGGTGGCGCTGGTCGCGGCTCTGCACCAGCAGCAGCGGGGGCCCGCCCGCCGACCAGTGCACGCGCGCGAGGTACGGGTGGCGCGCGCGGTCCCACCGGACGTCCGTACGGGTCCCGTCCAGGCCCAGCAGCGAGAGCGTCACCTCGGCGTTCGGCGTGCCCGCCGCCGGGTAGCCCACCTCCGCGGGCGGGCTGCCCGGGTTGGCCGGGTCGGCGATCCACCAGCGCTGCACCGGGGCGTCGTCCACCCGCGCGGCCAGCAGGGACTCCCCGTCCGGGGCCCACCAGAAGCCGCGGTGGCGGTCCATCTCCTCGGCCGCCACGAACTCCGCGAGCCCCCAGGTCACCGTGGGCCCGTCCGGCTCGGCCAGGGCCCGGTCCGCAACCCCGCCGGACGCCTCGCCCGGCGCCGGCTCCACGTCCACGACGCGCAGCGCGCCGCCCGCGACATAGGCGACCCGGCGGCCGTCGGGGGAGGGGCGCGGGTCGGTGACCGGGCCGGGAACGGGCAGTTCACGGGCGGTGCCGCCGCGCAGCTCCGCCACGAACAGCCGGCCCGACAGGGGGAACGCCGCCAACTCCACCGCGCTGTCCACGGCGTAGCCGACGACACCCGCCGAGCCCTCGCGCAGCCGCTCGCGCCGGGCCTTCTCCTCGGCCGACAGCTCCTCTCCGGCCCCGGCCAGCAGAACGGCCGGGTCGGCGGCGGGGAACTCCCCTCCCGTGGCGGGGTCGAGGACCCACAACACGCCCGAGCGGTCGGTGCCGGAACGCGAGCGGATGAAGACGACACGTGAGCCGTCGGGTGACGCGGTGAACGAGCGCGGCGCGCCGAGCGAGAAGCGCTGCGTACGGGCGTACTGTCGCGGGAACGAGACTTGTCCGGTCATGCCGCCGAGCCTACGGCGAGGCGGCGAGAATCCGCCGTGCGCCCCGGAATTGCCCCCATGCACCCAGTGCTGGGTCACGCTCTGGAAAGTTATGATCACGGACGCATAGCCGATGAGTTTCGCGTGACAACCGCTCCACCCCGTTCGGCCTGCCCGTTCGGCGTTTCGTCGTTTTTTGTTCGTCGCTTGTTCGTCGTGTGTCATCCGTCCAACCGCGCGTTTACTGGAGGTGAACCGCCGTGGCACTCTCGATTTCGGCGGTGGTGCTGCTGGCGATCGTCGTCTTCATGCTGTGCCGGAAGTCCGGGCTGAAGGCCGGTCACGCAGCGGTCTGTGTCCTGCTGGGCTTCTATCTGGCGAGCTCGTCCCTCGGGCCGACGATCCACCAGGTGACCAAGAGCGCCACCGACGTGATCAGCAACATCAAGTTCTGAGGGCGTCCGCCCCGGGTCCGCGGGCGGGGCTCCGCCGGGCCCGCAGGACTCGTAGGCTGGTCCCATGACCGACAGCTCCTTCCTGCCGGGTCGCCGGCTCCTCCTGGTGCACGCGCACCCGGACGACGAATCCATCAACAACGGCGCGACCATGGCCAAGTACGCGGCCGAAGGGGCCCACGTCACGCTCGTGACCTGCACGCTCGGCGAAGAGGGCGAGGTGATCCCGGCCGATCTGGCCCACCTCGCCGCCGACCGGGAGGACGCCCTCGGGCCGTTCCGCGCCGGTGAGCTCTCCGCCGCCATGAAGGAGCTCGGCGTCACCGACCACCGCCTCCTCGGCGGCCCCGGGCGCTACCGGGACTCGGGAATGATGGGCGCGCCGCAGAACGACCACCCCGGATGCTTCTGGCGGGCGGACGTGGACGAGGCCGCCGCGTCCCTCGTTGAGGTGATTCGCGAGGTGCGTCCGCAGGTGCTCGTCACCTACGACCCGAACGGCGGCTACGGCCACCCCGACCACATCCAGGCGCACCGCGTCGCGATGCGCGCCGCGGAGCTCGCCGGCGAGCCGGCCTTCCGGCGCGACCTCGGCGACCCCCACGAGATCGCGAAGGTCTACTGGAACTGCGTGCCGCTGTCCGTCGTGGAGGAGGGCTTCGCCCGGCTGCGCGCCGCGGGCCGCGAGATCCCCTTCCCGGGCATCGCCTCCCCGGCCGACGTGCCGGGCGTCGTCCCCGACGAGGAGGTGACGGCCGCGATCGCGACCGCCGGTCATGCGGAGGCCAAGGCCGCGGCGATGCGTGCCCACGCCACCCAGATCGCCGTGGACGGCCCGTTCTTCGCGCTCTCCAACGACCTGGGCCAGCCGATCCTCGCCGACGAGTACTACAAGCTCGTCCGCGGCCGGGCCGCGGGCCCCCGCGAGGACGACCTGTTCGCCGGGGTGGACGCGTGAACGGGATGATCGCCCCGCTGAGCGCCGGGCGCATCGCCGCGTTCGTGGGCCTCTTCGTCCTCGGCGCCGCGACCGGCTTCGCGGGCGCGCTCACCCAGGGCGGCTGGTTCCCCGGCGGCCTGTCGCTGGCCCTGCTCGCCGTCGCGGGCCTCAGCTACGGCGCGGTGACCGCGACCGGCACCCGCGCCGGGGGTGCGGTGGCCGGCGGCGGCTGGCTCGTCGCGGTGCTCCTGATGACCTCGTCGCGCCCCGAGGGCGACTTCTTCTTCGGCGCCGGAATCGGCGCGTACGTCTTCCTGCTGGGCGGGATGGCGCTGGCTGTGATGTGCGCCACTGTGCCGAAACTGCCGCAACCAAACGGACCTTCGGTCCGACTTGGCAAGTGACGTGACGATTTCTGCCTGAGTGTCGTTCGGCTCCCGAGCAGGTCATCCGGCATCTGCCGGACTTGTCCCGTGACGGGCCGACGGCGCGCGGCCACGCAGCGCGCTCCCGCCCGCCGGCGTGAACCGGCGGTCGTCAAGTGCGTGTGCGCGGTGCCCAGTATGGTGGTGCGCGCCGCCGAGCCGCCCGAGCGAGGTCATGACGGGCGGCGGAGCTAACCGGGAGAACCTGCTTTGAGCCGTGAATCTGACAGTTCGTCCTCCGGGCCCCAGGGGCGCGGTGGCGCCGCCTACCCGTCCGGGACCCCTCCGTACGGCAGTGAGGAGCAGGCCCGCGCGGCCGCGGCCTCCAGGCCCGAAGAGCCCAAGACCGAGACCACGCTGACGACGCGGATCCGTATCAACATCCCGGGATCGCGGCCCATCCCGCCGGTCATCATGCGCACCCCCGTCGACGGCGAGGCCGGGCCCGCGAGCGCGCCCGCCAAGCCGGCCGCCCCGGCCGCCGGCGGCGCCCCGGCGGGCGAGCGCAAGGCCGAACTGCCGCGCCGCCCCGCCGCCACGACGCCTCCCGGCCGCAAGCCGCAGGACCGCTCCGGCGACAAGGACCAGGGCGCCAAGGGCGAGAAGGCCAGCGACTGGTTCGCCCCGCGCAAGTCCGGCGGCCCCGCCCCCTCGGGGAGCGCAGCGGCCCGCCGGTCCGCGGCCCAGGGCGGTGCTCCCGGCGCGGGCGCACCGCAGGGCGGTGCGCCGGTCTCCGGTGCTCCGCAGCACTCCGGCCCGCGCAACGCCCCGCAGGCTCCTGCCGCCGCGGGCCCGGCCATGGGCTCGGTCACGGGCGGTACGCCGTGGCCCGGTGACGCACAGACGACCGGTTCGATGCCGCAGCCGCCCGCCCCGGGCAACGGCTGGCAGCGCGACACCACGCAGGGCGTCGCCCCCCAGGCGGGCGGCGCGGCGCAGCGGCGCGCCGCGGAGGACGACTGGCCCGGCGGCTCCTCGGCCACGGGCGCGACGTCGTGGGACGCAGGCATGAACTTGGGCGTGAACCCGGGTATGAACGCAGGCATGAACGACATTCCGGGCGCCGGTGTGTCCGGTGGTACGGGTGTGCCCGGTGGTGCGGCCGGCGGTGGCAGGGCGCAGCGGCGCGGTGCGCAGGACGACTGGCCGGGCGCCCCGTCGGCCTCCTCCGCTCCCGCCGCACCCGTGGACGACTGGCCGGCCGGTCCCTCCACCACGGCCGCCACGCCGTGGCCGGGTGAGGCGCAGACGACCGGTTCGATGCCGCAGCCGCCCGCCCCGGGCAACGGCAGCGGCTCCCCCTGGCCCGACGACCCGGTGAGCACCGGCCCCATGGGCATCATGCAGGCCCCGGGCACGCCGCCGAGCACCAGCACGCAGTGGACCGAGCCGGAGAGCACGCAGCAGTTCCCCGCGCCCGCCATGGGCCAGGGCGCCGCGGCACCGTTCGCCCCCGCCGCCGGCGGCATAGGGCGTACGGACACCCCGCACGAGGGCGTGCCCCGCGTGCCCGCGCCCCCCGTCGGCGCGCAGTCCGCCGCCGGCGCGGCTCCGGCGGCCCCCGGCAAGGCGCCCCAGGCGCCCAAGGGCGGCAAGGCGGCCAAGGGCAAGGGCGGCAAGAAGGGCGGCTCCCAGGCCCCCGCGGCCGGCGCACGGGCGGGCGGCGCGACGCTCGTCGGCGGTGTGCCCGCCGTGCCCCCGCCCGGGCCGGGCGGGGCAGCGCAGCCCAAGAAGCCCGTGGACAGCGGTGCGCCGCGCATCGCCGTGCCCAAGCCCAAGGTGCCGGGCCCCGGCGCCGGGCCGGCCGTCCCGCCGCCCCCGGCCAAGGGCGCGGCTCCCAAGGGCGCCGCGCAGAGCGCACCCGCGAAGAGCGCGCCCGCGAAGTCCAAGCCGAAGAAGAAGGGCCGCTCCAAGCTCGTGCTGCTGGGCGGCGCGGTCGTCGGCCTGGCCGGTGTCGCGTACGGCGCCGGGCTGCTGCTCGACCACGCGGACGTGCCGAACGGCACCACCGTGCTCGGGGTGAACATCGGCGGCTCCTCCAAGGAGCAGGCCGTCCAGAAGCTCGACTCCGCGCTCGGCGACCGGGCGACCAAGCCGCTGAAGGTCTCCATCGGCGGCAAGGAGGCGCAGCTCAAGCCCTCCGTGGCGGGGCTGTCCATCGACACCCAGGCCACGGTGCGCGCGGCGGCCGGCCGGGACTACAACCCGCTGACCGTCATCCCCTCGCTCATCGGCGGCACGCGCACGGCCGAGCCCGTGATCGTCGCCGACGAGGAGAAGATCGCGGCCGCGCTGCACACGCTCGCGGGCGAGTCGGGCGCGGCCAAGGACGGCACGATCAAGTTCGAGCCGGGCAAGGCCGTGCCGGTCTACGGCAAGCCGTACGAGGGCATCGACGGCGACAAGGGCGTCGACGCCGTCGCCAAGGCGTACAAGGACCGCGCCGCCACCGGCCAGGAGGCCACGGTGGCGCTGCCGAGCGCGAGCCGGCAGCCGAAGGTGAGCAACGCCGAGGTCGACCGGATGATGACGGAGTTCGCGAAGCCCGCGATGTCCGGCCTGGTCACGGTGCGCACGGATGCTGTGCACAGCATCCAGTTCGGCCCGGAGCGCTCGCTGCCGCAGATCCTCTCCGTCAAGGAGGTGGGCGGCAAGCTCGTCGAGAACTACGACCTCGAAGCGCTCAAGGAGCTGTACGGCACCAAGTTCAAGGGCGTCCTCATCCAGCGCGGCAACGGCAGCAAGACGGAGGTCACCCCGCAGGACGTGGTCGGCGCGCTGCGCAAGGCGCTCACGGGCAAGACGCCCGCCGAGCGGATCGGCACCATCCCGCTCAGCTGACGGCCCGCCCGTCCGGCCGGCCGACAGGCCGTGCGAGCCCCCGCGCCCCCGTGGCGCGGGGGCGCGCTGCTGTCGGGCCACCCATGACATCTGTCATCGCCAGGACCGTACGGCTGACACTGCCGCGGACCCCCGCCCACCGGCCACGATGGTGCACATGACCACCACAGCAGTCACGTACACGGGGGACGGGCGCCGCACCGGCGCCCCCGTGGTCAGTTTCGAGAACGTCAGCAAGAGCTACGGCGCGGTGCGTGCCGTAGCTGATCTGGACCTGCAGCTGTACCCGGGCGAGACCGTCGCCCTGCTCGGCCCCAACGGCGCCGGCAAGTCCTCCACCCTCGACCTTCTCCTCGGCCTGAGGAACCCCGACGCGGGCCGGGTCGAGCTTTTCGGCACCAGCCCGCAGCAGGCCCTCGCCCAGGGCAAGGTCGGCGCGATGCTGCAGTCCGGCGGCCTGATGGAGGACGTGACCGTCCGCGAGATCGTCAAGCTCGGCTGTGATCTGCACCCCCGTCGCCACCCCGTCGACCAGGTGCTCGCCGCCGCCGATCTCACCGAGATAGCCGACCGCCAGGTCAACAAGCTCTCCGGCGGCCAGGAGCAGCGGGTGCGGTTCGCGCTCGCGACGGCCGGCGCCAACGAGCTCATCGTGCTGGACGAGCCCACGACCGGCATGGACGTCTCCGCCCGCCAGGCGTTCTGGGGCGTCATGCGCGAGCAGGCCCGGGCCGGGCGCGCCATCCTCTTCGCCACGCACTACCTCGAAGAGGCCGACGCCATCGCCGACCGCGTGATCGTGCTGCACCGCGGGCGGGTCCTCGCGGACGGCTCGGCCGCCGAGATCAAGGCGAAGGCCGGGGCCCGCCGCATCGTCTTCGACCTGGACGGGCACATCGGCGAAGCCGCCCTGCGCGAGCTGCCGTTCCTGTCCTCCCTGGAGATATCCGGCCGCACGGTGCGCATCCGGTCCCACGACGCCGACGCCACGGTCCACGCCGTCTACGGGCTCGGCCTCTACCCGCGCAACCTGGAGGTCGCGGGGCTCGGCCTGGAGCAGGCCTTCATCGCCATCACCGACGCCGCCACCGCCGAGGAGGCGGCCTGATGCTGATCTTCCCGGGGGACGGCCCCCGGACCCCCGGCCGCCACCACAGCCCCACCGCAGTGCTCGGATCCGTTTCGCGAGGCGCACTCTGATGAACACCCTGATCAAGCTCGAGATCGCGCGCACCCTGCGCAACAAGAAGTTCATGTTCTTCTCGGTGATCTACCCCGCCGGCCTCTATCTGATGATCGCGGGCGGCGCGAGCTCCACCGAGATCGTCGAGGGCACCGGGCTGACCCTGCCGCTGCTGATGATGGTCTCCATGGCCTCCTTCGGTGCGATCACCGCCGTCCTCGTGGGCAACAGCGAGCGGATCGCCAAGGAGCGCGAGAAGGGCTGGGTGCGCCAGCTGCGCCTCACCGCCCTGCCCGGCCGCGGCTACGTGACGGCCAAGGTCGCCTCCGCCGCCGTGGTCTCGCTCCCCTCGATCCTGGTGGTCTTCCTGGTCGCCGCGCTCGTCAAGGACGTCCGGATGGGCGCCACCTGGCAGTGGTTCGCGCTCGTCGGGGCGATCTGGGCGGGCAGCATCGTCTTCGCCGCGCTCGGCGTGGCCGTCGGCTACCTCGCCACGGGCGACGCCGTCCGCCCCCTTACGATGATCATCTACTTCGCGCTGTCGATGCTCGGCGGCCTGTGGATGCCGACCACCACTTTCCCCACGTGGCTGCAGAAGGTCGCGGAGTGGACGCCCACCTACGCGTACGCCGGTCTCGGCCGGTCGATCGAGCAGGCGAACGCCCCCGAGGCGAAGCACGTGGCGCTCCTCGCGGTCTACCTCGTGCTGTTCGCCGGCATGGCAGCCTGGCTGTACCGCAAGGACACCCGCAAGTCCTGAGCGGACTTGCGGAAGACCAGGAAGACAGGCAGGGCATGGCAGCACGACCGTGGCTCCGGAACCCATGGCGCGCCGCCATGGAGGTCCATGACGACCCGTCGTACACCATCGGCATCGGCATGGAGCCCGACAACCGCCGACAGGTGATCATCAAGCTCATCTGGATCACCATCTGGTTCGCCTACATGGCGGCCCCCGTCGAGGACGTCCTCGGCGACCACCACACCCTGACCGGCGACGTCCTCGGCGGCGGCGGTCTCGCGGCCTTCGTCGCCGGCTACCTCACCCTGGTCTTCCGGCACACGTCCCGTCCCCTGGAGCGCGCCCGCGTGCTCGGCGCGCTCGCCGCGCTGGTGTCCCTCGCGGTCGCGCTGTCCCTCACGCTCGGGGGCGCCTGGCTCGTCCTCTTCGTCTACGTCTGCGTCGCCTCCGGCGCGGTCCTGCCGACGAAGCTGTCACGCATCATGATTCCGCTGGTCACGGGGGTACTGGCGGGACTGGGTGCGATGACGCCGGGCGCCTCCGAATACCTGGCCGCCCTCGCCATCCCGGCGCTGCTCGGCGGCTTCGCGATGGTGGGGGTGCGTCAGATGGCGATGACGACCCGCGCGCTGCGCGAGGCCCGCGCCACGGTCGCCCACCTCGCCGCCAACGAGGAGCGGCTGCGCCTCGCCCGCGATCTGCACGACCTCCTCGGGCACTCCCTGTCGCTCATCACGCTCAAGAGCGAGCTGGCCGGGCGGATGCTCCCCGGCCGGCCCGATCAGGCGGCCCAGCAGGTGGCCGACATCGAACGGGTCAGCCGGCAGGCCCTGGTGGACGTCCGGGAGGCGGTGAGCGGCTTCCGCCGCCCCACGCTGGAGGCCGAGCTGGCCGGTGCCCGGACGGCCCTGGCCGCGGCCGGCATCGCCGCCGACCTCACCCGCGCCGCCACCGACCATCCCGACCTGCCGCCCGACGAGGAGGGCGCGCTGGCCTGGGCGCTGCGGGAGGCGGTGACCAACGTGGTGCGGCACAGCGCCGCACGGCGCTGCGAGATCACGCTGGCCGAGGAGGGCGACGAGCTCTGCCTGACCGTCAGCGACGACGGCCGCGGCCCCGGCGGCGGCCCTCCCGGCAACGGCCTGACGGGCCTGTCCGAGCGGCTCCACCTCGCCGACGGGCGCTTGGAGACCGGCCCGGGCCCGCGAGGGGGCTTCCGCTTGCGCGCATGCGTCCCTCTCTCGCGCAGCCTCGCCCCGGAGCGGCCTACCCTGTCGTCGTGACAGACCAGCACCACCTCGCCGATCCGGCCGGCCGACGCATCATCAAAGTCCTCCTCGCGGAGGACCAGTCCATGGTCAGGGAGGCGCTGGCGGCGCTGCTCGGGCTCGAGGACGACATCGAAGTCGTCGCCCAGGTCTCCCGGGGCGACGAAGTCCTCGACGCCGCCCGCGCCCACGACCTGGACGTGGTCCTGCTCGACATCGAGCCGGGCCATGGAGTCCGGCGCGGAGGCCTTCCTCGTCAAGGACGCGCCCGCCGCCCAGCTCGCGGACGCCCTGCGCAGGGTGCTGCGCGGCGAGCGCGTCATCGATCCCACCCTCGCGGCGGCGGCGCTCGCGGAGGGCGCCAATCCGCTGACCGACCGCGAGCGCGCGGTGCTGCGGGCCTCCGCCGACGGGTCGACCAACGCGGAGCTGGCCAGGGCGTTGCACCTGTCGAACGGGACCGTCCGCAACTACCTCTCGACGGCCATCCAGAAGACGGGCGCGCGCAACCGCGCCGAGGCGGTACGGATCGCGCGGGACAAGGGCTGGCTGTGACGGCGGCGTCCACCGCCCCCGGCGCCCGTCAGTTGAGCATCGCCCGGGCCGCCCGGGCCTGCCGGCGCACCGTCTCCGCGACCGTCGGCTCCAGCGCGTCGATGACCTCCGCGTACTCCTCCATCTCGTGCGCGCCCGCCACGAAGTCGCCGCGCTCCACGAGCAGCTCGGCGCGCTCGTAGCGGAGTCTGGCCGGGTGGCTGGGCAGCAGCAGGGACAGCTCGACGGCCCACAGCTGGACGTCGCTGCGCTCGGGGCGGGCCGCGGCCCAGGCACGGATGTTGTTCAGCACGCGCAGCACGATCTCCACCGGCTCGGCGGGGGAGAACATCGAGGGGGCGAGCGGGGTGCCCGTCGCGCCCGCCACCAGCAGGCCCGCCTCCTCCTCGGACAGGATCCGGCCACCGTCGAAGGGGTCGGCCAGGGCGTGCCCGCCCAGGGGGTCACCGAAGCCGACGACAAAGTGACCCGGCAGCGCCACCCCGTACACCGGCGCCCCGGCCCGCCGCGCGACCTCCATCCACACCACGGACAGCAGGATCGGCAGCCCGCGCCGCCGCCGGAGCACCTCGGTCAGCAGCGAGGACTCCAGGCGCCGGTAGTCGGCCGGGGAGCCGTGGAAGCCGCACCGCTCGCCCAGGAGCTCCGCGAGGGCCTCCGCCCACCGGCGCGGGGCGGCCTGCCGGCCCAGCGCGGGGAGCAGCCCGGCGAGCCGGTCCAGCTCTATCTGTGCGGCGTCGATCGCCTCCTCGCCCGGCTCCGGGTCGGCCTCAGCGGCGATCAGCAGGCACAGCAGCGCGAGGTCGGGCCGATCCTCGCGCGCCGCGTCCGCGAACCGCTGCCGTCCGGTGGTGTCGTTCATGGTGCCTCCGCCTCCCGCCTTCCATGGTGCGCGCCGGTCGCGCAGACTGCGTATTCCGCCGGACTCCCGCCGCCAGGGCGACGCCTTCGTCGCGCTGCCACGGCCGGGCCGTCCTCCCCGCCGCCATGGTGAGGTACCACGACGGCGAGGGTCCGGCGGAATGGATGATCACCGCAAACGAGTGTTACGGACGCGGCTCACGGCGATAGTGATACGCGTGGTGCGTCGTGAAGCCCAGCTCGTCGTACAGGGCCGCCGCCGCGCCGTTGTCCGTCTCCACCTGCAGGTACGCCGCCGAGGCGCCCTCGCTCAGCGCCTGCTCGGCGAGGCGTGCCATGACCTGGCCGGCCAGCCCGCGCCTGCGGTGCTCCGGGCTGACGGCCACCGCCGAGAAGCCCGCCCACCGGCCGTCCACCACGCACCGCCCGACGGCCACCGGCCCCTCGCCCGGCGCCCCGGGGACCGTCGCGAACCACACCGAGGGCCCGCCGCCCAGCACGGCGAGGGCGTCCGCGGTGCCGCCGTCCGTGCGCCCGTAGGCGCGCAGCCACGCCTCGTCGGGCGTGCGCGAGAGCTGTACGTGTTCCGTGGCCGCCCCCGTATCGGCCATCGGCGCCAGCGCCGCCGTCCGCATCAGGGCGTGGCGCTCCTCGGTCCAGCCGCGCCGGGCCAGCTCGCCGTCCAGGAGGGCGTCCTGCTCCGGGTCTCCGGTGGTGATCTGGATCAGCGCGGGCAGGGAGCGCGCGGCGTACCAGGCGGTCACCCGGTCCACGGCCTCCGGCAGCGGCAGCCCGCAAGGGCCGAGCGGCAGGACCGAGTTGGCGCGGGCGGTGAAGCCGCTCGCCGCGCGCAGCATCCAGGCGCCGAGCCGTGCGGTCTCGCGCGCGGGCCAGCCGCGGGCCGCGATCTCCTGGAGCTCGCGCACGGTCGCCGCGGGGCCGCGGCGGCGGGGCGGCGGGCCGGGGACGACCTTGCCGGCCACGAGCGAGGCCTCGTCGAAAGTGACAATCTCTCCGGTCCGCCGTGTGATCCGCAGCACTCCGCCCTCCCAGGAGGTAAGGGTGCCGACGGTGTCCGTGAACCGTTCGGAAGATCCCTCCGAAGGCCCTGCGGAGGGGTTCAGACGGCGTACGGATACCCTTTTTCCCACATCAGCGGTACTGATCCTGATTTCCAGCCGTCCGCCCGTGGTGAATTCCACAGCTCTCCTCGCCCCTCTTGTTCGTCAAGTGCCCGGGAACGGAGATACTAGGTGTGGGCATCGACGACGCCGCGCTCCCGCGCGAGATGAGCCCTACCGAGGAGGAACGACAGCGTGACCTACGTCATCGCGCAGCCTTGTGTCGACGTGAAGGACAAGGCGTGCATCGAGGAGTGCCCCGTCGACTGCATCTACGAGGGTTCCCGGTCCTTGTACATCCACCCGGACGAATGTGTCGACTGTGGTGCCTGCGAGCCGGTCTGCCCCGTCGAGGCGATCTTCTACGAGGATGACACTCCCGAGGAGTGGAAGGACTACTACAAGGCGAACGTCGAGTTCTTCGACGAGCTCGGTTCGCCCGGTGGCGCCTCGAAGCTCGGCCTGATCGAGCGCGACCACCCCTTCATCGCCGCGCTGCCCGCGGACATCAACCCGGAGCACTGACCCGAGCGGCCCCCCGGCCCCGTACGGCCGCCGCCGTGCGGGGCCGCGGCGTATCGCCGGTCACCCCCAGAGCAAGAGAGCGAACACCGTGAGCGCAGTCTCCTCCCGCCTCCCCGTCTTCCCCTGGGACCGGCTCGCCCCCTACAAGGCGAAAGCGGCAGCCCACCCCGGCGGAATAGTGGACCTCTCGGTCGGCACCCCCGTCGATCCGGTGCCCGCCCTGATCCAGCGGGCGCTCACCGACGCCGCCGACAGCCCCGGCTACCCCACGGTGTGGGGCACGCCCGCGCTGCGCGACGCGCTGACCGGCTGGGCGGAGCACCGGCTGGGCGCCCGGGACCTGGCCCACGGCAACGTACTGCCGATCGTCGGCTCCAAGGAGCTGGTGGCCTGGCTGCCGACGCAGCTCGGCCTCGGAGCGGGCGACAAGGTCGCCTACCCGCGCCTGGCCTACCCGACCTACGAGGTCGGCGCGCGCCTCGCCGGCGCCGAGCCCGTCGTCTACGACGACCCTACGGAGCTCGACCCCACGGGCCTGAAGCTGCTCTGGCTCAACTCCCCGTCCAACCCCACCGGCCGCGTCCTGTCCGCCGAGGAGATGCGCCGCACCGTCGCGTGGGCCCGCGAGCACGGGGTGCTGCTCTTCAGCGACGAGTGCTACGTGGAGCTGGGCTGGGAGGCCGACCCTGTCTCCGTCCTGCACCCGGACGTCTGCGGCGGTTCGTACGAGGGCATCGTCGCGGTGCACTCGCTCTCCAAGCGGTCGAACCTGGCCGGCTACCGCGCGGCCTTCCTGGCCGGTGACCCCGCCGTCCTCGGTGAGCTGCTGCAGATCCGCAAGCACAGCGGGATGATGGTCTCCGCCCCGGTCCAGGCCGCCACGGTCGCGGCCCTGGGGGACACGGCGCACGTGACCGAGCAGCGGGCGCGCTACGCCCGCCGGCGCGACGCCCTGCGGGCCGCCTTCGAGGGCGCGGGCTTCCGCATCGAGCACAGCGAGGCGTCGCTGTACCTGTGGGCCACGCGGGACGAGCCCTGCTGGGACACCGTCGCGGCCATGGCCGGGCTCGGCATCCTGGTGGCGCCCGGCGTCTTCTACGGGGAGGCCGGGGAGAAGTTCGTGCGGATCGCCTTCACCGCGACCGACGAGCGGGTCGAGGCCGCGGTCCGCCGCCTGGCGCAGTAGCCGCCCGCGGAGGAGGACACGCGAGAGGGCCCGGGAGACGTCTCCCGGGCCCTCTCGCGTGCTCGTGCGTGCGCTGGGTCAGCCGCCGATCGGGAGCTGGCCGCCGCCGAGGGGCAGGCCCTTGGCGTTGAGGCCGCCGGCCGTCTTGGTGGCCTCGCCCGCGAGCCCGGAGGTGGTGCCCGCGGTCTGGCCGGCGACCTTCTGGACGGCGGGGGCGGCGGTCTTGGCGGCCTTGCCGGTGGCGTCGGCGGCGCCCGGGACGGTGGTCTTGATGGCGCTGGTGCCGACGCCCGAAACCGTGTCCCCGGCCTTGTGGGCGGCCGCGTCGACGTTGGTGCCGAGGTTCGCGCCGTCCACCGCGGTCAGGCCGCTCGCCAGGTCGGTGGCCTGCGGGGCGGCGCTCGCCGCTCCGGCCGCACCGATGACGGGTGCCGCACCGGCGGCTACCAGCAGGGCGGCCCGGGCGATCCGACGCGTCAGGGGGAGGGACATGATGCTCCTTTAGCGGAGTTGAGGACGTTGGCTGTCCGGCGAGCGGACGCAGTGACTACCGCGCGAATCCGTGGAAGGTTGCGGTGCGCCACGGTAAAGAGTTGGTAATGCGTCGCATTATCTGTCCCCCTAAAAGCGGGGCAAACCGGGCGCGCAGTATGCAGGTCGGGAAGGCTGACAAGCCTTTAGTCACAAGGAATTCCCGGGAAATCCGGACGCCTGGGGCGGGCGTTGCCCATTAAGCGCGCGAGGCTGTTGTGCCTACCCCCGGCGGGGGGACGGTCGCACTACTGAGCGGTCGCGATCCGTACCTCTGCGGCCGCGTTCCCGGGGGAATTCCCGGCCTCCGCCGCACCCTTGCCGTCCTCGCGCCAGCCGTCCCGCGAGCCGGCCGCCGTCCACACCCGGCCGCCGAAGGAGATCCGCTCGATCCGCAGTTCGCTCGCGTGGGCCACCGCCCACGAGGCCAGCTGCCAGCCGCGCCGCTCCCGGCCGCTGCCGGCCGGCTCGCCCGGCCCCGTCGGCTTGTCCGGCACGGGCACCGCCAGCGTCCGCGCGGCGGCACCGCCCGCCGCGCCCGAACCGCCGCTCCCCGGAGCCGCCAGGGTCTCCGCCACCGGCACCGCCTCCGCACCGAACTCCCGGCGCAGCTTGGCCCGTACCGCCGCGACGTCCCCCTTCTTGCCGTCGCTCGGGCTCGTCGTGCAGCTGAAGGCCGCCTCCGCCCGGCCCGTGAGCGCGGACGACAGCAGCGACGCGTCCGGCTCGTGCTTGGCGTACGCCTGCGGGAAGCCGCTGCGCTGCACCTTCTGCGCGGCCACCGTCAGCGGCAGCCGCGAGTAGCCCGGCACCTCCACCAGGTGGTCGTAGAACTTCCCCGCCGCGTACACGGGGTCGGTGATCTGCCGCGCGGAGCCCCAGCCCTGCGTGGGCCGCTGCTGGAACAGCCCCAGCGAGTCCCGGTCGCCGTGGTGGATGTTGCGCAGCCCCGACTCCTGCATGGCCGTGGCCAGGGCGATCGTCACCGCCCGCTCCGGCAGCCCCCGCTCGGACCCCACGGCCGAGATCGTCGCCGCGTTCACCGCCTGCTCGGGCGAGAGGGAGTACGAGGCGCCGTCGGCGCGCACGGTGCAGCGCGGCGCTCCCGGGCCGCCCGTCACCAGCTGGGCGATCCCGTAGCCGACCAGCGCCAGCAGCACGGCGCAGGCGGCCACGATGCGCAACAAGCGGCCACGTCGGGTGACGAAGATCCGGGACATGCGGCCCACGTTACTGGAGAGGACAGGCGCCGGCCGGGGGCCGCCCTCCGGCCCGGCCGCGCCCGCACCGCCCGGGCTAGAGTCGCACGCATGGATGACGCCGCACTCGACCTGTCCCTCGACGCCGCCGCCCTCACCGCCCAGCTCGTCGACATCCCGTCCGAGAGCGGGAGCGAGAAGACGCTGGCCGACGCCGTCGAAATCGCCCTGCGCGCACTGCCGCACCTGACGGTGGACCGGTACGGCAACAACGTGGTGGCCCGCACGAACCTGGGCCGCGCCGAGCGCGTCGTGCTCGCCGGCCACATCGACACCGTCCCCATCGCCGGCAACGTCCCCTCCCGGCTGGACGAGGACGGCTTCCTGTGGGGCTGCGGTACCAGCGACATGAAGTCCGGCGTCGCGGTGCAGCTGCGCATCGCCGCCACCGTGCCCGAGCCCAACCGCGACCTGACCCTCGTCTTCTACGACAACGAGGAGGTCGCCTCCCACCTCAACGGCCTCGGCCGCATCGCGGACGCCCACCCCGACTGGCTCGCCGCCGACTTCGCCGTCCTCCTGGAGCCCTCCGAAGCCCAGGTCGAGGGCGGCTGCCAGGGCACCCTCCGGGTCCACCTGCACACCGCGGGCGAGCGCGCCCACTCCGCACGCAGCTGGATGGGCAGCAACGCCGTCCACGCCGCCGCGCCGATCCTCGCCCGCCTCGCCGCCTACGAGCCGCGCCGCCCCGTCATCGACGGCCTGGAGTACCACGAGGGCCTCAACGCCGTCCGCATCGAGGGCGGCGTCGCCGGCAACGTCATCCCCGACGCGTGCACCGTCACCGTCAACTACCGCTACGCACCCGACCGCAGCCCCGCGCAGGCCCTGGAGCACGTCCGCGAGGTCTTCGCGGACTGCGGCCTCGCCGGGCTCGTCGTGGACGACGAGTCGCCCGGCGCGCTGCCCGGGCTCTCCCACCCCGCCGCCGCCGCGTTCGTCGAGGCCGTCGGCGGGACGCCCAAGCCCAAGTTCGGCTGGACCGACGTCTCCCGCTTCAGCGCGCTCGGAGTCCCCGCCGTCAACTACGGCCCCGGCGACCCGACGCTCGCCCACAAGCGGGACGAGCGCGTCCGCGCCTCGCTGATCAACGACTGCGAGGAGCGGCTGCGGGCCTGGCTGACCGCCTGACCCGCCGGGTCACCGCGCGCGTGGGCCTACGCTGAACAGCAACGATCTGCAGCGGAGGGAGCACACCATGGCACATCCCGAAGGGTCGCGCGCGCGGCGGGAGCAGCGCCGGGGGCCGGTGGTACGCCGGTACGGCCAGATGCAGGCGGGCACCACGGACCAGCACCTGCTGGACACGAGAGGGGCCGCGGACTGGGTCCACGAGGACCCCTTCCGGGTGATGCGCATCCAGTCCGAGTTCGTCGAGGGCTTCGGGGCCCTCGCCGAACTGCCACCCGCCATCAGCGTCTTCGGCTCGGCCCGCACGCCCCGGGACTCGCCGGAGTACGAGGCCGGCATCGCCATCGGGCGCGGCCTCGTCGAGTCGGGCTTCGCGGTCATCACGGGCGGCGGACCGGGCGCGATGGAGGCCGCCAACAAGGGGGCGACGGAGGCGGGCGGCATCTCCGTCGGCCTCGGCATCGAACTGCCCTTCGAGCAGGGGCTCAACCAGTACGTCAACCTCGGCGTCGACTTCCGCTACTTCTTCGTGCGGAAGACGATGTTCGTGAAGTACGCGAGCGGATTCGTCGTCCTGCCGGGCGGACTCGGCACGCTGGACGAGCTGTTCGAGGCGCTGACCCTCGTCCAGACCAAGAAGGTCACGCGCTTCCCGATCGTCCTGTTCGGCTCCGCCTACTGGGGCGGCCTGGTCGACTGGTTCCGGGACACGCTCATCGCCGGAGGCAAGGCCGGCCCGAACGACCTGCACCTCTTCCACGTCACGGACGACGTGGAGGAGGCGGTGCGGCTGGTGACCAAGGAGGCGGGGGCGTAGCCGCCTGCGGCGGGCCGTGACGAACGCGCAGGTCGCGGCGGCTGCGCATGGCGCCGACCTTCGCCGCGGGGGCGTTGCGGCGGGATTCTTCTTCCGCCGCAACGGCGCGCGACCACGACGAGGCGGCCCGGCGGTGCCTGCCCTGCCGCGGCTCAGGCCGGCCCGCGCCTGGCCACCGCAGGTGCCCGGTGGCCCGCGATGGACGCCACCATGTCCAGGACCGGCTTCGGCTGTGCCTCTTGATGCCTTCCTCGCGGGGCTTGGCGCCGGGGCGCCTCACCGGCTTCGGGAGGCTGCGCCGGACTCCGTCCGCCGGGTCGTGGGCCGGGGCTCAGGCCAGGCCGCGGCGGGCGACCGCAGGTGGCCGGTGGCCGGCGATGGACGCCACCATGTCCAGGACCTGCTTCGTCTCCGCCACCTCGTGGACGCGGTAGACCTGCGCGCCCAGCCACGCCGAGACGGCCGTCGTCGCGAGCGTGCCCAGGACGCGCTCCTTCACCGGCTTGTCGAGCGTCTCGCCGACGAAGTCCTTGTTCGACAGCGAGACCAGCACCGGCCAGCCCGTCTCCGTCATCTCCCCCAGCCGCCGGGTCGCCTCCAGCGAGTGCCGGGTGTTCTTCCCGAAGTCGTGCCCCGGGTCGATCATGATGCCGTCGCGCCGGACGCCCAGCGCCACCGCGCGCTCGGCCAGCCCGAGCGTGACCCGCAGGACGTCCGCCATCACGTCCTCGTACTCCACCCGGTGCGGGCGCGTGCGCGGCTCCACGCCGCCCGCGTGCGTGCACACCAGGCCCACGCCGTAACGGGCCGCGACCTCGGCCAGCTTGGGGTCCACGCCGCCCCACGCGTCGTTGAGGAGGTCCGCGCCGGCCTCGCACACCGCCTCGCCCACGTCGTGCCGCCAGGTGTCGACGCTGATCACCGCGTCCGGGTGGCGCCTGCGGACCTCGGCCACGAAGCCGACCGTCCGCCGGGCCTCCTCCTCGGCGGTCACCTCCTCGCCGGGGCCGGCCTTCACCCCGCCGATGTCGATGATGGCGGCGCCCTCCGCGAGGGCCTGCTCCACCCTGGCCAGGGCGGGCTCGTCGCTGAACGTCGCACCCTGGTCGTAGAAGGAGTCCGGCGTCCGGTTGACGATCGCCATGATCACCGGCTCGTGCGCATCGAACTCGCGTCGTCCCAGCCGCAGCATGTCCCTACTCCCTCTCGGTGGTCCGCAGCGACCTTAACCGTCAGTGCGGCATGGCACGATCGGGGTGGACGGAATCGCAGTCCGTGTTCCTGGGAGATGGTCGTGTTCTGGTTCCTGCTCATCGCGCTGGTCGTGGTGGTCGCCGCAGTCGCGCTCTTCGTCGCCGGCGGCGGAAGCGGTGCGGCGCTGCCCGAGGCCGCGGCCGACCGGACCGTCTGGCCGCTCCCCGCGGACCGCCCCATGGCCCGCGCCGACGTCGAGACCCTGCGCCTGCCCGTGGCCCTGCGGGGCTACCGCATGGCGGAGACGGACGATGCCCTGGACCGCCTCGGCGCCGAGCTCGCCGAGCGCGACGCCCGCATCGCCGAGCTGGAGGCCGCCCTCGCGGGCGCGCAGGCCGCGGCCATGGCCGGCGGCGCGAAGGCCGGCCCCGGGGGGAGCGAGAGCCGCGACCGGCGTGAGGACGAGGGGGAGAAGGAATGAGCGGCGCACCGGTCATAGGGGCGGACGGGCTGCACCGCTGCCCGTGGGGCCTCGAAGCGGAGCCCATGGCGGACTACCGCCTCTACCACGACACCGAATGGGGCCGCCCCGTGCGCGGGGACGACGCCCTCTACGAGCGGATGTGCCTGGAGGCCTTCCAGTCCGGGCTCTCGTGGCTGACGATCCTGCGCCGCCGCGAGGGCTTCCGGGCCGCCTTCGCCGGCTTCTCCATCGCCAAGGTCGCGGCCTTCACCGACGCCGACGCGGAGCGGCTGCTGGCCGACCCCGGCATCATCCGCAACCGCGCCAAGATCACGGCCACCATCGCCAACGCGCGGGTCGCGGCGGAGTGGGCGCCCGGCGAGCTGGACGCCCTGATCTGGTCGTACGCCCCGGAGCCGGCCGCCGCGCCGCGCACGGCCGCCGACGTCCCGGCGGTGACGCCGGAGTCGACGGCCCTCGCCAAGGACCTCAAGAAGCGAGGCTTCCGCTTCGTCGGGCCGACGACGGCGTACGCACTGATGCAGGCGTGCGGGCTGGTGAACGACCACCTGGCGGGGTGTCACGCGAGGGAGAGCGCGGGGGCCCGCTGACGCAGGGCTCTGCTCAGCCTGACGCAGGGCTGTGCTCAGCGCCCCACGAATCGCGGCTTCTCCTTCTTCAGGAACGCGTCCACCGCGATCCCGTGGTCCTCGGAGGCCCCCGCACGGGTCTGCAGCTCGTCCTCCTTGGCCAGGGCCTCGGCCAGGGGCCGCCCCGCCCCGTAGGCGAGGCACTCCTTGATCGCGGCGTAGGCCCCGGTGGGCCCCTCGGCCAGGCGCCGGGCGACGGCCGAGGCCTCCGCGGCCAGCTCCGCCGCCGGCACGACCTTGTTGGCGATACCCAGCTCGTACGCCTCCTGCGCCGGCACGTTGCGCGGGAACAGCAGCAGGTCCGAGGCCCGGCTGTGACCGACGAGGCGCGGCAGCGTCCAGGAGACCCCCGAGTCGGCGGTCAGGGCGACCCCCGCGAAGGAGGTGTTGAACGCGGCGGTGTCGGCCACCACCCGGTAGTCCGCGGCGAAGGCGAACCCCGCCCCGGCGCCGGCGGCGACCCCGTTCACCCCCGCCACGACCGGCTTCGGCATGCCGGCGATGGCCGTGACGATGGGGTTGTAGTGCTCCTTGACCGTCGTCATGGTGCGCCCCGTGCCGCTCGCGCGGTCGGCCGCCAGCGACTCGACGTGCTCCTTGAGGTCCTGCCCGACGCAGAAGGCGCGCCCCGTGCCGGTCAGCAGCACCGCCCGGACGGCGGCGTCGGCACCGGCCCGCTGCAGGGCGTCGCGCAGGGCGACCTTGGTGTCGGTGTTCAGCGCGTTCATCGCGTCGGGACGGTTCAGCGTGATCGTCGCGAGCCCGTCCGTCACCTCGTACAGCACGGAGTCGGCCATGTGCCGGTCCCTCCCTCGTCGCAAGCCCCGTCGGCGGCGTTCCGGGCCCAGCATGCCGGAGATCACCGGACACCGATATGTGACCTGCGTCAAAGAATCCGGCCACAGATGCATGGTCGAAGCGGCGCAGTATCGCAGTCCGATCGCCGAATTGAGTGGTTTTGCGCGATCGCGTTGCCGAAGGGATACGGACCGATGTTGTTCATTGGGTCACGCGATGCGAGATAATGGCCTGGAAGCAATGTGTTCGATGCCGGTGACGCGGGCCTGTCGTGGGGCCGTCGGCTGACGATGAGCTGGTTTCAGGAAGGGGAACGAGCATGGCGGCCATGAAGCCGCGGACGGGCGATGGCCCGCTCGAGGTGACCAAGGAGGGGCGGGGCATCGTCATGCGGGTTCCGCTCGAAGGCGGCGGTCGGCTCGTCGTCGAGCTGACCCCGGATGAGGCCGAGGCCCTCGGAGACGCCCTGAAGAAGGTTGTCGGCTGACGCACGCCGAACCACCGTTCTTACGCTGCCCCGGCAGCCGGTCCGCACCGGCTGCCGGGGCAGTGGTGCATCCGGGGTGCGCGCCGCGCGTGGCGGCGGGCCGGGGCGGCGGCGGGCCGGGGCGTCGGCACCGGCTCCGGGGGAGCACCGGCCCCGGGGGAGCGCCCGGCGGGCGGGGCGCCCGCGCCGGGTCAGCCGCGCCGGGCCGCGCACAGCAGCCCGTCGCCCACCGGCAGCAGCGACGGCACCAGCACCCGCGACTCGCGCACCGCCCGCAGCAGCTCGCGCAGCCGCTGCACCTCGGCGGGCTGGGCGGCGGAGTCGACCGTGCGGCCGTCGGCGAAGACGCCCTCGAAGCAGACGAGGCCCCCGGGCCGCAGCAGGCGCAACGATTCGGCTAGGTAGTCCAGGCACTCCAGCCGGTCGCCGTCGCAGAAGACCAGGTCGTAGCCGCCGTCGGCGAGGCGCGGCAGCACCTCCAGGGCGCGGCCGGGGATGAAGCGCGCGCGGTTGCCCGCGAAGCCCGCCGCGCGGAACGCCTGCCGGGCGAACTGCTGGCACTCGGGGTCGCTGTCCACCGTCGTGAGCACGCCGTCGGGCCGCATGCCGTGCAGGAGGTGGATGCCGGAGACGCCGGTGCCCGTGCCGATCTCGGCCACCGCCTTGGCGTCCACCGCCGCGGCGAGCAGGCGCAGCGCGGCGCCGGTGCCGGACGACACCGAGCGCAGGCCTGCCTCCAGGGCCCGGTCCCGGGCCCAGCGCAGCGCCTCGTCCTCGGCGACGAACGCATCGGCGAACGCCCAGCTCGTCTGCCGGTTGCCGGTAATGGCCCTCTCCTGTCCCCGTAGTCGACGCAACCGTGACTGTATCCGCTGACCACGGGAACCCGCAGATGGGACCGTGCGTTGACGAGAAGGGGCGGGGTGGGACGGCAAATGGAGGGGATGGCCGGGAGAGCGGGGGAAGCAAGACCAAATGCAGGTCAAAATTCCTTATCCGGAGCTAACGGGCGGGATGGATATGGTAGGGGCTCTACTGGACACCACCAGAGCCGACAGGGGAGGTGCGGCTGCGGCCGACGACCGTCGGGGAGTGCTCAAGCGCTTTCGCAGGTCCGCCGGCGAGCCGAAATCCGTGACCAAGACCGCTGACCGTTCGCGCACCAACGACTCCGCACAGACCGCGACCTTCGCCACCGATGCGGACTCGCAGGCGTGGACGCCTCCCACCTGGGAGGAGATCGTCAGCACGCACAGCGCCCGCGTCTACCGCCTGGCCTACCGCCTCACCGGCAACCAGCACGACGCCGAGGACCTCACGCAAGAGGTCTTCGTCCGGGTCTTCCGGTCGCTCTCCACGTACACCCCCGGCACGTTCGAGGGGTGGCTGCACCGCATCACCACCAACCTCTTCCTGGACATGGTCCGGCGACGCCAGCGCATCCGCTTCGACGCGCTCGGCGAGGACGCCGCGGAGCGGCTCCCCAGCCGCGAGCCCTCCCCCCAGCAGCACTTCAACGACACGCACTTCGACGCGGACGTCCAGCAGGCGCTGGACACGCTCGCCCCGGAGTTCCGCGCCGCCGTCGTCCTGTGCGACATCGAGGGCCTGTCCTACGAGGAGATCGCCGCGACGCTCGGCGTGAAGCTCGGCACGGTCCGCAGCCGGATCCACCGCGGCCGCTCCCACCTGCGCAAGGCGCTCCAGCACCGCTCGCCCGCCGCCCGGGCCGAGCAGCGTGCCGTGGCGGGCGTGGCCCCCGGCGTTGCTCTCGGTGGGGAGGTAGGGATCGCGTGACCGGTTCAGGCGGTCAGTCCCCCGCCGAGCACCATCTCGGCGACCGCCTCGCGGCCCTGGTCGACGGGGAGTTGGGACACGATTCTCGGGAGCGGGTGCTCGCCCACCTGGCGACCTGCTGGAAGTGCAAAGCCGAAGCCGACGCGCAGCGCCGGCTCAAAAGCGTATTCGCGGAAGCGGCGCTCCCGCCGCTCTCGGAGAACTTCCTGGCCCGGCTTCAGGGCCTGGCCGGCGGTGATCCCCGCGCCCCGCTCGGCGCCGACCACGACGGCCGGGCCGACCACCGCCCGGACGCCCGGGAGGGCCACGAGGGCCCCGGAGGGCCGGGAAAAGCCGGCCTCGGGGCCCGGGCTGACTCCCTCGCGCCCCTCGGCCTCATCCCCGGCGGTGCCGCGCGGCCCCGCGAGGGCGGCTTCCGGATCCACGAGATGCCCGAGCCGCCCCGCGGTGGCATACGGGGGCGGCGGATCGCCTTCGCCGCCGCCGGAGCCGTCTCGCTGGCCGCGTTCGCCCTCGGCGGCGCGGCCCCGCTGACCTCGGTCGCCGGCCCCCAGGGCCCGCGCGCCGAGAATCCGCGCACCGCGACCACCCCGCTGTCGGCCTCGTCAGCCTCGTCGGCGGCCGGGCGCGACCGGCGCCTCGCCCGCTCCGGCGGGTCCGCCCCGTCGGCCGCCGTGCCGGTGCGGGAAGTGTCCCTGCTGCGCCCCTCCGCGGCGCCCCTGCTGCCCCCGCTGATACGGAGGGGGCACCCGGCACCGGGAGCGCCGCCGGGGGACACCGCCCGGCGCTGACCCCCGCCCGGGCCCCCTGCGCACCTGTGTGCAGACCTGGTTGAATTCCTGTGGGCCGCGCATCCCTCGGGCGATGCCGTGCGCCCTCCGGCGATCGGTGGGGAGAACATGGACGAGGGGAAGGCGCGGACGTCCGCGCCGCAGTGGTGGAGCCGCCCGGTCGGCTCGGCCGACCCGGCGCCGGCCGAGCCGGCCGGGCACGAGGGCCCGCAGTTCCTGGACGCGGCCCTGTCCCCGGCGGACGGGACCACCCCCTCGGAGGCGGAAACACGCCCGCTCCCGGCATACGGCCCGAACACGTCCGCCACCCCGCGGCCGGCGCCCGCGCCTGCCCAGCCTGGGGTTGAGCCGGCGACGCGGCCGCTGCCGCCGTACCGCCCCGATGCGGCTCCCGGCGCCGGGGCCGTTCCCTTGCACGCTCCCGATCCTTATGGCACGCCTCCGTACGGGCGGCCCGGGCCGTGGGCGCCGGCGCCGCCCGTACAGCGGCCCGTCACGCCGCCGCAGGGCACGCCGCTGCCGCCCGCAGGGCAAGCCGCAGGGCCCGTTCCAGGGCCGCCCGCGCCGCATGGCGCTGCCTTTCCGCCGCCCGGGGTGACGCCGCCGCAGGGCACGCCGCTGCCGCCCGCAGGGCCCGGCACCCCGGGGCCGTGGCAGTACGACCCCTGGGCCGTGTCCGCGGCCCGTACTCCGGAGCCCGTTCCGGGGAAGCGCGGCCGCGGGCGGCTCCTCGCCGGGGCGCTGCTCGTGGCGCTGGTCGCCGGCGGCATCGGCGGCGGCGTCGGGGCGTATCTGGAGCGGGACGGCGCCATGGGCCGGCACGTCAGCCTGCCCCAGGCCACCGCGGACCGCTCGGCGCGCGCCCCGGGCAGCATCGCGGGCATCGCCGCCCGCGCCCTGCCGGGCGTGGTGACGATCCACGTCCGCGGTGGCAGCGACCAGGGCACCGGCACCGGCTTCGTCCTCGACAAGGAGGGCCGCATCCTCACGAACAACCACGTCGTGGAGCCCGCGGGAGCCGCCGGTGACATATCGGTGACGTTCAGCAGCGGTCAGACCGCCAAGGCCACCCTCGTCGGCCGGGACAGCAGCTACGACCTCGCCGTGATCAAGGTTTCGGGCGTGTCAGGCCTGACCCCCCTCGCCCTCGGCAACTCCGACTCCGTCCGCGTCGGCGACTCCGTGGTCGCCATCGGCGCCCCGTACGACCTCGCGGGCACGGTCACGACGGGGATCATCAGCGCCAAGGAGCGCCCGATCACCGCGGGCGGCCGGAAGGGGGACGGCAGCGACGTCAGCTATGTCGACGCCCTGCAGACCGACGCCCCGATAAACCCGGGCAATTCAGGCGGCCCGCTGGTGGACTCGGAGGCCCGGGTCATCGGCATCAACAGCGCGATCCGCTCCGCGGGCGACAGCGGCGAGCTCGGCGGCGGCCAGGGCGGCAGCATCGGCCTGGGCTTCGCCATACCGATCAACCAGGCCAAGCGGGTGGCCGAGGAGCTCATCAACACCGGCAAGGCCACCCACCCGGTCATCGGCGTGACGCTGGACATGGGGTATTCGGGCGACGGCGCCCGGGTGAACACCAAGAGCGGCGACAGCGCGCCCGTCACCCCCGGCGGCCCGGGCGACAAGGCCGGCCTCCGGCCGAACGACGTGATCAAAAAGGTCGACGGAGTGGCCGTGCACAGCGGCCGGGAGCTTATCGTCAAGATCCGCAGTCATCGTCCGGGCGACCGGCTCACGCTGACCGTGGAGCGGGACGGCCGGGAGCGGTCGGTCGAGCTGACCCTCGGCTCCGCGGGTGCCCGCTGACGCCCGCGTCCTGCGGGGCCGGCCCGGGGCGGGCCCCGGAACGGTCACCGGCGTCGGCTTTGGCCTGATCTTGCCCCAGGTGTATCCCTTCGACCCCGCAGGGCCAGGTACCGTGATAGGTGGCCTGGACCGTCGGCCATTGACGCATCAAGGAGCTTCAACGTGCTCGACATAGGACCCCTCGAGCTGGTCGCGCTCGTGGTGCTCGCTGTGCTCATCTTCGGACCGGACAAGCTGCCGAAGATGATCCAGGACGTGTCCCGCACGCTGCGCAAGATCCGGCAGTTCTCCGAGAGCGCCAAGGAGGACATCCGCTCCGAGCTGGGCCCCGAGTTCAAGGACTTCGAGTTCGAGGACCTCAACCCCAAGACCTTCGTCCGCAAGCACGTGCTGGACAAGGACGAGCTGGGTTTGAAGGAGATCCGCAACGGCTTCGACCTCAAGTCGGAGATGAACGAGGTCGCCGACGCCGTCCACGGCCGCAGCGGCGACACGACGGCGGCCCCGGCCTCCGGCGCCGCCGCCCCGGCTCCCTCGAACGGCGGTTCTCCCGCCCGCCCGGACCTGCTCAAGAAGCAGGACAAGCCGGACCCCGGAGAGCGTCCTCCGTTCGACTCCGACGCCACCTGAGTTCCGCGCATCCCGTGCGCCATTGACGGGGGTGGCTATCCTCCCTGTGTTTGGGGTGAAGTCGTCCGAGGGGGGCGGGCTCGCCCAGGACACCGGGCAACAAGGAGGCGCCGCGCAGATGGAGACGACGAGTCGGGTTGGGGCTCAAGGGGCCGGCACGGCCGACGCGTCCGCCGTGGACGCCGTGGACGCCGCAGCGCAGGACGCACCGGGCGGCCCGGCCGACCGGCGGGCGGCCGACGGCTATCTGCGGGCGTCGTTCCCGTGGTACGGCCTGGACGAGGCCTACACCGGGCCGCGCTGGCTGATGCAGGTCGGTACCGCCGCCGACGGGACGGTGGAGCACGGCTCCACGGGCCACGGCGAGGAGCCCACGCTGCGCAGCGAGCGCGCGGATCCCCACGCCGCCAAGCAGCGCTTCGCGGTCGTCGTGACCGTCGCCGGCCGCCCCGGCCGCCGCAGCGCCGACGGCACGGGCGTCCTGGAGGCCACCTCGGTCTCCTCCGCGGCGTGGCTGGCCGGGTCGGGGCTGCTGTCGTGCACCTGGCCCGCGCAGATGGAGCGGGCGCTGCGGCAGGACTGGCTCGACCAGCAGACGGCCCTCGCCTGGGAGCTGGCGGACCACCTGGACGACTCGGCGTGGTCGACGCTGTCGCTCCCGGTGGACGGTGTGCCCACCGACTTCCGCTACCGCGAGTCGGAGTACGGCTGGGTGCTCGCAGGCTCCGCCACGGACGAGCGCGGCGACGGTCGCTCCGGTAGTGGGGCCGGTAGCGGCGGCGGGGTGCACATCGGGGCGTACGGCCGGGGCATGAGCGCCTACGGCATGGGCTTTTCGGTGATCAAGGACATCACGGCCTACCGGGGCTGACCGCCGCCGGTCCGGCTCCTGCCGGTCCGCCGGGCCGCCCGCCGGGTCACCCGCCGGGCCCTCCCGGGCTGCGCGCGCCCTCGTGCCGGGCTTGAATTTCCGGCAGGGGGCAGCACTCGGAGAGGTGATGAGCCATGCCAGGCAAGTTCGAGATGTACGAGGACAACTCCGGCAAGTACCGCTACCGCCTGAAGGCGGGCAACGGCGAGATCATCGCCGTCGGCGAGTCGTACAACAGCCGGTCGGCCTGCGAGAAGGGCATCGAGTCCGTGAAGCAGAACGCGGCCACGGCGCCGGTGAAGGACCTGGGGCACCAGGGCTAGCGGTGCGCGCGCCGGCGCGCGGGCAGGGCCGTAGAGCAGCCTGCCCGCGCGCCGGCGCGCCCCCTCAGAACTTGTTGCGCGGCGTGATGCCCAGCGACATGCCGGAGAGGCCGCGCTGCCGGCCGCCGAGCTTGCCGGCGATGGCGCGCAGCGCCGCACCCGCCGGGGACTCCGGGTCCGTCAGGACCACCGGCTTGCCCTCGTCGCCGCCCTCGCGCAGGCGGACGTCGATGGGGATGGAGCCCAGGACGGGCACGTTGGTGCCCGTGGTGCGGGTCAGGCCGTCGGCGACGACCTGGCCGCCGCCGGTGCCGAAGACGTCGACCATCTCGTCGCAGTGGGGGCACGGCAGCCCGGACATGTTCTCCACGACGCCGACGATCTTCTGGTGCGTCTGCACGGCGATCGAGCCGGCCCGCTCGGCGACCTCGGCGGCCGCCTGCTGAGGCGTCGTCACGACGAGGATCTCGGCGTTCGGCACGAGCTGCGCGACGGAGATCGCGATGTCGCCCGTGCCCGGGGGCAGGTCGAGCAGCAGGACGTCCAGGTCGCCCCAGTAGACGTCGGCGAGGAACTGCTGGAGGGCGCGGTGGAGCATCGGGCCGCGCCACACCACCGGGGCGTTGCCCGGGGTGAACATGCCGATGGAGATGACCTTCACGCCGTTCGCCGACGGCGGCATGATCATGTTCTCGACCTGGGTGGGGCGGCCCTCCGCGCCGAGCATGCGCGGGACGGAGTGGCCGTAGATGTCCGCGTCCACGACGCCGACCTTCAGCCCGTCGGCCGCCATGGCCGCCGCGAGGTTGACCGTGACGGAGGACTTGCCGACGCCGCCCTTGCCGGACGCCACCGCGTAGACCCGGGTGAGCGAGCCGGGCTTGGCGAAGGGCACCTCGCGCTCGGCCGTGCCGCCGCGCAGGGAGGCCGCGAGCTCGCGGCGCTGCTCGTCGCTCATGACGTCGAGCTCGACCGTCACGCCGGTGACGCCGCCGACGCCCGAGACGGCGTCCTGCACCCGGCTGACGATCGTCTCCCGCATGGGGCAGCCGGAGACCGTCAGGTAGACCGCCACCGCGACCGAACCATCCGCCGCGATCTCCACCGATTTGACCATCCCCAGGTCGGTGATGGGTCGCTGGATCTCGGGGTCGTTCACCGTCGCGAGCGCGGCGCGGACCGCGTCCTCGCTCGGGGACGTGCCGTTCGTGTCGGTAGCCATACCGACGATGGTACGGCGCGTGAGGGGGCCTCCGGAAAGGGCCGTCAGCGGTCGCGTTCCTCACTCTCCGCGGGGAATACGCGGCGCTGTTCCAGATCCTTGACGAGCTCCTGGAACTCGGAGCGGATCCAGTCGCGCGTCGCGACCTCGCCGAGGCCCATCCGCAGCGCGGCGATCTCCCGGGTGAGGTACTCCGTGTCCGCGATCGAGCGCTCGTTCTGCTTGCGGTCCTGCTCCAGATTGACCCGGTCGCGGTCGTCCTGGCGGTTCTGCGCGAGGAGGATCAGCGGCGCCGCGTAGGACGCCTGCAGCGAGAGCATCAGGGTCAGGAAGATGAAGGGATAGTTGTCGAACCGCAGGTGCCCGGGGGCCGTGGTGTTCCACACCACCCACAGGATGATGACGACCGTCATCCAGACGATGAACCGCCCCGTGCCCAGGAAGCGCGCGATCCGCTCCGAGGTGCGGCCGAACGCCTCCGGGTCGTACTCCGGCAGCCAGCCGCGCCGCTTGACCCGCGGCAGGTCCAGCCGGACGCGCGGGCGGGGGTGCGGGTGGGGGTGCACGGCCTCCGACTGCGCCCGGACCCGCTCCGCCCGGTCGGGGCGGTGGCCCGGGGTGCCCTCCCGCCCCCGCTCATTGCCCGCCATCGACGTCCTCCGGCAGCTCGGTCATGCCCGGCGCCCCGTGGTGCAGCTCGGTCTCGCGCCAGTCCTCGGGCAGCAGGTGGTCCAGGACGTCGTCGACGGTGACCGCGCCCAGCAGGGAGCCGCTCTCGTCGACGACGGGAGCGGCGACCATGTTGTACGTGGCCAGGTAGCTGGTGACGGCCGGCAGTGGGGTGCCCGGCGGGAGGGGCCGCAGGTCGGTGTCCACGATCGAGCCCACCAGTGTGAAGGGCGGGTCGCGCAGGAGCCGCTGGAAGTGGACCGTGCCCAGGTACTTGCCGGTGGGGGTCTCGTCCGGCGGCCGGCACACGTAGACCTGGGCGGCCAGCGCGGGGGAGAGGTCGCGGTTGCGCACGCGCGCGAGGGCGTCGGCGACGGTCGCGTCCGGGCGCAGCACGATCGGCTCGGTCGTCATCAGACCGCCCGCGGTCCGCTCCTCGTACGCCAGGAGGCGGCGCACGTCCGCCGCCTCGTCCGGCTGCATGAGGGTCAGCAGCCGCTCCTTGTCGTCCTCCGGGAGCTCCGAGAGCAGGTCGGCCGCGTCGTCCGGGTCCATGGCCTCCAGGACGTCCGCGGCGCGCTCCTCCTTGAGCTTGCCGAGGATCTCGATCTGGTCGTCCTCCGGGAGCTCCTCCAGGACGTCCGCGAGCCGGTCGTCGTCCAGCGCCGCCGCGACCTCCGAGCGGCGCTTGGGGGAGAGGTGGTGCAGGACGCTGGCGAGGTCCGCGGGGCGCAGCCGCTCGAACGTCGCGAGGAGGCTCGCGGCGCCCTGCCCGTGCTCCTCCAGGGAGAAGCCGGTGACGGCCGACCACTCGACGGTGAGCGTCTCGCCCTTGCGGCGCAGCGCCCCGCCCTTGCCGCGGCGCACGAAGACCTTGTCGATCTCCCAGTCGCGGCGGGCGGGCAGCTGGGTGATCGCTACATCGAGGACGGTCACCTCCTCGCCCCCGTCGACCAGACGTACGCGCCGGTCGAGCAGCTCGCCGAGGACCAGGGTCTCGGTGGGGCGCTGCTCGAAGCGCCGCATGTTGATCACTCCCGTGGTGATCACCTGGCCGGACTCCACGCCGGTCACCCGCGTCATGGGCAGGAAGATCCGGCGGCGGCTGACGACCTCCACGACCAGGCCCAGGACGCGGGGCGGCCGGCCGCCGACGCGGAGCATCGCGACGAGGTCCTGGACACGGCCCACTTGGTCGCCGTTGGGGTCGAAGACCGCCACGCCCGAGAGGTGCGACACGAAGACCCGGTGGGCGCCTGCTGCCATGCCGCGCACCTCCTCCGTGGTCCGGTGTCCGGTTCAGGCTAACGTGACCGGGTTCTCCCCGGCGCGGGGGAGGCGCCCGTCCGGACTGCTTGCTTCCGCCTGCGGGCGGCACGGGTACGCTGCCGTACTCCAGCGGCTGAACAGGGCTGAACAGGAGGCAGGAGCGACGTGCGAACCCGGAAGGCGGCTCTCGTGGGAGCGCTGTGCGCCGGCCTGTCCGTGGCGCTCACCGCCTGCGGCGGCGGTGGTGGTGGGAGTGAGGACCCCGACGCCGGGACGAACGGCGTCGGCAGGCTCGACCCCGCGAAGATCCAGGACAAGGCGCGGTCGGCGGCGCGGGAGGCATCCTCCGTCCACCTCTCCGGCAGCGTCGTCAGCCAGGGGCGCACCTACAAGCTCGACATGCGGCTGAAGCGGGACGGCGGGACGGGCCGGGTCGCCTCCGACGCCAGCACCTTCGAGCTGCTGCGGGTCGGTGACGAGCTCTTCCTCAAGGCGCCCGCGGCCTTCTGGTCGCGCGGCGGCAAGGACGCCAAGGACGGCAAGGGGGACGGCGCGGCCGCCGCGGGCAAGCTGGAGAAGAAGTACGTGAAGGTGCCGACCGGCGACCCCGCGTACCAGCAGTTCAAGGGCTTCACCGACAAGGACGTCCTGCTCGACGGGCTCATCGGCCTGCACGGCAAGCTCGCCCGCGGGGAGCACGGCACGGTGGCCGGCACCCCGACCATCCGGGTCAACGGCGCCGGCGGCTCGGGCGGCACGCTCGACGTCTCCCTCATGGACACGCCGTACCCCCTGCGCGTCCGGCGCGCGGGCGGGGCGGGCCAGCTGGAACTGTCGGACTGGGGCAAGGACTTCGCCCTGACGCCCCCGCCGAAGCAGGACACGGTCGACTACGGCAAGCGCATCCCCTCCGGGGGAGAGGGCTCGTCACTGCCGGGCGCGGCGAAGTAGACACCCCTCGGCGGGGAGACGGGCGCGCGGCGCACGGGTGCTCCCCGGCCGGGGGCAGGGCGTGCGGCTGCGGCCCGCCGAGGGCGCGGCTAGTGCGTACCGCGGCGTCCCCTCCGGAGGAGTTTCGGCAGTGCCGCCGGCATCGGGCGGCGCGTCGTCGCCGGTGTCGGCAGCGGGCGGGCCGCCAGGGCCGTGTCCGGGAGCGCCGCCGTGGCCCCGGACGGCTCCAGGCGCAGGACGCGGCAGCCCTCCGCCCACCGCTCCGTGACCCGCTCCGCATCCGGCGCGTTCAGCCGCTTCGCCTTCAGCTCGGCGACCGCCGCCGTCCACGCCTCGCCGCCCGCCGGGAGCTCGGCGACGCGTGCGGTCCAGGAGACCAGGCGCCCGCCCTTGTCCTTGCTGCGGACGGTCACCGTCGCCTCGGCGCCGTCGGCGAGCCCGAGCCCGTCCAGCGGCTGCTCACCGGTGCCGCCCACGACGTGGACGGCACCCTCGTGCCACACGTGCCACAGCGCACGGCTCGGCCCCGCCGGTCCCTGCACCCAGATGAGGCCGGACTTCTTCGTGGCCTCCTCGATGAGCGCCCGGTCGAGCAGCTCCTGCGTCTGTGTCATACGGCCTACTGTATGCGCCGGTGCCCGCGACCAGGAGATCTACCCTGGACGGGTGACCAGTGCCCGTACACGCAGCGATGTCCTGCCCGGCGCGACCGCTGCCCGGGCGGAGACCGCCCACCCCCACCCCCACCCCGGCGTCCGTACGGACCTGTTCCTGCTCGCGATAGCCATCTCCGGCCTCTCCCTGTCGGCTCCCCTGATCGCCGCGACCGCCGCCCCCGCCCTGGCCATCGCCTTCTGGCGCAACGCCATGGCCGTGGGCGCCCTGACCCCCCTCGCGCTCGTCCGGCACCGCGCCGAGTTCCGCGGCATCGGTGGCCGGAACCTGCTGCTGGCCGTGGCTGCCGGCGCGCTCCTGGCCGTGCACTTCGGGGTGTGGCTGCCGAGCCTGCACATGACGTCGGTGGCGTCCTCGACCGCCCTGGTCACCACCACACCGATCTGGACGACGCTCCTGATGCGCCTGCGCGGCCACCGGCCGCCCGCGCTGGTGTGGGCGGGCACCGCCCTGGCCTTCCTGGGCGTGGCGATCCTGACCGGCGTCGACCTGTCCCTGTCCCCGCGGGCCCTCGCGGGCGACGCGCTGGCCCTCGCCGGCGGCATGGCGGCCGCAGGCTACGTCCTGCTGGGCGCGGAGGTGCGCCGGACGGTGGGCACGGTCACGTACAGCTACATCTGCTACGCGACGACGACCGTCCTGCTGCTCGCCGCGTGCCTGTTCTCCGGCTCCTCCCTCGCGGGCTACAGCGGTGACACCTGGCTGAAGCTGGCCGCGCTGACGGTCACCGCGCAGCTGCTCGGGCACTCGCTGATCAACCGCGTGGTCAAGGGGCTCGGCCCGTCCGTCACCTCGACGGCGATCCTCCTGGAGACCCCCGGCGCGGCCCTGATCGCCGCGCTGTGGCTGGGGCAGACCCCGCCCGCCGCCTCCTATCCGGCGCTGGCGGTGATCCTGGCCGGACTGGGCCTCGTCATCATGGCCGACCGCAGCACGGCCGGCCGCCGCGGCGAAGAAGGGCTGAAGAGGGCCGAGGAAGGGCTGAAGAAGGGCTAGAGCCAGCCGTTCCGCTTGAAGCCGCGGTGGATGGCGAAACAGATGGTGACCGTCACGATCATCACCATCGGATAGCCGTACTTCCACTTCAGCTCCGGCATGTGATCGAAGTTCATCCCGTAGATCCCGGCGATCATCGTCGGCACGGCGAAGATCGCCGCCCATGACGTGATCTTCCGCATGTCCTCGTTCTGCGCGACCGACGCCTGCGCGAGGTTGGCCTGGAGGATGGAGTTCAGCAGGTCGTCGAAGGAGAGCACCTGCTCGTGGACGCGGGCGAGGTGGTCGGCGACGTCCCGGAAGTACTTCTGGATGTCCGGGTCGACCAGCCGCATCGGCCGCTCGCTGAGCTGCTGCATCGGGCGCAGCAGCGGGGCGACCGCCCGCTTGAACTCCAGCACCTCGCGCTTGAGCTGGTAGATCCGGCCCGCGTCGCCGCCGCGCGAGGCGCCCTTGCCGGCGGGCGAGAAGACGTCGATCTCCACCTCGTCGATGTCGTCCTGCACGGCGTCGGCGACGGCGATGTAGCCGTCCACGACCTGGTCGGCGATCGCGTGCAGGACGGCGGAGGGGCCCTTGGACAGCAGCTCCGGGTCGTCCTGGAGGCGGTGGCGCAGCGCGCGCAGCGAGCCCTGGCCGCCGTGCCGCACGGTGATGATGAAGTCCGGCCCGGTGAAGCACATCACCTCGCCGGTCTCGACGACCTCGCTGGTGGCGGTGAGCTCGGCGTGCTCGACGTAGTGGATGGTCTTGAAGACGGTGAACAGCGTGTCGTCGTAACGTTCCAGCTTGGGCCGCTGGTGGGCGTGGACGGCGTCCTCCACGGCGAGCGGGTGCAGCCCGAACTCCGCGGCGATGCCCGAGAACTCACGCTCCGTCGGCTCGTGCAGCCCGATCCAGGCGAAGCCGCCGCCGGCCCGCACCCGGCGCATCGCCTCGGCGGGGCTGACGTGGTCGCTGAGGCGCTTGCCGTCGCGGTAGACGGCACAGTCGACGACCGCACTGCTGACGGACGGATCCCGGGTCGAGTCGTACTCGTACGGCAGGGCGCCGCGGCGCAGGGCGGGGCGGACGGCCTCACGCAGATCACGGATCATCGACATGGCAGGGCTCCTTCACGGGCCGGCCGCCAGCCGGTGCGGAGCGCGAGTGCAACGCGGCCCGGAACGTGGACGTGAGGCCCGGAGCGGCGGGAGGCCGTGCGCGGGACACGTCCGCAAATCGGACGGCGCTTCGTGCGGTGCGGCGAGGCTGACGGCAGTTCGCGGAGAACTTCGCAGAGAAGCAGAGAACTTCGCGGAGAACACGGAACAAAGCGGGACGAAGGCGCTCTTCCGTCGGCGCTGCGGGCGCGAAAGAACTTCCGGGAAAACGTCGGCGGCACTGCCGAGGGCGGAAGATCTCAGATCACGAGGAGTGCGTCCGGAGCGAAGGGACGGGAGAACTGTCGGTACTGCACGGTCGACTAGGATCCACCGCAGCCCCACCTCCTCCGGCCGGTCCCCGCTGAGGGACGAACGTAACTCCCTGACCAGAGGTCAAGGCTAGCAGCCACTGGACCCGTCAATACCCTCCTTTGCCCGTTCGATACGCGTTCTATGCTCACTGCATGTCAGACGTTCTCGCACTGGTCGAGGCCCGGCTCCGGACAGCCCTGGGCGAACCGGACGCGCGCGCAGCGGTGACCTTCCTCGGCACGGACCGGATCGAGGTCCTCCGCTTCCATGACGGGGACGTCGTGCGCTACGCCACGCTCGGCATGTCCGCCCAGCCGATGTCCGACCCGACGGCCGTGGTAACCGACCCCCTCCGCGGCCCCCGCGCCGAGCTGGTCCTCTCCGTCCGCGCCGGCCGCGCCGACACCGACAAGGTGCTGCGCCCGCTGGCCGTCCTCGCCGCCTCCCCACAGGTGGAGGGCCTGATCGTGGCGCCCGGCGCCTCCCTCGACACCGGCGAACCGCTCTGGCCCGGGGCGCCCTTCACCTCCGTCCTCGTCGCCGGGTCCGGCGGCCTGGTCGAGGACCTGGAGCTGGACGAGCCGATGGACCCCGTCCGCTTCCTCCCGCTGCTGCCCATGACCCCCAACGAGGCGGCCTGGAAGAGGGTGCAGGGAGCGGCCGCGCTGGAGGAGCGGTGGCTGAGGAACGGCACCGATCTGCGTGACCCGATGCGCTCCGGGGTACCCCTGGGATGACCGGCCGGGCCTGCGACGTCCGGACGGGTGATCGTCCTTGACGCGGCGGCGGCCTGGGAGGACCGTTGGAGGTTATGAGGGGCGAACCCAGTTGCCCGAAGTGCGGTGGCCGGGTGCGAGCGCCCGGTCTCTTCGCCGACTCCTGGCAGTGCGACGTCCACGGCACGGTGCACCCTCTGCAGCCCGTCGTCCCGCCGAGCGTGGAGGCCCTGGCCGTCGTCGCGGGCCGGGCCCAGGTGCCCGTGTGGATGCCCTGGCCCCTCCCCGTCGGCTGGCTCTTCACCGGCGTGGTCTGCGCGGGGGACGACCGCAGCGGCGGGCGGGCGACCGCCGTCGCCTGCTCCGGCCCCAGCCCCCTCGGCGGCCCCGGCGAGCTGCTCCTCGTGGCCGAGGAGCTCGGCGTCGGCCTCGGCGCGCGCTACGCGGGCGTCGCCGGCCCCGACCCCGGCCCCTACCTCCGCGTCGACCGCTCCCCGCACGCCAAGGTCCACGCCGCCGGCCGCCCCACCCCCCTCTGGCACGTCGAGGGCGCCCCGGAGGACCGGGCCGTGTTCGCGGGCGAGGCGCGCGGGCTGTGGCTGTGGGCCGTGGTCTGGCCGGAGCAGTCGGGACTGCTGATGTACGACGAACTGGTCCTCACGGACCTGCGGGACGCGGGAGCGGAAGTCGACCTCCTGCCGTGCGGCGCACTATCGCCCCGCCTGCTGCCGTCGGCGGGGCGATAGGTATTGACGCTGCCGCGCGGCGTCTGGGCGCCGGGCCGAGCCGTCCCCCGGGCGCGGCCCGGCAGTCGCGGGCGCGGTCCGTCCGTCTTGTTCCCGCGCGGCCCGGTGCGGGGCTGCGGGCCGGTTATCCTGAACCGGTCCCTGTCCGCCGCAAGTCGTGAGGAGTCGTGTCGTGCGTATCGACCTGCACACCCACTCCACGGCCTCGGACGGCACGGACACCCCCGCCGAGCTGGTCCGCAACGCGGCCGCCGCCGGGCTGGACGTCGTGGCGCTCACCGACCACGACGGCGTCGGCGGGCACGCCGAAGCGATCGCGGCGCTCCCCGCCGGGCTGACCCTCGTCACCGGTGCGGAGCTCTCCTGCAGGCTCGGCGGCCCGGACGGCTTCAGCGTCCACATGCTGGCCTACCTCTTCGACCCGCTGGAGCCCGAGCTGGCCCGCGAGCGGGATCTCGTCCGCGACGACCGCGTCCCCCGCGCCCGCGCCATGGTCGCCAAGCTCAACGAGCTCGGCGTGCCGGTCAGCTGGGAGCGTGTGGCGCAGATCGCGGGCGACGGCGCCGTCGGCCGGCCGCACGTGGCCACCGCCATGGTCGAGCTGGGCGTCGTCGGCAGCGTCTCCGACGCCTTCACCTCCGAGTGGCTCGCCGGTGACGGCCGCGCCTTCGTCGAGAAGCACGAGCTCGATCCCTTCGACGCGATCCGCCTGGTCAAGGCGGCCGGCGGGGTCACCGTCCTCGCGCACCCGTTCGCACTCAAGCGCGGCAACTGCGCCTCCGAGAGCGCGATAGCCGAGCTGGCCTCGGCCGGGCTCGACGGTATCGAGGTCGACCACATGGACCACGACGCCCCGACCCGCGCCCGGCTGCGCGGCCTGGCCGCCGACCTCTCCCTGCTGACCACCGGCTCCAGCGACTACCACGGCAGCCGCAAGACCTGCGCGCTCGGCGAGTTCACCACCGATCCGGAAATCTACGGCGAGATCACGCGCCGGGCCACGGGCGCGTTCCCCGTCCCCGGCGCCGGCGGCTGACCGCACCCACCCACCCCTCTTCCGGGCCCGGTCGCGTCCGCACGTCCCCATCCCAGTGATGCCGTGCGCGGGTGACCGCGCCCGTACGCCCCTGCCCGCGCCGTCCGTACGCCCGTACGGGCCCGGCGGGCGCCCCGCACCTGCTCGCACCACCCACTCCCGCAAGGCTCAACTGTGTTCGACTTCGCCGTCTTCGGATCCCTCTTTCTCACCCTTTTTGTGATCATGGACCCGCCCGGGATCACCCCGATCTTCCTGGCGCTCACCTCGGGCCGCCCGGCCAAGGTCCAGCGCCGGATGGCCTGGCAGGCGGCCGCGGTCGCCTTCGGCGTGATCACCGTCTTCGGCATCTGCGGCCAGCAGATCCTGGACTACCTGCACATCACCACCCCCGCCCTGATGATCGCGGGCGGCCTGCTCCTGCTGCTGATCGCGCTCGACCTGCTCACAGGCAAGTCGGAGGAGCCGACGCAGACCAAGGACGTCAACGTGGCGCTCGTACCGCTCGGCATGCCGCTGCTGGCCGGCCCGGGTGCGATCGTCTCGGTGATCCTCGCGGTGCAGCACGCGGACTCCGTCGGCGGGCAGATCTCGGTGTGGTCGGCCATCGCCGCCATGCACGTCGTGCTGTGGCTGGTGATGCGCTACTCGCTGCTGATCATCCGGGTGATCAAGGACGGCGGTGTGGTGCTGGTGACGCGGCTCGCGGGCATGATGCTCTCGGCGCTGGCCGTCCAGCAGATCATCAACGGCATCACGCAGGTGATCGAGGCCGGGTAACGAGACCGGGTAACAGTGACGCCCAACGACGACACCCCCGTACGGACAGTCCGTACGGGGGTGTCGCCGTTCGCGAAGAAGCGTCGGCGCTACTGTGCCCGCTACTGTGCCGCGGAGGTGGCTGGGCGGATGTAGATGCGCTGGCCGGTGAAAGCGGCCTGCTGCACGATCCGGTTGACGGAGGCGGCGTCCACGACGGTGCTGTCGACGGCCGAGCCGTCGACGTCGTCCAGGCGCATGATTTCGAAGCGCAAGGCTTCTCCCTTCGTCTGATCCTCCTGAGGAGAACTGCATGGCTGACGGAGCACGCCGCGTCGGCGGGGCGCGTTCCGTACGGGTACAACGAGGTTACCCCTGAAAACATTCCCTACGCTAAGGAAATTTTTAACTTGACTAAGAGTTGTTAAATCCGTGCAACGGAACGTGTCCGGCGTGTAACCGAACGAGATGACATCCTATGGCTGATTCCCCCGAGCACCTGCGCGCGATCGCCGCCGCCGTCGAGCGCACCAACGACCTCCTGACGCGCGTGCTGGCCGAGGTCGCGACCACCCCGTCCACCCACGCGATCTTCGTCGACGCCGGTTACGTGTACGCCGCGGCGGGCCGCCTCGTCGCCGGCACCGAGGACCGCCGCTCCTTCGACCTCGACGCCGAAGGGCTGATCGAGGCCTTCATCGACCGGGCGCGCACGATCTTCCCCGACAGCCGGCTGCTGCGCGTCTACTGGTACGACGGCGCCCGCCGTCGCATCCACACCACCGAGCAGCAGCGCATCGCCGAGCTCCCCGACGTCAAGGTCCGCCTCGGCAACCTCAACGCCAACAACCAGCAGAAGGGCGTCGACTCCCTCATCCGCACCGACCTGGAGTCACTCGCCCGCCACCGGGCCATCAGCGACGCGGCCCTCATCGGCGGCGACGAGGACCTCGTCTCGGCCGTCGAGGCCGCCCAGGGCTACGGCGCCCGCGTCCACCTGTGGGGCATCGAGGCGACCGGCGGGCGCAACCAGGCCGAGCCGCTGCTGTGGGAGGTCGACAGCCAGCGCACCTTCGACCTCGACTTCTGCAAGCCGTACGTCACCCGGCGCCCCGCCGCCGAGCTCTTCGCGGACGCCGCCTCCGCCGGCCGCCCCGCACCCGGCCGCGACGACGTACGCTTCGTCGGGGCCCAGGTCGCCGCCCAGTGGCTGGCCTCGCGCGGCCGCGACACCGTCGCCGAGCTGCTGCCCGGCCACCCCATCCTGCCCGGCGCCGTCGACCAGGAGCTGCTGGTCGAGGCCGAGGCGCTGCTCGGGCTCTCCCTGCGCGGGCACGCGGACCTGCGGCGGGCACTTCGGGACGGATTCTGGGACCACCTGCACACCCAGTTCTGACCGCTTCCGACCGCGCGGTTCCGGCGGCCCGGCCGTGCGGCCGTCCGCACAGGCGGCCGGGTCTCCCTCGGATAGGACGAACTCCGCGGGGAACGCGCGTGCCGGAAATGCATACGGGGAAGCCGAGTGGAACCCTGGCAGGGGGTCGTGGCCACCGGCCCGGCCACCCCTGACGGGGATCCCCGACCCGCAATCCGGAACAGAAACGAGGCGATCGGCCATGTCGCTCACTGACCGTGCCGTGCCCGGGGCACCGTGCTGGGTGAGCCTGCTGACCGGCGACCTCGCCGCGTCGCAGGCCTTCTACGGTGCCGTCATGGGCTGGACCTTCCGCCGCGGCAGCCTCGGCGAGGACTTCTCCGTCGCGCTCTCCGACGGCAGGCCCGTCGCCGGCATCAGCAACGTCGCCCGCCGCATGGGCGTCAACGTCAACGTCCCCGTCTCCTGGACCTCCTACTTCGCCGTCGAGAACGCCGATGTGACCGCCTCGCGCATCCGCGAGCGCGGCGCCACCGTCGCCGTCGGCCCGCTCACCGTCGGGCCCGGCCGCGCCGCGCTGGCCGCCGACCCCGCGGGGGCCGTCTTCGGCTTCTGGGAGGGCAAGACCCTGCGCGAGTGGAGGATCGGCCGGCAGGGCGCCCCCGCCTGGCTGGAGCTGCGCACCCGCGACGCCTTCGCCTCCGCCATCTTCTACGGCGAGGTCTTCGAGTGGGCCACGGGGCGGCCCGACCGCTGCGAGGTCCGCTACGAGGACGACGTCGTCATGGTGCGGTCCGGCGGTCACACCGTGGCCTGCCTGCGCGGCGGCGCCATCGAGGCCGCCCCCGACCCGCAGATTCGGCCGCGCTGGCACGTCTACTTCTGCGTCGACGACGTGGAGAAGGCCGTCGAGTCCGCGCTCGCGGCCGGCGGCACGGTCGTCGCCGAGCCGGGGGAGTCGCAGGTGGGGCACGAGGCGACGCTGCGCGACCCCGACGGCGGGCTCTTCACGGTCACGACCGCCGCACGGAGCTGACCGCTCGCGGGCCGGCCGTGCGCGTAGGCGGGCTCAGGACAGGTCCCAGAAGCGGATGAGCGCCTCCGCCGTCGGGCCGGGGCGCTCGGCGTTGGGGGAGTGCTCGGCGCCCTCGACGACCGTACGAACCGCCGACAGCTCCTTCGCCATCGCGTCGATCGACGGCACCGGCCAGGCGTAGTCCACGGCGCCCGAGATCACGTGCTTGGGCAGCGGCACCGCCGCCAGCTCCGCCGTACGGTCCGGCTCGGCCGTCAACTGCCTGCCCGTGGCCATCAATTGCTCGGGCACCGTGCCCATCCAGCGGCGGCGCAGGAACGCGTCGAGCTCCGGCGGGACGGGCGCGGCCGGCGCGCTCTCCCCGTCCGCCCTGCGCATCTCCAGCCACACCGCGCCCATGTCGTACGCGCCCAGCGCCGCGACCAGGCGCCGCGTACGCTCCTGCTGCGCGGCGCAGATCGCGGCCGGACCGCAGCTCATGATGGTCAGCGACCGGAACGGGGACGCGTCGTCCAGTACCGCCGCGCGGGAGATCAGCCCGCCGAGCGAGTGCCCCAGCAGGTGCACCCCGCCGCCGTCGCCGCCGAGGGCCTCCGCCTGGGCGCGGACGTCGCTCGCCAACTCGCCCAGCGCGTACGCCGCCTCGTCACGCGGCCCCTCGGTCTCGTACTGCCCGCGCCCGTCCACGGCGACGGCCCGGTACCCGGCCGCGGCGATCGGCTCCAGCAGCGCGATGAAGTCCTCCTTGCTGCCGGTGAACCCCGGCACGAGCAGCACGGTGCCGCGCGGCGGCGAGGAGGGCTGCGCATCGTGCACGGCGAATTCCCCGCGGGGGGTGGACAGCCGGTGGGCGCGGGCGCACGGGGGCAAGGTGAGGAAGGGGGGCCTGCTCATGGGTCGAGGCTAACGCCCGCCGGGCTCCCGGGCGGGGGCCGGGGGCTCGCCCCCGGGAAACGGTGAAGGGGCGGGGACGGGGCACTTCTCTCCGCCGCAGCGGTGCGTAACCCACCAGCGTCGTATCCGGCGGTGCCGAACCGGCCGGTGGGACGGCGAAGGCCGGTCACTCCACTGCAGTGGAGTGACCGGCCTTCGTCAGCGGACCGGGCGTCAGGCGTCCGTGCCGGCCTCGGCCTTGGCCTTGGGAGCGGCGGCCTTGCGCGTGCGCTTCGGCTTGACCTCGGCCACGGCCTCCGTGGCGTCCGCCTTGGGGGCGGCGGCCTTACGGGTGCGCTTCGGCTTGGCCTCGGCGTCGGCCACGGGCTCGGCCACCGCGGCGGCGGCCTTCTTCGTGGTGCGGGTGCGCTTGGGCTTCACCTCGGCGGCCTCGGCGGTGTCAACCGCGGCTTCGGCCTCGGCCTTCTTGGCCGCGGCGGTCTTGCGGGTCCGCTTGGGCTTCTCCGCGACCTCGGTCGCGGCCTCGGCCACCGGCTCCACCGCGGCCGCAGCCTTCTTGGTGGTACGGGTGCGCTTCGGCTTGACCTCGGCCTCGGCCTCGACGGCCGGCTCCGCCACGGGGGCGGCGGCCTTCTTGGCGCGGGTGCGCTTCGGCTTGGCCTCTACGGTCTCCACGACCTCGGTCGCCTCGGCGGCGACCTCGGCGGGCGCGGCGGCAGCCTTCTTGGCGCGCGTGCGCTTCGGCTTGACCTCGGCGGTCTCCGTGGCGTCCGCCTTGGGAGCGGCGGCCTTACGGGTGCGCTTGGGCTTGACCTCGGCCTCGGCCTCGACGGCCGGCTCCGCCACGGGGGCGGCGGCCTTCTTGGCGCGGGTGCGCTTCGGCTTGGCCTCCACGGTCTCGACGACCTCGGTCGCCTCGGCGGCGACCTCGGCGGGCGCGGCGGCAGCCTTCTTGGCGCGCGTGCGCTTGGGCTTGACCTCGGCCGGAGCCTCAGTCACGGCCACGGCCTCGGCCTCGGCGACGACCTCCGCCACGGGGGCGGCGGCAGCCTTCTTGGCACGGGTGCGGCGGGCCGGCTCGGCCTCGGCCTGCTCCTGGGTCTCCTGGACCGGAACGACCGGCGCGGCCTCGGCCGGCATCGTCTCCGCCGTCACGACCGCGGCAGCGGCCTCCGGCTTCGCGGCGCGCGTACGGCGGCGGCGCGGCTGGGCCGGAACCTCCACGGCGGGCGCCGCGACGGCGGTCTCGGCGGGAGCGACGGCCTCGGTGGTCACCACGGTCTCCGTGGCGGCCGGCGTCACGGCGGCGGCCGAGCCCGCACCGCCGCGCGTACGGCGGCGGCGACGCGGCTTCGACGGCGTGGCGGGCGCGCTCTCGGTCACCGGAGCGGCGGCCGCGGCCGGAGCGGCCGCGGTCTCGGCGCCGAGCACCGCCCCGCCGCGGGTGCGGCGGCGCTGACGCGGCGTACGCGTACGGGCGGGACGCTCCTCGGACTCCTGGCGCGGGCCACGGTCACGATCGCGGTCACGGCCACGATCACGGTCACCGCCACGGCCGCCGCGGGCACTACGGCCACCGGTCTCGCCGAGGTCCTCGATCTCCTCCGCCGCGAGCCCGGCACGGGTCCGCTCGGAGCGCGGCAGTATGCCCTTCGTACCGGCGGGGATGCCCAGCACCTCGTACAGGTGCGGGGAGGTGGAGTACGTCTCCTCCGGCTCGTCGAACGGCAGCTCGAGCGCCTTGTTGATGAGCTTCCAGCGCGGGATGTCGTCCCAGTCGACCAGGGTGACGGCCGTACCCGACTTGCCCGCGCGGCCGGTGCGGCCGATGCGGTGCAGGTAGGTCTTCTCGTCCTCGGGGGACTGGTAGTTGATGACGTGGGTGACGTCGTCGACGTCGATGCCGCGGGCGGCGACGTCGGTGCAGACCAGGACGTCGACCTTGCCGTTGCGGAAGGCGCGCAGCGCCTGCTCGCGGGCGCCCTGGCCGAGGTCGCCGTGGACCGCGCCGGAGGCGAAGCCGCGGCGGAGGAGCTGGTCGGCGATGTCCGCGGCGGTGCGCTTCGTGCGGCAGAAGATCATCGCGCGGTTGCGGCCCTCGGCCTGCAGGATGCGGGCGACCATCTCCGGCTTGTCCATGTTGTGGGCGCGGAAGATGTGCTGCGCGATGTTGGCGTGGGTCTGGCCCTCGTCGTCCGGCGAGGTGGCGCGGATGTGCGTGGGCTGGGACATGTAACGCCGCGCCAGGGAGATGACCGCGCCCGGCATGGTGGCCGAGAAGAGCATGGTCTGGCGCTTGGCCGGGAGCATCGTGATGATGCGCTCGACGTCCGGCAGGAAGCCGAGGTCGAGCATCTCGTCGGCCTCGTCCAGGACGAGGGCCTTGACGTGCGCGAGGCTGAGCTTCTTCTGGCCGGCGAGGTCGAGCAGGCGGCCGGGGGTGCCGACGATGACGTCGACGCCCTTCTTGAGGGCCTCGACCTGCGGCTCGTAGGCACGGCCGCCGTAGATCGCCTGGACGCGCACGTTGCGTACCTTGCCGGCGGTCAGGAGGTCGTTGGTGACCTGCTGGCACAGCTCACGGGTGGGGACGACGACGAGCGCCTGCGGGGCGTCGGTCAGCTGCTCGGGCTTCGCCCGGCCGGCCTCGACGTCCGCGGGGACGACGACGCGCTCCAGGAGGGGCAGGCCGAAGCCCAGCGTCTTGCCGGTGCCGGTCTTGGCCTGGCCGATGACGTCGGAGCCCGAGAGGGCGACCGGGAGCGTCATCTCCTGGATCGGAAAGGGGTGCACGATGCCGACGGCTTCGAGCGCTTCGGCAGTCTCGGGGAGGATTCCCAGATCTCGGAAAGTCGAGGGGTTCGAAGGAGTGGACAGGATCTTGCCTCTTCTGTGAGACGCGGCGGCGCTGGGCGGCGAAGGGGGTCGTACAAGGTCGTACGGACCACGCCGGAGTACTGTCCGGCCTGGGGACGCCGGATGGCGCGGGACCACTGCCTTCGCTCGAGCACACGTGCCGCGAGCGGATCCCTCCTGGTGCACACGTCTCGTGTGCGCCGCGCGGAGGGCGGTCGGTTTTGGAAGCCGATCGGGCCACCGACCGGGCATCCGCTGGAGGTCCAGGGGCTGGGGCGAGAGACGCCCCCGGAAGACACAGCATGGGACTGCCTGCCGACACACTCGACAGGCGCATTACCACTGTACCCCGGAAAGGCGCATGTGTGTCCGGACAATCCTTCGGACAGATCCGGATGAAGTGGCTGACCTGGGCCTTCATCGGGTTGCGAAGCGGGCTATTGTGCGCTCCATGGAGACGTCCGACAACGCTGAGAACGCCAACGAGCCCGCCGAGGCGCTCACCGGGATCGCCGCCCAGGACTGGGCTCAGGCATCCGCCGACCCGCAGTACCGCGCGGCGGTCGTGGACCTGCTGGGCGCCCTCGCCTACGGCGAGCTGGCCGCCTTCGAGCGCCTCGCCGAGGACGCGAAGCTGGCCCCCACGCTGGACGACAAGGCAGAGCTGGCGAAGATGGCCGCGGCGGAATTCGGCCACTTCCAGCGGCTGCGCGACCGGCTGGCCGCGATCGACGCGGAGCCGACCGGCGCCATGGAGCCCTTCGCGGCCGCGCTCGATGAGTTCCACCGCCAGACCGCGCCGTCCGACTGGCTGGAGGGCCTGGTCAAGGCGTATGTGGGCGACTCGATCGCCAGTGACTTCTACCGCGAGGTGGCGGCCCGCCTGGACTCCGACACCCGCGCCCTGGTGCTGACCGTGCTGGACGACACGGGGCACGCCTCCTTCGCGGTCGAGAAGGTGCGCGCCGCGATCGAGGCCGAGCCGCGCGTGGGCGGCCGCCTCGCGCTGTGGGCGCGCCGGCTGATGGGCGAGGCGCTCTCGCAGGCGCAGCGCGTGGTCGCCGACCGCGACGCGCTCTCCACGATGCTGGTGGGCGGCGTGGCCGACGGCTTCGACCTCGCGGAGGTCGGGAAGATGTTCTCCCGGATCACCGAGGCGCACACCAAGCGCATGGCGGCGCTGGGCCTCGCGGCCTGACCCTTCCGGCCCGGGCTCCGGCCCGGGCCGCTCCGGCCCTCTTCAGGCCGTGGCTGATCGGCGGGCCCGGTCTCCCTGGCGCAGCAGCAGGGACAGCAGGGCCACGGCCACTCCGAGTGACACCGCCAGCGTGGCCGGCGTATGGCCCGGGCCGAGGACCGAGTGGGCGAGCAGGGCGCCGAAGAGCGCCGCGACGGGACCGGTGGCCAGCGTCAGGGGCCGGGAGCGGAACTGCCCGTACCGCTCGGGCAGCCAGCGCAGGGCGCCGTAGGAGACGGCGAGTCCGATGAGGACCGAGCCGAGCGCTTCCCACAAGATCATGGTCACTTCCCTCCCGTACCGGGGCGAGGAGCGGGTGCAAACCGGTCGAAGCCGTACTACCCCTCGGGGGTCCGCGGCAACCCTCGTCCGGCCCGCACCGGAGGTGCACCGGTAAAGACAACGGCGGGGCCCCGGTGATTCCTCACCGGGGCCCCGCCGTGCGAAGCCTCCGCGGCCTCCGAGAAGCCTCCGCAGCCTCCGAAGCGCGGGTTCAGAGCGCGCCGAAACCGACCTTGCGGGTCGCCGGCTCGCCGATCTCCACGTAGGCCAGGCGCTCGGACGGGACCAGGACCTTGCGGCCGCGGCTGTCCTCCAGGCTGAGCAGCGGCGCCTTGCCGGCCAGCGCGTCGGAGACCACCCGCTCGACCTCCTCGGCACTCTGCGTGCTCTCGATGACGATCTCGCGCGGCGCGTGCTGCACGCCGATCTTGACCTCCACGGCTTATGTCCCTCCGAAGGTGTGGGTATTCGTCCACACATTAGCCGGTCGGGCGCGGGGTCAGCCCTGCTCGGGGGCGTTCTTCGGGAAGCCCGCGATGCCGCGCCACGCGAGCGAGGTCAGCAGCTGGACGGCCGTGCCGCGGGGCACCGTGCTCTCGCTGGAGAGCCAGTAGCGCGCGACCACCTGGGAGACGCCGCCGAGGCCCACGGCCAGCAGCATCGCCTCGTCCTTCGACAGGCCCGTGTCCTCGGCGATGACGTCGCTGATCGCCTCGGCGCACTGCAGCGAGACCTTGTCGACGCGCTCGCGCACGGCCGGCTCGTTGGTCAGGTCGGACTCGAAGACCAGGCGGAAGGCGCCGCCCTCGTCCTCCACGTAGGCGAAGTAGGCGTCCATGGTGGCCGCGACGCGCAGTTTGTTGTCGGACGTGGAGGCCAGCGCGGTGCGCACCGCGTGCAGGAGGTTCTCGCAGTGCTGGTCCAGCAGGGCCAGGTAGAGGTCGAGCTTGCCGGGGAAGTGCTGGTACAGGACCGGCTTGCTGACGCCGGCCCGCTCGGCGATGTCGTCCATCGCCGCCGCGTGGTATCCCTGTGCGACGAAGACTTCCTGGGCCGCGCCCAGCAGCTGGTTGCGTCGGGCTCGGCGCGGCAGGCGCGTGCCCCGCGGCCGCGCCTCGGTCTGCTCGATGGCTGTCACGCCGCCTCCCATGATCGTTCACTGCACGGTGTGCACCGCGTCCGCCATCGTACTTTTGGGTAACCCGGGCGTGCGTGGTCGGAGCGGAGAATTTCACGGACCGGACGCTGTGGGAAGTTGACAAAATCCTGACAATTGGCACACGTCAGCCCATGACTCCGCGGTCATCGGCGATCAGCGGTAGTCGTCCTCATCCAGGTCCACGACACGGGCCTGCTCGGCGACGTCGGCCACGTTGGCCGCGGCGGGGTCCAGGAGGGCGAGCGGATCGTCGCGGTGCGGGGTGACGTCGGCGTGCTGCTCCGCGGCGTCGGCTTCCGGGGTCTCGGCGTCGAATTCCGTCACGTCGGCGTCCTCCTCGTCGAATTCTTCGAACGTCTCGGGGTCGCTCGGGTCGACAGGCATACGGAACCTCTTTCCGGTATCCGGGATGTGCGCCCTCGTACTCCTTGCGGTCGAGCCTAGGAGACAAGACCCCGTGCCGCCAGGTGATCTGTGACGCCCGCCACAACAGGCCCGGCGTGATCGTCTCGTAACATTGCCCGCATGTCTTCGACCGAGTCACCGGATGCCCGCACCGTCCCCGTGGTGCCTCCCGGTCGGCCCTCGTGCGTCAGCGAGGGCGAGGAGGTCCGCACGGTGACGCTGCCCGGCGTCACACTGGCCGTCCGCTCCCGCCCGCCCCGGAGCGAAGGGCTGCCGCCCGCGCTCTGCATCCACGGCCTCGGCGGCTCCTCGCAGAACTGGTCCGCGCTCATGGAGCTGCTCGCCGGCGACACCGCCTGCGAGGCGCTCGACCTGCCCGGCTTCGGCGACTCCCCGCCCCCGGACGACGGCGACTACTCGGTCACCGGCTTCGCCCGCGTGGTCATCCGCTACCTCGACGCGAGCGCCCGCGGCCCCGTGCACCTCATCGGCAACTCCTTGGGCGGCGCCGTAGCGACCCGCGTGGCCGCCGTCCGCCCGGACCTCGTCCGCACGCTCACCCTGATCTCGCCCGCGCTGCCCGAGCTGCGCCCGCAGCGCACGGCGGTGCCCACGGCGCTGCTCGCGGTGCCCGGGGTGGCCCCCCTCTTCGCCCGGATGACGCAGGAGTGGACACCCGAGCGGCGTACGCGTGAGGTCCTCGCGCTCTGTTACGGAGACCCCGGACGGGTGACATCCGAGGGCTTCGCGCTGGCCGCCGCGGAGTACGAGCGGCGGCTGGAGCTCCCCTACTTCTGGGACGTCATGGCCCGCTCCGCACGCGGAGTGGTCGACGCTTACACCCTTGGGGGCCAGCATTCGCTGTGGCGGCAGGCGGAGCGCGTCCTTGCCCCTACTCTTCTGGTCTACGGAATGCGCGACCAGCTCGTCTCCATCCGGATGGCCCGCCGTGCCGGCAGGACTTTCCGCGACTCGCGGCTGCTGACACTGGTGGAATCGGGACATGTCGCCATGATGGAGGACCCGGACGCGGTGGCTCGTGCCTTCCGCGACCTCCTCGCGGACACCGCCACTGCCGATCGGAGCGCCTCGCCTCGTGGGTAAGCACAGCGCACGCGCCCCCCGCGCCGTCTCCCGGCCCGCCGTGCCCGCCGCCCCCGGTGCGGGCGGCGGACAGGGCGCGGCCGGCCACGAGCACGCGGCCGTCCCGGGGGAGGGCGAGGGCGACCCGCTCTACGAGCCCGTCAGACCTGCGGGGCCGGTGGGCCGGGCGGGCCCCGAGGGGTTCCCGGGGCAGCGCCAGGAGGTCGGCGTCGGCTGGGGCGTCATCGGGGTGCAGCGCGCCCCTGCGACGGACGCGGGGGTGTACGGGCCGGGGAGCGTGCCCGGCTACGACACGCGGCTGGCCGGATACCTCGGCGGGTACGGAACGGGCCAGGACGCGGCGGCCTGCGACGCCTCTTTCGACGCCCCCTACGATGCCCCCTACGACTCCTCCTCTTACGCCTCCTCCTACGAGTCCTATGAGGCGGGTCACGGCGCGGGTCACGACGCGGCCTATGACACGTCCGCGTCCGACACCTTCACGGCCTATGACAGGGCCTATGACACGGCCTACGGCAGGGATGCCGCCGGGCCCGCGGCCACCACGGACGCCGCCGGGCACGCCGCCTACGTGGACCAGGCGTACTCCGCGTACTGGCTGGGAGGCGCCCCTGCCCCCTCCACCCCCGCACCGGGCGGCGGCCCGGTCGACGGTCCGGGCGGTGTGCTGACCGACGTCCACGCGCGCGTGCCCGCGCCTGCCGCCGGCAGCGATTCCGTCAGCCGCTCCACGCGCGTGCCCGCGCCCCGCCCCGCGACTGCCCGCCCCCGTACCGGCGGCTCCCGCGGCGTCCCCCCGGCGAAGACCGGCGGCGCCGTGGCGCGCACCGCCACCGGCGTGGCCGCCGCCGTCGTGACGGCCGTGCTCGCCGTCGTCGTCGCCGGACAGGTCGAGGACGGCACGGAAACCCAGGCGCAGGCCCGCCCGGCGGACGTCGAGCGGCAGAGCCCGGACGCCGCCTCCCGCTCCGACAGCCGCCCGACGCCCAACGGCGGCGTCGCCGCGCCGGTCACGTACGAGCAGAAGATGGACCGCAAGTACCCCCTGGACGCGAAGGCCAAGGGCAGCGGCTCCTTCGACACCGTCGGCGGCCACGACCGCGCTCCCGGCCGGGGCGAGGTGGTGCGCTACCGCGTCGACGTGGAGAAGGGCCTGCCGCTCGACGGAGAGCTCTTCGCCACCGCCGTGCACCGCACGCTCAACGACGAGCGCAGCTGGGGCCACGGCGGCACCCGCACCTTCGAGCGGGTCTCCTCCGGCGACGCCGACTGGGTCATCACCCTGGCCAGCCCGGGCACCACGGCCGCCTGGTGCGCCAAGTCCGGGCTCGACACCACGCAGGACAACGTCTCCTGCGACTCCGCCGCCACCGACCGCGTCATGATCAACGCCTACCGGTGGGCGCAGGGCGCGGCGACGTACGGCGACAAGATGCACGCCTACCGGCAGATGCTCATCAACCACGAGGTCGGCCACCGCCTCGGGCGTGACCACGAGGCGTGCTCCAAGGAGGGCGCGCTCGCCCCGGTGATGATGCAGCAGACCAAGTTCCTCACGTCGGACGGCGTCACCTGCAAGCCGAACGCCTGGCCGTACCCGTGATCCAATGTCTCATTCTCCGGGATGCTTCATCTCCGGATATGAGACACCTTGGACAGGGGGCGAAAATTCGTTCAGTGTTCTGCGCATGTCGCACCACCACGCCCCCGAGACCGCCGGCTTCGAGCTGGCGCTGATCGGCGTGGCCGCGCACAGCGTCGCCGACATTCACTGTCGCTGAGACCGCACTCTTCCCCCGAGCACTTTCCCGCGTCTGCACTTCCGCGTTTTCGCATGCAGCGTCGCGTCCGCCGGGGGGCGGTCCGGCGCCTCCGCGCCCCCTTTCACCGCCTTCCGTGGGTGCTTCCGGCTCAGCAGCTCGCCCCCCCCTCGCTCTCCCGCTTCCGCGAAAGGCCTCCTTCGTCATGCGTCAACTTCCCGCGATATCCCGCCGTGTGGCGGCCGCCGCCGTCAGTGTGGTCCTGATCGGGGGCGCGGCAGCGTGCGGCCCGGAGGAGAGCGGCGGCGCCAAGGGCGGCGGCGCCGACGGTGCGCCCGAGAAGGGCGGCACGCTCACGGTGCTCAACAGGGCGCCGCAGAAGCAGTTCGACCCGGCCCGCCTGTACACCTCCGGCGGCGGCAACATCCCCTCGCTCGTCTACCGCACCCTCACCACCCGCAACCGTGAGAACGGCGCCGAGGGCACCAAGGTCGTCCCCGACCTCGCCACGGACACCGGCACTCCCGGCGACGACGCCAAGACCTGGACGTACAAGCTGAAGGACGGCCTCAAGTACGAGGACGGCTCGCCCATCACCTCCGCCGACGTCAAGTACGGCGTCGAGCGCTCCTTCGCCGCCGAACTCTCCGGCGGCGCCCCGTACTTGCGCGACTGGCTCATCGGCGGCGACACCTACCAGGGCCCCTACAAGGAGAAGAAGGGCCTCGACTCCATCGAGACGCCCGACGCGAAGACCATCGTCTTCAAACTGAAGAAGCCCGAGGGCGACTTCCCCTACTTCGCCACCTCCACCCAGTTCGCCCCCGTGCCCAAGGCCAAGGACACCGGCGCCAAGTACGCCGAGCACCCGGTCTCCTCCGGCCCGTACAAGGTCGTCAAGAACGTGGGTGACGGCGAGCAGCTGACGCTGGAGCGCAACCCCCACTGGTCGGAGGAGACGGACAAGGAGCGGCACGCCTACCCCGACCGGATCGAGGTCAAGTCCGGCCTGTCCCCGGCCGTCATCAACCAGCGGCTGTCGACCGGCTCGGGCGCCGACGCCGCCGCGGTGACCACCGACACCAACCTCGGCCCGGCCGAGCTCGCCCAGGTCACCGGCGACAAGAAGCTCGCCGGCCGGGTCGGCACCGGCCACTTCGGCTACACCAACTACCTGGCGTTCAACCCCGAGGCCAAGCCCTTCGACGACCCGAAGGTCCGCCGGGCCGTCGCCTACGCGATCAACCGCACCAGCATCGTCAACGCCGCCGGCGGCTCCTCGCTCGCCGAGCCCGCGACGACGTTCCTGCCCGACCAGAAGTCCTTCGGGTACACCGCCCACGACCACTTCCCGGCGGGTGCCAAGGGGAACGCGGCCAAGGCCAAGGAGCTGCTGAAGGAAGCCGGTCACGAGAACGGCCTGGAGATCACCCTCACCCACTCCACCGCCCAGAACTTCGAGACCAGCCCCGAGATCGCGACCGCGATCCAGGCGGCCCTGAAGGAGGCCGGCATCACGGTCAAGCTGGAGGGCCTGGAGGACAACGACTACGAGGAGAAGGTCCACAGCGTCGACAAGCAGCCGGCGCTCTTCCTCGCCCACTGGGGTGCCGACTGGCCCTCCGGCGGCCCCTTCCTCGCGCCGGTCTTCGACGGCCGGCAGATCGTCAAGGACGGCTACAACTTCAACGCCTCGCGCCTCGACGACTCCAAGGTCAACGACGAGATCGACGAGATCAACAAGATCACGGACCACGACGCCGCCGCACGGCGCTGGGGCGCCCTCGACAAGAAGATCGGTGAGCAGGCCCTGACCGTCCCGCTCTTCCACCCGGTCTACAAGCGCCTCTACGGCAAGGACGTCAAGAACGTCGTCATCAGCAACTGGACCGGTGTCCTCGACGTCTCGCAGGTCGCGGTCAAGTGACCACCGATCCGCTCACCACGAAGGAACCGGAGGCGGGAGCCGCTCCCGCCTCCGGCGCCCGGCAGGTCCTGCGGCGGCTGGCAGCGCGCAAGTCCGCGCTCGCGGCCGCCGCCGTGCTGGGCCTGCTCGTCCTCCTCGCCGTCGCCGCGCCCCTGCTGGCCGCGCTGGAAGGCCAGGACCCGAACACGTACCACGACTCCCTGGTCGACTCCGCGCGCGGCGGCGTGCCCTTCGGCGACTTCGGCGGCATCAGCGCCGAGCACTGGCTGGGCGTCGAACCGGGCACCGGCCGCGACCTGTTCGTGCGCCTGGCCTACGGCGCCCGCGTCTCGCTGCTCGTCGCCCTCGGCGCCACCCTCGTCCAGGTGCTCATCGGCGTCGGCGTGGGCATGGCCGCCGCGCTGGGCAGCCGTTTCGTGGACAGCGCGCTCAGCCACTTCACCGACGTCATGGTCGCCATGCCGATGCTGGTCTTCGCCATCGCCCTGATGGCCGTCGTCCCGGCGGACTTCCCGCGCCCGGTGCTGCTCGTCATCGCCATCGGACTGCTGGCGTGGGGCGGGATGGCGCGCCTCGTGCGCGCCCAGACCCTGGGCCTGATGAAGCTCGACTTCGTCTCGGCCGCCCGGCTGACCGGAGGCTCCACCTGGCGGGTCGCCCGGCGCGAGCTGCTGCCCTCGCTCGCCGCCCCCGTGATCACCTACGCGGCCGTCCTGCTGCCGACCAACATCGTGCTCGAAGCGAGCATGTCCTTCCTCGGAGTCGGCGTGAAGCCCCCGACCCCCTCCTGGGGCCACATGCTCTCGTCGGCCACCACCTGGTTCCGCGCCGACCCCATGTACGTGCTGCTGCCGGCGCTCATGCTCTTCGTCACCACGCTCGCCTTCACCGTCCTCGGCGACGGGGTGCGCACGGCGCTCGACCCGCGCGAAGCCTCGCGGCTCCGCGTCGGCCGGAACCGGCGCAAGGCGCGCACGAGCGGCGCAGGAGGTGCGGCGTGACCGGATACGTCCTGCGGCGCGCCGCCGGCGCGCTCGCCGTCCTCCTCGTGCTCTCCGCCGTCGTCTACGCGACCTTCTACATCGCGCCCGGCGACCCCGCCCGCCTGGCCTGCGGCCCGCGCTGCAACCCCGAGCAGATCGCCCAGGTCCGCGAGCAGCTCTCCCTCGGCGACCCCGTGTACGTCCAGTACTGGCACTTCCTTCAGGGCATCGTCGCCGGGCACGACTACTCCACCGGCACCGCGGTGCTGCACTGCGACGCGCCCTGCTTCGGTTTGTCGTACCAGAACAACCAGCAGGTCACCGACATGCTGATCGACCGGCTGCCCGCCACCGCCTCGCTCGCGGTCGGCGCCATGGCCGTCTGGCTGCTGCTCGGCACCGGTACCGGCCTGCTGTCCGCGCTGCGCCGCGGCGGGATCACCGAGCGGGTGCTGACCTGGCTCACCCTCGCCGGAACGGCCACGCCGGTCTTCATCAGCGGCCTCGGCCTGCTGATGCTCTTCTGCGCCTACCTGGCCTGGCTGCCCTTCCCGTCCTACGTGCCCCTGACCGACGACCCGGAGCAGTGGGCCTGGAACATGCTGCTGCCGTGGGCCGCGCTCGGGCTCCTGGAGTCGGCGAAGTACGCCCGGCTCACCCGCAGTTCCGTGCTGGAGACCCTGGCCGAGGACCACATCCGCACCTTCCGCGCCTACGGGGTCGCCGAGCGCTCCCTCGTCACGCGCCACGCCCTGCGCGGTGCCGTCGCGCCCGTCATCGCCCTGACGGCGGCCGACTTCGGGTCCATGTTCGGCAACGCGGTACTCACCGAGATGATGTTCGGCCTGCCCGGCGTCGGGCAGCTGCTGGTGCACGCCACCAAGAGCCTCGACTTGCCCGTGGTCGTCGCCGTCGTGATGGTCACCGGCACCGCCGTCGTCATCGCCAACATCGTGGCGGACGTGCTCTACGCCGTCGCGGACCGAAGGGTGGCCCTGCGATGACGTCCGAGACCCGCACGACCGGCTCGCCGGCGCCCGGCACCGCCGCGCCCGCAGCGGCGGCGGACGGCCCCCTGGTGGCCGTCTCCGGCCTCTCCGTCACCTTTCCGGCCGGGCCCGGCGGCCGGGCCGGAGGCGGCCTTGTACGGGCCGTCGACGACCTGTCGTTCACCCTCCCGCCGGGCGGGTCCCTCGGCATCGTCGGCGAGTCCGGATCGGGCAAGTCCACGGCCGCCTACGCGCTGCTGGGGCTGCACCGGGACACCGGCGCCGAGGTCACCGGCGCGGTGACCGTCGCCGGTCACGACGTCCAGGCCGCCGACGACGCCGCCCTGCGACGGCTCCGCGGCGGCGTCGCCGCCATGGTCTTCCAGGACCCGCTCTCCTCCCTCGACCCCTACCAGGCCATCGGCGACCAGATCGCCGAGGTCTACCGCGTCCACCACCGCGACGCCTCCCGCCGTGCGGCACGCGCGCGTGCCGCCGAGGTACTGGAGCGCGTGGGCATCCCGGACGCGGCCCGCCGCGCCCGCTCCCGCCCGCACGAGTTCAGCGGCGGCATGCGCCAGCGCGCCCTCATCGCGATGGCCCTCGCCTGCGAACCGCGCCTGCTGGTCGCCGACGAGCCCACCACCGCCCTCGACGTCACCGTCCAGGCCCAGATCCTCGGCCTCCTGCGCGACCTGCGCGCCGAGACCGGCATGGGCCTCGTCCTGGTCACCCACGACCTGGGCGTGGCGGCCGGCAGCGTCGACGAGCTGCTCGTGATGAAGGACGGCCGCGCCGTCGAGCGCGGCCCCGTCCGCACCCTGCTCGGCGCACCGGGCGAGACGTACACCCGCGACCTCCTCGCCGCCGTCCCGCGGGTGAACGCCCGCCGCCCGGGCGCGGGCGTGCGGGCCGCCGGCGCGGACGAGGCGCCGCTGCTCGAAGCCACCGGCCTCACGCGGCGGTTCGGCCGCGGCAAGGACGCCGTCACCGCCGTCGACGACGTCTCACTGACCGTACGGCCCGGCGAGACCGTCGGCGTCGTGGGGGAGTCCGGCAGCGGCAAGACGACCCTCGGCCGCATGCTCGTCCGGCTCCTCGCCCCCACCGGCGGCGAACTGCGCTACCGGGGACGCGACATCGGCGGCCTGAAGGAGCGCGAACTGCGCGCCTTCCGCAGCGAGCTGCAGATGGTCTTCCAGGACCCCGTCTCCTCGCTCAACCCCCGGCGCAGCATCGGCGAGTCGATCGCCGACCCGCTGCGCGCCGCCGGGAAGCTCGACGAGGCCGCGATCGCCGCGCGCGTGCGCGAGCTGCTGGAGCGCGTGGGGCTCGACCCCGGCGCCTACCACCGCTACCCGCACGAGTTCAGCGGCGGCCAGCGGCAGCGCGTCGGCATCGCGCGGGCCCTCGCGCCCGAGCCGAAGCTGATCGTCTGCGACGAGCCCGTCTCCGCGCTCGACGTCACCACCCAGGCGCAGGTCGTGCGGCTGCTCGGCGAGTTGCAGCGCGACCTCGGCCTCGCGCTCGTCTTCATCGCCCACGACCTCGCGGTCGTACGGCAGGTAAGCGACCGGGTCGTCGTGATGCGCGGCGGCCGGATCGTCGAGGAGGGCGCGGCCGACACCGTCTACGAGCAGCCCCGGCACGCCTACACCAAGGGCCTGCTCGCAGCCGTCCCGCGGCTCGAAGGGGCCGAAGCCGCCGCATAGCGCGAGGCAACGCCTCATCTCCTGGAAAGTCACCTCTGTTCACCCCTTCCGGTGGCGCGACGGACAACCGTCCGTCGCGCCACGGGCGAGCCCGCATAGCGTGCTTCCGCTGCCGTTCGGCGGCCACGAGCCACATGAGGGCGACCACAAGGGACAGACGGGGGTGCGTGCGTGCGCGTGGGACTCCTTACGGAAGGTGGGTATCCGTATGCCTCGGGTGAGGGCGGCCAGTGGTGCGACCGGCTCGTGCGGGGCCTGCCCGGGCACGACTTCGAGATCTGCGCCCTGAGCCGGCGCGCCCGGCAGGACGCGGGCGGCTGGTGCGATCTGCCCGAGCACGTCCGGCGCGTGCGGACGGCTCCCCTGTGGGGGGACCCGGCCGGGGCCGTGGGGGACGCGCACCGCTCGTACGGGCGCCGGGAACGGCGCCGCTTCGGTGCCTATTTCGCCGGGCTGGCCGAGGCGCTGACCGCCACCGTCGAGCCCGGCCCCGACGACCGCAGAGACCAGGCGTACCGTTTCGCCGACGCCCTGCACGGCCTGGCCGACCTCGCCCGCGACGCCGGCGGCCTCGGCTCGGCCCTCCGCTCCGAACAGGCCCTGCGCATCCTGGAGACCGCCTGCCGCACCCCCGGGTCCCACCCCGCGGCCTACGGCATCCGCGTCGCCGACCTCCTCGCCGTCACCGCCCTCCTGGAGCGCGCACTGCGCCCCCTGTCCCTCGACTGGTACGGCACCGGCACCGACCGCGGGCTCGCCGGCGTCGATCTGTGCCACGCCACCACCGCCGGACCCGCCGCCCTCCCGGGACTGCTGGCCAAACGCTTCTTCGGTACCCCCTTCCTCGTCACCGAGTACGAGGTGCGCCTGCGCGCCTACTACCTCAACAGCGCCGCCAGCGCCGCCGGCCTCTCCCTGCCCGTCCGCACCCTGCTGTCCGCCTTCCACCGGCAGCTGACCGCCGAGATCTACGCGGGCGCCGACATCATCACCTCCGGCGACGCCCAGGTGCGGCGCTGGCAGGAGCGCTGCGGCGCCGACCCCGCCCGGCTGCGCACCGTGCACCCCGGCCTCGACCCCGGCCCCTACGAGGGCGTGGGGGAGCGGGCCGAGAGCGGCGACGACGGCACGGACGACGGCCGGACCGTCCTGTGGACCGGCGGCAACGCCGACCCCTTCCTGTGGGAGGCCCTCGCGGCCCTGCGCCGGGCCGAGCCCGAGGTGCGGCTGCGGATCGCCGCGCCCCCGCTGCCCGGCGTCCAGCCCGCCTCCGGCGTCTCCTACGCCCCCGGGGCGACCCCCGACACCTACGCCGCCGGCACCGTCGTCGTCCTCGCCGGCGGCGCGGAGACCTTCCCGCTGCCGCTCGCCGAGGCCATGCTCTGCGGGCGCGCCACCGTCGCACCGGACTGTGCCACCGTCCGCGAAGTCGTCGGCGGCACGGGCCTCGTCGTCCCGCCGCGCGACCCCGGCGCCCTCGCCGAGGGCTGCCTGGAGCTGCTGCACGACCCCGGCCGAAGAGCCAGACTCGGCGCCGCGGCCCGCGCCCGCGCCCTCGAACTCTTCACCACCGAAAGGCACGTGACGGACTTCCACGGCATCTACCTCGAGCTCATCTCCCGCGCCCCCGCCCGCGAGGACACCGCTGACCCCTCCGTCCCCTTCTCCCGCGCCGCGGAAGCCCGCGCACCGATCGACCTGACGCCGCGCCAGTCCTCCCCGACCTGGGCAGGGCGCTCATGACCACGCACCTGAGGGACGGCAGCGCACCGGCCGCCGCCGGCATAGCCGCCCCCCGTACCGACCCGGTGAAGGCTCTCCTGCACCGCCACCACGGGCTGTGCGCCCGCGCCGTGGACCCCCTGGAGATCGCCGCCGTCCTGGAGGACGGGGGCCTCACGGACCGCGCCGCGGCCGAATGCCGGCACCGCGACGTCTTCTCCCTCTCCGATGAGCTCTACGCCCGTGCCGAGCGCGAGGAACCCGCCCGGCCCGCGCCCGGCACACCCTGCGAGCCGGCGGCGCTCGCGCACACGCTGCGCGCCCCGTGGCGTTGCGCCGGCCTGCTCGCCGGCGCCTGGCTCGTCGCGTACGCCCTCCTCGGCGGCCCCGTCCTCGCCGTGCTGCTCTCCGGCCACGCCCCCGGCCTTCTGCCCGGCGGTGTCCCCGGCAGTGTCTCCGGCGGCGTCTCCGGCGGTATTCCCGGCCACGCAAGCGGCCCGGCCCTGGTGGACAGCCTGCGCGCCGCAGCCCCGGTCGCCGTCGCCCTCGCGTGCGGCCTCGTCCCCGCCCTGTGGTGCGCACGGTGGTTCACCGGGCGCGTGCGGCACGCCCTCGTCGCCAGCCGCTCCCGCGCCGAGTTCCGGGCCCGCGCCTGGCCCCTGCTCCTCATGTCCGTAGGGCTGTTCACGGCCATCCTGGCCACGCTCCTGTGGTCCGCACGGGCCGCCCTGGGAGCTCCCGCCGTCCCGCCCGGCGAGCTCGCCGCCGTCACCGCGCTCGGCGGGCTGCTCTTCCTGGCCCGGCTGCTCACCGCCCGCGGCTTCGGGCGGACCGCCGCCGTCGCCGTGCTGACCGCCTGCGGCGTGGAAGCGGCCGCACTCGCCGCGGCGGCGCTGGGCGTGGGAGCCCCGGGGGCGGGGCCGTTCGCCGCGCCGTCGTTCGCCGCGCCCGCCGTCGCCTGGGCCGCCGGTGCCTACGGGCCCGCCGCCATACCCCTCGTGGCCTGCGTGCTCCCTGCGCTCGCCCTCCTCGCCCACGCCCTGACCGCACTCTCCCGGGCCTCCGCCCACCGCTGCGGGGCGTTCGCCCCCGTCCCCGCCGACCCCGGAGAAGCCCCGGCCCGGGCCCGGTGACCGCATCCGTCCCACCGCACACCCCCGTCAGAGGAGCAAGCAAGATGACCGTTCACCCCATCCGCACCGCCGGGCGAGAGCGAGGGCGCGACCGATGAGGGTTCTGTTGCTCGGTGCCAACGGCTACCTCGGCCGCTACGTGGCCGACCGGCTGCTCGCCGACCCCGCCGTCCAGCTCACCGCCCTCGGTCGCGGCGACGACGCGGACGTCCGCTTCGACCTCGCCACCGGCAGCCCCGGCGCGCTCACCCGCTTCCTCAACGCCGTCCACCCCGGCGTCGTGATCAACTGCGCGGGAGCCACCCGCGGCGGCGCCCGCGACCTCACCCGCCACAACACCGTCGCCGTCGCCACCGTCTGCGAATCGCTGCGCCGCAGCGGCTGCGGCGCCCGCCTCGTCCAGCTCGGCTGCTCCTCCGAGTACGGGCCCTCCCAGCCCGGCTCGTCCACCGCCGAGGACGCCGTCCCCCGCCCCGGCGGTCCGTACGGGGTGAGCAAGCTCGCCGCCACCGAGCTCGTCCTCGGCTCCGGCCTCGACGCCATCGTCCTGCGCGTCTTCTCGCCCGTCGGCCCCGGCACCCCCGCAGGCTCCCCGCTCGGCAGGCTCGCCGACGCCCTGCGCCGCGCCATGCAGAACGGCGACAGCGAGCTCAAGCTCAGCGGCCTCGGCGTCCAGCGCGACTTCGTCGACGTCCGCGACGTCGCCCGCGCCGTGCACGCCGCCTCCCTCTCCGCCGCCCAGGGCGCCGTCAACATCGGCACCGGCCGCGCGGTCAGGCTGCGCGAGGCCGCGGCCACGCTCGCCCGCGTCGCCGGTTACGGCGGCTCCCTCCACGAGCTGGACGACCCCCACCTGGGCACCCCGCCCGCCTACCCCTACCCCGATGGCTGCGGTAGCTGGCAGCAGGCCGACGTCCGCACCGCCCGCGACCGGCTCGGCTGGCGCCCCCGCATCGGCCTGGAGGAGTCCCTGGCCGACATCTGGATGGAGGCCGCGTGTCGCATCTGAGCCCGCCCGGGCAGCGCCGGTCCCGCGCCGTCCGCGAGGCCCCGCTGCGCTTCGGCGTCCCGGGCTTCGCGCACCCCCTGCTCGCCCCCGCCGAATGGGGCGAACTCCTGCGCACCGACGTCCCCGTGGAGTGGGTCGTGCTCGGCAGCGGCGCCATGGCCGCCCCGGGCGGAACGGCCTCCGGAGGCCCCGGCGACCGCCCGGACCCGTATCGCGTCGCCGCCGCCGCCCGGCTGCGCGAGGCGGGCATCCGGGTCCTCGGCCACCTGGACCTGCGGTTCGGCGAGCGCCCCTTCGGCGAGGTCCTCTCCGAGGCCCAGCGCTATCTGAACTGGTACAAGGTCGACGGGTTCGCCCTCGATGCCACCCCCGCGGACCCCGCCGCCCTGCCCGGCACCCGGCGCACCGTCGCCTCCCTGCGGACGATCCTCGACCGGGCGTACGTCGTGCTCGTCCACGGCACCTATCCCTCGCCCGGCTACGCGGACCTCGCCGACCAGCTCGTCACGTTCTACGGGCCCTGGTCGGCCTACCGCTGGTCGCAGGTCGCCGAGTGGACCGCCGACTTCCCGGCGGCCCGCTTCTGCCACCTCGTGCACGGCGTCCCGCGCGCCCACCTCGACGAGGCCCTGCGCCTCGCCCGCTGGCAGGGCGCCGGCACGATCTACTTCACCGATAGGACGGACCGGGACGAAGCGGACCCCTGGGAGGTGATGCCCGGCTACTGGGACGAGATCGTCTCGCGCATCGGACCGGGTGTCTCGGAATGAGACGGGGCGTGGCAGGGTTACAGGGGAAGAACCGAACGCCGCCTGTATGTTCCCCGCGCGAGCGGGGACGCCTCTCCTGGAGACCCCGTGTCGCTGCCACCCCTGGTCGAGCCGGCTGCCGAGCTCACCGTTGACGAGGTTCGTCGGTACTCCCGCCACCTGATCATCCCGGACGTCGGTATGGACGGGCAGAAGCGCCTGAAGAACGCGAAGGTGCTCTGTGTGGGTGCCGGCGGCCTCGGTTCCCCCGCGCTGATGTACCTGGCCGCCGCCGGCGTCGGCACGCTCGGCATCGTGGAGTTCGACGAGGTCGACGAGTCGAACCTGCAGCGCCAGATCATCCACAGCCAGGCGGACATCGGCCGTCCGAAGGCCGAGTCCGCGCGGGATTCGGTGCAGGGCATCAACCCGTACGTGAACGTCGTCCTGCACGAGGGCCGCCTCGAGGCCGACAACGTGATGGAGATCTTCTCCCAGTACGACCTGATCGTCGACGGCACGGACAACTTCGCCACGCGCTACCTCGTCAACGACGCCTGCGTGCTGCTGGGCAAGCCGTACGTGTGGGGCTCCATCTACCGCTTCGACGGCCAGGCGTCCGTCTTCTGGAGCGAGCACGGCCCCTGCTACCGCTGCCTGTACCCCGAGCCCCCGCCGCCGGGCATGGTGCCCTCCTGCGCCGAGGGCGGCGTGCTGGGCGTGCTGTGCGCCTCGATCGGCTCCATCCAGGTCAACGAGGCGATCAAGCTGCTCGCGGGCATCGGCGACCCGCTGGTCGGCCGTCTGATGATCTACGACGCACTGGAGATGACCTACCGCCAGGTCAAGGTCCGCAAGGACCCCGAGTGCGCGGTCTGCGGCGAGAACCCGACCGTCACGGAGCTCATCGACTACGAGGCGTTCTGCGGCGTCGTCTCGGAGGAGGCCCAGGAGGCCGCGGCCGGCTCCACGATCACTCCCAAGCAGCTCAAGGAGTGGCTCGACGACGGCGAGAGCATCGACGTCATCGACGTCCGCGAGCCGAACGAGTACGAGATCGTCTCGATCCCCGGCGCCCGGCTGATCCCGAAGAACGAGTTCCTGATGGGTACGGCCCTGCAGGACCTGCCGCAGGACAAGCGGATCGTCCTGCATTGCAAGACGGGTGTCCGCTCCGCGGAAGTCCTCGCTGTGCTGAAGGCGGCGGGCTTCTCCGACGCGGTGCACGTGGGCGGCGGCGTGATCGGCTGGGTCCACCAGGTCGAGCCGGACAAGCCGGTGTACTGAGCTTGTTTGTTCTTGTGAGTGTGGGGGGCGGCCTGCGACAGCAGGTCGCCCCCCACACCGCTTTCCGAGTGCTTTACGAGCAGGTGGTGCCCTGCGCCGGGACCTTGCCGTCCAGCAGGTACGCATCGACCGCGCGGACCATGCACGAGTTCCCGCTGTTGTACGCCCCGTGCCCCTCGCCCTTGTACGTGACCTCCACGGCGACGTCCTTGCCCAGGCCCTCCGCCATGCGGTGCGCGCCCGCGTACGGCGTCGCCGGGTCGCCGGTGTTGCCGATGACGACGATCGGGGCGGAGCCCTTCGCGCTCACGTCGATCGTCTTCCACTTGCCCTCGACGGGCCAGCCCGTGCAGCCGAGGAGCGACCAGGCGGCGGACTCCCCGAAGACCGGGGACGCGGCCCGGAAGTCCGCCAGGCGGCCCTTCACGTCGTCGGCGGTATAGCGCTGCCGGGCGTCGGCGCAGGAGATCGCCCGGTTGGCCGGCCCGAGGTTGCTGTAGCGGCCGTCGGAGCCGCGGCCGGTGAGGAGGTCGTAGAGCAGCAGCAGGGTGTCGCCGCTGCCCTTGTTCATGGCCTCCTGCAGGCCCTGCGTCAGGAACTTCCAGGTGTCCTTGGAGTACAGCGCGGATGCGATGCCGTTGACGGCCTCGTCCTGGGTCAGCTTGCGGCCCTGGCGCGTCGGCAGGGGCTGGGCGTCGAGCTTCTTGAGCAGGGAGACGATCCGCTCCTGCGTGGGGCAGCGGGCCGCCTGGGCCGAGGAGGCGCAGTCCTTGAGGTAGTTGTCCAGGGCGAGCTGGAAGCCCTTGGCCTGGCCGAGGTTGCCCTGCACGGGGTCCTGCGTGGGGTCGACCACCGCGTCGAGCACGGCACGCCCCACGTTTCCGGGGAACGTGTGGGCGTAGACGCCGCCGAGCTCGGTGCCGTAGGAGATGCCGAAGTAGTTGAGCTTGTCGTCGCCCAGGGCGGCCCGCAGCCGGTCCATGTCGCGGGCGGCGCTCAGCGTGTCGACGTGGGGCAGGAGCTTGGCGGAGTTCTTCGCGCAGGCGTCCACGAACGCCTTGTTCGTCGCGAGGGCGGTCCGCTCCTCGGCAGCGTCGTCCGGCGTGCCGTCGACCTGGCTCGCGGCGTCGTTCTCCTTGTCGCTCAGGCAGCGCACGCCCGCGCTCTCGCCCACGCCCCGCGGGTCGAAGCTGACCAGGTCGTAGCGCTCGCGCAGCTTGTCGTAGCCGGTGGCCAGGGCCGGCAGGGTGGCCACCCCGGAGCCGCCGGGCCCGCCGAAGTTGAAGACGAGCGAGCCCAGGCGCTTGTCCTTGTCCCGGGCCTTCGTACGGATCAGGGCGAGCTCGATCTTCTCGCCGTCGGGCTTGGCGTAGTCCAGCGGGACGGGGAGCTTCGCGCACTCCCACGCCTTGCCGGGGGCCTTGCCGTCGCTGCCCTGTGCGGCGGTCGGCGCGGAGCACGCCGTCCAGCGCAGTCGGACGTCGGCGGCGCGGTCGCCTCCGGCGGCGCTCTTGGCGTCCCCGGCGGCCGGGGAGTCGCCGCTGCCGCAGCCGGTGGCGGCGAGGGCCGTCACGAGCGCGAGGCCGGCGCCGAGGAGGGCGGTGGTGGCCCGAGGGGTGGTGGCCCGAGGGGTGGCCCGAGGCCGTAGGGAACTCATTCCACCGACTGTACGGAGGTGAAGGCGGTGGAGCAGCCGCCGCGTGGAGGCGTCACCCGGCGCGCAGGGGCGCACAGCCCATTTGCGCGGCGACGGCGTCCACGTAGCGGGGGAAGGCCTCGCGCGGGTCGTCCAGCGGGGTGTGGGTGCGGCCGGGGCCGCTGCGCATGGTGAAGACGGTGGGCCTGCCGTCGCAGTCGGCCCGGACCAGGGCTCCGGCCGCGTCGATGCTGCCGTGCGCCCGCCAGCCGGGGGCCGGCGGGCGGTCGCCGGTGAGGCCGTCGAAGAGGGCGACCAGGCGGGGCCTGCCGGTGGTCAGGAAGCGGGCGGCCCAGCCCTGGGCGCCCGCTACGGCGCAGCTGTGGAAGTCGCTGTTCTGGTTTCGGCTCTGGTTTCGGTTCTGATCCGGGCCTTGGGTCAGGCCCGGGATGCCGCAGCCGTTTCGTTCGGTCTCCGAGGGCGGGGGAGCCGACGGGGCGTGGTGCAGGCGGATCGGCGGGAGAGTGGTGCAACTGGTGGCCTTCGTCGCCTTGTTAGCCGCCCTGACCAGCAACTCTCCTGTGGTGGCGGGGGAGAGGGCCGTGATGCTCTTCAGCGTCACCACCGACGGGCGGCCGTCCACGTCGCAGCTCTCCGGGAGCACCAGGGCGCCCGTGCCGGAGGCGGCCGTGAAGCCCGGCAAGCCGTCAGGGAGGGGGATGTCACCGTCCCCGAATAACTCCCCCAGCCACGAGCGGCGTTCACCCTCCTGACGCGGTCCCGTGCCCAGACGGAGATCCACCTGCTGTTCGTACGCGCCGAGGCCGTGGCCGCCGCGCCAGCGGAGCGAGCAGTGGCCGGTCGTGCGCCCGGGCGCGGGTGCGCTCTCGTCGGCGGTGCGGTCGTGGTCGCCGCGGCGGAACGGGGCCTCGCCCTCGGGCCAGGCGCCCCAGCAGTACGAGCGCCCGCCGAGCGGCGTGGACTGCGTCTGCCAGAGCGCGACGAGGGCGGCCACCAGCGCGGCGATCGCCAGGGCGCCGGTGAGGGCCCGGGCCCTGCGGTCGGCCTGATCGCCGGTGGTGTGCGGCGTCCTGAACGGCGTCTTGTACGGCACTGTCGTCCCCCCGAACTTCCTTCGTCGTCCGCGGAACTGCTGTGCGGGCGATCGTAGTGCGAGCCACTGACATTCGACCCCGAATCCGGATCGATCACGCCTTGGGCCCGCGCCACCGGTGATATGTGCTATGTGTGCTATGAGCAGATCTTGTCTGTTTCCGGCACCGTACCGTTCAGCAGGTAGGCGTCGACCGCCCCCTTGACACAGGCGTTGCCGCTGTCGTAGGCGCCGTGGCCCTCGCCGCGGAACGTCAGCACGGCCGCCACGCCCGGCCCCAGCTCCTGCGCCATCCGCTTCGCTCCCTCGTAAGGGGTCGCGGGGTCACCGGTGTTGCCGACGACGAGGATCGGCGCGGAGCCCTTCGCGCTGACGTCGGGCGTCCGCCACGCGCCCTTCACCGGCCACCCCGTGCACTGGGTCAGGCTCCAGGCCATGAAGTCCCCGAAGACGGGGGACGCCTTGCGGAACGCGGGTACGCTCGGCTCGATCTCGGCCGCGGTGTAGCGCTGCGCGAAGTCCGCGCAGGTGATGGCGTTGAGGGACGACTGCAGCGTGCTGTAACGGCCGTCCTGGCCACGGCCGTTCATGGCGTCGCCGAGGGAGAGGAGCAGCCGCCCGTCGCCGTTCTCGGCGTCCTCGATGCCCTCGGTCAGGTAGTCCCAGAAGTCCTTCGAGTAGAGGGACTGGGCGATGCCGCTCGTGGCCAGGGAGCGGGTCAGGTCGCGGCCGCCGGCGCCCGGGATCGGCTCCTTGCCCAGGCGTCGGAGGAGGGCGCTGATCTGGTCTTCCGTCGGGCAGTTGTCCGAGGTCTTCGTGCAGGCCTCCATGTAGTTGGTGAGCGCAAGCTGGAAGCCCCGGGTCTGGCCGAGGGCGCTCTGCACCGGGTCCGCGCCGGGGTCCACCACGCCGTCGAAGAGCGCGCGGCCCACCTTGTCCGGGAACAAGTGGGCGTAGACGCCGCCCAGTTCCGTGCCGTACGACACCCCGAAGTAGTGCAGCTCGGCGTCGCCCAGGACCTGGCGCATCAGGTCCATGTCGCGGGCGGCGTTCTCCGTGCCCACGTGCGGGAGGACCTTGCCGGACCTGCGCTCGCAGCCGGCCGCGTAGGCCGTCACCCGGTCCACCAGGGCCTTCTCCTGAGGCGCCGTGGCCGGGGTGGCGTCTGCGGCGTAGTACGCGTCGAGTTGCCTGTCGTCCAGGCAGGTGACGCCGCTGCTGCGGCCCACGCCCCGCGGGTCGAAGCTGACCAGGTCGTAACGGGTGCGCAGGTTCTCGTAGTCGGCGGCGAAGGCCGGGAGCGTGGTGATGCCGGAGCCGCCGGGGCCGCCGAAGTTGAAGATCAGCGAACCGATGCGGCGGGCCCGGTCCGTGGCCTTGGCCCTGATCAGGGCGATGTCGATGGTGTTGCTGCTGCTTCTGGGCTTGGCGTAGTCGAGCGGCGCGTGGAGGGTCGCGCACTCCCAGTCCGGGCCCGGGGCCCCGCCCGACGAGCCGCTCTGCGCCGTGGTGGGAGGCGGGCAGGGCTTCCAGGCCGGTTTCTGGCGGGCGGCGTCCTGGGCGGCCGCCCCTGCGGCCGCCCCTGCGCGGGTGGTCTCGTTCGCGTGGGTGGTCCCGCTCGGGCTGCTCGCGCCGCCGCCGCTGTCGCTGCCGCCGTTGCCCGTGCAGCCCGCCGCTGTGACCGCCAGGAGTGCGGCGGTGAGCATGCCCCTTGCCCGTGCGGATCTGGTCACCTGCTCATCGTCCGGGCGGGGAGGTGGCGGTGCGCGCGGGGTGGGGCGTACGGGTTACGGGCGTGTGGGTTACGGGCGTGTGGTGCGTTGGCTGCAAACCCTCTACAGGGGGACGAATGTGATCTCTGTGGCCTTGACGCTCACCCACACCGGTGTGCCTTCCGCGAGGTTCAGCTCGGCCGCGGCGGCCGGGGTGATCTCCGCTACGACGTCCGGCTCGCCCGTGACGAGGACGCGCAGGCGTCCGCCGTGGGCGGTGATCTCGCGGACCATGCCCTGCCAGGTGTTGCGGGGGCTGCCGGGGGTGGGGCGGGTCGTGTGGAGGGAGACCGCCTCCGGGGGGACTACGGCCAGGCCCGCCGTCGGTTCGCGGCCGTCGGCTGTTGTTTCGTGGCTGTCGGCTGCTGTGAGGCAGGCGCCGTTGTCCAGGAGGAGGGTTCCTTCGGCCGTCGCCTTGCCCGGCCACGCGTTGCGGCCCAGCATGCGGGCCACCCAGGGGGAGCGGGGGTGGCGGGTCAGCTCCGCCGGCGCCGCGTACTGGACGGTCGCGCCGTCCTCCAGGACGAGGACGTGGTCGGCCAGGGACACCGCTTCGACGGGGTCGTGGGTGACGATGAGGCAGACGCCGGGGAAGTCCGCGAGGTGGGTGCGGAGGGTGTGGCGGACGGCGGAGCGGGCCGACTGGTCGAGGGCGGCGAGAGGCTCGTCGAGGAGGAGCAGGCGGGGGCGGGCGGCCAGGGCCCGGGCCAGGGCGACGCGTTGGGCCTGGCCGCCGCTGAGGCTCGCCGGCTTGCGGTGGGCGAAGCCGCCCACGTCCAGGCGGTTCAGCCAGTACTGGGCCCGGCGGTGGGCCTCGGCCTTGGGGACGCCCTGGGCGCGGAGACCGTAGGCGGTGTTGGCGAGGGCCGTGAGGTGGGGGAAGAGGGAGGTGTCCTGCGGGACCCAGGAGATGCGGCGCCGGTGCGGCGGCTCTTCGGCCATGTCCTGGTCGCCCAGGTGCAGGGGGGTGGCGCTCGCGCGGGTCGTCAGGCCCAGGAGGGCTCTGAGCAGGGTGGTCTTTCCTGCGCCGTTCGGGCCCACTACGGCGATGGTCGTGCCCGGGGGTGCGGTGAGGGTTGCTGTCGTCGCGCCGGTGACCGTGGTGCGCAGGGGGTGCGGCGTGGGGGCGGGGCCGGGGTGGTCCGGGGCCTCCGGGGCTGCATGATTTACGGCCCCTGTCCGAGGCGCCGGGAACCCCGAAGCCCGCCGCAAATCACTCCCCCAGCTACCGCTGGGGGTGCCCCCAACGCCCCTTGCCGGCCCCGGACCACCCCGGCCCCTCCCGTTCTTCCGCGTCTGCAGCCAGTGGCCCCTGAGGGAGATCAGGACTGCGGTGGCGATCAGTAGGAGGAGGAGCGATACCGCTGTCGCTCCTTGGGGGTCGTCCTGGAGGAGCAGGTAGACCTGCAGAGGGAGTGTTTGCGTTTCGCCCGGGAGGTTGCCTGCGAACGTGATCGTTGCGCCGAATTCCCCCAGTGCTCTTGCCCAGCTGAGGGCCGCACCTGCGATCAGGCCGGGTGCCACCATCGGCAGGGTGATCGTGCGGAAGACGCGCAGGGGCGCCGCTCCCAGGGACGTCGCCGTCTCCTCGTAGCGGGGGTGGAGGCCCGCCAGGGCTCCCTCCAGGCTGATCACCAGGAACGGCATCGCCACGAAGGACGATGCCACTACTGCTCCCGGGGTCGAGAACGGGAGGGTGATGCCGATTGCTTCGAGTGGCGGGCCCAGGATGCCTCGGCGGCCGTAGCCCTGCAGGAGGGCCACGCCCGCGACCGTGGGCGGCAGCACCATCGGCAGCATCACCAGGCAGCGCACCAGGGACTTGCCGCGGAACTCCACCCGCGCCAGCAGCCATGCCAGCGGCACGCCCAGGAGGAGAGAGAGCAGCAGGGCCCAGGCCGAGATGAGAAGGGACAGTTGAAGGGCTTCGGTGACTGTTTGCGAGGTGAGGCGGGACGGGAGCGTCTCCCAGGGCGTGCGGGCCAGGATGCCGGTCAGCGGCAGGAGCAGGAACGCCACCGCCAGCGCGGCGGGCAGCCCCAGCGCCAGAGGCGTGCGGGCCCTGGTCACGGCTGCTGGAAGCCCGCTGTGCGCAGGAGCCGCTGGGCCTCGTCCGTGCTGAGCCACTGCACGAAATCGTCCGCCTGCTGCGTGTGCTTGGAGCCCTTCAGCGTGGCCGCGGGGTACGACGCCACGGCGTTCTGCTCGTCGGGGACCGTGACGGTGGCGACCTTGTCCTTGGCCGCGTCGGTCACGTAGACGATCCCGGCGTCCGCCTCGCCCAGGGTGACCTTGCTCAGGACGGCGCGCACGCTGGGCTCCTGGGAGACCGGCTTCACCGTGACGTGCTGAGCGTCCAGGATCTTCTTGCTGTAGCGGCCCACCGGCACCTCGGGCGCCGCCAGGACGACCTTGAGGTCACTGCGGGAGAGGTCCGACAGGGCCTTGATGTTCTTGGGGTTGTTCTTCGCCGTGGCGATGGTCAGGCGGTTCTTCGCGATCACCTTGGGGGTGTTCGTCTCGCCCTTCAGGTCCTGCATCGTTTTCGTGTCCGCCGTCACCAGGGCGTCTGCCGGCGCCCCCTGGCGCACCTGCGCCGCGAGTTCCTGCGAGCCTGCGAAGGAGAACTTGACCTTGGTGTCCGGGTGTTCCTTCTCGTAGGCTGCGCCGGCTTCTTTGAAGACGTCCGTCAGGGACGCGGCTGCCAGGACGGTGAGCTCGGTCGGGTTCTTGGCGTCCGCCTTGCCCTCGCTGCCGCAGGCGGCGAGGAGGGGGAGCAGCATCGTGCCGGCCAGGAGCGGCAGCGCGCGGCGAGAGTGCATCGGTTCTCCGTGGTCAGGTGCGGTCGATGTGCACGTTGGTGGCCTTCACCCGGGCCACCGCTTCCATCCCGACCGCCAGCCCCAGTTCCTCGACGGCCTCGCGCGTGAGCAGGGAGACGAGCCGGTGCGGACCGGCCTGGATCTCCACCTGTGCTGCGACGTCGCCGAGCTTGACGGCCGTGATGATGCCGGGGAAGGCGTTGCGGGCGCTGGTGTACGCGTCCTCGCCGTCCGCCGCCTCCGCCGCGAGCGACACCGAGAACGCGGCCAGGTCGGCCCCGTCGATGTGCCGCTTCCCCGCCTCGTCACGGCGCGTCGGTATCCGGCCCGCATCGGCCCACCGCCGGACGGTGTCGGCGCTGACGCCCAGCAGCTTGGCGGCACGGCCGATCGTGTAGGAACGCATATGCGGCACGTTATGGCTGGACGGTTTGTATTTGCAAGGGGGAGTGGCGGTGGGGTGCTTATCTGCTAGATGGCGCCCTTGCGGGTCAGGTGCGTGAAGCTCAGCCATCCCGGCAGGACCGGCAGCCACAAGGTCATCAGACGGAACAGGAGCACCGCCGGCGTGCCCTGCTCCGCCGGCAGGCCCGCCACCGTCAGGGCCGCGGTCAGCGCGAGCTCCACCGCGCCGACACCGCCGGGCGTCGGCGCAGCCGAACCCAGCGCGTTCGCCGTCAGGTAGACCACCGCGATGCTCGCGTAGCTCAGCTCGCCGCCGAACGCGCGGATCGCGGCGTCCAGGCACATGACGTTCGCGGCCGTCAGCAGCAGCATGCCGCCGATGCCCGAGAGGAGCTTCTGCGGGCGCTGCGTGACGTCCAGCATGCGCGGGACCACGCCCGCGAACAGCGACCGCACGCGCGTCGAGACGAACTTCCGCAGGACGGGGATCGCCGCCACGACGAGCACCAGGACCGCGGCCGTCAGCAGGCCGCCGATGACCGTGCGCGAGGGGCCGAGCGACGAGCTGCGCTCGGTGCCGGTGACGTAGCCGAAGGACAGCAGCAGCATGATGTGGCAGGCGAGGCCGAACAGCTGGGACGCCCCGACGCTGGCCACCGCCAGGCCGGGGCGGACGCCCGAGCGCTGCAGGAAGCGGGTGTTCAGCGCCACGCCGCCGACCGCCGCGGGGGCGACCAGCTTGACGAACGAGCCGGCCACCTGGGCCAGTACCGTGCGGGCGAAGCCCACCTTCTCGGGCACGAAGCCCAGCAGGCTGAGTGCCGCGGCGACGTACGTCAGCGCCTGGAAGGCCACCGCGACTGCGACCCACGGCCACTCCGCCTTGTCGACGAGGTCGCCGAACTGCACGTGGGTGAGCTGCGACAGCAGGAAGTACGCGGCGAAGGCGCCGGCGACGAAGCTGATCAGGGTGCGCGGCTTGATGCGCTCCAGGCGTACGGGCTCTATCGGGGCCTGGGGGCGGATGAGGAGCACCTGGCGGCGGATCTGCGCCAGCAGGTCCTCTTCGCGGGCCTCTTCCAGCGCCTCGTCGATGGCCCGCTTCTCGGCCTGGCGCTCGGCCTTGAGTGCCTTGCGGCCGCTGACCTCCTCCTCGGCCGCTGCCGTCTTGGCCTCCTTGGCGGCGCTCGCGGCCTCCAGGACCTTCTCGCGCTCCCGCTGGGCCCGCTCGCGGGCGAGCTGGCGCAGGGTCGCCCGGCTGGTGCGGGTGAGGGCGATGGACTGCAGGAGGGGGAGGCTGTCGGCGACGGCGTCGGGGCCGAGGACGGCCACGCCGGTGGCCACGGCGCGCTCCGCGCCGACCCGCAGGCCGAGCGTGACGAGCAGCTGGGCGACGTCCATGCGCAGGACGACGTCGCCGGCCGCGATCTCGCCGCCGCGCAGGTCGGTCAGCACCACATTGCCGGAACGATCCACCAGCAGGGCGTCGCCGTCGAGCCGGCGGTGCGCGATCCGGCGCGACTGCAGGGCCTGGACCTGGCGCCACGCGCCCGCCATGAGCTCGTCGGTGATCTCCTCGGTGGGCACCTGCCCGAAGGGGCGGCCGCCGATGTGCTCGTAGACGAGCATGACGGCGTCCGGGCCCAGCTCGGAGGTGGCGATCAGCTTGGGCGCGTTGGCACCGGCGGCGATGGCCGCGTAGGCGAGCAGGGCCTCCTGCTCCAGGGCCTGGCGCAGGGACTGCAGGCTGCGGCGCTGGGTGATGCCGCGCAGGGCGAGGCGCTGCCAGACGCGGTAGAAGAAGCCCTGCGCCTGCTGTTCGCGGTCGACGACCGTGACGTCCAGGGGCGGGCCGTCCTCCAGGGTGACGATGTAGCGGCGGCCCCGCTCGTGCGGCTCGGTGTCGTCGGCGCCGTCCTCGGCGCGCAGCGCGGTGACCGGCTTGAAGCCGACGCGGCGCAGGCCGGTCAGCAGGTGGCGGCCGGTGGGGCGGACGTTGGGAGAGCCCACGGCGTAGAGCGTGCCGTAGGCGACCGTCCAGCCGATCAGGACCGTGGTGACGATCGAGAACGGTGTCGTATAGCCGTTGACCAGGACCGCGAAGGCGTCCAGGAGGAGGACCGCCCACATCGCCACACGCCAGCGCGGGCGCCGGGACATGCCGACGGCCGTCATATAGGCGATCACGGGCGCCAGATAGCCGTGGACCGGGTCGGTGAGGCCGCCGGTGGGCGCGAGCTGGGTGAGGGCGGCGCGGATCGAGTCGGGGGCCGTGCGGGCCACCCACAGGTCGGTGGCCAGGGAGACGCCGTGCGCAAGGACGGCGGCCAGCACGCCGTCGGCGATGCGCAGCCCGTCCCGCTTGATCAGCCGCTCGACGGCGAAGGCCACGGGGACGATGAAGATGGCGATGTTGGCCGCGAGGCCCGCGAAGCTCGCCAGCAGCTGCGGGGCGCGCCCCGTGCTCTCGTTGATGTCCTGTGCGAGACCCGTGGTGGTGCCGTGTGCGAAGGCGGCGAGGGCGAGGACGAGCGCGATGCCCACGATGCCGAGGAAGAGCCGGACCAGGTCGGCCGGGCGGTGCACGCGGGCGGGCAGCAGCGGTTCGTCACCGGAGACCCGGTCGATCTGCACGCCCCCCTCGTCGCACTCGTACGCTCCCGGGCCGGCCGAGGACAGCGCTCGGGGAGCGTGGTCCCCCTCAGGAGGCTCCGCGCCCTGCATCCGGTCCTTCTCGTCTTCTTGGTCTCGTATCACCTGTCACCGCCCGGAAGATGGTGGCACGGCCCCGCCGGGCGAGGGGGCATCAGGGTGCAATTCGGGGGCGCGGACTCCGGATCGTACGCCCTGTAGTGCGATTCCGCACTCTGCGTGATCGCCGGGTTGATCACCGGACGGGGCTGTCGGCGGGGTGCGGCACCATGGACCGGGTGAGCGAGGACGAGGAGCTTCCCGAGTACGCGGAACGTGTGCTGGCGGTCGCCGAGCAGATCCCACCCGGGCGGGTGATGACCTACGGGGACGTCGCCGAGTGGCTGGGCGAGGGCGGGCCCCGTCAGGTGGGGCGCGTCATGGCGCTCTACGGCGGCCCCGTGCCCTGGTGGCGCGTCGTCCGCGCGGACGGCGTCCTGTTGCCCGGCCACGAACTGCGCGCCCTCGCCCGCTACCGGGAGGAGGGCACGCCCCTGCGCGAGGCCGCGCGGTCGGCCGGGGGACACGTCCCCCGGATCGCCATGGCCCTCGCCCGCTGGGACGGCCGCAGCCCAGGGGATGTGACTCCGCACACCTGACGGCACCCACCGCCCGCGGCCGCGGGGCCCGGGCGGACCCGGTCTCACCCGAACGGGTGAGACCGTTGAAGCCGTACGCCGACTCCCGCGACGCCCTGCGCCCCGGACGCCGCCTGGCGTAGCGTCGGGAACCGCCGTCACTCCCCGGCCTCCCGCCCCGCACGGCCGCACGATTCCCCGCACCCCCACCAGGACCGGCAACCCACGTGAGCTCCTTCCCGCCTTCCGGCTCGACCCGGCCGCAGCACCAGCAGGCACGGCAGCCCTCCCAGGGTGCCTACCGCCTCGTGCGCACCCGGCCGGGCTCCACGGCCCTTCCTGAGCTGGACGCACGCCAGCGCGCCGTGGTTGAGCACGCCGGAGGGCCGCTGCTCGTGCTCGCGGGCCCCGGCACGGGGAAGACGACGACCCTGGTCGAGGCCGTCGCGGAGCGGGTGCGCCGGGGCACCCCGCCGGAGCGCATCCTCGTCCTCACCTTCAGCCGCAAGGCCGCCGTCGAGCTCCGCGACCGGATGGCCGCCCGGCTCGGCGCGGGCGCCGCGGCGCCCCGGGCCACGACCTTCCACTCGTACTGCTACGCCCTCGTCCGCGCCCACCAGGACGCCGACCTGTTCATCGACCCCCTGCGGCTGCTGTCCGGCCCCGAGCAGGACGCCGTCGTGCGCGAGCTGCTGGCCGGCCAGGCCGAGCTCGAGCGCGCCGGCCGCGCCCGCGTGCGCTGGCCCGACGAGCTGCGCGCCTGCCTGACCACCCGCGGCTTCGCCGACGAGGTGCGCGCCGTCCTCGCCCGCAGCCGCGAGCTCGGCCTGGGCCCCGGCGCCCTCGGCGACTTCGCCGCCCGCACCGGGCGGCCCGACTGGGCGGCGGCCGCCTCCTTCCTCGCCGAGTACCTCGACCTGCTGGACCTGCGCGGCGTCCTCGACTACGCCGAGCTCGTGCACCGCGCCGTCCTCCTCGCCGAGCGGCCCGAGGCCGCAGCCGACCTGGCCGGCCGCTACGACGCCGTCTTCGTCGACGAGTACCAGGACACCGACGCCGCCCAGGTGCGACTGCTGCGAGCGCTCGCCGGCGGCGGCCGCACCCTCGTCGCCTTCGGCGACCCCGACCAGTCGATCTACGCCTTCCGGGGCGCCGACATCAACGGCATCCTCGGCTTCCCGCACGCCTTCCCCCGCCTCGACGGCGCCCCCGCCCCCGTCGAAGTCCTCACCACCTCACGCCGCTCCGCCGCGGGCCTCCTCGCGGCCACCCGGCTGCTCGCCCGCCGGATGCCCCTCACCCGCCTCCCCGCGGACGCCGTCCGCGCGCACCGGGACCTCGCGGCCGTCCGCGAGGGCGGGCGCGTGGAGGCCTTCACGTACCCGACGGCGGGCGCGGAGACCGACAACATCGCCGACATCCTGCGCCGCGCGCACCTGGAGGACGGGATCCCCTGGCACGAGATGTCCGTCCTCGTCCGCGCGGGCTCCCGCTCCATACCGGCCCTGCGCCGCGCCCTGACCTCGGCGGGCGTCCCGGTGGAGGTCGACGGCGACGACATCCCCCTGCGCCAGGAACCGGCGGTGGCACCGCTGCTGACGGCGCTGCGGGTGGTGGCGGAGGACGTTGCGGAACCCGCGGCGGCTGCCGCTTCGACCGCGTCCGCCGGAGTGCCTGCCGCTCCCGCCGCCATGGGCGACGGCAGTCCGGCCGGGTCTGCGGATGCGGATACGGATGCGGGAGAAGAAGACCCCGCGCCGCAGCCGCGGGCACCCCGCATCGACCCCGAGACCGCACTCGCCCTCCTCACCTCCCCCCTCGGCGGCATGGACGCCGCAGACCTCCGCCGCCTCGGCCGCGCCCTCAGGGACGAAGAGCGCGCCGCAGGCGAAGCCGTGCCCCGTCCCTCCGACACCCTCATCGCCGAAGCCCTCGCCGAGCCGGAGCGACTGGCCGTCCACGACCCCGCATACGCCCGCGGCGCTCAGCGCCTGGGCGCCCTCCTCCGCGGGGCGCGCGAGACCCTCGCAGCCGGAGGCACCGCCGAAGAGGCCCTCTGGGCCCTCTGGGACGGCACTCCCTGGCCCGCCCGCCTGCAGCGCGCGGCGCACCGCGGCGGCGCGGCCGGCCGCAACGCCGACCGCGACCTGGACGCCGTCTGCGCCCTGTTCGAGACCGCCGCCCGCGCCGAGGAGCGCACCGGCGGCCGCGGCGCCCTGAACTTCCTCGACGAACTCGAGGCGCAGGACATCGCGGCCGACACCCTCACCCGCAGGGCCGTGCGCCCCGACGCCGTGCGCCTGATGACCGCCCACCGCTCCAAGGGCCTCGAATGGCGGCTCGTGGTCGTCGCGGGCGTCCAGGAAGGCCTCTGGCCCGACCTGCGGCGCCGCGGCTCGCTCCTGGAGGCCGACCGGATCGGCCGCGACGGCATCGCCGAGCCCCTCAGCCCCGGCGCGCTGCTGGCCGAGGAGCGCCGCCTGTTCTACGTGGCGGCCACGCGTGCGCGCGAGCGCGTGGTCGTCACCGCGGTCAAGGCGGCGGCCGAGGACGGCGATCAGCCCTCCCGGTTCCTGACCGAGCTGGGCGTCGAGCCGGTCGACGTCACCCAGCGCCCGCGCCGCCCCCTGGCCGTCGCCGCACTCGTGGCGGAGCTGCGCGCCACCACCGTCGACCCCGCCGCCTCGGACGCCCTGCGGGCCGCCGCCGCGGAACGGCTCGCCCGGCTCGCGGCCCTGCGCGACGAGGAGGGCCAGCCGCTCGTACCGGCGGCCCACCCGTACCGCTGGTGGGGCCTGCACGAGCCGACCCACAGCGAGGTGCCGCTGCGCGACCGCACCCGGCCGGTCGCCCTGTCCGGCTCGGCCCTCGGGCAGCTGGGCACCTGCTCGCTGCAGTGGTACCTGGGCCGCGAGGTGAAGGCCGACGCGCCCGCCACCGCCGCCCAGGGGTTCGGCAACGTCGTGCACGTCCTCGCCGACGAGGTGGCCTCCGGCCGCACCCCCGCCGACCTCGCCGTGCTCATGGAGCGCCTCGACTCCGTCTGGGACGCGCTCGCCTTCGACGCCCCGTGGAAGTCGGCGCAGGAGAAGGAGAACGCCCGCGCGGCCCTGGAGCGCTTCCTGCGCTGGCACGTCATGGAGCGCGGCGGCCGGGCCCCCGTCGCCACCGAGCACGCCTTCGACGTCACCCTGAAGGCCGAGGACTACCTCGTGCGCATCCGCGGCTCCATGGACCGCGTGGAGACGGACGACCACGGCCACGCCTACGTCGTCGACTTCAAGACCGGCAAGGGCACCGTCTCCGCCAAGGAGGTCGAGCGCCACCCCCAGCTCGCCGTCTACCAGCTCGCCGTCGAGCACGGGGCCGTCGACGAGGTCTTCGACGGCGCCCGGCCCCTGGCCGGCGGCGCCGAGCTCGTCCAGCTGCGCCAGGGCGCGGCGAAGCGGGACGGCGGCGACGCCGTGCCGAAGGTGCAGGGCCAGGAGCCGCTGGGCGAGGGCGAGTGGGTCGGCGGGCTGCTCGCCGAGGCGGCGGGCCGGGTCCTGGAGGAGCGGTTCGCCCCCCGCCCCGGCCAGCACTGCTCGCACTGCTCCTTCCGGGCCTCCTGCACCGCCCGCCCCGAGGGCCGCCAGCTCGTGGAGTGAGGAGACCCGCAGAACCGGGGCTGACCTGCGGCGATTCCGGAGTGTCAGTGGGGGCCGTTAGCGTGGTGTGCCGTGACCCCGCGCCTGACCGACCCCGAGCAGCTCAAGGAGCTCCTCGGCATCCCGTTCACCCCGGAGCAGACGGCCTGCATCACCGCGCCGCCCGCCCCGCAGGTCATCGTGGCCGGCGCCGGGTCCGGCAAGACCACGGTGATGGCCGCGCGCGTGGTCTGGCTCGTCGGCACCGGGCAGGTCGCCCCCGAGCAGGTCCTCGGCCTCACCTTCACCAACAAGGCCGCCGGCGAGCTGTCCGAGCGCGTCCGCAAGGCCCTCGTCGCGGCCGGCGTCACCGACCCCGAGCCCGTGGCCGCCGACCCCGACCAGGCCCCCGGCGAGCCGCAGATCTCCACGTACCACGCCTTCGCCGGCCGCCTCCTGAAGGAGCACGGCCTGCGCATCGGCCTGGAGCCCGGCGCCCGCCTCCTCGCCGACGCCACCCGCTTCCAGCTCGCCGCCCGCGTCCTGCGCGGCTCCCCGGGCCCCTTCCCGGCGCTCACCCGCTCCTTCGGCGACCTCGTCGCCGACCTCCTGGCCCTCGACGGCGAGCTCGCCGAGCACCTCGTGCCGGCCGAGCGCCTCCGCGCCCACGACCGCGAGCTGCTCGCCGCCCTGGAGGGCGCCCGGCTCACCAACGCCGACCTGCGCAAGGTCCCCGAGACCGCCCGCGCCCGCCTGGAACTGCTGGAGCTCGTCGGCGGCTACCGCGCGGAGAAGCGCAAGCGCGACCTGCTCGACTTCGGCGATCAGATCGCCCTCTCCGCCGAGCTCGCCCGCAGCCGCCCCGAAGTCGGCCGGATCCTGCGCGAGCAGTTCGCGGTCATCCTCCTCGACGAGTACCAGGACACCTCCGTCGCCCAGCGCATCCTGCTCTCCGGCCTCTTCGGCGGCGGCACCGGCCACGCCGTCACCGCCGTCGGCGACCCCTGCCAGGCCATCTACGGCTGGCGCGGCGCCTCCGTCGCCAACCTGGACGACTTCCCGCAGCACTTCCCCTTCGCCGACGGCAGCCCCGCCCGGCGCTTCGCGCTCAGCGAGAACCGGCGCAGCGGCGGCCGCCTCCTCGACCTCGCCAACGGCCTCGCCGCCGAGCTGCGCGAGCGCCACGAGGGCGTCGAGGCCCTGCGCCCCGCCCCCGGCGCCGAGCGGGACGGTGTGGTGCGCTGCGCCCTGCTGCCCACCCACGCCGAGGAGCTGGAGTGGCTCGCCGACTCCCTCGCCCACCTCGTGCGCACCGGCACCCGCCCCGGCGACATCGCCGTCCTGTGCCGCACCGCAGCCGACTTCGCCCAGATCCAGGGCGCGCTCGTCCGGCGCGAGCTGCCCGTCGAGGTCGTCGGCCTGTCCGGGCTGCTGCACCTGCCCGAGATCGCCGACCTCGTCGCCGTCTGCGAGGTCCTCCAGGACCCCGCCGCCAACGCCTCCCTGGTCCGGCTGCTGATCGGCCCGCGCTGGCGCATCGGCCCCCGCGACCTCGCACTCCTCGGCCGCCGCGCCCGCACGCTCGTGCCCTACGGCAGCGCGGGCGGCGACCCCGAGCGCCGCCTCGCCGAGGCCGTCGAGGGCACCGACCCCGCCGAGACGGTCTCCCTCGCCGACGCGCTCGACACCTTCCTCGCCACCGACGCCCCGGACGACGGCCTGCCCTTCTCGGCCGAGGCCCGCGTCCGCTTCGCCCGCCTCGCCGCCGAACTGCGCGACCTGCGCCGCTCCCTGGCCGACCCCCTCATGGACGTCCTCCACCGCGTCCTGGCCGTCACGGGCCTGGAGGTCGAGCTGTCCGCCTCGCCGCACGCCCTGGCCGCCCGCCGCCGCGAGACCCTCTCGCACTTCATGGACATCGCCGCGGGCTTCGCCGCCGTCGACGGCGAGACCACCCTGCTCGCCTTCCTCGGCTTCCTGCGCACCGCCGCGCAGTACGAGAAGGGCCTCGACAGCTCCCTCCCCGGAGGGGAGGACACCGTCAAGGTCCTCACCGCGCACAAGTCCAAAGGCCTGGAGTGGGACGTCGTCGCCGTCCCCGGCCTCGTCGAGCGCACCTTCCCCAGCGAGCAGTCCCGCGACTCCTGGACAGCCCAGGCCAAGGTCCTCCCGCACGCCCTGCGCGGCGACGCCGACACCCTGCCCGACGTCGCCGCGTGGGACGCCAAGGGCATGGCCGCCTTCAAGGCCGCCGTGAAGGAACACCAGCGCATCGAGGAACTCCGCCTCGGCTACGTCACCTTCACCCGCCCCCGCTCCCTGCTCCTCGGCTCCGGCCACTGGTGGGGCCCCAGCCAGAAGAAGCCCCGCGGGCCGTCCGCCTTCCTCGAAGCCCTCCGCGCGCACTGCGAGGCCGGCCACGGCGAGATCGAGGCCTGGGCCGCCCCTCCGGAGGAGGACGCCGAGAACCCCGCGCTGCAGGAGGACGAGACCGACCGCTCCTGGCCGCTGCCCCTGGACCCGGACTCCCTCGCGCGCCGCCGTGCCGCGGCGGACGCGGTGCTGGCGCACCTGGAACGGCTGGAGAGCGGGGCCGCGGGGGCCGCCGCGGGCGCCGGTGCGCCGGTGCTCCCCGACGGTGCCCGCGCCTCCGCCGCGGAGCCCGAGCCGGCATACGACCCGGACTGGCCGCCTCCGCCGGAGGACGAGGACGACGCCGCGTACGCAGGGGAGCCCGCCCAGTACGAAGACGAGGACGAGCACTTCGCCGCCCCCGACACATGGGAGACCCTGCCGACGGCCCGCCCGGAGGCGGATGGCGGGGACGCTTCGGCGCCGCCGAGTGCGGGTTCCGGGCACTTGGCCGCCCCTGATGCCTGGGATGCCCTTCCGGCGGCCCATTCGGAGACGACGGCGGGTCCTGGGGAGGTTGCCGACCACCGTGCCTGGGATGCCGTTCCGGCTGTTCGTCCGGAGGCGGCGACGGGCTCTGAGGAGGGCGGGGACGCTTGCGCGCCGGGGTCGGGTCCTGGGGAGGTTGCCGACCACCGTGCCTGGGATGCCGTTCCGGCTGTTCGTCCGGGGGCGGCGACGGGCTCTGAGGAGGGCGGGGACGCCTGCGCGCCGGGGTCGGGTCCCGGGGCCGTTGCCGACCACCGTGCCTGGGACGCTCTCCCGGCGGCCCGTCCGGAGGGCGCCGCGGGTGCCCCCGGCGGTGGCCCGGTGCTGCCCGGTCCTCGTTGTGCGCCCGGCGGCCCCGGGGCCGTACGGGACGATCACGCCCCGGCCCGGTCCGGGCCCGCGGGAGGGCTGCCCCACCCGGCGCCGGAGCCCGACGGGCTCCCGGCGTCCGCGCTCGTGCCCGAAGAGGCCCGCCTGGCCGCCTCCTGGGACCGCGATCTCGACGCCCTGGCGGGCGAGCTCCGCCGGGCACGCGCGCGTGAGCGCGACGTGCCCCTGCCCGCCTCGCTCAGCGCGTGGCAGCTGGTCCGGCTCGCCGCGGACCCCGACGGGTTCGCGCGCGAGCTCGCCCGGCCCATGCCGCGCCCGCCGCAGCCCGCGGCCCGCCGCGGCACCCGCTTCCACGCCTGGATCGAATCCCGCTTCGAGCCGCTGCCCCTGCCCCTGCCCCTGCTCGGCCCCGACGAGCTGCCCGGCGGCGCGGAGGACGGCTTCGGCCCGGAGATCGCCGACGAGCAGGACCTCGCCGAGCTCAAGGAGGCCTTCGAGCGCACCCCGTACGCCCGCCGCGTGCCCCACCGGATCGAGGTGCCCGTCCAGCTCACCCTCGCGGGCCGGGTCGTCCGCGGCCGCATCGACGCGGTCTACCGTGACCGCGGCCCCGGCGGCGACACGTACGAGATCGTCGACTGGAAGACCAGCCGCGCCCACGACGCCGACCCCCTGCAGCTCGCGATCTACCGCGTGGCCTGGGCCGAGCAGCACGGGATCCCGCTGTCCTCGGTCACGGCCGCCTTCGTCTACGTGCGCGACGGCGAGACCGTCCGCCCGGACGGTCTCCCCGACCGCGCCGGGCTGGAGCGGCTCCTCCTGGGGGAGCGCCCGTGAGCAGGCGTGATGACGGAAGGTGTGTCCGGCGGTACGCCGGGCCGGTCATGGTCACGCCGTGTGTCCGGATAGGCTCGACGGCATGAGCGAGACTCCGGACAGCGCCGTCCGCGCGTTTATCGAAGGCCACCGCGCCGCGTTCCTCGACGATCTCGTCGAGTGGCTCCGCATCCCCTCCGTGTCGGCCGACCCCGGCCGTTCCGGGGACGTGCGCCGCAGCGCCGACTGGCTGGCCGCGAAGCTCACGGAGACCGGCTTCCCGACCGCCGAGGTCTGGGAGACCGACGGCGCCCCGGCGGTGTTCGCCGAGTGGCCCTCGGGCGACGAGGGGGCCCCGACGGTCCTGGTCTACGGCCACCACGACGTCCAGCCCGCCGCCCGCGAGGACGGCTGGCACACCGAGCCCTTCGAGCCCGTCGTCAAGGACGGCCGGCTGTACGCCCGCGGCGCCGCCGACGACAAGGGCCAGGTTTTCTTCCACACCCTCGGCGTCCGCGCCCACCTGGCCGCCACGGGCCGCACGGCGCCCGCGGTCAACCTCAAGCTGCTCATCGAGGGCGAGGAGGAGTCCGGCTCGGAGCACTTCGCGGACCTCGTCCGGGCCCGCGCCGACCGCCTCGCCTGCGACGCGGTCATCGTCTCCGACACCGGCATGTGGTCCGAGGACACCCCGACCGTCTGCACCGGCATGCGCGGCCTCGCCGACTGCCAGATCGACCTCTACGGCCCGGACCAGGACATCCACTCCGGCTCCTTCGGCGGCGCGGTGCCCAACCCCGCCATGGAGGCGGCCCGGCTCGCCGCCGCCCTGCACGACGAGAACCTCCGCGTGGCGATCCCCGGCTTCTACGACGGTGTCGTCGAGCTCACCGACCGTGAGCGCGAGCTCTTCGCGGAGCTGCCCTTCGACGAGAAGCAGTGGCTGCGCACCGCCCACTCGCACGCCCCTCTGGGCGAGGCGGGCTACAGCACCCTGGAGCGCATATGGGCGCGCCCCACCGCCGAGGTCAACGGCATGGGCGGCGGCTACCAGGGCCCCGGCGGGAAGACCATCGTCCCCTCCACCGCCCAGCTGAAGCTGTCCTTCCGGCTCGTGGCGGGCCAGGACACCGGCCACGTCCAGCAGGCCGTGCGCCGGTGGGTGGCCGACACCCTCCCGGACGGCATCCGCCATGAGATCACCTTCTGGGGCGCGACCCGCCCCTGCCTGACCCCGCTGGACCACCCGTACCTCCGGTCGGTCGTGCGGGCCATGGAGCGCGCCTTCGGCCGGAAGGTCCGCTTCACCCGCGAGGGCGGCTCCGGCCCCGCCGCGGACCTGCAGGACGTACTCGGCGTCCCGGTGCTCTTCCTCGGCATCTCGGTGCCCTCGGACGGCTGGCACGCACCGAACGAGAAGGTCGAGCTGGACCTCCTGATGAAGGGCGTCGAGACCTCCGCCCACCTGTGGTCCGACCTCGCGGCCGCGGGCGCGTCCGGGACGGAGCCCGGGGGAGGGCTCGCCGGCTAGTCCGCGCACCACAGACGACCATTCGCAGGGATTCGTAGGGGGAGTTGGAAGCAGCAGTGACCACCTGGACCGATCTCTCGGCCGCCCGGCCGATCACCCTCACCGCCGAGAGCGGCATCGACCGTGCCGCCCACCACCGCCTGGACGAGGCGTGGCTCGCCGCGGCCTGGAGCCACCCCTCCACGAGAGTCTTCGTGGTCTCCGGCGGTCAGGTGCTGATCGACGACACCCCCGACGGCCGCACCGAGCTCGTGATGACGCCCGCCTTCGAGGCGCCCGTCACCGAGACGCACCGCTATTTCCTCGGCCAGGACGCGGACGGCATCGCCTACTTCGCACTGCAGAAGGACGCCCTGCCGGGCCGGATGGACCAGTCCGCGCGCCCCGCCGGGCTGCGCGAGGCCGGCCTGCTGCTCTCGCCGCGCGACGCCGGCCTGATGGTGCACGCGGTGGCCCTGGAGAACTGGCAGCGGCTGCACCGCTTCTGCTCGCGCTGCGGCGAGCGCACGGTCGTCGCGGCCGCGGGCCACATCCGCCGCTGCCCGGCCTGCGGCGCCGAGCACTACCCGCGCACCGACCCGGCCGTGATCATGCTGGTCACCGACGGGGAGGACCGCGCGCTGCTCGGCCGCCAGATGCACTGGCCCGAGGGCCGCTTCTCCACGCTCGCGGGCTTCGTCGAGCCGGGGGAGTCGCTGGAGCAGGCGGTGCGGCGCGAGGTCGCCGAGGAGGCGGGCGTCGTCGTCGGGGACGTGGAGTACGTCGCGAGCCAGCCCTGGCCGTTCCCGTCCAGCCTGATGCTGGGCTTCATGGCCCGGGCCACGTCCTGCGACATCCAGGTGGACGGCGAAGAGATCCACGAGGCGCGCTGGTTCTCGCGCAAGGAGCTGCGGGCCGCCTTCGCCTCGGGGGAGGTCCTGCCCCCGACCGGCATCTCGATCGCGGCCCGGCTGCTGGAGCTCTGGTACGGCGAGCCGCTGCCGCAGAGCCAGCCCTGAGGAAGCCCTGAGGAACGCGTCACACCCGCGTTCCTCACGGAGACGGCGAAGGCCCCGGTCCGCGGACCGGGGCCGTTCTGTCTCCGCGCCCGCGTCAGGACGCCAGGGCCTGCTTGACCTGGGCCAGGGACGGGTTGGTCATGGTGACCGGTGCGGCGCCGCTGAGCGGGTTCACCAGGACCGTCGGGACCGTCTGGTTGCCGTCGTTCGCCTTTTCCACGAAGGCCGCCGACTCGGCGTCGAGCTCGATGTTGATCTCGTTGTAGGCGATTCCCTCGCGGTCCAGCTGGCTCTTCAGGCGGCGGCAGTAGCCGCACCAGGTGGTGCTGTACATCGTCACGGTGCCCGACATTCGACCTCGTGCCCCTTCTCTCGTGGTGGTGTTCCGGTCCGTTCCCGGTCGTGCCGTGGGTACCGATCCGGGTGTTGTTCCGGTGGTAGAACGTGCACCTGTCCACAGCCATTCCCGTATTCGTACGACTGCCGCGGCACCCCTGTGGACGGCATTCCCGGTCGCCCCTGCGGACCTGGCAGCATGGCGGGGTGACAGCAGCAACGCACTCCACCCTCTTCCCGCCGGTTCCGGACTCCCCGGACGCGGTGCTCGACGGGCTCGACCCCGAGCAGCGCGAGGTGGCGACGGCCCTCGGCGGCCCGGTGTGCGTGCTGGCCGGCGCCGGCACGGGCAAGACCCGCGCGATCACCCACCGCATCGCCTACGGCGTCCGCTCCGGAGTCCTGCAGCCCTCCAGTGTGCTCGCCGTCACGTTCACCAACCGCGCCGCCGGCGAGATGCGCGGCCGGCTCCGCCAGCTCGGCGCCGGCGGCGTCCAGGCGCGCACGTTCCACTCGGCCGCCCTGCGCCAGCTGCAGTATTTCTGGCCCAAGGCCGTGGGCGGGGAGCTGCCGCGCCTGGCCGAGCGGAAGGTCCAGATCGTCGCCGAGGCCGCGGCCCGCTGCCGCATCCGCCTCGACCGCACCGAGCTGCGGGACGTGACCGGCGAGATCGAATGGGCCAAGGTCACCCAGACCGTCCCCGAGGACTATCCGGCCGCCGCCGCCAAGGCGCGCCGCGACATGCCCCGGGACCCCGCCGAGACCTCCCGGGTCTACGCCGCCTACGAGGAGCTCAAGCGCGACCGCGGCGTGATCGACTTCGAGGACGTCCTGCTGCTGACCGTCGGCGTCCTGCAGGACCGGCACGACATCGCCGAGACCGTCCGCCGTCAGTACCAGCACTTCGTCGTCGACGAGTACCAGGACGTCAGCCCCCTCCAGCAGCGCCTCCTGGAGCTGTGGCTGGGCGACCGGGACAGCCTGTGCGTCGTCGGCGACGCCAGCCAGACCATCTACTCCTTCACCGGCGCCACCCCCGACCACCTGCTGAACTTCCGCACCCGCCACCCGCACGCCACCGTCGTCAAGCTCGTCCGGGACTACCGCTCCACCCCCCAGGTCGTCCACCTGGCCAACGGCCTGCTCTCTCAGGCCCGCGGCCGGGCCGCCGAGCACCGCCTGGAGCTCGTCTCCCAGCGCGAGGCCGGCCCCGAGCCCGTCTACGGCGAGTACGCGGACGAGCCCGCGGAGGCCGAGGGCACTGCCCGCCGCGTCCGGGACCTCATCGACTCCGGCGTGCCCGCGAGCGAGATCGCGATCCTCTACCGCATCAACGCCCAGTCGGAGGTCTACGAGCAGGCCCTCGCCGATGCCGGGGTGCCCTATCAGCTGCGCGGCGCCGAGCGGTTCTTCGAGCGGCCGGAGGTGCGCGAGGCCGGGCTGCTGCTGCGCGGCGCTGCCCGCGCCGGCGGGGGCGACACCCAGCTCGACGGCGCCGACGACATCCCGTCCCAGGTGCGGGCCGTCCTGGGCACGCGTGGCTGGACGGCCGAGCCGCCCACCGGCTCGGGGGCGGTGCGGGACCGCTGGGAGTCCCTCGCGGCCCTCGTGCGCCTCGCCGAGGACTTCGTCCGGGCCAGACCGGCCGCCACCCTCGCCGATCTCGTGGCCGAGCTTGACGAGCGGGCGAGCGCCCAGCACGCCCCCACCGTCGAGGGTGTGACTCTCGCCTCACTTCACGCCGCCAAGGGCCTCGAATGGGACGCCGTGTTCCTCGTCGGCCTCGCCGAGGGCATGATGCCGATCACATACGCCAAGACGGACGAGCAGATCGAGGAGGAGCGCCGCCTCCTCTACGTCGGCGTCACGCGGGCCCGCCGTCACCTCTCCCTGTCCTGGGCGCTCTCCCGCACGCCGGGCGGCCGCCCCTCCAGGCGCCCCACCCGCTTCCTGAACGGCCTGCGGCCGGGCTCCGCCGCCGTCCGGCCCGGCTCCGGCTCTCCCGGTGGCACGGCGGGCGTCGAGCGCGGTCCCGCCCGCCGCCGGCAGCGGGGCTCCGCCCGCTGCCGCGTCTGCGGCCGCACCCTGACCGACGCGGGCGAGATCAAGCTCATGCGCTGCGAGGACTGCCCCTGCGAGCTCGACGAGGCGCTCTACGAACGGCTGCGCGACTGGCGCGCCGGAGAGGCCGGCCGGCTCGGCCAGCCCGCCTACTGCGTCTTCACCGACAAGACACTGCTCGCCATCGCGGAGGCCGTTCCGGGAACCGAAGCGGAGCTCTCGCGCATCTCAGGGGTTGGAGGACGCAAGCTCGACTCGTTCGGTGCCGACGTCCTCGCTCTGTGTGCAGGCACCTATCTGACGTCGGAAGATGCGTCCCACGACGCATCCGAAGAATCTCGCGAAAAATAGTTTGCGCACGCGGACGGCATACCCATAGCCTTCCGAGCACGGAGACAACGGCTCTTCCGGGAGCCGGCGGATCCGTGCTGTACTGAACCGGCTGTACTGAACTTAAAAGCCCGGACCTGTTCCGACAGGTCCCCGAAGACGCCGAGAGGAGGCGAGACCAATGATCAGCTTCAAGACCAGCAACAAAATGACCGATCGCCCGGTCATCGCCGCCCGTCCGCTCGGCTTCTCCTTCGTCTCGCTCCGGGGCACCGGTCTGTCCGGCGCCGGTCTCGGTCTGATCAACGGCTCCGCCCTGATCAATGAAACCTCCCTGATCAATGAGCGACCGACCAAGGCGTCCGCGGTAAAGGCAGCAGCAACGGCACAGGCCCAGGCCTATGCCCTTGCGGCGACGACCAACGGCGCCGGATCCGTCAGCACGCAGCACCAGCACCACACGATGTGGGCCTTCCGTGGGCTCGAACCCTGGAGAGATCCAGCCTGATCGGCATGATCAGGTCGGCACCTTCCAGGGCCGCGGAACCCACACCGGGATCCGCGGCCCTTTTGTTTGCCCCCTCGCCGAGGGGAACCAGCCCGGCCAAGAGCCGGAAGACAGACGAGGAAAAAGACACCGTGCAACTCAAGGCACACACCCCGTCAGTAGCGACCGACCTGATCCCCCCGCCCGTCCCCACGGAGGACACCTTGACCCCCCTCACCGCCCTGACCGACCTCGACGACGCGATCGAGAACCTGGGCACCCCCGTCCCCTGCCGCAGCTACGACCCGGAGGTCTTCTTCGCCGAGTCGCCCGCGGACGTGGAGTACGCCAAGTCGCTCTGCCGGACCTGCCCGCTGCGTGAGGCCTGCCTCGCCGGCGCGATGGACCGCCGCGAGCCGTGGGGCGTCTGGGGAGGCGAGCTCTTCGTCCAGGGCGTCGTGGTGGCCCGCAAGCGGCCCCGTGGCCGCCCGCGCAAGAACCCGGTCGCCGCATGAACGTCTTCGGCACCATCGACCGCCCCACCACGCACGACCCCAAGAAGCAGGATCCGACGATGCACCGCCCCTCCGCCGAGCCCTTCGGCCCCGAAGTCCCCACCCGTGATGCCTTCAGCGCGATCGCCTCGCGCCAGAACAGGAACCTCGAAATGCAACTCATCCCAGAAGCCCTGGCCCGTGCCCATATGCACGAGCGACTGAGGGAGGCCGAGTCCGAACGCAGGGCCACTCGGCTGGCCGCCGCCCGGCGCATGCAGCGCCGCGCCGAGCGCGCCTCGATGCGCGCCCGCCGGGCCCTGGCCATGGCGGTCATGCACTGACCGCCCCACCCTCGCCGTCACCCCCGCGGGGCCGGATCCGAACGGACCGGCCCCGCGGGGCGTCGGGTGCGTTGTGCCCTCCCGGCCCCTTCGCGGGGATATCGTCTGGGAGTGGACCAGAAGACGCATGAATCAGGGCAGTTGGACCCTGAGGCCACCGAGCCCGCCGAGACCATCACCTGCGCTCGCTGTGGCACCCCCGCCGACGGTGCGCCGCCGACCTGGACCTGCTCCTTCGAGAACGGCAGCCGCCGCTACTTCTGCGACGACTGCGCCCGGGCCAACATCAGATCGATCGAGGGCCGCCTCGACTCCTCCTGGTGGTGAGGCCGGGGCCCGGCCCCGTCAGGCAGGCGTCTCCCGGCTCTCCTCTTCCGCCGCGCCGCCACCCGCCGCCGCGAAGCCGGGCACCCACGCCTCCATCTCCTCGCGCAGCCGCACCGTCGCGCCCAGCTGGCACAGCACCCCGATGGTGCTCATCGTCACGCGGTGTATCAGCAGATAGGACGGCGGGAGGTTGAGCCGGCGGGCCAGCTGGTACGCGGGGGAGCGGGGGTCGGCGATCCGCGTCGCCTGGGCTCGCATCCAGCCCCGGGTGAAGGTGAACTCCGCCACCTGCGCCGGTTCGATGATCGGCAGCAGATAGTCGAGCACGGCTCCCGGATCCAGCTCGATCTCCGGCTTGACGAACCCCTCCTCCCGCAGCAGCTCGTGGACCGCCTCGGCCCGGCCGTCCAGCGTCAGCCGCAGCGCGGTGCCGATCTCCGCGGGGAGGCCCTGCGGCAGCCGGTCGACCGTGCCGAAGTCCAGCACACCCAGCCGCCACTTCTCCGGCGGACCGTCAGGATCGTCCCCGGTGAGCAGCCGGAAATTGCCCGGATGCGGGTCGGCGTGCAGCAGCCCCGTGCGCGCCGCGCCCGAGAAGAGGAAGCGCGCCAGCAGCTGCCCGGCCCGGTCCCGCTGCTCCTGGGTGCCCTCCGTTATCACCTCGGACAGCGGCAGCCCTTCCATCCACTCGGTGACCAGTACCTGGTCGCTCTGGTGCACGACGGCCGGCACCACCACATCCGGATCGCCCGCGAACTCCTGCGCGTGCGCGCTCTGGGCCCGCGCCTCCAGGCCGTAGTCCAGCTCCTCGGAGACCCGGTCGCGCAGCTCGGAGATCAGCGGCTTGATGTCCATGCCCGGCACCAGCGGCCCCAGCAGTCTCGCGAACCGCCCCAGCTGGGTGAGGTCCGACAGCAGCGCCTCGCCCGCCCCCGGGTACTGCACCTTGACCGCGACCCGCCGGCCGTCGTGCCACACCGCCCGGTGGACCTGCCCGATCGAGGCGGCCGCCGCCGGGCGGTCGTCGAACTCCTCGAACAGATCCCGCCAGTCCTCGCCGAGGCGCTCCGCCAGGGCCGCGTGCACCGTCTTCACCGGCATGGGAGGGGCGGCTTCCTGAAGCTTGGTCAGGGCGGCCCGGTAGGGCCCGGCGATCTGCTCGGGAAGCGCCGACTCGAAGACCGACAGCGCCTGACCCAGCTTCATCGCACCCCCCTTGAGCTGCCCGAGTGTCGCGAAGAGCTGCTCTGCGGTGCGCTGCTGCAACTCCGTCGCGATCAGCTCCGCCGGCCGGCCCCCGATGCGCTTGCCGAGTCCCAGGGCCGTGCGCCCCGCGAACCCCAGTGGCAGCGCGGCCAACTTGGCGGTGCGCGTTACCGCCTTGCGGGGTAGATCAGACATTCGCCCCTCCAACTAGCTGAACAGCCACGCCGCGGACGGCGGTTACCTGCTCATTGTCCCGTGCGGTGACCCCATGGCCGCGGCATACCCGGGATCCGGGGAACGCGCCGCGCCGCAGGGGCACCGCGGATGCGGCTCGACGGGCCGCGGGGACCAGGCCGGACCGGGCAGAGCCAGCTCCAGCCGCACCCCCGCGCTCGCCGGGGACCCACCGTCGAGAAAGGCCAGTGCCCGCGCCACGGTCAGCCCCGCCACGACCGTGGCCAGTGCCATGTCGCACGACGGTACCCCCGAGCCGCGGCCGGACCTCCACTGGGCGAGCATCCGGGGCCAGGCGGGGTCACGGCCGGCCCGCCCCAGCTCGATGCAGCCCGCGCACGCCGTCCCGCCGGGGAGCACCAACGGCCCCACCAGCCCGGTGGCTTCCAGCACCCCCGCGTACAGGTGCGGCGTACCTGATGCGAGGAGCTCCTGCGAGGACCCGGGGTCGGGAGCGTAGGCCGCGAGACCGTCCCGCGGGGCGAAGACCACCAGCGCCAGCGGCGGCTCCGGCTCGCCACCCCGCCGGGGCCTGCGCCGCACCCCCGGCGCCGCCGCCCGCACGGCCCGCCGCGCCGCGGCCTCCCGCCGCTCCCCGGTCCGCGCGGCGTCCAGCCCACTGGGCCCCGCGTCCCACGGCTCCACACAGCCGCCGTCCATCACATCGACGCCGCCCACCCCGGACGCGGACAGCAGTGCCGCGACGGCCGAGCCCACCCGCCCGGCGCCCCGCACCTGCACCCGCATGGCCTGCCGCGCCGCCATCAGCCGCATCGCCTCGCCCGGCCCCGGATGCAGCACGGACAGCGAAGCCAGGTCGGGCCGCAGCCGGTCCAGCGCCGGCCCGGTCTCCCGCAGGGCCGCCGCAGCCTCCCCGCCACCGCGCACGTCGTCGAGCAGCCCTGCCGCGGAGAGCCGCTCCACCAGGGCGTCCGCCCGTCCTTCCGGCAACCCCACGGCTCTCGCCTCCTCGCGCAGGAGCGGCATGCCGCGCGTGCCGTCGAGCAGGGTCAGGAAGCTGCCCGTGGCCGTGTCCACCGGACCCACCGTCACGGCATGGGCCGGGGCCACCCCGAACTGGACGGTGTCGCGATTGCGCCAGCTGCGCCGCAGCGCGGGCTTGAGCATGGGATGCGCGGACGTACCCGTTACGGAGCTTTCCTCCACGGCCGTCCTCTGCACGGCGGTCCTCTGCACGGTTCCCCCCTCGGTCGGCATGGTCCTCCCCCTTGATCGCTTGATCGGCCTTCAGCATGGACCGTCCGCGCGGTCACTGTGAGAAGTTGTCCACAAGCGCGGTGTGATGGTCGTACAAGCCCGGTCCCTGTGGGGTCTTTGCGGCCGACAAGGAGTGATGGGCGGGACTTCACGCGCCGCCAGCCGGTAACGTCGGGGCCGTGCCCGTCGACCCTCTGCACAGTGCCGCACGACCGCCGCGCAGTGCTCCCAGCCCGCTCACCGGCGGCGGCGAGCCCGGAGCGGTCGAGATCCGACGGAGCGCGCGCCGCCGCAGGACGGTCTCCGCGTACCGGGAGGCGGACCGCACCGTCGTCCTCATCCCCGCCCGCATGTCGGAGGCCGAGGAGCAGCGCTGGGTGACGGTGATGCTCGACCGGCTCGCCGCCCAGGAGAGCAAGCGGATGCTCGGCGACACCGAGCTCGCCGAGCGCGCCGCGCGCCTGTCCGCGCAGTACCTGGACGGACGGGCCCGCCCCGCGACCGTCCGCTGGGTCACCAACCAGAACACCCGCTGGGGCTCGTGCACCCCCACCGAGGGCAGCATCCGCCTCTCGCACCGGCTGCAGGGGATGCCCGAATACGTCCTCGACTACGTCCTCCTGCACGAGCTGGCGCACCTGCTCGTCCCCGGCCACGGCCCCGGCTTCTGGCGGCTCCTCGACGCCTACCCGCGTACCGAGCGTGCCCGCGGCTACCTCGAAGGTGTGGTGGCCGCCGACAGGTTGCCGCACCTCCCCGCAGCGCGCGGCGAATGAGCCGGGTCCGGCGCCGGCAGTCCCCCACGGGGGACACGTCCGGTCCGGAGTCGGATGAATCAGCCCTCAGCCGTTAGCCTGACGCAACGCATTCATCACACGTTTTCATCGCACGTTCGGATGGGGGACGGTCGTTACGCATGGCCAGGGAATTCCAGCGCGGCCACAAGGCCAAGATCAGTGACCTGACGGCGGGGACCGATCTGTACGTGGGAGTGCAGATCGCGGGCCCCGGCCTGACCTTCGACATCAGCTGTTTCGGCCTCGACGCCGCGGAGCGGCTCTCGGACGACCGGTATTTCGTCTTCTTCAACCAGCCCAAGTCGCCCGAGGGCGCCATTCAGCAGCTCGGGGCGCAGGCTGGTGACACGGAATCCTTCCGCGTCACCCTCGACCAGATCCCCGCGCACATCCAGCGGCTCTCTTTCACGGCCACCCTCGACGGTGCGGGCCAGATGTCGCAGACCGCACCCGGCTATCTCCGTATCGTCGCCGGCGGCCAGGAAGTCGCGCGCTACTCCTTCACCGGGACCGAATTCAGCACCGAACGCGCGGTGATGCTCGGCGACATCTACCTGAAGGACGTCTGGCGCTTCGCCGCCGTCGGACAGGGCTTCGACGGCGGACTGGAGGCGCTGCTCCAGCACTTCGGCGGTGAGGTGCTCGAAGAGGAGCCTCAGCCCCAGGCGCAGGCCCCGGCCGCACCCGCGCCCGTCGCAGCGCCCGCCTTCGCCCCTCCGCAGCAGGCGGGCCCGCCCCCGGCCTTCGCCGCGCCCGGGGCGCAGCCCCCCGCGCCCGTAGCGCCCCAGGCGCCCGCTCCGGCCCCGGCGCCCGCCGCCCACCAGGCCCGGACGCCGCCGCCCCACCAGGGGTTCCCGCCCCCGCCCGGCAGCACCCCGCCGCCGGCACCGCCCGCCGGGCAGGTGCACGCCGCGCAGACCCTGGCCGCGCCGATCGCCCCTCCGGGCTTCTTCAACAGCCCGGGGGCCTCCACCGGCGGTCAGTTCACCCCGCCGCCGCCCGGCCCGCCCGGCGTCCCCGGCCAGCCGGGCCCGTACGGCCAGCAGCAGCCCGCCCCGTACGGTCAGCCGCCCCAGCAGCCTTACGGCCAGCCCGGCCAGCAGCCCTACGGCCAGCCGCCCCAGGCGCCCCAGCAGAACGCGCCCTACCCCGGCCAGCCGCACCCCGCGCCCCAGCCCGGCCAGCCCTTCCCGGGCCAGCCCGGCCAGCAGCCCTACGGCCAGCCGGCCGCAGCGGCGGGCGTCCAGACGGCGCTGCAGAAGTACCGGGAGGCCCCCACCGGCCAGCGCTGGACCCAGCAGAACCCCAAGCTCGTCCGCGTCGACCTCGGCGTCGACGGCCGGCCCGTGCTCGCCCGCCAGGGCAGCATGGTGCTGTACCAGGGCAAGGTCGACTTCGGCTACAAGGGCGCCGGCTTCGCCGGCCGCATCGTCGGCAACGCCACCGGCCAGGAGCTGCAGCTGATGCGCTGCACCGGCCGCGGGCAGGTCTTCCTCGCGGAGAACTCCGCCCACGTGCACCCCATCGAGCTCCAGGGCGACGCCATCTGCGTCTCCGCGGAGTCGGTGCTCGCCTTCGACGAGTCGCTGCAGCACGAGGTCCGCCGGATCGAGGGCCACGGCATCCCCGGCGGCGCCCTGTTCACCATGCAGTTCCAGGGCCACGGCACCGTCGTCGTCAAGACCCACGGCATCCCCGTCGTGCTGCCGGTCACCCCGTCGACCTACGCGGACAGCAACGCCGTCATCGCCTGGTCCGCGGGCGCCCAGGTGATCATCTCCAGCCAGGTGCGCCTGCGCCGCAGCTCCTACCCGGGGCACAGCGGAGAAGCCGTGAACCTCCAATTCCGGGGCGCCCCCGGCAATTTCGTCGTCGTCCAGCCCTACGAGGTCTGAGGGACCAGCGAAGACCATGAACCAGACACCGATCCAGGGCTACGCCCCCACCCCCGTCACCGCCCGCATGGAGAACCACGGCAGCAGCATGCTGAAGGTCGCCATGCAGACCGGCCAGGACCTCTTCGCCCGCACCGGCTCGATGGTCGCCTACGAGGGCTACGTCCAGTACGACCCGAACCCGCCGGCAGTCCGCCAGATGGCCTCCCAGTGGCTCACCGGCGAGGGCGTGCCCCTCATGCGCTGCCACGGCGACGGCCTGCTCTACCTCGCCGACTACGGGGCCGACGTGGTCTGCCTGCAGCTCAACGGCGACTCCCTCTCCGTCAACGGCACCAACGTCCTCGCCTTCGACGCCCACCTCCAGTGGGGCGTGGAGCGCGTCAAGGGCATGGCGAAGTTCGCCGGACAGGGCCTGTTCAACGTCGGCATCAGCGGCACCGGCTGGGTCGCCCTGACCTCCCGCGGCACCCCCATCGTCGTGGACTGCGGGCGCGGCGACGACGAGACCTACGTCGACCCCGACGCGCTCGTCGCCTGGTCCAGCAACCTCCGGATGAAGGGCAAGCGCAGCTTCAAGGCCTCCTCGCTGATCGGCCGGGGCAGCGGCGAGGCCTACCAACTGGGCTTCTCCGGAGAGGGCTTCGTGGTCGTACAGCCCAGCGAGGACAGCACCGACCGGCTCCGGGCCCGGGGCTGAGGGGGAACGAGGACATCATGCAGAGCCCGCTTTTCGGCTTCACCGAGGCCCAGACGCAGGACCGCTACGCCCTGCAGAACCCGCAGATGCTGCGCGTCTCCCTCACCGGCCACGACGACGTCCTCGCCCGCAAGGGGTCGATGGTCGCCTACCAGGGCCTGATCGAGTTCGACGGCGAGTACCAGACCCGCGGCCAGCAGAACTCCCGTGCCCACACGGGCGAGGGCCTGGACCTGATGCGCTGCTCGGGCCAGGGCACGGTCTACTTCGCCAACCTGGCCCAGCACGTCCACGTGGTCGACGTCGACCGCGACGGACTGACCGTGGACGGCGCCTACGTCCTCGCCCTGGACTCCACGCTGCACTGGGAGACCATCGCCGTCGACAGCCAGTACGGCATCTCCGGCACCGGCGCCTACCAGCTCAACATCAGCGGCCAGGGCAAGGTCGCGCTGATGACCTCCGGCGAGCCCCTGATGCTCCAGGTCACGCCCGACCGGGTCGTCAGCGCCGACGCCGACGCCGTGATCGCCTGGTCGACGTCCCTGCGCGTGCAGATGCAGGCCCAGACGTCGTCCTCGGGCGTGTGGCGGCGGCGCGGCGGCACGGGGGAGGGCTGGGAGCTGAGCTTCGCCGGCCACGGCTACGCCCTCGTCCAGCCCAGCGAGCTCCTGCCGCCCCAGGGTGCCGAGATCGGCCAGGGCCTCATGGCCCAGTACGGCGTCGGCCAGCAGGGTGCGCACGGCCGCAACCAGGGCAACATCTGGTCCAACTGAGCCCGGCCGCTCGCCGGGCGGAGCATAAGTAAGGGGCGGTCACCCATGGTGACCGCCCCTTACTTATGCCCTGCGCCATCGGGGCGCATCAGGCTCTTACAGCCGCTCCAGCGTGCGCCGCATCAGCTGCACGACCGAGTCGTCGGCGACCTCGCTCACCTCGGTGTACGGGAACCAGCGCAGGTCCAGCGACTCGTCGCTGATGGCCGCCGTCGCACCCGCGGGCACGAGGGCCGCGTACTGGACGTCCAGGTGCCAGTTGCAGGGGGAGGGGATCGGGTGCCGGTCGAGCCGCACCGGGCCGCCCGGCAGGAGCGTCAGCCCGGCGATCCCGGACTCCTCCGTGGCCTCCCGCAGGGCCGCCGCCTTGACCGTCGCATCACCGGGCTCGCAGTGGCCGCCCATCTGCAGCCACATCCGCAGCTTGCGGTGGAGCGTGAGCAGCACCTGCCCGCGCGACGGGTCGATCACCAGGGCGCTCGCCGTGACGTGACCGGCCTCACAGGGCTTCCACATGCCGTCCGGGTGGGACGCCAGGTGGTCCAGGTAGAGCCCGCGCAGCTCCTCCTGGTCCGCGTACTCCTTCAGGACGCGGACCGCATCCTCGTGCAGGCTCACTTCTTGTCGTCGCCCTCGCCCTCGGGCTCGCCCTTTTCATCCTGCTTTTCGCCCTGGCCGCCCTTTTCGCCCTTGGCCGCCTCGCCGAGCATCTTGTCGATCTCGGAGAAGTCCAGGTGCTCGCGGTGGACGAAGCCGTCCGGGTCGTCCAGGTCGGCCGCCGTGGGCAGCATGTCCGGGTGCTCCCAGAGGGCGTCACGGCCCTCCGGGCCGCGTGCGTCCGCCAGGGAGGCCCACAGCCGGGAGGCGTCCCGCAGCCGGCGCGGGCGCAGCTCCAGGCCGATCAGCGTGGCGAAGGTCTGCTCGGCCGGGCCGCCGGAGGCACGCCGCCTGCGCAGCGTCTCGCGGAGGGCACCGGCCGACGGCAGGTGCGGGGCGGCGGCCGCGTGCACGACGGCGTCCACCCATCCCTCGACGAGCGCCAGGGCGGTCTCCAGACGGGCCAGGGCCGCCTTCTGCTCCGGAGTGTCCTCCGGCTGGAACATGCCCTGCTGGAGGGCGTCCTGCAGCTGCTCGGGGTGGGTGGGGTCGAGCTGGCCGACCACGTCCTCCAGCTTGGAGGTGTCGACCTTGATGCCACGCGCGTAGCCCTCGACGGCGCCGAAGAGGTGCGAGCGCAGCCACGGCACGTGTGCGAAGAGGCGCTGGTGGGCGGCCTCGCGCAGGGCCAGGTAGAGCCGGACCTCGTCCTGCGGGACACCGAGGCCCTCGCCGAGCGCCGCGATGTTCACCGGCAGCAGCGCGGCCTTGCCCGCGGGGCCCAGCGGCAGGCCGATGTCGGTGGAGCCGACCACCTCGCCCGCCAGCACGCCCACGGCCTGGCCGATCTGCGTGCCGAACATGGCGCCGCCCATGGAACGCATCATGCCGAGCAGCGGGCCCGCCATGGCCTGCATCTCCTCGGGCAGGACGTCGCCCATGGCCGCGCCCACGCGCTCGGCCACGGGGTCCACGAGCTCCTTCCACACCGGAAGGGTCGCCTCGACCCACTCGGCGCGGCTCCAGGCCACCGCCGTGCCCGAGCCCGATGGCAGCGACGTCGCGCCGTCCAGCCACAGGTCCGCCAGGCGCACGGCCTCCTCGACCGCGCTCCGCTCGCCGGAGGTGACGCTGGCGTCCTTGGTGCCGTCGGCGGTGCCCTGCGCGACGGTCTGGCGCGCGATGTCCTTGGCCATGTCCCAGTTCACCGGGCCGCCCTCGTAGGAGAGCATCTGCCCGAGCTGCTGGAAGGCCGCCCCGAGGTCGCCCGGGTTCATGCCGCCGAACATCGCGGCGAAGGGGTTGTCCCCCGCGCCGCCCGGCCCGCCGAACCCGAACGGATTCGCAGGCCCCTGGCCGCCCTGGCCCTCGCCCTTCTTCTTGCCGTCGCCGCCGTTCTCCGGCTCCTCCGGCGGAAGATTGAATCCGAATGGGGTGTCACTCACGGGTTTCCTCGGCTCGTAGGGCCGCCGGCACAGGACCGGCGGCGAATGCCCGACATCACCACCAGCCTAGACACCTCACCGGTATCCGGGCTTGGTGCTTCGCCGACCCGGGGCCTGCGGCAGGATGGACGTCACCTGGTCCGTACGCGTCATCTCTCGTACGTACTGAAGACAACCGCTGGAGACGCCCGGTGAGTTCCCCCGACCCAGAAGTTCGCGCAGCGCGAAACGGTTCCGCGCGAGACAGTACGAGCCCGCACGGCGGCCGGAGGCCCGTCGTGGCGGTCACCGGTGCCGCGCGCGGCACCGGCGCCCTGCTCACGCAGCGGCTCGCCGCGTCCGAGCACATCAAGCAGGTCGTGGCCATCGACGAGCGCCGCGGTGACGTGACCGAGGCGCAGTGGCACGTGCTCGACGTCCGCGACCCGGCGATCGCCGAGAAGCTGCGCGGCGCCGACGTCGTCGTGCACCTCGCGCTCGACCTCGACCTGGAGACCGACGCGGCCGCCCGCACCGCCTACAACGTGCGCGGCACCCAGACCGTCCTGACGGCCGCCGCGGCCGCCGGAGTGCACCGCGTCGTGCTGTGCACCTCCGCGATGGTCTACGGGGCCCTGCCCGACAACGACGTGCCGCTCGCCGAGGACGCCGAGCTGCGCGCCACCGCCGAGGCCACCGGCGTCGGCGACCTGCTGGAGATCGAACGGCTCGCCCGCCGGGCCCCGCGCGCCCACCCCGGCCTGAACGTCACGGTGCTGCGGCCCGCCGTCCTCGTCGGCGGCACCGACACCGCCCTGACCCGCTACTTCGAGTCGCCCCGCCTCCTGGTCGTCGCCGGATCCCGGCCGACCTGGCAGTTCTGCCACGTGGAGGACCTGGTCAGCGCCCTGGAGTTCGCCGCCCTGGAGAAGGCCGAAGGGGAGCTCGCGGTGGGCTGCGACGGCTGGCTGGAGCAGGAGGAGGTCGAGGAGCTCTCCGGCATCCGCCGCATGGAGCTGCCCTCCGCGGTCGCCCTCGGGGCCGCCTCCCGGCTGCACCGCCTCGGCCTGACGCCGTCGCCCGCGGGCGACCTCGAGTACACGATGCACCCGTGGGTGGTCAGCGGGAGCCGGCTGCACGAGGCCGGCTGGCGGCCGCGCTGGACGAACGAGGAGGTCCTCGCCGAGCTGCTGGAGGAGGTCTCCGGCCGGCACACGGTCGCAGGCCGCCGCCTGGGCCGCAAGGACGCCACCGCCGCGGGCGCCGCGGGGGCGACCGTGGCACTGCTGGGCACCGCCGCACTGGTCCGCCGCGCCCGCAAGGCGCGCCGCCGCCTCTAGGGACCCCGCGGCGAGGGCCCGGGCCTTGGAGGACCGTCCGCAGACCGTCTCGTACGGCTGTTTGAAAGGCCGGTCCTCGCCCACGCCCTCCGTACGGCACGATGGGGGACATGGCCCGTACGTACGATCACCCCGGCGAGCTCGCCGCGACGGATCCGGTCCGCCTTCTGGCGGTCCGCGACACCCCTCTGTCCGTGGACGAGGTCTTCGCCGCGGTCGGCGACCACGCCGCCGGGGGCACGGCGCTCTTCGTGGGCACCGTGCGTGACCACGACGGCGGCTCCGGCGTCCGCGGGCTCGGCTATTCCGCGCACCCCACCGCCGAGGCGGAGCTGCGCCGCGTGGCCGAGAAGGTCGCGTCGGACTTCCCGGTGCGGGCGCTGGCGGCCGTGCACCGGGTGGGCGACCTGGAGATCGGCGACCTGGCCGTCGTGGTGGCGGTCTCGTGCCCGCACCGGGCGGAGGCGTTCGAGGCGTGCCGGCGGCTCATCGACGACCTCAAGCGCGAGGTGCCGATCTGGAAGCACCAGGTCTTTTCGGACGGCACCGAGGAGTGGGTGGGTGCTTAGGCGATGGGGGTGCCCCCAGCGGTAGCTGGGGGAGGTAGGCGCTTGGCGTCGCCGATCTCCTGAAGGATCACTTCCGGTTGCGTAACCGGCCCCCTGACGCGAGCGTTGACTGTACGAAAGACTAATCTGCTCATCGGTCTTTTCAGTGGTGGTGTCCGGGGGTCGGAGGTCGGTATGGCGGCACTCGTGTGGTTGCTGATTCCGGTTGCCGCGGCCGTCGTTGCCCTGCTGTGGGGCACCTGGGCCGCTCGTAACCGCAAGAGCGGGGACATCTCCGAGCTCGCGGGGTATGCCCGGTTCCGTGAGGCGATGGAACGGCGCGAGGCGATGGAACGGCGCGAGGCGATGGAACGGCGCGAGGCGATGGAACGGCGCGAGGCGATGGAACGGCAGGATTCCGGTACCGGGGTCTCCTGAGCGCCCCCGGCTCGCGCCGGGGCGCCGGTGTTTTTCCGCGAGCCCCGGGTGGCCTCCCCGGACGGACCGCCCCGCGGGTGGACTGTCGGACCCGTCCCGTACTGTCGTTCCATGCCCCGCCGCACCGCGACGATGCTCGCCTCCCTCTTGATGCTGATCGCGCTCCTCTGCGCAGGCGTGCTGATCCCCGTGCCCTACTCGGAGATGTCGCCCGGGCCGACGGTCAACACGCTCGGTGAGCACGACGGGGAGCCGGTGCTACAGATCTCGGGGCACCAGACGTATCCGACGAGCGGCAACCTCAACATGACGACGGTCCGCGTCACCGGCTCGCGGTACCGGATGAACCTGGTGGAGGCGGTCTACGGCTGGGTCGCCCACGACAACCTCGTCGTCCCGCACAGCACGCTCTACCCGGACGACAAGACGCCCGACGAGCTCAACCAGGAGACGGCGGAGGAGTTCAGCCAGTCCCAGGAGAGCGCCAAGGTGGCGGCGCTCAAGCAGCTGGACATCCCGGTCGGCACCCGCACGGTGGTGGCGTCGGTCGTCAAGAACAGCCCGGCCGAGGGCCGGCTGCACGCCGGCGACGTGATCAAGGCCGTCGACGGCACGGAGATCAAGCAGCCCGGGGACGTCGCCAAGCTGGTCACCAAGCACCAGCCCGGCCAGAAGGTCACCTTCCGGATCGTTCCGGCCAAGGAGGCCGCCGCGGCCGAGAAGGAGAAGCGCCAGCCGTCCGTCGAGCAGGACGTGGCCCTCACGACGGGCAAGGCGCCCGACGACAAGCGCGCCCTGGTCGGCATCCAGGCCGGGACGGACCACACCTTCCCGTTCACGATCAACATCAAGCTGGCGGACGTCGGCGGGCCGAGCGCCGGCCTGATGTTCGCCCTCGGGATAGTCGACAAGCTGACCCCCGGGGACCTGACCGGCGGCAAGTTCATCGCCGGCACGGGGACCATAGACGAAGACGGCAAGGTCGGCCCGATCGGCGGCGTCGAGATGAAGACGGTGGGTGCGCGCGCCAAGGGCGCCCGCTACTTCCTCACGCCCAAGGACAACTGCGCGGCCGCCGCGAAGGACAAGCCGTCCGGGCTCACGCTGGTCAAGGTCGACACCATAGGTGACGCCGTCGGTGCGCTGGAGAAGATCCGCAAGGGGGACTCGGCGGGGCTGCCGCTGTGCTCGGCAGGCTGAGTCCTGCCTTCCGGGGCTCCGCCCCGGACCCCGGTCCTCAAACGCCGGACGGGCTGTTGTTTTCACCGCGCCCGGCGCTCAAGGCGTACCGAGTGGCTAGTCCTCGAACGTCGCCGCCAGCGCCTCCGCCAGCCCCGGCACCAGGTCCGGGCCCGTGAGGACCTCGGTCGGCGAGTCCTTCTCGCGCAGCCGCACCGCGGTCTCCCGCGCCCCGTCCCGCAGCACGGCGACGGTCATCCGCACCTCCTGCCGGTCCGGGTGGGCGGCGACCCACTTGGCGAGCTGCTTCTCGTTCAGGCCGTTGGGCACGGTGCCCTCGGCGGACGGCGGCAGCATCAGCCGCTCCACGGTCAGGGCACACCCCGTCACGGCACCGGGCCACGCGATGGTGCCGAGGAACTTGTCCAGGGCGGTGCCCGCCGGGACCTCGTCCTGCTCGATCGGGGTGAGGGAGCCGGCCTGGGCGCTCGCGTCGAGGCCGAGCTGATCGGCGAGGCCGGGCTCCTGGGCGCGCAGCTTGGCCGTGTCGACCAGGGCGAACAGCCGCGCGGGCTGGTCCCAGCCGAGGGTGGAGGCGTACTGGTCGATCTCGAGAACGGCGCGGGTCAGCGGGCTGGCCGCCATGGGGACGTCGCCGCCCGGGCCGCCGGGGCCGGAGGGGAGGGAGGGGTCGGGGGTGCTGGAAGTGCTGGACATGAGCAATATCGTGCCCTGAGAGTGACCGAAAACGGGAACTGAGTAAAGCCTCGGTAAGTTGCCACCTTGGGCCCTAGTATCGCTGGGCCCTGATCGACAGCTCCCCTGACAGCGAACTTCGAGGTGCGCACCTTGGCTTTCCAGATGCCGGACCGCGGCGGAGGCCCGACAGGGCCACGGATCAGAGTCGGCCGACCGTCCCGGCGGATCCGGACCCTGCTCACCACGCTGGGCGTGCTGGCCGCACTGGCCATGCTCTTCGTGATGTTCGCAGGGTTCTGGACGGACTGGCTCTGGTACCGCTCGGTGGACTACTCCTCGGTCTTCACCACCACCCTCGGCACCAAGATCGGGCTCTTCGCGGTCTTCGGCCTGCTGATGGCGCTGGCGGTGGGGACCAACATCTGGCTGGCGCACCGGCTGCGGCCGCCGCTGAGCGCGATGTCGATGGAACAGCAGAGCCTCGACCGCTACCGGATGAGCATCGCGCCGTACAAGAAGTGGGTGCTCCTCGCGGTCACCGCCCTCGTGGGCCTGGTCGCGGGCGCCTCGGCGGCCGGGCAGTGGCGCACCTGGCTGCAGTGGATCAACGGCGTGCCCTTCCACCAGAAGGACCCGCAGTTCCACAAGGACATCGCGTTCTACACCTTCGACCTGCCCTGGTACCGCTTCCTGCTGAGCTTCGGCTTCGCGGCCGCGGTGCTGTCGCTGATCGCCGCCGCCCTCGTGCACTACCTCTACGGCGGTCTGCGGCTGACCAGCCCGGGCCACCGGGCGACGGCCGCGGCCACGGGGCACCTGTCGGTGCTGCTCGGCATCTTCGTGGGCCTGAAGGCCATCGCCTACTGGCTGGACCGCTACGGGCTGGCGGTGAAGTCCAGCGGCCTGAAGTCCACCGACGGCTGGACGGGGCTGCGCTACGTCGACGCCAATGCGTATCTGCCGGCCAAGACGATCCTGTTCATCATCGCGCTGATCTGCGCGGTGCTGTTCTTCGCGACGCTGTGGCGGCGCACCTGGCAGCTGCCGGTGATCGGCTTCGGGCTGATGGTGCTCTCGGCCGTCCTGATCGGCGGGCTCTACCCGGCGATCGTGCAGAAGTTCCAGGTCCAGCCGAACGAGCAGGCCAAGGAAGCGCCGTACATCAAGAAGAACATCACGGCGACGCGTGAGGCGTACGGGATCGGCGACGCGGACGTCCAGAACTACAAGGGCAACAGCGACCTGACGGGCAAGGACCCCGAGAAGCTGCGCGCCGCGGTGAATTCGACGGCCAGCCTCCGCCTCCTCGACCCGAATCTCGTCTCGCCCGCCTTCCAGCAGGAGCAGCAGGTCAAGGGGTACTACCAGTTCCCCTCCACGCTGGACGTCGACCGCTACAAGGTGGACGGCAAGGAGCAGGACACGGTCATCGGTCTGCGCGAGCTCAACCTCAAGGGCATTCCCGAGCGCAACTGGATCAACGACCACTTCAAGTACACCCACGGCTACGGTGCCATCACCGCGAAGGGCACTACGACCGACAAGGCCGGGGCACCGGACTTCACGGCCAAGAGCCTGCCGACCGAGGGCCTGTTCGGCCCCTACGAGCAGCGCGTCTACTACGGCGAGAAGACGACGCAGTATTCGATCGTCGGCGGTCCGCAGGAGGAGCTGGACTACTCCTCGGACAAGGGCGAGCGGAGCTACTCGTACAAGGGGAAGAGCGGGGTCAACCTGTCCAACCCCGTCAACCGTGCCGCGTATGCGGTGGCTTTCGGCGAGCCGCAGATCCTCTACTCGGGTGCCATCGGTAAGGGTTCGCGGATTCTGTACCACCGCACCCCCAAGGAGCGCGTCGAGGCGGTCGCCCCGTGGCTGACCATCGACGGTGACGCCTATCCGGCGGTGGTCGACGGCCGCATCCAGTGGATCGTGGATGCGTACACGACGACGAACGGCTATCCGTACGCCTCCCGTACGACGCTCGGCGACACCACGGCCGACTCGCTGACGACCGGCCAGCGCGCCGTCGTCGCCCAGCAGAATCAGGTCAACTACATCCGCAATTCCGTCAAGGCGACCGTGGACGCCTATGACGGCACGGTGAAGCTGTACCAGTGGGACGAGAAGGACCCGGTCCTCAAGACCTGGATGAAGGCGTTCCCCGGCACAGTGAAGGCGAAGAGCACCATCGGCTCCGCGCTGATGGACCACCTGCGCTACCCGCAGGACCTCTTCAAGGTCCAGCGCGAGCTGCTCTCCCGGTACCACGTCACCGACTCGGAGACGTTCTACACCGGCAGTGAGCGCTGGGAGGTGCCGGACGACCCGACCAACACCAAGGGCAACGCGGTTCCGCCGTACTACCTGAGCATGAAGATGCCTCGCCAGGAGAAGCAGACGTTCTCGCTGACGACGACCTTCACGCCCAAGAACCGGACGAACCTCGGTGCCTTCATGGCCGTGGACGCCGATGCCAAGAGCAAGGACTACGGCAAGATCAGGATCCTGAAACTGCCGTCCGAGACCTCGGTCTGGGGACCGAGGCTGGCCCAGGGCAAATTCAACAGCCACACACCTGTCGCCGACCAGATCAACATCTGGAAGAAGGGCGATTCCGAGGTCGAGTACGGAAACCTGCTGACCGTGCCGCTGGACGGCGGGCTGTTGTACGTGGAACCGGTCTATCTGCGAGGTGCCGGCTCCAATTACCCGCTCCTGAAGAAGGTGCTGGTGAACTACGGCGACAAGATCGCCTTCAGGGACACCCTCGACGAGGCCCTGGATGAGATCTTCGGCAGCAAGACCGCGCCCGCCAAGCCGTCCGAAGGCACCCAGAAACCGGCTCCCTCTCAGGACCCCACGGTCAAGCAGGCCCTGAAGGACGCCCAGGACGCCTTCGCGGCCAGCCAGAAGGCCCTGGAGAACAAGGACTGGGCGGAGTACGGCAAGGCCCAGGACTCCCTGAAGGACGCCCTCGACCGGGCCGCCAAGGCCGAGGCCAAGGCCGCCGAGAAGAGCGGCGACAAGAGCGGCGACAAGAGCGGTGACAAGGCCGCCGAGCAGAGCGGCAAGCCCGGCAGTTGATCAAGATCCACCCCGCGCCGTGGTACGGTTGTTCCACAACAGCGCGGGGTGGAGCAGCTCGGTAGCTCGCTGGGCTCATAACCCAGAGGTCGCAGGTTCAAATCCTGTCCCCGCTACTTCATGACAAGGCCCGGAGTCCAGCCTCGGACTCCGGGCCTTGTCGTTCCCGGACCCCGCCGGCCACCCCGGCCGTGCGGTGTCCGGGTGACGCGGACTGTGCGGGTTGTGTGCGGGGCTTCTGTGGAGAGTTTGGAGCCCCGTCGTGTCGGGAAGTCGGGAAGTCGACAAAACGCTGAAGTGACCTCACTGGCTGCGGTATACCAGGTGTACGCGGGTTGCGGGTGGTGCGACGATGGGGCTTATGGGGGACAGGACGACGCTGTGGGAGACAGGCCGGCTTGTAGAGGCTCCCGGTGACGGGAGCGACCAGGAAATGCCGGGGTTCCGTCCCGGCACGGCGGACTCCGCCGACGCCGGCGACGCCGCCGACCTCGAGCTGGAGACCGCCCGCCGCCGCGCCGCGGAGAGCGGCGACCCCGCCGCTCTGAGCATGCTCGGCGCCCTGCTGCTGCGCCGTGGGGACCTCGACGGGGCGGAGCGCCACCTGCGCGCCGCCACCGCCGACGGCGACCGCTCCGCCGCCAACAACCTCGGCGTCCTGCTGCACCAGCGGGGCTACGCCGACGAGGCCGCCGGGTGGTGGCGCATCGCCGCCGTCGCCGGTTCCGCCGCCGCCGCGCACGCCCTCGGCCGCTACCACCGCGAGCGCGGGGACGAGCCCGCCGCCGAGTACTGGCTGCGCCAGTCGGCCGAAACCGGGCACGCCCTCGGCGCCTACGCCCTCGCCGACCTGCTGGAGCACCGCAGCGACGTAGGGGCCGAGCGCTGGTTCCGGTCCGCGGCCGAGCGCGGCCACCGCGAGGCGGCCTACCGCCTGGCCAGGATCCTGGACGGCCGGGCGCCGCGCTCGCGCGCCGAGAGCCTCGGCCCGGGCGGCGTCGAGACCTCCGTCCGCGAGCTGCGCGCCGCCGCGGCGGGCGGCCGCGACGGCGGGGGCCCGGCCCGCGAGGCCGAGCAGTGGTACCGCCAGGCCGCCGCCCGCGGCCACCGCCGGGCCGCCCTGCACCTCGGCACCCTGCTGGAGGGCCGCGGCGAGACCCAGGAGGCCGCCCGCTGGTACCTGACCTCCGCCAAGGACGGCGAGCCCCGGGCCGCCTGCGCGCTCGGCTTCCTGCTGCGCGACGCCGGGGACGCCGACAGCGCCGCCGTGTGGTGGCGCCGCGCCGCCCAGGACGGCGACGGCAACGCCGCCAACGCCCTGGGCGCCCTGCACGCCGACCGGGGCGAGACGCAGGAGGCCGAGCGCTGGTACCGCACGGCGCTCGACCACGGCGACGTCAACGGCGCCTACAACCTGGGCCTGCTCTGCGCCGGGCAGGGCCGCACGGCCCAGGCCGAGCAGTGGTACCGCCGCGCGGCCTACGCCGGGCACAAGGAGGCGGCCAACGCCCTCGCCGTGCTGCTGCTCCAGGGCGGCGACGCGGCCGGCGCGGAGCCGTGGTTCTCCAAGGCGGCCGAGGCGGGCAGCGTCGACGCCGCCTTCAATCTCGGCATCCTCTACGCCGGGCGCGACGAGGACCGTGCGGCCTTCCAGTGGTACGAGCGCGCGGCGACGGCCGGGCACACCGACGCCGCCCTCCAGGTCGCCATGGCCCTGCTGCGGGACGGCGACGAGGAGGCCGCCGAGCGCCATCTGCGGGTGGCCGTGCGCGGCGGCAGCGCGGAGGCCGCCTTCCGGCTGGGCGCGCTGCTCGACCGGGAGGAGGAGGCCCGCGAGGAGTGCGAGGAGTGGTACGAGCGGGCGGCCCGGCAGGGCCACCGGCGGGCCCAGGTGCGGCTGGGGATGATCGTCGCCGAGCGGGGCGACGTCGTCGAGGCCGCCCACTGGTACCGCGAGGCGGCCGAGGCCGGCAGCCGCAACGGAGCCTTCAACCTGGGGCTGCTGCTGGCCCGCGAGGGCAGCGAGCCGGAGGCGGCCCTGTGGTGGGCCCGCGCGGCCGAGGCCGGGCACGGGCGCGCCGCACTGCGGCTCGCCCTGCTGGCGGCCCGCTGCGGCGACCTCACCGAGGGGCGGCACTGGTGCGACCGGGCGGTCGCGCTCGGCCCGCCGGAGGTGGCCGAGCGCGCGGCGCGCCTGCGCGACGCGCTGCAGCAGGAGCTGACGGCGTAGGACGGACGACGGCGAAGGACGGACGGACGACGGCGAAGGACGGACCGCGGTAACCCGTTTGCTTCTCCTGCGCCGGAAGGGTTAGGGTGAAGCTACCGACGCGGGGTGGAGCAGCTCGGTAGCTCGCTGGGCTCATAACCCAGAGGTCGCAGGTTCAAATCCTGTCCCCGCTACTCCAAGGCAAGGCCCGGATCCTGAGGATCCGGGCCTTCGCCGTTTCCGGGCGCCCCCGCTCCGCTCAGCTCGCGGAGCAGTTGGGGCAGACGCCGCGGTACGTGACCTCGACGGCCGCCACCTGGAAGCCGAAGCGCTCGTCGGCCGGCAGGACGGCCAGCAGGTCACCTGTGGGGTGCACGTCGCGGATGGTGCCGCACTGGGAGCACACCAGGTGCTGGTGCGCGTGGTGGGCATTGGGGTCGTAACGCTTGGCGCGCCCGTCCGTGCTCACTTCCATGACCTCGCCCAGGGAGACCAGCTCCCCGAGGGTGTTGTACACGGTCGCGCGCGAGATCTCCGGCAGTAGTTCCGCGGCCCTGGCGTGCACCTCGTCCGCGGTGTAGTGCACGTGGTCCCCGTCCAGGACCTCGGCCACGACGCGTCGCTGTGCGGTCAGCCGCCAGCCGCGTCCCCGGAGCCGTTCCAGCAGGTCACTCATGCCATTCACCTATCAGTCAGATAGGACCAGCGTAGCAGCGGCCCTCGTCCACGATTGGATCTCGTTTTTATGTTAGGTCCATCTTGACTTAGACATTGTCTAATGTAGGATCGAGCTCGGCTCAGGCCAAGCGATCAGGTCAAGCCAGAACGATCGGGTCGAGCCAGATGATCGGCTCGTGCCCAGTGGCCGAGTGAGGGACGAGATGACGGAGGCACACGTGTCGGTTCAGGGCGAGACCATTCCCACGACGGGCCCGCTGACCACGGAGTCCGGAGCTCCGGTCGCGGACAACCAGAACAGCGAGACCGCCGGTGTCGGCGGCCCCGCTCTGATCCAGGACCAGTCGCTGCTGGAGAAGCTCGCGCACTTCAACCGCGAGCGCATCCCGGAGCGCGTGGTGCACGCCCGCGGCGCCGGTGCGTACGGCACGTTCACCGTCACCGCCGACGTCTCCCGGTACACCCGGGCCAAGTTCCTGTCCCAGGTGGGCAAGCAGACCGAGACGTTCCTGCGCTTCTCCACCGTCGCCGGCAGCCTCGGCTCCGCCGACACGGTGCGCGACCCCCGCGGCTTCGCCCTGAAGTTCTACACCGAGGAGGGCAATTACGACCTCGTCGGCAACAACACCCCGGTGTTCTTCATCAAGGACGCCATCAAGTTCCCCGACTTCATCCACACCCAGAAGCGCGACCCGTACACCGGCTCGCAGGAGGCGGACAACGTCTGGGACTTCTGGGGGCTTTCGCCCGAGGCCACCCACCAGGTGACCTGGCTCTTCGGCGACCGCGGCATCCCCGCCTCGTACCGCCACATGAACGGCTACGGCTCGCACACCTACCAGTGGCAGAACGCGGCCGGCGAGGTCTTCTGGGTCAAGTACCACTTCAAGACCGACCAGGGCATCAAGAACTTCACCCAGGACGAGGGCAACCGCATCGCCGGCGAGGACCCCGACTTCCACCAGCGCGACCTGCGCGAGGCCATCGAGCGCGGCGAGTACCCCACCTGGACCCTGCAGGTGCAGATCATGCCGGCGGACGAGGCGGCCCGCTACCGCTTCAACCCGTTCGACCTCACCCGCGTGTGGCCGCACGAGGACTACCCGCCGATCGAGGTCGGCAGGCTGGAGCTCAACCGCAACCCCGACAACGTCTTCGCCGAGGTCGAGCAGTCCGCCTTCTCGCCGGCGCACTTCGTGCCGGGCATCGGCCCCTCCCCGGACAAGATGCTGCAGGGCCGGCTCTTCGCCTACGGCGACGCCCACCGCTACCGCGTCGGCATCAACGCCGACCACCTGCCGGTGAACCGCCCGCGCGCCACCGTGGCGAACACCTACGGCCGTGACGGCTACGCCTACGACGGCCGCCACGGCGGGGCCAAGAACTACGAGCCCAACAGCTTCGGCGGCCCCCGGGAGACCGGGCAGCCGCTGTGGGGCTCCACCTCCGTCACCGGCGGCACCGGCAACCACGCGGCGCCCTCGCACGCCGAGGACAACGACTTCGTCCAGGCGGGCAACCTCTACCGGCTGATGTCGGAGGAGGAGAAGGAGCGCCTGATCGCCAACCTCGCGGGCTTCATCGCGAAGGTGTCGCGCGACGACATCGCCGAGCGGGCCATCAGCAACTTCCGCCAGGCGGACGCAGACTACGGCAAGCGACTGGAGGCCGCCGTCCAGGCCTTGCGCGGCTGACTCCCTTTGCGGCTGCCCCCCGGTCACCGCCGGGGGGAGTCCCCAGTCGCTTCTCGCGGACGTGGTGACTCGCCGCGGGGGAGTTTCAACGGCCGCTTGCCGTACCAACCGGGGAGGCCGGACGCCAATGGGCTCCGGCCTTCCCGGCTGCCCGGAGGTCCTCAGCCCGCCAGCGCCCCCGCGGCCGCGTCCTCCCGGGCCCCCCGCGCGCCCGTCCGCAGCCAGCAGCGGATGATGTCGCGCACCGACACCACGCCGACCGGCCCCTGGCCGTCGAGGACGATCAGGTGGCGGAAGCCGCCGCGCGACATGGCGTTCGCGGCCTCGTCCAGCGTCCACTCGGGCGCCGCGAAGACGACGTCCGTCGTGGTGTGCGCGTGGGCGGTCTCCCGGTCCGGGTCCTGCCCGGCGCCGACGGAGTTGAGGATGTCCCGCTCGGTGAGGATGCCGAGGCCGCTGGTGTCGGGATCGAGGACGACCGCGGCGCCTATCCTGCGCGCGGACATCAGCCTGGCTGCCTGTCGGAGGGTGTGGGCGGGGCCGATGGTGAGGACCACCGTGCTCATGGCGTCGCGGACGAGCATGGCTGGAGCCACCTCCTTGGTGGACCGCGAACCCCCTGCCGGGATTCACAAGTTCACAAGCGTGGGGCCTTCATCGTCACACGGCACCGCGTGCCCAACAAGGGGCGCGCAGGGCTGTATCCGCGCTCGGCGGCACTCCCGGATCCGCCCGATCCGCCCGGGCGCGCTACGTGCGCAGGTAGCCCAGGAGCTCGTCGTGGAGCAGGCCGTTGGACGCCGCGGCGTCGCCGCTGTGCGGGCCCGGCCGGCCGTCCAGCCCGGTGAAGCGGCCGCCGGCCTCCTCCACGATGACCACGTTCGCCGCCATGTCCCACAGGGACAGCTCCGGCTCGGCACAGATGTCCACCGACCCCTCGGCGACCATCATGTACGGCCAGAAGTCGCCGTAGCCCCGGGTGCGCCAGCAGTCGCGGGTGAGGTCGAGGAAGCCCGGCAGCAGGCCGCGCTCCTCCCAGCCGCTGAGCGAGGAGTAGGCGAACGAGGCGTCCTCGATACGTTCCACGCGGGAGGCCTGCAGGCGGGTCGCCGACGTCAGGCTGCGGCCGGTGTACGCACCGGAGCCCTTGGCGGCCCACCACCGGCGGCCCAGCGCCGGAGCCGACACCACGCCCACGACGGGCTCCCAGCTGATCTCCCCGGCGTACTCGGACTGCACCATCAGGGAGATCAGCGTGGCCCAGACCGGCACCCCGCGCACGTAGTTCTTGGTGCCGTCGATCGGGTCGATCACCCAGCGGCGCGGGCCCGTGCCCTCGCTGCCGAACTCCTCGCCCAGCACCGCATCGCGCGGCCGTGCGCGCTGCAGGTGACCGCGGATCAGCTCCTCGGCGGCCTTGTCCGCCTCGCTCACCGGGGTCATGTCCGGTTTGGTCTCGACCTTCAGGTCGAGGGCCTTGAACCGGTCCATGGTGGCCGCGTCGGCGGCATCCGCGAGGACATGGGCCAGCCGCAGATCATCGTGGTAGTCGGACATGGCTGAACAGTACCCGTGGCCGCCGCTCCGGCACTCGCGGCCCGCCCAGGGCTCTTGACACCGTATGGCGGCACGTCAATTCTGTGGCCACAGTCGTGGTGCGGCCGGACGGCCGGGGAGGCGACGATGCCCGCGGCACGAGAGCTCTTGCTGGACGCGGCCTTCGCGGCGCTTCGCACCCGGCCCTGGAACGGGGTCCGGATGGTGGATGTCGCGGCCGCGGCCGGGGTCTCCCGGCAGACGCTCTACAACGAGTTCGGCAGCAAGGACGGCCTCGCCCGCGCCCTGGTCCGCCGGGAGGCGGAGGCCTTCCTCGCCGGTGTCGAGCGGGCCCTGGCGGCCGTGCCCGCCGGCGCCGCCGCGGACGCCGGGGACCGCTGTGCGGCCGCCACCTGCTGGATCCTGCGCACGGCCCGGGCCAACCCCCTCGTCCGGGCCGCGCTCACGGGGTGCCGCGGGGAGCGGCTCCCGGCCGCCGCGGCACCCGCCCTGCCGGCCCCGCGGGGGCCGTTCGCTCCTCCCCGGGGGCGCTCCGGGCCCGGCGCCGCGGCCCTCGCCGAGGCCGTCCGCGACCGCACCGTCCGGGCGGTCTCCGGCACGGCCGCCGACCGGGCGCCGGAGGTCACGCGGTGGGCGTGCGAAGCGGCCGTACGGCTGACGTTGTCCTACGTCGTCGCCCCGGGCGCGTCGGACGAGGAGGCCGCCGGCCACGTCGCCCGTCTGGTCCGCGCCCTGGTGGGCGAGTACACGACGGAAGCGCCCCCCCAGGAGCAGTGACCGGTCGGGGGGCGGGCATGGCCGCCTCAGCCACCCGATCCGTACGCTGTTCTCGTCGCCCGGTCCCGGTCCCGGCCCCGGTCCCGGCCCGCGCCCGGGCGTTGGCCAGGCCCTTGCGGATCGCGATGTCGGCCTGGCGGAATTCCGTGAGGTCGTAGTCGCCCCGGCGGACGTACCCGTCGGCGACGTTCCGGTCCCGGCATCCCTCCGGCGGGCCTGTGGGGCCGCGCTGACGAAGCGTCAGGCACGCGCCCTGCGCGGCTCCGTACAGACCGTCTTCCAGGGCGCATACGGGACGAAGGGTGCCGGTTCCGCGGGCGGTTCGGGTTGTCCGCCGGGTCTCCAGTGGACTGCCCGGGTTCGGCACCGACCGGCAACCTCGTTGTGGCCGACCGTCGTTGTGCCGCAACCGGCGCGGTATGCGTATGCCTCAGTGCGCCGAACCCGACAGCTGCAGCCCCATCACTCCCAGGATCACCAAACCGATCGACACCAGCTTCAGCGTCGAGACCAGGTCGCCGAGGAAGACCATGCCGTAGATGGCCGTGCCGGCCGCGCCGATGCCCGTCCACACGGCGTAGGCCGGGCCCACGTCGAGCTTCTTGAGGGAGAGCGTCAGCAGGCCGAAGCTGCCGAGCGCGAAGCACGCGAACGCGATCGTCGGCCACAGCCGGGTGAAACCGTGGGAGAGCTTGAGACAGACCGCGAAGCCGGTTTCCAGCAGTCCGGCGACCACGACCAGCAGCCACGCCATCAGTTTGCCTCCCGTGTCTCGTGACCGCCGCCCGTCCCGGTGTGCTTGATGCCCTTGCCACTGGCGGTCACTCGCAAACGTAGGCGATCAATCGCCTTCGCGTCGCTCCCGCGTGGAAAGCAGTCTGCGCAGCGAGTAGAGCCGCTGCGGATCGGCATGGCCGTCGGTCACCCACGCGTCCAGCGCGCAGTCCGGTTCGTCGTGGCTGCAGGCCCGCGGGCAGCCCTCCGTGCCCGGTTCCAGGTCGGGGAAGGCGTGGATGACGCGGGACGGATCGATGTGGTTGAGGCCGAACGACCGGACGCCCGGGGTGTCGATGACCCAGCCCGAACCTCCCGGCAGCGGCAGGGCCAGCGCGGAGGTGGTGGTGTGCCGGCCGCGGCCGGTGACCGCGTTGACGCGGCCGGTGGCTCGCTGCCGGTCCGGGACGAGAGCGTTGACCAAAGTCGTCTTGCCTACGCCGGAGTGGCCGACGAAGGCGGTGACCCGGCCCTCCAGCCGCTCGCGGACCCGGTCCGCGGCGCCGCCGTCCGCGAGCTCCTCGCGGCTGGTGACCACGTGGTGCACGCCCAGCGAGCCGTAGGACTCCAGGAGTTTGTCCGGCGAGGCCAGGTCCGACTTCGTCAGGACGAGCAGCGGCTCCAGGCCCGCGTCGAAGGCGGCGACCAGACAGCGGTCGATGAGCCGGGGCCGCGGCTCGGGGTCCGCGAGGGCGGTGACGATCGCGAGCTGGTCGGCGTTGGCCACCACCACGCGCTCGAAGGGATCGTCGTCGTCCGCCGTGCGGCGCAGCACCGACGAGCGCTCCTCGACCCGCACGATGCGCGCGAGCGTGTCCTTGGCGCCGGACAGGTCCCCGACGACCGCGACCCGGTCGCCGACCACGACCCCCTTGCGGCCCAGCTCGCGGGCCTTCATCGCCATCACGATCCGGTCCTCGACCAGACAGGTCAGCCGGCCGCGGTCGACGGTCAGGACGAAGCCCTCGGCGGCGTCCTCGTGCTTGGGGCGGATGTTGGTGCGGGGGCGGTTGCCCTTGCGGTTGGGGCGGACGCGGACGTCGTCCTCGTCGGGGTTCTTGCCGTAGCGGCGCATTGCTGGCTTTCCTGGATCTCTCAGACTCTCGGCGCCGTCGCCGCCCCCGCGACGGTTCCCAGCATCCCGGTCCACAGCTCCGGGAAGTCGGGCAGGGTCTTGGCGGTGGTGGCCACGTTCTCCACCTGGACGCCGTCGACCGCGAGGCCGATGACGGCGGCCGCGGTGGCGAGCCGGTGGTCCTCGTAGGTGTGGAAGACGCCCCCGTGCAGCGGGCGCGGGCGGATGTGCAGCCCGTCCTCGGTCTCGGTGACGTTGCCGCCGAGCTCGTTGATCTCCTTGGCCAGGGCGGCCAGCCGGTCCGTCTCATGCAGCCGCAGGTGGGCGATGCCGCGCAGGGTGGACTCGGAGTCGGCGAGCGCCGCGACGGCGGCGATCACCGGGGTCAGCTCGCCGACCTCGTGCAGGTCGGCGTCGATGCCGGTGATGCGGCCGGTGCCGGTGAAGGTCAGGCCGGCCTCGGTCAGCTCGCAGGAGCCGCCCATCGCGGTGAAGATCTCCCGCAGGGCGTCGCCGGGCTGGGTGGTGCGCTCGGGCCAGTCGGGGACGGTGACCCGGCCGCCGGTGACCAGGGCGGCGGCCAGGAACGGCGCCGCGTTGGACAGGTCCGGCTCGATCACGACGTCGCGGCCGAGCAGGGCGCTGGGGGAGACCCGCCACACGTTCGGCTCGCCGCCGGACTCGGGGGTGTCCACCTGCGCACCGGCCTGCCGCAGCATGTCGACGGTCATCCGGATGTGCGGCATCGAGGGCAGCACGGAGCCGACGTGCCGGACCTCCACGCCCTGGTTGAAGCGCGGTCCGGACAGCAGCAGCGCGCTCACGAACTGCGACGAGGACGAGGCGTCGATCTCGACGGTGCCGCCCTCCAGGGCGCCGCCGCCGTGCACGGTCAGGGGCAGGGCGCCGCGCTCGTTGTCGTCTATGCGGGCGCCCAGGGCGCGCAGCGCGTCGATCACGCCGTGCAGGGGGCGCTCGTAGCTGCGGGGGTCGCCGTCGAAGCGGATCGGGCCGTCGGCCAGGCTCGCCACGGGCGGCAGGAAGCGCATCACGGTGCCGGCGTTGCCGACGTCGACGGTGGCGGGGCCGCGCAGCCGCGCGGGGATCACCCGCCACGCCTCGCCGGAGCCGGCCGGGCCGTCCGTATCGCCGGAGCTGGAGGAGACGGTCTCCTCGATGCCGACGCCCATGGCGCGCAGCGCCTCGGCCATCAGCAGGGTGTCGCGGGAGCGCAGGGGGCGGCGCAGCCAGCCGGGCTCGGAGGCGAGCGCGGCCAGCACCAGGGCGCGGTTGGTGACCGACTTCGAACCGGGCACGGTGACGGTCGCGTCGACCGCTCCCGTGGCGAGGGGGGCGGGCCAGAGGTCTGTGTGCGCGGGGTTCTCGGTCATGCCTTTACCTTACTGACGTTCGCCGCGTGGTTCGGTCCCCGAAGTCCTATGGCCTGAGGTTCCCGGCCCGGGCGGCGTCCGCCGGTGCCCCGGCGCGCCCCGTACGCGCCCCTCCCGGGTCACAGGCGCAGCAGCCAGCGCCCTCCGCCGGTCAGCGCGCACAGCGAGATCACATGAAAGAAAACCAGCCACACCGTGGCGGGCAGGTGCGTGAGCCGGGCGAGCTGGTCGGCGTCCGAGTCCGGGGCCCCGCGGGAGCGGCGCTTGCGCTGCAGTTCGAAGGCCGGCCGGACGCCGCCGAGCAGCAGGAACCACACGACCACGTACGCGAACAGCGCCTGCACGTCGGGCCTCGCCAGCCAGGAGATCAGCACGAACAAGGAGCCCGAGAGCACCACCGTCAGCACCCCGTAGGCGTTGCGGATCATCAGCAGCATCGCCGCGAGCAGCGCCGTGGCGAGCCACAGCAGCGCAGTGATGTGACCGGCGGAGAGCAGCCACGCGCCGCCGAGCCCCAGCAACGAGGCGGCGGGGTAGCCCGCGGCGGCGGTGAGGATCATGCCGAGGCCGGTCGGCTTGCCGCGCGAGACGGTCAGGCCGGAGGTGTCCGAGTGCAGCCGGATGCCCTCCAGCCGCCGCCCGGCGAGCAGGGCCACCAGGCCGTGGCCGCCCTCGTGGGCGATGGTGACGGCGTTGCGGGTCACCAGCCATATGTCGCGCTGGGCCACCGCCGCGAGGGCGACCAGCCCCGTGGCGGCCACCAGCCACACGGAGGGCGCGGGCTGGGTTCCCACCACGCGGTCCCACAGGGCGGTGGCTTCGGTGCTGTCCATTTGTGCGCGGCTCCTCGTAGGTCCGTGGCAGGGTTGGCGAACATGTGTGGTCGATATGCGGCGAGCCGGGAGCCCGAGGATCTCGTGGGGCTCTTCGGCATCGGGAAGTGGGAGCCGTCCGAGGCCCTCGCTCCGGACTGGAACGTGGCCCCGACGAAGAGCGTCCATGCGGTGCTCGAACGTCCTCTGAAAGACGCAGCCGACCGGCGTCCGGTTCGCCAGCTGCGCCCGCTGCGCTGGGGCCTGGTCCCGCCGTGGGCGAAGTCGCCCGAGGGCGCCGCGAAGATGATCAACGCCCGGTCCGAGACCGTCCACGAGAAGCCGTCCTACCGGCAGGCCTTCGAGAGGCGCCGCTGCCTGATACCCGCCGACGGATACTACGAGTGGGTCACCGGAGCGGCCGAGCGGGAGCTGGAGGAGCAGGGCCGTAAGAAGAGGACCCGCAAGCAGCCCTACTTCGTCACCCCGGCCGACGGCTCGGTCATGGCGATGGCCGGGCTGTACGAGTTCTGGCGCGACCCCGCGCTGCCGCCCGACCACCCCCACGCCTGGTGGGCCACCTGCACGGTGATCACGACGGAGGCCGAGCCCGCGCCGTTCGCCTCCCCTGAGGAGGACGCGGCGCCGGACGGCGGCCCCCGCTCCCTGGCCGAGATCCACCCCCGGATGCCGCTGGTGCTGCCGCCCGACCGGTGGGACGCCTGGCTGGACCCGGCGTGCACGGACATGGAGGAGCTGCGCGCTCTGCTCGCCCCGCCGCCCGCGGGATCCGTGCGCGCCTACCCGGTCGCGACCGCGGTCAGCGACGTCCGCAACAACGGCCCCGAGCTCCTGGAGGAACTGGACGCGCCGGAGGAAGCGACGCTGTTCTGAGGCGCCGTTGTTCCGAGACGCCGTACTGAGGTGAAGGGGCTTCGGCTGAGGTGAAGGGGCTCCGGGGGGCGCGGTGGACGAAGATGGACGGGTGATCGAGACCGTTCCCACCCCCGCGGGTGACGCCCGTATCCACTGGTACCCCGCCCCGCAGGCGCGCCTCGTGCTCGCCCTCGGCCACGGCGCCGGCGGCGGCATCGAGGCCCGCGACCTGCAGGCCCTCGCCGCCGCACTGCCCGCCCACGGCGTCACCGTCGCCCTGGTGGAGCAGCCCTGGCGCGTCGCCGGCAAGAAGGTCGCCCCGGCGCCGAAGACGCTGGACGCCGCCTGGACGGCCCTGTGGCCGGCGCTGCGGGAGCCCGGGCATCCGGTCGTGGCCGGCGGCCGCAGCGCGGGCGCCCGCGTCGCCTGCCGCACCGCGGCCGGCCTCGGCGCCGTCGCCGTGCTCGCCCTGAGCTTCCCGCTCCACCCGCCGGGCAAGCCGGAGAAGTCCCGCGCGGACGAGCTGGCCGGCACCGGCCTGCCCACCCTCGTCGTGCAGGGCGCCAAGGACCCGTTCGGCCGCCCCGAGGAGTTCCCGCCCGGCACCCGCCTGGTCCCCGTGCCCTACGGGGACCACGGCTTCGCCGTGCCGAAGAAGGCGGACATCGGGCAGGAGGAGGCCTTGGCCGGCCTCACCGGGGCCGTAGCCGGCTGGCTGGGCGGCATCGACGGGGCCGGCGGCGTCGGCGTCGACGGCACCGACCGCTGAAGCCGCCGCCGCTGAAGCCGCCGTAGCAGCCGGATCCGCAGCAGCCGGGTCCGCCGTAGTAGCCGAATTCGCCGCAGCCTCGGAATTCCGGATTCCGGAAGAGCCGTTGAATTCCGGAGGATTCCGGGAATGCCCCGCGCCCGGGCGATGTTGTGCCAGTCGTCATCAGCTACTGGACCGGTGGCTACTGGCCGACCGAGGAATGGGAGCTCGCCGCATGGGTTCGATCGCATGCCTGTCCCGCCCGCAGACCGCTGACCTGGGGTGGGCGGCACTGCATGTGGCGCAGCCCGCCCCGGCTGGAGCGGCGGACGGGCGGGATCGTCGTCTATTCTCCGATTCGAGCGGGTCCGCATCCGGTCCTGCCGTCGTGTTGGAGGAGGTGGGTCCGGTCACTGGGACCGACGAGGGGACCGAAGACACCGGGGCCACGGGCATGAAGAGCGTCACCGAGAACGCCGCCGCCACGGGCGACGCCGCCGGCGCGGAGACCGCCGCCGAGCGCAACGCCCGGTTCGAGCGCGACGCCCTCACCTTCCTCGACCAGATGTACTCCGCCGCCCTGCGCATGACGCGCAACCCGGCGGACGCGGAGGACCTGGTGCAGGAGACCTACGCCAAGGCGTACGCGTCCTTCCACCAGTTCCGCGACGGCACGAACCTCAAGGCGTGGCTGTACCGCATCCTGACCAACACCTTCATCAACTCCTACCGCAAGAAGCAGCGCGAGCCGCTGCGCAGCGCGTCGGAGGAGATCGAGGACTGGCAGCTGGCCCGTGCCGAGTCGCACATGTCGACCGGCCTGCGCTCCGCCGAGTCCCAGGCGCTGGACCACCTTCCGGACTCCGATGTCAAGGAGGCCCTCCAGGCCATCCCCGAGGAATTCCGGATAGCGGTCTACCTCGCGGACGTCGAGGGCTTTGCCTACAAGGAGATCGCGGACATCATGGGTACGCCCATCGGCACGGTCATGTCCCGGCTCCACCGGGGCCGCCGCCAGCTGCGCGGAATGCTGGAGGACTACGCCCGTGAGCGGGGTCTCGTCCCGGCCGGGGCGGCCCCCGCGCCGAACGGCTCCGACGAGTCGCACAACCGGAAAGGCTCGGACTCATGAGCTGCGGAGACCCGCACGAGACGGACTGCTCCGAGGTCCTCGACCACCTCTACGAGTTCCTCGACCACGAGATGCCCGACGGGGACTGCGCCAAGTTCGAGGTGCACATCGACGAGTGCTCCCCGTGCCTGGAGAAATACGGCCTGGAACAGGCGGTGAAGAAGCTGGTCAAGCGCTGCTGCGGCCACGATGACGTGCCCGCCGACCTGCGCTCGAAGGTGATGGGCCGGATCGAGCTGATCCGTGCCGGGCAGTCGGTGCCCGACCAGGACGTCGTGGCCGAGGCCAGGGCGGCGGAGGCCGCCGCCCGGACGCAGGGCGTCCAGAGCGCCCCGGGCGACCGGGGCGTCCGCAGCGCGTCGGGCGGCTCCGCCGGTGCGGGCCCCCTGGGCGCCACGGCACAGGAGTAGACGCGGGCGCCGTGCCTGCACCGTGCGGTCCGCGTACGTCCGCGTAGTTCCCCTGCGTCCCTCTGCGTAGCCCTTCCAGGCCTGATGCGGCCCGGGCCCGGCATGCCGCCCGGAGGGGATTATCACCCGAAGGTGTGCATCTGGTCGGTTCGCGCGGGGCAATCCCCGAATGCGCCGTTCCCCGGCCCTGCCGAACCCTATTCTCCCCTTCCTGACGGCAAGCATGTCGGCACCTCACGGGACGGGAGGACGCAGCATGGGGGCACTTCCGGCGGCAGCGCGCGCCTGTGTCCTGTGCGCTGCCCTCGCCGCCGCCCTGTGCGCCGCGCCCGCCCTGCGGGCCGCCCACGGCGTCCCCTGGGGCGCGGTGGCCCTCCTGGCCGCGGTCTGCGCCGTCTGCGAGCGCCTGCCGCGCCGCACCCTGACCCTGCCCGTCCTGCTCGCCGGGGCGTTCCTGCTGCCGCCCGCCGCCGCGGGGCTCGTGGCCGTGCCGGGCGCGCTCGCCGGCCGCGTCGAGCAGCGCCCGGTGTGGGTCCGGCGGTTGTGGCACGCCGCCCAGCTCTCGCTGGCCACCTGCGCCGCCTCCCACGTCTTCGCCCTCACGGCCCCGGCCACGGCTTCGCCCGCCTCCCCGGGCGCCGGCTTCCCCCCGGTCGCCCCCGCGGACTTCCCCTCCGCCCTGCCGCCCGCCCTCGCCGCCGCCCTCGTCCTCTCGCTCGCCGCCGCCGCCCTCGACGGCGCCGTCCGCGTGGCCGCCGAGCGCCGCCGCCCGCGCGCCGCATGGAGCGGGCTCCTGCTGCCCGGCCCGCTGCTGCCGGCCCTCGTGCACGGCCCCATCGGGCTGCTGACCGCGGCCCTGTGGCACAGCACCTACGGCCCGGCCACGGCGCTGCTCGTCCTGCTGCCGATGTCCGTCTCGTCCTGGTTCCTGGACCGCTGCGAGCGCGAGCGGGCCGCCCACCAGGCCACCATCCGGGCGCTCGTCCAGGCCGTCGACCTCAAGGACCAGTACACCCGCGGCCACAGCGAGCGCGTGGGGCGCGCCTCGGTGCTCATCGGCCGCGAGCTCGGCATGGCCGGCGAGCGGCTGGAGGCGCTGCGCTTCGCGGGCATCCTGCACGACGTCGGCAAGCTCGGCGTCCCCACCCGCCTGCTGCGCAAGGACGGACCGCTCACCACGGAGGAGCGGCGCGTCATCGAGCTGCACCCGGAGTACGGGCACGAGATGGTGCGCGGCATCGGCTTCCTGGACGAGGCGCGGGCCGCGATCCTCCACCACCACGAGCGTCTGGACGGCACCGGCTATCCCTACGGCCTGATGGGACCTCAGATTCCCTTCTTCGCCCGCATCGTGGCCGTCGCGGACGCGTTCGACGCCATGACCTCCACGCGCAGTTACAGCCGGGCCCGTCCCGTGCCAGCCGCCCTCGCCGAGCTCCACCGCTGCGCGGGAAGCCAGTTCGACCCTCGCATGGTCGCGGCCCTGTCCGCGGCCCTCGACCGTCACGGATGGCATTCGACAGTGACCTCAGAGGCTACGGAGAGTGCAACTCCGCCCAACGGAAACGTCCCTTCTTCCCGCCGGCCGGTCACCGGGGCCGGCCACCCGGGAGGTGAGGGGTGACGGGACGCGGTGACGGAATGCTGATACGGAGCGTGCACGCCGCCGCCCTGGCGCTCTCCCTGGCCGCCCTGGCCCGCACCGCATGGCACGGCGTCGCCCAGCCCCAAGTCGCCCTCGCCTACGGCCTCCTGATCGCCGTCGGCGAGGCCGCCCGGCGCCGCCGCCCCACGACCGGCCCCGGCGACCGCCAGACCGCCCCCGTCGGCGCCGCCGGAGCCCTCTCCTACGCCCTCCTCGGGGAGATCGGCGGCCGGCCCACCGCGCACTGCGCCCCGCAGGTCGTCGCCGTCGTGCTCGCCGCGACCCTCGCCGGGGCGGTCGGCCGCCCGCCCACCCGCGACCACCTCGCCCGCCGCCTGCTCACCACCGGCTTCGCCGCCGTCTGCTTCCAGCCCCTGCACCACTCCGGCGCCCTCGACCGCTGGCCCGGCCACGGCCCCGCCTACGCCTTCGTCCTGCTCCTCGTCCTCGCGCTGACCACTCTCTTCGACGCCGTGCTCGCCGCGGTCCTCACCCGCGCCCGCACCGGCGGCCCCTACGGGCCCGTCCTCCGCGACGAGCTGCGCGCCCTCGCCGGCATCGGCACCGCGATCTGCGCCACCGGCGCTGTCATGGCCCTGGCCGTGGGCGTCGCCGGCCTGTGGGCCCTGCCGGTCTTCTGCCTGCCCCTGCTGCTCACCCAGCTCTCCTTCCACCGCTACACCGCCGTACGGGCCACGTACCACCAGACCATCGCCTCCCTCGCCCGCTCCACGGAGATCGCGGGCCACACCCCGGCCGGGCACGCCCGCCGCGTCGCCGCCCTCAGCCGGGCCGCCGGACGTGAGCTCGGCCTGTCCGAGACGGACCTCACCGTTCTGGAGTACGCGGCCCTCATGCACGACATCGGCCAGCTCTCCCTCCTCGACCCCGTCCCCGCCGGGGCCACGGAGCCGCTGCCCCCCGAGCAGCGCCGCCGCATCGCCCTCCTGGGCGGGGCCGTGGTCCGCCAGACCGGGGTGCCGTCCGACGTCGCCGTCGTCGTGGAGCGCCAAGCGGACCCCTACCGCGAGCAGCCGCTCGCCGCCCGCGTCGTCCGCACCGTCAACGCCTACGAGGACCTCGTGGGCCGCACCGGCTGCGGGCCCCTGTGCGCCCTGGAGCGGCTGCGCCTCGACACCGCCCACGAGCACGACCCGCAGGTCGTGGCCGCCCTGGCCAGGGTGCTCGCGCGCGGGGGCGGCGGCGGGGGAGCGGAGCCGGGGCGCAGCCGGAGTGGACCGGGGCCGGACCAGGGGTAAGAGTCCGGTCAAAGCGGGAGTACCGCGGTGAACCCACGGGTAATGAGCGGGCGTCCAAAGGGGCATGGTTGGATGCGAAGAGGAGAAGACGACAGAGAAAGACGGGAAAACCAGGGAGACGACGGGGGGCGTCGGGCGCGCCGCCTCCGGCACGGAGGCGGATCGGGCGCGACTTCCCGGAGCGAGTGAGATGTGGCAGGTTGTCGTCAGGGAGGACGGCGGCCTTCACCTGGGTCATCCGGCGTGGTCGCACGCAGAAACCGGCAGGCGGGAATCGTGAGGATCTTCGGCAAGGTACGGCACCGGCCTTCCGCCTCGTGGCGGCAGGCCACCGACCGTGCCTTCACGCTCATCGGCGACGGCCGGTACGAGGACGCGGGCGCACTGCTGACGCGCGCGGCCGACATGGAGCCGTGGCTCTCCGAGTCGTGGTTCAACCTGGCACTGCTGCACAAGTTCCGCCACGACTGGGAGCAGGCCCGCGCGGCCGGGCTGCGCGCCGTGGCGCTCCTGGACCGCGAGGCCGGCGCCCCGGACTGGTGGAACGTGGGCATCGCCGCCACCGCCCTGCAGGACTGGCCCCTGGCCCGCCGCGCCTGGCAGGCGTACGGCCTGCGGGTCCCCGGCGAGGGCACCCCGGCCGGCGAGCCCGTCGGCATGGAGCTGGGCAGCGCGGCCGTGAGACTCTCGCCCGAGGGCGAGGCGGAGGTCGTCTGGGGCCGCAGGCTCGACCCGGCCCGTATGGAGGTCCTCTCCATCCCGCTGCCCTCCTCGGGCCGCCGCTGGGGCGAGGTCGTGCTGCACGACGGCGTCCCGCACGGCGAGCGCGTCACCGCCGCCGGGCCCTCCTACCCCGTCTTCGACGAGATCGAGCTGTGGGCCCCCTCGCCCGTCCCGACGTGGGTCGTGCTGCTGGAGGCCGCCACCGAGGCCGACCGGGACGCCCTGGAGCGCCTCGCCGCCGACGCCGGCTTCGCCGCCGAGGACTGGTCCTCCTCCGTGCGCCTGCTGTGCCGCACGTGCTCCGAGAGCCGCATGCCCAGCGACGAGGGCAACGGCGAGCACCTCGACCCGCACGACCACAGCGAGCCCGGCCACCCCGGCCCCCTCGGCCACCGCACGGCCGGCTCCGGCTCCCTGTGGGTGCCCGAGCGCGAGTGCGGCATCGCCGCCCCCGCCGGGCTGGTGCGGGGCCTGCTGGACGGCTGGGTCGCGGACAGCCCCGACACACGCGAGTGGCGTGATCTGGAAGAGGTCTGCTGACGCCCCCGAGGGGGCCCCTTACCCTGTATAGGCATCCTTTTGGGTTTTGAGAGAGGCATAACGGCGGAATGTCGCAGCAGTCGCAGCAAGAGACCGACCAGCCGGTGGACGGCGAGTTCATCGTGGACACCGAGGACTGCGAGGAGCGCGAGCGCGCGCACCGCGAGCGCGGCACGTCCCGCCCGATCACCGTGGTCGGCAACCCCGTCCTGCACCGCGAGTGCAAGGACGTCACCTCGTTCGACGGCGAGCTCGCCCAGCTGATCGACGACATGTTCGCGAGCCAGCGCACCGCGGAGGGCGTGGGCCTCGCCGCCAACCAGATCGGCGTCGACCTCAAGGTCTTCGTCTACGACTGCATGGACGACGAGGGCGTCCGCCACGTGGGCACCGTGTGCAACCCCGTCCTGGAGGACCTCCCGGCCGACCGCCGGATCCTGGACGACTCCAACGAGGGCTGCCTCTCCGTCCCCACCGCCTACGCCTCCCTCGCCCGCCCCGACTACGCGGTCGTCCGCGGCCAGGACGCCGAGGGCAACCCCGTCCGCGTCCAGGGCACCGGCTATTTCGCCCGCTGCCTGCAGCACGAGACCGACCACCTCTACGGCCGGCTCTACATCGACCGCCTCTCCAAGCGCGACCGCAAGGACGCCCTGAAGCAGATGGAAGAGGGCACGCCGCGCTACCCGGTCGTCGCCAACGACTGACCTCGCGCACGACGCAACGCATGTGGCGGGCGCCCCCTCGTGGGGCGCCCGCCACATGCGTGCTACGGGCCGTCCGGGAAGTCGGAGGCCTCGAAGACCGGGCGCACCTCGACCTCGCCCTCCCGGAAGGGGATACGCCGGGCCCACTCCAGGGCCTCGTCCATGGAGCCGGCCCGGATGACCCAGAAGCCGGCGACCAGGTCCTTCGCCCTCCCGCCGAAGGGCCCCTCCGTGACGACGGGCGGGCCGTCCGAGTACGTCACCCGCGCGCCCGCGGAGCTGGGGCGCAGCCCCTCGCCCGCGAGCATCGCCCCGGACTGCTGCAGCTGATCGTTGTACGCACCCATCTCGGCGAGCATCTCCTTGGTCGGCATCGTGCCGGCCTCGGACTCCTCGCTCGCTTTGACGATCATCATGAAACGCGGCATCGCGTGCCTCCCGTCGTGTCCGGATCCGCACTTGGATTCCCGGACGGGAGGCACGCGATGCGAGGTGGGGAGGGAATTAACCCGCCGGGCTCAGAACTCCTCGTCGAAGCCGACCGAGCCCTCGACCGCCATCTGGTACGCGGAGGCGCGGCGCTCGAAGAAGTTGGTCAGCTCCTGGACGTTCTGCAGCTCCATGAAGGAGAACGGGTTCTCCGAGCCGAAGACCGGCTTGAAGCCCAGGCGCTGCAGGCGCTGGTCGGCGACGCACTGGAGGTACTCGCGCATGGACTCGGTGTTCATGCCCGGCAGGCCCTCGCCGCACAGGTCGCGGCCGAACTGCAGCTCCGCGTCGACGGCCTCCTTCAGCATGTCGGTGACCTGCTGCTGGAGCTCGTCGTCGAAGAGGTCGGGCTCCTCCTGGCGGACGGTGTCCACGACCTCGAACGCGAAGTTCATGTGCATGGTCTCGTCGCGGAAGACCCAGTTGGTGCCGGTCGCCAGGCCGTGCAGCAGGCCGCGGCTGCGGAACCAGTACACGTAGGCGAAGGCGCCGTAGAAGAACAGGCCCTCGATGCACGCGGCGAAGCAGATCAGGTTGAGCAGGAAGCGGCGGCGGTCGGCCTTCGTCTCCAGCCGCTCCAGCTTCTCGACCTCGTTGATCCACTTGAAGCAGAACTGGGCCTTCTCACGGATGGAGGGGATGTTCTCCACCGCGTCGAACGCCGCGGCGCGGTCGTCCGGGTCGGGCAGGTAGGTGTCCAGCAGCGTCAGATAGAACTGGACGTGCACGGCCTCCTCGAAGAGCTGCCGCGACAGGTACAGCCGCGCCTCGGGGGAGTTGATGTGCTTGTACAGCGTCAGGACCAGGTTGTTGGCCACGATCGAGTCACCGGTCGCGAAGAACGCGACCAGGCGGCCGATCATGTGCTGCTCGCCCGGGGAGAGCTTGGCGAGGTCGGCGACGTCCGAGTGGAGGTCGACCTCCTCCACGGTCCAGGTGTTCTTGATCGCGTCGCGGTAGCGGTCGTAGAAGTCCGGGTACCGCATGGGGCGCAGCGTCAGCTCGAAGCCGGGGTCGAGCAGGTTCTTCTGGCGTTCGGTCGACATTACTGGCAGGCCTCGCAGGACTCGGGGTTCTCAAGGGAGCAGGCGATGGCGTCCGCGTCGGGCGCGGCCTGCTGCACGGGGATGGTGGCGGGGGCGGCGGCGGTACCGCCGGACGCCGCGCGGGCGATCCGGGTCGCCGGGCGCGAGCGCAGGTAGTACGTCGTCTTGATGCCCTGCTTCCAGGCGTACGCGTACATCGAGCTGAGCTTGCCGATGGTGGGCGAGGCCATGAAGAGGTTCAGCGACTGGCTCTGGTCCAGGTACGGCGTACGGGACGCGGCCATGTCGATCAGGGCGCGCTGCGGGATCTCCCAGGCGGTGCGGTAGAGGTCGCGCACCTCCTGCGGGATCCAGCGCATCTCCTGGATCGAGCCGTTGGCCTCGGTCATCGCTTCGCGGGTGGTGCGGTCCCACACGCCGAGCTCCTTGAGGTCCTCCACCAGGTAGGTGTTGACCTGAAGGAACTCACCGGAGAGCGTCTCGCGCTTGAAGAGGTTGGAGACCTGCGGCTCGATGCACTCGTACACGCCGGCGATGGAGGCGATGGTGGCCGTCGGGGCGATGGCGAGCAGCAGCGAGTTGCGCATGCCGACCTCGGCGATGCGGGCGCGCAGCGCCTCCCAGCGGTCCTCCCAGGCGGCGACGGCGTTGGGGTAGTGGTCCGGGTGCAGCACGCCGCGGGCGGTGCGGGTCGCGGACCAGGCCGGGTGCGGGCCGTGCCGCTCGGCGAGGTCGGCGGAGGCCTCGTACGCCGCGAGCATGATGCGCTCGGAGATGCGGGTGGACAGCTCCTTCGCCTCGGGCGAGTCGAAGGGCATGCGCAGGCGGAAGAAGACGTCCTGCAGGCCCATCAGGCCCAGGCCCACCGGGCGCCAGCGGTTGTTGGAGCTGCCGGCCTGCTCAGTCGGGTAGAAGTTGATGTCCACGACGCGGTCGAGGAAGGTGACGGCCGTGCGGACCGTGCGGTCGAGCTTCTCCCAGTCCATCTCGCCGCCGGCACCGAGGTGCTGCGCGAGGTTGACGGAGCCCAGGTTGCAGACCGCGGTCTCGCCGTCGTTCGTGACCTCGAGGATCTCGGTGCAGAGGTTCGAGGAGTGGACGACCGCGCCCTTCTCGGCCGTCTGGTTGGCGGTGCGGTTGGCGGCGTCCTTGAACGTCATCCAGCCGTTGCCGGTCTGCGCGAGGGTGCGCATCATGCGGGCGTAGAGCACGCGGGCCGGGATCTGCTTGACGGCCTTGCCCTCGGCCTCGTACTTGCGGTACGCGGCGTCGAACTCGTCGCCGTAGAGGTCGACCAGGTCGGGCGTGTCGGCCGGGGAGAACAGCGACCACTCGGCGTCGGCCTCGACGCGGCGCATGAACTCGTCCGGGATCCAGTGCGCGATGTTGAGGTTGTGGGTGCGGCGGGCCTCCTCACCGGTGTTGTCGCGGAGCTCCAGGAACTCCTCGATGTCGGCGTGCCAGGTCTCGAGGTAGACGCAGGCCGCGCCCTTGCGGCGGCCGCCCTGGTTGACGGCGGCGACGGAGGCGTCGAGGGTGCGCAGGAACGGCACGATGCCGTTGGAGTGGCCGTTGGTGCCGCGGATCAGCGAGCCGCGCGAGCGGATGCGGCTGTACGACAGGCCGATGCCGCCGGCGTGCTTCGACAGGCGCGCCACCTGGTGGTAGCGGTCGTAGATCGAGTCCAGCTCGTCCAGCGGGGAGTCCAGCAGGTAGCAGGACGACATCTGCGGGTGGCGGGTGCCGGAGTTGAAGAGCGTGGGGGAGGACGGCAGGTACGACAGGGTGCTCGTCAGGCCGTACAGCTCGGCGACGTCGGCGACGGCGCGCACGGAGTGGTCCTCGGCCAGGCCGCAGGCCACGCGCAGCAGGAAGTGCTGCGGGGTCTCGATCACGTTGCGGGTGATCGGGTGGCGCAGCAGGTAGCGGCTGTGCAGGGTGCGCAGGCCGAAGTAGCCGAAGCGGTCGTCGGCGCCGTCGGCGAGGGCCGTCTCGACCAGCTCGTCCAGGCGCGCGGCGTGGGTGGCCACGAAGGCGGCGGTGTCGTCCGCGATCAGGCCTTCCCGGTGGCCGACGGCGACCGAGGCGGAGAAGGACGTGGCGCCCTGGCCGGCGGCCTCATCGGCGATCGCGCGGGTGAGCAGCCGGGCGGCGAGCTTGGAGTACTCGGGCTCCTCGGCGATCAGCCCGGCGGCGGCCTCGGTGGCGAGGGAGCGCAGCTCGGCCTCGTCCGAGCTCGCGCTCCGGCCCCGCAGCGCGGCGGCGGCGACCTTGCCCGGGTCGGTGGCGGGAAGGTCGGCGGTGAGGTCGGTCAGGGTGCGCAGCAGCGCGGTCCCGGGGCCGCCGGTCGCTTCTTCCGCAGTCACTGAGACGGACCCTGAAACCGGGTCTGCGGGCGCGATGGTCACTGAGGCTCTCCCTCGCTCGGCTGGGTGGGCCGGCGGGAGGGCACGACGGTCGCGCACGGGCACGCCTGATGGACCAGGGCATGCCTCGTAGGCGTCCGCCGGCCCAACCCGCGAGGCCCGGACGAATTCAACGCCCATAGCCGAGCCCAGGGCAGGCTCGGTGGAGGGCGTGCTGCCGGCAGGTACTCGGACTCCTGCATGCGCGGCTTAACGGCATACATGCACCGTTGCGGGACAGTTCCGGATTTTCACCGGATTCCCCTGCGACGACAGCGAGGACGAGCATACATCTAGTGCCGCCCCTCGCACGCGCCCCCACATGTTGTGTCGCGCGGTAAGCGCATGGGTCGGAATGTGTTATCAGGCCCCGGTGTTGAGGGTGGGTTCGCAGGTCGGAGGGGGGTCGGGCGCGGGGCACGGCGAAGGGCCGTCACGCCCCTTCCAGGGGGGCGTGACGGCCCGGTCGGCTCCGCGGGGCGAGGGCCCCGCGGAGGGTCGCTCTAATGGCCTCCAGGGGCCCCTGCGGTGGCCGGCGGGAGCTCGCTCCGGACCCCGGGGTCGCCGGCGTCCGCCGTGTAGTCCGCCGCCGTGGTCTCGTCCGTGCCGTCCGGCACGCGGAGCGCCTTCAGGGCGAACGTCAGAACGATGACGACGATCACATTGAGCGCGAAGGCGGTGAGCCCGATATAGCCCTTTTCTCCAATAAGGGGGATGAGGTTGGTATTCCCGAAATGATCCTGCGTCGCGCTCGGCGTGTCGTACGCCTTCCAGGTGCCGTACCCCATCCCTGCGGCCCAGCCGGCCAGCAGGGCCCAGCGGTGGAACCAGCGGGTGAAGAGCCCGCCCACGAGCGCGGGGACGGTCTGCAGGATCCAGATGCCACCGAGCAGCTGGAAGTTGATGGCGACGGTCTTGTCCATGGTGAGGACGAAGACGAGCGCGCCGACCTTCACCAGCAGCGAGGCGAGCTTGGAGACCTTCGCCTCGTGCCCGGGCGAGGCGTCCGGCCGGATGAAGTCCTTGTAGATGTTGCGGGTGAAAAGGTTCGCCGCGGCGATCGACATGATCGCGGCCGGGACCAGGGCGCCGATGCCGATGGCGGCGAAGGCCACGCCCGTGAACCAGTCCGGGAACATGTTCTCGAACAGCTGGGGGATCGCGAGCTGCCCGTTCTTCACCTTGATCCCCGCGGCGATGGCCATGAAGCCGAGCATCGCGAGCAGGCCCAGCATCAGGGAGTACAGCGGCAGGATCGTGGTGTTGCGGCGGATGACGTTGCGGCCTTTGCTGGAGAGAACCGCGGTCACCGAGTGGGGGTAGAGGAAGAGCGCCATCGCCGAGCCGAGCGCGAGCGTCGCGTACGCCCACTGCGCGTCCGGACCGCTCACCAGGGCGCCGCGCGGCTTTCCGGTCTCCGGGTTCTTGACCGCGAACGCTTCGCCCGCCTTGCTGAAGATGTGGTCGAAACCGCCCAGCTTGATGGGGATGTAGATGATCGCCACGATGATCACGATGTAGATCAGCGCGTCCTTGACGAAGGCGATCAGCGCGGGCGCCCGCAGCCCGGAGGAGTAGGTGTAGGCCGCGAGCACGCCGAAGGCGATGAGCAGCGGCAGATCCTTCATAAACCAGTTCGACCCGCCACCCACGCCCAGCACGTCCAGGACCGCCTGGATGCCGACGAGCTGCAGCGCGATGTACGGCATCGTCGCGAGGATGCCGGTGAGCGCGAGGGCGAGCGAGAGGCCCTTCGAGCCGAAGCGGCCGCGGACGAAGTCCGACGACGTCACGTAGCCGTGCTTGTGGGAGACCGACCACAGACGGGGCAGGAAGGTGAAGACCAGGGGGTAGCAGAGGATCGTGTACGGCACCGCGAAGAAGCCGGCCGCACCGCCCGCGTAGATCGCCGCCGGGACGGCCACGAAGGTGTACGCGGTATAGAGGTCGCCGCCGAGCAGGAACCAGGTGACCCAGGTGCCGAAGGACCGGCCGCCCAGCCCCCACTCGTCGAGGTTGTCCGCATTCTCCGCACGCCGCCACTTCGAGGCCATGAAGCCCATGACCGTCACGGCGAGGAAGAAGAAGATGAAGACGGCGAGCGCCACGCCGTTCACGCCGTCCTTCATCGCCGCTCACCCGCCTTGCGGGCCCGCTCCTGGCGCCGCACGAGCACGTAGGCGACGACGGTGAGCAGGGTCGATACGGGCACCCACAGCATCTGGTACCAGTAGAAGAAGGGGATGCCGATGAAGGCGGGCGCGGTCCTGGCGTAGGAGTCGACCCACAGCATCGCGACGAACGGTACGGCCAGACACAGCCCCGCCACGGCCAGGGGCACGGTGACGACCGCCCTCCTGCCGCCCTCCGGTGGTTCCGTCATGGTGACTCCCCCCTGTGTGATCACTGCGTGATGCGCAGGAAATCTAGGCGAGGGCCCCGCTGGGCGTCACCCCCTGTCCGCATATCGGTATGACAACGACATCGGGCCTGTTGAAAAGGCGTTCCGTTTATGGTGAGTTGATGGACATGGAGGGGACTTGAGGTGGGCGGTCGCCGGCTGCGGCGACGTCGTGCGGGGTCGCGTACTGCCGGCCCTGCGCGGCCTGGGCGAGGAGACGGCGTACGTCTGGGGGAGGGACCCGGCGCGCGCCGCCCGCACGGCCGCGGAGCACGGGGTGCCCGCGGGCGGTGACGACCTCGGCCGGCTCACGGCCGCCGACGCGGTGTACGTGGCCACGCCCGTCGCGGCGCACGTGCCCCTCGCGCTCCACGCGCTGCGCGCCGGCTGCCACGTCCTGGTCGAGAAGCCCCTGGCGGGCGCGCTCGGCGGCGGGGGTGTCCTGGCGGCGGAGGCGGCCCGGACGGGGCTGTGCGCAGGCGTGGCGTACCACCGCAGACTGGGGCCTGCCGCACGGCAGTTGCGCGAGGCGCTGACGACGTGCGAGCCCGCGCGCGTGCAGATCACCTTCTGCGCCCCCTTCGATCCGGCGCCGGAGGACCCTGCGCACTGGCGCACCGACCCGGCCGTGGCCGGCGGCGGCGTGCTCGCCGACGCGGGCAGCCACCGGCTGGACCTGCTGCTGTCGGTCCTGGGCCCGCCCGTGCGCGTGGGCGCGCGCTTCGGCCGCAGGTTCGCCGCCGGGGCCGAGCGCCGCGCGCACATCTCCCTGGGCTGGGCGTCGGGCACGTCGGCCGAGTGCCGCTTCGCCTGGATCGGCGGCACCGAGCGCGACCGCCTCGACGTCACCGCCGGGGGCCGCTTCCTGTCGCTGGACCCGCTGGACGCGGAGCTCGGACCCGAGCCGCACGTGCCGCTGATCGCCGATTTCACGGCGGCGGTGCGGGAGGGGCGGGAGCCCGCCTGCCCCGTGACGGAGGCCGTCCTCGTGGACGACGTCATCACGGCGGCCTGCTGGGCGGCGCGCTTCCGTAATAACTGAGCAACGAGCCGGCAGCCGCCGGGCAGGATTAGCGCGATCATGACAACCGGTTCCGCGCGGCCGCCGATCGCCCCGGTGTGTGATGCATGCGCCCCCCCGTACTGCCGCCCGTAAAGCAATTACGTGTGTAATGCACGGGTAATGCGTTCCTCCGCATATTGCAATGAAGACGCAGCTGATGGGGCCCGTGGTTGCAGCTGAGACGGAATCAATTCCTCCAAAATCTCCGGGGAATCGAATAGTTCGGGACTGTACCAATCCAGCGTCAAGTAGCCATCGACGTCCGTTTTTTGACGAAAAATTTCTCTTTCACGAGGAGGTAATACACGGGTAAAGTGTTGGTCTCCGCAGTCGTGCACAATGGCTGCAGACAGACAGCCGGTGCCCGTGCTCCGATGCTGTAGCACCGGCATGCGCTCGCATGCTCGTCATGCTCGACCCGACCCGACCACACCGCGCCCCGGCGTCATGCCGCGGTACGCAGGAGGCAGGCCATCATGAAGTCCCTCATTGACAACGCGCGTTCCTTCGCCGCCACGCACGTGGCCGATCCGGAGCGCGCCGAAAGTTTCCGCGCGCTCGAAGCGGGCCAGTCGCCCGAGACGTTGTTCATCACGTGCTCCGACTCCCGCGTCGTCCCCGCGCTGTTCACCGGGGCGTCCCCCGGAGAGCTCTTCGAGCTCCGTACCGCCGGGAACATCGTCCCGGAATACCGCAGTGACGACCCCTCCGGCGAGAGCGCCACGATCGAATACGCGGTGCGCGTGCTGGGCGTCCGCGACATCATCGTGTGCGGCCACTCCCACTGCGGTGCCGTCACCGCCGTCGTCCGCGGCGACGATCTCTCCTCCGTCCCCGCCGTCCAGGGCTGGCTCGAGCGGTCCGTTCCCGCCGACGCCCCCGCCCGGGCGGTCGAGACGTTCACCGATGACATGGCGGAGGCCGTGCAGCGGCACGCCGTCGCCCAGCTGGAGACGCTCCGCTCCTACCCCTGCGTCCAAGAGCGCATGGAGCAGGGCACGTTGGGGTTGCACGCCTGGTACTACGAGGTGCATACCGGCGCGGTCGAAGTCCACCTCCCCGAGAGCGACCCGGTGTCGTTCGGACCCCTGTGATCCGTCCTCACGTGACCTCCAAGGGACCCTCACCCATGTTCTCCGCCCTCAAGCAGCCCGCCGTCCTGCGTCAGGACGCGCTCGCTTCGCTCGTCGTCTTCCTCGTGGCCCTGCCGTTGTGCGTCGGCGTGGCCGTGGCCTCCGGGGTTCCGGCCGAACTCGGCCTGATCACCGGCATCGTCGGCGGCATCGTCGTCGGCGCCCTGCCCGGCAGTACGTTCCAGGTCAGCGGCCCCGCGGCCGGGCTGACCGTGCTCGTCTTCGAGGCCGTCCGGGAATTCGGCCTGGGCATGCTCGGCGCCATCGTGCTGGCCACCGGCGTGCTGCAACTCGTCCTCGGATTCCTGAAGTTCGGACGCTGGTTCCGTGCGATCTCCGTCTCGGTCGTGCACGGCATGCTCGCCGGTATCGGGCTCGTCCTGATCTTCGGGCAGTTGTACACGATGGCCGGCGTCAAACAGCCGCGCTCCGGCGTGGACAAGATCGCCGGCATCCCCGGCCTGGTCGGCGACATCGCCACCCACAGCGCCGCCCTGACCGCCTTCGCGGTCGGCGCCGGGACCATCGCCGTGCTCGTCGTGTGGAAGAAGCTGCCCGCCAAGGCGCAGCTGGTGCCGGCGCCGCTGGTGGCGGTCGCCCTGGCCACGGCCGTGACGGCGCTGGGCGGCCTCGACGTGGCCAACGTCGAGGTGCGCGGGCTCGCCGATGCCATCCAGCCGCCCGGGCTGAACGACCTGACGTCGCTGGGCGGCCTCGCGGTCCTCGGCACCGTCATCGCCTTCACCTTGATCGCGTCGGCGGAGACGCTGTTCAGCGCGGCCGCGGTCGACCGTATGCACGACGGGCCGCGCACGCACTACGACAAGGAGCTGCTGGCCCAGGGCGTGGGCAATGCGGTGTGCGGCGTGCTCGGCGCCCTCCCCATGACGGCGGTGATCGTCCGTAGCTCCGCCAACGTCCAGGCGGGCGCGAAGACGTCGCTCTCCCGCGTCCTGCACGGCGCGTGGCTGCTGCTCTTCGCCGTGCTGCTGCCGGCGGCGATCGGTGTCATCCCGCTGGCGGCGCTGGCGGGCGTGCTGGTCCACGCCGGCTGCAAGCTGGTGCCGGTGAAGGAGCTCGGCCCGCTGTGGCGCGAGCACCGCGGCGAGGTCGTCGTCCTCGGCGTGACCGCCGTCGCCATCGTGACGACCAGCATGTTCGAGGGTGTGGTGCTCGGCATCCTGCTGGCCGTGGTGAAGACGGCGTGGGACACCTCGAAGGTCCAGCTCGACGTCCGTGAACTCACCGACGGCCGGATGGTCGCGACGGTGGTGGGGAACGCCACGTTCCTGCGGCTGCCCCGGATCCTGGAGACGCTGGAGGCCCTCCCGCAGGACCGGCCCATCGAGATCGACCTGTCGGGCGTGCGCCATCTGGACCACGCGTGCCGTACGGCCCTGGAGGGCTGGGCGGCCCGGCACAACGGCCCCGGCATCGAGCCGGTGCGGATGCGGCACCCGGAGCCGGAGCCGGCCCCCGAGCCGGAGAAGGCAGTGGTGTAACAGGCCAACTGCAGTCGTACCACAGCCAAGTGAGTGCGCGTCACTTGGTAAACCGTTGACACTGGCTTGGCCAACGCTTTACTGTCTGTTGCGGCGGCACAAATGCACTGTCATCGCCGCAATTCCTCACTTTTCGGAGGTGCGTTATGGAAAAGCTGATCAAGAAGATGGCGCAGGAGAACGTCTGGCGCGGCTGGGTGGCCGCCAACTCGGCCCAGGCCGCGAAGGACGGCTGCATCAGCGCCGCCCCCAAGGCCGGCTGCATCAGCGCGGCGCCCAAGGCGGGTTGTATCTCCTGACCACCGGAGACTGACCGAAGCGAGCGGAGTGGACCGTGACCACCGTGTGTGCGCGGTCCACTCCGTGCGTACCGGCCCCGTCAGCGCCGTGCGGGGCCTTCCGTTCTCCGATCACTCCCGGGGTGGCACATGGATGGGCAGCCGACGGCCGGCGTCGTCGAGCAGATCAGGGACATACCGATCTACCGCGCGTCGATCGAGCGGGGACACTTCCCCGTACTCGAGAAACCCGAGATAGCCGACGGTTTCCCGGACAACTGGATGACTCCCGCCCTGGAGAAGGCGCTTGAGGCGGGCGAGGCCGAGTTCGTCCTCTCCACGGGCACCAACCACGCCCGGATGCAGATCATCCGGCCTCCCTACTTCCTGCTCAACTCGTACTACCGGCTGTGGAGCGAACACCCCGATATCTCCGGCACCTGGGAGCAGGGCTGCCGCAGGGTCTCGCTGACCACGGTGCTGGCGACCGAGCACGTGGCACGGGTGAACGCCAAGAAGCGCGGGGCCGAGCCGAGCCCCGTCCCGGACCTCGACGACCGGCGGCTCGACGAGCGGACGCTCTACGTCAACCTCCGCCTCGATCCCGCGCTGTGGACGCGCGAAGAGGTCGAGCGGATGCTCGGGGAGATCGAGACGGCCCGCCGGGAACACCCCGAAGGCCGCTACCACCTCGACTGCTCCGGCTACCACCTGGCGCATCTGGTGCACAAGGCCCGGGCGTGGGGCCTGTGGGAGGCCTTCCCGCGGCCCGACAGCATCATCCACGCCTACGAATACACTCCGGCCAACGTCCGGCGGTACCTGCACGAGCACTTCGACTGCCCGGTCATCGACCTCTTCGGCAGCACCGAGCTCGGCTACCTCTACTACAGCGACCGTCACGGCCGCTACCGGCCGTACCTCGACAAGATGAGCGTCGAGCTGATCCCGGTCGCCCCCGGCAGCACGCTCTACAGCCTCATCGTCTCCAGCGTCCGCAATCCGTACATGCCGCTGATCCGCTACCGCTCCGGCGACTGCGCGCGCACCCTGGACGGCACGCCGGACCCCACCAAGATCTCCAGCTTCTGCGGCCGGGAGAAGGAACTGCTCGCCGCGCCGGACGGGCCCGTGGCCCAGGGGGACCTCGACGAGCGCATCAGCGCCGCCGCGCCCGGGATCTTCCTGCACCAGCTGCGCGTGGAGGACGGCGGCACCACGGCCCGCCTGCTGTACACGACCTTCGACGGCGGTCCGCTCGGGCAGGCGCAGAGCGCCGCGCTGGAGCTCGGCGTCCGCGAGCTGACCGGGCTGCCGTGCGCCCTGGAGCACCGGGAGCACATTCCCATCGGGAAGTCCGGCAAGTACGCCTGGCTCGCACGCGACCTCTGAACCCTCTGAACATCAGGACTACGGGAACGGGACGACCCCATCATGGCCACTACTCCGCAGCCGAACACGCCCCCGAAGGTCTCCGCCGACGACCTCAAGGCGCTGCTCGGTGAACAGCTGCACGCCGAAGTGGTGCGGTACTTCACCGGCAGCACGGGCGGGGAGCCCGACTACGTCGAGCGCCAGGTCCTGGAGGCCCTGCGCTACCTCTACCTGGTCTCCCGCCACCGCGAGCGGCTCAGCGGCCTCTTCCTGCCGGTCGAGCAGGAGATCGACGAGATCTGGCACTACCTGATCCTGCAGACGCGCGAGTACCGGGAGCTGTGCGAGGAGCGTCTGCCGGGACGTTTCTTCATCCACCACCGCAGCATCGCCTACGAGGACTACCAGCAGGAGCCCGGCCGCGAGCAGGTCATCGAGGAGGCGCTGCGCTGGATCCCGCTGTACGTCGCGGAGTTCGGCCCGTTCGACGAGGGCGCGCTGCCCCACTGGACGATCGTGCGCTTCCTGCACCGGCAGCTGGACATGCCGCTGGAGGAGATAGCCGCGCTGGAGCCGCTGCAGGCCGCGTAGCACGCCGTCCACCGACACGCAGGGAGAGGGAAAAGCCATGGGCGCTCGGCCCGCTGCACCGGCCACGCACGGCACCCCGGGGAGCGCCACCGGCCCCGAACAGAAGCGGATCATGTCCGTCCTGGTGATCTCCCAGGTGCTCAGCGGAGCGGGCCTCGCCGCCGGGATCACCGTCGGCGCGCTGCTCGCGGAGGACATGCTGGGCTCGACCGGCCTGGCCGGCGTGCCCAGCGGGCTGTTCACCGCCGGTGCGGCGCTCGGAGCCATGGTCATCGGCCGCCTCAGCGAGCGCTGGGGCCGCCGGCCCGGCCTCACCCTCGGCCACGCGACCGCCGCCCTCGGCAGCCTCGGGGTCGTGGTGGCGGCCGCCCTGGACACGGTGCCGCTGCTGTTCCTCTCCCTCTTCGTCTACGGGGCGGGCACGGCCGTCAACCTGCTCGCCCGGTACGCGGGCGCGGACCTCGCGCCGCCCGCGCGCCGGGCGAGCGCGGTGAGCACCGTGCTCCTGGCCACCACGTTCGGCGCGGTCGTCGGCCCCAACCTGGTGACCGTCACCGGGGACGTCGCGCACGCCTGGGGCATACCCCGGCTCGCCGGGCCGTTCCTCCTGGCCGTCGTCGCCTACGCGGCGGCCGCGGTCGTCATGGGCACCTCGCTGCGGCCCGACCCGCTGCTGCGGGCCCGCGAACTGGCCGCGGCGGAGGCGGCCGACCGGGCCGCCGCGGGCGGTGCGGATGCCGGGGGTACGGAGGGTGGCCCTGCGGGGGAGAGGGCCCACGTGCGCGGGGTGGCCACGGGGACGGCGGTGATGGTCCTCAGCCAGCTCGTGATGATCGGCATCATGACGATGACGCCCGTCCACATGAGCGCCCACGGGCACGGCACGCAGGCCACCGGCCTGGTCATCGCCCTCCATGTGGCGGCGATGTTCCTGCCGTCCCCGCTCACCGGCAGGCTCGTCGACCGTTTCGGCGCGCCGCGGGTCGCCGCGGCCGCCGGGGTCACCCTGCTCCTGGCCGGACTGCTCGCCGCCCTCGCCCCGCCGCACCAGGGCGCGGCCCTCGCCGCGGCGCTCGTCCTGCTGGGCCTCGGCTGGAACTTCGGCCTGGTCAGCGGCACCGCCATGATCACCGAAGCGGTGCCGCTCGCCACGCGCGCCTCGACCCAGGGCCTCGTCGACGTCGGCATCGCCATCGCGGGCTCCACCGGCGGGATGACCTCGGGCCTGGTCGTCGCCGGCAGCGGCTACCCGGCCCTCGCCGCCGGCGGCGGCCTGCTGGCCCTGGCGATCGTACCGGTGGTCGCCTACTCCTCCGCGGGCCTCCGCAGCCGCGCGACGCTGCGGCGTTCCGAGGGCTGACGCCCGGGCCCCGGGCTGTGTCGTTCCGGGGGATAACCCCCGGACCCCCAGCCAGGCCGGGGGCCGCCTATTCCCCCGCGGGCCTCCGCAGCCGCGCCACGCTGTGTTGTTCCGGGGGATAACCCCCGGACCCCCAGCCGGGGCCGGGTGCCCCCTATTCCTCCGCCGGCCTCCGCAGTCGCGCCACGAACTTGTACCGGTCGCCGCGGTAGACCGATCTGACCCACTCCACCGGCTCCCCCTTGGCGTCCAGGGAGTGGCGGGAGAGCATCAGCATCGGCAGGCCCACGTCCGTGCCCAGCAGGCCCGCCTCGCGCGGCGTGGCCAGGGACGTCTCGATGGTCTCCTCCGCCTCGGCGAGCCGGACGTCGTAGACCTCGGCGAGCGCGGTGTACAGCGAGGTGTACTTCACGAGGCTGCGCCGCAGCGCCGGGAACCGCTTGGCCGACAGGTGGGTCGTCTCGATCGCCATCGGCTCGCCGCTGGCGAGCCGCAGCCGCTCGATGCGCAGGACGCGGCCGCCCGTCGCGATGTCCAGCAGCTTGGAGAGCCGGTCGTCGGCGGTGACGTAGCCGATGTCCAGGAGCTGGGAGGCCGGCTCCAGGCCCTGGGCGCGCATGTCCTCCGTATAAGAGGTCAGTTGCAGCGCCTGCGAGACCTTGGGCTTGGCGACGAACGTCCCCTTGCCCTGGATGCGCTCCAGCCGCCCCTCCACGACCAGTTCCTGGAGCGCCTGGCGGACGGTCGTGCGGGAGGTGTCGAACTCCGCGGCCAGGGTCCGCTCCGGCGGCACGGGGGTGCCGGGGGGCATGGTTTCGGTCATGTCCAGCAAATGGCGTTTGAGGCGGTAGTACTTGGGAACGCGCGCGATCCGCGCGCCGCCCGACGCGCTGCCGCCCTCGGCCGTACCACCGTCGGTCGCCATCGTCCGCCTTCCCGACTCCGATCCTGCTGCTGTCACCGGCTCCTCCGTCTGTCGCGGTCACATGGTGGCACGGGCAGAGCCCGAGGGGCCCGGAGACGCCCAGGTCGACCTCGAGGTGTCGGTCCGGTAACGGAGCCGACAGCGACTCTTATACACCCTTGACACCCCAAAAGGTCTAGGCCAAGCTGCGGGCACTGGTCTAAACCATTAAAGACCACATTCGGTCCTTGAGGAGAGTGCTGTGAAGCGAGGGCTCATAGCGGCGACGGGCGTCGCGGCCATGTTGGTGAGTGTTGCTGCCTGTGGGTCCAGCGACGGTGACGGGGGATCGGGTGACGGGAGCAAGGCCAAGAGCCTGACCGTCTGGTTCATGGACGGCTCGAACCCGCCGGGCTGGACCAAGTCCGTCCAGGCCGAGTTCGAACAGAAGACCGGCGCCAAGCTGGACGTCCAGGTCCAGAAGTGGGACGGCATCCAGCAGAAGCTGACCACGGCCCTCTCCGAGTCCAGCCCGCCGGACGTGGTCGAGGTCGGCAACACCCAGACCCCCTCCTACGCGCAGACGGGCGGCCTCGCCGACCTCGGGGACCTGAAGAAGGAGATCGGCGCCGACTGGTCCGAGTCGCTCAACAAGCCCTCGGTCTTCGAGGGCAAGCAGTACGCCGCGCCCTGGTACGCCGCGAGCCGCGTCGTCATCTACAACAAGAAGGTGTGGGCCGACGCGGGCGTCACCGAGGTCCCCAAGACCCGCGCCGACTTCTTCAAGGCCCTGGAGGCCATCCAGAAGAAGGGCGAGGCCGAGCCGCTCTACCTGCCCGGCCAGAACTGGTACTTCTTCGACGGCCTGACCATCGGCACCGGCGCGGACCTGGTGAAGAAGGACGGCAAGAAGTGGGTGTCCAACCTCGCCGACCCCAAGGTCGCCAAGGCCATGGAGATCTACAAGCAGTACCAGGCCTTCAGCAAGGCCCCCAAGGACAAGGACGAGGCCACCCCGCAGCAGGCCGACGTCTTCGCCAAGGGCAAGACCGGCGCCTTCATCGGCATGGGCTGGGAGGCGGGCACCGCCGTCAAGGCCAACCCGGCCATCGAGAAGGACCTCGGCTACTTCACCATCCCCGGTGAGACCGCCGGCAAGCCCGAGGGCGTCTTCCTCGGCGGCTCCAACCTCGCCGTGGCCGCGGGCAGCAAGAAGCAGGAGCTCGCCAAGGAGTTCCTGAAGATCGCGCTGTCCGACAAGAACGAGGGCGCGCTGGCCAAGGAGGTCGGCTCCCTCCCCAACAAGGAGTCCCTGCTGGCGCAGGTGAAGGGCAACCCGGCCGCCGAGGCCGCGGCCCCGGCCGCCAAGGGCGGCGGCACCACCCCGCTGATCCCCGAGTGGGCCGCGGTGGAGAACGCCCCGAACCCGATCAAGGCGTACATGACGGCCGTGCTCAACGGCAAGTCCCCCGAGGACGCCGCCAAGCAGGTCGAGGCGGACATCAACAAGCGCCTCAGCCAGAAGCAGTGACCCGACGGCCGGGTAGGGGGCCGTGAACGACGGCCCCCTACCCGGCCGCGCACCACAGCAATACCGTTCGACAGGGGAGAAGGCGGACGACGATGTCAGCGCAGATCGAAGAGGTGGCGGCCACCGGGCCCGCCTCCCGGACCGGCAAGGGCGCCGCTCCGCCGCCCCGCCGCGGACCGGGCCGGCTCGTCCGGGGCGTGCCGTATCTGCTGATCCTCCCCGCCGCCGCCGTCACGGTGCTGCTGCTCGGCTGGACACTGCTGAAGAACGGCCTGCTGTCGTTCCAGAACCTCGGCCCGCGCCAGCTGATCCAGCACCTCACGGAGTGGACCGGCACGGACAACTACGCCGAGCAGCTGGGAAGTTCCGAGTTCTGGGGTGTCACCGGGCGCTCGGTGGTCTTCACCCTCGCCAACGTCGTCCTCATCATGGCGCTGGGCTGTTTCATCGGCCTGCTCCTCGCCCGCCTCGGCACCGCCCTGCGGCTGCTGCTCTCGCTCGGCCTCGTCCTCGCCTGGGCCATGCCCGTCGTGGCGGCGACCACCGTCTTCCAGTGGCTGTTCGACCAGCGCTTCGGCGTCGTCAACCACGTGCTGGACAAGCTCGGCTGGCACTCCATGGCCGGCTACAGCTGGACCAGCGGGCAGTTCTCCACCTTCTTCGTGATCACCGTGCTGATCGTCTGGCAGTCGGTGCCCTTCGTGGCCATCAACCTCTACGCGGCGACCACCACGATCCCCAAGGAGCTCTACGAGGCGGCCGCGCTGGACGGCGCAGGCGCCCGGAAGCAGTTCACCTCGGTGACCTTCCCCTTCCTCAAGCCCTTCTTCCTGGCCACGACGTTCCTCGAAGTCATCTGGATCTTCAAGTCGTTCACCCAGGTGTTCGCGATCAACGAGGGCGGGCCGGACCGGCTCACGGAGACCCTCCCCGTCTACGCCTTCCAGGAAGGCTTCGGCAGCCAGCACTTCGGGATGGGCGCCGCCATCTCCATCCTGACCATCGTGATCCTGCTGGCCCTGACGGCGTACTACCTGCGCCTGGTGCTCAAGCAAGAGGAGGACGAGCTGTGAGGCGATCGACCCTGGGCCGGATCTGGCCGGGAGCGACCGCGGTCGTTCTCTTCCTCGCGTTCGTGTTCCCCGTCTACTGGATGTTCAGCACGGCCTTCAAGGCCAACAAGGACATCGTCAGTGAGGACCCCGTCTGGTTCCCGGCCAGCCCCACCTTCGAGCACTTCGAGCGGGCGGTGGAGGCGGACGGCTTCTGGACGCTTGTGCGCAACTCCCTCACCGTCACCCTCGTCGCCGTCGCACTGTCGCTGGTGATCGCCCTGTTCGCCTCGTTCGCCGTCGCGCGGATGCGCTTCAAGGGGCGCAAGAGCTTCATCCTGGTGATGATGATGGCCCAGATGGCCCCCTGGGAGGTCATGGCCCTCGCGTACTACATCATCGTGAGGGACGCGGAGTTGCTGAACAGCCTCGTGCCGCTGATCGCCATCTACACCGTCATGGTGCTCCCCTTCACCGTCCTGACGCTGCGCGGCTACGTCGCCGCCGTGCCCAAGGAGCTGGAGGAGTCCGCGATGGTCGACGGCTGCACCCGCACCCAGGCGTTCATCAAGGTGATCTTCCCGCTGCTGGCGCCGGGCCTGATGGCCACCTCGCTCTTCGGCTTCATCACCGTCTGGAACGAGTTCCCTTACGTCCTGATCCTCAACAAGGACGCCTCGGCCCAGACCCTCCCCGTGTGGCTCACCGGATTCCGCACGGCCTTCGGCGATGACTGGGGCGCCACCATGGCCGCCTCCTCGCTCTTCGCCGTGCCCATCCTGATCCTCTTCGTCATCCTCCAGCGCAAGGCCGTCGGCGGCCTCACCTCCGGCGCAGTGAAGGGTTAGGGGCCCACTTCTCATGGACACGGACATGGACACGCTCACGCGCAACGCCCTCACCGTCCTGCAGCCCGGCTTCACCGGCACCACCGCCCCGGCGTGGCTGCTGCGCCGGCTCGGCGAAGGGCTCGCCTCCGTCGGCCTCTTCGGCCGCAACATCACCTCGCCCGAGCAGCTCTCCAAGCTCACCGCACAGCTGCGCGCCGAGTGCGGCGACGTGCTCGTCGCGATCGACGAGGAGGGCGGTGACGTCACCCGGCTGGAGGTGCGCAACGGCTCCTCCTTCCCCGGCAACCTCGCCCTCGGCGCCGTCGACGACACCGAACTGACCCGGGCCGTCGCCCGGGAGCTGGGCCGCCGGCTCGCCGCGTGCGGCGTCAACCTCAACTGGGCGCCGTCCGCCGACGTCAACTCCGACCCGGACAACCCGGTCATCGGCGTCCGGTCCTTCGGCGCCGACCCGCAGCTCGTCGCCCGGCACACCGCCGCCTACGTCGAGGGCCTGCAGTCCGCGGGCGTCGCCGCCTGCACCAAGCACTTCCCCGGGCACGGCGACACGGCCGTCGACTCCCACCACGACATGCCCCGCATCGACGCGGACCTCACCACGCTGCGGGCGCGCGAACTGGTGCCCTTCCACGCCGCGGTCGCCGCCGGCACCAAAGCCGTCATGAGCGCGCACATCCTGCTGCCCGCGCTCGACGCGGACCTGCCGGCGACCCTCAGCCCCGCCGCCCTGCACGGACTGCTGCGCGCGCCCGTCGCCGACGGGGGCCTCGGCTTCGACGGCCTGATCGTCACCGACGGCATGGAGATGCGGGCCATCGCCGGCACCCACGGGATCGAGCGCGGCAGCGTGCTGGCCATCGCCGCGGGCGCCGACGCCATCTGCGTCGGCGGCGGACTGGCCGACGAGGACACCGTGCTGCGGCTGCGCGACGCGCTCGTCGCAGCCGTACGCGCCGGCGAGCTGCAGGAGGAGCGGCTCGCCGACGCCGCGGCACGGGTGCGCGCCCTGGCGCGCTGGACCTCGGGGGCGGGTGCGGCCGAGGAGGGGAACGCGCCTGCCCCCGAGGTGGGGCTGACCGCGGCGCGGCGCGCCCTGCGGGTGACCGCCTCGCCCGCGCACGAGCCCCTCGCCGGGCCCGCCTACGTGGCCGCGTTCACCCCGCTGGCGAACATCGCCGTCGGTGACGAGACCCCCTGGGGCGTCGGCGCCGAACTGGCCCGGCTGCTGCCCGGCACGGAGACCGGCACCTACGGTCACGACGCGGCCCGCGCCTCCGACGTGCTCGATGCGGCGCGCGGACGGCGGATCGTCGCCGTCGTACGGGACGCGCACCGGCACGGGTGGATGGCGGAGGCCCTGGACGCGCTGCTCGTGGCGCGGCCGGACACGGTCGTGGTGGAGATGGGCCTGAACGAGGCCCCGCCGCGGGGGGCGTTGCACGTGGCGACGCACGGCGCGGCCCGCGTGTGCGGGGCGGCTGCGGCGGAGGTCATCGCGGGGGCGCGGGACTGACGGCCGGTCCGGTAACGGCGGAAGGGGAGCCCGGCACTGCCGGGCTCCCCTTCCGCCGTTACCGGGCGCAGGACTTACAGCCCCTGCCAGGCCGGCTTCGCCGCGTACGTGGCGCGGAAGTAGTCCGCCAGCTTCAGCTTGGACGCGGCCGCCTCGTCGACGACGACCGTCGCGTGGGGGTGGAGCTGCAGCGCCGAGGCCGGCACCAGGGCCGAGACCGGGCCCTCGACGGACGCCGCCACGGCGTCCGCCTTGCCCTCGCCGGTGGCCAGCAGCACCAGGTGGCGGGCCTCCAGGATGGTGCCGATGCCCTGGGTGATGACGTGGTGGGGCACCTGGTCGATGTCGCCGTCGAAGAAGCGCGCGTTGTCGACGCGGGTCTGCTCGGTCAGCGTCTTGATCCGGGTGCGGGAGGCCAGGGAGGAGCACGGCTCGTTGAAGCCGATGTGCCCGTCGGTGCCGATGCCCAGCAGTTGGAGGTCCACCCCGCCGGCCGCGGGCAGCGCGCGGTCGTACTCCTCGCAGGCGGCCTGGACGTCCTCGGCGGTGCCGTCGGGGCCCATGAAGGACGCCTCGGTCAGGCCGAGCGGCTCGACGACCTCGCGCAGCACCACCGAGCGGTAGGACTCGGGGTGGTCGGCGGGCAGGCCGACGTACTCGTCGAGCTGGCAGACGCGGGCGCGCGAGGCGTCCACCGCGCCGGAGCGGACCTTGGCGGACAGGGCCTCGTAGACGGGCAGCGGCGTCGAGCCGGTGGCCACGCCGAGCAGAGCGCCGGGCTTGCGGCGCAGGAGGGCGGCCATGGCCTCCGCGATGAGTTCGCCGCCTGCCTTGGCGTCCGGGACGATGACAACTTCCACGCTGGGGCCTGCCGATCTTAAAGAGTGGAGCGGATCGTGTGGTATAGACCAATCTAACAGAGGGATGTGTACGGGGAAGCCTCCCGGAGCCCGCTTCCGGCTGGCGGGCGCGGCCCTTTCCGTGCTCGACTGAGAGGGTCCCGGCGCCACGCGGCGGGCCGCCGGACCGTGACCCCCGCAGCCCCGCCCGGGAGGTAACCGGACATGAGCGTCTCGACCCCCGCCCACCACAGCGAGCAGCCGGGCGGGATCATGTCCGGCGAGATGGCGGAGCAGCCGGCCGTCCTGCACCGCATCCTCGACGACGGCGCCCCCGTCATCGCCGAGACCGCCCGGCTCATCGCCGCTCGCCGGCCGCGCTTCGTGCTCCTCACCGCCCGGGGCACCTCCGACAACGCCGCCCTCTACGCCAAGTACCTCCTCGAAGTGCAGCTCGGGAAGCCCTGCGGCCTGACCTCCATGTCGACCGTCACGACCTACGGCGCCCGGCCCGACCTGACGGACGTACTCGCCGTGACCGTCAGCCAGTCCGGCGGCTCCCCGGACCTCGTCGCCTCCACCAAGGCCGCCCGCGAGGCCGGGGCGATCACCCTTGCGGTGACCAACAACGCCGACTCCCCGCTCGCCGCCGTCTCCGAGCACCACATCGGCATCCTGGCCGGCCCCGAGCGCGCCCTGCCCGCCACCAAGACCTACACCGCCTCCCTGCTGACCCTCTACCTCTTCGTCCAGGGCCTGCGCCCCGGCGGGGGAGACGGCACGACCGCGGCCAGGGCCCTGCCGGGCCTCGCTCAACGCATCCTCGACCGAGGCCCCGAGGTCAGACAGCTCGCCGCCCGCTACCGCTTCGCCGAACGGATGGTCCTCACCTCCCGCGGCTACGGCTACCCGACCGCCAAGGAGGCGGCGCTGAAGCTGATGGAGACCAGCTACATCCCCGCCCTGTCCTACTCGGGCGCCGATCTGCTGCACGGCCCGCTCGCCATGGTCGACAACATCTCGCCCGTCATCGCCATCGTCACCGAGGGCCGCGGCGGCGCGGCCCTGCAGCCGGTGCTCGAACGGCTGCGCGGCCGGGGTGCGGACCTCATGATCGTCGGCACCGAGGCGGAGGTGGCCCGGGCGACGACCGGATTCGCCCTCCCCACGGCCGGCGTGCCCGAGGAACTGCAGCCCCTCCTCGAGATCCTGCCGCTGCAGATGCTGGCCTACGAGATCACCATCGCCCGCGGCCAGGACCCGGACGCACCCCGGGCCCTCGCCAAGGTCACCGAGACACGCTGACCGGACACCGCCCCGGCGGCCGCGGCCCCCCGTCCCGCGGCCGCCTGCTGGCGGGTGTCAGAGCAGCGCGCCGCCCGTCGCGTCTATCCACTGCCCCGTCACCCACCGGCTGTCGTCCGAGGCGAGGAAGGCCACGATGCCGGCGACGTCGCGCGGCTCGCCCACCCGGTTGAAGGGGGACAGGGCGGCGACGCCCGCCCGCACTTCCGCGCCGCTGTTCAGCCACGCGGCGTTCATGTCGGTGTCGATCACGCCAGGCGCCACGGCGTTGACCGTGATGCCGCGCTCGCCCAGCTGCTTGGCCAGCACCGAGGTGAAGGCGTCCACCGCGCCCTTCGTCATCGTGTAGGCGATCAGCTGGGGCATCGCCGCGCCGTGGGTCAGCCCCGTGGAGACGTTGACGATGCGCCCGCCGTCGCGCAGGCGGTCCAGGCCGAGGCGGGTGACGAAGAACGGCGCCTTCGTATTGACGGCGAAGACCCGATCGAAGTCCTCCTCGGTCACCTCACCGATCGGCACCCGCACGCCGTCGATGCCGGCGTTGTTCACCAGGATGTCCAGGCCGTCCGCCCGCTCGTCGAAAGCGGCCCACAGGGCCTCGGCGTCCCCCGCCGCCCCCAGCTCCGCCCGGATCGCGAAGGCCTCGCCGCCCGCGGCCTCGATCGCCTTCACCGTCTGCTCGGCGGAAGCGGCGTCCCGCCCGTAGTGCACGGCGACGCGGGCCCCCTCCGCGGCCAGGCGCTCCGAGATGCCCCGCCCGATGCCCCGGCTGCCGCCTGTGACCAGTGCCGTCCTGCCCGTGAGCGTGCCCATGGCCGCGCCCCCCTCTTTCTTTAGTGAGTGCTACAGAAAGAACGTAGCACAGGTTTTTTAGCGAGCGCTATAGAATGTGGGGCATGGCGACCAAACAGCGGGGCAGGCCCCGGTCCTTCGACCGCGAGACGGCCCTGGAGCAGGCGATGAAGGCCTTCTGGGAGCACGGCTACGAGGCCGTCTCCATCTCCGACCTCACTCGCGCCATGGACATCAAGGCGCCCAGCCTCTACGCGGCGTTCGGCGACAAGCGCACCCTGTTCGAGGAGGCGATCGAGGCCTACGTGCGGAACTACGGCCTCTTCACGGCGAAGGCCCTGGCCGAGGCGCCGACCGCCCGCAGTGCGGCGGACCGCCTCCTGCACGAGGCCGCGGTCGCCCACACCCTTCCCGGCCTGCCGCGCGGCTGCATGATCATCAGTGCGGCCACGAACTGCACCGAGCAGTCGGCCGAAGTGGTCGAGGCGCTTCAGGAGCGGCGCAACAAGGGCGTCGCGTTCATCGAGGGCCGCATCGCCGCCGACGTCGCCGCGGGCGTCCTGCCGGCGGACACCGACGCGCACACCCTCGCCGTCTATACGGGTGCCGTTCTGCAGGGCATGTCGCAGCAGGCGCGGGACGGCGCGGACCGCGCCACCCTGGAGGCGGTCGCCGACGTCGCGATGCAGGCCTGGCCGCGGGAGCGGGCGGGAGAGGCGGGCCCCGGAGGGGTCACTTCGGGCCGCGGCGCCTGACCGGGACCCTCGACCCGGCCGGCACCGCAGCCCGGAGCCGTATCGGCCCGCCGGGCTGCGGGGTGTGCGGACCTCGCAGCCTGAGTGGGCCGACTGGAGGCCGTGGCGCGATCAGGGCAGAGAGCGCCGGGCCTCGCTCCGCCCTCCTGTGCGGGGAAGGCGGAAACTTTGCTTACCCATTGTGGACTAGACCATTCTTCTCTGTCCATGGTTCTCCCGCCCGGGTTTCCCCGGGTATCCACCGAGGTCCGCACGGCCCCTCGGCCGTCCGCACCGGGCCCACGGCAGGCCCGCACCGGGCCCACGGCCGCCCCGGGATGAGCGTCCCGGCCCCGGGTAGGCTCACCACTGTGCCCTCCATGAACGACCTCGTACGTCAGCACACGGCCCTCTGCGACTCCGACCTGGAGTGGCTGCACTTGCTGGTCTCGGAGTGGCAGCTGCTCTCCGACCTGTCCTTCGCCGACCTCGTCCTGTGGGTACCCACGCTCGACGGCACCCGCTACGTGTCGGTCGCGCAGATGCGGCCCAACACCGGCCCCACCTCCTACCAGAACGACATGGTCGGCCACCTCGTGCCGCGCGGCCGCCGCCCCATGCTGGACGCCGCCCTCGACGAGGGCCGGATCGTCCGCGAGGGCGATCCCGAGTGGCGCGAGGAGGTCCCCGTCCGCGTCGAGTCCATCCCCGTCCGCCGCGAGGGCCGGGTGCTCGGCGTCATCGCCCGCAATACGAACCTGCTGACCGTGCGCACCCCGAGCCGGCTGGAGCTCACCTACCTCCAGAGCGCCTCGGACCTGGCCCAGATGATCGCCAACGGCGCGTTCCCCTTCCCCGGTCAACAAGTCGACATGGACGCCTCCCCGCGCGCCGGCGACGGTCTCATCAGGCTGGACGCCGACGGCATCGTGCAGTACGCGAGCCCCAACGCCCTCTCCGCCTACCACCGCCTCGGCCTCGCCGCCGACCTCGTGGGGCATCATCTGGGCGAGACCACCGCTCAGTTGGCGCCCTCACGCGGTCCGGTCGACGAGTCGCTCGCCAAGCTGGCCAGCGGCTGGGCGCCGCGCGAGTTCGAGGTCGAGGGCAACGACGGAGTCATCCAGCTCCGGGCGATTCCCCTCAAACCCAAGGGAAATCACATCGGTTCGCTCGTACTGCTACGCGACGTCACCGAACTGCGACGCCGCGAGCGAGAGTTGATCACCAAGGACGCGACCATCCGGGAGATTCACCACCGGGTGAAGAACAATCTGCAGACCGTAGCGGCCCTGCTGCGGCTCCAGGCCCGCAGGATCGGTTCGGCCGAGGGGCGCGAGGCGCTGGAGGAGGCCGTCCGCCGGGTCGGCTCGATCGCCATCGTCCACGAGACGCTCTCGCAGAACCTGGACGAGCGGGTCGAATTCGACGAGATCGCCGACCGGGTGCTGGCGATGGTCGCCGAGATCTCGCCCGGCCGGGTCGCCGGACGGCGCACGGGCCGCTTCGGGATCCTCGACGCCGAGGTGGCGACCCCGCTGTCGATGGTGCTGACCGAGCTGCTGCAGAACGCCATGGAGCACGGGTTCGGGCCGGGGGAGCGGGGCACGGTGGAGGTCACCGCCGTGCGCAGCGGCACCCGGCGCGACGCCCGCCTGCTGATCTCGGTGCAGGACGACGGCCGCGGACTGCCCGAGGGCTTCGACCCGCAGCGCGCCGGCAACCTGGGCCTGCAGATCGTCCGCACCCTCGTCGAGGGCGAGATGGGTGGAACGTTCGACATGGTGCCCGCTTCCGGGCAGGGCACGAGGGTCGTCCTCGACATCCCGGTACGGGCCGAGAAGGGCTGACCTGTCGGGGTCTGTCGAGGCCTGTCGGGGTCTGTCGAGGAGAACAGCACTGAGCCCCGGACCATCAGGTCCGGGGCTCAAAGCTCACGTGATGTGGGGCGCCCCCAGGCGAAGCTCGGGGGGAGCGTCAGGGGGTACTGCGCGCTGCGGCTCGGGGGCCGAGGGGCGTCGTCAGGCGGTGGCGTTGCGCGCCCGGTTGCGAGCGGCGCGGCGCTTCATGGCGCGGCGCTCGTCCTCGCTGAGGCCACCCCAGACGCCGGAGTCCTGGCCGGACTCGAGCGCCCACTGCAGGCACTGCTCCATCACGGGGCAGCGGCGGCAGACGGCCTTGGCTTCCTCGATCTGCAGCAGCGCAGGACCGGTGTTGCCGATGGGGAAGAACAGCTCGGGGTCTTCCTCGCGGCAAACGGCGTTGTGACGCCAGTCCATGGCTGCTCCATCTCCTCGTTATTGCGGCTACGTTGCTTGTGAATGTGAACGCTTTCACGAATCCCTCCGCGGGGGAAGGGCCGACGCCCAGTCGTGAAACTGGTGCGGTCCATCAGGAAAAGGGAGGGGTTCGGGCTGTATCGGAAGGCCGGAAGAGCGGACGTCCCGATCGCCATGAAGAGACTCGCAAACCTCGGCGGCGGATACAACCCCTTCTGGAAAGTTTTTTTTGATTCCTCGGTGTCGGCTAGGTCACAGCCGTACTTCCAGGGGGTGGAACCCAGCCTAAACGTTCGAGTGGAAGGACTTTCGGCCCTAGCACTCACACAATCACACGCAGTGCACGGCGAACGCCTGTGAACGTCACGCTGCTCCGCACTCCCAGGTGGTCACCGTCCATCTGGAACGGCAGCGGAACCTGCGAATGCAAGGTGAACTGCGTCTGGTCGTGCAAGGACACGGTGTGCTTGCCCCGGGGGCCGCGCTCGGGCGTGGACGTGAGCAGCTGGGTGACGTAGCGGCCGGCCGCCGCCGTCGACAGCCTGGTAAATCCCAGCACGTCAAGGGCGGTGTCGAAGGACGCCTGCGGCGACGCGTAGACCGGACGGTTGTTGAGGTACGTCCACGGCGCCGTGTTGCAGATTATCGACATGACGAGATTCTCGAGTGGCTCCTCGCCCGGCCGTTCGAGGGTGATCGTGCCCCGCCGGCGGTGGGTCTCCCCGACGAATTGCCGCATCACCTGTCGCACGTACAGCGCAGGCGTCGACCGCTTGCCGCGCTCGCGCTGCTGCTCCACCCGGCCGATGACCCCTGCGTCGAAGCCGAAGCCCGCACAGAAGGTGAACCAGCGGGACGGGACCCCCTCGTCCTCGGTGCCGGGCGTGCCGCCCGCGAGGCCGAGGCCGACCGTGCGCTCGGTCCCCTCGCGCAGGGCGTCCAGCAGGGCGCCGGTCGCCTCCACGACGTCGTTGGGCAGGCCCAGGGCGCGGGCGAAGACGTTGGTGGAGCCGCCGGGCACCACGGCGAGCCGGGGCAGGCCCTCGGGGTCGGGGCCGGCGTGCAGGAGGCCGTTGACGACCTCGTTGACCGTGCCGTCGCCGCCGAGTGCCACCACCAGTCCGGTGTTCCCGCTCTCGGCCGCCCGCCGGGCCAGATCGCGGGCATGGCCCCGGTACTCCGTGGTGGCGACCTCCAGCTTGAGATCGCTGGCGAGCGCGTGGACCAGGACATCACGGGTACGGGCACTGGTGGTGGTGGCCGAGGGGTTGACCACGAGAAGCGCACGCATGCGCGCCAGCCTACCTACCTGTCGGTACACGATCGGCCCCGGCCCGCCTTCGGGCCCCCTCGCATCGCCTGCGGTACGGCTACCCTGCTGGGGTGAGCAGCAAGCAGTCCGCGCCGAAGAACGCCCGTAAGAGCGGCCCCGCCGGCCCCCGGCAGCAGGCCGCCGGGGCCCCCGCCCCCGCCGGGCCCCGTCCGGCCCGGCTGACGGCCGCGGCCGTGCTGACCGGCCTGGAGGGCGTGGCGCTCGCCGCCGCCGGCGTCTATCTGCTGGTCATGGGCCTGCTCGGCAAGCCGGACAGCCCTCAGCAGGCGGAGACGGGCGGCCTGACCGTGCTCGCGCTGGCCGTGCTGCCGCTGGTGGCCGCGCGCGGGCTGTGGCTGCGCCGCCGGTGGAGCCGGGGACCGGCCATGATCACGCAGATCATGGCGCTGCCGGTCGCCTGGACGCTGTACGTCGCCGGGGGCGCCATGATCGCTGCGGCAGTGGCGCTGGTCGTCGTGGCCCTGGGCACGCTGGTGCTGCTCGTGAACCCGACGGCGACCGAGGCCCTCGGGATCGGTCCGCGGGAGTGAGCGCCGGGGCGCCCCGCCCCGGACCGCCGGTTCCCACCCGCCGGGCGGGCCGGTGAAGGAAACCGCTACTCCTCGATCAGCAACCTGTCCCGCAGCTGCGCCAGCGTCCTCGCCAGCAGCCGTGACACGTGCATCTGCGAGATCCCGACCTCCTGGGCGATCTGCGACTGGGTCATGTTGCCGAAGAAGCGCAGCAGCAGGATCTTCTTCTCCCGCGGCGGCAGGTCCTCCAGGAGCGGCTTGAGGGACTCGCGGTACTCGACGCCCTCCAGCGCCTCGTCCTCCGCGCCGAGGGTGTCCGCGACCGCCGGGGACTCGTCGTCCGTGTCGGGGACGTCCAGGGAGAGGGTGCTGTAGGCGTTGGCGGACTCCAGCCCCTCCAGCACCTCCTCCTCGGAGATCCCCAGGTGCTCGGCCAGCTCGTGGACGGTGGGCGCGCGGCCGTGCCGCTGGGAGAGCTCGGCGGTGGCCGTGGTCAGGGCCAGCCGCAGCTCCTGCAGCCGGCGCGGGACGCGGACCGCCCAGCCCTTGTCGCGGAAGTGCCGCTTGATCTCCCCGACGACCGTGGGGGTCGCGTACGTGGAGAACTCGACGCCGCGGTCCGGGTCGAAGCGGTCCACCGACTTGATCAGGCCGATGGTGGCGACCTGGGTGAGGTCGTCCAGCGGCTCCCCGCGGTTGCGGAAGCGCCGGGCCAGGTGCTCCACCAGCGGCAGGTGCATCCGCACGAGGTGGTTGCGCAGCTCGGCCCGCTCGGGCGAACCGTCCGGCAGCGCCCGCAGCTCGATGAACAGGGCCCGGGCACCACTGCGGTCCTGCGCGGTGGAGTGCCGGTGCTGGTGCTGGTCCATGTGGTCCGCCCGCTCTGGTGGGTCGCTCGCCTCGTCCGGCGCGGGATTCGCAGGATCGCCCGGCAGCTGTCGGGCAGGCTGCTGCGGGATGGCCGGGGTACGCACCCCCCGCGACGATGCAGTACTCACGGAGCCCCCTCTTCCGTCACGGCTGTCCGGGGCCGGCGCCGCGCTTCTTGTGCAGGCTGATGCTGACCGTACGGTCGTCGGCGACGGTCGAGTCGACCTCACCGGCCAGGGCGGAGAGCACCGTCCAGGCGAAGGTGTCGCGCTCGGGTGCGCGGCCGTCCGTGGTGGGTGCCGAGACGGTCACCCGCAGCGCATCGCCCACCAGGCGGAAGACGCAGCTGAGAACGGAGCCGGGCACGGCTTGTTGCAGAAGGATCGCGCACGCCTCGTCCACCGCGATGCGCAAGTCCTCGATCTCGTCGAGGGTGAAGTCCAAGCGGGCCGCGAGACCGGCTGTCGCCGTTCGCAGCACCGACAGGTAGGCACCCGCAGCGGGCAGCCGGACTTCCACGAAGTCCTGGGTCCCGGGCTCGCCTGCGATTGGGGACACCCTCACCTCCAAGGTGGCACAAGCTTCTTGAGCTGTTACGAGCGCCGGCCCCCGCCCTCGGCCGCCCTTCGGTCGAAGGTCGCGCGCGGGCCGGTGCGGCACATGGTTCGGCTGCGACGCTATCGCGATCTGCGGGTCCGTGGAGCAGCCCCGCGACTGTCACTCATGGTAAACCCATGAGCACGGACAGTGGCTAGGGGCTTGCGGTCCCAAATCGAAAGAGCTGTCGCCTAGTTGGGATTTTCGTCACTCTGCGCGAGCGCCGCAAGGGCGCGGAGGGGTTCTCCGGACAAGCGGTAGGTGGTCCATTCGTCCATGGGTTCGGCTCCGAGGGATTTGTAGAACCCGATCGAGGGCGTGTTCCAGTCCAGCACTGACCATTCGAAACGCTGGTAGCCGCGGTCCGTGCAGATCCCGGCGAGGGTCGCGAGGAGCGCCTTGCCGTACCCGCCGCCGCGCGCCTCGGGGCGCACGTAGAGATCCTCCAGCCAGACACCGTGCGTGCCCGTCCAGGTGGAGAAGTTGCGGAACCAGATCGCGAAGCCGACCGGCTCCGCCGCCCCGGGCGCCTCACCGCCCCCAGCTCCGTCACTCTCCGCTATCAGGGCGAACGCCGCGGGGTGCGCTCCGAAGAACGCCTCGTGCAGCTGTTCCTCGGTCGCCCGGGCGTCCTCCACCGACCGTTCGTACGCCGCGAGTTCGCGGATCATCACATGGAGGGCGGGCACGTCGGCGGGCGTCGCGGCTCGGATCATGCGTGCATGCTAGCGGGCGCCGTCAGACCAGCCGCTGGTCCACGTAGCACCAGCGCCAGCTCTGACCCGGCTCGTAGCTGCGCATCACCGCGTGCCCCGTCTCCCGGAAGTGGCCCGTGGCGTGCCGGTACGGCGAGGAGTCGCAGCATCCGACGTGGCCGCAGACCAGGCACAGCCGCAGTTGCACGGGGTGGCTGCCGGCCGCCTCGCACTCCGGGCACGTCGGGTGCACGGCGACGGGCTCGGGGCGCGGCAGCCCGGGAAGATGCAGGCACTCGCTCATGATTGCCAGATTAGATCGCACCGCCGAGGCGCGAGCGCCCGCACCGTCGGCACGCGCCACCGCACCGCACCCACGAGGAGACAGGCCCGCACCGATGGACGTCATGCCACTGCTGATGCTGGTCGCGGGCGGAGCCGCCGTCGCCGGCGCGGCGCGGCGCACCCCCGTGCCCGCGCCCCTGCTGCTCGTCGCCGCGGGCCTCGTCGCCTCCCAGCTCCCCGGCGTACCGGACTACACGCTCGACCCGGCCATCGTGCTGCCCCTCCTGCTGCCGCCCCTGCTGCACACGGCCGCGCTCGACAGCTCCTACCTCGACCTGCGGGCGAACATCCGCCCCGTCGCGCTCCTGTCCGTCGGCTACGTCCTCTTCGCGACGCTCGCCGTCGGCTACGCGGCCTACCTCGTCGTGCCCGGGCTGCCGCCGACGGCCGCCCTCGTGCTCGGCGCCGTGATCGCCCCGCCCGACGCCGTCGCGGCCACCGCCATCGCCCGCCGCCTCGGCCTGCCCTCGCGCATCACCACGATCCTGCAGGGCGAGTCCCTCGTGAACGACGCGACCGCCATCACCGCCTACAAGGTGGCCCTCGCCGCCGCCGTCGGCGCGGGCGCGACCTGGGGCGAGGGCATCAGGGAGTTCGCCGTCGCCTCCCTCGGCGGCATCGGCGTCGGCCTGGCCCTCATGGTGCCGCTGCACTGGCTGCGCAAACACCTGCGCGAACCGCTGCTGCAGAACACCCTCTCCCTGCTGATCCCCTTCGCCGCCTACGCCGCCGCCGAGGAGGTCCACGCCTCCGGGGTGCTCGCCGTCGTGGTCGTCGGCCTCTGGCTCGGACACCGCGCCTGGCAGGTCGACTTCGCCACCCGGCTGCAGGAGGCCGCCGTGTGGAAGATGGTCTCCTTCGTCCTGGAGTCCGCCGTCTTCGCCCTGATCGGACTGCAGCTGCCCGTGGTGCTGCGCGGCCTCGGCACCTACGGAGCGGGGGCGGCCGCCTGGTACGCGGTCGCCGTCTTCCTCGCCGTCGTGGCCGCCCGCTTCGTCTGGGTCTACCCGGCGACGTTCCTGCCGCGCGCCCTGTCCGCGCGGATCCGCGAGCGGGAGACCGACACCACCTGGAAGAGCCCGCTCGTGGTCGGCTGGGCCGGCATGCGGGGCGTCGTCTCCCTCGCCATCGCCTTCTCCATCCCCGTCACCACGGACGCCGGGGAGGACTTCCCCCACCGCAACCTCGTCCTCTTCCTGACCTTCACGACCGTCATCGGCACCCTCGTCGTCCAGGGGCTCACCCTGCCTCCGCTGATCCGCGTGCTGCGGCTGCCCGGGCGCGACAGCGCCGCGGAGACCCTTGCGGAGGCCCAGGCGCAGAACGAGGCCTCCCTCGCCGCCGAGCGCCGCCTGGACGAGCTGCTCGCCGACGAGCGCAACGCGCTTCCCCCGCCGCTCGCCGACCGGCTCCGCGTCGTCATGGAGCGGCGCCGCAATGCGGTGTGGGAGCGGCTCGGGACGGTCAGTGCGGTGACGGGGGAGTCGGCCGACGACATCTACCGGCGGCTCGCCCGGGAGATGATCGGGGCCGAGCGGGAGGTCTTCGTCGCTCTGCGGGATCAGCGGCGGATCGATGACGAGATGCTCCGTACGCTCCTGCGCCGTCTCGACCTGGAAGAGGCCGCCGCGTACCGCGAGGGGGAGGCGGGCTGACGCGGTTCACCGCGCCGGAGCCGCAGGCTCCGGGCCCCCGCGGCCCGTGATCACCGCCGCCACCGTCGTTCCCCTCGGGAACGCGCCCTCCTCCGCCAGCGTCGTCAGGCCGTACAGCATCTTCGCCACGTACAGCCGTTCCAGGGGCAGGCCGTGGCGGGCGGTGAAGTCGTCGGCGAAGGCTTCCAGCGCGGCGGACGTCCTGGCGTAGCCGCCGCAGTGGAAGCGTTCGTCCAGCCGCCACGTCCCGCGCCGCCCGCCGTAGGCCTCGCCCTGCAGGCGCTCGGTCTCCGCGCTCAGGAAGCCGCCCTTGAGCACGGGGAAGCCGATGGCCCGCTGCCCCTCGCCCAGCCCGGCGGCCAGGCCGGCGAGTGTGCCGCCCGTGCCGCACGCGACCCCGACGACGTCCGCCATCCCGCGCAGCTCGCGCCCGAGCTCCGCGCAGCCGAGCACGGCCGCCGCGTTGGAGCCGCCTTCGGGCACGACGAAGCAGTCGCCGCCGGCCCGCTCGATCAGCCGGGCCAGCACCTCGGGCTCCGCCTTGCGGCGGTAGGTGGAGCGGTCGGTGAACATCAGCCGCATGCCGGAGGCGGCGCAGTAGCGCAGCGACGGGTTCAGCGGGCGGTCGGCGAGCTCCTCGCCGCGCACGACGCCGACGGTGGCGAAGCCGAGCAGGCGGCCCGCCGCGGCGGTGGCCCGCAGGTGGTTGGAGTAGGCGCCGCCGAACGTCAGCAGGGTGTGCCGGCCCTCCTCCGCAGCGGCCCGCAGGTTGGGCGCGAGCTTGCGCCACTTGTTGCCGGGCAGCTCGGGGTGTATCAGGTCGTCCCGCTTGAGCAGCAGCCGTACGCCGTGCCGGGCGAACCTCTCGTCCGGGAGCTCCACGAGCGGGGACGGCAGCCGCGGCCGCAGGCCGGCGAGCCCGGCGCTGCCGGCGGCGGGGGGATGGCTGGTCACGCCCCCATTGTCGCGTGAGCGGGCGGGCGGGCCACGGGGAGCCTCACTTCAGCCGCTCACGGACCCGCTCGCGCAGCCACTCCATGGAGAAGCCCACGGGGTCGCACTTGCCCGGGCGCCACTCCAGGTGGCCGATGACGGAGCGCTCGGTCCAGCCGTGGTGCCGGCAGATCGCGGCCGCCACCTGTTCGACGGCCAGCAGCTGGTCCTGCGGCCAGGGGTCCTCGCCGTCGCCGCGGTTGACGCACTCGAAACCGTAGAAGTGGACGTTCCCGTCGGTGTCCGCCCACCGGACGGGCGGCAGCCGCTTCTCGGCGATCACCGCATCGAGGACGTCCCCGTCGCCGCCCCCGGCGTGGTTGGCGCGCCCGCAGCCGACGAGGTGGATGGCGCCGTCCTTGGCGATGACCCCGTGGCACAGGGGCCCCGGCAGCTCGTCGTAGCCGTTCCAGCACAGGCGCACGGTGCTGTCGGTGCCCGACGTGGCCGAGTGATGGATCATCACGCCGTTGACGGGTCCCCAGGGGCCGTGCCCGGCCCGGTTGTGGTTGCGCCAGCCGTCCACTTCGACGACGGTGGCGCCCTCGCGTCTGAGCGCGGCCAGGAATTCGTTCGCGGACATGGGTGGGGCCATGCCGCCCTCCCTCGGTTCGGCAGCTGGCGTACGCCGGTCGCGTAGGCCGAATGACCCCCTTGTACCCAAAAGTTCGCAGGTGGGCCGGGCGTTCGGATATCGTGCGAGCCGATCCGGCCGTTGGCCGAATATCCCACCGATCGCATCGTCGACAGCGCCGTCGACACGGAAGTACGGACCAAGGACTGTGGACTACCAGGCCGTCCTCGAAGAGGTCACCGCCTTCGCCCGCCCCCTCGTCGGCCGCGGCCAGGTCGCCGACTACATCCCCGCCCTCGCCGAAGTGGACGTCAATCAGTTCGGCTTGGCCGTCGCGGACGTGGACGGTGGCGTCTACGGCGTCGGGGACTGGGAGAAGCCCTTCTCCGTGCAGTCCATCTCCAAGGCCTTCAGCCTGGCGCTCGTGCTGGCCGAGGGCGGCGGGAAGATCTGGGACCGGGTCGGAACGGAACCGTCCGGAAATCCCTTCAACTCGCTGGTCCAACTCGAATACGAGAACGGCATCCCGCGCAATCCGTTCATCAACGCGGGCGCGCTCGTCGTCACCGACCGGCTGCAGACGCTCACCGGCGACGCCAGCACCACCATGCTGGAGTTCCTGCGCGCCGAGAGCGGCAATCCCGACCTGGCCTTCGACCCCGCCGTCGCCGCCTCCGAGACCGAGCACGGCGACCGCAACGCCGCCCTGGCCCACTTCATGGCCAGCTACGGCAACCTCGACAACCCCGTCCCCACCGTCCTGGAGCACTACTTCTGGCAGTGCTCCATCGAGATGAGCTGCCGCGACCTCGCCCGTGCGGGCAGCTTCCTGGCCCGCCACGGCCTGCGGGCCGACGGCTCACGGCTGCTGCCGCGCCGCGAGGCGAAGCAGGTCAACGCCGTCATGCTCACGTGCGGCACGTACGACGCGGCCGGGGACTTCGCCTACCGCGTGGGGCTGCCCGGCAAGAGCGGCGTCGGGGGCGGCATCGTCGCCGTCATACCGGGCCGGTGCACGCTGTGTGTGTGGAGCCCCGGGCTCGACACGCGGGGGAACTCCGTCGCCGGTGTGGCGGCGCTGGACCACTTCACCACGTTGACCGGGTGGTCGGTGTTCTGAGAGGTGCCGGAGGTCCGGTAAGGGGCGCACCGCAATGGATCGCGCCCCTTACGGGCAGCGGATGACCTGGCCCGCGTACGAGAGGTTGCCGCCGAAGCCGAAGAGCAGGACCGGCGCGCCCGACGGCACCTCCCCGCGCTCGACCAGCTTGGAGAGCGCGAGCGGGATGCTCGCGGCGGATGTGTTGCCCGACTCGGTGACGTCCGTCGCGACGACCGCGTTGACCGCCCCGAGCTTGCGCGCGACCGGCTCGATGATCCGCAGGTTGGCCTGGTGCAGGACGACCGCGGCCAGCTCCTCCGGCGCCACCCCGGCCCGCTCGCAGACCCGGCGGGCGATGGGCGGCAGCTGCGTGGTGGCCCAGCGGTAGACCGACTGGCCCTCCTGGGAGAAGCGGGACGGCGTGCCCTCGATCCGCACGGCGTGCCCCATGCCGGGCACCGAGCCCCACACCACGGGGCCGATCTCCGCTTCGGCCGAGGCCGTGACCACGGCGGCGCCCGCACCGTCGCCGGTCAGGACGCACGTGGTCCGGTCGGTCCAGTCGGTCACCGAGGTGAACTTCTCCACGCCGACGACCAGGGCGTTCGTCGCCGCGCCGGCCCTTATGGCGTGGTCGGCGCTGGCCAGCGCGTGGGTGAAGCCGGAGCAGACGACGTTGACGTCCATGGTGGCGGGCGTGGCGAGGCCCAGCGCGGCCGCGACCCGGGCGGCCGTGTTCGGGCTGCGGTCGTCGGCCGTGCAGGTGGCGACGAGGACGAGGTCGATCTCCTCCGCCGCGAGCCCGCTGTTCGCCAGCGCCTTCCCGGCGGCCTCGGCCGCCATGTCGGCGACCGTCTCGTCGGGCGCGGCGACCCGGCGGGTGCGGATGCCGACGCGGGAGCGGATCCACTCGTCGCTGGTGTCGACCATGGTCGACAGCTCGTCGTTGGTCAGCACCCGGGCGGGCTGGTAGTGGCCGAGGGCGAGGACGCGGGACCCGGTCATCGGCGGTTCCTCCTGCGAGGGCTGGCGGGGTGGTACGAGCGGGGTGGTGCGAAAGACGTGCGGGGCGAAGACGTGAAGACGTACGGAAGGGGATGTACGAGAGCGGCGCAGGGCATCGGCCCACCGGCATCCGGTACGGAATTCACAGTCTTGACGCTGGACGCCCGCAACCGGGTATGTGATCCGCCCAATGTTCTGCCGGGATAACTGGCACAACCCGCAGGGCCCGGCCGCTGGAGCGGCCGGGCCCTGTCCCCCCTGTGGTGATCTGTGACGTTGTCGACTGCGGCACGGCCGGAGCCGCCCGGTGCCGCTCGGTGCGGCGCCGGCCACGCTCCGGCGTCAGCGCAGCGAGAGCGCCTTGCGGATCGTCGTGAACAGCTGCGTCTGGTCGGTGAGACCGAGGACGCGCTCCGCCTGCGGGCCCTGGGCCGCGATGCGCACTTGGGTGCCGGTGTGCTCCTGCGCCTTGCCCGGGGTGTTGGTGGAGTAGTTCACCTTCAGCTTGCCGCCCTCGTCGGTGACCAGCGTCGAGGACAGGCCGGGCGGGGTGGCCTCCAGCGGGACGATCTGGCTGGTGTGCGCGTGGTCGGCGGTGGTGACGACCAGGGTGTCCGGGTGCTGCGCGGCGTAGTCGCGGGCGACCTTCACGGCGCGGTCGAGGGCCGCGGTCTCGCCGATCTGGCCGCACGGGTCGGCGGCGTGGTCGCGCTTGTCGATCGAGGCGCCCTCGACCTGCAGGAAGAAGCCCTTCTCGGACCCCGCGCCCTTCTGCTTGGCCTCCAGCAGCTGCAGCGCCTTGCGGGTCTGGTTCGCAAGGCTCGGGGTGCCGGCCTTGCGCTCGGGGTTGTTCGTCACGCAGCGCTGAGGCTCGGTGCCGCCCTTGGCCGCGGCCTTGCCGGTCCACTCGACCGGCACGTTGCCGTCGGCGAAGAGGCCGAGCACGGGCTTGCCGGGCTTGGCGTTCTTCAGGCCCTTGTCGTCGGTGACGACCTGGTAGCCGAGCTGCTCGGCCTGCTGGGTGACGGTCCGGCCCGCGAAGCGGCCCTCGGTGACCTTCTGGTCGAAGCGGGCCTTGCCGCCGCCGAGGAGGACGTCCACCTTGTGGTTGACGCTCTGCTCGGCGATCGAGCCGGGGCCGCCCTTGGCGACGGTGTCGTTCGGGCAGGCCTTCATGTCGGCCGGGCCCATGCAGCTGCGGTCGGTGGCGTGCGAGGCGAGGACGGCCGGGGTGGCGTCGGTCAGCTCGGCGGTGGTGACGCTGCCGGTGGCCAGGCCGTTCTTCTGGGCCAGCTCCAGGATGGTGGGCATCGCCTTGTCCGTGCCGGGGGTCTTGGATATCCGGCCGTTGACCGTCTTCTGCCCGGTGGCCCAGCCGGTGCCGCTGGCCGCGGAGTCGGTGACGTAGTCCGGCTTGCCGTCCTTGTCGACGGAGTACGTCGTGTACGCGCCGGTGAGCGGGAACTTGTCCATGTTCAGCCGGCCGGCCGCGCCCACGGTGTAGTCGCGGGCCAGGGTGATCTCCGAGTCGCCCATGCCGTCACCGATGAGCAGGATGACGTTCTTGGCCTTCTTCGCGCCGTGGCCCGCGCTGAGCGCGGGGACGTCCGAGCTGCCGCCCGCCTCGGAAGCGGTGGCCACGGCCGGTACCGCGACGCCGGCGGCGAGCAGTGCGGCGGCGCCCCAGGCGAGACGACGCCGGTACGGACGAGAACCCATGGTTTTTCCTCCTCGCAGGCCGGGCGGGATGTCCGGCCGAGGGGAAGCTCACCAGGGGCGGGTGTACCGGAAGAGTCGTACAGGTGTCCTGTGGTTCACCGGGGGTTGTCGGCCGGTTGATCGCCGGCCTGCACGGCTTGACCGTCCGCCTTCATCGCTCGGCCGTCGGCCTTCGTGGCTCGGTCGTCCGCCTGCACGGCTGGGCCGTCGGACTTCATGGCCTTGGCCTCGCTCTTGAGGATGCGCATCGACTTGCCGAGCGCGCGGGCGGTGTCCGGCAGCTTCCGCGACCCGAACAGGACGACCATCACGAGCACCACCACGAGGATGTGCCACGGCTCCAGGGCATTGCGCAGCATGGTCGGCGCACCTCTCTCTTCCGCTCTCTTCCGTAACCGTTGTGGTCACCATACTTGCCAGATTGCGCAACTGGACAACCAAAGTGGCTGCCCGGCCGTCTATCGGGGTGAGGTGGCAGGGAGACGGGCACGCCGGGGGAATGGATGAGGGCTCGCAGATGAGTGGCAGCCGAGGGAGCGGGACGCATCACCGGATGCGGACGGCGACGCTCGTCGCGATGGCGTTCGTGGTGCTGCTGACCGCCGGTGCCGGCTGGCTCTGGCTCCGGCTGAACGGCAACATCAGCACGTTCGACGCGGACGGGCTGTCCAAGAACCGCCCGGGTGCCGGGGTCGCCGGTCAGAACGTCCTGGTCATCGGCTCGGACTCGCGCGCCGGGGGCAACAGCGGCCTGGGCGGGGGCGAGGGCGACGTCGGCCGCTCGGACACCGCCTTCCTGCTGCACGTGTACCGCGACCGCGAGCACGCCATCGCCGTCTCGATCCCCCGGGACACGCTCGTGGACATCCCCCCGTGCCGGCTGCCCGACGGCAGCTGGACGTCCGGGCGGACGCGGGCGATGTTCAACTCGGCCTTCTCGGTGGGGGAGTCGGCGAAGGGCAACCCGGCCTGCACGCAGAACACCGTGGAGAAGCTCACCGGCCTGCGCGTCGACCACACCGTCGTCGTCGACTTCGAGGGCTTCTCCGCGATGACCTCCGCCGTCGGCGGGGTGGAGGTGTGCCTGCCGAAAGAGGTCTACCAGGGCGACCTCGACCCGCACCGCGGCTCGCGCGGCGGGCTCCTGTTCCCCAAGGGGCAGCAGACCGTCTCCGGGCAGAAGGCCCTGGACTACGTGCGCGTGCGGCACGGCATCGGCGACGGCTCCGACATAGGCCGCATCCAGCGCCAGCAGGCCTTCCTCGCCGGTCTGATCAAGAAGGTGCGGGCGCAGGGCTTCAACCCCGCCACGCTGCTGCCGCTGGCCGACGCCGCCACCCGGTCGATGACCGTCGACCCGGGGCTGGGCTCGGCCGACAAGCTGCTGTCCTTCGCGATGTCACTCAAGGACGTCGGCCTGCACGACATCAAGTTCATCACCGTCCCCTGGCGCTACGAGGGGGACCGCGTCGACATCGTCCGGCCCGAGGCCGATGCCCTGTGGGCCTCCCTGAGGGCCGACCGCACCATCGACGGCAAGGACGCGGGCGGCGACCGCTCCAAGGGCCGGCCGGCGGGCGCGGCCCAGAGCTCCCCGGGCCCTGCCCAGGGCTCCCCGGGCCCTGCCTCGCAGGCCCCCGCCGCACCGGCGCCGGTCTCCGGGGAGGGTGTGAGCGTCTCCGTCGCCAACGGCACCAGGGTGACCGGGCTCGCGGCGCGGGCCGCGGCCGCCCTCGAACGGCACGGGTTCACGGTCGGTGACACCGGCAACGCGGAGGTCCGCAACGCGGGCACCACCGTGATCGAGTTCGGCCCGGGGCGGGCGGCCGACGCGCGGACGGTCGCCCGGCTCTTCCCCGGGGCGTACATCCGGGGCGTGGCGGAGGACGGGGTCACGGTGACGGTGGGCCGCGACTACGCGTCCGCGAGCGCCTCCGCCGGCGCGACCGGAGGTGCGTCCGGGAGCGCCTCCGGCAGTGCTTCCGCGGGTGCGGCCGGGGCTGCCGGGCCGTCCGCGGCGCCCTCCGCCCCGGCCTCAGCTCCGGCCCCCGGGACCCTCTCCACCGACGTCGCCGCCACGGCCCGGTCGGCGGACGACGACCCCTGCGCGAACCTCTCGTACGGATGAGCCTGGGGTGAGCCGGGGTGAGCCGGGGGAGGTGGGGGAACCCGATGTCTGATTAATCCGTTTTGGGAGTAAATTTCGCTGTAGGTAGGAACCCGACCTCGATCCGAGGAGCAACGCCATGCCCGCCACCACCCGGGCGCTTCCCAGGCCGCTGCTGGCCCTGATCGCCGCCCTGATCGCCCTGGCCGGCACGGCGCTGTACGCCCCTGCCCCCGCCGCGCACGCCGCGACCGGCCTCGACACCGTCGCCGAGGCACTGCGCGAGAGCCCGGTCTACGTGGATCCGCGCGCCGCGAGCCAGCTGCCCGCGGCCGACGCCGACGCCCTGGCCAAGAAGATCGAGGACGCCGGGAAGCCGGTCTTCGTGGCCGTCCTGCCCGCGAGCCCGGAGTTCCCCAAGGCCACCGTCTTCCGGGACCTGCGCACCAAGGTCGGCATCGCCGGGGTCTACGCCATCCGGCTCGGCGACGACTTCAACGCCCACGCCGACTCCCGCGTCATGTCCCGCAACGCGATCGGCAACCTCGTCGGCTCCGTCCAGCGCTCCGGCGGCGACACCGGGACCATGCTCAACAGCTTCGTCGACCAGGCGGACCGGCAGGCCCGGGGCCGGGCCCCCAGCTCCTGGGACGGCGCGGACTCCGGCGTCGGCACCGCAGGGCTGATCACCGGCGGCGCGATCGTCGTCGCGGGCGGCGCGGGCGCGTACGCCCTCTACCGGCGCAACAAGCGCCGGCGCGAGGAGCGCGAGCGGGCCGAGCTCGACGCCCTGCGCGTCGTCGTCGACGAGGACATCACCGCCTTCGGCGAGGAGCTCGACCGGCTCGACTTCCACCCCTCCGAGCCCGGCGCCGACGACGCCATGCGGGGCGACTACGAGGAGGCCCTCGACGCCTACGAGGAGGCCAAGTCGAAGATGGCCGTCGTGGCGCACCCCGAGGAGGTCACCGCCGTCACCGCCACCCTCGACAAGGGCCGCTTCGCCCTCGCCACCCTCGCCGCCCGCCGCAGCGGCGCCCCCCTGCCCGAACGCCGCATGCCCTGCTTCTTCGACCCGCGCCACGGGCCGTCCGTCCAGGACGTCGAGTGGGCGCCCCCGGGCGGCGCGCTGCGCACCGTGCCCGCCTGCGCGGCCGACGCGGCGAGGCTGGCCGCGGGCCAGGACCCCCTGTCCCGCACGGTCGACACCGCCGACGGCCGCCAGCCGTACTGGAACGCGGGCCCCGCCTACGCCCCCTGGGCCGGCGGCTACTTCGGCGGCGGCCTCCTGCCCGGCCTCCTCGTCGGCACCATGCTGGGCGGCATGCTCTCCGGCCCCGCCTACGCGGCCCCGGCGGAGACCGGGCCCGACGGCGGCGACTACACCGGCAGTGACTTCAACTCCGACGACTTCGGCGGCGGCTGGGGCGGCGGGGGCGGCGGCTTCGGGGGCGACGGCGGAGGGTTCGGGGGCGGGGACTGGTGACGGCGGCGCGCCCCGGCCGGAGCCGCAGCTGGAGCCGGAGCCAAAGCCGGAGCCAAAGCCGGAGCCAAAGCCGGAGCCGGAGCCGGAGACTCAGCCGTAGCCGCCCCGCGGGAGGCCGCGGGGCCGCGGACCGGCCGCCTCCGGAGCAGAGCGGCCGGCCGCGGCCGGAGAGGGGCGCGGACCGGCGGTCGGGCCCGGCCGGAGAAGCGAACGGGCCCCACCCCCGTGTGCCGCCGGTACGCGCCCGGTGGGCCGGAGTGCCGGGGAGGACACACCGAGCATGCTCGCACCCCGCAGCTGAAGCAGCGCTGAGGATTCCTTAAGGGGTCTTCAGGTCACGGACCTGCGCTCCGGGCCATGCTGAAGGCATGCGAATACTGGTGGTTGAGGACGACCGGCGGCTCGCTGAACTGCTGCGCCGCGGCCTGGTCGCCGAGGGGTTCGCGGTGGAGGTCGCGCACGACGGGCACACGGGCCTGCACCTCGCGGCCGAGGACGCCTACGACGTGATCGTGCTCGACGTCATGCTGCCCGGCCTCAACGGCTACCGCGTGTGCGCCCGGCTGCGCGAGGCCGGCGTCTGGACGCCGGTGCTCATGCTCACCGCGAAGGACGGCGAGTACGACGAGGCCGAGGGCCTGGACACGGGCGCCGACGACTATGTGACCAAACCCTTCTCCTACGTGGCCCTCGTCGCCCGGCTGCGCGCCCTGGTGCGCCGCGGCCGGCCCGAGCGCCCCGTGCTGATCCGGGTCGGCGACCTGCAGATCGATCCCGCGAGCCGCTGCTGCCGGCGCGGCTCCGTCGATCTCACCCTCACCGCGCGGGAGTTCGCGGTCCTGGAGTACCTCGCCCGGCGCGACGGCGAGGTCGTGGCCAAGGCCGAGATCCTCGCCCATGTGTGGGACGAGGCCTTCCAGGGCGATGTGAACATCGTGGAGGTACACGTCAGCGCGCTGCGCCGGAAGATCGACGCGCCGTTCGGGCGGCACACCATCCAGACCGTGCGCGGCGTGGGCTACCGGCTGGCGGCCGACGCCCCCGCAGGATGAAGCGGGCCGGCCGGGTGCGCGAGCTGCTGCGGCCCGCCTCGATCCGGGGCCGGCTGACGTGGCTCGTCGCCGTCTCGGCCCTGCTCCCGCTGATCGCCGGCGCGGCGCTGGCCGCGGGCTCGCTGCGCGACTACCTGGCGCGGGAGGCCGTCGACTACACCTCCCGGAAGACCGTCGCCGTCCCCCGCCTCGTCGACGGCGATCCGGACGCCCAGCTCTTCTACGCGGCCGAGAAGCTGCGCGACGACCCGCGGCTGCAGGTGGAGACGGGCATCGAGCCCCGCAAGGAGCGCTGGGAACCGGGCCCCGGGGTGACGGATCACGAGCCGCCGCACGGCGACGAGCTGCTGTCGCTGTGGCCGTGGACCGACCCCGGCAGCCGGACCCCCAGCCTCGACTACATCCTGGTCGGCACCGAAGGCCGCTACCTGCACGTCTTCAACCGGCTCCAGAACGAGCAGCGCCGCCTCAACCACCTGGTCGGGCTGCTCGCCGGCGCCGTGCTGCTGGTGACGGCCGCCCTCGCGGGCGCGACGTGGTTCGTGGCCGGGCGGGTGCTGCGCCCCGTGGAAGCGATCCGCACCCAGTTCGCCGAGCTGACCGCACACCACCTGGAACGCCGGGTGCCCGTACCCCCCACGCGCGACGAGGTGGCCCGGCTGGCCGCGACGATGAACAAGACCCTCGACCAGCTGCAGGCGGCCGTCGACCAGCAGCGCCGGTTCGTCGGGGACGCCTCGCACGAACTGCGCAGCCCGCTCGCCGCCCTGCGGGCCGAGCTGGAGATCGCCCTCGCCCACCCCGGGGACGCCGAGTGGACGGCGGTCGCGGAGGCGGCGCTCGGCGACACCCGGCGGCTGCAGAGCATCACCTCGGACCTGCTGCTGCTCGCCCGGCTGGACGCGACCGGCACCGACGGGCTGCCGGGGGCCCAGCCCGTCGACCTCGCCGCCCTCGTCCGCGAGGAGGTGCGGCGCCGTCCGGAGGGGCGGCGCGCCCTGGAGGTCCGCATCGAGGGAGGAGCCCCCTTTACCGTGCACGGCCGTCACACGCTCATCGCCCGCCTCCTGGGCAACCTCCTCGACAACGCCGACCGGCACGCCGCTCACACCGTCACCGTGCGCCTCGGCCACGACGCCGCGAGACGGGTCGCGGTCCTGCACGTCGAGGATGACGGGCCGGGCATCCACCCGGACGACCGGCAGCGGGTGTTCGAACGCTTCACCCGGCTCGACGACGCCCGTACGCGTGCGACGGGCGGCACGGGCCTCGGCCTCGCCATCGCCCACCACATCGCGACCGTCCACCGCGGGACCCTGGAGATCACCGACAGCCCGCGCGGCGCCCGGTTCACCACCACGCTGCCGGTCACGGACCCCTGCCCCGCGCAGGGCCCCACGGACTGAGCCGGCGGACCGAGCCGGCGGACCGAGTCGGCGGACCGAGTCGGCGGACCGAGTCGGTGGACTGAGCCGGCGGGCCAAGATCTAACTCATGGCGTCAGAACCCCCCGGCACAGTTGAATATGCGCACGCACATCCGACATCGGGGGGTTCATGTTCGACATCGTCATCCTCACGCTGCCCGCACTCATGGCGGCGGGAGGGATCGCCGGCATGGTGTGGGCGGTGGTGCGGATGCGGCGCCTGCGGGCCGCGTGGCACAGCGGCATCGAGGTGCCCGGGCGCTGCCTGCGCCTGTACGCGACGACGGTCACCCGCCGACGGGGCGCGCACAGGTCGTCCTCGACCACGCTGCACCACGTCTACGAGTTCACCGACGGGGAGGGGCGGCACCGGCGGTTCGAGGAGGCGGGCGGGTCGGCGACGGTCATCGAGGGGGACACCGTCGTCATCCGCTACCCGCAGGGCCGCCCGGACAGGGCCACGGCCCTTCCGCCCGGTGACGTCAGGACGCGGGTGGGCACGGGGATCCTGCTGGTGTTCCTGTCCTTGTTCGTGGCCGGGTGCGTGGGCTTCGGGGTCTTCTACCTGAGCGTGTTCAAGCCCGCGAAGGAGAAGGTCACCGAGCGGATCGAGGACTCGTGGCCGTCGGCTCCTCCGGCGACCCCGCAGGTGACGCCGCCGGCCCTGCCGACCCCGCCGGACGGCCCGCCGGGCGACCTCCCCACGGGAGCCCCGAGCGGCTTTCCCACGGACTTCCCCACCGGATTCCCCACAGGCTTCCCGAGCGGATTCCCCACCGGCTTCCCCTCCGGCCCGCCGAGCGGGTTCCCCACGGGCCCGCCCTCCGGCGGCCTCAGCCGCTGACGGCCCGGCCGGTGACCTCGGTCAGTACGCGCCCGAACGCCCGCAGCCGCTCCGTCTCCGCCGCCCGCTGCCGCACGAGCCCCAGGGCGGAGCCGGGCAGGCCGGTCACCGGCACGAAGGCGATGTCGCGGCGCCCGTGGTAGTCGGCCGTCGGCCGGCACAGCAGCATCCCGGCGCGCCCGGCGGCGGTGAGGGTGATGCCTTCCTGCAGCGTCGTCACCTCCGGGCCGCGGGGGACCGGGCGCCCGCCGGGCGTGACCGCGGGGGCCTGGGCCGCGCGCCAGTACGCCGGGGCGGGGGCGGCGGGCACGACGAGCGGGCAGTCCGCGAGCTCCTCCGCCCCGAGCTCGGCACGTCGCGCGAAGGGGTGCCGTACGGACACCGCCAGCGTCTGCTGCTGCCGGGAGAAGACCGGCCCCACGGCCAGGTCCGGCTCCTCCGCGGGCAACAGCACCACCGCCGCGTCGACTTCGCCCCTGCGAACGGCGCCGAAGGGGTCGCTCAGCGGGATTTCCACGAGCTCGACCACGCATCCCGGCCGGCGCTCCTGGAACGTTCCGACGGCCTCCATCACCCCGCCGTCCGCCGTGCCCTGGAAGCCGATGCGCAGGACGCCCTCCACCCCGCGGGCGGCGGCCCGGGCATCGTCGACGACGCCCGCGAGGGCCCCGTACGCGGGCCGCAGCCCGGCCAGGAACCGCTCGCCGAGCGGCGTGAGGGCCACCCGGCGGCTCGTGCGGTCGAACAGTCGCGCGCCGATGCGGCCTTCGAGGGAGCGCAGGAGCTGGCTGACGCGGCCCTGCGACACGTACAGCCGCTCGCCGGTCCGGCCGAAGTGCAGCTCCTCGGCGAGGACCAGGAAGCACTCGAGCTCCCGCAGGTCCGCCCCCACGCCCGTGCTTGCGCCTGTGCACGTGCCTGCGCCTGTGCCTGTGCCTGCGCCCATGTCCGTGCCCACGCCCCGCCCTCCGCCGACCGATGAATCCTGCTAATCAAAGGATGAGAAGTCCGGCGTTGTTCCCGGCCGCGCCGCCGCCGAGGCTGAGGCCCATGGAGCAAGGTGCAGTGAAGCAAGGTGCAGGCGAGCGCGATGCAGGCGAGCGTGGTGCGGGCAAGCGTGGGGCAAAGGCAGCTGAGACGGGCGGCCGGGCCGCGGTCGTCGCAGTGGCCGCCGCGACGTTCTCGGTCGTGACGAGCGAGATGCTCCCCGTGGGGCTGCTCACCCCGATCGGCTCCGGGCTGGGCGTCCCGGCCGGGACGGCCGGTCTGACGATGACCGTGCCCGGACTGGTCGCGGCGGTCGCCGCGCCCGCGGTGACGGCGGCCGCCGGCCGGACGGACCGGCGGTGGGTGCTGGTCGGGCTCATGGCCCTGCTGGCCGTGGCCAACCTGCTGTCGGCGCTGGCGACCCACATCGCGGTGCTCGTGGGGCTGAGGGTCCTGGTGGGCGTGTGTATCGGGGGCGTGTGGGCGATAGCGGCGGGGCTGGCGGTACGGCTGGTGCCGGAGCGGTCGGTGGGCGCGGCCACCTCACTGATCTTCAGCGGCATCGCGGTGGCGTCGGTGCTCGGCGTGCCGGCCGGGACCCTGGCCGGCGGACTGGGCGGCTGGCGGGCGGCGTTCGCGGCCATGGGCGTGGTCTGCCTGGCTGTGACGGCGGCGCTCGCGGCGCTGCTGCCGCCGCTGCCGGCGGAGCGGGCCGTTCGGCCGAGTGAGGTGGCGGGGCTGCTGCGCATTCCGGGCGTACGGGCGGGCCTGCTGGTCGTCGTGCTGATCGTGGCCGGGCACTTCGCCGGCTACACCTTCGTCCGGCCCGTCCTGGAGCGGGCGTCCGGAGCGGGGGCCGGCCTGATCAGCGGCCTGCTGCTGGCGTACGGCGTGGCGGGCGTGGCCGGCAACTTCCTGGCGGGCGCGGCCGCCGCGCGCAACCTGCGCCGCACCCTGCTGGTGATCTCGGTCGCGCTGGCCGCCGTGCTCCCGGCGGTGTCGGTACCGGCCGGCGGGGCGGTCGCCGCCGGTGCGCTGATCGTGGTGTGGGGGCTGGCGTACGGCGGGGTGTCGGTCTCCACGCAGGGGCTGCTGACGGCGGCGGCGCCGGGATCGCGGGAGGCGGCCTCGGCGCTGTTCGTCTCGGCCTTCAACGCGGCGATCGCGCTGGGGGCCCTGCTGGGCGGGCGGGCCGCGGACGCGGTGTCGCTGCCTGCCGCCCTGTGGCTGGGCGGGCTGCTGGTGACGGCGGCACTCGTGGTGCTGGCGGTGACGGGGCCCGGCGCCCGCCGGTCGCGCACCGCGGCCGCGGACCTTCCGTGACGAACCCCTCCGCAACGGAGGTCATGACCCGGCGATCGCTGGGTATACGCCGGTCGACAGAGGTGAACCAGCAGGTCAGGTAGAGCAGCGACGAGGGAGCCGCCGGATGGTTGTGATCGAAGCCCCGTACGGGGACGCCGCCCGGGCGCGTCACGCGACGGCGGAGTTCCTGGCCCGCCACTGCCCGTGGGCGGACCCCGAGGCGGTCGTCCTGGTCGTCTCGGAGCTGGTCACCAATGCGATTCGGCACGCGGGCGGCTGGTGGCGGCTGTGCGTGCGGGCCGTGCAGGGCCGCCTGGTGGTGGAGATCGCCGACGCGAGCCCGCGGCCGCCGCAGCCGCGCCCGCCGGACTTCGGCGGCGGCGGGGGGCTGGGCTGGCACATGGTGGAACGGCTGGCCGGCCTGCTGGAGGTGGACCGGCGGCCCGACGGCAAGACCGTCCGGGCGACGTGGCTGGGGCCCGTGGTGCCCTGAGTGTTCGGCCGGAGGCTTCTCGGTGAGGCGACTCGGTCGGTGAGGCGGTGAGGCGACCGGCCGACCGGCGGTGTCCTGAGCCGTGTGTCCCGAGCCCTGGTGGGCGGCTCCTCGCTGAGGCGCGGTCCGCTTCGGCGGCGCCCGCCGCAGCGGCGAGGCACCACGACGGTGCGCGTCCGGCGGAACGGGCCCGACGGGCCGGACGGGCGCGGAACGGGCGGTGCCCCGGGCGCCCCGGTCACGGTGCGACACCGCACCGTGCCGTGACCCGCCCGGAGGGCTACCGGTGCCCCAGCATCCCCGTCCGCAGCCGCGTCAGAATCCTCGTCAGCAGCCGCGACACGTGCATCTGCGAGATGCCCAGCTCCGCACCGATCTCGGACTGCGTCATCTCCCCGCCGAACCGCATGCGCAGGATCTGCCGGTCGCGTTCGTCGAGCTCGGCGACGAGCGGTTTGAGCGCGTGCAGGTTCTCGACGCCTTCGATGGCGGGGTCGAGCCCGCCCAGCCGGTCGGCGTAGGTGGTGCCGGACTGATCGGAGCCGTCGTCCACCGGGACGTCGATGGAGCCGGCCGTGTAGCCGTTGCCCGCGACGATGCCCTCCACGACCTCCTCGCGGCTGAGCCCGAGGTGCTCGGCCAGCTCGGCGGGCGTCGGCGAGTGGTCCAGCTCCTGCGAGAGCTCGCCGGTGGCCTTGGCCAGCTCGACCCGCAGCTCCTGCAGCCGCCGCGGCACGTGCACCGACCAGCCGGTGTCGCGGAAGTGCCGCTTGATCTCCCCCACGATGTACGGCACGGCGAAGGTGGTGAACTCCACCTCGCGCGAGAGGTCGAACCGGTCGATCGCCTTGATCAGGCCGATCGTGCCGACCTGGATGATGTCCTCCATCTGGTCGCCGCGGCTGCGGAACCGGGAGGCGGCGAAGCGGACGAGCGAGAGGTTGATCTCGATGAGGGTGTTCCGCGCGTACTGGTACGCGTGCGTGCCCTCCTCCAGCTCCCGCAGGCGTGCGAAGAACAGCCCGGACAGTGCACGGGCGTCGCGAGGCGCCACTGTGGACGCGTCCTCGATGTACGGCAGCCCCCCGACCGCTTCTTCGAGGTGCTGCGGCACAGCCCCCGAATGCCCTGTCGTAACCGTGGATGCCGTGATGGTCACATCGTCCTCCCCAGATCCGTAGGTGACCTCCGAGCGCCTACCCGGCGACCCGTGGCCCATGCATGCCGGTTCGCGGAAGGCGCGCACAAGCGGAAGGAGACGGCGGCGCAGCGACGCGAACCGGTCGCACGCGGAGGGCGGCCGGGCGTCGCCGGACGGCAACCCGGACGTTCCCCTTCCGTTACTTTCGGGCGTGAACATGCCAACATGACCGCACCGATACCGGCCCGCCGCACCGCAGTTGCCCTCGCCGTCACCACCCTGGCCACCGCCGTGACGGCCGCCACCACGACGGACGCGACCGCCGCCCCCACCGTCCGCCCGGCCGCCGCCACGGCGAGCGCCGCCCGGACCTCCGGGCCCGCGGGGCTCAAGGGCGTCGACTACGCCGTCTGGCAACGCGACGTGCAGGCCGTCATCGACAGGGCCCTGCCCTACGTCAAGGAGCGCACCGCGGATGCGCACGGCCGGAAGCAGGCCGTCGTCCTCGACATCGACAACAGCTCCCTGGAGACCGACTTCCACTGGACCTACCCCACGCCGGCCATCGCCCCGGTGCTGGAGCTGACGCGTTACGCACACGCCCGGGGAGCCGCGGTCTTCTTCGTCACCGCCCGCCCCGGCATCCTCGACTCGCTCACCGAGTACAACCTGCGCGAGGTCGGCTACCCCGTCAGCGGCCTGTACGTACGGCACCTCCCGGACCTCTTCCAGGACGTGAGCACGTACAAGACCGCCAAGCGCGCGGAGATCGAGAAGCAGGGGTACTCGATCATCGCGAACATCGGGAACAACACCACCGACCTCGTGGGCGGCCACGCGGAGCGGACCTTCAAGCTGCCGGACTACGACGGCAAGCTGTCGTAACCGCCGGACCCCGGTCGTAGCTGCCGGCTCCCGGCCGTAGCCGCCGGCCCCCGTACGTTTCAGTGCCGCTCAGTGCCGCGCCTTCGCCCTGTCGAGCGCGGCCACGCCCAGCGCGGCCAGCGCGATCTGGATGAGCCACTCGATCCAGTCGACCCCCTTGGTGTCGTCGACGCCCAGCCAGTGGGCGACGGCCGCGCCCAGGAACGCGGCGGCGATGCCGACCACGATCGTCCACAGCACCCCGATGTGCTGGCGCCCCGGCACGACGAGCCGGCCGAGCACGCCGATGATCAGACCGATGACGATGGCGCTGAAAATTCCGGAGATTTCCACGGGTCCCCCTTTTGCAGCCTGTTGCCGCCGTTCCGGACCGGTTGCTCTCGATACTTCTGCCCAGCCGCCGGGCGGCGCATGTCCGCCCGCCCGCTCCCCGCACCCTGCCTAGACTGGTCGTGCCGGGCACAGGGACGCGCGGCAGGAACGGGAGAGCGACAGTGGCCGCAGGTGTCGGAAGCTTCGAGGACGTCGAAGAGGACTTCGGCGAAGGCCTCGGCGACCCCTCGGCGGACGTGCTCACCGAGGCCGCCGCGGCCTTCGGGCTGCTCGCCTCGCCCGCCCGGCTCCACCTGGTGTGGGCCCTCGCCCAGGGCGAGAGCGACGTCACGGCCCTCGCCGAGCGGGTGGGCGGCGCGCTTCCCGCGATCAGCCAGCACCTGGCGAAGCTGAAGCTGGCCGGGCTCGTGCGGTCGCGCCGCGAGGGGCGCCGCATGGTCTACCTCGTGGACGACCCGCACGTCGTCGCCATCGTCCGGCTGATGGTCGGCCAGCTCGCCGACCGCGAGGCCGGGGGGACGGGCCGGGCCGGCGGGCGCGGCGCCGCCCGCACCGGGCGCCTCCATGGCCTGGGCGCCTGACCGCTCCGCCGCGCGAGGAGGCACCGGCACCACCCTGGAGGTCCTGCGCGCGCTGGAGAGCGGGCCCCGCGGGCTGCCCGAGGCCGAGGCCGACGAGCGGCTCGCGCGCCACGGCGAGAACGTCTTCCCCGGGCGCCGCCCCGAACCCTGGCCGCGGCGCTTCGCCCGCAGCCTGCGCGACCCCTTCACCGCCGTCCTCCTCTCCCTCGGCCTGGTGTCGGCGGCCCTCGCCGCCTGGGGCACCGCCTGCGTGATCGCCGTCCTCGTCACGGTCAGCTGTGTGCTGCGCGCGACCGGCGAGCACCGCGCCGACCGCTCGGCGGCCGCCCTGCGCGAGCTGCTGGCCACCACCGCGACCGTCCGCCGCCGCCCCGCGGAGACGGAGGAACCGGTGACCCGCGAGCTGCCCGTCGAGCAGCTCGTGCCGGGCGACGTCGTCCTCCTCGCCCCCGGCGACCTCGTCCCCGCCGACCTGAGACTGCTGCGGACGACCGGCCTGACCGTGCACGAGGCGGCGCTGACCGGGGAGTCCGCGCCCGTCGCCAGGGGCGCGGCAGGCGACTTGTGCTTCCAGGGCAGCAGCGTCGTCTCCGGCAGCGCGACCGGCGTCGTCGTCGCCACCGGCGCGGACACCGTCCTGTCCGGGGCCCTGCCGCAGGACCGCGGCCGCCGGCTCCCCGGCCCCTTCGACCGCTCCGTGAACGGGATCGCCTGGACGCTGGTGCGGTGCATGCTGCTCGTCGCGCCGCTGGTACTGGTCGCGAGCGCGCTGGTGCGCGGCCGCGGCATGGAGACGCTGCCGTTCGCCGTCGCCGTGGCGGTGGGCCTCACCCCCGAGATGCTGCCGGTCGTCGTCACGACGGCCCTGGCGCGCGGTGCGGCCCTCCTCGCGCGCGGCGGCGAGGTGATCGTCAGACGGCTGCCCGCGCTGCACGACCTCGGCGCCGTGGACGTCCTGTGCGTCGACAAGACGGGCACGCTCACCCAGGACCGGCCGGTGTTCGCCTGCGCGGTCGACACGGAGGGCCGCGACGACCCGGCCGTGCTGCACTGGGCCGCCGTTGCCGCCCTGTGGACCCTGCACCTCGCCGAGCTGCCGGCCCCGGACGCCCTCGACGAGGCGCTCCTCGACGCTGATGAGGAGCGGGGCGGCGGCGCGGACGGCGTCGAGGGCGTCGCGGCGCTGCCCTGCGGCCCGGGGCGCCGCATCGCGTCAGCGCTGGTCCGGGTGGCGGGCGGCGAGCCGGGCACCCTGGACTCCCTGCCCGGCTTTCTGCCGGGCTCCCTGCCGGGCAACGTCCGTCCGCTCCGCCCGGCGGCTACGGACGCCGGCGCCCCCGCGGGCCGGTACGTGCTCGTGGTGAAGGGCGCCGCGGAGGATGTCCTGGCGCGGTGCACGCGCGTCGCGGACGGCGCGGGGGACCCCGCCGCTGCCCGCCCCCTGGGCTCCGCGGACCGCACCCGCCTCGCCGCCCGGGCGGACGCCCTCGCTGGGAGCGGGCTGCGGGTGCTCGCCGTCGCCCTCGCCGAGCGGCCTGCGAGCGCGAGCCCGTACGCGCCCGAGGACGAGCAGGAGCTCACCCTCATCGGCTTCGTCGGACTGCAGGACGCCCTCGCGCCCACCGCCGCGGAGGCCCTGGCCGTCCTCGCGGGCCGCGGTGTGACGGTCAAGGTCCTCACCGGCGACCACCCGGGCACGGCCGCCCGGGCCTGCCGGGACCTGGGACTCGACCCCGGCGAACCCCTCACGGCCGCCCGGATCGACGCGGCCGACGACGCCGAACTCGCCCGGCTCGCAGCCCGCACCACCGTCTTCGCCCGCTGCGCACCCGAGCACAAGGCCCGCGTCGTCCGCGCCCTGCGCACCTGCGGCGCCACGACCGGCTTCCTCGGCGACGGCGTCAACGACCTCGCCGCGCTGCGCGCCGCCGACGTGGGCATCTGCCCGCGCGACGGGGTGGCCGTGGCACGCGAGGCGGCCGACGTCGTGCTCGCCTCCAAGGACCTCACCGCCCTCGACCGGGCCGTCGTCACCGGCCGCCGCAGCACCGGCAACATCGCCGCCTACCTGCGCATCACGCTCTCGTCCAACCTCGGCAACGTCATCGCCATGCTGGCCGCGGGCCTGCTGCTGCCGTTCCTGCCGATGCTGCCCGCGCAGGTGCTCGTACAGAACCTGTGCTTCGACGCGGCCCAGCTCGCCCTCGCCTTCGACCGGCCCGGGGCCACGGCCCACCTGCGCCCCGTGGTGCTGCGCCCGCGCGCCCTGTTCCGCTTCATGACGGGCTTCGGCCTGCTGAACGCCACCGCCGACCTCGCGACTTTCGGAGTGCTGGCCCTGACCGTGCACTCCGGCGGCACCGGGGGCCGGGCCGCCTTCCACGCGGGCTGGTTCACGGAGAACCTGCTGACCCAGGCCCTGGTCATCCTCCTCCTCCGCGCCGGCAGGGACGCGGCCGAGCGCCGCTCCCCACTACCGGTCCGCCTGGCCACCACGGGCCTCGCCGCCACGGGCCTGCTCCTGCCCCTGTCCCCACTGGCCCCCGCCCTGGGCATGACGCCCCTGCCGCCGCTGTACTACGGCCTGATGGCCGTAGTCCTGACGCTGTACGGGGCAGCACTGACGGCAGCAAGCAAAAAAGCCCACACATAGCAGCGCACCCGGCCCCGCTGGCCCACAATGGGGCCGGGGACCGGGTGCGGACAGCACCGTGCCGCCTGATCAGGCCTTCTTCGTCTCCCAGAAGATGCGGTCGATCTCGGCGATGTAGTCCAGCGCCTTCTGGCCCGTCTTCGGGTCGTTGGACGCCTTGGCCGCGCTCAGCGCCTTCAGGGTGTCGTTGACCAGCTGGTGCAGCTGGGGGTACTTCTCGAAGTGCGGCGGCTTGAAGTAGTCGCTCCAGAGCACCGAGACGTGGTGCTTGGCGAGCTCCGCGCGCTGCTCCTTGATGATGAGCGCACGGGCGCGGAAGTCCGCGTCCTCGTTCGCCTGGTACTTCTCCTGGACGGCCTTGACCGACTCTGCCTCGATGCGCGCCTGGGCGGGGTCGTAGACACCGCAGGGCAGGTCGCAGTGGGCGCTGACTCGCACCTTGGGTGCGAACAGGCGGGAGAGCATAAGAGCTGTCCTTCCTCGTGATCGTCTTCTCAGGTGCGAGATTACTCGGTGTGGGAAGGCTTTTCTCGGGTGCCCCGGGGGGCTTAGGACAAAAGTCCAGTGTCAGTCTGGGACTGGTGGAGGATTACGGACCGGGAGGTGCCACGGTGCAGGAGCAGGTGGACGAGCGCGGGCAGGAGCTGGACCGCGAGCGTCGCGGACTGCTGCGGATCGGTCTGGCCGAGGTCTACAACCCGTCGATGGTGCCGACCCTGAACCCCGGGGACCAGCTGGTCGTCCAGTACGGAGCGGTGGTGCGGCCGGGTGACGTGGTGGTGCTGCGCCACCCGTTCCGGCAGGACCTGCTCATCGTCAAGCGCGCCGTGGAGCTGCGCGAGGGCGGCTGGTGGGTGCGCGGGGACAACCCGCTGGTGGAGAACGACAGCCGGGAGTTCGGGGTGGTGCCGCAGGAGCTCGTCGTGGCCCGCGCACTGGTGCGGCTGCGGCGGCCCCCGCAGGCGGGTCAGCGCTCGGCGGGTGCGCTGCTGTCGTGGCTGGTCTCGGCGCTCAGGCCGGTGCGGTCGCTGCCCGCCGGGGCCTCGGACGCGCGGCTCTCCAGGCGCTTGCGGGCGCGGTAGGCGGCGACGTTGGCGCGGGTGGCGCAGCGGTCGGAGCAGTAGCGGCGCGAGCGGTTGGTCGAGGTGTCGAGGTAGGCGTTGCGGCAGGGCGAGGCCTGGCAGATGCCGAGCCGGTCGACGCCGTACTCCGTCAGGTGCACGGCGAGGCCCATGCAGGCGGTGGCGGCGTACGAGGCACCGGCGTTGGCCGCGTGGTCGGCGATGTGCATGTGCCACTTGGGGCGGCCGTCGTCGTCGCGGTACTCGTGCCCGGAGACCTGCGGGCTGACCGGATACTCCATCAGCAGGGCGTTGAGCAGGTCCACGGCGCGCACTTCGTCGCCCTCGGCGGCGGCCTCGAAGACGGCGCGCAGCCGGGCCCGGACGGCTCTCAGCCGGGTGACGTCGCTGTCGCCCGCCCGCCGGGCCCCCTGGGCGCTGGGCCCGAAGAGCCCGCGCACGGCTTCGACGGAGGTCAGCGTGTCCGTGCCGCGGCCGGGCTCCTCGCTGTTGACCAGCCGCACAGCGAAGTCCGAGTAATAGGCCAGTTCCACTTGTGGTCCTTACGCAGGGCGGTCTAAGGTCGGCTCACCGGCCTGTAATGGTCGGTGTACGACCGAGGGTATTACACGGCATCACCCGTTGGAGGAACCTCATGACCGAGGCCGTCGCCGGCACGGACTGGAACGCCTGGCAGGACAGCTGGGACCGGCAGCAGGAGTGGTATCTGCCCGACCGCGAGGAGCGGTTCCGGGTGATGCTCGACATGGTCGAGGCCTTCGCGGGCCCCACCCCCCGCGTGCTCGACCTCGCCTGCGGCACCGGCACCATCACCGCCCGCCTGCTCGACCGCTTCCCCGGGGCCGTCTCCACCGGCGTCGACCTGGACCCGGCCCTGCTGGCCATCGCCCGCGGCACCTTCGCCGGCGACGACCGCGTCCGGTTCGTCACCGCGGACCTCAAGGACCCGGACTGGACCGCGAAGCTGCCCCACGAGCACTACGACGCCGTGCTCACCGCCACCGCCCTGCACTGGCTGCACTCGGACCCCCTGCGCACCCTCTACGGGCAGCTCGCCGGAGTCGTCCGCGAGGGCGGCGTCTTCCTCAACGCCGACCACATGCCGGACGCCGGCACGCCCCGCATCAACGAGGCCGAACGCGCGCTGCGCCACGCGCGCATGGACCGTGCCAAGGCCGCGGGCGCGCTCGACTGGCGCGCGTGGTGGCAGCTCGCCGCCGCCGACCCGGTGCTCGCCGGGCCGACCGCCGAACGTTTCGAGATCTACGGGGAGCACGCCGACGGCGACACCCCCTCCGCCGAGTGGCACGCACAGACCCTGCGCGAGGCGGGCTTCGCCGAGGCCCGGACGGTCTGGAGCTCGCCCTCGGACGCGATGGTGCTGGCACTCAAGTAGCAAGCGACAGGGGGCGGCACGGGTCCGGGACCCGTACCGCCCCCGCGGTCGCCGGTCCCGTCAGCCCGCCGTCGCCGTCACCGTCACCCCGGCTTCACCACCGCCGGCGCCCGCCGTCACCCGCACCGCGCCCCGCTCACCCGCCGGAACCCTTGTGGTGTCGGTCCGGGCCGGGCCGCGCACGGTGATGTGCCAGCCGTGCGGCGTCGGCGGGAGGACCAGTTCCGTCGTGCCGTGCCGCGCCGGAGCGTACGTCAGGTGGTAGACGCCCGTCGCCGGGTCGTAGGAGGCGGCCCGCACCGTGCCCGCCACGGCGGCCGCGTATGGCTCCGCCGTCCGGGACTTGTTGGGCTGGAAGCGGCCGTGTTCGTCCAGGGCGCAGTAGCCGCCGCCGTAGCACCATTGCCAGCTCGCCCAGCCGGTCGCGTAGCGGGACATGGAGGTGAGGGCGTCCTTGTAGAAGCGGCCCATGTTCGGCAGGGAGCTGTTGAGCGGGCCCCATTCGCCGATGAAGACCGGGATGCCCATGGCGCGCGGATAGTGGACGACGGCGGCCTCGTACGCGTTCAGCCAGCCCGCCGCCGGGTCGTAGTCGCGCCCGGCCTCCATGGCGGCGTTGTAGAAGTGCGGGGCGTAGACGACCTTGGGGTCGCGGATACGGCCGAGGCCGGTGGGGACACCCTCGCCGGCGGCGGGGGTGGGCTCGACGAACAGCCAGTGGCGGCGGTCGACGCGCCGGATCGCCTCGGCGATGCGCCGGTACATGGGGGTGATCTGCGTGGACTCGATGCGGCGGGCCGCGTCGGGGATGCTCTCGCCGGGGCGCATCCGGCCCATCGGCTCGTTGATGAGGTCGTAGCCGAACACGGCGGGGTGGCCCGCGAGCCGTCCCGCGAGGACCTGCCACATGCGGGCCTGGGCGCGGCGCAGGTCCTCGTCCTGGTAGAGGTGTTCGAAGGCGGCCTGGACGGCCGGTTCGAAGTACTCGGCGAACCAGTCGTCGGGGTGGGGCCGGTAGGGCAGGCCGTCGGTGCGGGTGGCCCAGGCGGGGATGCCGCGGTGGCTGCCGAAGGCGGGTCCGTAGACGTCCTGGTGGGCGTCGATGACGACGCGGACGCGGTACTTGTGCGCCCAGTCCAGCACGCGTTCGATCTTGCGGAGGTAGGACGTGCTGTAGTGGCCGGGCCGCGGCTCCAGGTCGTCCCAGAAGACCGCGAGTCGGGCGAGGTTGAAGCCCTGCGCGGCCATGTCGCGCAGGGAGCGCTCCGTGATGTCCGCGAGGGCCTCGTCGCCGCGGTGCTCCTTGTCCGCGAGGTTCCAGCCGCGCAGGGTGAGGGCCCGCCCCTGCTCGTCGGTCAGGGGCGGGATGCCCCGGCCCGATGTGCCCGGGGCCGGGACCGGGGCCGGAGCCGGGAGCGAGACCGGGGCCGGAGCCGGGACCGGGGCCGGGACCGTACGGGCCGCCGCGGGTGTTCCGGGCGTCCCGGGTGTCAGGAGGAGCAGGACCGCGGCCGCGGCGAGGAACGCAGCCGTGTGCAAGCGTCTCTTCGGCATCCGCCGTTCATACCGTCAGTACGACCTTGCCGAACAGGTCGCCACCGGCCATCTTCTCCAATCCCTCGCGCGCCCGGTCCAGCGGCAGGACCGAGTCGATCACGGGCCGTACGCCGTGCGCCGCGCAGAAGCTCAGCAGGTCCGCCAGCTCCTCCTTGGAGCCCATGGTCGAGCCGACGACCTTCAGCTCCAGGAAGAAGATGCGGTTGAGTTCGGCGGACGGCGGGTTCGGCCCGCTGGTCGCGCCGGAGATCACCAGGGTGCCGCCGGGCTTGAGGGACTTGACCGAGTGCGACCACGTGGCGGCGCCGACCGTCTCGATGACGGCGTCCACCCGGTGCGGCAGCCGCGCCCCCGGCTCGTACGCGCCCTCGGCGCCCAGCTCCACGGCGCGCTCACGCTTGGCCGCGTCGCGGCTGGTCGCGAAGACGCGCAGGCCGGCCGCGGCGCCGAGGACGATCGCGGCGGTGGCCACGCCGCCGCCCGCGCCCTGCACCAGGACGCTCTGGCCGGGGCGCACGTCCGCGTTGGTGAACAGCATGCGGTACGCGGTCAGCCACGCCGTCGGCAGACAGGCGGCCTCCTCGTAGCTGAGCTCCTTGGGCTTGGGCAGCACGTTCCACGCGGGGACGGCGACGCGCTCGGCGAAGGTGCCCTGGTAGCGCTCGGTGAGGATGGAGCGCGGCTCCGTCGGGCCCACGCCGTGGCCGGTCTGGCCGATGACGGAGTGGACGACGACGTCGTTGCCGTACTCGTCGACCCCGGCGGCGTCACAGCCGAGGATCATCGGCAGCGCTTCCTCGCCGAGGCCCACCCCGCGCAGCGACCACAGGTCGTGGTGGTTGAGGGAGGCGGCCTTGACGTGGACGACCGTCCACCCCGGAGGGGCCTCCGGCTCGGGGCGCTGCCCCAACTCGAGTCCGGCGAGCGGCTGGTCACGGTCGATGCGTGCTGCGTAGGCGGCGAACATGATCCGAACCTAGCCCCGCCGCCTGCCGGGCGAAACCACGCCGCGGTGTGACGCGCGCCGCGCCGTGCCTCCCGTCCAGTCCTCCCTGTCGCAACGGCCGTATCCGCGGCGGAGGCTGCGCCTCCTCGCCGGCCGGGCGTGAGGCCCGAAACGGCACGGGCGACGTGTTCGTTCGCCCGGCGGCTCGGCTGATACGGCGACCGGGCCGCACCCCCGGCAGGGAGATGCGGCCCGGTCTCGTACGCCTACGGGTTACGGCGTACGGCGTACTCCGTACGGCATGCGGTGTCGGGTGCGGGCGCCGGCGTCAGCGCCGGGCCACGCCCTCCGCGCGCGCGGCGGCCGCGACGGCGGCCGTCACCGCCGGGGCGACCCGCTCGTCGAACGGCGACGGGATGACGCACTCGGCGCTCAGCTCGTCCGCGACGACGGCCGCGAGGGCCTCCGCGGCGGCGAGCTTCATGCCCTCCGTGATGCGGGAGGCCCGCACCTGGAGGGCGCCCGCGAAGATGCCCGGGAAGGCCAGGACGTTGTTGATCTGGTTCGGGTAGTCGCTGCGGCCGGTGGCGACGACGGCCGCGTACTTGTGGGCGACGTCCGGGTGGATCTCCGGGGTGGGGTTGGCCATCGCGAAGATCAGGGCGTCCTTCGCCATCGTGGCCACGGCCTCCTCCGGGACCGTGCCGCCGGAGACGCCGATGAAGACGTCCGCGCCGTCCAGGGCCACGGCCAGGGGGCCCGTGAGCCCGGCCTTGTTGGTGAAGCCGGCGAGGTCGCGCTTGACCTCGGTGAGGTCCTCCCGGTCGCCGGAGACGATGCCCTTGCGGTCGCAGACGGCCACGTCGCCGATGCCCGCCTCGACCAGGATCCTGGCGATCGCGACGCCGGCCGCGCCCGCGCCGGAGATCACGGCGCGCAGCTCGCCGAGCGTCCGGCCGGTGAGCCTGGCCGCGTTGCGCAGGGCGGCGAGGGTGACGACGGCCGTGCCGTGCTGGTCGTCGTGGAAGACGGGGATGTCCAGCCGCTCCTGGAGCTTGCGCTCGACCTCGAAGCAGCGCGGCGCGGAGATGTCCTCCAGGTTGATGCCGCCGAAGGAGGGCGCGAGGCGCGCGACGGTGTCGACGATCTCGTCGACACCGCGGCAGTCGAGGGCGATGGGGACGGCGTCGACGCCGCCGAACTGCTTGAAGAGGATCGCCTTGCCCTCCATCACGGGCAAGGAGGCCTCCGGGCCGATGTCACCGAGCCCGAGCACTGCGCTGCCGTCCGTGACCACGGCGACGACCTGGGACTTCCAGGTGTAGTCGTGGACGAGCTCCGGCTGCTCCGCGATGGCGCTGCACACCTTGGCCACGCCGGGCGTGTAGGCGAGGGACAGATCGTCCCGGTCGCGCACGGGCACGGTAGCCAGGATGGCCATCTTGCCGCCCCGGTGCAGCGCGAACGCCGGATCGAAGAACTCGTCGTGAGCATCGTCCGGACCGCTGTCGCTGCGAGGATTCACGATCTCCGCTGCCACTTTATTTGACCCCTTTGTCGAATGTCCGTCGAGGGTATCCGCCCTGGGTTGCGGGGCGGGTCGGGCTTCACGTCCGTGTCCGGCCACCGAGATGACCTGCGCGCGGGGGGTGGTGCCGCGCGTTACGGATCCGTATGCCGGGCGCGCCGCACACGCGCCCTCGCCCCTGGTGCGGGGTGTGGCTGGCCTTTCTATCAAATGAGCGCTGCGGCCTACGAGTGAGTTCCCGCTGATGAGTTCTCGCTGACTTGTCGCGGCGCGGCCGGGAGCAGCCCCGTTCACAGGTCGGAACGGTGTCGACTGAGGGCATAAGTCCACGGACTGAGACAGAGTGCGCGTGACATACATCTCGCCCGGCGGCTCACAGAAGCGGAGCCCTTGAATCCGGTACTCGGGACCGACCTGGTACCGACCCGATACGGCACGGGGATCGCCCGTTATCCGATTTTGACATAGCGGGGCCCCCGAATGGTGCAGTCCGGATGGCAAGATGCCCCAATCACGCGAGGTCGCGACATCCAAGGATGTGTGCTCCGCGCCTCGTGCGTCATCAGCGTTTTCCTGTGTTTGTTCTGTGTCTGTCCAACAGTCGGCTCCTTGGGCCACCCCCTCACCCGCAGGAGGAACCAGCAATGACCGCAAGCACCACCCCTCGCACGGCTGCCGCCAGGAGTCGTTTGGCCGCCGCCGGCGCGATCGCGGTCGCCGGCGCCCTGCTGCTCACCGGCTGCGGCGACCAGCGGGACAAGACCGGCAACGAGGCCGGCCAGAGCGCCCAGGGTTCCAAGGCCCCCCTCTTCGACAAGCTGCCGAAGAAGATCCAGGACTCCGGCGTCATCAAGGTCGGTTCGGACATCGCCTACCCGCCGGTGGAATTCAAGAAGGACGGCAAGGTCGTCGGCATCGACCCCGACATCGCCGCCGCCCTCGGCAAGGAACTCGGCGTGAGGGTCGAGTTCAACAACGGCACCTTCGACGCGCTGCTGACCGGTCTGCGATCCAAGCGTTACGACATCGCGATGTCCGCGATGACCGACACCAAGGACCGCCAGGAAGGCGTGGACCCCAAGACCAAGAAGAAGGTCGGCGAGGGAGTCGACTTCGTCGACTATTTCAACGCCGGCGTCTCGCTCTACACCAAGAAGGGCGACACCAAGGACATCAAGGGCTGGGACGACCTCTGCGGCAAGAAGCTCGCGGTCCAGCGCGGCACGGTCTCGCACGACCTGGCCAAGTCCCAGTCCGAGAAGTGCGAGAAGGACGAGAAGGACTCGATCTCCATCGAGGCCTTCGACACCGACCTCGAGGCCCAGACCCGGCTGAAGGCCGGCGGCGTGGACGCCGTCTCCAGCGACTTCCCGGTCGCGGCGTACGCGGTCAAGACCTCGGGCGGCGGCAACGACTTCGAGGCGGTCGGCGACCAGGTCGAGGCCGCGCCGTACGGCATCGCCGTCGCGAAGGACAACACCCAGCTGCGGGACGCCCTGAAGGCGGCGCTCGAAGCGATCATCAAGAACGGTGCGTACGAGAAGGTCATCACGACCTGGGGCGTCGACGCGGGCGCGGTCAAGGAAGCCCGGATCAACGGCGGTTCCTGACGAGTCGCCGCCGCGCGGGCGCGTCCCGCTGCGGCTTCCCCCGTCCCCCTCACCCTCGTACGGATCTGCTGAAAGGCACTCCCCGTGACTTCTTCCCCTGACTCCCCGTCGCCCGACAAGCCCGACGGGAAGGAACCCACCGAGGCGGCCGAGGCCGCGAAGGCGGCGAAGGCGGCCGGTGCCGCCGGTGCCGCCGAAGCCGGCAAGGACGCGGCCGCGAAGGCGGCTGACGCCGCGAAGCCCGCCGAGGCGGCCGAGCCTGCCGACGCGGACAAGCCCGCCGACGGCGCGAAGGCGGCCGACGCCGGCAAGCCCGCCGAGCCCGCCGAGGCCTCGGATGCGGACAAGCCGGCCGACGCCGGCAAGACCGACAAGTCCTCGGACGCCGACGCCGAAAAGGCCGACGACGCGGACAAGCGCGTAGGCGCGGACAAGTCCGACAAGCTTGCTAAGTCCGGCAAGCTCGCCAAGTCCGGTGAGCCGGGCAAGGCCGGCGAGGCCTGCGAGACCTGCGGCGGCGACAAGCCGGCCGGCCCGGCCAAGGGCGAGGCCGCCGCCAAGAAGGCCGCGACCGACCCCGAGGCGGTCAAGGCCATCCCCGTCCGGCACTACGGCCGCTGGATCTCCGCCGTCGTCGTCCTCGCCCTCCTGGGGCTGCTGATCAACGCCTTCGCCTCGGCGAAGGTGCACTACAGCACCATCCCGGACTACCTCTTCGACTCGACGGTCGTCGAGGGCCTCGGCAAGACGGTCCTGATCTCGGTGCTCGCCATGCTGCTGGGCCTCGTGGGCGGCATCCTGCTCGCGGTGATGCGGCTGTCGAAGAACCCGGTGACGTCCTCGGTCTCCTGGGCCTACATCTGGTTCTTCCGGGGCACCCCGGTCTACGTCCAGCTGCTGCTGTGGTTCAACCTCGCGCTGATCTTCCCGTACATCAACCTCGGCCCCATTTACCGGGACGAGATGAGCGACTTCATGACGCCGTTCATGGCCGCGCTGCTCGGCCTGGGGCTCAACGAGGCCGCCTACATGTCCGAGATCGTGCGGGCCGGCATCAAGTCGGTCGACGAGGGCCAGACCGAGGCCGCGCACGCGCTCGGCATGAGCCAGGCCCGGACGCTGCGCCGGATCGTGCTGCCGCAGGCGATGCGGGTCATCGTGCCGCCGACCGGCAACGAGTTCATCAACATGCTCAAGACCTCGTCGCTGGCAGCGGCGGCGGCCCAGTATCTGGAGCTCCTGCGCTCCACGTCCGACATCGGGCAGACCACCGGCGCCCCGGTGGAGATGCTCTTCCTCGCGGCCACCTGGTACCTGATCCTCACCAGCATCTTCAGCGTCGGCCAGTTCTACCTGGAGCGGCGTTACGCCCGCGGTTCCCTGCGGACCCTGCCGCTCACCCCGTGGCAGAAGGTCAAGGCCAACCTGTCCTCCTTCAGCAACCGTCCCAAGGGAGGCGTCAGCGCATGAACGCGATGGTGAAGGCCGAGGGCGTCCACAAGTCCTACGGCGCCGTGCAGGTCCTCAAGGGCATCGACCTCGAGGTCGCCCCGCGCGAGGTGTTCTGCCTCATCGGCCCCTCCGGCTCCGGCAAGTCCACCTTCCTGCGGTGCATCAACCACCTGGAGCAGGTGAACGCCGGCCGGCTGTACGTCGACGGCCGCCTGGTGGGCTACCGCCAGCAGGGCGACAAGCTCTACGAGCTCAAGGACAGCGAGGTCGCCAAGAACCGCCGGGACATCGGCATGGTGTTCCAGCGCTTCAACCTCTTCCCGCACATGACGGCGCTGGCGAACGTCATGGAGGCGCCGGTCCAGGTCAAGGGCGAGACGAAGGCCGTCGCCCGGGAGCGGGCGAAGAAGCTCCTCGACCGGGTCGGCCTCGGCGACAAGGCCGAGAACTATCCCTCGCAGCTCTCCGGCGGCCAGCAGCAGCGCGTCGCGATCGCGCGGGCGCTGGCGATGGAGCCGAAGCTGATGCTCTTCGACGAGCCCACTTCGGCGCTCGACCCCGAGCTCGTCGGTGACGTCCTGGACGTCATGCGGGGCCTGGCCGAGGACGGCATGACCATGATCGTGGTAACCCACGAGATGGGCTTCGCCCGCGAGGTCGGCGACTCGGTGGTCTTCATGGACCAGGGCGTGGTGGTCGAGTCGGGCAACCCGCGCGACGTGCTCACCAACCCGCAGCACGACCGGACGAAGGCGTTCCTGTCGAAGGTGCTGTAGCTGCGCCTGCAGTGGTGACAGAGGTGGTACGAGTCCGGCACTCGTACCACCTCTGCCGTTCGGAGCCCCCGGCCCCGCTGCCACGCCCACCACCCGCACCGCTCGGTCTGGCAGGGATCGCGCGTTCGCCCCTACGATGCGCAACATGATCAGAGCTGTGGTCTTCGACGTCGGCGAGTGCCTTGTGGACGAGACCCGCGAGTACGGGACGTGGGCCGACTGGCTGGGCGTCCCCCGGCACACGTTCGCCGCCGTGTTCGGTGCGGTCATCGCCCGCGGGCAGGACTACCGGGACACCTTCCAGATCTTCCGGCCCGGATTCGACCTCTACGAGGAGCGGGAGAAGCGTGCCGCCGCCGGTAAGCCGGAGTGGTTCGGCGAGGAAGACCTCTACCCTGATGTGCGGTCGGCCCTGGCGGAGTTGCGCGCCGCCGGGCTGTGGCTGGCCATTGCGGGCAACCAGACCGTACGGGCCGGTGGCCTGCTGCGTGAGCTCTTCACCGGCGACGTCGATCTCATCGGCACCTCCGACGACTGGGGCGCGAGCAAGCCGGATCCGGAGTTCTTCGTCCGCGTGGCGAAGGCCGTGCCGTTCTCCGCTCACGAGACGCTTTACGTCGGTGACCGCCTCGACAACGACATCAGGCCCGCCGTGGCCGCGGGTATGCGGACGGCCCTGATCCGCCGCGGGCCCTGGGGCACCATTCAGCAGGACGACCCGGCCGCCGCGAACCTGCCGACCTTCCGCATCGGCGGTCTCGCCGAGCTCACTGAGAAGATCGCCAAGTTCAACGCCGCAGCACGCTGACGGTCGTTCCCCAGCCGTACAGCCGGTCGTCGAGCTCGCGTACGCACGGCTCGTGCTGCCATGGCACGAGCGCTCGCCGTACCTCGCGCACCCGCTCCATGCCGGTCGCGTACCAGGTGGCGTGGAGCTGTTCGAGCGCACGGATCGCGTACGTGCAGGCTTCGGCCGGACGCCTGGCGGCTGCCTCGACTGCTGCGAGGTCGCCCAGGACGACCGTGCGCTGCTTGTCGGATTCGACGGGCAGGTCGTCAAGGACGCTGAGGAGAGTCTCCCGCGCCTGGGGGAGGTGCCCTGCCTTCAGTTGTGTGTTGCCCTTGAACGCGGCCAGCCTTGTCCCGTCGAACCAGTCGAACCAGGGTGGCGAAGGGAGGCCGGGCTTCGCAGAGATGATGTCCTCACCGTGGGCGATGAGGTGCAGTGCGGCACGCGGATTTCCGCACCTCGTCTCGCACTCGGCCTCCACTGCGTCCAGCCAAGCCAGGAAATCCGCCGACGGAGTGCCACGTCGCGCGTAGGCGCGTGCCGCGACCATGCGCTCGTTGGCTTCGTCCCGCTGACCTGCCCAGCCGGGGATGAATGCCGTATGCGCCAGGATGGCGCTGCCGAGGAGGGCGTCGTCCGCTTCACCTGCCGCTTGCAGAGCACGCAGGAGCGTCTCGGCCGCCTGCTCCGGTTGCTGCAGGTCGAAGAACTCGATACGCCCTGCGAGCAGGAGCGACTCCGCCAGGGCGGCCGCGAGAACCCGGCGGGTCGTGTCTGTCGTATCCGGCAGGAGTGCACATCCGAGGTGTGCATGCCCCACAACAGCGGGGAGCAGCGTCGTCGGCGCGACGCTCCAGTACAGACGCCTGTGGGACCGTGTCACATCACTGAAGTCGCGGCCGACCGTTGCCGGCTGGCGGGTGGCGGTGACCCGGATGGGGGCGGCACCCATCCCCACCGCCGCGCCGCTGCCGACGACGCGACTCCGGCGGAGGGGGTCAGGCCGCTCCTCGCCCGGACCCCATGGAGGTGTGAATCCGAGCTCTTCCAAGCCCTGGCCGAGCAGGTGGCCGAGGATCCGCCCGATGTCGGGCTGAGGCCATGGTGGATTGGGTGATTCCCACCGCCGGACCTGCCGGACTCCCACGGTGACCCCGCGAAGCCCGAGCTGTGGTGCTCTGCTGGTGATGGCGTCGGCCAGTTTCTGCTGCGATGTGTACCCGGCGGCCATCCGAGCAGCTTTGAGACGGTTGTTCCCGGCTGGTCGTGACACGAGACCTCCAGCGGCGTTCATGCGACGGCAGCAGCACCGTATTCCCTGACAAGGGGTTCTGTTCAGCCTTTTGGAGGACTGAAGGTCCTTGCCAGGTCCTGTGAAAGCCCTCTCGGAGTCCTCGTTCGGGCCGGGCTTCCCCGGGATGCTGAGCCGGTCAGCTGTCCGCACGAAGTGCACCCCGGAGCCGCCCATGTCCCCTCACCCCGCCTTCTGGCTCGCCGCGGGCGAGCGCCATCCCCACGCCGTCCGCGAGGCATGGAGCCGTGGCGCACCAGCCATGCTCCGTACGGGCCTCTGCTTCGATGCCATTCGGCTGTCCGCCGAGGTCGTGCACCGCCGCGCGGGTGGCGATGGCCGGGACAGCGTCGAGCGGGTCTTCCGGGAAGCAGGCGTCGAGTCTGCGGTGATCGTCAATCCTGCGCGGCGCTGGTATTACGTCCTCGTGCCGCCCGGCACCGCCCAGAGTTGGGACGAGCCCGGCACCGAGGCGCTGGGTCTCGCGTGCTTCCTGGGGGTGCCGGCGCCGGGGCAGGCTGAGCCGCCCGGGACGTACTGGCTGCTGCGGGCTCCCACCGGTGTGGAGGGGCTGTGCGTACCTGCAGCCATCAGGGGCGTGGCTGCGGTGCTTGCCGGGTAGTGGCCGGCTTGGCCGCGGGGGCCGTCCGCGGCCCTAACAGCCTTGCCAGCCACCACGCCGTGGACCCCGTGGGCACCTCAGCCTCCCGGGCGGAGCAGGGACGTGATGCGGATTGCCGCATCGGCCAAATGACGCCGGGACGCCTCCAGTTGGTCCCGGCTCACGCCGTGGTCGCGGGCCGCGTCGCGGATGTCGTCGCGGAAGCGGTCCAGGAGGCGGTCCAGGTCGCGGGCCGGGTCTTCGGAGGGGGTGTCGCCGGCCTCGGCCCACTCGGGGGCGGGGCCCGCGGGCGGCTCGGGGCGCCGTGTGCCTGCCGCGCCCGCCCCGCTGCCCGCGCCTGCCCCGCCTGCCGCGCTCTCCGGCCCCTCCGTGCCGGTGGCGCAGCCCTGTCCCGTGGTGCTCGTCGTGCGGGACGCGAAGGCGCCGAACTCCTTCGCCAGGGCGCTGACGCCTTCCGCGACGCCCGTCGGCCAGTCGCCGCGGCGCAGGTGTTCCTCCACCTGCTCCTGGACGCGCCGGGTGGCGCGCCGGACCTCCTCGTGGGCCCACTGCTGGGCCTCCCGGGCCTGGTGGCGGGCCTGCTGGGCGTCCTGGCGGGCGCGCCGGCTCTCCTCCTTGGCCTGCCGGGCCTGTTCCTTCCACTGCTCCTTCGCCCGGCGGAAGTCCTCCTTCGCGCTGTCGAAGGAGTGCGGGTCGGCCGCCGCCCGGGTCTGCCGGGCGGCTTCGCGCACCTGCCGCCGCAGGTCGCCCGCCGCGCCCCGGACCTCCTCGCGGATGTCGGCCGCGAGCGCGGCGACGGACTCGCGGATCTCCAGTTCCAGCTCGGCCAGTTCGCCCTGCCGGCCGGCGAGTTCGGCGCGGCCGGCGGCGGTGATGGCGTAGACCTTGCGGCCGCCTTCGGTGGTGTGGGCGATCAGGCCCTCGGCCTCCAGCTTGGCCAGGCGCGGGTAGACGGTGCCGGCGGAGGGTGCGTACAGGCCCTGGAAGCGCTCCTCCAGCAGCCGGATGATCTCGTAGCCGTGGCGGGGCGCCTCGTCGAGCAGCTTGAGCAGGTACAGGCGCAGCCGGCCGTGGGCGAAGACGGGGGGCATCAGAGGACCTTTCCCTGGGCGGGGGTCTCGGCGGAGGCCTCGGCGGGGCCGCCGGCCCGGTCGTCGGCGCGGTCGTCGGCCCGTTCGTCGGCGTCCGGTCCGCGCAGCAGGGCGACGGCGCCGGAGACGGTGGTGACCTTGATCCGGCCGCGGCCGCCGCCGAGCCGGCCGGTGATGTTCCGCGCGCCGAACTGGTCCTGGACCCGCAGCTCCCCGAAGGCGCAGGAGACGGGGCCGACCGTGGTGCCCGTCTCCACCGTCGCGTCCGCCGTGGCGGGCAGCCGGACGGCGACGTCGCCGGAGACGGAGGTGACCGCCAGGTCGGCGCCCGGGGCGGCCGGCGACAGGTCGATCACGACATTGCCGTTGACCGAGTCGGCCTTGATCCGGCCGCCGGTGCACTCGACGACCGTGAGGTCGCCGGAGACGGTGTTGCAGCGGACGTCGCCGCCGAGGTGCTGGGCCTCCACGCGCCCCGAGACCGTCTCGGTGCGGACGTTTCCGGTGAGGCCGACGAGCGTGGTGTCGCCGGAGACGCCCCGCACCGTCGTGCTGCCCCCGATCCCGGAGACCACGGTGCCCGCCCCGACGACGGTGACCGCGACGCCGGCCGCCGCGGGCACGGTGAGGGTCACGTCCGCCGAGCGGCCCCAGTCCTTGCGGGAGAACCAGTCGCGGAAGGACTGGAAGGACGAGAAGGGCTTCGGGGGCCACATGTCCTCGTACGTGACGGTCAGCTTGCCGCCCCGGTGGCTGACCTGCAGTGGCGGGCCGCCGATCGCCGTCAGCTCCAGGCGGGCCGGGCCGCCCTCCGCACCGACGACGTTGACCGTGCCGTTCACCAGGCGCACGTCCAGCAAGTCGACCGGCTCCTCGAAGGTGATGTTCCGTGGTGCGGACAGTGACCACTCGGACTCGACGGGCATGCCGGGCCCCCTTCTGCGTCAGGACGGCGGAGTAAGACGCAACCTATCGCGTCTTCCGTGAAACACGATATATCGCGGTCCGGCGAAGTCAAGCACTCCCGCTTGGCATAGCGTTGTCGCATGTCCGCTACTGATCACAGCCGCGCGGCGGGGGTCCTGCTGCTCTGCCGGGCCGAGCCCGGCCGCGTCCGGCCCTCCGCACAGCTCCTGAACGAACCGCTCCTCCTGGTCCCGGCCGGGGAGGGCTGGAGCGCGCTGATCCCCGGCAAGGACTCCTGGCGTACCGAAGGCACCGACCTCGCCACCGCCACCGCCGGCTGGGCGCACGCCCTGGCAGTCGCCGAGCAGTGGCCCGTCGTGGGCCTGTGGTGGGATGCGCACGGGGCGGGATTCGTGGTCGCCGCGGGCTTCCGGCGGACCGTGGGGTACACATGGCTCGCCGACGGCACCCCGCACGGCGAAGAGGCGGCCATGACCGCGCTGCGGGCCCGCACCGGACTCGACCCGGTGCTCGACGGGGCCGCGCTCGACGGTCTCACCCGGCCGGATACGGACGCCGACGCCGCGTCCCGGGTCCTCGGGCTGATCGCCGTCCTCTCCCGGACGGGCCTGAATCTCGTGCCCGGTCTCGCCCCGGGCGTCCCGGCCGACGGGCTGCGCGCCGCCGCGGGCGCACACCCCCTGGCCGAGGCGGTCGACTGGCCGGGCTGGCGCGAGGCGGTGCGGACGGGGCTGCTGGACGCGGAGAGCGGGCGGCTCGGCGCCTGGACGCGCGGGCCGCGCGCCCGCGCCCTCGGCGCCGCGGAGGTCGCGGCCGGGGCGTCGCTGGCCCTCTGGGGGCGGTGGAGCGGGCGGCGCGGCGTCGCCGCCGTGGGGGCGGTCGTCCTCGCGGACGGTGCGTTGACGCTCGCCTACGACTGGTGGCGCGGGCGCGCTTAGCCGTCGGCGGCCGGGCTGTCGCGTATGACGCGACGCGTCACTCGTCGTCCTCGTCGTCCAGCCGCGCCAGCCACGTCGCCAGGCGCTCCACCGGCACCTCGAAGTCCGGGTTCAGGTCGACGAAGGTCCGCAGCTGCTCGGCCACCCAGCCGAGCGAGACCTCCTCCTCGCCACGCCGGTTCTCCAGCTCCTCGATGCCGCGGTCGGTGAAGTACAACGTTCTCTCCGTTATGAGTCAGGTCAGGTCCGGTCAGGCCAGGAATCAAGAATAGGGCGGGCAGTCATACGGGACCGGGCCCCCACCGCTGCGAGGCGGTGGGGGCCCGGTCCCGTACAGGCGAGGACACCCGTCAGGCGTCGAACACCTCGTTGATCAGCGTCTGCTGCTCGGCCTGGTGACGCTTGGCCGAGCCGACCGCCGGGGACGAGGAGTGCGGACGGGAGATCCGCCGCAGCCGCTCGCGGGCCGGGACGTCGGCGCCGACGGCCAGGTCCAGGTGGTCGATCAGGTTCAGCGCGATGAACGGCCAGGCACCCTGGTTCGCCGGCTCCTCCTGCGCCCAGATGTACTTCTCGGCGTTCGGGAACTTGGCGATCTCGGCCTGGAGCTCCTCGCCCGGCAGCGGGTAGAGGCGCTCGATGCGGACGAGGGCCGTGTCCGTGGCGCCGCGCTTGGCGCGCTCGGCGGCCAGGTCGTAGTAGACCTTGCCGGAGCAGAAGACGACCTTGCGGACGTCCGCCGCGGCGACCGTGTCGTCACCGATGACCGGACGGAACTGGCCGCTGGTGAACTCCTCCGCCTTCGACGCCGCGGCCTTCAGACGCAGCATCGACTTCGGGGTGAAGACGATCAGCGGCTTGTGGTGCGGGTTGTGGACCTGCCAGCGCAGCAGGTGGAAGTAGTTCGACGGCAGCGTCGGCATGGCGACCGTCATGTTGTTCTGCGCGCACAGCTGCAGGAAGCGCTCGACGCGGGCCGAGGAGTGGTCCGGGCCCTGGCCCTCGTAGCCGTGCGGCAGCAGCAGCGTGACGCCGGAGGTCTGGTTCCACTTCTGCTCGGAGGAGGAGATGAACTCGTCGACGATGCTCTGGGCGCCGTTGACGAAGTCACCGAACTGGGCCTCCCACAGCACCAGCGCGTCCGGGCGGGCCAGCGAGTAGCCGTACTCGAAGCCCATCGCCGCGTACTCGCTGAGGAGCGAGTCGTAGACGTTGAAGCGGGCCTGGTCCTCGGACAGGTAGAGCAGCGGGGTGTAGTCCTCGCCGGTCTCGCGGTCGACGAGCACCGCGTGACGCTGGCCGAAGGTGCCGCGGCGGGAGTCCTGGCCGGCGAGCCGGACCGGGGTGCCCTCCATCAGCAGCGAACCGAAGGCGAGGGTCTCGCCCATGCCCCAGTCGATCGTGCCGTCCTCGATGCTGGCGGCGCGGCGCTGCAGCTGCGGCACCAGGCGCGGGTGCACCGTGACGTTCTCGGGCGTGGTGACCTGCGACTCGGCGATCCGCTTGAGGACCTCCTGGGAGATCGCGGTGTTCACCGCCGCCGGGAACCCGCCCAGCGGGGCCGGGACGGCGGCCGGAGCCGTGGCCGCGTCCGCGTCGCGGACCTCGACGAAGACCTTCTCCAGCTGGCCCTGGTAGTCCTGCAGGGCCTGCTCGGCCTCCTCCAGGGTGATGTCGCCCCGGCCGATCAGCGACTCGGTGTACAGCTTGCGCACCGAGCGCTTCTTGTCGATCAGGTCGTACATCAGCGGCTGGGTGAACGAGGGGTTGTCCGACTCGTTGTGCCCGCGGCGGCGGTAGCAGATCAGGTCGATGACGACGTCCTTGTTGAACGCCTGGCGGAACTCGAAGGCGAGCCGCGCGACGCGGACCACGGCCTCCGGGTCGTCACCGTTCACGTGGAAGATCGGCGCCTCGATCATCCGGGCGACGTCGGTGCAGTACATCGACGAGCGCGAGGACTCCGGCGGCGCGGTGAAGCCGACCTGGTTGTTGATGACGATGTGCACGGTGCCGCCGGTGCGGTAGCCGCGCAGCTGCGACATGTTCAGCGTCTCGGCGACGACGCCCTGGCCCGCGAAGGCCGCGTCGCCGTGCAGCTGGACCGGCAGGACGGTGAAGTCCGTGCCCGCCTTGCCGATGATGTCCTGCTTGGCGCGGGCGATGCCCTCGACGACCGGGTCGACCGTCTCCAGGTGGGAGGGGTTGGCGGCCAGCGAGACCTTGATCTGCTCGCCGTCCAGGCCGGTGAAGGTGCCCTCGGCGCCCAGGTGGTACTTCACGTCGCCGGAGCCGTGCATCGACTTCGGGTCGAGGTTGCCCTCGAACTCGCGGAAGATCTGGGCGTAGGACTTGCCGACGATGTTCGCGAGGACGTTGAGGCGGCCGCGGTGGGCCATGCCGATGACGACCTCGTCCAGACGCGCCTCGGCGGCGGCGTCCAGCACCGAGTCCAGCAGCGGGATGACGGACTCGCCGCCCTCCAGGGAGAAGCGCTTCTGGCCGACGTACTTCGTCTGCAGGAAGGTCTCGAAGGCCTCCGCGGCGTTCAGCCGGCGCAGGATGCGCAGCTGCTCCTCGCGCTCGGGCTTGGAGTGGCCGCGCTCGACGCGGTCCTGGATCCACTTGCGCTGCTTGGGGTCCTGGATGTGCATGAACTCGATGCCGGTGGTGCGGCAGTACGAGTCGCGCAGCACGCCGAGGATGTCGCGCAGCTTCATCATGGACTTGCCGGCGAAGCCGCCGACCGCGAACTCGCGCTCCAGGTCCCACAGGGTGAGGCCGTGCTCGGTGATGTCGAGGTCGGGGTGCTTGCGCTGGCGGTACTCCAGCGGGTCGGTGTCGGCCATGACGTGGCCGCGGACCCGGTAGGAGTGGATCAGCTCGAAGACGCGGGCGGCCTTGGTGACGTCGTCGTCGTGCGAGGCGTCGATGTCCTTGAGCCAGCGGACCGGCTCGTAGGGGATGCGCAGCGCCTCGAAGATCTCGTCGTAGAAGCCGTTCTCGCCGAGCAGCAGCTGGGCCAGGATCCGCAGGAACTCGCCGGAGGCGGCGCCCTGGATCACCCGGTGGTCGTACGTCGAGGTCAGGGTCATGACCTTGGAGATGCCCATGCGGTTCAGGGCGTCCTGAGAGGTGCCCTGGAACTCGGCGGGGTAGTCCATCGCGCCGACGCCGAGGATCAGGCCCTGGCCGGGCATCAGGCGCGGCACGGAGTGCACGGTGCCGATGCCGCCGGGGTTGGTCAGCGAGGCGGTGACGCCGGTGAAGTCGTCCATCGTCAGCTTGCCGACGCGGGCGCGGCGGACGATGTCCTCGTAGGCCTGCCAGAACTCGAAGAAGTTCAGCGTCTCGGCCTTCTTGATGGCCGCGACCACGAGCTGGCGGTCACCGTTCGGCTTGACCAGGTCGATCGCCAGGCCGAGGTTGACGTGCTCGGGCTTGACGAGGGTGGGCTTGCCGTCCTTCTCCGTGAAGGAGTAGTTCATCGACGGCATGAGCTTCAGCGCCTGCACCATGGCGTAGCCGATGAGGTGCGTGAAGGAGACCTTGCCGCCGCGGGCGCGCTTGAGGTGATTGTTGATCACGATGCGCTGGTCGAACAGCAGCTTCACCGGGACGGCGCGGACGGACGTGGCCGTCGGCAGCTCCAGGGAGGCGTTCATGTTCTTCGCGACCGCAGCGGCGGGACCACGCAGGGTGACCAGCTCGGGGCCCGCGGCCGGCTCGGCCGGCTTCGCGGCGGCCGCCGGCTTGGCGGGCGCGGCCTTGACCGCGGGCTTCGCCGGAGCGGGGGCCGCCGGGGCGGCCGCAGCGGCGGCGGGAGCGGCCGGAGCCGCCGGGGCGGCGGTGGCGGGCTGCGCGGCGGCGGCCGGAGCGGCCGGGGCCGGTGCGGCGGGCGCCGCGGGCGTGGTGGCGGCCGGGGCGGGGCCGCCCGCGGCTTCGATCACCTCCTGCGGCGGCGCTGCCGCCGCGGTGCCCGGCTTGTAGTCGGCGAAGAAGTCCCACCAGGCTCGGTCGACCGAGTTCGGGTCCTGGAGGTACTGCTGGTAGATCTCGTCGACGAGCCACTCATTGGGACCGAATACGTCTGCAGGGCTCTTGCCCTGCCCGTCTTGGTCGGTCGAGATGCTCGAGGTGTTGGGGGACTGTGGCGACACGGCGGCAACCGCCCTCTTCCGCTTCACAAGGTGATGGACAGCGGGAATAAAGGCTACGCCTGTCTGCACGGTTGATGCAGGCCACCCGGGCCAGCAGTCGCGCAAGTCACATTCGCTCCGGGGTTTCGGGGCATGACTTGGCGGGAAACACACGGGGTTCTGCTGGTCCCAGGGGTCTCAGGGTTCGCTCAAGCGCGCCCCACACTCCCTCGAATGTGTGCCTCCGTCACCGACCATACGTCAACATTGATCGCGGGGTACGCCCGGAAGAGTGACCTGAATGCGGCACCCCTGAGGGCTTTCGGCCACCCCGATGCTCCCGCCGTGCAGATCCACGGCCCAGCGGGCGATGGCCAGCCCCAGCCCCGTGCCGCCGTCCGTGCCCGGGCCCTGCTGCCCGGAGCCGCCCCGGTTGAACCGCTCGAAGACCCGGTGCCGCTCCGCCTCGGGGATGCCCGGCCCCTCGTCCAGCACCTCCAGGGCCAGCGACTGCGGCCCCTCGCCCCGGCGCGCCCGCACCGTGACCCGCCCGTGCGGGGGGCTGTGCTTGACCGCGTTGTCCACCAGGTTCGCCACCACCTGGTGCAGCCGCTCCGCGTCCGCGTGGGCCGTCAGCTCCGGCGGGGACACGTCCAGGTGCAGGTGCACGTCCTTGCGGGCGTGCGGAGAGGAGCCGGAGCCGTTGGCCATGCTCGCCTCCTTCAGGACGCCCGCCAGATACGGCCACACCTCGAAGCGCCGCGCATGCAGCGGTACGACCCCGTTGTCGAGCCGGGACAGATCCAGCAGCTGCTCCACCAGGCGGCCGAGCCGCTCGGTCTGGCGCAGCGCCGTCCGCATCGTCTCCGGATCCGCGGCCGACACTCCGTCCACCACGTTCTCCAGGACCGCCCGCAGGCCCGCGATCGGGGTCCGCAGCTCGTGCGAGACGTTGGCGACGAGCTCCTTGCGGTGGGTGTCCACCGCCTCCAGGTCGGCCGCCATGCGGTTGAAGGCGTTCGCCAGGTGCCCGAACTCGTCCCGCCGCCCGGCACCCACCCGGCGCGTGTAGTCACCCTGCGCCATCGCCCGGGTGACCTCGGTCATCTCGTCCAGCGGTGCGGTCAGGCCCTGCGCCACGAACTGCGTTATCAGCAGCGAGGCGATGATCGAGAAGACGGTGATCACCCGGAGCTCGGTCGCCGAGTGGATCGCGACGAAGACCAGGAAGGTCGTTATCACCACCGAGCCGATGACGAGGGCGCCCAGCGCCGCCTTCACCGACCGGTAGGGGTCCAGCGGGCGCAGCGCCTCCCAGACGCGGCCCCCCAGGCCCGCCGGCACCGCCGCGCCGCCCCTGCCGCGCTCGGCCTCGCGGGCCCGCCTGCCCTGGCCCGCGCCCCGTGCCACGCCCTGGCCGGTGCCGCCCCCGGGGCCGGCCGTGCCGCCGGTCATGCCGCCGGGGTCTCCAGTGCATAGCCGACGCCGTGCACCGTACGGATCCGCTCCGCGCCGATCTTCCGGCGGAGCGCCTTGATGTGGCTGTCGACCGTGCGGGTGCCCGAGGCGTCGGCCCAGTCCCACACCTCCGCGAGCAGCTGCTCGCGGGAGAGGACGGCGCGCGGGGTGTTCGCCAGGCAGACCAGCAGGTCGAACTCGGTCGGCGTCAGGTGCACGTCGGCGCCCCTGACCCGCACCCGGCGCTGGGCGTGGTCGATCTCCAGCTCGCCCAGGCGCAGGATGCCGCTGCGCGGGGTGTGCGCGGCGAGGGCCGCCCGCTCCACGCGCCGCAGCAGCACGTGCACCCGGGCCGCCAGCTCGCGCATCGAGAACGGCTTGGTCATGTAGTCGTCGGCGCCGACGCCGAGGCCGACCAGCATGTCCGTCTCGTCGTCACGCGCCGTGAGCATCAGGACGGGCACCGGTCTTTGCGCCTGCACCCGCCGGCACACCTCCAGGCCGTCGAAGCCCGGCAGCATCACGTCGAGCACGAGCAGGTCGGGCTGCCACGCCTCCGCGGTGTCGACGGCCGCCGGCCCGTCGCCCGCGGTGCGGACCTGGAAGCCCTCGGCCCGCAGCCGGGCCGCGATGGCGTCGACGATGGTCCGGTCGTCCTCGACCACCAGCACCCGGCGCTGCGCCCCGGCGGAGGCTGCGGCACCGTTCGGGCCGATGTGTGTCTGCTCCATGCGCGCCCCGCCCCTAGCGTCTTTCCGTCGCGTCGTTCTCTGCCGGCTCTTCAGCTGTGGCAAGCAGGGTACGGGCAGGTGGCGGGCGACGGCTACGCGGCACGTAGCGCGAGGTGCACTACGTCCGGTACGCCCCGGGCAACCGCGATCTCTTCGGTCCGTACCCCTTCGAAACCGGCATTCCGCAAGGCTCCTTCGAATTCGGCCGACGGCCGGGCCGACCATACGGCGAGCACACCGCCGGGCGTCAGGCGCTCGCGGCAGCCCGCCAGGCCGGCGGGGGAGTAGAGGCCGCCGTTGTCCTCCGTGACGGTCCAGCCGGGGCCGTTGTCGATGTCCAGGCACAGGGCGTCGTAGCGCACGGGGGCGGTGCTCAGGTGGTGCTGCAGGTCGTCCTCGGCGACCTCGGTGCGCGGATCGGCCAGCGCCCGCGCCGAGACGGCGCCCAGCGGGCCGGCCCGGTGCCAGTCGATCACCGCCCGCTCCCGTTCGACGACCGTGATCCGGCCCCACCGGGGCTCCTCGGCGGCCCGGGCGAGCGAGAAGCCGACGCCGAGCCCGCCGATGAGGACGGACGGCCCCGGGCGGTCCGCGGGGAGGGCGTCCAGCGCGGCGTCCACGAGCAGCCGCTCCGAGCGCCCGTCGGAGGTGTCCATCAGGAAGCAGCCGTTCGCGATGATCTCGTGGACAGCGCCGTCACCGGTGCCCCGGCGGCGCAGGACAACCTCGCCGTACGGGCCCTCGCGGCGGTCCAGGGTGACGGGCCCCTCGCCGGTGCCGTACGGGTCGCGCTGGAGGGTGGTCATCGGGTGGCCTCCGTGTCGGTCGGTACTCGGCGGACGCGGCAGGCGGGTGCGGGGTTGAGAGGCGTGACGGGAGTCACGGCCTGTGGTTGATTCGCCTGCCCTCGATGGACCTTAATGTCGGAGGGAGCCGGAGCGGGATCGCTTTTCGCTGCGCCGGGTGCCGTGACGGACCCCGCGAGGAAGGGGCTGGGCCGAGTGAGTGTGGTGGATCCCGGCGGCGAGCACCTGCGGCGCCGGCGGCGAGCTCCCCGGGCCCCCTCGCCCGGCCGGATCCTGCGGGCGCTGCCCACCCCCCTCGGCACGCCGTTCACGTTCTCCTACGGCCTGGTCCTGCTGGCCACCGCGCTCTACACGCACTACGGCGACGAGGCCACGGTCAACGCGCTCCTGCGCGAGTCCAGCACCGACGCCGCGCACCTGGCCGAACAGCCGCTCCTCGTCCTGCTGGCGAGCGCCCTGTGGATAGCCGGCGGCCTGTACTCGCTGCACGGGATCCTCTTCGTCCTCGTCGTCGCCGCGCTGGAGCGCCGGGTCGGCGGGGCCCGCGCCGCCGGCGTCTTCCTCCTCGGCCACGTGCTGGCCACCCTCGCCACCGAGCTGCCCGTGGCGGGCGCCGTGGCCGCGGGGCGGCTGCCCGAGGCCTCGCTGCACCGCCTCGACTACGGCATCAGCTTCGGCGTCATGGCCTGCACGGGCGCGCTCGCCGGGCTGCTGGGGCGGCGCGGGAAGCGGACGGTCCTGGGCCTGTCCTTCCTGATGTGCGCCCAGGACCTCGTGGAGTTCGCCGACCCCCTCGCCAGCTGGGGCCACCCCATAGCGCTGCTCACCGGCATGGCCTGCTGGGGCCTGCTGCGCGAGAAGGGGCCGGCGGGCGGGTCAGCTGCGGACGGTGCCGTCCCAGGCCCACTGCGTGCGCCGCGGGAGGCCGGGCAGGGCGGCCCGGCCGGTGCACCACAGCAGCGTCTTAGCGGGCGAGTGGCCGGCCGGGGCGTCCGGGAAGAGCCGCTCGACGGCGGGCGCGCAGAGCTCGTCGGGCAGGTTGTGGCCGCCGGGGAAGACGGGGGCGAGCCCGAGGCCGCGCGCGATGTCGTCCGTATGGAGTACGAGCTCCGTCACGCCCATGGCGGCGAAGCCGGGCGCGTCGGAACGGCCCCACGGGTGCCAGGCGCGATCCCCCTCCCGCGCGCCGCGGACGGTCGCGGCGAGCAGCGCCGCAGCGATGCGGATGCCCTCCAGGCGGGCCGGTAGCGGGGCCTCGGGGTCGAGCGAGGCGAACAGGGCGATGTAGCGGTCGGCGGGCCGGGCCGTGAGCAGGCCCGCGTAGCCGACGAGGCCGAGCGCGAGGTGGTCGAGCGTCGCGGCCGCGGACCACTCCAGGCCCGCCGCGGGCCGGGACCAGTCGTGGCCCGCGCCCGCCTCCAGGACCGCGGAGCAGTGGTCCGCGGCGTCGGTGACGAGCGCGGCCCAGGCGTCGGCGGTGCGGGGCGCGGCGGGGCCGCCGGCCGGGGCCGGGGAGGCCCCGCCGACCGGGGCGGCGGGAGCGGTCGCCGTGCGTCCGGCCGCGGTCATGCCCGGCCCCCCGCCCGGACGGACTCGATCAGGCGGGCGTAGCCGTCGCCGCCGTGGCCGGCCGCGACCGCCTGCTCGATGGAGGACTTCAGCAGCCGCGGCAGCGCCGGGTCGAGGCCGCGCGCGGCGCTCGCGTGGACGAAGTGCTCGATCGCGCCGAGGTGGACGTCGAGGGTGGCGTCGTCGCCCGGGTAGACGCCCGCGTCGACCTGGGGCGCGTAGGTGCTCATGAAGCCGTTCACCGCCGCCATCCAGCGGATCGCGACAGGGGTGAACGCCGCCGCCTCCACCTCGTCGGCGCCGGTCAGCGCCACGCCCTGCAGCCAGCCGCCGAGCGTCGCCCACATCATGCCGAGCAGGGCGGTGTCGTAGAGGGAGGCGGCTCCGGCGTCGTCCCCGAGGCCGACGGGGTCGCCCAGGCTCGCCAGGGTCTCCCGGTACTCGGCGAAGGCCTGCGAGGAGCCGCTGTAGAGCAGCATGACGGCCGGGCTGCCGATCCCCGGCGGCGTCGACATGATCGCCCCGTCGAGGTAGCCGATGCCGGCTCCCACGGCCCAGGAGGCGCTCTCGCGGGCCTGCTCCGGCGTGCCGGAGGTGAGGTTGACGAGCGTGCGGCCGCGCAGCTCGTCCGCCAGGGGGTCGAGGAGGCCGTGCACGGCGTCGTAGTCCGACAGGCAGGCGAGCACCAGCGGGCTCGCCCCGACGGCCTCCGCCGCCGTCGCCGCGCGGGCCGCGCCGCGTGCGACGAGGGCCTCGTCCTTGCCCGCCGAGCGGTTCCAGACGGTGGTCTCGTGGCCGGCTTCCAGGAGGGCGCCGGCCAGGGCCGTACCCATCGAACCCAGGCCGAGAACGGTCACCTTCATGGGTGGTTTCTCCCCGTGTGTCACAGAAGTTGATCAAGTGCGACCAGCCTCGCACCGGGCACGGGAGCCCCGACAGTGGCAGAAGTGACGCCCTGCGAAAAATTCCTGCCACGCCCTGCCTAGGCTGGTGATCATGAGCGCCGGAACCGTGGCCGTGGCCGTGATCGACGACGACGTCCCCATGTGGGACCTGTACGAGCTGGGGGTGGTCTGCACCGTCTTCGGCATCCCGCACCGCGACCTCGCCGACCCCTGGTACGACCTGCGCGTGTGCTCGGCGGGCGGGGGCGCGCCGCAGCCCGGCCCCTTCGGGCTCACGCTGCGCACCTCGCACGGCCTGGAGGGGCTGGAGGGCGCCGGCACGGTGATCGTGCCGTCGGTGCCCGAGGCGTGCATCGAGGGCGGGCGCGAACTGCCGGCCGACCTGCTGGAGGCCCTGCGCCGGGCCGCGGACTCCGGGGCCCGCATGGTCTCCCTGTGCGCCGGGGCCTTCGCCCTCGCGGCCGCCGGCGTCCTCGACGGGCGCCGCGCCACCGCCCACTGGATGCACGCCGAGGCCCTCGCGCGCCGCCACCCGCGCGTGCACGTGGACGACTCGGTCCTCTACGTCGACGACGGCGACGTCCTCACCAGCGCGGGCGTCACCGCGGGCCTCGACCTGTGCCTCCACCTCGTCCGCCGCGACCTCGGCGCCCACGTCGCCAACCAGCTCGCCCGCCGCCTGGTGGTGCCCGCGCACCGGCCAGGCGGGCAGGCGCAGTACGTGGACGTCTCCGTGCCCGAGGCCGGCGACGAGGGCATCGCCCCCGTCCTGCACTGGGCCCGCGAGCACCTCGACCGGCCCCTGTCCGTCGACGACCTCGCCGCCCGCGCCGGCATGAGCTCCCGCACCTTCTTCCGCCGCCTGCAGGCCGCCACCGGCACGACCCCGCTGCAGTGGCTCCTCGCCCAGCGCCTCGCCCGCGCGCAGTCGCTGCTGGAGTCGACGGCCCTGTCCGTAGAGCGCGTCAGCGAGGTGAGCGGCCTGGGCACGGCCGCCAACCTGCGCCGCCACTTCACCTTGCACTTCGGGGTGACCCCGACGGACTACCGGCGCTCGTTCCCGGGAGCGGCGGCAGCGGCCTGACCGGCCGTACGGCGCGTTCCCGGTTCCGGGTGGGACCGGCACCGCCGGACAGCGCCACTTCGGCTGCCCGCCGCGGCGGCGGGAGCAACAGGGATCTCGCCGCGCCCGCCTGATCGCTCAGAGCGAACGCCGAACAGGGCCGGGAACATCCGCGGAGCGCCACGCATTGAGTCGGCATAGCTCAACTTGCCTGCCTAAGGGGAGATCATGGCTTCGATGTCCGCACCGCTCACCCTGCCCGTGCTGCCCCTCGACGACGAGGTCGTCCTGCCCGGCATGGTGGTGCCCCTCGACCTGTCCGACACCGAGGTGCGGGCCGCCGTCGAGGCCGCCCAGGCCGCCGCGCGGGGCGGCGACAAGCCGCTCGTGCTGCTCGTACCGCGGGTCGACGGCACCTACGCGGGCGTCGGCACGCTCGGCAGCGTCGAGCAGGTGGGGCGGCTCTCCGGCAGCGGCGACCCCGGCGCGCTCATCCGCGGCGTCCGCCGGGTGCGCATCGGCGCGGGGACGACCGGCCCCGGGGCCGCGCTGTGGGTCGAGGGCACCGCGATGGAGGAGGTCGCCCCCGACCCCCTCCCGGGCGCCGTCGCCGAGCTCGTCAAGGAGTACAAGGCGCTCGCCACCAGCTGGCTGCGCAAGCGCGGCGCCTGGCAGGTCGTCGACCGCGTCCAGCAGATCGAGGACGTGGGCCAGCTCGCCGACAACTCCGGCTACTCGCCCTTCCTGACGGCTCAGCAGCGCGTCGAGCTCCTGGAGACCGCCGACCCGGTGGCCCGGCTCAGGCTCGCCGTCGGATGGCTGAGCGAGCACCTCGCCGAGCAGGACGTCGCCGAGTCCATCGCCAAGGACGTCCAGGAGGGCGTCGACAGGCAGCAGCGCGAGTTCCTGCTGCGCCGCCAGCTGGAGGCCGTCCGCAAGGAGCTCGCCGAGCTGAGCGGCGACCCGGAGAACGAGCCGGACGACTACCGCGCCCGCGTCGAGGCCGCCGGCCTGCCCGAGAAGGTGCGCGAAGCGGCCCTGAAGGAGGTCGGCAAACTGGAGCGGTCCTCCGACCAGAGCCCCGAGGGCGGCTGGATCCGCACCTGGCTGGACACCGTCCTGGAGATGCCCTGGAACGAGCGCAGCGAGGACGCGTACGACATCCCCGGCGCGAAGGCCGTCCTCGACGCCGACCACGCGGGCCTGGAGGACGTGAAGGAGCGGATCACCGAGTACCTGGCGGTGCGCAAGCGGCGCACCGACCGGGGGCTGGGCGTGGTCGGAGGGCGGCGCGGGGGCGCGGTGCTCGCGCTCGTCGGCCCGCCCGGCGTCGGAAAGACCTCGCTGGGCGAGAGCGTCGCCCGTGCCATGGGGCGGAAGTTCGTCCGCGTGGCGCTCGGCGGTGTCCGCGACGAGGCCGAGATCCGCGGTCACCGGCGCACGTACGTCGGCGCGCTGCCCGGCCGGATCGTGCGGGCGGTCAAGGAGGCCGGCTCGATGAACCCGGTCGTCCTGCTCGACGAGATCGACAAGGTCGGCTCGGACTTCCGCGGAGACCCGGCGGCGGCCCTCCTGGAGGTCCTGGACCCGGCGCAGAACCACACCTTCCGGGACCACTACCTGGAGGTCGAACTGGACCTGTCGGACGTCGTCTTCCTGGCGACGGCCAACGTCCTGGAGGCCATTCCCGAAGCGCTGCTGGACCGTATGGAGCTGGTCCGCCTCGACGGCTACACCGAGGACGAGAAGGTCGTCATCGCCCGCGACCACCTGCTGCGCCGCCAGCTGGAGCGCGCGGGCCTGGAGCCCGGTGAGGTCGTCCTGGAGGACGCCGCCCTGCGCAAGCTCGCCGGCGAGTACACCCGGGAGGCGGGCGTGCGGAACCTGGAGCGCGCCCTCGCCCGGCTGCTCCGCAAGGTCGCGGCCCGGCACGAACTGCGCGAGCAGGAGCTGCCGTTCACCATCGGCGAGGAGCAGCTGCGCCCGCTGATCGGGCGGCCGCACCACACCCCGGAGTCCGCGCAGGACCCGGCCGAGCGGCGCACGGCGGTGCCGGGCGTGGCGACGGGGCTCGCGGTCACGGGCGCGGGCGGCGACGTGCTGTTCGTTGAGGCCTCCCTGGCCGACCCGGAGACGGGCGGCGCGGGCCTGACCCTCACGGGCCAGCTGGGCGACGTGATGAAGGAGTCGGCGCAGATCGCGCTGTCCTTCCTGCGCTCGCACGGCGCGGAACTGGAGCTGCCGGTGGGCGACTTCAAGGAACGCGGCGTGCACCTGCACGTGCCGGCGGGCGCCGTCCCGAAGGACGGCCCGAGCGCGGGCGTCACCATGACGACGGCGCTCGCATCGCTGCTGTCGGGCCGCCGGGTGCGGCCGGAGGTGGCCATGACCGGCGAGGTGTCCCTCACGGGGCGGGTCCTGCCCATCGGCGGCGTCAAGCAGAAGCTGCTGGCGGCGCACCGCGCGGGCGTGACGACGGTGATCATCCCGAAGCGGAACGAGCCCGACCTGGACGATGTGCCGGGCGAGGTGCTGGCCGAGCTCGACGTCCATCCGGTCTCCGACGTCCGCCAGGTACTGGCACTCGCCCTGCAGCCGGCCGGGGCGGAGGTGGCGGTGGCGGCGTAACGGCCGCAACGGCGCGGGGCTCGTACCTCTTCATAAGAGGTACGAGCCCCGCGCCGTTTTCCGGTTCAGGTGTGGCTGATGGCCTTGTCCAGCAGGCCGTGCAGGGCGTCCTGCTCCTCCTGTGAGAGCCCGGCCAGCGGCGACTCCCGGGCGAGGAGCTCCATGAGCCGCTCCCGCAGGGCCGCGCCCTCGTCCGTCAGGACCAGCTGCTTGGCGCGGCGGTCCGTGGGGTGCGGGTGGCGCTCCAGGAGCCCGCGGCCCTCCAGCTTGTCGATCACGAAGGTCGCGTTGGAGGGCTCGCAGGCCATGCGGTCGGCGAGCTCGCGCATCGTCACCGGGCCGGTCAGCTCCCGCAGGGCCGTGGCCTGGGGTGCGGTGAGGTCCAGCATCGCCGCCCGGTCGCGCACGTGGTCCGCGATCCGGCGGGCGAGGCCGTTCACCAGGCCGCAGAGCCGGCGCTCGGCGATGGCGTGGGCTTCCGGGGTGGTCATGACCGCCATCGTAATCGGAGCCCACTTCATCAAGCCGATAATTTTTTAGCTTGAATCATTCAAGCAAGAAGCTTATTGTCGTCGATCAAGGAACCCCTGCACCACGAAGGACGGAACCCACCCATGACCGACGACGCCCGCCTCCACCGCCCGGCCGGCATCCGCTCCCTGCAGCTCGGCGACATCAAGGTCACGTACGTGCCGGACGGCGCCGGGCAGCTGGGCCCGCGCGGCTGGCTGCCGGACACCACCGACGAGGTGTGGGCGGAGCACCCCGCCTATCTCGACGCGACCGGCAACCTCGTGGCGAGCATGGGCGGCCTCCTCGTCGAGCACGGCGACCGGGCCCTGCTCATCGACGCCGGAGTCGGCCCCGTGCACCTCCCCGGCGAACCCGGCGCCGCCGTGGGGGAGATCAACGGCGGGGCCTTCCTCGACAACCTGGCCCGCCTCGGCCGCACCCCCGCCGGCATCGAGGCCGTGGCCGTCACCCACCTGCACGGCGACCACATCGGCTGGTCCGCGCAGCTCGCCGACGCCGGCGCCGTCCACCTCATGAGCGCACCCGAGTGGGAGCACCGCCCCCTCGCCGGGCAGCACGGCGTGTCCCCGGAGGTCCTCGCCGCCCTGGAGCCCAGCCTGCGCACGGTCGCCGACGGGGAGGAGATCTTCCCCGGCGTCCGCGTCATGCTCACCCCCGGCCACACCGCGGGCCACTCCGCCTACGTCATCACCGGCGGCGGCCGCCGCCTGATCGCCTTCGGCGACGCCCTGCACTCGCCGATCCAGATAACCCACCCCGAGTGGTCGGCCGTCGTCGACCACGACGCCCGGCAGGCCGCGGTCTTCCGCCGGCGCCTGGTGGAGGAGATGGCGGAGCCCGGGACGATCGGCTTCGGCATCCACTTCGCGGACGTGGTGTTCGGGCGGGTGCTGCGCGACGCTGCGGGGGTCACGACGTGGGAGCCCGTCGACGCGTAAGCACGTAAAGGCGCGCAAGCGCGCAAAGACACGTAAGCACGTGAAGGGGCCCCTGCCCCCTTTGCCCCGTTGACGGACGCGAACCCCGCCGCTTGCATGGTCCCCGACCAAGCTCCGCTGACCGACCAGTCACGTTCGGAGGGGGACCTTTGCGCAAGACGAAGGCACGTTCGGGCAGAGCAGGAAGACGGACCATCAAGAGCGGAATACCGGGCGCGGCGGCACTGATCGGTGCCGCCGCGCTCATCGTTACCGGGGCACCCGCCCAGGCGGCGGGCGGTGCCGACGGCAGCCCGGCGGAGGTGATCCCGGGCAAGGGGACCGCCACCCCGGCACTCGTGGACGGCATCCGCGAGACGGCCGCCTCCGCGGGCAGCGCGGCCGACGCGGCCCGCGGCCACCTCGCCGGCAAGCGCGACCGCTACCGCATCGCCGAACCGGCCCGGGACCTGAAGCCCGTGCAGACGCTGAACGCGGGCGCGGCCGAGACCGTGCGGCTGCAGCAGAAGCACCGCGGCGTCGACGTACTGGGCGGCCAGTACGTCGTGCGGATGGAGAAGAAGAACGGCAAGCGCGTCGTCACCGGCACCTCCGGCAAGTACTTCACCGGGCTCAAGGCCGGCACGCAGGCCGGGGTGAGCGAGAAGCTGGCCGTCGAGCGGGCCGTCGCCGCGACCCTGCACGACCTCGCCGGCAACCGCCTCGCCAAGAGCGACGCGGTCCGGGCGAAGGGCGCGGCGCCGCAGCAGGCCCGCTCGCTGTCGGGCACCGCGCGCGGCCTCGTCGTCGTCCCCAAGGGCCCCGGCGTCCTCACCCAGCACGTCACCGTGCGCGGCACCGACCCGGCCACCGGCCGCCCCGTGCTGCGCGAGGTCTACATCGATGCCGCGGCCGGCTATCCGGTGCTGCAGTACAGCGGCCTCAAGTCGTTCGGCACGAGCACGAGCACGAGCGCGGGCACCGGCAGCGGCGACGCGGCCGCGCTGCGCGACCGCGCCCGGGGCGCCGCCGCCGGCACGTCCGAGGCCGCCGCCCGCGCCGCCGCCGGCCCGCTCAGCCCCGGCGTCACCGGCTCCGGCGTCAAGTACGACGGGACGACCGTCGAGCTCGGCCTGTACAAGGACACCGCCCGCAACGAGTACGTCATGACGGACTACGCGCGGATGTGGGACTCCAGCAAGAACCTGCTCTCCACCTGGGACGCGCGCGGCAAGGACGTCGGCGAGGCCAGCGGCCGCTGGCCCGACGGGATCAAGGAGTTCGGCTCCCCGTCGCCCTCCTTCGGCAAGGAGGCCACGGAGGCCGGCGCCGTCGACGCCCACTGGGCCGCCGGCAAGGTCTACGACTACTACAAGAAGGTCCACGGCCGCGACAGCCTGGACGGCCGGGGCATGGCCATCAACTCCCTCGTGGGCGTCACCGAGTTCGGCGGGCCGCTGGTCAACGCCTTCTGGGACGGCACCAAGATGGTGTACGGCGGCGGCGACGAGGAGTACAAGACGCTCTCCGCCGACCTCGACGTCGTCGGCCACGAGATGACGCACGGCGTCGTCGAGAACTCCGCCAACCTCGTCTACGCGGGCCAGTCCGGCGCCCTCAACGAGGCCGTCGCCGACTACTTCGGCAACGCCATCGACACCGACGCCGCCGGCAAGGCCATGGACGACCCGTCCGCCGGCCTGCTCGGCGAGGACCTGTGCCGGACGAAGTCCCCGCGCGAGTGCGCCTTCCGCGACCTCAACGACGGCCACACCACGTCCAAGAACTTCATCGGTGTCGGCTTCGGCTCCGACGGCGGCGGCGTGCACCTGAACTCCACCATCTTCTCGGGCGCCCTGTGGGACATCCGCGAGGACGTGGGCCGCACCCTCGCCGACAAGATCGTCTACAAGGCCCTGACCGAGTACATGACGCCGCTCGACGGCTTCACCGAGGGCCGTGACGCGGTGATCGCCGCCGCCAAGGCGCTCGGCGCCTCCGGCAAGGAACTGAGCACCGTCCAGCGCTCCTTCAACGCGCACGGCATCGTGGCCAACTGGGAGCAGGCCCTCGGCGTCGACACCGACCTGCTCTCGCCCAGGCTCAACACCGCCAACACCGGCACGGGCGCGGGCGGCGGCTGGTGGGCCGCCTCGCGGTCGAACGACGACGGCTCCGAGGCGTACTCCGTCTGGGCCGGCCGCACGGACGGCAGCGGCTCGCCGAAGCTGATGAGCCCCAACGACGGGCGCTACCACGTCTACCCGGCCACCGACGGCAAGACCGTCGCCTGGGTCGCCTACGGCACGGCAGGCGCCGACGTCCTGACCCGGCCCCTGGCGGGCGGCCCGGTCAAGAAGGTGTACAGCACCGCGACCGGCGGCGTCTACGGCGTGCGCGTCGAGGGCGGCACGGTCGTCATCGACATGGCCGACCCCGTCGGCGGCCGGCACGTCGGCTACGTCCGCACCGGCGACAAGCAGCCCACCTGGGTGGACGGCGGCCGCGCCGAGCTGGCCACGGCCCTGCCGTCGCTGAGCGGCGGGAAGGTCGCCTACGCCAAGCTCTATCCCGAGGGCGACGACTACGGCGTCGGCACCGAGGTCCTTGACCTCAAGACCGGCACCAGGACCCTCATGGGACAGCTGGGCAAGCCCGAGTCCATCGGGCAGACCGGCATCAACGCGACCGGCGTCTTCTGGCCGGCCGACGAGGCGGCCGGGGACCAGGGTCAGGTGGCCGTCCGGCGCGCCGCGCTCGACGGCACCGGCGTCACGGACCTCAGCAAGGAGACGGGCGCGGACGCGCTGCACGCCTCCGACCTGACGGTCTCCGAGAGCGCGGTGACGGTGACCGCCGAGGTGCCGGACATGACGTACCGCAACGAGACGCTGGCCAAGCTCTGGCAGTTCGCGGCCGACGGCTCGTCCCGGGCGCGCGTCTCGTGCAACCGCGGCGAGCAGACCTCGGCCGCCGCGGCCGGCGGCAAGCAGGTGGTCTGGATCGACGGCACGACCGGCACCACCGACCTGGTCACCCGCACCCGCCCGGCGGGCACCTGCGGCTGACCCGCACGTCCGGCTCCCACCCCGCGTGAGCGCAGTACCGGGCCCCCGGCGCCGATGTGCCGGGGGCCCGGCGTCTTTCCCTGCGGTCCGGCGAGGCGGGCCCTAGCCGTTGGCCAGGGCCTGGAGCCGGCTGTACGCACCGTTGAAGCGGTTGTGGTCACCGACGGTCGGTCCGGTGTCGGTGTACTGCCAGAAGGTGTGATAGCCCCAGCCGGAGGGGAGCGCACCGGGGGAGGCGCCGTAGCGGGGCACCCACAGGGGGTGGGCGGAGGCGAAGCCGCCGTAGTTGCCGGTGCACTGCTTCCACCAGTTGGTCGAGGTGTAGATCACCGCGTCGCGCCCCGTGCGCGCCTTGTACGCGGAGAAGAAGTCCCTGATCCAGCCGACGAGCGCGCTCGCGCTCATCCCGTAACAGGTGGGGCCGTAGGGGTTGTACTCGATGTCCAGGACGCCCGGCAGCGTCCTGCCGTCCTTGGACCAGCCGCCGCCGTGCGTGGCGAAGTAGACGGCCTGGGCGGCGCCGCCGGAGTTGTCGGGCAGGGCGAAGTGGTACGCGCCGCGGATCATGCCGGCGGCGTACGAGCCGTTGTACTGCTGGGCGAAGTACGGGTTGGTGTAGCTCGTGCCCTCGGTCGCCTTGACGTAGGCGAAGCGGTTTCCGGCCTTCCAGAGGGTGGCCCAGGGGACGTTGCCGTTGTGGCTGGAGACGTCGACCCCTTCGACGGAGGCGGCGGTCCGGGGCGGGGGAGGGGTGCCGGGGCCGGGGTCCTCGTGGGCCCGCAGGGTGGAGCCGAGCCAGTCCCGCTCGGGGTGGGCGGGAGGCTTCGCATCCTGCGCGGCGGCCGGCAGGGCGAGGAGGCAGAGGGCGGTCAGCAGGGAGGAGAGGAGGACGGAGAGGACGGAGAGGGCGCGTAACGCCGTGGGGGATCTGCGGCCCGTGCGGCCGGATCTGTATCTGAACGCGACCATGGCGTGCCTTCCAGAAGGGTCCGTGGGGGGAGTACCAATGACGCGTCGGCGACGCGAGCCATTGGTATGGCCATGTCATAAATGACGTTATGGGGACGGACGCGCCAGGCATAGGGGGACGCGGTGCTGCCGTTGGTCTAATCCTGCGAAATACTGGCGGAGCTGCGGTGAAGACCGCGAACGGGAAAAACTTTCAACAACCGGAAACCCGGAGAGGGCCCTGACGTGCACCAGACGACTACCCCGCCCCCCGAGGAGGGCGGGCCGGGCGCCGCGGACAGCAGAGGTATGGACCAGGCCTACCTCTCGCTGGAACGCGAGCTGGCCGTCTTCCTGCGCCGGGCCCGGGCGTCCTCCGGTGAGATGGCGCGCGCGGTCCACCCCGAGCTGGAGGCGGCGGCCTACGGCCTCCTGGTCCGCCTGGAGGACGCGGGACGGCAGCGCGCCACGGACCTCGCGGCGTACTTCGGCGTCGGCAAGGCCACGATGAGCCGCCAGCTGCGCGCCCTGTGCGAGCTCGGCCTCGTCACCCGCGAACCGGACCCGGCCGACGGCCGCGCCTCCCTGGTCCGCATCACCGAGGAGGGCCGTGCCCGCTTCACGCGCGTCCGCGACGCCCGCCGCGCGCAGTACGTACGCAAGCTGGCGGACTGGGACCGCGGCGAGGTGGCGGAACTGGCCCGGCTGCTGCACCAGCTGAACGCGAGCGCGGAGCAGTAGTCCACCGGCTGTAGTCCACCGGCTCCGGCCGGGGCGGAGGCCCGTCAGAGTTCCACGTACACGGCCGCCGCATCGTCGTGCCGCTTCCCCGGCCGCTCGCCCTGCGGGCCCCGTTCCGCGGTACGTACGCGGTCGATCAGCGCCTGCGGGCCGTCCTTCGCCAGGACCGCCAGGCAAGCGGTCCAGTCCCCCTCCCGGAACACCTCGACCCACCGCGCCGCGCCGTCCGTGAGCGCGGCCAGCGCCCGTACCTCCGCCCGCGCGAGCGAGCCCGTCACCGCCCGCGCGGCCACGTCCGGATCCGCCGCGGCCGTGAAGAAGCCGCCCTCCGCGTTGCGCGCGGCGTCCGTCACCGGCCCCAGCGCCCGCAGGCGTTCGATGCGGTCGTCCAGGACGGCCGTCACCGTGCCGCCGGGAGATTCGACGAGCAGCGCGGAGTCGGAGAGTACGAGGTACTCCACGCGCGCGTCGTCCCACCGCGCGACGACCACCGTGGCCTGCGGCGTGCGCCGGTGCGCGAGGTCGCAGGAGTCCCGGTGGGCGTCCGCCGTACGGGAGACGGCGGCCGACAGGCAGCCGGCCAGCGCCAGCTCCCGTTCCGCCACGGCCAGTTCGAGGAGCGCACCGCCCAGCCGCGCCGTGAACCAGGGCACTCCGTGCACACACCCGGTCTCTCCGGAGGGCGGCGGCGTCACCCCGTCGAGCAGGACCAGCGCACCGCCCTTACCCGAGGCGGGCAGGGCGACGGATACGAAGTCCTCGTTCGGGTGTCGGATGTCCCCCGGCCGGGTGGCGAGTTCGATGCGCATGGGGCCAGTGTGCCGGATGCCGGAAATCGACGGAGGCACGTGCGCATCCTGTCGGCGACCTCCGCGTTGCTTCAGGTGACGTGCTGACCTGGCACGTGTGCGATGAGTGAAGCAGGCCGATTGTCAATCTCTCATAGAGATTCACTCCTTCGAGTGGCCGGGCGGTCGATGGGCACCCCCGCCCCGCAGAGGTGCTGAAAGGGTCAAATCAGTACCAGGGGTGGGACGAGAAAAGATTGTGAGCACCGGTGCGGAAGAAGCGGCTTGGGGGCGGCGGCGGACGGAAGCCGCGGGCCACGGCGGTGCCGGAGCGCACCGCCCGCGTACGTAACCGACTGACCGCCTCCGTCGCGGTCATCGCCCTCGCCGTGCTCGGCGCGAGCGCCTCCGGCGTCCGCGAGGCCTGGCGCGACCTCACCGAGGCCCGCCGCCTCGCCGCCCTCGCCACCGCCGACGAGTCGGCCCTCGCCCTCGCGCACTCCCTGGCCGACGAGCGCGACGCCATGGTGCAGTACGTGGCGGGCGGGCGCGCCGACTCCACCGGCGCGGGGCTCTCCGACCGCCAACGGGTCGCGCTGGACCGGCAGATCGAGCAGTTCCGGCCGCAAGCGCCCGCGCCCGTGCGCGAGCTCCTCGACGCCCTCCCGCGCACGCGTCACGAGGCCTACTCCGGCAAGGGCGACGCCCTGGCCGCCTTCACCGCCTACACCCCCGCCGTGCAGGCCCTCCACGGCCTCGCGGACACCCTCGACCGGCAGGCCGGCGGCGGCGACTCCGCCGCGCTGCCGCCGCTCGCCCGCGCCACCGAGGCCGCCTCGGCCGGGCGCGGCCTGCTCCTGGGCGCCCTGGCCGCCCAGGGCCGCAAGCCCGAGCTGGCCGCCGCGGCCCAGCGCGCCGACACCCGCACCCAGGACGCCCTGGCCGACTTCCGGCGCCTCGCCCCCGCCGCCGCCCGCGACGCCTACGCCGAGGCCGTCACCGGCCCCGACATCACCGCGGCCCAGGGCCATCTCGCCCGTCTCACCAAGAGCCAGGCGGCCGGCGAGCTCGCCACCCAGCCGGCCGAGCCCGTCCGTACGGCCCTCACCACCCGCCTCCAGCGCATGCGCGGCGTCGAGACCGCCCTCGCCGAGAGCGAGGCACCCCGCCTGGAGGCCCTGCGCCACGAGGCCATGACCGAGCTGGAGCGGCGGGTGCTGACCGCCGCGCTGTGCCTGTTCGCCGCCCTGCTCACCGGCATCTGGTCCACCCGCTCGGTGACCCGCCCGCTCGGCACCGTGCGGCTGGGCACGCGGCGCGTGAGCGCCGACCCGGTGACGGAGGAGCCCATCGCCTTCAAGGGCCGCGACGACGAGTTCGCCGAGACCGCCCGGGCCGTCAACCACCTCCAGGGCAAGTTCCGCCGCCAGCAAGGCCGCATCGCCGCCCTCGAAGGCGAGCGCACCCGCCTGATCGCCGCCCGCCAGGACGCCGCCGACGAGCGCGACTCCCTGCGCGCCGAGCAGCAGCGGCTGACCGAGCGGCTCGCCGCCCTGCCCGCCGAGCAGCCCGGCGGCCGGGAGGGCGAGACGGGCATCCTCGTCGGCCTCTCCCTGCGCACCCTCGGCCTCGTCGAGCGCCAACTGGCCGTCATCGAGGGCATGGAGGCCCACGAGGCCGACCCCGAGCGCCTCGAGACCCTCTTCAAGCTCGACCACCTCGCCACCCGCATGCGCCGCAACAGCGAGAACCTGCTCGTCCTCGCCGGCGCCGAGAGCGGCACCGGCCGTGCGGGCCCCGTCCCCCTGCTCGACGTCCTGCGGGCGGCCGTCGGCGAGACCGAGCGCTACCAGCGCGTGCGCATCCAGTCCCTGCCGCCGCACGCCCGCCTCGCCGGCTTCGCCTCCGAGGACGTGAGCCACCTCGTCGCCGAACTGCTGGAGAACGCCACCGCGTTCTCTCCGCCGGACGCCCAGGTGCAGGTCTCCGCCTGGCACCTGGAGGGCGGCGAGATCGTGCTCTGCGTCCAGGACGAGGGCATCGGCATGGCCCCCGAGCGGCTCGCCGAGGTCAACACCCTGCTGGCCGACCCCGACCCCGCCTGCCCCCCGCTGCCGGCCGCCGACCACACCGGCCGGGCCGACGGCGCGGGGCGCTCCGGGCGTGCGGCGCAGTCGCCGCTCGGCCTCGGCCTCTACGTCGTCGCCCGGCTCTCCCTCCGGCACGGGGTGCGCGTCCAGCTGCGCGAGCAGACCACCGGCGGGGTCGCCGCGGTCGTGGTGCTGCCCGTGAGCCTGCTGCCCGCCGGCCCCCCGGCCGTCACCGGCCTGGGCGACACCCCGCCCGTCCCGGGCGCCGCCGCCGTCCCGCAGGTCCACCTCCCCGGCTCCATCGCCGAGGCCAACTCCCATACGCTGCGCGGCCGCCCGCAGCAGGGCCACCGGCCGCCGGGCGCCCATGCGGCACCCGCGCCCGTCCACCCGGCGGACCCGCCCGCCGTGCCCGGCGGCCTCGCGGAGCCCGTGCCGTCCGCGGAGTCGACGATGCAGCTCACCGGGGTGGCGCAGGCGCCCCCGTCCGTGCCGTCGCCGCCCGCGTCGACGGGGCGCCACGCCCGCCCGGCCGCACCCCCGGAGACCACGGCCCCACCCGCCGACGGCACCGGCACCGGACTTCCCAACGGCACCGCCCTGCCCAAGCGCACCCCCAAGGTCGTCGCCCAGCGCCCCGCCCCCCGGCGGGTGCGCCAGGGCGTGGACGCGGAGGCGCTGCGGCGCAAACTGGCCGGCTTCCAGCGCGGCGCGGCCGACGGGCGGCGGGACGCCCGGGCCGAGCTGGCCGGGCGCGAGACACAACGGAATCAAGCGGGCCCGCCGGACGCCGGCGGCACCCCCGAGGAGGCACGCGGTTGACTGCATTCCCCCGGGGGGCGACCCCCGTATCCCCCGCCGGCCCCGTCTCCTACGGACTGAGCCACGAAGCCCGCAACCTGCACTGGCTGCTGACCAACCTGGTGGAGGAGGTGCCCGGCGTGCGGTCCGTCGCCGTCGTGTCCTCGGACGGGCTGCTCCTGCTCTCCTCCGACCCGCGCATGGCCCACCGCGGCGAGAGACCGGAGGGCCCGCGCGGCTCGACCGCCGACCTCGCCACCATCGTGGCGGGCCTGGGCAGCCTGACGACCGGTGCGGCGTGCCTGATGGACGGCGGCTTCGTCAAGCAGACCATGGTCGCGATGGACGAGGGCAGCCTGTTCGTGATGACCATCAGCGACGGCTCGCTGCTGGGCGTCCACGCCGAACCCGACTGCGACATGGGCGTCGTCGCCTACCACATGGCCCTGTTCGTCGGCCGGGCCGGGCACGTCCTCACCCCCGAACTCCGCAGGGAGCTGCGGCAGTCGGTGGAGGCGGTCGGATGACGGCCTCCACCGCCGCCTGCGGCAAGCCGGCGCGCGTCCGCCCCTACTCGCTCACCGGCGGGCGCCCCCGCCGGTGCCGGCTGCTGCTCGTGGAGACGTTCGTGGCGGCGCTCGACACCCCGGGGGACCCCGCGGGCACCGGACCGCACGGCGACGCCGGCCCCGGCGCCCGCGTGCCGCCCGAGGCCCGCGCCATCCTGGACCTGTGCCACCGGCTGCGGTCGGTCGCGGAGATCGCCGCCCTGCTGCGGATGCCGCTCGGCGCGGTCCGGGTCCTCCTGCTCGAACTGGCCGAGCAGGGCCGGGTGCGCGTCTTCGACACCGCGCACGGCACGGACCGGCCCGACCGCGCGCTGCTGGAGAGGGTGCGGGATGCACTCCACCGACTGTGAAGAACGCCCGGAACCCCGGCGTCCGGAACCCTGGCGTCCAGAACCCTGGCGTCCGGAATCTTTGTGTCCAGAACCTTGGCGCCGGGAAGTCTGCCGCCCGGCCGCCGGCCCCGCGGCGGCCGCCCTGCCCGCGGTACCGGGCCGCCCGCCCGCCGCGCTCCTGCCCGCCGGCCGCCCGGCGCCGGCCGGTTCCGCGCCCCGCGCGGCCACGCTCGGCGCCGTCGCCGCCGACGACGCGCCGCGCGCCTGGCAGACCGACCGCACCCGCGCCCCCCTCGCCACGAAGATCGTCGTGGCGGGCGGCTTCGGCGTCGGCAAGACCACCTTCGTCGGCTCCGTCTCCGAGATCACACCGCTGCGCACGGAGGCGGTGATGACGGCCGCGGCGGCCGGCGTCGACGACGCCACCGCCACCCCCGGCAAGCGGACCACCACCGTCGCCATGGACTTCGGGCGCCTCACGCTCGACGCCGACCTCGTGCTCTACCTCTTCGGCACACCGGGCCAGAAACGATTCTGGTTCATGTGGGACGACCTGGTGCGCGGCGCGATCGGCGCCGTCGTCCTGGCCGACACCCGCCGCCTCGCCGAGTCCTTCGCCGCCCTCGACTACTTCGAGACCGCCGGCCTGCCCTACATCGTCGCGGTCAACCACTTCGAGGGCGCCGACCGCTACGCTCCCGAGGCCGTGCACGAGGCGCTCGCGCTGCCGCCGCCCGTGCCGGTGGTGACCATGGACGCCCGGAAGCGGATCACGGTCGTCGACACCCTGCTGGCCCTGGTCGGCCGGGCGCTCGAGACCCTGCCCGAGTGAGGAGCGACCCGTGCGACGGATCCTCATCGCCGGGGCCGGCCAGTCCGGCCTCCAACTGGCCCTCGGCCTGCAGTTCCACGGCTACGACGTGACGCTGATGTCCAACCGCACCTCCGAAGAGATACGTTCCGGCCGGGTGACGTCCACCCAGTGCATGTTCGCCACGGCCCTGCGCCACGAGCACGAGCTCGGGCTCGGCTTCTGGGCGGCCGCCGCACCGCGCATCGAGGGCGTCGGCGTCTCCGTCGCCGAGCCGGCCCCGGGCGGGCACCGGCGCGCCGTCGACTGGCTCGGCCGGCTCGACGGCTGCGCCCAGTCCGTGGACCAGCGGCTGAAGATGTCCGGCTGGCTGGACACCTTCGCCGAGCGCGGCGGCCGGCTGGTCGTCCACGCCGCCGCCGTCTCCGACCTGGACGCCCTCGCCGGCCACTACGACCTGGTGCTCGTCGCCACCGGCAAGGGCGAGCTCGCGGAGCTCTTCGACCGCGACCCCGCCCGCTCCCCGCACACCGTCCCGCAGCGGGCCCTCGCCGTCGCCTACGTGCACGGGCTCGGTCCCCGGCCCGAGCACCCGGGCACCGAGGCGGTGCGCTGCAACCTGGTCCCGGGCGCGGGGGAGCTGTTCGTCCTGCCCACGCTGACCGTCTCCGGCCGCGCCGACGTCCTGTTCTGGGAGGCCGTCCCGGACGGCCCGCTGGACGTCTTCCAGGACCAGCCCGGCCCGGGCGAGCACCTGGCGCGCACCCTGGAGCTGATGGAGCACTACGCCCCGTGGGAGTACGCCCGCGCGACCCGCGTGGAGCTCACGGACGCCCACGCCACCCTGGCCGGCCGCTACACCCCGGCCGTGCGCGACCCCGTCGGCCGGCTGCCGTCGGGCGGCGTGGTCCTCGGCGTCGGTGACGCGGTCGTCGCCGATGACCCCGTCACCGGGCAGGGCGCCAATTCCGCCGCAAAGTGCGCCGCCGCCTACCTCGCGGCGATCGTGCAGCACGGCGAGCGGCCCTTCGACGCCGCGTGGATGCGTACGGCGTTCGACCGCCACTGGGCCACGGCCCGGCACGCCACCGCCTGGACCCACGCGATGCTCGCGCCGCGGCAGCCGGCGCACGTACGGGAGCTGCTGGCGGCCGCGGCGGGCCTCCGGCCGGTCGCCGACCGCATCGCCAACGGCTTCGACGACCCTGCGGACTTCGCGGACTACTTCTACGAGCCGGAGCAGGCGGCGGCCTACCTGGCGGAGGCGGAGAAGGCGGCGGAGGCGGCCGGCTGACCGGTCGCCTCGCCCGCCCCGCGTCACACCGTCACATCCTCGACGGCGCCTCCGCCGATCCGTAGCCGGTGTCCGGGCCGGACAGGGCGCCCTCCGGCATCGGCGGCGGCACGTACCTCCGCAGCGGCTCCTCGTCCGCGTCCGGCCGCACGGCCCCGAGCAGCGGGTTGGCGGCGATCGGCGAGACCTTCACGGTGCCGCCGGGCCGCGGCGCCTGCATCACCAGGCCGTGGCCGATGTAGAGCGCGACGTGCGTCGCCCCTTCGAAGTAGATCACCAGGTCGCCGGGGCGCAGCTCGTCCAGCGGGACCCTCGGCAGCGTCCTCCACTGCTCCTGGCTGGTGCGCGGGATGGCGCCGCCCGCGTGGGCCCAGGCCTGGGAGGTGAGCCCGGAGCAGTCGAAGGCGTCCGGCCCCTCCGCACCCCACACGTACGGCTTGCCGAACTGCCGGAAGGCGTAGGCGATGGCCCTGCCGCCCGCAGCGGAGGGCCTGGACGAGCCGCTGAGCCGGCCCGAGGAGAGCAGCGTGCGCTGGGCCTCGCCGATGTTCTTCTGCTCCAGGCGCTGGACCTCGGCGAGCTGCGTGCCGGTCAGCGAGGCGAGCATCTTCTCGACCTCGCCGAGGCGCTTCCTGACGGCGTCGCGCTGCCGCTTCTGCCGCGCCGCGAGCACCTGCTGCTCGTCGAGGGCCTCCCGGGCCCGGGAGGCCAGGCCCGAGGCGTGCTTCTCGCCCTTCGTGAGGCGGCCGACCGCGGCCGCCCGCTGCCCGGCGGCGCGCTGGATCCGGTGGCCCCTGTCGAGCGCCTGCTGCGGGTCGGAGCTGAGGAAGACGGAGACGTACGGGGCGAGGGTGCCGCTCATGCCCTGGTACTGCTCCCGGGCGAGCCGGCCGGCGGCGTCCCGGCTGCCGGTGAGGGCCACGCGGGCGGTGGCGAGCTCGTCGTGGAGTTCGTCGACCCGCTTCTGCTGGACCTTGAGCTTCTCCTCGGTCGCGTTGTAGGCCTCGGTGGCCTCCTCGGCCTTCCGGTAGAGGGACTGCAGCCGGGAGAGCAGGCTGCCGACGGACTGGCGGGACGGGCGGGACCGTTCGGGCGGCTCGCCGGGCGCGGCCGCGGACAGGGGCGCGGGCAGTGCGAGCGACACGGCGCCGGCCATCAGCGCCGCCGTGCAGACAGAACGCGCGAACCGTCCTGACACGAGCTCACCTCCGGTGTGGGGCGTGATCGTTTACCAGGTGAGGATCGTTCCACGTGCGGTCCTATTTATGTGGGCGATGTGGGCGAATCCGCCTAACCCGCTCACCCCTGGGTTGCCGGCCGTCACCCGGCCGGCGGCCCCGCGCCCGCCCGCGTGCCCCGGATGCCGCCCGCGGGCGCCCTTGCGGATGGCTCAGGCGTCCGCTCCGGGACGCGGCCGCTTCGTCCACGGCCACTTCAGGCCGCGCTCCGGGCGGCGTCCCTCCGGGTCGTAGACGTACTTCCAGCCCTTGTGCAGCCCCAGGCGGCGCGTCGTGCCCGCCTGGACCCGGTGGTAGACGAGGACCGTCGGGGCCCCGCCGTGCTCGTCCGGCACCGGGACCTCGTAGACCTTGGGCGGGTGCCCGGTGTGTCCCAGCAGTACCGGCAGTACGCGCCCGTCCAGGGGGCCGCCCACGAAAGGCGTATCTTCGCTTCTCACGGGTCCAGTGTCCGTCAGGCCGGGGCGTCGGCCCGCGGACGTAGCGCATCAGAGCAGGTGCGCCGCATCCGACACCACCGGAATGACCTGGCGGGCCAGGCGCCCCACGGGCCCTTCCGCACGCTCCAGCGCCAGCGCCGCACGGGTGACCTCGGCCGTCTGCGGGTCGCTCGCCGACGTGGCCGTCAGCAGCGCCACGAAGTGGTCGACGAGCCAGTCGCGCAGCTCCTCGACCGGGGGCTGCTTGCCCTCGTCCAGCCAGATCAGGGAGGCCGCCTCCACGGCCGTGATCCAGGTGCGGACCATCATGCGCAGCCGGGGGCTCGGCTGCGGCACCCGCAGGTGCTTGAGGATCTGCGCCGCGGCGGCCCGGCGCACGCCGTCCACGATCGCGCCCGTGCGGGAGGTCTCGGCGACGCTGCCGCCCTGCAGCAGCGCCCCGAACCCCGCGTCGTGCTCGTCCACGAACGCCAGGTAGCGGTCGAGGGCGGCGGCCAGGCGGCCGGTGAGGGGGCCGGTCTGCGGCTCGGCGAAGCACAGCTCCATGTCGTCGGCGGCGCTGCGCAGCGCCGTCTCGTACAGCTGGGGCTTGCCCCCGGGGAAGTAGCGGTACACGAGCGGCCTCGACACCTTGGCGGCCGCCGCCACGTCGTCCAGGGAGACGTCCTCCGGGGCGCGGTGGGCGAAGAGCACGAGGGCGGCGGCGATCAGCTGGGTGCGGCGTTCCTCGACGCTGAGTCTGCGGTAGGCGGGGCGGGCGGACGGAGTCGGTGCTGCCGGGGCGGTTCCGCTGCCGTTCATGCAGGGCAGCGTAACGGTGCGGCCGCGGGTGCTCCGCCCCCGCCGTCCGGGCCGGACCTGCTCAGGAAGGGGACCGGACCTGCTCAGGAAGGACCGGGCCGGGAGCGCGGGCAGCCTCCGGGAGGGTCAGGCCAGGAGCCCGGAGGCGCGCCACAGCCGGCGGCCCACGCCCCGCATCACGCCGATGTCGTCCAGGAAGTCGGTGAGCCGCTTGGCACCCGCCTGCATCACCTCACGCCGGTGGCCGCTGGCCCGCACCTGGGCGACGGCCTCGCGCCGGTCCAGGCCCACGTTCGTGTAGACGGCCGGGTTGACGAAGGCGACCGAGAAGACGCGGGCCGCCTCGCCGCAGCTGAGCCGGGTCAGGCCGGCCTCCCAGCGCGGGCAGCCGACCATCTGGCGGCGCAGCTCCTCGCGGGCGTACCGCACGTGGCGCGCCTCCTCCACGACGTGGATGCGCGTGACGCCGCGCACGAGCGTCTGCACCCGCTCGTCGGGGAAGGTGAGCCGCTGCATGTGGTCGAGGATCTCCTCGCCCAGCAGCGTGCAGGCGAAGGAACCGGGCGTGGTGGACACCGTCTTGAGGATGCGGGCGAGGTTGTGGTGCAGGGGCGCCACGGGGTACGCGGGGGCGCCGTCGCGCTCGATGAGCCGGGCGAACATCTTCGAGTGCCGGCACTCGTCGGCGATCTCGGTGAGCGCGTAGCGGACGTGGGAGCTGGTCAGTGGCTTGTCGTAGACGTGCCGGACCAGCAGCTGCATCAGGATGAGCTCGAACCATATGCCCAGGGAGGCGAGCGAGGCGGCCTCGTGCCGGGAGAGTTCGAGGTGCTGCTCCTCGGACATCGTGCGCCACAGCGGGGTGTCGTAGAGGGAGAGCAGCTCGGGCGGCCAGAACCACTTGCCCTCCTCAAGCGGTGCCTCCCAGTTGAGTGCCGTGTCCGGATCGAAGGAGTGTCTGGCGGAGGACTCCAGCAGCCGCCGTGCGACCTCTTCGCGGTCCTTGAGCGGCCCGAGGGCGTCCCGGACGGGGCTGACTACAGGGTTACTTGGGGTCACACCCTTATGAGACTGCCTGTCAGCAAGGGCGTCAATCCTTTGGGGTGAGTTGATGAAGGGTCGTTGACCCGGCGGTAACCGGCGTGTGAGCCTGCCAACGAGAACGGGAGAGGACGGGAGACGTCGATGACGACGCACAACCTCTACGCACATGACCCCGGAGACGCCGGCTGGACGGTGCCCGCGACCGGAGCGGCCCGCTTCAGCTGGGAATACGATGACGGCCGCGACCGCCTGCTCGCCCTTTACCAAAAGGGCAAGGACAAGCAGTGGGACGCCGAGAAGCGCATCGACTGGTCCCTTCCCGTCGATCCGTACGATCCGCTCGGCCTGCCCGACGACAATATGCCCGTCTACGGCACCCCCTACTGGGGGAAGATGAGCGGGAAGGACAAGGACGAGCTGCGGCGCAATTTCGCCGCCTGGCAATTCAGCCAGTTCCTGCACGGCGAGCAGGGCGCCATGGTCTGCGCGGCGCGCATCGTGGAATCCGTCCCGGACCTCGACGCCAAGTTCTACTCCGCCACCCAGACGATGGACGAGGCCCGCCACGCCGAGCTCTACGGCCGCTTCCTCCAGGAGAAGATCGGCCTGGTCTACCCCATCGACGACAACCTGCAGTCCCTGCTGGGGGACACCCTGCGCGACTCCCGCTGGGACATGCCCTACCTCGGCATGCAGGTGCTCATCGAGGGCCTGGCCCTCGCCGCCTTCGGCATGCTGCGCGACGCCACCGACAAACCCCTGCCCAAACAGATCCTCGCCTACGTCATGCAGGACGAGGCCCGGCACGTCGCCTTCGGCCGCATGGCCCTGCGGGACTACTACCGCCAACTGTCGCGCGCCGAACTGCGCGAGCGCGAGGAATTCGTCATCGAGGGCTGCTATTTGATGCGCGACCGGCTGCGGGGTGACGTGGTGCTCACGGACTTCGGCATTCCGGAGGACGAGGCCGTCGAACTCAGCGAGCAGTCCGAATACCTGCGCGCCTTCCGGCAGCTGCTGTTCTCCCGCATCGTGCCGTGCGTCAAGGACATCGGCCTGTGGGGCGAGCGGCTGCAGCGCGCGTACGTCGACATGGGCGTGCTGGAGCTGGGCGACGCGAGCCTGGACCTGCTCATGGCCCAGGACGAGGAGATCGCCGAGAAGCTGGACGCACAGCGCTTCGCGGAGGAGGAGGCGGCGCGCCGGGCCGAGGTCGCGGAGGCGATCACGCAGGGTGCGGGAGGGGGTTCCGGGACGCCTGAAACGTAAGGCCGGCAGGGGCACTTGAGTGCCTTGAGTGACTTGTGCCCTGCTGGAACCTTCTTTTCGGTATGGACGTCTTCGGGTGCACCTACGGGTAGGCCCCCCGGCAGATCCGTAGGCAGGTGGGGCACCGGGAGCACACACCGAGGGAGGGGACGCTCATGGCACGACCGACCGCTCGGAGGAGTCGGCATCTCCTGATCGCGACGGCGTCGGCACTGACGTTCTTCGCCACGATATCCGGTTGCGTGGCCATGGCCACGGAGGACCCGGGGACGGGTACGCCGGGCACGGGCCGGGGCGGCGACGACGGGAGCAAGGGGCGGGCGGGGGCCTCGTCCCCGGCCGCGCCCGGCGGCGCGAGCACGCCGCCGGCACGGGTCTCGGCCGAGATCTCGCACGAGAGCGAGGACCCAGGAAAAACGGTCAACCTGACGATCGACGACGGACCCGAGCCGGGCTGGACGGTCAAGGTCCTCGACCTGCTCGAGAAGTACGACGCCAAGGCGACGTTCTGCATCATCGGGTCGCGGGCCCAGGAGTACCCCGCCCTCGTGAAGAAGGTCGTCGCGGCCGGCCACCGGCTCTGCAATCACTCCGTCGACCACAACACCGCCATGGACAAGCGTCCCGAGTCCTACCAGGAGCGCCAGGTCCTGGACGCCCGCACGATGATCGAGAAGGCGGCGGGCCCCGGCGTCCCGGTGCGCTACTACCGGGCGCCCGGCGGCGCGTTCACCCCGTACAGCCGGGAGGTCGCCGCCTCGCACGGCATGCGCCCGCTCGGCTGGAGCGTCGACACCCACGACTGGCGCAACCCCGGCGTCGGCCACATCGTCGACGCGGTCAAGAAGGGCATGAAGGAGGGCCCGGTGGTCCTCTTCCACGACGGCGGCGGCAACCGCGGCCAGACGGTCGAGGCCCTGCAGCAGCTCCTGCCGTGGTTCAAGGAGCAGGGATACGCGTTCGCGTACCCGAAGGCGTGAGGTCGGCCGTCCCTGAGGCGGCAACCATCGGCTACCAACGGCTACCAACGGAAGACATCGGTCTCCTGAGGAGGGGAGACCGGCTCACGGACGGAGGCGGCGTTGCGCGGGTGGTGCGGATCGAGGAACCACCGGCGGGCCGAGGCGAGCCACCACACACCGGCGAAACCCAGGACGGCGGCGACCGCGATGGGCGCGTAGTTGAACGTGTCGACGGTGACGGGGCTCGCCTGCGGCAGCATGAACAACACGGTGATCACCGCGACCCAGCCGATGGCCACTACCCCGACCGGCTTCGACCAGCGACCCAGGTGCCAGGGCCCGCGCTCGAAGGCGTCGCCCTTGCGCAGCCGCAGCAGGGTCGGCGCGGCGTAGGCGAGGTACAGACCGATGGTGGCGATCGAGGTCACGGCCGCGTAGGCCGTGGAGTTGATCAGATACGGCAGGCCCAGCGCGAACGCCCCCGCCGCGGCCAGCCATACGGCGTTGGTGGGTGTGCGCGTCTGCGGGTTGATCCGGTGCCAGACGCGGGAGAAGGGCAGCGCGCCGTCGCGCGAGAAGGCGTAGATCATCCGCGAGTTGGCCGTCACGGAGGCCATGCCGCAGAACAGCTGCGCGACGATCACGACGAGCAGCAGCAGCTTGCCGGCGGCCGCGCCGAGCGCGTCCATGAAGATCTGCGCCGGCGGGACCCCCGTCGCGGTGCCCGCCGCGCCGTCCCAGTCCTGGATCGCGTACGTCAGGCCCGCCAGCAGCACGAACCCGGCGATCCAGGACGCCCAGATCGACCGGACGATGCCGCGCGGCCCGGCCACCGCCGCGTCGTTCGTCTCCTCGGTCATATGGGCGGAGGCGTCGTAGCCGGTGAACGTGTACTGCGCGACGAGGAGCGAGAGCAGCCCCACGTAGAGGCCCGAGCCCCAGCCGGTGTCGTTGACGAAGTGCGTGAAGACGAACGACGCCGGACGGTGGTGGTCCGGCACGAGGGCGAGCGCGCCCACGATGAGCAGGACGCCCAGCAGGTGCCACCACACGCTCACCGAATTGAGGAAGGCCACCAGCCGCACGCCGAAGGTGTTCAGCACCGCGTGCAGCAGGAGCACCGCGCCGAACAGCAGGATCGTGTGGCCCGGCGTGGCCGCGAACCCGAACTGCAGGTCCAGATAGGCGTTCAGGAACGACGCCGCACCGAAATCGATGCCCGCCGTCGCCGCGACCTGCCCGAGCACGTTGAACCAGCCGGTGAACCAGGCCCACGCCGCCCGCGACTTCTCCGGGGCCATCCGGTGCGCCCAGAAGTACAGGCCTGCCGACGTCGGGTACGAGGAGCACACCTCGGCCATCGCCAGCCCCACGACCAGGGACATCGCCCCGACGCCGATCCAGCCCCAGGTGAGCATGGCGGGCCCGCCCGTGTGCATGCCGAAGCCGTAGAGCGTCATGCAGCCGGAGAGGACGGAGATGATCGTGAACGAGACGGCGAAGTTGGCGAACCCCGACATGTGGCGGGCGAGGACCTGGGTGTAGCCGAGCTGGCGGAGGCGCTCCTCGTCGGAGACGCCGGAGACGCCGGAGGAGCCGGGGACATCGAGTGGCACGCGATTCTCTTTCTCGTGGGGAACGGTCAAGGAATGTGCGTGTTACTGAACGCTGCTGCTGCTGCTGGACGGGCGGCGGAGGGCAGTGCTTGTGTCACCGCCTGCGGGCGCGGGGCTGGCGCCGCCCGTCCCGGACGGCCCGCACGGCCCACTCCCGGTGCCGGAGGAAGAGCTCCCGGGCGTCGCCGCAGTAGGACCACGGCACCTCGGAGGCGTACGGCCCGACGGCCCGGAACACCTCGTACGCCTCGTCGTGCCGCCCGGCGAAGGCCAGCGCGTGGGCCAGGTAATTGGCATCGTCCATGAACTGGGCGTGGGGCTGCGGGGAGCGGTGCCGCCACCAGCCGTCCAGCACGGGGTCGATGTGCGGGCAGTCGATCCAGGGATGGATGCTCAGCCCGTAACTGCCGTAGCTGCCGGCGTCGGTCTCCATCCGGTGCCGGTGCGACTCGGCGAGCGCGACCAGCGGCAGCACGGCGACCGGCAGCCCCCGGGGAGCGGTGTCGGCCTGCTCCTGGGCCCAGTGGAACATCTCCGCCCCCGAGCCGTGGTTGCGGGGAAAGAGATAGGTGAGCAGCTCGTGGTGGGCCTCGCGGTTGTACGGATCGCGCCGCACGACCTCGGCCCACACCTGCTCCAGCACGTTCCGGCCCGGCGCGTGGACGCGCAGGAGCGCGAGCATCACCACCCACGGCGAGGGGTCGGCGGGCGCCGCCTCGGCGGCCGCCAGACAGGTCGCCCAGGCCGCCTCCATCTCGGCCCGCCCCGACCCGGCCCCGCTGATCATCGACCGCACGGCCTGCACATGCGCGAGCAGCGCCAGCGCATCGCCCGACCGCGGCTCCGCCCGCGCCCACGTATCGGCGAACCGCAGCCGCGCCCCGGCCCGCGCCAGCACCTGCAGCCGGAAGATCCGCCGGTCCCAGTCCGCCCCGGTACCCGCGAGCAGATCCCGCGGCCCTTCCCACCGCCCCATGGCGGCGTCCTCCAGCACGGCCCGTAACGGCAGATCGTCCCGGGCCTGATGCAGATCCAGCCCGTGCCCGGCACCCCGGCGAAATCTCATCCGCCCCGCTTCCCTGAAGATGCGTCAAGTAGGCGTGTTACAGGAAAACTTGGAACGGGGACCGGGATCACCCGTGCCCCTCGGTGGCGCACACTACCCGGGGCGGCACCGGATGAGGCCGTAACGGGTGAGGCCAATGGTGCCCACAACGCAGAAGGCCCGGACTCAGCACTGCTGAGTCCGGGCCTTCGACCAAGGCGACCAGGACTTCAGATGCCGCCCGTCGCCGAGGACGGCGAGGCCGTGGGCGGCGGACCAGGCGATGAACTCGGCTTCGGGGCAGCGGCCTTCGGCAACAGGCCGGTCTGGCGCTACGGCACCACGGGCCGTTTCAAGTCTCCCCGTACGCCTGCGTCTCAAGCGCTTTGATGTGGCAATGTCAGAATTCCGATCATGAGTGACCGCCGGCCCGAGCAGCCTCCGCCGCCCCAAGAGGCCCCGCCCTCCGAGCCCGTCGACGCCCCGGAGCCGGCGAAGGCGGCGGACGCGGACTCCGGTACGGGCCCGGCGGAAGCGCCGGAATCGACGGGCGCACGCGACGTGGACGCCGAGCAGGCGGACAACGCTCCCGAACCGGCGGCTGCAGAGGCAGCCGACAGCGCACCGGAGAAGACCGACACCCTGGAAGCGGAGTCCGAGCAGCCCGACGCCGACGCCCCGGAACCGGCGGACGCGGAGGACTCACAGGAAACGGGTGCCGAGCAAGCGGACGACGCCCCGGAGCCGGAGGCCGTAGAGGAAACCCACGACACACCCGAGGAAACCGACACCCCGGAGACGGAAGCCGAGCAGCCGGACGCTGACGCCCCGGAACCGGCGACTGCTGAGGACGCAGACTCCGAAACAGGCCCGGTAGATGCGCACGACGCGGGCGCCGAGCAGACGGACGATGCGCCGGAACCGACGGCTGCAGAGGACTCCGGTGGCGCGGAGGCGGAAGGGGCCGATGCCTCTGCGGAGGCCTCGGCGCCACAGGAGCAGTCCGAGGCGCAGGACACCGTACCCGCCGAGCAGACGGAAGACCCGTCCGAGGTCCCGGAATACGGCGACGGGCCCGCGAGCGACGGCTCGGGTGACGAGGCTCCCGACCCCTGGGAAGCTCCGCCCTCCGACAGCGCGGACGACGCACACGACGGCGACGGAAGCCACGGCACCGACAGTGGGACGGTCCATCCCGGTGACTTGGCGAGCCACTCCGGTGGGCCGCACGACGAGGGGCACCGGGGCGCGGGTGACGCGTTGCCCGCTCCGCAGGACGTGAAGCAGGCGATCATGGATCGTAGGCCGGAGATGATCGACAAGTCTCGCTACACGCCTGACGACGGTCACTACTACGCGACTCGCGTCTTCAAGGGAGGTCGGCCTGATGGGCAAACGGTATTTTCAGGGCATGGCTACCTGCGAAGGGGAGCCGGCGAAATGACGGTTCCGTCCGGCACCACGATTTCCTTCTACGTCCCGCATGGCGAATTGCTGCCGGGACTCAACGGCCTTACGGTCGAGGCCGGTATCTACCCGGGGGGTTATGTGCAGAAATTCCACCCGGGCGAAGTCATTCCTGACTACACGCTGGATGCGCCGGCCGCGAGTGTGGGCGGTGGGTTCAGCATCATGGAAAAGTCCACGACAGTGAGCCGGCGAACTTTCCTGTCCGAGCTGCTGAAGCCGGGCATGGGTGACGTGCACTGGGCTGCTTGTCGTGAAATCGAGTTCTAGAATGTGCGCAGATCGATCCACTTCAGGTGGCCCGGAACAGGAAATGAGTGATTCGGTGGACGTTCAGGGGCCTTGGGTGCTGAGCTCGGTGTCTCTCACCATTGAGAAGCCTGACCTTGATCCCGGCACGGTTACGGCAGTCCTCGGGATCGAGCCGACCGCTACCCGTGTGCCGGGGCCGAGCCGCTGGCGTCCCGCTGAGGACACCAATGGTCTGTGGATGATGGAGTGCGATCAGCGCACTGCGAAGGATCCCGACGAGCAACTGGCTCATGTGCTGGCCCTGACCGATCCGAAATCAGCCGAACTGGCGGCACTCCAGCAATCCGGGCACGAGATTTCCCTTGAGGTTCGCGGGTACGCGGGCGACGGGGCGATGTTCGCGATTCCCCACGCACTGCTTGTGCGAATTGCTCACCTGGGGATTCCACTCAAGGTGGTTCCGAACATCAATGAGCGATAAAGTAGAGGAAATCAACACGCAGGTGGTCGACTGATGCTTGATCGGAATTATGGTTGGGAATCGGTGTGTGCGGCTCTCGTCGTCACCAAGCCCGGCCTGGTCCCCGAGGTTGTCGATACGGCGCTCGGGCTGAAGGGCACGGCCGTGGACGCGCCGGGGCAGGGATCGGTGCCGCGCGGTACTGTCATGTGGGTTTACCGACCTGCTGAGAAGTCCTTGGATGTTGAGCGGCAACTCGGTGACTTGGTAGGGGAGCTGCTCCCCTTGCAGGGAGCTTTGGCGAGGCTTCGTGAGCAGGGATTCCAGACCCGTGTCGATGTCTCCGGCTTTGTGAAAACCAATTCGGTGTGCAAGCTGGAGGCCCGCACCCTCGCCCTTGTTCAGCAGCTGGGCATCCCGTTGTCGTTCACTGCTCGCGTGGCGAAGAGTGAAGATGACTCCGGCTGGCTGGAGTCGATTCTCGGCTGACTCGCCCATGCGTCCTTGAGGTGGCGGCAGAACCCGCGGTCCCGGGCAGTCAGCCGTGACCGTGGGCCGGCCGCTCGCAGGACCACGTCGAGGGCCTGATCCGGATCCGATGCGTAGCAGTTGGCGAACCAAGCCATGTTGGCCTCGACCACGGCCCAGCCGCTGGTGCCGCCGTCGGATGCCGACAGGAGACCCACGTCGAGCGCGACCGCGCTGGGCAGTGTGCGGCCGTGCGCAGCCAGCAGGTTGTTTGCGAACTCTCGGACGACTTCCTCGTCAGGATGGCCGTGCAGCGGAGCCGAGTCCATGCGTCCGAATACCGCGTATTGGCTGCCTGCGCGGCATTCGCCGTCCAGCACAAAGAGGCGGAACTCTCTGGCCCACGTGACGACATCACTGATCTGAACCGGTGTGTCTGACGGCAGGTCCGTTGTGCGAGGCAGTGTGCTGCCATCGGTATGGACTGCGGCTGGAAAGCTTTTGTCGCTCGGTGGCTTCACGAAGGCGGGCCGGGTCAGGCGTCGAGCCTCGCTCAAGGTGGAGGACACGACGTTCCGTAGGGTGTACTCGTGTGGCAGGGACGTCAGCCAGTCGTCTGTCGGCTCCAGCAGGGCGACTTCGAGTTCGTCAGCGATTCCGGCGGCGAACAGCGGCCCGCCGAAGTAATGGCCACCCTGCCTCCCCCTCAGCCCGCCTGCACCGCCACGGGTAGGGAGCACTTCCACTTCCATGCCCCGTCGCCGCGCAGCGGCTGCCAGGAGATCGCCAGTGGTTGAGTACTGCGGCGCGTGCGCCAGGAAGTCGGTTCTGCTCACAGCGTCAACGATCCCATTGAAGCGCGAACCGTCCACCGCTGCTGGTGGACGGCTGTACCAGGATCCCCATGACTTGCTCGGTGTGACGACTGAGGTGCTTCGGCTGTCGAGCTCAGCAGCCCCTCTGCTGCGAACGCTGAGAGACAACGAAAGAGGGCGGGAGTCAGTGAGACTGACTCCCGCCCTCTTCTGTCGGCATCCGCCCTGGCCAGCGCGTGATTTCTGCTGACTTTCGGCGAGTGCCCCCGGCAGGATTCGAACCTGCGCACACGGCTCCGGAGGCCGTGTGCCGATCGCTCCACTCTGCCCCTGTGACCTGCGGCGGTTTGTGGCATGAGGAGTGTGGCGACGTGGAGTGTGTCGGAGCTGTGGCGAACCCTGGAGGGCGGCGGAGATGCGCTGGGCCTGAGCACCGAGGCGACCAGGAGGGATGCGTCCGATGTGGCGAGTCGGCACCCGGATGTCCCGATCATGTCCCATTGGCCAAAAAAGGTCAGCCGGCCTGCAAGATCGAGGCCCCCGCCGAGATCAGGCGACGCGGGGGCTTCTGCCTGCGCGGGCTTGGCCGCCTACGGGCTCATACCTGGGGAGAACCACAGCGCTCGCACGGGCGGCAGTATCCCGCGGGACCCTGTCGCGCGGAGGCGCAATCGGGATGCGGGTAGCCCAGGGTGCTTGCCCTGAGGAAGAAGAAGTGCCCTCCGAACGCAGGAGCGAGACATGGCACCCTGGCAAGGCTTGAAGCGCGGCCAAGTGCTTAGAAGGTGCCTGGTTTTGAAGACCCTGCAAGTCTGTGGCCAGCAGGAAAGCATCTAGCTGATGCTGGTCCGGGGGCAGGTTTGCCTGTTCTCGGGAATGCCCGGATTGCTCACCGGGACCGCGACGGATGTGGGCGGGCCCTCGCGGAGTCAGCTGGGTGAGGTTTCCCTTGGGCCGGCGTGCCTCTCATCTGTGCTGGCTGTCAGCAGACGTTCGTGCTCGTCCGTTGCTGTTAGCAGGCGTTGTCACACAGCTAGACACTCACCCGGCGCGCGACTTGAGCTGCAGGAGGGCCGCACTCGTCACCTCTGCAGGTGGCTGGCCCATATAGCCTTCATTCGCTCCCCCTGCTCAGCCGTGATGACCCCAGCGTCCATCGCCACGGCCACGAGATCGGTGCCAGCCGCCAGCTTGTAGGCGGTGACGGCATTGTTCATACGGTCAGAGTTTCGGGGAGTCCCCATATGCCCGGGGTCCAGGTCACCGGGGAGGAAGTTCGCCACTTCTCCGTCGTGGCTCTCGAACGCGGCCTTGTCCATCCGTACGTGGACCCGCTTGGTGCCTATGGTGACGACAGTCCCGTGTGACCCATGGTGGTACAAGGGCCTGTCGCTTGGCGCCCTGACCGTGACCTTGTCTCCGACCCTAAAGCTACTCAGAGTCCTTCCACTGCTGACCATGTGAGTCCCCCTCTTTGACATCTGAATCAAGAGGGACTTCATACCGTCCCCCTGCCCCACTTGTAAACCTGGGTCCTACCAGAGAACTTGGAGATCTGGGTTTTTCCTTGCTCAGTGGCGCCGGGTACGCTGGCCCATCACGCACGCGTATGCCTCGCTCTACCACCACTGACCTCAGCCCGGCCGACAACGCCGTCGAGCAGAATAATTCTCAAGGGCCAGCGCTTGACGACGGTCGATGGCCGAGCCCTCAGATTTGGAAGCTGCAACTACGTGAGGTTTTGGCGGTGCTGGCATGGGCGCACATAGCCGCGCATTGCTCAGAGGGCTGGCTGGCCTCCTTTCACCTGCGATTCTTCGCTGTACCCCGTTCGAGGCGCTAGTGGTGCGGCTACGCTGCCCGAACTGCGGCGAGACCGGCTCACGTTGGTGCCCTATCCTCCGGACGTTGGCTCCACTACAGAGAGTCAACGGAGGCATCGCTAGCCTGCAGCTGGTCCGCTGCCATATCGAGTGCAGAATAAATGAACATAGCGTCCTCGGGAACCGGACCGTGCGCGATGACATGCGGCTAGGGGAGTGTGCCTGTGGATCGGAAGCTAGGGATGTTACTCCGCGCTCCTGCAGGTAGGTGGGAGTAAGAGGTCTCGTTCGGGGTGCTGCTCGCCAGTGACTCTGCCGCTGACGCCGAGGTCCGTTCGGGCTGCATCGTGGAAGGCGTTGATCGCGCGGAATGCGGCGCGGTTGCGCTCGCGCCACTCCTCAAGGGTCCCCCTCGTCGTGCCGGCTGCCTGCCAGTCAATTCCGAGCGTCGCTGCGTTGAGGGTGTGAGCCGCCTCAACGACCTCGTCGCCGCCCAGCAGCATGATGCGCTCGAAGGCTCGTCCGCGGAGGTGCCCTGCTTCCGACATGTCGGCCTTGATCTCTGCGTCATCTCGGTGGCGCTCGCGTAGGCCCTCCCTGAGCTCATAGAGCTCTACAGCGAGGAAGATGCTCGTCCTGACCTTCTCGACGTAGCCCGCGTAGGCGTCGAGCTTCTTGTCATCCCACCGAGTCGACAGCTCGTGCCGCTTGCGACGCCGCTCTGCTAGAGCGTTGGTTAAGTGTGTGGTGAGTCCGCCGAGGATCACTGCGGCGACTGTCACGAGCTGTTCAGCCGCTCCCACCTGCGCCTCCAGTCACGAACTCTTAAAGATGTCCAGAGGATCTTAGGAGTGGGTTGCGAGGCTAGACCTATCGTTTTCGGTCACCATGCGTTCGGAACAGGACAGTTGGACCTAGTGGCCCGTCTCCGGCCGGCTGTCTATCGGTGGAGCGCTGCGCGACATCACACGGTGAGACCTGCGGGCTCTGAGGTGGGCTGGCTGATTCCAGTCAGCGAATGGCTGGTATGCGTTTTTTATCGCCCGTAAATCACCCCGTGAAGGCGGCATGCGCACTGTGGGTGTGGCTGATACATACGGGCAGTGTCGACAGCGTGCGTGGCCCCGGGTGGGTGCGTCAGGTTGCTACTCCCGAGGTGGAGCTCCGGGAGTAGCAACCACCCGGAAGCTCAAGTATCCCTCAACGAAGGCTTAATTCCACCGTGCATGGCCGTCGTTGTTCTGGTGCTTGATGCCTAAGCAAGCAAGCTTGGTCGGATTGGCCTCAAAACAGGTTCACCGATCGGTATCTATGAACGCCGATAAAGGGGGCTCGGCCCCGCTCGATGCAACCAGGATTTTTGCCAACGGGTGCGTGACGCTTGTCACTGGATCTTGCGTTGAGCCTTTGTTTCCGGCCCGTTAACGTCCTGTTCGACCGCCTCCGTCGCACCAACGTGCTGCGGCTGGGAGGGAATTGGTACGGGATCGACGGCGCGCGGGGCCGGGTGGGCTCGCAACCGAATCCGGCAGTCCGCACGCCGCCTTCCCGGCATACGCACCTAGGAGTGTAATGAATCGTCGCACCCTGCGCATCGCCGGAGTCTCTGCGCTGGCCGCCCTTGCCTTCGGCGTCGCTGCGCCGGCTGCCTCGGCTGCTGAGTTCAACCGTGCGCAGACCTCTGCTACGGCCACCATCGACGCGCGTCCGCTCGCCAGAGCGACGGTCGGCGACGCCGAGGGCATCCGGGCGCTGGAGGCCTTGGCGCAGGCCATCCAGAACCTGCCGGAACGCCTCCAGAGCAAGACGCTCAACGACCCGGAGGTCGTACAGCAGCTGACCAAGGACATGGAGCGAAGGGGCGTAAACCCGGCTTCCGTCTCGGGCCTGGTCGCGCCCAACTGGTTCAGCTGCACGGCTGCTATCGCCGTGTTCGCAGCCGAGAACGCCATTCCGGTGGCCAAGGTGAGCCGCATCATCGGCAAGGTCGGCGGCTTCACGAAGTTCGCCAAGTACGCCTGGCGCTACCTGAAGGACGGCTACGCCCCGGCCGAGGCCGGCGAGGAGTTCGCAGAGTTCGTGATGTCCGTGAGCGGCCTCGGTGGCGTGGCTAACGCTTGTGGCTGACAAGCGTTGTTGAGTGCTAGCTGATCGGCTGTACGAGGGGGAGAATGGGAAGGTGTCAGGGGTGATCGATAAGCCCAGCAGTGAGGACGGGCCCGGCACGGTGACGGAGGCTGTCGGGTACGGCGCGTTCAACGTGCTGTTCTTCCTGATGATCTCGTACCCCGGGGCGTCCTTGATCAGAGAACTTCTGGGCTGGGGCGGCCTGGCCATCTCACCTCTTCTGGCTGCAGTCGTCGTGTGGCCGATCTCGATAGCCATCGTCTACAGCGAGCCGAGGATGCAGGTGCGGCCGTGGTGGCCCAGGGTCGAGAAGGCGTGGCGGTGGGCAGGGTCTGCTCTCTACACCTGCCCGCCCCTCATCCTGGCGCTCACCTACGCCATGCCGGTCGGTGGCGATCTGCCGGCCGGAGCGCCGACGGTGCTCTCGCTGTCACCGCTGGTCGTCCTCTTCGGGTTCTTCGTCCTTCGCCGACGATGGCGGGATCGGAAGGGTTCTCTCTGATGTCCCAGGGGGCCGTCTGACGCGACAGGCGGCCCCCTGCACCGTTCACGGGCTGGCATTGGGTCTGGTTTCACCTGCGGTCATGGCCTGTTCCGGTCCCTCTGTATCTTTCCCTGGACCTCTGACCTCCCTTGCCGTATAGAGGTCACCGCCATACTGTAAATCTGACTGTCCGTCAGAAATTCTTGATATGGCGAGGGGCCTGCTGTGGCTGGTGAGAAGCACACTGCTCAGGCGATCCCCAAGGTCATCAGCGTGGATGACCACGTGATCGAGCCCGCCCACCTCTTTGAAGCGTGGTTGCCGCAGAAGTACCGCGTTCGCGGCCCGAAGCCGTTCACCGCCGGTATCGGAGATCTGCAGTACGTCGGAGGCAAGTACCGGTTCACCACCGACCCTCGCGGTCAGGTCACGGACTGGTGGGAGTACGAGGGGCTCCTGTTCCCGTACAAGCGCATCATCGCCGCCGTTGGGTTCTCGCGGGACGAGATGACCCTTGATGGCATCACCCGGGAGCAGATGCGGCGGGGGTGCTGGGATCCGAAGGCCCGGCTTCAGGACATGGACCTTAACCATGTCGAGGCGTCCCTCTGCTTCCCGACCTTCCCCCGCTTCTGTGGGCAGACCTTCGCCGAGGCACAGGACAAGGAGGTCGCTCTCGCCTGCGTGCGGGCCTACAACGACTGGATGGTTGAGGAGTGGTGCGGGGACAGCAGCGGCCGGCTCATCCCGCTGTGCCTGATCCCGCTGTGGGACGTTGATCTCGCCGTCGCCGAGATCAAGCGCAATGCTGCCCGCGGCGTGCGTGCGGTGACCTTCAGCGAGATCCCGACGTACCTCGGCCTCCCCTCGATCCACTCCGGCTACTGGGATCCGTTCTTCGCCGCCTGCGAGGAGACCGGCACGGTGGTCAACATGCACATCGGGTCGTCGTCGCAGATGCCGGCAGCCTCGCCGGATGCGCCGCCGGCGGTGCAGGCGACGCTGAGCTTCAACAACGCGATGTCGTCCCTGGCGGACTTCCTCTTCAGCGGTGTCCTCGTCCGTTTCCCCCGACTGACCTTGGCCTACAGCGAAGGACAGATGGGCTGGATCCCGTACGCCCTGGAGCGGGCCGACGACGTCTGGCGGGAGCACCGCGCGTGGGGCGGTGTTCGTGACCTGATCCCCGAGCCCCCCTCGACCTACTACTACCGGCAGGTCTTCTGCTGTTTCTTCCGCGACAGGCACGGCATCGACTCCATCGAGGCCGTGGGGGTCGACAACGCCACGTTCGAGACCGACTATCCGCACGTCGACTCGACCTGGCCGCACACCAAGCGGGTGGCGGCCGAGCACGTGGCCGGCCTGCCTGAGGACGTGGCGTACAAGATCTTGCGGGGTAACGCGATTCGGATGCTGGGATTGCCCTTCGATGTCGGCCGGAACGTCACCCCATGACCTGATGCGCCGAGTCTCGGCCCCGTGGAAAGCTGGGCCCGCTCCTGCGTGAGCGTTCGGGCTCGCCTGGGAGCTCGGTGAAGGGGCAGTCGTCGGATGGTGAAGCTCCATACTGCAGAGTCCCTGGTCTCCCTAAGCCGCTGGTACGTGCGTCATGCCCCCGGCTCGTTCGGTAAGGCTCCGCTCGCTGCGCAGTACCTGAACCCCTACCTGCGGGATCATCCTCGCCGTCGGGTCACCCGATCCCGATTAGGGGCCAGCTTCGCTGTCGAGACCCAGGACCTCATCCAGCGGTACATCTACATGTTCGGGGTCTGGGAACCGCACCTGACCTGCTGGCTGAGTCGACGACTCCGGCCCGGCGACGCCTTCGTCGACGTCGGCGCCAATATCGGGTACTTCAGCGTGCTCGCCTCACGGCTGGTGGGCGAGGAGGGGTGCGTGGTGGCCGTCGAGGCATCTCCGGCGGTTCACGAAAGGGGCGCGGCGCAGGCTCGGCTCAATGGCTGCCGGAACGTTCGCGCGGTGAATACCGCAGTTTCGGACTCTCCTGGAGCGCTGACCTTCACCCTCGCCAGTTCCCGCAACATCGGGGCGAACAGCATCGTCTCGTACGACGGGCCGGCGGAATCCCGCTTTGAGATCCAGGCGAAGCCGCTGCCGGAGGTGCTCACCGCGGTGGAGATTGCCGCGGCTCGGGTGATCAAGGTTGATGTTGAGGGGGCCGAGGGCAGTGTCGTCCGGGGCATGGTTCCTCTGCTCGATCGGCTTCGGCCCGAGGCTGAGATCGCAATCGAGGTGACCCCCGAGCGCATGGCGCAGCTGGGGGACTCCGCCGACGAGTTGCTTGCCACGATGCGCGAGTACGGCTTCCACACGTACCGGATCGCCAATGATTACGCCGCGGCGAGCTATCCGGCAGCCCTGCGTCGTGCTCCCTTAGCCCCTGTGCGATGGCGCGGGCCCGTCGTGGGGGAGAGCGACCTCATCTTCTCCCGGGTGGATGCTGAGACGCTTCCCTGAGACGCGAACGGTCCGGCCCCGCAGGGCCGGACCGTGGATATGGGCCTACCTTCCTGGGTGCCGGAGGGCGGCCGGTGTGGGCGTCATTCCTGCGGCTGGTGCGCGGTCTCTTCTGCCCGCTCTTCCTCGGGGTCCGCCGCGTACAGGCGAGCGCCTCGGCTTTCCGCGATCCGCAGAGCATCGCTCAGTGATCGAGCCGTCTGCTGAAGGGCGATTCGAAGGTGGTATCGGCACGCCGCGGGGTCCGCGAGCAGGTCCGCTGCATCGGTCAGTGCTTCTGCGCCGATGGCCAGCTGCGCTGCTTCCACGCCATCGGCGTATCGAGACAGCACTCCTTGACCGTCGGATGTGCTCAGGAAGCACGGCTTGTCGTCCGGCGAGCTCCACGGCAGGAGACGGAGGTCGTGGTCGCTGCCGTCCGACTTCGGCTGGATGGCTCGGCCTCTCAGGTGGGGTGTCATCGGGCCTCCTCCAGGGCCTCTGCGCGGGTCTGCGCGGTGAAGACGGCCTCTGCGCGGTCTCCGGGGAGCGTCAGGAGTGCTACTTCGACGACCCGGCCGCTGTCATCAGTCGACGTCCGTTCTACGGCCAGCACCGGGGTCGTGCTGCGGAAGACCTCTTTCTCCTCGACGCTCGGCAGTCGGGACGTGACGCGCTCGACCGTCGACGCCACGTGCACGCCGGCCGCGGCGAGCGACTCCCGGACGTTGTCGCCCCACGGCGACAGCTCCCCCTCAGGGGGCCCGAGCCTCGCCACCGTTTGAGGGACGTAGAGGCGGACCATGCCCTGTACCGAAGTCCCCACGACGCTGATGAAGTCGAACTCCGTCAGCAGGGCACCGCGGCGCACCTTCAGGAGTGTGGAGAGGAGGCTGGTCGCGTTCACCGTGTCGACTTCGACGCTGACCTGAAGGGGCGGGGACTGCGTCGCCTGCCGCTCGCTGTCGTAGACCGTGCGCGCACGGGGGTGCCGGACGAAGTTCCCCCGGCCTTGCTGCTTCTCGACCCTGCCTTCCGCCTGGAGCAGCTCCAGCGAGAGCCTCAGAGTCGGCACGCTGACCCTGTACCGCGTCGCGAGCTGCGTCTCCGCCGGCAGCCGATCGCCGACCCGGAACTCCCCGGACTCGATGCGCCGCCGCAGGTCATCGGCGACGGACTGGTAGTGAGCCACCATGGTCGCTCGCTCACCGCCTCTTGACGGCCCGCACAGCGGACAGCCGAGTCGTCGCGTGCACGGCCATCGTTTCCCCCGTGCGGGACCGCAGCCACCGGACATTGTCGGGTGCGTCAAGCGTGTCGACGACCCCGAAGCCCCGGCCGTCGAGGTCGATGACGTCCCCTCGTCGGACCGTCTCTCCGTTGATCTGAACGGCGACGTACCGATGTGTCTTGTTGGAGGTGACGAGATCCTCGCGCATCAGTGCACCTCCACCGCAGTCCAGCGCTGACTGATGCCGCGCGGCTGCCAACGCGCCTGCAACCGCAGTTGGGCGCGTTCGTCGCCGGCCAGCACGTACAGGCGCACGAGGGCGGCCTCTTCGCCCTGGCTCCGCTTCGTGCATCGCGACCGTCGGTGTCCGGTCAGCCGAGGGAATGCGGTCGGCGCCGTCGCGGCGCCGTCGGCGGGGCGCTCGGCCGGCGCGGGTTCGGGGAAGCCGCCCGCAGAGTGAACAAAATGTCGCCTAGCCCACGAGACGGCTCGGCGGATAAGCTCCTGCACGCTGATCAGCTCCTTACAGCTGAAAGCCGTGCCCCCGGACAGATTCGCCTGTCGCGGGGGTTTCCTTTGCGACAGCGGCCCAAGCGATGCAGCCGCTCGCGCTGTTGACGAGTCCGAACGAGTCGGCCGTCGTCAGCACCTCTAAGAGCTCTTGCCATGCCTCGGCCGAGACCGGTGACGGGACCTCCGTCTCGACGCGGACATGGTCGTTCCGGTGCTTCACGCGAGGAGTGAAACCCGCGGCGGAGAGGCGTTCGGCCATGTGCTCGGCGCGGGTTCTGCGTGCGCACACAGACGTTCCTCCGTCGCCACGAGATCACAGCGAGTGAAGCTAGTTCACTAGCGTACTGGCTTCTGGGTTAGGTTTTCCATATGCGTGAGCAGCCGCCCTATCTCCGTGTCGCTGACCTGCTCAAACAGCGAATCGCGGATCGGGAATGGTCCCCAGGGGATCGGCTGCCCTCCCGCACCCAGCTTGCGGCGGAATGTGGTGGTGTGGGTGAGAACGTCATCCGCCGTGCCCAAGAACTCCTGATTTCGCAGGGCGTGTTGGAGGGGCGGGCAGGCTCGGGTACGTACGTTGCCGAGCCGCGCGAGCGGATGCGGATGCTGCGCGCGTCAGGCGGGGAGCAGGTAGGCGCCAAGTGGTCGCCGTTCGGTACGGATCCCGCTGCCATCGGCCCGGAAGGGACCTGGGAGAGCAGCACGGTCGCGAAGGTTCCCGCCTCGGCCGACATCGCAGCCCGTCTGCAGATCGCCAAGGGCGACCTGTGCGTCCGGACCCGCTACGAGTGCTTGGTCGACGGCAAGCCCGTCCAGCTTGTGACGAGTTGGGAGTCGTACAGCCTCACCATGGGGACGTTGGTCGTGCTCCCGGAAGGCGGCCCGCACGCGGGCAGAGGGGTGGTCGGCCGGATGGCCGACATCGGGATCACGGTCGACCGCGCGGTCGAGCAGGTGGAACCCGGGCGTGCGAGTGCCGAGGAGGCGACCCTCCTCGGCGTGCAGCGGAGCGCGCTCGTCACTCGCATCCAGCGGACCTACTACAGCGACGACGGCCGGCCGGTCGAAACGGCGGACATTGTGCTGCCCGCCGCTTCCGGTGTGGTCGTTTACGAGGTGTCGGTCAGACCGTGACCGGGTAGTGCCAGCGGTTGTACGCGAGGGCCTGAGCCCGAGCCTCGACGACGGCCATGCGCGCATCGCGCTCCGCCGCATCAGTGTGGGCGGCCTGACCCGTGGCCTGTCCGGGCCACTTGCGGTACAGGAGGCCCACCTCGCGGGTGAACCAGCCGCGGCTCACCGCGTCCAGGGCGAGCAGAAGCCCCGTGTCCTCCGAGGCGGGAAGCGCCATCCAGCCGCCCAGGGCGAGAAGCAGGTCACGGCGGACGCAGAGCGTCGCCGGGTGCACCTGGGCACGGTAGTTGTGCTCCTGCCAGTGCGCGAGAACGGAGCCCGGCTCGATCGGCCCGCCTTCCGGGTCCTGGTCGAATCCGACCGTTGATCCGTCGGGTAGCAGGTCCAGGACGCGCGAAGTCGTCCAGCCGATGCTGGGGTCGCGTTCGAGGACGGCGATGTCGCGTGCCAGGGCGCCCGGGGGGAGCTGGTCGTCGGCATCCAGGATCTTGACGTAGTCGCCGTCAGCGTGGGCCAGGGCCATGGTCCTGGCCACTCCGGGGCCGCCGCTGCGGCCCTGCCGGAAGGTCACCCGCTCGTCGTCGGGGACGAACGGAGCGACGTCGTCGGTCTTCCCGTCCTCCTGGATGACCCAGTGCCACTCCCAGCCCTCGGGGAGCTCCTGGTCGCACAGCGACTTGTAGGCGTCGTGCAGGTGGTGAGCGGACGGTGCGTGGACAGCGGTGACGATGATGATGCGCCGACGCACGGCACTCACCACCTTTCCAGGGGAGTGGTGAAGAGCATTTCCGTGCGATCACCGGGCAGCGTGATGTCGGAGAGCTCCACAACGCGGTCGTTGGTGTCGTACGAGATCTTCCGGAGCAGAAGCACGGCGGTGCCCGGGGGCAGTTCCAGCTCCTCGGCCTCTTCCGGCGCCGGCGGGCGGGCCGTCACGTGCTCTTCGATGCGGTCCAGCTCGATTCCGACGGTGAACAGCTGGTTCTGTGTACCGCCCGGCCACGGCTCCTTGGACGCGTCCAAGAGATCCGGGTTCTCCGCGACGATGTCGCGGACGAGGTAGGAGGTCACCAGGGCGAACGGGGCGCGCTCGGCGGCGTACCGCGTGCGATACGTGCGCTCGACGAGGACGTCACCCTCGGAGATGCCGAAGGCTTCCGCGAGGCTCTTGCCGGCCTTGATCTCGCGGTAGGACGCGTGGAAGACGAGGTCGTTCACCTGAAGGCCGGTGTCGTGCTCGGTGGCCCCGGTCTTCGCCCGCAGGGGCTCCGGCTCGCGAGCACGGTTCTTCTCCCACTGGTGCCGGGAGTTCGTACGCAGCACCGTCGTGCGGGGCTGACGGACGAAGTTGCCGCGGCCGTGCTGCTTCTCGATCAAGCCTTCATCGCGCAGAAGACGGAGTGCTTCACGGATGGTCGGAACGCTCCGCCCGTACTCCGCGGCCAACGTGGTCTCCGAGGGGAGACGCTGACCAGGTTCCAGCTGACCTGCACGGATGGACTCTCGGATGCCGTCCGCGATCCGCTCGTACGCCTTGGCCATCGGTGCTCACCGTCCTGTTGCGCTGACGGCGCTCAGCATACGACTCCTCAAGAGGTCTTGACGACTTGATGAGAGCTGCGTCATAGTCTCGGCAACTCCTAAAGAGGACTTGAGGAGAAGACCTCTTTAGGAGTTGCATCGCCCTGGGAGCCCCAGCTCGAAGGACGCGCCAGACCCTTGAGAACTGCACAGAGTGCCTGGACGAACGAGTGTTTTTGATCTCCGACGCCGCTACGAGCCGTTGGCCGCGTCGGAGGTGATGACCGCTCGTTCCGAAGGGCCGGCCTCTCGGCGGCTTCTGCGTCGGGAGCGGGCGCGCTCGCGCCCGTCGCCGGTCTCCTGCCTCCACTCCCGAAGGGGGATCAATGAAGCTGGCCATCGGCGACGTCGTTCGAGGTCGTCACGACGTAGCTCTCGGCACCGTTGCCGGGATCAATGAGCACACCGACGGCAGGCTCGTCGTGGTGTGGATGCCCGGCGGGGGCTTTCGCCTCCTCGAACCGAGCGCCTTATCCGTCGTCGCCCGCTGCTCCGCACCCTCCACGCCCGTTCGTAGCGTCCTGGCCCTGCTCGTCCTCGCCGTCGCGCTCTTCGCCGGCTTCGTCAGCTCCCGCTCGGTCGGGGAACTCGGCGCCGACTGGTTGCTGATCCTGCTCGCGGGCCTCGGCGGCTGCACGGCCGTGGTGATCCCGTACCAGTGCCTGCTCCGCCTCACGGGCCCGCGCCGCTTCCGCGTCTGACCGCGCTCCGGTCAGGGCAGCGGACGCAGGGGTAGACGGTCCTGCTGCCGCTGACTCTTCCCATCCCGTTCCGGACCCGGAGAGATCATGCGTACGTACGTCGTCCACCGGCCTGTCGGCGAGGCGTTGGAGTTCGAGTTCGAGGACAGCGCCTACGAGTTCGAGGGACTCCAAGGGCCGGAGACCGAGGACTTCAGGGAACTGTTCCTCGGCCGCCCCGGAGAACCGGCCGAGGAGCGCGCGGCGAAGCTGAGCAGCGTCGCGGCGATGAAGAGCGCCGCGAGCGTGCGGCGGGAAGCCCGGGCTGGGAGGGCGGCGTGACAGCACCGGCATCCGTGACCGACCAGCCGACAGGCGAACAGGCACCGGAGCAGGTCTCTCCCGCCGAACCGGCTGCCGAAATCCCCGCTGCATCCGCCGCCGGCCTCGACGAGACCGTGGTTGTCGATCGCCCTGGCGGGCCCTCCGGCCCCGGCCTGACGGACTGGGTGCGCGACGCGAAGCGCCGTCCAGTCATACCGGTGTGGGCGAAGTCGCGGCAGGAGTTCGCCGCGGTGAGCAAGGGCGTCGCTGCGTACGCCTGGCACATCGCCGCGTATCACGCGGTACGAACCCCCTGGTACACGGTCCGTCTCGCGGTACAGGCGCCCCACGGCGTCGCACGGTTCGTCGGTGGCGCGTTGCGGTGGCTGTCGGACGCCGAGGGCGAGCCGTTCCGGCAGTCAGCGGCGGCTCACGAGGACATCGGCAAATACCTGCAGCTCTCGCGTCAGAGGGATCGTCGCGTGCGGTGGCGGGCGGTGGTTGCCGTCGTGGCGTTGATGTCCGGTCTTACGCTGGCGCTGGCGCTGTTCGTCATGGCGCCGGAGTGGCTGTTGGCTCTCTCGGGGTTCGCCGCGACGATGGCGATGGGCTGGCTTGGTCAGTCGGCCGACGCCCCGGTCATCCACAGGGCGGTGGAGATCCCGAAGGTCACCAAGCTCACCAGTGACATCGTGCTTCGGGCCCTTGGCTCCATCGGCATCTCGGCGATCACTCAGGCGCAGTCGAAGGGCGGAGACGGGTTCGTCTTCACCGCCCCTATCACTCGCGACGGCCCCGGTTGGCTGGCCGAGGGCGACCTTCCGCACGGCGTGACGGCGCCTGACGTGATCAACCGGCGAGACAGACTGGCCTCTGGCCTCCGCCGGCCGTTGGGGACCGTATGGCCCGAGGCTGTTCAGGATGAGCACACCGGCCGGCTGAAGCTGTGGGTCGGCGACCAGGACATGTCCAGGGCGAAGCAGCCGGCATGGCCTCTCGCCAAGTCCGGCGTCGTGGATCTCTTCAAGCCGGTGACATGGGGGACCGACCAGCGGGGGCGGTGGGTGGAGATCACCCCCATGTACCTCGCAGGCGTGATCGGTGCCATTCCGAGGATGGGGAAGACCTTCCTCCTGCGTCTTCTGCTGCTTATCGCGGCCCTCGACCCACGCGCCGAAGTGCACAGCTACGACCTCAAAGGCACGGGTGATCTCGACCCTGTCGGCAATGCTGTCGGCTTCCGGCACCGGGCGGGCGATGACGAGGAGGATCTCCTCTATGCCCTGACCGCCATGCGCGAGCTGCAAGCGGAGTTGAGGCGGCGGACGAAGGTCATCCGTATGTTGCCCAGGGATATCTGCCCTGAGTCGAAGGTGACCTCTGAACTGGCCTCGAAGAGGTCCCTGCGTCTGCACCCGATCGTGGTCGGGGTGGACGAGTGCCAGAAGTGGTTCGAGCACCCGAAGTACGGCAAGGAACTCGAAGAGATCTGCACCGACATCGTCAAGCGCGGTCCGGCCACCGGGATCGTGCTGCTGCTGGCCACGCAGCGGCCGGACGATGACAGCCTGCCGAAGGGGATCTCGGCGAACGCTTCGGCCCGCTGGTGCTTGAAGGTCATGAGCCACGTCGAAAACGACATGGTCCTCGGCACCGGGGCGTACAAGCGGGGCGTCCGCGCAACGATGCTCGCTTGGACGGACAAGGGCATCTGCTACTTCCTCGGCGAAGGCGCGGACGCCCGGATCGTCCGCGCGGTCGAGATCGATGCCGTGGCGGCCGAACGCATCGCCCAGCGAGCCCGGAAGGCGCGCGAGCGCCTCGGCACACTCGCCGGGCATGCGCTCGGCGAGCAGCCGGAAAGCGTCACCACCGCGTCGTACGACCTGCTCGCGGACGTTCTGGCCGTTCTTTCCGCCGATAAGCCGAAGCTGTGGAACGAAGTCATCGTCTCCCGGCTCGCGGAACTCCGGCCGGATGTGTACGGGGCATGGGCGGGGGAGCAGCTCACCTCCGCACTGAAGCCCTACGGCGTCCGTACGGACCAGGTGTGGGGGATCACCGAGCACGGTAAGGGCTCCAGCCGCCGCGGGATCAAGCGAGCCGACGTCCTCAAAGCGATTGCTGAACGTGACGGAACGGCCTCAGCCGCCTAGCCGGCCGCGCCGCTAGACCTAGCGGCAGCCCCGCTAGGTCTAGCACCCCCACTAGCGCACGAAAGTGCCAACGACCTGCGCCCTAGCGCCTAGCGGTGCTCGCCGAGGGCTGCCCGAAATCCATCTGGAGAGGTCTGATGAGTTCTCTGCTCAACGCTATGCCCGGCCTCATATTCATCACGCTCTGCTATGCCCTTCTCTGCCTCGCCAGCCCGTTCGGCGCGTGCCGCAAGTGCGAGGGCTGGGGCGCCATGATCCGGCGGACCCGCAGCGGCCGGCTCAAGCGAGGCCGCGCATGCCGCCGTTGCGAGGGATACGGCATGCGTCTGCGTGTCGGGCGGCGCCTCTACAACTCCATCGTCGAGCTCCACCGCGATGGCACCGGCAAAGCCCGACGCTGACTTATCCGAGGAGCCTCACCATGTCCTTCTCCATCTCCGCGCTCGTGCTGTTCGGCCTTCTCCTGGCGATGTTCATCCGCTCGAAGTCCGTCGGCATCGGCGGCGCCACGGTCGCCATCCTCTTCGGCTACTACCTCAGCCGCACCGGCGCTGCCGGCTCCATCGACCAAGTCATGTCGTCCATCGGCCACGCGATTCCCAGCATCGGCAAGTAATCGGCAAGTAACTCGAAGGGATCACCCATGACCGAGCAGAACTGCTCCGCCCCGCAGCCCATCTCGCTGATGGCCTCGGGCGAACTCCGCGATGCGCTCACGGCCATCGAGGAGGGCGAAGGGCCGGCGGCCATTGCCGCGCTGATGGCCATCGACCCCGTTTCCTGGCAGGCGATCGAGCAGCGGTTGAAGGCGGTGGTGGGCAGCGATCTCCGCGCGCTCTTATTCCAGTGCCGCGAGGGCGGCTCGGCAGCGTCGGCCATCGTCTGACGGCTCCCCGTGCGGCTCCAGCTCCGTGAGGAGCGTGGAGGCGTGCGGAGGGCCGGACAGCCCGGTCCGAACTCCGACAGTGGAGGAAGCCCATGCCCAACCCCACCATCGCGTGGTTCGACGACTTAACGGCGAGCGTGTTCGCCCTCGGCGCCGCGGCCCGGGAGGGCCGGCTCGCGCACCAGGCCGCCGCGGTCGCCGCGTGGCAGATCGAGCCGGCACGTCTGCAGACGGTGAGCGGTGACGTGAACATCAGCGGGGAGTACAAGATCAGCCCCCGTGACGTCGTCCTGAGCCAGATCCGCGCCCTGAGCAGGGCCCACCAGCACGTGACCACTGACCTGTACGAGAACCTCGCTCTCGCGTACGCCTACGGGACGGCAGGCGCCCTGCTGACGGTCATCAAGGGATACCGCCCCCGGTACGTCGAGCTCCAGCGCGACCAGACCGACCACTACGAACTCCCCGACGAGCCGCTGCCTGACTTCCGCGGCGACCTCGGGCACTGGCCCGGGCAACGGCGTTTGGCCCTGCTGCGCTCACACGTCGGCGCACGCCGGGTGGCACGGTTCACGGGACGCAGCGAAGGCGCCCTGCTCGGCCTGGCGGACTGCGCATACGCATACGGCGAGCAAGCCGAGATGGCCCTCCACCACGTACTCCTCACCGCCCGGGCGGACCAGGAGCCGGAGGGGGAGCAGTGACGGACGCAGCACACACCACGGATCCCGCCGCCGCGTACGCAGGAGCTCCCCGCATTCTCTCGGAGATCGTCTGCGTGCTCAGGCAGGCTCAGAGCCGCCGACGCTTCGGCACGGAGCAGGGCCGGGAGTTCTGGCTGCGCAAAGCCGCCGTCTTCGACCGCATCGCGATCGAGGAAGCGGCGACGTACGCGCCGGACGTTGCTGCTCCCGCGGTTGATGCCGCAGCCAACGCCGCGCGGCAGCTGGTCGAGTACGACGTCACGCACACCGGACTGAGCCTCAGGGGCTCCGACGTGGTCACCGACGAGGACTGCCGCAGGTACGTCCGCCGCCAGTACCGCGAGTGGAGCCGCACCCAGCTCCTCTGACTTCGCCCGGGGCAGCGGTCATCCGGCAAAGAGTCCCGCTGCCCCGGCCTCCCCATCCCGTACAGGATCCAGGAGGTGCCATCAGCATGCACCACGGCGACACGCGCCCGCTGCCCGGGCCCCGTAATAGGAGAGAGGACGACGGTACGGCGGCCCGAGTGCGGGACGAGAAGCTGACCGTCAAGGAGGTCATCGTTGACCTCAAGATAGCCCCGTCGACTTTCTACCGGTGGCGCCAACTCGGCAAGGCCCCTCGCGCGATCAAGCTGCCGAACGGAGATGTCCGAATTCGGCGGTCCGAGTACGACCGGTGGCTCGCGGAGCGGGAGGACGCTGCGTGAGCGGGGAGAACGGCACTCCGGTTGGGCGGGCTCGTGGATCCGCCCGACCGGGGTACTCCTTCGACATCAAGCTGTGGAAGGTCACCAAGACAGGCCGGAAGTCGAGCCCCTACCGCCTGCGTTGGGTGGTCGGCGGACAGGTGCATGGCGGCACGTTCACCACGTCCGCGCTCGCTGACAGCCGGCGAGCTGAGCTACGACAGGCCATGCGGCGGGGTGAGGCATTTGAGATCGCCTCGGGTCTGCCTGAGTCCGAGGTGCGGGCAGCGGCTGAAGTGGCTGAAGCGGCTGCGGTCAAGCCGGCGTTGCGGTGGTTCGAATTCTGCCGGAAGTACGTTGCTGGGCGGTGGCGTACCAGCGCGGCCAAGACCCGCGAGGGCATGGCAGACGGTCTTGCAGCCGTGGCGCTGGCCATGGTGATCCGCGGGTCAGACACTCCCGAGGACGCACGCCTGCGACTGGCCTTCCGATGGGGCATCGTGCCCGCGAACGCAGGGCAGGACCCGCCGGCGGAACTGAAGTCCGCCTACGAGTGCCTCACGGCGGATCGGCCCGTCACTGACCTGCTTGATCCCGAGGTCTTCGAGGGCGTGGCATATCGCCTCGGCTACTTGCTGGACGGAAAGCCGGCGGCCCGAGAGACGTACAAGCGGCGCCGCCGTGCCCTGAACACCGCTCTCGAACACGCGGTGGCCACGGGAGAGCTTTCGGAGAACCCACTCCAGAAGATCCGCAAGAAGCAGGTGGGCTCCAGCGACGTGGTGGACCCGAGGGTTCTCGTGAACGCCGTCCAGGGCCGGCAGTTACTCACCGCCGTCTCCTATGTCGGCTCATGGGACCGCAGCCGTGGGCGCCGCCTGGTGGCGTTCTACGCGGTCCAGTACTACGCCGGGCTGCGGCCTGCCGAGGCCGTAGGACTCCGGTTGTCGGACTGCCACCTTCCGGAAACAGGCTGGGGCACGCTGACGCTGCGGGAGACACGCCCCGTCTCCGGCAAGCAATGGACCGACTCCGGGGAGCGGCACGACCGCCGGGGCCTGAAGGCCCGCGAGGCATCTACCGACCGGCCCGTCCCCATCCCGCCCGTCCTGGTCACGATCCTTCAAGCGCATCTGGAGACGTTCGGGACGGCCAAAGAGGGGCGCGTCTTCGGCAATGAGCGCGGGGGAGTGGTCGGCTCGTCGACCTATTGGCGTGTGTGGGAGGAAGCACGGGTTTACGCGCTGCCGCCGGACCGTGTCGATTCGCCGTTGGCCGGCCGCCCGTACGACCTGCGGCACGCGTGCATCACACGGTGGCTGAATGCTGGCGTCCCGATCGCCGAAGTGGCCCGGCGGGTCGGTAACTCCCCGGAGGTGATCCATCGCCGGTACCACGGCTGCATCGACGGCCATGAGGAAGCGGCCAACGTAAAGATCACAAAAGCGTTGGAGGAGGAGGGCGATACGACCTAGCGATAGAGGTGGCCTCCTGGGGCGGCCCTAAAAGACGCTTCCCTAGGAGGCCTGCTCAGGTTCTCTGAGGGCTCGTGCAGCAAGGTTCAGGAAATCTGACCAGGGCGCATGAAGCTCTGCCCGGCGAGCGCGAAATGTCTCCTGGTGAATGTCTGTTGGAGTCCCAGAATTCACCGCTGCCTCCCACATGGCCCATGATTCGTAGACATGCCTGATCAGATCATGGATGCGCTGGCCGAGGACCCGGGCTTGATCAGGCCCCCAGACTCCCAGGCGAAAGATAGCTCGAACGAACGTTTCGTTCGATGTCATGAACTCTTCGTGCAATGAAGCCGACGGCATATTTCCGAGGGCGAGCTTTACGCCAGCGGCCCCCAGGGCTCGATCCATGGTTGTGAGTTGATCAACGGCGTCCATCAAGGTCGACATGCGTTGCTCACGGGCCCAATGGCGATGCTCGGCCGACTCTTGTCCCGCAACCTGAGCGAGGGTGGTTTCGAGTGCCTTCGTAGCGCCTAGGCGGGCACCCCGCATGGCGCCGACAGCTGCAGCCAAAGCGCCGAGCAGTCCACAGCCTCCGGCGATCAGGACCGCCAGCCCTTCATCCATCGCACCATCCTCATCCCGCGGTTGAGCGCGGCGTGGCCGCGGCTTACGGCTGATGAGTGTGTCGGAGGTGTGTCGCAAACAGCGAGCGACAACGAGAGAGGGCGAGGGACAGTGAGACTGTCCCTCGCCCTCTAATGTCGGCATCCGCCCTGATCAGCGCACTATCTCTGCTGCTCCTTGGCGAGTGCCCCCGGCAGGATTCGAACCTGCGCACACGGCTCCGGAGGCCGTTGCTCTATCCCCTGAGCTACGGGGGCGTGTCGTCCGCGTGGCGCGGTGACGGGTAGAACATTACCAGCTTCCGTAGGGTGATCCGCAACGTCGTTCGGCGGGGTTCCGGGCGCCGGGGCCGGGCGGGGGTAGCGCACCGGGTGGGGGAGTGCGGGGCGGTCGGGGAAAGCTCGCCCGCACGGGGTGGAAGTGGGGAAAACCCGGACGCAGCGTGGCGGGCGCGCTTACTCTCGGGGTGTGCCTGGCTTGTCCGGCCGGGTCCTTGTCGTCGACGACAACAAGGTCATCCGGCAGCTGATCAGGGTCAACCTCGAGCTCGAAGGCTTCGAGGTCGTGACCGCGGCCGATGGTGCCGAGTGTCTGGAGATCGTGCACCGCGTGCGTCCTGATGTGGTGACGCTGGATGTCGTCATGCCCCGGCTCGACGGGCTGAACACGGCCGCCCGGCTGCGCGCCGACGCCCGTACGCACGACATACCGATCGCGATCATCAGCGCCTGCACCCAGCTGGAGGTCGAGAGCGGCCGTTCCGCCGGGGTCGATGCGTTTTTGGCGAAGCCGTTCGAGCCGGTCGAGATGGTGCGGCTCGTGCGCAGGCTCATGCGGCGCCGCAAGGGGGAGCGGGGCGACGGGGTTCCGGGGGCCTCGGCCCCCGGGGATGCAGGGGTCGTGCGCGGGATCCAGTCCGTCTGCGGGGCGGAGGCCTTCCAGGGGCGTGAGTAGTCCGCCCCCGAGCTGCTGGTGATCCGCCCAGGCCTCGTGCGCGCGCCTCCGTCGCCCGGGCCGCATCCGGGTTCCGGTGACGCCGCGCCGTCTCGGTCGGCGAAACCCATTCGCCCCGGCCCCACCCCTCTCCCCTAGGCTTGGCCCCGTGACCCCGGCCGATCTCTCCCGCACCGTGCTGCACGCCGTGCACTGCGCCGTCGAGGCCGACGAGCTGCCCGCCGCCGTGCCCACGCGGGTCACCGTGCGGGTCCCGCCCCGCCCGGGGTGCGGTGACTACGCCACCAACGTCGCCCTGCGCGTGGCCCAGGACACCGGCCGGCCCGCCCGCGAGGTCGCCGAGGTGCTCCGCAAGCGGCTGGCCGCGGAGCCGGGGGTCGCCCGGGTCGACATCGCCGGGCCCGGATTCCTCAACATCACTCTTGAGGGGACCTCGTACGTCCGGCTCGTGCGGGACGTGCTGCGCGCGCCCCCCGCCGCCGCGCCGCTCCCCCTGCCCGCCCCCGACCCCGGCCTCCTCGCCCGTCTCGGCCCCGACGCCGCCCGCTGGAGCCTGCTGTGGCCCGCCGGCTTCGACCGCGCCGAGCTCCTCGCCCAGCGCGACAGCAACCCCCTCTTCCGGGTGCGCTACGCCCACGCCCGTACGCAGGGGCTGCTCCGCAACGCACGGGATCTCGGGTTCGGTGCCGAGCCCGCCGACGCCGGCCTCGACGGCGCCGCCCCGCTGCTCGCCGCCCTCGCCGACCACTCCCGCATCACGGCCGCCCGTGACCCCGAGCGCCTCGCCCGGCACCTCGACCGGACCGCCGGCGCCTTCCTGACGTGGCAGACCGGCTGCGCCGTCCTGCCCCGCGGTGACGAGAAACCCTCGGCCGTCCACCGCGCCCGCCTGGCCCTCGCCGAGGCCACGGGCAACGTGCTGGCCGACGGCCTCCACCAGCTCGGCATCACCGCACCTGCACACCTCTGAGGGGATCAGAGACCATGAGCCGTTCCGCCCACCCCGCCGGGCCCCGCTACGCCGACGTCCTTCCCGAGGGGCACTACACCGCCCCGCCGGCCGACCTCAACGCCCTCGAACCGAAGGTGTGGTCGCGCACGGCCGGCCGCGGCGAGGACGGGGTCGTCACCGTCGGCGGCATCCCCGTCACCCGCCTCGCCGAAGAGTTCGGCACCCCCGCCTACTTCCTCGACGAGAGCGACTTCCGGGCCCGCTGCCGCGCCTGGCGCGACGCCTTCGGGGCCGACGCCGACGTCTTCTACGCGGGGAAGGCGTTCCTCTCGCGGGCCGTCGTGCGCTGGCTGCACGAGGAGGGGCTGAACCTCGACGTCTGCTCCGCCGGTGAGCTCGCCACCGCGCTGGACGCCGGGATGCCCGCCGAGCGCATCGCCCTGCACGGCAACAACAAGTCCACCGAGGAGATCACCCGCGCCGTCGAGGCCGGCGTCGGACGGATCGTCCTCGACTCCTTCCAGGAGATCGTGCGCGTCGCGCACGTCGCCGAGCGGCTCGGCAAGCGCCAGCGCGTCCAGATCCGGGTCACCGTCGGCGTCGAGGCCCACACCCACGAGTTCATCGCCACCGCTCACGAGGACCAGAAGTTCGGCCTCGCGCTCGCCGGCGGGCAGGCCGCCGAGGCCGTCCGCCGGGCGCTGAAGCTCGACGGCCTGGAGCTCGTCGGCATCCACTCCCACATCGGTTCGCAGATCTTCGACACCTCCGGCTTCGAGGTCGCCGCCCACCGCGTCGTCGGCCTGCTCAAGGAGATCCGCGACGAACACGGCGTCGAACTGCCCGAGATCGACCTCGGCGGCGGCCTCGGCATCGCCTACACCGCCGACGACGACCCGCGCGAGCCGCAGGAGATCGCCACGGGCCTGCGCGAGATCGTCACGCGCGAGTGCGCGGCCGCCGGTCTCGCCGTGCCGCGCATCTCCGTCGAGCCGGGGCGCGCCATCGTCGGCCCGACCGCCTTCACGCTCTACGAGGTGGGCACGGTCAAGGAGCTGCCGGGCCTGCGCACGTACGTCAGCGTCGACGGCGGTATGTCGGACAACATCCGCACCGCCCTCTACGACGCCGAGTACACCGTCGCGCTGGTCTCCCGGGCGTCCACCGCCGCGCCGATGCTCTCGCGCGTGGTCGGCAAGCACTGCGAGTCCGGCGACATCGTCGTCCGGGACGCCTTCCTCCCCGCCGACGTGGCGCCGGGCGACCTGCTCGCGGTGCCCGCCACCGGCGCCTACTGCCGCTCGATGGCCAGCAACTACAACCACGCGCTGCGGCCGCCGGTGGTGGCGGTGGCCGACGGCGCGGCCCGTGTGATCGTCCGGCGCGAGACCGAAGAGGACCTTCTTCGTCTCGACGTCGGCTGACGGAAACAACGGAAACATAAGTCTCGGATACTGGACGGGGGGCGGAATCCCTCGTCCAGTGAGTGAGACTGGTGCACAACCCAAGATGTATGAGGCTGTATCGATGAGAAGCAGGGGTCGGATGATGCGTACGCGTCCGCTGAAGGTGGCGCTGCTGGGCTGTGGAGTCGTCGGCTCTGAGGTGACGCGCATCATGACGACGCACGCCGACGACCTCGCGGCCCGCATCGGTGCGCCCGTCGAGCTCGCCGGCATCGCCGTCCGCCGGCCCGGCCGGGTCCGCGCGGGGGTGCCCGAGGAGCTCATCACCACCGACGCCACCGCACTGGTCAAGCGCGGTGACATCGACGTGATCATCGAGGTCATCGGCGGCATCGAGCCCGCCCGCTCCCTGATCACCACGGCCTTCGAGCACGGCGCAAGCGTCGTTTCGGCCAACAAGGCGCTGCTCGCGGATGACGGCGCGGCCCTGCACGCCGCCGCCGAGAAGTACGGCGCGGACCTCTACTACGAGGCCGCCGTCGCCGGTGCCATCCCGCTGGTCCGGCCGCTGCGCGAATCGCTCGCCGGTGACAAGGTCAACCGGGTGCTGGGCATCGTCAACGGCACGACCAACTTCATCCTCGACAAGATGGACTCCAGCGGCGCCGGCTACTCCGAGGCGCTGGACGAGGCCACCGCGCTGGGCTACGCCGAGGCCGACCCGACCGCCGACGTCGAGGGCTTCGACGCCGCGGCGAAGGCCGCGATCCTCGCCGGGATCGCCTTCCACACCCGCGTCCGCCTCGACGACGTCTATCGCGAGGGCATGACGGAGGTCACCGCGGCGGACTTTGCTTCCGCAAAACAGATGGGCTGCACGATCAAGCTGCTGGCCATCTGCGAGCGGGCCGCGGACGGGCAGTCGGTCACCGCCCGGGTGCACCCGGCGATGATCCCGCTCAGCCACCCGCTGGCCTCGGTGCGCGAGGCGTACAACGCGGTCTTCGTGGAGGCCGAGGCGGCCGGGCAGCTGATGTTCTACGGCCCCGGCGCGGGCGGCTCGCCCACCGCCTCGGCGGTCCTCGGCGACCTCGTCGCCGTCTGCCGCAACAAGCTCGCCGGGTCCACCGGCCCCGGTGAGTCCGCCTACACGCGACTGCCCGTGAGCCCGATGGGCGAGGTGGTCACGCGCTACCACATCAGCCTCGACGTGGCCGACAAGCCGGGCGTCCTCGCCCAGGTCGCCACGGTCTTCGCCGCGCACGGGGTGTCGATCGACACCGTCCGCCAGACGGGCAAGGACGGCGAGGCCTCCCTCGTCGTGGTCACCCACCGCGCCGCCGACGCCGCCCTCACGGCGACGGTCGAGGCGCTGCGCAAGCTGGATACGGTCCGCGGTGTCGCGAGCATCATGCGGGTTGAAGGGGAGTAACAAAAGCAATGTCCGACAACAACGGCCGTCCGGCCTCCCGTACCCACCAGTGGCGCGGCATCATCGAGGAGTACCGCGACCGGCTCCCGGTCACCGCGGACACCCCGGTGGTCACCCTCCGCGAGGGCGGCACGCCGCTCGTCCCCGCACAGGTGCTCTCCGAGCGCACGGGCTGTGAGGTCCACCTCAAGGTCGAGGGCGCGAACCCCACCGGCTCCTTCAAGGACCGTGGCATGACCATGGCCATCACCCGGGCGAAGGAGGAGGGCGCCAAGGCCGTCATCTGCGCCTCCACCGGCAACACCTCCGCCTCCGCCGCGGCCTACGCCGTGCGCGCCGGCATGGTCTGCGCCGTCCTGGTCCCGCAGGGCAAGATCGCGCTGGGCAAGATGGGCCAGGCCCTGGTCCACGGCGCCCGCATCCTGCAGGTCGACGGCAACTTCGACGACTGCCTGACGCTGGCCCGAGGCCTGTCCGAGCAGTACCCCGTGGCGCTGGTCAACTCGGTCAACCCGGTGCGCATCGAGGGCCAGAAGACCGCCGCGTTCGAGATCGTCGACGCGCTCGGCGACGCGCCCGACATCCACGTCCTCCCCGTCGGCAACGCCGGCAACATCACCGCCTACTGGCGCGGTTACCGAGAGTACGCCGGGGACGGGATCGCCTCCCGCACGCCCCGCATGTGGGGCTTCCAGGCCTCCGGTTCGGCGCCGATCGTGCGCGGCGAGCCGGTCAAGGACCCGCACACCATCGCCACCGCCATCCGCATCGGCAACCCGGCCTCGTGGCGGTTCGCCGAGCAGGCGCGCGACGAATCGGGCGGCCTCATCGACGAGGTGACCGACCGCCAGATCCTCGCCGCGTACCGTCTGTTGGCCTCGCAGGAGGGCGTCTTCGTCGAGCCGGCCTCGGCCGCGAGCGTGGCCGGTCTCCTCAAGGCCGCCGAACTCGGCCTGGTCGACCCCGGGCAGCGCATCGTCTGTACGGTCACCGGCAACGGCCTCAAGGACCCGGACTGGGCGGTGGCGGGTGCGCCCCAGCCGATTACCGTTCCGGTGGACGCGGTCGCTGCCGCGCAGCAGCTCGGGCTCGCCTGACCTTCCAGGCGTCCGCCAGTGGGGCGGGACGGGTGCGGGTACGCCGTCAGGTTGTGCCCACCCGTCCCGCCCTGCGGGACGATTGCCCACAACCGGGTGCGGGGGACCGGGCGGCCCCGAGCCCGCCTGCCCCACCGCCCGCAAGCCCGCCGCAGGCGACACGCATCGTGCGCCTCCCGTGCGCCCTATGTCGCCGCAGAACCTTCCTTCGATAGGCTGTACTCACTCCGCCCCGTCGCAGACCGCTGCCGTGACCCACGGCATCGCCGTCGCGGCCCTTGCGGATGTTGCACGCCCACCAAGGCCAGACCAAGGAGAGTCATCGAGCGATGGCCGGTCCCGCGTTCCGCGCCGCCGCTGTCCGCGTGCGCACCCCTGCCACCAGCGCAAACCTCGGCCCCGGCTTCGACGCCCTGGGCCTCGCGCTGGGGCTGTACGACGACGTCGTGGTCCGGGTGGCCGAATCCGGGCTGCACATCGACATCGCCGGGGAGGGCGCCGACACCCTCCCGCGCGATGAGAGCCATCTCCTCGTACGGGCCCTGCGCACGGCCTTCGACCTGCTCGGCGGCCAGCCGCGCGGCCTGGAGGTCGTCTGTGCCAACCGCATCCCGCACGGGAGAGGCCTCGGCTCCTCCTCGGCCGCCATCTGCGCGGGGATAGTCGCGGCCCGCGCCGTGACCATAGGCGGGGCCGAAAAGCTCGACGACGCGGCGCTGCTCGAGCTGGCCACCGAGATCGAGGGACACCCCGACAACGTCGCCGCGTGTCTGATGGGCGGTTTCACCCTGGCGTGGATGGACGCCGGAGTGGCGCGGGCCATTCGGATGGACCCTGCGGATTCCATCGTTCCGGTGGTCTTCGTGCCGTCCCGGCCGGTGCTGACCGAGACCGCCCGCGGGCTGCTGCCGCGCAGCGTCCCCCATGTGGACGCCGCGGCCAACGCCGGCCGGGCCGCCCTGCTGGTCGAGGCGCTCACCAGGCGCCCCGAGCTGCTGCTGGCGGCCACCGAGGACCGGCTCCACCAGGAATACCGCGCCCCGGCGATGCCGGAGAGCGTGGCCCTGGTCAACCGACTGCGCGCGGACGGCGTCCCCGCGGTCATCTCCGGCGCGGGACCCACGGTCCTCGCGCTGGCCGAGAGCGGTGCGGCCGACAAGGTCGCACGACTGGCGGGCGAGGGGTGGGCGGCCAACCGGCTGGCTCTCGACGCCGGGGGGACGAGCGTGCTGCCGCTCGCCTGACAGCGGAATCCGGGCGAAACCCGGCCCCGCGAAAAATAGCGGTTGCCGGTCTTGGAGAGGGGGAATGTTTGTGGGATCCGGTAGTGTTAACCTCAAGTCTGCACTCGACGCCACATCGGCTCGGTGCTCTGTGTCCCGATCAGGGGCCGCTTTTCTTCCGGGAGCCTCCCAAACTGCCTGAGCAGCCTGCCTGAGCAGCTTCGAGCACGCTCCGGAATCGGCGTGGGTGACATGAGTGAAGCCGATACTCCATGTCTTCACCTCATTCTTCACGCCGGACCAATGAACTGATTCTTCCGCCGTACCAGCCGTACCGGCGGACCACCGCCCCGGCCCGGTCCGCAAACCGCCAGACCGTAGCCGGACAGCACAACCGGTCGCCGAGCCAGACAGGCCGACGCCCGCTCCAGGGAAGGACCCCTTCGTGAGCGACACCACCGATCTGATGGGCGTGAACGCCGGCGCCACCGGCAATGCCTCCGCGCCCGCTACGGACGCTCCCGCCGCGCCTGCCACCGGTGCTGCCACCGCCCCCAAGCGGCGCCGCTCGGGCACGGGCCTCGACGCCATGGTCCTGGCCGAGCTCCAGCAGCTCGCCTCGAGCCTCGGTATCAAGGGCACCGCGCGGATGCGTAAAGGCCAGCTGATCGAGGTCATCAAGGAGAGGCAGGCCGGCTCTTCCGCCGCGCCCGCCAAGACCGAGGCGGCGGCATCCTCCGCGGATGCCGAGACCAAGCCGAAGCGCCGCGCCACCTCCAAGGCCCGTACGGGTGAGGTGGCCGAGAAGGCCGAGGCCAAGCCCGCCGAGAAGGCTGCTGCCGCGCAGCAGCAGATCGAGATCCCGGGCCAGCCGAGCAGTGACGAGCAGCCGGCCGCCGAGCGCCGCCGCCGCCGGGCCACCGCGCCCGCCGGCAGCCCCGAGGGCGCCGAGGTCAAGACCGAGGCCCGCGCCGAGGAGCGCACCGAGGCCAAGGCCGAGACCGCGCTGGACACCGCCGAGGGCAAGGCCGCCAAGGGCGACCGCCAGGACCGCGCCGAGCGCGGCCAGAAGGGCGACCGCCGTGAGCGCGGCGAGCGTGGCGAGCGCGGCGAGCGCGGTCAGCGCGACCGCCGTGAGCGCGGCAACCGCGACGACGCCGGCCAGCAGGGCGCCGGCCGCCAGCAGCGCGACGGCCGCGGCGCGCCCCAGGGCCCCCAGGGCGGCCCGCAGGACGAGGACGACTTCGAGGGCGGCCGCCGTGGCCGCCGTGGCCGCTACCGCGACCGCCGTGGCCGCCGTGGCCGCGACGACTTCGGCAACGAGCCGCAGGTCTCCGACGACGACGTCCTGATCCCCGTCGCGGGCATCCTGGACATCCTCGACAACTACGCGTTCATCCGTACCTCCGGTTACCTGCCGGGCCCGAACGACGTCTACGTCTCCCTCGCCCAGGTCCGCAAGAACGGCCTGCGCAAGGGTGACCACGTCACCGGTGCCGTGCGTCAGCCGAAGGACGGCGAGCGCCGCGAGAAGTTCAACGCCCTCGTCCGCCTCGACTCGGTGAACGGCATGGCGCCCGAAACCGGCCGCGGCCGCCCCGAGTTCAACAAGCTCACCCCGCTCTACCCGCAGGACCGCCTGCGGTTGGAGACCGACCCGGGCGTGCTGACGACCCGGATCATCGATCTGGTCGCCCCCATCGGCAAGGGCCAGCGCGGTCTGATCGTGGCCCCGCCGAAGACCGGTAAGACCATGATCATGCAGGCGATCGCCAACGCGATCACCACCAACAACCCCGAGTGCCACCTGATGGTCGTCCTGGTCGACGAGCGTCCGGAAGAGGTCACCGACATGCAGCGGTCGGTCAAGGGCGAGGTCATCTCCTCGACCTTCGACCGCCCGGCCGAGGACCACACCACCGTCGCCGAGCTGGCCATCGAGCGCGCCAAGCGCCTCGTGGAGCTGGGTCACGACGTGGTCGTCCTGCTGGACTCGATCACCCGTCTGGGCCGCGCCTACAACCTGGCCGCCCCGGCCTCGGGCCGCATCCTCTCCGGTGGTGTCGACTCGACTGCGCTCTACCCGCCGAAGAAGTTCTTCGGTGCCGCGCGCAACATCGAGGACGGCGGCTCGCTGACCATCCTGGCCACCGCGCTGGTCGAGACCGGCTCGCGCATGGACGAGGTGATCTTCGAGGAGTTCAAGGGCACCGGCAACATGGAGCTCAAGCTCGACCGGAAGCTCGCCGACAAGCGCATCTTCCCCGCCGTCGACGTGGACCCCTCGGGTACGCGCAAGGAGGAGATCCTCCTGGGCGGCGAGGAGCTGGCGATCGTCTGGAAGCTGCGCCGGGTGCTGCACGCGCTCGACTCGCAGCAGGCCATCGAGCTGCTTCTCGACAAGATGAAGCAGACCAAGTCGAACGCCGAGTTCCTGATGCAGATCGCGAAGACCACGCCCTCCTCGGGCAACGGCAACGACTGATCCGCATCCCAGCGGCTCCAGGAGGCCCCTCGTCACCTCGGTGGCGGGGGGCCTCCGCCGTGATCTTCCTGTGACATTCTGAGATCTGCGCCACAGCCCTACGGCTCCGCACTGGCCGGAATCATCGCCTCACATTTGGCCGAAATCGCAGGTGGCGAGGGGTAGTAGTGATCGCCGGCCGCTCCGCCCGGAGGAGCATTTCTAAGACGGTCCTCAGAAAACGCTGTGCAACCCTGTCGCAGACTTCCCCGTCAATCAGCGCAGGGGGGACAAGCCGGGGCGAGGCCCGGGGACCGTGGAGGACTGAGGAGCGCATGGCCGACGAGAGCAGGGGCACGTCAGCGGGTTCGCACCGCCGCCGTGCCGGGGGGACCCGCGGCCGGCGCCGCAAGGCCCGCCCCCGCCGCAAGGGCTGGCGAATAGCTGCCTGGACGGCCACCGGTGTGGTCCTCGCCGGCGGTGCCGGAGCGGGGTTCCTCTACTACAAGTTCAACGGGAACCTCAGCAGCGTCGACATCAACGCGGCCCTGGGCAAGAACCGGCCGCAGAACGTCGACAACGGCTCGCAGGACATCCTCGTCCTCGGCTCCGACTCCCGGGCCGGCGACAACGGCAAGTACGGCAGGGACGAGGGCAGCTCCCGCTCCGACACGGCGATGATCGTGCACGTCTACGCGGGTCACAAGAAGGCCAGCGTCGTCTCGATCCCGCGCGACACCATCGTCGCCCGCCCCGCGTGCACCACCCCCGACGGCAAGACCAGCCCGGCGGTCCAGCGCGGCCAGTTCAATGAGGCGTACTCCATCGGCGGGGCGGTGTGCGCGGTCAAGACCGTCGAGACGATGACCAAGATCCGCATGGATCACTACCTCGAGGTCGACTTCGCCGGCTTCCAGAAGCTCATCGACAAGCTGGGCGGCGTGGAGGTCACCACCACCAAGGCCATCCACGACAAGTCGAGCCACCTCGACCTCGACGCCGGCAGTCACAAGCTGAACGGCGAGCAGTCCCTCGGCCTCGTCCGTACCCGCAAGGCCGTCGGCGACGGCAGCGACCTCGGCCGGATCAAGCTCCAGCAGGCGTTCATCAAGGCGCTGCTGGACCAGGTCAAGCAGGTCGGGCTGTTCACCAGCCCCACCAAGCTCTACGGGATCGCCGACACCGCCACCAAGGCGCTCACCACCGACCGCGAGCTGGCCTCGGTCGACAAGCTGTACTCCTTCGCAAGCGGTCTCAAGGGGATCGGCTCCGGCGACATGCACATGGTGACGCTGCCGGTGGGCGACGACCCCGCCGACCGCAACCGGGTGATCCCGCTGACGGAGGCGAGCGAGCAGATCTGGACCGCGCTCCGCTCCGACCGGCCCATCCCGCAGTCCGCGCTCCAGGACGGCGCGGGCGCGAAGACGGGCGCCGAGGACGTCGTCAAGTGAGCCCTGCGGCCGCACGGCACCCGAGCCGTCCGGCCGCCGGACCCCCGCTGACCAGGCACCGGACCCCTTGGGAATAACCGGCCGCGACCTCCCGTTTTGGGGGATGCGGCCAGTACTGGCAAACTGGTCCGTCGGCCCCGGTTCACGTAAGGCAATCCCGCCTCTACGACCCGGAGCCCTCCCGAACCTAGGAGACCCCTTGAAGCGCGACATCCACCCGGAGTACGTCGAGACGCAGGTCAGCTGCACCTGTGGCGCCTCGTTCACCACCCGTAGCACCGTCGCCGACGGCACCATCCGTGCCGACGTGTGCTCCGAGTGCCACCCGTTCTACACGGGCAAGCAGAAGATCCTCGACACCGGTGGCCGCGTGGCCCGCTTCGAGGCCCGCTTCGGCAAGGCCGCCGCTGCCAAGAAGTAGCGACCCGCAGGCGCCGGTCCTCGGTCGCCCTCCGCGTGCGAGGGCGACCGGACCGGCGCTTTGTCGTCCAGCAGGCCCGTCACTTCCAGCAGCTAGGGAAACCCCATGTTCGAGGCAGTCGAGGAACTGATCGGCGAGCACGCCGACCTCGAGAAGCGGCTCGCCGACCCCGCCGTGCACGCGGATCAGGCCAACGCCCGCAAGCTCAACAAGCGCTACGCCGAGCTGACGCCGATCGTCGGGACCTACCGCTCCTGGAAGCAGGCCGGGGACGACATCGAGACCGCTCGCGAGTTCGCCGCCGACGACCCCGACTTCGCCGCCGAGGTCAAGGACCTGGAGAAGCAGCGCGAGGAGCTCACCGAGAAGCTCCGCCTGCTCCTCGTCCCGCGCGACCCCAGCGACGACAAGGACGTCATCCTCGAGATCAAGGCCGGTGCGGGCGGCGACGAGTCCGCGCTGTTCGCCGGTGACCTGCTGCGGATGTACCTGCGCTACGCCGAGCGCGTCGGCTGGAAGACCGAGATCATCGACACCACCGAGTCCGAGCTCGGCGGCTACAAGGACGTCCAGGTCGCGGTGAAGACCAAGGGCGGCAACGGCGCCACCGAGCCCGGCCAGGGTGTGTGGGCCCGGCTGAAGTACGAGGGCGGCGTCCACCGCGTCCAGCGCGTGCCGGCCACCGAGTCCCAGGGCCGCATCCACACCTCCGCCGCCGGCGTGCTCGTCACGCCCGAGGCCGAGGAGGTCGACGTCGAGATCAACATGAACGATCTGCGCATCGACGTCTACCGCTCCTCCGGCCCCGGCGGCCAGTCCGTCAACACCACCGACTCCGCCGTCCGCATCACCCACCTGCCGACCGGCGTCGTCGCCTCCTGCCAGAACGAGAAGAGCCAGCTCCAGAACAAGGAGCAGGCCCTGCGCATCCTGCGCTCGCGGCTGCTCGCCGCGGCCCAGGAGAAGGCCGAGGCCGAGGCCGCCGACGCCCGCCGCAGCCAGGTGCGCACCGTCGACCGCTCCGAGAAGATCCGGACGTACAACTTCCCGGAAAACCGCATCTCGGACCACCGCGTCGGCTTCAAGGCGTACAACTTGGACCAGGTGCTCGACGGCGAGCTGGACCCGGTGATCCAGGCGTGCGTGGACGCCGACTCCGCCGCCAAGCTCGCCGCCGCGGGCTGACCGCAGACCGCAAGCCCGTCCGCGACCGCCGGAACGGCCCCGCCCGGGGCCGCCCACGGGCCGGGGACGACGATACGAAGACGCGAGAGGACCACTGTGAATCTGCTGCTCGCCGAAGTGGCGCAAGCCACTCAGCGGCTGGCCGACGCCGGCGTACCTTCTCCGCGCTTCGACGCGGAGGAGCTCGCCGCCTTCGTGCACGGCGTCAAGCGGGGTGAGCTGCACCAGGTCGCGGACGCCGACTTCGACGCCCGCTACTGGGAGGCCGTCGCCCGCCGCGAGGCCCGGGAGCCGCTCCAGCACATCACCGGCCGCGCCTTCTTCCGCTACCTGGAGCTCCAGGTCGGCCCCGGCGTCTTCGTCCCCCGCCCCGAGACCGAGTCGGTCGTCGGCTGGGCCATAGACGCCGTACGGGCCATGGACGTCGTCGAGCCCCTGATCGTCGACCTGTGCACCGGCTCCGGCGCCATCGCCCTCGCCCTCGCCCAGGAGGTGCCCCGCTCGCGCGTGCACGCCGTCGAGCTGGACGAGACCGCCCTCGGCTGGGCCCGCAAGAACACCGAGGGCTCCCGCGTGACCCTCCACCACGGCGACGCCCTCACCGCGCTGCCCGAGCTCGACGGCCAGGTCGACCTCGTCGTCAGCAACCCCCCGTACATCCCGCTCACCGAATGGGAGTACGTCGCCCCCGAGGCCCGCGACCACGACCCGCAGCTCGCCCTCTTCTCCGGCGAGGACGGCCTCGACACCATCCGCGGCATCGAGCGCACCGCCCACCGGCTGCTGCGCCCGGGCGGCGTCGTCGTCATCGAGCACGCCGACACCCAGGGCGGCCAGGTCCCGTGGATCTTCACCGAGGAGCGCGGCTGGGCCGACGCCGCCGACCACCCCGACCTGAACAACCGCCCCCGCTTCGCCACCGCGCGGAAGGCCATGCCGTGACGACGGCACCCCTGACATCTGCCCTGTTCACCCCGTTCGAGGAGGTCCGTTAATGGCACGGCGATACGACTGCAGCGACGCGACCGACCGCAAGACCGGCCTGCGCGAGGCCGTCGCCGCGGTGCGCCGCGGTGAGCTGGTCGTGCTGCCCACCGACACCGTGTACGGCATCGGTGCGGACGCCTTCAGCCGCGAGGCCGTCGGCGATCTCCTGCAGGCCAAGGGCCGCGGCCGCGGCATGCCCTCGCCCGTCCTCGTCGGCTCCCCGAACACCCTGCACGGCCTCGTCACGGACTTCTCCGAGCAGGCCTGGGAGCTCGTCGACGCCTTCTGGCCCGGCGCGCTCACCCTCGTCGCCAACCACCAGCCGTCCCTGACCTGGGACCTGGGCGAGACCCACGGCACCGTCGCCGTCCGGATGCCGCTGCACCCGGTCGCCATCGAGCTGCTCACCGAGTTCGGCCCGATGGCCGTCTCCAGCGCCAACCTCACCGGCCACCCGGCGCCGCAGGACTGCGACGCCGCCCAGGAGATGCTCGGCGACTCCGTCTCCGTCTACCTCGACGGCGGCCCCACCCCCGCCGACGTGCCGTCCTCCATCGTGGACGTCACCGGCAAGGTCCCCGTGCTGCTGCGCGCCGGTGCGATCAGCGCCGAGCAGCTGCGCGAGGTGGTACCCGACCTCGAGGTGGCGAATTGATCGCCCCGCAGGGGCGTGGCATAGCGGGACCGGACACGGCGGCCAAGGCCGACACCTTCCGCATCCTCCACGTCAGCACCGGCAACGTCTGCCGCTCGCCCATCACCGAGCGGCTGACCCGCCATGCCCTCACCGACCGGCTCGGCGACCCCTTCGGGGGCGGCCTGGTGGTGGAGAGCGCCGGCACCTGGGGCCACGAGGGGGCCCCGATGGAGGCGCACGCCGCCACGGTCCTCGCCGACCTCGGCGCCGACCCGGACGGGTTCACCGGCCGCGAGCTGCTCGACGAGCACGTCATCCGCGCCGACCTCGTCCTGACCGCCACCCGCGACCACCGCGCCCAGGTCATCTCCATGGGCCACTCGGCCGGGCTGCGCACCTTCACGCTGAAGGAGTTCACCCGGCTGGTGCGGGCCATAGACCCCGCGACCCTCCCGGACCCCGAGCGGGCCGGCGGCGTGGTCGAGCGGGCCCGCGCCCTGGTGCAGGCCGCCGCCGCCCTGCGCGGCTGGCTGCTCGCCCCGAACGCGGAGGCCGACGAGGTCCACGACCCCTACGGCGCCCCGATCACCTTCTTCCGCTCCATCGGCGACGAGATCAACCAGGCCCTCGACCCGGTCCTCACCGCACTCACCGGGCGCTCCGCCCGGTCCTGACCGCCTGCGCCGGCGCGGGCGCGGGCCTACATTGGGTGACACACCGCATCTTCCGATGCCCTGTGCACCACCGAGGTCCGGAGCGCGCGCCATGCCGGTCACCGCAGCAGCACCCCACACCCACTGGAGTCCCGACTTCGACGCGCTGCGCCGTCAGGACCCGGAGCTGGCGGGCCTGGTGCTCGCCGAGATCGAGCGGCAGTCCACGGGCCTCCAGCTGATCGCCGCCGAGAACTTCACCTCGCCCGCCGTCCTCGCGGCCCTCGGCTCCCCGCTCGCCAACAAGTACGCCGAGGGCTATCCCGGCGCCCGCCACCACGGCGGCTGCGAGCTGGTCGACCTCGCCGAGCGCATCGCCGTCGACCGCGCCAAGGCCCTCTTCGGCGCCGCGCACGCCAACGTCCAGCCCCACTCCGGCTCCGCCGCGGTGCTCGCCGCCTACGCCGCCCTGCTGCGGCCGGGCGACAAGGTGCTGGCCATGGGCCTGCGGCACGGCGGGCACCTCACACACGGCTCGCCCGCGAACTTCTCCGGCCGCTGGTTCGACTTCACCGGCTACGGCGTGCGCCGCGACACCGGCCTGATCGACTACGACGAGGTCCGGGCGCTGGCGCGCGAGCACCGGCCCAGGGCGATCGTCTGCGGCTCGATCTCGTATCCGCGCCACCCCGACTACGCGGCCTTCCGGGAGATCGCCGACGAGACGGGCGCCCACCTGATCGTGGACGCCGCCCACCCCATCGGCCTGGTCGCCGGGGGAGCGGCGCCGAACCCCGTGCCGTACGCCGACGTGGTGTGCGCGACCACCCACAAGGTGCTGCGCGGCCCCCGCGGCGGCCTGATCCTCTGCCGCGCCGAGCTCGCGGGCCGGGTCGACCGCGCGGTCTTCCCCTTCTCCCAGGGCGGCGCGCAGATGCACACCGTCGCGGCGAAGGCGGTGGCCTTCGGGGAGGCGGCGACGCCGGCCTTCACCGCGTACACCCATCAGGTGGTGGCCAACGCCCGCGCCCTTGCCGCCGTCCTGGCCGCTGAGGGCCTCGCTGTGACCACGGGCGGCACCGACACGCACATCATCACCGCCGATGTCTCCGGGCTCGCTCAGGAGGCCGCCACGGCCCGCGGCAGGCTCGCGTCCGCCGGCATCGTCCTGGACGTCTGCGGGCTGCCCCACGGCACGGCGCACGGCCTGCGGCTGGGCACCGCGGCCGTGACGACGCAGGGCATGCGGGAGCCGGAGATGGCCCGGATCGGCGCGCTGATCGGGGCGGCGCTGCGGGGCGCGGGGCCGGGCGGGGGCCTGCGCGGGGAGGTCGCCCGGCTCGCGGGGAGCTTCCCGCTCTACGCTCCTTATCCCGCGCACATCTGACGGCTGCAACCATCGCGGGTGGCCGTACGTCTACAGCTGTATTCACGGATCGGGGGCGGACCCGAATATGGTGTGGGGCTGTGATGTCCAGCGCGACCTCTGGGGCAGCCCGTGCGTGAATACCTGCTGACGCTGTGCGTCACCGCGGCAGTCACCTATCTGCTGACGGGACCGGTGCGGAAGTTCGCGATCGTGGCCGGCGCGATGCCGGAGATCCGCGCGCGCGACGTGCACCGGGAACCGACGCCGCGGCTCGGCGGTATCGCGATGTTCGGCGGCCTGTGCGCGGGCCTGCTGGTGGCGGCCCACCTGTCGAACCTGGGCAAGGTCTTCGAGCTGCACAGCGAGCCGCGGGCGCTGCTGTCCGGCGCCGGGCTGATCTGGATCCTCGGCGTGCTGGACGACAAGTGGGGCGTGGACGCCCTGGTCAAGCTGGGCGGGCAGATGATCGCCGCCGGTGTGATGGTGCTCCAGGGCCTGACGATCCTGTGGATCCCGGTGCCCGGCGTGGGCACGGTCGGGCTCACCCCCATGCAGGGCACGCTGCTGACGGTCGCCCTCGTGGTCATCACCATCAACGCGGTCAATTTCGTCGACGGCCTGGACGGCCTGGCCTCCGGAATGGTGTGCATCGCCGCCGCCGCGTTCTTCCTCTACGCCTACCGCCTGTGGTTCGGCCACAACGTGGAGGCGGCCGCGCCCGCGACGCTGTTCGCCGCGATCCTGATGGGCATGTGCCTGGGATTCCTCCCGCACAATATGCACCCTGCACGTATCTTTATGGGTGATTCGGGCTCGATGCTCATCGGGCTCGTGCTCGCCGCGGGCGCCATCTCCATCACCGGCCAGGTCGACCCCGATGTGCTCAATGCGTTCACGGGCGGTTCGGAGCGTGCGGTCGTGCACGCCACGGTGCCGGTCTACATCCCGCTGCTGCTGCCGCTGACGGTGATCGCGGTGCCGGTGGCGGATCTGCTGCTCGCCATCGTGCGGCGCACCTGGAACGGGCAGTCGCCGTTCGCCGCGGACCGCGGCCACCTGCACCACCGGCTGCTGGAAATCGGCCATTCGCACAGCCGTGCGGTATTGATCATGTATTTCTGGTCGGGGCTCATCGCCTTCGGCACGGTCGCCTATTCCGTGCACTCGGCCAGCACCTGGATCCTGCTGCTGATCGTCGCGCTGAGCGCGGCCGGACTCGTCCTCCTGCTGCTGCCGCGCTTCAAGCCGCGCGCCCCCCGCTGGGCCGAGGCGTTCGTGCCGCCGCGCTACCGCCGCCGCAAGGTGACCGCCGCGGAGCCGGAGGCGGCCGGTGCGGAGGCGGCCGGGGCGGAGCCGGCGGCGGAGGCCGTGCCGGCCGATGCGGAACCCGTGGAGGAAGGGGCGGGGCGCGAGCCCGTGCCGGCCGGGGTGCACGGGGCCACGGCCATCGGCGACCGCTCGCGCTTCGCGCACGCCCGGAGGATCAGCAGCAACCGCTGAGCCCATCCGGAGGCATCCATTCCGGGGGTCGGGAGAAGCATCCGGGCGAAAATGCGAGCCGGTGTCTCTATCAGAGATCTTTCGGCTCGTCAGCGCTATGACCAGCGACGTGACCCTTGCGTGTGACGTCGGGCACACGATGTAGGTAAAGACCTCATCAAATAGTTTGTGATACCGTTCACGAAACCCGGTGCTGGAGCCGAAGGACCGTAGTGCGGCGGTCCTCCGTCGCAAGTCACGAGCATTTCCGGGGATACGCTCGTCCACGACGAATCGTTGCTTCCGACCTCATCGCCGGAGAAACCCTTCATGCAGTCCAACGACGCCCGAACACTCTTCCAGTGCGCCGTCCCGACCGCCGTGGCCGGCATCGTCGCCGCCGCCGTGAGCGGTGTGCTCGCCGGCGGCAAGGGTGCGGTCGGCGCCGTCGTCGGCACCCTCGTGGCGGGCGGCGTGATGGCCTTGGGCCTGTTCGTTCTCCAGCGCACGGCGAAGTCCTTCCCGCACTTGTTCCAGGCCATGGGTCTGGTGCTCTACGTGACGCAGTTCCTGATCTCCGCGGTCGTTCTCGCGGTCTTCCGGGACACGTCGCTGTTCAACACCCGGGCGTTCGCCTTCGCGCTGCTCGGCGCGGTCCTCGTGTGGACTGCCGCGCAGACCCGGGCGTATCTGAAGGCCAAGATCCTTTATGTCGATCCGGAATCCGCCGAGGCGAAGAAGTCCGCGCCCGCCGGGTCTCCGACGTGACCGGTAGGGCCGCGATAAAGGTGCCGACGCTCACCTGCTATCGTCCGGTGCCATCTGAGGCACAGTGGGCGCAGGCAGCTGAACACCCGAGTTTCCCGGGACGGAATCGGCAGTCCATGCAGCTGATGCCCGCGACCGGCCCCGCGCCGATCACCCGCCCCCCCATCCGCAAGACCAGTCCAGTGCCGTTCCGCGGCTGTGCGCCGCGCCGACACAACGAGGTTGCCGTACCTATGCGCCACGCTGAAGGAGCTCGCGGTGAGTGCTGACCAGATGCTCGCCTTCGAGACCGATTGCCACATCTTCGATGGGTGCGGCTTCCCAGCCCCGGGCCTCCACTCGTTCCTGTTCGAGCCGCTCTTCACCGTCGGCGGCATCGAGTTCAACAAGCCCATGCTGCTGGCCGTGCTGACCACGGTCATCGTCATCGGCTTCTTCTGGGCGGCCTTCGGCCGGGCCAAGGTGGTCCCCGGCAAGCTGCAGATGGTCGGTGAGGCGGGCTACGACTTCGTGCGCCGCGGCATCGTCTACGACTCGCTCGGCAAGAAGGAGGGCGAGAAGTACGTCCCCTTCATGGTCTCGCTGTTCTTCTTCGTCTGGATCATGAACCTCTGGTCGATCATTCCGGTCGCCCAGTTCCCGGTGACGTCGATCATCGCCTTCCCGGCGGCGCTCGCCCTGATCGTCTACGTCCTGTGGATGTACCTGACGTTCAAGAAGCACGGTTTCGTCGGCGGCCTGAAGAACATCGTCGGCTACGACAAGTCGCTCGGCCCGATCCTCCCGCTCGCCGTGGTCCTCGAGTTCTTCTCGAACGTGATCATCCGGCCCTTCACCCACGCGGTGCGGCTCTTCGCCAACATGTTCGCCGGTCACCTGCTGATCCTGATGTTCACCATCGCCAGCTGGTACCTGCTGAACGGGATCGGCATCGCCTACGCCGGCGTCTCCTTCGTGATGACCGTCGTGATGACCGCCTTCGAGCTGTTCATCCAGGCCGTCCAGGCGTACGTCTTCGTGCTGCTGGCCACCAACTACGTCCAGGGCGCGCTCGCAGAGCACCACTGAGCACCCCCGCTCCCCAGACCAACAGTCGTCCGGTGGCCAACCCCCACCGGTCCGTGAAAGAGAAGGAAGAACGAGCATGTCTGCTGCTCTCCAGACCATCGCCGCTGGTGTCGAGATCAAGGGCAACCTCGGCTCGATCGGCTACGGCCTCGCCGCGATCGGCCCCGGCGTCGGCGTCGGCATCGTCTTCGGTAACGGCACCCAGGCCCTGGCCCGCCAGCCCGAGGCCGCCGGCCTGATCCGCGCCAACCAGATCCTCGGCTTCGCCTTCTGTGAGGCGCTCGCCCTGATCGGTCTGGTCATGCCGTTCGTCTACCCGTCCGCCTGATCACAGCCTGACGACCACTGTTTTCGACGGAAGGCATTGATGTGAATCCCCTGGCAGTCCTGGCGAGCGAGGGGGAGCTGGAAAGCCCGCTCCTGCCCCCGCTCCCAGAGCTCGTCATCGGCCTGATCGCCTTCGCCATCGTCTTCATCTTCCTCGGCAAGAAGCTCCTCCCGAAGATCAACTCGACTCTGGACGAGCGCCGCGAGGCCATCGAAGGCGGCATGGAGAAGGCCGAGGCCGCCCAGGCCGAGGCGCAGCAGGTGCTCGAGGACTACCGGGCCCAGCTCGCCGACGCCCGCCATGAGGCCGCCCGCATGCGCCAGGAGGCGCAGGAGCAGGGTGCGTCGATGATCGCAGAGATGCGGTCCGAGGGTGAGCGTCAGCGCGAGGAGATCATCGCTGCCGGTCACGCCCAGATCGAGGCCGACCGCAAGGCCGCTTCGGCCTCGCTCCGCCAGGACGTGGGCAAGCTCGCCGGCGACCTGGCCGGCCGGATCGTCGGTGAGTCCCTCGCCGACGCGGCCCGGCAGAGCCGGACCATCGACCGCTTCCTCGACGACCTCGAGGCCAAGGCGGCGGCCGGTGCGACGAAGGCAGAGGCGAACCGATGAGCGGAGCGAGCCGGGAGGCACAGGCCTCCGCACGTGAGCGCCTCGACGCGCTGGCGGACAACACCGCCGTGGACGCGGTGAAGCTCGCCGAGGACCTCGCCGCGGTCACCTCGCTGCTGGACCGCGAGGTGTCGCTGCGCCGGGTCCTGACCGACCCCGCCCAGCCGGGCGAGGCCAAGTCCCAGCTGGCCGGGCGTCTGCTCGGCGGCCAGGTGGGCGGCGAGTGCGCCGACCTGGTCTCCGGGATGGTCCGTTCCCGCTGGTCGCGCTCGCGCGACCTGGTGGACGCGATCGAGGAGCTGGCCTCCGGCGCCGAGTTCATCGCCGCCGAGCGCGCCGGTGTCCTGGACGACGTCGAGGACGAGCTGTTCCGCTTCGGCCGCATCGTCGCCTCCAGCTCCGAGCTGCGGGCCGCGCTGACGGACAAGGTCGCGAACCGCTCGGCCAAGGCCGCGCTGGTGCGGGAGCTGCTGGGGGGCCGGGCCAATCCGGTCACCGAGCGTCTTGTCGTCCGTCTTGTGGCACAGCCGCGGGGCCGTAGCCTGGAGGCGGGGCTCAACGCCCTCTCCAAGCTGGCCGCGGACCGCCGGGACCGTGTGGTCGCAGTGGTCACGTCCGCGGTGCCGATGAGCGACGCCCAGAAGCAGCGCCTCGGCGACGCGCTCGCCAAGCTGTACGGGCGCCGTGTCCACCTCAACCTGGACATCGACCCCGAGCTCATCGGTGGTGTGCAGGTGCGGATCGGCGACGAGGTCATCAACGGCAGCATCGCGGACCGTCTCGCCGAGGCGGACCGGCGGATGGCCGGCTGACAGCCACCAACTCAAGAGCATGACTGACGGCCCGAGTTGGGCCGACGGTGTCCTCCGGGGGCCCGCAGCACCGCTGCGGAACCCAGCCTCCGGAGAAGAAATACTTCGGGCCCAACAAGGAGAGCAGGGAACCCAGATGGCGGAGCTCACGATCCGGCCGGAGGAGATCCGGGACGCGCTGGAGAACTTTGTCCAGGCGTACAAGCCGGACGCGGCCTCGCGCGAGGAGGTCGGTACGGTCAGCGTTGCCGGCGACGGCATCGCTAAGGTCGAGGGCCTTCCCTCGGCCATGGCGAACGAGCTGCTGCGGTTCGAGGACGGAACCCTCGGTCTCGCCCTCAACCTCGAGGAGCGCGAGATCGGTGCGGTCGTCCTCGGCGAGTTCAGCGGCATCGAGGAGGGCCAGCCGGTGCAGCGCACCGGTGAGGTGCTCTCCGTCGCGGTCGGCGAGGGCTACCTCGGCCGCGTCGTCGACCCGCTGGGCAACCCGATCGACGGCCTCGGCGAGATCGCGACCGAGGGCCGGCGCGCCCTTGAGCTGCAGGCCCCCACGGTCATGCAGCGCAAGTCGGTCCACGAGCCGATGGAGACCGGCTACAAGGCCGTCGACGCGATGACCCCGGTCGGCCGCGGCCAGCGTCAGCTGATCATCGGTGACCGCCAGACCGGCAAGACCGCGCTGGCCGTCGACACGATCATCAACCAGCGCGACAACTGGCGCACCGGCGACCCGAAGAAGCAGGTCCGCTGCATCTACGTCGCCATCGGCCAGAAGGGCTCGACCATCGCCTCCGTGCGCGCCGCGCTGGAGGAGGCCGGTGCGCTGGAGTACACGACGATCGTCGCGGCCCCCGCGTCCGACCCGGCGGGCTTCAAGTTCCTCGCCCCCTACACCGGCTCGGCCATCGGTCAGCACTGGATGTACCAGGGCAAGCACGTCCTGATCGTCTTCGACGACCTGTCGAAGCAGGCCGACGCCTACCGCGCCGTGTCCCTGCTGCTGCGCCGCCCGCCGGGCCGTGAGGCCTACCCGGGTGACGTCTTCTACCTGCACTCGCGTCTGCTGGAGCGCTGCGCCAAGCTCTCCGACGACATGGGCTCCGGTTCCATGACCGGTCTGCCGATCGTCGAGACCAAGGCCAACGACGTCTCGGCGTTCATCCCGACCAACGTCATCTCCATCACCGACGGCCAGTGCTTCCTGGAGTCCGACCTGTTCAACGCCGGCCAGCGCCCGGCCCTGAACGTCGGTATCTCGGTCTCCCGAGTCGGTGGCTCCGCCCAGCACAAGGCCATGAAGCAGGTCTCCGGCCGGCTCCGCGTGGACCTCGCCCAGTTCCGTGAGCTGGAGGCGTTCGCCGCCTTCGGTTCCGACCTGGACGCCGCGTCGAAGGCCTCGCTGGAGCGCGGCAAGCGCATGGTCGAGCTGCTGAAGCAGGCCCAGTACGCCCCGTACTCCACCGAGGACCAGGTCGTCTCCATCTGGGCCGGCACCACCGGCAAGATGGACGAGGTCCCGGTCGAGGACATCCGCCGCTTCGAGCGCGAGCTGCTGGACTACCTGCACCGCGAGCACAAGGGTCTGATGACCAGCATCGTCGAGGGCGGCAAGATGTCCGACGACACGCTGCAGGCCGTGGGCGACGCGATCGCGTCCTTCAAGCAGCAGTTCGAGACCTCGGACGGCAAGCTGCTGGGCGAGGGCTGAGCATGGGTGCCCAGCTCCGGGTCTACAAGAGGCGGATCAAGTCCGTCTCCGCGACCAAGAAGATCACCAAGGCGATGGAGATGATCGCCGCCTCGCGCATCGTCAAGGCACAGCGCCAGGTGGCCGCATCGACTCCGTACGCCAGTGAGCTCACCCGGGCAGTGACCGCGGTTGCCACCGGCTCCACCACCAAGCACGCCCTGACCACCGAGGCGGAGAACCCGGTCCGGGCCGCGGTGCTGCTCGTCACGAGCGACCGCGGTCTGGCCGGCGGCTACTCCTCCAACGCCATCAAGGCGGCGGAGCGGCTCACCGAGCGGCTCAAGGCCGAGGGCAAGGACGTCGTCACGTACATCGTCGGCCGCAAGGGCGTCGCGTACTACGGCTTCCGCGAGCGTCCGGTGGCGGAGTCCTGGACCGGCTTCACCGACAGCCCGGCCTACGCCGATGCCAAGCGCATCGCGGGGCCGCTGATCGAGGCCGTCCAGCGGGACACTGCCGAGGGCGGCGTGGACGAGCTGCACGTCGTCTTCACCGAGTTCGTCTCGATGATGACGCAGACGCCGGCCGACAAGCGCCTGCTGCCGCTGAGCCTGGAGAAGGCTCCCGCGGAGCAGGAGGCTGCTGCGACTGCCACGCCCGGCCGGATCCTGCCGCTGTTCGACTTCGAGCCGTCGGCCGAAGGGGTCCTCGACGCACTGCTGCCGCGGTACGTGGAGTCCCGGATCTACAACGCGCTGCTGCAGGCAGCGGCTTCCGAGCACGCCGCCCGTCGTCGTGCGATGAAGTCCGCCACCGACAACGCAGAAGAGCTCATCAAGTCGCTCTCGCGGCTTGCCAATGCGGCCCGACAGGCCGAAATCACCCAGGAAATCAGCGAGATCGTCGGTGGCGCCAGCGCTCTGGCCGACGCGACCGCGGGGAGTGACAACTAATGACGACCACTGTTGAGACGGCCGCCGCCACGGGCCGCGTCGCGCGGGTCATCGGCCCCGTCGTCGACGTGGAGTTCCCCGTCGACGCGATGCCGGAGATCTACAACGCTCTGCACGTCGAGGTCGACGACCCGGCCGAGGAGGGCGCTCGCAAGACGCTGACCCTCGAGGTCGCCCAGCACCTGGGCGAGGGCCTGGTCCGCGCGATCTCCATGCAGCCCACCGACGGTCTGGTCCGCCAGGCCGCGGTGGCCGACACGGGCAAGGGCATCACCGTCCCGGTCGGCGACGTCACCAAGGGCAAGGTGTTCAACACCCTGGGCCAGGTCCTCAACGAGGACCCGTCCACGGTCGCCGACGCCGAGCGCTGGACGATCCACCGCAAGGCCCCGGCCTTCGACCAGCTCGAGTCCAAGACCGAGATGTTCGAGACCGGCCTGAAGGTCGTCGACCTGCTGACCCCGTACGTCAAGGGCGGCAAGATCGGTCTGTTCGGTGGTGCCGGTGTCGGCAAGACCGTGCTGATCCAGGAAATGATCATGCGTGTGGCGAAGCTGCACGAGGGCGTTTCCGTCTTCGCCGGTGTCGGTGAGCGCACCCGTGAGGGCAACGACCTCATGGTCGAGATGGAGGAGGCCGGCGTTCTCGACAAGACCGCGCTGGTCTTCGGCCAGATGGACGAGCCCCCGGGCACCCGTCTGCGCGTGGCCCTGGCCGGTCTGACCATGGCGGAGTACTTCCGCGATGTGCAGAAGCAGGACGTGCTGTTCTTCATCGACAACATCTTCCGCTTCACCCAGGCCGGTTCCGAGGTCTCCACCCTGCTGGGCCGCATGCCCTCCGCGGTGGGTTACCAGCCGAACCTCGCGGACGAGATGGGCATCCTGCAGGAGCGCATCACCTCGACCCGTGGTCACTCGATCACCTCGATGCAGGCGATCTACGTCCCCGCGGACGACCTGACCGACCCGGCCCCGGCGACGACCTTCGCCCACCTGGACGCCACGACCGTTCTGTCGCGTCCGATCTCGGAGAAGGGCATCTACCCGGCGGTCGACCCGCTGGACTCGACGTCCCGCATCCTGGACCCGCGCTACATCGCGCAGGAGCACTACGACGCCGCCATGCGCGTCAAGGGGATCCTGCAGAAGTACAAGGACCTCCAGGACATCATCGCGATCCTCGGTATCGACGAGCTCGGCGAGGAGGACAAGCTCGTTGTCCACCGCGCCCGTCGTGTCGAGCGCTTCCTGTCGCAGAACACCCACGCGGCGAAGCAGTTCACCGGTGTCGACGGCTCCGACGTCCCGCTGGACGAGTCCATCGCGGCGTTCAACGCCATCTGCGACGGTGAGTACGACCACTTCCCCGAGCAGGCCTTCTTCATGTGCGGTGGTCTCGAGGACCTGAAGAAGAACGCCAAGGAGCTGGGCGTCTCCTGAGCCCCGTGCTCGTCAGCTGCCGGGGGCGGGGCGCTCCCGCCCCCGGCAGCCACGTCCCCTATTCTTTGACCCAACACCTGCCGTGCCCGGCAGGTGAAGACCCGAGGAGCCACGTTGGCTGCTGAGCTGCACGTCGAGCTGGTCGCGGCGGACCGAAGCGTCTGGTCCGGCGAGGCCACTCTGGTCATCGCGCGTACCACATCGGGTGACATCGGCGTCATGCCCGGCCACCAGCCGCTGCTCGGTGTGCTGGAGTCCGGCCCGGTGACCATCAGGACCGCCGACGGCAATGTCGTCGCCGCGGTGCACGGTGGGTTCATCTCGTTCGCGGACGACAAGCTCTCGCTGCTCGCCGAGATCGCGGAGCTTGCCGACGAGATCGACGTCAAGCGTGCGGAGCGGGCGCTCGAGCGCGCCAAGTCGGCGGCGGACGCCGCCGCCGAGCGGCGCGCCGACGTCCGGCTGCGTGCGGTCGCGGGCGTTCATTAGCCCACGGCCCACTGAGTTCGTCCCTCAGCCGCGGACCGCACTGGAACACTCCAGGGCGGTCCGCGGCTGAGGCAATACAAGCCCGTTGCTCTAGATGTTGCGAGGAGGTCGGTGGAGATGGTCCTCGCTCTGCTCGTGAGCGGCGTCGTCGTCCTGCTGGTGCTGGTGGGGCTCTTCGTCTTCGGGCTGCGGAGGCGCCTGATCCAGCGCTCCGGCGGTACGTTCGACTGCAGTCTGCGCTGGAACGTCCCGGAGAAGGACGCCACACCGGACGGCAAGGGCTGGGTGTACGGCGTCGCCCGCTACAACAGTGACCGGATCGAGTGGTTCCGGGTCTTCTCGTACGCGCCGCGGCCCCGGAGGCTGCTGGAGCGCGCCTCCATCGAGGTGCTGGAGCGGCGCTCCCCGCAGGGGGACGAGGAGCTCGCGCTGCTGTCCGACGCGGTCGTGCTGATCTGTGTGCACCAGGGGACGCGCTTGGAGCTGGCGATGAGCGAGGACGCTCTCACCGGGTTCCTGGCCTGGCTGGAGGCGGCGCCTCCGGGGCAGCGGGTCAACGTGGCTTGACGTGGTGCGGCCTCGAACGCCAGTGGCGTTCGAGGCCGCTCTGCGCTTACCGGAGACCGTTGTCGACCGCGGTCATCAGCGTTCCGCTGTCGCCCGACATCTCCCAGATCATCACGCCGCCCAGGCCCTTCGGCTTGAGCCAGGCCGTCTTCTTGCCGATCGACCAGACGTCGTCGAACGTCCACCACTGCCCGTTGTTGCCGGTGTAGCCGTACGTGGCGACCGACTGCTCGTCGTGGTGGACGGTGAGGCCCGCGACGGACGCGATCAGGTTGTCGTAGCCGCGCGTCCCCGCCTCCTCCGGGAACTGGCCCGGGGCCGCCCCGTTCGCCGTCTGCCAGACGCCCCGCTCGCCGCCGTCGGCGACCTGCTGCCAGCCGCGCCCGTAGAACGCCAGCCCGAGCACGACCTTCTTCGGGTCGACCCCGGCGTCGAGGTAGGCCTGGACGGTCTTCTCGACGCTGAACTTCGTCGTGTACGGGTCCTTGGCGTCCTGGTAGAGGTTCCCCTGGTGGCCGGTGCGGCCGGGCTCCCAGCTGTTGTCGCTGCCGGAGCCGTGGAAGTCGTAGCCCTGGACGTTGGCGAAGTCCATGTAGTCGAAGACGCTGGGCGTGCCGTCCTTGGTGGTGATGTCCCAGCCGGCCTCGATCTTCGCCGGGTCTGCCGGGGTGAAGGCCGTGAGCAGGTACTTCCTGCCCGTCGTCGCGCTCAGCGCGTCGAGCTGCCGGCGGAACTCGGCGAACAGCAGGGTGTTGTTGGCCTTGTCGTCCTTGGAGACGTGGTTGCCGGCGTGGCCCTCGGATCCGGGCCACTCCCAGTCGATGTCGAAGCCGTCGAAGATCCCGGCGGCGACGCCGGGGCCGCCGCGACCGTTGGTCACCGGCAGGTCGCCCTTGATGTACATGTCGATGCAGGACTTGACGAACTTCTGCCGGGAGGCGTCCGTCCTGGCGACGTCCGAGAAGTACTTGCTGTAGGTCCAGCCGCCGAGGGACATATTGATCTTGAGGCCGGGGTGCTTGGCCTTGAGCTTCTTCAGCTGGTTGAAGTTGCCGGCCAGCTTCTGGTCCCAGGTGTCGCCGACGCCGTCGACGGACTCGCCGGCGCCGAAGCCCTTCTCGTAGTCGGCCCAGGCGTCGCCCGCGCCGTCGCCCTGGCTGGGGTCCTGGGGGTTGGGGGTGGTGGCCTTGGTGACCCCATTGAGACAGGTGAGGTCGGTGGGGTGGATGTTGGAGAAGGAGTAGTTGATGTGGGTGAGCTTGGCGGCGGCGCCCGTGGTCTCCAGTGACTTCACGGTGTAGCCGCGGCCGTAGATGCCCCACTGCACGAAGTAGCCGACCTTGGCGTATCCGGCGCCGGGCTGCGGCTGACCGCCGCCCGTGGTGCGCACGGTCAGCGGCGCGCTGGCCTTGCCGGTCTGGCCCGCGGAGTCCCGGGCGACGACGGTGTAGGTGTAGTCGGTGCCCGCGGTGAGGCCGGTGTCGGTGTGGGCGAGCTTGCCGACCGTGGCGACCTTCACGGTGCCGCGGTAGACGTCGTAGTCCTTGATGCCCTTGTCGTCCGTGGCGGCGGGCCACTTGAGGGCGACGGAGGTGTCGGTGACCGCGGTCGCCTGCGGGGTGCCGGGGGCGGAGGGCGGCTTGTCGGTGCCGCCGCCGCTGCTCGTGCGGAGCGTGGCGGGCGGGCTCGCCGGGCCGGTCTGGCCGGCCGAGTCGCGGGCGACGACCTTGTACGTGTAGTCGGTGCCGGCGCTGAGGCCGGTGTCGGTGAAGGCGGTGCCGGAGACCGTGCCGACGACGCCGTCGCCGCGGTAGACGTCGTAGTTCTTGACGGCCTTGTCGTCCGTGGCGGCGGCCCACGTCAGCGCGATGCTGTCGGCCGTGACACCGGTGGAGGAGGGCTGCCCGGGGGCGCTCGGCGGGGTGTCCGCGGAGGATCCGTCGCAGGGCCCGCCGTCGAGCCGGCAGCTCGTGGGGGCGCCGTCACCGGAGCCGACGAAGCCGAAGGTGACGCTCGCGCCGGGGGCGATGGCGCCGTTGTACTCGCGGTTCTTGGCGGTGTAGTGGGAGCCCGAGCTCGTGAGCAGGGCGTCCCAGTAGGCGTCGACCGTGGTGGTGGAGGGGAAGTCCCACTCGACGGTCCAGGCGGTGATGGCCGTGGTGCCGGTGTTCTTGACCGTCCACTCCGCCTGGAAGCCCGTTCCCCAGTCGGAGGTCTTGGCGAATGACGCCGTCGCGGACGGCGCCGCGTGGGCCGGGGCGGCCACCAGGCCGACGAGCGCGGTGGCGGGCAGTGCGAGCGTGGCCAGGGCGGCCACCGCTCTTCGTAAGGTGCGGCCGATGCTTCCTGAGGTTCCTGTGCTCAAGGGGGTGCTCCTCGGAGAGAGGTGCGGACAGGTGGGGGGTGCACAGCTGCTCGGGGAGCGTAAGAAGGTCCGTACCAATGGTCAAGAGGACTGGACCAATCCCAACTCCCGGGCCAGCACCGCCGCTTGCACCCTGCTGCGCAGCTCCAGCTTGTTCAGCAACCTGCTGACGTGCGTCTTCACCGTCGCCTCCGCCATCCCCAGACGGCCCGCGATCTCCGCGTTCGACAGCCCCTCGCCCAGCGCCGCCAGCACCTCGCGCTCGCGGCGGGTCAGCGACCCCAGCGCCGCGGGCTCCTCGGCGCCCGGCATCCGGCCCCGCGCCGGGCGCGCGAACTCCGCGATCAGGCGGCGCGTCACCGCCGGCGAGATCAGCCCCTCCCCGGCCGCCACCGTCCGCACCGCCGCGATCAGACCGGCGGCGTCGCTGTCCTTGAGCAGGAAGCCCGCCGCGCCCGCGCGCAGCGCCCCGAAGACGTACTCGTCCAGGTCGAACGTGGTCAGCACCAGGACGTCGGCGAGCTGCTCCGCGACCACCTGCCGGGTCGCCGACACCCCGTCCAGGCGCGGCATCTGCACGTCCATCAGCACCAGGTCCGGGCGCAGTTCGCGGGCCAGCCGGACGGCCTCCTCGCCGTCCGCCGCCTCCCCGACGACCTCGACGCCCGGCGCCGAGCGCAGGATCAGCACCAGCCCGGAGCGTACGGACGCCTGGTCCTCGGCGACCAGGACGCGGATCGCGGGGGCGTCCGCGGGGGGTGTGGTGGTCACGCTGTTCCTTCCTCCGGTACGGGCAGCACCGCCCGCACGCGCCAGCACTTGCCGTCCGGGCCCGCCACCGGGCCCGCTTCGAACTCCCCGTCCAGCAGGGCCACCCGCTCGCCCATGCCGACCAGCCCCGCCCCGGCGCCCGGCGCCCGCGGCCCCGGATCCGCGCCGTAGGCGCTCGTCACCTCCACCGCCAGCCACCTGCGGCCCTCGCGCGCCAGACGCACCGTCACCTCGCCCGGCGCCGCGTGCTTGACCGCGTTGGTCAGCGACTCCTGGACGATGCGGTACGCCGCGAGCTCGGTCGGCGCCGGGAGCGGAACCGGGCCCCGCCCGTCGTCCAGGACGAAGCGGAAGCGGTCGTCGCGGACGGCCTTGCGAGCGTGGGCGAGGAGCGCGTCCACGCCGTCGAGGCGGGGCGTGGCCGCGGGCTCCTCCTCACCGCCCGTCTGCCGCAGCAGCCCGATGAGCCGGCGCATCTCGGCCAGGCCCTGCACACTGTTCTCCCGGATCACGGTGAGCGCCTCCTCCGACGCCTTCGCCTCCCCGATCGACAGCGCCGCCGTGGAGTGGATCGCGATCGCCGACAGGTGGCCCGCGACCATGTCGTGCAGCTCGCGCGCCATCCGGGCGCGCTCGGCGCCCACGGCCTCGCGGCGGTCCATCTCCGCCAGCAGCGCCGTCCGCTCGGCCTCCAGCCGGGCCGCACGCGCGGCGTCGCGGTGCCGGCGGATGCCCGCCCCGGTCCAGGCCGGCGCGACGATCAGCACCCCGAAGCCGAAGCCGATCAGCAGCGCCTCCGGCTCGCGGATCAGCGCCACGGCCAGCAGCGTCCCCAGCACGGTCAGCACCTCGGCGATGCGGGGGATGCGCCAGGCGACGGACGGCCGGCCGTAGAGCACCGCCGCGTAGACGACGTCCGTGTACATCGCGATCGTCGCGACGAGCGAGCCCGTGCAGATGTCCAGGGCGAGCGTGAGCGTGCCGACGGCGAGCGCCGTCAGCGGGGCGCTGCGCCGCAGCAGCTCGGCGCCGCACATGACGCCCAGCGCGACCAGCGACAGCCAGCCGGGCAGAGCGGCCAGCGGCGGGTTGTTGTGCAGCCCGAGGAACCACAGCGCCAGGCCGCCCAGCAGGCCTGCGGCCGCGATCAGGACGGCGTCGCGGTCGGGGCGGCGGGGCAGGCGGACGGGCATGCGTACATCACAGCATGCGGCGGGGGCCGCGGGGACGCGCCGCGGGAGGGTGCGGCGGGGCGCGCACTACATCGAAGGATGCAGTGGCAAATCGTCGCGCCCGACGATGAAATCGCTGGTCACGGCCGGGATTCTGAAAGGGAGGGAAGGGAGAGAACCGTGATCGTCACGCTGATCGTCGTCTGCGAGGTCGGCTTCTGGGTGCTGCTGGCCGGTGGCCTGAGCCTGCGGTACCTGGCGAAGATGCCGCGGGCGGGGGTCGCCGTGCTGCTGCTGGAGCCCGTACTGGAGCTGGTCCTGCTCGTCGCCACCGCGGTCGACCTGAAGAACGGCGCGGAGGCCGACTGGAAGCACGGCCTGGCCGCCGTCTACATCGGCTACTCCGTCGGCCTCGGCCACGCCACGATCAAGTGGGTCGACGCCCGCTTCGCGCACCGCTTCGCGGGCGGCCCGCCGCCGGTGAAGCCGCCGAAGTACGGCACGGCCCGCACCGTCCACGAGTGGAAGACCGCCGCCCGCTGGATCCTGTCCTGCGCGGTCGCCCTCGGCCTGCTGCAGGCGGCGGTCTGGTACGTCGGGGACGCGGGTGACATCAGCTCGCTGCGGGCGTGGCAGACGAAGGCGCTCATCGTGGCCGGAATCAACCTGGCCATCGCGGCGAGCTACACGCTCTGGCCGAAGCAGGCGCCGGCGGCGGAGGAACTGAAGCGCTGACGCCTCGGCCCTACCGGTTCTCGCCGGGGACCCAGAGGATGTCCCCGACCTCCTTGTTCGCCGTCCTCGCCAAGATGAACAGCAGGTCCGAGAGGCGGTTCAGGTAGGTGGCCGTCAGGGGGTTCATGATGTCCGCGTGGAGTTCCATCGCCGCCCAGGTGGAGCGCTCCGCGCGGCGCACGACCGTGCAGGCCTGGTGCAGCAGCGCCGCCCCCGGCGTCCCGCCCGGCAGGATGAAGCTGCGGAGCTTCTCCAGGTCCTCCAGGAAGCGGTCGCAGTCCGCCTCCAGCTTGTCGATGTAGGACTGCTCCACCCGCAGCGGCGGGTACTTGGGGTTCTCGGCGACGGGCGTGGCCAGGTCGGCGCCCACGTCGAAGAGGTCGTTCTGGATGCGGACGAGCACCTTCACGATCTCCTCGGGCAGCCGCCCGAGCGCGATCGCCACCCCGATCGCGGCGTTGGCCTCGTTGGCGTCGGCGTAGGCGGCGATGCGGGTGTCGGTCTTCACGGTGCGGCTCATGTCGCCGAGGGCGGTGGTGCCCGTATCACCGGTGCGGGTGTAAATGCGCGTCAGGTTGACCATGGGTACGAGCCTAGCCACGCGGCGCGGGCCTGCCGAGGCCGACGCGCACCGCGCCACCCCTGTGACGCCTGAGGCTGGAGGGGCCCAACTGCACTGTGAGGACCGGCCAGTGGCCGTCTCGATGTGATGTCCGTCATGTGGGACGTGACGCGCATCTCTTACCGCCCAACCGCGCCGCGACGGGCGCTAAGGTCCGGCCGAGAGAGTGCGTTGAGAACAGCTATGTGCACAGGGAGTAAGGGGACAGCCGTGGCCAAGAAGCTCGCCGTCATCGGGGCCGGACTGATGGGGTCCGGGATCGCGCAGGTCTCCGCCCAGGCCGGGTGGGACGTCGTGCTGCGGGACGTCACCGACGCGGCGCTGCAGCGCGGCACGGACGGCATCAAGGCCTCGTACGACAAGTTCGTCTCCAAGGGCAAGCTGGAAGCCGCCGCGGCCGAGGCGGCCCTCGCCCGCATCACCACCACGACGGACCTGGACGCGGCCGCCGATGCGGACATCGTCGTCGAAGCCGTCTTCGAGGACATCGGCACCAAGCGGGACATCTTCCGCGCCCTGGACGGCCTGGTGAAGGACGAGACGGTCCTCGCCTCCAACACCTCCGCCATCCCGATCACCAAGATCGCGGCGGCCACGCGGCGCCCCGAGCGCGTCGTCGGCGCGCACTTCTTCTCGCCGGTGCCGATGATGCAGCTGTGCGAGCTGGTCCGCGGCTACAAGACCAGCGACGAGACGCTGGCCAAGGCCCGTGAGTTCGCCGAGGGCGTCGGCAAGACCTGCATCGTCGTCAACCGCGACGTCGCCGGCTTCGTCACCACCCGGCTGATCTCGGCCCTCGTCGTCGAGGCCGCCAAGCTGTACGAGTCCGGCGTGGCCACCGCCGAGGACATCGACATCGCCTGCAAGCTGGGCTTCGGCCACGCGATGGGCCCGCTGGCCACGGCCGACCTGACCGGCATCGACATCCTGATGCACGCCACGGGGAACATCTACACCGAGTGCCAGGACGAGAAGTTCGCGCCGCCGGAGATCATGCGCCGCATGGTGGACGCGGGTGACCTGGGCCGTAAGAGCGGTCAGGGCTTTTATCAGCACTGAATCGGCTCCGGCCGGGTAACCGATACCTAATTCACCCTCCAGGGTGAATTAGGTATCGGTTCGCCAACAGGCGGCAACCTTGTCGTGTGAGAGGCAGTCAGTTCTTTGTAACCACAGAGCCTTGAGAACCGCACGGGGCTGCAGAGCCGCACCGTCATCACGCACCATCGGGCATCATCGGGCATCACTCCGGGAGCGCATATGCACATCAGGGGCGACCACGCCGAACTGGTCGTCGGGGGCCGCCTCGACGTTCGCAGCGCGGCGGACGCCCGTACGGTCCTGCACTCCGCCCTCGACTCCGGCCGCGGTGACCTCGTCCTCGACCTCACCGAGCTGGACTCCTGGGACGCCACCGGCCTCGGCGTCATCATGGGCGCCCACCGCCGCGCCGGCCGCTCCGGCCGCCGCCTGGTCCTGCGCGGCGTGCCCGACCGGATGCAGCGGCTGCTCGTCGCCACCCGGCTGCACCGCATCCTCGCCATCGAGGGCGGAATCGGCGTCGAGGCGGGCGAGTCCCTCCCTCGCGTGTGAACGGAGTTGCCATTGAGGCACCCGCGTCCGCATGCGTCCCCTTCTTTCCGATTCTCATGAGACTGTGACATGCCCCGGGCAGCGGGGCCCCCGCCGCTTCATGGATACTGTGCCCAGGTCTGAGGTTCGGTTTTCCCGCCGCGAAAGGCCGCATAACAGAGCCCACGGCGGGCACCGATGAAGCGCCGGCCGGTATGCCCGGCCGAGGGTTGAGGAGTGCGGCAGGCCGGAAGGGCAGGACGGCACGCCACGCATTTGGGGGGCTTTCACCATGGACCCGACGAACCGACCCGAGGAATTCGGCGAGGGCGCACACGAGTCCGCGGAGGGCGGCGGCCCGCGCGACCTCCCGGGCGCCGAGGCCGGGGAGCAGGCCCCAGGGCTCGCCCGCGTCGTCCGGCTCGTCGCCGGCGACTACGCCCTCACCGTCAACCCCGTCGACGGCAGCGAGATCGAGCCCTGCCTGCCCGCCGAGGTGCCCCCGCACCCCGGCAGACACACCCCCGAGGAGCGGGCCGAGCTGCTCCGCGCTGCCGCGCCCCCGCCGCCCGCCCGCCAGGCCGGCCCCGAGCTGCCCCTGCTGCACCGCCAGGAGGAGCGCGAGCGCCTCTCCCGGCTGCTCTCGCGCGGCCGCTCCGTCCGGCTGACGGGCCCCTCGGGCTCCGGCCGCAGCGCCCTGCTGGACGCCGTCGCCGACGACTGCGCCCGCCTCGCACCCGACGGCGTCGTGCGTCTCACCGGCCACCACCGCACCGTCACCGACGTCCTGTACGACCTCTTCGCCGCCGTCCACCACGCGCCGCTGCACCGCCCCGACCGGGCCGGGCTGCTCTCCCTCGTCCGCGAGATCGGCGCCGTCGTCGTCCTGGACGACCTCGAATTCGGCGGCGCCGCGCTGGACGAGCTCCTCGACGCCACCCCCGAGTGCGCCTTCCTCTTCGCGGCCACCCCCGGCATCGCCGCGCCCTCTGCCGACTCGCACGTCGAAGAGGTCTTCCTCGGAGGCCTCGACCGCACCGCCTGCCTGGAGCTCCTGGAGCTCTGCGTCGACCGGCCGCTGACGGACGAGGAGGCCGACTGGGCGGCGGACCTGTGGTTCGAGTCCGAGGGCCTGCCGCTGCGCTTCGTCCAGGCCGGCGCGCTGCTGCGGCTGGGGGCCGCCCCGGGCGACATCCGGGGGAGGGACGCCGTCGGTGCCGACCCCGCCGCCGCCGACGAGTTCGGCGTCTTCGCCGAGCGGCCCTACGTGGCCGCCGCCGAAGCCGAGGCCGAGGCGGGTGCTGCACAGGGCGTGCCGCTGCCCCCGCTCGCCGAGGCGTCCCGCCCGGCCGTGCCGCTCGCCTCCCGCCTGGACGACGCCGCCCGCGAGACCCTGCGCTTCGCCGTCGCCCTCGGCGGCGAGGTCCCGCACCAGGCCCACCTGCCCGCGCTCGTCGGCGACACCCACGCCGACGCGGCCGTCGGCGAGCTGCTCGCCGTCGGTCTGATCACCGCTGTCGCCGGGCACTACCGGCTCGCCGCGGGCGTCGCCGACCAGCTCACCGCCGAGGGTTACGGCGCGGGCGCGGCCGAGCGCGCCCACTCCGCCGCCCAGCACTACGCCTGGTGGGCGGGCCACCCCTCCGTCGCGCCCGAGCGGGCCGCCGCCGAGGCCGACGCGATCCTCGCCGCGCTCGCGGCCCTCGCGGCCGACGGCGATCCCGGGCGCCGCGCCGCGGCCGTCCAGCTCGCCCGCACCGCGGCGCCCGCCTTCGCCGCCGCCCTGCACTGGAGCGCCTGGGAGCGCGTCCTGCGCTACGGGCAGGAGGCCGCCCGGCGTGCCGGAGAGGTCGGCGAAGAGGCCTATTTCCATCACGAGTTGGGTGTGCTGGCGCTGTGCACCGGCAATCTGCAGCGGGCCCGCGCCGAGCTCGAGGCGTCCGTCGGTATGCGCGGCGTGATGGCGGACAAGCGCGGCGCCATAGCGGGCCGCCGGGCGCTCGCGCTGGTCGCCGACCGCTCCGGGTTCGCGGCGGGCGGCCCTGCGGGTGGCCCGCACGCAGCCGCAGCCGGGCCCGGCGCCGGCGGTGCCGCCCCGGTGCCGCCCGTGCCGCAGCCGTCCGTGTCCCGGCCCGCAGGCGGGCCCGCGGGCCGTACGCCCGCGGGCGAGGAGATCCCGGCCGCCCGCAGCGAGCAGTCCGCCGTACCGCCCTCCGTGCCGTCCGCCGCCGCCCCGGCGGCCCCCGGCGGCGACCCGGACCAGGTCGCCACGACGGTCATCGCCCGCCTCGCGGCCGAGCGCGCCCAGCGGCAGCGGGGCTCCGCGCGGCAGCCGTGGGCCCGGAAGATGATGATGGGCGGCGCCCGGCGCAACCTCGTCGCGGCCGGTGCGGGCGCCCTGCTCGCCGCCGTCCTCGGCACGGTCGTCACCCTGGGGGTGACCTCCGACGGTCAGGACGGAAAGTCGCCCGAACGGGTGAAGCCGGGCCAGTCCGCGTCCCAGCAGGACGGTGACAACAGCCTCACCGCCGACCAGCGGGGCCCGGGTGAGGCCGGGCACGCCCAGGTGCCGGGCAAGTCGGGGAAGCCGAACCACTCGCCCGGCGCGGGCAGCTCCGGCTCGGCCTCGCCGGGCGCCTCCGGCAGTACGTCGCCGAGCGGCGCCCCGAGCGGCAGCGGCGAGCCGTCGGGCCGGCCCTCCTCGGGCGGGTCGTCGCCGAGCCCGTCGCGCTCGCAGGGCGGCGGCAAGCCCTCGCAGTCGCCGTCCCCGAGCCGGAGCAGCAGCGGCGGCACCGAGCCGTCGTCGAAGCCCCCGTCCTCGCCGTCCTCGCCCTCCCAGCCGTCCTCGCCGGCCGGCGGCGGGTCGAGCTCGGCGAGCGGCCCCGCCGGCGGCAGCAGCCAGTCGGCCGCGAGCGGCCCATCGGGCAGCAAGCCGGCCGACGGCAGCGTCAGCCCGTCAACATCGGGCGCCTGACCACGGCCCCGCCCCGGGCGGGGGGTGCGTGCCGGTCCGGGCAGGGGTCGTGCCCGTCCCGGGCATGGAGCACGGCCGTGCCCCAGGCGGAGGGATGCGTGCCCATCCGGGCCCGGGTCGTACCCGTCCCGGGCGGGGGATGTGAGCTCGTCCGGACGGGGAAATGCCCGCCCCAGGCGTGGAGCACGGACCCGCCCCGCGCGGGGAAATGCAAGCCGGCCCGGGGAAGCCCGTATCTCTCCCGGGCGCCTGAGCACGGACCTGGCCCGGGTGGAGGGATACGTGCCCGTCCGGGCACGGGTCGTGCCCGTCCCGGTCGGGGATGCGAGTTGCCCGTCCCGGGCAAAGGAATGCGAGCCCGTCCGGGCGGGGAAATGCGAGCCTGCCGGGGCAGGGAAGCCCGTGCCTGTCCCGGGCGCCTGAGCACGGACCTGGCCCGGGTGGAGGGATGCGTGCCCGTCCGGGCACGGGTCGTGCCTGTCCCGGGCGGGGGGGATGCGAGCTCGCTCGGGCAGGCGTCGTGCCCGTCCCGGGCGTAGAGCACGGACTCGTCCCGCGCGGGGAAGCCCGTGCCTGTCCCGGACGCCTGGGCATGGACCCGGCCCGGGCGGGGGGATGCGTGCCCGTCTGGGACGGGGATGCGTGCGCGTCCCGGGCGGAGGGAGACGAGCTCCGCCGGGCAGGGTCGTGCCCGCTCCGGGCGAAGGAAGCGGCCCCGTCCCGCCAGGCGGGTCGTGCCCGTCGCGGGCGAAGGAATGCGAGCCCGCCCCGTCAGGGGCGTGCCCGCCCGGCCAGGGGGCGTGCCCGTCCCGCCAGGGGGTCGTCCCCCACCCTGGCGTGGGAACGCGAACGCCGGACGGCTGGCCAGCCGTCCGGCGTTCGGTGATGCTGCCGCGTCAGAACAGCCGCAGCTTGTCGTCCTCGATGCCGCGCAGGGCGTCGTAGTCCAGGACGACGCAGCCGATGCCGCGGTCCGTGGCGAGAACGCGGGCCTGTGGCTTGATCTCCTGGGCCGCGAAGACGCCGCGCACGGGCGCCAGGTGCGGGTCGCGGTTGAGGAGCTCCAGGTAGCGTGTGAGCTGCTCCACACCATCGATCTCGCCACGCCGCTTGATCTCCACGGCCACCGTCGCGCCGTCGGTGTCGCGGCACAGGATGTCCACCGGGCCGATCGCCGTGGGGTACTCGCGGCGGATCAGGGAGTAGCCCTCGCCGAGCGTCTCGATGCGGTCCGCGAGGAGCTCCTGAAGGTGTGCTTCCACGCCGTCCTTGATGAGGCCGGGGTCCACGCCGAGCTCGTGGGAGGAGTCGTGCAGCACTTCCTCCATCGTGATGATCAGCTTCTCGCCCGCCTTGTTGACCACGGTCCATACGTCCCCGTCGCCCTCCTTGAGGGTGCACGGCGGGGACATCCAGTTGAGCGGTTTGTAGGCGCGGTCGTCCGCATGGATCGAGACGCTGCCGTCCGCCTTGACGAGGATCAGCCGCGGGGCGGAGGGGAGGTGGGCGGTGAGCCGGCCCGCGTAGTCCACGGAGCAACGGGCGATGACGAGACGCATGGTGCGCAACGCTACTCGACTCCTGCCCCCCGACGCGATTCGCCCCCGATGGGCCCTTTGGCTGTGGCTGGTTGTCGGTGCGTTCTCCTGGTGCGCCCGCAGTGGCCGAATTACCGTTGAAGCGGGCGGTCGTCGTACGGGCACGGGGCGTCGTCGTCCGCTCGCCCACCCCTGAGACCCCGCTCGCGGGGTCGCGAGAGGAGAACCCCATGTCGCTCGACGTCTCACCGGCCCTCCTTGAACAGGCCGAGCGAGGCGAGGTCGATGAAGCGGAATTCGTCGACTGCGTCCGGACCTCCCTGCCGTACGCGTGGGAGATGATCAGCTCCCTGGTGGCCCGGCTCAGGATCGACGGTGGCGAGTTCGCCGACAACCAGACGCCTCCGCCGGACGAGCAGGCCCGTGGCCAGCTGCTGCGCGCCCTGGCGAGTGATGCCATCCGAGGTGCCCTGGAGCGGCACTTCGGAGTGCGCCTGGCGTTTCAGAACTGCCATCGGGTGGCGGTGTTCCCGCTTGCCCCGCAGGCGGACGAGCGCCTGGCCCGTTTCACGTCGATCCGGGGTCAGCTGCTGAACCAGTCGCCGGAGCTGCGGGACTGCTGAGGCGCTGGCGCTGCCGCTCCGCACGCGGGAGGTGTCGATCAGTGCGGGAGCGGCAGCGGCCCCGGGAACGGCCGGCGGCGGGCGAGCGGGGCGGAACCACAGGGGCGGAAGGGTCGCAGGGGCGCAGGGGAAGGTCAGGAGAGGAGCGGCAGCACCTCGGTGCCGAGCCGGCGGAGGTTGTCCTCGGTGGCGGCGAGGTCACCGGAGCCCTCGGTCAGCAGGGCGAAGCGCGTGATGCCCGTGCGCTCCGCGGTGGCCGCAAGGCGGTCCGCGCACAGCTGCGGCGGGCCGACGGGATGAAGCTCGCACAGCAGCTTGGTGTACTCCAGCGGATCGCGCATCGGGCGCGCCCGGCCGTCGACCGTCACGTACGCGGAGAGCCCCTGGTGCAGCCAGCCCGGCATGGCCTTCGTCAGGGTCTCCGCGGCCTCCTGCCGCCGGTCCCCGACCTGTACGACCCCGGCGGAGACGTGGGCGGCCGCGGCGACCTCCCCGGGCGAACGCCCCGCCTCCAGCGAGAACTTGCGCCACAGGGCCACCATCTCCGCCTTCTCCTCGTCCCCGCTGTGCATCCCCAGCAGCATGGGCAGACCGTGCCCGGCCGCGAGCCGGACGCTCGACGGCGAGGTGCACGCCATGAGGACGGGCGGGCCGGAACGATCCTCCAGGTCGTCGGGGCGCGGCACGACCGGCACTTCGCGGAAGCGGAAGCTGGGGCCCGCGGCGCTCACCCGGGGCTCGCGCAGCCAGCGCATCAGCAGCGCCACGGACTCGGGATACCCCTCCTCGTACGCCGCCAGACCGGAGTTGAAGACCTCCAGGTCCACCCAGGGGCCGCCGCGGCCCACCCCGAGGGTGAACCGGCCCTCGGAGGCGAGGTGCAGCATGGCGGCCTGCTCGCCGAGGGCCACGGGGTGGGTGGTGGGCAGCACGCTGACGGCCGTGCCCACCCGGATCCGGCGGGTGCGTCCCAGGGCCAGTGCCGCGAGCGTCACCGCCGAGGGGCAGACCCCGTACGGCATGAAGTGGTGTTCGGCGAACCAGACCGCGTCCAGCCCCGCCTCCTCGGCGACCACTGCCGTCCGCACGGCCCGGTGCAGGGCCTCCGCATGCCCCTGTCCGGGGAATTGGGCGGCCAGGACGAATGCTCCAACGCGCATCGCTCTTGCTCCTCCTAGCGACCGACGCGGCATCCCCCCACCGGAAATAACGGCTGACACGTGCCATGGGCACGGCTCGGCGTTAAGTTTTCATGATGATCGGGGGAGTGTCGCCGCGGTGCCGGGGGGACGCCTGCCCACCACGGTGACTCTGGCGCGTAATCTGGTCACGGCCCGTAGCCCCCCAGACCAACCGAGGTGCCCCGTGTCTCCGCGCCGAAACCGCCCGCGAGGCGGCGCAGACAAGCAGCCAGACGCCCCCCGCGGCGAGGGCGGCGACCGCTACGGCCTGGAGCGCACCGAGGACTGGCAGGGCGAGGAGTGGGCGGTGCGCACGATCGGCGGCGGCTCGGCCACGAAGCACTACCGCTGCCCCGGGTGCGATCAGGAGATCCCGCCGGGAGTGCCGCACTTGGTGGCCTGGCCGCAGTACGGGGCCGGCGTCGACGACCGGCGGCACTGGCACAAGTCCTGCTGGAACGCGAGGGACCGCCGGAGCGCACGGCTCCAGCGGTCCCGGAATGCCCCTCGTTACTGAGGGTTTGGCTGCGGTCTGCAGTCTGCAGTCTGCAGTCTGCGGTCTGCGGTCAGCAGTCGTCAGCGGTCACGCGTCGCGCTTCAGCAGCGAGGCGAAGGCGCCGCCGAGCGCGACGGCCGCGGCGATCGCCATGATCCACACCGGGTCCCAGCCGCTGAGGCTGGTGGCCGACTCCTCGCCGGAGGCGCCGTAGAAGACCGACAGCTGCATGGGGATCGAGTACTCGAACAGCGCCTTGCGCAGGTCCGACAGGCTCTCCGTGAACATGAACATCGCCACGACCAGCGGCAGCAGCACCACGCCCAGCATCACCGTGATCGCTCCCGCGGAGTGCCGCAGCAGCGTGCCCATGGCGAGGGAGATCAGCCCGAGCAGGCCGATGAAGAGACTGGTGCCGATCGTCGCCCGGAGCCACTCGCTGCCGGTCGAGGCGAACTCGGCCTGGTCCTCCAGCAGGGCGACGTCGATGATCCCGACCAGCGCCGTGGAGACCAGGGTGATCACGAACGTCAGGGTGAAGAAGACGATCGCCTTCGCCGTGAGCACCCGGGCGCGGTCGGGGCAGGCCGTCAGCGTCGTACGGATCATGCCCGTGCCGTACTCGGAGGAGATCGTCAGCACGCCGAGCGTGAGCACGCAGATCATGCCGAGCATCACGCTGAAGAAGCCGGCGGCCAGGGCGTTCGTGCCGTTCATGGTGCTGCCGGCGGCGTTGACGCCGGCCGCGATCAGCAGTCCGATGCCGACGATGATCCCCACCATGATGCTCAGCGTCCAGATCGTGGAGCGCACGGAGCGGATCTTGGTCCACTCGGCCGCGAGGGCGTCCATGAGGGTCGCCTTGCGCACCGGGATCGGCGAGACGTAGCCGGAGACGCCGCCCGCGGGCGCGGTGCCGGGCCAGTAGCCGGGCGCGTGCGGCGGGGCCTGCGGGGCGGCCTGCGGAGTCGCCGGGTGGGCCGCCTGGGGCTGGGGGGTGGTCATCGGGCGTCCTCGCTGTCGCGCTTGGTGAGGTCGGCGGGGGCAGGGGCGGGAGCGGCGGCGGGCGCGGCGGGCGGCGGGCCCGCGGGTGCCTGCGGAACCACCGGGGCGGCGGCCGGGGCCTGCGCGTACGGATTGGGCTGCTCGCCCGGGAGCACGGGGTAGGGATTGCCCTCCGGCGGGGCCCAGCCCTGCGGGGCGGGGGCGCCGGGGTGGCCGTAGCCGGGGCCCGGGGGCGGCGGGGCGAGGGCGGCGAGCTGGTCGGCCGTCGAGCGGTAGTCGACCGCGCCCTGCGTCATCCGCATGTACGCCTCCTCCAGCGAGGCCTGGTGCGGCGAGAGCTCCCAGAGGCGGACGTCCGCCCCGTGGGCGATGTCACTGATCCGCGGCAGCGGCAGACCGGTGACGCGCAGGCCGCCGTCCGGCTCGGACAGCACCTGGGCGCCGCCCTCGACGAGGGCCGCCGTGAGCTTCTCGCGGCTCGCCGGCTCCGTCTCCGGGGTGCGCACGCGCGCGAAGTCCGCGGAGTTCGCGGATATGAAGTCCTTGACGCTCATGTCGGCCATGAGCTGGCCGCGCCCGATGACGATCAGGTGGTCGGCGGTCAGCGCCATCTCGCTCATCAGGTGCGAGGAGACGAAGACCGTCCGGCCCTCGGCCGCGAGCTGCTTCATCAGATTGCGGACCCAGAGGATGCCCTCGGGGTCGAGGCCGTTGACCGGCTCGTCGAAGAGCAGCACCTGCGGGTCGCCGAGCAGCGCGGCGGCGATGCCGAGGCGCTGGCCCATGCCGAGCGAGAAGCCCTTGGAGCGCCGCTTGGCGACGTCCTGCAGGCCGACGACGCCGAGGACCTCGTCCACCCGGCGGGCCGGGATGCCGCCGAGCTGCGCGAGGGAGAGCAGATGGTGGTAGGCGCTGCGCCCGCCGTGCACGGCCTTCGCATCCAGCAGTGCGCCGACCTGGCGCGGTGCGTTGGGGAGGCTGCGGAAGGGGTGGCCGCCGATGGTGACGCGCCCGGACGTGGGCTGGTCCAGTCCCAGGATCATGCGCATGGTCGTGGACTTGCCTGATCCGTTCGGACCCAGGAAGCCGGTGACGGCCCCCGGCCGCACCTGGAACGACAGATTGTGTACGGCCGTCTTGGCGCCGTAGCGCTTTGTCAGACCGACTGCCTCGATCATTCTCCGCCCCTCGCGAGCTCTTTTGGGCGTAAGGCCCCGTAAGGGTTAGGAGCATAACGAGGAGCTGACGGTTCCCGTTACCCGCGATTAGCTGCGCGGGGTGGGGAGCGCCTGGTGAGGGCGGTCGCCGCCCCGGCCCTCGCCCAGGGGCAGGCCTTCGGGGAGCACCCAGCCCTCCCTCCGGAAGACCGCCCGCCCCTCGGCCCGTACCGCCTCGTCCGCCCGCGCCCGGGTGACCCAGTCCTCCGGGCCCGGCCCGAGCAGCTCGCGCAGGGCCCGTGAGGCGGACAGCAGCGTGCTCAGCAGGCCGACCTGATCGCCGCCGCCCGCGCGGGGCCCGCCGCCGCCCGGGTCGGCCAGGACGCCGTGCAGGCTCACGTAGAGATGCGCGCCGCCCAGCCGGTGCCCCGCGGGCAGCGCCATCGGGAAGTCCCCGCCCGGCACCCACACCCGCCGGTAGTTGAACTCGGTCTCGTCGACGGCGGCCAGCTGCGCGTCGTCCAGCCAGCCGGCCACGAGCGTGCGCCGGGCCGCCGGGTCGGCGTAGGGCGCCGCGGCCACGTAACCGTGGCGCCCGATGTGCGCGGAGCACCCGACCCCGATGCCGTGCACCTCCACGGGCGCCATCGGCACCGTGGGCCCCGGGCCGCGCCGGGTGAGCTTGTGGTGCAGCTGGGCGGGGGAGGCGTTGGACCCTACGGCGAGCACGGGGTGGCGCGAGCGGACGCGCGCCGCGCTCATCCGGTCGAGGAAGGCGTCGAGGCCCGGCTCCGTGCCTCCCATCCCCGTCACCACCCGCCACTCGCCCGGCGGCCCCGGCTCCGGCCGCAGCGGCAGCAGCTCGCCGCCCGTCAGCAGGGCCGGCTCCCCGACCGGGCGCCCGGGATACGTCAGCGGCAGCTCGGCGGGGGCACCGTCGAGCCCGAGTGCCCTCAGCGTGCGATCGGTCACGGCAGCTCCTCGCTCACGGGACGGGCACGGGACGGGCGGACGACGCCGCGCGCCGCACACCCGCGGTGGGGGCCCGGACGGCACCGCCACCGGCGCCGGAGCGCCCGTCATGATCCGCCGGAAGGGCACTACGCGTCGCGCCGCTTCAGGACGACGTACCCGCCGACCAGCGCCGCCGCCACCCACAGCACCATGATCGTGAAGCCGCCCCACGGCCCGTACGGGGCGTCGTCGACCGACACCACCTGCATGACCTTGTGGCCCGCCTGGTCGGGCAGATACTGCCCGACCTTCTTCGTCGCCTCCACCGCGCCCAGAATGCTGGAGATGATGAAGAAGAACGGCATCAGAATGCCGAGCGAGAGCATGGGGCTGCGCAGCATCGCCGCGATCCCCATCGAGAACACCGCGATCAGCGTCATATAGAGCCCGCCGCCGATCACCGCCCGCAGGACTCCCGCATCATCGATCGACGTCCGGTGACTGCCGAGCATCGACTGGCCGACGAAGAAGGAGACAAAGCTGGTCAGCATCGCGATGACGAACGCGATCAGCGTGGCGACGGCGATCTTGCTGAAGAGGAACGTGCCCCGCTGCGGAACCGCCGCCAGTGAAGTGCGGATCATTCCGGTGCTGTATTCATTGGACACCACCAGCACCCCGAAAACGATCATGGCGAGCTGGCCGAGTCCCATTCCCGCGAAACTCGTAAAGGTCGGGTCGAAATTCACCCGCTCCTGCACCGGCATACGCTCGAAGTTACTGCTGGAGAAGGCGCTGATCAGCGCGCCGAGCGCGACGGTGACCACCAGCGCGAGACCGAGCGTCCACACCGTGGAGCGGACGGATTTGATCTTCGTCCATTCCGATTGCAGGACCTGCCCCACCACCGCCATCGTCAGGATCCCTTCTTCCGCCAGTCGGCTCCCCACCCGCCGCCGGGCGGCACCGCGCCGCCGCCCGGCGGAGCGCCTGCGCCCGCATCCGCATCCGCGGTCGGCGCGCTGTGCGCGTGGTACTCCACCGACTCGGCGGTCAGCTGCATGAAGGCTTCCTCCAGGGACGCCTGCTGGGGGCTCAGCTCGTGCAGGACGATCCGGTGCCGCGCGGCGAGCTCGCCCAGCCGGGCCGCCTCCGTGCCGTCGACCTCCAGGTGGCCGTCCTGCGTGGTCACGGCCGTGATCCCGGCACCGGCCAGGACGTCCAGCAGCCGCTCGGTCTCCGGGGAGCGCAGCCGTACGTACGAGCGCGAGTTGCGGGCGATGAAGTCCGCCATCGAGGTGTCCGCGAGCAGCCGGCCCTGGCCGATGACGATCAGGTGCTCGGCGGTCAGCGCCATCTCGCTCATCAGGTGCGAGGAGACGAAGACCGTACGCCCCTGGGAGGCGAGGTTCTTCATCAGATTGCGGATCCAGTGGATGCCCTCGGGGTCCAGCCCGTTGACGGGCTCGTCGAACATCAGGATCTGCGGGTCGCCGAGCAGCGCGGCGGCGATGCCCAGGCGCTGCCCCATGCCGAGCGAGAATCCCTTGGAGCGCTTTCCGGCCACCGAGGTCAGGCCGACCGTGTCCAGAACCTCACGGACGCGGGGGCGCGGGATGCCGTTGCTCTGCGCCAGGCACAGCAGGTGGTTGTAGGCGCTGCGGCCACCGTGCATGGCCTTGGCGTCCAGCAGGGCGCCGACGGTCCGCAGCGGGTCCTTCAGCTGCCGGTAGTGCCGCCCGTCGATGAGGACCGTGCCGGCGGTGGGGCTGTCCAGGTCGAGCATCATCCGCATCGTCGTGGACTTGCCCGCGCCGTTGGGACCCAGGAAGCCGGTGACGATCCCGGGGCGGACGGTGCAGGTGAGGCCGTCGACGGCGAGCTTGTCGCCGTAGCGCTTGGTCAGGCCCTGCAGCTCGATCATTCAGCCACGGTAAGGGGGGCCGACGCACCCCACCACCGGTAGCGGGCCGTCCGGGGGAGCGGCCCGGAGCACCGGGAGGGCGACCGCCGCCCCGTGCGCCCGCACAGGCGGCGCACAGGGCAGGACGGGGTCCCGGAGGTCAGCGGCCCTGGGCTCAGCGGCTCTGCTGGGCCGGGACGCCGCGGGAGATCGGCTCGTCGTCGCCGGGGACGCCGGCCGCGGCGACGGCGGCGCCGGTCAGCGTGGCCAGCATCTCGCGGACGTTGGTCAGCTGGGCGTTGATGCTGTCACGGCGGTTGGTGAGCGCGGCGAGCTCGCGCTCGGACTCGCTGCGGATGCGGTCCGCCTTGGCGTTGGCGTCGGCCACGATGTCCTCGGCCTGGCGCTGGGCGGTCTCCACCGTCTGACGGGCGCGGCGCTCGGCGTCCGTGCGCAGCTTCTCCGCCTCCAGGCGCAGCTGCTCCGCGCGGTGCTCGATCTCCGCCAGCCGCTTCTCCGCCTTGGCCTGGCGGGAGGCCAGGTCGCGCTCGGACTGCTCGCGCCGCTTGGCCAGGTTGGTCTCGAAGTCGGCGGCGGCCTGGGCCGCCTTGGCGCGGGTCTCCTCGAAGAGCGCGTCCGCCTCCTCGCGCTTGGACTGGGCGTCCTTCTGCGCCTCGGCCCGCAGCTGGGCGGAGTCGCCCTTGGCCTTCTCGACGATGCGCGCGCCCTCGTCCTCCGCCTTCGCCTTGCGGTCGGCGGCGAACGACTCGGCGTCGTTGCGCACCTGCTGGGCGGCGGACTCGGCAAGCTCGCGGTGCTGCTCGGCGGCGCGCCGGGCCTCCTCACGCAGATCCTTGGCCTCTTCCTCGGCCAGCCGAAGGATCTTCTCGACCCTCGCCCCCAGACCCGCATAGGACGGCTCGGCGTCATTGACCTGGGCCTGAGCATTCTGCGTCTCGAGGTGCAGCTCCTCGATGCGCTTTTCCAGAGAGGTGATGCGTGCCAGTGCGCTGTCTCGGTCGGCGACGAGCTTGGTAATGCGGTCGTCCACCTGGCCGCGGTCGTATCCACGCCGCACAAGCTCGAAGCCGAAGGGGGAGGAAGTGTCACTCATGGGGTTCCTGTCATAAGAGACCGGTGAGGTGATAGAGGGAATCCTAGGGGTGCGAGCGGCGTGTCATCAGGTGAATGGTTGGCAGATCTGGAGAATGTCCCCCCGTTTGAGTGGCTACTTCTGTGACTGCTTGCCACCCGAACGAGTAGCACCGGCACCCGCCGCTGCCTTCACCCCGCCATCCTTGGCGCTTCCGGCCCCCGGGGCCTCAAAAGATTCCAACGCCTCCAACACGTCCTGGACACGGGAAATCTCCGCCTGAATGTCCTCGCGACGGCGCACCAGGACCTCCAACTCCCGCTTTCCCTCCTCGACAAGGCGCTTCGCCTCCTCCGCACCCTCGGTGCGCAGGCGATCCGACTCCCGTACGGCAGCGGCCTTCTTCTGCTCGGCCTCCTTGAGCAGCCCCTCCGCCTTCTTCACCGCCGCGATCCGCACCTTGCTGGCCTCGCTGCTCGCGTCGGACAGCAGCTTCTTCGCCTTCTCCTCGGCCTCCTCGAGCTGCTCGGTCGCGGCCGCGACGAGCTTGTCGCAGCGCTCGCCCGCCGACTGCATCGCCTCGGCGGCCTCGCGGCGCGCCCGGCCGTGCAGCTCCTCGACCTCGCCCTCGACACGCGAGCGCAGCTCGTCGGCGCGCTCCCTTATCGCGGTGGCGTCCCCGCGCGCCTCGGCGAGCAGCGTGTCCGCGTCCGTACGGGCCTGCTCCACCAGGGCGTTGCCCTCGCCGGTGGCCTCCGTGACGATCCGCTCGGCCTCGCGGCGGGCCACGCCCACCATCGTGTCGGCCTGCTCCTCGGCGGCCGCGGCCGTGCGCAGCGCCTCCTCCTGCGCCTTGGCGATCAGGGCGTCCGCCTGCTCGCCCGCGTCGGCAAGCCGCTTGGCGGCGGCCTCCCGGGCGTCGTCGACGGTCTGCTCGCCCTCGGCACGCGCCTCCGCGCGCAGCCGCTCCGCCTCCTGGACGGCGTCGGCCTTGATGCGCGCGGAGTCCGCGCGCGTGCTGTTGGCGTTCTCCTGCGCGGCGGCCAGCGCCTCGGCGGCCTCCGAGGCCATCCGCTCGGCCTCCGCCGTCGCCTCGGCGACGAGGGTGTCGGCCTGCTCGGCGGCCTCCGTGCGGCGGGCGTTCGCCGCCTCCCGGGCCTCGTCGAGGACCCGGGCGGCGTCGGTGCGCAGCCGCTCGGACTCGGCGTCCGCCTCGGCGAGCGTGCGCTCGGCCTTCCCGGCGGCCTCCGTGCGGACGGCCTCGGCGGCCTCCCGGGCCTCCTCGCCCGTACGTGCCGCCTCGCGGTGCGCGGTCTCCACCGTCTCCGCGGCCTCGGCCCGCAGCTTCTCCGCCTCGGCCGAGGCCTCGGCGATCAGCTCGTCGGCCTGCGCGGCCGCCTCCGTACGGTGCCGGCCGGCGGCCTCGCGGGCCTTGTCGACGATGCGGTCCGCCTCGGCCTGCGCCCCGGAGGTGAGCTCCTCGGCCTCGCGGATGATCCGCTCGGCCTCGGCGTGGCCCTCGGAACGCATCCGGTTCGCGTCCTCGCGGGCCTCGGCGCGCGCCCGCGCCGCGTCCTGCTCGGCCGACGCCAGGGCGTCGGACGCGTCGGTGCGCATCTGCTTGGACCGGGCGGACGCCTCCGCCACCGTGCGCTCCGCGTCGGCCTTCGTCTTGGCGAGGAGCGCCTCGGCGGCCTCCTCGGCCTCGCCGCGGTGCTTCTCCGCGTCCTCGCGGGCCTCCGTGACCATCCGCTCGGCCTCGGCGCGCAGCCTGGCGGCCTCCTCGGCCGCCTCCGCCTGCTGCGCCTCCGCCGACTCGCGGGCCTCCTCCAGGACGGAGCCGGCCTCGGCGATCAGCCGCTCGGCCTCCGACGTGGCCTCCGCCATCAGCGCGTCGGCCTGCTCGGCGGCCTCGGAGCGGCGCGCCGCGGCGGCGGCCCGTGCCTCGTCGGCCGTGGCCGCGGCGTCCTGCTGCGCCTTCTCGGCCGTCTCCTCGGCCTCCGCGATCAGCTTCTCCGCCTCGGCCATGGCCTCGGAGAGCAGCTCGTCGGCCTGCACGCCCGCTTCGGCGAGCTTGGCGTGGGCGCTGTCGGTGGCCTCCTCCAGCGTGCGGGCGGCCTCCGCCTCCAGGCGCTGACCTTCCGTGATCGCCTCGGCGACCTTGCGCTCGGCGAGCGCCTCGGCGGCCTCGGCCGCGGCCTGCGCCTCGGCGCGGATCCGGGCCGCGTCCTCGCCGGCGCGCTCGCGCTCGGCGTAGGCGTCGGTGCGGACCCGGTCGGCCTCCTCCTGGGCCTCGGTGAGCGTGCGCTCCGCGTTGTGCTCGGCGGCCGAGCGCAGCCCGGCGATCTCCTCCTCGGCCTGCTCGTGCAGCCCGGCGACCGCGTCGCGCACCTGCTGGGCGGTCGCCTCGGCGGCGGACACCAGCTCGGCGGCGCGCGCCTCGGCCTCCTCGACCAGGCGCTGGGCCTCCTCCTGCGCCTCCGTGACCCGCTTGCGCGCCGAAGCCAGCAGCTCCTCGCTCTGCTCGCGCGCCGCCTCGCGCTCGGCCTGCGCCTCCGTACGGGCGTCGCCGAGCAGCTCCTCGGCCTCGCGCCGGCGGCGGGCGGCCTCCTCCTGCGCGGCCGCGAGGGCCTCGGCGGCCTCGGCGGCCGTGCGCTCGGCCGCGGCGTTCGCCTCGGCCCGCACCCGGTCGGCGGTCTCCTGCGCCTCGCTGCGCAGCCGCTCCGCCTCCGCATTGGCCTCGGCGCGCAGCCGCGCGCCCGCCGACTCGCCCTCGCTGCGGGCGGCGGCGGCCTCCTCGGCGGCCTCGGCACGCAGCCGCTCCGCCTCGCTCTCGGCCTGCGCCTGCAGCGTGCGCACCCGCTCCGCGGTCTCCGTACGCTGGCGCTCGGTCTCCTCGGAGGCCTCGCGGCGCAGCCGCTCCGCCTCCGTACGGGCCTCGCGCAGCGCCTCCTCGGCGGCCTCCACCCGCTGCTCGGCCTCGGCGTGCAGCCGGGTCAGCTCCGCATCGGCCTCGGCGCGGCGCGCCTCGGCGGCCTTCTCGGCCTCCTCGCGCAGCTTGCGCGCGGCCTCCTCGGCCTCGCCGCGGGTGCGCTCGGCGTGGTCCTCGGCCTCCTCGGCCATCTCCTCGGCCTCGGTGCGCGCCCGCTCCAGGGCCTCCTCGGCCTGCTTGCGCAGCGAGGCGGCCCGCTCGGCGGCCTCCGACCGGACCCGCTCGCTCTCGGCGGCCGCACCGGTGCGCGTCTCCTCCGCATCGGCCTTGGCCTTGGCCAGCAGCTCCTCGGCGGTGCCGGCCGCCTCCTCGATCTGCTGCAGCGCCTCGCGCCGGGCCTCGCCGCGGATCCGCTCGCCCTCGGCGACGGCGTCGGCCCGCAACTGCTCGGCCTCGCCGCGCAGCCGCCGCGCCTCCTCCTGGAGCTCGACGGTCTTGGCCCGGTACTCCTTGGTGTCGTCCTTCGCCGCGCCCTTGAGCTGCTCGGCGGTGTCCGCGGCCTGTGCGCGCAGCCGCTCGGCCTCGGCCTCGGCCTCCTTGCGGATCCGCTCCGCCTCGGCGGCCGCGGCCTTCGTGGTGGCGCGGGCGTCCTCGGAGGCCTTGGACAGGACCTCCTCGGCCGTCCGGGCGGCCTTGGACAGCTGGGCGGCGGAGTCCTCCGCGGCGGCGCTGCGGGCCTTCTCGGCGGCCTCGGCGACGAGCCGCTCGGCCTTGGCGGCGGCGTCCGCGCGCAGCTGCTCGGCCTCGGCCTTGAGCGCCTCGGCGTCCTTCGTGGCCTCGCTGACCAGCCGGGCGACCTCGGCCCGGGCGGTGCGGGTGCGCTGCTCGTTCTCCGACTCGGCGCCGGACAGGCGGCGCTCGGCGCTCTCCTTCGCCTCGGCGACCAGCTTCTCGGCCTCGGCGCGCGCCTCGCGCAGCGCCCCGTCGGCCTCCTGCAGGCGGGCCTCGGCGGTACGGGTGAGCTCGGCCGCGGCCGTACGGGCCTGGTCGCTCTCCGTACCGGCGGACGCGCGCAGCCGCTCGGCGTGGTCGGTGGCCTCCTGCGCCTGCGCGGACGCGGCGGTCAGCAGCCGCTCGGCGTCCGTACGGGCGCGGCGCAGCAGGGCCTCGGCCTCGGCGCGGGCCTCGTCGGCCGCGGAGCTGAGGCGGGCGCGGGCCTGCTCGGCCAGGCGCTGGGCCTCCGCGCGGGCCGTGGCCAGCGCCTGCTCGGCCTCCGCCCGGGACTCCTCCAGCAGCCGCCGGGCCTGGGACTCCGTGCGCGCACGCAGCTGCTCGGCCCAGGCCACGTTCTCGTTGACGTGCGACTCGACGGTCTGGCGGCGCTCGTTGAGCTCCTCGTCCAGGCGCTGGCGGCGTGCGACGGCCTCCGCGTGGAGCTCGGCCTCCATCCGGGCCTGGCGCTCGGCCTGCTCCTGCAGCAGACGCTGCGTCTGCGCCCGGGCCTCGCGCAGCTCGCGCTCGGCGTCCGTGCGCATCTGATCCGCCTGAATCTGGGCATTGCGGAGCAACTGCTCCGCCTGGTAACCCATGTCGGCGGTGTCGTACGCCGGGCGGTGGGCGAGATTGCGGCGCGCCTCGTGGAGCTTGGCGCGCAGCACCTCGACCTGGTAGCCGAGGTCGTCGGCGTGCTGGACCGCCTTCTCCCGCTCCTTCTTCAGCCGCTCCATCTCGGCTTCGAATTGCGAGAGGTGGTCGTCAGCCTCGTAGCGGTCGTTGCCCCGCACTGCGCGGTCCCATCCGTCCCCTGGTCGCCTTGGCGGCCGGCCCGTTCCCGCGTGTATCGGTTGGAATCCGGAGCCCGCCCTTCCGAAGAAATGGTGTCAGATCATCGGTACAGCCCGGTCCGGGCCCCCACCCCCAGGACCCCGGCCGAACCCGCACTCTACCGGCCGGGGGAGGTGAGGGTCAGTGCTCCCGGTCCGCCGGGGGCGCCGAGGTGACCAGTTCGGTCAGCACGCCGTGGCAGTCCTTGGGGTGCAGGAAGGTGATCCGCGAGTCCATCGAACCGATCCGCGGCTCGTCGTAGAGCACCCGGACGCCCTTGTCGCGGACGGCCGCGGCGTCCCCGTCCACGTCCGCCGTGCCGAAGGCGATGTGGTGGACGCCCTCGCCGTTCTTCGCCAGCCACTTGCCGACCGCGGAGTCCTCCCGCGTCGGCTCCAGCAGCTGCAGGTAGGAGGCCCCGCCGTCGGAGGTCTCATTGATTTTGAGCATGGCCTCGCGGACGCCCTGCTCCTCGTTGACCTCGGTGTGGAACACCTCGAAGCCGTACGTGGCACGGTAGAACTCGACAGTCCGGTCGAGGTCGAAGCAGGCGATCCCGATGTGGTCGATACGCGTCAGCATGGAACCAGTGCACCGCCGTACGCCTTGGTCACGCAACGTGTACGCAACGTGCTTGCGATCACACCCGCTGCCCGGTGACCCCGCGGGTACCGCTCAGTACATTGACGGAAACCACCGTGCTGCACTCCCGGGGGGCAACCCCCGGACCCCCGGCCGGAAGCGCCGGATGCTCCGTCGTCCATCCTCATCACCCGAAGGGGCCGCGCCTCATGTCTGGTACGAACGGTTCGACCAGCACCACCTCCGTGATCGTCGCGGGCGCCCGTACGCCCATGGGCAAGCTGCTCGGCTCCCTGCGCAGCTTCTCCGCGGCCGAGCTGGGCGGCTTCGCCATCAAGGCGGCCCTCGACCGGGCCGGCATCGGCGGCGACCAGGTGCAGTACGTGATCATGGGTCAGGTGCTGCAGGCCGGCGCCGGGCAGATCCCGGCCCGCCAGGCGGCGGTCAAGGGCGGCATCCCCATGCACGTCCCCGCACTGACCGTCAACAAGGTCTGCCTCTCCGGCCTGGACGCCATCGCGCTGGCCGACCAGCTCATCCGCGCGGGCGAGTTCGACATCGTGGTGGCCGGCGGCCAGGAGTCCATGACCAACGCCCCGCACCTGCTGCCCAAGTCCCGCGAGGGCTACAAGTACGGCGCGATCGAGATGCTCGACTCGATGGACCACGACGGCCTCACCGACTCCTTCGAGTCCATCGCCATGGGCGCCTCCACCGAGAACCACAACACCCGCCTCGGCATCGGCCGCGCCGCCCAGGACGAGATCGGCGCCCGCTCCCACCAGCGCGCCGCCGCCGCCCAGAAGAACGGCATCTTCGAGGCCGAGATCACCCCGGTCGAGGTCCCGCAGCGCAAGGGCGACCCGGTGGTCTTCGCCCACGACGAGGGCGTCCGCGGCGACACCACCGCCGAGGTCCTCGGCAGGCTGCGCCCGTCCTTCAGCAAGGACGGCACGATCACCGCCGGCACCTCCTCGCAGATCTCCGACGGCGCCGCCGCCGTCGTCGTGATGAGCAAGGCCAAGGCCGAGGAACTGGGCCTGGAGTGGATCGCCGAGATCGGCGCCCACGGCAACGTCGCAGGTCCGGACAACTCCCTGCACTCCCAGCCCTCCAACGCCATCCTGCACGCGCTGCGCCGCGAGGGCCTGACCGTCGAGGACCTCGATCTCATCGAGATCAACGAGGCGTTCGCCGCCGTCCTCGTGCAGTCAATCAAGGACCTCGGCGTGTCCCCGGAAAAGGTGAACGTCAACGGCGGTGCCATCGCGCTCGGTCACCCGATCGGCATGTCCGGCGCCCGTACCGTCCTCCACCTCGCGCTGGAGCTCAAGCGGCGCGGCGGCGGCGTCGGCGCGGCGGCCCTGTGCGGCGGCGGCGGCCAGGGCGACGCCCTGATCATCCGCGTCCCCGGCAAGTGACCTCACGCTTCCCGAGGTTTCCCAGAACGGAGCACTGATGGTGGACGTCCCCGCACTGGTGGAGCAGGCCCGCGAAGGCCGGCCGCGCGCCGTGGCCCGGCTGATCTCCCTGGTGGAGGGGGCGTCCCCGCAACTGCGCGACGTCATGGCCGCCCTGGCGCCGCTGACCGGCGGCGCGTACGTGGTGGGCCTCACGGGCTCGCCCGGCGTCGGCAAGTCGACGTCGACGTCGGCGCTGGTCAGCGCCTACCGCCGGGCGGGCCGGCGGGTCGGGGTGCTGGCCGTCGACCCGTCCTCGCCGTTCTCGGGCGGCGCCCTGCTCGGCGACCGCGTACGGATGTCCGACCACGCCTCCGACCCGGGGGTGTACATCCGTTCCATGGCCACGCGCGGCCATCTGGGCGGCCTGGCCTGGGCCGCCCCGCAGGCCATCCGCGTCCTGGACGCGGCCGGCTGCGACGTGATCCTCGTCGAGACGGTCGGCGTCGGCCAGTCCGAGGTGGAGATCGCTTCCCAGGCCGACACGAGCGTGGTGCTCCTCGCCCCGGGGATGGGCGACGGCATCCAGGCCGCGAAGGCGGGCATCCTCGAGATCGGCGACGTCTACGTCGTCAACAAGGCCGACCGCGACGGCGCCGACGCCACGGCCCGTGAGCTCAACCACATGCTCGGGCTGGGCGAGGCCAGGGGGCCGGGCGACTGGCGGCCCCCGATCGTCAAGACGGTGGCCGCGCGCGGCGAGGGCACGGACGAGCTGGTCGAGGCCCTGGAGAAGCACCGGGCCTGGATGGAGGAGCGGGGCGTCCTCACCGACCGCCGCATCGCCCGGGCCGCCCGCGAAGTCGAGACCATCGCCGTCACGGCCCTGCGCGAACGCATCGCCGACCTCCACGGCGACCGCCGCCTGACCGCCCTGGCGGAGCGCATCGTCGGCGGATCGCTGGACCCGTATGCGGCCGCGGACGAGCTGGTCGCGGGCCTGACGGAACGGGGATAGCGGCCGGGCGCACGGCGTAGCGGCCGGGCGCACGGCCGGCAGCCGTGCGCCGTCATGGAACGCTCATACGAATCGCCGAACCGGATCTTGGTCGGGGGACGTCTTATGGACGTCCCCCGTTTCCGTCGAGAGCGATCAGCCCGTGAGCAAGAACCGGCACAAGCTGCGTCCCCGCCGCCGCAGGACGGAGGAAGCGGCAGCCCGCAAGCGCTTCATCGACTACCCCCGTCAGGGCAGACGCGGCGTGCGCCGCTGGCTGCCGTCGTGGCGGCTGACGGGAGGCACCCTCCTGCTCGGCCTGGGCGGCGTGGCCGGGCTGTTCGCGTGCGTCTACGCGAGCGTCGACATCCCCGACGAGAACGCCGCGGCCCGCCAGGAGGCCAACACCTACTACTGGTCGGACGGTTCGCGGATGGCGAGCGTCGGCGAGGTCAACCGCACCATCGTCCGGCTGTCCGACGTGCCGGAGTCCACGCAGAACGCGGTGATAGCCGCCGAGAACGAGAGTTTCTACCGTGACCGCGGAGTGTCGTTCAAGGGCATCCTGCGGGCCTTCGCCAGCACGGCGGGGGGCGAGGAGACGCAGGGCGGCTCCACCATCACCCAGCAGTACGTGAAGAACACCTACCTCTCGCAGGAGCAGACCGCCACCCGGAAGGTCAAGGAGTTCGTCATCTCGCTGAAGGTGGACCGGACCAAGAGCAAGCAGGAGGTCCTGCAGGGCTACCTCAACACCAGCTGGTTCGGGCGCGGGGCGTACGGGATCGAGGCCGCCGCCCAGGCGTACTACGGCATCCCCGCGAAGAAGCTGGACCCGAGCCAAGGCGCCATGCTCGCCGCCCTGTTGAAGGGGGCCGAGCTCTACGACCCCTCGGTGAGCCGGAGCAACCACGCGCGGGCGGAGGACCGTTGGAAGTGGATCCTGGACCGGGAGGTGAAGACCGGCCGCATGTCCCAGGCGGAGCGCGACACGTACCGCACCTTCCCCGAGCCCCGTAAGCAGTCGGTGTCCACCGGGCTCGGCGGCCAGGCCGGCTATCTGGTCGACGTCGCCAACAAGGACATCAGGCAGCGGGCCATGCTCACCGAGCAGGACCTGGCCCACGGCGGCTACCGGATCCACACCACCTTCGACAAGAGCCGCATGGAGCGGCTGAAGAAGGCCGTCGACGGCGTCCTCGCCAAGGACACCGATCCGCGGAAGCGGCCGGATTCCGATACGGACGTCCAGGTGGGGGCCGCCTCCGTACGGCCTTCGGACGGTGCCGTCCTCGCCCTCTACGGCGGGCCCGACGCCACGAAGCACTTCGCCAACAACGCCGACACCTCGGGCGTCCCGGCGGGCTCCGCCTTCAAGCCCTTCGTCCTCGCCGCCGCGCTGCAGGACGGCGTGGATCCCGGCAGCTACTACGACGACAGCGGCAAGCTTCAGCCGGCCGGGGACTCCTCCGGCCCCGACGAGAACCACCCCACCCTCCGCCAGGCCCTGACCAGCGGGGGCAATGCGACCTACGTGCGCCTGGGCCGGGAAGTGGGCCTGAAGAAGGTGCGGGACACGGCCGTCCGGGCCGGCCTGCTGAAGAGCAGCATGGCCGAGCTGGAACAGTCCTTCCCCATCGGTACGTCCACGCCGAGTGCGATCCGCATGGCCGCGGCGTACGGCACCTTCGCCGAACGGGGGCTGCAGAACGACCCCTACTCCGTCACCAAGGTCGTCAAGGACGACGCGTCCGTGGGCGGCTTCGAGAGCCGGGCCAAGGCGCGGCGGGCCCTGGACAAGGACGTGGCGGACGAAGTGGCGCGCGCCCTGCGCGACCCGGGCGGGCGCTCCTGGTCGGCCGGGCGCACCGGCGACCAGGACCGTCTGAACTCGGCCTGGTTCACCGGCTGGTCCGGGAACCTGTCCACGGCCGTGACGGTGTTCCGCACGAAGCCCGAGGGCGGCCCGCTCCTGCCGATGTCGGACCTGGGCGGCGAGGAGGGGCAGCGGGGCAACGCCTTCCCGGCCCGCATCTGGGCGGACTACATGGGCACGGCCCGCCCCTGAGTGCGTGCGGCGCCGGGGGCGGGCGCGGCTGCGGTCGGGGCTCAGCTGCGGCCGCGGGACCGGCTCAGGCGCGGCCGCGCAGGGAGCGCAGGTGCTGGGCGACCGGGGCCAGGGAGGCGTAGAGGGCCTTGAGGTCCGCCTCGCCCAGCAGGTCGATGAAGTGCTCGCGCACGGAGGCGACGTGGTGCGGGGCGACCTGCCGCATCGTGTCCCAGCCGTGCTCCGTGAGGACGGCGTACAGGCCCCGGCGGTCCGACTCGCAGTTCTCGCGCCGGACCAGGCCCGCGTTCTCCATGCGGGTGATCTGGTGGGAGAGGCGGCTCTTGGACTGCAGCGTGGCGGTCGCGAGGTCGCTCATCCGCATGCGGTGGTCCTCGGACTCCGAGAGGTTGACCAGGATCTCGTAGTCGTTGTTGGTGAGGCCGAACGGCTGCAGGTCCCGTTCGAGCTGGTGCATCAGCAGGCGGCTGACGTCCAGGTGGGCGCGCCAGGCGCGCTGTTCCTCTTCGCTGAGCCAGCGGGTGCCGTTCTCGGTGTCCATAGACATAGAGGAATTCTACCTAAGAAAGTTGAAAGATTAACCACTTGGATGCGGAGCGTGAGGTCACACGTTCGACGTCACACTCCGCAGAGTACCGCTCACAGCCCGAAGCGGCGCTGGAGGTCTCCGAGCTGGCCCGGCATACGGGGCGTGGTTGGCTGATTCGGCGCGCTTGCGTGAGGGACCCCCTCCTGCTGCGGCGTCTCGCCGGTCGGGATCCCGGCCATCAGCTGTTCCGTGGACTGCAGCAGCACCGTACCGGCGCCCACGAACTCGAACTGGTGCTCCTCGCCCGAGGTGCCGCCGATGCCCGTGAAGGCGCGCACGCCGCCGAGCACCCCCCGCAGGTACTGGTGGTCGTAGTGGTGGCAGGGGGAGGGGCAGTCGGCCCAGCCGACGAGGGCCTGCGGGTCCACCCGGACGGGTGGCTCCACGAAGACGACGGGTCCGTTGGAGGCCGCCACGAACTTGCCCGTGCCGATGAGCGTGAGGAAGCCGGGGACGATCGACTGCTTGAGCGAGAGCGACGGCTGGAACGCGAGCAGATTGCCCGACCGCACCGTCAGATTGCCGTCCTCCAGGTCGTAGGAGTTGACGTCGAAGCTGCGGTCCGCGAGCAGCATCTTGCCCTTGCCCTCGGCGACCACCCAGTCCGCGGCGTGCAGCGGCGAGTGGAAGCTGTGGGCGATGAGACGGTCGAGGCGGCCGTGCCCGATGCCGTGGAATTCGATGCGCCCGTAATAGGCGATCATCTTCCCCTTCTGCAGGAACCACTGGCCGTCGAGGTCCACGCTGAAGGCGTACGGGTTGACGTTGTCGTCGGCCGGGAGGGTGTGCGCGTCGAAGACGGCCGGACCGTTGGCAGTGCTCACAGCTTCTCCTCCGACGCCTGTACGTAGACCGTGCCCTCGCCGGACAGCTCGAGCTGGAATGCTTCCCCGGAGCCGCGCCCCACCATCTCGCGCCAGCCGATGGCGGTGGAGAGCTTGCTGCGGACGTCGCCGCGGTGGGCGACATAGGCCTGCGGGTCCACGTGGACGGGCCGCTGCTGCCGGATCGGCAGCTCGATGACGCCGCCGTGGGCCATCACGGCGACCGCGCCGTGGCCCTTGAGGGTCGTGGTGAACAGGCCCTGGCCCGTGACCTGGCCGCGGACCATGCCCATGACGCCGCCCTGCGAACCCATGAACATGGTGCCCTGCTGCAGGGTGCCGTCGAAGGCGAGCAGCCGGTCGGCCTCGACGTAGAGCGTCTCGCCCGACAGCTCGATCACCTGCACGTGGTGGCCGCCGTGGCCGAACATCACCGTGCCGCTGCCCTCCACGGTCATCAGCGGGGTGGCCTCGTTGGCGACGCGGCGGCCGATCATGCCCAGCACGCCGCCCTGGCCTCCGGTGATGCTGGGGGTGAAGGAGACGTCGCCCTTGTAGGCGAGCATGGCGCCGCGCTGGCTGAAGAGGCGCTGACCTGGAGCGATCTGCGCCTCGACCATGCGGGAGTTCAAGGTCCGGAACGGCATCAGACGTCGCCTCCCACGGTGGTGCGCTCGCTCGGCTGCACGTAGACCAGGCCCTCGCCCTCGAAGCGGATCTGGAACGCCTCGCCGGAGCCCTCGCCGATGAACGTGCGGAAGTTGACGCCGGACTGGAAGTGCTGCTTGAGCTTGCCGGTGTGGGCGATGTACGCGCCCGGGTCGACCTGCAGGGGAGTGGACGGGGTCACGCGCAGCACGACGGCCGTGCCGTCGGACATGATCGCCGCCTGGCCCGTGCCCTCGACGGTCGTGGTGAACAGGCCGTTGCCCTGGGAGGCGCCGCGCAGACCGGTGAAGGTGGTGCCGGTGCGCAGGCCCGCGTCGGCCGCGAGGAGGTTGCTCGCCTCGACATGGAGCGTCTCGCCGCGCAGGGAGACGAGGTTGATCTCGGTCGCCCGGTCGGCGAAAAAGCAGGTGCCGTGTCCTTTCACCTCCATCACTTCCATCTGCTCGCCGGTGAGCCGGCGGGTGACCATGCCGCGCAGGCCGTCCCCGCCGCCGGTCATTTTCCTGAACGTCATGTCGCCCTCGTACGCGACCATCGAGCCGTTCTTGGCTTTGACCGCGTCGCCCGTCAGGTCGACGGCGAGGACTTTGCTCCCCTGGAGCCGAAACTGTGCCACGGGACGACGCTAGCGGGCCGACTCGCCGGTCGACAGGCCCTTGGTCCCGGAATGACCCCGGATCCAGGCATCCGGGACGAGGCTGCAACAATGGACGAGCTTGTGAATGCCATCACAAGCTGTAGTCGTCCCGCCACTGTCCAGCCACTGACTCACGAAGGTGCGTACCCCCGTGGACATCAAGACCGCCTCCGCCCTGCGCCGGCTCCGCCTGGTCTCCGCCCCGGAGGCCGTTTCCTTCCTGCTGCTGCTCGTCTGCTCCGCGCTCAAGCGCATGACGGACTTCAACGCCGTACCGGTGATGGGCGCCGTCCACGGCGTCCTCTTCGTCATCTACGTCCTCTTCTGGCTGGACGCCTGGAACAAGACCAAGTGGTCCCTGAAGACCGCCGCCCTCTACTTCGTCCTCTCCGTCCTGCCGACGGGCGGCTTCTTCGCCGACCGGATGCTGCGCCGCGAGGCCGAGGCGAGCCTGATCGCCGCCCGCGCCCGCAAGGAGGGCGTGGTCAACGCATGATCGTCGCCTTCTCGGTGTCGCCGCTGGGCGTCGGCGAGGACGTCGGCGAGTACGTGGCGGACGCGGTGCGCGTGGTGCGCGAGTCGGGTCTGCCGAACCGTACGGACGCGATGTTCACATCGGTCGAGGGCGAGTGGGACGAGGTCATGGACGTCGTCAAACGAGCCGTCGCAGCGGTCGAGGCCCGCGCGGGCCGGGTCTCCCTCGTCCTGAAGGCGGACATCCGCCCGGGCGTGACGGACGGCCTGACGTCGAAGGTGGAAACGGTCGAGCGATACCTCTCCGAGGGCTGACCCAAACGGCGAATCGGCCCGGTCCGGAAGCACACAGTGCTTCCGGACCGGGCCGATTCGCCGTTACATGGCGCGTCAGCCGATGCGGCCGACGTGGATCACCACGATGGTGACGGACTCCCCGGAGATCTCGTACAGCACGCGGTACCTGCCCACGTGCATCCTCCGCAGGTCGGGCGAGCCGTACTCGGCCGACCCGGTGGGGCGGGGATCGTCGGACAGCAGGTCCACGGCGGTGAACAGCTGACGCAGTCCTTCGGGGTCGTCCTTGAGGAACCGGGATGCCGCGTCGATGGCGGGCTCATCCCAGATGATCTGAAAGGTCACTCACGCTCCAGGCCGAGTCGCATACGCACATCCTCATGCGGGATGCCGGCCGCCGTGCCGGCGGCTAGCCGTTCCCGGTAGAGGGCCAGCGCGAGGGCGTCCTCGATGTCGGCGAGTTCCTGGGGGTTGATGAGCACGGCCGCGGGCTGACCGTGGTCCGTGATGGTGATGCGTTCGCGGGCGTGCGAGGCCCGCCGGACCAGAGCTCCGAAGCGGGCACGCGCTTCGGTGATCGGCAGAGTGTCACTCATGTGCAGAACTGTACACTTCCCGCTTCTTCTGTGTCCTGTGTTCGTTACCGCCGCCGACCAGGGCCATGCCGAGGGGCGTGCGTTCGTAGAGGACTTGGTGGCTCTGGCGGCGGGAGGTCAGGAGACCGGCTGCGCGGAGGACCGAGAGGTGGGCGGAGACCGACGACGGGGCCAGGCCGTGGCGGGCGGCGAGGGCCGTCGTGGAGGCGGGTTCCGTCAGGGAGGCCAGGAGGGCCGCGCGGTTGGGGCCGAGGAGGCGGACGAGCGCCTGCGCGTTCTCCGTGCCGGGCCCGGCCCACAGGCCGCCTATCCCGCGCGCCGGGTAGACGACCGTCGCCTGCCACGGGGGGTCGAAGCCGCCGATCACGTCCGGCCAGGCGAAGACGCTCGGCACCAGCATCAGGCCCTGCCCTCCCAGGGCCCGCGTGTGGTCGTTGCGGCGCCGGATGGTCAGGGTGTCGTGCGCCCACTCCAGTGACGGGTGCAGGCCGGCGAAGAGCCGCTCCAGCCCACCGTCCGCCAGACGGCGCGCGTGGAAGGCCACGTCCGCCTCCAGCAGGGCGCGCAGCCGCGGCCACTCCGGGGCGAGCAGCAGGTGCCAGGCGCGCTCCAGGAGCCCGGTCAACTCGCGTACGGCGCCCGCCGGGTCGGCCAGCATCGCCCTGCCCTCCGGCGAACCGGCCGCCCCTGGGGTGCAGGCGAGCGACCGCGCGAGCTCCCGGCGGGCCACCGCCGTGTCCGTGGCCCGTACGCGTGCCAGCTCGTCCGCGAAGGACTCGAGCGGCCCTTCCGGCGGCGGGCACAGGAAGTCCGGGTGGTAGCCCCCGCCCGGCATCAGCAGGGAAAGCGCCGTCAGGTCGAGCCCGGCCAGGGCGTCCCGCCGGCGCCGCAGCCAGGGCAGGTGGTAGCCGTGCCGCTCGGGGCGCAGCAGGGTGTAGAGGCACTGGTGGGTCTCCCACAGCGGGGAGATCCCGAACCGGCAGCGCAGCAGGTCGCCGGCTTCGAAACGCATGTGCAGCGGCATGTCCCGCCACCTTCCCGGCCGGCCCCGCCGGCGCCCTACTCTTTCGGCTGCAGCCGAAAGAGTAGGGCCCGCGCCCCGCACCTGCGCACCCTTCCGCGCATGTCAACGGCACAAGACCCCCTCTCCGCGGGCGCCGCACCGGCCCCCGCCGGCTACCGCGCAGCACTCGCCGTACGCGAGTTCCGCGCCGTGTTCGCAGCTCATCTGCTCTCCCTGCTCGGCATCGTCGTCGGCGAGATCGCCCTGTCCGTCCTCGTGTACCGGGTGACCGGATCGCCGCTGCTCGGGGCCCTGACCTTCGCGCTCGGCTTCCTGCCCTACCTGCTGGGCGGCACCCTGCTCGCCGGCGTCGCCGACCGCTACCCCGCCCGGCGCGTGCTCGTCGTGTGCAACCTGCTCTGCGGCGCGGCCGCGGCGGTGACGGCGCTGCCGGGCACGCCGGTGGCCGCCCTGCTCGCGCTGCGCGCCTTCAGCGCCCTGATCGGGCCGGTCCTCGCCGGGACGAGATCGGCGACGCTCGGCGACGTCCTCGGCGAGGGCGACCTGTTCGTCCTCGGCCGCTCCCTGATCCGCATCGCCACGCAGGGCGCGCAGCTCGCCGGCTTCGCGGCGGGCGGGCTGCTGCTGACCGCCGTCTCCCCGCGCACGGCCCTCCTTTCCACGGTGGCCGGTTTTCTCTCCTCCGCGCTGCTCCTGCGCTTCGGGACGCGGCGGCGTCCGGGGCGGGCGCCCGGAGGAGCGGACGTGCTGCGGGCCTCGCTCTCCGGCGCCCGGCAGCTCCTCGCCGACCGCCGCACCCGCGCCCTGCTCCTCCTGTCCTGGCTGCCGCCGTTCTTCCTCGTGGCGCCGGAGTCCCTCGCGGCGCCGTACGCCGACGAGATAGGCGCCGGCACGGTCGGGGTGGGGCTGCTGATGTGCGGGATGCCGGTGGGGACGATCGTCGGCGAGGTGCTGGCCGGCTCCGTGCTGGGTCCCCGGGCCCGCGAACGCATCACGCTGCCCGCGGCGTCCGTGCTCCTCCTGCCGTTCCTGCTCTACGTGGTGAGGCCCTCCCTCGGCTGGGCGCTGTGCGCCGTGGCCCTGGCCGGGCTGGGCGCGGCCTACACGCTGGGACTCGACCAGTGGTTCGTCGCCGCGGTGCCCGAGGAGCTGCGCGGACGGGCGATGACCTTGCAGACGGCGGGGACGATGACCATCCAGGGGCTGGGCATGGCGCTCGCCGGGGCGGCGGCCGAGTACGCGCCCGTCCACTGGGTCGTGGTGGGTGCCGGTGCGATCGGCACCCTGGTGGTCGGGGGCGTCGTGCGGCTTGTCGTAGGCTCGGCGTGATCCACGGTCAAGGTCTACAGGGGGAGTTGCGATGCTCGACGTGTTCACCGGCGGGACGAAGCAGGCCGGCGCCGATTTCGAGGTGGTGGTGCTGCGTGACACGCAGGCGGTCGCCGCGGCGATACGCGAGGCGCTGGCCGGTGCCGGCGCCGAGGAGCGGCCCGGGCTGGAGCGGGCGGCCGCGCTGATCGCCGAGCACGCGGCCCGCCCCGAGCGCGAGGTGCGGGCCGAGTGGGTGCGCGGCATCCTCGCCGAGGCGGGGGTCGACGCGCGTAGCCAGGAGCTGCACGCGATCAAGGCGCTGCGCAAGGCCGAGCGGGGCCTGAGCCTGGCGACTGCGGTGCGGCTGGTGCGCGAGGCCGCGGCGGTGCCGGCGGATCCGTCCGGGATCTGAGATACGCCCGACCGGGATATGACCGAACTGTAGGCTCGTGACCGTGCCCAAGCCGCTCAGCCTCCCCTTCGACCCCATCGCCCGAGCCGATGAGCTCTGGAAGCAGCGGTGGGGTTCCGTGCCGTCGATGGCCGCGATCACTTCGATCATGCGTGCCCATCAGATCCTGCTGGGCCAGGTCGACGCGGTCGTCAAACCGTACGGGCTGACGTTCGCGCGCTACGAGGCGCTGGTGCTGCTCACGTTCAGCAAGGCGGGTGAGCTGCCGATGTCGAAGATCGGCGAGCGGCTGATGGTGCACCCCACGTCGGTCACCAACACCGTCGACCGGCTGGTCGCCTCCGGCCTGGTCGCCAAGCGCCCCAACCCCAAGGACGGGCGCGGCACGCTCGCGTCGATCACCGGCAAGGGGCGCGAGGCGGTGGACGCCGCCACGCGCGACCTGATGGCGATGGACTTCGGCCTCGGCGCCTACGGGGCGGAGGAGTGCGGCGACATCTTCACGATGCTGCGGCCCCTGCGGGTGGCGGCGGGGGATTTCGCGGAGCCCGGCGAAGAGGAGTAGCGCGGCCGGGCGGGGCGGCGAAGATCGCCCCGGAACGGGCGGTTACGCTCGATGCCATGAAGAAGAGCGTCCTGACCCGATACCGCGTGATGGCCTACGCCACTGCCGTGATGCTGCTGGTCCTCTGCGCCAGCATGGTCCTCAAGTACGGCTTCGACACAGGCGCGAACGCGACGCTGGTGATCTCCCAGATCCACGGCGTGCTCTTCATCGTCTACCTGGTCTTCGCCTTCGACCTCGGCTCCAAGGCGCGCTGGAAGTTCGGCAAGCTGCTGTGGGTGCTGGTCTCCGGCACCATCCCGACGGCCGCGTTCTTCGTCGAGCGCAAGGTCGTCCGCGAGGTCGAGCCGCTGATCGCCGACGCCCCGGTCCGGGCCACCGCCTGACCCCCGACACCCCGCCCCGGACACCTCTTGTGTTCGGGGCGCTCTTGCGCGACGATTTACTAGGACGTCCTAGTAAATTCCGCCGGGCCGGCGAAGGACCGGAGCGGGCAGGACGCGGAGAGGTGGACGACAGCTCATGGATGCAGCAGCCATCGAGGCCGGCCGCGGCCGCTGGCAGGAGCGTTACGACGCGTCCCGCAAGCGCGACGCCGACTTCACCACCCTCTCCGGAGATGCGGTCGAACCCGTCTACGGCCCCCGCCCCGGCGATGCGTACGAGGGCTTCGAGCGCATCGGCTGGCCGGGGGAGTACCCCTTCACCCGCGGCCTGTACGCCACCGGCTACCGCGGCCGCACCTGGACCATCCGCCAGTTCGCCGGCTTCGGCAACGCCGAGCAGACCAACGAGCGCTACAAGATGATCCTCGCCAACGGCGGCGGCGGGCTCTCGGTCGCCTTCGACATGCCCACCCTCATGGGCCGCGACTCCGACGACCCCCGCTCGCTCGGCGAGGTAGGCCACTGCGGCGTCGCCATCGACTCCGCCGCCGACATGGAGGTCCTCTTCAAGGACATCCCCCTCGGCGACGTGACGACGTCCATGACCATCAGCGGGCCCGCCGTGCCCGTCTTCTGCATGTACCTCGTCGCCGCCGAGCGGCAGGGCGTCGACCCCGCCGTGCTCAACGGCACGCTCCAGACCGACATCTTCAAGGAGTACATCGCGCAGAAGGAGTGGCTCTTCCCGCCCGAGCCCCACCTGCGCCTGATCGGCGACCTGATGGAGCACTGCGCCCGCACCATCCCCGCCTACAAGCCCCTGTCCGTCTCCGGCTACCACATCCGCGAGGCCGGGGCCACGGCCGCGCAGGAGCTCGCCTACACCCTCGCCGACGGCTTCGGATACGTGGAGCTCGGCCTGAGCCGCGGGCTCGACGTCGACACCTTCGCGCCGGGCCTGTCCTTCTTCTTCGACGCCCACGTCGACTTCTTCGAGGAGATCGCCAAGTTCCGCGCCGCCCGCCGCATCTGGGCCCGCTGGATGAAGGAGGTCTACGGCGCGAAGTCCGAGAAGGCGCAGTGGCTGCGCTTCCACACCCAGACCGCGGGCGTCTCCCTCACCGCGCAGCAGCCGTACAACAACGTCGTGCGCACGGCCGTGGAGGCCCTCGCCGCCGTCCTGGGCGGCACCAACTCCCTGCACACCAACGCCCTCGACGAGACCCTCGCCCTGCCCAGCGAGCAGGCCGCCGAGATCGCCCTGCGCACCCAGCAGGTGCTCATGGAGGAGACCGGCGTCGCCAACGTCGCCGACCCGCTCGGCGGCTCCTGGTACGTCGAGCAGCTCACCGACCGGATCGAGGCCGACGCCGAGAAGATCTTCGAGCAGATCAAGGAGCGCGGCACCCGGGCCGTGCCGAACGGCGCGCACCCGATCGGGCCCGTCACCTCCGGCATCCTGCGCGGCATCGAGGACGGCTGGTTCACCGGCGAGATCGCCGAGAGCGCCTTCCGCTACCAGCAGTCCCTGGAGAAGGGCGACAAGCGCGTCGTCGGCGTCAACTGCCACCACGGCTCGGTGACGGGCGACCTGGAGATCCTGCGCGTCAGCCACGAGGTCGAGCGCGAGCAGGTGCGCGTCCTCGCCGGGCGCAAGGCCGGGCGGGACGAGGCGCGGGTACGGGCGTCGCTGGAGGCGATGCTGGCCGCGGCGCGGGGCGGCTCGAACATGATCGAGCCGATGCTGGAGGCGGTGCGGGCCGAGGCGACCCTCGGCGAGATCTGCGGTGTGTTGCGGGACGAGTGGGGGGTGTACGTCGAACCGGCCGGGTTCTGAGTTCCCGGGGCTCCGCCCCGGACCCCGCACCCCCGTCCGGTGCCCCCGGATCCCGGTCCTCGATCGCCGGGCGGGCTAAAGAGTCTTCAGGCCTGCCACCAGCAGTACCGCGAACTCCCGGGCCCACTCCGGGCCCACCGGTTCCGCGCTTACGAGGGTGCGGTGCACCACGGCGCCCGCGATCACGTCGAAGATCAGGTCCGCGTTGCGGCCCGCCGTGGCCGCGTCCTCCTCGCGGGGCAGTTCGCCCCGCATCTGGGCCCGCTCGCGGCCCAGCAGCACCAGCCGCTTCTGGCGGTCCACGATCGCGCTGCGGATCCGGGTCCGCAGCGCGTCGTCGCGTGTGGACTCGGCGACCACGGCCATGAGGGCCGTCTTCGTCTCCGGCCGCTCCAGCAGCGCCGCGAACCGCAGCACCACGCCCTCGATGTCGGCCTGCAGGCTGCCGAGGTCCGGCAGCTCCAGCTGCTCGTCGAAGAGTGCCGCGACCGCGTCCACGACGAGCTCGTTCTTGCTCGCCCAGCGCCGGTAGAGCGTGGTCTTCGCCACCCTCGCGCGGGCGGCCACGTCGCCCATCGTCAGCTTCCCCCAGCCCAGCTCGACCAGCGCGGCGCGCGTCGCCTCGAGGATCGCGCGGTCGGCCTCGGGGCTGCGCGGGCGCCCGGTGCGGCGCGCGGGGGAGGGGACGGGGCTCATGGCACGGGACCCTACCGCCGAGTAGGTCCCGGGGCAGGGGGGCTTGCGGAGGGGGCGGGGGGTGCAGTTACGCTACGGCTCGTAGCGTAAGAGCGACAACCACGGACGCCGGGTGGGGACCCGGTGTCACACGCCACCGCTATTTTTCCGGTTCACCGGGTGGAGGGGGGAGGATAGGGCCCATGCAGCCACGGAACATGTCCATGAGTGGAGTGGTCGACCTCGCCGCGGTGAAGGCGGCCGGGGAAGCCAGGCAGAAGGCGGAGCAGGCGCGCGCCGAGGCCGCCCGCACGGGCACGCCGCCCGCCGCCGCGGGCCGTCTCGTCTTCGACGTCGACGAGGCCGGCTTCGAGGCCCAGGTCCTGCAGCGCTCCGCCGAGGTGCCCGTCGTCATCGACTTCTGGGCCGACTGGTGCGAGCCGTGCAAGCAGCTCGGCCCGCTGCTGGAGCGGCTGGCGGCCGAGTACGCGGGCCGTTTCGTCCTCGCCAAGGTCGACGTCGAGGCCAATCAGCTGCTGTTCCAGCAGTTCGGCGTGCAGTCGATCCCCGCGGTCTTCGCGGTGGTGGCCGGCCAGGCCCTGCCGCTCTTCCAGGGCGCCGCGCCCGAGGCACAGATCCGCCAGGTGCTCGACCAGCTCGTGCAGGTGTCCGAGCAGCGCTTCGGCATCGTGGGCGCGCCGGTCGCCGCGGACGAGGCGGAGGAGGCCGGGGCCGCGGAGCCCCAGGCGCCGGCCGGTCCGTACGACGGCGTGCTGAGCCTCGCCCACCAGGCGCTGGACGCGGGCGACCTGGGCGGCGCCGTCCGGGCTTACGAGAACGTGCTGGCCGAGGACCCGGCCAACCCCGAGGCGAAGCTGGGCCTCGCGCAGGCCGAGCTGCTCCAGCGCGTCCAGGGCGCCGACCCGCAGGCGGTCCGCAAGGCCGCCGCGGACAAGCCCGGCGATGTGCAGGCGCAGATCGCCGCGGCCGATCTCGATCTGGTCGGCGGCCATGTCGAGGACGCTTTCGGCCGTCTGATCGATGCGGTCAAGCGCACCGCGGGCGAGGACCGCAATGCGGCACGCGTGCGGCTGCTGGAGCTCTTCGAGGTGATCGGGGCGGACGACCCGCGGGTGAGTGCCGCGCGGACCGCGCTCTCTCGCGCGCTGTTCTGACACAAACGAAACAGCGGCATCGCTTTACCAAAACTTGGTAAACGGGGCTGCCGTTACTGCGAGTAAGGAAAGCCCGGGCATTCGCCCGGGTTTTTCTGTTATCTCCACTTCTCTCCGGGCACGGTGCGGCGACGTCCCCGCGCCCGTCGATGCACACCGGACGCCCCGCGGTTATCGGCTCGTTACTCGCTAGTAATGAACCTCTTGTGCGGCAGCCGCGAATGCACCACGATCGGCCAAGCTCGGTCCATTCCTCCAACCCGGCAGCCGGCCGGCGTCGGGGGAGCGGGTCCCCACCGGGCGGACCGGTCCCGCGCGGGCCGGTTCAGGGACAGGGGGGTCCCCGCCGCACTCCGGCAGGGCCTGTCCCCGCGGTTGCGCGAAGGCGTGGCCAAGTGGTTGTCGCTCGGGGGTGATCGCCGGTGTTGCCGGAGGCGTTTCGCGTCGCCGGACGGCGGCGCTCTCCTTTCCGAGGACGTAGCACGTCTCCCATCCCCGGGCGCGGCTCGCGACGCGAGGCCCGCGCCGGAGATGTACGTCCGAGAAGGAGGCAAGTCATGGAGTCCCAGACTCGTGGTGGGACCAGATGGCGGCGGTTCGCCGTCGTCATGGTGCCCAGCGTCGCGGCGACGGCCGCGATCGGAGTCGCCATCGCCCAGGGCGCGCTGGCGGCGTCGTTCAGCGTTTCGGGCCAGCAGTTCCAGGTGACCGCCGGGAAGATTCACGGCACCGGGTTCGTCCAGTACGGCGCCATGGACCAGACGAAGGCGGGCAACAAGCCCGTGGCGGTGGTCGGCATCAACGAGGCGACGATCAACAACCTCTGCCAGGCGGTCACCATCCCCATCCCCGGCATCGGCAAAGAGGTGTCGATGAAGCTGGAGGCCGGGGGCGACAAGGCCGTCACGGCGTCGAAGCTCTACATCGACGCCGAGGACATGAAGGCCAACGCCACGTTCAAGAACGTCGACATCGGCGTGTCCGTGGACAACACCACCAAGGGGCCGGGCCCCGCGGGAGCGGGCAAGAACGGCGAAGGCGCGCACGTGCCCGGCTCGTTCGCCCAGCAGGCGGACGAGGTCTGGTTCGACAGCGTCGACCAGAAGGCCTGGGCGACCTCGGCGGGCACGTTCACGCTCCCCGGTCTGCACATGGGCATCAGCTGGGGCAAGTCCGAGTGCAAGGTGCCCAAGGGTTGACACGCTGAACGGACGGGTGCGGGACGGGAAAGCGCGCTCCCGCACCCGTACCGCGTCCGCTTCGTATTTGAAGAAGATGCCCGTCCCTAGGAGCTGTACGACATGAGCGTCGACACGCGACCCCAGCAGGTCGGTTCATTCGGCCGCGCCCGCCGTTCGTTCCGGGAGTGGCGGTGGCAACGCCCGTTCTGGGGCGGGTTGTGGACCCTGCTGTCCGGGATCCCGATCATGTACATCCCTTACCAGACCATGACGTTGGGCGACCTGCACATCCGCATGGCCACCACGGCGGGCGCCGGGTCGCTGATCATAGGGGTCCTGCTGGTCGTGCTCGGCCTGACGCTCTGGTTCCAGCAGCAGTCCCGGATCTTCGCCGGCGTCGCGGCCATCCTGCTCGCGCTGGTCTCCCTGGTCGTCTCCAACTTCGGCGCGTTCCTCATCGGTTTCCTGCTCGCCCTCGTCGGCGGCGCCCTCGGCGTCTCCTGGGCGCCCGGCAGGACCGCTACGGCCGCCGCCACCGCCGCCGCGGAGCCGCCGGCCGCCATATCGCTCAGCAAGGAGCGGGACGGAGGTCACGGTGCCGAGTGAGGGGCCGCGCCACGCCGCGCCCAGAAAGCCGCTGCTCGCCCGGCTGCACATGCCGGCGGGCAAAGCCGTCGCCCTCGCGGCCATGCCCAGTGCCGTCCTCATGGGCATGGGGCTGACCCCGACGCTGGCGTCCGCCAAGCCCGCGCCCAAGAAGCTGTTCGACGGAGCGTGCGCCACGGCTCCGGACACGGCGGCCGAGGGGGAGACCCCGGACACCGACGCGTCGGGCGCCCCCAGCGGCAAACCCAGCGGCAAGCCGAGCGCCGGCCCGAGTGCCGCGCCCGGTGCGGGGGCGTCGTCCGCGCCTGCCGAGGACCGGAAGAAGCCGGAGAAGGCGGAGAACCGGGAGAAGCCGGCGGCTCCCGGGAAGGGCACGTCCGCCCGGCCCGGCGCGCCCTCCGGCTCGCCGTCCCCGGCGGCCCCGAAACCGCCCCCGTCCCCTTCCCCCTCCTCCTCGCCCTCCGCCGCCAAGCACACCAACCCCCTCGACCCGCTGGGCCTCGGCGACAAGCTCCACGACATCCTGACCGGTGGTACGAAGACGGGCGAGAAGCCGGCTCCGCCGCCGGCGTCCCCCGGCCCGGCGTCCTCGGCCCCCGCGCCCCAGCCCTCGGCGCAGTCCGGCAAGCCCCGGAAGGACCCCGCGCAGAAGCCCGGGGAGCAGGACAAGGGCAAGGGCGAGGAGAAGGGCGGCCCCTCCGCCGGTCCGTCCACGTCCCCCGGCCCGGCCCCGTCCGGCTCGACTTCCCCCTCGGCCGCCCCGGAGGCGGGCGACGGCGAGCTGCCGCCCTGCCCCAAGGGCACGGTCGTCGACGAGAACGAGCACCACGCCTTCCCCAACCAGCCCTGGTACCTGGAGGCGAGCAAGCTCACCCTCACCGGGCTGACGTACGAGGGCATCAAGAAGATCACCATGGTGAACGGGGAGAAGAAGGACGTCCTCAAGTTCACCGCCGACTCGCTGGCGATCAAGGACCTGCACCAGATCGTCAACAGCCGGGGCAAGCAGTACCACGTGGCCGGCATGGGCACGGAGTCCACCATCACCGGCGGCAAGGTGACCATGTACACCGAGGAGCTGAAGGGCAGCCTCCTCGGGATCATCCCGGCGACGCACTCGCCGAGCATTCCGCCGCCGCTGATCCCCGGGCTGAAGCTGCCGATCCCGGTCTTCTACACCAACGTCAAGATCCGTCAGGCCGGGCAGTTCGGCGGCACGCTGCACATCCCGAACCTGCACCAGTACATGACCGACGGAACGTATCCGTAAGGCGATATATCCGTAAAGCACTGCGCAGCCGAAACGGCCGTGGCCGCCGTCCCCTCGCGAGGGGACGGCGGCCACGGCCGTGAGCGGGGGGGCGAACCTAGCGGCTCTCGCCGCCGAGGTGGTGCACCCGCACCATGTTCGTCGTGCCGGGGACACCGGGCGGGGAGCCCGCCGTGATGATCATGGTGTCGCCGTCGTTGTAGCGCTTGAGCTTGAGCAGCTCGGCGTCGACGAGGTCGACCATGGCGTCGGTGTTCTCCACGTGCGGGACGACGAAGGTCTCGACGCCCCAGCTCAGCGTGAGCTGGTTGCAGGTGGAGGCGTCCGTGGTGAAGGCCAGGATCGGCTGGGCCGCGCGGTAGCGGGACAGCCGGCGGGCGGTGTCACCGGACTTGGTGAAGGCGACCAGCGACTTGGCGCCGAGGAAGTCGGCGATCTCGCAGGCGGCGCGGGCGACCGAGCCGCCCTGGGTGCGCGGCTTCTTGCCCGGGACCAGCGGCTGCAGGCCCTTGGAGAGGAGCTCCTCCTCGGCCGCCTCGACGATGCGCGACATCGTCTTGACGGTCTCGATCGGGTACGCGCCCACGCTGGACTCGGCGGAGAGCATGACCGCGTCGGCGCCGTCGAGGATGGCGTTGGCGACGTCGGAGGCCTCGGCGCGGGTCGGCCGCGAGTTGGTGATCATCGACTCCATCATCTGGGTCGCGACGATCACCGGCTTGGCGTTGCGGCGGCACATCTCGATGAGGCGCTTCTGCACCATCGGGACCTTCTCCAGCGGGTACTCCACCGCGAGGTCGCCACGGGCCACCATCACGCCGTCGAACGCCATGACGACGTCCTGCATGTTGGCGACGGCCTGCGGCTTCTCGACCTTGGCGATGACCGGGACCCGGCGGCCGACCTCGTCCATGACGTGGTGGACGTCGAGGACGTCCTTGGCGTCGCGGACGAAGGACAGCGCGACCATGTCGCAGCCCATGGCGAGGGCGAACTTCAGGTCCTCGACGTCCTTCTCGGACAGCGCCGGGACGTTCACCGCCGCACCGGGCAGGTTGATGCCCTTGTGGTCGGAGATGACGCCGCCCTCGATCACGATGGTCCGCACGCGCGGGCCCTCGACCTCGGTGACCCGCAGCTCGACGTTGCCGTCGTTGATGAGGACCTGGTCGCCCTTGGAGACATCGCCCGGCAGGCCCTTGTAGGTCGTGCCGCAGATGGTGCGGTCGCCCGGGACGTCCTCGGTCGTGATGGTGAACTCGTCGCCGCGCACCAGCTCCACCGGGCCGTCCGCGAAGGTCTCCAGACGGATCTTCGGGCCCTGGAGGTCGGCGAGGACGCCGACCGCGCGGCCGGTCTCCTGCGCGGCCTTGCGGAGGCGGTGGTACCGCTCCTCGTGCTCCGCGTGGGTCCCGTGGCTCATGTTGAAGCGGGCCACGTTCATGCCGGCCTCGATCAGCGTCTTCAGCTGGTCGAAGGAGTCGACGGCGGGGCCCAGGGTGCAGACGATTTTGGAACGGCGCATGGGGCAGATCCTATCGGTTTGTTTCGGAGCGGAATATTCGAGCTGTGGGAACGACCGAGGGGTGGCCGTCGATCAAGCGCTGACCAGGTCGTACGTCTGGGTGGCGATCTCCAGCTCCTCGTCGGTGGGCACGACCGCGACGGCGACGCGGGCACCGTCGGGGGAGATCAGGCGCGGCTCGCCGGACCGGACGGCGTTGCGGTCGGCGTCCACGGCCAGGCCCAGCTGCTCCAGGCCCGCCACGGCGGCCTCGCGCACGGGCGCCGCGTTCTCGCCGACGCCGGCGGTGAAGGCCACGGCGTCGACCTTGCCCAGGACCGCGTAGTAGGCGCCGATGTACTTCTTGAGCCGGTGCACGTAGATGTCGAAGGCGAGCGCCGCCCGCTCGTCGCCCTCGTCGATGCGGCGGCGGATCTCGCGCATGTCGTTGTCGCCGCACAGGCCGATCAGGCCGCTCTTCTTGTTGAGCAGCGTGTCGATCTCGTCGGTGGACATCCCGGCGTTACGGGACAGGTGCAGGATGACCGCCGGGTCCAGGTCGCCCGACCGGGTGCCCATGACCAGGCCCTCCAGCGGGGTCAGGCCCATGGAGGTGTCGACGCACTTGCCGCCCTCGACCGCCGAGGCCGAGGCGCCGTTGCCCAGGTGCAGGACGATGACGTTGACCTCGGAGGGGTCCTTGCCCAGCAGCTTCGCGGTCTCGCGCGAGACGTAGGCGTGCGAGGTGCCGTGGAAGCCGTAGCGGCGCACCATGTGGGCGTCGGCCGTGGCCACGTCGATGGCGTAGCGGGCGGCGGCCTCCGGCATCGTGGTGTGGAAGGCGGTGTCGAAGACGGCGACCTGCGGCAGGTCGGGGCGCAGCGCCTGCGCCGTGCGGATGCCCGTGACGTTGGCCGGGTTGTGCAGCGGGGCGACCGGCACGAGCCGCTCGATCTCCGCCAGCACCTCGTCGGTGATCACGGTGGGGGCGGTGAACTTCTGGCCGCCGTGCACCACCCGGTGGCCGATCGCGGCGAGCTCCGGCGAGTCCAGGCCCAGCCCGTCCGCGGCCAGCTCCGCGGCGACCGCCTGCAGCGCGGCCGCGTGGTCGGCGATCGGCGCCTCCTGCTCGCGCTTGGCGCCGCCCGTGGCGAGCGGGGTGTGCGCGAGGCGGGAGGTCTCCTCGCCGATGCGCTCGACCAGGCCCACGGCCAGCCGGGCGCCGTCGGCCATGTCGAGCAGCTGGTACTTGACCGAGGAGGAGCCGGAGTTGAGGACGAGGACTCGGGTGGGGTTGGCAGTCATGAACGCTTTCCGGGTTGTGGGGGTCGGGGGCTGGGTCTCGGACGTCGGTGGGGGATGCCGTACGGGACCGGGCGGCGGTCCCGTACGGCCGTACGGGCGTCAGACGGCGGGCGCGTGCGGCGCGGTTCCGTTCCCGGTCTCGCCCTGCGCCTGGATCGCGGAGATCGCGACCGTGGTCACGATGTCCTGCACCAGCGCGCCGCGGGAGAGGTCGTTGACGGGCTTGCGCAGGCCCTGCAGGACCGGGCCGACGGCCACGGCGCCGGCCGAGCGCTGGACGGCCTTGTAGGTGTTGTTGCCGGTGTTGAGGTCGGGGAAGATCAGCACGGTGGCCTTGCCCGCGACCTCCGAGCCGGGGAGCTTGGTCTTGGCGACCGCGGCGTCCACGGCGGCGTCGTACTGGATCGGGCCCTCGACCTTGAGGTCCGGGCGGCGCTCGCGGACGATCTCGGTGGCCTTGCGCACCTTGTCGACGTCCGCGCCGGAGCCGGAGGTGCCGGTGGAGTACGACAGCATCGCGATCCGCGGCTCGACGCCGAACTGGGCGGCGGTCGCCGCGGACTGGATGGCGATGTCCGCGAGCTGCTCGGCGTTCGGGTCGGGGTTGACCGCGCAGTCGCCGTAGACCAGCACCCGGTCGGCCAGGCACATGAAGAAGACCGAGGAGACGATCTGTGCGCCCGGCGCGGTCTTGATGATCTCGAAGGCCGGGCGGATGGTGGCGGCGGTGGAGTGCACCGCGCCGGAGACCATGCCGTCGGCGAGGCCCTCCTGGACCATCAGGGTGCCGAAGTAGGAGACGTCGGTGACCACGTCGTGCGCGAGCTCGACGGTCATGCCCTTGTGGGCGCGGGCCTTGGCGTAGATCTCGGCGAAGCGCTCGCGCAGCGGGGAGGTCTGCGGGTCGATGATCTGCGCCGCGGCCAGGTCGATGCCCAGCTCGCCCGCGCGCTTGCGGATCGCGCCCTCCTCGCCCAGGAGCGTGAGGTCGCAGATGTCGCGGCGCAGCACCACGTCCGCGGCGCGCAGCACGCGCTCCTCCGTACCCTCGGGCAGGACGATGCGGCGGCGCGCCGAGCGGGAGCGCTCGATCAGCTCGTGCTCGAACATCATCGGGGTGACGCGGCTGGAGCGGGCCACGGCGATGCGGTTCGTCAGCTCCGCGGTGTCCACGTGCCGCTCGAACAGGCCGAGGGCCGTCTCGGCCTTGCGCGGCGAGAACGCGTCCAGCTTGCCCTCGATCGCGAACAGCTCGGCCGCGGTCGGGAAGGAGCCGCCCGGCACCGAGACGACCGGGGTGCCCGGGGCCAGCCGGTCCGCGAGCGCCAGGATGTCCGGGCCCGGCTTCTCGTCCAGGGTCAGCAGCACGCCGGCTATCGGCGGGGCGCCGGCGCTGTGCGCGGCGAGGGCGCCGACGATCAGGTCCACCCGGTCGCCGGGGGTCACGACCAGGCAGCCCTCGGTCAGGGCGGGTAGGAAGACCGGCAGCATGGCGCCGCCGAAGACGAAGTCCTTGGCGTCGCGGGCCAGACCCGCGTCGTCGCCGAGCAGCACCTCGGCGTTCAGCTTGCGGACGATCTGCGCCACGGTCGGCGCGGAGAGCCCGGCCTCCTCGGGGAGGGCGTAGCAGGGGACGGGCAGGCTCGCCGACAGGCGCTCGGCGACGGCCTCGCGGTCGGCCGGGGCGACCCGGTTGACGACCAGGGCGACGACGTCGCAGCCCAGGGCCTCGTAGGCGCGGTAGGCGTTGCGCGCCTCGGACCGCACGGACTCGGCCGTCTGGTCCTGGCCGCCGACGACCGTGATCACCGAGGCGCCGAACTCGTTGGCGAGGCGGGCGTTGAGGGCGAGCTCGTCGGGGAGCGTGGAGCCGACGTAGTCGGTGCCGAGCACCAGCACGTACTCGTAGTCGCGGGCGACCGCGTGGAAGCGCTCGACCAGCCGCGAGACCAGCTCGTCCGTGCCGCGCTCGGCCTGCAGCGCGGAGGCCTCCGCGTAGCTCATGCCGTGGCCCGACTCGGCCGACTGCCCCAGCCGGTAGCGGGACCGCAGCAGGTCGAAGAGGCGGTCCGGCCCGTCGCCGTGGACGAGCGGGCGGAAGACGCCCACCCGGTCCACCTGACGGGTGAGGAGCTCCATGACTCCCAGCTCGATGACCTGGCGCCCGTCGCCCCGGTCGGTCCCGGTCACGTACACGCTGCGCGTCACGCGTGCTCTCCTTGCTCCATCGCCGTGTTCTTCGGTGTTTCTTCGCCGTGTGCGTCGGCTTAAAAATTACCCGTTATGGTGGGCTTGACCTCTTGACAATACCTGCGCCCCTGGCTAAGGCGCGCGTCAGTACGGCGTCCGGGCCCGCAGGGCCGGAGGTCAGGACCGGCGCGGCCCCGGGGTGCGCCGGTACCCATCGGACCGTGAAACAATCGGCCCGGCTCACATGTACCATCCCCTTACCTTCGGTAGGGGGGACCCCAGAGCAGGAGACACAGCACGCGATGCGCATCGGAGTTCTCACCGCAGGCGGCGACTGCCCCGGCCTGAACGCTGTCATCCGCTCGGTGGTGCACCGCGCGGTCGCCGGCCACGGTGACGAGGTCATCGGCTTCGAGGACGGCTTCAAGGGCCTGCTCGACGGCCGGCACCGCAAGCTCGACCTGGAAGCGGTCAGCGGCATCCTCGCCCGCGGCGGCACCATCCTCGGCTCCTCCCGCCTGGAGCGGGCCCGGCTGCGCGAGGCCTGCGAGAGCTCCAAGGAGCTCGCCCGCGAGTACGGCATCGACGTGCTCATCCCGATCGGCGGCGAGGGCACGCTGACCGCGGCCCGGATGCTGTCGGACGCGGGCCTGCCCGTCGTCGGCGTCCCCAAGACCATCGACAACGACATCTCCTCCACGGACCGCACCTTCGGCTTCGACACCGCCGTCGGCGTGGCCACCGAGGCGATCGACCGCCTCAAGACCACCGCCGAGTCCCACCAGCGGGTGATGGTCGTCGAGGTCATGGGCCGCCACGCCGGCTGGATCGCCCTGGAGTCCGGCATGGCCGGCGGCGCCCACGGCATCTGCCTCCCCGAGCGGGCCTTCGAGGTCGACGACCTCGTGAAGATGGTCGAGGAGCGCTTCGCCCGCGGCAAGAAGTTCGCCGTCATCTGTGTCGCCGAGGGCGCGCACCCCGCCGAGGGCTCGATGGAGTACGCCAAGGGCGCCATAGACCAGTTCGGCCACGAGCGCTTCGCCGGCATCGGCACCAAGCTCGCCGCCGAGCTGGAGAAGCGCCTGGGCAAGGAGGCCCGCCCGGTCATCCTCGGCCACGTCCAGCGCGGCGGCACCCCCACCGCGTACGACCGCGTCCTCGCCACCCGCTTCGGCTGGCACGCCGTCGAGGCCGCCCACCGAGGCGACTTCGGCAAGATGACCGCGCTGAAGGGCACCGACATCAAGATGGTGCCGATCGCCGACGCCGTCACCGAGCTCAAGCGCGTACCGGAGAGCCGGATGGACGAGGCGGAGTCGGTCTTCTAGACCCCTTCGTCCCCTTCTTCTCCCTTCTTCTCCCTTCTTCTCTCGCGAGGCCCTCGCCGACCTGGTCGGCGAGGGCCTCGTGGCTTTTGGTGAGGGATGCCACGCTTTGGCCGTTACGCCGGAAAACTTCCGGCCATATGCGTCATGCGCACAAGATTCTCCCGTGGCGGCCGGGATCCGCCCCACCTCTTTCCGGAAGCCCCCTTTATTAATACAGCCTCATATTGGCTCTATCTGGCTACATGTCCGGCTCTTCCCGAAGATCTGTTACGTTCATGATCATCTACGCCGGTCGGGGGGTCGGGGGAGCTCGACGAGCTGGACCCCCTGGTCGGAAGGAACGTTTCTTCTGAAGGGGGACCCGGGTGTCCGACCTCACCCGCCGCCGCATGCTCGGCCGTACCGCCGCCGCTGCCGCCGGAATCGTGCTCGCCGGACCGGCCGCGCAGGCCTTCGCCGCCGAGAGCGGGCACGACCACCATGGCAACGGCAATGGCAATGGCAACGGCTCCGGCCACCGGCCGTTCGACGAGATCTACGAGGGCCGCCGCATCGAGGGCCGGCTCACCTCCGGCACCGGCGGCCACCACGACTTCGGCATCGCCGTCTTCGTCGACGGCCGCCCGCTGCACATCATGCCGCGCGGCAACGGCTGGATCAGCGTCATGAACCACTACGAGGTCTTCGCGTCGCCGTACGAGGTGACCCGCGCCGCCGTGCGGGCGCTGCGCGGCGTCAACCTCGTCTGAGCCACCTGATCCCATTTCCGTAAAGGGCCACATTCTCATGGCAGTTCGCAAGAACCAGGCAAAGCTCACCAAGGCCGAGCGGCGCGACTTCGTGGAGGCGCTGCTGGAGCTCAAGCGCCGCGGCGGCTACGACAAGTACGTCGAGATCCACGACCGCTTCGTGATGAGCGACCTGGACGACCAGGAGCGCACCGGCCACGTCTCGCCGTCGTTCCTGCCCTGGCACCGGCAGTTCCTGCTCGACTTCGAGCGGGACCTGCAGTCCGTCAACCCGGCCGTCACGCTCCCGTACTGGGACTTCACGGTCAACCGCTCGCTGTCCGACCCGATCTTCGCCCCCGACTTCCTCGGCGGCAACGGGCGCGAGCGCGACGCCCAGGTCATGGACGGCCCGTTCGCCTACAGCGGCGGCCGCTGGCCGATCTACTTCAAGGCCGACGAACGCCCCTTCCTGATGCGGGAGATGGGCCGCAGCGCGACCACGCCGCAGCTGCCCACGGCCGCCACGGTCGAGGCCGCGCTGGCCGCCCCGTACTACGACGAGGCCCCCTGGAACTCCACCTCCAAGGCCGGCTTCCGCAACCTCGTCGAGGGCTGGGCGAACGGCAACACCGGCCCGCACAACACCGTGCACCGCTGGGTCGGCGGCCACATGAACACCGGCATGTCGCCCAACGACCCGGTGTTCTGGCTGCTGCACTGCTTCATCGACAAGCTGTGGTCCGACTGGCAGCGCCGGCACCCGAAGGCGCCCGCCTACCTGCCGGTCGAGCCGGTCAAGGACATCGTCGCCCTCAACGAGCCCATGAAGCCGTGGAGCGAGAAGGGGCAGCGGGTCACCCCCGCCGACATGATCGACCACAGGAAGTTCTACGCGTACGACACCGACGCGGCGTGAGCGGCGGCGCGTAAGCGGCGGAGGGGGGAAGCGGGGGAGCGGGGGGAGCGGGGGCGGGCCGGGTCATCCGGTCCGCCCCCGCCGCATTCCCGCGTCCCGCCGCCCGCACCCGGCCGTGACCGCTACGCCCGCCGCCACGACGAGCAGGCCCCGGCCCGCGCCGCCCTGCCGCGGGGCGTGAGCGGGGCGAGGTCCCGAGGTCGACAGCCGAGGTCACTTGTCCGCTGCCCTACGAGGCGGGCCGGTTGATTACCGCCCCGAAGACGTAGCAACTCTCCCGGCGCACTGCGCACAAGCGAAGACCCCGCCGTCTGTCCGCTGACGGCGGGGCGCCCCCGCTTGCGGGACCGGCCCTGGATGTCCCCCGTGAACCCAGGGCCGTGACCCGCTTCCCCCCGACGGGGCCCTGTCCCGAAACAGCCGTGGGACCGGCCCGCGCCTTGACTGCGGACAAGGGGAACGGTACTAACGGGGCCGTCCATCGGCTACTCGCCGAACGCGGCACCTGTCCCGGAAACGCGGACACCCGAGGGAAGCCCCTGATGACTGAACCAGGCGTGGGGCCCGAGGCCCCCGGCAACATGCGCACGCTCGTCCTCAGCAACGACCTCGACGAGACCAGGGAGATCATCAGCTCTGCCTACAGTCCTTATCAACTCAGCGTGCTCGGCGACCCGAAGGAGTTCTCCGCGTGGTACGCGGAGGGCGGCTTCCCGGGGATCACGGTGTCGGGGCTGCAGTACGGCGCCGAGACGCTCGTCGCACCCCAGCCCCTCGACTCGTACCTCCTGGTCTGCCAGCTGGTACGGGGCCGGGTGCGGGTGATGTCGCCGGGGCGGGAGGAGCGGGTCGTCGGGCCCGGGCAGACGTACGTGCTCGACCCGTACCGCTCCTTCCAGGTGCACTGGGCGCCCGGCGCGCGGATGACGACCGTCCGGCTGGACCGGGAGATGGTGGAGCGGGCGGCGGCCGACGCGCTCGGCATCGACGGTTCCGTACGGGCCCGCTTCTCGCTCAACGGGGCCACCTCCGGGGCGGCCGCCAGGAGCTGGGCCGGGATCTCGGCGGCCGTGCACCGGGAAGTGCTCGGCGAGGGCGTGGCCCGCAGCAGCCCGCTCGTGGCCGGGCACCTGACGCAGTCGACGGCCGCGATCCTCATGCAGACGCACGAGCTGATCACCCAGGGCGTGGACGCGCAGCGCCCGGGCGAGGTCGCGCACCCCGCGGTGCGCAGGGCGATGGCGCTGGCCGAGGAGCGTGCCGACCAGCCGCTCACGCTGGCCGATCTCGCGGCGGCGGCGCGGGTGAGCCCGCGCGCCCTGCAGGAGGCGTTCCGGCGGCACGTGGACTCCACGCCGCTGGGGTACCTGCGCGAGGTGCGGCTGGGCCGGGCGCACCAGGAGCTGGTGGCGGCGCGCGGCGACGGCGACGTCACCGTGGCCGAGGTGGCCTACCGTTGGGGTTTCAACAACCTTGGCCGGTTCGCGGGGTACTACCAGCGGCGCTACGGGCACCCGCCGTCCCGCACGCTGCGTTCGTGAGTGCCGGAGTCTTCGTGAGTGCCGGGGCTTGCTCCCGGGCGGGCCCGTAGGGCGCCCCGTGGGTCCTGGGGATGACGGTGTCCGTCTCAGGGACTACGCGGGGCACCCTCCCGTGGGCCTTCAGGGCGTACGGCTTTCCGGCCGTACGGCTGACGCCCGGCGCCCGCCGCGCCCCGAGAATTGGAGGAGTTGATTCCGGCCATGGTGTCCCCGGGAATTCCCGGCGCGGACCGATGACCGGACCCCCTTCCCCTACCTCCCGGAGGAGACCCCGTGTCCCACGCGGCCGCCTTTCCCACGACCCCCGTCGGCCCGGCCGGCACCGCCGTCGCCGCCCGAGCCACCGGTCTGAGCAAGGTCTACGGCCAGGGCGACACCCGCGTGACGGCGCTGGACTCCGTCTCCGTGGAGTTCCGCCGCGGCGAGTTCACCGCGATCATGGGACCCTCGGGCTCCGGCAAGTCCACGCTGATGCACTGCATGGCGGGCCTCGACACGATCTCGTCCGGCTCGACGCAGATCGGCGACGTGGAGCTCGGCTCGCTCGGCGACCGGCAGCTGACGCGGCTGCGCCGGGACCGGATCGGCTTTGTCTTCCAGGCGTTCAACCTGCTGCCGACGCTCACCGCCCTGGAGAACATCACCCTCCCCATGGACATCGCGGGCCGCAAGCCCGACCAGGAGTGGCTGGACATGGTGGTCGGCACCGTCGGCCTGTCGGGGCGGCTCTCGCACCGGCCCAGCCAGCTCTCGGGCGGCCAGCAGCAGCGCGTGGCCGTGGCCCGCGCGCTCACCGCCAAGCCGGAGATCATCTTCGCGGACGAGCCCACCGGCAACCTCGACTCCCGCTCCGGCGCCGAACTGCTGGGCTTCCTGCGCGAGTCCGTCCAGGCCCTGCAGCAGACGATCGTCATGGTCACCCACGACCCCGTGGCCGCCTCCTACGCCGACCGCGTGGTCTTCCTCGCCGACGGCCGGATCGTGGACGAGATGCGCGAGCCCACCGCGGACGCGGTCCTCGACCGCATGAAGCGCTTCGACGCCAAGGGCCGTACGAGCTGAAGGGCCGTACGAGCTGAGGGACGGCGCCGCCGCCTCCCGCACCCGACGGCCCCGCACGGGCCCCTCCGCACTGCACGCTTCTGCGCCGCTCCCCGCGGGCTCCTCCCCCAGGACAGACCATGTTCCGTACCGCCCTGCGCAACCTCCTCGCGCACAAAGCCAGGCTGATGATGACCGCCCTCGCGGTCCTCCTCGGCACGGCCTTCGTCTCCGGCACCCTGATATTCAGCGACTCCGTCGGTGCCGCCTACCGCAACAAGATGGCCAAGAGCCTCGACGACGTCGCGGTCTCCGTCACCACCGGCCACTCCAACATCGCCATGAAGGGCATCCGGACACTCGACGACCGCGCCGTCGCGACCGTCCGTGCCCTGCCGGGCGTGGCGTCCGTACGCCCGTCCGTCAGCGGCGTCGCCATGATCGCCGACCGGCAGAACAACCCCGCCGGCAGCGAGTGGGGCAGCTCCGGCGCCAACTACGTCCCCGGCAAGGACGGCAAGGACAGCCGCTACCCGATCGTCAAGGGCCGCGGGCCCGCCGCCGAGGGCGAGATCGTCCTCGACGCGAAGACCGCCGCGAAGACGGGCGCCGCGATCGGCGGCACCGTCCGGCTGGCCATCGACGGCCCGGTGATGACCAAGAAGCTCGTCGGCATCGCCGAGACCGACGACCCGCGGGTGAGCGCCGGCGGCAGCCTCGCGCTGTTCGACACCGCGACCGCGCAGAAACTCTTCGGCAAGCCCGGCGAGTTCAGCGAGCTCGTCGTCTCCGCGAAGCCCGGCACCGACCAGCAGAAGCTGACCGCCGACGTCCGCAAGGTGCTGCCGGAGGCCTTCAGGGTGCAGAGCGGGAAGCAGCTGGCCGCCGACCAGTCGAAGGCGATCGACAAGGAGACCAGCTCGATCCGCAACACCTTCCTGGCGTTCGCGGGCATCGCCCTCTTCGTCGGCATCTTCATCATCGCCAACACCTTCACCATGCTCATCGCCCAGCGCAGCCGGGAGATCGCGCTGCTGCGCGCGGTGGGCGCCTCGCGCCGCCAGGTGGTGCGCTCGGTGCTGATCGAGGCGGGGCTGCTGGGCCTGGTCGCCTCCGCCGCGGGCTTCGTCCTCGGCCTGGGCGTCGCCACCGGCCTGCGCGCGGTGCTGAACTCGGCCGGCGCGAGCCTGCCGGACGGGCCACTGGTCATCGAGCCGGCCTCCGTGCTGCTCGCCCTCGGCGTCGGCGTCGTGGTGACTGTGCTCGCCGCCTGGCTGCCCTCCCGCAAGGCCGCGAAGATCGCCCCCGTCGAGGCGCTGTCCACCGTGGAACAGCCGCCGGCCGTCAAGAGCCTCGTCGTTCGCAACGGCATCGGTGCCGTGCTCACCGGCCTGGGCGTCGCGATCATGCTGTACGTCACCACGCTCAAGGACAGCGACGGCCTGCCGACCGCGATGGCGGGCGCGGCCCTGACCATGGCGGGCGTCATCGTTCTCGCCCCGCTGCTCTCCCGCCCGATCGTGCACCTCTTCGCCCGGGCCACGGGCCGGCTCACCGGCATCAGCGGCAAGCTCGCCAAGGAGAACGCGCTGCGCAATCCGCGCCGCACCGCCGCCACCGCCTCGGCGCTGATGATCGGCCTCTCCCTGATCACCGGCCTGACCGTGGTCGCGGTCTCGTCCGACCAGGGCGTGTCGAAGATGGGGCAGCAGGACCTGACGGCCGACTACAAGGTCACCTCGGCCAACTTCGGCGGCCTGTCCACCGACATCGCCAAGACCCTCGCCAAGGAGCCCGGCGTGGCCGCCGCGGTCCCGGTGCGCTCGGTCGGCTTCCAGTCGGACGGCGACCCGGCCCTGGTCCAGGGCACGGACCCGTCGGCGATCGGCAAGGTGTCCGACGTGCGCTTCGTCAGCGGCTCGCCGTCCGACCTCCGCGACGGCACGGTCGCCGTGTCCGACGAGTACGCCGCAAAGCGCGGCCTCAAGGTCGGCTCGGCCCTGCCGATGACCTTCTACGACGACACGAAGGCCGCCCCGAAGGTCGCCGCGGTCTACGCGAAGAACGACGTCTACTCCGCCGTCCTGGCCACCTTCCCCCTCGTGGACCGGCACCTGGAGAAGGTGCGCGACGACGAGGTGCTCGTGAAGGCGGCGCCCGGCAAGGCCGGCGAGCTCAAGGCCAAGATCAAGGAGACCCTGGGCGGCAACCCGCTCATCAAGGTGCAGTCGCCGGAGGACCTGCGCCGCGCCGAGGCGGGGAACATCGACGACATCCTCTACCTGATGTACGGGCTGCTGGGCATGGCGGTCGTCATCGCGGTCGTCGGCGTCGTCAACACCCTGGCCATGTCGGTCTTCGAGCGGACCCGGGAGATCGGGATGCTGCGCGCGATCGGCCTCGCCCGGCGCGAGGTCAAGCGGATGGTCCGGCTGGAGTCCGTGATGATCGCGATGTTCGGCGCGGTGCTGGGCGTCGGGGTCGGCATCTTCCTCGCCTGGTCCGGCGGCCACCTGGTCCGCTCGTCCTTCCCGCAGTACGAGATGGTCGTGCCGTGGGCGCGGATCGCGGTGTTCCTGCTCATCGCGCTCGCCGTGGGCGTACTGGCCGCGGTCTGGCCGGCCCGCAGGGCGGCGAAGCTGAACGTGCTGGAGTCGATCGGGGCGCAGTAGGACGCGGCAGCAGGCCGAGCCCTCCGCTTCACCGAACCCCCGCCGGCTTCCGACAGCCGGCGGGGGTTCACACGTGCCTTCGTCGGGTGTGGCTCAGCCCTTGACGGCGCCGCCGAGGGCGAAGCCGCCGCCGAGGCGGCGTGAGATCAGGGCGTACAGCAGGATCACCGGCGTCGAATACAGGATCGAGAACGCGGCCAGCTGCCCGTAGGCGACCTGCCCGAAGTTGCCGAAGAACGTGAAGATGCTGACGGACGCCGGGAGTCGGTCGGGGGAGAGCAGCAGCATGAACGGGACGAAGAAGTTGCCCCACATCATGATGAAGCTGTAGATCGTCACGACGCCCACGCCCGGGCCCATCAGCGGCAGGACCACCCGCACCAGCGCCTGCAGCCGGCTCGCCCCGTCCGTCCAGGCCGCCTCTTCCAGGGCGGACGGTACGCCGTCCATGAAGTTCTTCATCAGCCAGATGGCGAAGGGGAGTTGAGCGGTGGCCATGAAGAGGGCCGTGCCGGTGAGCGTGTCGATCAGGTCGACCCGTACGAAGAGGCCGTAGACCGGCACCATGATCGCCGTGATGGGCAGGCAGGTCGTGAAGAGCACGCCCAGCAGGTACGGGCGGGTCAGGCGGGAGCGGAAGCGGGAGAGGGGGTACGCCGCGAGCGTCGCGCACACGATCGTGACGGCGGTCGCGCCCCCGCAGAGCAGCAGGCTGTTGAGCACGGGCGTGAAGGTGATCTCGTCCGTGAGGACGGCGGAGAAGTTCTCCGTCGTCGGACGGTCCGGGGCCCGCACGGTCAGTCCGGCCTCGGCGTCGGCGGAGGCGAGCAGCAGCCAGACCAGGGGTACGCAGAACCCGGCGGCGACGGCGAGCAGCGCCGCGTCGGCGGCCAGGCGCTGACGGGTGCGGCGGGCGGGGAGCGGGCGCATGGCACCTCCGGGCGGGGCGGGGGAGTGCGGGCCTGTCAGGTCCTGATTTCCCTGCGGCCCCGCCGTCTAGGCGCCCGGTGCCGGCTCCAGCCGCCACCACTGGCCCGGGCTGTCCGTGTCCTCGCCCTGCTGAACGTTGGCGCCGTGCTCCTTGGAGGCGTCGGCGACCTCCAGGAGCAGGCCGCTGATGTGGGCGACGAGGGTGACGGTGCCGGGCGCGTCGAGGTGTTGCTCGATGAGCCATTCCTGGGCGCCGTAGTTGTTGGCCTTCCACTGCTGGACGTTGGCGCCGGGCTCCGTGCTGGCGTTGGCGACGTCGAGCCGCTTGCCGCCGGCGGCGTTCACGAAGTGGTGCAGGCCGCTGCCCTCGTGGACGGGGCTCACGTGCCACAGCTGCGCGGCGCTGCCGTCCTCCTCGCCCTGCCGGACGTTGGCGCCGCTGCCCTTGCGGCCGCCCTCGACCTCCAGCAGCAGACCACTGCCGGCGTTGCGTACGCGGAACGTGCCTTCCATGACCCCAGCCGTAGTCGATCAAGCGTTCGAGATCTGATCGTAATGCGCGCCGGGTGCCCGCCGGCGGGAAAGATATTGAACTTTTTACCTGCGCATGACTATATGTGAGGTCGCTGCCGATCCAGTTCAGAGGAAACCCATTCATGCGCCGCTCCACCGTCCGCCGTACCGCTCTCGCCGCCTCCGCCATGTCGCTGGCCCTGCTCGTGAGCGCCTGCGGTTCGGACAAGTCCGAGGGGAAGAAGGACGAGCCCAAGGGCCAGGCGTCCGCCGGCGCCCCGACCGCCTCCGCCGGGAAGGCCGCCTCGCAGGCCGAGCTGGAGAAGCTCGTCCTGGCCGAGGCTGACGTCCCGGGCCACAAGGTCACCGAGGCCACCGCGGCCGACCTCGCCACGGCCAAGGGCGTCACCAGCGACAAGGCCGAGTGCAAGCCGCTGGTGGACGCGATGAGCCTGCGGTCCGGCGGTGCGCCTGGCGCGATCGTCATCCGCAAGGTCATGGCGATGCCGAAGTCGCCCGCCCCGGACGCCGCCCCCGAGGAGAAGGTGAAGGCCGGCCTCGGCGCCCTGAGCGGCACGATCACGTCCGACACCCTGGGCTCGTACGGCGACGCCAAGGCGGCCGGCGAGGTCATCGCGGCGCTGAAGAAGTCCGGTGCGGACTGCGCCGGCGGCTTCAACCTCGTCGCCGGTGCCGACAAGACGAAGTTCACGAAGGTCGCACCCGCCGACTTCGCCGCGGGTGGTGACGAGGCCGTCTCCTTCACGCTCAACCTGGACGCGGAGGGCACGACCGGTACGACCCACCTGGTCGCGGTCCGCAAGGGCAGCACGGTCGCCACCTTCTACGCCCTGAGCCTCGCCGGCCAGGCCGAGCAGCCGAAGGCGGTCGTCGAGGCCCAGGTGAAGAAGCTCGGCTGAGCCGGGTCCCGATGAGGGAGATGCGGGAGGGGACGGATGGACTGCAGGGCACACGGAGCCCTTCGGTCCTCAGATCTCCTCCCGCATCAGCCGTAGGTACACCACCGAGAACAGCGCCCCCACCAGCAGCAGAAGCAGCGCCACCGCCGTCCCGTAGCCGATCAGCGACTTCAGGAACGCCTGGTCGTACATGAAGACCGGGAGCGTCTGACTCCTGTTGCCCGGGCCGCCGCGCGTCATCGCCCAGATCAGCCCGAACACCGACAGCGTCTGCAGGGTGTTCAGCATCAGATTGGTGGCGATCGAGCGGCGGATCATCGGCAGCGTGACGTGCCACAGCCGCCGCGCGCCGCTCGCGCCGTCCACCTCCGCCGCCTCGGTGATCTCCTGCGGGATCTCCGCGAGCGCGGCGGAGTAGACCAGCATGGAGAAGGCCGTGCCGCGCCACACGTTGGCGAAGGAGACGGCCAGGATCGGCAGCGTGAACAGCCAGTTCTGCGGCGGGAGATGGAGCCACTCCAGGACGGCGTTGAGCGTGCCCCGCCGGTTGAAGAACGTGTAGAGCAGGAAGCCGGCCACGATCTCCGGCAGCACCCACGCGGCGATCACGACCGCGCCCGTGAGCGTCCGTACGGGCCGGGAGGCGCGCCGCATGAGGCCCGCGAGGGCGAGGCCCAGGCTGTTCTGGCCGACGATCGAGGACAGCACGGTGAAGACGAGCGTCAGCACCACCGCGTGGCGGAAGCCCTCGTCGGCGAAGGCCCGGCGGAAGTTGGCGAAGCCGACGAACGAGGCCGAGGCCTGACCGGTCAGCTGCGTGTCGGTGAAGGCGACGGCCACGCAGTAGGCGACGGGCCCGGCGAGGAAGAGCAGCAGGAGCGCGCTGGCGGGGGCGATCGGAAGCCAGCGCAGCGCCCGCCGTGCCCGAGGCCTTCCCCCGCCCCCGCCCCGGCCCCGCGCGGCGGGTGCCTTGGCCGCACCGCCCGCCGCAGCCGTCCCGCTCACCGCGCCCGTTCCCGCGCCGTCACTCCCGCCTCGCCGGCGATCGACTTCAGCTCCTCGTCGTAGCGCCCGGCGGCCCGTTGCACGGAGGCGTCTCCCGTCGTCACCGCCTCCATCGCGTCCCGGATGGCGCTGGAGACCTGCGGATAGACCGGCAGCGCCGGCCTGTAGTGGGTGAACTTCACCAGTGCCGTGAAGAAGTCGACGCCGGGCATCGACGTCAAGTACTTGCGGGAGGCCGCCACGTCGTCCCGTACGGCGATCTGCGCGTCGCGCACCGTCCACTCGGTCGCGTTGTCCGCCGTCTGCAGGGTCTCGATCACCTGCCAGGCCAGATCCGCCTTGCCGGACCCGGCGCTGACCGACCACGTCCAGCCGCCGGACAGACTGACCGCCCCGGGCGCCGCCCCGTTCTGCGTGGGGAAGGGCGCCCGGCCCATCACCGAGGTCCACTCGGGCCAGGGCCTGGAGCCGCCGGGCTGCCAGTACTTGCCGAGCCAGGAGCCGTCGAGGGCGATCGCGAGCTTGCCGGAGGGCAGCCAGTCGGTGGCGACACGGTTGTCGACGGCGGGGTCGAGCGCGTCGGCGGGGTCCGGGCCGAGCTTGTCGGCGAAGACGGTCCGCACGAACTCCAGCGCATCACGGAATCCGCGGCTCCCGGAGACCCACTTGCGCACCGCCGGGTCGTACAGCGGGTCCTTGCCCGTCCCGTACAGGAGCATCTCGAAGCCCTGCATGGTGGCGGCCTCGCCCGGCGCCTTGCCCGTGTACACGTTGAGCGGAGTGACCCCGGGGACCTTCTCCTTGACCGTGCGGGCCGCGTCCAGCACGTCCTTCCACGTGCGCGGGTGCCAGTCGGCGGGCAGCCCCGCCCGCGCGAAGATCTCCTTGTTGAACCACAGGCCGCGGGTCTCGGTGCCGTCCGGCACCCCGTACGTCTTCCCGTCCTCGCCCTTCGCCGCCGCCTTCGCGGCCGGGGCGAACCGGCTCCACTCCTTCCAGCCGGCCAGCTTGTCGTCCAGCGGGCGCAGATAGCCCGCCTTGATGTCGGAGTTGATGAGGAAGGTGTCCTCGCGGACGACGTCCGGCGCGGTCTTCGGCGACCGCATCATCTGCTGCAGCTTGGCGTAGTAGTCGGCCTGAGAGGCCTGTACGGGCACCAGCTGGAGCTTCTTGCCCTCATGCGTGCGCTCGAACTGTCTCTTGATCCCGGCCAGGTAGTCGTCCATGATCCGGGTCTTGTTGTCGGTGGTGCGCTGGTAGGCGATCTTCACGGTGTCCGGATCGCCGCCGGATCCCCCGCCGCACGCGGTGAGGGAGGCCGCGGCGAGGGCCGCGGCGCAGAGCAGCACGGGAGCGGTGGGGCGCACGGGCGACCTCCTGGGGGCAGGCCTCGGCGCCCGGGACGGGGCCTCGGCGGGCTGCGCCTTCCTGAGGTCGTACGTTCCCGCTCCATGCGGCCTGCACGCGTCGTCGGGGGGTCTGCTCGTGCCGCCCCGGCCGCCCCGGGAGCCGCCCCGGCCGGGTCAGGGCCTGCTCTGCCAGTGGTAGCGCAGTTCGGGGCGGCCGATCTGGCCGTAGCGGGGCGTACGGGCTGCCCGGCCCGCCGCCACGAGGTGTTCGAGGTAGCGGCGTGCGGTGATCCGGGAGATGCCCACGGTCGCCGCCGCCGTGCCCGAGGACAGGCCCTCGTCCCCCGCGGACCGCAGCGCGTCGGTGATCGACCGGAGGGTGGCGGGGCTCAGCCCCTTGGGCAGCGCGGCGGGCTGGGGGGCGCGCAGAGCGGCGAACGCCCGGTCCACCTCCTCCTGCCCGCTGGCCTCGCCCGCGACCGAGCGGAACTCGGCGTAGCGCGCGAGCCGGTCCCGGAGGGTCGCGAAGGTGAACGGCTTCAGGACGTACTGCACGACGCCGAGGGAGACCCCTTCGCGGACGACCGTCAGATCGCGCGCCGACGTGACGGCGATGACGTCGGCGGTATGCCCGGCGGTGCGCAGCGAACGCAGCAGCTGCAGGCCGTGCCCGTCGGGGAGGAAGAGGTCGAGCAGCAGCAGGTCGACGGGCGTCCGCTTGAGGAAGTGCGAGGCGTCGCCCAGGGAGTGCGCGATCCCGGCCACCGTGAAGCCGGGCACGCGGCCCACGTAGAGGGCGTGGGCGTCGGCGGCCACCGGGTCGTCCTCGACGACGAGGACGCGGATGGGCCGGGGGGCGGCGGGTCTGCTCATGAGGGCACTCCGGTCCGTGCGGCGGGCGTTGCGGGCACTGTGGGCGTCGGGGACGACGAGGGTGCGGCGGGCGCCGCAGGCGCGTCCGCGGGGCGGGCGGCGTGCAGGGGGAGCCGGACGGTGAACTCCGCGCCGCCGCCCGGTGCGCCGGTGACGCAGACCGTACCCCCGTTGCGGCGCACGGCCTGCCGGACGAGCGCGAGGCCGAGGCCGCGGCCGTGCGGCGCGCCGCCGGGCGACTTGGTCGACCAGCCGCGCCGGAACACCTCCTCCATCGCCTCGGGCGCCACACCCGCCCCGGTGTCCCCGACGCGCAGCAGCAGTTCGCCGGCGTCGGCGCGCAGGGTGACGGTGACCTGCGCGTGCCGGACCTCCGTCGCGCTGCGGTTGGCCTCCTCGGCGGCGGCGTCCACCGCGTTGTCGACCAGGTTGCCCAGGACGGTGACGAGGTCTCGGGCCGGCAGGTGGTCCGGCAGCAGGCCGTCGTCGACGTGCGTGTCGGGGGCGAGGACGAGCTCCACGCCGCGCTCGTTGGCCTGAGCGGCCTTGCCGAGCAGCAGGGCCGCGAGGACGGGCTCCGCGACCGCGCCGACCACCTCGTCGGTCAGGGCCTGGGCGAGCTCCAGCTCGGCGGTGACGAACTCGACGGCCTCGTCCGCGCGCCCCAGCTCGATCAGCGAGACCACCGCGTGCAGCCGGTTCGCCGCCTCGTGCGCCTGGGAGCGCAGGGCCTCCGCGAAGCCCCGCACGGAGTCCAGCTCGCCGGAGAGCGCCTGGAGTTCGGTGTGGTCGCGCAGGGTCACGACGGTGCCGTGGCGCTCGCCCCCGGAGACCGGCGAGGTGTTGAGGACGACGATGCGGTCGGACGTCGCGTGGACCTCGTCGACGCGCGGCCCGGCGGCCAGCAGGGCGTCCGTGAGCGCGGGCGGCAGGCCGAGGGCGTCGACCCGGTGGCCGATCACCTCCCCGGTGAGGCCGAGGAGTTCACGCCCGCCGTCGTTGATGAGCGCGATGCGGTGCTGCCCGTCGAGCATCAGCAGCCCCTCGCGCACCGCGTGGAGCGTGGCCTCGTGGTAGTCGTGCATCCGGCTCAGCTCGCCGGCGTTCATGCCGTGGGTGTGACGGCGCAGCCGGGCGTTGAGCAGGTACGTCCCCGCCCCGCCCAGGCCCAGCGCGCCCAGGGCCACGCCGAGCAGAGCCAGCAGCTGGCGGCGTATCTCGGCGCTGATCGCGTCGACGGTGATGCCCGCGCTCACGAGCCCGGTGACCCGGTCGCCGTCCATGACCGGCACCACCACGCGGACCGACGGCCCGAGCGTGCCCGTGTACGTCTCCGAGAACGTCCGGCCCTGCAGGGCGGGCCCGGTGTGCCCCAGGAAGCCCTCGCCGATGCGCTCCGGGTCCGGGTGGGTCCAGCGGATGCCGTCCGGGCTCATGATCGTCACGAAGTCGACCCCGGTATCGGTGCGCACGCGCTCGGCGTACGCCTGGAGGACCAGGGGCGGGTCGGCCGAACGCACCGCGTCCCGCACCGACGCGGAGGCGGCCACGGCGACCGCCGCCGCCGTCACCTCGCGGCGCGCCGCCTCCTCGGCCTGGCCGCGGTCCGCGACGTACGCGAAGGCCGCGCAGCCGGCCACCACGAAGGTGACCAGCACGATCTGCATCGCGAAGAGCTGGCCGGCCAGGCTGCGGGGGCGGCGGATGCGGGGTCTGCGCATGGCGGACAGTGTGCACCGCCCCGCGCCTGTGAACGTAATGCACATAAGGGTGACCACGGTCACAGAGCCGTGCATAGTCACCGGAGCCCCACTCGTCGGGAGAGCGGGGCGCCCCCAGACTGTTGCTCTGCATCCACCCGCCCGCACGCATCCGCATCCGCTCGCGTGCCGGGACCGATGCAGTGCGCCCAGAGCCGCGACTACGAGGAGACCCCGTGACGGCACAGGCAGCACCACCGGCCGTCCAGCCGCCCCGGCGGCCGGACCGGACCCACTACCTCTACCTGGCCGTGATCGCGGCCGTGCTCGCCGGCATCGCCGTCGGCTTCGCGGCGCCGGGCGTCGCGGTCGAGCTCAAGCCGCTCGGCACCGGCTTCGTGAACCTGATCAAGATGATGATCTCGCCGGTCATCTTCTGCACGATCGTGCTGGGCATCGGCTCCGTGCGCAAGGCCGCCAAGGTCGGCGCGGTCGGCGGCCTCGCCCTCGGCTACTTCATGGTCATGTCCACCGTCGCGCTGGCCATCGGCCTCGTGGTGGGCAACATCCTGGAGCCCGGCAGCGGGCTGCACCTGACGGACGCGGTGCGCCACGCGGGCGAGGCACAGGCCAAGGGCGGGAGCGAGTCCACGACGCAGTTCCTGCTCGGCATCATCCCGACCACCATGGTCTCCGCCTTCACCGGCGGCCAGGTGCTGCAGACCCTGCTCGTCGCGCTCCTCGCCGGCTTCGCCCTGCAGGCGATGGGCACGGCGGGCGAGCCCGTCCTGCGCGGCATCGGACACATCCAGAAGCTGGTCTTCCGCATCCTCGCCATGATCATGTGGGCGGCCCCGGTCGGCGCCTTCGGTGCCATCGCGGCGGTCGTCGGCGCGACGGGCGTGGACGCCCTGAAGTCCCTCGCCGTCATCATGATCGGCTTCTACGTCACCTGCGTGCTGTTCGTGATCGTGGTGCTGGGCACGCTCCTGCGCCTGGTGGCCGGGGTGAACATCTTCACGCTGCTGAAGTACCTGGGCCGCGAGTTCCTGCTGATCCTTTCGACGTCGTCGTCGGAGTCCGCCCTGCCCCGCCTGATCGCCAAGATGGAACACCTGGGCGTGAGCAAGCCCGTCGTCGGCATCACCGTGCCCACCGGCTACTCCTTCAACCTCGACGGCACGGCCATCTACCTCACGATGTCGTCGCTGTTCATTGCGGAGGCGATGGGCGAACCACTGGCACTCGGCCAGCAGATCTCGCTGCTCCTGTTCATGATCGTCGCGTCCAAGGGCGCGGCCGGCGTCACCGGCGCGGGCCTCGCCACGCTCGCGGGCGGCCTGCAGTCCCACCGCCCCGAACTCGTCGACGGAGTAGGCCTGATCGTCGGCATCGACCGCTTCATGAGCGAAGCGCGGGCACTGACGAACTTCGCGGGCAACGCGGTGGCCACGGTCCTCGTCGGCACGTGGACCAAGGAGATCGACAAGGAGCGGGTGGGCGAAGTGCTCGCCGGGCGGATGCCGTTCGACGAGACGACGCTGTCGGGCGACGAGCACGGGCACGGCCCCGCGCAGGACGACGGAACGCAGCCGGAGCAGAAGAAGCCGGCGGGCGTGGGGGCCTGACTGTCAGACCCCTCTGCCAGGCTGCGGGGCATGGAAAAAACGACGCCGCAACTGCCCCAACTGCAGCTGACGATCGACTGCGCCGACCCGAAACGGATGGTGGCCTTCTGGACGCAGGCTCTGGGCTACGTCCCCGAGCCCCCGCCGGAAGGCCACGCCAGCTGGCGGGACTACTGGTTGGACATGGGCGTGCCCGCGGAGGAGCTCTCCGACGGCGCCGGGGAGACCCCGGAGCAGATCGTCGACCCGGCGGGCCGCGGGCCACGCGTGTGGTTCCAGCAGGTCCCCGAGCCGAAGACGGTCAAGAACCGGCTCCACCTCGACCTGAAGGTGGGCGGCGGCCGCGCCGTCCCCCTGCCGGTCCGCACCGGACGCGTCACGGAGACGGTGGAGCGGCTGACAGCGGCAGGGGCGACGGTGATCCGGGTGATGGACGAGCCGGGCATGGACTACTACGGGGTCGTCCTGCAGGACCCGGAGGGCAACGAGTTCTGCGTGGCGTGACGGTGCGTGGGTTTGGGGGTCAGCCGGGTATCCGGCTGCCGCGCACCGCGGCGACGAACGAAGCCCACCCTTCCGCCCCGAACGCGAGCACGGGGCCGCCGGGTATCTTCGAGTCGCGCACGGGCACGATGCCGTGGGCGGTGGCTAGGGCGGGGGCCCATTCGACGCAGGTGCCGCCGTCGCCGTTGCTGTAGCTGGACTTCACCCACTCCGCTCGGGAGAGGGCATGGGTAGCGCTCATGAGAATGCCTCCATTAGGGATCGAATGAAGTCCGCCGACTTACTTGGCGACAGGGCATAGGCCCTCAGCAGATCGTAGGACCGGCGGCGGATGCTGACAGTCCGCGGATCTTCGATCAGCTCCCCGGTGGCGATGCTCTCCACGTAGGCAACGGTCGAGTCGTCGTCCAGAGTCATCAGCTTCAACGTGCCGCCCAACAGGGCATGTTCCCCGTGTTCGAACGGCAGAACCTGGACAATGGTCGTCGCGGTGTCCACGAGCTCGATCAAGTTGGCCAGTTGGGTCCGCATGACTGTGGGGCCTCCGATGGGCCGCCGAATCACCGCCTCGTCCAGCACCATCGACAGATCCGGCGGCGTCTCAGCCCTCAGCAGCGCCTGGCGGCTGAGTCGGGCCGACACCTTCTCCTCGATCTCGTCCGGCGAAGCCTTCGGGTTGCTCACCCGGAACAACGCCCGCGCATAGTCCTCAGTCTGCACCAGCCCAGGTACGAGATGACCGGCGTACTCGTCGATCACCAGCGCCCGTGCTTCGAGCTCCATGAGTCTGCGGTACTTGTCCGGGTGGATCTCGTGCCGAGCGATCCCGTAGAGCCGGACGAAGTGCTCGCCCGTGCCGAAGACCTCGTCCAGTCTCGCGGGCAGGTCCGGTGGCGGTACGTGTTCGGCCGTCTCGATGCGGGCCAGGTGGCTGCGGCTGTACCGGACGACCTCGGCGAGCTTCTCCAGCGTCATGCCCGCCGCCTCCCGGTGGTGTCTGAGGTCCGCGCCGAAAAGGTGCCGGGCGGATCGGTCGGGTGTCAGCTTCCGTGCGGGGCGTGCCATCCCGGCAACTCCTTTTCTCAAGCGTGCGGTTGGGAATTGAATCCCTAGCCGAGCGTACGTACGGCCCGCGACGCTGGACCCGCAGACGACGGGCACCCCCACCAAGGGGTGAATGTGACGGAGGCAAGTCGCGTGAGCGGACAACAGCAGCTAGAGCACGGTTTCGCGCAGGAAGAGGCCGTTGGGTGGCCCAATGACATTTCGAAGTGGTGCCTGCGGTGTGCCGAACTGCGGGTGCGCTTCCATGGCGCCGCATGTCTCGGCCGCCCCGCCGAGGCCCATGAGCTCAACGCCGAGTTCGTCCGGCACCAGCAGGTGGTGCACTCGTGATCGCTGAGGCCGCGGCCACCCGGAACACGCCCGGGCGCCTTGTGATGCGCCGGTGTGCTCACCTGGCGGGCTGGTTCCGGTCGTACGGGGCCGAGCGGTGCAGGGCCTGTGGTGCCGAGCGTCATACGGCTTATGCGGGACTGCGGATGCCGGTGCCGGACAGTGCTCCGGTTGTGGCGTGGGGTTGTCCGCGGCTTGGCATGCCGGGGGTGCGGGGCCCGTCTTCCTGAGTGCTGCCCGGTGGCCGACTGTCGCCTGCGGGGGGCCTGCGTCAAGACAGGCTGGCAGCGGGGGGAGGGGTGGGGGGCGGGGGTTCGGTGGTTTGGCTGTGCGGCCGGTGGGTTGTTGGCCGCCGTACTCGTGCCGTCGCGGATGCTGGCGCGTGAGGAGACCTTGCGCATAGGCCTTGGCTGAGGGGGAGCTGGCAGCTGCCGCGATGTGTCTGGGGCCGGTGGGGGCGCTTCGCTCAGCTTGCGTACGTGGTGGTTGCTCGTCCGGCTGCAGATTGGTGGGGGTGGCGGCTGTTTGTGGACGGATATCCACCGGCTCGGCCTGGAGCAGCGGGTGGATAGGTGGCCTGGGACGGCGGCTGGGTGCCTCAGTGGCCCCAGTAGGGCTCTCTGGCCGCAGGGTGGCCTCATATTCCACCGGCCTGGGTTGTGGGGTGGTGGATAAGTGGTCCGGGATGGTGACCGCGCGTCTCAGTAGCCCGTCAGGGCCCGCTTGTCTCATGCGCCACCGGCCTGGGCCGTCGCTCGGCGGATAAGTGTCCTGGGATGGCAGCTGGCCGTCTCTGGAGTCTCACGAGCTCTCCCTCTCCTCACCAGCCCCTACCCAGGGACAGTCGGACGCCCGGCCACGATGGTGGCGCGCTGAGCGAAGCGCCCACGACGGGCTGCACCACATCGCGGCAGCTGCCCGCTCCCCCTCAGCCACGGCCGGAGGGACCGGTCTCCTTACGCGCGTGCATCCGTGACGGCGCGAGTACGGCGGCCAGCCTCCCACCGGCCGCACAGTCAAACCACCGGACCCGAGCCCCCCACCTCTCCCCCTGCTGCCAGCCTGTCTTGACCCCTACCCCCACCCAGCGGCAGCCGCCCGCCCAGCCACAACGGCGGCGCGCCGAGCGAAGCGCCCACGACGGCAGGAACCACATCGCGGCAGCAGCCCGCTCCCCCTCAGCCACAACCGGACAGACCGGTCTCCTCACGCACCCGCATCCGCGACGGCAGGAGTACGGCGGCCCACCCCCCCACCGGCCGCACAGCCAACCAACCGAACCCCCGCCCCCACCCCTCCCCCCGCTGCCAGCCTGTTCTAACCCGCACCCGACCCACGGAACCCGGCCACAAACCGCGCTCCCACCCGTCCCCCTCTCCTCTCCAAACGGCGCTCAGAGCATTCAGGGGGGCGTGCGGGTGCGTAGGGCGTGCCCTGCGCTGGACGTGGGGGCGTCTGCGGCGGACGCTGCGGTTCGCATGCGCGGCTCTCGTGTGCCAGGGGGATATGTGTACAGCGTTCTCTACGGCAGTTCCCGTATCACTCTCACCTCCGGCAGCGGTACCCGGCTCGAGCGTTCGGAGTTGCTTCTGCGCGACCCCGGTCTACGCCGCCAGCGGTCCGCTGCCGAACCCCTTCTCCTCGGGCGGGAGGAGGAGCTGGCCGTCGCCCGGGCGGAAGCCGCGGCCGGGCGGGCGGTGGAGTTCTACGGTCCTTGCGGGTTCGGGAAGACCAGCCTCCTTCGGAGCATTGCCGGAGGCGGCGGGAGGCGCAGCGCGTTCGTGCGCGTGGCCGGGAATCCGCTGGAGGACGTACTCCAGCTCCTCATGGACGCCTTGTACCGCTCCGTGGAGCGGGAACCGGTGAAGTACCCCCGGCCGGTCTGCGAGCGGCTCGTCAATCATCTCCGGCCGCTGATCGTGCTGGACGAGGTGCCGCCCGGTTCGCGGATCCCGCGCCTGCTGTCGGCCGCCCTGCCCGACTGCGTGCTGGTGGTGGGGGCGGAGCTCCCCGTGCCGGGCGGGCCGGAGACGTCCCGGCTTCTGGCGGGCCTGCCGCCGGACGCGGCGCTCGACCTGTTCGCCCGCTCGCTGGGCCACCCCGTACAGGGCGCGGAACTGCCCGCCGTCCGGCAGCTGCTGGAGACCGTACGGTTCCGGCCGCTGCACATCCGGCAGGCCGCGGCGCTGGTGCGGGCCGGGCACCCGGTCGAGACGCTGACCCGGGCGGCCGCCCGGGATCCGCGGGAGCTGGACCGGCTGAGTGCGGGATCGCTGTCCGGGCCCGAGCGGACGGCCCTGGTGGCCTTGGCGCTCGTGGCCGGAACCCTGGTGCCGGGGAACTGGGTGTCGGCCGTCGGCGACATCACGTACGCGGTGCAGTGCCTCGTCTCCCTGCACGAGCGCGGGCTCGTCGAGCGGCCGGAGGAGGACCGGTTCGGGCTGCCGGTGTGCCTGAAGGAGAGCCTGCGGGGGCTGTCGCTCGGTGCGATCTCGTTGAGCACGGGCGTCAACGGCCTCGCCGACTGGCTGGACGGCGCGGTGCGGGGCGACATGCACAGCCTCACGGATGCGCTCCAAGGCGTGGAGGGCATCGTCGGGCTGCTCGGCGTCGCGGCCGAGCAGGGGGAGTGGCGGGGCGTGATCCGGCTGGCGAAGATCGCCGAAGCCGCGCTGTTCGCCGGCCTCCGATGGCAGCAGTGGAAGGAGGTCCTGGAGAAGGGCGCGGAGGCGGCCAGGAGGGTCGGCGACCGGGCGTCGGAGGCACTGTTCTCCCACCAACTGGGCACCGTGGCCTACGTCGAGGACCGGATCGCGGACGCCCAGGTCCGGTTGCGTCACGCGCTGCGTCTGCGGGAGGAACTGGGCGATACCGCAGGCGCGGAGCTGACCCGGGCGAACCTGGAGTACGTGGCGCCGTCCGGCACCCTCCCTGACGACGGCCGTGGCCGTGGCCGTGGTGGGGCCCGGCGCGTGCGTGACCGGGTCCGGCGGGTGACGCCGTGGCTCGCGGGGCTGCTGGTCGTCATCGTGGCGATCGCTGCAGTGCGGGCAGCGGTCAGCAAGGACGCTCCGGGTCCGGCCCCGGGCCCCTCGGCCTCCGGCGTCAGCAGCGGCCCGGCCACCGACGGGCCGACAGGCCCCGGCTCGACGGACCCCGGCCCGACCGGCGAGGCGAGCAGCGCGAGCGGCGGCACCAGCCCCAGCCCGAGCTCGAGTCCGAGCCCCAGCCCCAGCCCGAGCCGTACGACCGGCTCCCCGTCCAGCCCCGGTCCGACTCGTACCAGCCCTTCCCCCAGCCGTACGACCGCGAGCCCCTCCCCGAGCCCCAGCCCCAGCCGTACGACGAGGAGTCCGTCCCCCAGTCCCAGCCCGACCCGTTCGAGCCGTTCTCCCAGCCCGAGCCCCAGCCACAGCCCGAGCCGTACGACGCCGAGTCCGAGCCTTTCCCCCAGCCTTGGCAGCAAGAGCCCCAGCCCCAGCCCCAGCCCTAGTCATGACGACGGCGAGCCGTCGTAACCCGCCCCGCCTCTAACCCGCCCCGCCTCTAACCCGCCCCCGCCTCCAACCCGCCCCCGCCTCTAAGCCGGCACCAGCCCCGCCACCAGCTCGGTCGCCTCCTGCGCCGGCACCCCCGCTGCCGTGAGCGCCGTCACCGCGGCCGAGCGGCCCGCTTCCGCCGGGCCCAGGACGCCGTCGTTGACCGCCTGGAGCAGGCCGAAGAGGATCTGCTCGCGGACGTAGGCCAGGGCGATGGCCGGCAGCGGTGAGGCGAAGCGGCCCTCGTCCAGGCCGCGTTGGAGCATCGCCGCGCACTCGCGGCGCACCGGCTCCAGGCGGCGGTGGATGCCTTCGACGGTGACGCTGCGCTGGGCCATGGAGATCAGCAGGCGGTAGCCGTCGGCGATCTCCCAGGCGGCGAGCATGGAGCGGGCCAGGGCCTGGGCGGGGTCGTCGACGTCGCGCAGGGCCTCCGCCTGGGCGATCTCGACCGAGTTCGCGGCGTCGTCGACGAGGGCGCTCATCAGCGCCTCGCGGCTGGGGAAGTGGCCGTAGACCGTGCGCCGGACGACACCTGCCGCCCGTGCGATCTGGTCCATGCTCGCGTCCGGGTCGCGCAGCAGCTCCGCGAGCGCGATGTCCATGATGCGGCGGCGATTGGCGTCCGCTCTGCCGGCCATTGGTCTCTTCTCTTCTGTCCGTCTTCGGGCGCAGCCTCCGTGGCCGACATCCTGCACCTCATTTTGCACGGGGCGACGCCGTCCCGTAATTTGCACACTGCTGTGTAATTGCACAAGCGTGTGCAAGATAGGCAAGCCAAGATAGGCAAGATGGGAAGGGGTGGCCCGATGGGCCTCGCGATGTCGACACCGGTCGACGAGATGGACGGTCCGTACAAGAGGCGCTGGGCCGCGCTGGGCGTGCTCTGCATCAGCCTGCTGATCATCGTCATGGCCAACACGTCCCTGACGGTCGCCGCCCCCGACATGGTCCAGGACCTCGGCCTGGGCAGCTCCGACCTGCAGTGGGTCATCGACGGCTACACCGTCCCGTACGCCGCGCTGATGCTGATCCTCGGTGCCGTCGGCGACAAGTACAGCCGCCGCGGAGCGCTCGTTCTCGGCCTTCTCGTCTTCGGCGCGGCCTCCGTCGCCGGTTCGATGGTCGACAGCTCGGCCGGCGTCATCGCGTCGCGCGCCGTCATGGGCGTCGGCGCGGCCATGATCATGCCGGCCACGCTGTCGCTGCTCGCCGCGACCTTCCCGCGCGAGGAGCGCGCCAAGGCCATCACCATCTGGACGGCCACCGCCGGTCTCGCCATCGCCGTCGGCCCGCTCGTGGCCGGTGCGCTGCTGGAGGACCACGGCTGGGCCTCCACCTTCCTCATCAACGTGCCGATCGCCTTCCTCGGCATCATCGGCGCGCTGGCGCTCGTCCCGCCGTCCAGGGCGACGGGTCCCGGCAAGGAAGCAGCCAAGATCGACTACATCGGCGGCCTGCTGTCCGTCGTGTGGGTCGGCTCGCTCATCTACATGATCATCGAGGGCCCGCACTTCGGCTGGGGCGCCAAGGCGATCGCCGCCGCGGTCATCGCGGGCGTCGGCCTGGTCCTCTTCGTCCTCTGGGAGCTGCGCCACCCGCACCCGGTCCTGGACGTCCGCCGCTTCACCAAGCGCGCGTTCGCCGGCTCGACCATGGCCGTCGCGTTGTTCTTCCTCGCCGTCTTCGGCGCCTTCTACTACCTCACCCAGCACCTGCAGTTCGTCCTCGGTTACTCGCCGCTGGACACCGGTGTGCGGATGCTGCCGCTGGCCGGTGCGGTGTTCGTGGGCGGTGCGCTGACCGCGATCCTCACCCCCAAGGTGGGCATGAAGGTCACCGTGGCGTGCGGCATGACCGTCGGTACGGTCGCCATCGCGCTGCTCGCCCGCGTCGACGAGTCCTCCACGTACGACGACTTCGTCCTGCCGCTGATCATCCTGGGCCTGGCCATCGGCCTGTCCCTGTCGCCGTGCACCAACGCCATCATGGGCTCCTTCCCGGAGGACCAGCTGGGCGTCGGCGGCGCCGTCAACAGCACCTCGATCGAGATGGGCGGCTCCCTGGGCATCGCCATCCTCGGCACCGTGCTCGCCAAGACCTACTCCTCCAACCTCGGTGACGCCGCCGCGAAGGCGGCCGAGGCCGGCGGCCCGAAGCTGCCGGAGAAGGCGCTCACCGTCGCGCAGGACTCGGTCGGCGCGGGCCTGGCCGTGGCCAAGGAGGTCGGCAAGCAGGTCGCGGCCGGCGCGGCGCCGAAGGTGGGCCCGGAGAAGGCCGCCGCCCTCGGGGCGCAGCAGGCGCAGGCCGTGGCCGAGGCCGTGCACAAGTCGTTCGCGGACGCCGTCGCCCACACCAGTGTGGTGGGTGCGGTGATTCTCGGCGTCGGTACGGTGCTGGTGGCGTTCCTGCTGCCGGGGCGCGACAAGAACAAGCCGGAGGGTGTTGCTGCGGTGTCCTCCTCGGAGGCCGAGAAGGAGCCTGCGGCTGCCTGAGCCGGGTCGTCGGTACACCTGAGGCCGGTACGGCACCGCCGGGTTCCGCCGTGGGGGCCGATCGCCGTCGGGCGGGGGAGTTTCCCCCAGCCCGCCCCTTCCCGTAACCGGGGCTCTGCCCCGGACCCCCGCGGGTCCGGGGCTTCGTCATGGCGCCGCAGGCCGCCGCCTCACACCGCCCGCCACCACACCGTCGCCAGCGGCGGCAGCGTCACCGTGATGCTCGCCGGGCGCCCGTGGTGGCGGGTGGCCTCCGTCTTGACCGGGTCGGGGGTGGTGACGCCGCTGCCGCCGTAGCGGGCGCCGTCCGTGTTGAGGATCTCCTGCCACGCCGTGAACCGGCCGGGCACGCCCAGCGCGTAGCCGTGCCGCACCACGGGGGAGAAGTTGCTGACGGCCAGCAGGGGCGCGCCCTGGGCGTCGAAGCGCAGGAAGGCGAAGACGTTGTCCTCCGCCGCGTCGCCCACCACCCACTCGAAACCCTCGGGGACGGTGTCCCGCTGCCACAGGGCGGGTGTGGCCAGGTAGGCGGCGTTCAGGTCGCGGACCAGGTCCCGTACGCCCCGGTGGTCCGCCTCGGCGGAGTAGGACGGGTCGAGCAGCCACCAGTCGGGGCCGTGGGCCTCGGACCACTCGGCCCCCTGCGCGAACTCCTGACCCATGAAGAGCAGCTGCTTGCCCGGGTGCGCCCACATGAAGCCGAGGTAGGCCCGGTGGTTCGCGCGCTGCTGCCACCAGTCGCCCGGCATCTTCGACACCAGGGCGCGCTTGCCGTGGACGACCTCGTCGTGCGAGATCGGCAGCACGTAGTTCTCGCTGTACGCGTAGATCATCGAGAACGTCATCTCGCCGTGGTGGTACTTGCGGTGCACCGGCTCCTTCGAGACGTAGACGAGGGAGTCGTGCATCCAGCCCATGTTCCACTTCAGGCCGAAGCCGAGCCCGCCGAAGCCGCCCGCCCCGATGTGGTGCGTGGCGCGGGTGACGCCGTCCCAGGCCGTGGACTCCTCGGCGACGGTGACGACGCCGGGGCAGCGGCGGTAGACGGTCGCGTTCATCTCCTGCAGGAACGCCACCGCGTCCAGGTTCTCCCGGCCGCCGTGGGCGTTCGGCGTCCACTGCCCCGGTTCGCGGGAGTAGTCGAGGTAGAGCATGGAGGCGACGGCGTCCACCCGCAGCCCGTCGATGTGGAACTCCTCGCACCAGTAGACCGCGTTGGCCACGAGGAAGTTGCGCACCTCGGTGCGGCCGTAGTCGAACTCCAGCGTGCCCCAGTCGGGGTGCGCTGCGCGCAGCGGGTCCGCGGGCTCGTACAGCGGCCGCCCGTCGAACTCGGCCAGCGCCCAGTCGTCGCGCGGGAAGTGCGCGGGCACCCAGTCCATGAGCACCCCGATGCCGGCCGCGTGCAGCGCGTCCACCAGGTACTTGAAGTCGTCCGGGGTGCCCAGGCGGGCGGTGGGGGCGTAGAAGCCGGTGATCTGGTAGCCCCACGAGCCGCCGAAGGGGTGCTCGGCGATCGGCATCAGCTCCACGTGCGTGAAGCCGAGCTCCTTGACGTAGGCGGGCAGCTGCCCGGCCAGCTGCCGGTACGTCAGGCCGGGGCGCCAGGAAGGCAGGTGCACCTCGTAGACCGAGAAGGGGTGCTCGTGGACGGGCTTCCCCGTGCGGGCCGCCATCCACTCCGCGTCCTGCCAGGAGTGGTGCGAGGCGTGCACGACCGAGGCGTTCGCCGGCGGGGCCTCCGTGCGGCGCGCCATGGGGTCCGCGCGCATCGTGTGCGAGCCGTCCGGGCGCGTGATCTCGAACTTGTACAGCGCCCCCTCGCCGATGTCCGGGAGGAACAGCTCCCACACCCCGGACGCGCCCAGCGACCGCATGGGGTGGCCTGTGCCGTCCCAGTAGTTGAAGTCGCCGACGACCCGTACGCCCAGGGCGTTCGGCGCCCACACCGTGAACCGGGTGCCCGCCACCCCCTCGTGCACCATCGGCATGGCGCCCAGTGCCTGCCACAGCTGCTCGTGCCGGCCCTCGTGGATCAGGTGCAGGTCGAGATCGCCGAGCGCGGGCAGGAAGCGGTACGGATCGCGGACCTCCAGCTCCGTGTCCTCGTAGCTCACCAGCAGGCGGTAGTCGGGGAGCTCGCTGAGGGGCAGCACCGCCGCGAAGAGACCGTCCCCCTCGTCGTACAGCTCCACCCGCAGGCCCTTCGCGCTGACCGCCACGGAGCGTGCGAAGGGGCGCAGGGTGCGGAAGGCCACACCGCCGGGCACCGGGTGCGCTCCCAGCAGGCCGTGCGGGTCGTGGTGCGCGCCGTGCAGCAGCCGCTCGCGGACCTCCGCATCGAGCGGCTCGGCGGGCCGCACCCCGCGCCGCGCGGGCGGGCGCGGTACGCCCTGCGCCGCCTTGGGGCGAGGCGTCGCGGATACGGCCTCCGGCCCAGGCGCCGACCCACGCACCGGCCCACGCACCGTCCCGGATTCCCGCGGTGCGCCCGCCGGTTCGGCCCCCGGGCCCGGCACCGGTCCGGGCTCCCGGGATGCGTCCGCCGGTCCGGGCCTCGCTCCGTCCCCCGGGCCGGTTCCTGATCCGGGAGCCGATCCCGGCCCGGGCCCTGATCCGGGAGCCGGTCCCGGGCCCGGGACCGGCTCCCGCCCCGCCTTCGCCCCCCGCCCCGGCAGGAACGTGGCCGGGACACCCGGCGTGGTGCCCGGGAGATCGTGTGCCGGCTCGTGGGACGGTCGGCGGGACGGCGGTCGAGCGGTCACGGTTCGGTCCTCCTCGAAGTCTCCCGACCGGCACCGCCGGGAGCGGCTTCCGTGCTACGGGAACGGGTGGTCACAGGGGCGCGGCGGCGCGGCGCCGTGCGCACGGGCCGGCTTCCTCGGCGCCGGCCAGGTCCCTCCGCCGCAGCGGTGATCAGCCACTGCGGTGCGTCCCGGCGGTGCAGGACCGCCTGATGCCGGCCGGGCACCGCCGGGCTCCACCGCCCTGGTCGCGCGCCGTCGCGGCGGGAGTGCGGGGGCGGGCGCCCGCCGAGCCGGGGCGTCACGGGGTCCGCCCCCTTTCCGCCGGGGCCGTGCGTTCCGCCGGTGGCGCCGTGCGCCGGCCCGGCGGGCCCGCGGCGGCGGGGCCGCCCGCGCCCCCCGCCGGCTCCGCCAGCCTGCGGATGGCCGCCATCGGGACCGGGAGCCAGTCAGGGCGGTGCCGGGCCTCGTAGAGGACTTCGTAGACGGCCTTGTCCGTCTCGTGGGCGCGCAGCAGCTGCGGATCCTCGCGCGGATCGCCGTGCACCGAGCCGTAGCCCTCGCAGAACGCGGCGCGGGCGCGCTCCGACCAGCTGGTGCCGCTCGCCCGGCCGACCGCCGCCGCGTAGTCGAAGGAGCGCAGCATGCCGGCGACGTCGCGGGCGGTCGGCTGCGGCCGGGAGCGTTCGGCCAGCGGCCGGGCCGGCTCGCCCTCGAAGTCGATCAGGGCCCAGCGCCCGTCCTCGGCGGTGCGCAGCGCCTGCCCGAGGTGGAGGTCGCCGTGGATGCGCTGGGCGCGCCACGTGCGCCCGGCGCGGCCGAGCGCGGCCAGGTCGTCGTAGGCGCCCCGCAGCGCGGCCCGGAACGGGCGCAGCGCCGGGACGGCGTCGGCGGCGGCGTCCAGACGGCGGGTCATGGCGGCGGCGAGGTGTTCGAGCTGGGGGCGGCGCAGCACCACCGTGGGCAGCGCCTCGGCGAGCGCGCCGTGTACTTCGGCGGTGGCGTGGCCGAGCGCGCGGGCGGAGGCGGTGAAGTCGGCGCGGACGGCGAGGGCGCTGAGGGCCAGCTGCCAGCCGTCGGCGGAGCCGGGCAGGTAGGGCTGGAGCACGCCGAGCGTCATGGGTTCGTTGCCCGCGCCGGGCACGACGGCTTCGAACCAGGCGGCGGGGGCGGGCACCCGGGCGCAGCCGGTGCCGGCGAGGGCGCGGGGGAGTTCGAGGTCGGGGTTGGTGCCGGGGCAGACGCGGCGGAAGAGCTTGAGGATATACGTTTCGCCGTAGACGACCGAGGAGTTGGACTGTTCGGCGCCGATGAGGCGGGGGGCGAGCCCGGCGCCGATCACGACGCCCTCCTCGCGGCTGAAGCGCAGCGGCCCGAGCCGGCCGGGCAGCCGCAGCCGCTCCAGCAGCAGGCTGGCCAGCCGGGGGTCGGTCAGGCCCTCGTAGACGGCGCGGCCGTGCAGCGGGCCGCCGACGGGGCGGCCGATGAGCGCGGGAGCCAGGTGTGGCGGCAGGACGTCGTGGACGCCGAGCAGGAGCTGGTAGCAGTCGTCGGTGCCGGCGTGGACGACGGGGGCGGCGGATCCCGGGGCGTCCGCGGGCCGGCCGGCGGCGGGGGCGCCGGGCTGCTGGGCGCGGACGAGCAGGTGGAGCACGCCGGGGACGGTGGCGCCGGTGTGGTGGGGCAGCAGCTCGGTGGCGGCGACGAGCGTGAAGCCGGTGATGGGGCGGCCCTTGCCCGCGAACCACCGCTGACGGGGCAGCCACTCGGACAGCAGCGGCACCAGCGAGCCCAGCAGCCCCGCATCGGCGGCCTCCTGGCCCGGTGCGTGGGCCGCGGGAGCGGCGCGGACCGAGGACAGCAGCGGACCGGGGGCGCCCCCCTTCCGTCCGGTGTCCCGGCGTCCGGTGCTCCGGCGGGACGGTGCAGCGTCCGACATGGCGTCGCGTCCTTTCCCCGGGGCACGGCATATGGGGCAAAGTGTCCCGGATCGCGGTCCCGGATTGCGGCATTGACCGGTGCGCGGTGCTGGGGTCCCCCGCCGGAGGCGGGGGGGTGTCGGGCGAGGATCGTCCGTTCGGTCGGCGCCTGCGGCCCCTGGTGCGGGCGTGCGGCGGCCGGGCAGCGGCCCCGCGGCGGTCCCGAAGCGGAAGCGATCCGTTCGGCCCGGCCCGTGCGTAGTAGTGAGGGTGCCCAGGGTTCGCGGGGGAAAACCGCCCGTGCGCGACGGGCCGGCGGGCGCCGGCGCGCACGGGAGAGCCCTCAGTGGCCGGCCTGCGGCGGCGCGGCACGGCGGAGCCGGAACCAGTAGAAGCCGTGACCGGCCAGGGTCAGCAGATAGGGCAGCTCGCCGATGGCGGGGAAGCGCACCCCACCGATCAGCTCGACGGGATGCCGGCCGCTGAACGCCCGGAGATCGAGCTCGGTCGGCTGTGCGAAGCGGGAGAAGTTGTTCACGCACAGCACGAGGTCGTCCTCCCGCTGCCCCGGCAGCCGCACTTCGCGCAGGAACGCGAGCACGGCGGGGTTGCTGGAGGTGAGCTCGGTGTACGAGCCGAGCCCGAAGGCCGGGTTCTGCTTGCGGATCTCGATCATCCGGCGGGTCCAGTGCAGCAGCGACGAGGGGCTGCTCATCGCGGCCTCGACGTTGGTGACCTGATAGCCGTAGACCGGGTCCATGATGGTCGGCAGGTACAGCCGGCCCGGATCGCACGAGGAGAAGCCGGCGTTGCGGTCGGGCGTCCACTGCATCGGGGTGCGCACGCCGTCGCGGTCGCCGAGCCAGATGTTGTCGCCCATGCCGATCTCGTCGCCGTAGTAGAGGATCGGCGAGCCGGGCAGGGAGAGCAGCAGTGCGGTGAACAGCTCGATCTGATTGCGGTCGTTGTCGAGCAGCGGGGCCAGCCGGCGGCGGATGCCGATGTTGGCGCGCATCCGCGGATCCTTGGCGTACTCCGCGTACATGTAGTCGCGCTCTTCGTCGGTGACCATCTCCAGCGTCAGCTCGTCGTGGTTGCGCAGGAAGATGCCCCACTGGCAGCGCGACGGGATGGCCGGGGTCTTGGCCAGGACTTCCGAGACCGGGTAGCGCGATTCCCGCCGCACGGCCATGAAGATGCGCGGCATCACGGGGAAGTGGAAGGCCATGTGGCATTCGTTGCCGCCGGTCTCGTAGTCCCCGAAGTAGTCGACGACGTCCTCGGGCCACTGATTGGCCTCGGCCAGCAGCACGGTGTCCGGGTAATGGGCGTCGATCTCGGCCCGGACGCGCTTGAGGAAGGCGTGCGACTGCGGAAGGTTCTCGCAGTTGGTGCCCTCCTCCGCGAAGAGGTACGGCACGGCGTCCAGCCGGAAGCCGTCGATACCGAGGTCCAGCCAGAACCGCAGCGCGGCCAGGATCTCCTCCTGCACGGCCGGGTTCTCGTAGTTGAGGTCCGGCTGGTGGGAGAAGAAGCGGTGCCAGTAGTACTGCTTGCGGACCGGGTCGAAGGTCCAGTTCGAGGTCTCCGTATCGACGAAGATGATGCGCGCGTCCGGATACCTCTTGTCGTCGTCGGCCCAGACGTAGTAATCGCCGTAGGGGCCTTCGGGGTCGTTGCGCGACTGCTGGAACCACTCGTGCTGATCGCTCGTATGGTTCATGACAAAATCGATGATGACGCGCATGCCGCGCTGGTGCGCCGCGTCCACGAACTCCACGAAGTCGGCCAGGTCGCCGAACTCCGGGAGCACCGAGGTGTAGTCGGAGACGTCGTAGCCGCCGTCGCGCAGCGGCGACTGGAAGAACGGCGGAAGCCACAGGCAGTCGACGCCCAGCCACTGCAGGTAGTCCAGCTTGGCGGTCAGACCCTTGAGGTCGCCGATGCCGTCGCCGTCGCTGTCCTGGAAGGACCGGACGAGCACCTCGTAGAAGACGGCGCGCTTGAACCAGTCGGGATCCAGGTCCTTGGCGGGAGTGTCCTCGAAGGTATCGGGGACGGGCTCATTGACGATCATGGTGTGGGTGACCCTCCGATCGGTGAGGACGGTCGCAGCGAGAACACGTGCGCGGGCGCGATGGAACGGCCCGGCTCGAGGCGCACATAGTTGTCCCTGCCCCAGTGATAGGTCTCTCCGGTGAGCTCGTCGCGCACCGGGACGGACTCGTGCCACGCGAGGCCGAGTTCCGGCATGTCCAACGAGACCGTGGCCTCCTGGGTGTGGTGGGGGTCGAGGTTGACGACCGTGAGTACGCACGAGCTGCCCGCCCGCTTGGAATAGGCGATGACGGCGTCGTTGTCGGCGTAATGGAAACGCAAGTTGCGCAGTCGCTGCAGGGCGGGATGGCGCCGGCGCAGCCGGTTCAGCAAGGTGATCAGCGGGGCCAGGCTGCGGCCCTCGCGTTCGGCCGCGTCCCAGTCGCGCGGGCGCAGCTGGTATTTCTCCGAGTCCAGGTATTCCTCGCTCCCGGGGTGCGCCGGAGCGTTCTCGCACAGCTCGTATCCGGCGTACATGCCCCAGGCCGGCGAGAGCGTCGCGGCGAGCACGGCGCGCACCTCGAAGGCGGCCCGCCCGCCGTTCTGCAGATAGGCGTGCAGGATGTCGGGGGTGTTCACGAAGAGGTTGGGCCGCATGAAAGCGGACGCCTCCCCGGAGAGCTCGGTGAGGTAGTCCGTGAGCTCCTGCTTGGTGTTGCGCCAGGTGAAATAGGTGTAGGACTGCTGGAAGCCGATCGCGCCGAGCGTGCGCATCATCGCGGGCCGGGTGAATGCCTCGGCGAGGAAGACGACGTCCGGGTCGGTGCGGCCGATCTCGGCGATCACCTTCTCCCAGAACGCCACGGGCTTGGTGTGCGGATTGTCGACGCGGAAGATCCGTACGCCGTGCTCCATCCAGAACCGCAGCACCCGCAGGCTCTCGCGGACCAGCCCGTCGAAGTCCTCGTCGAAGGCCAGGGGATAGATGTCCTGGTACTTCTTGGGCGGGTTCTCGGCGTAGGCGATGGTGCCGTCGGCGCGGTGGTGGAACCACTCGGGGTGCTTGGCGACCCAGGGGTGGTCCGGGGAGCACTGCAGGGCGAAGTCGAGGGCGACCTCCATGCGCAGCTCGCGGGCGCGCGCGACGAAGTGGCCGAAGTCCTCGAAGGTGCCGAGGTCGGGGTGGAGGGCGTCGTGACCGCCGTCGGCCGAGCCGATCGCCCAGGGGCTGCCGACGTCGTACGGGCCCGCGGTGAGCGCGTTGTTGGGGCCCTTGCGGTAGGCGGTGCCGATGGGGTGCACCGGCGGCAGGTAGACGACGTCGAAGCCCATCGCGGCGACGGCCGGCAGCCGTCTGGCCGCGGTGCGGAGCGTACCGCTGCGGGCGGGCCGGCGCCCCTCCGCGGGCGTCGCCCCCTCCGAGCGCGGGAACATCTCGTACCAGGAGCCGAACAGGGCCCGTTCGCGCTCCACCAGCACCGGCACCGGGCGGCTCGCGGAGACCAGCTCGCGCAGCGGGTGCTCGGCCAGCGCCGCCGTGACGGGCGGCGCGAGGGCGGCGGCGAGCCGCGCGGTGGGCGGGCGGCCCGGGTCGCGCAGCGCGTCCACCGCGGCCAGCACCGCCTCGCGGCCCTCCTTCTTCGGCACCCCGGCGGCGGCGCGCTCGTAGAGCAATGCCCCTTCCTCCAGGACGAGTTGGACGTCCATCCCGGCCGGGACCTTCACCGAGGCCCGGTGCCGCCAGGTCGCCACCGGATCGCTCCAGGCCTCCACCGCGTACGTCCAGCGCCCCTCCGATCCGGGGGTGACCTCCGCGCCCCAGCGGTCGGTGCCGGGCGCGAGTTCGCGCATGGGGGTCCAGGGGCCGCTGCGGCCCGCCGGGTCACGCAGCACCACGTTGGCGCCGAGCGCGTCGTGGCCCTCGCGGAAGACGGTGGCGGTGACCTGGAAGGTCTCGCCGGCGACCGCCTTGACCGGCCGGCGGCCGCAGTCCACGAGCGGCCCGAGGTCCAGGACGGGGATACGACCGATCATGGGATCACCTGGAAGTTCGACGGAATCGGAGGGCGGTACGGGTGGGGCGAAGCGGTGGGTCCGGCGAGTTCTGCTCTTTCTATCTGCTCCGCCGGCGGTCGGCCGGGTGCGGGCATGACTGCTCCTGACCGCGTTCACTCGGGTGGGTGCGGAAGACGTGCGGAAGGGCGTGGGACGCGTACACGAGGCGGCGGCGGACTGCGACTCCCTGCATACCGCTTGAGCTTTCCCACCGGTCCCGGCCGGGCATGCCCGCACCGTGGGACCTACCGGTGCGTAGTTCCCGTGGCACCCGGTGGGGAGGATGGTCGGCACGCCGTCACCCGTACGAAGTCTCCCCGTTGGGCCGATCGTGTGCAATGCGCGAAAACCGGGTAACCGGCGGCCAGACGGGGGAATGGCGCTGCGTTCCGGCCGTCGAAGGCCGTAGCGGTAACCGGCCGCCGCCGTTCCTGCTGTACGCGCGGCGTATTTACGCCTCGTACGGGTGCATCAGCCGCGGGGCCGACGCGTGCGGTCCGCTTCTCCCCACCGTCCACCATACGGACGCTGTTCCCGGCCATGCACCCGTCCGCCGGGTGTACCGGGCGCACCGGGCGGCAGCCGGGGCTCCGACGACCGCCCCAGGGGGCGCACTTCCCGCCTGCACCTGCCAGGAGCAGGCAGTTGCCGCGAAGCGCCACGAAGCCCCCGGGCGTCCCCGCTACCGTCGTGGGGGTGAAGGCCATTCGTCGATTCAGTGTGCGCCCCGTTCTGCCGGAGCCCCTACGACCGCTCAGTGAGCTGGCGCGCAATCTGCGCTGGTCCTGGCACCCCGAGACCCGTGAGCTCTTCCAGGCCGTCGACCCCGAGGGCTGGCGGGCCGCCGCCGGCGACCCGATGCGGCTGCTGGGCTCGGTCCCCGCGGCGCGGCTCGCGGCCCTCGCGGACGACCGCCGCTTCCGCCGCCGGCTCGCCGCCGCAGCCGACGACCTGCAGGACTACCTCACCGGCCGGCGCTGGTACCAGGAGCAGCCCGAGGGGCTGCCCGCCGCCATCGCCTACTTCTCGCCCGAATTCGGCATCACCGCGGCCCTCCCGCAGTACAGCGGCGGGCTCGGCATCCTCGCCGGCGACCACCTGAAGTCCGCCAGCGACCTCGGCGTCCCCCTCATCGGCGTCGGACTGCTCTACCGGCACGGCTACTTCCGCCAGTCCCTCTCCCGCGAGGGCTGGCAGCAGGAGCACTACCCCCTGCTCGACCCCAACGAGCTCCCGCTCACCATGCTGCGCGAGCCCGACGGCAACCCCAGCCGCATCTCCCTCGCCCTCCCCGGCGGCCGCTCCCTGCGCGCCTACATCTGGCAGGCCCGGGTCGGCCGGGTGCCGCTGCTGCTCCTGGACTCCGACGTCGAGGAGAACGGCCCCGGCGAGCGCGAGGTCACCGACCGGCTCTACGGCGGGGGCGGCGAGCACCGGCTGCTGCAGGAGATGCTCCTGGGCATCGGCGGCGTCCGCGCCGTGCGCACCTACTGCCGCCTGACCGGCCACCCCGAACCCGAGGTCTTCCACACCAACGAGGGCCACGCCGGCTTCCTGGGCCTGGAGCGCATCCGCGAACTGGTGCACGGCGGACTGGACTTCGACGCCGCCCTGGAGTGCGCCCGCGCCGGAGCCGTCTTCACCACCCACACCCCCGTGCCCGCCGGCATCGACCGCTTCGACCGCGAGCTGGTCGCCCGCCACTTCGGCGCCGCCGGCGAACTGCCCGGCATCGACGTCGAACGCGTCCTCGAACTGGGCCTGGAGACCTACCCCGGCGGCGAGCCCAACCTCTTCAACATGGCCGTCATGGGCCTGCGGCTCGCACAGCGCGCCAACGGCGTCTCCACCCTCCACGGGCAGGTCAGCCGGCAGATGTTCGCCGGCCTGTGGCCGGGCTTCGACGCCGAGGAGGTGCCCATCGACTCCGTCACCAACGGCGTCCACGCCCCCACCTGGGTCGCCCCCGAGGTGATGCGCCTGGGCGCCCGCCGGGTCGGCGCCGGCCGCGCCGAGGACGCCCTGGCCGTCGGCGGCTCCCAGCGCTGGGACGCCGTCGCCGGCATCCCCGACGCCGACATCTGGGAGCTGCGCCGCACCCTGCGCGAACAGCTCGTCGAGGAGGTGCGCGAGCGGCTGCGCGCCGCCTGGCGCGAGCGCGGCGCCGGCACCGCCGAGCTCGGCTGGATCGACGGCGTCCTCGACCCCGGCGTCCTCACCATCGGCTTCGCCCGCCGCGTGCCCTCCTACAAGCGCCTCACCCTCATGCTCCGCGACCGCGACCGCCTCATGGAGCTCCTCCTGCACCCCGAGCGGCCCGTGCAGATCGTCGTCGCCGGCAAGGCCCACCCCGCAGACGACAGCGGCAAGCGCCTCGTACAGGAGCTCGTGCGCTTCGCCGACGACCCGCGCGTCCGCCGGCGCCTGGTCTTCCTGCCCGACTACGGCATGGCCATGGCCCAGCGGCTCTACCCCGGCTGCGACGTCTGGCTCAACAACCCGCTGCGCCCGCTGGAGGCCTGCGGCACCTCGGGGATGAAGGCCGCCCTCAACGGCTGTCTCAACCTCTCGGTGCTCGACGGCTGGTGGGACGAGTGGTACGAGCCCGACTTCGGCTGGGCGATCCCCACCGCCGACGGCGCGGCCATGGACGACAACCGCCGCGACGACCTGGAGGCGGCCGCCCTCTACGACCTGCTGGAGCGGCGGGTGGCCCCGCGCTTCTACGACCGGACCCAGGGCGGGCTCCCCGGCCGCTGGATCGAGATGGTGCGCCGCACGCTGACCACGCTCGGCCCGAAGGTCCTCGCCGGGCGCATGGTGCGCGAGTACGTGGAGCGGCTCTACGCCCCCGCCGCCGAGGCCCAGCGGGCCCTCACCCCCGCCGCGGCGAGCGAGCTGGCCGCCTGGAAGGCCCGGGTGCGGGCCGGGTGGCCGGGCGTGGCCGTCGACCACGTGGAGGCCGTCGCCGACACCGCCCTCAACGGCACCGCGACCCTGGGCTCCACGGTCTCCCTGCGGGTGAGCGTCACGCTCGGCTCGCTGGACCCGGCGGACGTGGAGGTGCAGGCCGTGGCCGGGCGGGTCGACCCCACCGACCGGCTGAGCCGGACGGCTACGTTCCCCCTCAAGCCGGCCGGCGGCCCCGCCCTGGACGGCCGCAGGCTGTACGAGGGGCCGCTCACCCTCGACCGCACGGGCCCCTTCGGCTACACCGTCCGCATCCTGCCCTCGCACCGGCTGCTGTCCAGCGGCGCGGAGATGGGCCTGGTGACGCTGCCGTCGGAGGCGACGGGCGAGGCGGCGGGGGTGCTGTTGCGCTGAGCCCGTGCGGGCTGCGTGCGTAGGGCGCCGTCCGGGGGAGTCGAGCTCACCCCGGACGGCGCCCGGTTCAAGGGGAGTCCGCTGCTGTCTTGCGGTTCGTGCGTGGCTGGTCGCGCAGTTCCCCGCGCCCCTTACGGGGCGCACGGAGAACTCAGAAGCTCAGCTTCCAGCTGTTGACCGTGCCGCTGTCCGCGGAGTACACGTCCTGCACCTGCAACTTCCACGTGCCGGTGGCGGAGACGCCCGACGCGTCGACCGTGTAGCTCGCCTTCACGTCCGCCGCGGAGTCCCAGGCGTCCGAGTCCTTCAGCCGCCACGTCTTGCCGTCCGGCGCGACCAGGTCGATCCGCAGGTCACCGCGGTAGGTGTGGGTGATGTTCACGTCCACCTTGAGGGCGGAGGAGCCGTTGCCGCTGCGGGTCACGACGACCGGCGAGGTCACGGCGCCGCCCGCGTCCGGGATCGCGACGGGGGTCGTGTTCTCGAAGACGCTGCCGCCGCCCGTGGTGTTCACGGTCCACTTGAAGGACGCGCTCGAGGACTTGCCGGCGGAGTCCTTGACCGTGACGGTGACGTTGCTGGTGCCGGTGGCGGTCGGCGTGCCGGAGACCAGACCGGTGGAGGCGTTGATCGACAGGCCCGCGGGCAGGCCGGTGGCCGAGTAGCTCAGGGCACCGGAGTTGCTGCTGGTGGCCTTGATCTGCAGGGAGACGGCGGTGTTCACGATGCTCGTCTGGTCACCGGGCGCGGTGATGCTGACCCCGGTCCCGGGGGTCGCCCGGCTGCCGACGTTGATGGCCGCCCAGGCGTTGGCCACGTTGTTGTACGTCTCGCTGCCCACGCCGAAGAGCTCGCCGGCGGCCCACAGCGTCGCGTCGCGCGCACCGGCGTAGTTGGTGGTGGACTGCATGCGCCCGGTCAGCGCCTTGAACCAGATCTTCGCGGCGTTGTCGCGGCCGATGGCGGTCACGGGCAGGCCGTCGGAGGTCGGCGAGTCGTAGGAGACGCCGTTGATCACCTTCGCGCCGCTGCCCTCGGAGGCGAGGTAGAACCAGTGGTTGGCGGGGCCCGACGAGTAGTGCACGTCGATGCCGCCGATGCCCGAGTACCAGGCGTCCTTGGAGCGGCTGTCCTTGCTGGGCTTGTCCATGTAGCGCAGCGGGGTGCCGTTGCCGTTGATGTCGATCTTCTCGCCGACGAGGTAGTCGCCCACGTCGTTGGGGTTGTTCGCCCAGAACTCCACGGCGGCGGCGAAGATGTCGGAGGTGGCCTCGTTGAGCCCGCCGGACTCGCCCGCGTAGTTGAGGTTGGCGGTGGCCGAGGTGACACCGTGCGTCATCTCGTGCGCGGCCACGTCGATCGAGGTCAGCGGCTTGGCATTGCCGGAGCCGTCGCCGTACGTCATGCAGAAGCAGTCGTCCGACCAGAAGGCGTTGACGTAGTTGTTGCCGTAGTGCACCCGGCTGTACGCGCCCACGCCGTCACCGCGGATGCCGCTGCGCCCGTGCACGTTCTTGTAGTAGTCCCACGTCAGCTGGGCGCCGTAGTGCGCGTCCACGCCGGCGGTGGCCGCGTCGCTCGTGGTGCCGTTGCCCCAGACGTCGTCCGCGTCGGTGAAGAGGGTGCCGGTGCCGGAGGAGCCGCGGTTGAGGTTGTAGGTCTTGTGGCCGCCGCGCGAGGGGTCGTTGAGCTGGTAGGAGCCGCCCGACTGCGAGGTGCCGATATTCACCTGGCCGCTGTACTTGCTGTTGCCGGTGCCCTGCTTGACGCCCTGGAACTCGAAAAGCTTCTTGCCCGTCCGCGCGTCGGTGATGACGTGCAGCTCGTTGGGCGTGCCGTCCTCCTGGAGGCCGCCGACGACGGTCTCGTAGGCGAGGACCGGCTTGCCGCTCGCGGCCCAGATCACCTTGCGGGGCGCCCGGTCGGCCTTGCCGGCCTTCGAGCCCTGCGCGCCCGCGGCCTTCACGGCCTCCTTCTCGGCGGCGGCCGCCGAGAAGGACGCAGTGGTCGTCGCGATCGTCATCCGCGCCTTGGTCGCCTTGGCGACGCTCTTGACGCTGCCGCCTCTGGTGGCGTCGACGACGAGGTCGCCGCCGAGCACCGGCAGGCCCTCGTACGTCCGCTCGTAGCGGGTGTGGGTCGTGCCGTTGACGTCCTTGACGACGTCCTTGACGACCAGCTTCTCCTTGGCGCCGAGGCCCAGGGTCCGCGCGGTCTCCGCCTTGGCCGCGTCGGCCTGGCGGATCAGCTCGGCGCGCTGCGAGGGGGTGAGCTTGGCGGGCATCGCGCCCGGGTCCGCCTTGGCGACGACCTTGCGCGGTGCACTGCCCGCTCCGTCGTCGGTACGGGCGGCCGCGGTCCCGGTCTGGGTGCCGACGGCGAGCATCGCCGAGACGGCGACCAGTGCGCCGGCGGCGACGGCTCTCTTCTGGGGGGTGGGTCTCACGCTGACTCCTTCTGCGAGGGCAGATCAGGCAGAACAGAACAGGTGGAGCTGGGGGCCGATGGATCCCGTCCGATGCTCCGGTCCGATGAATCCGGCGGGTGCGGTGAAACGTTGTGGAGCGCTGCGCTTCCCCGTGTGCGGTGGCCGCCGGGTGCTGCCGGTCGGTGCCGCGGGGCGGGGGTGGGAGGCGTGGGGCCTCGGGGGACAGCAGGCGATGCAACGTGCCGGTGGAGCGAGGCCGACGCCCGGCGGCCGTGCCGTGGGGGAGCCGCGCGTCGGTGGAGGGAAGAGTGCCATCGCAGGCATGTACGTGTCAGGACTCCGGAGGCAAGTTGGCCGGAATCCGTCCGTTGACGAAAGAACGAGGTCCGCATAGCGGTGCGGGCGGTGCCTGCCGCAGCCGCCACGCGCCCGGCCCGGACCCTCAGGCCAGGCTGTCGCGCCAGGCCCGGTGCAGGTCCGCGAAGCGGCCCGTGCCCGCTATCAGTTCGGCCGGGGAGCCGTCCTCCACGACGCGGCCGTCGGCCATCACCAGGACGCGGTCCGCGATCTCGACCGTCGACAGCCGGTGCGCGATGACCACCGCCGTACGGCCGTGCAGCACCGTGGCCATCGCACGCTGCACCGCCCGCTCGCCCGGGATGTCCAACGAGGACGTGGCTTCGTCGAGGATGAGCACCGCCGGGTCGGCGAGCAGGGCCCGCGCGAAGGCGACCAGCTGGCGCTGCCCGGCGGAGATCCGGCCGCCGCGCTTGCGCACGTCGGTGTCGTAGCCGTCCGGCAGGGCGGTGATGAAGTCGTGGGCGCCGATCGCCTTCGCCGCCCGCTCGATCTCCTCCCGGCCGGCCCCGGGGCGGCCGATGGCGATGTTCTCCGCGACGGTGCCGGAGAACAGGAAGGCCTCCTGCGTCACCATGACCACCCCGCGCCGCAGCTCCGGCACGGCGAGCGCGTCCAGCGGCACCCCGTCGAGGAGCACCCGGCCCTCGGTGGGGTCGTAGAAGCGGGCCAGGAGCTTGGCGAGGGTGGACTTGCCGGCCCCCGTCGAGCCGACCACCGCGACCGTCCGCCCGGCGCGCAGCGTCAGGTCGAAGCGGGGCAGCACCTCGCCGCCCGTGCGGTAGGCGAAGCGCACCCCCTCGAAGACGACCTCGCGGCCGGGCAGCCCGGTCCGCCGCTCCGGCAGCGCGCGCGGCTCGGCGGGCTCGGGCACGCCGGGCCGCTGGGCGAGGAGTCCCGCGATCTTCTCCAGCGAGGCCGCGGCCGACTGGTAGGAGTTGAGGAACATCGCCAGCTGGTCGATCGGGTCGTACAGCCGCCGCAGGTAGAGCACCGCCGCGGCGAGCACGCCCAGCTCCAGCCCGTCGCCCGCCACCCGGTAGGCGCCCCAGAGGACGACGGCGGCCAGCACCACGTTGGCCACGAGGCGGGAGAGGAAGACGTAGCGGGCCATCTCCAGCAGCGCCCGGGTGTTCGTGTGCCGGTGCCGGTCGTTGAGCTCCGCGAAGTGCGCGGCGTTGGCGCGCTCCCGGCGGAAGGCCTGGACCGGGCGGATGCCGTTCATGGTCTCGGTGAACTTCACGATCACCGAGGCGATGGCCGTGGAGCGCTCGCGGTAGACGGCGTGTGCGCGCCGCCGGTAGGAGCGCATCAGCAGCTGCAGGGGGACGAAGGAGAGGACGGCGACGGCGCCGATGCCCCAGTCCAGGTAGAGCAGGGTGGCCGAGATGTACACGACCGCCAGGCAGACCCCGATGAGCTCCTGCAGCCCGTCGTTGATCAGCTCGCGGATCGACTCGACGTCGGTGGTCGCACGGGAGATGAGGCGCCCGGAGGTGTAGCGCTCGTGGAAGTCGACGCTGAGCGACTGGGCGTGGCGGAAGATCCGGCCGCGCAGGTCGAGGAGCACGTTCTGGCCGATGCGCGCGGACAGCCGCACGAAGACGTACTGCAGCAGGCCTGCGGCCAGGGCGCTCACCGCATACGCGGTGCCGACGGCGATCAGCGGGCCGTAGTCGCCGCGGCGGGCGGCCGGCACGGCCCGGTCGATGGCGAACGCCACGAGGAGCGGCCCCGACTGGACGGCCGCCTGCTGGAGCAGCATGACGAGGACGGTGAGCCGGACGCGGCCCCGCGCCGGGGCGAGCAGCGAGCGCAGCAGGGCGCGCGAGGCGCCCTTGGGGGCGGGCAGGACGTCCTTGTCGAACGGGTCGCCCTCCTCCGCGGCGCCCGCCGCGGGGTCGGTCCGCTCGTCGTCGGCTGTGGTGCGGTCGGGTGCGGTGGTGGTCATCGCAGGCCTCCCTCGTGCCGTGCGTGCGTCCGGTCCGCCGCGGCACCCCGGTCCTCGTCGCCCGCCATGAGCGAGGCGTACTCCCGGCTGGTGCGCAGCAGTTCGTGGTGGGTGCCGACGGCGGTGATGCGTCCTCCGGAGAGCAGGGCCACGCGGTCGGCCAGCAGGACCGTGGAGGGGCGGTGGGCGACGACGAGGGCGGTCGTGGTGGCCAGCACCTCGCGCAGGGCTGCCTCGACCAGGGCCTCGGTGTGCACGTCGAGCGCGGAGAGCGGGTCGTCCAGGATGAGGAAGCGCGGGTCGCCGACGACGGCGCGCGCCAGCGCGAGCCGCTGGCGCTGCCCGCCGGACAGGCTCAGGCCTTGCTCGCCGACCTGGGTGCGGGTGCCCTCGGGGAGGGAGTGCACGAAGCCGGCCTGGGCGACCTCCAGGGCGCGGGCCAGATCGGCCTCCCGGCCGGCGCCGGCGCCCATCAGGACGTTCTCCCCGACGCTCGCGGAGAACAGCGTCGGGTCCTCGAAGGCCACGGAGACCAGCTCGCGCAGGCGCTCGCGCGGCATGGCGGCGATGTCCTCGCCGTCCAGGGTGATCCGGCCGGACGTCGCCTCGTGGAGACGGGGGATCAGGGCGGTCAGGGTGGTCTTGCCGCTGCCCGTGGTGCCGACGAGGGCCATCGTCTCGCCCGGCCGGATGTGTAGGTCGACGCCGTGCAGGACGGGCCGGGCGTCCGCGGGGGCGTCGGCGTAGCGGAAGCCGACGCCCTCCAGGCGCAGCCCGCCGGGCTCCTTCCGCGGTGCCCGCCCGTCCGGCGGGGCTCCCTCCGCGCGCGGGGAGGACGCGGCGGCGCCGGCCTTCCCGGAGGCCGGCTCGGCGGGGGCGGGGACGTCCATGACCTCGAAGTAGCGGTCGGCGGCCGTGGCCGACTCGTTGGCGATCGCGATCAGGAAGCCGAAGGACTCCACCGGCCAGCGCAGCGCCAGCGCCGTCGACAGGAACGCCACCAGCGTGCCGGCCGAGAGCCCGCCGTCGGCGACCTGCAGCACGCCGAGGACGAGCGCCGCCCCGATCGCCAGCTCCGGCAGGCTCATGATGACCGCCCAGAGCATCCCCAGCAGGTGCGCCTTGCCCAGCTCGGTGCCGCGCAGCCGGCCTGAGAGGGCATCGAAGGCCCGCTCCTGGCCGCGGTGTCGGCCGAAGCCCTTGATGATGCGGATGCCGAGGACGCTCTCCTCGACGACCGTCGCGAGGTCGCCGGACTGGTCCTGCGCGGTGCGCGCGGCCCGGGAGTAGCGCTCCTCGAAATACGTGCAGAGGATCACCAGCGGCACCACCGGGGCGAGCAGCACCAGCCCCAGCGTCCACTGCTGCACCAGCAGGACGATAAAGCCCACCAGGATCGTCACGCCGTTGACCAGCATGAACGTCAGCGGGAAGGCCAGGAAGATGCGCAGCAGCATCAGGTCCGTCGTGCCCCGCGAGAGCAGCTGCCCGGAGGGCCAGCGGTCGTGGAAGGAGACCGGCAGCCGCTGCAGGTGCCCGTAGAGGTCCGCCCGCATGTCCGCCTCGACCTTCGCCAGCGGACGCGCCACGAGGAAGCGGCGCAGCGCGAAGAGCGACGCCTCCAGCACGCCGAGCACGAGCACCAGCGCGCCGCCCAGCCACACCCCCGAGGGGTCCTTGCCGGCGACCGGGCCGTCCACGATCCACTTGAGCGCGAGCGGAATGACGAGACTGGCGCAGGACGCCACGACGGTCACCGCGGCGCCGGTGATCATCGTGTTGCGCACCGGCCGCACGTAGGGCCACAGGCGCAGCAGCGAACGGACGGCGGACCGTCTCTCGGGCGGGCGGTGGGCTTCAGGGGTATCGGTCATCACGACCGAGACTACGGTTCACCACTGACACCGCTCACTCGGTTTTTGTGCCTAGGGCCTTACGGGGCTTCGGAATTGGAGCCTCCGGTCCTGCTTCCGCCCGCTCCCTCGTCACCCGCCACAGGAGCACCGAGCGCGCCCCCACCGTGATGCGCGCACCCGCCGCCCGGCGCTCGCCCGGTGCCGCCCCCTGCTCCTCCCGCGCGGTGTCCACGAGCAGTTCGTAGCCCTCCGCCCACGGCGGCCCCGGCAGGGTGAACCCCGCGTCGGCCGGGCCCGCGTGCAGCACGGCCAGGAAGCTGTCGTCCGTGACCGGCTCGCCCTGCTGCCCGCGCCGGGGGATGTCCCGGCCCGAGAGGTACATGCCGAGCGTGGCCGCCGGCGCGTACCAGTCCGCCTGCGTCATCTCCGTGCCCCCGGCCGTGAACCAGGCCAGGTCCCGCAGCCCGTCCGCGCTCTGCGGGTGGCCCGAGAAGAAGGAGCGGCTGCGCAGGACGGGGTGGGCGCGGCGCAGCGCGAGGAGCCGGCAGCACAGGTCCGCGAGGGCGCGCCAGCCCGGCTCCTCCAGCAGCGACCAGTCGGTCCAGCTGGTCTCGTTGTCCTGGCAGTAGGCGTTGTTGTTGCCGCCCTGGGTGCGGCCCATCTCGTCGCCCGCGACGAGCATCGGCACGCCCGTCGACAGCAGCAGGGTGGTCAGCAGGTTGCGCAGCTGGCGCCGTCGCAGGGCGCGCACCGCGGGGTCGTCCGTGGGGCCCTCCGCGCCGCAGTTCCACGACCGGTTGCCGTCGGTGCCGTCGCGGTTGCCCTCGCCGTTGGCCTCGTTGTGCTTGTGCTCGTAGCTGACCAGGTCGCGCAGGGTGAAGCCGTCGTGGGCCGTGACGAAGTTGACGGAGGCGTAGGGGCGGCGGCCGCCCCAGGCGTAGAGGTCGCTGGAGCCCGAGAGCCGGTAGCCGAGGTCGCGCACGTCGGGCAGGGCGCCGCGCCAGAAGTCCCGGACGGCGTCGCGGTAGCGGTCGTTCCACTCCGTCCACAGCGGCGGGAAGGAGCCGACCTGGTAGCCGCCCGCGCCCACGTCCCACGGCTCGGCTATGAGCTTGACGCGGCGCAGCACGGGGTCCTGGGCGATGACGGCCAGGAACGGCGAGAGCATGTCGACGTCGTGCATGGAGCGGGCGAGCGCCGCCGCCAGGTCGAAGCGGAAGCCGTCGACGCCCATCTCCGTCACCCAGTAGCGCAGGGAGTCGGTGATCAGCCGCAGGACGTTCGGCTGGACGACGTGCAGGGTGTTGCCGCAGCCGGTGTAGTCGGCGTAGCGGCGCTGGTCGCCCTGGAGCCGGTAGTAGCGACGGTTGTCGATGCCCTTCAGGGACAGCGTGGGGCCCAGCTCGCCGCCCTCGGCGGTGTGGTTGTAGACCACGTCGAGGATGACCTCCAGGCCCGCCGCGTGCAGGGCGCGCACCATGCGCTTGAACTCGCCCACCTGCCGGCCGTCGGTCCCGGACGCCGCGTAGGCGGCGTGCGGGGCGAAGTAGCCGATGGAGTTGTAGCCCCAGTAGTTGCGCAGCCCCCGCCGCAGCAGGTGGTCCTCGTGCGCGAACTGGTGCACCGGGAGGAGCTCCACGGCCGTCACCCCGAGCCGCACCAGGTGCTCGACGGCCGCGGGGTGCGCGAGCCCGGCGTAGGTGCCGCGCAGCTCCTCGGGGACGCCCGGGTGGCGCTTGGTGAAGCCGCGCACGTGCAGCTCGTAGATGACGGAGTCGGGCCAGGGCGTCTTGGGCCGGTGGTCGTCCGCCCAGTCGTCGCCGTCCGCGACGACCACGCCCTTGGGAACGTACGGGGCCGAGTCGCGCTCGTCGCGGACGGTGTCGGCGACGTGCTGCTGGGGCCAGTCCCGCACGTGCCCGTACACCTCGGGGGGCAGGGAGAAGTCGCCGTCCACGGCGCGGGCGTAGGGGTCCAGCAGGAGCTTGGCGGGGTTCCAGCGGGCGCCCGTCCAGGGGTCCCAGCGGCCGTGGACGCGGTAGCCGTAGCGGCGGCCGGGCAGCACCCCGGGCACGAAGCCGTGCCATATCTCGTGCGTCAGCTCGGTCAGGGGCAGCCGTGTCTCGCCCTGCGGCGGTCCGTCCGGGCCGCCCTCCCCTCCGCCGTCGAACAGGCACAGCTCGACGGCCTCCGCCCCGCCGGCCCACAGGGCGAAGTTCGTCCCCGCCGTGCCGTCGGGGGCGGTCCTGAAGCGGGCGCCGAGCGGCTCGGGGCTGCCGGGCCACACCGTGGCGCCGGGCAGCGGCCGCAGGGCCGGCTCCGGTCGGCGGCGTCCGTTGACGGCGGCGCCCGGGGCCCCCGCGGGCCGTCCGGCCGTGCGGTCGTCCTCGGGGTGCCGGGTCCGGCGGCCGCCGAACTCGTCCCCCCGCTCCGCCTCTTGCTCGGGTGCGCTCGACACGTCTTCGCCTCCGGCGGCTCGCGGGCAGCGCGCCGGGCGCCCGGCGTCCCGTGCCGGGCGGCGGCGGTTCCGTCCTTGCCCCCAGTTCTGCCCAGAACCACGCGTGCGCTCACACGGGTGATCGGGCGCCGGGCCGGGCGGCACAGGCCCTCTGCCCGCCTGCGGGCAGCGGGCCGCCCCCGGGCCGGAGCACGCAGGTGGCCGGATTATGATGCTCACCTTCAGCCACGGGGATCACCTTCACCGCATGTCTCGTACCACCGTTCCCATTTGGGACCGAACGGTGACATTCCACGGGACGGCGGCGCAGGAGCCCTGTGGTTATCTATCGCCAGCGCGTGAGCCGCGCTTTCGGGGGCGCCGCGTGGCCGCGGGCCGTGCGAGGGGAGACAACCGATTGTGAACGTGCAGCTGATACCGAGAGGGCGCGCAGCCCGGCGCAGGGGTCTGTTGGCGCTGTTTCTCGGCGCACTGATGCTGCTGGTCACGGCCTGTGGCGGCGGTGACGACGACGGGAAGAAGAAGGGCGCCAAGAAGGTTCCGGACGGCCCGTCGGAGGCCGTCGTGTCCATCGCGCCGGAGGACGGCACGAAGGACGTCGCGACGTCCGGCGCCCTCAAGGTCACCGCCCGGAAGGGCAAGCTGACCTCCGTCAAGGTCGCCGACGCCAAGGGCCGCACGGTCGAGGGCAGGATCACCGGCGACGGCGCGGCCTGGGAGCCCACCGCCCACCTCGGTGCGTCGAGCAAGTACACGGTCGACGCCCTGGCCGAGGACGACGACGGCCGCCCGTCGGCCAAGCACGCGTCGTTCACGACGCTCACCCCGCAGAACACCTTCGTCGGCTACTTCACGCCGGAGGACGGCAGCACGGTCGGCGTGGGCATGCCCGTATCGGTCACTTTCAGCCGCGGCATCACCGACCCCAAGGCCGTCGAGCGCGCCATCAAGGTGAAGACCGAGCCGGCCGTCGAGGTCAAGGGCCACTGGTTCGGCAACGACCGCATCGACTTCCGGCCCGAGCAGTACTGGAAGGCCGGCACCAAGGTGACGGTCGACCTGAACCTCGACGGCGTCCAGGGCCGCAAGGGCGTGTACGGCTCGCAGTCGAAGACCGTGAAGTTCACCGTCGGCCGCAGCCAGGTCAGCACGGTCGACGCCAAGTCCCACCAGATGACGGTCGAGCGGGACGGCAAGGTCGTCAAGACCATCCCGATATCCGCCGGCGCCCCCGCCAACCCCACGTACAACGGTCAGATGGTCATCAGCGAGAAGCACGAGGTGACGCGCATGAACGGCGCCACCGTGGGCTTCACCAAGAACGACGGCAAGGGCGAGTACGACATCCCGGACGTGCCGCACGCGATGCGCCTGTCCACCTCCGGCACCTTCCTGCACGGCAACTACTGGTCCGGCTCCTCCACCTTCGGCTCGGAGAACGCGAGCCACGGCTGCGTGGGCCTGGAGGACCAGCGCGGCGGCGGCGACCCGAACACGCCGGCGGCCTGGTTCTACAAGAACTCCCTCATCGGTGACGTCGTGGTCGTCAAGAACTCCGACGACAAGACGATCAAGCCGGACAACGGCCTCAACGGCTGGAACATGCCGTGGTCCGAGTGGGGCAAGAGCAGCCCCCAGGCCGGCTGACGGCCCTTCGCACACGGCCTGCGGCCCGGAACACTCGTGACCGAGTGTCCGGGCCGCTCGGCGTTCCGGGCCCGATCGGGGGGAGCCGTCGAACCCCCGTGTCACTAACCTGGTGCCATGACTGTGCATCTTGAGGTTGCCGAGGGCGTCGGAACCATCCGCCTGGACCGTCCGCCGATGAACGCGCTCGACATCGCCGCCCAGGACCGGATCCGCGAGCTCGCCGAGGAGGCGACCCGCCGCGAGGACGTGCGGGCCGTCGTGCTGTGGGGCGGGGAGAAGGTGTTCGCCGCCGGGGCGGACATCAAGGAGATGCAGAAGATGGACCACGCCGCGATGGTGGCGCGCTCCCGCGGCCTGCAGGACTCCTTCACCGCCGTCGCCCGTATCCCCAAGCCCGTCGTCGCCGCCGTCACCGGCTACGCCCTCGGCGGCGGCTGCGAGCTGGCGCTCTGCGCCGACTTCCGGATCGCCGCCGACAACGCCAAGCTCGGCCAGCCCGAGATCCTGCTCGGCCTGATCCCCGGCGCGGGCGGCACCCAGCGCCTGGCGCGGCTGATCGGCCCGTCCAAGGCCAAGGACCTCATCTTCACCGGCCGTCAGGTCAAGGCCGACGAGGCGCTCGCGCTCGGCCTGGTCGACCGCGTCGTGCCCGCCGCCGAGGTGTACGAGCAGGCGCACGCGTGGGCCGCCCGGCTCGCCGCCGGCCCCGCGCTCGCGCTGCGCGCCGCGAAGGAGTCCGTGGACGCCGGCCTGGAGACCGACATCGACACGGGCCTCGCCATCGAACGGAACTGGTTTGCGGGCCTGTTCGCGACCGAGGACCGGGAGATCGGTATGCGCAGCTTCGTCGAGGACGGGCCGGGCAAGGCCAAGTTCGTCTGATGTGCGGCCGGTTGGCGGCGGCTGCGGAGCGGGCCGCCGCCGCCCCCCGGCGTTGACGCGCGGTCGTGCCGGTGTCCACCCCCGGGTGCCTCTTGTGGGGGAATTACGCGCAGTACGCGACCGCGCGGAACCGCCGCTCCGGCCGTTTCGGGCGATCTTTGCGGCCCCTGTGGTCGCCGCAGGTCAGTATGGGTTTCCGGGCCGATTCCCTGCCCTTGGCATATGTCGTCGCACGGGCTTGGAGGGAGTCATTCCGGTCAGGTGAATCCCTTCGTTCCAGCCCCGGGCGTGCTTGCGGCGGCCATGATGGGGGCATGGCGGGCCTGGAGGAAACGGAGCAGCCACGGCAGCGGGCCGGCACGGCCGCTGTGCGCTGGTCGCCGACCGTGGAGGATGAGCTGGCGCTCAAAGCGCTCGATCTGTTCGGCAACCCCACACAGGGCGAGGTGCGCCTGCCCTCCCGCCCCGAGTCGGCCGTCGCGGCCCGCCGGCTGACCCAGTCCGTGGTCCTGCGCCAGTGGGGCCTCTCGGGCCAACTCACCGAGCACGCCGTCCTGCTGGTCTCCGAGCTCGTCGGCAACGCCGTCCGTCACACCGGCGCGCGCTACTTCGGCCTGCGGATGCTGCGCCGGCGCGGCTGGCTCCGCATAGAGGTCCGCGACCCCTCCCGGGGGCTGCCCTGCCTGATGCCCGTGCACGAGCTCGATGTCACGGGCCGGGGGCTCTTCCTCGTCGACAAGCTCTCGGACCGCTGGGGGGTGGACCTGCTGGCGCGCGGCAAGACCACCTGGTTCGAGATGCGGGTCGCCGACCGCTGAGGCTCCCGGGCGGCATCCGGGCGGCCCCCGCCCGTACGCCCGAAACGAAGAGGCCCCCATCCGTCGGCATGCGACGGGGCGGGGGCCTCTTCGGGCGCCGCGGAGATGGGGTGTGTTCCGCGGCGGATGACGACCTGGCTCGGGTCAATGAGGGTCGTGGCTTCCGACTATGGCAGACGGGGCGCGTTCCAGCCAAAACGGCTATTTGTTCAATTCGGGCAAGGCTGCCCATTTCTCTCTGTAATCAAAGGTGAGGTGGGCCACGTGCCTTGAATTCTTCGAATGGATCAGCGGAAGCACTTATTTTTATGCGGAATTACATAGAGTGAGCTCTGGCCGTGATCAACCTGATCGAAAGGGCGGCTAATCTGTGCCGGTCATACCAGCACACCAAGGGGAGGCTCACATGGCTGACATGGAGAGCGCACGCGAGACGTTCGCCAAGTTCGACATCGACGGGGACGGCTTCATCACGGCCGCCGAGTACAAGAAGGCCATGGCGCAGCTCGGCGACCACTTCGTCACCGAGACCGTCGCCCAGTCGATCATCGACTCCAAGGACGGCAACGGCGACCGCCTGCTGTCCTTCGAGGAGTTCTGGAACTCCGTCGACAAGGGCTGACCCGCACGGAACGGCCGACCCTCGCGGAAGGCCGGCCCGGGCCGCGCCGTCGCGGCCCGGGTCAGCGCCAGCCGCGCCGCTGCGCCCCGGCCCGGCGCCGCCGGTCGTTGCACAGCAGGCACCGGCCCCAGCCCTGCGGCAGGGGATCGGTCTTGTCCCCGTACAGCGGGTCCACGGGGCCCTTCGGGTGCTCGGAGCAGCCCGTGGCGGCAAGGCCGCCGCCCAGGGCGCCCGCCGCGGTCAGCGCCCTGCGCAGGGCGTCCACCAGCGCCTCGGCCTCATGGGGCGCGGGTGCGGCGGCGTCGAGGGAGAAGGCGATGTCCGAGGCGGTGGTGAGCGCGCTCTGGAGTTCGCGCAGGTCTGCGTAACTCATGTCCGTGAGCGTAACGGTCGCCACTGACAACCCCGTCCCGCCGCCCGCCGCGCACGGCCCCTGCGGTACGGTCGCGCCATGCCGGAGGCTCAGTACATCGCCGTGATGACGACGACCGACAGCGAGGAGCGCGCCAGGCACCTCGCCGCCACCGCCGTCGAGGCGCGCCTCGCCGCCTGCGCCCAGATCGACGGCCCCGTCACCAGCGTCTACCGGTGGCAGGACGAGGTGCACAGCGACACCGAGTGGCGCGTCCTCTACAAGACCGCCGCGGACCGCTACGGCGAGCTGGAGGCCCACATCAAGGGCGCGCACACCTACGAGACCCCGGAGATCGTCGCCACCCCCGTCACCGCGGGCAGCGACGCGTACCTCGCCTGGCTCGGTACGCAGACGCGCGTCAGCCGCGGCTGAGGATCCAGCTCCGCTCGGCGCCCGCCGAGCCCGTGTCGCGGACCGTCCGCACCCCCTCGCCCGTCGCGTCGCGCGACGAGCCGGTGCGGTGCGTGGCCTGCTCCCAGATACGGCCGTCCGCCTCCGCGACGACCTTCTGCCGCCCGCCCGAGCCGGCCGGCTCGGTACGGAAGCGCTGCCCCGCCGCGTCCGCATCGCACGGCACGGTCACGAGCAGCGAGCCCTGTCTGCCGATGCAGCGATAGGGCTGCGCCTGCGACGAGAACTGGTGCGTGGCGGAGCTGTAGACCCAGGTCTGGGCGGCCCGCCCGGACTCCCGGCACGGCTGCAGCGCCACCAGCCAGGGGCGCAGCGTGCCGCGCGGGTCGCGGTAGCCCGATCCTTCGGCGGTCAGGCAGCCGCCGTGCACGCCGTTGTGGATGCGCACGGGGCCGGCGGGCGCATCAGGCGTGGTCCCGGCGTCGGCGCCGGCCAGGGGAGCCGTCACGCCGAGGGCGGCGACGGCGCCGAGGATCGCTGCGGTGGCGCGGAGGAAATGGCGCATGGCGAGGGCTCCTCGATCAAGGGGTGGAAGGGAACGAGGGCGCCGACATTACTGACGGCCCCGGCGCGCTGACACGCTGTTTCCGGTCATGGTCATTTCCACTCGTAGTCCGTGATCAGACGGGATATCCTCACCGAAACTTCATGAAGTACGGACAAAGGACAGTAAGGCACTTGAAGGCGATACGTAAGAGCGTCGTGGCCGCCACGGGGGTCGCTCTCGCTCTGAGCCTGGCGGCGTGCGGCGGCGGCAGCGGCGGCAAGGACGAGCCCGCGGGCTCCGGCAGCGGAAAGAGCGACAGCGGCGCCGACAAGGCGCTCAAGGCGGCGGAGCCGGCCGGCACGCTCAAGGCGGCAGCGGCCAAGGGGGCGCGGGAGAACACCTACCGCACCAAGGGCAAGCGCAAGGACACGGACGGCGAGTACGTCACCGAGGGCGCCTTCCAGGCGAAGCCCCACGCGTCCGTGATGAAGGACGTGGGCCCGAAGACGGCCGAGACCCCGGACGGCCTCAACCACGTCATCACCGTGAACGACAAGATGTACTTCAACGGGGAGAAGGTCCCCGGCAAGAAGTGGTGGACGTTCAGCGTCGAGGGCGCCGACAAGAGCAAGGACCCGTCGTCGGAGCTCTTCGTCCGGATGACGTCGGCCCTCGCCACGTCCAAGAACGTGAAGAACACGGGCGTCGAGACGGTCGGCGGCCGCCGCGCGGCCCGCTTCCAGGGCACGGTCGTGGTGTCCGAACTCGCCGCCTACAAGGGCGACGCGATCACGGACAAGGACCGCAGCTTCGTCGTGAACGGCTACAAGAACGACGGCGTGCAGCAGGTCGACCTCGTCGTCTGGGTGGACGGCGACGGCGTGGTCGCGAAGACCGAAGAGTCGGGCAAGGGCTCGAAGGGCGAGTTCCGCCGGACCGACGAGTACTTCGACTGGGGCGCGGACCTCGGTATCAAGCCCCCTCCGGCCGCCGAGACGGCGACCGAGAAGGAGGTCCTGGAGACCGAGATGAAGAAGCAGCAGAAGTAGCTTCCCGCACACGAGGTGCGCCCCCGCCCGGCATCAGCCGGGCGGGGGCGCCTTTCGTGGAGCGGTGCGCTCAGCGGTGCGTCAGCACTCGATGATGTTCACGGCGAGGCCGCCGCGCGCCGTCTCCTTGTACTTCACGCTCATGTCCGCGCCCGTCTCCTTCATGGTCTTGATGACCTTGTCGAGGGAGACGTGGTGCCGGCCGTCGCCGCGCAGGGCCATGCGGGCCGCGGTGACCGCCTTGGCGGCGGCCATGCCGTTGCGCTCGATGCACGGGATCTGGACGAGGCCGCCGACCGGGTCGCAGGTCAGGCCGAGGTTGTGCTCCATGCCGATCTCGGCGGCGTTCTCCACCTGCTCGGCGGAGCCGCCCAGCACCTCGGCGAGGCCGCCGGAGGCCATGGAGCAGGCGGAGCCGACCTCGCCCTGGCAGCCGACCTCGGCGCCGGAGATCGAGGCGTTCTCCTTGAACAGCAGGCCGATGGCGCCCGCGGCGAGCAGGAAGCGGACGATGCCGTCCTCGTCCGCGCCGGGCACGAAGTTCATGTAGTAGTGCAGGACGGCCGGGATGATGCCGGCGGCGCCGTTGGTCGGCGCGGTCACGACGCGGCCGCCCGCGGCGTTCTCCTCGTTGACGGCCATGGCGTAGATCGTGATCCACTCCATGGCGCGGGCCTGCGGGTCGCCCTCGGCGCGCAGCTGGCGGGCGGTGTTCGCGGCGCGGCGGCGGACCTTCAGGCCGCCCGGCAGGATGCCCTCGCGGGACATGCCGCGCGCGACGCACGCCTGCATCACGCCCCAGATCTCCAGCAGGCCCTCGCGGATCTCCTGCTCGGTGCGCCAGGCCTTCTCGTTCTCCATCATCATCGCGGAGATCGACAGGCCCGACTCGCGGGACATCCGCAGCAGCTCGTCGCCGGTGCGGAAGGGGTACTTCAGGACGGTGTCGTCCAGCTTGATGCGGTCCTCGCCGACCGCGTCCTCGTCCACGACGAAACCGCCGCCGACGGAGTAGTAGGTCTTCTCCAGCAGGGGGGCGCCGGCCTCGTCGTAGGCGAAGAGGGTCATGCCGTTGGCGTGGTACGGCAGGGAGCGGCGGCGGTGCAGGATCAGCTGCGTCGACGCGTCGAAGTCGATCTCGTGGGTGCTGCCGATCTCCGCGCCGAGCAGCCGCAGCCGCTTCGACTCGCGGATGCGCTCGACCTCGGCGTCCGCGAGCTCGACGTCGACGGTGCGCGGGGAGTAGCCCTCCAGGCCGAGCAGGACGGCCTTGGGGGTGCCGTGGCCGTGGCCGGTGGCGCCGAGCGAGCCGAAGAGCTCGGCCCGGACGGAGGTGGTGTGGGCCAGCAGGCCCTCGTTCTTCAGCCGTCGCGTGAACATCAGCGCGGCCCGCATGGGGCCCACCGTGTGGGAGCTGGACGGGCCTATGCCGATCGAGAAGAGATCGAAAACGGAGATGGCCACGGTGGCTGCTCCCTGTCTGCTTGGAGGTGGTACGGGTCGTGCTGAACGGGGGTGCCCACGGTGGTACGGGGGCGCGCGTGGTGCGGGGCACCGGGCGCTCACTCTTCAGTGTGCCCGGTGCCCCGTACCGACGCGTAAATCGGATGCCGATGTGTTACTTCAGGCCGGGGTACAGCGGGTGCTTGTCCGCCAGGGCCGTGACGCGGCCGCGCAGGGCCTCCGCGTCGTAGACCGGCTTCAGCGCCTCGGCGATGATGTCGGCGACCTCACGGAAGTCCTCCGCCTGGAAGCCGCGGGTGGCCAGCGCCGGGGTGCCGATCCGCAGACCCGAGGTGACCATCGGCGGCCGCGGGTCGTTCGGGATGGCGTTCCGGTTGACCGTGATCCCGACCTCGTGGAGGCGGTCCTCGGCCTGCTGGCCGTCCAGCTCGGAGTTGCGCAGGTCCACCAGCACCAGGTGCACGTCCGTACCGCCGGAGAGGACGGACACGCCCGCCTCGGCGACGTCCGGCTGCACCAGGCGCTCGGCCAGGATCTTCGCGCCCTCCAGCGTACGCTGCTGGCGCTCCTTGAACTCCTCGCTGGCCGCGACCTTGAAGGAGACGGCCTTCGCGGCGATCACGTGCTCCAGCGGGCCACCCTGCTGACCGGGGAAGACAGCAGAGTTGATCTTCTTGGCCAGCTCGGCAGTGCAGAGGATCACACCGCCGCGGGGACCGCCGAGGGTCTTGTGCGTGGTGGTCGTCACGACGTGCGCGTGCGGCACCGGCGAGGGGTGCAGCCCGGCGGCGACGAGGCCCGCGAAGTGGGCCATGTCGACCATCAGGTACGCGCCGACCTCGTCCGCGATCCGGCGGAAGGCGGCGAAGTCCAGCTGGCGCGGGTACGCGGACCAGCCGGCGACGATCAGCTTCGGGCGGTGCTCCTTGGCGAGGCGCTCGACCTCCTCCATGTCGACCAGGTTGGTCTGCTCGTCGACGTGGTAGGCGACCACGTTGTAGAGCTTGCCGGAGAAGTTGATCTTCATGCCGTGGGTCAGGTGCCCGCCGTGGGCGAGGTTCAGACCCAGGATGGTGTCGCCCGGCTTGAGCAGCGCGAACATCGCGGCGGCGTTGGCCTGCGCACCGGAGTGCGGCTGGACGTTCGCGTGCTCGGCACCGAAGAGCGCCTTGATCCGGTCGATGGCGATCTGCTCGACGACATCGACGTGCTCGCAGCCACCGTAGTAACGGCGGCCGGGGTAGCCCTCGGCGTACTTGTTGGTGAGGACCGAGCCCTGGGCCTCCATGACCGCGACCGGAGCGAAGTTCTCCGAGGCGATCATCTCGAGGGTGGACTGCTGGCGGTGGAGTTCGGCGTCGACAGCGGCGGCGACGTCGGGGTCGAGCTCATGGAGGGAGCTGTTCAGCAGAGACATGAGTTCTTCCTGGACTTCCTGGGCGAGGGGAGGGCGAGGGGAGGGGTCAGCCTGCGGTGAAGCCGTCGTACTCGGCGGCGGACAGGAGGTCCGCCGGCTCGTCCGTGATCTTCACCTTGAACAGCCAGCCGCCCGTGAAGGGGGCGGAGTTCACCAGCGCGGGGTCGTCCACGACGTCCTGGTTGGCCTCGGTGACCTCGCCGGTCACCGGGGAGTACAGGTCGCTGACCGACTTGGTCGACTCCAGCTCGCCGCAGGTCTCGCCCGCGGTGACGGTGTCACCGACGGCCGGGAGCTGGGCGAAGACGACGTCACCGAGCGAATTCGCGGCGAACTCGGTGATGCCGACCGTGGCCACGCCGTCCGCGTCGACGGCCGACAGCCACTCGTGCTCCTTGCTGTAGCGCAGCTGCTGGGGGTTGCTCATGGCTAGATTCTCCTGGATGCGCGTGAGTGCTTGTGCAACGGGTCTTGACAGAGGGAGATGAGAGAGGGCAGGGGAGCCCCCGGGCGAGCCACGGGGAAGATCAACGCTGCCGCTTGTAGAAGGGCAGGGCCACGACCTCGTACGGCTCGTGGCTGCCGCGGATGTCCACGCCCACGCCCTGCGTGCCGGGAGCGGCGTGCGCCGCGTCCACGTAGGCGATGGCGATCGGCTTGCCGAGCGTGGGGGAGGGGGCGCCGGAGGTGACCTCGCCGACGACCTCGCCGCCGGCCACCACCGCGAAGCCGGCGCGCGGCACGCGGCGGCCCTCGGCGATCAGGCCGACCAGCTTGCGCGGCGGCTGCGCCTCGGCGCGCTCCGCGGCCGCCTCCAGCGCGGCGCGGCCCACGAAGTCGCCCTCCTTCTCGAACTTCACGACCCTGCCCAGGCCCGCGTCGAAGGGGGTGGTCGCGGTCGTCAGCTCGTGCCCGTACAGCGGCATGCCCGCCTCCAGGCGCAGCGTGTCGCGGCAGGAGAGCCCGCACGGCACGAGGCCGGCGTCCGCGCCCGCCTCGGTGAGGGCCTGCCACAGCTTGACGGCGTCGCCCGGCGCGACGAACAGCTCGAAGCCGTCCTCGCCGGTGTAGCCGGTGCGGGCGATCAGGGCCGGGACGCCCGCGACGGTGCCCGGCAGGCCCGCGTAGTACTTCAGGCCGTCCAGGTCGGCGTCCGTCAGGGACTTCAGGATGGCGGGCGAGGCCGGTCCCTGGACGGCGAGGAGGGCGTAGGCGTCGCGGTCGTCGCGGACGGCCGCGTCGAAGCCGGCGGCGCGCTCGGTCAGCGCGTCCAGCACCGTCTGCGCGTTGGAGGCGTTGGCGACGACCATGTACTCGGTGCCGGCGAGGCGGTAGACGATCAGGTCGTCCAGGATGCCGCCGTCCTCCCGGCAGATCATCGTGTAGCGGGCGCGGCCGACGGCGACGCTCCCTATGTTGCCCACGAGGGCGAAGTCCAGCAGGGCGGCGGCCTGCGGGCCGGTCACGGTGATCTCACCCATGTGCGAGAGGTCGAACAGACCGGCGCGGGTGCGGACCGCGACGTGCTCGTCGCGCTCGCTGCCGTAGCGCAGCGGCATGTCCCAGCCCGCGAAGTCGGTCATGGTCGCGCCGAGCTCGCGGTGCAGGGCGTCGAGGGCTGTGCGGCGAGGGCTGTCGGTCATGGTGTGGGCTCCCGGACATGGCAGTGAGGACGTCCTCCCCATCTGTCATCGGAACCTGAGAGGTTCACCGGAAGCCACCGCGACACGCGGGGGCCCGGCTTGCACCTTGGGTGGAGCCGCGCACGATGCGGCCCGCTTTTCAGATCTGCCTCGTCCGCGCGGTACGGGGCCTGAGAGATTCAAGGGAGGAACTTGCTCCTTCGGCGCCCAGCGCACACGGCGTAGCGTGCAGCCTGGGACTCTCCCGCGCGGATTCGAGCGGCCGGTATGCAGTTGGATACGCAGTTGGCGCGCACATCATTGCACGTACGGGCGCGTTACGGACTGCCCGGCGGCCCCCGAATTCGATTACCTTTCCTTTACGTTCTGTGGGTAGGGGGCAGTGACGGGCAGTGACCGGGGCCGGGGGAGGGGCGGAACGGATGGCAACAGCACCGACGGCAGGGAAGGCCGGGCCCGCAAGGGTGCACGGCGCGCCCGCGGGGGAGAGCGGCGCGGCGCGGCCCCGGGCGGGGGTGTCCGACCTGCGCTCCGGGGCGGGCCGGGGGGAGCTCCGCTTCCCCGCGGGGGACGTGCTGATCGTCTCCGGGCTGCCCGGGAGCGGGAAGTCCACGCTCATCCGGCGGGCCGTGTCCGTGCTGGACGCGCAGGACGGCATCGTCTGGTGCATCGACTCCCAGGACGCCCGGGAGCGCCTGGAGCGGCACGCACCCCGCTGGCTGCCGTACGCCGCCTACCGGCCCTTCGCCCGGCTCGCGCACTACGCGGCGCTGCGGCGCGCCCTGCGCTCCACCGCGAGCGCCGTCGTGCACGACTGCGGGCAGCGCGGCTGGGTCCGCCGCTGGGTCGCGCGTGACGCACGGCGCCGGGGCGGCGCGGCCCACCTGCTCCTCCTCGACGTGCCGCCGAGCACTGCGCTGGCCGGGCAGGCGGCGCGGGGCCGCGGCGTCTCGCCGTACGCCTTCCGCCGGCACCGCAGGGCGATGGCCCGGCTGCTCGCTACGGCCTCGGGCCCGCCGGCCGCGCAGGGCGCCGGGAGACTGCCGGCGGGGGTGGCCTCGGTGATCCTGCTGGACCGCGGGGCGGCGGACGCCCTGCGGAGGATCACTTTCGAGTAGAGGAGCACCTTCGAGTAGGTGCGCCCGGCTCCTCGGGGCCGATGTGCGGCAGCGAGTGTGTGCGCCGCCTACAGCGGCAGCGGTGCCGGCAGCGTCGAGCCGTCTCCCGCCAGCGGGAGTTTCGCCAGGAGGTCCTTCACGACGGCGAGGGCCTCCGTGATCGCCGACTGGACGCCTGCCGAGTCCTTCCTCGTCGCCGCGTCGATCAGCTGCCCGATCGCCTTCTGCAGCTTCTTCAGTAGATCGTGGACGTCGTCCGGCGGGGCCGCAGCCGGGCGCCCCGAGGCGGCCGGGGACTGCCGCAGGGAGTCCGTGAGCCGGTCGGCCGACGACCGCAGCCGCTGCTGCATCTCCTTGAGCGCGTCGGTGTCCGGCGTCCTGGACTGCGCCTCCTTGCCGATCCGGGAGACCAGCGTGAGTGCCTCCCCCAGCTGTCCCACCGCGTCGAGCTGCTGGTGGACGGCGGCCGCGGACTTCGGCTCGGTGGCCGGGAGCACGACGGACATGTCGGGGTCCGGTGCGTTCACGGCGGCCAGGGAGGGGCCCGCGACGCCGACGGCCACGGAGCCGCAGGCGGCGACGGCTATCGCCGAGGCGGCGAACTTGTTGACACGCATGCTGGAGGTTCCCTTCGGTGCGAGGACCCGGCGGGCCGGCGGGGCCGGCGGAACCGGTGGCGCTGCAGGGCAGCTGCCCGATCACCGTGTGACCTGCGGTGTCCCTGTGCAACCCGGTCGCTACGGCCGGTGCCGTGACGGGAGGGGACGAAGGCCCCTGCGGCCCGCCCTGACCTGGGACGTCACCGGCGATTTCGGCAGCCGGCAGGAGCCGGCGGGGGTACAGCCGTTAGGGTGCATGTGCGGCTACGTCGAGAGTGGTTGGGCGGTATCGGACGAGTTGGACGAGATGAGCATCCCCGGGCAGTACGGCTGGAGTCCGGCCCCCGGCGGCGGCGCGCCCGCGGCCGCCCCGCCCGCCCCGCCCGCCAATGAACTCGAAGAAGTGCTCGCCGCCTCCGTGGGCGTGCCCGGCGCGGGCCCCCGCATCATGGAGGCGCTCGGCCGCAGCCACGTATGGGTTCCGCTTCCGTCCGGCGGCGGTCCGGACAGCGCCGGCCTCGACCTGCCCGCGCTGGAGCTCGGCGGCCAGGCCTTCGTGCCCGTCTTCAGCTCCGAGGGCGAGTTCCGGAGGGTCGCCGGCGAGCGGATGCCGTACGCCGTCGCCCCGGCCGTCGAGTTCGCCCGCGGCCTGCCCCCGCAGGTCGGCATCGTCATCAACCCCGAGGGCTCCGTGGGCGCGCCGCTGCCGCCGCCCGCCGTCGCCGAGCTGTGCCGGGCCGGCCGCACCGCCCTGGACGGCGACGCCACCGGCGGCCGCGTCCGCCTCTTCGAGCCCGACTGGCAGGACGAGCCCACGGCCTTCCTGGCGGCCGCCGGGCCGGAGTTCGCCGCCGCCGGGGTCGTCCGGACGGCGCGGCGCGCCCTCGCGAGCGTCGAGGGGGCCGATCCCGCGCTGTTCATCGGCGTCGAGCTCGACCTGCCGGACCCCGGCAGCCGCTCCGCGGCGCTGTCCGCCGTCGGCCGGGCCCTCGGCTCCGTGCCCGTCCCCTGGCCCGTCCAACTGGTCTTCCTGGACGTGGCGCGGGACCCGGTCGGCGACTGGATGCGGGACCGGATCCGTCCGTTCTACGACCGCGACCTGTGACTCCTCCCCTGTCCGCCCCGGCGGGCTCGTAAGCTGGTCGGACGACCACGGGCGCGCGACGGCGCTCCCGGGTCGCAGTCGCAGCAGTCAAGGCCGAGAGAAGAGGCGGACCCAGGTGAGCGCGGGCGCGGAGAGCGGCGTGGAGCAGATGCTGCGCCAGGTGGCGCCCGGCCGGTACGACGCGTACGAGGAGCTGCTGCGTTCGCTGGCCGAGGGCCGGGTCTGGATGCTGCTCTGGCACGGCCGGGCGGGCTCGCCCGACGCCCAGTACGGCAACATGGAGGTCGACGGGCTCGGCTACGCACCGTGTGTGACCTCCGCGCAGGAGCTCGCCGCCAGCGGCTGGAACCGGGCCCACGAGGTGATCTCCGGCCGGGAGGTGGCCGAGGCCCTCTACCCCGGCCGCTGGGGCCTGTGGCTCAATCCGCACGCGCCCGGCGGCGGCGTGGGCATCCCCTGGCTCGACCTGCGCCGCATCGCCGGCGGCCTGGACCGGCTGCCGGCCGGCCCGCTGCGGGTGAGCGAGCCCGGCGTGGAGATCCCGCAGTTCTACGCCCTTCTCGGGCAGAACGCCCACCGCACCCCCGCGGTGCGCTCGCTGCGCCGCGCCTGGGTGCAGCCCGCGCTCGGCACCGCGTACCTGGCCATCGGCCTGGACCTCTACGACAGCTCGCAGGGGTCCGTGGAGTCCGTGCGGCTGATGATGCAGCAGTCGATCGGCGCGGTCCCGGAGGGGCTGCCGGTCTCCACGGTGGCGATGTCGGACGAGCACGACCCGGTCGCCATGTGGATGCGGGCCAACGCCCGCCCGTTCTACGACCGCGACGCCTACGGGGGCGCTGCGGCGGGCGGCTCGCAGGCCGCGCCGTCGGGCTACGGATACCCTCCGCAGCCCCCTCAGGCCGGCGTCTACTGACCGCCGACGGGCCGCTGTTGTCCGTATAACGGAACTCCTCTCCACACATCACGGTTGCGCATCCTTTGACGACCGGGTCTGGCGGGTGATCGCGGGGGCGTTGAAGACTCCCGCCACAAGGACTCCCGGTCCTGCGTACGGTCCCGCGTACGTCCTGTGTACGGCCTGCTCCGCGTGAACTTCCCGCACCATCGCACCTTTCGCACCAGTGATGTGAACCAGCCGCATGCGCGGCGGGCGTTGGGCCGGTCGGCACCGGCCGAGAGGGGTCCACCAGACGATGACGGCACCACTGCACGACACGGGCGCGGCGGAGACCGCAGCCGTCGACGTCGCCGCCGGCGTCCCGGCCAAGGCGATCGAGGGCCGTTCCCCCTGGCGGATCGCCTGGATCCGGCTCAAGCGGGACAAGTTCGCGCTGGCCGGCGGTGTCGTCGTCCTGCTGCTCATCCTGGTGGCGATCCTCGCGCCGGTGATCGTGAGCCTGCTGGGCCATCCGCCCAACGAGTTCCACGAGGACCAGATCGACCCGCTGTTCAGCACGCCCAAGGGGGACTGGGGCGGCATCAGTTCGGACTTCCTGCTGGGCGTCGAACCGACGAACGGGCGCGACGTCTTCAGCCGCATCGTCTACGGGGCCCGGGTCTCGCTGCTCGTGGCCTTCCTCTCGGCCGTCGTCGCGGTGGTCATCGGCACGGTGTTCGGTATCGTCGCCGGCTTCTTCGGCGGCTGGGTCGACGCGGTGATCAGCCGGGTGATGGACCTGCTGCTGGCCTTCCCGCAGCTGCTGTTCATCATCGCGCTGGTGTCGGTGGTCCCCGACTCCCTCTGGGGGCTGACCGGTTCGGGCGTGCGCATGGGCGTGCTGATCGCGGTGATCGGCTTCTTCGGCTGGCCTTACATCGGGCGGATCGTGCGCGGCCAGACCCTCTCGCTGCGGGAACGGGAGTACGTCGAGGCGGCGCGCAGCCTCGGCGCGGGCCGCGGCTACATCCTCTTCCGCGAGCTGCTGCCCAACCTGGTGGCGCCGATCACCGTGTACACCACGCTGATGATCCCCACCAACGTCCTCACCGAGGCCGCCCTCAGCTTCCTCGGTACCGGAGTCAAGCCCCCCACGGCATCGTGGGGCGAGATGCTCGCCAGAGCCGTCGACCACTACGAGGCGGACCCGATCTTCATGATCATCCCGGGCCTCGCCATCTTCGTCACCGTCCTCGCCTTCAACCTCTTCGGCGACGGCGTACGGGACGCGCTGGATCCCAAGGCTTCGCGCTAGCGCCCCGCCCCCGGCGGCTCCGCTCCGCCGGCTCGCACGTGTCCCACCGCCCCTGTCGGCCCGTCAGGAGGCTCTGTCCGCAAACCCGCCGCCCGCTTCCCCGGACGGCGACGATCACGGAGGTCGCGACACCTTGAGAACACAGAGAACTTCGAGGCGGAGGCCGGCCGCCGGGGCGGCCCTCGTGGTCGCGGCCCTGGTCACCACCGCCGCCTGTGGCGGCGGCGGGAGCAAGAGCGACAGCGGGGACGGCAAGGGCGCGGGCTTCAACGCCGGCGTCGGCAAGCTCGCCGCGGCCTCGGACAAGAAGGGCGGCGAGCTCAAGTTCATCGGCACGCAGGACGCCGACTCCTGGGACCCGCAGCGCGGTTACTACGGATTCATGTGGGACTTCGCCCGCTACTACACGCGGACCCTGGTCACCTCCAAGCCCGCGCCCGGCGCCGAGAGCTCCGAGGTCGTGCCGGACATGGCCACCGACACCGGCAAGGTCTCAGGCGACAAGAAGACCTACACCTTCACCCTCAGGCCGGGCCTGACCTGGGAGGACGGCCAGCCGGTCACCGCTCAGCACATCAAGTACGGCATCGAGCGCACCTGGGCCACCGACAAGATCTCCGGCGGGCCCACCTGGCTGATGCAGGTCCTGGACCCGGAGAAGACCTACAAGGGCCCGTACAAGGACGAGAGCAAGGACAAGCTGGGCCTGAAGGCGATCGAGACGCCGGACGAGAAGACGATCGTCTTCAAGCTGCCCAAGCCCAACGGCGACTTCCTGCAGATGCTCGCGCTGCCCGCCGCGGCCCCGGTCCGCCCCGACAAGGACACCGCGGAGCGCTACGGGCAGAAGCCCTTCTCCAGCGGGCCCTACAAGTTCGTCTCGTACAGCCCGAACAAGGGGCTGGAGCTGGTCCGCAACGACAAGTGGAACAAGGACTCCGACCCGGTCCGCAAGGCCCTGCCGGACAAGATCTCCGTCACCCTGATCACCAACGCCGACGACATGGACAACCGGCTGATCAAGGGCGACTACGACCTCGACATCAACGCCACCGGCATGGGCTCGGCGGGCCGGCAGAAGGCCCTCAAGGAGCGCAAGGGCAACGTCGACAACCCGCAGACCGGCTTCATCCGCTACGCGGCGTTCCCCAAGACCGTCGCCCCGTTCGACAACGAGCACTGCCGCAAGGCCGTCCTCTACGGCGCCGACCACACCTCGCTGCAGACCGCGCGCGGCGGCCCCCAGGCGGGCGGCGACATCGGCATCAGCATGCTGCCGCCGGCCGTCAAGGGCCACGACCCCGGCTACGACCCGTACAACATGAAGCAGGGCAAGCCCGACGTGGCCAAGGCCAAGGAGGAGCTGAAGGCCTGCGGCAAGCCGGACGGCTTCAAGACGACCATCGCGGTGCGCAACAACAAGATGCAGGAGGTCGCCTCCGCGGAGTCGCTGCAGGCGTCCTTGAAGGCCATCGGCATCGAGGCGCAGATCGACAAGTACGACGGCGCGCAGAGCACCGGCATCATCGGTTCGCCCAAGAACGTCAAGGCCAAGGGCTACGGCATCATCATCATGGGCTGGGGCTCGGACTTCCCCAGCGGCCAGGGCTTCCTGCAGCCGATCGTGGACGGCCGCTTCATCCAGCAGAGCGGCAACCAGAACTACCCCGAGCTCGACGACCCGGCGGTCAACAAGCTGCTGGACGACGGCATCGCCGAGACCGACCCCGAGAAGGCCGGGAAGGTCTACCAGGAGGCCAACAAGAAGGTCATGGAAGGCGCCTGGTACCTGCCCTTCACCTACGAGAAGAACATCATCTGGCGCAGCTCCCGGCTGACCAACGTCTACACGGCCGACGCCTACAACGGCCGCTACGACTACGCCTCGCTGGGCGTCGTCAAGTGACAGTCCGTCCGCTCCGCCGGCGCACCCGCCGCTAGGCACGAAGGGCAGGTGAGGGCCGAGCGCGACGACCGGGGACGCCCCCCTCTTCCCCAGGGGGGCGCCTCCGGGCCGCCGCCGGGCCGACCGCAGTGTTCGCTTATATCGTCAGGCGGCTCTTCGCCGTCATCGTGATGCTGCTCGTGGTCATCCTGGTGACCTTCGGCATCTTCTTCGCGATCCCGAAGTTCACCGGATCCGACCCCGCGCTGATGTACGTCGGCAAGCAGGCGGACCCGGCGGCCATCGAGGGCATCCGGCAGAAGCTGGGGCTCGGGAAGCCGATCCTCGAACAGTTCTGGAACTTCGTCACCGGGCTCTTCGCCGGGCGGGACTACGTCAGCCAGGGCGACTCCACCCACTGCCCGGCGCCCTGCTTCGGCTACTCGTTCCGCCACGAGAGCCCCATCTGGCCCGAGCTGACCAGCCGGCTGCCCGTCACCCTCTCGCTCGCCGGGGGCGCCTGCGTGCTGTGGGTCACCGGCGGCGTCCTGACCGGCGTCGTCTCCGCCCTCAAGCGCGGCACCGTCTGGGACCGCACCGCCATGACCGTGGCCCTGAGCGGGGTCTCCCTGCCGATCTACTTCACGGCCCTGCTCTCGCTCGCGGTCTTCAAGTACAAGCTCGGCTGGGTCGGGGGCGAGTACACCTCGTTCGCGGACGACCCCGGCGGCTGGTTCGGCGGCCTGATCCTGCCCTGGGTGACCCTCGCCTTCCTCTACGCGGCCATGTACGCCCGGCTGACCCGGGCCACCATGCTGGAGGTCCTCGGCGAGGACTACATCCGCACGGCCCGCGCCAAGGGCCTCGCCGAACCCGTCGTCATCGGCAAGCACGCGATGCGCTCCACCATGACCCCGATCCTCACCGTGCTCGGCATGGACCTCGGGGCGCTGGTCGGCGGCGCCATCCTCACCGAGACGGCCTTCAGCCTGCCCGGCCTGGGCCAGGCCGCGGTCGCGGCGATCAACGAGCGCGACCTGCCGATGATCCTCGGCGTCACGCTGATCACCGCCTCCGCCGTCGTCTTCGCCAACCTGGTCGTGGACCTCCTGTACGCCGTGATCGACCCCCGAGTGAGGCTCTCGTGACCACCGGCCCCGCCCCGCATCCGGGGCAGACCCCCGCCGCCTTCCTCGACGTGCGCGACCTGCGCATCCACTTCCCCACCGACGACGGGCTGGTCAAGTCCGTCGACGGGCTCTCCTTCCAGCTGGAGAAGGGCAGGACGCTCGGCATCGTCGGGGAGTCCGGGTCGGGCAAGTCCGTCACCTCGCTCGGCATCATGGGCCTGCACACCGTCGGCCAGTACGGCCGCGGCAAGGCCCGCATCTCCGGCGAGATCTGGCTCGACGGCAAGGAGCTGATGACCGCCGACCCCGACGAGGTGCGGCGGCTGCGCGGCCGCGAGATGGCGATGATCTTCCAGGACCCGCTGTCGGCCATGCACCCGTACTTCACGATCGGCCACCAGATCACCGAGGCGTATCTGGTGCACAACAACGGCGCGGACAAGAAGGCCGCCCGCAAGCGTGCCGTCGAGCTCCTGGACCGGGTCGGCATCCCGCAGCCGGACCGCAGGGTGGACGACTACCCCCACCAGTTCTCCGGCGGCATGCGCCAGCGCGCCATGATCGCCATGGCGCTCGTCAACAACCCCGAGCTCCTCATCGCGGACGAGCCGACCACCGCCCTGGACGTGACCGTGCAGGCGCAGATCCTCGACCTCATCCGCGACCTGCAGAAGGAGTTCGGCTCGGCCGTCATCGTCATCACCCACGACCTCGGCGTCGTCGCCGAGCTGGCCGACGACATCCTCGTGATGTACGGCGGCCGCTGCGTGGAGCGCGGGCCCGCCGAGAAGGTCTTCTACGAGCCCCAGCACCCCTACACCTGGGGCCTGCTCGGCTCCATGCCCCGCATCGACCGCGAGCAGACCGACCGGCTGATCCCGGTCAAGGGCTCCCCGCCCAGCCTGATCAACGTGCCGTCCGGCTGCGCCTTCAACCCGCGCTGCCCGTACGCAGACCTGCCCGCCGGCGGGGTCACCCGCACGGAGCGGCCCGAGCTGCGCCCGGTGTCCGGCGCCGCCGCCGCCCCGGGGAGCGGCGGGCACTGGTCCGCCTGTCACCTGGCCCCGGAGGAACGGACCCGCATCTGGACCGAAGAGATCGCGCCGAAGCTGTGAAGGACCACAAGATGACCATTCCCGCGCAGCAGGCGAACGACGGACCCGAGGCCCTCCTCACGGTCGAGGGCCTGGTCAAGCACTTCCCGATCACCAAGGGGCTGCTGCGCCGCCAGGTCGGCGCGGTGCAGGCCGTGGACGGCCTCACCTTCGACGTCCGCACGGGGGAGACCCTGGGCGTGGTGGGGGAGTCCGGCTGCGGCAAGTCCACCATGGGGCGGCTGATCACCCGCCTGCTGGAGCCGACGGGCGGCCGGGTCGCGTTCCGGGGCAAGGACATCAGCCACCTGAGCGTGGCGGGGATGCGCCCGCTGCGCCGCGACATCCAGATGATCTTCCAGGACCCGTACTCCTCGCTGAACCCCCGGCACACCGTCGGCACCATCGTCGGCGCGCCCTTCAAGCTGCAGGGCATCGCCCCCGAGGGCGGGGTGAAGAAGGAGGTGCAGCGGCTGCTGGAGCTGGTGGGGCTCAGCCCGGAGCACTACAACCGCTACCCGCACGAGTTCTCCGGCGGCCAGCGGCAGCGCATCGGCATCGCGCGCGCCCTCGCGCTCAAGCCGAAGCTCGTCGTCGCGGACGAGCCGGTCTCCGCGCTGGACGTCTCGATCCAGGCCCAGGTCGTCAACCTGCTCGACGACCTCCAGGAGGAGCTCGGCCTGACGTACGTGATCATCGCGCACGACCTGTCGGTCATCCGCCACGTCTCGGACCGCATCGCCGTGATGTACCTCGGCAAGCTCGTGGAGCTCACCGACCGCACGTCGCTCTACACCAAGCCGATGCACCCGTACACCAAGGCGCTGCTGTCCGCCGTGCCCGTGCCCGACCCCAAGCGGCGCACCAAGCGCGAGAGGATCCTGCTCCAGGGCGACGTGCCCTCGCCGATCTCGCCGCCGTCCGGGTGCCGCTTCCACACCCGGTGCTGGAAGGCGACGGAGGTCTGCAAGACGCAGGAGCCGCCGCTGGTGGCGCTGGAGCCGGGGCACCAGGTGGCCTGCCACCACCCGGAGAACGCGCCGGGGGCGGCGGGGACGGCGGCGGGAGCGGCGGGGGCGGCCCCGGCGGGGTGAGCGTCCGCCGGCCCCGGCGGGGTGAGCGTCCGCAAGGGCGTCCGTCAGCGCGTCCGGAGCAGCGTCCGGGACGAGTAAGAATGTCTGGTGCTCACCGACCTGTTCAGCCCCTCCGTCCAGCACTCCCTGGACATCGCCGGGATCTTCGTCTTCGCGATCTCCGGTGCCCTGCTCGCCGTCCGGAAGAACTTCGACGTCTTCGGCATGGCGGTCCTGGCGGAGGTCACGGCGCTGGGCGGCGGGCTGATCCGGGACGTGATCATCGGTGCCGTGCCGCCCGCGGCCTTCACCGACCTCGGCTACTTCCTCACGCCGCTGATCGCCACGGTGATCGTGTTCTTCCTGCACCCGGAGGTCGAGCGGATCACCAAGGCGGTGGGGGTCTTCGACGCCGCGGGGCTCGGGCTGTTCTGCGTCACGGGCACGGTCAAGGCGTACGGGCACGGGCTGGGTCTGGTCTTCGCCGCCACGCTCGGGCTGGCCACGGCGGTCGGCGGCGGCGTGCTGCGCGACATACTCGCGCACGAGGTGCCGTCGCTGCTGCGCTGGGACCGCGACCTGTACGCGGTGCCGGCGATGGTGGGGGCCGCGCTGGCCGCGCTGCTGATCCGCTTCGAGGCGCTCGACGGATCGACGTACGCGCTGCCGGTGGTGACCGCGTTCGTCCTGCGGCTGCTCGCGATGCACTTCCACTGGCGGGCGCCGCGCGCGTGGCACCGCCGGAGCGCCGCTTCGGAAGAGGTGTGAGGGGCCCCGGGGGCGCCGAGGAGGGTCCTTCTCGCGGTGGTCGTTGAGCCTTCACCCAACCCCTACCGATGAGTAACTTCCGGGTGTAGCGTGACCGGCATGGCACAGGCAACCCTCGGTGACAGCGAATTCGACCGCGACACCGCACTGACCCCCCGCGCCCCCGGCGTCCACGACGTGGAACTCCCCGCCGGGTGGAGCATCGGCGGCGCCGTCAACGGCGGCTACCTCCTCGCCCTGCTCGGCCGGGGCCTCGGCGCGCACCTGCCCCACCCCGACCCGTTCACCGTCACCGCGCACTACCTGTCCGTCACCCGGCCCGGCCCCGCGGTCATCCGCACCGAGACCGTGCGCACCGGCCGCGCGCTCTCCACCGGCCAGGCCTCCCTCGTGCAGACCGCCGCCGACGGCAGCGAGAGCGAGCGCATCCGCGTCCTCGCCACCTACGGCGACCTCGGCACCCTCAGCGACGACGTCCGCACCACGGCCAAGCCGCCCGCCATGCCCCCGTACGAGCACTGCCTCGGCAAGGAGCACAACGACGCCGCCCACCCGCTCGCCGAGATCGCCGCCCGCCTCGACATCCGCCTCGACCCCGCGACCGCGGGCTGGGCGGTCGGGCGGCCCGGCGGGCGCGGCGAGATGCGCGCCTGGTTCGGCCTGGCGGACGGCCGCCCCCTCGACCCACTGGCGCTGCTGCTCGCGGTCGACGCCCTGCCGCCGACCACCTTCGAGCTGGGCCTGACCGGCTGGGTGCCCACCGTCGAGCTGACCGCCCACATCCGCTGCCGGCCCGCCCCCGGCCCCGTCCGCATCGCCGTCACCACGCGCAACCTGGCGGGCGGCTACCTGGAGGAGGACGCGGAGGTCTGGGACAGCGAGGACCGCCTCGTCGCCCAGTCCCGGCAGCTGGCGGCGGCCCCGCGGCACTGACGGGCCGGAGCCCCCCGGTGCCGCGGGGTACGCGGTACGGCGGGGTACGGGGGGCTACGCCACCTCCCGGCCCAGCCACGCCGCCAGCCGCGCGTACGCGTCCGCGCCCTCGGGCGCGGGCCGCACCGGACCGAACGGGACCTCCTCGCCCCGCCGGTCCGCCGGCAGGAACCGCTCCGCCCAGCCCAGCGCCAGTTCTGCCAGTTCCTGGTCCAGCGGGAGCGGATGCCCCAGCGCCTGCGACAGGTCCCAGGCGTGCGTGACGCTCTCCAGCACCATTCCGGACGTCAGGTACACGGCCCCCGGGAACGTCCCCCACTCCACGCTCACCGTCCGCGCCAGCTTGGCGTCGTCCGCCCAGGCGGCCGCCAGCCGTGCCCGCCCCTCGTCGTAAGCGCGGCCCCAGCCGTCGTCCGCGATGCCCGTGGGCGGCTTGCTCCACTCCACCGTGCCCTTCTCGCCCAGCTGTGCGCCGTCGTGCACGCCGGCCACGAGGTGGCCCAGCAGGGCCCGTACGTCGAACTCCGCGCACGGGGTCGGGTCGCCGAGCCGCTCCGCGGGCACGGCGGCGACGAGGGCCGCCACCTGGGCGACGGCGCGGTCCATCAGGGGGCGGGGGTCGGTGAGGGCGGCCTCGGCGGTCATGCGCAGCTCCAAGTGTGCGAAGGAGATCGGGTACCCGGTGGCCGTCGGAGGCGGCCCGCCGGGACGGACAGAGCTTCCCCCGATAACCTGACATCCGCCGTCAAGTTTTCCGGGCCGGTTCCACCGGTGGTCCCACGGGCCGTTCCCCGGGCGATCCTTGGTCCCGTGAAATCCGACCGCCTGCTGTCGATCCTGCTGTTCCTCCAGACCCGCGGCCGCGTGCCCGCCCGCGAACTGGCCGACCGGCTGGAGGTGTCCGTCCGCACCGTCTACCGCGACGTCGAATCCCTGTCGGCCGCAGGAGTGCCCGTCTACGCCGAACGCGGCCGCCACGGCGGCATCGCGCTGCTCCCCGGCTACCGGACGGACGTCACGGGCCTCACCGCCGACGAGGCCCGCGCCCTGTTCGTCCTCGCGACCGGGAGCACGCACGCCGACCTCGGCCTCGACGGCGCCCTCGGCTCCGCCCTGCGCAAGGTCATGGCCGCCCTGCCCGCCCCGCACCGGCCCGCCGCCGAGGCCACCAGCCGCCGCATCCTCGTCGACCCCGTCCGCTGGCTGAGCGGCCCCGGGGGAGGCCACGAGGGTGCCGACGTCGGGGAGCTGCAGGCGGCCGTCTTCACCGACCGGCGGCTGCGCCTGCGCTACCGCCACGGAGGGCAGGAACAGGCCCGCACGTACACCGTCGACCCCTACGGCCTCGTCGCCAAGGCCGGCGTCTGGTACCTCGTCGCCGACCGGCGGGCCCGGCCCCGGCTCTTCCGCGCCGACCGCATGGCCGCCGTGAGCGTCACCGCGGACCCGGTGCGCCGCCGCGCGGGCGTCGAGCTCGCCGACGCGTGGGAGGTGCTGCGGCGCGAGGTCGAAGAGCGCCCGGCGGACCTCCGCGTGACCGCCACGGTGCGGCGCTCACGGCTCGACATGTTCCTGCGCATCCTCGGCCCCGCCGTCGCCGCCCCGCCCTCCGGCGGCGACCCCGCCGTCGTCGAGCTCCGCCTGCCCGAACTCCGCGCCGCCCGCTCCCTGCTCTCCTTCGGCCCCGACGTCGAGGTCCTCTCCCCGGAGGAGGTCCGGGCGGACTTCGCACGGGTCGCGGCGGCGACGGCCGAGATGTACGGGGGCCGGGCCGCGGCGCCCTGACGGCGCCCCACGGGCAGGCGGCGGCCCGAGGGCCGGAACGCCCGGTACGCCGCCCGGCCGCGCCTCGTAGAATCGTCCCCACCATGGCCTACCTCGACCACGCCGCCACCACCCCGATGCTTCCGGAGGCGGTGCAGGCGATGACCGCCCAGCTCGCCCTCACCGGAAACGCCTCCTCGCTGCACGCCGCCGGGCGGCGGGCGCGCCGCACCGTCGAGGAGGCCCGCGAGTCCCTCGCCTCGGCGCTCGGCGCGCGCCCCAGCGAAACGGTGTTCACCGCGGGCGGCACGGAAGCCGACAACCTCGCCGTCAAGGGCCTGTACTGGGCCCGGCGGGCCGCCGACCCCGCCCGCACGCGCATCCTCGCCAGCCCCGTCGAGCACCACGCCGTCCTCGACGCCGTGCACTGGCTCGGCGAGCACGAGGGCGCCACCGTCGAGTACCTGCCCGTCGACTCCTACGGCCGGGTGCACGCCGACGCCCTGCGCGAGGCCATCGCCCGCAACCCCGCCGACGTCGCCCTGGCCACCGTCATGTGGGCCAACAACGAGATCGGCACCGTCATGCCGGTGCACGAACTCGCCGCCGCCGCGGCCGAGTTCGACGTCCCGCTGCACGCGGACGCCGTGCAGGCCGTCGGCCAGCTCGACGTCGACTTCGCCGCGTCCGGGCTGGCCGCGATGACCGTCAGCGGGCACAAGATCGGCGGCCCGTACGGCATCGGCGCGCTCCTCCTGGGCCGTCAGTACGCGCCCGTGCCGCTGCTCCACGGCGGCGGCCAGGAGCGCCACGTGCGCTCCGGGACGCTCGACGTGCCCGCCGTCGCCGCCTTCGCCGTCGCGGGCGAGCTCGCCGCCGCACGGCGCGCGGACTTCGCGCGCGAGGTCGGCGCGCTGCGCGACAGCCTGATCGCGTCCGTACGGAAGGCCGTCCCGGACGCCGTCCTCGGCGGCGACCCCGACCCCGCCGGCCGGCTCCCCGCCAACGCACACTTCTCCTTCCCCGGCTGCGAGGGCGACTCCCTGCTGCTGCTCCTGGACGCCCGCGGCATCGAGTGCTCCACGGGCTCCGCGTGCACGGCGGGCGTGGCCCAGCCGAGCCACGTCGTCCTGGCCACGGGCACGGACGCGGAGCTGGCCCGCGGCACGCTGCGCTTCTCGCTGGGCCACACCTCCACGGAGGCGGACGTCGCGGCCGTGGCGGAGGCCATCGGCCCGGTGGTCGAGCGGGCCCGCTCGGCGGGCCTCAGCTGACCGGGGCCTCCCGCACGAGCCGCAGGTACCGATCCCAGTCCCAGTGGGGGCCGGGATCGGTGTGGTCGGTCCCCGGAACCTCGGAGTGGGCGACGATGTGCGTGCGGTCCACGGGGATCCGGTAGCGGGCGCAGATCCCGGCCGCGAGGCGGGCGGACGAGGCGTACATGGCGTCCGTGAAGCCGCGGGGGCGGTCCACGTAGCCCTCGTGCTCGATGCCGATGCTGCGCTCGTTGAACCGGCGGTTCCCGGCGTGGAAGGCCACGTCCAGCTCGCGGACGGTCTGGGCGATGTGCCCGTCCTTGCGCACGACGTAGTGCGCGGCGGCCTCGTGCAGGGGGTCGCGGAAGACGCGGAGGGCGTCGTCGTAGCCGCCCTGGACGACGTGGACGACGATGCGGTCGACGGCGTAGTCGTCCGGCCGCTCGGCGCGGCGCCAGTTCGCCGACGACGCGGCGACCCACTCGGCGCCGGGGTGGTCGAGGACGCCGTCCGTACGCGGCTTCTCCTTACCGGAGACCCGCCACCACCAGCGCTCGACCCCGTCCCGCCCGGCGTACCCGGCGGCACCCGCGCCGACGAGCGCGGCAGCACCCCCGATCAGCACCCGGCGGCGCCCTATGTGCTCCGGTTCCATCCCGTACCCCCTGACGTGCACGCCCCCTACCTGCCCGAAACGCACACACCACCGCCACCGTTCCACAACTGAACCGAATCCGGGGCCGCCGGTCCGCTCCGCGGGGGAAGGGCGCCGGGCCGGGCAAGCATGCCGGCCGGGCACCGCCGGTCCGCGCCGCGGGGGTGCTGCGCCGCTGCGGCGGTGGAAAGAACGCCGGGCCTCGGCAAGATCTCCCGCCGCGACGGCGGGAAACCGGGACGTCGCGTTCCGGCGGTGCCGATCACCCGTGCCAGTCGGCACCGTCCGCCCCGTGCCGGCCGGCACCGTCCGCCGCGCGGTAGCGCGCCCCGTACAAACCCGGGAGCCGCGGCGCCCGCCGCCCCCGTACCCTGGTAGGGCTATGACTGACTTCCCCGGTGCCCCCGACCTCCGCGCCCCCCGCAAGGGGCTCCGCGTGCTCGCTGCCATGTCCGGCGGCGTCGACTCCGCCGTCGCCGCGGCCCGCGCCGCCGAGGCCGGGCACGACGTGACCGGCGTGCACCTCGCGCTGTCCGCGAACCCGCAGTCCTTCCGTACGGGCGCGCGCGGCTGCTGCACCATCGAGGACTCCCGCGACGCCCGCCGCGCCGCGGACGTCATCGGCATCCCCTTCTACTGCTGGGACCTGGCGGAGCGCTTCCGCGAGGACGTCGTCGAGGACTTCGTCGCCGAGTACGAGGCCGGGCGCACGCCCAACCCCTGCCTGCGCTGCAACGAGAAGATCAAGTTCGCGGCGCTGCTGGACAAGGCGCTCGCGCTGGGCTTCGACGCGGTGTGCACCGGCCACTACGCGACGGTCGTCCTCAACGAGGACGGCACCCGCGAGCTGCACCGCGCGAGCGACATGGCGAAGGACCAGTCCTACGTCCTCGGCGTGCTGGACGACCGGCAGCTGGCCCACGCGATGTTCCCGCTGGGCGACACGGTCACCACGAAGGACGAGATCCGCGCGGAGGCGGAGCGCCGCGGCCTGGCCGTGGCGAAGAAGCCCGACAGCCACGACATCTGCTTCATCGCCGACGGCGACACCCGCGGCTTCCTGGCGAAGCGCCTCGGCAGGGCCGAGGGCGACATCGTCGACGAGACGGGCACGAAGGTCGGCACCCACGAGGGCGCGTACGGCTTCACGATCGGCCAGCGCAAGGGCCTGCGCATCGGCCACCCGGCCCCGGACGGCAAGCCGCGCTACGTCCTGGACATCTCGCCGGTGAACAACACGGTGACGGTGGGCCCGGTGGAGGCGCTCGACGTCATCGCCCTGACGGCCATCCGCCCCCGCTGGTGCGGCGTGGCCCCCGAGGGCTCGGGCACGTACACCGCCCAGCTCCGCGCCCACGGCGGCGAGACCGAGGTGACGGCCGAGCTGATCGGCGGCGAGCTGCACGTGGCCTTCACCGAGCCGGTCCGCGGCGTGGCCCCGGGCCAGGCGATCGTGCTCTACGACGGCACGCGCGTGGTCGGCTCGGCGACGATCGCGACCACCGAGCGCGCGGCGGCGCGGACGGCGCCGGCGGCGCACAGCGCCTGACCCGCGGCCCGCCCGGGCCCGCCCCGCGCGCCCGGCAGGCCGCGAGGGGACGTGCGTTACGACTTGGTGCGCATCACGTTGCTGACCGCGCACTTGCCGCTGACGCTGGTGCCCGCCTTCGGCACGTACGACTGGGAGACGTCCTGCGTGTCGGTCTTGCCGGGGCCGACGTAGGGGATCGTGCGGTTGCGGGTGCCGATGAGGGTGCCGTTCGAGTCGGTGAACTTCACCGAGAACGTGTAGGTGTAGTTGTCCGTCAGGCTGGGGTTGGTGACGGAGATCTTCGCGGTGATGCCGCGGGTGTCGCTGTAGTCACAGCTGACGATCTTGAGGTCGCGCGAGGCGCTGCCGCCGGTGCTGCCGCCCGTGGTGATGCCGCTGGTCGACGTCCCGCTGCTCGTGGACCCGCCGCCGGTGGTGAGGCCGGAGGTGCCGCCCGTGGTGAGGCCGCCGTCCGTGCTCGTGCCGCCGCCGGTCGATCCGCCGGTGCTGGCGTCGCCGGTCGTACCGCCCGTCGTGGTCGTGCCGCCCGAAGTCGAGCTGCTGCTGTGGTGGCTGGAGCCGCCACCGCCGCAGCCGCCGCCGTGGCTGCCACGGGCTCCGGTCAGGGCGACGACGGCAATTCCGAAGACCGCGGCCGCGCGGACATGACGAAGCTTCACTGGTAACTTCCCCCGATAATTGGCTGGAAACAGCGCCTGTTGACGCCCGGCTGACGAGTGCACGTCACGCTAACAGCGCTCTTACAAGCAGCCAAACCAAGCCGCTCCCTGTGACGAACCCGCAACCGAACGGGGCCGTAACAGGGACAGGGCAAGGACAGGAACGGTCCGAAAACCGCCCAGAGCGGCCGGACCACCGCGGCCGCGTACGGTGGCGTCCATGAACATCGCCGTCTTCTGTTCCGCCGCCGACCTCGACGCCCGCTACACCGTCCCCGCCCGCGAATTCGCCGAACTCATCGGCAGGGGCGGTCACACGCTGGTGTGGGGAGGCTCCGAATCCGGCCTGATGAAGGTCATGGCCGACGGGGTGCAGGAGAGCGGCGGCCGGCTGGTGGGCGTGACGGTGGAGTTCCTCGCCGCGCGGGCCCGGAGCGGCGCCGACGAGATGGTCGTCACCCGCGATCTCGCCGAGCGCAAGGCGCAGTTGCTCGCGCGGGCCGACGCCGTCGTCGTGATGGTGGGCGGCACCGGCACGCTCGACGAGGCGACGGAGATCCTGGAGCTGAAGAAGCACGGCATCCACGACAAGCCCGTCGTGCTGCTCAACGCGGCCGGCTTCTACGACGGCCTCAAGGCGCAGTTCCAGCGGATGGAGGACGAGGGCTTCCTGCCGCTTCCCCTGTCGGAGCTGGTCTTCTTCGCGGAGGACGGGCTCGGGGCGATGGCGTACCTGGAGGAGTCGGCGGGTCTGCAGTAGCACCCGCGGTAGGGCAAGCTGGCTCCCATGGCAACACATCTGATCACCGGGGCCGGCTCCGGCATCGGGGAGGCGGTCGCGCGCCGCCTCCTCGACCGGGGCGACGAGGTCCACCTCTTCGCGCGGGACGCCGGCCGGGCCAGGGAGCTGGCCGCCGCGTTCCCCGGCGCCCACACGCTCGTGGCCGACCTGGCCAACCCGGACCGGCTCTCCTGGGCTCTCGACAAGCAGTCGCTGCCCGACCGGGTCGACACGCTGCTGCACATCGCGGGCGTCGTCGACCTCGGCGACGTCGGCGAGCTGACGCCGAAGACGTGGAACGCCACGCTCGCCGCCAACCTGGTCTCCCCGGCCGAGCTGACGCGGCTCTTCCTGCCGCAGCTGCGCGTGACGAAGGGGCACGTCGTCTTCGTCAACTCGGGCGCCGGGCTGCACGCCCACGCCGGCTGGAGCGCGTACGCCGCGAGCAAGCACGGCCTGAAGGCCCTCGCGGACTCGCTGCGGGCCGAGGAGCACGCGGCGGGCGTGCGCGTCACCAGCGTCTACCCGGGCCGCACCGCGACCCCCATGCAGGCGAAGGTGCACCAGCAGGAGGGCAAGGAGTACGACCCGTCGCAGTGGATCGACCCCGCGTCGGTCGCGTCGACGATCCTGCTCGCGATCGACCTCCCGCGCGACGCGGAGATCAACGACCTGTCCGTCCGGCCCGGTCGCTGACGCGGCGGCGTACGCTGACGGCATGAGCAGCAGCGCAGTGCGGGACACGGCGGCCGTCGGGTGCTCGGTCAAGGAGATACGGTCCCTGGTCGTCGAGCTCAACAAGCGCATGGACGCGCACCAGCGCGGCCGCAGCGCCGAGTTCGATCTCACGCCGACCCAGGCGAAGGCCCTGGAGGAGCTCGGGCGGCCGAGGACGGCGCGCGAGCTGGCGGCGATCCTCAGCTGCGAGCCGCCGAACGTCACCTATGTGGTGGACAAGCTGGAGAAGCGCGGCCTGGTCGTGCGCGAGCCGCACCCGCAGGACAGACGGGCCAAGCAGCTCGTCCTGACCGATGCGGGGCGGGAGTTGCGCCTGGAGCTGCTGCGGCGCATCGGGCGCGACTCTCCGCTGGACCACATGTCGCACGAGGAGCGGGCGGCCCTGCGGGACCAGCTGGCGAAGGCGCTGGAAGGCGCGTAGGCGCCGCGATGTGCGGGCACGAGGAAGCCCCCGGGACGGATGCTCCGGGGGCTTTCGTATAGCCCTCGTAAAGTTATAGCTGTAATGATTGTCTGAGTAATCGATATAGCTTTAACTATTCTCATGATCGCTCAGACCCGTTCCTCCGCGGCCGCCTCCGCCGCGCCGGCCCCGCCCGCCGCCCCCGCCCGGCCGGGGCTCGCCATCCTCACGCTCGCCCTCGGCTTCGTGCTGGCCTCGCTCGACGTCACGATCATCAACGTCGCCGGCCCCTCCCTCCGCGCGGGCCTCGGGCTCTCGCTGTCCGGCCTGACCTGGGTCGTCAGCGGCTACGTCCTCGCCTTCGCCGCCCTCCTGCTCCTGGCCGGCTCCCTCGCCGGCCGCTACGGCGCGCGCCGCACCTACCTCGCCGGGCTCGCGCTCTTCACCGCGGCCTCGCTGCTGGCCGCGGTCGCGCCCGGGGCGGGCGTGCTCATCGCCGGGCGGGTCCTGCAGGGCGCCGGCGCGGCGCTGTTCATGCCCAGCTCGCTGACGCTGCTCCTCGCCGCCTTCCCCGGCGCCCGGGAGCGGGCCCGCGTCCTCGGCCTGTGGTCCGCGATCGTCTCCGTGGCCGCCGGGCTCGGCCCGGCCGTCGGCGGCCTGCTCGTCGGCACGTTCGGCTGGCGCTCCGTCTTCCTGATCAATCTGCCGCTGGGCCTGCTCGGCCTCGTGCTCGCCCGCCGCGTCATCGCCCCCCTGCCGGGCCGGCCCGCCCCGCTCGCCGCGGCCGGCCACGCCCTCGGCCTGCTCGCCCTGGCCGCCCTCAGCTACGGGCTCATCGAGGGCCCGGACCTGGGCTGGGCCGCGCCGCGCGTGCTGGTCCCGCTCGCCGTCGCCGTCCTCGCCGGCGCCGCCTTCGTCGTCCGCGAGCGCCGCGCGGCGGTCCGCGTCCTGCCCCGCGCGCTCTTCTCCGACGCCCGCTTCCCGGCCGCCAACGCCATCGGCTTCCTCTTCAACTTCGGCCTCTTCGGCGGGCTGTTCATGCTCGGCCTCTTCCTGCAGAACGCGCGCGGCGCGAGCCCCGTGCAGGCCGGTCTGGAGCTGCTGCCCGTCCAGGCCGTCTGGCTCCTCGGCAACGTCCTCTATGCGAAGACCGGCCCTCGCATCGGCAACCGCGTGATCCTCGCGGTCACCCTCACCGTCTCCGCCGCCGGCACCCTCGCCCTGGCCCTGACCGTCTCGCCCGGCATGCCGTACTGGGTGCTCGCGACCGTCCTCGCCACGCTCAACGTCGGCATCGGCATGGCCTCCCCGGCGATGACCGGCGCCACCATGGAGTCCGCCGGCACCGAGCACTCCGGCATCGCGGGCGCCGCGCTCAACGCCAACCGCCAGATCGGCTCCCTGGTCGGCGTCGCCGCCGTCAGCGCCGTGCTCACCGCGGCGGACGGCTGGTACGCGGGCGCGGCGGCGTCCTTCGGGCTGACCGCGGGCGCCTACGCGGCGGCCGGGCTCGTCGCCTGGCTCGGCCTGCGCGCCGGCCGCCGCGCGCCCCGTAGTCTTCCTGCGTGAGCGACAAGAGCGACAACGAGCAGGGGTCCGGTGGCCGTCCGCCGGGAGCGGGGAAGATCTGGGGCGCCGGTGCGGCCACCGGCGTCGGGTCGATGCCCGGCGGCGACGCCCGCGAGGCCGCGAAGACCGTCACCGGGTCCCTGGAGACCCTGCCGTACCTGCCGGAGCTGCCCTCCCGCGGCCCCGGCGCCGACATGATCGGGCGCACCACCGGACTGCTGGTGGACGTCTACGCGCACGTGGAGCCCAGCGGCTGGCGCATCAGCGACCGGCCGGGCCGCGACACCAAGCGCGCCCGCTCCTGGCTGGGCGAGGACCTGGACGCGCTGGAGGAGTACACGCAGGGCTACGAGGGCGCGCTCAAGGTCTCCGCCGTCGGCCCGTGGACCCTCGCGGCCGCCCTCGAACTGCGCGGCGGCGAGGCCGCCCTCGGCGACGCCGGCGCCTGCCGCGACCTGACGGCCTCGCTGGCCGAGGGCTTGCGTAACCATCTCGCCGACGTGCGGCGGCGGGTGCCCGGCGCCCGCGTCGTGCTGCAGCTGGACGAGCCGTCGCTGACCGCCGTCCTCACCGGGCACGTGCGCACCGCCAGCGGGTACCGCACCTACCGGGCCGTCGACCGGGCCGTGGTCGAGGGCGCCCTGCGCGATCTGGTGACGGTCGCCCGCGAGGCCACCGGCGAGGCGCCGGTCGTGCACTCGTGCGCCCCCGGCGTGCCCTTCGCGCTGCTGCGCCGGGCCGGCTTCCAGGGCATCTCGTTCGATTTCTCGCTCTTCACCGAGCGTGAGGAAGAAGCGGTGGGAGAGGCGGTGGAGGCGGGTACCGCGTTGTTCGTGGGCGTGGTGCCGGGCACGGACGGCCCATTGTCAGACCCTGCCGGTAGCGTCATGGGTGTCAGGACGCTGTGGCGCAGGCTGGGGCTGGCACCGGGGACTCTCGCGGAGTCCGTGGTCGTCACGCCCTCGTGCGGGCTCGCGGGCGCTTCGCCCGCATATGCCCGTGCGGCACTCACCCACTGCGCCCGGGCGGCGAAATCACTCGCAGACAACCCTGAGTGACGGCGCTCATGGATCAACGGGAGGACGAGACGGTGGCTGTCGAACGGCAAGGCGGACGGCAGGGCGAAGAGCTCGCGGCGGGCTCCGCCGTGCCCGCGAAGGCGCGGGAGAAGCACGCACTGCTGGCCGAGCAGGTCGAGGAGCACCGCTTCCGGTATTACGTCAAGGACGCCCCCGTCGTCAGCGACGCCGAGTTCGACAAGCTGCTGCGCGCGCTGGAGGCCCTGGAGGAGGAGCACCCGGAGCTGCGCACGCCGGACTCGCCCACCCAGAAGGTCGCCGGGGCCTACGAGACGGAGTTCACAGCCGTCCAGCACCGCGAGCGCATGCTCTCCCTCGACAACGCCTTCGACGACGAGGAACTGGCCGCCTGGGCCGAGCGCATCGCCAAGGAGATCGGCGGCGGCACGCCGTACCACTTCCTGTGCGAGCTCAAGGTCGACGGCCTCGCCGTCAACCTCACCTACGAGCACGGCCGCCTCACCCGCGCCGCCACCCGCGGCGACGGCCGCACCGGCGAGGACATCACCCCCAACGTCCGCACCATCTCCGAGATCCCCGACCGCCTCAAGGGCGACCGCATCCCGGCCCTCGTCGAGGTCCGCGGCGAGGTCTACTTCCCGATGGAGAAGTTCGAGGAGCTCAACGCCGCCCTGGTGGAGGCCGGCAAGCCCCCCTTCGCCAACCCGAGGAACGCCGCGGCCGGCTCGCTGCGCCAGAAGGACCCGCGCGTCACCGCCACCCGCCCGCTGCACATGGTCGTCCACGGCGTCGGCGCCCGCGAGGGCTTCGACATCGACCGCCAGTCGCAGGCCTACGGGCTGCTGCGCGAGTGGGGCCTGCCCACGGCGGCGCACGCCGAGGTCGTGCGTGACCTGGCGGGCGTACGGAAGTTCATCGCCCACTACGGCGACCCCGACGTGCGCCACTCCATGGAGCACGAGATCGACGGCGTCGTGGTCAAGCTCGACGAGATCGCCCTGCAGGGGCGCCTCGGCTCCACCTCCCGCGCCCCCCGCTGGGCCATCGCGTGGAAGTACGCCCCGGAAGAGGTCAACACCAAGCTGGTGGACATCCGGGTGGGCGTCGGCCGCACGGGCCGCGTCACGCCGTACGCCGTGGTCGAGCCGGTCACGGTCGCGGGCTCCGAGGTCGAGTTCGCCACCCTGCACAACCAGGACGTCGTCAAGGCCAAGGGCGTCCTCATCGGCGACACCGTCGTCCTGCGCAAGGCGGGCGACGTCATCCCCGAGATCCTCGGCCCCGTGGTGGACCTGCGGGACGGCACCGAGCGGGAGTTCGTGATGCCCGCGGAGTGCCCCGAGTGCGGCGAGGGCCTGCGGCCCATGAAGGAGGGCGACATCGACCTCCGCTGCCCCAACGCCCGCGCCTGCCCCGCCCAGATCCGCGAGCGCCTGTTCTACCTCGTCGGCCGCCAGTGCCTCGACATCGAGAACTTCGGCTACGTGGCCTCCACGGCGCTCACCCAGCCGCTGGAGCCCGCCGAGCCGCCCCTGCGGGACGAAGGCGATCTGTTCGGCATGACCATCGAACAGCTGCTGCCCATCAAGTCCTACGTCGTGGACCCGGACTCCGGCCTGCCCAAGCGCGACCCGAAGACGGGGGAGGAGAAGGTCGTCACCTTCTTCGCCAACCAGAAGGGCGAGCCGAAGAAGAACGCCCTGGCCATGCTGGAGAACATCCAGGCGGCCAAGCAGCGCCCCCTCGCCCGCATCATCAACGGCCTGTCCATCCGTCACGTCGGCCCGGTCGCGGCCGTCGCCCTCGCCCGCGAGTTCCGGTCGATCGACCGCCTCGCTGCGGCGACGGAGGAGGAGCTCGCCGCCGTGGACGGCGTCTCCGGCACCATCGCCGCCGCCGTCCGCGAGTGGTTCGCCGAGGACTGGCACCGCGAGATCATCGAGAAGTGGCGCGCCGCCGGCGTCCGGATGGAGGAGGAGGCCGGGGAGGACGAAGGCCCGCGCCCCCTCGCCGGCCTGACGGTCGTCGTCACCGGCACGCTCGCCTCGTACACCCGCGACGCGGCCAAGGAGGCGCTGCAGCAGCAGGGCGCCAAGGTCACCGGCTCGGTGTCGAAGAAGACGGACTTCGTGGTCGTCGGCGACAACCCCGGATCCAAGTACGACAAGGCCATGCAGCTGAAGGTCCCCGTCCTGGAGGAGGACGGCTTCGCCGTGCTCCTCGCCGAAGGCCCCGACGCGGCGCGGGAAGCGGCCGTCCCGCAAGAGGGCGCGGGAGCGGGCGGGGGCGCGGGCGAGGACGAGAGCACCCACGGCAAGGCGTAGTGGGCAGGGGGTGCGGGTAGCCCCTCCGCACCCCCCACCACCCGCGCCGTCACCCGCCTCACGCGGAGCGGCGCCGCCGGCGGAAGGCAGGTTCGCACACCGGTCGCCACCCCAGCGGAGTAATGCCCGCATAGTCAGTGGGCATTACCCCTACAGCGCATACCAGATGGCTACAAGAGGCCGGATCCCAATCGGGCAACCGCTGCCGATCGCTGCCCGCCGTAGCCTTCTGCGGCCTACTGTTGAGATGTGCGCCTGCCGTGGCGCGGGCACCGCCGGCTGTGAGAGGGACGGGCATGAAACCCACCGACAGCGCCGAACCGGCATCCCGGCTGCGCCGGGTTCCTCCGCCCGCGCTGCCGACGGTCTGCGTCGCCGTGGCGGTGCTCGCACTGGCCGCGGGGATCTGCCGGGTGCTCACCGCGGGCCACTCCGTCTTCCCCGGACACACCGTCGGCTGGTCGCTGGCCGTTCTCACCGGCCTCATCGTCGCCCACCTCGTCGCCCTCGGGCGCGACCGCTGGTGGGGCGGCACGGGCTCCGGAGCCGCCCTCACCCTCGCCGTCCTCCTCCTCTACGGCTGGCTGCCCGCCGTCCTGATCAGCATCGCCGTCGTCCTGCTCGTCGCCACGGCGCGCCGCCACCGCTGGCGCCAGGCCTTACTCCACGGTGCCGTCGACATCCTCGGCATCGGCGCCGCCGGGCTCGCCCTCGCCGTGTGCGGCGTCGTCTCCACCGTCGAGCGCCCCTGGCTGCCCGACGAGTGGCCGCTCACCGCCATCCCCAAGGTGGCCCTCGCCGCCTTCATGTACCTCGCCGTCACCCGCACCCTGCTCTGGTACTCCATGGCCCCCCGGGCCGGCCTCAGCACCATCGCCCGCACCGCCCTCGTCCGGCAGGCCCTCGTCGGCGGCGCCCTCCTCGGCATCGCCCCGCTGATCGCCGTCGTCGCCGACCACGCGCCGCTGCTGCTGCCGCTGTTCGCCGTCCCCCTCATCGCCCTCGACTCCACGCTGTGGATCGCCCGCGCCCGCGCCGAGGAACAGCTGCGCGACCCCCTCACCGGACTGCCCAACCGCCAGTGGCTGCTGGAGCGCACCTGGAGCGCGCTCGACGAGGCCGAGCGCGCCGGCACCCGCTCCGCCCTCGTCCTCATCGACCTCGACCGCTTCCGCTCCGTCAACGACACCCTCGGCCACCTCGCCGGGGACCGGCTGCTGCTGCAGATAGCCGAGCGTCTGCGCCTCGCCCTGCCGCGCGACGCGGAGGCGGCGCGCCTCGGCGGCGACGAGTTCGCGGTGCTCCTGCCCACCGCCGACTCCCTCACCGGCGCCCAGCGCGTGGCCCGTTCCCTGGTGGCCGCGCTGGGCTCGCCGCTCGACCTCGACGGGCTCACCCTCGTGCTGGAGGCCAGCGCCGGCGTCGCCGTCTACCCCGATCACGCCCTCGACGCCGAAGGGCTGCTGCGCCGGGCCGACGTCGCCATGTACCAGGCCAAGCGCGACCGCAGCGGCGTCGAGGTCTACGAGGCCCGCCGCGACGGCAACACCCCCGACCGGCTCGGCCTGCTCGGCGACCTGCGGCGCGCGCTCGACGCGGGCGACGTCGAGCTGCACTACCAGCCCAAGGTCGGCTTCGACGGGCACGTCGAGGGCCTGGAGGCGCTGGTGCGCTGGGTCCACCCGGAGCGCGGCCGGGTCTCCCCGGACGAGTTCATCGCGATCGCCGAATCCTCCGGCCTCATGCCGAGGCTCACCGAGTACGTCCTGGAGACGGCCCTCGGCCAGGTGGCGAAGTGGCGGGCCATGGGCCTGGAGGTGCCGGTCGCCGTCAACGTCTCCCCGCGCGACGTTCACACTCCCGGGTTCGCGGGATCGGTCGCGGCGCGGCTGGCCCGGCACGGGGTCCCTGCGGGGGCGCTGCAGCTGGAGATAACCGAGCACGTCCTGCTGGAGGATCCGCAGCGGGCCGCGGACACCCTGGCGGGGCTGACGGGGCACGGGGTGAAGATGTCGCTGGACGACTTCGGCACGGGCTACTCCTCCCTGGTCCACCTCCGCCGGCTCCCGGTCAGCGAACTGAAGATCGACCGCTCGTTCGTCGCCCGCCTCGCCATCGACAACGAGGACGCCGAGATCGTCCGCTGCACGCTCGACCTCGCCCACTCCCTCGGCCTGCTCGTCGTCGCCGAGGGCGTCGAGGACGACGAGACCTGGGAGCGGCTGCGGGACCTGGGCTGCGACGCGGTCCAGGGCTGGCTCGTCGCCGCGGCCATGCCGCCGGACGAGACCACGGCCTGGCTGCGCCTGCGCAACGAGTCCGGCTGGCACCGGGAGGCCGAGCGCGTGGCCGCGGGGTCCGCGGCAGCGGCGGGGGCCGCCGCCGCGGAGGAGGACGCGGTCACGTAGACGCGGTCACGTAGGGGTGGCACCCGGCTGGGTACCGCCAGGCCCCCCGGTGGGGGCCGATCACCGCGGCGGCGGAAGACCTTGCCCGGCGGGCAGGTGCCGGTGTTGCCGCGGGGACGGCCGATGCGGGCGTGCCGGTACGACGTCCGCCCGGGCGCTCCGGCCGCGCCGGACACTTCTCCGCCGCGATGGCGATCAGCCCCCGACCGGCCGTTCCGGCGGTGCCGAACCATCCTGCCTGCAAGGACGTCCGGACACTCCGGGCACTCTCTTCCGGCGCCGCGGTGATCAGCCCCCACCGGCTTACCCGGCGGCCCCGGAGCGACCTTGACCACGGCGCCCCGGAAAGCGTTTAGCAGGCACTGCGCCCCGCGCCATAGGATTGGGCGCACAACCCGCCCAGAATCCGTCACAACCCCTGAGGATCGCCGCATGCCTGGCATCACGCGCGAGGAGGTAGCCCACCTCGCCCGGCTGGCACGTCTGGAGCTCAAGGACGAAGAGCTCGAGCACTTCGCCGGCCAGCTCGACGACATCATCGGCGCGGTCGCCCGCGTCTCCGAGGTCGCCGAGCAGGACGTCCCCCCGACGTCCCACCCGCTGCCGCTGACCAACGTCATGCGCCCGGACGAGGTCCGTCCGTCGCTGACCCCGCAGGAGGCGCTCTCCGGCGCCCCCGCCCAGGAGCAGCAGCGTTTTAAGGTGCCGCAGATCCTGGGGGAGGACTAGTCAGCCATGACGGACATCAACATCATCAAGCTCACCGCCTCCGAGATCGCGGAGAAGATCGCCTCCGGCGAGCTCACCGCCGTCCAGGTCACCGAGGCCCACCTGGCCCGCATCGACGCCGTCGACGAGAAGGTGCACGCCTTCCTCCACGTGGACCGCGAGGGTGCCCTCGCCCAGGCCCGCGAGGTCGACGCCAAGCGCGAGCGCGGCGAGAAGCTCGGCCCGCTGGCCGGCGTCCCGCTGGCGCTGAAGGACATCTTCACCACCAAGGGGATCCCGACCACGGTCGGCTCGAAGATCCTCGAAGGCTGGATCCCGCCGTACGACGCGACGCTCACCAAGCGCCTGAAGGACGCCGACGTCGTCATCCTCGGCAAGACCAACATGGACGAGTTCGCGATGGGCTCCTCCACGGAGAACAGCGCCTACGGCCCCACCGGCAACCCCTGGGACCTGACCAAGATCCCCGGCGGCTCCGGCGGCGGCTCCAGCGCGGCGCTCGCCGCGTACCAGGCCCCCCTGGCCATCGGCACGGACACCGGCGGCTCGATCCGCCAGCCCGCCGCCGTGACCGGCACCGTCGGCGTCAAGCCGACCTACGGCTCGGTCTCGCGCTACGGCATGGTGGCCTTCTCCTCCTCCCTCGACCAGGGCGGCCCCTGCGCCCGTACGGTCCTGGACGCGGCCCTGCTGCACGAGGTGATCGCCGGCCACGACCCGATGGACTCCACGTCCATCGACGCCCCGGTCCCGCCGGTCGTCGAGGCCGCGCGCAGCGGCAGCGTGCAGGGCATGCGCGTCGGCGTCGTCAAGCAGTTCCGCGGCGAGGGCTACCAGGCCGGCGTCGTGCAGCGCTTCGACGAGTCCGTCGAGCTGCTTAAGGAGCTGGGCGCCGAGATCGTCGAGCTGGACTGCCCGTCCTTCGACCTGGCCCTGGCCGCGTACTACCTGATCGCGCCGTCCGAGTGCTCCTCGAACCTGGCCCGCTTCGACGGCCTGCGCTACGGCCTGCGCGCCGGGGACGACGGCACCCGCTCCGCCGAGGACGTCACCGCCCTCACCCGCGAGGCCGGCTTCGGCCCCGAGGTCAAGCGCCGCGTCATGCTCGGCACGTACGCCCTGAGCTCGGGCTACTACGACGCCTACTACGGCTCGGCGCAGAAGGTCCGCACGCTCATCACGCGCGACTTCGAGAAGGCCTTCGAGCAGGTCGACGTGATCGTCTCGCCGACCACCCCGACCACCGCCTTCGCGATCGGCGAGCGCGCCGACGACCCGATGGCGATGTACCTCGCGGACCTGTGCACCATCCCGACCAACCTGGCCGGCAACGCGGCCATGTCGCTGCCCTGCGGCCTGGCGCCCGAGGACAACCTGCCGGTCGGTCTGCAGATCATCGCTCCCGCCCTGAAGGACGACCGGCTCTACAAGGTCGGTGCCGCGGTCGAGGCCGCGTTCACCGCCCGCTGGGGTCACCACCTGCTCGAGGAGGCACCGTCGCTGTGAGTGCAGAAGTGAGCAAGGCGAGCGCTCTGAAGAAGGCCAAGGGCTTCAAGAAGTCCAAGCCCGGCACGTATCTGTCGATCGGCACCACGCTGTTCGGCGCCGTCAGCGTGATCAAGCAGGCGAAGAAGGCGCGCGGCGAGCAGGACACGCTCCAGCTGGTCGACGCGATCGTCTCCGCGGCGGCCATCGCCACCGGCGTCGCGCTGCTGGTGCGCGAGCTGCGCCGGATGAACAGCGACGACGTCCTCGCGGACTGAGCCAGGACCTGAGAGGTTAGTTTTCCGTGACCGTCACTGAACTGGTGTCGTACGAGGACGCGCTGGCTTCCTACGACCCCGTCATGGGCCTGGAGGTCCATGTCGAGCTCGGCACCAAGACGAAGATGTTCTGCGGCTGCTCCACGGAGCTGGGCGCGGACCCCAACACCCAGACCTGCCCGGTCTGCCTCGGCATGCCCGGCGCCCTGCCGGTGGTCAACGCCACCGGCGTCGAGTCCGCCATCAAGATCGGCCTCGCGCTGCACTGCGAGATCGCCGAGTGGTGCCGCTTCGCCCGGAAGAACTACTTCTATCCGGACATGCCGAAGAACTTCCAGACCTCCCAGTACGACGAGCCGATCGCCTTCAACGGCTACCTCGACGTGCAGCTGGAGGACGGCGAGGTCTTCCGCGTGGAGATCGAGCGCGCCCACATGGAGGAGGACACCGGCAAGTCCACCCACGTGGGCGGTGCCACCGGCCGCATCCACGGCGCCCAGCACTCCCTGCTGGACTACAACCGTGCCGGCATCCCGCTGATCGAGATCGTCACCAAGCCGATCGAGGGCGCGGGCGAGCGGGCCCCGGAGGTCGCCAAGGCCTACGTGGCCGAGCTGCGCGAGCTCATCAAGGCGCTGGACGTCTCCGAGGCCCGGATGGAGATGGGCCAGATGCGCTGCGACGTCAACCTGTCGCTGCGCCCGAACGGCACCGAGAAGTTCGGCACCCGCTCCGAGACCAAGAACGTCAACTCGCTGCGCTCCGTCGAGCGCGCGGTGCGCTTCGAGGTCCAGCGGCACGCCTCTGTCCTCTCGGCCGGCGGCACGATCGTGCAGGAGACCCGCCACTTCCACGAGGAGGACGGGTCGACCACGTCCGGCCGCATCAAGGAAGAGGCCGAGGACTACCGCTACTTCCCCGAGCCGGACCTGGTGCCGGTGGCCCCCTCCCGCGAGTGGGTCGAGGAGCTGCGGGCGGGCCTGCCCGAGCTGCCGCGCGTGCGCCGCAACCGCCTGCGCGAGCAGTGGGGCGTCACCGAGCACGACATGCAGTCGATCCTCAACGCGGGCGCGGTCGACCTGATCGTCGCCACCGTCGAGGCCGGTGCCGACTCCGCCGCCGCCCGCAAGTGGTGGATGGGCGAGCTGGCCCGCAGCGCCAACGAGTCCGGTACGGACCTCGCGGCGCTGGCGATCACCCCGGCGCAGGTCGCCCGGGTGGCGGCGCTCGTCGCCGAGGGCTCGCTCAACGACAAGCTGGCCCGCCAGGTCATCGAGGGCGTGCTCGCGGGCGAGGGCGACCCGGACGCGGTCGTCGAGAAGCGCGGCCTGAAGGTCGTCTCCGACGACAGCGCCCTGGGTGCCGCCGTGGACGAGGCCATCGCTGCCAACGCCGCCATCGCGGACAAGATCCGCGGCGGCAAGGTCGCGGCGGCGGGTGCGCTGGTCGGCGCGGTCATGAAGGCCACGCGCGGCCAGGCCGACGCGGCCCGTGTCCGGGAGCTCATCTTGGAGCGCCTCGGCGTCGAGGGCTGACCGGCTGGGGGCTGACCGGCTGAGAGCCGATCGCCCCCGGGCCGATCAGCTGCTCTTCGGCAGCGTTCTGCGACACCTCATGGCCGCCCCTTTTTGAAGGGGCGGCCATTGTCTGTCCGGGAATGGTCCGGGATTGGCTGGTTTCCTTCGGTCTATGGCCTTCGTGTCCCCCGTCCGGCATGATCCCGACTGCGGGCCCACCGTGTGCCCGCATCAGGAATCTGGGGGTTGGCACATGAGACGGTTGAGCAGGACGCTGGCTGCACTCACGCTGGCGGGCGCCGGCCTGCTGGTCGCGACGGTCCCGGCCGGCGCGGCCACGGAGGCGGCGGCCACGGTGAAGTGCGAGGCGGGCTGGGGGAGCCTGCCCAAGGTCAGCACGGACACGGCGTACCGCCCGCTGCTGGACATCCGGGCCGGCCGGCACGAGTGCTACGACCGCCTGGTCTTCGACGTCCAGGGCATCGGCGACCGCCCGATCGGCTACCGCGTGGAGTACGTGGACCAGCTGCGCCAGGACGGCTCCGGCGACGTGATCCCGGTCGGCGGCGGCGCGATCCTGGCCGTCCGCGTGGCCGCTCCGAGCTACGACCCGAGCACCGGCGAGCCGCGCTACCCCGGCCGCGCCGGACAGCCGCTGACCGGCGTGGACCTCACCGGCTTCCGCACCTTCCAGGACACCCGCTTCGCCGGCAGCTTCGAGGGCGACACCCTGATCGGCCTCGGCGTCCGCGCACGGCTGCCCTACCGGGTCTTCCAGGAACGCAACCGCATCGTCGTGGACGTCGCCCACACCTGGTAGGCCCTGCCACCTGGTAGTCCCCGCGCCGAGCCTGCGGTCCCCGCGCCGGGCGGTCCTTGGCGGCCCCGGTGTGGGGTGGGCCACAAAGCGGACAAAGGATCTTTTTCCGCTGCCACAGTGGTTCGGCAAGGGGCCCCCACCGCGCCTCTCGCGCTGCGGGGTCCCAGGCCCAGCAGCTCATGCGCTCGGAAATGCACGGGGCAGTTCTCCCGGCGGGATCGACGCGACGACCGGGAAGCAGCCCGAATGACCTCACTCGCCCGATGGTGCCTGCGCCGTCGTTTCGCCGTGATCGTGCTGTGGATCGTGGCCCTCGCGGGCACCGCCGCGGCCGCGACCCTGACCGGCCCGGTGTACTCCAACGACTACGCCGTCCCCGGCACCGAGGCCGCCCGCGCGGGCGCGCTCCTGGAAGCGGGCTTCCCGGGCCGGGGCGGCGACGACACCATCGTCTGGCACACCGACCGGGGCACCGTGCGCGCCGCTGCGGTCGAGCAGCGCATGACCGAGACCCTGCGCGACGTCGCGGCCCTGCCCGGCGTCGAGTCCGTCAGCGGCCCGTACAGCGGCCCCGACGGCGCCGCCAGGATCAGCCCCGACGGGCACACCGCGTACGCCTCCGTCACCTTCACCTCGCCCGGCGACCCCGGCAAGGAGCTGGTGCACCAGGTCGTCGAGACGGCCCGGTCCGCGGCGGACGGCGATCTGGAGGTCGCCCTCGGCGGCACCGGCATCGCCACCGGGGAGGCCCCGAGCGGCCACCTCAGCGAGATCATCGGCATCGCCGTCGCCGCCGTCGTGCTCTTCGTCGTCTTCGGCTCGCTGGCCGCGAGCCTGCTGCCGATCGCCACGGCCCTCGTGGGCGTGGGCACCGCCTACATGGGCACCCAGCTGCTCGGCCACGTCATGACCGTCGCCGACTTCGCGCCCATGCTCGGCACCCTCATCGGACTCGGCGTGGGCATCGACTACGCCCTGTTCATCGTCACCCGGCACCGCAAGGGCCTGCGGGCGGGGCTGCCCGTGGCCGTCGCGGCCGAGCGGGCCGTCGCCACCACCGGCCGCGCCGTCGTCTTCGCGGGCGGCACCGTGTGCGTCGCCCTGCTGGGCATGCTCATCCTGCGGCTGAGCTTCCTCAACGGGGTCGCCCTCGCCGCCTCGCTCACCGTCGTCCTCACCGTCGCCGCCTCGATCACGCTGCTGCCCGCGCTCCTCGGGGTCATCGGCGACCGCGCCCTCAGCCGCCGCGAGCGCCGCCGCCTCGCGGACAGCGGCCCCCGCCCGGAGCTGCCCACCGGACTGGCCGCCCGCTGGTCGGCGTTCGTGGAGCGCCACCCCAAGCTGCTGGGCGCCGTGGCCGCCGCCGTCATGCTGGTGCTCGCGCTGCCCACGTTCTCCCTCCACCTGGGCACCTCCGACCAGGGCAACAACCCGGCCTCGTCCACCACACGGCAGGCGTACGACATGCTCGGCCGCGGCTTCGGGCCCGGCGTCAACGGCCCCCTGACGCTCGTGGCCGACCTCGACAGCGCCGCCGACCGGCTCGCCTTCACCGAGATCCCGGACGCCCTGCGGCACACCGAGGGCGTCGCCTCCGCCTCGCCCGCCCAGGTGAACCCCAGCGGCGACACGGGCGTCATCAGCGTCGTCCCCACCACCTCCCCGCAGTCGCGCGACACCAGCGACCTCGTGGACCGGCTGCGCGGCACCGTACTGCCGAAGGCGACCGCCGGTACCGGCGTGGACGTCCAGGTCGGCGGCATGACCGCGAGCTACGACGACTTCGCCGGCATCATCCTCGGCAAGCTGCCGCTCTTCGTCGGCACCGTCGTCGGCCTGGGCTGCCTGCTGCTCCTGCTGGCCTTCCGCAGCATCGGCATCCCCCTGAAGGCCGCGGTGATGAACATCGCCGCCGTCGCCTCGTCCTTCGGCATCGTCGTCGCGATCTTCCAGTGGGGCTGGGGCGCCGAGTTCCTCGGCCTCGGCGGCGCCGGGCCGATAGAGCCCTTCCTGCCCGTCGTCATGGTCTCCGTCCTCTTCGGCCTGTCCATGGACTACCAGGTCTTCCTGGTCAGCCGGATGTACGAGGAGTGGCTCGCCACGCGCGACAACACCCGCGCCGTGCGCGTCGGCCTCGCCGAGACCAGCCGCGTCATCAACTCCGCGGCGGTGATCATGATCTCGGTCTTCCTCGCCTTCGTCCTCAGCGGAGACCGCGTCATCGCGATGTTCGGCATCGGCCTCGCGGCGGCCGTCGCCCTCGACGCCTTCGTGCTGCGCACGCTGCTCGTCCCGGCCCTTATGCACATGCTGGGCGGCGCCAACTGGTGGCTGCCGGCGTGGCTGGAGCGCCGCCTGCCCCGGATCAGCATCGAGCCGCCGGAGCCGGTGGACGCACCGGAGCCGGTGGACGGGGCCCGGGAGCCCCTCCCGGTCAGTCCCGAGAGGAGCCTTGCCGGGGCGGGCGTATGACCACGTGGCCCGAGTCGAGGTCGACCGGGCCGCGCGCGGGGTCGCCGTCACCGACGTCCTCGCGGGTCAGTTCGAGGCGATTCTGCTCCTCGTCGGTGTGCTTCCGGCCCGGTGCGAACAGTTCCTCGAACACGTTGAACATCTTCAACTCCCGTCGCCGCACTGTCCGTCCAGTCTAGGCGGATGCATGTACGGTCCCGGCAAAGGTGTGCGCCGTGATGCGTCAGCTCACTTCGAGCCGCAGGATCCGGTCGTCCTCGCCGCCGGGCTTCCCGCGCCCGTCGGTGTTGCTCGTCGTCAGCCACAGCCCGCCGTCGTCGGTGGCCAGCACCGTGCGCAGCCGCCCGTACTCGCCCTTCAGGAACGCCTGGGGGCCGGCCACCGGCTTCGTGCCGTCCAGCGGGATCCGCCACAGGCGCTCGCCGCGCAGGCCCGCCATCCACAGCGATCCCTTGGCGAAGGCGAGTCCGCTGGGGGAGGCGTCGGAGGTCTTCCACTGCTCGACGGGGTCGGTGTAGCCGGAGCGGCCCGCCTTGCCCTCGACGACGGGCCAGCCGTAGTTTCCGCCCGGCCGGATCAGGTTGAGCTCGTCCCAGGTGTTCTGGCCGAACTCCGACGCCCACAGGCGCTTGCCCGCGTCCCAGGCCAGGCCCTGCACGTTGCGGTGGCCGTAGGAGTAGACCACCGAGTTCTCCTCGGGGTTGCCGTACGCGGGGCGGCCGTCCGGGGTCATGCGGAGGATCTTCCCGCCGAGGGACTTCTTGTCCTGGGAGAGGTCGCGCTCCCCGCCCTCGCCCGTCCCGGCGTAGAGCATCCGGTCGGGGCCGAAGGCGATGCGACCGCCGTTGTGGACGGTGCCCTTGGGGATGCCCCGGAGGACCGTGTCGGGCGCCCCCAGCCGCTGCCCCGCGGGCTTGCGCTCGTCGTAGCGCAGGCGTGCGATGCGGTTGTCCGAATCGGTGGTGAAGTACGCGTACACCAGGCGGTCGGTGGCGAAGCCGGGCGATACCGCCAGGCCCAGCAGGCCGCCCTCGCCGCCCTTGACGACGCCGGGCACCTCGCCCACCTCGCTCTGCGCACCGTCCTTGACCGCCACCCGGGCGATCTTTCCGGTGTCGCGGGAGGCGACCAGGAGGTCGCCCCCGGGGAGCGCCGCGACGCCCCACGGCGAGCCCAGCTTCGCGGTGAGCGTCCGGACGACCTTGACCGAGCCCTTGGCGGGCGCCGGCGGGGCCGAAGGGGTGCGCGAAGAGGCCTCTTCACCGGGCGACTTGGCCGCCGAGCCCTGCCGCGGGCCCTCGCCCGGGAAGCCGTCCTCGCTCGAACAGCCCGCGACGCCGAGCACGCCGAGCAGCGCGGCGGCGGCCAGCGCGGCGGCGGTACGGGCACTACGTCGGTGCACGGTGCGGTTCCTCTCGCCGGGCGGGTTCTCGTTCAACCGGCACTGTCCCACAGGAGGCGGGCGGATCTCCGTGGAGGCGCGGCCCGGAAGCCGGCCGGCACTGCGGCGCCGCCGGACGGCCGTGCCGTGGTTTTGGATGCGCCCGCAGGCGTGACGCTAGTCCCAGGAACCCATCGCCCGCGGCAGTGCCGCTATCTCCGCGAAGTCCTCGGCGGTGAGCCGGAGCCGCGCCGCCGCGGCGTTCTGCACCGCCCACACCGGCTTCTTCGTGCCCGGTACGGGTATCACGTGCCGGCCCTGCGCCAGCACCCAGGCCAGGGCGACCTGCGCGGCCGTCGCGTCGTGGCGCAGCGCGACCCGGCGCAGCCCCGCCACGATCGGCTGGTTGGCGGCCATCATCTCGGCGGTGAAGCGCGGGTGGCGCGCCCGGAGGTCCTCCGGCTCGAAGCCCTGCCCCGGCGTGAGCGTGCCACTGAGGAAACCATTCCCCAGGGGCATGGCGGCCAGCATGCCGACGCCCCGGGAGGCACACCAGGGCACCAGCGCATCGAGCGCCTCCCGGGACCACACCGACAACTCCACCTCCACACAGCTCACCGGGAACACCTGTTGCACCCGTTCCAGCTGCCGGATGGTCGCGTCGTACAGCCCCGCGCGCGACCGGCGGTGCGTGCGCGCGCCGATCGCACACCAGCCCAGCGCCCGCACCTTGCCCGCGGAGACCAGCTCCGCCATCGCCCCCCAGGTCTCCTCGACCGGCACCTCGGGGTCGGGCCGGTGCAGCTGGTAGACGTCGATCACGTCGGTCTGCAGCCGGCGCAGCGAGGCGTCGCAGGCCCGCTTCACATAGCCCGGGCGGCCGTTGGCGACGATGTGGCTGTCGCCCACCAGCAGCCCGCACTTGGTCGACACGAAGGCCTCGGAGCGCCTCTCCCGCAACACCCGCCCCACCAGCAGCTCGTTGGTGAACGGCCCGTACATGTCCGCGGTGTCCAGCAGGGTCGTGCCCGCGTCGAGCGCCGCGTGCACCGTGCGCAGCGCACCCTGCCCGCTCCGCTGGGAGGCGCTGTATCCCCAGTGCATGGGCATGCACCCCAGGCCGATCGCGCCCACTTCGAGCGCCGCCGCACCGATATTCCTGCGCTCCACCGGCCGTACCCCTCCCGTTCCTCGCCCCCAAACTAACCTCTGCCGCGCCGGCCCGATCGCATAGCCTCCAGGCATGAGTGCAGATGACAGCGGTTCCGCCCGCCCCCTGGTCTGGCTGCCCTTCCCGCCCGAGCGGATCGAAGGGCTCCCGGAGGGCCTCGACTACGTCTTCTGGGACGGCGGACCGGACTACCCGACCGACCCCGCCCGCTGCGACTTCTACGCGGTCCCGTACGTCACCGACCCCGAGCCGTGCCTGCGCCCGCTGCCCGCCATGACGCGCGTACGGGTCGTGCAGGCGCTCACCGCGGGCGTGGAGCACCTGCTGCCCGCCGTGGAGCGGCTGCCGAAGGGCGCCGTGCTGTGCAACGCCCGCGGACTGCACGACGCGAGCACCGCCGAACTCGCCCTGGCCCTCACCCTCGCCTCGCTGCGCGACATCCCCGGCTTCGTGCACGCGCAGGACGCGGGGGAGTGGCGGCAGGGTTTCCGGCCCGCGCTGGCCGACAAGTCGGTGCTCATTGTGGGTTACGGTTCGATCGGCAGCGCCATTGAGGACCGGCTCGTGCCCTTCGAGTGCGCGCGGGTCACACGCGTCGCACGCTCCGCGCGGGACAGTGCGCGCGGTCCCGTGCATCCGATCGCCGCCCTGCCCGGCTTGCTGCCCGGCGCCGACGTCGTGATTCTCGCGACCCCGCTCACCGACGAGACCCGCGGGCTCGTCAACGCCGGTTTCCTGGCGCGGATGAAGGACGGGGCGCTGCTGGTGAACGTGGCGCGCGGTGCCGTCGTCGACACCAAAGCCCTTCTGGCCGAACTGGACGCAGGTCGGCTGCGTGCCGCACTGGACGTCACGGACCCCGAGCCGCTGCCACCCGGGCACCCCCTGTGGAGCGCTCCGGGGGTGCTGATCACCCCCCATGTGGGTGGGCCCTCTTCGGCCTTTCTGCCGCGCGCCGAGCGGCTGCTGCGTGATCAGCTGGCCAGATTCGCCCTGGACGCGCCACTGCAAAATGTCGTAGTCATCGCCCGCTAGTTACCACGTAGAGGTACCGTTCGACTGCACTCAGTGTCCATAACCCCGTGGCTGATTACGCTATGTATATGAGCTATGTCCCTGAGTGACGAGTCTGGTGTATCGTCCGGACGGGGGCTGCGGCGTGCACAGGAACGGCCGCAGCGAGGACCGGAACTCGAGGGGGGCGACGGGCGATGCACGGCCAATGGACGATCAACCCGACGCGGCTCACGCACCGACCACGACCGCACCGCGCACCGCGACCGCACTGCGTGGCGACGCTGCTCCTGTGGCTCCCATGGATCCCGCTGCTGCGGACGGCGGCGCGGTGAGCGCCCCAGGGGCGGCCCTGTCCCGCCCGTCCGGCGGCTCGGGCCCGGTCTCCCAGCTGCTGCTGGCCCTCGTCTGCGGCGGCTATGCCACGGGCGCGGCCTTCGGCTGGGGATCGAGCGAGCTCGCCTCCGCCATGGGCGACTTCGGCCTCGGCGGCGCGGCCGTCCTCGCCGCCGTCTCCTGCTTCTGGTACGGGCGCACGCACCGCACCCGGTTCCGGCTCGCCTGGTTCCTCTTCGCCGCGTCCTCGGCCATGGCCGGCCTCGGCAACGTTGTCTGGGGCTGGTACGAGGTCGTCCTGGACGCCCGCGTCCCGACGCCCTCCGTGGCCGACTTCTGCTTCCTGCTCTTCGCGCCGCCGGCCATCATCGGCCTGCTGGTCCTCGCCCGCCGCCCCGTCACCCGGGCCGGCTGGGTGTGCCTGGCCCTCGACGCCTGGCTCACCGGCGGTTCGCTGCTCACGCTCTCCTGGAGCCTCGCGCTCGCGCACACCGCCCACTTCGAGGGCGAGAGCGTCGCCCACGCCGCGCTCTCCCTGGCCTATCCGCTGCTGGACATCGCCCTGGTGTCCATGGTGCTGGCCCTGCACTTCCGGCGCTCGACCGCCAACCGCTCCGCCATCAACACCGCCATCGCGGCCCTCGCCCTGACGGTCCTGTGCGACGCCCTGTTCACCTCGCCGCTGCTGCGCTCGCACTACCGCTCCGGCCAGATCCTCGACGCCGGCTGGTTCGCGGGCTACATGCTCATGGCGTACGCCCCCTGGGTCGCGCGCGAGGACGGCGACGACGCCGCCCCGCCCCGCTCGGCCCAGCACCCGCACCACCCCAGCCGTCCCATCGCCGGCTCCCTCGCGGCCCTCACGCCGTACCTGGCCGCCGCCGTGTGCACCCTGGGCATCCTCTACAACGTCCTGGACGGCCACCAGGTCGACAAAGTCGTCCTGTTCACCGGCTGTACGGTCGTCCTGGCCCTGGTGATCCGCCAGGGCATCATGCTGCTGGACAACATCTCCCTCACCCAGGAACTGGCCCAGAAGGAGAACCACTTCCGCTCCCTCGTCCAGGGCTCCAGCGACGTGATCATGATCGCCGCGCCCACGGGCATACTGCGCTACGTCAGCCCGGCCGCCGCCGGGGTTTACGGGCGCGAGGCCGAAGACCTCGTCGGCTCCGAGCTGGCCTCGCTGATCCACCCGGAAGACCTGGGCAGAGTCGTCCACGAGGTGCGCCGCTTCCTCGCGGCGCCGCCCGCCGAGGAGCCCACCACCCGCATCGAGTGCCGCTTCCGCTCCGGCGGCGGCGAGTGGCTCAACGTTGAGTCCACCGTCAACCGCCACCACGGCGGCCTGATCTTCAACAGCCGCGACGTCACCGAGCGCGTCCGCCTCCAGGCCCAGCTCCAGCACACGGCCGAGCACGACCCGCTCACCGACCTGCCCAACCGCGCCCTGTTCACCAAGCGCGTCCAGCAGGCCCTCACCGGCCGCAGAGCGACCGACGCGGGCACCGCCGTGCTCTTCATCGACCTCGACGGCTTCAAGGCGGTGAACGACAGCGTCGGCCACCAAGCCGGCGACGAGCTGCTCGTCCAGGCGGCCCGTCGCCTCCAGGACTCCGTCCGTGCGGGCGACTCCACGGCCCGCTTCGGAGGCGACGAGTTCGCGGCGCTGATCATCGGCGACGGCACCCGCGACCCCGCCGCCCGCGAGTACCGCATCCACGAGATCGCCGACCGGCTGCGGATCACCCTCTCCCAGCCCTACCGCGTGGAAGGAGGCACCGAGGTCCGCGTCGCCGCCAGCATCGGCGTGGCCTTCGCCGAGCCCGGCACCACCCCGGGCGAGCTGATGCGCAACGCCGACCTCGCGATGTACCGCGCCAAGCAGGCCGGCAAGGGCCGCGTCGAGCTCTACGCACCGCAGATGCAGGCCGACGTGGTCCGCCGCGCCGAGCTCGCCACGCGGCTGCGCACCGCCCTGCACGAGGGCGAGTTCGCCCTGCTGCACCAGCCCGTCGTCGACCTGGGCACCGGCACGGTCACCGCGGTCGCCGCCCAGCCCCGCTGGCGCTCCGCCCAGGGAATACTGTTCACCCCTGCGGAGTACCTCCGCGTGGCCGAGAACGACCGGGGCGACGAGGCCGCCCGCATCGCCGAACTGGGCCGCTGGACGGTGGAGAAGGCCGTCGAGCAGGCCGCCCAGCGCTGCCGCGCCGGCCACCCCGTGCCCGTGTACGTCCGGCTGTCCGCCGCCCGGCTGATGGACAGGTCGCTGCCCGCCAAGAACCTGGAGGGGCTGCTGATCCGCCACGGGCTGCCCTCCGGCGCGCTCGTGCTGGAGCTGTCCGGAAGCGATCCCCGCGTGCCGCTGGACGAGCTGGAGCGGCGCCTGGCCGCCCTGCGCCGGATGGGCGTGCGGATCGCCCTCGACGGCTTCGGCAGCGGCTACGCCGCCATCAGCGCCCTGCGCCGGCTGCCCATCGACACCCTCAAGCTCGACCGGGGGCTGGTCGACGGCGTGGTGGAGTCCGCCCGGCTGCACAAGATCACCGCCGGGCTGCTGAGGATCGCCACCGACCTGGGCATGCAGTCCGTCGCCGACGGCGTCGACGTGCCCGAGCAGGCGCTCGCCCTGCGCGCGATGGGCTGTACCCACGCCCTGGGCGCCGCCTTCGCCGGGCCGCTCGACGAGCACCGCCTGCGGCACGCGCTGAACCTCGGGGCCTACCCCGTCCCGGCGCCGGTGGATGGCGCGAAAGCGTGGGTCGGAGGCGGTGTCCTGCCCGCAGGAGCAGTACCGTCCGCTACGCGATCCGGGTCCGCGGGGGGCGCCGGATCACTCGCCCATGCTCCATTGCGCTCAAATAATGAGACGCCCGTCCCACCCACTTGACACTTCCCAGGTGGCGGGTGGAGGGTCGGTTCCATGCGCACCCGAATTCTCGTACTTGGAAAGCGCGTCGGCTGAAGCAGGCCCTTTCACACGCCCTGCTGACCACACCGGCGCGCTCCCCTCGCTTGCCTCACGGCACGAGGGGTTTTTTGTTGCACTAGAACGTGACAGACCCACCCAAACCGACCTCCGCTCAACCAGTCGAACCCGTCGATCGAACCCGTCGAATCCTTCGAGAAGAGAATGTCGATGACCGAGCAGGCCACCGGGGCCCACCATCCGCAGCCGCGGGCCCGTAACGGCGCGGCGCACCAGCCCGCCACCGTCGAGCACGTCACGGGCGCGCAGTCCCTCATCCGCTCGCTGGAGGAGGTCGGTGCCGAGATCGTGTTCGGGATCCCGGGCGGGGCGATCCTCCCCGCGTACGACCCGATGATGGACTCCTCGAAGGTCCGCCACGTCCTGGTCCGCCACGAGCAGGGCGCCGGCCACGCCGCGACCGGATACGCCCAGGCCACGGGCAAGGTCGGCGTCTGCATGGCCACCTCCGGCCCCGGTGCCACCAACCTCGTCACGCCGATCGCCGACGCCCACATGGACTCCGTCCCGCTGGTCGCCATCACCGGCCAGGTCGCCTCCAAGGCGATCGGCACGGACGCCTTCCAGGAGGCGGACATCTGCGGCATCACCATGCCGATCACCAAGCACAACTGGCTGGTGACCGACCCCGCTGAGATCCCCCGCACCATCGCCGAGGCCTTCCACGTCGCGTCCACCGGACGCCCCGGCCCCGTGCTCGTCGACATCGCCAAGGACGCCCTGCAGGCGCAGACCACCTTCAGCTGGCCCCCGCACACCGACCTGCCCGGCTACCGCCCGGTCACCAAGCCGCACAGCAAGCAGATCCGCGAGGCCGCCAAGCTGATCAGCCAGGCAGCCCGCCCCGTGCTCTACGTCGGCGGCGGCGTCCTCAAGGCCCGCGCGACCGCCGAGCTGAAGGTCCTCGCCGAGCTGACCGGCGCCCCCGTCACCACCACCCTGATGGCACTCGGCGCCTTCCCCGACAGCCACCCGCAGCACCTGGGCATGCCCGGCATGCACGGCTCGGTCGCCGCCGTCACCGCCCTGCAGAAGGCCGACCTGATCATCGCCCTCGGCGCCCGCTTCGACGACCGCGTCACGGGCAAGCTGGACTCCTTCGCCCCGTACGCCAAGATCGTCCACGCCGACATCGACCCCGCGGAGATCGGCAAGAACCGCGCCGCCGACGTGCCGATCGTCGGTGACGCCCGCGAGGTCATCGCCGACCTGATCGTCGCCGTCCAGGCCGAGCACGCCGAGGGCCGCACGGGCGAGGCCGCCGGGACGGGATACGCGGCCTGGTGGCAGGACCTCAACCGCTGGCGCGACACCTACCCCCTCGGCTACGACCAGCCCGACGACGGCAGCCTCTCCCCGCAGCAGGTCATCCAGCGCATCGGGCAGCTCGCACCGAAGGACACCATCTACGCCGCGGGCGTCGGCCAGCACCAGATGTGGGCCGCCCACTTCATCGACTACGAGCAGCCCGCCACCTGGCTCAACTCCGGCGGCGCCGGGACGATGGGCTACGCCGTCCCCGCCGCGATGGGCGCCAAGGCCGGCATGCCCGAGCGCACCGTGTGGGCCATCGACGGCGACGGCTGCTTCCAGATGACCAATCAGGAACTGGTCACCTGCGCGCTCAACGACATCCCCGTCAAGGTCGCCATCATCAACAACGGCGCCCTCGGCATGGTCCGCCAGTGGCAGACCCTGTTCTACAACCAGCGCTACTCCAACACGGTGCTCCACACGGGCCCCGCCGTCTCCAACGGCGGCACCGCCACGGGCGCCGGCACCGAGCCCTGCGCAGGCACCCGCGTCCCGGACTTCGTCAAGCTCGCCGAGGCCATGGGCTGCGTCGGCATCCGCTGCGAGCGCCCGGACCAGCTCGACGCCGTCATCGAGAAGGCCAACGCCATCAACGACCGGCCCGTCGTGATCGACTTCATCGTCCACCAGGACGCCATGGTCTGGCCGATGGTCGCCGCAGGCACCTCCAACGACGAGATCCTCGCCGCGCGCGGAGTCCGCCCGGACTTCGGCGACACCGAGGACGACTGACGGACCGCCGACGACAGACGACAGAGGCCTGACGAGGAAGAGAACCTGATGACCAAGCACACGCTCTCCGTCCTGGTGGAGAACACCCCCGGCATCCTGACCCGGATCGCCGCCCTGTTCGCCCGCCGCGGCTTCAACATCGACTCCCTCGCCGTCGGGGTCACCGAACACCCGGACATCTCCCGCATCACGATCGTCGTCAACGTCGAGTCGCTGCCGCTGGAGCAGGTGACCAAGCAGCTCAACAAGCTCGTCAACGTGCTGAAGATCGTCGAGCTGGAGGACAGCGCGGCCATCCACCGCGAACTCGTCCTGGTGAAGGTCCGCGCCGACAACGAGACCCGCTCCCAGATCGTCGAGATCGTCCAGCTCTTCCGCGCCAAGACCGTCGACGTCTCCCCGGAGGCCGTCACCATCGAGGCGACCGGCGGCAGCGACAAGCTCGGCGCCATGCTCAAGATGCTGGAGCCCTTCGGCATCAAGGAGCTGGTGCAGTCCGGGACGATCGCCATAGGGCGCGGCGCCCGGTCCATCACGGACCGCAGCCTGCGCGCGCTCGACCGCTCGGCCTGAGGCCGGGCGCCCCGCACCCCTGCGGAACCCCGCACCCCTGCGGAACCCCGCACCCCTGCGGAACCCCGCACCCCCTGCGGATCCCTGCACCTCTGCGGGCCCCGCACCCCCTGCGGAACCCGGATCCCCGCACGGATCCGCATACCGAGACCCGAAATCTTCCGTCCGCCCGCCCGTCATACGGTGGGACGCACAACCGGAAAACCGGAAACAAGGAGAATCCCCAACGTGGCTGCCGAGCTCTTCTACGACAACGACGCCGACCTGTCCATCATCCAGGGCCGCAAGGTCGCGGTCCTCGGTTACGGCAGCCAGGGCCACGCCCACGCGCTGTCCCTGCGCGACTCGGGCGTCGACGTCCGCGTGGGCCTGCACGAGGGCTCCAAGTCCAAGCAGAAGGCCGAGGAGCAGGGCCTGCGCGTCGTTACCCCCGCCGAGGCCGCGGCCGAGGCCGACGTCATCATGATCCTCGTCCCGGACCCGATCCAGGCCAAGGTCTACGAGGAGTCCGTCAAGGAGCACCTCAAGGACGGCGACGCCCTCTTCTTCGGCCACGGCTTCAACATCCGCTTCGGCTTCATCAAGCCCCCGGCTGGCGTCGACGTCTGCATGGTCGCCCCCAAGGGCCCGGGCCACCTGGTCCGCCGCCAGTACGAGGAGGGCCGCGGCGTGCCGTGCATCGCGGCCGTCGAGCAGGACGCCTCCGGCAACGCCTTCGCGCTGGCGCTCTCCTACGCCAAGGCCATCGGCGGCACCCGCGCCGGCGTCATCAAGACCACCTTCACCGAGGAGACCGAGACCGACCTCTTCGGCGAGCAGGCCGTGCTGTGCGGCGGAGCGTCGGCGCTCGTCAAGGCGGGCTTCGAGACCCTGGTCGAGGCCGGCTACCAGCCGGAGATCGCGTACTTCGAGTGCCTCCACGAGCTCAAGCTGATCGTGGACCTGATGTACGAGGGCGGCCTGGAGAAGATGCGCTGGTCCGTCTCCGAGACCGCCGAGTGGGGCGACTACGTCACCGGCCCGCGCATCGTCAACGAGGGCACCAAGGCCGAGATGAAGAAGGTCCTCGGCGAGATCCAGGACGGCACCTTCGCCAACAACTGGATGAAGGAGTACCAGGCCGGCCTGCCCAAGTACAACGAGTACAAGAAGGCCGACGAGGACCACCTGCTGGAGACCACCGGCAAGAAGCTGCGCAAGCTGATGAGCTGGGTGGACGACAAGGAGTAGGCGCACCCCGCGCCGCCCGGGCGCCGGGCGGGCCGTGAAACCGGCCCGCCCGGCGGCCTGCCCGGCGCCTGTGGGCGAAGCTCGCGCGAGGGCGCGGCAACCGCCGATACACTGCACACCAACAAGCGCGTACCAGGCTCACAGCGTCGTGCGTCTTCCACGCGGCTGCCTGCCCCCTTCACCGCCTGCGGCCGTCGGGACGGCCGTCCGCAATGGACCAGTGAGGACTGAGGACTCCGTGAGCACTGTTTCGCCCCGCAAACCCGTCGTGCTGATCGCCGAGGAGCTCTCCCCGGCCACCGTCGACGCACTCGGCCCCGACTTCGAGATCCGGCACTGCAACGGCGCCGACCGCGCGGAGCTGCTGCCCGCCATCGCCGACGTCGACGCCGTACTCGTGCGCAGCGCCACGAAGGTCGACGCGCAGGCCATCGCCGCCGCGAAGAAGCTGCGGGTCGTCGCCCGCGCCGGCGTGGGCCTGGACAACGTCGACGTCTCCGCCGCCACCAAGGCCGGCGTGATGGTCGTGAACGCCCCGACCTCCAACATCGTCACCGCCGCCGAGCTCGCCTGCGGCCTGCTCATCGCCACCGCCCGCAACATCCCGCAGGCCAACTCCGCGCTGAAGAACGGCGAGTGGAAGCGCTCCAAGTACACCGGCGTCGAGCTGTCCGAGAAGACCCTCGGCGTCGTCGGCCTCGGCCGGATCGGCGTCCTCGTCGCGCAGCGGATGTCCGCGTTCGGGATGAAGGTCGTCGCCTACGACCCGTACGTCCAGCCCGCCCGCGCCGCCCAGATGGGCGTCAAGCTGCTGACGCTCGACGAGCTCCTCGAGGTCGCGGACTTCATCACCGTGCACCTGCCCAAGACGCCGGAGACGCTCGGGCTCATCGGCGACGAGGCCCTGCGCAAGGTCAGGCCCAGCGTCCGGATCGTCAACGCCGCGCGCGGCGGCATCGTGGACGAGACGGCGCTCGCCGCGGCGCTCAAGGAGGGCCGCGTCGCGGGCGCGGGCCTCGACGTCTACGCCTCGGAGCCGTGCACCGACTCCCCCCTCTTCGAGTTCGACAACGTGGTGGCCACCCCGCACCTCGGCGCCTCCACCGGCGAGGCCCAGGAGAAGGCCGGCATCGCCGTCGCCCGCTCGGTGCGGCTCGCCCTCGCCGGCGAGCTGGTGCCGGACGCGGTCAACGTCCAGGGCGGCGTCATCGCCGAGGACGTCAAGCCCGCCCTGCCGCTGGCCGAGAAGCTCGGCCGGATCTTCACGGCCCTGGCCGGCGAGGTCGCCGTCCGGCTCGACGTCGAGGTCTACGGCGAGCTCACCCAGTACGACGTCAAGGTCCTGGAGCTGTCCGCCCTCAAGGGCATCTTCGAGGACGTCGTCGACGAGACGGTCTCCTACGTCAACGCCCCGCTGTTCGCACAGGAGCGCGGCGTCGAGGTGCGGCTGACCACCAGCTCCGAGTCGGCCGAGCACCGCAACGTGGTGACCGTGCGCGGCACGCTGGCCGGGGGCGACGAGGTCTCCATCTCCGGCACCCTCGCCGGCCCGAAGAACCAGCAGAAGATCGTCGCCGTGGGCGAGCACGACGTGGACCTCACCCTCGCCGACCACATGGCCTTCTTCCGCTACGCCGACCGCCCCGGCGTCGTCGGCACCCTGGGCCGCATCCTCGGCGAGGCCGGCATCAACATCGCCGGCATGCAGGTCTCCCGCGCCACGGAGGGCGGCGAGGCGCTCGTCGCCCTCACGGTCGACGAGTCGGTCACCCCGGCGGTGCTGTCGGAGATCGCCGAGGAGATCGGCGCGGCGTCGGCCCGCGCGGTGAATCTGACGGACTGACGCACTGGCGGACTGAGGCACTGACGGACTGGCGGACTGACGGCCTCGGTCATCCCGTACGGGATGCCGGGGCTGCCGCCCTTACGCGGCAGGGGAGTTCAGCCTGCGGCCGCGGCGCGCCCATCGGCGGCGGGGCGCGCCTTCCGCCGCACCCCGCGGCTCTCCTAGCCTTCCCGTCATGGGTGTACTGGAACAGCCCGCGGCTCCGGCGACCGCCCCGTACCGCCGGATCGCCGCCGAACTCCGCGCCCGCATCGCCTCCGGGGAGATCGGCCCGGGGGAGAAGGTCCCCTCCGTGCGGCGGATCGCCCAGGAGTGGGGCGTCGCGACGGCGACCGCCGCCAAGGTCCTGTCGGTGCTGCGCGAGGAGGGCGTGGTGCGGGCGGTGCCCGGGGTCGGCACCGTCGTTGCCGCCCCGTGCGGCGGGGCCGGGCCCGGGGAGGGGGACTGCGCGGAGCGCAACGGCCGGCCGCCCCGTGCGGCGGGCGCGGGCGCGGGCCCGAGCGCGCTGAGGAAGCTCACCCCTGAGCGCATCGTGCGGACGGCGATCGCGCTGGCCGACGCCCACGGTGCCGCGGCCCTGTCCATGCGTGCGCTCGCGGCCGAACTCGGCGTCCCCACCATGGCGTTGTACCGGCACGTGCCGGGCAAGGACGATCTCGTCGCCCGGATGGCGGACGCCGCCTTCGGCGAGTGCAGCCCGCCCGCAGGCGCACCCGGCGACTGGCGCGGCCGTCTGCTCGCGGCCGCCCGGTACCAGTGGGCCGTCTACCGGCGTCATCCGTGGCTGGCCAGGGCCATGGTGTCCGTCCCCCGCCCGCGGCTCCCCGCGTGCGCCACCGGCCTCATGGAGCGGGCGATGGCCCCGGCCCCGGCCTCGCGGCCCGGGCCGGCTCTGGAGGCGGGCGCGGTGGTCCGCATCGGGGTCACGGTCGCCGGGTACGTGCGCGGCGTGGCCGTGAACCTGGAGGACGGGGCCGCAGCCCGGAGGGCACGAGGCGGCACCGATGCCGACCTGGACGCGATGTTCGAGTTCGGGCTGGCCCGGCTGCTGGACGGGCTGAGCGTGTACGTCGAGCAGCGGCGCGGCTGTTCGTAGGGGGCCTGCTCCGTGGGTTGCCCGATCGGGTGCCGCCCCGTGCGGTACTTGGTGAGGTGCCCCGTGTCCCGCGTAGTGCGGCCACCGTGCGAGGGCGGACGGCCGCGACGGCGCGCTACTGCACGGTGCGCCCGGCGGTGCCGAGCCTTGCGGCAGGCGCTTTGGCCGGGCGTCGCCCTGTGCGGTACCTGGTCAGGCGCCCCGTGCCCCGCGTAGTGCGGCCACCGTGATCGCGGCGGACAGGAGCAGGACGGCCGTTCCGCCGACGGCGGCCACGTTCATGCCGTGGGTGAAGGCCTCGCGTGAGGCGGTCAGGACGGCCTCACCGGCCCGCCCTGGGAGGTGCGCGGCGACGGCCACCGCCCCGCCGAGGGTCTCGCGGGCCGCGTCCAGCGCCCCGTGCGGCAGGTCCGCGGGCAGGCCGTCGGTCATGTCGCGGCGGTAGACGGCCACGCCCACGCTGCCGAAGAGCGCCATGCCCAGGGCCCCGCCCAGCTCCTGGCCGGTCTCCAGCAGGGAGGCCGCGCTGCCTGCCTTCTCCGGCGGGGCGCTGCCGAGCGCCATGTCGTTGACCAGGGCCATGACCACGACGATGCCGGAGGCGATGACCGCGGACCCGGCCAGCGTCAGGGCCAAAGAGTCCGTTCCGACGCCCGCGAGCAGCCCGTAGCCGGCGGCCGCGACGGCGAAACCGGCCGCCATGACGTAGGCCTTGGGCGCCCGCTGCCCGGCCGCGGCGGCGAGCGGGGCGACGCAGCCGACCGCCACGGAGGGGATGACGCCCCACAGCGCCGCCTCCAGCGGGCCCTTGCCGAGCACGGACTGCAGGTACTGCGTGGTGAAGTAGGCGGAGCCCATCATGCCGAACGTGGCCAGCGTGTTGATCCCGACGCCCGCCCCGAAGGCGCGGTGGCGGAACAGCTCGCGGTTGATCAGCGCGTCGTCCCGGCCGCGCTGTCGCCGCACGAACACGGCGCCGATCAGCAGGCCGGCGGCCACGCTCGCCGCGGGCGCCGCGGCGAACCCCTCCGCGGCGATCTCCTTGACCCCGTAGATCACCGGGATCACGGCGCCGACCGACAGCGGCACGCTCAGCAGGTCGAACCGGCCCGGGCGTGGGTCCTTGGACTCCGGTACGAGCAGCGGCGCGAGCACCAGCAGCAGCACCATCGCGGGGACGTTGACGAGGAACGCCGAGCCCCACCAGAAGTGCTCCAGCAGCAGCCCGCCGAGCACCGAACCGAGCGCGATGCCACCCGCCATGGCGCCCGACCAGATGCCGATCGCCTTGGTGCGCTGCCGGTCGTCGTGGAACAGATTGCGCACGAGCGCCATGGTCGAGGGCATCAGGGTGGCCCCGCCCAGGCCCAGCACGGCGCGCGCGGCTATCAGCACCTCCGCGCTCTGCGCGTACGCGGCGAAGACCGATGCGACGCCGAAGGCGCACGCCCCGGCCAGCAGCAGCCTGCGGCGGCCGATGCGGTCCCCGAGCGCTCCCATGGTGATCAGCAGCCCGGCGAGGGCGAAGGCGTAGCTGTCGAAGATCCACAGCTGCTGGGTGCCGGTCGGCTCCAGCTCCCGGCCGATGGCCGGCATGGCGAAGAAGAGGACGGAGACGTCCATCGAGACCAGGAGGAGGGGCAGCAGGAGGACGACGAAGGCCGTCCATTCCTTGCGGCCCGCGTGGGTTCGGACGGGCGGGGTCGCCAGTGGGGTCGTCATGGGCAGCGAATATACGCACGTCTTAAACGCTTGTCTATGACGCTTGTATAAGACGTTTGCGTAAGACGCACGTCTCGTACGGTCGTCTAGGACGTGCGTATGGCCGCGGATAGGCTGCCGGCATGGGACATCGCGAAGATCTGCTCGAAGGCGCCAAGCGCTGTCTGCTCGAGAAGGGCTGGACGCGCACCACGGCGCGCGACATCGTGGCCGCCTCAGGGGCCAACCTCGCCTCCATCGGCTACCACTACGGCTCGAAGGAAGCGCTGATGACGGAGGCGTTCCTGCAGCTGACCGCCGATTGGGTCGACGGGGAGGCGCCCGCCATCGCCTCCGCGGCCGACCCGGAGGCGCCGCGCGAGGAGCGCCTCGCCGCCACGCTGGACGGGGTGATCGCGGGCTTCGCCAAGGACCGCGAGTTCTGGTCGGCACAGCTGGAGGTGGTCGGCCAGCTCGTGAAGAACCCGGAGCTCAGGGCCAAGTTCGCCGCGGTGCAGCCCGCCGGGCGCGAGGGCATGGTGGCGCTCTTCGAAGGGGTCGACGACAGCGAGGTCGGCCCGGAGGCGACCCGCACGGCAGGCGCCTTCTACTACGCCCTGTTCATCGGGCTGTGGATGCAGTGGCTGATCGACCCCGCCGCGGCGCCGAGCGGCAAGGAGATCATCGAAGGTGCCCGGCGGGTACTCGCGGGCACGGTGCTGGACGCGCCGGAGGGGCCGGAGGGAACGGAAGGCTGAGGGACGCCGTCGGGCCCGCCCCGCGCCGGGCTCAGCCGTACCGAGCGCCTCCGTGCGAGCCGTGCGAGCCGGGCGGGCTGGGCCGAACGGGGACGTGCCGAACGTGCTGAAGGCGGCAAAGGTGTGGTCACGGGCCGAATGCGGGAGCTTGTCGGGCGTTGTACGCGATATGGCCGGATTGCTCGTAGCCCGAACCTCGAAAGAGGCTTGGACTGGATGAACCGGATGTAGAGGACAACAGTCCGAACGCCTGGAAGGAAGCACATGACCGACATCGGGATCCAGCCCACCACCTCATCGGCTCCCTCCTTCCCCAGCGACCGCACCTGCCCCTATCAGCCGCCCGCGAGCCACCAGGACCTGGCCACCCGCGGCCCGCTGACGCGCGTCACCCTGTACGACGGGCGCGTGGTGTGGCTGGTGACGGGCCACACCGAGGCCCGTGCCCTGCTCACGGACCCCCGCGTCTCGTCCAACCGTCAGAATCCGGCCTTTCCCGTGCTCGCCCCGCGCGCCGAGAACCAGGCGTCGGTGGCGATCCCGCTCCTCGGCGTGGACGACCCCGAACACGCCCGGCAACGCCGCATGCTGATCCCCCGCTTCAGTCTCAAGCGGGCCGCCGCCATGCGGCCCCGTATCCGGAGCGTCGTCGACGGCCTCATCGACACCATGCTCGCCAAGGGCAACACCGCGGAACTCGTCTCCGCGTACGCCCTGCCCGTGCCGTCCATGGTGATCTGCGCCCTGCTCGGCGTTCCCTACGACGACCACGACTTCTTCGAGGCGTGCTCCCGGCGGATGCTGGCGGCGCCGACCGCCGCGGAGGCCACCGCCGCCCGTGACGACCTGCGCGACTACCTCCACCGGCTCGTGGACCGCAAGGAGGCCGAGCCCGGCGACGGCCTACTCGACGAGCTCATCGCCGACCGCCTCGCCGACGGTCAGGTCGACCGCGACGAACTGGTCATGATGGTGCTGCTGTTGCTGATCGCCGGCCACGAGACCACGTCCAACATGATCGCGCTCGGCGTGTACACCCTTCTCGAACACCCTGACGAGCTCGCCGCCCTTCGTGCCGAACCCGGCCTCATGCCCGGCGCCGTGGAGGAGTTGCTGCGCTTCCTGTCCATCGCCGACGGCTTGATACGGGTCGCCACGCAGGACATCGAGATCGGCGGGCGGACCGTGCGCACCGGCGACGGCGTCATGATCGGCACGTCCGTCGTCAACCGCGACGCCGCCGCCTACACCGATCCCGACGCCCTGGACGTCCGCCGCTCGGCCCGCCACCACGTCGCGTTCGGCTACGGCGTCCACCAGTGCCTGGGGCAGAACCTGGCCCGCGCCGAGATGGAGATCGCCCTGTCCGCGCTCTTCACCCGTATCCCGGGCCTGCGCCTCGCCGTTGCTCCCGGCGAGGTGTCCGTCAAGCCCGGCGATACCCTGCAAGGACTCCTCGCTCTCCCGGTCGCCTGGTGAGCCCGTCGAAACGGAATCCGCCATGAGTTCTCTTCGCGTCTCCATCGACTCCGACGTGTGCATCGGCGCGGGCCAGTGCGTCCTGACCGCGCCGGGCGTCTTCGACCAGGACGAGGACGGCTTCGGCCTCGTCCGCCCGGGCAGCGAGGACGGCGGGGGCGACCCGCTCGTCAGGGAGGCGGCACGCGCCTGTCCCGTCCAGGCCGTCACCGTGCAGGAGGACTAGCGCGGGCGAGGTCCGGCACGGCACTTCCGGTGTGGCGGATCTCCGCACCGGCCGCCCGCGCCTGCCGCAGGACTCAAGGCATGCGGCCTGAAGGTCTGGGGACACTCAAGCGAAGTCCCCGGCTCCCTGACCCGGACAGCGGCCACCGCCGACGGCGAGCACGTCATCACGCTCAACCGGAACAGCGACTGGGGCGATCAGGCACTCGAACAGGCAGCTGCCGAAGCGGAATTCTGCCGATGACCCGGCATTGTTGATCTCCCGGCATTGCGCATCAACCTGCGGACCCCGGAGCCGCTACAGGCGGGAGGCCTTCAGGGCCATGTGGAGCAGCAGCCGCCCCTCGCCCTCGTCCAGGTCCAGGCCGGTGAGCTGCTCCACGCGCGCCAAGCGGTAGTAGAGCGTCTGGCGGTGGATGCCCAGGGCCGCGGCCGTGCGGCCCGCCTGGCCCGCGCAGTCGAGGAACACCTCGGCGGTGCGGGCCAGTTCGGCGTGGGCGGGAGTCAGCAGGGGGCGGACCGTGGTGTCCTCGGCGGCCCCGGCCGGCAGGGCGGCCAGCACGCGGTACGGGCCGATGTCACCCCACTCCGCCACCGGCCCCAGGCGCGGCTCCGCGGCCGCGGCCCGGGCCGCCGCCAGCGCCTCGCGCCAGGCCTCCGGCAGCTCCGCGAGGCCGCGGCGCGGGGCGCCGAGCCCGGCCGTGCCGCGCCGTGCGGCGCCCGCCCCCGCGCGCGGGGAGCGCAGCAGCCGCTCGGCGGCGGCGCGGGCCGGAGCGATCGTGGCCGTGGTGCGCAGCCGCACCAGGGCGGCCAGCGCCGCCGAACCGTCGGGCAGGGGGTCCGGCACGGTGCACAGGGCGGCCACCCCCGACTGCCCCGCCAGCGCCGACCCCACGCCGTCGGGCGCGGACGCCTCGCCCTCGCCGTGCTCGCCCTCGCCCAGGGCCCAGGGCGCCACCGCGACCAGCCCGAGCGGGCCGTCAGCCGCCTGGCCCATCGCCTCCCGCAGCGCCGCGGCCGCCGCGTCGCGCCCCGCGGGCCGCCCCGCGAGCACCTCGCGCAGCAGCTCGCCCAGCTCCGCGCCCGCCCGGGCCTCGGCGGCCAGCAGTTCGCCGATGCGGGCGGCCGTCTCCATGGCCTGCGCGAGCCGCGGATCGGCGTGGGGGACGCTCAGGTCCAGGCCGGCCAGGTGCTCGTCGTCCAGCAGCCACACGTAGCCGTGCACCACGCCGCGGTGGCGCACCGGCAGGCAGATGCGGCCCTTGAAGACCCCCGCCGCCGGGTCCGGCGGGATCCGCAGCGGCGCCTGGGCCCGCGCGATGCCGAACGCCTCGAACCACGCCCGTACGGCCGCGGTGGACCGCCGCTGCAGGATCGAGCGGGTCCGCACCGGGTCCATCATCACGTCGAGGTCGTCCTCGCCGCCGTGGGCGCCGAACGCGATCAGTACGAAGTCGCGGTCCTCGAGCGTCGCGGGGGCGCCGAGCGCCGCCGAAATCTCGTCGACGAGGTGCTGATAGTCGCCGCGCATGGCCCCGCCACGCTCCTTCCCCCGATGTGCGGGCTGCCCGGCCCACCGTCGGCGGGTCATTTTGGCCCGGAATCAGCCCAAGGTTCTATGTACAGGTCACCATTGTCATACATCTGTCTGAGATCCGGGCCACGGATGCGTGACAGCTGTCGATGGTCCAGGATCGGGGTGATCTCTAGTTTTCACGATGAGTTCCTTATGCCGTTCCCCCAGGTGGGGACGGCCGTCATCGTGGAGGTGCCCGTGCTGGGTCCCGTGATCCTCGCTGCGTCGCGCAGCGAAAAGATGCGCCGTTTCGTGTCGGCTGCCCCGGGCACCAAGCAGGTCGTCGACCGCTTCATCGCGGGCGAGACCGTCGACCAGGTCATCCCGATCGTCAAGGACGCCGCGGCCAAGGGCCTCGAGGTCACTTTGGACGTCGTGGGCGAGGACATCACCACCGTCGAGCAGTCCCACGCCGCCCGCGACGCCTACCTGCAGCTGATCGGCCGGCTCGAGGAGCTCGGCCTGGGCACCCGGGCCGAGATGTCGGTCAAGCTCTCCATGTTCGGCCAGGCCCTGGAGGGCGGCCACGAGCTCGCCCTCGCCAACGTCCGCCCCGTCGTCGAGGCCGCCGCCGCCATCGGCACCACGGTTACGTTGGACGCGGAGGACCACACGACCCTCGACTCGATGTTCGCCATCCACGAGGAGCTGCGGAAGGACTTCCCGCAGACCGGCTGCGTCATCCAGGCGTACCTCTTCCGCACCGAGGACGACGCCCGCCGCCTGGCCGCCGCCGGCAGCCGTGTGCGTATCGTGAAGGGTGCGTACAAGGAGCCCGCCTCCGTCGCGTACCAGGACAAGGCAGAGATCGACAAGGCGTTCGTCCGGATCATCAAGATCCTCATGGCGGGCGAGGGCTATCCGATGATCGGGTCGCACGACCCGCGTCTGATCGCCATCACACAGGAGCTGGCCCGGCAGGCGGGCCGCAAGCTGGACGAGTACGAGTTCCAGATGCTGTACGGAATCCGCAGCGAGGAGCACGTCCGACTGGCCGCCGAAGGCCACCGGATGCGCGTCTACACGGCTTACGGCACCGACTGGTACGGCTACTTCATGCGCCGGCTCGCCGAGAAGCCCGCGAACCTGCTGTTCTTCGCCCGGTCCATCCTCACCAAGGGCTGAACCCCGACATCCCCCCGCAAAGCCCCGAAGGAGAAACGGAACCCATGGACGCTGTGACCCAGGTCCCCGCCCCGGTCAACGAGCCGGTCCACGGCTACGCCCCCGGCAGCCCCGAGCGCGCCCGCCTCGAAGCCAAGCTCAAGGAGCTGGCGGCCAACCCGATCGACCTGCCGATGACCATCGGCGGCGAGAAGCGCATGGGCGGCGGCGAGCCGTTCAAGGTCGTCCAGCCGCACAACCACGCCGCCGTCCTCGGCACCTTCAACCACGCCACGCAGGCCGACGCCCAGGACGCGATCGACGCCGCCCTCGCCGCCGCCCCGGCCTGGCGCGCGATGTCCTTCGACGACCGCGCCGCGATCATCCTGCGCGCCGCCGAGCTGCTGTCCGGCCCCTGGCGCGAGACGCTGGCCGCCTCCACCATGCTGGGCCAGTCCAAGACCGCCCAGCAGGCCGAGATCGACACCCCCTGCGAGCTCGTCGACTTCTGGCGCTTCAACGTGCACTTCGCGCGCCGGATCCTCGCCGAGCAGCCGGTCGCCAACTCCACCGGCGTGTGGAACCGCAGCGACCACCGGCCGCTGGAGGGCTTCGTCTACGCGATCACGCCCTTCAACTTCACCGCCATCGCCGGCAACCTGCCGACCGCCCCGGCCCTCATGGGCAACGTGGTCGTCTGGAAGCCGTCCCCCACCCAGACCCACTCCGCCGTGCTGCTGATGCAGCTCCTGGAGGAGGCGGGCCTGCCCAAGGGCGTCATCAACCTGGTGACCGGCGACGGCATCGCCGTCTCCGAGGTGGCCCTCAACCACCCCGAGCTGGCCGGCATCCACTTCACCGGCTCGACCAAGACCTTCCAGCACCTGTGGAAGACGGTCGGCAACAACATCGAGAAGTACAAGTCCTACCCGCGCCTGGTCGGTGAGACCGGCGGCAAGGACTTCGTCGTCGCCCACCCGAGCGCCGACCGCGCGGTCCTGAAGACCGCCCTGACCCGCGGCTCCTTCGAGTTCCAGGGCCAGAAGTGCTCGGCCTCCTCCCGCGCCTACATCCCCCGCTCCATCTGGGAGGACGGCTTCAAGGAGGAGTTCGCGGCCGAGGTCGACGGCATCGCCATGGGTGACGTCACCGACCTGTCGAACTTCATCGGCGCCGTCATCGACGAGCGCGCCTTCGCCAAGAACAAGGCCGCGATCGACCGCGCCGAGGCCGACCCGGCCTGCACGATCGTCGCCGGCGGCACCTACGACGACTCGGTGGGCTACTTCGTCCGCCCGACCGTCATCGAGTGCACCGACCCGGAGAACGAGGTCTTCACGACCGAGTACTTCGGCCCGGTCCTCGCCGTCCACGTCTACGAGGACGCCGACTTCGACGCGATGCTCGCCCAGATGGAGTCCGTCTCGGCGTACGCGCTGACCGGTGCCGTCATCGCGAACGACCGCGCCGCGGCCGCCGACGCCATGGCCAAGCTGCGCTTCGCCGCCGGCAACTTCTACATCAACGACAAGTCGACCGGTGCCGTGGTCGGCCAGCAGCCGTTCGGCGGCGGCCGCGCCTCCGGTACGAACGACAAGGCCGGCGCCGCGTCCAACCTGACGCGGTGGGTCTCGACCCGCTCCATCAAGGAGACCCTGGTCGCGCCGACCGACTACCGCTACCCGCACATGGGCTGACCTGCCCGTTGCTGAACGAGGCCCCCGGCCGGCTGAACAGCCGACCGGGGGCCTCATGCACATTCCGGTAACCCCTCAGCCCGTCTGGGGGCACCCCCAGCGGTAGCTGGGGGAGTTTGAGGACCGGGGGTCCGGGGGCGGAGCCCCCGGTTACGGGAAGGGGCGGGTCGGGGGCCTCCTAATTCCACCCCGTCACAATCAGCCCCAGTCCGACCGCGAACCCACCACCCAGCAACCCCAGATACACGGCGTAAAACCGCCGCAACCGCCGCCCCACCACACCGAGCGCGGCAAAGGCCAGCCCCACACTCACCGTCCGCCCGGAGCGAGCCACCCCCGCCTCCACAGCAAAGTCACCGGGGGCTACCCGCGCCCGCCCGGCCGCCGCCGCGTACACCTTGAACGGCACCCCGTTCCACGGCTGGTGCGCGACCGCCCGAGCCCCCTCCACGCCGATCTGCGCCGCCGCCTCCGCGTGCATACGGGGCGTGGTCAGCGGCGCCGGCAGATGGGCGCCGGACGCGGCCAGGTGCAGCGCGAGCAGCCCGCCTGCGAGCGTTCCGGCCAGCGCCGCGAGCGACAGCCGCAGCGCCGCACGGGGCGCCGCCGCGCAGGCGACGGCCAGGAACAGCTCCGGCATCAGCGGCCAGCTCAGGGCCTCTGCGAACGCCCAGGCGAACGCGAGCGGCAGCCCCCGGCGGGACGCCACGACCGCGGCGGTACGGCGCCGCAGCGCGGAGTCCCGCTCCGGGCGCGCGGCCGCCTCGCCGGCGAGCTCCGCGACGGCGGCGCGGGCCCGCTCGGGGGAGACGGGGCCGCGCAGTGGCTCGCCGATGCGCACCTGCACCAGGGCCGGGCGGAGCCGCCCGTGCTTGGGCAGCAGCCGGTCCGTGCCCGCCAGCCCCACCGGCACCACGGGCACCCCCGCCTGCTCGGCGAGCAGCAGCGCGCCCCTGCGGAACTCGCCGAGCCCGCCGTCCTTCCCCCGCGTGCCCTCCGGGAAGAGCACCACGGCGCGCCCCGCGCGCAGTTCACCGGCCGTCCCCAGCAGGTCGCCCAGCCCGCCGCCGGTGCGCCGCACGGGGAACCCCGCGGCCAGCCACCGGCACACCCGGCGCCGCCCCGGGCGGGCGAACCAGTAGTCGGCCGCGGCCCCGATCAGCGGCGCGTGGCGCGCATCGAGCGCGGCGAGCAGCGCCGCGGTGTCGGCGTGCGAGGAGTGGTTGGCGACGACGACACAGCCGCCCCGCGGGAGGCGTCCGCGCCGGGAGACCCCACCGGTGAGGGTGAGCGCCACCAGCCACAGGGCACGGCGCAGCCAGGCGGCGAGAACGGCCCGCCGGGGGGTCCGGGGGGTCCGGGGAGTCCGGGGAGCAAGGGGAGCCCCGGGAGCCCGCCCCGCGGGTGCCTCGACGGGGCCGGACGCCGAGACGGAACGGACGCCCGGGCCGCCCCACGCACGCGCCCGGAAGTGCCGCCCGCCGCGTGCCCCGGCCGGGTCGCCCGCCGGACGGCGGTGCAGTGTGCCGTGGGCTGCTTGAGGCTGCGCGCCGTCGCCGCGTAGGCCCGCAGCGGTGTTCGCCAGCGACTGCCCGGTCGCCCTGCCGGTTTCCGCACGGGGCGGCCCCGGGCGGGCGCCGTTCCCCGCCGGGAGCGGCATGTGCGGGGCGGCGTGGTCGTCGGTGTCGTCGGTGCCGGCGGCCGGGCACGGGGCGCCTGATCCCGGGCCGCCGCCGGCCCGGTCCCGGATGCCTCCGCCCGTCCGCCACGCGCGCTCGCCGGCCCGGCCGCTCCCGTACGGGCCGAGCAGCGTCGCCGGCAGACGAAGCCCCGGACCGGCGCCGGTCGCGGCCGCCGCCCCATGCCGCCGCCGCGTCGCCCGCACGGCCCTCCCCAGGCGGCTGCGGAGTACCGCCGCCCGGAGGCCGCGCCGGTGGCCAGGCCCCGTGCCGGGGCGCCCGTACGCCCCGCCTCGTGCACGCCGTGCGGCTCGTGCGGCTCGTGCGGCCCGTGCCGCCGGGACGCGGCGCAGCCGCCCCGTGCGCAGGGTGCCGGAGGGAGAGGTCGTCGTCACAGCGTCACCACCATGGCCAGGAGCAGGGCGAGGAGCAGGGAGTCGATGCGGTCGAGGAGGCCGCCGAAACCGGGCAGCCAGGTGCCGGCGTCCTTGACGCCCGCCTCCCGCTTGAGCATGGATTCGAGCAGGTCGCCGAGGACGCTGCCGGCCAGGACCGCGGCCCACAGCGTGACGGTGAAGGCGCCTGCGGCCTCCAGCCCCGCGGCCACGGCCATGCCCGCGCCGAGGACGCCCGCCCAGGTCTTGGCGGGGGAGTGGGGGGACAGGGGGCGGGCGAGGGTGCCGCCGAGGCGGCGCAGGAGCATGCCGCCGCACCACGCGCCCACGTCGCCGAACGCGACCGCCACGGCGACGGCGATCGCCGTGCCGTCCAGTACCACAAGTCCGGTCAGTGCGACGGGAATCCACAGCAGGCCGAAGACCGTGCGGGCCGCGCGCTCGCCGCCCCGTGCGGTGTCGCCCGACAGCACCGCGGGCAGCACGCCCGCGACGGTGAGCAGGGCGAAGGTCTGCAGTCCGAGGGCGTCCGCGAGGTGCCAGCGCTCCAGCAGGGCCGGCACTGGCAGGAGGACCACCGCGGTGCGCAGCACCGCCCGCTCGCCCCGCCCCAGGCGGGCCAGCCGGGCGTACTCGCCGACCGCGATCAGCCCCAGCAGCCAGACCAGCGCCGTCGCCCCCAGCTCGTGCAGGAACATCGCCCCGAGGAAGAGGGGGGCCGCAACGGCCCAGGTCAGCCAGCGCCGCCGCAGTTCGCGGCGCATCGCCACGCGCGCGGGGAGGCAGGCCACCGCCAGGCCGCCCGCGCCGAGCACCCCGGCGACCACGGGTATGACACGGGGCAGGACGTCGCTCGTGTACAGCGTGCTCACCGGGCCGGATCCGCCTCGCCCAGCACCCGCCGCAGCCGGCCCATCCGGAAGGCCGCCGTCAGCGCCGAGCCCACCGCCACGACGGCCAGCACGGGCACGGCCCAGCCCGTGGCGGCGGCCACGACGGCCAGCAGGCACCGCTCCGTCTTGCCGACCGGCCCGCCGTTGAGCCGCTCGGCCCCCGCCGCCGCGCCCGCGAGGGACACCCACGAGGGCAGCGTCGCGGCGAGCGCGGCCGTGGCCACGAGCCACAGCGGGGCCAGTGTCAGGAAGCCGGCGAGGACGAGCAGATCGGCGGCGCGGTCGCCGAGTTCGTTGAGGACGCAGCCCCTGCGCGTGGTGCGCCCCGTGTCACGGGCGAGCGCGCCGTCGAGGTTGGCGAAGGCGAGCCGGGCCGCGAGGAGCAGGGCGACGGGCGCGGCGGCCGCCGGTGCGGGCAGCAGCGCGAGCGCCGCCCCCGCGCCGGCCGCGCAGAGCACGCCGGCGGCGGTGAGGGTGTCCGGTGACACGCCGCGCCGGGCGAGCGCGGCGCGCAGCCCGCCGAGGCGGGCCGCGTACCAGGGCTTGAGTGCGTACAGGCCGTTCATGGGCCCCACTTTCGCCGCAGGGGGCGGGGCCGCGGATCGGCGGGGGTACTCAAACCCCTACTCAGCCGCTACTCAGTACGAGGCGGGCAGAACTCAGTACGAGGCGCCCTGCGGGCGGCCCTGCGGGGCGCCGCGGCCGGCCCGCCGTCTCAGATAGTAGGAAGCCCGAGTAATTGTGCAGACAGCGCGGTACGGCTGTCCTAGCGTGGAGGAAGCCGAACGTGCGCTCCATCGAGCGACAAGCGGTTGCGGCCCCGTGCGCGAGCGCAGGCGATCCCTGCGGCATACCGGCCCCCGCCCTTTCCCCGGCGCTCTTCCCACCGTTCCCGGGGCCCCCGCAGCCGGTGCCCCCTCCCGCAGACGCAGCAGAGGAGACGTGACTCCCATGGCCGAAACCGCCGTCCGCAGGACCCGCCGCATCGCCCGTACGGCCGACCGCACCGACCGCACGATCGACCGGATGAACGCCGCCGCCGCACTCCAGCGGGCGCTGGACCGCCGGGACAACGGCGGCGTGACCGGCCACTGAGCCCCGGGGGCGCCCGCAGGTGCGCCGTCAGCCCCGCCGCGCGGGGCGGACGACGTCGAAGTGGTCGATGCGTGCGCCGTTCTCCGCCAGTGCGGTCACCCGCAGCCGCGGGCGCCCGCCCCGTGCGGCCGGCTCGGCCTCGACCGCGAGGAACGAGAAGCCGGTGTAGCGCACGCGCGACCACTCCACCGTCTCCGGTTGCTTCACCCGCCCCTCCTCCCAGAAGTAGCTCTCCACGCTCTCCAGGTCCCTGACGTGACCCTCGTAGCTGTCCGGCGCCGGGAAGTCGTAGAGCGACTTCCCGGCACCGCCGGCGGTCACGTAGACGATGCCGTCGCGCGTGGAGTCGGCGGTGCCGCCGATGGGGACCTCCCGCCCCACGCGCGTGCCGCGGAGCGCGTCGGTGCGCTCGTAGACGTGGTTGTGGCCGTTGATGACGAGGTCGACCCCGTGCTTCTCGAAGAGCGGCAGCCACTCCTCCCGCACCGCCCCGTCCGAGGCGTGCGCCTTCGTCGTGGAGAAGGCGCAGTGGTGGAAGAAGACGACGAGGAAGTCGAGACCGGGCGTGCGGCGCAGTTCGCCCAGCCGGCGGTCGAGCCAGGTGGTCTGCCGGCCGTCGCTGTAGCCGGTGTTGGCGGTGATCTCGTAGGAGATGTCGTTGGCGTCCAGGGCGACGATTCCCACGTTGCCGTAGACGAAGGAATAGACGCCCGGGGCGTGCGCGGGGTCGAAGCCGTTCCGCGGGAGGGACCAGCGGGCGATCTGGCCGCCGTAGCCGTCGGGTGAGTACCAGGCCTCCATGTCGTGGTTGCCGGTGGTCACCATCCAGGGCACGGACGCGGCCACCGACTCCGTCTGGGCGAGGAACTGGTCCCACACGCGCGCGTCGTAGACGTCGGTGGGCTTGCCCGCCCCGCTGTCGTCGGCGTAGCAGAGGTCGCCCGCGTGCAGGTGGAAGGCGGGGTTCTGGCCGAGGATCAGCTGGTCGTTGGCCAGGGCCTGGTAGCTGACGCCCTGGTCCCCGAAGGCGGTGAAGGTGAACCGCTCCGCCTTGCCGCCCTTCTCCGGCCGCTCCGGTGCGGTGCGGAAGGTGCCGATGCGGGCGAAGTGGCGCGGGTCGGCGGGGTCGTGGCCGTCGTGCCCGACGCCGTAGTAGTACGTCCGGCCGGGCCTGAGGTTGTCCAGCGCCGCGTGCAGGTACACCTGGTCGACGGCGGGGAGCTTCTTCGACAGCGGCGGGGTGTGCAGGGTGCGCACCTCGGCGTCCAGCTTGACGCCGAGGTCCCACGGCGCGAGGCCCACCCGCACGTAGGGCCGCTTCACCGCGAACGGCACCTGCCAGGAGATCCGCATCTGCGTCCGCGGGTCGGCGCCGAACGCCAGGTGCCGGCCGAAGGGCGCGACGTGCCTGCCGTCGACCCGCGAGGTGGCGGGGGAGTCCAGCAGGGCCGGGGAGGGGGACGGGCCGGCGTACGCCTGCGCGGCGCCGCCCAGGACGCCCGTGCCCGCCGCGGCCCCGGCCGTCACCGCGCCGGCGCGCAGCACGCCGCGCCGGGTGAGGGGCCGGGAGAGCCGGGCCCGCAGGTACGCGTGCTGCTCGGCCATCGTCATGCGGTCCGCGAGGTGCTCGGGGATCCCTACGCGTGGTGTGTCCATGACGGCAACGTGCCAGGAAGCGGCAACTTCGTTGCGGACTTTGGGTGAACGTGACCTGACCGGAGCGCAATACGTCCGCATGGTGGACGGAGTGTGTCATCCAGCGGGACGGCAGAGTACGGTCCCGGTATGTCTCGCAGCATTCGCCTCGCAGTGATCCCCGGTGACGGCATCGGCCGGGAAGTCGTGGCCCAGGGCCTCAAGGTGCTCTCGGCGGTCCTCCCCTCCGACGTGAAGCTGGAGACCGAGGAGTACGACCTCGGTGCCCGGCGCTACCACGCGACCGGCGAGGTCCTGCCCGACGCCACGCTCGAGTCCCTCAAGGGCCACGACGCGATCCTGCTCGGGGCGATCGGCGACCCCTCCGTGCCCGCCGGCGTCCTGGAGCGCGGTCTGCTGCTCAAGCTGCGGTTCGCCTTCGACCACTACGTCAACCTGCGGCCCTCGAAGCTCTTCCCGCACACGGCCACCCCGCTGGCCGGCCGCCCCGACATCGACTTCGTCGTCGTCCGCGAGGGCACCGAGGGCCCGTACACCGGCAACGGCGGCTCCCTGCGCACCGGCACCCCCGCCGAGGTCGCCACCGAGGTCAGCGTCAACACCGCCCTGGGCGTGGAGCGCGTGGTGCGCGACGCCTACGAGCGGGCCCAGGCCCGCTCCCGCAAGAAGCTGACCCTCGTCCACAAGAACAACGTCCTCGTCTACGCCGGAGCGCTGTGGAAGAGCACCTTCGACCGGGTGGGCCGGGAGTACCCCGAGGTCACCACCGACTACCTGCACGTGGACGCGGCCACCATCTTCATGGTCACGCAGCCCGAGCGGTTCGACGTGATCGTCACCGACAACCTCTTCGGTGACATCCTCACCGACCTCGCCGCGGCCGTGACCGGCGGCATCGGCCTCGCCGCCTCGGGCAACATCAACCCCGACGGCGCGTTCCCGTCCATGTTCGAGCCCGTCCACGGCTCCGCGCCCGACATCGCGGGCACCGGAAAGGCCGACCCGACGGCCACGGTGCTCTCCGTCGCCCTGCTGCTGCGCCACCTCGGCCACGAGGCCGAGGCCGCCCGCATCGAGACGGCGGTCGCCGAGGACCTGGCCGAGCGCGACGGCGCGACGCCGCGCTCGACGGACGAGACCGGAGACGCCCTCGCCCGGCGCGTAGCCGGCTAGCCCCCAGCCGCTGACTCAGCGCGCGGTGGGGTGCGACCATCGACCCGGGCCGCGCGCACGTTTTCCGTCCACGGCCCCACGAGCGATAATCGAACGTGGGGCCGCGGCATGAGGGGAAGCTCGGATGCCCTGACACCGTCAGGGACGGGGCGAGCTCGCGGTCCGCCACACACAAAGGTGAAGGACACGCACTCATGACGACGCCCACGATCGAGCTCAAGCCCTCTTCGCACCCGCTGTCGGACGCGGAGCGGGAGCAGATCCTGGCCAACCCCGGCTTCGGCCGCCACTTCACCGACCACATGGTCACGATCAAGTGGACGGAAGGCCGGGGCTGGCACGACGGCCAGCTCGTTCCGTACGCGCCGCTGTCGATCGACCCGGCGAACATGACGCTGCACTACGCGCAGACGATCTTCGAGGGCGCCAAGGCGTACCGCCAGCCCGACGGCTCCGTGGCCATCTTCCGGCCGGAGGAGAACGCCCGCCGCCTGCAGGCCTCGGCCCGCCGCCTGGCCATGCCCGAACTGCCCGCCGAGACCTTCATCGAGGCGTGCGACGCCCTGGTGAAGCAGGACAACGCATGGGTGCCCGGCTCCGGCGAGGCCTCGCTGTACCTGCGCCCGTTCATGTTCGCGACCGAGGTGGGCCTGGGCGTCCGCCCGGCCAACGAGTACATGTTCGTGGTCATCGCCTCGCCCGCCGGCGCCTACTTCCCCGGCGGCGTGAAGCCGGTCTCGGTGTGGCTGAGCGAGGAGTACGTGCGCGCGTGCCCCGGCGGCACCGGCGCCGCCAAGGCCGGCGGCAACTACGCCGCCTCCCTCGTCGCCCAGGCCCAGGCCATGGAGCACGGCTGCGACCAGGTCGTCTGGCTGGACGCCATCGAGCGCCGCTGGATCGAGGAAATGGGCGGCATGAACCTGTACTTCGTGTACGGCGCTGCGTCTGATCAAAAGCCGAAGATCGTCACCCCCGAGCTCACCGGCTCGCTCCTGCCCGGCATCACCCGCGCCTCCCTGATGACGATCGCCGCCGACCTCGGCTACGAGGTCGCCGAGGGCCGTATCTCCGTGGACGACTGGAAGAACGCCTGCGCCGACGGCACCCTCACCGAGGTCTTCGCCTGCGGCACCGCCGCCGTCATCACCCCGGTCGGCACCGTGAAGTCGGCCCGTGACGGCTGGACGGTCGCCGACGGTCAGCCGGGCGAGGTCACGATGAAGCTCCGCAAGGCGCTCCTCGACATCCAGACCGGCGCCGCCGAGGACACCCACGGCTGGATGCACCCCCTGGGCTGAGGCCCGTCCGCACCCCGCCCGTCCGCACCCGGCCCCGTACACATGCCCCGTACGGGGCCGGCTGCATGAACCCGTACGCGCCGGCCCGCCCGCCGTGCCGTGAATGCCGTGAACGCAACGCACGCAAGTAGGCATGATCGTTGCCGCCCGGACCCTTGTCCGGCCCCGTGCGTTCCGCCACCGTGATCGACCATGGGACAGCACTGGAAGAAGATCTGGGTCGGTTCGGCCGGCAACATGGTCGAGTGGTTCGACTGGTTCGTCTACGCGTCGTTCGCGACGTACTTCGCGGGCGCCTTCTTCCCCGCGGGCAACGACACCGCGAAGCTGATGAACACCGCCGGCATCTTCGCCGTCGGCTTCTTCATGCGCCCCGTGGGCGGCTGGCTGCTCGGCCGCATCGGCGACCGCAAGGGGCGCAAGGCGGCGCTCACGACGACCGTCACCCTGATGTCCGCCTCCGCCGTGCTCATCGCCGTCGCCCCGACCTACGCGGTCGCGGGCTACGGCGGCGTCGCCGTCCTCCTCGTCGCCCGGCTGCTGCAGGGCCTGTCGGTGGGAGGGGAGTACGCGGCCAGCGCCACGTACCTGACGGAGGCCTCCGCGCCGGGCCGCCGCGGCTTCGCCTCCAGCTTCCAGTACGTCTCCATGACGGCGGGGCAGATCCTCGGCCTGGGGCTGCAGATCGTGCTGCAGCACACGCTCTCCAGCGGCCAGCTGCACAGCTGGGGCTGGCGCATCCCCTTCATCGTGGGCGCGCTCGGGGCGGCCGTCATCTTCTACCTCCGGCGCAACATGCTGGAGACGGAGGCGTACACGGAAGCCACGGCGGAGGCCACGGTGGAAGGTGCGGGGGAGAGCGCCGGTGAGAGCGCCGCGCAGGCGGCGGAGCGCGGCACCATCCGCGCCCTCATGCGGCACAAGCGCGAGGCCCTCCTCGTCATCGCCCTCACCATGGGCGGCACCGTCGCGTACTACACGTACACCACCTACCTGACGAAGTACCTTTCCAACAGTGCGGGCCTGCCCAAGCAGACCGCGACCCTGGTCAGCTTCTGCGCGCTGATCGTCTTCGCCTGTCTGCAGCCGCTCGCGGGAGCGCTCTCCGACCGCATCGGCCGCCGCCCCCTGCTGATCACCTTCGCGGTGGGCTCGACCTTCCTCACCGTGCCGATCATGACGCTGCTCAAGCACGCCGGCTCGTTCTGGCCGGCCCTCGGCCTGTCCCTGCTCGCCCTGGTCGTCGTCACCGGCTACACCTCGATCAACGCCTGTGTGAAGGCCGAGCTGTTCCCGACGGGCATCCGGTCGCTGGGCGTCGCCCTGCCGTACGCGATCGCCAACGCGCTCTTCGGCGGCACGGCCGAGTACGTGGCCCTGTGGTTCAAGAAGGCCGGCATCGAGTCGGGCTTCTCCTGGTACGTGGCGGGCTGCGCCGCGGTGTCGCTGGTCGTCTACCTGACGATGCGCGAGACGCGCGACATCGACCTCAAGCGGGTGGGGCGCGCGCCCGAGGCCCTTGCGGAGGCGGATGCGGGCAAGGTGCCCGCATCCTGAGACCCGCCCGCACCGCGGGCCCGGCGTGTGTCAGGATGCACCTATGCTCCCGTTCGCCATGATTATTGGCAGCAGGCGCGCCGGTCCGCAGTGACCGCCCCGTACCACCCCGTACGGAGCGGACACCGTCGTCCCAGACCCGCGCGCAGACCTCTCGCACCCGCGAGAGGTTTTTGCGTTTTCCGGACCACCCCACGCCGGAGGACGCAGGGCGAGGGTGAGCATGGGGACGGTGGAACGGGTAATTCCGGTAGACCGACATCCTCACAGGAGTCAGAGCAGCATGACGGACGCAACCGACGGCCCCGACGATCGCTTTCACGTCTTCGACACCACCCTGCGCGACGGCGCGCAGCGCGAGGGCATCAACCTCACCGTCGCGGACAAGCTGACCATCGCCCGGCACCTGGACGACTTCGGCGTCGGCTTCATCGAGGGCGGCTGGCCGGGCGCCAACCCCCGGGACACCGAGTTCTTCCAGCGCGCCCGGGAGGAGATCGGCTTCCGCCACGCGCAGCTCGTCGCCTTCGGCGCGACGCGCAAGGCGGGCGTGCGGGCCGAGGACGACCCGCAGGTCGCCGCGCTGCTCGACTCCGGCGCCCCGGTGATCACCCTCGTCGCCAAGTCCCACGACCGCCACGTCGAACTCGCCCTGCGCACCACTCTCGACGAGAACCTCGCCATGGTGCGGGACACCGTCTCGTACCTGCGCGGGCACGGCCGCCGGGTCTTCGTCGACTGCGAGCACTTCTTCGACGGTCACCGTGCCAACCCGGAGTACGCCCTCCAGGTCGTCCGCACCGCGCACGAGGCGGGCGCCGACGTCGTGGTGCTGTGCGACACCAACGGCGGCATGCTTCCCGCCCAGGTCGGCGCGACCGTGCGGGAGGTCATCGAGGCGACCGGGGCGCGTCTCGGCATCCACGCGCAGGACGACACCGGCTGCGCGGTCGCCAACACCCTCGCCGCCGTGGACGCCGGCGCCACGCACGTGCAGTGCACCGCCAACGGCTACGGCGAGCGCGTCGGCAACGCCAACCTCTTCCCCGTCGTCGCCGCCCTGGAGCTCAAGTACGGCCGCCGGGTGCTGCCCGCGGGGGCGCTGGCCGAGATGACGCGCATCTCGCACGCCATCGCCGAGGTCGTCAACCTCACGCCGTCCACGCACCAGCCCTACGTGGGCGTCTCGGCGTTCGCGCACAAGGCCGGCCTGCACGCCTCCGCGATCAAGGTCGACCCGGACCTGTACCAGCACATCGACCCCGAGCGGGTCGGCAACACCATGCGCATGCTGGTCTCCGACATGGCCGGCCGCGCCTCCATCGAGCTCAAGGGCAAGGAACTGGGGGTCGACCTCGGCGGCGACCGGGAGCTGATCGGCCGCGTCGTGGGGCGGGTCAAGGAGCGCGAACTGGCGGGCTACACCTACGAGGCGGCCGACGCCTCGTTCGAGCTGCTGCTGCGCGAGGAAGCCGAGGGACGCGCCCGGCGCTACTACCGCGTGGAGTCCTGGCGGGCCATCGCCGAGGACCGGCCGGACGGCATCCACGCCAACGAGGCCACCGTGAAGCTGTGGGCCAAGGGCGAGCGCATCGTCGCCACGGCCGAGGGCAACGGCCCCGTCGACGCGCTGGACCGGGCGCTGCGCGTCGCCCTGGAGCGCATCTATCCGCAGCTGGCCACGCTCAAGCTGACCGACTACAAGGTGCGCATCCTGGAGGGCGGCCGCGGCACGGGGTCGATCACCCGCGTCCTGGTCTCCACGAGCGACGAGCGCGGCGAGTGGTCGACGGTCGGCGTCGCCGAGAACGTCATCGCCGCCTCGTGGCAGGCGCTCGACGACGCCTACGCGTACGGGCTGCGGCGGGCGGGCGTCGAGCCGCTGGAGTGAGCCACGGGCGGGGCCGGGGACCGGGGCGCGGGCTTTGAACCCAGCGCCCGGCCGTCACAGGCCCTGGCCCGCCAGCCCGGCGCCGAGCAGGTCGTACGCCCGCTCGGCGTCGGCGTGGGCCGCGCCCACCACGGCGTCGGTGCTTCGACCGGACGCCAGACGCCGCCAGTTGTCCCGCGCCAGGACGTGGTGGACGGCGATGACCTGCGCCGCCGCGAGCCGCGCCGTCACCTCCTCCGCACCCGCCTCCGCCAGGGCTTCGGCCAGCGCCCGTTCGTCGTCGGCGGCGTAGCGCATGAGGCGGGCCTGCAGGCTGGGCGTGGAGTAGAGCATGTCCCGGAAGGCCAGTACTTCGGGGGCGTCGCACAGCCCCGTGATGGGGTCGCGCGCGTCGAGCCGCGCGTGGAAGTGGGCGCGCAGGGCGGCCAGCGGCGCCGCCCCGGGGGCCCGGTCGCGCACGACGCGCGCCGCCTCCCCCTGGTGGTCGGCGATGCGGTCGAGGGCCAGGTCCTCCTTGGCGGGGAAGTAGCGGAACAGCGTCGGTTTCGACACCTCCGCGGCCGCCGCCACCTCGGCCACCGACACCTGGTCGAAGCCGCGCTCCAGGAAGAGCGCGATGGCGGTCTCGGACAGCGTCTGCCGCGTGCGCTGCTTCTTGCGCTCCCGCAGCCCCGTCTCCTCGTTCACGGGGCCACCCTAGCAGAGCAAGTGTTACTCAGAATCTTTTGTTACTCGGTTGCATTTTCTGCCCGGGCGGTCTTTCCTGAGGGCATGACGACGACCACCACCGCCGACGCCCTCGACGCAACCGACGTCCTGATCGTGGGCGCCGGGCCCACCGGACTCACCCTCGCCTGCACCCTCGCCCGCGCCGGAGCAGCCGTACGGATCATCGACAAGTCCCGCGAGTTCCACCGCGCCTCGCGCGGCAAGGGCCTCAACCAGCGCAGCCGCGAGCTCTTCGACGACCTCGGCGCGGGCGCCGAGGCCGCCGCCTCGGGCACCGAGCACATCACCCTGCGCAAGTACCGCGACGGCGTCGCGATCGCCGACACCGTCACCTTCGGGGACCGCACGCCCACGCCCGGCACCCCGTACGCCAGCGGGCTGCTCATGCCCCAGTGGCGCACCGAGGAGATCCTGCGCCACAAGCTGGCGGAGTACGGCGTGGCGCCCGAACTCGGCTGCGAACTGGCCGGATTCACCCAGAGCGCGGACGGTGTCGTCGCGACGCTCGCCGACGGGCGGCGCATCGAGGCCGCCTACCTCGTGGGCTGCGACGGCGGTCACAGCCCGGTGCGCAAGGCCCTGGGCGTGGGCTTCGAGGGGGCGACCGACGCCGAGGAGTCCATGGTGGTCGGCGACGTCCGCGTCGAGGGGCTCGACCCCGCCTACTGGCACCAGTGGTTCGACGAGGACGCGGCGGTCCTGCTCTGCCCCTTCCGCGGCAGCGCCCACTGGCAGCTGCAGGGCAGCCCCGAGCGCGGCGCCGGCGGCCGGCCGGCCGCACCGACGCTGGAGTCGTTCCAGCGGCTCGTCGACCGCTGTTCCCGGGGCACCGGCATCCGGCTGTCCGACCCCACCTGGTTCTCCGCCTACCGCATCAACGTGCGGATGGCCGACCGCTTCCGCGTCGGCCGGGTCTTCCTCGCCGGGGACGCGGCCCACGTCCACTCCATCGCGGGCGGCCTGGGCATGAACACCGGCATCCAGGACGCCTTCAACCTCGGCTGGAAGCTCGCGCACGTGGTGCTCGGCCACGCCGCGCCGGGCCTGCTGGAGTCGTACGAGGAGGAGCGGCTGCCCGTCGCCGCCTGGACGCTCGACCTCACCGACGAGCGGCTGCGCGCGGTGACCGAAGGCGTGAAGGAGGCCGGCGTCGGCACGGAGGCGGTGATCACGGACGACGTCACCACACTGGGCGTTGGCTACGGCTGGAGCTCGCTGGCATGGGGCGGCGCGAAGGCCGGCGGGCGGGCGCCCGACGCGCCCTGCCGGAACGGCCGGCTCTTCGACGTCTTCGCCGGGCCGCACTTCACCCTGCTCGGCTTCGGCCGGGGGAGCGCGGCGGCCCTCGCGGAGGCGGGGGAGAAGTGCGCGGGCCTGCTGCGCACGCACCTCATCGAGGACGGGGACGACCCTGGCGGACACGCCCGCCGGGCGTACGGGGTGGAAGGGGACGGGCTCGTACTCGTACGGCCCGACAACCACATCGCGCTGAGCGCGGGTGCGGACCGAGGCGCCGCCGAGGTCGTCGGCCGTCTAATGCGCCTCGGCCGGTGACACCGCACGGGGTCAGGCCTGCGGGGCGGCCTTGACCGCGGAGACGTCGAAGGTCAGCTTCACCTTGTCGCTGACCATCACCCCGCCGGTCTCCAGGGCGGCGTTCCAGGTCAGGCCCCAGTCGGAGCGCAGGATCTCGGCGCCGCCCTCGAAGCCGACGCGCTCGTTGCCGTAGACGTCGGTGGCCGAGCCGTTGAACTCCAGGTCGATGGAGAGCGGGCGGGTGACGTCCTTGATGGTGAGGTCGCCGGTGATGCGGTAGCGATCCCCGCCGAGCTGCTCGGCGGCGGTGGAGCGGAAGCTCATCAGCGGGAAGCGCTCGGCGTCGAAGAAGTCGTCGCCGCGCAGGTGGGCGTCGCGGTCCTTCATGCCGGTGTCGATGCTCGCGATCCGCACGTCGATGGCGGCCGTGGAGCGGGACGGGTCGGTGCCGTCGAGGCCGAGGGTGCCCTCGTGCTCGGTGAAGGCGCCCTTGACGTTGGTGACCATGGCGTGGCGGACGGTGAAGCCGATGCTGCTGTGGGCGGGGTCGATGGTGTAGTCGCCGGTCAGGGCGGCCAGCGCGGGGTCGACGGCGCGCGGGGCGGGGACGGCGGGGGTCGTGTTCTGCTTGCGGCTGAAGAGGCCCATGGTGTGCTCCTTGGCTGAGTTCGTCCGGCCAGGTTCGTTGAATATTCAACTTGACCGTGAAAGCACCGTAGCGCGCTCTGGTTGAATATTCAACATCTATGGGGGTGAATTCCGGCCGCCGCCGCCCCCGGGGCATTGCCACGCCCCCGGCCCCGTGCCACGGTGTGCCTCCGGCACCGTCCGCACCGTCCCGCACCACGCGCCCCGGGGAGGATCCGCCGTGCTGTCCGGTTCCGCCGCACCCCTCCCGTCCGCCTGGACCCGCAGAGGATTCCTCGCCGCCTCCGTCGCCGGCACCCTCGGCCTTACCGCCACCGCCACCACCGCCACCGCCCGCGCCGACGACGAGGCCGCCTTCGCCGCCCTCCGCGCCCGCTGGCGCGGCCTCATGCTCGGCACCGGCTTCGACCCCGCCGCGGAGCCCTACGCCTGCGCCCTGCGGCGCACCGGAGAGCTCGCCCGCACCTACCGCGCCGGCCTCGCCCCCGGCCCCGGCTCGCTCTGGCCCGACGCCCCCTTCGACCCGCCCTCCGGCATCACCCGCAGCTACGCCCGCCTGCACACCATGGCCCAGGCCCACGCCCAGCCCGGCACGGGGCTGACCGGCGACCCGGCCCTGGCCGCCGACACCCTCGCCGGGCTCGACCACGTCCACGCCCGCGTCTACCACCCCGCCACCACGCGCTACGGCAACTGGTGGGAGTGGCAGATCGGCAGCCCCAGGCTCCTCCTCGACAGCCTCACCCTCCTGTACGACGAGACCGGCGCCGCACGGCGCACCGCCTTCCTCGCCGCCGTCGACCACTTCGTCCCCGACGCGATGCTCGGCGACTACACCGGCACCAGCACCGGCGCCAACCGCGTCGACCTGTGCCGCGTCGTCGCCCTCCGCGGCATCCTCGGCGCCTCGGCCGCCAAGACCGCCCTCGCCCGCGACGCCCTCTCGCCCGTCTTCCCCTACGTGACCCGCGGCGACGGCCTCTACGCCGACGGCTCCTTCGTCCAGCACACCCGCGTCGCCTACTCCGGCACCTACGGCCAGGTGCTGCTCGACGGACTCGGCCGCCTCCTCGCCCTGCTCCGCGGCTCCCCCTGGGAGATCACCGACCCGGCCCGGCGGACGGTCTACGACAGCGTCGAGAAGGCGTACGCCCCCCTCGTCCACGACGGGCTCGTCATGGACAGCGTCTCCGGCCGCGCCGTCAGCCGCGGCCTGCAGAGCGCCGACCCCGGCCGGCAGCAGCAGAGCGACCACCAGCGCGGCCACGCCCTCATCGCCGCCGTCGCCCTCCTCGCCGGCAGCGCGAGCCCGGCCGAACGCACCCGCTGGCACGCGATGATCAAGGGCTGGGCCGCCCGCGACACCACTCTGCCGCTGCTCACCGACCCCTCGCTCGGCGTCGCCGACCTCGCCCGCCTCGCCGCCGCCTGCGCCGCCCCCGTGCCTCCCGCACCCGCCCCCGTGGGGCACCGTCTCTTCCCCGCCATGGACCGCGCCGTGCACCGCCGCCCCGGCTGGACGGCGGGCCTCGCCATGGCCTCCGACCGCATCGCCCACTACGAGAACGGCAACGGCGAGCACCCGCGCGGCTGGCACACCGGCGCCGGAATGCTCTACTGGTGGCGCGCGGGCGACGGAGCCCCGTACACGGACGCCTTCTGGCCCACCGCCGATCCCTACCGGATGCCCGGCACCACCGCCTCCGCCAAGCCGCTCGCCGGCAACGAGGGCGGCGCATGGGGCGAGCCCCGGCCCGACGTGCGCTGGGTCGGGGGAGTGACGGACGGCGAGTTCGCCGTCGCCGGCCAGCACCTCAAGGGGCTCTCCTCCACCCTGGAGGCCCGCAAGACCTGGATCTTCGCCGCGGACGCCGTCGTCTGCCTCGGCGCGGGCATCACCGCGCGCGACGGCACCCCGGTCGGCACGACCGTCGAGCACCGCAACCTCGGCGCGCACGGGGCCCCCGCCCTCCTCGTCGACGGCGTGCCCCAGCCCGTCACCGACGGCTGGAGCGCCCGCTACGAAGCCGCCCGCTGGATCCACCTCGAAGGCCACGGCGGCTACGTCCTCCCCGGCGGCGCCCCGCTCCACGCCCTGCGCGAGGCCCGCACCGGCGCCTGGCGCGACATCAACGCCGGCGGCGCCCCCGACCCCGTCACCCGGCGCTACGTCACCCTCTGGCACCCCCACGGCACCGACCCCGCCGGCGCCGCCTACGCCTACCTCCTCATGCCCGGCGCGGGGCCCCGTGCCGTGGCCGCCCGCGCCGAGGACGACGCCTGGCTCGCCCTCCTGGCCAACACCGCCGCCTGCCAGGCCGCGCACCTGCCCGCCCTCGGCCTCACCGCCGCCGCCTTCTGGGCCCCCGGCGTCGCCGGCCCCCTCGCCGTCACGGCCCCCGCCGCCGTACTCGTCCGCGACCGCGGCCGGACCGCTACCCTCCATATGGCCGAACCGGTCCGGACCGGAACGCCCTTCGAGGTCGCCTGGGACCGCCCCGTGCGCCGGGTGACGGCACACGACACCACGGTGCGCGTCCTGTCGACAGGCGACAGCCTCCGGCTGCGCGTCACCCCCGGCACCGCCTGCGCCCCCCACCGCTGCACCGTGACCCTGGAATGACCCGGCGTGACGCCGTCCGGGGCCCCGGGCCCGTCAAGTTCGCCAGCCTACGGGCCGGAGGCGAGAGTTTTGTGGAACCCCCACAGTCTGACCCCCCTATAGGGGGGACCCCTAGTCGCGGCGGCTGCGCGGCTCTGTGCCGCCTGCCCACCAAAAGGCACATGACGTTGTATGGAAACGACATGAGTCCCGGGCGTCCTCGCCACGTACCGTCTATGCATGAGCAATCTCGAAGGTGCGCCCGTAGAGGCGAGTGACGTCCGTGGGCGCGTCGCCGAGCTGCACGCCATTCGCGAGCAGGTTCGGCGTGGTCCGAGCGAGCGGGCGACCCAGGCCCAGAAGGCCAAGGGGAAGCTGACGGCCCGGGAGCGTATCGACCTCCTGCTGGACGAAGGGTCCTTCTCGGAGGTGGAGCCGCTGCGCCGGCACCGCGCCTCGGGTTTCGGACTGGAGAGCAAGAAGCCCTACACCGACGGTGTGATCACCGGCTGGGGCACGGTGCACGGCCGCACCGTGTTCGTCTACGCGCACGACTTCCGGATCTTCGGCGGCGCGCTGGGCGAGGCCCACGCCACCAAGATCCACAAGATCATGGACATGGCCATCGCCGCCGGCGCGCCCCTGGTGTCGCTGAACGACGGTGCCGGTGCCCGTATCCAGGAGGGCGTCTCCGCCCTGGCCGGCTACGGCGGCATCTTCCAGCGCAACACCAAGGCCTCCGGCGTCATCCCGCAGATCTCCGTGATGCTCGGCCCCTGCGCGGGCGGCGCGGCCTACTCGCCGGCCCTGACCGACTTCGTGTTCATGGTCCGCGAGACCTCGCAGATGTTCATCACCGGCCCCGACGTCGTCCGCGCCGTCACCGGTGAGGAGATCACCCAGAACGGCCTCGGCGGTGCGGACGTGCACGCCGAGACCTCGGGCGTCGCGCACTTCGCGTACGACGACGAGGAGACCTGCCTGGAGGAGGTCCGCTACCTCCTCTCGCTGCTGCCGCAGAACAACCGGGAGAACCCGCCGCGCGTGGCGAGCGAGGACCCCGCCGACCGGCTGGGCGAGGCTCTGCTGGACCTGGTGCCCGCCGACGGCAACCGCCCGTACGACATGCGCAAGGTCATCGAGGAGATCGTCGACGAGGGCGAGTACCTGGAGGTCCACGAGCGCTGGGCCACCAACATCATCTGCTCCCTGGCCCGGCTGGACGGCCAGGTCGTCGGCATCGTCGCCAACCAGCCCCAGTCGCTGGCCGGCGTCCTCGACATCGAGGCCAGCGAGAAGGCCGCGCGCTTCATCCAGATGTGCGACGCCTTCAATATTCCGATCATCACTCTTCTGGACGTCCCCGGCTTCCTGCCCGGCGTCGACCAGGAGCACGGTGGAATCATCCGCCACGGCGCCAAGCTGCTGTACGCCTACTGCAACGCCACGGTGCCGCGTATCTCGGTCATCCTGCGCAAGGCCTACGGCGGCGCGTACATCGTCATGGACTCGCAGTCCATCGGCGCGGACCTGACCTACGCCTGGCCGACCAACGAGATCGCGGTGATGGGCGCGGAGGGCGCCGCCAACGTGATCTTCCGCAAGCAGATCGCCGAGGCGGACGACCCCGAGGCGATGCGGGCGCGCATGGTCAAGGAGTACAAGGCCGAGCTGATGCACCCGTACTACGCCGCCGAGCGCGGACTGATCGACGACGTGATCGACCCCGTCGAGACCCGGCAGGTGCTGATCCGCTCGCTGGCCATGCTGGCCACGAAGCACGCCGACCTGCCCTCCCGCAAGCACGGCAACCCGCCCCAGTAAGGGAGAAACGCATGAACGACACGCTGGTACGCGTGGAGAAGGGCACGGCGGACGCCGAGGAGCTCGCGGCCGTCACCGCCGTCCTCCTCGCCCGCGCCGCCGCCACCACGACCCACGCGGCGCCGCCCCGCCCGCGCCGCTCCACGGCCGTCTGGCGCCGCCTGGAGCGCACGCCGGGCTTCCGGGCGCCGCACAGCTGGCAGGGCTAGCACCCGCCTCGTCAACGCCGGACGGGCTTGATTCCGCTGTCTCAGCGGCATCAAGCCCGTCCGGCGTTTGAGAGCAGTCACCCGGGGAGCAGTCCTACGCAGAAGGTCCCCGCACACTCCGTGAGGAGCGGCGCGGGGACCTTTTCGCGTCGGTGCGACCGACGCCTCACCGAAGGCGCGCCATCAGGGCGTGCTCGACCAGGGTGATCAGGGCGCTCTTGGCCTCGTTGCGGTGACGGGCGTCCGTGATGATGATCGGCGCGTCGGGGCCGATCTGCAGCGCCTCGCGGACCTCGTCCGGCGTGTAGGGCTGGTGCCCGTCGAAGCCGTTGAGGGCGATGACGAAGGGCAGCCCGCTGTTCTCGAAGTAGTCGACGGCGGGGAAGCAGTCGGCGAGGCGGCGGGTGTCCACGAGGACGACGGCGCCGATGGCGCCGCGGACCAGGTCGTCCCACATGAACCAGAAGCGGTCCTGGCCGGGGGTACCGAACAGGTACAGGATCAGGTCCTGGTCCAGGGTGATGCGGCCGAAGTCCATGGCCACGGTCGTCGTGGTCTTGTCCGGCGCGTGGGTGAGGTCGTCGATGCCCGCCGAGGCGGACGTCATGACGGCTTCGGTCCGCAGCGGGTTGATCTCCGAGACCGCGCCGACGAACGTGGTCTTGCCCACGCCGAAACCGCCCGCCACCACGATCTTCGCGGAGGTGGTGGAGCGGGCTGCCTCGCCGCTAGAGGTTCCGAAGTCCACTGAGCACCCTTTCGAGCAGTGTCACGTCAGGCTGGCCGCCGGCGGACTCGTCGCCGCCGGGCTGATGGATGGCGACGAGCCCGGCCTCCGCCAAGTCGGCGACGAGGATTCGGGCGACGCCGAGGGGAATGGTGAGAAGTGCCGAGATCTCGGCGACCGACTTGATCTCGCGGCACAGGTGGCAGATGCGCTGGTGTTCCGGCAACTGCCCTTGGAGCTGGGCCGGCTGGGCCGTGGTGTGCACCAGCGCCTCGATGGCGAGCTGGTAGCGCGGCCGGGTCCGGCCGCCGGTCATTGCGTAGGGGCGGACCAGCGGATTGTTCCGCTTGCCACCGGAAGGGGACGAGGACGCCCTGCGGTGCTGCGGCGTCTGTGGTACTTGCGGGGGCCGTGCCGGCTCTCCCTGCGCACGCTGGCTTGGTGCGGAGGGGAAATTGAAGCGGTTCAGCGGAGGCTGAGCCTGCTGATCATTGCCGTACGGGTAACCGCCGGGGGGCGTTGCCACGTCTCCTCCTCAACGTGCCTGTCTGCTGCTGGTCGCGCCACCGCACCCTATGGCGCGGTGGCGCGAAACGCACTGCCTCTTTGCTAGTTGAGAAGGCTCCCCTGCAGTTCGGCGCGGAGGTCCGGGGTGAGGACGTTGCCCGCGCGGTCGACGAGGAGGGCCATCTCGTAGCCGACGAGGCCGATGTCGCACTCGGGGTGCGCCAGCACGGCCAGCGAGGAGCCGTCGGAGATGGACATGATGAAGAGGAAGCCTCGTTCCATCTCCACCACGGTCTGGTTGACGGCGCCGCCTTCGAAGATGCGGGAGGCCCCGGCGGTCAGCGAGGTCAGGCCGGAGGCGACGGCCGCCAGCTGGTCGGCGCGGTCCCTCGGGAACCCTTCGGACATCGCCAGAAGGAGTCCGTCGGCGGAGACCACGACGGTGTGGGACACCCCTGGGGTGTTCTCCACGAAACTGGTGATCAACCAGTTCAGGTTCTGCGCCGCCTGGCTCATCGGGCTCACACTAACGCTCCTGATCGTAGGTGCCGCCGGGGCCGAAGCCCTGGTCGTGTTGCTCATGCTGCTCATGTGTGGTGGCCGAACTGCTGTCGGTCCCCACGGTGCGCCCCTGCTGGACACCACGGCGCAGGTTGCTGAGCCTGCCGCGTATGTCCTCCGGGGCACGGGAAATCTGGGAACCGCCCTGCGGCGTCTGCGCCGCCTTGCCCTCGATCAGATTGGCCTTGGGCACTCGGCGGGGCAGTCCGGAGGGGGTCACTCCGCCGGCCTTCGGATCCCGGAGCTGCTCGGCACGGTGCCAGCGCTCGTCGTTCTCCGATCGCCAGTCGGGGTTCTCACCCTCGTGAGGCTGCTGTAGATCCTGCTGGGGCTGCTCCGGTTCGCCGGCCCCCACGGCCTCTTCGACAGACTCGGACTGCTGCCACTGCGTCGCGCGTCGCGGCAGACCGGACCCGGTCAGCGAGTGGGAGCCGCTCGTAGAGGGGCCCGGACGGTCGAACTCTACGCGCTCGGGCTGCGCCGTGTCAGCGGGCGGCAGTGATTCCGAATCCGCTCCGTAACCCTGCGGGCCGCCGTCCTGGTACGCACCGGGCTGCTGCCACACGTCGTTGCGGGTCGGGACCTCGGGCTCGGCGTACGCCTGCTGCTGCGGGTAACCGGCCTCCGCGTAGCCCTGCTCGGCATAGCCCTGCTCGGCGTAACCGGAGTCCGGGTAGCCGTGCTGCGGCTGCTGCTGCTCGTAGGACTGCTCGTACGGCTGCTCGGGCAGCGCCGGGAACTCCTCGGTCCGGTGCGGGCCCTGCTGGTCGTACTGCTGCTGGTCGTACGCCGGCTGCTGCTGCTCGTGCTGCGGCACCTCGTCGCGGAACAGCGGGCGGCTGTCGGCGGCCGCCTCCAGCGCCGCACGCCGCTCCTCACGGAGCCGGGAGCGGTTCACCGGGTCCAGCGTGGCGCCCGGAGCACCCTCCTGCCGCTGCTCGTAGCGGGAGTCGTCGAAGCCCAGCTCCGCCGCGGTCCGCATGCGGCCCATGGCGCCGGCACCGGCACCGGCCTGGCCGCCGGGGCCGGCCTGCTGCTGGCCCGGGACCATCTGGGAGACGGTGAAGTCGTCGCCGGACAGCTCGTCCTCGCCACCGCCACCGTGCGTGATCCGGTCCGGCAGCATGACCAGGGAGGTCGTGCCGGCCTGCTCGCCCGAGGGGCGCAGCTGGACCCGGATGCCGTGGCGCGTCGCCAGGCGGCCGACCACGAACAGGCCCATGCGCTGGGAGATCGTGGCGTCCACGGTCGGCGGGTTGGCCAGCTTGTGGTTGATGTCCGCGAAGTCCTCGGCGGTCAGGCCGATGCCCTTGTCGTGGATCTCGACCATCACGCGGCCGTCGGGCAGCCGCGTCGCGGTGACCCGGACCTTGGTGTGCGGGGAGGAGAACGTGGTGGCGTTCTCCAGCAGCTCGGCGAGGAGGTGCACGAGGTCGGTCACGGCGAGGCCGTGGATCTCGGCGTCCGGGACGCCCGAGAGCTCGATGCGCTCGTAGGCCTCCACCTCGGAGGAGGCGGCGCGCAGCACGTCCACCAGCGGGACCGGCTGGTCCCAGCGGCGGCCGGGCTCCTCGCCGGCGAGGACCAGGAGGTTCTCGCCGTTGCGGCGCATACGGGTGGCCAGGTGGTCCAGGCGGAAGAGGTTCTCCAGCTGGTCCGGGTCCGCCTCGTGCTCCTCGAGCTCGGTGATCAGGTTCAGCTGACCCTCGATGAGGCTCTGGTTGCGGCGCGAGAGGTTGGTGAAGATCGCGTTGACGTTGCCACGGAGCAGGGCCTGCTCGGCGGCGAGCCGGACGGCCTCGCGGTGGACCTGGTCGAAGGCGCGGGCGACCTCGCCGATCTCGTCCCGGGTGGTGATCGGGATCGGCTGGACCCGGGTGTCGACCCGGCCCGGGTCGGTCCGCGACAGCTGGTCGACCAGCGCGGGCAGGCGCTGCTCGGCCACGTCGAAGGCGGCGCGGCGCAGGCGGCGCATGCTGCGGCTCATGGAACGGGCCATCATGCCGGCCACGAAGAACGCCAGCAGCAGGGCCACGACCATGACGGAGCCGTTGAGGATCGCGTCGCGCTGGGCGTCGGAGGAGATCTTCTCGGCCTCGTCCACCGCCTTGTCGGTGAGGTAGACCTCGACCGAGCGGTAGGCGTCGAACTTGGCCGTGGCGGCGTCCTGCCAGCCGGCCGCGGTGATGCCCGCGGCCTCCAGCTGGTCCTTGGTCTTGCCCGCCATGATGGCGTTGGCGATCTTCTCCTGCTCCGACGACTTCGCCTTGGTGGCGATGGCGTCGTTGAGCCGGCTGATGTCGTCCTCGGTGCCGCTCGCGTCGTACTCGGCGCGGGCGATGTACTCGAGGAAGTAGTAGGAGGAGAAGGACGTCCGCTGGAGCTGCTGCTCCTTGGGGTCCTTGGCCGGCTTGACGAGCAGGTGCGTGCCGATGGAGCGCTCCAGCGACTCCGCGGCCTTCGCCAGGGAGACGGCGTAGACCATGCGGCCGTAGGAGACGACGTTCTCGTTGCCGAGGCCCGAGCCCAGCTCGTTGGCGAAGGCCATGAGCGGACGCTGGATGGCGCCGTAGCCGTCCTCGGTCTGCACCCCGGTCTTCGCGGGCGTGTAGGCCTCCTTGCGCAGCTTGGGCAGCGTGCCCTCCGCCTCGCGGAAGAGCTTCATGCGCCGGCGCAGGCCCGCGGTGTCCGGCATGTCCTTGACGGTCTTGTCGAACTCCGCGCGGGCGGCGTCCGTGGCGTCCCGGGTCTTCTTGACGACCGGGTCGTCGGGGTTGTTCTGCAGGAGCGGCTGCGCCGTCAGGTCGCGCTCGTCGATCACCGCGTGGGCGTAGGTGGCCGCGGCGCGCACCACTCGCGCGGTGTTCGCGGCGTCCTTGGCCTGCTCCCAGACGTCGACCTGCTCCTTCACATGCAGGCCGCCGACCACGACGGACACGATCACGGGGATCATGATGATCGCGTTCAGCTTGACGGGCACCCGCCAGTTGCGGGGGGAGAACCGGCCGCCCGTGCCCCCGGAGGGAGCCGGGGTTTCGGGCACGCTCGAAGCAGGGGAAGGCGAAGGCGGCACCGCTCCGCGCGACGGCGGGGTGAAGTTGCCCCGCTCGTCCTGCGTCTGCTGTGCGGCGCCCGTCTTTCTGCGCGTCACTCGACCAACAACCTCTCGGCGTCGGCACCCGGGTTGTGTGCCGTTTTTCGGCTGAGCCGTTACTGCTCAGTTCCTGGAATTCCAGCACGTCGGGGGTGCGCATTCCAAACAGCGGGGGCTCCCGCCAGGCCACTCGATTTGCCCGACATAAAACGGGCATTAAGAGCGAGCGGCGGCAAATGGCGGGCGAAATGTGCGCACAGTGAAGTCGACCGAACGCGGTGGGTTGCCGCGTCCGGTCGATTCTCTGTCGAAACGTTATGAACTCTGCGTCGGGTCGTGTCCAATGCCACAGCCCCTCCGTAACGTTTCACGCGACGATCTGGGCGATGCGGAAGTTGTCGGCGAAGAGCTGACAAAGGGCCGGCGGAGAACCGGTGGAGAACCGACGAAAAGCTGACGAAGATCTGACGAAGGGCCTGACGAAGTACCTGACGAAGAGTTACTTCAGCCGGGCCATCAGAGCGTGCTCGACCAGGGTGATCAGCGCGCTCTTCGCCTCGCCGCGGTGGCGGGCGTCGGTCGTGATGATCGGCGTGTCCGGCCCGATCTGCAGCGCCTCGCGGACCTCTTCGGGGGCGTAGGGCTGGTGCCCGTCGAAGCCGTTGAGGGCGATGACGAAGGGCAGGCCGCTGTTCTCGAAGTAGTCGACGGCGGGGAAGCAGTCGGCGAGGCGGCGGGTGTCCACGAGGACGACGGCGCCGATGGCGCCGCGGACCAGGTCGTCCCACATGAACCAGAAGCGGTCCTGGCCCGGCGTACCGAAGAGATACAGGATGAGATCGTCATCCAGGGTGATACGGCCGAAATCCATCGCCACGGTGGTCGTGGTCTTGTCCTGAACGTGGCTCAGGTCGTCGATGCCCGCCGAGGCGGAGGTCATGACGGCTTCGGTCCGCAGCGGACTGATTTCCGAGACCGCGCCGACGAACGTGGTCTTGCCCACGCCGAAGCCGCCCGCCACCACGATCTTCGCGGAGGTGGTGGAGCGGCCCGTGCCGCCGCCGGCGACGCCTCCGCTAGAGCTTCCGAAGTCCACTGAGCACCCTTTCGAGCAGTGTCACATCCGGCGTCCCGCCGGACTCGCCGCTGCCGCCCGGCTGGTGGATCGCCACCATGCCGGCCTCCGCCAGGTCCGCGACCAGAATGCGCGCCACACCGAGCGGCATGTTCAGCAGCGCCGAGACCTCGGCGACCGACTTGACCTCGCGGCACAGGTGGCAGATCCGCTGGTGCTCGGGGAGCAGGCTCCCGAGCACGGCCGGGTCGGCGGTGGAGCTGACCAGCGCCTCGATGGCGAGCTGGTAGCGCGGCCGGGTGCGGCCGCCCGTCATGGCGTAGGGGCGGATCAGCGGCTCTTCGCCTTCACTCCCGTACGGCGCGTGATGAGAGGCACCGTACGGGCCGGGCGAGGCGGGCGGGGTCATGAATCCTCCGGACGGGACAGCAGGACTGGCAATAATGCCGTCGAGCGCGGGCCGGTGGGGGGTTTTCGGCCGTACGGTCGGACGGGATCAGCGGAAAACATCGGTCAGTTCAGCAGACTGCCCTGGAGCTCGGCGCGGAGATCCGGGGTGAGGACGTTGCCCGCGCGGTCGACGAGGAGGGCCATCTCGTAGCCGACGAGGCCGATGTCGCACTCGGGGTGCGCCAGCACGGCCAGCGAGGAGCCGTCGGAGACGGACATGATGAAGAGGAAGCCTCGTTCCATCTCCACCACGGTCTGGTTGACGGCGCCGCCTTCGAAGATGCGGGAGGCCCCGGCGGTCAGCGAGGTCAGGCCGGAGGCGACGGCCGCCAGCTGGTCGGCGCGGTCCCTCGGGAACCCTTCGGACATCGCCAGAAGGAGTCCGTCGGCGGAGACCACGACGGTGTGGGACACCCCTGGGGTGTTCTCCACGAAACTGGTGATCAACCAGTTCAGGTTCTGCGCCGCCTGGCTCATCGGACTCAACTAACGCTCCTGCTGGTAATTGGTGGGGTCAACGGTGTGGTTGCCCGTGGTCGAGGTGTTGCCGGCCTGACGCCCCTGCTGGATGCCCCGGCGGAGGTTGGTCAGACGGCCGCGCACGTCGTCGGGTGCACGCGAGACCTGCGGGCCGACCTGCTGGATCGGCTGCGTCGCCTGCGCGGCGCCCTCGACGAGGTTCGCCTTGGGGACGCGGCGCGGCAGCCCGGAAGCGGTCTTGCCGCCCGCGGAGGGCTCGCGGACCTGTTCGGCCCGGCGCCACGTCTCGTCGTTGGGGGACTGGCGCCAGTTGTCGGCCGGGGCCGGCTGGGCCGGCTGGGCCTGCTGGGGCTGCTGGGTCTGAGGCGCCTGACGGGTCTGCGGGACCGGGCGGGCCTGCGACGGCCGGGTCGGCCGGGTCGGCCGGCCTGCCTGCGGGGCCCGCGGGGCCGCGCCGAGCGGGCCGCGCTCCGGATCCTGGAGGGACTGGCGCGGCTGACGCTTCGGCAGGCTCTGGCCGGAGGACGCGTCCGGGGTCTGCTCCGGTGCGCCGGCCTGACCCTCGTCGGCGGCACCGCGGAACCAGTTGGACTCCAGCTCCTCGAACAGCGGCGAGCTGTGCCCGGACTCACGGAGAACCGGCTGGGCGAACTGACCGGTGGTGCTGGTCAGCGGGTCCTCGTCGAGCTCCGGGCGGTCGTACTGGCCGGAGGTGCTGTTGGGCGTGTCGCTCTGCACGGGGCGGGCGTACTGGCCCGACGTGCTGTTCGGGGCCTCGTCCTGCACGGGGCGGGCGAACTGGCCCGACGTGCTGCCGGGTGCCTCGCCGTGGGCGGGGCGGTCGTACTGGCCGGAGGTGCTGTTCGGCGTGTCGCCCTGCACGGGGCGGGCGTACTGGCCCGACGTGCTGTTCGGCGCGTCACCGTGCTGCGGCCGGTCGAACCCGCCCGCGGTGCCCCGGGGCTCCGGAGCCGACCCGATCGCCGGGAACTGGGCGGTGTCGCCCGGCCCGGCGCTCGGCAGCGCGGGGCGCGACGCGGGGAGCTGACCGGTGCTGAACTGACCGGTGCTCTCGACGTCCTCGTGACCGCGGGGGCTGTCCTGCGCGGAGCGCGTGGAGCCGCCGTCGGACACCGGCCAGTCGTCCACGGGGGCGGCCGGCGCCTTCGGAGCACGGGGCGCGGCAGCGGGCTGCTCGCTGCCCCAGCTCGGGGCCTGGCGGGCCGGAAGCTCACCGGCACCGTTGCCACGGCCGGACTGACCGGGCTGGCCGGGCTTGCCGGGCTGCTGCTGCCCGCCGCGGCCGCCGCCCTTGCCCGCCTGGGGCGGGGGCGGTACGGCGGCGGGGCCGCCGTTGCCACGGGTCGGCAGCGCGGGGCGGCCGCCGGGGCCCTGGGCGGGCGCACGGTCCGCACCGCCGCGCGGCGCGGTGTCGAAGAGGCTGCCCGCGGCGGGGTTGGCACCGCCGCCGGGCGCCGGGGCGGGACGCGTCGGCAGACCGCTGTCGGCCGCACCCTGGCGCGGGGGCAGCGCGGGGCGCTGCTGGCCGCCGCCGGCCGGCACCTGACGGCGCGGCGCGGAGCCCGCGACGCCGGGGTTGCCGCCCGGGCCGCCGGGCGCACCGGTGCCGCCGGCCGGGGGCACGGCGCCGGGCATCGGCTTCTTGCCGCCCTGGGCCACGTCCACCGGCAGCATGACGAGCGCGGTCGTACCGCCCGAGTCGGACGGACGGAGCTGGATGCGGATGCCGTGTCGCAGGGACAGGCGGCCGACCACGAACAGACCCATGCGGCGCGAGACCGAGACGTCCACGGTCGGCGGGCTGGCGAGCCGCTCGTTGATGGCCGCCAGGTCCTCCTGGGAGAGGCCGATGCCGGTGTCGTGGATCTCGACCAGCACCCGCCCGTCGGGCAGCGCGTGACCGGTGACCTTGACCTTGGTCTGCGGCGAGGAGAACGAGGTCGCGTTCTCGAGCAGCTCGGCGAGGAGGTGCACGAGGTCATTGACGACGCGGCCGGCGACCTCGGTCGGCGGCACACCGCTCAGCTCGATGCGCTCGTACTGCTCCACCTCGGATGCGGCGGCACGGAGCACATCGACGAGCGGGACGGGGCGGGTCCACCGGCGGCCCGGCTCCTCGCCCGCGAGGACGAGGAGGTTTTCGCCGTTACGGCGCATGCGGGTCGCGAGGTGGTCGAGCTTGAACAGCGAGGACAGCTGGTCCGGGTCGGCCTCGCGGCTCTCGAGCTCGGAGATGAGCGAGAGCTGACGCTGGATGAGGCCCTGGCTCCGGCGCGAGAGGTTGGTGAACATCGCGTTGACGTTGCCCCGCAGAAGGGCCTGCTCGGCGGCGAGGCGGACGGCCTCGCGGTGCACGTCGTCGAAGGCCGCGGCCACCTTGCCGATCTCGTCGCGGCTGTGCACGCCGACGGACTCCACGGACGTGTCGACGTCCTGCGGGTCGGTCTCGGACAGCTGCTTGACGAGCTCGGGGAGGCGGTCCTGGGCGACCCTCTGCGCGGTGTCCTGCAGACGGCGCAGCGAGCGCACCATGGAGCGGGCCACGACGAAGGCGCCGACGAGCGAGATGCCCAGAACGAGGATGATCAGAACACCGTTGAGGATCGCGTCCTGCTGGGCGTCCTCACGCAGCTCGAGGGCCTTCTGCTCCATCTGGGAGAGCAGGGTCTGCTCGATCTTGGACATCTCGCCGAGCTTGACCGACGCCAGGTCGTACCAGTCCTTGTAGGACTTCGGCTCGCTCTTGAGGCCGTCGGGCTTGCTGAGGACGCGGTCGGTGTAGGTCTTGGCGGTCGTGATGTCCGCGTTGCCGCCGTTGATCGCCTGCAGCAGCTGCTGGGAGTCGCCGCCGCGGATGGCGATGAAGCGGCGGATGGCCTCGTTCTCGGCCTCGTACGCCTCGTGGCCGTACTGCTGGTCGTTGCCCGAGAGGTACGGGCCCTTCTTGTTGGCGAGGGCGGCGCTGATCACGGCGCGCTGGATCGACGCGTACTCCTTGGCGGCGGAGAACGTCGCCAGCGCGCGCGTGCTGGTGATCATTTCGGGGTTGCTGGTCGCCTGGGCCATGTCCTGCGACAGCGAGAGCAGCGAGTTGATCAGGCCGTCGTAGTTGTTGACGGTCCGGGCGATGTACTCGGGCTCGTTCTTGTACGCGTTGTCCCGGACGTCCTGGATCTTCTTCAGCTGCCGGCTGATGTCGACCAGGGTGGTCTGCACGCCGTTCATCGTCGGGTCGGTGGGCTTCACGCCCTGGGTGGCCCCGGTGAAGGCGCTGATCGCCTGGTTGGTCTTCTCCCGCGACGCGGTGACCGCGTCGTCGTCGCGGTACCCGTAGGACAGCGGACCGGCGGACTTGTCGCGCTCCTCCTGGAGCGCGTTGGCGAGCAGGGTCGCGCGACCGGTCATCTCCGTGAGGAGCTTCATGTGGTCGAGCTGCTCGACGTTGTTGAGCGCGTCGTTGATGCGCAGGCCACCCAGGGTCGTCGCGGCGACGACGGGCAGGGCCAGCAGGGACACGAGGCGGGTACTGATGCGCCAGTTGCGCAGGGCTATTCGTGAGCCGGGCCCACCGGGCAGCTTGGCCTTGTTCGCCTTGGCCTTCGCCTTTGACGTGGCCTGCTGGCGGTCTGCGGAACCGTCGCCCGCCGGCCCTTCGGCGGGCGTGCCGCGGTCGTTCGCACCGCGCGGCTCCGGCTCCGCCGCAGCGCTGCCATCCCTCTTGAAACGTCCCTGCACTAGCGTCGCAACCTCTGGACCAGGCGCCCCGCCGGTCGAAGGCGGGACGGTGTCGAGTCGTGGGGGGACCGCGGTTGCCCCCTGGCGGTCCGTGGAATTCCAGCACAGTGCCAGATCTCCAACAAGGCCGGTGCACCCCACCCGTACCGGCATCACGCTCAGTGCCGGAAATCGTCACGGGGCGTAGAGGACCAGGGCCTTTATAAAGGGCATAGGTGGGCAAGTTGGCCGGTCGGCAAGGAGGCTCGTCCGGTGTCCCAGATTCCATGATCAGGAGCGGAACGTCAGGTTCAGCCCTGCAATGTCCGTTTCGTGAAAGCCGGAAGGCCGCCCGCTATGCGGCATTTTTCGGCGCTCTCGTGAGCAAACTCACAAGTGAGTCAGGACTTCTCCCGCGGACGCGTGGGGATAGGCGCGCCTAGCCTGTTCCTTTACGCAGGACGCGAGAACACCCCCCGCGCACCCAGCGCACCACGACACCGCGAGGCAGCAAGTGAAGACCAGCACGACGAAGCTGACGTCCCGGAAGGCGACCCCGAAGGCGAACCGGAAGACCGCCAACCCGCGCCGCACGACGCTCGTCCACCTCGAGGACAGCGCCTCCCTGCGGATCGCCGAGGCCGTCGCCCACGCCACCGAACTGCCGCAGGTCACCGCGAACCCGCGCCGCACGGTGCTGATGACGGCACCCGTCGTCGTCATCCCCCAGGACTGAGCGCCGCTCCCACGGGGCCGGCCGCCCGGTCCGGCCCCGCGGATCCGTCGCGCACGGGCGGCCGGCGGCCCCCGCGATAGCCTGGGGTGTCAGACTCCGGCCGGATCAGATAAGGGGCAAAAGCTTCCCGTGCGCATCGCCAGGTTCTCCATCGACGGCAACGTCGGCTACGGCGTCGTGGAGGGGGATGCCGCCACAGAAGGCGGCCCCGTCCTCGACATCATCAAGGGCATCCCCTACGGCGACTTCGAGCGCTCCGGGACCAAGGTCCCGCTGGACAAGGTCCGCCTGCTCCCGCCCGTGCTGCCCAGCAAGGTCGTGGCCATCGGCCGCAACTACGCCGAGCACGCCGCGGAGCTGGGCAACGAGGTCGGCGACCTCCCCGTGGCCTTCCTCAAGCCCTCCACCTCGGTGATCGGCCCGGGCGGCGCCATCGAGTACCCCTCCTTCTCCAGCGAGCTGCACCACGAGGCCGAGCTGGCCGTGGTCATCGGCCGCATGTGCCGCGAGGTCCCCCGCGAGCGCGTGAAGGACGTCATCCTCGGCTACACCTGCGCCAACGACGTCACCGCGCGTGACGCCCAGCAGCGCGAGAAGCAGTGGGCCCGCGCGAAGGGCTTCGACACCTCCTGCCCGCTCGGCCCCTGGATCGAGACCGAGCTCGACCCGTCGGACCTCGGGATCATGTGCACCGTCAACGGCGAACAGCGCCAGCTGGGCCGCACGGCCGACATGGTGCGCTCCGTCGAGGACCTGATCGTCCACATCACCGAGGCGATGACGCTGCTCCCCGGCGACGTCGTCCTCACCGGCACCCCGGCCGGGGTCGGACCCCTGAACGTCGGCGACGAGGTCGCCGTCACCATCGAAGGCATCGGCACTCTCACCAACAAGGTGATCAAGCGTGGCTAACGCGACCCCCCGCGTACGTTTCTGTCCCTCGCCGACCGGCAACCCCCACGTGGGCCTGGTCCGCACCGCCCTGTTCAACTGGGCGTTCGCCCGCCACCACGGCGGCACCCTGGTCTTCCGCATCGAGGACACCGACGCGGCGCGCGACTCGGAGGAGTCGTACCAGCAGCTGCTCGACTCGATGCGCTGGCTGGGCTTCGACTGGGACGAGGGCCCCGAGATCGGCGGCCCCCACGCGCCGTACCGCCAGTCGCAGCGCATGGACATCTACAAGGACGTCGCGCAGAAGCTCCTGGACGGCGGCTACGCCTACCGCTGCTACTGCACCGCCGAGGAGCTCGACGAGCGCCGCGAGGCCGCCCGCGCCGCCGGCCGCCCTTCCGGTTACGACGGCCAGTGCCGCGTCGTCTCGCCCGAGCAGCAGGCGGCGTACGAGGCCGAGGGCCGCGCCTCCATCGTCCGCTTCCGGATGCCGGACGAGGCCATCACCTTCACGGACATCGTCCGCGGCGAGCTGACCTTCACCCCGGAGAACGTGCCGGACTACGGCATCGTCCGGGCCAACGGCGCGCCCCTGTACACGCTCGTCAACCCCGTCGACGACGCGCTGATGGAGATCACCCACGTCCTGCGCGGCGAGGACCTGCTCTCCTCCACCCCGCGCCAGATCGCCCTGTACAAGGCGCTGATCGAGCTGGGCGTCGCCAAGCGCGTCCCCGAGTTCGGCCACCTGCCGTACGTGATGGGCGAGGGCAACAAGAAGCTCTCCAAGCGCGACCCGCAGGCCTCCCTGAACCTCTACCGGGAGCGCGGCTTCCTCCCGGCGGGCCTGCTGAACTACCTGTCGCTGCTCGGCTGGTCGCTCTCCGCCGACCAGGACATCTTCTCGATGGAGGAGATGGTCGCGGCGTTCGACATCAAGGACGTCAACGCCAACCCGGCCCGCTTCGACCTCAAGAAGGCCGAGGCGATCAACGCCGACCACATCCGCCGGCTGGACGTGAAGGCGTTCGCCGAGGCCTGCGAGCCCTGGCTGCAGGCCCCGCACGCCCCGTGGGCGCCCGAGGCCTTCGACCGGGCCGCGTGGGAGGCCATCGCCCCGCACGCCCAGACCCGCCTCACGGTCCTCTCCGACATCACCGCCAACGTCGACTTCCTCTTCCTCGACGAGCCGGCCGAGGACGAGGCGTCCTGGGCCAAGGCGATGAAGGAGGGCTCGGACGCCCTGCTGCGCACGGCCCGCGCCAAGCTCGCGGACGCCGAGTGGAACGCCGACGCCATCAAGGCCGCCGTCGTCGCGGCGGGCGAGGAGCACGGGCTGAAGCTCGGCAAGGCCCAGGCCCCGGTCCGGGTCGCGGTCACCGGCCGTACGGTCGGCCTGCCGCTGTTCGAGTCCCTGGAGGTCCTCGGGCGCGAGCGCACGCTCGCCCGCGTCGACGCGGCGCTGGCGAAGCTCACCGCCTGACGCACGGCCTAAGCTCACCGCCTGACGCACGGCCTAAGCTCACCGCCTGACCCACGGCCGGAGCTCACCGCCTGACGCACGGCGCTCACGGGGCCCGGCAGCCTCTTCCGAGGCTGCCGGGCCCCGTCGCGTCCGCACAGGGGCGTCTATCGATTTTGGCGCCCCGTCCTCCTTCGGGTAATGTTCTTCCTGCGCCGCCCGAGAGGGCCGAGAGGCCGGAGCGGAGGGCGCAAGCCGGACAAGCCCCCCTGACGGGGGTGGAGTTACGGTGGGGTATGGTGTAATTGGCAGCACGAGTGATTCTGGTTCACTTAGTCTAGGTTCGAGTCCTGGTACCCCAGCAAGAGAAATTCTTCGCTGAAATTCTCTCGCAAAACTACTGATAAAGTAGGAAGCGCGCGAAAGCGCAAAAAGCGAAGTGCAAGCCCCCGTTGTGTAGCGGCCTAGCACGCCGCCCTCTCAAGGCGGTAGCGCCGGTTCGAATCCGGTCGGGGGTACAGATTTCCGCTCAGGGGGACCTGGGGGAGATCGCTGGGGCCCCCGTTGTGTAGCGGCCTAGCACGCCGCCCTCTCAAGGCGGTAGCGCCGGTTCGAATCCGGTCGGGGGTACTGGTTATAAAACCACCATGGGCTATGGTGTAATTGGCAGCACGAGTGATTCTGGTTCATTTAGTCTAGGTTCGAGTCCTGGTAGCCCAGCGCAGATTGCTTTTCGAGTCTGCCGAGCAAAACAAAAGCAAGCCCCCGTTGTGTAGCGGCCTAGCACGCCGCCCTCTCAAGGCGGTAGCGCCGGTTCGAATCCGGTCGGGGGTACCACAGAGAGAATGCCTCCCGCATAGGCGGGGGGCATTTTTTCATGCGGCCTTCCATGCGCCCCGGCCCGGCCCGATAATCCCCTCATGGCCCATCCCCGCGGCGGCCGCTGCCGGCTCCGCCGCGCCACGAAGCCCTGCCCGCCGCGGAGTTCGGGCACCGGCGGGGCGCCGGAGTTGCGTCAGCACGACATCCGTCGCCGCGAGCCCGCCGCACTGGACGCCCTCGCAGCGGCCCATTCCAGGAGCGTCGAAGTGGATCCTCTCGTCCGCACGGCCGAACTGACCGTCGTCCCCACCGTCAGCCCGCCGGGCCTGCGGATCGTAGGGGTGGTCGACGCCGACTCGCACCGCCACCTCAGGGACGCCCTGCAGTCGGTGGCCTCCGTCCGCGGCGACCTGTGCCTGGAGATGTCCCGGGTGGAGTTCCTGGACCTCGCGGGGCTGCGGCTGCTCATGACCTTCGCCAGGGCCCGCGCCGCCCGCCACTGCACCGTGGAGCTGGCCGGGGTGCCTCCCCACCTGCTGCAGGTCATCACCCTCATCGGGTGGGACAGCACACCCGGCCTGCGGCTGGGGGCCGCGCATGGCTGCTGACCGCGCCGGCCTGGCAGGGTTCGCCCACTACGCCTGCCTGTACGGCTCCGACGCGGAGTTCCTGGCGATGGCGGTGCCCTTCGCGGAGGACGGATTCGCCGCCGGGGAGCCCGTCCTCGCCGCCACGACGCCCGCCAACATCGAGCTGCTCCGGGAGGCCCTGGGGGAGGGCGCCCACCACCTCGACACGGCCGAGACCGCCTACTTCGGGCGCCGCCCCGTCGAGCGGGTGTCCGCGTTCCTGCGCTACCACGGGCGCCGCGCCCGCCCCGGGCGGCGTACGCGGATCATCGCCGAGCCGGTGTGGGGCGGCCGGTCCGCCCGCCAGACCGCCGAGTGGAAGCGCATGGAGTCCGGGCTCAACGTGCTCCTCGCGGACCTGCCGGTGTGGATGATCTGCCCGTACGACACCCGCGTCGTCCCCGGGGACGTGGCCGAGGCCGCCGTGGCCACCCACCCCGTGCGCCTGGACGGCGAGCGGCAGACACCCTGCGACGCCTACGCCGACCCCGCGGCGTACGCCGCCGCGGTGCAGGGCCCCGCCCCGTGCGGGCCCCCCGCAGCGCGTGGCACGGGGCCCACGGCCGACGTCCCGGAGCTGCGCCGCCTCGGCCGCGAACGAGCCGCCGGCGCGGGCCTGACCGGCGACCGGCTCGCCCTCGCCGAACTGGCCGTGCACGAGGCCGCCACGTACCTCCTGGCCCCCGAGGGCGCCCGCCTCACGCTGCGGGCCTGGGAGGAGCCGGGCGCCGTGGTGTACGAGCTGCGGCGCACGGGGCCGGACGCTGCCGCCGTGCCGCCGTTCGCGGGGTACCGCCCGCCCGCACCGTCCTGCGACGCGCAGGGGGCGGAGGACGGCCTGTGGCTCGCCCGCAGCCTCGCCGACTTCGTGGACGTGAGCACACGGGGGCCGGAGACCGTCCTCACCCTGCGCATGGCGGGCCCGGGGGACGCGGAACGGCTGTGAGGGGCCGGGGGGGGCAGGGGGCTGAGGGCTGAGGGATGGCGTCGGGGCGTGAGGGGAGGGGAGTGAGGGCATGGGGCGCCGCCTCATGCCCGGCCCCGCCCCGTGCGGCCCTGCCCCATGCGGCCCTGCCCCATGCGGCCCCGCCCCATGCGGTCGCGCCCCGTGCGACGGCGCCCCGTGCGGCGGCGGAGGCCGGCCGGGGCCCCGCGCCTCAGGCGGGGCTCTCGCCGCCGGTGAAGCGCCGGGCGGACTCCTCGGCGTGCGCCAGGCGGCGCAGGCTCAGCAGCACAGGCTCGTAGAGGACGGTCAGCGCGACAGCCGCCTCGACCTGGGCGGCCGGCGTCGGCTCCTCCTCGATGAGGTCCAGGTCCGTGACCGCCAGCCGGGCCGCGAGCCGCCCGTACGGCAGCAGGTGGGCCACGCCGCACGGGTACCCGAGGCGCCTCAGCGCGGCGACCGCCGCGACCAGCGTGCGGTAGGCGGGGGAGAGGTCCGCGACCTCCTGGTCGTACCGCCAGCCGAGGTGCTCCAGCAGCGCGTCCACGGTGCGGCCCGCGGCCTCGGCCGCAGGGTCGTCGTCCACGGCCGCCTCCCGGCGGTGCGCCAGCGCAGACGTGGCCGCGCCGAGTCTGCGGTGGTGCTCCAGTGAGTCGTCCTCGGCGGCGGCGATGACCTCGCGCGCGGTGGCCACGGGCACCTTGCCCAGCTGGATCAGCGCCCGCACCAGGCGCAGTCGGCGTACGTGCTCGTCGCCGTACTCGGCCTGGGTGGCGGAGATCCTGCGGCCGGGCTGGAGCAGCCCCTCGCGCAAGTAGTACTTGATCGTCGCGGTGGACACACCGCTGCGTTCGCTCAGTTCCGCCAGTCGCATGTCCGCTTGCGCCCTTCATCGGAGAGTGGCACTATCCAAGCATGGATAGCAGCACTATCCAATGTGCTGTTCATAGTGACTGGGGGGGAGCTCTCATGGGTGCACGACCGATTCCTGGACGGGTCACCGCCGCGGCCGAGGGGGACGTGGTCGTCTTCCTGATCGGCATGCGGATCAACAAGTGGCGAGCAGTGCACCACTGGCTGCCCGTCCTCAATGCGATGCCGCGCATGCTCAAGGAGCTCTCGCGCGACCCGGACAGCGGGCTGCTGGGCTTCCGGTCGCTCGCGAGCAGCTTCGGGGACCGGACCATCGTCCAGTACTGGGAATCGCGAGAGAAACTGCTCGCCTACGCCGCCGATCAGAGCAAGCAGCACCGCCCCGCGTGGGCGGCGTTCAACCGCCGCGCGCGGGGCAGCGAGGGGAGCGTTGGCATCTGGCACGAGACGTACGTGGTGCCCGCCGGTTCGTACGAGTCGATCTACTCCGGCATGCCGGCGCACGGGCTCGGTGCGGCCTACGGCACGGAGCCGGTGGCGCGCCGCGGGGAGCGCGCGGCGCAGCGGTTCGCGAGCGCCTAGGGAACGGCGCGTACGGCACAAACGGCGCGAAGCGGCGCACGGGGCGGGGGCCCCGTGCGCCGCTTCGTCGTTTCCATCCTTGCTCAGCCGTTGCGGCGCAGCGCTTCCGTCAGGCGCACCGCGGCGTCCAGCACCGCCTGGGCGTGCATGCGGCCCGGGTGGCGCGTGAGGCGCTCGATCGGTCCGGAGACCGAGACGGCGGCGACCACGCGGTTGGAGGGCCCGCGCACGGGGGCGGAGACCGAGGCGACGCCCGGCTCCCGCTCGCCGATCGACTGCGCCCAGCCCCGGCGCCGCACGCCCGAGAGCGCCGTCGCCGTGAAGCGGGCCCCCTGCAGGCCGCGGTGCAGCCGCTCCGGCTCCTCCCAGGCCATCAGCACCTGAGCCGCCGAGCCGGCCTTCATGGGCAGCGTGGAGCCCACCGGCACCGTGTCCCGCAGGCCGGACAGGCGCTCCGCCGCGGCCACGCAGATGCGCATGTCGCCCTGGCGGCGGTAGAGCTGCGCGCTCTCGCCCGTGACGTCCCGCAGGTGGGTGAGCACGGGGCCCGCCGTGGCCAGGAGTCTGTCCTCGCCCGCCGCGGCCGCCAGCTCGCTCAGCCGCGGTCCGAGGATGAACCGGCCCTGCATGTCCCGCGCCACCATCCGGTGGTGCTCCAGGGCCACCGCGAGCCGGTGCGCCGTCGGGCGCGCCAGGCCCGTGGCCGTGACGAGCCCGGCCAGGGTCGCCGGCCCGGACTCCAGCGCGCTCAGTACCAGAGCCGCCTTGTCGAGTACTCCCACGCCGCTCGAGGCGCCACCAGTGTTGTCCATGCAACGATACTTGCGTCTCACACTGTGAAACGCAAGTTCAATTTTCCCGGAGAAGCGCCAACCTGGACGGAGAGCACCCACAGGCACACGAATGTGACCGGCGACGACGCCGGCCGGAGGGACAGCGATGGGACGCACACTCGCGGAGAAGGTCTGGGACGACCATGTCGTCAGGCGCGCCGAGGGCGAGCCCGACCTCCTCTACATCGACCTGCACCTGCTGCACGAGGTCACCAGCCCGCAGGCCTTCGACGGTCTCCGCAAGGCCGGCCGCCCCGTGCGGCGCCTGGACCTCACCATCGCCACCGAGGATCACAACACCCCGACCCTCGACATCGACAAGCCCATCGCCGACCCGGTCTCGCGCACCCAGCTGGAGACGCTGCGCAAGAACTGCGCCGAATTCGGCGTCCGGCTGCACCCGCTGGGCGACGTGGAGCAGGGCGTCGTCCACGTGGTGGGACCGCAGCTGGGGCTGACCCAGCCCGGCACCACCGTGGTCTGCGGCGACAGCCACACCTCCACCCACGGTGCGTTCGGCGCGCTGGCGTTCGGCATCGGCACCAGCCAGGTCGAGCACGTCCTCGCCACCCAGACGCTCCCGCTGGCCCCGTTCCGCACCATGGCGGTGACCGTCGACGGCGAGCTGCCCGAGGGCGTCACCGCCAAGGACCTGATCCTCGCCGTCATCGCCCGCATCGGCACCGGCGGCGGCCAGGGCTACGTCATCGAGTACCGCGGCACGGCCATCGAGCAGCTCTCGATGGAGGCCCGCATGACCGTGTGCAACATGTCCATCGAGGCGGGTGCCCGGGCCGGCATGATCGCGCCCGACGAGACCACGTTCGCCTATCTCGAAGGCCGGCCCCACGCCCCCCGCGGGGCCGACTGGGACGAGGCCGTCGCGTACTGGCGCACCCTGCGCACCGACGACGACGCCGTCTTCGACCACGAGGTCGTCATCGACGCCTCCGAGCTCTCCCCGTTCGTCACCTGGGGCACCAATCCGGGGCAGGGGGCGCCCCTGTCGGCGCACGTTCCCGACCCGGCCTCCTACTCCGACCCCTCCGACCGCTTCGCCGCCGAAAAGGCCCTGGAATACATGGGGTTGACGGCAGGTCAGCCACTGCGCGACATCCGGGTCGACACCGTGTTCGTGGGCTCGTGCACCAACGGCCGGATCGAGGACCTGCGCTCCGCCGCGGCCGTCCTGGAGGGCCGCCGGATCGCCGACGGCATCCGTATGCTGGTCGTCCCCGGCTCCGTCCGGGTGGCCCTGCAGGCCGTCGACGAGGGGCTGGACAAGGTCTTCACCGCGGCCGGCGCCGAGTGGCGCCACGCGGGCTGTTCGATGTGCCTCGGCATGAACCCCGACCAACTGGCGCCGGGCGAGAGGTCCGCATCGACCTCCAACCGCAACTTCGAGGGCAGGCAGGGCAAGGGCGGCCGCACCCACCTGGTCTCGCCCCAGGTGGCCGCCGCCACCGCCGTGGTGGGCCATCTGGCCTCCCCGGCCGACCTGCCCGGCCCGGCCGGCGCGTCCGACGTCCGCACTCCCCTGGGGGCCTGAACAGCCATGGAAGCCTTCACCACGCACACCGGCCGCGCCGTACCGCTGCGCCGCAGCAATGTCGACACGGACCAGATCATCCCCGCGCACTGGCTCAAGAAGGTCACCCGCGACGGCTTCGAGGACGGGCTCTTCGAGGCGTGGCGCAAGGACCCCGAGTTCGTGCTGAACCGTCCCGAGCGCCGGGGGGCCAGCGTCCTGGTGGCCGGTCCGGACTTCGGCACCGGCTCCTCCCGTGAGCACGCGGTCTGGGCTCTGCAGAACTACGGCTTCAAAGCGGTCGTCTCCTCGCGTTTCGCCGACATCTTCCGTGGTAACTCGCTCAAGAACGGACTGCTGACCGTCGTCCTGCCGCAGGAGACCGTCGACGCCCTCTGGGAGCTGACCGAGGCCGACCCGGCCGCGGAGGTGACCGTCGACCTCGTGGCGCGCCAGGTCCGGGCCGGCTCGATCACGGCTGATTTCGACCTTGACGAGAACGCCCGGTGGCGCCTCCTGGAGGGGCTCGACGACATCGGCCTGACCCTGCGGCACGAGCCCGACGTCGCCGCCTTCGAGGCCGGAAGGCCTTCTTTCAAGCCCTCCACGGCCCAGATCTGACACGGATTTCGCGCCCCTTCGGGCGCCCGGAGCGACGCTCGGGGGACCCCGGATTTTCGCTGCTCACCAAGGGTTTGGCATGATGCGCCCCCTGTCTTCGGACAGGGGGCGCATCGCTCTGTTGAGGCCCTGTGAAGCGACAACTCGCCTCAGATGGCACAATCGGTGCATGGAACGCGACAGCCAACTCGAGCTATACCGGCTCGTCGCGGACCGACTCAAGGAAGCGCACTCCCGGGTGCGCGCACTGCAAGTCCCGGAGGGCGTACGGATGGCGCTGTCCCGGAAGCTGCTGGCCATCACGGCCGCGGCGAAGCACGATCTCTCAGGCGCCGCAATGCGTCTGGACCGGCTGATGAACGACCTCGACGAGGGCCGTTTCCCCGAAGAGCCCGACCGTGACGGAACTCCGTGATGGTCGAGTTCGTTGCGGCACAAGGGTGATTAGACCGTTTCGTGTTTGATTTGCGGTATATATCTGCCTAACGTGCGAAAAGGCTGGAGCGCATTCGTTCCAGCAATGTCTCCGAAGGGGAAGACGTGAACAAGGCGCAGCTCGTTGAAGCGATTGCCGACAAGCTCGGCGGCCGTCAGCAGGCCGCAGACGCCGTCGACGCGGTGCTCGACGCGATCGTCCGTGCAGTCGTCGCGGGTGACCGGGTCTCGGTCACCGGCTTCGGTTCGTTCGAGAAGGTCGACCGCCCGGCCCGTTACGCCCGCAACCCGCAGACGGGTGAGCGCGTGCGGGTCAAGAAGACCTCGGTGCCGCGCTTCCGCGCGGGTCAGGGCTTCAAGGACCTGGTGAGCGGCTCGAAGAAGCTGCCGAAGGGTGGCGAGGTCGCCGTCAAGAAGGCGCCCAAGGGCAGCCTTTCGGGCGGCAAGGTCACCGCCAAGGCCGCGGCCAAGAAGGCCACCGCCAAGAAGGCGACGGCGAAGAAGGCCACCACGGCCGCCACCGCCAAGAAGGCCGCCGCGAAGAAGACCACGACGGCGAAGAAGACCACGGCCGCCGCCAAGAAGACGACGGCGAAGAAGGCGACGGCGAAGAAGGCCACCACGGCCGCCACCGCCAAGAAGACCGTCGCCAAGAAGGCCGCCCCGGCGAAGAAGGCCACCGCGGCCACCGCCAAGAAGGCCGCCGCGAAGAAGACCGCCCCCGCCAAGAAGGCCACGGCGACCAAGGCCACGACGCGCAAGACCACCACCGCGCGCAAGACCACCGCCAAGAAGACCGCCGCCAAGAAGTAAGGCAGCGAACGGCGTCACGCGCCGGGCCGGGCTCCCCTCGGGGAGCCCGGCCCGCGGTGCGTCTGCGCGCCGGTCAGAGCGTCTGCAGCGTCACCAGTGTCACGCGGCGGCCCTCCGGGGCCCCCTCCGCGCCTGCGGCGCCCTCCGCGCACTCGATGCGCACGCGCTGGCCCGGCCGCAGCAGGCGCAGGCCTCCCGCGTCGAAGGCCGCTGCGTCGAAGGGCAGCGGGGTGCCGTCGTCCAGGAGCACGCTCCCGGAGCGCGTCTGAGGGTCGAAGGTGTAAGCGGTGGCCTGCATGTCAGCAGCCTAGTCGGCGCGCGGGGCGGAGCGTTCCGCCGCGGCCGCCCCGTGCGGTTGCGCGCCGGCCGCCCCGTGCGGTTGCGCGCCGCCCGCACGGGGCGGCCGCACCGTGCCCCTGCGGCCCCCGCCGCCCGGCTCCGCGGGGGCGCCCACAAGGGCGGCCGTACGGGGCCCCACGCCCAGGGCCAGGGCGGCCCGCAAATCCGCCTCCGTGTCCACGTCCCGGCGCACGGAATCCACCCCGGTCAGCCCGATCTCCCGCGCCCCCGAGTCCCGGTGCCGGGCGCGCGAATGTCCTTCGAACGCCGGCGCCAATTCCATTCCCGGCGCCGCCGCCAGCAGTGTCGTTCCGATTCCCGCCGCGTCCGCGAGAAATGCGCGGGGGAATTCCGTCGCGGAATCGAGGACCCGGCCCAGTTCCGCCGGGCGCAGGGCGGGAAGGTCCGCGTTCAGGGTCGCCACGGCGGCGCCCGCCCGCCCGGCCCGTACGGTGCGCGCCCCGTGCGCAAGGGCGCCGTTCAGGCCGCCCGGCCCCCCGGGTTCGGCCAGGACGCGCGCCCCGAGGGCGGTGAGCTCGGCCCCGGCCAGCGGATCGTCCGTGACGACCACCACATCCCGTACCGCCGCACAGGCCAGTGCCGCGGCCACGGTGTCCACGGCGAACGCCAGCGCGAGCGCGGCACGGGGCCCCTCCCCGGGCCCGGTGCCGAGACGGCTCTTGGCCAGGGCCAGCGGCTTCACCGGCACCACCAGCGTCCAGACCACATCCGCCCCCTCTCTTCGCATCCGCCTCATTGTCACCCGCTGCCGCAGCCGCCCGCGGAGCGCGGGGTTACGGTGTTCTCGACAGACCGGGGACCTGGGGCGACACTTGTGCGGCCTCCGGGTTCAGCACAGCTCCAAGGTCCCAAGAGAAGGGTGTCCGAGTGTCCCGCCACAGAATCGGCTTCTGGTACCGCTTTACGGCGGTGTTGGCTAAACCGCCGCTCGTGGTTCTGTTCAAGCGGGACTGGCGGGGAATGGAGCACATTCCTGCCGACGGCGGTTTTATTACCGCCGTCAACCACAACTCGTATCTCGACCCGCTCTCCTACGCCCACTACCAGTACAACACCGGGCGCGTCCCCCGCTTCCTGGCCAAGGCCGCCCTGTTCAAGGGCAGCTTCGTCGGCGCCGTCCTGCGCGGCACGGGGCAGATCCCCGTCTACCGGGAGTCGGCCGACGCCGCAGCCGCCTTCAAGGCCGCCGTCGAGGCCATCAACAAGGGCGAGTGCGTGGCCTTCTACCCCGAGGGCACCCTCACCCGCGACCCCGGCATGTGGCCCATGGAGGGCAAGACCGGCGCCGCCCGCGTCGCGCTCCTCACCCGCGCACCGGTCATCCCGGTCGCCCAGTGGGGCGCCAACGAGGCCATGCCGCCGTACGCCAAGGAGAACAAGCTCCGGCTCTTCCCCCGCAAGACGCTCAAGGTGATGGCCGGCCCGCCCGTCGACCTCTCCGCGTACTACGACAAGGAGCCCACCGCGGACGTCCTGCGCGCCGCGACCGACGACATCATGGCCTCCATCACCGCCCTCCTCGCCGAACTGCGCGGCGAGCCGGCCCCCGCCGAGCCGTACAACCCGAAGAAGGCCCGCGCCGCGGCCCGCCGCAAGGCCCAGGAGGACGAGAAGTGACGCGCTGCGCCGTCTACGGCACCGGTTCCTGGGGGACCGCCTTCGCCATGGTCCTCGCGGACGCCGGCTGCGAGGTCACCATGTGGGGGCGGCGCGCCGCCCTCGTGGAGGCCGTCAACACCACCCGCACCAACCCCGACTACCTCCCGGGCGTCGAGCTCCCGCGCTCCGTGCGGGCCACCACCGACCCCGCCGAAGCCGCACGGGGCGCCGAATTCACCGTTCTCGCGGTGCCCTCCCAGACGCTGCGCGGCAACCTCGCCGCGTGGGCGCCCCTGCTGCCCGCGGACACCGTCCTCGTCTCCCTGATGAAGGGCGTCGAGCTGGGCACCGCCAAGCGCATGAGCGAGGTCATCGAGGAGGTCGCCAAGGTCTCCGCCGACCAGGTGGCCGTCCTGACCGGCCCCAACCTCGCCAAGGAGATCGCCGCGCGGCAGCCCGCCGCCGCCGTCGTCGCCTGCCGCGACGAGTCCGTGGCCAAGCGCCTCCAGGCCGCCTGCCACACCGCCTACTTCCGCCCGTACACCAACACCGACGTGGTCGGCTGCGAGCTCGGCGGCGCCGTCAAGAACGTCATCGCCCTCGCCGTCGGCATCGCCGACGGCATGGGGCTCGGCGACAACGCCAAGGCCTCCCTCATCACCCGCGGCCTGGCCGAGACCACCCGGCTGGGCCTGGCCATGGGCGCCGACGCGCACACCTTCGCCGGCCTCGCCGGCATGGGGGACCTCGTCGCCACCTGCGCCTCCCCGCTCTCCCGTAACCGCACTTTTGGCGCGAGCCTCGGCCGCGGCATGACCCTTTCGGAGACCATCGCGGTCACCAAGCAGACCGCCGAGGGCGTCAAGTCCTGCGAGTCGGTCCTGGATCTGGCGCGGCGCCACGGAGTCGACATGCCGATCACGGAGACCGTGGTGGAGATCGTGCACGAGGGCAAGCCGCCGCTGGTGGCCCTCAAGGAGCTGATGTCGCGCAGCGCCAAGGCCGAGCGGCACTGACGCCGCCCGCACCACGAGGTAGTCTCGTCGCGATATGAGCAGCGAGATCACCCCCCAGAGCCCTGGCCGGAAGCCGCGTGTGGCGGTCGTCTTCGGCGGCCGCAGTTCCGAGCACGCCATTTCCGTGGTCACCGCCGGCGCCGTGCTGCGCGCCATCGACCGCACGAAGTACGACGTGCTGCCGATCGGCATCACCACGGACGGCCGTTGGGCCCTCACCGCCGACGACCCCGAGCGGATGGCCATCGCCGACCGCGCGCTGCCGAGCGTCGCGCAGCTCGCCCAGTCGCCCGACGGCTCCGTCGTCCTGCCGGTCGACCCCTCCGACCGCGAGCTCGTCTACACGGAGCCGGGCACGATGCCCAAGGCGCTGGGCGAGGTCGACGTGGTCTTCCCCGTCCTGCACGGCCCCTACGGGGAGGACGGCACCCTCCAGGGCATGCTGGAGCTCTCCGGCATCCCCTACGTGGGCGCCGGAGTGCTCGCCTCGGCCGTCGGCCAGGACAAGGAGTACATGAAGCGCGTCTTCGTCTCCTTCGGCCTGCCCGTCGGCCCGTACGAGGTCGTCCGCCCCCGCGAGTGGGACACCGACCCGGCCGCCGCCCGGAAGAAGATCGTCGACTTCGCCGGCGAGCACGGCTGGCCCGTCTTCATCAAGCCCGCCCGCGCCGGCTCCTCCATGGGCATCACCAAGGTCGACGACGTCTCCGGCCTGGACGAGGCCGTGGCCGAGGCGCGCCGCCACGACCCGAAGATCCTGGTCGAGTCGCTGCTGCGGGGCCGGGAGATCGAGTGCGGCGTCCTGGAGTTCGAGGACGGGCCGCGCGCCAGCGTCCCCGCCGAGATCCCCCCGGTCACCGCCCACGACTTCTACGACTTCGAGGCGAAGTACATCGACTCCGCCACCGGTCTCGTCCCCGCGCCGCTGACGCCGCAGGAGACGGCGAAGGTGCAGGAGCTCGCCGTGCAGGCCTTCGACGCCGCCTCGTGCGAGGGCCTCGTGCGCGCGGACTTCTTCCTCACCGAGGACGGCGAGTTCGTCATCAACGAGATCAACACCCTGCCGGGCTTCACGCCGATCTCCATGTACCCCCGCATGTGGCAGGAGAGCGGCGTCGGCTACACCGAGCTGATCGACCGCCTCATCCAGGCGGCGCTGCGCCGGCCCACGGGCCTGCGCTAGACGACCCCCACCGGGATCGTCTTCGCGACGGCGCCGGCGAGATCGGTGAGCGCACCGAGATCGCCGGCCTCGCCGACGACCTTCCTCGGCAGCGTCACCTCCACGAACGCCTCCCGCAGGGTGGTCGTGCAGCGGACGCTGCCGTCCGGCCGCCGCTCCGGCAGCCAGTCCACACCGTCGATCTCCACCGAGTCCGCGGCGGGGTTGTAGTGTTCGGAACCGGGCTTGATGATCTCGGGACGCTCCACCCCGCAGCGCAGGGCGATCGCGGGATCACCCCACACGGCGGTGAAGTCCGAGACGGGGCCGGCGGTGCGCCGCTGCTTCCCGTCCACGGTCTTCGGCAGCTCCTTGTGCAGGGCCCGGCAGAGCCCGGCCGCCCGCGCCGACGGCGTGGGGACCGCGACCGCGGGACCCTCCGCGCCGCCCGACGGCGAGCAGCCGGCGGCCGCGCACAGCACGACGACAGCGGACAGGCCGAAGGGCCGGCGGAGGGAAGACTTCACCGGGCGAGCATACGGGGGAGCTAGAGATGGACGACCGGGCAGGTCAGTGTGCGGGTGATGCCCTCCACTGCCTGGATCCTGGCCACCACCATGCGGCCGAGCTCGTCCACGGTCTCGGCCTGGGCGCGCACGATCACGTCGTACGGACCGGTCACGTCCTCGGCCTGGATCACCCCCGAGATCTTCGAGATGACTTCGGCCACGGTCGACGCCTTGCCGACCTCGGTCTGGATCAGGATGTACGCCTGTACCACGGAACCTCCAGGGCGGCTACGAGGATCATGTGGGGAGAAGAGACGCCACGGTACCGCGTCGCCGCACGGCGCGGGGAGACCCGCGCTGCCTGCGCGGCGCGGCGTATGTCACAACCGATACTCCTAGGAGGAGCTCAGTGAAAGGCACCGTGGGCGAGTTGGGGGAGTTCGGGCTCATCAGAGAGCTTACTTCCCGGCTCACCACCACCCCTGCGGTCCGGCTCGGGCCGGGTGACGACGCCGCGGTGGTGGCTGCGCCCGACCGGAGGGTCGTGGCCAGTACGGATGTGCTCCTGGAGGGGCGGCACTTCCGCCGCGACTGGTCGACCGCCTACGACGTCGGGCGCAAGGCCGCCGCGCAGAACCTCGCCGACATCGCGGCGATGGGCGCGGTGCCGACCGCGATCCTGCTCGGCCTGGTCGTCCCCGCCGAACTCCCCGCCACCTGGCCGACCGAGCTGATGGACGGCATCCGCGACGAGTGCCAGGTCGCCGGTGCGGCGGTCGTCGGCGGCGACGTGGTGCGCGGCGAGATCATCACCGTCGCCATCACGGCCCTCGGTGACCTGCGCAACCACGAGCCGGTCACCCGCTCCGGCGCACAGCCCGGGGACATCGTCGCGGTCACCGGGTGGCTGGGCTGGTCCGCGGCCGGACTCGCGGTGCTCGTCCGCGGCTTCCGCTCGCCCCGCGCCTTCGTCGAGGCCCACCGGCGCCCCGAACCGCCGTACCACGCGGGCCCCGCGGCGGCGGGTCTCGGCGCCACCGCGATGACGGACGTCAGCGACGGCCTCATCGCCGACCTCGGCCACATCGCCGAGGCCAGCAAGGTCCGCATCGACCTGCACACGGCGGCCATCGACGTGCCCACCCAGATGTCGGACATCGGCCAGGCCGTCGGCGTCGACCCGCTGCAGTGGGTGCTGACCGGGGGAGAGGACCACGCGATCGTCGCGACGTTCCCGCCGGACGTGAAGCTGCCCGCCCGCTGGAAGGTCATCGGCGAGGTCGTCAGCCCCTCCGCCCTGCCCCAGGTCACCGTGGACGGGGCCCCGTGGGACAAGGCCGGCGGGTGGGACCACTTCGGGGAGCTGGAGCCGGGGGAGCAGCACGGGGCGGGGCCCCACGGGCCGCACGGGGCGGCGCTGTAGATTCGGCCCCATGCCGATACCCCCACGCGTACTGACCGTCGCCGGATCCGACTCCGGCGGCGGTGCGGGCATCCAGGCCGACCTCAAGACCATGCTCGCCCTCGGCGTGCACGGCATGAGCGTGGTCACGGCGGTGACCGCACAGAACTCCCGCGGCGTGCAGGGGGCCTGGGAGCTGCCCGCGGAGGCCGTACGGGCCCAGTACCGCAGCGTCGTCGACGACATCGGCGTCCAGGCCGTGAAGACCGGCATGCTCGCCTCGGAGGAGCTCGTGCGGACCGTCGCCGAGCTCCTGGCGGGCACCGCCGCCCCCGTGGTCGTGGACCCGGTGGGCATCTCCAAGCACGGCGACGCCCTGCTCGCCGCCTCCGCCCTGGACGCGGTCCGCACGAAGCTGCTGCCCGCGGCCACCGTCGCCACCCCCAACCTCGACGAGGTCGCGTGGCTCACGGGCCTGCGGGTCGCCTCGGAGGACGGCATGCGCCGTGCGGCGGACGCCGTCCTCGCGTACGGGCCCCGGTGGGCGCTCATCAAGGGCGGGCACCTGGAGGGGGACGCACTGGACCTCCTCACGGACGGCGCCGAGGAGCACTGGCTGCGGGCCCCGCGCCACGACAACCGGCACACGCACGGGACGGGGTGCACGCTGGCGAGCGCCATCGCCTCCGGGCTCGCCAAGGGGCACACGGTGCCGGAAGCGGTGGCGGCCGCCAAGGACTACGTCACCGGCGCCATCGCGGCCGGCTTCCCCCTGGGGGACGGCATCGGGCCGGTCGACCACGCATGGCGGTGGCGTTCTTAGAGCATGGGGCGGGGCCCCCTTAAGCGCATGGGGCGGGGCCCCGGCAAGCGTGCCGCGAGCAGATACGGCAAGAAGCCGGCCCACCGTGAGGTGGACCGGCTTTCAAGGCAACCAGATGGGCAGCGCCACGACGTGAGACGTCACAGCGAGACCGGCTCGCCCCCGCTCGCGCGGGGGACAGCACTCGCTTAGCGCGAGACCTTGTCGGCCTTGATGCACGAGGTGCAGACGTTGAGCCGCTTCGGCGTCCCACCGACCACAGCACGCACCCGCTGGATGTTGGGGTTCCAACGGCGGGGGGTACGGCGGTGCGAGTGCGAAATAGCGTTGCCGAAGCCCGGCCCCTTGCCGCAGACGTCGCAGTTGGCAGCCACGGGTTACTCCAAAGACGGGTCACCCCCGCTCACGCGGAGACGACAGGCACGTACGGAAAATCCCTGCGTGCCGAAATCTGTAGTGACCGGCATTACCAGGGGGATGGCCTGATTCTCATCAGGCAACCGGAGCAGCATACAACGGCTGCTCCCGTTCGACGAAACTACCATGGCTGCCCGGGCTGTGACCTGTCCGACCTGTCTGACCTGTCCCGTCCCCCCGTCCCCCCCGGCCGACCGCCCGCCCTCCCTCCGGGCCGTGCCCCGGGACTAGTCTGCGATCACCGCTCCACCGCCCCCGGGAGTCCGAGGAGGACACACGTGCCGCACCCGCTGGACGCCTCCGCGGTACGCACCTGGTGCGCACTGGCTCTCGACGCCCTGGGGCGGGCCCGCGAGGAGATCGACGCCATCAACGTCTATCCCGTCCCGGACGGCGACACCGGCACGAACCTGTACCTGACCGCCGAATCCGCCGCCAGGGCCGTCGACGCCGTCTTCGACGGCCACGCCACCACGGGCCCCGCCTCCCGCCCCACGCTCCCCGACGCCGTCCGCGCCATGGCCCACGGCGCCCTCATAGGCGCCCGCGGCAACTCCGGCACGATCCTGGCCCAGCTCCTGCGCGGCATGGCGGAGGTCCTGGCGGGGGGCGGGGAGCCGCGCCCCGCCCCCTCCCGCACGGGGCGCCCCGCCGACGACGCCGAGCTGCTGCGGCGCGCCCTGCGGCGGGCCGTGGAATCCGCGTACGAAGGCGTCGCCCGCCCCGTCGAGGGCACCATCCTCACCGTCGCCGCGGCCGCCGCCGACGCCGCCGCAGCGGCGCGGGGCGACTGCGCCGCCGTGGCCCGCGCCGCAGACGAGGCGGCCCGCTCCGCCCTCGCGATGACCCCCGGCCAGCTCGACGCCCTCGGCCGGGCCGGAGTCGTCGACGCCGGCGGCCTCGGCCTCGTGGAGGTGATCGGCGCGCTCGCCAGGGCCCTGTCCGGGGAGGCCCTCCCGCGCGGCACGCGCGCGTGGACGCGCCCCGCCCCCGTACCGCCGCAGCCCGCCGCACCGGCACACGGCCCCGCGCCCTGCCCCGCCACCGCCCCCGGCGGCACCTCGCCCGCCTTCGAGGTCATCTACCTCCTGGACGCCGACGACACCGCCGTCCCCCGCCTGCGCACCCGGCTCGACGCCCTCGGCGACTCCCTCGTCGTCGTCGGCGGCGACGGCCTGTGGAACGTCCACGTCCACGTGGACGACGCCGGAGCCGCCGTCGAGGCCGGCATCGAAGCGGGGCGCCCCCACCGCATCCGCATCACCCACTTCGCCGGAGCCGCCGCAGAAGCAGCCGCCGCAGCCCCGGCAGGCGACCCCGGCCGCACCCGCGAGCCCGCCCGGCGCGCCGTCGTCGCGGTCGTCCCCGGCGAAGGGCTTGCCGGGCTGTGCACGGACGCCGGCGCCACCGTCGTCGCGGCCCGCCCCGGGGAGCCCCCCGCCAGCGGAGAGCTCGTCGACGCCATCCGGCGCGCCAACGCCCGCGAGGTCGTCCTGCTCCCCAACGACCCCGAACTGCAGCACACCGCGGCCGCCGCGGCCGAGCAGGCCCGCGCCGCGGGCGTCCGCGTCGCCCTCATCCCGACCCGCGCCGCCGTCCAGGGCATCGCCGCGCTCGCCGTCCACGAGCCCGCACGCCGCTTCGACGAGGACGTCGTCGCGATGACCTCCGCCGCCGGAGCCACCCGCTACGCCGAGCTCGCCGTCGCCGAACGGCAGGCCTGGACCATGGCCGGCGTCTGCCAGGCGGGCGACGTGCTCGGCCTCATCGACGGCGACGTGGCCGTCATCGGCTCCGACCTCGCCGCCACCGCCGCGACCGTCCTGGACCGCATGCTGGCCGCGGGCGGCGAAATGGTCACCCTCGTCCTCGGCGCGGACGTCCCCGACGCCGTAGCCGACCGCCTGGAGCGGCACGTACGGGGCGGCCACCTCGCCGTCGACACGGTGGTCTACCGGGGCGGACAGCAGTCGCCGCCGCTGCTCATCGGCATCGAGTGACGTCGAACGAGACGCCGAACGAGACATCGGACGGGCACCGAATGACACCGTCTGTCAGTGCCGTGGTGTGCAATGGGACGCGTGCCAGCGCTTTACGAACCCTTGAAGAAGATCCTCGGCGGCAGCACCGCGAAGGTGATGGCCGAGCACCTCGACCTGCACACGGCCGGCGATCTGCTGCACCACTACCCGCGTCGCTACGCCGAGCGCGGTGAGCTGACGCGCCTGGCCGACCTGCCGCTGGACGAGCACGTCACCGTCGTCGCCCAGGTCGCCAAGGCCGCCATGAAGACGTTCAACCACGGAAAGGGCGTCCGCCTGGAGGTCGTCGTCACCGACGGCAGCGGCTCCCTGACCCTCGTCTTCTTCGGCCGCGGCGCCTATGCGCGGGAGAAGGAGCTGATCCCCGGCCGCCGCGGCATGTTCGCCGGCAAGGTCTCGGTCTTCAACCGCACCCGCCAGCTCCTCCACCCCGACTACGAGCTCCTGGACCGCGACAGCGGGGCCGACGCCGCAGAGGCCTTCGCCGGCCGCCTCCTGCCGATCTACCCCGCCTGCAAGCAGTTCCAGTCCTGGAAGCTCACCAAGGCCGTCGACACCCTGCTGGACCTGTTCGAGGCCGAGCAGTGGCAGGGCCTCACCGACCCGCTGCCCCCCTCGCTGCGCGACGGCCGAGGCCTGGCCGAGCTCCCCGACGCCTTCCGCAAGGTCCACCGGCCCCGCACCAAGGCCGACATCGAGGACGCCAGGGCACGCCTGAAGTGGGACGAGGCGTTCGTCCTCCAGGTCGCCCTCGCCCGTCGCCGGCACGCCGACTCCCAGCTGCCGGCCGTGGCCCGAAAGCCCGTGGCGGGCGGCATCCTCGACGCTTTCGACGCCAAGCTGCCCTTCACGCTCACCGAGGGCCAGCGCACCGTCTCCGCGGAGATCTTCGACGACCTGGCCACCGAGCACCCCATGCACCGCCTCCTGCAGGGAGAGGTCGGATCGGGTAAAACCATGGTGGCCCTGCGCGCCATGCTCGGCGTCGTCGACGCCGGCGGCCAGGCCGCCATGCTCGCCCCCACCGAAGTGCTCGCCCAGCAGCACCACCGGTCGGTCACCGAGATGATGGGCGAGCTGGCCGAGGGCGGCATGCTCGGCGGCGCCGAGCAGGGCACCAAGGTCGTGCTGCTCACCGGCTCCATGGGGACGGCCGCCCGGCGGCAGGCGCTGCTCGACCTCGTCACGGGCGAGGCCGGCATCGTCATCGGCACCCACGCCCTCATCGAGGACAAGGTGCAGTTCCACGACCTCGGCCTGGTCGTGGTCGACGAGCAGCACCGCTTCGGCGTCGAGCAGCGCGACGCCCTGCGCTCCAAGGGGAAGCAACCGCCGCACCTCCTGGTGATGACCGCGACCCCGATCCCGCGGACCGTCGCCATGACCGTCTTCGGCGACCTGGAGACCTCCGTCCTTGACCAGCTGCCGGCCGGCCGCTCGCCCATCGCCACCCACGTGGTGCCCGCCAAGGACAAGCCCCACTTCCTGGCGCGCACCTGGGAGCGCGTGCGCGAGGAGATCGAGGGCGGCCACCAGGCCTACGTGGTCTGCCCCCGCATCGGCGACGACCTGGCCGAGGAGGGCGAAGCCGGGACGCCCGTGAAGGGCGCCGCGAAGAGCGCCGTCAAGAGCGCCTCCAAGGACGGGACGGGAGACGAGGCCGGGCAGGCCGCGGCGCAGGGCGACGGCGAGCGGCGCCCGCCCCTCGCCGTCCTGGACGTCGCCGCGCAGCTCGCCAAGGGCCCCCTGAGCGGGCTGCGCGTGGAGGTGCTGCACGGCCGCATGCAGCCCGACGCCAAGGACGACGTGATGCGCCGCTTCGCCGCCGGCGAGGTGGACGTCCTGGTGGCCACGACCGTCATCGAGGTCGGCGTGAACGTGCCCAACTCCACCGTCATGGTGATCATGGACGCGGACCGGTTCGGCGTCTCCCAGCTCCACCAGCTGCGCGGCCGCGTGGGGCGCGGCTCGGCCCCGGGCCTGTGCCTGCTGGTCACCGACGCCCCGGAGGCGAGCCCGTCCCGCGCCCGCCTCGCCGCCGTCGCCGGCACCCTGGACGGCTTCGAGCTCTCCCGCATCGACCTCGAACAGCGCCGCGAGGGCGACGTCCTCGGCCAGGCCCAGTCGGGCGTCCGCTCGTCCCTGCGCATGCTCACCGTCATCGACGACGAGGAGGTCATCGCAGCCGCCCGGGAGGAGGCCGCGGCCGTCGTCGCCGCCGACCCCGAGCTGGAGGCGCTGCCCGACCTGCGCACCGCGCTGGACGCCCTGCTGGACGAGGAGCGGGAGCAGTACCTGGACAAGGGCTGAGCGCGTCCGTCCGGCCACGGGGCGGGCGCCCGCGCCGGAGGCCACCGCGGAGGCGCCCGGCGGGCTCCGACGCCCTAGGCTGAAGGGGCGGCGCCCCGGCCGGCCGTCAGGCCTGTCGCAGCCCCGCCGCACCCGTCAGACCTCCACACCACACACCGCACACCGTCGCGAAGGACCGAGGACCCCATGACCCGCGTGATCGCCGGCATCGCCGGCGGACGCCGCCTGGCCGTGCCGCCCGGCACCGGCACCCGCCCGACCTCCGACCGGGCGCGCGAGGGCCTGTTCTCCACCCTGGAGTCCCTGCTGGGCACCCTCCACGGCACCCGCGTCCTGGACCTGTACGGGGGCTCGGGCGCGGTCGGCCTGGAGGCGCTCTCACGCGGCGCCGCGCACGTCCTGCTGGTGGAGGCCGACGCCCGCGCGACGCGCACCATCCGCGAGAACGTCCGCACGCTCGGGCTGCCCGGAGCCGAGGTCCGCTCCGGCAAGGCCGAGCAGATCGCGGCGGGCCCGCCCCCCGCGGCCCCCTACGACGTGGTCTTCCTCGACCCGCCCTACGCCGTCACCGACGAGGCGCTCCGCGAGATTCTCCTCACACTCCGTGCCGGGGGGTGGCTTGCGGACGAGGCGCTGGTCACCGTGGAGCGCAGCACCAGAGGCGGGGAATTCCCCTGGCCGGACGGTTTCCAGGCACTGAGGGCCCGTCGCTACGGCGAGGGGACGCTTTGGTACGGTCGCGCCGCCTCGACGTGCGCCGAAGAGACTTCTCCCCGCGCGTCATGAATGGACCGGAGAGCGAGGAGACACCGTTGCGCCGCGCCGTCTGTCCGGGGTCGTTCGACCCCGTCACCAATGGACACCTCGACATCATCGCCCGCGCTTCCAGGCTGTACGACGTCGTCCACGTCGCAGTGATGATCAACCAGTCGAAGAAGGGCCTGTTCACGGTCGACGAGCGGATAGACCTGCTCCGCCAGGTCACCGCCGAGTACGGCAACGTGCAGGTGGAGTCCTTCCACGGCCTCCTCGTCGACTTCTGCAAGCAGCGCGACATCCCCGCCATCGTCAAGGGCCTGCGGGCGGTCAGCGACTTCGACTACGAGCTGCAGATGGCCCAGATGAACAACGGGCTCTCGGGCGTCGAGACCCTGTTCGTCCCGACCAACCCGACGTACAGCTTCCTGTCGTCCAGCCTGGTCAAGGAGGTCGCTGCCTGGGGCGGCGACGTCTCCCACCTGGTCCCGCCGCTGGTGCTGGAAGCACTCACCGAACGGCTCGGCGAGCGCTGACACCCCGCCCCTCCCGGCAGCTGTCGGGCGGAGGCCGACTGCCCGTACAGTCGACCCCGTTCGTGTCGTCCGGCAGAAGAAAGTGGCGAGCGCCAGGTGGACGTCCAGAAGAAGCTCGACGAGATCGTCACGACCGTCACCGGCGCCCGGTCCATGCCGATGTCCGCCTCCTGCGTGGTCAACCGCGCCGAGCTGCTCGCCCTGCTCGAGGAGCTCCGCGCCGGACTGCCCGGCTCGCTCGCCCGCGCGCAGGAGCTCATCGGCGACCGCGAGCAGCTGGTCGCCCAGGCCCGTGAGGAGGCCGAGCGGATCATCGAGTCCGCGCGCGCCCACCGCGGATCGCTGATCTCCGACACCGAGGTCGCCCGGCAGTCCCAGGAGGAGGCCGACCGGATCCTCGCCGAGGCCCGCCGGCAGGCCGAGGAGATCCGCGCCGAAGCCGACGACTACGTCGACAGCAAGCTCGCCAACTTCGAGGTCGTCCTCACCAAGACCATCGGCTCCGTCGGCCGGGGCCGCGAGAAGCTGCTGGGCCGCGCGGACGGGGACGGCGGTCACGGGGGGCAGTACGCAGACGGGGGCGCCGGGGACGCCCCGGAGCCCAGCTCCGACCCCCGCGTCCAGCGTCAGCAGGCCGACGCCTACGTCGACGCGAAGCTCGGCGCCGTCTCGGCGGTCCTGAGCAAGACGCTGGAGGCGGTCGGCCGCGGCCGCGAAAAGCTCCTCGGCGTCCGCCCGGCCGACGAGCTGGGTGCCCACATGGCCGCCCAGGACGGCTTCCACGCCGCCCGCCCCACCAGCGACGCCGACTTCCTCGCGGGCCTGGCCGTGCCCCAGGCGCAGGCCGCCCCGGAGCCCGCCACCGCGCCCCATGCAGCGCCCCATGCAGCGCCCCACGCGGGCTACGACGGCTACTACGAGCCGCAGGGCTACGGAGCCGACCCGTACGTCTACCAGCAGCAGTACGAGGCGGACGGCTCCCACGGGCAGCAGGCCGACCCGTACGCGGTCCAAGGCGGCTACCACCAGGCCGACCCCTACGCCTGGCCTGCTCCGGCCCCGGGCGAGGGCTACGGCGCCCAGGGCGGCGGCTACGTGCCCCAGCAGCAACAGCCCGCTCAGCATCAGCCCGCACCGGACCGGTCCGCACAGGACCGGCCCCAGGCGGGCGGAACGCTGGACGAGACGAGCCTCTTCGACACGTCGATGATCGACCTGGAGCAGCTCCGCCGTTACGAACAGGGCCGCTGACCGGCGCCGTACGACGGCCGATTGGGTCTACGGCGACCCGTCCAGTATCCTGGCTCTTCGGTCGCGTGTGCATTCGCGATCTCGGCTGCCCTCATCGCATGCGTCACCGCATACGGCTCCGGGCCGCCGTCACCGCAGCGTAGAAAGCAGGAAGCCCTGAACGCCCGCCTCGATCACCGTTCCCCTCTCGTGTTCGACACACGCGAGCTGGGTCGGCGTCCCGGTGCGCTGAAGAGGGTCTCCCGCTCCGTCCCGGCCCCCGATCACCTCGGTATCGAGGTCATCTCCGTGGCCGAGGGCGCGACCGTCGAGCTCGACCTCCGACTGGAGTCGGTCATGGAAGGGGTGCTTGTCACAGGCACCGCCCGTGCACCGCTCACCGGGGAGTGCGTAAGGTGTCTGGAGCCGCTCGAGCGTGAGCTCGAAGTGGACTTCCAGGAGATGTACTCCTACCCCGACGCCGATGACCGGAGCCGCCCCGCGGATACCGGCGACGACGCCGAGGAAGACGAAGAGGACATGCTCTTTCTCGAGGCCGACTTGCTCGACCTCGAACCCGTGCTGCGCGACGCGGTGGTGCTCGCACTGCCGCTGCAGCCGGTGTGCCAGGACGACTGCCCCGGCCTGTGCTCCGAGTGCGGAGCGCGGCTGGCGGACGACCCGGACCACCATCACGAGACCGTCGACATTCGTTGGGCGGCACTGCAGGGACTCGCCGGTTCCGACCAGGACGGCGAGAAGGACAACGCACCCCGCTCCGTCGGGGATGACTCACAGGAGAAGTAGCCGTGGCTGTTCCGAAGCGGAAGATGTCGCGCAGCAACACGCGCCACCGCCGGTCGCAGTGGAAGGCTGCGGTCACCCCCCTGGTGGCGTGCGAGCGCTGCCACGAGCCGAAGCAGCAGCACATCGCGTGCCCGAGCTGCGGCACCTACAACAAGCGCCAGGTCCTCGAGGTCTGATCGGCGGGTGACAGGCTCCATGTCAGACGCCACTACGCCGAAGAGGGCGCCGGCGGACACGGCCTCGTCTCACACGCTTCTGGAAGGGCGGCTCGGGTACAGACTCGAGACCGCCCTTCTGGTGCGTGCGCTGACCCACCGTTCCTACGCGTACGAGAACGGCGGCCTGCCGACCAACGAGCGCCTGGAGTTCCTCGGGGACTCCGTCCTGGGCCTCGTGGTCACGGACACGCTCTACCGCATCCACCCCGACCTGCCCGAGGGCCAGCTGGCCAAGCTGCGGGCCGCGGTGGTCAACTCCCGTGCACTGGCGGAGGTGGGCCGTGGGCTCGACCTCGGCTCCTTCATCCGGCTCGGCCGCGGTGAAGAGGGCACGGGCGGCCGCAACAAGGCGTCCATCCTCGCGGACACCCTGGAAGCGGTGATCGGTGCGGTCTATCTCGACCAGGGTCTCGAGGCTGCTGCCGAGCTGGTTCACCGGCTCTTCGATCCGCTGATCGAGAAGTCCTCGAACCTCGGCGCCGGCCTGGACTGGAAGACCAGCCTCCAGGAGCTGACCGCGACGGAGGGGCTCGGCGTGCCCGAGTACCTGGTCTCCGAGACCGGTCCCGACCACGAGAAGACCTTCACGGCTGCTGCCCGCGTCGGTGGTGTCGCGTACGGCACCGGCACCGGCCGCAGCAAGAAGGAAGCGGAGCAGCAGGCGGCGGAAGCCGCCTGGCGCGCCATCCACGACGCGGCGGAGGCTCGCGCAGCCGCCGCCGCAAAGGCCGAGGCTGCACAGAAGGCCGAAGCCGTGGACAAGGCGGAGGCCGCAAAGGCCGAAGCCGCGGAGCAGGCCGGGGTCGAGACGACCGAGGCCGACGCCGCATCCTGACGCACACGTCCCCGAACGCCGGGCGGCCCTGACTCCAGGGGCGCCCGGCGTTCGGCGACCGTGCCGGCGCGCGCCGCGCAGTGCCGGTGCCAAGGCGCCGCAGCACGCAGCACCGCAGCACCGCAGTATCGAAGCATCGACCGCAGCATCCGCGGGGTCCGCCACATCCGGGCGGCGCCCGCGAGCCCTTCCCGGAGGAGCACCGTGCCCGAACTGCCCGAGGTCGAGGTCGTCCGGCGCGGGCTGGCGCAGTGGGCCTGCGGCCGCACCGTGGCCGACGTCCAGGTGCTGCACCCCCGGGCGATCCGGCGCCACCTCGCCGGCCCCGAGGACTTCGCCGCCCAGCTGGCCGGCCGCCGCCTCGGCGTGGCCCGGCGGCGCGGCAAGTACCTCTGGCTGCCGCTGGAGACGGAAGGCCCCACGACCCCCGACCGGGCGATCCTCGCCCACCTCGGCATGAGCGGCCAGCTCCTCGTCCAGCCGCACGAGGCCCCCGACGAGAAGCACCTGCGCATCCGCATCCGGTTCGACGACACCGCCGGCACGGAGCTGCGCTTCGTCGACCAGCGCACCTTCGGCGGGCTCTCCCTGCACGACACGGTGCCCGGCGACCCCGAGGGGCTCCCCGACGTCATCGCGCACATCGCCCGCGACCCGCTCGACCCCGCCTTCGACGACGAGGCCTTCCACGCCGCGCTGCGCCGGCGCCGTACGACGCTCAAGCGGGCCCTGCTCGACCAGTCGCTCATCAGCGGGGTCGGCAACATCTACGCCGACGAGGCGCTGTGGCGCTCCCGGCTGCACTACGACCGGCCCACCGCGACCCTGACCAGGCCGCGCAGCGCCGAGCTGCTCACGCACATCCGCGAGGTCATGAACGAGGCTCTCGCCGTCGGCGGCACCAGCTTCGACAGCCTCTACGTCAACGTGAACGGCGAGTCCGGCTACTTCGACCGCTCGCTGGACGCGTACGGGCGCGAGGACGAGCCGTGCCGCCGCTGCGGTACGGCCATGCGCCGCCGCCCCTGGATGAACCGTTCCAGCTACTTCTGCCCGCGCTGCCAGCGCCCCCCGCGCCCGCGCGCCGCGTAGCCGTTTCCCGCGCCGGGCAGCACCCCAGGACGCCCTCTTACGCCCCGCGCTCCGCGTCGTACGTCTCCTGGGCCGCGAGGATCTCCGGCATGCGCTCTTCCAGCAGTCCGATCAGTCCCATGAGGCGGTCAGCGACGTCCTGGCCCAGCGGCGTGAGCGCGTAGTCCACGCGGGGCGGGTTGGTCGGCTGTGCCTCCCGGTGCACCAGGCCGTCGCGCTCCAGCGCGTGCAGCGTCTGGGACAGCATCTTCTCGCTCACACCGTCGACCCTGCGGCGCAGCTCGTTGAAGCGCAGCGTGCACTCGTACAGGGCCACGACCGTCAGCCCGCCCCATCGCCCCGTGACGTGCTCCAGGGTGCCGCGCGAGGGGCAGGAACGGGCGAACACGTCGAAGGGGAGGTCCGGGTCCATGGCCGCAAGCATACTCCCGCACAGCGCTAACGCCTGGATTGCGCTTTCGAAAAGTTAGTGCTTTCCTTCTGGTCGTGCCGCTCGGCACACACCGCTGTGCCGCCCGGCATGCACTCGCCCATTGGAGGCCCCCATGACCGCCGCCCTGCCCCAGCCCGTCGTCTCCGTCGCCTACCACTCCGGCTTCGGCCACACTGCCGTCCTCGCCGAGGCCGTCCGCGACGGCGCCGCCGACACCGGCGCGACCGTTCACCTGGTCAAGGTCGACGAGATGACGGACGCCGAGTGGGCGCAGCTCGACGCCTCCGACGCGATCGTCTTCGGCTCGCCCACGTACATGGGCACCGCCAGCGCCGCCTTCCACGCCTTCGCCCAGCAGACCTCCGGCCGCTGGGCCGACCGAGCCTGGCAGGACAAGATCGCCGCGGGGTTCACCAACTCCGCCTCCAAGAGCGGCGACAAGCTCGCCACCCTGCAGTACCTCTCGCTCCTGGGCGCGCAGCACGGCATGCACTGGGTGGGCCTCGGCCTGCTGCCCGGCTGGAACAGCTCGGTGGCCTCCGAGAACGACCTCAACCGTCTCGGGTTCTTCCTCGGCGCAGCGGCGCAGAGCAACGCCGACCAGGGCACCGAGGGCGTCCACAAGGCGGACATCCTGACCGCCGAGCACCTCGGCGCGCGGGTGGCCGAGGCCGCCCGGGTCGCGGTCGCCGGCCGCGCCGCACTCTGATCCGCCGGATCGCCCCCACGAGGCGTCAGACGCCGCATGGGGCGGGCCTCGCCGCGCACCGTGCGGCGGTCAGTAACCGAAGTCCTGCGTCCACCAGGGGCCGCTCGCGCTGGTGTTCAGCCCGATGCCCAGGGTGCGGTAGTCGCGGTTGAGGATGTTCGCCCGGTGGCCTGCGCTGTGCATCCAGGCGTCCATCACGGCGCGGGCGTCCGGGTGGCCGCGGGCGATGTTCTCCCCGCCGAGGTTCCGGATGCCGTGCCTGGCGGCCCGGTCCCAGGGCGTGCGGCCGTCCGGGTCCGTGTGGTTGAAGAATCCACGCCGCGCCATGTCGTCGCTGAACGCCTGCGCGAGCCCCGTCAGCCGGGCGCTGGCCTTCAGAGGCCGGAGGCCCGCCTTGGCCCGCTCCTGATTGACCAGGACGAGCAACTGCCGCGCCACCGACGGGTACAGAGAAGCCTGATCGGCCGTCTGCTGTTCCTGTCCGGCAGGCTGTGCGTGGTCGGCGACCCGGGTCCGCCCCTGGGCCTGGGCCTGGGCTTGCGCCTGGGCTTGAGCTTGGGCATGGGGCGCCGGAGCTGCACCTTCCCGGCCCGGAGCGTCGGCGGCCTGCGCGTCGCCGGAGCCGCCGCCCGGCCCCGTACCCCCTTCGCCGGGTGTATCGCCGGTTCCCTGCGACCCCGGAGCCGCATCGGCAGGTGCTGCCGACGGGCCGGACGGGGAGGAAGCGCCGACGGGCACTGCGGTGTCCCCATGCGGTGCGGGAGGCCGTTCGGCGTTGCGGCTCACGTGCGACTGGCCACGGCCGGACGACCCTGCGTCGGGCCGCGTGAACTCGGTGACGGGCGGCTCTTCGGTCCGCACCTGCCCGCCGCCGTGGCCGTCGTTGCCGAGCTGGAGGGTGCCCCCGCCGGAGAACAGGCCGGAGGTCATCGCGACCACGCCCATGGCCATGGCGGCGGACGCACCCAGCAGCCCCGTACGCACCGGGGCCTTCGGCCGGGCACGCGGCCGCCGGGGATCGGGGGGCCATTCCCCGGCCGTGGCGCCGGGATCGTCGGAGGGGTGCGGGGCGGAGGCGCCGCTCGTCCTCCCGGCCTGCGGGGGAGCGGGGACGGGGCTGCCTGCGGTCCTGGGGGCAGAGCGTCGGTGGCGACCCATCCGCTGCCTTCCTTACGTGTTCGGCTCGGTGTGCGTCACTCGTACGGGGAGGGGAGACCTATCGAGCGGCGACTGTACGGCAATAGACGAGGGGTCGAAGTGCTGATTATGCAATTGGCCGGTTAGCGTGCAGACATGAACGAGAATGTCCGTCTCACGGCGTGGGTCCGTGGACATGTGCAAGGTGTCGGCTTCCGGTGGTTCACGCGGGAGAACGCTTTGCGCATCGGAGCACTCGCCGGCTTCGCGTCGAATCTGGCCGACGGCCGGGTCCAGGTCGTGGCGGAGGGCCCGCGCGAGGGGTGCGAACTTCTGCTCGATTGGCTGCGGGCGGGCGACACGCCCGGGCGGGTGGAAGGGGTCACCGAGATCTGGGGTGCCCCGCGGGGCGGTTATGACGGGTTCGAGATCCGCTGACCATAACGGTTCGGAAAACGGGAAATCGTCCGGGAGTGCGTGCGCGGGGGCCGTGAAGAACGGGGGCCGAGGGTCACGATGACCTTAGTGATATGCCTTTGGCATATGCGCGGGAGAGAAATTCCCTGATGGTTGCCAAGACGGTCCCGGCGTGGAAGGCTGCGAGGCAACGGATGATCTCCACGCCCCTTCGGGCCCCGGCCGTGTCGGCGCCGCGCATTGACCGCCGCGCCCCCCGGGACGCCCGCGGATACGGGGTGTGATCGTGTTGACCGTCAAACTTTTTGGTGAGACTCTGGAAGCCCCGCGCACCTTAGCTGTTTGGCATTGAGCACTGCAGTAGCGATGGCAGACACCGCGGGTGCGAATCCCTCACGACCCACACCGCTTCGGTCGGTCACTCAGTGTGGAGGACCATCCATCATGGCAAAGGCGCTTCTCGGTTACGTCGGCGGCTCCGACCCCCGAGTCCTCGCCGAGATGCGACGGCTTCAGCAGCGTGTCCAGGACCTCGAATCCGAGCTCATCCGGATGCAGGCCGAGAATGACGCGCTGTCTGCCGCCGCTCACCACGGCGACTCGCTGCTCGACAGCATCGACGTTTCCAAGGCGGAGCCTGCGCTCGCCTGACCAGAGGCCCTGCCCCGGGGGCCGGTCGGGCTGCACTGTCAGCCGCTTGAGAGTTGCAAGGGACGCTTCGGCGTCCCTTCGTCATTTCCGATCATCGTATCGTCGCGGTGATTCCCAGTGATTGCGGCTATTTTTTCCCACTTTTCGGTGCGTCCTTAACGACTGATGTGCCCTGCCCCTTCCCAGGTGAAACCAATTGAAGGGCGCGGCACGCCAGCATGCCGTCCGGGGCGGTCCCGGGAGAGGCCCGGCCGGTAGAGTCCTACCGCGTGCACCTCAAGAGCCTGACCCTGCGGGGGTTCAAATCCTTCGCCTCCGCGACGACCCTGCGCTTCGAGCCCGGGATCACCTGCGTCGTGGGGCCCAACGGCTCCGGCAAGTCCAATGTCGTCGACGCCCTGTCCTGGGTCATGGGCGAGCAGGGGGCCAAGTCCCTGCGCGGCGGCAAGATGGAAGACGTGATCTTCGCCGGGACGACCGGCCGCCCGCCGCTGGGCCGCGCCGAGGTCTCCCTCACGATCGACAACTCCGACGGAGCCCTGCCGATCGACTACTCCGAGGTCACCATCACGCGGATCATGTTCCGCAACGGCGGCAGCGAGTACCAGCTCAACGGCGACACCTGCCGGCTCCTCGACATCCAGGAACTGCTCTCGGACTCCGGCATCGGCCGCGAGATGCACGTCATCGTCGGCCAGGGCCAGCTCGACTCCGTGCTGCACGCCGACCCCGCGGGCCGCCGCGCCTTCATCGAGGAGGCCGCGGGCGTCCTCAAGCACCGCAAGCGCAAGGAGAAGGCGCTGCGGAAGCTCGATGCGATGCGCGCGAACCTCGCCCGCGTCCAGGACCTCACCGACGAGCTCCGCAGGCAGCTCAAGCCGCTCGGCCGGCAGGCGGCCGTCGCGCGCCGTGCCGCCGTCATCCAGGCCGATCTGCGCGACGCCCGCCTGCGGCTTCTCGCCGACGACCTCGTCACCCTCCGGGAGGCGCTGCGGGCCGAGCTCGCCGACGAGGCCGCCCTCAAGGCCCGCAAGGACGGCGCCGAGGCCGAGCTGAAGGCCGCCCTGCAGCGTGAAGCGGCCCTGGAGGAGCAGGTGCGCACGCTCGCACCGCGCCTGGCCGCCGCCCAGCAGAACTGGTACGAGCTCTCGCGCCTCGCCGAGCGCGTGCGCGGCACGATCGGGCTCGCCGATGCCCGTGTCACCAGCGCCACCTCCGCCCCCGCCGAGGAGCGGCGCGGCCGCGAACCGGAGGACCTGGAGCGCGAGGCGGCCCGCGTCCGCGAGCAGGAAGCCGAACTGGAGGCCGCCCTGGAGGCGGCGAGCCGGGCCCTGGAGGACACCACCGAGCACCGTGCGGCCCTGGAGCGGCAGCTGGCGGACGAAGAGCGCCGCCTGCGTGACGCCGCCCGCGCCATCGCCGACCACCGTGAGGAGCTCGCCCGGCTTCAGGGCCGCGTCACCGCCGCTCGCGGCCGGGCGGCCTCCGCGCAGGCCGAGATCGACCGGCTGGCCGCCGCCCGTGACGAGGCCCGGGAGCGGGCGGCCGCCGCCCAGGAGGAGTACGAGCGACAGCAGGCCGAGGTCGAGGGGCTCGACGCGGGGGATGCCGAGCTGGCCGGCCGGCACGAGGCCGCCAAGCAGGAACTCGCCGCCGCGGAGGCCGCGCTGACCGAGGCGCGCGAGGAGGCCACCGCCACCGAGCGCCGCCGCGCGGCGACCGGCGCACGCCGCGACGCGCTCGCCCTGGGCCTGCGCCGCAAGGACGGCACGGGGGCGCTGCTGGCGGCGCAGGATCGTTTGTCCGGGCTGCTGGGCCCGGCGGCCGAGCTGCTGACCGTCTCCCCCGGCTACGAACTGCCCGTCGCGGCGGCCCTGGGCGCCGCGGCTGACGCACTCGCCGTCACCGACACCGCCACGGCGGCCGAGGCACTGCGGCTGCTGCGCAAGCAGGACGCGGGGCGGGCGGCGCTCGTCGTGGCGCGGGGCCTGGAGCGCGGCGCGGCGGCGGCCTCCGCGGCGGGCCCCGTGCAGCCGCCCGCACGGGGCGGAGTGAACACCGCCTCATGCGGCTCCCGCCCCGCCTCATGCGGACCCCGCCCCGCCCTCGAACTCGTCGACGGGCCCGCCCCCGTCCTCGATGCCGTGCGCGTGCTCCTGCGCGACGTCGTGGTCGTCCCGACGCTGGAGGACGCCGAGGAACTGGTCGGCGAACGGCCCGGAGCCGTCGCCGTCACCGCCGAGGGCGACCTGCTCGGGGCCCACTTCGCGCAGGGCGGCTCCGGAGGCGCGCCGAGCCTCCTGGAGGTCCAGGCCGCCGTCGACGAGGCCACCGCCGAACTGGCCGACCTGGACGCACGGTGCGACGGCCTGCAGGCGGCCCAGCACGCCGCGGCCGCACGGCGCGCGGAGTGCGCCGCCCGCGTAGAGGAACTGGCCTCCGTGCGCAGCGCGGCCGACCGGGAGAAGTCCCAGGTCGCCCAGGCCCTCGGGCGGCTCTCCGGGCAGGCGCGCGCGGCGGCCGACGAGGCCGGGCGGACGGCCGCGGCCGTGGCCCGTGCAGAGGAAGCCCTCGCGCGGGCCGGCGAGGAGGCCGAGGAGCTGGCCGAGCGCCTGGCCGTCGCCGAGGAGTCCGCCCCGGCCGAGGGCGACGGGGAGCCCGACACCTCCGTACGGGACCGGCTCGCCGCGGACGGCGCCAACGCCCGGCAGACCGAGATGGAGGCGCGCCTCCAGGTCCGTACGCACGAGGAGCGCGTCAAGGCCCTCGCGGGACGGGCGGACGGCCTGGACCGGGCGGCCCGTGCCGAGCGCGAGGCGCGGGCCCGTGCGGAGCGGCGCCGCGCCAGGCTGCAGCACGAGGCCCGCGTCGCCGCGGCCGTCGCGTCGGGGGCCCGGCAGCTCCTCGCGCACGTCGAGGTCTCCCTCGTGCGCGCCGACGAGGAGAAGCGGAGCGCCGAGGAGGCGAAGGGCGCCCGGGAGCGCGAGCTGGCGGCCGAACGCAACCGGGGCCGCGAGCTGAAGAGCGAGCTGGACAAGCTCACCGACACGGTGCACAAGGGCGAGGTGCTCGGGGCGGAGAAGCGGCTGCGCATCGAGCAGCTGGAGGCCAGGGCCCTGGAGGAGCTCGGCGTCGAACCCGCGGGCCTGGTCGCGGAGTACGGGCCGGACCAGCCCGTACCGCCGTCCCCGCCGGCCGAGGGCGAGGAGCTGCCGGAGGACCCGGAGCACCCCAGGAACCGCCCCGTGCGGTACGTACGGGCGGAGCAGGAGAAGCGGCTCCGTGCCGCCGAGCGCGCCTATCAGCAGCTGGGCAAGGTCAATCCGCTGGCGCTGGAGGAGTTCGCGGCGCTGGAGGAGCGGCACAAGTTCCTCTCCGAGCAGCTGGAGGACCTCAAGAAGACCCGCAGCGACCTGCTTCAGGTCGTCAAGGACGTCGACAAGCGCGTCGAAGAGGTCTTCACGGAGGCGTACCGGGACACGGCCCGGGAGTTCGAAGGCGTCTTCTCCCGCCTCTTCCCCGGCGGCGAGGGGCGGCTCGTCCTCACCGACCCGGACGACATGCTGGCCACCGGCGTGGACGTCGAGGCGCGGCCGCCGGGCAAGAAGGTCAAGCGCCTGTCGCTGCTGTCGGGCGGGGAGCGCTCGCTGACCGCGGTGGCGCTGCTGGTCGCGATCTTCAAGGCGCGGCCGAGCCCGTTCTACGTGATGGACGAGGTCGAGGCGGCGCTGGACGACACCAACCTCCAGCGGCTGATCGGGATCATGAAGGAGCTCCAGGAAAGCTCGCAGCTGATCGTGATCACGCACCAGAAGCGGACGATGGAGGTCGCCGACGCGCTCTACGGCGTCTCCATGCAGGGTGACGGCGTCTCGAAGGTGATCAGTCAGCGACTGCGTTGATCTTGTAATCGCGCGGTAACGCCTTCACTTCTTCAAGTGTTGAACTCAACGCGTGAGAAGCCTCCTGGAAACTTCTTGGTTACGACCTATTGACTTAAGAAAATGAAGACATAGGGTCTGCAGCGTTGCTAATACCTTCAAGTGGTGGCCCCCCAAGTCCTGTGCCCCACTTGAAGGGCCAGCCCCCACGCCCGGCAGTGCCGCCGGGCCTCAGGAGTACACGTTGACCAGCACTGCGACGGCGCAGGGGTCCGAGGGCCGCAAGGCCCAGCCGGACCACCTCGGCCATGTCATCTTCATCACCGCGGCCGCGGCCATGGGTGGCTTTCTCTTCGGCTACGACAGCTCCGTGATCAACGGCGCCGTCGAGGGCATTCGCGGGAAGTACGACGTCGGCTCCGCCGCCCTGGCCCAGGTCATCGCCATCGCCCTCATCGGCTGCGCGATCGGCGCCGCCACCGCGGGCCGGCTCGCGGACCGCATCGGCCGCATCCGCGTCATGCAGATATCCGCGACGCTCTTCACGATCAGCGCCGTCGGCTCGGCCCTGCCGTTCGCCCTGTGGGACCTCGCCTTCTGGCGCGTCCTCGGCGGCATCGCCATCGGTATGGCCTCGGTCATCGGCCCGGCGTACATCGCCGAGGTCTCGCCGCCCGCCTACCGCGGCCGCCTCGGCTCCTTCCAGCAGGCCGCGATCGTCGTCGGCATCGCCGTCTCGCAGCTCGTCAACTGGGGCATCCTCAACCTCGCCGACGGCGACCAGCGCGGTCACCTCATGGGCATCGAGGCCTGGCAGCTGATGCTCGGCGTCATGGTCGTCCCGGCCGTCCTCTACGGCCTGCTCTCCTTCGCGATCCCCGAGTCGCCCCGCTTCCTGATCTCCGTCGGCAAGGTCGACAAGGCGAAGAGCGTGCTGGCCGACGTCGAGGGCCACACCGTTGACCTCGACAAGCGCGTGGCCGAGATCGAGCTCGCGATGCACAGCGAGGAGAAGTCCACCTTCAAGGACCTCCTCGGCGGCAAGGCGGGCCTCCTGCCCATCGTCTGGGTCGGCATCGGCCTGTCGGTCTTCCAGCAGCTCGTCGGCATCAACGTGGCCTTCTACTACTCGGCCACCCTCTGGCAGTCCGTCGGCATCGACCCGAGCGACTCCTTCCTGTACTCCTTCACGACGTCGATCATCAACATCGTCGGCACCGTGATCGCGATGATCTTCGTCGACCGCGTCGGCCGCAAGCCGCTCGCCATCGTCGGTTCGGCCGGTATGGCCCTCTCCCTCGCCCTCGAAGCCTGGGCCTTCTCCGCGCAGGCCGCCGACGGCTCCCTGCCGACCACGCAGGGCACGGTCGCCCTCGTCGCGGCGCACGCCTTCGTCCTCTTCTTCGCACTCTCGTGGGGCGTCGTGGTCTGGGTCTTCCTCGGCGAGATGTTCCCCAACCGCATCCGCGCCGCGGCACTCGGCGTCGCCGCCTCCGCCCAGTGGGTGGCCAACTGGGTCATCACCGCGAGCTTCCCGAGCCTGTCGGACTGGAACCTCTCCGGTACGTACGTCATCTACGCGTTCTTCGCCGTGCTCTCGATCCCCTTCGTGCTCAAGTACGTCAAGGAGACGAAGGGCAAGGCGTTGGAGGAGATGGGCTAACCCCCCCGCCGCCCTCTCCTCAACAGGACGCTGCCCCGGCTCACCGACGAGCCGGGGCAGCGTCCTGTTTTGCGTACGGCGACGAGCGGGGGGCGGTGGCGTGGTGGGGCGCACGGCCCCATGCCCGGGGCGCGAGGCGCCGAGCCGTACGGCGGAGACCGCCGGTCCCGTACGAGCCGGGCCTACTGCGCGTCGCGCTGTGACCACGGGACGCGCCCCATGGGGCTCCTGCTGCTGCGCTCGGCCACGAGACTGAGACCGGGTGGTCCCGTACCGGCGTGCAGTAGGGCGTATCGGCCTGACCAACTGGCCGTTGATGCGGGGGGGGGCGCCCCGTCCGCATCCCGGCCGTCGCCAACCCCTCCCGCCGCCGTGGCGCTCAGCCACGACGACGATGTCCGGCGGTGCCGTGTCGGCTGCCGCATCGGGCTGTTGCCCCGTGCCTCCTGCCGGCTTCCGGCCCCCCGCGGCCCCACTGCGCCGCTGCCTCCCACCGCCGCGGCGCTTGGCCGCAGAGCTGAGGCCGGCCGTGCGCCGCCCCGCCCGCCCCGCGGCGCTCAGCCCCGGCGCGGAGCGAGCCGAGGTCGCTCGCCGCGAGGTGAAAACGCGGGTGCCCCCACCGTCAGGACGGTGGGGGCACCCGCGTTCAGCAAGCGGCGGCGGCGCGTCAGGCGCCGACCTTCACGCGCTCCTCGTCGCCGACGACGGCACCCGCGGCGTCCGCCGCGGCAACCTCACGCGGCACCGGCAGCACGGCCATGATCAGCGCCGAGATGGCGATCGTGGCGGCCCAGCCCAGCCCGTACTTGCCGACGAACGTCGAGGCCAGCGGGCCGGTGAACCAGTCGCACTTGGTGAAGCACATACCCGCGGCCAGCGCGACGGTCCAGGCCGTCATCGCCTGCCAGCAGAAGCCGCCCACGTACCAGTAGCGGCTGGTGCGGCCGGTGTCCATCAGCGCCTCCGCGTCGTAGCGCACGGCGCGGGCCTTGCGGCGCGCCATGTCGACCGTGTAGACGCCGATCCAGGCGGAGAAGGAGACCGCGAGCAGGATCAGGAAGGTGATGAAGGAGCTGAGGAAGCTCTTCGCGACCAGCATCAGCAGCAGACCGCCGACCAGCGAGATCACGGCGTTGATGCTGACGGCCATGGCGCGGGGCAGCTTCACGCCCATGGTTTGGGCGGTGAAGCCGGCCGAGTACATCGAGAGGCTGTTGATCAGCAGCATGCCGACGATGGCGGTGATCAGGTACGGCACGGCCAGCCAGGTCGGCAGGATGTCGCCGAGGAAGGAGACCGGGTCCGGGGCGTCGGCCAGGCCCGGGGTGGCGACGGCCATGACGGCGCCCATCAGGACCATGGGGACCATCACGACGCCCGCACCGGAGACCGTGGCACCGACGATCTTCCTACCGGACGCGGCGTGCGGCAGGTAGCGCGCGAAGTCGGGGCCGGTGGGGACCCAGCTGATGCCGCCGGCGGCGATGGTGCCGATGCCGGCGATCATCATCGCGGTGGTGCCGGCCGGCTTCGAGAAGACCTCGTCCCACTTGATGTTGGCGATCAGGTAGACCAGCACCAGGACGCTGAAGACACCGAAGAGGTACGTCGACCACTTGTTGCACACGTTCAGCGCCTTGCGCCCCATGCCGCTCACGAGGAACGTGCAGGCGACGAAGGCGAAGAGCGTGATGACGATCAGCGGGGTGTTGCTCTTAACGCCGAGGAGCAGGTCGAGAACGGTCAGCACCGCGTAGGCACCGGTGACCGCGTTGATCGTCTCCCAGCCGAAGCGGGCGACCCACAGGATCGCGCCGGGGAAGAGGTTGCCGCGGACGCCGAACGTCGCGCGGGAGAGCATCGCGCCGGGCGCGCCGCCCCACTTTCCGGAGACCGACAGGACGCCGACCATGCCGAACGACGCGAGCGCGGCGCAGGCGGCGACGATCAGGACCTGCCAGAAGTTCAGTTCGTTGAAGACCACCAGGGCCGCGCCCATGGTGAGCAGCAGCACGCTGATGTTGGCGGCGACCCAGGTCGGGACGAGCTCACGGACCCGGCCGTGTCGCTCGTGATCCGGAACGGGCTCGATGCCGCGGGTCTCTATCGCGCCGCCGGATTCGGCGGTGGACAGGTTGGACGCGTTGTCCATGTGGGGGGCTCCGTGCGGGTGAAGCGGGGCGGGAAGCCGGGCAGAAAAGGTCTTTGGGGACTCTACGCGCGTCGCACAGCCCCACGCCATCGTACTTTGCTCCAAGTTTAGGCTTTTAGTGCCATTGGTCCTTGTCGTAATCTCCAAAGGCGCACGTCACCGGCGACGTCACCGGCGAGGCCGCCTCTCGGTGCCGCGGTGTCCGATACTGGGGGCGTTATGGAAATCGTCATCCTTGCTGTAGTCATCGCTGTGGTCGCGCTCGGCGCGATCAGCGGGCTCGTGGTCAGCAGCCGTAAGAAGAAGCAGCTGCCCCCGGCCCCGCCGAGCAGCCCGTCCGTCACCGCGCCGCCCGCCGAGCCCCACGTCGGCGAGGAGGCCGAGACCCCCAGCGCCGAGCCGCGCCGGACCGTGGAGGAGGTCGAGCTCCCGGCCCCCGAGGCGCCGGCCGCCGAAGCCCCCGCCGAGGCGTCCGCCGCCCCGGCCGAGCCCGAGGCGCCCGCCGCGCCCGCGGTCGAGGTGCCCGAGCCCACCGCCGGCCGCCTCGTGCGGCTGCGCACCCGTCTCTCGCGTTCCCAGAACTCCCTCGGCAAGGGTCTGCTGACCCTGCTGTCCCGCGAGCACCTCGACGAGGACACGTGGGAGGAGATCGAGGACACCCTGCTGACCGCCGACGTCGGCGTCGCCCCCACGCAGGAGCTCGTCGAGCGCTTGCGCGAGCGCGTGAAGGTGCTCGGTACCCGCACCCCCGAGGAGCTGCGCGCCCTGCTCCGTGAGGAGCTGCTGGCCCTCATCGGCACCGACGCCGACCGCAGTGTCCACACCGAGCCCGGCGTGGGTGTGAACGGCGAGGAGAAGCCCGGCGTCGTCATGGTCGTCGGCGTCAACGGCACCGGTAAGACCACCACCACGGGCAAGCTCGCGCGCGTGCTCGTCGCCGACGGCAAGTCCGTCGTCCTCGGCGCCGCCGACACCTTCCGTGCGGCTGCGGCCGACCAGCTGCAGACCTGGGGCGAGCGCGTCGGCGCCCGCACGGTCCGCGGGCCCGAGGGCGGCGACCCGGCGTCGATCGCCTTCGACGCCGTCAAGGAGGGCATCGCCGAGAACGCCGACGTCGTCCTGGTCGACACCGCCGGCCGCCTGCACACCAAGACCGGCCTCATGGACGAGCTCGGCAAGGTCAAGCGGGTCCTCGAGAAGCACGGCTCGGTCGACGAGGTGCTGCTCGTCCTGGACGCCACCACCGGTCAGAACGGCCTCGTGCAGGCGCGCGTCTTCGCCGAGGTCGTCAACATCACCGGCATCGTCCTCACCAAGCTCGACGGCACCGCCAAGGGCGGCATCGTCGTGGCCGTCCAGCGCGAGCTGGGCGTGCCCGTGAAGCTCGTCGGCCTGGGCGAGGGGGCGGACGACCTCGCGCCGTTCGAGCCCGAGGCGTTCGTCGACGCGCTCATCGGCGACTGACGCGCCGTACACCCGTCCGCAACGGCCGGCCCTGCTGGAGCGCCCCGGGGGGCTCCAGCGGCCGGGCGGGCGGCATCCGGGCGAGAAAGGGCCCCTCCGCAGGTGCAGCTGCGGAAGGGGCCCTTTCGCGTGGGGCCCGGCCGGAAGGCCGCCGGGGCTCAGGACGCCGCCGACCGGTGGCACACATAGGCGAGGGTGCCGAGGAGCAGCCGGGCGTGCGGGGGGCGGCCCGCGGTGTCCAGCGTGGGCGGGCGGAGCCAGCGCATGGGGCCGAGGCCGGCGTAGTCCGAGGGCGGTGCGGTGACGTGCTCCCCGGGGCCCAGGCAGCGCAGGTCGAGCCGGGCGTCGTCCCAGCCCATGCGGTAGAGCAGCTGGGGGAGCTCGCCGGCGGCGCCGGGGGCGACGAAGAACAGCGCCCGGCCGTGCGGCGTGAGGGCCACGGGGCCGAGCGGCAGCCCCATGCGCTCCAGCCGGGCCAGGGCGTGCCGCCCGGCCGCCTCGGCGACCTCCAGGGCGTCGAAGGAGCGGCCGACGGGCAGCAGCACGGCCGCCCCCGGCACCTCGGCCCATGCGGCCGCCGCCGCGTCCAGCGTGGCGCCCGCGGGCACGCGTGGGGCGAAGGAGAGCGGGTGTGCGCCGGGGGAGGGGCAGTCGTCGGCACCGCACGAGCAGACCGCGCCGGCCGGGCGACCGCTGCGGGAGGCGCGGGCGCCGGGCACCACATCCCACCCCCACAGTCCGGTGTACTCAGCCACCGTCGTGACGCACTCGTACGCGCGTCCGCGGCGCCGAGAGCTCGAGCGCAGGTCCCGGATGCCGCCGATTGTGAAGCCCATGCCCCCTCCAACGGGTCGTGCTCGCGGATGGTTACGAGTCGGAGTGTCTCGAACACGGACCGTTGCCGAATCCCTTCCGGCGGCGGCGCGACGATGTGCGACGGGTAGTGCGGTGCCGACCATGCGCCGGGGCGCGCATCGATCCACTCTGTCCCTGGGCCCTCCCTGATCGTCCTGTGTCAAGTCAATCGCGTGGAGGTGCGGTTGAGTTCATTCCTTGGGGTGGCGAATGGTGGCGTTTACTGGACTGCTCTCGCGTCAGCCGTGATCGTAGGATTACTTTCGGTGCACGAACCCATGGGAGATGTGCCCCACCGGTGGGTATGCCGGAGGCATGAACCGTCTCGTCGCCCGGCCGGAATTCTTCGCGGCCCGGGGGTGCATCGCCGCACGGGCCGCCGCAAAAAGCGGCAAGCTGTGCGTGGTTCACACGGTTCACGCACAGACGGCAGAGTTCGGGATGGGGGCTTCCAGGTGGGCGGCAACGGCAGCGGCACCGGCGGTGCCGAGAAGGCTGACAAGCGCCCCAACGAGCAGTTGGGTTCCTGGTTCCTGCGCAGCGGATGGTCCAAGGGCGAGCTCGCGCGGCAGGTCAACCGCAGGGCGCGGCAGTTGGGGGCCCACCACATCAGCACGGACACCTCGCGCGTGCGCCGCTGGCTCGACGGCGAGCAGCCGCGCGAGCCCATCCCGAAGATCCTCTCCGAGCTGTTCTCCGAGCGCTTCGGCTGCGTCGTCGGCATCGAGGACATCGGTCTGCGCTCCGCCCATCAGTCCCCGTCCGTCTCCGGCGTCGACCTGCCCTGGGCGGGCCCGCAGACCGTTGAGCTGATCAGTGAGTTCTCCCGCAGTGACCTGATGCTCGCGCGGCGCGGCTTCCTCGGCGCCTCGCTCGCCCTGTCCGCCGGGCCCGCGCTCATCGAGCCCATGCAGCGCTGGCTGGCCCCCGGCGCCGCGGGCAGAGACGGCTCCGGCGCCGGGCAGGACCGCACCCCGCGCGCGGGCCGCCTCTCCGGCCCCGAGCTCGACCTCCTCGAGTCGACCACCATGATGTTCCGCCAGTGGGACGCCCAGTGCGGCGGCGGTCTGCGCCGCAAGGCCGTCGTCGGCCAGCTCCACGAGGTCACCGACCTCCTCCAGGAGCCCCAGCCCGAGGCCACCTCCAAGAGACTGTTCCGGGCCGCCGCCGAACTGGCCGAGCTCGCAGGCTGGATGAGCTACGACATCGGCCTGCACCCCACCGCCCAGAAGTACTTCGTCCTGGCGCTCCACGCCGCCAAGGAAGCGGGCGATCGCCCCCTCGGCGCGTACATCCTCTCCAGCATGGGCCGCCAGATGATCCACCTCGGCCGCCCGGACGACGCCCTGGAGCTCATCCAGCTCGGCCAGTACGGCTCCCGCGAGACGGCCACCGCGCGCACCCAGGCGATGCTGTACGCCGTCGAGGCCCGCGCGTACGCCAACATGGGGCAGCCCTCCAAGTGCAAGCGCGCGGTCAATATGGCGGAGGACTGCTTCTCCGACTGCTCCTCCGGCGACGGCGATCCCGACTGGATCCGCTTCTTCTCCGAGGCCGAGCTCAACGCGGAGAACGCCCATTCCTACCGCGACCTCGCCTACGTGGCCGGCCGCAGCCCCACGTACGCCTCCCTCGCCCGCCCCAAGATGGAGCGTGCCGTCGAGCTCTTCGCGCAGGACACCGAGCACCACCGTTCGTATGCGCTCAACCTCATCGGCATGGCCACCGTCCATCTGATGGAGGGCGAGCCCGAGCAGTCCACGGTCCTCGCCGGCAAGGCCCTCAAGATCGCCAAGCAGGTGCGTTCGGAGCGGGTCAACAACCGGCTCCGCAAGACCGTCGACAATGCCGCGCGTGATTTCGGGGACGTCGCCGAAGTCGTCGCCCTCACCGAACAGATCACCGTCCACCTGCCGGAATCGGTGGAAGCCGTCCAAGCGGTCTGACCCACCACCCGGCCCCCGTACCCGGCCGCGACGCTCCCCCCGAACAGCCCGACTCGGCTCCCCCACGCCAGGTCACACCGGGCGGACGTCGCGGCCGGCCCCGTGCGCCGGCACGAGTGGCGCAGGGGCGGCGAAGGTTAGCGGTGATCACCCGCTCGCCCCGGCCGATTCACCCGGGCGTAACACTCCCGCCTTCTTCGTCACTGCGGCGAAACAACCAGCTGCATCGGCTGAAATCCCGCTGCGCCAACCTCATGGCGAAAACCGGCCCGCTCGGGCCGCCGCTTCGAGGAGACACCGACCATGAATGGCGCGGATACCGCATTCGTATTGATCAGTGCCGCACTCGTGATGCTGATGACACCGGGGCTGGCTTTCTTCTACGGCGGCATGGTGCGGGTCAAGAGTGCCCTGAACATGCTGATGATGTCGTTCATCTCGCTCGGCATCGTCACCGTCCTGTGGGTGCTCTTCGGCTATTCGCTCGCCTTCGGCGACGACGTCGGCGCAGGACTGCTCGGCGATCTCGGCCACATCGGCTTCAAGGGCATCGGCCCCGAGACCCTGACCGGAGGCAAGGAAGGCATTCCCGTCTTCGCCTTCGCCCTCTTCCAGTTGATGTTCGCCGTGATCACTCCGGCGCTGATGAGCGGGGCGCTCGCCGACCGCGTGAAGTTCAGCGCCTGGGCCCTGTTCATCACCCTCTGGGTGTCGGTCGTCTACTTCCCCGTCGCCCACTGGGTCTGGCAGGCCGACGGCTGGCTGTTCAAGCTGAAGGTGATCGACTTCGCGGGCGGCACCGCCGTCCACATCAACGCGGGCGTCGGCGCCCTCGCCGCGGTCCTCGTCGTCGGCAAGCGCATCGGCTTCAAGAAGGACCCCATGCGCCCGCACAGCCTGCCCCTGGTGGTGCTCGGGACGGGCCTGCTGTGGTTCGGCTGGTTCGGCTTCAACGCCGGCTCCGCGCTCGCCGCCAACGGCGCCGCCGCCAACATGGCCATGAACACCCAGGTCGCCACCGCCGCCGCCATGCTCGGCTGGCTCGCCTACGAGCGCATCCGGCACGGCGCCTTCACGACCCTGGGCGCCGCCTCCGGCGCCGTCGCGGGCCTCGTCGCCATCACGCCCTCCGGTGCCGCGGTCAACGCCTTCGGTGCCCTCCTCATCGGCGTCGTCGCCGGCGCGGTCTGCTCCTGGGCGGTCGGCCTGAAGTTCAAGCTCGGCTTCGACGACTCCCTCGACGTCGTCGGCGTCCACCTCGTGGGCGGCGTCATCGGCACCCTCCTCGTCGGCCTCCTCGCCACCGATGGGGTCGGCGGCATCACGCAGCTCGGCCGCCAGGCCGCCGGCGCCTTCTCCGTCATGGCCTACTCGTTCGCCGTCTCCTGGCTGCTGGCCAAGCTCGTGGACAAGACCATCGGCTTCCGGGCCGCCGAGGACGACGAGATCAGCGGCATCGACCAGGCCTTCCACGCCGAGACCGCCTACGACCACACCGGCGTCGGTGCCGTCACCCGCACCGCCGCGCCCGCCCTTCACCGGCCGGCTGCGGCCCCCGAGCAGGCCGACCGGGAGCAGGTCGGCCGGGAGCGGGCTGATCGGGAGCGGGCCGACCAGGAGCAGGCCGCCGCTCCGAAGAACAAGAAGGTGGACGCATGAAGCTCATCACCGCGATCGTCAAGCCCTTCCGCGTCGACGAGATCAGGGAGGCCCTCCAGACCTTCGGGGTCCAGGGCCTGACCGTCAGCGAAGCCAGCGGCTACGGCCGACAGCGCGGCCACACCGAGGTCTACCGCGGCGCCGAGTACCGCGTCGACCTCCTCCCCAAGGCCCGCATCGAGGTCCTCGTCGAGGACGACGACGCCGAGGACGTCATCGACGTCATCCTCAAGAAGGCCCACACCGGCAAGATCGGTGACGGCAAGGTCTGGGTCGTCCCCGTCGAGACCGTCGTCCGCGTACGCACCGGCGAGCGCGGCCCCGACGCCCTCTGACCCCCGCCAGCCCGCCGTGAAGGGAGCCGAGTTGACCGACCCGCAGACCCGCCCCGCCGACTCGGAACCCAGCGGCTACGCGGCGGCCCGGCTGCGCCTCCTGCACCAGGGGGCGCTCACCGGGCCGCCGCGCCGCGCCGCCCTCGCCCGCCTCACCGACCAGTGGCTCGGCGCCCTGCTCGGCGAGACCCGGGGCGTCGCCCTCGTCGCCGTCGGCGGCTACGGGCGGGGCGAACTGTCGCCCCGCAGCGACCTCGACGTCCTCCTCCTGCACGACGGCACCGCGGACATCTCCAAGATCGCGGCCATCGCCGACCGCGTCTGGTACCCCGTCTGGGACATGGGGCTCGCCCTCGACCACTCCGTACGCACCCCCGCAGAGGCCCGCCGCACCGCCGCCGGCGACCTCAAGGTCCACCTCGGCCTCCTCGACGCCCGCCACCTCGCCGGCGACGAACAGCTCACCGCCGCACTGCGCACCACCGCCTACGCCGACTGGCGCGCCCAGGCCCCCGCCCGCCTCGCCGAGCTGCGCGAGCTCGGCGAGGAGCGCACCCGGCACCAGGGCGAACTCCGCTTCCTCCTCGAACCCGACCTCAAGGAGGCACGGGGCGGCCTCCGTGACGCCACCGCCCTGCGCGCCGTCGCCGCCTCATGGCTCGCCGACGCGCCCCGTGCAGGGCTCGAACGCGCCCGCACGCATCTCCTCGACGTCCGCGACGCCCTCCACCTCACCACCGGGCGCGCCACCGACCGGCTCGCCCTCCAGGAGCAGGACCAGGTCGCCGCGGCCCTCGGCCTCACCGACGCCGACCGCCTCCTGCACGGGGTGTACGAGGCCGCCCGTACGGTCTCCTACGCCGCGGACGTCACCTGGCGTGAGGTCGGCCGGGTCCTGCGCGCCCGCTCCACGCGGCCCCGGCTGCGCCGCATCCTGGGCGGCCGCGGGGGGCGTGGCGGTTTCGTCGAGGTCGAGCGGCTCTCCCTCGCCGACGGTGTCGTGGAACAGGAGGGCGAGGCCGTGCTGGCCCGCACCGCGCGGCCCGAGCGCGACCCCGTGCTGGCGCTGCGCGCTGCCGCGGCGGCGGCCCAGGCCGGCCTGCCGTTGTCGCCCCATGCGGTGCGCCGCCTCGCGGCCTCCGCGGGCCCCATGCCGCAGCCCTGGCCGGCCGACGCCCGCGAGCAGCTCGTGACCCTCCTGGGCGCGGGGCCGCCCACCGTGCCCGTCTGGGAGGCCCTCGAAGCCGAGGGGCTCGTCTCCCGGCTGCTGCCCGAATGGGAGCACGTGCGCTGCCGCCCCCAGCGCAACGCCGTCCACCGCTGGACCGTCGACCGGCACCTCGTCGAGACCGCCGTACGGGCCGCCGCCCTCACGCGCCGCGTGGGGCGCCCGGACCTCCTTCTCGTCGCCGCCTTACTGCACGACATCGGCAAGGGCCTGCCCGGCGACCACTCCGTCACGGGCGAGGCCCTCGCGCGCGGCATCGCCCGCCGGATCGGCTTCGGCACCGCCGACACCGACGTCCTGGCCACGCTCGTCCGGCACCACCTGCTGCTCATCGACACCGCCACCCGGCGCGACCTCACCGACCCGGCCACCGTCCGGACGGTCACCGACGCCGTGACGGACACGGCCACGCTGGAGCTCCTGCACGCCCTCACCGAGGCCGACGCCCTCGCCACGGGGCCCGCCGCATGGAGCGCCTGGCGGGCATCGCTCGTCGCGGACCTCGTCCGCCGTGCCACGGCGGCCCTCGCGGGCGGTGCGGAGGAGGGGCCCCGTGCGCCGGGCCCGCCCGACCCGGAGGCGCTCCGGCTGGCCCGCGAGGCCCTCCGTACGGGCGGACCGGCGCTCACCCTGGAGCCCCGCCCGGAGGGCACGGTGCCGTCGGAGGACGGCGCCCCGGCCCCGGTCGGCATGGAGCTGCGGATCGCCGTCCCCGACCAGCCCGGCGTCCTGCCCGCGGCCGCCGGCGTCCTGGCGCTGCACCGGCTGACGGTGCGGGCCGCGGACCTGCGCGCCATGGACGGGGCGCTGCTGCTGAGCTGGCGGGTGGCGGCCGAGTACGGCGCCCCGCCCGAGGCCGCCCGCCTGCGCAACGACCTCGTGCGCGCCCTGGACGGCTCCCTCGACGTCCCGGGCCGTCTGGCAGAGCGCGAGGCCGCGTACAGCAGGCGCCGGCGGGGCGTGGTGCACGCCCCGCCGAGCGTGACCGTCGCCGCGGCCGCCTCGCACGGGGCCACGGTCCTGGAGGTGCGCGCCCAGGACGAGCCCGGCCTCCTGCACCGCATCGGGCGGGCCCTGGACGAGGCGGGGGTGTGGGTGCGCAGTGCCCGTGTGAGCACGCTCGGGGCGAGTGCGGTGGATGCGTTCTACGTGACGGCCCCGGACGGGGCCGCGCTCACGCCCCGTGCGGCCTCCGCGGTTGCCCGCACGACGGAGGAGGCGCTGGGCGGCTGACCGCACCGGGAGGGTGCGGATACCCTTGGGGGTCAGCCGCCGACTTGACACTCAACAAGAAGGATCCGCGACCACCGTGTTCGATACCCTCTCCGACCGCCTCGCAGCGACTTTCAAGAACCTCCGGGGCAAGGGCCGCCTCTCCGAGGCGGACATCGACGCCACCGCGCGCGAGATCCGTATCGCCCTGCTCGAGGCGGACGTGGCCCTGCCCGTCGTCCGTTCGTTCATCAAGCAGGTCAAGGAGCGGGCGCTCGGCGCCGAGGTCTCGCAGGCCCTCAACCCCGCCCAGCAGGTCATCAAGATCGTCAACGAGGAGCTCATCGGCATCCTCGGCGGCGAGACCCGGCGCCTGCGCTTCGCCAAGACCGCGCCGACCGTCATCATGCTCGCCGGTCTCCAGGGTGCCGGTAAGACGACGCTCGCCGGCAAGCTCGGCCGCTGGCTGAAGGGCCAGGGGCACAGCCCGCTGCTCGTCGCCTGTGACCTCCAGCGCCCCAACGCCGTGAACCAGCTCAGCGTCGTCGCCGAGCGCGCCGGCGTCGGCGTGTACGCGCCGCAGCCGGGCAACGGCGTGGGTGACCCCGTCCAGGTCGCCAAGGACTCGATCGAGTTCGCCCGCACCAAGCAGTACGACATCGTCATCGTCGACACCGCCGGCCGCCTCGGCATCGACGCCGAGATGATGCAGCAGGCCGCCGACATCCGCGATGCGGTCTCGCCGGACGAGACCCTCTTCGTCGTCGACGCCATGATCGGTCAGGACGCGGTCAACACCGCCGAGGCCTTCCGCGACGGCGTCGGCTTCGACGGCGTGGTGCTCTCCAAGCTCGACGGCGACGCCCGCGGCGGTGCCGCCCTGTCGGTTGCGCACGTCACCGGCAAGCAGGTCATGTTCGCCTCCAACGGCGAGAAGCTGGACGACTTCGATGCGTTCCACCCGGACCGCATGGCGTCCCGCATCCTGGGCATGGGCGACATGCTCAGCCTGATCGAGAAGGCCGAGCAGACCTTCAGCCAGGACGAGGCCGAGAAGATGGCGGCCAAGCTGGCGAAGGGCCCCAAGGAGTTCACGCTCGACGACTTCCTGTCGCAGATGGAGCAGGTCCGCAAGATGGGCTCCATCAGCAAGCTCCTCGGCATGCTGCCGGGCATGGGGCAGATCAAGGACCAGATCAACAACCTGGACGAGCGCGACGTCGACCGCACCGCCGCGATCATCAAGTCGATGACCCCGGGCGAGCGCCAGGACCCGACGATCATCAACGGCTCGCGCCGGGCCCGCATCGCCAAGGGTTCGGGCGTGGACGTCAGCGCCGTCAAGAACCTGGTGGAGCGGTTCTTCGACGCCCGCAAGATGATGTCGCGCATGGCGCAGGGCGGCGGCATGCCGGGCATGCCGGGTCTGCCGGGCATGGGCGGCGGCGCCGGCCGCAAGAAGAAGCAGCAGAAGCAGGCCAAGGGCAAGCGCCAGAGCGGCAACCCGATGAAGCGCAAGGCCGAGGAGCAGGCCGCGGCCGCGCGCCGCGAGCAGCATGCGGGCGGCGCCCTGGGCCTGCCCGCGGGCCAGGACGCGAAGGACTTCGAACTGCCGGACGAGTTCAAGAAGTTCATGGGCTGACCCAACGGTCCCGGAAGGCCCCGTGCGGCGCGCCCCCGCGGCGCCCGCCCCGCGCAGTACGTCACAGCCCCCCGCGGCCGAGCAGGCCGCGGGGGGCTGTCGCATGCATGCAGTGCTAGGCGCGGGCTATCAGATAGCGGAAGACATTGGGCATCCACACCGTGCCGTCACGGCGCAGGTAAGGGTGGAGCGCCTCGGAGAGCTCCTTGACGACCTGCTCCTCGTCGGTGGCGCGGACGGCCGCGTCGAAGGCGCCGGTGGAGAGCATGCCGCGCACGGCGCTGCCCATGTCGGCATAGCCATAGGGGCACGCCACGCGTCCCGAGCCGTCCGGCCGGAGCCCGGCCTGCTGGGCCAGGTTCTCCAGGTCGTCGCGGCCGCACGGCCGCCAGCGCGCCGGCGCGCACATGGGGTCCGCGAGCCGGGCCGCGACTCGAAGCGCCCCCGACGCCGCGCAGCGCTCCTGGGGGCCCCAGCCGGCCAGCACCACGGGGGCGCCCCGCTCCGCGCACGAGGCGGCCCGGGCCAGCGCCGTGGCCATGCCCTGAGCACTGCCGCCCGCGCAGTACAGCGGGTCGAAGGCGGTGACGAGATTGAAGGCCGGGGAACCGGCGTCCACGACGCTCTCGGGGGCCCCGTGCCCCAGGCGCGCGGCGCCTGCGCCCTCGGGCAGCAGCCGCTCGCGGGCGAGGGCGAGCCGGCGCCCGTCCGGGTCCACTCCGGAGACCGCGGCGCCGCGGGACGCCGCCATGAGCAGGGCCAGGCCGGAGCCGCAGCCCAGGCTGAGCAGCCTGGTGCCGGAGCCGACCTCCAGGCGCTCGTACACCGCTTCGTAGAGCGGCACCAGCATCCGTTCCTGGATTTCCGCCCAGTCGCGGGCCCGCGACTCGGGCGACGAAGAGGACGGCCGGTGCCGCCGTACGAGCGTAGGTGTCATGGAAAGCGCCCCAATCCGCCGAGAGACGTGTGCATGCCCGATCCGCCGCCCCCCGTGTACTGCCGTGCGCACTGCTGGAGAAAGCACCCCCTTGTGCCAGGGAACTGCTCATCGGTTCCCGAGTCCAGTGGAAGGCGCCGGCACGTTCCCGTACGCCCACGATGGCATGTGCCGGGCGCATCCGCACGGGCGCCGCAAGGGGGCGCAGACCCGCCGGGGGCGGCGTACGAAAGGCGCGGGGCGGGGCGAGGGGAGCGGATTCACGCTCCGACGGATCGGCCCCGTACCATTCGCACCATGGCAAAGGCTCCCATTCTCACCCCCCAGGCGGACGACTTCCCGCGCTGGTACCAGGACTTGATCAACAAGGCCGAGCTGGCCGACAACGGCCCGGTGCGCGGCACCATGGTCATCCGACCGTACGGGTACGGGCTCTGGGAGCGCATGCAGCAGGAGATGGACGCGCGCATCAAGGACGCGGGCGCCTCCAACGCTTACTTCCCCCTCTTCATCCCGCAGTCGTACCTGACCCGCGAGGCCGAGCACGTCGAGGGCTTCGCCCCCGAGCTCGCGGTCGTCACGCACGGCGGCGGCAAGGAGCTGGAGGAGCCGGTCGTCGTCCGGCCCACCTCCGAGACGATCATCAACGAGTACTTCTCCAAGTGGGTGCAGAGCTACCGCGACCTGCCCCTGCTGATCAACCAGTGGGCCAACGTGGTTCGTTGGGAGATGCGCCCGCGCGTCTTCCTGCGCACGAGCGAGTTCCTCTGGCAGGAGGGCCACACGGCGCACGCCACATACGAGGACGCGCGCGATTACGCCGCCCGCATCCACCGCGACGTCTACTACGACTTCATGGTCAACGTTCTGGGCATCGACGTCGTCCTGGGCCGCAAGACGGCCAAGGAGCGCTTCGCGGGCGCGATCAACACCCTCACCCTCGAGGGCATGATGGGCGACGGCAAGGCGCTGCAGATGGGCACCAGCCACGAGCTGGGCCAGAACTTCGCCAAGGCCTTCAACACCTCGTACCTGTCCAAGGACGGCCACCAGGAGCTGGTGTGGCAGACGTCCTGGGGCGTCTCCACCCGCATGGTGGGCGGTCTGATCATGTCGCACGGTGACGACAGCGGCCTGCGCGTGCCGCCGCGCCTGGCGCCGGTCCAGGCCGTCGTCCTCGCGATCAAGGGCGACGACGCCGTCATCGCCAAGGTGCGCGAGATCGGCGACCAGCTGAAGGCCGCCGGGATCCGGGTGCAGGTCGACGACCGCACCGACACGCCGTTCGGCCGCCGCGCCGTGGACTGGGAGCTCAAGGGCGTCCCGGTGCGCATCGAGGTCGGCCCGCGCGACCTGGAGAACGGCACCGCGATGCTGGCCCGCCGTATCCCGGGCGGCAAGGAGCCGGTCCGTCTCGAGGAGCTCGTCGGGCTGCTGCCGAAGGTCCTCGAGGAGGACCAGGCGCTGCTGCTGAGCCAGTCGCGCGAGCGCCGCGAGGCCCGTACGACCGACGTGACGACGATCGAGGAGGCCGCCGAGGCCGCCGTGGCCGGCGGCTGGGCGCGGATCCGCTGGGCCGACCTGGGCCCGGAGGGCGAGGCCAAGCTGGCCGAGCAGGCCGTGTCCGTGCGCTGCCTGGTGGCCGAGGACGGCTCGGTGCCGGAGGCGGACGACGCCCCGGGCACGATCGCGATCGTGGCGCGCGCCTACTAGGGCGCCGCGCACGGGGCCTCGCCCCGTGCGGCACGGCGGGGCGACAAGCCCCGCCGCGCCGCCGCCGTCGTTCACGCTCCGCGGGGCGCCTTCGGGCGCCCCGCTGTCCGTAGGGGCGCACGCCCCCCGGTGCGCGCTTACTGATGAGTCAGTACGTCCCGGGTTGCGAACGGGTGCGCGGCTTCTCCATAGATCTGCGCACCCGCCCTCGTCGGGACGCATGAGCGTGAAACTGACTGGTACGTGCAAATTATTTGGGATGGCCCGGTATCGGAACACCGGGCCGTCCCTGCTCGTTGTCACGACGTGAGCACGACACCACCTGTTCTCGCCGCAGAGCTGGCGCAGGCGTGGGCCGATATTCAGCGGCACCACCCCGAGCTGCCAGATCTTGCCGCGCCCGAATCGCTGATCGGGGAGTCGTCGTCCGCATGCGGCGCCGAGCTCTCCTTCGAACGGCTGCTGCACGAGGCAGTGCACGGCATCGCGGCCGCCCGCGGTGTCCGTGACACCTCCCGCGCAGGCCGCTACCACAATCGCCGGTTCCTGGCGATCGCCGAGGAGCTCGGACTCGACCACAGTGAGGATCCGCATCCCAGCAGCGGCTTCTCTCTGGTCGTGCTCAACCCGGAGGCGCGCAAGCGCTACCGTCCCACCATCGACAGACTGCAGCGCGCCCTCAAGGCGCACACGGTCGCCACCACCGCCGACACCTCGCGGACGTTCCGCGGGCCGGCGGCGCGGCACGGCTCGTCCGGCGGCGGGGTACGGGTCAAGGCGGTGTGCGACTGCGGCCGGAACGTGCGGGTCGTGCCCTCCGTGCTCGCCCAGGCGCCGATCATGTGCGGCGGCTGCGGGCAGCCCTTCCGGATTCCCGAGGCGGTCACGGTCGGCTGACCTGGAGGGGTGTGGCACAATGGGACGCTGTACTCGACAGTCGCATAGGACCCCTCTCTCCTCCGGCTGGCGCGTCCATCGGGCATCCGAGTACCGCAACCCCACGTGGCATCTCGTTGTGCCCAACCACGTCAAGACCAGGAGACACCACTTCCGTGGCAGTCAAGATCAAGCTGAAGCGTCTGGGCAAGATCCGTTCGCCTCACTACCGCATCGTCATCGCCGACTCCCGTACCCGCCGTGACGGCCGGGCCATCGAGGAGATCGGTCTGTACCACCCGGTGCAGAACCCCTCGCGCATCGAGGTCGACTCCGAGCGTGTCCAGTACTGGCTGGGTGTCGGCGCGCAGCCGACCGAGCCCGTCATGGCCATCCTCAAGGTCACCGGCGACTGGCAGAAGTTCAAGGGCCTGCCGGCCCCGGCCCCGATGCTCGTCGCCGAGCCGAAGAAGGACCACAGCGGTCTCTTCGACGCCGTCGTGAGCGCCGCGGGCGAGACGAAGGGTGAGGCCATCACCCCGAAGGCGAAGAAGTCGGAGAAGAAGGACGAGGCCGCTGAGGCCGAGTCCGCTGAGTCGACCGAGGCCTGAGGATGCTCGAGGAGGCCCTTGAGCACCTCGTGAAGGGCATCGTCGACAACCCCGACGAAGTGCAGGTCGCTTCGCGCAACCTGCGCCGCGGGCGCGTGCTGGAGGTCCGGGTTCACCCGGACGACCTCGGCAAGGTGATCGGCCGCAACGGCCGCACCGCGCGTGCCCTGCGCACCGTCGTGGGCGCCATCGGCGGCCGTGGCATCCGCGTCGACCTCGTCGACGTGGATCAGGTCCGCTGAGAAGCGGTTGAGCACCGGCACGGGCCGGGAAGGGCTTGGGCCCTTCCCGGCCCGTTGTCGCGTACGGAGAGCAGAGAAGGAAACATGCAGCTCGTAGTCGGCAGGATCGGCCGCGCCCACGGCATCCGGGGCGAGGTCACGGTTGAGGTGCGCACGGACGAGCCCGAGCTCCGGCTCGGCCCCGGCGCCGTCCTGGCCACGGACCCCGCCGCCGCGGGGCCGCTGACCATCGAGTCCGGCCGCGTGCACAGCGGGCGGCTCCTGCTGCGCTTCGCGGGCGTGGGTGACCGCACTGCCGCGGAGGCGCTCCGTAACATCCTCCTCATCGCCGAGGTGGACCCGGAGGAGACCCCGGACGACCCGGAGGAGTTCTACGACCACCAGCTGATGGACCTGGAGGTCGTCACGGTCGACGGCACCGTCATCGGCCGGATCACCGAGATCTCCCACCTGCCCTCGCAGGACCTCTTCATCGTGGAGCGGCCCGACGGGGCCGAGGTGATGATCCCCTTCGTCTCCGAGATCGTCACGGAGATCGACCTCGACGAGCAGCGCGCCGTCATCGATCCGCCGCGGGGCTTGATCGACACCGACGAGGCGGAGATCGCTTCGACGCGTGAGGCGGGGCACGAGGCGGGGCACGAGGCGGGGCACGAGGCGGGGCATGAGGCGGGGCAGGGCTCCCCGGCCGGTTCCGTGGACAGCTCCGTTAACGGCGGCCGGAACGGCTCTGAGAACGGCTCCGAGCGGGGCGACGCCTGATGCGCCTCGACATCGTCACGATCTTCCCCGAGTACCTCGAGCCGCTGAACGTCTCACTCGTCGGCAAGGCGCGGGCGCGGGGCCGGCTCGACGTCCGGGTGCACGACCTGCGCGCGTGGGCGCACGACAAGCACAACACCGTCGACGACACCCCCTACGGCGGCGGCCCCGGCATGGTCATGAAGCCGGAGCCCTGGGGCGAGGCCCTCGACTCGATCATCGAGTCGGGCGAGGGGCGGCCCATGATCGTCGTCCCGACGCCCAGCGGCCGGCCCTTCACCCAGGAACTTGCGGTCGAGCTCTCCGAGAAGCCGTGGCTGGTCTTCACCCCCGCCCGCTACGAGGGCATCGACCGCCGCGTCATCGAGGAGTACGGCGACCGCCTCGACGTCCGCGAGGTGTCCATCGGCGACTACGTGCTGGCCGGCGGCGAGGCCCCCGTCCTCGTCATGGTCGAGGCCATCGCGCGGCTGCTCCCCGGCGTGCTCGGCAACGCCGAGTCGCATCGCGACGACTCCTTCGCCCCGGGCGCCATGGCCGACCTCCTCGAGGGCCCCGTCTACACCAAGCCCCCGGAGTGGCGCGGCCGCGGCATCCCCGACGTCCTGCTCAGCGGCCACCACGGCAAGATCGCCCGGTGGCGCCGCGACGAGGCGTTCCGGCGCACGGTGCGCAACCGTCCCGATCTGATCGAGCGCGCGGACCCTGCCGCCTTCGACAAGAAGGACCGCGAGATCCTCTCGATCCTGGGCTGGGGCCCCGGCCCCGACGGCCGATTTGGGCGAGTGGCCCCGGACGTGGAAGAATAAGCCGTTGCCTTACGCCCGGCGTGCGCCCCTGCCACAGGGGGAACGACGCTCGCCCGGTGTTCCGGCACCATCCCCACTTCAGTACGAATTCCGCTGATGACCTGTGGCATCGGCGAGGAAGCAGACGAACATGTCCTCCCTGCTCGACAACGTCAACGCTGCGTCGCTGCGCACCGACGTCCCGGCCTTCCGCCCCGGCGACACCGTGAACGTCCACGTCCGCGTCATCGAGGGCAACCGCTCCCGTATCCAGCAGTTCAAGGGTGTCGTCATCCGCCGCCAGGGTGCGGGCATCAGCGAGACCTTCACGGTCCGCAAGGTCTCGTTCTCCGTCGGCGTCGAGCGCACCTTCCCGGTGCACAGCCCGATCTTCGAGAAGGTCGAGCTCGTCACCCGCGGTGACGTCCGTCGCGCCAAGCTGTACTACCTCCGTGAGCTCCGCGGCAAGGCCGCGAAGATCAAGGAGAAGCGCGACAACTGAGCTTCCGTCCGGCGTCCGCGCCTGGCCGGATAGGCTTTCGGCTCGATGGACACCGACGTACAGCTTTCGGAGCGCGACCGCTCTCCCCGCCCCGCAGAGGGCGTGGAGCAGGGGTCGCGCTCCTCGCGTTTCCCCGCCTCCCCGGCCGCATGGGCCAAGGCCGCCCGGGCGTGGCTGCGGGGCGGCGGCCCGCTGCGCCGTGCGGGGGTGCTGCTGACGCTCTGCCTGGTCTTCCTGCTGCTGCTCAGCAGCTATGTGATGCAGCCCTTCCTGATCCCCAGCGGGTCGATGGAGAACACGCTCCGGGTGGGCGACCGGGTGCTCGTCAACAAGCTCGCCTACAGCTTCGGGGACAAGCCGGAGCGGGGCGACGTGGTGGTCTTCGACGGCACCGACTCCTTCCTCCACGACGTGCCGGCGGAGAACCCGGCGGCGGCGCTGATCCGCAAGGGGGCCTCGTCCGTCGGCCTCATGGGGCCCGCGGCGACCGTCTACATCAAGCGCGTGGTGGGCGTCGGGGGCGACAGAGTCACCTGTTGCGACGCGCGCGGCCGGCTGCAGATCAACGGTCACCCGGTGGACGAGGGCTTCCTCTACCCGGGCGACGTGCCTTCGCGCGTGCCGTTCGACGTCGTGGTCCCCGAGGGCAAGCTGTGGGTGATGGGCGACCACCGGGGCGACTCCCGCGACTCCCGTGATCACCTGGGGGAGCCCGGCGGCGGCATGGTGCCGGTGAGCAGGGTCGTCGGGCGGGCCGACTGGATCGGCTGGCCGTTCGGGCGGATGACCGAACTGAAGCGTCCCGACGTCTACGCGCGCGTGCCGGGCGCCGACGCCTCCGCCGGGCACACGGGGAAGCCCGCCGGACGGGGCGGGAGGCCGGGTGGGTAGCAGGGGGCGCACGCTGCCGGGCCCCGCTGGCCCGGCGGATGCGGGAGCACTGGAGGCGGGCGCGGCCACGGGCGGCCGCGCCGCGCGGCGGAAGGCGGCGCGGCGGGTCAAACGGCGCCGGCGCCGTTCCGCGGTCAAGGAGGTGCCGATCCTCATAGCGGTCGCGCTCCTGATCGCCTTGGTGTTCAAGACGTTCCTGGTGCAGGCGTTCGTCATCCCCTCCGGCTCCATGGAGCAGACCATCCGGATCGGCGACCGCGTCCTGGTGGACAAGCTGACCCCCTGGTTCGGCTCCCGCCCGCAGCGCGGTGACGTCATCGTCTTCAAGGACCCCGGCGGCTGGCTGGACGGGGAGCAGCTGAAGACCGGGCCCGACCCGGTGGGGGTCAAACAAGCCAAACAACTGCTGACTTTCATCGGCCTGCTTCCGTCCGCGAACGAGCAGGATCTGATCAAGCGTGTGATCGGCGTCGGCGGTGACACGGTCAAGTGCTGCGACGCGAACGGCAAAATCACGGTCAACGGAATGCCGCTCGACGAGCCCTATCTGCACCCCGACAACGCCCCTTCGAAGCTCGACTTCACGGTGCGGGTGCCTCAAGACCGCTACTTCGTGATGGGCGACCACCGCTCCAACTCGGCTGATTCCCGCTTCCACCTGGACGGTCCCGGGCAGGGCACCGTCCCGCAGGAACTGGTCGTCGGCCGTGCCGTCGTGATCGCGTGGCCGCTGGGTCACTGGCGACAGCTGTCCGAAAGAGACACTTTCACAACGGTCGATGACGCGCCGCCGGCGGAGGCGCGAGCACGCGGTCCGGCGCATAGTGTGTCCTTCATGGATCAGCAAGGATTGATCCAGCTCCCGACCCCTGCGGAACTCCCGCTCGTTATGGGAGTGGTGGGCCTGCATCGTGTGTACGGCGGCCCGCAGCGTGGAGAGCGGAGCGAGAGGAGTGGATGTGGGGGACTTGGCGGTCGGCGCACGGTCCGGTCACGAAGAGCCCGAGAAGCGGCCCGGGGAGGCTGACGGGTCGCCAGGGGCGGGCGTGCCGGCGGAGGCCATGTCCCAGGCATCCCAGGAGGCTGCGGGCGGACCGGCGCGGACGGACGGCGAAGACGTGAGCCCGGCGGGGGAAGCGGACGGAGAGGGCCCGCGCAGTGCGGCGCCCAAGAAGCAGCGGTCCTTCTGGAAAGAGCTGCCGATACTGATCGGTATCGCCCTGGTCCTCGCGCTGCTGATCAAGACGTTCCTGGTGCAGGCGTTCTCGATCCCGTCGGATTCGATGCAGAACACCCTCCAGCGCGGTGACCGCGTGCTGGTGGACAAGCTCACCCCGTGGTTCGGCGCCGAGCCCGAGCGCGGCGAGGTGGTGGTCTTCCACGACCCGGACAACTGGCTCGGGGACGAGACCCAGACGCCCCAGCCCGGCCCCCTGGGCGGCGGCGTGCAGAAGGTCCTCAGCTTCATCGGCCTCATGCCGTCGGCCGAGGAGAAGGACCTCATCAAGCGGGTCATCGCGGTCGGCGGGGATACCGTGGAGTGCCAGAAGGGCGGCCCGGTCAAGGTCAACGGCAAGGCGCTGTCGGAGAAGGACTATCTCTTCCCCGACAACACCCCGTGCGACGACCAGCCCTTCGGCCCGATCAAGGTGCCCAAGGGCAAGCTCTGGGTGATGGGCGACCACCGCCAGAACTCCCTGGACTCGCGCTACCACCCGAACCAGGACCACGGCTTCGTTCCGGTGTCCGAGGTCGTGGGCCGCGCCTTCGTGGTCGCCTGGCCGATCAATCGCTGGTCCTTCCTCGGCGTTCCCGGCACCTTCGACCAGTCGGGGCTGAACGCCGCCGCAGCAGCCGCGCCCTCGGCGCTCGGGCTCGCGGGAGCGGTGCCGCTCGTCCTGTGGCGCCGGCGCAGGCTCACCGCACGGAGCGGCACCGAGGGACTTACCCTCCGGAGCGCCCCCAGGGACTGACCGGCAGAGCCTGCCGAAGGGCTGACTCGCCTGCATACCGCCCGGTAGTGTGCGGTTCCCGTGCCCCTGGGCATGCGGAGTCCGATCTTCTACGCGGGGCGGGAGCACTGGGATGAGCGGAGCGGGACGTACGGACGACGGCCACGGCCGCGCGGGCAGGATGCTGTCCGGGCTGGCCGTGGCCGTCGGCTGTGTGCTCTTCCTCGGCGGCTTCGTCTGGGGCGCCCTGCTCTACCAGCCCTACACCGTCCCCACCGACTCGATGGCGCCGACCATCGGGCGGGGCGACCGGGTCCTCGCCCAGCGCATCGACGGCGGCGACGTGCGGCGCGGGGACATCGTCGTCTTCAAGGACAAGGTCTGGGGCGACTCTCCGATGGTCAAGCGGGTCGTCGGTACGGGCGGCGACACCGTGGCCTGCTGCGACGGGCAAGGACGCCTCACGGTCGACGGCAAACCGATCGAGGAACCGTATCTGCAGGCCAAGGGCCCGGCGTCGCCCACCGCCTTCTCCGCCACCGTCCCCGAGGGGCAGCTCTTCCTGCTCGGAGACCACCGCAACGACTCCGTGGACTCCCGCGGCCACCTCACCGACGCCGCCCACGGCTCCGTGCCGCGCGGTGCCGTGAAGGCGCGCGTGGACGCCACTGCCTGGCCCGTGAGCGGCTGGGGCATGATGGACAGACCCGAGTCCTTCGCCGCCCTCCCGGGCGGCACCTCGCAGCCCGGCCCGCTGCCCCTGGTGCTGGCAGCCGTGGTCGCCGGCGCGGTGCTCATCCTGGGCGGCGCGGCGTACGGGCCCGTGGCGCGCTTCGTCACGCCGAGGCGCAGGGAGGAGGTGCCCGCCCATGGCTGAGGAAGGGCCCGCCCGCACGGCGAGGGAGACGGCCACAGGAGCGGACGAGCTGCGCAGGGCGTCACGGGTCGTCCTGCTCGACCCGGACGACCGCATCCTGCTGATGCACGGCTACGAGCCTGGCGACCCCACGACGACCTGGTGGTTCACCCCGGGCGGCGGCCTGGAGGGCGCCGAGAGCTGGGAGCAGGCGGCGCGCCGGGAGCTGGCCGAGGAGACCGGGATCACTGATGTCGACCTGGGCCCCGTCCTGTGGTGCCGCACCTGCTCCTTTCCCTTCGACGGCCGCCGCTGGGACCAGGACGAGCGCTACTTCCTGGCCCGCACCGCGCAGCCCGGGAAGTGGACCGGCGGCGGGACGGAACTGGAGCGGCGCAGCGTCACGGGGCTGCGCTGGTGGACCTGCGAGGAACTTCTCGCGACCCGTGAGACGGTGTATCCGACCAGGCTCGCCGGGCTGCTGCGTACGCTGCTCGACGAGGGACCCCCGTGTACGCCGGTGCTCCTGGAGACGGAGCGCGCCTGACGCACAATGGGGGGACGCACGGCTGAAGGGGAACATGCCATGAGCGCCGAGGACCTCGAGAAGTACGAGACCGAGATGGAGCTGAAGCTCTACCGGGAGTACCGCGATGTCGTCGGTCTGTTCAAATACGTGATCGAGACCGAGCGCCGTTTCTACCTCACCAACGACTACGAGATGCAGGTGCACTCCGTCCAGGGCGAGGTCTTCTTCGAGGTCTCGATGGCCGACGCCTGGGTCTGGGACATGTACCGCCCGGCCCGGTTCGTGAAACAGGTGCGGGTGCTCACGTTCAAGGACGTGAACATCGAGGAGCTGAACAAGAGCGACCTCGACCTTCCGGGTGGCTGAGTTCTCCACAACCGACGGGTAATCCACCAAGATCCAACAATTCCGGGTGCCGGCGGCACGGTGGGCGCCGGAGGTGGTGCCCGTGAACGCCCGAGAAGCACTCGGTCGCTACGGCGAGAATCTCGCCGTCCGCCGGCTGGCCCAGGCCGGCATCGTCGTCCTCGAACGGAACTGGAGATGCCGCGAGGGCGAGATCGACATCGTGGCCATGGAGGCCGACACCCTGGTGGTGTGCGAGGTCAAGACCCGCCGCACCGGTGCCTACGAACATCCGATGGCCGCCGTCACCCCGGCGAAGGCCGACCGGCTGCGCCGGCTCGCCGAGCGCTGGCTGGCTCGGCACGGCGGACCGCCCGCGGGCGGCGTGCGGATCGACCTGGTGGGCGTGATCGTCCCTGACCGGGGAGCCCCTGCCGTGGAGCACGCCAAGGGGGTGGCGTGATGGGCTTCGCCCGTACGTGCTCGGTGGCGCTGGTCGGGGTCGAGGGAGTGGTGGTCGAGGTCCAGGCCGACCTGGAGCCCGGAGTCGCCGCCTTCACCCTCGTCGGCCTGCCCGACAAGAGCCTGGTGGAGAGCAAGGACCGCGTCCGCGCAGCCGTCGTGAACTCCGGTGCCGAATGGCCGCAGAAGAAGCTGACCGTGGGCCTGAGCCCCGCGGCCGTGCCCAAGGGCGGCAGCGGCTTCGACCTCGCCGTCGCCTGCGCCGTCCTGGCCGCATCGGAGCGCCTTGACCCCAGGGAGCTCGCCGACCTGGTGCTCATCGGCGAGCTCGGCCTCGACGGCCGCGTCCGCCCGGTGCAGGGCGTCCTGCCGGCGGTCCTGGCCGCTGCCGACGCGGGCTACCGGCAGGTGGTCGTCCCCGAGCGCACGGCCGCCGAGGCGTCCCTCGTGCCCGGCGTCTCGGTCCTGGGCATCCGCAGCCTGCGCCAGCTGATCGCGGTTCTGGCGGACGAGCCGGTGCCCGAGGAGGAGCCGCTGCAGGAGGGCAGCCCGGATCCGATGCTCGCCGGGCTCTCGGTGCCCGGGGCGGGGCTGGGTACGGGGGTCGTGCACGGGGAGCACCGGCCCGACCTCGCCGAGGTCGCGGGGCAGGCCAGGGCCCGGATGGCCCTCGAAGTGGCCGCCGCTGGACGGCACCACCTCCTCCTCCAGGGCCCGCCCGGAGCGGGCAAGACCATGCTTGCGGAGCGGCTCCCGGGCCTGCTGCCGCCCCTCACATCCCAGGAGTCCCTCGAGGTCACCGCAGTGCACTCCGTAGCGGGCACTCTTCCCGCGGGCCAGCCCCTCCTCGACCGGGCCCCGTACTGCGCTCCGCACCACTCGGCGTCCATGCCCTCGCTTGTCGGCGGCGGCAGCGGGCTGCCGCGCCCCGGGGCCGTGTCCCTGGCCCACCGCGGCGTGCTCTTCATGGACGAGGCACCCGAGTTCTCCGGACGGGTGCTGGAGGCTCTGAGGCAGCCGCTGGAGTCGGGGCACGTCATCGTGGCCCGCTCCGGCGGTGTCCTGCGGCTGCCCGCCCGGTTTCTCCTCGTCCTTGCCGCCAACCCCTGCCCGTGCGGACGGCACGGCATGCTGGGGGAGGGTTGCGACTGCACTCCACAGGCCGTCAGGCGCTACCGCGCGCGCCTGTCCGGCCCCCTCCTGGACCGGGTCGACCTGCGGGTGACGGTCGAAGCGGTGGCCCGTTCCGAGCTGACGGGCCCCGGGGCGGGGGCGGAGACGACCGCCGAGGTGGCCGACAGGGTCCGCGCCGCCCGGGAGCGGGCCGCGGCCCGCCTCGCGGACATGCCCTGGCAGACCAACAGCGAAGTTCCCGGCCACGAACTGCGGACGCGCTGGCGCGTCGCCCCCGGCGCCCTCGACGAGGCCGAACGCGACATGGAGCGGGGCATGCTGACGGCGCGGGGCCTCGACCGCGTGCTGCGCGTCGCCTGGACGGTTGCGGACCTCGCCGGCCACGACCTCCCCGACGCCTCGGACGTCAACTGCGCGCTCGAACTGCGCACGGGCGTCCACCGTGGCGCGGTCGTGGCCGGAGGCCATTCATGACGGCCCTCGCCTCCGAAGACCGGCTGGCCCGCGCCGCCCTCACCCGCCTGACCGAGCCCGGGGACGAGCGCGTGGGGCGATGGGTCCGGGAAATGGGCGCCGTGGCGCTGGTGCGGGGGCTCACGGGAGCGGGTCCGGCGCCGCAGGGGGCCGGCCGCGAGCGGCTCGCCGGGTGCCGGGAGCGCGCCGCCGCCCTCGACCCCCACCGCGACCTCGACGCCGTCGCCAGGCTGGGCGGCCGCTTCCTCTGCCCCGGAGACCGGGAGTGGCCTCAACAATTGGACGACCTCGGTGATGCCCGCCCGCTCGGCCTCTGGGTGCGAGGCGGGGCCGACCTGCGGCTGTGGGCGTTGCGCTCCGTCGCCGTGGTCGGGGCGCGCGCCTGCACCGACTACGGCTCGCACGTCGCCTCCCTCCTCGGCGCCGGGCTGGCCCGCCGCGGCTGGGTCGTCGTCTCCGGCGCCGCGTACGGCGTCGACGGTGCCGCTCACAGGGGAGCGCTCGCAGCGGACGGGGCGACCCTCGCCGTGCTCGCCTGCGGGGTCGACGTGCCCTACCCGCGGGGCCATGCGGATCTGATCGACCGGATCGTGGAACGTGGTCTGGTGCTCGCGGAGTTGCCCCCGGGCGGGCACCCCACCCGCAGCCGCTTCGTCCTGCGCAACCGCGTCATCGCCGCATTGACGAGGGGAACCGTGGTCGTGGAGGCCGAATACCGCAGCGGCTCACTGGTGACGGCCCGTCGCGCACGGCTGCTGGGCCGCCAGACGATGGGCGTGCCCGGGCCGGTGACGTCGGGCTTGTCGGCGGGCGTGCACGAACTGCTCCGCGAGGACGCCACCCTGGTCACCGACGCGGACGAGATCGCCGAGCTGGTCGGCGGGATCGGAGACCTCGCCCCCGAGCGGCGCGGTCCCGTCGTCGCGCGCGATCTGCTGGCTCCGGCGGCGGCCGCGGTGCTGGAGGCCGTGCCCGGCGGAGGCGGCGGGGACGGGGAGCTCATCGCGCGAAACGCGGGCCTGAGCAGGGATCAGACGCTTGCCAGGCTGCACGAGCTGCAGTCCCTCGGCTTCGTGGAACGCCGCGGTGATCACTGGCAGTTGGCCGCCCCACCGTCAACATCCGGCACCTCCAAGCCCCCCGGACGGCGCCCGTCCGCGCGGCGAGGCGGTTCTTGACCTGGGGCGATCGGGTGAAAAGGTTAAGGGGACGACCGCGGCCGCCGATACGGCGAGGCCCGTACCGACACCGGCCCCCGGCGCCGCATGCCGGCGCTTCCGGCAGGGGAACGTATCCGCACACCGACGAAGAGGACTCATCGCATACCGCAACGCAGCAGTCACGCTACGCTCACGGGATTCCAGCCATTCGTACCACTCGATCCACGTCACAGCAGAACGGCTCAAGACGACGAATGCCCCAGCACACCTCCGGTTCGGACCGCGCGGCGGTGCCGCCCGCGGCGCGCGGCCCCGAGCGCCCTCCCGCACCCTCGACACTCGATGAGCTGTGGCGGTCGTACAAGGCCTCGGGCGACGACCGGCTGCGGGAGCAGCTGATCCTCCACTACTCGCCCCTGGTGAAGTACGTGGCGGGGCGCGTGAGTGTCGGCCTGCCGCCCAACGTCGAGCAGGCCGACTTCGTCTCCTCGGGGATCTTCGGACTCATCGACGCCATCGAGAAGTTCGACCCCGCCCGGGAGATCAAGTTCGAGACGTACGCCATCACCCGGATCCGCGGCGCGATGATCGACGAGCTGCGCGCGCTCGACTGGATCCCGCGCTCCGTCCGGCAGAAGGCGCGCGCGGTCGAGCGCGCGTACGCCACGCTGGAGGCCGAGCTGCGGCGCACGCCCTCGGAGGCCGAGGTCGCGGCCGAGATGGGCATCGCCATCGAGGAACTGCACGGCGTTTTCAGCCAGTTGTCGCTGACCAACGTGGTCGCCCTGGAGGATCTCCTGCACGCGGGCGCCGAAGGCGGCGAGCGGCTGAGCCTGATGGACACCCTCGAGGACACCGCCGCCGACGACCCCGTCGAGGTCGCCGAGGACCGCGAGCTGCGCCGCCTCCTCGCCCGCGCGATCAACACCCTCCCCGAGCGTGAGAAGACCGTGGTCACCCTCTACTACTACGAGGGCCTCACCCTCGCCGAGATCGGGCATGTGCTCGGCGTCACGGAGAGCAGGGTCAGCCAGATCCACACGAAGTCGGTGCTCCAGTTGAGGGCGAAGCTGGCGGACGTCGGCCGCTGAAGGGGCGGCGAGGGGCCGGCGAGGCCGGTGAGGACCCCGGAAGGCCGACGAGGGCCCGGAGGGCCTGCAGGGGGGTGCTGCGAGGGGCGCAGGCCCGGCGGACCGGTAGGGCCTGAGAGGCCGACGAGGGGCGCGAATCCTCCCTCGGCGTCGTCCCGGCTCCCGGCAATCCGTAAAGTGGGGACGTGCCCAGGATTCGAGCGGCCTCGGTGGCCGAGCACCGGACCATGCAGCGCGGCGCCCTGCTGGACGCCGCCCGTTCCCTGCTGTCCGAGGGCGGCACGGAGGCGTTGACGTTCCCCGCCCTGGCTGAGCGCACCGGGCTGGCGCGCTCCTCGGTCTACGAGTACTTCCGCTCGCGGGCAGCCGTGGTCGAGGAGCTCTGCGCGGTCGACTTCCCCGTCTGGGCGGCGGAGGTCGAAGCCGCCATGGAGGGCGCGGACACTCCCGAGGTGAAGATCGAGGCGTATGTGCGCCGCCAGCTGGCCCTGGTCGGCGACCGCCGCCACCGCGCCGTGGTCGCGATCTCCGCCGGCGAGCTGGACGCGGGCGCACGCGAGAAGATCCGGGCCGCCCACGGCGGGCTCATCGCCATGGTCGTGGAGGCGCTCGTCGCCCTCGGCCACGAGCAGCCGCGTCTCGCCGCCATGCTGCTGCAGGGCGTGGTCGACGCCGCCGTGCGCCGGATCGAGCTGGGCGCGGCCGAGGAGCCCGACAGCATCATCGAGGCGGCCGTATCCATGGCGCTGCGCGGCGTCAGGGGCTGACCACCGGCGCGCCGGGCCCGCCCGACAACGGCAGCAGGCGGGACGGCGGTCTGCGCAGCATCCACGGCGGCAGCAGGGACAAGGGGTCGAGGTAGACCCTGCCGCGGAGCAGCCCCCAGTGGAGGCAGCCCCCGGAGCAGTGGAACGGACCCGCCTGCAGGGTGCCGATCACCTGCCCCGCCGCCACCTGGTCCCCTTCCTTCACCGTCGCCTGCACGGGCTCGTACGTGGTCCGCAGCGGCGGCTCGCCCGTGCCCGGGTGCTGCACCGACACCACGCCCCGGCCTGCGACGGTGCCCGCGAAGGAGACGGTGCCGGGAGCCGCAGCCCGTACCGGCTGACCGGCGCGGGCGACGAGATCCACCCCGCGGTGCCCGGCCGCCCAGGGCACCGGCGGCGGCCGCCAGGCCCGTACGAGCAGGGGCCGGCCCCCTCGCGACCCGTCGACGGGCCAGGCCCGCTCGCCCTGCCCCACGCCTCCTGCCGGCCCGGACGGCCCGGGCGGCCCGGCCGGGGCTTGTGCACCCCGGGCTTCAGGGGCGGGGCCGGGTGCGGCCGTCCTCGCGGCCCCCGCGCCCGCGGCAGTGCCACTGGCCACCGCGCCCGCGAGAACACAGAGCGTGACCACGCCGGCCGCGGCGAGCAGGCGTCGGGTGAAAGATCCGATGAGAGTCATGCCCGTACGGTGGCGGACCCCGGGCATTCGCGGGGATCTTGACGGAGATCTGTGGACTACTCGCGGGTTGTGCACAACGTCGTCACCCGCGCCTTCCCGGGTCCCGTACACTTCTCATGGCGATCCGGGTCACCGGATCGACTTCGCACGCCCCGCTACCGGCGCGTCAGTCCCTTTCGGGCAGCCCGGTGGCCGTGTCTCTCGGTCCGCGGAACGGTTCTCGCAAGGGCATCGTCCACGGCAGGCACGTCGGGGCGTCAGGAGCGGCGGCCGCCCGGCCGTCGTGGAACCGAGTATTTCAAGGAGCGCGGCCATGGCCGTCGTCACGATGCGGGAGCTGCTGGAGAGCGGCGTCCACTTCGGTCACCAGACCCGTCGTTGGAACCCGAAGATGAAGCGTTTCATCTTCACGGAGCGCAACGGCATCTACATCATCGACCTGCTCCAGTCGCTGTCGTACATCGACCGCGCCTACGAGTTCGTCAAGGAGACCGTCGCGCACGGCGGCTCCATCATGTTCGTCGGTACGAAGAAGCAGGCCCAGGAGGCCATCGCCGAGCAGGCGACCCGCGTCGGCATGCCGTACGTCAACCAGCGCTGGCTGGGCGGCATGCTCACCAACTTCTCGACCGTCTACAAGCGCCTGCAGCGCCTGAAGGAGCTCGAGCTCATCGACTTCGAGGACGTGGCCGCCTCCGGCCTCACCAAGAAGGAGCTCCTGGTCCTCTCCCGCGAGAAGGCCAAGCTGGAGAAGACCCTCGGCGGTATCCGCGAGATGCAGAAGGTGCCGAGCGCCGTCTGGATCGTGGACACCAAGAAGGAGCACATCGCCGTCGGTGAGGCGCGCAAGCTCCGCATCCCGGTCGTCGCGATCCTCGACACCAACTGCGACCCCGACGAGGTCGACTACAAGATCCCGGGCAACGACGACGCGATCCGCTCCGTCACGCTGCTCACCCGTGTGATCGCCGACGCCGTCGCCGAGGGCCTCATCGCCCGCTCCGGTGCCGCCACCGGTGACGCGAAGGCCGACAAGGCCGCCGGCGAGCCCCTCGCCGAGTGGGAGCGCGACCTGCTCGAGGGCGAGAAGAAGGCCGAGGCCGAGAAGCCGGCCGAGGCTGCTGCCGAGACCGCTGCCGAGGCTCCGGCCGCGGACGCCGAGCAGGCCTGACAACTCAGTCGGTAGATACGGCGGGGGACGGCGCGACACGCGCCGCCCCCGTCGTGCACCCGTAGTCACCAACGACTTTCGAGAGAGATTCACAGACCATGGCGAACTTCACCGCCGCTGACGTCAAGAAGCTCCGCGAGCTCACCGGCGCCGGCATGATGGACTGCAAGAAGGCGCTGGACGAGGCCGAGGGCAACCTCGAGAAGGCCGTCGAGATCGTGCGCGTCAAGGGCCTCAAGGGCGTGGCCAAGCGTGAGAGCCGCACCACCGAGAACGGTGCCGTCGTCTCCGCCATCGCCGACGACAACACCTCCGGTGTCATCGTCGAGCTGAAGTGCGAGACCGACTTCGTCGCCAAGGGCGAGAAGTTCGTCGCCGTCGCCGAGGCTCTGGCCGCCCACGTCGCCAAGAGCGCCCCGGCCGACGTCGAGGCCCTGATGGCCTCCGAGATCGAGGCTGGCAAGACCGTCCAGGCGTTCGTGGACGAGGCCAACGCCACCCTCGGCGAGAAGATCGTCGTGGACCGCTTCGCGCACTTCGGCGACGGCCTGGTCTACGCCTACATGCACCGCACCGCCGCGGACCTGCCCCCGCAGGTCGGCGTCCTGGTCGAGCTGGACAAGGCCAACGCCGAGGTCGCCAAGGACATCGCGCAGCACATCGCCGCGTTCGCGCCGAAGTTCCTCTCCCGTGAGGACATCCCGGCCGACGTCCTGGAGAACGAGCGCCGCGTCGCCGAGGCCACCGCCCGCGAGGAGGGCAAGCCCGAGGCCGCCCTGCCGAAGATCATCGAGGGTCGCGTCACCGGCTTCGTCAAGGAGAACTCCGTTCTCGAGCAGGCGTTCGCCAAGGACAACAAGAAGACCGTCCAGAAGGTCCTGGACGAGGCCGGTGTCACGCTGAAGCGCTTCGCGCGCATCCGCGTCGGCGCCTGAGCCCGTCAGCAGGGCAGCGATTGACCTGCGACCCGCTAGGGTCGTATGCAGCCGATCCCTCACCGGTCGGCCGCTGATGTGACGAGGAGGCCATTGCCGCACAGGGAACCGAAAGGACCCATCCGGCAATGGCCTTCTTCGTATGTGCACGAGGAGAGCTCCAATGAATCAGGGTGCGGACGCCCGGCAGGCCGCCGACGACACCATTGCTGACCACGGCCCACGCCGCCGGTTCTTGCTCAAACTGTCCGGCGAGGCGTTCGCCGGCGGGGGCGGCCTCGGCGTCGACCCCGATGTCGTGCACGCCATCGCCCGTGAGATCGCGGCCGTCGTCCGCGAGGGCTACGAGATCGCCGTCGTCATCGGCGGCGGCAACTTCTTCCGCGGCGCGGAGCTGCAGCAGCGCGGCATGGACCGGGCCCGCTCGGACTACATGGGCATGCTCGGCACCGTGATGAACTCCCTCGCCCTCCAGGACTTCCTGGTCAAGGAAGGCATCGAGACCCGCGTGCAGACCGGCATCACCATGGGGCAGGTCGCGGAGCCGTTCATCCCGCTGCGCGCCGTGCGCCACCTGGAGAAGGGCCGCGTCGTGATCTTCGGCGCGGGCATGGGCATGCCCTACTTCTCCACCGACACCACTGCCGCCCAGCGCGCCCTGGAGATCCACGCCGAGGCGATCCTGATGGGCAAGAACGGCGTCGACGGGATCTACGACTCCGACCCGAAGAAGAACCCCGACGCGGTCAAGTTCGACGCCCTCGAGTACAGCGAGGTGCTCGCACGGGGCCTGAAGGTCGCCGACGCCACCGCCATCAGCCTGTGCATGGACAACAAGCTGCCGATCCTGGTCTTCGAGCTGCTCGCCGAGGGCAACATCGGCCGTGCGGTCAAGGGTGAGAAGATCGGCACGCTCGTGAGCGACCAGAGCACGCGGGACTGACGACCCGCACAGCCGTCCGTAGCGGCCTGGCCCGATACGGACGGCAACTCCGTGCCGTGGGAAGACCTCGGCACGGGGATGGACAACTGCCTGCCGGTCGGACACCGTGCAGGAGAAGACGCGCGCAGGGGCGAGGCTCTGCTTACTGATAACACCAGGAGCAAGTGGTGATCGAAGAGATCCTCCTCGAGGCCGAGGAGAAGATGGAGAAGGCCGTCGTGGTCGCCAAGGAGGACTTCGCGGCGATCCGCACGGGGCGTGCGCACCCGGCGATGTTCAACAAGATCGTGGCGGACTACTACGGTGCGCTGACGCCCATCAACCAGCTGGCGTCCTTCTCGGTGCCCGAGCCGCGCATGGCCGTGGTCACCCCGTTCGACAAGAGCGCGCTGCGCAACATCGAGCAGGCGATCCGCGACTCCGACCTCGGCGTCAATCCGAGCAACGACGGCAACATCATCCGGGTGACCTTCCCGGAGCTGACCGAGGAGCGCCGCCGGGAGTTCATCAAGGTGGCCCGGGGCAAGGGCGAGGACGCCAAGGTCTCGATCCGCTCCGTCCGCCGCAAGGCCAAGGACGCCCTGGACAAGCTCGTCAAGGACAAGGAGTCCGGCGAGGACGACGTGCGCCGCGCGGAGAAGGAGCTCGACGACACCACCGCGAAGTACGTCGCGCAGGTGGACGAGCTGCTCAAGCACAAGGAAGCCGAGCTCCTCGAGGTCTGATGAACGAGACATCCTGGGGGGCCCCGCCGAGCGCCGGATACCGGGGGTCCACCGACCGGGGGCCGTCCTCTGCGGCCCGTTCGGCGGGTCCTGTGCACGAGGCGGGCATCGCGGCGCAGACTCGGCCCATGCCCATCGTGCCCCCCTCAGGCGGAGATCAGGACGACCGTGACCAGGGGGCCGCTCATCTTCGCGGCCCCCTGTTCCGCGATGAACAGGAGCCCGACATCCGGCCCCAGGACCCCGCCCCGGTGCCTGCCTCCCCCGAGTCGCCGAAGGCAGGAAAGAAGAGCGCCGGCCGTGATCTGCGGGCGGCGATAGGGGTCGGCGTGGGCCTCGGTGCGGTCATCCTCGCCTCCCTGTTCATCTACAAGCCCGTCTTCCTCGGCGTGATCGTGATCGCCGTCGTGGTCGGGCTGTGGGAGCTGACCTCCCGCCTCGCCGAGCGCAAGGCGATCCGAGCCCCGCTGGTGCCGCTCGCGGTCGGCGGAGCCGCCATGATCGTCGCCGGCTACGCCAGCGGCGCCGAGGGCGCATGGGTGGCCGTGGCCTTCACGGCCCTGGGCGTCCTCGTGTGGCGGATGACGGAGTCGCCGGACGACTACCTCAAGGACGTCACGGCGGGCATCTTCGCGGCCTTCTACGTGCCGTTCCTGGCCACTTTCGTGGCCCTCATGCTCGCCGCCGGGGACGGCGCGTGGCGGGTGCTCACCTTCCTGATCCTGACCGTGGTCAGCGACACGGGTGCGTACGCGGTGGGCTGGAAGTTCGGCAAGCGCAAGCTGGCGCCGCGCATCAGCCCCGGCAAGACGCGCGAGGGGCTGCTCGGGGCGATCGCCTTCGCGATGGTCGCCGGCGCCCTGTGCATGCAGTTCCTGATCGACGGCGGTGTGTGGTGGGAGGGGCTGCTCCTCGGCCTCGCCGTCGCCGTCAGCGCCACGCTGGGAGACCTCGGCGAGTCCATGATCAAGAGGGATCTCGGGATCAAGGACATGGGCGCCCTGCTGCCGGGGCACGGCGGCATCATGGACCGGCTGGACTCGCTCCTGCCGACCGCGCCGGTGGTGTGGCTCCTCATGGTCGTCTTCGTCGGCTCCTGAGCGGGGCCGGGTACTCTGGAAGGGCTCGCCGCTGTGCGGCGGGCCCTTTTCCGGCCCCGCGCCTGCGGGGGTGCCCCTGTGAGATCTCCGGGTTCCGGCTCGTCCTGCCGCTGGCTCCGCGATTGCGGAGGTCATCCGCCGTCGTCAATGAGGTGTTTTTGCTCATGGCCCCCGCGCCTGGAGAACTGACGTTCGTCGCCCCCCGTGGGGCGAAGCTGCCCCCGCGGCACCTTGCCGACCTTTCGCCCGCCGAGCGCCGCGAGGCGGTCTCCGCGATCGGTGAGAAGCCGTTCCGGGCCAAGCAGCTCTCACAGCACTACTTCGCCCGGTACGCGCACGATCCCGCCGCGTGGACCGACATCCCGGCGGCGGCGCGCGAGAAGCTCGCCGCCGAGCTGCTGCCGGAGCTCATGAGCGTCGTGCGTCACATCTCGTGCGACGACGACACCACCCGCAAGACCCTCTGGCGGCTGCACGACGGCAAGCTGGTGGAGTCCGTGCTGATGCGCTACCCCGACCGGGTCACCATGTGCATCAGCTCGCAGGCCGGCTGCGGCATGAACTGCCCGTTCTGCGCCACCGGCCAGGCCGGTCTGGACCGGAACCTGTCGACGGCCGAGATCGTCCACCAGATCGTGGACGGCATGCGGGCGCTGCGCGACGGAGACGTCCCCGGCGGCCCCGCGCGGCTGTCCAACATCGTCTTCATGGGCATGGGCGAGCCGCTGGCCAACTACAAGCGGGTCGTCGGCGCCATCCGCCGCCTCACGGACCCCGAGCCGGACGGCCTGGGGCTCTCCCAGCGCGGCATCACGGTCTCCACGGTGGGCCTGGTCCCGGCGATGCTGCGCTTCGCCGACGAGGGCTTCAAGTGCCGTCTGGCCGTCTCCCTGCATGCACCGGACGACGAGCTGCGCGACACCCTGGTGCCGGTCAATACGCGCTGGAAGGTCCGCGAGGTCCTCGACGCGGCGTGGGAGTACGCGGAGAAGTCCGGCCGCCGGGTCTCCATCGAGTACGCCCTGATCCGCGACATCAACGACCAGGCATGGCGCGGCGACCTCCTGGGCCGGCTCCTCAAGGGCAAGCGCGTGCACGTCAACCTGATTCCGCTCAACCCCACGCCGGGGTCGAAGTGGACGGCCTCGCGCCCCGAGGACGAGCGGGCCTTCGTCGCGGCGATCGCCTCGCACGGGGTGCCGGTCACCGTCCGCGACACCCGCGGCCAGGAGATCGACGGCGCCTGCGGGCAGCTGGCAGCGGCCGAGCGCTGAGCCAAGGCCGCAGGTCAGACACCGATCCATGGGGAGGGCACTGATACGGTGCCCTCGCACAAATGAACAATCCGACAGGGGAGCGCCCACGGGGCGCTGAGAGTGCGGCACCGCCCGCAGACCCTCGGACCTGATCCGGGTCATACCGGCGTAGGGAGTCAGCTCGATCATGAACACCAACCTGCGGCGTGCCGCCGGCGCAGTCGCCGTCGGCGTACTCGCCCTTCCGGCTCTGGCCGCGTGCGGCGGCTCGGACGGCTCCGGGGGCTCCGGCACGTCCGAAGGCAAGGACAAGACCGTCACCCTGGTCTCGCACAACTCCTTCGCGGCGTCCGAAGAGGTGCTCAAGCAGTTCACCCGGCAGACCGGGTACAAGGTGAAGGTCCTCAAGGGCGGCGACGCCGGCCAGGCCGTCAACCAGGCCATCCTGTCCAAGAGCCACCCGCAGGGCGACGTCTTCTTCGGCGTCGACAACACCCTGCTCTCCCGTGCGCTCGACAACGGTATCTTCGCGCCGTACGAGGCCAAGGGCCTGGACCGCGTCCCGAGGAAGCTCCAGGCCGACTCCGGCGAGCACCGGGTCACGCCCATCGACACCGGCGACATCTGCGTCAACTACGACCGCGCGTACTTCGCCGGCCGCAAGCTGGCCCCGCCGACGTCCCTCGACGACCTGGTCAAGCCCGAGTACAAGAACCTGCTCGTCACCGAGAACGTCGCCACGTCCTCCCCGGGCCTCGCCTTCCAGCTCGCCACGGTCGCCAAGTACGGCGACGACGGGTGGCAGGACTACTGGAAGAAGCTCAAGGACAACGGCGTCGAGGTCGTCGACGGCTGGGAGCAGGCCTACAACGAGCGCTTCTCCGGCTCCGCGGGCGGCAAGAAGGCCAAGGGCGACAAGCCCCTCGTGGTCTCCTACGCCTCCAGCCCGCCTGCCGAGGTCCTGGGCATGAAGCCGCAGCCCGCGGAGGGCCCGACCGGCGTCGCCACGGGCACCTGCTTCCAGCAGACGGAGTTCGCGGGGCTGCTGAAGGGCGCGAAGAACACAGAGGGCGGCAAGGCCCTGATCGACTTCCTGCTGAGCCGTACGTTCCAGGAGGACATGCCGCTGCAGATGTTCGTCAAGCCCGCCAACCAGGACGCCAAGCTGCCCGAGGTGTTCACCAAGTACGGCGCGCAGGTGAACGAGCCCGGCACCATGGCCCCTGAGAAGATCGCCAAGAACCGCGACCAGTGGGTCAAGGCATGGTCCTCGCTCGTCCTGAAGTAGGGCCCGAGGCCCCTGCACGGGGCACCGCACGAGGCCCCGGCGGGGCCGGGCGGCGGACGGCGGTGCGGCTCGGCCTCATGGCCCTGCCGCTCGCCTTCTTCGCGGTCTTCTTCGCCTACCCCGTCGCCTCGATCGTCTCCCGGGGGCTGAAGGACGGCGGGCAGTGGCAGCTCGGCCGCATCGGCGAGGTCGTGACCGACCCGGCGATCGGCCGCGTGCTGTGGTTCACCACCTGGCAGGCGGCCGCCTCCACCGCCCTGACGCTCGCCCTCGCCCTGCCCGGGGCGTACGCCTTCGCGCGGTTCGACTTCCCCGGCAAGCGCACGCTGCGCGCCGTGGTGACCGTGCCGTTCGTCCTGCCGACCGTCGTCGCCGGCTCGGCCTTCCTGGCGCTGCTCGGGCGCGGGGGGCTGCTGGACGAGTGGTGGGGCGTGCGCCTCGACACCACCGTCTGGGCGATCCTGCTCGCCCACGTGTTCTTCAACTACGCCGTGGTCGTCCGCACCGTGGGGGGCCTGTGGGCCCAGCTCGACCCGCGCCAGGAGGAGGCGGCCAGAGTCCTGGGCGCGGGGCGCTTCACGGCCTGGAGGCGGGTCACGCTGCCGGCGCTGGCGCCGGCCGTGGCCGCCGCGGCCCTCATGGTCTTCCTCTTCACCTTCACCTCCTTCGGCGTCGTGCAGATCCTCGGCGGCCCCCGCTACGCCACGCTGGAAGTGGAGATCTATCAGCAGACCGCCCAGATGCTCGACCTGCCGACGGCCGCCGTCCTGACGCTGCTGCAGTTCGTGGCCGTCGCCGCGCTGCTGGCCGTGCACGCATGGACGGTGCGGCGCCGTGAGGCGACCCTGCGGCTGGTCGACCCGGCGCGCACGGCGCGGCGCCCGCGGGGCGCGGCCGAGTGGACGTTCCTGGCGTCCGTCCTGGCGGTCGTCGCCGTGCTCATCCTCGCCCCGCTCGTGGTCCTCGTGCTGCGCTCCTTCGACGGCCCGGACGGCTTCGGGCCGGCCTTCTACCGCGCCCTGGCCTCGGCGGACGGCAACGGCGGCACGTTCGTCGTCGCACCCCTGGAGGCGATCGGCAACTCGCTCGCGTACGGCCTGGCTGCCACGGCCATCGCGGTCGTCATCGGCGGGCTCGCGGCTGCGGCGCTGACCCGGCGCGAGGGGCGGCTCGTCCGCGGCTTCGACGCCCTGCTGATGCTGCCGCTCGGCACGTCCGCCGTGACGGTCGGCTTCGGCTTTCTCATCAGCCTGGACGAGCCGCCGCTGGACCTGAGGGCGTCCTGGATCCTGGTGCCGCTCGCACAGGCCCTTGTGGGCGTGCCGTTCGTCGTACGAACCGTGCTGCCGGTCCTGCGCGCCGTGGACGTACGGCTGCGCGAGGCCGCCGCCGTACTGGGGGCCTCCCCCCTGCGGGCATGGCGGGAGGTGGACCTGCCCCTGGTCGGCCGTGCTCTGGGGGTCGCGGCCGGCTTCGCGTTCGCCGTGTCGTTGGGCGAGTTCGGGGCCACGGTCTTCATCGCCCGCCCCGACAGCCCCACGCTGCCGGTGGCGGTGGCCCGGCTCCTGGGCCGCCCCGGGGAACTCATCTACGGGCAGGCGATGGCCTTGAGCACGATCCTGATGCTGGTGTGCGCCGCGGCGCTGCTGGTGCTGGAACGTATCCGCACCGACCGTACGGGGGAGTTCTGATGGCCCTGCTGCGACTGGAGAAGGTCGATGTGCACTTCGGAGAGCGCGCGGCGCTCGACGCGGTGGACCTTGAGGTCGCCGAGCACGAGATCGTCTGCGTGCTGGGCCCCAGCGGCAGCGGCAAGTCCACGCTGCTGCGTGTGGTGGCCGGGTTGCAGCGCGCGGATGCCGGGCGCGTGCTCCTGACGGGGCGCGATCAGAGCGGCGTTCCCACGCACCGGCGCGGAGTGGGCCTCATGTTCCAGGACCACCAGCTGTTCCCGCAGCGGGACGTGGCGGGCAACGTCGCCTTCGGGCTGCGCATGCGCGGCATGGGGCGGGCCGAGACGGCACGGACGGTCGCCGAGCTGCTGGAGCTGGTGGGGCTGCCCGGTGCGCAGCGCCGCTCCATCGCCGCCCTGTCCGGCGGCGAGCAGCAGCGGGTGGCCCTTGCGCGGGCCCTCGCACCGCAGCCCCGGCTGCTGATGCTCGACGAGCCGCTCGGGCAGCTGGACCGAGGCCTGCGGGAGCGCCTGGTCGTCGAACTGCGCGACCTCTTCGGCCGCCTGGGCACCACCGTGCTGGCCGTCACCCACGACCAGGGCGAGGCGTTCGCCCTCGCCGACCGCGTGATCGTGATGCGTGACGGACGAATCGCTCAGGCCGGCACCCCGCTGGAGGTCTGGCGCCGCCCGGCCTCCGAGTTCGTGGCCCGATTCCTCGGCTTCGACAACGTCGTCGAGGCGACGGTCGGCGGCGAGTGCGCGGACACCGTGTGGGGGAAGGTCCCGGTGCCGCCGGGGTCGCGGCAGGGCACGGGCCGGCTGCTCGTACGGCCTGCCGGAGTGCGCCTGGTGCCGGAGACGGAGGGGCTCCCGTGCACCGTCACGGGGCGGACGTTCCGGGGCGACCACGTCGTACTGATGCTGCGCCCCGCGGACGGCCCCGTGCTGGAGGCGGCATGCGGGCTGCACGGGGCCCCCGCCGCCGGCGACCGCGTAGGCGTCACCTTCGACGTCGCGGATGTCGTCGTGCTGGACGGCGCCGGTACCGCGAACGGCTGAGCAGGGCCTCTGCCGCGGCGGCGACCCCCTCGGGACGGATATGCCTGAGCCCCGGCAGCCGGTGCGGCTGCTGGGGCTCAGGCGTCGGTCAGCGGACTGCCGACGGCTGGAGTTCCTGTGGTTCGGGTTCGGCCTCCACGGGGGTGTCCGGCTCGCCGAACCAGGCGACCGCGACGGCACCTGCCACCGCCAGGGCGAAGCCGAGAACGGCGACCCAGGCGAAGCCGGGGCGCGAGTTGTCACCGAGCAATAGGACACCGATGGCGCCCGGGAGAATGGTTTCGCCGACCACCAGTGCAGCCGTGGCACCGTTGACCGAACCGATCTGCAGCGCCACCGTGTGCAGGTACATGCCGACTGCACCCGATATGAGGATCGCGTAGAGCGCCGGGTCGGCGATCAGCTTCGGCAGGTCGAACGGGTCGATGCCGTCCAGGATGCGCACGCCGACACCGATCGCACCGAAGCCCAGACCGGACAGCAGACCGGCCAGGATCGCGGCCCGCCCGCCGAGCAGGCGGACGGCCACCGTGCCGCCGCCCATCAGCACCACAGAGATGATCAGCAGCCACCAGTGGGTGGACATCGGCGTGTCGCCGCCGCCCTCGTGGCCCGCCGCAGTCGCCAGCAGCACCAGCGCCGAACAGACGACACCGATCGACGCCCACTCGGGCTTGGTCAGCCGGATGCCCAGGAGCTTGATGCTCAGCAGCGCGGTCACGACGAGGTTGGCGCTGATGACCGTCTGGGAGAGGAAGAGCGGCAGCATGCGGGCGGCGAGCGCGCCGAGCCCGAAGCCGAGGAAGTCGAGGACCGTACCGACCATGAACTCCCACGTCACCGCGGCCTTCGCGGTGGAGGACAGGCTCGGTCCACCGTGCTGGGTGGTGCCCGTCGAGGATGCCTTCGCGGCCTCCCGGCGGGCAGATTTCCGCGAGCCCACGGCTTGCAGGACCGAACCTGTGCCATAACAGGCCGAGGCCGCGACAGCCGTCACAAGGCCGATGATCACCAATAGCTCCGTTCGCCGGATATCCGTCGTGCTCCTCAAGCAGACGCGCAATTCGGCGACGAAGTTGCCTTGAGTCAAGAACTGGTCAAGAACTGTTGTGCTGCGGCCGCTCGGCGGGCCCGGAAGCCGGGCCCGTGCGGCCCGCTCACCGCGACATGGGCAGCGTTACGAGCTCTGCGATCGCCCATGTCAGAGGTGCCAGAACGGCCAGCAGCACGCCGGTGCGCAGGATGGCCGCCCCACGCAGCATGGAGGCGGGGATGCCGAGACGCTGCAGGGCCGCCGTGGTGCCGTTCCGGCTCTGCCGGCTGTCCAGGGCCGCGGTGATGGCCGTGGCCGTGACGCAGGCCATGACGAGCGCCGCGCCGAGGCCGGTGAGGGGGCCGAAAGGGCGCGGCCCGGTGGAGTCCCATGCCGCGCCGTAGAGTTCGGAGGCGGCCAGGGCCCCCGAGGCGACCGCGCACAGCACGCCCAGCGGACGGCCGATACGGGTGGCGGCGTCCTGCAGTATCCGGCCGGCCAGCAGCCGCACCGCGCCGGGCCGCCCGGCGGCGAGCAGGACCCCGCACCAGTGGGTCAGCCCGGGGCCGGCCAGCACGAGCCCGAGAGAGGCCAGGAGCCATCCGCCCAGCACGCCGGGGGAGGTGCCGTCCGTCCGGCCGGGCAAGGAGATCAGCCTGTCGGGGTCGGGCGCGGGGCCGTGCCCCACGTACGCCTCGAGGGCGAGCCCGACGGCGATGATCGCGATGCCCCACGGGAGGCCGGCGTAGGCGGGTCCGGGCACGGGCACGGAGGCCGGAGCGGGGGCGGGGGCGGGCGGTGGCGCCTGGGGCCCCTCGGACGGGGCCTCGGTGCTCTCCACCTCCTCTGCGCCCTCCACGGGCTCTACGGCGGGCTGCTGCACCCTGGCAGCGGCCTCCCGCCGCGGGTGCAGGGCGAGGACGCAGGTGCCCGCTGCGAGGGCGGGCAGGAGGCCGAGGAGGGTCAGCGTCGCGCCCCACGGCAAGTGCACCTGCCCGTCCAGCAGCCGTCTCGCCGAACCGCTCAGCGGCCCGCCGATGTCACCGCGGAGCACCTTGTAGAGCAGCAGGGCGAAACCGCTGCCGAGCGTGCACGAGATCGCCGTCGACGCCGCCGCGAGGACCGAGAGCCGCACGGGGCCGAGCCCCGCGGCGTCCAGGCCGTCACGAGGGCGCGTGGCGGGGTCCGTACGGGCCACGGCGACGGCGAACTGCACGACCGCCGCCAGCGGCACCGCGCACCAGACCAGCCGCACGAGCGACTGCCCCGTCGACTTCGGATGCGCCACCGCGTACCCCAGGGTGCACAGCAGCAGGAATCCCACGCCCGCCGCGGCCGCCGCCACCAGCAGCCTCCGGAGCAGGACCAGCGGGTGCGCGCCGCGCGCTAGGCGGAGACTGAGCACGCCGCCCTGCCCTCCCCCTCGGGCGCGTCGGGTACCGGGATGGCGGTGCCTCGGCGGCCGTCGACCAGGGAGACCGTACGGTCGGCCAGGGTGGCGATCTCGTCGTCCAGCGTGGCGATGACGACCGTGATGTGGTGCGAGCGGGCGGCCGTGGTCAGCGTGCGCAGCACCTGCGCGCGGTCCGCGTTGTGCAGCGGCGCCGTCGGCTCGTCGGCGAACAGGACGGTGGGCTCGCCGGCGAGCGCCCGCGCGATGGCGACCCGCTGGCGCTGCGCCTGGAGCAGGGCCGCCGGCCGCTTGCGGTGGCAGTCGCCGACGTCGAGGCGCTCCAGCCACTCACTTGCCGTGCGCTTGGCGGTCCGGTGCGCGACGCCTCGCAGCAACAGCGGCAGGGCGGCGTTCTCCCAGGCGCTCAGTTCCGGCACGAGGTGCGGCTCGCTGTCGATCCAGCCGAAGCGCTCCCGCCGCAACCGCTCGCGGGCAGCACGCGAAAGGGTGTGGACGGGGGCGCTGTTGAACCACACCTCTCCGGGCGAGGGAAGGAGCTGCCCGGACAGGCATTTGAGGAGCGTGGTCTTGCCGGAGCCGCGTGGCCCGGTGATGGCGAGAATCTCTCCCTCGCGTACGCCGATGGAGACCCCTGCGAGCGCGGGGGAACCACTGTGGGCGTAATGCAAGCCGCGTGCCCAGAGCACGTCGTTGTCCGGCGGGGCCACCATATCGAGCACCTCGGGTCGCTGTAGGGTCCGTTCCCCTGTCCGGGGGAACGAACCGGAGGCCATTGGGTCACTGGCACCGTACGGAACCGGGATCCTAGCCTTTGCCCAGGCTCGGCGCTGGACCGCCGACTTTCCTCCGGTCGGCCTCATACCCCAGGGGTCGCATATGAGTCGGAGCGCAAATGCGACGGAACGTGCGACCGGGTGTGCGGTGGGGCGTGGTGTGCGTGCGACGGGCGTGCGTCTCGCATGCGAGGGGTGCGCGGTACGTGCGCCGGGTGGGCCGGCCTACGCGCGCGTGCAGTAAGGCCGTGGCCCACGCGCGCGTGACCAGTGGGGGGTCGCGCGGGGCCACGGCGGGCGGAGCGAGCCGCCGGCGGTGCCGGCGGCTCGTCCTGGTCCTGTCGTGAGGTCCGGTCAGATCCTGGTCCAGGCCTCCGTGAGCACGCCGCGGACGATCTGCTCGATCTCGTCGAACGTCGACTGGTCGGAGATCAGCGGCGGGGCGACCTGGATGACCGGGTCGCCACGGTCGTCGGCCCGGCAGTACAGGCCGTTCTCGAACAGCTTCTTGGACACGAAGCCGTAGAGCAGCTGCTCGCACTCCTCCGGCGTGAACGACTCCTTGGTGGCCTTGTCCTTGACCAGCTCGATGCCGTAGAAGAAGCCGTTGCCGCGGACGTCGCCCACGATCGGCAGGTCGTGCAGCTTGGAGAGCGTCGCGTGGAACGCCGCCTCGTTGTCCAGCACGTGCTGGTTGAGGCCCTCGCGCTCGAAGATGTCGAGGTTGGTGAGGGCGACCGCCGCCGAGACGGGGTGGCCGCCGAAGGTGTAGCCGTGCAGGAAGGTATTGCTGCCCTTGAAGAACGGCTCGGCGATCCGGTCGGAGATGACGGCCGCGCCGATGGGGGAGTAGCCGGACGTCATGCCCTTGGCGCAGGTGATGATGTCGGGCACGTAGCCGAACTTGTCGCAGGCGAACATCGTGCCGAGGCGGCCGAAGGCGCAGATGACCTCGTCCGAGACGAGCAGCACGTTGTACGTATCACAGATCTCGCGCACCCGCTGGAAGTAGCCGGGCGGGGGCGGGAAGCAGCCTCCCGCGTTCTGAACCGGCTCCAGGAAGACCGCCGCGACCGTGTCGGGGCCTTCGAAGAGGATCTGCTGCTCGATCTGGTCGGCGGCCCAGCGGCCGAACGCCTCGGGGTCGTCGCCGTGGATCGGAGCCCGGTAGATGTTGGTGTTGGGCACCTTGTACGCGCCGGGGACGAGTGGCTCGAAAGGTGCTTTGAGGGCCGGCAGGCCGGTGATGGCGAGTGCGCCCTGGGGCGTGCCGTGGTAGGCGACGGCCCGGGATATCACCTTGTACTTGGTGGGGTTGCCGGTGAGCTTGTGGTACTGCTTCGCGAGCTTCCAGGCGGTCTCCACGGCCTCGCCGCCGCCGGTGGTGAAGAAGACCTTGTTGAGGTCGCCAGGGGCGTGGTGAGCGAGCCGCTCGGCGAGCTCGATCGCCTTGGGGTGCGCGTAACTCCACACCGGGAAGAAGGCCAGCTCCTGAGCCTGCTTGGCGGCCGCCTCGGCCAGCTCGGCCCGTCCGTGGCCCGCCTGGACCACGAACAGCCCCGCGAGACCGTCCAGGTAGCGCTTGCCCTTGTCGTCGAAGATGTAGGTGCCCTCGCCGCGCACGATGGTCGGCACGGGGGCGTTCTCGTACGACGACATGCGGGTGAAGTGCATCCACAGGTGGTCGTATGCAGTCTGGGAGAGGTCCTTGCTCACGGCTATCGGGTTCCCCATGTGTAGGTCTGCTTGCGGAGCTTGAGGTAGACGAAGCTCTCGGTGGAGCGCACGCCCGGCAGGGTCCGGATGCGCTTGTTGATCGTTTCGAGGAGATGGTCGTCGTCCTCGCAGACGATCTCGATGAGGAGGTCGAAGGAGCCTGCGGTCACGACGACGTACTCGACCTCGTCCATCGCGGTCAGGGCGTCGGCGACGGGATCGAGGTCGCCCTCGACGTTGATGCCGACCATCGCCTGCCGCCGCAGGCCCACGGTGAGCGGGTCGGTGACGGCGACGATCTGCATGACGCCCTGGTCGAGCAGCTTCTGGACACGCTGCCGCACGGCTGCCTCCGACAGCCCCACGGCTTTGCCGATCGCCGCGTAGGGGCGGCGGCCGTCTTCCTGGAGCTGCTCGATGATCGCCAGAGAGACTGCGTCGATCGGTGGCGTGCCGTGCACGCTCTTCGGGTCTGGACTACGAGTGGCCACAACTCCACTGTGCATGCGTCTCGCCCGTGTGGCAACCCTCAGGCGATGAAATTCGTTGTCTAGGTGCTGAGGAATAACTGATTCCGTCGTTCATGGGTGTGAGGTATGTCGAAAGCGTGGCCTCACTGACTAGGCTGACGGTCTCACCCAGTGGACATCTGACAGGAGGGGTGGCAGCCATGACCACCGAACTGCGTCGTCTTCGCAATTTCATCGACGGGGAGTTCCGGGACGCCGCCGACGGGCGTACCACCGAGGTGGTCAATCCGGCCACAGGCGAGGCCTACGCCACCGCCCCGCTGTCGGGCGCCGCGGACGTGGACGCGGCCATGGCCGCGGCCGAGGCCGCCTTCCCGGCCTGGCGCGACCTCGTACCCGGAGAGCGCCAGAAGGTCCTCCTCAAGATCGCCGATGCCTTCGAGGCGCGCGCCGAGGAACTGATCGCCGCGGAGTCCGAGAACACCGGCAAGCCAGTCGCCCTCACCCGCAGCGAAGAGGTCCCCCCGATGGTGGACCAGATCCGCTTCTTCGCGGGCGCCGCGCGGATGCTCGAGGGCCGCTCCGCGGGCGAGTACATGGAGGGCCTGACTTCGATCATCCGGCGCGAGCCCATCGGCGTCTGCGCCCAGGTCGCCCCGTGGAACTACCCGATGATGATGGCGGTGTGGAAGTTCGCCCCGGCGCTCGCAGCGGGCAACACCGTCGTCCTCAAGCCCTCCGACACCACGCCCGCGTCCACCGTCCTCATCGCCGAGATCATCGGCGGCGTGCTGGAGGAGCTCGGGCACCCGAAGGGCGTCTTCAACGTCATCTGCGGCGACCGGGAGACCGGCCGCCTCATGGTCGAGCACCCGGTGCCGGCGATGGCCTCGATCACCGGCTCCGTGCGGGCCGGCATGCAGGTCGCCGAGTCCGCCTCCAAGGACCTCAAGCGCGTCCACCTGGAGCTGGGCGGCAAGGCCCCCGTCGTCGTCTTCGACGACGCCGACATCGCCAAGGCCGTCGAGGACATCTCGGTCGCCGGCTACTTCAACGCCGGCCAGGACTGTACGGCCGCCACCCGCGTGCTCGTCCACGAGTCGATCCACGACGAGTTCGTCACCGCGCTCGCCAAGGCCGCCGCCGAGACCAAGACGGGGCGGCCGGACGACGAGGACGTCCTCTACGGCCCGCTCAACAACGCCAACCAGCTCAAGCAGGTCGCCGGCTTCATCGAGCGGCTGCCCGGCCACGCCAAGCTCGAAGCGGGCGGGCACCGGGTGGGGGAGAAGGGCTACTTCTTCGCCCCGACCGTCGTCTCCGGCCTCAAGCAGGACGACGAGATCATCCAGCACGAGGTCTTCGGTCCCGTGATCACGGTCCAGTCCTTCGCGGACGAGGACCAGGCCGTCGCCTACGCCAACGGCGTCGAGTACGCGCTGGCCTCCTCTGTGTGGACCAAGGACCACGGCCGCGCCATGCGGATGTCCAAGAAGCTCGACTTCGGCTGCGTGTGGATCAACACCCACATCCCGCTGGTCGCCGAGATGCCCCACGGCGGCTTCAAGAAGTCCGGCTACGGCAAGGATCTGTCCGCCTACGGCTTCGAGGACTACACGCGCGTCAAGCACGTCATGACGTCGCTGGACTGACGAAGCCGGCCCGCCTCGTGCGGTGGGGCTGGGCCTGCCTCATGCGGTGAGGCTGGGCCTGTCTCTGCGGTGTGGTCGGGGCCGCCCCGTGCGGCAGGGAATCCCGCCTCATGCGGTGAGAACGGCCCGCCCCATGCGGTAAGGCAGTGCCCCATGCCGTCCCGCGGCACGGGGCGGACGCAGACACCCTGCAGTGGTCCGTACCGGGCGTTTCCGGTACGGACCACTGCGCGTCGTGCCCCGGTATCATCGACGGCCGGCCGTTCCGGGCCGTCAGGGTGTCGGGAAGTGCGGTCGCCTCCCGGACAGGCCGTACATTGTCCGCGAAGATCCGACCCCGCCATGCTGCCGGAATGCGAGAGAAGCCCGTGAAGCCCCTGTCCCGCCGGACCCTGCTGCGCGCGCTGGGCGCCGGCGCCGGGGCCGCCGCACTCGCCGGGTGCGGAGTGCCCGCCGCGTACGTCGAGCCGGCCGACCGGGCCGGCGAGGATCGCTCCAGCCGCGACAAGAGCCTCGTCTTCGCCAACTGGCCGCTCTACATCGACGTCGACGAGGACGACCCGCAGAAGCGCCCCACGCTCGACGCGTTCGAGAAGCGCAGCGGCATATCGGTGAAGTACACCGAAGAGATCAACGACAACGACGAGTTCTTCGGCAAGGTCAGTCCCGCTCTGATGAACCATCAGGAGACCGGGAGGGACCTCATCGTCGTCAGCGACTGGATGGCCTCCCGCTACGTGCGCCTGGGCTGGGTCCAGGAGATGGACCGCTCCCGCCAGCCGAACGTCGACCGCAACCTCGACCCGCTGCTGCGCAAGCCCTCCTTCGACCCCGGCCGGCTGCACACCGTCCCCTGGCAGTCCGGCATCACGGGCATCGCGTACAACCGAAAGAAGCTCGGCCGGGAGATCCGGCACACCTCCGACCTGTGGAAGGACGACCTGCGCGGCCGGGTCACGCTGCTGGCCGGCCTGGACGAGGCGTACTCGCTGCTCATGCAGGGCAACGGTGCCGACGTCACCCGCTGGACCGCCGATGACTTCCACACCATGACCGACCAGCTGCGCCGCCTCGTGCGCAAGCGGCACATCCGCCGCTTCACCGGCAACGACTACATCAAGGACCTGTCGTCCGGCGATGTGCTCGCTTGCCAGGCGTACTCCGGCGACGTCATCCAGCTCCAGGCCGACAACCCCGACATCGAGTTCGTCGTCCCGGAAGAGGGCGCCGAGCTGTGGGCCGAGAGCCTCATGGTGCCCAACCTCGCCCGCCACAAGCGCAACGCCGAGGCACTCGTCGACTACTACTACCGGCCCGAGGTGGCCGCCGAGCTCGCCGCGGCGGTCAACTACGTCTGCCCCGTCCCGGCCGCGCGGGACGTTCTCGCCTCGTCCTCCGACAAGGAACTCGCGGAGCTCGCCGGAAACCCGCTCATCTTCCCGAGCGACGACATGCGTAAACGCCTCGCGACGGCACGCGACATGACCGCGAAGGAGCGGCCGGGCTTCACCAAGGAGTGGAACGAGATCGTCGGGCTCTGATCGCGCACGCCGCATGGGGCGGCCCCGGGCATGCCGCCCCATGCGGCCGCCTCAGGTCGCCTCACGCCGCCCCATGCGGCGGCGTGCGCCCGCCGCCTCGTGCCGCGCCTCCCGCCGCCCGGACCCCGTTCACTTCCGCAGCAGCGACCGCAATGTACCGACCCGGTTGGTGGTGATCGCGTCGACGCCTGCTGCCAGCAGCCGGCGCATCGTGAAGCGGGTGTCCGCGGTCCAGGCGGAGACCAGGAGCCCGTCGGAGTGGTTGCGGGCGACGAGTCCGGGGCTCACCAGCCCGAAGCGGTAGTTCAGCCAGCGCGGGGCCACGGCGCTGAGCAGGGCCCGGCGCGGCGGCACCAGCGTCGTCCACGTCAGGGCGGTCTCCGCAGCCGGATCCGCGCGGCGTACTGCGAGCATCGATGTCACACCACCGCAGTAGTACACGCGCTCCGCGGCTCCACTCGCGTGCACCTCGGCGACGGCGGCCTCGGCGGCCGACGCGTCCGGCAGGTCGATGAACAGCCGTGGTCCGGACCGCTCCGCGCCGAGCTGCAGGGCCTCGTGCAGGGTGGGCACGCCGCCGCCGGTCAGCTCCCGCAGTTCGTCCGCCGTGAGCGAGTCCAGGACCCGAGTGTGCCCCCACAGGCGCTCGAGCGTCGCGTCGTGCAGCAGCACGGGCACGCCGTCGCGCGTCAGCCGGACGTCGACCTCGACCGCCCCCGCCCCGGCCCGCAGGGCCGAACGGATCGAGGCGAGGGTGTTCTCCCGGAACAGGTACGGATCGCCGCGGTGGGCGACGGCGGTGACGGTGCGGGCGTCTGCAGCAGGGGAGTTCGGGCCGGTCATGGGACCCATTGTGGCCGCGGCGTGCGCCCGCCGAGCTCAGCCCCGCCAGGCCGCGGTGTAGGCGTCGATCTCCGCCCGGAGCGCCTTCTTGCCCGTCTCGTCCATGAACGACGCGTCCACGGCGTTCTTGGCGAGGCCGGCGACGCCTGCTGCGTCCAGCTCCAGGAGGCGCGCGGCGACGCCGTACTCCCGGTTGAGATCCGTGCCGAACATGGGTGGGTCGTCGCTGTTGACGGTCACCAGGACGCCCGCGGCCACCATCTCCTTGATGGGGTGGCGGTCCAGGTCGGTCACGGCGCGGGTGGCGAGGTTGGACGTCGGGCAGACCTCCAGCGGGATGCGGTGCTCCGCCAGGTGGGCCAGCAGAGCCGGGTCCTGCGGGGCGCTGGTGCCGTGGCCGATGCGCTCGGCGCGCAGGTCGACCAGGGCGTCCCAGATGGTCTGCGGGCCCGTCGTCTCACCGGCATGGGGCACGCTGTGCAGGCCCTCGGAGATGGCCCGGTCGAAGTACGGCTTGAACTGGGGCCGGGGCACGCCGATCTCCGGTCCGCCCAGCCCGAAGGAGACCAGCCCCTCGGGCTTGAGCTTGCAGGCGATCCGTGTGGTCTCCTCCGCGGCTTCCAGCCCCGCCTCGCCCGGGATGTCGAAGCACCAGCGCAGCATGACGCCCAGCTCCGTCTCGGCCGCCTTGCGGGCGTCCTCTATGGCCTCCACGAAGGCGGCGTCCGGGATGCCGCGCCTGGTCGAGCTGAAGGGGGTGACGGTCAGTTCGGCGTAGCGGATGTTCTGCCGCGCCATGTCGCGCGCGACCTCGTACGTCAGCAGCCGTACGTCCTCGGCGTCGCGGATCAGGTCGACGACCGAGAGGTAGACCTCGATGAAGTGGGCGAAGTCGCGGAAGGTGAAGAAGTCGGCCAGTGCCTCGGGGTCGGTAGGCACGGGCGAATCCGGGTGGCGGGCGGCCAGCTCGGCCACGATGCGCGGGGACGCCGACCCGACGTGGTGCACATGGAGCTCCGCCTTGGGGAGCCCGGCGATGAACGAGTCGAGTACGGACATGCATGCCTCCATGGCGCGGTCGGCCGGAGCCTGTCGACGGGTGCCGTTCATCGTATGCGGGACGTACGCGACGATTGTCCTCAGGCCTTAGCATGACGGGTATCGACTGGGGAGGGCTATGTCTGGCAAGGCAGCCGGGGCCGATGGGCACTCCGAGCCGCGGGACCCCGATCCCTGGGCTCCGCCGAAGCGGCGGGTCGCACTCGACAAGCCCGGCCGGCCGGCGTCCGGGCAGCATGCCGGGACCGCTCCGGCGCCTCGTGCCACCGCTGTGACACCGCCTCAGCCTCCTGCGCAGCCCGGTCCCCATGACGCCGTGACACCCTCCGGGCCCCATGCGCTGCCGGCGCCCTATGCCATGGCCCCGCCCCATGCGGCTCCGCAGCCGCCCCATGCCCCGGCCCCGGGCGCCGTCCCGCCCGTGCCTCTTGCGCCGACCGGCCCCGGCACTCCCAGCGCGTACCGGGGCAGCCCGTACGACCAGGCGCCGTACGGAGTGCCCGGCGGCCCCTCCGCGTCCCCGGGCTCGGCCGCCCCCTACAGCTTGCAGACGCCGTACGGTCAGGGCCCCTACGGTCAAAGCCCCTACGGGCCGGGCTCCTACCAGCCGGGCGCGTACGGCTATCCGGCGTCACTGCTCTATGCGCAGCAGCCCGCCCCCAGCAACGGCCTGGGGCTGGCGGCCCTGGTGCTGGGCATCGTCGGCACCGTGTTCTCGCCCACCGTCGTCCTCGGGGCGGTGCTCGGCATCCTCGCCGTCATCTTCGGCGCCGTGGGCCGCGCCAAGGTGCGCGGCGGCGAGGCCACGAACCCCGGACAGGCCCTCGCCGGGCTGATCCTCGGTTGCGCGGCGCTCGTCGCCACCATCCTGATGGTCATCGTCTACATCAACATCGATGTCGACGACAGCGACGGCCCCGTGCCCGACGAGGAGCCCGGTGCGACGTACGGCGCCTACTTGTCGGCGCCGGTGTTGTTCGTGGACCGCGACGCCAGCCGCTGACGCGCCTCCATCAGCGCGAAGCCGAGGAGGTTGTCGCCCTGCCAGCGAGCGGGGTCCTGGGAGCGCTCGTCGTCGGCGGCCAGGCCGATGCCCCAGATCCGGTCGAGCGGGCTGGCTTCGACCAGCACCCGCTCCCCGGTGCCGAGCAGGTAGGTGCCCAGCGCCGAGTCCTGCGCGAACTTGTGGACGCTGCCCTCCACCACGAGCTCGAAGCGGTGCTGCCGCCACGTCTCCTCGTCGAAGCCGCGCACCTTGCGGCCCGCGTCCTTCGCCTGCTTGGGGTGCGAGGCGGCGATCGCCTCGGCCTCGGCTTCCGCGTCGCCGAACAGCCGTGCCTTGCCGGCCATCATCCAGTGCTCGGCCGTGGCGTAGACGATGCCGTTCACCGTAAACGGCGAAGGCCACCACTGGCTGAAGCAGCCCGCCCCGATGGTGCCGTCCCGACGTGGCTGGTGGCCCCAGAAATAGACGTACTTGAAATGCTCGCCGCGGGTGACGGCGGCCGTCAGCTCCGCCACCGAACGCGGGCCGTCCGCACGCTGCCGCGCATGTGTGAATCCGTGCTGGTCCCCGTTGATCTTCATGTCGGGATTCTCGCATCCGCCCCGGCAGCGGAACTGGGCTGACCGGGCATGACCGTTCCCCATAGCATTGCCCGACGCAGTTCAACGGAGGGGACATTCTTTATGTCTGACTACAACCAGAATCCTTATGGGGCGCCCCAGCCGCCGCCCCAGCCGCCGGCGGCGCCCCAGCAGCCCGGCTACGGCTACCCGAACCAGGCACAGCCGGCGCAGAGCGGCTACCCCGGGCAGAGCGGGTATCCCGCACAGGCTCAGAGCGCCTACCCGGCGCAGAGCGGCTACCCCTCCGCACCGCCGGTCCAGCCCTACCCCGTAGCCGGCTACGCGGGTGGGGTACAGCCCAGCAACGGCATGGGCACCGCCGGCCTCGTCTGCGGCATCATCGGCGCCGTCTGCAGCCTCCTGGTCTTCCTGTGGTTCTTCGGGCTGATCCTGGGCATCCTCGGCATCATCTTCGGTGCGGTCGGCCGCTCCAAGGTCACGAAGGGCGAGGCGACCAACCGGGGCGCCGCGACCACCGGCATCGTCCTCGGCATCGTGGCCCTGGTGCTCCCCGTCCTGTGGTTCGCCTTCTTCGCGAGCCTTCTCGGCATCGGTGCCGGCTTGTAGCCGGACCGAACCCGCCCGGGACTCGGTCCGCTGCCGCACGTTTGCAAGGGCCCCGTGCGGCATTCGGAGGCTTGCCTCTAACTGATTCCGTCGCAGGGCACGCGGGCTGCGACGGAATCCCTTGTTGGTTGCGGTCTCCTCTGCCAGGATCGGCTTCGGCGCCCCTGCGTGGTGCAGTGCAGAGGAGGGCGCAGCCGGCCGGAGGAGTGTGTTGATGGGCGCGACGGATCAACGGTTCGATGCGGCGGGGCGGTTCGCCGGCGGAGCCCAGTACATCGGTGGCCGATTGCGCCCCGGCGCCTCGGGCCGCATGTACGCGGTCGTGGACCCCGCCACGGGCGAAGAGGTCCTCCGGTACGAGCTGGCCGGTCCGGAGGACGTGGACGCCGCCGTCACGGCCGCTGCGGGGGCCCTTCCCGCGTGGGCGGGAGCGACCCCGGGGGAGCGCTCCGGCGCACTGCACCGGTTCGCGGGTGTGCTTGCGGACCGCGCGGAAGAGTTCGCCCGTGCGGAGTCCGCCCAGTGCGGCAAGCCGATCCGCCTCACCACCGAGTTCGACGTGCCGGGCACCGTGGACAACACCGCCTTCTTCGCGGGCGCCGCGCGCCACTTGGAGGGCCGGTCCGCCGGCGAGTACAGCGGCGACCACACCTCCTACGTGCGCCGCGAGCCGATCGGTGTGGTGGGCTCCATCGCGCCCTGGAACTACCCCCTGCAGATGGCCGCGTGGAAGGTCCTCCCGGCGATCGCGGCAGGTAACACGATCGTGCTCAAACCCGCCGAGCTGACGCCCCTGACGTCGTTGATGTTCGCCCAGGCCGCCACCGAGGCCGGCATCCCCGACGGCGTCGTGAACGTGATCTGCGGCGCCGGTGCGGACGCGGGGGAGCGCCTCGTGGGCCATCCGGACGTCGCCATGACGTCGTTCACCGGATCGACGGCGGTCGGCAGGCGCGTCGCCGAGATCGCCACACGGACGGTCAAGCGGCTCCACCTCGAACTCGGCGGCAAGGCCCCGTTCGTCGTCTTCGACGACGCCGACCTCGAAGCGGCCGTACACGGGGCGGTCGCCGGCGCCCTCATCAACACCGGGCAGGACTGCACCGCCGCCACCCGCGCCTACGTCCAGCGCCCCCTGTACGACGCGTTCGTCTCCGGGGTCGCAGACCTGATGGCGTCCGTGCGCCTCGGCGACCCCTTCGACCCCGCCACCGACCTCGGCCCGCTCGTCTCGTACGCCCAGCGGGACCGCGTCGCCGGCTTCGTGGACCGGGCGCGCTCGTACGCCACCGTGGTCACCGGCGGCACGGCGCCCGCGGGGGAGCTCGCCAAGGGCGCGTACTACCGCCCCACGCTCGTCACAGGAGCCGCCCAGTCCAGCGAGATCGTCCAGGACGAGATCTTCGGCCCCGTGCTCGTCGTGCTGCCCTTCGACAGCGATGACGAGGGCATCGCGCTCGCCAACGACACGCCCTACGGGCTGGCGGCCTCCGCATGGAGCCGGGACGTCTACCGCACGGGGCGGGCCGCCAGGGAGATCAAGGCGGGCTGCGTGTGGGTCAACGACCACATTCCGATCATCAGCGAGATGCCGCACGGCGGTTACCGGGCATCAGGCTATGGAAAGGACATGTCCGGGTATTCCTTCGAGGAATACACCCAGATCAAACATGTCATGTCCGACAACACCGCGGTGGCCCGCAAGCCCTGGCATCGGACCGTATTCTCTCTGGCCTGACGCCTTTCTCCCGGGCTGATGTCCTGTTTCTCCCGGGCTGATGTCCTGCCTCCCGCGCCGGTTCTCCTGCCGGTTCTTGTTCCGGTTCTCAAGCGCGTTCTCAAGCCGGTTCTCGTACCGGTGGGAATCACGGGCCGCCGTGTTTGCGGACCTCACCGTAGTAGACCCGGGCCCAGTATTCGCAGCTGCCGGTTTTCGCCTTGGACTGGGTGCGGCAGTAGGCGTACAGGTCCGCCTTGAAATTTTTGTCCACGGCGAGACGCGTGGTGCGGTCGAACCGGCCCTGCTCCTTGTAGTTCCGGTACCCGAAGTCGTGCCGCTGGCAGGACGGCAGGAAGTTGAAGCCCATGGGCCGGTTGGGCGCCTGGGAACAGCCGTCCGACGACCAGTCGAGCTTGTCGCTGTGGCTCTTGTCGTTGCGTACGGACTGGAACCGGTCCATCGAATGGTTGAAGAGCAGCTTGTCGGTGTAGGTCTGAAGTGGAGGATTCGGTGACGGTTGGGCGATTGCCGGTTCGGCCGCGGCCCCCATGAGCAGTGCGGCGCCCAGTGCCGCGACGGCTGTCACTCTTTTTCTGTAACCCAATGGTTTTCCCCGTTCCGTGCCACGAGCGGATTCGTGCTGCCCGCTCGCTCCCTCTGTGAGCAGGCATCAGGTTGGCAGGTTCATGCCTGAGTGATCCATGGGGATCGTGGCACTGTTGCGTAACCAAAAGGCAACAACGGAATCCCTTGTTCAGCCCGCATTGCTCTGCCAGGATCCTCGCTCAAAGTCCGTTGGAGCTACGGAAAGGGCACCTTGCATGGAGCGCTACCAGCCACGGACCACCGTGAACCGGCGGACTCTGCTGCGAGCCGGCGGAGCAGGTGCTCTCGCCTGCGGCGCGCTCGCGTCCCTGGCCGGCTGCGGCATCCCGCCCGCGGGGCGCCCGGAGGGCGCTCTGGGCGCCTCCGAGGACCGCTCCGCGCACGAGCGGACCCTCGCCTTCTCCAACTGGACCGAGTACATCGACACCGGCCCGGACGGTACGAGCCGCCCCACGCTCGACGACTTCAAGCGCTCGACCGGCGTCGCGGTGAAGTACACCGAGGACATCAACGACAACGTCGAATTCTTCGGCAAGGCCGGTAAACAGCTCGCCGCAGGCCAGGACATAGGCCGGGACCTGATCTGCGTCACCGACTGGATGGCCGGCCGCATGATCAGGCTCGGCTGGGCCCGGCGGCTCGATACGGCTCACCTGCCCAACGCGTACGCCAATCTCGCCCCGGGATTCCGCGCCCCCGACTGGGACCCCGGGCGGGTCCACTCCTATCCGTGGACCGGCATTCCCGCCGTCATCGCCTACAACCGCAGGGCCACCGGCGGCCGCAAGGTCGATTCCGTCTCCCAGCTCCTGGACGATCCGCGGCTCAAGGGCCGTGTCGGACTCCTCTCCGAAATGCGCGACACGGTCGGCCTCACGCTTCTCGACATGGGAAGAAGGCCCGAAGAGGTCACCGCCGAGGAATACGACGCCGCCGTCGCCCGCCTGCGCCGGGCACGCGACCGCGGACAGATCCGCCGCTTCACCGGCAACGACTACACGGGCGACCTCAACAAGGGCGACATCGCCGCCTGCATCGCCTGGGCGGGAGACCTCGTCCAGCTCCAGGCCGGCAACAGCGACATCCGGTACGCGATCCCGGACGCGGGCTACATGCTTTCCAGCGACAATCTTCTGGTCCCCCGCACCGCCCGCCACCAGAGGAACGCCGAGCGCCTCATCGATTACTACTACCAGCCCAAGGTCGCCGCGCGGCTCGCCGCCGCCATCAACTACGTCAGCCCGGTCGCCGGGCTGCGGGACGAGCTCGCGAAGATCGACAAGAAGCTGGCCGAGAACAGCCTGATCATCCCCAGCGAGGCGATGCTGGCGAAGGCCCATGCCTTCCGCTCCCTGACCGCCGCCGAGGAGAAGGCGTTCGAGGCCGCCTTCTCCGAGCTCACCGGCGCCTGACCCGCCGAAACGGGCCACCGGCGCGGCGCCCGGCCCCGGACATATGAGAACGTACGCGGCTGTACGTGCCGTACGTGCTCACGCCCCCGAGACCCCTGGACCCAAGACCCATGACAACAACCGCCCCGACCGACAGCAGCAGCGGCACGGACGTCCGCCTCACCGCTATCAGCAAGAGCTACGGCGCCTTCAGCGCCGTCCACCCGCTCGACCTGAGCGTCCCCGCCGGCTCCTTCTTCGCCCTGCTCGGCGCCTCAGGCTGCGGCAAGACCACCACCCTGCGCATGATCGCCGGCCTGGAGCAGCCCACCACCGGCACCGTCGAGCTCGCCGGCCAGGACGTCACCGCCCTCCCCCCGCACAAGCGCCCCGTCAACACCGTCTTCCAGAGCTACGCGCTCTTCCCGCACCTCGACATATACGAGAACGTCGCCTTCGGCCTGCGCCGCCGCGGCATCAAGTCCGTCAAGAAGCAGGTCGGCGACATGCTCGAGCTTGTCCAGCTCGGCGACTACGCCCGCCGCAAGCCCCACCAGCTCTCCGGCGGCCAGCAGCAGCGCGTCGCCGTCGCCCGCGCCCTGATCAACCACCCCCAGGTACTGCTGCTCGACGAGCCCCTCGGCGCCCTCGACCTCAAGCTGCGCCGGCAGATGCAGCTGGAACTCAAGCGCATCCAGACCGAGGTCGGCATCACCTTCATCCACGTCACCCACGACCAGGAGGAAGCCATGACCATGGCCGACACGGTCGCGGTCATGAACGCCGGACGGGTCGAACAGCTCGGCGCCCCCGCCGACCTCTACGAGACACCCCGCACCACCTTCGTCGCCAACTTCCTCGGCACCTCGAACCTCATCACCGCCGAGGTTCTCGACGCCTCCGCCGAGACCCTCGTCCTGCGCGCCGCGGATACCAAACTCGCCCTGCCCCGTGCGCGATGTACCACCGCCCCCCGTGCGGGCGGGAAGCTCCTCGTCGGGATACGGCCGGAGAAGATCACCCTCACGCACGCCGACGACGCCGGCACCATCCCCAAGGGGCGTAACCGCGTCCACGGACGCATCACCGCGTCCAGCTTCATCGGAGTCTCCACCCAGTACCTCGTCGACAGCCCCGTGGCCACGAGCCTGTCCGTCTACGAGCAGAACATCGAGCGCGACAGCCGCCTCGCCCCGGGCGCCGAGGTCGTCCTGCACTGGAACCCCGGGCACAGCTTCGGCCTGGACGCCGCCCAGAGCATCGAGGCGGGCACGGACGCGGGGGAGGGCACCTGATGGCACTCGTCGCCGACCAGCCCCCTGCGGCCCCCGCGCCGCCCCTCCGCACGGCCGCACGGGGCCGGAAGCTCACCCCGTACTGGCTCCTGCTCCCCGGCATCCTGTGGCTGCTCGTCTTCTTCGCCGCCCCGCTCGTCTACCAGGCCTCCACCTCGGTACAGACCGGATCGCTCGAAGAGGGCTTCGACGTCACCTGGCACTTCGCCACGTACTGGGACGCGCTGACCGAGTACTACCCCCAGTTCCTGCGCTCCGTCGCCTACGCCGCGACCGCCACAGCGCTCTGCCTCGCCCTCGGCTACCCGCTGGCCTACCTCATCGCCTTCAAAGCCGGCCGGTGGCGCAACGTCCTGATGATCCTCGTCATCGCGCCGTTCTTCACCAGCTTCCTGATCCGCACCCTCGCCTGGAAGACGATCCTCTCCGACGGCGGCCCCGTCGTCTCCGCCCTCGCGAGCCTGCACGTCCTCGACGTCACCAACGCCCTCGGGGTCACCGAGGGTCACCGGGTGCTCGCCACGCCCCTCGCCGTCGTCTGCGGCCTGACCTACAACTTCCTGCCGTTCATGATCCTGCCGCTGTACACGTCCCTGGAGCGCATCGACGCACGGCTGCACGAGGCGGCCGGCGACCTCTACGCGCGCCCGCTGACGACCTTCCGCAAGGTGACCTTCCCGCTGTCCATGCCCGGCGTCGTCGCCGGCACACTGCTCACCTTCATCCCCGCCACGGGCGACTACATCAACGCCGAGCTGCTCGGCTCCACCGACCAGAAGATGATCGGCAACGTCATCCAGTCCCAGTTCCTGCGCGTCCTGGACTACCCGACCGCCGCCGCCCTGTCCTTCATCCTCATGGCCGCCATCCTCGCCATGGTCACCGTCTACATCCGCAAGTCCGGGACGGAGGACCTGGTCTGATGACCGCTACGCCCGCCCTCCAGGCCGTTCTCTCCAGCCGCCCCGTGCGGTGGCTCCGTCGCAACCTCGTCGTGCTCGCGGGGCTGGCCACACTGGCCTACCTCGTGCTGCCCAACGTCGTCGTCACCGTCTTCTCGTTCAACAAGCCCAACGGCCGCTTCAACTACGAGTGGCAGCGCTTCTCCACCGACGCCTGGGCCGACCCGTGCGGCGTCGCCGACCTGTGCGGCTCCCTCTCGCTCAGCCTGCAGATCGCGGTCTGGGCGACCGTGGGCGCCACCGTCCTGGGCACGGCGCTCGCCTTCGCGCTCGCCCGCTACCGCTTCCGCGCCCGGTCCTCCGTCAGCACCCTGATCTTCCTGCCGATGGCCATGCCCGAGGTCGTCATGGCCGCCTCGCTGGCCACCCTCTTCCTCAACATGGGCGTCACCTTCGGCTTCTGGACCATCCTGATCGCCCACATCACGTTCTGCCTGAGCTTCGTGGTGACGGCCGTCAAGGCCCGGGTGATGTCCATGGACCCCCGGCTCGAACAAGCCGCCCAGGACCTCTACGCCACCCCGCTGCAGACCTTCCTGCGGGTCACCCTCCCGATCGCCGCCCCCGGCATCGCGGCGGGCGCCCTGCTCTCCTTCGCCCTCTCCTTCGACGACTTCATCATCACCAACTTCAACGCCGGCTCGACTGTGACCTTCCCCATGTTCGTCTGGGGATCCGCACAACGGGGCACACCCGTTCAAATCAATGTCATCGGAACGGCGATGTTCGCCATCGCCGTGCTGTGCGTCCTCGTCGGTCAGCTGATCGGCGGGCGCCGAAAAAGGAGCTGAGAGCATGGCCGCTCGTGCCATGAACCCTGTCCAAGCACTTTCCGACGCCGCTCCCCGGCCCTACTGGCTCGACGACCCCTCCCGGCCGGAGGCGCTCCCCGCGCTCGTCGGCGACGAGCACTGCGACCTGCTCGTCGTCGGCGGCGGATACTCCGGACTGTGGACCGCGCTCCTCGCCAAGGAGCGCGACCCCGGCCGGGACGTCGTCCTCATCGAGGCCCAGGAGACCGGCTGGGCCGCCTCCGGCCGCAACGGCGGCTTCTGCTCCGCCTCCCTCACCCACGGCTGGGCCAACGGCGCGGCACGCTGGCCGGACGAGCTCAGCACGCTGCACAAGCTCGGCCTGCAGAACCTCGACGACATCGAGGCCACCCTCACCCGCCACGGCATCGACTGCGACTTCGAGCGCACCGGCGAGATCGACATCGCCACAGCCCCGCACCAGGTGCACGAGTTGCAGGAGGCCGCGGAGGAGCTCGAGGCCCTCGGCATCACAGGGTACGAATACCTCGACCGGGAGGGCCTGCGCGCCGAGGTCCACTCCCCGACCTTCCTTGCCGGACTCTGGGACCGCGACGGGGTGGCGATGCTGCACCCCGCCAGGCTCGCATGGGGCCTCAAGCGCGCCTGCACGGAGCTCGGCGTGCGCATCTACGAGCACACGCCGGGCACCGAGCTGTCCTCCCGCGCCGCCGGCATCGCCGTACGCACCCCCTACGGGCGCGTCTACGCCCGGCATGCCGCGCTGGGCACCAACGCCTTCCCCTCACTCGTCAAGCGCGTCCGCCCGTACATCGCCCCTGTCTACGACTACGCGCTCATGACGGAGCCCCTGAACGCCGAACAGCTCGACGCCGTCGGCTGGAAGGGACGGCAGGGACTGGGAGACGCCGCCAACCACTTCCACTACTTCCGCATCACGCCCGACCACCGCATCCTGTGGGGCGGTTACGACATCGTCCACCACTACGGTGGCGGCGTCCGGGCGGAATACGACCACCACCCGGCCACGTACCAGAAGCTCGCCGAGCACTTCTTCCGCTGCTTCCCCCAGCTCGAAGGAGTGCGCTTCACCCACACCTGGGGCGGTGCCATCGACACCTGCTCGCGCTTCTCTGCCTTCTTCGGCACGGCGCACGGCGGCAAGGTCGCCTACGCCCTCGGCTACACGGGTCTGGGCGTCGGTGCCACCCGCTTCGGTGCCGACGTCATGCTCGACCTGCTCTCAGGGGAGCGCACGGAGCGGACCGAGCTGGAGATGGTGCGCAGCAAGCCGCTGCCGTTCCCGCCCGAGCCGGTGCGCTCCATGGGCATCGGCATCACCCAGTGGTCGATGACGAAGGCCGACGAGAACGGCGGCCGCCGCAACCTGTGGCTCAAGGCCATGGACAAGGTGGGCCTCGGGTTCGACAGCTGAGGGCGGGCGGGGGCCTCGTGCCTGGCGCCGGCCGGGCCCCATGCCGCGCCCTGCGCTCCGGGCCCCATGCGGGAGTCTGCACTGCCCCGGTGCACCCTCGGGGGCGCACCGGGGCACGCCGTCCTGCGGACAGTGAACCCTTCACCTCCGGTCGGACCCGAAACCCGCGTAATGATCCGCACTCCGCGGCCTCTCCATCCGTGAACGCAGGACGAGTGAACACGGAACGGAGGCACCGCCATGAGTGACGACGCGGGGAAGCGGAGCGCGGTGGAGTGGCTGGCGACGGCCGCACCCGACCCCGGGACCTGCCGGTGGGAGTGGGAGCGCAACCCCCTCGGGGTGGCGCTGCTGCCCGCCGGCAGGCTCTGGGACGTTCTCATCCTCCCCAGCGAGCTGGGCCGCCCCACGCTGGAGATCCTCACCCGCTGCACTGCACAGGTCGGGCCCGTGCTGGCCGACTTCGGTGACTGCCGCATGGGCTTCTTCGTCCCCCCGGGCACTGCCGCGAGGTGGTTCGCCACGGGTGTACGGGCCGCCGGGGCCGGCAGTTGGGTCGTCGTCCCTCACCCGGGGCGGGCGGCTTCGGGCGTGCGCTGGGTGGTACCGCCCGACGGCAAGGGCACGCTCACCGACCCGGCGCTGCTGGAACTGTCGATGCACGAGGCCGCCGCGGACCTGGCCGGCGAACGGGACGGGTGAGGGCCTGTGCCAGCCCCCACAACAGCACGCCGGACAGGCACCACGCGCCCACCACGTCCAGCGGCCAGTGATAGCCGCACCGCACCAGGCCGACAGCGACACCGGCGTTTAGGAGGACGTACGCCACCGCTGCCCACGCGCGTGCGCGCGCGTGCCGGTCGGGGGGCCTCATGCCGGCGCGTTCCGCATGGGGCGGCGCGCCGGGGTGGGCGGCGGCACGGGGCAGCGCACGGTCATGTTCCGCATGGGGCGGCATCACGGAGGCACCGGCATGGGGCGGCGTGCGGAACGAGCCGGCACGGGGCGCCAGAAGCAGCAGCACAGCCGCCCCGTATGCGACGGCGGCGGTGGCCGTATGCCCTGAAGGAAAGAAGCCGTCGTGCGCTCCGGTCGCAGCCATGGCCGGGGGCCCCGTGCGGCCGATCCAGGACTTCACCGGTACGACGACGGCCGGCACGGCCGCCAGGGCGAGAGCCGCCCACAGCGGCGGCAGCCACGGCCTGGGGCCGCCGCGGCGCAGCAGCTCGGACACGGCCATGGCCACGACCAGAACGGGCACCGCGACCGACGCGTTGCCGAGGTCGGCGAGGAATTGTGCGACTGCGCCGGGGAATGAGGAGTCCGCCACCGTACGGCCGAGGTCCTCGTCGAGCGTCCGCACGGGGCCGTGCGCTGCGACCTGCCAGGTGACCAGAGCGAAGAACAGCGCACAGAACGCCGGGAAGAGCCCGCGCACGAGGCGGGACCGTGCCGGCGGCCCCGGAACAGGGGGGGAGGTTCCGAGGCCGCCGTGAGGACCGGGGTGCCGCGCGCCCCGGGGGGTATGGGGCGGGCGGCCATCCGATCGGTGAGGATGTCCGGAGCGCAAGGCTCCAGTGGTGTGCGCGAAGGCACGGCCGGGTCGGCACTGGGGAAGTACCGGCTCGGCTCCGTCCGCAGTCCCCTGCGGACGAGGTGTTTCTCTCATCTGCAGAAACCGTACGGCAGGGCGGGCGGTCCGGACAGCCGGATCACCCGTCCACCACCCGCTCCGCACAGGTTCTTCACCCGTATCCCCCCTCACCGGCGGCTACAGGCGGGCGAAAGCGGCCTCGATGATGTCCAGGCCCTCGTTGAGCAGGTCCTCGCCGATCACCAGCGGCGGCAGGAAGCGCAGCACGTTGCCGTACGTGCCACAGGTGAGCACGAGCAGGCCCTCCGCGTGGCAGGCCTTGGCGAGCGCGCCGGCGGCCTCCGGGTTGGGGTCCTTGGTGCCGGACTTCACCAGCTCGATCGCGATCATGGCGCCGCGGCCGCGGATGTCGCCGATGATGTCGAACTTCTCCTGCATGGCGGAGAGGCGGCCCTTCATGACCTCCTCGATGCGCTTGGCCTTCGCGTTGAGGTCCAGCTCGCGCATGGTCTCGATCGCGCCGAGCGCCGCCGCGCAGGCCACCGGGTTGCCGCCGTAGGTGCCGCCGAGGCCGCCCGCGTGTGCCGCGTCCATGATCTCGGCGCGGCCGGTGACGGCGGCGAGCGGCAGGCCGCCCGCGATGCCCTTGGCCGTGGTGATCAGGTCGGGGACGACGCCCTCGTCCTCGCACGCGAACCACTGGCCCGTGCGGCAGAAGCCGGACTGGATCTCGTCCGCGACGAAGACGATGCCGTTGTCCTTCGCGAACTGCGCGATGCGCGGCAGGAAGCCCTTGGCCGGCTCGATGAAGCCGCCCTCGCCCAGCACCGGCTCGATGATGATCGCGGCGATGTTGTCGGCGCCGACCTGCTTGGTCATGGCGTCGATGGCCTGGGCCGCGGCCTCCTCGGCGCAGTTCTCCGGGCCGGTGGGCCAGCGGTAGCCGTAGGCCACCGGCACGCGGTAGACCTCGGGGGCGAACGGGCCGAAGCCGTGCTTGTACGGCATGTTCTTGGCGGTGAGCGCCATCGTCAGGTTCGTACGGCCGTGGTAGCCGTGGTCGAAGACGACGACGGCCTGGCGCTTGGTGTGCGCGCGGGCGATCTTCACCGCGTTCTCCACGGCCTCGGCGCCCGAGTTGAACAGCGCGGACTTCTTGGCGTGGTCACCCGGCGTCAGCTCGGCGAGCTTCTCGCAGACCTCCACGTAGCCCTCGTAGGGCGTCACCATGAAACAGGTGTGGGTGAAGTCGGCGAGCTGTGCGGCGGCGCGGCGCACGACGGCCTCGGCGGAGTTGCCGACCGAGGTCACGGCGATGCCGGAGCCGAAGTCGATCAGCGAGTTGCCGTCCACGTCCTCGATCACGCCACCTCCGGCGCGCTTGGTGAACACCGGCAGCGTCAGGCCTACGCCACCCGCGACCGCGGCGTTCTTCCGGGCCAGCAGCTCCTGCGACTTCGGGCCGGGGATCGCGGTGACGATGCGGCGCTCCTGGGGGAGGGCCGGGCCTCCGGTCAGTTCGGTCATGAGGTGCTCCAGGGGGAGAGAACGGGCTTCGATCGGACTTTTAGTCGCAGGCTAGGTGCGGGAAGGGGGGTCGGGCATGTTCCGTTCGGGAGCAGTGGGCGCGTCGCGTTGTCCGTACCGGACATGGCGGAGCGTGACAGGTCCGTCAGCACGTTCCCCGGGTGATCATGCACTCGGCATGGCCGGGGACGCTGAACTCGCCACGGCCGACCACTAGATTGAGCGGCGGCGCGCACTCAGACGAGAAACCAGAAGCCGGCCGGCGGGGGGCGAGGGGCAGCGATGGAGCACGAGGGCACGTACGACGCACCGGGCGCACGGGGCCGGCTGCCCGGGGCGGCCGGCGCACCGCAAGCCCGGGCAGCCGACGCCGAGCCCTGGCCCCGGCGGCCGGCAGGCCCGCCCGCACCTCCGCCCATGCCCCATGCGGCCCCCATGGCGCCCCATGCCGCGCCTCCCGTCATGCCTGCGGAGGCGCCGCCCCGGCCGCCCCATGCGGTGCCGCAGCAGCCCGGCACGGCGCCCGGGGCGGCTCCGCAAGGCCGGTCCCCGTTCCTCACCTGGCTCCGCACGCCCCGTGTCGCCGCGGGCCCCGGCATCTGGGCCTACGGCTACCGCCCCAAGCCCCCGGAGGAGCCGGACCGCATCCCGGGCCGGCAGCTCCTCAGCGGGGCGGTCATCGCCCTCCTGTGCGGCTGGCTGCTGGGATCCCTGCTGTGGAACGGCTACCTCGGCTCCTACTGGCTGTGGCCGCTGACCGTCCTGACCCCCGACTCGTGGCACAGGGGCATGGCTGCGGTGTGGACCATCTACACCTATTACGCCGTCTGTCTGGGCGTGCTCATCTACGTCTTCGGCCGCCTGGGGCGCTGGCCCCAGGTCTGGCGGCGGTACTTCGCGCCGCTGCTGGCGCGGCTGTGGGACGACGGCGGAGCCCTTCCGGCCGCCGTGGGAGGCGGCCCCCGCCAGGACCCGGCCGACTGGCCCCAGCTGCGCGCCGCGGGCGCGCACGAGGCGGCGGAACGGCTCGCCGCGGAAGCACGCGCCGGGCTGATGAACGACGTCGACCACGCCCGCATCGAGCGGGCCTGGCAGACCGTACGCGTGCAGCCGGGGCGGCTCGCCGCGTTCACCGAAACCGTTCTGCGGCACGGGGCGGCCGCCTGCGCGCACCCGTCCGGTGCGCGCGATCTGCCCGTACGCGCCGCGCGCCACGACCTCGTCACCCGGCAGGTGCGCATCGGCACCGCCGTGGACGACGAGCGCAACCCGTACGTGCACCGGGGCGCCGGATTCGCCCTGGACCCCCGCCTGATCGGTACGTCCCTGCTCGCCGTCGGCCCGCCCGGCAGCGGCAAGACCGACCGGCTGATCCGCCCCGTGCTGGAGTCGCTGTGCCTGCAGGCGCTCGCCGGCCGGGCGGCCGTCGTCGCGGTCTGCGCGGCAGGGGCGGGCCTGGCGCCCGACGAGGCGTTCGACGTCGTGGTGCGCATCGGCCGGCCGGACTCCGCGTACGACCTCGACCTCTACGGCGGCACCGACGACCCCGACGAGGCCGCCGCCGTCCTCGCCGAGGGCCTCGTGGGCGACCTCACGACCACGCTGCCGGGCGAGGGGGGCCGCCGGGCCGCAACCGTGCTGGCCCAGATCCTCGGCCCTTACCGGGCCGCTCACGGCCGCTTCCCGTCCGTCCCCGAACTGCGCGAGCTCCTGGACGGCTCGCCCGCCGCCGTGGCCTCCCTGCGCGCCGCCCTCACGGACGCCGGGCAGGAGGCCCTCATCCGCGAGCTCGACGCACGGGAGCGGCAGGCGCATCGCCCCGGCGACGCCGGCCCCGTGCTCGCCGACCGCCTCGCGCTGCTCGACCGCCCGGCCTTCGCCCGCTTCTTCGACACCACCGACCCTTCGCGCACCTTCTCCCTGCGCGCACTGGAGCACCCCCTGCGCGTCCGGATCGACCTGCCCGAACGCGGGCACGCCGAGGCGTCACGGATGCTGGCCCGGCTCGTCCTCGCCCAGTTCACGGAGTGCGCAGTCGCGCGGGGCGACCGCTCCCTCTTCGCGTGCCTCGTCCTCGACGACGCCACCCACACCGTCACGCCCGAGGCCGTACGGGGCCTGGCGCGGCTCCGCTCGGCGCATGCGGGAGCGCTGCTCACCCTCCGTACGCTCGACGACGTACCCGACTCCCTGCGCAGCGCGCTGCTGGGCTCCGTCGGCTGCCGCATGGCGTTCTCCGGCGTCACCACCTGGGACGGGGCGCGCTTCGCGGAGGTGTGGGGCAAGGAGTGGGTGGAGACCCGCGACGTCACCGACCGTCAGGTCATCGCCCACGAGCCGCTGACCCGCGTCACGCACGTGGTGCGCAGGCTGGTCACGGGGCGGGCGGTGACCGCGCAGTCGGTGACGGTGCGCAAGGTGGAGCGGGAGCGCTGGTCCGCCTCCGAGCTGGCGCACGCAGTGCCGGCGGGGCACGCGGTGCTGTCGGTGACCTCCGTGCGGGGGAACAGCGCGCCGCCGGTGCTCGTCGATCTGCAGCGGTGAACCGGTTCGCGTTACCGGTGATTGCTCCACTGAGGCAGAATCGGTGGCAGATGTTCATACGCGACGGCACTTTTGCCACGACGCCCCTCCCGAAGGTGCCATGCCCCTCACGCTCGCCTCACTCGTCCACCACTCCGCGCTGAAACTCACCGTGCTCGCGGGGGAGGGCCGGCTGGACAGGCCCGTCCGCTGGGCGCACGTCAGCGAGCTGGCCGACCCCGTGCCGTGGATGGACGGCGGCGAGCTGCTGCTGATCACCGCTCTGAAGATCGACGCGGAGGATCCCGAGGCCATGCGGCAGTACGTCCGCCGCCTCGTGCGCGCAGGAGTCGTCGGCCTCGGCTTCGCGGTCGGCGTCAACTACGAGCGGGTGCCGGAGGCTCTGGTCGACGCCGCGGGGGACGAGGGCCTGCCGCTGCTTGAGGTGCCCCGCCGTACGCCCTTCATCGCCATCACCAAGGCGGTGTCCGCAGCCATCGCAGCCGACCAGTACCGGGCGGTGACGGCCGGATTCGAGGCCCAGCGCGAACTGACCCGCGCCGCCCTGGGCCCCGACGGGCCGGCGGCCCTCGTCGCGCGGCTCGCCGCGCACCTCGACGGCTGGGCGGCGCTGTACGACGCCTCGGGCTCCGTCGTCGCGGCGGCGCCCGAATGGGCTGCGCGCCGGGCCGCGCGCCTCGGAGCGGACGTCGAGCGGCTGCGGGAGCGCCCCGCGCCTGCCACCGCCGTCGTGGGCACGGATCCCGCCGAGGAGGGAGCCGACCGCGTCGAGCTGCAGTCCCTCGGCTCCGGGCGGCGCGCACGAGGGGTCCTCGCCGTCGGTACGGGCGCGCCCCTGGGAACCGCCGAGCGCTACGCCGTGCACTCCGCCATCGCGCTGCTCACCCTCACCACCGAGCGCTCCCGGGCCCTGCAGGAGGCGGAGCAGCGGCTGGGTGCGGCGCTGCTGCGCATGCTCCTCGCCGGCGAACCCGACCATGCACGGGCCGTGGCCGGGGACCTCTACGGAGGCCTGCTGGACGCTCCGTTCCGGGTGATCGTCGCGGAGGCGGTGGAAGTGCCCGCCGACGCCGACAGCGTCGGCCCGGAGGGGGAGTTCGAGCCCCCCGTGGAACCGCTGGCCGTACTCGCGGACACCCTGGAGACCGCCGCGGGCCGGGTGGCGGAGCCGCTGCTGGTCGTCCCGGACGGCGAACGGCTCGTCGTCCTCGCGCCCGACGGCGGGGCGGTCGCCGCGGCATGCGGGGAACACGCCCGTGCCATAGAAGCCCGCCGCGGGACGAAAGCACGGCCTCGGGACCGCAGCGCCGCCGCCCCCTCCTGCGATCTCGTCATCGGCCTGTCCGCCCCCGCGGGGCCCATCGCCGCCGCGGCGGCCTTCCGCCAGGCGGAGCAGGCCCTGTCCGTCGCACGCCGCCGCGGCAGGGTCCTCGTGGAGCACGAAGAGGTCGCCGCCGGCTCGGTACTGCCGCTCCTTGCGGACGACGCGGTACGTGCCTTCGCGGACGGCATGCTGCGGGCCCTCCGGGAGCACGACGCCACCGGCCGCGGCGACCTCGTCGCCTCCCTGCGCGCCTGGCTCTCCCGCCATGGTCAGTGGGACGCAGCGGCGGCGGACCTCGGTGTCCACCGCCACACGCTGCGCTACCGCATGCGCCGGGTGGAGGAAATCCTGGGCCGCTCCCTCGACGATCCCGACGTCCGCATGGAGCTGTGGCTGGCTTTGAAGGCGACTGCGGCCTCGGGGCAGGAGTAGAGCCGGAGCCCTCGAAATACCGGAGGACGGGGCAGTGGGCCCGTAAGTCCGGGGAACTGCAGCGCCCTGTGGTCCGGGTGGCGGAGGGAGGGCGCCGCATGGGCCGGCCAGGTCCGGACGGCCCGGCACGGCGCCGCGCCGGGGAGCGAGCGCGTGGCGGCATGGGGCCCGCGGGCGGCGCCCCCGGGCGCCCCATGCGCGCCGCATGGGGCGCGCCGCCTCCGGCCTCATGCTTGTCGCGAAGGCCCACAAGCCCTGAGCCCTGCAGGCGCACGAGGCGCCGCCACTCCGCCATTGCGGTGCCCCCCGTGCCGGTACTGCTCCACCGCGGACAATCGGCGCCCGGCCGCCCCGCGCCTACCGTGGGGGAGCAATATCCACACCACTTGGGAAGGGCCGGGATTGTGACTGCTCCCCACGCGTTCTGGCTGGCCGGCCGCGAGGCCACCGGCGAGGAGACCTTCGACGTCACGAACTCCTGGGACGGCCGTCTCGTCGGCACCGTGAGCGTGCCCACCGAGGCACAGGTCGAGGAGGCCGTGGCCGCCGCGCACGCCGTCCGAGAGGAGTTCGCGGCGACGCCCGCGCACGTGCGGACCGCCGCCCTCGACCACGTCGCGAAGCGCCTTACCGAGCGCACCGAGGAGATCGCCCAGCTCATCTCCGCCGAGAACGGCAAGCCCATCAAGTGGGCCCGCGGCGAGGTCGGCCGCGCCGTCTCCGTCTTCCGCTGGGCCGCCGAGGAGGCTCGCCGCTTCAACGCCGGCGACGCGCAGCGCCTCGACACCGACGCGGGCGGCACCGGCCGCCTGGCGCTGACCCGCCGCTTCCCGCGCGGCACCGTGCTGGGCATCGCGCCGTTCAACTTCCCGCTGAACCTGAGCGCCCACAAGGTCGCCCCCGCGATCGCCGTCGGTGCGCCGATCATCCTCAAGCCCGCGCCGGCGACCCCGATCTCCTCCCTCGTGCTGGGCGAGATCCTGGCCGAGACGGACCTGCCGGCGGGCTCCTGGAGCGTGCTGCCGGTCCCGAACGACCGCATGCCCGCCCTCGTCCAGGACGAGCGCCTGCCGGTCATCTCCTTCACCGGCTCCGGGCCGGTCGGCTGGTCGATCCTCGACTCCGCCCCCCGCAAGCACGTCACCCTCGAGCTCGGCGGCAACGGTGCGGCCGTCGTCCTGGCCGACTGGTCCTCTGAGGAAGACCTCGACTGGGCCGCACAGCGCATCGCGACGTTCTCGAACTACCAGGGCGGCCAGTCCTGCATCTCGGTGCAGCGCGTCATCGCCGACGCCTCGCTGTACGAGCGCCTCGTGCCCAAGGTCGTGGCCGCCGTCGAGGCGCAGGTCACCGGTGACCCGTCGGACGCCGCGACGGACGTCGGCCCGCTGGTCAGCGAGGACGCCGCCAAGCGCGTGGAGTCCTGGGTGGACGAGGCCGTCGAGAAGGGCGCCTCTCTGCTCACCGGCGGCAAGCGCGACGGCGCGACCTACGCCCCGACCGTGCTCGCGGACGTGCCGGCCGACGTGACCATCGCCTGCGAGGAGGTCTTCGGCCCCGTCCTGACGATCACCAAGGCCGAGGGCGAGGAGGCCGCTTTCGCCGCCGTCAACGACTCGCCGTACGGCCTGCAGGCCGGTGTCTTCACGCACGACCTGCAGACGGCGTTCCGGGCGCACCGTGTGCTGGAGACCGGTGGCGTCATCATCGGCGACGTGCCGTCCTACCGTGCGGACCAGATGCCCTACGGCGGCGCCAAGCAGTCCGGCGTGGGGCGCGAGGGCGTGCGCTACGCGATGGACGACTACACCTACGAGCGAGTGCTCGTCCTGACGGGCCTGGCGCTCTAGCAGGAACTGGCTGCAGCCATCTGCCCGTAGGCAGAGAAGTCCCGTCCGACGGCCGGGGTGCGCTCCATGCGCGCCCCGGCCGTCGGCGTTTCTCCCTGCGCTCCGCCCGGCTGCGTGCTGAACCGCATGGGGCGCGGGGCCGGTGCCCCACGCGGTGCCCCGTGTGGCGCCCCATCGCCCCATGCGATCGGCCGCGGAGAGCGGCAGCGCCCCTCTCCGGGCCCCCTCGCGCTCCCGTCTGGCCGGATCCTTGCGAGCCATGGCAGTCAGGCCGCTCGTCGCCGTTCGTGATCTCCGGAAGTCTGGGGGCATTGAAACGGCACGACCCAAGGAGCGCACCGCCATGACCGCAGCACCCGCCCTCATGCACGCCATCCGCCAGGAGTCCGCCGGCGGCCCCGAGGTGCTGCGCCTGGTCGAGACCGACCGCCCCGTGCCCGGGCCCACCGAGATCCTGGTGCGGGTACGGGCGGCAGGGGTCAACCCGGTCGACTGGAAGACCCGGACGCGCGGTTACTACTACACGGGGGACACCCCGCCCTTCGGCCTCGGCTTCGACGTCTCGGGCGTGGTCGAAGCGGTCGGGGACGGCGTGACGCTGTACGCCCCGGGCGACGAGGTGTACGGCATGCCGCGCTTCCCGCACCCGGCGGGCGCCTACGCCGAGTACGTCGCCGCGCCTGCCCGGCACTTCGCCCCCAAGCCGCAGGGGCTCGACCACGTACAGGCCGCCGGTCTGCCCCTCGCCGCGCTCACCGCGTGGCAGGCTGTCGTGGACACCGCCCGCGTCACCGAGGGGCAGCGCGTGCTGATCCACGCGGCGGCGGGCGGTGTGGGCCACCTGGCCGTCCAGATCGCCAAGGCGCGTGGTGCGTACGTCATCGGCACGGCCAGCGCCGCCAAGCACGACTTCCTGCGGGGCCTGGGAGCCGATGAACTCATCGACTACCGCGAGCAGGACTTCGCCGAGGAGCTCGGCGACCTCGACGCCGTCCTGGAGGCCATCAGCGGCGACTACCCCTCCCGCTCCCTGCGCACCCTCCGCCCCGGCGGCACCCTCGTCTCGCTGCTACCCCTGACGGACCCGGTCCTCGCCGAGGCGCGCGAGCGCGGCGTCCGCGCCGTGCGGATGATGGTCGAGCCCGACCTGGCGGGCCTGCGGGGCATCAGCGAGCTCGTCGAGTCCGGGCGGCTGCGCACCGAGATCGCGGCGGTCCTGCCGCTCGCCGAGGCCGGCAAGGCCCACGAGCTCGGCGAGACGGGCCGCACCTCCGGGAAGATCGTGCTCACCGTCGGCGACTGACCATCAGGCCCCGCCCGCGGCCCTGCCCCACACCCCGCATGGGGCCCCGTGCCACCCTCCGCATGGGGCCCCGCCCCGCGCCTCGCACGGGGCTCCCGCTGAGCCTCGGGGCCGGAACGTTGCGCGAGGTCTGGTAGATGCCGGGAGGATCGGGTACATACGGTCCAGTAGTACCGGTCGGTAGCCGACCGGGACGGCCCCGACTGAAGCGGCGAGGTGCCTCATGACCGCACCATCCGTACGACAGGTCTCCGAGCGCGAAGCACGCCAGGTCGCCGAAGCGGCCCGGGAGCAGGACTGGAAGAAGCCGAGCTTCGCCAAGGAACTCTTCCTCGGCCGGTTCCGCCTCGATCTGATCCACCCGCATCCGACGCCCGCCATGGAGGACGTACGGCGCGGCGAAGAGTTTCTTTCGAAGCTCCGTGACTTCTGCGAGACGCGCATCGATGCCGCCCGGATCGAGCGCGAGGCGAGGATCCCGGACGAGACGGTGAACGGGCTCAAGGAGCTCGGCGCCCTCGGCATGAAGATCGACACCAAGTACGGGGGCCTCGGGCTCACGTCGGTCTACTACAACAAGGCCCTCGCCGTCGTGGGCTCCGTCAGTCCAGCCGTCGGCGCGCTGCTCTCCGCGCACCAGTCCATCGGCGTGCCCCAGCCGCTCAAGCTCTTCGGCACTCAGCAGCAGAAGGAGACCTTCCTGCCGCGGTGTGCCCGCACCGACATTTCGGCGTTCCTGCTCACCGAGCCGGACGTCGGCTCGGACCCCGCGCGCCTAGCCACCTCCGCGGTCCCCGACGGGGACGATTACATTCTCGACGGGGTCAAGCTCTGGACGACCAACGGCGTCGTCGCGGACCTGCTGGTCGTCATGGCGCGCGTCCCCAGGAGCGAGGGCCACAAGGGCGGCATCACGGCCTTCGTCGTCGAGGCCGCGGCGGAGGGCGTCACCGTCGAGCGCCGTAACGCCTTCATGGGCCTGCGGGGCATCGAGAACGGCGTGACCCGCCTCCACCAGGTGCGCGTCCCCGCCGCCAACCGCATCGGCCCGGAGGGCTCAGGGCTCAAGATCGCTCTGACGACGCTCAACACCGGACGGCTGTCCATCCCCGCCATGTGCGTCGCCGGCGGCAAGTGGGCGCTGAAGATCGCCCGCGAGTGGTCCACGGCGCGCGAGCAGTGGGGCAAGTCCATCGCCAAGCACGAGGCGGTCGGTTCGAAGATCGCCTTCATCGCGGCGACCACCTTCGCCCTGGAGGCCGTCCTCGATCTCTCCGGCCAGATGGCCGACGAGAACCGCAACGACATCCGCATCGAGGCCGCTCTCGCCAAGCTGTACGCCAGCGAGATGGCCTGGCTGATGACCGACGAACTCGTGCAGATCCGCGGCGGACGTGGCTACGAGAGCGCCGCCTCGCTCGCCGCACGGGGCGAGCGCGCCGTCCCCGCCGAGCAGATGCTGCGCGATGCGCGCATCAACCGCATCTTCGAGGGCTCCACGGAGATCATGCACCTGCTGATCGCCCGTGAGGCCGTGGACGCCCACCTCTCGGTCGCGGGTGACCTCATCGACCCGGACAAGTCCCTGGGCGACAAAGCCCGCGCAGGGGCCCGCGCAGGGGGCTTCTACGCCCGCTGGCTGCCCAAGCTGGTCACCGGCCCCGGGCAGCTCCCGCGCACCTACGCGGAATTCCACCCCACGGGCCACCGTGACCTCGCCGCCCACCTGCGCTACGTCGAGCGCTCCTCGCGCAAACTCGCCCGCTCCACCTTCTACGCCATGTCCCGCTGGCAAGGCCGCATGGAGACCAAGCAGGGCTTCCTCGGCCGCATCGTCGACATCGGTGCGGAACTCTTCGCGATGAGCGCGGCGTGCGTCCGTGCGGAGCGGCTGCGTGCCGAGGGCGAGCACGGTGCGGAGGCTTACGAGCTCGCTGATGCCTTCTGCCGGCAGGCCAGGATCCGCACGGAGGAGCTCTTCGGGCGGCTGTGGACGAATACCGACGACCTCGACCGCAAGGTCGTCTCCGGAGTGATGTCCGGGGCGTACGAGTGGCTCGAGGCCGGCATCCTCGACCCCAGCGGCGACGGCCCCTGGATCGCGGACGCCACCCCCGGCCCGGCGAAGACGGACAACGTCCACCGCCCCATCCGCTGAGCCCCGCCGCCCGCCGCCCGCGCGCGGCGCCGTCCGCCCCGTGCGGGGTGCTCTCCGCCCCGTGCGGGGGAGCGCCGCGCCCCGTGCCGGGCAGCTTTCCCGCCCCGTGTTTCCCGCCCCATGCGGCGGAGAAGGCGCTTCCGCCCCATGCAGGGAATGGCTTCCGCCCCGTGCGGGTACCTCCCTGCCCACGCAGTGCCGCTCCTTGCCCCACGCAGGGGCCCGCTCCCGCCCCATGCGAGCGCGCGCCATCCGCCCCATGCGGGCCCCGCCTCCGCCCCATGCGGGCAAGCCCCTCACCCCCCGCCCATGCCGCCCCACCGAGGGCGGACGGGGGCTCCCTGTCCGCTCTCCGGTCGGAAGACGCAACAATGAGTCCATGACGGACTCCCTCGCTGACCCGCATCTGCGCTACTCCGCCCCCACCGCCGCGGGCGGACCGCGCGAGATCGTGATCCTCGGTTCCACCGGCTCGATCGGGACCCAGGCCATCGACCTCGTGCTCCGCAACCCCGGCAGGTTCCGGGTGACCGGCCTGTCGGCCGCCGGCGGCCGCGTGGGGCTCCTCGCCGAGCAGGCGCGGCAGCTGCGGGTGCGCACCGTCGCCGTCGCCCGGGAGGAGACGGTGCCCGCGCTGCGTGAGGCGCTGGCGGCGCTGTACGGGGCGGAGCCGCTGCCCGAGATCCTGGCGGGGCCCGAGGCGGCCACCGAGCTGGCGCGGAGCGCGTGCCACACCGTCCTGAACGGCATCACGGGCTCGATCGGCCTGGCGCCGACCCTGGCGGCCCTGGAGGCCGGCCGGACGCTCGCGCTGGCCAACAAGGAGTCGCTGATCGTGGGCGGCCCGCTGGTGAAGGCGCTCGCCAAGCCCGGCCAGATCATCCCCGTGGACTCCGAGCACGCCGCGCTCTTCCAGGCGCTGCTGGGCGGTACGCGCGCCGAGGTCCGCAAGCTGGTCGTCACAGCCTCGGGCGGGCCCTTCCGGGGCCGTACGAAGGCCGAGCTGGCCTCCGTGACCCGCGAGGACGCCCTCGCGCACCCGACCTGGTCCATGGGGCCGGTGATCACGATCAACTCCGCGACCCTGGTCAACAAGGGCCTGGAGGTCATCGAGGCGCACCTGCTGTACGACATCCCGTTCGAGCGCATCGAGGTCGTCGTCCACCCGCAGTCCTACGTCCACTCGATGGTGGAGTTCGTGGACGGCTCCACGCTGGCCCAGGCCACCCCGCCGGACATGCGCGGCCCCATCGCCATCGGCCTGGGCTGGCCGGAAAGGATCCCGGACGCGGCCCCGGCCTTCGACTGGTCCACGGCCTCCACCTGGGAGTTCTTCCCGCTCGACGAGGAGGCCTTCCCGTCGGTGGCCCTCGCCCGGCATGTCGGCGAGCTCGGGGGCACGGCGCCCGCCGTCTTCAACGCGGCCAACGAAGAGTGCGTCGACGCCTTCCTCGCGGGCGGGCTGCCGTTCAACGGGATTGTCGATACGGTCGCGGAGGTGGTGGCGGAACACGGCACGCCCACCACGGGAACCCGCCTCACCGTTGCGGACGTCTTGGAAGCGGAGGCCTGGGCACGCGCCCGGGCCCGTGAACTGGCAGCGCGGACGGCCCCGGCGGCCCGTACCGCGAAGGCGACCTCGGAGGCCCGCGCATGACGACACTGATGACGGTCCTCGGGATAGTCGTCTTCGTGGTGGGCCTGCTCTTCTCGATCGCCTGGCACGAGCTGGGCCACCTGTCGACCGCGAAGCTCTTCGGCATCCGCGTGCCGCAGTACATGGTCGGCTTCGGGCCGACGATCTTCTCGCGGAAGAAGGGCGAGACCGAGTACGGCATCAAGGCCATCCCGCTCGGCGGCTACATCCGCATGATCGGAATGTTCCCGCCCGGCGCGGACGGCCGGGTCGCCGCTCGCTCCACCTCGCCGTGGCGCGGCATGATCGAGGACGCACGCTCGGCCGCCTTCGAGGAGCTCCAGCCCGGCGACGATTCCCGGCTCTTCTACACGCGCAAGCCGTGGAAGCGCGTCATCGTGATGTTCGCCGGGCCGTTCATGAACCTCGTCCTGGCCGTCGTGATCTTCCTCGGCGTGATGATGTCCTTCGGGATCAACACACAGACGACGACCGTCTCCACCGTCTCCGACTGCGTCGTCGCGGCCAGCGCCCAGACGGACAAGTGCGGCAAGGGCAATCCGGACTCCCCGGCCAAGGCCGCCGGCCTCAAGCCGCGCGACAAGATCGTGGCGTTCAACGGGCACCGTACGGACGACTGGGCCACGCTCCAGAAGGAGATCCGCAAGACCACCGGCCCCGCCACGGTCACCGTCGAGCGGGACGGCGTCCGCAAGACCCTCAACGCGAACCTGATCTCCAACCAGGTCCAGAAGTACGACGGCAAGGGCGCGCCCATCAAGGGGCAGTACGTGACGGCCGGCTTCCTCGGCTTCGCGCCCGCCACGGGCGTCGTGCCGCAGACCTTCGGCCAGTCCGTCGACCGTATGGGCGACATGGTGCAGTCCGGCGTCGAGTCGCTGATCGCCCTGCCGAGCAAGATCCCCGACCTGTGGAACGCCGCCTTCGACGGCGGCGAGCGCAAGGCGGACTCCCCGATGGGCGTCGTCGGCGCTGCGCGGGTCGGCGGCGAGGTGTTCAACCTCGACATCCCGCCGTCGCAGCAGATCGCCACCATGCTGTTCCTGGTCGCGGGCTTCAACCTCTCGCTGTTCCTGTTCAACATGCTGCCCCTGCTGCCGCTGGACGGCGGGCACATCGCCGGGGCCCTGTGGGAGTCCGTGCGGCGCGCCTTCGCGAAGGTGTTCCGCCGCCCCGACCCCGGTCCGTTCGATGTGGCCAAGCTGATGCCGGTCGCCTATGTGGTGGCGGGAATCTTCATCTGCTTCACTCTTCTCGTCCTCATCGCGGACGTGGTGAATCCGGTTCGGCTCACCTAGCGCGGTGTGTGGACAAACGCCCGTTTGTGGCGACCGGCTGCAGTCTGTGGCCGGTCGTCTGCGTTTGAGGGGTCTCCGCAGTGGGATGTGCTTCGAACGGATCGGGTGCCGTAATCTCGAAGCGGAGCCCGCCGATCTCGGGACCTTGATTCACACCTTGGGGTTGCTCGCCACATGACTGCGATTTCGCTTGGAATGCCTTCCGTTCCGATCAAGCTCGCCGACCGCCGGGTCAGCCGCAAGATCCAGGTCGGCTCCGTGGCCGTCGGAGGCGACGCACCCGTTTCGGTGCAGTCGATGACCACGACGAGGACGTCGGACATCGGTGCCACGCTCCAGCAGATCGCGGAGCTGACGGCGTCGGGCTGCCAGATCGTGCGGGTGGCCTGTCCCACGCAGGATGACGCGGACGCGCTGCCGGTGATTGCGAAGAAGTCGCAGATCCCGGTGATCGCGGACATTCACTTCCAGCCGAAGTACGTCTTCGCGGCGATCGATGCCGGGTGTGCGGCGGTGCGTGTGAACCCGGGCAACATCAAGCAGTTCGACGACAAGGTCAAGGAGATCGCGAAGGCGGCCTCCGAGGCGGGCACGCCGATCCGTATCGGTGTGAATGCGGGGTCGCTGGACCGGCGGCTGCTGCAGAAGTACGGGAAGGCGACGCCGGAGGCGCTGGTGGAGTCGGCGTTGTGGGAGGCCTCGCTGTTCGAGGAGCACGGGTTCCGGGACATCAAGATCTCGGTGAAGCACAACGACCCGGTGGTGATGGTCAATGCGTACCGTCAGCTGGCGGCGCAGTGTGACTATCCGCTGCACCTGGGTGTGACCGAGGCGGGTCCGGCGTTCCAGGGGACGATCAAGTCCGCGGTGGCGTTCGGTGCGCTGCTGTCGGAGGGCATCGGTGACACCATCCGTGTGTCGCTGTCGGCCCCGCCGGCGGAGGAGATCAAGGTGGGTATGCAGATCCTGGAGTCCCTGGGGCTGCGCCAGCGTCGTCTGGAGATCGTCTCGTGTCCGTCCTGTGGTCGTGCGCAGGTGGATGTGTACAAGCTTGCGGATCAGGTCAGTGCTGGTCTGGAGGGTATGGAGGTGCCGTTGCGCGTCGCGGTGATGGGCTGCGTCGTCAATGGTCCGGGTGAGGCCCGTGAGGCCGACCTGGGTGTCGCCTCGGGTAATGGCAAGGGGCAGATCTTCGTGAAGGGCGAGGTCATCAAGACCGTGCCGGAGTCGAAGATCGTGGAGACCCTCATCGAGGAAGCCATGAAGATCGCCGAGCAGATGGAGAAGGACGGCGTCGCGTCCGGCGAGCCCAAGATCAGCATCGCCGGCTGACCCTCGCTTCCGCGCCCCATGCGCCCATGCACGCCGTAGTGCCCGCAGTGCCCCGCCTCCCGTCCAGCACGGGGCGGGGCACCGCTGCTTCCCGCCCCGTGCGGCCGCAAGGGGGGTGCGCCCAGGAGGCCGGGAGGTACAGTTCCAAGACCTGTTCCTCCGGCCTCGGGCCCCGCGACGGTGAGGCAAACCCACACGTGCTGACGACGACCACCACCAAGGTCCTGGAGCCCGGCGACATCGAGGCCGCCCTCGGCGTCCTCGACCGCGACCCCGTCGCCAACGCCTTCGTCGCCGCCCGCGTCCAGGTCGCGGGCCTCGACCCCTGGCGGCTCGGCGGCGAGATGTGGGGCTGGTACTCGGGTGGCCGTCTCGAGTCCCTCTGCTACGCCGGCGCCAACCTCGTCCCCATCTGCGCGGGCCCCGAGGCCGTACGGGCCTTCGCCGACCGCGCGCGCCGCGCGGGGCGCCGCTGCTCCTCCATCGTGGGCCCCGCGGAGGCCACGTCCGCGCTCTGGTCGCTCCTCGAGCCCCACTGGGGCCCCGCGCGCGAGGTCCGCAGCCACCAGCCCCTCATGGTCACCCGCTCCATGCCCGCCGACGTCGAGCCCGACCCCCTCGTCCGCCGCATCCGCAAGGACGAGATGGAAGTGATCATGCCGGCCTGTGTCGCCATGTTCACCGAGGAGGTCGGCGTCTCCCCGCTCGCCGGGGACGGCGGGCTCCTCTACCAGGCCCGCGTCGCCGAGCTCGTGGGCTCCGGCCGCTCCTTCGCCCGCATCGAGGACGGCCACGTCGTCTTCAAGGCCGAGATCGGCGCCGCGACGCCCCGTGCCTGCCAGATCCAGGGCGTCTGGGTCGCCCCCGAGTACCGCGGCCGCGGCCTGTCCGTGACCGGCATGGCGGCCGTCCTGCGCTACGCCCTCACCGAGGTGTCGCCCGTCGTCAGCCTCTACGTGAACGACTACAACACCGCCGCCCGGGCCGCCTACCGGCGCGTCGGCTTCGAGGAGACCGGCGCGTTCATGAGCGTGCTGTTCTGAGCCGCCGGCCCCCGCTCGCGGGGAGCGTGCAGGTAGCCTCCCCGCATGGATGACATCGTGGTCGGGCCGCTCGACCTCGCCGCGCGGGTCGACGACGCGCTGGCCGTGCAGGCGCTGGCCTTCGGGCTCACCGCGGAAGAGGTCGCCGTACGGCGGCACATCGTGCTGCGCCACCTCGCCTCCCGCGGTGCCCGCGCGCTCGGGGCGACCACCCGCGGGGGGCGCCTCGTCGGCTTCGTCTACGGGATGCCCAACGACCGCAGCCACTGGTGGTCGGGCGTCGTCGAGCCCTACCTGCGTGCCACGGGCAGCGAAGGCTGGCTCGACGACTCCTTCGTCATCACGGAGCTGCACGTCCACCCCGACTTCCAGAAACGGGGCATCGGCCGGGCACTCATCACCACCATCACCGACAGCGCCGCAGAGCCGCGCTCGATCCTCTCCGCCATCGACACCGAGTCCCCCGCCCGCGGCCTTTACCGCAGGCTCGGCTACCGCGACCTGGCGCGCCCCGTGCACTTCCCCAGCGCGCACAGCCCGTACGTGGTGATGGGGGCCCCGCTGCCGCTGCTGGGGTGAGGCACGGGGCCGCGGAGAGGCGCCGTGCGGGCCGTACGGCGCGAGAACCCGTTTCAGCGGAGCACCGGGCTGCCGCTAATCTCCTGACATTCCCTACGCCCCGCCAGGAGACCAACGATGGCCCATGTCCAGCGCATGTCCACCACGCTGCTGAAGACACTGCGCGACGACCCGGCCGACGCGGAGACCGCCAGCCACAAGCTGCTGGTCCGCGCCGGGTACGTCCGACGCTCGTCCGCCGGTGTCTGGACGTGGCTGCCACTCGGCAAGAAGGTGCTGGAGAACGTCTCGCGCGTGGTGCGGGAGGAGATGGACGCCATCGGCGGCCAGGAGGTCCTGCTGCCCGCCCTGCTGCCCAAGGAGCCCTACGAGGCGAGCGGGCGCTGGGAGGAGTACGGCGACCTCCTGTTCCGCCTCAAGGACCGCAAGGGCGCCGACTACCTGCTCGGCCCCACGCACGAGGAGATCTTCACCCTCACGGTCAAGGACCAGTGCACGTCCTACAAGGACCTGCCCGTGATCCTCTACCAGATCCAGACCAAGTACCGCGACGAGGCCCGGCCCCGCTCCGGCGTGCTGCGCGGGCGCGAGTTCCAGATGAAGGACTCCTACTCCTTCGACACCACCGACGAGGGGCTCGCCGAGTCCTACCGCCTGCACCGCGAGGCGTACACCCGCATCTTCGAGCGCCTGGGCCTCGACTACCGCGTCGTCTCCGCCGTCTCGGGCGCCATGGGCGGCTCCGCGTCCGAGGAGTTCCTGGCGCCGGCCGCAGCCGGCGAGGACACCTTCGTGGACTGCCCGCGGTGCGACTACGCGGCCAACACGGAAGCCGTCACCGTGGCCGTGACCCCCGCCGCCCCCGCGGGCCACGGGGCCGTCGAGGAGCTGGACACGCCCGACACGCCCACCATCGAGACCCTCGCGGCCCACCTCGGCGTGCCGGCCTCCGCGACGCTGAAGAACCTCCTCGTCAAGGTCGACGGCGAGATCACCGCCGTCGGAGTGCCCGGCGACCGCGAGGTCGACCTCGGCAAGCTGGGGGAGCACCTGGCGCCCGCCGTCGTCGAGCTGGTCACCGCCGAGGACTTCGCGGACCGGCCCGACCTCGTACGGGGCTACGTCGGCCCCCAGGGCCTCAAGCTGCGCTACATCGCCGACCCGCGCGTGGCGCCCGGCACCGCGTGGATCACCGGCGCCAACAAGCCCGGCAAGCACGCCCGCAACGTGGTGTGCGGACGGGACTTCGAGGTGGACCAGTACCTCGACGTGGTCGTGGTCGAGCCGGGCGACCCCTGCCCCCGCTGCGGCGCGGGACTGGAGATCGGCCGGGCGATCGAAATCGGCCACATCTTCCAGCTGGGCCGCAAGTACGCCGACGCCTTCGGGCTCGACGTCCTCGGGCAGAACGGCAAGCCGGTCCGCGTCACCATGGGTTCGTACGGCATCGGCGTCTCCCGCGCCGTGGCGGCCCTCGCCGAGCAGACGCACGACGAGTCCGGCCTGTGCTGGCCCCGTGAGGTCGCCCCCGCGGACGTGCACATCGTCGCCGCCGGCAAGGCGGTCCAGATCGAACTCGCCCTGGAACTCGCGGACAAGCTGGGCTCCGCAGGCGTCCGGGTACTCGTCGACGACCGCACCGGCGTCTCCCCGGGCGTGAAGTTCACCGACGCCGAGCTGATCGGCATCCCGGAGATCCTGGTGGTCGGCCGCGGGGCGCCCCAGGGGCTCGTCGAGCTGAAGGACCGGCGCACGGGCGCCCGTGAGGAGCTGCCGGTCGCCGAGGCGATCGAGCGGCTGAGCGCGCGCCGCTGACGGACCGCCAGGGACGGCCGGGGCCCCGTGCCCCGGCCGCATGGGGCGGAAGCAAGAGCCGCATGGGGCGCGTTCGCACCTGCACGGCATGGGGCGAAGACGGGAACCGCACGGGGCGGGCCACCTGCACCGCATGGGGCGGCAACGGCACCCGCATGGGGCGGAGGCCGGATGCGCATGGGGCGGCCCGCCCGCACCGCATGGGGCGGGAAACGCCGTCAGAGCATCCCCGCGAACTCCAGCAGGAGTTCGCCCCGTGCGCGCGCCCCGGAGGCGAGTTCGCGCATGCCCGCCTCCGCCGTGCGGAAGAGGGCCCAGCCGCGCAGCCGGTCGCGGTCGACGTCCAGGGCGTCGGCGAGCTTGGCCACACGCCGCCGGGCGATGGCTGCAGCCCCGGGGGAGGCCATCAGGGTGTCGACCCGGTCACGGGCGAGCCACGCCAGGTCGTAGGCCCGCTCACCCACCACGGGCCTGGGGCCGACGGCCAGCCACGGCGCCCGCTCACCGGCGAGCACCTTGCCCTGCTGGTAGCTGCCGTGCAGCAGGGACGCCGGCTCCTCGGCGCCGGCGCCGGCCGTCAGTGCCTCCCGCAGCTCCAGGGCCTCGTCGACGACGGCCCGCGCGTCCGCCGCCCACGGCTCCCCGCGCTGCTCCCGCATGGCGCCCGCGAGGCGAAGCGTGTGGTCGGCCACCGAAGTAAACGGGTGGTCATCAGCCGGACGCACCCAGAGACGCTGCAGCGTCGCCGTCGCCTCCAGGACGGCCTTCGGCTCCGCCAGGGACCGCAGGCTCACATCGGCGCGCAGCCGCTCCAGGAGGAGCGCACCCGCCTCGGGCTCCGCCTGCAGCACCCGGACCGCGCCCAGGCCGTTCCAATGCGCCAGCGCTGCATGCTCCAGTGCGGCAGCCTCACCCGGTACTTCCAGCTTCAGTACGGCACCCGTGCCGTCGGCCCGGCGCGCGAGGATGACAACGCTGCCCTGCCCACCCGGTTCGTGCACCCGCTCCGGGGTCAGCTCCCAGCGCTCCGCGAACTCGTGCACCTGCTCCGGGAGCGAAGCGAGCCACTGGCGCCCCGCCCCGTCCGCCGGCCCGGAGCCCAGGGTCCGCACCAGCCGCTCCGGTGGTGCGAAGCGGTCGTCGGCGTTGCTCATATCCCTGTGCTGTCCTTTTCGTCCTTGCCGGTCAGGGGCGTTCGGGTGAACCGCTGGGTCTCCCCGGAGCCGTACGCTCCGTGAGCCCAGGGAAGGCTACGCCGCCGCCGCGCCAGCGCACCGCGCGCACTGCCGCCTCACGCAGCCCGCCCGCCGCCTCGAGCCGCAGGTCACCGCTGGCGGCGGCCACGAGATCGGCGTACACGGCCGCGACGCGCCCCTCCAGCTCCGCCGCCAGCCGCACGGCGGCGTCCGCATCCGTGACGGGGAACGGCAGCGCGTACCCGGCGGCCGCCGCCTCGGGCACGCCGCCCAGGTCCCGTACCGCCCGGCTCATCGCGTCCCGCCGCGCGCGGTGCGCGTCGTAGGCCTCGCGCGCCTCCGCCGCCCGCTCCTGCACCACGCGCGCGCCGACGACCCCGTAGCCGTACACCGCGGCGTGCTCGGCCCCGAGCGCGGCCTGGGCCGCCTGCAGCGCCTGCCGCACGGCGGGGTCCTTGGGCGCCCTGGGGCTCGCCGTCTCCGTCATGCGTCACTCCTGAGCAGGTAGGCGTGGGCCGCGCCCGCGGCGGCCACGGAGGCGAGCAGCCGGGCCAGTTCGGGCGGGGCGGAGCCGAGGGCCTTGGTACGGCTGTCCGCGGTGCGCCGTTCGGCGTCGGCCAGTGCGGCCAGGGCCGCCTTCTCGTCGCCCGGTACGCCGTCCGTACGGGCGGAAGCGGACGCGCCTGAGGCGGACGCCCCCGGAGCTTCCGGAGACGACGACTCGGAGGGCGACGACTCCGACGACTCCGGCGGACCCGACGACTCGGATGTCTCGGACGGCTCGGACGACTCGGAGGAGGCTGAAGGAGCCGGCGAGGAAGAGGCTGAGGAGTCCCGGGAGCCGGACGGGGCCGGGGTCGCCGCCCCATGCGGCACGCCCGACGCCCCCCGCGGCGCGCCGAAAGCCTCCGCATGGCGCGCCACTTCCTCCCGCAGCGGCCGCAGCCGCTCCGCGAGCGCCCCGTGCGCCGCGATCGTGGCGTCGTAGCGCGCGAGCAGCTGCGCGGAGTCACGCCCCGCCGCGGCGCGCAGGCGCTCCGCGGCGGAAGGGCCCGAGGGCGCCCCGGAGGCGCCCGAACAGCCGGTGAGCAGCGCCCCGGCGCCGGCGCTCAGCAGAACCGCGGCGCCCCCTGCCAGTACCCTGCGTCGGTGCGGGCCGGCCGGGCCCCGCGTCGTCGTCGTGAACGCCACGATCCTCTTTCCGCCGGTCCGGTCATGATCACCGCACGTGAGCGTACCGGCGCGCAACCCGGCGGCCGCGGACGAGGCACCGAATCGTCAGTCGGCTGCCGGAACAGATAGGCTTTGACCTGACACGCGACTTTCCCACAACAGCACACGCGGCCGAGGAGTCACCCGGATGAGCACCACCCAGAGCGAGCGGCTGCGCGAGCTGCTGGCCCCTCTCGTGAGCGCGCGGGAGCTGGATCTGGAAGAGATCGAGGTGACCACGGCGGGCAAGCGGCGTGTGCTGCGCATCGTGGTGGACTCCGATGCGGGCGTCGAGCTGGACGAGTGCGCGGAAGTCAGCCGCGCCGTCTCCGAGAAGCTCGACGAGACGGACGCCATGGGCGGCGCCCCGTACGTCCTGGAAGTCACCTCCCCCGGCGCCGACCGCCCCCTCACCGAGCACCGGCACTACGTGCGTGCCACCGGTCGCCTGATCAAGGCGCAGCTCACCGAGGGCGGCGAGCTCGTGGCGCGCATCGTCGCCGTGGACGACGAGGGGCTGGACCTGGAGGTCCCCGGGGTCAAGGGCTGCAAGCCCACCTCCCGGCGACTGGCCTTCGGCGAGATCGCCAAGGCCCGCGTGGAGATCGAGTTCAACCGCAAGGCCGCGGAGAAGACCGCAGGCGCGGCGGCAGAGGCCGCCGACGAAACCGACGAGAGCCAAGAGGAGGCGTAGCCGTGGACATCGACATGAGTGCCCTGCGGGGTCTGGTGCGAGAGAAGGAGATCTCCTTCGACCTGCTGGTCGAGGCGATCGAGTCGGCCCTCCTCATCGCCTACCACCGCACCGAGGGGAGCCGCCGCCGCGCCCGCGTGGAGCTGGACCGCGGCACCGGCCACGTGACGGTGTGGGCCAAGGAGGACCCGCAGGACCTGGAGGAGGGCGAGGAGGCCCGCGAGTTCGACGACACGCCGTCCGGCTTCGGCCGGATCGCCGCGACCACCGCCAAGCAGGTCATCCTCCAGCGTCTGCGCGACGCCGAGGACGAGATCACTTTCGGTGAGTTCGCGGGCCGCGAGGGCGACGTCGTCGCGGGCATCGTCCAGCAGGGCAAGGACCCGAAGAACGTCCTCGTGGACATCGGCAAGCTGGAGGCCATCCTGCCGGTGCAGGAGCAGGTCCCCGGCGAGGAGTACAAGCACGGCACGCGCCTGCGCACGTACGTCGTACGGGTGGCGAAGGGCGTGCGCGGTCCGTCCGTCACGCTCTCGCGCACCCACCCGAATCTGGTCAAGAAGCTCTTCGCCCTGGAGGTGCCGGAGATCGCGGACGGTTCGGTGGAGATCGCCGCCATCGCCCGTGAGGCCGGCCACCGCACGAAGATCGCGGTCCGCTCCACGCGGTCGGGCCTCAACGCCAAGGGCGCCTGCATCGGCCCCATGGGCGGCCGGGTCCGCAACGTCATGGCCGAGCTGCACGGCGAGAAGATCGACATCGTCGACTGGTCGGACGACCCCGCCGAGCTGGTGGCGCACGCGCTGTCGCCCGCGCGGGTGAGCAAGGTCGAGGTCGTGGACCTCGCCGCGCGCTCCGCCCGGGTGACCGTGCCCGACTACCAGCTGTCGCTGGCCATCGGCAAGGAGGGGCAGAACGCCCGCCTCGCCGCGCGCCTCACCGGGTGGCGCATCGACATCCGCCCGGACACCGAGCAGCCCGACCGGGAATCCGGCCGAGCCTGATCACGTTCACGACACCGGGGCCCGTCTGCGCGGGTCCCGGCATCGTGGCCGAAACGCATACGTGCCCGATCACTGCCCCCCAGGGGTGGGGTGGGCGCGGGGAGGTAGACTGAAGAGTGTCTGGCCGGACGCATGCCCGCGCATGCCCTGAGCGAACCTGTGTGGGATGCCGGGAGCGAGCGGCCAAGGGCGATCTGCTGCGGATCGTGGTGATCGAGGGCGCCTGCGTCCCCGACCGTCGCGGTACGCTGCCCGGCCGGGGTGCCTCCGTGCACCCGACACTGGTCTGTCTCGACCTGGCGGTCCGCCGCCGGGCGTTTCCCAGGGCCTTCAAAAGCCCGGGGCCGCTCGATACGGCGGAGCTCCGCCGGTGCATCGAACAGATCGAACAGCAGTAGTTCGGCCCCGCATCTGCGGGGTATGGCCCCACTGTAAGAAGCACGGCACGGGTAACCGTGCGGTCAGGTACCTCGCGAGTTGGAAGTAGGTCGAGATTGCGATGAGCACTCGATGAGTACGCGATGAGTACGCCCATGAAGTAGCGACGGTCCGGTGGACACCCCGGACCTAGAAGGAGCGAAGTGGCTAAGGTCCGGGTATACGAACTCGCCAAGGAGTTCGGAGTGGAGAGCAAGGTCGTCATGGCCAAGCTCCAAGAACTTGGTGAATTCGTCCGTTCGGCGTCCTCGACGATCGAGGCGCCGGTTGTCCGCAAACTGACTGACGCACTGCAGGGACCCGGCGGCGCCGGCAAGCCCGGTGCGAAGCCCGCGGCGCCGCGCAAGTCCGCGGCCCCCAAGCCGGGTGCCCCCACTCCGGGTGCGCCCCGTCCCGCCGCCCCCAAGCCGGCGGAGGCAGCTGCCCCCAAGCCGTCCCAGGCCGCGCCGACGCCCGGCCCGCGTCCTGGCCCGAAGCCCGCTCCGGCGGCTCCGGCCAAGCCCGCCCCGGTCACTCCGGTGCCCGCTGCGGAGTTCTCCGCGCCGGCCACCGAGCGTCCGGCCACCGAGCGTCCGGCCGCGCCGCGCCCCGGCGCCACCCCCGGCCCGCGCCCCAGTGGTGCCCGTCCGGGTCCCGCCGGCCAGCGTGACGGCGGCCGCCCCGAGCGCGCCCCGCGTCCCGGTGGTGCGGGCGAGCGTGCCCCGCGTCCCGGTGGCGCCCGTCCGGCCGGTCCCCGTCCGGGCAACAACCCCTTCACCTCCGGTGGCTCCACGGGCATGGCCCGTCCGCAGGCCCCCCGTCCCGGTGGCGCGCCGCGCCCCGGTGGCCAGGGTGCCCCGGGCGCTCCGCGTCCGCAGGGCGGTCCCGGCGGTGCTCCCCGTCCGCAGGGTCCGGGCGGCGCCCGTCCGACCCCGGGCGGCATGCCCCGTCCGCAGGGTGCCCCCGGTGGCGCCCCGCGTCCCGGTGGTGCTCCCTCTGGCAACCGCCCGAACCCGGGCATGATGCCGCAGCGTCCGGCTGCCGGCCCGCGTCCGGGCCCCGGTGGCGGCGGTCGCGGTCCCGGCGGCGGCGGTGCCGGTCGTCCCGGCGGCGGTGCCGGTCGTCCGGGCTTCGCCGGTCGTCCGGCCGGTCCCGGCGGCGGCGGTCGTCCCGGTGGTGGCGGCGGCTTCGCCGGTCGTCCCGGTGGCGGTGGCCCCGGTGGCGGCGGTGGCTTCGGCGGCGGTCGTCCCGGTTTCGGTGGCCGTCCCGGCGGTCCGGGTGCCCGTGGCGGCACGCAGGGCGCCTTCGGCCGTCCCGGCGGTCCGGCGCGCCGTGGCCGCAAGTCCAAGCGTCAGCGGCGCCAGGAGTACGAGGCCATGCAGGCCCCGTCCGTGGGCGGCGTGATGCTGCCCCGCGGCGGCGGCGAGACCATTCGCCTGTCGCGCGGTGCCTCCCTCACCGACTTCGCGGAGAAGATCGGCGCCAACCCGGCGTCGCTCGTCGCCGTGATGATGAACCTCGGCGAGATGGTCACGGCCACGCAGTCCGTCTCGGACGAGACGCTGCAGCTCCTCGGCGGCGAGATGAACTACACCGTTCAGATCGTCAGCCCCGAGGAGGAGGACCGCGAGCTGCTCGAGTCCTTCGACATCGAGTTCGGTGAGAACGAGGGCGGCGAGGAGATGCTCGTCGCGCGTCCGCCGGTCGTGACCGTCATGGGTCACGTCGACCACGGTAAGACGCGACTCCTCGACGCGATCCGCAAGACCAACGTGGTCGCGGGCGAGGCCGGCGGCATCACCCAGCACATCGGTGCCTACCAGGTCTCCACCGACGTCAACGACGAAGAGCGCAAGATCACCTTCATCGACACCCCGGGTCACGAGGCGTTCACCGCCATGCGTGCCCGTGGTGCCAAGTCGACCGACATCGCGATCCTCGTGGTGGCGGCCAACGACGGTGTCATGCCGCAGACGATCGAGGCCCTGAACCACGCCAAGGCGGCCGACGTGCCGATCGTGGTCGCGGTCAACAAGATCGACGTCGAGGGCGCCGACCCGACGAAGGTGCGCGGTCAGCTCACCGAGTTCGGTCTGGTGGCCGAGGAGTACGGCGGCGACACGATGTTCGTCGACATCTCCGCCAAGCAGGGTCTGAACATCGACAAGCTGCTCGAGGCCGTCGTCCTCACCGCCGACGCCGCGCTCGACCTGCGCGCCAACGCGGAGCAGGACGCGCAGGGCATCGCGATCGAGGCCCACCTCGACCGTGGCCGCGGCGCCGTGGCCACCGTGCTCGTCCAGCGCGGTACCCTCCGCGTCGGTGACACGATGGTCGCCGGTGACGCCTACGGCCGTGTCCGCGCCATGCTCGACGACAAGGGCCAGAACGTCGAGGAAGCGGGTCCGTCGACCCCCGTCCTCGTCCTTGGTCTCACCAACGTCCCGGGCGCCGGCGACAACTTCCTCGTCGTCGACGAGGACCGCACGGCACGCCAGATCGCCGAGAAGCGCGCTGCGCGCGAGCGCAACGCCGCCTTCGCCAAGCGCACCCGCCGGGTGTCCCTCGAGGACCTCGACAAGGTGCTCAAGGCCGGTCTGGTGCAGGACCTCAACATCATCATCAAGGGCGACGCGTCCGGTTCGGTGGAGGCTCTCGAGTCCTCGCTGCTCCAGCTCGACGTCGGCGAAGAGGTCGAGATCCGCATCCTGCACCGTGGTGTGGGTGCGGTCACCGAGTCCGACATCAACCTGGCGACCGGCTCCGACGCGATCGTCATCGGCTTCAACGTCCGCGCCGAGGGCCGTGCCACGCAGATGGCCGAGCGCGAGGGCGTCGACGTCCGGTACTACTCGGTCATCTACCAGGCGATCGAGGAGATCGAGGCGGCCCTCAAGGGCATGCTGAAGCCGGAGTACGAAGAGGTCGAGCTGGGTACGGCGGAGATCCGCGAGATCTTCCGCTCGTCCAAGCTGGGCAACATCGCGGGTGTCCTCATCCGCTCCGGCGAGGTCAAGCGCAACACCAAGGCGCGCCTCATCCGCGACGGCAAGGTCATCGCGGAGGAGCTCAACATCGTCGGTCTGCGTCGCTTCAAGGACGACGTCACCGAGATCCGCGAAGGCTTCGAGGGCGGTATCAACCTCGGAAACTTCAACGACATCAAGATCGACGACGTCATCGCGACGTACGAGATGCGCGAGAAGCCGCGCGGCTGAATCGCATAGCTCGACCCCGGGGCCGGTCGGCGGAGCATATTTCCGTCGATCGGCCCCGGCCGTTGCGTGTACGGTTCGAAGAGCCCTACACCACAGCTGGACCTCACGCCTCCCGGGTGGGCTTCACCCGTCACGCATGTATGCAGGGACTCTGTCCTTCGACCTCCTCCTCGGCGACGTACGGTCGCTGAAGGAGAAGCGCTCCGTCGTCCGCCCGATCATCGCCGAGCTGCACCGCAAGTACGCGGTGAGCGTGGCGGAGGTCGGCGACCAGGACCTCTACCGCCGGGCGACGATCGGCCTGGCGGCGGTCTCCGGGGACGCGGGGCACCTCACAGACCTACTGGACCGCTGCGAGCGCTGGGTCGCCGCACGTCCCGAAGTGGAGCTGCTCTCGGTCAGGCGGCGGTTCCACGGCGACCACGACGACTGAGCGCGTCACCGGCGCCACAAGCACAATGGACAAGAAGAAGGAGACGGACCAGTGGCCGACAACGCGCGTGCGAAAAGGCTGGCGGACCTCATCCGCGAGGTGATCGCCCAGAAGCTGCAGCGCGGAATCAAGGACCCGCGGCTCGGCTCGCATGTGACCATCACGGACACCCGGGTCACCGGCGACCTGCGGGAGGCTACGGTCTTCTACACGGTCTACGGCGATGACGAGGACCGCGCCAGCGCGGCCGCGGGCCTGGAGAGCGCCAAGGGCATCCTGCGCTCGGAGGTCGGCCGTGCGGCCGGCATCAAGTTCACGCCGACCCTGACGTTCGTGGCCGACGCCCTGCCGGAGAACGCCCGCACCATCGAGGACCTCCTCGACCGTGCCCGGGCCTCCGACGCCCAGGTGCGCCAGGCGTCCTCGGGCGCGACGTACGCCGGCGAGGCCGACCCGTACCGCAAGCCGGGCGAGGACGAGGACGACAAGGACGCTGCCGGCGAATGAAGCACAAGGAGACCCCGCCGGACGGCCTCGTCATCGTCGACAAGCCGGCCGGCTTCACCTCGCACGACGTCGTCGCGAAGATGCGCGGCATCGCGCGGACGCGGCGCGTGGGGCACGCGGGGACGCTCGACCCCATGGCGACGGGCGTCCTCGTCCTCGGCATCGAGCGGGCGACGAAACTTCTCGGCCACCTCGCGCTGACCGAGAAGGAGTACGTCGCGACGATCCGCCTGGGGCAGAACACCGTCACGGACGACGCGGAGGGCGACATCACGTCCTCGGCCGACGCCTCCGCGGTCACCCGTGAGGCGATCGACGCGGGCGTGGCCAAGCTCACCGGCGCGATCATGCAGGTGCCGTCGAAGGTCAGCGCGATCAAGATCGACGGCAAGCGGTCGTACAAGCGGGCGCGCGAGGGCGAGGACTTCGAGATCCCGGCCCGGCCGGTGACCGTCTCGTCGTTCGCCGTCCACGCCGTGACCCCCGCGGAGGCCGCGGACGGCACCCCCGTGCAGGACCTGCTGGTCTCCGTCGTCTGCTCCTCCGGGACGTACGTGCGCGCCCTCGCGCGCGACCTGGGCGCCGACACGGGCGTGGGGGGCCACCTCACCGCCCTGCGGCGGACGCGCGTCGGCCCGTACGGGCTGGGCGACGCCCGCACGCTGGACCAGCTCCAGGAAGAGCTGACGATCATGCCGGTCGCCGAGGCTGCCGCTGCAGCCTTCCAGCGCTGGGACGTCACGGAGGAGCAGGCGCGCCTGCTCGCCAACGGTGTGCGGGTACGCGTCCCGCTCTTCGACACCACGGGGCCGATCGCGGCCTTCGGTCCGGACGGGCGCTTCCTGCTCCTGCTGGAGAACCAGGGCGGCCGGGCGAAGAGCCTGGCGGCCTTCGGCTAGAAGCCGGCCGGGCGGGGGCGCGGCCGGCGCTTCGGCGCGGTGCCGTGCCCCTGGCTGCGGCCGCCCGGGCGCGGGGGCGTGCGCCGACCCCGCTCAGGGGTTGTTGTCGGCTGCAGGACGGCTTCTGCGGCGCTAGAGGCGCGGGGGCGGACTGCGCGCGCTGGGCGGGGCCGTGGGCGCCCGCACGGGGCCTTCTGGGGTGACCTGCGCTGCCGTCCTGGGTGACTCGCAGTGCTGCCCTGGCATGAGACGACGGTGCCGTGCCGCGTACGGCTCTGCTCCACGGTCACCCGGTGCATAGGCCCCACCACCGTGGGGCGGGGAGCCGTCATCCGTCGCTCCCCGCCCCACGATCCCCCTCCCCCCGGTCGTCTATCCACACCACACCCACAATTCACTCCATTGGGCAGGCGCTCGGAGTGAATAGCGGGTGCGGAAGGGGGCGCGTTCCTGCGACGACCTGGTCCTGCCGATCATCCGCTGCCTACGGTCGGGGTAAGTGCACGGCGGGGAGGTTCGGCGGATGAGCGGTCGGCGGACCGATGTGGACGAGTTCCTGGTACGCATCAGAGACCTCGCCGGGAGGCCGCGCGGTACGGGCTTCATCGCCGACGACCGCGGCACGATGATCACCAGCCATGAGGCCGTCGACGGCCTGGCGCGCCTGGTGCTGCTGGCCCCGGGCGACCGTACGTGCCTGGTGGGCGCCGAGGCTGTGACGCCCCTGCCGGGCTGCGACCTGGCGCTGGTGCGCACCGAGGGCCTCGGCGTCGCCCCCTTGCCCGTCGCCGCCCCGGAGCGCATCGAGGACGGGGCGGGCGTCCGGCTGCGGGCGGGCCACTGGCAGCGCGCCCAGGTCATCGGCGAGGCCCTCGTCACCTACACGGCCACGGACCGCTTCCACCTGCTCGACGCCGCCGTGGAGCTCTCCCTGGGCGAGCGCGACGGCCTGCGGCTCGGCGAGGAGGCGACCGGCGGCCCGGTCATCGACGCCCGTACGGGGACAGTCGTCGCCGTCCTCGGTACCGCGCTCCATGCGGAGCGCCGCTCCGGAGGTTTCGCGATCCCGCTCCGTGCGGCGGCCGCGGCCTCCCCGGACGGCTCCCTGGCAGCGCTCCTGGAGCGCAACGCGGCCACCGTCCCCGCCTTCGGCCCCGACCTCAACCTCGCGGGCGCCCTCCAGCTGACGGCGACCTCCCTCGGCCCGATCATCACGGCGCGCGACTGGCGCGACCCCGTGGAGCGGCCGGAGATCGCCAGGGAGTTCACACGCTTCCTGGAGCCGGACGAGGAGCCCGCCGGCTGCGCGGACGCCGACGCCGATGCCCCAGGGGACGCCGGCGAACGCATGCCGGACGACGCCGACCGTCCGCCCGCTCCCGAACCGCCGCCCGACGAACCCGTCCCGGAGCCCGGCCCCGCACCGGGCGGTACGGGGGCCCCGGGCGTGCTGGTGGTGACCGTCCCGGCACGCGCCTGGCGCGGCACACCCGGGGGCGGGCCGGGCGGCCGCTGGATCGGGGACCTGCCCGGTGCGCACCATCCCGCCGATCCGCCGGATCCCGGCGGGCCCCCGGGGCCGGATCCGCACGGCCCGGACGGGTCGTGCGCCCCGCCTTCCCCGGATGATGCGGAGGACGGCCCTGCCGCCGCCGTCCTCGGCCTCGTGGGAGGTCCCGGGACGGGCCGCACGACGGAGCTCCTCTCGCTCGCCTCCCGGCGCGCACGGGGCCCCGAACCGGCCCCCACCCTCTGGCTGCGCGGTGCCGACCTGGAGGAGGGCGACACCAGCCTGCGGGACGCGATCGCACGAGCCCTCGCGGACGCCGCCCGGATCGTCACCGCCTCCGCCGGGGCGGCCGGCACGGTGGGCGACCCGGCCGAGGCCACCCCGGAGGCCGTGGCCGCGCTGGGGAACCGCGTGGGGCGGCCTCTCCTCGTCGTCCTCGACGGCCCCGAGGAGGTCCCCCCGGTCCTCGCACACGCCCTGCCGGCCTGGACCGCGGCGACCGCCGAGTGGCTGGAGGAGACGTCCGCCCGGCTCGTCGTCGCCTGCCGCCCGGAGCACTGGGAGACGGCGGGCGACCTCTTCCCGCGCGCGGCGCTCCACGTGTCGACCTCCTCGGCCACCCCGCGCAGCCTGCCGCCCTGCGTCAGCCTGACCGACCTGGGCCCCCTGCAGGCCGAGCGGGCCCGCGCCCTCTTCGGCATTCCGCCGGACGCCATCCACCCGGGGGACGCCGCCCACCCGCTCGCCCTCCGCCTGCTCTCCGAAGTGCGCGCCGCGCTCCCGGACGGCACCGCGCCGGGCGGCCGCGCGGGCGAGGACGGGGCCCGGCCCCCCGACCGCTGGGACATCTTCTCCGCCTACCTGGACCTGGTCTGCCTGCGCATCGCCGTACGGCTGGCGGCCGGGCGCCGCCCCGCGCTGCGCGGCACGGCGGTGCGCAGGCTCGCCGCTCGCGTGGCCGGGCAGGTGCACGAGGCGGCCCGGCGGTGCCTCGGCCCCGGGCAGGGCGAGCTGGAGCGCGAGGCTTTCGAAGAGCTCTTCCCGTGGCGCAACGGCTGGGCCTCCGCCGTCCTCACCGAGGGCCTGCTCGTCCCGGCCGGCACCGGCTACCGCTTCGCGCACGAGGAGTTCGCCGACTGGCTGCAGGGTGCTCACCTCGACCTCGACGCCGCTCTGCACACCCTCGTCCACCGCTGGTACGAGCCCGAGGGCGGCTCCGGTGAGCACGACGCCCGCCTGCCGTCGCGGCCGGGCGGAGGGCCCGCCATCGAGGGCCACGTGCCGCCGCCCCCCGGATCGAGCCGCGCACCGCGCTCGACGGCCGCGCGCCGCCGCAGCCGCCGCGCCGCCCGCCAGCGGGCCCGCAGGCCGCTGCCCGTGCCCCGCCACCGCATCGGCCCCGTGCTCCAAGCCCTGCTCCTGCTGGCACGCCGCTCCGGCCCGGACGCGCTCGCGCGCCGGCTGGGCGCCCTGGTCGACGCGGTCGCCGCGCTCCCTCCGTCCGACCGGACAGGCGGTTCCGACCGGACAGGCGCTACGGACGACGAGCGCCGCCCCGTGCTGCCCGATCCCGCCTGGTGGGCGGCGCACCTCCTGGGCGAGACACTCCTGCGTGTACCGGACGCCACCCCCTACCTGGGCGCCCTCCGGCTCCTCGCCGAGCGCCTCACGGCCCGCTCCCTGGCCCTGGGCGGCTTCGACAGCGGGGCGACGGGCTCCCTGGGCGGCCTGGCCGAATTCGGGCCCTGGTTCTGGCTCCGGCTGCCCCTCGGGCTCGCCGAGCGGCTGGACCTGCTGCGCCTGCTGCTCCCTGCCGACGCGCCGCCCCCCGGCCAGACGCAGTACCAGGCCCAGGCCCTGGAGAGCTCCTCCCCGGGCCCGGAGCAGGCACGGCAGGCGCCCCAGCCGCCGCACACCGACCGCTTCCTGCCCGCCGTCATGACCGTCCTCGCCGAGGAGCCCTGCGCCGCGCAGGCGCTGCTGTGCCGCTGGTTCTCCGACGAGCGCCCCCTGCAGGCCGCCCCGTACGGCGATCACCTGAGGCTCACGGTCTCCACCGCCGCCCAGGTCCTGCTCCACACCCACCGGCACCGCGCCGTCGACGACCTCGCCGAAGCGCTCGTGGACGCCGCGCACCCGCGGGCCGACGAGCTCCTCGCCGCGCTCGCCGAGGACGAGCCGTCCGCCATCTGCCGGGCCGTGGACCGGTGGGCCCACGACGACCGCATCGAGCGGCACGTGGCGGCCGCCGCGTACGCCCTCAAGGCCGCCCGGCACGTCACCACGGCCGCCGACCGCGAGTTGCTGCGCTACTCGGCGCTCGCCCTGCTGGCCCGTCCCGCGGAGGGCGCCCTGCACGGCACCGCGCTCGCCCTCCTCGTCCGCGACCAGGAGACGCGCGCCAAGCACCTCCAGCGGGCCCTCGCCCTCTTCGCCGCGTGCGACCCGCACCTGCCGGCCGGTGCCCTGGCCCCTGCCCTGACCACTCACCCCGAACCGGTCCTCGCGGCGTACCGCGCGCGGCTGTACGTACGCGGTGACGGGCCCGGGGACGTCCTGCGCACCCTCGCCGAGGTCACCACGCCGGCCCTCGCCCGGCGGGCCGCGGCCCTCGTCCAGGAGTACGTCGAGCACCACCCCGAGGGTGCCGGGCTCGCCGCGGCTTTCGTCGACCGCCGGCTCGAGGAGGGCCCCTCGGCCCGCTCCGTCCTCTTCCCGCTCGTCGTGCACCTGCTCAGCAGCCGCCCGCCCCAGGTGCGCCGTGCCCTGGCCCCGGTCCTGGCGTTCCCGGGCACGCCGCTGTCGCGGCCACTGCGCCAGGAGCTGCTGGAAGTGCTGCTGGAGCGCGAGCAGTACGGGCCCTTCGAGCGCGATGTCACCGTCCTGGACGCCCTGCTGCGCGCCGTGGCGGCCGGCGCGGGGGAGCGCACCGAGGCCCGCACCCGGGATCTCGTGCACCGCACCGGTCTGCTCATGGCCCGCAGCCCCGAGGGGGCGGCCTGCTTCGACCGCCGCATGGTGCAGCTGTCCCGGGAGATCCCCGTCTTCGGGGAGCAGGTGCTCCGCTGGCTGCGCTCCGCGCCCGCGCAGTGGGCCGTCGTGGTCGGTCCGCGAGCGCGCATCAAGCTCACCGCCTGGGCGGGGCAGGACGGCCCCGGGGGCGCAGCGGACCCGTCGGGTACGGTCGGTTCCCCTGACCTGACAGTCACCGGACCGGCCGATGCGGGGCGCCGAGAACCGGCATGGCACTCTTAGTCCTGCGTAATCGACAGACAAAAGTTCGGGTTCGGGCGAGGAGCGGGCACAGTGCAGCGCTGGCGTGGCTTGGAGGACATCCCCCAGGACTGGGGGCGCAGCGTCGTCACCATCGGCTCGTACGACGGTGTGCACCGCGGGCACCAGCTGATCATCGGGCGGGCCGTGGAGCGGGCGCGCGAGCTCGGGGTGCCCTCGGTCGTGGTGACCTTCGACCCGCACCCGAGCGAGGTCGTGCGGCCGGGCAGCCACCCGCCGCTGCTGGCGCCGCACCACCGGCGCGCGGAGCTCATGGCCGGGCTGGGCGTCGACGCCGTGCTGATCCTGCCCTTCACGGCGGAGTTCTCGAAGCTCTCGCCCGCCGACTTCGTGGTGAAGGTGCTCGTCGACAAGCTGCACGCCAAGCTCGTCGTGGAGGGCCCCAACTTCCGCTTCGGGCACCGTGCGGCGGGCACCGTCGACTTCCTGGCGGAGCTCGGTGCCACGTATGACTACGGCGTCGAGGTCGTCGACCTGTTCGTGAGCGGCGAGGCGGGCGGCGGGCAGCCGTTCTCCTCCACGCTGACCCGGCGGCTGGTCGCCGAGGGCGACGTCGCGGGCGCGATGGAGATCCTCGGCCGTCCGCACCGTGTCGAGGGCGTCGTGGTCCGCGGCGCACAGCGCGGCCGCGAACTGGGTTACCCCACGGCCAATGTGGAGACCCTGCCGCACACCGCGATCCCCGCCGACGGCGTCTACGCGGGCTGGCTGACCGTCGGCGACGAGTCGATGCCCGCGGCCATCTCCGTCGGTACGAATGTGCAGTTCGACGCGACGGAGCGCACCGTCGAGGCGTACGCGATCGACCGGACCGACCTCGATCTCTACGGGCTCCACGCGGCCGTGGACTTCCTCGCGTACCTGCGCGGCATGGAGAAGTTCGAGTCCATCGAGGCGCTGCTGCTGTGCATGGCGGGCGATGTGAAGCGGGCGCGGGATCTGGTGGCCGCACACGAGAAGACGGCGGCCTGACGGCTGCCGCGGCGTCGGACGTACGCAAAGGGGGCCCCGTGCGGCGATCGCCGCACGGGGCCCCCTTTACGCGTGCACTGGTGCCGGGGCGCTCCGCGCCCCGTGCGCACTACTGCTGCGGGTTAGCTGTAGCCGTCCGGCCGGCCCGGGTGCCCTTGCTGTCCGGGCGGGGAGTACGGGCCCGGCTGCTGCGGCGGTTCGCCGCCGTACGGGCCCTGCGGGGCGGCGTACGGGTGGTACGGCGAGGGGGCCTGCGGGCCCGGCTGCTGGGCCTGCTCGGGGGAGTACTGGGCGGGCATCGGTGCGGCCGGGGCCGCCTGCTGCGGCTGCTGCTGCGGTGCCGGCTCTCCGCCCCATACGCCGCGCTGCTGCTGGGCCCGGGTGAAGTCCTCCGCCACCATGGCCGAGAGGTTGAAGTAGGCCTCGCGGGTCTTCGGCCGCATCATCTCCAGGTCGACTTCGGCGCCGGTCGCCAGGTGCTCGTCGAACGGGACGACGACCACGCCGCGACAGCGCTGCTCGAAGTGGGACACGATGTCCTCGACCTTGATCATCTTCCCGGTCTCGCGGACCCCCGAGATGACGGTGACGCTGCGGGAGACGAGCTCGGCGTAGCCGTGCGCATGGAGCCAGTCGAGCGTGGTGCTGGCGCTGCTCGCGCCGTCGACGGACGGCGTCGAGACGATGATCAGTTGGTCGGCGAGGTCGAGGACGCCGCGCATGGCGCTGTAGAGCAGGCCGGTGCCCGAGTCCGTGAGGATGATCGGGTACTGGCGGCCGAGCAGGTCTATCGCGCGCCGGTAGTCCTCGTCGTTGAAGGTCGTGGAGACCGCCGGGTCCACGTCGTTGGCGATGATCTCCAGTCCGGAGGGCGCCTGCGAGGTGTACCGGCGGATGTCCATGTAGCTGTGCAGGCTCGGGATCGCCGACACGAGGTCACGGATCGTCGCGCCCGTCTCGCGCCGCACGCGGCGGCCCAGCGTGCCCGCGTCGGGGTTGGCGTCGATCGCGAGGATCTTGTCCTGGCGCTCGCTGGCGAGTGTCGCACCGAGGGCGGTGGTCGTGGTCGTCTTGCCGACGCCGCCCTTGAGGCTGATGACGGCGATCCGGTAACAGGAGAGGACGGGCGTACGGATCAGCTCCAGCTTGCGCTGCCGCTCCGCCTCCTCCTTCTTGCCCCCGAATTTGAACCGGGGGCTGGCGAGCTGCTTCTTCGGCTTCGGCTTGTTGCGCAGCAGCCGCTCCGAGGACAGCTCCATGGAAGCGGTGAACCCCAGCGGGGCCCCGTGCACGGACCGCTGCCGCTGCTCCGGCGTCACCGTGGGCCAGCCGCCGGCGCGCGGGTCGGCGGGCAGTCCGCCCTGCCCGCCGTCCCCGGCAGGCGGCAGGGCACCGTCGGGGTACGGGGATTGGGTGTACGGGTACGGGGCGGGGGCAGGGGCGGGTGCTGCAGCCGCCTCGTGCGCGCCCGTGGGGCCCGGCTGGGCCTGCACCGCCGGCGGCAGCGCGGGAGAGCCGTCGAAGGGGCTCTGGGCGTGCGGGGGTTGCTGCGGGTCAGCCGGGGGCGCGGGGGCCGGTGCCGGGGCCTGCTGGGCGCTCGGGTGCGGGAGGCCGTCGAGGGCCGGCGGCACCGGGGCACCGTGCATCTCGGGGCGCGGGGCGCCGTCGAGTGCAGGAGGCACGGGCGCAGGAGGCACGGGCGCGTGGGGCGCGGGGGCCTCCGGACGCGGGTAGCCGTAACCGCCCTGCGGCGCCGAGGCGTTCGGTGCATGAGGCGCAGCGGCCTCCTGCGGCCCGGTGAGGCCCTGCGGCGAAGGGACGGCGGCGTCCTGCGCCGGGGGAAGGGCGGGAGCAGCCTGCTGCGGCTGCGCCTGGGGCGCCGGGAAGGCATGGGGCGCCGGAGCCGGCGCAGGGACGGCCGCCCCGTGCGCGTCGGACCGTGGGTATCCGTAGCCGTCCTGCGGGGCAGGGGCGGGGGCAGCCGCATACGGGGCAGGGGCGCTGTTGGGCGCGGCGGGGGCATCGGGCTGCGGGGAGCCGTCGAGAGGCGGCGGCACGGGCGCCCCATGCGCATCCGGGCGCGGGTACCCGTAGCTGCCCTGCGGCGCAGGGGAGGTGAGCGCGGGCGGCACGGGGGCACCCTGGGCATCGGGCTGCGGGAAGGGCGGCGCCGGCGGGTAGGGCGTCGGCGTGAGGCCGTTCGGCGGGACGGGCGCACCGGCGGCCCCATGGGCCGGCAACGGCGGCTCCGCGGGCCCCTGCTGTGCCTCAGGAGCGGCGGGCACGGCGGAACCACCCTGCTGGGCCGCGGCGTACGGGCCCGGGGCGGCCGGGAAGCCCTGCGGCGGCATGGGGGGAGGCGCAGGCATGCCGGCAGGCTGCTGCGCGTCCGGCACCGGAGCCGCAGGGGCGAAGTTCGGCGGGAGGGGAGGCAGCGCGGCCTGGGGCACCGGCGGCGGGGCCCACGCTGCCGCCTGCGCGTCCTGCCCCGCTTCCGCCGGCTCCTCGTCCGCACGCCCGGCGACCCTGTCGCGCAGCGCGGCGGCGGAGAACCGCATGGTGCCCTCGGGGCGCGGGGCCGTGTGCCCGGCATCCGAGGCCGCGTCCGCGCCTTCGGAAGCCGGCGCGTCCCCGGAGCCGTTCTCGGAAGCCGCGTACGAGCCCTCTGCGGGGCCCTGTCCGGCCTTCTGGTCGTCAGCAGAGGCGCCGGCGACGGGAGAAGCGCTTTCGTCCTCCGTGCGGCCCGTACCGGCGTCGGAGCGGCTCCCTGCATCGGAGCCCGTGCCGGCCCCGTGCCCCGGGCCCGCGAACGACTCGGCGCCGGCCTCATGCCGGGCCGCGGCGTCTGTGTCACCCGGGCCGCCGGCAGGGCCTTGTCCCGCGACGCCGTCGGCGGCCTTTGCGCTCCCCGCGTCTGCGGTCATCGCACTCGGCACGGAGGCGGACTCGCCGCCACGTGCCGTGATCTCGTCCTGCAGTGCCGCCGCGGAGAACCGCATCGTGGCAGGGCTCTTCACCCCGCCCGCCGCAGCGGTCTCCCCGGAAGCCGTCTCCGCCCGGTCGCTCCGCGCCTCGGCCACCGCAGGCGGCATCCCCAGCGGTTCACCCGAAGGCGGGGGAGGGGTGGGCTGCTGCGCGTCGACCCCGGCACCGCCCGGGCCCGCCGGGGCAGCCGCTGCGGAAGAGGCGTTCTGCGTGTACCAGGCAGGTGGCGTGTAGTCGATGGTGAACTCGCCCATGGTGTCGGGCTCGTGATCGTGACCGGCGTCGGACCGGTCCCCGCCGGCTGCGGACCCGCCTGCGCGGATCTCGTCCCGATCGCTGCTCACATTGCCTCCTGGTGTGGTCTAGCGCCCATGAAGTGCCTGTCGGGCCCGACCGTTCCCGTCGTCCGACCGCCCGGGTCTCCCCCGTTTGCGACAGGGGAGGCCGATGAGGTCCCCCGTCCGTACACCTGCCCAGCCTAATCGTCATACGCACCGCCGGGGCAGGCCCGCCCCCACCCCACCGGCCGCCCCGTGCGCCGCCCCGGGGCCCGGGCGGCGGCAACCGGACCGGGGCGCGCACCACGGGGGTGTGCACCCCGGCTGTTGCGTCCGTGCAGCCGGTCAGTCCATGCGGCGCGGGGCGCCCAGCAGCTGGGTCTCGGCATCCGTCGCCCGCACGTCGACGTACGTCCACGACTGCCCGGCGCACCACAACGTCACCGTCTCCGGGAGCGCGGGCAGCGCCTCGACGTCGGCCTGGGGCAGCCCGAGGAGGCGGCCGAGCTGCTGTGCCTCCTCCGGCGAGACCCGCTGGACGCCGACGAGATCCGCGCTGCCCAGCAGCCGCGGCGCATCCGGCCCCAGGTAGGGCAGCAGGGTCAGGACGGACTGCCAGGGCGCGGTCATGACCCGGCCGCGGGGCGGCCGGGCGCCGCAGTCGCGCACGACCAGGACCGGAGCGTGCACCGACGGGCCCTGCGGAGGCACCCGTCCGACGTCGTGCAGGGTCACGCACTGCTGCCCGCCGTTGGCGGCCTGCGCGAGCGGGCTCCACAGCCCGCGGCGGCCGGTCTCCACGGCTACCCGTGCGCCCGTGCCGACGGTCCGCAGGGCGATGACCTGTGCCGTCCAGGCGCCGCCGATCAGGACGGCGCCGAACGGCGTGGGGCGGGCCACTCCGAGGACGGCCGGTGCCTCCTGCGGGCCGGTGCCGATGACCACACCGTCGTCACCGACGGGGAGCGCCAGCGCCTCGTACTCCTCGGGCGCGAGCTCGTGCCGGCCCCGCCGCGGCCCGAACAGCCCGAGACCGAAGCGCGGCCGCCCTGCGCCGGAGCCGGGCGCGCTCCCGGGCCCCGGCGAAGGCGTCGAGGTGGTGGTCGTCATCGCGTACCTCCCAGCGGCAGAGTGGCGAGCATGCCGGGGACCTGCTCGTGGTCGAGCCGTACCAGACCGGTCTTCACGGAACGGGCCGCCCGCTCCAGCTCCCGCCGGGTCGCCGCCAGTTCGTCGGAGCTGCGGCCGGTGACGCGGACGTGCGTCGTCAGCGTCGGCGCATGGCGCCCGTTCCGCAGGCGCCCCCGTGCCAGCGTCAGGCTCAGCGTCGTCGACAGCGCCGGCAGCGAGGTGAGCAGGGCGGCGAGCTGCGGCAGGGGAACGGCCCCCGGGCCGAGCTGCGGCCAGCGTGCGACCCAGTACGTGGTGTGCCAGCGGTCGTCGCACCGCAGCGCCCGGACGCCCTCCAGCGTCCGCCGCACGGGCGTGGCCGTGCGCGCGGCCTGCGCGGAGGCCACCGGATTGACGTTCGCGGCCGTGGATATCGCGGCCGTCAGCTCGTCCTCGGACAGCAGCGCCGCCCGGAACCCGGCCCCCTGCAGCCGGCTCGCCAACTGGTCCGCCGCCCGCACCACGCAGCGGCCGGCACCCTCCTCGCCCCCTCCGCGCGCCTCGACGGCCTCCGGGCACAGCTCCGGGTCGAGCTTCAGCGCCACCCACGTCGTCCGGACCGCAGGAGCACCCGACAGGGCCTGCAGAGGTGCGTAGTTCCGCGCGGCCAGTGCATCGGCGGGCAGGTGCGGGGCGGGCGCCGGCAGGGTGCTCTGCACCACCTGCACGGACTCCAACCGGATGCCGTCGACGTCCAAGGCGTCCCGCAGGAGGGCCAGCGGCAGCGCCTTCTCGGCCCGCAGGGGGCGCAGCGGGGCGTCCACGGCATCGATGCGCAGGACCGCCGACACGAACGTCCCGTCACCCACCAGGCCGACGCCGCGCTGCCCGCGGTCCGTGAAGGTGCCGGTCCGCAGAGCCGGTTCGCACTCCGCGACCGGTGCCATCGCCGGATCCGTGCCCGCATCCGCCGGTGCCGTCCGGCGGGCGCGGCCGCGGAGCGCCACCGAGGCCGCCAGCGACTCCGCCAACGGCCGCTGGCCCCGGTGGACCAGCGCGAGCGACACCAGCACCACGGCCACCACGACGGCGGGCGCCATCAGCACCGGCCCGGCCGGCCCGGCGAGCAGCACCAGCGCCACGGCGACCTCGGCCAGCACCAGCTGCTGCAGCCGCACCGGCCCGACCCTCCCGCCCCGCGCCGCCGCGCGGGGGGCGGCCACGCCTGCCCCGGGATCGGCACTTCCCGGCGCCCCTACGCGCGTTGCGGCACCCATGCCTGTCACAGCCCCCTCAGCCGTCGCCGGCCACATCCACGGCCGGGCGGGAAATCCGGATCAGCACCGGGCCCTGACGGACCTGTTGATCCCTACCGGCATAGTAGGGGTCCGGTACGACAACCGGACCGAGCGCAGTACCTGTCGACCGGCGCCGAGACCAGGGGAGAAGCGGCTACACATGGCATCACGGCGGGATGAGCTCAACGCCTACGTCTTCGCGAGGAAGCGAACGGTCGCAGCCTTCCTGCAGCCTTCGCCCCACGGCACGGAGGAGGGGGCGCCACGCCCCCTGCGCGCCGTCCTGCCGGGCCTCGTCGCCGGGGCGGTGCTGATCGCGGGCTTCGGCGCCTGGGGCATGTTCAGGCCGACCGCGCCGAAGGGCTGGGACGACGAGGGCGCACACGTCATCGTGGGCAGCCAGTCCACCACCCGCTACGTCGTCCTGACGACGGACAAGAAGAAGCAGCTGCACCCCGTCCTGAACTTCGCCTCCGCGAAGCTGCTCCTCACCCCCGAGAAGTCCTCCGAGAACTCCTCCGCCATCAAGGTGAAGGAGGCGGAACTCGACAACGGCCGCATCCCGCGCGGCCCGACGCTCGGCATCCCCTACGCGCCCGACCGCATGCCCGGCCCCGGCGAGGCGGGCAAGCAGAAGCACTGGGCCGTCTGCGAACAGCCCGGTGCGGGCGGAAGGACCACCCAGAAGGCCGTCTTCCTGTTCGCCGGACGCGACCCCAAGCTGAAGAAGCTCATGGGCGAGCAGCGCCTGCGCGGCGACCAGGCGCTCTACGTGCAAGGCCCGGACGGCGCGCGCTACCTCGTCGACCCCCGGGGCACCAAATACCTGCTCGGTGGCGCCGACTGGAAGTCCGCCGACCCTTCCGAGCACAACCTGCTGCTCCGCTCCGTCTTCAACGACGGAGCCAAGCCGCAACCCGTCACCAAGGACTGGCTGGACACCTTCCACGACGGCGCCCCCATCGTCTTCCCCGAGACCGGCGGCGACATCGGAGCGGACGCGGGTGTGGGCACCCTGCCCGCCAAGGCCGGCCGCGTCGGCACGGTCCTCGAAGCGCCCACCGGCAACGGCACGCAGAACTACGTCGTGCTGCGCGGCAAGGTCCAGCGCGTCCCGCCGCTCGTCGCGAAGCTGCTCCTCAACAGCAGGAAGCTGGCCCCGCTCAACCAGGCGGGCGTACCCGAGCGGGTGAGCGCGGCCGCCTTCACCCCGGCGGAGGACGAGTTCTACGGGCAGTACCACTGGCCCTCCCAGGTACCCCGGCAGGCCAACTTCATTGGGCCCTCCAACGACACCCACCACACCGTGTGCAGCATCTTCAGCGGCATGTCCGCCGGAGGCACCCCCGAACTCGCCACCTGGGCCGGCGACGACTACCCGGCGACCATCCCCGACGGCGCCACCAGCGCATACGTCACCCCGGGCTCCGGCCTCCTCTACCGCCAGGTCACGGGGCGCCAGACCAACAGCGGGTCGGTCTTCCTCGTCACCGACACCGGACTGCGCTACGCCGTGCAGTCCAACAACGACAGCGGTACGGGCAAGTCGAAGATCGGCGAGAAGGCGACGCCCTCGGCCGGTCCGGACGGCGCGTCCGACTCGGCCGGTGCGGCGGACGGGACAGGGCCGGGAGCCGCGGGCCCGGCCGAATCCGACCAGGCCCGCACCAGGCTCGGCTACGGAAAGGTGAACCCCCTGCCCGTACCCGCGAACTGGTCGCAGTTCCTGCCGACCGGCCCCCGCCTGGACACCAACAGTGCCCGGCAGCCGCAGGGGTCGTGAGCCGGTCATGAGACAGCTGATGCCACGCACGATGAGGCAGCCGATGCCGCGTACGACGACAGTGCTCAACGCCGCCCTGGCGGCGGTCCTCGTAACGGCTGCACCAGCGGCCGCGCCCGGGGCTGTGCCCACGCCTACGCCTACGCCTACGGCGGCGTCGGCGGCGCCCGGACCGGCCCTCTCACCCGCCCCTGCGCTCTCCGCCCCGATGACGTCATCCGCCGCCGTGAACCTGGACGGCAGCGGCGAGTGCACCACCTACCCCGCCAAGACCATCAAGGGCACCCCTTGGTCGCTCCAACGGATCCTCCTCGACCGCCTCTGGCAGGACACCAAGGGTCGGGACAGCGCGGGCCGGCCGGTCCGCGTCGCCGTCATCGACTCGGGCGTCGACGTCCGGAACCCGCAGCTCAAGGGCGCCGTCGACGTCGAGAGCGGCGCCGACCTGCTCACGGGCATGGCGGAGGCGGCGACGGAGGCGGCGGCCAGGAGTGGGACGGGCGTGAGAGCGAACGCCAAGGACGCGCCCCGCGCACCCGGCCCCGCGCCGTCGCCCGGCCCGTCGGACGGGGGGAAGGGCGGGAAGGCGGACGAGGAGCGCAAGAAGGCCGGGGGCAAGAGCACGCCGAAGGCCGGTGCGCCGTCCGGATCCCCGTCCGGGGAGAAGAAGGACGAGCCCGGGAAGCCGGAGAAGTCCGCGGAGCCGAGCCCGTCGAAGAGTCCGGAGAAGAGCCCCGACAAGCCGCCGGAGGGGAAACCGGAGAAGGAGCCGGAGAAGCCGAAGCCCGATCCCACCCTCGATCTGGTGGGACACGGCACCAAGGTCGCCGGCATCATCGCGGCCCGCCCGTCCCCCGGCAGCGGGTTCGTCGGCATCGCACCCGAGTCGGTCATCATCCCGATCCGCCAGAACGACGAGAAGGGCACGGGCACGTCCCGGACCCTGGCGCAGGGCATCGGCCTGGCCGTCGCCGCGGGAGCGCGCGTCATCAACATCTCCCAGGACACGACGAAGGCCTTGGAGCACGACTCCGACCTCGAACGGGCCGTGAAGGAAGCGCTGGAGAAGGACGTCGTCGTCGTGGCCTCGGCGGGCAACGACGGCCTCGGTGGCGACGTCAAGGAGACCTACCCCGCCGCGTACAAGGGCGTCCTCGCCGTCGGCGCCTCCGACCGCAACAACGAGCGTGCCCCCTTCTCGCAGCCCGGCGAGTTCGTCGGGGTCGCCGCACCCGGCGTCGAGATGGTCTCGACCGTCCCGCTGGGCGGCCAGTGCGTCGACAACGGCACCAGCTTCTCCGCCCCGTACGTGGCCGGGGTCGCCGCCCTCATCCGCGCCAAGCACCCCGACTGGAAGCAGCACCAGGTCGTCGCCCAGATCGAGCAGACGGCGGAGCGCGCCACCAAGGGCCACGACCCCTACATCGGCTGGGGGGTCGTCGACCCGGTCCGTGCCCTCACGGACGACGCGCACCCCGTCGACCGCGTCACTCCGTCCGGGCCCGAGGCCCGCAGCGTCCGGGCCCCCTCCGTGGCCCCCCTGGCCGTGGGCGAGTCGCCGCAGCAGCGGCAGGAACGGCTCGCTGCGTACGCGCTCGGCGGCGCGGCCGTACTCGTCGCGACGATCGCCGGAGCGGCCGTCGTGGGGCGGGAGCACCGCCGCCGGAGGGCGTTGCGCGGCTTGTGAGTGCATCAAAGTGCCCGGGTGTGTGCGTAGTTGGGGCGTGCACTCAGAGTGGTTAGAGTGACATTCGGCGCCTTTCGCGGGCGTGGCAGACAACGGCCCTCGGGGGGAAAGGCGGAACATGTCGGAGAACGGCAGGCAGAAGGTCAGTGACGAGGCGTTCAAGGCCTTCACGGACGCCATCGACAAGACCAGTTCACACTTCTCGGCGAACCTTCGCCAGCTGGCGAACGTCATCGCCACCCTGGACGGCGGCTCCTCGTGGAAGGGAGAGGCGCACTCGGCCTTCCGTAAGGCGCAGAGCGACCTCAACGACGACCACGACCGGGTGCGCCGCATGATCGACCGCGTGCGTGAGGCCGTCGTCCTGACGCACCGCGCCTCCGGCGCGACCGACGCGGAGATCGCCGCCCAGATGAAGGGCGTCGACATCGGTGGCGGAGGCGCCGCACCCGCCTCCGCGTCCGCATCCGCCGCCGGAGCTCAGGGGGCGCCCTCCAGCGGGATCGACAACTACTGATCCGGCCGGGCACTCATGCCCGCCGCATTCCGGCTCATTCCGGCACACCATTCCGGCACATCATTCCGGCCTTTCGGCTTTGAACAGCACCACAGAGGGTGGGGACACATGGCAGATCATGGTGGAGAGCTCGTAGTCAACTACAGCTCCCTTCAGACCACGGCGGCCGACATCAAGAAGGCCGCGGGCGTGATCGAGCGCGAGCTGGAGGTCATGCGCAGCGCCGTGAACAAGGTCGCGGCCGGCTGGGAGGGCGAGGCCCACCAGATGATGCTGCAGGTGGACGCGGAGTTCCGGCGGCGGAGTGCGCACATCCAGGAGACGCTCAAGCAGGTCGCGGACCTGGTCATGAAGGGCGGCGAGCACTTCCACGCGACGGACAAGAAGGCGTCGCAGCTGTTCGACATCAGTTACTGATCCCGGTCCGCTGATCCGCGTCCGCTGAGCGGCTTCACAGCACTCCGGGGGCGGCCGACCGGGAATCCGGCGGCCGCCCCCGGCTCGTGCGCACCGGCGCACCGGTCTACCGGCCCGTCGGCACTGGTCCACCGGCCCGCCGGCGCCTTACTTCAGGTCGAACTCGCCGTCACGCGCACCCAGCACGAAGGCCCGCCACTCGGCCGGGGTGTAGCGCAGCACGGTGCCGGGGTCGGTCGAAGACCGCATGGCCACAGCACCGTCGGAGAAGTAGGCGATCTCGACGCGTTCCTCGTCATCCTTGGCCTCGGGCGCACTCAGCCATTCGAGACCGGAGATGTCGCGTGCGTACAGCTCGTCCTTCTCGCGTTCGTCCATGGGACAGGGGCCGCCTTTCGGGTGCGCAATTCCGTGGGATCGCTGTGGCATGAGGCCAGTTGACGCCTGCAGGGACGACAACTCCTGCAGGGACAGCATTCGCAAGCAGCGTACTCCGGATGGATCCGCGGCAGAGGAGATTCGCAAAGCGCTCGTACGGAAGGCCGGCCGTGTGGAGAATGCCCCCCGGCCGTGCCCCCTCACACCTCCTCCGGCACCCACCCCACCTGCACCAGCGACACGCCCCTCTTCCGGGACACGAAGTACCCGCGCCCGGGCGGCATCCCCTGCGGCCGCACGCTGCCGAGCAGGTCGCCCTCTCCGGGGTCGCCGGACAGCAGGACGCCCTGGGCGCCCAGCTCCTTCACGCGCTGCATGAAGGGCTCGTACATCGACCGGGACGCGCCGGCCGAGCTGCGCGCGATGATGAAGCGCACCCCCACGTCGCGCGCGAAGGGGAGGTTCTCGGTCAGGACGGCCAGCGGGTTGCCGCTGCCGGTGGAGACGAGCTCGTAGTCGTCGACGATGACGAAGAAGCGCGGGCCGGACCACCAGCTGCGCTCGCGCAGCTGCTGCGGCGTGATGTCGGGCTGCGGGGCGCGCCGCTCCATGAGGCGGTTGAGGGCCTCGGCGTGCACCGTCAGGGCCGAGGCGGTCGGTGCGTACTCCAGCAGGTGCGTGCCGGGGACGGCGTCGAGGAGCGTACGGCGGTAGTCGCCGACCACGATCTTCGCCTCGTCCGGGCCGTACCGCTCGGTGATCTGCCGGGCCAGGAGGCGCAGCAGGGCCGTCTTGCCGGACTCGCTCTCGCCGAAGACGAGGAAGAACGGGTCCGTCTCGAAGTCGGCGAAGACCGGTTCGAGGCCGGCCTCGTCGATGCCGAAGGCCACGCCGTGCTGCGGGTACTCGAAGCCCTTGGGCAGGTCGTCGGCGCGCAGCCGGCGCGGCAGGAGCCGCACGCCGGGGGCGCCGGGCCCGCCCCATGCCTCGCTGACGGCGCGGACCATGGCGGCGGTGCCGTCCGTGAGGGTCTCGGGGTCGCTGCCGGCGTCGATGCGCGGCAGCGAGGCCATGAAGTGGAGCTTCTCGGGGAGCTGGCCGCGGCCGGGCATCCCGGCCGGGACGTTCGCGGCGACCTTGCGGTCGAAGTCCGAGTCCATGGTGTCGCCGAGGCGCAGCTCCAGCCGGTTGAGGAGCTGGTCCTTGAGGGAGGCGCGCACCTCCATGGTGCGGGAGGCCGTCACCACGACGTGGATGCCGTAGCCCAGGCCGCGCGCCGCGATGTCGGCGACGACCCCCTCCAGCATCTCGTACTCCTGCCGGAAGCCGGCCCATCCGTCGACGATCAGGAAGACGTCGCCCCACGGCTGGTCCGTGATCTCGCCCGTCGCCCGCAGCCGCCGGTAGGTGCCGATGGAGTCGATCGTGTGCGCCCGGAAGTACTCCTCGCGGCGGGCCAGGATGCCCGACACCTCGGCGACCGTACGGCGTACGCGCTCGGGGTCGAGCCGGGACGCCACTCCGCCCACGTGCGGCAGGCCGTCGACGGCGCTCATGCCGCCGCCGCCGAAGTCCAGCCCGTAGAACTGCACCTCGGCCGGCGTGTGCGTCAGCGCGAAGGCCGACATCAGCGTGCGCAGCAGCGTCGACTTGCCGGACTGCGGGCCGCCGACGACCAGCATGTTGCCCGCCGCGCCGGAGAAGTCGCGGTAGAGGACGTCGCGCCGCTGCTCGAAGGGCTTGTCGACCAGGCCGATCGGGACGCTGAGCCGGCCGAGGCGCGGATGTTCGGGCGCCGTGAGGCCGCGGCCCGGCACGGCCGAGAGCGGCGGCAGGAGCTCGTCGAGGGCCGCGGCCCGGTCGAGCGGCGCCAGCCACACCTGGTGGGCCGGCGGGCCCTGGCCCTCGAGCCGCCGCACGATCACGTCGAGGACGGTGTCGGCCAGCGCGTCGTCGCCCGGGCCGGGCGCGGCCGGTGTCACGGGCGCCGGGGCGGTGTACGTGACGGGGACGGGCCCGGCGGTGAACAGCACCGGCCGGCGCTCGATCGGCAGCGGCCCCGTGCCGGGCCCCGTGCCCGCGCTCGACCGGTAGGCGCCCGAGACGTACGCGGCCTTGAAGCGCGTCATCTCGTCCGTGCCGAACTTCAGGTAGCCGGAGCCCGGCACCGGCGGCAGGTGGTACGCGTCCGGCACCCCGAGCGCCGTACGGGACTCCGCGGCGGAGAACGTGCGCAGGCCGATCCGGTACGACAGGTACGTCTCCAGGCCGCGCAGCCGGCCCTCCTCCAGGCGCTGCGAGGCGAGCAGCAGGTGCACGCCCAGGGAGCGGCCGATGCGGCCGATCTGGATGAACATGTCGATGAAGTCGGGCTTGGCCGTCAACAGCTCGCTGAACTCGTCGATCACCAGGACGAGTGAAGCCAGCGGCTCCAGCGCGGCACCGGCCGCCCGGGCCTTCTCGTAGTCGTGGATGTTGGCGTAGTTGCCCGCCGCCTTCAGCAGCTCCTGCCTGCGCTGCAGTTCGCCGGTGATCGAGTCGCGCATGCGGTCGACCAGCGTCAGGTCGTCGGCGAGGTTGGTGATGACGGCCGCGACGTGCGGCATCTGCGACATGCCCGCGAAGGTCGCGCCGCCCTTGAAGTCGGCGAGGACGAAGTTCAGCGTCTCGGAGCTGTGCGTGACCGCGAGCCCCAGGACCAGCGTGCGCAGCAGCTCGGACTTGCCGGAGCCCGTCGCGCCGACGCACAGCCCGTGCGGCCCCATGCCGTCCTGCGCCGCCTCCTTGAGGTCCAGCATCACCGGAGCGCCGCCCTCGCTGACGCCGATCGGCACGCGCAGCCGCTCCGCCGCCGACCGCGGGCGCCACGTGCGCGCCACGTCCACCGTGCCCGCGTCGCCGAGCCCCAGCAGTTCGGTGAAGTCCAAGTTCGCCAGCAGCGGCTCGTCGCCGTCGTCGCCGGTGCCCAGGCGCAGCGGCGCCAGCTGCCGCGCGAGCGCCTCGGCGGCCTCCACGGCGAGGGTGTCCGGCTCCCCCTCGTAGACCGCGACCTGCGACTCCAGCCGCAGCGATCCCGGCTCCACCACGGCCGACAGCCCCCCGCGGGGCTCGCCCAGCTCTCCCGTCACCACCTCGACGACGGTCACGCCCTGCAGTCCCTCGGGCGCCGCGAACACCGAGTCCGCCGGCACCGCGGCACCGTCCAGCACGACCACGACGTGCGGCTGGTCCAGCAGCGGCCGGCCGTCCCGGCTGAACCGCGTACGCCCCTCCAGGCGCGGCCGCAGCAGCTCCTCCAGCTCCGTCAGGTCGTCGCCGATCAGACGCCGCGCGCCGGCGCCGTCCACGGCTCCCGGCACCTGTACGTGCGGCAGCCACTTCGTCCACTCCCAGGACGGCGCCGCGCCCCGTGCCGTGACCACGGCCACGACGAGGTCGTCCGGAGAGTGCAGCGTCACCAGCTGGGCCACCAGTGCCCGCGCCGTGCCGTGCACCGTCTCCGGGTCGCCCGACAACGTCAGGTGATAGAAGGCGCGCAACGACAGAGCCACCGGCATGCCGTCCAGCGCGCCGTGCGTCGCCAGGAACTGCTGCATCGCGCCCGTCGTCAGCGGCTCCAGCTCGTCTATCGGGGCCGTCTCCGGCGCCTCCAGCGGCGTCGCGAGCTGCTGCGTGCCCAGCCCGATGCGGACCTGCGCGAAGTCCTCGTCGCTCGCGCGCCGTTCCCACAGGCGCGTGCCCTCGGCCACCACCGACCACAGCTGGTCGGGGGAGGGGTGCAGGTAGAACTGCGCGTCGCGCTGCGCCGCGGCGGTGCGCTGCACGGTGCGCCGCGTCTGCGCGAGGTACTTGAGGTAGTCGCGGCGCATGTCCGCGGTCCGCCCCTGTGTGCCCTGACGGTGCCGCACGATCATCGCGATGGTCATGCCGAGCGTCGAACACATCATCAGGACGCCCATGATCTTCATCATCGGGGCGGCACCCGGCATGAAGAAGTACACCATCGACGAGGCCATGCCGAGCGTCGGCAGCAGCTGCATCAGCAGCCCCTCCTGACGGTCCCTCGGCAGCTCCGGGGGCGCCTCCAGCCGGACCGCCTCGCCGGGCACCTCCGGCGGCAGAGCCCTCGGCGGACGACTGACCACGATCTGGCTCACCGGATGCCTCAATCCCTCCGCACCGCAAGGACAGTTCCGCGCGGCGCCCCTGTCGCCCCGACGGCGCGGGCCCCATGCGCGGAACGGTGATCCTATCGGCGTACGGGCATACGGCCCCGATAGGGTGGCCGCACATCCGTGCACAGTGAAGCCGCACGGTCGTGTACGCGAAGCCGCACAGTCGTGCACAGTCGAACAAGGGGCCTGATAGGTGAGTACGTCCGCTGCGACCGGCTTCTGCAGAGTGACCGTCGTCGCGCCCGACAGCCGGATCGACGTCGCCCTGCCGGACGACATCGCCGTCGCCGACGTGTACCCGGAGATCCTGCGCCTGACCGGGCAGACCCGGCCGGCCGGCACCCCCACCGGCTACCACCTCGTACGGCGCGACGGCACCGTCCTCGACGGCGCCCGCTCGCTCGCCGCCCAGCACGTCCTGGACGGCGACCTGCTCGCGCTGCGCCCCTTCTCCGAGTCACTGCCGCCCGCCGTGCACGACGACGTCAGCGACGCCATCGCCTCCGCCGTCACTCGCGACCACACGCTGTGGAGCGACAGCCTGCTGCGCGCCTGCGGCCTGGCCGGCGGGGCGCTGCTCCTCGCCCTCATGGGCCTCGCCCTCTGGTTCGCCGACCCCGTCCGGCATGACATGCACGGCCTGCCCGGCGCCGTCGCGGCCGCCGCCGGCGTGCTGCTGACGGCCCTCGCGGGCGTACGGGCCCGGGTCTACGCCGACCGCGCCTCCGCCGTCGCCCTCGGCCTCGCCGGCCTCCCGCACGTGATGATCGCGGGCTCCGGCATCCTCGGCCCCGGACCGGGCGAGGGCGCCGGCCGGCTGCAGTTCCTGCTGGGCTGCGCGGCCGTCGTCGTCGCCTCCGCCGTGCTCGTCGCCGCCGTGCCCACCGGCGACGCCCCCTTCGTCGCCGCCTTCACCGCCGCGGCCACCGGCACCGTGGCCGCCTTCTGCGCGATCTTCACCGGGGCCGGCCCCGCCGCGGCCGCCGCCGTCTGCGCCGTCGTCGCCATAGGGGCCGTCGCCTTCCTGCCCGGCCTGTCCGCCCGCGTCGCCCGCCTCCCCGTCGGCTACGCCGCGCCCCGCTCCGCGGTGACCGGGGACCGTGGGGACCGTACGGCCTCCCGCGGCGGCCGGGGGCCGGAGCCCGTGGACGCCGCGCTCATCGCCGCCCGGGTCCGCCGCGGCCACGAGCTGCTGCTCGGCCTCGTCGGCGGCTGCGCGGTCCTCGTGACGGCCTCCACCGCCGTCCTCGCCTTCGCCTCCGGCGGCGGCCCCTGGCCCCGTCTCCTCGCCCTGACCGCCGGCCTCGCGATGCTGCTGCGCGCCCGCCTCTTCCGCTACACCGCTCAGGTCGCCTCCGTCCTCGGCGCGGGCCTCGCCGCCCTCGCCCTGCTCGTCCTCGGCCTCGCCCTCCAGCCGGCCGCCGACGCGGGCGCGGGAGGCGGCTCCCTCGACGTCCGTACGCTCTGGCTCGCCGCAGCCGTCACCCTCGGTGGTGCCTTGCTCACCGCCGTGGCGCTGATCGTGCCCGCCCGGGGTCTGTCACCCTTTTGGGGGCGTCTCTCCGATCTCGCCGAGAGCGTCCTCCTCCTTGCGCTCGTCCCGCTGTGTCTCGCCGTCCTCGATCTGTACTCGGCGGCGCGCAGCCTGTCGGCCGGGTAGCCCGGGTTGCCCGCATAGACGGGCAGGCCGGGCAGGGCGGGCAGGCCGGGCAGGGCGGGGCCGGCCGGAGGCGGCACCCGCCCCATGCGGCCGCTCCAGGCCCGCCCCATGCGGCCGCTCCAGGCCCGCCCCATGCGGCCGCTCCAGGCCCGCCCCATGCGGCCGCTCCAGGCCCGCCCCATGCGGCCGCTCCAGGCCCGCCCCATGCGGCCGCTCCAGGCCCGCCCCATGCGGCCGCCCAGGGAGAGCCCAGGGCCCGCCCGAGGCCCCGCCCGAGGCCCGCCCCAGGCCCCCGCGCCCCAGGCCTCGCCCCAGCCCCCTCAGGGCCTGCCCCGGCCCCGTGCCCGGCCCTCCCGGCAAGGGGGACTGGTCCGGGCTGGTACTCTGTGCAACGGCCGTTTGTGTACGCGCCTCCGGAGCGCCCTTCGCGGGTCTCTGGGGACAGCGCCCAGCGGACCCCGCCTCCCGAGTAACGGAAGCTCTCCTGAGTAAGAGACCAGGGGCACTCGGTGGCCAAAAGACACTCAGAAGGAGTATCGCGTGTCGCTCGACGCCGCTACGAAGAAGCAGATCATGGCCGAGTTCGCCACCAAGGAGGGCGACACCGGCTCCCCCGAGGTCCAGGTCGCGATGCTCACCCGCCGCATCTCGGACCTGACCGAGCACCTGAAGCAGCACAAGCACGACCACCACTCGCGTCGTGGCCTGCTGCTTCTGGTCGGCCAGCGTCGCCGCCTGCTGCAGTACCTGGCCAAGAAGGACATCACGCGCTTCCGCGCCCTGGTCGAGCGCCTCGGCATCCGCCGCGGTGCCGCCGGCGCCAAGTAAGACACCGTGAAGGGAGCGGTTCCCACGATCTGGGGGCCGCTCCCTTTGCGTATCTCGTGGAAAGCAGAAGCTTTGTAGTCTGGTTTCCACAACGGCACCTACGCCGAACCGTATGAGGAGGAGCGCTCAGCTCGCCGCCGGTCCTCGGTAGTGGCCCCCGGATCAGGGAAATCCGGGTGCTTCGATCGAAGACCGGCCAGCACAGACGCTCCTCCACCACCGTCCCCGCCACACGGGCCGGGACGTAGACGAGGAGATATCCCTGGTGGAGAACGAGACCCACTACGCCGAGGCCGTCATCGACAACGGCGCCTTCGGTACCCGCACCATCCGCTTCGAGACGGGCCGCCTGGCCAAGCAGGCCGCCGGTTCCGCCGTGGCGTACCTGGACGACGACACCATGGTGCTGTCGGCCACCTCCGCTTCCAAGAAGCCCAAGGACCAGCTCGACTTCTTCCCCCTGACGGTGGACGTCGAGGAGCGCATGTACGCGGCCGGCAAGATCCCCGGCTCCTTCTTCCGTCGTGAGGGCCGCCCCTCCGAGGACGCGGTCCTCACCTGCCGCCTGATCGACCGCCCGCTGCGCCCCTCCTTCAAGAAGGGCCTGCGCAACGAGATCCAGATCGTCGAGACGGTCATGGCGCTCAACCCCGACCACCTCTACGACGTGGTCGCGATCAACGCCGCCTCCTGCTCCACGCAGCTCGCGGGCCTGCCCTTCTCCGGTCCGATCGGCGCCACCCGCGTCGCTCTGATCAAGGGCCAGTGGGTCGCGTTCCCGACCCACACCGAGCTCGAGGACGCCGTCTTCGACATGGTGGTGGCCGGCCGCGTCCTGGAGGACGGCGACGTCGCGATCATGATGGTCGAGGCCGAGGCCACCGAGAAGACCGTCCAGCTGGTCAAGGACGGCGCAGACGCCCCCACCGAGGAGGTCGTCGCCGCCGGTCTCGAGGCCGCGAAGCCCTTCATCAAGGTGCTGTGCCGCGCCCAGTCCGAGCTCGCCTCCAAGGCCGCCAAGCCCGAGGGTGAGTTCCCGGTCTTCCTGGACTACCAGGACGACGTCCTGGCCGCCCTGACCAAGGCCGTCCGCGACGAGCTCGCCCAGGCGCTCACCATCGCCGGCAAGCAGGAGCGCGAGACCGAGATCGACCGCGTCAAGGAGCTCGCCGCCGAGAAGCTCCTGCCGGAGTTCGAGGGCCGCGAGAAGGAGATCTCCGCCGCGTACCGCTCGCTGACCAAGTCCCTGGTCCGTGAGCGCGTCATCAAGGAGAAGAAGCGCATCGACGGCCGTGGCGTGACGGACATCCGTACGCTCGCCGCCGAGGTCGAGGCCATCCCGCGCGTGCACGGCTCCGCCCTGTTCGAGCGTGGCGAGACCCAGATCCTGGGCGTCACCACCCTCAACATGCTCCGCATGGAGCAGCAGCTGGACACCCTCTCCCCGGTGACCCGCAAGCGCTACATGCACAACTACAACTTCCCGCCGTACTCCGTCGGCGAGACCGGCCGCGTCGGTTCGCCGAAGCGCCGCGAGATCGGCCACGGCGCCCTGGCCGAGCGGGCCATCGTGCCCGTGCTGCCGACGCGCGAGGAGTTCCCCTACGCCATCCGCCAGGTCTCCGAGGCGCTGGGCTCCAACGGCTCGACGTCCATGGGCTCGGTCTGCGCCTCCACCATGTCGCTGCTGAACGCCGGTGTGCCCCTGAAGGCCCCCGTCGCCGGTATCGCCATGGGCCTGATCTCCCAGGAGATCGACGGCAAGACGCACTACGTCGCCCTCACCGACATCCTCGGTGCGGAGGACGCCTTCGGCGACATGGACTTCAAGGTCGCCGGCACCAAGGAGTTCGTGACCGCCCTCCAGCTCGACACCAAGCTGGACGGCATCCCGGCCTCCGTCCTGGCCGCGGCCCTCAAGCAGGCCCGCGACGCCCGCCTCCACATCCTCGACGTGATGATGGAAGCGATCGACACGCCGGACGAGATGTCCCCCAACGCCCCGCGGATCATCACCGTCAAGATCCCCGTGGACAAGATCGGTGAGGTCATCGGCCCCAAGGGCAAGATGATCAACCAGATCCAGGAGGACACCGGCGCCGAGATCACGATCGAGGACGACGGCACCATCTACATCGGTGCCGCCGACGGCCCGGCCGCCGAGGCCGCCCGCGCCACGATCAACGGCATCGCCAACCCGACCATGCCCGAGGTCGGCGAGCGCTACCTGGGTACGGTCGTCAAGACCACCACCTTCGGCGCCTTCGTCTCCCTCATGCCGGGCAAGGACGGTCTGCTGCACATCTCGCAGATCCGCAAGCTCGCCGGCGGCAAGCGCGTGGAGAACGTCGAGGACGTGCTCGGCGTGGGCCAGAAGGTCCAGGTCGAGATCGCCGAGATCGACCAGCGCGGCAAGCTCTCCCTCATCCCCGTCATCGAGGGCGAGGACGGCGACAAGGCCGACGAGACCAAGGACGAGTCCGCCAAGTGACGTCCCGTAGTACACGGAAGACGGCCCGCACCTCCTCGGAGGGGCGGGCCGTCGCCCGTACCCAAACGCTCCTCAAGGGCGAGAACGGCATCGGCACGGTCCGCCGCACCACCCTCCCGGGCGGCCTGCGCATCGTCACCGAGACGCTGCCGTCCGTGCGCTCCGCGACCTTCGGCATCTGGGCCAACGTCGGCTCCCGCGACGAGACCCCGGCCCTCAACGGTGCCACCCACTACCTGGAGCACCTGCTCTTCAAGGGCACGGCCAAGCGCAGCGCGCTCGACATCTCCTCGGCCATCGACGCCGTCGGCGGCGAGATGAACGCGTTCACGGCCAAGGAGTACACGTGCTACTACGCGCGCGTGCTCGACACCGACCTGCCGCTGGCCATCGACGTCGTCTGCGACATGCTCACCGGATCGCTGATCGACGCCGCCGACGTCGACGCCGAGCGCGGCGTGATCCTCGAAGAGATCGCGATGACGGAGGACGACCCCGGCGACTGCGTGCACGACCTGTTCGCGCACACCATGCTGGGCGACACGCCCCTGGGCCGCCCCGTCCTCGGCACGGTCGACACCATCAACGCCCTCACGCGCGACCAGATCGCCCGCTTCTACAAGAAGCACTACGACCCGACGCGCCTCGTCGTGGCCGCCGCGGGCAACGTCGACCACGCCAAGGTCGTCCGCCAGGTGCGCGCCGCCTTCGACCGGGCCGGCGCCCTGGGCCGTACGGACGCCACGCCCGTCGGCCCGCGCTCCGGCGCCCGTACGATCCGCACCGCCGGCCGCGTGGAGGTGCTCGGCCGTAAGACCGAGCAGGCGCACGTCGTCCTCGGCATGCCCGGCCTGTCGCGCACGGACGACCGCCGCTGGGCGCTCGGCGTGCTCAACACCGCCCTCGGCGGCGGCATGAGCTCGCGGCTCTTCCAGGAGGTCCGGGAGAAGCGCGGCCTGGCCTACTCGGTCTACTCCTACACCTCGGGCTACGCCGACTGCGGCCTCTTCGGCGTCTACGCCGGCTGCCGCCCGAGCCAGGTCCACGACGTCCTGAAGATCTGCCGCGACGAGCTCGACAAGGTCGCGTCGGAGGGGCTGCCGGACGAGGAGATCAGCCGCGCCGTGGGGCAGCTCGCGGGCTCCACCGTCCTCGGCCTGGAGGACACCGGTGCGCTCATGAACCGCATCGGCAAGAGCGAGCTGTGCTGGGGCGACCAGATGTCTGTCGACGACATGCTGGCCCGCATCTCGGCCGTCACCCCGGACGAGGTCCGTGAGGTGGCCCGCGATGTACTGGGACAGCGTCCTTCGCTGTCCGTCATCGGCCCGCTGAAGGACAAGCAGGCCGCGCGCCTGCACGAGGCCGTTTCTTAGTTCACCGCGGGAAGTAGTTCACCGCTGTAGAGGGAAGCAGGGACGATGAGCAAGCTGCGCGTCGCGGTCATCGGAGCCAAGGGCCGCATCGGCTCCGAGGCCGTACGGGCCGTCGAAGCCGCCGAGGACATGGAGCTGGTGGCCGCGCTGGGCCGGGGAGACAAGCTGGAGGCCTTGACCGAGGCGGGAGCCCAGGTCGCGGTCGAGCTGACGCACCCCGACTCGGTCATGGACAACCTCGAGTTCTGCGTGCGCAACGGCATCCACGGCGTCGTCGGCACCACTGGCTGGACCGAGGAGCGCCTCGCGCAGCTGAACTCCTGGCTCGACGCCTCGCCGTCGACCGGTGTGCTCATCGCCCCGAACTTCTCCATCGGGGCCGTCCTGACCATGTCCTTCGCCCGCCAGGCGGCCCGCTTCTTCGAGTCCGTCGAGGTCGTCGAGCTGCACCACCCCAACAAGGCCGACGCCCCTTCCGGCACGGCCACCCGCACCGCGCAGCTCATCGCCGCCGCACGGCGCGAGGCGGGCTGTGCCCCGCAGCCCGACGCCACCACGACCGCCCTGGAGGGTGCGCGCGGCGCGGACGTCGACGGGGTGCCCGTGCACGCCGTACGGCTCCGCGGCCTCCTGGCCCACCAGGAGGTGCTCTTCGGCGACACCGGCGAGACGCTCACCATCCGGCACGACTCGCTGCACCACAGCTGCTTCATGCCGGGCATCCTGCTCGGCGCACGGCGCGTCACCACGACCCCGGGCCTGACGTTCGGCCTGGAACACTTCCTGGACCTGGGCTGAGCACCGTGCGCGCCAAAATCGTCTACTTCGCCCTGGCCGCCGTCCTGGTCGTCTACTTCGTCCTGGTCGGCAGCCGCGGAGTGATGCTCATCGAGCAGGGCACGGCCGTCACCATCGCCTTCGGGGCGGCTGTGCTGGTCCTGCCGTTCATCGGCGCCTGGTTCCTCTACCAGACCACCAAGTTCGCGCGCGACGCCAACCGGCTGGCGCGGGAGCTGGAGGCCGAGGGCGGGCTGCCGGTGGACGAGCTGGTGCGCACCCCCAGTGGGCGCATCGACCGGGACTCCGCGGACGCGGTCTTCGCCAAGCGCAAGGCCGAGACGGAGGACACCCCGTCGGACTGGCGCACCTGGTTCCGGCTGGCCGTCGCCTACCACGACGCCCGGGACACCCCCCGCGCCCGCAAGGCCATGCAGCGGGCGATCGCCCTGCACGACAGGAAGCCGGTGCGGGCGGACGCCGTATAGGGCGCTGCGACGTCCTGCGGAGGCGGCGTGGGGCCACCGCATGGGGCGCGCTGCACGGGCCACCGCATGGGGCGGTGCACGGGGCCGCTCCGCATGGGGCTCCGCATGGGGCACCGCATGGGGCGGCGTGCGCCCGGCTCGCCGCCGGGCGGCACCGCGTCAGCGGCGGAAGTCCGCCGCCCAGCCCTCGACCGCGTCGCACGCCATCGCGAACGCCTGCGGGCGCCCGAGGAAGTCCGCCCCGTGGTCGGTGACCAGGGTCGGCAGGGGGCTGCCGCCCGCGCGCTCCACGACGACCGCCTGCCCCTGCACGGTGCGGGGGAGCCCCAGCCACCGCACGGGCTGCTGCGCGGTGCGCACGGCCGTCACCTCGGCCCAGGGCACCGTCTTCGCGGACAGCAGCCCCACGTGGCGCAGCCCGTGCTCGCTCACCCAGGCCCCGGCCCGCACCAGGCGCACGGCCAGGGCGATCACCAGGACGGCGACGGCGACGCAGATGCCCGCCCCGGGCAGGGAACCGGCCACGGCAATGATCATGGCGGCGAACAGCACGTACGAGGCGAGCAGCAGCAACAGCGCGGTGGCGCCGACGCGCCACGGCCCCGGACGGTAGGGACGGCGCCAGCGGGCGAGGTCCTCGTCCCAGGCGGGCGGGGCGGCGGCCCCGGCGGCAGGCGCGCGCTCCTCGGCGTCGCGGTCAGCGGTCAGAAAGGGCAGGGGCACGAATTTCCTCACTCGTCAGCAAGCACGCTCGAACGGCTGTGCCCGGTGAGGCTATAGAAAAGGGCGGGACCCGAGCACACCAGGGTCGGTGCGCCGGATCCCGCCCGTCATGATCACCCGCAGGTCAGCGGCCGTCCGAGGTCTCGGAACGCTGCGACTGGTGCGTGTCCTGCGGGCTCGGCTGCAGCGACGGCATTCCGAACAGCAGCGCTCCGACCAGCCCCGTCGTCACCGTGAGGCCCACGAGCACGCGGCCGGCTATCTGCGAGCGGCTGGCGCGTTCTCGGGGCGGCGGCGTGACGTTGCTGCGGTAGCGCTCTGCCTCGGCGACGAAGGCGAACGGCACGGGCTCTCGCCGGCGGAACATGATGGGGGCTCTCCTAGGAACCTCGAAAAATCTGTTGTCGTACGTAAGGACGATCAAAGCGCGCCGCCGGTGCCCGTTTTCGCCGACTTCTGTGAAAAATCTCAACCAGTGAGCAGCTTGCCCCGTCGCGGCGGGGTCGTCGGCCGCCGAGTGTCAGTGGCGGCCCGTAGGCTGGGCGCCGCCCCGAGCCACGCAACTGGAAGGACCCCGCCGGTGACCGACAGCCCCACCGAGACCGCCAAGCCCACATTCCGCGGCGACGTGACCGTCGAGCTGGTCAAGCACAGCGCTGCCGACTCCGATGTGCTGTGGGCGGCCCGCGTCTCCACCGCCGGCGAGCAGTCCCTGGAAGAGATCACCAAGGACCCGGAGCGGTCCAAGGGGCTGATCAACTACCTGATGCGCGACCGCCACGGCAGCCCCTTCGAGCACAACTCGATGACCTTCTTCATCAGTGCGCCGATCTTCGTCTTCCGCGAGTTCATGCGCCACCGCGTGGGCTGGTCGTACAACGAGGAGTCGGGTCGCTACCGCGAGCTGCAGCCCGTCTTCTACGTGCCGGACGCCGAGCGCAAGCTCGTCCAGGAGGGCCGCCCCGGCAAGTACGTCTTCGTCGAGGGCACCGACGCGCAGCACGAGCTGACCACGCGCGTCATGGAGGACACCTACCGCGAGGCCTACGAGGCCTACCAGGAGATGCTGGCCGCCGGCGTGGCCCGCGAGGTCGCGCGCTCGGTCCTCCCGGTCGGCCTGTTCTCCTCGATGTACGCCACGTGCAACGCCCGCTCCCTGATGCACTTCCTCGGCCTGCGCACGCAGCACGAGCAGGCGGCCGTGCCGTCCTTCCCGCAGCGGGAGATCGAGATGGTCGGCGAGAAGATGGAGGCGGAGTGGGCGAAGCTCATGCCCCTCACGTACGCCGCGTTCAACAAGAACGGCCGTATCGCCCCCTGACCGGGCCGACCCCGGGCCCGGCGGCCTCGGCACCGGCTCCCGGGGGTGCCGTACGGCCCGGTAACTACGGTGTCCGTATTGCGGCTTTTCGCGGCTTTAATCTAGTCTGAAAAGACGGACCCGGCACTGCTTGAACCCCCGAGCAGGCAGTGCCGGGATCCCTTTGGCACTCCCCGAGGGGGCACCTCACGGTGAGCAACGAGTAGCGTGACCCTCATGGCTCCGACCTCCACACCGCAGACGCCCTTCGGGCGGGTCCTGACCGCCATGGTCACGCCCTTCACCGCTGACGGTGCCCTCGACCTCGACGGCGCTCAGCGGCTCGCCACCCACCTCGTGGACGCCGGTAACGACGGCCTCATCGTCAACGGCACCACCGGCGAGTCCCCCACCACCAGCGATGCGGAGAAAGCCCAGCTCGTACGGGCCGTGGTCGAGGCGGTCGGAGACCGCGCCCACGTCGTCGCCGGAGCCGGAACCAACCACACGCACCACAGCGCCGAGCTGGCCCGCGCCGCCGAGAAGGCGGGCGCCCACGGCCTCCTCGTCGTCACGCCGTACTACAACAAGCCCCCGCAGGAGGGCCTGGTCCGGCACTTCACCGCCGTCGCCGACGCCACCGGCCTGCCGGTGATGCTCTACGACATCCCGGGCCGCAGCGGCGTCGCCATCGACACCGAGACCCTCGTCCGGCTGGCGGACCACCCCCGCATCGTCGCCAACAAGGACGCCAAGGGCGACCTGGCAGCGACGAGCTGGGCCATCGCCCGCTCCGGACTCGCCTGGTACTCCGGCGACGACATGCTGAACCTGCCGCAGCTCGCCGTCGGCGCCGCAGGCTTCGTCTCGGTCGCCGGCCACTTCGTCGCCGCCGACCTGCGCGCCATGACCGAGGCCCACCTGGCCGGTGACGTCCGCAAGGCCACCGAGATCCACCAGAAGCTGCTCCCCGTCTTCACGGGCCTCTTCCGCACCCAGGGCGTCATGACCACCAAGGCCGGCCTGGCCCTGCAGGGACTGCCCGCCGGCCCCGTGCGGCTGCCGCTCGTCGAGCTCACCGAGCAGGAGACCGAGCAGCTCCGGCGCGACCTCACGGCCGGCGGCGTCCAGCTCGGCTGAACCGCCGCCGAGGACCGGGCACCGTCCGGTCCGCCCAGGACTTCACAACTGAATACACCGGATGAAAACGCCGGAACCCACAACTGAAGATCCACAACTGAAGATCCCAAAACAACTGCAAGTGCACGAAGGTCACGCGCGCCATATGTCCTGCGGGCATGTGGCGTGCGTGGTGAGGAGAGTCTTTTGAGCCACCCGCATCCTGAACTCGGTCCCCCGCCCAAGCTCCCCGAGGGCGGCCTGCGCGTCACCCCGCTCGGTGGCCTGGGGGAGATCGGCCGCAATATGACGGTCTTCGAATACGGCGGCCGCCTGCTGATCGTCGACTGCGGAGTGCTCTTCCCTGAGGAGGAGCAGCCCGGAATCGACCTGATCCTGCCCGACTTCTCGTCCATCCGTGACCGCCTCGACGACATCGACGGCATCGTGCTCACGCACGGTCACGAGGACCACATCGGCGGCGTCCCCTACCTGCTCCGCGAGAAGCCGGACATCCCGCTGATCGGCTCCAAGCTGACCTTGGCCCTCATCGAGGCCAAGCTGCAGGAGCACCGCATCCGCCCGTACACCCTCGAGGTCGTCGAGGGCCACCGCGAGCGCATCGGCCCCTTCGACTGCGAGTTCATCGCGGTCAACCACTCCATCCCGGACGCGCTGGCCGTCGCCATCCGCACCCCCGCCGGCATGGCCGTGCACACCGGTGACTTCAAGATGGACCAGCTCCCGCTGGACCGTCGCCTCACCGACCTGCCGGCCTTCGCCAAGCTGGGAGAGGAGGGCATCGACCTGCTGCTCGTGGACTCCACGAACGCCGAGGTCCCGGGGTTCGTCCCGCCCGAGCGCGACATCTCCAACGTCCTGCGCCAGGTGTTCGCCGGCGCCCAGAAGCGCATCATCGTGGCGAGCTTCGCCAGCCACGTGCACCGCATCCAGCAGATCCTGGACGCGGCGCACGAGTACGGGCGCCGCGTCGCCTTCGTCGGCCGCTCGATGGTCCGCAACATGGGCATCGCCCGTGACCTGGGCTACCTGCGGATCCCCGCCGGTCTCGTCGTGGACGTCAAGACGCTCGACGACCTGCCGGACGACGAGGTCGTGCTGGTGTGCACCGGCTCCCAGGGCGAGCCGATGGCGGCCCTGTCCCGGATGGCCAACCGCGACCACCAGATCCGGATCGTCCAGGGCGACACCGTCATCCTGGCCTCGTCCCTCATCCCGGGCAACGAGAACGCGGTCTACCGCGTGATCAACGGCCTGACCCGCTGGGGCGCGAACGTCGTCCACAAGGGCAACGCCCGGGTGCACGTCTCCGGTCACGCCTCCGCGGGCGAGCTGCTGTACTTCTACAACATCTGCAAGCCCAGGAACCTCATGCCGGTGCACGGCGAGTGGCGTCACCTGCGGGCCAACGCGGAGCTCGGCGCGCTGACGGGCGTTCCCAAGAACCACATCGTGATCGCCGAGGACGGCGTCGTCGTGGACCTGGTGAACGGCTCGGCGAAGATCGTCGGCAAGGTCCAGGCGGGCTACGTGTACGTGGACGGCCTCTCGGTCGGCGACGTCACGGAGACCTCGCTCAAGGACCGCCGCATCCTCGGCGACGAGGGCATCATCTCCGTCTTCGTCGTGGTCGACAGCACGACGGGCAAGGTGGTGAGCGGCCCGCAGATCCAGGCACGCGGTTCCGGCATCGAGGACGCCGCGTTCTCGGCGGTCGTCCCGAGGATCGAGGAAGTGATCGCCAAGTCCGCCTCCGACGGCGTCGTGGAGCCGCACCAGCTCCAGCAGCTCGTCCGCCGGACGATGGGCAAGTGGGTCTCCGACACCTACCGCAGGCGCCCGATGATCCTGCCCGTGGTCGTCGAGGTCTGACCCGGGAACGAGGCGTCTCTGACGCTTCGTCAACCGAACGGACGGCCGCCCCGGTGCCGATTTGCATCCGGGCGCGGCCGTCCAGTAGGTTTACGGCTCCACCGCAAGGGGAACCCCGACACGTTCGTGAACGTGAAGGATCGTTCAGATGGCGGTGGGGAATCCCGACCGGATCGATCTGATAAAGTCGGGATCACCGCCGGAAAGCGAAAGCTGAAAGGCGAAACCCCGCTCCAACAGGGGGCCGGAAACGGAATTCGGACCGGAAACGGGCCGGAAAACGGATCTGGTAAGGTGGGAAACAACGAAGGGAAGCGCCCGGAGGAAAGCCCGAGAGGGTGAGTACAAAGGAAGCGTCCGTTCCTTGAGAACTCAACAGCGTGCCAAAAGTCAACGCCAGACTATAAAATACCCCGTCCTCGGTCAGTTTTGACCGGGACGCGGTTCCTTTGAAAGTCCTGCCGGTCCTTCGGGATTGCGCAGGCAACACAGCGAGGACGCTGTGAACGACCGGGATTATTCCTCCTGGTCGTTCCGCTCAACGCGAGTGTCACACCCGATTACGGGTAAACATTCACGGAGAGTTTGATCCTGGCTCAGGACGAACGCTGGCGGCGTGCTTAACACATGCAAGTCGAACGATGAAGCCCTTCGGGGTGGATTAGTGGCGAACGGGTGAGTAACACGTGGGCAATCTGCCCTGCACTCTGGGACAAGCCCTGGAAACGGGGTCTAATACCGGATACGACCTGCCGAGGCATCTCGGCGGGTGGAAAGCTCCGGCGGTGCAGGATGAGCCCGCGGCCTATCAGCTTGTTGGTGGGGTAATGGCCTACCAAGGCGACGACGGGTAGCCGGCCTGAGAGGGCGACCGGCCACACTGGGACTGAGACACGGCCCAGACTCCTACGGGAGGCAGCAGTGGGGAATATTGCACAATGGGCGAAAGCCTGATGCAGCGACGCCGCGTGAGGGATGACGGCCTTCGGGTTGTAAACCTCTTTCAGCAGGGAAGAAGCGAAAGTGACGGTACCTGCAGAAGAAGCGCCGGCTAACTACGTGCCAGCAGCCGCGGTAATACGTAGGGCGCAAGCGTTGTCCGGAATTATTGGGCGTAAAGAGCTCGTAGGCGGCTTGTCACGTCGGATGTGAAAGCCCGGGGCTTAACCCCGGGTCTGCATTCGATACGGGCAGGCTAGAGTTCGGTAGGGGAGATCGGAATTCCTGGTGTAGCGGTGAAATGCGCAGATATCAGGAGGAACACCGGTGGCGAAGGCGGATCTCTGGGCCGATACTGACGCTGAGGAGCGAAAGCGTGGGGAGCGAACAGGATTAGATACCCTGGTAGTCCACGCCGTAAACGTTGGGAACTAGGTGTGGGCGACATTCCACGTCGTCCGTGCCGCAGCTAACGCATTAAGTTCCCCGCCTGGGGAGTACGGCCGCAAGGCTAAAACTCAAAGGAATTGACGGGGGCCCGCACAAGCAGCGGAGCATGTGGCTTAATTCGACGCAACGCGAAGAACCTTACCAAGGCTTGACATACACCGGAAACACCTAGAGATAGGTGCCCCCTTGTGGTCGGTGTACAGGTGGTGCATGGCTGTCGTCAGCTCGTGTCGTGAGATGTTGGGTTAAGTCCCGCAACGAGCGCAACCCTTGTCCTGTGTTGCCAGCATGCCCTTCGGGGTGATGGGGACTCACAGGAGACTGCCGGGGTCAACTCGGAGGAAGGTGGGGACGACGTCAAGTCATCATGCCCCTTATGTCTTGGGCTGCACACGTGCTACAATGGCCGGTACAATGAGCTGCGATACCGCGAGGTGGAGCGAATCTCAAAAAGCCGGTCTCAGTTCGGATTGGGGTCTGCAACTCGACCCCATGAAGTTGGAGTTGCTAGTAATCGCAGATCAGCATTGCTGCGGTGAATACGTTCCCGGGCCTTGTACACACCGCCCGTCACGTCACGAAAGTCGGTAACACCCGAAGCCGGTGGCCCAACCCTTGTGGAGGGAGCCGTCGAAGGTGGGACTGGCGATTGGGACGAAGTCGTAACAAGGTAGCCGTACCGGAAGGTGCGGCTGGATCACCTCCTTTCTAAGGAGCATATGGCCGACTGCGAGCGAATGACTCGCACGGTTGCTCATGGGTGGAACGTTGACTATTCGGCACAGTCGTGAGGGATCACTAGTACTGCTTCGGCGTGGAACGTGAATCCTGAGGGGCTGGGCCGGGCACGCTGTTGGGTATCTGAGGGTACGAGCGTGAGCTCGTCCTTCGCGATGCCGGCCCCAGTGCACTCTGACCGTTTGGTTGGGGGTGATGGGTGGCTGGTCGTTGCTTGAGAACTGCACAGTGGACGCGAGCATCTGTGGCCAAGTTTTTAAGGGCGCACGGTGGATGCCTTGGCACCAGGAACCGATGAAGGACGTGGGAGGCCACGATAGGCCCCGGGGAGCTGTCAACCAAGCTTTGATCCGGGGGTGTCCGAATGGGGAAACCCGGCAGTCGTCATGGGCTGTCACCCGCTGCTGAACACATAGGCAGTGTGGAGGGAACGCGGGGAAGTGAAACATCTCAGTACCCGCAGGAAGAGAAAACAACCGTGATTCCGGGAGTAGTGGCGAGCGAAACCGGATGAGGCCAAACCGTATGCGTGTGATACCCGGCAGGGGTTGCGTATACGGGGTTGTGGGAGTTCTCTTGATCAGTCTGCCGGCTGGTCGGCGAGTCAGAAACCGTATGGATAGGCGAAGGACATGCGAAAGGTCCGGCGTAGAGGGTAAGACCCCCGTAGCTGAAATCTATACGGCTCGCTTGAGAACCACCCAAGTAGCACGGGGCCCGAGAAATCCCGTGTGAATCTGGCGGGACCACCCGTTAAGCCTAAATATTCCCTGGTGACCGATAGCGGATAGTACCGTGAGGGAATGGTGAAAAGTACCGCGGGAGCGGAGTGAAATAGTACCTGAAACCGTGTGCCTACAAGCCGTGGGAGCGTCGCGCATCGAGCTTGCTCGGTGCGTCGTGACTGCGTGCCTTTTGAAGAATGAGCCTGCGAGTTTGCGGTGTGTTGCGAGGTTAACCCGTGTGGGGAAGCCGTAGCGAAAGCGAGTCCGAATAGGGCGACCTAAGTAGCGCGCCCAAGACCCGAAGCGGAGTGATCTAGCCATGGGCAGGTTGAAGCGGAGGTAAGACTTCGTGGAGGACCGAACCCACCAGGGTTGAAAACCTGGGGGATGACCTGTGGTTAGGGGTGAAAGGCCAATCAAACTCCGTGATAGCTGGTTCTCCCCGAAATGCATTTAGGTGCAGCGTCGTGTGTTTCTTGCCGGAGGTAGAGCACTGGATAGGCGATGGGCCCTACCGGGTTACTGACCTTAGCCAAACTCCGAATGCCGGTAAGTGAGAGCGCGGCAGTGAGACTGTGGGGGATAAGCTCCATGGTCGAGAGGGAAACAGCCCAGAGCATCGACTAAGGCCCCTAAGCGTACGCTAAGTGGGAAAGGATGTGGAGTCGCAGAGACAACCAGGAGGTTGGCTTAGAAGCAGCCACCCTTGAAAGAGTGCGTAATAGCTCACTGGTCAAGTGATTCCGCGCCGACAATGTAGCGGGGCTCAAGCGTACCGCCGAAGTCGTGTCATTCCAGCATGAGGGCTAACGCCCGCTGGGATGGGTAGGGGAGCGTCGTGTGCCGGGTGAAGCAGCCGCGGAAGCGAGTTGTGGACGGTTCACGAGTGAGAATGCAGGCATGAGTAGCGATACACACGTGGGAAACGTGTGCGCCGATTGACTAAGGGTTCCTGGGTCAAGCTGATCTGCCCAGGGTAAGTCGGGACCTAAGGCGAGGCCGACAGGCGTAGTCGATGGACAACCGGTTGATATTCCGGTACCCGCTTTGAAACGCCCAATATCGAATCCATTAATGCTAAGGCCGTGAAGCCGTCCTGGATCCTTCGGGTGAAGGGGAGTGGTGGAGCCGCTGACCCAAGGTGGTAGTAGGTAAGCGATGGGGTGACGCAGGAAGGTAGTCCAGCCCGGGCGGTGGTTGTCCCGGGGTAAGGGTGTAGGCCGTGTGGTAGGCAAATCCGTCACACGTTAAGGCTGAGACCTGATGCCGAGCCGATTGTGGTGAAGTGGATGATCCTATGCTGTCGAGAAAAGCCTCTAGCGAGTTTCATGGCGGCCCGTACCCTAAACCGACTCAGGTGGTCAGGTAGAGAATACCGAGGCGTTCGGGTGAACTATGGTTAAGGAACTCGGCAAAATGCCCCCGTAACTTCGGGAGAAGGGGGGCCATTTCCGGTGATGGAATTTACTTCCTGAGCTGGGGGTGGCCGCAGAGACCAGCGAGAAGCGACTGTTTACTAAAAACACAGGTCCGTGCGAAGCCGTAAGGCGATGTATACGGACTGACGCCTGCCCGGTGCTGGAACGTTAAGGGGACCGGTTAGCTCCATTTCGGTGGGGCGAAGCTGAGAACTTAAGCGCCAGTAAACGGCGGTGGTAACTATAACCATCCTAAGGTAGCGAAATTCCTTGTCGGGTAAGTTCCGACCTGCACGAATGGCGTAACGACTTCTCGACTGTCTCAACCATAGGCCCGGTGAAATTGCACTACGAGTAAAGATGCTCGTTTCGCGCAGCAGGACGGAAAGACCCCGGGACCTTTACTATAGCTTGATATTGGTGTTCGGTTCGGCTTGTGTAGGATAGGTGGGAGACTGTGAAGCCGTGGCGCCAGCCATGGTGGAGTCGTCGTTGAAATACCACTCTGGTCGTGCTGGATGTCTAACCTCGGTCCGTGATCCGGATCAGGGACAGTGTCTGGTGGGTAGTTTAACTGGGGCGGTTGCCTCCTAAAGAGTAACGGAGGCGCCCAAAGGTTCCCTCAGCCTGGTTGGCAATCAGGTGTTGAGTGTAAGTGCACAAGGGAGCTTGACTGTGAGACCGACGGGTCGAGCAGGGACGAAAGTCGGGACTAGTGATCCGGCGGTGGCTTGTGGAAGCGCCGTCGCTCAACGGATAAAAGGTACCCCGGGGATAACAGGCTGATCTTCCCCAAGAGTCCATATCGACGGGATGGTTTGGCACCTCGATGTCGGCTCGTCGCATCCTGGGGCTGGAGTCGGTCCCAAGGGTTGGGCTGTTCGCCCATTAAAGCGGTACGCGAGCTGGGTTTAGAACGTCGTGAGACAGTTCGGTCCCTATCCGCTGCGCGCGTAGGAGTCTTGAGAAGGGCTGTCCCTAGTACGAGAGGACCGGGACGGACGAACCTCTGGTGTGCCAGTTGTCCTGCCAAGGGCATGGCTGGTTGGCTACGTTCGGGAGGGATAACCGCTGAAAGCATCTAAGCGGGAAGCCTGCTTCGAGATGAGGACTCCCACCCACTTGATGGGGTAAGGCTCCCAGTAGACGACTGGGTTGATAGGCCAGGTGTGGAAGACCGGTAACGGTTGGAGCTGACTGGTACTAATAGGCCGAGGGCTTGTCCTCAGTTGCTCGCGTCCACTGTGTAGGTTCTGAAGTAACGACCTGTGTCAACGCCGGGTTGGTTAACTTCATAGTGTTTCGGTGGTCATAGCGTTAGGGAAACGCCCGGTTACATTCCGAACCCGGAAGCTAAGCCTTTCAGCGCCGATGGTACTGCATGGGGGACCGTGTGGGAGAGTAGGACGCCGCCGAACAAATTTTAGAAAAAGCTCCGGTAGCTGAACTCAGTTCAGCTACCGGAGCTTTTTTATTTCCGCAATGAACCGCCGAGCGTCACGTCGTGTTCACGTCTCCTGGAAACCCTCCAGGCATGGGGACAGTGGAGACGCTCACGGCAGCGGGCATCGGTGCAGGTGACGAGGTCGTCGTGCCGTCGTACGCGATGGCGGACGCGGCCGAGGCGGTCCGTCGGGCCGGAGCCGTGCCCGTGTTCGCGGACATCGACCCGGAAAGCCTCTGCCTGGACCCGGACTCGGTCTCCGCGACCCTCACCCTCCGGGCGGCCGCAGTGATGCCCGTTCACCTCTTCGGCCGCCGCGCCGACCTGGCCGGTCTGCGTGCCGTCGCCGACCGGCGCGGATTGCTCGTGGTCGAGTACGAGCAGCGTGCACAGTACGAGCCGCCGGCTCCCGTGGACGAGAGCACCAGGCGGAGGTGGGCGAACGCCGCCTACCTGAACGCCAGGCTGCGGGGCGTGATGACGCCCGCCGTGACCCCGGGCGTTGAGCACAGTTACCACTCCTACGTGGTGCGCGTGCCGGGCAACGGCCGACCGGACCGCGATGCGTTCGCACGGGCACTGCGGGCCCGCGGCGTACGGTGCCACGTGCCCGTACAGACGCCCGTACACCGACTTCCCTCCTACCGGCGGGATTTGTGGCTGGCCGAGACCGAGCAGGCCGCCGACCAGTGCCTGGCGCTGCCCGTCGACGCCGCCGCCACCGAGCGGGAGCTGCACCGCGTCGTGGCCGTCTGTAATGCGCTGGGTGGGCTGGTTCCCGAGGCTGCCTGAGCAAGGAGGCTCCTGCGCGCCCGGCCCACGCGGTCAAAAGGGCGTACGAACATGGGGTATGCTTTATCTCGTTGCCGGCCCCAATAGCTCAGTCGGCAGAGCGTCTCCATGGTAAGGAGAAGGTCAACGGTTCGATTCCGTTTTGGGGCTCCACAAAAGAAGGCCCCCGCCAATTGGCGGGGGCCTTCTTCGTATTCACACCCCGACCGTCTTCACGGCAGCTCCGGCACCCGCATCGCCAGAATCGCCATGTCGTCGGACGCAGGCTCCGCGGCGAACCGCTCGACCGCTCGCAGCACCCGGGCCGCCACCGCCCCCGCCGTCAGCCCCGTACAGGTCGTCAGCAGGTCGGTGAGGCCGTCGTCGCCCAGCATGCGCGTGCCCTCGCGGCGCTCGGTCACGCCGTCCGTGACGCACAGCAGGACGTCGCCCGGTTCGAGAGTGACCGTCTGCTCGTACAACTCCAGGTCCTCCATGACGCCCAGCAGCGGCTGCGGATCGGCTGCGGCCTCCACCGTGCCGTCCTGGCGCAGGCGCAGCGGCAGGGGGTGGCCCGCGCAGACGACCTTGAGGATCGCGCTGCCGTCCTCCTGCGGCCACAGCTCGCCGTACAGGAGCGTCAGGAAGCGGCTGCGTGCGCCCTCGTCGAGGATGGCTGCGTTGAGGCGCTCCAGGACGGCCGGGCCGCCGTAGCCCTCGCGGGCGAGGAGGCGCAGGGCGTGGCGGGCGAGGCCGGTGACCGCCGCGGCCTCGGGCCCCGTGCCGCAGACGTCGCCGATGGCGAAGCCGTAGGCGCCGTCGCGGATGGGGAAGAGGTCGTAGAAGTCGCCGCCGACTTCGTTGCCCTCGCCCGCGGCGCGGTAGATGACGTCGACCTCGACGCCGGGGACGTGCAGGAGCTCCGGCGGGAGGAGGCTGCGCTGGAGGGACTGGCTGATGGCGGTGCGCTCGCTGTAGAGGCGGGCGTTGTCCAGCGCCAGGGCGGCCCGGCGGGAGAGGTCCTCGGCGAGTTCGAGGATCTCCTGGCGGAAGTGGTCGTCGGTGGGCTTGCCGAGGGTGAGCATGCCGATGACGCGGTTGCGGGCGACGAGCGGCAGGACGACGGTCTCTCCGCCGACGGCGGCGGCCGTGGCGAGGGAGGTGCTGGGAGCGGCCGCGTGGCGGTCGCTCTCGGCGATGCCGAGGGTGCGCAGGGAGCCGCGGAGCGCGGCGGCGTGGGCGGCCTCGGAGGGAGCGGTCCAGATGCGGGCGCCGGGTGTGGGGACGGGGTCCGGCGGGGCGAGCCGGCCGAGGAGGGTCTTGAGGCCGTCGATGCGGTCCTCGTCCTCGTGCAGCACGTAGGACAGCTCGGGTTCGGATGCGGGGTCGGCCACGGTGTAGACGGCGCACCAGGTGGCGAGGGTGGGCACCGTCATCTGTGCCATGAGGGCGAGGGTCTGATCGCGGTCGAGGGTGCCGGCGAGGAGGTCGGAGGCCTCGACGAGGAAGGACAGGGAGCCGCGGCGCAGGCGTTCGAGCTCGTTGAGGCGGGCGCGCTCGACGGCCAGGGCGATGCGGTCGGCGGCGAACTGCAGGCGCAGGGCCTCTTCGTTGCTGTAGCGGCCCGGGGCCTCTGCGGCGACGCCCAGGGAGCCGGTGAGGCGGCCCTCGACCTTGAGGGGGACGGTGACGACGGAGCGCATGCCGGTGTCGTTGAGGAGGGGGACGGCGCCGGGGAGGACGGCGAGGTCCTCGTGGACGGCGGGCATCCGGGCGGAGCCGTAGCGGCCGGTGCCGGCCTCGACGGGGACGCGGGCGAAGCGCTGGCGGGCGGAAGGCAGGCCGGTGGAGGCGCGGACCTCCAGCTCGGTCTCGTCGTCGGTGGCCAGCAGGAGGTAGGCGGCGTCGCCGTCGAGCATGTCGCGGGCGCGCTCGACGGTGCGCTGGAGGAGGCCGTCGAGGTCGTCGGGGGCGGGGGAGCCGATGAAGACCTCGAAGGGGTCGGTGGCGGTGCCCCGGTCGGTGGTGCCGCTGTCGGGCGCGGGCGTGCGCTGCAGGCTCTGCAGGACGGCGCGCTCCTCCTCGCGCACCAGCAGGCAGACGGTGGAGGGGGCGCCCTCGTTGTCGCGGACGCGCAGGTGGGAGGCGTAGACCGGCGTGATGCGGCCGTCGGCGCCCCTTATGCCGTAGGACCCCTCCCAGCGGGACAGGCGCAGGGCCTCGGCGATGCCGGTGGAGGTGCCGGGCGTGTGCGGCCAGGCGGCGAAGTCGGTGAGCGGCTTGCCGAGGACCTGCTCGGCGGCGAAGCCGAAGAGGGAGTCCGCGTCGTCGTTCCAGGCGGTGATGCCGCCGCTGCGGTCGAGCTGGACGACGGCGACGCGGACGCGGGCCTCGGCCACCGGCAGGGCCTCGGTGGGCAGGGCGGGGCCTGCGGAGCGGGTGCCGGCGGGGCGGTCGGGCAGGTCGAGCTGGAACCACACCTGCTTGTGGGTGGGCGTGTACTCGACGCCCCAGCGCGTGGCCAGGGCGGCGCACAGCAGCAGGCCGCGGCCTCCCTCGCGGTCGACGCCGCCGATGCGCCGTGCGGAGCTCTGCAGGGGCACCTCGCGCTCCGGATAGCGGTCGGCGACCTCGACGCGCACGCCGGTGGCGGTGCGCATGCACAGGACGTCCGCGGCGGTGCCGGCGTGGACGACGGCGTTGGTGACGAGCTCGCTGGTCAGGACGACGGCGTCGTCGATGATGTCGGGGTGGCCCCAGCCCTGGAGAGTGTCCCGGACGAAGGCGCGGGCGGAGGCGACCGAGCGTCCGACCGGCTCGAAGGTGGCGGCAGCCCGCGCGGTGATCACAGGTCTCCTCGTGTAGGTCTCGGCGATCTGCTCACCCATGTCGCAGCGCCCCTCCATTGCCCTGGCCGGATGCCAGGTTACTTACCTTCACCGCACAGGCGGAGGCCGGTGCGAACGGATTCCACCTTGGGAGTGCCGGCGGACCGTGTGCGATGCTGCCGAACTGTTATGGCCTGGCCGGGCCGGGGTGAAACACTGGGAAAGATTGAAGTGGAAGCCCGACGAGGATGATCGACCCTGCGGGAGGGACACGGTGGAGTCTGGCGCGGAGGCGCGGGGCGTGAGCACGCGCGCGAAGGGCGGACGGTCCCGGGCCAATGGGACGACGGAAGTCGACACGGCGGCCTTGACCAGGCTGCTGACGGCGCTGTCCGCCATGCGCGACGGAAACTTCCGGAAGCGGCTGACGGTCTCCGGCGACGGGGTGATGGCCGAGATCGCTGCGGTCTTCAACGAGGTCGCGGACCGCAATCTGCAGCTCACCGGGGAGCTGGCCAGGGTGCGCCGGGTCGTGGGCCGTGAGGGCAAGCTCACGGAGCGGCTGGAGGTCGGGGCCTGCGAGGGCGCCTGGGCCGCCGCGATCGACGCGTCGAACGCCCTGGTGGACGACCTGGTGCGGCCGGTGTCCGAGGTGGGCCGGGTGCTGTCTGCGGTGGCCGAGGGCGACCTGGAGCAGCGGATGGACCTGCGCTCGCAGGGGGCGGACGGGTCGGCGCATCCCCTGCGGGGCGAGTTCCTGAAGGTCGGGCGTACGGTCAACGGCCTCGTGGACCAGCTGTCGGCGTTCACCGACGAGGTGACGCGGGTGGCGAGCGAGGTGGGCACCGAGGGCAAGCTGGGCGGCCAGGCCCGGGTGCGCGGTATGTCGGGTTCGTGGAAGGACCTGACGGATTCCGTCAACACGATGGCGTCGAGGCTCACCGCTCAGGTGCGTGACATCGCTCTCGTGACGACGGCGGTCGCCAAGGGCGACCTCTCCCGCAAGGTCACGGTGCACGTGGCCGGGGAGATGCTGGAGCTGAAGAACACCGTCAACACGATGGTCGACCAGCTGTCCTCGTTCGCCTCCGAGGTCACGCGCGTGGCGCGCGAGGTGGGCACCGAGGGCGAGCTGGGGGGCCAGGCGCAGGTGCCCGGCGTCGCGGGCGTCTGGAAGGACCTCACGGACTCGGTCAACCTGATGGCGGGGAACCTGACCGCGCAGGTGCGGGGCATCGCGCAGGTGACGACGGCGGTCGCCAACGGCGATCTGTCGCAGAAGGTGACGGTCAGCGCACGGGGCGAGATCGCCCAGCTGGCCGAGACGATCAACCAGATGACGGAGACGCTGCGCACCTTCGCCGACGAGGTGACGCGGGTGGCCAGCGAGGTCGGCGCGGAGGGCCGGCTCGGCGGCCAGGCGCAGGTGCCGGGTGCGGCGGGTACGTGGAAGGACCTCACCGATTCGGTGAACACCGCGTTCCGTAACGTCACGACGCAGGTGCGGGACATCGCCCAGGTGACCACGGCCGTGGCCAACGGCGACCTGGGCCAGAAGGTGACCGTCGACGTCTCCGGCGAGATGCTGGAGCTGAAGAACACGGTCAACACGATGGTGGACCAGCTGTCCGCCTTCGGTGCCGAAGTCACGCGCGTGGCGCGGGAGATCGGTGTCGAGGGCGAGCTCGGCGGTCAGGCCGCGGTGCCGGGTGCGGCGGGTACGTGGAAGGACCTCACCGACTCGGTGAACACCGCCTTCCGCAACCTCACGGGGCAGGTGCGCAACATCGCCCAGGTGACGACTGCGGTCGCCAACGGCGATCTCTCGCAGAAGGTGACCGTCGACGTCTCCGGCGAGATGCTGCAGCTGAAGAACACCGTGAACACCATGGTCGACCAGCTCTCCTCGTTCGCCGACCAGGTCACGCGCATGGCGCGCGACGTCGGCACGGAGGGTCGGCTGGGCGGTCAGGCCCGGGTGGACGGCGTCAGCGGCACCTGGAAGGAGCTGACCGATTCGGTCAACTTCATGGCGGGCAACCTCACCTCCCAGGTGCGGCAGATCGCGCAGGTGACCACGGCGGTCGCGCGCGGCGACCTCTCCCAGAAGATCGACGTGGACGCGCGCGGCGAGATCCTGGAGCTGAAGAACACCATCAACACGATGGTCGACCAGCTCTCGGCCTTCGCCGAGCAGGTGACCCGGGTCGCCCGGGACGTCGGCACGGAGGGCCGGCTGGGCGGCCAGGCGCAGGTGCCGGGAGTGGCCGGCGTGTGGCGCGACCTCACGGACTCCGTCAACGGCATGGCGGGCAATCTGACGGCGCAGGTGCGCAACATCGCGCAGGTCGCGACGGCCGTCGCGCGCGGTGACCTGTCGCAGAAGATCGACGTGGACGCCCGGGGCGAGATCCTGGAGCTGAAGAACACCCTCAACACGATGGTGGACCAGCTGTCGTCGTTCGCCGATCAGGTCACGCGCGTGGCCCGTGAGGTGGGCACCGAGGGCATCCTGGGCGGCCAGGCCGAGGTGCAGGGCGTGTCCGGCACCTGGAAGGACCTCACCCAGTCGGTCAACTTCATGGCCAACAACCTCACTTCGCAGGTGCGCAACATCGCCGAGGTGACGACGGCCGTCGCCAAGGGCGACCTGTCGAAGAAGATCACCGTCGATGCGAAGGGCGAGATCCTCGAACTGGTCACCACCGTGAACACGATGGTGGACCAGCTCTCGGACTTCGCGGAGCAGGTGACGCGGGTGGCCCGTGAGGTGGGCACCGAGGGGCAGCTGGGCGGCCAGGCGCGGGTGCGGGACGTCACCGGCATCTGGAAGGACCTCAGCGACAACGTCAACCTGATGGCCAACAACCTCACCAGCCAGGTCCGTAACATCTCGCAGGTCGCGGCGGCGGTCGCCAACGGTGACCTGACCAAGAAGGTGACGGTCGAGGCGCGCGGCGAGGTCGCGCAGCTGGCCGACACCGTCAACACCATGGTGACGACGCTGTCGTCCTTCGCGGACGAGGTCACGCGCGTGGCGCGCGAGGTGGGCACGGACGGCATCCTGGGCGGCCAGGCGCGCGTGCCGGGCGTCAGCGGCACCTGGAAGGACCTCACGGAGTCCGTGAACGCCATGGCCTCCAACCTCACGGGCCAGGTCCGCAACATCGCGATGGTCACCACGGCCATCGCCCAGGGCGATCTCACCAAGAAGATCGACATCGATGCCCGTGGCGAGATCCTCCAGCTGAAGACGACCATCAACACGATGGTCGACCAGCTGTCGTCGTTCGCCGATCAGGTCACGCGCGTGGCCCGCGAGGTGGGTACGGAGGGCCAGCTGGGCGGCCAGGCCCGGGTGCGGGACGTGGACGGCACCTGGCGGGACCTGACCGAGTCGGTCAACGAGATGGCCGGAAACCTGACCCGCCAGGTGCGGGCCATCGCCGAGGTCGCCACCGCGGTGACCCGCGGCGATCTCAACCTCAAGATCGACGTGGATGCGGCCGGCGAGATCCTGGAGCTCCAGGACAACATCAACACGATGATCGCCAACCTCCGCGAGACCACCCTGGCCAACAAGGAGCAGGACTGGCTCAAGGGCAACGTCGCCCGGATCTCCGGCCTCCTGCAGGGCCGCCGGGACCTGGACGACGTCGCCGGGCTGATCATGAGCGAGCTGACGCCGGTGGTCTCCGCGCAGCACGGCGCGTTCTTCCTGGCCATGCCGACGGGCTCGCCGGGCGGTCAGGGCGCGGAGGACGGCCGGGACGCCTACGAGCTGCGCATGCTCGGTTCGTACGGCTACTCGATGGGCTCCATGCCCACGTCCTTCCGGCCGGGCGAGACGCTGATCGGCACCGCCGCGAAGGAGAAGCGGACCATCCTGGTGGAGAACGTCCCGCCGGGCTACCTGAAGATCGCATCCGGTCTGGGTGAGGCGCCTCCGGCGCACGTCATCGTGCTGCCGGTGCTCTTCGAGGGCCAGGTGCTCGGTGTGATCGAGCTGGCCTCGTTCCAGCCGTTCGCGCAGATCCAGAAGGACTTCCTCAACCAGATCGCCGAGATGATCGGCACCAGCGTCAACACCATCAGCGTCAACACCAAGACGGAGATGCTGCTCAAGCAGTCGCAGGAGCTGACCGAGCAACTGCGCGAGCGGTCGGCCGAGCTGGAGAACCGGCAGAAGGCGCTGGAGATCTCCAACGCGGAGCTGGAGGAGAAGTCCGAGCGGCTGGCGCGGCAGAACCGCGACATCGAGGTGAAGAACACCGAGATCGAGGAGGCCCGGCAGGTGCTGGAGGAGCGCGCCGAGCAGCTCGCGGTCTCGATGCGCTACAAGTCCGAGTTCCTCGCCAACATGTCGCACGAGCTGCGTACGCCGCTCAACTCGCTGCTCATCCTCGCGAAGCTGCTCGCCGACAACGCGGACGGCAACCTCTCTCCCAAGCAGGTGGAGTTCGCCGAGACCATCCACGGTGCGGGCTCGGACCTGCTGCAGCTGATCAACGACATCCTGGACCTGTCCAAGGTCGAGGCGGGCAAGATGGACGTCAGCCCGACCCGTATCGCGCTCGTCCAGCTGGTCGACTACGTGGAGGCCACGTTCCGGCCGCTGACGGCGGAGAAGGGGCTCGACTTCTCCGTACGGGTCTCGCCCGAGCTGCCGGCCACGCTGCACACCGACGAGCAGCGGCTGCTGCAGGTGCTGCGCAACCTCCTGTCGAACGCGGTCAAGTTCACCGACACCGGCGCGGTGGAGCTGGTCATCCGGCCGGCCGGCGGGGACGTTCCGGACACCATCCGCGAGCAGCTCCTGGAAGCGGGCTCGCTGCGCGACCCGGACGGCGAAGTGATCGCCTTCTCGGTCACCGACACCGGCATCGGCATCGCGGCCAGCAAGATGCGCGTGATCTTCGAGGCGTTCAAGCAGGCCGACGGGACGACCAGCCGCAAGTACGGCGGCACCGGCCTCGGGCTGTCGATCAGCCGGGAGATCGCCCGGCTGCTCGGCGGCGAGATCCACGCCGCGAGCGAGCCCGGCCGCGGCTCCACCTTCACCCTCTACCTGCCGCTCAACGCCGGTGAGCTGCCGCCCCAGGGCTACCCGCAGCTCGCGCCGGGCAGTCGGCCCGAGCCCGGCGCCGAGCAGGGTGGCGGTGTCGAGGACGTCACGGCCGTCGAGGCGGGCCTGCCGGTCGCGGGGACGGATGAGCCCGCGCGCGGGGCGGCCGGCCTCCTCCTGCGGCGCCAGCGGGCCGCGCAGGCGGCCGCGCAGTGGCCCGCTCCGGCCGCGCCGGGGACCCAGCCGCCGGCCGTCCCCCAGGGCGAGCCGTGGCCGACCGAGCTCCATGGTGACGCAGAGCAACCGACGGCCAAGGACTTCGGGTCCGGGTTCGGCGGGGGCTTCCACGGCGAGAAGGTGCTGATCGTCGACGACGACATCCGCAACGTCTTCGCCCTCACCAGCGTCCTGGAGCAGCACGGGCTCTCGGTGCTCTACGCGGAGAACGGCCGCGAGGGGATCGAGGTGCTGGAGCAGCACGACGACGTCGTGGTGGTCCTGATGGACATCATGATGCCGGAGATGGACGGCTACGCCACGACGGCCGCCATCCGCAGGATGCCGCAGTTCGCGGGCCTGCCCATCATCGCGCTCACCGCGAAGGCGATGAAGGGCGACCGGGAGAAGAGCATCGACGCCGGGGCGTCGGACTACGTCACCAAGCCCGTCGACACCGATCACCTGCTCACGGTGATGGAGCAATGGATGCGCGCCGAGTGAGGAGGAGCCGCACGGGCCGCCCGGACTTCGCGGGCGGCTGCTGACCGAGTGTGCGCGAGGACGTGTGGGGACCGGGGATTCGGGGAACCTTCTGGTCCCCCACTACGTTTCTGCTACGTGCACAGTGACATCGCGGTGACAGGGTGTGGCGACCGGCGGGGTGCGGCTACCATGACCGGCACAAGGACGGGCGGCGCAAGGGAGTCGTCCCCTGGGGCGGCGCCCGGTGCACTGCCGGGGCGAGGAGGACGGGCCATGGTGCAGAAGGCCAAGATCCTCCTGGTCGATGACCGGCCGGAAAATCTGCTGGCGCTGGAGGCCATCCTCTCGGCGCTCGATCAGACACTGGTACGGGCATCGTCAGGGGAGGAAGCGCTCAAGGCGCTGCTGACGGACGATTTCGCAGTGATCCTGCTGGACGTCCAGATGCCTGGCATGGATGGATTCGAGACCGCGGCGCACATCAAGCGGCGGGAGCGGACGCGGGACATCCCCATCATCTTCCTGACCGCCATCAACCACGGCCCGCACCACACCTTCCGGGGCTACGCGGCGGGTGCGGTGGACTACATCTCCAAGCCGTTCGACCCGTGGGTGCTGCGCGCCAAGGTCTCGGTCTTCGTCGAGCTGTACATGAAGAACTGCCAGTTGCGCGAGCAGGCGGCCCTGTTGCGGCTGCAGCTGGAGAACGGCCAGTCCGGGCGTACGGGCGCTGCGGCCGCCCAGGAGCCCGCGGGGCTGCTCGCCGAGCTCTCCGCCCGGCTCGCCGCCGTCGAGGAGCAGGCCGAGGCGCTCACCAAGCAGCTCGACGAGTCCGCCGACGCCGCGGCCGTCGCCACCGCCGCCCACCTCGAGCGCAAACTCACCGGCCTGCGGCGCGCGCTGGACGCCCTGGAGCCCGGGGCCGGCAGCGGAGCGAGCCCGCTGCCCGCTCCCAGCTGACTCTTTGACGCCCTGTCACCCTTGAAAATATTGGGCCGCGACACGAACGGGTGAACGCCGGGGCGCGGGTGTCCCTCGCGCCCGGCAACGGTAATCTCGGCTCCATGGCCTCACGTACGTCCGGCAAGGGTTCCCAGAGCGCGGCGGGCACCTCGAAGCAGCGTGCCGGGCGCTCCGGGGGCACCGCCAAGAAGGCAGCGCCCAGGCCCGCGGGACGGGCGCCCGCCAAGAAGGCGCCGCCCCGCAAAGCGCCCGCCAAGAAGGCCGCGGCCAAGCGGGCACCCAAGCGTGCGCCCGCTCCTGCTGGCGGCGTCCGCCGCGTGGGGCGGGGCGTGGCCCACGGCGTGGGCGCCCTTTTCCGCGGCGTCGGGCGCGGCGCGCGGGGCCTCGATCCGGCCCACCGCAAGGACGGCGTGGCGCTGCTGCTCCTGGGACTTGCCCTCATCGTGGCGGCGGGCACCTGGTCCAGCCTGGAGGGCCCCGTAGGCGACCTGGTGACCATGCTCGTCACCGGCGCCTTCGGCCGGCTCGACCTCGTCGTGCCCATACTCCTCGGCATCATCGCGGTCCGGCTCTTCCGCCACCCCGAGCGCCCCGAGGCCAACGGACGGATCGTCATCGGCCTGTCCGCGCTGGTCGTCGGCGTCCTCGGACAGGTCCACGTGGCCTGCGGGTCGCCCGGGCGGGGCGACGGCTCGCAAGCCCTGCAGGACGCGGGCGGCCTGATCGGCTGGGCCGCGTCCAAACCCCTGGTCTTCACGGTCGGCGAGGTGCTCGCCGTGCCGCTGCTGGTGCTGCTCACCGTCTTCGGCCTGCTGGTCGTCACCGCCACCCCGGTCAATGCCGTTCCGCGCCGCCTGCGGCAGCTGGGGATCCGGCTCGGGCTGATCGAGCCGCTGCCCGGGGAGTACGAGGCGGAGGACGCCGCCGGCTACGCGGAGTACGCCGAGGACTGGCGCGAGGAGCCCGCCGCGCGCCCCCGCCGCGCTGCGACGCGACGGGCCGCCGGGGCGACCGGCCCGGAGCAGGCCGAGGAGGAGGCGCTGAACAAGCGGCGCAAGCCGCGGCGCCCCGCCGGACAGCCCGTGGAGCCCCCGGCCGGCCGCGAGCCCGACGCGGTCGACATGGCGGCCGCTGCCGCCGCCTCGCTCGACGGGGCCGTCCTGCACGGCGTGCCGCCCACCCCGCTCGTCGCCGGGCTCAGCAGCGGCATCGCGCAGGACGACGGCGGGCAGCCGGGCGCCGTGCCGGGCGCGCGGGGCCGCGGCCAGGGGCCGGGCGCCGTGCAGGACCGCACCAAGGGCGTTCCCGACCTCACCCGCGGCGTGCCGGACCTCACCAAGGCCGCGCCCGCCCCCGACGCGGCGCCGGGCCTGCCCGCGCGCGCCGAGCAGCTCCAGCTCTCGGGCGACATCACCTACTCCCTGCCCACGCTCGACCTGCTGGAGCGGGGCGGGCCGGGCAAGGCGCGCAGCGCCGCGAACGACGCCATAGTGGCTGCGCTGACCACCGTCTTCTCCGAGTTCAAGGTCGACGCCGCCGTCACCGGCTTCACCCGCGGCCCGACGGTCACGCGTTACGAGGTGGAGCTGGGCCCCGCCGTCAAGGTCGAGCGCATCACCGCCCTCGCCAAGAACATCGCCTACGCCGTCGCCAGCCCGGACGTCCGCATCATCTCCCCGATCCCCGGCAAGTCCGCCGTGGGCATCGAGATCCCCAACACCGACCGGGAGATGGTCAACCTGGGTGACGTCCTGCGCCTCGCGGACGCCGCCGGGGACGACCACCCGATGCTCGTCGCGCTCGGCAAGGACGTCGAGGGCGGCTACGTGATGGCCAACCTGACGAAGATGCCGCACATCCTCGTCGCCGGCGCCACCGGCTCCGGCAAGTCCTCGTGCATCAACTGCCTCATCACCTCGCTGATGGTGCGGGCCACGCCCGACGAGGTCCGCATGGTGCTCGTCGACCCCAAGCGCGTGGAGCTGACCGCTTACGAGGGCATCCCGCACCTGATCACCCCGATCATCACCAACCCCAAGCGCGCGGCCGAGGCCCTGCAGTGGGTCGTCCGCGAGATGGACCTGCGCTACGACGACCTCGCGGCCTTCGGCTTCCGGCACATCGACGACTTCAACGCGGCCGTCCGGGCGGGCAAGGTCACTCCTCCGGAGGGCAGCGGGCGCGAGCTCTCCCCGTACCCCTATCTGCTGGTGATCGTCGACGAGCTGGCGGACCTGATGATGGTCGCCCCGCGCGACGTCGAGGACTCGATCGTGCGGATCACCCAGCTCGCCCGCGCCGCCGGCATCCACCTCGTGCTGGCCACCCAGCGCCCGTCCGTCGACGTGGTCACCGGCCTGATCAAGGCGAACGTGCCGTCCCGGCTCGCCTTCGCCACCTCCTCGCTCGCCGACAGCCGCGTCATCCTCGACCAGCCGGGCGCCGAGAAGCTGATCGGCAAGGGCGACGGCCTCTTCCTGCCCATGGGGGCGGGCAAGCCGGTCCGCATGCAGGGCGCCTTCGTCACGGAGGCCGAGGTCGCGGCCGTCGTGCAGCACTGCAAGGACCAGATGGCGCCGGTCTTCCGGGACGACGTCACCGTGGGCACGGCCAGGAAGAAGGAGATCGACGAGGACATCGGCGACGACCTGGACCTGCTGTGCCAGGCCGCGGAGCTGGTCGTCTCCACCCAGTTCGGCTCGACCTCGATGCTGCAGCGCAAACTGCGTGTGGGATTCGCGAAGGCGGGCAGACTCATGGACCTGATGGAGTCGCGGGGCATCGTGGGCCCGAGCGAGGGCTCCAAGGCCCGTGACGTCCTCGTCAAGCCCGATGAGCTGGATGCCGTGCTCGCAGTGATCCGCGGGGACGGCGGGTCCTGACGGCGCCGAAGATTCCTGCCCAACCGTTTCTCTCGGCGGCGTGTCGAGTTGAGAAAGGGGGGCGGTCCGATGTTCCACCGTCGGCGCTGCAGAGTCATCTGATGGCGTACAAAGTCCGGCTTCCCGCTTGCCCGCGGCTTTCGTATCCCCCCTAGACTGAACTCCCAGCAGGTGGCTACACGCTCGAAAGGCGCCCACGTGTCCATCGGCAACTCCTCCGCAGACGCAGAAGCAGACGACCGGCCGTCGATCGGCCGGGCTCTCCAGCAGGCCCGTATCAGCGCCGGACTGACCGTCGACGAGGTCAGCTCCACCACCCGCGTGCGCATCCCGATCCTGCACGCGATCGAACAGGACGACTTCTCGCGCTGCGGCGGAGACGTCTACGCACGTGGGCACATCCGCACCCTGGCGGTCACCGTCGGGCTCGACCCGGCCGAGCTGCTCGCGCGCTACGACGCCGAGCGCGGCGGGCGCCCCGTGCCGACCCCCGCGGCACCCGTCTTCGACGCCGAGCGCATCCGCCCCGAGCCCCGCCGGCCCAACTGGACGGCGGCGATGGTCGCCGCGATCGTGGCCGTCGTCGGCTTCGTCGGCTTCACGCTCTTCAACGGCGGCGCCAAGAGCACCAACGGCTCCGTCGCCGCGGACTCGCCCTCCGCCAAGCCCTCCGCCTCGCCGAGCCGGAAGCTGCCCTCGGGCAAGCCGGCCGACCCGAAGGCGGAGCCCTCGGGCAAGGCCATCGCCGGGGCGCCGGCCAACAAGGTCACCGTCAAGCTCGCCGCCGAGAACGGCCAGACCTGGATGTCCGCCAAGGATCACAACGGCCGGCTGCTGGAGGAGGGCGTCCTCAAGCAGGGCGATTCCAAGACCTTCACCGACAACACCCGGATCGATCTTGTTCTCGGCAACGCCGGGGCCGTTCGGCTGTTCGTGAACGGCAAGGAGGTCAAGAATGTCGGAGACAAGGGCCAAGTCCAGCGCCTCAGCTACACCAAGGGAGACCCCGTAGCGGGCTGACCTGCGGCGGAGGGCGGGCGCGGACGGCTGGGGGACGCGCCGCCGGGTGATCGTTCTCTCGTGGCCCACCGGCGCCGCCGGGAGCCTCGGCAGCGGATGGGGCTCCGGGACAAAGTAGGCTGAGCCCTATGCCCGAACGCCGTACCGTCGCTCTTGTCACACTTGGCTGCGCCCGTAACGAGGTGGACTCGGAGGAGCTGGCAGGCCGCTTGGCGGCGGATGGCTGGGACCTCGTGGAGGACGCCGCCGACGCCGATGTGGCCGTCGTCAACACCTGTGGCTTCGTCGAGGCCGCGAAGAAGGACTCCGTCGACGCCCTCCTGGAGGCCAACGACCTCAAGGACCACGGGCGCACCCAGGCCGTGGTCGCCGTCGGCTGCATGGCCGAGCGGTACGGCAACGAGCTCGCCGAGGCGCTGCCCGAGGCCGACGGCGTGCTCGGCTTCGACGACTACGCCGACATCTCCGACCGGCTCCAGACCATCCTCTCCGGCGGCGTCCACGCCTCCCACACCCCGCGCGACCGCCGCAAGCTGCTGCCGATCAGCCCCGCCGCGCGGCAGAGCGCCGACGTGGCCCTCCCGGGGCACGCCCAGGACACCCCTCCCGACGACCTGCCCGAGGGCGTGGCCCCGGCCTCCGGGCCGCGTGCGCCGCTGCGCCGCCGGCTGGAGTCCAGCCCCGTCGCGTCCGTGAAGCTTGCCTCCGGCTGCGACCGGCGGTGCTCCTTCTGCGCGATCCCCTCCTTCCGCGGCTCCTTCATCTCCCGCCGCCCCTCCGACGTGCTGGGCGAGACGCGCTGGCTCGCGGAGCAGGGCGTGAAGGAGATCATGCTGGTCTCGGAGAACAACACCTCCTACGGCAAGGACCTCGGCGACATCCGCCTGCTGGAGACGCTGCTGCCCGAGCTGGCGGCCGTCGACGGCCTGGAGCGCATCCGGGTCAGCTACCTGCAGCCCGCGGAGATGCGGCCGGGTCTGATCGACGTGCTGACCTCCACCGAGAAGGTCGCGCCCTACTTCGACCTGTCCTTCCAGCACTCGGCCCCCGGCGTGCTGCGCGCCATGCGCCGCTTCGGCGACACCGACCGCTTCCTGGAGCTGCTCGACCAGATCCGGGCCAAGGCCCCGCAGGCCGGCGCCCGCTCCAACTTCATCGTCGGCTTCCCCGGTGAGACCGAGGAGGACGTCGCTGAGCTGGAACGTTTCCTGACCGGAGCCCGCCTGGACGCCATCGGCGTCTTCGGCTACTCCGACGAGGACGGCACCGAAGCGGCCACCTACGACCACAAGCTCGACCCGGAGACGGTCGCCGAGCGCCTCGCGCACATCTCCCGGCTCGCCGAGGAGCTCACCGCGCAGCGCGCGGAGGAGCGGATCGGAGAGACCATTGAGGTGATGGTCGACCGTGTGGACGAGGAGGACGGCGTGATCGGCCGGGCCGCGCACCAGGCGCCCGAGACCGACGGCCAGGTCCTGCTCGGCACCGGCCCGGACCTCGTCCCCGGCCGTATGGTCCTGGCCAAGGTGGTGGCGAGCGAGGGTGTCGACCTCGTCGCCGAACCGCTCGGCGACGGAGGGTGTACCGAGGAGGCGGGCAGATGACCGGAGTCCCGGCCTCCGCCACCGGAGGCCATGCCCCGGCGGCAGCCGTACGGCAGGCCGGGCTGTGGAACATCGCCAACATCCTCACCATGGTGCGGCTGCTGCTCGTGCCCGGGTTCGTGCTGCTGATGCTCCACAACGGCGGCTACGACCCGGCCTGGCGCTCCTTCGCCTGGGCCGCCTTCGCCATCGCCATGATCACCGATCTCTTCGACGGTCATCTGGCCCGGACGTACAACCTGGTCACGGACTTCGGCAAGATCGCCGACCCGATCGCGGACAAGGCGATCATGGGTGCGGCTCTGATCTGCCTGTCCGCGCTGGGCGACCTGTGGTGGTGGGTCACCGGCGTGATCCTCTTCCGCGAGATCGGCATCACGCTGATGCGGTTCTGGGTGATCAAGCACGGCGTCATCCCGGCCAGCCGCGGCGGCAAGATGAAGACCCTCGCGCAGGGCGTCGCCGTCGGGATGTACATCCTGGCGCTGACCGGGGCACTGGCCACCGCTCGCTTCTGGGTGATGGCGGTGGCCGTGGTGTTGACGGTGGCCACGGGGTTCGACTACGTGAAGCAGGCCGTCGTGCTGCGCAGGGCCGGCCGGGCCGCGGCCGGCGCCGGCAACCGCGGGACCGCGTCCCGATGAGCGCGGCGGGCGGCACGTACGCCCCGGCGGCGTCGGCGGTCCTGGCCGCACTGGTGGCGCGCGGTGAGACCGTCGCCGTCGCCGAGTCGCTCACCGGAGGCCTGGTCGCGGCGGAGCTGACCGCGGCGCCCGGCGCGTCCCGCTCGGTGCGCGGGTCGGTCACGGCCTACGCCACCGAGGTCAAGGCCGCGGTACTGGGCGTGGACGGGGAACTGCTCGCCGGGCGCGGCGCCGTGGACGGCGACGTGGCCCGGCAGATGGCCCACGGCGTCCGTGCGCTGCTGGGCGCCGACTGGGGGCTCGCCACGACCGGTGTCGCCGGTCCCGAACCCCAGGACGGCAAGCCCGTCGGGACGGTCTTTGTGGCCGTCGCAGGGCCGGGGGACCGCACCCGGGTGCGTGAGCTCTCGCTGGACGGGGAGCGCTCCCGGATCCGGTCGGAGAGCGTCCGGTCGGTGCTGGAACTGCTGCTGAACGAACTGACGGAAAACGTGGGCGCAAAGGATACGGAACACAACGGGGGGAATGGATGTTTGCAGCCCTGAGTGAACACGACATAGCTCCCCGCACGGCCGGAGCCCGAGGCGGTACGGTGGGGCGTGAAGGATCCGGATTCGCGGTCCAAGGAGGGAGCCACCGATGATTCTGCTCCGTCGCCTGCTGGGTGACGTGCTGCGTCGGCAGCGCCAGCGCCAGGGCCGCACTCTGCGCGAGGTCTCCTCATCCGCCCGGGTCTCGCTCGGTTACCTCTCCGAGGTCGAGCGGGGGCAGAAAGAGGCGTCCTCCGAGCTTCTCTCCGCAATCTGCGACGCTCTGGACGTACGGATGTCCGAGGTCATGCGCGAGGTCAGCGATGAATTGTCGCTCGCCGAGCTGGCGCAGTCGGCAGCGGCGAGCGAGCCGGTACCCGCGCCGATGCGGCCGATGTTCAATGCGGTGTCCGTGACGGGCGTGCCGGGCGAGCGAGTCACGATCAAGGCTCCCGCCGAGGCCGTGGACGTGGTCGCGGCCTGACAGGCGTTTTCCGTGAAATCCCGGTCGGATCTCCGACCGGGATTTCGTGTTTCCCGGAGCCGTCCGGTCCGGGTGGATTTGCGGTGGTGTGCGATGGCGGACCGACGGGAAGGCGGATAAAAAGACGAACAACACGGAACAAACGGGCCAAACCGTTGAGATGGGGAGAACCTGGATGTCTGTCGTCAAGAGCTCGCTGTCCGAGCAGGATCGCAAGACCGTGGGGGACGCCCTCCAGGGCGCCCTGGTCGACCTGGTGGACCTCTCGCTGGTGGCCAAGCAGGTGCACTGGACCGTCGTGGGCCCCCGCTTCCGTTCGGTCCACCTGCAGTTGGACGAAGTCGTCGCGAGCGCCCGCGTGCACGCCGACACCGTCGCCGAGCGCGCCTCGGCCCTCGGCGTCGCGCCGGACGGGCGCGCCGAGACCGTCGCCAAGACCAGCGGCATCGACCCGGTCGGCGGTGGCTGGTGCAAGGACACCGAGGCCGTACAGACCCTCGTTTCCGCGCTCGGCGCGGTGATCACCCGGATGCGGGAGCGCATCCGCGCCACCGAGGAGCCGGACCCGGTCACTCAGGACCTCCTGATCGGTCTGACCGGCGACCTCGAGAAGCACCACTGGATGTTCCAGGCGGAGAACGCCTGACGACGCCGGGGAGAGACCCCCGACGGAGCGGAGACGGGATCCCCCGGGCGCCGGAGCCCGGGGGATCCGTCGTGCCGGGGCTCCGGCCTGGGGCTCCGGCCCGGGGCTCCGGTGCCGGTGCCCGGGTCCCGGTGGGCTTCCTGTGGGCTTCCGTTCCGCCGGGTCCGCCTCCGGTGGCGCCCGCGGCCCGGCCGCGCTCTCCTGGGGACATGGACGAGCACCCGGTGATCCGCTTCACGAACGAGCTGATGGTGCTCACGGACCTCGACCAGACCACGGCCGGCACCTTCGTGCGCCGGGTGTACCAGGAGGGCACCCACGAGGGCGAGCAGCGGCTGATCGTCGACCTGCACCAGCGCGACCGCAGGATCACGGAGCTGGAGCAGGAGCTGGCGCGGCTGCGGGGCGGGGACTCCGGCTGACCGCCAGCGTCGCAGGGCGCGAACGGGCGTGCAGTGCGCCGCTTCCGGCTTCCGGCGCGCTCTCCCACGCCAGGGGAAGCCGGTCTAGCGTCGGCCGAAGGAGGCAGCCATGGTCCGGCGTGATGTCTGGGGCTGCCGTCGGCCGTACGCCCTGCTGGGGCGGGTGGCGGCGCTCGTCGCCGGCGGTGTGTGGTGGTGGGCTCTGCTGAGGCTGCTCGTCCAGCCGGGGCGGTCGGGGCCCGTAGACGGGCTCGTCCTCGCCGGCGGATGGGGTCTGAGCCTGCTGCCGGTGCACTGCGGCCCCTGGAGACGGCGTGACGCCCGGGAGGGGCTCCTGGGCGCCGTGGCCGCACGGGTGGGGCGGGTGGCGTGGGCGTGCCGGCGGCGCGGCGGGGCCGGCCGGTCGTGAGGACGGCCGGGATGGTCGTGGACGGGGACGGTAGGCGTGAGGGGGCGGTATGAGTATGAGGCGGTATGGGTATGAGAGTGGATCCCGACGGAGTGCAGGGCTTCACTCGTTCGGCTTAATCATCCGGTGTGCCCGGGCGCGGGGCCGGGCTGGCAGGCGGGGCACCAGTACGTCACGCGCTCTTGACCCGGCTCCCCCTGGTCCGCCGTGCGCAGCGGTGTGCCGCAGCGGCGGCAGGGCCGCCCGGCGCGGCCGTACACCCACACCCGGTGGTCGGGGCGCGGATCGCCGGTGGTGATGCGGGCGGTGCGCGCCTTGTTGGCCTCCAGGAGCCTTCTGGCGAGGGCGGGCAGGCGCTCGGGGGCGGGGACGTCGCGGACGGGCAGCCAGGGGGAGATCCGGAGCAGGAAGCAGAGCTCCGACTTGTAGACATTGCCGATGCCGGCGAGGTTGCGCTGGTCGAGCAGGGCCTCGCCCACGGGCCGCCCCGCGTCGGCGAGCAGCCGGCGCAGCGCCTCCTCCGCATCCCAGCCGGGGCCCAGGGGATCCGGGCCCAGGTGGCCGACCACCGAGCTCTCGTCGGCGGTGCGCAGCAGCTCCAGCACGGGCAGGCGGTACCCCACGGCGGTGCGGTCGGCGGTGGCCAGCACGGCGCGGATCTGGTGCCCGGGGCCGCCGCGCCACCGCTCGCCGGCGGCGTACACGCGCCAGGCGCCGTCCATCCTCAGGTGCGAGTGCAGGGTCAGGCCGCCTTCCACGCGCGTGAGCAGGTGCTTGCCGCGGGGGAGGACCTCGGTAACGCGGCGGCCGGTGAGGTCGACGGTGGCCAGCGAGGGGACGCGCAGGTCGGAGCGGACCAGCGGGGCGCCGGCCAGGGCGCGGTCGAGCTCCCGCGCGGTGCGCCAGACGGTGTCTCCTTCGGGCATGCGCTCCTCCGTCCTTCCCTTCCGCCCTTCCCTCTCGGGTCCGTTCTCGTCCTTCACCGCCTCAGGGCGCGCGCAGGCGCAGGCCCTTGGGCGTGGCGTGGAAGCCCGCCGCCTCCAGCAGGGGGCCCAGGGGGGAGGACAGCGCGGCTGCGCCGTTGATGCGCTCGACGGTGACGGTGCCGAGCGCGCCCGCGCGGGCTGCCCCGGCCAGCGCCTCGGCCGCCTCGCGCAGCCCCGGGTCGTCCGCGTCGGCCGTCTCGGCTCCCTCCTGCTGCGGCCAGGCGAGCAGGGTCTTGCCGCCACGCTCCACGTACAGGGCGAGGGCGCCGTCGAGGAGCACGACCAGGGAGCCCGCCTTGCGCCCCGGCTTGTGGGTGGCACCGGCGGGCGGCTCGGGCCAGGGGAGCGCCGCACCGTAGGCGTTGGCGGGGTCGGCCGCGGCGAGGACGACGGCCCGGGTGCGGCGGGGGGCCGCGGACGGAGCCTCCCACGGCATGCCGGTCGCGGCGGCGGGGGTGCCTCCGGCCGCCCGGTCGCGGGCCGTGCTCGCGGCCCGCAGCCGGTCGACGGCGCCGTCCATGGCGAACTGCGCGGCCCCCAGGCCCTCGACCACATAGCCGCGGCGCGCCTGGCCGCTCTCCTCGAAGACGGACAGCACGCGGTACGCGGCGGAGAAGCCGCCCTCCACGCCCTCGGCGGCCACCGCCCCGCGGGTGACGACCCCGTGCCGGTCGAGGAGCGTACGGGCCAGGGCGTGGGCGCGGTGCGTGGCGTCGGGCTCGTGCTCGGGCAGCAGGGCCCAGCGGCCCGCGACCGTGGGAGGGCCCCCGCGGGAGGCGGTCGGCGTGGTGGGCAGGCCGCCGCGCGCCGTGAAGGAGCCGTAACGGCCGCGAGGCACCGCGCGCTTGGCGCGGTGCGCCGTGGAGCCCGCCGTCCGCCCCGAGCCGAGGAGGGCGCGCAGCGGGGCGAGGGTGTCGTTGGTGAGCCTGCCGGACCAGGCGAGGTCCCACAGGGCATCGGCGATCTGCGGCTCCGTGACGTCGGGGACGGCGGCGCGCACGCGCTCGGCGATCTGGCGGAAGAACAGGCCGTAGCCGCCGGAGAGCGCGTCGAGCACCGCCTGGTGCACGGGGGAGAGCTCCAGCGGGTGGGGAGCGGGCAGCAGCAGCGGGGCCGCGTCGGCGAGCAGCAGGGACACCCAGCCGTCCTTGCCGGGGAGGGCGCCGGCTCCGGCCCACACCACCTCGCCCGCCGCGGTGAGTTCGTCGAGCATGGCCGGGGAGAAGTCGCGCACGCGGCCGGGGAGTACCAGCTTCTCCAGGGCCGACGCCGGGACCGGCGCGCCCTGCAACTGCTCGACCGCGCGCAGCAGTCCGTCGGCGCCGCGCAGGCTGTGAGTGCCGACGTGCTGCCACTGGGGGAGGAACGCGGCCAGCGCGGCGGGCGGTACCGGCTCCAGCTCGTGCCGCAGTGCCGCGAGGGAACGGCGGCGCAGCCTGCGCAGGACCGCCGCGTCGCACCACTCCTGGCCGATGCCGGAGGGGTGGAACTCGCCCTGGACGACGCGGCCGCCGGCCATGAGGCGCTGCAGCGCGCCGTCGGTCACGGCCGTTCCCAGGCCGAAGTGGGCGGCGGCCTCGGCCGAGGTGAAGGGGCCGTGGGTGCGGGCGTACCGGGCGAGGAGATCGCCCAGGGGGTCCTTGACGGGCTCGGTGAACGCCTCGGGGACGCCGACGGGCAGGGCCGTACCCAGGGCGTCGCGCAGCCGCCCCGCATCCTCGACGGCCGCCCAGCGCTCCTCCCCGGCGATCCGTACGCGGACGGCGCGCCGGGACTCCGCCAGCTCCCGCACCCAGGCCGGGTCGGCGCCGCGCTCGGCGAGGCCGGCGTCGGTCAGCGGGCCCAGCAGGCGCAGCAGGTCGGCGACGCCTTCGCGGTCCTTGGCGCGCCGGTCCTCCGTCAGCCACTGCAGCTCGCGCTCCAGCTCGGCCAGCACCTCCGAGTCGAGCAGCTCGCGCAGCTCGGCCTGCCCCAGGAGCTCGGCGAGCAGCCGCGAGTCCAGCGACAGGGCGGCGGCACGGCGCTCCGCGAGCGGCGAGTCGCCCTCGTAGAGGAACTGGGCGACGTAGCCGAAGAGCAGCGAGCGGGCGAACGGCGACGGCTCCGGGGTGGTCACCTCCACCAGCCGGACACGGCGCGATTCGATGTCGCCCATGAGCTCGGTGAGACCGGGGACGTCGAAGACGTCCTGGAGGCACTCGCGGACGGCCTCCAGGATGATCGGGAACGAACCGAACTCCCCGGCGACCTGCAGCAGCTGGGCGGCGCGCTGGCGCTGCTGCCACAGCGGGGTGCGCTTGCCGGGGTTGCGCCGGGGAAGCAGCAGGGCCCGGGCGGCGCACTCGCGGAAGCGGGCGGCGAACAGGGCCGATCCCCCGACCTGGTCGGTGACGATCTGGTCGATCTCGCCCTTGTCGAAGGTGACGTCCGCGGCGCCGACGGGCGACTGCTCGCCGTCGTACTCCGTGCCCTTGCGGAGGGGGTCGGTATCCAGCAGGTCGAGGCCCATGAGGTCGGCGTCGGGCAGCCGCAGCACGATGCCGTCGTCGGCGTGCATCACCTGGGCGTCCATGCCGTACCGCTCGGCGAGGCGGGCGCCCAGGGCCAGTGCCCAGGGGGCGTGCACCTGGGCGCCGAAGGGCGAGTGGACGACGACGCGCCAGTCGCCGAGCTCATCGCGGAAGCGCTCCACGACGATGGTCCGGTCGTCCGGGACGTGTCCGCACGCCTGGCGCTGCTCGCTCAGGTAGGCCAGGACGTTGTCCGCCGCCCAGGTGTCGAGGCCTGCGGAGGCGAGCCGCTCGCGGGCGGCGTCAGCGTCCGCGGAACCGACCTCGCGCAGGAAGGCGCCCAGGGCGCGGCCCAGCTCGAGGGGGCGCCCCAGCTGGTCGCCCTTCCAGAACGGCAGCCGTCCCGGGACGCCGGGCGCGGGGGTGACGAGGACGCGGTCGCGCGTGATGTCCTCGATCCGCCACGAGGTGGTGCCCAGGGTGAAGACGTCGCCCACGCGCGACTCGTAGACCATCTCCTCGTCCAGCTCGCCGACCCGGCGCCCGCCCTTGGCGCCCTCCTTGGATTCGGCGCCGGCCAGGAAGACGCCGAACAGCCCGCGGTCGGGGATGGTGCCGCCGGAGGTGACGGCGAGCCGCTGCGCGCCCGGGCGTCCCGTGACCGTACCGGCGACGCGGTCCCACACCAGGCGCGGCCGCAGTTCGGCGAAGGCGTCGGACGGATAGCGGCCCGCGAGCATGTCGAGCACCGCCGTGTAGGCGGACTCCGGCAGGGAGGCGAAGGGGGCGGCCCGCCGCACCAGGGCCAGTAGCTCCTCCACGCCCCAGGTGTCGACGGAGACCATGGCGACGATCTGCTGGGCCAGGACGTCCAGCGGATTGGCGGGCACCCGCAGGGACTCGATGCCCCCCGAGCGCATCCGCTCGGTCACCACGGCCGCCTGCACCAGGTCTCCCCGGTACTTGGGGAAGACGACGCCCGTGGACACCGCGCCGACCTGGTGGCCCGCGCGGCCTACCCGCTGCAGCCCCGAGGCGACCGACGGCGGCGACTCGACCTGGACGACCAGGTCCACCGCGCCCATGTCGATGCCCAGCTCCAGGCTGGAGGTGGCGACGACGGCGGGCAGCCGGCCCGCCTTGAGGTCTTCCTCGACCAGGGCCCGCTGCTCCTTGGAGACCGAGCCGTGGTGCGCGCGGGCGAGGACCGGCGGCGCCCCCTTGGCCGCGCCGGACTCGGCCATCAGCTCGGCGGGGGAGTGGTGCTCGGGCAGGGGCGCGCCCGTGGCGCGCTCGTAGGCGATCTCGTTCAGCCGGTTGCACAGCCGCTCGGCCAGCCGGCGGGAGTTGGCGAAGACGATGGTGGAACGGTGCGCCTGGACGAGATCGGCGATCCGCTCCTCCACATGGGGCCAGATGGACGGCCTGTCCTTGCCGTCACCGCCGTCCTGGACCGGTGACGCACCCAGCTCCCCCAGATCCTGCACCGGGACGACCACCGAGAGGTCGAACTCCTTGCCGGACGGCGGCTGGACGATCTCCACCCGCCGCTGCGGTGAGAGATAGCGGGCCACCTCGTCCACCGGCCGGACCGTCGCGGAGAGGCCGATGCGCCGCGCGGGGCGGGGCAGCAGTGCGTCGAGCCGCTCCAGGGACAGGGCGAGGTGGGCGCCCCGCTTGGTGCCCGCGACCGCGTGCACCTCGTCGAGGATGACGGTCTCCACGCCCTTGAGTGCGTCCCTGGCGGCGGACGTGAGCATCAGGAAGAGCGACTCGGGGGTCGTGATCAGGATGTCCGGCGGGCGGGTGACGAGGGCCCGGCGCTCGGCGGGCGGGGTGTCGCCGGAGCGGATCCCGACGCGCACCTCCGGCTCGGGCAGCCCCAGGCGGACGGCCGCCTGCCGGATGCCGGTCAGCGGGCTGCGGAGGTTGCGCTCCACATCCACCGCGAGGGCCTTGAGGGGGGACACGTAGAGCACCCGGCAGCGCTTCCTGGTCTCGGCCGGCGGCGGGACGCTCGCCAGCCGGTCGAGCGAGGCGAGAAAGGCCGCCAGCGTCTTGCCGGACCCCGTCGGCGCGACCACCAGGACGTCCGACCCCTCGCCGATGGCCCTCCAGGCCCCTTCCTGCGCCGCCGTGGGCGCGCTGAAGGCTCCCGTGAACCAGGCGCGCGTCGCCGGCGAGAACCCCGCGAGGGCCCCGTCCGCATCCGCCGCCGCACCGGCCGCCGTCTCGTCCGCCATGCCACCCATCGTGCACCGCACCACTGACAATGCCCCGGACCCGCAGGTCAGCCCAGGTGGTCGGGCGGAACGGGGGCGGCGGGGGAGGGACGGCGGAGGCGGCCGTCATACGGGCGGGCCGTCACACGGTGCGGGCCGTCACACGGTGCGGGCGTACGCGCGAAGGGTCAGCAGCGCGGCGAGGGTCACCATCGGCCGGCTCTCCAGGCGGGTGCCGGGGGCCCACTCGCGCCAGCGGATCGGCCAGCCGCCGTCCTCCTGCTGCGAGGCGGCGAGGAAGTCCAGCGAGCGCTCCAGCTCGGCATCGGTGAACCAGGGGCGGGCCAGCGAGTCCGGGGCGGGGGCGAAGTCGTGCGGGAAGTGGTGCTCGCCCGGTGCGTACCCCTCCGGGACGGGGTAGTCGGCCACGCGCGCGGGGTCCAGGACCGCCAGCCGCTGCTCCCGCACGACCCGGCCGAGGCGCTCGGCCGCGGTACGGGCACGCGCCCGGTCGGGTGCCCCGTCCAGGAAGGCGACGGCCGCCTCTACCTCGTACGGGTGAGTTCTCGTCCCGTTCCCGAGGGCCTCGACCGCGGCCCAGCAGAAGTCGGTCGCCCGGAACAGCCACGCGTGCCAGACCTCGTTGCGGTGCAGCAGGCCCACCACGGGGCCGGTGGCCAGCAGGTCGCTCGGCGGGTCCTCCACCACCGGGATCCACGGGGCCGCCGGATAGCCGCGGAGCGAAGGGTGGAGCGCGGGCAGCGCGCCGTCGGAGGTGGAGACGGACGTCAGGTAGCGGCAGACGCGCTCCATGCGCCGGTCGCCGCAGCGGCCGATCTCGTCGAGGACGCGCAGCGCGTAGACGGTGTGCAGCGGCTGGCTCACCGGGCCGCGCAGATCCGGCTCCAGGGCGAAGCCGTACCCGCCGTCCTCGCCGAGGTAGGCCGTCAGGGCGGCCTCCACGGCGCCGGGGTCACCGTCCAGGAAGTGAAAGGCGAATCTCCGCTGCTCCAGGACGCGGGCGGTCAGCCAGATGAACTGTTCGGCACGGACTGCGGGGGATGTTCCGGATCGGGCCATGCACCGACCGTAGGGCGGGGAACGGCCCCCGGTCAGCGGCTCGTGCCGGGCAGCACCCTCAGGGGCGGGATACTGGGCGCATGCGGTTGACGGTTTTCTGGCAGCGGATGGCGAATCATTTCGGCGCGGCGTACGCCGACTCCTTCGCACGTGACCACGTGATGTCCGAGCTGGGCGGGAGGACGGTGCACGAGGCCCTGGACGCCGGCTGGAACGCCAAGGACGTGTGGCGCGCGGTGTGCAGGGCGATGGAGGTCCCCGAGGACAGACGGTGACATACCGGGTGGCTGTCGCGGGGTTCCGTTTCATCCGGTAGGCCACACTTGCGGCGTGGCAGACGACCCCGTTCCGGAACCCGCCCCACCGCCTCCGTCCGACACCGGCACCGCCATGCCGCGCTGGCTGCCCCGCGCGATGGTGACCGCGCTCGCCCTGCTCGCCTGCTTCATGCTGGCGGTCTGGGCCTTCCAGCAGCTCATCGGCCTGCTGCTCAACATCCTGATCGCCTTCTTCCTCGCCCTGGCCATCGAGCCGGCCGTATCGCGGCTGTCCGCCCGCGGCATGCGCCGCGGGCTCGCGACGGGCCTGGTCTTCCTCGTCATCACCGTCGTCGTCGCGGGCTTCTTCGCCCTGCTCGGCTCGATGCTCGCCGACCAGATCGTGACCATGGTGGAGAACTTCCCCTCCTACCTCGACTCGGTGATCAAATGGGTCAACCGGGTGTTCCGCACGAGCCTGTCCCGCGTCGCGGTCCAGGAGAGCCTGCTGCACTCGGAATGGCTCCAGCGGTACGTGAAGAGCAGCGCCAGCGGCGTCCTGGACATCTCGGCCACCGTCCTGGGCGGGCTGTTCCAGCTGCTGACCGTGCTGCTGTTCTCGTTCTACTTCGCGGCCGACGGACCCCGGCTGCGCCGTGCCCTGTGCTCCGTGCTGCCGCCCCGCCGGCAGGCCGAGGTGCTGCGTGCCTGGGAGCTCGCCGTCGCCAAGACCGGCGGCTACATCTACTCGCGCGGCCTGATGGCGCTGATCTCCGGCATCGCCCACTACGTGCTGCTGGTGATCCTCGGGGTGCCCTACGCACCGGCCCTCGCGATCTGGGTGGGCTTCGTCTCCCAGTTCATCCCGACCATCGGCACCTACCTGGCGGGCACCCTGCCCGTGCTGCTCGCCTTCACGGTGAACCCCTGGTACGCGGTCTGGGTGCTCGGCTTCGTCGTGGTCTATCAGCAGTTCGAGAACTACGTGCTGCAGCCGCGCATCACCGCGCGGACCGTCGACATCCACCCCGCCGTCGCCTTCGGGTCGGTGGTGGCGGGCGCCGCGCTGCTCGGGGCCGTGGGAGCGCTGGTGGCCATCCCGGCGACGGCGACGCTGCAGGCCTTCCTCGGCGCGTACGTGAGGCGCTACGAGGTCGCGCCGGCCCCGGAGTGGCGCGCTTGACAGCAAAATCGAACATCCATTCTTATGGGTTCCCCGGCGCTGTGGAGTCCGTACGCGGGACCGTGTCCCAGGCCCTTCGCGGGCCGGGTTATCCACAGGCGGGAGCGACGCCCGGGCGCATTGTCAGTGGCAGGCGTTAGCGTCGTGGACGTGAAGCGATCGACTCAAGCAAACCGGGTGGAACCCATGGCAGGCACCGACCGCGAGAAGGCGCTGGACGCCGCGCTCGCACAGATTGAACGGCAATTCGGCAAGGGCGCCGTGATGCGCCTCGGAGAGCGGCCGAACGAGCCGATCGAGGTGATCTCCACCGGGTCGACCGCTCTCGACGTCGCCCTCGGCGTCGGCGGGCTCCCGCGCGGCCGTGTGGTGGAGATCTACGGACCGGAGTCCTCCGGTAAGACGACCCTGACCCTGCACGCCGTGGCCAATGCGCAGCGCGCCGGCGGCACGGTGGCCTTCGTGGACGCCGAGCACGCGCTGGACCCCGAGTACGCCAAGAAGCTCGGCGTCGACATCGACAACCTCATCCTGTCCCAGCCGGACAACGGCGAGCAGGCCCTCGAGATCGTCGACATGCTGGTCCGCTCCGGCGCGCTCGACCTGATCGTCATCGACTCCGTCGCCGCCCTGGTGCCGCGCGCGGAGATCGAGGGCGAGATGGGCGACTCGCACGTGGGTCTCCAGGCCCGGCTGATGAGCCAGGCGCTCCGGAAGATCACCAGCGCGCTCAACCAGTCCAAGACCACCGCGATCTTCATCAACCAGCTCCGCGAGAAGATCGGCGTGATGTTCGGCTCCCCCGAGACCACGACCGGTGGCCGGGCGCTGAAGTTCTACGCCTCGGTGCGCATCGACATCCGCCGCATCGAGACCCTGAAGGACGGCACAGAGGCCGTCGGCAACCGCACCCGCTGCAAGGTCGTCAAGAACAAGGTCGCACCGCCCTTCAAGCAGGCCGAGTTCGACATCCTCTACGGCCAGGGCATCAGCCGCGAGGGCGGCCTGATCGACATGGGCGTCGAGCACGGCTTCATCCGCAAGGCCGGCGCTTGGTACACCTACGAGGGCGACCAGCTCGGCCAGGGCAAGGAGAACGCCCGCAACTTCCTCAAGGACAACCCCGACCTCGCCAACGAGATCGAGAAGAAGATCAAGGAGAAGCTGGGCGTGGGCGTCAAGCCCGGGGACAAGAAGGAGGGCGAGCCCGGCGCGGATGCCGCGGGCGCCGAGGCCGCCGAGCCGGCCAAGTCCCTGCCCGCCCCGGCGAAGTCCACGGCGAAGGCGGCCAAGGCCACGGCTGCCAAGAGCTGATCCATGACACGGCGATGGGAGTACCCCCGGCCGGGCGCCGGGGAAGACCCGCCGGGACCGGACGTGGACGACCGTACCGGCGGTGGCGCCCCCTCCCCGTCGAGGGCCGGGGACGACGGGGCACCGCCGCGGCCCGAGGAGCAGGCGCGGGCGATCTGCCTGCGCCTGCTCACCGGGACCCCGCGCACCCGCAAGCAGCTCGCGGACGCCCTGGCCAAGCGGGGAATCCCGGACGAGGTCGCCGAGGAGGTCCTGTCCCGCTTCGAGGACGTGGGCCTGATCGACGACTCCGCGTTCGCCGGGGCCTGGGTCGAGTCCCGGCACCACGGCCGGGGCCTGGCCCGGCGGGCCCTGGCGCGCGAGCTGCGCACCAAGGGCGTGGACTCCGCCGTGATCGACGAGGCCGTGGGGCGGCTCGACGCCGAGCAGGAGGAGCGCACCGCCCGCGATCTGGTCGAGCGCAAGCTCCGCGCCACCCGCGGGCTGGACCGCGAGAAGCGGTTGCGCCGCCTCGCCGGGATGCTCGCCCGCAAGGGCTATTCCGAGGGCCTCGCCCTGCGCGTGGTGCGCCGCGCGCTGGAGGAGGAGGGCGAGGACCCGGAGCTGCTGGACCACTGCCTGCCGGACGTATAGGGCCCGCGGCGGCACCGCCCGCCGGGCGCCGTCATGCCGCCGCGGCGACCGTCACATCGTTCCGGCGACCGTCACGTCCCCGCCACCGTCACGTCCCCGGTGTCCACCGGCAGGCCCGCCGCGCGCCAGGCCTGGAAACCGCCCGCCAGGTCCGTGGCGCGATGCAGGCCCAGCAGGCGCAAGGAGGCTGCGGCCAGGCTGGAGGCGTAGCCCTCGTTGCAGATCACGACCACCCTCAGGCCGTGCCCGGTCGCCTCGGCGGCGCGGTGCTCGCACTGCGGGTCGAGCCGCCATTCCAGCTCGTTGCGCTCCACCACCAGAGCACCGGGGACGAGCCCGTCGCGCTCCCGCAGTGCCGCGTAGCGGATGTCCACCAGCAGCGCGCCCCCGGCCTGGGCGGCCGAGGCCTCGGCGGGGCCGAGCCGGTCCAGGCCCTCCCGGGCGGCCGCCAGGAGCTCCTCGACCCTCATGCCCACTCCTCCGGCCACTCGACCTGCTCCAGCCGCAGCATCTGCCCGCTGCGGCTGTACCGCCTCATCAGCGGCAGCGGCGGATAGTACGCGTGCACGGACACCGCGTGCTGCTCCGCCGAAGTGTTGAACACCTGGTGCACGTGGTGGGCTCCGAAGGCCCGGCCCTCGCCCTCGGAGAGGCGCCGCTCGCGGTCGATGCCGTCGGCCAGCTCCAGGCTCCTCCAGCCGTCGGTGGGCATCCGGGCCGCGAGCGAGTGCTCGGTCAGCACGCCGCCGGCGGTGGCGAACGCGCCGTGCGAACCGCCGTGGTCGTGCCAGCCGGTGCCGGTGCCGGGCGGCCAGCCGATCAGCCAGGCCTCGCTGTCACCCGGCCCGTTCAGCCGCATCCACGTGCGGCCCCGGGGATCCAGCGGGAGGGACGAGACCAGTTGTGCGTCGGCTGCTGCGCGCCGGGCGAAGGCGAGCAGGTCGGCCTCGGAGGGCGCGCCGGGGGAGCCGGGGGAGACCGTGGAGGAGCCGGGCACGGGCGTGGGCAGGGGAAGGAACACGGGAACCGTCCTGAGTGATCGCGAAGGAGCGCGCGGCGGCCGGCGCACAGAGCGCCCACGCAGGCCGCGCGGAGGGGATGCGGATCAGCAGGACGGACGACAGACGCAGCCCGCGTAGCGGACCAGGTCCAGATGGACCCTCCGCCAGAAGTGCGCGCCGGTGTCAGTCACGGTCCGTAGTCAACCATGGCGTTCGGTGCGGGTCAACGGTTGGCTGCGGCTTCGCTGGGGGCTTCCGACGGCGGCTGCGCGCTCCCCGCGCCCTGGCCGCTCCCGGAGGCCATGCCCGCGGCGCTCGGCTCCGGGCCCGCCGCCGCGGCCCCGGCGGCGCCCTTCCGTCCCTCGCCCGCGGGCTCCGCGCCGCCGGCCGCGCCGCCCCGTACGGCGTCCGCGCACGCGTACAGCTCCGCAGGCCGCACCCCGGCGAGCGCCGCGACCAGGTGTCCGTCCGGGCGCACCACCAGCACGGTGTGGGCCGGAGCGCCCGGGTACTCGTCGGTGACCAGCAGCTCGGCGCGCACGGGCAGGGCGCTGACGGCGGCCGCCAGCTGCGGCATGAGCCCGGCGTCCGCCCAGTGTCGCCGCTCCCACACCCCGCTGCCCGGCGCCGTCAGGATCACCAGGAGGTCGCCGCCGAGCCGGTCTTGCAGCGGCACGAGGGTGCCGTCCGGTGCCGTCACCGGCACGTTCTCCGCCTGGGCTCCCAGCGGGGTGTCCACGGTGACGGAGCCGGCGGGCGGTGCGGCCGGTGCCAGGGGCGTACGGGTGTAGGAGGGGGGCGTGCTGAGCTGCCCGCGCCCGAGGTGGCCATCGGTGAGCAGCTCGTCGTGCCCGCGCAGGGCGCCCGGCACCAGCGTGCGGCGCACGCTGCTCCACCCTCCCTCGCCCCGTACCGCCGGCAGCGCCCGGTCGGCGGCGCGCAGCCGGTCCCCGATCGCCCCGCGCCGCTCGGCCTGGTAGCTGTCGAGCAGGGCCTCCGAGGCGCCGTGGTGCCAGGCCAGGGCCAGCTTCCAGGCGAGGTTCCCGGCGTCGCGCAGCCCCTCGTCGAGGCCCTGGGTGCCGAGCGCGCCCAGCAGGTGCGCGGCGTCCCCGGCGAGGAAGGCGCGGCCGGTGCGCATCCGGCGCGTGAGGCGGTGGTGCACGAGGTGCACGCCGGTGTCCAGGAGCTCGTACGACGGGACGTCTTCGCACCAGGTGGCCAGCGAGTCACGCACCCGGGCCAGGAGCGCGTCGGGCGTGACGAGTTCGCCGCCGGGCGGCAGCGGCCAGTCGAGCCGCCACACGCCGTCCGGCAGGGGACGGGCCGTCACCTCCCCGCCCCGTGCGGGCGACCGGTGCAGCACGGCCTCGCCGGGCCACGGCAGCTCGGCCCGGAGCGCGGCGACCGCGTACCGCTCGACGGCCGTGCGCCCGGGGAAGCGCGCGCCGAGCAGCTTGCGCACGGTCGACCGGGCGCCGTCGCAGCCGACCAGGTAACTGCCCCGCCAGGCGGAGCTTTTGTCGCCGCGGAGGTGGGCGGAGATCCCGAAGGCGTCCTGCCGCAGGTTCTCCAGGCGGCCCCCGCGGACGATCCGCACCTTCTCCTCCGAGACGAGTGCGGCCTTCAGCTCCCGCGTCAGCGCGTGCTGCGGCAGGTGCAGCGGCGAGGGGCCGGCTGCCACCGCGCCCTCGGCCGCGCCGGCTTCCGCGGCTTCCCCGGGGCGTGTGAACGCCAGCCGGCTGACGACCGCGCGGCGGCGCATGGTGCGCCAGCCCGTCCAGCGGGTGCCGTCCTGCGTGGCGCACCCCAGCCGCTCCACCAGGGCCGCGGTGTCCGGGCCGAGCACGACCGTGCGGGCCAGGCGCTCCTCGTCCGGCGCGGGGCCGTCGGAGGCCTCGTCGAGGAGGACGACGCGCACCTCGTGGCGGGCGAGGCAGAGAGCGAGCATGAGGCCGACCGGGCCGGCCCCGACGACGATCACCGGGTCCACGGCACGGCTCCCCGGTGCGCGCTGCGGCCGAGATCCCTGCCCGGGGCTCCACGGTACGTACGGGGCGTACGGGACGTTCGGGATCCGACGGGGGGAACGCGGTGCTCGATCACAGAACGTATGCAACCCACTGCGGGTGCGTGCGTCAAGTGATCAGGGCGCTCGCCGCGGCGCGCCGCACGCGGCGCGCCCCGCCGACCGGTCCGGCCGACGGGGCGTCACCTGCGGAGGATCAGCCCGTGCGGGAGTCGTGTGCGCCGGAGGCGCCGTCCGCGCCCGCGGCGGACCCGGTCGTGACGGCGCCTTCGGCCGTCGACATCGCGGGCGGGCTGCCCTTGCGCGAGCGCTGCGTGCGCCGTTCGACCCAGGTGGCCACCGAAGACAGCGCCAGGCAGAGCAGGATGTAGATCGAACCGAAGATGATCACCATCGGGATGAAGGCGTAGACGCCGTTCACGGGCTTGGTCTGCTCGGCGAAGGCCTTGCCCACGAAGAGCAGCTCCTCGTAGAGGATGATGAACCCGAGCGAGGTGTCCTTCAGGGTCACCACGAGCTGGCTGATGATCGACGGCAGCATCGTCCGTACGCCCTGCGGGATCAGGATGCTCGACATCACCTGTGTCTTGCGCAGCCCGAGCGCGTAGGCGGCCTCGCCCTGGCCCCGGGGCACCGCGTTGATCCCGGACCGGAAGATCTCGGCCTGCACGGAGCCGTTGTAGAGCGTGAGCCCGATGACCAGCGCCCACATCGGATCGTTGGTGAAGACCCCCGCGAACAGCAGGAAGATCATGATCATCAGCGGCATGGAGCGGAAGAACTCCACCGCCACCGTGGCGGCCCAGCGCACCGGCCGGTGGTCGGAGAGCCGGGCGGCCGCCAGCACCGCGCCGAGCACGAGCGAGAGCACGGCCGCGATCGCGAACGTCTTCAGCGTCGTCAGCAGGCCGTCGACGATCCGCTGGTGGGTGTCGCTGTACTCGTAGTCGTCCCACAGGCCGGCCTGGAACTGGCCGGTGTCGTCCAGCTTGTAGATGATGAAGGCGATCAGAGCGAGGATCGCGACGGTGGACAGCGCCCCGTAGAGGCGGTTGCGGGCCCGCGCCCTGGGGCCGGGTGCGTCGTAGAGGACGTTCGCGCTCACCGGGCCACCGCCAGCCGGTTCTCCAGCAGCCGGAACAGGCCGCTGACCGCGAGGGTGATGATGATGTAGCAGATCGCGATCCAGAGGAAGATCACGTAGATGTTGTAGCCGGTGTCGGCGTTGAGCGACTTCTGCACCGAGCCCAGCTGGGTCACGTTGAAGCCCGAGGCGATCGCCGTGTTCTTGGTGAGGGCGATCATCAGGCTGCCGATGGGCGGCACCGCGGTGCGGGTGGCCTGGGGCAGCACGACCTGGCCCAGCGTCTGGTTGAAGGTCATCCCGATCGAGCGGGCGGCCTCCGCCTGGCCCACCGGTACGGAGTTGATGCCGGACCGGACGGCCTCGCAGATGAACGCCGAGGTGTAGCACCCGAGCGTCAGCACGGCGAGCCAGAAGGAGTCCCAGCCCTTGAGTCCGAGGGCGGGCAGGCCCAGGGTGACGGCGAGGAAGAGCAGCACCAGCGGGGTGTTGCGCAGCAGCGTCACCCAAGTGGTGCCGAATATTCGCAGGGCGGGCACCGGGGAGACCCGGAACGCCGCCATCAGTATGCCCAGCACCAGGGCCAGCAGGCCGCTGAGCCCCGTGAGCTCCACGGTGCCGAGGAATCCTTCACGGAACTCCGCGAAGTGGTCCGACAGAACGTTCAAGGCAGCGCTCCCGGCTGATCAGTAGCGGATCACGTGCGGATCAGTAGCGGTCGACCGCGGGCGGGTTCGGCGCGGCAATCCCGGACAGGCCGATGGTGGCGTCGTAAGCCTTCTTCCAGTCGCCGTTCTTCTCGTGCGCCTCGATGGCGTCGTTGATGGCCGCGCGCAGCGCCTTGTCGTCCTTCTTCACGCCCACGCCGTAGGGCTCCGTGGAGAACGGCTTGCCGACCACCTTCAAGGCGCCCTTGTTCTCCGCGGCGTAACCCTTGAGGAGCGTGTCGTCGGTCGTCACGGCGTCGACCGTGCCGGACACGAGCTCCTGGACGCACAGCTGGTACCCCTGCTGGGCCTTGACCTCGGCCGCTCCGTACTTGGGCTCCTTGATGCGCTTGAGCGGCGTGGAGCCGGTCACCGAGCAGACCTTCTTGCCCTTGAGGTCCTCGGGGCCCTTGATGCTGCTGTCGGACTTCACCAGCAGGTCCTGCCCGGCGACGTAGTACGGGCCGGCGAAGTCGACCTGCTTCTTGCGCTCGTCGTTGATCGTGTAGGTGCCGACGTAGAAGTCGACCCCGCCACTGGCGATCTGCGTCTCGCGGGCCTCGGACGGCACCGTCTTGAACTTGATGTGGGCCTCGTCGAAGCCGAGGTCGGCCGCGATCATCCGGGCGATCTCCACGTCGAAGCCGGAGCGCTTCTTGGAGGTGGGGTTCTCGTAGCCCAGGCCGGGCTGGTCGGCCTTGGTGCCGATGGTGATCGTCTTGCCCTTGATCCTGTCGAAGACGGGCGAACCCTTGACGTCGGCCGAGGTGTTCACCTTGTAGGTCGGCACGGCCGGTGCGGACTGGCCGTCGCCGGGCTTGCCGGCCTTGTCGTCGTCCGGGCTGCCCGACTTGCCGCAGGCGGTGGCGGTCGCGGTGAGGGCCAGTGCCACGGCGGCGGCTGCGACGGTCTTGCGGAGCTTCATGGTGAACATCCTTTGCGTCTGCAGGTGGAGCGGAGCGGTTCGGGCAGCCGTGACGGGAGGGCCGAACGGGCCGGTCCGGCGGCGGGGCGCCGGTGCGGTCAGTGGTGCAGGATCTTCGAGAGGAAGTCCTTGGCACGGTCACTGCGCGGGTTGCTGAAGAACTGGTCCGGCCGCGCCTCCTCGACGATGCGGCCGTCGGCCATGAAGACCACGCGGTTGGCGGCGGAGCGGGCGAAGCCCATCTCGTGGGTGACGACGACCATCGTCATGCCGTCCCGGGCGAGCTGCTGCATGACCTCCAGCACCTCGTTGATCATCTCCGGGTCGAGCGCGGACGTCGGCTCGTCGAAGAGCATCACCTTCGGGTCCATGGCCAGGGCGCGGGCGATGGCCACGCGCTGCTGCTGGCCACCCGAGAGCTGGGCGGGGTACTTGTCGGCCTGGGCGCCGACGCCGACCCTGTCGAGGAGGGCGCGCGCCTTCTCCTCGGCCTTGCGGCGGTCCGTCCTGCGGACCTTTATCTGACCGAGCGTCACGTTCTCCAGTACGGTCTTGTGCGCGAAGAGGTTGAAGGACTGGAAGACCATGCCGACGTCGGCACGCAGTCTGGCCAGCTCCTTGCCCTCCTGGGGCAGCGGTCTGCCGTCGATGGTGATCGATCCGGAATCCGTGGTTTCCAGACGGTTGATGGTCCGGCACAGCGTCGACTTGCCCGAACCCGACGGGCCGATCACGACGACGACCTCGCCGCGTGCGATCGTCAGGTCGATGTCCTGGAGGACATGCAGGGCGCCGAAGTGCTTGTTGACGCTTTTCAGGACGACCAGTGGGTCCGCGGCGGCAGTGGCCTCGTCGGTCACCGATACTTCGCTCATCGGCGTTCCTCGCTCCATCCTCCTCGATTGGGAGGACCCTAATGAGCGGCATCGACCAGCGTCATTACATCTGAGCTGAAATTGAGCATAACGATCCGGCCGCAAAGGGACACTCTGCGTGAAGGGGGCGCACGGCGTGCACGCCGGTCGCGCGGGCGTACCGGCTGGATAACGGAAGCTCCTTCACTCCCGGAACCCCCTTGACGGACCGGGCGTCCATCAGCGTGGATGCGGGGGTGCCCACGCCGCGGTCACAGGGAGGGGGCCGGATGAGACTGCTGCTCGTGGAGGACGACGACCACGTCGCCGCGGCCCTGGCGGCGGTGCTGTCCCGGCACGGCTTCGACGTCACCCACGCCCGCAGCGGCGAGGAGGCGCTCCGCGCCCTGCTGCCCGACACGGGCGTGCCCTTCGCCGTCGTCCTGCTCGACCTCGGCCTGCCCGACCAGGACGGCTTCGAGGTCTGCGGCAAGATCCGCAAACGCACCGGCATACCCGTCATCATGGTCACCGCCCGCGCCGACACCCGCTCCAAGATCCACGGTCTCAACCTCGGCGCCGACGACTACGTGGTCAAGCCCTACGACACCGGCGAGCTCCTCGCCCGCATCCATGCGGTCGCCCGCCGTAAGCCGCCCGCCGGCAAGGGCCCGGAGGACACGCAGGAGCTCTCCGCGCCGCGCTCGCTGCGGCTGGGCAGCCTCACCATCGAACTCCCCAACCGCGAGGTCTCCGTGGCCGGTACGGCCGTCCCGCTCACCCGTAAGGAGTTCGACCTGCTGGCCCTGCTCGCCCAGCGGCCCGGCGTCGTCTTCCGCCGCGAACAGATCATCAGCGAGGTATGGCAGACCAGCTGGGAGGGGACCGGCCGCACCCTGGAGGTGCACATCGCCTCCCTGCGCGCCAAACTGCGCATGCCCGCCCTGATCGAGACAGTCCGCGGGGTCGGCTACAAAATCGTCGTCCCGGCCCGGTGAGGGCCGGCCGAGCCTGTGCGCACACGACTCCTTCCGCTCCTCATCGTCCTGCTCGCGGGCGTGCTGCTGGCCCTCGGGTTCCCCCTCGCCGCCAGCATCGCCGCGGCCGAGCAGCAGCGCGTGGTCGTCGACCGCATCGACGACACCGCCCGCTTCGCGGCCCTCGCCCAGTTCGTCACCACCCGGCCGTCCGACCAGGCGGCCGAGACGGACGAACGGTTCAACACCCTGCGCTCCGAACTCCTGCGCTACGAAGAGCTCTACGACATCCGGGTCGGCATCTTCTACCGCGACGGAGCGGCCATGGCGGTCGCCCCCAGGCGCTGGGAGGTCCCGTCCACCGGTGAGGGCCAGCGGGCCTTCCAGGAGGCCCTGGCGGGGCGCCGCAGCCATGACCCCGGGCAGGTGTGGCCGCTGAAGCACAGCCGGCTCGCCGTCGCCTCCCCCGTCATCCGCGACGGTGACGTCGTCGCGGTCGTCGTCACCGATTCCCCCACGGGGCAGCTGCGCTCGCGGATCCTGCACTCCTGGATGCTGCTCGTGGCGGGCGAGACCGCCGCGATGCTCGTCGCCGTCGCCGCCGCGTTCCGCCTCACGGGGTGGGTGCTGCGGCCCGTACGGACCCTGGACGCCGCGACGCACGGCATCGCCACGGGGCGGCTGAACTCCCGCGTCGCGGCCGACAGCGGGCCGCCCGAGCTGCGCCGCCTCGCCCGCTCCTTCAACGAGATGGCCGACAACGTCGAGACCGTCCTGGACCAGCAGCGCGCCTTCGTCGCCGACGCCTCGCACCAGCTGCGCAACCCGCTCGCCGCCCTCCTGCTGCGCATCGACCTCCTCGCCCTGGACCTCCCCACCGGCCACACGGAGGTCGCCTCCGTGCGGGCCGAAGGCAAGCGCCTCGCGCGCGTGCTCGACGACCTCCTGGGCCTCGCCCTCGCCGAGCACGCCGCCGCCGACCTCCAGCTGACCGACATAGCGGAGATCGTCACCGACCGGGTGGGGGCCTGGTCACCGGTCGCCGACCGCGAGCAGGTGACGCTCACCTACAGCGGTCCGGCCGCGGTGACGGGCTGGGCTGATCCCGTCGCCCTCTCCAGCGCCCTCGACGCGGTGGTGGACAACGCGCTCAAGTTCACGCCCGGGGGCTCCCCCGTCCACGTCAGCGTCGAGGTCGAGGGCGACTGTGTCGGCATCACGGTCGCCGACGGCGGGCCCGGCCTCACGGACGAGGAGCTCACCCGCATCGGCGACCGCTTCTGGCGCAGCAGCCGGCACCAGAACGTCTCCGGCTCGGGCCTGGGGCTGTCCATCTCCCGGGCCCTCCTCGCGGCGGGCGGCGCCACGCTCACGTACGCCCCCAACGAGCCGCACGGACTGCGGGCGGTGATCAGGGTGCCGCGGCACGGTGAGAGCGTGAACGGCACCCCTCAGGGCTTGACGGACAAGTAGTTACGCTCTTCAGGGCTTGACCGACAGGTAGTAGCGCCGCGCCCCCGCGTGCAACTGCAGGGGGTCGGTGAAGATCGCCGTACGGAGATCCACCTTCTGCGCCGCGTGCACCTTCTGCCCTATGCGGTCCCTGCTGTTCATCACGGAGCGGGTGACGCTCTCCGCCAGCTCCGGATCCGCGTGGTCCATGGTGACGAGGAGGTTCGCGACCGCCAGCGTCTTCACCGCCTGCGTCGCCCGCAGCTCCGGATAGGCGTCCACAGGCATGACCGCGGCCCGGTAGTAGTGCGTCTGCGGCCCCTGCGCGTGCAGCGGCGCGATCAGGTCGCTCAGCTGCACCAGGCGGATGGACAGCCGCAGGCCGAGCGTCTGGACGGCGTTCGTGGGCAGCCCGCCGGACCAGAAGAACGCGTCCAGCTCCCCCCGCTCCAGCAGCCCCGGCATCCTGTCGATGCCGACCCGCACCGGCGTGATGTCCTTGTCGAAGTCGAGCCCCGCCGCCTTCAGCAGCCGCCGCGTGATCAGCTGCACTCCGGAGTCGTCCGTCCCCACACCCACCCGCAGGCCCCGCAGGTCCCGGGCGGACTGCACCCGGGAGGACTTCTCCACCACCAGCTGGATGTAGTCGTCGTACAGCCGGGCACAGGCGCGCAGCCCCGCTGCGCCCGGCTTCCCCTCGTCCCGGTAGGTGGCGACCGAGTCCGCGGTGGCCAGGGTGAAGTCCGCCTCACCGGAGGTGAGCTGCCGCAGGTTGTCGATCGACCCCTGGCTGCGCCGCAGGCGCACGTCCAGGGACGGCATGTCGCGCCCCAGGTCCTCCTTGAGGAGGTCGCCGTACTTGGCGTACACGCCCGTCGGCACCCCCGTGGCGAACGACATCCGGCCGGCCGGGGACGTGTCCCCGTGCAGGGACACCAGCCACCACACCAGCAAGGCGAGCACGACGGTGCCCGCCGCGGCCGCACGGAGGACGCGGCGCCCAGGGCGCGGGGAACGGGGAAGCATGGGCGGATCCTGCCAGGCCCGGCCGGGCTTCGGCAGGGGTTACGGCGGAACGGGGGCGGGGGCGGGGGCGGGGAAAGGGAGAGGCGGGCTGTCCGGGCGACCACGTACCCTGGTCGATTGAGATGAGTGCGAAGACATACGAGGTGCGCACCTACGGGTGCCAGATGAACGTCCATGACTCCGAGCGGCTGTCGGGCCTGCTGGAGGACGCGGGCTATGTCCGTGCGCCCGAGGGCACCGCGGAGGGCGACGCCGATGTCGTCGTCTTCAACACCTGTGCGGTGCGGGAGAACGCCGACAACAAGCTCTACGGCAACCTCGGCCGGCTGGCCCCCATGAAGACGAAGCGTCCCGGGATGCAGATCGCCGTCGGCGGCTGCCTCGCCCAGAAGGACCGCGACACGATCGTGAAGCGGGCCCCCTGGGTCGACGTCGTCTTCGGCACGCACAACATCGGCAAGCTGCCCGTGCTGCTCGAGCGCGCCCGCATCCAGGAAGAGGCGCAGGTCGAGATCGCCGAGTCCCTGGAGGCGTTCCCCTCGACGCTGCCGACGCGCCGTGAGAGCGCCTACGCGGCCTGGGTGTCCATCTCCGTCGGGTGCAACAACACCTGCACGTTCTGCATCGTCCCGGCGCTGCGCGGCAAGGAGAAGGACCGCCGCACGGGCGACATCCTCGCCGAGATCGAGGCGCTGGTCGCCGAGGGCGTCAGCGAGATCACTCTGCTCGGCCAGAACGTCAACGCCTACGGCTCCGACATCGGCGACCGCGAGGCGTTCTCCAAGCTGCTGCGCGCCTGCGGCAAGATCGAGGGCCTGGAGCGGGTCCGCTTCACCTCCCCGCACCCGCGCGACTTCACCGACGACGTGATCGCCGCCATGGCCGAGACGCCGAACGTGATGCACCAGCTGCACATGCCGCTGCAGTCCGGCTCGGACACCGTCCTGAAGGCGATGCGCCGCTCGTACCGCCAGGAGCGCTTCCTGGGCATCATCGAGAAGGTGCGCGCCGCCATGCCGGACGCCGCCATCTCCACCGACATCATCGTGGGCTTCCCCGGCGAGACCGAGGAGGACTTCGAGCAGACCATGCACGTGGTGCGCGAGGCGCGCTTCGCCAACGCCTTCACGTTCCAGTACTCCAAGCGTCCCGGCACCCCCGCGGCCACCATGGAGGGCCAGATCCCCAAGGAGGTCGTGCAGGCGCGCTACGAGCGTCTCGTCGCCCTCCAGGAGGAGATCTCCTGGGACGAGAACAAGAAGCAGGTCGGCCGCACCCTGGAGGTCATGGTCGCCGAGGGCGAGGGCCGTAAGGACGACGCCACGCACCGCCTCTCCGGCCGCGCGCCCGACAACCGCCTCGTGCACTTCACCAAGCCCGGTGAGCCGGTCCGCCCGGGCGACGTGGTGACCGTCGAGATCACCTACGCCGCCCCGCACCACCTGCTCGCCGAGGGCCCCGCCAAGGCCGTGCGCCGCACGCGCGCGGGCGATGCGTGGGAGAAGCGCACCGCCGCTGCCGCCGCCAAGCCGGCCGGCGTGATGCTGGGCATCCCGGCCATCGGCGCCCCCGCGCCGAGCCCCGCCCCCGCCGCCGCGGGCTGCGGCGGCTGCGACTGACGCGAACGCACCGTCCGCGGCCCGGGAGCGCCCCGGGCCGCGACTGCGCGCAGTGTCCGGCGGGCGTATCGTTCCCGCCATGCTCGTCGCCGCCGCCGTATGCCCCTGTCCGCCGCTGCTCGTCCCGGAGGTCGCCGCCGGGGCCGCACCCGAGCTGGACGGCCTGCGGGCCGCCTGCCTCGACGCGCTGGGCTTGCTGGCCGCCGCGCGGCCCGACCGGCTCGTCGTCCTCGGCCCCGCCCCGCAGCCGGGCCGCGGGCCGCACCCGCAAGGGTCCAGGGGATCGTTCCGCGGACTCGGTGTAGACGTCGACGTGCGCCTGGGGCAGGGCCCGCAGGCGGGGGAGCGGCAGCTGCCGCAGTCCCTGGCGGTCGCCGCCTGGCTGCTGGAGCGCACGCGCTGGGCCGATGCGCCCGTCGAGGGCCTGGGCGTCGAAGAGACGCTGGAGGCCGAGCGGTGCCTGGCCGCAGGCCGCGAGCTGGCCGACGGGGACGGACGGACCGCCCTGCTGGTGATGGGCGACGGCAGCGCCTGCCGGACGCTCAAGGCGCCGGGCTACCTCGACGAGCGGGCGGCGGACTTCGACGCGGAGGCGGCGCGTGCACTGGGCGCCGCGGACACCGCGGCGCTCGCCGCGCTCGACGGCGGACTCGCCCAGGAACTCAAGGCCGCGGGACGCGCCCCGTGGCAGGTCCTCGCGGGGGCCGGCGTGGGCGCAGGACTCAAGGGGCAGCTGCTGTACGACGAGGCGCCCTACGGGGTGGGGTACTTCGTGGCCGCCTGGTCGTAACCGGCCGCCCCCGACCCGTTCCGTCCGCCCCTGACGGCCTCGCGGCCGTTCGGGCTCCCTGGGGGCCTCCTACGGGCTATACGGCCGCGAGAGCGCCGTACAGCCCCTCTACGGGCCCGCCCGGGCAGTCTCGGTGGCCGCGGCGTCGGGCGGTCCCGGCCCCGGTGGTCTTCGCGCACCCGGAAACGCAGCGACGGGGCGCGGAGCATCCGCTCCGCGCCCCGTCCGCCGACGAGGGTCCAGCGCCGGGCCTCCCGGCAGCCGCTCAGGGGGCCGTGGTGCCGGTGCCGCCGCCCTTGCCGCCTTCCTTCTCGGCGAGCCGGTCGATGGCGTCCTTTGCCTTGCCGGCACCCGTGTGGATCTGGCTGCTGTACTTGCCCTTGGTCTTCTCGTCGACCACCTTGGCGGCCTTCTCCAGCCCCTGTTCGATCTTGTCCCCGTGCTGCTGCGCGAGATCGCCGATCTTGTCCTTCGCAGGGGCGAGCTTGGCCTTGAGTGTGTCCAACAGGCCCATGGCGCCTTCCCTCGTCTTTCTGGTTCAAGAGCTACTTACGGGCGCCCTCACCGGCCTCGCTGTCGACGGCCTTCTCCGCCGACTGCTGCTTGGGGATCTCGACCCCCTCGGCCGCGGAAGCCTCGGCCTCGGCCTCGCCGGACGTCTCCGACTCGGCAGCCTCGGCCTTGGTCTCTGCGGCGTCATCGGCCGATTCCGCCGTCAGAGTGGCCGTTGCCGCCTCTTCGGTTGACGCCTCGTCCCGCTTGCGGCGAAACCTTGAAAACACGCCCATATCTACTCCATTACCTTACTGGTGTGTGCGAAGTCCCGCGCCGCCCGGGGTGTGCCGTTGCACCGCGACCGGGCACCGGCCGTGAACCGGCTCTCGGAACCTCGCAACAGGCAACGAACCCGGCAGCGCCGCGTCACGTCGCTCGTTCGTGGGGCGCGGGTGGGGTTTGCGAGACTGATCCGGTGAAAAACCCGGTGAAAAACGCAGTTCCCGCCCCGCGGGTCATCGCCGTCGTGGGCCCCACGGCGGCCGGCAAGTCCGATCTCGGCGTCGCCCTCGCCCGGCACCTGGGCGGCGAGGTCGTCAACGCCGACTCCATGCAGCTGTACCGGGGCATGGACATCGGCACGGCCAAGCTGACCCTGGAGGAGCGGCAGGGTGTGCCGCACCGCCTCCTCGACATCTGGGACGTGACCGAGGCCGCGAGCGTCGCCGAGTACCAGCGGCTGGCCCGCGCGGAGATCGACCGGCTCCTCGCCGAGGGCCGCACACCCGTGCTCGTCGGCGGCTCCGGGCTCTACATCAAGGGCACCATCGACGCCCTGGACTTCCCCGGCACCGACCCCGCCGTCCGCGCCCGCCTGGAGGAGGAGCTCGCCGAGCAGGGCCCCGGCGCCCTGCACGCCCGCCTCGCCGCGGCCGATCCGGCCGCCGCCCGCGCCATCCTGCCCGGCAACGGCCGCCGCATCGTGCGCGCCCTGGAGGTCATCGAGCTCACCGGCCGCCCCTTCACCGCGAACCTGCCGGGCGAGGAGCCCGTCTACGACGCCCTGCAGATCGGCGTCGACGTCGAGCGCCCCGAGCTGGACGAGCGGATCACCGTGCGCGTGGACCGCATGTGGGAGGCGGGGCTCGTGGACGAGGTGCGCGCCCTGGAGCGCCAGGGGCTGCGCGAGGGCCGTACCGCCTCGCGCGCCCTCGGCTACCAGCAGGTGCTCGCCTTCCTGGCGGGGGAGTGCACCGAGGACGAGGCGCGCGCCGAGACCGTGCGGGCCACCAAGCGGTTCGCTCGCCGCCAGGACTCGTGGTTCCGCAAGGACACCCGCGTGCACTGGCTGAGCGGAGCGGCCGACCGCAGGGCGGAACTCCCCGGGCTCGCGCTGGCGTTGCTCGAACGGGCGGTCACAGCCTGATCACGTGATGGCATCGGGACGCTACGCGCGCCATTCCGGTCTGCGCGGGCGTGCCATCATCGAGCTTCGATCGAGCCGTGAAGTCCGGGTTGGGAGGGCGCGTGGCGATGGAGGCCGGCCCTCGTGACAGACCGCAACAGCCGCCGCGGAGGGGCCAGCTCCCGGCAGTGGCCGGGGAAGAGCCGCAGGCGCTGACCCCGGACGGCCCCGAGGACACCGAGGGAACCGCCGAGGCCGGCACCGCCGCGCCCGCGTCGTTCCGCGAGCTGCGCCCGCAGCGCAGGCTGCGCATCTGGCAGCTGGCCCCGATCGTCGTGCTCGCCGCCGTCGGCTCGCTCATGTTCGCCTTCCCCCTCGCCTTCGAGTTCGGCGACGGCGGGCCGGTCGTCGCCATGCTCGGCCTGCTCATCAGCTGCTGTGCCGCGGGCTGGGGGGTGATGGCGGCCCGCCGGGTCGGCTACACCTGGCCCGGCATGCCGGCCCCCGGCTCCGGGCGCCGCCCGGACTGGCGCTACGTCGCCTCGTACGCCGCCCTCGTCGCCCTGGTCGTCGTCCTCGCCGTCTGGCGTGTGGCGCGGCTGCGCTGAGCCCGGCCCGGGGCCGCGGGCGGGCCCGGGGCCTCGCCGGGGAGACCGCGGGCGGCCCCCGTACCATCGAATCGTGAGCACCGCACAGATCGCCTTCCTCAAGGGTCACGGCACCGAGAACGACTTCGTGATCATCCCGGACCACGACGGCCGCATCGAGCTGTCCCCCGCCGCCGTCGCCCGGCTGTGCGACCGCCGCGCGGGCATCGGCGGCGACGGAGTGCTCCGCGTCGTACGGTCCGCGGCCCATCCCGAGGCGCGTGCGATGGTCGGCGAGGCCGAGTGGTTCATGGACTACCGCAACAGCGACGGCAGCATCGCCGAGATGTGCGGCAACGGCGTCCGGGTCTTCGCCCGCTACCTCCACCACGCCGGTCTTGTCGAGGCGGGCGACCTCACCGTCGCGACCCGTGCGGGCCTGCGGCACGCCCACATCGCCAAGGGCGGAGCCGAGGGGGCGGCCGGCGACGTCACCGTCGGCATGGGGCGGGCCGTGCTCCCCGAGGGCGAGGTGACCGTCACCGTCGACGGCCGCAGCCGCCCCGCGCGCAACGTGAACATGGGCAACCCGCACGCCGTCACCTTCGTCGACGACCTCGCCGACGCGGGGAACCTGTTCACCGCCCCCGCCGTCGCCCCCGCGGACGCCTACCCCGAGGGCGCCAACGTCGAGTTCGTCGTCGACCGAGGACCGCAGCACGTGGCCATGCGCGTCCACGAGCGCGGCTCCGGCGAGACCCGCTCCTGCGGCACGGGCGCGTGCGCGGTGATGGTCGCGACCGCCCGCCGGGACGGCCTGGACCCGGCCGTGACCGGCCTGCCCGTCACGTACACCGTGGACGTCCCCGGCGGGCGCCTGGTGATCAGCGAGGCGCCGGACGGCACGGTCGAGATGACCGGCCCCGCCGTGATCGTCGCGGGCGGCACCTTCGAGCCCTCCTGGCTGGACGCGGCGCTCGCCTGAGGCGCTCCCCGGCCGGCTTCCCGGGCGCACTACCTCTTTTCCGGTCCGTTCGCCGGACTCCCGGCGGCGTGGCTCGCTCGAATGGGTGATCCGTTTCACTCTGGGCGAGAGCGGGTGAGCAGCGCGTGATGGGCTCGGTAGCATCAAGCACCGGTACGGAGGCGTGCAGCCGACCGCCGGTCGACGCTGCCGGAGGTGCCCCCATGAGCACAGACGCCACGCACGAAGGTGCTGCTCCCGGCCGCAGGCGCGGCCGCGCCCGCCTCGACCTGAGACGGCTGGGGCGCGCGGCGCTCGGCGGCTCGGGCGCGCGCGGCAGGCTGCCGGACGCCATCGACCACGTCGCCAAGGTGCACCGCGCCCACCATCCGGGCGCCGATCTCGACATCCTGCGGCGGGCCTATCTCCTCGCGGAGTCCTCCCACCGCGGCCAGACCCGCAAGAGCGGCGAGCCGTACATCACGCATCCGCTCGCCGTGACCCTGATCCTGGCCGAACTGGGCGCCGAGACGACCACCTTGACCGCCTCCCTCCTCCACGACACGGTCGAGGACACCGAGGTGACCCTGGAGCAGGTCCGCGGGCAGTTCGGCGAGGAGGTCCGCTTCCTGGTCGACGGCGTCACCAAGCTGGAGAAGGTCGACTACGGCGCCGCCGCCGAGCCGGAGACCTTCCGCAAGATGCTCGTGGCCACCGGCAACGACGTCCGGGTGATGTCCATCAAGCTCGCCGACCGGCTGCACAACATGCGCACGCTGGGCGTGATGCGGCCCGAGAAGCAGGTCCGCATCGCCAAGGTCACGCGGGACGTACTGATCCCGCTCGCCGAGCGGCTGGGTGTCCAGGCACTCAAGACCGAGTTGGAGGACCTCGTCTTCGCGATCCTCCACCCCGACGAATACGCCCGCACCCGCGAGCTCGTCACCGGGCACGCAGCAGGCCTCGCGACCCTGGAGACGACCGCGGAGGCGGTGGGGGCTGTCCTGCGCGAGGCGGGCATCGCCGCCGACGTCCTCGTCAAGCAGCGCCACTTCGTCTCCGTGCACCGGGTGCGCCTCAAGCGCGGCGCGGTGACCGGCTCGGACCTCGGCAGACTGCTCGTCCTCGTCGCGGAGGACGCCGACTGCTACGCGGTCCTCGGCGAGCTGCACACCTGCTTCACTCCGTTCATCTCGGAGTTCAAGGACTTCATCGCCACCCCGAAGTTCAACCTCTACCAGTCGCTTCACACAGCCGTCGCGGGCCCCGGAGGGGAGCCCGCCCAGGTCCTCATCCGCACCCACCAGATGCACAAGGTCGCCGAGGCCGGCGTCGTCGCCCTGGGGAATCCGTACGCCACGCCCGAGACGCCCGACGCCACGGACGGGGAGCGCATCGACCCCACCCGGCCGGGCTGGCTCTCCCGGCTGCTGGAGTGGCAGCGGGCCACGCCTGACCCCGACACCTTCTGGACCTCCCTCCGCGACGAGCTCGCCCTGGACCGCGAGATCACCGTCTTCCGCGCCGACGGCGGCACGATCGGCCTGCCCGCCGGGGCGAGCTGTGTCGACGCGGCCTACGCGCAGCACGGCGACGGCGGCCACAGCTGCATCGGCGCCCGCGTCAACGGCCGCCTCGCCACGCTCAGCACCGTCCTGCGCGACGGTGACACCCTCCAGCTGCTGATGTCCCGCGACATCGCCTCCGGGCCCTCCCCGGAGTGGCTGGAGCACGCCCGTACGCCCGCCGCGCGGATCGCCATCGAGCAGTGGCTGGCCAGCCATCCCGCGGTGGAGCCCGCCCCGCCCGTCCCGCTCGCCCCGGGCCGCCCCTGCCCGCCGCCCCGGGCCACCGCGCCGGCCGCGCGGTGGCCCGTCGCCGTCACGGCCGACGGGGCGGACCTGGCGGCCGCGAGCGTACGGCTGGCGGGCTGCTGTACCCCCGTCCCGCCCGACGAGGTGACCGGCTTCGCCGTGCGCGGGGGCGCGGTGACGGTCCACCGGGCACAGTGCCCTGCGGTGCACCGCATGGTCGCCTCCGGGCGGGAGCCCGTAGGGGTGCGGTGGAGCAGCCCGGAGGGCGGCGGTGCCCGCGACTACCGCGTCACCCTGCGCGCCGAGTCGTTCAGCAGGCCGCACCTCCTGGCCGACCTGACGGAGGCCATCGCGGCCGAGGGGGCGGCGGTCATCTCGGCGGCCGTCGAGCCGCCCCACGAGCAGCGCGTACGCCACACCTACACCTTGCAGCTGCCGGACGCCGCCCAGCTGCCGGAGCTGATGCGCGCCATGCGGCGGGTCCCGGGGGTCTACGACGTCGAGCGGGCCGGACGGCCGGTGGCCACCGCGCAGCTCTAGCCGGGGAAGGCGGGGGAGAGCCGCCGGGCGGTGTGCCGTCCCTCGCAGGGGGCAGGGGAGCGGTCCCCCGGACGAGTACCTGTCGTACAGCCTTCCGGCACGCTCGTACGGGTGGGGCGGCGCCGTGCCGCCACCGCGGGGGGCCTGCGCGCTGGTAGCGATGGACGCATGCCGCACTCATCCGGGAAACCCGCCTCGGTCCGCCGGAGGTCCGTGCGCCGCCGCGCCGTCCTCGCCGCCGCCGTCTCGGCCCTCCTCGTCGGCGCCGCGGCTCCACCCACCACGAGCCCCCAGGGCGTCGGCGACCGCCTCTTCCCGGATCTCGGCAACCCCGGCTACGAGGTCGCCGCTTACGACATCGCCTTCGACTACCGCGGCAACGACCGGCCGCTCGACGCCGTCACCACCATCGCCGCACGGGCCACCACGGGCCTGGACCGGCTCAACCTCGACTTCAGCAACGGCACGGTCCGCTCCGTGACGGTCAACGGCATGCCCGCCAAGTTCGCCTCCGCCAAGGAGGACCTGGTCGTCACGCCGTCCGTCGCCCTGCCGGCGGAGGGCCTGTTCACCGTAGTCGTCCGCCACACCAGCGACCCGCGCAACAGCAAGGACGGCGGCTGGATCCGTACGAAGGACGGGCTGGTCATGGCCAATCAGGCCGATGCCGCGCACCGTGTCTTCCCCTGCAACGACCACCCCTCCGACAAGGCCCGCTTCACCTTCCGCGTCACCGCGCCCAAGGCCCTGACCGTCGTCGCCAACGGGCTGCCCGCGGGCCGTGCGGTCCGCGGGGCGAACGCCACTTGGGCGTACCGCGGCGAGCACCCCATGGCCACCGAGCTGGCCCAGGTCTCCATCGGCCGCTCGGTCGTGGTGCACCGCACGGGGCCGCACGGCCTGCCCGTGCGGGACGTGGTCCCCGTCGCCGACCGGCAGCGCGTGGAGAAGTGGACGTCGAAGACGCCCGAGCAGATCGCGTGGATGGAGGGAAAGGTCGGGCCGTACCCGTTCGAGAACTACGGCATGCTGATCGCCGACGCGTCGACCGGTTTCGAGCTGGAGACGCAGACCCTCTCGCTCTTCGAGCGCGGCCTGTTCATCCGGGACGACATCCCCTCCTGGTACCTCGAGTCCATCATGGTCCACGAGCTCGCACACCAGTGGTTCGGTGACAGCGTCAGCCCGCACAGCTGGTCCGACCTCTGGCTCAACGAGGGGCACGCCACCTGGTACGAGGCGCTGTACGCCGAGCACAAGGGCGGCCGGACCCTCGACGTCCGGATGCGTGCCGCGTACGAGCACTCCGACGCCTGGCGCGCCGACGGCGGCCCGCCCGCCCTGCCCAAGCCGCCGGACCCGGGCAAGCGGACCAGCATCTTCAGGCCCGTCGTCTACGACGGCGGCGCGCTGGTGCTCTACGCGCTGCGCCAGAAGATCGGCGCGGCGGCGTTCGACCGGCTGGAGCGCGAGTGGATCAGCGCCTACCGCGATGCCAGCGCCACCACGGAGGATTTCACCGCCGTGGCCTCCCAGGTCTCCGGCCAGGACCTGAAGGAGTTCCTGCAGGCCTGGCTCTACAGCCCGAAGACCCCGCCCATGCCGGGTCACGCCGACTGGAAGGCGGCCCGGGAGGCGCCCCGGAAACCCGCGTGACGCTCCGCCGACCACGTGGGACCATCGACGGGTCGGCGAGGCCGCCGGCCCGGGAATCTCCGGGGCCGTCCGCGCGTTGTCGACGGTGCGGCCACTGCATTCGCGGCCGCCACCTCCCAACGATGCAAAGGATCAAATGACCTCCTCTTCTTCCCTTCCCCAGGACCGGCAGAGCCTTCCGGAGAGCCTTCGGGCCGACGCCCTGATGGAAGAGGACGTCGCCTGGAGCCACGAGATCGACGGGGAGCGCGACGGCGAGCAGTACGACCGCTCCGAGCGGGCGGCCCTGCGGCGCGTGGCCGGCCTCTCCACCGAGCTGGAGGACGTCACCGAGGTCGAGTACCGGCAGCTGCGCCTGGAGCGCGTGGTGCTGGTCGGCGTCTGGACGTCCGGCACGGTCAGGGACGCGGAGAACTCCCTCGCGGAGCTCGCCGCGCTCGCCGAGACCGCAGGTGCCCTGGTGCTCGACGGCGTGATCCAGCGCCGCGACAAGCCGGACCCCGCCACCTACATCGGCTCGGGCAAGGCCCAGGAGCTGCGGGACATCGTCCTGGAGTCCGGCGCCGACACCGTCGTCTGCGACGGTGAGCTCAGCCCCGGCCAGCTCATCCAGCTGGAGGACGTCGTCAAGGTCAAGGTGGTCGACCGCACCGCCCTGATCCTCGACATCTTCGCCCAGCACGCCAAGTCCCGCGAGGGCAAGGCGCAGGTCTCCCTCGCACAGATGCAGTACATGCTGCCGCGCCTGCGCGGCTGGGGCCAGTCGCTGTCCCGGCAGATGGGTGGTGGCGGCTCCGGCTCGTCCGGCGGCGGCATGGCCACCCGTGGCCCCGGTGAGACCAAGATCGAGACGGACCGGCGGCGGATCCGCGAGAAGATGGCGAAGATGCGCCGGGAGATCGCGGAGATGAAGACCGGCCGCGACATCAAGCGCCAGGAGCGCCGCCGGAACAAGGTCCCGTCGGTCGCCATCGCCGGCTACACCAACGCGGGCAAGTCCTCCCTGCTCAACCGGCTCACCGGAGCCGGCGTCCTGGTGGAGAACGCCCTGTTCGCCACCCTCGACCCGACCGTGCGCCGGGCCGAGACGCCCTCCGGGCGGCTCTACACCCTCGCCGACACCGTCGGCTTCGTTCGGCACCTGCCGCACCACCTCGTCGAGGCGTTCCGCTCCACCATGGAGGAGGTCGGCGACTCCGATCTCATCCTGCACGTGGTCGACGGCTCGCACCCGGTGCCGGAGGAGCAGCTGGCCGCCGTGCGCGAGGTCATCCGCGACGTCGGCGCGGTCGACGTGCCCGAGATCGTCGTGATCAACAAGGCCGATGCGGCCGACCCGCTGGTCCTGCAGCGGCTGCTGCGGATCGAGAAGCACTCGATCGCGGTGTCGGCGCGCAGCGGCGAGGGCATCGAGGAGCTCCTCGCCCTGATCGACGCGGAGCTGCCGCGCCCGGCCGTGGAGATCGAGGCGCTCGTGCCGTACACGCACGGTTCGCTGATCGCGCGGGCGCACGCCGACGGCGAGGTCATCTCCGAGGAGCACACCCCGGAGGGCACGCTGCTCAAGGCCCGGGTGCACGAGGAGCTCGCCGCCGAGCTCCAGCGGTACGTGCCCGCCGCCCGCGGCTGACGTCCCTCAGCTGACGTCCCTCGGCTGACATCCCGCGGCGCACGCGCCACGGCGTCACCGTCACATGCGGAAGGCCCGTTCCCCCGAATCGGGGGAACGGGCCTTCCGCATGTACGTGGTCCGTGATGCCTCGCGGCTACTGCGCCTGCGGCGGCCTCGGCGTCACCGGCGGTTGGCGAACTTCCCGCTGATGGCGTTGTAGACGCCCTTGGCCTCCGGGCCCAGGCGCGGGCCGGCCAGCCAGGTGCTGTTGGCCGGGCCGATCGAGGTGTTCGAGACCAGCACCACCTTGCCGTCGGGCCCCTTGGCGAACCAGCCGCCACCGGACGAACCACCGGTCATCGTGCAGCCGATGCGGTACATCGTCGGCTCGTTCGCGGCGAGCGTCAGCCGGCCCGGCCTGTCGATGCAGTCGTACATCTTCTGGCCGTCGAAGGGAGCCGCCGCCGGGTAGCCCCAAGCGCCCATGGACTGGATGGACTTCACCTGGGGGGTGCTGAAGTCGACCGTGAGGGCGTTGCCGACGGTCTCCTCCAGGGACTTGCCGGAGCCGGCCTCGGGCTTCACGTGCAGCACGGCGAAGTCGTACGGGGCACCCGCGCCGCCGGTCTCGGCGCCCTGCTTGATCCACTGCGAGGACGTCTGCGCCCAGTCCGCCCACCACACGCCGTACGGGGCGACGTCCTGCACCGGCGCGCTGTTGACCTGGGCGCCCGGCAGGCCCTTGTCGTTGTAGGACGGTACGAAGGCGATGTTGCGGTACCAGCCGCCCTTGGTGCCGGCGTGCACGCAGTGGCCCGCGGTCCACACCATGTTGGACTTGCCGGGGTGTGCCGGGTCCTTGACGACGGTGGCCGAGCAGACCATGTGGCCCTGGGGGCTGTCGAAGAAGACCTTGCCGACCGGGGCCGCGTTGTTGTGGTACGGCACGTTGACGGACTTGGCCTGGACCGGCCGCGGCTCGGGGTCGGTCACGCCCTGGTCACCGGAGGCGCCCGGCGCCGTGCCCGGCGCGCCCTGGGTGGCGAGCGTCTTGTCGCTGGGGCGGGCGTCCTTCATCGTGTCGGGCTTCCAGTGGCCCTTGATGATCGGGTTGATGAAGTCGCGGGCCTCGCGGAGCCACTGCTCCTTGTCCCAGTCCTTCCAGGCGCCGTTCTTCCACTTCTCCAGGTCCTTCAGGGAACTGGGAAGGTTCTTGGGCAGCTCGAGGCCCTCGTCGCCCTTCTGCGAGGCGGTTGCGCTGGGCTTGTCGCTCCCCGCGGCCTCGTCCTCGGTCGGGCCGCACGCGGTGGCGGTCAGCGCCAGCGCGGCCGTCAGAGCGGCCGCGGCCAGCGCGGGCCTGCGGATGGATGGCATGAAGTGGGTTCCCCCTGATCGTTCTGTTCGGACGTGTCCGCAATGTCGCGGCCACGCTGTGGAGTTGTCATGCACCGCCCCAACGGGCGAGGCAGGGCCCCACTATGCCGGTGCGTGAGGAGACGGGAACGGGCGGGTCCTCGGTTCCGCCGCGAAGGATCTTGACGGCGGGCCGTGATCCGCCGCGCGCGGCGTCGTTACTACGTACGGGGGAGTGCCGACCAGCGTTCAGCAGGAGGAGCCAGAGCCGTGGCCTTGACCCAGCTACCGCCGACGGAGCCTTCGGTCGCAGCGCACGAAGGCATCCTCCGGCGGCAGTCGTCCCGCGAATCGGCCGCCCGTACGTATGCCCGGTCGCTGCCCATCGTGCCGGTGCGGGCCCGGGGGCTGACGATCGAGGGCGCGGACGGCCGCCGGTATCTCGACTGCCTCTCGGGGGCCGGGTCGCTCGCGCTGGGGCACAATCACCCGGTCGTGCTGGAGGCCATCCGCTCCGTCCTTGACTCCGGCGCGCCCCTGCACGTGCTCGACCTGGCCACCCCGGTCAAGGACGCCTTCACGGACGAGCTGTTCGCCACGCTGCCCCGGGAGCTGGCGGAGACGGGCCGCATCCAGTTCTGCGGCCCGGCCGGCACCGACGCCGTGGAGGCCGCCTTCAAACTCGTGCGCACCGCCACCGGCCGCGACGGCATGCTCGCCTTCACGGGGGCCTACCACGGCATGACGGAGGGGGCGCTCGCCGCCTCGGGTGCGGCGCCGAGCGTGCGGGTGACCCGGCTGCCCTATCCGCAGGACTACCGCTGCCCGTTCGGCGTCGGCGGGGAGAGCGGGGCACGCCTCGCCGCCCGCTGGACCGAGAGCCTCCTGGACGACCCCAAGAGCGGGGTGCGCCGCCCCGCCGCGATGATCGTCGAACCCGTGCAGGGCGAAGGCGGCGTGCTGCCCGCGCCCGACGGCTGGCTGCGCCGGATGCGCGCCCTCACCGCCGCACGCTCCATCCCGCTCATCGCCGACGAGGTGCAGACGGGCGTGGGCCGCACCGGAGCCTTCTGGGCGGTCGAGCACAGCGGGATCGTGCCCGACGTGATGGTCCTGTCCAAGGCCATCGGCGGGAGCCTCCCGCTCGCCGTCATCGTCTACCGCGGCGATCTCGACACCTGGCAGCCCGGCGACCACGCCGGCACGTTCCGGGGCAACCAGCTCGCGATGGCCGCAGGAGCGGCCACACTGCGCCACGTCAGGGAGAACGGTCTGGCCGCGCGCGCCGCCTCGCTGGGCGCGCGCATGCTGGACCGGCTGCGGCGGCTGGCGGGGGAGTACGACTGCATCGGCGAGGTCCGCGGGGCCGGACTCATGATCGGCATCGAATTCGTCGCCCCGGAGGGGGACCGCCAGGAGGGCGGCCGACCGTCGGCCACTCGCGCGGGGGAGACCGCCGCGCTCCGGTCCCCCGGCGACGGCCCCGCTGCCGGACCGCTGCCGGCCTCGCCCGAGCGGGCCGCGGCCGTCCAGCGCGAGTGCCTGCGCCGGGGCCTGATCGTCGAGCTGGGCGGCCGTCACTCCTGCGTTGTCCGCCTCCTGCCGCCCCTGACCATCACCGACGAGCAGGCCGAGGCGGTCCTCGAGCGGCTCGCCGACGCCGTCGCCGCGGTCTGCCGGCCCGGCCGCCGCATCCCCGCCCCGAGCACACCGAAGGAGGCAGGCGCCGCATCCCCGGCCTGACGCCGCGACGTGCACGCCGTACACCGCATGAACGCATCCACCGGGACCGGTGCTTCCACGGCCGGCCAGGACCGCGAGCCGGCCCCCGAGCGGCAGCCCGTGGTCTCCGCCGTCCCCCGCCAGGGCGGCGCCCCGCGCGACGGGACCGCGGAGGCGGGCCTCCCATGCGCCCCCGACCCGCTGGAGCACCCCGACCCCGGCCTCGCAGCCGACGCCGCCGCCGTGGAGAACCTCCTGCGCTGCTGGGTCCGCGAGACCGGTGTCCCGCGGCCCGCCGGTACCGAACTGCAACTGCCCTTCCCCGCGAGCGGGACGGCCCTGCGGGTCCCCGTCACCTACTGGTCCGCCGCCGGCTGGCACCGCTTCGGCCGGCCGGCCCTGGCGGATGCGCCGGAGGACGCCCCTGCCGTCGACGCCGTCACCCTGGCGGCGCTCCTCGGCCGCGAAACCGCCCACCGTGCCGCCCGCGCCGGATGCGCAGGCACGGACGGGACGACGGAGCTCGTCGGCAGGGTGGCGGACTCCGCGCGGCGCACGACGGCCTTCCTCGCCGACCGGCGGGCCCGCCCCGCCGACCCGGACGCGGGCGAGCTCTTCCTCTACGCCGAGCAGTCCCTGCTCCTCGGCCATCCCCTCCACCCCACGCCCAAGAGCCGCGAAGGCCTCTCCGACACCGAGGCGCACGTCTACTCCCCGGAGCTGCGCGGGGCCTTCCCGCTGCACTGGATGGCCGTCCACCGCTCCCTGCTCGCCATGGACTCGGCGTGGACCGAGCGGGGCCGGCCCGTCGACGCCGTCACCCTCGCCGCCCGGCTCGCCGGCCCGGAGCTGCGCCTGCCCGAGGACACCGCGGCGCTGCCGCTGCACCCCTGGCAGGCCCACGACGTCCGCAGCCGCCCCGGCGTCCGCCGGCTCCTGGACGCCGGCCTGCTGCACGACCTCGGCCCCCTCGGCGCGCCCTGGTACGCCACCTCGTCCGTCCGGACCGTCCACCGGCCCGGCGCCCCCGCGATGCTGAAGCTCTCCCTGGGCCTGCGCATCACCAACTCCCGCAGGGAGAACCTCCGCAAGGAGCTGCACCGCGGCGTCGAGGTGCACCGCCTGCTGCGCAGCGGCCTCGCCGAGCAGTGGCGTGCGGCCTGCCCGGGCGGGCTCGGCTTCGACGTCGTCCGCGACCCCGCCTGGCTCGCCGTGGACACCCCCGAGGGTGCTCCGCTGACCGGCCTCGACGCCGTCATCCGGCACAACCCCTTCGGCCCCGGTGACGACGCCGTCTGCCTCGCCGGACTCGTATCGCCGCGGCCCTGGCCCGCCCCCGGTCCGGCGCACCAGGGGCATCAGCAGCACCAGGAGTATCAAAAGCACCAGGAGTGCCAAGAGCATCAGGGGCGCCAGGGGCGCCAGGCGTGCCAAGAGCACCCCGGCGGGCCCGCCGGGGTGCCGGCCATGCGCTCGCGTCTCGCGCAGATCGTGGCCCGCCTCGCGCACCGCACCGGCCGCCCCGCCGGGGCCGTCTCCGCGGAGTGGTTCCTGCGCTACCTGGAGGCGGTCGTGCGCCCCGTGCTCTGGCTGGACGGCGAGGCGGGCATCGCCCTGGAGGCCCACCAGCAGAACACGCTCGTCCTCCTGGACCGGGAGGGCTGGCCCGCAGGCGGCCGCTACCGCGACAACCAGGGCTACTACTTCCGCGCCTCCCACCGGGACGCCCTCGACCGGCGGCTGCCCGGAATCGGCGCGGAGAGCGACACCTTCGTGTCCGACGAGGTCACCGACGAGAGGTTCACCTACTACCTCGGCATCAACAACGTCCTCGGCCTGATCGGGGCGTTCGGCGCACAGCGCCTCGCCGACGAACAGATCCTGCTGGCCGCGCTGCGCCGCTTCCTCAAGGACGCCGTGGCCGGCCCGGCCGCCGGCCGTTCCACCCTGCCCGCCCGCCTTCTCGAAGCGCCCACCCTGCGCTGCAAGGCCAACATGCTGACCAGGCTGCAGGGGCTCGACGAGCTCGTCGGCCCGGTCGACACCCAGTCCGTCTACGTCACCATCGCCAACCCCCTGGTCACGTCGGCCCGATGACCGGCGCGAGCCCCGGCCCCGGGCGAACGGGGCCCTTGAGGACACGGGCCCCCGCGGGCCCACGGGATCCCGGACACCGAGGGGATCCTCCGAGAGGAGAGCGTCTCCGTGCCGCCCACCGACCCCAGCGAAGGCCCGGGCCCGCGCCCGGACACCGACCACCTCCACGCCGGCTCTCCGATCGCCGGCCCTCCGATCGCCGGCATCGCGGGGCCGAGCGTCGATGACAGCGCCCCCGCGGTCGCCGGTGCCGGCCCGCCGACCGACAGCGAGACCACGCTCGAACTGAAGCTGTCCGAAGACTTCGCCGAACTCATCGACCACGGCCCCCCGGAGCCGGCCGCGATCCCCGCGGGCCGCGGGCCCGCCGGGGCCATCGGCCCGGGATCCGACCTCCTCGACTCCCTCGCCGACTGGGGGCCCGCCGACACCGGCGCGGGCACCTTCCAGCTCGTGCCGGTCCGGGTCGAGCGCGATCTGCGGCTCATCACCCGCTGGATGAACGACCCGGCCGTCGCGGCGTTCTGGAAGCTGGGCGGGCCCGAGAGCGTGACCGAGGCCCACCTGCGCGCCCAGACCGGCGGTGACGGCCGCAGCATCCCCTGCCTCGGAGTGCTCGACGGCGTGCCGATGAGCTACTGGGAGGTCTACCGCGCCGACCTCGACCCCATTGCGCGCCACTACCCCGCCCGCCCGCACGACACCGGGATCCACCTGCTGATCGGCAAGGTCGCCGACCGGGGCCGCGGCGTCGGCACCCGCCTGCTGCGGACCGTCGCCGACCTCGTCCTGGACCACCGGCCGTCCTGCGGGCGTGTCGTCGCCGAACCCGACCTGCGCAACACCCCGTGCGTCTCCGCGTTCCTGAGCGCGGGCTTCCGGCTGACCGCGGAAATCGACCTTCCGGACAAGCGCGCGGCCCTGGTGGCCCGCGACCGCGCCCTGCGCACCCTCCTCTAGGCCCATCGGCCTCCTCCCCTCATCGGCCTACTCAAGGAGCCCCCTTGCCTCCTTCGCCCCGGACCGAACGTCCCGCCGGCCCCGACTGGTCCCTCGCGGGTGCCCGCCTGCTCGCCAAGATGCTCGGCGAACTCAGCTACGAGGGCGTGCTGACCCCCGAGCCCGACGACGGGGCCGAGGCACCCGCCACCGCCTACCGGCTCTCCTTAACAGAGGACGTGACCTACCGCTTCCGCGCACGCCGCAGCGCGTACGGCCACTGGCGGGTCGATCCGGACTCCGTCGCCCCCTCCCAGGACCCCCTCCACTTCCTCGCCCTCGCCCACGACACCGTCCTCGGCCTCTCCGGTGACACCACCGGCCATCTGGCCAGGGAACTCCTCGCCACCCTCTCCGCCGACACCCGCCTCCGGGCGAGCGCCCTCAGTGCGGCGGACCTCGCCGACCTCGACTACGCCGCACTGGAAGGCCACCAGACCGGCCACCCTTGGCTGATCGCCAACAAGGGCCGCCTCGGCTTCTCCGCCTCCGACGCCGACCGGTGGGCCCCCGAGGCCCGCACCCCGCGCCGCCTGCCCTGGATCGCCGCCCACCGCGACCTCGCGCACTACCGGGCCGTCCCCGCACTGGCCACCCCCGATCTGCTCTACGCCGAAGAGCTCGCCCCCGGCACCCGCGCCGCCTACGCCCGCACCGTCGCCGACCACGGCCGCGACCCCGCCGACTACCTCTGGCTCCCCATCCACCCCTGGCAGTGGGACGAGACCGTGGCCCCCCTTTTCGCGCCCTGTCTCGCCGACGGATCCATCATCCCCCTGCCCACTGACAACGACCTCCGGCTGCCCCAGCAGTCCGTCCGCACCTTCCTCAACACCAGCCGGCCGCACGCCCGGACCGTCAAGCTCCCGCTCTCGATCCTCAACACGCTCGTCTGGCGCGGCCTGCCGACCGAGCGCACCCTCGCCGCCCCCGCGGTCACCGCCTGGGTGCAGTCCCTGCGCGACTCCGACGACTTCCTCCGGGACGAGACCCGGGTGATCCTCCTCGGCGAGACCGCCTCCGTGACCGTCGAGCACCCGCTCTACGACCGCATGCCCGGCGTCCCGTACCAGTACAAGGAGCTGCTCGGCTGTATCTGGCGCGAGCCCCTCGGCCCCGCCCTCGCCCCCGGGGAGCGCGCCCGCACCCTCGCGGCCCTGCTGCACACCGACCCCGCCGGCCGCTCCTTCACCGCCGAGCTCGTCGGCCGCTCCGGCCTGGCCCCGGCCGACTGGCTCCGCCGCCTCTTCGCCGCGCTGCTCCCGCCGCTCCTGCGTTTCCTCTACCGCTACGGCACCGTCTTCTCCCCGCACGGCGAGAACGCCATCGTCGTCTTCGACGAGAACGACGTGCCCACCCGTCTCGCCGTGAAGGACTTCGTCGACGACATCAACATCAGCGCCGTTCCCCTTCCCGAGCACGCCTCGATGCCCGACGACGTGAGGGCCGTGCTGCTCACCGAACCACCGGGTTTCCTCACGCAGTTCATCCACTCCGGCCTCTTCGTCGGTGTCTTCCGCTACCTCGCGCCGCTGTGCGAGGAGCAGCTCGGGGTGCCGGAGGCCACCTTCTGGTCGCTCGTGCGGGCGGAGATCGTGGGGCACCACGAGCGCTTCCCGCGGATGAAAGATCGCTACGAGACCTTCGACCTGCTCACCCCACGGATCGAGCGGCTCTGTCTCAACCGCAACCGGCTGCACCTCGACGGCTACCGCGACCGCCCGGACCGCCCGCACGCGGCCGTCCACGGCACCGTGCCCAATCCGCTGCACATTCCGTGACGGCGCCGCCGATGTCAGTGCCGCCCCTTAGGGTGGAACAGCTATGACTGCCTCCTCCTCGCCCTCCCTCACCGACCTGCTGCACGCCGCCGTCACCGCCGTGGGCGGCACGGAGCGGCCCGGTCAGGTCACCATGGCCGAAGCCGTCGCCGAAGCCGTCGACGGCGACTCCCACCTGCTCGTGCAGGCGGGCACCGGCACCGGCAAGTCCCTCGGCTATCTGGTGCCGGCCCTGGCCCACGGCGAGCGCGTGGTGGTGGCCACCGCGACGCTGGCGCTCCAGCGCCAGCTCGTGGAGCGCGATCTCCCGCGGACGGTGGACGCCCTGCAGCCGCTGCTGCGCCGCCGCCCGCAGTTCGCCATGCTCAAGGGCCGGTCCAATTACCTGTGCCTGCACCGGCTGCACGAGGGCGTCCCGCAGGACGAGGAGGAGGGCCTTTTCGACCCCTTCGAGGCGGCGGCGCCCTCCAGCAAGCTCGGCAAGGACCTGCTGCGCCTGCGCGACTGGGCCGACGAGACCGAGACGGGCGACCGCGACGATCTCACCCCCGGCGTCTCCGACCGGGCGTGGTCCCAGGTGTCGGTCACGTCCCGGGAGTGCCTGGGCGCCTCGAAGTGCGCCTACGGCGCCGAGTGCTTCGCCGAAGCCTCCCGGGAGCGGGCCAAGCTCGCCGACGTGGTGGTCACCAACCACGCCCTGCTGGCCATCGACGCCATCGAGGGCGCCCCGGTGCTCCCCGGCCACGAGGTCCTCATCGTCGACGAGGCCCATGAGCTGGTCTCCCGGGTCACCGGCGTCGCCACCGGCGAGCTCACCCCCGGCCAGGTCAACCGCGCGGTGCGCCGCGCGGCCAAGCTCGTCGACGAGAAGGCCGCCGACGCCCTGCAGACCGCGGCCGAGAGCTTCGAGCGCCTGATGGAGCTGGCCCTCCCGGGCCGGCTGGAGGAGATCCCTGACGATCTCGAGTACGCCCTGATGGCGCTGCGCGACGCCGCCCGGACTGTCATCTCGGCCATCGGCAACACCCGCGACAAGTCCGTCCAGGACGAGGACGCGGTCCGCAAGCAGGCCCTGGCTTCCGTGGAGAACATCCACGCGGTCGCCGAGCGCATCGTGGAGGGCTCCGAGTACGACGTCGTCTGGTACGAGCGCCACGATCGCTTCGGGGCGTCCTTGCGCGTCGCCCCGCTCTCCGTCTCGGGGCTGCTGCGCGAGAAGCTCTTCAGCGAGCGGTCCGTGGTGCTCACCTCGGCCACGCTCAAGCTCGGCGGTGACTTCAACGGAGTGGCCGCGTCCCTGGGGCTGGCCCCCGAGGGCACCGGCGGCGCGGAGAGCCCCGAGTGGAAGGGCGTCGACGTCGGCTCGCCGTTCGACTATCCCAAGCAGGGCATCCTCTACGTCGCCCGGCATCTGTCCCAGCCCGGCCGCGAAGGCGGCCGCAAGGACATGCTCGACGAGCTGGCCGAGCTGGTGGAGGCCGCGGGCGGCCGGACGCTCGGGCTGTTCTCCTCGATGCGCGCCGCCCAGGCCGCGGCCGAGGAGCTGCGCGGCCGGCTCGACGTGCCGATCTTGCTGCAGGGCGAGGAGACGCTCGGCGAGCTGATCCGTAACTTCGCCGCCGATGCTCGTACGTGCCTCTTCGGCACGCTGTCGCTGTGGCAGGGGGTCGATGTGCCGGGGCCGAGCTGCCAGCTGGTGGTGATGGACCGGGTGCCCTTCCCGCGGCCGGACGATCCTCTGATGAGCGCCCGGCAGAAGGCGGTGGAGGAAGCGGGCGGCAACGGCTTCATGGCCGTGGCGGCGACGCATGCGGCGCTGCTGATGGCCCAGGGTGCCGGCCGGCTCGTCCGGGCCTCGGGGGACCGCGGTGTCGTCGCCGTGCTCGACCCCCGGCTGGCCACGGCCCGCTACGGCGGCTTCCTGAAGTCGTCCCTGCCGGATTTCTGGTACACCACGGACCGTAATCAGGTGCGTCGCTCCCTGGCGGCGATCGACGAGGCGGCGAAGGCGGAAGGTCGCTAGGAGGGCGAGGGCCTGCTTCCGGCAGCTGCAAGGAAAAGAGCCCCGGAACCGGCGCAGGTGGTTCCGGGGCCCGGCCTTGCGGCCCTGTGCTCACACGCGGCGCAGCACCGCCACGACCTTGCCGAGGATGGTGGCCTCGTCGCCGGGAATCGGCTGGTAGGCGGCGTTGTGCGGCAGCAGCCACACGTGGCCGTCCTCGCGCTTGAAGCGCTTGACCGTGGCCTCCCCGTCGAGCATGGCGGCCACGATGTCGCCGTTCTCCGCGACGGGCTGGCGGCGGACCGTCACCCAGTCGCCGTCGCAGATGGCCGCCTCGATCATGGAGTCGCCGACGACCTTCAGGACGAACAGCTCGCCGTCGCCGACCAGTTGGCGGGGAAGCGGGAAGACGTCCTCTACGGACTCCTCGGCGAGGATGGGGCCACCCGCGGCGATCCGGCCGACGAGCGGCACATAGGAGGCGGCGGGCTTGCCGGTGGTGTCCGTGGGCTGCGAGCTGGGCTGGTCGGAGCCGCGGACCTCGTAGGCCCGGGGGCGGTGCGGATCCCTGCGCAGGAAGCCCTTGCGCTCCAGGGCCATGAGCTGGTGGGCCACGGACGAGGTGCTCGACAGCCCCACCGCCTGGCCGATCTCCCGCATGGAGGGTGGGTAGCCCCGGCGCTGGACGGAATCCCTGATCACTTCGATGACCCGCCGTTGGCGGTCGGTGAGACCCGAGCTGTCGGCCCGGATACCTGGAGGTCGTCCCGGGAGGGCCCGAGCGGGCTTCTGCCCCTCGGTGCTCATGGCTGCGTCATTCATCGGGTGTGCCTGGTCGAGTCGGTTCTGGGAGCGGTCCTGGGCGGTGATTGTGGCGCTGTCTGCGGTGGTGGTCACGTCGGCCCCTCTCGAAATGTTCTCCCTAGCTGGACAACGGTAGTTGCTTTCGAAAGGTTGCGCCAAACACACGTTCGAGTGAAATATCGAAGTTTGCCTGACGTGATCAGGGTTGAGGGTGTACGGCTGAAGATCAATTCGACCTATTGCGGTACCCTTCGGTGCGAAGCGCACCGAGCGGTCCGCCCGTCCGTACGGGCCCTGTGCAGGCCTCGTGAGGGCCCGGCCGGTCCGCCCCGGACCCTTCCGTACGGCGGCTCCGCGGTGGCCCCAGTGTGTCATCAAAGCCCCCGTGCCCCTGTTGCCGGGGCGGCTCGCGTAGGGTCGTGACCGGTCCTCGCGACTGCGAAACACGTCCGGCGCGGCTCACCACACGGCACCAGATCTAGTGGTTTGATTGGTAGTAGCCGCCCACAGGTTGTGGTCGAGGGGCGTCGCCGGTCATTTGCGGCCGCCGTCATCGCCTATGCTGGGGGCTGCTTCGCAAGGCCCCCGTTCGAGGGTCCGCCGAGGCTGAAGATCGTGCACAGTCCTACGAGGGTGAGGAGGGTGGAGAGCCATGCACTGCCCCTTCTGCAGGCACCCCGACAGCCGCGTCGTCGACAGCCGGACCACCGATGACGGCTGCTCGATCCGCCGGCGGCGCCAGTGCCCCGACTGCTCCCGTCGTTTCACGACCGTGGAGACCGCGTCGCTGATGGTGATCAAGCGGAGCGGGGTCACCGAGCCCTTCAGCCGCACGAAGGTGATCTCCGGAGTGCGCAAGGCGTGCCAGGGTCGCCCGGTCACCGAGGACGCCCTGGCCCAGCTCGGTCAGCGGGTGGAGGAGGCGGTGCGCGCCACGGGCAGCGCCGAGCTCTCCACTCATGACGTGGGTCTCGCCATACTCGGCCCCCTCCGGGACCTCGACCTGGTCGCGTATCTGCGGTTCGCGTCCGTGTACCAGGCGTTCGACTCGCTCGAGGACTTCGAGGCCGCCGTCGCGGAGCTCCGCGAGCAGCGGTCCGCCGCGACCGCCGGCGACTGCGACGGGGACCCGCAGGTTCCCGCGCCCACCGCGGCCGCCGAGTAGTAGCGGCCACCACAGACCTGCCCGGCGCGCCGCGCGCCCGGGCGAAGACAGACATAGCGCGCCACGGAAGAATTGGGCGCATTAGGGCGTTTTGCCCGTAGAGGGAGGCGGCATGACCGAGACGACGAGCGGCCCGGCACGAGGTTCCCGCGCCAAGGGGAACAAGGGCGGCAAGGGTCTGCGTATCGAGCGCATCCACACCACCCCCGGTGTGCACCCGTACGACGAGGTCGTGTGGGAGCGCCGTGACGTCGTCATGACCAACTGGCGCGACGGCTCGATCAACTTCGAGCAGCGCGGCGTGGAGTTCCCCGACTTCTGGTCGGTGAACGCGGTCAACATCGTCACGAGCAAGTACTTCCGCGGTGCCACGGGTTCGCCCGAGCGCGAGTCCAGCCTCCGTCAGCTCATCGACCGGGTCGTGCTGACCTACCGCAAGGCGGGCGAGCAGCACGGCTACTTCGCCTCCCCGGCGGACGCCGAGATCTTCGAGCACGAGCTGACCTACGCCCTGCTGCACCAGGTCTTCAGCTTCAACTCCCCGGTCTGGTTCAACGTCGGCACCAAGCAGCCGCAGCAGGTCTCCGCCTGCTTCATCCTCTCCGTCGACGACTCCATGGAGTCGATCCTCGACTGGTACAAGGAAGAGGGGATGATCTTCAAGGGCGGCTCCGGCGCCGGCCTGAACCTCTCCCGCATCCGCTCCTCCAAGGAGCTGCTCTCCTCCGGCGGCAACGCCTCCGGCCCGGTCTCCTTCATGCGCGGCGCCGACGCCTCCGCAGGAACGATCAAGTCGGGCGGCGCCACGCGCCGCGCGGCCAAGATGGTCGTTCTCGACGTCGACCACCCCGACGTCGAGGCCTTCATCGAGACCAAGGTGAAGGAGGAGGAGAAGGTCCGCGCCCTGCGCGACGCCGGCTTCGACATGGACCTGGGCGGCGACGACATCACCTCCGTCCAGTACCAGAACGCCAACAACTCCGTCCGCGTCAACGACGAGTTCATGAAGGCCGTCGAGACCGGCTCGAAGTTCGGGCTGCGCGCCCGGATGACCGGTGAGGTCATCGAGGAGATCGACGCCAAGGGCCTCTTCCGTAAGATGGCCGAGGCCGCGTGGGCCTGCGCCGACCCGGGCATCCAGTACGACGACACGATCAACCACTGGCACACCTCGCCGGAGTCGGGCCGGATCACCGCGTCCAACCCCTGCAGCGAGTACATGCACCTGGACAACTCCTCGTGCAACCTCGCCTCCCTCAACCTCATGAAGTTCCTGCGCGACGACACTGCGTCCAATAGCGCCTCCGGCGCGGGGGGCAACATGTCGTTCGACGCCGAGCGCTTCGCCAAGGTCGTCGAGCTCGTCATCACGGCGATGGACATCTCCATCTGCTTCGCCGACTTCCCGACCGAGAAGATCGGCGAGACCACCCGCGCCTTCCGCCAGCTGGGCATCGGCTACGCCAACCTCGGCGCCCTGCTGATGGCCACCGGCCACGCCTACGACAGCGACGGCGGCCGCGCCCTCGCCGGTGCCATCACCTCCCTGATGACCGGCACCTCCTACAAGCGCTCCGCCGAGCTGGCCGCGGTCGTCGGCCCGTACGACGGCTACGCCCGTAACGCCGACGCCCACCGGCGCGTCATGCAGCAGCACGCCGACGCCAACGGTGTCGCCCGGCGCATGGACGACCTGGACACCCCGGTGTGGGCCGCGGCGACCGAGGCCTGGCAGGACGTCGTCCGCCTCGGCGAGAAGAACGGCTTCCGCAACGCCCAGGCGTCCGTCCTGGCGCCCACCGGCACCATCGGCCTGATGATGGACTGCGACACCACGGGCGTCGAGCCGGACCTGGCCCTGGTCAAGTTCAAGAAGCTCGTCGGCGGCGGCTCGATGCAGATCGTGAACAACACGGTGCCGAAGGCGCTCAAGCGCCTGGGCTACCAGCCGGAGCAGATCGAGGCGATCGTCGCCCACATCGCCGAGCACGGCAACGTGATCGACGCCCCGGGCCTGAAGCCCGAGCACTACGAGGTCTTCGACTGCGCCATGGGCGAGCGCGCGATCTCCGCCATGGGCCACGTGCGCATGATGGCCGCCGCGCAGCCGTTCCTGTCGGGCGCGATCTCCAAGACGGTGAACCTGCCGGAGTCGGCCACCGTCGAGGAGGTCGAGGAGGTCTACTTCGAGGGCTGGAAGCTCGGCCTGAAGGCCCTCGCGATCTACCGCGACAACTGCAAGGTCGGCCAGCCGCTCTCCGCCAAGAAGAAGGAGAAGGAGGCGGCCAAGACCGAGGCCCCCGCCGTCGCGGAGAAGGTCGTCGAGTACCGCCCCGTCCGCAAGCGCCTCCCCAAGGGCCGCCCGGGCATCACCACCTCCTTCACGGTGGGCGGCGCCGAGGGCTACATGACCGCCAACTCCTACCCGGACGACGGTCTCGGCGAGGTCTTCCTGAAGATGTCCAAGCAGGGCTCGACCCTCGCGGGCATGATGGACGCCTTCTCGATCGCCGTCTCGGTCGGTCTGCAGTACGGCGTGCCGCTGGAGACCTACGTCTCGAAGTTCACCAACATGCGCTTCGAGCCGGCCGGCATGACCGACGACCCGGACGTGCGGATGGCGCAGTCGATCGTCGACTACATCTTCCGCCGTCTGGCGCTGGACTTCCTGCCTTTCGAGACCCGCTCGGCGCTCGGCATCCACTCCGCCGAGGAGCGCCAGCGTCACCTCGACACCGGTTCCTACGAGCCGACCGACGAGGACGTCGACGTGGAGGGCCTCGCCCAGTCCGCGCCGCGCCAGACCGAGGCCCCGAAGTCGTCCCGGCCGGCCGCCGCCGCGGCGGTCCCCGCGCCGAAGCAGGCCCACAACTCCACCGAGCTGGTGGAGATGCAGCTGGGCCTGAACGCGGACGCGCCGCTGTGCTTCTCCTGCGGCACGAAGATGCGCCGTGCGGGCAGCTGCTACCTCTGCGAGGGCTGCGGCTCGACCAGCGGCTGCAGCTGACGCGGACGCCGCTCCGCGCCGGACGGCGAATCCTGCGCCGAACAGCGGCTGATCAGTGAGTGAAGGCGGTGGCCGGAGGGAATCTCCGGCCACCGCCTTCGTCATGCCCCGCCCTCGTCAGGGCCGTGCGGCGCTGTGCCCAATTCCCTTTGGCCCGCGGTGATCGGCACGTCGTTGATGCTGGCCTCGCGGCGCTGCATCAGACCGTCCGGGGCGAATTCCCACTGCTCGTTCCCGTAGCTGCGCCACCACCGGCCGCCGGCGTCGTGCCACTCGTACCGGAAGCAGACCGATATCCGGTTGCCGGACCACGACCAGAGCTCCTTGCGCAGCCGGTAATCCAGTTCCTTCTCCCATTTGCGGCGGAGGAATGCCCGGATCTCGTCGCGGCCGGTGATGAATTCGTGCCGGTTCCGCCAGACGCAGTCCTCCGTGTACGCGAGGGCGACCCGCTCGGGGTCGCGGCTGTTCCAGGCGTCCTCAGCGGCCTGGACCTTGGCGCGGGCGGAGGATTCGTCGAAGGGGGGCAGGGGTGGACGCTGAGTCATCGCATGCCTTCCGGGCGCATGAGGGAATGGGGGAGAACGGCCGTTCTCCCGCCCTCGGTTAGCCTAGAGAACGATCGTTCTCCGCGCCGGCCCGGGAGGGGTAATGGACGCCGCCGAAGCCGACGGCCGACTGCTCGACGCAGCGGAATCCCTGTTCTACGAGCACGGCGTGCAGGCCGTCGGGATGGACCGGATCCGCGCAGCGTCCGGGGTCTCGCTCAAGCGCCTCTACCAGCGCTTTCCGTCGAAGGAGGTCCTGGTCGAGGCCTATCTGCGACGCCGTGACGCGCGCTGGCGCGGCGCCTTGGCCGCGTACGTCGCCGCGTGCCCCTCGGCGGCTGCACGCCCCCTCGTAGTCTTCGACTGGCTGGAGGAATGGTTCGGCGAGCCGGATTTCCGCGGCTGTGCGTTCATCAATGCGTACGGCGAACTGGGCACGGGCTCCCCGGCCGTGGCCGAAGCCGTACGGGACCACAAGGCGGAGGTGCTGCGGTACCTGACCGGGCTCGTGCGCGCCGCCGGCGTCCCGGAGCCCGGGCCGGTGGCCGAACAACTCGCCGTCCTGGCCGACGGTGCCATCACCACGGCGGCGATCACCGGAGTGCCCGCCGCCGCGCGCAGGGCCCGGGAAGCCGCCGAGGTATTGCTGGGGGCCGCGGGCGCCGCCTGACGGCGGTTGAAAGCCGCGCCGAGGGTGAATACTGGCGGGTGAACGGCCGAGGGGAGAGCGGTAATGACGGGTGAGTTCGTGTGGGGCGGCGGGGATCTGGACCTCGGCACCTATCTGGCGCGCATCGGCGTCGGGGAAACGGTCCGGCCGGACCTTGCGACGCTGAGGGCGGTGCACCGCGGCCATGTGGCCGCCTTCCCCTTCGAGAACCTGGAAATCCTGCTCGGGCGGCCGATTCTGCTGGACATCAAGGCGCTGCAGGACAAGATGGTGGCGCAGCGCCGCGGGGGCTACTGCTACGAGCAGAATCTGCTGTTCGCCGCGGTCCTGGAGCGCATCGGATTCTCGTTCACGGGTATCGGCGCGCGGATCAGGATGGGCAGTGACAAGCTCCGCCCGGTCACCCACATGGCACTCAAGGTCGAGGCCGACGGCGAGCAGTGGCTGTGCGACGTCGGATTCGGCGGGGAGGGGCTGCTGGAGCCCCTGCCCTTCCGGGACGGGGTGCAGGCGCAGCAGGGCGGCTGGACGTTCGGCATCGAGCGGGAGTCGCAGGACGTACGGGTGCTGCGCTCGCTCCATCCGGACGGCTGGTTCGACCTGTACGCCTTCGGCCCGGAGGAACGTTTCCCGGTCGACTACACCGTGATGAACCACTACATCTCCACGCACCCGCACTCGCCCTTCGTCTCGCGCGTGGTGGTACAGCAGACGGAGCCCGGCATACGGCGGAGTCTGGTGGGCTCCATGCTCGTAACCGCCCGCCCCGACGGTTCCGAGGAGCAACGGGAGGTGCCCGTGGCGGAGTTGGTGGAGGTGCTGGCGCGTGAGTTCCGCATCGGGATCGACGAGGCCGACGGCGTGACCCTCGCACGGGTGCAGTCCTCCGGTACGTGACTGCGGGCCGCCGCCCGGGCCGTACGATGGCGCGGTGCTGGTCAAGTGGACTCGCTGCACCGTGGTCGACCGCCGCGGCTTCGAACGCGGACAACGCAAATGGGCGGGCCTGCTCGGCGAGCCCGGGTTCCGGGGGCAGGGCGGAGGCTGGAGCAGAGGGCGTCCGCATGTGGTGCACCTTTTCGGCTTCTGGGAGAGCCGGGCGTTCTACGACTCCTTCATGGCGCGCTCCCACGACCGGCTTGCGGCGTCCCAGGCGGGAACCTTCAAGAACGCCCAAGTGCGGCTGTTCGAGCACCGGTTTGACGTGAAGGTCGGCTTCCGGCCGCAGTTCGCGGATGCGGACGTGGTGCGGATCGCCCACTGCCGGGTCCGGGAGGACCGTGTGGAGCACTTCACCCTGATGCAGGAGAAGGTGTGGAACCCGGCCATGGCCGGGTCCCCGGGGATGCTGCGCGGCGTCTTCGGGGAGGCTCCGGGCCGGGAGTTCCTGGTGCTGTCGGTGTGGAACTCCGAGGCCGAGCACGGGAAGTACCGCGCGGAGCGGGTCGAGCGGCTCGCTCTGCGTGCGCAGATCGAGGCCGACGTGGCGTCGGTCGGCGGCGACATCGTCGCGCTGGAGCCTTCCTGGACGGTGTGACCGCCGGTCGGCCGGTCGGCCGGTCGCCGGTCCGGCGTGTGAAGGCGCAAATGCTGTGCTCGTACGGGCGTCAGGCCGGTGGCGCGAAGACGCCCGCGCGGGCCGCGGCGAGGGCTGCGTCCGCAGCCTGGTCGGCGACGGCGTCGTCGAGGGGCTCCCGGGTGATGAACAGCCGGAAGAACAGCGGGGCCGACACGGCCCGGGCGAGGGAGTCGTGGTCGGTACCGGTCGGCACCTCGCCGCGGGCTGCGGCTCGTTCGACCAGGGGCGCGCAGCGCGCGAAGCGCTCGGCGTAGAAAGCGCGCAGGGCCTCCGCCGCCCGCTCCGACTGGAAAGCGGCGGCGATGAAGGCCGCCGGAGCCGCTCCGGCGGCCGGGTCGCCGAAGGTGTCGACGACCTCTTGTGCCAGGGCGTGCAGATCGCCCCTGAGGGTGCCCGTGTCGGGCGGCGTCCACGCGTCCTCTCCAGCGAGGTCCAGTGCGTCGGCGACGAGCCCTTCGACGCCGCCCCAGCGGCGGTAGAGCGTCGTCTTGTGGACGCCGGACTGCTCGGCGACGTACTCCACGGTGAGCCCCGGATAGCCGTACTCGACCAGCCCCGCGAGGACGGCGTCGCGCACGGCCGCGCGAGTGCGGGCGGTGCGGCCGCCGGGCCGTACCGTGCCCGGCGCGGAGGAGGAGGGGGACGGGGAGGGGGAGGCCGAGGGGGGCGGGGGCGCTGGGGAGGGAGGCGTCGAAGGCAACTGCAACTCCTGTTGCGTTAGCTGACTGGGGCGTGTCATGCTGGAGCGTAACGCAACTCGGGTCGCATTTGGTATGGTGCGGCCGGGAGCGCGTCCCGCAGGGGTTTCCCGGAGCCCCGCGCCGATGCCGACGGAGGTTTGCGCGTGCCCACTCAGCTTTCATTGCGCGGTGTGTCCATGTCCCGGGGCGACCGCCCGCTCCTGGACGACGTCACGTTCTCGGTGCGGCCGGGCGAGCGGATCGGCATCGTCGGAGAGAACGGCGCCGGGAAGTCCACTCTGCTCAGGCTCCTCGCCGGCCTCGAGGCACCCGACGACGGCACCGTCGTCGCCGGGGCGGAGGGCGGCGTGGCCCGCCTGGGGCAGACGCCCGAGCTCCCCCCGGACCGCACGGTGGGTGACGCCGTCGACCTGGCGCTGGCCGACCTCCGTGCCATGGAGCGCAGGCTCCGGGAGCTGGAGGCCGCCCTGGGAGAGGCCGGGCCCGAAGTCCTGGGGGAGTACGGCGAGCTGCTCGGCGCCTTCGAGGCGCGCGGCGGCTACGAGGCCGACGCCAGGGTGGACAAGGCGCTGCACGTCTTGGGCCTCGTCCACATCGGACGGGAGAGGCTGCTGGGCAGCCTCTCCGGAGGGGAACAGGCGCGCCTCGGGCTCGCCTGCCTCATCGCCGCCGCCCCCGAAGTCATGCTCCTGGACGAGCCGACCAACCACCTGGACGGCGCGGCTCTGGTCTGGCTCGAGGACACCCTGCGGGCGCACCCCGGCACCGTCCTCGCCGTCTCCCACGACCGCGTCTTCCTCGAACGCGTCGCCACCGCCGTGGTGGAGCTCGACGCCGACCGCAGGTCCCTCGTCCGCTACGGCGGGGGATACGCCGGCTTCGTCGAGGAGCAGGCCGCAGGCCGCCGGCGCTGGGAGCAGGCCTACGAGGAGTGGTCGGCCGAGACCGCGGCGCTCGAAGGCGCCGCTGCGACCGTCGCCCGGCGCGTGGCCCCGGGCCGGGCCGCCAAGGACGGCAACAAGATGGCCTACGACCGCGACAAGGGCCGCGTCCAGGCCTCGGTCTCCAGCCGGGTGCGCAATGCCCAGGAGCGGTTGCGCCGGCTCCGGGAAAATCCCGTGCCCCGCCCGCCGGACCCCCTGCGCTTCGACGCCCGTCCGGCGGCGGGCACGGCCGGAGGCGTCCTCGTGGCGCTGGAGGACGTGCGGGTCGGGGAACGGCTCGCGGTCCGCCGGATGGAGATCGGCGCGGGCGAGCGGCTGCTGGTGCACGGAGCCAACGGCGCGGGGAAGAGCACCCTGCTCCGTCTGCTCGCGGGCGTCACGGAGGCGGACTCCGGCTCCGTGACCCGGCGGGGGAGCATCGGCTATCTCGCCCAGGAGATCCCCGTGACCCGCCCCGCGGAACGGCTGCTCGCCGCCTTCGCCCGCGGTCTGACGGGCACCGGGGAGGAGCACAGGGCCCTGCTCCTGTCCTACGGGCTCTTCCGGGAGCGCGACCTCCACGTGCCCGTCGGCGCCCTCTCGGCCGGACAGCGCCGCCGCTTGGCGCTCGCCCGCCTCCTCGCGCGGCCCGCCGACCTCCTCCTGCTGGACGAGCCGACGAACCACCTCGCCCTCGGCCTGGTCGAGCAGCTGGAGGAGGCCCTGGCCGCGTGGTCCGGCGCCCTGGTCGTGGTCACCCACGACCGGCACCTGCGGCAGCGCTTCGAAGGCCGGCAGTGCGAGATACGGGCGGGCCGGGCGCTGGTCACGGGCTAGCGAGGCGGCCGGACGGCGCTCGATCTAGGGTGGCGGCATGCCACGGCCCCGACGCATCGTTCTCATCCGGCACGGAGAGTCGGTGGGCAACGTCGACGACACCGTCTACGAACGCGAGCCCGACCACGCCCTGAGCCTGACGGAGAAAGGCCGTCAGCAGGCCAGGGACGCAGGGGCTCCCCTCCGCGAGCTCTTCGGCGACGAGCGGGTCTCGGCCTACGTCTCGCCCTACCGCCGCACCCACCAGACCTTCCAGGCCCTGGGGCTCGACCCGGGCCGCGTCCGCGTCCGCGAGGAACCCCGGCTGCGCGAGCAGGACTGGGGGAACTGGCAGGACCTCGTCGACGTGCGCAGGCAGAAGGCCTACAGGGACGCCTACGGCCACTTCTTCTACCGCTTCGCCCAGGGCGAGTCCGGAGCGGACGTCTACGACCGCGTAGGAGCCTTCCTGGAGAGCCTGTGGCGCAGCTTCGAGGACCCCGGCCACCCGCCCAACGTCCTGCTGGTCACCCACGGCCTGACCATGCGGCTCTTCTGCATGCGGTGGTTCCACTGGACGGTCGCGGAGTTCGAGTGCTTGTCGAACCCGGGCAATGCGGAGACCCGCGCCCTGCTCCTCGGGCCGGACGGCCGGTACCACCTCGATCGGCCCTTCGAGCGCTGGTGCACACCTGAACCGTACGGCTTCACCGGTTAGAGTTCGCACCGATGACCGCTGACCGATTCCACCGCGCACTGGCGAGCCTGCGCGGGCTGGCCCTCGGCGACGCCCTCGGCTCCCAGTTCTTCGTCCCGGGCAACTACCCCTCACTCAAGCGGCGCGAGCTGCCCCCGTCCCCCTGGCAGTGGACCGACGACACCGAGATGGCCTGCTCCGTGCTGGCCGTCCTCGCCGGGCACGGGCGCATCGACCAGGACGCGCTCGCCCGCTCCTTCGCGGAGCACCACGACTTCGATCGGGGATACGGCCCGGCCGTGGGCCGCATGCTGCGCCTGGTCCGGGAGGGCGGCGACTGGCGCGAGCTGGCCTCGGCCCTCTTCAACGGGCAGGGCTCCTGGGGCAACGGCGCGGCGATGCGCATCGCCCCGCTCGGCGCCTGGTACGCGGACGACCCGGAACAGGCCACGCACCAGGCCGAGATCTCCGCGTACACCACCCACCAGCACCGCGAGGCGGTGGCGGGGACCATGGCCGTGGCCGCCGCCGCGGCCATCGCCGCCGCTCCGGCCGGACCCGTGACCCCCGACGCGCTCCTGGAGGGTGTCGTCGCCCTGGTGCCGCGCAGCGCCGTGCAGGCCGGTCTCCGGCGCGCGCGGGACATGCTCGACTACGGCGACCCGACCACGGTCGCCGCCGTCCTCGGCTGCGGCCGCCGCACCAGCGCGCACGACACCGTGCCGTTCGCCCTGTGGTCCGCGGCGCGCAACCTCACGTCTTACGAGGCCGCCTTCTGGACCACCGCACAGGTGGGCGGCGACGTGGACACCAACTGCGCCATCGTCGGCGGAGTGGTCGCCGCGGGCGAGCGGGGGACGCCGCCCGCCGACTGGCTCCGGCGCACCGAGGAGCTGCCGGACTGGCTCCCTTCCGGCGCGGGCCGGCGGTAGGCGAACCGGCCGCGAGAACCGGAATGGAACCGACCGTAAGAAAGGGGAGGGGGCGGGGCTACTCGGGCCACCCGTAGGGGCGTACGCTTGCTGGCGCCATGCCGTACGAACCGCCTACCCACACCGTCGAGCGCTCCCTGCGCGCAACGACCGGAGTCAAGGTCGTCGCCGGGCTCGACGAGGTCGGCCGGGGCGCCTGGGCCGGTCCGGTCACCGTGTGCGCGGCCGTCACAGGACTGCGCCGCCCTCCCGAGGGCCTGACCGACTCCAAGCTGCTGACGCCCAAGCGGCGCGCCGCCCTCGCCGTGCAGCTGGAGAGCTGGGTCACCACCCACGCACTCGGCCACTCCTCCCCACAGGAGATCGACGAACTGGGCATGACGGCGGCGCTGCGACTGGCCGCCTCCCGCGCGCTGGAGGCGCTGCCCGTCCGGCCCGAGGCGGTGATCCTCGACGGCAAGCACGACTACCTCGGCGATCCCTGGCGGGTCCGTACGGTCATCAAGGGCGACCAGTCCTGTGTGGTCGTCGCGGCGGCGTCCGTGCTCGCCAAGGTCCGGCGCGACGCGATGATGGCGGAACTGGGCGTCGGCTACGAGGACTTCGGCTTCTGTGACAACGCCGGATACCCCTCGCCGGTGCACCGCGCCGCTCTCGAGGCGCTGGGCCCCACCCCGCACCACCGGCTTTCCTGGTCGTATCTGGACGCGCTGCCCAGGTGGCAGCATCTCAAGCGGGTTCGCAGCGTCCCCGAAGCAGCTTCACTGGAGGCCGGTGGCCAGCTCGGTTTCGAATTCTGAGCGGCCCTTGCCGCCACCCGCCGACGCGACTCGCACCGGCGTTTGATAAACATCAACTCATGCCTCTCATCCCCGAGGAGCCTCAGATTCACGAGAGTGTCCCGGGTCCCCGTGCCGTGCCGGCCCCCGGCCGTACGGCGCCGACCCCCCGCCCTGTCCCTGGCCCCCGCCCGGCTCCGGCCCCGGCACGGCCCGGCCCCGGCGCCCACCGTCCGGTCCCGGCACCGTCCCGGCCCGCCGCGGCGCAGCCGGCAACCCCGGCCGCCGGCCCGCAGGTCCAGCTGATCCCCGCCTCCGCGCAGGGTGCCCTGGACGCCGCGGACGAGGCCGTCGACCTGCTGCTCGACACCGGCCGTGCGCCCGGTGAGATCCTGGTGCTGACGACCGGCGACCCGCACCCGTGGGCAGCGCACGAGCTGTCCTTCGGCGAGGCGTCGTACTGGGCGCAGCACGATGCCCGCGACGACGTCTTCTACGCGGCTGCCGACGCCGAGCGCGCGGGAGCGCGCCCGGTCGTGGTCGTGGCCGTCAACGGCGGCGGGGACGACGCGGTGACCCGTGCGCTGCCCGCAGCGATGGGCCGCGCCGGTGGGCTGCTGATCGTCTGCGGCGACCCGCAGCGCGTCAACGCCCTGATCTCCGCGGGCGTCTGAGGGCGAACCCGGCGGTCGTGCGCCTCCGAGAGGTGCCGGCCGCGGGGTTCGAGCCTGTTCCGGGGACGTGCTGTCCCCGCGTACCCGTCAGCGGGCGACCGTGCGGCGGTGTGCCTCGTGCGCGCCGCCGCCGGACGTCATGGAAGCCTGGGCATGCGCCGGTGACCGCGGCCGGCGTCCGCTGCGGCCCTCGCCGAGGATCTGCCAGCCTTTCTCGGTCAGCGTGATGTACGCGCCGCAGCGCAGCCCGTGCAGCGTGCAGGCGTCACGCAGGCCCCACATCCATGCCCCGTCCTCCTCCGTCCAATGAGCCTCCCCCGGTCGGCAGTAGAGCAGCACGGCGGTACGCACCGGGGTGCGCCGCCGCAGGTCGTGCGGGATCACCCGGCGCAGCTGGGCGAGCAGCGCGTTGCGCAGCTCCCAGCCGTCGGGCGGGACGGGACGGCGGACGAACGAGGCGCTGGCCGCGAGCCGTTCGTCGTGATCGAGAACGGCGACGACGGCCGTCGACGGTGCCGGCAGGTGACGGGCATGCAGGCCGCTGATCACCTCGCGCGGGTTGCGCAGCAGGGGGATTCCGGCCGCGGCCCATTCGGAGGGCTCCAGCATCCGGCTCAGCCGGTGCCCGGCTTCCGCGGGAGGCGGCGGTACGAAGTCGAAGGCCATGACCCTCCTTCGGCTGCGTGGCCACGGGCCGGGCGGCGCCGGGCAGGAGTGCACGCCACGACGGCCGTCCCCGGCGGGCCGTGGACGGACGAGAGCGGGATCGCGTCCAATTCTCGCGGTGCCGGGGGCGGGCGGCAACGATCAATTGGCGCCATTGGCCGACGGCGCGCGGCTCGCCGCCCTCGCCCGCCCCCGCCGCACCGCGTGCCGTGCGCGGCTAGCCCTGCACCGCCAGAACCAGCGGGAACACCTGCGGTGCACCGGCGCGCAGCAGCAGCCGCGCGGCCACGGCCAGCGTCCACCCGGTGTCGGTGAGATCGTCCACGAGCAGGACCGGCCCGCCGGCCGAGGCCAGGGCCTCCGCAAGGGCCGGCGGCACCGTCAGCGCGCCGTCCAGCGCACGCAGCCGCTGAGCGCTGTTGGTGCGGGGCAGCCGGGTGTCGGTGTCCGCGCCTCCGTACTCGACCGTGCCCAGCAGGGGCATCCGGCCGACCGCGGCGATGTGCTCGCCGAGCGAGCGGATCAGCTGCGGCCGGGTGCGCGAGGCGAGCGTGACGACGCCCACGGGGCGGCCGGGGGCGTCCGCCGCCCCGGAGGCCCAACCGCCGGGCCCGCGGGCCCAGTCGGCCAGCACGGTCACCACCGCGGCCGCGACGTCGTCCGGAACAGGCCCGTCCGGAGTGTGCGGGGCGAGGAGAGGGCGCAGCCGGTTGCCCCAGCCGATGTCGGACAGCCGCCCGAGGGCCCGGCCGGGCGCGGCCTGTTCACCGGCCGGGATGCGGCCCTTGAGGTCGACGCCTACGGCCGGCATTCCCGTGGGCCACATCCGGCGGGGTTCGACTTCCACGCCCGGGCGCCCCAGCTCGCCCCGCGACGCGTCGAGCGCCCCGGCGGAGACCTCCGTGCTGAAGCGCGGCCCCGTGCAGTTGTCGCAGCGCCCGCACGGGGCCGCCTGCTCGTCGTCCAGCTGACGGCGCAGGAACTCCATCCGGCACTGCGTCGTGGCGGCGTAGTCGCGCATCGCCTGCTGCTCGGCCCCGCGCTGCCGCTCCACCCAGGCGTACCGCTCGGCGTCGTACGTCCACGGGCGGCCCGTCGCGGTCCAGCCGCCGCGCACCCGGTGCACGGCACCGTCGACGTCGAGGACCTTGAGCATGGTCTCCAGGCGCGAACGCCGCAGCTCGACCTGGGGCTCCAGAGCCGGCAGGGAGACGGGGCGGTCCGATGCGGCGAGGACTTCCAGGGTGCGGCGGACCTGCTCCTCCGAGGGGAAGGCGAGGGAGGCGAAGTACTTCCAGATCGCCTCGTCCTCCCGGCCCGGGAGCAGCAGGACCTCGGCGTGCTCGACGCCGCGGCCCGCGCGGCCGACCTGCTGGTAGTAGGCGATGGGGGAGGAGGGGGAGCCCAGGTGGACCACGAAGCCCAGGTCCGGCTTGTCGAAGCCCATGCCCAGCGCCGAGGTGGCGACGAGCGCCTTGACGCGGTTGGCCAGCAGGTCCTCCTCGGCCTGCAGGCGGTCCGCGTTCTCCGTCTTGCCGGTGTAGGAGGCCACCGTGTGGCCGCACCGGCGCAGGAAGGCGGTGACCTCCTCGGCGGCCGCGACGGTGAGCGTGTAGATGATGCCGGAGCCGGGGAGCTCGGCGAGGTGGTCGGCGAGCCAGGCCAGCCGGTGTGCGGCGTCGGGCAGCTGCAGGACGCTGAGGCTCAGGCTCTCCCGGTCCAGCGCGCCGCGCAGCACCAGCGCCTGCGTGGACTCCTCGCCCGTGCCCAGCTGCTCGGCGACGTCGGCGGTGACGCGGGCGTTGGCCGTGGCCGTCGTGGCGAGGACGGGGACGCCGGGCGGAAGATCGGCGAGCATCGTGCGCAGGCGGCGGTAGTCGGGCCGGAAGTCGTGGCCCCAGTCGGAGATGCAGTGGGCCTCGTCGACGACCAGCAGGCCGGTCGCGGCGGCGAGCTTGGGCAGGACCTGATCGCGGAAGTCGGGGTTGTTGAGCCGCTCGGGGCTCACCAGCAGCACATCGACCTCGCCCGCGGCAACCTCGGCCTGGACGGTGTCCCACTCCTCGACGTTGGCGGAGTTGATCGTGCGCGCGTGGATCCCGGCCCGTGCCGCGGCGTCCACCTGGTTGCGCATCAGCGCGAGCAGCGGCGAGACGATCACCGTGGGCCCGCTGCCCCGGGCACGCAGCAGCGCCGTCGCGACGAAGTACACCGCCGACTTGCCCCACCCCGTGCGCTGCACGACCAGAGCGCGACGGTGGTGGGCGACCAGCGCCTCGATCGCCAGCCACTGGTCCTCCCGCAGTCTCGCCTTGCCCGTAGGGTCGCCGACGAGGCGGGCCAGGACGGCATCGGCCGAGGCGCGGAGGTCTTCGTTCGTCATGCCCCCATGCAACACGAGTCCACTGACAATGCGCGAACGAGCAGGCCCGGCTGTGGAAAACCGCTGTCCACAGCATTAGTAGGACCATATTCCGGAGTTATCCACAGGCCTGGCGGGCTGCGGCGGACCCGCGGGACTCTCGGGCCATGACGCAGCACGACGAATCAGCCCGCCCGTCCACGCCCTCCTCCCCCTCCGCCGCCGTGCCCGGCACGGCAGGGGAGCCCGGGCAGCAGGTCACCCTCCGCTCGCCGGCCGAGCTGGCCGACGCCCTCCCGTACCTGCTCGGCTTCCACCCGACCGACAGCATCGTCCTCGTCGCCCTCCACGGTGACCGGGGCCGCTTCGGCGGCCGGCTGAGGCTCGGCATCCCGCGCAGCGGCGAGGAATGGCCGGACGTCTGCGACCAGCTCGCCGAAACCCTCCTGACCGGCAGCAGCAAGCGCGGCAATCGCCCCGACGGCGTGGTCATCTTCCTCTGCCAGGATCCCGACACCGCCGCGGGCCGGACCCCGCGGCAGGTGATGGAGCGGCTGCGCCCGCTCGCCCAGAGCCTGCGCCGTGCCTGCGGCCGGCTCGACATGCCGGTGCACGAGGCCCTGTGCATCTCCGACGGCCGCTTCTGGTCGTACTGCTGCCCCGATCCCCGCTGCTGCCCACCTGACGGCACCCCCCTCTCCCTGCCGGGCACGTCGGTCATGGCCGCCGCGGCCACCTATGCGGGCATCGAGGTCCGCGGCACCCTCCGGGAGATGGAGGAGCGGTACGCACCTCTCACGGGTGACCGTGCCGAGGGGCAGCGCAAGGCGCTGGACGCCGCGGCCTTCGCGATGGTCCCGCGCATCCTCGGCGGCGAGGGCTGCGAGCCCGTACGGCAGGAGACCCTGACGCTCGCGCGGGCCTTGGCCGACCGGCTCCGGGAGGCACCGCCCCTCCCCGGCCGCCTCGCATCCGACGCCCGCGACGACTCCCTCCTGACCGACGAGGAGGCCGCCGCGGTCATCGTCGGCCTCCAGGACCGCGTCACGCGGGACCACGCCGCGGAGTGGATGGAGGGCCCGCAGGCCCCGGCCGTCCTGCGGCTGTGGCGCGCCCTCGCCCGCCGCTGCGTGCCCCCGTACGCGGAGTACGCGGCCGCGCCCGTCGCACTCGCCGGCTGGGTGGCCTGGGCCACCGACGACCAGCCCGAGGCGAGGGTCGCGCTGAGCCGGGCCCTCGGCGCCGACCCCGAGTACGTCTTCGCCCAGCTGCTCTACCGCGCGTGCAACGAAGGGCTGGACCCCGAGCCGCTGCGCCAGTGCCTGCGCCATGAGAAAGCAGATCGCGCCCTGCAGGACGCGGTCCGGGCCGAGGTGGAGCGCATCGAGGCGGCGGCCGCGGCGACGGCGGCCGGAGCGGAGGGCACCGGCGCCACGAGGGCCGTCCGGCGCCGGACGAGGCCGGGCGGGCCCGGAGGCAGCACCGGCCCCGCAGGTCCGGGCGGCCCGGCGGGCAGGCCCCGCGCACGGCGCAGGAGCACGCGCAAGAGGGACCACAGCCACGAGGACCGGTCCCAGTGAACCCGTGGCCCACACAGGCGGCCCCGCACACCGTGACTTCGGCAGGGCCGCCGCCGTTCATCCGGGTGGCCCGCAAACGTCGTCCGTCGTCCCGGTTCGTGACACCCACAGGGGAGCGCAGTCAAGTGCAAGGCATCGTCCCCCATGGTCAGCCGCCCCGGCCCCGTTCCGCCCCGCCGCAACGCCCCGCTCCGGGGCGTCCGCCGGCCCCGCAGCCCGTACACACGGCCATGATCTGCGTCGCACTGCCCGCCCTGGCGATTTCCGGGGAGCACGGGCAGATGACCGGGCAGGGGCTCGACGGGTTCTACCGGAGCGGGCGCCGGCTCCTGGCCCGCTGCCGGCTGAAGATCGCAGGTGCCGAGCCGCTGCCCGTCCAGGGACGCATGCTCGGCGCCGACCGGGCCCGTTTCGTCGGCGCCGTGCGGACCGCTGCCGACTCGGGCCCCGACCCCGCCGTCACGGTCGAGCGCCTGCGGACGGCGGAGGGCGTGGAGCGGATCGCTTTGCGCAGCACTGCGACCCGCCCCCTGCGGCTGCCCGTCGAGGTGTCGCTCGGCACCGACCTCGCGGAGCTGGGCGCGGTCGCGGCCGGTGCCCCCGGGCCCGAGGTCCCCGCCGGGGTGCACGCCTCCGGGCTTAGGTGGTCCACCGGCGAGGTGCAGGCGGCGGTCACCACCGACCCCCCTCCGGGGGACGCCCTGGCATCGGCGGGGATGCTCTGCTGGGAGATCGAGCTCCCGCCTGGCGGCACCCGCAGCATCGAGCTGCGCGTCCTGCCCGAGCAGCCCGGCAGGGTCCGCCAGCCCGAGGCGGTCGTCCCCCCGGGCCGTGCCTCCACGGTGCCCTGGGGCGATCCGCAGGCCGAGGGCGACGACCCCCGGGCAGGTGCACTGCTCGCCTCCGCTCTCGACGACCTCCGGGCCCTGCTCGTGCGCGACCCCGGCAGCCCCGGTGACGTCCATTTGGCGGCCGGCGTCCCCTGGCGCTGCGGCCTCGCACCTGCCGAGGCCCTCTGGGCGGCGCGGATGACGCTCCCCCTCGGGGTCCGGCTGGCCGCGGGCACGCTGCGCACCCTGGCCCGGACGCAGATCGCGGGGCCGGGCCCCGACAAGGGGCGGATCCCCGGGGCGCTGCGCCACGCCGGCGCCCACCTGCCGCCCGGCTGCACCGGCACCGAGGCCACGCTGCTGTTCCCCGCCGTCCTGGCCGAGGCCCGGCGGTGGGGGCTCCCCGAGCGGGAGGCGGAGGCGCTGCTGCCCACGGCCGAGCGCTGCCTCGAGTGGCTGCGGGCCGCGGCGGGGGACGAGGGTTACCTCGCGGATCCCCTGCCCGGAGGGCCGTACCGCTGCGAGACGCAGGCGCACGCCCACCGTGCGGCCGTGCTCGGGGCCGACCTCCTGGAGACCTACGGCCTTCCCGGGGCCGAGAGCTGGCGCAGCTGGGCGGCCGGGCTGCGCAGACGCTTCCGCGAGGACTTCTGGGTGGAGGACCCGGGCGGCGGGCGCCCCGCAGCCGCCCGCACGCCCGAGGGGCGCCGGATACCGCACCTGGGGAGCGCCGCCGCGCACCTCCTCGACACCGGCCTGCTCGGCGGGGGAATGCAGGCACCGGGCCTGCTCGACAAGGTGCAGACCGAGCAGCTCGCCCGGCTGCTCGGCGGACCGGCGCTCGACTCCGGCTGGGGCCTGCGCAGCCTCGGGGCGAAGGAACCCGGCCACAACCCCTTCGGCCACCGCAGCGGCGCCGTCCGGGTCCACGAGACGGCCGTGGCCGTGGCGGGCCTGGCCTCCGCCGGCTATGAGAAGGAGGCCGGCGCCCTGCTGCGCGGCACCTTGGACGCGGCGGCAGCCTTCGGCCACCGGCTGCCGGAGATGTACGCCGGGGAGCAGCGCACCGCCGGGAGCGCGCCGCTGCCGCACCCGGCCGCGTGCCGGCCCGCGGCCGTCGCCGCCGCGGGGGCGGTGCACCTGCTGACCGCGCTCGCCGGTCTGCGCCCCGACGCCCCGGCGGGGTGCGTGGCGGTGCGGCCGCTGCACACCGCGCCGCTCGGTGCGCTGAGGTTCACCGGGCTGCGCATCGCGGAGCAGCCGTTCGCGATGAGGATCAGCAGACTCGGCCTCGGCATGGTCGAGGAAGCCGCCGACGGCCTGCAGCTGGGGGTGTGAGCCGGTTGAATCCCGAGCTCGCGGAGGGGGCGCTCGCCGGCCCTGCTCAAGACCCTGTTTATCGTCAGGAAGACGACTATGATCGCGTCATGCCCTACGACCCGTCGGCCTTTCCGCCCTTCGCTGTCACCGTCGACCTGGTCGTGCTCACCGTGCGCCGCCACGCGCTGTGCGCGCTGGCCGTCCGCCGCGGCGAGCCGCCGTACCAGGGCCGCTGGGCGCTGCCGGGCGGTTTCGTGCGGGGGGACGAGGACCTGACGACCGCAGCCGCGCGGGAGCTGGCCGAGGAGACCGGGCTGAGCGCTCACGACCCGGCGGGCCCCTCGCCGGCCAACGCCGCCCATCTCGAACAGCTCGCCACCTACGGCGACCCGAAGCGGGACCCGCGCATGCGGGTGGTGAGCGTCGCGCACTTGGCGCTCGCGCCCGATCTGCCCGCCCCGCGCCCCGGAGGCGACGCGCACAGCGTGCGCTGGGCGCCGGTGGAGGACCTGCTGGACCAGGAGGTCGGCTACGGCCGCGACGGCGAGCAGGTGACCCCCCTCGCCTTCGACCACGCGCAGATCCTCGCCGACGGCGTCGAGCGCGCCCGCTCGAAGATCGAGTACTCCTCGCTGGCCACGGCCTTCTGCCCCCAGGAGTTCACCGTCGGCGAGCTGCGCCGGGTCTACGAGGCGGTGTGGGGCGTCGCTCTGGACCCGCGCAACTTCCACCGGAAGGTGACCGGCACGCCCGGCTTCCTGGTCCCCACCGGCGGCACGACGACACGCCAGGGCGGCCGTCCCGCCCAGCTCTTCCGGGCCGGCGGGGCCACGCTCCTCAACCCGCCCATGCTGCGCCCCGAGGCCTAGTCCCGCCGGGGAACGCGCGCGTCCCGGGCGCCCCGTGGTTCTGGCATGCCCGGGGGTGGGACACGCCTCACAACTGCCTACATTGCGTAGCAAATAGGACATAGCGGGTTACGGTGCTGCCGTACCTCCCCGCAGTTCCTCCGCGCCCTCGGCCGCCTCGGTCACCGAGCGGGCCGAGGGGTGCCGCCGAGCCGTCTCACGCCCCGCGAGAGAAGCCATGATCCAGGCCATCGGACTCACCAGCGCCCCCCAGCGCAACCGGTTCCCCGCCGTCGACGACCTCACCTTCGAGGCCCGCCCCGGCCGGGTCACCGTCCTGCTCGGTGACCCGGGGGCGGGCAAGACCAGTGCCCTGCGCCTCCTCCTCCGCCTCGACCCCGGCCGCGGCGTCGCGCTCTTCCGCGGCCGCCCCCTCGACCGGGTCCCCCACCCCACCCGCGAGATCGGCGTCGTCCTCGGGGACGTCCCCGGTCACCCGGCCCGCAGCGCCCGTGGGCACCTGCGCATGCTCAGCGCCGCGGCCGGCGTCCCCGCCGAGCGCGCCGACGACGTCCTCGAGGTCGTCGGCCTGACGGGCCTCGCCGGCCAGCACCTCGGCGACTTCTCCCTGGGCATGGACCGGCGCCTCGGCATCGCCGCCGCCCTCCTCGGCGATCCGCACACCCTCGTCCTGGACGAGCCCGCGCACGAGCTCTCGCCCCGCGAGACCGCCTGGCTGCACGGAATGCTGCGCGCCTACGCGGACCACGGCGGCGCCGTCCTCGTCACCTCGCAGGACCCCAAGGAGGCGGCCCGCATCGCCGACCGGGTCGTCACCATCGACGACGGCCGCCTCGTCGCCGACCAGGAGGCGGCCGAGTTCTCCCGTACCCGGCTGCGGCCGCGTGTCGCCGTCCGGTCGCCCCTGGCCGCCCGCCTCGCCCACGCACTCACCGCCGAGGCCGACCAGGCGGAGGCCGCCGAGGGCCGGCAGGCCGTGGAGGTCGTGCAGGAGGGCGGCAGCCGGCTGTCGGTCTACGGCAGCACCTGCGCAGCCGTGGGCGAAACGGCCTACCGGCACGGAATCCTCGTCCACCGGCTGACCGAGGAGATCGGCGACAGCGGCCCCATGCCCCCGCTGCTGCGGGCCGACGGCCGCCGGGCCGACACCGCTGCGGCGCCGCCCAGCACGACGCACCCGGAGGCTGTCGCAGACGCCCCCGCAGACCCCTGTGCGGACACACAGGGCAGCGCCGCGCCCGCCGGGGAAGCGGAGCCCTCCGGCCACCCCGGCCCCGCCGTGCGGTCCGCACACGCGGGCACACCCGGCACCGCCGTCCCGCCCGAGCTCGCCGTAGAGCTCCCCCGTGTCCACCCCCGCCTCCCGGCCCCCGACCCCGCCTGGCCGCTGCGCTACGAGCTGCGCCGTGCCACCGGCGTGCGGACCGGCTGGATCGTGGCGGCCGCCTCGCTCGCGGCCTCCCTGCTCGTGTCCGTCCTCCTCGCCCGGGCGGGATCCGCCCCGGCGCCCCGCGTGCTCACCGGCTGGCCCGCCCTGCTGCCGTTGCCGCCGGCCGTCTTCGGGGCGGGCCTCATCGGGGCGATGGCCTTCGGCCAGGAGTTCCGCTATCCGGCCCTCGCCCCGGACCAGGGCACCGTCCCGCGCCGGCTCGGCCTGCTGGCCGCCAAGCTCGCCGTCACCGCCGTGGCGGCCGTCCTCCTCGCCCTGGCCTCCCTCTTCCTCGATGCCTGCGTCCTCGGGCTGCTCTTCGGCGACGAGGTCGTCTCCCTCCCGCGCGACTGGGCCGTCCTGCTCGCCGGCTGGGCCGCGCTCACCCTGGGCTGCGCGTGGGCGGGCCTGCTGGCCGCGGGGCTCTTCCGGTCGGCGGCGCTCGGGCTGGTCGCGGTGCTCGCCGTGCCGACGCTCGTGGTGCCGGTCCTGGGCAGCGTGCTCGCCGAGCCCGCGGCCCGTTCGCTCGTGGGGCTCCCGGAGCGGCTGCGCGCGGCCGCGGTCGTGCAGTGGCCCTCGGGCATGGACCGGGGCGTCTCGACCGCCCTGCGGCTGGTGTCGCAACCGGTCGGCTGGGCGCTCGCTTTGTCACTCACGGCACTCCTCGGCGCCTATGTCCTCGCGGTGTTCCGCGGCAGGCCTCGGTGAGGGCCGCCGCCGCGGGGCTCCGGACCCCCGACGCCCCTTCCCACGTGCGGAGTTGGCAGGCCGCCACCATCACGCTCCGCATACGAGCCATCTCGGAGAGTGCCCGATTCTGTCCGTTTGGCCGTCAATTGTGAGGTAATGGGCGATCACCCTTTCGTGTGCTTTTCACCAAAGACCTCAAGGGACTTCGAGGTGTCGCCGACAAAGGAGGCGTGAGTACCCTTGCGCACACCATGATGACCGCGGCTCGCCCCGCCGACTCCGGCCTCGCAGGCCCGGGCGAGCTTGACCGTTACTCCTACGCGGAGGCCTCCGGGCACGACCGCGGGGCCCCGCCGGCCTGGGACGGCGAGGCCGAGCTCAGCCGCGCCGGCCGCCGGGCCGCAGGCAGCCGGGGCCGGGGCCTGCACGGCCAGCTCGTGCAGCAGCTCGGCCAGATGATCGTCTCCGGGGACCTGGGCGCCGACCGCCCGCTCGTCCCCGAGGAGATCGGGCAGCGCTTCGAGGTCTCCAGGACCGTCGTCCGCGAATCCCTGCGCGTCCTCGAGGCCAAGGGCCTCGTCAGCGCGCGCCCCAACGTGGGCACCCGCGTCCGCCCCGTCAGCGACTGGAACCTCCTCGACCCCGACATCATCGAGTGGCGGGCCTTCGGCCCCCAGCGGGAGGACCAGCGCCGCGAGCTGTGCGAGCTGCGCTGGACCATCGAGCCCCTCGCCGCCCGCCTCGCCGCCGGCCACGGCCGCGAGGACGTCCAGCAGCGCCTGGCCGACATGGCCGAGATCATGGGCCACGCGCTGGCCCAGGGTGACTCCCTCACCTTCACGCGCGCCGACGCCGAGTTCCACTCCCTGCTCCTGCAGGTCGCCGGCAACCGCATGCTCGAGCACCTCGCGGGCATCGTCTCCTCCGCCCTGCACGTCTCGGGCGCGCCCTCCGGCGGCTGCGACCGCCCCACCGAGGCCGGCGTCGGGCACCACCTCCGCATCGTCGACGCCGTCGGCGCGGGCGACGGGGCCGGGGCCGAGGCCGCGATGAGGCAGCTGCTCATCGCCCACCCGGACGTCGAGCGCGTGGTGCCCGCGCCGCGCGAGCACTGACCGCGGAGAGGAGCGGGGCGGTACGGGTGGGTTCGTACGGAAGGGCCGCACGCGCCGGGCCGGGACAGGGCTCACGCGTGCGGCCGGATGCACGACCGCACCCGTGAGCCGTCCGGTGGCGCCGGCGCCCCTCCCGGAACTCGGACCGGGACGCCAGGAAGTGGAGTGTTCTGTCCAGTTGAGCGGGCATTCACTCCGTTTTGGGGTGTGACTCGGGCCACGAGGATTGGGCGTAACGCTCCTTGAGGCAGTGCGATGACTAAAGAGGTGGTGGACGCGGAGGGAATACGGGCCTCGTCCGGGGCGCTGTGTCCGTCTGCATCTCATCACCCGCGCGCCGTCGGTTCATCCATGCCGGCGGTCGTCGGAACCGGTTCCCCGTTCAGGGCGGGCCGGGGCCGGAAGCCGTTTCCATCGTTCCGAGAGGTTGTTCGTGTCGGCCAGCACATCCCGTACGCTCCCGCCGGAGATCGCCGAATCCGAGTCTCTGATGGCGCTCATCGAGCAGGGAAAGGCCGAGGGGCAGATCGCCGGCGACGACGTGCGTCGGGCCTTCGAGGCTGACCAGATTCCGCCAACCCAGTGGAAGAATGTTCTGCGCAGCCTCAACCAGGTCCTCGACGAGGAGGGTGTGACGCTGATGGTCAGTGCCGCCGAGGCGCCCAAGCGCACCCGCAAGAGCGTCGCAGCGAAGAGCCCGGCGAAGCGCACCGCCACCAAGGCCGTCGCCTCCAAGACGGTCACGGCCAGGCAGGCCGCGTCCTCGGCGTCCGCCACGTCCGCCTCGGCGGCGTACGGCGACGACGAGAGCGCGGAGGCGCCCGCCAAGAAGGCTGCCACCAAGAAGGCGGCAGCGAAGAAGACGGTGGCGAAGAAGACCGCCGTCAAGAAGACGGCGGCCAAGAAGACCGCCGCGAAGAAGGATGCCGACGAGCTCCTCGACGAGGACCTCGTCGAGGAGACCCCGGCCCCGGGCAAGGGCGAGGAGGAGGACGAGACCGGCGAGAACAAGGGCTTCGTCCTCTCCGACGACGACGAGGACGACGCTCCCGCGCAGCAGGTCGCCGTCGCCGGCGCCACCGCCGACCCGGTCAAGGACTACCTGAAGCAGATCGGCAAGGTCCCCCTCCTCAACGCCGAGCAGGAGGTGGAGCTCGCCAAGCGCATCGAGGCGGGCCTGTTCGCCGAGGACAAGCTGGCGAACTCCGACAAGCTCGCCCCCAAGCTCAAGCGCGAGCTGGAGATCATCGCCGAGGACGGGCGCCGCGCCAAGAACCACCTCCTGGAGGCCAACCTCCGCCTGGTGGTCTCCCTGGCCAAGCGCTACACCGGCCGCGGCATGCTCTTCCTGGACCTGATCCAGGAGGGCAACCTCGGTCTGATCCGCGCGGTCGAGAAGTTCGACTACACCAAGGGCTACAAGTTCTCCACGTATGCGACCTGGTGGATCCGCCAGGCCATCACGCGCGCGATGGCCGACCAGGCCCGCACCATCCGTATCCCGGTGCACATGGTCGAGGTCATCAACAAGCTCGCGCGCGTCCAGCGCCAGATGCTCCAGGACCTGGGCCGCGAGCCCACCCCGGAGGAGCTGGCCAAGGAGCTCGACATGACCCCCGAGAAGGTCATCGAGGTCCAGAAGTACGGCCGTGAGCCGATCTCCCTCCACACCCCCCTGGGTGAGGACGGCGACAGCGAGTTCGGTGACCTCATCGAGGACTCCGAGGCGGTCGTGCCGGCCGATGCCGTGAGCTTCACCCTGCTCCAGGAGCAGCTGCACTCCGTCCTGGACACGCTCAGCGAGCGCGAGGCGGGCGTGGTCTCCATGCGCTTCGGCCTCACCGACGGCCAGCCGAAGACCCTCGACGAGATCGGCAAGGTCTACGGGGTGACGCGTGAGCGCATCCGTCAGATCGAGTCGAAGACGATGTCCAAGCTGCGCCACCCGTCCCGTTCCCAGGTCCTGCGCGACTACCTGGACTAGGACCGGACGGACGACGACCCCGCAGGGCCCGGCACCTCTCTCCGAGGAGCCGGGCCCTGCGGGCTGTACGGGTGACAGTGCCGTCGATCCGGAGGCATGCCGTCCAGGTTCCGGATGCGCCGATCGCCGTGCGGGTTGACTCTGGGTGTGCAAGGAACCCCGCAGAGTCAGGAGATCGTATGCGTTCGCTGAGCTGTCTGCTGGCCGGATCGATCGCCCTGGTCTTCGCGGTCCCGGCCCCGGCGGTGGCGGACCGTGCGGTCGTCGGAGGGCAGGCCGTGAGGGGCTCGGAGGCGCCCTGGGTGGTGGCTCTGGGCAGCCGGCAGCGGTTCGGGGCCGCCAGGGCCGGGCAGTTCTGCGGCGGGGTCCTCGTGGGCCGCAGGACGGTCGTCACGGCGGCGCACTGCCTGAGCCGCGAGGTGCTCGGCGTCGACGTGAGCGAGGCGAGGGACCTGCGGGTCATCGTGGGCCGTGATGACCTGCGGGGTGCCGTCGGAGCCGAGGTGGAGCCGCGGGAGACCTGGGTCAACCCGGGGTTCGACCCGGGAACCAATGCGGGGGACCTGGCCGTGCTCAGCCTGCGCAACCCGGTGCCGGAGAGCTATGTGATCCCGGTGGCGCAGCAGGGCGACGCCGCCTACCGGGTGGGCACCAGAGCCACGGTCTACGGCTGGGGCGACGTGATCGGCAACGGCACCTACTCGGAGATCCTGCGCGGGGCGAAGGTGCAGGTCCTGCAGGATGCGGTCTGCGAGCGGGCGTACCCGGGGAGTGCGGACGGCGTCTTCCGCCGGGCCTCCATGTTGTGCGCCGGGATGCCGCTCGGCGGGCGGGACGCCTGCCAGGGGGACAGCGGCGGCCCGCTTGTGGCGCAGGGCAAGCTCGTGGGCCTGGTCTCCTGGGGGGCGGGCTGCGGGCAGCCGCAGTATCCGGGGGTGTACACGCGGATGTCGGCCTATACGGCGCTGGTGGCGGCGCACGGCGGCGAGGGCGTCCTGCCGGCCCAGCCGGCCCAGCAGGCGGCGCAGGGCCGGCCTCCGGCCGCCCAGCCGGCTGCTCCCGCCGTTCAGCAAGGGGCCGCAGCGGCGACAGCACCGCAGCCGCAGAAACACCAGCAGCACCACGCCGCGAAGGTGCGCAAGAGCGTACGAGAGCGGGCGGCTTCCCCCGGTGTGGGGGCAGCCGCCCGCGGCTGTCCGGCTGTGAAGGGCCGGACCTCGCTCGTCGTCGGATGCGATGTGTCAGCGTTCCGCTACGGACTCAGCGGTCCTCGTCGGGCGCAGACGCCGGGGGGGCGGTGAGCCGCTCCGTCTCGTCCTGTATTTCCGCGGCGATCTTCTTGAGTTCTGGCTCGAACTTGCGCCCGTGGTGGGCGCAGAAGAGCAGTTCACCGCCGCTCATGAGAACGACGCGCAGGTAGGCCTGAGCGCCGCACCGGTCGCAGCGGTCAGCGGCCGTCAGCGGGCTCGCGGGGGTCAGAACAGTAGTCACGTCGCCTCTTCTCTAGCTCGACGAGCTGTCGTACCAGGGTCAACATCCAACCAGGCCGAAAACGTTCCCGCTCGCGGCTTTTCCTCGAAAGTTCCTTCCGAGTCGCTTCCGAGTCGGCCAGATCTTGACGGTTGGCGGCGAATGAGCCGTATTGCGTAGGCCTACGGTTTCACATCGCTGGGGGCTTTCGTCCTCCCGGCCGGCTTGCCGGTGTTCTTCAGGACGTGCCCGGAGCCTAAATGGTTCATGCCTCCAAGGGAACGTGATGTGCACGTCACTCCATCGTGTCATCGAACGTGTGATCGATCACTGGACTAGCATGGGCGTTCCCACGGGTGGCTGCACAAAGGCTCTACCAGGCATCGGTACCCTCTGAACGGCAACCGGGCCGCCGGCCCGCCCGACCGGGGCCGAAAAGAAATTCAGCGAGGAGCGAACCCGCGTGACCGCCGAAACGTCCGTGCCGTCCACTGCGCTGCTGACCGGGGCAGACCGGGACGGGTCCAACTACACCGCGCGGCACCTGCTCGTCCTCGAAGGCCTGGAAGCCGTCCGCAAGCGGCCCGGTATGTATATCGGCTCGACGGACAGCCGCGGCCTCATGCACTGTCTCTGGGAGATCATCGACAATTCCGTCGACGAGGCCCTGGGCGGCTACTGCGACCGCATCGAGGTGTTCCTCCACGACGACGGCTCCGTGGAGGTGCGCGACAACGGCCGCGGCATCCCCGTCGACGTCGAGCCCAAGACCGGGCTGTCGGGCGTCGAGGTCGTCATGACCAAGCTGCACGCGGGCGGCAAGTTCGGCGGCGGCTCCTACGCGGCGTCCGGCGGTCTCCACGGCGTCGGCGCCTCGGTGGTCAACGCGCTCTCCGCGCGCCTGGACGTCGAGGTCGACCGCAACAGCAGGACCCACTCGATCAGCTTCCGCCGCGGCGTCCCCGGCATCTTCACCGAATCCGGCGCGGAGGCCCCCTTCGACCCGGCCAACGGCCTGCTCAAGGGGAAGAAGATCCCCAAGGCGCGCACCGGCACCCGCGTCCGCTACTGGGCGGACCGGCAGATCTTCCTCAAGGACGCCAAGCTCTCGCTGGAGACCCTCTACGGGCGGGCCCGCCAGACCGCCTTCCTGGTGCCTGGCCTGACGATCGTCGTCCGCGACGAGCGCGGCATCGACGGCGAGCAGCCCACCGAGGAGGTCTTCCGCTACGACGGCGGCATCAGCGAGTTCTGCGAGTACCTGGCGCAGGACAAGGCCGTCTGCGACGTGCTGCGGCTGAGCGGGCAGGGCACCTTCAAGGAGACCGTGCCGGTCCTGGACGACCGCGGCCACATGACCCCCACCGAGGTCACCCGCGAGCTGGGCGTGGACATCGCCCTGCGCTGGGGCACGGGCTACGACAGCACGGTCAGGTCGTTCGTCAACATCATCGCCACCCCCAAGGGCGGCACCCACGTGACGGGCTTCGAGCGCTCGATCGCCAAGACCGTCAACGAGGTCCTGCGCTCGTCGAAGCTGCTGCGCGTCGCCGAGGACGACGTCGTCAAGGACGACGCCATGGAAGGGCTCACGGCGGTCGTGACCGTACGCCTGGCCGAGCCGCAGTTCGAGGGGCAGACCAAGGAGGTCCTGGGTACCTCGGCCGCCTCCCGGATCGTGGCGAACGTGGTCGCGAAGGAGCTCAAGGCGTTCCTGACCTCCACCAAGCGCGACGCCAAGCAGCAGGCCCGGGCGGTCCTGGAGAAGGTCGTCGCCGCGGCCCGCACCCGTATCGCGGCGCGCCAGCACAAGGAGGCCCAGCGGCGGAAGACCGCGCTGGAGTCCTCTTCGCTGCCGGCCAAGCTCGCCGACTGCCGCAGCGACGACGTCGAGCGCAGCGAGCTGTTCATCGTCGAGGGCGACTCGGCGCTCGGCACGGCCAAGCTCGCGCGGAACTCCGAGTTCCAGGCGCTGCTGCCGATCCGCGGCAAGATCCTCAACGTCCAGAAGTCGTCGGTCTCGGACATGCTCAAGAACGCCGAGTGCGGCGCGATCATCCAGGTCATAGGAGCGGGGTCCGGCCGGACCTTCGACATCGACGCGGCCCGCTACGGCAAGGTCATCTTCCTCGCCGACGCCGATGTCGACGGCGCGCACATCCGCTGCCTGCTGCTCACCCTCTTCCAGCGCTACATGCGCCCGATGGTCGAGGAGGGGCGGGTCTTCTCCGCGGTGCCCCCGCTGCACCGCGTGGAGCTCACCCACCCCAAGAAGGGGCAGGACAAGTACATCTACACCTACTCGGACGCCGAGCTGCGCCAGACGCTGCTGGAGCTGGAGCGCAAGAACGTGCGCTACAAGGACGCCATCCAGCGCTACAAGGGTCTCGGTGAGATGGACGCCGACCAGCTCGCGGAGACCACGATGGATCCGCGCCACCGCACCCTGCGCCGGATCAACATCAGCGATCTGGAGGCGGCCGAGCGCGCCTTCGACCTGCTGATGGGCAACGAGGTGGCACCCCGCAAGGAGTTCATCACGAACTCCGCTGCCACCCTGGACCGCTCCCGCATCGACGCCTGACCGCGTTTGCTGCGTTTGCTGCGTTTCGGCGTTTCCGCTTCCGGGGCCCGGCCCGTCCGGGCCCCGGCTCAGCGGCCCGTCCACGCGTAGCGGTGCTCCGGGCGCCCCGTCTCGCCGTACTTGAGGGTCAGGCTCAGCCGCCCGGACTCCTCCAGCCGCTTCAGATAGCGCTGCGCCGTCGAGCGGCTCAGTCCCGACCGCGCCGCGACCTCGTGCGCCGACAGCGGGGACGCGGCATCGGAGAGGACCCGGCGTATCAGTTCGGCCGTGGGCGCCGAGTGGCCCTTGGGCAGCGGCGTGCTGGTGGCCGCCGTGCGCAGGGTGCCGAAGATGCGGTCGACCTGGTCCTGCCCGGCCTCCTGTGCGTCGTCGAGGGTCCGGCGCAGCTGTGCGTACGCCTCCAGCTTCACCCGCAGCCCGGGAAAGGTGAACGGCTTGACCAGGTACTGCAGGGCCCCGTAGCGCATGGCGGCCTGCACGGTCGCGACGTCGCGCGACGCCGTCACCATGATCACGTCGGTGAGGTCGCCGAGTTGCCGCAGCCGGCGGACCAGCCCCAGGCCGGTCTCGTCCGGGAGGAAGTGGTCCAGCAGCACCAGGTCGATGCCGCCCTTCTCCAGCACGGCCATGGCCTGTGCCGCGTTGTGGGCCTTGGCGCCGACGCGGAATCCGGGAACCCGTGCCACGTACGCGGCGTTGATCTCGGCGACGCGGAAGTCGTCGTCCACGACCAGGACCTCGATCATCGTTCACCCCTTCGAGCGAGCTGAGTGGGCCGGGTGGGCGGCCGAGTGGGCAGGTAAGCGCAGCGCTTCGGGCAGTTCCACGGTGAACACGGCGCCGCCGCCGTCCCGTTCGCCGGCCCGCACCGAGCCGCCGTACCGCTCGGCCAGCCGCCGTACGAGCGAGAGGCCGAGGCCCCGGCGGCGGTGCGGGACGGTCTCCTTCGTGGACCAGCCGTCGGTGAAGACCAGTTCGCGGACCGCGGCCGGCACCCCGGGCCCGTTGTCCGCCACCCGGACGACGAGCGTCTCCCCGACGGCCCGCAGCTCCACCTCCACGAACGGCGCGTCGCGGGGCACGCCCTGCGCTCCCGTGGGGGCGGCCGCTGCGGCGCCCGCCGTGGCGTCCAAGGCGTTGTCCACGAGGTTGCCGAGCACGGTGACGAGATCGCGCGGGTCCACGACCCGGTCGGGAAGCCGGGTCGCCGGGCTCACCCGCAGGGCCACCCCGCGCTCCGCGGCGACCGCGCTCTTGCCCACCAGCAGGGCGCTCACCAGGGGGTCGCGGACCCGCTCGGTGACCTGCTCGGCCGTCGCCCGGTGGGCCCCGGTCACCTCCGCGACGAAGTCGGCGGCTTCCTCGTACATGCCCAGTTCCAGCAGGCCGACGATGGTGTGCAGGCGGTTGGCGTGCTCGTGGTCCTGGGCGCGCAGCGCGTCGGTCAGGCCGCGGGTGCCGTCGAGCTCGCGGCGGAGCTGTTCCAGCTCGGTGCGGTCGCGCAGCGTCGCCACGGTGCCGCCGGCGGCGGTGTCCCTGCGGTTGACGACCAGCACCCGGCCGTCCCGTACGGTCAGCAGGTCGGTGCCCGTCACGCGGCCCGCCAGCACGTCCGTGGTGCGGCCCGGCGGCAGGACGCGGTCGAGGGGGTGGCCGATGGCGTCCTGGCCGATGCCCAGCAGGCGCGCGGCCGCGTCGTTGAGCAGGCGGACGCGCCCGTGCCGGTCGAGGGCGACGACGCCCTCGCGGATGCCGTGCAGCATGGCCTCGCGCTCGCCCAGGAGGGCGGAGATCTCGGTGAGTTCGATGCCGTGGGTGCGCTTGCGCAGGCGGCGGGAGACGGCGAGCGCGGCGAGCGCCCCGACGCCGAGGGCCGCACCCGCGTACATGAGGATGCCCGGCACGGCGCGTAACAGCAGTGCGTGCACGTTGTCATAGGCGATGCCGACGGAGACGGCGCCCACGATGGCGCCCTCGCCGTCGCGCAGGGGCACTTTGCCGCGCGCGGAGCGGCCGAGGGTGCCGCGCCCGATGCCCGTCCACTCCTGCCCGCCCAGGGCCCGGCCGGGGTCGGTGCTGACGCGCTGCCCGATCCGCCCGGGGACGGTGTGGGAGTAGCGGATGCCGCGGGTGTCGACGACCACGACGTAACTCGCCCCGGTGGCCAGGCGGATGCGCTCGGCGTCGGTCTGCACCGGCCCGTCGGGTGAGGGCGGTCCGGCCAGCAGGCTGTGCGCGATGCCGGGCTGGGCGGCGGTGGCCTGGGCGATGGCCAGCGCGCGGCGCTCGGCCTGGTCGTCGAGCTGGGCTGCGAGAGGCGCGAGGAAGAGCCCGGCGGCGAGCCCGGCGACCCCGGTGATGATCAGCAGCTGGACCAGCAGGACCTCGGCGAAGACGCGGCGGGGCCAGCGGGGGCGCATGCGTGTGTCCCCCTCCCTCTCGTTCTGATGTCGTCCTCCGGCCGGGTGACCGGCCGGCCGCTTACCGGAGTGTCCAGCTCCGCTTCAGCGGCGTTCCGTTTGCGCACTGTGGACCGAACGTAGCCGGTCCTGCCCCTCGTTGCCGCTTCCGTGGCGCTTTCGTTGTTCTACCGCGAGCAAAACGAGCAGAACAGGGTTCGTGCGCTGAAGCCGCACAGCGCTCACAAGGCTGTCTGAGCGCCACGCGCCACATCTAGCCTCCACCACCGGCCACCCCCATGGCCGGAAACCTGCACAGGAGGAGGCGGCAACGATGATCAGCGGCACCCCGCCGGGCCACGCCCCGGCGATCGAGCTGCGCGGAGCGAGCAAGGTGTTCCGTACGCCCTCGGGCGCCTCGCATACGGCCGTACGGGATCTCGACCTGGCCGTGGGGCAAGGCGAGTTCGTGGCCGTCGTCGGCCCCACGGGCTGCGGGAAGTCCACCACGCTCACGCTGGTCAGCGGCCTGGAGGAGCCGACCGAGGGCGAGGTGCTGATCGGTGGCGCACCCGTGACCGGGATCCGGCCGGAAGTCGGCTTCGTCTTCCAGCAGGACGCCGTCTTCCCCTGGCGGACGGTGCTGTCCAACGTCATGGCGGGACCGCGCTTCCGCGGCGTGCCCAAGGCCGAGGCGCGGGAGCGGGCGCGCGAGTGGCTCGGCCGCGTGGGGCTCGCGGCCTTCACCGACCGCTATCCGCACCAGCTCTCCGGAGGCCAGCGCAAGCGCGTCGCACTCGCCCAGACCTTCGTGGGCGACCCGGAGATCCTGCTGATGGACGAGCCCTTCTCGGCGCTCGACGTACAGACCCGGGCCCTGATGTCGGACGAGCTCCTGGAGCTGTGGGGCGGCTCCCGCCCCGGCGGGCGGGCCGCTTCCGTCATCTTCGTCACCCACGACCTGGAGGAGGCGATCGCCCTCGCCGACAAGGTCGTCGTGATGACCGCCGGGCCGGCGACCGTCAAGGAGGTCTTCCCCGTCCGGCTGCCCCGGCCGCGCAAGGTCGAATCCGTGCGCCTGGAGGCGGAGTTCGTGGAGATCTACCGCGAGATCTGGTCGTCCCTCGGCGAAGAGGTCCGCATCACCCGTGAGAGGGGTGCCTCCCGTGTCGCTTGAGTCCGTCAATTCCGTTGATTCCGTCAACTCAGTTGATTCGGTTGATTCGAACGAGGCGCTTGCATCGGTCGAGTCCGTCATGGCCTCTGCTCCCCCGGCCGGCGGCCGCACCGCCGCCCGCGCGAAGGCCGTCCGCCGGCGCAGGCTGACCGTGTACGCGGCGCGGCTGCTGGTGCTCGCCGTCGTGCTGGGCGCATGGGAGTTGACGGCCCGCAACGGCATCATTGATCCGTTCAACTTCTCGATGCCGTCGAAGATCTGGGACCAGATCGTCCAGTGGACGCTTCACGGCACGCCGCAGGGCTCGCTTGCCGAGCAGATCTGGTACACGCTCTACGAGGCCCTCCTCGGCTGGGTGTTCGGCGTGGCCGGTGGCGTGGTGCTCGGGATCGCGCTCGGCCGGGTGCGCTTCCTGGCCGACGTCTTCAGCCCGTACATCAAGGTGCTCAACGCGCTGCCGAGGATCGCCCTCGTACCGGTCTTCCTGATCATGTTCGGGCTGGGGCCGGCGTCCAAGGTCGCTTCGGCAGTCGTCCTGGTCTTCTTCCCCGTGTTCTTCAACGCCTTCCAGGGCGCCCGCGAGGTCGACCGCAACCTGGTGGCCAACGCCCGCATCCTGGGCGCGAGCAACCGCCGGGTGACGCTGCAGGTCGTCATCCCCTCCGCGACCTCCTGGATCTTCACCAGCCTGCACGTCAGCTTCGGCTTCGCGCTCATCGGCGCGATCGTCGGCGAGTACCTCGGTGCGGCGAAGGGGATCGGGCTGCTGGTCTCCGCCTCGCAGAACACCTTCAACACGGCGGGCGTCTACGCCGCGATGGCCATCCTCGCCGTCGTCGCGCTGCTCGCGGAAGGGCTGCTGACCTTCGCCGAGAAGAAACTCTTCCGCTGGAAGCCGGGCGGCTCCGGCGCGGGGGAGTAACCGCACGGCGGCCCGCACATCCCCCACCTCCTGCACGTCCTGTTTGTCTCCTACGAACCTCCGACCGTAAGGAACAGCGATGCGTACGTTCAGCAAGTCCGCCGGAGCCCGTGCGGGCGCCGTCGCGGCGGTGATGTGCCTGACCCTGGCCGGGTGTGCCGACGAGTCCTCGACGAACAAGCGGAATTCAGCGCTCGAGGCGGCGAAGGGCGACATCGTCAAGATCATGGTGGGGGGCCTGGACAAGGTCATCTACATGCCGGCGGTCCTCACCCAGCGGCTCGGCTACTTCCAGGACGAGGGGCTGACCGTCGACCTGCTCAGCGAGCCCGCGGGCGTGCAGGCCACCACGTCCCTGGTCGCCGGCGACGTCCAGGGCGTCGTGGGCTTCTACGACCACACGCTCGACCTGCAGGTGAAGGGCAAGCAGGTGGAGTCCGTGGTGCAGCTCGCGCAGACGCCGGGGGAGGTGGAGATCGTCTCCAAGAAGTCCTTGGGCGAGCTGACCTCGCCCAAGGACTTCAAGGGCAAGAAGCTCGGCGTGACCGGGCTGGGCTCCTCCACCGACTTCCTGACGAAGTATCTGGCGGTAAAGAACGGAGTGAAGGTCAGCGACTTCACACCCGTGGCCGTCGGCGCCGGGCAGACCTTCATCTCCGCGCTCCAGCAGGGCGCCATCGACGGCGGGATGACGACCGACCCGACCGTCGCGCAGATCCTCGCCAAGGACGCGGGCAAGGTGCTCGTCGACATGCGGACGCCGGAGGGGTCCCGGGCGGCGCTCGGCGGCCTCTACCCGGCCTCCAGCCTCTACATGAACACCAGTTGGGTCAACAGTCACAAGGACGTCGTGCAGAAGCTCGCCAACGCCTTCGTGAAGACCCTCGGGTGGATGTCCGAGCACACGCCGGAGGAGATCGCGGCCAAGATGCCGGAGGACTACGCCAAGGGCGGCAAGGACCTCTACATCGAGGCGATCAAGAACACGCTGCCGATGTTCACCAAGGACGGGGTGATGCCCGAGGACGGGCCGAAGACCGTCCACCAGGTCCTGAAGTCCTTCAACCCGGCGATCAAGGGCGCCAAGGTGGACCTGGAGAAGACCTACACCACGGAGTTCGTGAAGAAGGCGGGGTGACCCCCGCCCGGATGAGCGCCCCGGGGGAGCGCCTCAGGAGAGCGGGATGACGGACCCGACGTCCATCCGTGCCGGTATGCCCGGTGCCCGTCCGCAGCTCTCCGGGCGCGGCGGCTCCGCGGCGCCCTGCTCGACGGCCACCCGCCAGGAGCGGCCGTCGGCGTGGGTGACGGTCACCGACCAGTGCGGCGCCGCGCCCGCGGTGTGCGTCACGTCGAGGGCGTCCGCGCCCTCCTCGCCGGTCAGTTCGCGCACCGCCAGCTCGGCGGCCTGGGCCGGGCGCTCCCACGCGGAGCGGCCCCGGCAGTCGCCGGTGACGATCCGGCGGTCGCGCACCGCCTCCAGCACCTCCTTGACGCCGTGGGCGGTGACGCGGCCGTAGGCGTAGCCGTACGGGAGGACGAAGAGCGTGGGCGAGAAGCGGTGGCCGCCGATGTGGGTGACCTCCCAGGCCTCCGCCCCGGAGGCGGCCAGCTCGGCGGCCAGGGGGCGGCCCAGCAGGGCGCAGCAGCGGTCGCGCTTGCCGTTGGTGCACACGAACACCAGCGGGTCGCCCTCGTAGGCCTCCCACAGGCCGCCGTGCTCGCCCGCGCCGAGTGCGGCGAGGTCGAGCCGGGTCAGCTCCGCGGGGTCGGCGACCGCGGTGGTGCGGATCCAGGAGCGGCCCGGGGCGGTGTGGGCGGCGAACACCCGGTGGGTGCCGGGCTGGTGGCAGTCGGCGTGCCGGCCGGGGCGGCGGATCAGTGCGATCCGGACGCCGGTGCCCTCGGCGGCCGCGTCCAGCGCCCGTCCGACGGCGGGGTCGAGGTGGCTCGCGGTCAGCGCGTCCGCACCCCAGGGCCCGGGCTGCTCGATGAGCAGCCACGTCCGCGCGGTGGCGGCGGTGCCGGCCAGCGGCTCGGACAGATGGCGGGAGGCGGTCGCGCACGTACTCACGAAGGTAAGCCTAACCTGAGTTGCCGACGATCGTACGGCGCACTGCGGAGGTGGCTGAAGCTCACGGCATGGGCTGGGGCGGCCTGGGGCCCGAGTAGGCGCCCGTGGGGCGCATCCGCAGCGGACGCTCCGTGTACTCCTCCAGTGCGTGCGCGATCCAGCCGGCGGTACGGGCGACCGCGAACACCGTCTCCCCGGCCTCGGGCGGCATCTCCGCGGAGACCGACAGCACGGCGAGGGCGAGGTCCACGTTGGCGTGCAGGGCCACGTGCCGGGCCGTCGTCGCCTCGACCTCGCGCGCCGCCTCCAGCGCGTCCGCGGACGCCGGTACGGATTCCAGCCGCGCGAACAGGGCGGTGGCGCGGGGGTCGGGGCCCGGGTAGAGCCGGTGGCCGAGGCCCGGCACGCGGCGCCCGCCGCGCAGGTGGTCGGCCACGACCGCCCCTGCGCTGCCCCGCTGCAGCACCTCCGTCAGCATCCGGTGCGCCAGGCCGCTCGCCGCGCCGTGCAGCGGACCCTCCATCACCCCGAGCCCGGCCGAGACCGCGGCGTAGGGGTGGGAGCGGGCGGAGGCGGCGACCCGTACGGCGAGCGTGGACGCGGCCAGGTCGTGGTCGATGAGCAGGACGAGTGCGGCTTCCAGAGCACGCAGTGACGCCTCGTCGGGCGCCTGCGCGGTCAGCCGGGACCACAGCCTGCGGGGGAGCGGGGTGCCGCCGGCGTCCTCCCGGGGCAGCCGCCCGGCGGCCGGCAGCGCGTCGACCAGCGTCGGGATCAGTCCGCGCGCCGTGCCCAGCACCGCCTCGGGCGACAGGTCGAAGCGCATCGGGTCGGCGGCGGCCGCCGCGATCGCCGCCACCCGCAGGCAGTCTGTGGGGCCACTGTGCGCGGGCATGGCGCTCACCGCACGGAGCGCTGCGATCAGGCCGTCCTCCGGGGCGGTGAACCGCGTGCCGGGCCGCAGCCGGCCGGTCCACAGCCACTCCGCGACCTCCTCGTAGCCGTACCGCTCGGCAAGCGCGGTGGCGTCCACGCCGCGGTAGAAGTACCGGTCCTTCTCGATGAGGGTGACGCCCGTGCGGATCGCCGTCTCGCCGCCGAACGCCGTCTCGCGCCGTCCGCGCCGCACGAGCGCGTCGACCTCGCGCGCGTCGAAGGTGCTGCCGCGCCCGCCGGGGCCGCGGCGGCTGGTGAGCTGGCCGCGGCTCACGTATGCGTAGACCGTCTCGGGCTTCACGCCGAGCCGCTCGGCGACCTCGCGGGTGGTCAGCCGCTCGCCGGGGACGCCGTCGCGCTCCACGTCGTCCGCCGGCTGCCGGCCCGTGCCGTCCTTCGTCCTGTGATCCGCCATGGAGGACACGCTATCCACCTCTGCATATTGATTGGAATCAACATTGACAACTATTGAGTCAAGCATGGACAGTCGGGTCAAGCTTTGATCGATCACTGACACGGATCAGGGAGCAGCAATGCCGATCACCGAAGTGCCGCGCGGTCTCGCCGGCGTCGTCGTCACCGACACCGCCCTCGGCGACGTCCGCGGCCGGGAGGGCTTCTACCACTACCGCCAGTACTCGGCCGTCGAACTCGCACAGACCCGGTCCTTCGAGGACGTCTGGCACCTGATGTTCCGCGGCTCCCTGCCGGACGCACAGCAGCGCGCCCGCTTCGCCGCCGAGACCGCGGCCCTGCGCCGGCTCCCGCAGGACGTGCGCGACGCCCTGCCGGGCATCGCCCGCGCCGGTGCCGCCTCCGGCCCGCTCGCCGGGCTGCGCACCGCGCTGTCCCTCCTCGGCGCCTCGGCCGGGCTCCGGCCGCTGTACGACACCGACGCCGCCGGGCGCGAGGCCGCCGCGCTCGCCGCCTGCGCCGCCGTCCCCACCCTGCTCACGGCCCTGCACCGGCTCGGCAACGGCCAGGAGCCCGTCGAGCCGCGCGACGACCTGCCGCACGCCGCCAACTACCTCTACATGCTCTCCGGAGCCGAGCCCGGCGCCCGGCAGGCCCGGGCCGTCGAGCGGTACCTCGTCTCCACCATTGATCACGGTTTCAACGCCTCGACGTTCACCGCCCGCGTCATCGCCTCCACCGGCGCGGACCTCGCCGCCTGCCTGTGCGGCGCGATCGGCGCCCTCTCCGGCCCGCTGCACGGCGGCGCCCCCAGCCGGGCGCTCGACACCCTCGACGCCATCGGCACCCCCGACCGCATCGACTCCTGGATCCGCGAACGCGTCCTCGCGGGCGAACGGATCATGGGCTTCGGGCACCCCGTCTACCGCACCGAGGACCCCCGCTCCCGGATGCTCCGCGAGATCGCCGAGGAGTTCGGCGGCGACCTCGTCGACTTCGCCGTCGAGGTCGAGGCCCGGGTGGAGGCGATCCTCGCCGAGCTCAAGCCCGGCCGGGAGCTCCACACCAACGTCGAGTTCTACGCGGGCGTCGTCATGGAGCTGTGCGGGCTGCCGCGCGAGATGTTCACCCCCACCTTCTGCGCGGCCCGCGTCGTCGGCTGGAGCGCCAATATCCTGGAGCAGGCGGACGACTCGAAGATCATCCGCCCGGCGGCCCGGTACGTGGGCCCGCCCCCGCCCCAGCCGGTCCCCGCCGTGCTCGACTGACGATGGAGGCGCCCTCCGTGGCCAAGCGACAGATCCCGGTCATCGTGCTCGCAGGTTTCCTGGGGTCGGGCAAGACCACGCTCCTCAACCACCTCCTGGGGAGAAGCGGGGGCACCCGCATCGGGGCGATCGTCAACGACTTCGGCAGCATCGAGATCGACGCCATGAGCGTCGCCGGGCAGGTCGACTCGATGGTCTCGCTCGGCAACGGATGCCTGTGCTGCGCCGTGGACACCAGCGACCTCGACGGCTTCCTCGACCGGCTCTCCCGCCCCGCGGCCCGCATCGACGTCATCGTCATCGAGGCCAGCGGCCTGGCCGAGCCGCAGGAGGTCATCCGGATGATCCTCGCCAGCGACAACAAGGACATCGTCTACGGAGGCCTCGTCGAGGTCGTCGACGCGGCGGAGTTCGCCGCCACCCGGGCCCGGCACCCGGAGCTCGACCGCCACGTGGCCATCGCCGACCTCGTCGTCCTCAACAAGGCGGACAGGGTCGGCGACGAGGCCCGCCGGGAGATCCTCGGCGTGCTGGAGGAGCTCGGCCCCGGCACGCCCGTCGTGCCCGCGTCGTACGGGCGCGTCGACCCGGAGCTGCTCTTCGACCGCAAGCCGCGCGAGGACGACCCGGCGAAGACGCGCCAGCTGTCCTTCGAGGACCTGTGCGCCGACGACGAGGCCGGCGACGAGCAGGACGGCCACGGCCATGACCACGCGCACGGCCACGACTGCCACGACGGCTGCGGCCACGGCGGGCACCTGCACGCCGCCTACGAGAGCGTCGAGTTCGTCTCCGAAGAGCCCGTGGACCCGCGGCGGCTGATGGAGTTCCTCGACAGCCGGCCGGAGGGGCTCTACCGGATCAAGGGCTTCGTGTACTTCGGCATAGCCGGGCACAAGCACAAGTTCGCCGTCCACGCCGTGGGCGACTTCCTGCGCTTCTACCGCTCCTCCTGGGCGCGGGCCGAGGAACGGCTCACCCAGCTCGTGCTGATCGGCAGGGGAGTCGACACGGAGGCCCTGCGGGCCGGACTGGACCGCTGCCGCGTCACCGCGGGGGAGCCGCCGGCGGAGGAGAACAGCATGTGGGGAGTCCTGCGGTACGCACAGGGCTGACGGGGGCGCCCGCGGCGCCCCCCGCCCTCCGTGCCGGTTACACCGGGCCCGCCAGCGCCTTCACCGGCTTCGCCAGGGGAGTGCCCGAGCCGTCCCGCCGCGGGTCGGCCTCCGGCAGCTCCACCGGGGCGCCCTTCGCATCCGCCGCCCGTGCCGGGGCGGCGCCCGCCCAGGCCATGACGAGGCAGTCCTCGCCCTTGAGGAAGCGCTGGCAGCGCACGCCGCCCGTCGCCCGCCCCTTGCGCGGGTACTGGTCGAAGGGGGTCAGCTTCGCCGTGCCCTCCGAGGCGCCCAGCAAGGTCCCCCGCGTCCCGGCCTGGGTGAACACCACCGCGTCGGCCGCCGGGTCGATGGCGGTGAAGGAGATCACCTTCGCGTCCGGGGAGAGCTTGACGCCCGCCATGCCGCCCGCGGGCCGGCCCTGCGGCCGCACCTGCGAGGCCGGATAGCGCAGCAGCTGTGCGTCATCGGTGATGAAGACGAGATCCTCCTCGCCCGTCTGCAGCTCGGCGGCGCCGACGATGCGGTCGCCGTCCTTGAGGGAGATGACCTCCAGCTCGTCCTTGTTGGCCGGATAGTCGGGGACCACGCGCTTGACGACGCCCTGCTCCGTGCCGATCGCGAGCCCCGGCGAGGACTCGTCCAGCGTGGTGAGACAGACGACCGTCTCGCCGTCCGCCAGGGAGAGGAACTCCGGCACCGGTGCGCCGCCCGCCAGGCTGGGCGCCGCCGCCGTCTCCGGCAGCTGCGGCAGGTCGATCACCCGCATCCGCAGCAGGCGCCCGGCCGACGTCACCGCGCCCACCTCGCCCAGGGCCGTCGCCGGCACCGCCGAGGCGATCACGTCGTGCTTGACGCGCTTGGCCTCGCCGGCCGCGGGCGGGAAGGGCTCACCGGTGGCCGTGCGGGCCAGCAGGCCGGTGGAGGACATCAGCACACGGCACGGGTCGTCGGCGACCTGCAGCGGGACCGCCGACGCCGGGGCGCCCGCCGACTGCAGCAGGACCGTACGGCGGTCGGTGCCGAACTTCTTCGCCACGTCGGCCAGTTCCCCGGAGACCAGCTTGCGCAGCTCCGCGTCGGACTCCAGGATCCGCGTCAGCTCCTCGATCTCCTGGGTGAGCTTGTCGCGCTCCGCCTCGAGCTCGATGCGGTCGAACTTCGTCAGGCGGCGCAGCGGAGTGTCGAGGATGTACTGCGTCTGCACCTCGGAGAGGGAGAAGTGCGCGATGAGGGCCTCCTTGGCCTGCGCCGCGTTCTCACTCGATCGAATGATCCTGATGACCTCGTCGATGTCGAGCAGGGCCACCAGCAGGCCCTCGACCAGGTGCAGCCGGTCGCGCCGCTTGCCGCGCCGGAACTCGCTGCGCCGCCGCACCACCTCGAAGCGGTGGTCGACGTAGACCTCCAGGAGCTCCTTGAGGCCCAGGGTCAGCGGCTGGCCGTCGACCAGGGCGACGTTGTTGATGCCGAAGGACTCCTCCATCGGCGTGAGCTTGTAGAGCTGCTCCAGGACGGCCTCGGGGTTGAAACCGTTCTTGATCTCGATGACCAGGCGCAGGCCGTGGGCGCGGTCGGTGAGGTCCTTGACGTCGGCGATGCCCTGGAGCTTCTTCGAGCCGACCAGGTCCTTGATCTTGGAGATGACCTTCTCGGGGCCGACGGTGAAGGGCAGCTCGGTGACGACCAGGCCCTTGCGGCGGGCCGTCACGGTCTCCACGGAGACGGTGGCGCGGATCTTGAACGTGCCGCGGCCCGTCTCGTAGGCGTCGCGCACGCCGCTGAGGCCGACGATCCGGCCGCCCGTGGGCAGGTCCGGGCCGGGGATGTACTTCATCAGCGTGTCGAGGTCGGCGCCCGGGTGCTTGATCAGGTGCCGGGCGGCCGCGACGACCTCGCCGAGGTTGTGCGGCGGCATGTTCGTCGCCATGCCGACCGCGATCCCGGACGCGCCGTTGACCAGCAGGTTCGGATAGGCGGCGGGCAGGGCCACGGGCTCCTGCTCACTGCCGTCGTAGTTCGGCGTGAAATCGACGGTGTCCTCGTCGATCGACTCCGTCATCAGGGACGTCGCCGACGCCATCCGGGCCTCGGTGTAACGCATGGCCGCGGGCGGGTCGTCATTGCCGAGGGAGCCGAAGTTGCCGTGGCCGTCGACCAGCGGCACGCGCATGGAGAACGGCTGCGCCATGCGCACCAGGGCGTCGTAGATGGAGGCGTCGCCGTGGGGGTGGAGCTTACCCATCACCTCGCCCACGACGCGGGCGCACTTCACGTAGCCGCGGTCGGGGCGCAGGCCCATCTCGTTCATCTGGTAGAGGATCCGGCGGTGGACCGGCTTGAGGCCGTCGCGCGCGTCGGGCAGGGCCCGGGAGTAGATGACGGAGTAGGCGTACTCGAGGAAGGAACCCTGCATCTCGTCGACGACGTCGATGTCGAGGATGCGCTCCTCGAAGTTCTCCGGCGGCGGGGTCTTCGTGCTGCGGCGGGCCATCGCGGCTGCGGCTCCTTCGATCGATTGCCGAGGCAGGGTGCTGACGCGGACCATTGTGGACCGCGCCACTGACAACACCGGACACGACCCGTCCGTAAGGGGGCACCGCGCCGGGAACTTCGCCGGATGTCAGCGCGCTTGCATACAGTGACAGCACTGCTCATCACGCGAGTCATCGCGCACCGGCGCGAGATTTCAAGCGATCGAAGGGACGTACATGCCCATGGGTCACACGGCCACGCAACAGGCCGGTACCGGCGGCCTCACAGCGACCGAGCACCGGCTGGCCAACGGCCTGCGGGTGGTGCTCTCCGAAGACCATCTGACCCCGGTCGCCGCCGTCTGCCTCTGGTACGACGTCGGCTCGCGCCATGAGGTCAAGGGCCGCACAGGCCTCGCCCACCTCTTCGAGCACCTTATGTTCCAGGGCTCGGCACAGGTCAAGGGGAACGGCCATTTCGAGCTGGTTCAGGGCGCCGGCGGCTCCCTCAACGGCACCACCAGCTTCGAGCGCACCAACTACTTCGAGACCATGCCGGCGCACCAGCTGGAGCTGGCCCTGTGGCTCGAGGCCGACCGGATGGGCTCCCTGCTCACCGCCCTCGACGACGAGTCGATGGAGAACCAGCGCGACGTCGTCAAGAACGAGCGCCGCCAGCGCTACGACAACGTCCCCTACGGCACCGCCTTCGAGCGGCTGACCGCCATGGTCTTCCCGGACGGCCACCCGTACCACCACACCCCGATCGGCTCCATGGCCGACCTGGACGCGGCCTCTTTGGAAGACGCCCGCGCCTTCTTCCGCACCTACTACGCTCCGGGCAACGCCGTCCTGTCGGTCGTCGGCGACATCGACCCCGAGCAGACCCTCGCCTGGATCGAGAAGTACTTCGGCTCGATCCCCGCGCACGACGGCAAGCAGCCCCCGCGCGACGGCAGCCTGCCCGACGTCATCGGCGAGGAGCTGCGCCAGGTCGTCCGCGAGGAGGTCCCGGCCCGCGCCATGATGGCCGCCTACCGCCTCCCGCAGGACGGCTCCCGCGAGGCCGACGCCGCCGACCTGGCCGTCACCGTCCTCGGCGGCGGCGAGTCCTCCCGCCTGCACAACCGCCTGGTCCGCCACGACCGCTCCGCCGTCGCCGCCGGCTTCGGCCTGCTGCGGCTCGCCGGCGCCCCCTCGCTGGGCTGGCTGGACGTCAAGGCGTCCGGCGGCGCCGAGGTGGCCGGCATCGAGGCCGCCGTCGACGAGGAGCTCGCCCGCTTCGCCGCCGAGGGCCCGACCCCCGCGGAGATGGAGCGCGCCCAGGCCCAGCTGGAGCGCGAGTGGCTGGACCGGCTCTCCACCGTCAGCGGCCGCGCCGACGAACTGTGCCGCTTCGCGGTGCTGTTCGGCGACCCCCAGCTCGCCCTCACCGCCGTGCAGCGCGTCCTGGACATCACGCCGGAGGAGGTGCGGCAGGTCGCCCAGGCCCGCCTGCGCCCCGACAACCGCGCCGTGCTGGTGTACGAGCCCATCGAGGCCGCCGCCCCCGCCGCCGACGAGAACGCCGAAGAAGAGGAGACGGCCAAGTGAGCGACGCCGTGGCCCCCGCCCAGCCTGCCCAGCCTTCCATGGACTTCCACCCGCAGCCCCAGGCCGGCCCCGCGGCCCCCTGGGCCTTCCCCGCCCCCGAGCGCGGCACGCTCCCCAACGGCCTGACGGTGCTGCGCTGCCACCGCCCGGGCCAGCAGGTCGTCGCCGTCGACATCAACGTCGTGGCCCCCCTCGCCGCGGAGCCCGAGGGCCTCGACGGCGTCGCCACCATCATGGCGCGCGCCCTGTCGGAGGGCACCGACAAGCACACCGCCGAGGAGTTCACCGCCGAGCTGGAGCGCTGCGGCGCCACCCTCGACGCCCACGCCGACCACCCCGGCGTGCGCCTGTCCCTGGAGGTCCCCGCCTCCCGGCTCGGCAAGGCCCTCGGCCTCGTGGCCGACGCGCTGCGCGCCCCCGCCTTCCCCGACCACGAGGTCGAGCGGCTGGTGGGCAACCGCCTGGACGAGATCCCGCACGAGCTGGCCAACCCCGCCCGCCGGGCCGCCATGGCGCTCTCCAAGGAGCTCTTCCCGGCCGGCTCGCGGATGTCCCGCCCGCGCCAGGGCACCGAGGAGACCGTCGCCCGCATCGACGCCGCCTCCGTGCGGGCCTTCTACGAGGCCCATGTGCGCCCCGCCACCACGACCGCCGTGGTCGTCGGCGACTTCACCGGGGTCGACCTCGACGCGGCCCTCGCCGACTCCCTCGGCGCCTGGACGGGCTCCCCGGCCGAGCCGTACCCGCTCAAGCCGGTCACCGCGGACGACACCGGCCGCGTCGTCATCGTGGACCGCCCCGGCGCGGTCCAGACGCAGCTCCTCATCGGCCGCATCGGCGCCGACCGGCACGGCCAGGTCTGGCCCGCCCAGAGCGTCGGCACGTACTGCCTGGGCGGCACCCTCACCTCCCGCCTGGACCGCGTCCTGCGCGAGGAGAAGGGCTACACCTACGGCGTGCGGGCCTTCGGCCAGGTGCTGCTGTCCACCCCGGAGGGCACCGGCGCGGCCATGCTCGCCATCAGCGGCTCGGTGGACACCGCCTCCACCGGCCCCGCGCTGGAGGACCTGTGGACCGTCCTGCGCACCCTCGCCGCCGGGGGCCTGACGGACGAGGAGCGCGACTCCGCCGTGCAGAATCTGGTCGGCGTCGCCCCGCTGAAGTACGAGACGGCGGCGGCCGTCGCGGGCACCCTCGCCGACCAGGTCGAGCAGCACCTGCCGGACGACTTCCAGGCGCGCCTGTACGAGCGCCTGGCCGCGACGGGCACGGTGGAGGCCACCGCCGCCGTGGTGAGCGCCTTCCCGGTCGACCGCCTGGTGACGGTGCTCGTCGGTGACGCCGCGCAGATCGAGGAGCCCGTCCGTGCCCTCGGCATCGGGGAAGTGACCGTGATCACGGGCTGAAGCCCCCCGGCGGGCCGGCCGCACCGGTCGGTCCGTCAACCGGCAGGCACGCGCGCCCCTGAGGCGCGTGTGCCTGCCAAATGTCCGATTTAGCGGAGTGGTTGCACGTCTGCGTTGTGGCGTGGGCCACAAAATGGGGCTTCTGTTTGCCGATCGAAAGTGGCGGCGTCTAGCGTCGAAGCGTCTGTCCGTCAGATGTGCGCCGCATCCGCGGCCCGGGCAGACATCGCCGAGTCCCCGTACGGCGCGAGCCAGGGGAGCCGGGGACCCAAGTGTCCCTGGGGTGAATCGGGCCCCTTTCCGGAGGGATCCGTAGGAGACCTTCCTGCTCCGAACCCGTCAGCTAACCCGGTAGGCGAGAGGGAAGGAAAGGACCAGCCTCACCAATGGCGTTCACTCGTGCCACCGGGAAGCACCGCAAGCCGAGCCGCGCCGTTCGCGTCAGCGCGAACGCGGCGGGCATAGCCACCCTCGCCGCCACCGGTGTCGTCGCGGGCTTCGCCGCCCCGGCGCTGGCCGCCTCGCCCGACGAGGCCCACCGTCCCACCGAGGACACCGGCCTGACCCAGGCCGTCGTCATCGGCGAGGACACGGCCGGCCGCATCGGCGAGCAGGCCCAGGTCCAGAGCAGCGCCGCGGCCGAGACCACCGCCGTCCACGAGGCCGAGACCGCCGCCAAGCAGCAGGCCGCCGACGTCAAGAAGGCCGCGGACGAGGCCAAGCGCAAGGCCGAGGCCGAGCGCAAGGAGGCCGAGCGCGTCGCCCGCGAGCAGGAGCGCAAGCGCCTGAACACCTTCGTCTCGCCGATCGCCGGCTCGTACGTCTCCACGTCCTACAAGGCCTCCAGCGGCCTGTGGTCCTCCGGCAGCCACACCGGCATCGACATGCACGCCGCGACCGGCACCTCGATCCAGGCCGTGGGCGCGGGCACCATCGTCGAGGCCGGCTGGGGCGGCGCCTACGGCAACAACGTCGTCATCAAGCACAACGACGGCACCTACACGCAGTACGGCCACCTGTCGTCCATCGACGTCAGCGTCGGCCAGTCGGTCACCGCCGGCCAGCAGATCGGCCTCTCCGGTGCCACGGGCAACGTCACCGGCCCGCACCTGCACTTCGAGGCCCGCACCGGCGCCACGTACGGCACCGACATCGACCCGGTCGCCTACCTCAGCGAGCACGGCGTCTCCCTCTGACGCACCCGCCCGCGCCCCCGCGCGGCACATTCGCCTGACGAAGGCCCCGGCCCACCGGCCGGGGCCTTCGTCGTATCCTCGTGTTGGCCAAAACATATCGATGACTTCACGTGCGCCGTCGGAAATCGCGGACGGCTGCAATAGAGTCGCTGAACAGGCGTCAATCGGCCGCGTTTCGCGGGGGTTATGCGGAGGTTCACCCATGCGGGGCCCTACGTGAACGGTGATGGCACAGCGAATCAGAGCGGCCGTCGCATTTCCGCGCACGCCGTGTGCACGGCGATCCGTGACGACATTGTTTCCGGCACGTTTCCGCCCGGCAGCAGGCTCACCGAAGAAGTCCTCGCGCGCCGCTACGGCGTTTCGCGCGTGCCCGTGCGCGAGGCGCTGCGCACCCTCGCCTCGGAGGGGTTCGTGACCACCCGGCGGCACGCGGGCGCCTGCGTCGCGGAGCCGACCGAGCAGGAGGCCGCCGATCTGCTGGAGGTCCGCGCCCTGCTGGAGCCGCTGGGCGCCGCGCGCGCCGCACAGCGCCGTACGGAGGCGCACCTGAAGGTGCTGCGCGGTCTGGTCCGGCTCGGCCAGGAGCGCGCCCGGGGCGGGCGTACGGGCGAGCTGCGGCCGCTCGGGGACTGGTTCGACGAGACCCTCGCCCAGGCGTCCGGCAGCCCGAGCCTGGCGGGCCTGCTCACCCAGCTCCGGCTCAAGATCTCATGGGTGTACGCGGCGGAGCCGCCCGCGCGGCCCGTCGACACCTGGGAGGTGCTCGGCGCCCTCGTGGACGCCGTCGCCCGCGGCGACGCGGAGCGGGCCCGGGCCATCGCGGCGGCCCGCACGGACCGCTCGCCGGGGGAATTCCGGCTGCGCCGCACCGTGCCGGCGGCCCGCGTGCGGAATGCGGGTCCGGCCGCGCGAACGGTGATCTCCGGCTCTTGACCTCGTTCCCGGGGCTCGGGCCTATTTACGTCCCGTGTTACCGCAGGAACCATCTCCGGCCGAACTTCCGCCGAAGGAATACCCGGCTGTTACCGCTGGAATGCCATGGATTTCACGCGGGCGCACGCGGGGGTGTGAATGGGGTGCGCGGGGTGCGGACGGGAAAACGACAGCGGGGCCGCGGCGGCCCTCAATCGGCCGCCGCGGCCCCGCCGCACGCGATTTCCGTCGAATCAGACGGTCTCCGGGAGCTCCTCGAGACCCTCGGCGACCAGCTTCGCCAGACGGTCCAGAGCGGCCTCGGCGCCCTCGGCGTCGCTGGAAAGGACGATCTCCTCGCCACCCTGGGCGCCCAGGCCCAGCACGGCCAGCATGGAGCCGGCGTTGACCGGGTTGCCGTCGGCCTTGGCGATCGTCACGGGGACGCCGGCGGCGGTCGCCGCACGGACGAAGATCGACGCGGGACGGGCGTGCAGGCCCTCGGTCCAGCCGACGTTGACGCGGCGCTCAGCCATGGTGTTGCCCTTCAAGTCGTAGGAGTTGTCTAGACCAGTGTCTCACGGTGCCCGGAGTGCTCCGGCGCAGCGCTCCCGATGTCCGTGCCCGGCCTTACGCTGGCCCCATGCAGACGACGCCGGCGCAGTCCGGGCCCGAGTACGCGTACCCCACCCACTGGGAAGCCGACGTCGTGCTGCGCGACGGCGGCACCGCGCACCTGCGCCCCATCACCCCCGGCGACGCCCAGCGCCTGGTGAGCTTCTACGAGCAGGTCTCGGACGAGTCGAAGTACTACCGCTTCTTCGCCCCCTATCCCCGCCTCTCCGACCGGGACGTGCACCGCTTCACCCATCACGACTACGTCGACCGGGTCGGCCTCGCCGCCACCGTCGGCGGCGAGTTCATCGCCACCGTCCGCTACGACCGCATCGACGGCCGCGGCATGCCGGCCTCCGAGCCCGCCGACGAGGCCGAGGTCGCCTTCCTCGTGCAGGACGCCCACCAGGGCCGCGGCGTCGCCTCCGCCCTCCTGGAGCACATCGCCGCCGTGGCCCGCGAGCGCGCGATCCGGCGCTTCAGCGCCGAGGTGCTGCCCGCCAACACCAAGATGATCAAGGTGTTCACGGATGCGGGCTACACCCAGAAGCGCAGCTTCGAGGACGGCGTCGTCCGCCTCGAACTGGATCTGGAGCCCACCGACCGCTCCCTCGCCGTCCAGCGGGCCCGCGAGCAGCGCGCCGAGGCCCGCTCGGTGCAGCGGCTGCTCGCCCCCGGCTCCGTGGCCGTCATCGGCACCGGCCGCACGCCGGGCGGCATGGGGCGGGCCGTGCTGCGCAACCTGCTGGCCGGCGGCTTCACCGGGCAGGTCCACGCCGTCAACCACGCCTTCCCCGAGGGCACCACGCGGCTCGACCCCGAGGGTGTGCCGGCCCACCGCTCCGTCCTCGGCATCGCCGGGCCCGTCGACCTCGCCGTCGTGGCCGTGCCCGCCGGTGAGGTGCCCTCCGTCGTCGCCGAATGCGGCGAGCACGGCGTCCAGGGCCTCGTCGTCCTCTCCGCCGGGTACGGCGAGAGCGGTGCCGACGGGCGCGAGCGCCAGCGCGAGCTCGTGCGCCAGGCCCGCTCCTACGGGATGCGCATCATCGGGCCCAACGCCTTCGGCCTCATCAACACCGCAGGCGGCGTCCGCCTCAACGCCTCCCTGTCGCCCGAGCTGCCCGCCGCCGGCCGCATAGGGCTCTTCAGCCAGTCCGGGGCCATCGGCATCGCCCTGCTCTCCGGGCTCCACCGGCGCGCCGCCGGGCTCGTCGGCATCTCCACCTTCGTCTCCGCCGGCAACCGCGCGGACGTCTCCGGCAACGACTTCCTCCAGTACTGGCACGACGACCCGGACACCGACCTCGTACTCATGTACCTGGAGTCCATCGGCAACCCCCGCAAGTTCACCCGCCTCGCGCGGCGCACCGCCGCCCGCAAGCCCGTCGTCGTCGTCAAAGGCGCACGCCACGGCGGGGCCGCGCCCACCGGGCACGCCGTGCCCACCACCCGCATCCCCGACGCCACCGTCTCCGACCTGCTCCGGCAGGCCGGCGTCATCCGCGTCGACACGGTCACCGAGCTCGCCGACACCGGGCTGCTCCTCGCCTCCCAGCCGCTGCCCGCCGGGCCGCGCGTCGCCATCCTCGGCAACTCCGAGTCCCTCGCCCTGCTCACCTACGACGCCTGCCTCACGGACGGCCTGCGCCCCCAGCCCCCGTACGACCTCACCACCGCCGCCCAGCCCGCCGACTTCCGCAGGGCGCTGGCCGGTGTCCTGGCCGACGAGGAGTGCGACGCCGTCGTCGTCACCGCCATCCCGTGGGTGGGGGACGCCTCCGCGGCGGACCTCGCGGGGGCGCTGCGCGAGGCGGTCGCGGCCTCGCCGGCCGCCAAGCCGGTGACCGTCGTGCACCTGGAGATCCCGGGGCTCGCCGAGGCGCTCGCGGAGCCGGCGCTCGCGGAGCCGGCGGGCGAGGGCGCCGGGGGCACGGAGGGCGCTGCGCCGGCCGTGCGGATACCCGCCTACCCCGCCGCCGAGCGGGCCGTCCGGGCGCTCGCCGAGGCCGCGCGGTACGCACGCTGGCGGCGGCACGCGGCCGAGCCGGGGCGCGTGCCCGAGTACGACGACATCGACGAGGCCGGGGCCGCCGCCGACATCGGCGTGCTGCTGGAGGCCCACGGGGCCGGCCTGGCGCCGCCGCCCGAGGGCCCGCGGGCGGTGACCCTCTCCGCTCCCGACACCCAGCGGCTCCTCGCCCGGTACGGGATCGCCGTGCTGCCCGCGCTGCCGGCGCCGGACCCCGACGGCGCGGTGCGTGCCGCGCAGCGGCTCGGCTTCCCCGTCGCCCTCAAGCCCACCGCCCCGCACCTGCGCCACCGCGCCGACCTCGGCGGCGTCCGGCTCGACCTGGGCGGAGAAGCGGAACTGCGGCGCGCGTACGCCGAGTTGACCGAGCTCCTCGGCAAGCCCGAGGAGACCCGGCTCGTCGTCCAGTCCATGGCGCCGCGCGGGGTCGACACCGTCGTACGGGCGGCGATCGACCCGGCGGCGGGGGCAGTCCTGTCCTTCGGGCTGGCCGGGGCGCCCTCCCTGCTCCTCGGCGACACGGCCCACCGGCTCGTCCCCGTCACCGACCGTGACGCCGCCGAGCAGATCCGCTCCATCCGCACCGCCCCGCTGCTCTTCGGCTGGCGCGGTACGACGCCCGTCGACACCAGGGCCCTGGAGGAGCTGCTGCTGCGCGTCTCCCGGCTGGTCGACGACCACCCCGAGGTCGTCGGCGCCGACCTGGAGCCGGTGATCGTCGCGCCCCGGGGAGTGCACGTCCTGGGCGCCACCATCCGCCTGGCCCCGGCCCCGGCCCGCACGGACCTGGGCCCGCGCAGCCTGCCGGTGGTCTGACGCCAACAGACCACCGGGCTGCACCCGGGCAACGGTGCTCAGCGGCGACGGCGGTGCCCGGCGGTGCCGGTCCGCCTGCGGCGGGCTTTCCCGGTGTGGGTTGTGGTTGGTCCGGCGCCGCCGGTTGCCGCCGTGGGGGTTTGTCGCCGTCGCGGCGGAGTGGGATGCCTGGGTGGTGATGCTTGCCGTTGCTGCTGCCGCCGTTCCCCGGTGCGGGGACCCTGTCCGCTGCCGCGGTGCCGGGCCACGACGAACCGGTGCGGCGGTGCCGATCTGCCTGTGGCGGGCTTTCCCGGTGTGGGTTGTGGTTGGTCCGGCGCCGCCGGTTGCCGCCGTGGGGGTTTGTCGCCGTGCGCGGCGGAGTGGGATGCCCGGGTGGTGATGCTTGCCGTTGCTGCTGCCGCCCGTCCCCGGTCTCAGGCACGTACGGGTTCCTGCCCCGCAGGGTCCGGCACCGCCGGGCTGCGTCGCGGGGGCGAGGTCCAGGGCACCGAGGCGGGTGAGTGGGGTGCACGAACCGGTCCGGCGGTGGGCGCCGCGGCGTGGGTGTGACCCCGGTCCCACCCGGCCGGCCTCGGAGAGGCCGGCGTGGGCGCATCGGGCGGTTGGGGCCCGTGGGCCCCTTAGGATGGGCTTATGGCGAAGACCGGTACGACGACCCAAGGGCTGCGCGCGGCGATCGAGCGCAGTGGCTACTACCCGGCCCTCGTGGCCGAGGCGGTGGAGGCCGCCGTGGGCGGGGAGCCGGTCGCGTCGTACCTGGTGCACCAGGAGACGACGTTCGACTCCAACGAGGTGCGCCGCCACGTCACCGTCCTCGTCCTCACCGGCACCCGGTTCATCGTCAGCCACACTGACGAGCAGGCCGCCGACGGCACCTCGCCGTCCCCGTACGCCACCACCTCCACGGAATCCGTGAAGCTGGAGCGGATCTCCTCGGTCGTGCTGAGCCGCGTCGTCGCCAACCCGGAGTCGTACACCCCGGGCACCCTGCCCCGCGAGGTCGTGCTGAACATCGGCTGGGGCGCGGTGTCCCGGATCGACCTGGAGCCCGCCGCCTGCGGCGACCCCAACTGCGACGCGGACCACGGCTACACCGGCTCCTCCACGGCCGACGACCTGAGCCTGCGCGTCAGCGAGGCGGGCGACGGCCCGGACACCGTCCGCCAGGCGCTGGCCTTCGCCCAGGCCCTCTCCGAGGCCACCGCAGCCCCTGCGGCCCCTACGGCCGGTGCGGCGACCGCCCGCTGATGTCCTCTCCCATGACGGCGGGTTCCGCCTGGCACGAGCCCGTCCCGCTCGACCCCCGCTCGGCCCCGCTGCCCCGCTACGGCACGGGCTCGCTGGCCGACCTGCTGCCCGCGGTCGCGGCCGGCATGGGGGTCCCCGGATTCTCCACGGGCCTGGAGCTCGCCCCCGCCGACCGCGTGTGCGTCTTCCTGATCGACGGCCTCGGCTGGGAGCTGCTGCGCGCCCACCCCGCCGAGGCGCCGTTCCTGCACTCGCTGATGGCCGGCTCGACCAACGGCACTGGCTCGCCCCTGACGGCCGGCTTCCCGTCCACCACGGCGACCTCCCTCGCCTCGGTGGGCACCGGGCTGCCGCCGGGCGCCCACGGCCTGCCCGGCTACACCGTCGCCGACCCGGCCACGGGGCAGCTGATGAACCAGCTGCGCTGGCGGCCCTGGACCGACCCGCACGTCTGGCAGCCGTACCCGACCGTCTTCCAGCTCGCGGACGCGGCCGGGGTGCACACCTGCCAGGTCTCCGCCCCGGACTTCCAGCACACCCCGCTGACGAAGATCGCGCTGAGCGGCGGCACCTTCCACGGCCGGCTCTCCGGCGAGGACCGGATGGACCTCGCCGCCGACCGCCTCGGCGCCGCGGACCGCTCGCTCGTCTACACGTACTACAGCGACGTCGACGGCAAGGGGCACCGCTTCGGCGTCGACTCCGACGAGTGGCGCGGCCAGTTGATGTACGTCGACCGGCTCGCCCAGCGCCTCGCCGAGCAGCTGCCGCCCCGCTCGGCGCTGTACGTCACCGCCGACCACGGCATGATCGACATCCCCTTCGACCCCGAGTCGCGCATCGACTTCGACGAGGACTGGGAGCTGCGCGCGGGCGTCGCCCTGCTCGGCGGCGAGGCCCGAGCCCGCCACGTCTACGCCGTGCCCGGCGCCGCCGCCGACGTCCTCGCGGTGTGGCGCGAGGTGCTCGGCGAGCAGATGTGGATCGCGAGCCGGGACGAGGCGATCGAGGCGGGCTGGTTCGGCCGCCCCGGCGACGGCGTGGACGGCCGCGTCCACGGCCGGATCGGCGACGTGGTCGCGGCCGCCCGCGACGACATCGCGATCGTCGCCACCGAGACCGAGCCGAACGAATCCGCGATGGTGGGGCTGCACGGCTCCATGACGCCCGTGGAGCAGCTGGTGCCGCTCCTCGAAGTGCGTGCCTGAACCCGTAGGCCCGCAGCCCCCGTACGATCGCGCGCCCCCCTCAACGCCCCGACCTATGAAAGGCATTGGCTTCCCCATGCCCGAGCTGGTGTTCTTCTCCGGAACCATGGACTGCGGAAAGAGCACCCTCGCTCTGCAGATCGAGCACAACCGCTCGGCCCGCGGCCTGCAAGGGATGATCTACACCCGGAACGACCGCGCCGGCGAGGGCAAGCTCTCCTCCCGGCTCGGCCTGGTCACCGACTCCGTCGAGGCGGGCGAGGGGTTCGACTTCTACGCGCACATCGTCGCCCACCTCTCGGCGGGGGGCCGCGCCGACTACGTGATAGCCGACGAGGCGCAGTTCCTGGAGCCGGATCAGATCGACCAGCTCGCCCGGATCGTGGACGACCTCGAACTCGACGTCTTCGCCTTCGGCATCACCACCGACTTCCGCACCAAGCTCTTCCCCGGCTCCCAGCGCCTGGTCGAACTCGCCGACCGCATAGAGGTGCTGCAGGTCGAGGCGCTGTGCTGGTGCGGTGCGCGGGCCACGCACAACGCTCGTACGGTGGGCGGGCAGATGGTCGTCGAGGGCGCCCAGGTGGTCGTCGGCGACGTCAACCAGCCCGAGACCGTGGTGGGTTACGAGGTGCTGTGCCGGCGCCACCACCGCCGCCGGCTGACGGCCGCCGCGGCGCGCGCCGCCGCGCTCTCTCCCGACGTGCTGCCCGTCGACCCGGCCCCCGTCAACGGGACGTCCGCAGAAGGGTGAAGACCGCCCCCTCCGGGTCGGTGACGGTGGCCACCCGGCCGGCCGGCGCCTCGTGCGGCGGCCGCAGCACCCGGCCGCCCAGCTCCACCACCCGCAGGGCGGCGGCATCGGTGTCCGCGACCTCGAAGTACGTCATCCAGTGCGGGCCCTGCTCGCGCGGCAGCGCCGCGCCGACGCCCCGGATCGCGGCGACCGGCCGGCCGTCGAGCTGCAGCGTGAGGTGGTCCGCGGGGTCGAGGTCCGCCGGGGAATCCGCCGGGGAGTGGGCCGAGCGCGCGGCGTCGGCCGGCTTGACGTCGTAGCCGAACAGGGCCCGGTAGAAGCCGGCGACCGCCGACGCCCGGCGGGTCACCAGCTCGTGCCAGGCGGGCGTGCCGGGCACGCCCGTCAGCTGGGCGCCGGTCAGCTTCTGGCCCTGCCACACGCCGAAGGGCGCCCCGGCCGGGTCGCTGGCGAGCACCAGCCGCCCCGCGTCCTCCGCGGAGAGCGGGCCCACCCCCACCGTGCCGCCGGAGCAGCGGATCCACTCCGCGGCCTCGTCGGCGTCGTCGCTGGCGAGGTAGGTGGTCCAGGCGGTCGGCAGCCGCAGGCCGGGCGCGAGCTCCCCGAGGCCGGCGACGTCGCGGCCGTCGACCGTGGCGCGCACGTAGGGGCCCAGCCGGCGCGGCCCGGGGCTGTAGAAGGCCCAGCCGAACAGACCGCCGTAGAAGTCCTGGATCGCCTCCAGGTCGTGCGCCAGGAGACTCGTCCAGCACGGGCTGCCCGGCGCCTGCCGGACCTCCCCCGCTCCTGGCCGGGGGGAGCCCCAAACCTCGGTCATGTCACTCTCTCCTCGGACCATCGTGGTGGCCGCGCGACCCGCGCCGGGCCGCGGCGCGCGGGGGTGGTACGGGACGGGGCACGACCAGATGGTTGCACCACCTGCCGTCACGCGCCCCCCGGCCGCGCCGGGATTCCCGGGTTCCCGCAGGAGAATGCCCGGAATCGCGGGGCAGTACCGTTCCGGCGCCCGAGCGCGCCCCGGCGAACGCGGCGCCCAGTATCGATCAGTTGTGCGCCACCTGGCCAGAGGCCCGTTCAACGCACGCCGGACTACGTCAGGATGGGGGCCATGAATGCCATCATCTCCGCAGTCGAACTCATGGACGCGTCGGTCGGCGGGCAGCCGCCCGTCCTGCTGGACGTCCGCTATCAGCTCGGCGGCCCGCCCGGCCGGCCGGAGTACGAGGCGGGGCACATCCCCGGTGCGGTCTACGTGGACCTCGAGAGCGAGCTCGCCGGCCCCGCGGGGAAGCAGGGCAGGCATCCGCTGCCCGGGCTCGACGTGTTCGGCGCGGCGATGCGCAGGGCGGGCGTCGGCTCCGGCGGGGACGTCGTCGTCTACGACGGGGGACAGGGCTGGGCGGCCGCGCGGGCCTGGTGGATGCTGCGCTGGGCCGGGCATCCGTCCGTGCGCGTCCTGGACGGGGGCCTGGCGGCCTGGCGGGCGCAGGGCGGGGAGGTCACGGCCGAGCGGACGCCCGCGCGCGAGGGCGACTTCGTACCGGTGCCGGGGGCGCTGCCGCTGCTCGACGCGGACGGTGCGGCGGCGCTGGCCCGCCGCGGGCTGCTGCTGGACGCCCGGGCGGGGGAGCGCTACCGGGGCGAGACCGAGCCGATCGACGCGGTGGCCGGGCACATCCCGGGCGCGGTCAACGCGCCGACGACGGAGAACGTGGCTGCGGACGGGCGCCTGCGGCCCGCGGCCGAACTGGCCGCCCGCTTCGGCGCCCTGGGCGCGGTGGAGGGCACCGAGGTGGGCGTCTACTGCGGCTCCGGCGTCTCCGCCGCGCACCAGCTCCTCGCGATGGCCGTAGCGGGCATCCCGGCCGCCCTGTACGTGGGTTCGTGGAGCGAGTGGTCCTCGGACCCCTCGCGCCCCGTGGCCACGGGGCCGCAGCCGGGCTGAGACCGCGGACCGGTCTGCGGGGCGGCCCTGCGGGCGGCTCACCGGCCGGCCCGTGGGGCGGGCCGCGGACCGGCCTGCCGAGCGGGTCGCCTCCTGGGGCAGGCAGGCCCGACGGTCTGCAGTCCCGCCCGTCGAGCGATTCGCTTCCCGCCGCAACGGCAGGAAGCTCTCACGGCGCGGTCCGGCGGTGCCGAGCCGGCCGCATACGGGGCGAAGGGACCGTGCCCGGGGCCGGGCGGCCCCGGAGAGCATCGTCGTGGCCGAGCGCCGCGGCGGCGGGCGCAGATGACCGCGTGCTCCCATCGGGCCCGCTCTCCACGGGCGGCCCGGCGGATCGTCCGCCGCCCGGTCGCCGGACCTGGGGCGGCCCGGTGCGCGCTGCCGTCGCCGCCCCCGGCCGGAGCCGGGGGACTGACGGATGGTCACTGGCGTAGCGGTTACTCCTGTTTCTTGCGGCGGGTGCCGAAGACGATCTCGTCCCAGCTGGGGACCGCCGCCCGGCGGCCGGGCCGGACCCCGTCGGCCTCGGCCTGACGGTCCGTCGTGCCGACCAGCCGGTCGCGGTGGCCGGCCACGGACCGCGGCATGAGGACGTCCGCGTACGCGGCGCCCGCGCTCGCGGCCGGCGCCGGGGGCTCGACCGCCTCCGGCTCGTCGGACGGCTCGTCACTCGCCGGTGCGACCGAGGGGGTTTCCGGGACGACCATGTCGCCGCGGAAGCTGGGGACCGCTTCGAGCAGGCTCGTCAGCGAATCCCGCTCCTTGGCGGGCGGCTCCTCGGGCGGCTCGGCGCCCGCCTCGGGCGCGGACGGCGGGCCGGAGGACGCGGCCTGCTGCCGGTCCAGCGACCGGTCGAGGGGCCTGTCCCGCGGCAGACGGGCGATCCGGGGTACGAAGGGGAAGCTCGGCTCGGGCGTGTCGTCGGTCTCGCCGATGAGCGCGCGGGCCTCGTCGTCCATCGCTTGAACGATCCGCCTCGGCGGGTCGTACGACCAGCTCGCCGCGCGGGGCTCACCTGCCGCCCGGTAGACGAGCAGGACCTCCCACGTGCCGTCGTCCCGGCGCCAGGAGTCCCACTGCGCGGTGTCCTTCTCGGCCCCGCGCAGCATCAGCCGCTCGGCCACGGCCTCGCCGAGGAGCGGGCCGGTGTTCTCGCCGGGGCGGCGCACGGCCGTCTTGCGGGCGCGCTCGGCCATGAACGCGCGCTCGGCCAGGACCGGGCCCTCGAACCGGCGCACCCGCTCGACGGGGATGCCCGCGAGCTGCGCCACCTCCTCCGCGGAGGCTCCCGCACGTATGCGCGCCTGGATGTCGCGGGGGCGGAGATGGCTCTCCACCTCGATCTCGATCTGCCCCAGACGAGCACGGTCGTTACGTACGGCGGCGCGCAGCCGTTCATCGATAGGAAGGGTGTACTCCGTGCTGTCCGCAGCCTTGAGCACCAGCCGTGTGCCGTCGTTGGAGACGGCCACGACACGCAGTTCGGGCATGGGGACCTCCCGGGTGGTGCCTGCCGACGTCACGTGCGTCGCTGCTTCCGCTAGTCGAGTGTGGCCTGCCCGGGTGCAGCCTGCCACAACATTGCCGAGTTGACGGGGGTGAGAGCCGGTGGGGCCCCGCCCGTTGGGTCCAGGCAGCCGGACGGGACACCGGGGCCAGGGCTCGTCACAGTACTCCATTCGGGCCACTGGGGGTGGAATGGCGCGCCATCGAAGTTCACGCGGGAGAAGGGAGTTGATCGTACCTATCGCGCGCGAAGGCGGTTGCGCGGGTGTCGAGGTTCACAGAATCGCCGGAATCGGAACTGTTCGTTACGCTCGAATGTCTCTTCTACCTGCAAGACGGACCCAAGGCTACACAGAGGCAGGAGATGGACGACAAAGGCGAAAGTGAGGCAAAACAGAAGAACAAGCGTCTGGAGCTGAGCCTCGCACAGGTCGCCGGCAGCGCCCTCGCGGCGGTGATCGCCGCACTGCTCGCGGGCAAGCTCGGGGTGTACGGCACGGTCATCGGCGCCGGCGTCGTCAGTGTCGTGGCCACGTCGGGCGGCTCGGTCTTCCAGCACTTGTTCAAGCGGACCGGCGAACAGCTTCGCGAGGCGACCACGCAGGCGGCGAAACCGAAACTGCGCCAGGTGCCCGTACAGGACGCGGGCCGGGCCGTCGGCCGCGCCGCGGCCGCGGCACAGGACCCCGCGCGGCGCGCCGCGCAGGACGACGCGACCCGGATGCTGCCGCAGGCCGACGCCACGCAGATGCTCCCGGCGGCGGACGACGCGGCGACGCGACTGTTGCACGCGGCGTCACGGTCGCCGGAGCCCGGAGGCGCATACGCGGGCGCGCATCCTGGTGCGCGCGCCGATGAACACTCCTTTGCGTACACGGACACGGACACGTACACCCCGGCCACGACGCACGGCACCCGGACACGCGGCTGGAAGCGCCCGCTCATCGCCGCCGGCGCGGTCTTCGTCCTCGCGATGGGCACCGTCACCGCGGTCGAGCTGGTCAAGGGATCGAGTGCGGACGGTGGTAAGGGGACCACGGTCAGCCAGATCTTCGACGGCGGGAAGTCGCAGAAGAAGCAGGACCCGCCGCCCGAGCGGTCCCCGGGCCCGGAGCGCTCGCACGACGGCGGCGAGGAGCGCGGCACCGGCGGCGACTCCGGTCCCTCGCCCGACCCGGACGCCTCGCGGCAGGGCGGCGACACGGGCAAGCAGTCGCCGGACCCGTCGACATCGCCGTCCTCGGGAGGCTCGACGCCCAGCACCAAGCCGGACCCCACGCCCAATCCCTCGACCTCCCAGGGCGGTGGCACGGGCGGGGACGACAAGGGTGGCGGCGGCACCGGCGGCAGCACGGCCGGCCAGGGCACCACGGGCGGTGGGACGACGCCCAAGCCGCCGGCGCAGGGGCAGAACGCGGCGGCCGGCGCGGGTTCGCCTGCGGCGGGCGCCGTTTCGTAGGGGCGCGCCCCGTACGACCTCGTAGACGTCGCCGGTCGGCTGCCGGCCGGTGGGGGCCGGTCGCGCAGTTCCCCGCGCCCCTAATGCAGTTCCCTTACGCGCCCAGCACGCGTCGTAGGTAGTCGTTGCCGAATACGTGCTGCGGGTCCAGGCGGTCCCGCAGGGCGGTGAAGTCGGTGAAACGTGGATAGGCCGCCGCGAGGTGCCCGGCGTCGCGGCTGTGGAGCTTTCCCCAGTGGGGCCGGCCGCCGTGCGCCGTCATGATCTGCTCGGCGGTCCGGAAGTAGGCGCGGTAGGGGGCGCCCCGGTACATGTGCACGGCGAGGTAGGCGGTGTCCCGCGCGTGGGCCGTGGACAGCGGTATGTCGTCGGCCGGAGCCGTGCGGACCTCGACGGGGAAGGCCACGCGCAGCCGCGAGCGCTCGATCGCGGCCCGCAGCTCGCGCAGCGCCGGTATCGCGGCCTCCCGCGGCAGCGCGTACTCCATCTCCAGGAAGCGGACGCGGCGGGGGCTGGTGAAGACGCGGTACGGCACGTCCGTGTAGGTGCGGGCCGACAGGGCGCGGCCGGCGAGCCGGGCGATGCCGGGGACGGCGGCGGGCACGGCGCGGCCCACGGCGCACAGGGCACCGAAGAGGCCGTTCGACAGCAGCTCGTCCTCGACCCAGGCGGCGACCCGGCCGGGCGGGTCCGCGGGACCCGCGCTGCGGTTGTTGCGCTTGGTGATGCAGTTGCCGGTGTGCGGGAACCAGTAGAACTCGAAGTGTTCGTTCTCGGCGACCAGCTGCTCGAACTCGCCGGTGACCCGGTCGAGGGGCATCGGCTCCTCGCGCGCCCGGAGCAGGAACTCCGGCTCCACCGCGAACGTGACCGCGGTGATCACGCCCAGCGCGCCCAGCCCCAGCCGGGCGCCGGCGAAGACCTCCGGGTTCTCCTCCGCGGAACAGGTCAGCACCGAGCCGTCCGCGGTGACCAGCTCCAGGGCGCGGACCTGGGCCGAGAGCGAGGCCGAGTCGCGGCCCGTGCCGTGGGTGCCGGTGCTGACCGCCCCCGAGACGGTCTGCTCCATGATGTCGCCCATGTTGGCCAGCGACAGGCCGTGCGCGGACAGCGTCGCGTTCAGGTGCCGGAGCGTGGTGCCGGCCCCCACCGTCACCGTGCCCGCCGCGCGGTCGATCGCGCGCAGGCCCCCGAGGCGCTCCGGGCGTATGAGCAGGCCGTCGGTGGCGGCAGCGGCGGTGAAGGAGTGGCCGGTGCCGGCCGCCTTCACCCGCAGGCCGTCCGCCGCGGCCCGTACGACCGCCTCCGCGACCTCGCCCGCGGAGGCGGGGGCCACCGTCCGCCGGGGGTGCGCGGTGACGTTGCCCGCCCAGTTGCGCCAGCGGGCCGGCGCGGCCGCCCTAGGCGACGATGCCCTTGCTGAGGTCGTCGTTCCGGTCGTCTCCGTCATGTGCGTCAGACCCTCCCCTTGCCTGCGGCACAGGTCCCCCAGGCCGCTGCGGCGCCGGCCCGCGGAGCCGGCGGTACCCCAGGAACGCGACCGCCGCCGCGAGCGCCCCCGCCACCCCGGACACCGCGTACCCCGTGGCGGCGCCGTGGACGTCCACCACCCAGCCGGCGGTCGACGACCCCAGCGCCACGCCGACCGCGAGACCCGTGCTCGTCCAGGTCATGCCCTCGGTCAGCTGCGCGCGCGGTACGTGCTGTTCGACGAGGGCCATCGTCGTCACCATGGTCGGCGCGATCGACAGCCCCGAGACGAAGAGCGCCACGGCCAGGAACGGCAGGCTCCCGACCAGTTGGAGGGGGATCATACTCACGGCCATCGCACACACGCCCACGAGCCAGCGGCGGGCTATGTCCCCGCTCAGCCGCAGGAGTCCGAAAACGATCCCCGCCAGGCAGGAGCCCAGCGCGTACGCCGCGAGCACCAGGCTCGCCATGCTCTTGTGGCCCTCGGCCTCGGCGAAGGCGACGGTCACCACGTCGCACGCGCCGAAGATCATGCCCGTGGCGGCGAAGGTCGCCACCAGCACCTGCAGGCCGGGGGAGCGCAGTGCGTGGCCGCTCCCGTGCTGCCCGCGCGGGTGCGGCTGCGGCTCGGTGGCGCGCTGGGAGGTCAGCCACAGGACGCCGATCGCGAGGAAGCCGGCGGCCAGCAGCGGGCCCGCTTCGGGGAACCAGCTGGTGGACAGCCCGATCGACAGGATCGGGCCGACGATGAAGCACACCTCGTCCAGGACGGACTCGAAGGCGTAGGCCGTGTGCAGGAGCCCGCTGCCCCCGTAGATCGCCGCCCAGCGGGCCCGCACCATCGATCCCACGCTCGGCACGCAGCCGGCGAACGCGGCGAAGACGAACAGCGTCCAGTCGGGCCAGCGCTGCTGGGCGCTCAGCAGCAGCCCCGCGACGGCGGCCAGCGCCACCAGCGTCGCCGGGCGCAGCACCCGGCTCTGCCCGTGCCGGTCGACCAGCCGGGATATCTGCGGGCCGAGGACGGCGGCGGAGACGGCCAGGGCCGCGGAGACGGCGCCCGCGAGCCCGTAGCGGCCGGTGATCTGGGAGATCATGGTGACGATGCCGATGCTGAACATCGACAGCGGCATCCGGCCGAGGAGACCGGCCGCCGAGAAACCCTTGCTGCCGGGAGCGGCGAAGATCTCGCGGTAGGGACTGGGCAAGACGGCTCCCGAGGGGGTTGTTTTGGGGACGGGACGAGGGTGCCGTAAGGGATGTAGCTGGCCGATACAGCTTACGGGGGTACGTTTGTTCGGCGCACCGTCATTTCCCGGCAGTCCGTGCAGGGTGGCAGGATCGGACGCATGTCGGATCAGCCAGCGCACGCCCCCTACGACGCCCTGCTGTTGCTCTCCTTCGGCGGCCCCGAGGGCCCGGACGACGTCGTTCCCTTTCTGGAGAACGTCACGCGCGGGCGCGGCATCCCCCGCGAGCGCCTCAAGGAGGTCGGGCAGCACTACTTCCTCTTCGGCGGCGTCAGCCCGATCAATGACCAAAATCGTGCGCTGCTCGGCGCCCTGCGCAAGGAGTTCGCCGAGCACGGCCTCGACCTGCCGGTCTACTGGGGCAACCGCAACTGGGCGCCGTACCTGACCGACACCCTGCGCGAGATCGCGGCCGACGGCCGGCGCCGCGTGCTCACCCTCGCCACCAGTGCCTACGCCTCGTACTCCGGCTGCCGGCAGTACCGCGAGAACCTCGCCGACGCGCTCGCGGCCCTGGAGGCCGAGGGCGCGACGCCGCCCCGCGTCGACAAGCTGCGGCACTACTTCAACCACCCCGGCTTCGTCCGCCCCATGGCCGACGCCGTCCTCGCGGCCCTCGCCGAGCTGCCCGAGGACGTCCGCGAGGGCGCGCACCTCGCCTTCACCACCCACTCCATCCCCACCGCCGCCGCGGACACCTCCGGCCCCGCGCAGGGCCACGGCGACGGCGGCGCCTACGTCGCCCAGCACCTCGACGTCGCCCGCACCCTCGTGGAGGCGGTACGCGAGGAGACCGGCACGGAGCACCCCTGGCGGCTCGTCTACCAGTCCCGCAGCGGCGCCCCCCACATCCCCTGGCTCGAGCCCGACATCTGCGACCACCTGGAGGCCGCGCACGGCGACGGCGTCCCCGCCGTCGTCATGGTCCCCATCGGCTTCGTCTCGGACCACATGGAGGTCAAGTACGACCTCGACACCGAGGCCGCCGCCAAGGCCGCCGAGCTCGGCCTGCCGGTCGCCCGCGCCGCGACCGTCGGCGCCGACCCCCGCTTCGCCGCCGCCGTCCGCGAGCTGGTCCTGGAACGGGCCGCGAGCGAGCGCGGCGAGCACCCCGAGCGGTGCGCCCTGGGCGCCCTCGGACCCTCGCACGACCTCTGTCCCGTCGGCTGCTGCCCGGCCAGGGCCGCGCGCCCGGCCGCCGCCGGAGCCGACAGCCCGTACGCGTAAGGAGCACCAGCACCGTGAGCGACACCCTGAAGGCAGAACTCCTGGCCGTGGCCCTCGAGGCCGCCGACCGCGCCGGGGCCCTGCTCCGCGACGGGCGCCCGGCGGACCTCGGGGTCGCCGCGACCAAGACCAGCTCGATCGACGTCGTCACCGAGATGGACATCGCCGCCGAGAAGCTGATCACCGGCTTCCTCGCCGAGCGGCGCCCCGAGGACGGCCTCCTGGGCGAGGAGGGCGCCAGCAGCGAGGGCACCAGCGGCGTGCGGTGGGTCATCGACCCGATCGACGGCACCGTGAACTACCTCTACGGCCTGCCGTCCTGGGCCGTGTCCATAGCGGCCGAGCTCGACGGGGAGGCGGTCGTCGGCGTCGTGGCCGCGCCCATGCGCGGCGAGACCTACCGGGCCGTGCTCGGCCAGGGCGCGTACGAGGGTGAGCGGCGGCTGGCCGTCCGGCCCGCTCCCGGCCTCGACCAGGCCCTGATCGGCACCGGCTTCGGCTACCTCACCGCGCGCCGCGCCGCCCAGGCGGAGGTCCTGCGCTCCCTGCTGCCGCAGGTGCGCGACATCCGGCGCGGCGGGTCCGCGGCGATCGACCTGTGCGACGTGGCCTGCGGCCGGCTGGACGGCTACTACGAGCGCGGGCTCAACCCCTGGGACTACGCGGCGGGCGCCCTGATCGCCCGCGAGGCCGGGGCCCTGACCGGCGGCCGCCCGGGCGAGCCCGTCTCCCCCGAGCTGACCGTGGCGGCCCCGCCGGTGCTCTTCGAGACGCTGCAGGGGCGCCTGGAGGAGCTGGGGGCCTGGCAGGGCTGAGCCCCGCCACCCGCCCCCGTGCGGACATGGCAGTGCCCCGGCGCCGCTCGGCGCCGGGGCACTGCCGTCGGATCCTGCTCAGGCCGCGGAGACCTCGACGCCGTGTTCGGCGGCAAGACGGTGCAGGTCGTCCAAGGCGGACTGCTCCACCTCGGCGGTGTACTCGTCGCCCAGCCTGCGGGCCTGGTCCCGTTCGCTGCGGGTGCTCTCTATGCGCTGCAGAATGCCAGCGGTGAACGCGTCCATGGTGCTGCGCCCCCTCGTCGTGGGTCGATGGCACGGGGGTGTGCCGACGGCGAATCGATCGCGCCCCTGCCCCGGCGCGGGCGGACGGGCCGTGGTGGCGTGCCGCCACTGGGCGTGATCGCGGGTGTGCAGACGTCTTCCCCCACGCCGTCCGCGGGGAAACCTCCCGTCCGGAACCAATCCCCCCACCCGTCCGGAATCCGCTCCGGGCCCCGCCCCGGCGGCGATCCGGAATGGCCTGCCGGCAGGTCGGCCCCGGCACCCCTTACAGCCGGTTTACCGACGTTCGAGGCAGGATGGAGGCACCCACAGGGGTATCTCCAGCCTGCCCGCCCGGGCCCAAAGGGAAGGATCAACGCCGTGCGCGTACTCGTCGTCGAGGACGAGCAGCTGCTCGCCGATGCCGTCGCCACCGGACTGCGCCGGGAGGCCATGGCCGTCGACGTCGTGTACGACGGTGCCGCCGCCCTGGAGCGCATCGCCGTCAACGACTACGACGTGATCGTCCTCGACCGCGACCTGCCGCTCGTCCACGGCGACGACGTCTGCCGCAAGGTCGTCGAGCTCGGCATCCCCACCCGCGTCCTGATGCTCACCGCCTCCGGCGACGTCAGCGACCGCGTGGAGGGCCTGGAGATCGGCGCCGACGACTACCTCCCCAAGCCCTTCGCCTTCAGCGAGCTCACCGCCCGCGTGCGCGCCCTCGGCCGCCGCACGACCGTGGCCCTGCCGCCCGTCCTGGAGCGCGCCGGCATCAAGCTCGACCCCAACCGCCGCGAGGTCTTCCGCGACGGCCGGGAGGTGCAGCTGGCGCCCAAGGAGTTCGCCGTCCTGGAGGTCCTCATGCGCAGCGAGGGCGCGGTCGTCTCGGCCGAGCAGCTGCTGGAGAAGGCCTGGGACGAGAACACCGACCCCTTCACCAACGTCGTCCGGGTCACCGTCATGACCCTGCGCCGCAAGCTCGGCGAGCCCCCGGTGATCGTCACCGTGCCCGGCTCCGGATACCGGATCTGATCCCCCGATGGCCTCCGCCCCCACCCCCACGCCCCCCGCGACCCCTCCCAAGCCCACCTGGGACCCGCGGCAGCCCGTCGTGCGCCCGTTCCCCTGGCTGCGCCCGACGATCCGGATACGGCTGACCCTGCTGTACGGCGGGATGTTCCTGATGGCCGGCGTGCTGCTGCTGACGATCATCTATCTGCTGGCGGCCGACGCCCTCACCCAGGGCAACCAGCTGCCGTTCCGGATCCTCAATGCCAACGTCGAGACCAGCGCCAGCTGCCGGAGCCTGCCCCAGGGGTCCGCGACCAACAGCGACACCTTCATGAACGGCCTGCGCCTGTGCATGGAGCACCAGCGCGCCATGGCCCTCGACGGCCTCCTCAAGCGCTCGCTGCTGGCCCTCCTCGGCCTGGCCGTGATCGCCTTCGCCTTCGGCTACGCCATGGCGGGCCGGGTCCTCTCGCCGCTGGGCAGGATGACGCGGACCGCCCGCCGGGTGGCCGCCACCGACCTCTCCCGCCGGATCGAACTGGACGGGCCGGAGGACGAGTTGAAGGAGCTCTCGGACACCTTCGACGAGATGCTCGACCGGCTGGAGCGGGCCTTCACCGCGCAGCAGCGGTTCGTGGCCAACGCCTCGCACGAGCTGCGCACGCCGCTGGCGATCAACCGCACGCTGCTGGAGGTCACCCTCTCCGACCCCGGCGCGCCCCCGGAGCTCCACCAGCTCGGCAAGACGCTGCTGGCCACGAACGAGCGCAGCGAGCAGCTGGTGGAGGGCCTGCTGCTGCTCGCGCGCAGCGACAACGAGATCGTCGACCGCAAGCCCGTGGACCTGGCCGAGGTGGCCTCCCGGGCGCTGGACCAGACGCGCTCGGAGGCCCAGGGCAAGGGCGTGGAGCTGCGCGGCACGCGCCAGCCCGCGGTCGTCCAGGGCAACGGTGTGCTGCTGGAGCGGATCGCGCTGAACCTGGTGCAGAACGCCGTGCGGTACAACACCCCGGACGGCTGGGTCGAGGTCACCACCGAGGCGCAGCCGGGCCAGGCGGTGCTGGTGGTGGAGAACACCGGGCCCGTGGTCCCGGCCTACGAGCTGGACAACATCTTCGAGCCGTTCCGCCGGCTCCGCACGGAGCGCACCGGCAGCGACAAGGGCGTCGGCCTGGGGCTGTCGATCGTGCGCTCGGTGGCCCGCGCCCACGGCGGGCGGATCACCGCGGAGCCGCGCGAGGGAGGCGGGTTGATCATGAGAGTGGTCCTGCCCACCTGAAAATTTCTGCGAGAATAGGGCGGCCGCAGGTTCGCTTTGGGCGGAATTTTCCCATTCCGACCCTTGCTGTGAGTGTGTGTAATCGCTCACACAGGCAAACTTCCGGCCATCCACTCTCCGTGATCAGCGGGCTCGCCGGAACGCCGGAAAAATGGGGGTTTCCGCTGGTCCTGATCACGGGAAGTACACGTGATGGCGCATCCGCATGCGGCATTCGGACCGTGTACGGTCCGGTTCGCCATCCAACCCCATCACCTCTTCAGGTGTGCGGTTGGGTGTCGATTGAGTAACAGACCTTGATGTGAGGCAAAATCTCCGCCTCGGGTCGGGCACAAGTCCGGCCTCTCACGCGTTACGTGCGCTGGAGACACCGCAGACACCCAGAGGGGGAGAGCGACATGGCAACGGACTACGACACCCCACGCAAGACCGACGACGACGTCGACTCGGACAGCCTTGAAGAGCTCAAGGCCCGCCGGAACGACAAGTCGGCGTCGACCGTCGACGTGGACGACTTCGAGGCCGCGGAGGGCATGGAACTGCCCGGCGCGGACCTCTCCAACGAGGAGCTGGCCGTCCGGGTCCTGCCCAAGCAGGCCGACGAGTTCACCTGCATGAGCTGCTTCCTCGTCCACCACCGCAGCCAGCTGGCGCGCGAGAAGAACGGCCAGCCGATCTGCCGCGACTGCGACTGAGGAACGGGTCTGCGATGGCAGGCTCGACCCCGTTCCGGAAGCGGCGCTCCCGGCAGCCCGAGCTGACCACCGGGCCGGACCAGGAGGCCGCACGGCAGGGCGACGGCGTCCCTGCCCCTGGCGACACGGTCGGCACCCACGTCGAGCGAGGCCGTACGGCCTCGCTCGCCGCTGCTGTCGGCCGTGGCGCCACCAAGGGCGGCCGGGGGGCGCGGGCGGGGCTCACCGCCCTCGTCGACCGGCTCATCGCGAACGCCCCGCGCATCCCCGTGCGCGACCTTGCGACACTGCGGGCCCAGTTCCCGGGCCTGGGCCCGGAGGAGCTCGCCGACAAGCTGGTGGCGGGCGCGGTCAATGCCACGTCCGCCGTGGGCGCCGGGGTCGGGGCCGCGGCGATGCTGCCGGTGCCGCCCGCGATGCCCGCCGAACTGGCCGCCGAGATCGCCGGCGTGGCCGCGGTGGAGCTCAAGCTGATCGCCGAGCTCCACGAGGTGTACGGCCTGCGGGCCCCCGGCACGCTGCGTCAGCGCTCCCTGGCCTATCTGGCCGCCTGGGCCGACGAGCGCGGGATCGACGTCACGTCCCCCACCACCGTCAATGCCGCCCTGGGCGGCCAGCTCCGGCGCGAGCTGCGCCAGCAGATCCTCAAGCGCACGTTCCGCAACCTGCCCAACCTCGCCCCCTTCATGATCGGTGCGACGGTGGGCGCGGTGATGAACCGCCGTGACACCAGAAGGCTCGCGGCCAAGGTCCGCCTCGACCTGCGTGCCCGGCAGGTGCCGTGGGAGGCGCTCCCGGAGGCCCCTGAAGGCCCCCCGCGGCTGCCCTGAGCCGCACCGGCCCGCCCGGCCCCCGAGAGGCCCGTCAGGGCATCCGCACCGCCCACCGGGGCAACCGCGGCGTCAGGAGGCCCGTACCGCCGCGAGCGCTTCTGCCAGCCGCTCGGGAGAGCGCGTGGAGAGGTAGACGTACGGCGTGGGGTCGGCCGGGTCCGTGATCTCGATCCGGACCGCGGTCGGCACGTAGCCGCGCAGCAGCATGAAGGCGCGGGTGTCCGCCTTGTGCGTGCGCCAGGCGCGGGCCTCCTCGGCGTCCAGCACCTGCGGCGTCCCCAGCGCCTCGACGGGGATACGGGCGTCGCCCGCCACCAGCGCGCCGCTCACCACGCGGATGCGCGCGGACCCGTAGGCGCTGACGGCGACCGCCGCGAGGGCCCCGCCGCCCACCAGCCCGCCGAGCATGGGCACCGTCCCCAGGGGCAGCAGGATCAGCGCCATCGCGACCCCGGCCAGAACCGCGATGAACCACCAGGAACGGGGCGCGGTGAGACGTTCTTCGTAAGCCTGCATGGGCCCAAGCTTGACACGCGCGGGACCGGGCCCGGCCGTCGCGGGTAAGGTCAGCCCCTGTGAGTGGACGAACGACAGCGCTGACGCCGCCGGAGGGGGCCGTTCCCCCGGTGCGGCACCCCGACGCGCCCGCGCCCGGAGAGACCATCGGGTCGCACTACGAGTACTGCTTCGGCTGCGGCCCCGGTGTCCCGCACGGGCTGCACGTCGAGGTGCGGGCCGGCGAGGGCGTGGGCGTCTCCGCGGAGTTCCGGGTCAAGGAGGCGCACCAGGGCGCCCCGGGCCTCGCCCACGGCGGGGTGCTGGCGACGGCGCTGGACGAGACGCTGGGCTCGCTGGGCTGGATGCTGCGGGTGATCGCGGTGACCGGCCGGCTGGAGACCGACTTCCTGCTGCCCGTGCCCGTGGACACCGTGCTCCACCTGCAGGCCGAGGTGAAGGCCGTGCACGGCCGTAAGATCTACGCCGCGGCCACCGGCCGGATCGGCGGGCCGAAGGGCCCGCTCGCACTCCGTGCCGAGGCGGTGTTCGTCGAGGTCAAGGTCGACCACTTCATCGAGAACGGCCGTCCCGCAGAGATCCAGGCCACGCTGGCCAACCCCGACCAGGTGAAGGTCGCGCGAGCTTTCGAGGTGAACCCGTGACGCGTCAACCCTTGGACGTCCTCGTCCGCCGTGTGGACCCCGAGGTGCCCCTCCCCTCCTACGGTCACCCCGGTGACGCCGGCTGCGACCTCGTGACCACCGAGGCCGCCGAGCTGGCCCCGGGGGAGCGCATGGTGCTGCCGACGGGCGTCTCCATCGCGCTGCCGGACGGCTACGCCGCCTTCGTGCACCCGCGCTCGGGCCTCGCCGCCCGGTGCGGAGTCTCCATGGTGAATGCCCCGGGGACCATCGATGCCGGGTACCGTGGAGAGATCAAGGTGATTGTGGTCAATCTGGACCCGCGGGAGACCGTTCGGTTCGAGAGGTTCGACCGCATCGCCCAATTGGTCGTCCAGCAGGTAGAGAAGGTCCGCTTCCACGAGGTCGCGGAGCTTCCGGGCTCGGCACGGGCCGAAGGGGGCTTCGGGTCCACCGGTGGCCACGCTGCCGTGGGGTATGGATTCGCTTCGGTCGCCAGCGACCGGGAAGGACAGTGACGTGTTCGGTCGTCGCCGCAAGCGCAGTGAGGACGTAGTCGAGGATGCCGGTCATCTCGACGACGTGACCTCCGAGGAGTTGGCTGAGGACTCAGCGCCGGACGCGCAGGACTCCGCGGCCGAGAGCCGCGTCCGGCTGGAGCCGGAGCCCCGCCCCGACGGGCCGTGGGACCTCTCCGAGGTCCGTGACGCCACCGAGGGCCGGGTCGACCTGGGCGGCCTGTTCGTGCCCGGCGTCGAGGGCATGGAGCTGCGCGTGGAGGTCGCGGGTGACGCGATCGTCGCCGCCACCGTGGTGCTGCGCGACAGCGCCGTGCAGCTGCAGGCCTTCGCCGCCCCCAAGCGCGAGGGCATCTGGGTCGAGGTCCGCGAGGAGATCGCCTCCGGCATCACCCAGCAGGGCGGCGTCGTGGACGAGGTCGAGGGCCCGCTCGGCTGGGAGCTGCGGGCCCAGGTGCCGGTGGCGCTGCCGGACGGCACGCAGGGCGTGCAGATGGTCCGCTTCATCGGGTGCGACGGGCCGCGCTGGTTCCTGCGCGGTGTGATCTCGGGCCAGGGCGCGGTGCAGCCGCAGACCGCCGGCCTGCTGGAGCAGATCTTCCGGGACACCGTCGTCGTCCGCGGCGAGTCCCCGATGGCCCCGCGCGACCCGATCGTGCTGAAGCTGCCGGAGGACGCCCAGATGGTCGCCGAGGGCCTGCAGCAGACGGACGACGACCGCTCGCGCTTCGCGGGCGGCGTGGACCGCCTGGAGCGGGGTCCGGAGATCACCGAAGTGCGCTGACGGCAGCCTGCCGCAGACCGGTCCGCCGTCGTCCGCCGGCGGCTGGATTACTGCGTTCCGCTGGGCCGCAACCCCGATCCGGGGTTGCGGCCCAGCGGCGTTTTTGCAGGTCAAAAGGGGTGCCCGTATGGATTGCGTCAAGGGGGCGCTAATGGCCGTATAGAGCGCGTCAACGGAGCGTGCGCGGGCTCCCGGGGGCGGTTTCCTGTGATGGTCCGTTCATATCCGAACCCTCTCTAGGAGCACACGATGGCCGACGTGGCCTTCGTCGTCACCACGATCGCGGTCTTCGCGCTGGTGGCTCTCGTCGCCAAGGGGGTGACGAAGCTGTGACCGCCGAGAACATCGTCGGCCTGGTCGTGGCCGTCGCCCTGCTGGGCTACCTGATCCTCGCCCTCGTCTTCCCGGAGAGGTTCTGAGTACAGATATGAGCCCCGTTCTCTCCGGAGTCCTCCAGCTCGTCGCGCTCATCGCGGCGCTGGCGCTGGTCCACCGCCCGCTCGGTGACTACATGGCCCGCGTCTACAGCTCCGAGAAGCACCTGCGCGCCGAGAAGCTGCTCTACCGCACCATCGGCGCCGACCCGGACGCGCAGATGCGCTGGCCCGCGTACCTGCGCGGCGTGCTGGCCTTCTCGGTCGCCGGCGTCCTCTTCCTGTACCTGCTGCAGCGGATCCAGGGCATACTCCCCGACTCCCTGTCGCTGGGCTTCACCGCGATCAGCCCGGACCAGGCGTTCAACACCGCCGCCTCGTTCGTCGCCAACACCAACTGGCAGTCGTACTCGGGCGAGCAGGCCATGGGGCACGCCGTCCAGACGCTCGGCCTCGCCGTGCAGAACTTCGTCTCCGCGGCCGTCGGCATCGCCGTGGCCGTCGCGCTCGTCCGCGGCTTCGCGCGCTCGCGCACCGGCGAGCTCGGCAACTTCTGGGCCGACCTGGTGCGCGGCACCGTGCGCATCCTGCTCCCGATCTCGGTGATCGGCGCGCTCGTGCTGGTCGCCTGCGGCGCGATCCAGAACTTCTCCGGGATCCATGAGATCGGTCAGCTGACCGGCGGCACCCAGCAGGTCAACGGCGGCGCCGTGGCCTCGCAGGAGGTCATCAAGGAGCTCGGCACCAACGGCGGCGGCTACTTCAACGCCAACTCCGCCCACCCGTTCGAGAACCCCAACGCCTTCTCCAACCTCTTCGAGATCTTCCTGATCCTCGTCATCCCCTTCTCGCTCACGCGGACCTTCGGCAAGCTCGTCGGCAACGTCAAGCAGGGCTACGCGATCCTCGCCGCCATGGGCGTGATCTGGCTCGGCTTCACCGCGCTGATGATGTGGACCGAGTACGCGGGCCACGGCGCGGCGCTCCAGGCCGCGGGCGATGCGATGGAGGGCAAGGAGCAGCGCTTCGGCATCGGCGCGTCTGCGATCTTCGCGACCACGACGACGCTCACCTCCACCGGCGCGGTGGACTCCTTCCACTCCTCCTTCACCGGCCTGGGCGGCGGCATCACGCTGCTGAGCATGATGCTCGGCGAGATCGCGCCGGGCGGCGTCGGTTCCGGCCTCTACGGCATGCTCGTCATGGCGATCATCGCGGTCTTCATCGCGGGCCTGATGGTGGGCCGCACGCCCGAGTACCTCGGCAAGAAGATCGGCACCCGCGAGATCAAGCTCGCCGCGTGCTACATCCTCATCACCCCGACCCTGGTGCTCGGCTTCACCGCCCTGTCCATGGCGCTGTCCGCACCGCCCGAGTCGATCCTGAACGTCAAGGGCAACTCGGTGGACGGCAGCGGCGCGCACGGCTTCTCCGAGGTCCTCTACGCGTTCACGTCGGGTGCCAACAACAACGGCTCGGCCTTCGCGGGCCTGAACGCCAACACGCCCTGGTACAACACCACGATCGGCCTCGCCATGCTGCTCGGCCGCTTCCTGCCGATGGTCTTCGTGCTGGCGCTGGCCGGCTCGCTCGCCGAGCAGACCCCCGTCCCCGAGACCGCCGGCACCCTGCGCACCGAGAAGCCGCTCTTCGCGGGCCTGCTCGTCGGCGCGATCCTGATCATCACCGGCTTGACCTACTTCCCGGCCCTGGCCCTCGGCCCGATGGCGGAGGGACTCTCATGAGCACGACCACCCCTGTCCGGCCCACCTCGGGCGAACCCCAGGACACCCCGCCCCACGGGTCCCAGGCGCCCGGGCGCGTCTCCGGCGGCCTCTTCGACCCGGCGCAGCTGATGAAGTCGCTGCCGGACGCGTTCCGCAAGCTCGACCCCCGGGTGATGGTCAAGTCCCCGGTGATGTTCGTGGTCCTGATCGGCTCGGTGGTCACCACCGTGCTGGCGGTCAAGGACCCGGGCGACTGGTTCGGCTGGGCGATCACCGTCTGGCTGTGGCTGACGGTCCTGTTCGCCAACCTGGCGGAGGCCGTGGCCGAGGGCCGCGGCAAGGCCCAGGCCGACACCCTGCGCAAGGCCAAGACCGACACGGTCGCCCGGCGCCTGAACGGCGACACCGAGGAGTCGGTGCCCGGCACCGAGCTGCGCGTGGGCGACCTGGTCGTCTGCGAGGCCGGCGACGTCATCCCGGGCGACGGCGACGTCGTCGAGGGCGTCGCGTCCGTCGACGAGTCGGCCATCACCGGCGAGTCGGCCCCGGTCATCCGCGAGTCCGGCGGCGACCGCTCGGCGGTCACCGGCGGCACCAAGGTCCTCTCCGACCGCATCGTCATCAAGATCACGACGAAGCCCGGCGAGACCTTCATCGACCGGATGATCAACCTGGTCGAGGGCGCGGCCCGGCAGAAGACGCCGAACGAGATCGCGCTGAACATCCTGCTCGCCTCGCTGACGATCGTCTTCCTGCTGGCCGTCATCACCCTCCAGCCGTTCGCGATCTACGCGGGCGCCGAGCAGTCGATGATCATCCTGGCGGCCCTGCTGGTCTGCCTCATCCCGACGACCATCGGCGCGCTGCTGTCCGCGATCGGCATCGCGGGCATGGACCGGCTGGTGCAGCGCAACGTCCTGGCGATGTCCGGGCGCGCGGTGGAGGCCGCGGGCGACGTCTCGACGCTGCTGCTCGACAAGACCGGCACCATCACCTACGGCAACCGCCGGGCGGCGGAGTTCGTGCCCGTCAAGGGCACCACGGCCGCCGAGGTCGCCGACGCCGCCCAGCTCTCCTCGCTCGCCGACGAGACGCCCGAGGGTCGCTCGATCGTCGTCCTCGCCAAGGAGGGGTACGGTCTGCGCGAGCGCCACGAGGGCGAGCTCACCGGCGCCGAGTGGGTGCCCTTCACGGCGCAGACCCGGATGTCGGGCGTCGACGTCGAGGGCCGCAAGGTCCGCAAGGGCGCGACCGGTTCGGTCCTCGCCTGGGTCGAGGAGCGCGGCGGCCGCATCGCCGAGGACGCGCGCGAGCTCACCGACCGGATCTCCCAGGCCGGCGGCACGCCGCTGCTGGTGGCCCTTGAGGACGAGAAGGGCGCGCGCGTCCTGGGCGTCATCCACCTCAAGGACGTCGTCAAGGAGGGCATGCGGGAGCGGTTCGAGGAGCTGCGCCGCATGGGCATCAAGACCGTCATGATCACGGGTGACAACCCGCTGACGGCCAAGGCCATCGCCCAGGAGGCCGGCGTCGACGACTTCCTCGCCGAGGCCACGCCCGAGGACAAGATGGCGCTCATCAAGCGCGAGCAGGCCGGCGGCAAGCTCGTGGCGATGACGGGCGACGGCACCAACGACGCCCCCGCGCTCGCGCAGGCGGACGTGGGCGTGGCCATGAACACCGGCACCTCGGCCGCCAAGGAGGCCGGGAACATGGTGGACCTGGACTCCGACCCCACCAAGCTCATCGAGATCGTGGAGATCGGCAAGCAGTTGCTCATCACGCGCGGCGCCCTGACGACCTTCTCGATCGCCAACGACGTCGCCAAGTACTTCGCCATCATCCCGGCGATGTTCGCGGTGGCCTACCCCGGCCTGGACAAGCTCAACATCATGAGCCTGACCTCCCCGGAGTCGGCCATCCTCTCCGCCGTCATCTTCAACGCGCTGATCATCGTCGCGCTGGTGCCGCTGGCCCTCAAGGGCGTGCGCTACCGGCCGATGAGCGCCGACAGCATGCTGCGGCGCAACCTCGGAATCTACGGACTGGGCGGCCTGATCGCCCCGTTCATCGGCATCAAGATCATCGACATGCTCATCTCCCTCATCCCTGGCATCGGGTGACGTCACCATGAACACTTCCGTACACAGCACGGCCCGCCTGCTGGGCGCGGGGCTGCGGGCCCTGCTCGTCCTGACGGTGGTCTGCGGGGTGATCTACCCGCTGGTCGTCACCGGCATCGCCCAGGCGGCCTTCCACGACAAGGCCAACGGCTCCGAGGTGAAGGCGGGTGGCAGGTCCGTCGGCTCCGAGCGGCTCGGCCAGGCTTTCAACCTCGACAAGAAGGACAAGGACGGCAACCCGCTGCCGGACCCGAAGTTCTTCCAGCCGCGCCCGTCGGCGGCCGGCCCGAACGCCGAGAACACGCAGTACAAGCTGATCGTCTCCGGTGCCTCGAACCTCGCCGCCGACAGCAAGACCCTGCTGAACGCCGTCGAGCAGCGCCGCACGGACGTCGCCGCGTTCAACCGCGTCTCCCCGTCGGCGGTGCCGGTGGACGCCCTGACGTCCTCCGCCTCGGGGCTCGACCCGGACATCTCCCCGGCGTACGCGCGGCTGCAGGCCAAGCGGGTCGCCGAGGCCAACGGCCTGCCTGCGGGCAAGGTCGAGAAGCTGGTCGAGGACCACGTGGACGGCCGCATCCTCGGCTTCATGGGCGAGGAGCGCGTCAACGTCCTGAAGCTCAACATCGCGCTGCAGGAGCTCGCGAAGAAGTAGCGCGTCCAGCGGGAGCACGGACGGGGCCGGCCGGCCGGACCGGCGGCCCCGTCCGTCTTTCGTGTACCACCCCCCACATCCATGGGAAATCCGGTGAATGTTCGACCGGCGCAGGGCACTCTGTTGAACGTGGTCACACTGAACCCGCAGCCCCATGTCGCCCCGGCCGCACCGCACATGGTGGTGTGCGGGGACGACGGGCTCGTGCACCGGCTCGCCGCCGAGCTCTCCGGCGTCTACGGCGAGCGCGTCACCGTCGTCCTGCCGCCGGCGCGCGAGGCCCGGCGGCGTCCCGCGCCCGCGCTCGGCCGTGCCGCGGCGCTCTTCGGGCGCGTCACCGGAGCCGTCGGGCGCGCGGGCGCACCCGACCGCAACGGCACCGCGGCGGGCGGCGGCCTCGTACGGGTGCTGGAAGCGGCGGAGCCCGGCGAGGAGGCGTTCACCGAGGCGGGGGTGGCCCACGCCACCGCACTCGCCCTCGTCTACGACGACGACGAGACCAACGTCCAGGCGGCCCTCCTCGCCCGCCGCCTCAACCCGCGCGTCCGGCTCGTCATCCGCCTCTACAACCGCAGGCTCGGCGAGCACCTGGCGAAGCTCCTCGACCAGGCCGCCCAGCTGGCCGCGACCGCGGACGGCGCGCCCGTCACGGACACGGAAGCCGCCACCACCACCGTCCTGTCGGACGCCGACACCGCCGCCCCCGTCCTCGTCACCGCCGCCGTCTCCGGGCACAACAAGGTCATCGAGGCGGGCGGCCTGATGCTGCGGGCCGCCGAGCGGTCCCATGTGATCGCCGGGCGCGGGCGGGGACGGGAGCTGTGCACCCTCGCCCTGCTGTCGGCTGCGCCGCGGCCCGGGAGCGCGGAAGTCCCCGACGGCGACGGCCCGTTGCTGCTGCCGGACGACCTGCGGCCGCCGGGCACCGAGGGGCGCGCCGAGGTCGTCCTGGAGGCGGTGCCCTTCGCCCTGCAGCCCACGCCGGTCCGCCCGACCGTCCGCGGCCTGCCGCTGGGCTCCTTCTTCTCCCGGCGCCTGCGCTGGGCCCTCGGCCTGCTGACCGCCGCCGTCTGCGCGCTGGCCGTGGCGTCCTGGAGCGTCACCAGCGACGACCCGACGCACGCGGTCTACCTCTCGCTGCTCGACCTCTTCGCCATCAACGACCCGGCGATCAGCGAGGGCCACGGCCGGAAGGTCCTCCAGCTGTTTTCCGGGCTCACGGGCCTGTTGCTCCTGCCCTTGCTCGTGGCCGCCGCCCTGGAGGGGCTCGGGACCTTCCGCTCCGCCTCGGCGCTGCGCCGCCCGCGGCGCGGCCTGTCCGGCCACGTGGTGCTGCTGGGCCTCGGCAAGATCGGCACCCGCGTGCTGGCCCGGCTGCGCGAGCTCGGCATCCCCGTCGTGTGCGTGGAGCGCGACCCGCAGGCCCGCGGCGTCGCGCTCGCCCGCTCGCTGCGCGTGCCCACGATCATCGGCGACGTCACCGAGGAAGGCGTGCTGGACGCCGCCAAGGTCGGCCACAGCGGCACGCTCCTGGCGCTGACCAGCAGCGACATCACCAACCTGGAGGCCGTGCTGTACGCGCGGGCGGTCAACCCCGAGGTGCGGGTGGTCATGCGGCTCTACGACGACCGCTTCGCCAAGGCCGTCTACCGCACCCTGCGCGCCTCCCACCCCGGAGCGTGGACGCGCAGCCGCAGCGTCTCCTTCCTCGTCGCCCCGGCCTTCGCGGGCGCGATGATAGGGCGTCAGATCCTGGGCGCGGTGCCCGTCGAGCGGCAGGTCGTCCTCATCGCGGCGCTGGAGGTCGAGGGCCGCCCCGAGCTGAACGGCCAGCCCGCCGGCGAAGCGTTCGTGCCCGGCGCGTGGCGGGCGCTCGCGGTGACCTCCCGGCGCCTGGAGGCCTCCGGCCGGGAGGAGACCCGCCTGATGGAGGACCTGCCCGCCCGTTACGTCCTGGGCGGCCAGGACCGCGTCATCGTCGCGGCCACCCGGCAGGGGCTCGCCGACCTCCTGGGCCGCAGGCCCGTGCCCCGTCCGCGCTGACGCGCGGGGAGGGGCCCGCGGTTCACCCGGGCCGCCGGGCCGCCGCCTTCACCGCCGGACTCCGGCCTCCCGCCGGCTCCGGCTTTCGCCGCCGGAGACGGGCTGCCCGCCACCAGCGGCCGGGCTCCTGCTTTCGCCGCCGGACTCCGGCCTTCACCGCCGGGCCCCGGCTTGCGCCGCCGGTGACGGGCCACCCGCCACCAGCGGCCGGGCTCCGGCTTTGCCCCGGGAGACGGGCCGCCCGTCACCGGTCGCCCGTCACCAGCCGCCCGTCACCAGACGTCGCCCGGCCGCCAGTCGCACGCCAGCTCTCCGTCCAGGTCCAGCTTCGCCGTCAGCGGCATGACGTAGATGCAGCCGTCCTCCTCCTCGGTGCGCTGCACGCCCGCCGGGGAGAGGACCGCCGAGGGTCCGCGCCACTGCTGCCAGCCGCGGCCCGCGTAGAGCGGCACGGCCTCGTCGGCCGCGCCCAGCGCTCCCAGTTCGTAGCCGCCGCGGCGCAGCACCTCCTCCAGCGCGTCCATCACGGCCGAGGCCACGCCCTGCCGGCGTCGGTCCGCGCGGACGGCCACGGCCTCCACGTATCCGGCGCGCAGGGACTGCCCGCGGTGCAGCATGCGGCGCTGCACGAGCGAGCCGTGGCCGATCAGCTCGCCGCCCTCCCGCACGAGGGCGTGCATGCCGCCCACCGTGTGGTCCCAGTCCTCGTCGGAGAAGCCCCCCTCGAACGCGTCGTCCATGAGGGCGCGGACCGCGGCGAGTTCCGCGTCGGTCAGCCCGGACGTGTGCGCCGTGCGTACGTCAGTCATACAGTCATGCTGTCAGCCCGCCTCCCCGTCCGGACCGGACGGGGCGTGCAAAAGTCACGGCGCAAGGCGTCAGAGCTGCGTCAATACCGTGTCCGGCACCCCCGGGCGCCCTATATGTCCAGAACTTTGGCCGTAAGGTCGACCGTACGCGGCAGTGCGAGCACATCAGCACATCCGGACGGCACGGACCGCCCGGACACCACCGCGTGACCTGAAAGACAATGGGGCCATGGGACGCGGCAAGCTTCGGATCTACCTCGGCGCGGCACCGGGCGTCGGCAAGACGTACGCGATGCTCTCGGAGGCCCACCGCCGGGTGGAGCGCGGCACGGACGCCGTGGTCGGCTTCGTCGAGCACCACAACCGGCCGCGCACCGAGGTCATGCTCCACGGCCTGGAGGAGGTGCCCCGCCGGGAGATCGCCTACCGCGGCGCCGTCTTCACCGAGATGGACCTCGACGCCGTCCTCGCCCGCCGCCCCGCCGTCGTCCTGGTCGACGAGCTCGCCCACACCAACGTGCCCGGCTCGCGCAACACCAAGCGCTGGCAGGACGTCGAGGAGCTGCTCCAGGCGGGTGTCGACGTCGTCTCCACGGTCAACATCCAGCACCTGGAGTCGCTCGGCGACGTGGTCGAGTCGATCACCGGGGTACGGCAGCAGGAGACCGTGCCCGACGAGGTCGTGCGCCGCGCCGACCAGATCGAGCTGGTCGACATGTCGCCCCAGGCGCTGCGCCGCCGCATGGCCCACGGGAACATATACAAGTCCGACAAGGTCGACGCCGCCCTCTCCAACTACTTCCGGCCCGGCAATCTGACCGCGCTGCGCGAGCTCGCCCTGCTGTGGACCGCCGACCGCGTCGACGAGTACCTGCGGCAGTACCGCACGGAGCACAGCGTCTCCACCATCTGGCACGCACGCGAGCGCATCGTCGTCGGCCTCACCGGCGGCCCCGAGGGCCGCACCCTGATCCGCCGCGCGGCGCGCATGGCCGCCAAGGGCTCCGGCAGCGAGATCCTCGCCGTCTACATCGCCCGCAGCGACGGGCTCACCTCGGCCTCGCCCAAGGAGCTCGCCGTCCAGCGCACCCTGGTCGAGGACCTCGGCGGCACCTTCCACCACGTGATCGGGGACGACGTGCCCGCTTCGCTGCTGGAGTTCGCCCGCGGGGTCAACGCCACCCAGATCGTGCTCGGCTCCAGCCGGCGCAAGACCTGGCAGTACGTCTTCGGCCCCGGCGTGGGCCAGACCGTGGCCCGCGACTCCGGACCCGACCTGGACGTCCACATCGTCACCCACGAGGAGGTCGCCAAGGGCCGCGGCCTGCCCGTGGCGCGCGGCGCACGCCTGGGCCGGGGCCGCATCCTGGCCGGCTGGCTCACCGGCCTGGGCGGCCCGGCCCTGCTCAGCCTGCTGCTGACGCAGGTTGGGCCGGACCTCGGCCTCGCCAACCACATGCTGCTGTTCCTGTGCATGACGGTGGCGGCGGCCCTGCTCGGCGGCCTGTTCCCGGCCCTCGCCTCCGCCGCCTTCGGCTCGCTGCTGCTGAACTACTTCTTCGTCCAGCCCCTCCACCGGTGGACGATCACCGACCCCAAGAACATCGTCGCCATCACGATCTTCGTCTTCGTCGCGGTCTCCGTGGCGTCCGTGGTGGACGTGGCGGCGCGCCGCACCCACCAGGCGGCCCGGCTGCGCGCCGAGTCAGAGATCCTCTCCTTCCTCGCCGGCAGCGTGCTGCGCGGCGACAACAGCCTGGAGGCCCTGCTGGAGCGGGTCCGGGAGACCTTCGCCATGGAGTCCGTGGCGCTGCTGGAGCGCACCAGCGACGTCGACCCGTGGACCTGCGCGGCCGCCGTCGTGACCAATTCGGGCAAGCCCCTGCTGCGGCCCGAGGACGCCGACGTCGACATGCCCGTCGGCGACAACATGGCGCTCGCCCTCTCCGGGCGCGTCCTGCCCGCCGAGGACCGCCGGGTGCTCGCCGCCTTCGCCGCGCAGGCCGCGGTCGTCCTGGACCGGCAGCGGCTGGTCGGCGAGGCCGAGCGGGCCCGCCGCCTCGACGAGGGCAACCGCATCCGCGTCGCCCTGCTCGCCGCCGTCAGCCACGACCTGCGCACCCCGCTCGCCGCGATCAAGGCCGCGGTGACGTCCCTGCGCTCGGACGACGTCGCCTGGTCCGAGGAGGACGAGGCCGAGCTGCTGGCCGGCATCGAGGACGGCGCCGACCGCCTCGACCACCTCGTCGGCAACCTCCTCGACATGTCGCGGCTGCAGACCGGCACCGTCACCCCGCTGATCCGCGAGATCGACCTCGACGAGGTGGTGCCGATGGCCCTGGGCGGCGTCCCCGAGGGCAGCGTCACCCTCGACATCCCCGAGACGCTGCCGATGGTCGCCGTCGACCCCGGCCTGCTGGAGCGCAGCGTCGCCAACGTCGTCGAGAACGCCGTCAAGCACAGCCCCGGCGGAACGCCCGTCCTGGTGGCCGCCAGCGCGCTGGGCGACCGCGTGGAGGTGCGGGTGGCCGACCGCGGCCCCGGCGTCCCCGACAGCGCCAAGGACCGCATCTTCGAGCCCTTCCAGCGCTACGGGGACGCGCCGCGCGGCGCCGGCGTGGGCCTCGGCCTGGCCGTCGCCCGGGGCTTCGCCGAGGCCATGGGCGGCACCCTCGCCGCCGAGGACACCCCCGGCGGGGGCATGACCATGGTGCTCACCCTGCGGGCCGCCGACGGCGTCGCCCCCGTCCGCCCCGACCTCCCGGCGCAGGCCACCTCGTGAGCCGTCCCGCGCGTACCGACAGTCCAGCAGTCCCCGATCCCGGGCCCCGCGGGTGGGCCCGCACGAACAGCAGAGGTGGTTACCGATGAACCGGGTGCTCGTGGTGGATGACGAGCCGCAGATCGTCCGCGCCCTCGTGATCAACCTCAAGGCGCGGAAGTACGAGGTCGACGCCGCGCCCGACGGCGCGACGGCCCTCCAGCTCGCCGCCGCCCGCCACCCCGACGTGGTCATCCTCGACCTCGGCCTGCCCGACATGGACGGCGTCGAGGTGATCAAGGGACTGCGGGGCTGGACCCGGGTGCCGATCCTGGTCCTGTCCGCCCGCCAGACCTCCGACGAGAAGGTCGAGGCGCTGGACGCCGGTGCGGATGACTACGTCACCAAGCCGTTCGGCATGGACGAGCTGCTGGCGAGGCTGCGGGCCGCCGTGCGGCGCGCCGAGCCGACGGGGCCGGCGGCCGCGGGGGACGACGCGATCGTCGAGACCGAGGTCTTCACCGTCGACCTCGCGGCGAAGAAGGTCAACCGCGAGGGCCGCGACGTGCGGCTGACGCCGACCGAGTGGCACCTGCTGGAGGTCCTGGTCCGCAATACGGGCCGTCTCGTCAGCCAGAAGCAGCTGCTCCAGGAGGTCTGGGGCCCGTCCTACGGCACGGAGACGAACTACCTGCGGGTGTACATGGCCCAGCTGCGGCGCAAGCTGGAACGTGACCCTTCGCATCCGAAGCACTTCATTACGGAGCCGGGGATGGGGTACCGCTTCGAGCTGTGACGGCGGTGCCGGGGGTGTCGGCCGGGGGTCCGGGGGTTGTCCCCCGGGAGGTGCTGCATTACCGAGCCGGGGATGGGATACCGCTTCGAGCTGTGACCCGGGGCTCCGCCCCGGGCCGCGGAGGACGAAACGGCAGCCCGCTCGCGGGGCAGGAACCCGCCGGGAGGGCTGCCGGTACGCTGGGTTCATGAGTGCCGTACCCCGTTCCGAGAAGCCGACCGGCCGTTTCCGCCGGATGCTCGACCGGCTGTCCACCTCGCAGGAGGAGCTGCACCACGCAGAGCTGCAGCAGGACGCGGAGGCCACGGGCTGCACGCGGATATGCGACTGCGACGACCGGCAGATAGTCAAGGTCACCGGCACACTGCGGACCGTAACGCTCCGCCCCCGTGCCGGGGTGCCCGCGCTGGAGGCCGAGCTGTTCGACGGCTCGGCCGCGCTCGACGTCGTGTGGCTCGGCCGCCGTTCCATAGTCGGCATAGAGCCCGGCCGTAAGCTGATCGCCTCCGGGCGGATCTCGATGAGCCGTGGCCGCCGGGTGCTGTTCAATCCCAAGTACGAACTCCGACCGCTCGGACAGGAGTAGCGGGTGACGTCTCTCGACAAGCCGATGACGGACCAGCAGGAGACGGGCGGTGACGGCGCCGACGCATCGGCGGCGACCAAGGCCGCCCTCTTCGAGGCCTTCGGAGGGGTGCGGGGCATGGTCGAGACGACCGTGCCGGGCCTGGTCTTCGTGGCGATCTTCACCGTCAAGCGGGACATCCACACCGCGGCCATCGCCGCGCTGGGTCTCTCCCTGCTGATGGGCATCGCCCGGCTGCTGCGCAAGGACACCGTCAAGCACGCCTTCAGCGGCGTCTTCGGGGTCGCCATCGGCGCGGTCTTCGCGATGATGACCGGCGATGCCAAGAACTTCCACCTGCCCGGCATGCTCTACACCCTGGGCCTGGCCGTGGCGTACATCGTCACGTCCGTGGCGGGCTATCCGCTGCTCGGCCTGATCCTCGGCCCGGTGTTCAAGGAGAACCTCTCCTGGCGCACCCGCAACCCCGGCCGCAAGGTCGCCTACACCAAGGCCAGCTGGGCCTGGGGCCTGATCCTGCTGACCAAGTCGGCGATCCTCTTCCCGCTGTACTGGTGGGGCGACGCCACCCAGCTCGGCTGGGTGAAGGTGGCCCTCGGCATCCCGCCGATGCTGCTCTCGGTCTACCTGACCTGGATCTTCCTGGCCAAGGCCCCGCCGCCGATCGACGTGATCGCGGAGATGGAGGCGGCGGAGCGCGCGGAGAAGGCGGAGAGCAGCAAGGCCCTGAGCTGATCTCCTTCCCCCCTCGCACACACGAAACGAACGCCGGGCGGGCTCGAAACATCGAGCCCGCCCGGCGTTCGTATGCGCGTGCGTCAGTCGGCGTCGCGCGTCGCCGACAGCAAGTCCTCCAGCTGCTCCTCGCGCGCCGGGGCCGCGACGAACAGCAGCTCGTCACCGGCCTCCAGGGAGTCCTCCCGGCTGGGGGTGAGCACCCGGTTGCCGCGGATGATCGTGACGAGCGAGGTGTCGTCCGGCCAGGCCACGTCCCCGACGCGGGTGCCGGCCAGCGCCGACTCCGGCGGCAGCGTGAGCTCCACGAGGTTGGCGTCGCCCTGGCTGAACCGCATCAGGCGCACCAGGTCGCCGACGCTCACGGCCTCCTCGACCAGCGCCGACATCAGGCGCGGCGTGGACACGGCCACGTCGACGCCCCAGGACTCGTTGAACAGCCACTCGTTCTTGGGGTTGTTCACCCGGGCCACGACCCGGGGCACCCCGTACTCGGTCTTGGCCAGCAGGGAGACGACCAGGTTGACCTTGTCGTCACCGGTGGCCGCGATGACCACGTTGCAGCGCTGCAGCGCGGCCTCGTCGAGCGAGGTGATCTCGCACGCGTCGGCCAGCAGCCACTCCGCGAGCGGCACCCGCTCGACCGAGATGGCGGTCGGGGCCTTGTCGATGAGCAGCACCTCGTGCCCGTTCTCCAGCAGCTCGCCCGCGATGGAGCGGCCGACGGCACCGGCACCGGCGATGGCGACCCTCATGAGTGCGCCTCCTCGGGGCCGTGCGCGAACGCCGCTTCGACCTGCTCGACCTCGTCGGTGCGCATCATCACATGCACCAGATCGCCTTCCTGCAACACCGTCGAGGAGGTCGGCAGCATCGCCTCGCCCAGCCGGGTGAGGAACGCCACCCGCACGCCGGTCTCCTCCTGGAGCTTGCTGATCTTGTGGCCCACCCAGGCGTCCGAGGCGGGCACCTCGGCCAGCTGGACGCCGCCGCTCGGGTCGCGCCACAGCGGCTCCGCGCCGGACGGCAGCAGCCGCCGCAGCATCTGGTCGGCCGTCCACCGCACGGTGGCCACGGTCGGGATGCCGAGCCGCTGGTAGACCTCGGCGCGCCGGGGGTCGTAGATCCGCGCGGCCACGTTCTCGACGCCGAACATCTCGCGGGCCACGCGGGCCGCGATGATGTTGGAGTTGTCACCGCTGCTGACGGCCGCGAACGCGCCCGCCTCCTCGATGCCCGCCTCGCGCAGGGTGTCCTGGTCGAAGCCGACGCCGGTCACGCGGCGGCCGCCGAACCCGGAGCCCAGGCGGCGGAAGGCCGTCGGGTCCTGGTCGATCACGGCCACCGTGTGACCCTGCTGCTCAAGGGTCTGGGCGAGGGCCGAGCCGACCCGCCCGCAGCCCATGATCACAATGTGCACGACGCTTACCCCACGCTCCGGACTACCGCGCTGACCTGCACCAACAACCTGCTCACGTGTTCCTTCCCGGTTTGCTGCGCCCGCGTGGCCGAATGCTGCCCGCGGTAATCGGCGCGGACGTCCCCGAGAGGGCGGTCCGCGCCGGTGCATGGGACCACCGTATCCGCAACGCCCCGCGCGGCTTCGCCCCCCGTCCGCCGACTGGCCCCCCGACCCGCCGCCGGGGTGGTGGTCCGGGCACACCTTCCGGGCCCTCCGGGCCTCCCACGGGGCCCCGGGAGGGCCCCGGGTGGTGGTGGGACCACCAAATGAGGGGCCACGGGGGTGCCCTTGACACCTGGGCGCCGGGGGGTGCGCACGCGCACCGTTGACAGTGCCACCAGCAGCCGAGATGGGGGATTCCGATGAGTGGTGTTGCTCTCTATCCGCGGACCGCCCGGCACGAGGCGCCCGCCCCGGCCTGCCCCGAGACCCGCGACGCCGTCCTGGCCGAGCTGTGCTCCGCGCTCTTCGCCTCGCTGCCGCGCAGCGACCAGCGCCGCCGCGGCGAGGCCTACGTGCGGGGCCTGCTGGGGACCCGGGGACGCAAGTCCATCCGCAACATCGCGGCGCTCACCGGCGGCCAGGCCGCCGAGCAGAGTCTGCACCACTTCATCTCCAGCTCCACCTGGGACTGGGCCCCGGTACGCCGCGCCCTCGCCCACTACCTGACCCGGGTCGCGCCGCCGCACGCGTGGGTCGTCCGGCCGATGGTCATCCCCAAGGCCGGGGACAACTCCGTGGGCGTCGACCGGCGCTTCTGCCCGGCCGTCGGCCAGGTGCTCAACGCGCAGCAGGCCGTGGGCGTCTGGGCCGCCTCCGGCGAGCGCAGCACCCCCGTCAACTGGCGGCTGCACCTCTCCGACGCCTGGCTGCGGGACGGGCTGCGCCGCAGTCAGGCCTGCATCCCCGACTCCGTCCGCTCCGAGTCCCTGGGGGAGTGCACGGTGGAGGCGTACGCCGGGATGATGCGCGAGTGGGGGCTGCCGCTGCGCCCGCTGGTGCTGGACGCCCGCGACCTGGACGCCCCCGCGGCCCTGCTGCGGCTGCGCGCCTGCGGGGTGCCGGCCCTGGTGCGCATCAGCAACTCGCTGCGGCTGACCGTGGCGGACCCGGCCGTGCCCGGCCGCGGTGCCGAGGCGCTGCCGGCCCACCAGATCCTCGGCGCGGCCCGCGACCTGCGCCGCCCGGTGATGTGGCGTGACCACGGTCCCTCGCGGGTCGTGCGGACCTCGCTGACCGCGGCCGTCCGCGTGGGGCTGCCCGCGCTGCGCACGGCGGCCGCGCCCGGGCCGGTGCGGCGCAGGGAGTTACTCCTGCTGGGGGTGGGCGAGAACGGCCACCGCTGGCCGGCCGAGCTGTGGCTGACGGACCTCGTCAACGCCCCGCCCGCGGCCCTGGTACGCCTGGGCAAGCTCCTGGACCGGGTCGACCGGGACTTCCGGGAGATCGCCGACGAGGTCGGCGTCCGGGACTTCGCGGGCCGCTCGTTCAGCGGCTGGCACCGGCACGTGACGCTCGCCTCCGCGGCCCACGCCGTCGCCGCGCTCACCGGCGGGCCGGAGGAGCACCTCCGGCTCGGCTACGTCTCCTGAGCCCCGGGGGTGTCCGCGCCCGCTCCGGGCCCGGCCCGGTCCCGCATCCGCAGGCTGTGCCGCACCCGGAAGACCCGCAGGGCCAGCTGCACCTCCAGGGCGCGCTCGGGCTGCTGCCACTGCGGCCCCAGCAGCTCGCTGATCCGCTCCAGGCGACGAGCCACGGTATTGGGGTGCACATGAAGTTTCTTGGCCGCGTTCGTCGGGCTGCCGCCCGCCTCGAAGTACGTCTCCAGCGTGCGCGTCAGGTCGGTGAACCGCTGCTGGTCGTAGTCGATCACCGGCCCGATGGCCGAGTCGACGAAGCCCTCCACGTCGTGGTTGTCGGAGAGCAGCACCCCGAGGAAGCCCAGCTCGCGCACCGACGCCGAACGGCCGATGACCCCCAGCGAGGTCATCGCGTCCAGGCAGCGCAGCGCCTCCTGGAAGCCGTGGTGGACGGAGGCCGGGCCCGCGACCGGGCCCGCCGAGCTCACCGTCACCGGGTGGCCGAGGAGCGGCGAGAGCTCCGCGGAGACGGCGCGGCCCGCGGCGCCCGGGTCCGTGCCCGGCAGCAGCAGCACCGCGCAGCCGTTGTGCATGCTCTTCAGCCCGCTGAGCCGGTGCGCGTAGGAGGACGCCCAGATGGCCATTTTGCCGCGGGCGTCGCCCTCGGGGCGCGCCACGACCACGACGTGCGGCTTGCTCAGGTTGATGCCGAGCCGCCGCGCGTGCTGTTCGAGCTGGTGCGGCGGCCGCTGCGGGCTCGCCAGCAGGTCGGCGAGGAAGTCGTCGCGCACCTGTCCCTCGGCGATCGCCGTCCGGCTGCTCTCCACCAGCAGCTGCACGGCCATGACCTGGGCCACCAGCCGCAGCAGCCGCTCGTCCTGCACCGCGTCGGGGCGGTCGGGGCGCAGCAGCAGGGTGCCGAGGTTGCTGCCGGTGCCCGCGGAGATGGGCACGGCCCACAGGCCGTCGGCGAGGGCCACGGGCTCTCGGGCGGCGTGGGCGTCCATGGCGGCGGGCACCAGCAGCGTCTCGACCGGAGCCGCCTCCCCGTCGTCGTTGGCGCCCGCGGCGCCCTCGGCGTCCCCGGAGTCCTCCTCGGCTTTCGCGGCCTCCCGGACCAGCCCCGCCGAGGTGAGGATGGTGCCGTTGGCGGCGCACACCTGGACCGCGGCGTTCAGCTCCGTGGCGGAGGCGCGGGCGAGGGCGTCCAGGTTGCAGTCGCCGAGCACGAGCTGGATCAGCCGGTGCTGGGCGTCGCTCAGCTCCTGGGCGCTGCGCAGCCCGGCCTCGACGCGCGTCGAGTGCTGCTCCAGCTCGGCCACCAGGGCGGTGGTCCGGTCCAGCAGCTCGGCCTTCTCGATGGCCACGCCGGCCAGGTCGCTGAGGGAGCTGAGGAGCGCTATCTCGTCGGTCGTGAAGTGCCGGACCTTGCGCTCGGCCACGTAGAGGGTGCCGAAGGGGCGCGCGCCGCGGCTCAGCGGGACGGCGAGGACGGCCTGCAGCCCCTCGGCCTTGACGACGTAGTCGATCTCGCCGCTGTGCTGGATGCGCTCGTCGGCGAGGTAGTCCGGGGTCCAGAACGGCGAGGGGTTGTCCATGACCGCGGAGCCCAGCCCGCTGCCGCCGGGCAGCCGCAGGCCCACGTTGAGCGCGGTGGTGTGGCCGTCGGCGGCCCGTATGCTCACGTACCGCTCGCCCTCGGCGTACATCCCGATGTACGACATGTCGACGGCGAGGAGCCGCCGGGCCCGCCGGAGGATGACCTTCAGGAGGGTGTCGAGGTCGTGCGGGGTCGCGAGGTCGCGCGCGGTGTCGATGAGCGCGGACATGCCGGCCTCGCGCTGCTGCTGACGCTCCGTCCATGTCCTTATGGTCAGGCCGAGTTGGACCGCGTCACTCAACCTGTCGAGGAGTTCCGGCCCCGCGCCGGAGCGTCGGATCCGTTCGACGAGGGCTTCGTATTCCTGGGCCGGTGCCCCGGCGGCCAATAGCTCCAGCACGGCGAATATGCCGTCCTCGGACATGCCTTGCGACACGATGCCCCCCGGGTCCGGTGCGCTCTGCCGCACGGATAGAGCCGCGGCACGGTATGCGGGGAAGCTATGCACACGGGCAGTGGTGCGTCAACCGCAGCCGATCAAGACGGCGTTGACGGCCGCCGCAGGCGCGGCGGGGTGCGTCCGGTGGTGTCCGGACCACCGCCGAATCCCGACGGTGTGTTACTGGATCACCTTCCTGTTAAGTGCCCTTATAGGTGAAGGTTGATGAACACCCGGCGCGTGGCCGGGAGTTGTCGCCGATTCAGGGGGCTCGGTATGACGGGGGTACGCGACTACAGGCTCTCTCTCGAACGCAGCCGTCAAGCGCTCGTGCGGGAGGACCGGCCGGCCGCTTTCACGATGTGCGGCCGTGAGTGGGATCTCTTACCGGAAGTATTTGCTCCGATTTACTCGCCGGCGACCGGAATCGCACTCGACTTCCTCGGCCTCGCCGAGACGTCCGCGGAGACGGAATCCCGGCGGTTCTCCGGGGCACCGGGTGCCCTGCGGGGATCGCTGCTGGAGATCGGCAGCGGCACCGGCGTCGTCGCCGTCGCCGCCGCCCTGGCGGGCTGCGCCCGCGTGGTCGCCGCCGACATCAATCCCGCGGCGGTACTGAACACCTCGATGAACGCGGCCCGGCACGGAGTGTCCGGCAGGGTCCGCGCCTTCCGCAGCGACCTCTTCGACCAGCTGGATCCGGGGGAAAGGTTCGACACGGTCTTCTGGTCCTCCAATTACGTGCTGGCGCCGGTGGAGTACCAGCCCCGGACCATGCACGAGCGGGCCTACATCGACCCCGGCTACGCGGCGCACAGCCGCTTCCTGGAAGAGGCGCCCGGCCTGCTGGCCCCGGGCGGCACGGTCCTGCTGCACTTCAGCAGCCGGGGGGACGTGCCCGCCCTGCGCCGCATCGCGGACCGGTGCGGCCGCCGGCTGGACGTGGTGCGCCGCACCGTCGTACGAGAAGGCGAGCACGAAGTCGAGCACATGCTGCTGGAGGTGACACCGGCGGCGGATTCCGCCCGCTGCCCGGAAGTCGTCCGATAACGCCGAAACGGGGGATACGTGCGTACGTTATTAGTCGACAACTACGACTCCTTCACCTACAACCTGTTCCACTATCTGGCCGAAGTCAACGGCCGGAAACCGGAAGTCGTCACCAACGACGACCCGTTCTGGAAAACCGGCCGGCTCACCGAATTCGACAATGTCGTCCTCTCGCCCGGACCCGGCACCCCGGAACGCGAAGCCGACTTCGGAATCTGCGCCGATATCCTGCGCCACGGCGCGCTGCCCACGCTCGGCGTCTGCCTGGGCCACCAGGGCATCGCCCTCGTGTACGGAGGCGAAGTCGGCCGGGCGCCCGAGCCCCGCCACGGCCGGGTCTCGCCCGTCCACCACGACGGCACCGGCCTCTTCGAGGGACTGCCGTCCCCTTTTGCGGCCGTGCGCTACCACTCGCTGGCCGTCGGCAGGCTGCCCGCCTGCCTGGAGGTGACGGCGCGCACGGCCGACGGCACGGTCATGGGGCTGCGCCACCGTGAGCTCCCGCTGTGGGGGGTCCAGTTCCACCCCGAGTCGATCGGCAGCGTGTACGGGCACCGCATTCTGGACAACTTTCGCCGCATGACGGAGCGTCACGGGGTGCGACGGAGCGCAAGGCCCCGCCCCGCGGCCCTCCGCACACCGGAGAAGCCGCAGCCCGGGCGCCGCCTGCGGGTCCTCACCGCGGCCCTGCCGACCCGCTGGGAGGACGAGGTCGTCTTCGACCGCCTCTTCCGCCGGGGCACGCACGCCTACTGGCTCGACAGCAGCAGGCGCGACGGTCCCACCGGACGGTTCTCCGTCATGGGGGACGCCTCCGGGCCGCTCGCCCGGACCGCCTCCGCCGACGTCCACAGCAGCACCGTCACGGTCCGCTCCCGGCACACCACCGAGGTGGTCACCGGAGGCTTCCTGGACTGGCTCGCCCGGGACCTGGAAGCGATGCGCACCGCGGAAATCCCGGCCCTGCCCTGCGACTTCGCACTCGGCTGGGTGGGCTACCTCGGCTACGGCCTGAAGGCCGAGTGCGGGGGCGAGCCCGGCCACCGGTCCGGCGAGCCGGACGCGACCATGGTCTTCGCGGACAGGGCCCTCGTCCTGGACCACGCGACCGGCACCACCCACCTCCTCGCACTCGCCGAGGACGGCGACGAGACCGCGGCCCGCTCGTGGCTCGACGCCACCGCCCGCAAGCTCACGGCCCTCGCCGGACTGCGGCCCTTTCCCGCCGGCCGCCCCGGCACCCTCGGCCAACTCCGGCTGCGCCACGGCCGCGACGCCTACCTGCAGCTCATCGACGAGTGCCGGGAACAGATCGCGGCCGGGGAGACCTACGAGGTCTGCCTGACCAACATGGCCGAGGCCACCGGCACCCTGGACCCCTGGGAGGGCTACCGCTTCCTGCGCCGCACCAGCCCCGCCCCCTTCGGCGCCCTCCTGTCCTTCGGCGGCCTCTCGGTCCTCAGCACCTCGCCCGAGCGGTTCCTGCGCATCGACCGGGACGGCCGGGCCGAGTCCAGCCCGATCAAGGGCACCCGCCCGCGGGGCACGACCCCGCAGGAGGACGCCCTGCTCGCCGCGGACCTTGCGGCCAGCGAGAAGGACCGGGCCGAGAACCTGATGATCGTGGACCTGGTCCGCAACGACCTCGGCCGCTGCGCCGAAGTCGGCTCCGTCGAGGCGAAGGACGTCTTCCGCGTGGAGAGCTACGCCAAGGCCCACCAGCTCGTGAGCACGGTACGGGCCACGCTGCGCCCGGACCGCTCGCCTGTGGACTGCGTCCGGGCGGCCTTCCCGCCGGGTTCGATGACCGGCGCGCCCAAGATCCGCACCATGCAGATCATCGAACGCCTGGAACAGGGCCCGCGCGGCGTGTATGCGGGCGCGATCGGCTACTTCTCGCTCAGCCGCGCGGTCGACCTGAGCGTCGTGATCCGCACGGCCGTGGTCACGGCGGACCGGGTGCGGTACGGGGTGGGCGGCGCGATCATCGCCCTGTCGGACCCGGAGGAGGAGTACGAGGAAACGGCGGTGAAGGCGGCCCCGCTCACCGCACTCACAGACACGGACTTCCCGGACCGCCACGGGACGAGGGACAGGGTGACGATCTGACGAACCGACAGGATCGGGGCGGGCCTCGCCCACCGGCCGGCCGGGGGAACGGGAGAGGAAGAGATGAGGCCCGCCCGCCCACCCACCGCGGGACAGGGGGAGGCGAGGTCCATCCACCCACCCGCCGGGGACAGGGGACAGGGAGGGGCGAGGTCCGCCTGCCCACCCACCGCGGGACAGGGGGAGGCGAGGTCCATCCACCCACCCGCCGGGGACAGGGGGCAGGGGGAGGCGAGGTCCATCCACCCACCCACCGCGGAAAGGCGGCAGGGAGGGGCGAGGTCCGCCCCACCCACCCACCGCGGATCGGGCGCAGGAGACGGGAGGGGACGGGGCCGCAGGGGCAGGGGTCCGGGACGCTGACGTGTATTTGCGGGCCCGACGAGGAAGGGGGCACCGATGCGGCGCCGGGCACGGGCCCGTAAATATACGGTCCCGGACCCCTGCCCCGGAGGCCCCGGCCCCGCACCCCCCACTCACCCGCCCGCCCCCACGCGCAACCGATCCGCCACCGCCCCCCGCAACGCCCCCCACGCCCGCCCCACCCGCACCGCACTCTCCTCCTCCAGCACCCCCGCCACCTCGCCGAACGACACCCCGCCCCGCTCCAGCCGCACCACAGCCGCCCGCGCCGCCCCCTCCTGCCCCGTCAGCGTGTCCCCCCGCAGCCGCCCGCGCCGCCCCGCCGCAGCCAGCGTCGCCTCGGACATCGCGCTGACGGTGCCCCAGGCCACGAGCGACTCCACGTACGGCACGCCGCGCGGCTCCGTCTCCACGGGAGAGCCGACGGACCACATCACCCGCTGCGGGCGGGCCCCCGCCGCGGCCAGGCCCCGCCAGCGCGCGCTGCCCAGCCCCTCCTCGTAGCGCCGGTACACGAGCCGGGCGATGGCCAGGGCGGCGGCGCTCCGCCCCCCCGACCCCGACCGCCCCGCCCGCCCCACCCGCAGCCGCGCGTCGACCTCGGCGTCGATCCGGGCCACGGGCAGCGAGGCGAGCGACGGGATCGCGGACAGGTCCAGGCCGGCCGCCCGGGCCCGCTCCAGGCCGGCGAACCACACGTCCACGACCTGCTCGTAGCGGCGTACGGAGAAGATGTCGGTGACGTGCACGCCGATGCCGCGGGCGAGGCACGCTCCGGTGGCGGCGAGCCCCTCGTCCGTGGCGGGGATCTTCACCAGCGCGTTGGGCCGGCAGGCGGCCCGGTGCAGGGCGGCCGCGGCGTCGGCGAAGGCGTCGGCCGTAACACGGGCGCCGCCCGCCAGCCATGGCTCCAGGCCCATCGACACGTGCCCGTCGAGCCCCTGCGTGGCGGCGAAAACCGGCCGCAGCTCGTCGCACGCGGCGCGCAGGTCGTAGGCGCACAAGGCCTGCACCGCGGTCGCGGGCGGGACGGACCGGCAGGCCAGGTGGGCCAGTTGCTGCCCGTAGGCGGTGCCGCCGGCGACCTCGGCGGCGAGCGCCCCGGGGTCGGACGTGGCCCCCCGCACCTCGCCCGCGGCGACGAGCCGGGCGAGGGTACCGGAGGCGAGGAGCGAGCGGCGCAGGCCGTCGAGCCAGGGGGAGACGCCTTCCGCGAGAAGTTCCCGCAGGACCTCACCACCAGACGTCACCGTGCGCTCTCCCATGGCAGGGTCGCCCCCTCTCCGGATCGGCCGCGGAAACACATAGGGCAGAGGTCACGACAGTAGGTCCGATCCGGGGCGCTGCGGGAACAGCCTGTCGGTACTCCGTCAACTTGGCGCGAACGGAGTCTTGACAGTCATCTGATGGAGTCGGGCCCCATCTGACGGAGTGAGCGGGGCGGGGTTGGCGGAACAGGGGCGTTCTCGGACGATCGAGAACTAACCGCGTCCGCGGCGGGCCGAGGCCCGTAGGCCACTACTCCTGCCCACACACCCCAGCAACCCAGGGAGCCGCCAAGGCCAAACCCGGCACGCCCCTTGCTTTGCCTTGCATGCTTGCTTGTTCTCAAGAGCAGTCACTTAAGCGTTTTTTGGAGAACCCCATGACCGACGCTCTGCTCGACGTCCAGGACAAACCCGCTCTCCAGCAGCCCGATTGGGGCGACGCCCCCCAGGTGCGCCGGGTCCGCGAGGAGCTGGCGCGCCGCCCGGCCCTCGTCCGCGCCGACGACGTACGGACCCTGCGCCACCACCTCGCCGAGGTCGCCCGCGGCGCCGCCCAGGTGGTCCAGGCGGGCGACTGCGCGGAGGACCCCGCGGAGTGCACCTCGGGCTACGTCGCCCGCAAGGCCGGCCTCCTGGACGTCCTGGCCGGGGTCCTGAAGATGGTCGCCCACAAGCCGGTGGTCCGCGCGGGACGCATGGCCGGGCAGTTCGCCAAGCCCCGCTCCAGTGCCACCGAGCGCGTCGCGGGGACGGAACTGCCCGTCTACCGGGGCCACATGGTCAACAACCCGGAGCCCCACCCGGAGCGCCGCCGCCCGGACCCGCAGCGCCTGCTCTCCGGCTACCTGGCGGCCGGGGAGGCCATGACGCACCTCGGCTGGCCGGACCCGTCCCGCCGCTCGGGCGTCTGCCCGCCGGTGTGGACGAGCCACGAGGCGCTCCTGCTCGACTACGAGCTGCCCATGGTGCGCGCGGGCGAGGACGGCCGTCCCCTGCTCGCGTCCGCGCACTGGCCCTGGATCGGCGAGCGCACCCGCCGCCCGGACGGCGCGCACGTCGCCCTGCTGGCCGCCGTCGCCAACCCCGTGGCCTGCAAGGTCGGGCCCTCGACGACCACGGACGAGATCCTGGCTCTGTGCGAGCTCCTCGACCCCGGCCGGGAGCACGGGCGGCTCACCCTCATCGCCCGCATGGGCGCCGACAAGGTCGGCGAGAAGCTGCCCCCGCTCGTGGCGGCGGTCCGCGACGCCGGGCACCCCGTCATCTGGCTCACCGACCCGATGCACGGCAACACCCTCACCGCGCCCGACGGCCTCAAGACGCGCCTGCTGGACACGGTGATCCGTGAGGTCCGCAACTTCCAGTGCGCGGTGCGGACCTCGGGGGGCATCGCGGGTGGTCTGCACCTGGAGACCACGCCCGAGCACGTCACCGAGTGCGTCCGCAACGAGTCCGAACTCGACCACGTGGGCGACAAGTACACGAGCTTCTGCGACCCCCGGCTCAATCCGCAGCAGGCCATCTCCGTCGTCTCGGCCTGGGAGGGCTGATCCACCATGGCAGGCATTCCCCCCATCGAGCCCTACCCGATGCCGACCCTGGGCGACCTGCCCGGGAACACCGCCGACTGGGGCGCCGACCCGGCCCGCGCCGTGCTGCTGATCCACGACATGCAGCGCTACTTCGTCGGGCACCTGCCGGAGCACCCGCGCGAGGAGCTGGTCGCCAACGCGGCCCTGCTGCGCGAGAGCGCGGCCGCGCTCGGCATCCCCGTCGCGTACACGGCGCAGCCCGGCGGCATGAACGACGAACAGCGCGGCCTGCTCAAGGACTTCTGGGGCCCGGGCATGCGCGTCGACCCGGCCGACCGGCGCGTCGTCGAGCCGCTCGCCCCGGCCCCCGGGGACTGGGTCTTCACCAAGTGGCGCTACAGCGCTTTCTTCCGCTCCGACCTGCTCGGGCGGATGCGCGCCAACGGCCGCGACCAGCTGATCGTCTGCGGGGTGTACGCCCACGTCGGCGTGCTGATGAGCGCCGTCGACGCGTTCACCAACGACATCCGCCCGTTCCTGGTCGCGGACGCCGTGGCCGACTTCTCCGCCGCGTACCACCGCCTCGCCCTGGAGTACGCGGCGGCGCGCTGCGCCGTGGTCACCACCACCAAGGACATGCTGTGCCGGCTGCAGGGCGCGGGGGGTCCTGCGGACACGCTCGCGGTACGGGGAGCGGCGGTATGAGCGCTGACCGTAGGAGCCTCGCGCGTACGAGGGCAGGGCGGCCCGTACCGGCATCCGGCCGTACCGGCCCCGCCCGTGCAGGCGCCGACCGGAAAGGACCGGACCTGACCGTGAACACGACCGTCGAACCGACTGACGAACCGACCGTCGAACCGACCGGCGAGCCAACCGTCGAACCAACCGTCGAACCGACCGACGAGCCGATCGCGAACGCCGCCGCCGTCGCCGCCGACGACCTGCTCGCCCGGGTGCTGGGCCCCCGGCCGCCCGCCTTCGCCCTCCTCCACCGCCCCGAGTCCACCGGACCGGGCGCCGTCGAACTCCTCCTGGGCGGGATCTCCCGACCGGAGACCTTGGCGTCCATCCCGCTGGAGGACGCGCCCACCGAGACGGCGCCCCGCCGCAGCGCCTCGCACGACGTCCTGGCGATCGTCCCGTACCGCCAGATCGCCGAACGGGGCTTCCGCGGGGCGGACGACGGCGCGCCGCTGCTCGCCATGACCGTCACCCACCAGGCCGTCCTGCCCCTCGCCGAGGTCCTCGCCCGGATCCCCGAGACGCCGATCACCCTGTCCGGCGGGCACTTCGACATGGACGACGAGACGTATGCGGACACCGTCCGCCGGGTCGTCGCCGACGAGATCGGCGAGGGGGAGGGCGCGAACTTCGTCATCAAGCGCTCCTTCCTCGCCGGCATCGACGGTTACACCCCCGCCCACGCCCTGACCTTCTTCCGCCGCCTCCTGGAGCGCGAGTCCGGGGCCTACTGGACCTTCGTCGTGCACACGGGCGAGCGGACGTTCGTGGGCGCCACGCCCGAGCGCCACATCAGCGTCCGCGGCGGCACCGCCGTGATGAACCCCATCAGCGGCACCTACCGCTACCCGGCCGCAGGGCCGAGCCTGCCCGAGGTCATGGACTTCCTCGCCGACCGCAAGGAGGCCGACGAGCTGTACATGGTCGTCGACGAGGAACTGAAGATGATGGCCCGCATCTGCGCGGGCGGCGGCCGCGTCGTGGGCCCCTACCTCAAGGAGATGGCGCGCCTCGCCCACACCGAGTACTTCATCGAGGGCACCACCGACCGCGACCCGCGCGAGATCCTGCGCGAGACGATGTTCGCGCCCACGGTCACGGGCAGCCCGCTGGAGAGCGCCTGCCGGGTCATCGACCGCTACGAGCCCCAGGGCCGCGGCTACTACAGCGGCATCCTCGCCCTCGTCGGGCGCGACGCGCACGGCGAGCGCACCCTGGACTCGTCGATCCTCATCCGCACCGCGGACATCGACCGCACCGGGAGTGTGCGGATCGGGGTGGGCGCCACCCTCGTGCGCCACTCCGACCCCGCGTCCGAGGTCGCCGAGACCCGCGCCAAGGCGGCCGGGCTGATCTCCGCCCTGGAGTCGGGCGGCGCCGCCCGGTTCGGCGGCCACCCGAGCGTCCGCGCCGCCCTGGAGCAGCGCAACGACAGCATCGCCGGCTTCTGGCTCGCCGAGGAGGCCGACCGGGCGCTCACCGCACCCGGCCTGGCCGGGCGGCGCGTCCTGGTCGTCGACGCGGAGGACACCTTCACCTCCATGATCGGCCATCAGCTGCGGGCCATGGGGCTGACGGTGACGGTCAGGCGCTTCGACGAGCCGTACGTCTTTGGCGGGCACGACCTCGTCGTGATGGGGCCCGGCCCCGGCGACCCGCGCGACGGCCGCCACCCCAAGATCGCCCATCTGCGGGGCGCCGTCCGCGCCCTCCTGGACGAGCGGCGGCCCTTCCTCGCCGTCTGCCTCAGCCACCAGGTGCTCTCCCTCGCCCTCGGCTTCGAGCTCGTCCGCCGGGACGTGCCCAACCAGGGCGTCCAGCGCGAGATCGACCTCTTCGGCAGTCGCGAGCGCGTCGGCTTCTACAACACCTTCGCCGCCCGCAGCGACCGCGACAGCGTGGACGTGGAGGGCATCGGCACGGTCGGGGTCAGCCGCGATCCGCTCACCGGCGAGGTGCACGCGCTGCGCGGGCCCTACTTCGCCTCCATGCAGTTCCACGCGGAATCGGTCCTCACTCAAGGAGGACCCCGCATCGTGGGCGGCCTGCTCGCCGCTCTCGCTCCGGAGGTGCCCGTCGCATGAACCCCGCCCAGATCACCGAAGCCCCTGTCCCCGTCGCCGCGGGCGATGGTGCCGCCCGCGGCGGTTACATCCTCGCCGAGGCCCACGACGCCGACCTGGCCGCCGCGGCCCCCGACGTCATCCTCGTCGCCGCGGGCGGCGAGGTGCCGACCGCCCTGGACGCCCGCCGCATCCTGCAGCGCGAGGGCATCGCCACCCGTGTGGTGTCGATGCCCTGCGCCGCGTGGTTCCACCGGCAGAGCAGCGCCTACCGCGACGCGGTCCTGCCGCCCGGCGCGCCCGCCACCGTCTCGGTGGGGGCGGCCGCGGAAGTGGGCCGGTACCAGCTCCTCGGCGGAACCGGCGAGCACGTGTGCCTGGACCACTTCGACACCGACACCCCCGGCCAGGGGTTGTACGGCCACCACGGCCTCACCCCCGAACGGGTGGCGGCCGCGGCCCGGGCGAGCCTGTCCCGCACGACGGAAAGAGGCAGGCGGTGAGGCCGGCCGACGGGGCGGGCCATGGAACGGCGGGCCATGGAACGGCGGGCTGCGCCCCGGTGGGTCCGGCCCGGGTCCCGGCCCCGGCCCGGTCTGCGGGCGGGCGCCGTGCCGCCGAGGCGGTCCCCGGCGAGGCCTGCGCCGCCGGCGCCGCTGCGGGTGGGCCCGGGGCGACCGGGGTTTCCGTGTGGCTCGACGGGCTCGCCCGGCAGCGGCTTGCGAGCGGCCGGCTGGCCGCCCTGGCCCGGCAGGGGCGCATCGCCGGTGTCGTCTCCGACCCGGCCTTCCTCGCCCGGTCCCTGATCTTGGGCCCGTACTACACGGGCCAGCTCGGTGACCTCGCCGAGCGCGGCATCCCCGCCGAGCGGGCCCTGAAGGCCCTGGCCGTCCACGACATCCGCTGGGCCTGCGACATCCTGCGGCCCGTCCACGAGGCGACCGCGGGCGTCGACGGGCTCGTCTCCGTGAGCCTCGACCCCCGCCTCGCCCACGACAGCGAGGCCACCCTCGCCGAGGCCCGCACACTGTGGCGCGCCGTCGACCGCCGCAACGCCATGCTCGGCATCCCCGCCACCCCCGCCGGCCTCACAGCTCTCAGCGCCTGTCTCGCCGAGGGCATCAACGTCAACGCCACCCTCGTCCTGTCCGCCGCACGCCACCGGCAGGCCGGCGAGGCCTACCTGGAGGGGCTGGAGCGGGCGCGCGCCGCAGGACGCCACCTCCCCGCGCTCGCGTCGGTCGCCTCCTTCCCCGTCAGCCGTGTCGACGCCGCCGTCGACGCCCTGCTCGACCGCGAGGGCACCCTGGAGGCCAGGGCCATGCGCGGCGCCACCGCCGTCGCGGCCGCCCGGCAACTCCACGCACAGTACGAGCGGATGCTGGACGGGCCCCGGTGGCACGCCCTGGCGGCCCACGGGGCCCGCCCCCAGCGGCTGCTGTGGACCGCGACGGCCGCCTCCGGCCCCGGGCTCCTGTCCATGCGCTACGCCGCCCCGCTGCTGACGCGCGGCACGGTGACGGCCGTCCCGGAGGAACTGCTGGAGGAACTGGACGCGGTACCCGCCGGCGCCGGCGACGGCGACGCGCCCGATGCCGATGCGTACACCGCCGCCGGGCGACTGCTCGGGCACCTCGAGTGGTTCGGCATCGACCACGGCGAACTGGCCCTGCGCCTGGAGTCCGAAGTGCTCAAGGAGCTCAACGACGCCTGGCATCAGCTCCTGGACGAGGTCACGCTGGCCCTCGACGGAGCGGCTGCGCCCCGCTGAGGTGCAGGCGGCACGGCCCCGTGCACAGTCCGCACGGGGCCGCGCTCTTCGCGTACGCGCGCGTGCAGCTCGCATACCGACCTGCGCTGCTCCTCCATGATGGCCACCGCCTCGAACGTGGCGTCGACCAGCTCACGCAGCGCCCGCACCGCCTCCCCTTCGGTCATCTCGCCCGCGGCGTCGAGCCGCTGGTGCGCCCGGCGGATGGCCACGGGCGGGTGCTCGACCGTGATCGCCTCGCAGCTGTCCAGCAGGTCGAACAGCGCCGGCTGGGCGTCGATGCCTCCCCGGCCGCCGGGCGAGGCGCTCAGGACGGCGGCCACCCTTCCGGTGAGCGGGCTCGCGCCGTCCGGGCGGGAGAGCCAGTCGAGGGCGTTCTTCAGCACGCCGGGCACCCCGCCGTTGTAGCAAGGCGTGCTGATCACCAGGGCGTCGGCGCCCGCGACCAGCGCGCGGGCGGCGGCCACCGCCGGGGTCGTCCCGGTGCCCTCCATGTCCCCGTTGTAGAACGGCAGCCGGCCGATCGGCAGCGAGACCACCGAGGCGGCCGGACGGGTCCGTCCGATGATGCGGCGCACGGCCCTGAGCGCCGCCGAGTTCACCGATGCGGCGCGCAGACTGCCCGAGATCAGTACCACCTTGGTCATATCGGTCCCCGCTTCTCCGTCGGAGGCCCCGGCGCGGCGCCGGTGCGGGCCGCGGTGAACGGCGGCCCTCCGGCCCTGCCGGACGGTCCGAGGGTAGATCGGCCCAGGGTGGCGCGCCCCCGCCCCGGGGCCCGTCTGTCAGGTCACCCGGCCCTGTACGGACCCGACTTGACGCACTGGCGGGCGGGCTGACGCACTCCGCCGCCGCGCGTTGGCACGGCCGCGCGGACGGCCCAGGATGGCAGGCACCCGGGCCGTGGGGAGACCCCCGGAACGGCCCTACGGCCCGAGGGGCAACGGTCGGCGGCCCGAGGGTCGGCGGTCGGCGGTCGGCGGGTCATCGGTTCGCAGGGCGGTTCGCGGGTCAGTGGTCTCCGCAGGCCGGCCGCCCGTGGGCCGCCCGCCCGCAGGCGCCGCCCGTGGGCCAGTGGTCCGCAGGCCGGTAGTCGTGGGTCCTCAACGGCCCGGCGGTCAGCAGCCAGTGGGTCAGCAGCCAGTGGGTCAACGGTCCGCGGTCAACCACCTGCGGTCAACCGCCCGGCGGTCAGCCGCCGGTGGGCCGGCGGCTCAGCGGTCCAGGGCGCAACGCCCCCGGACACCGGCCGTACGACGGCGCGCGACAGCGTCCGCCGCACGGTGGGACGCGACATCCGCCGTACGACGCCCATTGCACGACACCGCACGATGCCAGTCGCACGACACCGCCATCCGCAAGACATCAAGACGCCGCAAGACATCGCACGGGAGGAAGGAGCGTACGGCCCATGCCGAACACCGCCGTCGTCCACGGCCCCGCCGGGCCCGCACATCCCGCCGCCGGTCCGGTCCGCGCCACCGGCGCACCGGCCGGGCAGCCCGCCGCAGGCGCAACCGCATGGGACACCGCCGCCCTCGACCTGGACGCCTACCTCGCCAGGACCGGCCTGACCGACTCGACGGACCCGACCGGCCGAACCGGCCCCGCCGCCCCCACCGCGCCGCCCACCGCCCCCACCATCCACCCCCTCCCGCCGACTACCCCAACGCTGCGCGCCCTTCAGCGCGCCCACACCGCCGCCGTCAGCTTCGAGAACGTCGACGTCCTCCTCGGCCGGGACATGCCGCTCGACACCGACGCGCTCCAGCGCAAACTGGTCCGCGCGGGGCGCGGCGGCTACTGCTTCGAGCAGAACCTGCTCTTCGCCGCCGTCCTCGAACGCCTCGGCTTCCCCGTCGTCCGCCACCTCGCCCGCGTCCGCCGCGGCAGCTCCCGCGTGCGCCGCCGCTCCCACGCGACCCTCGTTGTCGAGGCGGACGGCCGCCCCTGGCTCTGCGACGTCGGCTTCGGCGACGAAGGCCCCCTCGAACCCGTACCCCTCGCCCCCGGTGCCACGGTCACCACCGGCGACTGGACCTGGCGCCTGGACCTCGAACCGGCGGAGGACCGCGCCGCGGCCGCCGCCCCCGGGCAGTGGGTCCTGCGCTCCCTGCACCCCGACGGCTGGTTCGACGTCTACTCCCTGCGCCTGGAGCACCACGTGCCCGACGACTTCGAGGCCGCCCACTACTGGACGTCCCACCACCCCCGCTCGCCGTTCACCGGCCGCCTCGTCGCCCAGCGCGGCGACGACCACGTCCGCCACACGCTCACCGACCGCACCCTCGCCGCCCGCTACGCCGACGGCCGCCTCCTGCGCACCGAACTCGCCCCCGACGAGGTCGGCCCCGTCCTGCGCGGCACCTTCGGCATCGCCCTCACCGCCGAGGAGTCCGTCCTGCTGCAGCGGCACGCCGCATCGTGGACGGCCTCATGAAGGGCCTCCGCCTCGGGCTGATCCCGGAACGGGCGGCCGCCGCGCACGGCTCCGTGCCGGTCACGCTCGACCACGACCTCGACGCGCTGCCCGGCACGGGCCGCCGGCTCACCTACGCCGGGCTCGCCGGGCACGTGGACGACCTGGCGGCCCGGCTGTGGGCGGCCGGCGTGCGCCCCACCGAGCACGTCGCCGTCCACAAGGCCGCGAACTTCGACATCTACCTGCTGGCCTGCGCCGCCGCCCGCATCGGAGCGGTCCCCGTCCTGCTCTCCCCGGAGCTCGACGGTGCCACGGCAGGCGCCCTGCTGCGCCGGTTGCGCCACCCACACCACCCACACCATCCGCATCGCCCACACCGCCCGCACCTGCTCACCGACGACGACAAGCTGCGTACGTGCCTGGCCCCGCTCGACCTGGCCGACGTCGCCGCCACGGTCCTCACCACCGGCCCCGCCCGCCCCGGCTGCACCTCCCTCGCGGCCCTGGCCGGCGCGCCGCGCCGCGCTCCCGTGCTCCTGCCCGCGGACCGCCCCGCGCTGATGACCCACACCTCCGGGACCACCGGCCTGCCCAAGCTGGTGGTGCACACGGCGGCCGGTCTCCACGGCAGGTACGCACCGCAGCGCGGGCTCGCCGCCCTGATCCGTACGCCCGAGACCTACGCGGCGCACCTCAGCCCCGTCCACTCGCGGATGTACCTGGCGCTCGCCGTCGCCCTGCCCAAGGGCATGCCGCTCGTCATCGTGGGCGACCCCGGCCCGGCGCACGTCGCGGACCTCTTCGCCCGCACCCGCCCCGGCTTCGTCGAGACCCATCCCAACTCCTTCATGGCCTGGGAGGAACTGGCCGACGATCCGCGCGAACCCCTCGCCACCGTCCGGTACTTCAGCGCCACCTTCGACGCCCTCCACCCGCCCACCATGCGCAGGCTGCTGCTCGCCTCGCGCCGCGCCTCCCCGCGGTTCCTCCAGTTCTACGGGCAGAGCGAGTGCGGCCCGCTCACCGGCCGCTGGTACACCCCGCGCACCGTCCACCGGGCCGACGGCCGCTGCCTGGGCCTGCCCCTGCCCGGCGTCCGCGTGCGTCTCGCCGCCTCCGGCGGCCACCGCCCCACGCGCGAACGCCCCGGCGCCATCGAAGTACGCGCCCCGGGCCGGGCAGCCGGCTACTTCGCCGAACCCGAACGCTTCGCACGCCAGCTGCACGACGGGTGGTGGCGCACCGGCGACATCGGCTACCGCACCCGGTTCGGCTGCCTGCACCTCCTCGACCGCGAGGTCGACGTCCTCCCCGCCCTCGGCTCCACCCTCGAAGTCGAGGACCGGCTGATGGACCGGCTGCCCGAACTCGCCGAGGTCGTCCTCGTACCCGGGCCCGGCAGGGAGCCCGTCCCCGTGGTCTGCACCCGGGGCGACGCGCCCCTCGACCCCGGCCGCTGGGCGTCCGCCGCCGCCGAGTGGCCGCAGCTCGCCGGGCCCGTACAGCTGCCCCTGTCCGCGCTGCCCCGCACCGCCACCATGAAGGTGCGCCGCTTGGAGCTCGCCCGCAGCCTGGGTGGGAGCGCGGGGCAGGCGCCGTGACTGTACCGGGGCCCGGGGCCGAGGTAACGTCCGGTTCCGGGGCCGCCGTGCTCGTCACCGGCGCCGGGCCCACCGGTCTCCTGGCTGCCTGCGAACTCCTGCGCCGCGGCGTGCCCGTGCGCCTGGTCGACTGCGCACCGCACCCCGCGCACACTCCCAGGGCCCTGTCCCTGTGGCCCCGTGCGCTCGGCATCCTCGACGACCTCGGCATCGGCGACGACGTGCGCGCCGCGTCCGTACGCATCGACGCCTACCGCTACTTCACCGGCGGCCGCCCCCTCGCCGCCTTCGCCTTCCCCGCCGGCTGCGCGGCCCGCAACCTTCCGCAGTACGAGACGGAACGGCTGCTCACCCGGCGCCTGTACGAGCTCGGCGGTACCGTCGAACGGGGCGTGCGGCTGGCGGACTTCTCCCAGGACGACGACACGGTGCGGGTGCTCCTGCGCCACGCCGACGGGCGGGGCGAAACGTGGCGCACGCCGTACCTCCTGGGTGCGGACGGCGCGAGCAGCACCGTCCGCGACCGGCTCGGGACGCCCTTCGAAGGCACCACCTACCCCATGACCTTCGCCCTCCTCGACACCCGCGTCGAAGGACACCTCCCGCACGGCGAGATCCACTACTACCAGGCGCCGTCCGGCACCCTCGTGATCGTGCCCCTGCCCGGCGGCGTCTTCCGCATCCTGACAGCCCTGCCCGCCGGAGCGCCCGCCGTCGCCGCCGTCGCCGCCGTCCCCGCCGTCCCCGCCGTCCCCGCCGTCCCCGCCGTACAAGCCCTGCTCGACGCGCGCGGGCCGGGCGGCGTACGCATCACCGAGCCCGTCCACCAGGCCGTCTTCCGCGTCCACGCCCGCCGGGCCCGCAGGCTGCGGCACGGCCGCATCCACCTCCTCGGCGACGCCGCGCACGTCCACAGCCCCGCGGGCGGCCAGGGCATGAACAACGGCCTCCAGGACGCCCACAACCTCGCCTGGAAACTCGCCGCGGTCCTCCACGGCGACTCCCCGGCCTCCCTCCTCGCCGACTACGGCCCCGAGCGCGCCGAGGCCACCCGGCGCATCGTGCGCGACACCGACCTGCAGACGCGGGCGTGGATGGCGGACGGCCGGGTGCGCGTAGCGGCCCGTGACGCCGCGTTCCGTCTCCTGGAGCGAACGGGGGCGGTCACGCGCTTCTACGCCCCCGTCATGGCCGGGCACCGCCTCGCGTACCGGCCGCGGCGCGCCACGCAGGAGCCGGCCCGCCCGGCGGCGTGCCGCCTGCCGGGCGGCGTACGGGCCGGGGCCCTGTTCCCCCGCGGGCTCGCCCTCGCTTACGGCATCAGCGGCCCGGAAGCGGACCCGTCGGAGTGGGCCCTGGCCTTGGTCCTCCGCGCGGGAACGCTCCCTGCCTGGTCGGAGAAGGCCGCCCAACTGGCCGCCGCCCACCGCCGCATACGCCCGTACCGCCTCCCCCTGGACACCACAGCCCCCACAACCCACTGCCATCGCCCGGGCTACTACCTGATCCGCCCGGACGGCCACATAGCAGCCCACGGCCACGCCCACGACACCCCCCACCTACAGACGGAACTGACCCACGCCACGACAACCTTCTCCTGACCCCGTCCGACACGCCGGCGGCACCCTTCCTTCCGCCGCGACGGTGATCGGCCACGGCGTTGGCGTTCTACGGCGCTGCCGACCCCACCTGCACCTGCCCGCTCGGCACCGCCGACCTGCGCCGTGGCGGTCGACCGCTGCTCTTTACCGTCCGGCCGCGGCCGGTTGGGGGGCCTCGCCCTGGGGGAAGGGTGCGGTCCCACCTCGGCCGTTCAGCCGGCGGCCCGGGCGAAGGATGCTGCCCGAGCCCTTCTTTACGCCGCGATGCCACGACGGTGGTGCTCGGCGGTACCGAGCCCACCTGTGCCTGCCGGTTTGGCACCGCCGGTGGCGGCGGTTTCAGGGGGCGGGCGCCCCTGGGCGGTCCGCCTGCGGACGGGCGAAGGGGGCTGCCCGCGCCCTTCTCTCCGCCGCGACGGTGATCGGCCACCGCGGCGGTGCCGAGCGCACTTGTGCCCGTTTAGCACCCGCCAGCCTGCGCCGTGGTGGTTGATTGCCGTGGCGGCGGTTTTCAGGGGTGCGGCGCCCCTGGGCCGTTCGTCTGCGGACGGGTGAAGGGTGCTGCCCGCGCCCTTCTTTCCGCCGCAGCGGCGATCGGCCACGATGGTGGTGTGCGGCGGTGCCGAGCGCACCTGTGCCTGCCCGGTCGGCATCGCCGCCGCGGCGGTTTCAAGGGTGTACGGGCTCACCCGAGCCCGTCCGGTACCGCCGGGCCGTCGGCACCGTCTCGCGGCAGGCGTACATCGTCCACGTGACCGCCGCGCACAGTGCGTAGAGGCCGAGGAGGCCCCAGAGGGCGGGGGCCGGCGAGCCGGCGTCGTAAGCGGCACCCAGGGACAGGCCGATCGCGGCGGCACCGAGCGCTCCGGCCGGGCCGGTGAGGGCGGCGGCGCCGGCGGTGCGCCGGCGGGCGGCCGCGAAGGCGGTCCTCGCGTCCTGGCCGGAGAGGATGGCCTCTCCGGCCCGCGCGGCGAACACCGCGGGGGCGACCGTCGCGACGGCACCGGCACCCACGCCCCCGAGAACGATGAGCACAGTGAACCCAGCGGCGAACACGCCCGCGGACCCCCGCGACGACGCCGCGGCGAGCACGGCCGTACCCACTGCCATCCCCGACAGGCTGCCCAGCGTGACCCGTGCCCCGCCCCACCGTCCGGCCAGCCACCCGCCGCAGGGCCGGGCGGCCGCTCCGAGCAGCGTGGCCGGCAGCGCGCAGGCGAGGGCCACGAGCGCGGAGGTACCGAACTGGTGCTGCAGCACCAGCCCGAAGACGAGCCCGTAGCCGGTGAACGAGCCGGCGGTGGCAAGGGACAGCAGCGGCAGCCACACCAGGTGCGGATCCGCACCCGCCCCCCGCCGCACACCCGCCCCGCGCCGCACACCCGCCCCGGCGTCCGCGTCCGAGTCGGCGCCGGCGCCGGCGCCGACGGCCGGCCCCGGCAGGTTGTCCATCCGCAGCGCGGCCACCAGCGCCGCCAGCACGGTCAGCGGGATGTGGACGGCGGCGATCCGCGCGGGGGAGGAGCCGCCCGCGGTCACGGCGGCGAGCACCCCGGCGAGTTGGGCGGAGGCGAGTCCGAGGTCGCCCCCGGCGGTCGCGAGGGCGAGGGCCCGCGCCCGGGCGTGCCGCGGGTAGGAGGCGGCGGGGCCGACCGGGCACGCCGCGGCGGCGTCACCGGCGCCGGCGGTCGCGGCGGCGGCCAGGAGGAGCCACAGCGGTGCGCCGGGCCGCTGCAGGACGTACAGGGCGGCGAGCCCGGGCAGGGCCAGGGCGGCCGTGGTGACGGCGGTGCGCTCCCGGCCGCCCAGCCGGGCGAGGGCGCGCCCGGCGGCCGGGCGCAGCGCCGCCCCGGCGACCACGGGCGTGACGAGCAGCAGGAACTTCTCACCGGGCCCGAGCCCGAGCCCGGGTCCGGTCGCCGCCCCGCCGCCCGCCGGCAGGAACAGTACGATCACCGGCCACATGCCGCGGACGGACAGCCCCAGGTGCCCGCAGACCGCCGCCAGCAGCAGGTTGCGCCGGGCCACGTGCCGCCCGCCCCGGACCCAGAAGCCCGGGTCGTCTGCGTCCCACTGCTCGGCCCAAGGACGTGACGAGGCCGCTCGGTTCGACATCTCTCCTCATCCCTCATCCCTCGGCCCTCGCGGGACGGGCCTGTCGACCTGTCAGACGTCCCGCTCGACCACGGTCCGCTCGACCACGGTCCGCTCGACCACCACGACCTGCTCGGCAGCCGTCCCTTCGACAGCGGCCCGTTCGACGATGTCCTTGATGCGGGACAGCGACGCGGCCACGTCGCCGGCGAGTTTGCGGTTCCACTCGGCCGTGAACCGCCGCTGCCCGTCCGGGCCCAGCTGCCGGAAGATCTTCGCGAGCCCCTCGGTGGGCCGGCCGAGCCGGTAGTGGTGGAAGAGCAGGCAGCCGTCCCCGGCGGCCTCGAACTCGTACGTCCAGGTGCTGTCCTGGAGGCGGCCGGCGCTGTCGCGGACTGCCCACTGGAACAGGCGCCCGGGCTCGGCGGCCACGACCTCGGATTCGGTGGTCCAGGGGCCGCGGACGACCGGCGCCCAGGGCACGACGTCCGCTCCGCGGTGGTTCTCGCCGCGGAAGACGGCGCCGACCGTGCGCGGCGTTCCGGACACCCAGCGGCCGCCGGTGCACTCACGGCTCCACTCGCCGCTGCGGGCCAGCTCGCTGACCGTGTCGTAGACGGTGTCCGGTGCGGCCGCGACGAGGACGCGGGCCTGCACCCGGAAGATCGAGGTGGCGTCGGCGGTCTCAGCAGCGTCGGTGGCTGGGGGAGTCATAGGCTCCAGGGTGCGCGGGCCTGCGGGCCCCGGGCAATGGCGGCCCGGCGGATGAGTCAGGTCCCGGGGCACCCCCGTACGGTCCGTCGTGGGGCGGGCCTCAGATCGCCAAAACCACCCGCCGCCCCCGGAGTTCGCCGTCCTCCATGCGGCGGTGCGCTTCGGCGGCGGCCGCGAGCGGCAGCCGCTCGACGGCCCGCGCCCGGAGCCGTCCCGTGGCGGCCAGCCGCCCCACGACCCCCGCCGCCTCGGCGAGTTCGGCGGTGGACGCATGGGAGATCGCGAACCCCACCACTGACCCGCCCTTCTGGTACAGCGGCCCCACGGGGAGTACGGGCCGGGCGGCGACGCCTGCCAGCAGCACGATCCGGCCGCGCGGGGCGAGCAGCGGTACGGCGGCGTCCAGGTCGTGCCCGCCGTGGGTGGTGACGTGCACGTCGACGCCGCGCGGCGCGGCCGCCGCGAGGCGCCCGGCGAGCCCGGGGGCGGCGTAGTCGAGGACTTCGTCGGCGCCGAGCGAGCGCACGTACTCCGCGTCGCGCGCCGCGGCCGTGGCCACGACCCGGGCGCCCGCCCACACGGCCAGGGCCACCAGCGCGCTGCCCACGTTCCCGGCGGCCCCGCCGACGAACACGGTCCCGCCGGCCCGCAGCCCGCCGTGGGTGAACAGCGCGAGGTAGGCCGTGGCGGCGGGGTGGGCGACCGCAACGACGTCCTCGGGCCGCGCCCCGGCCGGCAGCGGGTAGAGCCGGTCGGCGGGGACGACGGCCTGTTCGGCGGCGGCCCCCTGCCGGCCGCAGTGCCCCAGGCTGTTGCACCACACCGGGTCGCCGGGCGCGAACCCGGGCGCGCCCGGCCCGGCCTCGGCGACCGTCCCCACCAGATCCCGGCCGACCACGAAGGGGAAGGGCAGCGCCGTCCGGAAGCGCCCCGAGCGGACGAGCGTGTCGACGGGGTTGACGGTCGTGGCGGCGACGTCGACCAGGACGTCGGTGGGGCCCGGCCCGGGCCGCTGGGCGGGGAGCTCGCCGATCACGATCTCCTCCGGCGGGCCGAGCCGATCGATGTAGGCGGCGCGCATGCCGCTTACTGTCGCACGGGGCGGCGGGCGGGGGAGGGGGCCGGAGAAGGGTAGTTGACGCTGTGTCATCTCGGCGGCGGGGACCTGACGGACCCCGCGCCCGCACGTTGACCCCCGTCGCCCGCCGACGGCCAGATGAGACCAGAGGAAAGCCGTTCGCGCAGCGCCGCACAGCAACCGTTCCCGTAGGCCGTACCGCCGTACCGCCGCACCGCCGTGCATCCCCGCCCCGGGAGTCCCCTCAGAACGGAGGAGCATACGCATGAGCAGCAGCAGTCGTATCGAGGTCGGCATCGTCGGTGCCGGCCCACGGGGACTGTCCGTGCTGGAGCGGCTGTGCGCCAACGAGCGCGCCGCGCCCTCGCACTCCGCGGTGACCGTGCACGTCGTCGACCCGTCCGCGCCCGGCGCGGGCACCGTGTGGCGCACCGACCAGTCCCCCCACCTGCTGATGAACACCGTGGCGTCGCAGATCACCGTGTACACGGACGACAGCGCCCGGATAGAGGGCCCGGTCGAGCCGGGACCCAGCTTGTACGCGTGGGCGCGCGGCATCGCCGCCGACGGGGCCGACGGGGACGGCGGGGCCAAGGGGGACGGCGGGGCAGGCGAGGACGCCGACGACGCCGAGGACAGCGGAGTAGACGCCGCGGACAGCGGAGTCGACGCAGAGGACAGCGGAATCAGCGACAACAACGGGCAGTACGACGCCGCCACCCTCGCCGAGGCCCGCGCCCTGGGGCCGGACGCCTACCCCACCCGCGCCTTCTACGGCCGCTACCTCCACGACAGCTTCCGCCGGATCGCCGCCCGGGCCCCCGCACACGTGACCGTCGAGGTCCACCGCTCGCGCGCGGTCGCCATGGCCGACATCGAAGGCATCACCGGCGGCCCCCAGGGCATCCGCCTGGAGGACGGCACCCGCCTCAACCGGCTCGACGCGGTCGTCATGGCGCTCGGCCACGTGCCTGCCCAGCTGTCCGTCCGGGAGGCCCGTACGGCGTCGCTGGCCCGCATCCACCACCTCGACTACGTCACGCCCGTCAACCCCGCCGACCTCGACCTCGGGCACATCGCGCCCGGACAGCCCGTCCTGCTGCGCGGCCTCGGCCTGAACTTCTTCGACTACATGGCCCTGTTCACGGCCGGGCGCGGCGGCACGTTCGTCCGCGAGGGCGGCCGGGTCGTCTACCGCCCGTCCGGTGCGGAGCCGCGGCTGTACGCCTTCTCCCGGCGCGGTGTCCCGTACCACGCGCGCGGCGAGAACGAGAAGGGCGCCCACGGCCGCCACCGGCCCCGGCTGCTCACCGCCGGCTACATCGCCGGCCTGCGCGAGCGCGCCGGGCGCGGGGGCCCCGTGCGCTTCGGCACCGACCTGTGGCCGCTGATCGCCGGCGAGGTGGAGAGCGTCTACTACGGCACGCTGCTGGAGCGGCTCGGCCGGGCGGGCGAGCGGGAGGAGTTCACGGAGCGCTATCTGGCGCTGGAGAAGGACGACGAGCGCGCCGAGCTCCTCGACGCCTTCCGCATCGCCCCTGCCGGCCGCTGGGACTGGCAGCGCCTCGCCAGACCGTACGGCGACCGCGTGTTCACCGGCCGCGCCGACTTCCACGCCTGGCTCCTGGACTACCTGCGCGCGGACGTGCGGGCCGCCCGCGAGGGCAACGTCAGCGGGCCCCTGAAGGCCGCCCTGGACGTCCTGCGCGACCTGCGCAACGAGATCCGGCTCGCCGTCGACCACGGCGGCCTCGAAGGCGACTCCCACCGGGACGACCTCGAAGGCTGGTACACCCCCCTCAACGCCTTCCTCTCCATCGGGCCGCCCGCCTCCCGCATCGAGGAGATGGCCGCCCTCATCGAGGCCGGCGTCCTGGACGTCATGGGCCCCGGCACCGTCGTCCGCCTGGAGGTCGCCGGCCCCGCCGGCCCCTCCTTCGCCGCCGACTGCCCGGCTGTCCCCGGGCCGGCCGTCCGCTCCCGGGTGCTCATCGAGGCCCGGCTGCCCGAACCGGACCTGCGCCGCACCGCCGACCCCCTCCTGCGCCACCTCCTGAACACCGATCAGGTCACCACCTACCGCATCCCCACGGCCACCGGCGCGGGCTACGAGACCGGCGGACTGGCCGTCACCGAGCGCCCGTACCACGTCCTCGACGGCCGCGGCCTGCCCCACCCGCGCCGCTTCGCCTACGGGGTGCCCACGGAGTCCGTGCACTGGGTGACGGCGGCGGGCATCCGGCCGGGCGTCGACTCGGTGACACTGGGCGACGCGGACGCCATCGCCCGCGCGGTCCTGTCCCTCCCCCCGGTAGCCCACGTCCCACCGGCCCTCCGCCCCCCGGCCCCCGACGCGGCCCCGGAAGGAGTGATCGTATGACCACGAACCATCCACGCCGGCCCGCGGAGCCCGGCGCTGCGACACCTGCTCCGGCCGGCTCGGCGCCACCGAACGACGCCGTCGTGGCTGACCGCCGTGGCGGCGGTGGAGATACGACCCCAGGCGCGGCCGGTCCCCGCGGCGCCGGAGGAAATCCGGGCGCCCACGAGACGGCCCGCCCGGGCGGAGCGATGCCCGCCGCCACGAATCCGCCGCCGCGTCGCGCAACCCCTACGGCGGAGCCCGGCGGTGCCGCACCTGCCCAGGCCGGTTCGCCACCGCCGGACGGCGCGGTCGTGGTTGACCGCCGTGGCGGCGGTGGGAACGTGACGCCGGGTCAAGCGACGCCCGCCCCCGTGTATCCGCCGCCGCGCCGCGTAACCCCTACGGCGGAGTCCGGCGGTGCCGTACCCGCCCAGGCCGGTTCGCCAGCGTCGGCCCACGACGCCGTGGATGATCACCGCCGCGGTGGCGGAAACGCCACGCAGAACCCCAAGGCACCCGCCCAAGCCGACTCCGTACCGCCCGACTCCGTACCGCCCGACTCCGTACCGTCCGAGGCCGCCCCGTCCGAGGCCGTGGTCGTCGACGCCGTAGTCGTCGACGTCGGGCTCCTTTCGCCCGTCCGGGTCGGGACCCCTGCCGAGGAGGTCACCGCCGATACCGCCTGGCTGCAGGCCATGCTCGATGCCGAGGCCGCTCTCGCCCGGGCGCAGGCCCGTCTCGGGGCCGTGCCCGCGCGCGCCGCGGAGGCCGTCACCCGGTGTGCGCAGGCCGGGCGGCTCGACGTGCGGGCCCTGGCCCTGGCGGCCCGTGAGACGGCCAACCCCGTCGTCGGCCTCGTCCGGGCGCTCACCCGTCTCGTCGCCGAGGACACCCCCGAGGCCGCCGCCTACGTGCACCGCGGTTCGACCAGCCAGGACATCCTCGACACCGGCGCCATGCTGGTCGCGGACCGCACCCTGCGCACCGTCCGCGCCGACCTGACCCGTACGGCCGAGGCGCTGGCCGTCCTCGCGGCCCGGCACCGCGACACCGTCATGGCGGGCCGCACGCTCACCCTGCACGCCGTGCCCACCACCTTCGGGCTGAAGGCGGCCGGCTGGCGGCAGCTCGTCCTCGACGCGGAGGCGCGGCTCGGCCGGGTGCACGAGAGCCTGCCCGTCTCGCTGGGCGGCGCGGCGGGCACGCTCGCCGGCTATCTGGAGCACGCCCGGCTCGACGGAGCCGCGGGAACGGCCGACGGCAGTTACGCCGAGCGGCTCGTGGACGCGTTCGCCGCCGAGACGGGCCTGGCCCGCCCCGCCCTGCCGTGGCATGCGCTGCGCACCCCGGTCGCCGACCTGGCCGGGGCCCTCGCCTTCACCGCGGGCGCCCTCGGCAAGATCGCGGCCGATGTGCAGTCGCTGGCGCGCACGGAGGTCGGCGAGGTCGCCGAGCCGGGCGGCGGCCCGGCCGGGCGCGGCGGCTCCTCGGCCATGCCGCACAAGCGCAACCCCGTGCTCGCCACCCTGATCCGCAGCGCGGCGCTGCAGGTCCCCGCGCTGGCCGGCGCCCTGACGCAGTGCCTGGCGGCCGAGGACGAGCGTTCGGCCGGCGCCTGGCACGCGGAGTGGCAGCTGCTGCGCGAGTGCCTGCGCCTCACCGGCGGAGCCGCCCGTACCGCCGCCGAGCTGGCCGCCGGCCTGGACGTGCGGGCGGACCGCATGCGCGCCAACCTCGGTCTGACGGGTGCACAGATCGTCTCGGAGCGGCTCGCCGCGGTCCTCGCACCGCGCATCGGCAGGGCGGAGGCCGGGCGGCTGCTGACGGAGGCGTCGGCCGAAGCGGCGGCCGGTGGCCGGGAACTGCAGGCGGTTCTCGCCGAGAAACCGTTACTGGATGGTCACTTCACCGCGGCCGAACTGGCGGCCCTGTGCGACCCCGCCGACTACACCGGCGCCGCAGGCCCGCTGGTGGACCGGGCATTGTGGTCCTGACAACACCTCACGCGAATCTCCTGCGCTTTCCCTCCGCCTTCCGTACCCTCACCCGAGGCCCGCGGAAGGCGGATGCGTGTGCGGATGCGTGTTCGGTCGTTCACGGGCGAAGATCGGCCAAGCGGGCAACGTCGTGGTTAGGATGATCGGCGTATTCCGCTTCTGGACGGGACGTCAGGGACAACGGCCACGTCCAGCCGTCCGTATGCCCCCTGCGTCCACGAGGAATTGATGTCACATCACATACCGGACGTAGTGACCTGGTGCCTGGCCGCCGCACTGATCGCCGTCGCGGTCCTGCTGGTGCGCCAGCGGGGGATCGCCGCGGCCCTGCGGCTGCGCGCCGCCACGCTGGAGGAGGGGCAGCGGGCGCGCGACAGCGAACTCGGGCACCTGGTCACCGTCCGGCTCCCCGCCGTCACGGCCTCCATGCACCAGCCCGTGCCGCTGCCCGGCCTGCTCGACGAACAGCTCACGGGCACCGTCTTCGCGCACGGCCTGCAGTCCGTGATGGACACCTTCACCCAGGCCGTCGACAAGGCGCAGGCCCGCGCCGACCAGTCCGCGAAGGCCGCCCTCAAGGCATCCATGCGCGCGCTCCAGGGCCTCGCCCACGAGCAGCAGCTGGCCATCTCCGACATGCAGGACCGGCACGACAACCCCGACGTGCTGCGCGACCTGCTGCAGATCGACCACGCCAACTCCCAGTTCGGCCGCCGTGCCCAGGCCATCGCCGTCCTGTGCGGCTCCTGGCCGGGGCGGCAGCGCGCCGCCTCCCCGCTCACCGACGTCGTCCGCGGCGCCACGTCCCGCATCCGCGACTACCGGCGCGTCCAGGTCCACAGCCAGGCCGACCTCGCCGTCGTCAGCCGCGCCGTGGAGCCCGTCGTCCTCGCCGTCGCCGAGCTCCTCGACAACGCCGCCCGCCACTCCCAGCCCAACACCACCGTCGAGGTCGGCCTGCAGCCCGTGCACAACGGGGCCTGCGTCGTCATCGACGACGCCGGGGTCGGCATGGACGGCCAGGAGACCCAGCGGGCCGGAGCCCTGCTGTCCGGCCGCGCCGCCGTCGACGTCTCCCGTCTCGGCGACCCGCCGCAGTTCGGCTTCCCCGTCATCGGCGTGCTCGCCGCGCGCTACGGGTTCAGCGTCTCCGTCGACACCCGCTCGCCCTACGGCGGCGTCCGGGCCGTGCTGTTCCTGCCCAGCACCCTGCTCACCCAGCTCGACATCGACGGGCCCGGCACCACGCCGCTGCGGCCCCCGGGCGCGGGCGCGCACGCGGCGGACCGCACCGCCGCGACGCGGCCCCCGGGGCGTACGCCCGTGCCGGACTTCCCCGACTTCCCCGATTTCCCGGAGGCCTCGGCCGCAGCCTTCCCGGAGACCCCCGCCCGCGAGCCCGAGGCCCCCGGCGGCTTCCCGGAAGCGTCTGCTCGTAACCGCGAGGGGAGGGCTGGTTTTCCGGAGAGCTCCGCCGCCCGTAACCGCGAGGGGCGGGCTGGTTTCCCGGAGAGCTCCGCCGCCCGTAACCCCGAGGCGCAGGCCGGTTTCCCGGAGACCTCCACCCGCAGCCGCGGGGCGCAGGCCGGGCAGGCCGGCTTCCCCGGCGTGCCCGGCGGCAGCCGCGGCGGCTCCGAGGGCGCCCTCGGCGGCCCGGTCTCCGGCGGCGGTCCTGAGGCCGGTGGTGGCCGGGTCTCCGGTGGTGCCCCCGTGGCCGGCGGAGACCGGGGCGTCGGCGCCGGTACGGTCCCCGACGCCGGTACGGCCCCCGGTAGCGGCACGGCCCCCGGCGCCGCCTTCCTCCCCGGCGACGGCACCACCCCCGATGGTGGCTCCCACCCCGGAGGGGCCCCCGTCCCCGGCTCCGTCGGCTCCACCGCCGGTGGCCTGCCCAAGCGCCGCCGCCGGCAGCCGGCCGCCGACAGCCGCCGGGGCCGCCCCGTGCCCCCGCCCGCCGCGACGCCCGCGCCGGGCGCCCCGGGCAGCGGGCCCGCCGCCCCCGAGCGCAGCGCCGAGGAGACCGCCCGCCGCATGGGCGCCTTCGCGCGCGGCACCCGCGCGGGCCGCACCCCCGCCGCAGGCACCCCCGTCGGCCCGCTGCACGGGGCCCCGGAACCGGACGCCGCCCACCCCTTTGCCCAGGCCCCCGCCCCCGCCCCCGTAGACGACGAAGGGAACTCCCACGCGTGAACGACCACCACAACAACGAGCTCGGCTGGATGCTGGACGAGGTCGTCAAGATGCCCGAAGCCCGGCACGCGATCCTCCTGTCCTCGGACGGTATGCTGCGCGCCCGCTCCCAGGGCATCGAGCGCGACGAGGCCGAGCGCCAGGCCGCGGCCCTGTCGGGCCTGCAGTCCATCAGCCGCTCGACCTCCGAGTTCTGCACCCACCAGGGGCAGCAGGACAACCCGTGGCGGCAGACGCTCGTCGAGTTCGCCCACGGCTACGTCTTCCTCATCGCCGCGGGGCCCGGTGCCTACCTCGCCGTCTCCGCCACCGAGCACGTAGACATGGAAGCGGTCACGTACCGCATGCAGAAGCTCGTCGACCGTCTCGGCAAGGAGCTGACCAGCCCGCCCCGCGCGGGCAACTGGCAGGGCACGGGCGCCCCGGCATGACCCCGCCCACGCCGAGGCACGAGCGAGGGTTAGTGCGCCCGTACGTCGTCACCGACGGCCGCGCCCACCCGACCCGCAACACCTTCGACCTGGTCACCCTGGTCCTGGCCCAGTACGACCGGCCGCTCACCGGGCTCAGCCCCGAAAAGCGCCGGCTCATGGAACTCTGCCTCGGCGGCCCCCTGTCGGTCGCCGAGATCGCCGGGCACCTCATGCTGCCCGTCAGCGTCACCAAGGTGCTGCTCGGCGACCTCGTCGACAGCGGCCACCTCATCACCCGGGCCCCCATCCCCTCGGCACAACTCCCCGAGGCCCAGATCCTGCAGGAGGTGCTGGATGGACTCCGCGCTCGCCTCTGAGCCAGCTCCCGACGGAGACCTCTATCTGCGCCGCACCGTGCGCACCGCCGCGAAACTCCTCGTCGTCGGCCACTTCGCGGTCGGCAAGACCACTTTCGTCGGCTCGCTGTCGGAGATCCGGCCGCTGCGCACCGAAGAGACCATGACCCAGGCCGGTGCGAGCGTCGACGACCTCGCCGGCATCGAGGGCAAGACCACCACCACGGTCGCCATGGACTTCGGCCGCCTCACCCTCAGCGACAGCCTCGTGCTCTACCTCTTCGGCGCGCCCGGCCAGCAGCGCTTCACGCGCCTGTGGCAGGACATGACCCACGGCGCGCTCGGCGCGCTCGTCCTGGCCGACACCCGCCGCTTGGAGCAGTCCTTCGACGTCATGGGCCTCCTGGAGGAGCTCGGCCTGCCGTACGCGGTGGCCGTCAACCACTTCGACGGCGCGCCGGTGTACCCCGAGGAGGAGATCCGCGAGGCCCTCGACCTGCTGCCCGAGACACCGCTGGTCACGTGCGACGCCCGCGACCGGGTCTCCTCCACCCGCGCGCTCATCTCCCTCGTCGAGTACCTGCAGCGGCGCACCGTAGTACGGGAGCACGTGTGAACCACCGTCCCGACGCATGGGCAACCGGAGCGGAACCCACCCCCGCCCCCACACCCCCACCGGGCTGCCCCGCCCACGGGCTCCCGCCCCACCAGGGCCCCATGCCGCAGGGCAACGCGCTGCAGCAGGGCACCGCGCACCAGGGGCCCATGCAGCAGGGCCCTGGGCACGAGCGGCCCATGGAACAGGCCCCTGCACACCCGGGCCCCATGCCACGGGGCGCCGTGCACCAGGGCTTCATGCCGCAAGGCCCTGCGCACGAGGGCTTCATGCCGCAGGGCGCCGAGCACCAGGAGCCCATGCCGCAGGACCCCGCGTACCCGGGCACCGGCTACCAGGGCCCCGCACACCAAGCTCCTGCGCATCAGGGCCCCGGCCATCAGGACCACATCGCGCAGGACCCTGCGCGCCGAGGCCCCGCGCACCAGGGCCACCTGCAGCAGGATCCTCCGGCCTTGGCCCCGGCCCCCGAGCCGCAGGGCCCCGCGCACCAAGAAGCCATGCAGCAGGATCCTGCGCACTCGACCTCCGACCCGCAGGGCCCCGCGTACCAAGAGGCCATGCCGCAGGACCCCGCGTACCCGGGCTCCGCCCACCAGCTCCAGGTACCGCAGGACCCTGCGCACCATGCCTCCATGCAGCAGCCTCCCGCGCACCGCGGCCCCATTCGGCAGGACCCCGCCCACCCGGGCACCGCCCACCAGAGCCACCGGCCCGCGTCCTGGCCCCCCGAGGGGCCCGCAGGCCCGGCAGGCACCGCAAGCCAGGAAGGCACCGCAGGCCCTACCGGCCCCGTCGGCCCTACAGGCACCGCAGGCCCTACCGGCGCCGCCGGTGCCGTCGGCCCCGCACGCCCCACCCACCCCGCGCCCCCCACATGCCCCGTAGGCGCCCCCGCGCCCACCCCCATGTACGGCCCCGACTTCGCCGCCGACCCGCACGCCGTCTACGCGCGCCTGCGTGCCCAGGGCCCGGCCGCCCCCGTGGAGCTGGCGCCCGGGGCGCACGCGACGCTCGTCACCGACTACCGGGCCGCCCTCGAAGTGCTCCGCACCCCGGAGATCTTCGGCAAGGACGCCCGCCGCTGGCGCGCCCTCGCCGACGGCCGGGTCGCCCCGGACAACCCCGTCGTGCCGATGATGGCCTACCGGCCGAACTGCCTGTTCTCCGACGGCGAAGCCCACACGCGGCTGCGCCAGGCCGTCACCGACTCCCTGGCGCGCATCGACCCCAACGCCCTGCGCGGCTACGTCGAGCGCAGCGCCGACACGCTCATCGACCGCTTCGCCGGCCTGGGCGAGGCCGACCTCCTCGGCGCCTATGCCAAGGTGCTGCCGCTGCTGGTCTTCCAGCAGCTCTTCGGCTGCCCGCCCGAGCTGGGCGACCGGCTCGTCGAGGGCTTCTCGGGCATCTTCGACGGCGTCGACGCCGAGCGCGCCGACGCCCTCATCACCAGCAGCCTCGTCGAGCTCATCGCCCTCAAGCACGAGCAGCCCGGCGCGGACATGACGTCCTGGCTGATGGCGCACCACTCCCGCCTGAGCGACGAGGAGCTGATCCACCAGCACGTCGTCCTCATCGGCGCCGGCACCGAGCCCCAGCAGAACCTCATCGCCAACGCCCTGCGGCTGCTGCTCTCCGACGACCGCTTCGCCGGCGACCTCGCCGGCGGCAGCATGCCCGTCGAGGACGCCCTGGACGAGGTGCTGTGGCTCGACCCGCCCATGGCCAACTACGGAGTCCACTACCCCGTCCAGGACGTCGACTTCGGCGGCGTGCCGCTGGCCGCCGGCGAGCCCGTGGTCGTCAGCTTCGCCGCGGCCAACACCGACCCGGCGCTGCTCTCCGGCCGGCGCACCGGCAACCGCGCCCACCTCGCCTGGAGCGCGGGCCCCCACCACTGCCCGGCCAAGGACGCGGCCCGCCTGATCGCCGCCGTCGCCGTCGAGAAGCTCCTCGACCGCCTGCCCGACCTGGAGCTCGCGATCCCCGCCGACCGCCTTGTCTGGCGCCCGGGCCCCTTCCACCGCGCGCTGACGGCCCTGCCCGTGCGCTTCCCCCCGGCGCCGCCGTCCGGCACCCGGCCGGCGCCCGTCCACGACCTCTCGGCATCCGCCGTACGCGGCCCCGGCCTCGCCCCCGGCCCCGGCCCCGGCTCCGGCTCCGGCCCAGTGCGCGCCCCCGGCCCCGGCCCCGTACGCGGCCCCGCCCCGCGCCCCGTGCCCGGGACCGGCCTCGGCTCCGGTCCCGGCCCCGGCCCCGTGCCGCCGTACGAGCACCCCCGCTCCGATCAGTCCGCTCATTCCCCGCAGCAGGCCGACCTCCCTGGAGACAGCCGATGGAACGCAAGCCCAGTACCGTCCCGGTTCAGTCCGCCGTCCCCTTCCGGATCGACGCCACCGGCAGCGACATCCACGGCGAGGCCGCCCGCATCCGGGCCCGGGGCGCCGCGACGCCCGTGGAGCTTCCTGGGGGAGTGGTGGCGTGGGCAGTGACCACCCAGCCGCTGCTGAAGGAGCTCCTGACGGACCCGCGCGTCTCGAAGGACCCGCATCAGCACTGGCCGGCCTGGATCAACGGTGAGATCTCCCCCGAGTGGCCCCTGTTCACGTGGGTCGCCGTGCGGAACATGTTCACCGCGTACGGCACGGACCACAGGCGGCTGCGCGCCCTCGTCGCCAAGGCCTTCACCGCCCGCCGCACCGCCGCCCTGCGCCCCCGCATCGAGGCCATGGCGGCGGACCTCCTCGACGGCCTGGCCGCCACGGCCCCGGGCGAGCCGGTCGACCTGCGCGAGGCGTACGCCTACCCGATCCCCATCCAGGTCATCTGCGAGCTCTTCGGCGTCACCGACCCGGACCTGCGCGACGGCCTGCGCGACTGCGTCGACAGCATCTTCCACACCTCCGCCGACCCGGCCGAGGTCACGGCCACGTACGCGCGGATCTACGAACTCCTCGGCGCCCTCGTCGCCGCCAAACGTGCCGCCCCCGCCGACGACATGACGAGCGTGCTGATCTCCGCCCGCGAGGAGGACGGCTCGCGCCTCAGCGAACAGGAGCTCCTCGACACCCTGCTGCTGGTGATCAGCGCCGGGCACGAGACGACCGTCAACCTCCTCGACAACGCCATCCACGCACTGCTCACCCACCCCGACCAGCTGGCCCTCGTCCGCGCGGGCACGGCCGGCTGGGACGACGTGATCGAGGAGACCCTGCGCAACCGGGCCCCCGTAGCGAGCCTCCCCCTGCGCTACGCCACCGAGGACATCGCGCTGCCCGACGGCACCGTGCTGCACCGGGGCGACGCGATCCTCGCCGCCTACGCCGCGGCCGGCCGCGACCCCGGGCTGCACGGCGCGGAACCGGACCGCTTCGACGTCACCCGCACCGTCAAGGACCACCTCGCCTTCGGCCACGGCGTGCACTTCTGCCTCGGCGCTCCCCTCGCGCGCCTGGAGGCCGCGATCGCCCTGCCCGCGCTCTTCGATCGCTTCCCGCGGATGCGGCTCGCCGTGGAGCCGGGCGACCTGCGGCCCGTGGAGTCCTTCATCTCCAACGGCCACCGGGCGCTGCCGGCCCTGCTGCACGGCTGATCAGCCGTGCAGCCACGGCTGCCCCACTCCACCGCACGGCCGCCCCGCCGCGCAGCACGACGACGACGCAGCGTCCCGTACGGCAACTGAGCGTCCTCGCCGCTCCACGGACCGGGTGGTGCGGCGTGCGCCACATTTCCGTTCCGGCGGGTGGCGGGTGGGCGGCCGTCCGGGGGAGCGCTTACGCTTCTCTGTTGTGTCCAAACTGACCGACCTGCCGAAACGGATCCTCATCGGCCGGGCGCTGCACAGCAGCAAGCTGGGAGAAACCCTTCTCCCCAAGCGCATCGCCCTGCCCGTCTTCGCCTCCGACCCGCTCTCCTCCGTGGCGTACGCGCCGGGCGAAGTGCTCCTCGTGCTCTCCGCGGCAGGCGTGTCGGCCTACCACTTCAGCCCATGGATCGCCGTCGCCGTGGTCGTGCTGATGTTCACGGTGGTCGCCTCGTACCGCCAGAACGTCCACGCCTACCCCAGCGGCGGCGGCGACTACGAGGTCGCCAACGTCAACCTCGGCCCCAAGGCCGGCCTGACCGTCGCGAGCGCCCTGCTCGTCGACTACGTCCTGACCGTCGCGGTCTCCATCTCCTCCGGCATCGAGAACCTCGGCTCCGCCGTCCCGTTCGTCATCGAGCACAAGACGGCCTGCGCCGTCGGCGTGATCGTGCTGCTCACCCTGATGAACCTGCGCGGCGTCAAGGAGTCGGGCAAGCTCTTCGCGATCCCCACGTACGTCTTCGTCGGCGGCGTGTTCATCATGATCGTCTGGGGTGCGGCCCGCGGCTTCTTCATGGACGAGACCATGAAGGCCCCCACCGCCGACTTCACCATCCACGCCGAGCACCAGGGCCTCGCGGGCATCGCCCTCGTCTTCCTGCTGCTGCGGGCCTTCTCCTCGGGCTGTGCGGCCCTGACCGGCGTCGAGGCCATCAGCAACGGCGTCCCCGCCTTCCGCAAGCCGAAGTCGAAGAACGCCGCCACGACGCTCGCCCTGATGGGCGCCCTCGCCGTCACCATGTTCTGCGGCATCATCGGCCTGGCCATGGCGACGAACGTCCGCATGGCCGAGAACCCGGCCACCGACCTGCTCAAGAACGGCACGCCGGTCGGCGAGGAATACACCCAGAACCCGGTGATCTCGCAGGTCGCCGAGGCCGTCTTCGGAAGCGGATCGTTCCTCTTCATCATCCTCGCGGCATCCACCGCGCTCGTGCTGTTCCTCGCGGCCAACACCGCGTACAACGGCTTCCCGCTGCTCGGCTCGATCCTCGCCCAGGACCGCTACCTGCCGCGCCAGCTGCACACGCGCGGCGACCGCCTGGCGTTCTCGAACGGCATCGTGCTGCTGGCGGGCGCCGCGGCCGTCCTGGTCTACATCTACGGTGCGGACTCGACCAAGCTGATCCAGCTCTACATCGTCGGCGTCTTCGTCTCCTTCACCCTGAGCCAGACCGGCATGGTCCGGCACTGGAACCGCCACCTGCGGACGGAGACCGACCCGGCCAAGCGCCGCCGCATGATCCGCTCCCGCGCGATCAACATGTTCGGCGCCTTCCTCACCGGCCTGGTCCTCGTCGTCGTCCTGCTGACGAAGTTCACCCACGGCGCGTGGGTCGCCCTGCTCGGCATGGTGATCTTCTACGCCACCATGACGGCGATCCGGAAGCACTACGACCGGGTGTCCGAGGAGATCGCCGCCGACGAGGGCCCGGGCGACGAGACCGTCCGCCCCTCGCGCGTCCACTCGATCGTCCTGGTCTCCAAGATCCACAAGCCGACGCTGCGGGCCCTGGCCTATGCCAAGCTCATGCGCTCCGACACCCTCGAAGCGCTCAGCATCAGCGTCGACCCGGCCGAGACCAAGGCGCTGCGCGAGGAGTGGCAGCGCCGCAGCATCGACGTCTCGCTGAAGATCCTCGACTCGCCCTACCGCGAGATCACGCGCCCCGTCATCGACTACGTCAAGAGCCTCCGCAAGGAGAGCCCGCGCGACGTCGTCAGCGTCTACATCCCGGAGTACGTGGTCGGCCACTGGTACGAGCACCTGCTGCACAACCAGAGCGCCCTGCGCCTGAAGGGCCGCCTGCTCTTCACGCCGGGCGTGATGGTCACCTCGGTGCCCTGGCAGCTCGACTCCTCCGAGGCCGCCAAGCTGCGGGCCCGCAAGCGCGCCGAGTGGAATGCGCCGGGTTCGGTGCGGCGGGGCCCGGTGGGCGAGCAGAAAAAGGAAAAGGCGTCGACGAAGAAGTAGCGAAGAAGTAGCACCGTCGACCCGGTGAATTCGCAGGTGGGGTGGGACGGCCCGTAGACTGGACGGCTGTCCCACCCCACCTTTTCTCTTAAGTCTCTGGAGCCGGCCACCATGCAGAACGCACCGCAGGAATCGCTGGTCGGCGAGGAGTACGAGGTCGAGGTGGGCCCGGTCGCCCACGGCGGCCACTGCGTCGCCCGTACGGAGTCGGGCCGCGTCCTCTTCGTCCGCCACACGCTCCCCGGCGAGCGCGTGATCGCGAAGGTCACGGAGGGCGAGGCGACGTCCCGCTTCCTGCGCGCAGACGCGGTGCAGGTCCTGGAACCGTCGAAGGACCGAGTCCCGGCCCCTTGTCCCTTCTCCGGCCCCGGCAAGTGCGGCGGCTGCGACTGGCAGCACGCCAAGCCCGGCGCCCAGCGCCGCTTCAAGGGCGAGGTCATCGCCGAGCAGCTCAAGCGCCTGGCGGGCCTCACCCCCGAGGACGCCGGCTGGGACGGCACCGTGATGCCGGCCGAGGGCGACAAGCTCCCCGCGGGCGAGGTCCCCGCCTGGCGCACCCGCGTCCAGTACGCGATCGACGCCGAGGGCCACGCGGGCCTGCGCAAGCACCGCTCGCACGAGGTCCAGGTCATCGACCACTGCATGATCGCGGCGCCGGGCGTGAACGAGCTGGGCATCGAGAAGCGCGAGTGGCCGCAGATCGCGACGGTCGAGGCCATCGCGGCTTCGGGCTCCGCGGACCGCCAGGTGATCCTCACCCCGAAGCCGGGAGGCCGCCTCCCGATCGTGGAACTGGACAAGCCGGTCTCGGTCCTCCGCATCGGAGAGAAGGACAAGCAGGTCCACCGGGTCCACGGCCGCCCCTTCGTCCGCGAGCGCGCCGACGAGCGCACCTATCGCGTGGGCGAGGGCGGCTTCTGGCAGGTCCACCCGCAGGCGGCCGACATGCTGGTGAAGGCCGTCATGCAGGGCCTCATGCCCCGCAAGGGCGACATGGCTCTCGACCTCTACTGCGGCGTGGGCCTCTTCGCCGGAGCCCTCGGCGAGCGCATCGGCGAGAAGGGCGCCGTCCTCGGCATCGAATCCGGCAAGCGCGCCGTCGAGGACGCCCGCCACAACCTCCAGGACCTCGACCGCGTCCGCATCGAACAGGGCAAGGTCGAGCAGGTCCTCCCGCGCACGGGCATCAAGGAGGCCGACCTCATCGTCCTCGACCCGCCCCGCGCCGGCGCCGGCAAGCAGACGGTCCACCACCTGGCCTCCCTCGGCGCCCGCCGCATCGCCTACGTAGCCTGCGACCCGGCCGCCCTGGCCCGCGACCTCAACTACTTCGCAGAAGCCGGCTACAAGCCGGTAAAGCTCCGCGCCTTCGACCTCTTCCCGATGACGCACCACGTGGAGTGCGTGGCCATCCTGAAGCCCACGGGAAACCGCGTCTGACTTGATACGGGGGCCTGCCTGGGTGCCGGCTCAACCGTCAACCCTGGTGAGGGGATCCTGCCGGTGTTGCGGGGGAGGCTCAAGGTGTATGTCCAGGTGCTGGCCGGAAAGCTTTGCCTTGTTGTTCCTTCTATCTAAAGTCGCACTACTCGGCATCCGTAGCGGCCGGTGGCTCCGCTACTGGACAACAAGGGGTGGGAATGAGTGAGGGAGCGGAACGGCCGTATCCGGTGAACGAGCTGCTGGAGGCAGCGCGTCTGGAAATTGCTGCTGAACTGCACAGCGACGGGAAGGAAGGGCAGAAGGTCTCCCTGTCCGCGGGCCGCAGGATCTCGACCGCAGCCGACAGGTTCGAATACCTGTTCAGCTGCAGGAAATGGCTGGATACGATGGACGGCAAGCCCGCTTTGGTCCGTGCGTCGCGGTCGACCGGTGACTGGGCTCCGGCCGAAGTATCCCGCATGCCCGATGGCAAGGTGCGGATTGTCACTGTGACGGATCTCGGTGGGGCACCCGCCCATGTGCAGATCCGGGAAGACGATGCCGCATCATGGCGAGCTCTCGCGGAGCGACTGGAGACGGTGGGGCAGCCGAAGCATCCGGTGCGGGAGGAGAGCGCGGGATGGATGCTTGGGCGGGGCGCCCCGAAGCTCCGGAGTGGGGGGACCGCTGGGCGCTGGGTGGCTGACTGGACTTCGCTCCAGCTGAACCCCCGTCAGCGCCAGGCCGTGGAGCAGGCACTCACCAGTGAGGTGCTGTTTCTCTGGGGGCCTCCGGGGACCGGTAAGACCGACGTCGTCGCGCATATCGTCGAAGGCAGCTACCGCCAGGACCTCTCGGTGCTCTTCCTCGCACCCACGAAGGTGGCCGTGGACCAGGCTCTCGAACGGATCTGTGAGCTGCTTTCAGAGGAGGATGGCTTCGCCGACGGGCTCGTACAGCGTGCCGGCGAGATCACCGTCCCTTCGCTTCGTGACAAGTACGGCGATCAGGTAGACACCGAGCGCATCGCCGCGAGGCTGACTGCCCGCATCGACGCCTCCCTCATCCGGCTCGGAGCGGCTCTCCAGGACGTACGCGAAGGCGTCGTCGTACACGACAAGGTGGAAGGGCTTCGAACCGACCTGGCGTCAGCCCAGAAAGCCTATAGCGAGGCCGGGCGAGCGCGGGCTCTCCATACCGAGGCCCAAAACCAGGTTCGTTCGCGGATATCCGCCCAAAAGGCGGTGATGGCGAAGATCGGGGTGCCGAGCGGGATGTTCGCAGCCCGGAAGAGGGCACAGCTGGACAGCGCGCGGGCTGTCCTGGCTCAGGCCCAGGTGCTGTCCCAGCAGGCGGCGACGGCCCTGGCCGCCGCAGACCTCGACCTGCGCAGGGCTACTGGCGAGATCACAAAGATCAGGGCCGCTCTCTCGACCGAGCTGCCGAAGCTGACGGGATTGCCCACACGCACGGTCCTCGGCACGCAGGCTGAGCAGCTTCAACAGGAGATCAGTGGGCTTCAGGAGCAGCGCAGACGCATCGAGGAGACCATCCGCTCGAAGTGCCGAGTGCTCGGCGCGACGGTAGCGAAGGCCGTGCAGGCGCGGAAGCTGTTGGATCAGGTCGATGTCGTCGTTATCGACGAAGCGGGAATGGTCGACCTGCCGTCAGCCTGGTACGCGGCCGGGCTGTCCGGGAAGCGCGTCGTGGTAGCCGGCGACTTTCGTCAGCTCCCGGCAGTGACGAAGAGCGAAGGCGACCGTAAGGCGACCAGTGCCGAGCGGGAGCACGCTCGACAGTGGACCGCCCAGGACGTGTTCCATACGGCCGGTCTGGTCACCGCGGGGGGTTCAGTGATCCGTGACGCGCGGCTCGTGGCACTGGACACTCAATACCGTATGCGCGGCGCCATCTGCGACCTCGTGAACACGGTGGCCTATCCCGACGCGCCTCTCCGGACCGGCCGTGGAGACGCTTCCCGCATCCCCTTCAACACACTCGTTGATTCTCCGCTGATCCTCATCGACACCTCGCGGCAGCGCATTCCAGGCCGGGACCATCTCACCAATACGGTGCATGAGGCAGCCGTGCATGAACTCGTCCGCGGCCTGCAGTACGAGGGGGTGCTGCCCGGCCGGAAGTGGGAGGAGGCGCCGGTCGGCGAGCGAGCCGCCGACCGACTTGCCGTGATCGCCCCGTATCGGGCGCAGGTGAAGGCGCTGAAGAGCAGCCTCGCCTATCGATTCGGCGAACAGTTTGAGGGGCTTGTGGACACGGTGCACCGGTTCCAGGGCAGCCAGCGGCCTATCGTCATCCTCGACACCACGGCCGGTGCAGGGGCGAAGCCGGGTTACTTCTTTCAAGGCACCGGGCTGTCCTCGCATACCTGCCGCCTGCTCAATGTTGCCCTCAGCCGTGCCCAGGACCACCTCATCGTCGTTGCGGACGTCGAGCATCTCCGCCGGCACCTGTCCGCGGACAGCGAGGCACGGCGCATGCTCGACCACCTTGAGGCACACGCTCAATGCATGTCCGTCGATGAGCTCATCCCCGTTCGTGAAGCCGCCCAGCTCGCCTCGCTCACGGACGAAGAGCTGGCCCGACCCGCCTTCTTTCCGGCCGACGAAGTACCCAGGGCCGTGCACTGGGATATCGACAGGGCCGGCCAGAGCATCGAGATCTACTGCCCGTTCCTCGACCCACGGCCCGTGCGTACCTGGTCAGCACATTTGGCCAAGCGGATAGCCGACGGTGTCAGCGTCATTGTCCGGACTCGGCCCCCTCAGGAGCAGACCACGGACGCGGCTGTTGAACGCGCCCAAGGGCTGGTCGAGGAACTGCGTGCGGTCGGCTGCCAGGTGGAATTCCGCGAGCGAATGCACGAGAAGGTCCTCATCCTCGACGGTGCCGTCCTTTGGCACGGCTCCCTGAACCTTCTGGCGAATTCGGGTCCGACTGACCTGATGATGCGGCTCACGGACCCTTCCGCGTGTGAGCGTGTGGGGCGCGTGATCGAGCGGGCGCGCAAGGAACGGGCCGCGTGGAACCCCAGGCCCTCCAACCGTGCAACCGACGCACCCCGCGGGCGGCGGCTGTACTTGAATGTCCCGTATGCGGAGAAGGATGAGGCGAAGCGGATTCTGGGCGCTCGCTGGGACAAGGAGCGGCGCCAGTGGTATGTAGACGCCGACCGGGTCAGTCGTGAACAGGCAGCACGATGGCTGCCGTCACCGTCCTGAGAGCGAGGAACGGGGACCTGCACGGGCGTCGGATTCGTGGTGAAAGAAGCAGGACACACGCCCCGGTGGCGCTATGCCGTCCCCATTTCGCCTCCTTGAGCCGACGTGGAGGGTGTCCTGCGCCGCTTATTCCCCTGAGTTCGCGGCCGACGGAATCAACGAGCGGAGCTTCTCGCGGGTTTCAGGGTCTGTCGAGTAGATGATCGTTCCGATCATGCCCCGGGTCAGCAGCACCTTGTAGGTGTTGCGGACAAGTCGGTCGACGTCCTCGTCAGGGGTGGCCTTGGTGAAGGAGGGGTCCTTGGACGCGGTCCGGTCCACCACCCAGCGGTCGGTCCGCCAGACGAGGTCCGAGCCCATGATCACGCCCGACCAGTCGTACTCGAAGCCCTGCGCGGTGTACACGCACCCGATCTGTTCGAAACCCGCGGGATCGGTGGCCCAGAGCGGTGCGGGCGGCGCACCGAGCAGGGAGCGGTCCCCGTACAGGTTCCACGGCCTCGCCCAGTCACCGATGGCCACGTCGGTGGGTAGCCCCGTCATGCTCGGAGTGATCTTCGTCGTCCACTTCCAGCAGTAGCCCGCCGACATCCGAGCGCCGTAATCTTGGGCGCGTTGCGCGGCCAGGAAATCCTCCAGCTCCTGGGGACTGTCCGACGTCAGCAGCTGTACCTTGCCGTCGGGCTCCCACACGGCGAGCCCGTCGCCTTCCAACCCCAGCAGGCCCGTCACCCACCGCAAATACGCGTCACTGCCACCGCACCGGAACCGGCTGTCCAGCTCCACCACCGTGCACTCCAACCCCTGTTCTGCCGCGGCCTCCTGGATCTGGTCCACCGTCCCCATCTCGCCCGGACGCACCACCCGGTGCTGGTCCAGCAGGAACACGGGAACGCGGGCTGCGTCCATCAGCTCCGCCACTTGCGGGCGGCCGGTGCGCAGCGTGGCCTTGGTATAGCGGTTGGCAGAGGTCTTGCGCAGCCGGTGTGCGTCGTCGCAGACGAGTACGTCGAGGTCGTTGGGCTCAGCCTCCATGAAGCTGTTGAAGTAGCGGAAGAGTCGCTGGACCTCGGGCTTCCGGGCACCCGCGACCTTGCGCATCCTCTTGGTGAAGGACTGTGAACCGGTGGCGTGAAGGGCGGGCACTCCACGCCGGTACAGATCGCCCAGCAGGGACAGCGCGATCACGCTCTTGCCGGAGCCTGGGCCGCCCGTCACCACGACCACCTGCTTGTGGTTGGAGCGCCGTGCCTCCCGGACCGCGGACATCACCGTTTCGTAAGCGAGTCGCTGCTCGTCCACCAGCACGCACTGTTCCCGGTCGCGGACTTCCTCGGCGGCGACAGCCATGAGCTGCCTGGACGGCCGGACCTTGCCCTGGAGCAGCGACTAAGCCGCGTCGGCGCCCGGCTTAGGCGCCAGCCTTGAGCGCAGGTAGTTCAGGAAGGCGCCGCGCTGCTCACCGGTGAACATGCGGCCTCGACGGTCCTCGGTGACGGCGCGCAACCCCGCTACCCGAACTCGGTCGCGTTGTGCAGGTACGCCACCCCGGCGACCGACTCCGGAATCCGTTCCAAGGCCCCGTTGAACGACACCAGGTAGTCGCAGTAGCCTCGCACCTGCTCAATCGGGTTGAGGACGGGCTCCGGGTAGGCGGGGATGCGGCAGCGCAGCGGATCGTCGCCCTCGGGATATGCCTCGCTCCACTGTTTGAGTTCCACCACCACGTACGAGGGCTCGCCGGTGGCCGGATGCACGTCGGCGAGTATCACGTCCGCGCGCTTGCTGGTCAGCGGCAACCCGTACTCCAGCAGCATCTCGACGTCGCCGAGCCCGGCTTCGACCAGCGCGTTGGTGAGCGCGGGGATGCTGCGGTCCCAGGAGCGCACCTCCGACGGCTGGGGTCGATGGCGGTGCTTGTGCAGGAAGTTCTCGGTCAGGAGCTCTGCCAGACGCCCTTCAAGGTGCGTGCGGTTGGCCAACGACCCCGCGGACTCACGGAACAGCAAGAAAATGCCCCCAGGCAGCACGAAGTAACTCGTGCGGGTGGGGGCATGTCCTTCGTTTCCGCAGAGGCGGAGCGGAAGCCCGTCGGGCCGCTGAGATGGTCCTCGTCATTTAGAGCAGGACGTGGATCAGGTACCCGGGGCGTGGCCTCCGGGGGCCCGGCGTTCTGACGTCGTCCCGGAGCCCGAACGTCGGATATCTCGCGCTGTGAGCCAGAAGCATCACCGACCAGTGGGCCGAGCTCACCAGCCGCGCCTTCGATTCCGGGGCGGCTGCAAGAGTGGTCGGCCGCAACCCGCGATGCGGGCCTTCCGGTGCTCACCTCGGTCGCTGGGCTGGTCGAGGCCAGCCGCCCGAAGGTCAACGATGCCACGCTGCAATGGGCCCCGGTCCGACCTCGTGTGGAGCTCGTTGCCCTGTTCCGATCGTGCTCGGCGCGACGTTCGCCGTCAGGCGGAGGAGCCGAGGTGGAAGCGCACTGGCTCCGCCAGTGCTGCGCGCGCCCCCTCGAAGTCCGCGAGCCGAGTGGCGACCGTCGCCACCGCGAGTCGCTGGGGCAGTGCGGCGGAGAACTTCAGCCCGCGCACCGCACGGTAGTCTACGTTGGGGAGTGTTAATGCCGCGCCTGCTTCGACGCCTTCGCAGGCCGTGCGCCAGACCGCGGGCGTCAGGTCCTCCCGTAGCCGTACGTAGCTGTCCGTCGGGCGCTGGACGGGATCGGTGACCGATGGCAGTGTCGCCGCCAGCGTGGCATTGGCGCGGTAGCCCGCCCAGGTCCACCAGCGCACATCGTTTCCCGTGCGGGTCACCAGTGTTCCGCCGGGGTGCACGACATGAGGAGCATCGTCCCGCCGCCACTCAGCGAGGCACGCCACGGCCCGTCGGGTCAGAGAGACCGGAGGGTCGTCTCCCAGAAGGACCTCGCGCATGGCACGGGTGAGCGCGTACGACAGGCCGGCGAGCGAACCGCTGGACCACTTGGCGATGCCACCACTGTCGACCGGTTCGACGAACACGCGCTTGCGGACCCAGTCGATGAAGGTCACCTGCCAGCTTCGCCCGGCGAGCAGCAGCCGGCGAGGGCCCGGCCGCTCCTCGGTCAGGACGGACGGGTCCGTCCGTCCGATCTCCGTGCGCCCTGACAGCACGGTGAACTGAGGAGGAGCCGTGAAGGAGGCCGTCAGCTCGATGAAGTGCCGACGGCCGAAGCGCTGTTCGGCTTCGGGGCCGATGAGCAGCATCCCGCCGTCCTCGTCGAGGAAGCCCTCACTCACCAGATGGCGCAGGACCGGCGCCGCTGAGCGGTCGAAGGGTGCGAGGCCGTTCCACTGCTCGGGCCACAGCTGGTCGCCGAGCTTGTGTTCTTGGAGTATGGCGGCCAGCAGTTGCTGCGCCACCAGGTGACGGGGATCGGGGGGAGCGGTCACCGGCTCGACCCAGCCCTGTCCCCAGAGCAGGAGAAGCGCGGCCGCCTGCAGCAGAGTGTCCTTGCCTGTCGCGAGGAACAGGCAGTTGCGTGTGGATCCCGTACGCCGCCCCGTCCGTCCGAGGCGCTGCAGGAACGAGGCCACCGTGCCGGGTGCGTCGATCTGAATGACGCGGTCCAAGTCGCCCACATCAATGCCGAGTTCCAGCGTGGACGTCGAGACAATGACACAGTCGCGCGCTTCTGCGAATGCCTGCTCGGATCTGGCCCTCTCCTCCGCAGCCAGCGAGGCGTGCGACAGGAACACGGTCACATCGCGTGCCCTGAGCGCTGCACCCAGCTGCTCCACCTGTCGCCGTGAGTCGCAGAACACCAGCCGCTTTTCGCCTTTGTGCAGGGCGGCGATGAGTTTGGCGGCGTTGTCCAGGGATCCAACGTAGTCCAGTTCCACTTCGCTCGCCGGGGGTGCACCGTCCGAGGCCGGAGCGATGACCCGGCTCGGCCGCTTCCCGGCGCCGGACCCCTGCAGCCAGGAGAGGAGTTGCTGGGGGTTCCCGACGGTTGCCGACAGCCCGATTCGCTGGAGCGGACGTCTCGTGACCCGCTGTAGACGCTCCAACACGGCAAGTAGGTGCCATCCGCGGTCGTCGCCCGCGAAGGCGTGCACCTCGTCGACGATGACTGCCCGCACGTTCCCCAGTAGACGGGCATGGTCGGTCTTCACGCCGATGAGCATGGCCTCAAGCGACTCCGGTGTGGTGAGCAGGATGTCCGGAGGATCGGTGCGCATGCGCTGCCGCTGTGACTCCTTCGTATCGCCGTGCCACAAGCCGGCTCGCCGCCCGAGCCACTGGGCGTACGAGTCGACGCGGGTCAGTAGATTGTTGAGTAGCGCCTTGAGCGGACACAGGTAGAGCACGGACGCGCCGCGCCAGCCCTGCCCGGACATGGCCGACAGGATCGGCAGGCAGGCTGCCTCGGTCTTGCCGCCGGCCGTCGGAGCGAGCAGCACAGCGTCCTCGCCGTCCATCAGCGGGTTGATCGCGTCGCGTTGCAGCGGTCGCAGGTCGCGCCAGCCGAGCGTGTTGACCACGTGGTGGAGTACGACGGGATCGAGCCGCTCGACCGGGTCCGGTCCGTCGGCGCGGGGCATCACACGTCCAGCTCGACATCGTCGGCCGATGCCGCAGCCATCACGTTGCGTTCGATGCCGGTGAGCTCGCTGTCAGCCACCGTCAGCCGGTAGTGCTTCCTGGGGTCGAAGTCCTCGAACTGGTCGATGCGGTCGAGGACATCACCGACGAGCTTCTTCAAGAACAGCCGGGGTGCGACGCCGACTTTGCCGCCCAGGGCCCCGGCTACGGCGTGGGCGAGCTCGGCGACGTACGCATCATCCGCGCGTGCCGTGACGCGGTCGGGGGAATCGGCGCCCGTCGCGTACAGATCCCGGATGGTCACGCCGAGGTCCACCAGTGATTCCTGGCCGAATCCGGACAGTCGCAGTTGCACCGCGCGGGGATTGTCGAAGCGAGGTTCGGTGGTGAAGTCGGTGGCGAGGCGTTGCGCGAGAGGCGCGAGCCGCTGCACGCCCTGTCGGCCGTCGTAGAACGCAGGGGTTCCTGTGATCACGAGGTAGAGGCCGGGGAAGCGCCCCGAGTGCACCTCGTCGATGAGCTGCCGCAGTGCGTTGAGTGCCTTGTCCCGGGCATCCGATCGGACGCGTTGGAGCGTCTCCACCTCGTCGAGGACCATGAACAACCCCCGGTGCCCCGAATCGCGCAGCACGGTCAGCAGCCCCTGCAGAAAACCCAGGGCGCCGAAGTGGTCCAGTTCACCACGTACCCCGGCCGAGCGCCGTGCCGCGGCGGCCACGTGCGGCTGACCGCCCAGCCAGGCCAGGACGGCGGCCGCAGTCGCCTCGTCGCCTTCGGCGAGTGCCGACCGGTAGCCGCGCAGAGCTGTCGCGAAGGACGGGGCGTGCCGGGAGACCTCGGTGAGCCGCGCGATCAGTAGCTTCTCGACTTCGTCGGCCAGTTCGTCCTCGCACGCTCCGGCCGCGAGGGCGTCCTCCTCCAGCGCGTAGAACCAGGCGTCCACGACCGTCCTGAGCGCGCTGGGCGGGAAGCTGGGAGTGCTCAGTCGCTCGGTCAGCCGCCGGTAGACGGTCTCGAGCTTGTGCAGGGGCGTCTCGGTCTCCGAGATCTGGACCTCGGCCACGGCGAAGCCGAGGCGCTTGGCCCGCTCACCGAGCCACCGGGTGAAGAACGTCTTGCCGGAGCCGTATTCACCGCGTACGGCCTTGAACACCGACGCTCCGGAAGCGACCGCGTGCAACTCGTCGTCGAGCGCTGCCTCGAACCGGTTCAGTCCGGTGGCCAGTAGGTCGAGCCCGGCCTCCGGCACGGCTCCGCGCCGCAGAGCGTCGATCACCGCACGGCGGCGCGCCGCACTGACGGCGGCGGAGCGGGAGGGCTGAGCGGTACTCACGCCCTCCAGTGTCCCATTGAGTCAGTGGTGTCGAGGCGTGTGGGGTGAAGGCATGCCGTGGGGAACCGCGTTGACTGCCACGTTGCCCTCTTGGTCTAATCGCTGCCCGCGCAAGAGAGCGCGAACGGCGAGGGGCGGGGTACAGGGGCGTGGCAGGACTCGACAACGTGAAGCTCAAGGCCCTTCTGACTGATGTAGCGTCAGGAGCGTTGCAGCTGCCGGATTTCCAGCGTGACTGGAAATGGGACGACGATCGAATTCGCGCCATTATTGCGACGGTGACGCTCGACTATCCCCTCGGCGTAGTGATGACCCTGGAAACCGGTGGCGAGTCGCCGTTCCGGGCCCGGACTCTCACAGGGGCGCAAGCCGCGGAGGAGTCGGATCCCAGCCTGCTGCTTCTCGACGGTCAGCAGCGTCTCACCTCACTGTTCCAGGCGCTGTTCCAAGACAGACCCGTGGAGACCAAGGACGCTCGGGACAACGTCAAACGCTGGTACTACGTCGACATCGGCAAGGCCGTCGATTCTCCCACGGACCGTGACGAGGCGATCGTGTCCGTGCCCGAGGACAAGGTACTGCGGGCGAACTTCGCCCGCGATGTCCTCCACGATCTGACCGGCACCGAGGGGGAGTGCGCCGCTGGGCTTTTCCCGCTGCGCATCGTGTTCGACACCCAGAAGGTGAATGCCTGGCGGCGGGTGTACGAGAAGGGCGATGACCGGCGCTTCGACCTGTGGAGCCGTTTCGAGGAGCAGGTCCTCGAGCACGTGCGCTCCTTCCAGGTGCCCATGATCAAGCTGGCCGCCTCCACCTCCATGGACGCCGTCTGCGCCGTCTTCGAGCGGGTGAACACAGGAGGTGTCCCCCTCAATGTCTTCGAGCTCCTGACCGCTACCTATGCCGGCGATCGCGCCTACCGGGAGCGGGAGGGCTCGTACTACCAGCTGCCCAAGGCATGGCAGGCGATCAAGGAGGAACTGGCCGGCCGTTACCCTGTGTTCGGCCGCCTGGACGTCGGCCTTGACGACGGCCTGAGCAGCAGCGACTTCCTGCAGGCCGTCGCGCTCGTGCGGACCTGGCTGCGCAAGCAGGACGGGCTGGGCACCGGCGTCTCCTGCAAGCGAAGGGACCTTCTCGAACTGCCCCTCACGGATTTCGATATGCTGGCGCCCCGGTTGGCGGACGCGTTCGACTGGGTCGGCGCCTTCCTCGAGAAGCAGTGCATCGTGCGCGTCACCGATCTGCCCTATCGCACCCAGCTGGTGCCGCTCGCCGCGGTCCGCGCCATCCTCGGCGAGGATACCGACAAGCTCGGCGCCGAGGACATGATCACCCAGTGGTACTGGTGCGGCGTGCTGGGTGAGATGTACGGGGGCTCCACCGAGACCCGATTCACCCGTGATGTCGAGCAGCTCATCGAGTGGATCCGGCGTGAGGGCGTCGCCCCCGAGACCGTCAACGACGCGTACTTCTTCTCGGAACGGCTGGACACTCTCACCACCCGGAACAGCGCGGCCTACAAGGGGATCTACGCCCTGCTCATCAAGCAGGGGGCCGTGGACTGGCACTATACGGACGCCCCGCTGAAGCCGAGCGTTCTGGACGAGTACGGGGTGGACATCCGGCATGTCTTCCCGCGTACATGGGTACGCAGGCATCGGCCCGACGGCAGATTTCCGGCCAACTCCATCGTCAACAAGACGCCACTGTCCTTGCGCGCCGCCCAAGCCTTGACCGGTCCGCCGGCATCCTGGCTCGATTCCCTGGCCGTGGTGGCCGACATGCGCCGTGAATGGTTCGACGACGTGATCGCCACGCACCTGATCGATCCGTATTTCCTGCGGAAGAACGACTACGAAGAGTTCTACTCCGCGCGCTCCAAGCAGCTTCTGGCGATGGCGCATGCGGCCATGGGCAAGCGGACCATCCTGCGCGACATGCCGGACGACGAGGTGGTCCGGTGAACCGTCGGCCCAGTGAACGGGAGCTCATCGAGCTCAAGGGCTCCGAGGTGCCCCTCACGGAATTCCTCGATCTCTTCGGTGAGCGGGTGCGTCGGCCGTGGAACGTCTATGACATCGCCAAGGTGCTGACCGAGGCGGGCCTTGCGACCCTGCCTGACTTCGCCACATGCGGGGTGGGGGACCGCGTCCAGATCGTCGCCCTCGCGGTGGCGGTGCCCTCACCCCGAGAGAGCGAAGAGGCGGTCGAGGACGAACCACTCCCGTCCCACGCACTTCCGCGGCGACTGCTGGTCGGTGATCTGCCGTCAGCGCGCGCAGGTGTGCGCTGTGTATCGGCCACCAGCGCACTGTCCCAGGCGACCTATCTCATGAGACATCAGGGCTGCGAACAGGTGCCTGTCACGACGGGCATGACGGCCGTGCACGGCGTCGTCACCTGGCGCTCTCTGGCTCTGATGTACGAGCGGAAAAGAGAACCGACGCTTGAGAACGCCATGCAACAGGACTCCCTGCCGCTGGGGGACGTCCGGGACGAGTTCTTCGCCTGCCTGTCGACGCTGATGGAACAGGGCTACCTGCTGGTGCGGGGAGAGGACGGAGCCCTGTCCGGCATCGTCACTCCGGCGCACGTCGTCGACCGCTTCGAAAGCGCAGCGCGCCCGTTCTTCCTGCTCGGGGAGATCGAGTCGCTCCTGCGCCGGTGGCTGGGAGCCAGACTCGCCGACGAGGCCATCAAGGCTGTCCAGACCAACAAGAAGGCAGAGCGGCGTTCGGGCAGGGTCGAGGACCTGATGTTCGGCGATTACGTGCATCTGGTGGACGGTGAGCAGACCAAGACGGCCATGGCACAGCAGGCGGACCTCAACTGGGCCACGCTCCAGTGCGAATCACTGGACCGTGCCCAGTTCGTCCGTCATCTCAAGGAGGTGAAGGAGATCCGGAACCGGATCGCTCACTTCGACGCGGAACCGCTCCCGCCCGAGTCGATGCGGGAGCTGACCGCCTTCGCCGCCTTGCTGCGCGATTACGTCGGCTGAATCACCGCGACATCACAGGTCGAACTGCATCCGCAGCAGGTCGCTGTGCAGGCGGAGCGTCCGCCCGTCCGGGAGTGTCTCCAGGACTTGCACCCCGTCGTAGTTGAGGAGCTGGCGCAGGATCGCCGCGAAACCGTCGGCCCGGGTGGCGGGGTACTCCGCGCGTTGCGCCAGCGCCGTGACGGGCAGGGTGCCACCTGCGCCGAGGAGAGCCAGGAGCGCCTTTTCCACCTTGTCCTGGGGAGGTTTTCGGGCGGTCAGCAGGCCGTGCTGATATTGGCCCTGGAAACTGTCCGAAGCGAGCAGCGTGGCGACCAGGGACTCGTCCGGCGGCACGAGCGCCGTGGTGATCAGGCTCTCCTCGCTCTCGCACGCCGGTACCAGCGCGACATGGAACAGTGGGTCGTGTGCCTTGGCCAGCTCGGCCTGCGCCTTTGTCGGTTTCTGCCGGCCCGGCCTCCTCGGCGCGGAGGGCGGCCCGGTCTGCGGCACAGCAGGGCGAGGCTGCTGCCCATCCAGACGCCACCACGCCGGCCGCTGATCGCCCAGCTCCCGCCAACCCTTGGGCGGCGTCGCGCCGAAGGGGAGGAAGGCGAGCACAGGGATGGCGAATTCGGCGAGGGACGCACCGCCGTGATAGCCGGCCTTGCGGGCGGTGTAGCGGGAGTCCGCGTCCCACAGGGCGACGACCGAGCCTCCCGGCTCCGGCCAGACCACGCGTGGGCCGGAGAGCGCGACCTCGGTCGCCCCGGCCGGCCCCGCCACCCCCTCCGTCGCACGGTACCGGGCGGACTCGGTGGCGGACGACGCCTTGGCCCTGACGCCGTGGCGGTCCACCACATGCCCGTGATCGCTGGTCAGGAGCACGGCCATACCTTGAGCCGCTGCCACACGGAGCAGTTCCAGCAGCCCGGGGATGTGGTCGGCCTGCCAGGCTCCATCGCCGAGCTTCTGCTCTTTGGCGAGCCTGTCGTCGATGGCGTTCAGTACCACGGCCACATGTGTGCGCCCGTCGGCGAGGGCTTCGGTGAGAGCGGGACCGAAGGTGTCCCCCGCTCCTTCGCCCCGCAGGTCGTCCTTGTGGAACACGGCCGCAGGAGCACCGCCCCAGAACTTGTGGGCGGGGAACAACCGCTTCTCGTCCGCTTGTGAGCCCTTCATCAGCTTCCCGGCGAACAGGGACGTACGGGAGACGGCGGTAACCGTCGGCAGGGCGGCCGCCATCGCACGGCGCATGGGGTCACGCTCATTTACCGGATCGAACTCCGCCCAGGAGGCACGGAGTTCCTCACCCAGCTCACTGGCGATGGCAGCGCTCATCCCGTCCAGCACGAGCAGCAGCACCCGTCGAGCTGCGCTGCCGCGTACGACCGGCTTCACGACGCGGTCGAGGAACGTCTCGACGGTCAGCATCGATTCGGGCGAAGTGCCGGCGGTGGTCCAGCCCGCCAGGACGGGAGCGAAGTTCCGGTCGATCTCGTGCCGGTGCGCACGGATCCGGGCGCCGACCGTGTCATACGCGGACTTCAGAACAGGTTCGGGGTCCCCACCGGCCTCGATGTGCTCAAGCGCCCGGTCCACCCATCCCGTTTCGGTAATCTGGCGCTCGATCGCGGCGGCCACCGTGTCCGACTCGACGGCCGGGTCGCTCGCCAGCCACTGCGCGAGGCGCTGCGCCATACGGGCTCGTTCGATGCGCGCCCGCGCCTCGGGTAGGTCTGCACGTTTGTGCGCGTCCAGGGACCGGACGGCTTTCGCGAGAGGATCGAGCTGTCCGGCCGCGAGAGCCGCTCCCACGGCCGTGAACCTGGCTTCCAGGCCCGCGGGCAACACCGGGCTTGACTCCGCCGCCTTCTCCGCGCCGAACTGGCGGACAAGGGCGGATGCCCGTTCCAGCACGATTTCGCTTATCCGCCGTGCCTCCCGGGCCTGCTCCGTGACACTGCCCGTTCCACGTGCGGCGCGGGTGAACAAGGCGCAGACGTAGTCCTCCGAAGCCCGCCCGAGGGCGGAAGCCAGCGAGTCGAGCTGCTCACCGGCCGCGGGCGGCTGGTCGCCGAACCACCGCTCGGCACGCCCTCGTGCCCGGTAGACGGCGGCGTCCGGCGCGGCGTGCAGCCACAACGCCGCGCACGCCAGGCCGAACGCGACCGCGTCAGCACCGTGCTCGGCCTCGGCCAGAGCCAGGAGCGCCCGGCCTGCGAGGCCCGCCTGCTCCTCCTCGCTCAGGAACGAGGCCAGGCCCTTGCGCTCGGGACCGCGCAGCTGGAGGAACTGCTCGGGGCCGCCGGCCGTCAGGGACCAGCCGAGCAAGGTCTGTGCATCGAGGCTGCCGTCCGCCGGACCGAGCCCCGAGCGGGCCGTCCCGGCCTCGCCGTCGTACGGGCCGAGTTGCAGCCGTCGCAGCGCCAGGGCGGACAGGGCGGTGTGCCGGGACAGCATGCCGCCCGCGATCGGCGGCCAGTTGCCCGGATTGGCGTCCAGCAGCGATTCGGCGGCCCAATTGTCCTTCTTGAGCCGGGGGTCGACCTGCTGCGCGCGGAACGCCTGGCGGACCACGTCCCAGCTGTCCACGGCCTCGATGCGGCGCTTGTGGGCACGGGCCAGAATCGCCGGGTCGAGTTCGTTCTGCTCGCGGTCGGTCAGCACCACGAGGACGTCCGGTCCCGCCGCCCCATCGATGAGGTGGCCGAGGAGCAACTCATGGACGGCGAGCGGGGACGGCGCGGCCGCGATCCGTGCTGTTCGACCGTCGCCCCACACGGGTTCGACGGGCCCCTCCCACTGCGGTGCCGAGCGCAGCAGCACCGCCCGCCGCTTTCCGCCGCCGGTGAGCGAAGCGGCGAGCGAGGACTGGGACGACAAGTACTGCGTGATGGTCGCGAGGTTCAGCCGCACGGCGACCGAGGTGACCGGTGCACTCATGAGTCGATGACCCGCCAGGTGATCTCGATGGTGGCGCCGGGTTCCCGCGAGGCCAACTCCGCGAGTTCAGCCTGCAGTTTCGCCACCGCGCGGGCTGCCGTGGTGCGTCCGCCACCGGACCGGCGACGCACCTTTACCGTGCCGCCGGCGGGCGTGGAGGGTTCGTCCTCCGGGACGGGCGGGTGGCTGGTGTCCGTGGTCAGCGATACATCCCCCGCGCCCCTGGGAGCGGGGACGTGGGGATGTGCGGGCGCGGGCGGCGGGGCGGAGGCTGCCCGGTTGCGCTTGATCAGGGCCAGCACTTCGCGCTGGGTATGTGCCAGGGCATCCCGCAGGTCACCGGTCCGTTGGTCGCCTCGGGCCACGTCCCGCAGCGAGTCGAGGAGCGCCTGTCCTTCCGGCCCTTCTGCCGAGGCCAGCTCGAGCGTGGTCCAGGAGGCCGAGGCCAGAGCTTCGGCCACTGACTTTGCCTGCTTGACCGATGTCCCGTAGCGATCCGCACTGACCGCGCCGAGATCGAAGGAGGCCAGTGTTTCCACCGTCTTCTTCGCTCCTGCGGCCCCATGGCCCGCGGCCCGGGTGAGTGCCTTCATCAGGTCGACGGCCCGCCGGGCGATGCCGAGACGGCCCGCTTCGTCGGTCTCGTCGAGCCCGAGGAAACTGGCGTGCTCCTCCAGTGCTCGTACGAGTTCGGCGGCCGGTTCCTGGCAGGCGCGCGCCTGCTCGGTGATCTGGCGGGCGAACTGGTTGACCATCCGGCCGCGCCGCAGTGTCGGCGCCGTCTCCCCGAAGACCGTCCCGAAGCGCCGTCGGGCCGCCTCCCACTCTTCCTCGGACGCCAGCGGCTGGCTGCGCAGCGTGTCGCGGTCCTTGATCGCCGACAGCTCCGGTGCCGGATCGAGCGGCATGCCCTCGCGCACCCACACCCGGTCGTCCATCTCGGCGAAGGACGCCACCACGAGCTTCGCGACGAAGTCGGGCAGGCCGCGCGGCTGGGGCCGGTCGGTCCAGTCGGTGAGGGTGATCAGGGAGAGGTCCCCGGTGATCCCCTGTTCACGCGCGAGCTGGCGGAAGTGGTCCGCCCAGTAGGGGGACACTTCGAAGTATGCCTCCTTCTGCTGCCCGAGCCGCAGCGGCTGGGCCACCCGCCGCATCAGCTTGCGGTCCCCGGCCGGCACTTCGGTGCGCCCGTCGCGGGCCTCGGCAGCGGCCCGGATGTGTGTGAACACCTTGCGGGCGTCGGCCGCGGTGACGACGGCCTTCGCGGTGCCCTCGGGGTCGAAGTCCGGGTGATCAGGGTACTGCCCGGCGAGCAGTTTGCCCGCAATGTGCCGGATGCCCTCACGCAGGGACTGGCCGAAGGGCAGGGCGAGGCCGTCGACGTCGCGCAGCGACTCCAGGTGGTCGCCGAAGCCGAGCTCCACGTCCGTGGCCTTCTTGTCAGCCAGTCCGTAAGCCTGCTTGAAGGCGGCCTTGACGTTCTTGAGCAGAGCTTCCCGCTGCGTCTCGAGCAGGCCCTTGGCGCGGGCGCGGTTGTCCGCGTTGAGGTGGCCCGCGTACTGGGTGTCGAAACGCTGCTCGTCGGCGAGCGCCTTGTCGATGACGACGAGACGGCGGAAGTCCGCGTACCGCTGGCTGGAGAGATGCGTGGGCAACCACGCGACGGTGCGCCACCGCTCGCCTTGCTGCTTCTCGCGCAGCCCCCGCATCCGGTTGGCGTCATCGACCGCTCCGTACTCGCCCTCGTCGAAGGGCAGGTCGATGGCGATCCGCCAGCGGCCCTCCGTCTGAGGCTCCAGGTCGTGGTCGGGCATCTCGTCCCTGTCCGCGATGTTCCCGAAGACCACCTCGACGCTGCGCTCCGTGCCCCGCCACACGAGGTTCAGCTCGTCACTGAACCTGCCCTGCTCGACGCCCAGCTCCTTCACGAGGATCCGCTTGGCGAGGGCCTGGCGGTTGCCCGGGTTGTCGTTGACGTTCGCGTTGGCTATGACGGAGTCCACGTCGACGCCGGAGAGTTCGAGGCGGACGCCCGCGTTGGCGCCGGTGCCGGTTTCCTTGATCTCCGGGAAGCGGCCCGCCCACTCGGCGATCTTGTTCGTCAGGATGCCGTACTCGCGCCCGGGGATCGGCGCGACGACCGATCCGTAGTTGAGGGCGGACAGCCGCCGGATGGTCAGGTCGGAGAGTGCGGGCGTGCTGGGCGCGAGCGCGGACAGCAGCAGCGTGCCGATGATCCGGTTGTCGCCGGAGAAGGCCTTGGCACGGCCGCGCAGATCCGGGTCGGTGATGCTGTCCGGATCCTTCATGTACCGCTCGACATCCTCCTCCGACACGTTGTACGTGGCGAGGAGGTAGGGGCGCAGCTTGGTCCGGTACAGCTTGTCCGCCGCTTCGAAGACGACTTTCAGGCTGTCCGTGAACGGCTTGTCGCCGCCTGCTGTGATCAGCGGATACAGGTCTCCGACCGGGATCAGGTCGCCCAGGCGCAACCCGTTGCGGTGGTCGGCGAGCAGCTGCCCCATCAGCTTCATACCGGTCCGGTTGCGCTGGAGAGCGGAGGAGACATGGACGAGGGTGTCCATGAACGCCGGCGAGAACGGGTATGTGAGGCGGAAGCTCTCCTCGTCCGCGCCGACGCCGCCGCTGCCGTGGTCGGAGCCGAGAAAGGTGTCCCACACTTCCCGGCGGACCTTGCGGGTCTTAGCGAACTCGGCGTCGACGAGCGCGGCCGCTTCGGTGCTCTTGGGCCGCAGAAGGCGCGCCCGCGCGATCTGGGGGAGGTTACGGTCCTCCAGCGTGATCTTGTCGAACCGGCCGGATGCCTGGTTGAGGGTGTCCCGGATGGCGGATTCGGCCGCCCCGGAGAGCTCTTCGCCGACGAGCTCCCGCAGGTCGCGCTGGCGGGCGATGAACGAGACGATGGGGATGGCGCGGCGTGCGTCGGCACCTTCCACAAAGTTTGCGATCTTGCCGGCTTCCCGCCCTACGAACTTCTGGTCGTGAATCAGGGTGGCGAGCCACAGGATCAGTTCGTCGAGGAAGAGGATCAGCCCGTCATAGCCGAGTGATCGGGCGTGCGCGGCGATGACGGACAGGCCGGCGTCGAGCGAGATGAACCCGTGCTCGTTCTCGACGGCGTTCTGCGCGAAGCCGGGCAGCAGGTTCGTACTCGCGTCCTGCACCAGCCGCGCCCGCAGCTCGATGGGAGCCGACGGGCTGACCAGGTTGATGGCGTGCCCCGCCTCGTGGGTCTCTTCAGCGGTGAGCGCGGCATCCAGGAGGGCCGGGGTCCAGGCGAAGGACTCGCCCCACTCGTCGTCCTCGTCCACGGAGCCGTCACCGGCTGCCGGAGCCAAGCCCTTGATCACGGCCTCGTCGCCCATACGGGCTCGCATGGCTCGGATGTCCGCGAAGAGGGCGTCCGTCCGGTACACCTGCGGAGTGGGCGCATCCGGATGCAGCTTCTTGACATGGCTGACGTAGCCGCCGAGGACCCGCTGCTCCATGGCCTTGGCCCCGAGCATGTGGTACGGCACGAGCAGGAACTTCTTCCCGTCCGTGGTGAGCCACTCATGCTTGGTCAGGAGGGGGTCGAATTCCCGTCGCTCACGGGCGGCCGGGCTGCCGCTGAGGAGGGCGTGCAGTACGGCCATGAAGTGCGACTTACCGGAACCGAACGAGCCGTGCAGGTAGGCGGCCTTGGACCGGTGCGAGTCGAGGGACGCCTTGATGTACCCGAGAGCCTCGTCGAAGTTCTCCAGCAGCCGCTCCGTGACCACGTAATCCTCGAGCGCGGCCCTGGCGCCCTCCGGGGTCGTCGCCTCGGACAGTTGCAGGACGAAGTCCGAGGTGGAGATCGACTCCTTGATGTCGATGACATCGCGGAGCAGAGGCGGCTGCTGGGCCATGGGGGACTCGTTCTCCTTCTGCGTGCTGTGCGGCGTGCGGGCGCTGCCTGTGCCGTTCGGGGCTCCGGACATCCTTTCAGTTATCCGTACTGATCCGTCAGTTCCCTGTGCACGAACCCGGCTTGATGGTGTGACGCGCGCCACTCGGGCGCGGGCATGGAAGGGCCCCCGCCTTGGTGGGCGGGGGCCGAGTCCGGTGACGGACCGGTCATTCCATGAGCGTGGCTCGCCAGCAACGCTGGATGATCTCGCGGTAGGCGGTGTGCGACGGATGACGCCCGCTGTGCGTGAAGGCCCAGTTCCGGGCTGCCTCGAACTCCCGGCAGGGGCCGGACCGGTCGAAGCACACGACGCACTCAAGGTCGTGGGTGACCCGCGGGATGGCGGCGACCTTCTCCTCGCTGATCGTCCACCGGGCGAACCGGATCACGGACCTGCTCACTTTCCCCACCTGCCGCTCTCCGCGTTCGCGGCCTGCACCTTGGCTGTCAGCTTCTCGGCTTCCGTAGCCGGACGGACGTCATCCGGCCGCGCGTCCCATTCGCGGCCGCCCCGCGGCGGGCGAAGCTGGAGGAACGGGCCTTCGTGCCCCATGACCTGACCGATCCGGCCTTGGCGCAGGTCGACGACGAATGCCCCGCTGGGCGGCTTCTGTTGCTTGTGGGTTTCGCGGTGTGTGGCGTTCTTCACCGGCCTGCCTCCTGGGAGGGCAGGCAGCGGAGGTTGATGCCGTGTGCGGACGCCCAGAGTGCGGGGTGGCTATGGCCTGGGGTGAGCTGCGCGCAGCCGCAGGGGCCCTGGGGGGCGGGTGGTGGTACGTGGTGAGGCGGGGGAGGGGCGGGTTGTTCCGCGGTGCGGCGGCGGGAAGTGGTCGGCCAGATGTTCCTTCTCAACCAGCTCAGCCATCGGGGGCTAGGGTCGTGCATTGTCGGCGCTCCTCGTCAGCGTTGGCCATGCCCCCCGGACCGGCTGCACGGTTGCGGGGGTCCTTTCGTTTCGCGTGTCCACCCTGGCTCATCGAGGCGCACTGGGGACACACCCGGCCTGTGACCAAGTGCCCGCATTGGACAGCGAGTTGAAGAAATGTTCGATGGGGTGCATGGGGGCGAGGAGAGGTCTACGCCACGTGCGATGCTGGGGCGGAGGCTCCGCCGCTCGCGTGAGAGGGCTGGCCTGTCGCTGCGCGCCCTTGCGGCGAAAGTCGGTTACCCGTACACGTACATCGGCAGGGTGGAGCGTGGCGAACAGCTTCCCTCAGAGGCCCTTGCTGAATCCTTCGACGTCTACTTCGGCACGGATGGATTGTTTGTCGAGTCGCTCTCCGTGGCGCAAGACATCTTGATTGCCAATTACAGTCGAGAGTTCGTTGTGAAGGAAAGGCAAGCCCTCCGGATTCAGGTGTTCACGAGCAGTCTGATCCCCGGGTTGCTCCAGACGGAAGGCTATGCTCGGGAGTTGTTCCGTGCTGGAATGCCTGGCAAGCACTCTGATGCGTTGGAGGCGCACGTAGCTGCCCGTATGAACCGACAGCGTATCTTCGAACGTGAAGACTCGCCATTTTATTGGGCAATCATTGACGAGGACAGGGGCTCCATCCGATGCTGCTGGTTCAGCGCTTCGACTTGGTGCGCTCAAAGGTGCTGCCAGAGCCTAAGTTTCTCGACCTTATACGTGTTTACCTGGAAGGGTACGCAGATGAAGGCTAGCCGAATGCCGGATACATCTAAGCTGACGACGTGGCGTCGCTCTTCTTGCAGCGGGTCGGAAAACGGGGCTTATGTAGAGGTGCTCGACGGTCTGGCTGATGTTACCCCTGTTCGGGACAGAAGGTTCCTCAAGGCCCAGCGCTCGTCATTCGCAATAGTGCTTGGTCGGCATTCATTTGCGCCGTGCAGAACGGTGGCGTCCCAACTTTCCTGAGCTGAGCGCTGGCTCTGTGCATCCGCTGGAGTCATTATTCGGCAGGGCCGGATCGGCCAATGAAACGGCCCCTGACTTGGTCGGGGGCCGTCGGACTCTGCGGTGAGGTTACTTCTTAGCGGTGCGACGCCCGCGGGCGGCGGCCGGGCGCCAGGCGCGTAGGTTGTCGTCGGTCAGGCCGTGCTCGCCCTGGACCATTTGCCGATCCCCTCGGAAGAACGCGGCAGGGGACGCGCTGAAGGTGGGATCGAACTCGTCGTGCCACTGGTCCAGCCACGGCTGGAGCTCCAGCAGCCCCGCGAGGAACGGCGTCAGCTCCTCAGTGGTCAGCGCTTCGTTGGAGGCGATGTACGCATCGAGGGCGTAAGCCTGCTCGCGGTGATCCCAGCCGGCCCAGCCGTACAGGTGGGGCGTGGCCACGTTGCTCTGCCCGTATGAGATGAACCGCTCCTTGGGAACGTCGAGCTTGCCGCGTGCCCGCCAGTAGGCCGGCCGTAGGAAATCGGCCGAGGTGTACTTCGGCGGTACGGGGATGGAGTCCCGGATCTTCTTCTTGAGCGCCTCGTCCGTCTCGGCGTCCTCTTTGCGCTGGAGATCCCAGACGTGCTCCCAGTCAGCACGCTTCTTCAGTCCGGTGGGCTTGTAGCGCAGGGCCGCCAGGAAGGGGACGTGCTCGTCGGTCATCAGCTCGGCGACGACCGCGGGGAGGTCCTTGCGAGGTGCGTAGATCTTGGCGACGGAGACGAAGTCATCGTCACGGGAGAGGGCATCGATGAGCCGGGAGAGGGTGACGAGGGCGGGCATGTCGTTCTCGTCGTACCAGTGGTCGCGGTTCTCGATGCGGTCGAGGAGCCAGGAGCGCAGGGCCTTCTCCTGGAGGGCGTCCCATCCTTCGGTGGCCCAGCGGCGCTTGTACTCCGGGCGCTCGATCATGCCGATGGCGCGGCTCGACTCGATGGCGTCAATTCGCTTCTGGACGATGTCGCGGTAGGCGGCAGGCCAGTGGACGGGGATCTCGGTGATGGGGGTGGACCCGTGCCGCTTGAACCACTCGTCACTGGCTTCGCCTGCGGCGACGCGGCGGGCGAGAACGATCTCGAAGGCGCGCTCCCCGAGGGCGAGCTCGGGGATGTCGGGGGAATTCGGGTCCTCAGAGACGCGCACGTCTGCGGGGTGCAGGTTGTAGAGCGAGTAGACCTGCCAATCCAGCTCTTCTTGGAGAGCGATCATCCGGGCGCGGGTGGAGTGCCAGGCTTCGCGAGCTTCACGCAGGGCAAGAGTGGAAGGTGCGGCCTTGGCCGCGAGGACGGAGGGACTCGTGCCGGTGAGTCGTTGCGCAAGCGCATCCAGCGCAGTGCCCAAGGAGGCAGGGTAAGTCAAGGGAAGCGGAAACTCTTCCAGTTTGGTTCCTGTGAATTCGAACCGATGCTCCCAAAGCTCGTCGGAGATGCCACCCCCGATGCCGCCGTTTCCCTTGGACTGGCTCACCTGCTTTAGCCAGAAGCCTGCGGTGGAGCTGTTAAGCAACCCGAGCAGCCGCAGGTGCTCCTCTGGGGTCGCTTCCTCCGGAAGTTTGATCAACGGTGCCGTGCGAGTGAAGGAGCTCTCGCTGCGGTCCAACACCACATGATTGTGCGTGGCCACGAAGGCGAAATTGAGAGACCAGGAGTGAGTGCCAACATCCTTGGGGAGCTGGTGCCATTCCCACCACGGGCGGCCGTCGGCGAAGTACGTGCGACCAGAGAATGTTGATCGATTGCCGAGCTCGGTACGATTCGGCCAGAGGATTTGCTTAATATTTGGCATCGCAGTCAAAGGGGCGGTCGACCGTGACGCATCGTAAGGATGGATCACCCAGTTTCTGGTAGTCAGTGAAAGATCGCGAACCTCATCGCCGACTCCGATAGGTTTTATGAAGTCTTGCTCAGCGTGATGGGCCCTGAGTGCCCGCAGTGGCATCGTGAGGGCGTCGTCAGCATGTGTGTCACCGTAGAACCCAATGCGAACAACTTGTGACTTGAGTGAAGCCGGACTTGAGGCTGAAATGGTTTCGATCATTTCCAGACCGCCATCGGTCAGAATCCACGGGTGCCTACCGAAGTACCGCTCCCGCCCCAGATCATCCACAGAAACCCACTGGCTGGCCGATCCAGGTTGGTCCATCTGCTCAATGATCGCTTGCCAAACCTGCCCATCTTCCGGTTCTTCGGGAGCTGATGGCTCGCCCTGGATGCTGCGTACTGTGCGGATCGTTTCCGAACGTCGCCTTCCGATTCGACGTCTTCCTACGAGAATGACCGTGGGTGTCCCGTGCCCAGGGATGTAGGCTCCCGAGGTGTCGATGACTTCAGTCAATTCCACCTCGTTCCCGAAGTAGCTCTCGATCAGCCTTTTACCGAACTCCCGCTTCATGAAGGAGTTTGCAGTGATCTGGCCGACCATGCCGTATCCTCGCCCGCCGTTCGTATCGCCGACCTTCGCGAGCTCGAAGAACCGCTGAGCGAAGGGCACCGATAGTGCGTACGTTCCAGCACACGCGTCATACAATTCACGGTACAAAGAGTTGAGCTTCTTGTCCTTCACTGTGATATATGGTGGATTACCAACCACCACGTGATACCGCCCCGGCTCCAGAATCCCCGGGTGCTCGTGCACATCCTCCGTCTCGTACGTGAACTCCGCGAGTTCGTCCGCCCCCTCGGCATCCGAGTCGTCGAACAAATTCCCCTGCTGATGCCGCCGCTTGATCAGCGAGTCCCCCACCGCCAAGTGAACCGGCCACTCATACTTCCCGGCATCCGCCACCGTTCTGACCCCACTCGCAGCCATAGCCGCAACCAGCAACCGGAAGCGCGCAATAGCCACCGCGAACGGGTTCAGATCAACCCCGTGCACCGAATCCAGCGCAGCCCGCACCCGCTCGTGCAGATCTCTCCCCGGCCGGCCCTCCGCCCACCGCCGCAGCAACCGCCGGAAAGCACCCAGCACAAAGTGCCCCGACCCGCACGTAGGGTCGATCATCTTCAGGCCCTCGTAGCCGAACTCCCGGACCGCCGGGTCCATCGTCCGGTCGAGGATGAACTCCTCCACGAACTCCGGTGTCTGGAGCAGCGCGTACGTCTTCCGAGCGGCCTCGCTCAGGTCCTGGTACAGGTCGCCCAGGAAGCGCGTGTCCCAGCCCTCCGTACCGTCCTCGTTCAGCGGGTCCGTGAAGTCGTGCACCAGCGCACCCGACTCGTCCCGCGTACGCCAGAACTCGATCAAATCCCGAGCCCCGTCGTGCGACAGCGGGATCTGATACAGGGCGTTGTGCCGCCGGTCGAACAGCAGCCGGCCCGCCTGCCCTGCCCCCAGCTCATCGAACGCTCGCTCAAGCCATCCACGGAACGTGGGGTCGTCGTCCTTCGCGACGTACTCCTCGTGACGCGCGAGTGCCAAGTCCCGGCGGTCGTCCTCCGGTGCCGTGACATACGGCTCCGGGATCAGCCCGTTGTCCTCGCAGAACCGCACAAACACGGTTCCCAGGACCCAGGCCACCCCCACCTGCGTGATCCGGTCGTCCAGCCAGGAGTTCCACGTCGCCGCCGTACGTCCGAGCTCGCGCGCCCGGTCGTATTCCTCGCGCAGTCGGAGGCCCACCTCCGTGACGGCCCTCACCTGCCTCGCCAGGTCAGCCTCGACCGCCTTGACCTGCAGCTTGAGGTCGTTTAAAAGAGCCTTGCGGTCGATCACTTGACGTCTCCCTCGGTTCCCGTGGTGTCATTCGTACCTGTGTCGCCGGACCGGTGCGCGTTGTCCACCCACGAGTCCGGAATCTCTATCCACTCGCCCAGGCCCGCCTGGTACGCCACTGCGACATGGCCCAGTTTCGGCTCCCGCGCCGGATCTCCCTGCGGGACCAGGAGCCAGAGGCCACGCCCGCCCTGCCGGGCGGCCTCCGCGAGCCGGTGGAGGACGCTCATGGCGTCGTACCGGGCGAACACCGCGGTCTCGGTCAGCAGGACCGGGCCCGACGACGAGTCCGACCCGCCGACGTTCAGCAGCGTGCGCACCCGTGGCTCCACCGCACCCCACGCCGTCCGCGCGTACTCGGCGAACTTCATCGCGCCGCGCGACCCCGGATCGGCGACGTCCGCCTTGAGCAGCGTCTCCCAGGTCGGCTTCGTCCCCGGCGGGACCAGGGCGTGCATGGCCTCCAGGAACAGCTCCGTGACCGAGACGACTTCGGCACCGAACCGGTCCGCCCGCCTCAGCTGTCCCGCCGCCTTCCACGCATTGTCCTGTTGCACCGTCAGAACGCGGTACCCGTCCCGTCGCGCCGAGTCCGCCAGCCGTTCCTCCGCGCGGACCGCCCCCGCGAGCAGCGGATCGTCGGAGTAGCGCGTCACCGCACCCACATCGGTGGCCCGGCGCCAGGCACCGCTCGTCAGGTAGCTGGACGAGCTGTCGACGCGTGTGGGCAGATAGCGCAAGGTCCCCGTGTCCTCGTGCCTCGACAGGGTGAGGTCGAAGCCCGCCTCTCGCAGCCTTTTGGTCAGTGGGCCATCGGTCGGCAGCTCGTGGGTGAGGATGCCGCGGCTGTCCCGGACGACGAGTTCGGGGAAGCGCGCCCGTACGCGCTCGTGGATGTCCATGCCGGTCAGCCCGGGCTGGCGGGCCTCGGGCATTCCGGGGATCAGGGGTACGAGGCCGGCCTGGGTGAGGCGCAGCGCGCGGACCAGGGGCAGATCGCGTGGGTAGATCTCCAGACGCGGGGTAGCCGCGGCGTTGAGCGAGGCCGCCGCCGCCAGGTCCACAATCCGGCGTTCGTCCCAGTCCAACGTGCCCGGCGGCAGGGTGAGCGCGCCCAACTCGGCGAGGACCGTCGTGGCGGTGGGGAGAGTGTCCAGTTTGGCGAGCCGGTCGGCGGTGCGGCCCAGCCGTGTCGCGTAGTCGAGGAGGCCGGGCGCGGTCGGGGTGTCCGGGGCGTCGTTCTCCCGCACGTCCAGGGCGAGCAGGCCCGCGCCGAGAGCTTCCTCCGTGGCCTTGCGGTTGGGCTGGTGCTGGAACTCGGCGTCCTGGGGGTTGAGTTGCTCCACTTCGACCACGGCCCGTACCGCGGCGAGTGCGAGACTCCGCCGCTGCTCGCGCCGGGGCAGCTGTGTGCCGCGCCGTACGGCCAGGGCGTCGGCTATTTCGACGGCCGAGGCCACCCGGCCGAGGCCGGCCAGCAGATCCATGACCTCCTCACGCAGTGCCTGGACCGCCGGGTGCTTCTTCCAGCGGCCGCGCTCCTCCTTGAGCATCTGCGGGATGCGCCCGGCCGACAGGCCGAGCTCCTCCGCGACGTCCTTCTGCTTGGGCCAGACGCCGATGCCGGGCAGCTCGCCGCGCTCGTCGGGCAGGCGCAGCAGCAAGCGGACCATTTCGACTTTGTTGCGATTGGAACCGTTGTTGTTCAGCTCCGGGACGAAGATCGTGGCGAGGGTGTCGAGGCTGACCTGGCGCAGTGCGGCGCCGGCCAGGCCACCCGCGTTCTCACGCTCCGCAAGGGCGTCGAGGACGGCCGACTCGGCGGCGGACAGCTGCGCGAGTTCTTCCTTGGCCTCGGCCCGGCCTCGCGGGGTCAGCGGCGAAACCGGAGCCTCGCGCAGCCGCTCGCCCCACTCACGCTGGCGCTGCTGCACCTCGCCGCGGGTCTTGGCCCCCAGGCCCGGCGCGTTCAGGAGTTTGCGGCGGCTGTAGTCGAGGAGGTCGCCGACCGTGGTGATGCCGAGGCCGTAGAGGAAGGACTCGGCGGCCGGGGTGAGACCGGCGGCCGACAGATGCGTGTCACGGGTGACCTGCTCGGCCAGCCGCTCACGCTGCTGCTCGGCGGTGAGCGGCTCGGCGTCCGGGATAGCGGCCCGCCCGCCAGGCGTCTGCGCAGGCGCCTCCGGGTGGCGGGAGCGATGGCTGGACGTGACGGTCTGCCCGGCGTCCAGGAAGATCTTCTTCCAGGCGTCCCGCATCGGCTTGAGTTCGGGGAAGCGCTTGGTGGCGTCCCGGTGCAAGGCCTTCCGGAAGAAGGCGACCAGGCCGTCCCGGACAGCGGGCTCGAAGGCGTCGGCGGCGATCGTCGGGCAGGGGAATTCCTTCGGGTCCGTCATCCTGGGGAGGACAGCACCGTTACCCCATCTGGGAAGCTCGCCCGAGGCCATCTCGTGCAGGGTGACCGCGACCGCGTACCGCTCGGCGTGCGAGTCGTACGCGCCGCGGGTGAGCGAGCCGATGAACGGGTCCAGGTAGCCTTCCGTGCCGGCGTCGTGGTCCGTGGCCGGGTAGCCGGCCAGCGAGAAGTCGATGAGGACCAGTTCGCGGGTGCGGTTCGGGCGGACGCGAATGGCGATGTTGTCCGGCTTGATGTCGCGGTGCCAGACGCTCTCGCCCTCCAGGAAGTCGACAGCCCCGAAAAGATAGTCCCCGTACGCCTCCAGCTGGTCGATCGGGAGGCGGCCCCGCTCCCGCAGCTGGAGGGCGACCGTCTCCTCGCGGCGCCGCGCGCGGGCGCCGGACTCGGTGCCCTCGCCGTTGCCCTCCCGCTCGTCGCCGACGTACTCCAGAGCGAGGACCGTGCGGTCCGCGATGCGCAGGGGCTCCGGCTCGACCAGGCGGATGATCCGGGAGTCGGGACGCAGGCTCCTCATGACCGCGGCCTCACGGGCCAGGATCTCGCCCCTGCTGTCGGAGAGCGCCACCTTGAGCACGGCCAGTGGGCGGGTCCTGCGGGCCTCGGCCTCGAAGTCGCGCACCAGGAAGGCGCGGCTGGTCGATCCCGTACCGAGGCGGCGGCGGACCTCCCAGCGGCCCCCGAGGACGTCGCCCGCGACAGCCTCCAGAGGATCTTTTTCGGAGACCTCGGGAGCGGACGGGGACGTCAGCGTGTCCTCGACCAGCTCCAGCATCTCCAGGAACTCGTCTACAGAGGACAGGCGTTGTTCAGGGCGGTAGGCAGTGGCCGCCTGCACCAGCTCGTCGATGTCCTCGGACAGGCCGTCCACCAGCGAGCTGGGACGCAGGCCCTCGCCCGCCTCGAGACGGGCGAGGAGCTCGGCCTGGCTCGCGGCCGGCGCCCTGCCCGTGACCAGCAGATAGGTGAGGACACCGAGGCCGTACACGTCCAGGGACACCGGGTCGGCTTCGAGCGCGGTCAGCTCGGGGGCGAGATACGGGTCGGAGCCTTCGGCCACGTGCATGGCGGACAGCGCCGTCGGCGCGAACCGGCTCGCGCCTTGTGCGGAACGGCCGCTGACGCTGCGCTGCGCCGCGATCTGCCAGTCGGAGATCTGCAGGTACGGGGCGAGCCATGCCGCCTCTTCGCCGATCGCCTGTTCCTTGGGCCCCCGGTTGCGTGGAATGACGTGCACCGAGCGCGCCGCCAGGGCCCGGTGGTGGATACGGCTGGAATGCGCCGATCGCATCGTCTCGGCGAGCTGGCGTACGAGCGCCATGCGGCCGAGGATGTCGAGCTGCTGCCCGTGCTGGAGCAGGTACTCGTCCAGACGCAGGGTCTGCGGGTGGTAGTCGAAGATCAGCGCGGGCCCCGCCGAGTGCCCGGACGGATCGTACTGCTTGAGCTGGACGGCGCCGGGGTGGCGGAAGCGCCGCAGGACCGCGGCCTCGCGCCGGGCGGCGCGCTCCACCGACTGCCGGATCGAGGCGTCCGAGCCACGCTCTCGCAGGTAGATGCGGACGCGGGCCAGTTCGGGTAACTCGCTGTGACGGGCCAGGCAGTCGGCCCAGGTCGGTCCGGAGTCGAAGGACTTCCGCTCCAGGTGGTACGGGCCGACCTTGTATTCGGCCTGGCTGCGGTTGATGCCGATCCGCTCGAGCGCGGCCTTGATCTCGCGCGATTCGACAGCAGTGATCCGGTGCCGCTCGTCGCGCGGTGGCCGCTTCAGCATGTCGACCAACTCGGCGATGGTGTGGACGCCGTTGAGGTCGTTGGCCGGAAGGCGAACGCGGAGCGCGTCATCGGTGAAACAGACGGCCTCGCCGACCCACACGCGCTTGGAGTGCTGCCTCAGCAGCCCGGCCAGCTCCTTCGCCTTTTTGTTGGCCAGGTGCAGGGGATTGCCGTGCGTGCGGCGGTGGCCGTTCTGGGTGGTCTGGACCCAGGTGCCGTTCTCGCTGGTGACCGAGCCGTGCCAGTCCTTGAGCTCGATCAGGTATACGCCACCGGGGGCGACGACGAGGAGGTCGACCTCGCGGACGTGACCGCTGTTCGCGGTGAAGGTGAAGTTCGACCAGGCACGCCAGGGGTCGGAGTCGGGCAGCCGCCCGCGGAGGGAGTCCAGGCCCCGGCGCTCATGGACGAACTCGGACTCGGTGACCGTGGTCCACCGGCCTTCACGCATGCACTGTCCCCCCGCATCTTGATCTCTGTGGTGAACGGCTGCCCGCCTGCCGTCCCTCCCGAACGGGATAATTCAGGCAAGCCGATCTCCAGCTGTATGTGCGGATCGTATAATCCTGTCCATCAGCGAGGGGGGCCAGCTGACGTTGTGTGGGGTTCGAGCGGGAGAACCGCCTGGTCCCATGCCGTGCCGCGGTCCGGGGAACTCTGGTGAGCACCCCTCATGAGTGACGACCAGTGGGGAAGAGCGTGGCGGATCCGGGAGCTTTGGGCGCCGACGACGGAGTCGAACGACTCAAGGTGATCCTGGCGGGGTGGAGGTCCTCCCTCGTCGACTTGAGCGGACGCAACCGGTTGCTCAACTTCCGGCACACCAAGGCGGCGACCCTGGAGATCCTGTCGCCGTCGGCCGACACTCTCTGCGACCGTCTCGGCCGGGGATGGGACTTCGCTCCGCTGCCCGAGGAAGAGCCGCTGCTCGATGAGAACGGGCGCGAGTCGGCGGAACCGGACAACCTGCCGGATACGCGGCGCGCCGACGCCGACGGCGGGATCGTTACCCAGAAGAAGACAAGCCACGCGCTGCTGCGTGCTCTGCGCAACCTGCGGAGCAAGTCGGTGCAGATCTTCAACGATTACGGCTTGTGGACGCTTCAACTCGGTGTGGGCATGCTCCACTGGCGCGACGACGGGGCACATACCGGCAGTGACGCACCCCTCGTGCTGCTGCCGGTACGGATCGAGCGCCTGGCGAACGGGCGCATGCGGCTGCGGGCGAACGAGGACGAGGAACCCCGGCTCAACCCGGCGCTGAAGGTGAAGCTGGAGCAGTTCGGCATCGACTGGACGCCGGTGACCGATCTGGACCCCCTCGACATCACCGCCGTCCTGGAAGCCGCCGCCCGTGCCGTGGAGGGGAAGGCGGGGTGGGCCGTTTCCTCCCGGGCGGTCGTCGCTCTGTTCGCCTCGCACAAGGAGTCGATGTACCAGGACCTGCTGGACAACGAAGAGCGGGTCGTCAGAAGCGATCTCGTCCGAGCACTCGCGCTCGGGCCGGACAACGGGCTGGCGCCCGACCGGTTCGACTTCGAAGAGATCGACCTGGATCGCGTCGACGAGCTGAGCCCGCCCGAGGACAGCCCGCTCGTGCTCGACGCCGACGCATCACAGCGACAGGCGATCGCCGCGGCCGTGGCCGGGCGGTCCTTCGTGCTGGACGGGCCTCCCGGCACCGGCAAGAGCCAGACGATCACCAACATGATCGCCGGCCTCATGCACGCCGGGCGCACCGTGCTGTTCGTCAGTGAGAAGGCCGCGGCGCTCGACGTCGTGCTGAACCGTCTCAAGGCCGTCGGCCTGGACTCGTACGCGCTCGCCCTCCACAGTCACAACACCGCCCGTCAGTCCGTCGCCCGGGAATTGGGCCGGGCCCTCACAGAGGAGCCGCAGGCGCCGGGGCTGGCCGACGAGGCGGTGGCGCGGGCCCGGGAGGCCCGGCAGTCGCTCAGTGCGTACGCGGACGCGATGAACGAGGTGCGGGAGCCACTGAGGCGCACCCTGCACGACGTGATCGGGAGGGTCGGCCAGTTGTCCGAGGCGCCTGTGGCCTACCTCGGCCCTGGCAGTGCCGGGGCGTCTCACGGTTCGGCCACCTTCCGGCCGGACGCGCTGGATGCCCAGGACCTGGAGATCATCAACCAGGCGGCCCAGGTCATCGCCGGGTCCTGGGACACAGTCGCCGATCCGGACTTTCCCTGGCGGGATCTGCGGCCTGACGCGCCGCATCCCCGCCCCGCGCTGGAGCAGGCCGTGGCGGCCCGGGAGGCGCTGGCCGCCGCCGTGGCCCGGTACCGGGATCTCTCACCCGACGGCGAGCCCATCGACGAGCAGCTTGCCGTCGACCGCCTGATCCGGCTCCTGGGACTGCTCGACTCCCGCGTCACGGTCCCGGAGAGCTGGCTGACGACGGAACGGTTCGCGGACGCGGTTCAGGACCCCGTCGATTCCTTTCTCGGGGACCTGAGCAGGACCGGACGGGCACGCGATGCCGCCCGGATCGCGGTCGGCGTGCGCTGGCAGGAGTTGTCCCCCCGGTTGCGAGCCGAGCCGGGGGACGCCGAGCGGGCTCTGAGGCTCTTGTCGCCGGCCGGCCTCGATCTCGCGGACCTCACTGAGGAGCAGGCCCGTGCCATCGCGGCCGAATGCGAGGCCGCCGGTGCCCTTGTGGAGCACGCGCAGCGGACTCTGGCGGAGCTCTGCGATCGCGCGGGCGTCGAGCAAGCAGCCGGCCTTGAGCAGGCCCGGAGTCTCTGCACGCTCCTGGCCACGGCGGGCGCGGAGCACCGCCCGCCGGCAGCCTGGCTGACGCCCGGCGGGGTGGCCCGGGCCGAGACCGCGGCGACGGGCGCGGTCGCCGACGGATTGCGGTCCTTCTTCTCCCGCCGGGACCGTGCGCTGTCCGCCCAGGCGCTTGCCGTATCGGCGGCGGGTCCCGGCTGGCGGGACGTGCCGGCGGAGCTGAGCGCGGAGCCCTCCCCCGAGGAGATCTCACTGGCCGTACTGGAGCCGCGCGGCGCCGATGTCGTGGCATTCACCCGGCCGCAGGCGGAGCGGCTCGCCGAGCGGTTCCAGGAACTGAGCCGATGCCTCGATGCCTGGGGCGGGCGAATGGACAACGCCGCGGACCTGCTGGGCATGCCCCGGCCGCGATCGGTGGCGGAAGCCGAGGACCTGATCGCGGTCATCGATTCGGCCGCCGCCCCGCACAGGTGTCCGGGCGCCTGGCTCGACCCGGAGGTCCTGCCCCGCGTCCGGTCCGCCGTGACGGAGATCGTCGCCGCGGCGGAGACGTTGCGAGCCGCCGAGGCCGCCGCTCGCGACACCTTCGCCGACGCCGTGGTGTCCGCCGAGGACCTCCCCGAGACCGTACAGCGACTCGCACAGGGCAGCCGTGGCGTAAGCGCCCTGCTGTCCAGCCGTACACGCGCGGACCGCAAGTTCATCGCGCACCTGACACACGGCGGAGCGTGGCGACGAGAGCTCTACGCCGAACTTCCGCGGGCGCGGGACTGGTACGAGGCCCACCGGCACATGTGCGCTCTCGCGACCGGTCATGCCGGGTTGATCGGCGATTACGCCACCGCGGATCTGCCTGACGTAGAAGCCCTGCGGGATGCTCTGGCGCACGCGGAGACCGTGCACCGGCTGGCACCGGACGCCGTCGCCCATCCCCGGAGACGGGCACGGCTCGCGGCCCATGTCGCCGCCGGACGGGAGCTCGGCGCGGAGCTGCGTGACAGCGAGCCGGAGCTGCGCCGCGGCTTGGAGAGGTGGAAGCACGGCCTGGAGGAACCGGACCTCGACGCGTACGCCGACGACTTGGCCAAGACGCCTCCGGCCCAGGCCGCAGCCTGGCTCCGCGCCCACATGGCGCCGCTGCGGCAGGCCGTCGCCCTGCTGGGCGCTGTCTCGGCGGCCGGTGGTGACGGCGTCCCGGAACACACCCTCGCCTCCGCTCGGACCGCGATCGTCGCCGCGCACGCCGCGCAGCGGGAGACCGCCGCGTTCGACGCCCGGGCAGCGGACGACATGACTCTCCTCGGCCCCTGGTACCGCGGCCTCGAAACGGACCCGGGCAGCATCGACGAGAGCAGCCCTCAAGGCATCACGGGTTACGAGTCCATCGGGCAGCTCCTGCGCCGGGCCCGGGACGGTGGGCAGCCGGAGCCGTCGGCCACGTCCGAGCAGCGCAATCTGCTGGGCCGGTACGCCGACGGGGACCGGATCGACACGGCGGCCCTGTGCGGCGCGCTCGAATCCGCCGACTTGGTCGCGCGACTCGTCCCCGCCACCCTCGCCGATCCGGCGCGGAGATCTCGCCTGGCCGACGTCTTGGCCGATGGCGCGCTCGTGCACCACGAACTGCTCGACAGCGTGGCGGCGGTTCGTCGTGCTCTGGACGAATGGGAAGCGTTCACCAGGAAGCCGCACCTCGTATCAAGGAGGTCTGTACTCCTCACGCTGCCGCTGAGTGGTGCGGCCGCGTGGTTGCGCGCTCACGTGGAACCGCTGGAGGACGCGGCCGATCTCGTTCACTCCGCGGCCCGTGCCATGGGTGACCGTGCCGTGACCCTCACCCGAGCCCGCGAGGCGGTGGCGGCGGTCATGTCAGCACGTGAGGCCGAGGCGCGATTCAGAGAGCATGCGGCGGACCACCGGAACCTGCTTGGCCCCCTTTACCGGGACGTGGACACGGACCGACACGAGGTGCGGGCCGCGGTGGACTGGGCGCAGGAGGTCCGGCGGACCGCGCACGGCGGCCACGCGGCGCCGCTGTCCACAGCGTCAGCGCGCATGATGCTGACCGCGCCGGCCGACGCTTCCGTCACGACGCGGAATGATGACTGGCGCCGCCAGCGAGACGTACTGGTCAGCCATTTCGCTCCCGCACGCGCCGATGAGCTGCGGCGCGAACTCGCCCGGTCTCTGGAGGCCGCGCACGAGGGGTTGGCGCGTCTGGACGAGGACCGGCACGGTCCGGAGGCATGGACCGAGTGCGCCGTGGCCCTGGACCGGCTGGGAGCGTTCGGGCTCGGAGGCATGCCTCGACAACTGACCGAGCGACGGGTCGAGGCCGAGGCGTTCCCCGCGGCGGTGGAGCGTGCCGTGCTCACAGCGTGGATCGAGCACCATCTGGCGCTCGATGCCCGTTTGAAGCCGGTACGAGCCACCGAGCGTGACCAGTTGGTGGACACCTTCCGGGCGGCCGACCGCGACCTTGTGGAAGCAGCCCATGCCGAGGTCATCAGCGCGTGCAACGCCCGGCGCCCTCGCCGCACGTCGGTGGGGCAGGCGGCAGTGATCCGGAGAGAGGCCGAGAAGAAGCGACGGCACATGCCCGTGCGCCGGCTGCTGGCAGAGACTCGTGAGGTCGCACAACTCACCAAGCCCTGCCTCATGATGAGCCCGCTCACGGTCAGTCAGTTCCTGCCGATGGACTTCACCTTCGACGTGGTCATCTTCGACGAGGCATCGCAGGTCCTCCCGCAGGACGCCGTCAACTCCGTGTACCGCGGTCGCGCGCTCATCGTGGCCGGAGACCAGAAGCAGCTACCACCCACGTCGTTCTTCAGCACAGGGGCCGAAGACGACGACGAGGACGAGTGGGACGAGAACGCCCCCGTCGGCTTCGAGTCCGTCCTGGATATCTGCAAGGGCAGCGGCGTACTGCGCAGTCTGTCCCTGCGCTGGCACTACCGCAGCCGTCACGAGAACCTCATCGCCTTCAGCAATCACGAGTTCTACGAGGGAGATCTGATCACGTTCCCGGGAGCCCTGGAACAGGCGCCGGACATCGGCGTGGAGTTCATCAAGGCCGACGGCGTCTACGACAGGGGCGGGCAGAGCAACAATCCCATCGAGGCGGCGACGGTGGCACAGCGAGTCATCCACCACTTCACCACCCGCCCCCACCTCACGCTCGGCGTGGTCGCACTCTCCAAGGCGCAGGCAGAAACCATCGAGGAGGAGCTCCACAAAGCCAGGGCCGGACGTCCTGACCTCGATCAGTACTTCACCGAGGACCGTCTCGACGGGTTCTTCGTGAAGAACCTCGAAACCGTGCAGGGCGACGAGCGCGACGTCATCATCCTGTCGGTCGGTTACGGCCCTGACCAGAAGGGCAGGCTGCTCTCGACATTCGGCCCGCTCAACAAGGAGGGTGGCTGGCGGCGCCTCAACGTGGCCGTGACCCGGGCCCGTCGGCGCATGGAGGTCGTCGCTTCCTTCCACGGAGGCGATCTGAAAGAGAGCACCAACGGCGGTGTGCGCGCGCTCCAGCGGTATCTGGAGTACGCCGCGAACGGCCCACGAGTGCTCCGGACCGAAGCCGCCGCTCCGGACGCCGGACCGGAGAGCCCCTTCGAGGAAGAGGTCTTCGCACTCCTCCGTGGCTGGGGGTACTCCGTACAGCCTCAGGTGGGTGTCGCCGGCTACCGGATCGACATGGCCATACGCCATCCGGATGCCCCCGGTACATACGCACTCGGCATCGAGTGCGACGGCGCCATGTATCACTCCTCGCGGGCGGCCCGGGACCGGGACCGGCTGCGGGAGTCGGTGCTCCGTGAGCTCGGCTGGCGTCTGCACCGGATCTGGGGTACGGACTGGTACCGGAACCGCAGGGACGCGATGGAGCGGCTGCGGGCTGCAGTGGAAGCAGCCTGCGTGGCCGACCCGCACGCATCATCCGCTCCACCGGTGACACCATCGGTCGAATCCACGGATGCACCAGTTACCGAAGGTCCTCCCGAAGCCGTACAGCCTGTTCATTTCGTACCGGTGGTCGTCACCTCTGCGTCATGGAGTCGGCCGTACCAGGAGGCCGAAACTGCGCTGCTGGCCGAGGTGCGTGCACGTGCGTGCGCCCGGCTGGGCGTGCCGGGGATCGAGCTCCAGGACCCCGGCGCAGCCGAGGCCATCGCCGAAGTGGCCCTCTGCGCTATCGAAGTGGAGGGGCCGGTCGAGGAGGAGATGATCTTCACCAGGGTCCGCACGGCGTGGGGCCTCAATCGCGCGGGGCAGGTCGTTCGGGACAGAATCCAGTGGGCGCTGCGCAGCCTTGCGCGCCAAGGCAAGATCGTGCGGAGCGGGACGGCCTACGACCGGCCTGGGCGGGAGATCGCTTGCATGCGAACGCCGACACCGGAGTGCAACCGGAAGGTCGGGCTTGTCCCCGCGGTCGAGCGACGGTTTGCTCTGTGCCGTGTAGTGGACGAAGGGCCCGGCACTCACCGCCAGGACCTGATCCGCGAAACGGCGCGGCTCTTCGGCTGGACCCGGATAGGCCCCGACATCCGTCATGGGTTGACGGCGGACATCGATGCATTGATCGCCGAGGGACGCCTGGTGGAGACGGAAAGCGGGATCATGCCGGTCGGGCCTCCACCTGGAAGCTGATTACTGCCTTCGATGAGGAGCGCGGTCCGGCAGTCCGGAGGCCGGGGAGGCCGTGTGAGCGGCGGCCTTGTCCTGGACAGCAAGGTTTAGCGAAGGCCTTACATCGATACCAGGAGGTGGCGCGGGACCTCTCGGTCGCCACCTCGGCCGTACTGAGCTGCGCTGGGCCCGCTCCCACCTGCATGTCGAGCCGGTTACCCCGACACTCGCTCAGTCCGCTGCGAGACAGTGTGACTGTGACGAGCGCATGACGCACGACGGCCGCCTGGCAGTCGGGGCCCGACACGCTCTCGCGGATCAGGCCCCGACTTACGTTGTTCTTAGTCGAGTTCAGTGAACAGGTCTGCCTCATAGACCCGCTGGGCTGTCGGGCGAACCGGCTTCCACACCTGACAGCGCCGCGCGGCTGCGGCCGGGTGGGGGGTCGGCTGAGGTGCCGGGCGAGGCCTCCTCCGGCGCCGAGGGGGCACCGTGGCCTTGGTCCGCCGCCTCGGTGCGGGGCGCTGAGTACCGCGCTGGAGATGCTTCCGATGCATGAATTTCTCCCTCATTGCGTGTTTTGTTCGACATTTGGATTCGCGCCTTCGGGCCGAGTTAGGGATCGTCCGTCGTCGTGTCCAGGCGTACGCACCCACGTATCCCGGTGATTTTCCGGAATGGTTGGGGCGAGGTGATCGCAGCGTTGCAGATCTGCCAGGGCGCTGCCAAACCGCAAGCGTTAGCCGAGCGTTAATGGGCGCCGGATGCCCCGTGGCATGATTCTCGTGCAGGTCGAGGGCGGGCCGAACTGGCGCGCAGTCGCGGAGATTGGGGGCGGGAGGGCGTGGAGTTTCGTGTATTAGGGCCGGTGGATGCCCTGCAGGATGGAGTGTCGGTCGGGGTGAAGTCGCCGAAAGCCCGCGAGCTCCTCGCGGTCTTGCTACTGGCGCCAGGCCATCGCGCCTCGCATGCCGATGTCATGCACTACCTGTGGCCCGGCGAAGAATCGAACTCTAATCGAATTCGCCAGTGTTTTTATCAATTGCGGGCTTCTTTGCCTGGCATCGGCCAGCCGAACGAGCGCGGATTTTGCCGGCTCCCGATCGATCCGCGGAGTGTCGACTACATTCGCTTCCAGGAACACCGGCGCGCCGCGGATACCGCGGAGGATGCGCCGGCACGGCTGAAGGCGCTCCGGTTCGCGCTCGACGAGTGGCGGGGAACGCCTCTTGAGGACATGCCCGGCGAGGGGTTCGGCCAGAAACAAGCCGAACTCACCGATGAGCTGAAGGATGTCACCGCTGCCTGCGTCTTCGCCGAGCTGGCAGGCGGAGAGGCGCGTGCCGCGCTCGAACGGGTTAACGCGGCGCTGGCCCAGTGGCCGGAGAACGAGGCGTTGCTCGAACTCAAGGTGCGTGCCCTGCGTGCCCTCGGCAGGCATGATCAGATCGAGCCGCTGCTCGCCGGCTGGGGCTACCGGCTTGGCCGGCCTACCGCCCACCTCCTGCTCGCCGACGAGCAGGAGGGCCTGGGTTGTGCGGCGGCCGATGCCTCACCTGTATCAGCTGCTTCGAGGCCCCGACAGCTTCCTTCGCAGCCCGTCGATATGGTCGGCCGTCGGCCCGAGTTCGCCTTGCTTGAGGCTGCTCTCTTAGGCCGGATCGTCGGCCGGAGCCGGATTGTGGTGCTCTCAGGCATGCCCGGTGTCGGGAAGACCTTTCTCGCCGTCCGGGCGGCGGCCCACGTCGAGCCGAGCTTTCCGGACGGGATTCTCTACGTCGATCTGGGTGGATTCTCGCCAGGAGAGCCGGAGCGGCACGGCCCTGTACTGGCCAGACTGCTGAATGATCTCAAAGTGCGGCCTGCGACTCCGACGATGGACGGCATGGTCGCCACCTATCGAAGCGCGCTCGCCGATCGTGCGGTCCTGCTGATCCTGGACAACGCCCGTGACGAGGAACATGTCCGGTTGTTGCTTCCAGGCGTCGGGGCCAGTGCGGCGATCGTCACCAGCCGTCGTCAGTTGCACGGGCTGGCGATCAGGCAAGGAGCTGAGCTCGTCGACCTGGCTACGCTGGAGCGTCAGGACGCCGTTGAACTGCTGCGCACTCGGCTGGGTAGCGAGCGGATGCGCACGGTGGGCCCGTTCCTCGGCGACTTGGTCGATCACTGTGGCGGTGTGCCTCTGGCACTGGGGATCACGGCGGCACGGATTGCCGAGCGCCCACCCCAGGCGCTCGGAGGTATGGTCCGCGAGTTGCGGCAGGAGAGCACCAGGTTGCGTTTCCTCGACCTGGGTTCGGAGAACCTGAGCGTCCGCCTGTCTCTGGAGACGTCCTACAAAATGCTGTCAGCGCCGGTGGCGAAGCTCCTCTGGCAGATGGCGGTTCACCCGGGGCCGACGGTTAGCTGGGCGGCGCTGCGGGCGCTCGAACCGGATGATGCCTCTGGTGTCAGCGACGCGATCGACAACCTGACGCGAATGAGTCTGGTGACTGAGCCGACCTTTGAACGCTACTCCCTACACGATTTGGTCCGCGTCTATGCCGGCGAACTGGCGGATCGGCAAGATGAGGCCGAGCGGTCCCGGGTGGTGGACCGGGTGCTGCACTTCCTGCTGCACAATGCCTGGGCCTGCGACCGTAAGTTGGATCCAGGCCGCCGGCTACTGATCGGTGAACCACGGGGCATCAAAATTGTCGCCCCTTCCCACGCGGCCGATGCGATGTCCTGGTTCGAAGCCGAGTACTCGACCTTGACGGCTGCGGTGAGGCTGGCCGAAAAACAAGGGCTCGACCGTTACACATGGTTGCTGGCGATGACCTTGGTGACCTTTCAGTGGCGCTCCGGCCGTAATCTGGACGCGCTCAAGTACCTGACCAGTGCTCTGGCGGCTGCTGGGCGGGAGGCAGGCCCGGCCGATGTGGCGATGGTCCACCGGATGCTTGCCGGTACTCACCGTGGCCTTGGAAATCTTGCACAGGCGACGCGAGAACTGCGCAGCGCGGTACGTGGGAGCGAGGATGACGGGGATGTCCTCGGTGCGGCCATGGGTCGGCACGTCCTCGGTGTTCTGCTGCGCGAGCGCGGTGTATTCAGCGAGGCTCTGGAACACTTCACCACAGCCCTGTCCGCGTTCGAGCAGCTCGGCGACCTCCTCGGCCGAGGCGCCGCTTTGAACGGGATCGGGAGTGCCCGTTACGACCTGGGCCAGCACGACGAGGCTCTGGAGTACTGCCTGCGGTCACTCAGCGTCCTGGACCGCACCGATGATCTCAACGGCCGGGCGCATGTGCTGTTCAGCCTGGGCCGGATCAGGCTGGCAGTGGGAGAGCACCAGGCCGCCATCGCGGACTTCCAACGCGCACGTGACCTCTACCAGTCGCTGAATTACGGGAGCAGGGAGGCCAGGGTGCTGGTCTGGCTCTCGGATGCGCTCCGAGGCGGCGGCCGCTCCTCCGAGGCGCAGCTGGTGATCGAACAGGCTGAGGCCTTGTTGGGAGAGCTCGGCGAGAGCGACCTCGACGCGGCGGTCCAGCGGTTGAGGTGTCTGCCGTGACCGCGGGTCGACCGATCCGCAAGCGGATCACGGCACTGAGAACCCAAGACGGTACGGAGTCGTCGGGTCGGGGCGACTGGCCTTGGGGGAGGCGGGCGCGCCGAGGACGGGCAGCATCGGCCGTACGGAGCGCAACACTTCTGCCACGCCGTTCGGTCGCTCCCGTGGGTCGATGGAGACCATGGCCAGCCCGAGAGTCCGCAGCGGTTCGTGCATCTCGGCCGAGAAATCCTCCGGGAAGGCCGGGGCCGCGTGGTCGAGGGGGTGCTCCAGGCTGGTGTACGGCAGTTCGGAGACCGTCATCGCGAACAGCATCGCGCCGAGGGCGAAGACGTCGACTTGCGGGGTGAGCGACGCCGACCGGTCGTACTGCTCAGGCGCGGCATAGCCGGGGCTGCCGCCGGGATAGGTGTTGACTTCTCCGGCCGTGACGGAGATGCCGACGTCCAGCAGCCGGACCCGGCCGTCGGGCTGCACCATCGTGTTGTTCGGCGTGACGTCGCGGTGGACGTACCCCTTGGCGTGGAGGCGGGTGAGGATCTCGCAAAGCTGCCCGATGACCGAAACCGCCTCCGCGCTCTGAACCGGTTCGTGGTCCCTGATCCAGGAAGAGACCGTGGAACCTTCGATGAGTTCCATCACGATGTACCGGCATCCGCTTCGCCCGTAGTGTCCGTGCCCCAGCACCTTGGGTATTCCTGGAACGGTTGCCATGAATTTCAGTCGGTCCAGCTCTTCCTCCAGGGGAAAGGCGAGGGAGGCGTATTCGGTTGTCGACTCGAAGGTCCGGGGGAACTGAGATTTGATCGCCACGTTCTGTCGCCGATGCTCGTCCCGGGCGACGAAAATATCCGCTTGGCCACCGCGGCCGAGCCTTTGCAGTACCCGGTATCGACCGTCAAGGAGAGTTCCAGGAATCAATGAATCCGCTCCATACGGAAAAGGAAGTCACCGGCCAGTGCGACCCACCTGGCTCGGTGTGTAGAGGAGTGAGGACATTATGACAGTGAGTTGGCCGCCTGACGGCTTAGTCGGGCATTCCGACGTCATCGACATACGCCTCGGCATGTTCGGCCCAGAGAGGTATCGGTGCCAAGCATCCGACGCTCTCAAGGCACGCGGACTACGGCCGCAGGAGCGAGCCGCCTGGAAGCCGGAGGCGCTGGAGACGTTCCCCAACGGCCCGTTCATGGCAGCAGCCGACGGACTCGAACGGCCGGTGGGCGAGCCACTGCCGAGCGCGCCGCGTGGTGGTCGCCAGCGCCCGCTGCACGATGGCGTACGGCAATGGACCAAGCATGCGCTGCGGATGTACCAAGATGCCTTCTCGCCGGACCCGGAGCTCCTTCCCGCCCATACGCCCTGGGTCTACCGCTACCACCGCCCAGTCGGTGACGGGTCGGGCCACCTGAAGTACCGGATCACTGCATGGGGACGCTGTTTCGAGTCGGCCGATGGACGGCTGCGTGAGCTACGCCTGCCGGTCAATCGTCTCCGCGCGCGCAGCGCGGCGGAACGCGCAGTGGCCGCCTTGGTCGCGGCAGAGGGGAACTCCGATCCACGGCTCGAACGAGTCAGGGTTGTTCAGTTCGCCCTATCCGACGGCCGTACGGAGTTGATCTTCGATGGGACCCGGGACGAGGCGCTGGCCGTATACCGGGCCGACGGAGCACCTGCCGTCCGCGCACTACTCGACGGTCGGGAGTACAGGCCTGGTACCGCTTGTGTCTCATGTGCCATCGCGCCGGTATGCCCGGCGCTTCCGAGGGCCGAGGGACTGCTCGGGATAGCCGATCGGAGTCGGCCGCGACGCAGCTGGTCATCGACCACAGGCCGAGGACACCGGAGCTGCCCGGCGCGCGGCTACCTGCGCGGCTTGCGGCTGCCGGCCGACGATGCCGTGGAGCGGGGCGCCGCCGCCGAGCGCGGGCGGGCGATCCACGCCTTCCTCGCCGAGCGGCACGGACGGCAGCCGCGCACGCCCTGCACAGCCGAGGTACCGGCGGACTGGGTCCCCGAGGGATACCGGCTCCCCGACGAGGAGCGGCGGCTCGGCACCGAGCTTCTGCGCCACCACGCCGAGGTGTGCGCGCTGCGCACGGTTGATCCCTGGTCGGAGATCCGGACCGAGCCCCGGCTGGTGTTCGATGACACCGCGGCCGACTTGCTGGTGCTGGCCGAACCTGACCTGCTGTACCAGGACGCGGGTTCCTGGGTTTGGCGGGAGACGAAGACTTCCGGCAGTGATCGCCCCAGCCGTGATGTCCTGGTCGCGTATCCGCAACTTGCCCTTGCGGTTCGGATCATCGGCGGCGGTTTGCTGCCTGGGCCCCGAACCGGAGGACGGGTCGAACTCGAGGTACTGCGCCCCAGCGGGGTCGATCTGCGAACCGTCGACCCGTTCGCACCGGCAACCCAGGCGGCCGCCCAGGCAGTGCTTCAGGAGCAGGTGTCGGACTGGCACGCTGAGAGGCTCTTCGGGGCTGTTCCCGGCCGTGGGTGCACCCATTGTGAGGTGGGCAAATGGTGCTCGGTGCGGCAGTTGCCGGAGGAAGAACCGGAGGCGCCCAGGTGACCGGGCACGAGCGGACGGGCGTCGGCCTGCTGGCCGGGGTGGCCCGCGGGGTGGTCGAGTTGCTCTCGGTAGCCCGGTCGGCGGCTTTCCGGTTGCCATACCCGACGAGCCTTCAACTAGCCCTGGACCGATTGGTTCTGGCAGGGCTGATGCAAGGTCATCCGGTGCCCAGCGGTGTGCCCGAGTTGCTGTCCTGGTGCCGGGAGCGGGAGCCGACAGGATGGCCGTTGACGCTGCCCACTGGATTCCTGACCGCTGGAACCCGCCTCATTCACCCCGCGGCGGGTGAGCCGACCCGGACCTGCGCCGAGCTGGCGTCCCTCGGACCGGATGGTGTCCTGGAGCAGGAGGCCGAAAGCCTGTTGGACGGACTCGCCGATGCCTGCGGCACGGTGGATCGATTCGCAGTGTGCCGAGACTTCCTCATCAGCCGGCCGGTCATTCTCCGGTACGACCCGATGGAGCTGCTGCAGCCCGGGGTGGCCCAGATCTGGAGGCTGGTCAAGGAGCTCTACGCATCCGTGCCCGATCGTTTCCCGGCCGACGGGCTGGTGCACCGCTGCACCGGCTGCCTGCTGCTCGCCAAGCCCAGGACTGCGGAAGGACCCTGGTGCGAGGGCGGCTGCACGCTGGATCAACGCGAACTCGAACCGTCACATCAACCGGAGCAGACCCTGGTCCTTCCGCTCGCGCTCAGGTTGTTCCTGGCGCTTCCCGGCCGGACCGAGCGAACAGTTCGCTCCCGGCTCACGGAGCAGGCCCGGCTGCTTCCGTTCGGCCTGGGCGCCCACCGCATCACGGGTCAGGATGGAAAGCTTCGTGTTTTCCAGGTCCACGACCGGATACAGCCGGTGCCGGCCGCCCTGCGAGCGGCTGAAATCGCCTCCCGGCTCGGCGGACCGCTGGACATCGTGGTGCCGGACAGGCTGGTGGCCCGCCCCGGATACCGACAAGGCTTTGACCGCGCGCTGCCCGTCGGCGCCCAGGTTCGCCTGCTGTCCACGAGCGAGTTCATCGCACCGCGACACATCAGTCGGCCGAGGAGGAACCATGCGTAGCACCGCCAAGTCCTTGAGAGAGGTGACCGACCGCCTGCGGGAGGCCGCTCCGCAGCTGAAGGCCGCCCGGCTTGTCTTTCTATGCGAGATCGAGGTCGGGCTTCTCCTCCATGAGAAGTTCGCTGCGGGGTCGCCTGCCGCGGACGCCTGGACGCTGTTCAGCGGGTACCCGTTCGCGCGCGCTTGGGGATCCGTCGATGCGGTCGGGCAGCGGACCCTTCGCACGGCCCGGCACACGCTGTGGACATGGGGGCGCCGTCTGGCATGGACCGAGGCACTTCAGGAATATCAGCGGGTCGACCGCCAGCTCCGAGCCTACGAGGTGGCCGACCCGAGCCGTCCCCCCGTCCGGCGCCTCTCGCTGTCGGTGGCACCGGACCGCTGGGAGACCTACGAGCAACTGCTACGCGAGGCACCGGCGTTCGCGGGGCAGCCCCTGGAGTTCGCGAAGGCCGGGAGGTACGCCTTCCCGATCGGGCGGCATCTCGCCACCGTCCAGCTACCTGATTGTGCCCTGCCGCTGCCGCCCGGCCACGACCTCGCGGCGCTGCCGGCGAACAAGGGCGAGCCATTGTCCTTCCCATGGGACGACCTACTCGGGACGGCTACGTTCATGGACTCGGTGGAGCATGCGAACTGGGCCGGACGGCTACGTGCGATCCATCTCTTCACTCGTCAAGCCGGAAAGTTCCAGTGTGCGGACCACTTCGAGGTAGCACGGATCCAGCATTTGCTGGGCATCGTCGGTGCCGGCAAGAGCACTCTGCGGGACGTGCTGGCGGTGCACCTGGCTCGTCGCGGCCGACGAGTGACGGTTGTCGTCGGAGACGTCGCCGAGCAGCTCAAGCTGGTGCAGCTGTACAACACGTACGTGCCCGGATCGGCTGCTCCGGTGCTCGGAGCGTCGGGCCGCCAGCAGCACGCCGAACGGCTGCATCGGCGGCTGGTCGGCCGTGGCCGGCGGAATCTGCTCGTCCACGATGACCCCGGATTTTCGTACCTGAGCACGTCCTGCGCGCTGAATGCTTTGCGACACGCGGAGGGACAACTCGCGGATGACCTGCTGGGCTTCGGTGAAGCGCCGTGCACCAGGCTGCAACCCCCGAGCCGCCATGGCGACTACACGGACGGTCCCTGGACGCGGTACCGGGTGGCTTGCCCGTTCTGGTCCGGCTGCCCGCGCCACCATGGCTCCCGCGAGTTGGCCGGTGCCGCTCTCTGGGTCGCTACGCCGGCCAGTTTGGTCGACTCGGCGGTACCACACCCTCAGAATCCCGAGCGCATCCGCTACCTCGAACTCGCTTGCCGGCGCAGTGACCTGGTGATCGTCGACGAGGCCGACCGGGTTCAGATGCAGTTCGATCGGATGTTCGCGCCAGCTATCCCGCTGCTCGGCGGAGGCCCCGACACCCGGTCGTTTCTCGACGACGTCAACCAGCACCGCATCCGCGAGCTTGCCGGCGCCGGCCGGATCCAGCTGTCCGATCGGGATGTGGAGAACTGGTCGGCTGCTGTCAACACTACGCAGGCAGCGGCCGACCGTCTGGTGGCCATGCTGGTCCGTGACCGCGACCTTCGCGGTTGGGTCAGGACCGGATACTTCAGTGCGTGGACGCTCCAACTCCGTCTATTGGAGGAGCGGTATCCACTGCCGGAGGACAGTGATGACATGCCTGCCGAGGTCGCTGAGCCCGGCGCCGAGCACCCTCACCGGGCGCCACGAAAGCGGCTGACCGAGATCCTTGACGCCTTCCGGGAGAACCCGTTCGGCGACCGAGGCCCCTCTACCGAGGACGGTCTCAAACTCACTGGCCTGCTCGGCGAGCTCCTGCACACCAACTACCGGGAGCGTACCCGGGGACGCTTGGAGGAGCGGCTCCGCGACCTCTTCGACCTCCAGCCTCTGCTCGAGCACACCGGCGACGGCCGGGATCACTACCAGGAACTACGCTCCTTGGCCATCGGGAAACGGTCACGCGCACCGGAGCAGCGCGTGGCGGGTCACAGTCCGGCCAGGCGTCGGAGAGAGCACCGCCTGCCGGAGAACGCGGAAGCATGGCTGGACCTGTTGATGACCCGCTTTGAGTTCACCCTGCTGCTCAGCGCACTGGAGCCCAAACTCGCGCTGATCAACGCCATGTGGCCGCGTGTCGCGGCTGCGCTCAACCTGGGATTCAACGAGATGTACCGGAGGCCGCTCGACTACGGGCCGATGGTTCCCGAGGCGCCGATGGGCAATGTGATCGGCTTCCAATTCCTGATGGATGGTCCGGACCTCGGCGGAGTACGCACGGGTGAGCTGCGCTTCTTCCGCTGCAGCGGGGTCGGCCGGGAACTTTTCCGTGCGATGCCGGATCTGCCTACAGTGGACGGCCGCCCCTCCACCAACGTCCTTCTGATGTCGGGCAGCAGCTGGGCCGGGAAGTCCAGCCGATACCACGTCCAGGCGCCGATCGGCGTGATCATCGAGCCGGATCCGAAGGAGCTGGAGCGGATCGCCGAACAGAGCCGGTTCCGCTTGGAATTCGTCCGCGACGGTTGTGAATGCCGCGTCGGCTGTGAGTGTCGTGAGCGCAATGAGGCGCAGCGGCTCTCTGGTGAGCCGCTCGACCAGCGGGCAGACGTCCTGCGCCGGATGGCCATCGCTCTAGGCAAAGACGACGCAGGAATCAGCCGCCTGCAGGAGGAACTGAGGCGCCTCCCGGAGAACCGCCGCCACATCCTGCTGCTTGTCGGCAGCTATGACGAGGCCAAGGTCGTGGCGGACACTCTGCATACCCTCAACAAGCGCTGGAAGGGCAGGGTACGCCGACTGGTCTCCGACGACGACCACGATGCCGGCACCTGGCCAGCGGACGACGAGCACCACGCGGCCGTGCTGCGTCGCGGTGATGTCGAGTCGCTTGCCGTCACGGGTGCCGACATTCTGGTAGCGCCCCTGCTGGCGGTGGAGCGAGGCCATAACATCCTCGACCTCGACCATCGGCACGCCGCGATCGGGTCGATCTATTTCCTCGCTCGCCCCAACCCGCGTCCCGACGACCTCGGACTCGCTGTCCATGCGATCAACGACTGGATCGTCCGGGCCATGGTGGACGGGGAGTTCGACGACTGGGTCCAGGGCGAGGACACGTTGGGCCTCGGTGCTCGCAAGGTCAGGGATCTGGCCCGTTCCCAGTGGTACCGGGTGCTCGCGAGGAGCATGGCGTGGAGTCGGCTCGGGGAAGGCGACCGGGAGCAGGTCACCTGGGACTTGCTCGTGCTGATCTGGCAAGTGATCGGCCGCTCCGTGCGAGGTGCGGTGCCCACCCGCGTTGCCTTCGTCGATGCCGCGTTCGCGCCTCGATTGGCCTCCGGTCAGCCGTCCGACCAGCCGGACAGCGCAGAGAGCAGCCTCCTGCACAGCATCCATGCTGTGCTCAAGCCCTACTTCACCCCGGGGGCCTCGGTGCCCGAGGAGGACCGTCACATCGTTCGGGCGCTTTACCGGCCCATGTGGACGGCCCTCGACCGCTGCCTCATCCAGTCCGTCGGCGAAAGGAACACTGCGTGTACGGCATGATCAGGACCACCGCCTACGAACCGGACCCGGCGGCCGGCGCTTGGATCGAGGAGTACCGGGTCGTCGACTTCCCCGAGGAATGGCGGACCGAGTTCCTGGACTTGTACCGGCGGCGATGGCGCCACCGGCAGCAACCAGTGGGCCTGCCGATCAGCAAGCTCAACGATCTGTTGCGGGCCACCGCCCCTGGCTTGGTGGCCACCGGCCGGGGGTCCAGCGGCAGTGCTGAGGTGCCTTGGTTCTATGCGTCCGATGAGATGCCTGCTGACCTGGTCGTCCCATTGCTGGCCTCGTGGGTGATGACCCTTCCGCCCGCCGATCCCGATGCGCGGCGCGCGGTTGACCACCAGGCCGCCTTGGACCGGGTGATGGCGCTGATCGATCAGCACGCTCCACGATGGCGGTGCGAGCCCGTGGACCTCACGGCTTCGAGATTCTCCCCGGGGGGCACAGCCCAGCCCGAGCCCAGGCTCTACTCCCTACTGCCCGAGCAGATCGGCGTCAGGCTCGCCGCCCGCCCGCTCCACCTCAACGGGGTCGACCTCTCCTTTCGGCTGGTCAGCCGCGACCAAGGTGTTGAACTGGTCAGCTGGCCGCCGCGAACGTACACACGGGGAAGGCGCACCTGGTATTACTCCGCCGTGGTGACAGTTACCGTTCAGACGGTCCCGTTCGCTGCGCGGTTCCGGGTGCACGTCGCGTACGGGATCCGCCGCTGGGCCACCGGATCGCCCGTGTGGATGCCGGAGGGCCGCGGTGCGACCGTCCTGCTCGATGCACCGCTGCCGTGGGCTGGCGCCCACGGCCCGCGCCGACGGCTCACCACGAACTCCATGGCCTTCGACCGCCGACTCGGCATGCTTGCCTGGAACCGACAGAGCCTGGTCGACCTGCTGCCCGAACTCGACGTGCTGCGCACCTACCCCAAGCCGGCTGAACTGATCGCTGAACCGGTCGACTGGCTTGAGGGCCGGGATGGGGTCGCCGCGGGCATCCTTCACAACACTGCGATGGGCCAGCATGGTGTTGGTGCCGGACTCATGCCGCTCGAACGCTCACTGCTCGACCGATGGATAGAGGCGGGCCTCCACCCCTTCCTGCGGCGAGTGTCCGACCTCGAACGCGCGCACCGGAAGTCCAAGCCTGCCTTGCTGCCGATCTCGCCGACGACGGACCCGGAGGAGCAGCAGGTGCGTTCCCGGCGGCGCGTCCAAGCTCGGCGCGACGCAGTGCGCGCAGCGCTCGGCGGCCAGCCACTACTGGTCGACCTGCTCTGGCAGACTGAGGAGACGCGGGATGAGTTGATCGCGGCGCTGCGTGAATGGCTGGGGCTTCCAGCCGGCTCCGACGCAGCGGAGGGCGACCATGAATGGCAGTATGGCGACCTGCGTGTCGTGCTCCGCGCCCGGCCTCTCCGAGCCCTGGGCGCCCCGCTGGAGATCGCCCGGGAACCCAAGCGGTCACGAGCTCAGGCGCTGGCTGAGGCCGTGCGGCAGCGCGCCGCGCGTACGGCCGCTCAGCTCGGCTCCCAAACCGGCACGGTGGGGCTGGCGATCCTGGAGACGCTGGGTCCTGAGAGATTCTCGACACTGGACTCGGATCCCAAGTCGGCGCTGCGGCTCGGCTGTGCCGCCGCCCGCCGGGTCAGCCAGTTCATCGTCGTACCGGAGGACGCCGACGGGGCCGTAGGCCTGCGAGCCCGGTCCGTATTGGCCGACGGCATGCGCCAACTCGGCGCTGTGGTTCCGCCCGAGCGACGGCTGGACGGGGAGCTGCCGGACGACCTCCAATACCTTGCGCTCTGGAACGTCCGGCGACAGGCCACTGGACCGACCCGGCAAGCCGGACAGCACTTGATTGCCCTCCGGATTCGCCCGCGCGATGCTGAACACCCCGTGTGTGGATGGGACGACGCTCGTAAGGAGTGGGTGCCTTACGCTCGGCTGCTGCTCAACCTCGCCGCCGATGGCGTCGGGGCGGATGCCGCGGTGCCGATCCAGACAGATCGGCCCGCCTCGACCACTGAGGAGCGGCGTGACGAGGCTGAACGCCGGATCAGGTCATTGCTCTACCAGGTGCGCGACCGACCGACCCTGCTCTTGGCGAACAGTGGCAACCTGCGCGCGGTTTGGCCTGGCCTGAGCAATGGACAGCTGGTCAGCGATATGTTCACGTTCTCCGGGGAGCCTCCCGCCCGGCTCGCGCTCTATGGAGCGGACCTTCGCGTAGTGCTGCTTCGAGACGCTAACAGCCGTGGCGAGACGGCCCAGTGGTATGCGCCCGGTGAGACCGAGGAGGACACACCGGGGTTCTCCGCAGGCCTCTGGGCTGCACGGGACGCGGGCCCGGACAATCGGGTGTTCGCCAGTACGGTGGGCAAACCCCCGACCGCAGGCACGGTGCGGCGCGACCTCCGGAAGCTGGTTCCGGATAAGAACTGGCCACATGGTCCCGCGGCCACGGCCTGGAATCCGCAGGCACTGGAACTCACCGTGATGGGCTGTTTGTCCAAGGAGGCTCTGGCTGCCGCCGGACGCACGGACACGCTTCCGGACCGACCCGCAGTGATCGCGGCAGCCGTCCACCAGCTGCGCTTCCACGACGAGTATCATCCGCTCTCCAGGCCGCTTCCCTTGCACCTTGCGAAGCTGGCCGAGGAGTACTTCCTGCCTCTCGCCCCGGCCCCAACGCTGGTCGCAGAGCCGACTGCCGACTAGTCACATGCGATGCGGTGCAGGCTGCTGCTCCGCGGCTCGTTTGAGCTGTGGAGCAGGGCCGGAGCCGGGTTGGGTGCGGCAGCGGCGAGTGTGAGCGACGACGCGATCTTGGGGGACGATGCGGGTGCCCCTCGCCACTTCCAGCCATTCGCCAGGGGCATCTGAGCTGTGGATCGCCGACGGAGCCTACGGAGCGGGAGAGGTACCCGGTCCCCCCGGCGGCGATCTTCCACGAACGCCGGTTCGATGTCTCCTATACCCTGAAACGACACTTTGTACTGCGGGAACGGAGCACTCCGCCATGTCTCGGCCTCTGCCTGACGTCACGGTCATCATCGCTGCGTACAACGCCATGCCGTACGTGACCGGCAGCGTCGGTTCCGTTCTTGAGCAGTCGCTGGGGGTCGACCGGATCGAGTTGATCGTGGTCGACGACGGGTCCACGGATGGTACGGCTGCCGAGCTGGACCGGCTCGCGGAGCGGGCCGGGTCGGTGATGCGGGTCGTTCATCAGGCGAATTCCGGGGGGCCCGCGGGGCCGCGGAACCTTGGGCTTGAGCAGGCCACCGGGCGCTACGTGTACTTCCTCGACGCGGACGACCGGATCGGGCCCGAGGCCCTGGAGCGCATGGTCGCGGCGGCGGACGAGAACGGCTCCGACGTCGTGCTCGGGCGGATCGTGGGGGAGGGCGGGCGTCGGGCGCCTCAGTCGATGTTCCGGAGGAACCAGCCGAAGACTGATGTCTTCGCCTCACGGGTCTACTGGACGCTCAATCCCATGAAGCTGTTCCGCCGCGAGCTGATAGACCGGCTCGGGCTCCGCTTCGACACCGGGCTGTCGATCGGCGAGGACCAGCCGTTCGTCGCCACCGCCTACCTCCAGGCCGCCGCGATATCCGTCGTCGCCGACTACGACTGCCTCTACTGGGTCGCGCGCGAGGACGGGAACAACATCACCGCGCAGGAGCACGGCGCGCGGATGCGAATAGACCTCTTCCGCATGATGGCGGGCCTCGTCGCCGAGCACGTACCGGCCGGCCCCGACCGCGACACGCTGATGCACCGGCACTTCGCCGTCGAACTGCGCGACGCCGTCCTCCAGCTGAGCCGCGAGCCGCAGCGCGACGTCCAGGACAAGCTGCTGCACGAGCTGGCCGACCTGGTCACGCTGCACTGGAGCGAGGGCCTGGCCGCCCGCCTGCCCGCGGTGGTCCGCCTGCGCTGCCATCTCATCCGCCACAGGCTCCTCGACGAGCTCCTCACCCTCGTCCGCTGGGAGCTCGACCGGGGCGCCGCCAGCTACGGAATCACCACCCTCGCCGCCACCGCCTCCGCCCTCCCGGACCTGCTGATCGAGGGCGGTCGGGCCTACGCGCTCCACCCCTACTTCCGCGACTCCACGCTCAACATCCCCGACGACTGCTACGACATCACGTCGGAGCTGCGCGCCCGCCACCGTGTCGACTCCGCAGAGATCAACGCCGCCGGGCTGCGCCTCACGGGGCACGCGTACATCCACCGCATAGCCACGCGCGACGTCACCACCGAGCTCGTCCTCCGCAAGCGCGGCACGGACACGGAGCACCGCCTTCCCGTTCATCACACCGCCACTCCGGGCCTGGGCGCCGAGGAAGACGGTGGCCTTCATGATCACGACCATGATTACGACGTCGCCGGGTATGACGCGACGATCGACCTCGCGTCCCTGACGGCCGGTATGTGGGACATCTCGCTCGCCGTGGGCGCCCAGGGCATCGTCAAGGAGGCCCGCCTCGGCAGCAGCCGCGCGGAGTCCGTGACGACCGCGACGACCATGCTCGTCACGGACACGGGCACGGCGGTCGCCCTTTACACCACCAAGCCCTACGGCAACCTCACGCTGGACGTGGGCGAGACCCGCCACCGCGTACTGCCGCGCCTGCGCGTCACCGGCGCGACGTGGGCGGCCGACGGCCCCGCCACCCTCACCGTGAGCGGTCGCTGCACGCTGGAGAGCCGGCCCCGGGGCGCGCTGACCCTGCGGGCCAAGGGCCCCAAGGGCCCGGAGGGCGCCGAGCAGACGTTCCCGGTCGAAACCTCGGCCTCCGACGGCTCCTTCACGGTGCAGGTGCCCTGCACGACCGCCGGCGAGTGGGAGCTGACGCTCCGCCTCGCCGTGGCCGGCAAGGAGTGGTCCGTCCCCGTGCCGCCGCAGCCGTCCCTGAAGCCGGCGCGCTGGCAGCGGCTCGGCATGCCGTGGTACGCGAAGCCGCTGCCGGGGCGGGACGCGCTGACTCTGCGCGTCGGGCGGGTGGAGCTTCTGAAGGCCGTACGGGGGCGGCTGAAGCGGCGTTAGGGGGCGCGGGGGGTGCGGGTGCTCGGTTGCGCTGGCAGGGGCCTCCCGGGGCCCGTTACCCTCCGTGCTCGCGTAGTCTCGATCTTGGTCGGGTGTGGAGGCGGGCGCCGTCGCCAACGCGGCCGCCATCGTGATGGGCCAGCCGGCCCGTATCGACGCCAGGATCTACGCGGACGACGTGCGGGACGGTGACGGGGCGCACCACGCCGGCATCCGCTTCAACACCGTCGTCCTCGCGGGCCGCACCAGTCACCTCCTGCAACTGGCTGAGTCCGCCCGCGCGGAGGGGCTCGCTCCGGTGGTGTTCACCACCCGGGGGCAGGCGCTCAGCAACAGCTTCGACGACTACCGGGCCATGGCCGAAGGAGCATGCTTCGGAGAGCTCGGGATCTGTGCGGTGGGTGTTGTCGGCGAGGACGCCGGCATCCGGGCGCTGACGAAGCGCTTCAGCGTCTACAAGGGCTGATCACCCCCCCGGGTGGGTGCGCCGGACGGGTCGTCACCACCGTCCGGCGCTCAGGCGTGTCATTGGTCCCGACGGGTGACGATTGTCCCTAGGATTGTGGGATGCATATAGCGAGCACGTTCCCCGGAGGGGTGAGCCGGTGAACAGGTCCGAGGCCACCGACGAGCAGTGGGAGGGTCTGGCCGAGGTCGTCCCGCTCCGTGGTCACCACGCATGGCCGTCATGGCCCAACCACAGGGCTCTGCCCGAGGACGAGCAGCAGCCTGATCCCAACCAGCGGCGCATGGTCGTGCTGCGGGTCCAGGTCTTCGCGGACGCCCGCGAGGTCGCCGAGCACCTGATGGCCCGGGTGCCGGTCCTGCTGGACCTCACCGGCGCCGATACGGACGTCGCCAAGCGCATCCTCGACTTCTCCAGCGGTGTCGTCTTCGGCCTGGGCAGCGGCATGCACCGGGTCGACACGAACGTCTTCCTGCTGGCCCCGGAAGGGACGGAGGTGGCGTCGGGATACCCCGATCGTAGGAAAAGTGATCAGCCGAAACGGTTTGGCTGAATATCTGTCACATACGGTCCGGGCATGGACACACGCTGTGCCCGACCGGACGCCCTTCCCGCCGTCGCTACCGTCGCTCCTTCCGCCGACTCCTCCGCCCCTGTCCCCACCTCCGCCTCCACCTCCGCCCCCGCCTCTGCTCCTGTCCCTGTGCCCGCTCCTGTGCCTGTCCCCTCAGGTGGACAGCGGCCCGCGGTGACCGAATTACGGCTCTCCGCCTTCAAGTCCCACCGCAACGCCGTCTTCGCGCTCGGCCCGCTCACCCTCTTCCGGGGCCCGAGCGGCAGCGGCAAGTCCAGTGCCCTCCAGGCCTACGGGGCGCTCGCCCGGCTCGCCGGAGGCGACACCCTGGAGGAAGCCCTCGCCATCGTCGACGGCGGCCCCGCGGCCTGCGTCCCGCAGCAGGCCCGCCCCGACGCCCAAGGCCGGCGCGGCTTCCGCATCGGCTGTACCGTCGAAGGGCCCCTGGGCCCCGTCCGCCTCGACGTCGCCGTCCAGGCCGAACCCGAGCTGCGCATCGTGGGCGAACGGATGACGGCCGCCGGCCGCACCCTGCTCTCCACGGCCCTGCGCGATCCCGGCCGCCGCGCCGTGGAAGCCGCCTGGCACACGGCCGGCGCCGTTCCCGTCACCCGCGCACCCCTGCCGGACGACCGGCTCGGGACCGCCCTGCTGCCCCTGCGCGTCGCGGGTAAGACCGCCGGTCAGCGCCTCGTCCTCGACGCCGCCGAACAGGTCGTCGTGGCGCTGCGCTCCGTCTTCGCCTGCGACCCCCGCCCCGAGCTCATGCGGATGCCCGCCGCGGCGGGTGACGGGCTGTTGCGCGGTTCCTGCGACAACGCCGCCGCGGTCCTCGGCCGTACACGCCACGAGTGCGCGACCCGCCATGCGGCGCTCGTGGCGGCGGTGGGCGCGGGATGCAGCGTGCCCGTGGACGAACTGGCGGTGCGAGAGCTGGGTGACGGCCTCGTACGGGCCCTGCTGGAGCGGCGGTCCGGGGCGGCGACGCCCCTGGAGTGGCTGGCGGACGGCGAGTTGCGCTACCTCGCCCTCTGCCTCGTGCTGATGACCGGGCCGGGCGTGCTGGACATGGACCCGGCCGCCGAGGTGCTGCAGGCGCGGCAGACCCTCACCGTCCTGGCGGACGGCTTCGACCGCTGCCTGGATGCGCGGCAGGCGCGCGAGCTGCTCGCCCTGGCGGTACGGATGGGGGAGCGGGGGCACGTCCGGCTGGTGGGGGCGGTGCAAGGGGGCACGGATTCTGCAGTGGATCCGGCTCTGCCGGGAATCTCGGTGGTAGATCTTGGGGGTGAATCCTGAACACCGAGAAGAGGGACGCGGCGGCGGAGAGGGCGAGCTGCAGGTGCTGCAGCGCCGCCTGGCCGACTTCGCGACGGCGCGCCGCTGGCTTCCCTACCACACGCCCAAGAACCTGGTCGCGGCCCTGAGCGTCGAGGCGGCCGAACTCGTCGAGATCTTCCAATGGTTGACGCCGGAGGAATCGGCGCAGGTGATGGACAGCCCGGGAACCGCCGCCCGGGTCGAGGACGAGGTCGCGGACGTGCTGGCGTATCTCCTGCAGTTCTGCCAGACGCTCGGCATCGACCCGGCCGCGGCCCTCTCCGCGAAGATCGAGCGCAACGAGAAGCGGTTCCCGCTGCCGGATCGGCCGGGCCGACCCGGTCAGCCGGACCAAGGCACTCCGGATACGCCGGGTCGTCACTCTCCGGAGTGATTGAGTTATCCACACCCCATCTGGTATCCACAGATTTCTGAATTCCCCTGGCGTTTCCGGCAGTTAGTCGTCACTCTGGGTAGTGAGCAGGTATGGGCACGGCACAGTCGGAAGCGCAGTCGAAGGCGCAGTCGGAAAGATGGTGGATTCAGGTCATGGATGCAGTGCGGCTCATCGGAGCCACCCGGACGGCCCTGGCGCAGGCCAGGGCCGTCCACGACATCGTCACCGAGGCATGGCAGACCCAGGCGCTGGCGGGAGCGGTCGGCGGCCACCTCGCGGTGCACGGGCCCTTCGAGGCCCGCGCCGCCGCGGGAAGTCTGAGCGAGGCCGGCACCCGTGCGTCCGGCGCGCTGCGTCACACGCTGCGCGCCGGAGCGATACGGGCCGGGCAGCTCACCGAAGTGCGCGACCCCTGGGCCGCGTTGGCGGGGCTCTGCGGGCTCCTCGGCGAAGTGGGCATCGCCCTGGTGGGCGTCGCCTGCTCCTCCGGCGAGGACGCCATGTACTGGCAGTGCATAGAGGCGATCGACGCCGCCGACGAGACGAGCGACAGAGTCCGCTGGTTACAGAGACGGCTCGCGTCGCGCGAGCGGGAGGGTGGTGCCGCGTGAGGCGCGGGCGGTCAGCGGGCATCCCCTCCGTCGACGGACGCCGAGCGTTCGTCGCGTGGCTGCAGATCGGCGTCGAGCTGCGACAGATCGGCGTTGAGCGCGGCCATCAGCTCCTCCATCTGCTGCAGCAGGCCCTTGGGCGCGCCGGGCTGCCGGGTGGCGGGCTGGGCGGGCACCGTTTCGTCGGGCACGGCTTCCTGGGTCATCGCGGCCTCCTCGGCCCCGGCCCTCCCGGTGCGGGAGAGCGGTGTTGCGGTCGTCGCCTCCGGCAGAGCACACCGGTGCGCGGGCCGGGCGGTCCGGCTCCGCCCGAGCCAACGACCACCGGCCGCGGCGGACACTGGCCGGGGCTCACCCGTCCGGCGGGGGCGGCGGAATTTCACCCGACCGGGGTGGGTGGACCGGGGCAGGGCACGGTCGGTTGACGCGCGTGCGGCAGTGCAGGATGGGAGGCATGGATCTGCGAATCTTCACCGAGCCCCAGCAAGGGGCGAGCTATGACACCCTGCTGACGGTCGCCAAGGCCACCGAGGACCTCGGCTTCGACGCCTTCTTCCGCTCCGACCACTACCTGGCCATGGGCTCCGCGGACGGCCTGCCCGGGCCGACGGACGCATGGATCACCCTGGCGGGGCTCGCCCGTGAGACGCGCCGCATCCGGCTCGGCACCCTGATGACGGCGGGCACGTTCCGGCTGCCCGGTGTGCTGGCCATCCAGGTGGCGCAGGTGGACCAGATGTCGGGCGGGCGGGTCGAGCTCGGTCTGGGCGCGGGCTGGTTCGAGGAGGAGCACAAGGCGTACGGCATTCCCTTCCCCAAGGAGAAGTTCGGGCGCCTGGAGGAGCAGCTCGCGATCGTGACGGGCCTGTGGGAGACGGAGGCCGGCCGGACCTTCGACTTCGACGGCGCCTACTACCAGCTCACCGACTGCCCCGCGCTGCCCAAGCCCGCGCAGCGGAAGGTGCCCGTCCTCATCGGCGGCCACGGTGCGAAGCGCACGCCGCGGCTCGCCGCGAAGTACGCCGACGAGTTCAACATCCCCTTCGCCTCGGTCGAGGACAGTGAGCGGCAGTTCGGCAGGGTGCGGGCGGCCGCGGAGGAGGCCGGCCGCAAGGGCGACGAGCTCGTCTACTCCAATGTGCTCGTCGCCTGCGTCGGCAAGGACGACGCCGAGGTCGCGCGCCGCGCGGCGGTCATCGGGCGCGACGTGGCCGAACTCAAGGAGAACGGCCTGGCCGGCTCGCCCGCCGAGGTCGTCGACAAGATCGGCCGCTATGCGGCTGTCGGCTCTTCCCGGGTCTACTTCCAGATCCTGGACCTGGACGACCTCGACCACCTGGAGCTGATCTCCTCGGAGGTCCAGTCCCAGCTGGGCTGACGCCGGCCCGGCGCCGCCGCACCCCCGAGGAGCAACTGTGACGCCCGTCCCCACTACCCCGCTCGCCGACGCGCTGGAGCGCGGCCCGCTCGTCCTCGACGGCGGGCTGTCCAACCAGCTGGCGGCGCAGGGCTGCGACCTGTCCGACGCCCTGTGGTCGGCCCGGCTGCTCGCCGATGACCCGGGGCAGATCGAGCGGGCCCACGCCGCCTATGTGCGGGCGGGCGCCCAGGTCCTCATCACCTCCAGCTACCAGGCCACCTTCGAGGGCTTCGCGCGCCGTGGCCTGGGCCGTGCCGAGGCCGCGGCGCTGCTGCGGCGCAGCGTGGAGCTGGCGCGCGGCGCCGCGGAGCGCGAAGCCCCGGGGAAGGAGATCCGGGTCGCCGCGTCCGTCGGTCCCTACGGCGCCTTCCTCGCCGACGGCAGCGAGTACCGCGGGCGTTACGGCCTGAGCACCGCCGAGCTGGAGCGTTTCCACCGGCCGCGGATCGAGACCCTGGTGGAAGCCGCGCCCGACGTCCTCGCGCTGGAGACCGTGCCCGACGTGGACGAGGCGGAAGCGCTGCTGCGGGCCGTGGCGGGCTGTGGGGTGCCCGTGTGGCTGTCCTACAGCGCGGAGGGCGAGTGCACCCGTGCCGGTCAGCCGCTGCGCGAGGCGTTCGCGCTGGCCGCCGGGAACGATCAGGTGGTCGCCGTCGGGGTCAACTGCTGCACGCCCGCCGACGCCGGCCGCGCCGTGCGGCTCGCGGCGGAAGCCGCGCGCAAGCCCGTCGTGGTCTACCCCAACAGCGGCGAGCAGTGGGATGCCGCGGCCCGGTCCTGGACGGGCCGGCCGGCCTTCGCTCCCGGTCGCGTCACCGAGTGGTACGAGGCGGGCGCCCGCCTCATCGGGGGCTGCTGCCGCGTGGGCCCGGCCGAGATCGCGTCGCTGGCCCGTACCCTGGCCCGCACTCCGTCTCGGTCGCGGTCTCAGTCGCCGTCTCAGCCGCCGACTCGGTAGCGCTCGCAACTCCGCTTCAGATCCCGTCAGTTAGTGCAACCTCGGGTCCGGGCCACGGCTTCACCACTAGCGTGGAGGCGGACGTGAGAGATGCGTCGTAGGGGATCCAGGACCGGGGGTGGGGAATGTCCCAGGAATCCGCTGAGACGACCGTCAGAGTGAGGCCGCCGGAGCTGGCGCCCGGCGCGGTGATCGCCCAGTCCCTGGACAACCAGTGGGTGACCGCGGAACTGACCAGGGAGATGGTCGCAGGAGGAAGATCGCTCGGGGAGGTCGGAGGCGCGCGGGAGAAGGAGGTGCGGGCCGAGTACTTCCGCAGTCTGATCAACACCCGCCAAGTGGTGGCCAACCGCGTGTTCTTCTACAACAACGCCGCCGTCAGCCGCGACCTCGTCGAGGGCGGCGCGGCCCGCCGCGCCCACCAGAAGCTGCTGGCGCAGGCGGCCCTCGTGCCCTACCTGCTGAACGAGCGCGATCCCGCCGAGCGCCCGAGCACCGGACTGGACTTCGACGAGCGGGCCTTCACCGCCTGGCAGGAGACGCTCGAGGGGATGCCGGCCGGCGAGCGCGTCAAGTGCGTCCGGTTCTCCTGGGAGGACCAGGAGAACCGGGACGCCACCCGGAGCGCCCTGTTCAACGCCTTCGCCGCACGGGTCCAGGGGCTCACCGCGAAGGACATCCCCCTGCTCGCCGCGCAGGTCGGCGTCCCGCAGCGGCGGCACGCGGCGTTCGCAGCCCGGATCGGCGAAGTGGTCCGGCTCAGCAACGAGCGCAGCATCCGCGGCGACCTCGTCACGCGGAACGTGCTCTACGAGGAGTTCGTGACGGTGCCGGGCACGCCCGTCTCCGAGGGCAGGTACGACAGGACCAAGCCCTTCGCAGGGGAGATCAAGCAGCTCCTCGACCTCATCTACAACGTCAATCTCGCCGACGCCCTCGGCATGTATCCGCTCACCCCGGCCGGCAGCCTGCGGAGGGTGGCCCTCCAGGAGTGGCGCGACATCCGTACGACCCCCGCCGGGACGGTCACCGACCCCGAGCAGCTCCTGCTGTTCCTGCAGCGGCAGGCGTTCTCCACGGTCCAGGACCGGCTCGCCCTCACCCCCGCCGCGGTCGACGCGCTCGCCCTGGAGGACATCTGGAGCCTGCGGCAGAGCGACCCGTGGAACGCCTACATACGCGCCTTCGACGAACTGACCGCCGACCCGGCCTCCTTCCACGAGCGCGTCGGCCCCGTCTTCGACCGCTACGTCAGGCTCAACTCCGAGATCGTCCGCCTCGCCGGGGCCCGCGGCGACAGCCGGGCCCGCGCGAACAAGTGGCTGCCCGTCATCGAGGTCGTCGTCACCGTCGGCGGCGCCGCCTTCACCGCCGTCACCGGGGACGAGACCTGGAGCGTGGCCGGCAGCCTCGGCGGGGTCTCGGCCAAATACGGCGGATCCGTACAACTGGTGCTGCGCAACAGACTGGAGGGCCGGCGCGAGCAGAAGTTCGCACGGGAGATGGCGGCGGTGCGGTTCGACGGCGCGCGGGAGTGGGAAAGGTTCCACGACATGGTGCGCAAGCTGCCCGGGTACCGGGAGGAGGGCGGCTCCCCGGCCGCCACCGGCTCCGCCACCGTCCAGGACGAGCTCCCTGAGTACTGAGAACCGGAGTACGAGGCAGTGCCGGAAGAGACCCCGCCGCCCCTCCACGACTACGAGGGCCTGCGCGCCGCCCGCCCCGAGTTGTTCGACAACGCCCCGGGCGGCATCGACATCCTCCTCGACCCGGCCGACGTCGAGGAGGCCCGGCGCACCGCGGATGCGCAGGACCCGGCGCCGCCGGTCGGCGTCGTGTACGCCGACCGGTTCGTCACCCTCGTCCGTGACGCCGTCCGCTTCCCCGGCGGCGCCCTCGGGCTCTACGTCCGCATGCTGGCCACCTCCGCGAGCCCCGGCGCCGTCGTCCTCCCCCTGACCGGCACGGGTGACGTCGTCCTCGTCGAGCACTACCGGCACGCCACCCGATCCTGGCACTGGGAGGTGCCCCGCGGCATGGGTTCACCGGGCGCCACCGGCGCGGAGAACGCCGTCCGGGAACTCGCCGAGGAAATCGGTGCGAAGGCCGGCGAATTGATTTCCCTGGGCCGGCTGCACCCCGACAGCGGACTGCTCGGCGACCACGTCGAGCTGTTCGCCACCCGTATCGACGGCTTCGGTTCTCCGGAGACCTCCGAAGGAATCCGCAGGATCGTCACCCGCCCCTGGCCGGAGGTGGCCGAGATGGTCGCAGCAGGCACGATCACCTGCGCGTTCACCATCGCCGTCCTCACCCGCGCCCTCCTGAAGGGGCTCCTGGGAAACCCGGAGAGCGGGAAGGGGAATACGGCGGACAGGGCGGATAAGCTGGACAAGGCGGATGCGAAGGACAGGGCGGACCCGGCGGACGCGGCGGACGAAAAACATTAGCAACGGATGCACAAATCCGGGGATACTCGACCGCGTGTTCCTGACGATATCCACCACCGGCACGACCGGATCCCCTGCGACCGACCTCGGATTCCTGCTGCACAAGCATCCCGGCAAGGCGCAGCGATTCTCGACCTCCCACGGCACCGCGCACGTCCTCTACCCCGAGGCCACGGCCGAGCGCTGCACCGCCGCGCTGCTGCTGGAGATCGATCCGGTGGCGCTGGTGCGGCGCTCCAAGGGCAAGGGCGGCCGCGGCGGCGCGCCCGACTCCGCCCTCGCGCAGTACGTCAACGACCGCCCGTACGCGGCGTCCTCGCTGCTCGCCGTCGCCCTCAGCAGCGTCTTCTCCACCGCCCTCAAGGGCCGGTGCGCCGCCCGGCCCGAGCTGCCCGGAACGGCCCGCCCGCTGCGCATCGAGGTGCCCGTGCTGCCCGCCCGCGGCGGGGCGGCGCTCGTGGAGCGGCTGTTCGCGCCGCTGGGCTGGACGGTGTCCGCCGAGCCGGTCGCGCTGGACGAGCGGTTCCCGCAGTGGGGTGACTCGCGCTACGTACGGCTGGTGCTGGAGGGCGAGCAGCGGCTCGCCGACGCCCTGCGCCACCTCTACGTCCTGCTGCCGGTGCTCGACGACTCCAAGCACTACTGGGTGGCGCCCGACGAGGTGGAGAAGCTCCTGAGCTCCGGTGAGGGATGGCTGGAGGACCATCCCGAGCAGCGCCTGATCGCCGGCCGCTACCTCGGCCGCCGCTGGTCGCTGACGCGGGACGCCCTGGAGCGCCTGGCCCTCGCCCGCCTCGCCGAGGCCGACGACAGCGAGGCCGAGGAGCTCGACAACGCCGTCGACGAGGAGACGGACACCGAGGAGCGGCCCACCCCGCTGGCCGTGCAGCGCCGCGAGGCGATCCTGGGCGCCCTGCGCGCCTCGGGGGCCGCGCGCGTGCTCGACCTCGGCTGCGGGCAGGGGCAGCTCGTGGGCGAGCTGCTCAAGGACCCGCGGTTCACCGAGGTGGCCGGCATGGACGTGTCGGCGCGCGCCCTCGCGATCGCCGCGCGGCGGCTCCGGCTGGACCGCATCACCGAGCGGCAGGCGGCGCGGGTCGCGCTGTTCCAGGGCTCGCTCGCGTACACCGACCGCAGGCTGGCCGGGTACGACGCGGCGGTGCTCAGCGAGGTGATCGAGCACGTCGACCTGCCCCGGCTGCCCGCCCTGGAGCACGCGGTGTTCGGCGCGGCGCGCCCCGCGACGGTCGTCGTGACCACGCCGAACGTCGAGTACAACGTGCGCTGGGAGACCCTTCCCGCCGGGCACGTGCGGCACGCGGACCACCGCTTCGAGTGGTCCCGCGAGGAGTTCCGCGCCTGGGCGTCGGGCGTTGCGCAGCGGTACGGCTACGAGGTGGCGTACGAGGCCGTGGGGCCGGACGACCCGGAGGTCGGGCCGCCGACCCAGATGGCCGTCTTCACCCGTGCCGGCAACGAGAAGAACGACACGGACACCGAGAACAACAAGAACAACAAGAGCCGCAAGGACGACAAGAAGCAGGAGAAGGCCGCATGACCACAGCAACCGCCCCCGCGGCCGCCAAGCGCACCCTCGCCGTCACCGACCTCTCCCTCGTGGTGCTGGTCGGCCCGACGGGTTCGGGCAAGTCGACCTTCGCCCGGAAGCACTTCAAGCCCACCGAGGTGCTCTCCTCGGACTTCTGCCGCGGCCTCGTCGCCGACGACGAGAACGACCAGAGCGCCAGCGGCGACGCCTTCGACGTGCTGCACTACATCGCGGGCAAGCGCCTCGCCGCCGGCCGCCTCACCGTGATCGACGCGACCAACGTGCAGGCCGAGGCCCGCCGGCAGCTGGTCCGCGTCGCCCGGGAGCACGACGTGCTGCCCATCGCGATCGTCCTCGACATGCCCGAGGACGTCTGCGCCGCGCGCAACGCCGCCCGCGCCGACCGGGCCCACCTGCCCCGCCACGTCATCCAGCGCCACCGCCGCGAGCTGCGCCGCTCGCTGCGCGGCCTGGAGCGCGAGGGCTTCCGCAAGGTGCACGTCCTGCGCAGCGCCGAGGAGGCCGAGGCCGCCGAGGTCGTCCTGGAACGCCGCTACAACGACCTCCGGCACCTCACCGGCCCCTTCGACATCATCGGCGACGTCCACGGCTGCAGCTCCGAACTCGAGACCCTGCTCACCGAGCTCGGCTACGCCGACGGCGTCCACCCCGAGGGCCGCACGGCCGTCTTCGTCGGCGACCTCGTCGACCGCGGCCCGGACAGCCCCGGCGTGCTGCGCCGCGTCATGGGCATGGTCGCCTCCGGCAACGCCCTGTGCGTGCCGGGCAACCACGAGAACAAGCTCGGCCGCTGGCTCAAGGGCAAGAAGGTCCAGCCGACCCACGGGCTGGCCGAGACCATCGAGCAGCTGGAGCGCGAGGACGCCCGCGACCCCGCCTTCCGCGCGCAGGTGCAGGAGTTCGTCGACGGGCTCGTCAGCCACTACGTCCTCGACGGCGGCAAGCTCGTGGTCTGCCACGCCGGCCTGCCGGAGAAGTACCACGGCCGCACCTCGGGCCGCGTCCGCTCGCACGCGCTGTACGGGGACACCACCGGCGAGACCGACGAGTTCGGCCTGCCCGTGCGCTACCCGTGGGCCGAGGACTACCGCGGCAGCGCCGCCGTCGTCTACGGTCACACCCCCAACCCGTCGGCCACGTGGCTGAACAACACCATCTGCCTGGACACCGGCGCCGTCTTCGGCGGGAAGATGACCGCGCTGCGCTGGCCCGAGCGCGAGCTGGTGGACGTACCGGCCGAGCAGGTCTGGTACGAGCCGGCGCGGCCGCTGGTGAGCGAGGCGCCCGGCGGGGAGGACGGCCGCCCGCTCGACCTGTCCGACGTCACCGGCCGCCGCGTCGTCGAGACCCGGCACATGGGCCGGGTCGCCGTGAAGGAGGAGAACGCCGCGGCCGCCCTGGAGGTCATGAGCCGCTTCTCCGTCGACCCGCGCCTGCTGCCCTACCTCCCGCCCACCATGGCGCCGTGCGCGACCTCCCAGGAGGAGGGTTACCTGGAGCACCCGGCCGAGGCGTTCGCCGCCTACCGGGCCGACGGGGTGCGGCAGGTGGTGTGCGAGGAGAAGCACATGGGCTCGCGGGCCGTGGTGCTGGTCGGCCGCGACGCGGACGCCGCCCGGGAGCGCTTCGGCGCGACCGGCGGGGCGAGCGGCGCGCTGTACACCCGTACCGGCCGGCCGTTCTTCGACGACCGCGCGACGGCCGAGAGCATCCTGCAGCGGCTGAGCACGGCGATCGGCGAGGCCGGGCTGTGGGACGAGCTGGAGACCGACTGGCTGCTGCTGGACGCCGAGCTCATGCCCTGGTCCCTCAAGGCACAGGGGCTGCTGCGCCACCAGTACGCGGCCGTCGGTGCCGCGTCCGGCGCGGTGTTCCCGGGGGCGATCGCCGCGCTGGAGTCGGCGGCGGAGCGCGGCGTGGACGTGTCCGGGCTGCTGGAGCGGCAGCGCGAGCGGGCCGCGGACGCGGCCGCGTTCACGCAGGCGTACCGCCGCTACTGCTGGCCGGTCGACGGGCTGGACGGCGTCCGGCTGGCTCCGTTCCAGATCCTGGCCGCACAGGGGCGCAGCCTCGCCGCGCTGCCGCACGACGAGCAGCTCGCCCTGATAGACCCCCTCGTCGCGGCCGAGCAGACCACGGAGACCGCAGCGGAGCCGGGAACGGAGCCCGGAATGGAGCCGGGAACGGAGTCCGGTGCACGGATCCTCGCCCCCACACGCCGGCTCGTCGTCGACACCGAGGACGAGGCGTCCGTGGCCGACGGCATCCGGTGGTGGACGGAGCTGACCGCCGCCGGTGGCGAGGGCATGGTCGTCAAGCCGCTGCAGGCGCTCGTGCGGACCGCCGGCGGGCGGCTCGTGCAGCCCGGCGTCAAGTGCCGGGGCCGCGAGTACCTGCGGATCATCTACGGTCCCGAGTACACCCGCCCGGACAACCTGGCCCGGCTGCGCGCACGCCACCTCGGCCACAAGCGCTCGCTCGCCCTGCGCGAGTACGCGCTCGGCCTGGAGGCGCTGGACCGGCTGGCGGCGGGCGAGCCGCTGTGGCGGGTGCACGAGGCGGTCTTCGGGGTCCTCGCCCTGGAGTCGGAGCCGGTGGACCCGCGGCTGTAGGCGCCGCGGGCCGGGTCCGGTGCGCACGCTCCGGCGCGGGCGGGGCATGGGCTGCCGCCCGTACGGGCGGCCCCCGCTCGCCACCCCGCAGGGGCGACGGCATGCTGGCCGCATGAGCACGCAGCACTGGGGCGACGACTACGCGCACGGTGCGCCGCCGCGCGTCCGCCACCGGGGGCACCGCAAGTGGCCGTGGGTGCTGCTCGCCGCCGTGCTCCTGCTGGCCGCCGGGTGCGCGGCGATCGTCGTCGTGCTCGCCGGGGAGAGCGACAAGAAGGTCCGGGTGCGGTACGAGGTCACCGGCGATGCGAAAGGCGTGGCCATCGCGTACACCACCTGGCAGGGCGGGGGCCTCGTGACGCAGAAGGAGGGCCCCCGGGACCTGCCCTGGCGCAAGGAGCTGGAGACGACGGGGTTCGAAAAGGGCGGCGTGCTGGCCGTCACGACCGGGAAGGGCGGCGGTACGGTCTCCTGCTCGGTGACGGTGGACGACGGCCAGCCGCGGACCGCGACGGCGTCCGGCCGGGAGACGACGGCGACCTGTACCGGCTTCTGATCCCCTCAGGTTCGGCTAACGGCTAACGGCTAACGGCTTACGGCAGCATCGCGATCCCGTCCAGCTCCACCAGCGCCTCCTCGTCCCACAGGCGCACCGCGCCGATGACGGCCATCGCCGGGTAGTCCCGCCCGGCCAGCCGCCGCCAGATGCCGCCCAGTTCCCGGGCGTGCGCGCGGTAGTCGGCGACGTCGGTGGCGTAGACCGTGACGCGCGCGAGGTGCTGCGGCCCGCCGCCCGCGGCGCGCAGGGCGGCGAGCAGATTGCCCAGGGCCCGCTCAAACTGCTCCGGCAGCCCGCCGGGCACGATCCGGCCCGCGCCGTCGAGGGCGGTCTGCCCGGCGAGGAGGACGAGCCGGGTTCCGGTGACGGTGACGGCGTGGGAGAAACCGGTGGGAGGGGAGAGCTCCGGCGGGTTGATCCGGCGCACTTCGGCGCCCCCGGCCTTGTGGGTACTCACCGGTAGAGCTCCTTCGCGATGATCGTGCGCTGGACCTCGCTCGCGCCCTCGTAGATCCGCGGCGCGCGCACCTCCCGGTACAGGTGCTCCAGCAGGTGCCCCCGGCGCAGCGCGCGGGCGCCGTGGAGCTGGACGGCCGCGTCGACGACGTACTGCGCGGTCTCGGTGGCGAAGAGCTTGGCCATCGCCGAGCGGGCCGCGATGCCGGGCTCGCCCGCGTCGTACGCCGCGGCCGCCGCGTACACCAGCAGCGCCGCGGCCTCCGTACGGGTGGCCATCTCGGCGAGCTGGTGGGAGACGGCCTGCAGGTCCTTCAGGGGGCCGCCGAACGCGCGCCGCTCCCCGGCGTGGGCGACGGCGGCCGCGAGCGCGGCCCGGGCCATGCCGACGGCGAAGGCCCCCACGCTCGGCCGGAAGAGGTCGAGCGTGCGCATGGCGACGCGGAAGCCGCCGCCCGGCACCCCGAGGACGTCCCCGGCGCCGACCGGCACGCCGTCGAACGTCAGCGTGCCGATGGGGTGCGGGCTGAGCATGTCCAGGCTGCGGCCGGACAGTCCCGCGCTGTCGCCTGGCACGAGGAACGCCGTCACGCCCCGCGAGCCGGGCGCCTGCCCCGTGCGGGCGAAGACGGTGTAGACGTCGGCCTCGGGGGCGTTGGAGATCCACGTCTTCTCGCCCGAGAGGCGCCAGCCGTCCCCGGCGCCGGACGGGTCCGGCTCGGCGCACAGCTCCAGCGCCGCCGCGTCGGACCCGGCGGCCGGCTCGCTCAGCGCGAACGCGGCCACGGCCCGGCCGGCGACCACCTCCGGCATCCAGCGGGCGCGCTGCCGGGCGGTCCCGGACTGCACGACGGGGTAGGCGCCGAGCCCCTGCAGGGCGAGCGCGGTCTCGGCCTCCGTGCACTCCCGCGCGAGGGACTCCCGCAGCAGGCACAGGTCCGTCGCGCGCACCGGCCCGTCGGCGGGGAAGAGCCGGGCCAGCAGGCCGAGTTCGCCGAGGGCGGCGACGAGGGGCCGGTTGACGCGGCCCGGCTCGCCGCCGGCCGCGAGCGGGCGCAGCCGCTCCGCCGCGAGGGTGCGCAGGTCGTCGCACCAGGCGCGCTGCCGCGGGTCGAGGGCGAACGGGGTGACCATGGGTGGCCCCTTCTGGTCGCTGAGGCTGGTCGGGGTAACGGTGGCCGCTGAGGCTGATCGCCGACGTCCGTTTATCGCGCTGTGTTGACTGCCGTCACCAAGTCGCTACGCTGACAGCGGATCCGTACAGCTGGCAAGACCCCCGTTCACCTCCATGTCACCCGGCGCGAGGGGGCGCACAGCGATGGCAGCGATGGAGCTTCAGCCCTCGGTCCATGCCGACACCTTCCCGCGCGACCACCTCCCGCCTGCCGACCAGTGGCCCGACCTCCTCCTCGGCCCGCGGGACGGCGTCCTTCCCGCCTATCCGGACCGCCTCAACTGCGGTGCCGAGCTGATCGACACCACCATCGCCCGGCTGGGCCCGGACCGCCCCGCCGTGCACGACGACACCGGCTGCCGGTGGACCTACGGCCAACTCGCCGCCCACGTCGACCGCATAGCCCACGCCCTCACCGACGACCTCGGCGTGGTCCCCGGCAACCGCGTCCTGCTGTGCGGCCCCACCACGCCCTGGCTCGCCGCCTGCTGGCTCGCCGTGATGAAGGCCGGCGCCGTCGCCGTCGCCGTCCTGGCGGCCCAGCGCCCGCACGAACTCGCCACGATCTGCGAACTGGCCCGCATACGGCACGCCTTGTGCGACGCCCGCTCGCTCGACGGCCTCGACGGCCTTGACAGCCCGGACACCCTCGCGCAGGCCCCGGAACCTCTGCGCATCACCCCGTACGGCGGGGACACCCCCGGCGACCTGCTGCGCCTGGCCGCGGACAAACCCTCATCGTATGCGGCGGTGGACACCTCCGCGGACGACGTCGCCCTCATCGCCTTCACCTCCGGCACCACCGGACGCCCCAAGGGCTGCATGCACTTCCACCGCGACGTGCTCGCCATAGCCGACACCTTCTCGGCACACGTTCTGCGGCCGCGCCCCGACGACGTCTTCGCCGGCAGCCCGCCCCTGGGCTTCACCTTCGGCCTCGGCGGCCTGGTGATCTTCCCCCTGCGGGCGGGCGCCGCCACCCTGCTGACCGACTGGCGCGGCCCCGAACGCCTCCTCACCGACATCCGGCGTCACCGCGTCTCCGTGCTCTTCACCGCCCCCACCGCCTACCGCTCGATGCTCGAGACCCTGGAACGGCCCGGCCCGCACGGCGCGCACGACGCGTACGACGTCTCGTCGCTGCGCCGCTGCGTCTCCGCCGGTGAACACCTGCCCGCGGCCCTCTGGCACGCCTGGCGGCAGGCCACCGGACTGCGCGTCATCAACGGCATCGGCGCGACCGAGATGCTGCACATCTTCATCTCCGCCGCCGACGACGCGATCCGCCCCGGCACCACCGGCCTGCCCGTCCCCGGCTACGAGGCGCGCGTCGTCGGCCCCGACGGCCGGACGCTGCCGGACGGCGAACCGGGCCTGCTGGCCGTGCGCGGCCCCACCGGCTGCCGCTACCTCGCCGACGAACGGCAGCGCGAGTACGTGCGTGACGGCTGGAACCTCACCGGGGACACCTACGTCCGCGAGCCCGGCGGCCACTTCCGCTACGTCGCCCGCGCCGACGACATGATCATCTCGGCCGGGTACAACATCGCCGGCCCGGAGGTGGAAGAGGCCCTGCTGCGCCACCCCGACGTCCTGGAGGCGGCCGTCGTCGGGCGCCCCGACGAGCGGCGCGGCGAGATCGTCGTGGCCCACGTGGTGCTCCGGGCGGGGGTGCCGCGCACCGCGGAAACGGCGGCGGCGCTGCGGGAGTTCACCAAAAAGGAGATCGTTCCCTACAAGTGCCCTCGCGAGATCGAGTTCCCGGAGGCCCTTCCCCGCACGCCCACCGGCAAATTGCAGCGCTTCCGGCTGCGTCACGGCGCTTTACAGTTTCCCCGTGACTGACCAGCAACCACTCCATACTCCTCGGTCCCTCATCGTCACTTTCTACGGCGCGTACGGCCGCGGGGGCGCCGCCCGCCATACGGGCGGCAGGCCCGTACCGATCGCGGCCCTGATCCGGTTGCTGGGTGCCGTGGGCGTGGACTCGCCCTCGGTGCGGTCGGCCGTCTCACGGCTCAAACGGCGTGGCCTGCTCGTCGCGGACCGCACGCCCGACGGGGCCGCGGGGTACGGGCTCTCGGAAGCCGCACGGCAGCTCCTCGACGACGGCGACCGGCGCATCTACGGCCGGGCCTCCACGCGGACGGCCGGCGGCTGGCTGCTGGCCGTGTTCTCCGTTCCCGAAGAGGAGCGGCACAAGCGGCACCTGCTGCGCTCGCGGCTGGCCCGGCTCGGTTTCGGGACCGCCGCCCCCGGCGTGTGGATCGCTCCCGCGCACGTCCACGACGAGACGCGGCACACCCTCGAACGGCTCGGACTGGCCTCCTACGTCGACCTGTTCAGGGGATCCCACCTGGGCTTCGAGCCGACCGCGGAGGCCGTCGGCCGCTGGTGGGACCTCGAATCCCTGGCCGCGCAGCACCACGCCTTCCTCGACGCCCACGAGCCGGTGCTGCGGCGCTGGGCGCGGCGGCGGGTGGTGCCGCCGCGCGAGGCCTACCGCGACTACCTCCTCGCGCTGGACTCCTGGCGGCATCTGCCGTACGCGGACCCCGGCCTGCCGGGGGGCTTGCTGCCGGCCGACTGGCCGGGGGTGCGGGCGGCGCGGGTGTTCGGGGCGCTGCACTCCCGGTTGCGGGAGGCGGGGGCACGGTTCGTGGCGGGAGAGTTGGCATAGGCCTGCTGTCGGCTGCCGCGCCGTCGCACGGGGCTCCGCCCCGGCCCCCGGTCCTCAATCGCCGGACGGCTCTGTTTTCACTGAGCCCGGACGCGATACGTGCCGGACAGCAGTCAGGCCCCGCGTCCTGTCGGTGGCCGCCGACTCCCCGCCCGGTACGGCGCCGGCCACGACACCCCCGGTCCCGCATACTCCTGTTCGGCCGCCGCGTGCAGCGTCCAGTGCGGGTCGTACAGGTGCGGGCGCCCGAGCGCGCAGAGGTCGGCGCGGCCCGCCAGGATCAGGGAGTTGACGTCGTCCCAGGAGGAGATGGCGCCCACCGCGATCACGGGGACCCCCGCCTCGTGACGGATGCGGTCGGCGAAGGGCGTCTGGTACGAGCGGCCGAAGGCGGGCCGCTCGTCGGCGACGACCTGGCCGGTGGAGACGTCGAGCGCGTCGGCCCCGTGGGCGGCGAAGGCGCGCGCGACGGCGACGGCGTCCTCCGCGGTGGTGCCGCCCTCGGCCCAGTCCGTGGCGGAGATCCGTACGGTCATGGGCCGGTCGGCGGGCCACACGGCCCGGACGGCGTCGAAGACCTCCAGGGGGTAGCGCAGCCGCCCGCCGAGGTCGCCTCCGTAGGCGTCGTCGCGGTGGTTGGTCAGCGGGGAGAGGAAGCCGGACAGCAGGTAGCCGTGGGCGCAGTGGAGTTCGAGGAGGTCGAATCCGGCGCGTGCGGCGGCCTCCGCGGACCGTACGAACTGCTCCCGTACGGCGCCCATTTCGGTGACCGACAGGGCGTGCGGGGTCTGGTTGACGCCGACCCGGTACGGCAGCGCCGAGGGGGCCACCAGCGGCCAGTTTCCCTCCGGGAGCGGCTGGTCGATGCCCTCCCACATGCGGCGCGTGGAGCCCTTGCGGCCCGCGTGCCCCAGCTGGAGGCCGATCGCCGTGCCGGGTGCCTGAGCGTGCACGAAGCCGGTGATGCGGCGCCACGCCCGCTCGTGCTCCGGGGTGTACATCCCCGAGCAGCCCGGCGTGATCCGGCCCTGTTCGCTCACGCAGACCATTTCGGCCATGACGAGCCCGGCTCCGCCGAGGGCGCGCGCGCCGAGGTGGACGAGGTGGAAGTCGCCGGGGGTGCCGTCGGCCGCGGAGTACATGTCCATGGGGGAGACGACGACCCGGTTGCGCAGGGTCAGGCCGCGCAGCCGGAAGGGGGTGAACATGGGGGGAGTGCCGGGTGCGACGCCGGCCTCGTCCTCGACGGAGGCGACGAAGTCCGCGTCGCGCAGGCGCAGGTTGGCGTGGGTGACGCGGCGGCTGCGGGTGAGGAGGTTGAAGGCGAACCGGCGCGGCGGCTGGTCCACGTGCACGGCGAGGTCCTCGAACCACTCCAGGCTGGCGCGGGCGGCGCGCTGGGTGGAGGCCACGGCCGGGCGCCGCTCGTCCTCGTAGACGGCGAGCGCCGCGGGCACGTCCGGGTGCCGCTCCAGGGCCTGCGCGAGGGCGAGGGCGTCTTCGACGGCGAGCTTGGTGCCGGAGCCGATGGAGAAGTGGGCGGTGTGGGCGGCGTCGCCGAGGAGGACCGTACGACCGTGGTGCCAGTGCTCGTTGACGACGGTGCGGAAGGCGGTCCAGGCGGAGCGGTTGGAGCGCAGGGGACGGCCGCCGAGGGCACCGGCGAAGTACTTGCCGCAGGCCTCCAGCGTGCCCTCCTCGTCGGCGCGGTCGAGGCCGGCGCGGCGCCAGACCTCCTCGCGCATCTCGACGACGACGGTACTGGCGTCGTGCCGGTACGGGTAGCCGTGGAGCTGCATCAGGCCGTGCTCGGTCTCGGCGATCTCGAAGCGGAAGGCGTCGAAGGCGAAGCCGGCGGAGAGCCAGATGTAGCGGCAGCGGTGGGTGGTGAGGGTGGGCCGGAAGCGGTCGGCACGGGTTTCGCGCGTGCGGCTGTGGACGCCGTCGGCGGCGATGACGAGGTCGTGGGTGCGGGCGAGCTCTTCGGCGGGCGGCGCCCCCGTGCGGAAGCGGAGGCGGACGCCGAGCCCGTGGCAGCGCTCGTGGAGGATCTCCAGGAGCCGGCGGCGGCCGAGGGCGGCGAAGCCGTGGCCCCCGGAGCGCAGCGAGGTGCCACGGTGGACGACGTCGATGTCGTCCCAGCGGACGAACTCGCGGCGCAGGGCGGCGTAGACCTGCGGGTCGGCGCTCTCGATGCCGCCGAGGGTCTCGTCGGAGAGGACCACGCCGAAGCCGAAGGTGTCGTCGGGGGCGTTGCGTTCCCAGAGGGTGACCTCGCGCTCCGGGACGAGACGTTTCAGCAGGGCCGCGGCGTAGAGGCCGCCCGGCCCGCCGCCGATGACGGCGACCCGCGCGGCGGCCGTCATCGCCCCCGCCACTCGGGGGGCCGCTTCTCGGTGAAGGCGGCGTGGAACTCGGCGTAGTCGGCGCTGTTCATGAGCAGGGCCTGGGTGGCGGCGTCGAGTTCGACGGCGGCCGCGAGGGGCATGTCGAGCTCGGCGGTGAGCAGGGCCTTGGTCTGGGCGTGGGCGAGGGCGGGCCCGTCGGCGAGGCGGCGGGCGAGTTCCTGTGCCGCCTCGCCCGCCCGCCCTTCGTCCGCCAGCCGGCTGATCAGGCCGATGCGTTCGGCCTCGGCGGCGCGCACGGGCTCGCCGAGCATCAGCAGCCGGGTGGCGTGCCCGAGGCCGACGACGCGGGGGAGCAGGTAGGCGGCGCCCATATCGCCGCCGGAGAGCCCGACCCGGGTGAAGAGGAACGCGAAGCGGGCGGTCGGGTCGGCGACACGGAAGTCGGCGGCGAGCGCGAGGACCGCCCCGGCGCCCGCGGCGACCCCGTGCACGGCGGCGACGACCGGGAAGGGGCACTCGCGCAGGGCCCGTACGGTCTGCCCGGTCATCCGGTTGAAGTCCAGGAGCTGCCCGGTGTCCATGGCCAGGGTCGCGCCGATGATCTCGTCGACGTCGCCGCCGGAGCAGAAGCCGCGGCCCTCGCCGCCGAGCACGAGGGCGCGCACGGAGCCGTCGCGGGCCAGCTCGGGCAGGAGGTCGCGCAGGTCGGCGTAGGCGCCGAAGGTGAGGGCGTTGAGCTTGTCGGGGCGGGCGAGGGTGACGGTCGCGACGCCTGCGTCGAGGGTGAGGCGCAGGTGCCGCCATTCCTCGGTACGGGACGCGGAGCCGGTGAACGGACTCATCGAGCGCGGCCTCCTTCAGCCGGGGGGCTGGTGCGTGCCTGCGCTGTGAAGTTATCACCGGTGCGTGACTGTCGTCACGAGTACGCGATAGATGGGGAGTTGCCCCGGGCGGACGGCGGCCGGCGGCCCGGGGTTGACCGCGGCGTCAGCCGGCGAGCGTCGCCACCAGCACCGCCTTGATCGTGTGCATCCGGTTCTCGGCCTGGTCGAAGACGACGGAGTGCTGCGACTCGAAGACCTCGTCGGTGACCTCCAGGGAGGTCAGCCCGTGCCGCTCGTGGATCTCGCGGGCGATCGAGGTCTCCAGGTCGTGGAACGCGGGCAGGCAGTGCAGGAACTTCACCGCCGGATTTCCCGTCGCGCGCAGCACGTCCATGGTGACGGCGTACGGCGCGAGCAGGGCGATGCGGGCGTCCCACACCTCCTTGGGCTCGCCCATCGACACCCACACGTCGGTGGCGACGAAGTCCGCGCCCTTCACGCCCTCGGCGACGTCCGGGGTGAGGGTGATCCGCGCCCCGCTCGCCTCGGCGAGCCGCCGCGCCATCGCGATGACGTCCGCGTCGGGCCACAGCTCCTCGGGGGCCACGATGCGCACGTCCATGCCGAGGAGCGCGCCGGTGACGAGGTAGGAGTTGCCCATGTTGTAGCGGGCGTCGCCGAGGTAGGCGAAGGAGACGTGGTCCAGGGACTTGGCGGTGTGCTCGGACATGGTGAGGACGTCGGCGAGCATCTGGGTGGGGTGCCACTCGTCCGTCAGGCCGTTGTAGACGGGCACTCCGGCGTGCGCGGCCAGCTCCTCCACGACGTCCTGGCCGTGGCCCCGGTACTCGACGGCGTCGAACATCCGGCCGAGCACGCGCGCGGTGTCCTTGACCGACTCCTTGTGCCCGATCTGGGAGCCCGCAGGGTCGAGGTAGGTCGTACGGGCCCCCTGGTCGCCCGCCGCGACCTCGAAGGCGCAGCGGGTGCGCGTCGAGGTCTTCTCGAAGACCAGGGCGATGTGCCGGCCGAGGAGCCGCTGCTCCTCGACGCCGGTCCGCCGCGCGGCCTTGAGCTCGGCCGCGAGCTCGACGAGGCTGTGGAACTCCTCGGCGGTGAAGTCCGTCTCCTTGAGGAAGTGACGGCCCTTGAGGTCTGTCGTCATGGGGATGGACTCCTAGCTGGCTCGGGCTCGCGGGGCTCACTACTGCGGAAAAATGGAATTCTATACATGCTTCCGCATTGCTATGCAATCAGATGTGCGAAGGGCCACCCGGGGCGGGAGACCCGGCGGGCGGCCCGGCGGGCGGCCCGGTCACCGGATCCCGCTCGATCGGACAGCTCATGCAGCGCGGCCCGCCCCGCCCCCGGCCCAGCTCGCTGCCCGGGATGGTGATCACTTCGATGCCGTTCTTGCGCAAGTGGGTGTTGGTCGTCACGTTGCGCTCGTAGGCCACCACCACGCCCGGCTCGATGGCCAGCACGTTGCAGCCGTCGTCCCACTGCTCCCGCTCCGCCGCGTGCACGTCCTGCGTCGCGGTCAGCACCCGCACCGAGTCCAGGCCGAGGGCCGCGGCGATCGCCCGGTGCATGTGCTCCGGCGGGTGGTCGGTGACCTTCAGCTCGCGCTCGCCCGCGCCCGGCTCGATCGTGTACGAGCGGAGCATCCCCAGCCCGGCGTACTGGGTGAAGGTGTCGCCGTCCACCATGGTCATCACGGTGTCCAGGTGCATGAACGCGCGCCGCTTGGGCATGTCCAGCGCCACGATCGTGCGGGCCGATCCGGCCGCGAAGAGCCGGTGGGCGAGCATCTCCACCGCCTGCGGGGTGGTCCGCTCGCTCATCCCGATCAGCACGGCGCCCTCGCCGATGACGAGCACGTCGCCGCCCTCGATCGTGGACGGGTAGGCGGCCTGGCCCTCGGACCAGACGTGGAAGCCGCCGTCCGAGAAGAGCGGGTGGTAGCGGTAGAGGGCCTCGTAGTGCACGGTCTCGTGCCAACGCGCGGGCCAGCGCATCGCGTTGACGCATACCCCGTCGTAGACCCAGGCGGAGGTGTCCCGGGTGAACAGGTGGTTGGGCAGCGGGTTGATCAGGAAGTCGTCCAGCTCCATGGCGTGGAAGCGCACGGAGACCGGCTCGCTCCAGCGCTCCAGGAACTCGCGCTTGGTCATCCCGCCGACCAGCCACTCGCCCAGCTCCGCCGCCGGCTGCCGGTCGAACGCGGCCCGCAGGTGGCCGGTGGCCAGCGGTCCGTACTCCTTCTCGTCGAAGACCCGGTCCAGCACCAGCGCCCGGGCCTCCGGCACCGTCAGGCTCTCCTCCAGCAGGTCCTGGAAGAAGTGCACCTCGACCCCGCGTTCGCGCAGCACGTCCGCGAAGCCGTCGTGCTCGGCGCGGGCCCGCCGCACCCACAGCACGTCGTCGAAGAGGAGAGCGTCCTTGTTGGAGGGCGTGAGCCGCTTCAGCTCCAGGCCGGGGCGGTGCAGTATGACGCGGCGCAGCCGCCCGGCCTCGGAATCGACATGGAATCCCATCCCCCCATCCTGTCCCGGATCACTCGTGATGACCCGGTTCACCACGGCGAAACGTCCACCGGCGGTTCGCCGCGGCCCGTGACGGGAGACGGGAGACGGGAGGGGGGGACGGGGCGGAGCCGCGGGATCAGATGTCGCGGAAGATCTCGATCTGGGCGCCGATCGAGTTGAGGCGCTCCGCCAGGTCCTCGTAACCGCGGTTGATGACATACACGTTGCGCAGGACGGACGTGCCCTCGGCGGCCATCATGGCCAGCAGGACGACCACGGCGGGGCGCAGGGCCGGCGGGCACATCATCTCCGCCGAGCGCCAGCGGGTCGGGCCCTCGACGAGGACGCGGTGCGGGTCGAGGAGCTTGACGTCCGCGCCGAGGCGGTTGAGGTCGGTGAGGTAGATGGCGCGGTTGTCGTAGACCCAGTCGTGGATGAGGGTCTGGCCCTGGGCGGCCGCGGCGATGGCGGCGAAGAAGGGCACGTTGTCGATGTTGAGGCCCGGGAACGGCATGGGGTGGATCTTGTCGATCGGGGCCCGGAGCTTGGAGGGGCGCACGGTCAGGTCCAGCAGGCGCGTGCGGCCGTTGTTCGCCGGGTACTCCGGGCTGCGCTCGTGGTCGAGGCCCATCTCCTCCAGGACCGCGAGCTCGATCTCCAGGAACTCCACCGGTACGCGCCGGATGGTCAGTTCGGACTCGGTGACCACGGCGGCGGCCAGCAGGCTCATGGCCTCCACCGGGTCCTCGGACGGGGCGTAGTCCACGTCGCGGTCGATGGTGGCGACGCCGTGCACGGTGAGGGTGGTCGTGCCGATGCCCTCGACGCGCACGCCGAGCTCCTCCAGGAAGAAGCACAGGTCCTGGACCATGTAGTTCGAACTGGCGTTCCGGATGACGGTCACGCCGTCGTGCCGGGCGGCCGCCAGGAGGGCGTTCTCGGTGACGGTGTCCCCGCGCTCGGTCAGCACAATCGCCCGGGTGGGTGCGACCGAACGGTCGACCTGTGCGTGGTACGTGCCGTCGGTCGCGGTGACCTCCAGGCCGAAGTGGCGCAGGGCCGTCATGTGCGGCTGCACGGTGCGGGTGCCGAGGTCGCAGCCGCCCGCGTACGGGATCTTGAAGTGGTCCATGCGGTGCAGCAGCGGGCCCAGGAACATGATGACGCTGCGCGTCCGGCGGGCGGCCTCGGTGTCCATGGCGGCCAGGTTGAGCTCCGCGGGCGGCACGATCTCCAGGTCATTGCCGTCGTTGATCCAGCGGGTCCGGACGCCGATGCTGCCCAGCACCTCCAGGATCCGGTAGACCTCCTCGATCCGGGCGACCCGGCGCAGGGTCGTGCGGCCGGCGTTGAGCAGGGTGGCGCAGAGCAGTGCGACACACGCGTTCTTGCTGGTCTTGACGTCGATGGAACCGGAGAGCCGACGTCCGCCGACCACCCTGAGGTGCATGGGCCCCGCGTAACCGAGGGAGACGATTTCGCTGTCCAGCGCCTCGCCGATCCTGGCGATCATATCAAGGCTGATGTTCTGATTTCCTCGCTCAATGCGGTTCACGGCGCTCTGGCTGGTACCGAGGGCCTCCGCGAGCTGCGACTGGGTCCAGCCTCGGTGCTGACGTGCATCGCGGATCAGCTTGCCGATGCGGGCGAGGTATGCGTCTGTCATGCCGTAGACGTTATCTCACATATGAGATTTCATCCGCATGGCGGTTCTGGCCATTGGTTGTTCTATTACGATGCGTACAACTCGGAGGTGCCACGGAGGTGCCATGACTGTGACCCCGCGCCCGGCGAACGGCGGCGGCTGACATGCTCTTCCGCCTCGACCACGGCTCCCCGGTGCCCCTCGGCGATCAGATCGCCGCCTCCGTGCGCGGCGCCATAGCCGACGCCGCCGTACGCCCGGGCGAGCGCCTCCCCGCCGCCCGCACCCTCGCCGACTCGCTCGGCGTCAACGTCCACACCGTCCTGCGCGGCTACCAGCAGCTGCGCGAGGAGGGCCTCATCGAACTCCGGCGGGGCCGCGGCGCGGTCGTCACGGCCGACCCGGCCGCCCCGGGCCGCGCCCGCCTGGCCGACGTCGTCCGCAGCCTCATCGCCGAAGCGCGGTCGCTGGGGTTGTCGGACGAAGAGGTGATGGACCTGGTGCGTACAGGGCTGGCTTGACGGGGTCGGAAGTCGGACGTGCCGAGGCCGAGTTCGAAGGGCTTGGGGTGGTGGACGGGGCCCCGAACGGGTGAGCCGCACCCGCCCGGAGTATCCGATCCGGCCCCTGCCATGATCGATCCCGCAGCGGCCGGGGGTGCCGCCGCAGGGGGAGGTCACCTCATGGGTGCGCAGGTCAGTTCCTTCGCCGATGACGCCGCGCGGGCGCGGATACTCGGCGCCTACGACGCGGCCATGGCCTTCTGGCCGGAGCCGCGCGGGCAGCAGGACGTCGCGACGTCCTTCGGGAGCACCCGCGTGCACACCTACGGCTCCGGCCCCGGCACCCCGGTCGTCCTGCTGCACGGCCAGAGCGCGACCCCCGCCGAATGGGCGCCGCACGTGGCCGCGCTCGGTGAGGGCCGTCCCGTGCTGGCCGTCGACCGGGTCGGCGAGCCGGGGTACAGCACGCAGAGCGCTCCCATCGCCACGGCGGAGGCCACCGCGAGCTGGCTCGAAGAGGTCCTTGCGGGTCTCGGTCTGGAGCGGGCGCACCTGGCCGGTCACTCGTACGGCGGCTGGGTCGCCCTCAATCACGCGGCCCGCAAGCCCGCCCGCGTGGCCTCGGTCACCGCCTACGATCCGCCCCGCGCCCTGGCGGCGCTGAAGCCGGGCTTCCTCCTCGGCGCGGTGGCCGCCATGCTCAGCGGCTCCGAGAAGTTCCAGCGCCGCTGGTTCACCGCGCTCATCGGTGACACGGGTGCGGACCCCGAGGAGGCCGAGGCGCAGACGCGCCTGTCGCTGGAGGCCATGCGCGGCTTCCGCGTGCGCCTGCTGCCGCCGCCGCGCATGAGCGACGAGGAACTGCGCTCCGTGACCGCCCCCGCTCTGATCCTGCTCGGCGGGGCGGACCGGGCCATGGACTCGGAGCGTGCCCGGGAGCGGGCAAGCCGCCTGATCCCGGATGTGCGGGCGGAGATCGTGCCCGGCGCCGGGCACGGCATTCCGGTGAAGGCGCTGAACAGCCGCGTGCCGGAGTTCTGGCGCGAGGTGGAGGCCGCGCCGGGCGGGCACGCCTGAGGAGGCGGGCACCGGTCGCGGAGGGTGCAGGCCCGCCAGGACATGACCGTTCCCCGGCGATGTACTAGAGTTATCTCGACATCGAGATATCTGCCGAGAGGCGTACCGCTGTCGCGCCAGTAAGGCATGCCTAACTAAGGCACACCTTATCGGATCGGCGGGACCGTGGGGCGGCAGGATGGCCGCAGTACGCGAATTCATGCATGAAGGAGACTGTCGTGTCGGCGAACAGCTTCGACGCCCGCAGCACGCTGCAGGTGGGCGACGAGTCGTACGAGATCTTCCGGCTGGACAAGGTCGAGGGCTCCGCACGCCTTCCCTACAGCCTGAAGGTGCTGCTGGAGAACCTGCTCCGCACGGAGGACGGCGCGAACATCACCGCCGACCACATCCGTGCGCTGGGCAACTGGGACTCGCAGGCCCAGCCCAGCCAGGAGATCCAGTTCACGCCGGCCCGCGTGATCATGCAGGACTTCACCGGCGTCCCCTGCGTCGTCGACCTCGCCACCATGCGCGAGGCCGTCAAGGAGCTCGGCGGCGACCCGGCGAAGATCAACCCGCTGGCCCCGGCCGAGCTGGTCATCGACCACTCCGTCATCGCCGACAAGTTCGGCACGAAGGACGCCTTCGGCCAGAACGTCGAGCTGGAGTACGGCCGCAACAAGGAGCGCTACCAGTTCCTGCGCTGGGGCCAGACCGCCTTCGACGAGTTCAAGGTCGTCCCCCCGGGCACCGGCATCGTCCACCAGGTGAACATCGAGCACCTGGCCCGCACGGTCATGGTCCGAGGCGGCCAGGCCTACCCCGACACCCTCGTCGGCACCGACTCGCACACCACCATGGTCAACGGCCTCGGCGTGCTCGGCTGGGGCGTCGGCGGCATCGAGGCCGAGGCCGCGATGCTCGGCCAGCCGGTCTCCATGCTCATCCCGCGCGTCGTCGGCTTCAAGCTGACCGGTGAGCTCCCGGCCGGCACCACCGCCACCGACCTCGTCCTCACGATCACCGAGATGCTGCGCAAGCACGGCGTCGTCGGCAAGTTCGTCGAGTTCTACGGCGAGGGCGTCGCCGCCACCTCGCTGGCCAACCGCGCCACCATCGGCAACATGTCGCCGGAGTTCGGCTCCACCGCCGCGATCTTCCCGATCGACGGCGAGACGCTGAAGTACCTCAAGCTCACCGGCCGCTCCGAGCAGCAGGTCGCGCTCGTCGAGGCGTACGCCAAGGAGCAGGGCCTGTGGCTGGACCCGGCCGCCGAGCCGGACTTCTCCGAGAAGCTGGAGCTGGACCTGTCGACGGTCGTCCCGTCGATCGCCGGCCCGAAGCGCCCGCAGGACCGCATCGTCCTCGCCGAGGCCAAGGCCCAGTTCGAGCGTGACGTCCTCAACTACGTCTCCACCGCCGACGAGGCGGGCGAGGAGTCCTTCCCGGCCTCCGACTCCCCGGCCGCGTCCAACGGCGTGCCGACCAACCCGGTCACCGTCACCGCCCCCGACGGCTCGACCTACCAGATCGACCACGGCGCCGTCACCGTCGCCGCGATCACCTCCTGCACCAACACCTCGAACCCCTACGTCATGGTCGCCGCGGCGCTCGTGGCCAAGAAGGCGGTCGAGAAGGGCCTGACCCGCAAGCCGTGGGTCAAGACCACCCTCGCCCCGGGCTCCAAGGTCGTCACCGACTACTTCGACAAGGCGGGCCTGACCCCCTACCTCGACAAGGTCGGCTTCAACCTCGTCGGCTACGGCTGCACCACCTGCATCGGCAACTCCGGCCCGCTGCCGGAGGAGGTCTCCAAGGCGGTCAACGACCACGACCTCGCGGTCACGTCCGTCCTGTCGGGCAACCGCAACTTCGAGGGTCGCATCAACCCCGACGTCAAGATGAACTACCTGGCCTCCCCGCCGCTGGTCGTCGCGTACGCCCTCGCGGGCTCCATGAAGGTGGACATCACCAAGGACGCCCTGGGCACCGACCAGGACGGCAACCCGGTCTACCTCAAGGACATCTGGCCGTCCGAGGCCGAGGTCAACGACGTCGTGGCCAACGCCATCGGCGAGGACATGTTCAACAAGTCCTACCAGGACGTCTTCGCGGGCGACGCCCAGTGGCAGGCGCTGCCGATCCCGACCGGCAACACCTTCGAGTGGGACGGCGAGTCCACCTACGTCCGTAAGCCCCCGTACTTCGAGGGCATGACGATGGAGACCACCCCGGTCACCGACATCGAGGGCGCCCGCGTCCTCGCCAAGCTCGGCGACTCGGTCACCACCGACCACATCTCCCCGGCCGGTGCCATCAAGGCCGACACCCCGGCCGGCAAGTACCTCACGGAGCACGGCGTCGAGCGTCGTGACTTCAACAGCTACGGCTCGCGCCGCGGCAACCACGAGGTCATGATCCGCGGTACGTTCGCCAACATCCGCCTGCGCAACCAGATCGCGCCGGGCACCGAGGGCGGCTTCACCCGCGACTTCACCAAGGCCGACGCGCCGGTGTCGTTCATCTACGACGCCTCGCGCAACTACATCGAGCAGGGCATCCCGCTGGTCGTCCTGGCCGGCAAGGAGTACGGCTCGGGCTCGTCCCGCGACTGGGCCGCCAAGGGCACCGCGCTCCTCGGCGTCAAGGCCGTCATCGCCGAGTCCTACGAGCGCATCCACCGCTCGAACCTCATCGGCATGGGCGTCCTGCCGCTGCAGTTCCCCGAGGGTGCCTCGGCCGAGTCGCTGGGCCTGACCGGCGAGGAGACCTTCACCTTCACCGGTGTGACCGAGCTCAACGAGGGCCGCACGCCCCGCACGGTCAAGGTCACCACCGACACGGGCGTGGAGTTCGACGCGGTCGTCCGCATCGACACCCCCGGTGAGGCCGACTACTACCGCAACGGCGGCATCATGCAGTACGTGCTGCGCTCGCTGATCCGCAAGTAAGCGGTTCCGGCAGCACAGCAGCGAGGGCCGCACCCCGTTCCGTACGGGGTGCGGCCCTCGCGCGTTCGGGCCGCCCTGCCGGGGCGGGTGGCTACGCGTCGATCGGGCGCAGGAAGTCCAGCGTCCAGATCTGGTGGAAGTCGGCCTTGTTGGGGGTGACGAGCTCGATCTGCTGACCGAAGTGCCCGGCCCTGAGCGCCAGCTGGTCCTTCTCGTCGACGATCTGGATGCCGCCGATGCCCGGCGCGAAGGTCCACTTCGTCAGCTGGTCACGGTTCACATTGTTGGCCCAGAGCTTCTGGGCGGCGACGACGAGCCCGGGGTTGGTCGCGCCGTCCTCGTCGAAGTCGTCGGCAAGGGTGATCACATAGGGGGAGCCCGGGACGGCCTCGGCCGGCTGGATCGTCCACTCCTGGAGGATCGGGGGATACAGCGGCCGGTCGGTGTTGACCGGGAGGCCGTGGTCGACGGCGTGCTCGCGAGCGGTGATCAGGGCCGGCGGGCCGATGATGTGGGCGTAGACACGGTAGATGCCGGGCTTGACCGGAATCGGAGGCATCGTCGCTTCCCTTCCCTGGCTCTGGGCGGCGGTGGGGTTACCACCGGTTGCGTGCTCCACGTTGACAGGAGCCGTGAGTCTGTCGAAAGGGCCGGAAGCCGCCAAGTCGAACAAGGCGGGAAGTAGGCGGTCATTCAAGCCAATTGACTCGTGCGAGCCCCTGCCCCGGCACGCGCGTTCGCCCCTCCACCCTCCCGGGGCAAATCCCAACACGACCGGGTGATCAGAGGATTGGCGAAGTGTCGGACATTCCGCTCCTGGTTAGTCTCCGGCGGGGATCGACGCCGGGACGATGTCGTCCCCTAGGGAGGGAACAACCATGGGATCCGCCGTCACCTTCGGGGAGCTCGAACGCCTTTCGGGCGAGGAGCTCCCCCCGCGGCTCGCGCTGTCGAGCGTGTTGTCGGCGGGGACCGACCAGCCGGTCTACCCGGCGATGGTGAAGACCGACCACGGCACGACGGTCGCCTACGCCTGCCAGTACCGGCAGAACGCGGGAAGTCCTCCGCTCCTCGTCTTCCTGGGACTCGCCTCCCAGGAGCCCGGCTATACGACGACGTGCATTCCCGCGGCCATCTCCACCCGTTGAGCACTGATCCGCAATCCGTAATCAGAGAAGGGGAATGGAATGGACAACGCCATCAGCTTCGAGGAACTCGACGGCGTCGCGGGCGAGCTGCTGCCCGAGCGCACGGTCATGGGCATCGTGGCCGCCCCGCTCGCGTACGGCCCCGCCGGGGACGGCGACGGCGGTGCCGGCGCCGGTGCCGGCAGCTCCAGCAGCAGCGCCGCGACGGCCTCGGGCGGCGGCGTGTACGCTCCGCCGGCCTCCGACCACGGCACCACCATGCTGTCGGCCTGCCAGTCCGTGGACCGGCAGCAGCCGGCCGGCCTGCTGAGCTCGCTCAGCCTGCACTCGCAGAACCCCGCCACCGGCATGCACTGCATCCCGGCGGCCGTCTCCAGCCACTGATCGCGTAGCGGCCCGCCGTACGCAGCGGGGAAGGGCCGGGCACGCCCGGTCCTTCCCCGCACTCCGTCCCCCCTCCTGCGAAGAGCCCCTCCACGGAGAGCGCCCATGACACTGCCCGCGCTGGTGGCCGGTACGGAACTGGTCGGCGAGTTCGAGGACTCCGGCTACCGCGAGCCGCCGCACCTGGTCTGCCGGCCCGACGGGCAGATCGTCCGGCTCCCCCCTCTGCTGTACCAGGTCGCGCGGGCGCTGGACGGCCGGCCCGTGGCGCGAGTGGCCGAGCAGGTCAGCCGGGCGACGGGGCGGCAGTTCACCGCGGACCACGTCGTCTACGTCATCGACAAGAAGCTCGCCCCGCTCGGCATCACGACCTACAGCGACGGCTCGCCGCCTCCGCCCGCGCAGAAGAGCGACCCGTTCCTCGCCTTCCGGTTCCGCCTGGCGGTGCTCCCGGAGCGCGCCACGTGGCTCCTGGCCGGGCTCTTCGCGTGGCTGTTCCGGCCCCTGCTGGTCCTGCTCGCCCTGGGCGCCTTCGCCTTCGGCGAGGTCTGGCTGTGGATGACCCAGGACACGGGTGCCGCGCTGCAGTCTGTGCTCTCCTCCCCGGCCGACGTCGTCCTCGTCGTCCTCCTGGCCGTCGTCTCCTGCGTGTTCCACGAGATGGGCCACGGGGCGGCCTGCCGCTACGGCGGTGTGCGGCCCGGTGCGATGGGCTGCGGCATCTATCTGGTGTGGCCCGCCTTCTACACCGACATCACCAGTTCGTACCGGCTCGGCCGGGCCGGGCGCATCCGCGCGGACCTGGGCGGCGTCTACTTCAACGCCCTGTTCGTGCTGGGCCTGCTGGCGCTGTACGAGGCGACCGGGAGCCCGCTCCTGCTGGTGGCGATCTTCTCCGTGCACGTGGAGATGGTCCAGCAGCTGCTGCCCACGCTGCGGTTCGACGGCTACTACATCGTGGCCGACCTCGTCGGGATCCCCGACCTGTTCAAGTACATCGCCCCGATCCTGAAGCGGGTCGTCCTCCGCCGCCCGGAGGACGAGCGCCTGAAGGCGCTGAAGCGGTGGCCGCAGATCGTGGTCGCGGCGTGGGTCCTGTTCCTGGTGCCCGCGCTCACGCTGCAGCTGGGCATGGTGCTGGCCAATCTGCCGCAGCTGCTCCGTACGGACTGGCACACCGTCAACCTGCTGATGGAGAACGCCGGCACGGCCGGCTATCCGGTCCTCGGCACGGTCGCGACGTGCCTGCAGATCGTCCTGCTCACGCTGCCGCTGGCCGGACTGGCGCTGGTGCTGGGGAGGCCTGTGCGCTCACTGGTCCGTGGTGTCAGGCGCCGGATGTCCTGATTGCTGACCAGAACGCCCGGGGCTGTTTCTCAGCCCCGGGCGTTTCAGTCGGCGATCAGGCACGTACCGGTGAGCCGCTCAACGGCTCAGCCGCTCAGCTCGCGGGCGGCCAGGGCGGTGCCTTCGATCCGGGCGTGGATCTTGGCGAAGGCGGTGTCGCGGGAGGTGGAGGTGTCGTCGGCGAAGGGGGAGAAGCCGCAGTCGTCGCAGGTGCCCAGACGGTCGACAGGCAGGTGGCGGGCAGCGGCCAGGACCCGGTCGCGGACCAGCTCGGGGGACTCGACGCCCGGGTCGATCGGGTCGGTGACCCCGACGAAGACGCGCGCGTCGCCGGGAAGGTGGTCGGCGAGCACGCCGAGGACCTTGTCCGGATCCGGCTCACCGGCCAGCTGGACGTAGAACGCCCCGGCCCTGAGCTGCAGCAGGGCGGGCAGGAGAGCCGCGTAGTCCACATCGAGACTGTGCGTGGAGTCCTGGTCGCCGCCCGGGCAGGTGTGCACTCCGATCCTGGCCCGCTCGGCGGCGGAGAAACGTTCCAGAACACGGTTGTTGAGCGCGACGAACTGCTCCAGCAGGCCCCCCGACGGGTCCAGCTTCAGCGAGAGGCGGGCCTCGGTGAAGTCGAGCTGGACGACATGCGCTCCGGCTTCCAGGCAGCCGCGGATGTCGGCCTCGGCCTCGGCAGTGAGATCGTCGAGGAAGGCTTCGCGGGGATACCCGTCGATGCCTGTCTGCGGGTAGAGCAGGCTGAGCGCCGAAGGGGCGATCACGGCCTGTTTGACGGGGACCGTCGCGTGCCGCAGGGCCGAGCGCAGGTAGCGGTCGGCGTGCACGGCATAGCGCAGCGGACCCGCCGTCAGACGCGGCAGCTGCCGCTGGTGCCCGTCGGCGAAGGGGATGATCGCCCCGTCGGGCGCCAGCCCGTCCGGCCCGCCCAGGGGGTACGTGGCGAAGCTGGGCTTGGCCTGCTCGCCGTCGGTGACGACCGGCGAGCCGATCTCCTCCAGGCGGTGGATGGTGTCGCGGACCGCCCGGTCCTGGGCGGTCGCGAGCTCGTCGTCGCCGATCCGGCCGGCCGCATGGTCCGCCATGGCCGCGAGGAGCTCGGCGGGCCGGGGGATGCTGCCGATGGGCTCGGTGGGGATCGTCACGGGGGTTACCGGGGGCCGGGTCATGGCTGGATCTTCAGCTGGGCCTGGCCGGTGTTCCATCGGAGGCCGGGGGAGAGGCACTCCGTGGGCAGCTGCTGCGGTAGTGCGAGGATCACGTCTCGCCGCGCCGCCTGCCCCTTTCCACGCCCCTCGACGACCCGGCCCGACAGCGTGACGTCGAGAACGCCGGCCGTACGGACGGTGGTGCCCCTGTCGTAGAGGATCAACGACTGCTCGCCGTCGTCATACTGCACGACTTCCCTGACGCGCGGGTTGCTCAAGCCGTTACAGGATCCCTCCGGCGAGATCCCGTCCAGGGAACCGGTGGCTTGTACGGTCCGGCCGGGTTCGACGGTGCACGTGTACCAGGCGTCCGTGTGGACGCGGGTACTGCGTGAAACGAGGGTCAGGGGCGGGTCGTACGCGCTGACGCTGGTGCCCTGACACAGGACACCCCCTCTGTGCCGCCCCTCGTGGGCCTGGCCCGCCGGTGCCCACCCCCATGCCGAGCCCATCATGAGCAGGGAACTCAAGACCACCGCCGCACTGCGCCTGCTGACCATGCACCCTCCCAGGAATCCGGATCCACTACCGGCCCTTGGCTACCCCCGGGCGCCTCCACCCTCCCCAGGCTCTCGCAGTAGACCGACCGCGCACATCCCGTGCCGCGCGCGGGCCCGGCACCCCGTGCACGACGTCTCCACAGCACGAGCCGCCCCGGGAGTCTTCAACTCCAATGATCCGGGTAGGGACTTGTCGGCCGAAATCGATGGAAGGTGCCTCAATGAACGCGACCGCCGCCAAACGACTCGTCTTCGCCATGCTGGACACGGACGGGGACGGCGTCATCTCGAAGGCCGAATACTCTGCGCGGGTCGAGCGGGTGACACGGGCGACGGGTCGGACGAACGACGATCCCCTGGTCATCGCCGCCCGGGAAGTCGGCGCGCGGGCGTGGGCGGCGATGGACGCGAACGGCGACGGAGGGGTGACCTTCGACGAGTACGCGGCATGGGCCGGCGCCGAGGCGTTCGACACCGTCTGCGAGCCCGTGCTCGGCGCCCTCTTCGACCTCGCCGACACCGACAAGGACGGCGCCCTGAGCTTGCAGGAGTTCACGACGCTGCGCACAGCGCTGGGCAACCCGGTCAGCAACATCGAAGCGGCCTTCTCCGCGCTGGACGGAGCCGGCGCCGGTCGCGTCGGCCGCGACGCCTACCTCGCCTCGGTCCGGGCGCACGTCGCCGGGGAGGACTCGCCTATGGGCGAGGCGCTGTACAGCAGGGAGGACTCACTGCGCGGATGAAGGCCATCCAGGCAGTGGGAGGGAAGAGGAGCACGGGGCCGCCGGGGGTTTTGCTGTCCCGGACGGGGATGCCGCCCGGGATGGTGACGGCCACTTCGACACAGCTGCCGTTGTCACCGTTGCTGTAGGACGACTTACGCCATTCCGCCGTACTTAAGTCAGATGCGGTGCTCATGCGTCGCCCAGTCCTTCGCCGCCGACTCGATCAGGGACAGGGACGCCTGCGGCGACAGTGCGGCGGCCCTGGCCAGATCGTATGCCGATTGAAACTTCGCGACCAGAGGTGGATCGTCGATGAGTTGGCCGCTATAGGCACCTTCGGTGTAGATGACAGGCGGCGCGTCACTGAAGTGCATCAGGGACACCATGGTGTTCAGGAATGGGTGTGCTCCGGCTGCGAATGGCAACACTTGGAGCACGACATTGTGCCGGGAGCGAGCCGTCGTGGCGAGATGGGCGAGCTGCTCGCTGATGGCTTCGGGACCACCGATGGGCACCCGCAGTGCGGTCTCGTGAAGAATTGCCCAAAAGACGGGGGCGGTTGGTCCGTCCAGTAGTTGTGCGCGGGCCATCCGATTGGCGACGTAGGTATCGACTACCTGCTGGGGCGCGAACCGCTGCGCTTCTCGGATCAAGCTCCTCGCGTACGCCTCTGACTGCAGTACGCCGGGGATGAGCACCGGCGCGTACTCGCTGATCATTCTTGCTTGCTGTTCAAACTCCGCCGCATCCGCGAAGTACTCCGCGACCTTCGAATTACGAGCCAGGTGGCAAAGCCGCTGGAGATGCTCACCGCTGCCCAGCACGTCATCGAGCAGCTGCGAGAGCTCCAACTGAGGTCGACGGATAGCCGTCTCGAACTGTCCGATGTACGCGGCGGAGCAGAAGACGCGACGTCCGAGCTGATCCTGCGTCAGGCCAGCAGCCTCCCGCAGGCGCCGGAGCTCGGACCCGTAGAACGCCCGTGGATCGCTGTACGGGTCGGTATTCCTTGGCTGGGTCACCTGCCCACCGTAGCCCCCGCCACCGGTCATTTCTGCTTGGTCGCCTGGAATCGCGAAAAGTCGAACTACTGGGGGAATTCAAGTAATTGGGGATCAGCTCCGTCATGGCGGCGGGCGCCCTCGCCACATGGAGAAGGCCTGGCAGGAGCCTGTTCGCCGCCCTCGGCGCGACTTGCGGCCGCGGCTGGCTGCTGACAGCCGCGCCGAAAGTCGCGAAGGACCGCACCCCCACCGGGGCGCGGCCCTTCGCGTCGCGTCGCGTCAGTACATCATGCGGAACTGGTTCCAGCCCGAGTTGCCGATCTTGACCTTGTAGTCGTACGGCTGGTCCGTACGGCCCGTGCCGCGGTACAGCCACAGCGCGCCGTCCTTGTCGCGCGCGATCAGGTCGGCCTTGCCGTCCAGGTCGACGTCGCCGGTGCCGACCAGCTTGTTGAACTGGTTCCAGCCGCCGCCGATGCGCTGCTTGTACTCGAACGGCTTGGTGTAGTCGCCGGTGCCCTTGTAGAGCCACAGCACGCCGTCCTTGTCGCGGGCGACGATGTCGGCCTTGCCGTCACCGGTCAGGTCGCCGCGGCCGGCGATCTCGGTGAACTGGCCCCAGCCCGGGCCGACCTTCTTGCGGCCGGTCAGCGTGCCGTCCGGGTAGGCGAGGTAGAGCCACAGGACGCCCTCGCGGTCGCGGACGAGGATGTCCGACTCCTTGCCGCCGCCCAGGTTGCCGGGGGACATGAACTGGTCGTACTGGCCCCAGTCGTCCGCCACGATGCTCGGGCTCTTACCCGCGGGGGCGAAGATGATGTTCTGGTCGTTGTCGCGGACGTACAGACCGTCGGCGATGCCGTCCCGGTCGTGGTCGACACGGGCCGCGGCGTTGATCGCGTTCCAGCCGTTGGTGACGTACTCCTTGGGCGTGATGCCGCCCTTGCCGTCGGGCCAGTAGAAGTACAGGTCGTCGCCGTTGACGGCGCTCAGCGGCAGGAAGGGGGCCTCGGCGGCGGGGCCGTCGGCCTTGACGCCCTTGCGCGGGGCCGCGAGGCCCGGGGTGTGGCCGGCCGACGGGGCCTTGGGGGCGAGGGGGCCGGACTTCGGGTAGTCGCCGGACTTCGCCTCGCCGCGCAGGGCCTCGGACCGGTGCTTGAACGACGTGTCGGCGGGCAGCTTCGCCGCGCGCTCCGCCGCGGTGCCGGCGGGCGACGTCCTGGGGCCGTCGGCCAGGGCGGTGCCGGCGGTGGTGCCGACCAGGGCGGCGGCTATCGCGGCGGTGGCGATGCGCTGCACCGCGCGGGTGCGCGGGCGGCCGGGAAGGTGAGCCACGTGGGTTCTCCAAGAGGGTCTCAGCGAAGAGCGGCGCGCCCCTGACAGGGGCACGCCACTGGATCCACGTGATCGTTTCACACTCTCTTTACAAGTCAATGGCCAATTATGTGGATCTCGACCCCAATAGTTCGATCTCCGCCAGAGTGCTCTCACCCGCCGGCCGCAGCCGGTAGTGGCGGTACGAACCGGGCCGTGCCACCGAGAACACGCGGGTCTGCCGGTCCCAGGAGAAGGCCTCGCCCGAGCGCCGGTCCACCTCCTGCCACTGCTCGCCGTCCGGCGAACCCTCCAGGACCCAGCCCCCGGGCGCCTCGGCCCGGTCGGCCGAGGTCAGCGTGTAGGAGGCCACGCGCGCGCCGGACGGCACTTGCAGCAGGGCCGTCGTGAAGGGGGCCTCCGTGAGCGAGGTGTCGTCGGTGAGGGGAGAGACACCGGGCAGGGTCACGTCACCGTCCGGGACGGGCGCCTCGAAGTCCTTGCTCAGCGAGCCCGGCCCGTCGTTCCTGCCGCTGCCCCAGGACGACGGCCGCGGGCCCATGGTGAACTCCAGCGTCGCCCCCTTCGCGAGGACGGAGTGCGGGAGCGCGGTGGACCGCCAGGCCTTGCCGTTGACGCGCAGCCCCTGCACGTAGACGTTGCGGGTGCTGTTCCGCGGGGCCTTCACCACCAGGTCGCGGCCGTTCTCCAGGTGGACCGTCGCCTTGGTGAACAGCGGCGACCCGACCGCGTACTCGCCGGCGCCCATCACCAGCGGGTAGAAGCCGAGCGCGCTGAACAGGTACCAGGCCGACATCTCGCCGTTGTCGTCGTCGCCCGGGTAGCCCTGGCCGATCTCGCTGCCGAGGTAGAGCCGGGACAGCACCTCGCGCACCTTCTCCTGCGTCTTCCAGGGCTGCCCTGCGGCGTCGTAGAGGTACGCGATGTGGTGCGAGACCTGGTTGCTGTGGCCGTACATGCCCATCCGGACGTCCCGCGCCTCCGTCATCTCGTGGATGACGCCGCCGTACGAACCGGCGAACTCCGGCGCCCCCGTCTCCGGCGCGCCGAAGAACTGGTCGAGCTTGTCGGCCAGGCCCGCCCGTCCGCCGTACAGCCCGGCCAGCCCGCGGGTGTCCTGCGGGGCGTGGAAGGCGAAGTTCCAGCCGTTGGTCTCGGTGTAGTCGTGGCCCCAGACGCGCGGGTCGTACCGCCCTGGCGGCAGCCGCCGCGAGCCGTCGGCGTTGCGGCCCTGGAAGAAGCCGACGGCGGGGTCGAAGAGCTGGACGTAATTGCGTGCGCGGTTGGCGAAGTACGCGGCCTCGTCCCGGTAGCGCGGCTTGCGGGTCCGCTCGTAGAGCGCCTTGCCCATCGTCGCGAGCCCGTAGTCGTTGAGGTAGCCCTCCAGGGCCCAGGACATGCCCTCGCGGGTGGTCGTGCTCGTGTAGCCGAGGAAGGGCGAGGTCTCCATGCCCTTGCGGCCGACGCCGGGCTGGTTCGGCACCACCGTCGCGTTCTTGAGCGCGGCCTCGTAGGCGGCCTCCGCGTCGAAGGGGACGCCCTTGGCGTAGGCGTCGGCGAAGGCCACGTCGGAGCTCGTGCCCGTCATCAGGTCGGCGTAGCCGGGGGAGGACCAGCGCGAGATCCAGCCGCCGTCCTTGTACTGCTGGACGAAGCCGTCGACGAGCCGGCCGGCCTGCTTGGGGGTCAGGAGGGAGTAAGCGGGCCAGGTGGTGCGGTAGGTGTCCCAGAAGCCGTTGTTGACGTACACCTCGCCGTCGACGACCCGCGCGCCCGTCCGTGTGGGTGTGCTCTCACCTTCCGGGCGCGAGAAGGGGCTCGCGTAGCGGTGGCGGGGGCGGGTCCGGGTGCCGGTGTTCTCGAAGCCGGAGTTGGGATAGAGGTAGAGCCGGTAGAGGTTCGAGTAGAGCGTGGTGAGCTGGTCCCGGGTCGCGCCCTCGACCTCGACCCGGCCCAGGACGGCGTCCCACGCGGCGCGGGCGCGGTCGTGGACGCGGCCGAAGGCGGCGCGGCCCGCGCCCTCCGGGATCTCCTGCTCCAGGTTGGCCTTCGCCTGCTCGGTGCCGATGAGGGAGGTCGCGATGCGCAGCGTCACCGTGCGGTCCCGGCCGGGGGTCAGCCGCAGGTAGCCGGTCGTGCCCTCCTCACCGCCCGGGCCCGGCTTGCCGCTCGCCGTCACGGGCGCGTCGAGCACGCCGTAGACGAAGAGCCGGCTCGCGCCGACGGACAGCCCGCTGCGCACGTCCGACCAGGCGGTGAAGGAGCGGCTCTCAGGGGCGAGGGTGAGGCCGCCCTGGTTGCGGACGTTGTCGAGGACGAGGGCGGCGGTGCCGGTGGCGTCCCCCGGATAGGTGAAGCGCATGACCGCGGCGTGGTCGGTGGGCGCGATCTCGGCCTTGAGACCGTTGTCGAAGGTCACGCCGTAGTAGTGGGGGCGCGCGGTCTCGTTGGCGTGGTGGAAGGGGAGGGCCCGGGCGGTGCGCCCGATGTCAGGGGGGCCGGAGCCGGAGTCGGATCCGACTCCGGCCCCGGAGTCGGCGGTGTCCGGGGGACGGGAGCCGGAGCCGGGGCCGGCGGTGCTCGGGGGACGGGAGCCGGAGCCGGATCCGGCGGTGCTCGAGGGCAGCACCATCGGCATCACCTGGAACGTCTGCCGGTCGCCCATCCAGGGGCTCGGCTGGTGGCTCGCGCTGAACGCCTGGATGGTGGGGAGGTTGTCGGCGTTGTTGGCGGCGGCGTACTGGTAGAGCCAGTCCATGGCGCCCGCATTGGTCACCGGGGTCCAGAAGTTGAAGCCGTGCGGGACGGCGGTCGCGGGGAAGGTGTTGCCGCGCGAGAAGCTCGCGCTGGAGTGGGTGCCGCGCGTCGTCACGGCGTAGTCGGCCAGGTGCGCCGGGGGCCTCTCGGCGGGCGCGGGGGCGAGGGAGACGTCGTCCACCCAGCCGCGGAACTTCGCCGGACCGGCCGGGGAGTCGTACGCGACGAGCACCCGCGCCACGCTCTTCCCCGCGGCGACGGCGCCGATGCGCGACTCCCTGTTGTTCCACTGATTGGCGTAGAGCGTCCGGGAATCGGCCTGGCCCCGCGGAGTCAGCGGCGCACCGTGCTGGTCCACCGCGCCGAGGTCACTCAGATAGGTGCCGTCGGTGAAGGCGAGGTCCAGGGCCACGTGCGTGGCCGGATAGCGCTGGTCGACCTCCGGCATGGACGGGAAGACCTTGTACGAGAGGACCGTCCGCGGGGTCACGCGGAGACCGCCGCTCCCGACCGAGAAGACCTTGTTGTACGAGTACGCGCGGTCCCTGCTCTGGTGGACGCCGCCGTAGCGCAGGGCGTGGGTGCCCGTGAAGCCGGCGCGGGCCTTGGCGGTGGGGGAGCCCGGGGGGCCGCTGTCGACGTAGCTGCGCATGTCGGACGGGGGCGGCGGACCGGTGTAGAGCGGCGCCAGCTGCACCTCGGCCAGCTGGGTGATGTCCGCGCCGCTGTTACGGGCTATGTCGAGCCGGTAGTGCCGGAAGGGGGTGGAGTTGAGGAAGGAGAACTCACGGGTCTGGAAGCGCTTTTCGAAGGTCTCGCCCTTGCGGGAGTCGAGGGGGACCCAGGCCTTGCCGTCCTGCGAGCCCTGGAGGGTCCAGTCCCGCGGGTCGCGGCCGGGCGCGTCGTTGGCGGACGTCAGCGCGTAGCGCACGGCGGTGACCGGCTCGGCGAGGTCGAACTCCAGCCAGGCCCCGGACGTCTCGAAGGTGAGCCATTTGGTCGTGCTCTCGCCGTCGACGACGTTCTCCTTGACCTCGGCCGAGCCGGCGTTCTCGTTGCTCGCCCGGACGGCGGTGACGGAGTCGGTGACGTTGCCGGGGATGCCGCGCTCGTCGTTGCCGTCGACGCCGGAGGAGCGCTTGTGCCCGCCGGGAGCGGTCTCGACGGTGTTGCGCCAGTCGGGGCGCGGCTGGCCCGGCTCGAAGGAGGAGGTGAAGGAGGCGGGGGCGGCGGCATGGGCGGCAAGGGGCTGGGGCAGCTGAATGGCCGTCATGAGACCGGAAGCCAGGAGGAACGCGAGGAGGAGCGTGAGCGAACGGGTGAGACCAGGCCATCGGTGTCGGGGCCTGTGCCGCTGTCTTCCCTGCCGCATCTCAAGTCTCCCAACGAAGCCGACAACGTTGTCAAGTGAGCCGCGCGTAGATAAGGCGTAGATAAGTAGGACTTGGGAGGCGGGTGGTGTCAAGGGTCCCGGGGTTGGTGTCGCGGTCGTCGGGGGGTGCCGGGAGTGCCGGGGTCGCCGGCGGTCGTCGGCGGCCGCCGGGCGGGCGGGACCTCGTACCGTAGGAGGTCTCAACTAGGGAAAGACTGAAGCCCAAAGCTGCTTCCGATCTTGCCCAGTTGGTGAGAAGTGGACTATACCTGTCGGCGACCGGGGAGGTCCTGAGGGCCGCCGCGGCGGCCCCGGGGGAGAGCGGCGGGGGGAGAACGCCGCGGGCACGTCACCGCTCCCGGCGCACGTACCCAACACGCAAGCGCATGCAGACGTCCAGCACACCAGAACACCAGAACACCCAGTACGTCCAGCACACCAGAGTACCCAGCACACCCAGCACGTCCAGCACGTCCAGCACACCCAGCTTCAACTGACCCGCGGTGTCGGGCCCTTCGTCAACTCTTGTGAACAAGGGGAAGTACCGGTGCACCGCCTGAGTCCTGGAGAAGGCGAGGACTTGAGCATGGGATCGAGCACGGGATCCACAGGGGAATTCGGCCGGCGCGACCTGATCAAGAGAGCGGCTGCACTGGGCCTGATCGCGGTGCCGTCGATGGGCGTGCTGAGCGCCTGCGCCAGCGGGGACGGCGACAGTGACAACAAGGTCGACAAGGGGACGAAGACCGATAAGAACCCGCTCGCGGTCAATGAGTCCGCCCCGCTCGACGTCGTCATCTTCGACGGCGGCTTCGGCCAGCAGTACGCCAAGGACGCCGAGGCCGAGTACAAGGCGGCTTTCCCGAAGGCCAAGGTCCAGCACGGCGCCACGCAGGAGATCCAGACCCAGCTCCAGCCCCGCTTCAACGGCGGCACTCCGCCCGACCTGATCGACAACTCCGGTGCCAAGCAGATGGACATGGGCACCCTGGTGGGGAAGAAGCAGCTGACCGATCTGAACGCCCTGCTGGACGCGCCGTCGATCGACGACCCGTCGAAGAAGGTGCGGGACACGCTGCGGCCGGGCGTCGTGGAAATGGGTCAGTTCGACGGGCAGGAGACGTGGGTCCTCTTCTACGCCTACACCGTCTACGGCGTCTGGTATTCGAAGACCAATCTGGAGAAGCTGGACGCGCAGTACCCCGAGACGTGGGACGAGATGCTCGCCGTCTGCGAGAAGGCGAAGAAGAAGGGCATCGCCGGCTGGACGTACCCCGGTAAGCACCCGTACTACCTGCCGTTCAGCCTCTACCCGTTCATCGCGAAGATCGGCGGTAAGGAGGTCATCGACCGGATCGACAACCTGGAGCCGAACGCCTGGAAGGACCCGGCCGTCAAGGCCGCCTTCGAGGCCTATTACGAGCTCTACAAGAAGGGCTACATCCTCCAGGGCACCCCCGGCCTCACCCATATCGAGGCGCAGACGGCCTGGAACCAGGGCAAGGCGTTGTTCATCCCGAACGGATCGTGGGTGGAGAACGAGTCGAAGAAGACCACGCCCGCCGATTTCAAGATGGCGGTCGGGGCGCCCTCGAGCCTGGACGCGAAGCGCGACAAGATGCCCTTCGGCACGATCTGGGCGTCGGGCGGCGAGCCCTTCATCGTCCCGAAGAACGCCAAGAACCCGCAGGGCGGCATGGAACTGCTCCGCATCATGCTGGGCAAGAAGTCCTCGCAGAACTTCATCAAGCAGGTCTCGTCCCTGACGTCGCTGAACGGCGGCACGGAGGGGCTGTCGCTGCCGCCGGGCCTGAGCTCCTCGCAGGAAGCCCTCGCGAAGGCGGGCCAGAACGTGATCAACCCGCGGATCGGGGACTGGTACACCGCGCTGCAGAAGGAGAAGATCGGCGTGGCGGCGCTGGGCGAGATGATGGCGGGCCGGATGACCCCGGACGAGACGGTCACCAAAATCCAGAAGTTCGCGGACGAGGCCCGCGCGGACGACTCGATCAAGAAGTACCGGCACAAGTAGCTCGTACGGAACACGTACTGAGGCAGGTCGGATCAGGTCGGGTCGGGGCGGGTTCAGGTCGGGTCGGGTCAGGTCGGGTCAGGTCGGGTCACCGGCGGCGGGTGTGGCCACGTGCCCGTGCCAGCCAGCCAGCCGGCCCGCCCGCCCGCCGCTCCGCGTCTGCGGGAGATCGGGGTCGAAAGCAATGCAGCACGGTAAGTACCGGTTCATCGTGGGGTTCCTGGCCGTACCCCTGGCGATCTACGCGGTGTTCGTGATCTCGCCGTTCCTCCAGGCCATCTACTACTCCTTCACGGACTGGACCGGACTGAGTCCCGACTTCAAGATGGTCGGGTTCAAGAACTACCGGAAGATGTTCGCCGACGACGTGTTCTGGAAGTCCGTCGGCCATAACGTCCTGCTGTTGCTGGTCCTGCCGCTGGTGACGCTGGGGCTGGGGCTCTTCTTCGCGTTCATGCTGAACGTGGGCGGGCGGCGGAGGAAGAACGCGGCGGTGGCGGGCGTCCGCGGCTCCGGTTTCTACAAGGTCGTCTACTTCTTCCCGCAGGTGCTGTCGATCGCGATCGTGGCCCTGTTGTTCCAGTTCGCGTACAACCCGAACAGCGGCGCGCTGAACTCGTTCCTGGACGCCGTAGGTCTGGATTCCGTCCGTCCGGACTGGCTGGGGGACCCGGATCTCGCGCTGTGGTGCGTGATGGCGGTGATGGTGTGGAGCAACGTCGGCTTCTACGTGGTGCTCTTCTCGGCCGGCATGAGCTCCATCCCCAAGGACTTCTACGAGGCCGCGCTGCTGGACGGCGCGAACCGCATCCAGACGTTCTTCCGGATCACGCTCCCGCTCCTCTGGGACACCGTCCAGACCGGCTGGGTCTACATGGGCATCATGGCGCTCGACGGCTTCGCGGTCGTCCAGATCATGACGGTCGGCCCGGGTGGCCCGGACTATTCGACCGAGGTGCTCGCGTACTTCCTCTATACGAAGGCGTTCCGCGACGGGCAGGCGGGATATGCGACCACGCTGGGCGTCGCCCTCCTCATCGTCACCATGATCTTCGCCGGCATCGTGATGAAGCTGGGCCGGCGCGAACGGCTGGAGTTCTGATGAGCGGCGCAGAGACGACCGAGGCGGTACCGGTGGACGAACAGCCGGAGAGGGCCGGCGCTCCGAACCGGAACGTCGATTCGCCGGAGGGACGTATCGGCACCGAGGGAAGGGTGCTGAACGTCTTCTCGCACGGCGTGCTGATCCTGTGGGCCCTGATGGTGACGCTGCCGCTCCTATGGGCGGTGATGAGCGCGCTGAAGGACGACAAGGCCATCTTCACGTCGCCCTGGGCGCTGCCCACGAGCCTGCACTTCGACAACTGGTCGAGGGCGTGGTCGCAGGCGCACATGAGCGAGTACTTCATGAACTCGGTGGTGGTGGTAGCGGGTTCCCTGTTCGGCACCATGCTGCTGGGCTCCATGGCGGCATACGTCCTGGCCCGCTTCGAATTCCCGGGGAACCGCTTCGTCTATTACCTGTTCGTGGGCGGGATGAGCTTCCCGGTGATCCTCGCTCTGGTGCCGTTGTTCTTCGTCCTGAAGAACATGCAGCTGCTGGACACCTACCACGGCCTGATCCTGGTGTACATCGCCTACTCGCTGCCCTTCACGATCTTCTTCCTCAGCGGCTTCTTCAGAACGCTTCCCTCGTCGGTCGCGGAGGCGGCCATGATCGACGGCGCTTCGCACACGAGGACCTTCTTCCAGGTGATGCTCCCGATGGCCAAGCCGGGCCTGATCAGCGTCGGGATCTTCAACTTCCTGGGCCAGTGGAACCAGTACCTGCTGCCGGCGGTCCTGAACGTGGGCGACGAGGACAAGAAACTGCTTCCGCAGGGCCTGGTGGCGCTGGCCGTCAGCCAGGGCTACAAGGGCGACTGGTCGGGCCTCTTCGCGGGCCTGGTCATCGCGATGCTGCCGGTGCTGGCGGCGTACATCGTCTTCCAGCGGCAGGTTCAGGCGGGACTCACGGCGGGGGCGCTGAAGTAGGGCCGCGCCGGAGAAGGTCCAGTCCCCCGGTGCCACGGACACCGGGGGACGGCCCGTCCCGGCCCACGAGCGGCTACGGGCGGCGCCCGTGGGAGTGGTCGTGGTCGTGGCGGTCGTCGTGGTCGTGGCGGTGGTCGTCACGCCGGTCGTCGTCGCGGTGCTGGTCGCCCCGGTGGTGGCTGTCATCACGACGGCCGTCGTCCCAGCGGCGGTCGTCCCGGTGACCGTCCCAGCGGTGGCCGTCATCCCCGTGGTCGTCGTCGTGGTGGTGGTGCACCTCGTGGGGACGCACCCACCAGCCGTTGCGGCAGACACGCCCGTCGCCGTCACGATCGCCCTCGTCGTAGACGCCACTGCCTCTGGTCTCCCCGTTCGGGCCGGGCCGCCCGCTGGTGAAGAAGTACCGGCAGTCGGCGGGGGCCGAGGAAGAAGCGGCCTGCGCCACCGGCACGATGGGCAAGGCGGCACCGGCGGCACAGAGCACCACCAGCGCTGCACGCGCAAGATTTCGCATCGGATCACCCTTCAGTCATCGAGGGGCCGTGCTGTCACACGACCCGGGGAGAACCACGATGGCGAAGGAAAGGTGATCAGCTGTGACGTATCCACACCAAACCACATGAATGCGTATTGTGGTGCGTTAGACGTCAAATGTGACTTTCGATATAGGGGTGGACTATCAGGCGGTCGGCGGCGGCCTCGGCGCCCTGCTCCCGCAAGGACGACTGGACGAGTCGGCACAGCAACTCCAGGTGCTCCGGGCTATAGGCCCAGAGTCGAGGAACCCGCGTCGGGCTCGGTCCGCTCGCGCCGTGTGCTCCCAAGGGTCCTTCTAAGCAGTGGACTAAAGTTACTGGTAACTCATAGAGTTGACGGATATACAGAAAGTTAGATGGGGGAAAGAGAGTGGTTCCTGTCATGAGGTCAACCCGAATCGCCGCGATGGCCGCTGCGACCGCCGTCGTTCCGGCTGTTCTCTTCGCTGGCCCGTCCTTTGCGACCGACGCCGGCTCGTCTTCGCCCACCCGGTCGGCCGTGGCACAGAAGTCCACCGGGCAGTGGGGTGAAGAGCCCACGGGCAAGGACCAGCGGGCCGAGAAGGACCGGGCCGAGATCCAGAGCATCATCAGCGTCGCGCGGGCGGGTTCCGTGTTGGGCGATGACGCCAAGAGGGCGCTCGACGGTGATGCCGCAGCAATGCGTGAATTCCTGGAGCGCGGTCAGTATGCGGCCCGGGACAAGGATAACGGAGTTCAGATCGCGCGCATCGTCTCCACCGGCGGCCCGGGGGTGAAGGAGGCCGGGCAGACGGCGCTGAACGGAACCCCTGCGGACCGCGTCCGCTTCCTCGAGGTCGGTCAGTTCCAGCAGCGGGACATCGACAACCAGGTTCTGGTCTCGGGGTACATCTCTATCAGCGGTCCTGGAGTGAAGGAGGCTGCCAAGGCCGCGCTGAAGGGGAAGCCGGAGGATCGCGTCCGCTTCCTTGAGGACACTCAGTTCCAGCAGCGGGACATTGACAACCAAGTTCTGGTCGCGCGGGCCATTTCCTATGGTGGCCCCGCGGTGAAGGAAGCCGGTAAGGCTGCGCTCAAGGGCACTGCTGAGGACCGTGTCCGCTTCCTTGAGTTCGGCCAGTACGAGGCTCGTGACAAGGACGAAAAGGCAGGCAGCCGAGGGTAGTCGCCGGAAGGCCGGGTGGATGACGAGAAGCCCAGCCACGTCGTAGCTGGGCTTCACCGATGACTGCCGATTACCAGGAGGGCCCTGCCACCCTCTGCCAGTGCAATGACCGGGAAGGTGGCCGGGCTGGCGGTTCCGGCGGTTGGATGTTGGAATATAGGTGCCCGACTGGTCGACTGTCTCGTTGATATCGGTGACGACCTCGGCCTGCCCGTCACCTTCTGGTAGCGCCTCGGGGGCAGCTCGTGAGATGCGGTTCTACGGCGATGCGGTGACGCTTCTCACCGCTGCCGCTACCAGTGCGCAGCTGCCCCTGAGAAGAATTGACGCGGCAAACCGTCCCGGTCGGAGCGCTAGATGTGGACTCGGAATCCGGGGCCGGCGCCGGCGGCGATGCGGCCATGGTCGGCCCAGCCGCCGTGGCCGTCGCCGCCCTGGTTCAGGAGGGCGTCGATGGCTCCGTTGTCGTGGACGATCAGGTGGTCGGCCTTGCCATCGCCGTCGATGTCGGCGAAGCGTATGCCGGCGCCGGGCACCGGTGTGCGCGAGACGACCCGGCCTTGGTCGGTCCAGCCGCCTTGGCCGTCACCGCCGTTGTTGACCCAGGCGCGCACTGTGCCGTTGTCGTCCAGGACGAGGTAGTCGGCCTTGCGGTCGGCGTTGATGTCGGCGAAGCGGACCTTGCTCGAAGGTGCTCCGGTGCCCTTGGCGATGGTGCCGTAGTTGGTCCAGCCGCCGCGGTTGTCGCCGCCGTTGTTGATCCATGCGTGGACGGCGCCGTTGTCCTCGACGACGAGGTAGTCGGCCTTGCCGTCGCCGTCGATGTCGGCGAAGCGGACCTTGCTCGCAGGGGCCCCGGTGCCGGTGGCGATGATACCCCGGTCGGTCCAGCCGCCTTGGCCGTCGCCGCCGTTGTTGATGAAGGCGCGGACGGCGCCGTTGTCCTCGATGATGAGGTAGTCGGCTTTGCGGTCGCCGTTGATGTCGGCGAAGCGGACCTTGCTGCCCGGGGCTCCCGCGCCCGCAGCAACGATGCCCTTGTTGATCCAGCCGCCGTGGCCGTCCCCGCCGTTGCTGACGTAGGCGCGGACGGCGCCGTTGTCTTCGGTGACGAGGTAGTCGGCCTTGCCGTCGCCGTTGAAGTCCACCTGGTAGTCGCCGAGCGGGGCCTCACGAGGCGGGGCGGGCTTGATGTCCACGCGTTCGCGTACCCAGCCATTGTCGGCTGCGTTTGCCAGCCCCTCGTAGAAGGCGGTCGCCATCTTTGCATAGCCGCTGTCGTTGGGGTGGAGGCGGTCGTTGAGGTCGGGGGCAGTCACGGCACTCATGTCCACGTACCCCACCTTGAATCCCTTGTTCCGCCGCTCGGCGACCAGGCGCGGCACGTCGGAGTTGAACTTCTCGACGCGCTTCTGCACCTGCGCCGACTGCGACGGCACGAGGGAGGAAACCAGCACTGTCATCTCGGGCGCCGCCCGGGTGATTTTGTCGATCAGGCGGCCGAGCCGGGCGGGAGCGTCGTCCACATCGTTGTTGCGGTCTATGTCATTGGTGCCGATGTTGAGGAGGACTACGTTCGGGTCTGCCGCCGGCAGCCAGCGTTCGATGTTCTCGGAGAGGTCGTTGATCTGCCATCCCGAGTGGCCCTCATGATCTGCACCGTTGGTGCGCACTGAGCCTACGAACTGCAGGGAGCCGGAATGAGCGGCCAGTTTGTCGTGCAGGGCGATGCGATAACCGTTGCCTGTGGAGCTACCGGCGCCCCTGGTGATCGAGTCTCCCAGGGGCATGACCGCGAGGCGCGGCACCTTCCAGTTCTGCGCGCTGGCCGGGGCAGCCCCCGAGGCCGGCGGGGAGGGAGACGCGACGGCGGGGGGAGTGGCTGCGATCGCCGCCAGGCTCGTCGTCAGCGCGGCAGCCAGTGCGGGAGCGAGAAGCCGTGCTGCGGAGCGACGACGCTGGTGAATACGGGACATGGTGCGGCGGACTTTCCATGAGGGCTGCTGAGGAATCGAGAGGCAGCCGGGACGAATGCGAAGCCCCGCGCCGGTTCGGCGGCGCGGGGCTCGGTCTCATCTGCCGGATGGTCCGGCGGATCGAGACGGAAGGCGAGGCCAGGTCAGATGTGGACCTTGCTCGAAGGGGCTCCGGTGCCCTTGGCGATGGTGCCGTAGTTGGTCCAGCCGCCGCGGTTGTCGCCGCCGTCGTTGATGAAGGCGCGGACGGCGCCGTTGTCTTCGACGATGAGGTAGTCGGCTTTGCGGTCGCCGTTGATGTCGGCGAAGCGGACCTTGCTGCCGGGTGCTCCGGCGCCCTTGGCGATGGTGCCGTAGTCGGTCCAGCCGCCGCGGTTGTCGCCGCCGTCGTTGATGAAGGCGCGGACGGCGCCGTTGTCTTCGACGATGAGGTAGTCGGCTTTGCGGTCGCCGTTGATGTCGGCGAAGCGGACCTTGCTGCCGGGTGCTCCGGCGCCCTTGGCGATGGTGCCGTAGTTGGTCCAGCCGCCGCGGTTGTCGCCGCCGTCGTTGATGAAGGCGCGGACGGCGCCGTTGTCTTCGACGATGAGGTAGTCGGCTTTGCCGTCGGCGTTGATGTCGGCGAAGCGGACCTTGCTGCCGGGTGCTCCGGCGCCCTTGGCGATGGTGCCGTAGTCGGCCCAGCCACCCCGGCCGTCGCCGCCCTTGTTCACCCATGCGCGGACGGCGCCGTTGTCCTCGACGATGAGGTAGTCGGCTTTGCCGTCGGCGTTGATGTCGGCGAAGCGGACCTTGCTGCCGGGTGCTCCGGCGCCCTTGGCGATGGTGCCGTAGTCGGCCCAGCCACCCCGGCCGTCGCCGCCCTTGTTCACCCATGCGCGGACGGCGCCGTTGTCCTCGACGACCAGATAGTCCACCTTGCCGTCACCGTCGATGTCGACACTGGCGTCCCCCGGCGCGTCGGTGTTGGGTACCGGCGGGGTTACGCGTCGGCGAATCCAATCGGCGATGTCGTCGGTCCGGGTATCCACGGCCCCGGTACGGGTCTCCTTCTCGTCAGTGCCGAGGCAGCCGCCTTGCCAGGATCGGCTGTTGACAGCGACGAGCTCGAACCGTCCGCCGATGTCGCGGAAGGCGGGCCCGCCGTTGTCTCCCTGGCATATCGCAGCGCCCTCGGTTTTCGCCGAAAGGCCGACCGAGGTCTCCTTCACGTTGCTCACGGAGAACTTCGCGTAGTGCAGACGGTCGGGCGTCCACTCGGCCTTGGTGCGGCCGTAGCCCGAGACCCACAGTTCCTCGCCGGTAAGCGGGACGTTGACGCCGAGGTCCACAGGAGCTATCCCGGTGACCGGCTTGGCCAGCCTCGCCAGCACCAGATCCCGGCCCTCGCGGGGAACGAGCTCCACGACGTCCACGACGCTGCCGGTCTCCGGGGTCAGGCCGGCGTGACCAATGGTGGCCGTCGTCTTGGGCATGTCGGCAGGGAGCTCGAGACTCTCAGCAGGATGGTCGGCGAAGCAGCTGGTGGCGGTTATCAGCCACTGCGTCGACACCAGCGCTGCCGAGCAACTGCGCTTCCCGGCAATATCGAGCTTGGCTGTGAACGCGAAGGAGTCATTGGCGGGCGGGCCGGCGACGGCGTACGCGGACGTCGCCGTCAGAGTGCTCGCCGTGACCGCGCTTAAAGCCAATGTTGCAAACCACGCAAGGCGTTGGCGTCTGTCAGACATCAGTTTCTTTCTTGTTCGAACGTGAGACTCGGCCAACCGGACAGGCCGAGCGAATAGATGGTCGATGTGCGCGAGCCGGGGGCTCGCGGCATACTGCGCAAGCACTAGTTGCTCTGGGTCGCCAGACCGTAGCAAGCGAGGGCACTGATGATTACGGCCAGACAGGCCACCCCGAGCCCCCAGGCCGCCCCATTCCGCCTGTGTCCCGTATGCCTGGCATTACGGAACTCGCGAACGGCGCATATGAGGCTGGTTGCAGCGAAAAACGGGGCGACGAACCAGGTGATGTAGACGAACCAGGCGAAGATCGCGGCGAGCCCCAACGGCACTGCGAACGGCCTGGGCTGTGCCGGTCCATCCACCTCATCCAGCCTTTCCCGTGAACTGTCGGCCTGCTCGCCCGTCATGCTGATGCTCCTCGCTCTCCTAGCCCTGGGTTCCGTCCTGTCCAACCGGCAGGGCGTCAGTAGTCCATGGACTCGGTCCAGGAGAAACTCTGTGACCTCGTCCTCATCGGACCGAGCCAGTTGGGAACGCCGTTGACCTTGTCACCCAGGTACTTGTCCCACAAGCCGTTCAGTCCCGGGATGGGGGGATGCATGAAGGAGTTGAGGCTCGTCTCGTTTTCGATGGTGATCCTCACCTGTGCAGTACTCGTCTTCTGATCTCGCGAGACCACATTGAACTTGTAGCTGTACGAACCGATGAAGAGGTTCCCTGCACTGCCGTAACGGCCGTGGGAGAACTTCCTCACCACCCACGCGGAGCCGCCCAACGTCAACACGTCGATGGCATCGTCGATCGGCCGGGTCCAGCCTTCTTCCTTCAAGAGATTGTAACCGTGGCTGCGTTCGGGGTCGGGGGTGTCTCGTCCTGCGCTGACCTCCTCGCGAATCCTCCTGCGGACCACGTCCATCGAATGGTCCTTGCGCAGTTGCTTGGTGAACTCGTCGTCAGGGCCGTATTGTGTGTGATTCTCACCACCGATGCCGGTCAGCCACTGCAGGCCCGTCATGAACGGACCCGGCTTGTCCTTGGAAGCGGATAGATCCGTCGTCGTCATCATGGCGAGCTGCATCCGCACTTCCACCGGCAGCTTTTCGCGCTCCCTCCGCAGTTCCTCCTGCTCCTGGCGGCGTTTTTCTTCCTCCTGCATCTGCAGGTAGCGAAAATGCTTGTAGGCGTCCTGGAAGGCGCCGTCAGCGGCAGTAGCGTCCTTGCCGGCGGTCATTGCGGAAGTCCGGGCCGCATCGGCGTAGGAATAAGCCGCACTCGCCGACAGTGCTGCTTGGCCTGCGGAGATGTCGGCGCGTGTTGCGGAGTAGGCAGCTTCGTCGGCATCGTGCTCAGCCGCTGTCGCCGCCGCGTCAGCAACACGTGCCGACTTGAGTGCTTCTACTGCTGATGCCTCGGCCTGCTGAGCGAACGCGTTCGCCTGTTCGGCGAAGGCCTTGGCTTCTCCCGCCGACTTGGCGGCCTGTTCGGCATAGGCCTTGGCCTGATCGGCGGCCTTATTTGCCTTGACCGCGACGATGGCGGCCTCAGCAGCGTTCTTGTGCGCGAGGGCGGCAACTCCTGCTGCCCCGGCGATGAGTTGCTGGACCGTGGCCACATGCGTGGCCGTCAGCTGATCTCGTCGGGCTGTCGAGTATTGACCGATCTTGACGAAATCGTGCAAGGCGCTGTCGGTTCCCTCGAGGGCGATCCGGGCCGCCGCCTTGGTCTCGGCACCGTCGCTGTTGAGCAGGCGGCTGGCGATGATCCGGTCGTCCGTGGCCTGGGCGGTGTACTGGCCTTCCTCGACGAAGGCGCGGAGCTTGCCGATCGAGCCGTCCCGCAGGACGGCTTGAGCGGCGCTCTTGAGTTCCTGGCCACCACTTCCCATGATCTGATTCACGCGGATGCGGTAGTCGGTCAGCGCGACATCGTACTGGCCGGTTGTCAAGAACTCGCTGATCTGCTTGGCATCACCCTTGAGCGTTGCCGCAGCCGCCGTACGTACGCTCTCCACATCACTGATACTCGCCAGGCGTTCGACTCTTGCGCGCTGGTCCTCAGTCGAGGCCTGCTGCCAACCGAGGCGCAGATAGCTGAGCATCGCCTCATCCGAACCGGCCAGTGCGGACTTGGCGGCCGACTGGCTCCACGGTCCGCGAGTCTTGAGGGCGAGAACCGCGACCTTGCGGCCCTTGGCGGTCATTTCCTTGACCCCGGTGCCGGGCTTGACCGCCTCGGCGACGAGACGCGTGGCTTCGGCGTTGAGGTCCTTCGTCGTTCGGGCCGCTTGGTCCGCCTTCGCGGCCTCCAGCTCCTCGGACTTCTTCTCGGCCCGGGCAATCTCGATCCCGGCCGCCGTCCTGGCCTTCAACTCCTCGGCCTCGATCTTCGTCGCGACGTCGTGAACCTTCTTGGCGGCGGCGACTGCATCCGACGCCTTGTCCGCGGCTTCCTTCGCGGCCTTGGCGTGCTCCGAAGTCTCCTTCGCGGCGGTGGTCGCCTCGCCCGCGTGCTCCGCAGCCCGCCGTGCGGCTGCGGCTGCTTGCTGAGCATGACCAGCGGCCGAGTGAGCGGCCTTTCGGGCCTCACCCGCAGCACCTGCCGCTTCGTAGGCGAGGTCCCGTGCTGCGACGGCCGCCCGGCGAGATTCCCTTGCCTGGCTACGGGCATTCGCCGCCCATGCCTTGGCCTCGGCCGCATCCGCGCCGGCCTCGCCGGCGTAACCCCCGGCTTCGTCGGCAGCGTTAGCCGCTTCGTCTGCGTTGGCACTGGCACTGAGCGCCGCGTCGGCAGCGAGACCTGCGGCCCGAGCCGCCGCCTCCACCTCCCCGGCTACCCTTTCCGCCGCCTGCGCCGCGCGTACGGCCGCATCCGCTTCCTCGGCTGCATGGCGGGCGGCCGAAGCCATTCCGGCGTCCGACGCGGCGTCTGCAGCCGCATTTCGGGCCCGTGCAGCTGCCGAAGCCGCTGCCGAGGCCGCGGCAGCGGCGTTCGCGGCAGCATTTGCGGCCATGCGCGCCGCATAGTTGGCTGCCTGCGCCGCGCCGATGGCCTCCTGCGCGGCGCTCGCGGCACCCTTTGCGGACTTCGCCGCACTCCGTGCCCAGTCGGCCGCTCGGCCGGCGTCCTTGCCTGCCGCCTTGGTTTCCGCGGCGGCCTTCTTCGCGTCGTCCTTGGCCAACTCGGACGCCTTCACCGCACGGGCCGAGGCGCTCTTGGCGGCATTCGTCTGCTGCTTGGCCACTTCGCCCGCATCCTTGGCCTGCTGAGCCAACTGGGCGGCAGTGGCGCGCTCCTGGTCACGGGAGCGGGCGATGTTCTGCCCTACCGCGAGAAACTCGCGTATGTCGTTCGCCGATCCTTGGAGTGCGACCCTCGCGGCCTCCTTGGTCGCCGGCCCGCCCGCACTCATGATTTGCGTGACCTTCAGCCGGTCGTCATTGCTGCGAGCCGTGTACTGGCCCTGGTCGAGGAACTTGCGGACGTCGTCACTCGAGCCTCGCAGCGCCGTCTGGGCAGCTTCCTTGGAAACCGGACCGTCCGACTCCATGATCTGCGTGGCCCGGATCCGCATGTCCGTCTCGAAGGGTGCCTTCCAGCCGTCTTTGAGGAATGCACGTAACTTCTCCGCCGAGCCGGATCGCAGCGCCTCGTAGGCCACTTCGCGTACTGTCACGCCGCCGGCCATGAAGAGGCGTGTCACATCGGCGCGGTCGTCGGTGTACTCGGCGAAGTCCTTCTCACTGCCAAGGAATTTGCGGACGTCCTCGTCGGTACCCATGAGCGCTGCCTCGGCCGCAGCCTTGACCGCTGGGCCGCCCGACGTCCACAACTGTACGACTCGACCGCGATCGGTCGCCGGAGTCGCAGGTTCATCCGCTGCTGCCGGGGAGGCCCCGAGCAGACCTGCAAGAAGCGTGCAAGGCAGCACGTAGAGGCTCAGGGAACGTATGCCGAGCCTGTGCGTACTTCTGCCTCTCGTCAAGAGGAGGTTCTCTCTCACCAGTCGGTTCTTCCCGATCACTTGCAAATCGCCGCACTTCGGCGGCGTGAGCATAGTCAGTGCACACGAGGTGACGGGCCGTCATGGTCGCTGTTTGTGCGCCATTTCGAATGCTCGCGGAGCGGGTAGGTGTCATGTACGCGTCCATCGCTTACTGGCGGTAGGCCTTTGGAGGACTGGTGAATCACAGTGATGGATTGTCAAGCGCGTGCAAAGTCGGCATGGGTGATAGGTTCCCGCGCAGTTGTCTTTATTTCGCCGTTACGCGCGGCCTTCGCCGATGCGTAACCATCGGAAGGATTCACTGGTGTTACTTCGCACGCGCCGCATGCTGATCGCCGGTGCCATCGGGGCCGGATCCGTCATCGCTGGTATCTCGGCTCTGGGTGTCGCCACCGCCGCCCCCGCTCCTGCACCTACGGATGACGACGTGCCTCCGTTCGCTGTGGAGACCTTCGACTACCCGAACGCAGCGAAGATCCTCCAGGAGCAAGGCATCGAGCTCCGTAAGGGGGACGGGCGCATTCTGCTCGCAGATTGCAAGGTCTCGCAGACCATCCAGATCTCGACCTCGGTGAACCACCCCGGGCAGAGCAAGCCGGGTCTGTACTGCTTCAAGGTCACCGGAAACGGCAAGTCCGGCTACCTTGAGCTGAAGGTCCCCGGCGTCTACGGCATCATGACCGATGACGTTGCTGTCCAGGCGACGCTCAGCGCTGAGGGTAAGCGCCAGGACCCCGTCGTGTTGGGCAAGAACGACGCTGCGGGGGTCGGCGTGGGCGCGCGAGTGCCGGGCGCACCCACCACGTTGATCGAACTGCGCGTGATCGACTGATCGCCGGACCGGTCGAGCCCGGTCGAGCCGCCACTGGAGCCCCGGTCTGCGCCGGGTAGCGGTCCCAACGGATTCAGACTCCGCCGCTCCCGGAAAAATGGGAGTATGGCGTATTTAGGGGATGTGGGGTGTGTGTCCGTCTTTCCCTCGCGGCAAGACGGACGCTCCGGTGGGCCCGTGAAGTTCGCGAAACGGTTCAAGGCCTTGACGGGGTCTGCCTCCGACGGCTCAGCTTAGAGTTCATGTGTTGTATGGATGGCCGGGCTCCAGGGTTGTGGTCCGGTTGAGGGGACGGCCGGCGTGCCGTGTCCGGCTAGGCGGGAGTGGATGGGCGTGGAGACTCCGGGGTCGCAGTCGTCGCTGCACCGGGCCAACCTTGAGCGGGTCGTGCGTGCGGTGCGCAGGGCGGGGTCGCTCACGCAGGCGGAGATCGCCCGGGCTACCGGGCTGTCGGCCGCCACGGTCTCCAATATCGTTCGGGAGCTGAAGGACGGCGGGACCGTCGAGGTCACGCCCACCTCCTCCGGGGGGCGGCGGGCCCGGAGTGTGTCGCTGTCCGGGGATGCCGGGATCGTTGTCGGTGTTGACTTCGGGCATACCCACCTGCGGGTGGCCATTGGGAACCTCGCGCAGCGGGTGCTTGCCGAGGACGCCGAGCCGCTTGATGTGGACGCTTCCGCCGCGCAGGGGCTCGACCGGGCTGAGCAGCTGGTCAGGCGGTTGATCGACGATGCCGGGATCGAGCCTGGGAAGATCATCGGGGTCGGGCTCGGTGTGCCCGGGCCCATCGACGTCGAGACCGGCACGCTCGGGTCGACCGCCATCCTGCCCGGGTGGGCCGGGACCAATCCGCGGGACGAGCTCGCGGGCCGGTTGAAGGTGCCTGTTCACGTCGACAACGATGCCAACCTCGGTGCGCTCGGCGAGCTCGTGTGGGGGGCCGGGCGCGGGGCCTCCGATCTTGCGTACATCAAGGTCGCCAGTGGTGTCGGGGCAGGGCTTGTTATTAATGGGCAGATTTACCGTGGGCCGGGGGGCACTGCGGGGGAAATCGGGCATATCACGCTTGATGAGTCCGGGCCCGTTTGCCGCTGTGGCAATCGTGGGTGTCTTGAGACCTTCACTGCCGCCCGGTATGTCCTTCCCCTGCTTCATTCGGCTCATGGAACCGACCTCACCGTCACCCGCATGGTGCAGCTCGCGCGCGAAGGCGACCCCGGATGCCGGAGGGTCATTTCGGATGTCGGGCGGCATATCGGGAGCGGGGTGGCCAATCTCTGTAATCTGCTCAACCCCCGTCGCGTCGTCCTCGGCGGCGATCTTGCCGACTCCGGCGAGCTCGTGCTCGCGCCCATCCGCGAATCCGTCTCCCGGTACGCGATCCCCAGCGCCGCACGGCAGTTGGAGGTCGTCCCCGGTGCGCTCGGCGGCCGGGCCGAGGTGCTCGGTGCGCTCGCGCTCGTGCTGAGTGAGATGGGTGATTCCACCCTGCTCGACACACCCGTTCCGGCCGGTTCGCCCTTGCCTGCCTGAGGGTCCGGCAGGCATCGGCCCATTTGTGGCCGGAACCCTCTTGAGTTTACGTAGATAACGAATGGCATCGTTGCCGTCTCGTTAGGGATTTACTTCTTGACGGTGCTCCAGGCGCCGAGTTGACTTCCAGCCACCTCGGCCGCAATGACGCGGCCTCGTCAGGGAGGTTTCTGCAAGTGAACACGCATCTGCGTCGTGCAGCCGTGGCCGTTGCGGCCATGTCGATGGCGGCCGGTCTCGCCGCCTGTGGCAGCGCCAAGGAGGCCGGTGGCGGGGAGACCAAGAAGGACAAGAAGGGCCCGCTCACCATCGGGCTCCTCCTTCCGGAGAACCAGACCGCACGCTACGAGCGCTTCGACAAGCCGCTGATCGAGAAGAAGATCAAGGAATTGGCGGGCGCCGACACCGTCGTCCTTTACGAGAACGCCAAGCAGGACGCCTCCGTCCAGCAGCAGCAGGTCGACACGATGATCACCAAGAAGGTCGACGCGCTGATCGTCGATTCCGTGGACGCGAAGTCGATAGCCTCCTCCGTGAAGAAGGCGAACGACAAGGGCATTCCCGTCGTCGCCTACGACCGGCTCGCCGAGGGCCCGATCAAGGCCTACACCTCCGTCGACAACGAGCGCGTCGGCAAGATCCAGGGCGAGTCGCTGCTCAAGGAGCTCGGCGACAACGCTTCCAAGGGCCAGATCGTCATGATGAACGGGTCGGTCACCGACCCGAACGCCAAGATGTACAAGGATGGCGCCCACTCCGTACTCGACGGCAAGGTCAAGGTCGGCAAGGAGTACGACACCAAGGAGTGGAAGCCGGAGAACGCCAACGAGAACATGAAGGGCGCGATCTCCTCGCTGGGCAAGGAGAACATCGTCGGCGTCTACTCCGCCAACGACGGCATGGCCGGCGGCATCATCACCGCCCTCAAGAGCGCCGGCTTCGACAAGCTCCCGCCCGTCACCGGCCAGGACGCCGAGCTCTCCGCCGTCCAGCGGATCCTCTCCGACGAGCAGTTCATGAGCGTTTACAAGCCGTACAAGCCCGAGGCCGATGCCGCTGCCGAGATGGCTGTTGCGCTCGCCAAGGGGAAGTCGCTCGACGGAATCGCCAAGAGCACCGTCGACAGCGGCACCCAGAAGAAGATCCCCTCCATCATCGTCACCCCCTTCGCGCTGACCAAGGCCGACATCGGGAAGTACGTCGGTCAGGAAGGCTTCTTCAACCGCGACGAGATCTGCACTGAGAAGTACAAGGCTCAGTGCGACTCCGCCGGGATCAAGTAGGGGTTTCGTAGATGTCCGCCACACCCGTCACACAAGCCAAGGGCGCCACCCCCGTCCTCGCCCTGCGCGGGATCTCCAAGCGCTTCGGTGCCGTCCAGGCGCTCACCGACGTCGACCTGGAGATCCACGCCGGCGAGGTGGTCGCCCTCGTCGGCGACAACGGCGCCGGCAAGTCCACCCTCGTCAAGACCATCGCCGGCGTCGGCCCCGCCGACGACGGTGTCATCGAGTGGGAGGGGCGGCCGGTCACCGTCGACCGGCCGCACGCCGCCCAGGAGCTCGGCATCGCGACCGTCTACCAGGACCTCGCGCTCTGCGACAACCTCGACGTCGTCGGCAACCTCTTCCTCGGCCGCGAGATCTCCCGCGCCGGGGTGCTCGACGAGGTCGAGATGGAGCGCCGCGCCCGTGAGCTGCTCTCCACCCTGTCCATCCGGATCCCCAGCGTCCGTATCCCCATCGCCTCGCTCTCCGGCGGGCAGCGGCAGACCGTCGCCATCGCCCGCTCGCTGCTCGGCGAGCCCAAGATCGTCATACTCGACGAGCCGACCGCGGCGCTCGGCGTCGAGCAGACCGCGCAGGTCCTTGACCTGGTCGAGCGGCTGCGCGAGCGCGGGCTCGGCGTCATCCTCATCAGCCACAACATGGCCGACGTGAAGGCCGTCGCCGACCGCGTCGCCGTTCTGCGCCTCGGCCGCAACAACGGCACGTTTCCGGTGGCGAGCACCACCCAGGAAGAGATCATCTCCGCCATCACCGGCGCCACCGACAACGCTGTCACCCGGCGGCGGGCCCGCTCCGCGGAGGCGGCGGAGGCTGCGGAGGCTGCGAAGGCCATGGAAGCGGCGAAGGCTGCCGGTGCGCCCGGTGCGCCCGGTGCGCCCGGTGCCGCCGAGGCCGCCCCGGTCACCCCGGCCGACAAGGCCGACCCCCACACCGACAACGCCGACAAGGCAGCCGAGTCCGATAGGGCCACCCAGGCCGGCCACCCCGACAAGCCCGAGAAGGAGGCGGGCGCATGACCACCAAGCTCCCCACCAGCGGCGGCCCGGCCGCCAACGGCAACGGCCAGGCCCCCGCCCACGACGCCGTCCCCGCCGTCGACCCCCGTCTCCTCGTCCGCGTGGAGGGCTTCGCCGGTTACTGGACCGAAGGCCTCCGCAAGCTCCGCAGCGGCGAGCTCGGCTCCCTCCCCGTGGTCGTCGGCCTGATCGTCATCGCCCTGGTCTTCCAGCTGCGGGACCCGGCCTTCCTCGGCGCGGAGAACCTCAACAACCTCTTCGTCACCGCCGCCGGCACCGGCCTGATCGCCGTCGGCATCGTCTTCGTGCTGATCCTCGGCGAGATCGACCTCTCCGTGGGCTCGGTCAGCGGGCTCGCGGCCGCCGTCTTCGCCGTACTCAACGTGAGCCACGGCATGCCGGAGTGGCTGGCGCTCATCCTCGCGATCCTCTCGGGCACCCTCATCGGTGCCCTGCACGGCTTCTTCTTCGCCCGGATCGGCGTACCCGCCTTCGTCGTCACCCTGGCCGGCCTGCTCGGCTGGAACGGCCTCATGCTCCAGGTGCTCGGCTCCAACGGCACCATCAACCTCGACGACTCCGGCATCGTCGCCGGTCTCACCAACCACTACTTCACCGACATCTCCGCCGCTTACGGGCTGGCGACGCTCGCCGTGGCCGCGTTCTTCCTGGTGTCCTTCCGCGACAGCAGGCGCCGCGAGGCCGCGGGCGTGCCCAGCAGGCCGCTCAGCGAGATCGTGCTGCGCACGGTGGCGCTGGCCGTGCCCGCCTACGTGGTGGCCTGGCTCTTCAACCAGTACAAGGGCCTGCCGCTGGCCGTGGTGATCTTCCTCGGGGTCGTCGTGGCGCTCGACCTCGTACTGCGCCGCACGGCGTACGGGCGGAAGGTCTTCGCCCTCGGCGGCAGCGTGGAGGCGGCGAGCCGCGCCGGCATCAACGTCGCCGCGGTCAGGATCTCCGTCTTCGCCCTCTCCGGGACGATGGCGGCCGTCGGCGGCATGTTCCTGGCGTCGCAGATCAACGCCGCGAACCAGTCCTCCGGGGCCGGCAGCCTGCTGATGAACGCGATCGCCGCGGCCGTCATCGGCGGCACCAGCCTCTTCGGCGGGCGCGGCAAGACCTGGTCCGCCCTGCTGGGCGTGCTGGTGATCCAGTCGATCGCGTCGGGCATGGCGCTGCTGGGCATCGCCTCGGCGGTCCAGTACATGATCACGGGCGCGGTGCTGCTGGCCGCGGTGGTGATCGACTCGGTCTCCCGGAAGACCCAGAAGACCGCCGGCCGGGCGTAGGGCCTGCCGCCGGCTTCGGCATACCGCCGCCCGCCGCCCGCCTGGGGTGGCGGGCGGCGGTGCCTTTGCGTACGGGTGCGCGGCCGTACGGGTGCGCCTGCCGTACGTGCATGCCTGCCGTACGTGCACGCCGGTCCGCCCGCTGCCGCCGTCGCCGGCGACCCGCGCGTTGTGGCTGGTCGCGCAGTTCCCCGCGCCCCTTTCAGGGCGCGGCCGAGCCGCAGTGGAGTCGGTTCCCCCCCGCCCCCTTGCCAGGTTCAGGGCGCGGCCGAGCCGCAGTGGACTTCGATTCCCCGCGCCCCTTTGCCAGGGTTTCAGGGCGCGCCGAGCCGCAGTGGACTTCGGTTTCCCCCGCCCCTTTGCCGGGTTTCAGGGCGCGGCCGAGCCGCAGGGACTTCGCCCGGGCCGCCCGGTTGCCGGTCGTCATACAGTCGTACGTACGAGTCGTCCGTCCGGTCTTCGTCGACCCGCCCGGACCGTGCCCTATGAGGCGTTTTGCCGTGTCGTCGGTCGCTCATGCGTCCGGTCGGGTGACTCAGGTCGCATCACCCGTTCATCGCCACCGCGGGCGGAACATTAGACTCGACGGATCTAGAGGTTCCTCAAGACTTCTACACGTTCTACAAGCCGACAGCTCGACGAAGAGGAGGCACGGGTGGCCCTGCTGACCCGCATCAGGGAACCGCGCGACCTGGACCGGCTCAGCCCGGAGCAGCTCGACCGGCTCGCCGCGGAGATCCGCACCTTCCTCGTCGGCGCCGTCTCCAAGACCGGCGGACACCTCGGGCCCAACCTCGGCGTGGTCGAGCTCACCATCGCCCTTCACCGGGTCTTCGACTCGCCGAAGGACAAGGTCCTCTTCGACACCGGGCACCAGGCGTACGTGCACAAGCTGCTCACCGGCCGCCAGGACTTCTCGAAGCTGCGCGCCAAGGACGGCCTGTCGGGCTACCCCTCGCGCGCCGAGTCCGCCCACGACGTCATCGAGAACAGCCACGCCTCGACCGTGCTCGGCTGGGCCGACGGCCTCGCCAAGGCCAACCAGGTCCTGGGCAAGGACGACCACGTCGTCGCGGTCATCGGTGACGGCGCACTCACCGGCGGCATGGCCTGGGAGGCGCTGAACAACATCGCCGTCGCCAAGGACCGGCCGCTCGTGATCGTCGTCAACGACAACGAGCGCTCCTACGAGCCCACCATCGGCGGCCTCGCCAACCACCTGGCCACCCTGCGCACCACGGACGGCTACGAGCGCTTCCTGGCCCGCGGCAAGGACATCCTCGAGCGCACTCCGGTCGTCGGCAAGCCGCTGTACGAGACGCTGCACGGCGCGAAGAAGGGCCTGAAGGACTTCATCGCCCCGCAGGGCATGTTCGAGGACCTGGGCCTGAAGTACGTCGGCCCGATCGACGGCCACGACATCGAGGCCCTGGAGTCCGCCCTGCAGCGCGCCAAGCGCTTCGGCGGCCCCGTCCTCGTGCACTGCCTGACCCAGAAGGGCCGCGGCTACAAGCACGCCGAGCAGAACGAGGCGGACCGCTTCCACGGCATCGGCGCGATCCACCCCGACACCGGCCTGCCCGTCGCCTCCTCCGGCGCCAGCTGGACCTCCGTCTTCGCCGACGAGATGGTCGAGCTCGGCAAGGAGCGCGAGGACATCGTCGCCATCACGGCGGCCATGATGCAGCCGGTCGGCCTCGGCAAGTTCGCCAAGGCCTTCCCCGAGCGCGTCTACGACGTCGGGATCGCCGAGCAGCACGCGGCCACCTCCGCGGCCGGCCTGGCCACCGGCGGTCTGCACCCGGTCTTCGCCGTCTACGCCACGTTCCTCAACCGCGCCTTCGACCAGGTGCTGATGGACGTCGCCCTGCACAAGTGCGGCGTCACCTTCGTCCTGGACCGCGCCGGCGTCACCGGCGACGACGGCGCCTCGCACAACGGCATGTGGGACATGTCGATCCTGCAGGTCGTCCCCGGCCTGCGGATCGCCGCCCCGCGCGACGCCGACCAGGTCCGCGCCCAGCTGCGCGAGGCCGTCGAGGTCACGGACGCCCCCACCGTCGTCCGCTACTCCAAGGGCACCGTCGGCCCGGCCGTCGAGGCCGTCGGCACCATCGGCGGCATGGACGTGCTGCGCCGCCCCGCCGAGGACGTCGTACGGCCGGACGTCCTCCTCGTCTCCGTCGGCGCGCTCGCCCCGATGTGCCTGGAGATCGCCGACCTCCTCGACAAGCAGGGCATCTCCACGACCGTGGTCGACCCGCGCTGGGTCAAGCCCGTCGACGAGGCGCTGCCGGGCCTGGCCGCCGAGCACCGCGTCGTCGTCACCGTCGAGGACAACGGCCGCGTCGGCGGCGTCGGCTCGGCGGTCGCGCAGGCGCTGCGCGACGCCGGCGTGGACCTGCCGCTGCGCGACTTCGGCATCCCGCCGCGCTTCCTCGACCACGCCTCCCGCAAGGAGGTCATGGCCGAGATCGGGCTGACCGCGCCGGACATCGCCCGCCAGGTGACCGGGCTCGTCGCCAAGCTCGACGGGCGGCTCGAGGACGTCCCCGAGGCGCCCGTGGCGGGCCCTGAGGCCGCCGAGGCCGCTGCGGAGCCCGCGCGCGACTGAGCGCTCTGCGCTCGATCTGCGGTCCGCTCGGCTGCGGGCCGTGCGTGGCTGGTCGCGCGGTTCCCCGCGCCCCTTACGGGCACAGTTCCCCGTGCCCCTTACGGGGCGCGGTCACCGCTCCTCACGGACCGGTCGGACCCCCTATCCGGGTGGTCCGACCGGTCCGTCTGCATATGGACCGGTGCATCCCATCGGGTGAATCCTGTTGAGGGCGGCCGGTCAGGCCCCTGCCCGGCCCGGATCATCGCGGACACTCGCTCAGTTCATGGTGAGCACGTCATGGTGAGCACGCGAGCAGGTGGACAGGTGGAGGTGGGCCGATGAGCACGAGCGAACAGCAACCTCTCGGGGAGCCCCGCGGCAAGCGCGGTGTCTTCCGGACCAAGACGGTGGAGCAGTCCATCCGGGACACCGAGGAGCCCGAGCACGCCCTCAAGAAGTCCCTCACCGCCCTCGACCTGACGGTCTTCGGCGTCGGTGTCGTCATCGGCACCGGCATCTTCGTCCTCACCGGCAAGGTCGCCAAGGAGAACGCCGGCCCGTCGGTGGCACTGGCCTTCGTCCTCGCCGGCATCGTCTGCGGGCTCGCGGCGCTGTGCTACGCCGAGTTCGCCTCCACCGTGCCGGTCGCCGGCTCCGCGTACACGTTCTCCTACGCCTCCCTCGGCGAGCTGCCCGCCTGGATCATCGGCTGGGACCTGATCCTGGAGCTGGCGCTGGGCTGCGCCGTCGTCTCCGTCGGCTGGTCCGGCTACATCCGCTCCCTGATGGACAACGCGGGCTGGCACCTGCCCACCGTCCTGGAGGGCACGCACGACGGCCGCTTCGGCTTCGACCTCCTCGCCTGCATCCTCGTCCTGGTGCTGACGGCGATCCTCGTCCTCGGCATGAAGCTGTCCTCGCGCGTGACGGCCGTCGTGGTCGCGATCAAGGTCACCGTCGTCCTGATCGTGATCATCGTCGGGGCCTTCTTCATCACCGGCTCCAACTACGAGCCGTTCATCCCGGACTCCCAGGGCACCACGGCCGGCAGCGACATCCAGGCCCCGCTCGTCCAGCTCATGTTCGGCTTCTCCCCGTCGAACTTCGGCATCATGGGCATCTTCTCGGCCGCCGCCGTCGTCTTCTTCGCCTTCATCGGCTTCGACATCGTCGCCACCGCCGCCGAGGAGACCCGCAACCCCCAGCGCGACGTGCCGCGCGGTATCCTCGGCTCCCTCGCCATCTGCACGCTGCTCTACGTGGCCGTGTCCGTCGTCGTCACCGGCATGCAGAAGTACACCGAGCTGTCCACGGACGCGCCCCTCGCCGACGCCTTCAAGGCCACCGGGCACCCGTTCTGGGCCGGGCTCATCAGCTTCGGCGCGGCCGTCGGCCTCACGACCGTCTGCATGATCCTGCTGCTCGGCCAGAGCCGGGTGTTCTTCGCGATGAGCCGCGACGGGCTGCTGCCGAGGATCTTCTCCCGAGTCCACCCGCACTACGGCACGCCTTACCGGTCCACGATCCTGCTCGGTGTGGTCGTGGCCGTGCTCGCGGGCTTCACCTCGATCGACGTCCTCGCCGAACTCGTCAACATCGGCACGCTCTTCGCGTTCGTCGTCGTGGCCCTCGGCGTCGTCATCCTCCGCCGCACACGGCCCGACCTGCCCCGGGCCTTCCGCACCCCGCTCGTGCCCGCGGTGCCCCTCCTGTCGGTCCTGTCCTCGCTGTGGCTGATGCTCAATCTGACGGCCGAGACGTGGCTGCGGTTCGCCGTGTGGATGGCCGTCGGCGTCGTCGTCTACTTCGTGTACGGGCGGCAGCACAGCCGGGTGCCGTAGCCCTGCGGGGGATGCCGGGAATGCCGGGGCTTCGTGCCCCGGAGTCTCGGGGTCTCGGGGTCTCGGGGTCTCGGGGCATGTCCGGCCTACGGCCGGAGCAGGCTCGGCCCGGCGACCTCCGCGCCCAGGGCCGTGACGCGTGCCCGCAGCTCACGGTCGGCCGTGACGACCACGCAGGGGCGCCCCTGCGCCCGCGCCGCCACCACCTCGACGATCTTGTCGTCGCCGCTGCCGACGGCCCGCTCGACGCGCACGCCCGGCACCGGCCCGACGCCCCGCGCGGCCCCCTCGACCACCAGGACGATCTCCGGCGCGCCCGTGAACAGCGTCCGTTCCCCGGCCGCCGCGTAGGCGGCGATACGGTCGCGGAGCCGTATCGCCGCCCCGAGGCGGTCGCGCCACCAGCCGTCCGGCACCGAGCCGACGACGTTCGCGGAGTCCACGACCAGGAGAACGGGGAGGAGGTCACTCATGCCCACAGCCTCGCACGCCAACTGCGGGCGGAGGCCCTGACCGGCCACGATGTTATTGTCGAGGGTCGACAAACGGGCTCCGAGCGCAGCGCGACCGAGGCCGAATGCGAGAAAGGCTGGCAGCGAGTCATGGCAGTGCGTACGGCCACCCCGGTCACCGGCTGGCTACTGAGGGGGAGCGACGGCCGTCTGACGGCCTACGCACCGGCCGAGGGCGGTGTCGTGCGCTGGACCGAGACCCGGCCCGGCGGCCCGCAGTGGACGGGCCCGGAGCTGCTCGCGGTGCCCGGCCTGGAGCCGTGCCTGTCCATAGCGCAGAGCCCGCAGGGCTACGTGTTCCTCGTCGGCGTGCGGCAGCGCGAGACCGATGCGGGCGAGATCGACACCGACATCGTGTACGCCACCCAGTTCCAGCCCGGCCGCCCGCCCACGAACTGGCGCTCGCTCGGCTCGCCCCACGGCCCCGACCGGGCGCGCTCCGCCCAGCTCGGCGTCCCCACCGCCGCCGTCGACTCCGTCGGCCTGCAGGTCTTCGTCCGCAACTCCGGCGGCGGCGTCTGCGGCCGCCGGCAGGACGCCCGCGGCATCTGGGGCCCTTGGACCGACATGAAGGGCAGCCACGTCCTCGACGGCCTGACCGCTTCCGCCACGCCGTCGGGGCGCATCGAACTGCTCGCCCCCGCGAGCGAGTTCGTCCTGCGCTGGCGCCAGGAACAGCCCGGCGGCCCCGTGCGGCGCGTACGCAACGTCCCGGCCAAGCCGGGCGCTTGCTCGGCGACGGCCGGGGTCACCGGCGACGACCGGGTCACCCACTTCTGGCGGGACGCGGTCGACGGGGAGCTGCAGACGCTGGCGCCGGAGGCCGTTGCCGGTGAGGCCGGCGGCGACGCCGACACCGACGCCGAGCCCGCCACCGCCTCGGTCGGCGGCACCGGCAGCGGAGCGGTCGCCGTGCTGCACGCCGTTCTCGACGGCCATGAGTGCACGGTGCTGGCCCAGCGGGCGGCTTCCGGGCTGCCGGCCGTCGCCGTGTGCCCCAGCGGGGACGAGGTGCTGGCCGCGCAGTGGTCGGAGACGGGGGAGGAGTTCGCCGGCGCGCCGGCGCTGGCCCTGGACGCGGCGGGGCGTGTCACAGTGGCGGTGCTGGGTATGGATGGTCACTTGCGGGTGGCTCGGCAGCGGGCCGACGTGCCGGGGCTGGCACTCGGGCCCTGGCAGCGGGTCTAGGGGGCGGGGGCTTCTCCCCTACCCGCCCCTTCCCGAACCGGGGGCACGCCCCCGGGCCCCTGTATCGCGCTGAACGCGCTCGTCCTCAAACGCCGGACGGGCTCGAATTGTGCAGGGTCGGCGGCTGCTTACAACCGCTTCGCGCTCCGCAGCCCCGCCGCGTAGAAGCCGTTGCCGTCCAGGCGGGCCGTGCCGCCCTTGTCGCCGAAGGTGGGGCCGTTGGCCTCTTCGCGGCTGGAGATGAAGCGGGGTTTGCCGTCGGTGTCGAGGCCCATGTAGATGCCGACGTGGTCCAGGCGGTCCCCGGTGCGCTTGTCGATGTCGAAGAAGACCAGGTCGCCCGGCTGCAGCCGGTCCGTGGCCTCGGGGCGCTTGCCGGTCAGTTCCAGGACCGGTACGCCGGGGGAGAGCCGTGCCATGCCGTTGGCGGTGCGGGGCAGGCCGTCGCCCTTGACGTCTTTGGCCATCAGCGGGTAGCGGGCCCGGTAGCCGAAGACGGTCCGGATGAAGCCCGAGCAGTCCATGGCCCGGAAGCGCGCCGGCTCGGGCCGCTCGACGGTGCCGTCGCGGAAGCGGTAGGGGATGCCCAGGTAGTCGTAGAAGTCGGACTGTTCCAGGCGGAGGTCGCCGGCCGCGGTCCCGTTGGGGTTCAGGGGGCCGAACTGGGCGTCGCCGGAGTACGGGACGCCTTGTGCGTCCTTCTTCTGCGGGGCGCCCTCGAGGTACTCCATGGCGAAGGCGAAGACGTCGGGGTCCTTGCTGCCCAGGGACTTGCTGAACCAGTCCTTGAACCAGGCGGCCTTCTCGGAGCCCTCCTTCCACGCCTCCGGCAGCAGCCGCACCCAGCTGTCCGTGGTGACCTTGGCCGAGGTGTACTTGGGCTCGGTGAAGGTGCGGCTCGCGCCGGTGAGGACGGCGGTGCGGGCGCCGTCGGTGAAGGTGGCGAGCACCCCGCCGTCGGCCGCGCGCACGACGGTGCGGGCGGGGTTGGCCAGCCGCTCGAAGCGGCGTTCCCCGGAGGCCGGCTTGCTGCCGGTCGTCCCTCCGGCGTCGGAGACGGACGCCACCGGCGGCGCGGTGGTGTCCTGCTTCTCGCGCAGCTCCACCGTGAGGTACGCGCTGGTGCCGAGCAGGCCGAGCACGACCAGGGTGTGGACGGCGTGGCGGCCGGTCAGGCCCTTCTTCGGGCCCTTCTTCGGGCCCTTGCTCCGGTCCTTCGTCATGGGGCTGCGCTCCGTGGGGTCGGGAAGGCTCAGGCGGTGGGCATGAAGCCCAGCAGGATGCCGGCGGTCAGGACGACGTAGTTGGCGAGCGAGACGGTGCCGGTGGCCAGCAGGGTCGCGCCGCGCGGCTGGCGCACGAGCTGGTAGGCGATCAGGCCGGGGACGATGAAGCCCAGCGTCTGGTTGGCGTACATCAGCGGGAACTGCTGCTGCAGGATGACGTGGAGCGTCGCCTGCAGCACCACGCCGGTCAGGACGACCGCCGCGAACAGCCGCTTGCCGTAGAGGATCACGTAGCGCTGCAGCAGCAGGGTGGCCAGGTACGTCAGGACGGTGATGCCGACGACCATGGCGGCGCGCTGCAGGCTCTCGACGAGGGTGAGGGCCAGCCAGCCCGGGGTGATCATGCCGCCGGGGGAGAGGTTGGTCGTGAGGTAGCAGACCAGGGAGAACAGCAGGCCGAGGGCGATCCCGATGGCGGCGATCTCCGGGGTGAGGACGGCGGGGATCAACGGAAGTCTCCTGTGGGATCAATGTAGGTCGGGACGTACACCGGGGGCTCCGGCTGCTGCTGCGGCGGCTCCTCCGCCCGCTGCGTCTGCGACGTCTCGTCCGCGGGCAGTCCGGCGAGCCGCTCCAGCAGCAGCTCGCCCTGGCCGTGGATGTTGCCGATGGCCACGAGCGAGGCGCCCGGGCCGAGCCGGCCGAGGATCTCCTCTTCGAGCTCGGCGGCGTCGCGGCGGTCACCGCCGAGGTCGACAATGCGCGAGCGCCACTCGGCGGGGATCGCGTCGGCGGCGCTCTTCGTCGGGTGGCCGATCAGGAAGACCGATTCCGGTTCGAGGCGGGGGATCAGCTCGCCCATCTGCCCGTTGCGCTCGACGCGGTCCGGGCGGCAGTTGATGAGGACGTGCAAGGGGCGCTCGACCGCGCCCAGGCTCAGCAGCTGCTCGACGTTCATCAGCGTCGACTCGGGGTCGTTGGCCGCGAAGATGTTGGCGAAGCGGAACGGCATGCCCTCGGGGGTGAGGTAGCGCTCTACGGAGAGCACGCCGGGGTCCGGCGGCGCGTCGTACATGCCCTGCAGCGCGGTGGCCCGCTCGACGCCGAGGAGCTCGGCGACGGCCAGGGCGATGGCCACGTTCTCCTTGAACGTGAACCAGCTGAAGCCCCGCAGCTCGGCGTCGGTGACGGTCTCCGGGTCCACGGCGATCAGCCGGCAGTCCCGCTTGGCGGCCTCTTCGCGCAGGATGTCCAGCCGGTCGCGCTCGGCGGTGACGCAGATACCGCCGTGCGGCATCGACCGGCTCAGCGAGCGGGCCACGTCGTCCAGGGTGGGGCCCATCTCCGCCAGGTGGTCCTCGCGGACGTTGCACAGCACGCCGATCGTGGAGCGGATCAGCTTGGTCTGGTTGACCTCCTGCAGGGCCGGCATGACGGCCATGCACTCGATGACGAGCGCGTGCGGGCGGTACGCGGCGGCGCGCCGCACGATGCCGATCTGCTCCACGACGTTGGCGATGCCGAACTTGCGGTAGACGGGCTCCTCGGTGGCGTCCGGGTGGATGAAGCGCGCCGCGGTGCCGGTGGTCTTGGCGACCGTGACCAGGCCGCCGCCGCGCAGCGCGCCCGCGCACAGCCGGGTGATGGAGCTCTTGCCGCGGATGCCGTTGATCAGTACCCGGGTGGGGATCATGTCCAGGTTGGTGAAGTGGCGGCGCTGCTCGACGACGCCCGCGACCAGGACGATCGCACAGCAGATCACCAGGACCGTGTAGAGGAAGAGCACCGGGTCAGTTCCTTCCGGAGGGGCGCGCCGGCTGCTTCTGGGCATGGGTCAGTTGCTGCCGGATCAGTTCGAGGTTGCGGACGACCGCGCCCGCCTCGTCGTGGTGCTGCGGGAACAGCACGGTCTTGCGGTCGCCGGCGGCCAGCGCCTCGGCCTGCCCTGCGAGCGTGCGCAGCGGGCGGATCACGAGGATGTGCAGCCAGCCCAGGCAGGCCACGGCGGCGGTGACGCCGAGCAGGCCGGCGAGCATGGTGTGCCGCTGCGCGGTGTACTCGGGCAGCTCCAGCCAGGACGCCGGCTGTTCGCTGACGACCTGCCAGCCGAGGTCGCGGACCGCTCCGCCGCCGGTGAAGGGCGCAGCGGCCGCCAAGGAGGAGCCGTCTGCGGTGCGGTGCAGCAGCGCGGTGCCGTTGCTGGCCTTGCGCGCCTTGACCGCGAGGGTGTCCAGGTGCCGGCCGGGCAGCTTCGAGAAAGCGCGGAAGCCGTGCTGCCGGTCGGCGGCGAGGACGCGGTGCTTGTCGTCCACCAGCCAGACCTGGCCGAGGCCGGGCCGGGTGACCATGGAGATCAGGAACTGCGGGTCGTACTCGCCGACGACGGTGCGGCCCTTGCCGCCGGGCACGGCCGCGTACGCGGCGACCGCCGGTTCCTTGCCCGAGGTGTTGAGCTGGGCGACGGAGTCCGGGTACGGCTTCCGGCCGCCGGGATGGCGCGGGGAGGCCCCGGCGCGGGTGAGGACCTTGCCGTCGGCGTCGAGGACGTAGACGGCGCGGTAGCGGGGGTGTTCGCGCAGCGTCGTCTGCAGGACGGCCTTGTCGCCGGCGTCGTCCTTGCCGCCGCCCGCTCCGACGATCTGCGCGACGGAGGCGACGTCGGCCCAGCCCTCGTTGAGCGCCTTGCGGACGCGGTCGGCGGCGGTGTCCGTACGCCGGCGCTGGTCCTCGACGAGCTGCTTGGGCACGGTCACGCCGCTGCCGGCGCGGTTGAGGAGCAGCAGGAGCGGTGCGGCCCAGGCGAGCAGGACGACGCCGCAGACGATGACGGTGGCGCGGGTGCCGAAGCCGCCGCGCGCCCGGCCGGTGCGGGTGGGCCGCCCGCCGAGCAGCTGGCCGCGCAGGCTCTCCAGGGCGGCGCCGATCCGGGCCGGTTCGCGGCCGCGGAACTTGCGCACCGGCCGGTCGAGCTCGCCGCGGCCGATCCTGCGGCTCTCCAGGTACAGCTGGATCAGCGGGCGCTGGACGGTACGGACCAGGATCCAGGTGACGAGCACGGCGAGGACGAGCAGCACGGCGGCGGCCACCAGCCCGAAGGCCTGGGTGCGTACCGCCTTGGCGTCCTCGGTGACCTTGACGGAGGTGACCACCGACAGGCCGAGGCCGCCCGCGGGGCTGCTCTCGCCGGGGGAGCGGCCCGCCGCCGCGTAGCCCACGGCGGTGCGGTGCGCCTTGCCCGAGCCGCCCATGAGGTGGCCACTGGCGCCCGGGTGGCCGCCGGGCTCGGGGATCTTGCCGAAGGCCGCGGCGGCCGTCTTCGCGGCGCGCTTGGCCCACGCCGTGCGGGTGATCGAGGGGCCGTCCTTGGCGAGGAACGTGCCGGCGGAGTCGACGACGAGCAGGGAGCGGTTCTCGCCGGTGGAGATCCCCGGCACGTTGAGGGTGCCGGAGGCGACGAGCAGCCGCAGTTTGCCGCCGTCGCGCAGGGCGGCGGTGACGAGCATGCGGGTCTCGCCGGAGGGGAGCTTCACGAGCCGGGGCGCGAGGCCGCCGTCCTTGTCGCCGCCTTTGTCTCCGTTGTCTCCGCTCTTGGCGGATTTGTTCGATCCGTCCTTGAGGACGTCGGCCAGCGGGATCGTTTCGCCGCGTGCGGCGAGGAGGCCGCCCCCGGCGGGGTCGATGACCGCGAGGCCGCGCCATTTGTTGTAGACCTTGCCGAGCTTGTCCAGGACGGTGTCGGCCGGTACGGCCTCGGGCCCCGTGAACAGCGCGGCGGCGCGCTGGAGATCGGTGACGCTCTCGTCCAGGGAGGCCCGCAGCGCGAGCGCGCCGTCCTCCGCCACCCGCTGCTGCGAGCTGAGCACGGCCTTGTCGGCGGCGGCCCGGTCGTGGTCGCCCAGTACCAGGGCGGTCGCCCCCGCCACCAGCAGCAGCAGCGCCAGGAGCGCGGCGATCGGCGGGCGGGCGCCGCCGAGCAGGGGCATGTCGGCGCGCCGGCGTATCTTGCGCCGACGCGCGCCGCGCGGAGCGGTGGGCGGCATTCCTGGGTATTCCTTTCGGCCGCGGCACGGCATTGCTGCCCGGGACGGCGGAATACCTTGTTCAGCTTGCCGCTCATCAGGATGGACTGACGGGAACTGCAGAATTCTAAGTGGAAGATAAAGTATTGACAAAATCTTGACGACATGTACCCCATGTGCGTGTGTATCGGGTGCAGTTGAAGTAGAGGCGGGAAAGCGTGCGGCTCCGGGGTACTTTTGCCGGCATGACGAGCCAGCCGGAGACCGCGCGCAGCGTGCGCACGGTCCGCAGCGTGCGTGCGGTGCTGTTCTGCCTGGTGCTCTGCGTGCCGGCCCTGGCCGGGGCGGCCGGCTGCGGTGGCCCGTCGGCCGCGGACGGGAACGGGGACGCGGACGGCCGTAAGGACACGACCAGGTCCCACAGGGCCGCGCCCCAGCCCACCGGCACCGTCGACCTCGCCCGGCGCATCACCGACTACACCGACGGCATCACCGCCGACGGCAGCTACCGCATCCCCACCGAGCGCGAGCGCCGCGCCGTCGCCGACGGCGTCCGCGCCCTCCTCGACGGGGACCGCACCGCGGCCGGGCGCCGGCTGGGCGGCGTCGGATACGCCGTGCACACCCTCGTCGACAGCAGCGGCGGCACCCGGTACGCGGAGATCGCCGACGCCACCCGGGAGGGCGAGGTCCGGCGCGGCTGGGGCCGCGTCTACGTGGACCTGCGCGGACCGGTCCGCTGGCAGGTCCAGGTCCCGCACCCCTCCGCCGACCAGCGCACCGAACAGCTCGGCATCGGGCTCCTGCGCGGCACCCCGGGCGGCGTGCTCGTCCTGGCCGGCGCCCACCGCGCGGCGGACTCCGGCGGCGGACCCGACTCCGCGGACGTCGCCCACCGCCGCGACTCCGTCTTCGCCGCCGTCGCAGGCGCCCTCGCCGAACGCCGCCTCCCCGCCGTCCAGGTCCACGGCTTCGCCGACAGCAGCCTCCCCGACCACGACGTCGTCGTCTCCCCGGGCAAGGGCGAGGAGGGCCTCCCCTCCGCGGTCCGCCTCGCCGCCGCCTACCGCACCCAGGGCCTGCGCGTCTGCGAGGTCTGGGAGCGCTACTGCGGCCGCCTGGAGGGCCGCACGAACGTGGAGGGCGAGGACGCGGAGGAGGTGGGCGTGCCGTTCCTGCACGTGGAGCACAACCGCCGGATACGGGACGACGACGCTCTGTTGGCGAAGGCGGTGCGGGCGCTGGCGGAGGTGGCCGGGCGGTGGGGGACGGGGCGGGGCTGACGATCGGCCACGCCGGTGATCGGACCTCCCGGTGATCGGGCCCGTCGGCGATCCGCCCCGGCGGCGCTTCACTTCGCCGGTGATCCGCACTGCCCGCGGTCCGCTCCGGCGGTGATCCGCGCCTCGATGATCCGCTCCGGCAGTGTTCGCTCCGGCAGTGGTTCGCTCCGGCGGCGGTTCGCTCCGCCGGGTGGCCTTCCGCCGATTCCGCCCCGGGGACCGTGGGGGAGGGGTTACCTGATTCAGGTGCCGGTGGCCCGGGGCGGGTAGGAGCCGTTCACCGGAGCAGGCGGGAATCGGATGCGGGGGTGGGAGCCTATGGGGGCGCCATTGCGCCGGGTGCGCGTGCGCGTCCAACGGCGCATCGGGCTGGGGCTGGCCTGCGCGGCTCTGGTCACGCTGGCCGTCGTGCTGTGGCGGGGCGACGTCGAAAGCCCCGGGACCGCGACGTGGATCTCCGTGGTCTCGGCCGTGGTCTCGGCGTGCGCCTTCGCCGCCGATCTCCTGAACGGCTCCGGCGATGGAGCCGAATCCGTACATCCTGCCGACGCCCTCGCCGAAGCCGTACACAGCCAGTGGGCGGCGGAGGCGCAGCTGCGCCGGCTCCAGGACCCGGCGCCGCTCCGCGTCCGCTGGTCCCGCGTCGGCCCGCCGCTCGCCGACCACCAGAGCAACGTCCACGGGGGACCGGTGCCCCCGCCGCGCGACGACGATCAGCAGCTCGGCCGGATCGTCGAGGCCTACGAGGCGGTGCCGTCGCGCCGGCTGGTGGTTCTGGGCGGGCCGGGGGCGGGGAAGAGCATCCTCGCCGTGCAGTTCGTCCTGGGCATGCTCGCCGCCCGGCAGCCGGGCGGCCCGGTGCCGGTCCTTTTCCCGCTCGCCGGGTGGGATCCGCAGGCCTTCACCCTGCGGGCGTGGCTGGCCGAACGGCTCTCCGCGGAGTACCCCACGCTGGCCGCCTCGGCCGGCGACCACATGCTGGCCTACGAGCTGCTGCAGACCGGTCTCATCCTGCCCGTGCTCGACGGCTTCGACGAGCTTCCCCCGCCGGTGCAGGGCGAGGCGATGCGGCGGCTCAACAGGGAGCTGGACGAACGGCTGCCCGTCCTGCTCACCTGCCGCACCACCGCCTGGAGCCGCGCCGTAGAGGCCGGCGACGTCCTGACCGCCGCTGAGGTCGTGGAGCTGCGACGGCTCGACTTCGACACGGCACGTCACTACCTGGAGCGCACTGCACGGCCGGACGGCCGGGGCTCGACCTCGTGGACACCGGTGCTGGAGGCGCCGCCCGGGCCGCTGGCCGAGGTGCTGGGCACGCCCCTGATGGTGGCCCTGGCCCGCACCGTCTACGGAGACACCTCCCGCGACCCGGCCGAACTCCTGGATGCGGCACGCTTCCCCACGGCGGAGAGCATCGAGGAACACCTGCTGGAGGCCTTCGTTCCGGCGGCCTTCGGCGACGAGCCCGGAAGCACCTGGCGGCCGGACGCGGCCCACCGCTGGCTCCGCCGCCTCGCCCGCGACCTGGACGGCCGGGCCCCGCACCGGCATACCCCGCACCGGCATGCCCCGAACCGGCCCGCCCCGGACGGTCACGACCGCCGGCGCGGCACGTGGCGGCTCGCCTGGTGGGAGCTGCCGGACGCGATGCCGAGGGCGCTGCGCGTGATCGGTCCCGCATTGACGGCGCTTCTCGCGACGGCCGCGCTGCTGGTGCCGCTGGCCTGGTACGGCAAGGGCGTCGTCGGCGACTGGGACAGCACGTTGTCGATGGTCCTTCACCTCGCGGGCGTCTTCCTGGGACTGTGCTGCGGATTCTCCTGCCTGCTGCCCGCAAGGGCGGACACGCCGCAAGGACCGCGCCGATTGGCCCGCATGGCGGTGACGCTGACCGCCGTCGCCGCGCCCCTCGCCGTGGTGGCGGGCCTCCTGGCGCCGCCGCTCTTCGGCCTGAGGCTGGGGGACGCGATCACGCCCCGGCCCGCCTGGTTCTTCAACGGATGTGCTTTCGGGCTGATCCTTTCCATGCTCTTCGCCGTCGCCGGCCTGCCCCGGCGCCCGCCCCCGCTGGGCCTGCCGTGGGCCGGCAGCGCGAGCGGCCTCGGGGTCGTCCGCGCGCTGGCGAGTGGCCTCGCCGTCGCCGGGCCGGTCCTCCTGACCGTCCGGCTGGTCCTACCGGCCGTGACCTGCCTTGCGGCCGGGCTGCTCCTGTTCCTGGCCGGACTGCGCCACGGGGAGCGGGCCGCCGCCCCGTTCACGGGCCCCGCCGCCGTTCTCCGCGGTTTCGCGAGCGGTCTCCTGCGCGGGTTCCTCGTCTGCTCGCTCATCGGCGTGTGCGTTTCCGCGGTCGTCGGAGGCATCGTGGGCGCGCTCGCGGCGTACGAGGTCCGCTCGGCTCCCACACTGACGAACGGTCAGCGGATCGACGGCTGGTACGCCCGGGTGACGCCCGACGGCATCCGCACCATCGACTCCCGGAAGCCGTACGCGGGCGAGCTGCTGCCCCGAGGCCCGCACACCAAGCCGCTCGCCGTACCGCGCCACGGCGACATCGCGTACAACGGGCGCACGCCCGAACCCTTCCACCAGCCGGTCCGCATCCGCATGGAGCGCGGCGGGCCGGTGCTCATCACGGCCGGCCGTCCCCCTGCCGACGCCTGGAACGTGGTGTCCGAACTGCCGCACGGCGTCCGGCTGTGGCTCGCGTACCGCAGCGCGCCGGAGGTCATCGGTGACGTCGTGGTCCCGCTCGCCGAATTCGGCGTGCTGATCGGTGCCATCGGAGGCTGCGCCTCAGGCGTCTACCGCGCCCTGAGCACCCCCTCCGACACCCTCCGGGCCGCCGGCCCCCAGAGCACCCTGCGCACCGACCGCGCCGCCACCGCGGCACGCAGCGCCATCGCCGCCGTCCTCGCGGGCGGGGTCTGCCTGGCGCTGATCCGGGTCGTCGGCAACGGCGGCGCGCTGGGCACCATGCACACCGAACTATGGGTGCCGCTCGGCACGTCCGCGCTCGCGCTGAGCGCCTGGGGCCGGCTCGGGACGGCCCGGATCTGGCTGGCCGTCACCGGGCGCGCGCCGTGGCGGCTTATGGCCTTCCTCGAAGAGGCCCACCGGCGCGGGGTGCTGCGCCAGTCGGGCGCGCACTACGAGTTCCGGCACTTGCGGCTTCAGCAGCGGCTCGCGGGGGCCGCGGAGGATGACGAGCGCCGGGCGGCTCCGGCGCCGGTGCCGTGAAATACAGCGGTGTGCTGCGAGCGGAAGTCCCGCTCGCAGCACACCGGATGTCAAGCCAGCCGTCAGTCAGCAGCAGTCGGCCCGGCTGTCAGCGCCACTGCTTGATGCACGTCGTGGGCACCCAGCCCTCGTGTCCCGCGTAGCTCAGAAGCACCCAGCTGTTGTCCTTCTTCCCGCAGAGGTTGTAGGACTGACCGCTCTGGCCCGTGCCGGTGGAGTCGCAGCCGCGGCCCGACTTGCCCTTGGGAAGCAGGCCGACGGCGGTGGCGTCGAGCTTCGTCGTCGTACGGATCTTCACGCTCTCCAGCGCCGTGAGCGTGTTGTAGCTGCAGGACGAGGCGGCGGCGACCCGCGCGTCGGCCGTGGCGACGCCGCCGGTCAGGGCGGTGGCTCCGACCAGGGTGGCGGCGGTGATGGCGGTGGCGGCCAACTTCCTTATATTCATGCGTAGTTCCCCGTCGTGGTCGATGACGTTCCTCGGCACCCGGGTGGGGGCACCGAGATGATCACCACGCTATCCGGGCATGTGCATGCCATGCAAAATCAGCTGAAGTCGAGGCCGCCCGTACGGGTGCGCTTGAGCTCGAAGAAGTTCGGGTAACCGGCCAGCAGCCGCACGCCGTCGAAGATCCGGGCGGCCTCCTCGCCCCGCGGGATCGCGGTCAGGACGGGCCCGAAGAAGGCGGCCCCGTCGATGTGCATCGTGGGCGTGCCGACGTCCTCACCGACCGGGTCCATGCCCTCGTGATGGCTCTTGCGCAGCGCCTCGTCGTAGCCGGCCGAACGGGCGGCGCCGGCCAGCGACTCCGGAAGTCCGGCGTCGGTCAACGCCTTCCTGATCAGCTCGTCGGAGACCTCGCCGCCGCCGTTGTGAATGCGCGTGCCGAGAGCCGTGTACAGGTCGCGCAGCACGCCCTCCCCGTGCTCCTGCGCCGCGGCCGTGCACACCCGCACCGGCCCCCAGCCCACGTCGAGCAGCCGGCGGTAGCGCTCCGGCAGGTCGGCGCGGCCTTCGTTGAGCACGGACAGGCTCATGACGCGGAACCGCAGATCGAGGTCGCGGTGGCGCTCGACCTCCAGGATCCAGCGGGAGGTGATCCAGGCGAAGGGGCAGACGGGGTCTTCACCTGCTGGCCCCCAAAGTCGGGTAAGTGAGCGTAACCATGTATGAGTGAGTGTCGTTGTCAGGGTGTGAATCTGACGGAGTGGGCGAAGATGCAGGGCGTGCATCCGCAGACCGCATATCGCTGGTTCCGTGAGGGGACGTTGCCGGTGCCGGCTCGGCGGGTAGGGCCGCGCACGATCTTGGTGAACGTCGGGGTGAACACCACGCCCGAGGTCATCGGTGGTCTGGGCCTGTATGCCCGCGTGTCGTCGCATGACCAGCAGCCGGACCTGGAACGTCAGGTTGCCCGTTTGTCCGAGTGGGCGGCCAGGGCCGGTCACCGGGTGGTCCGGATTGAGTCCGAGATCGCATCCGGGATGAACGGCAGCCGCGTGAAGGCCAAGCGGCTGTTGGCCGATCCGGACGTGACGGTCGTGGTGGTGGAGCACAAGGGCCGGCTCGGCCGGATGAACGTGGAGCTCGTCGAAGCCGCGCTGTCTGCGACCGGGCGTCGTCTGGTCGTTCTGGACGACGGCGAGGCCGATGACGATCTCGTGCGGGACATGATCGAGATACTGACCTCGTTCTGCGCTCGCTTGTACGGCCGCCGGTCGGCGAAGAACCGGGCGGAGAAGGCGCTGGAAGCGGCGGCGTCCGGTGACTGAGACGAAGAAGCAACTCCGCGTCATCGCCCCTGCTTTCGTTGCTCCCGGCCCGTCCGGCGTGGCGATACGCGACCGGCTCAAGCGCCTCGCTCCCGAGGACGAGAAGGTACTGCGCCTGGTCGGCGCGTACTTGGGGACGCTGGCCTCCCGTGATCTCAGAGCACGCTGCGTGGATGCGCTGGAGCACTCCACGGACACGTGGGCGGCACGTAAGCGGGACCTGACGGCGCTCTCGTCGTCACGGTGGGCAGGCAGCATCACGAAGCGCACGCATGATCAGTGGGCGCTGGCCCGGCGCGGGCAGCTCGCCCACGTCGGGTCCCTTGAGGCCGGTATCCGTACGATCGCGCACCGGCTGTCCCTCCCGGTCGGGGAGAAGGGCACCAAGGGGGGTCCCGGCGGCTACCGCACCGCACACGAGTGGTTCCACAAGGCGCGTCGTCTGCATGTTCTTAAGGACCGGCTCAACCAGGTTCGGAATGACCGTGAGGCCGGTGTCGTGCATGTCGTGCGGGGCGGGAAGCGCTTACTGAACACCCGTCACCATCTCCGGGCCGCCGAGTTGACCGAGGCACAGTGGCGTGAGCGGTGGGAAGCGGAACGCTGGTTTCTCCAGGCCGATGGCGAGTCCGGCAAGCGATTCGGGAACGAGACGATCCGCATCACGCCCGAGGGCGAAGTGTCGATCAAGCTCCCGGCCCCGCTCGCCGAGCACGCCAACGCCCGTCATGGCCGATACGTGCTGGCCTCCAAGGTGCGTTTCCCGCACCGGGGCGCCGAGTGGGCCGACCGGGTGGAAGCCAACCGGGCCGTGGCCTACCGTATCCACCTGGACGTGGAACGAGGGCGTTGGTACCTCACTGCGTCCTGGTCCTGCCCGGTCACGAAGACGATCCCGATCCAGTCCGCGCTCGCTGGCGGTGTGATCGGTGTGGACACCAACGCCGACCACTTGGCCGCGTGGCGGCTCGATGGCCACGGCAACCCGATCGGGCAGCCCCGCCGCTTCTCCTACGACCTCAGCGGTTCCGCCGATCATCGTGACGCCCAGGTCCGGCATGCCCTGTCCCGACTGCTGAACTGGACCAAGACCTGCGGGGTGAAGGCCATCGCGGTCGAGGACCTGGACTTCCAGGCCGAGAAGACACGGGAGAAGCACGGACGCAAGCGCCGATTCCGGCAGCTCATCTCCGGCATGCCCACCGGCAAGCTCCGTACCCGCCTCACCTCCATGGCTGACGCAACCGGCATTGCGATCATCGGCGTGGACCCCGCGTACACCTCCAAGTGGGGCGCGCAGCACTGGCAGCGCCCACTGACCAGCAAGAACCGCACAACCACCCGTCACGATGCGGCTAGCATCGCGATTGGACGACGCGCCCAAGGGCACCCGATCCGGCGACGGACGGCACCGCCCCGCATCCACCAGAGCGATGGATGCGGGCATCGGACCGTCCAGGCCGGCCCGCGTGCTCCTGGGCGTGAGGAAACCCGCCGCCCCGTCGCGGACCGTGGCCAGGAGCCACACGCCCGCACGGGGACAAAACAAGGCAAGCGGGCGACCAGCACATCCAAAACCGGTCGGGATGCGCGCAGTGCCAGGCAGTGGGTCCAAGACTCACTCCTGCTTACTGATTAGGAACGGTCGAAGTAGAAGTCCACTTTGTGTGATGACCATGAGCCTACGGGGGGGGGGGAGGTGGACCGGCTGGCAGGTCCACTGCCCCGCACAGATCGTGGGCCAATGCCTACCGGCACCCCTGCCGGAGATGTTCCTTGCGTCGCCTCTCGACCTCCTCCACCGCCGCGGGCCCCTGCCGCAGGGCGGCGGCGCGCTTCATGACGAGAACGGCGCACGTCAGGCACGAGGTGTCCGCGCGGGTGCCCTCTTCGTCGTACGGGTGGGCATTCGCACGCGCGTTCATCATGTCCGGCCTCCGTTGTGTCTTGCTCGTTGCCAGCGGGCAACTCCCCTTCAGGTAACTAGGGTTGCCGGGCAGAGGCCTCGACCACCAGGACTTGATGTCCCCGGCGTGAGCAGGGGAGATGGGAGGTACGTGCATGCCCGCACGACCACGCACGCTGACGCCCGACCGGTCGGCCCGGCACCTGTTCGGCGCGAAGATGCGCGCGTACCGCGGCAGCATGAGCCTGGAGCGGCTCGCCGAGATCGTGAACTTCAGCAAGAGCCACTTGGCGCGGGTGGAGACGGCGCAATCCATGCCGCCGCCGGAGCTTCCGGCGCTGCTGGACGCCGCGTTCAACACCGACGGCATTTTCGTAGAGTTGTATGAGCTGGCTCGCCGGGAAATCCACCCGGAACAGTTCCGGCGCCGAATGGAGCTGGAGGCGCAGGCGCGCGTCATCGCTGAGTACACCGGCCAGCTGATGCCGGGTCTCGCGCAGACGGAGAACTACTGCCGTCTCCTCTTCAGGACACACAATCCGAGGTCGACAGAGGCCGAGATCGAGGACATGGTGGCGGCGCGGATAAGTCGGCAGGCTCTGTTCCAGGCCGACGACCCGCCGGACTTCTCCGTGATCGTCGACGAGGCGGTCCTATGCCGCGGATTCGGCGGACCCGCGGTCATGCGGGAACAGCTGACCCGGCTGATCGAGCTGAATCAGGGGCCCAGAAGCGTCATGCAGGTCCTGCCGTTCGCTCACGGAGGGCATGCGCTAATGGGCGGATCTCTCGCCTTGTTCACCCTCGACGATGGCACCCAAGTGGCTTGGGAAGAGGGCAGCGACAGTGGGACGCTGATGGAGGACTTCGACCGGGTCGGCAAACGGCAGCGCGCGTACGACCACCTCAGATCCTGCGCCCTGTCACCAGCAGAATCGTCAGCATTTATCCGGAGCGCCCTGGAGGCATTACCCGATGAGCATCGACCCTGACATATCCGGCGCGGCATGGACCAAGTCCAGCTACAGCGGCAGCGGAGCAGGTAACTGCCTGGAATGGGTCCCCACGACTTGGGTCAAGTCCAGCCACAGTGGTGACGGCGGTGACAACTGCCTCGAATGGGCACGGTCCGGCCCCCCGGGCATCGTCCCCGTCCGCGACAGTAAAACCCCGGACGGGCCCGTCCTCACCTTTCCGCCCGCGGCCTGGGACGCCTTCGTCCACGCCGTCCGCAACGGCAACGCCTGACGCAAACAGCGAGGGCCGTACGGGGAAACCCCGTACGGCCCTCAGGCTTACGTCCCGCTACGCGGGAACGGAAGCAACACCCACCGGCAGGAACCGCTTGCCGTTCGCCTTCTCGGCGATGCCGGACCGGTCCAGGTACGGCGTGATGCCGCCCAGGTGGAAGGGCCAGCCGGCGCCGGTGATGAGGCACAGGTCGATGTCCTGGGCCTCGGCGACGACGCCCTCGTCCAGCATGAGGCCGATCTCCTGGGCCACGGCCTCAAGGACGCGGGCCCGGACCTGCTCCTCGGTCAGGACGGAGTCGCCCTGCACCAGAAGCGCCGCGACCTCGGGGTCCAGCTCCGGCTTGCCGGAGTCGTAGACGTAGAAACCGCGCTTCCCGGCCTTCACCACGGCGGCGAGGTTCGGGGAGACCTTGAAGCGGTCGGGGAACGCACCGGCCAGCGTCTCGGAGACGTGGAGGCCGATCGCGGGGCCGACGAGCTCCAGGAGCACCAGAGGCGACATCGGCAGGCCGAGCGGCTCGACGGCCTTCTCCGCGACAGCGACGGGCGTGCCCTCGTCGATGACGTTCTGGATCTCGCCCATGAAGCGGGTGAGGATGCGGTTGACGACGAACGCCGGGGCGTCCTTCACCAGGACCGCGCTCTTCTTCAGCTTCTTGGCGACGGCGAAGGCCGTGGCCAGGGAGGCGTCGTCGGTCTTCTCGCCGCGGACGATCTCCAGCAGCGGGAGGATGGCGACCGGGTTGAAGAAGTGGAAGCCGACGACCCGCTCGGGGTGCTTGAGCTTGGACGCCATCTCGCTGACGGACAGGGAGGAGGTGTTCGTGGCGAGGATGGTGTGCGCGGGCACGACCGCCTCGACCTCGGCGAACACCTGCTGCTTGACGCCCATCTCCTCGAAGACGGCCTCGATGACGAAGTCCGCGTCGCCGAAGCCGGCGGCCTTGTCGAGGGAGCCGGTGACGGCGGCCTTGAGGCGGTTGGCCTTGTCGTTGCCGATGCGGCCCTTGGCGAGGAGCTTGTCGATCTCGCCGTGGACGTAGCCGACGCCCTTGTCGATGCGCTCCTGGTCGATGTCGGTGAGGACGACCTGGACCTCCAGGCGGCGCGCGAAGAGGAGCGCGAGCTGGGAGGCCATCAGGCCGGCGCCGACGACGCCCACCTTGGTGACGGGGCGGGCCAGCGAGCGGTCGGGGGCACCGGCCGGGCGCTTGGCGCGCTTCTGCACCAGGTTGAAGGAGTAGATGCCGCTGCGCAGCTCCTCGCCCATGATCAGGTCGGCGAGGGCCTGGTCCTCGGCGTCGAAGCCCTGACGCAGGTCGCCGTTCTTCGCCGCGGAGATGATGTCCAGGGCGCGGTAGGCGGCCGGGGCGGCGCCGTGCACCTTGGAGTCGGCGATGGAGCGGCCGCGCTCGACGGCCTGGTCCCAGGCCTCGCCGCGGTCGATCTCGGCGCGGTCGACCTGGGTGTCGCCCTTGAGGACGGAGGCCGTCCACAGCAGGGACTGCTCCAGGAAGTCGGCGCCCTCGAAGAGGGCGTCGGCGATGCCGAGCTCGAAGACCTGCTTGCCCTTGAGCTGGCGGTTCTGGTTGAGCGAGTTCTCGATGATGACCGAGACCGCGCGGTCGGCGCCGATGAGGTTCGGCAGCAGGGTGCAGCCGCCCCAGCCGGGGACCAGGCCGAGGAAGACCTCGGGGAGGGAGAAGGCCGGGATGGCCTTCGAGACGGTGCGGTAGGTGCAGTGCAGGCCGACCTCGACGCCGCCGCCCATGGCCGCGCCGTTGTAGTACGCGAACGTCGGGACGGCGAGGGACGACAGGCGCTTGAAGACGTCGTGGCCGCCCTTGCCGATGGCGAGCGCTTCCTCGTGCTTCTTCAGCAGCTCGACGCCCTTGAGGTCGGCGCCGACGGCGAAGATGAACGGCTTGCCGGTGAGGCCGATGCCGGTGATCGCGCCCTCGGCGGCCTCCTTCTCGACCTGGTCGATCGCGGCGTTGAGGTTCGCGAGCGACTGGGGGCCGAAGGTGGTCGGCTTGGTGTGGTCCAGGCCGTTGTCCAGCGTGATGAGCGCGAAGCGCCCGGCGCCGGAGGGGAGGTCGAAGTGGCGTACGTGCGCCTGGGTCACGACCTCGTCGGGGAACAGCTCCGCCGCGCCCTTGAGAAGTTCAGCGGTGGTGCTCACTTGTCGTCTCCCTCGAAGTGCGGGTTCTCCCAGATGACCGTTCCGCCCATGCCGAGGCCGACACACATCGAGGTGAGGCCGTAGCGGACGTGCGGCTGCTCCTCGAACTGCCGGGCCAGCTGGGTCATCAGGCGGACGCCGGACGAGGCCAGCGGGTGGCCGAAGGCGATGGCGCCGCCGTACTGGTTGACGCGCGGGTCGTCGTCCGCGATGCCGTAGTGGTCCAGGAGCGCGAGCACCTGCACGGCGTAGGCCTCGTTCAGCTCGAACAGGCCGATGTCGTCGATGGTCAGGCCGGCCTTGGCGAGGGCCTTCTCGGTGGCCGGGATCGGGCCGTAGCCCATGACCTCGGGCTCGACGCCGACGAAGGCGTACGAGACGAGGCGCATGCGGACCGGCAGGCCCAGCTCGCGCGCGACGTCCTCGGAGGCGATCAGCGAGGCGGTGGCGCCGTCGTTGAGGCCCGAGGCGTTGCCCGGGGTGACCCGGCCGTGCGGGCGGAACGGCGTCTTGAGACCCGCCAGGCCCTCCATCGTGGTGCCCGGGCGCATCGGCTCGTCGGCCGTGACCAGGCCCCAGCCCAGCTCCCCGCCCTCGGGGGTGGTGCGGCGCACGGAGATCGGCACGAGGTCGGCCTGGATCTTGCCGTCGGCGTAGGCCTTGGCGGCCTTCTCCTGGCTGCGGACCGCGTAGGCGTCCGCGCGCTCCTTGGTCAGGTGCGGGTAGCGGTCGTGCAGGTTCTCCGCGGTCATGCCCATGACGAGGGCGGACTCGTCGACCAGCTTCTCCGAGAGGAAGCGCGGGTTGGGGTCGACGCCCTCGCCCATGGGGTGGCGGCCCATGTGCTCGACGCCGCCCGCGAGCGCGATGTCGTACGCACCGAAGGCGACGCCGCCGGCGACGGTCGTCACGGCGGTCATGGCACCGGCGCACATGCGGTCGATGGACATGCCGGGCACGGTCTGGGGCAGGCCCGCGAGCATGCCGGCCGTACGGCCCAGGGTCAGGCCCTGGTCGCCGATCTGCGTGGTCGCGGCGATGGCGACCTCGTCGATCTTGGCGGGGTCCAGGTTCGGGTTCCGGCGCAGCAGCTCACGGATGCACTTGATGACGAGGTCGTCGGCGCGGGTCTCGTGGTAGATGCCCTTCGGGCCCGCCTTGCCGAACGGGGTGCGGACGCCGTCGACGAAAACGACGTCCCTAGCGGTACGAGGCACTTGGCTCTCCTCCTGTGCGGGATCGCTGCGCGCGCGGGCATGCCGGGACGGCTCCGCCGCGGTGCGGGCTGACACCGTCATGCTACTTGCGGGTAACCAAGCTGCACAGACCCCTCGGCGGGAGCGGCGAAGGTCACATTCCGTGTGCGTCCGCGGCTACTGCGGGTTCGGCACCGCCGGTGACGAAAAGGCTGTGCCCCGGCCCCGGAGAGGGGCCGGGGCGCAGCCTCGGGAAGGGGACGCGGTTCAGGCCGCACCCTCCGTGAGGGCCTTCACCAGGGCCGGGGTCACCTGTTCCACCTGCCACGGACGCGCCCCGTACGCGGCGAGGACGTCCGCCACCGCCTCCGGCGTGGGATGCGCGGGCGGCTCCCAGCACAGCCTCCGCACCGTGTCCGGAGTGATCAGGTTCTCCTGCGGCATGGTGAGGCGCTCGGCGAGCTCGGAGACGGCCGTGCGGGCCGCGGTGAGCCGGGCTGCGGCCTCCGGGTCCTTGTCCGCCCAGGCGCGCGGCGGCGGGGGGCCGGTCAGCGGCTGGCCGGGCTGCGGCAGTTCGGCGTCCGGGATCGCGCGGGCGCGGTCGATCGCCGCCTGCCACTGCTCCAGCTGCTTGCGGCTCATGCGGTGCCCGAAACCGGGCAGCGCCGCCAGGGCGTGCGCGTTCGGCGGCATGTTGAGCGCGGCCTCGACGATCGCGGCGTCGCCCAGCACCTTGCCGGGGGAGACGTCGCGCCGCTGCGCCACGTGGTCACGGGCGGTCCACAGCTCGCGCACCACCGCCATCTGGCGGCGCCTGCGCACCTTGTGCATCCCGGACGTACGGCGCCAGGGGTCCTTGCGCGGCGGGGCGGGCGGGGCGGAGGCGATGGCGTCGAACTCCTGCCGGGCCCACTCCAGCTTGCCCTGGCGGTCCAGCTCCTCCTCCAGCGCGTCGCGCAGGTCGACGAGGAGCTCCACGTCGAGGGCGGCGTAGCGCAGCCAGGGGTCGGGCAGGGGGCGGGTCGACCAGTCGACGGCGGAGTGCCCCTTCTCCAGGGCGTACCCCAGGACGTTCTCCACCATGGCTCCGAGACCCACCCGTGCGAACCCGGCGAGCCGTCCGGCCAGCTCGGTGTCGAACAGCCGCGTCGGCGTCATCCCTATCTCGCGCAGGCACGGCAGGTCCTGGGTGGCTGCATGCAGCACCCATTCGGCGTCGGCGATGGCGTCGCCGAGCGCGGACAGGTCGGGGCAGCCGACCGGGTCGATGAGCGCGCTGCCGGCACCGTCACGGCGCAGCTGGACGAGGTAGGCGCGCTGGCCGTAGCGGTATCCGGAGGCGCGCTCGGCGTCGACGGCGACGGGGCCGGTGCCGGCTGCGAACGCGGCGACGACCCGCTCCAGGGCATCGTTGTCAGCGACGACCGGCGGGATGCCCTCGCGTGGCTCCAGTAGGGGGATCGGCGCCGAAACGACGTCGTCCGGGGGAGCGCCCCCGGTGGTTCGCAGTGGTGTGTCTGCTGCGGTTTCTTGGGCGTCGGTCACCGGTCAAGGGTATCTGTGTATGGCAAGCGCCCGTCGACGGAACGTCCCGTCGACGGGCGCGGCGTGTGGGTCCGGTGGGTGGGAGGGGGTGCGTGCGGGCGTACGGGCGGGCGTGCGCCCGTGGCTGCCCGCGGGGTTGTCCGCGGGTCCGCCGGCGGGGCTGCCGTCCGGGTGATCCTTCGGCTTCGGGGGAGCCGCGGCGGATCTTCGCGTCAGTGGATGATGCCGGTGCGCAGCGCCACGGCGACCATGCCGGCTCGGTCCCCGGTGCCGAGCTTGCGGGCGATCCGGGCGAGGTGGCTCTTGACGGTGAGCGCGGACAGCCCCATGGAGACGCCGATGGCCTTGTTGGACTGGCCCTCCGCGACCAGCCGCAGCACCTCGACCTCGCGGCCGGAGAGCTCGCGGTAGCCGCCGGGGTGACCGGGGGCGCCGGGCGGGCGGCGGTGCAGCCGGGCAGCGGCCGCGGAACCGATGGGGGCGGCGCCGGGGCGGCCCGGGACGCCGAGGTTGGTACGGGTGCCGGTGACGACGTAGCCCTTGACGCCGCCCGCGAGGGCGTTGCGCACGGCGCCGATGTCGTCGGCGGCGGACAGGGCCAGGCCGTTGGGCCAGCCGGCGGCGCGGGTCTCGGACAGGAGGGTGAGCCCGGAGCCGTCGGGGAGGTGGACGTCGGCCACGCAGATGTCGCGCGGGTTGCCGACACGGGGGCGGGCCTCCGCGATGGACGACGCCTCGATCACATCTCGCACCCCCAGCGCCCACAGGTGCCGGGTGACGGTGGAGCGGACGCGGGGGTCGGCGACGACGACCATGGCCGTCGGTTTATTGGGGCGGTAGGCGAGGCTCGCAGGTTGCTCGAGGAGAACGGACACCAAGCCTCCAGGGGGGAGTGGCGGGGGGACGGGTGCCGGCTATTCGGGGTAAGCCGGGGCGATCCGTATGGGAAGGGTCACAAGCCTCTTCGGCACCGAAGCGTTCCGGCTTTAGGGAATGATCACGAATTGATGAGTAACAATTCGGGCAATTCGGATGCGATCGATCAACAACCGATCAAATTACCGATCGAAACATTGCCCGCGACCGGCAGAAACCGATCACGGGTCCGGCATCCGGGTGACCGTTCCGCTGCGCGGAGCGCCCCCGCCGCCGCGGCGATCAGCCACAGCGGTGGCATCCGGCGGTGCCGGGCCCACCTGAGCCCGTACGGCACCGCCGGGCCCCGCCATCGTGGCCGGTCGCCGTCGCGGCGGATTCAAGGATGCGGCGCATCCTTGACCGGCGGGCCTGCGCGGCGAGAACCGGCGAAGGGGCCCACCCTTCGATCCCGCCGCGCAGCAGCCGACAGTAAAGGGGCCCGCCCCTTCCACCCCGCCGCGCCGTCGCAGGCGGTGAAGGGGCCTGCCCCTTCACATCCGCCGCCGCGGCGATCAGCCACAGCGGTGGCATCCGGCGGTGCCGGGCCCACCTGAGCCCGTACGGCACCGCCGGTCTCCACCGTCGTGGCCGGTCGCCGTCGCGGCGGATTCAAGGATGCGGCGCATCCTTGACCCGGCGGGCCCGCCCCGCGGTCAGCGGCTTTGGGGGTCCCTGCGTTGGGGGAGTGTCACTACCCCCGCGTCCGGGCCCCCGCCCGGCGGCAGGCCCGCGATCTGGCACAGCAGGTCGCACCACGCAGCCAGGTGGGCCGCCGTGTCCGGAACCCCGGCGCCCTCTCCCTCGTCGCCCTCGGCCGGGCCGGCCTCCCCTCCGCGGACCGCCCGGACGGGCTTCGCCGCGGCGGGGGGCACGGGCGACCACGAGGCCCGGATCTCGATGCGCGTCGACGGCTCGCGGTCCCGCAGCCCGCCGAAGTAGTGCGACCCCGCACGCGTCACCGTCCCGCTCGGCGCCTCGTAGGGCACGCGGCGCGCCTCCAGGGCGCCGGTCAGCCAGGACCAGCACACCTCGGGCAGCAGCGGGTCGGCCGCCATTTCCGGCTCCAGGTCCGCGTGGACGAGCGTCACCAGCCGGAAGGTGCCGCCCCAGGCCTCGTGACCGGCCGGATCGTGCAGCAGGATCAGCCGCCCGTCGGCCAGTTCCTGATCGTCGACGACGACCGCGGCCTCCAGCGCATACGAGTAGGGGGCGAGCCGCTGGGGCGGCGGGGTCGCGTCGAGTTCGATCTCCGGCCGCAGGCGCACCCCTTGCAGCCCGGCGACCGCTTGCCGGAAGACGGACGGGGAGCCCTCCCCATCCGCGTCGTCCGGACCGTCCGAGAGGTGTCCCTGCGCCGCAGCCATGCCCGGAAGACTAGGCGGAAGGGGGCGCGGTTCCGGGTAGGGACACCCACATGGGCGGGTCACTCGTTCGGCCCGTGCGAAGATTTGGGACATGAGTGAGCGCAGGGATGCCGGCCAGCCCGCCGGCCAGCAGCAGACCGGCCGCACGGCGGCGTACGACTCGGCGTTCCTGAGGGCGTGCCGGCGCGAGCCGGTGCCGCACACACCGGTGTGGTTCATGCGGCAGGCCGGACGGTCGCTGCCGGAGTACCGCAAGGTGCGCGAGGGCATTCCGATGCTGGAGTCCTGCATGCGGCCCGAGCTGGTCACCGAGATCACCCTGCAGCCCGTGCGCCGGCACGGCGTCGACGCCGCGATCTTCTTCAGCGACATCGTGGTGCCGCTGAAGGCCGTCGGCATCGACCTCGACATCAAGCCGGGCGTGGGCCCGGTCGTCGCCGACCCGATCCGCACCCGCGCCGACCTGGACCGGCTCCGCCCGCTCGACGCCTCCGACGTCTCCTACGTCACCGAGGCCGTGCGCATGCTGACGGCCGAGCTCGGCACGACCCCGCTCATCGGCTTCGCCGGTGCGCCGTTCACGCTCGCGAGCTACCTCATCGAGGGCGGCCCCTCGCGGACGTACGAGAACACCAAGGCCATGATGTACGGCGACCCGGAGCTGTGGGCCGACCTCGTCGACCGCCTGGCCGGCATCACCTCCGCCTTCCTCGACGTCCAGATCGCGGCCGGCGCCTCCGCCGTCCAGCTCTTCGACTCCTGGGCCGGTGCCCTCGCCCCGGCCGAGTACCGCAAGTACGTCATGCCGGCCTCGGCCAAGGTCTTCGACGCGGTCGCCCGCCACGGCGTGCCCCGCATCCACTTCGGCGTGGGCACCGGCGAACTCCTCGGCCTCATGGGCGAGGCCGGCGCGGACGTCGTCGGCGTCGACTGGCGCGTCCCGATGCACGAGGCCGCCCGCCGCGTCGGCCCCGGCAAGGCCCTTCAGGGCAACCTCGACCCGGCCGTCCTCTTCGCCGGCCACGAGGCGGTGGAGCTGAAGGCCCGTGAGGTCCTGGACGCGGCGTCCGGCCTGGAGGGCCACGTCTTCAACCTGGGCCACGGCGTCCTGCCCACCACGAACCCGGAAGCGTTGACGCGCCTGGTGGAGTACGTACACGAGCAGACCGCGCGGTAGCGCGCGCCCGGCTGCCGGTCGCTACGGGACCGGCGGGAAGGGGACCCCGGCCAGGAGCGGCAGGAGCGTCTCCTCCTCGTAGTCGAGGTGCACCGTCAGCTCCGCCGACATCCGCTCCAGCTCCGTGCGGAACCGCTCGGGGTCGGCGCCGGCGACGTCTGCCAGGAGGGCGCTCAGCTCCTGCTGGATGCGGGCGACCGTGCGGTGCTCGGCGCGCAGCCGGGCGAAGGCGTCGCCGAGGTGGGGGTGGTGGGTCTCCATCGCCGGGAACATGTGCCGGTCCTCGCTGACGTGGTGGAACTCCAGCGACTGGCAGAACGCCAGGCAGTGCTGGCGGATCTGCAGCCCGAGGCCCGGCGCCGGCGGCTCGCCCGGCCCCTGGTGCGCCGCCCGCGCGGCGAAGTGGGCGTCGGTCTCCTCGCGGACGTGCTGCAGCTGCGCGCGGAGCCAGACGTGCACCTCCAGGAGCTTGTCGGCGAGGGTCCTCACCGGGAAGGCGGGGGCGCCTGCCCCGGCATCGGCCGCGGCACGCTCCAGGACCACGACCGGCAGGGTGCGCGTGGTCTTCTCCTGGTACGCGCCGTACCCGGGCGCGGCGTTCACCACGTGCGCGAACAGCCGGTCGCGGCGCTCCCCTTCGGCGGGCACCGCGACCGCCTCGTACTGTTCGGTGCCGATCTCCACCCGCACGACGGGGTGGGCCAGCAGGTTGTGGTACCAGTCCGGGTGCCGAGGGGCGCCGAGGTTGGACCCGACGACCATGAGCAGGCCGTCGTGGCGCACGTAGCCGAGCGGCGTGGTGCGCTCCACGCCGGACCGCGCACCGGTCGTGGTCAGCAACAGCAGGTCGCCGCCCTCGAAGGGGCCGCCGACCTTTCCGCCGCGGGCGCGGAACTCGTCGATGACGGACTGGTTGAAGGACTGGTTGAAGGAAGACGCGTGAGACATACGGGTGGGCTCTCCGGAAAAATGCAGGACCGCGCGGCACATCGGCGCGGGAACACCTGAAGACGGGAAGATCCGCACGAGGCGGAGGAAAAGGGCGCGCAGAGCGCGCTGGGGCGCGCGAACGGGCGCGCCTACGTCAGGCTCAGCCTGCGGAGCGTGAATTCATGGGAAGACCCCTGCACAACGGGTGGTCGCCCGGCTGCCGGCCGGCCCACTTCTCTTTGGCCGGCGCCACGTGCCACGCGCTCATTAGACCGGCAGGGCCCGGCCCGAGTCAACGTCGAAGATCATCGAGCCCGGCACTGACACCGCTGTCGCCCTGCACGGTGTTGCCATGCGCCCTTGACGACACCGTTGAGGCAGAGCCAGCCTCGTAGACGTCTGCAGAACCGGCAAGCCGACGGAGGCTGGCCCCATTCCGGAGAGCGAAGCGGTGGTGAGGCTGCCGATCCGCATGGTGCCCGCCATCAGGGAGGCTTGTGATGTCGCAGACCGACTTGGCGTTCGCTGACCTTCTGGCGAACACCCGGCACTCCGCCGTCCACCTTGAGATGCGTGACTCGTACGGCATTGGCGAGGAAGCAGCTGAGTTCGCAGAGTGGCGGGCCGGTTGGCGGCCTTCCCGCGAACTGGGGACGTGGTGGAACGACTTTCACACGATGGTCCGCGACGCTGTGGCACGCGGCGTTGTGCTCCGCCGTGCGCGGGTCGTCTCGGAGCCGGTGAGTGACTACATTCGGTACGAACACAGCTGCACCTACCAGAACGTTGCGGCGGGGGAGTTGGTGCGCTGGCTGCCTCGCCGCAGCGCGTCGGACATCGCCCTTCCCGGCAACGACTTCTGGCTGTTCGATGAGCGAGTCATCATGTGGAACCACTTCACGGGAGATGGCGGGTCCGCCGGGCCGGAGCTGGATGAGCGTCCCGACGTGGCGAAGCTGTGCTCTACAGCCTTCGAGGCCGTGTGGGAGCGGGCGACGCCCCACGAGGAGTACCGGATCTGATCAGCGCTCCCAGAGATGCCCACCCCACCCTCATCCAGTGTTCAGGCAGCCCGGAAGGCCGTTGCCGACCGTCTCAGGGAGATCCGCCGGGATGCCGGGCTGACCGCCAAGGAGGTGGCCCGGCGGGTCGGCTGGTACCCCTCCAAGGCGTCGCGCCTGGAGAACGCCGTGACGCCGCCGTCCGACGCTGACATTCGCGCATGGTGTGGCGCATGCGGGGCGGATGACGTCGCCGTCGACCTGATCGCCGCCTCCCGCTCCGCTGACAACATGTACGTGGAGTGGAGGCGGGTTCAGCGCACAGGGCTGCGCAGACTCCAGGAGTCGTACGTCCCTCTCTTTGAGCGCACCCGGGTGTTTCGCATCTACTGCTCGAACGTCATTCCGGGCGTGCTCCAGACCCATGCCTACGCCACGGCGCTCATGAGGGCGATCACAGATTTCCACGGCACCCCCGACGACGTCGCGGAAGCGGTCGAGGCACGGCTGGCTCGGTCGCACGTGGTCCGGGAGGGCAACCACCGCTTCGCGTTGCTGGTGGAGGAATCGGTCCTGCGCCACCGAGTCGGAGACGCCGAAACCATGGCGGGGCAGCTTGGTTATCTGCTGTCGGTGATGGCCTATCCATCCGTCTCTCTCGGGGTCATCCCGTTCTCCGCATCACGGCGTATGTGGATGATCGAGACGTTCAGCGTGTACGACGAAGACATGGCACAAGTCGAACTGCTGACAGCGCAGGTGAACGTGACTGCCCCCACCGAGATTGCCCAGTATCTGAAGGCGTTCGGGGAGTTCGCCGACCTCGCCGTGTACGGCGCGAAGGCACGCGCCCTCATCACCTCCGCCGTGGACGCTCTGAGCTGATTGGCGTGGAACTTCGTAGAACCTTGTTGGGGTCCGGGTGACCGCGTCCCTAGCGTGTCGGCATGGCAAACAGCGCACAGCCGATGCCGGGCGACAAGGCCGCACTGGGCGGGCTCACGTCCGAGCACGACCCGAAAGAGGAGGTAAGGCCGTGACCATCGTGGATGAGCGCCCCGCGGTCGACGCGGGAACCCTCGTCAGCGCCGAGCTGCGCGACACCCTCGCCGCCGACGTACGAGCGAAGTACGACCACATCACCGCCGACATGGCTCGTCGTGGCGTAGGCCAGATGCTGGCGTTCGTGGCCGCCAGCGCTGCCAGCGCGAAGCCTCTGAGCCCGTCCCCGCTGGTGGACGACTTCTGGCACGCGTTCGTCCTGCGCACCAAGGCGTACGCCGACTTCTGCCACGAGGCCTTCGGGAAGTTCGTCCACCACCAGCCCGGCTTCCTGGACCGGCAGGAGCACGGCGGGGGCAAGGGGCTGCGGGCGCGGACCGTGGAGGCCATCCACGCGGCCGGGTATCTCCTGGATCCGGAGTTCTGGCCGGAGCTGGACATCGCCGACTGCTCGCAGTGCCACGCGAACTGCCACAACAGCCCGAAGCACGCCACAGACAAGGCCGATTGATCAGCGCACAGGCGTTCTGGTCGGCCGTACCCCCTGGGGTGCGGCCGACCGCGCCCATGAATACGACGGAGGAGGAGCGCGTGACCGACACGACGGCGTGGGACACCTACGCCCGCAGGAAGCCCGGCGGTCGGCGGGAGAAGAACGCCAAGGGCGAGACCACCTGGTTCAACTGGACCCAGTACCCCGACCACGGCCCCGGTGCGGAGGTTCTGGGAGGGCCCGGCAAGGCGGCGTTCCTGGAGCTGGGGTGTGGCACCGGGGGCAATCTGGCCCACGTCGCCACTCTCGGGCACCGTGCCGTCGGCGTCGACGTCTCGCCCGTCCAGCTCGACGCCGCCCGCAAACGCTGGGGCGGCCTGCCGAGCCTGGAACTCCACCAACGGGGCGCGCTCGACTTCATGAGCGAGACCTGCGAGCGCTTCGACGCCGTCTACTCCGTATTCGGCGCCGTCTGGTTCACCGACCCGGACCAGCTGCTCCCCGCAATCAGCCAGGTCCTCAAGCCCGGCGGAGTCCTGGCCTTCTCCCAGCGGCCCCCGGTCGAAGGCTGCTACGGCTGTCAGGCCTCGTACATCAACCAGGCCGACGACCCGAACCCCCTGGTCGTCAAGCGCTGGGATTACCCCCCCGGCATGTGGGCCGACCGCCTGAAGCAGTACGGGTTCCGCCATGCGGTGGCGAACGAGATCACCCCACCCGACGGCTGGCAGACCGGCACGCTCCTCGTTCGTGCCCTGGCGCCCGGCACCTGAGCCTCCGCCTTGGACCTGGTGAGGGGCGGCGCACTGCTGCGGCTACGTCATTACGAGGAGCCGCGGGCGATAACGGCACGCCGATTCCCGGTGAGGTTCATCATGCACGGCATGAACGAGTGCAGTGCGGCGAGGGCGGGAGCCGGTAGTGAGTGATGTCGACTCCCCTTGCCCTGGGCCGCATGCGTTCTGTAAGGGGTGCAGGGGGAGCGGCGACTATCACGCTGCAGTCCTTTACGTGTCTCAGTCGGGTCAGGCCGGAAGCATGACGTCGGCCCACATCTGCCAGTACTGCCGAGGCCGGGGATTCTTCTGCAAATACCGTCCCTCGTGCACGGATCTCCACGACGACAGGACGCCGGCCATCGGCCCTGACACCCTGCCGCCGGTCTGACATCTGTCTGATCACTCGACGGGCGCGAACAAGGCGTCGAGGACCTCGCGGAGATCGTGGTTCTCGACGTCGCGCAGCAGCGCCAGCAGGCCCCCGGCACGTTCCTTGCCGATCGCCGGGGCGGCCGAGTCCAGGAACTTGGCGTCCAGGGCCGGGTCGGACAGCGGGTTCTCGGGGTCTCCGGTCGCCACCGTCGGGCCCGACGACAGGCTTCTCCCGTCGACGAGGAACAGGCGGACGTCGGCTCGGCGCTCCTCCGGGAATGCCTTCGTCATGGTGGCCGACTCCCGGATCCGTAAGCCGGAAGCCAGTCTGTGCAATTGCCGGTCGGCCTCGTGCGGCCGGGCCACCACGTGGGGAGTCACGTCGTGGTGGACGGCTGCTGCCGCGACCGAGAAGGGGAGGCTGTACTGGGCTTCCTCCGTGGTGCGCGGTGCTCTGGGGGTCAGCCTCGTGGCCGGGTGGAAGGTGGTCACCACGATCCGGTCGATGTGTCCGGGGCCGATGCCGTGCCGTGTCACCAGGTCGATGGTGGCCTGCACGGCCGGGTGGGCCCACCGGCAGACCGGGAAGGGTTTGAAGTACTGGTCGAGGATCAGCCACCGCCGGCCCAGGTCGGCCCAGACATCCGGTCCGCCGTCCGTCCCCGGGGACGCCAGCGCCGCCGGTGCTCCGGTGAAGCCGTCGTCGGCCAGTAGGGCCGCCGAGACCCCGGCGAGGGCTCCCCAGGCGGAGCTGTCCTTGACCATGGTGGGGTGGTCGATGCACCGCATCATGGGCGCCCTGGGGGCGTGGTACTCGGCGATTCCGAGCGCGTGCGCGGTGGCGTCCCGGCCGAGGCGGAGGGCCCGGGCGCCGATCGCGGCGGCTCCCAGGGCGTTCCAGGCTCCCGAGCTGTGGTACTCCGCCGCAGTGGCGTGCAGGTGGATGCCCGCCCGTGTCGCGATCTCGTAGCCGAGCGCGAGGACGGTGAGCAGTTCGCAGGTCGTCGCAGCGGCCGACGCGGTCGACGCGCTCGAGGAGTCGAGGAAGGCGAGTGCCGCAGGCAGCAACGCGGCACCGGCGTGGCCTTTGGTGAGCCGGTGTCCGTCGTGGCCGTCGATGCTGTCGATCGTGGCGGCGTTGGCGAGGGCCGCCCCCGGTGGCGCGACCCCCCGGCCGTCGAAGAGGAGGCGTGCCCGGGGGCCGTCCGTGAGGTGGTACCGGGTGGCGTGGCGGTAGATCTTTGCGGACAGGTCCGTCCGTGTGCCCGCCGCGGCGACGCCCACGAGGTCGAGCAGGCAACGCCGGGCCTGACCGATGACGCTCCCGGGCAGGTCCGCGTAGGTGAGTTCATGGGTGAACGCGGCTATGTGCGAGTTCACGGTGCCCCCCTCCTCCCCCCGGTCACTCGATCGTTACCGGCCGCCCTCGACCGCGGCCACCGCCCGCCTCGCCGCCACCAGTACCGGATCCCACACCGGTGAGAACGGCGGGGCGTATCCCAGGTCCAGAGACGTCATCTGATCGACCGTCATGCCCGCGGTGAGGGCGACCGCCGCCACGTCCACCCGCTTCGCCGCGCCTTCGCGCCCTACGATCTGAACGCCCAGGAGGCGGCCCGTGCCGTGCTCGGCGAGCATTTTGACCGTCATGGGGCGGGCGCCGGGGTAGTAGCCGGCGCGGCTCGTCGACTCGATGGTGGCGGTCACGTAGCGCAGGCCCTCCTCGCGCGCCTGGGACTCCAGCAGGCCCGTTCGGGCGATCTCCAGGTCGCAGACCTTGCTGACGGCCGTGCCGACCACGCCGGGGAACGTGGCACGGCCGCCGGTCACGTTGGCGCCGATGACCTGGCCGTGCTTGTTGGCGTGGGTGCCGAGGGCGATGTGCCGGGTGCGGCCGGAGACGAGGTCGAGGACTTCGACGCAGTCGCCGCCGGCCCAGACGTTCTCGTGGCCGCGCACCCGCATGGACCGGTCGGTGAGCAGCCCGCCGGACGCGCCCAGGGGCAGGTCCGCCGCGCGGGCCAGCGTCGTCTCGGGGCGCACGCCGAGCCCGAGGACGACCACGTCGGCGGGGAAGTCGCCGGCATCGGTGGCGACCGCCCGGGCGGTGCCGTCCGGGCCGGTCCGCACGGCGGTGACCTCGGTGTCCGTCACCACCTCGATGCCCATGGCGGTCATGGCGTCGCGCACGAGAGCGCCCATGTCGGGGTCGAGGGTGGCCATCGGCTGTGAGGAGCGCTCGACGACGGTCACCGCGTAGCCGCGCCGGACGAGCGCCTCCGCCATCTCGACGCCGATGTAGCCCGCCCCGACCACGACGGCCCGGCGGCCGGCCGCGCCGCCGTCGAGGGCGGCGACGAGCGCACGGCCGTCCTCCAGGGTCTGCACCCCGTGCACGCCCGGCGCGTCGATGCCCTCCAGGGGCGGGCGCACCGGGCGGGCGCCGGTGGCGAGGACGAGGTGGTCGAAGCCGTGCCAGCGCTCCTCGCCCGACTCCAGGTCGCGGGCGAGGACGCGCTGCCGGGCGAGGTCGAGCCCGGTCACCTCGGTGCGCATCCGTACGTCGATGCCGCGGTCGCGGTGCTCCTGCGGGGTGCGGGCGATCAGCGCGTCCGGGCCGTCGACCACGCCGCCGGCCCAGTACGGGATGCCGCACGCGGAGTAGGACGTGAACCGGCCGCGCTCGAACGCGGTGATCTCCAGCTCGCCGGGCCCGCGGAGCCTGCGCGCCCGGGACGCGGCGGACATGCCCGCGGCGTCGCCTCCGACGACCACCAGTCGCTGCACGGCCATGGGCCGCTCCTTTCAGCCTTCGTCGTTCCCGTTCCCGTTCCCGTTCCCGTACCGGTACCGGTACGGGTCCCGGTCCGCTCCGTAGTCCAGGAACACCGTCTCGTCTTCCCCCTGCAGCTTGACATCGAAGCGGTACGTGTTCCGCTGCCCGGGCTCCGGCCGTGCCCGCAGCGTCGCCCGCCGGTCCGGCGGCAGCGCGGACAGCAGGGCGTCCCCGGGCGGCTCGGTGACGTACACCCGGGTGAAGAGGTGATGGTCGAGCCCGCGCGCGAGGACGCACAGGGCGAGGTACGGTGCGCCGCCCGGAAGCAGCGTGTGCAGCCGGTAGTGCCCGTCCCGGCAGGTCGGGACGCGGGCGAAACCGGTGAACGCCCTGCCGTCGCGGCGCAGGCTGCCCGGCGCCCCGACGAGCGAACCGTCGGGGGCGGCCTGCCAGAACTCCAGCAGGGCGTCGGGCACGGGCGCGCCCTCGCCGTCGTAGACGTGGCCGTGCAGGGTCACCGCCTCCGGATGTCCCGGGGGTACGAGGTCTCCGCCGCCGGGGAAGGGCAGCGCGGTGCCGTAGTAGGGGCCGACGGTCTGGGAGGGCGTCGGAGGCAGCATCAGCGGCCCTCCTCGGCCCAGGTGGCGGACGGGCCGTCCAGGACGATGTCCCAGCGGTAGCCGAGCGACCGGCCGGGCTCGCCCAGCGCCGGGTCGAAGGCGGAGACCAGCCGGGACCGCGCGGCCGCATCGCTGACGGTGTGCCAGATGATGTCGTGCGGCAGGAGCGGGTCGCCGGGGAAGTACATCTGGGTCACCAGGCGCTGGGTGAACGCCGTGCCGAAGAGGGAGAAGTGCAGGTGCGAGGCGCGCCAGGGGGCCTGCGGGCCGCCCAGCGGGTAGGCGCCGGGCCGGACGGTGACGAAGCGGTAGCGGCCGTCGTCGTCGGTCAGGCAGCGTCCCGCGCCGGTGAAGTTGGGGTCGAGCGGGGCGGGGTGGCGGTCGAGCGGGTGGGCGTAGCGGCCGGCGGCGTTGGCCTGCCACACCTCCACGAGCTGGCCGCGCACCGGCCGCCCGCGGCGGTCCGTGACCCGGCCGCCGACGGCGATGCGCTCGCCGATCGGCTCGCCGCGGTGCTGCCGGGTGAGGTCGTGGTCGAGGGGGCCGACGTCGGCCGCCCCGAAGACCGGACCCGTCAGCTCGACGGTGTCCGGCAGGGGCGGCAGCGGCACGGGCACGCGGACGGGCGGCCTGAGGGGCACGCGGAGGGTGACGGCGCGTGCGGCGAGGGAGAGGGTGTCGTCGGGGTCCGTAGGGCGTATCCGTTCCTGTGCGGGTTCAGAGAGGGCCATGGGACCGATCTACCCCGTGCCGTCCGCGGTGATCCCGCCCGGCCTGCCGCCGGGTCAGTTCAGCGGTGCGCCCGCATAGTTCTCGGCCAGTTCCGCAGCGGCCGCCGTGGGCCCGGTGAGCCGGCGCAGCCGGGTGAGCTGCATCGCGCGGTCGTAGGCGTCGGCGCCCGGCGGGGTGTGCAGCAGGGTCGTCATCTCGTGCGAGAAGTGCTGGGCCTGCCACACCCGGCGCAGACAGTTGTCCGAATAGCGGTCGATGAGGGAGACCGAGCCGCTGCGGTGCCAGTGGGTGAACGCCCGGGCCATCGTGACGACGTCCCCGAAGGCCAGGTTGAGGCCCTTGGCCGCGCTCGGCGGCACGATGTGCGCCGCGTCCCCGGCGAGCAGCAGCCGCCCGTGGCGCATGGGTTCGATGACCTGGCTGCGCAGGCCGCTCACGGACTTGGTGAGGACGGGGCCGCGCTGCAGCCGCCAGTTTCCGGCGGCCAGCCGGACGTCGAGCTCGTCCCAGATGCGGTCGTCCGGCCAGTCGCCGGGCGAGGTGCCGTTGGGCACCTGGATGTAGAGCCGGGAGAGGGCGGGGGTGCGCATGCTGTGCAGCGCGAAGCCCCGTTCGTGGCCGGCGAGCAGCAGCTCGTCGCTGGAGGGCGCGACGTCCGCGAGGATGCCGAGCCAGGAGTAGGGGTAGGTGCGCGTGTGCATCCGGACCGCGCCCGGGGGCAGGGCGCGCCGGGATGCCCCGTACGAGCCGTCGCAGCCGGCCACGTACTCGCACTCCAGCGTCTGCTCCGGACCGTACGTCCTGCCCGGACCGTCCAGGCCGTACGGCCTGCCCGTCCTGTCCGGACCATCCATCCTGTCCGTCCCGTCCGGACCGTCCGTCCCGCCCGTGACGAAGCGGACCAGCGGCTGCTCCCCGTCGGTCTTCTCCACGGCCACCACCCGCGCGCCGAACAGCAGCGGCGGGCCGTCCGCCAGCTGAAGGGCGATCAGGTCCTTGACGACCTCGGTCTGCGGATAGAGCGTCACGGTCCGGCCGCCGGTCATGGAGGGCAGGTCCACCCGGTGCGCCTCGCCTTCGAAGCGCAGCTCGAAGCCGCGGTGGACCAGGCCCTCGCGGTCCAGCCGGTCGCCCGCACCGCACTCCCGCAGGACGTCCGCGGCGCCCTGCTCCAGCATCCCGGCGCGCTGGCGCCGCTCCACGTACGCCCGGTCGCGGGCCTCGAGGACGACGCAGTCCACTCCGGCCCGGTGCAGCAGCCGGGCGAGCAGCAGGCCGGCGGGACCGGCTCCGATGATGGCGACGGTGGTACGCATGGGCGGGCAACCTCCCCGGAGAACGAGCGCGCCGTACGGGCCCCGGCGTGCGCGCTCCTCCGGGCCGGCGGCCTCAGCGTTCGAGGACCAGCGCCTGCCCCTGCCCGACGCCGATGCACAGCGCGGCCAGCCCCGTGCCCGAGCCCGCAGCCGCGAGCTGATGGGCCACGGCCCCTGCGAGGCGCGCGCCGGAGCATCCGAGCGGGTGGCCGATGGCGATCGCGCCGCCGCGGGGGTTGACGATCCCGGGGTCGAGGTCCGGCCACTCCGCGAAGCATCCCAGGACCTGGGCCGCGTAGGCCTCGTTGAGCTCGAAATATGTCACGTCCGACAGCGAGCGCCCGGCCTTGGCGAGGACCCGCCGTACGGCCTCCACCGGCCCGAGCCCGTACAGGTCCGGCTCCAGCGCGGTGACGGCCGAGGCCCGTACGCGCGCGAGCGGCTCGCGGCCCGTGCGCCGCAGCCCCTCCTCGTCGCACAGCAGCACCGCCGCCGCGCCGTCGTTGAGCGGCGAGGCGTTGCCTGCGGTGACCGTGCCCCCGTCCTTGCGGAAGGCCGGCTTCAGGCGGGCGAGGGCCTCCATGGAGGTGTTGTCGCGGATGGTCTCGTCGCGGGGCAGCTCCACGCCCGGCACCGGGACGACCTCGGCGGCGTACGCGCCCTGCTCCCACGCCCGCGCGGCCTTGCGGTGGCTGGCGAGCGCGTAGGCGTCCTGCTGCTCGCGGGTGATGCCGTACTTGTCGGCGATCAGCTCGGCGCCCTCGCCCAGCGACGTCGTCCACCGCTCGGGCATGGCCGGGTTGGTCATCCGCCAGCCCAGCGTGGTCGAGTACAGCTCCTGGTGGGCCGCGGGGAAGGCCCGCTCCGGCTTCGGCATCACGTAGGGCGCGCGCGTCATGGATTCGACGCCGCCCGCCACCACGACCGAGGCGTCGCCGAGCGCGATCGCGCGGTACGCGTGGACGACGGCCTCCAGGCCCGAGGCGCACAGCCGGTTGACCGTCAGGCCCGGCACCGTCACCGGCAGGCCGGACAGCAGGACGGCCATCCGGGCGACGTTGCGGTTCTCCTCGCCGGCGCCGTTGGCGTTGCCGAAGACGACGTCGTCGATCAGGGCGGGGTCGAGGGCGGGGCTGCGGCCGACGACGGAGCGCACCACGTGCGCCGCGAGGTCGTCGGGCCGGACGGAGGCGAGGGCGCCGCCGTACTTGCCGACCGGGGTGCGCACGGCGTCGACGACGTACACGTCCCGGATGCGGTCGTTCATGGCTGCTCCTCCCGCGGCGCCCCACCACCGGGGTCCGCCCTGTGAACTGGTGTTCATGGTCGGCCGCAGTCGAGTCTTCGGGCTGCGGCCGTCCGCTGTCAATGGGTAACCGCCCGACCGTTCGGACGGGAGCCGTTCGCGTGGACCGGCCGCCGGTCCGCGCGGGGGCGTTTGAGAGAGTGGTGCCATGAGCGCAGCGGACATTTCGGCGGACCGTTCACGGCGGCACGCGGCCGTCGTCGGCGGGGGGATCTCGGGGCTCGCAGCGGCCCTGCGGCTGGCACGGGCGGGCGTCCGCGTCACGCTGCTGGAGAGTGAAGGCCGCGTCGGCGGCAAGCTGCACGCGGGCGAGATCGCGGGCATGCCCGTGGACCTCGGCGCCGAATCGGTGCTGGCCCGCCGCCCCGAGGCCGTGGAGCTCGCCCGCGCCGCCGGCCTCGGTGACCAGCTGCAGCCGCCCGCCGCCACCGCGATGCTGTGGACCCGCGGCGAGCTGCGCCCGCTGCCCACCGGGCACACCATGGGCGTCCCCGGCGACCTCGCCCCGCTGGCCGCCGCCGGCATCCTCTCCGCCGACGGGCTCGCCCGCGTCGCCCGGGACGCCGAGCTGCCGCACACCGACCCCGGCGAGGACGTCGCCATCGGCGCGTACATCGCCGAACGCATGGGCCGCGAGGTCGTCGACCGCCTCGTCGAGCCGCTCCTCGGCGGCGTCTACGCGGGCGACGCCTACCGCATCTCGATGCGGGCGGCCGTACCGCCGCTCTTCGAGGCCGCCCGCACCCACCGCTCGCTCGGCGAGGGCGTGCGGGAGCTGCAGGCGCGCGCCGCCGCCCGGCAGCAGACCGGGCCGGTCTTCATGGGCATCGAGGGCGGCATCGGCCGGCTGCCGCTCGCCGTCGCGGACGCGGTACGCGCCGCGGGCGGCGAGATCCGCACCCACGCGCCGGTGACCGGGATCGCGCGCACCGCGGACGGCTGGCTGGTCGAGCTGGAGGACGAGACGCTCGCGGTGGACGCCGTCGTCGTCGCCACGCCCGCGCACGACGCGGCCCGCATCATCGCCCGCGCCTGCGGCGCCGCCGGGGCCGGCGCCGCCGTCGACGCCCTCGCCGATGTCGAATACGCCTCCATGGCGCTGGTCACCATGGCCTTCCGCCGCTCCGACGTCGAGGGGCTGCTGAGCGGCAGCGGCTTCCTCGTCCCGCCCGTCGACGGGCGGAAGATCAAGGCGTCCACGTTCTCCAGCAACAAGTGGCGCTGGAACGCCGACGCCGACCCGGACCTGTTCGTCCTGCGCACCTCCATCGGGCGGTACGGCGACGAGGGCGACCTGACGCGCCCGGACGCCGAGCTGGTGGCCATGTCGCTCAAGGACCTCGGCAGCGCCGTGGGCCTGGCCGCCGCCCCGGTCGAGACCCGGGTCACCCGCTGGGACGACGGGCTGCCGCAGTACCCGGTCGGCCACCTCGCGCGCGTGGCGCGCATCCGCGAGCACGTCGCCCGCCTGCCCGGCCTGGAGGTCTGCGGCGCCGTCTACGAGGGCGTGGGCATCCCGGCCTGCATCGCGAGCGCCCACCGCGCGGCCGACGGGCTCATCGCGACCCTGGCCGAGGGCGCGAGGGACGACAGGGGAGAATAGGGGCCATGACTGACGCGCAGAAGATCCCGAACGCCGGCAAGAAGGCCAAGGACCTCAACGAGGTCATCCGCTACACCCTCTGGTCGGTGTTCAAGCTCCGTGACGTCCTGCCGCAGGACCGCGCCGGCTGGGCCGACGAGGTGGAGGAGCTGTTCGCCCAGCTCGCCGAGAAGGACGTCACCGTGCGCGGCACGTACGACCTCTCGGGCCTGCGCGCCGACGCCGACGTCATGATCTGGTGGCACTCCGAGACCTCGGACGCCCTCCAGGACGCCTACAGCCTCTTCCGCCGCACCCGCCTCGGCCGTGCGCTGGAGCCGGTGTGGTCGAACATGGCGCTGCACCGCCCCGCCGAGTTCAACAAGTCGCACATCCCGGCGTTCCTCGCCGACGAGACCCCGCGCGACTACGTCAGCGTCTACCCCTTCGTGCGCTCGTACGACTGGTACCTGCTGCCCGACGAGGACCGCCGCCGCATGCTCGCGGACCACGGCAAGATGGCCCGCGGCTTCCCGGACGTGCGTGCCAACACGGTCGCGTCCTTCTCGCTGGGCGACTACGAGTGGATCCTCGCCTTCGAGGCGAACGACCTCTACCGCATCGTCGACCTGATGCGGCACCTCCGCGCGTCCGAGGCACGGATGCACGTGCGCGAGGAGGTGCCGTTCTACACCGGCCGCCGCAAGGCCGTGGCGGAGCTGGTGGCGGGGCTCGCCTAGGACCGGCGCGGGCTCCGGCCCGGCTAGAGCTGCTGCGGGCCCTGCTTGAGGCCCTTGCCCGCCGTCGCCGAGGGTTCCCGGCGCGGAGCGCACTCCGCGCCCCGCGCCGGGACCGCGCCCGTCAGCAGGTACGTGTCCAGGTGGCGGTTGACGCAGCGGTTGGGGCCGCCCCCGATGCCGTGCGTGCCCGCGCCCCGCTCGGTCACCAGCGCCGAGCCCGCCAGCCTGCGGCGCAGCTGCAGCGCCCCCCGGTAGGGGGTGGCCGCGTCCCGCTCCGACGCCAGCAGCAGCGTGGGCGGCAGGGCGCCGCGCGGCGCGCGGACGTCGAGCGGCCGCTGCGAGTACGTCTTCCAGAACGCGCACGGCAGGTTCATCCAGGCGTTCTGCCAGGTCTCGAACGGGGCCCGCTCCGCCAGCCGCGTGTTGTCGCGGTCCCACACCCGCCAGGAGCGCGGCCAGCGCGCGTCGTTGCATTCGACGGCGGTGTAGACGGCGTTGGCGTTCTCGCTCGCGACGGCGCCCGAGGCGTCCGGCTCCGCGAGGACGCGCAGCGGCTTGGCGTCCCCGCGCAGGTACGCCGCCAGGGCGTTCGCACCGCGCGCCCAGTAGGTGTCGGTGTAGCCGACCTGGAGGAGCGCGGCCTGCAGCTCCCCGGGCCCGACCTTGCCGGCGGGGCGGCGCCCGAGCCGCTTGCTCGCGCGGTCGTAGGAGGCCAGCACCTGCCCCGCGGTGCGCCCGAGGTGGTAGACCTTGTCGTGCCGGGCGACCCAGCGCCGCCAGTCGGCCCAGCGCCTCTCGAAGGCCGCGGACTGGTCCAGGTTGCTGCGGTACCAGATCTTCCTGGGGTCGGGGTCGACCACGCTGTCGAAGACCATGCGGCGCACGTGCCCGGGGAAGAGCGTGGCGTAGAGCGCGCCGAAGTACGTGCCGTAGGACGCGCCCATGTACGTCAGCCGCCGTTCGCCGAGCGCGGCGCGCAGCACGTCCAGGTCGCGGGCGTTGTTGAGGCTGGTGAAGTACGGCAGGGCTGCGCCGGCCTTGCGGGCGCAGCCCCGGGCGTAGGCCTTGGCCTCGGCGATCTTCTTGCGCTTGTAGGCGGCCGAGGGGTGCTGCGGGGCGCGGGTGGGGGCCTTCACGAAGCTCGCGGGGGCCACGCAGGACAGCGGGGCGGAGCGGCCGACGCCGCGGGGCGCGTAGCCGACGAAGTCGTAGGCCTTCGCCAGGTTCTTCCACTGCGGGATGGCGGCGAGCAGCGGGAAGAACATGCCGGAGCCGCCCGGCCCGCCGGGGTTGAAGACGAGCGAGCCCTGCCGTTCGGACGCCTGGCCGGTGGCGCGGCCGCGGCTGACGGTGAGGGTGATGTGCTTGCCGTGGGGGTGGGCGTAGTCCAGCGGTACGGACACGGTGCCGCACTCGAAGGGGGCGGGCAGGCCCTCGGCCGCGGGGCACGCCCCGAAACGGATGCCGGCCGCGGCGGCCTGCTGGGCGGCCTCGGTCACGCCGAGGGCTTCGGCGTGGCCGCCCGGCGTGTGCCCCGGGGCGAGGGCATCGGCCGGGGCGCTGACGAGTGTGGTGAGGACCAGGGACCCGAGGGCTCCGTACAACGCGACTGCTCTCACTGACCATCCCTTCCCGGCGTTAATGTGACAAAAGGGATATTTGGCCCGGGGTTCGGCGAAGTAAAGCACCGGCGGCCGGTGTCGCCGGAATGCGGCCGAAGGGGGAGGGGTGCGTGGGAGTGGGGCGCGGGCGCGGGTGGGTGCAGGTGCGGGCGCGGGCGCGCGGCATGGACGAGGCCCCGCGATCGGGGGGATGTCGCGGGGCCTCTGTCCGCGTCAACGGCCGGACGGCCGGGTTGGTTCCCCCGCTTCTGCGGCAATATGGCGGTGGGGGTGGTGTGCGTGCCGGAGCGGCCGGACGGCAAGAGGAGTGCGAACGGGAAGACTTACGATCCCGAGCGGCTGTTCCTGCCGCCCGACGACGACCTCGCCCCCAACCGCCCCGGCGAGACGCTCCGCGCCCGGCTCGACGGCTCCGCGGCGGCGGGAGCGCCCGGGCGGGTGCGCCTGGTGCTCGCCCGCCTGCTCGGCCGGCGGCCCGTGGAGGACGCCTGGCGGCGGGCGCTGGCCGCCGAGCAGTGCGTCGGCGCGGTGCTCGAAGGGCTCGCCGAGGGCGGCTTGGGCGGCTGGGACGTGGTGCACTCCATCGTCCTGCCGGGGGACGCGATCATCTCGCACCTGCTGATCGGTCCCGGCGGGGTCTTCGGCATCTCCGCCAAGCCCGGGCGGCGGGCGCGCATCCGCGCCGGCGAGTCGCAGGTGCGCACGGACCGGGAGCGGCGGCCCTGCCCGTACGTCCGCGAGACGCGGCACGACGCGGCGCGCGCGTCCCTCGTCCTCTCCCGCGGCTGCGGCTTCCTCGTGCCGGTGCAGCCGGTGCTGGTGTTCGTCGGCGCGCGGAGCGTGGAGGCCGCGCCGGAGCTCGACGACGTCCGGGTGCTGGGGGAGGGGGAGGTGCCGGGGCTCGGCGCGCTGGGCGGGGTGCTGCATCCGGACCGGGCGCGGCGCATCCATACGGTGGCGCGCAATCGGCGGGTGTGGCTGTGGGCGTGACGGGGTGTCGGTGCGGCGGTGTGTTGGCCGGACGTACTGACGTACCGTCAGACGGGTGAATTCCGGGCGTATTTCCCGACCGGGCGGCCGGTCGCTGCGTAGCCTTGATCATGCGGTCGAGGACCACGGGAAGGCTGCGGTGCGGTGCGCTGCGCCCGGCGGACGCTCGGGGATGCAGGGGTTCCCCCGGGAACCCCTGCGCCGGGCGCCGGCACGCACGGCTGCCGCCCCGTAACTCGACCGCGTTTGTCTTCGCCGCGGGCCGGCGCCTCCGCGCCGCCCGGGCGACCGGGCTCCGCCGCGGTGTCCGGCGAAGCCGGCCCGGCTCAACACGCCGGGTGGTCCCCGGCGGAGCCGAACCGGACTCGGACCGGACTCGGCTCGGCTCGGCTCGGACCGGACCGGCCGGGCGGCGGAGGGCCGGACCCGACCGGCCGTGCGGCAGAGGGTCGGCTCGGCACCGCCGGACAGGTTGCCGGTGGTTGCGCGCCGCTGCGGCGGGAGAAGGGTGCGGGCCCGGTACGCGGTGCCTCGGCAGGCTTTGGCCGCCGTGCGGTGGGAAGGTGGCGGGCCTTGCCCTCGGTGGCTCGGCGGGCTTTGGCCGCCGTGACGGTGCGCGCGTGTGGCGGTGGTGTCCGGTGGGTGGGAGGTGGGTGGTGGTTCGTGTGTGGTGTCGGCTGCCGGTCCGGCACTGTCGGGGTGGTCGTGGCGGTGACGTCGAAGGAGGTGAAGGCCGTGGCGCGGGCGGGCGGGGTGAGGATCGCGGCCTGGTGGGGGCCGTGGAAGCGAGGGCCGGTGGCGGCCCGGGGCCCGTCGGGGGGCGCGGGTGCGGGTGCGGGGGCAGGGGCGGTGAGCGTGGCCGCGGCGCCTGCCGCCAGTGTGCTGCGCAGGAGCCCGCGCCGGGGAACACGCCGGGGTACGTACCGGAGGACGCGCCTCATGGCGTCCTCCGTACGTCGCAGAGCGCGGCGACGGACGCGAGGCGCTCCGTGAGATCGCCGACGGCGGCGTCTACGCGGGCCGGTTCTGGGTGGCTCGGCGGGCTTCGGCCGCTGCGGTGGTGCGCGCGTGTGGCGGTGGTGTCCGGTGGGTGGGAGGTGGGTGGTTTGTGTGGGGTGGTGTTCGCTGCCGGTTCGGCATTGCCGGGGTGGTCGTGGCCGGTTGCGTGCCGCTGCGGCGGTCGGGAAGCGGCGGGCCTTGGCCTCGGTGGCTCGGGAGGCTTTGGGCGCTGCGGTGGGTCGTGAGGGGTGGTGTTGGCTGCTGGTTCGGCGTTGCCGGGGTGGTCGTGGCGGGTTGGTCGCCGCTGCGGCGGTGGGAAGGTGGCCGGCCCGGTTTTCGGTGGCTCGGCGGGCTTCGGCCGTTGCGGTGGGGAGGCGCGGGTGGAGGCCTGCGGGCAGCCGCGGCAGCACCTGGTCGCCGTGGCGGTGCGCCAGCGCGATGCGTGGGGCCGGTCCGCGGGGCCCGGGCGGTTGCCGTCCGCCGCGGCGGGGTGCCACCGGCGTGGTGGTGAGTGGCGGTGGCCGGCCGGCGGCGCGGCGGGCGACCGGCCTCGTGGTCGGTGGTGCCGTGGTCGTCCTCGCCGGGTGCGCGCCGGCGGTGCCTCACCCCTCCGGGCCCGGCGACCGCGTCGACGCCTCCCCCGGCCGGTGCGGGGACGGCTGGCGTCATCCCCGGCCCGGCACGCAGACCTTCACCCTGCACAACACCTCCGGCACGCCCACCGAGGTCCAGCTCACCGACGCCCGCACCGGTGCCGTCCTCGGTGAGGTCGAGGGGCTGGCGCCCGGGGCCGCGCGGGGACTCCCGGTGCGGCTCGGGGCCGGCACGTACGCCTTCGTGTGCCTGGGGGACGACACCGACCCCGTCACCGGCCCCGCCGTCCGCGTCCCCGGCGACCCGCGCCGCACCCGCAGCGGCCCCGCCGCCGTCCCGGTGTCCGTGCACGACCTCATCCCGCCCGCCCTGGACTACCAGCGGTGGGTGGGCCGCAGCATGACCCGCCTCGTAGCCGCCACCGACGCCCTGCGCACGGCCGTCCGCACAGGCGACCGAACCGGCGACCGCGCCGCCGCCCGCTCCCGCTGGCTCACCGCCCACCTGGCCTACGCGCGCCTCGGCGCCGCCTACGGGGCCTTCGGCGACGCAGGCGACGCCCTCGACCGCACCACCGCGGGCCTGCCCCGCGGCGTACGCGACCCCGGCTTCACGGGCTTCCACCGCGTCGAGCACGGCCTGTGGCACCACGAGCGCGCCCCGGGCCTGCGCCGCGCCGCCGACCGGCTCGCCCGCGACGTCCGTTCCCTGCGCGCCGGCTGGGCGCACACCCGGATGGACCCGGCCGACCTCGGCCGGCGCGCGCACGAGATCCTCGAGGACACCCTGCGGGCCGAGCTGACCGGCCGCACCGACTACGGCAGCGGGAGCGGCCTCGCCACCGCCCGCGCGCACCTCGACGCCACCCGTGCCGTCCTCCGCCCCCTCCGTCCCCTCCTGCGCACCCGCTACCCGGGCCTGCCCGCCCTCGACCGCCGCCTGGCCCGCACGGCCAGGATCCTCGACGCCCACGCCCACGCCCGCCGCGGAAAGTGGACGCCGCTCGGGCGCCTGGACCGCGCGCAGCGGGCGCGCGTCGACGCCGCCGTCGGCGATCTCACGGAGCGCCTCGCGTCCGTCGCCGCGCTCTGCGACGTACGGAGGACGCCATGAGGCGCGTCCTCCGGCACGTCCCCCGGCGCGGGCTCCTGCGCAGCACACTGGCGGCAGGCGCCGCGGCCACGCTCGCCGCCCCTGCCCCCGCCCCCGAACCCGCACCTGCACCCGCACCCGCGCCCCCCGACGGCCCCCGGGCCCCCGCCGGCCCCCGCTTCCACGGCCCCCACCAAGCCGCGATCCTCACCCCGCCCGCCCGCGCCACGGCCTTCACCTCCTTCGACGTCACGGCCGCCGACCGCCGCGAGCTCGCCGACCTCCTGCGCACCCTCACCGACCGCGCCCGCTTCCTGACCACCGGCGGCACCCCCGCCCCCACCGGCATCACCGCGCCGCCCCCCGACTCCGGCATCCTCGGCCCGTACGTCCCGGCCGACGGCGGACTCGGCGTCACCCTGTCGGCCGGCGCCTCGCTCTTCGACGGCCGCTACGGCCTCGCCGACCGCGCCCCGCACCTGTTGCGCACCATGCCCGTCTTCCCCGACGACGACCTCGACCCCGCCTGGTGCCACGGCGACCTCGGCCTCCAGCTGTGCGCCGACAGCCCCGACACCGTGCTGCACGCCCTGCGCGACCTCACCCGCCACACCCGCGGCGGCATGCAGATCCGCTGGCGGCTCGACGGCCACACCGCCCCGCCCCGCCCCTCGGGCACGCCCCGCAACCTCTTCGGCTTCAAGGACGGCACCTCCGGCCCCGACCCCCGCGACGCGCGCCTCATGGACCGCCTCGTGTGGACCGCCGCGGACTCCGGCGAACCGCCCTGGGCCGCGGGCGGCAGCTACCAGGTCGTCCGGCTGATCCGCATGCTCACCGAGTTCTGGGACCGCATCCCGCTCTCCGAACAGGAGCGCGTCATCGGCCGCACCCGCGACACCGGAGCCCCCCTCGACGGCGCCCGCGAGAGCGACCCGCCGCGCTACGCCCACGACCCCGAGGGCGAGGTGACCCCGCTGGACAGCCACATCCGCCTGGCCCACCCGCGCACCCCCGGCAGCGAGGCGCACCGGCTGCTGCGCCGCTCGTACAACTACGACCGCGGCGTCGACAGCAACGGCACCCTCGACCAGGGCCTGCTCTTCTGCTGCTACCAGCGCGACCCGGTACGCCAGTTCACGACCGTGCAGAAACGACTCGCCGGAGAGCCGCTGACCGACTACGTCACCCCCTTCGGCGGCGGCTGGTTCTTCGCCTTCCCCGGCGTGCGGGACCGCGCGGACTGGTACGGCCGGGCCCTGCTGGCCGGTGGCACGGGCCGAACGGGAGGAAACGCATGACCTGTACCCGTATCCGCATCCTTACGCGTGCGCGCACGCGTACCCGTACCCGTACCCGTACGAGAAGAGCCGCCCGCCTCGGCGCCGCCGCCTTCGCCGTCCTCGCCACGGCCGGCGCCGCGGCCGCCGCCCCGCCCGCGGCCGCGCTGCCGTTCCCCGGCGACCGGACCGGGACCGAGTCGCCGATCGAGCACCTCGTCGTCGTCTTCGACGAGAACGTCTCCTTCGACCACTACTTCGCCACCTACCCGCGGGCCGCCAACACCGACGGCACCCGCTTCGAGGCCTCCCGCGCGACGCCCGCCCGGATCGACAACCTGCGCACGGCCGGGCTGCTGCAGCGCAACCCCAACCAGTACCCGCCCCGCCGCCTGTCCTCCCGGCAGGCCCTGACCTGCGACCAGAACCACTCCTACGGCCCCGAGCAGTACGCGGCCAACGGCGGCAAGGCCGACAAGTTCGTCCAGAACACCGACTCCGGCAAGTGCTCCGGCCGGCTGTTCGGCGAGCCCGGCCTCGTCATGGACTACTACGACGGGAACACCGTCACCGCCCTGTGGAACTACGCCCAGCACTACGCCCTGAACGACCGCTCCTTCAGCACCACCTACGGGCCGTCCACACCCGGCGCGATCAACCTCGTCTCCGGTCAGACCCACGGCGTCGTCTCCACCGACCCCGCCTCCGGCACGGAGCGGCCGCGGCGCACCGCGAAGCCGGACCCGCGCGTCGTGACCGCGCCGGGCGCCGACGGCGTCGGCACGATCCTCACCGACCCCGACCCGGCGTACGACGACTGCTCCAACAGGGACCGCGCCGGGCGCGGCGCCCTCGCCGCCATGACCGGCCGGAACATCGGGGACGTGCTCGGCGAGGAGGGCGTCACGTGGGGCTGGTTCCAGGGCGGATTCCGCCCGAGCACCCCCTGGGACGGGCGGCCCGGGCACCACGCACGCTGCTCCGGCCGGACGCACGCCAACGCCGGGGGTGTGCGGGTGATCGACTACAGCCCGCACCACGAGCCGTTCCAGTACTACCGGTCGACCGCCAACCCGCACCACCTCCCGCCGCGGTCCGTCGCCGAGATCGGCCGGGACGGGCGGGCGAACCACCAGTACGACCTCACCGACTTCGACGCGGTGCTGCGCGCCGGGCGGCTGCCCGCCGTGAGCTTCCTCAAGGCTCCCGCCGCGCGGGACGGGCACGCGGGCTACTCCGGGCCCGTCGACGAGCAGCGCTTCCTCGTGGAGTGGATCAACAAGATCCAGAGCGCGCCGCAGTGGGGGAGCACGGCGGTCGTCATCGCCTACGACGACTCCGACGGCTGGTACGACCACGCCTACGCCGCGCCGCGCAACGGCTCCCGCCTCGGGGGCGAGGGGCCGCACGGCAAGCCGCTGGACAGCCCCGCCTGCCGGGCCGGGCCCGCCGCGGCCGGGGGGCACGCGGGGCGGTGCGGGCCGGGGCCGCGGCAGCCGCTGCTGGTGATCTCGCCGTACAGCAAGGTCAACGCGGTCGACCACACGCCGACCGAGCAGACGTCGATCCTCCGCTTCATCGAGTGGAACTGGGACACCGCTCCCGTCGGCGGTTCGTCCTTCGACACCCGCGCCGGATCGCTGCTGAACATGTTCGACTTCGCGCGCCCGAACGGGAAGCGGGTGCTGCTGAACGCGGACGGCTCCGTGCGCTCGGCCGGGCGCCTCGGGGTCGTCGCCCCCGTGCGCACGAAGATCACCGCCGGCGGCGCGCCGGTGGCGTCCGCGGCCGCCCCGCGGGTCGCCTTGGCGGCGGGCGGCACGGCGCTGTGCGGTGGCGTGGCAGCGGCCGCCCTACTACACCGCCGAGCCCGCGGCCGGGGCTGAGCCCCGGGGCCCTCCGCCGCGAGGCGTCCGGCGGTGCCGGGCGAGCCCGGGGCGGGTAGGCCGCATCGCCGGGCGCAGGACTACCTCGGGGCCGGGAGGGTGCCGTCCGTCAGGAGGGCCCTCAGCAGGAGGGCGTCCGTTACCGGGAGTTCCGCCACGAAGCGGGCCAGCACCACTTCGCGGTCCGGGAGGGCGTCGAGGATGCGGCACATGCGGCGGGCGGCGAGGCCCGCCTCGTCGGTGACGGGGGCGTACGCGTAGGCGCGCCCGCGCGGGGTCCGGGTGAGGACCTCCTTGCCGTGGAGCCGCGACAGGATCGTCACCACCGTGCTGTAGGTGAGCTCACCGGACAGCCGGGCCTGCACCTCGCGCGGCGTCAGCGGACCCTCCGCCCGCTGCAGCGCGGCGAGGACCTCCCCCTCCAGCGCCCCGTTCGCCCGGCGTCGGGGATGGCGCACCGCGACGGTGGGTGTGGCTGTTTCCATGGCGTTCCGGCGTTCCTTCTGCTTCTTTCAATGGGTATGACCCGAGATCTTCTGCTTTTACATTGAAGTAAAACATTACGCTATGGGAGCGGACATCATATGGTCGAGCGGTGTTCGAACGACGAAAAGGGACGCATGCCGCGCATGCCCGGAAACCATCCGCTCCCGTCGGCCGTTCCTCCGGCCCGGGCCGCCGCAGACGCGCCGCCCCCCGGAAGCGCGGTCTGCGCGGGATGCAGGGTATGCGAGGCCTGCGCAAACTGCGCCCCGTCTACCCGCGCCCGGGCCGGCAGGGCTTCCGGCGCTGGGTCCCGTCGTGGCGCCAGGTGCTCGGACTCTTCTCGACCGTCGTAGGCGCCGTCGCCGCACTCGTGGCGATCATGTACGCGCGCACGGACATACCCGCCGACCTCAACGCCTTCGCCACCCAGCAGGACAACGTCTACTACTGGGCCGACGGCACCGAGATGGCCCGCACCGGCGAGGTGAACCGGCAGGACACCGACCTGGACAAGGTCCCGGAGAAGGTGCGCTGGGCCGTGCTCGCGGCCGAGAACCAGACCTTCTACTCCGACAGCGGGATCTCGCCCAGCGGCATGGTCCGCGCCGTCACCCGGATGGTGACCGGCGGCAGCACCCAGGGCGGCTCGACGATCACCCAGCAGTACGTGAAGAACGCCTACCTCAACCAGGAGCAGACCTTCACCCGCAAGCTCACCGAGATGTTCATCGCGATCAAGCTCGACAACCGGATGAGCAAGGACGACATCCTTGAGGGCTACCTCAACACGAGCTGGTTCGGCCGCGGCACCTACGGCATCCAGCGCGCCTCCCACGCCTACTACGGCAAGGACGTCTCCCAGCTCAACGTGAGCGAAGGAGCCTTCCTCGCCTCGCTGCTCAAGGGCGCGGGCCTCTACGACCCGGCGCTCGGCAAGAAGAACCACGAGCGGGCGGTCGAGCGCTGGGGCTGGATCCTGGACCGGATGGTCGACGGCGGCAAGCTGTCCAAGGAGGAGCGGGCCCGCTACACGTCCTTCCCCGAGCCGAAGGCCCCGCCCAAGCCGGCCGGCCTGACCGGGCAGACCGGCTACCTCGTGGAGACGGCGCGGGCGTACGTCAGCGCCCACACCCCCGTCACCGAGAAGGACTTCGACCTCGGCGGCTACCAGATCCGCACGACCTTCGAGAAGTCGTCCATGGCGGCCCTGACGAAGGCCGCGGACGACGTGAAGGGCCGGCTCGACCCCGACAAGCGCGAGTCGGACAAGGACGTGCGCATCGGGGCGGCGTCGGTCACCACCGACGGCCGCATCGTCGCCCTCTACGGCGGCCCCGGCTACCTCCAGCAGGGCTTCAACGACGCGAACTCCTCCGTCGTCCCGGCGGGCACGGCCTTCGCCCCGTTCGTCTACGCGGCGGCCTTGCGCGACGGTGTCCAGCTGGAGCGCGGCAAGCCCCGCACCCCGGTCTCCCCGGCCACGGTCTACAACGGCGACAACAAGGTGAGCCTGCGCACCCCCGAGGGCCCGTACTGGGACCGCTCCGGGAAGATCGTCAAGGCGGCCAACGACGGTGGGAAGTCCTGGGGGAAGGTGACGCTGAAAGAGGCGGTGGCGCAGTCCGTGAACACCCCGGTGATGCAGCTCGGCATGGACGTGGGCCTGGACCGGGTGGGCAGGGCGGCCGTCGACGCGGGCCTGCTGGAGAGCAGCCTGGGCACGAAGCTGCCGGCCTTCTCCCTGGGCACCGCGACCCCCAGCGCCATCCGCATGGCCGGCGCGTACGGCACCTTCGCGGCCCGGGGGCTGCACAGCGAGCCGTTCTCCGTCGACCGGCTGAGCCGCAACGGCAACGAGGTGCCCGTCGAGAAGCCGAAGGCCGAGCGCGTCCTGCCGCAGCCGGTGGCCGCCGCCGTGGACGACGCCCTGCGCGAGGCGGTGCGGCGCGGCAGTGCGACGACGGCCAGGGCGGCCGGCACCGATGCGGCCGGCAAGCCCGGCACCGGGCAGGGCAACAAGTCCGCGTGGTTCGCCGGTTACCGCGGCAAGGTGTCGACCGCCGTGTCGCTCTCCCGCATCGACCCCAAGACGCAGGAGCTGCTGGCGCTGGACGGCCTCGGCGGCGCCCCTAAGGACGCCGCCGGCAGCACCTTCCCCCTCGACATCTGGACGAAGTACATGGCGGGGGCGCAGCGGCACTGACGCCGCGGGGGGGCGGGGGGCGCCGGGCTCCTGCCCTGCGCCCCCCGCGGCCCGCGGCCCCGCGCCCTGCGCCTTACGTGACCGGTGTCGCCCTACTTGACCAGCGTGGACCAGTCCGGCGACTGCGCCGGGTCCAGCCCGCGGAACTTCGCCAGGACCTTGGGGTCCTGGACGTCCAGCCAGTCGGCGAGCTGCTTGAAGGACACGCAGCGCACCCCCTCCCGCTTGCAGACCGACTTCACGACGTCCTCGACGGCCTTCATGTAGATGCCGCCGTTCCAGTCCTCGAAGTGGTTGCCGACGAACATCGGCGCCCGGCTCCCGTTGTAGACGCGCTCGAAGCCGTTGAGGTAGCCGTCCCGGGTGAGCTTGCGCCACTCCGCGTACTTGGCCGGGTCGCCCTTGGTGTTGTCGCCGGACTGGTTGTAGAGGAAGTTGAAGTCCATCGACAGGACCTGCTTCTCGCTCTTGGGGTACGGCAGCAGCTGCAGCGGGAAGTTCCAGATGTCGTTGATCTTGGACGGCCAGATCTGGAAGTCGCCCGGCGAGCTCGCGTCGTAGCGCCAGCCGAACTGCTGCGCCGCGGCCAGCATGTTCTTCTGCCCCTCCAGGCACGGGGCGCGGCCGCCGACCAGCTCCTTCTTGAAGTCGAAGGGGAGCGGCGGGAGGCTCTTCAGGCCGGTGTTCGTCTTCCAGTTCTCGACGAAGGAGTACGACTGCTCGATCTCGCTCTTCCACTCGGCGACGCTCCAGTCGCCGCCGCCCTTGCCGCCGCAGAAGTGGCCGTTGAAGTGCGTGCCGATCTCGTTGCCGTCCAGCCACGCGCCGCGCAGCTGGACCAGGGTGTCCTTGATGTGCGGGTCGGTCGCGAAGGATATCGCCGCGTCGCCGGGCTTGTGCTGCGGCGGCTTGTACAGGGACGCCTTCGACTTCGGCAGCAGGTACATGCTGGTGAGGAAGAACGTCATCTTCGCGTTGTTCTCTTTGGCGACCTGGCGGAAGTGCGAGAACTGGCGGTCGTCGCCTTCCAGCGCGCCGTCCCAGGAGAAGACCACGAACTGCGGCGGCTTCTCACCCGGCTTGAGCTTCTCCGGCTTGGGCTGGTCCGGCTGCGGGCCGGTGTAGGACGTCGACCCGTCCCCGAGCACCTTGACCTTGCCGTCCCACTTCTCCTCGGGCTTCTTGCTCTCCTCCGCCCCGCCGTCCGCCGGAGCGCTCTGCCCGGAGCCCTGGGAGGAGGCCGGGGCGGAGGACTTGCCGCCGTCCTTCTGCTCGTCGGGATCGCAGGCGGTCAGGCCCATCGCGAGCGCGACGACGGCGCCCGCGGTGACGAGAGCCGTCGCGCCGCGCGCGGTCCTTTTCGACAACTTCTTACCCCCTGGCGCCAAAACAGATGTTCTGCCCGTCAGTATCACAGGTCTCTCTGTGAGCCCCGTCAGCCCCTCCGGACACTTCCGCAGCGCAGCGTGGGGTGCTCCGCGACCACCGTGCACGAGCCCGGCGCGATCTCCGTGAAGCCCGCGTCCCGCACCACCGGCAACCCGCTCGCCGCCAGTTCCGCCCAGCGCTCCGGATCCGCCGTGCGCACCGACAGCGCGAACCCGCTCTCGCGCCAGGCCGCGCGAGCCGCGTCGTCCAGCCCCCACCACGCCAGCTGGGCGCCGTGGCCCGCCTGCGCCATCGCCTTGCCCGCCGACATCTCCAGCTCCGGGCTCATCCACAGCACCGGCCGCGCGGGGTCCGCGGCCGCCGGCGGCCCGGGGTCGTCCAGGTCCGTGCCCGACACCTGCAGCTTCACCAGCTCCTTGGGCCAGCCGTCGAGGGGCACCGGCGGGAAGACCCGCACCTCCGCCCGCTCACCGGTCACCGTGATGCCCGGCAGCGCCGACGCCTTGCGCCACTCCGCGCCGCGCGCCCTGCGCACCACCTTGCGGATCCGGGAGTCCTGCCAGTCCCGTACCGCCCGCGCCCACTCGCCGTCCTCGCCGTCGCTGCCGGTGCCGGACCGCTCGTCCGCCAGGAGCGTCAGCACGGCACGCGCCGCGGTCTCCAAAGCGTCGGTCCGGGCGGGCGGGACGTCCTTCTCGATCCGTACGACGAGGGGCAGGACGAACTGGGGTGCGTCAGGGCTGGTCACGGCCACCAGTCTGCCAGCCGCCCGGCAGAGCCCCTTAAGGTGAGGGGATGAGACTCACGGGGGTGGGCCGCCGCTACGGACCGGGCGGGCCGTGGATACTGCGCGACGTCGACCTCGGCATTCCCGAGGGCAGCCTGCTGCGGGTCGAGGGCGCCAACGGCAGCGGCAAGTCCACGCTGCTGCGCCTGCTCGCGGGCATCGACGCCCCCAGCGCCGGCCGGATCACCGGGCGTCCCCGCACCGCCTACGTCCCCGAACGCTTCCCCGCCGCGCTGCCGATGACCGCGGGCGCGTACCTCACACGGCTGGGCCGCATCCACGGCCTCGGCCGCGCGGCCGCCTCGCGCGGCGCGCTGGACTGGCTGGAGCGGTTCGGGGCCGGTGCGTACGCCGGTACGCCGCTGTCCGAGCTGTCCAAGGGCACCAGCCAGAAGGTCGCCGTCGCGCAGGGCCTCATGGGCACGCCCGGGCTGCTCGTCCTGGACGAGGCGTGGACGGGACTGGACCCGGCGTCACGGGGCCTCTTGGACGAGGCGGTCCGGGAGCGGGTGGCGGGCGGGGCGCGGGTGGTCTTCGTCGACCACGATCCGGGGCGGCTGGCGGGGGCGGCGGACGCGGTGCTGCGGGTGGAGGGGGGAGCGGTCTTCCCTGACCGGGGCTCCGCCCCGGACCCTGGTCCTCAAACGCCGGACGGGCCGAGTGGTTGCCGCATCGTCGCCGAAGGCCCGCCCGGAGCCGTCCTTCCCCCCGATCTCCCCGGTACCCCCACCGTGGAGCCGGCCCGCGACCGCGCCGTCGCGCTCACCGTCGCCGCCCCGCACTCCGACGCCCTGCTCCGCGCGCTTCTCACCGCCCGCCCGCCGTGGCACATCCGCTCCGTGACGGAGGTACCGCACCCGTGATCGCCCTGCTCGGCTACCAGGCCGCCCTCCTCCTGCGGTCCCACCGCTGGCTGCCGCCGCTGCTCCTGTACGGCGCCTCCATGGGGGTCGGGGTGCAGGGCGGGCAGCCGGTCCTCGACTGTGCCGGGTGGGCGGCGGCCACGCTGCTGCCCGTCACCGCGTGGCTCGTCCGGGTGTGCGTGACCAACGAGCCGGCCGCCGCCAGGGACTGCAGCGCCGCCGCGGCGGGGCCCTGGCGGGCGCACCTCGCCGCGGTCGGCGTCGCCCTGTGCGCGTCGCTGCTGCTGGCCGTCGCCGGCAGCGCCGTCGTCGCGGCGGTCGGCGACCCGCACACCACCGGCCGGCGGGCGGTCGTCCCCATGGGGTCCGCCATCGCCGCGGGGCTGGCGGCCGCGGTGGTCTGCGCGCTGCTGGGGACGGCGGTCGGGGCGCTGTGCAACCGCCCGCTGCTGCGCAGCACCGCGTGGGCGGTGCCGTCCACGGTGCTCGCCGCGTTCCTGGTGCTGTTCGCCGGGGTGTCGCCCGCGAGGGCCGCCGTGACCGGACTGGTCACGGGTTCCCGCACCGGTGTCGTGAGCATCCCGTGGCTGCCGCTCGCCGCGGCGGGCGCCCTGGCGGCCGGAGCCGTCGCGGTGGCCTGCGCGCTCGCCTCCCGGCGCACGTGAGCTCTGTACCCCATGGGGATATGCCTCATGGGGAGACGCCTCATGGAGAGATGCCTCATGGGGGACGATGGGGGCATGAGCGACCACAAGGACGAGGCGTTCGCGGACTGCGTGCAGTGCGCGAAGCCCACCGAGCACCCCGCCGACCGCCCCGGCATCACCCTGTGCCCCGTCTGCGAGTGGCAGGAGGCCCAGCGCACGGCGTGCTCCGGCTGACGGTCAGCCCCCGGCGATGAGGTCCGAGACCAGGTCCGAGACCCGGACGAGCTCGTAGCCACGGGCCCGCAGTTCCGGCACGATGCGCCGGATCGCCTCCTCGGTGACGGGCGCCGCGCTGCGCGTGCAGTGCATCACCACGACGGAGCCGGGCTTCACCTGCGCCAGCACCTGGTCCGCGACGGGGCCGGCCTTCTTGGCGAAGGCGTCCCCGCTGACCACGTCCCACTGCACGGCGGTCACCTTCGCCGGTGCGAGCTCGCGCAGGACCGCCTGGTCGTAACACCCGCCGGGGAAGCGGAAGTACGGCACGATGCGCTCCACTCCGGCCTTGCGGAAGGCGGCGAAGGCACGCTCCACGTCCTGGCGGGCGGTGCCGCGTGCGACGGCGGGCAGGCCGTAGCAGGGGGTGGAGAAGGCGTGGTGGCTGTAGGAGTGGTCGGCCACCTCGAAGAGCGGGTCGCTGCCGATGGACCTGGCCTGGTCGGGGTACTGCTCGGCCCACTTGCCGGTCATGAAGACGGTGGCGGGGGCCTTCAGCCGCCGCAGCGTGGTGATCAGCTGCGGGTTGTCGAACCGCTCCCCGCGTGCGGCGCGCCCGTCCTGATCCGCCGTCATATCGGCGTCGAAGGTGAGCGCGACGCGCTTTGCGCCGTCGCGCCTTCCGTGGGAGAAGACGGGGGTGGTGCCGCCGGGGCCCGCAGGGAGCGTGGGCGCGGCCGACGGCGGTGCGGAGGGCGACTGCGCGGAGGGCGGCTGCGGCGCCGGGGCCGAAGTCCTCGGGGGCGGCGGGTTCTTGGTGCGCTCGGCCGCGTCGGAGCTGCCGCCGCCGCACGCGGCGAGGGGCAGGCAGAGCAGTGCGGCGAGTGCGGGCGCGAGGGCGTGACGGGCCGGCCGACGGCGGGGGATGGGGATCACCACGGCACTGTATGCCGCACCGCATGCCCGGTGCGCGGGGCCCTCGCGCCCGCCGGCCGTCAGGCGACGACGACGTTGTGCGCCGGGGTGATGACGGGCTGCAGGTCGGCGTGGCCGAGGTCGGCGAGGACGGGGCCGAGGGTCTTGGCCCAGGCCTCCAGCGCCTCGGGTGACTCCCAGACGTCGGTCACCCGCCATCCCCCGCCCTCCAGGGGGCCGGCGATGTGGGCGATGAGCCCGGCGGCGGGGATGTCGGCGAGGCTGGTGAAGCCCTGCCCGCCGGTGACGCGGGCGATGACGGCTTCGTAGAGGTCCTGTCCCCCGTCGGGGACGTCGAAGGTGACGATGACGGCCATGGTGTGCTCCTGGCGGTGGCGGTGGCGGAAAGCCCGGGGCCGGGCCCGGACACACCCTCCCTCTCCGGGCCGCCGCACGGCAGTCCCGCCGCGGCGGCTCGCGGGCGCACCGGGCGGGAGGCCGTAGGCGCTGGCGCGAGGGTGCGCGCGGGGCGGGCTCACCGCTTGTGGAGCGGGCCGGGCGGGCGGCTCCGCTTCCGGGTGGCTCCGGATGGGGCGGCTCCGCTTCCGGGTCGTTCCGGCCGGGGCGGCTGTGCCTTCCGCTGCGCCTTCCGCCGGGCCTCGCCGTGCGGCCTCCGCCGTAGCGGCAGTGCAGTCGGTGCAGTCCTTCCGCGGCAGCGGCGGGCATCCTGCGATGGCGCGGCTACGGCCACGGCCACGGCCGGGCACGGATCCGCCGGACGGCCGGACGGCCGTCGCTACTGCGGCTGCGTCACCAACGGCTTCGCGTCGCGGGCGAGCGCGGTGAGGCGGGATATCGCCCGGAAGTACTTCTTGCGGTAGCCGCCGTTCAGCATCTCCTCGCTGAACAGCTCGTCGAACGGCCGCCCGGAGGCGAGGACCGGTATCTCGCGGTCGTAGAGCCGGTCGGCCAGGACGACCAGGCGCAGGGCCGTGGACTGGTCCGGCACCGGCTCGACGCCGGTCAGGCACACCGCCTGCAGGGAGTCGCACATCGCGCCGTAGCGGCTGGGGTGGACCTTGGAGAGGTGGTCCAGCAGTGCGGGGAAGGCGTCGAGCGACGCGCCCTCGGTCGTTTCAGCCGTACGGGTGACGGTGTCGTCGTCGTACGGGGCGGGGGCCTGCGGAAGGCCGCGGTGGCGGTAGTCCTCGCCGTCGATGCGCAGGGGGCGGAAGTGGGCGGACAGCCCCTGTATCTCGCGCAGGAAGTCGGCGGCGGCGAAGCGGCCCTCGCCGAGCTTGCCCGGCAGCGTGTTGGAGGTCGCGGCGAGCGCGACGCCCGCCTCCACCAGCTTGCCCAGCAGCGTGGAGACGAGAACGGTGTCACCGGGGTCGTCGAGCTCGAACTCGTCGATGCACAGGAGGCGGTGGCCGCTCAGGGTGCGGACGGTCTGCTGGAAGCCCAGGGCGCCGACGAGGTTGGTCAGCTCCACGAAGGTGCCGAAGGCCTTCTGCTCCGGGGCGGCCGGGGTGGCGTGCCACAGGGAGGCCAGCAGGTGGGTCTTGCCGACGCCGTACCCGCCGTCGAGGTAGACGCCGCGGGGGCCGGACGGCGCGGCCGGCTTCGCCTCGCGCCGGAACCAGCGCTTGCGGCCGCCGCCGGGGGCGGCGCCGAGGCCGGCCGCGAAGCCGCCGAGGACCTGGACGGCCTCGGCCTGGCTGGGCTGGTCGGGCGCCGGTATGTAGTTGTCGAAGCGCACCGTGCCGAAGCGCGGGGGCGGCACCATCTCGGCGACCAGGCGGTCGGCCGGCACGTGCGGGGCACGTGAGGTGAGCGCGACGGGGGAGCCGGTACCGGCGCCGGATATCGGGCCCGGGGCGTCGGACGGGGCCGACGGGGCCGGCGAGGCGGCTGCGCCGGAAGCGGAGGCGGTGGTGGCTGACACAGCTCTCCAGCGTAGCCGCTGTCCGCCGGCCGGCGGCCGCCGGAAGAGCGAGGCATGTCACACTGCGGCCTATGCGACGCCTGTTCCCGCTCGAACCCTCCACCTCCTCCGCCTCGCCCTCCCCTTCGGCCGCGGCCCGGGCCTCCGCGCAGGAGGACCGCACCTGGGAGCTGGACGAACTGGCCGAGGTCTACGCGTACCCGGAGGAGCCGGGCCCGGCCCGCCACGCCTGGCTGCGCGCGAATATGGTCTCCTCGCTGGACGGCGCGGCCCACCACGACGGGCGCTCGCAGCCGCTGTCCTCCGACGCCGACATGCGTATCTTCGGGACGCTGCGCGGGCTCGCCGACGCCGTCATCGTGGGCGCGGAGACCGTACGGCAGGAGGGCTACCGGCCCGCGCGGGCCCGGGAGGCCTTCGCGGCGCGCCGGGCGGCGCTCGGCCAGGGGCCCGCGCCGGCGATCGCGGTCGTGAGCGCGGGGCTCGACCTGGACTTCTCTCTTCCGCTTTTCACCGAGCCCCTGGTGCCCACCCTCGTGCTGACGGGCGAGGACGCCCCCGAGGACCGGGTCGCCGCGGCGCGCGGGGCCGGGGCCGAGGTGCTCGTGGCGGGCGAGGGGCGCCGGGTGGACCCGGAGCGGGTGCCGCAGGTGCTGGCGGAACGGGGGCTGACCAGGCTGCTCACCGAGGGCGGCCCGCGGCTGCTGGGGCAGTTCGCGGCGGCCGGGGTGCTGGACGAGCTGTGCCTGACGCTCGCCCCGATGGTCGCCGGGGGCACCGCGACCCGGATCGTGAACGGCCCGGACATGCCCTTGCCGGAACGATTCGTCCTCGCCTCGCTCCTCGAAGAGGCAGGATTTCTCTTCAGCAGGTACCACAGGATCTGACAATCGGCGGAATATCCCGTTCCGGTTAGCCGTCGGTGGGCAGAATTGAATCGGACGCTCCCCAGGGGGCACATGATCGGAACAGGCGGGCCCAGGGGGCACGCAGGATGGTTTCTTTTGGCCGTTGGGCCGGTGGCCCACGAAGGAGAAGGGCTTCCACCGTGTTCACGAGCGTATTGATGATCGAGCAGCCGCTGTCCGCCACCGACGTCGACTTCGTCACCACCCTGCACGACGACCAGATGTCCTTCGTGGTCCTCATGCAGCCCAGAGGCGCCGAGGACCGGCTGCTCCGGGCCATCGACGACGTCGCGCTCGGCGAGCTGGAGCAGGCCGTGCACGAGGCGGACGAACCCGAGGGCGAGCAGGCCCTCCGGCCGGCGGCCCTGGCCCTGGAGCACTCGCTCCGCAGCCTCCGGGACGCGGGCTGCGAGGCCGTCGGACAGCTCATCGAGGGCCACCCGCTGGACCTGCTGCGGTCCGTGGTCGAACAGACCCACGCCGACGAGGTGATCGTGCTGACCGCGCCGCACCTGGTAGAGGAGTTCTTCCACCGCGACTGGGCCTCCCGGGCCCGGCACAAGGTCGGCGTCCCCGTGCTCAAGCTCTACGCACACAACGACGAAGAGGACTACGCCCTGGGCGACGTGCAGGAGCCGTGACCCGGCCGCGGCGGGGGCGGCTCCCGCCGCGGGTCCCGGGCCCGCGGGGTCAGCGCAGCCGCCCGTCGGCCATGGACAGCCGTCCGTCGGCCATGGACAGCCGTCCGTCGGCCATGGTGAGCACCCGGTCCGCCCGGCCGAGCAGCTCCCGGTCGTGCGTGACCAGCACCGTCGCCGTCCGGTGCGCCCGCGTCACCTCGGCGAGCAGCTCCACGACCTGCTCGCCGCGCTCCCGGTCCAGCGCCGAGGTCGGCTCGTCCACCAGCAGGACGGACGGGCCCCCTGACAGCGCCCGGGCGATGTTCACCCGCTGGCGCTCGCCGCCCGACAGCTGGTGCGGGCGGCGGCGCCGCTTCGCCGCATCCAGGCCCACCGACTCCAGCAGCTGCGCCACCCGCGCCCGGGCGGCCCGCGCGCTCCCGCCCCGCACGCTCCGGCCTCGCACGTGCTCCACGGCCAGCAGCTGCTCCTCGGCGGTCAGCGACGGCAGCAGGTTCGCCTGCTGGAAGACGATGCCGATCCGCTCCCGGCGCAGTGCCGTACGGGCCCGGGCGCTCATCCGCGCGGTGTCCCGGCCCGCCACGGTCACGCGGCCCGCGTCCGGGCGCAGGAGCGTCGCCGCCACCGCGAGCAGGCTCGACTTCCCGGAGCCGGACGGCCCCGCGACGGCCACGAGCTCCCCGGGCGCGACCTCCAGGGAGACCGCGTCGAGGGCGGTCAGCCTGCGGTCGCCGTCCGGGTAGGTGAGGCCGACGGCCTCCAGCGACAGGGCGGGGGACGGAACGGGCGCGGTGCTCAACGGGAGGCTCCCAGGGCGGTCAGCGGATCGACGGACGTGATGCGGCGCACGGCGAGCGCGGAGCCGGCCAGACCCAGCAGCACCATCGCCGCCACCGGTACGGCGACGGTCGCCGCACCCAGCTCGAACGGCACCGAGGCCGACGCCAGCGCTCCGCCGGCCGCGCCCGCCGCGGCGCCCAGCGCGGCCCCGGCGGCCAGGACGACCGCCGCCTGTCCGAGGGCGTCCCGCACCAGGTAGGCGCTGCTCGCGCCCACGGCCTTGAGCACCGCGACGTCGGGTTTGCGCTGCACCGTCCACACCGTGAAGAAGGCCCCGACGACCAGGGCGCTCACCACGAACAGGAACCCCTGGATCATCCGCAGGGTGCCGTGCTCGGCCGCGTACCCGTCGATGCCGTCCAGCGCCGCGCCGACGCCGACCGCCTTCGTGGTCCGCGCGGCGGGGCCGTCCGGCCGGCCGCCGCCGTTCACGGCCAGCGCGGTCGGCTGCGCCTGGTGAGTCACGTGGTGCCAGGCGGGCAGGGTGGTCCACACGCTCGGGGCGTGGCCGTGGCTGCGGTCGGCGGTGATGCCCGAGACGGTCAGTTCCTCGGTACCGAGGGTGACGCGGTCGCCCCTGCGCACCCCCGTCTCGCGCGCCAGCCGCTCGCTCACCGCCACCCCGCGGCCGTCCGGGGCGGAGCCGGAGACGAGCGCGGGCCGCAGGCGGTCCGGCGTGCCGAACACGCTCACCGACGACGCCTTGCCGCCCGCCGTCAGCCGGGTCATCGCCACGCCGACCGGTTCGGCGGAGGTGACGCCCGGCGCCTCCCGCCAGGCGCGCAGCTGCCCGGCGTCCACCGAGCTGTTCGAGAACGAGACCTCCGGCGCGGCCCCGGCGGGTGCGGCGAAGACGATCCGGCCGGCGGGCAGCCCGGCCACGGCGGACGACGCCTCCCGCGCCAGGCCGTCGGTCAGGCCGTAGAGGAAGACCACGAGCGTGGTGATGAGGGCGACGACCGCGCCCATCAGGGCGAACCGCCCCCGGGCGAAACGGATGTCACGAAGCGCGACGAACAAGGACCCCTCCCGGGCTCTGTCAGGACGCCTCCACGGTCCCGCGCGGGCGCCCCGCCGCCATCAGGGCAAGGACGGGTCCGCACCCCGTACGTCCGGTGCACCCGAAAATCAATCGAACGGTTGAGGGTTACGGGCCGGGTCCCCCGGGCGCGGGCCCGTACGCTCGATCGGGTGAGTCGAACGAGCCTCCCCGCCCCCGAGACCACGACCGGGCACGCGCGCGTACCCGCCCGCTCCAGGTGGCACGCCCTGCGGCCCGGCACCGGCAGCGAGCCGCGGGGCGCGCAGTCCGACGGGACGAACACCGAAAGCACCACGGGAACCGGAACCGCCGCGGACACGGGCGAGCGGGAGGACACAACGAACGGCGCGACCTTGGACGGCCCTGCGGGCGGCCCTACGGGGGGTCCTGCGCGGTCTGGCCCTGCGGGTCGCGCAGCGGGGGACGGCCTGGCGGACGGTCCTGCCCGGGACGGTCTCGTGGGCGGCGCGGCGCCGGATGGGTCTGCCCGGGGCGGTCTCGGGACCGGCGTGGTCCCGGGTAGGTCGGCGGGCCGGACCGGCCGGACCGGCCCGGCAGGCCCCGCGGACCGGTCCGACCTCCTCGGTGGTGCCGGTGCCGAGATGCCCTCCCTGCGGCTCGTCCGGCTTGCGGTGCACGGTGTGTTCTACGTGCTGCTCGTCATCGCCGCCGGCCCCGCCCTGGCCGGGACGGCCCCCGTGGCCGTGCTGCCGCCCGCCGCCGTGCTCGCCGCCGTCTACGGGCTCGGTATCGTCCGCAGCACCCGGCGCCCCGGCCCCTGGCTCGCCGCCGTCACCGCGCTGTGGCTGCTGCTCCTGGCCATGGACCACGGCTTCAGCTACGTCGCCTTCCCGCTCTTCTTCCTGTTCCTGCACGCCATGCCGGTCCGCTGGGCGCATCCGGCCGTCGCCGCGGCCACCGCCGCCGTCGTGGCCGCCCAGGCCGGCGCCCCGGGCGGGCTGACCGCCGCCAAGGTCATCGGGCCCGTCGCCGGCGCCGTGGTCGCCATCCTGACCGGCTACGGCTACGCCGCGCTCTACCGGGAGAGCCGCAAGCGCCAGCAGCTCATCGACGACCTCCTGCGCACGCGCGACGAGCTCGCCGCCGCCCAGCGCGAGGCCGGGCGGCTCGCCGAGCGCCAGCGCCTCGCCCGCGAGATCCACGACACCCTCGCCCAGGGCCTGTCCAGCATCGTCCTGCTCGCCCGCGCCGCGGAGACCGCGAGCCCGGAGGCGGCCCGCGCCCGGATGCGGGAGGCCGGGCGGACCGCGGCCGACAACCTCGCCGAGGCCCGCCGCTTCGTCCGGGCCCTCACCCCGCCCGCCCTGGAGGAGGCGCCGCTGCCCGAGGCGCTGCGCCGCGTGACCGAGCGGACGGTCCCGGGGGCCGTCTTCCGCCTCGACGGCGACCCCTGCGCCCTCCCCATGGAGACCGAAGTCGCCCTGCTGCGCCTCACCCAGGAGGCGCTCACCAACGCCGCCCGCCACGCCCACGCCGACCACACCGCCGTCACCATCGCCTTCCTCGACGGCCAGGTGACCCTCGACGTCTACGACGACGGCATCGGCTTCACCCCCGGAGCCGACCCGGCCGACGGCCGCCGGACCTTCGGCCTGCACGGCATGCGCGAACGCATCGCCGCCCTCGGCGGCACCCTCACCGTCGAGTCCGCCCCCGGCGAGGGCACGGCGATCGCAGCGGTGGTGCCGGTGGTGCCCCTGGGTTCCGGGGCACCGGCGGGCCCGGCGGCCCGCCCCTGGCGGAAGGGGGCCGCGGCATGAGCGGGCCGGCACACCCGGAAGGCGCCGTCCGCGAGGCCGTCCGCGTCCTGATCGTCGACGACCACCCCGTCGTCCGGCGCGGGCTGCGCGCCATGGTCGACGAGCTCCCCGGCGTGGAGGCCGTCGGCGAGGCCGGCGACGGCGCCGAGGCCCTGCGGCTGCTCGGCTGCGGGACCCGGCCCGACGTCGTCCTCATGGACCTGCAGATGGGCGCCGGCATGCACGGCGTCGAGGCCACCCGCCGCATCACCGCCCTGCCGGAGCCGCCCGCCGTGCTGATCCTCACCACGTACAGCACCGACGCCGACATCCTGGCCGCCGTCGAGGCGGGGGCGACCGGCTACCTCCTCAAGGACGCCCCGCCCGAGGACGTCGCCGCGGCCGTCCGCGCCTCGGCCCGCGGCGAGACGGTCCTCGCGCCGCCCGTCGCCGCGCGCCTGCTCGGCCGCGTGCGGTCGGGCCGCCCGGCGCTGTCGCCGCGCGAGACCGAGATCCTCGGGCTGCTCGCCGAAGGCCTGGCCAACAAGCAGATCTCGCGCCGCCTGTTCATCAGCGAGGCCACGGTCAAGACCCACCTCGTGCACATCTACGGCAAGCTCGGCGTGGACAGCCGCACGGCCGCCATCGCGGCGGGGCTGGCGGGAGGGCTCATCCGGTCCGTATGACGGGGGCGGGCGGGGCCGCCGTCGCGGGGTGCAAGAATCGCGGTGAGTCGTTTTCCCGTACCCCGACCCCAGGGAGCTCCGCACATGGCACCGGCCGTCCCCACGACGATGGACCGACCGCACTTCATCGGCATCGGCGGCGCCGGCATGTCGGGCATCGCGAAGATCCTCGCGCAGCGCGGCGCGGCCGTCGCCGGCAGCGACGCCAAGGATTCCCCGACCGCCGAGGCCCTGCGCGCCCTGGGCGCCACGGTGCACATCGGGCACGCCGCCGAGCACCTGGCCGAGGACGCCACCTGCGTCGTCGTCTCCAGCGCCATCCGCGCCGACAACCCCGAGCTGGCCGCCGCCGCCGAGCGCGGCATCCCCGTCGTGCACCGCTCCGACGCCCTCGCGCGCTTGATGGACGGCCTGCGCCCGATCGCGGTCGCCGGCACCCACGGCAAGACGACCACGACGTCGATGCTCGCCGTCTCCCTCGACGCCCTGGGCCTCGACCCGTCGTACGCCATCGGCGGCGACCTGGACGCCCCCGGCTCCAACGCGCGCCACGGCGTCGGCGAGATCTTCGTGGCGGAGGCGGACGAGAGCGACCGCAGCTTCCACAAGTACGCGCCCGAGGTCGCGATCATCCTCAACGTGGAGCTGGACCACCACGCGAACTACGCGTCGATGGACGAGATCTACGAGTCGTTCGAGACCTTCGTCGGCCGGATCCGCCCGGGCGGCACGCTCGTGGTCGCCGCCGACCAGGCGGGCGCGCGCGAGCTGACCGAGCGTATCTCGGGCCGCTACGACATCGAGGTCGTCACCTACGGCACCGCCGAGGACGCCGACGTCCGCGTCCTCAAGGTCAACCCGCGCGGCCTGACCAGCGAGGTCACCGTCCTGCTCGGTGGCAAGATGCTGACCTTCACCGTCTCCGTGCCCGGCAGCCACTACGCGCACAACGCCGTCGCGGCCCTCGCCGCGGGCGTCGCCCTCGGCATCCCGGTGCACAACCTCGCCTCGGCGCTCGGCAAGTACACCGGCGTCAAGCGCCGCCTGCAGCTCAAGGGCGAGGCCCGCGGCGTGCAGGTCATCGACTCCTACGCGCACCACCCCACGGAGATGACCGCCGACCTGGAGGCCATCCGCGGCGCCGCCGCCGGCGCGCGGCTCCTGGTCGTCTTCCAGCCGCACCTGTTCTCCCGCACCCAGGAGCTCGGCACGGAGATGGGCCAGGCCCTCGCCCTCGCCGACGCCTCGGTCGTCCTGGACATCTACCCGGCCCGCGAGGACCCGGTCCCGGGCGTCACCAGCGCCCTGATCATCGACGCCGCGGCGGCCGCCGGCGCCGACGTGCGCGCCGAGCACGACATGGCGGCGATCCCGGACGTGGTCGCGGGAATGGCCCGCCCCGGGGACCTCGTTCTGACCATGGGCGCCGGTGACGTGACGGACCTCGGTCCGCGCATCCTGGCCCGCCTGGAGAGCTGACCGCACCGGCGGACAGCCGCGACCCCCCGGAAGGCGTGCGAGATGGCGTACGAGGTCGAGAAGACGGACGAGCAGTGGCGGGCGGAGCTCTCCCCCGCGGAGTACCAGGTGCTCCGCAGGGCAGGCACCGAGCCCGCCTTCCGGGGCGAGTACACGGACACCAAGACCGCCGGCGTCTACTCCTGCCGCGCCTGCGGCGCGGAGCTGTTCCGCTCCACGGAGAAGTTCGAGAGCCACTGCGGCTGGCCCAGCTTCTACGACCCCAAGGACTCGTCCGCCGTCGAGCTGATCGAGGACCGCTCGCACGGCATGGTGCGCGTCGAGGTCCGCTGCGCCCGCTGCGGCTCGCACCTCGGCCACGTCTTCGAGGGCGAGGGCTACCCCACCCCGACGGACCAGCGGTACTGCATCAACTCCATCGCCTTGCGCCTGGAGCCTGCGGAGGGCTGAGACCGGGGGAAGGCCGCGCCCGGCTCACTTGCGCGCGGCGAGGCCCTTCTTCAGGTCGTCGTAGTTCATGACGGGGAGCAGCTCGACGTCGGCTTCCATCTCCAGCAGGAGCGACTCCAGCGTGGCGGGTATCTGCGACGGGTCCTCCAGGTCGAAGACGAGCGTGCAGGTGCGGCCGCCGTCCATGGGGCCGAAGTAGGCGGCTTCGGGCTTGGTGCGGTCCATCAGGTCCTGCACGAACTTGCCGAGGTTGCCGCTCTTGTAGACCTCGTTCGAGGTGTGGGTGTCCAGCCGGGCCCTGAGCATCATGCGCATGGCTCATCGTCCCCTCGGGGCGACCCACCGCGCCCGGCGCTCCGGCTCCGCGCTCACTGAGGCGCGGATGCGCCCACCCTCAGCGTCTCTCCGGCCCCGCCCCGCCGCAATGCGGGCGCGGCGGGGTCAGCCGCACCGCAGCACGGCCGCCGAGGCGGGCGGCAGGTGCAGCAGGCCGTCCGGGCCGGGGAGGTCGACGGGTCGCCAGGCGGCCAGGACCTCGCGCACGGGGGCGTCGCCCAGGGGCAGCGCGGCCGGCTCGTCCGTCGGGTTGACGGCCGTGCACAGGCCGCCGCGGCGCAGGACGGCCGTGGCGCCGGGGCCGATGGTGACCGCCGTGGCGGAGAGCGGGCCGGGTCCGGGTTCGGCGCGGCGCAGGGCGATCAGGCGGCGGTGCCACTCCAGCAGGGCGCGGTGCGGCTCGCGCTCCGGCTCGTCCCAGTCCAGGCAGGAGCGGGTGCGGGTGGCCGGGTCCTGCGGGTCGGGGATCTCCTCCGCGGCCCAGCCGTGCGCGGCGAACTCGCGCCGGCGGCCGGTGCGGACCGCCTCGGCCAGCTGCGGGTCGGTGTGGTCGGTGAAGAACTGCCAGGGGGTGCGCGCGCCCCACTCCTCGCCCATGAACAGCATCGGGGTGAACGGCCCGCCGAGGACGAGCGCGGCGGCGCAGGCCAGCAGCCCGGGGGAGAGGCGGGCGGAGAGCCGGTCGCCCAGGGCGCGGTTGCCGATCTGGTCGTGGTTCTGGGCGTAGCCCAGGAGGCGCCGGGCCGGGGTGCCCGGGTCGAGGGGCCGGCCGTGCGGGCGCCCGCGGAAGGAGGAGTGCGTGCCGTCGTGGAAGAAGCCGCCCCGCAGCGTCTTGCCGAGCGCCCCGGCCGGGTCGGCGGCGAAGTCGGCGTAGTAGCCCTGGGACTCCCCGGTCAGGACGGTGTGCAGGGCGTGGTGGAAGTCGTCGTTCCACTGGGCGTGCAGGCCCAGGCCGCCCGCCTCGCGCGGCGTGGTGGTGGCCGGGTCGTTCAGGTCGGACTCGGCGATGAGGAACAGCGGCCGGCCCAGCCGGGCGGCCAGGGCGTCCACGGCGCCGGAGAGTTCGGCGAGGAAGTGCTTGGGCCGGGTGTCCGCGAGCGCGTGCACGGCGTCCAGCCGCAGCCCGTCCAGCCGGTAGTCGCGCAGCCAGGCCAGCGCACTGCCCGTCAGGTACGCGCGCACCTCGTCGGAGCCGGGGGCGTCGAGGTTGACGGCGGCGCCCCACGGCGTGTGGTGGGTGTCGGTGAAGTACGGCCCGAAGGCGGGCAGGTGGTTGCCGGAGGGGCCGAGGTGGTTGTGCACCACGTCCAGGACGACGCCGAGGCCCAGCGCGTGCGCCGCGTCCACGAGCCGGCACAGCCCCCCGGGCCCGCCGTAGGGCTCGTGGACGGCCCACGGCGCCACGCCCTCGTACCCCCAGCCGTGAATGCCGGGGAAGGGGCAGACGGGCATCAGCTCCACGTGGGTGACGCCCAGCCGGGCGAGGTGCGCCAGGCGCGCGGCCGCGGCGTCGAAGGTGCCCTCGCGGGTGAACGTGCCCACGTGCAGCTCGTAGAGGACGGCGCCGGACAGCGGGCGGCCCGCCCACTCGTGCCGCCACGGGAAGCGCCCGGGGTCGGTGACGGCGCTCGGCCCGTCGGGCCCGTCGGGCTGGCGGCGCGAGCGCGGATCGGGCCGCACGGGGCCGCCGTCCAGGGCGAAGCCGTAGCGGGTGCCCTCCTCGCCGGGGGCCTCGCAGCGCCACCACCCGTCCCGGGCCGGGTCCCGCTCCATCGCGTGCGCCCGGCCGCCGGCGCGCAGCTGCACCCGGCCGGCCCGCGGCGCCCACACCTCGAACAGCACGGGCGGCTCCTTTCCGTCGGCTTCCCGTCGGCGGTGCTGTCCATGGTGCCCCGGGGTCAGGCCTCGCGGGCCGGAAGCAGGTCGATCCGCTCCTGCAGGACGGGGTAGCCCGCCTTCGCGAAGCCGGCCGCCATGGGCAGGTTGCCCTGGTCGGTGGCGGCCGCGATGCGCGTGGCGCCCCGGGACACCAGGTCGTGCGTGCACTCCACGAGCAGGTCGTAGCCGTAGCCGCGGCCGCGCTGCCCGGGGACGACGCCGAGGTAGCCCACGCACGGACCGGCGGGGTTGTGCGCGGGGATGTGGAGGCCGACCAGTTCGCCGCCGGGGGTGAAGGCGAGCCGCCACCATTCCCGGGGCGAGGGCAGCCAGGTGAGGAAGGCCATGGCGTCGTCGACGGCGGCCTCCGGGCCGCGTTCCGTGACGTTCTTGCGGTCGTGCGCGTCGAGCGTGCCTTCCATGGTGCGGCCCAGCACGTCGCGTATGACGGCGTCGTCGGGCTCGGGGCGGAAGACCAGCCGGCCGGGGCGCTCGGGAAGCGGGCAGCCGGTCGTCCACTCGTAGCGGAAGCGCTCGACCAGCACCTGCATCCCGGCGGCCTCGGCCACCGCGATGCGCGCCTCCACGGCGGCCCGCACCTCCGGCAGCTCGCGCCAGCCGGGCGGGGCCATCAGGCAGTACTCGGAGCGCAGGGGAGAGGTGCGCAGCAGGCGGGCGGCCGCCTCCTCCTCGCCCTCGGCGAAGTCGAACCAGTCCAGGGCCTTGGGGGACTCGTCGCCGGGCCCGCCCCACCAGGCGGCGCGGGCGACGACCTCGCCGTCGCGCAGCGCCACCCAGGTCCAGTCCGGGCGGTACTCCCCGCCCTGGTGCACGGGCACGTAGGTGTGGCCGAAGGCGCCCCTGCCGACGAGGGCGGGCACGTCGAGGGCCGAGAACAGTTCGGTGTCGCGCTCGGTGAGCGCACGGATGACCAACCGGGTCATGGGGTCCTTCCGGAGAGGCTGTTGCGCTGCATGCGCACCCCCTAGGAAGGCCCACGCGGCCCCCGCCCGTCCACCGATTTCTCTCAAGCCTGGTGCAGCCCGCGCCCGGCCAGCGACAGCATCACCTCGCCCACCGCCTCCGACAGCGTCGGGTGCGGGTGGACGTGCTGGGCGACGTCGGCCGTGTCCGCGTCCCAGCCGACGACCAGCTGGCTCTCCGCGATCATCTCCGAGACGTGCGGGCCCACGAGGTGGACGCCGAGCACCCGGCCGCCGCCCTTCTCGGCGACGACTTTCACCACGCCGCCCTGCCCGTGCACCATGCCCTTGGCCACGGCCGTCAGCGGCATCGAGTTGATCTCGGCGTCGTGGCCCCGCTCGCGTGCCTGGTCCTCCGTCAGGCCGACCGAGGCCGTCTGCGGAGCGGAATACGTGACGCGCGGCACGGCGGCGTAGTCGACAGGCCGCGGCGCACGCCCGGCGAGGGTCTCGGCGACCAGCAGGCCCTCCGCGAAGGAGGCGTGGGCGAGGCCGGGGGAAGGCGGCGGCAGCAGGTCACCGACGACGTGGATGCCCGGCACGGCCGTCTCCAGGCGCGTCCAGTCGGCCGGGGGGACGAAGCCGCGCGCGTCGGTGGGGAGTCCGGCCGCCGCCAGGCCGAGGCCGTCGGTGACCGGCACCCGGCCCACGGCCACCAGCAGCCGCTCCGCCTCCAGCGTGAGCACCTCTCCCCGGGCGGTGCGGAGCGTGGCCCGCACCCCGCCCTCGTGGACGACGGCGTCCTCCAGCCGCGCGCCCGCCCGGACGTCGATGCCCCGCTTCTTCAGACCCCGCGTCAGATACCGGCTCACGTCGGCGTCCTCCAGCGGCAGCAGCCGCTCCGCCGCCTCCACCAGCGTCACGTCGGCGCCCATGGAGCGGTGCAGGGAGGCGTACTCGACGCCGATGGCGCCCCCGCCCAGCACCAGCACCGAGCCGGGCAGCCCCGGCGCGAACAGGGCGTCGTCGCTGGTGACCACGCGCGCGCCGTCGGGCTCCAGGCCCGGCAGGGTGCGCGGACGCGAGCCGGTGGCCAGCACGACGCCCCGGCGGGCCGTCCACGCGGAGCCCGCCTCGGCGCCCGAGCCGATCCGCACCGTCCGCGGGCCCGTCAGCATCGCGGTCCCCCGCACCACGCGCACGCCGGCGTGCGCCAGACGGCCCTCCACGCCCCGGTGGTTGCGGGCGACGATGTCGTCGCGGGTCGCGGTGAGCGCGGACCAGTCGACCGACTCCAGGGTCGCCTTCACCCCCCACCGCTCGCGCGCCTCCGCGATGCCGTCCACCAGCTCCGCCGCGTGCAGCATGGCCTTGCTGGGTATGCAGCCGCGGTGCAGACAGGTGCCGCCCACCAGGTCGCGTTCCGCGAGGACGACGTCGAGGCCCAGCGCTGCGGCCCGCAGGGCGGTGCTGTAGCCGCCGGTGCCGCCACCGATCACGATCACATCTGTTTCGTGCATGTCTTCACCCTGTGCCGTCAGGGATTATGAGTCCAACGCAATATTTCGATCGGTCCCATGAGCTGAGGTCATGGGGCCATGGGAGGGCCGGGCATGAGCCTGCGGCAGATGGAGTACCTCGTCGCGGTGGTCGAGGAGGAGTCGTTCACCCGCGCGGCCGACCTGCTCAACGTGACCCAGTCCGCCCTCTCCCACCAGATCAAGGCCCTGGAGCGGGACGTCGGCGGCCCGCTGCTGGAGCGCCGCCCGCGCGGCATCGGCCTGACCCCCATGGGCCGCGCCTTCCTGCCCCACGCCGAACTCGCCGTCCGCAGCGCCGAACAGGCCCGCCGGGCGGCGAAGGCCGCCGCCGGAGCGGCCGGCGGCGAGCTGCACATCGCCTCCCTGCACGCCCTCGCGGTCGGGGTGCTGCCGCCCGTCTTCGCGCGCTGGCGCCGCGCCTTCCCCGCCGTCCGCCTCCACCTGCACGAGTACGCGACCACGGAGGAGCTGCGCGACCACATGGAGCGCGGCGTGGCCGACATCGCCGTCGGCCCCCGCCCCGAGGGCTGGCACGGCCCCGTCGTCTCCCTCGGCGACGAGGAGGTCATGGTGATCACCTCGGCGGACGACCCGCTCGCGGCCCGTACGGAACCCCTCACGCTGCCCGAGCTGGCCGAGCGCGACTGGGTGCGCTGCGCCCTCGAACCCATCGTGCAGGGCAGGCGCTGGCTCGACTGGGTCTGCGCGCAGGGCGGCTTCGTCCCCCGTACGGCCGTCTGGACGGAACACTCCTCGACCGCCGTACGGATGGCGGTGTCCGGGCTGGGCCTGGTCGCCGCCCCCGTGCACATGGCGCGCGACGTGCCCGGCGCGGTGACGGTCCCCGTGGACCCGCGCTGGCGCCGCGAGCAGACCGCCTTCGCGCGCGTGGAGCTCACCGGCGCCACCGCCGCCTTCGTCGAGCTCTGCCGCGAACTGGCGTTTCCGGGACCGGTGCCCGCTGACCGGCCCAGCCCGGGCCCCGCTGCGTCTCGCGTCTCATGACGCCCCCGTAAAGGGCGCGGGGCGGTGTCGATTTGCGGCTCCGCCGCGTGGGCGCGACCAGCCCTGTGCGGCCCGCAGCCGACAGAGTTTCCGCGCACCCCGTGCAGGGCTCGGCGCTCAATCCCGTACGAGCAGCGCCACCGGCCACCGTTCGAGCAGCTCGGCCAGCCCGGCACGCCCCTCGTACGCGGCGCCCGTCAGCACCTCGCGCCACCGGCCGCCGCCCGGCAGCGGCAGCACCGTCCCCCGCAGCCCCCCGTCCCGCGCCAGCCGTCCGTGCAGCCGCGAGACGACGGTGACCGCGGCGCCGGAGCGTGCGAAGGCCACGCAGTGCCCGGCGGCCGGGCCGTCGGCGGCCAGCGGCTCGTACGAGGCGCCGGGGCCGAACCACTCGGGGCGCGAGCGGCGCAGCCCCAGCACGGTGCGCGTCAGATGCAGCTTCTCGGCGGACAGGTCCCCGTCCGCGCTCCCGTCCGTGCTCCCGTCCCCGGCGGCCGGGAAGGCCGGCGGGCGCCGGTTGTCGGGATCGACCAGGGCGGCGTAGGCGCGCTCCGTGCCCATATAGAGGTCGGGCACGCCCGGCATGGTCAGGTGCAGCAGGGCCGCGCCGAGCGTATTGGCCCGCACGGACGGCCGCAGCGCCTCCTCCAGGGGCGCGAGGGCGGTGCGGGCCGGGCCGCACGGGTGTGCCGCGACGAAGGCCTCCACGGCCGCCTCGTAGGCCGCGTCCGGCTCGGTCCACGTCGTGCGCAGCCCCGCCTCGCGCACGCTCTTCAGCACGGCCGGCGCGAGCCGGGCGGCGTCCACGGGGTTCGCCGGGCCGAGCCCGAAGGCGCTCTGCCAGGCCAGCCACGCCACGTGCGGGTCGGGCGCGCAGGGCTCGGCGGCCTCGGCCGCCAGCCGGTCCATCAGGTCCGCCCACCGGCCGGGGCACTCGCTCAGCGCCGCGATCCGGGCCCGTACGTCGGCGCTGCGCTTGGTGTCGTGCGTGGACAGCACCGTCCCGGTCGCGGGCCAGTCGTGCTGCAGGCGGGCGCAGTAGGCGTGGAAGTCCTCCGGGGAGACGGCGGGCCGGCCGGGATCGCCGCCGACCTCCGCGGCCGACAGCAGGGGCGCGTGCCGGTAGAAGGCGGTGTCCTCGACGGACTTGGCGCGCAGCGCGGAGGCGGTCTGCGCGAACCGCGCGCAGAAGTCCCGCTGGTCCGGGCCCTGCCCCAGGCGGCCGAGGGCCGCGTCCCGGACGACCTCGGCCGCGCCGGCCTCCTCGGGCACGGCGAAGGCTCCGCGCGCGTCCTGGGCGGCCTGGTCGAGCAGGGCGGCGTCGACGGGGGCCGCGGGCCGCCCCGGCAGCGCGTAGGGCCGGTAGACGGGCAGGCGCACGAGGATCTCGCGCAGGGCGGTGCGCAGGGCCCAGGGCGCGGTGTCGCGCAGCCGGTGCGAGCCCTCGCAGATCCGGCCGGCGGTGCGCACCAGCCGCTCGGTCTCCGCGGCCAGCTCGTGGGTGATCACCTTGTACGCGGCGCGGCGCACCGTCGCGGGCCAGTCGCCGCCGCGGTCGGGCGGCAGGCCGGTGAAGGCGCGGTAGCGGGCCCCCAGTTCGGCGGCCCCCGCGGGGTCGACGAAGAGGCCGTCGAGGTGGCGCAGGGCGTCGTAGCCGGTGGTCCCGGCGACGGGCCAGTCGCCGGGCAGGCGCTCGTCGCGGCTGAGGATCTTCTCGACGACCGTCCACCGGCCGTCCGTGGCCTCGGCGAGGCGGTGGAGGTAGCCGGCGGGGTCGGCGAGCCCGTCCGGGTGGTCGACGCGCAGCCCGTCGGCCACCCCGTCCTGCAGCAGCTGCACCACCTTGCCGTGGGTGGCGGCGAAGACCTCCGGGTCCTCCACGCGGACCGCGATCAGCTCGGAGACGGTGAAGAAGCGCCGGTAGTTCAGCTCCGTCCGGGCCAGCCGCCACCAGGCGGGCCGGTACCACTGGGCGTCCAGCAGGTCGGGCAGCGGCAGCCGCTCCGTGCCGGGCCGCAGCGGGAAGGCGTGGTCGTGGTAGCGCAGGACGCGCTCCTCGGACCCGTGCGCGCGGCCCGCGACGCTGAAGTGACGCAGCTCCCCGCCGAGCGGGCCGGCCAGCACGGGCAGCAGCACCTTGCCGCCGTGCTCGGCCCAGTCGATGTCGAACCAGCGCGCGTAGCGCGAGGCCGGGCCGTCCCGCAGGACCTCCCAGAGCGGGCCGTTGAGCGCCGCGGGCGCGGGCAGGGCCATGTGGTTCGGGACGATGTCGAGGATCAGGCCCATCCCGTGCTCCCGGGCGGTGCGGGCCAGCGACCGCAGGCCCTCCTCGCCACCGAGCTCGGCCCGCACGGCCGAGTGGTCGACGACGTCGTAGCCGTGCGTGGAGCCGGGGACGGCCTCCAGGACGGGCGACAGGTGCAGGTGGGACACCCCGAGGGAGGCCAGGTACGGCACGGCCTCCTCGGCCGCCCGGAAGGGGAAGGCCGGCTGGAGCTGGAGCCGGTAGGTCGCGGTCGGCACAGCGCTGTGGAGCCTCATGGGAACGTACGTACCCACTCGGGGCGGTCTTGCCGCAGTGGACTACGCCGGGCGCTGCAACACCGTGAGGCTGCGGCCGGCCAGCGTCAGGCGGGCCCCCGCCCGGACCTTCGGGCCGTCCGTCTCCACGCCGTCGGCGCCCGCCGTGTCGACCACGACCTGCCACACCCTGCCGTGCTCGGCGGGCACGATGAAGTCGAGCGGCTGGTCGTGCGCGTTGAACATCAGCAGGAAGGAGTCGTCGACGACCGGCTCGCCGCGCGGCCCGGGCTCGGAGATCGCCCCGCCGTTGAGGAAGACCGTCAGCGACTTGGCCTGGGCGGCCTGCCAGTCGCTGTCGCGCATCTCTTCACCCTCGTGGGTGAACCAGGCGATGTCCGACAGCTCGTCGTGGGTGCCCTGCACCGGGCGGCCGTGGAAGAAGCGGCGGCGCCGGAAGACCGGGTGGTCGCGGCGCAGCCACACCATCGCCCGGGTGAAGGCGAGCATCCGCCGGGCGCGCGCGGAGGAGTCGTCCCCGGGACGCGGCCAGTGCACCCAGGAGACGTCGTTGTCCTGGCAGTAGGCGTTGTTGTTGCCCCGCTGGCTGCGCGCGAACTCGTCGCCGTGGCTGAGCATCGGCACGCCCTGCGACACCATCAGGGTGGCGATGAAGTTGCGCATCTGGCGCTCGCGCAGCGCGAGCACCTCCGCGTCGTCGCTCTCGCCCTCGGCCCCGCAGTTCCAGGACCGGTTGTGGTTCTCGCCGTCGCGGTTGTCCTCGCCGTTGTCCTCGTTGTGCTTGCCGTCGTACGCGACGAGGTCGTGCAGGGTGAAGCCGTCGTGGCAGGTGACGAAGTTGACGGAGGCCAGGGGGCGCCTGCCGTCTCCCTGGTAGAGGTCGGAGGAGCCGGTCAGCCGGGATCCGAACTCCGCCAGGGTGGCCGGCTCGCCGCGCCACAGGTCCCGGGCCGTGTCCCTGAACTTGCCGTTCCACTCGGCCCACAGCGGGGGGAAGTTCCCGACCTGGTAGCCGCCCTCGCCGACGTCCCACGGCTCCGCGATCAGCTTCACCCGGCTGACCACCGGATCCTGCTGCACCAGGTCGAAGAAGGACGAGAGCCGGTCCACCTCGTGGAACTGGCGCGCGAGCGTCGCCGCCAGATCGAAGCGGAATCCGTCCACCCGCATCTCGGTCACCCAGTACCGCAGCGAGTCCATGATGAGCTGCAGGACGTGCGGGCTGCGCATCAGCAGGGAATTGCCGGTGCCGGTCGTGTCCATGTAGTACTGCGGATCGTCCGCCAGCCGGTAGTACGAGGCGTTGTCCAGGCCCCGGAAGGAGAGCGTGGGCCCCAGATGGCTGCCCTCGGCCGTGTGGTTGTAGACCACATCCAGAATGACCTCGATGCCCGCCGCGTGCAGCGCCCGCACCGCCGACTTGAACTCCAGCACCTGCTGTCCCCGGTCGCCCCAGGAGGCGTAGGCGTTGTGCGGGGCGAAGAAGCCGATGGTGTTGTAGCCCCAGTAGTTGGCCAGACCCGCGTCCACCAGCCGGTGGTCGTTGACGAACTGATGGACCGGCATCAGTTCGATGGCCGTGACCCCCAGCTCCGTCAGGTGCTCGATCACCGCGGGGTGCGCCAGCGCCGCGTACGTGCCGCGGATCTCCTCCGGCAGCGCCGGGTGGCGCATCGTCAGGCCCTTGACGTGGGCCTCGTAGATGACCGTGCGGTGGTAGTCGGTGCGCGGCGGGCGGTCGTCCCCCCAGTCGAAGTACGGATTGACGACGACCGACGTCATCATGTGCGGCGCCGAGTCCATGTCGTTGCGCTTCTCCGGCCGCCCGAAGTGATAGCCGTAGACGGCCTCGCTCCAGTCGACGGCCCCGCTCACGGCCCGGGCGTAGGGGTCCAGCAGCAGTTTGGCGGAGTTGCAGCGGTGCCCGTGCTCCGGCTCGTAGGGCCCGTGCACCCGGAAGCCGTACCGCTGACCCGGCATCACCCCCGGCAGATAGGCGTGCCGTACGAAGGCGTCGCTCTCGCGCAGCTCCACCGCCGTCTCCGAGCCGTCGTCGTGCAGGAGGCACAGCTCGATCCGCTCGGCGACCTCCGAGAAGACCGCGAAGTTGGTGCCGGCGCCGTCGTACGTCGCGCCGAGGGGGTACGCCTGTCCCGGCCAGACCTGCATCGACTCTTCCGTTCTTCCGTTGTCCCAGGCTGTACTCGGGGGCCGTCCTCGCCGCCGCACGCGCCGGCCTTCCTGTTCGGAAGGCGCGTACGGGCCGAAGCGGCATCCTCGCCCAATCGGACCGGACAGGGCGCCCTTTCGCCAGATCTTCCCCAAAAGGAGCGCAACCACAGCCCCCTTCGGCTCGTCCGACCGGGTGACCCGGCGGGGGCGCGCCCCCGCTTTGCCCCCTCCCCTCCGGCCCCGGAAACCGGCGGCCCGGCGCGCCCGGACGGGCGCTCGCACGGCTCTCACCGCGCGTTTTGCGCCCCCGCCGCTATGAAACGGCTCACTCCCCGCGCCGGGCGGGCGGACAACAGGTTTCCGGAACGGGAGAGTTGGCGGAGGACCGGACCCGTCCGGGTGCAGGGCCCGCCGCCCGCACAGTAGTCTGCCTTGATCGTTGGACGGGGGCGGAAGGGCGGTGCACTGTGAGCTCGGGCGGGCTGGAGCTGCCCTCCGGAGACGGAAGTCCCGGGGGTGACGGCTCGGCCGACACACCTCCCGGCGCCGTGTCCGTGGCACGCCCCGTGGAGATCGGCGCCGCACTGGACTGGGACGCCGAGGCGTGGAGCGAGGTGCGCACCCGCGCCCGGCGGGCCGGCCGGGCGTACATCTGGCTCAATCTCGTGGAGCAGCGGCTGCGCGCCGTCGTCGCCGCCGTCCTGCGGCCCGTCTACGAGCCGGTGCACGGCGAGGACGAGTGGGTCGTCGCCGCGGCCGGTCCGGCCGGGCAGGAGTGGGTGCAGCGGGCCGTGGCGGTGCGCGAGGTCAGCCGCCGCAAGGGCTATCTGCTGGACCCGGCCGACGACAACGTCCTCAGCTTCCTCACCCTGCCCCAGCTGCGCGAGCTCCTCGTCCAGCACTGGCCCTGCTTCGAGCCGTACCTCGACGACCGGCGCGAGCTGGAACTGGCACTGGACGAGCTGGAGGTGACGCGCAACGTCGTCTCCCGCAACCGCGCCCTGTCCGAGACCGTCCTCGCCCAGGCCGAGCGGGCCGCCGGCCGCCTGCTGACGATCCTCGGCGGCGGCAGCGCCGGCACGGGCGCCCGCTCCGCCGACCGGCTGCCCGTCGACGCCGTCGAGGACATCGTGGGCGACCGCTACGCCGACGTCGTGGGCGTCCACTCCGACCGGGTCCGGCTGCAGCGGCAGCTGCCCGTGGAGGACCTCTTCGGCAGCGCCCGCCGCCTCGACGCCGTCGGCATAGGCCTGAACCTGCTCGTCCAGAACTACTCGGGGCGCCGGCTGGTCCGGCTCGCCGAGGCCGGCTGCCGGGCCCGCCTGCTCTTCCTCAACCCCGCCAGCAGCGCCGTGCGGCGCCGGGAGCGGGAGCTGGGCATCAAGAAGGGCGAGATGAGCCGGTCCGTCGAGATGAACATCATGCACATGCGGCGCGTGCGCGACCGGCTGCGCGACACCGCCGCCTTCGAGATCCGCGTCTTCGACGAGACGCCGCGCTTCACCGCCTACCTCGTCAACGGCGACGGCCCGGACGGGCTGGCCGTCGTCCAGTCCTACCTGCGCAAGGCCCGCGGCATGGAGGCCCCCGTGCTGGTGCTGCGCGGCGGCGCCGCCGTGGTCCGCGACGGGCGCGAGCCCGAGCACGGGCTCTTCGAGACCTACCGCGAGGAGTTCGAGAGCGTGTGGGCGGACTCGCGACAGGTCTCGTGACGGCCCGGCCGTCCGGCGCCCGCGGCGGCGTTCCCGCAGGCCGGGACGGGGCGCTGTCAGTGGGCCGTGCGACGCTGGGGACCAGTCGGGGGAAGCACCACGAAGGGGGACCGCGATGGGGTGGCATCAGGAGCTGCTGATCGGCTTCGACCTGGAGACCACGGGCACGGATCCGGCCGAGGCGAGGATCGTCACGGCGGCCGTCGTCGAGACCAAGGCCGGGGAGCCCGTCGGCCGCCGGGAGTGGCTGGCCGATCCCGGCGTCCCCATCCCGGACGAGGCCGCGGCCATCCACGGCATCACCAGCGAGCGCGCCGCCCTCGGCAGGCCCGCCCGCGAGGTGGCCGACGAGATAGCGGACATCCTGGTCGCCCACTGGTCGGCGGGCGCGGCCGTCGTCGCCTACAACGCCGCCTTCGACCTCACCATCCTCGCGGCGGAGCTCCGGCGGCACGGGCTGCCCTCCCTCGGGGAGCGGCTGTCGGCCGCGGGCGGTGCGGCCGCCGGCGGGCAGGACACGGGCCCGGTCGTGGACCCGCTCACCATGGACCGCGCCCTCGACCGCTACCGCAAGGGCAAGCGGAACCTGGAGACGGTCTGCCGGGTCTACGGCGTGACCCTGGCGGACGCCCACGAGGCCGGCGCCGACGCCCTCGCGGCCGTCCGGGTGGCCTGCGCCCTCGCCGAGCACTATCCGGAGGTGGCCGAGGCCGCCCCCTGGGACCTCCACCGGGACCAGGTCCGCTGGTACGCGGACTGGGCGAGGGGCTACGAGTCCTGGCTGCGCCGCCAGGGGGACGCGACGGCGGCCGTGGACGGCCGCTGGCCTTTGCGCTGACCGCTCCTTGGTGGACCTGATGCGCGTACCGGATCCGGTGGCTTCGTATTCCGCCGGACCCTCGGCGCGGTGGTTTCTCGCCGTCGCGGCGGGAGGTTTTGGCGGGCGACCGCGCAGCCCGCTGCGGGAACGCGCCCCGATAAGGGGCGCGGGGAACTGCGCGAACAGCCACACACAGCCCGCAGCCGGCCGACAGCCGAACCGGCAGTACCCCTCAGAAGGGGATCAGAAGGGGTACCAGCGCACCGCGGCGTCACCCTCCCGCAATGACGCCACCCGGCGAGCGAACTCCGCGCGAGCGCCCGCGTTGCCCGGGGCGTGCTGGGCCACCCAGGCGCAGCTCGCCGTCTCGCGCGCACCGCGCAGGACCGGGCAGCCCTCCCACTCCCGTACGTCCCAGCCGTACGTCCCTACGAAGGCGTCGTAGGCGTCGGCAGGCAGGCCGTAGCGGTCCTTGCTGAGGGCGAGGACGACGAGGTCGTGCTCGCGCAGGTCGCCCGCGAAGGTCTCCAGGTCCACCAGGACCGGCCCGTCCGGGCCGATGTGCACGTTGCGCGGGAGGGCGTCCCCGTGAATCGGACCCGGCGGCAGGTGCGGGGTCAGGGCTGCGGCCCGCACCGCGAAGCCGTCCCGCCGCTCGCGCAGGTAGGCCGCGTCCGCAGGGTCGATCGCGTCCCCCGCCAGCCGCAGCCACCGCTCGACGCCGCCGAGCAGGTCGCGCCGGGGCAGGGCGAACTCCGGAGCGGGCAGGGCGTGGAGGGCGCGCAGCAGCCCGGCGAGGTCGGCCGCGCCGGCCGGGCGCACGGCCTCGGGCAGCCGGTGCCAGAGCGTCACGGGATGCCCTCCGGCCGTCCGCGGCACGGGCTCGGCGGCGCGCACGGCAGGGACGCCCTGCTCCGCCAGCCAGGCGGCGACCCGCAGTTCGTGGCGCGCCCGCTCCAGCAGTGACGCGTCGCGGCCCACCTTGACGACCAGGCCGCCGGCGGCGAAGACCGCGTTCTCGCCGAGCGCGAGCAGGGCCGCGCCGGCCACCGGTGCCTCCGGCACCGCCGCTGCGAGGAGCTCGCGCGCCCGCCGCTCCGTGAATGCCGTGCTCTCCACCGCGTCCGCCACTGCGCCCGCACCTCCTGTACCTGCGGCGATCGCCGCACGCCTGCTCTTTCGACCCGTCACGCTACCCGGCCGGCCACGCATGGCCGGATAGAGATCATTGGACGATACGTTTCGTCTTGTTGACTCTCGGGCCGGATGCCCGTCCGCCATTCTCATCAGGGCCCGCCCTGCGCTCAATTGATGTTCCGTCAGTGCCCAAATTGCCTTCCTTCAAAGGGGTTTGGCATTACGCAACGACGTTGCCTATGTCACAAAACCTCGTGGGGGTTGAACTGCCCGCGTCAAATCCGACAGGGTTTCGAAGCACCCCGGAGCGGCCCCTTCCGTCACTTCGGGCGTGCAGTGACACATGCTCAATTCCCCCCACAACAACAGCACGAGGAGGAAACCTCGTCATGGCAGCACACAAGCGCACCGGCCGGCGACGGACCGTCCTGGCGATATCCGCCGCAGCCGCCGTCACGGCCGGAGCCACGTTCATGGCTCTTCCGGCCGGCGCCGCCCCCGCCCCCGAAGGGACCGTCTACGGCGCCGGCGCCAAGGGCGCGATCGAGGGCAGCTACATCGTCATGCTGAAGGACGGCAAGGGCGCCGCGGGCGCGAAGTCCGTCTCCGCGCAGGGCGGTGACCTCGCCCAGCGCTACGGCGGCAAGCTCGGCCGCACCTACGACTCGGCGATCCACGGCTTCTCCGCCAGTGGCCTCGACGAGACGGAGGCCAAGCGCCTCGCGGCCGACCCCGCCGTCGAGAAGGTCGTCCAGAACCACCGCTTCACCGCCAGCGCCACCCAGGAGGCCCCACCCTCCTGGGGCCTGGACCGCATCGACCAGGCCGAGACCAAGGGCGACGGCAAGTACGCCTACCCCGACGGCGCCGGCGAGGGCGTCACCGCGTACGTCATCGACACCGGTGTCCACATCAGCCACAAGGACTTCGGGGGCCGCGCCTCCTTCGGCTTCAACGCCGTCGACAAGAGCGACAAGGCCGAGGACGACAACGGCCACGGCACCCACGTCGCGGGCACCATCGCCGGCACGGCGCACGGCGTCGCCAAGAAGGCCAAGATCGTGGCCGTCAAGGTCCTGGACGGCCAGGGCTCCGGCTCCACCGAGCAGGTCGTCGCGGGCATCGACTGGGTCACCAAGAACCACAAGGGCCCCTCGGTCGCCAACATGAGCCTCGGCGGCGGCGCGGACGAGGCGCTTGACGCGGCCGTGCAGAAGGCGATCGCCTCCGGCGTCACCTTCGCCGTCGCGGCGGGCAACGAGTCCACCGACGCGGGCAACAGCTCCCCGGCCCGGGTGAAGGAGGCCATCACGGTCGCCTCCTCCACCAAGGACGACCAGCAGTCGGACTTCTCCAACTTCGGCAGCGTGGTCGACCTCTACGCCCCGGGCTCGGACATCACCTCCGACTGGAACGACAGCGACTCCGGCACCAAGACCATCTCCGGTACGTCGATGGCCACCCCGCACGTCGTGGGCGCAGCCGCCGTCTACCTCGGCGCCCACAAGGACGCCACCCCGGAGCAGGTCGCGGGTGCGCTCGTCAAGGGCGCGACCCCCGACAAGGTCTCCAACCCGAGCACGGGCACGCCCAACAAGCTGCTGAAGGTCACCGAGTAGCAGCTCCAGCCCATCGGCCGGCCGCCGCTCCCCACCCCCACGGGGAGCGGCGGCCGTGGTCGTTCCCGGGCTCCCGGGCGAGATCCCCCGGCACCGGCACGGCGGTGGGGGCGGCCTGAGGCCGCGTCAGGGGCGGAAGTCGGTGGCGTGGTCCTCCACCCACGTGGCGAACGTACGGGCCGGACGCCCCGTCAGCTCCTCGACGCCTCCCGCGAGCGCGCCCGGCTTGCCGTCGGAGGACTTCCAGAAGGCGAGCAGCGCGTCGGCGAAGTGCCCGGGCAGATAGGGGCCCACGGCCTCCTTCCAGGCCTCGGGCGAGACGGGGTTGACGGTCACGGGCACGCCCGTGCCGCGCGAGATCTGCTCGGCCTGGTCGAGGAAGGACAAGGCCTCCGGGCCGCTGAGGGTGTACGCGCCGCCCTGGCGCGCGGGGTCGGTGAGGACGGTGAACGCCGCCTCGGCCAGGTCCAGTTCGTGGATGGGATCGGAGTACGCGCCGGGGTAGGGCAGGTCCACCGTGCCGGTGGCCTTGATGGCGCGGGACCAGCCCAGCGCGTTGGTGGCGAAGACGCCCGGCCGCAGGAACGTCGCGGTGACCGGCCCCGCGGCCAGGGCCTGCTCGGCCTCCAGGTGCGGGCGGGCGACGGGGTGCGTGGCGGCGTCGGAGTAGTGCACGGAGCTCGATGACAGCAGCACGATGTGCCGGACGCCGGCGTCCGCGGCCGCCCGGGCGAAGGCGGCGGCGTGCGAGGGCTCCGCGTACAGGAACACGGACGTGACGCCCTCGAGCGCCGCGGGGAAGGTCTCCGGCTCGTCGAGCGCGAGGCGCGGCGAAGCGACGCCGTCCGGCAGTGTGAGCTCGCCGGGGGTGCGGGAGGCGGCCCGGACGGCGTGGCCCCGGGTGTGCAGGAGGTCGACGAGTGCGCGGCCGACGCGGCCGCGGCTGCCGGTGACGAGGGTGGTCATGTCCTCGGGTGCCCTTCTGGGAAACGCAGGCGGTGCAGGGAATGCACGGCGTGCAAGGAGTACGTAAAATGCCCGCGAGACGCACATTGCGTCGCACAATCATTGTGGTGCGCAGACATTGCGTCGCGCAAGCAATTTCCCGGAAGAGCGGAGCGGGCCGGTGCCGAAGCGTGCGGAGCTGGTGGATCGGATCAAGGAAGAGAGCCGCCGGCACTACGCCGCCTGGACGCTCTTGAACCAGACCATGGCCGACCACCTCGGACTCCACCCCACCGACCTGCAGTGCCTCAGCCTGCTCGCCATGGAGCGCGAGCCGCTGAGCACCGGCGAGGTCGCCCGGCTCGCGGGCCTCACCCCCGGCTCGGCCACCCGCCTCGTGGACCGGCTGGAGAAGGCAGGCCTCGTGGAGCGCCACGCCGACCCCGGCGACCGCCGCCGCGCCCTGGTGGCCCTGGCCCCCGCGGCGCAGAGCCGTATCAGCGCGGCCTGGGACGTGCCGGGCGGCGCCTTCATGGCGGTCCTCGACGGCTACGGGGACGAGGAGCTCGCCGTCATCGGCGACTACCTGCGCAAGGGCGCGGAGGTCGGCCGCACTCAGGCCGAACGCCTGCGGGCGGCCGGCCGGGCCGGGGAGAGCACGCCCCCCGCCGCTGCTTCTTCGTAACGCCGCACCACCACCGCCACCACCTCCGGCGCCGCCCCCAGCACGTCCGCCAGGACGTCCGCGCCGCCCTCCGCCGCTCCCCGCGCGATGCGGTCCGGCAGCCGGCCGGGTGCGAGGACGTACGGGGCGACCGCCACCCGGCGGGCCCCCTCGGCGCGCAGGGCCCGCACGGCGTCCGCCACGTGCGGCGGGGAGGCGGAGGCGAACGCGGGCCGCACGGCGCACCAACCGGTACGCCGCCACTCCCGCGCGATGTCTGCGATCACCGCGTTCGCCTCCGGGTCGGAGGAGCCCGCCGAGGCCAGGACGACCCCGGTCGGGCGCCGGTCGCCGAGCGGCAGACCGGCTTGCCGCAGCCGCCGCTCCAGGGCGGCCGTCAGCAGGGGAGCGGGCCCCAGCACCTGAGCCTGCGTCACGCGCAGGCCCGGCAGCCCCGCCGTCGCCGCCCGCAGCACGGCCGGGATGTCGGCCTTGGCGTGGAAGGCGCGGGTCAGCAGCAGGGGCACGGCGACGACGTCGCGCACCCCCTGCGCGGCCAGCCGCTCCAGCACCCGCGGCACGCTCGGCACGCAGAAATCGAGGAAGCCCACCTCGACCCGGAGCCCGGGCCGCGCCGCGGCCACCCGCGCGCGCAGCTCCAGGACGGTGGCCGCATGGCGCGGGTCGCGGCTGCCGTGGGCGACGAGGAGCAGGGACGCCGCGGTCATCGGTTCGCCGCGGCCAGTCCGCGCGTCCGCAGCACCCGGCGCTCCAGCGGGCTGAAGACGGCCAGGTCGATGGCGATGCCGACGAAGAGGATGAGGAGGATGCCGAGGAGCACCCCCGGCATGTCGGAGTCGGTGCGCGCGTTCTCCAAGTACTGGCCGAGCCCGAGGCCGAGATCGGGGGAGGAGGCGATGAGCTCGGCGGCCATCAGGGACCGCCAGGAGAACGCCCAGCCCTGCTTGAGCCCCGCGATGTAGCCGGGGAGCGCGGCGGGCAGCAGGACGTGCCGGGCGCCGCGCAGCCCCGTGGCGCCCATGGTGCGGCCCGCCCGCAGGTACAGCGGCGGCACCTGGTCGATGCCGGACACCAGGCCGTTGGCGATGGAGGGCACCGCGCCCAGCAGGATCACCGCGTACATCGCCGCGTCGGTGATGCCCAGCCAGATCACCGCCGCGGGCACCCAGGCGACCGACGGCAGCGACTGCAGCCCGGACAGGACGGGGCCGAGCGCGGCCCGGACGAACTTCACGCGCGCGACGAGCAGGCCGAGCGGCGTGCCGAGGGCGAGCGCCGCGGCGAAGCCCAGCAGGCCGCGCGAGACGGACGTCCAGACGATGTCCAGGAGCGTGCCGCGCAGCCACAGCTCCTCCAGGTTGTGCCACACCGCGGACGGGTCGGGCAGCTTGTAGTCGTCGGTGACCTCCGCGACGACCAGCAGCTTCCAGACCGCGAGGACCAGGACGACGGCCGTCAGGGGCGGCAGCACCTTGTGGAGCAGCACCTGGGTGAAGGGGGCGCGCCGGACCTCCACCGCGTCCAGGGCGTCGAGCCCGGCCTCCAGGCCGGAGAGGTCGTGCGGGCTGCCGGAGGCGCTCCGGGCGCCCGTCTCAGTGCCGGCCATGGCGGCGGATCTCCCCACGCAGTTCTTCGGTGATCTCGACGGACAGGTCCGCAACCGCCGCGTCCTCGATGCGGCGGGGCTGGGGTATGTCTACGGCCCACTGCCGGGCCACCCGCCCCGGCCGCGAGGACAGCAGTACGACGCGCTCCGCGAGCCGTACCGCCTCACGGACGTTGTGGGTGACGAACAGCACCGACAGCGAGGTCTCGGACCAGATGCGGGTCAGCTCGTGGTGCAGGACGTCCCGGGTGATCGCGTCCAGCGCCGCGAACGGCTCGTCCATCAGCAGGACCTGGCTGTCCTGCGCCAGGGCGCGGGCGAGGGCGACGCGCTGCCGCATGCCGCCCGACAGCTCGTGCACCCGCTTGCCGTACGCGCCGGAGAGCCGTACGAGCTCCAGGAGCCGCTCCGCCTCCGGCCGCCGCTCCGCGCGCGCGACCCCGCGCAGCCGCAGCGCCAGCTCGATGTTGCGGCCCGCGGTGAGCCAGGGGAACAGCGCGTGCTCCTGGAACATCAGCGCCGGGCGGCCGCCGGGCACGTCGATGGTGCCGGCGGTCGGCCGGTCCAGGCCGGCCACCAGGTTCAGCAGCGTGGACTTGCCGCAGCCCGAGGCCCCCAGGAGGCACACGAACTCGCCCGGGCGCACCTCCAGAGAGATGTCGTCCAGCACGGGCTGGGCCGCGCCGGGCCGGCCGAAGGACTTGTGGACGTTCGCGATCCGGACCGCCGCGGGCTCGCGGCCCGCGATCTCGGCCGGGCCGGCCTTGTCGGTCGTCAGTGCCGGGGCCATCCGGTCACCTCCTGGGGATGGGGCGGGATACGACGGGCGGGCGGCTACTGCTTGCCGAGCTTCGCGGCGGTCACCGCGGGCCTGCCCTCGGCCTTGAGAACCTTGTTGAGCACGGTCAGGTCGTAGATCCCCGAAAGGTCCGGCTTCTCCAGCAGCCCGGCCCTGACGGCGTGTTCCGCTTCCGCTTCCAGCGACGCGGCCAGCGGGTCGTCGAGGACCTCTATGGACTTCCAGGCCGGGGCGATGATTTCGGCGGGCAGGCTCTTGCCGGAGAGCTTCTTCAGCGCCGCGTTCGCCGAGGCCTCGGCCTTCTCCGGGTTCGCCTTGATCCAGGCGTTGGTCCTCACCGAGCCGCGCAGCACGGCCTCGACCACGTCGGGGTGCGCGTCGAGGAACTTCTGCGACACGATCACATTGGTGATGACGAACTTCCCGTCCGGCCACAGCCCGGACTCGTCCAGGAGCACCTTGCCGCCCTCGGAGACCAGCTTCGAGGCGGTCGGCTCGGGCACCCACGCGCCGTCCACCGAGCCGGACTTGAAGGCGTCGGGAGTCACCTTGTTGTCCGTGCGGACGACCGAGACGTCGCCCTTGCCGCTCTGCGGGTCGACCTTCCAGCCCTTGCCCGCGATCCAGTGGAGGAACGCCACGTCCTGAGTGTTGCCCTTCTGCGGGGTGGCGATCCGCTTGCCCTTGACGTCGTCCGGGGAGGAGATCTTCTTCGGGTCGACGACCAGCTTCACGCCGCCCGACGCCGAGCCCGAGACGATGCGCAGGCTCTTGCCCTTGGACTTCACGTAGCCGTTGATCGCGGGCGACGGGCCGATCCAGCCGATGTCGATCGAGCCCGCGTTGAGCGCCTCGATCTCGGACGGACCCGCGTTGAACGTCGTCGAGCGGAGCTTGGTGCCGCCCAGCTCCTTCTGGAGCAGCCCCTCCTGCTCGCCGACCAGCGGCGTGGCGTGGGTGATGTTGGGGAAGTAGCCGATCCGGACGGTGCCGGCGGAGAGTTTCCTGCCCTGCGCGCCCTTCCCCTCGCCCGCCCCGGACCCGGCGGCGGAGGTGTCCCTCTGCGACCCGTAGCCGCAGGCGCCGAGGGCGCCGATCAGCAGGGGCAGGGCGGCGACGGCGGCGAGTGCGCGGCGGCGGACGGAGCGGGCGGCGGCGGGCACGGGGGGTCCTCTCGACGGGCCGGGGTAGGGCTAGGGGACGCCCGGCGCTTCGGCGGGGCGTAAGGGAAGTGACTGGTACGGGAAGAGGCGGGGCACTGACGCCGTCGGTACGGGCGTCAGCACGCACATCGGCCGATGCCGCCCGCCGAGCCGTTCGCGATCGCGGCCGTCATCTCAGAAATCCCATCCCTCGTCGTCGGACGGCTCCCCGGGCCCCGCCGCGAACGCCTCGCCCGCCATGCCGGCGGTCAGCGTCGTGCCGTCGCCGGGGTCGATGAGGAGGAAGGAGCCGGTGTGGCGGGAGGCGGCGTAGGGGTCGAGGGCGATCGGCTCGGCGGTGCGCAGCGTGACGCGCCCGATGTCGTTGGCCTCCAGGCGGCCCGGCGCGGGGTGCTGGGAGAGGTCGTCGAGGGTGAGACGGGAGGGGATGTCCTTGACGAGGGCCCGGACGGTGCGGGTGGTGTGCTTGAGCAGGACGCGGGCGCCGGGGAGCAGCGGCTGGTCGGCGAGGTGGCAGACGGTCGCCTCGACGTCCCGGGTGACCTGCGGCGCGCCGGCGGTGGGGGCGATGAGGTCGCCGCGGGAGACGTCGAGGTCGTCGGCGAGGCGCAGGGTCACCGACTGCGGCGCCCAGGCCACGTCGACGCTCTGGCCGAGCGCGTCGATGGCGGCGATCGTGCTCGTGCGCCCCGACGGCAGGACGGTGACCGGCTCGCCGACGCGCAGCACCCCGGAGGCGATCTGCCCCGCGTAGCCGCGGTAGTCGGGGTGCTCGGCCGTCTGAGGCCTGATCGTGTACTGGACAGGGAAGCGCGCGGGGTCGGCGGTGGGGTCGGTGACGACGGGCACCGTCTCCAGGTACTCCAGGACGGTGGGGCCGCCGTACCAGTCCATGTGCGCGGACGGCGCCACCACGTTGTCCCCGGCGAGCGCGGAGACCGGGATGGCGGTGACCTCGGGGACGCCCAGCCCGCTCGCGTAGGCGGTGAACTCCTCGGCGATGGCGGCGAAGACGGGCTCCGCGTAGCCGGCGAGGTCCATCTTGTTGACGGCGAGGACGACGTGCGGGACGCGCAGGAGCGCCGCGACGGCGGCGTGGCGGCGGGTCTGCTCGACGACGCCGTTGCGGGCGTCGACGAGGACGACGGCGGCCTGGGCGGTGGACGCCCCGGTGACCATGTTGCGCGTGTACTGCACGTGGCCGGGGGTGTCGGCGAGGATGAAGCGCCGCCGGGGCGTGGCGAAGTAGCGGTAGGCGACGTCGATGGTGATGCCCTGCTCGCGCTCGGCGCGCAGGCCGTCCGTCAGCAGCGCCAGGTCCGGGGCGCCGGCGCCGCGGCTGCGGGAGGCGTGCTCGACGGCCTCCAGCTGGTCGGCCAGGACGGACTTGGAGTCGTGCAGGAGGCGGCCGACCAGCGTGGACTTGCCGTCGTCGACGGATCCGGCGGTGGCGAAGCGCAGCAGCGAGGTCGCGGTCGTGGTCGTGTCGGTCACAGTGCTCATGGTTAGAAGTACCCCTCGCGTTTGCGGTCCTCCATGGCGGCTTCGGAGAGTCTGTCGTCGGCTCTGGTGGCGCCGCGTTCGGTGAGGCGGGAGGCGGTGATCTCGGTGATGACCTCTTCGACGGTGGTGGCGTGGGAGTCGACGGCGCCGGTGCAGGACATGTCGCCGACGGTGCGGTAGCGCACGGTGCGTATCCGGCTCTCCTCGCCGTCGCGGGGGCCGCCCCAGGCGCCGGGGGCGAGCCACATGCCGTTGCGGGCGAAGACCTCGCGTTCGTGGGCGAAGTAGATCGCGGGCAGTTCGATCTTCTCGCGGGCGATGTACTGCCAGACGTCGAGTTCGGTGAAGTTGGACAGGGGGAAGACGCGGACGTGCTCGCCGGGGGCGTGGCGGCCGTTGTAGAGCTGCCACAGTTCGGGGCGCTGGCGGCGGGGGTCCCAGCCGCCGAACTCGTCGCGCAGGGAGAACACGCGTTCCTTGGCGCGGGCTTTCTCCTCGTCGCGGCGGCCGCCGCCGAAGACGGCGTCGAAGCGGTGGCGGGTGATGGCGTCGAGGAGGGGGACGGTCTGCAGGGGGTTGCGGGTGCCGTCGGGGCGCTCGCGGACGCGTCCGGTGTCGATGGCCTCCTGGACGGAGGCGACGTGCAGGCGCAGTCCGTGCTCGGCGACGGTGCGGTCGCGGTAGGCGAGGACTTCGGGGAAGTTGTGGCCGGTGTCGACGTGCAGCAGGGCGAAGGGCAGGGGCGCGGGGGCGAAGGCCTTCAGTGCCAGGTGCAGCATGACGATGGAGTCCTTGCCGCCCGAGAACAGCAGCACCGGCCGCTCGAACTCCCCCGCCACCTCACGGAAGACGTGCACCGCCTCCGACTCCAGCACCTCCAGGTGGGGCAGGGCGAAGGGGCTTCCGGCGGCGCTCATGCCAGCCCCCGTCCCGCCAGCAGGGCGTGCAGCGCCCCTGCCGACTCCGCCACGCTCTGCTCGTGCGCCCCGATCCGCAGGTCCGGGTCGGCCGGAGCCTCGTAGGGGTCGTCGACCCCGGTCAGCCCGGAGATCTCGCCCGCCGCCTGCCGCGCGTACAGGCCCTTGACGTCCCGGACCGAGCACACCTCGACGGGTGTGGCCACGTGCACCTCCAGATAGCCCGTGCCCCGCTCCTGGTGGTGCTTGCGCACCGCCTCGCGGGAGTCCGCGTACGGTGCGATCACCGGGACGAGCACCTTCACGCCGTGCGCGGCGAGCAGCTGTGCGACGAAGCCGATCCGCCGCACGTTGGTGTCCCGGTCCTCCCGGGAGAAGCCCAGCCCGGCCGAGAGGAACTCGCGGATCTCGTCGCCGTCCAGCACCTCCACCCGGTGTCCCTCGTCGCGCAGCCGTCCGGCCAGCGCCCGGGCGATCGTGGTCTTGCCCGCGCTCGGCAGGCCGGTGAGCCAGATGGTGGCCCCGCTCATCCTTTGCTCCTGCTCCTGTGTCATCCGTGCAGCCCGCATTCGGTCTTGGCCGTTCCGGCCCAGCGCCCGGCGCGCGCGTCCTCGCCCGCGGCGATCCTGCGGGTGCAGGGCGCGCAGCCGACGGAGGCGTAGCCGTCCATCAGCAACGGGTTGGTGAGCACGCCGTGTCCGGCGACGTACGCGTTCACATCCTCCTGGGTCCAGCGGGCGATGGGGGAGACCTTCACCTTCCGCCGCCGCTCGTCCCAGCCGACGACGGGGGTGCCCGCGCGGGTGGGGGACTCGTCGCGGCGCAGCCCGGTCGCCCAGGCGTCGTACGCGGCGAGCCCGCGCTCCAGCGGCTCGACCTTGCGCAGCGCGCAGCACAGGTCGGGGTCGCGCTCGTGCAGCCGGGGTCCGTGGGCGGCGTCCTGTTCGGCGACGGTCGCGCGGGGCGTGAGGGTGATGACGTTGACGTCCATCACGGCGGCGACCGCGTCGCGGGTGCCGATGGTCTCCGGGAAGTGGTAGCCGGTGTCGAGGAAGACGACGTCGACGCCGGGCAGGGCGCGCGAGGCGAGGTGGGCGACGACCGCGTCCTCCATGGAGGAGGTGACGCAGAAGCGCTCCCCGAAGGTCTCGGCGGCCCAGCGCAGTATCTCCGGCGCCGGGGCCTCCTCCAGCTCGCGGCCCGCCCGTTCGGCGAGCGCCCGCAGGTCGGTGGCGGTCATGAGGTGCCGTCCCCTTCGCCGGGTACGGGCGCGGGGCCCCGGTGGCCCGGGGCCAGCAGCCCGAGGAACGACAGGCGGAACGCGCGGCTGCAGGCTGCGCATTCCCAGGCCCCGTGCCCCTCTTCGGACGGGCGCAGGTCCTCGTCGCCGCAGTAGGGGCAGTAGAAGGGGGCGGCGCGTCCGCTCATGACAGGTCCGCCTCACCGGCGCGCGCGACCCAGGCCGCGAACCGCTCGCCGTCCTCGCGCTGTTCGCCGAAGCGGGTCAGCACCCGCTCGATGTAGTCGGGCAGTTCCTCGGAGGTGACCTTCAGGCCGCGGACCTTGCGGCCGAAGCCGGCCTGCAGGCCCAGCGCGCCTCCCAGGTGCACCTGGAAGCCCTCGACCTGGTGGCCGTCCGCGTCCAGCACGAGCTGGCCCTTGAGGCCGATGTCCGCGGTCTGGATGCGGGCGCAGGCGTTGGGGCAGCCGTTGATGTTGATGGTGACCGGCTCCTCGAAGTCCGGCATCCGGCGCTCGAGTTCGTCGATCAGGGAGGCGCCGCGCGCCTTGGTCTCCACGATGGCGAGCTTGCAGAACTCGATGCCGGTGCAGGCCATCGTGCCGCGCCGGAAGGGGGAGGGCGTGACCTGGAAGCCCAGCGCCTCCAGCCCGGTGACGAGGGAGTCCACCTGCTCCCGCACCACGTCCAAGATGATCATCTTCTGCTCGACCGTGGTGTTGAGCCGGTCCGAGCCGTGGGCCGCCGCCAGTTCGGCGATCTTGGTGAGGGTGCTGCCGTCCACCCGGCCGACGCGCGGGGCGAAGCCCACGTAGAAGCGGCCGTCCTTCTGCTCGTGCACGCCTACGTGATCGCGCCAGCGATTGCTCGGATCGGCCGGCGGCGGCCCGTCGGCGAGCTTCCGCTGCAGGTACTCGTTCTCCAGGACGTCGCGGAAGCGCTCCGGGCCCCAGTCCGCCATCAGGAACTTCAGCCGGGCGCGGGTGCGCAGGCGCCGGTAGCCGTAGTCGCGGAAGATGCCGGCGACGCCGGCCCACACGTCCGGCACGTCCTCCAGCGGCACCCAGGCGCCGAGCCGCTCCCCGAGGCGGGGGTTGGTGGAGAGCCCGCCGCCGACCCAGACGTCGAAGCCGGGCCCGTGCTCGGGGTGGACGACGCCGACGAACGCGATGTCGTTGATCTCGTGGACCACGTCCTGCACCGGCGATCCGGAGACCGCCGACTTGAACTTCCGCGGCAGGTTGGAGAATTCCCTGCTGCCGATGTAGCGGCGCTCGATCTCCTCGATGGCGGGCGTGCCGTCGAGGATCTCGTCCGCGGCGATCCCGGCGACCGGCGAGCCGATGATCACGCGCGGGCAGTCGCCGCACGCCTCCGTCGTCGAGAGCCCGACGGCCTCCAGCTTCTCCCAGATGGCGGGCACGTCCTCGATGCGCACCCAGTGCAGCTGGATGTTCTGCCGGTCGGTGATGTCGGCCGTGCCGCGGGCGTAGGTCTGCGAGACCTCGCCGATGGCGCGCAGCTGGGCGACGGTGAGCCGGCCGCCGTCGATGCGGACCCGCATCATGAAGTACTCGTCGTCCAGCTCCTCCGGCTCCAGGATCGCGGTCTTGCCGCCGTCGATCCCCGGCTTGCGCTGGGTGTACAGCCCCCACCAGCGCATCCGTCCGCGCAGGTCGGCGGGGTCGATGGAGTCGAAGCCGGCCTTCGAGTAGATCGTCTCAATGCGTGTCCGCACATTGAGACCGTCGTCGTCCTTCTTGAACTGCTCGTTGCCGTTGAGCGGGGTGAAGTGGCCCACGGCCCACTGGCCCTCGCCGCGGTGGCGGCCGGCCTTGCGGCGGGACGTGGCGGCTGAGGGGGTGTGCGAGGTGGCAGCCATGGCGGTATGTCCTTCGGTGGCCTGCGGGTACGCCCACGGGTGCGCCCGGCACCTGCGTACGGGTACGGGTACAGGTGCGAGTACGGGTACGGGTACGGGTTACGTGTACCGGGACGGGTACGGGTGCGGGTGCTCACGGGGCGGCGCGGGTGCGCAAGGGGGACGCTCGTCCGCGGCATCGGGGACGGCGGGGGAGCGGGCGAAAGTCAGGAAACGGCAGTGCTGGTGCTGAGACGTCAGCCCGCCGGACAGATGGCGCTGGACACGCGGACGAGGTCGACGTGACGCCGACTCACCAAGACGATTCCAGCTCCGGACATGGGGGAAGCGTGGCACGGCGGGATCCGGCCAGTCCACCATTGTCCGTAATGTGGACGAACCCGTCCCGGGATACGGGACGGGTTCGCTCGGCGGCCTGTGCCGCCCGTGACGGGTGCGCTGCCTGTGCTCAGGCGTGGGCGCCCGGCCAGGGCCCGGGCGGTGCGGTCTCCGGCTGCTCCTCGGTCTTGGTCGCAAACAAACGGAAGCCGCGCTTCTCGTAGTTGGCCACCGCGTGCTCGCCGTCGAGGCTGCAGGTGTGCAGCCAGACCCGCTCGGTCGGCTCCAGGCCCTCCCAGCGGTCGGCCAGGTCCCAGGCCCGCGTGGTGCCGTACGACAGCAGGTGGCCGCCGATCCGGCGGCCGCGGAACGCCGCGATCAGCCCGAAGTAGACGATCTCGACCGTGCCCCCGGGCTGCGGATCCAGCTCGATGTAGCCCGCCGGCGTCCCGTGCTCGTAGGCCACCCAGGTCTCCACGCCGGGCCGCTCCAGGTGCGCGCGCCACTGCTCGTAGCTCCAGGGCAGCCGGTCGAGCCAGGTCACGTCGCCGCCGACGGCCGTGTAGAGGAACCGGCTGAACTCGGGCGAGGGCACCTCGGCGCGGACGATCCGGATGCCGGACGCGGCGTCCGGCACCTGGACGGGCACGAGGTCGGCGGGCGAGGTCTGTTCCAGGGACCAGGTGGTCACGGTGGTCGTACGGATACTCATACGCCCAGCGAACCACGGCGCGGGGGGCGGGTGGCGGCCGGGGGCCGCCATGGCCGGCGATCCCACGCACAGGGTGGCGCGCGGTGCGCCCACGTGTTTGATCCCGCCGCCGCGGCGCTCAGCCGTCGCGGTGGGGTCCGGCGGTGCCGGGCGGGCCTTGGGGGCGGTTCGGCACCGCCGGGAACCTTGGGAGGGGTTGATCGCCGTTGCGGCGGAAGTGGGTTGGCGCCGAGCGTGCGGCGCTGTGGGGCGTGGGTCGCGGCTGCGATCCGGTCGAGGCCGCAGCTTTTTCCCGCCGCCGCGGCGCTGAGCCGTCGCGGTGGGGTCCGGCGGTGCCGGGCGGGCCTCGGGTCGGCTCGGCACCGCCGGGTGCCTCGTGGGGGCTGATCGCCGTCGCGGCGGGAGTGGGTTGCCGCGGCTTTCGATCCTGGAGCGGCTCTTTCTCTTGCTGCCGCGGTACCGCCCGGTGCCGTGGGTGCGGGGCCGCGTCAGGCCGTCCCGCCTGGGAGGTCTGTGCGGTCCGTCAGGACTACCGGGGCCGTTGACGACGGCAGGAGGTCTTCGCCCCGTGGTGGGGTCAGCAGGTGGACGTCGACGCCGTCCGCGAAGCGGTACGGGCGGTGGCTGAGCACGCCCCCCAAGGTGCGGCGCATGCGCGACATCTCCGCGCGGACCGTGACCGTCCGGGAGGCGTCGCCGAACAGGTCCGCCGCGAGCTCCGCGGCGGAGCGGCCCCCGGGGTGCCGCGCCAGCACGTACAGCAGCTCGGCGTGGCGCGGGCTGAGCTCCTGCGACCACTCGCCGGCGGCGCCCGCGACCGTGACCGTCCAGCGGCGCGGGCCGCGCACGTCGAGCACGACGCGGTTGGGCACGAGCTCGGTGCGCGGCGCCTCCTCCACCTGCACCAGCCAGCCGTCCGGCAGGGGCGCGAGCGAGCACGGACCGAGCGAGGGCAGCCACGCCCGCCCCGCCTGCACCGACTTGGGCAGGGCGACCCGGCCCACCGGCCCCATGCCGGTCACCGCCGCCGCCCAGCCGTCGCGGTCCACCACCAGAGCCCGCCCGCTCACCCGGGCCAGCATGGGGGCCGCGACCGCCCGCAGCCGCTCCACCGACTCCCAGTGCCGGGCCCGCAGCTCCCCCTCGCCCAGCTTCGCGACCGCCGTGACCAGCGGCAGCGTGGCGGGGTTGAACACCGGTGCCGGCCCGCTGACGTTCAGCACGCCCAGCAGCCGCCCGTCGCGCGGATCGTGCAGCGGGGCCGCCGCGCACGTCCACGCGTGGTGGGTGCGGACGAAGTGCTCGGCCGAGCGCACCTGCACCGGGCGCCGCTCGACGAGCGAGGTGCCGATGCCGTTGGTGCCCACGAGCTCCTCGGCCCAGGACGCCCCCACGTCGAAGCCGAGCCGGTCGGCGCTGCGCAGCACGCCGGGGTTCCCCTGCCGCCACAGCACCCGCCCCTCGGCGTCGGTGACGGCCATCAGGTGCCGCTCGATGTCGACCACCGACCCCAGGCCCTCGTGCAGCTGCCCGAGCAGCGCCGCCAGCGGCGAGCGCTGCCGCCGCTGCTCGACCTCGTCGGCCGGCAGCGGCGGGGACGAACCGCCCTTCTCCGGATCGACGCCCCGCAGCCGGACGCGGTGCCAGGACTGCCCGATGACCGGGCGCGGGGGCACGGGAGGCCGTGCGTCACCCAGGCAGGCCTCCCGGACGGCCGGCAGCAGGCGTTCGTCGGTGGTTCCGCGGTTCACGCTGCCATGGTGCCGTCCCGCGGGCCCGTCCGCCGGGGCATCCGCAGGATTGCAACTCCATGCAACCGTTGCGCGGGGGCGCGCCGCGGGCGGATGGTGTGGGAGAGCGGCCGGAGGGTGGTGCCGAGTCGGCGCAGCATCACCCTCCACCGGACGCCCGTCCGCCCCGTACCGTCTCGTCCGGCCCCGTGTCGCCCGTCTGTTCGGCGGGCGTGCGAGCCGATGCTGCCAGGGCGGATACGGTTAGAGCGTGCAGGCAGCAAACGAATCACCGGGGCGTCGGGCCGGCCGGCTGCACAGGGCTCGCGTCCTGTACCGAAATGTCTCGAAACGCAGGATGGCGTGGCTTCTTCTGAAGGACACGGTCAACTCCTGCATCGAATACCGCGTGACCGGGCTCGCGGCGGAGGCCGCGTTCTTCACCCTGCTGTCGCTGCCGCCGCTGCTGCTGGGCCTCCTCGGCCTGCTGGGCTACCTGGACGACTGGACCGGTACCAACACCATCGGCTCCATCCAGGAGAACATCCTCAAGGCGTCCGCGACGGTCCTCAGCGACAAGGGCGTCAACGAGATCGCCCGGCCCCTGCTGCGGGACGTCACCAAGGGCCGCCCCGACGTCATCTCCGTCGGCTTCGCCATCGCGTTGTGGTCCGGTTCGCGCGCCGTCAACGTCTTCGTCGACACCATCACGATCATGTACGGGCTGGAGGGCAAGCGCGGCATCGTCCGGACCCGCCTGCTCGCCTTCCTCCTCTACATCGTCGCCCTGCTCATCGGGGCGGTGGCGCTGCCGCTGCTGGTCGCCGGGCCCGAGGCGGTGGTGGACGTCGTGCCCTGGAGCGCCGACGTCGTGCGCTTCCTGTACTGGCCCGTCGTCATCCTGCTGTGCATCGCCTTCCTCACCACGCTCTACCACGTGTCCGTGCCGGTCCGCTCGCCCTGGCAGGAGGACATCCCCGGGGCGCTCGTCGCGCTGACGATGTGGGTCTTCGGCAGCTTCCTGCTGCGGATCTACCTCACCCACACGGTGGAGGGGCTGACCATCTACGGCTCCCTCGCCGCGCCCGTCGCCGTGCTGCTGTGGATCGGCGTCTCGGCCTTCGCCGTGCTCGTCGGCGCGGCCGTCAACGCCGCGCTCGACCGGGTGTGGCCGTCGGTGGCCACCGCCGCCGCGCGGGCCGACGTCGACCGGCTCCGGGCCGCGGCCGCGGCGCAGGAGGCGGCCGAGCGCGCGGCCCGCGCCCTGGAGGCGAGCCTGGAGGACGACCTCGACGACTACGGCCCGGACGAGGGCGTGATCGGCCAGGACCGCGAGCCGCCCTCGGAGTTCCCGGAGCGGTGGGCCCAGTTCCTGCCCCCGGACGACGTCCGCTCCCGCCTCCAGAAGGAGGGCCACCAGCCCAAGCACGCGCGGCACGCGAAGCGGCGCGACTAGAGGACTAGAGCAGGCGACGAGCAGAGAAGCAGGGAAGCGACGAGCAGAGAAGGCGACGGGAAAAACCTTTCGCGCACGCCCGTGCGCCCCGCTTAAGCTCACCCCAGCGCGAAGGACGCGTGTTCCCAGGAGAGGAGGCGAGGACCGATGACTGTCACGGCTCGCACCCAGCAGAAGTCCGTCACCCCCTCCTCCTTCTCCTTTAAGGAACACCGTCTTGACCGAGCTCTCACACCCTCTCGCCCCCTACGGCTGGGACGAAGGGTTCGCTGACAGCTTCACCGCATTCACCGCACACGCCGCCGGGGGCGCCGTCCCCGGCCGCATCGTCCGCGTCGACCGGGGCCGCTGCGACGTCGTCGTGCCCGCGCCGGACGGCACCGGCGTGCACACCGTGCAGGCCGACACCGCGCTCGTCACCACCGGCGACCCGCTGAACATCATGTGCACCGGCGACTGGGCCGCCGTCGACACCGACCGCGAAATGGTGCTCGCCCTGCTGCCCCGCCGCAGCGCGTTCGTACGCTCCACGTCCTCCAAGCGCTCCGAGGGCCAGGTCCTCGCCGCCAACGTCGACCACGCGATCATCGCGGTCTCGCTGGCCGTGGAGCTGGACCTGGGCCGCGTCGAGCGGTTCCTGGCCCTGGCCTGGGAGAGCGGCGCCGAGCCGATGGTGGTCCTCACCAAGGCCGACCTCGTGCCCGACCCCGTCGTCCTCGGCCACCTCGTCGCCGACACGGCCACCGTGGCGCCGGGCGCCCAGGTGCTCGCCGTCAGCGCGGAGACCGGCGAGGGCGTCGACGTCCTCGCCGCCTCCCTGACCGGGGGCACGTCCGTGCTGCTCGGCCAGTCCGGCGCGGGCAAGTCCACCCTCGCCAACGCCCTCGTCGGCGAGGAGGTCCAGGGCGTCAACGCCGCCCGCGACCGGGACGGCAAGGGCCGTCACACCACCACCACGCGCAACATGCTCAAGCTGCCCTCCGGCGGTGTCCTGATCGACACCCCGGGGCTGCGCGGCGTCGGCCTGTGGGACGCGGAGAGCGGCCTCTCGCAGACGTTCGCCGAGATCGAGGAGCTGGCCGCCCGCTGCCGGTTCCACGACTGCGGGCACGCCGCCGAGCCCGGCTGCGCCGTCCTCGCGGCGGTCGACTCGGGGGAGCTGGGGCAGCGGCGCCTCGACAGCTACCGCAAGCTGCAGCGCGAGAACGCGTGGATCGCCTCCCGCACCGACGCCCGGCTGCGGGCGGAGATCCGCCGCGACTGGAAGCAGAAGTCGGCGGAGGGCCGCGAGGCGTACGCGCGCAAGCGGGGCGTCGGCCTGTAGGCACGGGTTCCCCGCTCCGGGAGCCTTGCCGTACCGTACGGCCCGGGCAGGTCCGGCACCGCCGGGGTGCGCCCTCGTGGCTGGGTGCCGTCGCGGCGGGGTACTTCTCCGCCGCGACGGCGAGATGTCGGGCGGCGGCTGTCGGCGGTGCCGGGCTGCCGTCGGCCCTCGGCCCCCGGCCCTCGTGCCCCAGGGCCCGAGTAGCGCGCCCGGGGCGGGGAGGCCGCCGCCGCGCCCCCGAAGGCCCCGTCCGATTTCCGCCAGTCGCACGCGGCTCCGTGCCGCAGACTGGACGCATGGACGACGAGGCCCGCTACCAGGCGGTACACAGCAGGGACGCCCGCTTCGACGGCGAGTTCTTCCTCGCCGTGAAGACCACCGGCATCTACTGCCGCCCCAGCTGCCCCGCGGTCACCCCCAAGCGCCGGAACGCCTGCTTCTACCCCTCGGCCGCCGCCGCGCAGGGCGCCGGATTCCGCGCCTGCCGCCGCTGCCGCCCAGACACCGCCCCCGGCTCCGCCGAGTGGAACGTCCGCGCCGACCTCGTCGGCCGCGCCATGCGCCTGATCGGCGACGGCGTCGTCGACCGCGACGGCGTCGCGGGCCTCGCCTCCCGCCTGGGCTACAGCGCCCGGCAGGTGCACCGCCAGCTCACCCAGGAACTCGGCGCCGGCCCCATCGCCCTCGCCCGCGCCCAGCGCGCCCACACCGCACGCGTCCTGCTGCAGACCACCGACATGCCGGTCACCGGGATCGCCTTCGCCGCGGGCTTCGCGAGCGTGCGCCAGTTCAACGACACCATCCGCGAGATCTACGCCGCCACCCCCAGTGGCCTGCGCGGCTCCAGGAGTCGCCGCCCCGCCGGCGCAGGCATACCGCTGCGGCTGGCCCACCGCGGCCCCTACGCCGCCCCCGAGATCTTCGACTTCCTGCAGCGGCGCGCCGTCCCCGGCGTCGAGGAGGTCCTCGGCAGCGAGGGCGCCCGCCTCTACCGCCGCACCCTGCGGCTGCCCTACGGCACCGGCGTCGCCGAGGTCCACGAACCCCGCCCCGGGGCCGGCCGGCACGGACCCTGGCTCGACTGCCGGCTCCACCTCACCGACCCCCGCGACCTGGCCACCGCCGTCCAGCGCGTACGCCGCCTGTTCGACCTCGACGCCGACCCCTACGCCGTCGCCGAGCGGCTCGGCGCCGACCCCCTGCTGCGCCCGCTCGTCGAGGCCCGGCCCGGCCTGCGCTCGCCCGGTGCGGCCGACGGCGAGGAACTGGCCGTGCGCGCCGTGCTCGGGCAGCAGGTGACCGTGGCCGCCGGGGCACGCCTCGGCGAGCGCCTCGTCGCCGCCTACGGCAAGCCGCTGCCCGCCCCCGACGGCGGCCTCACGCACCTCTTCCCCGAGCCCGCCACCCTCGCCGACGCTGCACTCGACGAGCTCGGCATGCCCGACGCCCGCAAACGCGCCCTGCGCGCGACGGCCACGGCCCTCGCCGACGGCACCGTCCGCCTCGACCCCGGCGCGGACCGCGAAGAAGCGGCCCGGGCCCTCCTCGGCCTCCCCGGCATAGGCCCCTGGACCGCCGGATACATCCGGATGCGGGCCCTCGGCGACCCCGACGTCCTCCTCGGCGACGACGCCGGCGTCCGCCACGGCCTCGCCGCGCTCGGCGCGGAACCCGGCGCCGCCGACGCCTGGCGCCCCTGGCGCAGCTACGCCCTCCACCACCTCCGGCACCTCGCGGCCACGGCCGCCCCGACCCGCAAGGAATCCTGACCATGACCATTCTCTACAGCGAGATCACCAGCCCCCTCGGCCCGCTCCTCGTCACCGGCCGGCCCTCCGCCGGCGCCCCCGGCGGGACCGCCATCGCCTCCCTGTCCGTACCCGGCCAGAAGAACGCCCCCGCCGTGGCACCGGGCTGGCAGCGCGACACCGCCGCCTTCGCCGAGGCCGAGCGGCAGCTCACCGCCTACTTCGCGGGCGAGTCCCGGGAATTCCGCCTCGAATTCGCCGCGGAGGGCACGGAGTTCCGCCGCCGCGTCTGGGACGCCCTGGACGCCGTCCCCTACGGCGCCACCACCACCTACGGCGAGCTCGCCGCCCGCATCGGCGCCTCCCGAGCCGCGGTCCGCGCGGTCGGCGGGGCCGTCGGCGCCAACCCGCTGCTCGTGCTGCGCCCCTGCCACCGGGTGATCGGTGCGGACGGCTCGCTCACCGGCTACGCGGGCGGCCTGGACCGCAAGCGCACCCTGCTCGCCCTCGAAGGCATCGGCGGCATCGGAGGCATCGGAGGACCCGCAGGCCGGTGAGCCGGAGCCCGGCCCGGGTCCCGCCCGGGTCCCGCCCAGGCCCCGGCCCCCGGCTGCCGCCCCGCTCCCGGCTCACCCGGCGGTGACCGCGCCGATCCACATCCCCACCACGAGCAGGCACGCGAACAGCTCCACGAGGACGCTCGTGCCCACCGCCCGCATCACGTTCCGGGTGGACGCCCACGCCGCGCTGTGCCCGCCCAGGCGCCTCCGCTCCACGCCGTAGAGCCCGGCGATGAACCCCGGGACCGCGCCCAGCACCGGGACCACGAAGAAGCCGGCGATGCCGCAGGCCCCTGCCACGAGGAAGGCGCGGCGCGTGACGCCCGCGCCCCGGAGGCTGCGGTGCGGCAGCAGCCAGCCGACGGCCCGCTCCAGCAGCAGCACGCCCGTCGCCCCCGCCAGCACGGCCCAGGCGAGGGCGGTCCGGTCGGTCATCGACCACCACAGCACGCCGGCCCACACGATCGGCGGCCCCGGCACGCCGGGGGTGACGACGCCGAGCAGGCCGAGCAACATCACGAGGCCGACCAGGACCAGCTGCCACGTCCCCATGCACCAAGGTTGCCGGAAGCCGGGCGGCGGCGCTCCCGGACGATTGCGGCCACCGTGGCCGAGATGCCCACGGGGGTCCGCGTCAGCGGCGTGCGGTCCAGCCGTGCGCGGCGGCGTGCCAGCCCAGCTGCAGCCGGGTGGTCACCCCGGCCAGCTCCATCAGCCGCTTCACCCGGCGCTGCACCGTGCGCAGCCCGAGTCCGAGCTGCTTGGCGACGCTCGCGTCGGTCAGGCCGTCCATCAGCAGTGACAGCACGGCCAGGTCGAGCGCGTCGGGACCGGCCGCAGGGCCGTCGGCCGCGCGCCGGGCCGCGTCCGCACAGACCCGGAAGGGGAGGGCCTCGTTCCAGATGTCCTCGAACAGGTTCACCAGCGACGCGAGGAGCGGACCGGGGTGGACGACCAGGGCCGCCGGCTCGGACAGCTCGGGAAGCGCGGCGATCCCGGCCGTGCGGGGGGTGAGCGGAAGCAGGGCAACTGCGCGGTCGGCGATCACCAGTTCGGCGGGAATGCGCTCCGCGACGCGCATCAGGGCCGGATCCCCCGAATCCGGCAGCGCGGCGAGGCCGGCGCGTTCGACGACGGTGCGGTGGGGTATGCCGGACGCTGTGTCCGATGAAACGGCTGAGCCGTCCGAGCCGCCCGAGCCCTCCGGTACGGCCCTGTCGGCCGTCCGCCAGGGTCTTCCCGCCAGCAGTGCGCATATCTCCACGGAGGCGCCGCGGCGTATGCGCAGCAGCCGTTCGTCAACACAGCGTGCGCCCGTCACCAGTTCCACACCACTGTGTCCCGCGGGCTGTTGCCGTTCCCTTTCGGTCCCTCCGCGACGGCCCATCTCCCGGACTGCGGCAGGCCCTTCCAGTCCAATGGCACCGAGCACACGACATCCCTCCCCGCGACCGCTTTTCGACTCGGTCATCATCCCCGGGTGAGGTCTGCCGTGCACTCTTCCCGTATGCCCAAGAGTATGGACAATAAGGGCATGAGCCAGCAGGGGGACCCGCACACCGGCCAAGAGGACGCCTGGTGGGGCGAGTTGTACGACAAGAATGCACCGGATATCGGCACCGCCGCCGGGGACGACAGCAGCCTGGACGAGCGATTCACCTCCGCCTCGGCGGTGGTGAGGGCCGAGGCGGGCGGTGAACGGCCGAAAAGGGCGCAGAGGACGGTGAGGGCGCCGAGAGCCGAGCCTCCCGATCCACCGCGGCCCCCGGATCCCGTCGCGGTTCCCCCGAGCGGGCTTCCATCGCTGCCGAAGGGATATGGGGCACCCCGTTCGCGCGGAGTGCCCGGGCGTTCCGAATTCACGCCCCCGCCGCCCGGAGCGGAACCTCCGCCCGAACTGCCCCCGCCTTCGCGCGCGGAGCGGCTCGCCGACGGGCCCGTGCCCGGCCGGGCGGCCAGGGTCCCCCTGCCGAGGATTCCGAAACCTCCGGATCTCCATTCGGCGGGGCTCCTTCCGGAACTCCTGGAGAAACCGCAGAAGTGGCGCAAGAGCGACCCCCGCAGGCAGGCGGAGGTACCGCGGCAGCCGGGGCGGCCCTCAGGCCCGGAGCGGCAGGACCCCCGGAGCCGCGCCGACGGCCCGCCGGAGGAGCGCCCGGATCTGCCGCCGGGATCCCTGGGGGCATCGGGCGGCCCCGCCCGGACGGCCGGGCGTGAGCCGGACGGCACGGCGGCCCCGGCCCCGGACCGCTCCAGGCGCCCCGCCCGCCCCGTCGCCGGGGAACGCCCCGGCCGCCCGGCCCGTTCGGACCGCTGCGAAGGCGCGGACCTCTTCTTCGGCGGCGACCGCCGGACCCGCTCCGAACGCAGCGCCGGCGCCGACCGCTCCGGCCGCCCGGACCGCTCGGCACGGGTGAGCCGCTCCGACGCCTCGGCCGCTCCCGACGCGGAGCAAGCGGACCGCCCCGATCGCACGGATCGCTCCGGCCGCTCGAACCGTTCCGCACCGGCGAGCCGTACGGGGCGGGTTGACCGCACCGATGCCCCGGCCGGTTCCGAGCCGGTGGAGTATCCGGACGCTCCGGAGGCGGTGAACCGCTTCGACAGCGTGGAGGCCCAGGGCCGCCCGGACCGCTCCGTACAGGCGGGCCCGTCCGAGGGTGCGGACCGTGCTGATTCCCCGGACGCTTCCGAGCAGGCGGGCCGCTTCGACGGCGAGGCCGCCCGGAGCGGCCGCCCGGACCGATCCGACTGTCCGGACGCTCCCGGCCGTTCGAACCGTGGCGCGCAGGCGGGTCCGTCCGAACGGGCAGGAGGCTTCGACTATCCGGATGTTTCCGAGTCGGCCGAGTGCTCCGACGGGGGTGGGGATGCTCCCGGTCGTCCGGGTCTTCCCGAAGCCGACGGCCCGGACAGGCCGGACGGCCCCGCCCGGTCGCAGGCACCCTCGCTGCGGGAGCCTCAAGGCGGATACGAGGGGACGGGCGAGCCGGGGCTGCCCGAGCGGGCCAAGCGTGCGGCGCGGCTCGAACGGCCGACCCGGCCGGTGCGGGCCGAGCGCCCCCTGCGGCCGCCGCGGCGTCCCCTGCCCGAACCGCCCGCCCCGCAGCCCCGGCACCGCCTGGAGCCGCCGGAGCTCCCCGAGCCGTACGAGCGCCCGGAGTTCTCCGGGATCCCCGCCCAGCAGCGCCCGGAGCTCCCGGAGCCCCGGGAGGAGCCCCCGGCCCCGGCCGTGCCGGCCCGGAGGGCGCCCGGGGCGAGCCCCGCCCGCATCGCGGCGCGAGACGCCCGGCCGGCCTCCCCCGAGCCCGGCGGCGAGCCCGCCGAGCCGGTGGAGCCCGCCGCCGGGGCGGCCTCCCTGGAGCCGGCCTCCCGCCCGCCCGTCGTCTCCCGCGAATCCACGCCGCCCCGGCACCACCCCCTGGCCGCGCCTCCGCAGCCGGCGGGACGGGCGGGCCGCGCGGCGGAGTACGTCGGCGAGCGTCCGCCCACGTACGACGCGGAGCCGACGGCCTGGCCCGCCGCCGACCCGCAGGACCTGGACGGTCTTGTGCCGGACACGGTCCTGGACGGCGCGCAGTACGGCGCCGTCACGCTGCGGGCCCTGTCCCTGCGCGGCGACTCCGCGCGCTACCGCGGCGAGCCCCGGCGCGACGCGCTGCTGACCGCCCGCTTCGGTGAGGGGGAGGCCGCGCTGCTGCTCGTGGCGATGGCCGGCGGCCCGCGCGGTTCGAACGTGGCGCCGCGCGCGGCGCGGGACGCCTGCGCGTGGCTGGCCGGCGCCGTCGGCCGCAGCCACGCCCGGCTGGCCGACGATATCCGCGGCGGCCGGCGCGGCGAGCTGAAGTCGGGCCTGCACCGGCTCACCGACCGCTCCTACGGGCGGCTGCGCGCCCGCGCCGCCGAACTGGGCCTGCGGCCGGACGAGTACACGGCCACCGTTCGCTGCCTGTTGCTGACCGCCGACCCGCAGTGCCGTACGCGCGTGTTCTTCGGCGTCGGCGCGGGCGGCCTGTTCCGCCTCCGGGACGGGGTCTGGCAGGATCTGGAGCCGGACCCGCCGGCGGAGCGCACGGGTGAGCCGGTCATCGGCTACGGCTCGGCCCCCGCCGACCTGATGACGATGGACCTCGGCATTCCGACGCCGGGCCTCACGCCGCCCGTGGAGCCCGCCGAGGCCCCGCCGCCGGGCGAGCCCTTCCGCTTCCGGGCGTCCGTGGCCCGGCCCGGGGACACCCTGATGCTGTGCACGGCGGGCCTCGCCGATCCCATGCGCGGCGAACAGGAGCTGGGCGGCCGGCTGGCCGAGCGCTGGGCGGGCGAGCGCCCGCCGGGGCTCGCGGCGTTCCTCGCCGACACCCAGCTGCGGGTCAAGGGATACGCCGACGACCGTACGGCGTGTGCCCTCTGGGAGGCGTAACCGGGCCGGTTCCGGGGCGGGGCGGTGACGTGGTCACCGCCCCGCCCGGTCGTTTCCGGGCCCGGTGCGGCGCAGCGGTGGCGGCAAGGTACGGACCGGCGCGCCGGGAATTCCCTCCAGCCCTGCACAAATTCCCGGACCGGTGCACGCCAACGGCATATTCGCGCACCGCACAAGAGGCTCCGGGATTTTGGTCATATCACCATGTTGATGGCTCAACAGGCGTTGTCCAGCGTGGTCCGGGGCATGCATTGCGGTGAGTGAGCGCGAGCGTGTTCGAGGCCGGGGCGCCGGGGAGGGGTCGGGGCAGGGAGGATGAAACGGCAGGCAGCAGGCCGGGCGGGCGCGGAGGGCTACGCGGGGGAGCGGGAGGAGCGTACGGACCACAGGAGCGGTTTCGGGGACGGCGCGGCGCATTCCGGGCCGCTATTCGAAAGGAGGCTCCGCCGCCGGGATCTCACCGGAGTCCGGGAAGTCCGGGCCGAGTTGCGGCGCTTTCTGGCCCGCTGGGGCGCGCCGGGCCGTGCGGAGACCGCCGAGCTGCTCGCGAGCGAGCTCGTCACCAATGCGCTGGTGCACACCGACGGGGGCGCCGTGGTCAAGGCCGCGTTCACGGGCGCGGCGGGCACGGCGTTCACGGGCACGGCGGGCCGCGCGAAGGGGCGGCTGCGCGTGGAGGTGCGGGACTTCATGGCGGGCCATCCCGCGCTGGGCGGCCCGGGCACGGACATCGGTCCTCCGGTCGGGGACGTCGTTCCGGAGATGAACGACATCGAGAAGGCGGCGACGTCGGGGCGGGGGCTGCTGCTCGTCCACGCCCTGTCGGACGGCTGGGGCGTGCGCGCCCACGGCGTCGGGAAGTCGGTCTGGTTCGAACTGGCCGCCCAGGAGCCCTGAACCGCCGCTGCGCGACGACCCAGGGCTCAGGGCTCAGCCGAACTGCCGCTCGATCTGGGCCAGCTTGGCCTCGAGCGAGTCCAGGCGGGGGATCGCCTGGGTGTCGTCCTCCGCGGTGAGGTCGATCGGATCAGGGCGGCCGACCGCCTGCAGCGGACGTGCACGGACGGGAAGTTGTCCCTGGTCGACTATGGAAGGGTCCGACCCGATCTGCGCCGGCTGTGCGGCGGCGGGCACGGCGGGCCCGCCGACCTCGACCTGCCGGCCGCCCCGGACCCGGCCCCACACCCGGTTCTGCCGGTTGTACGCCTTGAGCCGGGCGCGCTCCAGCTTGCCGGCCTCCCTCCTGCGGGCTCTGGCCTGCTCCCGCTGCCGTTTGTCCTCGCGGACCTCCTCCACGGCCTCGTCCAGCGAACGGACACCTTCCAGGAGCATCAGGGACCAGGCGCCGAAGGTCTCGCGAGGAGCCCGCAACCAGCGGACCATCCGGATCTGCGGCAACGGCCTGGGCACCAGGCCCTGTTCGCGCAGCGCGGCCCGGCGGGTCTGCTTGAGCGCGCGGTCGAAGAGGACGGCCGCCGACAGCGACATGCCGGCGAAGAACTGCGGTGCCCCGGCGTGGTCCAGGCCCCGCGGCGCGTGCACCCAGTTGAACCAGGCGGCCGCGCTGGCGAAGGTCCACACGAGCATGCGCGAGCCGAGCGCGGCGTCACCGTGGCTCGCCTCGCGCACCGCCAGCACCGAGCAGAACATGGCGGCCCCGTCGAGGCCGAAGGGCACCAGGTACTCCCAGCCGCCCGTCAGCCCCAGGTTCTGCCGCCCGAACCCCACGAGGCCGTGGAAGGAGAGGGCGGCGGCCACCGCGGCGCAGCAGAACAGCAGGACGTACGAGGCGCTTCCGTAGATGGCCTCCTTGCGCCGTCTGCGCTCCTCGTTGCGCTCCCAGGAGTCCGCGCCGCCTCCTGCGTCGTCCGCGCCGTGCCGGCCGCGTGCGAGCACCGTCACCGCCACCACGGCCCCGGCGAGCGCCACGACACTGGGGAGCATCCAATTCAGCGGTATATCGGTCACTCTCATCTTGCGTCCCTTGCATAGCTGTACAGCCTTTCGCGCGCCATCCTCGCGGAATCGGCGCGTTCGCCAAGGGGTTTCGCGCCAACTGCCTGCCAATGGAGGGCAACGGCATACGGATAGGTGCGAAGAAATTCGAACGTCATTAAGGGAAGAGGGAATTGCGTTCCCTTCACCTCACCCGATCGAGTGGTGTGAGGCCGGTCAGCTTACGGACAGCCGCTGTACCCGGTCCGTGTCGCACGTACGGGGGCAGGTCGTACAGGCGTCCTCGGGACGCACGGTGTAGAAGAGGCAGCAACTGACGCGGTCACGGGTCGGGATCGGCTCTCCCAGGCGGCCGGTAAGCATCCGGAAGGCCGCGCCGCCGGCGTACGGCGGCGTCACCCCCGGCAGCAGCAGGGCCAGCTCGCGGCGCGCCCGTTCCTCCTCGCCGAGCAGCTGTCCCACATACCACAGCGATTCGGCCAGTTCGTCCGTCACCATGCCCCACAAAGCGCGCGGACCACGCCGCATCCGCGGCTGGAAGCCGACCAGCACGGGTGTGAAATGCGCGGCAATGGAAGCGCGGACTTCCGCGCGCAGCGCCTCTTCGCCGGGGACGGTCCGGGCGCCCGGCAGGCCGGCGGCCGGGTCGCCGGGCAAACACGCGAACTCCGCCGCCCGGGCCGTCATCCGGCCCAGGGCGCGGTGGAAGGAGACGTCCCCGGCGGACAGCCGCGGCACCCTGCGGTGCAGGAACCAGGGGACGGTGACGAGCAGGCAGGCCGGCCACGCGTAGCGGTGCAGGCCGACGCTCGCGACGACGTCGGGGCGGGCCTGCGCGCCGTGGTCGCGCCGGATCTGCTCGTCGTCCCACGCGAGGAAGGCGTCCAGCTCGCCACCGCCTTCCGCGAGCCCCGCGGCGCTCACCCAGCCCTCGCCGGTGCACGGGGGCCCGGCGGTCACCGAAAGGGCGGGGAAGACCTCGGCGAGGCGGGTGTAGGAGTCCGAGAGCGGGGGCGGGGCAGTCGGGGCGGACGTCATGCGGGACCACCGAATCGCGATCGTTCTACGGGTAAGGCTTACCTTACCCCGGTTGATCGGGGTTTGAACTGCCGGAGGGGCCGCCTATGGTTCAGAAAGGACATCAGGAGGACCCCAATGGAGCAGGGAAGATCCCGCACCGCCCCGCCGCCGGCCGCGGGGCCGTTCGCCGGCGTGCCGGCGCAGGCCGCGCGCGGCGAGGCCGTTCCCGCCGCCGCTCCTGCCGGCGGCCGTGCCGGTGTCCGCGGCGAGGGGGCCCGCGGCGAGCACGTCCACGCCGAGCAGGAGTACTCGGCGTACGGGGGCCGCTGTGGCGCGCCCGCGCCCGTTCCCGCCCCCAGGCTTCCCCAGCGTCACTCCGTGCGCGGGCAGGTGCTGGACGCCCTGCGCAAGGCCCTCGTCAGCGGCGAGCTGACGCCGGGGGAGGTCTACTCCGGCCCGGCGCTCGGCGAGCGCTTCGGCGTGTCGGCGACGCCCGTGCGGGAGGCGATGCAGCAGCTGGCTCTGGAAGGCGCCGTCGAGGTCGTGCCCAACCGCGGCTTCCGCGTCACCTCGCGCACCGCCCGCGACCTCGCCGAGCTCGCCGAGGTGCGCGCCCTGCTGGAGGTCCCGGTGCTGTTGCGGCTCGCCCGTACGGTCCCGGCCGCCCGCTGGGACGGGCTGCGGCCGCTCGCCGAGGCCGCGTGCGTGGCCGCGGCCACCGGCGACCGCGCGCTCTACGCCGAGGCCGACCGCGCCTTCCACCGCGCGCTCCTGGGCCTCGCGGGCAACCGCCAGCTGGTCGCCGTCGCCGACGAGCTCCACCGCCGTGCGCAGTGGCCGACGGCCCACGGCCGGCCGCACCGTGCGGCCGACCTCGTCGCCGACGCGGCCGAACACCACGCCCTGCTGGCGGCGCTGGCCGCGCACGACGTGGAGCGGACCGAGGCACTGGTGAGGGGCCACTTCGCGGGAGCGGAGTGAGCGGTGCCGGCACCCGGCGCCCGAAGGACGCCCGGGCGACGGCTTGCGGGTAGGCGACGGCTTGTGGGTAGGCGACGGCTTGTGGATCCGCGCCGCCGGGGCTCGGCGGATCAGTGGGGCCCCGCGGATCAGTGGGACTCTGCGATCAGTCCGGGCTCGTCGCCGTGGTGGTCAGCTGTTCCGCCAGCCAGCCCGGGACGCCGCCGAGCAGCCGGACCAGCCGGGCGGCCTCCTCCCGCAGCCGGGCGGCCTCGCGCGGGTCGTCCAGGACGGCGGCGAGCGAGGCCAGTGCCGGGGCGATGCCCACCAGATAGCCCAGCTCTTCCCGGATGCGAAGCGACTCGGCGAAGCCGTAGCGCGCCTCGGCGAACCTGCCCTCGTGCTCGGCCATGGCCGCCACGTGCCGCCAGGTGAAGGACAGCAGCAGGCGCTGGCCCTGCGCCGTCGCCCCCGCGTGGGCGCGCTCGAAGGCGGCCGTCGCGTCGGACGGGTTGTCCGACAGGTGCTGGGCGATCAGGCCGCGGCGGAAGTGCAGCAGGGGGCGGTTCGGTGACCCCGGCGCGAGCAGGGCCGCGGCCCTGCCCAGGGCCGAACGGGCCTCGTCGGCCCGGTCGCGGACGCCCAGGAGGGTGGACGCGTAGGCCAGGTGGCCGCGCTCGCAGGCCGCCGCCCCGCGCTCCTCGTCGTCCGTGGCCAGGGCCTCCGCCGCGCGCAGTGCGTCCTCGGCGGCTCCCCAGCCCTCTTTGGTGAACATGCACCGCTCGGTCAGCACCGCCGCCCGCTGCAGGGCCGGCCCGGGCTCGGCGGCCGCGCGCGGTGCGAGCAGGGCCGCGGCGTCGTCCCAGCAGGCGCGTGAGCGCAACCGCCACACGGCACGTTCCAGTGGATCGTCCCCCCGCGGATCCCCGCCCTGCGGTCCCCGCGGCTCCGGCAACCCCGCATTACGCATGGCGGTGTCCGCCACAGTGCCCTCCCCAAGCGCGCCGTCGAGCTGGAAGCCGTGACCGCATCTCAGCACGAAGACGAGGGCCCGGCCAAGGGTCAGGTGTGAACCAATTCACAAATGCTCTCCCAGCGGTACGTGCACATTACCAAGAGTGAGCGGCTCCTGAGCGCGGCAGCGCTCATATGCGCTACCGGGAAATTCGCTGGATCACCCCGCCGGGCGGCTGCCAGGATGACGGCGGCCCGCACGCGTGCGTGCCGCGAAGCCCCCACCCACCTCGGGAGACACGCCCATGCGCCAGAGCCTCGGTGACCCCCAGCGCCCTGACCGGACGACTCCTTCCGAGGACTTCTTTGCGTACGCACACCCTGCTCTCCGGGCTCTGCCTGCCCGTGCGGCCCGTTCTGAACATCGGCGTCCTCGCGCACGTCGACGCGGGTAAGACGAGCCTGACCGAGCGCCTGCTCTTCGACACCGGCGCCATCGACCGGCTCGGCAGCGTCGACGCCGGCAGCACCCGTACCGACAGCGGCGAGCTCGAACGCCGCCGCGGCATCACCATCCGCACCGCCGTCGCGCCCTTCCGCGTCGGGGGCCTGCGCGTCAACCTCGTCGACACCCCCGGCCACAGCGACTTCATCGCCGAGGTCGAGCGCGCCCTCGGCGTCCTCGACGCCGCGGTCCTCGTCCTGTCCGCGGTCGAGGGGGTGCAGGCACAGACGCGCGTCCTGATGAAGACGCTGCGGCGGCTGCGCCTGCCCACCCTCGTGTTCGTCAACAAGACCGACCGCGCGGGCGCCCGGGAGGCGGAGACGCTCGCCGCCGTCCGCCGCAGGCTGACCCCGCACGTGATTCCCATGAGCACCGTCCGCGGCATCGGCACCCCCGGCGCCCGCACCGTCCCCGGCTCGTACGAGGACCCCGCCTTCCGCGAGGCCGTGGCCGAGGTGCTGGCCGAGAACGACGACGCGCTGCTCGCCCGGCTGGTCGACGACCGGCAGGTGACGCCCCCCGAACTGCGGGAAGCCCTCGCGCGGCAGACCGCGCGCGGCCTCGTCCACCCCGTCTACTTCGGCTCGGCCGTCTCCGGCGAGGGCGTGGCGGACCTGATCGACGGCATGGTGCGCCACCTCCCGCCCTCGCGCGGCGGCTCCGGCGCCGAGGCCACCGGCACGGTCTTCGCCGTCGAGCGCGGGCCCTCCGGCGCGAAGACCGCCTACCTGCGCCTGTTCTCGGGCGCGGTCTCCGAGCGCGACCGCATCACGCTCCACCGGCAGGAGGCCGGCGGCGGCCGCACGGAGCACACCGGCCGCATCACCTCCCTCGTGGCGGTCGAGGCCGGGGCGCCGGGCACCGTACGGCGCCGCGCCACGGCCGGCGACATCGCCCGGATCAGGGGCCTGGCGGAGGTCAGGGTGGGCGACCGCCTCGGCCCCGCGCGCGAGGGCGCGCGGACGCCGCACTTCGCCCCGCCCGGCCTGGAGGCGGTGGTCAGGCCCGTGCGCCCCGAGGACGCGGCCCGGCTGCACGCCGCCCTCACGGCCCTCGCCGACCAGGACCCGCTGATCGGCACCCGCGCGCTGCCGGCGGGCGGCGGCACCTCTGTGCTGCTCTACGGCGAGGTGCAGAAGGAGATCGTCGCGGCGACGCTCGCCGGGGAGTTCGGCGTCGACGCGGTCTTCGAACCGAGCAGCACCGTCCACCGCGAGCGGGTCACCGGCACGGGCGAGGCGTACGAGGAGATCGGCCGGCACGGCGGTCACGCCTTCTGGGCGACGGTCGGCCTGCGCGTCGAGCCGGGCGCGCCGGACTCCGGCACCGTCTTCCGCCGCGAGACCGAACTCGGCGCCCTGCCTCCCGCCTTCGACCGCGCGATCGAGGAGAGCGTCCACCACACCCTCGCCCAGGGCCTGTACGGCTGGCCGGTCACCGGCTGCGTGGTCACGCTGACGCGCTCGGGCTTCGCGGCGCCGGTGAGCACCGCCGCCGACTTCCGCCGGCTCACCCCGCTGGTCCTGATGGCCGCCCTCGCCGAGGCGGGCACGCGGGTGTACGAGCCCTGCCACTCCTACGAGCTGGAGGCCCCCGCCGACACCCTGAGCGCCGTCACGGGCCTGCTGGCCGGGCTCGGGGCCGACATCCACGACACGGCGGCCGGCCCGGAGGTGTGCGTCCTCAAGGGCACGATCCCGGCCCGCAGCGCCCCCGCCGCCGAACGCCGCCTGCCCGCCCTGACCCGCGGCGAGGGCCTCTGGTGGACCCTCCCGGCCGCCGACCGTCCCCACGACGGCCGCCCGCCGGTGCGCCCGCGCACGGACGGCAACCCGCTCAACAGGGCCGCGTACCTGCGGCATCTGACGGCGGCGCGGAACGGGGCGCCGCCGGACGCGGCGGACGGGCCGGACGCGGCCCCGGCGTAGACGGCGCGCGGCGCCGCGGGAACGGCTTCCCCGCGGCGCCGCGCCGGTGGCCGGTCGTCCTGCGGCGCCGCGCCGGTGGTCCGCCGTCCTGCGGCTCAGCCGGTGCGCACCGGGGGCGCCGGCGCCCGCCGCGGCTCGCGGTGGATCGGCGTCCGTACGCCCGTCAGCGGCGTGCCCGTGCCCCCGTGCCGGAGCGCGACGATCTCCGCCGCGATGGACAGGGCCGTCTCCTCGGGGGTGCGCGCCCCCAGGTCGAGCCCGATCGGCGAGCGCAGCCGGGCCAGGGCGCGCTCGCCGACGCCCGCCTCGCGCAGCCGTCCCAGCCGGTCCTCGTGCGTGCGGCGCGAGCCCATCGCGCCGACGTAGGCGACCGGCAGCCGCAGGGCCCGCTCCAGCAGCGGCACGTCGAACTTGGGGTCGTGGGTCAGCACGCACAGGACCGTCCGGGCGTCGAGCGCCCCGGCTGCCTCCTGGGCGTCCAGGTAGCGGTGCGGCCAGTCGACGGCGACCTCGTCCGCTTCGGGGAAGCGCCCCGCCGTCGCGAACACGGGCCGCGCGTCGCACACCGTGACGTGATAGCCCAGGAACTTGCCGGCCCTGACGAGCGCCGCGGCGAAGTCCACCGCCCCGAAGACGATCATGCGCGGGGGCGGCAGGCACGACTCCACGAGGAGGGTCACCGGATCCCCGCAGCGCACCCCGGCCGCGCTCTCCGCGCCCACCGTCACCGTCCCCGTCCGGCCGGCGGCCAGCAGCGCGGCAGCCTCCGCGGCGGCCGCCCGGTCCAGCCCACCGGACTCCGCGAGCGCCCCCGCGTACGTGCCGTCCATCCGGACGAGCAGGGCCCGGCCCAGCAGCCCGTCCGGGCCCGCGACCACCCGGGCGAGCGCCACCGGCTCGCCCGCGGCGGCCGCTGCCAGCGCCTCGGCCAGCACGGCGCGCCCGGGAGCGTCCGGCGGGACCGGGACGACCAGTACGTCCAGGACGCCGCCGCAGGTCAGGCCCGCGGCGAAGGCGCCGTCCCCGTCCGGGTGCTCACCCGGACGGCCGAACCGTTCCCGCACGCTCTCGCCGCTCTCCAGCGCGGCGCGGCACAGCTCGTACACCGCGCCCTCCACGCATCCGCCCGAGACGGAACCGACCACCGTGCCCCCGGCGTCTACGGCGAGGGCCGCGCCCGGCTGCCGGGGCGCGCTGCCCTCCACGGCGACCACCGTGGCGACGGCGAACGCGCGCCCTTCCCGGCACCAGCGGTGCAGCTCCTCGGCGATGTCCAGCATGACCAGCCACTCCTTACTTGACGCCCAGCCAGTTCTCGATCGGGTGCAGGGCGAAGTACCCCGTGAACACGGCCGTCAGCAGCCACATGAAGACGCCCGGCTCACGCCACCTGCCCTGGGCGGCCTTGATCGCCGTGTAGGCGATGACGCCGGCGCCGACACCCGCCGTGATGGAGTACGTGAACGGCATCAGCACCACCGTCAGGAAGGCCGGGACGGCGATCGCCCGGTCGCTCCAGTCGACGTGCCGGGCGTTGCTCATCATCATCGCTCCGATGACGACGAGCGCGGCGGCGGCGACCTCGCCGGGCACGATGCGCGTCAGCGGGGTGAAGAACAGGCAGGCGGTGAAGAACAGCCCGGTCACGACGGACGACAGGCCCGTCCGGGCGCCTTCGCCGACACCGGTCGCCGACTCGATGAAGACGGTCTGCCCCGAGGCCCCCGCGACCCCGCCGATCGCGCCGCCCGCGCCGTCGATGAAGAGCGCCTTGCTCAGGCCCGGCAGCCGGCCGCGCTCGTCGGTCAGCCGGGCCTCGGTGGCGACGCCGATGATCGTGGCCATGGCGTCGAAGAAGCCGGCCAGGACGAGCGTGAAGACGATCATTCCGACGCTCATGACGCCCAGTGACCCCCAGCCGCCGAACTCCACGTGCCCGAGGAGGGAGAAGTCCGGCAGGGACACGGCACCGCCCTTGAGCTCGGGCGCGCCGCTCTGCCAGGCGGCGGGCCCCGGGGCGGCCGCGGCGTTGACGACGACGGCCAGCACCGTGCCGACGACGATGCCGATCAGGATCGCCCCGGGGACGTCGCGGGCCTGCAGCATGAGGACGGCCAGCAGGGTGACGCAGAAGACCAGCACGGGCCAGCCCGCCAGCTCGCCCGCGGGGCCGAGCGTCACCGGTCCGCCGCCCTTGGAGGCGTGCACGAAACCGGCCTTGACCAGCCCGATCAGGGCGATGAACATGCCGATGCCCATGGTGATGGCGTGCTTGAGGGCGAGCGGTATCGCGTTCATGATCAGCTCGCGCAGGCCGGTGACGGCCAGCAGCACGATCACCGCGCCGTACAGCACGCACATCCCCATGGCCTGCGGCCAGGTCATGTGGGGCGCCACCTGGGTGGAGAGCACCCCGGAGACGCCCAGCCCGGCGGCCAGGGCGAGCGGGACCTTGCCGACGAGGCCCATGAGGAGGGTGCAGACCGCCGCGGCGAGCGCGGTGGCCGTGATCAGTCCGGCGTGCCCGAGCCGGTTCCCGGCGGCGTCCGGGCCGGACAGGATCAGGGGGTTGAGCAGGAGGATGTAGCACATCGCCATGAAGGTGGTGATGCCGCCGCGCACCTCCCGCCCGACGGTGGACCCGCGTGCGCCGATGTGGAAGTAGCGGTCGAGCCGGGAGGTGCCGGCGGAGCGGTGCGGGCCCGCGCCCGCGTCCTGCGCCGCGCCTCTCGGCTCCACGGTTGGCTGGGTCATGAGTGCCTGCTCCCATGGTCCGGGTGGGTGGTTCGGCTGCACGACCCGGGGGACGGCCCGAGACGAAGGACGGCACGTCACCGGCCGCTGGGGGGTGCTGAGGGCCGCGGCCCGGGACAGGGCGCCGGTGGTGCCCTGCGAGGGGCTTTCGGATTGCGGTGGGGGCTCAGGTGCCGGTGAGGTGTTCGGGCCGCACCGGGACCCGCTGGAGCGCGAGCCCGGTCGCCGCCCGGATCGCCGCGACGACGGCCGGGGTCGCGGACAGCGTGGGCGCCTCGCCGGCGCCGCGCAGCCCGTACGGGGCGTGCTCGTCGGCGAGTTCGAGAATGTCCACGGGGATGGCGGGGGTGTCGAGGATCGTGGGGATCAGGTAGTCGGTGAAGGACGGGTTGCGCACCCGCCCGTCCGCGGCGACGACGATCTCCTCCATGACCGCGAGGCCCAGCCCCTGGACGGTGCCGCCCTGTATCTGGCCGGTGACCGCCAGCGGGTTGACCGCCTTGCCGACGTCCTGCGCGCAGGCCAGCTCCACGACCTTGACCAGCCCGAGCTCGGTGTCGACGTCGACGACGGCCCGGTGGGCCGCGAAGGAGTACTGGACGTGGCCGTTGCCCTGCCCGGTGCGCAGGTCGAAGGGCTCGGTGGGCCGGTGCCGCCACTCGCGCTCGACGTCGATCACCTCGTCTTCGAGGACGTCGGCGAGGGCGGCGAGCACCTCGCCCGCCTCGGTGGTCACCTTGCCGCCCTCCAGGACGAGTCCGGCCCGCTCCCAGGCCGGGTGGTGCGCGCCGAACCGGGCGCGGCCGAGGGTGAGGACCCGCTCGCGCACCTCCTGGCAGACGTGGCGGACGGCGCCGCCGGTGACGTAGGTCTGGCGGGAGGCGGACGTGGAGCCGGCCGAGCCCACGCGGGTGTCGGCGGGCTGCAGGACGACCTGGGTGACGCCGAGTTCGGTGCGGGCGATCTGGGCGTGGACGGTCACCCCGCCCTGGCCGACCTCGGCCATCGCGGTGTGCACCGTGGCCACCGGCTGCCCGGCGACGGCCTCCAGCCGTACGCGGGCCGTCGAGTAGTCGTCGAAGCCCTCCGAGAAGCCGACGTTCTTGATCCCGACCGCGTAGCCGACGCCGCGGACCACGCCCTCGCCGTGGGTGGTGTTGGACAGCCCGCCCGGCAGGGCGCGGACGTCGGGCCCGCCCCCGGCGGTCTCCCACGGCCGCTCGGGCGGCAGCGGCCGGGCCTTGACCCGGCGCAGCAGCTCGGCGACGGGCGCGGGGGCGTCCACGACCTGCCCGGTCGGCATCACGGCGCCCTGTGCCATGGCGTTGCGCTGCCGGAACTCCACCGGGTCCAGGCCCAGCCGCTCGGCCAGCCGGTCCATCTGGGCCTCGTAGGCGAAGCAGGCCTGGACGGCGCCGAAGCCGCGCATCGCCCCGCACGGCGGGTTGTTGGTGTAGAGGGCGAGGGCCTCGACGTCGACGTGGTCGACGACGTACGGGCCGACGGCCAGGGACGCGGCGTTGCCGACGACGGCCGGGGAGGAGGAGGCGTAGGCGCCGCCGTCGAGGACGATGCGCGCCTTCACGTACAGCAGCCGCCCGTCGCTGCTCGCGCCGTGCTCGTAGTGGAGCCCGGCGGGGTGGCGGTGCACGTGGCCGAAAAAGGACTCGAAGCGGTTGTAGACCATCTTCACGGGCCGGCCGGTGCGCAGCGCGAGCAGGCACGCGTGGGCCTGCATGGACAGGTCCTCGCGCCCGCCGAAGGCGCCGCCGACGCCCGAGAGGGTCATGCGGACCTTGTCCTCGGGGAGGCCGAGGACCGGGGCGATCTGGCGCAGGTCGGCGTGGAGCCACTGGGTGGCGGTGTAGAGGTCGACGCCGCCGTCCTCGGCGGGCACGGCGAGCCCGGACTCCGGGCCGAGGAACGCCTGGTCCTGCATGCCCACCTCGTAGTCGCCGCTGACGACGACGTCGGCGCGGGCCCGGGCGGCGGCGACGTCGCCGCGGACGACGGGCTGGCGGTGGACGACGTTCGGGTGCGGGACGTGGGCGGCGTGGAGGTCGTCGCGGGCCGGGTGCAGCAGGGGCGCGCCGGGGGCGGTGGCGCTCTCCTCGTCGTGGACGACGGGCAGTTCCTCGTAGGCGATACGGATCCGGGCGGCGGCGCGGCGGGCCGTCTCGGGGTGGTCGGCGGCGACGAGGGCGACGGGCTCGCCGTGGTAGCGGACGACGCCGTCGGCGAGGACGGGGGTGTCCTGGATCTCCAGCCCGTAGCGGGTCGCGGCGGGCAGGTCGTCGTGGGTCAGCACCGCGTACACGCCCGGGGTGGCGAGCGCCTCCGAGACGTCGGCGGAGAGGATCCTGGCGTGGGCGTGGGGGCTGCGGAGGGTGAACCCCCACAGCATGTCCTCGTGCCACAGGTCGGAGGCGTAGGCGAATTCGCCGGTGACCTTGAGCGTGCCGTCGGGGCGCGGGGCGGACTCGCCGACGCCGCCGTGGGCGCGGGTGGCCGGGGCGAGGCCGGCGGGGGTGTGCGCGGTGCTCATCGCGGGCCCGCCTCTCCGGCGCGGGCGGCCGCGAGGCGGACCGCGTCGAGGATCGTCTCGTAGCCGGTGCACCGGCACAGGTTGCCCGACAGGGCCTCGCGGATGTCCGCGTCGGAGGGCTCGGGGTTGCGCTCGATGAGCTCGTCGGCGGCGACGAGCAGGCCGGGGGTGCAGAAGCCGCACTGGACGGCGCCCGCGTCGACGAAGGCCTGCTGGACGGGGGAGAGCGCCGCGGCGCACGTGCCGCCGTCCGGTGAGGGCGCCCGGCCGTCCGGTGAAGGCGTCCAGCGGTGGGCCTCGTCCAGGCCCGTCCCCGCGGGTTCCGGCGGTGTGCCGGCGCCCGCGGCGCGCCGCCGGGCGTGCTCGGCGAGGCCCTCGACGGTGACGACCTCCCGCCCCTCGGCCTGGCCCGCCGCCACCAGGCAGGCGCACACCGGCAGCCCGTCCAGCCGGACCGTGCACGAGCCGCACTCGCCCTGCTCGCAGGCGTTCTTCGAGCCGGGCAGCCCGAGCCGCTCCCGCAGGACGTACAGCAGGCTCTCGCCCTCCCACACGTCGTCGGCCTGCTGCGGCCGGCCGTTGACCGTGAAGTTCACGCGCATCGGCTGTCCCTCCCCCCGCTGCGGTAGGCGTCCCACGTCCAGCCGAGCGTGCGGCGCGCCATCACGGCGACCGCGTGCCGGCGGTAGCGGGCGCTGCCGCGCACGTCGTCGATCGGGTTGCACGCCCCGGCTGCGAGCTCGGCGAAACGCCGGGCGGCCGAGGGCGGTACGGGCCGCCCGGACTCCCAGCAGCCGCCCTCCTCCAGGGCCGCGGTGAGGAAGTCCTCCGCGGCGCGGGCCCGTACCGGCGTGGGGGCCGCGGAGCCGATGCCGGTGCGCACCGTGCGGCTGCGCGGGTGCAGGGCGAGGGAGAACGCGCACACGGCGATGACCATGGCGTTGCGGGTGCCGACCTTGGAGAACTGCTGCGGGCCGTCGGCGCGCGCGATGCGCACGGCCCGGATCAGCTCGTCCGGGGCGAGGGCGTTGCGCTTGACGCCGGTGTAGAACTCCTCGGCGGGGATCAGGCGGGTGCCGCGCACGGACTGCGCCTCCACCCGCGCGCCCGCCGCCAGCAGGGGCGGGTGGGAGTCCCCGGCGGGGGAGGCGGCGCCGAGGTTGCCGCCGACGCTGCCCCGGTTGCGGATCTGCGGCGAGCCGACGGTGTGCGCCGCGAGCGCCAGGCCGGGCAGCTCGGCCCGCAGCTCCTCCATGATCCGTGCGTAGGGTACGGAAGCGCCCAGCCGGACCTCGTCCTCCCCGGTCTCCCACTCGTACAAATCGCCGATGCGGTTCAGGTCCAGCAGGTGATCCGGCCGACGCTGATCGAAGTTGATCTCGACCATCACGTCCGTGCCGCCCGCGAGGGGAACGGCCTCCGGGTGCTCGGCCTTGGCGGCCAGAGCCTCCTCCCAGCTGCCGGGGCGCAGGAACTCCATGGGGCTTCTCTTCTCGATCGGTCTCACACGGTCGTCCGAGGGATGTGCCGGGGGTGTGCCGGGTGTGCCGGGTGGTGGTCCGGTGGGGGGATTCCGCGTGGCGGTCCGCCGTGCTCCGTGGCCGTGCCGCACGCTGTGGGCCCAGTACACAGAGCGCCCGGCGGGGCGGTGCAGTCACCGAAAACATGAAGCGGTTGGCTGGCCAGAGCGCTCATCTTGTAGATTCGAACGAAAGACGGGGTTGGGAAACCTCACTGCATTCCACTGGTAACAACAAGACAGATCGGCGGCGACCACGATGCGGCTGCGCGCACTCCTGGAGACCGAAGCGCTGGGCCTCCGACTGCTCGGCGGCGAGGACGAGCTGGACCGCACGGTGCGCGGCGTGATGACGACCGACCTGCGCGACCCGAGCCGCTACCTCTCCGGCGGCGAACTGGTCCTCACCGGGCTCGCCTGGCGGCGGGAGCCGGAGGACTCCGAGCGGTTCGTGCGGATCCTCACGGGCGCGGGCGTGGCGGGGCTCGCGGCGGGCGAGGCCGAGATGGCCTCCATCCCGGACGACCTCGTACGGGCCTGCGACCGCCACCGCCTGCCGCTGTTCGCGGTCCACGAGAACGTCTCGTTCGCCTCCATCACCGAGCACGTCGTCCGGCAGGTGTCGAGCGAGCGCGCCGGGGACCTGGCGGCCGTCGTCGACCGGCACCGCCGGCTGATGACGTCGGGCCCGGCGGGCGGCGGCCCCGAGGTCGTCCTCGACCTGCTCGGCTCCGACCTCGACCTGCGGGCGTGGGTGCTCTCGCCGACCGGCCGCCCCATCGCGGGCTCCTCGCTGGCGGGCGCCGGGCCCGAGCTGCCCGCCACGGTCAGCGCGGCCCTGGCCGGCGAACACCTGGCCGCCTCACGCACGGGCCGGCGCGGCCCGCACCGGGTGACCGTCGCCGGCGACACGTACTCGCTCTTCCCCATCAGCCACAGCAGCCGCGCCCTGGCGGCCCGCGACGTGCGCGAGACGGTCCTGTCGGACTGGCTGCTGGCCGTCGAGGCCGACGCCGGGGACTGGTCGCCGGAGCGGCTCGACCTGCTCGACGGCGTCACCCAGCTGATCGCGGTGGAGCGCGACCGGCGCGACGCCGCCCGCACCGTGCGCCGCCGGCTCGCCCAGGAGGTCCTCGAACTCGTCCAGGCCGGGGCGGCCCCCGCCGAGATCGCCGCCCGCCTGCGCGTCGCCGCGCCCGTCCTGCTGCCCGGCCTCGGCACGGCGCCGCACTGGCAGGTCGTCGTGGCCCGTGTCGAGTGGGAGGACGGCGACATCCCGGGCGGGCCCGTCGCCCAGGCCCTGCTGGAGGAGATGCTCGTCTCCCCGGAGGCGGCCGGGCCCGAGCCGTCCGACCGCATCGCCGTCGCCCACATGGGCGACGAGGCCGTGGCACTGGTGCCGCTGCCCGCCGTGCCGGCCGAAGCCGAGGGAGGCGAGGAGGGCCGCGCCCCCGGCCTGCACGCGGACCGGATCCTCGCGGCCGTCCGCGAGCCGCTCTCCCGCGGGCTCGACGGCGACGGCCGCCTCACGCTCGGCGTCAGCGCCGCCGTCCACTCCGCGGAGGGCCTGCGCGGGGCGCTGGAGGAGGCCCGCCACGCCCGGCGGGTCGCCGCCGCCCGCCCGGGCCGGGTGTGCGCGGCGGGCCACCAGGAGCTGGCCTCGCACGTCCTGCTGCTCCCGTTCGTCCCCGACGACGTCCGCCGCGCCTTCACGGCCCGGCTCCTGGACCCGCTGCGCGACTACGACCGCCGGCACCGCGCCGAGCTCATCCCGACGCTTGAGGCGTTCCTCGACTGCGACGGCTCCTGGACCCGGTGTGCGACGCGGCTGCATCTGCATGTCAACACCCTGCGCTACCGGGTCGGCAGGATCGAACAACTGACGGGCCGCGACCTGTCGCGCCTGGAGGACAAGCTGGACTTCTTCCTGGCGTTGCGCATGAGCTGAGCGCGCGGCTCCCGGATCCCGGACGTACGACGAAAGTCGGGAGCCGTACGCAGAAAGGAGGAGTCGTGCCCAAGTGGGGTACGGCTCCTGCGGCAGGCGCGCATCATCACGGATATGAGCGAGCCTGAAGAGGCGTGCCCCGGCCCCCACGCCTTCTGCAAGGGGTGCAGGGGAAGCGGCGACTACCACGCCGCCGTCCTCTACCTGAACCAGCCCGGCCGGGGCGGCCACATGACGGGGGCTCACCTCTGCCCGTACTGCACGGGCCGCGGCTTCTTCTGCAAGCACCGCCCCCGGTGCAGCGGGCTGCACGACGACGACACGCCCGTCATCGGGCCGGACGTCCTGCCGCCCGTGTGACGTCCGGGGCCCGGCCCGCCCTCACCCGTGCAGCGTCGCGTCCACCACCAGCGCCCGGTGATCGGTGCCCGGCAGGTCCAGGAAGCGGGCCCGGTCGGGCTGCAGGGCGGAGCTGAGGAGGACGTGGTCGATCTGGGCGCCCAGCGGGGGCGCCGTCAGCGACGGCCAGGTGGGCGTCCGGGAGCGGCCGAGCACGGCCGCGCTGTCACGCATCCCCGTGTCCAGCACGGAGCGGAAGGCCGCATGGTCCTGCGAGGCGTTGAAGTCCCCCGCGATGACGGTGGGGTCCCCGCCGCGGCCGGCGGCCATGGCGCGGACGCGGCCCAGCTCCGTCCGCCACAGCTCCAGCCCGCCCGCCACCGGCGGCATCGGGTGCGCCACCTGGAACAGCAACCGCGCCCCCGGCACCTGCACCAGCGCCCGGGGCATCGCCAGCGTGCCGCGCACCGCGCCGTCCGGACGCAGCGGGAACCTGCTCAGGAGCGCCGACCCCTGCGCCCGGCCGCCGCCGACGATCACCCGGTACGGGAAGGCGGCCCGCACCTGCGCGCCCTCCAGGGCCGGTGCGCACTCCTCCGGCGCGCACTCCTGCACCGAGACCAGGTCCGGCTTCTCGCGCCGCAGGGCCTCCAGCAGGGCCGGGGTGGCCCCGCCGAACTCCAGATTGGCCGTCAGGATGCGCAGCCGGGCCACCACCGGACCGGAGGACGGCGCCCGGTCGGCTGCGTACGGGGGCAGGAAGAACAGCGTGCCGAGGACCGCGGTCAGCGCCCACGCGCAGCCGGCGAGCCACCGGGTGCCCGCCGAGAGGACCAGCGCCGTCGCGGCCGGAGCGAGCAACCACGGCAGGAACGCCAGCAGTTGGGGCATCGGCGTGACACCGTCCACGTCGCAGGCACGGCACAGCAGCGGCCCGCTCACCAGCAGCAGGAGCAGGCCCGCGCACCAGCGGGCGGCCTTGTGCCGGACGAAGGGCGGCGGTGCCTGGTCCGCCACGGGCACCGTGACGGCCTCCTCCACGGTTTTGACCCTTGTATTACCTACTGATTGCGGACGGCTTGACGTCATATGGCAAGCTAGACGCTGAAGGTGCCGCTCCGGCCGCATTTGGCGTGCATTTCGCGCGGTGCCTGCACTGTTCGTACGAGCGAGGAGGTGATCGGGATGACCAGTCGGAGTCCCGAGGGAAGTCCTCGCTTCAGTGCGGTTCCTGCTTGCGCAGCGCTCTGATCCACTGAGCTGATGTACGGGGTCGTGTACCCCGGGCGCTGTTGCGCGCACTTCCTTTAGTAAGCCTTACATCGCCTTTACCGGCCTTTCCTTCGGTCGCCCGTGCGGCTTTTTCCCGCCTTCCGGCAGCCGTAGCGACGTGCCGTAGCGACCCGTACACCCCCATCTCCACCGACTTTTCCGTGCCCACGGCCCGGCCGCACCGCCATGCCGCCATGCCGCCATGCCGTCGTGCCCGGAGAGAGGTTCCGCCATGACCAACACCACCCTCACGCCCCGCAAGCTCGCTCCGCCGGGCCGCACTCGCCGCGAGCGTCAGGCCGCCGAGCTGGAGGCGCGCACCCGCGCCGCCGGCGACCGGCTGGCCAGGATCAGCGGTTGGCCCGCCGCACAGGTCCTGCAGGACGCCCGCGCCACCCCCCACGGCCTGCGCCAGGACGACGCCGAGCTGCGGCTCGTGCGCGGCGGGGCCAACGTCGTCGCGCACGACACCGGCCCCCGCTGGTACGCCCGGCTCGCCAAAGCTTTCCGGAACCCCTTCATCATGATCCTGGCCGTCCTGGTGGTGATCATGTACGTGCAGTGGCTGCAGGTCGCCGACGAGGAGCCCTTCGACCCCAAGATCCCCATCATCGGCGCGATGGTGCTGGTCAGCGGCCTGCTGCGGTTCTGGCAGGAGCACCGCTCGGCGGGCGCCGCGACCGCCCTGCGCGCCCTCGTCACCACGACCACGGCCGTCCGCCGGCGCGAGGGCCACGGCGCCGCCCCGGCCACCGTAGAGATCCCGATGGACCGGGTCGTCGTCGGCGACGTCGTGACCCTGGCCGCGGGCGACCTCGTCCCGGCCGATCTGCGCCTGCTCACGGCCAAGGACCTCATGGTCGGCCAGGCCGCGCTGTCCGGCGAGTCGCTGCCGGTCGCCAAGGCCGACACGCGCACCCACGACTACGGGCAGTCCACGACCACCGATCCCGTAGAGGCCGACAACCTCTGTCTGATGGGTACTTCGGTGACCTCCGGCACCGCCACCGGCGTGGTCGTCGCCACCGGTGCGGACACCTACTTCGGGTCGATGGCCGGATCCCTCGTCGGCGAGCGCCCCGAGACCAGCTTCGACGCGGGCGTGAAGAAGGTCAGCTTCCTGCTGATCCGCTTCATGCTCGTGATGGTCCCGCTGGTGTTCGCCGTCAACGGCTTCACCAAGGGCGACTGGAACGAGGCGTTCATGTTCGCCGTCGCCGTGGCCGTCGGGCTCACGCCCGAGATGCTGCCGATGGTCGTCACCACCAACCTCGCGCGCGGCGCCGTCGCCATGTCGCGCCGCAAGGTCGTCGTCAAGCGCCTGAACGCCATCCAGAACCTGGGCGGCATGGACGTGCTGTGCACCGACAAGACCGGCACGCTCACCGAGGACCGCATCGTCCTCGCCCGCTACCTCGGCGTGCACGGCCGCGAGGACGCCGAGGTCCTCGAATACGCCTACCTCAACAGCCACTTCCAGACCGGGCTGCGCAACCTCATGGACCAGGCGGTCATCGACCGCGTGCTCGAGGCCGAGGAGGTTGTCGTCGACGCCCGCTTCACCAAGGTCGACGAGATCCCCTTCGACTTCGCCCGCCGCCGCATGTCGGTGGTCCTGAGCCGCAACGACCTGGACGGGCCCGCTTCCGGCGAGCACGTCCTCATCACCAAGGGCGCCGTCGAGGAAGTCCTGGCGCTGTGCACCCACATGACGGAGGACGGCCGCCGCACCGAGCTCGACGCCGGACTGCGCCGCCGCGTCACCCGTACCGCCGAGGACAACAACCGGCAGGGGCTGCGCGTGCTGGCGGTCGCCACGCGCACGCTGCCCGCCGAGCGCGAGACGTACGGCGTCGCGGACGAGGACGGGCTGACCCTCGTCGGCTTCCTCGCCTTCCTCGACCCGCCGAAGGCGGACGCCGCGGCGGCCCTGCAGGCCCTCGCCGAGAAGGGCGTCGCCGTCAAGGTCGTCACCGGCGACAACGAGCTCGTCGCCGCGCGCGTCTGCGCCGACGTCGGCATCGACGTCGGGGCCGTCGTGACCGGGGCCGTCGTCGACACCCTGGACGAGACGGAGCTGCGCGCCCTGGTCCGCGCCACCACGGTCTTCGCCAAGACCAACCCCGTGCAGAAGGCCCGTATCGTCCGGGCGCTCCAGGCCGAGGGACACACGGTGGGCTTCCTGGGCGACGGCATCAACGACGCCGCCGCCCTGCGCGATGCCGACGTCGGCATCTCCGTCGACACGGCCGTCGACATCGCCAAGGAGTCGGCCGACATCATCCTGCTGGAGAAGGACCTGACGGTCCTGGAGCAGGGCGTCGAGCAGGGCCGCACCACCTTCGGCAACACCATCAAGTACATCAAGATGACGGCGAGCTCGAACTTCGGGAACGTCTTCTCTGTCCTGGTGGCCAGCGCCTTCATCCCCTTCCAGCCGATGCTGGCGATCCACCTGCTGGTGCAGAACCTCGCCTACGACGTCTCGCAGCTGGCCACGCCCTGGGACCGCATGGACCCGGAGTACCTGCGCGAGCCGCGCACGTGGGACGCCAAGGGCATCGCCCGGTTCATGCTCTTCATCGGCCCGATCAGCTCCGTCTTCGACATCACCACCTTCCTGGTGCTGTGGCACGTCTTCGGGGCGGACAGCGAGGCGGGTCAGACGCTGTTCCAGTCCGGGTGGTTCATCGAGGGCCTGCTGTCCCAGACCCTCATCGTCCACATGATCCGCACTCGCAAGGTGCCCTTCATCGGCTCCCGGGCCTCGGTCCCGGTGATGGTGATGACCGCCGTGGTGATGGCGTTCGGCATCTTCCTGCCGTTCTCGCCGCTGGCCCCGGCGCTCTCGATGGAGCCGCTGCCGATGGGCTACTTCCCGTGGCTGATCGCGATCCTGCTGGCGTACTGCGCCCTGACCCAGGCGGTCAAGACCTGGTACATCCGGCGATTCAACACCTGGCTGTGACCGGCCGATAGAGATACCCGACGAGGAAGGTGGATCATGGTTGTGGTCAACGAGTGGCACATGGCGGCCAACATCGCGGCCGGCCTGGGCTTCGGTGCGATCATCGGACTGGAGCGCCAGTGGCGGGCCCGGATGGCGGGTCTGCGCACCAATGCGCTGGTCGCGGCCGGATCCGCCCTCTTCGTCCTCCTCTCGCAGTACGGCTTCGCCTCCGCCACCAGCACCACCGGCTACGACGGCTCCCGCGTCGCCGCGCAGATCGTCTCCGGCATCGGCTTCCTCGGCGCGGGCGTCATCATGCGCGACGGGCTGAGCGTGCGCGGCCTCAACACCGCGGCGACCCTGTGGTGTTCGGCCGCCGTCGGCGCCCTCGCCGGGACCGGGCTGTACGTGGTGGCCGCGCTCGGCACCGTGGGCGTGGTCGGTGCCAACACCCTGCTGAGGCCGCTGGCGCGCGGCCTGGACCGGGGGCCGCACGGCGGCGCGGAAGTGGCCACCGACTACCACTTCGAGGTCGTGTGCACCGAGCCCGAGGAGGCCCACGTCCGCACCCTCATCGTCCAGGCCGTCGCCCGCCCCGGCTTCCGGCTGCGCTCGGTCTACAGCGCGGACGCGGAGGCCCCCGGCAAGGTGATGGTGTCGGCCGACCTCACCACGGAGCGCCGCGACGACAGCCTCCTGGAGGAGGCCGTCAGCCGCCTCTCCCTGGAACCGGCGGTCTCGGCCGTCAGCTGGACCGTCCTGCAGGGTCCCGACGACGACGCGGACGACGACTACACGGCGGAGCGCCGGGGCCGGCGCCGGGTGCGGGACTTCTTCACGGGGAGGTGACGACGGGCCCGGACGGCCGGTCACGGGAAGGACCGCAAGCGCTGCGGCCCGCACCTGACGTGCCGGTCCCGTCACCGAACGTCGCTCCGGAAAATCTCCACAATCTCCGGGTACCGGCGGTAGCCCCCGTTCACCGGCCCTGGATATGCCGGTTATGCCCGACGCGCTTGGTGGGCGTGTGTCCATTTATGTTCCGCGCGGATCGCGGGGTCCGTGTATCTGTTACTCGATCTTGTGAAGAACTTGTGATGATCCGGCGAAGGAATCTGAAAGCGCACCTTCGGAAAGGGCTTCCGGACGTCAATGCGGTTGGCCGTGTCACCCGTTCGCGTGCTTATATCTGCGGCACCGCGACGGCTCTTTGAACGGTGGCCGGTTCCGGCCGGGCCGACGCGGTCAATTGAGAAACATTCAGACAAAAGAAGGGTGCGCCATAATGCGTGACAACCTCGAGACCCGTGAGATCGCCGACGCCGAGCTGGACGCCGTTTCCGGCGGTGTGAGCATCTCCGGCGGCCTGCTCGGCGCCGTGACCGGCGACGTTCACAACGTGCTGGGCACCGTGACCTCGCTGCAGACGGTCCAGGCCGTGCCGGGCGCGGCCGGTCAGGTCGAGGGCATCGTCGGCGTGCGCGCCGGCGTCGCCGGTCTCTGAGAAAACCGCCACCCGTGAATCCCGGAACTTCTCCCCTGTTCCGGGGTTCACGGCTGCCCGTATTTCCGCCGCGTATTTCAGCACCCGAGTCACCGCTGCAGTAGAAGGAATAGTCCGTGCAGTTCCGCCAGCAGGCGCTTTCCAAGCTGCAATCGCCCGAAGAGCTCGATCTGCCCGTACGATTCGCACGCCCGCAGGGCCGGCTCGTGCTGGCCGTCACGGTCGCCGCCGTCGCTGCGGCGGCTTTCTGGGCGTTCACCGGAACGGTGTCGTCCAGGGTGAGCGCACCCGGCGTTCTCACCCGGGCCGAGGGCAGCTATCTGCTGCAGAGCCCGTACGCGGGGCAGGTCACCGGAGTCCTCGCGCGCGAGGGGCAGCTGCTGGCGCCGGGCGCCCCGCTGCTGCACATCAGCACGGACCGGGGCGAGCGGACCGTGCGCGTCGTGGCCGGCGGGCGGGTGACGACGCTCGTCGCCAAGACGGGCGCCGTCGTCACGACCGGTGCGGACGTCGCGACCGTGGAAAAGGTGACGAACCCCGACGAGCCGCTGGTGGCCATGCTGTACGTGCCCGGCGGGAGCGGCGGCGCCATCCCCGTGGGCGCCCTGGTCGACCTGAGCGTCCAGTCCGTCCCCCGGGAGAAGTTCGGCGTGCTGCGCGGCCGCGTCCAGGCCGTCGGCCGCGCCCCCCAGACCCCGGCGCAGATCGGCGGCTTCCTCGGTGACGGCCGGCTCGCCGCACAGTTCACCCGGCAGGGCAACCCCGTCGCCGTGCTCGTGCGGCTGGAGCGCTCGCCCGCGGCCCGGTCCGGCTACCGCTGGTCCTCGTCCGACGGCCCCCCGTACGCCGTGGACTCCACGACGCCGGTCACCGGCGCCGTCCACCTCGCCGACCAGCGGCCCGTCGACTGGCTGCTGCCGTGACCGCCTCGCGCCGCCGCCGCGCGCCCGCACCCGACGTGACCGCTCCGCGCCGCCGCGCGCCCGCCCCCGCCCCCCGGGGCCGGACGCCCCGGCCCGTCCGCACCCCCACCGTGCTGCAGATGGAGGCGGTGGAGTGCGGCGCCGCCGCGCTGGCCATGGTGCTCGGCCACTACGGCCGCTTCGTCCCCCTGGAGGAGCTGCGCATCGCGTGCGGCGTCTCGCGCGACGGCTCCCGCGCGAGCAACCTCCTCAAGGCCGCCCGCAGCCACGGGCTGAAGGCCAAGGGCATGCAGATGGACGTCGGCGCGCTCGCCGGGGTGCGCCCGCCGGCCGTCCTCTTCTGGGAGTTCAACCACTACGTCGTCTACGACGGCACGGGCCGCCGCTTCGGCCGCCGGGGCGTGTACGTCAACGACCCCGCCAAGGGCCGGCGGTTCGTCCCCATGGACGAGTTCGACGACGCCTTCACCGGCGTCGTCCTCACCTTCGAACCCGGCGACGACTTCCGCCGCACCGGCCGCAGGCCGGGCGTCACCGGCGCCCTGCCCGCCCGCCTGCGCGGCACCTCCGGCACCCTGCTCGCCGCCGTGATCTCCAGCCTCCTGCTGGTGGTCGTCGGCGCGGCGGTGCCCGCGCTCAGCCGCACGTACATCGACACGTTCCTGATCGGCGGCAGGACGTCCCTGCTGGGCGTGCTCTTCGCGTCCATGGCCGCCGCCCTGGTACTCACCGCGACGCTCACCGCACTGCAGCAGGCCAACCTGCTGCGCGGGCGCATCATCTCCTCCACCCTGGGCAGCGCCCGCTTCCTGCGGCACCTGCTCCGCCTCCCGGTCACCTTCTACTCCCAGCGCAACCCCGCCGACCTCGTCCAGCGCCTGCAGTCCAACGACGCGGTCGCCGAGACCCTGGCGCGCGACCTCGCCGCGGCCGGCGTGGACGCGGTCGTCGTGCTGCTCTACGCGGTGCTGCTGTGGACCTACGACCCGCAGCTCACCGTCGTCGGCGTGCTGATGGCGCTGCTCAACGTCGTGGCCATGCGCATCGTGGTCCGCGTGCGGGCCACCGGGACACAGAAGCTGCGCGCCGAGAGCGCCCGGCTCACCAACACCTCCTACAGCGGCCTGACCCTCATCGAGACGATGAAGGCCACCGGCGGCGAGAACGGCTTCTTCCGCCGCTGGGCCGGGCAGCACGCGGTCACGCTCGACGTGCAGCAGCGGCTCGGCGTGCCCAGCGCGTGGCTGGCGGTCGTCGCACCGGCGCTGGCCGCGCTCAACAGCGCCCTGATCCTGATGATCGGCGGCGTGCGGGCGGTGGAAGGTCACCTCTCCGTCGGCCTGCTCGTCGCCTTCCAGGCCCTGATCACCGGCTTCACCGCGCCGATCACGCGCCTCAACGGCGTCGCCGGGCGGATCCAGGACTTCGCGGCCGACGTAGCCCGCCTCAAGGACGTCGAGAACTTCCCCGCCGACCCGGTCTACTCGCGGCGCGAGGCACCCGCAGGCACCCGCCGCCTCAAGGGCCACGTGGAGCTGGAGAACGTCACCTTCGGCTACAGCCCCCTCGACGCCCCGCTGCTGAAGGACTTCTCGCTCTCGGTCGGCCCCGGGCAGCAGATCGCGCTCGTCGGCGGCTCCGGCAGCGGCAAATCCACCGTCTCCCGGCTCATATCCGGCCTCTACGCCCCCTGGGAAGGCGCCATCCGTATCGACGGGATGCGGCTGGAGGACATCCCGCGCGGCGCGCTGGCCGCCTCCGTCGCCTTCGTCGACCAGGACGTCTTCCTCTTCGAAGGCACCGTGCGCGACAACGTCGCCCTGTGGGACCCGTCGATCCCGGACGAGGCCGTCGTCGCCGCCCTGGAGGACGCCGCCGTGTACGACGTCGTCGCGCGCCGCCCCGGCGGCATCCACAGCCGCGTCGAGCAGGACGGCCGCAACTTCTCCGGCGGCCAGCGCCAGCGCCTGGAGATCGCCCGGGCGCTGGTGCGCCGCCCCAGCGTGATGGTCCTGGACGAGGTGACCAGCGCCCTGGACGCGGTCACCGAGCAGACCGTCATGGACAACCTGCGGCGCCGCGGCTGCGCCTGCGTCGTCATCGCCCACCGGCTGAGCACCGTGCGCGACAGCGACGAGATCGTCGTGCTCGACCGGGGCACGGTCGTCGAACGCGGGCGGCACGAGCACCTGGTGGCCGCGCAGGGCGCGTACGCGGAACTGGTCAAGGAGCACTGAGGTGACGACTCCGCATCCGTATCCGCATCAGCATCAGCATCCGTATCCGCATCCGGATCCGCATCAGCATCCGTATCCGTACCAGGCCCCGGTCGTCGCCGATCCCGTGGTGGCCGCCATGGGCGGGCTCGGGACTCCCGTCGACTGCACCGGCCTGCGCAGCCTGCCGCTGGAGGGCCCGCACGTGCTGTGGCTCGTCGAGGACGGCGAGCTGGACCTGTTCGCCGTCGACGTCGCGCAGGCGGGCCACTGGCACTTCCTGGGCCGGCTGGAGCCGGGCACGCTGCTGCTGGGCCCGGCGGAAGGCCCCGCACACACGCTGACCGGCCGCCCCCGGCAGGGCTGCCGGCTGCGCCGCATCGAACTGGGCGAGCTGTACGCGTACGGCGACCAGGGGTACGGCAGCACGTATGGGGCCTACGGCACGTATGGCACTCCCGAAGCGACGCTGAGCCCCTTGGAGGACGCCTTCGCCCTCGGCGTCGGCCGCGGCCTGCACGTGCTGTACCAGGCGCCGCTGGAGAACAAGCTGGAGAACAAGCTGGAGAACAACAGGACCGGCGCCGGGCGCAGCGGTGCCGACGACGACGTGTTGTGGATGCAGATCGCCCCGGGCAGCGTGCAGTACGGCGCCGCGTACGAGGGGTACGCCGCGGGGAGCCTCCTCGTCGACACGGCGATGTGGCAGGGCATGGTCGACCAGCAGTACCGCCTGCTGTACGCCCTCGACCGCTGGATCGAGCAGCTGGAGCGCGCCCACGAGGACCGTACGGCCGCCGGCATCGAGGCGGGCGAGGCCGCCCGCACCCAGGCGGACCGGGCGCTGCTCGCCTCCATCGACCGCTCCGGCAAGAGGTCCCGCGCAGGGCGTGCGGGCGGCGACGACGGCGCGACGTTCGAGGTGTGCCGGCTGGTGGCCGGGGCGGCGGGCATCGCCCTGTCCGAGCCCGGCGCGGCCTCGCCGGGCCGGGCGGACCCCGTCGAACGCATCGCGCTCGCCTCACGGATCCGCACCCGTACCGTCAGGCTGAGCGGCCGCTGGTGGCAGGAGGACAGCGGGCCCCTGGTGGCCCGGCGCGCGGCGGACGGGGCACCGGTCGCCCTGCTGTGGCGGCGCGGCCGCTACGAGGCGGTCGACCCGGCGACCGGCACGCGGGAGCGCGTGGGGAAGGACGCCGAGTCCTCCTTCGAGCCGCGGGCCGTGATGTTCTACCGCCCCCTGCCGGACGTGCCGTTGGGGCCGCTGGGGCTGGTGCGCTTCAGCGTGCGCGGTACCGGCAGGGACCTGCGCGGCATCCTGCTGGGCGGCCTGGTCGCCGTCGGCCTGGGCGCACTCGTGCCCGTCGCCACGGGGCGGGTGCTCGGCACGTACGTACCCGCCGCCGAGACCGGCCTCATCGTGCAGACCGCCCTGGCGCTCGTCGTCACGAGCGTCGTTTCGGCGGTCTTCATGCTGCTGCAGAACCTCTCCGTCCTGCGCATGGAGGGCCGCATCGAGGCCAGCTTGCAGCCGGCCGTCTGGGACCGGCTGCTGCGGCTGCCGACGACGTTCTTCACCGGCCGCTCCACCGGCGAACTGGCCGGTGCCGCCATGGGCATCAGCGCCGTCCGCCGGACGCTGTCCGGCATCGGCCCGGTCGTCCTGCAGGCGGCCACCGTCGGCACCATGAACCTCGTCCTGCTGCTCGTCTACAGCGTGCCGCTGGCGCTGGCCGCCGTCGCCATGCTCACCGTCATCGCGGCGGTCTTCCTGGGCCTGGGGCTGTGGCAGCTGCGCTGGCAGCGGCAGCTGATCAAGCTGAGCAACAAGCTCAACAACCAGGCGTTCCAGACCCTGCGCGGACTGCCGAAGCTGCGCGTGGCCGCGGCCGAGAGCTTCGCCTACGCCGCCTGGGCACGGGAGTTCGCCCGCACGCGCGACCTGCAGCAGCGCATCGGCCGGCTCAAGAACGTCGTCACGGTGCTCAACGCCGTCTGCCTGCCCCTGTGCACGCTCGTGATGTTCATGCTCCTGGCGGGCCCGGCCCGGGGCAGCATGTCCGCGGGGGACTTCCTCACCTTCAGCACCGCCGTGACGATGCTGCTGTCCTCCGTGACCCAGCTGACCGGCGCCCTCCTGTCGGCCGCCGCCGTCCAGCCGATGTTCGAACAGGTCAGGCCGATCCTCCGGGCCGAGGTGGAGGTCCGCGGCGCAAGCGCCCCGCCGGGCGAACTGAGCGGCGCCATAGCAGCCAAGGGCCTGTCCTACCGCTACAGCGCGGACGGCCCGCTCGTCCTCGACGACGTGTCGTTCCAGGTACGGCCGGGGGAGTTCGTCGCGATCGTCGGCGCCAGCGGCTGCGGCAAGTCAACCCTGCTGCGCCTGCTCATAGGCTTCGATAAACCGGCCTCCGGCAGCGTCCTCTACGACGGCCAGGACCTCGCCGCCCTCGACCGTCCGGCGGTCCGCCGCCAGTGCGGCGTCGTCCTCCAGCACGCCCAGCCCTTCTCGGGCTCGATCCTCGACTGCATCCGCGGCGCCGGCGACTTCACCCTGGAAGAGGCGTGGGAGGCCGCGGCGATGGCAGGCCTCGCCGAGGACATCAAGGCGATGCCCATGGGCATGCACACCATGCTCTCCGACGGCGGCGGCACCGTCTCCGGCGGCCAGCGCCAGCGCCTCATGATCGCCCAAGCCCTCATCCGCAAGCCCCGCGTCCTCTTCCTGGACGAGGCCACGAGCGCACTGGACAACGAGGCCCAGCGCGTGATCATCGAATCCACCCGCGCCCTACGGGCCACGCGCATCGTGATCGCCCACCGCCTGTCCACGGTCATGGACGCCGACCGCGTCATCGTCATGTCGGAAGGCCGCACAACCCAACAGGGCCCACCCGCCACCCTCCTGGCCGACAAAACAGGCCTCTTCCACGAACTGGCCAGACGCCAGCTCGGCTGACCCGGGCGGCTCCATGACCGATCCGGTCAACAGCGGTCCTGCCCGGTGCAACAGATGATTCGTTGTGAATGGCCAGCCCCCTTCCGCCGTCCCTTCACCGCCCGGCCGGCGGCGAAGGAGGCCCACTAAGAGGACATGCCTCGACCCGAGACGGCGGCATCGAAAGGCTAGGCAAGCGCCTCCGCGAGAACGAGACCGGTTTCACGGGCGGTCAGGTAGGGGCGTACGTCATGGACATGGGCGCCGTTGTCGACCGTCAGGTCCTGGATACGGGAGCCGAACCGGGGCGCGAGCTCCTTGACCAGCGCCACGGCATCCCCGTGGTCGGCGATGTTGATCCAGCGCTTCACAGGGAGTGGCCAACGGGCCGTCCCGCCGTGTGGGACGGGATGGAGCCGGTCGAACACGAGGCCACGCACAGCGAGGGGCGATCCGAGCGTGATCAGTGTGAGGTCTTGCCAATGCGGGTGGGCGCACAACGTCTCGTAGGCGACCACGCTGCCGAGGGAATGAGCGACGATGGTGGTTGTCTCGACCGTCACAGCACGTGTGAGTCGCTCTTCGGCCGCGTGTCGGATCCCTGCTTCGGTGAAGTAGCGCCGGACCTGGCGGGCACTGCCGATCATTGCGCCCTCGGAGAGGCGGGCGAAGAAGGATGAGTGGCTGAGCGCGTGGAGTGCCCGCTGGATGACGCGGGGCGTCCTCACCCGAGCGGGGGCATCCGGGCCGGGCACACCAGCCTCCGCTCCCGCCGCTGCCTGCCACCATGAGAGGAGCAGCTCGTGCTCGAGCCCGGATTCCATATCGGAAGCGTCCAGGGGCGGCTCACCCAGGCCGCGGTGACCGGGGCGGCGGAAAAGATCGCCGTAGAAGGCGACCGAGACGTCGTCACGCGGCAGCGTTTTGGAACCTGAGATGGCGAGGCCGTCGTTGAGGGCCGGGAGCCAGGCACCGGCAACCGTTTCGGGCCCCTTCAGCTGCTGTGCGATGCCATGGACGAGGACAACACGGGTCAACGGGAATCCTCCTGCTTCGTTGGGGCGGCGAGGTTGAGCCGGAGGGCTGCCAATCCCATGTCGGTCGCGACACAGATGCGCCCGGCCTCGTCGACTGCGACGCCGTTAATCCCGCTTCCCACATTGATCTCCGCTCGGAGAGCTCGTACTTCGAGGTCCCAGACGCGTACCAGACCGTACTGGTCGGCAGCGACGAGGGTCGGGGTGCCGCCCATGCTGGCGACCCTTACGCGTCGCACAGGTGCCGGGAACCGGTCCAGCTCGGTGCCGGCCGGAGTGTGATCGTTCAGCGGCTCAATGCTGACCCGGCCGTCGCCAGCCCCGATCACCAGGTGGTCGCACCCACCGATTACCGCAAGGTCAAGGGCGGTCGCCCCCCTCTCATAGCCGGTTCTGACCTGCCGGTGGGGTCGGCCCGTCCGGAGGTCCCAAAGGCGCACGGATCCGTCGAGTGAGGCGCTCGCCACGATTGACATGCCGCATACCTGCCCGGCCCGCAAAGCGCTGACCGAGGCCGTGTGGCCGGACATCGGCGGACATGTGGGGGCCTGCGTGGCGAGATCCCAGGCATGGAGGGTGTAGTCCCCTCCCACGGCGATGACGACGGGCCGCCCTTCGACCACACTGATGCGGGCGAGCTGCGCGTAACCGGCTCGTTTTGCCAGCCTACGACGTGTGCTGACACTCCAGACGTCGACGTCGGTCCAGCTACTGCGGACCACGACCATGTCGCCATCGAGGGGCTCCGTAGCAACGCCGAAGATTGCTGAGACCCCGGAGGTCAGATGGGCGGCAACCTGCCTGCCGCTGTCCAGGTCGTGGACGCGTACGGCGCCGTCGATACTTCCCGTTACAACGACGGCACGGTCGTCGGGAGCCCGTGCGATGTCGGCCGAGAGAAGGTGTCGTTCGAGGCCGTACAGGGGTTCGCCCAGCGGTTGCATCTTGGTCAAATCCCATAGGCGGACGTGTCGGGAGCCGACGGCGATCAGTACCGGGACGTCTCCGATCCGGCCGAGGGTAGGAGGAGCCTGCGAGCCCGGCGAGAGGTTCGTGCAACCTTCCAGGGGTGAACCTTCCTCGGCACCGGACACCAGGTCCCACACGCGCACAGTGTTGTCGTACGAGGTTGTGGTCAGGAGTGTCCTGTTGCCGATGTGGCCGAGTGCGGCCGCAGCGACGAAACCGGTGTGGCCGAAATAGGGTCCGCCGATGGCGGCGGAGGTCTCCATGTCCAGGGCGTGGGCGGCGTTTCCGTCCAGGATCACAACAACGACGGGGCGCCCCTGATGGAATCCGACTCCTACAGTCCGGGCGGCGGACGTGATGGCAGACGCGTCAAAATGGGCATGGAGCGCTGTCACAGGGCGGTCAGGACCTGAGCCTATGCGCCACAAGTACCCGTGGGACAACGAGGTGCAGAGGGCGACCTCGAGCGTTTGTCCGCCGCTTCGGACCGCTAGGTACCGGATGCCTCCGATGTGTCCAGCCAGGGGCGGACAGAGCTCGCTGCCGTCCCGCGTGTCCCAGAGGCGTACTGTTCCGTCGTCGCTGCCAGTGAGCAGGATGGACCGTCCGTCGAGCTCGCCGAAGGCGGCGCAACGCACCGCATTGGTGTGCCCGAGCAGCGGGTCGAACAGCGCTCCGGCGCGGAGCGGTTCCCACAATCGAACGGTGGTGTCTGACCCGCCGGTGGCCACGATGAGTGAACCGCCCACCTCGCTTGCTGCGACAGCCAGGACCTGGCCGGTGTGGCCTTCGAGCGGGGAACCGCACTCCTGGCCGGTGGCCATGTCCCACAGACGAGCGGATCCGTCTTCACCCCCGGTGACGGCGAGGTCTTGGCCCCGGTACGAGTGGTAGGCCGTCGTCAGGACCGGTCTGGCGTGGCCTTCCGCGGGTTGGTCCGCCGTCAGGTCCCAGATCCGTGCTGTCCTATCCTCGCTCACCGTCACGGTGAGGGCGACATCCCCCTCATCGAACAGCGCCGCTGCTGTGATGTCGTCGACGTGACCGCGCAGAGGCGGCCCGAGCTGTTGAAGGGTTCGGATGTCCCACACCCGTGCCTCCATACGCCCGCACGTGACTGCCACTGGGCGACCTCCCAAGCGGCCGGCGGTGGCCGAGGCCACACCACTTCGGTTGTAGTAGACGTGCGCGCTGACCGGCTCCCCGACCTGACGGCGGTCATGCAGGTCCCAACGGCTGAGCATTCCTGCCTGGTCGCCCACCAGGGCGATGGTCCGACCGTCGACTTCGCTGACGCACACTGCGGATACGCCCATCGCAGGGCCGATGAGCGGACTGCCGTCCACGCGGGCGTTCCCGCCCTTCACCACCTCTGACAGGTCCCAGATGTACACGGCCTTGTCGTCCCCGCCGGTGACGGCGATCGGCCTTCCGTCGAGTTCACCGAGGCAGGCCGCAAGTACGGAACGACGGTGCTCGGTCAGTTCGCCACCCAACTGGCGCCGGTCCTGGAGGTCCCACAACCGCGCGGTTCCGTCCGCGCTGGCGGAGAGTACGACCGGATGACCGTGGAGGGCCCCCACCGCGATACTGGCCACTCGGTTGGTGTGCCCGCGAAGAGGCGCTCCGTATTCTTGGCCGGCCGACAGGTCCCAGACCGTGACCGTGCCGTCCTCACCGCCGGTGAAAGCCACGGTGTAGTCGCCCAGATCACCGATAGCCACGGCGCTCACAGCGATGCCGACGTACATCGGATCGCCGATCTGTTGCTGAGCGGTCAGGTCCCAGATCCGTGCCGTACCGTCGATACTGCCGGTCACCGTGATCGGCCGACCATCTAACGAGCCGACGGCGACACAGCTCACGGTCCTGGTGTGACCGGCGAGTAGCCGGTGGACGCCACTTGTCGACCACCAGGCCCAGTTCGCAGCCCAGGGGCGCTCCAGGGAGAGGTTTTCGATGCTGTCCGCCAGCAGATCGGCCTCGCACCGGCGCGCCGAGAGCTGTAGTTCCGCAGCTCGGTCACCGAGTGGTCGCTCCGGGGTCAGCCGATGCGCCACCTGCTCGTATGCACTACGGATCCACCGTGCAGTGTCGCCCTCGATGGAGGCGAAGGCGGTCAATAGCGAGCGTGGATCACTGGCCAGCAGGAAGCCCGGATCCTCCACCAGCTCGGACAGCACCCCACCGGCGGCTGCGTGAGTCGCCAGATGCCGTCGGACGTAACCGACGGCGCCGAACCAGTCCGGTGGGCCGTCGCGTGGCTTGGTGACCAGCGACTGCAGGGCCCGAACGATCAACCTCTGGACTTGCTCGGCCGTCCGGTCTGAGGTGGCGCGTAGATGCTCGGCAAGGGCTTTGTGGTATAGGCGGTATGCAGACCTTTGGTCATCGTCAATGACCTCGGCAACATAGGCTTCCGCCACATCCAGCGCCCAGGTCACGTCTGCTTCAGTGCAGGGAACCCCCGAGATCACGGAGCTGAGCGTGGTCCACACCCGGCCTCGAGGCAGCCCCTTACCCTCGGAGAAGGCCAGCGCGAGTAGCATGCGGCGCACTCGGAGCTCGTCCGGGCCGAAGCGGGCCAGATAGTCGTCGAAGGCTTCGCCGATCTCACTGGGCAAGTCATCCGCCCATCCGAGGCGGTTGGTGTCAACGGGGGACCTGTCGGAGCGCAGAGTGCGCGCCGTAGTTCTTGCGTAGAGGTAGACGCCGGCCGCCTTTTCTGCTACGGCGCAAGCGACCGTACGGGCGCGGTCGGCCTGCCCTCGGTAGGGCGTCGGAATGTCAGGTTCGTCGTCGGCGAGCAGCACTCTCGCTACGTAGCCGGACACGTCCTCCTGCGTCGCCCGATAGCTGTGCTGATCTAGGTCCATAATTGTGAACGTGTGGCCCAGCGGCCCCACAAGTTCGTGGCGTGCGCCCACTAGTAGGCGCACGCCGGGAATCTCCGACATGGGGCGCAGTAGCTCGCGCGTGATTCGACGAGGCTCTCCGTGACCGCCGGCGTCTGCTGCGGTATCCGACCCGGCCTCGTCCACGGCGTCCACGACGACGATGATGGGTGGCCCCTGACGACCACGCCGGGTCAGCTCCTGCAGCAGGGCTGCGGGGCCGTCAGTTTGGGTGTCCAGTGCAATGGCGATGCGTTCGACCACCTCCTCCAGCCGCTTATGCCGGGCATGGACAGCGGCCGACACGCATCCTGCAGGAGGCACGGTCGACGGGACGACATCGTAGAGATCCAGACGCGATCGGTACGCGGTGTCCGAAAGGGCGACGATTCGTCCGAGCACCGCCGACTTTCCGCAGCCTGGGCTGCCGGTTACCACTCTGCCGTGCCCGTCGCCCCGGGCAGAGGTGAGCCACTCCACCAGTTCGGACAACACCTGGATCCGGCCGCTGAAGTACAGGCCCTGTTCGGACTCGAACTCCACTCCCCTTGATCGAGGACCGAAGTGTTCGTTCAGGTCACGATCGGCCACCCGTCGCTGGACCTGGAGATCGGAGCCCAAAGGCGGCAGTTCATCCCGGTAGTTCGAGTTGGCCAGGAACGGTGCCAGACCGGTCACGAGGCTGCTGGCCAACTCGGCACGCTGGCCGGTGCCCACGGCGTCGAACTGTTCGTTGATCGCTTTGACGAGTTCGGTGAGATCCAGGTACTGCTGGCGTTGCCCGGTTCTTTCTGCGGTCGTTTCGACAGCTTTGACCAGAGCCGTGACGAACTGGCCGTCCTCTGCGATGTCCTTGTGCCGGGCCGAGCCCAGGAACCACAGGCCGGTGGACGCTCGGTCGGAGGTGGTCCGGTAGGCGATCGTTTGCAGCGCGACCGCAGCGGCGTCTGCGTTTCCGACCCCTGCCGAGCATGTGTCGAGGATCAGCAGCAGGTGGCGTAGTTCCCCGCGACAGAGGATGCGGACCAGGTCCTCGGTTGCAAGGGCGCTGGAGACGAGATCGTCCTCCAGCGAGTCCCAGCAGAGCAAGTAGTGCCGGTCTCGTTCCTCCACGGACCCGTGACCTGCGAAGTACATGACGACGACGTCATCAGCCGCCAGGTCTACGTCGGACGACCAATGGGTCAGCTTGCGACGTACCTGGTCGGCACTTTCGTAGTCTCCCAACCCTGGGAGCGCCAGCTCGTAGCCGAAGTCCTGGAACAGTTCGGTTGTTGCCCGCACATCCGTAGGGACAGAAGCCAGTTGTTCTTCCTTCGGAAGGTGGCAGTACTTGCCACTCCCTAAGGCGATGAAGAATTTCCTGCCCACCCCACCACCCGACATCGCGGATCCAGTGGTCCCGAACTCTACCTAGTCAACAGTGGGTTCATCACTCGATGCGCAGAACCTCGGTGACTCGGCCTGGTGATTGAGCGGCTCCATCGGTGAGGTCGGGGCCCGCAGGGTGGTGCCGCCCGCACGAGAGGTGGGGAGGGACTACCGGCGGCGATGACGTCTCACTTCCCAGTGGTGTGAACTCGCCCCGGGCTCCCTCCGGCCCCGGAATAGCCATTTCGGGAATGTTCGCAAATGCAAAGCTGCTTGCTCGGTGTTTCTGTCTCGCCTGCCCTACAGCCAGTCCCGCCGCTTGAAGATGAAGTAGAGGCTGACGCAGACCAGGGCCATCAGGGTGATGGCGAAGGGGTAGCCGAAGGTCCAGGTGAGTTCCGGCATGTGGGTGAAGTTCATGCCGTAGATGGTGCCGACCAGGGTCGGGGCGAAGAGGATGGCCGCCCAGGAGGAGATCTTCTTGATCTCTTCGTTCTGTTCGAAGCCTGCTTCCGCCAGGGCGCGCATCTCGGCGTTCTGCTGCTGGGTGACGAGGGTGGCGTTGACCTGGAGGATGTCGGCCAGGGCCGAGCGGAAGCCGTCGACGCGTTCGCTGGTGTGGGTGACGTGGTCGGCGACGTCGCGGAGGTAGCGCTGGAGTTCGTCGTCGGTTCCGTATTTGGTGAAGCCCGCCATCAGGCCGTGGAGCATGCCGACCAGGGGGCGGGTGGCGCGCTGGAACTCGACCATCTCGCGGGCGAGTTCGTAGATGCGGCGGGAGACGGCGGGGTCGCCGCTGAAGACCTCGGTCTCGATCTCGTCGATGTCGTTCTGCACGCCCGCCACGACGGGGGCGTAGCCGTCGACCACGGCGTCGAGGATCGCGTACAGCACTGCCTCCGGGCCCAGGGCCAGCAGCTCCGGGGTGGCCTCCATGCGGTGGCGGACGGCCGAGAGGTCCGGGGCCGCGCCGTGCCGGACGGTGATCACGAAGTCGGGGCCGACGAAGACGTGCAGTTCGCCGAAGTCGACCTCCTCGGGGGCGTCCAGGTAGCGCGCTGCGCGCAGGACGACGAAGAGGGTGTCGCCGTAGCGTTCCAGCTTGGGGCGCTGGTGGGCCTCCAGGGCGTCCTCGACGGCGAGCTCGTGGAGGCCGAACTCCTCGGCGAGGGAGAGGAGTTCCCCCTCGGTGGGGCGCTGCAGGCCGATCCAGGCCATGCTGTCGGGCTGCTCGCGCAGCCGGCGGTAGGTGTCCGCCAGCGAGTCCGGTGTCGCGGTGCGGTGGCCGTCGCGGTAGACCGCGGCGTGCACGATGCTGCCCGCGCCCTCCATGGGCGGGGGCGGCGGAGGCGTGCCGGCGGCGCCGTCCGTGCGGCTGGTCGTCCGGCCGTTCGCCGGGCGGAGCCGGGAGTGCTTCCGGGGCGTGGGGCGCCTGCTCCGCGGAGGGTTTTCGGACACGGGTGCACTCCCTCGCGCTGTTAGCAGGACCAGGCACAGGATATACATGCCGAATTCGGTCGCGCGGTGCGGTTCGGGACCGGATGTGTGCGCAACCCGGCCTAGCTTGATCACATGACAACCAGCGGGTCCCCGATTCTGACCGTCCGCGCCCTCAATCGTGCTCTCCTGGAGCGCCAGCTGCTGCTGCGCCGCACCGCGCTGCCGGTCCTCGACGCCGTGGAACACCTGGTCGGCCTCCAGGCGCAGTCGCCCCAGGACCCGTACTACGCGCTCGCCGCCCGCCTCGACGGCTTCGACCCCGAGGAGCTCTCCGGCCTCCTCACCTCGCGCGCGGCCGTCCGCATCCCCGTGATGCGCTCGACGATCCACCTGGTCAGAGCCCGCGACTGCCGCGCCCTGCGCAGCCTCTTCCAGGTCGTGCAGGAGCGCTCCTTCCAGGGCAACCACGGCAAGCGCCTCGGCGGCGTCGACCTGGAGGCCGTGGCCGCGTTCGCCGCCCGGCTCGTCGCCGAGCGCCCGTACACCTTCCACCACCTCGGCCTGGCACTCACCCGGGTGTGGCCGGATCACGCCCCTCAGGACCTGGCGATGGCGGCCCGGACGCTCCTGCCGCTCGTCCAGGTGCCCCCGCGCGGGCTGTGGGGCCGCAGCGGGCCCGCCGCCCACACCACTGCCGACCACTGGCTCGGCGACCGCCCGGCCTCCGCCCCCGCGCCCGACCTCGGCGCCACCCTCCTGCGCTATCTCGCCGCCTTCGGCCCCGCCTCCGTCAAGGACATGCAGCAGTGGTGCGGCCTGACCGGGCTGCGCGGCGTCGTCGACGGGCTCCGCCCCGGCCTGCGCACCTTCCGCGACGAGAACGGCACCGAACTCCTCGACCTGCCCGACGCCCCGCTGCCCGATCCCGGCACGCCGGCCCCGGTGCGTTTCCTGCCCGAGTTCGACAACATCTCCCTCTCGCACGCCGACCGCGCCCGCATCGCCGCCCCCGCGCACCTGCGCCGCGTCCGGCGTGTCAACCGGGCCGCGCCCACCGTCGTCCTCGACGGGTTCATCCGCGCCGTGTGGCGCCTCGACCGGGCCGTCCCGGAGACCACGACGCTCGTGGTCGAGCCGTTCGAGGAGATCCGCCCCGCGGACCGGGCCGGGCTGGAGGAGGAAGCCGCCCGGGTCCTGGCCATGGCCGCGCCCGGCACCGCCCACGATCTACGCGTCATGCCGGTCGTCTGACGGTCGCGGCCCTGGCCCTGGACCCGGCCTCAGCCCGAGCCCGAGGCCGAGCCCCGAGCCCGAGGCCGAGCCCCGAGCCCGAGGCCGAACCTCAGCCCCAGCCCGGCCCCGGACCCTGCCGGTCCTCCCTACTCGCCGACGTCCCGGCTGCGCAGGTCGTCCAGCGTTTCGCGGCGTACGAGCAGCCGGGCTCGGCCCCCGGACACCGCGGCCACCGGCGGTCGGCCGACGAGGTTGTACGCCGAAGCCATCGACAGCTGGTACGCGCCCGACGCCGGCACCGCCAGCACGTCGCCCGGCCGCAGGTCGCCGGGGAGCTCCACGTCCTCGGCGAGCACGTCACCCGCCTCGCAGTGCCGCCCCACCACCGTCACCGTGCGGGCGGGCGCCGCCGATGTGCGCCCGGCCGGCCGGACCGTGTAGCGGACCCCGTACAGGGCCGGGCGCGGGTTGTCGCTCATGCCCCCGTCTACGGCCACGAACGTCCGGCCAGCCGTGGTCTTCACCGACAGCACCCGGTAGAGCGCGACACCCGCCGGGCCCGCTATCCACCGCCCGGGCTCTACGGTCAGCCGCGGCCGCGGGAGTCCGAACCGGGCGCACTGCAGGGCGAGTTCAGATCCGATCCGCTCGGCGTACGTGCGCGGGTCCACGGCCGGGTCGCCCTCGCGGTAGGCGATGGCGAAGCCGCCGCCGAGGTCCAGCTCGGGGAAGGTCACCCCGTGCCGGTCGCGGATGCGGGCCAGCAGCGGGACGAGCCGGCGCACGGCGGTCACGTACGGGCCCAGGCCCGCGATCTGCGAGCCGAGGTGACAGTGCAGGCCCGCCAGCTCCAGCCGTGGCCGGCCGAGGAGCCGCTCCACCGCCTCCTCGGCCTCGCCGCCGGCGACCGGTACGCCGAACTTCTGGCCCTCCACCCCCGTCCGCACGGCCGCGTGCGCCCCCGCGGACACGCCCGGCACGACCCGCAGCAGCACCCGCTGGCGGGCGCCCGGCGGCACGAGGGCCGCGAGCCGGGCGATCTCGCCCGTGCCGTCGATGACGATCCGGCCCACACCCAGGCGCAGGGCGGCCCGCACGTCGTCGGGGCTCTTGGCGTTGCCGTGCAGCACGATCCGCTCGGCGGGGAAGCCGCTGTGCGCGGCCAGTTCGAGCTCGCCGGCGGAGCAGACGTCCAGGCTCAGCCCCTCCGCCTCGATCCAGCGGATCATCGCGCGGGAGAGGAACGCCTTGCCTGCGTAGGCGACGTCGGCACCGGGGAGAGCCGTGCGCCAGGCGCGGGCGCGGGCCCGGACCTCGTCCTCGTCCATGACGTAGACGGGCGTACCGAACCGGTCGGCGATCTCGCCCAGCGGCACCCCGCCCACGGAGAGCCCGCCGCCGGGCGCCTCCCGCGTGGAAGCGGGCCACACCGGCGCGGCGGGTGTGCTCGACGGGGGTGGCGGGGATACGGGGGCGGTCGGCATGGCCATGGGGTCTCCTTCGGGGGGATTGTGGAGCGGCGTGGGGCTGGCTGTGTGTGGGGTGTGGCTGCTGTGCGGGGTGGGCTCCCTGCGGTGCCGACGCGGTCGGGCCGGTTCGGGCACCGCCGGTCCGCTCCGCGGGGGTTGCTCGCCGCTGCGGCGGTTTTCTTGCCTGCGGCAAGGGGGTGAGGGCGTGGTGGGTTTGCCGGTGCGGGTGAGGTCGGGGTGTCTTCGGCACCGCCGGGCTGTGCCGCGGGAGGTTGCTCGCCTCTGCGACGGATCTCTTGCCTGCGGCAAGGGAAGGGAGCGAGAGAGCGGTGGACTTGCCTGGCGTCGGCGAGGCCGGGGCGGGGTGTGTCCGGCACCGCCGGGCTGCGCCGTGGTGGCTGGTCGCCGTCGCGGCGGGCTTTCCGGCCGCGGCCAGTCGGCCGGGCTGCCGCTGGATAAGGCGCCCGGGCGCCCAGGCGGCAGGTGGCCCGGTGGACAAGTCGGCCGCAGGAGGAAGCCCCCTCCGTCGCCCGGGTCGAGATTCTTGCCGCCAGGCAAGACCCCTCCGCCGTGACGGTGAGGAACCCCGGCGATGCAGCGGCGGTGCCGGACGCACCCTCGCGCGGCGGGGGAGCCCCCTCCGTCGCCCGGGCCGGCGTTCTTGCCGCCGGGCAAGGCTCCTCCGCCGCGACGGCGAGAAACCCCCGCGGTGCAGACCGGCGGTGCCGGACGCACCCTCGCGCGGCGGAGTCCCCCCGGCGACGCAGGGAAGTGGGTGCCGGGCACATGCCGACCGAGACCGTGAGTGTCCCCTGCGACGCAGGAAGCGGGTGCCGGGCATACGTCGGCCGAGACCATGAGTCCCCCTGGCGACGCAGGGAAGCCGTGCCGGGCACACGTCGGCCGCGACCATGAGTGTCCCCGGCGGTGCAACCCGGCCGCGCGGCGCACCCCCGGCCGTGCCGCGCACCCCCGACCTCGCCGGCGCACCCGCCCCACCCGGACGGCAACCGGGTCAACCACGCCCACCCGGTCAACCACGCCCACCGGGTCGGCCCGGTCCACCGGCTCAGCCCGGTCCGCCGAGTCAGCCCGGAAGAGTCGTCAGCGGCGGATCAGCCGGATCCGCCGGAGCCGTTCGTACCGGTGGAGCCGTCAGTTGGGGGTCCACCGAGACGGTGGCTACGCCGAGAGGTGCCGCCAGGGCCCGTACGGCCGGCAGGGCCAGGCGGACCGAAGGCTGGTCGGGGCCCAGAACGGCCGAAAGCCGTCGCTCGGTGGTGAAGGCGACGGCGGTCCTCGTGCCGAGGGGGGAGCGGAAGACCCGCAGGGCGAAGCCGCACGTGCAGCGCCGCACGGGCACGTACAGCGGCTGCTCGGGGGCGCGGCCGGCGGGATGGGAGGGTTCAGAGGGTTCCCCGTCGCCGGCCTGCGGACTCTCGGCGGCCGTGCCGGAGGCGGCGGCGACTGCGGCGGCTTCGGCGGGGGTACGGCTCAGGTGCATGACGGTCCTCGGAAGCTCGGGAGGTGTCGGATGGGAGCGTCGCTGACGGCGCCGCGGCGCCGCCGTTCACGCTATGCCCGTACCGAACCCCGCCGAGCTCCTCCTTGACAGCCTGTTGACCCTCGGTGCCACTCCTTTGACGTTTCCTTGACAGTCCGGGAGCGGTGGGTGAACGAGGGTGCGAAAGCGTGAACGGTTACGGCAGCAGACCCGCCCGCCGCGCCGCGACCACCGCCTCCAGGCGCGTGTGCACCCCCAGCTTCCGCATGCTCGACCGGAGGTAGCTCTTGACCGTTTCCGGGCGCAGGCCCAGCCGGTCCGCCGCCGTCGCGTTCGTCGCGCCCGTCGCCACGCACGCGAGGACGTCCACTTCGCGCGGCGACAGGTCCACGCCGGGCCCCGCGCGCCGTACCGCCGGGTCCGCGGAGGAGGCCGCCGCGAGGCGTCCGCACGCCGCGAGCAACTCCTGGCGCAGGCGCTGGTCCGTGACACGCTGTGCCAGAGCGCGCAATTCGCCGTGCGCCTCGCGGACCTCCTCCCACATCGCCGGGTCGGCGGTGGTGGGCTGATGGGCCACGGACAGCAGCCGCTGCACCTCGTCCTGGACGGCGAGAGCCTGTTCCAGCTCGCGCGCCGCGTCGACGGCGGCGGTCAGGGAGCGGTCCCCGAGGGTGAGCGGGCGCCGCAGGGCGCCGTAGAGCACGCCGCGCACCCGGCCCCGTACGACCACGGGCACCGCGAGCACGGAGCGCAGACCCTCGGCCGCCACCGCCGCGTCGTACTCGTGCGTGATGACGTGCGAGGAGTGGTAGTCGGTCACGGACAGCGGGCGGGTGAGGGCGGCCGCCTTGCCGCCCAGTCCGCTGCCCGTGCGGATCGCCAGTCCGCGCAGGACCGGCGTCGTCGTCCCGGTCATGTCCGATATTCGGAACTGCCGTGTTCCCGTGAGCAGTCCGCCGAAGGCGACCGGCAGTCCCGCGCCCTTGCGCATCCGCATCAGCGCCGCCCGCACCTCGGCCGTCCCGTCCGGATCTCCCATCGCTGCCTCTCCGTCCCGGATCCGGAGGTGGAATCTCCGTATCCCTGAAATGCGGCCACCCCCGTTCGGGGGTGGTGAGACTCAGATCACCGTCGCACGATGCTAACCGTGCGGGCCCGCGATGCGCCCCGCAATCTGGAGGACACGTGACGTCATCGAAGCCGAGGAACGCAGGGGACGCCGCCGGAGCGCCGGGCTCCGCCGCGGAGTTCCGCGCCGCCCGGGACTTCCTGCTCGCGCACCGCGAGGACTGGCAGGCCGCGTACGAGGGCTTCGCCTGGCCCCGCCCCGCGGAGTTCAACTGGGCGCTGGACTGGTTCGACGCCGTCGCCGAGGGCAACGGCCGCACCGCCCTGTGGATCGCCGAGGAGGACGGCACCGGGGTCAGGCTGTCCTTCGACGACCTGCGCCGCCGCTCGAACCGGGTCGCCAACTGGCTGCGCGGGCAGGGCGTACGCGCCGGTGACCGGATCCTCGTCATGCTCGGCAACCAGGCCGAGCTGTGGGAGACCGCGCTGGCCGCGATGAAGCTGCGCGCCGTGGTCATCCCGGCCACCCCGCTGCTGGGCACGGCCGACCTCGTCGACCGCGTCGAGCGCGGACGGGTCTCCCACGTGCTCGTACGGGCCGAGGACACGGCCAAGTTCGCGGACGTGCCCGGTGCTTACACCCGGATCGCGGCCGGGGAGCGGACAGGGGAGGGAGATCCCTCCCACGCCGACGAGGGAGGGATCTCCCAGGCCGACGAAGGACGGATCCCCCGCGCCGACGAGGGAGGGATCTCCCACGCCGGCGAGGGACGGATCCCCTACTCCGGCGAGCGACGGGTCCCTCACCCCGGCGAGGCATGGATCCCCTACGCCGACGCCGCCCACGCCGACGACACCTTCACCCCCGACGGCCCCACCCGCGCCGACGACCCCCTCCTGCTCTACTTCACCTCCGGCACCACAGCCCGCCCCAAGCTCGTCGAACACACCCACATCTCCTACCCCGTGGGCCATCTGACGACCATGTACTGGATCGGGCTCCGGCCCGGCGACGTCCACCTCAACATCTCCTCGCCCGGCTGGGCCAAGCACGCCTGGTCCAGCCTCTTCGCCCCCTGGAACGCCGAAGCCACCGTCTTCGTGCACAACTACACCCGCTTCGACTCCGTCCGCCTCATGGCCGAGATGGACCGGGCGGGCGTGACGAGCTTCTGCGCCCCGCCGACCGTGTGGCGGATGCTCATCCAGGCCGACCTCAGCGGGCTGCGCACGCCGCCCCGCGAGGCCGTGGCCGCGGGCGAGCCCCTCAACCCCGAGGTCATCGAGACCGTACGGCGGGCCTGGGGCGTGACGATCCGCGACGGCTTCGGGCAGACCGAGACGACCGTGCAGATCGCGAACCCGCCCGGTCAGCCCTTGAAGGTCGGCTCCATGGGCCGCCCCAGCCCCGGCTTCTGCGTCGTCCTCCTCGACCCCGGCACGGGCGAACCGGCAGCCGAGGGCGAGATCGCCCTCGACCTGTCCGGGCATCCGGTCGGCGTCATGACGGGCTACGCGGGCGACCCGGAGCGCACCGCGGAGGTCATGGCCGGCGGCTACTACCGCACCGGCGACATCGGCTCCCGCGACGCGGACGGGTACATCACCTACGTGGGCAGAAGCGACGACGTGTTCAAGTCCAGCGATTACAAGGTGTCCCCGTTCGAGCTGGAGAGCGCGCTCCTGGAGCACGAGGCCGTCGCCGAGGCCGCCGTCGTCCCCGCTCCCGACCCGCTGCGGCTCTCCGTGCCCAAGGCGTACGTCGTCCTCGCCGAGGGCTGGGAGCCCGGCCCCGGGACCGCCAAGGCCCTGTTCGCCCACTCGCGGGCCGCGCTCGCCCCGTACAAGCGCATCCGGCGACTGGAGTTCGCCGAGCTGCCCAAGACCGTGTCCGGCAAGATCCGCCGCATCGAACTGCGCGAGCGCACCGCGCGCGGCGGCGGAGACGAGTACCGAGAGGAAGACCACCGGTGACCACACCCTCGTACGCGGCCGGGAGTACCTCCATCCCGCTGATCGACGACACCATCGGTGCCGATCTCGCGTTCACCATCGAGCGTTTCGGCGACCGTGACGCCCTCGTCGACGTCCCCAGCGGACGCCGCTGGACCTACGCCGAGTTCGGGCGGGCCGTCGAGGAGATCGCCCTGGGGCTGCTGGCCAAGGGGGTGGCCAAGGGCGACCGCGTGGGCATCTGGGCGGTCAACTGCCCCGAGTGGGTCATGGTCCAGTACGCCACGGCGCGCATCGGCGCGATCATGGTCAACATCAACCCGGCCTACCGCGTCCACGAGCTGGGTTACGTGCTGCGCCAGGCCGGCATCGGCGTGCTCGTCGCCTCCGTCGAGCACAAGGCCGGCGACTACCGCCGCATGGTCGAACAGGTCCGGGCCGACTGCCCCGCGCTGCGCGACGTCGTCTACATCGGCGACCCCACCTGGGCGGGCCTCGTCCGGATCGGGGAAACCGTGCCCCGCGAGCGGCTCGCCGAGCGCGAGGCGCAGCTGAGCTGCCACGACCCGGTCAACATCCAGTACACCTCCGGGACCACGGGCTTCGCCAAGGGCGCCACCCTCTCCCACCACAACATCCTCAACAACGGCTACTTCGTGGGCGAGCTCCTCGGCTACACCGAGGCCGACCGGGTCTGCCTGCCCGTGCCCTTCTACCACTGCTTCGGCATGGTCATGGGCAATCTCGCCGTCACCAGCCACGGCGCCTGCGCCGTCATCCCGGCCCCGGCCTTCGACGCCACCGCCGCCCTGCACGCCGTCGAGCGCGAGCGCTGCACCTCCCTCTACGGCGTCCCCACCATGTTCATCGCCGAGCTGGAGCTGCCCGACTTCGCCACGTACGACCTCTCCTCGCTGCGCACCGGCATCATGGCCGGCTCGCCGTGCCCGACCGAGGTGATGAAGCGGGTCATGGGCGAGATGCACATGTCCGAGGTGGCCATCTGCTACGGCATGACCGAGACCTCGCCGGTCTCCACCCAGACCCGGCGCGACGACGACATCGCGCGGCGCACCGGAACCGTAGGCCGGGTGCTGCCGCACATCGAGGTGAAGGTCGTCGACCCGGAGACGGGGGAGACCGTCGGCCGCGGCGAGCCGGGCGAGCTGTGCACGCGCGGCTATTCGGTGATGCTCGGCTACTGGGACGAGCCGGAGCGCACCGCCGAGGCCGTCGACGCCGAGCGCTGGATGCACACCGGCGACCTCGCCGTGATGGACGAGGACGGCTACGTGCGGATCGTCGGCCGCATCAAGGACATGATCATCAGGGGCGGGGAGAACGTCTACCCGCGGGAGATCGAGGAGTTCCTCTACACCCACCCCAAGATCTCCGACGTACAGGTCATCGGGGTGCCCGACGAGAAGTACGGCGAGGAGATCATGGCCTGCGTCATACTCCGCGACCCCGAGCGGCCCCTCACCCGCGACGAGCTCGTCCGCTTCTGCCGCGGCCGGCTCGCGCACTACAAGATCCCGCGCTATCTGCGGATCCTGGACGCGTTCCCCATGACGGTCAGCGGCAAGGTGCGCAAGGTGGAGCTGCGCGAGCAGGGGATGAGCCTGGTGGCGAGCTCCGGGGGCTCCGGGGAAGCCTGAGCTGCGGCCCGGTCCGGCCCGGCCCGGTCCGGTCCGGACCGGGCCGGCGGAACGCGTGACCGCCGGCACCGGGAGGCAGGGCGGTCGGCAGGAAGGTGCCGGGCTCCGCCCGTGAGATGGAGGGGCCCGCGATCCCCCGTATGTTTCGCGGGCCCGGTACGAAGTCTCCGCCCGCGGGCACCGAACTCGCCATCGTACGGGCGTGGTTCAGAGGAAAAATTGAGCTTGGCGGTGCGGGCGGCTCACGCGGGCCCGCGCTCGACGAGCTCGTCGGCCGGGCCGTTCAGCGGCTGCGGAGTGCCGGTCAGGTCCATCACGAACAGGGGAAGCCGCAGGTCGTCCGCCCGGGAGCGGGCCTCGTGGGCGTAGCCGGCGAGGGAGAAGAAGGCGCCGGACGCGGAGTCCACCATGGCGTGCAGCCACAGGCACTCGACCGCGCGCAGCGAGGTGGGCACGGTGGACGGGTCGACCCGGGCGACGAGGGCGCCCGCGCGCAGGTCGACGCCGGCGGCCTCCGGATCTCCCGGCCGGGTGACACTCGTGCAGCCCAGCCACGTCAGGTAGCGCTCGGCGGCGGCCAGTGCGTCGTCGGCGGTCCGGATGGGCACCGGCCGGAAGGCGGGGCGCTGCGCCGCGGCGTGCTGCTCACCGGTTCCGGCTCCGGTTCCGGCGTCGCCGTCCCCGCTGCCGTCGCCGCCGTCGCTGCCGGCGTCCGCATCCCCGTCCCCGGGTGCCGGCGAGCGGACGGGCAGGCGCACCACCGTGCCGCAGGAGCAGCCGAATTCCGGCCGCGGCCACTGGTCCTGCCGGTCGCAGGAGGGACAGCGGACGGCCACCCACGCGTCGCGCCAGGTGCGGTGCGCCAATAACTCGGGGGAGGCGTCCGCCTGCACCGGCAGCGTGAGCGGCGCACCGCACGCGCAGGGGAAGGTGGGCGGGGTGAAGGAGTGCTCGCGACGGCACGTCGGGCAGTGAACCGGCACGCTCTTGGCCATATTCGGCTCCAGCAACGGGTCCGTGAGTAGAGGGGTACGGGCCCATCGTCCACGATGCGGGCGCGCCGGGGGAGCGAATGCCGAAGCGGGCGGACGCGCCCCCCGCGCCTCACGTGTCGCCGCCGAGTGCGAGGGCGCATACGCTCGTCGTGCGCTAGAACTCCGGTACGGGTTCGCTCTCGCGGACGGCGTCGATGTCCGGGCCGTGCGGGGTGTCCGCCTCGCGCTCGATCATGACCTCCACCAGGACGGGCCGCGAGGTCGCGACGGCCTCCTTGCGCGCCCACTCGATCGCCGGCCGGATCTCCCCGGGGTCCGTCACCCGCCGCCCCGAACAGCCGTACGCCTCCATCAGCTTGACGTGGTCCGTGCCCCTCTCGTCGTAGTGGACGTCCACCTGGTAGTTCATCCCGTAGCCGGCCGAGGCCTGGCGGATCAGGCCCAGGTAGGCGTTGTTCAGCATGATCAGCACGAACGGGACGTCGTACTGCGCGGCCACCGCGAGCTCCTCCACCGTGAACTGGAAGCCGTAGTCGCCGACCACGCCGACGACTTCCTCCGCGCCCCTGCCCATGCCCTGCAGCGCCTTCTTGACGCCGATCGCGGCCGGAACCTCCCAGCCGAGCGGGCCCGCCTGCCCGCAGACCTGGTAGTGGCGCGGCCGGTGGGCCTTCTGATGCTGGCCGCCCCAGATCTGGTACAGGCCGATGGCCGTGACGAACCAAGTGTCCGCGCCGAAGATCTCGTTGATCTCCTTGTAGACGCGGGGCGCCTTCACGGGGACGGTGGCGAAGTCCTCGCGGCGGGTGAGCGTGCGTTTCAGCTCCCGGCAGCGCGTGGCCCAGGCGCCGCGCCGCGTGTCGTGCTGTGCGCCGTGCCCGGCAGCGTGCGCGGCGCCGTGCCCGGCACCGGCCGGGCGGCGGGCCTTCGCGGCGGCGAGCAGGGCGGCGAGGAACAGCTTCGCGTCGGAGACGACCCCCAGGTCCGGCTCGAAGACCTTGCCGAGCTGGGAGGGGTCGACGTCGACGTGGACGAAGGACCGCCGCCCCCGGTAGACGGAGAGGTCCGCCCCCGTGTGCCGGTCGCCGAAGCGGGCGCCTACGGCCAGGACGAAGTCCGACTCCAGGAAGGAGGCGTTGGCGTACCGCTGCGAGGTCTGGATGCCGGTGGTCCCCATGTGCAGCTCGTGGTCGTCCTCGACGGCCCCCTTGCCCATGAGCGTCACCTGGAACGGCACCCCCAGGAACTCCACCAGCTCCCGCAGCTCGTCCGCCGCCCCGGAGAGGATCACCCCGCCGCCGGCCAGGACGAGCGGCCGCTCGGCGGCCAGGAGCAGGTCGAGCGCGGCCTCCACGCGCGGCGGGTGCGGCGCGACGACGGGCACCGGCAGCCGCGTGTCCAGCGCGGGGTCGTAGCGGATCTCGCGGCGGGCGACGTCCACGGGGATGTCGATCAGTACGGGGCCGGGGCGCCCCTCGCGCGCGGTGCGGAACGCCTCCCGGAAGGCCCACGGGATCTGCGCCGCCTCCTTGACCTGTACGGCCCGCTTGGTGACCGGCCGGACGATCTCCACGATGTCGACGGCCTGGAACGCCTCCTGGTGGAGCTTGGAGGAGACCGCCTGCCCGGTGATGCACACCATCGGGACGGAGTCGGCGAACGCGGTGTACAGGCCGGTGACGAAGTTGGTGCCGCCCGGGCCAGAGGTGGCGATGGCGACGCCGGGCCTGCCGTTGGTGCGCGCCCAGCCGTCGGCCATGTGCGTGGCCCCCGCCTCGTGACGGACGATCAGGTGCTCGATGCCGCCCACGGCTTCCAGCGCCTGGTAGAGCGGCAGGATCGCGGCGCCCGGGCAGCCGAAGGCGACGTCCACGCCTTCGTCCTTGAGGATGTGGACCGCGGCGTGCATGGCGGGCATCGTCGTCATCGCCGCGCCCTCCCGGCCTCGGAGGAGGCGGGCGGCTGGTCGGCGCCGGAGGGCTGTCCGGCGCCGTAGGTCCGCTCGATGCCGGAGAGCCGCTCGACGCCGCGCAGCAGCGCCGAGTGGTCCAGCCCGCCGTCGCCCTGGGCGCGCGCCGCGGCCACCAGGCTCGCGACGAGCGCGCCCACCGGGACGGCGGCGCCGACCGCGCGGGCGGCGTCCGTGACGATGCCCATGTCCTTGTGGTGCAGGTCGATCCGGAAGCCCGGCGGATAGTGCCGGGTGAGGAAGTTGTGTCGCTTGCGGCTGAGCACGGCGGAGCCGGCCAGCCCGCCGGCGAGCACGTCCAGTGCGGCTTCCAGGTTCACGCCGGACTTCTCCAGGAAGACCACGGCTTCGGCGCACGCCTGGATGTTCGCGGCCACGATCAGCTGGTTGGCGGCCTTCACGGTCTGGCCGGCCCCGTGCGGGCCGCACAGCACGACCGTCGTGCCGAGGACACGGAAGAGCGGCAGGGCCCGCTCGAAGTCGGCCCGCTCCCCGCCCGCCATGATCGACAGCACACCCTCGACGGCGCCGGGCTCGCCGCCGGACACGGGCGCGTCCAGAACGCGGATGCCCCTGCGGGCGGCGGCCTCCGCGAGCTCGACGGACGTCCGGGGGGTGACGGACGACATGTCGACGAACAGCGTGCCGGGCGCGGCGTGCGCGAGGACGCCGTGCTCGCCGTGCGCCACGGCTTCCACCTCCGGTGAGGCAGGAAGCATGGTGACGACGACGTCGGCGCCGCGGACGGCCGCCGCGACGGAGCCGGCGGGCGTACCGCCCACGGCCGCGAGGCGGTCGAGCCCGGCCTGTTCGAGGGTATGACCGGTGACCTCGTACCCGGCCTTGAGAAGGTTCGAAGCCATGGGCAGCCCCATGATCCCGAGACCGATCCACGCGACGCGGGGGAGGGAGGAGGGAGAGAGCACGGGGATTTCCTTTCGGCGGAGGGGAGGGGAGGAGGGGGACGGCTGTCAGGGGGATGACCTGGAGCGAGCACCGGGACGCCCCCGGACCGCCTGGAGGCAGGCCATCGCGCCGACTGCGCCAAACACTTGCTCCCGCCACGACGCCGGCCTCGGGCGGCCGGGCGGCCGGGGCGGCGGTGGCCGGTCATCGCGTCGGCTGCGCCGAACACTTCTTTCCGCCGCAGCGGCGCGAAGCCGCGACGGCGGCTTTCGGCGGTGCCGAGCCGGGCGGCGGGAGTGCCGGGGGAGCGGTCATTGCGTCGCGCTCGCCGGGTACGCAGCGGCGGGAAACCCCGGCGCCGGCTTTCGGCGGTGCCGGTCACCGTGTCCCGTCCAGCCAGCCGAACGCACCCCCGCTCGGGCCGGACGGGCGGTACTCCAGGCCCACCCAGCCGTCGTACCCGGACTGTTCGAGGCGCTTGAGGAGTACGGGGACGTCCAGCGTCCCCGTGCCCGGTTCGCCCCGGCCCGGGGCGTCCGCCAGTTGGACGTGGCCCGTGTGCGCGGCGGCGTACGCGGATATGGCCGCGGCCGGGTCCTCGCCCGCCATCGCCACGTGGTAGAGGTCCATCAGGAACCTCGCGTTGCCGAGCCCCGAGGCCTCGTTGACCCGCCCCGCGAGCTCCACGGCGCGCGCCGAACCGGTGATCGGGTACGCGGGGGACTCCACGGGGTTGAGCGCCTCGATCAGGAGCGTCGCGCCCACCCGGCCGGCCGCCCGCGCCGCCAGGACGAGGTTCTCCAGGGCGAGCGCGTCCTGGGCCCCGGCGTCCGTGGCCGCGACGCGGTTGCCGTACAGGGCGTTGAGCGCCGTGCACCCCAGCGATGCCGCGAAGTCCGCCGCGACGCCGACGTTGGCGCGGAAGCGGCCGGATTCCGCCCCCGGCAGCGAGAGCGCTCCCCGGTCGGGCCCGGGCAGCCGCCCGGCGTAGAAGTTCAGGCACACCAGCTGCGTACCGGCATCCCGCAGCGCCCCGCGCAGCGCGTCGAGTTCGCGCGCCTCCGGCGTGGGCGTCGCGGGCCAGGGCCACCACATCTCGACGGCCCGGAAGCCCGCCGCCGCGGCCGCCGCGGGCCGTTCCAGGAGCGGCAGTTCGGTGAACAGCATCGAGAGGTTGACGGCGAAGCGGTGTCGGGGGAGAGGCATTCCATCTCACCAGCTTTCCGTATAGTGGAAGTAGATTTCTGCTTTACGGAATCGTGCTGCCGTTCCCCGCCCCTGTCAAGGCGAGTAGGTTGGCCACCGTGCGATTGCGAGTGGAGTTCACGACCGAACCGTTCGATCTCGACCGGGTGCCGCCCCACGCCGAGGCCGCCCGGGACGCCCTGCAGGGCGCCGGTCTCGACGCCGTGGACGTCGGCCCCTTCGGGAACTCCGCGGAGGGCGGCGGCGACGCCGTACTCGCCGCCGTGCAGCAGGTGCTGAGCACGTCGCTGCGGGCCGGCGCCACGCGGGTGTCACTGCAGGTCAGCGTGGTCGACGACGAGGAGGGGACGCCGTGACGGGGGAGGCGGCCGCACACCCGCTCCGCGCCGCCGTCGCGCCGCTGGTCGACGCCATGGGCGGGGAGATGGTCGATCCCGGACAGGCCGCGGCGGACGACGTGATGCTGTCCTGGGAGGGGCGCGAGGTCGTCGCCGTGAGGCTGCCGCGCCTGTCGGCCTCGCTCGACCACATCCTGGCCGACCTGGAGCGCCGCCACGGCAGGCCCCTGGCCGAACTCGACCGCAGGACCAAGCAGTCGGTGGTGCGCACGCTGGAGGAGCGCGGCGCCTTCTCCCTGCGCCACGGCGTGGAGACCGTGGCCGCGGCGCTCGGCGTCAGCCGCTTCACGGTCTACAACTACCTCAATCGCGAGGGCGGGTCCGGCGGGTCCGGAGGTTCGCGCTAGGACCGCAGGCCGACCGACAGGCAGGCAGGCCGACCGGCAGGCCGTCCGTACCCGCCGGTACGGTAAGAGCTCCCTGAGACCCCGAGGGAGGTCCGAGCCGTGTCCCCCGACGTCACGTGGAGCATCGGCGAGCTCGCCGAGCGCGCGGGCGTCACCGTCAAGACCGTCCGCTTCTACTCCGACCGCGGCCTGCTGCCCGAAGCCGCCCGCAGCGGCGGCGGCCACCGCCGGTACGGCCCCGAGGCGCTCGACCGGCTCCGCCTGATCCGCTCCCTGCGCACGCTCGACGTGCCGGTCCCGGACGTCGGCCGGGTCCTCGAGAGGGGCGACGTGCTGGAAGACGCGCTGGAGGACGTCGTCGCGGGCAAACTGCGGGAACTCGGCTCGCAGCTGACGGCCCTGCGCTGGCGGGAGGCCGCCCTCCGGCTGCTCCAGGACTGCCCGCCCGGGGAGCGCGCCGGGCGGCTGCGCCTGATCGGCGCCGTGTCCACCCCGCCCAGTACGGCCGCGATGGCGGGCTTCTGGCGGCGCTGGCTGCCCCCGCGGCTCCCGGCCCGGCTGGTCTCCGCGATCGTCGAAGAGGCCGTGCCGCAGCTGCCCGACGACCCGACCCCGGCCCAGGTCCTGGCCTTCGCCCGGCTGCACGCCTTCACCTCCGGCCCCTGCACGGGCGACGACCGCGGTCAGCCCGAGGTCCACCGGACCGGCAAGGGCTACCGCCCCGCCGTGCTCTACGACGGTCTCCGCGAGGCCTTCGCGCTGGCGGCGCCGGACCTGAGGGCGCAGCGGGCGCCGCGCCCGGGCGAGGCGCTCGACTGCTTCGTCTCCGCCCACGCCCGCGCCCGCGGCACCCGGGACACGGCCGCCTTCCGCCGCAGCCTCGGCGCCCAACTCGCCGCGGAGCCCCGCATCGACCACTACTGGCAACTCGTCGCCGAACTGACCTCCCCGCCGTCCGGCCCGCCGGAACCGACCCCCGGCGCCGCCTACGACTGGCTCTGCGCCGCCCTGGACGCCGCCCTGGACGCCTCGGATCCCGGGCCCGGACGCCGGACACGGGAGCCGAGTTCTTCAACAAACTGTTGACGCGGCGTTCCGAGGGGCGTTAGCTATGCGCAGCCCGAGAGTCATGCGCAGCCCGTCCCCACCACGGAGGCGCCCGTGTCTTCGAGTCCGACCACGCCGGGTCTCGCCCGGTTCAACGCGGCCGGCGACGGCGCGGCCCGCGCCGCGCTGCAGGCGATCTGTGCCGGCCGAGCATGGGCGGACGCGGTCCTCGGCGGGCGCCCCTACCCCACCGCCGAGGCGCTCTACGCCGCGAGTGACGCGGCGACGGCCGCACTGACCGCGGGCGGGCTGGCTGAGGCCATGGCGGCGCACCCGCCGATCGGGCGCCCGGAGCCGGGCGATCCCGCCTCCGCCCGCGAGCAGCGCGGCATGGCGCAGGCCGCGCCCGGGCTCCGCGCCGAGATGCGTGCACTCAACCTGGCCTACCAGGACAAGTTCGGGCACGTCTTCCTGATCTGCGCCACCGGCCTCGACGCCGCACACATGCTCGACGCGATCCGTTACCGCATCGACAACACGCCGGAACGCGAACGCGAGATCGTGCGGCAGGAACTCGGCAAGATCAACCGCATCCGGCTGGCCCGGCTGCTGGAGGACCCGGCCGGCCCGTACGCACGCGAGCAGGAAGGAGCCCGCCCATGAGCGCCACCGCACCGGCCGTCTCCGCCGCGTCCGCCTCCGTGTCCACGCACGTCCTGGACACGGCCACCGGCCGCCCCGCCGAGGGCGTCGCCGTCGAGCTCTCCGCACGGAGCGGCGCCGACGGGACCTGGACGGCGTTCGGCACCTCGGTGACGGACGCGGACGGGCGCTGCCGGGGGCTCCCGCCGCCACCGCGGGGCACGACCCACGTACGGCTCCGGTTCGACGTGGGGCCGTACGCCGCCCGGGGGACCGCCGGGCGGGAAGCGTTCTTCCCGGAGGTGGCGGTGGCCTTCGCCGTCGCGCCGGGCGAGCACCACCACGTACCGCTGCTGCTCAGTCCGTTCGGCTATTCCGTGTACCGAGGGAGCTAGCACACATGCCCACCGTTCTCGGCCAGAACCAGTACGGCAAAGCCGAAACCCGCGTCGTGCGGGTCACCCGCGACGGGCCCGTCCACCGCATCAGGGACCTCAACATCTCCATAGCCCTCTCCGGTGCCATGGACGAGGTCCACCTCTCCGGCTCCAACGCCCGCGTCCTGCCGACGGACACCACCAAGAACACCGTGTTCGCCTTCGCCAAGGAGTACGGCATAGCCTCGCCCGAGGACTTCGCCGTGCGGCTGGCGCGCCACTTCGTCACCGGCCAGGAGCCGATCCGCACCGCCCGGATCCGCGTCGAGGAGTACGGCTGGGACCGCATCCCCACGCCCGGCCCGGCCGCGCACTCCTTCGTCCGCCGCGGCCGGGAGGCCCGCACCGCGCAGGTCAGCTTCGACGGCGCGGGCGGGCGGTGGCAGGTCCTCTCCGGCCTCAAGGGCCTCACGGTCATGAACACCACCGACTCCGAGTTCCACGGATACGTCAAGGACCGCTACACCACCCTCCCCGAGACCCGCGACCGGATCCTCGCCACCGAGGTCAACGCCTGGTGGCGGCACGCCTGGGACGGCGGTGACGGTAATGGTGGCGGTGGCGGCAGTGACGGGGCTGCGCCGCCCGACTGGGACGGCAGCTGGGAACGGACCCGCGGCCACCTGCTGGCCGCCTTCGCCGAGACCTACTCCCTCTCCCTGCAGCAGACCCTCTACGCCATGGGCTCACGAGCCGTCGAACACGGCCCCGGCATCGACGAGATCCGGCTCTCCCTCCCCAACAAGCACCACTTCCTGGCCGACCTCGAACCGTTCGGCCTCAAGAACGACAACGAGGTCTACTACGCGGCCGACCGCCCCTACGGCCTCATAGAGGCCACCGTCCTGCGCGACGGCGCGGAGGCCGCCGTGCCGCAGGACCTGACGAACCTTCCGTGAACCGACAGCGAGGACTCCCCGTGGCCGCACCCCCCGCAGGAACAGCCGACGGCACCACGCACCACGTCACCGCGCACCACGTCACCGCGCACCGCGCCACCGAGCGCATCGTCATCGAGAACTGCGCGATCGCCACCGTCGACGCCGACGACACCGAGCACGCCTCGGGCCACGTCGTCGTCGCCGGCAACCGTATCGAAACCGTGGGCCCCGGGCCCGCGCCCGAGGGCCTCACCGGCGTCGTCCGGCGCGTCGACGGCACCGGCCACCTGGCCACCCCCGGCCTGGTCAACACCCACCACCACTTCTACCAGTGGCTCACCCGCGGCCTCGCCCAGGACTGCAACCTCTTCGACTGGCTCGTCGCCCTCTACCCCACCTGGGCCCGCATCGACGAACCCATGGTGTACGCGGCCGCGCGCGGCTCCCTCGCGATGATGGTCCGCGGCGGCGTCACCACCGCGATGGACCACCACTACGTCTTCCCCAAGGGCGCCGGTGACCTCCTCGGCGCCGAGATCCGCGCGGCCCGCGAGACGGGCGTCCGCTTCCACCCCACGCGCGGCTCGATGGACCTCGGCGCCTCCGACGGCGGGCTGCCGCCCGACTTCGCCGTCGAGACCACCGAGGCCGCGCTCGCCGCCACCGAGGAGGCCGTCGACACCCACCACGACCCCGCCTTCGACTCCATGCTGCGCATCGGCGTCGCGCCGTGCTCGCCCTTCTCCGTCACCACCGAGCTGCTGCGCGAAGCCGCCGCGCTCGCCCGCCGCAAGGGCGTGCGCCTGCACACGCACGGCTCCGAGACCGTCGAGGAGGAGCAGTACTGCAAGGAGAAGTTCGGCATGGGCCCGACGGACTACTTCGAGTCCACGGGCTGGCTCGGCGAGGACGTGTGGATGGCTCACTGCATCCACATGAACGACGCCGACATCGCGGCCTTCGCCCGCACCGGCACGGGGGTCGCCCACTGCCCATCCTCCAACGCCCGGATCGCGGCCGGCACCGCCCGCGTGCCCGACCTGCTGCGCGCCGGCGTCCCCGTCGGCCTCGGCGTCGACGGCACCGCCTCCAACGAGTCCGGCGAGCTGCACACCGAACTGCGCAACGCCCTGCTCGTCCACCGGCTCGCCGGCGGGGAGAAGGCCCTGAACGTCCGTCAGGCCCTGCGGCTCGGCACGTACGGCGGCGCGCAGGTCCTCGGCCGGGCGGACGGGATCGGCTCGCTGGAACCCGGCAAGCTCGCCGACCTGGTGCTGTGGAAGCTCGACGGGCTCGGCCACTCGAGCATCGCCGACCCCGTCGCCGCGCTCGTCCTCGGCGCCCCCGCGCCCGTCACCCTGTCCCTCGTCAACGGCCGGCCCGTGGTCGAGAACGGCCGGCTCGTGACCGTCGACGAGGACGAGGTGGCCCGCGGGGCGCGCGAGCAGTCCCGCCGCCTGGCCCGGATCGCCGCCGCCCCCTGAACCCCCGGCCGAGGGGGACGGCCCTCGGCCGGGCCCGCGGTCGCCGACCTCCGCCGTGGCGGCGGATCCAAGGGCCTGGTCCGGCCCTTGCCCCGGCCGGTGGAGGGGGCGGGTTCGCACCCTCCCCTCCGCCGCGACGGCGATCGGCCACCGCGGTGGTGTCCGGCGGTGCCGAGCCCGCCTCGGGCTCGTACGGCACCGCCGGGTTCGTGGCTGCGCGGCGTGCCGTGGCGGCGGAGCCAAGGGCCCGGACGGGGGCAACTCAGCCCGCCGCAAACGCGAGCGAAGGAGGCACGTCGTGGCCGTAGACAAAGCCGAGGCCACCTGCACCGAGGGTGCCGTTCACCCCGTCGACGAGGTGCTCCGGCCGGGGCGGCTGCTCGCCGGTGGGCTGCAGCACGTCGCCGCCAGCTACGCCGGCGTCGTCGCGCCACCGCTCGTCCTCGGCGCGTACCTCGGGCTCTCCCCGCTCCAGACGACCTTCCTCGTCGGCGCGGCCCTCTTCACGGCGGGCATAGCGACCTTGCTCCAGACCATCGGGTTCTGGAAGGTCGGGGCACGGATGCCCTTCGTCAACGGGGTCTCGTTCGCCGGCGTCGCGCCCATGATCGCCGTGGCCGACGCCCAGGCCGACAAGAGGGACGCCCTGCCCGTCATCTTCGGCGCCGTGATGGTGGCCGGGGCCCTGGGCTTCGTCCTGGCACCCTGGTTCTGCAAGCTCGTGCGCTTCTTCCCGCCGCTGGTGAGCGGCACCGTCATCACGCTGATAGGCCTCACCCTCCTGCCGGTGGCCTTCGGCTGGATCCAGGGCGGCGACCCGGGCCGGCCCGCCACGCCGACCGGGCTCGGCCTGGCCGCGGCCACCCTCGTGATCGTCCTCGTGCTGCGCCGCGTGCTGCGGGGGTTCCTGCGGCAGATCGCGATCCTGCTGGGGCTGGCCGCGGGCACGCTGATCGCCGTCCCCATGGGGGCGGTCGACTTCGGGCCCGCCGCGCACGCCCGCCTCGTCGGTTTCCCGTCGCCGTTCCACTTCGGGGCCCCGCAGTTCACGCTCTCGGCGATCGTGTCGATGTGCGTGCTCATGCTGGTGTGCATGACGGAGAGCACCGCCGACATGCTGGCGCTCGGCCAGGTGGTGGGCCGTCCGGCGGACGAGCGGACGATAGCGCGCGGCCTGCGCGCGGACACGCTCGGCACCGCCGTCAGCCCATTCTTCAACGGCTTCGCCAACAGCGCGTTCGCGCAGAACATCGGCCTGGTGGCGATCACCCGGGTGCGCAGCCGCTTCGTGGTCGCCACGTGCGGGGCCATGTTCGTCCTGCTCGGTCTGAGTCCCGCCTTCGCCTCGCTCATCGCGGTCGTGCCGCGGCCGGTACTCGGCGGGGCGGGGATCGTGCTGTTCGGCACGGTGGCGGTAAGCGGCATCCAGGTCCTGCTGGGCGCCGGCCTCGACAAGGGGGACAACCTGCTGGTGGCGGCGGCCTCGCTGGGCGTCGGCACGATACCGGTGGTCTCGCGGACGTTCTACGACGGCGCCGGCGTCCCCGAGACGCTGCGGACGCTCCTGGACTCGGGGGTGAGCGCGGGCTGTCTGACCGCGGTGGTGCTCAACCTCGCCTTCAACCACCTGGGGAGGCGTCGGCATGACGAGAAGTCACCGGAGCCGCCACTGGAGCCGTCACCGTCACCGTCACCCGTGCGTGGCGACTAGGACCCGGCACCGCGTTTCGCGACAATAAGGTCAAATTGACCACCCTCAGTGCGGAGAGGGGTTCCGTCGTGGACGCGGAAGCCGAGGACGCAGCACCCGGCGGCCCCGAAGCGCCGGGCGGGCGCCGCGGCTTCGTCTTCCCCAGCGCGCTGACCGTCCTCGCGGCCGTGACGATCGCCGTCTGGATCCTGACCTTCGTCATCCCCGCCGGCACCTACAGGCGCAACGCCGAGGGCCGCCCGATTCAGGGCACCTACCACCACGAGGCCGCGCCCGGCGGCTTCGTGCACCGGCTCGGCGACCTCTTCCTCGCCCCCGCCAACGGCCTCTACGGCATCCGCGACACCGCCACCGGCGAGGTGGCCCCCGACGCGGTCGGCGCGCTCTACGGCAGCGCCGGCGTCTTCCTCTTCGTCCTCGCGATCGGCGCGTTCATCACCGTCGTCTTCGCCACCGGAGCCCTGGACCGCGGCATCGAACGCCTCGCCCACCGGCTGCGTACCCGCGGCGCCCTGCTGATCGCCGGCGTCATGACCGTCTTCTCGCTCCTGGGCACCGTCGAGGGCTTCGCCGAGGAGACCCTCGGCTTCTACGGGCTGATCGTGCCCCTCATGCTCGCGCTCGGCTACGACCGGATGGTCGCCACCGGCACGATCATCCTCGGCGCGGGCGTCGGCGTGCTCGCCTCGACCGTCAACCCCTTCTCCACGGGCGTGGCCTCCTCGGCCGCCGATGTCTCGCTGGGCGACGGCATCGCCCTGCGCTTCACCATGTGGATCGTCCTGACGGCCGTCACCATCGGCTACGTCCTGCGGTACGCGCACCGGGTGCGCACCGCCCCCGACCGCTCCCTGACAGGCTTTCTGCCGGGGGACCGGGAGCTGGCGGCGGAGGCCGCCGCGGAGCCGCCGGAGCTGACGGGGCTGCAGAAGGCCGTGCTCGTGGCGGTGGCCCTGGTCTTCGCCTTCATGATCTTCTCGGTGATCCCCTGGGCGAGCGCCCTGACCGGCGAGGCCGACGCCACCCCGTACGCGTGGGAGCTGGGCTGGTCCTTCGCCCAGCTTGCGGCGCTGTTCATCGTCGCCGCCGTGCTGATCGGGCTGCTGGCCCGGCTGGGCGAACAGCGGCTGAGCGCCACGATCGTGCAAGGCGCGGCCGACTTCATCGCCCCCGCCCTGGTCATCGTCCTCGCCCGCGGCGTCACGGTGGTGATGACGAACGCGAAGATCATCGACACGGTGCTGCACACCGTCGAGAGCACCGTCTCCGGCACGCCCGCCGTGGTCTTCGCGATCCTCGTCTACGTCGTCAACCTCCCGCTGGCCTTCCTCATCCCCTCGACCTCCGGCCACGCCACCCTCGCCATGCCCGTCCTCGCCCCGCTCGCCGACTTCGCGGGCGTCCCGCGCTCCGTGGTGGTCACGGCCTGGCAGTCGGCGAGCGGCGTGATGAACCTGTGGGTGCCGACGACCGCCGTCATCATGGGCGGGGTGGCGCTGGCGAAGGTCGGCTACGACAAGTACTTGCGCTTCGTCTGGCCGCTGCTGGTGCTCCTGTCGGTGCTGATCTGCGGCTTCGTCGCGCTGGGCGCCGTGATGTGAGGCCCCGGTGGCCTCGGCGCCCTCAGTCCAGCAGCTCGTACGCGGGCAGGGTGAGGAACTCCGCGTAGTCCTCGTCCAGGGCGACCTTCAGCAGCAGGTCGTGGGCCTGCTGCCACTTGCCGGCCGCGAACGCCTCCTCGCCCTCCCCCTCGCGGATCGCGGCGAGCTCCTCGGCGGCGACCGCGCGGACGAGCCCGGCCGTGACCTTCTCGCCGTTGTCGAGGACGACGCCGGCCGCGGTCCACTGCCAGATCTGCGAGCGCGAGATCTCGGCGGTGGCCGCGTCCTCCATCAGGTTGAAGATGGCGACGGCGCCCAGGCCGCGCAGCCACGCCTCGATGTAGCGGGTGCCGACGGCCACGGCGTTGCGCAGGCCCGCGAAGGTCGGACGGGCGTCGAGCGAGTCCACGGCGATGAGCTGATCGGCCGTCACACGGACGTCCTCGCGCAGCAGGTCCTTCTGGTGCGGGCGGTCGCCGAGGACGGCGTCGAAGGAGGCGCGGGCGACGGGTACGAGGTCGGGGTGGGCGACCCACGAGCCGTCGAAGCCGTCCCGCGCCTCGCGGTCCTTGTCGGCCCGGACCTTCTCGAACGCGGCCTCGTTGACCGCCGGGTCCTTGCGCGAGGGGATGAACGCGGCCATCCCGCCGATCGCGTGCGCGCCGCGCCGGTGGCACGTGCGCACCAGGAGATCGGTGTAGGCGCGCATGAACGGGGCCGTCATCGTCACGGCGTTGCGGTCGGGCAGCACGAACCGGGCGCCGCCGTCACGGAAGTTCTTGATGAGGGAGAAGAGGTAGTCCCAGCGGCCGGCGTTGAGGCCCGAGGCGTGGTCGCGGAGTTCGTAGAGGATCTCCTCCATCTCGTACGCGGCGGTGATCGTCTCGATCAGCACGGTGGCGCGGACGGTCCCCCGCGGCAGGCCCGCGTACTCCTGGGCGAAGACGAAGACGTCGTTCCACAGGCGGGCCTCCAGGTGCGACTCGGTCTTGGGGAGGTAGAAGTACGGGCCCTTGCCGAGGCCGAGCAGGCGGTGGGCGTTGTGGAAGAAGTACAGGCCGAAGTCGACCAGGGCGCCCGGCACGGGGCGGCCGTCCACGGTGACGTGGCGCTCGTCCAGGTGCCAGCCGCGCGGGCGGACGACGACGGTCGCGAGCTCCCCGGCGGGCCGCAGCGCGTACGCCTTGCCCCGGGCGTCGGTGAAGTCGATGCGCCGCTCGAACGCGTCGATCAGGTTGAGCTGGCCCAGGACGACGTTCTCCCACGTGGGCGCGGAGGCGTCCTCGAAGTCCGCGAGCCATACGCGGGCGCCGGAGTTGAGGGCGTTGACCGTCATCTTGCGGTCCGTCGGACCCGTGATCTCCACCCGGCGGTCCTCCAGGGCGGGCGGCGCGGGGGCGACGCGCCAGGTGGAGTCCTCGCGGACGGCGCGGGTCCCGGCGAGGAAGTCGAGCGTGCCGGTGCGGGCGATCTCGGCACGGCGCTCCGCCCGGCGGGCGAGGAGTTCGTCGCGGCGGGGCGTGAAGCGGCGGTGCAGCTCGGCGACGAAGGCGAGCGCGGGCTCCGTGAGGACCTCCTCCTGCCGCTCCAGGTGCCGGGCGGTGACGGTGGCCGGGGAGGACGGAGCTGGTGCGGACATGGGTGGGTCACTCCCTCTGCGACAGTGGTGTGTGTTTCCGGAGGCTAGTTTCCTCATAGTGGAAGTTCAATGGGGCGGGGGTGGGGCGGTGTTGCCGGACGGCGGTTTTGAGCGGGCCGCCTCAGCCCATCGGCGGCCCGCCTCGGCCCAGCAGCCTCAGGTCCACCGGGGTGTCGACGTCCTCCGGCCCCGCGACGTCCCCGCACTCCACGAGCGTCACGGCCGCGGCGTGCTCGCGCAGGTACGTGCGGGCGCCGCGGTCACCGGACGCCGCGCGGGCCACGCCCTGCCAGTGCGGGCGCGCGAACAGCACCGGGTGGCCGCGCTCGCCGCCGTACGAGGCCGCGGCGAGCTGCGCGCCCGAGCGGTGCGCGGCCAGCACGCGGGACACCGCCGCGGCGCCGACGCGCGGCTGATCGACGAGGGTGACGAGCACGGCCCCCGCGTCCGAGGCGGTGACCGCCGCGAGGCCCGCCCGGAGCGACGAGCCCATGCCGTCCGGCCAGTCGGGGTTGTCCACCAAGGTGCAGTGGGTGAGGCCGGCGTGTACGCGCACTTCCGCGGCCGCCGCGCCCAGCACCACGTACACCGGTGCGCAGCCGCCGTCGTGCAGGGCCCGTGCCGCGTGCTCCACGAGCGGGCGGCCGTGCAGCGTGAGCAGGGCCTTGGGGCGCCCGCCCAGGCGCCGTCCGCCGCCCGCGGCGAGCAGCAGCCCGGCGACCGGGGGTGAGGAGGGTGTCATGGCCCCTGCATATCGCATCGCTGACGGCGGTGCGACGGGCGACCGCCCATCACCCGTGCGTGCGACCTCCGGACTTCATTTCGCTGTGCGTATGGCGCTCTGTACGGAAAGTGGCGTTAACTGATCCGCGCGAGCGCGTGGGAGGGGGAGTGCCGTGGCGGAAGGCGCCGTAGTGGCCGGAGATCCGAGGGTGAGCGAGCTGCGGGGAGCGGTCTCCCGGCTCCGCCGGGCGCTCGCGGGCCACCCCGCGCCGTTACCCGACCGCGACGCCGCGGAGGACGAGCTGGCGGCGCTCGACGCGATGGCCCGGGCCGGCGACCCGGAGATCTCGCGCCTGCGACGCTCGCTGCTGCTGGTCGCAGGGGCGGTGGGCTCGGTGAGCGCACTGTCGCCGACCCTGTCGGACCTCAGAGAAGCGGTGGACCGCTTCGCACCACCCGCACCGGACGCCGGCGTCCCCCCACCGAGAGACGGCACGTAGCACCGCGACGACGGGAGGAGCGACCGGCCCGGCACTCAGCCACAACCGGCCGCTCCGGCGACGCCGCGCTTGCCGTGGGCGCGGCACCGCCGAACTCCGCCGTTGTGGTGGCGCGCCGCGACGGCGGGAGATTGTTGAGCCGGGCGCTCGGGATGGGCAACTGCTTCGGTGGTCGATGCTCGGCGCTGCTCTTCGGTCGCGACGGCGCCAAGCCGCAGGCCTGCCGTCGTTGCCACGGCCCGGTGTGCGGGCGCGGCGGTCAGTCGCCGTCAGGTGCCCTCGGCGGGCACGCGGGTCAAGCGAGCCCGGTGCTCGCTCCGGCGAGGTCCGTCGACAGGGCCGCCGCGACCTCCTTCAGGAGGGGGACGATGCGCTCCGTCGCCGCGTCCGTGACGCGGCCCGCCGGGCCGGAGATGGAGATGGCCGCCGTCGTGGGGGAGTCCGGCACCGGCACCGCCAGGCACCGCACGCCGATCTCCTGCTCGTTGTCGTCCACGGCGAAGCCGTTCTCGCGGACGCGCCCGAGCGCCTCCAGGAAGCCCTCGGGCGTGGTGATGGTCTTCTCGGTGGCGGCCGGCATCCCCGTGCGGGCGAGGATCGAGCGCACCTCCTCGTCGGCGCTCTGCGCCAGCAGGGCCTTGCCCACGCCGGTGGTGTGCGGCAGCACGCGCCGCCCGACCTCGGTGAACATCCGCACCGAGTGCCGCGAGGGCACCTGGGCCACGTAGACGACCTCGTCGCCGTCGAGCAGCGCCATGTTCGCCGTCTCGCCGGTCTCCTCGACCAGCCGCGCCAGGTGGGGGCGCGCCCATGTGCCGAGGAGGCGGGAGGCGCTCTCGCCGAGGCGGATGAGCCGCGGCCCGAGCGCGTACCGCCGGTTCGGCTGCTGGCGGACGTAGCCGCAGGCGACCAGCGTGCGCATCAGCCGGTGGATGGTCGGCAGCGGCAGCCCGCTGCTCGTGGCCAGCTCGCTCAGCCCGACCTCGCCGCCCGCGTCGGCCATCCGCTCCAGCAGGTCGAAGGCGCGCTCCAGGGACTGGACGCCTCCGCTGGGGGCGGGGGTGCGGGGCTCGGCGGACGGGGGCACGGGCGGGTCCTTTCGGGTACGGGGTGGGAGCAGCCTACCGGGCTCCCGCGGCCCCCCTCCGCCCCCGGAGGTCTTGACGGGTGAGGGGAGCGACAGAAGACTGCCCCCACCGTCGTTCAACAGAACGTTGAATTTCCGGGAGGGGACGTGGCCGGCGTGTCCACGGAGGACCTGGTGCTGCGCTCGACGCGCGTCGTCACGCCGGAGGGCACCCGCCCGGCCTCGGTCGCCGTCGCCGGCGGCACGATCACCGCGGTCCGCCCGTACGAAGCGCAGCCGCCCCCGGGGGCCGCCGTGGCGGACCTGGGCGACGACGCCCTGCTCCCCGGCCTCGTGGACACCCACGTGCACGTGAACGACCCGGGCCGCACCGCCTGGGAGGGCTTCCGGACGGCCACGCGCGCCGCCGCGGCCGGCGGCGTCACCACGCTCCTCGACATGCCGCTCAACAGCATCCCGCCCACCACCACCGTCGCCCACCTGCGGGTGAAGCAGGACGTGGCGCGCCCCAGCGCCCATGTGGACGTCGGCTTCTGGGGCGGCGCCGTGCCGGGGAACACGGGCGACCTGCGCCCCCTGCACGACGCGGGCGTCTTCGGCTTCAAGGCGTTCCTGTCGCCGTCGGGCGTCGAGGAGTTCCCCGCCCTCGGCCCCGGCGACCTGGAGGCGGTCGCGGCGCGCGTCGCCGGGCTGGACGGCCTGCTGATCGTGCACGCCGAGGACCCCGCCCACCTGGAGCGCGCCCCGCAGCGCGGCGGCCCGCGCTACGCCGACTTCCTCGCCTCCCGCCCCCGCGCCGCGGAGAACGAGGCCGTCGCCCGCCTCGTCGCCATCTCCCGGCGCCTGGGCACCCGCGTGCACATCCTGCACCTGTCGTCCTCCGACGCCCTTCCGGTGATCGCCGCGGCGAAGGCGGAGGGCGTCGCGGTCACCGCCGAGACCTGCCCGCACTTCCTGACGCTGACGGCCGAGGAAGTCCCCGACGGGGCCACCGAGTTCAAGTGCTGCCCGCCCATCCGCGAGGCCGCCAACCAGGACGCGCTGTGGGCGGCCCTGGCCGACGGCACGATCGACTGCGTCGTCTCCGACCACTCACCCTGCACCACCGACCTCAAGGTCCCCGACTTCGGCACCGCCTGGGGCGGCATCGCGTCCCTGCAGCTCGGCCTCCCCGCCGTCTGGACCGCGGCCCGCCGCCGCGGGCACACCCTGGGCGACGTCGCCCGCTGGATGTCCACCGGCCCCGCGGCCCTCGCCGGCCTGCACCGCAAGGGAGCCGTCGAGCCGGGCCGCGACGCGGACTTCACCGTCCTCGCCCCCGAGGCCGCCTTCACGGTCGACCCGGGCGCACTCCACCACCGCAACCACGTCACCGCCTACGCCGGGAAGACCCTCCACGGCGTCGTGCGGTCCACCTGGCTGCGCGGCCGCAGGATCGCCCACGACGGCGCCCTCGCCGAGCGGCCCGCCGGCCTCCTCCTCGAAAGGCAGCGCAGCGCATGACGAGCACACCGGACGGCAGCCCCGGCGGCACCGGCATACCCTCCTTCGCGGGCGGCGCCGCACCGTACGCGGGCGGGGACCCGTACGCCGACTACCGCACCGCGGACCTCCCCTTCACCTCCCTGCCCGACCTCGCCGACCGCCGCCTCGGCGGCAGCGTCGTCGCCGCCAACGACGAGTTCTTCGCCGACCGCGAGAACCTCCTCACCCCCGCCCCCGCGCACTTCGACCCCGCCCTCTTCGGCCACAAGGGCAAGGTCATGGACGGCTGGGAGACCCGCCGCCGGCGCGGGCCGGACGCCGGCCGGCCGCACCCCGCGGACGACGACCACGACTGGGCGCTGATCCGCCTCGGCGCGCCCGGCGTGATCCGCGGCATCGTCGTCGACACCGCTCACTTCCGCGGCAACCACCCGCAGGCCGTCTCCGTCGAGGCCGCCGGACTCCCGGGCACGCCCTCGCCGGGCGAACTCCTCGCCGACGACGTCGAGTGGACGGTCCTCGTGCCGCGCACGCCCGTCGGCGGCCACGCGGCCAACGGCTTCGCCGTCGGCTCCGAGAAGCGCTTCACCCACCTGAGGCTGTGCCAGTACCCCGACGGCGGCATCGCGCGGCTGCGGGTGCACGGCGAGGTGCGCCCCGACCCGGCCTGGCTCGCCGCCCTCGGCACCTATGACCTCGCCGCGCTGGAGAACGGCGGGCGCCCCGAGGATGCCTCGGACCGCTTCTACTCCTCCCCGCTCAACACCGTCCTGCCGGGCCGTTCGCGGAAGATGGACGACGGCTGGGAGACGCGCCGCCGCCGCGACCGGGGACACGACTGGGTCCGCTACCGCCTCGCCGGGCAGGCCGTGCTGCGCGCCGTGGAGATCGACACCGGCTGCTACAAGGGCAATGCCGCGGGCTGGGCGGAGGTGTCCGTCCTCGACGCGGCCTCCGGCGCCGACCCGGCCTCCGGCGCCGACCCTGCCGGCGGCTCCACCGGCTGGACGGTGATCGTGCCCCGCACCCGCCTCCAGCCCGACGCGGTGCACCGGTTCCCCCTGGACGGCGCCCCGGTGGCGACCCACGTGCGCGTGGACATCCACCCGGACGGGGGCGTGGCACGGCTGCGCGTCCACGGCTCGCTGACGGAGGCGGGGGCGCGCAGCCTGAACGGGGAGAGCCTCAAGGGCCTCACAGCGGACGGCTCATGAACAGGGCCGTCCCGCCTTCCACCACGGCCGCATTGCCCGGGCTGCGGGCATGGTTTCACCGTGCAGCGAGTCCGTCCCAGAACATCAACTCGTAGGCCTGGAGCAGCCGTCCGTAACGGTGGGCCAGCGGCTCGGACAGCCGCCCGCCCGCCAGGCCGGCCTCCACGGCCTCGACGGACCGCTCCTCCACCTCGGGGGCGGGACCGGCGAAGAAGTCGAAGAAGCCGCACGCGGGGTTGTCGAAGCCGTAGTGCTCGCGCAGGGCCGCACCGACGGCGGCGCAGTAGCCGCCCCACGCCGCGAAGTTGGCGGTCAGGGCGACCACCACGTCCACGGGCTCGGCGTTGAGCGCGAGCCAGGCCACGTACGACGGGTAGGCCTGGCAGCCCGGGCGCGGCTCGTGGGAACGGACGGCCTCCTCGTCCAGCCTGCACGCGAGCGCCAGCGGCCCCAGCAGGGGCAGGGCGAGGTCCTCCCCCTGGGCGAGGGACGCGAAGAACCGGGCCGCGGCCGGATCCCCCGCCGCGCGCCCGGCGAGGTGCGCGAAGCTGCGCCGGTCGGCGGCGATGACGTGATGCTGCTCCAGGGCGAACGCGGCGATCACTTCGCGCGGGGCCTCGCCGGCGGCGATCAGCGGGACGAGCCGGTTGGCGCCCTCGCCGGGGGCGAGCCCCCGCACCGCGTCCGCCAGTACTTCCTGGGCCGTACGGGTCATCGCTCCGCCTTCCTGTCCCGGGACGGTCCGCGTGCTGCCTCCCGCGATCGTAGTCCCGGAGCATGCCCGGGCCCGGTCTCACCCTCCGGCGAGATAGAAGAGAAGGAAGAGGAAGCCGGCGAAGAAGTGGACGGCCACGAGGTAGATGACGACGCGGACCGTCATCCCCATGGGGGCCCGGTCCTCCTCGTCCATGTGCTTGCCGGTGTGCGCGGATGCGTCGTTCACGGCGTCGTTCACGGCATGTCCCTCCGAGTGGGCGCGGCGCCCCCGAGGCACAGCTCGGTCGCGCCGCTCTGCAGCAGCGTGTGCATGAACAGCAGGTCGGCCCCGCCGCGCGACGCGGCGGCGATGCGGTGCGGGGTGAGCGAGTCGAAGTGGGCGGCGTCGCCCGGGTCCAGGAGGTGGGTGCTCCCGCCCAGGGTGAGGCGCAGCCGCCCGCCCGTGACGTACAGCCACTCCTCGCCCGGATGGATGCGCACCAGCTCCGCCTGGCCGCCCGCCTCCGGCGGCACGTGCAGGCGCAGGGCCTGCATGGCGCGGCCGGAGCCGCCGGCCCGCCAGTACGTCCAGCCCCCGGCCCGCTGCGGCTCCATGTGGCTCGCGCGCACGATGGGATCGCGCTCCGGCGCCGCCTCGCCCAGCAGGTCCGATACCGTTGTTCCGTAGGTACGGGCCAGGGCCAGCAGCATCGGCAGCGACGGCGTCCGCCGGCCGGTCTCCAGCCGGGAGAGGTGGGCGGGGGAGAGGCCGACGCGGGCGGCGGCGGCCTCCAGGGTCAGCCCACTGCGGGTGCGCAGGTCACGCAGGCGCGGGGCCACGGTGGGCAGGTCGGCCGCGGGCTCGTCGGGCAGCGGTGTCATGCTTCCGGTATAGGACCGTTCCTGCCTGAAAGGCAAAAGTTTTGCCTCTGAGGCAAAGACCCCGCTCGGCGCCTCTCTGAAGCAACGATTCCGCCCGTCCGGATCGCGTCCCCGGTTAACTCCTGGAAAACTGTCGGCGTTGTCGTTGACATGACAACCGCTACGCGCGTCATGCTGGCCTCATGAAGGCAACCCCCCATCGCACACTGCGCCCTTCGCGCTTCGCCCGCACGGCCGTCCTCGCCGCGCTGGCCTCGGCCCTGTTCGCCGGCGGCCCTGCCGTCGCCGCGCCGCTCGCCGCCCCGGCGGCCCCCGTGGCCGCCACCGCGCCTGCACCGGCCGCCGTGAAGGCCGTCGGCGACATCTGCAAGTCGGCCCTGCCGTCCCAGGCCCACGACACGCTGCGCCTGATCGACGCCGGCGGCCCGTTCCCGTACCCCAAGGACGGCACCGTCTTCTCCAACCGCGAGGGCGTGCTGCCCAAGCACGACTCGGGCTACTACCACGAGTACACGGTCAAGACCCCCGGCTCGCCCGACCGCGGTGCCCGCCGCATCGTCACCGGCCAGGGGAACCACGAGGACTACTACACCGGCGACCACTACGCGACGTTCAATCTGATCAACTTCAGCTGCTGATCGGTCGTCACCTCAGCGCCATCCGAGCGGATTCCGCTCACCAAACGTCTCCTCACGCTCGAAAACGAGTTGATCCGGTCACCGGGCAGTCGACCGACGTGTGAGGAGACACCGGCCCTTGTCCAGAACCCGGCCCGCGGGGTGCCGAGCCCGGCTCGGCACCCTCGCCCTCGCCGCCGTGGCCACCGCCTGCCTCGCCCTCGCCCTCGCCCCGGAACAGCCGCCCGCGGCGCCCGCCGCGTCCGCGCTGCCCGCTGCGTCTGCCGTGCCCGGCGCGTCTGCCGCGCCTCGTGCACCCGGCGCCCCCGACCTCGGGCCCGGGGTCCACGTCTTCGACCCGGCCATGCCCCGGCAGCGGATCCAGCGCACGCTGGACGAGGTCTTCCGGCGGCAGGAGCGCGCCCAGTTCGGGCCCGGCCGCGAGGCGCTGCTGTTCAAGCCGGGCACCTACGACGTGGACGTCAACGTCGGCTTCTACACGCAGGTGGCGGGCCTGGGACTGCGGCCCGACGACGTCACGGTCAGGGGCGCGGTGCACGCCGAGGCCGACTGGTTCAAGGGCAACGCGACGCAGAACTTCTGGCGCGCCGCCGAGAACCTCTCCGTCACCCCCGCCTCCGGCGCCGACCGCTGGGCCGTCTCCCAGGCCGCCCCCTACCGCCGTATGCACCTGCGGGGCGACCTCCGCCTGGACGACGGCGGCTGGTCGAGCGGCGGGTTCACCGCCGACTCGCTGATCGACGGGCGGGTGCTCTCGGGAACCCAGCAGCAGTGGCTCACGCGCAACAGCGAGCTCCGCGGCGGCTGGTCCGGCGCCATCTGGAACATGGTGTTCGCCGGGGTGCGGGGCGCCCCGCCGACGACCTTCCCCGACCCGCCCCGCACCAGCGTCGAGCGCACCCCCGCCGTCCGCGAGAAGCCCTTCCTGTACATCGACCGGTCGGGCGCCTACCAAGTCTTCGTCCCCGCCCTGCGCAGGGCCGTCCGGGGCACCACCTGGTCCGGCGGGGCGGCCGGGCCCGGCGCCTCCCGCCCGCTCGGCCGCTTCTTCGTCGTCCGGCCGGGGACCGGCGCGGCCCGGATCAACGAAGCGCTCGCGCGGGGCAGGGACCTGCTGATCACGCCCGGCGTCCACCACCTCGACCGGCCCCTGCGCGTCACCCGCCCCGGCACCGTCGTCCTCGGCCTGGGGCTCGCCACGCTCGTGCCCGACCGGGGCACCGCCGCCCTGACCGTCGCCGACGTCGACGGCGTCCGCATCGCCGGCCTGCTCGTCGACGCGGGGCGCGCGGCCTCCCCGGTGCTGATGGAGATCGGCCCACCCGGTGCCCGGCGCCGCCACGCCGCCGACCCCGTCTCGCTGCACGACGTCTTCTTCCGCATCGGCGGCGCCGGTCCCGGACGGGCCGTCAGGAGCCTGGCGGTGCACAGCTCGGACGTGATCGGCGACAACCTGTGGCTGTGGCGCGCCGACCACGGCCGCGGGGTCGGATGGACCGTCAACAGCGCCGCCGAGGGGCTGGTCGTCGACGGCGAGGACGTCACGATGTACGGCCTGTTCGTGGAGCATTACCAGCGGCACCAGACGCTGTGGAACGGCGACGGCGGCCGCACGTACTTCTTCCAGAACGAGCTGCCCTACGACCCGCCCGGCCGCGCCGCCTGGAGCGACGGCCGGGCCACGGGCTACCCCGCCTACCGGGTCGCCCCCTCCGTGACCCGCCACGAGGCCTGGGGCCTGGGCAGCTACTGCCACTTCACGGCCGCGCCCGGGCTCGCGGCCGAACGCGCCTTCGCGGCGCCCCGCAGGCCCGGCGTGCGCTTTCACAGCCTCGTCGCCGTCTCGCTCGACGGCGACTGCACGCTGCGTCACGTCGTCAACGACACCGGAGGACCGGCCGGCGCCCGGGCCCGTGTCGCCACCCTCCGCTCCTGGCCGGAAGTCGAACGGCTGTCCGGAAAACGCCCTTGAGTCGATCACTCTCCGCAATCCATGATGATCTTCCGGAGCGAGGGGGGACGCCATGGGAGCGGCCGAAGCAGGGGCGATCGTCGATCTCGAGGCCTTGGGGGAGGAGTTCGCCCGGCATCCGCACCGGGTCTACGCCGGCCTGCGCGAGCAGGGACCCGTACACCGCGTGCGCATGCCCGAGGGCGCCGAGGCCTGGCTCGTCGTCGGCTACGACGAGGTGCGCGCCACGCTCAACGACCCCCGGCTGACGAAGGACTGGGCGAAGGCCGCCTCGGACATCGGCCTGATCCGGGCCTCCGCCGGGCCGAACATGCTGGTCCTGGACGCACCGGACCACACCCGGCTGCGCAAGCTCGTCGCCAAGGAGTTCACGCCGCGGCGCGTCGAGGAGATGGCGCCCCGCGTGCAGCAGATGACGGACGAGCTGCTCGACGCCATGCTGGCGGCGCCCGGCCGCCGCGCCGACCTGGTGGAGGCCCTGTCCTTCCCGCTGCCCATGGGCGTCATCTGCGACCTGCTCGGCGTGCCGTCCCTCGACCGCAAGGCCTTCCGCCACTGGTCGAACGTCGGCGTCGGTGCGGGGCCGGCCGAGGAGAAGGCGATCGTCTCCCGCGAGGTCACCGCCTATCTGAACGGGCTCATCGCCGCCAAGCGCCACGAGCCCGGTGACGACCTGATGAGCGCCCTGATCAGCACCGCGGACGAGGACGGCGACCGGCTCTCGCCCGAGGAGCTCCTCGGCATGGCGTGGCTGCTCCTCGTCGCCGGCCACGAGACCACGGCCAACCTGATCTCGAACGGCGTCCTCGCCCTCTTGCAGCACCCCGACCAGCTGGCCGCCCTGCGCGCCGACCCCGGCCTGCTGGACAACGCCGTCGAGGAGATGCTGCGCTACGACGGGCCGCTGGAGACCCCCACGTACCGCTTCACCACCGAGCCCGTGGAGATCGGCGGCACGCCCATACCCGGCGGCGGCGAGCTCGTGCTGCCCGTGCTGGCCGACGCCGACCGCGATCCGGCCCGCTTCCGGGACGGCGGCCGGTTCGACATCCGCCGCGACGCCCGCGGTCACGTGGCCTTCGGCCACGGCATCCACTACTGCCTCGGCGCCCCGCTGGCCCGCCTGGAGGCCCGGATCGCCATCGGCTCTCTGCTGGAGCGCTGCCCGGATCTCGCCCTGGACGCCCACCCGGACGCCCTCACCTGGCGCGAGGGGCTCCTCATCAGGGGCCCGCACCGGCTGCCCGTCCGCTTCTGAGGATGCCCGGCCGCCCCCGGCCTCAGGCGGGCGGCGGGTGCCCCAGCTCGTCGCGGGCGCGCTCCAGTTCGGCGCGGGCCCGCTGCCGGGCGCCGGGGCTCGCCCCCGGCTGGTGCCTGAGGAAGGACTCGACGAATCCGGCGCGCCGCGCGGCCGGGTAGCGCTGCTCGGCCAGGAACGGCAGGTCGTTGCCGACCATGCTGCGGGCGACGAGCAGCGGGGTGTCGCTGTGCAGCGGGCGGAAGTCGGGGTTGTGCAGGCCCGGCCCCGGGTGCCCGGGGAAGAACTCGCCGAGCATCATCCCCTCCGCCACGAACTCCGGCTTGAGCCGGTCGTGGACGCGGACCACCGTCGCGGCCGCCACCCCGGGCAGGACCAGGACTATGGTCTTGTCGATGGTGTGCGGGCCGCTGCGCGGCTCCATGGCCAGCCAGTGCGCCTTGAGCGCGGCGACGGCGGCCACGAGCCCGGCCTCGTCGCGCACCGGTGGCTCGGCGAGCGCGTAGCGGATCAGCCCGAGCCGCTGCGAGAGCGGCACGAACGGGCAGACCGCCCCGCGGCGGCCGAGGTCGGGGTGGGGCCGGGCGACGTGCTCGGACATCCATGCGTGGACGGGCCGCAGCAGCTCCTCCTCGGCGGCCTCCCGCTGGTCGTGGAGCCGGATGCGCGCGAGGCCGGAGTCCGCCCCGCCGCCGTCCGGGAGGGTGCGGTGATCGTTTCCGTGGTTCATGGGTTGTCCCCCCGTCACGGTCTCTTGTCAGTCGGAAAAACTCACCGGACCGGGACCGAGGTTGAGCGATCGGGGCAGAATCGAACTTTTGCGTCTCTATCGGACTGCTGTCGGAACCAGACGGGCTACGCCGTCAGTGCGGAGCCGAACTCCACCAGCAGTACGGCCGAGGCCGCCAGCAGCAGTACGCCCGAGCCGCCGAGCAGCAGCCGGTAGCCGCGGGTGCCGATCCGGTGCCGCGCCCGGGCGACCACGACGGCGAGCGCGGCCTTGCTGCCGACCAGCAGCCCGTAGAAGCCGAAGAGGAAGCCGCCGGCGCCGGGCGGGCCGTCGCGCCAGGCGGCCACGAGCAGCGGCGCCCCCGTCGTCAGCCAGAACATCCACGGGTGCGGGCTGAGGAGGTTGACGAGCGCGCCCTGCCACAGGGTCCGCCGGCCGCGGACCCGGGCCTCCGCGGTGTCGCTCACCTCGGGCACCTCGGCCGTACGGGCCTCGCGCAGGGTCGAGACGGCCAGCCAGGCGAGGAAGAGGCCGCCGAGCACGCCGCCGCCGGCGATCGCCCGCTTGGGCAGCACGGCCAGCACGGTCACGGCCAGCACGATCACCGGCAGGTCGGTGAGCAGCGGCACGGCCGCCACCCGCAGCCCGACGCCGAGCCCGCCGCGCAGGGTCCCCGACAGCACCAGCGCGAGCAGCGGGCCCGGGCTGATCCCCGCGCTGAAGCCGAGCGCCACCCCCAGAGCCAGCTCTTCCACGGCGCAGCCCATCTCCCCTCACCGGCCCCCGTAGGAGGTAGGAGGCATAGGTGAAAATCAGTGGATATCCAGTGACATCAGTACTGACATCTGTATTGCACAAGACGCCTGCAAGGGGCATGAGGTTGACGCCGCGGTCACTCGTATCGGTAACGCCGGATACGCACCGTTGCATGTCCGGACAACCTGACCTACGAACTTCCCGTCATCCGGTCCCACGGCTAGGCTCCCTTCGTGGCGAACCAACCACCCCTCCAGTTCAGCCTGGACCGCAGCAGCCCCGTCCCGCTCTACTACCAGCTGTCCCAGCAGCTCGAAGCGGCAATCGAGCAGGGCAGGCTCGCCCCCGGCAGCCTGCTCGGCAATGAGATCGACCTCGCCGCGCGGCTCGGCCTGTCCCGGCCCACCGTCCGGCAGGCCATCCAGTCGCTGGTGGACAAGGGCCTGCTCATCCGCCGCCGCGGCGTCGGTACCCAGGTGCTGCACAGCCAGGTCAAGCGCCCCCTGGAGCTCAGCAGCCTCTACGACGACCTCGAAGCCGCGGGCCAGCACCCCGCCACCCGGGTACTGCGCCACGAGACCGAGGCCGCCACGGCGGGTGTCGCCGCCGCCCTCGGCGTCCCCGAGGGCACCGAGGTCCTGCGGATCGAGCGGCTGCGCCTCGCGCACGGCGAGCCCATGGCCCACCTGTGCAACCACCTGCCCGTGGGCCTCCTCGACGCCGGCCCCGCCCGCCTGGAGGAGACCGGCCTCTACCGCCTCATCCGTGCCGCCGGCATCACGCTGCACAGCGCCCGGCAGACGGTCGGCGCCCGTGCCGCGACCGCCGAGGAGGGCGAGCGGCTGGCCGAGCCGGAGGGAGCGCCGCTGCTGACGATGGAGCGGACGACGTACGACGACACGGGGCGCGCCGTCGAGTACGGCTCGCACGTCTACCGGGCCTCGCGCTACTCCTTCGAGTTCCAGCTGCTGGTCCGCTCGTAGCGGCCCGCTCCGTTACGTCATGCCGTACGTCATGCCGTCAGAATGTTCGGACAAAGCCTTGACGCGGTGGGGCGCCCGCCACTAGAACTCCACCCACATGCAGCAGCCCCCGGCGGTACCCGCTGAAGCCCCCGCGGTCAGCGGTGACGGATGGTGACGGATACTTGGGCGGTTGGGCCCGTGGAATCGTGGAATCGGGGTCCGGCCGCACCGTGACAGACAGTGAGAAGGGCAACTCCTCGTGGCAAGGGTTCGGACAGGCGTACGTGCGGTGAGCGCCGTGCTGGCAGCGGTGCTCGGCGCCACCCTGGCGGGGTGCAGCGCTACGGGCGGCAAGCGCGCGGAGGAGCGGGCCGCCAAGGCCGCTCAGGGCCGCGCCGCGGTCGACACGCCCCGCTGGACCTTCGCGATGGTCACCCACTCGGGCGATGGCGACAACTTCTGGGACATCGTCCAGAGCGGCGCCAAGCAGGCGGCCGCGAAGGACAACATCAACTTCCTCTACGCGCACGACGCCGAGGGCAACAAGCAGGCGCAGAGCGTGCAGGCCATGATCGACCAGAAGGTCGACGGCCTGATCGTCACGCTCGCCAAGCCCGACGCCATGAAGGACGTCGTGGCCAAGGCCAAGAAGGCCGGCATCCCGGTGGTCACCGTGAACTCGGGCTCCGACAAGTCCAAGGAGTTCGGCGCGCTCACCCACATCGGCCAGGACGAGGTCGTCGCGGGCGAGGCCGTCGGCGAGCAGCTCAACGAGCGCGGCAAGAAGAAGGCGGTCTGCGTCCTGCACGAGCAGGGCAACGTCGGCCACGAGCAGCGTTGCGACGGCGTGAAGAAGTCCTTCAAGGGCGAGGTGCAGAACCTCTACGTCGAGGGCACGAACATGCCCGGCGTGCAGTCGTCCATCGAGGCGAAGCTGCAGTCCGACAAGGACATCGACGCCGTCGTCACGCTCGGCGCGCCCTTCGCCCCCACCGCCGTCAAGGCCGCCGAGCAGGCCGGCAGCAAGGCCGAGGTCGACACCTTCGACCTCAACGGCCAGGTCGCCAAGGACCTGCAGTCCGGCAAGCTCGGCTTCGCCGTCGACCAGGACCCGTACCTGCAGGGCTACGAGGCCGTCGACCTGCTCTGGCTCTACCGCTACAACCGCGACATGCTCGGCGGCGGCCGCCCGGTCCTGACCGGCCCGCAGATCATCACCAAGGACGACGCCAAGACCCTCGCCGAGTACGCCAAGCGGGGCACGCGATGAGCGCCCCCGCAACGGCCCCCGTCCAGGACGCCCCCGACGAACGGCTGATGCACCGCTCGCACCTGCGCCGGCTGCTCGGCCGCCCCGAGCTCGGTGCGGTCGTCGGCGCGGTCGCGGTCTTCGTCTTCTTCTCGGTCGTCGCCGACAGCTTCCTGCAGACGTCGAGCCTGTCGACGGTGCTCTACGCCTCCTCCACCATCGGCATCATGGCCGTGCCCGTGGCACTGCTGATGATCGGCGGCGAGTTCGACCTGTCGGCCGGTGTGATGGTGACCAGCGCCGCGCTGGTCTCCTCGATGTTCAGCTACCAGATGACGGCCAACGTCTGGGTCGGCGCCGGCGTCTCGCTGCTCGCCATGCTCGCCGTCGGCTTCTTCAACGGCTTCGTGCTCACCCGCACCAAGCTGCCCAGCTTCATCATCACGCTGGCCACCTTCCTGATGCTGACCGGTCTGAACCTGGGCTTCACCAAGCTGATCGGCGGCACCGTCTCCACCAAGACCATCGGGGACATGGAGGGCTTCGAGTCCGCCCGCGCGGTCTTCGCCTCGCACCTGACGATCGGCGGCGTGGACCTCCAGGTCACCATCCTGTGGTGGCTCGGCCTGGTGGCCCTGGCCACCTGGGTCCTGCTGCGCACCCGCGCCGGCAACTGGATCTTCGCGGTGGGCGGCAACTCCGACGCGGCCCGCGCGGTCGGCGTCCCCGTCAAGGGCACCAAGATCGCCCTGTATATGGCGGTCGCCTTCTGCGCCTGGATCTCCGGCCAGCACCTGCTCATGTCGTACGACGTGGTGCAGTCCGGCGAGGGCGTCGGCAACGAACTCCTCTACATCATCGCGGCCGTCATCGGCGGCTGCCTGATGACCGGCGGCTACGGCTCCGCCATCGGCTCCGCGGTCGGCGCGTTCATCTTCGGCATGGCCAGCAAGGGCATCGTCTACGCACAGTGGAACCCCGACTGGTTCAAGTTCTTCCTGGGCGCGATGCTGCTCCTGGCGACGCTGCTGAACGCCTGGGTGCGCAAGAGGGCGGAGGCCCGCAAATGAGTGCTGCCCCTGCCCTGGTCAAGCTGACCGGCGTCAGCAAGTTCTACGGGAGCATCCGCGCCCTCGAAGGGGTCTCCCTGGAGGTCCACGCGGGCGAGATCACCTGTGTGCTCGGCGACAACGGCGCCGGCAAGTCCACCCTGATCAAGATCGTCGCGGGTCTGCACCAGCACGACGCCGGCAGCTTCGAGATCGAGGGCGAGGAGACGAAGCTCGCCTCCCCCCGCGAGGCCCTCGACCGCGGCATCGCCACGGTCTACCAGGACCTCGCGGTCGTCCCGCTCATGCCGGTCTGGCGCAACTTCTTCCTCGGCTCCGAGCCGACGAAGGGCGCAGGCCCCTTCAAACGGCTCGACGTGCAGCACATGCGCGAGACCACGCGCAGCGAGCTGCTGCGCATGGGCATCGACCTGCGCGACGTCGACCAGCCCATCGGCACCCTCTCCGGCGGTGAGCGGCAGTGCGTGGCCATCGCGCGGGCGGTCTACTTCGGCGCGAAGGTGCTCGTCCTCGACGAGCCGACCGCGGCGCTCGGCGTCAAGCAGTCGGGCGTGGTCCTGAAGTACGTGGCCGCGGCGCGCGACGCCGGCCTGGGCGTGGTGTTGATCACCCACAACCCGCACCACGCGTATCTGGTCGGTGACCGCTTCGTGCTGCTCAAGCGCGGCGCGATGGCCGGCAGCCACGCCAAGTCGGAGATCGCCCTCGACGAGCTCACCCGCCAGATGGCGGGCGGCAGCGAGCTGGAACAGCTCAGCCACGAGCTGCAGCGGGCCCCCGGACCGGACGTGATCGGCGGCAAACCGGTCGTCTCCGGCGAGGGGTGACACAGCTCTCACCGAGCGGGTCCGCCGGTGGCGGGCCCGCTTCCCGCGATGCGGTACGCAACGCTTCCTTGAGGCACAATCGGCCACGACCGTATCCACGAGGCGGAGACCTCCCGAGACCACCGCAGGGACGACGACTCTTGCGAGCACGCAACCGGAGCGACCGTAGGACCGCACAGCTCCACGCCGTGGCGGTGGTGTCATGAGCATGTATCGCGACCTCCACCGGGGCGCGGCGAGGGCCACCGTGCTCCGGACCGTCGGCACGCGCGAGCGCCGCTCGCACCTGACCGCTCCGCGCGTCCCCACCGTCGGCATCGACATCGGCGGCACCAAGGTGATGGCGGGCGTCGTCGACGCCGACGGCACCATCCTGGAGAAGGTCCGCACCGAGACGCCGGACAAGTCCAAGAGCCCCAAGGTCGTCGAGGACACCATCGTCGAGCTGGTCCTCGACCTCTCCGACCGGCACGACGTCCACGCCGTGGGCATCGGCGCGGCCGGCTGGGTCGACGCCGACCGCAACCGCGTCCTGTTCGCCCCGCACCTGTCCTGGCGCAACGAGCCGCTGCGCGACCGCCTCGCCGGCCGCCTCGCCGTCCCCGTCATGGTCGACAACGACGCCAACACCGCCGCCTGGGCGGAGTGGCGCTTCGGCGCAGGCCGCGGCGAGGACCACCTCGTCATGATCACTCTCGGTACGGGCATCGGCGGCGCGATCCTCGAGGACGGCCAGGTCAAGCGCGGCAAGTTCGGCGTCGCCGGCGAGTTCGGCCACATGCAGGTCGTGCCCGGCGGCCACCGCTGCCCGTGCGGCAACCGCGGCTGCTGGGAGCAGTACAGCTCCGGCAACGCGCTGGTGCGCGAGGCCCGCGAGCTGGCCGCGGCCGAGTCCCCCGTCGCGTACGGGATCATCGACCGCGTCGGCGGCAACATCCACGAGATCACCGGCCCCCTCATCACCGAGCTGGCCCGCTCCGGCGACGCCATGTGCGTCGAGCTGCTGCAGGACATCGGCCAGTGGCTCGGCGTCGGCATCGCCAACCTCGCCGCCGCCCTCGACCCCTCCTGCTTCGTCATCGGCGGCGGCGTCAGCGCCGCCGACGACCTGCTGATCGGCCCCGCCCGGGACGCCTTCCGCCGCCACCTCACCGGCCGCGGCTACCGCCCCGAGGCCCGCATCGTCAAGGCCCAGCTCGGCCCCGAGGCCGGCATGGTCGGCGCCGCGGACCTGGCCCGGCTCGTCGCCCGCCGCTTCCGGCGCGCCAACCGCCGCCGCGTCGAGCGCTACGAGCGGTACGCGAGGGCGGGTCGCGCTTGATGGCCACCACGGAACACCCCGAGCGCACGGTGCCGCCGCACAGCCCCGGGCAGCCGGACGGCGGCTTCCGCCGCCGCTGCCTGAAGGCCGTCATCGTCTTCCTGCTCATCGCCATCCCCGCCGGCTACCTCTACATCTCCGCGATGCAGAGCCGCGGCGGCAGCGAATCCAAGAAGGAGCAGGCGGCCGCGTCCGGCCTGGAGGAAGGCTGGCCCACCCGGCTCCAGCGCCGCCTCTACGAGGTGACCGTCCCGCCCTACGCGGAGGACGTCGCCAGCTACGAGACCAACGCGTGGAAGGCGAGCTCGCTCTTCCTGCAGTTCACGACCACGCGCGAGAGGTTCGACAAGTGGCTCTCCGACGTCGGCACCAGCGCCTCCGAGCTTGAGGACGGCGAGGTCACCATCGACGAGGACGAGGCCGCCGAGGTCGGCTGGGACCTGGGCGGCGAGCACCGCTGGGCAGGCATCACCGTCGACCAGGACAAGCCCAAGCCCTCCCTGGAGATCACCGCCAACCTCGACGACCCGAAGTACCCGCGGGTTTTTGTGGTGTCCACGACCACGCCCTGATCGCCCTTCCGGGCCGTCGGATAGCGTGGCGCGGGTGAGCGAGAAGCAGACCCCGCAGCCCCTCCAGTACCGGACCGACGGCCCCGAGGACGGGCCCGTCCTGGTCGTCGGCCCCGCACTCGGCACCACCTGGCACATGTAGGCGGAAGCGTCTGCTGGTGTCCACGTGGTCCAGATCGCTGCCGTTCACGCTGGTGGGGTCTTCGTGGTTCAGGTGTGTCGATGGTGTTGGTGACAGCAACGTGACACGTGATGGTCACTGAGGCCCCTGACAGGCAGGTGCTGGCAGAGTGGTCTCGTTGTGCACCGGCTCGCAGCTGATCGGGGGATGGGGCAGGCGGACGCTGGGCGCCGCAGGCGTGGTCTGTGGTGACACCGCAGATGCGTTTGTGGTGGGGGAGCATGGTCCGCGGGGAACTCCGTACGTGAGCGACTACAGCCGGAATGGGATCGGGGTGCGTGGCGATTTGACCATTGTGGAGCGGGCTGGCCCCGCATTAGGGTCATCGCAGTTGCTCAGCCCGTGGTGCTGGGGCGGCTCCCACTAACCTGGCTTGGCGGCGTGGGGGCGGCACCCGTGACCTGGACAGTGGGGTCCCGGTTAGGCCGCGTACTGGAATGGCGGCGAGAGTAACGCCGATAATCTTCTAGCGCTGGTGCGGCTGCCCTTTCCGTGAAAGGTTTCCTACCGGTAGGTAAGGGCGCAGTCCTGCTAGAAGGATTGTCTTCCTTGGGGCGAGGGGAGAGGCATGGCTGTGGCGTCGCCGGGTCCGGCAGAGGTGATCTCTCGTGTGGCGACGCCTGACACGCTGTTCCCTCCGGGCGCGGACATCGGAATGTTCAATAAGTTCGGCGTCGAAGCTGTGGTGGCCTATCGGCGGCAGGGGCAGGAATGCGAGCGGCGTGCGCGTGCGGGCATGGCGAGGCTGGACAGGCTCCACGTACTTGAGCTGTTGATGAACCTGCCGTTGGGGGAGCCGGTCGAGAGGGCTTCCCTCAGCGACCGGGAGAAGCGTGTGCTGCGGCAGGTACCAAGCGGCGCGCTGATGAGACACGTCGGTGCGATTGTGCGTGAGGCAACACACCCTCTGTACGTGGATCTGGCTGTAGTGCCCGGGGGCAGTTGGGCGGCAGCTAAGGAGAAGGCCGAATGGTTCACTCCTTTCTGTGCTCGGGCAGTCATGGTGGACCGGCCGCTCAGGCGTCGTGACGACGCGGTGATGGAGGCCGTGTTCTACGGGATCGGGTTGCTTGTGGCGACGGGCCGCGACGTTGAGGTCGTGGTGCCGCCTCGGCCGTTCGTACGGCGTCGGCACACAGCAGCGGGCTGGCAGTTTCTTGAAGAGGCGTACGATCAGTTGTGCCGGTGAGCGCTGGCCTCACGGGTTGAGGGGTAGGGTCGCCCAGGCCCGCAGGTGGTCCGGGACGCTGAAACCCGCCTTGGAGTTTGCGGACAGCCCCAGGCGCTGGTTCTCTAGGGCGCACTGAGCTACGGCGGCAGTACACTTGTCCCGCCACCACGTCTTGCGATCAAGCCCGGGCTTTCGGGCCACGCTTTGGAGCATCCAGTCGCTCCAGGTGCTGATGTTGTGATTCTCGGACTCGCGTCGTGCCTCCCTGCCGGGATCGTTGAACCGGTCGAGTCCGCGGCCCTCGCATACACCGCAGTCGCAGGTTGCCGGCGGATCATTCGCATAGATCCGCGCCAGGGACCGCGTGCCCTTGAAGGTCATCAGGCTCGGCATCAACACGTAGGGGTAGATCGGTCCAGGGTTCTTCTTGTTGCTGACCAGTGTCACTTCCCCCGGCGGGATGCTGTGCCGGCTGGTGCTGTCGGCGCCGATGCCGGAGAACAGGGCGCCATGGACGAATGCGTCCAGCGCTGCTAGATCGCTCCGCAGCAGGGCGATGTCCGGCCGTGCCGCGACGAGGCGACGCAGGTTGGCGGGAACAGTCTTCGACTGTTCCATGGGGTTGAACTGGCGAAACAGCGTGATGGCCTTGGGGTGCGGAATGCGCTCGCACCCGGCGATCAGCTGGGAGATGTATTCGTCGGTCAGCCAGACCGTGCTGAGGGGGAGACTGATGACCGTGTCTGCGCGCTCGATGAGCTGAGCTTGACGGATGACGGTTTCGAGGACCTTGGAAGCGCCAGGGGGAATGTACCCGGTTGGGGTCAGGGCGGCGCTGGCGCCCCGCGCCTTCTGCAACTGGAGCACCGTGTCGACCGTGCCGAAGAGATCGCCGCTGTCCAGGAAGAAGGGTTCCTCGGCGGTTGCCGTGTGGGTCTTGTATGCGGTGGTGTCGATCAGCATAGCGCCGTCGTAGCCGGACGCTCGGAGCTGGTACGCGCGTTCACCTGCCTTTTCCCCGGTCATGACGATGCCGCCGAGGTCATCGTCGAGCGGGGCCCGCATCTGGGGGACGAAGCGTGCGTTCTCGTGCAGCAGTACACGCCCCTGTAGCAGCGGCGTGGCCGGTACCGACGCGTCGAGAACCCGCAGAGCGGGCGTGCGGCCGGGGAGTGGTGGGTTGGCCATGGTCACCTACCTGTTGGTGAGCCCGGAGCCCCAGGGGCGTCCGGGTGGAGAAGGACACGAGTAGATCTCGGTGAACTCCTCGAGTTCCAGGCCGGTCGGGTGGGCTGCCTGGGACAGGTCGAGGTGGTGCTGGTGCGTCAGTCGGGTGACGGCTTCGGCGAGGTGGTAAGGGGTTTCGCGTTCGATGGACACGGGTTCATTGGTGCGGTGGCCCAGGGCGGACATCTCCACCATGAGCGAGGGGTATTGCCATTCGGTGAGAGTGCCTAGGGACTTGGCGCGCCGGGTGAGTGCCATCATCGGCACTCCCCAGCGGTTCTTGAGTTCCAGCAGCCGCGGCAGCCCACCCCGGTGCGGAGATCGGCCAGGACAGACCCGTGAGGCATGAGGAACTCTGCTGCGAACTGGTCTGCTTGTTGCTCTTGGAGGCGTGGGTCCCCAGGCCCAGTGTGCATCACGACGTGCCCGAGCTCGTGCGCGAGGCTGAAGCGGAATCGGTCTCCCGGGACGGTCGAGTTGAGGAGAAACAACGGCCGCTGGCCCGGATGTCATTGGCTGACAGCGTCGAGTTCACGTGACTTCAGATCACGCACCACGAGCAGGGCGCCCGCAGCCTCAAGCACGTCAACGACGTTGGAGAGAGGACCGAAAGGAACCTTCCACTCCAGGCGCGGTGTCTCTGCGGCGTCCGCCGCCGTATCGAAGTCGTCGACCGGGATGGCGCGGAGCCGATGCTTGCCGCCATCATCGTCAGCCGTGACCAATGCCTCCACCTGGAAACGGTGACGGCCGGCATTGCGTGGACGCGCCGGAGCGTCAACGCGCCCATGGAAGCACGCTTTCGATGGTGCACGACCCCAACACCTGCCCCGCCGTTGTCAGCGGTGCGACATAGCATCTGCGGCGTGTACCTGAGAGCTGTCGCAAAAAGGGCCAGGTGCTCGCCGCGTACGATGAGCTGGCCGGCTTCGGCCCGACTTACGTACCCCTGCGAGACCGCCTTGCCCTCTGCGTGGCGCGCCATCTCTGATGCGAGGTCAGCCTGGGGCCATCCGCGCGATGCGCGGGCAATGGCCGGCATGGCCGCGTCTGCTACGAGGTCGCCGGTGTCGTCCATCCTGAGCGTACCCCCCGGTGACTCCAGGCTTCCCGCATACTACATCACCTCGTAGTATAAGCGTTATTACGCATCAAAATATCCCAGCTTACCTGGTGGGTTCGACTGCCTCCTGGAGGGGGTTGCGGGAGCCGCGAGGTGGCGTAACGCTGCGAGTCGGGCGCTAGATGACCAAGGCCGCAGGTGCCTTACGCAATGCTGCGGTGCCGTCGATGGCCCAAGCGATGAGCTGGTTCAAGGCCGGCATGATGCCCCCTCCGGCAGACGTGAGGGCCCTGTGACCACCAGGCGACGACCTGTCAAATGTGGTGCAGGTGTGTGAATGCGGGAGACGAAGGGGAACGCATGGGGAGCGAGGATGCGTCGGCAGGTCGGCCCGGCAGTGGATTCGGTGGGGGGACTCTCCGATCACGGGTGATGACGCGCGCTGAGATGATTGAGGTCTAGCGAACACACCGGGCAGCCCGCCGCGCTGCTGCGGCGACTGGCCCCGAGGACCCGGTTGCTGGATTCGCCCTGCGTAACAACGCCTAACACAATGAGGTGGGGCGGCGCTGATGGGTTTGTCCGGTCGGTGAGTTGAGCGTTGTCCGCATCGTGGGGGCGTCACCGTGGATCGTGTCGGATGAGCTGTGGGGACGGATCGAGCCGCTGCTGCCGGGCAGGGAGCGTCGGTTCCGGTACCCGGGCTGCAAGCCGTTGCCGGACTGGGAGGTCCTGTGCGGTGGCCTGTACGTGCTGTGCACGGGCATCCAGTGGGAGTATCTGCCCCAGGAGCCGGGCTTCGGGTCGGACATGACGGGCTGGCAGCGGCTGCGGGACTGGAACGAGGCCGGGGTCTGGCAGCGCCTTCACGAGATCCTGCTGGCCGAGCTGAATGCTGCGGCAAAGCTGGACTGGTCGCGGTGCGTCATCGACTCCAGCCACGTCCGGGCGTAAGGGGGGCCGTACGGGCCCGTCGCCGGTCGACCGGGGCCGGGCCGGCTCCAAGCACCACCTGATATCGACGGCCGCAGCACCCTGCTCGCGGTCCTCCTCACTGGCGGCAACCGCAACGACGTCACCCAGACGCTGCCCCTGCTCGACGCCATCCCGCCGGTGCGGGGACGCGTCGGCCATCCCCGCAGGAAGTCGGACTCCCTCTTCGCCGACCGTGGCTACGACCAAGACATCACCCTCAGACAGATCAACTCATTGTGTTAGGCGTTGTAAGACCCGTCGCGAAATCGTCCGTTGCCTCAAGCGCTATGCGGCCCCGGAGGTCTTCGACCTGGTCAGACAGTTACAGCCAGGACCCCGCTCATAGGGGCTGTGACATGTGAGGACCCCGTCGGCTTGCTCCGGCGGCGCGTCGTCGTACAGTTGATCAAGGCGGATTTGGCTTGTGCCGGAGGCTCCGTTGCACTCCGACTCGACCATCCCGAGTACGCGGAGGAGCGAGGCAGTGACGACGCGGGCGGTGCGGCCTATCGGCCGCACGCGGCAGGGGAATTCCCCGCGGCGGACAAGGCTGTAGCCCTTCGAGCTCGACAAGCCAAACGCCGGGGCGGCGCCTTCGACGCTCGCGGTCCCGCTCCAGGTGACGCGGATGTACTCCAGGCGCCGGTGGCGGCTGCCGCCTTGTGGCCCTGACGCTGCCCCGACTCGATCCCGAGGAAGCCCGGCACGGATGGTTCAGGAGCGTACCTGAGCCGTATTGGTGTTCTGGTCGGGCACACGGGCCTGGCGTGCAGTGCGACGTGGTGACAAGGGCATTTTACTACTGTCCGGGTCGGCTGATTCGTGATGCACCTCAGTGAATCTGCGCGCCGAGCCAGCGCGGACGACTTCGGGCATACGCTCGTTGGGTCGGAAGTACGCCATCTCCCAGACCCCGTCAGAGATCCATAGATTCCAGGTCTTGAGCAGCAGCCCCAGCTGAAGTGAGCTGACAGTATTGCCGCGCCGTGGCCGGGCCGGAGTCTGAAAGTATCGGCGGACAACCCATCTGGGGTCGGCTGTGTCCAGGTGGGCTCCGGAGATCAGGCCCTGGAAGAAGTCGTCCGCGTGCGAGGTGCTCCCGCCGTCCCGGTGGACCAGGTACGCGCATGCCAGTGACGCTGCGGGGGCGGAGTACACGCCGCTCTTCAGAGCGGTCATCAGCGGCAGGAAGTCCGGAAGGTTGGGGTACTCCGACTGGAAGAATCTTACGATCTCGGCGTTGGTGTAGACGACCGATCGCCACGCGGGCCAGGCGACCTTCTTGCGTTCGGCGTCGTAGAGTCGCAGCAGCCGGACGGTCGACGAGATGTCCTTGCGGTGCCGCGCGACACCCACCAGGGACAGCGCTGTGGCAGCGGAGCGCGCCTTGCCGCAGTCCATAGTGGTGGCTGTCTGGTGTGGCAGGTCCCGGGCGACAAGGAAGCTGCGGGGCGTCTTGCTGATGACGACCGCCTCGAGGCGGTGCTGTCCCTGAATTGCGGCTCCATGACCGCACAGAGACAGGACGTCGGGGTTGTAGTCGTCCCAGCTACCGTTGCACATGTCACGAGCGAGCCGCCGGGCGTGAGAGGAATCCAGCTTGCGTGGGTTGCAACCGTGCATGCGAGTCTTCTCAAGGATTTCGGCTGCCGCAGCAGGGGTGACGACCTCGCGTACAAGATCAGGCAGCGCTACGGTAGCGGTCGCGGCGACTTCGATCACGGTCAACTCCGGTTGCATGCTGAATACGGGGCGAGCCGGAGTGGTTCACCGTGCGGACTTCTACGAGCGATCGGGTGACCGTTCTCCGAATTGGCGTCACTTGGTGCGGTGACCTGAAGCGAGGGCAGTGACGCGGCGGCGATTTATCACATCGGGCAGCTTCATCGCCCGCAAATGCCTAGTTCACGAGCATGCGAGACGTTGTCGCAATAGTGACGGATGGCGCACGGCCAGTCGGTGATGACACGCATAGCAGTGGCAGGCAACCGTCCGCGTACCGAAGGCATAGCGTGAGAGCCGTCCTGGATTGATCGAGGAGCCCGTAACGCCCCCGGCCGCTGGATCCGATTCCAGGGCGGCTTCCGTCGGCCCACGCTCAACTTCAGCCCCGATGACGGGGAGCGCGGCCGCCGAACCACCGGCCCGTTCATCGACCAGGAGAGGCACTCGGAGGCGGACCACGTGCCGGAACCGTAGGGCGACGCGGCGACGGCGGAGGTCATAGCGCACTTGTGCTGTCTTGCGGCTCTGCCAGGATTGGTGCACCACGCTATCGACTGGACCAGAGACTACACACGGGCAATCTCTTCAGCGTCAGCGACCTGCTCCAGGGCCTCTCCGGGATCGTCCAGAACACGGAGGCTTCTGGGCGCCACCGACGGGCGCGTCCTCGACGGAGACAGGTGCCCACTGGGTGCCCACAACGGCGCTCGGGCACGGCTTACGAACGTGGTAGCCCTGGCCTTGCCGTGGCAGTCGAGCAAGGACGACCAGGCTGAGTTGACAGGGCGGTTCGGGACCAGATGCAGGACACTGAACTTGCTCCCGCCCGGGGACAGTTCGATCCGGGGACGATGGACAGGTGGCTCGACACCTGTCCGCTGCTTCTCCTCTATTGGGTGGCTGGTGTCACCCACCTGGGCGTGCAGAGCGACGTCCGGCGTGGGCCCGTTCTGCCTTGGGGAGCCTGAGCCCACCTTCGGTCGAAGTCGAGCCCCTATCTCGCCGGTGCCGCCTGACCCCCGTGGCTGGTGCGCCGTACCACTGGCCGAAGCCGTCCGGTGCCGGCGGGGCCCACATGGCTGCTGGGTCTACCACTACACCTGCTGGGCACGTGGTCCGGCCCGATCCACGTCGACCTGTCGGTCGAGAAGACCCGGCTGGCAGAGGCACTTCAGCGAGCCGGAGACGGACGGATCGTGCAGTACCTCTCCGCCGCCTTCGCCCTCATGGAGCGCCACACGACCGCCCCGGCCGCCGCGCAGGCCGTGATCCACGCAGCTAGGGACGCCCGCCGGATCGGATGCAGCGGAGCACTGCCTCGCACGCTGCTGGAACTGGCCGCCGGCGGCTACCTCACCGATGACGAACGGGATGGCCTGACGGAAGATTGGTTCGACCAAACCCTCTCCACACTTCAACAGCCCTGCCGCAGTGCGACCAGTCCCCTCAATCCGGTACGCCCCCCGTCCCGGTCAGGCAGTTCACGCGGAACCTCATTTCCGCCTTGCCGACTATCTCGACCACCACGGACGATCGAGCCGCGCGACCGCGACTGCCCCTGCTTCGCTCTGGAGTGCACTGCCCGAACACGCACAGAGAAATGATCTCGCCGCGCTGGCCTGGGAAGCTCGAGACCGCGCCCTCTTCCGACTCTCGTTCCAGCTCCACCTGCGGGCCGACGCCGCGGGCATCGAAGACACCGCCTTGCTCGCGGGCGAACTGATGGAACGCGCCGAGCAGCCCCAAGAAGCCCTGCGCTTCCACCCGCCACGCCCTCGCCGCGGCTTCGCAAACCCTCGAAGACGCACAAGTGACACCGGAGGAGTTCGGCGAGTTCGATATCGGCGCCGTCACCGCGAACGCGATCGGCGGCCTTGCCTACATCCACGGGGACATGCAGCGCCTGTGGTCACAAGACCCCGACGAGGTCAGCGTGTACGGCAGCATCGCCTGGTTCTACGCGGTCAACACCGGCCAGATTTCGATCCGCCATGGTCTGCGCGGTTCCAGCTGCACGCTGTCTGCCGAACAGGCCGGCGGGCTCGACGCGATCGGCGAGGCTCGCCGGGCCGTTCGCAGCGGCGTTCCATTGATACTCTGCGGTGGCGTCGACTCAGCGCTCGATCCGCTGGGCTGGGTCTCGATGATCGCGAGTGGGAAGGTCAGCTCAGCCTGCTCGGTGGACGAGGGCTATCTGCCGTTCGACGAGCGGGCGAACGGCTACATCCCTGGCGAAGGCGGCGCAATGCTGCTTCTGGAGAATGCCGACAGGGCCCGTCGCCGAGGACGAAGCGCTTACGGTGAGCTCGCCGGCTATGCGGCGACTTTCGACCCGGCTCCGGGCTCGTTGAGACTGCCGGGTTTGCGTCGTTCAGCAGAACTGGCGATGGCAGACGCGGGAATCGGCCCTTCTCAGATTGACGCCGTGTTCGCAGACGCCGCAGGCACGCTTGAGCAGGACATCGCGGAAGCAAACGCAATCAGCGGCATCTTCGGGCCCATGGCCGTCCCGGTGACGGCGCCGAAAGCAGCAACCGGTCGCCTCTTTTCCGGCGGCGGACCGCTGGATGTCGTCACAGCCCTGCTCGCGATGCGGGACGGCCTACTGCCGCCGACGGAGAATGTCCGACGCCTCCCGCGGCAATACTCGATCGACCTAGTCCGGGACGCCCCGCGCGTCGGCCGGTACGAGCATGTGCTGGTGCTCGCGCGCGGTCACGGTGGTTTCAACGCCGCCCTCGTACTGCGACGCGGCGAGGGCGTCGGGGCCGCGCCGTGACGTCGAATTGGGTGGCACCATTGCGGGCGAGGGTGGCCTCGACGTCGCGGGTGCCGACGTAGACCTCGTGGCCGAGGTCGGCGAACTTGGCGGCGTGGGCGCGGCCACCGCCGCCGGTGCCCAGGACTGCGATTTTCATTGGGGTTCTCCTTGCTGGTGAGGGGTGTGGAAGGGGGCGGGTCAGTGGCAGGTTTTCTGGGTGACGCCCCAGGGTTTTCATCAAGGAATCCAGCCAGCCCCGGTCCGCGACCGGCTCGGAGCGGCGGCCGCAGACCAGGTGTTGTGGAGCGCACCCCGGCTGATCTGCGTCGCCGGTGACTTCACTCGCTACGACATGCACGCTATCCGCGAGTATCGGCGCAGTATTGATCTGGTCCGCTACCGCTTCTTCGGGGAGGACCACTTCGGGCTGGAGACGGTCGCCTCCGTCGCCGCTCAGACGGCGGTGCCGCGCACCCGCCGGCCAAGTGAGGCCGGGGCACCCGGGGCTCCTGTGTTCAAGGGGGCGATGCAGGAGCTGTTCGCGGAGGTTGACCAGGCCCTGCTGGGTCTCGGCGATGACATCACCAAGGTGCAGCGCAAGACCTACCGCGCGTACCAGCGGCTGCGGAACTTTGCCTGCGTCTGCTCCGCCGCAGAAGGACAAACTGCTCGTCTACCTCAAGGCCAACCCCAAGGAGGTCGACCTCGTCCCTGGATTCACCCGGGACGTCACGGTGCTCGGCCACCACGGGACGGGCGACCTGGAGGTCCAGCTGCGCACGGACCGGGACTTGGAACGAGCCCAGGACCTGTTCCGCATCAGCTACACCACGGTGTAGCTCGGCCATATCGGTACCGGCACGGGTTCGTCTCTCCGAAGGCCGCCGGGGATACGAACTTAGATCGGGTTGTGGAACGCGCTTCAAGGCGACTGCAAGCAGTCCCCTCAGTTGGTTGCGGGACCGTCCGGGCCGCGGTCAGCGCGAGACGCTGCTCATGTCCGCGTAACGGTCGCCCGCCACCCGGTCCGCGATCGGGTCCAGGTCGGCTAGTTCTTCCGTGCTCAGCGTCAGTGCCGTCGCCGAAGTGTTCTCCTTCAGGCGACTGTGCTTGCGGGTACCGGGAATCGGCACCACGGTCAACCCGTGTACGTGCGCCTGCTGATGCACCCAGGCCAGTGCCACCTGTGCCGGGGTCACTCCGTGCGCTGAGGCGATCTTCCGCATGGGCAACAGCAGCGCCTCGTTGTGTGCGGCGTTGTCGCCCGTGAAGCGTGGCTGGTAGTGCCGGGGGTCGTTCACCGGAAGGTCATCGGCGTTGCCGAACGTCCCGGCCAGGAAGCCTCGCGCGAGTGTCGAGTACGGCACGAGCGCCACGCCCAGCTCGGCCGCGGCCGGTACCGCGCCGTGTTCGACGTCGCGCGAGAACACGGACCATTCCGACTGCAGAGCCGCGATCGGGTGAACCGCGTGTGCCTCGCGCAACTCGTCGCCGCTGACCTCGGACAGGCCCAGGTGCCGCACCTTGCCGGCCCGGACCAGCTCCGCCATGGCGCCCACCGACTCCGCCAGCGGAATCCGCGGGTTACGGCGGTGCATGTAGTACACGTCGATGTGCTCCACACCGAGGCGGCGAAGACTCGCGTTCACGGCCCGGCGGATGTACGCCGGATCGTTGCGGACCACATAGCGCAGATGGTCACCCTCGCTCCGCTCGACGCCGAACTTCGTGGCGAGCACCACGTCATCGCGGTGCGCCCGGACGAACGGGCCGATGAGTTCTTCGTTGCCTCCGAAGCCGTACATGTCGGCGGTGTCGAGGAGCGTGACGCCCAGCTCCAGAGCGCGCTGCAGGGTGGCCATCGCCTCGGCGGCATCAGTGCTGCCGTAGCAGCCGCTCATGGGCATGCAGCCGAGCCCTTGCACGCCGACGACGGGACCGCCGGCACCCAGCTCGGTGGTGGGGATCGCCAGCACGGTTTTCCTCGCCTCTCGACGTCGGTTCAGGAGTTGCCGGTCGCGGAGAGCAAGGGCATGGCCGGATGGAGCTCGATGTCCCGGGCCGTGCGAACGCCGATGATGGCCGAGAGCTCGGCCAAAGCGAGGGACTCGAGGCCCACTTCGGCGAAGGTCGCCGCAGGGCTCATCTGCTCCCGGTCCACTCGGAACGTGGTAGCCAGCACTTCGGCGAGCTCGTCGTAGGTCATGATGGATGATCCTGTCCTGGGCGGGGAGAGACGAGTCAGCCCCCATGGAGCCGCATTGCGTCGCACGGAGCAGAGAGCAGACGGAGGGCGCGGACACAGCTCGGTGTGGTCTTCAGTTCTGCCGGTAAAGGGGTGGCAGCCGGTCCAACGTCATTCCGAAGTACTTTTCGTAGGCCGGTGCGAGCTCGGATTCCGCCAAAGCGGTCCATTCCTTCTGCGTGCCCTCAATGCGGGTCAGCACATCGCCGCGCAGGGCGAGCGATCCGTTCTCGGTCAATCGTGTGCAGTACACGTGAGTGCGGTGGTAGGACTCAGGAGAACTCCAGACCCACCAGAATCCGGGCATGAAATCCTTCTCAACCCGGGGACGATCCTCGATCCGGAGGATGGGAGACCCGTTGCGCAGGAGATCGGTGTCTCCGTCAGGGCCGGCGACGAACTCGAAGGTGCCCTGCGGATCGTGCTGAGGGCCGGTCAGATCCATCCGCAGCGGATGGCGAGGGCCGAATACGCCCAACCCGACATCAACGAACCACGGGTACGTGCAGTCGACGACGATCAAGGGGTGGCAGAGCGCGAAACTCGGGCGGCCGCCGTTGAACATGTAGGCGCTCAGCAAGGTGATTCGGAATCCGAGAGCACGCAGGAGGGACGAGAGCGCCGCGCCGTTCAACTCCTGGCAGCCGCCGCCGCGCCGTTGTCGTACTACCTTGTCGATGGCGCCATCGCCCAACAGCGCGGGCTCTCCCAGATGCATGCCGAGGTTCTCGTACGGAACCGACATCAGGTGCCGTTCCTGCAACTCGCTGAGGAATTCCTGCTGTGGAGCGCGGATGGTCGTGACGCCGATCCGGTCGAGGTATTCCTGGGTCAACTGGGGGTCCAACTCGGAATCCATCCGATACTTCCATGGGTTGGTCGGGTGCTGCCCGCCCGGTGGCTCAGGCAGTGAGCGATCGCCGCGGACCGGTCGAAGTGAAAGCGGTGCGGCGCTGCTCGTGATCGTGCACCAATATCCGCTGGTAAGGCCCCTGAACTACCGACGATCACCCGTCTGTGGCATCGCAGCCCAGAGGCGTTGACATCGTCGCCCCGATGGGCCCGTCGTGCGAGAGGCCGGGGCATTGACATAACCGCCCGAGGGTCCGCTATGTTGCGACCCGCACGCCTCGACCAGGCAAATGGGAATGAACTGATTACTTATCCATTTGTCTTTCGGGATGACCTTTTGTCGGAGGTCGGAACCCGGTCGGAACCCGTTGTCCCACTGACGATAGGACCAGTCACCATGACGTACCACGAGCTCACCGAAATGCTGGCGACCAGGTTCGGGGTGGCGCGGGACAGGATGCGCCCGGAGGCGACCTTCACCGACGTGGGGTTGGAATCGCTCGCCGTGGCCGAACTCTCGGTCATCGTGAGTGAGCACACCGAGGGGGACACCGAGCTCCTTCCGAGCATGTCGCTGGCCTCCGCCGCCGCCGCTTGCTGAGAAGCACCTCCGGCCCGGACACCGGGCAGGTACGACCGCCGGATCGGAACGCCCCCACCGAAGGAAGCTCATGACGCACGTGGTCGTCACCGGCCTGGGCGCGGTGACCCCTGCCGGCTCCGGAATCGAAGCAACTTGGGAAGGGGTGTGCCGGGGCGATTCCACGGCCGCCACCGACCCGGCCCTGGCCGGAATGCCCGTCACCTTCAGTTGCCGTGCCCCGGACGTCGAGCATGCCGTTGACCCCATGGCCCTGTGGCGTCTGGACCGCAGCTCGCAACTCGCCTTGGCAGCAGCTCGGGAGGCGATTGCTGCGGCCGGCCTCGACCCCGGCACGTGGGAGGGTCCGCGCGTCGGTGTCGTCATCGGATCCAGCCTTGGTGGCGCCGCGGTCTGGCACGACCAACTGGGCAAGCTGACCGACCACGGTCCTGGCTGGGTTTCCGCCGCCTGCCTTCCGATGCTCCTGGCCAACACCCCCTGTGGTGAGGTCGCACTCGCCGTCGGCGCCCGCGGCCCCAGTCTCGCCCCCGTCACTGCCTGCGCCACCGGCACCACCGCCCTGGCCGTGGCGCACGACCTGCTCGTCACCGGTCAGTGCGACATCGTCCTCGCCGGAGGCGCCGAAGCGGGTACCACCCCGCTTGTCGTCACCGCGTTCCACCGCTGCGGGGCCTTGGCCGTCAGCAACAACGACCCCGCCGCCGTGTCCCGTCCCTTCGCTCCCGACCGTTCGGGCCTGGTCGTCGCCGAGGGTGCGGCCGTCCTCGTACTCGAACGCGCCGAGACCGCTCGGGCCCGCAAGGCACCCGTCCGCGCGGTTCTTGCCGGCTGCGGACAGAGCACCGACGCCCATCACCCCACTTCCCCCCGCCCGGACGCCGCCGGAGCCCAGCAGGCCGTCGAGGCCGCCCTCCGGCATGCGCGCCTCGCTCCCGGGGCGATCGGGCACGTCAACGCTCACGCCACCGGCACCCGACTCGGTGATGCCGCCGAAGCTCTCATGATCGGACGCCTCTTCCCTCACAGGCCGCTCGTCACTTCCGTCAAAGGCAGTCTCGGCCACGCGCTGGGCGCTGCAGGCGCGATCGAGGCCGCGTTGACCGTCCTTAGCCTCGAACGCGGCCTTGTACCTCCCACCGCCCACACCGATCACGCCGATCCCGCCTTCCACATCGATCTCGTCACGAAGACCCCTCGCGAGTACCGCGCCGACACCGCCGTCAGTACCTCCTTCGGGTTCGGCGGGCACAACGCCGCCGTCGTCCTCCGGCACCCCCGTGTCCTGTAGGGGGCGACGCGCCGGTTCCCGCCACGGCGACCCGTCGGCATGGCATCCCAGCCACCCCAGGAGGCGAGTGATGGTCAGGGTTCAGGGCAGTGCCCGCGTGCGTCCCGAGCCATCGGGTCCACAACTCCGGGGAGGCGCCTCGTGAACGCGGATACGCGCACGGTCGCGGAGGTGATCGAGGCGGTGGCGCGGGGCAGCTCCACGGTGGTGGGGCAGGTCCGCCGGTCTGCGGAGGCCGAGCTCCGACACCGCCGCCTGCGCGCCTTCACGCAGGTGGACACGGAAGCGGCGTTCGACGCCGCCGAGCGGCTCGACCACTGCGGTGAGAGGCCGGAGCTGCCGCTGCGGGGCGTGGTGCTGGCGGTGAAGGACAACATCGATACCGCCGGGTTCGCCACCACAGCGGGAACACCGGCTCTCCGTACGCACCGGCCTCCACTCGACGCCCCGGCGGTACGGGTGTTGCGTGAGGCGGGGGCGGTGGTACTGGGCAAGACCAACATGCACGAGCTGGCCCTGGGAGTGACCAGCGACAACGCGACCTTCGGGCTGGTAGGCAATCCCGTGCGGCCGGATCGGATCGCCGGTGGCAGCAGCGGGGGTTCGGCTGCCGCGGTGGCCGCAGGGGTGGTGACGGCGGCCCTGGGTACCGAGACGGGCTGCTCGGTGCGGTTGCCGGCCGCGCTGTGCGGATTGGTCGGGTTCCGGCCCACCGTGGGCGCCTACCGGACGGAGGGCGTCGTGACGGTGTCCTGGACGCGGGACACCGTCGGTGTGCTGGCGCGCAGCGTCGATGACGTCCGAGTCCTGGACGCCGTCATCCGTTGCTCACCCGGCACACCGGCGGCAGGCCGAGGCCCGGGGCTGCGGGGGGTGCGACTGGCCTCCCCCCGACCGACGTTTCGTCAGGGCATGACGAGTGCGCTCCGAGCCGCGTTCGAGGCCCGGCTTGCCGTGTTGGAAGAGGCAGGCGCCCGGATCGTCGAGAGCGACCTGCCCGATGGGACGTGGGAGGTGTCGGGTAAGTGCGGGTTGCCGATCCTGCTGTACGAGACCTCCCGCGGTGTCGATCGCTACCTCGCGACACACGCCACCTCGCTGCGGTTCCACGATGTCGCCGCGCGCGTGGCCGGCTCCGACGTCGCTGAGCTGGTGCGCGGCCTGGCCGGCGGGGGCACCGAGGACGCCTACGCGGCAGCCCTCGACCAGGGGGCACACCTCGACCGGCTGCTGCGCGGATACCTGGAGGACCACCGTCTCGACGGCATCGTCGTGCCCACCACCCCGATCCCCGCCCCCCGGCCCGCAGTTTTCAACGAGTCGACCGACCGGTACTGGGCCACGTTCCAGACGCTGGCCCGCAACACCCACGCCTCCAGCATCCTGGGCTGGCCCGCCATCAGCCTTCCTGCGGGACGGGACGACGAAGGGCTGCCCTTCGGCATCGACCTGCAGTTCCCGCCCGGCACGGACAGCGCTCTCCTGGCGGTCGCGCGAGCCTGCGAGCAGACATGGCGGGACGCCGGGCGGCGCCCGCGCACCAATGACGAAGGAGAGGACCTGTGATGATGTCCGTTGGTGGCACGACGACCATGACGTCGCCTGTCGACGCCGGCCCGCAGAGCGTCCCGGAGGCCGGCCCCGATTGGGACGAAGTGCGTGCGCAATTCGCCCTCGACCCGGCCGAGGCACACATGACGTGCTGCTTTCTCGCCCCGCTCCCGTTGCCGGTCAGGGAAGCGGTGGAACGCTACCGCCTCGCCTTCGAGCGCAACGTGCTGTGGGCCGAGAAAGACCTGTACGGCATCCACAACGGACTGCAGGGCGATGTCGTACGAGCCCTCGCCGAGTACATCGGCGGCAGGCCGGAGGACATCGCGCTGACCGCCAACACCTCTGCCGGACTCGGTGTCGTGTACAGCGGTCTGAGGCTGCGCCCGGACCAGGAGATCGTGCTCAGCGTGCACGACCACTTGGTCCATGAAGAGGCCGCGCGATTCGCCACTCAGCGGCACGGTGCCTCTCTGCGGTCCATCCGGCTCTACGACGATCCCGCACACGCCACCTCGCACGAGATCGCCGAACGTGTGGCGGCGACCATCGGGCCGCGCACACGAGTGGTCGGTGTCCCGTGGGTGCACTCATGCACCGGGGTGAAGGCCTCCCTCCCCCTCCTCGCGGAGGCCGTCGCCGTCGCCAATGAGGGCCGGGCGGAGGAGGACCGGTGCCTGCTGATCATCGACGGCGTGCACGGGCTCGGGGTCGAGGACGTCGATGTCGCACGCACCGGCGTCGACTTCTTCGCGTCGGGGACACACAAGTGGATGCTCGGCCCGCGCGGCACCGGCTTCGTATGGGGTGCCGAGGACGCATGGGCCCAACTGGGCCCCGTCTTCCCGTCCCTCATCCTGGACCGCGATTACTGGCAGGCCTTCAAGGCCGGCGCCGAACTGCCACCGACCAGGGCCAAATGGATGTCGCCAGGGGGGTTCCAGGCGTTCGAGAACCGATTCGCCGTGGCCGATGCCGTGGCCTTCCACCAATCCCTCGGGCGGAACCGTGTCGCGGCGAGGATTGCCGAGCTGAACACCTCGCTGCGACTGCAGCTGCGGTCCCTGCCCCACCTCGAATTGGTGAGCCCCTTGGAAGAGTCCGCGGCGTCCCAGCTGGTGTGCTTCCGCCACCACGACCTGCCTGCCCGTGAGGTGCTGCGCCTCTTGGCGGAGCACAAGGTGTACGGAACCATCACCCCCGAGATGCACGACCCGGCCGCACGACTGTGCGCGGGCCTCATGAACGGCCCCGAGCACATCGACGCCGCGATCAACACTCTCGCGGACCTCTGATGGTGAAGGGCATCCTCCTCATCGCCGCGGGTACGGTTGTCGCTGCGAGCCTGCCGAGCTGGCTGCCGCGCCTGGTCATCACCGCACGCAACCGCGTCCTCGCCGCCGCAGGTAGCGAGGAAGACGTCACCATCCCCGGACCGCGCATCGGTGCCGACCGGCTGCGGGAGGTGTACGCCCATCCCCACGCCCACGGGCGGGGACCGGGTTCGAAACTCTCCGACCTGATCTGGTACCTGATCCATCCGGTCGGCCATGTCCACCAGGAACACATGTCGTCAGGTCCGTTCCACAGCGAGCTCGCAGGCTGCACCCGGGGAATCCTCGCGGGCTCCGGGTTGGACGTCGAAGACCTGGCCCGGCGGTGTGCCCGCCGGGTACTGGACGGGACGGACCCAGCGAGCCTCCGAAGCGTACGCCTGCGGGACATGGCGATGGAGATGACGGCCGAGTTCTTCCACGAGCTCGTCTTCCGAACCCCCTGCCCACCCGGGGCCCGGAAATTGATCACTGCCAATGCCGACGACGCCCTGGGCGCGACCAAGTTCACCAGGCTGCGTCACCTGGACCGGCGGGCCGCACTGACCGCCTACCTGTTGGAACGGATCCGGGCGGGCGCGATCTCCTGCGCCCTCCCAACGTCCCTCGACGACGAACACCGCGCGCTGTATCTGCACGGCAACGTCTTCGGGACCGGAGTCGCGCAACTCGCCGAGGGGCTGAGCCACCTCCTCCTGGCCCTCGCGCACCATCTGGAGATTCAGCAGCGGATGGCGGACGAGCCTGCGGACGTCGCCTTCTACGATCGCGCCATCAACGAGTCGCTGCGCATGTATCCCCTGTTCGGCATCTCCCAGCGCATTACCACCGGCCCCATCGACATCGGCGGTGAAACCCTGCCCACAGGGTCCGTGCTCGTCTTCGACTACGAGGCCTACCAGCGATCCGGATTCGAGGATCCCGATCGTTTCGACCCGGACCGGTGGCTCACCCTGTCGCCGAAGGATGCCACCTTCATCCCCTTCGGCGTCGCCGGGAACCGGCCCTGCCCCGCCCGCGGATTGTCCACCGTGTTCATGCGTGCGGTAACCGCCGAGGTCCTGCCGCGTTTCGTGCTGTACTCCAGCGCCGGCCACACCCGGTCCATGCCTAATCGCGCCCCGTGCGTCCTCATGCCCCGCACGCCCGCCTTGCCACGCCCGACAGCCGCCCTCAGGCTCATGCGGATTCGCGACGACTGGGAGAACGTCATCCGAAGCCTCACCCAATTCGTCCTTGGCTGCGTCATCGTCGCCGACGCACGCAGCCAAAAACTCTGCCAACGCCACCACGAGAACCCCGCCAGCGACACCCGCCACCCCCAGCCGAAGCGAAAGACAGGCACCCAACATGCCTGACACCCTCCAGGCCACCGAACTCACCGACCAGGCGGCATCGGCCGCGCACGACGGCTGTCCGGCCGTGGCGGACCTCTACCCCTGGTTGGATCCGGCAGAGACCGCCCGGCGCCTGGCCGGGCAACGGGTGGCACCGGTCGTGGTGCCGACCGGCGAACGCATGTGGCTGGTATGCGGCCACGCCGAGGCCCTCCAGGCAATGGCGGATCCCGCCCTGTCCCGGGCCGCTGCCGCCAAGCGATCCGTCGCCGCCACCCCGGCTCAACTCGCCCGTCGAGGAGGACAGGCCCGCGACTCCGAAACGCACTTGGCCCTGCGCCGCGCACTCGCCCCGGCGTTCACCGCACGCCAAGCACGGACGATGTCACCGTGGCTGGAGCGGACCGCACATCGCATGGTCGGAGACCTCTTCTCCGCCCCGCCCCACGCCGATGTCGTCGCCGGGCTCGCCCGGCCCCTGCCCATGGCAGCCGTCAGCAAGCTGCTCGGCCTCGACCCACGCCTCCTTCCGCGGATCGCGGCCGACGCCGACATCTCCGCCACCGAGCGGGCGAGCACCCACGAGATCGCCGCCGCCTTGGCACGCATCACGTCCCAAGTGATCGAACTCATCGACCAGCGTCGCAAGGAACCCCAGAACACTCTTCTGGACCGACTCATCACCATCTCCGACGACGGTGACCTGCCCGACACCCACCTGGCCGGCCTCGTCCGCGACCTCGTGATCGTCGGTTGGCACGAAGCCGCCCGCAGGATCGCCACCGGCATCCACGCCCTGCTGAGCCACCCCGACCAATACCGACTACTGCGAAGCGACCCGTCGCTGGTCGCCCAGGCCGTGCAGGAACTCCTGCGTCACGAGAAGTACCCCAGTGACCTGGCCCCTCGCGTCGCCACCGGCGACACCACCATCGTGGGAACACGCATCCCCGCCGACGACACGGTCGTCGTCTCCTCATACGCCGCCGACCACGACCCGTTGGTCCATCCGGACCCCGATCGACTCGACATCACCAGGCCCACCGGCCCGCTTCTCGCCTTCGGACACGGCATCCACTACTGCCCCGGCAGCCACCTCGCCCGGACCATCCTCGCTGCCACCCTCACCGCCCTCTGCCGGCACCCACCTCTCACCCCCGCGGGCACACCCCAGTGGCGCCACGGCTGGGTCGCCCCCTCCCTGCACACCCTGCCCGTCGCCCGCGAGTAACGCCCCGGCCGGCGGAGCCACCTACGGGGGCATTCGCCGTCCTCGGGACGCCGACCGACCGAGAACCGAGCAAGCCGGCAGACCGGCAGCGCGCCGACACCAGCACCCTCTCCGGCCACCCGAAACCACCCCGCCAGGAGGACCTCACCCATGCCGACAGCTCCGCCGACCCTCCGCGGCGAACTCGAGGACAGCCCCGACGCCCCGGCCGTCAGACCGGCGTACGGGCATCCGGACCTGGGACGACAGGTGATCTGCCCTCCCCGGAACGCGGACCCGACCGCGTTCGGACGGGCCGACGAGCTCGTGCTGCCCATGCCCGGGACGGGTCTCGTCCCCTGCCCCTCCACCCCGTACGGCCCAACCGACTGCGCCCGGTCGCTCCAAGAGCATCGGCGGCTGCTGGATCAGGCCACGCACCCACAACCCCCGGACCGGCTACAGGCTCCGGCAGACCCGGACCGGCGCACCCGCCACCGGTGGATCGTGGGACACCAGGTCGCCTTCGGCGTCTGGCGGCTGCTGGCCGACAAACTACAGGCTCTCCTCGACGGCCCCACACCCCGGCCCCGGCTGGTCCACGAGGCCGCTCGTCTGTACGACACGTATTCGATACTGCTCCTCTACGCGGGAAGCTGCTCGGCCCGGCGCTACGCGGCCACGGTGCGGGCCGACATGGCCGTCCGTGACCCTGCCTTCAGCGGGCAGTGGACCCGCGACCACGCACCGCTGCTCGAACTCCAGCGGCAGGTACGCCGAGCCTTCCCGGCCCCTTCCGTCTCCCCCCTCACCCGAGCGGCCCGGCTCAACCACCACGTGCACATGACCGTCGCCGAACTGCTGGTGCCCGATGGGGTCTCTCTCCTCCAGCAGACCGGTCGCGACCCGGCCCAGAAGCCCACCGAAGCCGAACGCAACCTGTCCGACGACTACTTCCGAGTGCGCCGCCGGCCCCTCTGCCACGACGGATTCGCCGCCCAGATCGTTCTTCGGATCGCACAGATCAGATGCGACATCGCTGCCCACGGCCTGAACCACGAGAACGCGAACGCCGCGCCGCAGCCCCCGGCCATCCGCAGGCTGCACGACGAAGCAACCGAACTTCTCCTCCACCTGGCCGACACGGCCTCCGAAAACACCGGCCATCCCATCCGGCCCTCCCCATCCCCGCAAACCCTGTGAACGGAGTACCGATGACCTCCCTCGCGGACGCCCCCAAGACCGTCCTCCTCACACCCCTCCTCCACCGCTACATGCAGGACCAGGCCGAGCCCCCGACCGCGATCCAACTCGACCTGATCGAACGCACCCGCGCCCTCGGCGCCCCCGCCGAAATGCAGATCCCACACGAGCAAGCAGTCCTGCTCACCTTGCTCACCCGCCTGAGCGGAGCCCGGCGCATCCTCGAAGTGGGCACCTTCACCGGATACTCCACTCTCGCCCTCGCACTGGGCACCCCGCCGGACGGCAGCGTGATCACCTGTGACCTGTCCTCGGAATGGACCGACATCGCCAAGGAAGCCTGGACGGCGGCCGGCGTCGCGGACCGCGTGGACCTGCGCCTGGGCGACGCCGGCGACACCTTGCGCGCACTGCCCGACGAGCCCGTGCTCGACCTGGTCTTCATCGACGCCGACAAGCCCTCCTACATCGACTACTGGGAGCAGCTCGTCCCGCGCGTGCGCCCCGGCGGGCTCCTGCTCGCCGACAACGTTCTGTACGCGGGCGAAGCAGCCCATCCGCAGGCCACCGGGAACGCGGCCTCTATCCGGGCCTTCAACCAGCACGTACAGGCCGATGACCGGGTGGAGGCCGTCATGCTGCCCGTCGCTGACGGGCTAACCCTCGCCCGCAAGCGGGACAGCCGGGACCGAGGCCAGCCGTAGTGTTGCCCGGCGCTCAGGATACCGATGAGGCGGGCGTTCACCGTGCCGATGAGGAGTCCGGTGAATCGGACACGTTCGTCGGTGATGTGTCGTCCTCGTCGGCAAGGTGCCGGACCAGCGCGCGAGAGAGTCCGCGCAGTCGGCCCGTTGAGGGCGGGAGCGTGTCGATCACGGTCGGCGGGCAGGTGAGGGCGCGGGACGGCGCCCGTGGCTCAGCCGTTCGGGGCCAGGGCGAGCAGGCGGCCGCGGGTGAGCACGGTGATCCGGGCCCACAGGTCCGTGCGGTCGAGCGCGTACCGGCGGCCGAGGACGATCGCGGCGGCGAATGAGGGGGGTGGGGGTCAGTGGCCGAGGTGCTTGAGGCCGTCTTCGAGGGTGGGGTGCCACCGGTCCATCGGGCCTGAATTGCGGTTGTACCAAGCCGGGTCGAGCCGGGGTTCGAGCGTCTCGTGGCCGGCGCGGCAGCGCAGCCACACCTCGTCGCGGACGCTCAGCAGCACCCAGTCCCGGTACGCGCCGCACTGCGGGCAGGAGCGGACCTCGCCGTCGATGACGAGCGGCTTGTCGTAGCGCATCATCATCCCGGCGAGCTCGTCCCGGGAGGGCACGCGCAGGTCCGGCGGCAGGAAGTCGTCCACCTGCGCGGCCGGTTCGCTGGCGGCCGGGCCTCCGGTCGCCGACCCTGCGGTCGTCGCGGGGTCCTGGGGCAGTGGCATCTCCGGGAGCGCCTGCAGCAACTCCGTCGCCGCCTGCTGGTCTTTGCGTAGCTCCCGTATGGCGCGTTTGCGGCTGAACATGCGTCTCCCTCACGTGTCGTCCTCGTGGGCCGCACAGAGCGTGCCCCATGTCTTTGACCTGCTGCAACTCACGAATGCCATAACTCACCTGCGGCCGTGACGTCGGCCGGTGCGGGCCTCGGCGGCACGAGCGGCCCGTGGTGCCGGCCGTCCCGGGGGCCCTGGCCAGCCAGGGGTGCCGCCGCCCTCCAAGCCGAGGAGAGGCTCGCTCTGGGGGAGACATACGTGGCGTCCGGCTACGGGCTGGTGCATGAGGCGGGAGATGCTTTCACGATCAAGCAACTTCGGCGGCGCGTGTACCGGCTCATGGAGCTTCTCGGCCTCCGTCGAGTCAGGCTCTACGACGCACGCTCGTCGTGTTTCACCTACCTGGCCAACAACGGCGTGCCGGACCACATCCTCGCGCGGTGGGCCGGGCATACGAACGTAAAGACGACCAAGAGGTGGTACGTCAAGCCGGACGTAGAGGACCTCCGCGGAGCGGCCACCACATGGGATGGCCTGCACGGGGTTGCTGTGGAGGGGCAAGCGTGAGCCGCGCGCTCCACCAGGCGTGCGACTTGCCGAGCCGCATGGCCGGCAGACCCCGGCGATGTGACTTCTCGTGACAGATGAGAGGGTCTGGCGGGTGAGTGAGACACCGGCGAACACCCTGCAATACCGCTCTGACGGGCCCGAAGACGCCCCAGTCCTGGTCCTGGGGCCGGCACTGGGTACCACATGGCATATGCCGTAGAAGCCGTCTCTGGGCGTCCAGGTGGTCCAGGGCGAGCACGTAGGTCCAGGTCAGAGCCCTGTGGCGTGAGGGTGTCCGTGGGTTTTGTGATAGGGGCGTGACAGGAATGGTGCTGTAGAACCCCCGCTGGCTCGCTTCCATCTGGCGGGGCTCCGTGATGTGAGGGGGCATGGTCCGTTAGCTGACTGGAAGGAAACTGCTGACCACGGGCGCTCGCCGAGGGCTCGGCCGACGCCGGGACGGCGAAAAACTTGGTGCGCGGGGCCGACGGAACCGGGTAACGTCTTGGCCATGTTCTTCCAAACGCCGATTTACGAGTGAGAGCGTGATGGGCCCCTGCTGACGTCCTTCGACGTCGCCGCGCCCGTCCCCCACCGATGAATCCGTAGATCACTTCACCTCATTCCGGGAGAACCCGTGAGCAAGAACATCAACAACCCCGTGGGCATGGGCGGCGGCCAGCGCAAGAAGCTGTCCCGCGCCGAACGGCAGAACAACGGTCCGCACCGCAACCTCGACCGCCGGGGTGCCGCCGACCAGAAGGCGGAGCTGGTGCGCAAGATGCGCGAGAAGGCAGGCGTAGCCGAGGGCGCCGGGCAGACGGGCGACGACACCGCACAGAGCTGACGCACCGCCGCCGCAGGGCGGCACCGCATGGGGCAGGGCCCGGACCGCGACGCACGGTCCGGGCCCTGCTGCCGTACCGGGCGCGGCCGGTCCCGCTCACCTCTCGGCCGAGCACCCGCGTCTCAGCCGACCACCCGGGGCAGCCGCAGATTCAGCAGCCCGTCACCGCCACCACCCCGAGCTGCACCAGCAGCGTCACCACCAGCGCGTTCCCCGTGCCGGCCCGGGCGACACCGTCAGGAAGAGCGTGCCGGGCGTCGCCCCCCGGCCGGCGAGGACTGCTGCGCGGTCACCATCACCGCGCTGCCCACCCTCGCCCGGTCCGCCGGTACGTCGGAGAGCGCGATCGGCAGCAGCACCGGGAGCTGGAAGCCCTGGCCCGGCCCGGCCAGCAGCAGACCGGGGGAGCAGTTGGACGCCTCCCTCGCCCGCGCCCTCGCCACGGGCATCCACCAGCTGAACCCCGGCACCGCCGCCCTGGAGGACCGGCGATGACGCGCCGAGGTGATCTCCCAGTACGGCGACCGCATCGGAGTGACCCTCCCTGTCGGGATGAGCCCCCACCGGCCCCCGTCTCGCCTACCAGCCATTTCTCGGCCGGAGTGTGGGGGTGGTGGATCTCCAGTAGATGTAGGCGACACGTCTACTCGGAGAGTGACGTAGAGCCCGGCGATTCCTGCAGGGCCTCGCAGCCCGACGAGGCACTGAGGTGATGAGGAGCGCTCCGTGCCCTGGGGCGCGTAGGACTGGTAAAGCGGATGAGCTGATCGATCACGTCTAGTAGGGAGCCCCGTTCGCGGTAGGCGGCGCGCTGCTGTCCGGCACCCCCGCTGCGAGCCCGCAGCCGCGCCCATCCGGTCCGCACGAGGTCCAGATCTCCCAGACTTGTCAGTGCCGGCTCGATTTCGGCGAGCATGCATTCGATGATGTCAGCAGCTGGGACAAGCCGACCGGAGGAGAGGTCGAGCGCACTACCTGACAGGCCATCTCGCGCCGCGCGCCAGTACGCCGCCCGCAGCAGTTCCGGAGCCGGTCCCGCCACCGGCTCGCCGGCTTCCTCGGCGGCCAGTGCAGTCACCGCCAGAGCCCGGACGACGGCGGCGAGCACCAGGGTGTCTTCGGCAGTGGAGGCGGCGTCGGCGACCCGGATCTCGACGGTCGGCACATGTGATGATGGCCGTACGTCCCAGAAGACGCTGGAGCGGTCCAGGACCGTACCCGCTTCCATGAGGCTGCCGACCAGCTGTTCGTAGTGCCCGACAGAAGCGAAGAGAGGCGGAGGGCCCGCAGTGGGCCACCGTGCCCAGGCCATGGTCCGCCACGAGGCGTATCCTGTGTCGCGGCCTTCCCAGTAGGGAGAGTTGGCGGTCAGGGCGATGAGGGCGGGCAGCCACGGACGGAGCCGGTTGCTGATCTGTAGCGCCTGAGCCAGACCGGTCACACCGATGTGGACGTGACACGCACACGTGATCATTTCATTGTCCAAAGCCCGGAATGTGGCGAAACTGCGGGCGTAATGACTTTCCGGGTTGGGAGACAGGGCAGCGTCCGCGCCGAGTACGGAGGTGCCTGCCGACATGAGCCGTAGCCCTCGGCGCGCTGCAGCCGAGGCCAGTTCGATCCGCATGCAGCGGATCTGCTCGTGCAGGTCGTCGAGAGCGGTGACGGGGTCCGTTCTCGCCTCGATCTGACAGAGCATTATCTCGGCGGCGACGCGGTCTCCCAACGTGGGCGAGACGTCCGCTCGCACGGCGCACACTGCAGGCCGCAGGGTCCGGGTAACCGGCTCCACGAGGAAGTACTCCTCCTCCACACCCACCGTCGGGTGATGCGCGCTCAGCATGAACGACACGATCCCTTGATCGCCGTGCCTCCGTCCTTCAGACGCACCTCGGGCAATTGGCTCACGTCTCGTCTCCCTTGGCATGGGCGGAGGAGCAGATGGTACGCACCGCCCCGTAAGCCACCAGCATGCCGAGCGCCTCAATCCCCTGGACGGTGGGTAGTGGGTCGTCCTCCTCAGGCAGCGCCTCAAGGTCATGCGGTGTGGTAAGCCATGGCGACGCGGCGAAGTCCCTCCGTGAGTTTCTCGTCATCAGCAGTGAGTGCGATACGTACGTATCCATCCCCCAAGGAGCCGAACCCTGAGCCGGGCATGACGGCTACGCGATGGGAGTTGAGGAGGCGGGCAGCCCATTCCCAATCACCTTCGCTTCTTCGGCGACGGCCGGGCGTCATGACCCTGGCGAATACATAAAAGGCACCCTGAGGTACTACATGGGAAATTTCTGCGTCCCGCAGGAACCTTGTGGCGGCGTTTCGTCGTCGCAGGTAGTCACATTTCATGTCGGATACGGCCCGCGAGGATCCCTCCAGGCCGGCAAGGGCTCCATACTGTGCCGGGGTGCTGACGCAGCAAACGGAAGCTGCCTGTAGTCGAACGCACACATCAGCCAGGCTTCTGGGTGCGACGAGGTAACCCACGCGCATCCCGGGCATCGCGAAGGTCTTGGAGAAGCTGAAGCAGCTGATGACGTTGCCCGCGGCCAAGGCTCCCGGACTGACATGCCCGCTTTCGAAGGTGAAGGATTCGTAGCACTCATCGGAAACGATCCACAAGTCGTGTCGTCTAGCGATATCGACGACAAGCTCCAGGGAACTTTCCGTCAGCACCGTCCCCGTCGGGTTGGACGGGGAGTTGATGACGATGGCCCGTGTGGCAGGTCCTATTCGTGCAATCATGCTGGATATCACTGAAGGGAACGGGTCCCTCGGGAACATCGGATATGGGACCGGCCGCCCGCCCAGCATGCGTACAGTCTCGGAGTAGACGGGCCAGCCCGGATCGGGGACGAGTACTTCCTGTCCCCTGTTGAGGACGGCAGTCAAAGCCAGGTGAAGGCCTTGCGTCGCGCCGGCCGTTACTACGATCTGCTCCGGGTCCGCGTTGATGCAATTTTTCCCGGCAAGCTTGGTGGCGATCGCTTCAACGAGTTGCGGCAACCCGCGATCCGGCGCGTAGCCGGTACGACCCAAGGAAATTGCCTGCTCTACAGCGGATGTCACCTGCACCGGTGGGGGAACTTCTGGAGCACCCAGATGAAGGCCTATGACTGGTTCCGGTACCTCTCTGACCCAATCCCTGATGACAGAGAAGGCGGTACGCCCCACTGCCCGGGCATGTGCTGCGACTGCTGGCATGGGATACCTTCCGATAGGGGATGACTCGCCGGCGGTCTCCCGGATCACAGAACTCCCAGTTCCCGCATCGCCGTCATGAGGTCCTCGTGTGCCCGCCTGGTGATGCGACAGAGAGGTGGGCGCACGTGTGCGGTCGCGATAACACCCATCGCGGCCAGAACTTCCTTGGAGCGGGCGATGAATTCCCATCGCGGAGTGGACAAGGTCATGATGACCGGCGCCAGGGTCGAGAAGAACAGCGAAGAAGCCGCCGCGGCTCCACCCTTTGCGTAGGCTTTGTGCAGTGCAGCGACCGCGCCAGGCAGGATACTGCTCGTGGCAAGCGTGCTCCCAGCGGCACCGGCGCTGAGAGCGCCGAGTAGTGCGGTGTCCTCACCGGCGAATGGCAGGACTGCCGGCACCTTGTCGGCAAGATCTCTAATTCGCTGCGGATCAGTTGAAGCAACCTTCACATAGCGTACATGAGGAGCCCGCTCCGCGACTGTTGCAATGACCTCTGGAGGAATCGCAATCCCGCCCGCGCCGTCATACAGCATCATGGGGATGTCGGTCGACCGCGCCACTGCCATAAAGTGCTGGACCTGCGCGGCAGGAGACCGCTCGAAATACAAGGGCGGCAACACCATCGCGCAGTCTGCACCAGCGGAACTGGCGAACTGGGCGAGTTCGCTTGCGCTCGCGGGTCCGATCGCTCCCACTCCCACCGTCACCGGCACGCGGCCGGCCGTGTGCCTGACGACGCAGCGCATGACCTCGGCATGCTCGGCGACCGACAGGGTGAAGAACTCACCTGCTGTCCCGAGAGCAATCACTCCGTCCGCCCCGCCGTCCAGTGCGAAGTCAATGAGGGAAGCCATCGAGCCCGCATCGAAGGCCCCCGAGGCGTCGAAGGGCGTGAACAGCAGGGCATTGGCACTGCCGGATGTCAGGACCATGGCCTGTCCTCTTCTTCGGGCCGCACGCTTCGGGCGCGGCCCTGATAGGGATGGTTATGGCTGGACTGTGGGGCAATGCTCAGGTGCAGCCGCGCACGTTGCCGCCACCGTCCGGCCGGCAGACCTTCCTTGCTTCTCCGAAGCGTCTGTGCGTGTGCCGCGTAGCTGCCTCCAGCGAGACGTTGGCACAGGTCTGGCTGTGCAGCCCGGAGTGGTGAGTCAGTCAGGTGAATCGGGTGCGGGCGGTCGGCGGGCTCGATTCCTCAGTACGACGGCCGTTCCGGCAGACCCGAGAGTTTCTCCGGGGCGGTTCACCCGCCCGGAACCCATGAGAGTGCGCGCCGTACAGCCGGAATCTAGCCTCCAGACAGAAACCTTTGATCAATATGCGACACGAGGCGCGCGATGTCCCCTTCGAGACCCATGAGTGCTGTCAAGTCTCCGATTCTGGAGAGCAAGATCCCGGACCATCTGCTGCGCGTCAGTGATCTGGACCCGGGGATCCTGCCGGGGTTGCTGGACCTGGCGCAGGCCATGAAGCGAGAACCGCTGGGCTGGGCCGACAGCCTGCGTGGGGCGGCCATCGGCTGCATCTTCGAGAAACCGTCCACGCGTACCCGCGTCTCGCTGGCCGTGGCTGCCGGCCGACTTGGTATGCCCGCCGTTGTGGTGAGCCGGGACGAGCTGCAGCTCGGTCACGGGGAAACTGTCGCCGACACCGCCCGTGTCCTGTCCTCCTACCTCGACGCCATCACCATGCGCACATTCGAGCACGAGGTGGTGGAGGAGATGGCCCAAGCCTCCGCGGTCCCGGTCATCAATGCGCTGTCCAACAGTCACCATCCGTTTCAGTCCCTGGCGGACCTCCTCGCTTTGCGTGAGCACTTCGGGCCCCTGGATGGCCTGACCGCCGCGTTCATCGGGGACGGCCGGAGCAACACCTGCAATTCTTTCCTTTCTGCCTGCGCTGCTTCCGGCATGCACCTGGCGATCGCCAGCCCGCCGGGGTACCAGACGGACACAGAGGTTCTGAACGAGGCTCGGGAGACGATGGCGCAGTCGGGCGGAACGGTATCGCTCATGACGGAACCCGAGGAAGCCGTTTGCAACGCGCAGGCGGTCTACGCGGAGGTGTGGGTGTCCATGGACAAGCACCACGAGGCCGGAGAGCGGAAGACGGACCTGGCCCGGTACCGGGTCGACGAGCAGCTTTTGGCCCACGCGCCCAGGGACGCGGTCGCCCTGCACTGCCTCCCGGCCGTCCGCGACCAGGAGATCACCTCCGATGTCCTCGACGGTCCCCACTGCCTGGCCTGGCACCAAGCCGCCAATCGGCTCCCCACCGCCCAGGCCGTCCTTCACACCCTGATCACGGCACGCCAGCAGCGGACAGTCTGAGTTTCCGCCCTTTCTCCCTTACACGGTATGGGCCTCGGCGGAGGGCAGCTGGAGTGTGTACGGCATGACCCCCATGAGGACGATGCAGCGTTCCCCAGGACCGCTTGCCGGACCGCGTCGCATCGAGGCGACGTAATGGCTGACCTCGGGATCGTGAACGGCGTAAGAGTCCAGCGGCTCGTCGAGGGTGAAGGAGGCATGGAGGTCGCCGGGTGACAGGTCGCCGGGCTGCCGGCCGGCGCACTGTGCGCGGGCGATACAGGTCTCACCGCCCACGAGGTTGGTGCGGCTGATCAGGTGCGCGAAGACGAAACTGCTGTCCCCGTCCTGATGCAGGCAGTTAGGAGAAGCCACCGCCACGTCTCCCTCCGCACGCGCGGCGAACTTGACCAGGTGAACGGTGTAGTACAGCGGGTTGATCCGGTACTCCTCCCGCCATTGGGTCCGGCCCGCAGCCCAACGCATCAGGTGCTGCAGCAGCGGGTTCGCGCGCACGTCCTCCGGCAGTCCGGGGAAGCGCCGCCCGCGGTCGTAGTGCGGGTGGCGTGTCTGACGGAACTCGGCGACCCATCCGTAATCCGGGTCCGGTACATCCGGGATCCAGGACAGCACCCCGTTCCAGGGCAGGCACACGGCGTGCCCGAACCGGCGGAACCGGTTCTCCTGCGGGGCGTACGGATCCGCCGGCAGATCCTCGAAAGCCCCGGCAAGCCGCTCCAGATCCGCGCGCCATGGCCCGTCGGCGGAACCGGGGGCCACATCCAGTGGGCGGTACCGCTCGAACCCCCGCGCCTGCAGATCGCCACGCTCCACCACGGCATCCGCCATATCCACCACAGTGCCGATGCGGTCCATCGCTCCCAACCTTTCACCTACCGCGGGTCCGCAGTGCCGCTCCGGCCCCCGGCGAGAAACTTCCGCCTCTTCCATTTCAGGAGAGGGCAATCCCATGGCGTTGTCATGGTCGATTGCGCCACCTGAGTGAAGACTGCAACCCAGCGCGGCCGACGGACTGGCAGCGGCACTTCGCAGCCGGCGCAAGCTGCTGCGCGAAGAGCCGGGCGTCACAGTCCAGGGGATGGACGTCGGCAGAGGCCGCCTTGCGGGCCTTCGCAGATGCCTCTGATTTTGGGCAGGGGCGAGATGCGGCAGAGTTACCCCGATAGCACCTTTCGGTTGGACTTGTCGGGATATGTATTTAATGGTGGTGGCGCTGCCCTCTCGAAGAATCCGCTCGGAGGGCGACTCGAACTGGAGGAGGAGCGGCATGGAGGACAAGTCCAAGAAGCGCACGGAATCCGAGAAGGCTTCGCAGGCTGCGGACGAAGCCGCTACGAAGGCCGCGGACAAGGAGACGAAGCAGAAGCCGGGCAAGTCTCCTGGCGGTGGCGACGACGATGACCCGCCCCGCCCGCAGGGCCGTTCTGCCATCGTCTCGGACCGTGCGGTGAAGACGGACGTCGTGACTGTCACATGGTAGTCACGCCGGCCGGCCTGCGGCGCGCCGTATCGGCGCGCCGCAGGCCGGCCTCCTTGTCGGACCCTGCCGTCTCGGCGGACGGTGCCGTCCACGGCTTCGACGTGCTGCGCAAAGTCGTCGAGATGCCAGTAAGTACCTGGCGTTACCGGTCGGACCCCCCGGGAGTACGCCACTTGGGTCCCATGGCGCAGGACTGGTGGGCTGCCTTCGGCCTGGGGGACAGCGACAGGAGGATCAGCCCCGTGGATGCCAACGGCGTTGCTTTGGTGTGTGTCCAGGCGCTGCACCGGCTGCTCGTCGAGACGCAGAAGGAAGTCGGAGCGCTTCGGGGCGAGGTGGCTCGTCTCAGGGCCGTCGGGACGGGCACAAATTCGCGGTCGTCGTGAACCGGGGTTCATGCGCTTTCAGACATGGCTCGGATACCTCAGCCCCCGTCGAGTTCGAGGAGAAGCACCACGCCGGTCAGGCGGCGGCCGGACAAGCGGACCTGAAGCCCCGTCAACCCACCCTGACCAGCTGATGAGCACCTACCGCACAACGGGGGAACCTCAACCACAGTGGTGGGTGCGTGCCTGGTGGCCCGAGCAAGGCGGGGCGCCCCCGGAGGGCCGGGGGCGCCAGAGCCGCTCAGCTCTTCTTGAAGGACGGGAAGAGGTTCGGGTGTTTGGCGATGTACGGGAAGAGGTCGCCGATGACCGCCGAGCCCTTCCCCACGGCGGAGCCCACGCCGGGCGGGCTGAGGTATTGCGTGTCGCCGATCGCGAAGACGCCGGGGATGCTGGACTGCGTGGAGGCGGTCCTGGCTGCCAGGACGGCCTTTTCGATGAATTTCTGCAGGTCTTTGCCTGTCAGCTTCCTCTTTCTGCCTTCCTCCTCGGCGGCCTTCGCCGTCTTCACCAGCTCTGCGGCGTGTCCGGGGAGATCGATGCCGGTGAGGACGGCCCCCGTCAGGGCCGATACGGCGATCTTCTTCCCGGCGTCCGTGCCGAGCCACTCGAGGTTCGGCTTGCCTCCGATCAGGATGTAGAGCCAGCGGGCTTCCAGGTGCTTGGTGCTCTTGTTCTGTGTGACCTCGATGCTCTTGAGTTCGTTGTTGCCGTCGGCCTCGCAGCCCGTGACGTTGGACTGTGTCCAGACCTGGATCCTCTTGTCCGCCTCGATGCGCTCGACGAGGTAGTCCGACATCTTGTCCCTGAGCTTCTTGCCCCGAACGATGAGGGTGACGTCCTTGGCATACTTGGCGAAGTGAAGGGCCGCCTGGCCGGAGGAGTTGCCGCCCCCGACGATGGCGACGTGGTCTCCCGCCGTTCTGGGCGCGTCGACGGACAAGGCGCTGTAGTAGACACCCCGTCCGATCAGATCGTTGAGCCCCGGTACCGTGTCGAGCTGGTTCGGAGTCAGCCCGCTGGCGATGGCGACGGCTCCGGCCTTGAAGGTTTTCGTCGCCGATCCGCTGACCTTCACCTGGTGCGGGTTCTTCTCGTCGCCCGGGACCAGTTCGGCGGCATGGTGCGCCGGCTGCCAGGACACCTTGTACTTCTTGGCCTGCTTCAGGGCCCGCCGTGCGATGTCGAAGCCCGTGATGCCGTCGGGGAAACCGAGGTAGTTGGCGACTTCCGAGGAGGTCGCCACCTGTCCGCCCGGTACGTTGTCCTCGATGATGAGCGTCTTCAGGCCTCCCGTGCCGGCGTAGATGCCCGCCGACAGGCCTGCCGGGCCGCCGCCCACGACGATCAGGTCGAACCAGGTCTCCCTGGGTTCGTCCACCAGCCCCAACTTGGTGGCCAGCAGGGCGAGTGGGGGGTTCTCGAGCCTCTCCCCCCTGATGGTCACGTAGACCTTCTCGTTGCCCGGCGTCGGTTCGGTCCAGGCGAAGTCGATCCCGCTGCCCGCGAGGAAGGCTCGGATGTCGAATGCCCTGCGCGAGCGGTAGGGAGCCTTTACCGTCACGGGGGTCAGGTCACCGCGCTGCTGTGGCGTCGCCTGCTCGTACCAGGAGTGGATGGCGTTGTCCATGACGCGCGGGTCGAGCTCCACCGGGCCCTCGGCAGCGAACGGCAGCCGGGCCGGTGTGCCGTCCGCGGCCGCTGTGGGCTCACCGGCCCCGCCTGGCTCCAGCCAGAGCCGTCCCGGCTCTGCCACCGCACCGACGGCCGCCACGGAGCGCGCCAGCACGCCGCCCGCGGCCTGTTCGTCGCCCACTGCGGCGACGAGCACCACCTGTGCGTCCTCCTGGCGCAGGGCTTCCACGGTCTGCGCGGTGTCCTCGGCGCGCGCGGCCGGGACGACGGGGAACTGGTCGCCGTACCAGAAGGCGAGCGCCTCCTGGAGCCGTGCTCTGCGGATCGGGTCGGCGTCGGCCAGAACGATGGCGTGCCGAAGAGTCTGCGGCAATTTTCCTCCTTGTGGCTGAAACAGTGGACCTGGTCAGGTTTTCCGCTTCCTCGCGGGCACTCTGCTGGGCGGGCACGTGGCGTTCGGCGTTAGGGGCTGCGGACGGCGGGAACCGCGTGCTGGCGCTCGTCCCGCATCCCGTGCACGGGTACCCCCTGCACGGGATGCGCGGGGCCGAAGCCGTGGTACCGCGCACAGGCCGGCCTCCGGGGATTGCCCTGCTTGCCCTCGGCCGCGGGCAGTCCGCAGGCGCGCCTGGTCGCAGGTGAGCAGCACCCCGGTGACGCGGCTTCGGCAGCCGGTGCGCGTCGCGCAGTCCCGCTCCTCATCGGCACTATCCCTTGCAGGCTTCCGCAAGTGAAGTCCGCAAGGACGCGGTCACAGCTTCTCCGCCCAGAAGTGGACGGTAAAACTTCCCTGGTCATCGATTTGCAGGGTTCCCTGCTCCTTGGTCTTGCCGTTCAGGAACCATTCCCGCTTCACAGGAGAGATATCGATTCCGTCCTGCCACCGCTCCGAGCTGGCGTAGAACGGATCCCCGGTTCCGTCGGCTGAGAAGGTGCGCTGCGCTTCAGCACGGTTCGAGTCGGTGACGTTCTTAAATGTTTTTTTATCGAGATCGACGTCGGCATCGATCGCGTTCCCGTCCTGGTACGACTGCCCGAGCCACAGATTTGCCTGATAGGGCTTGTCCCATCGCACCTGGTCGTAGTCCGTCGTTTCGCTCATCTTGGCGGGGGTGCCGGTGAGGGATTTGAGCACATAGCCGATGACGGAGTAGTTTTCCAGCTCCTGTGCCTCTTTGAAATAGTCGGCGATCGTTCCCTCGGTCAGGGCTTTGTGGACGACGGAAGGGTTTCCGCCCTGACTGACCACGCTGACACTGGAATTACTGAGAACGCTCTTGTAGTGTGCCTTCGCCTCGGCGCTGAAATCGGCAAAGCACTGGTAGCTTGCCTTGACTGCTGCCTGGATCTCCTGCTCGGTCGACGTGCTGTTCATGGAGATCGTCAGCACACGTCCGTAGATGACGTCCGAGACGATCAGCGGAGGCGTGTGCGGGGTCATCGTCCGGTGGGTGAGAAGCTTCGCCAGCTCCTCCTCGGTGAAGGAATCGTTGATCAGCTCGTTGGGGCTCTGCCAGGAAACCGAGGCGGTGAACGCGCGCTCCCGCAGGTAGATGGCCACGCAGTTCTGTGTCTCCTTGCGCTGATAGGCGGCCTGAACGCTCGCGGAGAACCCTCCGTACCGGGCCGAGACTCCCAGCTCCAGTGCCAGTTCCGTCGCGGAGTAGGCAGTGGTCTGGCGAAAATCGATGTCGCGTGACTTGCTTTCCTTCCCCCGCACCTCATTCTTGATCGCGTCGAGGACCGAAGCCTGATCCGGGTGGGGAACGGTGATGCTTCCGCCGGCACTGAGCTGATCGACGGTCACCGCCAGGGGAGCGCGGAACCGCGTCTCCAGGCCCACCGGCACCAGCCACCCGTGATCACGTGCCTGGTCACTGCGCACGATGGCGCCGGGCCACAGCATCCCGTGGTTGGGATTGAAGGTGACGATCTCCTCCGGAGTCTTGGTCACCTTCATAGGAGTCGAGACACCCGTGAACCCGTGGCTGCTGAGCTTCTTCGGTTCGCCGGTCTGCTCATGCTGGTCGGGATCCTGCGGAGAAATCTGCTCCCACTTGTACCAGCTGTCCAGAAGGTTCCACAGGTCGGCCTTCGCACCCGGAGCCCCCACACCCAGGCACGACGCGGCCAGCACACGTTCCCCGGACAACGCCAGCACCCCGTACCGGCCACGCACGGGACCCTCCGCCCCTGCCTCCACCGCAAGCCCTCCGGGCTTCTGCGCCCGTGCACACTCCTCCGGACCGAACCCCTCCGGCGCATCAGACACACGGACCAGTACGAAACGGTCCGCCTCCACCGGCGCGTCATCCCAGCGCACCTGCCACACACCACCCGCACCGCCCTCCGCCCAGGCCGCCGGCAACCCCAGCTCCACCCCCTCGGGCGTGAAGGTCCCCCACACCTGCTGCCCCTCATCGGCAAAGAACTCCATGACCTTCCCTTCCCTCCATCACGCCGCGCCACCGCGCCACTGCCTCGGACCAGGACTCGCCCCCCACGCCAGGGCATCAGCGCCTCGGCCCCGGGCGAGTGCATACACACGAGGAAACCTGCGTACTCCTCATACCGCCGCAGTTCACCCGACCGAGCGCTCGCAGGAGCAATCGCCCCCTCGCCGTCGGACGAGGGCGCATGCTCGCCATCCCCCGGCACGGATACCGGCACGCGATGGCTCACGTAGCCGCAGCCGAGGCGTCGGTGACGCAGGAGCCATCCCGAGGCCCGCAGGCCGACCACGCCTGCGGTCAGCTCAGGTCGGTGGCACCAACGGCGGCGCAGCAGCCGGTCGCCCCGACGGAGCAGCAGAGCAGAGCCGGGGCCGTCGCCCGGACACGCTGCGGCAGAAGAGCAGCAGCCCGCCTGAATTGCCCTGGATCCTAGGGTCCTCGCACCTGGGCCGATGGGTTCTGGAAGCGGTGTTTTCGCAGGCAAGAGCCCCGGGATGGGTCCTTGGGCCCTGAGTCACCGTGCCGGGCGCGGGGGACCTCACGTCCGTGCCGGGGCAGCTGCCCGTGCGACGGAGACTGCACTGCGCGGACGGGCCTCGGCGGCGAGGAAGGACCCGGGAGCGGGCCGGCGAGTCCAGGGCACAGGGGAGGTGTTGACGGGTGTTGACGGTGTTGACCAACCACCCGTTCTCCAGCAGCCGATGGACGATGAACAGCCGCACCCGCCGGGACAGCGCCTCCGGCCGGCCTCGCCACAGGGCCTCGCACAGGTCCGCGGCGGACGGGCCATGGCCGTGCCCGGCGCGGAACGCGGCCGTGAACTCCACCGCGCGCTCCCCGGGGCGTGGGCAGGAGAGCAGGTGGATGACCCAGAAGCCGTCGGCATAGCACTGCCGGCCGTCAATCGACCCACAGAGCATCCGCGGCATCCAGGCTGCGGACGTTTCGAGTACCCGCGGTGGGCGGCGCCGCGCCACCCTGGTCGCGAAGCGACCTGAGTAAAGATGCCCGCTTCTGTGCCGTATAACGATCGGTCGGAGTCAGATCCAGGATGTGCCAAGGGCTGGGACTGAGCATGCTCGGTGTTTCTGGATGGGGATGCTCTGACTGGCGGGAGGATGGCTGGGTGCTGTCCCGATCACACAGTGTCGGCCGTTGGCCGGGGATGGTGCGTTGTCGGTGCCGGGCCGGCGGAGCGTGTCCCGATAGGGGCCTGCCGATTGTTGTGGCGTCCTCACGATTCTGACCGTCCGACGTGGCCCGGTACCGGTAGCGCGACGCGCTATCGGATGGGGAGGGGAAGGGACATGTCCAGATCGACCATGTCCAGTACGTCGCCTGCTCTGCAGAACCGCCGTCGTCGCCCTGCGGGGGAGGTGGTGTTGGGGGTGGACACGCACCGGGATGCCCATGTGGGTGCGGTGCTCTCGGTGATGGGGGCGGTGCTGGACACCGGCGAGTTCCCGGCCACCGCGGCGGGATACCGTGATCTGCTGAAGTGGGCCAGGAAGTTGGGAGCCGTCAGGCGGGCCGGTGTAGAGGGGACCGGATCTTACGGGGCGTCTTTGTCGCGCTATCTGCTGGCCCAGGGCGTGGACGCGTTTGACGTGAACTGTATGGATCGGGCAGATCGCCGTCAGCGCGGCAAATCAGATCCGCTCGATGCCCAGAACGCGGCGTGAGCCGTATTGAGCGGTCGGGCGAGCGCCCGGGCGAAAGCCGGCGACGGGCCGGTACAGATCGCGAGAATGTACAGACTCACGAAGGCGTCGGCGGTCCAAGCCCGTACCCAGGCCATCAACCAGCTCAAGTCCGTCCTCGTTACTGCTGACCCCGCCTTGAGGGAAGAGCTCGCCGGACTGGCCAATGCCGAACTCTTCCGTACCTGTGCGCGGTTCGCCGACATGAGCGGTCACGAGGAGGGCGACAAGGAGTCGGTGCTGCAGGCGACTCGTATCACGCTGGGCCTGCTGGCCCGGCGGATCGGCCAGCTCTCCGAGCAGATCCGGAATGTGGACGCTCGTCTGGCCCGGATCGTGGAATGTCATGCCCCGCAGCTGCTCGACGTGGTGGGGATCGGTCCGGACACGGCCGTCAGTCACGTTGCTGATCACTGTGGGGGACAACCCGGAACGGCTCGACAGTGAGGCGTCGTTCGCCGCGCTGTGTGGGGTCAGTCCCGTCGAGCGTTCCTCGGGACGCCGGCAGTTCCGCCGCCTCAACCGTGGTGGCGACCGGCACGCCAATGCCGCGCTCCATCGCATCGTGTTCACCCGCCTGCGGGTCGACCCGCGCACCCAGGACTATTACGAGCGCCGGATCAAGGAGGGTAAGACCCGGCGCGAAATCGTCCGGTGCCTCAAGCGCTATGCGGCCCGGGAGGTCTTCGACCTGGTCAGACAGCTACAGCCAGGACCCCGCTCATAGGGGCTGTGACGGGCTACATGCCCGCAACGCACGAGGCTCCCGTGCCGTTGGGGGAGGCGTGAAGGACCATTCCAAGTCAGGGGAGCTGAGGCCGCCGACCGGGTTGAGCCGGTCGGCGGTGGTGGGGAGGGTGCGGGGGCGAGGGTCAGGGATTGGTGGTGAGGGCGGGCCAGAGGGTGGTCGCGGTGACGAAGCGGGCCAGGCGGAGCGCCCAGTCGGTTTCGTCGCCGTCCTCGTCGCGCCAGGACCACAGCCGGGTCGTGGCGAGGTGGAGTGGGTTGAGCTGGGTGATGCCGATGGCGCCGTGGAGTTGGTGGGCGATGCGGGCGATCTCGGCGGCCGAGGCGGACGCCTGGGTCTTGGCTGCGGCGACGGCGAAGTGCGCGGCCGGGCCGCCGGTATCCAGCGGGGTGGCAGCGGCCTGGACGGCGGCGCGGACCAGGGCGGCCTCCTCTACCAGCCGCGCCTCCTCTTGCTTGACCGCCTGGAAGTGGCTGAGCGGTCGGCCGAACTGCACGCGGGCGGTGGTGTGGGCGACGGTCAGTTCGACGCAGCGTTCGGCGGCTCCGGCCATCAGGGCGGCCCGGCCCAGGGCCGCGCGGTGTTCGGCCTCCTCCAGCAGTTCCCGGGGGATCCGGCGGACCCGCGAGGCGGGGATCTCCAGGGCGGCGAGGTGCAGGTCGTCGCGGGGTTCTCCGGCGAGGTTGGCGCCGGGGGTGAGAGCGGCCCGGTCCGGGTCGAGGGTGAACAGGACGGGGCCGGAAGGGGCGGTGGCCAGGACGACCACGGCGCCGACGGCCCGGGCCCAGGGGACACGGTGCAGGGTCCCGGTGACCAGCAGGGTGTCGTCGTCGCCCAGGCAGCCGGCCGAGCCGACGGGAGAAGCGGCGGGGTGGGCGTAGCGGATGGTGAGCTCGGGGGCGATGGCGTAGCTGAGCGGCCCGTCCGGGACGGGGAGGCCGGCGCGGCGCAGCAACGGGCGGGCGACCAGGGCGGTCTCGGCGAACGGGGCCGGGACTGCCCGGCGCCCTGCCTCCTGGGCGGCGACGAGGAGTTCGGCGGTGGAGGTGTCCGGGGAGGGGAGGGTCACCGCGTCCGGGGCGGTGGTGTTGGGCACGACGGCGATGGCTTCGGAGCCGGTGAAGAAGGCGGTGGTGTCGTAGTCGTCGGCGGAGATGACGGGGGTGTCCGTGTCGATCGTGTGGGTGTTCATCAGTGCTGCTCCAGACCACGAGTGATGATGCCGCGAAGGGTTTCGTTGGTGCCGCCGCGCAGGGTGTAGCCAGGGCTGTGCAGCAGGGCGAAGGCGAGCAGTTCGGCGTGGCTGCCGGGAGTGGCGTGCGGGTCGGCCGGGGTCGGCAGGATGCTGCGGACGGTGTCGACCAGCGTGCCCTCCAGGCGGGTGCCGAGGTCCTTGACCAGGGCGGCCTGGGTGTCGGGCGAGGCGCCGGCGTCCAAGGCCGCGGCCACGCCGAGAGACAGCCGGCGAACACCGTGCAGACGGGCCGTCAGGAGGCCGACCTGGGTGAGCTGTCCGGCCGTGACGGAGCGCTGCTCGAGTTCGCGAAGCAGGGAGACGAGCAGGGGGAAGGTGGAGAGATAGCGTTCCGGGCCGCTGCGTTCGAAGGCGAGTTCCCCGGTGACCTGCTTCCAGCCGTCGCCCCGCCGTCCGAGCAGCATGCCGTCCGGGACATCCACGCCGTCCAAGTGGAAGGCGTTGAAGCGGTGCTCGCCGCTCATCAGCCGGATCGGCTCGATCCGCACACCGGGGGCGCGCAGGTCGACGATGAACTGGCTGAGCCCGGTGTGCTTGCCCTCGGCCTCGTCGGTGCGGGCCAGCACGATGGCGTAGTCGTTGACATGGGCGCCGCCGGTCCACATCTTGGTGCCGGTCAGCCGCCAGCCGCCGGTGGTGCGTTCGGCGCGGGTGGCGACTGAGGCGAGGTCGGATCCGCTGCCCTTCTCGCTCATGCCGATGGAGAAGAAGCATTGCCCGGCGGCGATCCGGGGCAGGAAGAAGCGGCGCTGCTCCTCGGTGCCGTGCTGGAGGACGGACGGGCCGGCCTGCCGGTCGGAGACCCAGTGCGCGCTGACCGGAGCGCCGGCGGCGAGCAGTTCCTCGATCACCACATAGCGTTCCAGGAAGCCGCGGCCCGCGCCGCCGTACTCGGTGGGCAGGGCCATGCCGACCCAGCCGCGCTCGGCGAGGCGGCGGCTGAAGCCGGGGTCCCAGCCGGCCAGCCAGGAGTCGGGGCGGCCGAGCACGGTGCCGCGGGCGCGCTCCTCGTCGAGGAAGGCGCGGACCTCGGTGCGCAGTCGGCGGGCCGATTCGGGCAGGGCGGCGTCGGGTATTGCGATCGGTGAAAGCGTCGAAGGGGGCATGGTTCGTTCACTCCCGGGACGGGTGGCCGGCGATGGTTTCGGTACGGAATCCCGTCAGTTCACGGGGTGCAGCAGGGAAGGGTCGAAGCCGGCTTCGCGGAGGACTTCGTCGGTGTGCTGGCCGATGGTCGGGCAGGGCCTCAGCTCCGGCTCCGGGTCGGCCGAGTAACGGACCGGGCGGCCGATGACCCGGTAGGGACCCTCGGTGGGGTGCTCGGCCTCGTGGAGCAGGCCGCCTTCTTGGGCGTAGGCAGTGGTGGCGGCGGACTCCAGGGCGAGCACCGGGGCGGCGGCGATGCCCGACTGGTCGCAGAACTCCTGCCATTCCGCAGTTGTATGACGAAGGGTCAACTCTGTGAGCAACGGATAGAACTGGTCGGCGTTGCGGGCCCGGTCGGGTCCGGTGGTGAACCGCGGGTCGTCGGCCAGGTCGGGGCGGCCGACGAAGGCGGTGAAGTCCCGCCAGTTGCGGTCGCTGTGCGGCAGGATGCACATCCAGCCGTCCGCGGTGCGCTGGGCCCGGCGCTCCGGGCTGAGCGAGCGCGCCGAGCCGAACTCCCCGTCGGGCTCCAGGGTGGCCGCGCCCAGGTGCTCGACCAGGTTGAAGGCGAGCATGGTGTCGGCCATCGGGACCTCGATGTGCTGGCCGGTGCCGCCGTGCTCCCGGTAGTGGAGCGCGGCCAGTACCGACATGGCGATCTGCATGCCGCAGATCTTGTCGGCCAGCACCGTGGGGACGTAGTGGGGCTGACCGGAGACCTTGTGGTTGAGCCAGACCAGGCCGCTGGCCGCCTGGATGATGTCGTCGTAGGCGGCGTGTGTGCCGTAGCGGCTGTCGCTGCGGAAGCCTTGGGCGTTCGCGTAGATCAGGCCGGGATTGACGGCCGCCACGTCGTGGTAGCCCAGGCGGAGCTTCTCCAGGGCCTGCGGGCGCAGGTTGGTGATGAAGACGTCGGCGGTGCGGAGCAGGGCGAGCAGGGCGTCGCGGCCGTGCGGGGCCTTGAGGTCGATGACGGCGCTGCGCTTGTTGCGGTTCAGGTTGAGGGCCGTGCCGCCCATGCCGGGGTTGCGCCGCGGCGGGTAGTGGCGCGTCATGTCACCGGTGGGCGGCTCGACCTTGATCACGTCCGCGCCCAGGTCGCCGAGTTGCTGGGCGGCGTACGGGGCCATGATCACGCTGGCCAGTTCTATGACGCGCACTCCGGCGAGGAGTCCGCGGGCGGACGGGCCGCTCGGCTTCTCGGACATCTTCCGGTGCCTCCTGGGGTATCGGGTGGGGTGAGCGAACGGTGGTGCGGTACGGGCGGCGGCGGGCGCGTGGTGCTGTGCCGGGGTAGCTCACTGCCCCATGGCCTGACGCCACTGGAGTTCGGCGGACCCGAGCGGGGAACGACGGCCGGGCTGGGGGACCGTGCGCCCGCTGTACGTGAACGGTGTCGCCGGTTCGGTGAGCGGGCCGAAGTCGGTCCCGGTGGTCGACAGCGCGGCGAACGGCGCGTGCCCGGGCCGGGGCAGGCCGAGGACGTTCTCCCGTGCCAGCAGCCCGAGTTCCTGTACCCAGTGGCACACCCCGGCCAGGGTCACGCGGATCCGCCATGAGCCGCCCTCCGTCGCACGCCGGTGCAGGACCGTTGTGACGGCGGCGGCCCCGAGGTAGGCGGCGAGGTAGTCGTTGAGCAGGTACGTCGGCGGCAGCGACGGTCGGTCCGTCCACTCGTCGACGGCGAATCCGGTTGCCGAGCAGGCGAGTTGGTCGAAGCCGCCGCGTTCGCCCCAAGGGCCGTCGGCGCCCCAGGCGTGGTACTCGAGGGTGACGAGTCCGGGGCGGCGCCGGACGAGTTCCTCGGTCGACGCCCCGTGCCGGTCAAGTCCCCGGTAGGCGTGCACGAAGACGTCCGCGTCCCGGAGCGCGTCGTGGAAGGCCGCACGGTCGTTGTCGTCGCGCAGATCGCAGTAGGCATTGCGCTTGCCGCCGCCGGTCATCGCGATCATCGGGATCGGGTCGGGGCGATCGGGACGCGTCAGGTGCAGCACGTCGGCGCCGAACTGGGCGAGGAGCCGCGTCGATACGGGGCCCGCGATGACATGGGTGAGATCCAGCACCCGTACGCCCGCGAGCGCCTCATCGGCCTCGGCGATCGGCTCCAGAGGCCGGACCGGTCCGTCACCGATGCGTTCGATCTCGACGACCGGGCGCTGCGCCACGTACCGCCCCGCGGGGTGCGCGAGCCACTCGTCCCGGCTGCGCACCACGCAGGCGACGCCGCCCCGCGCGCAGATGGCCTCCTCCAGCGTGAAGGCGTCCCAGCCGGCCGTCGCCTGCGCGATCCCCACCTTGTCGGGCCCGCACCTCAGCACGGAGTGGACCGCGTCCCGCAGATGCGGATAGGTGGTGATGATGAAGATCCACCGGCCGTCGCGCGTCCGGTAGAAGTCGTTGTTGCCGAGCAGCGTCGGATCGTCGAGCAGGACACCGATCGGGCGTCCCGAGAGCGTCGTGTGATACGTCGCCATGAGCTGGTCGATCGCGGCTCCGGCTCGCACTTCCACCTTCTGGTGCCGGTGACCTCGCTGTTCACCGAGGGTCGCCGTCTGCCGTGCGAAGACACCGATGGCGGCGGACATGGCGTCGGCGAGGCGGTGCACCGAGGGCACCAGGGGGTCGGTCCCGACGACGGTGACGTCCTCGGCTCCCCGGGCCGGGTCGGGGTCGCCGAGGGTGTGCAACAGCCGGGAGACGATCTCTCCGGTGGTTGTCAGCCGCGTCGGTTCGGTCGTGGTCAGCGCGTTGGAGGTCATGCCGGGATGCTCGTTCCCGGCACTGTGCGAGCGCCCGGATTCACGGATATCCGTGAATCGGTGCGGACGTCAGGTCTGCGTCTCCTGGAGGTGCGCGAGGAGCCGGGCCGCCGCCCGGTCCAGGAACAGCCGCTCCGAGCGGCCGTGACGCCGGTGCATCAGAACGAGGGCTCCCGTGACGACGGGGCCCTCGGTGACGGGGATCGCGAGTGCGCTGACCTCGGGATCGGCCAGACCCTCGCTGCGGCTGATCCGCGACGCGCGGATCGCCGGAAGCGCGGAACGGAACTCCGCGACCGCCTCGGGATCGTGACGGGCGAGCTCGTCGAGCAGATCACGGCGCTCCGCCTCGTCGGTGAAGGCCAGCAACAGACGGCCCGCGGCGGTGCGCAGCAGCGGCCGGGCGACGTGTCCGTCGGCAAGCGGCACGAGGCGGGGAATCTCGTCCTCGCCGCCGCGTGCGAGGTGTACGGCGTCGAGCCCCACCCGTATCGTGAGCAGCACCGGGGTACCCGCGACGCGGCTCAGTTCGTCGAGCTCGGCCTGACTGATCCGCGGGACGACCCGGCCGGCGATGAGGTTGAGGACGTGAGGGGCGGGCTCGAGCCGGAAGCGCCGGTGCTGCTCCAGCAGAAACCCTGTCGCGACAAGGCCGTTGACCAGATCCTGCACCGAACTCGCCGGCGCCCCGACCGCCCGCGCCAGCTCGGCCACGGTCGCCCCGCCCGGCGCCCGCGCGGCGGCCTCCAGGATCCACGCGACCCGGTCCACGGTACGGTGACGCTGCCGTCGGCTGTGCTCGCCCATCCCGCCCCACCCTGTCTTTCCTGCGCATCGCCGACCGCTCGCGCCGGCACGACCCGTCGATCCTTTCCTGCGCCACCCCGACGGGCAAGTCGGCCCCGGCCCCCGACGCCCCTATACGGGGGGCGGTAGACACCGTCCTGACCAGGTTGAAGACCTCGCGGGCGGCATACCGCTTGAGGCATCGGATGATCTCACGCCGCGTCTTGCCCTCCTGGGTGCGGCGTTCCTAGTACGCCTGGGTGCGCGGGTCCTGCCCGGCGCACCGTGCCTAACGTGCGGGCCCGGGCGAGCAGCTGACGGTAGCCGGCCGCCGTGGCCGGAAAGGGCTTGGTGCCCAGTGGTCTGGCCCAGTGGGCAGACCACTGCGGCGATATGAACCTCGCCGTGCGTATCCACGCCCAGGACGGCCTCGCCCCGAGCGGGCGGGCCTTCGCTGGTGGAAGAGGTACTGCGCTGTCTGGTCATCATGGTGGTCCGCCTCCCGCGTGGTGATGTGCTGGGTGGCTGGCACCTGCCCGGTCGGGCGGTCTGAACCGTGATGGCGCCTGAAAGATGGCAAGGCCGGGGATGTCGGCACCTGCCCGCTGTGGAACGTCTATGAGGCGTTCGCCGCCCCTGGACGCATCCACGTGCAGATCGTCGAAACGCCGGATGGACAGTTCTACTCGTGTACCGCCAGGGCTGTCACCTGCCACCGCGCCAGCTGGGGCGAGCCCGGCAAGACCTTCGTCATCGGCCTTTGCTCGCTGCGAGGTCCACCACGCCCACCGGCTCTTCTACTCCGACGGCGTTGGTGCGCTGCCCCGTGGTGCAGACAGTTGTGGAGAAGCCACCCTGGTCGTGAAGTGACCTGAGTAAAGATGTCGGCTTCTGTGGCGTATAACGATCGGTCGGAGTCGGATCCAGGATGTGCCAAGGGCTGGGACTGAGCATGCTCAGTGTTTCTGGGTGGGGATGCTCTGACTGGCGGGAGGATGGGTGGGTGCTGTCCCGGGTCCGGGGTCTGACTCATGATTTCTCTGACCGAGGTGTCCTGGTGTCACAGTGTCGGCTGTTGGCCGGGGATGGTGCGTTGTCGGTGCCGGGCTGGCGGGGTGTGTCCCGATAGGGGCCTGCCGATTGTTGTGGCGTCCTCACGATTCTGACCGTCTGACGCGGCCCGGTACCGGCGACGCGACATGTCGTCGGACCGGAAGGAGAGGAACGGGCATGTCCAGTTCGACCGTGCCCAGTACGTCGCCTGCTCCCAAGACCCGCCGTCGTCGCCCGGCGGAGGAGGTGGTTCTGGGAGTGGATACACACCGGGATGCCCACGTAGCCTCGGTGCTTTCCGTGACGGGGGCAGTCCTTGCCACCGACGAGTTCCCGGCTACCGCGGCGGGATACCGAGCTCTGCTGAAGTGGGCCAGGAAGTCCGGAGCTGTGCGGCGGGCCGGGGTGGAGGGGACCGGCTCTTTGGGGGCGTCCTTGTCGCGCTATCTGCTGGCTCAGGGCGTGGACGTGTTTGACGTGAATTGGATGGACCGGGCGGATCGTCGGCGGCGCGGTAAATCGGATCCGCTCGATGCTCAGAATGCGGCGCGAGCCGTGTTGAGCGGGCGGGCCCGAGCCCCGGGCCAAAACGGGCGACGGGCCGGTGCAGATCGCGAGAATGTACAAACTCACGAAGGCATCGGCCGTCAAAGCTCGCACCCAGGCCACCAATCAGCTCAAGTCCGTGCTCATTACTGCTGATCCCGCTTTACGGGAAGAAATGGCCGGACTGGGCAATGCCGAACTCCTCCGTATTTGTGGGCGGTTCGCGGACGCGAGTAGTTGCGAGGACACCGGGGAGGAGTCGGTGCTGCAGGCCACTCGGATCACGTTGGGTTGGCTGGCTCGCAGTGTTGGCCAGCTCTCCGAGCAGATCCGGGACGTGGAGACTCGTCTTGCCCGGCTCGTGGAATGGCATGCCCCGCAGCTGCTCGACGTGGTGGGGATCGGCCTGGACACGGCGGTCACGTTGCTGATCACGGTGGGGGACAACCCGGAACGGCTGGACAGCGAGGCGTCGTTCGCCGCGCTGTGCGGGGTCAGTCCCGTCGAGCGTTCCTCGGGACGCCGGCAGTTCCGTCGCCTCAACCGTGGCGGTGATCGGCAGGCCAACGCCGCGCTCCACCGCATCGTGTTCACCCGCCTGCGGGTCGACCCGCGCACTCAGGACTACTACGAGCGCCGGATCAAGGAGGGCAAGACCCGGCGTGAAATCGTCCGGTGCCTCAAGCGTTATGCGGCCCGGGAGGTCTTCCACCTGGTCAGACAGCTACAGCCAGGACCCCGCTCATAGGGGCTGTCGTGACAGATGAGAGGGTCTGGCGGGTGAGTGAGACACCGGCGAACACCCTCCAATACCGCTCTGACGGGCCCGAAGACGCCCCAGTCCTGGTCCTGGGGCCGGCACTGGGTACCACATGGCACATGTGGGACCGCCAGATACCCGAGCTGACCCGGCACTGGCGGGTGGTCCGCTTCGACCTGCCCGGCCACGGCGGCGCCCCCGCCGCGCCCGCCGCCTCCGTCGACGACCTCGGCGACCGGCTCGTCGCCACGCTCGAGTCGCTCGGCGTCGACCGCTTCGGCTACGCCGGCTGCTCCCTCAGCGCCGCCGTCGGCATCGACCTGGCCTTGCGCCACCCCCACCGGCTCGCCTCCCTCGCCCTCGTCGCCGCCTCCGCCCGCTACGGCACGGCCGACTCCTGGCGGCAGCGCGGCGCCGCGGTCCGCAGGGACGGCCTCGACCCCGTCGCCCGCTCCGCGCCCGAGCGCTGGTTCACCGCGAACTTCTCCGGCGCCCAGCCCGCCATCGTCGACTGGGCCGTGCAGATGGTCGGCACCACCGACACCTACTCCTACATCGCCGCGTGCGACGCGCTGGCCGCCTTCGACGTACGGGCCGAACTGACCCGCATCAGCGTGCCGACGCTGGTCATCGTCGGCGCCGAGGACACCACGACGCCGCCCGCGGACGCGCGGGTCCTGGTCGCGGGCATCCACGACGCGAAGCTGGCCGTGGTCCCGGGCGCGTCGCACCTGACCCCGGTGGAACAGCCGTCGGCGGTGACGGACCTGCTGGTCCGCCACTTCACGACGGCCTGGCAGATGTCGACGCAACAGGGGCTGTCGGCGGTGACGGGGGCGTCTCCGACGCAGGGTCCGGCGGGTTCGGCGGGTTCGGCCGCGAGTGCGGCCGGGCCGGGAGGTTCGGCCGTCGGCGCACCCGGCGCGGGATTCGGTGCTCCGGGGTCCGGTACGGGTGGGGCTTTCGGTACGGGTGGGCAGGGGGGTGGGTCGGGGGCCGGTACGGCTTCGGTGATGCCGTCGGGTACGGGCCAGGACGGCACGAACCCGGTGTTCGGTGCTCCGGGGTCCGGTACGGGTGGGGCTTTCGGTACGGGTGCGCAGGGCGGCGGGTCGGGGGCCGGTACGGCTTCGGCCATGCCGCCGGGCGCGGGCCAGGACGGCACGAACCCGGCCTTCGGCGCGCCGGGATCCGGTACGGGCGGCGCCTTCGGCGGCCCGGGGGCGGGCAGGGGGCCGGTGGTGCAGCCGGGGGCGGGCGCTCCGGGTTCTGCCGGCACCGGCGTGGGTGCTCCGGGCACGATGCCGCCCGGCGCAGGCGCGGGCTTCGGTGCAGCGGGGGCAGGCCCTGCCGAACCCGCTCCCGGCACGCCCGCCCCTGCGGGTCCCGGCGCTTCCGGGCCGGGTGGCCCGGGGGCCTCGGGTACCGGTTTCGGCTCGATGGGACGGGGGCCCGGGGCCCAGGACGCCGCGGGCCCGGGTGCTTCCGGATCCGGTGCAGGTTCCCCGGGATCTACGGGTACCGGTACCGGTACGGGTACGGGTACGGGTACGGGTGCCGGGTCGGCGGGGCAGGGGGCCGGTGCGCACGGTTCTGCAGGCTCCGGTGCCAACGGTCCCGGCGTGGGGTCCCCGGCGGCTTCCGGTTTCGGTGCCTCGGGGCACGGGGCCGGTGCACATGAGCCCGTAGGCAACGGCGCTTCCGGTTCCGGCGTGGGCGCACCCGGGCCGGGGGCGCCCGCAGGGATACCCGGACCGGCGTCGGCCGGTGGTGGGTTCGGGGCTGTGGGCCTGCCCGCTCCCGGTGCCGGGTTCGGCGCGCCCGACGGCGGCTCCGCCGCCCCCGGCTGCGCCGCCCCGCGCGGGTTCGGGCCGCCCCCGGCGGACATGCACGGCCCCGCCGACGCCCACGACCACGAGCACGGCGAGCGCATCCGGCGCGAGGTGCTCGGCGACGAGCCCGTCGACCGGGACGGCTTCACCGGTGACTTCCACGACCTCGTCACCCGTTCCGCCTGGGGCGGCGCCTGGGCCCGGCCCGGTCTCGACCGCCGTACCCGAGCCCTGATCACCCTGACCGCCCTCACGGCCCGCGGCCACGTCGACGAGATCGCCCCGTACACCCGCGGAGCGCTCCGCAGCGGTGTCACCCCCGACGAGATCAAGGAGACCCTGCTGCACACGGCCGTCTACTGCGGCCTGCCGGCCGCGGGCGCCGCGTTCGCCGCCGCGCAGCGTGTCATCGCCGAGGAGGCGGGCTCCGGGGCGTAGCGGCAGGGGCGTAGCAGTATGGGCTCATGGAGCTGAAGCTGAAGCTGACGAAGAAGAGCCACGCGTGCGTCCGCCTGGAGAAGGACGGCCGCACGCTCGCCATCGACCCCGGGGCCTTCAGCGAGGCGGACGCGGCCGTCGGCGCCGACGCGATCCTCGTGACCCACGAGCACCCCGACCACTTCGCCGAGGACCGGCTGCGGGCCGCGCTGGAGGCGAACCCCGCGGCCGAGCTGTGGACGCTGCGCAGCGTCGCGGAGCAGGTCGCTCCGGCCTTCCCGGGCCGGGTGCACACGGTGGGGGAGGGGGACACCTTCACGGCGGCGGGTTTCGACGTGCAGGTGCACGGGCAGCTGCACGCCGTGATCCACCCGGACATCCCGCGGATCACGAACGTCGGCTATCTCGTGGACGGTTCGGTCTTCCACCCGGGCGACGCGCTGACGCTGCCGGGCGGGCCGGTGGACACGCTGATGCTGCCGGTCATGGCGCCCTGGAACAAGATCTCGGAGGTCATCGACTACGTGCGGGAGCTGGCGCCGCGGCTCGCGATCGACATTCACGACGCGCTGCTCACCGACCTCGCGCGGCCGGTGTACGACCGGATGCTGACGCCCGCCCGGGTCGGCGCCGAGCACGCCCGGCTGGCGCCCGGGGAGACCGTCACCATCTGAGGCCTGAAGACCGAGGCCCGAGGCCCGGGGGCATGAGGCGGCTGATTGTCGGACCCGGCCGTTAGGGTTGCTCTATGCGCATCGCCACCTGGAACGTGAACTCGATCACCGCCCGTCTCCCGAGGCTGCTGGCCTGGCTGGAGAGCAGCGGCACGGACGTGCTGTGCATACAGGAGACGAAGTGCGCGGAGGAGGCCTTCCCGTTCGACGAGCTCCGCGAGCTGGGCTACGAGGCCGCGGTGAACGCCACCGGCCGGTGGAACGGCGTGGCGATCGTCTCCCGGGTGGGCCTGGAGGATGTGGTGAGCGGCCTGCCGGGCGGGCCCGACTACGACGGCGGGCAGGAGCCCCGCGCGATCTCGGCGACGTGCGGCGGCGTCCGCGTCTGGTCGGTCTACGTGCCCAACGGCCGGGAGGTCGGCCACGACCACTACGCGTACAAGCTCCGCTGGCTGGAGACCCTGCGGGACGCCGTCGCCGCCGATGCGGAGGGCGAGCGCCCGTTCGCCGTCCTCGGTGACTACAACATCGCCCCGACCGACGAGGACGTCTACGACCCGGCCGTCTTCGAGGGCGCCACGCACGTCACCCCGGCCGAGCGGGCGGCGCTCGGCGCCCTGCGCGACCTGGGCCTGTCCGACGTCGTGCCGCGCCCGCTGAAGTACGACCGCCCGTACACGTACTGGGACTACCGCCAGCTGTGCTTCCCCAAGAACCGGGGCATGCGCATCGACCTCGTCTACGGCAACACCCCCTTCGTGAAGGCGAAGCAGGACGCGTTCGTCGACCGCGAGGAGCGCAAGGGCAAGGGCGCCTCGGACCACGCCCCGGTCGTCGTCGACCTGGACGTCTGAGCCCGGGCGCCCCGCCCGCCGCGCCGCCCGCCGCGCCGCCGGGCCCTGCCGGCGGGCCGGCGCGTGATCAGACCAGCTCGCGCAGGTCGATCGCGTCGCTGAACGCCTTCATGCCGGCGTCGTTGGGGTGCAGGTGGTCGCCGCCGTCGTAGGCCGGCAGCATCCGGTCCGGCTGCTGCGGGTCCCGGATCGCCGCGTCGAAGTCGAAGACGGCGTCGTACGTGCCGCCGCCGGCCAGGATGTGCCGGTTGATGGCGGTGCGCCGGGCCTCGGCGTCCGGCGTGCAGTCGTAGAAGCCGCCGCAGGGCGCGATGGTGGCGGCGATGACCCGCAGCCCGCGCTCGTGGGCGCGCGCCGCGATCGCCTTGAGCCCGGCGATGACCTGCTCGGCCTTCGTGCCGGACCGGATGTCGTTGACGCCCTCGAAGAGGATGACGGTACGGGCCGAGGTCTGCGCCAGCACGTCCCGCTCCAGCCGGTGCTGGGCGCTGACGCCGCTCATGATGGTGCTGGTCCCGTCACCGGGGTAGCGGTCGGTCACCACGCGGTTGCCGGAGATGCCGTGGTTGAGGATCCCGAACCGCGGCACGCCGTGCTGCCCCCGCAGCCGCCGCGCCAGCAGGTCGGGCCAGCGGCCGTTGGCGCCGGGCGTCGACCGCTCGCCGTCGGTGATGGAGTCGCCCAGCGTCACCACGGACCCGGGCCCGTCCGCGACGTCCACGCCCGTCAGCAGCGGCCACGTCGAGAGCGTGCCGGTGTACGCGCCCGCGCCGCGCTCGCCCGTCCGGTCGCCGCTGCCGTCGCCGGTGAGGTAGGAGACCTGGCTGGTGTAGCTGTGCACGGGCACGGCCGGCACGGTGCCGGGCAGGTGGATGCTCACCAGCAGGTTGGTGCCCTCGGGCACCCGGAAGCCCAGCGGGTCGCTGAACGCCTGGGCGCCGGCGGGGATCACGGTGCCCGGCCGCCCGCCGAAGGCCAGGGCACGCGGCGCGCCGGCCGCGGCCGCGCCCTTGCCCTGCAGGGCGACGGTGGCGTGGCCGATCCGCACCGGGCGCGGCGCGAAGGTGTTCTCCAGCCGGATGCGCGTCGCGGGCCCGCCGGCGCTGCTGTGCACGACCAGCCGCAGCGTGCGGTCCGTCCACGGCCCGACGGCCGCGTAGCCGGAGGTGGAGGCGGCCCAGGTGCCGGTCCAGCCGCGGGTGCCGCCGCGCAGCGCGAGCGAGAACACGTGCAGGTCGCGTTCGGGCCCGGGGTCCTGCGGCAGCACGACGGATTCGACGTCGCGGCCGGGCGCGACCGGTACGGACACGGTGTACAGCCGGGTGGTCGCGGTCTTCCGCCCGCTGCCCGTGTTGAGGTGGGGGAGGCCGACGGCCTTCGTGGTCAGGAGGCCGCTGCGCCAGTCCGGAGCCGCGAGCCGGTAGGTGCTGCGCGAGCCGTCGCGGTAGCGCACCGTGCCGGTGCCGGCGGCGTCGCCGCCCGGCGCGCCCTTGGTGGTGCCGGCGACGAGGAACGTCAGGGCCTCGCCGCGGCCGCCGAGCCGGACGGCCTGACCGGCGGCGCGGACGTTGTCGGGCTTCCCGGGGGCGGAGCGGGGCCAGTGCAGCCGGGCGCCGTCGAAGGCGAGTTCGCGGCCGGGCGTCCAGCCGGCGGCCGTGAGGTCCTGGGCGGAGAGGGAGTTGCCGGCGCCGTCGAAGTCGGCACCGCCGGGGCGGGCGTCGTCGCTGACCGCCCGGTTGTCGAAGAGCCGCTCCAGCGGGAGCGGCTCTCTGCCGGGTTGCGCACCGGGTTGTGATCCGGCGGCGAGCGCCGGAGTGTTTGCGGCAGCGACGGCGCAGGCGGCGCCCACGATCCCCACCGCGGCGGCCCGGGCCGCAGCCCGCGCCGCCGTCCACCGTCTGTGCCGTCTCCCGCCCGGTGTCTTCGTTCGGAGCATGTGTCTCATGCCTCCCTTGGTTCCCCGCTCGGTCAGTGGCTGCATGAAGCTAAGGAGACGCATGGGCAACGTCAAGGAGGCCATCCGGTCACGTCGGGCGCCGCGCGCCTGTGGTGGGGCCATCCGTGCGAGTGCGATCCTGTCCGGTATGAACATTCCCTTCTTGGACAGTTGGCGAAAGCGACACGGACCGGGGCGCGGCGCGGCACTGGCGAACGCGGTCGACCGCGACCCGGAAGGTCTTGCGGAGCTGCTGTCCGAGTGCGAACTGCTGCGCACGCACGCGCAGTCCGCAGGGGTGGTGCTCGACGACTCCCCCGCTTCCCTGGAGGCGCTGGACCAGCTGCAGCCGCGCTGGCGGGACGACCCGGAGCTGGTGCCCTGGCTGGGCAACGACGCGGGCCTCTACCTGGGCACGGTCGTCATCCGTACGGTGCCGGGCGCGGGGTGGTGGATCTGGCCGGACGGCCAGCCGGTGGTGCGGCTCGCCAACGGCCGGGAGGTCGACGTGGTCGAGGCGGGCCGCGAGTGGGCGGCCGACGGCGTACCGGAGCTGTCGCAGCTGTACGCGGAGCTCTCGGAGAACTGACCGGGCACGCGGGGCGGGGCGACCAGGGGGGGCGGCGGGGGGCACTACAGGGGCGGTCCGGGGGCGGCGGTCCGGGGGAGCGGTCTCAGCTGGTGAAGGCGATGTCGTACTCGACGCGCCAGCGGTCGGCGCGCACGACGATGTCGGAGGTCTCCACGGCCCGCCCGTCGCCGTCGAAGTGCGTGCGCTCGATGACCGTGACACAGCTGCCCGCGGCGCAGCCGAGCGCCTCGGCCTCCGGCGTGCTCGCCGGCCGGGAGCCCACGAGCTCCCGGGCCCGCACGACCCGGATGCCGATGGCCGCGAGCCGCCCGCGGACCCCGCGCCGGGCGTAGGGGCCGCGCTCGGGCAGGGCGACGTCCGTGCCCTCGGTGATGGCGAGCGGCTCCCAGCTGGTGGCGAGCTGCACGGGGTGCCGGTTGGCCAGGTATTCGTACTGGGTGCAGAGCACGCGGGTGCCCGCCCCGATCTGCAGCCGCTCGGCGATCCGCTCCGGGGCCGCGGTCTCGGTGGATGACGCTTCCCACGTAAGGGTGGTGTTGCGGGCGGTGCCGCCGTCGGGCGGGGGCTGCCGGCCGGACTGCTCGCCCCGGCGCGGGACGGGCGGCCCGTACCCCCGGATCTGGGCGGCGAAGGGGGAGTCGACGGCCCCGGTGGAGCGGAGCAGGCTGCCGAGGGGCGCCCGGTCGGTGACGAACACGCCGCGGCCGAACTGGCCTTCCGCGTAACCGGCGGCCTTCAGCACGCGCACCGCCCGGTCCACGGTCTGGTCGCTCGCGGCGTAGGTGCGCTTGAGCTCGGAGCGGGAGGGGATGCGCTCGCCCACCGCGAGCCCGCCCTCGTCGATGCGCCGGCGCAGATCGTCCGCGATGCGCTGGTAGACGGGCCTGCTGTCGCCCACCCCCGGCTCCTTTCCCCCGAGTTCCCCCAGTCCGTCCCCCTCAGGCTAGGTACCCAGGCCCGGTCTGTGTACCTAGGGCAAATGGCGGGCAATGTGCAGCGAATGCCCATATGAATGCGTGTCATGGCTGAAGTCCCCTATGGAGGGGAATAGCTTGCCCGGATGGTGAGCGTCGACCCGAAGAGCGCGGAGAGTGGGCGGGACTGGGCATGGCCGTCGATCCCCTGATCGAACTACGTGGTGTCAACAAGCACTACGGCAAGCTGCATGTCCTGCGGGACATCGACCTCACCGTCGGCAGGGGCGAGGTGGTCGTCGTCATCGGCCCCTCCGGCTCCGGCAAGTCCACCCTGTGCCGGGCCATCAACCGGCTGGAGCCCGTCGAGTCCGGCACCATCCTCCTCGACGGGCGTCCGCTGCCCGAGGAGGGGCGCGAGCTCGCCAAGCTGCGCGCCGAGGTCGGGATGGTCTTCCAGTCCTTCAACCTCTTCGCCCACAAGACCGTGCTCGCCAACGTCTCCCTGGCACCGCTGAAGGTCCGCAAGCGGTCCAAGGAGGAGGCCGACCGTCGCTCGCGCGAGCTGCTGGAGCGCGTCGGCCTGCTCGCCCACGCCGACAAGTACCCCGCCCAGCTCTCGGGCGGCCAGCAGCAGCGCGTGGCCATCGCCCGCGCCCTGGCCATGGAGCCCAAGGCCCTGCTGTTCGACGAGCCGACGTCCGCGCTCGACCCGGAGATGATCAACGAGGTGCTGGAGGTCATGCAGCAGCTCGCCCGGGACGGCATGACGATGGTCGTCGTCACCCACGAGATGGGCTTCGCCCGCTCCGCCGCCAACCGCGTGGTCTTCATGGCCGACGGCCGCATCGTCGAGGACCGCTCCCCCGAGCAGTTCTTCACCGCACCCGAGAGCGAGCGCGCCAAGGACTTCCTCTCCAAGATCCTCAAGCACTGAGCGGGGAGTGCTGCGCACATGAACAGGCAAGGGAACAGGCAAGGGAACCGGAACAGGCAAGGGAACAGGCAAGGGAACCGGCACCGTCCAGGAGCCCGCACACGGGGCCGCCGGGCCGCCGGCCTGGTCCTCGCCGGGCTCGCCCTGCTCGCCGCCGCCTGCGGCAAGCCCGGCAGCCCACCCGTCAAGGGCCCCAAACCCGACGAACTGCCCGTCTATACGGTCGTCAAGGGCTTCCAGCTCCCCGGCTCGCCCACCTGGCGGGCCGCGAAGGCCCGCGGCCACCTGGTCGTCGGCGCCAAGGAGGACCAGCCCTACCTGGGCGAGAAGGACCCCGCCACCGGCGTCTACTCCGGCTACGACATCGAGATCGCCCGGATGATGTCCGCCTCCCTGGGCTTCGACCCCAAGACCATCCGCTTTCGCACCATCGCCTCCGCCAACCGCGAAACCGCCCTCCAGAACGGCCAGATCGACTACTACGTCGGCACTTACACCATCAACGCCCTGCGCAAGAAGCAGGTCGGCTTCGCCGGGCCGTACTACATCGCCGGGCAGTCGCTGCTGATCCGCACCGACGAGACGGACATCGACGGGCCCCAGGACCTGGCGGGCAAGCGCGTCTGCTCGGCCGCCGGCTCCACCCCGCTGCAGCGCATCCAGCGCGAGTACCCCAAGGCCATCGCCGTCGCGTACGACACCTACTCGGTCTGTGTCGACAACCTCCTCAGCCTCCAGGTCGACGCCGTCACCACCGACGACACCATCCTCATGGGCTTCGCGGCCAAGGCCCCCGACGAGCTGAAGATCGCCGGGAAGCCCTTCTCCAAGGAGCCCTACGGCATCGGCGTGCCCCGCGGCGACAACGCCCTGCGCTTCGCCCTGGACGACGCCATCGAGGCGCACGAGAAGAACGGCGACTGGAAGAAGGCGTACGACGCGACGCTCGGCCTCTCCGGGGTGCCCGCCCCGGCGCCGCCCGCCGTCGACCGCTACCCGGCGAGCTGAGGAGCCCCGTGCTGCATTCTCCCGGGGAACACCCCCCGATCCCCCGGCCGGAACGGCCCGCCCGTCACCTCACCGGGAGGCGCCCGCTGTGAACGTACTCACCGACAACCTCTCCCTCTACGGCGACGGCCTGCTCGGCACCGTGGAACTCACCGTCTACGCCTCGCTGCTCGCCCTCGTCCTGGGCTTCGTGATGGCCTCCTTCCGGGTCGCCCCCGTCGGCTCCCTGCGGGTCTTCGGCACGGTGTGGGTGACGGTGCTGCGCAACACCCCGCTGACGCTGCTGTTCTTCGCGGTGCTGCTCGGCCTGCCGCGGTTCGGCGTCGTCCTGCCCTTCGAACTGTTCGCCGTCCTCGCCCTCGGCTGCTACACGTCGGCCTTCATCTGCGAGGCGCTGCGCTCGGGCATCAACACCGTGCCGACGGGGCAGGGCGAGGCGGCCCGCAGCCTGGGCATGACCTTTACGCAGACCCTGAGCCTCGTCGTGCTGCCGCAGGCCTTCCGCTCCGTCATCCCGCCGGTCGGCTCCACCCTGATCGCCCTCGCCAAGAACTCCGCGATCGCCGGGTCGTTCAGCGTGACCGAGCTCCTCGGCACGTACAAGCCGCTCAACGAGCTCGGCTACAGCGTCATCTGGTCCTTCATCTGGATCGCCGTCGGCTATCTGATCGTCACCCTGTCCATCAGCGCGATCTTCAACGTGCTGGAGAAGCGCTGGGGAGTGCCCCGATGACCGACACCGCGCTCTACGACATCCCCGGGCCGATGGCCCGCCGGCGCCACCTGATTTACGGGCTGGTCTCCACCGCCGTGATCCTGGGGATCGTCGCCGGGGTGATCTACCTGCTGTTCGACACCCACCAGTTCACTGCGGAGAAGTGGCGGCCCTTCGCGTACGAAGGCATCCAGGAGCTGCTGCTGCGCGGCCTCGGCAACACGCTCAAGGCCTTCGCCTTCGCCGCTGTGCTCTCCCTCGCCCTCGGCGGGCTGCTCGCCGCGGGGCGGCTCTCCGACCACCGGCTGCTGCGCTGGGTCGCCACGCTGTTCGTGGAGTTCTTCCGGGCGATGCCCGTGCTGGTGATGATCTTCTTCGTCTTCGTGGCCCTCAAGGTGCAGCCGCTGCCGGCCCTCGTCACCGGGCTCACCCTCTACAACGGCTCGGTGCTCGCCGAGGTCTTCCGCAGCGGGGTGAACTCCGTCGACCGCGGCCAGCGGGAGGCGGCCTACGCCCTCGGGATGCGCAAGACGCAGGTGATGGGGTACGTGCTCGTGCCGCAGGCGCTGCGGGCCATGCTGCCGACGATCATCAGCCAGCTCGTCGTGGCGCTCAAGGACACCTCGCTCGGCTTCCTGATCACCTACGAGGAGTTCCTGCACGCGGGCAAGCTCATCGCCAGCAACCTGGACTACGGGCTGCCGTTCATCCCCGTCGTCATGGTCATCTCCCCGATCTACATCGGCATGTGCATGCTCCTGTCGTGGTTCGCGACGTGGGTCGCCAGGCGCCAGCGCCGCAGCCTGAAGACGGAGGCGGTGGAGGTCGCCCCGGCGGAGCCCGGCACCCTGATGCCGGGTGCCGGGCAGCTCCATCCGTGACGGTTGCGGGGGCTACTCGACGGTGACGGTGCCGCGCATCGACGGGTGGATCGTGCAGTGGTAGGGGAAGGTCCCCCGGGCCCGGAAGACGTGGGTGAAGCTCCTGCCGACGGGGATGACTCCCGAGTCGAAGGTCCTGCCGTCGTCGGATGTCGCGGTGTGGTCGATGTTGTGGTTGTTGATCCAGCGGACCGAGTCGCCCAGATTGACGGTCACGTTCTGGGGGTCGAACCGGGAGTTCTCGATGAACACGATGGTCTCGGCCCTGACCCGGTCCGCGGACCTGTCGGCGGAGGCCGCCGGGCCCGCCAGGAGCGTGCCCAGCGACAGGGCTGCCAGAGATGCGGTGAAGAGGCGGGGGAGTGAGCGAACGGGCATGGGTGCCCTCCTCGGTCGGGAGTGCGAAGAGGCTGCCCTGGTGCCGACCCGTCAATCGCTCGTCACTCGAATGTGTGAACGCAATGGTGTGACGTCGTGTGGGAGGGACGCCCGTGGGTGAACCCCGTCAGCCGTCCTGTCCCAGCCACAGGTCCGGCCCGAAGACCTCGTAGTGGATGTCGGCGGCCGCCACCCCCGCCGCCAGGAGCTGCGTCCGGACCGAGCGGAGGAACGGGAGCGGGCCGCACAGGTAGGCAGTGGTGCCCGGCGGGACGTCGATGCGGGAAAGGTCCGCGTACCCCGTACGGTCCGCGGGCCAGTCACCCGCCGGCTCCTCGTACCAGATGTGCGCGACCGCGTCCGGGAGCTTCTCCGTCAGCTGCAGCAGGTCGGCGCGGAAGGCGTGGGTGGCCTCGCTGCGGTCGGCGTGGACGGCGATCACGCGGCGGCGCGAGCCGGTCGCGGCCAGGTGGGAGAGCATCCCGGTCATCGGGGTGCACCCGATGCCCGCCGAGGCCAGCAGCACGGGGGAGGTGCCGTCGTCGAGGGCCACGTCCCCGCAGGGCGCGCCGACCATCAGCGTGGTGCCCACGCGCGCGTGGGCGTGGAGGTGGTGGGAGACCTCGCCGGCCGGGTCGCCGGTCACGCGTTTGACGGAGAACTGCAGGGCGTCGTCGGGGTGGCCGGAAAGGCTGTACTGGCGGATCTGCCGCGCACCGTCCGGGAGCTCGGTGCGCACCGAGACGTACTGCCCCGGGCGGGCGGCGGGCAGCGGACGGCCGTCCAGCGGCTGGACCAGGAAGGTCGTGACCTCCGCGGTCTCCTCGATGCGGCCGGTGACGCGGTACGGGCGGAAGACGTCCCCGGCGGCGGCGCCGGCCTGCTCGTACAGGCGGGCCTCCAGGGCGATGAGGGCGTTGGTCATCAGCCAGTAGACCTCGTCCCAGGCGGCCGCCACCTCCTCGGTGACCGCCTCGCCCAGCACCTCCGCGATGGCGGCGAAGAGGTGCAGGTGGACGACGTGGTACTGCTCGGGGGCGATCCCCAGGGAGACGTGCTTGTGGGCGATGCGCGAGAGCATCGCGTCGGGGCGGGTCTCCGGGTGCTCGACCAGGGCGGTCGCGAAGGCGGCTATGGAGCCGGCGAGAGCCTGCTGCTGGGTGCCGTTCGCCTGGTTCCCGCGGTTGAACAGGTCGCGCAGGAGCTCGGGGTGGGCGGCGAAGAGCTTGTCGTAGAAGAGTGGCGTGATCTCGCCGATGGCGCCGCCGACGGCGGGGAGGGTGGCGCGGACGATCTCGGTCGACTTGGGGGACAGCATCGGCGCTCCTTAATTGGCATCTTGAATGCATATTTTTGGGCGTGCGAAGGACCGCGGGGAGGGGAGGGACTTCAGTCCTGCGGGTGTGTGCCGAGGCTCAGCAGGACCGGTCCGGTCGGCGGTCCGGTCAGCTCCTCGACTGTGAGGGGGTCCAGGGCGGCGTAGAACGCCTCCTGTGCGTTCCGCAGGGCCCCGCGCAGCCGGCAGGCCGCGCGCAGCGGGCAGGGTGGATCGTCCTCGCACCCGACGACGTCGCCGGTGCCTTCGAGCTCGCGCACCAGCCGGCCGACGGAGCCCGTCCGCCCGGCGGTGGTGAGGGTGAGTCCGCCGCCGCGGCCCCGGCGGGCCTCGACGACGCCCAGGTGCTGCATCCTGCTGACCACCTTGGCGGCATGGGTGTACGGCACGCCGACCGCCTCGGCCACCTCACGGGTGGTCGGGCTGTCGTCGCCGGTCACGGCCAGGCGCATGGCGATGCGCAGCGCTATGTCGGTGCTCTTGGTCAATCGCACATCTGCACTCTACCTAATCCGATTCTTGTACTCCAATTTACCCTCGGGCCATTAGTTGACAGACGGTCACCGCCCGGCGAGTCTGACGTCCGCGATCACCGCAAGACACACTCAGGACAATCCGATGGAGGCACCGGTGGCACACGCGCACGGACGTGGTGGGCGGTACAGGAAGGGACTCGCGGCGCTCGGCGCCGCGGCGGCCCTGGCGGCGGGGACGGCCGGCACTGCGACGGCGTCGGGCGCGGAGGGAACCGCGGCCCCCGAGGGCGGCCAGCGCTACGTCGCCCTCGGCGACTCCTACACCTCCGCCCCCGGCGTCCCCGAGCAGACCGGCGGCGACTGCGCCCGCTCCAGCGTCAACTACCCGGCGCTCACCGCGAAGGCCCTGCACCACACGTCCTTCAAGGACGTCAGCTGCAGCGGCGCCAAGACCGACGACATGTGGCGCGCCCAGGGCGACAACCCGCCGCAGCTCAACGCGCTCGGCCGGAACACCCGCCTCGTCACGCTCGGCATCGGCGGCAACGACATCGGCTTCGGCGACATCATCGGCACCTGCGCCCAGCTGTCCGCCACCGACCCGGCCGGCGCCCCCTGCCGCACGAAGTACACCGAGGGCGGCACGGACCAGCTCACGGCCCGTATCGCCGGCGCCGCGCCCAAGGTCGCCAAGGTGCTGAAGGACGTGCACAAGCGTGCCCCGCACGCGCGCGTGGTGCTCGTCGGCTACCCGGCGATCATGCCGGAGGACGGCGTCGGCTGCTTCCCGGCCGTGCCGATCGCCGCGGGCGACGTCTCCTACCTGCGCGACACCGAGAAGCAGCTCAACACGATGCTGCAGGGCGAGGCCCGCAAGGCCGGCGTCCGCTTCGCGGACACCTACAAGCCGACCCTCGGCCACGACGTGTGCAAGCCCGCCGCGGACCGCTGGGTCGAAGGCGCCCAGCCGGAGAACCCGGCCGCCCCGTTCCACCCCAACGCCAAGGGCGAGGCGGCCATGGCCGTCGCGGTGACGTCGGCGGCCCGCGGCCACTGACGCGACGCGCGCCCGCGCGGGTCGCCCCGCGACCGGCGAGCCGGCTCTGCCCGGCACCCTGCCTTCGGTGGACGGCCCGGTGCCGGACGCTGCTCTCCGCCGCGACGGCGAGGGCGGCCGGTTCATGCCCCGGCACCCCGCTGTCACCCGACCGCCCGGGTGCCGGGCATTTCCTTCCGCCGCGGCGGTGATGCGCCACGACGGTGGTGTCCGGCGGTGCCGTACGGGCTGAGGCCTGTCCGGCACCGCCGGTCGCGTTCGGCGGGGGTTGCGCGCCGTTGCGGCGGGCTTGCACGGGCGCCCCGGCCACTTCTTCGCGCCGCGCCGGTGGCGGCGCGGCGCGGTGCCGCCACCGGCCGAGTCGGCCGGCACCGCCGATTGCGTCGGGTGGGGTTGCGCGCCGCGCCGCCGGGGGTAGGCTCCGGGGCCCGCTCGCCGCTTGGAGGCAGAATGGCCCGCCCGAGAACGAAGAAGCCGCCCCACCGACGTCTGCCCGTACTCGCCGCCGCGGCCTCCCTGGTCGTCGGACTCGGCGCCCTGCCGGCCACAGCCCAACCGAGCGGCCCGCCCGTCGAGGCGAGCCGCACCCCGGCCAAGACCCCCGTCGCCGCCGGCTACGGCGGCGCCGTGGCCAGCGTCGACGCCGACGCCTCGGCCGCGGGCATCGAAGTGCTCCGCAAGGGCGGCAACGCCGTCGACGCCGCCGTGGCCACCGCGGCCGCGCTCGGCGTCACCGAGCCGTACTCCGCGGGCCTCGGCGGGGGCGGCTACTTCGTCCACTACGACGCGAAGCGGCGCCAGGTCTCCACCATCGACGGCCGCGAACGCGCCCCGCTGAGCGCGGACAAGAACCTCTTCCTGGAGAAGGGGAAGCCGATCCCCTTCGCCGACGCCGTCACCAGCGGCCTGAGCGTCGGCACCCCCGGCACCCCCGCCACCTGGGACACCGCCCTGCGCACCTGGGGCACGCGCTCGCTCGCCCAGGTGCTGCGGCCGGCCGAGCGCATCGCCCGCTCGGGCTTCACCGTCGACGCCGCCTTCCGTCAGCAGACGGCCGACAACGAGGCCCGCTTCAAGGACTTCCCGGCGACGGCGAAGCTCTTCCTGCCCGGCGGCCGCCCGCCCGCCGTCGGCAGCACCCTCAAGAACCCCGACCTCGCCCGCACTTACGCGCTGCTGGGCGAGCGCGGCGTCGGCACCCTGTACCGCGGCGAGGTGGGCCGCGACATCGTCCGGACCGTGCGCAAGCCGCCCGTCGACCCCGCCTCCGGGCGCGTGGCCCGCCCCGGCGACCTGACCGAGCGGGACCTGCGGCAGTACGCGACGAAGCGCCAGGCGCCGACCCGCACGTCCTACCGCGGCCTGGACGTCTACGGCATCGGCCCCTCCTCCTCCGGCGGCACGACGGTCGCCGAGGCCCTCAACATCCTGGAGAAGAGCGACCTTTCGAAGCTCGACACGAAGACCTACCTGCACCGCTACATCGAAGCCGGCAGGATCGCCTTCGCCGACCGCAACCGCTGGGTGGGCGACCCGGCCTTCGAGTCCGTGCCCACCAAGGCCCTCACCTCCCAGCGCTACGCGGACTCGCGCGCGTGCCTGATCAAGGACGGCGCGGTGCTCACCAGCCCGCTGGCGCCCGGCGACCCGCGCCGCCCGGTGCCCTGCGGCACCCACGGCAAGGCCGCACCCACCCCCTACGAGGGCGAGCACACCACCCATCTGACGGTTGCCGACAAGTGGGGCGACGTCGTCGCCTACACGCTCACCATCGAGCAGACCGGCGGCAGCGGCATCACCGTCCCCGGCCGCGGCTTCCTGCTCAACAACGAGCTGACCGACTTCTCCTTCGTCCCCGTCACCCCGGGCGTCCACGACCCGAACCTGCCCGGTCCGGGCAAGCGCCCGCGCTCGTCGGTTTCGCCCACGATCGTCCTCGACCACGGGCGGCCCGCGTTCGCCCTCGGCTCGCCCGGCGGCGCCACGATCATCACCACGGTGCTGCAGACCCTCCTCAACCACGTCGATCGCGGGATGCCGCTCGTCGACGCGATCGCCGCGCCGCGCGCGAGCCAGCGCAACGCCGCCGCCACCGAGCTGGAACCCGGCCTGTGGAACAGCCCGCTGCGCGGCCGCCTGGAAGGCATCGGGCACGTCTTCAAGTCCAACCCCGAGATCGGTGCGGCGACCGGCGTCCAACTGCTGCCGGACGGCCGGTGGGTGGCCGCCGCCGAACGGACCCGGCGCGGCGGGGGCTCGGCGATGGTGGTGCACCCGAGCGGGAAACCGCCGGTGCGCTGAAATGCGCCCGGGCGGGTGACGGGCCGCGGCGCATCACCGGCCGCGGCCCGGTGAGGATCACGGCATATGGCTGTGCACTGTGGAGAATCCACCGGCCGGCGCCGGGTCCTCACCGGCGCCCCGGGCGTAGCGACCGGGCTGTCCTTGCTGTCCTTGTTGTTCGGCGCGCTCGCGGTGTGGTTGCTGGGCAGCCCCGCCGCGAGCGCGGCTTCGGCGGCCCCCGCCACCTGCAGGGTCGGCGCCTACCTCAGCGACCTGTACGACATCGATCCCGCGCAGCACACGTTCTCCGCCCGGCTGCACCTGTGGTCCGTCTGCGACCGCAAGGAGGACGACCCGCTGCCGGCGGCCTCCTTCACCAACGCCAACGACCCGGAGAAGAGTGAGCCCGCACTGACGTCGGAAGGCGGCCGCTTCCGGGACCTGATGCGGGTGCAGGGGGTCTTCCGGCAGGACTGGGACGTGCGGGCCTTCCCGTTCGACCGGCACCGCATCGAGATCGTGGTCACCTCGTTTACTGATGTCGAGCACTTCCGCTTCACGCCGGACAACGTGCACTCCGCCGCCAACGAGGGCATCGCGCCGCCCGGCTGGCGGATGAGCGGATTCCGGCTCGTGACCGCCGAGCATCGCTATCCGACCAACTTCGGTGACCCCACGCTCCCGAGGGGCATGGGCAGCACCCACAGCCGCGTCATCGTCCAGGTCGACCTGGCGCGGGCCGACCCCGTCATCTTCTGGAAGCTGACCGGTCCGCTCTACCTGATGCTGCTCATCGGCACCGCGACCTTCCTGCTGCCCTCGCACAGCGAGGAGCTGGGCATGGCGGAGCGGCTGGACACGCTGCAGAGCCGGCTGGCCCTGCTGGGCGGCGGGCTGTTCGTCGTGATGCTCAACATGCAGCAGGTCAACGTGGTCGTCACCAGCACCGTCGGGCTGACGCTCATCGACGGGCTGCACCTGCTGACCCTCTGCTACGTGCTGGTGGCGGTGATCGGCACGGTGCTCTCCTGGCGCTGGACGGTCCGGGGCGGCGACCCGGCCCTCGCGGAGCGGCACCACCACCGGGGCGCCTTCCTGGGCCTGGTGAGCTATGCGCTGCTGGCCGCCGCGATGGTGGGCCTGGCCGCCACGGTGGGGTGAGCCGGACTCAGCCGAGCAGCTTGATCACCTCGTTCGTCGTACCGGTCTCCGCCAGCCGCGGCAGGACCTTCTCCACGGCGATGCGGTGCACCTCCGGGTCGGGGTCGGTGACGGCGTCGGTCACGACCGTCACGTGGTAGCCGTGCTCGTGGGCGGCGCGCGCGGTGGACTCCACGCCCGCGCCCGTCGCGATGCCCGCGAGGACGATCTGGGTGACGCCGCGGCGCCGCAGCTGCAGGTCCAGGTCGGTGGCGTGGAACGCGCCCCAGGTGTGCTTGGTGACCACGATGTCGCCGTCCTCCCGGCCGAGTTCGGGCACCAGGTCGGCGAAGTCGGCCGGCGGGCGCCCGCTGCGCAGGGGCGCTTCGGAGCGGCCGGGCGCGGAGCCGACGACGCGGACGAGGACGACCGGCAGGCCGCGGTCGCGGAAGGCGGCGGCCAGGCGCGCGCCGCGCTCGACGATCTCCTGGGCGGGGTGGGCGGTGGGCATCGCCACGATGCCCTTCTGGAGGTCGATGAGCACAAGGGCGGTGGTCGTGTCGAGAGTGGTGACGGGCATGGCCGTGGGCTCCTTCTCGGGGGTCAGGTGCGGGTACGCGCGCGAAGGGCGCGGTCGGTTGCGGTGAGGACGAGCAGCAGCAGGCTCAGTGCACCGGTGACGGCCGCGAGCCGGTGGAGCCCGGCGTCGCTCGCCCGCTGCCCGAAGCAGAGGGCGAGGAGGCCCGTGGCGGCCATCGCGCTCGTGTACTGGGCGGTGCGCTGCAGGCCGGCGGCGGAGCCGACGCGGTCGGGCGGCGCCTGGGCGTAGACGGCGGCCTGGTTGCCGGTGGAGGCCAGGCCCTGGGGGATGCCGAAGAGGGCGGAGGCGATCAGCAGCGCGGCGAGCGGGGTGCCGCCGGTGGCCGTCACGAGGATGCCGCTGCCCGCGGCGAGCAGTGCGGCGGCGGTGGTGAGCGGGGCGCGCAGGCCCTTCGTCCGGGCGCCGAGCAGGGAGCAGCCGGCCGCCGCCAGGGACATCGGCAGCATCACCAGTCCCGCCTGGAAGGAGGTGCAGCCGCGGGCCTCCTCCAGCCACTGGGCGTATCCGTACAGGGCGCAGTAGATCGCCAGGTAGGTGAGCCCGTGGCGCAGGTAGGTGCGCAGGAGGGCGTCGCGTGGCGGGGCGGCGGGCGAGGGGCCGCCGGAAGGTTGCTGCGGTCGTACGGGGCCCTGCTGCGGTTGTACGGGGCCGGTGTCGCCGGTAGCGGCACCGGTGTCGTCGGGGCCGGGGCCGGGGCCGGGGCCGGGGCCGGGGCCGGCGGTGGCCGGGTGCCTGCGGTCGTGCGGCAGCCACGGCAGGGCCACGGCCAGCGCCAGCAGGGCCAGGGGCACGTTGACCGCGAAGATGCCCCGCCAGCCCGTGGTCGCGGTGAGGAGCCCGCCGAGGGTGGGGCCGAGGGCCGCGCTGCCGAGGGCGGCGAGCGAGAGGCGTCCCATCACGGGGCGGGGCGCGGGGCGGCCGGTGCGCAGGGACTCGGCGCGCAGCATCGCCATCGCGGCGGGATAGGCGGCGGAGGTGCCGAGGCCGAGCAGCACGCGGGCGGCGATCAGCCAGCCGAAGGCGGGGGCGAACGTGCCGAGCAGGCCGCCGGCGCAGACGACGCCGAGGCCGGCGAGGAAGATGTGGCGGGGGCCGAGGGAGTCGGCGAGGCGGCCCATGACGGGCTGGCCGACGGCACTGGTGAGGTAGAGGGAGGACAGGAGCCAGGCGGTGCCGGAGGGGCCGGTGCCGAAGTCGCGGCCGACGGCCACCAGACCGGTGGCGATCATGGTGCTGTTGAGGGGGTTGAGAACCGCGCCGAGGAGCAGCGGCGTCATCAGGCGCGCGCCGAAGCCCCGGTCCGGGGCGGCCCCGGAGTCCCGGGCGCGCAGGGGCGCCCCTAAGGCTTTCACTCCTCCACCAGGCGCTTGAGCAGGAGGGCCGCGTCGGCGAGGGTCCGCTGCTCGTCCTGGGTGAGCCGGTGGGCGATGGCGTCGGCGAGCCAGGCGTGCTTGGAGTGCCGTACGGAGGCGACGGCCTCTTCGCCGTCCTCCGTGAGGGAGAACAGGACCTGGCGTCCGTCCGTGGGGTGCGGGGAGCGGGCGACCAGACCCAGCTCCTCCAGCCTGGCGACGATGACGCGCATGGACTGCGGCCGGACGAGCTCGGCGCGGGCCAGGTCCGCGGTGGTGGCGGGCCCGCCGCCTGCGAGGCGGCCGAGGACCGTGCGCTGGGAGGGGGTGAGGGAGCCCTGCGGGGAGGCCGCGCGCAGGCGGCGCATGAGCTGGGAGACCGTCGCGGCCAGATCGGCGGCGGCGCGTTCCTGATCGGTTTCCTGATCGGTTTCCTGGTCGGGCATGCGCCCACCGTAAAATATTGACAGGCAAACTTGCAAGTTTTTCTGTTCTGCTGTGTGGGGGCCGGGTTATCCACAGGACGATCGATGGTCTTGCCGCGCGGCGTGCCGCGTCCTACGGTCGCAACCACACGTGGATCTACGCGTGTCAGCCTGGCCGGTCGGCCCGGCTGACGCCCCCGTGAAGGAGCAGCTCATGGCCAATGTCGTCCGCGCCGCTCTGGTCCAGGCCACCTGGACCGGCGACACCGAATCCATGCTCGCCAAGCACGAGGAGCACGCCCGCGCGGCCGCCGCCCAGGGCGCGCAGGTGATCGGATTCCAGGAGGTCTTCAACGCCCCCTACTTCTGCCAGGTGCAGGAGAGCGAGCACTACCGCTGGGCCGAGCCCGTCCCCGACGGGCCCACGGTCCGCCGGATGCAGGAGCTGGCCCGCGAGACCGGCATGGTGATCGTCGTCCCCGTCTTCGAGACCGAGGGCCCCGGCTTCTACTACAACACCGCCGCCGTCATCGACGCCGACGGCCGCTACCTCGGCAAATACCGCAAGCACCACATCCCCCAGGTCAAGGGCTTCTGGGAGAAGTACTACTTCGCCCCGGGCAACCTCGGCTGGCCCGTCTTCGACACGGCCGTCGGCAAGGTCGGCGTCTACATCTGCTACGACCGCCACTTCCCCGAGGGCTGGCGCCAGCTCGGCCTCAACGGCGCCCAGCTCGTCTACAACCCCTCGGCCACCTCCCGCGGCCTCTCCGGCTACCTCTGGAAGCTGGAGCAGCCCGCCGCAGCCGTCGCCAACGAGTACTTCGTCGCCGCCATCAACCGCGTCGGCCGCGAGGAGTACGGCGACAACGACTTCTACGGCACCTCCTACTTCGTCGACCCCCGCGGGCAGTTCGTCGGTGACGTGGCGAGCGACACCAAGGAGGAACTCCTCGTCCGCGACCTGGACTTCGGCCTCATCGACGAGGTCCGGCAGCAGTGGGCCTTCTACCGCGACCGCCGGCCCGACGCCTACGACGGGCTGGTCCGGCCATGACCTCCGCACCCGGGCCCGGCGGCCCCCCGGCCACCCACCTGCACGCCCGGCACCGTGCGGTGATGCCCGAGTGGCTCTCCCTCTACTACCGCGAGCCCCTGGAGCTCACCCACGGCGAGGGCCGCCACATCTGGGACGCCCACGGCCGGCGCTACCTCGACTTCTTCGGCGGCATCCTCACCACCATGACCGCCCACGCCCTGCCCGAGGTCACCAAGGCCGTCTCCGAGCAGGCCGGGCGCATCCTGCACACCTCCACCCTCTACCTCGACCGGCACATGGTCGAGCTCGCCGAGCGCATCGCCGCCCTCTCCGGCATCCCCGACGCCCGCGTCTTCTTCACCACCTCCGGCACGGAGGCCAACGACGCGGCGCTCCTGCTGGCCACCGCCCACCGCGGCTCCAACCAGATCCTGGCGATGCGCAACAGCTACCACGGCCGCTCCTTCTCCGCCGTGGGCATCACCGGCAACTCCGCCTGGTCGCCCACCAGCCTCTCGCCCCTCCAGACCCTCTACGTCCACGGCGGGGTGCGCAGCTCCGGCCCCTACGCCCACCTGTCCGACGCCGCCTTCACCGCCGCCTGCGTCGCCGACCTCGAGGACATGCTCGGCCAGACCCACGGCCGGGTGGCGGCCCTGATCGCCGAACCGGTACAGGGCGTCGGCGGGTTCACCTCCCCGCCCGACGGCTTCTACGCCGCGTTCCGCGAAGTCCTCGCCGCCCGCGGCATCCTCTGGATCACCGACGAGGTGCAGACCGGCTGGGGCCGCACCGGCGACCACTTCTGGGGCTGGCAGGCCCACGCCGAGCACGGCCCGCCCGACCTGCTCACCTTCGCCAAGGGCATCGGCAACGGCATGTCGATCGGCGGCGTCGTCGCCCGCGCCGAGGTCATGAACTGCCTCGACGCCAACTCCATCTCCACCTTCGGCGGCAGCCCCGTCACCATGGCCGCCGGCCTCGCCAACCTCACCCACCTCCTGGAGCACGACCTCCAGGGCAACGCCCGCCGGGTCGGCGGCCTGCTCATCGAGCGGCTCCGCGCCGTCACCGCAGGCTTCCCCGTCGTCCGGGAGGTGCGCGGCCGCGGCCTGATGATCGGCATCGAGCTGGTCGAGCACGACGGGTCACCTTCGCCCGAAGCGGCCTCCCTCGCCCTCGAACTGGCCAGGGAGGAAGGCCTGCTGATCGGCAAGGGCGGCCGCGAGGCCAACGTCCTGCGCATCGCACCGCCGCTGTCGCTCACCATCGCCGAGGCGGAGGAGGGGGCCACCGCCCTGGAAACCGTGCTGCAGCAGGTGCAGTTCACCATCGCCGGAAAGGAACGGCCATGACCACGACGGCCATCCGCGGCGGCCTCGTCATCACCGCCGCGGACGAGACCCGCGCCGACGTCCTCGTCGAGGACGGCAAGGTCGCGGCCCTCGCCGCGTCCGGCAGCGCCTTCGCCCGGGGCTGGCACGCCGACCGCACCCTGGACGCCACCGGGAAGTACGTCATCCCCGGCGGTGTCGACGCCCACACACACCTCGACTTCCCCTTCGGCGGCACCGCCTCCTCCGACGACTTCGAGACCGGCACCCGGGCCGCCGCCTGGGGCGGCACCACCACCATCGTCGACTTCGCCGTCCAGAGCCGCGGCCGGGCCCTGCGCGAGGGCCTCGACCACTGGCACGCCAAGGCCGCCGGCCGCTGCGCCGTCGACTACGCCTTCCACATGATCCTCTCCGATGTGAACGAGGGCTCCCTGAAGGAGATGGACCTCCTCGTCGCCGAAGGGGTCACCTCCTTCAAGCTCTTCATGGCCTACCCGGGCGTCTTCTACAGCGACGACGGGCAGATCCTGCGCGCCATGCAGCGCGCCGCCGGCAACGGCGGGCTGATCATGATGCACGCCGAGAACGGCATCGCCATCGACGTCCTCGTCGAACAGGCCCTCGCCGCCGGGCACACCGACCCCCGCTACCACGGCGAGGTCCGCAAGGCACTGCTGGAGGCCGAGGCCACCCACCGGGCGATCCAGCTCGCCCGCGTCGCCGGCAGCCCCCTGTACGTGGTGCACGTCTCGGCCGAGGAAGCCGTCGCCGAGCTCGCGCAGGCCCGCGACAAGGGCCTGCCCGTCTTCGGCGAGACCTGCCCGCAGTACCTCTTCCTGTCCACCGACAACCTCGCCGAGCCCGGCTTCGAGGGCGCGAAATACGTCTGTTCCACACCGCTGCGCCCCCGCGAGCACCAGGCCGCCCTCTGGCGCGGCCTGCGCACCGACGACCTCCAGGTCGTCTCCACCGACCACTGCCCGTTCTGCTTCTCCGGCCAGAAAGAGCTCGGCCGCGGCGACTTCTCGAAGATCCCCAACGGCCTGCCCGGCGTCGAGAACCGCATGGACCTCCTGCACCAGGCCGTCGTCGACGGCCACATCACCCGCCGCCGCTGGATCGAGATCGCCTGCGCCGCCCCCGCCCGGATGTTCGGCCTCGCTCCGCACAAGGGCACCATCACCCCCGGCGGTGACGCCGACATCGTCATCTACGACCCGCACGCCGAGCAGACCCTCTCGGCCGCCACCCACCACATGAACGTCGACTACTCCGCCTACGAGGGCAAGCGCGTCACCGGACGCGTCGAGACCGTCCTCTCCCGCGGCGAAACCGTCATCGAGCAGCGGAAGTTCACCGGCCGCGCCGGCCACGGCCGCTACGTCCCCCGCGCCACCTGCCAGTACCTGACGTGAGACGCAACGACGCACCACGTATGACGTTATGACGTAAGGAGCACCGCCGTGGACTTCGGCCTCGTCCTGCAGACCGACCCGCCCGCCACCGCCGTCGTCGACCTGATGCGCCGCGCCGAGCGCTCAGGCTTCCGCTACGGCTGGACGTTCGACTCCGCCGTGCTGTGGCAGGAGCCGTTCGTCATCTACAGCCGCATCCTGGAGCACACCGAGCGGCTCGTCGTGGGGCCGATGGTCACCAACCCCTCCACCCGCACCCCCGAGGTCACCGCCTCCACCTTCGCCACCCTCAACGACATGTACGGCAACCGCACGGTGTGCGGCATCGGCCGCGGGGACTCCGCGATGCGGGTGGCCGGCCGCAAGCCCAACACCCTCGCCTCGCTGCGGGAGTCCATCCGCGTCATCCGCGACCTCGCCGAGGGCCGCGAGGCCGACGTCGGCGGCACGGCGCTGAAGTTCCCCTGGATCCGGGACGGCAGGCTGCCCGTATGGATGGCGGCCTACGGGCCGAAGGCCCTCGCCCTCGCGGGCCAGGAGGCCGACGGCTTCATCCTCCAGCTCGCCGACCCCTTCCTCACCGAATGGATGATCAAGCACGTGCGGGACGCCGCCGCCGAGGCCGGCCGGGACCCGGCCGCGGTCAGCATCTGCGTCGCCGCCCCCGCCTACGTCGGCGACGACCTCGCCCACGCCCGCGAGCAGTGCCGCTGGTTCGGCGGCATGGTCGGCAACCACGTCGCCGACCTGGTCGAGCGCTACGGCGAGCACTCCGGCCTGGTGCCCGAGGCCCTCACGGCCTACATCGAGCAGCGCCACGGCTACGACTACAGCCACCACGGCCGGGCCGGGAACCCCTCCACGGACTTCGTGCCCGACGAGATCGTGGACCGCTTCTGCCTCCTGGGCCCCGTGGCGGCCCACCGTGAACGGCTGGAGCACCTGCGCGACCTCGGCGTGGACCAGTTCGCGGTCTACGCCATGCACGACGCGAAGGAGGCGACCATCGACGCCTACGGCGAGCACCTGATCCCGGCGCTGAGCTGAGCCGAGCCGAGCCGGGCCCGGCAGGCCTCGCCCGCCGGGCCCGGCGCCGTCCACCGGATCCGCCCCACCCGATCCGCCGGAGGCTTACGGCACGCGCGCCGTCCACTCCGGAGAGGAGAACTTCACCGCCGCCAGCTCCTGTGCCCGCGCCATCTCCTCGGGGGTGACCGAGCCGGCCGTGAGCCCGTAGCGGCCCCGGAAGGACTCGATCATCTTCTCGATCACGTCGGCACGCGCCAGCCCGGTCTGACGGCGCAGGGGGTCGACGCGCTTCTTCGCGCTCTTCGTCCCCTTGTCCGACAGCTTCTCCTTGCCGATGCGCAGCACGTCCAGCATCTTGTCCGCGTCGATGTCGTACGCCATCGTCACGTGGTGCAGGACGGCCCCCGCGCTGCCCACCAGCCGCTTCTGCGCCGCGCCCGCGATCTTCCCCGACTCGGTGGCGATGTCGTTGAGCGGCTGGTACCAGGCCTTCACGCCCATGCCCTCCAGCGCGCCCAGCACCCAGTCGTCCAGGTAGGCGTAGCTGTCGGCGAAGGACAGGCCCTGCACCAGGGCGTCCGGCACGCACAGCGAGTAGGTGATGGTGTTGCCCGGCTCGATGAACATGGCCCCGCCGCCGCTGATCCGGCGCACCACCGTCATCCCGTGGCGCTCCGCGCCCTCCGGGTCCACCTCGTTGCGCAGCGACTGGAAGCTGCCGATGACCACCGCGGGGGAGCCCCACTCCCACACGCGCAGGGTCGGCGGCCGCCGACCGGCCGCCACCTCGGCCGTGAGCACCTCGTCCAGCGCCATGTGCAGCGCGGGGGACTGGGGCCCGTCGTGGATCAGCTGCCACTCGTAGTCGGTCCAGTCCGTGGCCTGGGCCAGGGCCCGGCGCACCGCCACGCCCACCGCCTCGGAGGAGAAACCGAACATCACCGTGCCCTCCGGCAGGGCCGCGTCGATGCGCGCCGCGAGCTGCGGGGCGGTCAGGTCGGCGGGCGCGCCCTCCAGGGCGCGGTTGATGTCGAGGAGCGCCTCGTCGGGTTCGAGGAAGAAGTCCCCGCCCACCCGTACGTCGCGCAGCACCCCGTCGGCGACGTCCAGGTCGACGACGACGAGCTTGCCGCCCGGCACCTTGTATTCACCGTGCACGGCGCATCCTCCAGCTTGTTTTCCCCGGCCGGCCCGGCTGCCGGCAGCGGAATCAACCGTAACGCCGCGCCCTGTGCGGACGGCCCTCGGACGGACGGCGCACGGATCCCCCGCAGGCGGTATTGCGCACCGGCGGGTGGATCTGCCTTTCTGGACGCCATGTTCACCACCCGGCCCACCCTGCAGGGCACCTTCGGCATGGTGTCGACCACCCACTGGCTGGCCTCGCAGTCCGCGATGGCCGTACTGGAGAGCGGCGGCAACGCCTTCGACGCCGCCGTCGCCGCCGGATTCGTCCTGCACGTCGTCGAGCCGCACATGAACGGCCCGGCCGGCGAGGTGCCCGCCGTGTTCGCGCCGGCGGGCGGCCCGGTGCAGGTGCTCTGCGGCCAGGGCCCGGCGCCCCGGGGCGCGACCATCGCGCACTACCGCTCGCTCGGCCTCGACCTGGTCCCCGGCACCGGCCCCCTCGCGGCCGCCGTGCCGGGCGCGTTCGACGCCTGGATGCTGCTCCTGCGCGACCACGGCACCAAGCCGCTGGCCGACGTCCTCGCGTACGCCATCGGCTATGCCGAGCACGGCCACGCGCCCGTCGAGGCCATCGGCCGGACCGTGGCCACCGTCCGCAAGATCTTCGAGACGGAGTGGACGTCCTCCGCCGCGCTCTACCTGCCCGGCGGCCGCCCGCCGGCCCCCGGCACGCTCCTGCGCAACCCCGCGCTCGCCGCCACCTGGCGCCGCCTGCTCGCCGAGGCCGATGCGGGCGGCGGCAGCCGGGAGCAGCGCATCGACGCGGCCCGCCGCGTCTGGCGCGAGGGCTTCGTCGCCGAAGCGCTCGTGGCGGCGGCGGCGCGCCCGACCCTCGACACCTCCGGCGAGCGCCACACCGCGCCGCTGACCGGCGACGACCTCGCCGGCTTCCGCGCCGGCTACGAGGAGCCGGCGTGCCACGACTGGAACGGCTGGACCGTCTGCAAGCCCGGCCCCTGGTCGCAGGGCCCGGTCCTCCTGCAGCAGCTCGCCCTGCTCGACGGGCCGCCGGACTACGGCACCCCGGAGTACGTCCACACCCTCATCGAGGGCGGCAAGCTCGCCATGGCCGACCGCGAGGCCTGGTACGGCGACGCCGCCGACGTCCCGCTGAAGGCCCTGCTCTCCGAGGGCTACAACGCCGCCCGCCGCGCGCTGATCGGCGACCTCGCCTCGTACACCTTGCGCCCCGGCAACCCCGAGGGCCGCAGGCCGCGCCTGGCCCGGCAGGTCGTCGCCGCGGCGGAGCGGACCGCCCCGGCCGCGGCGGGCGCGGGCGCGGGCGAGCCGACCGTCACCGTCAGCGGCGCGACCCGCGGCGACACCTGCCACCTCGACGTCGTCGACCGCTGGGGCAACATGATCTCCGCGACCCCCAGCGGCGGCTGGCTGCAGTCCAACCCCGTCGTCCCGGAGCTCGGCTTCCCGCTCGGCACCCGCCTGCAGATGGCGTGGCTCGAACCCGGGCTGCCGGGCTCCCTCACCCCCGGACGCCGCCCGCGCACCACCCTCACCCCGTCCATGGCCCTGCGGGACGGCGAGCCCGTCCTCGCCTTCGGCACCCCCGGCGGCGATCAGCAGGACCAGTGGCAGCTGCACTTCTTCCTCGCCGTCGCCCTGCGCCCGCCCGTGCGCGGCGGCCTGGACCTGCAGGGCGCGATCGACGCGCCCAACTGGCACCAGGACTCCTTCCCCAGCTCCTTCTACCCGCGCACCATGAGTCCCGGAGCGGTCGTCGTCGAGCGGCGGATGGGCGAGACGGCGATCGGGGAACTGCGTCGGCGGGGTCACCGGGTGACGGTGGCCGAGTCGTGGTCGGAGGGACGGCTGTGCGCGGTGGCGCGCGATCCGCGCACGGGCGTGCTGTCGGCGGCGGCCAATCCGCGCGGCATGCAGGGGTACGCGGTGGGCCGCTGACGGGGCGGCGCGGCGGGCGGTGGGGACGCCCCGGCCGACGGCAGGGGCCCGTGTGCACCGGGTGCACACCGCGGGGTTCACCGGGGGGACATCCGGGGGACGCCGGCCCGCCACCGATTGTCGGTGGGGCATGGTTCGATGGACACATGCTCGAAGACTTTCTCGCAGGTGATCTGACCGACGTCGAGGAGGCGGTCCGCAAGGCGGCCGCCGCCGAGATCATGCCCCGCTTCCGGCAGCTCGCCGAGGACGAGATCGTCCAGAAGAACGGCCCGCACGACCTCGTCACCGTCGCCGACCGGCGCGCCGAGGAGCACCTCGCCGCCGCCCTCACGGCCCTGCTGCCCGGCTCGGTCGTGGTCGGCGAGGAGGCGGTGCACGCGGATCCGGGCGTGCTCGGCGCCGTCGGCGGCGACGCACCCGTGTGGATCGTCGACCCGGTCGACGGCACCCGCCAGTTCGTCCACGGCGAGCCCGGCTTCGCCACGCTCGTCTGCCTCGCCCACCGCGGCGAGCTCCTCGCCTCCTGGACGTACGCGCCCGCGCTCGACCTGATGGCCGTCGCTCGCCGCGGCGCCGGGGCCCGGCTGGGCGGCGAGCCGCTCAGCGCCGGCTCGCCCGCCCCGGGCAAGGTCCTGGAAGTGGCGATCTCCCACTACGACTTCACCGACGACGAGCAGAAGCGCGTCCTGTCGGCGCTCGCCACGGAGGGCGTCGCGCCGCGCCCCTGCGGCTCGGCCGGCCTGGAGTACCTCAACGTGGCGCGGGGCGTCATCGACGGCCTCGCCTTCAGCTGGGAGAACCCCTGGGACCACGCCGCCGGGCTGCTGCTGGTCGCCGAGGCGGGCGGGGCGAGCGGGACGGTCGCCGGGGAGTCCTTCCGCATAGCCGGCGGCAACGCCCTCCCCTTCGCCGCTGCGCGGGACGAGGCGACGCTCCGTCATATCCTGGACCTGCTGGCGTCCGCCGGCTGATCCCGAGGACGAGGGGAGTGGCGTCCGGTGCCGACCATGCTCGACGCCGTCGTCGTAGGTGCCGGGCCCAACGGGCTCACCGCCGCCGTGGAGCTGGCCCGGCGCGGCCTGTCGGTGGAGGTCTTCGAGGCCGCCGGTGGCGTCGGCGGCGGCGCGCGGACCGAGGAGCTCACGCTGCCCGGCTTCCGGCACGACCCGTGCTCCGCCGTGCACCCGCTGGCCGCGGGCTCGCCCGCCTTCGCCGCCATGCCGCTGGCCCGGCACGGCCTGGAGTGGGTGCACCCCGAGCTGCCCATGGCGCATCCCTTCCCGGACGGCACGGCCGCCGTCCTCGCCCGCAGCGTGGGGGAGACGGCGCACTCCTTCGGGCCGCGCGACGCCGGGGCGTACCGGCGCCTCGTCGAGCCCTTCCAGGGCAGGTGGGAGACGCTCGCGGCCGATTTCCTGCGCACCCAGTGGGACGGCCTGCCGCGCGACCCCCTCCTCTACGCCCGCTTCGGCCTGGCAGGCATCCAGCCGGCGTCCCTGCTGGCCCGCCGCTTCCGGGACGAGAAGGCGGCGGCCCTGATCGCGGGCCTCGCCGCGCACGGCATCGCCCCCCTCACCGGCCCCGGCACCGGCGGCATGGCACTGATCTTCGCGCTGGCCGCGCACGCGGGCGGCTGGCCGGTGCCGCGCGGCGGCTCCCAGTCCATCGCCGACGCCCTGGCCTCGTACCTGCGCGCGTGCGGCGGCACCGTGCACACCGGCTTCGAGGTCAAGCGCCTGGACGACCTGCCGCCCGCCCGCGCCTACGTCTTCGACACCTCGCCCACCGCCCTCGCCCGGATCGCGGGCCTCGGCAACGCCTACCGCGGCTACCGCTACGGCCCCAGCGTCTTCAAGATCGACTATGCGCTGTCGGGCCCCGTGCCGTGGACGGCGCAGGAGGCCCGCCGCGCCGGCACGGTCCACATCGGCCCGACGTACGGCGAGATCGACGCCGCCCTCGACGCCGCACTGCAGGGCCGGGACCCGTCGGTGCCCTTCCTCATCACCGCCCAGCCCAGCCTCGTCGACCCCACCCGCGCGCCCGAGGGCAAGCACACCTTCTGGGTGTACGGGCACGTGCCGAGCGGCTGGGAGGGCGACGCCACCGAGGTGATTGAGCGTCAGATCGAGCGCTTCGCCCCCGGCTTCCGCGACCTCGTCCTGGCCCGCGCCACGGCCGGCCCCCCGCAGCTGGCCGCCCGCAACGCCAACTACGTGGGCGGCGACTTCGCCATCGGCTCCGTGGCGGGCCTGCGCCTCATCATCCGGCCCAAGCTCGCCCGCGTGCCCTACGCCACGGCCCACCCGGCCGTCTTCCTGTGCTCCTCCGCCACTCCGCCCGGCCCCGGCGTCCACGGCATGTGCGGGCACCACGCGGCGAAGGCGGTGTGGCGGAGGCTGCGTACGCGCTAGGCGGGCGCCGTGCGGGCCGCTCAGGCGGCGCCCGGCAGGTCCGCCAGGATCCCGTTCCGTACGGCGACGGCGTCGGTCCCCAGCTTCCGCAGGACGCCGCCCGTCATCTTGTCGTCCGGATCGAGGATGCCCAGGAGGACGTGTTCCGCGCCGATGTGGCGTTCCTTGCGGGCCAGGGCCTCGCGCAGGGAACGGCTCAGGGCCTTCTTCGCGCGGGGTGTGAAAGGGATGTGGCCCTGCCGGCCGGCTTCGTTCCGGCGGCGGCCGAACGGCAGGATCCGCCGCCGCTCCTCCGGCGGACCGGGCCGGTCCAGGGCCCCCGGCCCGAACGTGCCCTCGGCCTGCGCCCGTACGGCCTCCAGGTCGATGCCGAAGGCGCGCAGCGCCTCCGCGTCGTCCGTACCGAGGGCTCCGGCGGGCGCGAGCGCCCTCCGGCACGTCTCGGGCGTGATGCCGAACCGGGCCAGCGTGGCGACTCCGGGCGCCCCGTCCTGCATGAGGACGCCGAGCAGCAGGTGCTCGCTGCCGATCCACGCATGGCCCAGCGTGCGGGCCTCCTCCTGCGCCTGTACGACGGCGACACGCGCATCCCGGGTGAACCGTTCGAACATGCCTACCTCCTGGCGTGTTTCTTGTGCACTGCCTGCCTGCTGACTCCGAGCGCGGCCCCGATCTCCTCCCAGGACCAGCCCTGCCGGCGCGCGCTGTCGACCTGCAGCGCCTCCAGGCGCTCGACGAGCCGCCGCAGCGCGGCGACGGCGCGCAGGCCCACGTGGGGATCGCTGTCCATGGCGGCCTCGGTGGTGCCGACCGCGTCCTTCGCATCCGTTCCGGCCATGCTGTCAACTTTGGATGACAGGCGCAGAGGTGTCAACCGTCGTTGACGGATGGGTTCAGCGGGCGCTTGAAGTAGCTCCACGGGAAGGAGTCCGTACCGACCTGGGTCCACCCGTCCGCCTCCAGGCGCCGCCGGCGCCCGGCGACCGCGAGCGGGACGCGGCGGTACTCCCACTGCCGGTCGGACGCCTCCACCGCGTGGTAGAGCGGGCCGAACTCGACCAGCTCCCAGCGGTCCAGGCCCGCTTCGGTGAGGGCGGCCATCTCGTTGAACGCGGTCAGCGGGGTGAGGATCCGGCGCTCGGGGGACGCCTCGGGGACGGCGGCGCCCTTGGCGGCGAAGCGCTGCTGCGCGGCCTGACGGCTCACGCCCAGCAGGCGTCCGATGGTGTCCCAGCTGTGCCCCGCGGCCCGGGCGCCCTGCACGGCCTCGCGCAGCAGCCGGCTCGTCTCCTCGGCGCCGGTCCGGGTGGCCGCCACCAGGCGCAGATAGCCCTCCGGGTCGTGCTCCAGGGACTCGGCGAGCCCTTCCGGTGCGCCGAGTACGGCGCCGGCGACGGCCTCGCGGATGCGGGTCTCCTCCTCCGGGCTGAGCAGTTCCGCGCCGCTCATCGCCCACTGCCTTCGCGAACGTCCGGCTGCAGCGGCGCATCCGGCCGCAGTGGGTCGAGGGCGTTGAGGGTGTCCTCGTCACGCTGGAGCCGCTCGGTGCCGGTTTCGATCGCCTCGGCCGCGGCTTGGGCGGACGCCAGGCCGAAGAGCGCCCCCATGCCGGCGATGAGCGCGATCTCGGCGCCGATCAGGCAGAAGAACGGCACGTCGCCGAGGTCTTCGGCCAGCGTGAGCGCCAACGTGATCAGGGCGATGGCGGGGAACAGGGTCGCGAGGGCGACGTTGACGTAGGCGGGCTGGGATACGGCCGCGGGCCGCTTCGGCGTGATCATGGTGTCAAGGTTTCCTTGACGCCCGACCTTTGTCAACATTTTCTTGACGTGTTGTTCGAGGTTCGTGGCGGGAGTACAGGCGGGCCGGTGTCCGCCCGGCGACGGGCGTCCTGTGGATCTGTCGATATTCCGGGCCCGTCGCCGGACGCCGGTGAGCGGGCCATCGAGCTAATGATTTATCGACTTTTCGGCGCGTCATTCCAATGGCGTCGTTTTTTATGCCCGGGGCTCCTTCGCGCGAGTGAATGTGAAGGCGGCATCCGGGCCAAGGGCCGGACTCGCCTCGTGAGTGTGCGTCCACGGCTGTGTTCCTGTGCCATTCCGGGTCCCTGGGAGTGAAAGGAGCGATATGTCGCTAAAACAGAGACGGGCCGGGGTCTTTGTGGCAGGAAGCGGAGTCGTCGCGCTGGGCGTGCTGTTCACGTTCTGCGCGTCGGCGGGCGCGGGGGTGTCCGACGGCAACGGAGACGTGCGCGGTGGAGTGCCGGGTGAAGTGATCTCGCGGCTCGGCCAGAAGGTGCGCAAGAGCCCTGCGCTCTCCGCGCCGGTCGTCGGCAGTTACGGGGCCGGAGCGCACGTGCTCATCGCGTGCCAGGCCGCCGGAGGGCGGGTGCAGGGTGACGGGCTCTGGTACCGGCTGGCCGACGGGCGGGGGTGGCTGAGTGCTCACTACGTCCAGGTGTCCGGGCTGGTCCCGGTCTGCAAGGGAGGCGGAGGCGGGAGCTCCGGCAAACCAGCGGGTGCCAAGGGGCAGAAGGGCGGCCCGAAGGGGCAGAAGGGAGACGCGGGGCACGGCGGCCCGGCGGGTCCCGCGGTTCCTGCGGGAGCGCCGGACCCGAAGGAGGCACCCGGGACTGCCGGTCCCGCGGGCGGGACGAGCCCGCCCGCCGCCGCGGGAGGCAAGGACAGCCCCGGTTCGACGGGTCCCGCCAGGCCCGCCGTGCCCGTCAGGCCTGCCGCGCCTGCCAAGCCCCCCGGTCCCGGCAAGCCCGCTGCGCCGGTCAAACCCGCCGGTGCCGCCAAACCCGCCAAGGTCACCAAGCCCACCAAGCCCACCAAGCCCACCAAGCCTGCCAAACCCACCGGCGCCACCAAGCCGAGCGGACCGGTCGGCCCCGTCGGCTTCACGGGCCTGCCGGACGTCCCCGGCGCCTCCGGCCGGATGCAGACCGTCGTGCGGGACTACACCGTCCCGCCGATGTCCCTCCGTCAGCTGCTGAGGAGCCCCACGTGCCCCGACGGCACACGGATCGCCGGAGGCGGCTACTTCCAGCCCGGCGGCCGGGTCGGCGGTGTGGAGACGGTCGACGCGTACCCCAGCGTCACCGGGAACGTCTATCTGGTGGGCGTGAACAACACGAGCCCCGCCGCCGTCGACCTGCGGGTCTTCGCCGTCTGCCAGCCGGTGGCCTGACCGGGGGCGGCGGAGCGGCGGCGGTGAAGCGGCGGCAGTGGAGCGCCGGCAGTGAAGCGGCGGCGGCCCGTCCGGCATGGCGGGCCGCCCGCCCTCCGCTCCGCGCACCCGGCCGGGCTCACCGCCACGGCAAGTAATTGACCCACAGGTCAAAAAGTCATACGGTCTCCCCATGGGAAGACCCAAGCAGTTCGACCCGGACGTGGCCGTCGGCAAGGCCATGGACGTCTTCTGGCGCAAGGGCTATGCGGCCACCACGCCGCAGGACCTCGTCGACGAGCTCGGCATCGGCAAGGGCAGCCTCTACAACGCCTTCGGCAGCAAGCACGCCCTGTTCGAGCGCTCGCTGGAGCGCTACCGCGACACCCAGTCGGCGGCGCTGGTGGAACTGCTCGACCAGCCGGGCCCCGTCCGGCCGCTGCTGCGCTCCGCGCTGGAGCTGCTGATCGAGACCGACCTCGGTCCGGCCGGCCGCCGCGGCTGCTTCGCCGTCAACACCGCCACCGAACTCGGGGGCAGGGACGACGCCTCCACCGAGCTCGTACGCCGCATGTTCGAGCGCACCGAGGGCGCCTTCAAGGCGGCCCTCGAGCGCGGGCGGCGCACGGGCGAGTTCGCCCCGGACCGGGACGCGGACGCGGCGGCGAGCCTGCTGCTCGCGGCGCTCGTCGGGATGCGGGTCATCGCCCGGGCTCAGGGCGGCAGGGAGCGGCTGGGGCGCATCGTGGACGCGGCGCTCGACGCGCTCTGAGGCGCGCTCTCCGGGGTCCTCGGGGGCCTTCAGGGGCGGCGGCCCTTCCCTCGGTTCTGCTGCGGTTCGGCTTACCCATATTTTGTACTTATAGGTAAAGAAAGAGTGCTCTCATGGATCTCCACCTCAACGGCAAGACCGCCCTCGTCACCGGCGCCAGCCGCGGCATCGGCCTCGCCACCGTCCGGTCGCTCGCCGCCGAGGGCGTACGGGTCGTCGGCGCCGCCCGGACGATCACCCCCGAGCTGAAGGAGGCCGCCACCGCGGCCGTCGCCGTGGATCTCAGCACCCCCGACGGAGGGCGCCGGCTCGTCGAGCAGGCGGTCGCCGGGCTCGGTGACGGGATCGACCTGCTGGTCAACAACGTCGGCGGCGGCGACGAGGTCGTGCTCGGCGGGTTCCTCGACTCCGAGGACGCCGAGTTCCAGGCGAACCTCGACCTCAACTTCCTCAGCGCCGTGCGCGTCAGCCGCGCCGCCCTGCCCTCCCTGGTCGAGCGGCGCGGGTCCGTCGTCAACGTCTCCTCCATCAATGCGCGGCTCCCCGCCGCCGGCCCCGTCGCCTACAGCGTGGCCAAGGCCGCGCTCACCGCGTTCGGCAAGTCCCTGTCCGAGGAGTTCGGGCCGCGGGGCGTGCGGGTCAACACCGTCTCGCCGGGCGTGGTCCGCACGGCGATCTGGGAGGACCCGGAGGGGTTCGGCAGCAAGGTGGCCGCGGCGGCCGGGGTCGACCACGCCGAGTTCCTGGAGCAGCTCCCGGAGCGCTTCGGCATGGCCAGCCCGCGGATCACCGAGCCCGGCGAGGTCGCGGCCCTGATCACCTTCCTGCTCTCCGACGTGGCGGCCAACATCAACGGCGCGGACCACGTCATCGACGGCGGCACGGTGAAGACCGTCTGACGCACCGTCCGGACCGAGTGCCGGTCCGGACGGAGTGCCGCGCCGCGCGGTCCGGCCGCGGGCCCTAGCTCCGCGGCCCGTCGCCCTGCTGCTGGCCGTCGTCGCGGTCGTCGCGCTCGCGGGCGCTCTCCGCGACCCGGCGCAGCCGCGGGTGGCGCACCGGGCCCGGGGCCCGCTCCTCGATCGCGTCGCCGACCATCGTCCGCAGCGCGTCCCGCAGCCCGTGCATGGCGTGGTGCCGGGCCGGGCCCGCACCCGGGTCCTCGCGCAGCTCCGTCATCAGCGACCAGCACAGCGCCAGCATCACCAGCACGAACGGCAGCGCGACCAGGATCGTCGCCGACTGCAGCGACTGCAGCCCGCCGGCCACCAGCAGGACCGCCGCCACCGCCGCCATCAGCACCCCCCACGTCACCACCAGCCACGTGCGCGGGTGCAGTGCGCCCCGGCTGGAGAGCGAGCCCATCACCAGGGACGCGGAGTCCGCGCTGGTGATGAAGTACGTCATCACCAGCGCCATCGCGATCCACGAGGTGAGCGTCTCCAGCGGCAGGGTGTCCAGCAGCGCGAACAAGGACGCCTCCGCGCCGTCCTTGACGGTCCCGGCCATGTCGGCCGCGCCCGTCATGTCCAGCCGCAGTGCGCTCCCGCCCATCACGCAGAACCACACGACCGTCGCCCCGCTGGGCACGAGCAGCACGCCGACGAGGAACTCGCGGATCGTCCGCCCGCGCGAGATCCGGGCGATGAAGGTGCCGACGAACGGCGCCCACGACAGCCACCACGCCCAGTAGAAGATCGTCCACGCGCCGAGCCACTTGGAGTCGGTGAACGCGCCCGTACGGGTCGCGAGCGTCAGCAGGTCGTGCAGATAGCCGCCGGTGGCCGCGGGGATGGTGTTGAGGACGAAGACGGTGGGGCCGAGGAGGAAGACGAAGAGCATCAGGCAGGCGGCCAGCGCGATGTTGAGCGTGCTGAGCCACTTCACGCCCTTGTGCAGCCCGGAGAACGCCGACAGCACGAACGCGGCCGACAGCCCGCCGATGATCACCAGCTCCAGGGACTTGGTGTCCTGCACGCCCGTCGTGATGTTGAGGCCCTTGGCCACCTGGAGGGCGCCCAGGCCCAGGCTGGTCGCCGTGCCGAACACGGTCGCGAAGACCGCGAGCAGGTCGATCACCCGGCCCGGCCAGCCCGCCGCCCGCTCCTCGCCGAGCAGCGGCACGAACGCCGAGCTCAGCCGGTTGCCGCGGCCCTTGCGGAAGCCGGCGTAGGCGAGCGCGAGCCCGGCCATGCCGTAGATCGCCCACGGGTGCAGGGTCCAGTGGAAGAACGAGTACTCCAGCGCCGTGCGGGCCGCCGCGGGCGTGTTCGCCGTGACGCCGCTGCCCGGCGGCGGGGAGACGAAGTGCAGGAGCGGCTCGCCGACGCCGTAGAACATCAGGCCGATGCCCATGCCCGCGCTGAACATCATCGCGATCCACGCGAGGTTGCTGAACTCGGGCTGGTCGTCGTCCCGGCCGAGCCGGATCCGGCCGAAGCGGCTGAAGGCGATGACCACGCACAGGGCGAGGAAGACGTCGGCGGCGATCACGAACAGCCAGGCGAAGTTGGACAGCACCCAGTTCAGCGCCGACTTCGTCACCCGGTCGAAGGAGTGCTTGCCCAGCGCCGCCCACGCGACGACCGCGAGCACCGCGGCGCCGCCGATCGCGACCAGCGCCGGGTCCGGGGGCTCCTCCACGCCGCCCGGAGCGGCAGGGGAGGGTGGGTCGGCCGGATCGTGCGCATCGGTGCTCATGACGCCCCACTATGGCCGGAAGAGTACGGAATCGGGCGGACTGGCACGCCGTGCACGGGCATGGGCAAGGGCTGATCCGCCCCGGTAGGGTTCAGGCCGCGCGGCCCTGCGAGGGCGGGCCGGGCCCGATGCGAGGGGTGGCGCGCGATGACGGACGCAGTGCGGGTGCTGATCGCCGCGGACAAGTTCAAGGGGTCCCTGACGGCCGCCGAGGTCGCCCGGCACGTCGCCGCCGGGCTCCGGCGCGGCGCGGACGCCGCCGGCCGGCGGCTCGCCGTCAGCGAGCTGCCCGTTGCCGACGGCGGTGACGGCACGGTCGATGCCGCCGTGGCGGCCGGGTTCGAGCGCCGCGAGGTGCGGGTGACGGGGCCGGCGGGGGATCCGGTCACCGCCGCGTTCGCGCTGCGCGGCGCCACCGCCGTCGTGGAGATGGCCGAGGCGTCCGGGCTGCGGCGGCTCCCCGGCGGGGTCCCCGCGCCCCTTACGGCCACCACCTACGGCACGGGCGAGCTGCTGCGGGCCGCGCTCGACGCGGGGGCCCGCACGGTGATCCTCGGGATCGGCGGCAGCGCCGGCACGGACGGCGGGGCCGGGATGCTGAGCGCGCTCGGTGCGCGGCTCCTCGACGCGTCCGGCACGCCGGTCGGCCCCGGCGGCGCGGCCCTCGCCGGCCTCGCCACGGCCGACCTCTCCGGCCTCGACCCGCGGCTGCGCACCACGGCCCTGGTCCTTGCGAGCGACGTCCGCAACCCCCTGACCGGCCCGGCGGGCGCCGCGGCCGTCTACGGCCCGCAGAAGGGCGCCGGAGCGGACGACGTGGCCGTGCTGGACGCCGCCCTCGCGCACTACGCCGCCGTGCTCGACGGCGGCGCGCTCGCGGGCGCGCCCGGCGCCGGTGCCGCGGGCGGGCTCGGGTACGGGGCGCTGGCCGGGCTCGGCGCGGGCTTCCGGCTCGGCATCGAGGTCATGCTCGACGTCCTCGGCTTCGCCGACGCCCTGCAGGACGCGGACCTCGTGATCACGGGCGAGGGTTCCCTGGACGCCCAGACCCTCCACGGCAAGGCGCCCGCGGGGGTGGCCGCGGCGGCCCGCGAGCGCGGCGTGCCGGTCGTGGCGGTCTGCGGCCGCCTGGCCCTGGAGAACTCCGCGCTCCAGGGCACGGGCATCGGCCGCGTGTACGCCCTGACGGACCTGGAGGCGGACCCGAAGCGATGCATGACCCTGGCGGGCCCGCTACTGGAACGCCTCGCGGAACGCATCGCGGGGGACTGCCTCCCGTAGGCACGACCGGTGGGTACGACCCGTAGGCACGACCCGTAGGTACGGCACCGCCGGCCACGTCCGGTGGGGGTTGCGCGCCGCCGCGACGGGAAGTGAGAGGCCTGGCCTCTCGACCCTGCCACTCCTCGGCGGAGGGGAGATCCGGGCCTCGCGCCCGGCTCGCGGCTTTGCCGCAGGCGGAGCGCCCCCGCCGCAGCGGGAGCGAGATGCCGGTCCTCTCGGCCGGTCCCGCGTCTCTGCCGCAAGCAGAGAAAATCCGCCGCCGCGGCGCGCAACCCCCACCGGCGGTGCCCGGCCTGCCTCAGGGCGTCCCCCGGGGTTGGGGTACCCCCCGCTGGGGTGAGGAGGCGAGGCCTTTCGGCCCTGCCGCTGGGCGGAAGCGGGAGCCGGTCCTCTCGGCCGGCCCCCTACCTCTGCCGCGGGCGGAGAAACCCGCCGCCGCGGCGCGCACCCCCCACCGGAGGTGCCCCCCGGGGGACGGAAAACGCCGAGTGGGGTGGTCCCGAACCCGGAGGTTCGGGACCACCCCACTCGTGGTCACCCCGCGACGCAGTCGCTACGGCAGCTGCGTCGCCCTCGCCTCGCGGCGGTTGTCGCGGAACGTGTTCACCCGGCGCGCCGTGGCGAACAGGGGGATCACCGCGCCCAGGACGACCTGGAGCGCACAGCCCGTCTGGAGCAGGAGCTCACCGCCGGGCGCGTCGAACGCCCAGGCCGCCAGCAGGCCCATGCTGAGCACGATCCAGCTGAGCATCGCCACCGCGAGGCGCCCCCGCGGCTTCGGGTACTCGACACGGCTCACCATCAGCCACGCCACGCCCACGATCGCCAGCAGCGTCGGGACGAAGGGCAGCTCCAGCAGCACGATCGAGACGACGGTCAGCGCCCCGAAGGGGCTGGGCATGCCCTGGAAGATGCCGTCCCGCAGTGTGACGCACGAGAAGCGCGCCAGTCTCAGGACGACCGCCAGCAGGACCACCACCGCGGCCACGGCCGACACCCGCTGGTGGGCGTCGTCGGCGACCATGCCCCACACGACCACGAAGTACGCCGGGGCGAGCCCGAAGCTGATCAGGTCGGAGAGGTTGTCCAGCTCCGCGCCCATCGCCGAGCTGCGCAGCTTGCGCGCCACGAGCCCGTCGAAGAGGTCGAAGACGGACGCCAGCAGCATCAGTATCACCGCGGTGGCCGCGCTGTGGCGGGCCATGCCGCCGTCCTCGTTACCCGTGAGGTGGGGGATGAGGACGCCGGTGGTGGTGAAGTACACCGCCATGAACCCGCAGATCGCGTTGCCCAGCGTGAGCGTGTCCGCTATTGAGAGCCGCGTGGACAGCGGCATGTCCTCCGTGTCCTCGGCCTCGTCGGCCTCGGGCACCCAGGATGCCTCTTGATCAATCACGGTCAAGGCGTGTCACCCCCGCCGTGGTCTTCTGGCCGACCTCCACCGCGACCTCGACGCCCTCCGGGAGGTAGATGTCGACGCGCGAGCCGAAACGGATCAGACCGATCCGCTCACCCTGCTCCACCTTGGTGTCCGCGGTGAGGTAGGGCACGATCCGCCGGGCGACGGCACCGGCGATCTGCACCATCTCGATGTCGCCGAGCTCGGTGTCGAAGTGCCAGACGACGCGCTCGTTGTTCTCGCTCTCCTTGTTGAACGCGGGAACGAAGCCGCCGGGGATGTGCTCGACCGACGTCACGGTGCCGGCCAGCGGGGCCCGGTTGACGTGGACGTTCAGCGGGCTCATGAAGATGGCGACGCGGGTCCGGCCGTCCTTCCACGGCATGATGCTCTGCACCACGCCGTCGGCCGGGGAGATGACCCGGCCGCTCGCGATCTCGCGATCGGGATCGCGGAAGAACCACAGCATGCCCGCCGCGAGCGCGGTGGTGGGCACGGCCAGCGCCGCCCAGCGCCCGGAGCGCCGGGCGCGGGTGAGGCTGACCGCCGCCGTGGCGACGGTCGGAAGAAGCCACGGCGATGCTCCGCGCGCGAGGCGTACGCCGGCGAGGCTGTCGCGATGTGCAGAGGAAGAGCTGTGGGGCATGGGTGACCTTCGTAGCGGAGGGTGCCGCGAAACGATTGGGGGACGGCGGCTTTCCGGGGATGCTATCGGTTGCGACCGGCAACTGGCTAAGCGCCAGGGCCAGTAGATGGCCGAACTCCGATGACTGGGTGTGATCTTCTTCTCGGTCAAATCACCCCTAATCGGATATTTATCCCTGGATCCGGTACTCCTCGAGTAGCCGGCGGCCAATGATCATTTTCTGGATCTCTGCCGTCCCTTCACCGATGAGCAGCATGGGGGCCTCTCGGTAGAGGCGCTCGATCTCGTACTCCTTGGAGAACCCGTATCCGCCGTGGATGCGGAAAGCGTCCTCCACCACCTCCTTGCAGTACTCGGAGGCCAGGTACTTGGCCATTCCGGCCTCGAGATCGTTGCGGCGGCCCGAATCCTTCTTCCGGGCCGCATTCACCATCATCGCATGCGCCGCTTCGACCTTTGTCCCCATTTCAGCGAGTTTGAACTGTATGGCCTGGTGCTGAGCGATGGGTTTTCCGAAGGTGTGCCGCTGCTGTGCGTAGGCCGCGCCCAGCTCGAACGCGCGCTGAGCGACACCGCAGCCACGCGCTGCGACATTGACCCGGCCCACCTCGACGCCGTCCATCATCTGGTAGAAGCCCCGGCCCGTGACCCCGCCGAGCACGCGGTCGGCCGGAACCCGCAGGCCGTCCATGATCAGTTCGGTGGTGTCGACGCCCTTGTAGCCCATTTTGTCGATCTTTCCGGGGATGGTCAGACCCGGTTTGACCTCGCCGAACCCCGGCTCCTTCTCAATCAGGAAGGTGGTCATCGACTTGTGCGGGGCGGTCCCCTCCGGATGGCCCTCGTCCGTCCTGCACAACACCGCCACCAGCGTGGACGTGCCGCCGTTGGTCAGCCACATCTTCTGGCCGTTGAGGACGTACGCGTCGCCGTCGCGCACCCCCTTCGATGTGATTGCCGACACATCCGAGCCCAGGCCGGGCTCCGACATCGAGAAAGCACCCCTGATGTCGCCCGCCGCCATCTTTGGCAGGAAATAGTCCTTCTGTTCCTGGGTGCCGTGCTGCTTGATCATGTAAGCCACGATGAAGTGGGTGTTGATGATCCCCGACACGCTCATCCAGCCCCGGGCGATCTCCTCGACGCACAGCGCATATGTGAGAAGGGACTCACCGAGGCCGCCGTACTCCTCCGGGATCATCAGGCCGAACACCCCGAGTTCCTTCAGGCCCTCGACTATCCGGGTGGGGTACTCGTCACGGTGCTCCAGCTCGGTGGCCACCGGGATGATTTCCTTGTCGACGAAGTCACGGACCGTCGCCAGGATTTCCTGCTGGACGTCCGTCAGCCCGTCGGTCTGCGCCAGGCGGCCCATCTCACTTCTCCCGGATGATCGGCTCGGGACGGCCGGGCTGCTCCCCGCCGCGCTCCTTGATGTACGTGGCGGTGGGCACCATCACCTTGCGCCGGAAGGTGCAGACCACGGTGCCGTCCTGCTTGTAGCCGATGGTCTCGACGTGGACGATCCCGCGGTCGCTCTTCGACTTCGACGGCGTCTTGCCGAGCACCTTCGTCTCGCCGTAGATGGTGTCACCGTGGAAGGTGGGCGCGATGTGCTTCAGCGACTCCACCTCCAGGTTGGCGATGGCCTTGCCCGAGACGTCCGGGACGGACATGCCCAGCAGCAGGGAGTAGATGTAGTTGCCGACCACGACATTCTTGCCGAAATCGGTCGTCTTCTCGGCGTAGTTGCCGTCCATGTGCAGCGGGTGGTGGTTCATGGTCAGCAGACAGAACAAGTGGTCGTCGTACTCGGTGACGGTCTTTCCGGGCCAGTGTTTGTAGACGTCACCGACGGTGAACTCTTCGTAAGTCCGGCCGAACTGCATCGTGCTCAGGCCTCCGGGATCTCGAACTTCGACGTGCGCGTCATCCCCGCCGCCCGGCCCTTGCCCGCGATCACCAGCGCCATCTTGCGGCTGGCCTCGTCGATCATCTCGTCGCCGAGCATCGCCGAGCCCTTCTTGCCACCGGCCTCGGAGGTGCACCAGTCGTAGGCGTCCAGGATCAGCTCGGCGTGGTCGTAGTCCTCCTGCGTGGGCGAGAAGACCTCGTTGGCCGCCTCCACCTGGCCGGGGTGCAGCACCCACTTGCCGTCGAAGCCGAGGGCCGCGGCCCGGCGGGCGACGTCCTTGTAGCCGTCCACGTTCTTGATCTGGAGGTAGGGGCCGTCGATGGCCTGCAGGTCGTGGGCGCGGGCCGCCATCAGGATCCGCATCAGGATGTAGTGGTAGGCGTCCGCCGGGTAGCCGGGCGGCTGCTCGCCGACCACCAGGGACTTCATGTTGATGGAGGCCATGAAGTCGGCCGGGCCGAAGACGATCGTCTCCATACGGGGTGACGCGGCGGCGATGTCGTCCACGTTCACCAGGCCCTTGGCGTTCTCGATCTGCGCCTCGATGCCGATGCGGCCGACCTCGAAGCCCATCGTCTTCTCGATCTGGGTCAGCAGCAGGTCCAGGGCGACGATCTGCTGGGCGTCCTGCACCTTCGGCAGCATGATGCAGTCGAGGTTCGGGCCCGCGCCCTCGACGACCGTGACGACGTCCCGGTACGTCCAGTGCGTCGTCCAGTCGTTGACGCGGACCACCCGGGTCTTGCCCGTCCAGTCGCCGTTGTTGAGCGCGTCGACGATCGAGTGGCGGGCGCCCTCCTTGGCCAGCGGGGCGCAGGCGTCCTCCAGATCGAGGAAGACCTGGTCGGCGGGGAGGCCCTGGGCCTTCTCCAGGAAGCGCGGGTTGCTGCCGGGGACCGCGAGGCACGAGCGGCGCGGGCGCAGCCGGTTCACCGGGGCGGGCGTGGTCATGCGGGGACCTCCAACGGGTCGAGGTGGTTCGCTTTCCGGATCTCGTCGACGATACGGCCGATGATCTCCGTGATGCCGAAGTCCTTGGGGGTGAAGACCGCGGCGACGCCGGCCGCCCGCAGGGCGGTGGCGTCCGCGGACGGGATGATGCCACCGACGATGACGGGGACGTCGTCGGCCCCCGTGGCGCGCAGCCGCGCCAGCACGTCGGGCACGAGCTCGGCGTGCGATCCGGAGAGGATCGACAGGCCGACGCAGTGCACGTCCTCGGCGACGGCCGCCGAGACGATCTGCTCCGGGGTCAGCCGGATGCCCTGGTAGACCACTTCGAAGCCGGCGTCGCGCGCGCGGACGGCGATCTGCTCGGCGCCGTTGGAGTGGCCGTCCAGGCCGGGTTTGCCGACGAGCAGGCGCAGCTTGCCGCTGCCCAGCTCGTCGGCGGTGCGGGCCACCTTGGCGCGGACGGCGGCCAGCGGGGTGCCGGCCTCCGCAGTGACCGCCACGGGGGCGCTGCTCACGCCCGTGGGGGCCCGGAACTCCCCGAAGACGTCGCGCAGGGCCCAGGACCACTCGCCGGTCGTCACGCCCGCGCGGACGCACTCCAGGGTGGCCGCCATGAGGTTGTCCGAGCCGGCCGCCGCCTTCTTCAGCGCGGACAGCGACTCCTGGGCGCGGGCCTCGTCGCGGTCGTCGCGCCAGGCGTGCAGGGAGGCGACGACGCGGGCCTCGTTGGCCGGGTCCACGGTCATGATCGCGGTGTCGAGATCGGCGGTGAGCGGGTTGGGCTCGGTCGACTCGTAGCAGTTGACGCCGACGATCTTCTCCTCGCCCGCCTCGATCCGGGCCCGGCGCTCGGCGTGCGAGGAGACCAGCTGCGACTTCAGATAGCCGGACTCGACGGCCGCCATCGCGCCGCCCATGCCCTGGATCCGCTCGATCTCCTCCAGGCACTCGGCGACCAGGCCGGAGACCTTGGCCTCGATCACGTGCGAGCCGGCGAAGATGTCGTCGTACTCCAGCAGGTCGCTCTCGTGCGCGAGGACCTGCTGGATGCGCAGGCTCCACTGCTGGTCCCAGGGGCGCGGCAGGCCCAGCGCCTCGTTCCAGGCCGGCAGCTGCACGGCGCGGGCGCGGGCGTCCTTGGAGAGGGTCACGGCCAGCATCTCCAGGACGATGCGCTGGACGTTGTTCTCCGGCTGGGCCTCGGTCAGGCCGAGGGAGTTGACCTGGACGCCGTAGCGGAAGCGGCGCTGCTTGGGGTTCTCGATGCCGTAGCGCTCACGGGTGATCCGGTCCCAGATGCGGCCGAACGCCCGCATCTTGCACATCTCCTCGACGAACCGGACGCCCGCGTTGACGAAGAACGAGATGCGGGCGACGACCTCGCCCTTGCGGTCCTCGGGGACCTGACCGGATGCGAACACCGCGTCGAGCACGGCGATCGCGGTGGACATCGCGTACGAGATCTCCTGGACCGGAGTGGCCCCCGCCTCCTGCAGGTGGTAGCTGCAGATGTTGATCGGGTTCCACTTCGGGATGTTGTTGACCGTGTACGTGATCATGTCGGTGGTCAGCCGCAGCGACGGCCCCGGTGGGAAGACGTGCGTCCCGCGCGAGAGGTACTCCTTGACGATGTCGTTCTGCGTCGTGCCCTGCAGCCGGGTGATGTCGGCGCCCTGCTCCTCCGCGACCACCTGGTACATGGCCAGCAGCCACATGGCGGTGGCGTTGATGGTCATGGAGGTGTTCATCTGCTCCAGCGGAATCTCCCGGAACAGCCGCCGCATGTCGCCGAGGTGCGCGACCGGCACGCCGACCCGGCCGACCTCGCCGCGGGCGAGGATGTGGTCGGAGTCGTAGCCGGTCTGCGTCGGCAGGTCGAAGGCGACCGAGAGACCGGTCTGGCCCTTGGCGAGGTTGCGCCGGTAGAGCTCGTTGGACGCCTCGGCGGTGGAGTGCCCGGCGTAGGTCCGCATGAGCCAGGGCCGGTCTTTTTGACGCTCTGTCATTCCGTGCTCTCACACGTTCCGGAAGCGGTTGATGGCGTCGATGTGCCGTGCCCGCATCTCCTCGTCGCGGACCCCCATCCCCTCCTCGGGGGCCAGCGCGAGCACGCCGACCTTGCCCTGGTGGAGGTTGCGGTGCACGTCGTACGCGGCCTGCCCGGTGTCCTCCAGGCGGTACGTCTTCGACAGCGTGGGGTGGATCTTCCCCTTGGCGATCAGGCGGTTGGCCTCCCACGCCTCGCGGTAGTTGGCGAAGTGCGAGCCGACGATCCGCTTCAGCGACATCCACAGGTAGCGGTTGTCGTACTCGTGGTTGTAGCCGGAGGTCGAGGCGCAGGTGACGATCGTGCCGCCCTTGCGGGTGACGTAGACCGAGGCGCCGAAGGTCTCGCGGCCCGGGTGCTCGAAGACGATGTCGACGTCCTCGCCGCCGGTCAGCTCGCGGATGCGCTTGCCGAGGCGCTTCCACTCCCGCGGGTCCTGCTCGTGCTCGTTCTTCCAGAACTTGTAGTCCTCGGCGGAGCGGTCGATGATCGCCTCGGCGCCCATCCGCCGGCAGATCTCCGCCTTCTTGTCGCTGGACACCACGCAGATGGGGTTGGCGCCGCCGGCGAGCGCGAACTGGGTGGCGTACGAGCCGAGTCCGCCGCTCGCGCCCCAGATCAGGACGTTGTCGCCCTGCTTCATGCCGGCGCCGTTGCGGGAGACGAGCTGGCGGTAGGCGGTGGAGTTGACCAGGCCCGGCGCCGCCGCCTCCTCCCAGCTCAGGTGGCGGGGCTTGGGCATCAGCTGGTTGGACTTCACCAGTGCGATCTCCGCCAGGCCGCCGAAGTTGGTCTCGAAGCCCCAGATGCGCTGCTCGGGGTCGAGCATCGTGTCGTCGTGGCCGTCGGCGGACTCCAGCTCCACGGACAGGCAGTGGGCGACGACCTCGTCGCCGGGCTTCCAGGCGTTGACGCCGGGGCCGGTGCGCAGCACGACGCCCGCGAGGTCGGAGCCGATGACGTGGTACGGCAGGTCGTGCCGCTTGGCCAGCGGGGAGAGCTTGCCGTAGCGCTCCAGGAAGGCGAAGGTGGACAGCGGCTCGAAGATCGAGGTCCAGACGGAGTTGTAGTTCACCGAGCTGGCCATGACGGCCACGAGCGCCTCGCCGGGCCCGAGTTCGGGCACCGGCACCTCCTCGACGTGCAGCGACTTGCGCGGGTCCTTCTCGCGGGTGGACAGGCCCTCGAACATGCCGGCCTCGTCCTTGTGCACGGTGACCGCGCGGTAGGACTCGGGGACGGCCAGGGCTGCGAAGTCCTCGGGCGTGGTGTCCGGCGCGAGGATCGCGTCGAGTATCTGGTTCACGGTATTGCCTCCGGCGAAGCACGTCGGGAAACGGCTTGAGGGAACGTCGGGGGTGGTGCAGGGGGCGGTGGTACAGAGGCGGTGCCGTCGGTTCGGCGGTGGTGCGGGGCGGTGCCTGGTGCGGTGCCTGGTGCGGTGATGCGGCGCCGGTGGGCGCGCTGGGAATGCCTGTGACGCAGGCGTCCGGGCGCACAACGTTCTTGTGGGGACAGCCGGCGCACGACGTTCGGTGTCTGCGCGCCGGCCGCCCGGACAGCCACAACGTATGGCACGGCGTGCCACACGACAAGACACTGGGTGCCAACAATTTCTCTCAGATGTCATCCCGATGGCACGTATGAGCAACGAAGGCCGCCCCGAGGGGCGGCCTTCGTTGGCAAAAGAGAGTTTTTGTCTACTTCGTCTTGAGGGCCTTCTCGATCGCCCGCATGACCTCGCCCAGCGGCGCGTCCGTCCGGGCCACGGTCACCAGCACCTCGCCCTCGGTCCGCGCCGAGGCGGCCGGCCCGTCCTCCGTCCGGGCGCGCCCGGCCCCGATGCCCGTGCCGAAGGTCTCCCGCACGATCGCGAACGCGTGGTCGAGCTGGGTCTCCACGTCGCCCTGGCCGCCGCCGCGCAGCCAGCGGCGCAGCACGTGGTTGTGCGCGGTGACGACGGCCGAGGCCGCGACCTCGGCGAGCAGCGGGTCGTCGTCGCCGACGTGGTGGGCGCTCTCGTCGAAGTGGCCGAGGAGGTAGCGGGTGAAGAGCCGCTCGTAGCGGGCCACGGAGGCGATCTCGCGCTCGCGCAGGGCCGGCACCTCGCGGGTCAGGCGGTAGCGCTCCACGGAGACGGCCGGGGAGGCCGCGTACATCCGCATGACTTCCTTGATGCCCCGGCAGACGGTGTCGAGGGGGTTCTCGTGCGGCGGGGCCGCGTCCAGCACCCCCGCGGCCCGCACCAGCGTGTCGTCGTGGTCGGGGAAGATCGCCTCTTCCTTGGAGCGGAAGTGGCGGAAGAACGTCCGGCGGGCGACGCCGGCCGCGGCCGCGATCTCGTCGACGGTCGTCGCCTCGTAGCCCTTCGTCGCGAACAACTCCATCGCGGCCGCGGCGAGTTTGCGGCGCATGGTGAGCCGCTGGGCGGCGGCGCGGCGGCTGCCGGCGCTCTCGGTGTCGGGGTGCGGGTCTCTGGTCTCGCGGGGTACTTCTCCGGCCGTGCGCGGGGTGCGGACGGCCTTGGCGGGCTGGGGCATGTGGGGAACGTAACACGCGTCCGTACGGGCGTGCCGGGGCGGACCGTCCCCGGGTTCGAGCAGTCCGCCCCAGCCCACGTCGCGCTCGCGCGCGGTCCGGTCAGGCCTTCGCATACTCGCGGAAGCCGCGGCCCGTCTTGCGCCCCAGGCAGCCCGCCGCCACCAGGTGCTCCAGCAGGGGTGCCGGAGCGAGCCCGGGGTCGCGGAACTCGCGGTGCAGGACCTTCTCGATGGCCAGGGACACATCCAGCCCCACGACGTCGAGCAGCTCGAAGGGCCCCATCGGATAGCCGCCGCCGAGCTTCATGGCCGCGTCGATGTCGTCCGGGCTCGCGTAGTGCTCCTGCACCATCTTCACCGCGTTGTTCAGGTACGGGAACAGCAGGGCGTTGACGATGAACCCGGCCCGGTCGCCGCAGTCCACGGCGTGCTTGCGCACCTTCGCGCAGACCGCGCGGACGGTGGCGTGCACGTCGTCCGCGGTCAGGACGGTGCGGACCACCTCCACCAGCTTCATCGCCGGCGCCGGGTTGAAGAAGTGCATCCCGATGACGTCCTGCGGGCGCGAGGTGGCGCGGGCGCAGGCGACGACCGGCAGCGAGGAGGTGGTCGTGGCCAGCACCGCGCCCGGCTTGCAGACCTTGTCCAGCGTGGCGAACAGCTGCTGCTTGACCGCCAGGTCCTCCGCGACCGCCTCGATCGCCAGGTCGACGTCGGCGAAGGCGTCCAGCGACCCCGCCGGCTCGACGGCCGCCAGCGCGGCCTCCCGCTCCGCGGCCGTGATGCGGCCCTTCTCCACCGAGCGCGCGAGCGACTTCGCCATCCGGGCCCTGGCGGCCTCGGCCTTATCCTGCGAGCGCGCCGCGAGCACGACGCGGTAGCCGGCCTTGGCGAAGACCTCGGCGATGCCGCTCGCCATCGTGCCCGACCCGGCCACGCCGACCGCGCGCACCTCGCGCGCCTGAGCCGCGGCCCCGCTGCCGCCCGCGCCGGGCGTCTGCGCGTCGGGCACCACCAGGGCCGAGTCCGGCCCGTCGTAGGTGTAGAAGCCGCGGCCCGCCTTGCGGCCGGTCAGCCCCGCCTCCGCGAGCTGGCCGAGGACCGGTGCGGGAGCGTGCAGCCGGTCGTGGGAGGCCGCGTACATGGCCTCCAGGACCGTGCGCGCGGTGTCGATGCCGATCAGGTCCAGCAGGGCGAGCGGGCCCATCGGCAGCCCGCAGCCCAGCCGCATCGCGGCGTCGATGTCCTCGCGGGTGGCGTAGCGCGCCTCGTACATCGCCGCGGCCTGGTTGAGGTAGCCGAACAGCAGCCCGTCGGCGACGAAACCGGGCCGGTCGCCGACCGCGACGGGCTCCTTGCCCAGCTCCCGGGCCAGCGCGGTGACGGCCGCGACGGCGGCGGGCGCCGTGAGCACCGACGAGACGACCTCCACCAGCTTCATCGCCGGCGCCGGGTTGAAGAAGTGCATCCCGAGGACGCGCTCCGGGCGCGCCGAGTCGGCGGCCAGCCGGGTCACGGACAGGGCGTTGGTGCCCGTCGCCAGGATGGCCTCCGGGCGCACGATCGCGTCCAGGGCGGTGAACACCTCGTGCTTGACGGCGTAGTCCTCGGGCACGACCTCGATCACCAGGTCGGCGCCGGCCGCGGCCCGCAGGTCCGTGGCCGTGCGGAAGCGGGCGAGCGCGGCCCGCCGCTCGTCCTCCGTGATGCGCTCGCGGCGCACCGCGCGGGCGGTGGCGGTCTCCAGCGCGCGGACGGCGTGCGCCGCCGCGGCCTCCGAGACGTCGATGCCGGTGACCTCGCGGCCGGCCCGGACGAGGACTTCGGCGATGCCGGTGCCCATGGTGCCGAGGCCGACGACGGCGACGGTCCTCAAGGGGGAGGGGGAGGAGAGGGACGGCTCAGGGGTGGACGTACGGTCCATCGCGAGACTCCAGAAGGTGTTCCCCGGGCGCGGGGATGCATCGGTCGGTTGCCGGTGCAGGCGGGGCGGCCCCGGCGGGCCGCGGCGGCTGCGGGATTTTCCGGGTGCGGGATTTCCGGGTACGTACGGGTAAGGGGCGACCACGGAAAGGGAGTTGTGCGACCGGCAGGCCCTGTCCCGGGGCCGTGCCGTACTCGACGGGCCGAACCGACGAACCGGCGTCGAAAGCAGCGGGCGGCTGCGTCACCAGGCCGCCCGAGCGGGGGTGCCGCTCTTGCCGGGAGATTAACTCACGGGTAACCAAGAGCGCCAGGGGCGGGGCGGGCGACTTACGATGTGGCGCAGGCCACTCGGGGAGGAGAAGCGGGCAGTGACAGGAGCCGAGAGGGCAGAAGAGGAATTCCGTGCGCTGGTGAAACGGGTGCGGGCCGAACTGGGCACGTCGGCCGAGTTCTCGGAGTTCGAGCGGCTCCTCGCGCTCGTCCGCTCGCGCGAGGGCGGTCCCCCCGCCCGGCGCGCGCGGCGCGACGAGCTCGCCGGGATCCTGGTCGCCCCCGAACAGCCGCTGTGGGCGCGCGAGATCGCCGCCTTCGTCCTGGGGGCGGAGGGCGACCGGCGGGCCTTCGAGACGCTGATCCTGCTCCTCAACTACCGCGAGCCGGTGCGCTGCGCCACCGCCGCCTTCGTCCTCGCCCGCCTCGGCGACCCCCGCACCGCCCGCGCGGCCGCGGCCCTCGCCACCAACCCGCTGCGCACCGCCTACGCCCTGCACCCCGTCCGCCTGCTGACCGAGCTGCGCGCCCCCGAGTCCGTCCCCGCCCTGCTGGCCACGCTCGAACGGCTGCTGGCGGCCCGCGACCACTGCTGGCCGATAGCCCGCGCCTGCGTGGAGGGCCTGGGCGCCCTGGGGGACCGGCGCGCGGAGGACGCCCTGGTCGCCGCCCGCGAGCACGACCGCCTCCGGGCGGCGGCACGCGAGGCGCTGGAGCGGCTCATGTGACGGGGAGGGGCATCGCGTAGCGCACCTCCGGTACGGGGGTGCCGTCGATGTCGTCCGGCCGCCCGGCGCCGTCGGGGGCGAAGCCGGCGCGGGCGTAGAAGGCCCGCGCGCGGTGGTTGCCCTCCAGCACCCACAGCAGCAGCCGGTGGAAGCCGCGTGCGGCCGCGCCTTCGATCACGGCCGCGCACAGGGCGCGGCCGGCCCCGGTGCCGATGAGGTCCGGGCGTACGTAGAGCGCGTACAGCTCGCCGTTCCCGCCGGTGACGTCGGCGTCCCGGCAGGGCCCGTAGCAGGCCCATCCGACGACGTCGCCGCCCGCCGTCTCGGCGACCAGGTTCACCTGCTGCAGGCCGCCGTCCTGCCGGAAGAACCTCCGGTGCCGCGCGGCGTCCTCGGCGGCGTCCATGGCGTCGAGCCGGCCCTGCGGTACGAGGCCCGCGTAGGCGGTCCGCCATCCGCCCACGCGGATCTCGGCCACGGCGTCGACGTCGTCCTCGGTCATCGTCCGTATGCGCACCATGGCCGTACGGTAGCGGGCCTCACAGCAGGGTCAGCCGGGTCGCCTACGGAGGGGCCGGGTCCGGGGCCGGCGGGGCGGGGGCGCGGGGGCGCGGCGGTGCTCTCCGGGGCCCGTGGGGCCTATGCCGAACTCGGCCGTCTCGTAGCGCCGCACCAGGTGCGGGTGGTGGCGGGCCGGCCAGGCCGTGAACCACTCGCGGGGCGCCGGGTCGCAGGTGCAGCACGAGCGGGGTGACCGAGGTGGCGCCGGAGGAGGCGGCGGCGCGCACCGTCGCCCGCAGCTGTTCGGGGGAGTCGCCGAGGAAGGGGATGACCGGCGTCATCAGCACCCCGCAGGGGATGCCGTGCTCGGTGAGCGCCCGGACGGCGTCGAGCCGGCGCGCCGGCGAGGGGGTGCCGGGCTCGACCGTGCGCCACAGCTCGCGGTCGAGGAAGCCGACGGACATCGACACCCCGACGTCGGTGACCGCGGCGGCCTCGCGCAGCAGCGGCGTGTTGTGCACTCCCATAAGAGCATCTGACCTGCGGAAACGCGTACCGCCCCGACCAGCGCTCACGGGGGAGGCGCCGATCGGGGCGGTACGGGGTGTCAGCCCACTGCGGGGACGGGGTGGTCCGGGGAGTCGAGCCAGGGCCGCTCCGCGCCCTCGGCTACGGTCAGTCCGAATCGATCGAACCCGGGTCGTCCCTGTGCCTCCCACCAGCAGTAGGCGGCTTCCGTCTCGTCCCACAACCTGCGTGGGCCCGACTGGACGACCTCGAACGAGTCGGCTCCCGGTTCGTAGTCGGCGGATGCCCACGACAGGGTGTCGGTGCTGTACGTCCACAGCGTGTACGAGCCGTCGTCGTAGCGCTCCACGCTCCAGAACGCCCCGGACATCTGGAGCCCGATGGCGAACTGTTCCACCCACCCGCCAACCTCGGCGGGCGAAAGCGTGGTGGTGCTCCTGACGCCGTCGCCGGGCCACGCATGACCCTTGAGATAAGCGTCATGCGGGGGCAGGTTCGGGCGCTGCTGCCGAAGACGCATGAAGGCGCTGGAGCGCGTGAAACGTCCGCTGGCCGTCCCGTCGTCCACGGTCAGCCGGACGATGGCCTCACCGCCGTACAGGGTTCCCCAGGGGGCCACGATCAGCCCGCCGGTGAGCGTCTGGTCCACCCATGCCCGGGGAACCTCCCCGACTGAGCACGTCGCGATGATGCGGTCGTACGGGGCCCCTCCCGCGTACCCCAGCCGTCCGTCCCTGACGATCACCAGCGGAGACAGTCCTGCATTGCGCTGGTTCTCCCCGGCCCCCCTCGCGACCTCGGGGTCGTACTCGATGGAGACGACGATCTCACCACCGAGCCGGTGTGCGAGTAGCGCCGAATTCCAGCCCGTACCCGTCCCGATTTCCAGGACCCTGTGCCCGTCCTTCACATCGAGATCGGCCAGCATGGAAAACACCATGTGAGGCTGCGAACTGGAGCTGGAAGGCGTCTTCCCCAGGCCGTCCCCGGTGTGGTTGCCGTCGTCCCACTGTGTGGTCAGCGGGATGTCCGAGTACACCGCCCTGAACCAGGCGTCAGGGTCCTTAGCGCGGTCCACCACGGGGTTCTGCCGGGTGCCGTCCGCGATGCCCGGCCAGATGCGGTCAGGGACGAACAGGTCCCGAGGAACTGCCTTGAACGTCGGCAGCCAGTCGGATTGCAGGGCGCCCGAAGCAACGAGCGCAGAGGCGAGCCCCGAAGGGCCTACCTCCTCTTTGCGCGCGGTCATCCGGTGCTACTTCTTCGCGGGGCCGGAGCCGTCGGAGGAGTTGCCGCCGCTCGTCTCCGAGCCGCCGCCCCCGTGTCCGCGCCCGCTGCTGCCGTCGTCCTGCTGGCTGCCGCCCTGACCGCTTCCGGTACCGCCGCCGTGCTTGGGCATCTGGTGCTCCTTCACTCGTGATGGTGTGGGGGCTTGCACTTGCCGACCCGCCCTGGCGGGGGCGGGAATCTGTAGGGTCAGGCGCGCTTCACGGCGCTCGGGTCGGCGTGCCACTCACGACCCCCGTGTTCGGGCCAGAGAAAGGCCGTTCGGCTTGTTGCAGTTCGAGCACGTCTCACCCCTGGGGGCGTACGTCAGGTACTCCGATTTCGCTTCTGTGTCCTGTCCGGTCTGGCTCGCCATCGTCCGCCGTCCCCTCGCGTGATCCGACGACGACCACGCTAGGGAGAGAGGAACCCCAACTCCCAGCCGATTGCACGAGGTTGCACGCCAGTTACCCCAGAGAGTCCAACGCCGATGTGATCAGCGCACGAGCACTCGCCCCGTAGGCGGCCAGCGCTGCCAATTCCGCGAACGTCTCGGCGTACATCGCCACCTCGCTCGGCTGCGTGATCGTGAGATAGCCAGAGATCAACTCGACGTTGACCTGTGCCGTGTCGTAGAGCCAGAACCCCTCAGCCGGCCAGCGCTCCCGATTCGGCGTCATGGGCACAACTCCCAAGCTGACGTTGGGAAGTGAGGCGACCGAGATCAGGTGGCCAAGTTGTCCGGCCATGACGTCAGCGCCGCCGATTCCGGCACGCAGCACGGACTCCTCGACCAGGAAGGCGAACCGCCGGTCACTCTCGTAGAGCACCCGCTGACGTTCCATGCGGGCAGCTACAGCGTCGGCCACGTCGTCCACCAGGCCGCGCCGTCGCTGGATCGCTTGGAGGGCGGCTGTCGTGTACGGCTGCGTCTGGATCAGGCCGGGCACGAGCCACGACGAGTAGGACCTGAAACGGCGGGTCCGCTGATACAGCGGTAGGCGAGCCTCCTGGGCCTGCTTGAGCCCGGCCCGCTCCATGCGCCGCCAGTCCACCCACATGCCCTCGACCGTCCGCAGCGAGGCAATCAGGTCCTCGGTCTGCCCCTCGGCCCCGCACGCCTGGCACCACGCGCGGATGTCGTCAGCGGAGGGGGGCGTACGGGCGTTCATGATCCGGGATGACTTGGACCGGCTCCACCCGCAGCGTTCGGCAAGATCGGCCCCGGTCAGCCCGGCATCCCGGCAGAGATCCGCAAGACGTTTCGCCAGAGCCTGCCGGGCCTGCTGGGCACTGGAAGATGCAGAGACAGCCATGGGTGCGTGATCAGACGGGCCGGTACTCCGCGTGGGGAATCGCTCGCTCCCACGCTGCCTCGTAGGCCCGGACGTACTGCGAGGCCAAGGCCGGGTCGTGCACGACTTCCATGCGCGGCCCGGTCCACTCACCCTCGCCGCTGAAGTGGTGGAGGATCACGGTTTCCTCATCCATGACCCACCCGTCCAGCGCAGGGAGCAGCAGATCACGAGCGCGTGACCGAGGCAGCCACCGCACGTCCTCGCCCGCTGTGACGTTCGTAAAGGTGCCGTCGTACTCGTACCGGACGTAGTCGCTCAGCGGCTCGGAGACGACGCGTAGGCGGCGCATGACGACACCCCGGCCGGTCGTCTCGGCCACCACGTCCAGCCACGAGCGCCACCACGATTCGCGGTCGGCCGGGTCGTACCGGTGCCCTTCCTGCCAGCGGATGAACTCGGGGTCGTCCCGCATGTAGCTGTCCCGCATCTCAAGGTGCATCGCTGAGCGCTGCGCCTTTGCGAGGCATTCACGTACCGCTGTTGCCACCGTTGTCCTCACTGCTCGGGCGGGGGATGAACTGGAGCATGTTGGCAGGCAGCCGGATCACGGTCTCGTGGTCCGGGACGTCCGTGGAGTGGCCCGGCACCGATCCGACTGCCTGTGCCTGCCGGATCGTCTCCTCGTCCGCCTTCCAAGACTGGATGATCAGGTCACCTGTCGTGTCGTCCAGCCAGATCGTGGGTGATCCGTCGTCGGGCGTGTTGGGCCAGATCCCCAGAAACTTTAGGGCCATGGGGCACTCCTGTACCGAGTCAGTTGCACGGACGTGCACGAGCCTCGCCTCTGCGCCTGATCAGCGCAAGAGTGCAGGAGGTAGGGATGGCGCGGCAGACCGTCCAGTCAATTGACGCAGTGTCAGGTATCTAGGTTGCGGCATCAATCCCGATCCCTCCCGTCGAGATTGGAACACATGTTCGTGCCGGGCGAGGGGCCCGGATTTGGGCGGGTGTGGCGTTGGTGGTTGGCTGTGCCGCGAAGCAGGTACGGCAAGCACAGCTTTTTCACATGTCCCGGAGGGCAGCCATGGGCCAGGTCGAGGCCACGACGGAGCGGATCATCGCGGCGGACCCGGAGGAGGTGTTCGACGCGCTGGCGGACTACACCGGCACCCGGGCCAAGCTGCTGCCCGAGCACTTCAGCGAGTACGAGGTGCGCGAGGGCGGGGACGGCGAGGGCACCCTCGTGCACTGGAAGCTCCAGGCCACCAGCAAGCGCGTCCGCGACTGCCTGCTGGAGGTCGCCGAGCCCACCACCGGGCAGCTGGTCGAGAAGGACCGCAACTCCTCCATGGTCACCACCTGGACCGTCACCCCGGCCGGCGAGGGCAAGGCCCGGGTCGTCGTCAGCACCGTGTGGAACGGCGCCGGCGGCATCGGCGGCTTCTTCGAGCGCACCTTCGCCCCCAAGGGCCTCGGCCGCATCTACGACGCCGTCCTCGCCAAGCTGGCCGCGGAGACCGAGAAGTAGGCGGCGCACGGCCGAGAGGTAGTCGGTGGAAGCCCGGACCGGTCGCGGTCCGGGCTTCACCGTTTCGGGTGGTTTCCCCGGCGCCACAGGGGGCCGCCGTATGCCTCCGACCGGCGCAAAAGCCCCACCGATGGTCTCTCGGGTCAATCCCCTCGGTTGCCCGCCGTTGTCGCGAAATGCGAGAAAAGGGCGGCGATAGCAGGTGCTACGAGGGGAGCGGCACGTGGGTGGGACCACTTTGGTACAGAGCGACGGGCCGGTGCCCGTCCTGCTCGCACCCGAGGCCGCCCCCGCACCTCCGGCGCCCCCCGAACCCCCCTCCGTCCGGGGGCGGCCGGGCGTGGTCCTCGCCGGCCTGCTGCTCGCGCTGTTCCTCGCCGCGCTCGACCAGACCGTCGTCGCCACCGCGCTCCCGGCCATCGCCGGAGACCTGCACGGCGCCGGCCGCGCGACCTGGGTCATCACGGCCTACCTGCTCGGCTCCGCCGTCGCCGTTCCCGTGCACGGCCGGCTCGGCGAGACCGCCGGCCGCAAGGGCGTCTTCGCCTTCGCCGTCGTCCTGCTCGTCGCCGGCTCCGCCCTCGCGGCCCGGGCACAGACCATGGACCAGCTCCTCGCCTTCCGCGCCCTCCAGGGCGTCGGCGGCGGTGGCGTGCTGGCCGGCGTCCACGCGATCATCGCCGACCTGACCCCCGCCCGCGAGCGGCGCCGCCGCCTCGGCGCGGCCGCCGCCGTCCTCGCACTCGCCTCCCTCGCCGGGCCGCCGCTCGGCGGCCTCCTCACCGACCACGCCTCCTGGCGCTGGTGCTTCCACCTCAACGTCCCCCTCGGCCTGCTCGCCCTCCTCGCGGTCTCCTCCGGGCTGCGGCTGCCCCGGCCCGCGCACCGGGCGCGCTTCGACACCCTCGGCGCCCTGCTCCTCGTCGCCTTCTCGGTCAGCGCGGTACTGCTGGCCGACCGGGCCGGGGCCGCCCCCGCCTGGCACGCGCGCGCCGTCCTCGGCCTCGCCGCCGCGACCCTCGGCACCGCCCTGCTCTTCATCGTCGTCGAGCACCTCGCGGCCGACCCCCTCGTCCCGCCCCGCCTCCTGCGCGACCGCACCTTCCTCGTTTGCGCCGCCCTCGGCGCGGGCACCGGCGCGGCCCTCTTCGGCGCCGTCGGCTGTCTGCCCACCTTCCTGCAGATGGCCGACGGCGCAGGCGCCGTCCGGGCGGGGCTGCTGCTCCTGCCCCTGACGGCCGGCGCCGTCCTCGGCTCCCTCCTCAGCGGGCGGTTCGCCCGGCGCACCGGACGCTGCCGCCTCTTCGCCGCCGCCGGCTGCGCCGCGGCCGCCGCCGGTGCGTACGCGCTCTCCCGCCTCGGCACCGGCACGACCTGGCCCGCCTACGCCCTCGCGACGGCGGCCCTCGGCGCCGGCACCGGGCTCGCCCTGCCCGCCCTCGCCCGCGCCGTGCGCAACTCCGTGCCCGCCGCGGACCTCGCGGCCGCCGGCAGCGCCACCACGTACCTCCGGCAGCTGGGCGGCGCGCTCGCCGTGGCCTCCCTCGGCGCCCTCCTCGCCCACCGCCTCGCCGGCGGGGCGGGCAGCGGCGGCGCGCCGTCCGCCCCGCACGCGCTCACCCCGCGGCTGCTCCGCGCCCTGCCCGCCGAGCTCCGCAGCGGCTACGTGCGCGCCTACGCGGACGCCATGCCGCGGATCTTCCTGTACCTCGTACCCGTCCTCGTCCTGGGCCTTTTACTTGCCTTCCTGCTGAAGGAGAAACCGCCGGTGTCCCAAAACCTCGCCGAAGCCCCCGTCATCCCCTCCGCGCGGACCGCACCGCCGGAGGAAGAACCCCCCTTCGTGCCGGGCATCCCCGTCACCGGAATCGTCCAGCACCACGACGGCACCACCGTGCCCCGCGCCGCCCTCACCCTGATCGACAGCGGGGGACGGCAGATCGGGCGCGGGGCCACCGGCGAGGACGGGCGGTACGCCCTCAGCACGCCCGGCACCGGCTCCTACGTCCTCATCGCGGCCGCGGGCGGCCACCAGCCCCAGGCCGTCACCGTCACCGTCGGCGAACGCCCCGTCGAGCTCGACGTGGTGCTCGGCGGCGCCGGCCGCCTCGCCGGGACCGTGCTCACCGCCGACGGCTCGCCCGTGCGGGACGCGCTCGTCACCCTCACCAACGTGCACGGCGAGGTCGTCGCCTCCACCCGCACCGGCCGCGACGGCGGCTACGACATCACCGAACTCGTCGCCGGCGAGTACACGCTGGCCGGCAGCGCCCCCGTCTTCCGGCCCGCCGCGCTGCCGGTGACCGTCCAGTCCTGCCGCGAGACCCGTCAGGACATCGAGCTCGCCGGAGGGGCCGTCCTGCGCGGCGTCGTGCGGGCGGGCGGCGGCCGGCTGGTCGAGGACGCCCGCGTCACCCTCCTGGACGCCGCGGGCAACGTCGTCGACACCGCCACCACCGGCCCCGACGGGTCCTTCCGGTTCGTGGACCTCTCGGCGGGCGAGTACACCGTCATCGCCGCGGGGTACCCGCCGGTGGCCACGGTGCTCCAGGTCGCCGGCGGAGGCCGCACGGAACGCGACCTCCAACTCGGCCACGCGGACTAGCCGTCCGGCTGGGTTCCGCGACGCGGGGTCCGGCTTCCGCCGGGCCTACGGTGGGGGGTGCGGCGCCGTTGCGGGCTGGGGTTTCCCGGCTTTGCCGGGTGTGGCGGGTGACCCGGGACCCCGTGTCCTCGTCGGCAGGCGGGCCGTCCCCTACGGGGCCGGCCACGTCGCGTACCGGCGCATGCCGTACAGCAGTGGGGGCTGGTCCGCGCCCCGCGTCGTGGTCGTGCGGACTATTCCGCCGATGATCACGGTGTGGTCGCCGGCGGGGTTCAGGCGGTGGACGCGGCACTCGGCCACCGTGTGGGCGTCCTCCGGCAGGAGGGGCAGGCCCGTGGCCGGGGAGCGCTGCCAGGGGACGGCCGAGAAGCGGCCCGCGTCGCGGTGGGCGAAGGCCTCCGCGGCGCGGCGCCCCGCCCCGTGCAGGAGGTTGACGGCGAACCAGCCGCGCCCGGCGAGCACCGGCAGGGTGCTGCCCGTGGTGGAGGCGCACACCAGCAGCAGCGGCGGGTCGAGGGACACGCCGCACCACGCCGTGCAGGCGAAGCCGTACGGGGTGCCGAGGCCGTCGTCCGTGGTGACCACGGCCACCCCGCCGGGATGGGCGGCCATCAGGGCGCGGTAGCTGTCGGGGCCGACGGGGGAGAGCGCGGTGGTCATGGCGGGGTCCTTCGGGTGGGTGTGCGGTTGCCGAGGGCCGCGGTGACGCCGATGCTGCCCAGGCACAGCACCGTGACCACCCCGGCGAAGACGCCGGCCGCCGTCATGAGCGTGCCCTCGGCCAGCAGCACGGCCACGCCGACGACCGGCACGGTCAGGCCCAGGTACGCGGCGACGAAGTAGCCGGAGACCAGCTCCGAGACGCGGTCGGGCGCGGCCCGGGACGTCACCAGCGCCAGGCCGGACTTGAAGGACGTGCCCGCGCCCGCCCCGCCCAGCACGGAGCCGCACAGGAAGGCGGGCAGCGAGGCGGCGGACAGGCCGGTGACGATGAGGGCGAGCCCGAGCGGGACGGCGGTCATCCCGGCGACCAGGCCGGCCCGCGGCGCCATCCGTACCGCGAGGAGCTGGGCCGCCCCCGCGGAGCCGAAGGCGCTGAAGGCCACCAGGCCGACGGCGAGGTGGCTGTGGTTGTGCAGCCCTTGCACGAGGAAGTTGCCCGCCAGCGCGGCCAGCAGGCCCAGCAGCGCGAACGAGGCGAAGACGGCGACCGCCGCGGCGGTGAACGGCCGCCGCACGGCGGGCGGCACGCCGATCCGCTGCGGGCGGATCCCGCCCCCGCGGGCCACGACCCGCTCGGGCAGCAGCGCGAGCGCCGCGCCCGGCAGCAGCAGGGCGATCAGGACGGTATACGGCAGCACGGCGGGCGAGGGCGCGTACTCCACGAGGACGCCCGACAGCAGCGCCCCGCTGCCGAGCCCGGCCATGTTGGTGACCGAGGCGATGAGCGCGGCCCGGGGCGGTGAGGGGTGCAGTTCTCTCAGGTACGCGGTGGCGGCGCCGGTCGTCAGGCCCACCGAGACGCCGGAGAGCAGCCGCCCGGCGAACAGCCCCGGCAGGGTGGGCGAGGCGATGAAGACGACACTGCTCGCCGCGGCGACGACCAGCGCCGGGACGAGCGTGGCGCGCCGCCCGATCTTGTCGGACAGCCCTCCGAACAGCAGCAGGGCGGCCACGATGCCCACCGCGTAGGCCGCGAAGACCAGGGCGACGACCGGCGGGGACAGGTGCAGCCGCTGCGCGTACAGGGCGTAGACGGGTGTGGGCAGGGTGCCGCCGGCCATCACCACGAACAGCACGTACGTGACGGTGGGGACGGCGGCACGCGGTACGGCGGGCAGGGCGGAGGCCGGGGCCCCCGCCGCGGCGAGCCGCCGCTGTCCGTCGGCCCTCACCAGTCGAAGGCCGTCGCGTCGTACAGGTTCACGCCGAGCGCGGCCTTGCCCAGATACTCCAGGCACTCCTCCGGTTTGGCGGGCATCACGGAGGCGAAGGACGCCTCGCGCAGCAGCCGCTCCAGCGGCTGCGACCGGCTCACGGCCACCGAGCCGCAGATCCGGACGGCGTCCTGCGCGAGGGCGGGGCCGGTCTCGCCGACGACGTACTTCGCGGCGTGCACCGCGGCGTTGGCCCCGGCGCTGCCGCGCGCGGCGTCCACGCGCGCACCGGCCTCGGCGACCAGGGCCCGGGCGGCGCTCAGCCGCGCGGACATCCGGCCGAGCTCGCGCTGCAGCACCGGCGACCCGGCGCGCCGGGGCGAGGCGGCCACGTGGTCCGTGGTGAAGCGGAGGATCGCCTCGGCGATGCCCAGGTAGGCGCCCGTGTACCCGGCGATCATCCAGTGGGGTTCGCGCACCAGCTTGTACAGGGACATCCCCTCGACGCCGAGGAAGAGCCGCGAGCGCGGCACGGTCACCGCGTCCAGGGTCATGCCCGCGGTGCTGGTGCCGTACATGGCGGACAGGCTGTGCACCTCTCCGAAGCTCACGCCGGGGTCGTCCGCCGCGACGACGAAGTGCGAGACCTCGCCGCTGCCGTCGGTGCCCTCGGCGCGGGCGGCGACCACGTAGTAGTCGGCGACGCCCGCTAGCGAGACGAAGGACTTCTCGCCGGTGATGACGTACCCGCCGTCCCCCGTGCGGTGGTAGGAGGTGCGCACGCCGCGGAGCTTGGCGCCGCTGCCGGCCTCGGAGGTGGCGGAGGCGAACAGCTTGTGCCCGTGGACCACCTCGTCGAAGAGCCAGGACCGGAAGGCCTCGGCCGCGGGCGGCAGGGGCGTGCCGGCGGACTCGCACAGGGAGCCGATCGCGACGTTGTGCATGTTGAAGCCGAGGGCGGCGGCGCCGTTGTGGGCGCCCAGCACGGCGAGCACCCGGGAGTACCCGGCGAAGCCGAGCCCGGCCCCGCCGGCCGCGCGGGGCACGAGCAGGCCGAGCAGCCCGGCCTCGCGCAGGATGCGGTAGGTCTCGTGGCCGGTGGAGCGGCCCGCGTCCACCTCGGCGGCGAACGGGGCGAGGGCCGCCCCGGTCGCCTCGGCGACGTCGAGCAGTTCGTCGAATTCGGCGGGCAGCAGCTCGGTGGGCAGGGACATGGCCATGAGGGGCCTTTCGGAAATCGGGTTCCCGGCTCGGAAATCGGGTTCCCGGCTCGGGAGTCGGCTCGGGAATCGGTTCGCGCATCAGTTTTCGACGGGGAGCCCGAATTCACGGGCGACCCCGATGCGCAGCAGGTCGTTGGGGCCTGCATAAGTGAGCGCCGCCATGGGGCTGTGCAGATCGGCGGGGAGTTCGGAATCGGCGATGAAGGCCCGTACGCCCGACAGCGCGGTGGCGTGCTCGGTCAGCCGTACGTAGTCCTCGGAGACGGAGATCTTGGTCAGGGCGGCCTCGGCCGACAGCCGGCGGGTGGGCGTTCCCGCGTCGAGCCGCGCCGCCATGGCGTACAGCAGCGTGCGGGAGCGGTGCAGGACGAGCGCCATGTCGCTGATACGGGCGGCCACTTGGTGGCTGGCGCCCATGCGGCGGCCGAAGTGCCCGCGCCCGCAGGCCCAGTCCGTCAGGCGCTGCAGGGTGCGGCGCATCGGGCCGAGGGCGTAGCCGAGCAGCAGGGCCCGCTCCCAGGTGGTGGTGGAGGAGAGCAGCGCCAGCCCCGACCCCTCGCCGCCCACCAGACTGCCCGCGTCCAGGCGTACGCCGTCGAAGACGAGCTCGCCCATCGGCACGCCGGGCAGCGCGGTCTTCGCGAAGGCCTCGGCGCGGGTCACGCCCGGGGTGGCGACGGGGAACAGGAAGGCGGACAGGGAGAAGGGCGAGCGGCCCTGCTCGGTGCGGGCGAAGACGAGGGCCAGGCCCGCCACGGGGGCGGCGGTGATGAAGGTCTTGGCGCCCTCCAGTACATAGCCGTCGCCGTCGCGCGTGGCGCGGGTGTCCATGGACAGCGGGTCGCTGCCGCCCTTGCGTTCGGTAAGGGCGTGGCACATCAGCTCGCGCCCCTCCTGGATGCGGGCGACGGACCGCCACGCGCCGGCCGGGAGCACGGCGCGCAGCGGATACTCCATGCCGAACACCTGGGAGGCCATGGCGTAGACGACGCCGGGGTCGGCGCCGGCCAGGCCGATGCCCTCGATCATGGCCAGCGAGCGGGTGACGGGCCCGGGGGCGGCGGCAGCGAGCGCCCCGGGCCCGGGCTCCGGCGGGTCCAGACGGAGCACGCCGAGCCCGGCCAGGGCCTCCCACTGGTCGCGGAAGCCCTTGCCGGTCAGCTGCTCCACGAGGGGCAGCGCCCGGTCGCGGTACTCGTCCACCACGGCCTCGGTCCCCGGGGGACCGGAGCGCAGCAGACGCTCGGCGGCGTTCACAGTGCCTCCTCGATCGCTTCTCCGCCCGCGCGGCGCAGAGGTGCGGGCATCACGGTCGGGTGCGGCCCGGCGGCCGCGCGTGCGTCGCTCACCGGGCCGCCCCCGCCCGGAGCTCCTCCAGCACGCTCCACAGCGCCTGCGGGCTGCGGAAGTTGGCCGCGACGATCTCGGTGTCCGGCAGCACGATGCCGGCCTGTGCGTCGAGCGCGGCGACGATCTGCATGATGGACAGGGAGTCCAGCAGGCCCTGTTCGAGCAGCGGGGTGCCGGGCAGGAGCTCCCGGGGCTCCTCGCCGCGCCCCCAGGTGATCTTGCTGCTGATCAGGGTGCAGAGGTCCTCTACGGTGTTCACGCTCGGGCTCCTTCTGTGGGGAGTGGCGGACGGTCAGGTGGTACGGGGCCCGTCGGTGCGGGCGGCGAGCGCGCGGCGGTCGACCTTGCCGCGGGCGTTGACGGGCAGGGCGGCGGCGGGGACGACGCGGTCGGGCAGCATGCGCAGCGGCAGGAGCCCGCGCAGACCGGCGAGGATCTCCTCGGCGACCTCCTCGGTGTTCTCCTTGGCGATCTCCGCGGGGGAGGTCTCCGCAGTGGCTGAGGCCCCCTTTCCGCCCACGTCCCTCCCGCCCCCGCCGCTCTGGACGTACGCCCAGATCTCGCCGTGGTGCGCGCCGTCCTTGGCGACCACCGCGGCGGCGGTGACGCCGGGCAGCGCGAGCACGGCGCTCTCGACGTCGAGCAGGTCGATGCGGTGGCCGCGCCGCTTGACCTGGGTGTCGCCGCGGCCGCGCAGGAACACGCGGCCGTCGGCGGTGATGCGGCCGATGTCGCCGGTGGCGTAGGCGCGGCGGGCGACGCCGTCGCGGAAGCGCACCGTGCGGGTGGGGTCGGTGAGGGTCCCGTCCTGCAGGTATCCCTGGAAGACGGTGGCACCGGCGACGTGGATCTCGCCGGTGCCGTCGGTGGGCAGGCCGTCCTCGCCGAGGACGTCGACGACGTCGCCGTCGACGGCCCGGCCGATGGTGACCTCCTGATCGGCGGTCCAGTCGGCGGGCACCCGGCTGTACGTGCAGACGTTGGTCTCCGTCGGCCCGTAGAGGTTGTAGAGCGGTACGTCGCCCAGGAGTTGCAGATAGCGCTCCAGGGGGCGCGGGGCGAAGGGCTCGCCTGCGAACGCCGCGACCCGTAGCGAGGCCGGGAAGTGCTCCGCGATGCCGCCCCGTTCGAGCATGCCCTGGTAGAGGGAGGGCACCGCGTAGAAGGCGGTGATGCGCTGCTCGTGGAGCCAGCCGACGACGTCGCGCGGGAAGGCCCGCAGGACGTCGGGCATCAGGACGGCGCAGGCGCCCGCCGCGGCCGTGCTGAACAGGTCGAAGGTCGTGAGGTCGAAGGTCAGCGCGGCCTGCGAGCCCACGCGGTCGGTCTCCGTCAGCCCGAGCTCGGCGGCGGCCCACAGCGCGAAGTGGGCGACGTTGGCGTGGGAGAGGAGCACCCCTTTGGGGCGGCCGGTGCTGCCGGAGGTGAACAGGACGTAGCCGCCGCTGCCGGCGGGTGCGGGCAGCGGGGCGGGGCGGTCCGCCGGGGCGAGGGTGCGGATCCGGTGCAGGCCGTGGTCCAGGGCGCCCTCGTCCGGCGAGGGGCCCGCGCCCGCCTCGGCGGCGGCGCGGCGGCAGCCCTCCAGGGAGCGGTCCGAGGCGAGCAGCAGGCAGATCCCGGCGCCGCGCACCATGTGGGCCGTGCGGACGGGCGGGTCGGCGACGTCGAGCGGGGCCACGACCGCTCCGGCCCGCAGCGCGGCGTAGATGCCGAGGACCGCCTCGGGCCCCTTGGGGGCCAGGACGCCCACCCGGTCCCCGGTCTCCAGGCCGGCCGCGCGGAGCTGCCGGGCCAGCCCGTCGACGGCGCGGTCGAGCCCGGCGTAGGTCCAGGTGCGGCCCTGGGCGGTGAGGGCGGGCCGGGAGGGGTGCCGGCGCGCGGACGCGGCGAGCAGGCCGTCCAGGCGGACGTCGTCGAGGTCGCTCATGGCCGGATCTCCAGGCGCGGGGGCCGGCCGACGGGGCCGGGGGCGGTGGCGGTGGCGGTGGCGGTGGCGAGGAAGGTCTGGACGGCGTCGACGACGTCGTCGGGCCGTTCGAGGTGCGGGGCGTGGCCGCAGCCGGCCAGCTCCAGGCGCTGCACGGGCCCGCCGAGGGCGCGCTCGGCCGCGTCGAGGTGGGCGAAGGTGCCGTACGGGTCGCTGTCGCCCTGGATGAGGAGGACGGGGGCGGTAGCGCCGGCCAGGTCGCTCTCGATGTCCCAGCCGCGGAAGGCCTCGGAGAGCCACAGCCCGCTCCAGCGCCGGAACACCGTGAGCGGGTCCTGGTGGTAGAAGGCCAGCTCCTTGGCGAGCGGCCCGGACGCGTGGGCCTCGCGGGCCGCGGCGACGCCGCGGAGCGTCTGCGGCTCGGCGAACAGGTGCGGGGCGAGGGCGACGACGGCTTCGACGGGGTGCCCGGCCGCGTGCAGCAGCGCGATCGAGGCGCCTTCGCTGTGGCCGACGAGCACGGGACGGTGGATGCCGAGCCGGCCGAGCAGCTCGGGGAGGACCTCGTGGGCCTCCTCGTGCAGGGAGCGCGGGGTGCGCTCCTGCGGGGCCGGGCCCGAACCGCCGTGCCCGTGGCGGGAGAAGACCAGGGCCCGGCGGCCGGTGGCCGCCGCCAGGCGGGCCGGGAAGCGCCGCCACATGGCGATGCAGCCCAGGCCTTCGTGGAGGAGGACGAGTGGGGCGGCTTCGCAGTCGCCTTCGAGGACGGTGTATTCGACAGGCCCTCGGGATATCGCGATGGTGGGCATGCAGTGTCCTTGGCGTGCAGTGTCCTTGGCGTGCAGTGTCCTTGGCGTGCAGTGTCCTTGGTGTGAGGGCCGGTTGCCCGAAAGGAAGCGCCGGCCGTCGCCGGGAACCGATAATTGCGAAGGTCAATGGCGCCGTCAACTGCTTTATATTTTCATGGAGTTGAGGCAACCGTCCCGGCGTGCGTGGTAAAATGCGGCAAAACTTGGAATGTGTAATTCCCCTGCATGGATATGGAGGTTCGCCTCCATGGCCCGGCGGTGTCTTCCGCCACTGCCGGGCGGGGCCGCGAGGGAATGCCGCCGCCTTTCCCACAGCCTGCCGAACGCCTGATCGAGCGCGGCGTCCGGTGCGGCAGCCGTCCCGAAGCCGCCCCCGCAGCCGTCCGCCGGACGGCCGAGTCCCGCTGCGGGCCCGTTGCGGCGACTGTGCCAGGACCCGTGCGGCCGCCTGCCACCTGCGGTAGGACTGAGGCATGGTGAAGATCCTGATCTCCGCGGACATGGAGGGCGCCACCGGTGTCACCTGGCCGGCCGACGTGCTGCCCGGCGCCTCGCAGTGGGAACGGTGCCGCCATCTGTTCACCTCGGACGTGAATGCGGCCGTCGCAGGCTTTTTCGACGGCGGTGCCGACGAGGTCCTCATCAACGAAGCGCACTGGGGGATGCGCAATCTGCTGCTGGAGAAGCTGGACGACCGGGCCCAGATGCTCACCGGCAGGCACAAGAGCCTGAGCATGGTCGAAGGCGTGCAGCACGGCGATGTCGACGGCATCGCCTTCGTGGGCTATCACACGGGGGCCGGCACCCCGGGCGTCCTCGCCCATACCTACCTCTCCAACACCATCACCGGCGTCTGGGTGGACGGCGCGCGGGCGAGCGAGGGGTTGCTCAACTCCCTCGTCGTCGCGGAATACGGTGTTCCCGTGGTGTTGGTGACGGGCGACGACCTGACCTGTGCGGACGCCAAGGGATATGCCCCGCTGGCCCGTTCGGTGGCCGTCAAGGACTGCGTCTCCCGCTATGCGGCCGTCTGCCGCACCCCCGCGCGCACGGCCGCGGACATCCGCGCCGCGGCCCGGGAGGCGACGGCCCTCGCCGTGCGGTACGAGCCCGTCACCGGCGGCGGCCCGTTCACCGTCGACATCGAGTTCGACGCCGACCACCTGGCCGGGGCGGCGACGGTGATCCCGGGCGTCGTGCCCAGCGGCGAGCGCCGGGTCTCGTACACCACGGCGACCATGTACGACGGCATCCGCTGCTTCAAGGCGGTCACGACCGTCGTGTCGGCCGCGGTGGAGGAGCAGTATGGCTGAGATCACGACGCAACAGACGGAACAGACGGAACAGAGGGAACAGACGGCAGGGACCACAGGGACCGCAGGGGCGGATGCGGCGGAGGGGGCGGAGGGGGCGGCCGTCCGGGTGGACGAGCGCGCCCTCGACGAGGTGGTGCGCTTCACCTCCGACCTGATCCGCATCGACACGACCAACCGCGGCGCGGGCGACTGCCGGGAGCGGCCCGCCGCCGAGTACGTGGCCGCGGCGCTGAGCGAGGCCGGCATCGAGCCGGTGCTGCTGGAGAAGGAGCCCGGCCGGACGAACGTGGTCGCCCGCGTCCCGGGCACCGATCCGGGCGCCCCCGCGCTGCTCGTCCACGGCCACCTCGACGTGGTCCCCGCCGACCCCGCCGAGTGGAGCGTCCACCCCTTCTCCGGCGAGGTCCGCGACGGCGTGGTGTGGGGCCGTGGCGCCGTCGACATGAAGAACACGGACGCCATGGTCCTGTCGGTCGTACGGGCCTGGGCGCGCACCGGCGCCCGGCCCCCGTGCGACATCGTGCTCGCCTTCACCGCCGACGAGGAGGACCGCGCCTGGACGGGCGCCGCCTTCCTGGCCGAGGAGCACCCGGGCCTGTTCGAGGGCTGCCGGTACGCGATCGGCGAGTCGGGCGCCTACACCTTCCACGCGGACGGCGGGCTGCGGCTCTACCCGGTGGCGGCGGGGGAGCGGGGCACGGCCTGGCTCAAGCTCACGGCGCGCGGCAGAGCGGGGCACGGCGCGAAACCCAATCAGGCCAACGCCGTCACCCGGCTGGCCGAGGCGCTGGCCCGGATCGGCAGGCACCGCTGGCCGGTGCGGCTGTCCCCGACCGTGCGCGCCGCCCTCGTGGAGATCGCCGCCGCGCACGGCATCGAGGCCGACCCCGGCGCGCCGGGCTTCGACGCCGACGCGCTGCTGGAGGAGCTGGGCTCCGCGTCCCGGCTCCTGGCCCCGACGGTCCGCAACAGCTCCAATCCGACGATGCTGGACGCGGGGTACAAGGTCAACGTGATCCCGGGGGCCGCCGTCGGGCACGTGGACGGGCGCGTCGTGCCGGGCGGCGAGGAGGAGTTCCGCACCACGCTGGACCGGCTCACCGGGCCGCACGTGGAGTGGGAGTACTACCAAAGGGGCACGGCGCTGCAGGCCCCGCTCGCCGCCCCGCTGTTCGCGCTGATGCGGGAGGCGCTCGAGCGCTTCGACCCCGGCGGGCACGTGGTGCCGTTCTGCATGTCCGGCGGCACCGACGCCGGCCAGTTCTCGCGCCTGGGCATCGACTGCTACGGGTTCGCCCCGCTGAAGCTGCCCCCGGGCTTCGACTACCAGGCGCTGTTCCACGGCGCCGACGAGCGGGTGCCCTGCGACGCGCTGCACTTCGGCGTGCGGGTGCTCGACCACTTCTTGATGAACGCAGCTTGATGAACGCAGCCTGATGCGCACAGCCTGATGAACGCAGCTTGCTGAACACGGCTTGACGGAAACAGCGTGATGAGCACGGCCTGACGGGCCGTTTCGAGGAGGCGTAACAGATCATGGTGTCCACGGCGCCCTACGGAGCCTGGCAGTCCCCGGTCGGCGCGGAGCTCGCCGCGTCGGCCGGCGGCGGACCCGACTTCGTGGGCACGGTCGGCGACGAGCTGTGGTGGGCCGCACCACGCCCGGCGGAGGAGGGCCGCTTCACCCTCGTGCGGCGGCGGGCCGGCGGGGCCGAGGGGACGGTGCTGCCCGCCCCCTGGAACGTGCGCAACCGGGTTCTGGAGTACGGCGGCCTGCCGTGGGCGGCGGTGGCCCGCGCCTCCGGCGGCCCGCTGGTGGTCTTCACCCACTTCGCGGACCAGCGGCTCTACGCCTTCGAGCCCGACGTCCCCGGTGCCGTCCCGCGGCCCCTGACCCCGCTGTCGCCGGTGGGCGGCGGGCTGCGCTGGGCCGATCCGGTGCTGCCGCCCGGCCGCGGCGAGGTGTGGTGCGTGCTGGAGGAGTTCACCGGCGAGGGGCCGTGCGACGTGCGCCGGCTGCTCGCGGCCGTCCCGCTGGACGGCTCCGCGGCAGGAGACCGCGGGGCCGTCCGGGAGCTGACCGACGGCCGGAACCGCTTCGTCACCGGGCCGCGGCTCTCCCCGGACGGTCGGCAGGCGGCCTGGATCGCCTGGGACCACCCCCGGATGCCCTGGGAGGGCACCGAGCTGAAGACCGCTCAGGTCAGCGCGGACGGCCGGCTGCCGGAGGCCCGTACCGTCATGGGCGGGCCCGCGGAGTCCGTGGCCCAGGTGGAGTGGGCCGAGGACGGCTCGCTGCTCGCGGCGAGCGACCGCACCGGCTGGTGGAATCTGTACCGCGTCGACCCGGCGACGGGGGAGAGCACGGCGCTGTGCCGCCGCGAGGAGGAGTTCGCGGGGCCGCTGTGGCGCGTGGGGATGCGCTGGTTCGCGCCGCTGCCGGGAGGGCTCGTCGCCGCGCTCCACGGCCGCGGCGCCGCCGTCCTCGGCGTCCTCGACCCCCGCAGCGGGGAGATCGCGGACGTCGCTGGGCCGTGGACGGAGTGGGCGCCGACCCTCGCGGTGAGCGGCACCCGCGCCGTGGGGGTGGCCGCGAGCCCGCACAGCGCGTACGAGGTCGTCGAGCTCGACGCCTGCACGGGCCGGGCCCGGGCCGTCGGCGCCCGGCACACCGACCGCGTGGACCCCGCCTACTACCCCGAGCCGCTGACGCGCACCTTCGGCGGGCCGGACGGGCGCGAGGTGCACGCCCACCTCCACCCGCCGCGCAACCCCGGCCACGCCGCCCCGGACGGGGAGCTGCCGCCGTACGTGGTGTGGGCGCACGGCGGCCCCACCGCCCGCTCGCCCCTCGTGCTCGACCTGGCGACCGCCTTCTTCACCTCCCGCGGCATCGGCGTCGCCGAGGTGAACTACGGCGGCTCGACCGGCTACGGGCGCGCGTACCGCGAGCGGCTGCGCGGGCAGTGGGGCGTGGTGGACGTCGAGGACTGCGCGGCGGTGGCCGCGGCGCTGGCCCGCGAGGGCATCGCCGACCCGGCCCGGATCGCGATCCGCGGCGGCAGCGCGGGCGGCTGGACGGCTGCGGCCTCGCTCGCCGCCACCTCGCTCTACGCCTGCGGCACCATCCTCTACCCGGTGCTGGACCCGGAGGCCTGGACGGCGGAGGGCGGCACGCACGACTTCGAGTCGCGCTACCTGGAGTCGCTGATCGGCCCCCGTCAGGAGGTGCCCGAGCGCTACCGGGAGCGCTCGCCGCTGCACCGGGCGAGCCGGATCTCCGCGCCCTTCCTGCTGCTGCAGGGGCTGGCCGACCCCGTCTGCCCGCCCGTGCAGAGCGAGCGGCTGCTGGCGGCGATGGCCGGCCGCGGGGTGCCGCACACCTACATCGCCTTCGAGGGCGAGGGCCACGGCTTCCGCCGGGCTGCCACGGTCGTGCGTGCGCTGGAGGCGGAACTGTCCCTGTACGCGCAGACCTTCGGGGTCACCGCGCCGGGCATGGCGGCCTTGGAGCTCGTGACCTGACGGGCCGGAACCTGCGCCCCGCCGGGGGGTGGCCGCCGGGCAGCCGGGGGCCACCCCCCTATAGGCAAGAGCGTGAGGTTAGCCTAACCTAAGCCTTGCTCGTGCGCCCCCCGCGCACGGATGAGGCAAGGCGCCCCCTCCGTGCGGCCGTTCGATCCGGCCGGGCGGGTCATGTAAGGTAAGGCTTACCTTAGTTCGGATTGGGAATCGGGGGAACCGCAAGTGCAGCAGTCAGAACTCTCCGGCCGCATCGCGCTGGTCACCGGCGCCGGCCAGGGCATAGGCGAGGCCGTGACCCGCGCCCTCGTCGCCCGGGGAGCGCGCGTCGCGGCCCTCGACTGGACCCCGGACGGCATCAAGGACCTGGAGGCCGAATTCGGCCGGGACGGCGACAGGAGGGTCACCGCCCACACCGCCGACGTCGCCGACAGCGCCGCCGTCGAGGCCGTCGTCGAAGAGGTCGAGGACACCCTCGGCCCCCTCGCCATCCTCGTCAACGTCGCCGGCGTGCTGCGCACCTCGCCCGTCGTCGACATCACCGACGACACCTGGCACCGCACCTTCGCCGTGAACTCCACCGGCGTCTTCAACACCTCGCGCGCCGTGGCCCGCCGCATGACGCAGCGCCGTTCCGGCTGCATCGTCACCGTCGGCTCCAACGCCGCCGGCGTGCCGCGCACCAGCATGGCCGCGTACGCCGCCTCCAAGGCCGCCGCCACCATGTTCACCAAGTGCCTCGGGCTCGAGCTCGCCCGCAGCGGCGTCCGCTGCAACGTCGTCTCGCCCGGCTCCACCGACACCGCCATGCAGCGCGGGCTGTGGGCCGACGAGCAGGCGCCCCAGCGCGTCATCGACGGCGACCCCGAGTCGTACCGCGTCGGCATCCCCCTCGGCCGGATCGCCGAGCCCGCCGACATCGCCGACGCCGTCGCCTTCCTCGTCTCCGACCGCGCGCGGCACATCACGATGCACGACCTGTACGTCGACGGCGGCGCGACGCTGCGCGCCTGACAGCGCGTCGGGCGCGGGGAGCGGACCGCCGTCCGCACTCGCGAACGACCGCCGGGCGCACAGCCGCCCGCACACCGCCGCCCACGACCGGGCCCCGGCCCGGTCCCCCACGGTCGGCCCGCCCGGGCCACCCCACCGGGCACCGGCCACATGCCGCCGCCCGGCCCACCCGGTCCGGCCGGCAGCAGGACCCCACAGCACACCCGGTGAGACCCACCGGAAGGAAAAGGAGCAACAGGTGACCACGGCTCACCACGTCGCCGACCGGCCGAGCGGGCCCGGCGTCCGCACGGACGCCCCCCGCACCGGGGCACCGGCCGCCCCCGGGCGCCGCGCCGGCGGGCCCGCCGACACCGTCGGCGCCGCGACCTCGCTCCTCGACGCCTACGAACCCGGCCGCGCCCGGTTCTTCGCCTCGCCCACCCGTACCCTCCTCGCCCACGGCGTGCGCGCCGAGGTGCCGCACGGCACCGCCCCCGTGGCGCAGCGCGTCGCCGAGACGCTCGCCGCCCGGGTGCTGGCCGGCGACGAGGCGCCGGTCGTCGTCGGCGCCGTCCCCTTCGACCAGGGCGCGCCCGCCGCGCTGGCCGTGCCCGAGGCCGTCCGCTGGGCGCCGCCGCTGGCCGAGGACCCGCTGATCGCCCTGCCCGCGGCCGCGCCCGGCGCCGCCCGCTGGGATGTGCGGCCCGTGCCCGAGCCCGCGGGCTACGGCGCCGCGGTCGCCGAGGCCGTCGCCCGCATGCAGCGCGGCGACTTCGCCAAGGTCGTCCTCGCCCGCACCCTGGAGCTCGCCTCCGACCGCGACCTCGACCTGCCCGCCCTGCTGCAGCGCCTGGCCCGCCGCGACCCGGCCGGCTACACCTTCGCCCTGCCCACCGGCCCCGGCCGCACCCTGCTCGGCGCCAGCCCCGAGCTGCTGGTCTCCCGGCGCGGCGGCACCCTCGTCGCCAACCCGCTGGCCGGCTCCACGCCGCGCAGCGCCGACCTCGCCGAGGACGTCCGCCGCGCCGCCGCCCTCCTGCAGTCGGAGAAGGACCTGCACGAGCACGCCGTCGTCGTCGACGCCGTCCGCGAGGCCCTCGCCCCGTACTGCCGCAGCCTGCACGTGCCCGAGCGCCCCACGCTGGTGCGCACCGCCGCCATGTGGCACCTGTCGACGACCGTCACCGGCGAGCCGGCCGACCCCGCGGTGTCCGCGCTGGAGCTGGCCTCCGCGCTGCACCCCACGCCCGCCGTCTGCGGCACCCCGACCACCACCGCGCGCGACGTCATCGGCGAGCTGGAGCCCTTCGACCGCGGCTTCTTCACGGGCATGGTCGGCTGGGGCGACGCGAACGGCGACGGCGAATGGGTCGTCACCATCCGCTGCGCCGAGGCGGAGGAGCGCTCCCTGCGGCTGTACGCGGGCGCGGGTGTCGTCGCGCAGTCCTCGCCGGAGGCCGAGACGGCCGAGACCGGCGCCAAGTTCCAGACGTTCCTGCAGGCTGTGGGGGTTGACCAGTGACCGAGACGACCGACGCTCCGGGCTATCCGGCCGAGTTCGCCGAGCGCTACCGCGCGGCGGGTTACTGGCGTGGAGAAACGTTCGGGCAGATGCTGCGCGACCGCGCGCAGGCCCACCCGGACCGGATCGCGATCGTGGACCCCTCCGGGACGCTGCGCGGGGAGGAAACGCGGCGCTGGACGTACGGCGAGCTCGACCTGCGCGCCGACCGGCTGGCCGCCGGTCTCCTCGCCCACGGCATCGGCAAGGGCGACCGCGTCGTCGTCCAGCTGCCGAACGTCGCCGAGTTCTTCGAGGTCGTCTTCGCGCTCTTCCGCATCGGCGCCCTCCCCGTCTTCGCGCTGCCCGCCCACCGCGAGACCGAGATCCGCCACTTCTGCGCCTTCACCGAGGCCGCCGCCTACGTCATCGCCGACGTCAGCGAGGGCTACGACTACCGCGAGCTGGCCACGAAGGTCCGCGCCGAGGTCCCCGGCCTCAAGCACGTCTTCGTCGCCGGTGAGCCGGGGGAGCACACGGCGCTGGCCGACGTCCCCACCGAGCCGGTGGCCGCCCCGGGCGCCCCGGCCCCGCACGAGCTGGCCTTCCTCCAGCTCTCCGGCGGCTCCACGGGCGTGCCCAAGCTCATCCCGCGCACCCACGACGACTACATCTACTCGCTGTGGGGCTCCAACGAGATCTGCGGCGTGGACGAGAACAGCGTCTACCTCTGCGCCCTGCCCGCCGCCCACAACTTCCCCCTGAGCTCCCCGGGCACCCTCGGCGCGCTCTACGCCGGCGCCCGCGTCGTCCTCGCCCCCCGCCCCAGCCCCGACGTGGCCTTCCCGCTGATCGCCGCCGAGGGCGTCACGATCACCGGCCTGGTGCCCCCGCTCGCCCTGGTGTGGACCGAGGCCGCGGCCGAGACCCCGCACGACCTGAGCAGCCTTCAGGTCCTGCTGGTGGGCGGCGCGAAGTTCAGCGAGGAGGCGGCCCGCCGCGTGCGCCCGGCCCTCGGCTGCACCCTCCAGCAGGTCTTCGGCATGGCGGAGGGCCTGGTGAACTACACCCGCCTGGACGACCCCGAGACCACGATCGTCACCACCCAGGGACGCCCCATCTCGCCGGACGACGAGATCCGCATCGTCGACGACGAGGACAACGAGCTGCCCGCGGGGGAGACCGGCCACCTGCTCACCCGCGGCCCGTACACCATCCGCGGCTACTGGCGGGCCCCCGAGCACAACGCCACGGCCTTCACCGCCGACGGCTTCTACCGCACCGGCGACGTCGTCCGGATGACGGAGACGGGCCACATCGTGGTCGAGGGACGGGCCAAGGACCAGATCAACCGCGGCGGCGAGAAGGTGGCCGCCGAGGAGATCGAGAACCACATCCTCGCCCACCCGGCCGTACACGACGTCGCCGTCGTCTCCATGCCCGACGCCTACCTGGGCGAGCGCACCTGCGCCTACGTCGTCCTGCGCGAAGGGGCCGGGCCCCTCAAGTCGATCGCCGTCAAGAAGTTCGTCCGCGAGCGCGGCCTCGCCGCCTTCAAGGTCCCCGACCGGGTGGAGTTCGTGACGGAGTTCCCGCAGACGGGCATCGGCAAGGTGTCGAAGAAGGACCTCCGCGCGGCCATCGCCGCACAGGTCGCCGCAGCAGCAGCGACGCGCTGAAAACGCCGAGAACCGAGAAAGGCTCACCGACCACCATGGCACTGCCTGCCATCGCCCCGTATCCCATGCCGCGGGAGGCCGACCTGCCCGCGAACAAGGTCGGCTGGACCGTCGACCCGAGCCGCGCGGTGCTGCTCGTGCACGACCTGCAGAACTACTTCCTCGACGCGTTCGAGGCCGGGGCGTCGCCCGTCACCGAGCTGCTCGCCAACGTCGCCGCGGTGAAGAAGGACTGCGACCGCCTCGGCGTCCCGGTCGTCTACTCCGCCCAGCCCGGCGGCCAGAGCCCCGCCGAGCGCGGCCTGCAGCAGGACTTCTGGGGCCCGGGCCTGCCGGACGACGAGCGCGCCAAGGCCATCGCCGACGCCGTCGCGCCGGCGGCCGCCGACACGGTCCTGACCAAGTGGAAGTACAGCGCCTTCGTGCGGACCGACCTGGCGGAGCGGATGGCCGCCCAGGGCCGCGACCAGCTGATCATCGTCGGCGTGTACGCGCACATCGGCGTCATGATGAGCGCCTGCGACGCCTGGATGCGCGACATCCGGCCCTTCCTCGTCGCCGACGCCGTCGCCGACTTCTCGGCCGAGGACCACGCCATGGCGCTGCGCTGGGCGGGCGCCAAGTGCGCCGTAGTGACCACCACCGACCGGCTCTTCGAAGGGGCGTAAGCACCCATGGCACTCACCCTCGAACAGATCCGGGCCGACGTCGCCGACGTGCTCGGCGAGGACCCCGCCGACATCCCCGACGACGAGAACCTCGTCGACTACGGGCTCGACTCCGTCCGCATCATGACTCTCGTCGAGCGCTGGCGCCGCGACCACGGCACCGAGGTCACCTTCGTGGCCCTCGCCGAGCAGCCGGCCATAGAGCAGTGGGCACCGCTGCTGGGGGCGGGGACGTGAACGCCCGCACCCTCGACCGGGCGGGGGCACTCCCCCTGACCGGCCCCTCCGGCGCGGGACGGTCCCCCGCGCCGGAGGGGCTCCCCCTCACCGCCGCCCAGTCGGGCATGTGGTTCGCCCAGGCCCTCGACCCGGGCAGCCCCGCCCTCGGCACCGCCGAATATCTCGAGATCCACGGCGACATCGACCCCGCGCGCTTCGCCGAGGCCCTGCACCGCACCGTCGGCGAGGCCGACGCCCTGCGCGTGCGCATCACCGACGCCCCCGGCGGCCCGCGCCAGCTGCCCATCGCGGTCGAGGCCCCCGGCCACGGCTTCCCGCTGCACACCGCCGACCTGCGCGACGAGCGCGACCCGGACGCGAGCGCCCTCGCCCGGATGCGCGCCGACCTCGCCGAGCCCTTCGACCTGGCCCGCGGCCCGCTCTTCTCCCACGGCCTCTTCCGCGTCGGCGACGCGCGCTGGCTGTGGTACCAGCGCGTCCACCACGCCGTCCTCGACGGCTACGGCTACTCCCTCGTCGCCCGCCGCGTCGCCGAGCTCTACACGGCCCTGGCCACCGGCGAGGACCCCGCCCCGAGCCCCTTCGGCCGGCTCGCCGACCTCGTCGCCGAGGACGCCGCCTACCGCGAGTCCGCCACGCGCACCCGCGACCGCGCCCACTGGCTGACGGCCTTCGCCGACCGCCCCGAGGCGCCGAGCCTCGCCTCCGCCGGCCCCGCGGCACGCCCCGCCCTGCCCTCCCGCAGCCACCTGCGCGCCACCGCGCACCTCGCCCCCGAGGCGACCGCCAGGCTGCGCCGGCTGGCCGCCTCCGTGCGGGCCACCTGGACCGACGTCCTCTTCGCCGCCCAGGCCCTCTACGTCGCCCGCGCCACCCGCAGCGAGGACGTCGTCCTCGGCCTGCCCATGATGGGCCGCATGGGCTCCGTCGCCCTGCGCGTGCCCGGCATGGTCATGAACGTGCTGCCGCTGCGCATGACCGTCACCCCCGGCACGACCTTCGCCGAACTCGTCCACCAGGCCGTCCTCGGCATCCGGGCCGCCCGCCGCCACCAGCGCTACCGCTACGAGGACATCCGCCGCGACCTCGGCCTCCTCGGCGAGGGCCGGCCGCTCACCGGCCCGCTCGTCAACGTCATGCCGTTCGACTACGGGCTCACCTTCGCCGGCGCCCGCTCCGACGCGCACAACCTCGCCCCCGGCCCCGTCGACGACCTCACCGTCGGCATCTACGACCGCGCCGACGGCAGCGGCCTGCGCATCGACTACGACGCCAACCCCGCCCGCTACGGCCAGGACGAACTCGCCGCGCACCAAGGCCGCTTCCTCGACCTGCTGACCCGCCTCGCCGAGCGCGACCCGCACCTGCCGCTCGGCGGCCTCCCGCTGGCCACCGACGCCGAGCGCGAGCAGGTCCTCACCGAGTTCAACGACACCGCGACCGAGGTGCCGCCCACGACCCTCATCGGCCCCGTGGAGGCCCGCGCCGCCCGCACCCCGCACGCCACCGCGCTCGTCGACGGCGACCGGACCCTCACCTACGCCACGCTCAACGCCCGCGCCAACCGGCTCGCCCGCCACCTGCGCACGCTGGGCGTCGCTCCGGGCACCCGCGCCGCCGTCGCCCTGCCGCGCTCCACCGAGCTCGTCGTGGCCCTGCTCGCCGTCCTCAAGGCCGGCGGCGCGTACGTGCCGCTCGACACCGCGGACCCGGCCGTGCGCCTGCGCGAGATGCTGGACACCGCCGCACCGGTATGCGTCCTGACCGACCGCGCCGGCGCCGCCGCTCTGCCCGCCGGCGCCGCGCCCGTCGTCGCCCTCGACGACCCCGCGCTCGGCGAGGCGCTGGCCGCGCACCTGCCCACCGACCCCGGCCGGGCTCTGACCCCGCAGCACCCCGCGTACGTCCTGCACACCTCCGGCACCACCGGAGCCCCCAAGGGCGTCGTCGTCCCGCACTCGGCCATCGACAACCGGCTGCGCTGGATGCAGGCGCAGTACCCGCTCGCCCCCGGCGACCGCGTCCTGCACAAGACCCCCGCCGGCTTCGACGTCTCGGTGTGGGAGCTCTTCTGGCCGCTGCGCGAGGGCGCCACCCTCGTCCTGGCCGGGCCCGGCGCCCACCGCGACCCCGCGGAACTCGCCCGCACCATCGCCGGACAGGGCGTCACCGTCACCCACTTCGTGCCCTCGGTGCTGCAGCTCTTCCTCGCCGCACCCGGCGCGGCCGCCTGCACCGGCCTGCGCCACGTCTTCAGCAGCGGCGAGGTCCTGCCGCGCGCCACGGCCGAGGACTTCCACCGACTGCTCCCCGGCACCGCCCTGCACAACCTCTACGGCCCGACCGAGGCGGCCGTCGACGTCACCCACCACACCTGCCGGCCGGGCGCGAGCGGGCCCGTCCCCATCGGACGGCCCGCCTGGAACACCCGCCTCTACATCCTCGACCCGGCCCTGCAGCCCTGCCCGCCCGGCGTCCCCGGCGAGCTCTACCTGGCGGGTGCCCAGCTCGCCACCGGCTACCTGGGACGGCCGGACCTGACGGCCGAACGGTTCGTGGACGACCCCTTCGCGGGGCCCGGCGCACGCATGTACCGCACGGGCGACCTCGCCCGCTGGCGCCAGGACGGCGAGGCCGAGTACCTCGGCCGCACCGACCGCCAGGTCAAGCTGCACGGGCGCCGCATCGAACCCGACGGTGTCGAAGCCGTCCTGCTGGCCGACCCTCGCGTACAGGCGGCCTGCGCCGTCGTCCGCGAGGACCGGCCCGGCGACCGCCGCCTGGTCGCCTACGTGACTCCGGTCTCGGCGGATGCCGCCGCCGAGGCCGGCCCCCTTTCGCGGCCCGCCCCGGACGCCCTGCGCGAGTCGCTGGCCGCGCAGCTGCCCGAGGCCATGGTGCCGAGCGCCGTCGTGGTCCTGGACGCCTTCCCCACGGGCCCCAACGGCAAGCTGGACCGCGCGGCGCTCCCCGCGCCCGGCCCGCAGGCCGATGCCGGGGGGCGGGCCCCCGCCGGGCCCCGCGAGGAGACCCTGACGCGGCTGTTCGCGGAGGTCCTCGGGCTGCCCCACGTCGGCGTCGACGACAGCTTCTTCGCCCTCGGCGGCACGTCGCTGCTCGCGGCCCGGCTCGTCGCCCGCGTCCGGGACGTCTTCGGCGAAGGCGTCGGCGTCATGGGCGACACCGGCGACGGAGGATTCGCCATGGGCACCCTCTTCCGGGAGCCGACCCCGGCCGCGCTCGCCCGCAGGCTGGGCGGCGGCATGGACGGCGCCGGAGACACGGACGGCACGGGCGGCATGGACGGCGCCGCACCGCAGCCCGTACTGCCGCTGCGCGCCACCGGCAGCCGTACGCCGCTGTTCGCCCTGCCCCCGGCGGCGGGCCTCGGCTGGTGCTACGCGTCGCTGCTCGCCGGCCTCGGCCCCGACCAGCCCCTCCACGCCCTCCAGGCCCGCGGGCTGACGCCCGGTGAGCCGCTGCCCGCGACGCTGGAGGAGATGGCCGCGGACCACGCGCAGCGCATCCGGGACATCCGGCCCCAGGGCCCCTACCGGCTGCTGGGCTGGTCGGCGGGCGGCGTCCTCGCGCACGCCGTCGCCGTACGGCTGCAGGAGGCCGGGGAGAAGGTCGAGCTGCTCGCCATGCTCGACGCCTACCCCGCGGCCGCCGCGTTCGAGGAACAGGCCGTCCTGGGCGCCCTGCTGGACATGGCGGGCCGCGCGCACGGCGACGGCGCTCCGCTCACCCGGGACGGCGTCCTCGCCGCCCTGCGCGCCGACGGCGGCGCCTTCGCCGCGCTGACCCCGCGCACCCTGCAGGCGGTGGTGGACGTCGCGCTCGGCACGACGGCCCTCGCCGGGCGGCACCCGCACCGCGTCTTCGACGGCGACGTCCTGTTCTTCACGGCCACGGGTACGGCCACGGGTACGGGTACGGCCGCAGGCACGCGTACGGCCGCGGGATCCGTGACGCGGGAGGCGTGGCGGCCCTACGTCACGGGTAGGGTGATCAACCGCGATATCGCCTGCCCGCACGCGCACATGACGCGGCCGGGGCCGGCCGCGGAGGTCGCCGAGGCGGTGACCCGCCACCTGGGGGAGAGCTGATGCGCGTGAGTGACGGGCCGGGCACCGCGCCCCGGGTCCTCGGCGAGGACCCCCTTCCGGGGGTGTGGACGCCCGGCCCGCCGCACGTGTGGCTCCTGCGGACCGACAGGCCCCTGCCCGGCCCCGCGCAGGACCCGGAGCGCATCCTCGACGCCGGGGAACGGGCGCGCGCCGCGGCGTTCGTGCGCGACCTGCACCGCGAGCGCTACGTCGCCTCGCACACCGGGCTGCGGCTGCTCCTCGGCGCCTACCTGGGCACCGACCCGGCCGCGGTCGCGCTCGTGCGCGAGCCCTGCCCCGGCTGCGGCGGTCCGCACGGCCGCCCGGCCGCGGTCGGCGCCGCCCTGCACTTCAACCTCTCGCACGCGGGCGACCTCGCGCTCTTCGCCTTCGCGGACACGCCCGTCGGCGCGGACGTGGAGGAGGTGCAGCCCGCCGGGACGGCCCGGGAGCTGGCGGGCGTCCTGCACCCGGCCGAGACCGCGGAGCTGACCGCGCTGCCCGCGCCGCGGCTCCCGGAGGCCTTCGCGCGCTGCTGGACGCGCAAGGAGGCCTACCTGAAGGGCACCGGCACGGGCCTGTCGGAGAACCCGTCGGTGACGTACGTCGGCACGGGGCCCGTCCCGGCCTCGCCCGCCGGGTGGGCGCTGGAGGACGTCCCCGCGGCGCCGGGGTACGCGGCGGCCGTCGCGGTCGCGGTCACGAGGGCGGTCACGGGCGCGGCGACGGACGCCCCGCGCTGAACGGGGCGCGGGGCGCATTTAGGGGGCGTGCAGTGGTGACCGGCTGAATAAGCGGCGCACGGCCCGAGGGTATTCATCTGAATTACCTATAGCCTGAGCGTTCCGCGGAGGGTCATGACGCGTCGGGGGGAACCATGCCGACCTCTGCTTCGATCATCTTATGTGTCTTCGGGGGCCTCATGGTCCTCATCTCCCTGCTCGGCAGCGGATTTTCCGTCAGGGAAATCTCCTTTCCCCGGATCAGTCCTGTGATCCGGTCCACCGCAGCCCTCCTCGGGGCCGGACTCGTGGTGACGAGCATTGTCCTGATGGCGAACGGGAATTCCCGCGGCGGCCTGCACGGGACCGTGGTGCCGGCCACCACGCCGCCGTCCGCCCCGCCGTCCACGCCGCCTTCCACGCCACCGTCCGCCGGCCCGTCGCCCGCCCCGCCGTCCACGCCGCCGTCGGCCGTACCGCCCACGGCGCCGGCCCCGGGCTCCACCCGTACCGCGACGGCGGCCCTGCTCGAGCGCGTGCCCGACGCCATCCGTCCCAGCTGCTCCGACGGCGACGCGTCCAGGTTCCCGCCGTCCGTCGTCGCCGTGGTCGCCTGCACGCCGCCCGGCGGATTTCCCGTGATCTACACCCGGTTCGTGGACGGCATCAGCATGAGCGGCGCCTACGACAGGCTGCTGGGCGACGCCACGATCACGCACGACGCGTGCGGCCCCTCGGTTCCGCTCGACGGGCGGCAGAGGTACAAAGTCGGCGGAAAGACGGTGGGCGACCTCGCCTGTTACGAGAGTTCCGACGGCGACGCCTATCTCACCTGGTCCAGTGAGGACCTGAACATCGTCGCGGAGGCCCACGCCCCCCTCGCCTCCTACGGGCGGCTGTGCGCCTGGTGGATGACGGCCGGACCGTTGCACGGCACGGGCGCGGGCACGGCCGCGTGAGAAAGCGGGAAACGAGAATGGTGAATTCTTCCCGCGAATTGCCGGAGCCGTGATGCGCGGAGCCGCCGATTTCGTGCTGGAGGTCAGCGGCGGTCCGGGCGGGCGGTACACGGTGGCCGTCTCCTCACCGGCCGGCGAGGGGAGCCTCTCCGTCGCCCTGGACACCGACGCCATCGGCGCCCGCCTCGCCGACCTCCAGCGGGCCGTCCTCGCCTCCTCCGTGACACCGCGCGCGGCGGCGCTCGGCCTGGAGCGGCCCGTGCGGGAGGTCGGGGAACGGCTCTTCCGTGCCGTGTTCGGCGGACACCTGCGCGGGCTGTACCTCGCCAGCCGCCAGCACGCCGGCGAGCGCGACGAAGCACTGCGCGTGGTCCTGCGCATCCGCGCCCCCGAACTCGCCGCCCTGCCCTGGGAGCTGCTCTACGACGAGGACTCCGGCGAGTACCTGTGCCTGCACCGGCCCCTCGTCCGCTACGTCGACCTGCCCGAGCCCCTCGCCCCGCTGCGCTCCGAACCGCCCCTGAAGATCCTCGGCATGACCTCGCTGCCGCGCTCCCGCGCGCCCCTGGGCGCGGAGAGCGAGCGGGCCGCCCTGTCCGTCGCGCTGGGCCCGCTGACGGAGCGCGGGCTGGCCGACCTCGACTGGGTGCCCGGCCAGACCGCGGACGACCTCTCCCGCAGGCTGCTCCGGGGCTGCCACGTCCTGCACTTCATCGGGCACGGCGCGTACGACCCGCAGCGCCACGAGGGCATGATCACCCTGGCCGACGCGGACGGGCGCGAGCACCACCTGCACGCCTCCGCCCTCGCCTCGCTCCTCAGCGTGGCCCGGCCCCGGCCCCAGCTGGTGATCCTCAACAGCTGCCAGAGCGGCATGGGCAACGCCGAGGACCTCTTCTCCAGCACGGCCGCCGTGCTCGTGCGCACCGTACCGGCCGTCGTCGCCATGCAGTTCGCCGTCACCGACAAGGCGGCCACCCGCTTCGCGGCCTCCTTCTACCAGGCGCTGGCCCAGGGCCGCACCGTCGACGAGGCCGTACGGGTCGGCCGGATCGCCCTCGTCGTCGACAAGGACGACAGCCTGGAGTGGGCGACCCCGGTGCTCTACCTGCGCGGCGGGGACGCCCGCCTCTTCGACATGCCCACCGCCCGGGCGGAGGCCGGACCGGCCGTACCGCTGCCCGGCCCGGGCCCCGTACCGCCGAAGCCGCCCGCGCCCCCGGCCTCCGGCGGCGCACCGGCACCGCCCGGCGGCCCGCCCGCGGCGCCCGGCGCGGTGATCACCTCGCGCGTCCTGGACACCCGCCAGTGGGTGCACGCCCTCGCCTTCCACCCCGACGGCAGACGGCTGGCCACCGGATCCCGCAACCGGGTCAGGGTCTGGGACGCCCTGACCGGCAACCGGATCTGGGAGCAGCCGGTGGGCGGCCGGCTCTCGTCCGTCTTCGCCGCGGCGTTCAGCCCCGGCGGCCGCCGCCTGGCCACCGGGGGCGCCGACAACACCGTCCGCATCTGGGCCTCCTCCAACGGCGAGGAGCTGCTGCGCCTGCGCCACGACCACGTCGTCTTCGGCGTGGCCTTCAGCCCCGACGGCTTCCGCGTCGCCTCCGCCTCCGCCGACCGCACCGTCCGGCTGTGGGACTCCACCAGCGGCGACCTCATGCTGCGCATCACCCACGACCAGGTCGTGACGGACGTCGCCTTCAGCCCGGACGGCGCGCGCCTGGCCTCGGCCTCGGCCGACCGCTCCGTACGGCTGTGGTCGCTCGGCGGCGACGCTCTGCTGCGGCTGCGCCACGACCACGCGGTCAAGGCCGTCGCGTTCAGCCCCGACGGCGGCCGGCTGGCGACGGCCGGTGACGACGGCTGCGTCCGCGTGTGGGACGCCGGCAGCGGCCATCAGCTCCTGCTCGTGCGGCACGGGGACGCCGTGAAGGACGTGGCGTTCAGCCCCGGCGGCCACTGGCTCGCCACGGCCTCGGCGGACCGTACGGCGGGCGTGTGGGCCGTTGCGGACGGCACCCGGGCCCTGCGCGTGCAGCACCATCACACCGTCTTCTGCGTGGCGTTCGGCCCGGACGGCGGCTGGCTGGCGAGCGGCAGCGAGGACAAGACGGTGAAGCTGACGCCGGTGCCCGGGGAACGCGGATGAGCCCGGCGGGGGGCCGCCGGGCTCATCACAGGGGGGACCGGCGCAGGGGGGCCGGTCCCGGGGATCAGCGCGGTGCGGTGCAGATCGCGACCGCTCTGATCGTTTCGGTGGCCCCGCCCGCGGGGTTGATGTTCGTACCGCGGATCACCCAGCCGTTGCCCTCCTGGAAGGAGTCGGTGAAGAGGATGCGGAAGCCGCTGGTCTTCCCTCCGCCGCCGCTGGGCACCCGGCCGTCCGGGCAGGCCACGAAGGCGCGGCCGTTGCCCTGCGGGGGCACGTTCACGGTCAGGCCCTCCACCTGGTCGAAGCCGCCGACCTCCGGACCGTCCTCGGCGAACTCCTGGGCCTTGTCCGCGGCGACGACGGGCTTGTCGTCGGCGGCGTCCTCCGCCGAGGCGGTGGTGACCAGACCGCCGGTGAGGGCCGCGACCGCCGCCATGGCGAGGATGATGGTGCGCTTCATGCCGACCTCCTGTGTCGTGAAGCTGTGGGCGGCTTCCCGGGGATGCGGAAGCTCCGGATCCACAAGCTACGGAGGAAGGAGTGATCGAGTGCAGGGAGCGATGGTGGGTACCGCGGGGGCGCGCGGAAGTGAAGCCTCTTCCGTGGAATGGCTGACGCCCGGGAAGGGTGGGGCACCCGGTGCACATGGGTCAACTGCTCGCCGCCGTAGGCCTGTTTCTCCTGCGGGGCCCGTGCACCGGCGCGCCCCGGAAGTACCCCCTGCGCCCCTCGTGTGGTGGATGCCCTGCTTGTCCGGTTCGCGGGCACGCTGAGTCACTCAGCACGCGGTCACTCAGTACGCGGTCGTGCAGCACGCGCTAACAGCCGGTACGCGCACCGGACGGCATCAGGCAGAGGGGGCTCCCGTGCCCGACCCCATCACGATCAGCATCGAACCGTACCAGGAGGGCACGGCGACGGCCTCGTCCCTCGCCGGCGACCTCGTCGCCCTTCCCGCCGTCCGCGACCGCCTCTCCGGATCCCGGCCGGCCGTCGCCGACTTCCGGCTCCTGGAGAAGGACCCCGGCGCCGACGCGCCGTTCCGCGCCGTCGTCCACGACCCGGACGCCTACCGCTCGGTCGAGGTCACCGGCCGGCTCGGCGACCTGGCCGGGGCGACCGCGCGCTCGGTGCGCTTCCGGCCGCTGCCCGACCGCGAGGAGTTCGGCCGGGCGGTCGAAGCGGTGCGCGCCCACGCCGAGTTCGGGCCGCAGCTGGCGGCCGACGGCGCTCTCGCGTACCGGCCCATGCCGCCGCTCGCCGACATCACCCACGCCGACGGCACCGTGGACCGCGTCGTCACCGTCGGCCTGCGCACCCCCGGGAGCGACGTCAAGCACCGCATCGTCGGCGTCCGCACGAAGGACGGCACGGTGATCCCCGCCCCCGAGGGCGTCTCCGCCCCCTCCGCCCTGGACTGCGTGACCATCCCGCCCGCCGACAACTGCCCCGACCCGTCCGGCGGTCCGCGGGCCGTCCGCGTCAGGGTGAGCCGCGGGACCACCGAGCTGTGGAACCTGGTGGTCAACCGGCCCAGGACCTCCTCCGGCGTCAACGGCTCCGGCGCGGAGCTGCGCTTCGTCGACTACAAGGGCGAGCGCGTCCTCTACCAGGCCCACGCGCCGATCCTCAACGTGCGCTACACAGGCGACCGGTGCGGCCCCTTCCGCGACTGGGCGAACGAGGAGGTCTGCTTCAATGCGACGGGCTCCGACCCGGTCGGCCCGGGCTACCGCCTGTGCACCTCGGCGCCGCGCACGATCCTCGACACCCACAGCGACCAGGGCAACTTCCGCGGCGTCGCGTTCTTCCACGACGGCTCCGCGCTCCGCATCGTCAGCGAACTCGCCGCCGGCTGGTACCGCTACGTCACCGAGTGGCGGCTCGCCGACGACGGGGCGATCCTGCCGCGCTTCGGCTTCGCCGCCGTCACCAACCCGTGCACCTGCCTGGCCCACACGCACCACGTGTACTGGCGGCTGGACCTGGACGTCGGAGGCTCGACCGCCAACCGGGTGGACGAGTTCAACGACGCCACCGGCTGGACGCCCGTCCGCCTGGAGACCCAGCGCACCCGCAACCCCGCCGGCCACCGGCGATGGCGCGTCGTCGCCCCGGCGACCGGGCGCGGCTACGCCCTCGTGCCGGGCGCGAACGACGGCACGGCGGACGCCTACGGCGTGGCCGACCTGTGGGTACTGCGCTACCGCGCAACGGAGATCGACGACGGGCAGCCCGCCGACACGCGCGCCCGCCTCGGCGACTTCGTCAACGGCGAATCCGTGGACGGGCAGGACCTCGTGGTCTGGTACGGGGCCCACTTCTTCCACGACGAGGCCGGTCCGCCGCCCCCGTCGCACGTCGTCGGCCCGGACCTCCGCCCGGTCGTGGTGTGATCGCGGCTCCTCCCCCGGGCGGCGGCCGGACCGTACGATGAAGCGGTGTCCGACCACCGGAGCGCCGACGCCCGCCCTCTCACCGAGGGGACGCGGGTCGCGATCCGGGCCGTCACGCCGGAGGACGGCCCGGAGTTCACCCGCCTGGTCCGGGACAGCGCGGACCTGCACCACCCGTGGCTGTCCATGCCCACCACCGAGGAGGGCTTCGCGCGGTACGCCGCCCGCCTCGACGGGGAGCAGCGGGCGGGCTTCCTCGTGTGCCTGCGCGACTCCGGCCGCCCGGCCGGCTTCGTCAACATCAACAACATCGTGCGCGGAGCCTTCCAGTGCGGCGCGCTCGGCTACGGCGCGTTCGTGCCGTCCGCCGGGCGCGGCCTCATGAGCGAGGGTCTCGGGCTCGTCCTGCGCCATGCCTTCGGCCCGCTGGGCCTGCACCGCCTGGAGGCGAACATCCAGCCGGGCAACACGGCGTCCCTCGCGCTGGTCAAGCGGCACGGCTTCCGGCTGGAGGGGTTCTCCCCGGAGTTCCTCTTCATCGGCGGGGCGTGGCGCGACCACGAACGCTGGGCGATCACGGCGGACATGCTGACGGACCACCAGGGTTGAGACCGGACCACCAGGGTTGAGAGAGGTTGCCGTGCCCACGACCATCCGACGCGCCGTGCTGTCCCTGCCCGCCGCCCCGCTCGGCGCGGAGGATCCGCTGCCGTCCCTGCGCACGGCCGCCGACGTCCACCGCATCGGCGCCGAGCAGCGCAGGGCCCTGCCCGCCGACATGGCCCGCCAGGCCGGCCACGCGCCCCTGCGGTCCCTGCTGCCCGTGCGCCGCCGCGACGGCTACTCCCGCAGGCACACCCCCGCCGATCTCGAGGCGATCGTCATCGAGAACGACCGGCTGCGCGCCACCGTCCTGCCCGGCCTCGGCGGGCGCGTGCACTCCCTGGAGCACAAGCCGACGGGCCGGCAGCTGCTCTACCGCAACCCCGTCCTGCAGCCCGCCTCCTTCGCCCTGAACGGCGCCTGGTTCTCCGGCGGCATCGAATGGAACATCGGTGCGACCGGCCACACGACGCTGTCCGTCGCCCCGCTGCACGCGGCCCGCGTGCCCGCGCCCGACGGCGGCGAGATGCTGCGCCTGTGGGAGTGGGAGCGGCTGCGCGACCTGCCGTTCCAGGTCGACCTGTGGCTGCCCGACGGCTCGGACTTCCTCTACGTGGGCGTGCGCATCCGCAACCCCCACGACCGGCCCGCCCCCGTCTACTGGTGGTCCAACATCGCCGTCCCCGAGGAGGCGGGCACCCGCGTGCTCGCACCCGCCGAGGCGGCCTGGCGGTTCGGCTACGAACGCAGCCTGAGCCGGGTCCCGGTGCCCGAGTGGGACGGCGCCGACCGCACGTACCCCCTGAACAGCACGCACGCCTCCGACTTCTTCTACGACGTGCCCGGCGGGGAGCGCCGCTGGATCGCCTCCCTCGACGCGGACGGCCACGGCCTCGTGCAGACCTCGACCGGCCTGCTGCGCGGCCGCAAGCTCTTCGTCTGGGGCTCGGGCCGCGGCGGCAGGCGCTGGCAGGAGTGGCTCACGCAGCCGGGCACCGGCGGCTACGCCGAGATCCAGGCCGGGCTCGCCCGCACCCAGCTGGAGCACGTGCCGCTGGAGGCGGGCGGCGCGTTCGCCTGGCTGGAGGCCTACGGGCCGCTGGCCGCGGACCCCGCCGCCGTGCACGGCGGCGACTGGGCGGCGGCCCGCGGGGAGGTGGCAGCCGCCCTGGAGGCGGCCCTGCCCCGTGCCGACGTGGACGCGGCGTACGCGGCGTGGCGCCCGTACGCCGACGCCGAGCCGAAGGAGAGCCTGCACACCGGCTCCGGCTGGGGCGCCCTGGAGGCCGAGCGCGGGCACTACGACCTGCCGGGCACGCCCTTCGCGCCGGAGACGCTGGGGGAGGAGCAGGAGCCCTGGCTGGAGTTCCTGCACCGGGGGGAGTTCCCGCGGCCGGACCGGAGCCTGCCGCCCGGCCCCTCGCTCGTGTCGCCCCGCTGGCGCGAGCTGCTGGAGACGAGCGGCGAGGGCGATCTCTGCGGCGCCTACCACCTGGGGGTCGCCCGCTGGCACACCGGCGACCGCTCGCAGGCCGTCCGCGCCTGGGAAGCGGCGGGCGGCCTGTGGTGGGCGAAGCGCTGCCTGGCCTTCGCCGACGCCGAGGACGGCCATCCCGAGCGCGCCGCCGACCGCTATCTGGAGGCGTTCGGCGAGGCCTGCGGGGAGCGGCGCGAGAGCGCCTCGTGGGCCGCCGCCATGGCCGCGCTCGGCCGCGAGGCGGTGGAGGCGCTGCTGGCCGCCGGCCGGCCGGACGACGCCTCGGCCGTGCTGGACGGCCTGCGCCCGGGCGTCCGCGAGCGCGGCCGCTTCCGGCTGCTGCACGCCCGGGTGCTGCTCGCGCAGGGTGACGCCGGGGCCGCGCGGGAGATCTTCGACCGCGGCTTCGAGGTGGAGGACCTGCGCGAGGGCGACGAGTCCCTCGGCGAGACCTGGTACGCGATCCGGGCGCGGCTGCTGGCGGGCGAGGGGCCCGTCACTGAGGAGATCCGCGCGCGGGCGCGAGCAGAGGCGCTGCCCCGGCCGTACGACTTCAGGATGCGGCCGGCCCCGTAGGCCGCCTTCCCGGTCCTCCTGCCCGGCCGTCCCCGGCGGCCGGGCTCTCTGCACCGGGCTTTCTGGACCGGTCATTCTTGACCGAACGTTCTCGAATCCGCTACGGTCAACTCATGGCCAGGACCAAGGAATTCGATCCGGACGCCGCGCTCCAGTCGGCCGTCGAACTGTTCTGGCGGCGTGGCTACGAAGCGACGTCGATGGCCGATCTCGTCGGTCACCTCGGCATCGCACGGGCCAGCCTGTACGCGACGTTCGGCAGCAAGCACGAGCTCTACCTCAAGGCGCTGCAGCGCTACAGCGAGCAGCACAGCCCGCGCGTCGCCGAGGAGCTCTCGCGCCCCGGCCCGGCGCTGCCGGCCGTGCGGGGACTGGTGACCCGCTTCGCCGACGAGGCGGCCGACGACGAGCTGCGGCGCGGCTGCTTCGTCACCAACACCGCCGTGGAGCTGGCGCCGCACGACCCCGCCGCGGCCCGCGGCGTCGAGGAGAGCTGGCTCGCCCTGGAGGCGGCCCTCACCGCCGCACTGACGCGGGCTCAGGAGCAGGGCGAACTTCCCGCCGGCCGCGACCCCGCGGCCCTCGCACGGATGCTGCTCGTCCTGATGCAGGGCATGCGGGTGGTCGGCAAGGCGGTACCCGGCCGGGCCCGGCTCCGGGACGCGGTCGCACAGGCCCTCACCCTGCTGGAGTGAACCGGAGCGAAGGTGACGGACTCCCGCCGGCTTTCCGGACCGCTGCCGCCGCCACGGCATCTCATGCAACACACCCGCCTTTATGCGACCCATTGCTTAGGAGTGTCGACATGACCGCACGTTTCACCGGCCGGACCGTCCTCGTCACCGGCGGCGGTACGGGGATCGGCCAGGCCATCGCCCTCGCCTTCGCCCGGGAAGGCGCCCGGGTCGTGGTCGCGGGCCGCAGGGAGGAGCCGCTGAAGGAGACCGTGGCCTTCGTGGAGGCGGAGGGCGGCGAGGCCGTCGCCTTCACCGCGGACGTGACCCGGGCCGAGGACGTGCGGGCCCTCGTGGAGCAGACCGTCGCGCGCTTCGGCAGCCTCGACGTCGCCGTCAACAACGTGGGTCTCGCCGTGCCCCCGGCCAAGGTGGCGGACGTGCCCGAGGAGGACTTCGACCGGATCGTCGAGACCAACCTCAAGGGCGTCTGGCTGTCCATGAAGTACGAGATCGGGCACATGCGCGCCAACGGCGGCGGTGCCATCGTGAACATCGCGTCCAACGTCGGCGCCCACCGCAGGAAGCCGGGCTTCGGCGCGTACACGGCCACGAAGGCGGCCGTCTCCGCCCTGACGCGCAACGCCGCGCTGGACCACATCGGCGAGGGCGTGCGGATCAACGCCGTGAGCCCCGGGCCCGTCGAGACGCCGATGTCCTCGCGCCCCGGCGAGTCCTCGCTCGACAAGGCCGAGCGCATGCGCCGCGAGGTGCCGGCCGGCCGCGCGGGCACCCCCGACGAGATCGCGTCCGCCGTGCTCCACCTCGCCTCGGACGAGGCCGGCTACACCGTGGGTGCCGACCTCGTCCTCGACGGCGGCGTCACGGCCTGACGGCCTCCGCCTGCTCCGCCCGCTCCGCCGTCCCGGCCCGCTCCGGGGCGGCGGCCTGCGTACCGGCCCCGTCCTGCGCACCGGCCTGCGCCGTGGTGCGGCGGGCCGTCAGCCACACGTAGACGAGGATGCCCGCGAAGAGGAACAGCACGCCCTGGTAGACGGCCGCGTACCCGGCGCCCGCCACCAGCCAGAAGGAGAAGGCGAACGCGCCCAGCGCGAGCGCCATGTCACGGACGAAGCGGCCGGTGCGGACCTTGTCCCGCTGGCCCGTGAGCAGGAAGTACACCTGCGCGGCGGCGGCCAGCAGGTACGGGACCGTCGCGGAGAACGTCGTGATGAGGACCAGGATCTCGAAGACCCCGCCCACGCCCGAGGTGTAGTTGACGACGGTCAGCAGCGAGGCGAGGACCGTGGCGGCCAGCACGCCGAACGTCGGCACCCCGCGCTTCTTCTTCCCGAACGCGGCCGGGAACAGCCCGTCCTTCGCGGCGGCGTAGGGGGCCTGGGCGCTCATCAGCGTCCAGCCGTTGAGGGCGCCCACGATGGAGATCACGGCGCAGACGGCGATCAGCGTGCCGCCCCAGTGGCCGCCGAACATCACGTCGACCGCGTCCGAGAACGGCGCCGTGGACTCCACCAGCTTGTCGTGCTCGACGGTGCCGAAGACCGAGACGGTGCCCAGGAGGTAGACCAGCGCCGCGCCCACGGTGCCCAGGACGCTCGCGCGCCCCACGTTGCGCTCCGGGTCGCGCACCTCGCCCGCGCTCATCGCGGCGGACTCCACGCCCACGTAGGAGTAGAGCAGGATCGCGGCCGACGCCGTCAGCCCGCCGGTCCAGTTGCCGTCGGAGGTGGTGAACGAGCCCAGCTTGTCCGGGTCGAAGAAGAACAGGCCGACGACCGCGACGAACAGCAGCGGCACGAACTTCATCACCGTGGAGACCATCTGGACCGCGCCCACCCAGCGCGTACCGGCCAGGTTCGCGAGCGTGGGCAGCCACAGCATCGCCAGCGCCATGGCGAGGTCCCCGGCCATGGAGCCCTTGCCGGTCATGACGTGCAGGTAGCCGACACCGGCCACGGCGAGGGCCGCGTTGCTCACCCACGTCATGGTCCAGAACGACCAGGCGGACAGGAAGCCGGCGAAGTCGCCGAAGGCCTCGCGCGCGTAGACGTACGGGCCGCCGGTGCGCGGATGGCGCTGCGCGAGGCGCCCGAAGACCAGGGCCAGGGCGATGGCGCCGACGGTGAGGACGCCGAACGCCAGCAGGCTGACCGTGCCGAAGGGGGCGACGGACGCGGGCAGCAGAAAGATGCCGCCGCCGATGATGTTGCCCATGACCAGGGCAGTGGCGGTCGGGAGGCCGAAACGGCGGGTGTGCGTGCCGTCGGTGTCGTGCATGAGGGGGTGTGCCTCTCGGTCCAGCGGGCAGGTTCGCCAGGATGTGCGACACGACATGGTGACCGGAGCTGAGCAGTCCGCAAAATCCCTTGTTTTTGTCCCGCCGCCCCCGCCCGGCGGCCGCAAATGGTGCTGCGATACGGGCCCCGGGCCGTGATTCGTCCAGCCGCCCCCGGACCGGCCGCCGCCCCCGCCCCGCACGGGCGCCGCCCGCCCGGCCACGGCCGGCGACGTCACCCGCCCGCCCGTGTCGGCCCGCTCCGCACCCCCTGATCTGCGAAGGTGGACGGGGGAGGCGGCAGGCGGCCCCGGTGCCGTACAGGCGCTGCCGCCCGGTGCAGACGGCGCGGTGGTCGGAGGTACGGACGGATGCAGGTCAGCTTTCCCGCGCTCCCGGCAGGCACCGCGCCCGAGCGCGGGCTGCCCGTGCTGCCGGAGCTCGCCGCGCGCCTCGCGCAGGCCGCCCGGGACAGCGCACCCGAACCGGTCGGCGGCGGGGCCGCCCTGCGCGAGGCCGCCTGCGGCTACTGGGCGCGCCGCGGCCTGCCGACCGCGCCCGAGCACGTCGTCGCCGCGCCCGGGGCCCAGCCCCTGCTCCTCGCGGTCCTCGCGGGGGCCGGCGGAGACGTCCTGCTCACGCGCCCGTGCGCCGCCTGGTACCCCCCGCTCGCCCGGCTCGCCGGCCGCCCCACCTACCACGTGCCCGTGCCCGCCGAGTGCGGCGGCGTGCCCGACCCCTTCGCGCTGCTGGAGACCGTGCGCCGGATCCGCGCCGAGGGCGGCAGACCGCGCGTGCTCGTCCTGTCGGTCGCCGACGACCCCACCGGCTCGGTCACCCCGCCCGAGCTCCTGCACGAGGTGTGCGAGGCGGCCGTCGGCGAGGAGCTGACCGTCGTCAGCGACGAGACCTGGCGCGACATGCGCCACGACCCCGGCGGAACGGTCTTCTTCGGCCCCGCCGAGATGTGGCCCGACCACGTCGTCGTCCTCACCGACCTGGCCGGCGGCCTCTTCCCCACGGCCTGGCCCGCCGCCGTCGCCCGCTTCCCGGCCGGGGGGCGCGGCCCGGTCCTGCGCGCCCGGGTCACCTCCGCGCTCGCCGCCGTACGGGCCGAGCTGCCGCCCCCCGTCGCCGCGGCCGCCGCCTACGCCCTCGACGAGCCCGGGCCCGTCCGCGCCCGGGCCGCCGCCGCGGTCCGGATCTACGGCGCCCTCGCCCGCGCCGCGCACGAGCACCTCACCGCGGCCGGCGTCCTCAGCCGCCCCCCGCAGGCCGGGCCCTACCTCTACGCCGACCTCGGCGAGCTGCGCGCCGCCCTCGCCGGCCGCGCCATCACCGACTCCGTCGAGCTCGAGGCGCACCTCAGCACCGCGCTCGGCCGCCCCGTGCCCGGCGGCCACCGCTTCGGCGACGCCCCCGACGCCCTGCGGGTCCGCATCTCCACCCCACCCCTCCTCGGCGCGACCGACGAGGAGCGGCAGCGCGCCCTGGACGCCCCGGACCCGCTGGCCGCGCCGGGTGTCGGCGCCGCACTGACCAGTTTCGGATCGGCCTTCGGCTGGCTCGCCGGCGGCTGACCTACCGTGGCCGATCGTGCGAGACCCGGCGCACGCCACGCCGGACACGCCGCACCGCCCCGGTTCCCCAGCGATTGGAGCCCCCTCGATGACCGAACAGACCGAGCGCCCTCTCGCCGAGCCGCGCCCGCCCGGTGAGACCCGCATCTGGCCCCGGTCGTTCGCCGACCGCCTCACCGCCCCCCTGCCCGGCGTGCGCGCCCTCGCCCGGCTGGCCCGCGAGGGGCGGCTGCGGCCCGGCGCCGAGGCCCTGCGGGAGGTGGCCGCGCTGCCGGTCGAGCCCGGTCCGCTGCCGGTCACCGACGCCGCCACGGCCGCGGTCACCTGGGCCGGGCACGCCAGCTGGGTCGTGCGCATCGGCGGTCTGACGGTGCTCACCGACCCCGTCTGGTCACGCAGGATCCTCGGCACGCCGCCCCGGCTCACCCCGGTCGGGGTCCGCTGGGAGGACCTGCCGCCGGTCGACGCGGTCGTCATCAGCCACAACCACTACGACCACCTCGACGCGCCCACCCTCAAGCGGCTGCCGCGCCACACCCCGCTGCTCCTGCCGGCCGGGCTGGCCCGCTGGGCCCGCCGGCGCCGCTTCACGCACGTCACCGAGCTCGACTGGTGGGAGGCCGTCGAACTGCCCGGCCCGGCCGGCCCCGTCCGCTTCGACTTCGTCCCGGCCCACCACTGGAGCAAGCGCACCCTGACCGACACCTGCCGCTCGCTGTGGGGCGGCTGGGTGATGACCGCCCCCGGCGGGCAGCGCCTGTACTTCGCGGGCGACACCGGCTACGGCCACTGGTTCGAGCGCATCGGCCGTCGCTACGGCGGCATCGACCTGGCCCTGCTGCCGATCGGCGCGTACGACCCGCGCTGGATGCTGGGCACGGTCCACACCGACCCGGAGGAGGCCGTCGCCGCCTGCCAGGACCTGGGCGCCCGGGCGATGGCCCCCATGCACTGGTCGACCTTCATCCTCTCGGCCGAGCCCCCGCTGGAGCCCCTGCGCCGCGTCCGCGCCGCCTGGGAGGCGACGGGCCGCCCGCGCGAGGACCTCTGGGACCTGCCCGTCGGCGGGTCCCGGATCCTTCAGGGGTGGTCCGGTCCGCCCCCGTCCTCCCGGACCGGCCCGCAGCCCCTGGCCCTGCCCGGCAGCGAACCGGCGGCCGGCGGGCCCGGCGGGCCGGGGGGGTGGGGCAGGGACCCGGGAGCCGGCCCGGCCGCAGGGACGTAGGCGCGCGTGCCTGGCAGGGACGTAGGCGCGCGTGCCTAAGGCCGCGCCTCGATGACGTGGACGCAGACCGGCACGCCGTACTCCGGGTGCGTCGTCTCCCGGTCGTGCCGCATCCCCAGCTTGCGCATGACCGCCGCGGGGGCCTCGTGACCGGTGCGGTGCACGCCGACGACCCGGGCGAGCCCGCGGTCGCGGAACGCGAAGTCCAGGACGGCGCGCGCGGCCTCGGTGGCCAGGCCGTGATCCCAGAAGGGGCGGCCGAGCCGCCAGCCGATCTCCACGGCCGGGCGCAGCTCGGGCAGTTCGGCGGGCACGGACAGGCCCGCGAAGCCGGCCAGCCTGCGCGACCGGCGCACTTCGACGGCGAAGAGGCCCACGCCGTGCTCGTCCCACCCCTGCTCCCAGGCCGCGACGGCGGCCGCGGTCCGTTCCCGGTCGTGCACCGAGCCGTCGCCGGTCCAGCGCATCACTTCGGGGTCGGCGTTGACGGCGGCCATCGGCTCGACGTCGTCCGCGTGCCAGCGGCGCAGTGTCAGGCGGGGCGTGAGGAGCGTGAGTGGGGAGGCCATGGCGGCATCCTGCCCAGCGCGGTGCCGATTACCCGGCTCCTGCCGGTCGGCCGTCCGGGGTGGTGCCGGCGGCCCGGGGGCCGGTCCGGGGGGCGGCCCGGAGGTCGGCCCGGGAGGGAAGAGCCTTCAGACCCGGCGCCCGAGCTGCGCGAGCAGCACGGTCTGCGCGTCGGCGCCGGCCGGCGGCTCCACCGGCTCGGCGAACAGGCCCGTCCCCGCCAGGCTGTCGATGTACGGCTCCACCTCGCGCCGCGTGAGCTCCACCAGCGGCTTGGGCAGCCGCTCGTCCGCGCCGATCGCGCGGGAGAGGTCCCACGCGTGCACCACCGCGTCCGCCGTCATCTGCGTGCAGTACCCGCGGGCGTCGGACGGCCCGGAGGACAGCTCCACCGTCCGCTCCAGGGCACCGGGGGCGGCGAACGCCTCGCGCGCGGCGGCCTCGGCCGCGTCCCAGGCGGCCACCGGGTCGTCCCCCAGCTGATCGCCGTCCAGCGCGTCGCCGACGTCGTCGATGGACCGGCCGTCCAGCAGCGGCGGCACCCACAGCTGCTCCACGGCCAGATGGTTGACGAGGTCGCGCACATTCCACTCGGTGCAGGGCGTCGGTTCGTCCCACTGGCCGGGGCGGACGGCGTGCACGCGCTCGGTGAACAGCGCGAGCGCCTCCCGGTGCCGGCCCAGCAGCGTCGCATCGGTCATGGGCCCATTGTCGGCGCGCGGCGCCCCGGGCGCCCGCCCGGCGGGTCCGGGCGGTGCGTCCGGGTGGCGCATCCGGCGGTGCATCCGGCGGTGCGTCCGGGCGGCCGGTCCGGCGGCGTCGTACCCCGCCGGCGGGGTACACGTGGGCCATGCGGAAGATCGTGAGTTCCTGGGACCGGGCGGCGTTCCTCGCGGTGGCGGCCCGGCACTGGCCCGGCGGCGACCGCGTCCTGCCCCGCCTGTCGCGCAGCGCGGACCACGGGCTGCTGTGGTTCGGCGTGGCGGCGGGCGCGGCCCTGGCCGGCGGGCGGCCCGCGCGCCGCGCCGCCCTGCGCGGGGTGGCGTCGCTGGCCGTCGCCTCGGCGACCGTGAACACGGTGGGCAAGCGGTCGGTGCGGCGGCTGCGTCCGGTGCTGGACGTGGTGCCGCTCGTCCGGCAGCTGTCCCGGCAGCCCTTCACGACGTCGTTCCCCTCGGGGCACTCGGCGTCGGCGGTCGCCTTCACGACGGGCGTCGCGCTGGAGAACCCGGCATGGGGGCTGGCCCTCGCACCGCTGGCGGCCTCGGTGTGCTTCTCGCGCGTCTACACCGGTGTCCACTATCCGGGTGACGTGCTGGCGGGTGCGGCGCTGGGCGCGGGCGCGGCGTTCGCCGTGCGCGGCATCGCGCCCACCCGCGCCCAGCTCGCACCCCCGGCCCGGCCCCGGGCGGACGCCCCGGCCCTGCAGCGCGGCGAGGGGCTGGTGGTGGTCGTCAACGCCGGGTCCGGGCAGCGGGCGGCGGGCGTGCGCACCGATCCGGTGCAGGAGGTGCGCTCCGCGCTGCCGCTGGCGGAGGTCGTCGCGTTCGGGCAGGACGAGGGAGACGAAGGAAACGGGAGGAGCGAGGGGAGCGGGGGGAGCGGGGGCGGGGACCTCGGGAAGACGCTGGAGTCGGCGGCGCTCCGGGCCCGGGAACTGGACGGCGCCCTCGGCGTGTTCGGCGGCGACGGCACCGTCAACGCGGCCGCCGTCGTGGCCCGGCGCCACCGGCTGCCGCTCGCCGTCCTGCCGGGCGGAACGTACAACCACTTCGCCTACGACCTGGGCATCGAGTCCCTCGGCGACGCCTGCCGGGCCGTGGAGGCCGGAGAGGCCGTGGCGGTCGACATGGTGCGGATGCGCACGGGCGGCGGCGAGGAGGCGGAGGCGGCCTGGTTCCTCAACACCTTCAGCCTCGGCGCGTACCCGGAGCTGGTGCGCGTGCGCGAGCGATGGGCGCCGCGCGTCGGGGCCTGGCCCGCGGGCGTGCTGGCGGCGGTGCACGTACTGCGCACGGCGCGCCCGCTCCGGCTGGAGGTGGACGGCAGGCGGCGCCGGCTGTGGATGCTGTTCGCGGGCAACTGCACCTACCGCGGGCTGGGTCTCGCGCCGGTGCGGCGGCACGACCTGGCGGACGGGGTGCTGGACGTCCGCACGGTCTCGGGCGGCCCGCTGGCCCGCACGCGGCTGCTCGCCGCGGCGCTGGGCGGCGGCCTCAAGCACTCGCCGGTGCTCAGGACGGCCCGGGTGCGCAGCCTGCGGATCAGCGGCATCCGGCGCGGGACGCACCTGGCGTACGACGGCGAAATCGCGCCCGCTCCCGGCGAATTGACGCTGCGGAAGGAGAACGAGGCCTTGGTGGTGTACCGCCTTCCGGCAGAGTGACCGGAGGGTGAGGGCCCGTCTGAAATATGAGACGCCTCTCTCGAAATCCGAGACGAGTGATTACGGTGCTGCCATGGCTGACGAAACCACCGGAACCGTCGTGTACACCCATGGCCACCATGAGTCGGTCCTGCGCTCGCACACCTGGCGCACGGCCGCCAACTCCGCCGCGTACCTGCTGCCGGAGCTGGAGCCGCACCTGGAGATCCTCGACGTCGGCTGCGGGCCGGGCACCATCACCGCCGACCTGGCCGCCCTGGTCCCGCAGGGCCGGGTCACCGGCCTGGACGCCGCCGAGGAGGTGCTCGGCGCAGCCCGCGCGAGCGCCGCCGCCCGCGGGCTGACCAACACCGACTTCACGGTCGGTGACGTCCAGGCCCTGGACTTCCCCGACGGATCCTTCGACGTCGTCCACGCCCACCAGGTGCTCCAGCACGTCGGCGACCCCGTGGGCGCGCTGCGCGAGATGCGCCGCGTCTGCCGACCCGGCGGGCTCGTCGCCGTCCGCGACGCGGACTACGCCGCCATGACCTGGTACCCGGCCGTCCCCGGCCTGGACAACTGGCAGGACCTCTACCGGCGTGTCGCCCGCGCCGCAGGCGGCGAGCCCGACGCGGGGCGCCGCCTGCTGTCCTGGGCCCGGCAGGCCGGCCTCACCCGCACCACGGCGACCGCGAGCGCCTGGTGCTACGCCACCGAAGAGGAACGCTCCTGGTGGAGCGAGCTGTGGGCGGACCGCACGACCGCCTCGGCGTACGCGCAGCTCGCGCTGGAGGGCGGACACGCGGACCGGGCCGGGCTCGACCGGATCGCGGCGGCCTGGCGCGCGTGGGGGAGCGCGGACGACGCCTGGTTCGCCGTGCTGAACGGTGAACTCCTGTGCCGCGTCTGAACCGCCCAGCACCGTGCCGTGCGGCCAACTAGCCTTGCCCCCATGAACATTCTGGGGACCTCGCTACGGGTGTGCGTCGATGATCTGGACCACGCAATCGGTGTCTACGAACGCCTGACCGGTGCCGAAGCGCTGCGCTTCCACCGCGGTGGCGTCGCGGTGGCCGCGGTCGGCTGCTTCTTCCTCATGAGCGGGCCGGAGAAGGAGCTGTCCATCCTGCGCAAGATCACCGCCACGATCGCGGTGACGGACGTCGAGGAAGCACTCGGCGACCTGGAGGCGGTGGGCGCCCAGATCATCGCCGGCCCGGTGCCCACCCCGATCGGCCGCAACCTGGTGGCCCGGCACCCGGACGGCTCGGTCTTCGAATACGTGGACCGCAAACCCAGCTGATCAGGCCTCCATTACCGGGTCACCCCAGGTCGAGGGCGTTGGGCAGTCCCATCCGGTAGCGGATGGCGTCTTCGGCCTTGAACAGTTCGAGCTCGGGGGCCCGGTACAGCGGTGTGATCGTGCACCGCTCCGCCCGTGAACCCGTCTCGTCCAGGAGGGCGTTGACCGCGGCCCGTGCCGCGGCGTTCGCGCCCTCCATGGTCGCGAGGTCGATGTCGGTGGCCACGTAGTCCCCGCACAGGAAGAGGTTGGGGATCGCCGTGCGCGCCGCGGGGCGGTTGTACCAGGTGCCGGCGGGGTGGATGAGGAGCTGCTCGTCGTTGACCGGGCGGGGCCCGCCGATCTCCACGGCCGGGTCCAGGAACCAGGAGTGGATCTTCGAGTCGCTCAGGACCGTGCGCCCGGTGTCGTTGAGCCCGGCCTTCATCTGCGCCCACACCTCGCGCGCGACCTCCTCGCGCGTGCACTGCTTGGCGGTCTTGCCGTAGAGGATGCCGGGCTTGTCCCACTCGGAGACGTCCACCGACAGGCAGTCCGCGGCCGCGCCGTCCCCGTAGTCGGCGCGGAAGTCGCGCCCCGACCAGTACTGCGCCTGCCCCACGGAGGTGATCGACCAGGGGGAGTCGATGTGGTTGACGTGCCCGTGCAGGACGGGCGTGGGCTCCGTCAGATAGAACTGGATGCCCGTCATCCAGTCCGTCTGCAGCTTGTCGCAGCGCGCCAGCCGCGGGTCGGCCGCGCGCACCTGGGCGTTCCAGGTGGTACGGGCGTGCTCGACGGGCATCGCCGAGACGAAGTGGTCGGCGGTCACCGACTGCCTGGTGCCGGAGGCGTCCTGCACCACCGCCTCGGTGATCCGGCCACGCGCGATCCGCAGGTCCCGTACGGCCCAGCCGATCCGGAACGTGACACCCAGGGAGCGGAGGTGGGCCACCCACGGGTCGATCCACGCCTCGTTGGTGGGGGCGTTGAGCACCCGGTCCGGCTCGCCGTCCGCGCCCCGCCCCAGGGCGTTGAAGAGGAACGCCTCGACGCACGTCGACACCGTCTTGGTGCTGGCCACCTCGGCCTTGGTGGCCACGATGTTGCGGGTGATGCCGATGGCCAGCAGCCGCTGGTAGTTCGGGGACATCTTCGCGGCGCGGATGAACTCCCACCACGGCACCCGCTCCCAGGCGCCGGTCCGCCGCTCGTCGCAGCTGGTGAGCCAGACGAGCAGCCGGCTCGCGAAGTAGACCGTCTCGTGGACGGGGATGTTGCCGAAGGCGTCGAGGAAGCCGGTCAGCGCACGGCGCAGGGCGTCCGGGGTGAGCAGCGGCGGCGGCTTGCCGACCGTGCGGAACGGCAGCCGGATGTCCTCGTGCCCGGTGCGGGCGAGCAACACCTCGGTCGAGGCCACGAGGTTGTCGTGGCAGCCGCCCGGGTTGCCGGGGAAGGGGATGCGGCGCATGGTGTCCGGCAGGTTCTGGTAGAAGCCGGGGAAGAAGCGGAAGCCGTGCTCGCCGGGCAGGGCCTTGCGGCCGCCCCGTGCGCTGCCGGGCACGTCCATGCTGCGGGCCTTGCCGCCGGGCGCCTTCTTCTCGTACACGGTCACCTGGAAGCCCCGCTCGGCGAGTTCGTGCGCGGCCGTCAGGCCCGCGACGCCGCCGCCGAGTACGGCGACGCTCGGGCCGCCGCCGGATCTGCCGCCGCCCGCCCCGGCCGGTCTGGCGCGCGGGGCCGCCGCCGCCCGCCCGCCGAGCGCGGCCGTGCCGGCCGTCGCCGCGACGGCCGCCGCTCCGCCGATGAAGATCCTGCGCGTGCTGCCCGTACCGTCCATGCCCAGCCCCCTGCTGCCGGTGACGCGTCACGTCCGGCGCAGGAGCATAGAAGCGGCACCCTCTACCCGGTAGAGCGCGTCCGACTCACCGTGCGCCACGGCGTCACATTGGCGCGAAAGCACCCCTGCCCCGTGGGACGCTTGAGTCTCCGGCACCCGGCGCGGGCACACCCCGGGCAACCATCACGGCACCCACCCACGAAGGGGACAGTCATGGCCGTCGAACCGCTCTCGCAGAAGGACGTCGAGGAGCGCCTCCAGGAGCTGCCCGGCTGGACCACGGACGGTGAACGCATCAGCCGCACCTACCGCTTCGACGGGCACTTCCAGGCCGCCGCCATGGTGATCCACATCGCGCAGATCCAGGAGGAGCTGGGCCATCACTCGGATGCGACTCTGGGCTACAACACCGTGTCGCTCAGCGTGAACACGCACAGCGCGGGCGGCAAGGTCACCGGCCTGGACGTCGAGCTGGCCCGCCGCATCGAGGCCGTCGCCCCGGGCCACGGCGGGCGCTGACCGCCTCTCACGCACGCTGACCCCCGTTCAGGTGAGCCCGCGCGCCTGCCGGAACCGGGTCAGGCCCTCCTCCAGGGAGACGACCGGCTCCGGATAGTCCAGGCGCGCCCGCTCCCGGGCCGGCAGCCGCCACGGCCGGTGGACGGCCCGGCCCGGCACGGCGGCCAGCTCGGGCACCCAGCGGCGCACGTAGGCGCCGCCGGGATCGAAGCGGTCGGCCTGGACCAGGGGGTTGAGGACCCGGTGGGGGCGGGTGTCGCTGCCGGTGCCCGCCACCCACTGCCAGTTGAGCTGGTTGTCGGCCACGTCGCCGTCCACGAGCAGGTCCAGGAAGTGCCGGGCGCCGTCCCTCCAGTCCAGGTAGAGGGTCTTCGTCAGGAAGCTCGCGGCGATCAGCCGGGCCCGGTTGTGCATCCAGCCCTCGTGGGCGAGCTGCCGCATCGCCGCGTCGACGAGCGGATAGCCCGTCAGACCCGATCGCCACGCGGCGAGCTCCCCGGGGGCCCGGCGCCGGCGGTCGTGCCGGGGCCGGTAGTCGCGGTGGGCCGCCTGCGGCCGGGCGGCCAGCATCTGATGGTGGAAATCCCGCCAGGCCAGCTGCCGTACGAACGCCGTGGCCCCCGCGCAGCCCGCGGCGGCCCGCTCCCGGGCCGACGCGACGAGCTCCACCGGCGAGAGGCTGCCGAAGGGGAGGTGCGGGGAGAGGCGTGACGTCGCGTCCCGCGCCAGGTCGTCGTGGCGATCGGCGTAGTGCGCGAGCCCGCCGCGGCGCCAGGCGGCGAGTCGGCGGCGCCCCTCGCCCTCGCCGCCGCGCGGCAGCCCCGGCGACGCCGTGCCCCGGGCCAGGGCGGCCGCCGCGGGCAGCGGCTCCGAGTCCGCCTCGGGCAGCCGGACCGCGCGCGGGGCGGGCAGCACCGGCCGCAGCGGCTCGGCCGACCAGCGGCGGAAGTACGGGGTGAACACCGCGTAGTGGTCCTTGCCGGCGGGCAGGACGGCACCGGGCGGCACCGCCGTGACCACGGCGTCGTGCACCCGCAGCAGCCGCCCGTCCGCCGCCAGGGCGCTCCGCAGCCGCTCCTCGCGGCGCAGCGCGTACCCGCTGACGCCCGCGGCGATGTGCACCTCGCCCGCTCCGGTGGCGGCGGCCAGCCTGGAGGTCTCCGCCACGACCTCGCCGCTGCGCACCACGAGCCGCCCGCCGCGGGCCCGCAGCCCTTCGTCGAGCGCGGCGAGGCAGTCGGCCAGGAACGCGGCGCGGTTGGGCACGGCGAAGCCTGCGGCGGCGATGCCCGAGTCCACGACGAACAGCGGTACGACGCGCGGCGCGCTCCGCAGGGCCGCGGTGAGCACGGGGTTGTCGTACAGCCGGAGATCTGCGGTGAAGAGGGCGATGGACACACAGGCGCCCCGGCTCACCGCGCTGTCCCGCCCTCGGTCGCTACGCCCATCCCGTGATTGTCCGCCCTGCCGCCCCGCGGGAGCGGGGCGGCAGGGCCGTCACGATCAGGGAACGTTGCGCCGGAGGGGCTGGCCGGAGGGGTTAGCCGGAGGGGCTAGATGTCGAACTCGTCCGGGTCCGGGCCCAGGCGGGTGCCGCTGTCGAGCGCCGCGATCGCCGCGAGGTCCTCGGCGTCGAGGGAGAAGCCGAAGACGTCGATGTTCTCGCGGATGCGGGAGGGCGTCACGGACTTGGGGATCGCCACGTTGCCCAGCTGCAGGTGCCAGCGCAGCACGATCTGCGCCGGGGTGCGGCCGTGCTTCTCCGCGACTCCGGCGATGACGGGTGCGGTGAGCAGGTCCTTGCCCTGGCCGAGGGGCGACCACGCCTCGGTGGTGATGCCGTGGCGCTCGTGGAAGGCGCGCAGCTCGGCCTGGGGCAGGAACGGGTGGAGCTCGATCTGGTTGACGGCCGGGACGACGGTCGTCTCGGCCAGCAGCCGCTCCAGGTGGGCGGGCTTGAAGTTGGAGACGCCGATCGCCCGGGCGCGGCCGCTCGCGGCGATCTCCTCGAACGTGCGGTAGATGGTGAGGTAGTCGTCGCGGACGGCGCGCGGCCAGTGGATGAGGTACAGGTCGACGTAGTCGAGGCCGAGCCGCTCGAGCGAGGCGTCGAATTCGCGCAGGACGCCCTCGCGCGTCCAGGTCTCGGCGGCGTGGTTCCACAGCTTCGTCGTCACGAACAGCTCATCGCGCGGGATGCCGGAGCCGGTGAGGGCCTTGCCCGTGCCGGCTTCGTTCTCGTACACCGCCGCGGTGTCGATGCTGCGGTATCCGGCGGCCAGGGCCGTCTCGACGACGGCCGCCGCCTCGGCGTCGGGGACCTGCCAGACGCCGAAGCCGAGCCGTGGCATCTCGACGCCGTTGTTGAGCGTGACGGTGGCGGGGAAGGCGTTGCTCACGGGTGCTCGTTCCTTACGTTCGGAGAAAGCGGTACGTGCTACTCCACTTGTGAACGGGTGTAGCTGCCACGCTATTCCCGGTGGTCGCCGACGGTTTCACTCGGGGGGAGCCGTGCTGGTGTTACCCGCGGTACAGCGCTACTTGCGGTAGAGCGCTACCCGCGGTACAGCGCGTCGACCTCGCGTGCGTACGCCGCCTCGATGGCCTTCCGCCTGGGCTTCAGCGACGGGGTCAGCAGGCCGTCCTCCTCGGTGAACCGGGCGCTGAGGATCCGGAAGGTCCGGATGGACTCGGCCTGCGAGACGAGGGTGTTCGCAGCCACCACGGCCCGCCGGATCTCGGCCTCCAGGTCCGCGTCGCGCAGCAGCCCGCCCGGGCCCGCCGGCTCCTTGCCGTGCCGGTGCAGCCAGTGCGCGACCGCCTCCTCGTCCAGTGTCACCAGGGCGGCCACGTACGGGCGGTCGTTGCCCACGACGACGCAGTGGGCGACGAGCGGGTGGGCCCGTACACGTTCCTCCAGGGCCACCGGCGACAGGCTCTTGCCGCCCGACGTCACCAGGATCTCCTTCTTCCGCCCGGTGATGGTCAGATAGCCGTCCGCGTCCAGCCGCCCCAGGTCGCCCGTCGCGAACCAGCCCTGCTGCAGCACCGAGCCCGTCGCCCTCGCGTCGCCCAGGTAGCCGGCGAACACCTGGCCGCCGCGCAGCCAGATCTCGCCGTCCCCGGCGATCCGTACGGTGGTGCCGGGGACCGGCTGCCCGACCGTGCCGAAGCGGGGCCGCTCGGGCGGGTTGGCGGTCGCGGCCCCGGTCGTCTCCGTCAGCCCGTACCCCTCCAGCACGGTCACGCCCGCGCCCGCGAAGAACAGCCCGAGCCTCCGGTCCATCGCCGAGCCGCCCGACATGGCGTGCCGCACCCGCCCGCCCAGTGCCTCCCGCACCTTGGCGTAGACGAGCCGGTCGAAGACCTGGTGCCGGATCCGCAGCGCGGCCCCGGGCCCCGCGCCGGTGCCGAACGCCCGGTGCTCCAGCGCCTCCGCGTACCGCACCGCCACGTCGACGGCCCGCTCGAACGGTGCGGCCCGGCCCTCGGCCTCCGCCGCGCGCCGGGCCAGCGCGAAGATCTTCTCCAGGACGTAGGGGACCGCGAGGACGAACGTCGGCCGGAAGGCCCGCAGGTCCGGCAGCAGCGCGGCGGCGGTCAGCTGCGGCTGGTGGCCGAGCTTGACCCGCCCGCGCACCGCCGCGACCTGCACCATCCGCCCGAACACATGGGCCAGCGGCAGGAACAGCAGCGTCGCCGCCTCGTCGCCCGGGCGGGAGCGGAAGACCTGCTCGTAGCGCCTGACGACGTTGTCGGCCTCGGCCATGAAGTTGGCGTGGGTCAGCACGCAGCCCTTGGGGCGGCCCGTGGTGCCGGAGGTGTAGACGACGGTGGCCGGCGTCGCCGGGGTGAGCGCCATCCGGTGCCGCTCCACCACGTCGTCGCCGATCCGGGCCCCGGCGGCGCTCAGCGTCTCGACGGCGCCCGCGTCCAGCTGCCACAGGCGGCTCAGCCCCGGCAGCCGGCCGACGACCGAGCCGACCGTCATCGCGTGGTCCCCGTGCTCGACGACGCAGGCCGTCACGCCCGCGTCGTGCAGGATCCAGCAGACCTGCTCGGGGGAGGCCGTCGGGTACAGGGGCACGGGCTGGGCACCGATCGACCACAGCGCGAAGTCGAAGAGCGTCCACTCGTAGCGCGTACGGGACATGACGGCGACCCGGTCGCCGAACCGTACGCCTTCGGCGAGTAACCCCTTGGCCAGCGCCAGTACTTCGTCGCGGAACGCGGCCGCCGTCACGTCCCGCCAGCGGCCGTCCGGCCCTTTGCGGCCGAACGCCGCCTGCCCGGGATCCTCCTCGGCACGCTCGAACACGACGTCCGCCAGGCCTCCGACGGGGGGCGCCGTCACCAGGGGCGGCACGGTGAACTCGTGCAACGGGCAGCTCCTTGTCATGCTCCGCACAGCGCGGTGCCCCTACCCGGCTCACGGGCCTCTCAATCTCCCCGAAAGGGTGGCCTGTTGGGACGGATCTCCCCGCGCGCCCGGATTCCGGACGTGACCGGATTCCGGACGCGCGCGGCGTTGCGGTGGCGAGTAACCCTGTACGGGGCGTGCGGTGGCGGCTGGGCCGTGTTGTGCGGGTGTACGGAGGCGTACGACTCGCAGGTCGCCGCCCGGGCGGCGACCGGAAACGCTGCTCCGGCCATCCCCCTTCCGCCGCGGCGGCGAGCAACCCCTGCGACGTATTCGGCGGTGCCGAACGACGTATCCGGCGGCGCTCGCGCGGGCCGCGCCGAGACCGCCTGACGTGCCGTTGCCGGCCCCGCGCGGAGGGTGGCCCTACGCCTGTAGCCGGTCGCCCGCCGCGAGGACGGCCTGTGCCAGGGCCTCCGCGGGCTGTCTCGCCGCGCTGTCCGGCGCGGTGCCGTGCAGCAGCACCACGTCGACCCCGCCCAGCTCGGGCAGGCCCGGACCGGAGGGGAGGTGCACCAGCCCGGGAGGGATCATGCCCAGGGTGTGCGCCATGACGCCGAGGCCCGCGCGGGCCGCGGCCACCAGGCCGTTGAGGCTGCCGCTCGTGCAGACCACCCGCCAGGCCCGGCCGCTGCGCTCCAGCACCTCCAGGGCGCGCGCCCGGGTCACCGCGGGCGGCGGGAAGGCGATCAGGGGCAGCGGCCGGTGGGGGTCCAGGCGCAGCCGCTCGCCGCCGATCCACACCAGCCGGTCGCGCCACACGAGCCGCCCGTGCGGTTCGTCGGGGTGGCGCTTGGCGAGCACCAGGTCCAGCCGCCCGGCCGCCAGCCGCCGCTGCAGCGTCTCCGACAGGTCGACGGTCAGCTCCAGATCCACTTCCGGGTGCTCGCGCCGGAACCCCTCCAGGACCTCGGGCAGCCGGGTCAATACGAAGTCCTCCGATGCCCCGAAGCGCAGCCGCCCGCGCAGCCGGGTGCCCGCGAACCAGTGCGCGGCGCGCTCGTTCGCCTCCAGGATCGTGCGGGCGAAGCCCAGCATGGCCTCCCCGTCCTCGGTCAGCCGCACGCTGTGCGTGTCGCGGGTGAACAGCTGCCGCCCGGCCGCCGCTTCCAGCCTGCGGACCTGCTGGCTCGCGGTCGACTGCCGGACGCCCAGGCGGACGGCGGCCTGGGTGAAGCTCAGCGTCTGCGCGACGGCCAGGAACGTACGGAGCTGCACGGGCTCGAACACACGACGAGCCTAGCGCTGCTCATCGCGATCCGTGATGACAGTCAGAGCGGCAAGCGGGGTTCCGGATAGCCGCGCGGGGCGGCAGGCTGGGGTCCATGCCGCGCATTCGCATACGCGTTCCCATCGACCCTTATGTAGCGGCCCTCCTGGGCACCGTGGCCCTCGCCGCCCTCCTCCCTGCCCGGGGCCAGGCGGCGACCGTCGCGGGCGGCGCCTCCACCGGCGCCGTGGCGCTGCTGTTCTTCCTCTACGGCGCCCGCCTCTCCACCCGTGAGGCGATGGACGGTCTGCGCCACTGGCGGCTGCACCTGACCGTCCTCGGCTGCACCTTCGTGCTCTTCCCGCTCCTCGGCCTCGCCGCCCGCGGGCTGGTCCCCGTCGTCCTGACCCCTCAGCTGTACTCCGGGCTGCTGTTCCTGTGCCTCGTGCCCTCGACCATCCAGTCCTCGATCGCCTTCACGTCCATCGCGCGCGGCAACGTGGCGGCGGCGGTGTGCGCCGGGTCGTTCTCCAGCATCGTCGGCATCGCCCTCACCCCGCTGCTCGCCGCCCTCCTCCTCGGCAACAGCGGCGGCGGCTTCTCCTCCCACTCGCTGCTGTCGATCGTCCTGCAGCTCCTCGTGCCCTTCCTAGCGGGCCAGCTGCTGCGCCGCCGCGTGGGCGGCTTCCTCACCCGGCACAAGAAGGTGCTCGGCTACGTGGACCGCGGCTCGATCCTCCTGGTCGTCTACACGGCGTTCAGCGCGGGCATGGTCCGCGGCATCTGGCACGAGGTCACCCCGCTGCGGCTGCTGGCCCTGATGGGGGTGGAGGCCGCGCTCCTGGGGCTGATGCTCACGGTCACCACCTTCGGCTCGCGCCGGCTCGGCTTCAGCCGCGAGGACGGGCTGGCCATCGTCTTCTGCGGCTCGAAGAAGAGCCTGGCGGCGGGCCTGCCGATGGCGGGCGTGCTGTTCGGGGCCCAGGCGAGCCTGGCCGTGCTGCCGCTGATGCTCTTCCACCAGATGCAGCTGATGGTGGGGGCGGTCCTCGCGAAGAGGTACGGGCGCCGGGCGGCGCCGGAACCCGCCGCAGTGCCGGCGCCTGCTCGCACCTGACACCCCACGTGACGCCCGACCGCGGGCCCGGACCGCGGCCGCCCCGGGCTCAGCCGGTGCGGTCCAGCGGTAGCCACAGCACGAGGTCGCGCGGCGACCCCGCCCCCGCCCCAGGTCCCGGCCTCCCGCCCCCGCGCAGCCGCGCGACCTCACCGTCCGTCAGCGCCCGCCCGTACACCCGGACCTCGTCCAGCTCCCCGGCCAGGTGTTCCCGGCCGTCCGGGCGCTGTCCCAAGTGCACGCCGAACGTCGAATTGCGGCTCACCGCCCCGGGCACGCCGGCCGCGTTCACCGCCGCCCCGTCCACGGTGAGGACGATCCGCCCCCTGCCGCGCCGCAGCACCGCCTGGTGCCACAGCCCGTCCCCGTACGTGCGGGCGGACCGTACGACGACCGTCCGGGCGGGCCCCGCCCCGGCGACCGCCGTCACCTGCCCGGTGACCCGCCCCCCGGGTGCGAGCCGGAGCGCCACCTGGGGCGCCCCGCCCATCCCGCCCATCCACAGCAGCGGCTGCTCGCTCCGTGCGGCGGCGGGCGGGGACCGGAACCACAGGGCCGCCGTGAAGTCCCGTTCCCACAGCGGCAGGGAGGGGCGGTAGGGCAGCCGTACGGCGTCGTCCACGCCGTCGAAAGCGAGGCCGCCGCCGAAGCGCCCGGCGACCGGGCGCGGGCCTCCCAGGACGAGCGCGCCCCGCGCCCCCGGTGCCCGGTCCGGTGTCACGGGTGACGGCGCGGGGCGAGGCCCCAGCCACTCCTCCGTGAAGCGGACGAACCGGATCTCGTCGCGCGCGTCGCGCTTGCCCGCCTCGTAGAGCAGGCCGGTCGTGCCGCCGCCGGGGGCGCCGGAGCCCCGGGTGCCGGAGCCCCGGGCGCCGGCCCCCCCGGCACCGCTCCCCTCGGAGGCTCCCTCGACGACGGCCATGTCGGAGTAGCCCGCCCAGTCGGCCGTGACGAGCCTGCCGTGCTCCACGCCCTCCCAGGTGCGCCCCTCGTCATAGGAGGAGCGGATCGTCATCGAGCGCCGCCGGTCCGGGTCGGCGGGGGAGGCGAAGAGCCAGCGCCCGGGGCGCGGCACGGCCACCGACCCCTGCACCATGGGCGTGTAGAGATCCGGGACCGCCCGGAAGGGCCCGTCGAACCCCGTGCCCCCGTCGGGGCTGACCGCGAAGTCGCGGTTGCCGAGCTCGGTGCCGTCCTGCTCGCGCCCGCCCGCGTACACCGAGCCGTCGGACCGCTCGGCGAGCGTCAGCTCGGACGGCTTCTGCCTGTACGTTCCCTCCGGGGCGATCTCGTGGGTGTCCACCGCCCCCAGCCGCCAGTGGGCGCCCCCGTCGTCGCTGAGGGCGAGCGCCGCGTGGTTGGCGCGGACGCGGGTGCCGTCGTGGCTCTCGGCGTTGAGCCCGACGACCAGGCGGCCGCGGCGGGGCCCGCGGGTGAGCTGAACGCCGTGCCCGGGGCCGGTGGCGTACCAGGAGTTCCAGCCGGGCGGCCGCAGGTCCCGGGTGACGTCCCGCGGCGCGGACCAGTGCACGCCGTCGTCGTCGCTGTACTGCAGGTGGGGGGTGCGGTCGCAGGGCACGTCGCAGTTGCCGCCGCCGGGGCGGCCCTTGTTGTACGTGGTGAGGAGCGTGATCCGGCCGCTGCGCGCGTCGACGACGGGTGCGGGGTTGCCGTGGGTGTCGCCGCGGCCCTCGTCCACCACCTGCAGCGGACTCCACGTGCGGCCGGCGTCGGCCGAGCGCTTGACCACGACGTCGATGTCGGTGGCGTCGCTGCAGTCGCCCTTCCTGCCCTCGGCGAAGGCGAGAACGGTGCCGCGGGAGGTCGTGGCCAGCGCCGGGATGCGGAAGCAGGTATAGACACCGTCGTCGGCCTCCTGACCGGCCCGGAACAGGACCTGCTCCTCGAACGCGGCGGACGGGGTGCCCGTGGCACGGGCCTGCTGCGCCGCAACGGGCGGCAGGAGCAGGAGGAGGAACGAGCCGGTCAGCGCGGCAGCGGCGATCGTGTTTCTGACGGGGCGTAGGGGGACGGCGGGACCAGTGCGGACGTGCGGCGGCGCCATGAGGCCGAACGTAGGTGCCGTACGACTGTCATACAAGGAGGACTCGGCTGAAGAGCCCAAACGGGTTCACGCCGGCCGCAGGACGACCTTGCCCAGATTGACGCGCGCCTCGATGATCTCGTGCGCCTGTGCGGCGGCCTCCAGGGGCAGCTCGGCGTGCACGCGCGGCCGCAGCCGCCCGGCGGCGAACAGCTCCCACAGCTCCTGCCGCCACTGCTCCATCAGCTCCGGCCGGTCGCGGGCGAGGAGCGCCATCTGGAAGCCCACCGCGGACTTCGCCCCGACGAGCAGGTCGTACGCCTCGATCGTGCCGCCGCCCGAGCTGTACGCGACGAGCCGGCCGCCGGGCGCCAGGGCGGCGACGGCGGGGGAGAGGAGCTCGCCGCCGACGGCGTCCAGGACGATGTCGACCGCGCCGCCCCAGCGGTCGGCCTCCTTGCCGGTGAGGTCGTCGTACGTCACGACGTGGTCCGCGCCCAGCTCCCGCAGGAAGTCGGCCTTGGCCTCCGCCGCCGCAGGCCCGACCGCCGCCACGACCCGCCCGGCGCCGAGCTCCTTGGCGAGCTGTACGGCGAGGTGGCCCGCACCGCTCGCGGCGGCCGTCACCAGCACCGACTCACCTGCGGCCGGGCGGGCCGCGGCGTAGGCGCCGCGGGCCACCAGGCCGCAGCGGACCAGTGCCACGGCGTCCGTGGCGCTCGCGCCGTCGGGCACCGGCGAGGCCATCGCCGCGTTCAGCAGGGAGTGGTCGGCGTAACCGTCGGCGAAGCACAGGCCGGTGACGCGGTCCCCGACCGCGAATCCCGTGACGCCGGGGCCGGTCGCCACGACCTCCCCGGCGACCTCGCCGCCCAGGCTCGCGGGCAGCGGGAGACCGCCGGCGCGCACCTTCCGCACGACGGGCAGGGTGACGCCGACGGCTTCGGTGCGCAACAGCAGCTCGCCGGCACCGGGCCGGGGGACGTCGGTCTCCTCCAGCCGCAGGACCTCAGGGCCGCCGTTCTGGTGATAGCGGATACGGCGCATGGGCACGCACCTCCACGGGTTGTCGTTGGGTTCCCCAATGGATTTCGTTGGGAGTCCCAGCGGATGTCGTTGGTGGTCCCAACGGTAGGCGGAAATTCATAGGGGTGTCCAACGTTTTTTATTGGGGGCTCCAATGGTTTCTTCGGTAGGGTCGCACCATGACCGAGCCCCACGAGCCCGCGCTCGACCGGATCCGCGCCCTCCCCAGCTGGCTCCTCAACCGCGCCTCCGCACGGGGCCGCCGCCTGCTCGGCGAGGCGTTCGCCCGCGAGGGCCTGCGCATGCCGCACCACGCCGTCCTCGCCGCCGTCGCCGACTCCGGCCCCGTCGCACAGGCCGCCCTCGGCCGGATGACCGGCTTCGATCCCAAGGACATGGTCGGCATCCTCAACGACCTCCAGAGGGCCGGCTTCGTCACCCGCACCCCCGACCCCGGCGACCGCCGCAAGAACGCCATCGCCCTCACCGCCGAGGGCCGCAGCTGTCTGCACCGGCTCGCCCGCCTGGGCGACGAGGCCAACGAGGCGCTGCTGGGCGCGCTGACGCCCGCGGAGCGGGAGCAGTTCACCGCGCTGCTCGCGCGCGTGGCGCAGGAGCGGGAGGAGGGCCCGGTGGCCTGACGCGGCGTCAGTCGTTGGCCGCCGGCTCCCGGAGGGCGATCCGCTGCTCTCCCGCGTACACGTTCATCGACGCCCCGCGCAGGAAGCCCACCAGCGTCAGCCCCGTCTCCGCCGCGAGGTCCACGGCGAGCGATGAGGGCGCCGAGACCGCCGCGAGCACCGGGATCCCGGCCATCACCGCCTTCTGCGCCAGCTCGAACGAGGCCCTCCCGGAGACCATCAGCACCGTCCCGGACAGCGGCAGGAGGCCCTGCTGGAGCGCGCGGCCGACGATCTTGTCGACGGCGTTGTGCCGGCCCACGTCCTCGCGCGCGTCCAGCAGTTCGCCGTCCGCGGAGAACAGCGCCGCGGCGTGCAGCCCGCCCGTGCGGTCGAAGACCCGCTGCGCCTCGCGCAGCCGGTCGGGGAGCGAGGACAGCAGCGCCGGTTCGAGCCGCATCGGGCCCTCCGGACCGTCGGACAGGGGATGCCGCGCCGTGGTCCGTACGGCATCCAGGCTCGCCTTCCCGCACAGGCCGCAGGAGGACGTCGTATAGACGTTGCGCTCCAGCGTGACGTCGGGGACGGGCACGCCGGGCGCGAGGCGCACGTCGACGACGTTGTACGTGTTGGCCCCTGCCCCTGCCCCTGCCCCAGCCACCGCCGGGGGTGCCCCCACCGTGACCACCGGCACCTCCTTGGTGGCCCCCGCGCAGTAGACGATGTTGGCCAGCTCGTCGGTGCGGCCCAGCACGCCCTCGCTCACCAGGAAGCCGGCCGCGAGGGCGAAGTCGTCCCCCGGCGTGCGCATGGTGATGGCCAGCGGCTTGCCGTTCAGCCGGATCTCCAGGGGCTCCTCGGCCACGAGCGTGTCCGGGCGGGCGCTGACCGCCCCGTCCCGGATGCGGATGACGCGGCGGCGTTCGGTGACCCGTCCCATGAGCGATCAGTCCCGGTGGTGGTTGGGGTTGCTGGACGCTCCATTGTGCCCGGGCGTGACGTGGGCCTCATCGGGGGCCGGGGCGCCTCTCGCAGCCCGCCGCGTGGCTACCGTTCCGTATGACTACCGTCCGGTAGTGGACCGCCGACGTTCCCGCCCCTCCTGTACCGATCCCGTACCGATCCCGTACCGAGAGCGGAGATCAGCGATGGCACCCGACCGCACCCCTCCTCCGCGCGAGACCTCTCCTTCACGTGAGACCCCTTCCTTACGTGGGACCGCTGCCTTACGTGGGACCGCTGCCTTACGTGGGACCGCGCCCGTCCTCGCGCTCAAGCCCGGCACCGAGTGGGCCGGAGCCTGGCAGCGCTGCCGGGCCGCCGCCCCCGAGGCCTTCCGCGACGACCGGGTCCTCAACCTCTGGGCCGGCACCTGGCACCCCGACGGCAAGCCGCTGCCCGCCGTCACGCCCGTCGACGGCACCCCGGTCCCCGGCCCGCCGCGCCTCGACGCGGCCACCGCCCACCGGGCCGTCCGCGCCGCCGTGGACGCGCACCGCGCCTGGCGCCACGTCCCGCTCGCCGACCGCAAGGCCCGCGTCGCCGCCGCCCTCGACGCCCTGGACGCCCACCGCGACCTGCTGGCGCTCCTGCTGGTCTGGGAGATCGGCAAGCCCTGGCGCCTGGCCCGGGCGGACGTGGACCGCGCGGTCGACGGCGTCCGCTGGTACGTGGCGGAGATCGACCGCATGCTGCAGGGGCGCACGCCGCTGCCCGGCCCCGTCAGCAACATCGCGAGCTGGAACTACCCGATGAGCGTCCTCGTCCACGCCATGCTCGTCCAGGCGCTGGCCGGCAACGCCGTGATCGCCAAGACCCCCACCGACGGCGGCCTGGCCTGCCTGACGCTGGCCTCGGCCCTCGCGGCGCGTGAAGGCGTCCCCCTGACCCTGGTCAGCGGCAGCGGCGGCGAGCTCTCCGAGGCGCTCGTGCGCGCTCCCGGGATCGGCTGCGTCTCCTTCGTCGGCGGCCGGGACACCGGCGCGCGGGTCGCCACCGCCGTGGCCGACCTCGGCAAGCGCCACGTTCTCGAACAGGAGGGCCTCAACGCCTGGGGCGTCTGGGACTTCACGGACTGGACGGCGCTCGGCGCGCGGATCCGCAAGACCTTCGAGTACGCCAAGCAGCGCTGCACGGCCTACCCGCGGTTCGTCGTCCAGCGGGAGGCCTTCGCGGACTTCCTCGCGGTCTACCTGCCCGCGGTGCGGAGCGTCACCTTCGGCCACCCGCTCGCCGTGGAGGCACCCGGCGACGACCTCCCCGAGCTCGACTTCGGCCCCCTGATCAACGCCGCCAAGGCGGAGGAGCTGACCGGCCGGGTGGCCGAGGCCGTCCGCCGGGGCGCCGTCCCCCTGCACCGCGGCCGCCCGGCCGACGGCCGCTTCCTGCCCGGCCAGGACACCGGCGCGTACGTACCGCCCGTGGCGCTGCTGAGCCCGCCGCCGTCCTCGCCCCTGCACCACGCCGAACCCTTCGGCCCCGTCGACACCGTCGTCCCGGTCGACACCGAGGCCGAGCTGCTCGCCGCCATGAACGCCAGCAACGGCGCGCTCGTCGCGGCCCTCTCGTGCGACGACGAGGCGGTCTTCGCGCGCCTGGCCCCGCAGATCCGGGCGTTCAAGGTCGGCCACAACGGCCCCCGCTCGCGCGGCGACCGCGAGGAGCTCTTCGGCGGCTTCGGGGCGTCGTGGCGCGGGGCCTTCGTCGGCGGGGAACTGCTGGTGCGCGCGGTGACGGAGGGACCGAGCGGCGAACGGCTGCCGGGGAATTTCCCGGACTATCACTTGATGCCGTGACGGCGGGCCTGATGCCGTGACGGCGGGCGGCGATGCCGTGACGGCGGGTCCGGTGCCGTGACCGTCGGCTGCGATGCCGTGGGGCCCCGGATGAGCGCCTTGATGAGCGCCGTGATGGCCGCCGGCCGGGCCGCTGCCCGGCCGCCGCCCGGCCGCCGTCGCCCGGCTGGCGCGCGGCGTCCGGTCGCCCCGACCGATCCCTGCCGGGCAGGGGAGGGATCCCCTGCCCGCCGGGCTAACCGATCCCCTGCCGGTCGGGCAGCAGCGCGAAATCCCGGTCCGCCGCATCCGGCACCGTGCGCGCCACGGCGTGCTCCAGCAGCGCGCGGTGCCGTTCCAGCGGCGGGCGCCGGTCCTCGGGGACCAGCCACCACAGGTCCTCCAGGGCGGCCATCAGCCGCCGGGTCACCTGCGGGCTGCCGGTCGCACAGCCGCGGATCTCCGCGAACCCCAGGTCGACCAGGTCCGCCCAGCCCGGCACGTCCTGCACCAGGCGCACGGCGCCCCGGCGGTCGCAGTGGTGCAGCGCCCCGAGGGGGCGGCGGGCCAGGGCCGCGAGGAACTGGGTGATCCGGTCCAGGCACTGCACGGCGGTCGTCGGATCGTTCACGGCGGGGGACAGGGCCCGCTGCGCGATGTCCGACAGCTGCCGCAGCCCGAAGCCCAGGTCCTGGTGGAAGGTCCGTTCCACGCCCACGGACACGGTGTACCGCAGCGCGCGGGGCGGCGGCGCGGCCTCGCCGTGCACTGCCAGCACCGGTGTCCCGGGCACCACGTAGTCGCCGATCCGCGGGATCAGCCGCAGGACGACGCCGTGCCGCCGCGCCACCCGCACCAGCCGTGCGACGTGCACGTCCCGCAGCACCCCGGCCCGGCCCCTGTGCGCGATCTGCGCGCCCGGCTCCGCGAGCACGGGCCGCTCGTCGTCGGCGACGCCGTGCTTGTCCAGCACGCGGAAGGACTCCCGGGTGATCCGGTCGATCACGTGGCTCACTCGCATCAGCCGCAGCGTGGAGTTCACGTAGGCGACGAACAGGCCCAGGCTCACCAGCACCAGTACGACGCACACGATGCCGGAGAAGACCGGGACGGTGGAGACGGTGCGGGGGTTCTCGTCGCCCTCGTAGGACGCCTGCACCAGCAGCGCGAACAGGAACGTCGCCAGGAAGACCGCGAACGTGCACTTGGTGATCCGGCTCCGGACGTACAGCCGCACCACGCGCGGGGAGAACTGCCCGCCGGCCATCTGCAGCGCGACCAGGGAGATCGAGAAGACCACACCGATGAAGGTCAGCATCGCCGAGCCGACGGTGGTGATGATCGTCTTGGCGTCGTCGGCGATTCCGATCAGGGACCCGACGGCCGCATAGTCCCCGTCCGCCTGCAGCATCCCGATGACGAACCGGTCCACCTCCAGCACCCCGCCGGCCAGCGCCGCGGCCCCGACGAGCCCCGCGGTGGGCGTGAACCAGAAGGTGTCCCGCAGGTGCTCCCGCAACGGCGACAGGGGCCGCGGCCGCCGCCGCGCACTCGCAGCCGTCCAGGCTTGCCCCGTATTGCCCATAAATGGACCTTATGCCTCGCGCAGATACCCAGGTGAAAGGCACTCCGAAACCTTGGTATTGTTATCCATGTCGCCGCGGGGAACACCCCGCCGGAGACAACACCTGGTCCGGGTGGCGGAATGGCAGACGCGCTAGCTTGAGGTGCTAGTGCCCTTTATCGGGCGTGGGGGTTCAAGTCCCCCCTCGGACACCAGCAGAAACCCCAGTTCACCTGGGGTTTTTCTGTTTTTGCGGGCCTGATGGCGCTCCGCGTGACCCACCGCGTGACCCACGGGATCGGGCTCTTCCCAGACCGGTGGCGTGACCAACCACGAGACTGACCCGGTCAGAGATATCGGATCAGGCCGCTACGCGAGCCGGCACGATTCGGTTGGCGCCGGCGGAAGCCGGCTTCTTCGCAGCGTCCGGGCGGCGCCGACCGTACCGCTCCATGGTGTAGCCCGGCGAGTGGTGCCGGGCGTTCGCCGAGACCTCTACCGGGGACTCGTGGGCGTTGAGGTCATTCGTGATCTTGCTGCCCCGCCAGTCGTGGAGCCGGAGGTTCTCCGGCAGGTGGAGCCGGTTCCGGACGGTCCGCCAGCGGGCGGACACCTTCTCCGGGTCCTGGGGGCCGCCGGCTTCGCCCCGGTAGAGCTTGAAGCCGTCCCTGGCGAACACCAGGCCGTGATCCACCCAGAGGTTCCCGAGCCTCTCCTTCTCGTACTGCTGGCGCTCCTGCTGCCACCACAGGCCGGACAGCGGCACCGCCCGGACCCTCAAGTGGGACGTGATCGAGTCGTCCGGGGGCAGGGGGTCGGGCACCGCCGAGTTCTTCACCGTGCCGTCGAGCGGCATCTATTTCCTGACCGCGGACTTCACGGCCTTGTCGCCGAAGGGACATCTCCCGGCGGCCCGCTCTACTCGATCACCGTGCCCGGCACGTACCTCACCTGCTCCTTGCGGGGCCTGGTGCGTGCGTCCCGCGGGGAGCGGGTGAGCCTCCGCGTGGCCGCGGTGCCGGGTACAGGCGAGTGGGAGGTCTCGGCCGGCTCGCGCACGAGTGCGCAGCTCAATCGCTTCGCCGCTGTGCTGATGGGCCGACCAAACGGTTACTGAGTTTGTGGGCGTGATGTCGTGGGGGCTGACGGGTGACGGCTGTCGCGGTACGCCCGAGATGTGAGGTATCTGAAAGGTGGTGGGTTGAGCGCCGAACGGTGGGCGTTTCGTGAACGGATCCGGGTGGAGGCGACCCGGATGTTCGCCACTGGGCAGGGCAATGCGGTGGTCGCGAAGGAGTTACGGGTCAGTGTGCGCTCCGTGCAGCGGTGGCGGCGCTCGTGGCTGGCCGGCGGCCACCGGGCTCTGCGCTCGAAGGGCTCAGCCGCCCGCCCCAAGCTGAGCGAGACCCTGTTCGCGCTGTTGGAGAAGGAATTGGCCAGAGGGCCGGTCGCGCACGACTTGGACCCTGGCGAGAATCAAGACGCTGATCGGGCGCGCTTCACTGCGGCGGCGCTCGGGCCCTGGCTCTGCTTCGAAGACGAAGAGGGCTTCTCGATGACGCCGCCAATCTTCCGCAGCTGGGCCCGACGCGGACACACACCGGTTATCCGGGTTAGAGGACGCTCCCGGTGCCGGATCTCGATCGCCGCTCTGACCTGCTACAAGCCCGGCCAATGCTCGCGTCTGGTCTACCGGACCCGGCGGCATGAGGACCACAAGAACGCACGCCGCCGCAGCTTCGCCTGGACCGACTACCGCGACCTGCTGGTCGCGGCACACCAACAGCTCGGCGGCCCGCTCGTGGTCATCTGGGACAACCTGAATGTGCACCGCAGCGAAGTCATCGACGGATGCCTCGCCGCGACGGGGCTGCGGCGAGCCCGCTGCTCCCCGGAACAGGATGAGACCATCAGAGAATGAACGCGGTGGAGAGAGTGACCGACCAGGACCTGCAGATCATCAAGGAGTGCCTTGACGCGGCTGTGAACGGACCGTTCTTCCCTGACTGGGAGTTCCACACGCTCATGGGCTTCACCCGGGACGAGATCGGCGCAATCGCGGCATCCTGGCCGTCGTTCTCCGATTCCGACACACAAGACGACGCGGTGAACAACGTGCTCAACATGCTGCTCGGCTACCCGCACGGCTACGAGTCCCGCTGGCATGACTATTCCAACGCAACTCTCGAGCAGATCGTGCAGACCCTCGCCCGCTGGCGCGGCGACGACGACCTCGACGGTACCGGCAAAGGCACCTTTGAACGGCTCCGCTAGAGCACGACATCACGCCCACGAGCTCAGTAACCCGGCCGCTTTCACCAGGTTTCCGTAACATGCTCGTACGTCAGCCTTTCAGGCCACGAGAAAGCTGATACGGACGTTGAGGTCGACATCGTGGAGGATCTCTCCGCGCACCTCTACTTGCGCCCCGTCGTGAGGCACGATGTTGTACACCTTCATCGTCGCGCCCCCCATAAAGGGAACTCCTTCAGCGCTGATCTCTGTCAAAGACACCATGACGACGCTGGTGCGATTGACTCCAGTCACACTGAAGGGCCTGGTGAAGACTCCGTGTGCGCGGAATGCCTGGAACGACCCTCCCGCCACTGCAGCTTGCTTTGAATCGCTCATCGACATTCATGTCGGTTGCCGCTGCTCCGGAACCAGCGCCCCTGTGAAACACCTAGGAGCCCATGAGTAATTCCAACCTCATATTGGACCTCTTCGGAATCGTCGGCATCCTTGCTACCGGGGTCGGTGCCTATGTCGTGATCCGGGCCTCGAAGGAGGCCAAGACCGCCGAGGGCTGGAGAGGCGAGGCAGAGGCACAGAAAGCCCGCGCCGATCGCCTGCAGGAAGACCTGACGGAGATCAAGGAGCGGCTCAAGCGGATCGGGCAGGGGAACGCCCGGCAGATGGCCGCGATACCGGAGTCGATGGCGACTGGCGGCAGCGGCGGCCGGTCGGGTTCAGCGCCAGCCACCGTGGCGCGGCTCCACGTGCTCGCCGAACGGTGGGTCGAACGCCTGCCCGTCGTCGTCGGTCACGACGTAGTGCGGCTCGGTCTTCGAGGCGGCTGCGTGCAACCGGATGACGAGGTCCGGGACAGGCGCGATGCGCAGCGACAGGGCTGCGGCCACCTGGGCGGCTTCGTTGTCGATGTCCGGGTTGTGCTTGTCACGGTACCGTTCGAGGTGTTGAGCGGAGATCTGCATGACCTCCACATCGCCACCGCCCGAGAACGAGAGGCAGTCCCGCCACTCCAGCCCGATGATGATCTCCAGCGCCTCGGCGAGGTCATCGGCGAGCAGCCCGCCCGCCCCTTCGGAACTCGCGAACACCACCGGCCGGCGGCCATTCTCCTCAGCGCCCAGGAAGTACGCCCCGCCAGCGGATTCCCCGGCGATCACCTCCAGTGGCGCACCTGAGGCCAGTCTGATGCCCTCGCCATAGTGCTTCCGGTGGATGTCGAAGCCGAACGATGACCGCAGCAGCAGATCGATCTCCGGGGTGGTCCGGATCAGGTCAAGCAGATGATCACTTGAGGTCATGGCAGGGACGATAAGCGAAGAGCTGCCCGGTGGCAGCTGTACGCGGATCGGTACGCCCATTGTCAGAGGCTGCTGGCAGTATCGCCGCCGTGAACGACATCCGTACCACCCCGCCTCGGCCGGCAGACGTCGCCACTGTCTTTCCTCAACTGGCTCCGCTGGCACGCCCGGCGACCCGGTTGCATCCCCGCCCCGGGTCTCCGTCACCGCACGACAGTTCGGTCGGCGGGCCGCTGCTGTGGCCCGCCGACGAGCCGTGGCCGTACTGCGAGGACGAGTCGCACGGGGCTCTGGCCGACGAGTGGAACGAGGGTCCGGTCGCCATGGTGCCCGTGGTCCAGCTGTACGTGCGCGACGTACCCCTGCTGCGACCGCCCGGACAGGCCGATCTGCTCCAGGTCCTGTGGTGCCCCTTCGAACACGAGCCGGACTACAAGCCTCCGACCGCGCTGTTCTGGCGATCCGCCGCCGAGGTCACCGACATCCTCGCCGCGCCGCCCGAGCCGTCTGCGGTGGAGTACGACGGTTACGTGCCGGAGCCGTGCGTCGTCGCGCCGGAGCAGATCACCGAGTACCCCAACTACCTGGATCTGCGCAGAGAGTTGCAGCAACAACTGGACGACAGAAGCAGGTGGCAGGCAGCCGGAGTGGACAACCACTATGCCCTTGCCCCGCACGAGTTCTACTGGTGCGAGCTGTCCGTCGCCCCCGGCTGGAAGGTCGGTGGCTGGCCGCCGTGGGGCCTCACCGATCCCGTCGCTCGGTTCTGCGCCGCCTGTGGCGTCGGCATGGTCCCGCTGCTGACCGTCGCCTCGGGCGAATGGGACTCCAGCAACCACGGTTGGGTCCCGTACGAGGATCAACACCTCGCCGCGCTCGGCACGGGCGACGTTGCGAACCCGCCCGCGGTCCAGGTCTCCAGGGGCAACCATCTGCAGCTCTACGTATGCCCGGAGTCCCCGGATCATCCGCACACCGACTTGATCCAGTGAGTCATCCCTCGCGTGCCGCGGTCGCCTCCTGTCTCCCGCGAGCCCGCCGGGGCGGGTAATATGGTACGAAGCGTCCCTCTCAGGGGGGTGTTTTCGCAGGTCAGGGGCCTGTCGGGAGCGCTCGGTGAGGGAGGCCGGTCTGCCCATCCTTGGACACCATCGAAACCCCAGCCGGGCTGGGGTTTTTCCGTGTGCCCTGAACTATCAGAGATCCACGAGGCATGAACGTTTCCACCACCGGGCGCGCCGGGCGCGCCGCAGGTGACCGGTCCGCCGCCGACGCGACGGGCCGCCGTCCCGTCCGGGTGGGCGTGCTGGTCGCCGCGCTGCTCACGGCCTGCGTCGCCTTCCAGCTCAACGCCAGCATGCTCAGCCCCGCGCTGAAGAGCATCGAGGACAGCCTCGGGGCCGGCTCCGCCGAGATCGGGCTCACCCAGACCGCGTTCTTCACGTCGGCCGCCCTGTTCTCCCTCTTCCTGCCGCGCCTCGGTGACGTCATCGGACGCCGCAAGGTCCTGGCCGGCATGCTGGCCCTGATGGCCGTCGGGTGTGTGGTCGCGGCGCTGGCGGAGAGCGTGCCCATGCTGTTCGCCGGGCGGATCCTGCAGGGTGTGTCCGGGCCCACCGTGCCCCTGTGCCTGATCATGCTGCGGGTCGAGGTGACCGAGCCCAAGCGCTACGGCACCCTGCTCGGTGTGATCACGGCCGTCAACGGCGGCGTCGCCGGTGTGGACTCCCTCGCGGGCGGCTTCCTCGCGGACAACCACGGCTTCCAGGCCGTCTTCTGGGCGATGGCCGTCGTGGCCGTCGTCGCCACCGTCCTGGTCGCCACCCTGACGCCCGAGAGCAAGGTGGCGGCCGCCGACCGGATGGACTGGCCGGGCGTGGCCCTGCTCGTGGTCTCCGTCGGCTCGCTGCTCATCGCGCTCAACGAGGCCGGCAAGCTGGGCGCCGCCCGCTGGCCGATGGTCGCCGCGCTGACGGCCGTCTCCGCCGTCGCCTTCGCCCTGTTCTGGCGCACCGAAGACCGCAGCGGCCACCCGCTGGTCGCCACCCGGCACCTCAAGCAGCGCGGGACCTGGGCCACCCTGCTGACCACCACGCTCACCATGACCGGCGTCTTCGCCGTCATGAACGGCCTCATCCCCTCCCTCGCCCAGGACGCCGAGGCGGGCCTGGGGATGTCCGCCGAGGCCTCCGCGTGGTGGACGCTCACCCCGTACGCCCTCGCGGGCCTGGCCATGGGGCCGGTCGCCGGCCGGCTCGCGGCGGGCTTCGGCTACGGGCGCGTGCTGCGTCTGGGGCTCGTGGGGTCGGCGGCGTCCGTCGTCCTGCTGATCCTCACCATCCCGGCGCACTCGCGCGTCCTGCTGCTGGTGGCCTCGCTGCTGGTCGGCATCACCTACGCGGGTGTGGCGAACATCGTGCTCAACGGCCTGGGCATCGTGCTGTCGCCCAAGGAGAACCCGGGCTTCCTGCCCGGTCTCAACGCGGGCGCGTTCAACCTCGGCGCGGGCCTGAGCTTCGCCCTGCTGTACGCGGTGAAGACCGCCGTGCAGCCGGCCGACCCGGCCTCGTCCACCGGCTACACCGCCGGCATGATCGCGGGTGTCGTGATCATGGCCGCCGCCCTCGCGGCGTCCTTCCTCATCCCGAAGCCGGCCACGGCGGAGGCGCACGGCTGACCACCCCCGGTCGGCCACGGCGGAAAACCCCGGCTCCCGAGCCGGGGTTTTCGCATTCCGGACGGCGTCCGCGCGAGGGTCCGCCGGGCCGCACCAGGACTCAGTGCGCCCGGCTCGCCGGCGCCACGGGAGTGCCGCTGCTGTTGCCGGCGCCGTTGCCGTTCGCCGCAGCCTTCGCCGCCCGGCGGCCGTTCGCTGCGGCCTTCGCCGCCGTACGCTTCGCCGCAGGCTCCTGCTCCGCCGCGGTCTCGGAGGTCTCGGCGGCCGCCGCCACCGCCTCCGCGGCCGGTGAAGTCTTCGACGCCGCCGCCTCCTGGATCAGCCTGGAGCGGATCGCCAGGTACTTGGCGTTCAGTTCGTCGACCGGGATGAACTTGCTGACGCCGCCCTCGCTGATCTTCGGTTCCTGGCGCTCCATGATGCGGACGTCCTGGACGTCCTGGATCCACTTCTCCATGTAGAGGGAGGCCCAGGGCAGGATGCGCCGCAGCTTCTCCGCGCGGAGGAGCGGCTTGAACGTCGGGTACTCGTACCAGCGCAGGATGTGCTCGGTGTGCCCGTCGTCGACGGGGACCAGCCACGACGTCGCCTCGAACTGCTCGGTCCGGACGTGGACCTGGCAGGGGAAGGTGAACGTGATGACGTAGTGCGTGGTGTTCGCGGGGTCCGCCTCCTCCTGGTGGTCGAAGGAGTAGCGCAGCGTCCGGCCCTCGGTCTCCAGCTTGTGGTTGACGATCTTCGTCGCCGCGAGGTAGCGCTCCTTGCCGTCCAGGCCCAGCTTGCGCGCGGTCCCGTAGAGGAACAGGTAGTCGATGTAGTTGAACCAGTGATCACGGTGGACGTACGTGATGTGGTAGAACTCGAGCAGGCTTTCGATGTAGCGGGTGTAGTGGACCGGGCGGGTCCAGTGCGTCGTCGAGTAGGCCTTGGGGTTGTCCGCGACGACCGGCGCGATCGCGATGTCCGGCAGGTCGGCCTCCGCCCGCTCCTCGCCCCACCACATCCACACCAGCCCGTGCGCTTCCCGCACCGGGTGCGTGGGCACCCGCAGCGAGCCGGGTATGCGGGCCCCCGAGCCCATCGCGGGCACGGCCTTGCACGCGCCGTCGGGCCCGTAGCGGAAGCCGTGGTAGGGGCACTCGACGGTGTTGCCCTTCATCCGGCCGTCGGCGAGGTTCGCGCCCTTGTGCGGGCAGCGCGCGCCCTGGCAGACCAGGTTGCCGTCGAGGTCGCGCCACAGCACCAGTTCCTCGCCCATGCGGCGCACGCCGGTGGGCTTGGAGTTGCCGACGTCCTTCGCCTCGAGTATCGGATACCACTGGTTGGGGATCATTTCGTTCTCTCCTCGGGCAGTTGCTCGGACGGGTGCTCAGCCTTCGACGACCTCGACCGTCCCCGTGTCACCGTCGACCATGACCATGTCCCCGGTGCTGATGCGCTGCGTCGCGTACTTGGTGTTCACGACCGACGGCACGTGGAACTCGCGCGAGACGATCGAGCTGTGCGACAGCATCGAGCCGACGTCCGTGACGACCCCACCGGCGATGGCGAACAGCGGCGTCCACGACGCGTCGGTGTAGCGGGTCACGAGGATCTCGCCGGCCTCGAACTCGTCGGCCTGCCAGGCGAGGTCCTCCACGATGCGGGCGCGGCCGACGACCCGCCCGGGGCTCGCCCCCAGCCCGCTCAGCCGGGCCCCGTCGGGGGCGGGCCGCACGGCCTGGGTGATGTCGTGCTCGCCGATGAAGGTCAGCGGCGGCTCCGGCAGCCGCTTGCGGTACTCGTGGACGCGCCGGGCCTCGTCGATCCGCTCCCGGGGGAAGGCCTCCGGCTCGCCGGCCTCCCCGGCCAGATAGGCCCGCACGTCCTCGAAGTCGAGGTGGGCGACCTCGTCGAGGGAGTGCAGGACGCCCTTGTCCACCAGGCGCCGGCCCACCTCGTACACCACGTTGCGCACCAGCCAGATCGAGGTGATCATCGACATCCGGGTGGTCTCGCGCAGCTCGCTGCACAGCGCGTACAGCGAGATGACGCTCTCGATCACCTTGCGCTGCGGCAGCGAGAGCTTCTTGAGGATCTCCCGCGAGTCGTCGCGGTAGCCGCTGCTGCGCTTGAGGATGTCGTCGGCGGAGAAGCCGTCGGAGGCGTAGCGCCGGATCATCTGGAAGATGTACGACGGGTCGTCGATCCACCGCGGGTGGGTGATCTCCATCTCCTGGTGGCCGCGGGTGCCGTTGGCGCGCAGGAACGGCTCCATGTGCCGCTCCCAGAAGACGGCGCCCTCGTCGTCCGCGCGCAGCGTCTCCTCGACGCGATCCAGCGGCTGCTCGCCGATGATGCGCAGCACCCGGGGCCGGTCCTTGGCGGCCTGGGCGACGGCCCAGATCTCCTTCGCGGACTCCACCGTCCGCAGGCTGGACATGTCCGTCTTGATGCGGTTCTGCAGGTTCTCGCCCTCCTCGCCGAGCCACATCCGGCACAGCTCGGTGAGGATCCCGTAGAACCCGAAGGCGTTGATGTAGTACGGCATGTAGCCGATGTGCATGTCGTGGAAGTAGCCCAGGTTGCGGGTGAGTTCGGCGTGCAGCTCGCGGCGGCTCATGCGCGAGAGGTCCAGCCGCCGGGCGCGGTCGAACTCGTAGAGCCGCGAGGCGACCATCTCGCCGGAGCGGGACTTCATCTTCACCGCCTCGGCGGCGGTGAAGCGCAGCCAGTGCGCGGTGGAGCGCAGGCCCTCCGTGCCGCCCGGGAACGTCCCGAAGGGGTTCTCGTAGTCGGCGAGTGCTCCTCCTTCGACCTCCTCGCCGACGAACCGCTTGGTGAAGTGGCGCTGGTTGCGCGTCGGCAGGGCCTGGCCGAGCAGGTAGGCGCTGTAGGAGATGTTGAGGTAGACGTGCCCCTGGTAGTAGCCCATGTGCAGGTCGGCTTCGCCGGTGTTGCGGACGCCGAGGGCCGCGGCGCAGTCCAGGTGGACGTTCTTCTGGTAGTAGCGCGCGAAGCTCAGGCCCAGCGGCGTCATCAGGCCGACGAAGATCTCGCCGATGTCCATGCGGGACCACAAGGTGCCCTGCTGGACGGGCTCCGGCTGCTCCGTCACGTACGGGCTGAGCGTCCCGGCGCGCGACGCGGCGTCGCCCGGGGCGGGCCGGGTGGTGATCGGGCGGGTCTGGAAGAGGTGGAACGCGCCGTCGCGCAGGCCCCATTCGACGTCCTGCTCGCTGCCGTAGTGCTCGCGCACCCGCAGCCCGAGCTTCGCGAGCTCGGCGAGCTGCGCGTGGTCCAGGCAGGGGACGTCGCGGTCGGCGGCGTCGACCTTCGTCATCCCGATCTTCCCGGGTGCCAGCGGCGCCCACTTGGCCACCTTGTAGCGCACCCGCTCCTCGACGACCTCCAGGCTGCCGTCGTCGACGACGAACAGGTCGCTGGAGACCCGCCCGGACACCAGCCCCTCGCCCAGCCCCTGGCAGGCCTCGACCACCACGCGGTGCGGCCGGGCGCTGACGGGGTCGACCGTGAACAGCACACCGCTGACATCGCAGTGGATCATCTCCTGGACGACGACGGCCATCGCCCCGGCCGTGGCGCCGTCGCGGTAGGCCGTGGCCCGGGCGGACCACAGCGACGCCCAGCACTGCCGCACGGCGTCCAGCAGCGCCGCGTCCCCCGCGACGTCCAGCACCGTGTCGTGCTGGCCGGCGAAGGAGCGCGCCGCGGAGTCCTCCTTGAGCGCCGAGGAGCGCACGGCCACCCGCGGCCGGCCGAGCGTCTCGTAGGCGGCGAGGATCTCGTCGGCGATCGGGGCCGGGATGCGGGTCGCGAGGATCAGCTCGCGGACCGTCCCGCCCTCGGTGCCCTCGATCTTGCCGGCCAGGCCGGTGCCGTCGAGGTAGCGGGTGAAGAGAGCGGTGGTCAGGCAGAAGGCGGGCGGCACCGGCAGCTCCGCCGCGATCATGTCGGCGAGCCGGGCCGCCTTGCCGCCGAGGACGGCGGGGTCGGCCTGCCCGGGACCGCCGAGGACGACGATGTCGCCGGTCCGTGCTGCGAGGGTGGCGGTGTCTTGGGGACGGGTTGCCATGTCGGGCTCTCCTGGACGCTCGGGCCTGCGCGGGGGGACTACTTGCTGGTGGCCGTGAAGGCGCGGAACTGCTCGCCCGGGACGATCCGGGCCGCCTCGACGCCGGTGAACCCGGCGCGCTCCAGCTGCGCGACGAGCTCCTCCTCGCGCGGCAGGGGGCCGCCGAAGTCGGCGTAGGCGAACCACAGGCTGAGCACGTCCAGGCCGATGTTGCCGCCCTGGCAGGACGTGGTGAGCAGGATCCGTCCGCCGGGCGCCAGCAGCGAGCGCACCCGCTCCAGCGCCGCCACGCGCTCGTCCTCGGCGAAGTAGTAGATGTTGTTGTGCATCGTCACGAGGTCGAACTGCGGCTGCAGGTCGAGGGTCCGCAGGTCGCCCTGCCGGGTCTCGACGCGGTCGGCGAGCCCCCACTCGGCCATGTTCTTGGCGGCGGTCTCCGCGACCTCCTGCTGCATGTCGACGGCGAGGGCCGACAGGCGCGGGTTGAGCCGCGCCGCGTGCCGCACGTGGACGCCGCTGCCACAGCCGACCTCCAGCAGCCGCACGGGGCTCTCCCGGTCGAGGGTGCGCGCGATGGCCGCTTCGACGAACGGCTCGATCACCCGCGTCGAGCGGGCGATGACGAGCCCGTCCTGGTCGCCCAGGGAGAAGCGCTCGCCGGTCGCCGCCATCCGGGGGCCGCCGAGCAGCACCGGCACGTGGAAGCGCAGCACCTCCTCCAGGGCGGCGGCCAGGGCGTCGTTGCCGGCCCGCGCGAGCGTCCGGGCGGCGAGGCTCTTGAGCCGGTAGCAGCCCTCGCGCTTGTCCAGTTCGCCGAGGCGCACCCCGATCTCCAGCCAGGCGCGCAGCCGCTGCTTGTCCTGCGTCGCGCCCAGCTTGTCGGCCAGCGACTCCAGGTCGCAGGGGCGCACGGCCAGCCAGCCCAGCACGCCGGAGCCCGTCGCCGAGGCGAGGAAGGCAGCCCGGTAGACGGGTGTGATGAACCCCTTGGACACGGCGAGCAGCAGGGGCATCCGCCAGTTGCCGGCGATCCGCACCGCGGCGAGGGCGTCGCCGAGCGGCTCCCCGACGCGCTTCCCGACGCTCTTGACCAGGCTCAGTACGTCCATGAGGGTTCCCTTTGCTCGGAGGGGGGCGTGGCGGCCCCGTCGGTGGCTGCGGGGGCCGTGGGGGCCGTGGCGCGGGGCAGGCGGGCGAGCTCACCGCGCAGCTCCCGCAGCAGCCGCTCCCGCGACGGGCCGTCGGCGGTGAGGAAGAAGTGGTCGCCGGGCACGTGGTGGCGCAGGAACGAGCTCGTCGTGTACGCGCGCCACGCCTCCACCTCCGCGGCCCCGGCGACGGGGTCGTCGCTCGCGGAGAACGCCGTCATCGGGCAGTCCAGGGGACGGCGCGGCCGCCAGCGGTAGCCGTTGCAGACCTGCAGGTCCGCCCGGAGGACCGGCAGCCTCCGCGCGAGGTAGGCGTCGTTGACCAGGGCCCGGTCGCCGTCGCCGAGCGCGCCGATGCCGGTCGCGAACCGGTGCAGCTCGGCGTCGGGCAGCAGGTGCTCGGTGCGGTCCCCGTACAAGTGCGGCGCCCTGCTGCCGGAGACGAACAGGTGCCGCGGCCCGGGCTCGCCGCGCTCCCGCAGCGCGCAGGCGGTCTCGTAGGCCAGCAGCGCGCCCATGCTGTGCCCGAAGAACGCGTAGTCGCGGGTGAACCCTTGGCGTACGAGCTCGTCGGCGACGTCGGCCACGAGCGGCTGCGCGGACGTGTACGGCTCCTCGCGCATCCGCAGGCCGCGCCCCGGCAGCTGCAGGGCCGCGACCTCCACGCCGAGGTGCTCGCGCCAGTCGCGGTAGACGGAGGCCGTGCCGCCCGCGTACGGGAAGCAGATCAGCACGGTCCCCGCGGCGCCGGCGGCGGGCGGCGGCGCCCCGAAGCGCGGGAACCACAGGGCGTCCCGGGGGAGGGCGGCGACGAGCGGCTCAGCGGGCGACATGCCGGCGCCCCTCCGCCGAGTCCAGCCACGCGATCGTCCGCCGCATGCCCTCCTCGAAGCCCACCGGGCTCTTGAAGCCGAACTCCTCCTGCGCGCGCTCGATCCCGTACGACTGGTCGCGGTCGAAGAGGTGCACCGCGTGGCGGGTGAGGACCGGCCGCGCCTTGATGCCGAAGGCGCCGTAGAGCTTCTCCGAGACCGTCGCCACGAGGGTGGCCACCGGTGTGGGCAGGCTGAGCCGGGGCGACGGCGCGTCCAGGCCGCGGGCGAGCGCCTCGATGTACTCGCGCCACGTCGTGAGTTCGGGGTCGCGCAGGTTGTACGCGCGCCCCGCCGTCGCCTCGGAGGCACACGCGTCGATCATGGCGTCGACGGCGTTGCCCACGTACAGCAGTCCGGCCGGGACGCGGCCCTGGCGGATGTAGACCATCTGCTTGCGCAGCAGCAGGTCCGCGATCTCGATGACGAAGTCCTTGCTGCCGGGCCCGTAGACGGACACCGGGCGGATCACCGTCACCGGCACCCCGGTGCGCTCGGCGGCCTCGCGCACCGCCCGCTCGCCGAGCAGCTTGCTGCGGTTGTAGGGCAGGCCGGTGTCCCGCGGCTCGGTGCGCTCGTCGCAGGGCCGCACGGGATAGCCGTAGACGTCGGTGGTGCTGACGTGCAGCACCCGCCGCACCGTACCCGCGTGGGCCGCGGCCTCGACGACGTTGGCCGCGCCGGTGACGTTGATGCGCCGGAAGTCCTCCCAGGCGCCCCAGTCCGCCGACATCCCGGCGCAGTTGTAGACCTGCCGCACCCCGGCCACGGCCCGGTGCAGGCTCGCGAGGTCGTTGAGGTCGCCGACGACGGCATCGGCCTCGGACCCGGCGAAACCCGACCGGTCGCTGCCCTCCCGCACGAGCACGCGCACCCGGTGGCCCCGCTCGGCGAGGCGGCGGACGAGGTGCCCGCCGATGAACCCGCTCGCCCCGGTGACCAGGACGTCCGGCTGTTCGCCGGAGCCGGGGGCGGGGGAGCCGGACGTGTCCTTGTTCAGCGTCGACATGGGATCACACCAGAAGGTCGAGGGAGGTTTCGAGGTCGACCTCGGTGTGGTCGACGTTGACGAAGAAGCGCAGCCGGCACTTGTCGCGCTCGACGGCCGGATAGCCGATGGGCATGACGTTGACGCCCTGCTCCAGCAGGGAGTTGGACAGGGCCATCGTCTTCTCCCAGTCGCCGGTGATGACCGGGATGACGGCGGACGCCCGGGAGACCCCGATGTCCAGGCCGCGCTCCCGGGCTCCGGCGCGGAAGAAGTCCGACAGCTCGCGCAGCCGGGCCACGCGCTGCGGCTCCTTGCGGACGACCCGGATCGCCTCCAGGGCCGCCGCCGCGTTCGCCGGCGAGATGCCGGTGCTGAAGATGTGCAGGGGAGCGGTGAAGCGGAGGTACTCCACGATCGGCTCGCGGGCCGCGATGTAGCCGCCGAGGCTGCCGATCGCCTTGCTGAGGGTGCCCATCCACAGGTCCACGTCGGCCCGGTCGACGGGGAAGTGCTCGCCGATGCCGCGCCCGGTCTCCCCGAGCACGCCCACCGAGTGCGCCTCGTCGATCATCAGCATGGCGCCGTGGCGCTGCTTGACCTCGATGAACCGGGGCAGGTCCGGGATGTCGCCGTCCTGGCTGTAGGCGCCCTCGATCACCACGAGCGCCCGCCGGTGCCGGCCGCGCAGCGCGGTCAGGATCCGGTCCAGGGCCTCCCAGTCGTTGTGCGGGAACGGCCGCCGCCGCGCGCCCGACAGGACGCAGCCGCGCACGGTGCTGTCGTGGCTCCACTCGTCGTGGACGATGAGGTCCTCCGGCCCGAAGAGGTGCCCCACCGTGGCCACGTTGGTGGCGTGGCCGCCCGCGAAGACGATCGCCGCCTCGGTGCCCAGGAACGAGGCGATCTCGGCGTCGAGCTCGTGGTGCAGCGGCGTCTCGCCGAAGAGCAGCGGGGTCGCCGACGCCGACGTGCCGTACTGGTCGATGGCCTCCTTCGCGGCCTGGCGCACCTGCGGATGCCCCGACAGCGCCAGGTAGTTGAAGGCGGCGAAGTTGACGACCTTGCGGCCGCCGATCGTGGCCTCGGCGGAGTTGAAGCCCTCGTGCGAGCGGCCGTACGGGTTCGAGCCGCCGGAGCGGGCCTGCCGCAGTCGCCCCTGGAGCTCGGCGTACTCGGCCCACTCCTCGAAGGCGTACTCCTGCTTCACCGCCGGCCGCGCGGGCTGCGGCACCAGGGGCGGAACGGCCTGCGCCGGGGCGGGGGCGGGGACGGCAGGCGCCTGCGGTACGGGTCCGCCGCCGTCGCCCAGCCGGTCCACCAGGTCCCGTACCGTCGGGTCCTCGGGAAGGTCACGTTGCAATTCGTCCATCCGATCGGGGAATTGGGCGGCGATGCTGCGCTGCAGATCGGTCCGCATCAGCGAGTCGAACCCCAGGTCCACGCCGAGGCGGGCGTACGGCGGGATCTGCTCGGCGGGGAAGCCGCAGATCCGCGCGATGTGGCCGAGGACGCTGCCCTCGGCGGTCGCGTCGCCGGACGCCGGGGCGTACGCTTCCTGCCGCGCGGAGGACGGCGCGGTGGTGGGCAGGGCGGGGCCGGTCACGGCGGACCGCCGGGCCCGTTCCGCAGGGGCCGTGAACCAGTACGACTCCCGTTCGAGGACGGCGTGCGGCACGGGGACGTGCCGCGGCGGGTCCTGCCCGTCGAGCGCGGCCCAGTCCACGGCGCCGCCCGCGCAGTGCAGCCGGCCCAGCGACTGCAGCAGCGACTCCCACGCGTCGCCGCCGCGCCGCAGCGTCGGCAGCCACAGTGGCGCCGGGGCGTCCGCCGCACCGGGCTCGGCCGCGGTCATGGACCGGCCCAGGTTGAGGAGCGTCGGATGCGGGCCGACCTCCACGAACGCGTCGCAGCCGAGCCGGCGCAGCGTCGCGAAACCGTCGGCGAAGCGCACCGTGCCGAGCAGGTGCGCGCGCCAGTAGCCCGCGTCGGGGCGGCCGGTGAGCTCGCCCGTGGCGTCGGAGACCCAGGGGACGGCCGGATCCGCGAAGGCGATCCGCCCGGCCGCCTCCTGCAGCGGCTCCGCCGCGCCCGCCATCAGCGGGGAGTGGAAGGCGTGCGAGACGACCAGCGGCCGTACGGTGATGCCGCCTCCGCGCAGGGCCTCGCCCGCAGCGGCGATCTCCGCGGCCTCGCCCGACAGCACCAGGTGGTCACCGGTGTTGACCGCCGCGACCGCGACCGAGGCGAAGCCCTCCGCCACCGCGCGGACCGCGCCGGGGTCGCCGACGCACGCGATCATCGCGCCGTCGCCCGGCTGGGCGTCCATCAGCCGCCCGCGCTCCGCCGCCAGGGCCAGCGCGTCCTCCAGGGACACCGCCCCGGCGACGGCCGCCGCCGCGATCGCGCCCGCGCTGTGCCCGAGCACCGCCGCCGGGCGCACGCCCAGCTGAGTCCACACCCCGGCCAGCGCGGCCTCCAGGGCGACCAGGGCCGCCTGGCAGTACCGCGTGCTGCGCAGCTGCGCGGCACCGTCCTCGTCGAAGAGCAGCCGGGTCAGCGGGGTGCCGAGCAGCGGCCGCAGCACGGCGTCGGCGCGGTCGAGCGTGCGCGTGAACGCCTCGTGCGTGCCGTACAGCTCCTTCGCCATGCCCGTGTACTGGGTGCCCTGGCCGCTGAAGAGGAAGGCCACCTTCGGCTGCGGCCGGCCCAGCACGTGGCCGCGGACCGCCGCCGTCGAGGGCCGGTCGCGCACCAGGTCCTCCAGCGCGGCGTCCAGGTCGGCGGCCGAAGCGCCGGTGAGCACCGCGCGGTGGGCCAGGTGCGCGCGCCCGGTGTTCGCCGAGTGGCACACCTCCCGCAGGTCCGCGTCCGGGTGCGCCGCGAGGTGCGTGCGGTAGTGGCGCGCGAGCGTGGCCAGGGCGGTGGGCGTGTGCCCGGACAGGCACAGCGCGTGGCGCGGGCGCAGGGGTCCCGTGGCCGGGGCGGCGGCCGGAACCTCGGGTGCCGCTTCGAGGACGACGTGCGCGTTGGCGCCGCCGAACCCGAACGAGCTCACCCCGGCCCGTGCCGCGTCCCGCACCGGCAGCGCACGCCGGTCCGTGGCCACCTCCAGGCCCGCGCCCTCCCTCTCCAGGCCCCGGTTGGGCGTGGACAGGTGCAGCGACGGAGGCACCTGGCGGTACTTGGTGACCAGGGCCGCCTTGATGAGCCCGGCGATCCCCGCGGCCGCCTCCAGGTGGCCGATGTTCGTCTTCACCGAGCCGACCAGGCACGGCTCCTCCGCGGCCCGCCCCTGCCCGTACACGCCCGCCAGCGCTCCCCACTCGACGGGGTCGCCGAGCGCCGTGCCCGTGCCGTGCGCCTCGACGTAGCCGACCGCGGAGGCCTCCAGGCCGGCCTGGGCCAGGGCGCGTGCCATCACCGTGCGCTGCGCCGAACCCTTCGGCGCCGTCAGGCCGTTGCTGCGCCCGCCGTGGCCCAGGGCGGAGCCCCGGATCACCGCGTGGACGCGGTCGCCGTCGGCCAGGGCCGCGGACAGCGGCTTGAGGAGGACGAGGCCGACGCCTTCGCCGCGCACGTAGCCGTCGGCCGCGTCGTCGAAGGTCCGGCAGCGCCCGTCCGCGGAGAGCATCCCGCCCTGCGCGAACGCCACCGACAGGCCCGGCGTGATCAGGAGGTTCACCCCGCCGGCGAGCGCGGTGCGGCACTCGCCGGACCGCAGGCTCTGGCACGCCATGTGGACGGCGGCGAGCGACGAGGAGCACGCGGTGTCCACGGCGAGGCTGGGCCCCGCCAGGTCGAAGTGGTACGAGAGCCGGTTCGCCGCGACCGACTGGGCGTTGCCGGTCGCGGAGTAGACGTCGACCGCCTCCAGGTGCGGCATCTGCAGCTCGGCGTAGTCGTGGCTGCTGATGCCGACGAAGACGCCGGTCTCGCTGCCCGCCAGGCGCGCGGGCGTGAGGTGCGCGTCCTCGAAGGCCTGCCAGGCGACCTCCAGCAGCAGCCGCTGCTGGGGGTCCATGCGCTCGGCCTCGCGCGCCGAGATCCCGAAGAAGCGGGCGTCGAAGGCGTCGACGCGGTCCAGGAACCCGCCGTGGCGGGGGGCGTCGACGAGAGAGGGGTCCCAGCGGTCGCGCGGCACCTCGCCGACGGCGTCGCGGCCGTCCAGCAGGAGCCGCCAGTAGCTGTCCACGTCGGGGGCGCCCGGGAAGCGGCAGCCCATGCCGACGATCGCGACGGGCTCGCCCGGGGCCGGGGCGGCGGGGGCGGCCGCGGGCCGCGGCCGCTCCTGCGCGCCGAGGCGGGCCGCCAGCGCGCGGACGGACGGGTGCTCGAAGACCAGGCCCGCGGGCAGGTCGCGGCCCAGCCAGGCGCCCAGCTCGCCGGTGACGGCCACCGCCTGCCGGGAGTCGAGCCCGAGGGAGGTGAAGGGCAGGTCCCGGTCGATCGCGGCCGCCCGCAGACCGAGCCGCTCCGCGATCCGGGCGGCCAGCCACGCCTCGACGGCGTCGCTGCGGGGCGCCCTGGCGGGCGTGCGCGCGCCCTCGCCGGGCCGGTCGGCAGCTGCTTGGCCGGTCCGGTCGGCGGGTGGTTTCTCGCCGGTGGCGCCCGCGAAGGTGTGGTTGCCGGGCTGGTTCGCAGTCGCTTGGCCGGGCCGGTCGATGGGCAGGTCCTCGCCGGTGGCGCCCGCGAACGTGCCGTTTCCGGGCCGGTTCGGAGCCGTTCGGCCGGGCTGGTCGGCGGGTGGTTCCTCGCCGGTCGCGCCCGCGAAGGTCCGGTTGCCGGGCAGGTCCGCAGCCGCTCGACCGGGCTGGTCGGCGGGCAGGTCCTCGCTGGTTGCACCCGCGCACGCGTGGTTGCCGGGCTGGTTCGCAGCCGCTTGGCCGGTCCGGTCGGCGGGTAGTTCCTCGCTGGTCGCGCCCGTGAACGTGCGGTTGCCGGGCTGGTTCGCAGCCGCTCGACCGGGCTGGTCGGCGGGCAGGTCCTCGCCGGTCGCGCCCGTGAACGTGCCGTTGCCGGGGCGGTCCGCAGCCGTGCCTCGGTCCTGTCGGCCGGCGGGCGTGTTCTCGACGGGCCCGGCTGTCCGCATGTTCTCGCCGGTCTCGTTCACGGCCGTGGTCATGCCGGTCAGGCCCGCCGCCGCGTCCGCGCCCGCCACCGTGGCGAGCAGCAGCTCGACCAGCGCGTCGGTGTGCGGGTGTACCAGCAAGTCGCCCACCGCGAGCGTCACGCCGAACTCCCGCTCCAGCGCGGCGGCCGCGTCCAGGAGGGCCGCGTAGTCCAGGCCGAGGGCGGCGAAGCTGCGGCCTGTGAGGGAGTCCGCGCCGGTCACCCGGCTCAGGACGCGCGTGACCGCCTCCACGGCCTCCTCGCGGCTCACACCGGCCGCAGGGCGGGTGGCGGCAGCCGGCCATGTGCCGTCGCGCACCACGCTGGCCGCCACCACCTCCAGACCGAAGCCGGTGAGTCCCGCCCGGCACGCCTGCCGCTGGATCTTGCCGCTGGTCGTCTTGGGCACCGTCGACCGCTTGAGCAGGACGACGGTGTGCGGGGCGACCTGGTGCTCCTCGGCGATGGCGATGCGCAGTGCGGCGAGCGCCGCAGCGGTATCGCCGCCCGCGAACTCGTAGGCCAGGGCGAGCTGTTCGCCCTGCGCGGTGGGGATGCCGAAGGCGGCGCCGCAGCCGGGGCGGACGGCGTCCGCCGCCTTCTCGGCGGTCAGTTCGACGTCGTGCGGGTAGTGGTTGCGGCCCTGCACGATGACGATGTCCTTGGTGCGGCCCACCACGTAGAGCTGGCCGTCGCGCAGGAAGCCCAGGTCGCCGGTGCGCAGATGGGCCGCAGCCGTCTCCTCCTCCTTCTCCTCCTCGCCGGCGATGCGGGCGCCGAACGACTCGTCCGTGGCTTCCGGCCGGCCCCAGTAGCCCTCGGCGACGTTCGGCCCGGCCACCCAGATCTCGCCGACGCGGCCCTCGGGCGCCCGGCGGCGGGTGTCCGGATCGACGACGGCGACCTCGACGTCCGGTACGGGGGTGCCGCAGCCGACGACACGGGTCACCCGCTCCGCGCCCTCCGCGGCGGGCTCCGCCGCGCCGCGGGCCAGGGCGTCGGTGTCGAACGCGCCGAGGACCGGCGGCTGCGCGGCGTCGATGCCGGTGACCATCAAGGTGCCCTCGGCCAGCCCGTAGCAGGGCAGCAGGGCCCGGCGGTCGAACCCGCAGGGGGCGAAGCGGTCGGCGAAGCGCTCCAGCGTCTCGGCCCGTACGGGCTCGGCGCCGTTGAGGGCGAGCCGCCAGGCGCTCAGGTCGAGGCCGTCGCGCTGCTCGTCGGTGATCCGGCGCAGGCACTGCTCGAAGCCGAAGTTGGGCGCGACGCTGGTCGACGCCCCCGTCCGGGAGAGGGTGTCCAGCCACAGCAGCGGCCGCCGGACGAACGTGGCCGGCGCCATCAGGTGGGCGGGGAAGCCCCCGTAGAGCGGGGTCAGGATGCCGCCGATGAGCCCCATGTCGTGGTACGGCGGCAGCCAGGAGACCATGCCGGAGCCCTCGTCGTGCTCCAGGCGCAGATGGATGGAGCGCAAGTTACGGACGAGGTTGGTGTGGGTGACCATGACGCCCTTGGGGTCGGACGTCGACCCCGAGGTGTATTGCAGGAAGGCGAGGGAGTCGCCGGCCGTGCCCGGCTCGTGCCAGGCCTCGGCGTCCGCGGGCGTGAGGTCGCCGGCCGTCAGCCACGTCAGCCCGGCCAGGCCGAGCGCGGAGATCTCCTCCGGCTTGGCGCGCGCGGCCTCGCGGACGTCGGCGGTGGTGTAGGCGTGGGTGGCCCCCGAGTCCCGGGCGATGGCCGCGAGCCGGGGCATGGTCTGGCCGAAGCGCGCGCTGTCCGGGGGATACGCGGGGACGGCGATCGCCCCGGCGTAGAGGCAGCCGAAGAAGGCCGCGACGTAGTCCGGGCCCGGCGGGTGGAGCAGCAGGACGGGCCTGCCGCCGAGGTTCTCGCGCAGCAGCCGCCCCGCCACGGTGCGGGCGCGCAGGTCCAGTTCCCCGTAGCTCCACGACTCGCTCGCGTCGTCGGCACCGGGGAGAAAGCGGTAGGCGAGCGCGTCCGGCGTCCGGTCCGCGCGGCGTTGGAGCAGCGCGGCCACGGTCTCCGGTTCGCCGCCGGGCCAGGGCTTCCCGATCGGTCCTCGACTCAAGATGGTCTCCGTCATTTGCTGGCAGTGCCGGCAGGCTCTGCGGTGGGCTGGGCCGCCTCGTGGTCAAGGCGCCGGTAGTCGGTCTTGCCGTTGGCGTTGTGCGGGAGCCGGTCGAGGCAGGTCGCCGCCTGCGGCAGCATGTAGCGGGGCAGGACGCGGGCGCAGTGCTGCTTGAGCTGCACCAGGCCGGGCCGCACGGCGCCGGGGCGCAGCGTGTAGTAGAGGGCGATGCGGGGCTGTGCGTCCTCCCCCGGCCCGGTGCGCAGCACGACCGCGGCCTCGGCGACGGCGGGGTGGGAGAGCGCCGCGGCCTCGATCTCGCCGAGCTCGACGCGGTAGCCGTGCAGCTTGACCATGCGGTCCTTGCGGCCGCGGTAGACCAGCTGCCCGTCCTCGTAGCTGACGAGGTCGCCGGTGGGGTGGCGGCCCTGGCAGTGGAAGGCGGCGGCGGGCTCGTCGGGGCGGCGCCAGTAGCCGGGGGTCACGCAGTCGCCCTCGACGACGAGTTCGCCGATCGCGCCGGGCACGTCGACGGGCCTGCCGTCGGCGACGACGCTCACGCGCGCGCCCGTGATCGGCGCCCCGATGGGCACCGGCGTGTCCCGCAGGAGGTCCTCGGGCCGCACCCGGTGGTAGGTGCAGACGTTGGTCTCGGTGGGCCCGTAGAGGTTGTACAGGGCGGTGGCCGCGGGCAGCCGCTCCGCGAGGGCGCGCAACTGCGGGATCGGGAAGACCTCGCCCGCGAAGAGCACGTAGCGCAGGCTCCGGGTGACGTCGGGGGTGAGCACGCCCGCCGCGGTGAGCAGGTGCAGGACGGAGGGGACCGAGTACCAGACGGTGACGCCGTGCTCGCGGATGCCCGCGGCCAGCGCAGGGACGTCCCGGGCGGCCGCGTCGGGCACGATCCACACCGCGGCGCCGACGGACAGCGCGACGAACAGGTCGAAGGTGCTGAGGTCGAAGTTGAACGACGCGTGGTTGGCGAACACGTCGCCGGGCCCCACGTCGAGTTCGGCGCGGGCCCAGCCCGCGAAGTTGGCCAGGTTCCGGTGGGAGATCCGCACGCCCTTGGGCACCCCGGTCGACCCCGAGGTGTAGAGGACCGCCGCCAGGTCGGAGGGCCGGAGCGCGGGCAGGATCGTCACCCGCCCGGCCCTGACCCGCGCGAAGCCCTCCCAGGAGTGGACGGGCACGCCGGACACGCGGCCGCCCGCCGGCGGCTCGCCGGTGGTGACGACGGCCTCCAGGGAGGGCGGCAGCTCGCGGTCCGCGAGCAGGTCCAGGTGGCGGCGGTCGGTGAAGAGCACGACCGGCTCCGCGTCCATGAGGATGGTCTCGGCCCGGCCCGCCGGCTGCCCGCCGTCCAGGGGGACGTACGCACAGCCCGCCTGCACCGTGGCCAGGATGGCCTCGGCGTAGTGCGGGTGCTTGTCCATCCAGACGGCCACCCGGTCGCCGGTGCGGACCCCGAGGTCGAGCAGCCGGCAGGTGAGCGCGTCGACGGCGGCGGTGAACTCGCCGTAGGTCAGGGGGTGTTCGCCGACGAAGGCCGGACGTCCGGCCTGCCCGGCGGGGAAGTCCCGCCGCAGCGAGATCACACTGGTGTTGAAGGCGCCCATGGTGGTGTGCACTTCCTCGCTCACTCGGATCGCGGCAGGACGCCGGTCTCCGTCGCGGACTCGATGAAGATCTCCGTCGCGAGCTCCAGGTCCTGCGGCGTGTGCTCGCAGGTGACGCTGACCCGCAGGCGGGCGTCGCCGAGCGGTACGCCCGGGTAGACCACGGTCTGGCAGAACAGGCCGCGCGCCCGCACGGCGCGTCCCATCTCCATGGCCTTGCGCTCGTCCCCGATGACGATGGGGAGGATGGCGCTCTCGGTCCGCTCCAGGTCGAACCCGGCCTTGCGGAGCCGGTCGCGCAGCGCGTGGATGTTCGCCCAGAGCCGTTTGACGCGCTCGGGCTCGGACTCGATGACGTCCAGCGAGGCGATCAGCCCGGCCGCGACGCCCGCGGGGATGTTGGCGGCGAACACGTAGGAGTTGGAGTAGTAGCGCAGGTACTCGACGACCTCCTCCTCGCCGACGACGAAACCGCCCATGCCGGCGAGGGCCTTGCTCATGGTGCCCAGTTCGAGGTCGACCTCGCCCTTGAGCCCGAAGTGCTCGGCCGTGCCCGAGCCGCGCGCACCCAGCACGCCGGTGGCGTGGGCGTCGTCGATCATCACGCGGGCGCCGTAGGTCTTCGCCAGCCGGACGATCTCGGGCAGGTCGCAGACGTCGCCGTGCATGCTGAAGACACCGTCGGCGACGATCAGCGTGCCGCCGCCCGTTCCCTGCCCGGCCCCGCGGCGCAGCACCTGCTCCAGGTCCTGCATGTCGTTGTGCTGGTAGATCCTGCGCACGCCGCCCGACAGCTTGCTGCCGTCGACGATGCTCATGTGGTTGAGCTTGTCGACGACGAGGGTGTCGTAGCTCTTGACCAGGCCCGAGATGGCGCCGAGGTTCGCCGCGTAACCGCCGGGGTAGACGATGGCGGCCGGGCGTTGCTTGAAGGCGGCCAGACGCCGCTCCAGCTCCTTGTGCAGCATGTTGGTGCCGCCGATGAAGCGGGAGCCGGTGTGGGTGGCGCCGTAGGTGCGGGTGGCCTCGCACACCGCCTCGACGACCTTGGGGTGGTTGGCGAGCCCCAGGTAGTTGTTCGAGGCGAACATGAGGAACTCGCGCTCACGGCCCGCCAGTTCGTCGAAGATGACGGCCCGGTTCTCGCAGCGGGAGAGCAGCGGCATGCCGTACCAGTACAGCCGCTCCTCCTCGCGCCGGCGCCGGTAGGCACCGAAGCTGCGGGCCTTGGCGAAGAGGTCGGGGTCGCGCTGCTCGACGAAGTCCTTCATCGAGCGGTCGTCCCAGGAGCCGTCCCCGGCGCGGGCGGCCGCTCCGGCCGGCGTCGTCAGGGCGGAGAGCTCGGCGGCCAGGCCGCGCAGGGTCTGCGCGGTCACCGCGCCCACCGCGGTCTCCGGCAGGCCCAGCTCCTGCGCGGCCTCGGCGACCAGCGAGGTGAGGATGACCGAGTCGATGCCGAGCTCACTCTCGAAGTCGGCGTCGAGGGCCAGCTGGCTGCGCTGGTACTGCGTCTGCCGCACGGCGGCGGCCAGCACCGCCTCCAGGACGGCGTCCCCGCCCTCCGCCTCCGCCGGGGCCCCGGCCTGCGCCGCCCCGGGGGGCACGCCCAGCGCGCCCTCCACCCGGGCGACGAGCTCGCGGATCGTGGTGATGTCGCCGGGCAGCCGCTCCGGGATGCCGAACTGCTCGCCGACCGACACCAGGATCGACTCCAGGATGACGGAGTCGATGCCGAGATCGCCCTCGAAGTGGCTGTCGGGCAGCAGCTGGGACTCGTCGTAGAGCGTCCGCTCGGCGACGATCCCCACGACCTTCCGGTGGATGCGTACGGTCTCCTGCGGGCCGTCCATGAGGTGTGTCATGCGGTGGTCGCTCCTTCCCCTGCCTGCAGCCGGCCGACCAGGGCCGAGATCGCGTTGACGGAACGGAAGTTCGCCGGCGATATCTGCCGCAGCGGAACGGTGACGCGGAACTCCTGCTGCAGGTAATGGACCAGGTCGAAGACGCCCGCCGAGTCGATGATGTTCAGCTCGTCGATGGGCGTGTCCGGCTCCAGCCCGCCGGCGTCGCCGTCCATCCAGACCTCGACGATGTAATCGGTGATCAGTTTCTGAGGGGTCATCGCTTTCCTTGCCGTCAGTCGCGGTCGAGGGCGGGCCAGGTGAGCACCGTCGCCCCCCAGGTGAGGCCGCCGCCGAAGGCGGTGAGCAGCACCCGGGCCCCGGGCCGGAGCGTCCCCCCGGCGTGGGCGTGGTCGAGAGCCAGGGGGATGGAGGCCGCGGCCGTGTTGCCGACCTCGGCGATGTTCCCGGCGCAGCGCTCCTGCGGGATGCCCAGCTCGTCGGCCAGGCGGGCGGTGATTCTGTGGTTGGCCTGGTGGCTGACGAGGTGGTCGACGTCGCTCACCCGCCACCCGGCGCGGTCCAGGACGGCGCGCGCCGACCGCCCCATGCGCTGCACGGCCAGCCGGAAGACCTGCTTGCCCTGCATCGTGAAGTAGTGGTCCTCCTCGCGCGGCGCGTGCGGGCGCCGCTCGGAGCCGCCCGCGGGCACCGTGATCAGCTCCAGGCCCTCGCCGTCGCTGCCGAGGTCGAAGGGCCCGAGCGCGCCGGTCTCACCCTCCCTGCCGGGCCGCAGGACCAGGGCCCCGGCCCCGTCACCGAAGATCACCGCGGTGGAGCGGTCGGCCGGGTTGAGGATCCGGGAGAACGTCTCCGCGCCGATGACCAGGACCCCGTCGGAGGCGCCGCACGCGATGAGGCCCGCCGCGGTCGCCAGGGCGTAGACGAAGCCGGAGCACACCGCGGCGACGTCGTAGGCCGCGACGTGGCCGAGGCCCAGCTTGCCCGCCACGGTGGGCGCGGTCGCCGGGCACGGCCGGTCCGGCGTGGTGGTCGCCACGACCACGGTGTCGACCGGCCGGCCGCCCGCGGACTTCAGCGCCTTGGCGCCGGCCCCCGCGGCCAGGTCGGAGGTCGCCATGGAGTCCGGGGCGAAGTAGCGCTGCCGGATGCCGGTCCGGGAGCGGATCCACTCGTCGGAGGTGTCGAGCGCCGCCACCAGCTCGTCGTTGGTGACGGGCACCGGTGGCAGCGCGCTGCCCACTCCGGCCACGACGGCCGCCCGCGTCACCGGGCACCGCCACGGCGCCCGGGCCCGTGCTCGGCCCTCCGGAAAGATGTGCGGCTAGGACGGAAGCAAACCACGCGAGCGCTCCTCCGATGCGGACAGCCGGACGGCTCCGGCGTGCCGAGTCTGCTCACCCGGGCTGACCGGACGCTGACGGATGGCTGACCCGGTCCGGGGTCAGCCATCCGTCAGCCCCCCGTCAGCGCGGCCGTCCAGACTTGCCGCACACCGGGCCGGACGGCGTGCCGCAAAAGGCCCGGTGACGCACGCACCTGACCCCACGGGAAAGGCGGACCGCACCATGAGCCCTGTCTACGACAAGCTGGTGGACCTGCTTGTCGACCGCTTCGCGGTGGACCGCGCGGCCATCGGCCCGGACGTGACCTTCGAGGAACTGGAGATGGACTCGCTGTTCCTCGTCGAGCTGCTGCTCGTCATCGAGTCCGAGTTCCAGGTGAAGATCGGCGAGGAGGCCGCCGCGCCGACCGACACCATCGCCACGGTGGTGAAGGTGATCGCGAACGAGATCGCGGCCACGGCGCCGTGAGCGCCGCGGCACCGGTCGCCGTCACCGGCCTCGGCCTGGTCACCGCGGCCGGCATCGGCACCGAGGCGACCTGGGACGGTGTGTGCGCGGGCCTCTCCACGGCCACCCGCAACCCCGCCCTGGAAGGGCTGCCGGTGGACATCTCGTGCACCGTCCCCGGACTGGACCCCGCCCGCCACGTCGGCCGCCGCAGCGCCCTGATGCACGACCGCTTCACGCAGCTGGCGATCGTCGCCGCGCGCGAGGCGGTGGCCGACGCCGGGCTCGACCCCGCACAGTGGGACGGCGCGCGCGTCGGCGTGGTCGTGGGCTGCGGCCTCGGGGGCGTCGGCACCTGGGAGGCACAGCACCGCCGGATGCTGGAACACGGCCCGGCGAAGGTCTCCGCGCTCCTCGTCCCCATGCTGGTTCCCAACATGGCCGCCGGGAACCTGGCCATCGACCTCGGCGCCACGGGGCCCAACCTCGTGACCGCCACGGCCTGTTCCTCCGGGGCCACCGCCATCGGTACCGCGGCCCAGCTGCTGCGCGAGGGCGCCTGCGACATCGTCGTCACCGGCGGCGCGGAGGCCGGCGTCAGCCCGCTGATGGTCACCGGCTTCGCGCAGATGGGCGCGCTCTCGCGGAGGCTGGACGACCCCGCCGCCGCCTCGCGGCCCTTCGACGCCGGCCGCGACGGCTTCGTCATCGGCGAGGGCGGCGGCATCCTCGTACTGGAGCGGGAGGCCGATGCGCGCGCCCGCGGCGCCCGGGTCCGCTCGCTCCTCGCGGGCTACGGGGCCTCCGCCGACGCCCACCACCTCACCGCGCCCGAACCGGAGGGCCGGGCCGTCCTCGCGGCCGTCCGCACGGCCCTGGACCAGGCCGGCACCGCCCCCGGCGACATCGGCCACGTCAACGCCCACGGCACCTCGACCCGCCTCAACGACGCCGTCGAGGCCGCCGCCCTGCGCACGGCGCTCGGCGACGGCGCCGCGGTCACCTCCACCAAGGGCGTGCTCGGGCACACCCTCGGCGCCGCGGGCGCCATCGAGGCCGCGCTCACCGTCCTCGCCGTCGAACGCTCGCTCGTCCCGCCGACCGCCAACCTCGAACAGCTGGACCCGGCCGTCGAACTGGACGTCGTCGCGGGCGGCCCCCGCAAGACGGCCGTCGACGCGGCGCTCTCCACTTCGTTCGGATTCGGCGGGCAGAACGCGGCGCTGGTCTTCACCGCGGCGTGATGCCGTTCCGGCGGATCCCGGGCACGCGGCGGTGCCGGCCGGTGCGGATTCCGCCGGACCCTCGCCGTCGTTGCACGTCGCCGTCGCGGCGGGAGAAGAGTCCGCCGGCTTCGGCACAGGAGAAGTGCCCGCCGCCACGGTGAGCAACCCCCGCGGCGAGGGTCCGGCGGAATCGGCATCCACCGCAACCGACACACCCCGAAACGGAAGGCAGGCGCGTCCATGACGTTCACCGTCCCGGAGGACGACCTCCGGGAACTCGAACAGCAGGTCCAGCACGCGCTCGCCGCAGGCGACCCCCGCGGGCTGACCGTCCTCGGCTACGGCGAGGTCACCCTCGTCCTCGCCCTGGAGAGCGAACGCGGCGCCTTCGCCTGCAAGCGGCTGCCCGTCTTCGACGGCCGCAAGCGCTTCGAGGCCTACGGGCGCACCCTCGACCGGTACATCGAGCGCCTGCGCGCGGCCGGCATCCACGTCGCCGAGACCCGGCTGTGGCACACCGAGCTGCCCTCGGGCAGGATCGTCGGCTACTGCGTCCAGCAGACCCTGCCCGTCAAACGGCTCGTCCCCGGCCTGCTGCACAGCGAGGGCGACGCCTGGGCCGAGGACTTCTTCGCCCGCTTCCTCGACCGCGTGCACGGCTGCGTCACCCCGATCCTCGGCCTCGACGCCCAGGCGTCCAACTGGATCGACCTCGACGGCGAACTCGTCTACCTCGACGTCACCTCGCCCCTCATGCGCGACGCCCGCGGCCGCGAACGCCTCGACGTCCGGCTCTTCTTCACCTCGCTGCCCCGGATCCTGCGCGACCCCGTCCGCATCGCGATGGCCAAGTCCATCTTCGACAAGTTCTACACACCGCGCGGTGTCGTCCTCGACTTCCTCGGCAACCTCCACAAGGAGAAGCTGGCCGACCTGATCCCCGGCTTCCTCGAACAGGCCAACGCCCGTATCACGCCCGCCCTCACCGCCGAGGAGGTCGCCAAGTACTACAAGGGCGACGCTTCGATGTGGGAGCTCATCCAGCGGCTGCGCAAGGCCGACCGCGCCTGGCACCTCAAGGTGCGCCACCGCCCCTACCCCTTCCTGCTGCCGCCCGATGTCGAGCGCTGACACCCTCGCCGCGCCCCGGCAGCCCCACGCGGGCGGCCTCGCCGAGGAGACCCTGGCCCTCGACCCCGCGCGCCCGCTGCACCTGGCCCGGCCGGCCGAGCAGCTCACCGCCGCCGTCGTGTCCATCGCCTGGCTGCGCGCCCAGGGCGATGCCGTCCGTGCCGCGCTGGAGGCCCGCCACCTGACCGACGACGAGGCCGCCCACGCGGCGGGCCTGCGCGTGCCCAAGCGGCGCTACGAGTGGCTCGCCGGCCGCCTCGCCGTCAAGCACGGCGTCCTCGCCCACGGCAGGCGGCACTGGGGCCGGGCCGGGCGCACCCGCGACATCCGGGTCGGCGCCGTCGCCCACGGGCTGCGGGCCGGAAAACCCGTCGTCAACGCCCCCGTCGACGTAGGCCTGTCCCACTCCGGCGACTTCGCCATCGCCGTGTGCGGGCCGCGCCCCGTCGGCGTCGACCTGGAGCACGAGCGCCGCATGCCGCCGATGCTCACCTCGCTCCTGACCGCCGGCGACGACCGGGCCGCGGCCTGCGCCGACCCCGACCGCCGCCGCCTCGCCGCCATGCCCCTGCCGTTGCGCTGGGCCTGCAAGGAGGCCGTCCTCAAGCACTTCGGCTTCGGCCTGCGCATCGACCCGCGCGAGGTCGCCCTGCACGCCTGGCGCGACGACCACACCTACACGTGGCGTCCCGGGCCCGACCTCCTGCGCCACGCCCCCTCGGCGGGCGACGGCCGCCTGCACAGCTGGGCCCGGCGGATCGACGGCTACTTCCTCGCCCTGGTATGGACGTGATGAACGGACCCATGACACCGACCTCTTCGCGCGCCCCCGGCCTCGGCGCACCCTTCCCCGAGGCCCTGCGGCACGCCACCGGCATCGCCGCCCTCAGCCCCTCCTCGCACAACTGCCAGCCCTGGGCGCTCGCCCGGCTGGAGAGCAGGCCGGCGCGCCGGGCCGCGGCCGACCTGCTCGGCTGCCCGGACGACGGCACCCACGTGTACCTCGCCCTCGCCGTCGACCGCCGGCGCAGCCTCACGGCCCTGCCCGCCCACCTGCTGGAGATGCGGCTGAGCTGTGCCGCCTACTGGCGGATGCTCTCCCGGGCGCTGGCCGCCCAGGGCTGGGCGCTGGTGCGGGAACGGGCGCACGAGAGCGGGGGCGACGGGGGAGGCGGGCCCGGCGCCGACTCCCGGCTGCCCGGCGGCCCGTGGCCCCGGGACTGGTCGCTGCTGTGGACGGCGGCGCTGCGCCGGACCGGGGAGGCCGCCGAGAGCCTGACCGCCCTGTCGGACGCGGCCCGCGCCCGGCACACCAACCGCGGCCCGTACGACGAGCGGCCCCTGGCCCCGCAGCTGCTCGGCGACCTCGCGCGCCACCCGCCCACCGGGGGACCCGCGACGGAGATCCGCCACCTGACGGGACGTCACGAGCGTGATGTCTTCGCGGGCTTCCTCGCCCGCCACGGAGGCATCGATTTCAGCCACCCGGCGGCGTGGCGGGAAACCCACTCGTACATCCGTTGGAGCCCGGCGGCGGTGCGCGCCTACGGCGACGGCTTCCCCGTGACCCAGCTTTTCGGGCCAATGTCGGCCCGGCAGCGGCTCGCGAAGCGGATCGCCCTGTCCCCGCCGGTGATGAAATTCCTGTGCCGCTTCGGTTATGACCGGTCGCTCGCCGCAGGCCTGGCCGCCGAGATCCGCCGCACTCCCGCCGTCGTGCTGATGAACTTCGCGGAGGAAGCCCCCGGGGTGGCCGACGCCTTCCGGGGCGGCGCGCGCATCGCCGACTACTGGCTGCACGCGGCCACCGCGGGGCTGGCCCTGCACCCCCTGAGCGTCGTCATGCAGCACGACCCCCTGCGGGCGATGCTCCAGGAGCAACTGGGCCTTTCCGGGAGGCTCTTCTTCGTCAGCCGTGTCGGCCGGCCCCGTACGGCCTTCCCTCCGGCGCCCCGGAGCGCCGGAGCGGCGGATCACCGCACGGTCTGAAAGGCCTGCTGCACACTACGGACCACGCAGCGCAGAAGGGGGCGATCCGGGCCGGCCGGTCCGTCCGCCGGCCCGCCGCAAAAGCAGCGGAACATTCCGGCCAGGCCCGGAACCCGTACGCCGCGCGGTCGGGGATACTGCTCGTTGCCGCCGCCTTTACCGTGACATATTTCCCGCCAAAACCTGTCGGGACGCCCGGCCGTCAGTTGCCGCTGGCGTACAGTCAGGTGAGACGTTCAGGGGGATGCCGTGGCCACGGAGATGACGTCATTGAGCCATCGAACCGCCGGCGGGGGGACTTGGGCGGTCTTCACCCCCACAACCCCGTCGGCCACAATAGCGCCTGCTCCCCGAAGTGACTCCGTTCGGAACCGTTCCGTTAACTGGAAGCAGGCTCGATGAGTATGCGCATACTGCTGTGCTGCGACAAGCTCATCCTAGGCGCGGGTATGCAGGCACTGCTGGGCCAGCACGGCCTGGATGCACACACGAAAACGTCCGTGCGCAGCACGGTGGCGGCCGCCAAGGAGATGACTCCGGATGCCATTGTCATCGTGGCCCCGGCACTGAGTATCGACGACACCAGTGAACTCGCCGAACTCTCCCGGATGGCCAAGGTCATCCTCCTCGCCCGGCCCGACACGACCCCGAGGGCCTTCGAGGCCCTGCGGATCGGCGTGCGGGCCGTGCTCTCCCTGGAGGACCCGCCCGAGGAGCTGATCCGCATGATCAAGACGGTCATCGAGGTCGACGCCATGGTCGCCCCGCTGACCGCCCGCAAGGCCCTCGAGCAGCTCCGCACCGAGCAGCCCCCGGCCCCCGCACCGCCGGCGGCCGGTGCCCTGACCCCGCGCGAGGCCGAGGTGATGCTGCTGCTCGCGCAGGGCCGGTCCAATGCGGAGATCGCCGAGAAGCTCTCCATCTCCAACACGACGGTCCGCTCCCACGTCCACCACGTCCTGCGCAAGCTGGACGCGGGGACCCGCGCCCGCGCGGTGGCCATCGCCTACGAGACGGGGCTGATCGACGCCATGGAACGGCAGGCGCAGGGCCGCCTCTGAAGGCCGCCGCGCGGAGCCCGTCAGCCCGCCCCGGCCCGGTATCCGGGCTCCACACGGGCTCCGCTGATTTCATCCACGACCTCGGCCATTCCCTCGAAATCGGCGACCAGCCGGCCGAAGGCGTCACTTGTCGTGTCCCGTTCGAAATCGGCCCGGCTGCTCACCCCGATGACTTCGAAGAAGTGAACGGGAGCCGCCGGGTCCGCGGATACCCGTTGCACGCTGAATGACAGCACGCTCGGAAGTTCCGGGCAGGTGGCGTAGTCCGTTTCCTTGACCCAGGTTTCGAAACGGGCGGGAGTGACGTTCGGGCGGAGCCGAATTCGGTGCACAATCATGTCCACGACGCCGGAAATCCCCTCTGGATTCTCTTGCGGTTCATTACGGGAAGCCGGCTCGGTATCGGTGGCCGGTACATCATCAACGGCGCTTTCGGGAACGGCGTCCGCCCAGGCCCAGCGCCCGGGCCGCATTGTTCTTCTGGATCTCGTTCGTGCCGGAGAAGATGCGGGAGGGCAGAGCATCCCGCAGGAACGTCTCAGCCTCGCCGCCGAGGATCCCGAGGGCCCCGCGCAACTGCACGGCGTCCAGCCCGAGCTGCACCGCCGCCTCGCTCACCGCGACCTTGGCCAGGGCGGGAGCGACCTCGTCGTCGCTGCCCGCGGCCAGCCCGCACGCGGCCTTGTACAGCAGCAGCCTGGCCGACTCCAGGCGGATCGTCATGTCGACGAGGCGGTGGCTGACGGCCTGGAAGCCGCCGATGGCCGAGCCGAACTGCTCCCGCTCCCGGGCGTAGTCCACCGTCGACTCCAGCACGCGCTGCATCGCCCCGACGTAGGTGGCGAACAGGCAGGTGCGCTCCCACTTCATCGAGGACGAGAAGATGCTCGCCCCGGCACCCTCCTCGCCGAGCACGTTCGCCGCCGGCACCACGCAGTCCGCGAGGTGCACGTCGGCCATCGGCGAGCCCCGCAGGCCGACCTTGTCGTAGCGCGGGCCCACGGTCAGGCCGGGCGTGTCCGCCTCCACGACGAAGGTGGTGAGGCCGAAGAAGCCGCCGCCGGGCGACGTCGCCGCCTGCAGGACGAACACGTCGGCGACGGGGGAGTTGGTGGTGAAGCACTTGCTGCCGTTGATCACGTACGCGTCGCCCTTCCGCACGGCGCGCGTCTGCAGGTTCAGGGCGTCCGACCCGGCGTGCGGCTCGGTGATGGCGTGCGCCGCGATCGCCTCGCCCGAGGCGAGCGGCGGCAGCCAGCGCTGCTTCTGCTCCTCGGTGCCGAACTCGGTGACCGGCATGACGGCGGCGAACAGGTGCGCGGCGACGGAGAACGCGAAGCCCTGGTCGGCGCAGCCGTAGCCGAGGGCCTCCATCAGGGCCGCGGTGGTGACGGCGTCGAGGCCGCTGCCGCCGTACGCGGCGGGCACGCTCGCGCCCACGATGCCCTGCTTCCCCGCGAGCCGCCAGCGGCGCCGGAACTCCTGCGGGTCGTGCGCCGCCGTGCCGTCGCAGAGGTCGCGCCTGGCGAAGCGCACGACCATGTCGCGCATCTCCGCGGTCTCGGTGTCGAAGTCGAAGTTCATCGTGGCCCGTCCAGGTGTTCCTCGATCAGCACGTGATAGTTGATGCCGCCGGTGCCGAAGGAGCTCACGCCCGCCCGGCGCGGCCGGCCGGGGGCGGACTCCCAGGGCGCCGTCCCGGTGGAGACGCGCGCGGGGATGCGGTCCAGGTCGAGCTCCGGGTTGACGGTGGTCAGGCCCGCGTTGGCCGGCAGCACGCCGGTGCGCAGGGCGTAGAGCGCCCGCAGCAGCCCGGCGCCGCCGGCGGCCGCGAAGGTGTGGCCGAAGAACGACTTGGCGGAGCCGATCTCCAGCGGGCGCCGCCGGTGCGGGCTCGCGTACACCCGCGCCGCCGCGGCGATCTCGACCCGGTCGCCGACCCGGGTGCCGGTGCCGTGCGCCTCCAGGTAGCCGACGTCCGCCGGGTCGAAGCCCGCCTGTCCGAAGGCCTGGCGCATGGCCCGCACCTGGCCGTCCACGTCCGGTGCGATCAGGGACTTCGCGTCGTTGGACGCCCCGATCCCGCGCAGCAGCCCGTGGATCGCGTCCCCGTCGCGCCGCGCGTCCGCGTAGCGCTTGAGCAGGAAGAGCGCGCAGCCGTCCCCCGGGGTGAAGCCGTCGGCCGCGGTGTCGAAGGGGGTGATGCGCTCGTGCGAGAGCAGCCCCAGGGCCGAGCACAGCACCATGTCACGGGCGTTGCAGGGCAGTTCGACGCCGCCCGCCAGCGCGTAGTCCACGCTGCCGGAGCGCAGCCGGCCCACCGCCACGTCCAGCGCCGCGAGCGAGGACGCGCACGCCGCCTCGACCCCCAGCGGCACGGCGTCCAGGCCGTACTCGTTGGCGATCACCGCGGCGACGCCCCCGGCGAGGGAGCCGTCGAGGTCCTCCGGCCCGCCCGGGGCCGGGTCCGCGGCGTACCGCTCGCGGACCAGGTCGAGCAGGGTGGCCACCCCGGTCGCGTCCAGGTGCCCGAGCGCCGCGAGCTCGCCGACGGCCGCCTCGACCTCGCCCAGGGCCAGGCCGGCCGCCGTGCGCCGCTCCCGGGACAGGCTCAGGCTGGTGCCCATCGCGACCAGGCCCCGGCCGGCCGGCCGCGCGGCCGCCCGCCCGCGCCGGGCGAGGAGCTCGCCGGCCACGCACAGGGCCACCCGCTGCGCGGCGTCCATGACCGCGTAGCGGTGCGGGGGGATGCGCAGCCCCTCCGGGGGCGCCGTGGGCACTTCCACCGGGGAGCCCAGGTCGGTGTAGCTGTGGGTCAGGCTCAGTTTGCCCGGCCGGTGGTAGAGCTCCCGGTCGAGCAGGGACTCCGGCAGCGGCCCGATGCGGTCCTGCCCGCAGAGCATGGCGGCCCAGAAGGCGTCGGCGTCGGGAGCGTCGCCGAAGCGGCCCCCGAAGCCCACCACCGCGACGGGCTCCGGCGCGGCGGAGGCGCGCGCGGTGCGCGGCCGGGGCGGGCCGGGCGCGGCGCCGGCCGTCCCGTGCTCCTCCAGGACCAGGTGGCAGAGCGTGCCCGTCAGCGAGGCGCCGCTGACGGAGGCGCGGCGCGGTTCGCCGCCCGGTGCCGGGGCCCACTTCTGCGGCTCCGCCGGCGTGCGGAAGGGGGCGGCGGAGAGGTCCTGCGCCACCCCGGGCTCCTGCGCCACCCCGGGCTCCTGCGCCGCCCCGGGCGTTTGCGGAAGCCTGGCCGGGAGCCGCTGGTGGTACAGCGCCAGCGCCGCCTTGGTGACGCCGGCCAGACCTGCGTTGGCGAAAGTGTGCCCCAGCCGGTCGCGTACGCTGCCCACCACCACGGAGCCGGGCTCCGCGTCCGCGAACACCGCGGCCAGCGCGGCGAGTTCGGCGGCCGTCTCGCGCGGCTCGCCGGAGGCGCCGCACTCCACGTAGCCGACCGTGCCCGGGGAGACGCCGCACTCCCGGAGGGCGGCCCGGGCCGTCTCCGCGCGCCGCTCCACGGACGTGGAGTAGCGGAACACGCCCGGACGCCCCTGGTGGTGCACCGCGCACCCGCGGACCGTCGCGTAGATACGGTCCCCGTCGCGGACCGCGGACGACAGCCGTTTGAGCAGCAGCGCGCCCACGCCCTCGCCGAGCGCGAAGCCGTCGCCGTCCGCGGTGAAGCCGTCGCCGTCCGCGGCGAAGGGCCGGGTGCTCTGCGCGACGAGGCCCTTGGCCGCGAGCGCCGCCCGCAGGTACGGGCCCTCCTCGCGTTGGCCGGTCACCACCAGCACGGCCTCCGACAGCCCGCCGCGCAGGCTGTCGAGGGCGTGCGCGATCGCCAGGAACGACGTCGCGTCGGCCGACTCCAGGGCCAGGGTGCGGCCCCGGAGCTTGAACGCGCTCGCGATCCGGGCGGGGATGGTGCTCGCCATCTCCCCGACCCGGTCGTGCGGCGAGGCGCCCAGGCGCCGCACCAGGGCGGTGCGCAGCTCGTCGGCCGCCTCCGCGGCCGTACGGGCCGAGCCGCCGAACTCCGGTGCGGACACCGCCCGTTCCAGCTCCCGGGCGTACCGGCTGCCCTCGACGCGCAGCGCGTTGGCGTACTGCCGGTCCAGGCCGGAACACACCCCGGCCACCACGTCCGTGCGCTCGGCCTGCAGCGTCCGGTCACCGGCCTTGGCGTCCTCCAGGCACTCGCGGGCCGCCTCCAGCATCAGCAGCTGCATGCGCGTGAGCGCCCCGGCCTGCGCGGGCGGTATGCCGAACCGCGCGACGTCGACCTCGATGCCGGCGAGCGACGGCGCCGGGCCGGCGCCGGGCGGCGGCGGGGGCTCGGTCAGGGCCCTCCAGTACGCGTCGGCTCCCCGGATGCCGGGGTAGAGCGCCGCGATGCCGACGATCGCGACGGGTTCGTTCTGGTGTCCATCGAGCTCTGTGTGCATGTCCGGGTGGCTCCAGATGTCTCGGTCGGCATGTCTCAGTCGGCCGGAAGCGGCGGACGGACGAAGGGGGATCGGTGCCCGGCGACATCCCTCCGCCGCGGCTGGGGGCACCTCCCGGCGGTAGCCGGGGGAGTGACCACGACGGCGGATTCCTGCGGTGCCGGACCGTGCGGCGCCGTGCGGCACCGTGCGATGCGATCAAGCCCGCCCGCAGGGCGCTACGCGCTGGTCGCGACCGGCTCGCGCCGCCCGTTCCACAGCGCGCCCGGCTGTGCCAGCGCCGGATCCTGGGCGAGGATCTCGGCGTGGCGGCGCTGCAGCCCGGCGCCCGGCTGGATGCCCAGCTGCTCGTCCAGCCGCTTGCGGGTCAGGCGGAAGCGCTCCAGTGCCTCGCTCTGCCGCCCGGACCGGTACAGCGCCAGCATCAGCAGCTCGCAGAACCGCTCGTGCAGCGGGTGCTGCGCGACGAGCTGCTGCAGCTCGGCGATCACCTGGGTGTTGTGGCCGAGCACCAGACGGGCGCTCACCAGGTCCTCCCAGGCGGTCAGCCGGCGCTCCTCGAAGAGGGTCGCGGCGCTCGCGCACCGCAGTCCCTCCCCGGCGTCGAACAGGGCCGGGCCGCGCCACAGCCGCAGACCGGTTTCCAGCAGCCTCGCCGCCTGCTCGGGGTCGGTGGTCAGCGCGGCTCCGCCGCGGGAGGCGAGATCGAGAAATCTGTTGGCGTCGACGCACTCCGCGGGCACGTCCAGCAGATAGCCGTTCGGGACGGCGCGCAGGACGGTCGTACGGTGCATCGGAGTGTGTGCCTCGAGTACTTTGCGCACCCTGGTGGCCTGGGCCTGCAGGGCGTTGCGGGGATTGCCGAGGGTGGAACCGCACCACAGCTCGTCGACGAGCTCCATGTGCGACACCGCCCGACCCGCCCGGAGGGCGAGGGTGGCGAGCATGGAACGGACCTTGCTGGCCCGAATGTCGCTGCTCCTCTCCGCAACGCTGACGCGCACCGGACCGAGTATTTCAATTTGCACGAATTTCCCCCCACAGCGGTTTCCGCCGGAGATCAGAACAGGAGCTTGGACAGCCTTTACCCCCTTTCGGCGCCCAATCCTTGCAACGTGGAACAACCGGCGTCATCCATCCCCCGGCCCCTTTCCGCCCTCAACGGATGGCGGAGCCGGGCGGGCGCCTCGAACGTTCATTGAGCCGCGTGCGCGCCCGGCTCAACACGGCGTCAACACAACGGATGACGCGGGCCGCCCGCGCCGTTCCGCCCCGTGGCGTAGGGACGGCGTCCGTTCTCTTCAGGGGGGCTTCAGGAAGAGTACGCGCCGCCCCCGCCGCCACCGGCGGGCGGTACCCCCGGCACGGCGCCCGGCGTCACCAGCCCCGCCTCGTACGCGGCGATGACCAGCTGGACCCGGTCGCGGGCGCACAACTTGCCCATGATCCGGCTGACATGGGTCTTGGCGGTGAGCGGGCTGAGCCCGAGCACATCGCCCACCTCGGCGTTGTTCAGACCCCTGGCCACCAGGGTCAGCACCTGGCGCTCGCGGACCGAGAGCACCGCCAGGCCGTTGGTCACGAAGCCGGCCGGGATGTCCGCCCTCGGCGCCCGCAGCACCCGGGCGATCAGACGCGAGGTCGGCCCGGGCGACAGCAGCGCCTCCCCGGCGGCGATGGTCCGGATCGCCTCCAGCAGCGCCGCCGGTCGCGTGTCCTTCACCAGGAAGCCCGAGGCGCCGGCACGCAACGCGTCGATGACGTACTCGTCGGTGTCGTACGTCGTCAGGACGAGCACTTTCACGCCGGCCATGTCCTCGTCGGCCGCGATCCGCTGGGTCGCCTCGATGCCGTCCAGGTCCGGCATCCGGATGTCCATCACCACCAGGTCCGCGCGGGCGGTGCGGGCCAGCTCGACGGCCTGCCGGCCCGTGCCCGCCTCGCCCACGACCTCCATGTCGGGGGCGGTGTCCACCAGCATCGCGAACGCGGAGCGGACGAGCCGCTGGTCGTCGGCGAGCAGGACCCGGATCGGCTGCTGCGCGTTCATCGGCCGTCCCTCCCCCCGGGGGAGGGCGGTGCTGCCGGAGTCGGTGCTGATGTCATCGGAGTCATCCTTCGGGGTGGGGACCCGCACCGCGCCCCGCGGCGCGGGTCGTTCACTGATGCGGGCACTGCACGCACGGACGCACGCGCTCGCCGGCGTCTCACGGCGCGCTCACCGGAGGGCGGTCCCGTCAGCGGGGGCCGACGGCAGGACCGCGGTGACCGCGAACCCGGTGCCACCGGCGCGCGGCCCGGCCTGCAGCCCGCCGCCGACGCTGCGGGCCCGCTCGCGCATCCCGACGATGCCGTAACCGCCGGTGCCGTTCGGCTCGTTCCCCGGCACCGGGTCGCGCGCAGGAGCTCCCGAACCACCGTCGTCGAGCACGGTGACCCGCAGGGCGCCGTCCTCCTCGCCGCGCGCCACCGTCACCCAGACGCGGACCGAGGGCCCGCCGTGGCGGACCGCGTTGGTGAGCGCTTCCTGCACGATACGGTACGCAGCGGCCCCGACTGCCGGGGCGGGGAAGGCCGTTGCCGCGGGATCGGCCGTGGAATGCGCCGCGCTGCCGGGGCCCGCCCCGTTGCTCCCCGCCGTCCCGCCCTGCGGATCCGGCCCCATGTGCACCTGCAGGCTCACCCGCGCCCCGGCCGCCTCCGCCGCCCGCGCCAGGTCGGGCAGCCCGTCCAGGCCCGGCAGGGGCCCGTAGCCCGCGGAATCGTTCCCGCGGAGCACCTCCAGCGTCGCGCGCAGCTCCGCCCGGGCGTCCCGGCACGTGTCGGCGATCCCGTCCAGCGCCTTGGCGAGCGCCGCGCGGTCGAGCCGCTCGGGGTCGGCGACCAGGACGTGGGCCGCGACCGCCGTCTGCACCCCGATCAGGGTGATGCTGTGGGCCAGCAGGTCGTGGAGGTCGCGCGCGATGTGCACCCGCTCCTCCGCGACCCTGCGCGCCGCCTCGCGCTCGCGCATCGCTTCGGCGCGCTCCGCGCGCTCCATGATGGCCCCGACGTAATTGCGGTGCAGGCGCACCGCCTCGCCGATCAGGACGACGTCGGCGATCCAGCCGGCGCTCACCAGCGTCGGCACGATCTCGTGCCCCTTGCCGAACGCCAGCAGGACGGCCGTGGCCACGCCGAAGATGCCGCCGAGGGTGAGGAAGCTGCGCTTGGGCGGCCCGACGACGGCGAGCGTGCACAGGGCCACCAGGCCCGCCGGCAGCACCGCCGTGCGGGGGTAACCCAGCGCGTAGAACGGGCCGTTCATACAGGCGACGGCCAGCACCGTGAGCCACGGTGCCCGGCGCCGCGCCGTCAGGACGAGCGCGGCGCCGGTGAGGAGCGCCCATCCCGGGAGGTCCGGTGACCGCCGCGTGGTGACCACGAAGAGCACGCTCTGCACGGCGAGGACCGCCAGCGCGATTCCGAAGTCCTGCAGCAGGACACTGCGTCGTACGGCCGCGTGCCGCGGCAGCAGCAGACGCGCGATCATAGGGGCAACCGGTTCCCGGGACGGCATCACGCTTCCATCGAACCCCGGGAGAGCTTCCCGGGCCACCACATCCACCTCTTCAGCACCAGGCTTGCAGAGGTGACCAGATAGGTACGGACCAGGAAGGTGTCCAGCAGCACGCCGACCGCGATGATGAACCCCATCTCGACCAGCGCCACCAGCGGCAGCGTCGCCAGCACGGCGAAGGTCGCCGCCAGCACGATGCCCGCGGAAGTGATGACCCCGCCCGTGGTGCGCAGCGCGGTGAGCGCCGCCTCGGACGAGTCCGCGCCCTTCAGCCGCTCCTCACGGGCCCGGTGCATCAGGAAGATGCCGTAGTCGACGCCGAGCGCGATGAGGAAGACGAACGTCAGCAGCGGCAGACTCGGATCGAGGCCCTTGTAGCCGAGGGCCGGGCCGAAGACCAGGCCGCTGAGGCCCATCGCCGCGCCCCAGGAGGCGATCACGGCGAGGACGAGCACCAGGGGCGCCACGAGGCTGCGCAGCAGGGCGATCAGCACGATCAGGACCGCGACCAGCACCAGCGGGATCACCTTGACCCGGTCGTCGGCGTTGGTGGTCGCGAGGTCCATCTGCTGGGCGGTGGGCCCGCCGACGATCGCCTGCGCGCCCGGCACGTCGTGCACCGCACCGCGCAGCGCGGTGATGGTCTTCTTCTCGCCGTCCGACTCGGGCTTGGCCACGGAGAACACCTGCAGCTCGGTGCGGTCCCCGCCGCTGCGGCCCGGCTGCACCGTGGCGACGCCCTTCGTCGCCTTGATGCGCTTCTCCACCTCGCCCGCCTGCCCGGTACGCGTCACCACGGTGATCGGCAGGCTGCTGGAGTCGGGGAAGGCCTCGGCGACCGTGCGCATCGCGGCGACCGAGTCGGGCTTCTTGAGGAAGGCGTCCTCCTGCTTCAGCGTGCCCGGCAGCTTCACCGCGCCGACCGACAGGGCGGCCAGCGCCGCGACGCCGCACAGCAGCACCAGGCCCGGGCGGCGGCCCGCGGAGCTGCCCATCGCCGCGAACAGCGAACGCCGGTGCACGACCTCCGACCCGTAGGCCGGCACGATCGGCCAGAAGACGCGGCGGCCCAGCAGGACCAGCACCGCGGGCAGCAGTGTCAGCATGGCCGCCAGCGCGCAGAAGACGCCCACCGCGCCGACCGGCCCGAGGCCGCTGCTGCTGTTGAGGTCCGCCGCCATCAGGCACATCAGGCCCGCGACGACCGTTCCGGACGAGGCGAGCACGGCCGGCCCGCAGCCGCGGATCGCGGACAGCATCGCGTCGTATGGCTGCTCGGTGCGGCGCAGCTCCTCGCGGTAGCGGGCCACCAGCAGCAGCGCGTAGTCCGTGCCCGCGCCGAAGATGAGCACCGTCATCACCGACGTGCTCATCGTCGTCACCGTCAGATCGAAGGCCTTGATCAGCCCGTACACGCCCGCCATGGCCGCCGAGGCCGCCACGCCGACCACGCCCAGCGGCACCAGCCACAGGAAGGGGCTGCGGTAGATCAGGATGAGCAGGACGGCGACGACGCCCGCAGTGCCGATCAGCAGGGTGCCGTCGATGGACTGGAAGACCTCGTTCTGGTCGGAGGCGAGGGCCACCTGCCCCCCGAGTTCGGCCTTCAGGCCCTCGGGCTTGTCCTTCTTGACGATGTCCCGGATGCCGTCGACCGCCTTGCCCTGCGCGGCGGCGTCCGCCAGCCCGGACACCGACAGCGCCGTCATCGACGTGGCGCCGTCCTTGGAGACCACCGTGGGCGGCTCGCCCCCGCCCCGCAGCTCGTAACGCCCCGCGATCCGCTTGATCTGCTCCTGCGCGGCCTTGCGGTCGCCGTCGGAGAGACCGCCGTCGCGGTGGTACACGAGGATCGCGTCCGAGGTGTTGCCGCCCGGCAGCTTCTCCAGCAGGTGCTCGACCCTGGTGGACTCGGCGCTGGCCGGCAGGTAGTCCACCGGCCGGTCCCGCGCCGCGCCGCCGAGCTTCTCGGCGAAGGGCGCCGTGACCGCGAGCACCACGATCCACAGGGCGATCACCGCCCACGGAAGGGCGCGGCGCCTCGACCTCCCTTCGCGTGCCGGTCGCAGCCGGCCTTCCTTCCGCTGCGCTTCCGCCGCCGGAGCCATGTGTCCCGCCGCCTCCTCCGAGCCGAAATCCACTGACCCTCCCAGGATTCCGGCGCGAAGCGCCCGGCACGTCGGCCCGGAGAGCGAAGCGGAAGCTAATCCGCCGGGTGCAACAGGGGGGTTGGTACTCCCGCGGGAGTAACACCCGGCGGAGCAGCCGCACTACGCAGAGCGACGGCTGGTGGTGCCGGTGACGCGTACTACGTTCAGGGTCATCCCGTACTCCGCTGGTAGGACGGCCGGATCCGTCCCCTGGGACGACGACGCGAGCGGCGGCGCGAGGCATGGTGGAGACATGGAGGCATGGAGAGCATGAAGGACAGGGAGCGCTGCCGGTCCGGGCGACGGCGGAGAGCGATGTGAGCTCGCTCCTGCTTCCCGTGCTGCTCTGCCTGGTGTCGGCAGTGGCGTACGCGGCCGCGGCCGTCGTGCAGGAGCGCGTCGCGGCCACGACGCCGGGCGGGCCCTGCGGGCCGCTGCGCCGGCCCGGCTGGTGGGGCGCGGTCGCCCTGACCGCGCTCGGCGCGGGGCTGCACGTGGTGGCGCTCGCCTACGGACCGCTGAGCCTGGTGCAGCCCCTGGGGGCGCTCACGATCGTCTTCGCGCTGCCCATGGCGGCGGTGTCCGCCCGCAGACCCGTCGGCGCGGCGGGGTGGCGCGGCGCCCTGCTGGCCACCGCCGGGCTCGCCGGGCTCCTCAGCCTGACCGGCCCGCCGCACGCCGAGAGTCTCGACACCGCCCAGCGGCCCGGCCTCGCCGCCGTGGCGATCGCCGGGGCGGTGCTCCTCGCGCTCGGTGCGCGCTGGGCACGGCGCGCCGTCGTCCGCGGAGTGGTGCTGGCCGCGGCCGCGGGCGTCGCCTTCGGTATGGCCTCCGTCTTCACCAAGGCCGCCGCGCAGGACTGGACCTCGCACAAGACGGACTTCTTCGCCTTCACGGCGCTGGTCACCGCCGTCCTCGCCGCGGGCGGCATGCTCCTGTCCCAGGCCTCCTACCGCGGAGCGGGCCTGGCGGCGCCGCTGGCGACGGTGACCACCGTGAACCCCGTGGTCGCGGCTGCCGTAGGGACGGCGGTGCTGGGGGAAACGTTTCGATACGGCGTGACGGGCGGGCTCCTGGCCGCCCTGGCCGGCACGGTCGCCGTAGCCGGCGTGATCACCCTCAGCCGCCTCGCCCCGCCCCGCGCCGGCCTCCGCACCCCCGACGGCACCCGGACCGTCCCACGCGCCCGCGGAGGACTCACCCACGCGACGGCGAAGCAGGATTAGCCCGCCGGCCCGCCATGCGGTGGACGACGGGTGAGCTGACTGCAGCTGCAGTGGCGGGCGTTACGGGGGTGCGCCCCGAGATCCCTTCCGCCGCAAGGACGATCAGCCGCGACAGCGCGTCCCGGCGGTGCCGTGCCGAGCGTGGCGGGCCCGCCGTCGTCCGTGAGCGCCCTCCGCGAGGAGGTATGGCCCTGGCGCGGGAACCACGACACGATGGGCCCGTCCGTCCGGCCCACCCCCTCCGGAGGAACCCCGTGGACTTCGACGTCGTCGTGGAGATCCCGCAAGGCAGCCGAAACAAGTACGAGATGGACCACGAGCGCGGCCGTATCCGCCTGGACCGGCTGCTGTTCACCTCGACCCGCTACCCCGCCGACTACGGCTACATCGAGCGGACCCTGGGCGCCGACGGCGAACCACTCGACGCCCTCGTCCTCGCGGGCGAGCCGACGTTCCCGGGCATCGTCATCAGATGCCGCGCCATCGGGATGTTCCGCATGCGCGACGAGCAGGGCGAGGACGACAAGGTGCTGTGCGTCCCCTCGTCCGATCCGCGCCACGAGCACATGAGGGACCTGCGCCACCTGGCCGAGTTCGACCGGCTGGAGATCCAGCACTTCTTCGAGGTGTACAAGGAGCTCGAACCCGGCAAGTCCGTCGACGACGGCACCCGCTGGGCGGACCGCGCCGCCGCCGAAGCGGAGATCTCCGCCTCCTACGCCCGGGCCGCGGCGGCCCGCGCCCGGCACCCCCGTCCGCTTCCCGGATCCGGCCGAACCGGCTGAACCGCGTACCTCCCCTGAGTTCAGGCCTCCCGCAGCAGCGCCGCGAGGTCCCCGTCCACGTCCAGGTGGCCGCCCTCGCTGCCGGCCGGCACCAGCGCGTAGGAGCGTGCGAGGAAGCGCCGCAGCTCGGCCGTGCCGATCTGCACCATGGCCACGCCCTCGACGGCGTGGAACTCCAGCACCGTGCGGTCCGGCCCGCACGGCCACACGTGGACGTCGCCGCCCCCGGTGGGCGCGATCAGGCCGCAGGCGAGCGTCTCGCGGGCGAAGACCCATTCCACGTCCGCCCCGTCGAGGGAGGCCACGGGCGGGAAGGCGATGTGGACGGCGAAGGGGTCGGAGGGTACGTAGCGCAGCTGCGCGGGGACGGCGCGGTCCTGCGGGGCCGACGCAATGAGCCGTGCCTGGACAGCCTGGTCGATGACAGTGGACAACGCGTGCTCCCTCGCGATCGCTGTGATGTGGTGCGGGTCCTTGCGGTGGTACGGGGTGCTGGTGCGGTGGTGGTCGTACGGGTCCTGCGGGTCCTACGGGTCGTGCTGTTCCTGTCGGCGTCCGGACACCGGCCGGATCCGGGAGGGATCCGCCGACAGGAGAGACGCCGTCTGAAGAGACGGCGGTTCGATCGCTGCAGTGCACATGATTCAAGCGTGACCTGCATCACGATCCTTTGATTGGAAAGGACATAAGCCGTCTCAGCCATGAAATCGCTGCCCGTACGCCACTTTGTTCACTGCCGTATACGCCCGCCGCCGCCGTCCCGGCCCCCACCGCCGTCCCGTCTCCTACCGCTGCACCGGCAGCACCGCCAGCACCTCCCACCCCCCGCCCGGGACCGGCCCCGCCGTCAGGGACCCGCCGATCGCGTCCGCCCGCTCGGTGAGCCCCACCAGCCCCAGGCCCCCGGTGTCCTCGGGCGCGTGGGGCGCCGGCCGGCCCGCGGCGCCGTCGTCGCGCACGGAGACGAACAGGCGCCGCTCCTCCTCACGCAGCGTCACGCGCACGGCCGACGCCCCGGGGCTGTGCTTGGCCACGTTCGCCAGCCCCTCGGCGACGATCCGGTGGACGGAGGCGGCCAGCTCCGGGGCCGTCGCGGAGCCGAAGCGGGGGTCGACGTGCAGCTCGACCCGCGCGGCGCCCGGCCCCGTCCGGCGGAATTCGTCGACGAGCGCGCTCACCCCGTCCAGCCCGGGCAGCGGCGCGCGGTGGGCCTGGTCCTGCTGCAGGACGCGCAGCAGCCGCCGGGACGAGGTCAGCGCCTCGTCGCCGGCCGCCTGGATGTCCCGCAGCGAGGCGGCGACCTGCTCGTCCTTGGCGACGGTGCCGGTGGCCTTGGCCAGCAGCGTCATCGCGGCGACGTGGTGGGAGACGAAGTCGTGCAGCTCGCCCGCCAGCTCCAGGCGCTCGGCGTCGCGCGCGGCGGCCACGGCCCGGGCGCGCTCGCCGTCCCGGTAGCGCAGGCACAGGCCCGCCGAGGTGACACCGGCCACGACCAGGGCGTAGACGACGACGGCCGCCCCGGGAGCGTCCGTATCGCGCACGGGCGCCACCAGCACCCCGGCGGCCAGCGCGACACCCGTCGGCACGGCGGCCCGCACCGGCGCCCGCCACGCGACGAGGGCGAGCAGCACCAGCAGGGCCGCGCTCTCGGTCAGCCCCCAGACGGGCAGGTGCTCGCCTGCGGCCATCAGGTACCCGGTCGCCGACCACGACACCGCGATCGCCGCCGCGGCGCGCGCGGCGAGCGGGGCCCGCGGCAGCAGGCACAGGGCGACCAGCAGCCCGGCGGCCCACACCACGAGGTGGGCGTGGTGGCCGCCGGTCTGCCCGGGGTAGGCGGCGCCCCGGGACAGCAGGTGGCCCTCCAGCAGCCACAGGCCGCACAGGCCGGCCTGCAGCCGGCCCCGGTGGCGCCCGGCCCGGGACGGGGCGTCGGCGGTCCCGGCGGGGGAGAACGGCAGGGATGTGGGCGTCATGCGCTCACGCTAGGCGGGGCGCGGAGGCCGGGGATCGCCCGTAAAGCCACACCCGCCTGGCCAAAAGGATGAACGTTGGACGGCTTGCGCGGCAGCGGACGGGGAGGGGACAGGCCGCGGGCAGGGGTGGGAGCGGCGGTTCCGTGGACGGCTTGCCCGGTGTCGGCTAGCTTCCCCGGTCATGAGACGGACGGGGAAGACGTTACGCAGACTGTGCGGACTGACGGGGGCGCTCGCCTGCGCCGTGCTCGCGCCGGTCGCCACCGCCGCGCCGGTCGCCACCGCTGCACCGGCCCACGCCGGGAGCGGGGGCGCGGGCCCGGCGTGGGAGAGCAGGGACGCCGGTGCCGACGCCCGCTTCCGGGGGCTCGCGGCCGTCAGCCGCTCCACGGCGTGGGCCGCCGGCACGAAGGGGACGGTCCTGCTCACCCGCGACGGCGGGCGCAGCTGGCGGAACGTCTCGCCGCCCGGCGCGGGCGCGCTCGAATTCCGCGACGTGGAGGCGTTCGACGGCCGCCGCGCCGTCGTGCTGGCCATCGGCGAGGGCGAGGCGTCCAGAGTCTTCCGCACGGACGACGGCGGCAGCACCTGGACGGAGACCTTCCGCAACACCGATCCGAAGGCGTTCTACGACTGCCTGACCTTCTTCGACCCGCGCCACGGCATCGCCCTCGGCGACCCCGTGGACGGCCGGTTCCGCATCCTCGCCACCGGCGACGGCGGCCGCAGCTGGCGCGTCCTGCCCGCCCGCGGCATGCCGGCCGCCCTCCCCGGCGAGGCCGCGTTCGCGGCGAGCGGCCAGTGCGTGGTGAGCTCGGGCAGGCACGACGCCTGGATCGCCACCGGCGGCGCCGCGTCCTCCCGCGTCCTGCACTCCGCCGACCGCGGCCGCACCTGGACCGTCGCCGGTACGCCCGTACCCGCGGGCGACCCCGCGCGCGGCGTCTTCGGCCTCGCCTTCCGCGACCGGACGCACGGCCTCGCCGTCGGCGGCGACTACCGCACCGGGCAGCCCTCGGAGCGCGCCGCGGCCGTCAGCGGCGACGGCGGCAGGACCTGGACGGCCGCCTCCCGCCCGCCCGGCTCCTACCGCTCCGGCGTCGCCTGGCTGCCGCACAGCCGCACCACGGCGCTCGCGGTCGGCCCGGCGGGCAGCGACCTCACCACGGACGGCGGCCGCACCTGGCGCGCCTTCGGCACCGGCTCGTACGACACGGTGGACTGCGCGCCGGACGGCGGCTGCTGGGCGGCGGGGGAGAAGGGGCGCCTCGCCCGGCTCAGCGGCCGGTAGGCGCGCCCGGGGCGGCGGGAGCCGCGGTCAGGACGGCAGTTCCTGCCGGTAGGACTCCATGGCGGGGGCCGTCTTCGTCGGGATGAACTCGGTGATGGAGTACTCGCACACCCCCGCCACGCTGAACGGGTCGCTCCGCGTGATCTCCTCGATCTTCGCCCGGTCCTCCCCGACGGCGAGGATGACACCGCCGTCCCGGGGCACTTTCCGGCCGGAGGCGATGAAGACGCCGGACGCGTAGTGCGCGTCCAGCCAGGCGACGTGCTCGGCGAGGGCGGCGTCGATGCGCTCGATCGGCGCGATGTAGGTCAGCTCCAGTACGAACATGATCGCCAGGCTACGCGCCGGGTAGCGTGACCCGCACTATGAGCATGGCAGAGGTAACCGACGTACCGCCCGGGTGGCCCACGACCGAGGCGGAAGCGACCGCCCTCCAGGACGAGTTGCGGGGCCGCACCGTCCTGGACGAACCGGGGCCCCCGCCCGGCGAGCCGCTCGTGGCCGTCGGCGTCGACGTGGCCTACGACGACGAGCGGGACGTCGTCGTGGCCGCCGCCGTCGCCCTGGACACCGCCACGCTGAGCGTGGTGGAGGAGGCGACGGCGGTCGGCCGGGTCGCCTTCCCGTACGTGCCCGGGCTGCTCGCCTTCCGCGAGATCCCCACCGTGCTCGCCGCCCTGGAACGGCTCGGCGTCACCCCCGGCCTGGTCGTCTGCGACGGCTACGGCCTCGCCCACCCGCGCCGCTTCGGCCTCGCCAGCCATCTGGGCGTCGTGACCGGCCTGCCGACGATCGGTGTCGCCAAGAACCCCTTCACCTTCCGCTACGACGCCCCCGGGCCGCACCGCGGCGACACCTCGCCCCTCCTCGACGGCGACGAGGAAGTGGGCCGCGCCCTGCGCACCCAGTCCGGCGTCAAACCGGTCTTCGTCTCGGTCGGCCACCGCATCAGCCTCGACAACGCCACCGCCCACACCCTCGCCCTGGCCCCCGCCTTCCGCCTCCCGGAAACGACGAGAGCGGCGGACGGCCTGTGCCGGCGGGCATTGAAGGGGCTGGTGGCGGGGTGAGGGGGTGACGGGGTATCAGCGCCGGCCGGGGCTGTAGAGGCCCGGCACTCGAGCGCTCGCTACGGCACGTGCACCAGCGGCGGAACGTTCAGCCCGCGCGGTTCCGCGGGCTTTGCGTGCGTGCCGCCTGCGGTGGCGCGGGCGAACGCCGCGTAGCCGCCGACCAGGGGGAGGGCCGCGGAGGTGCGGCGCAGGTCCACCGTCACGTGCGGGGTGGTGGAGGCGGGCTCGATGAGGCCGGCGTCGGTGCCGGCGACGATCAGGGCCAGGCGGTGGCCCGCCGGGACGACGTGGTCGGTGGCGGCGAGGCCGAGGGTGAGGGTGTACGGCTTGCCGGGGGTCAGGGGGCCGCCCTTGCCGGAGCCGTCCCAGTGGCCGAGGTCGGCCCAGCCGCGGCTGAAGACCGTGTGGCCGACCCGGGCCTTCGTCGCCTCGGTGCGCTTGTAGCAGGCGCTGTCGCCGGCGTTGCCGCTGCCCCAGCAGGTGCGGTCGTCGAGCGTGCGGATGCCTTCGCCGCGGGCGGCGTAGTCGCGGATCTCGGCGGGGCCGAGGTCGACGAGGACGGCGGACAGGTGGGCCGAGGCCGTGGACGGAGTGACCGTCAGGCGCACGGCCGAAGAGCCGGAGAGGCGCAGGTCGCGGCTGAGGGGCGGGGTGATGAAGCCGGCCTTTCCGGGCGTGGCGCGGTCGATGCTCGCTGACCAGTCGCTCTCGTTGAGCCCGGGGTCGTCGGTGAACTCGGCGGTGGCGCCCTGGGGCGCGGGCTTCAGGCCGAGCGTGCCGACGCCCGCGACGGGGCCGGTGGCGGGGCGCAGGGTGGTCGTGCGGGTGTCGCGCGGGGGCCAGACGCGGTCGGTGGACCACTGGTCGGGGGCGCGCTCGACGTCGGCCATGGGCTCGCGCTCGACGCCGTTGTCGTAGCCGAGGAGGTAGTGGTCGAACCAGCGGTGCAGGGCGGTCACCCACGCCTCGCGGCGGAAGTCGAAGGGGTCGACGTGGCCGGCCTGGGAGAGCCAGACCTTGCGCTCGACGCCGTTCTCCGCGAGGGCGTCCCACCACTGGCCGAAGTGCTTGGTCCGTACATTGAGGTCCTGCAGGCCGTGGACGGCGAAGACGCTGGCGCGCACGTTCCCGGCGTCCTTGACGTAGTCGCGGGCCTCCCACAGGGCCGTCCGGTCGCCGTTGCGCGGGGCGCCCTCGACGAGCTCGCGCTGTACGGCCTGGCAGCGGCCGCGGGCCTCGGGGCTCTCGATGCGGTCGGCGAGGCCGTCGGGGCCGCCGTCGTAGAGGGCCGCGCCCTGGGCGAAGTAGTAGTCGTACCAGGAGCTGATGGCACCGATGGGGACGATGGTCTTCAGGCCTTCGACGCCGGTCGCGGCGACGGCGTTGGCGACGGTCCCGTCGTAGCTCTTGCCGATCATGCCGACGGCCCCGGTGGTCCAGCCGGCCGTGACGGAATCGCTCCCTCCGCGGGTGGTGTAGCCGCGGGCCCGGCCGTTCAGCCAGTCGACGACGGCCTTGGCCGACTGCACGTCGGACCGGCCGCCGATGTCGACGCACCCGTCGGAGCGGTTGGTGCCGGCGAGGTCGACGAGCACGACGGCGTAGCCGCGCGGTACGAAGTAGTTGTCGTAGTACAGCGGGAACCCGACCGGCTTTCCCTGCGCGTCGTAGGTCTTCTTCTGGCTCTCGTTGCCGCGGCCGCAGCACGAGTAGTACGGGCTCGCGTCCATGATGACGGGGACCCGCCTGCCCTGTTCGGCGGCCTCCCGGGGCCGGATGACGTCGGCGGCCACCCGGTCGGACCTGCCGTCCCCGTCGGCGTCCACCCGGGTGTCGACCCAGACGGATTCGCGTACGGCGCGGTCGTACGAATAGACCGGCGTGCTCTCCTTGCCGCGCGGCGGGGCGGCGGCCTGCGCGGTGCCGGGCGGTGACACGAGCACCGCCACCAGGGCGGCAACTGCCGCCAGTATGAGTGAGGTCCAGGGAGTGCGGGAGTCCCGCGGGCGTCTGATCACGGGCGGACGGTAGCGCCGACGGGGCCCGGAACAGAAGGGGTTACGGCAGCTTCAGGAGTTGACGGCCGCCCCGCAGCATGACGCGCACATGTCGATCACATGTCGGAAGGCCCCATGGACATACCCCCCTCCTCGGTGAGTACATAGGCTTCCGAGTGATCGTTCTCCTCTACGAGTTGGAGTGACTCGTGCGTCGTCACAGACTCATCGTTCCGAGCACGGCCGCTGCCGCCTTCCTGCTGCTCGCGGTCCCGGCGTCGGCGGCGGACGCCACGCCCGGCGCCCCGGGCGCCGGAGACTCGTACTACCCGGAAGACGGCAACGGCGGGTACGACGTCTCCCACTACGACCTGCGGCTGAAGTACCAGCCGAAGACGGACCGGCTGGAGGGCACGGCGACCCTGCTCGCCACCCCCACCCAGGCCCTGTCCCGCTTCAACCTCGACTTCACGCTCGACGTGAGCGAGGTCCTGGTGGGCGGCAGGAAGGCCGCGTACAAGCAGTCGGGCGCCCACGAGCTGGAGATCACCCCGGCCGGCCCGCTGGAGCAGGGCAAGCCCGTCAGCGTCGTCGTGCGCTACAGCGGCACCCCCTCCACCGTGAAGATCGACGGCTACACCGCCTGGAAGCGCACCCCGGACGGCGCGGTCGTGGCACAGGAGCCGCAGTCGGCGGCCTGGTGGTTCCCGAGCAACGACCACCCCACCGACAAGGCCACCTACGACGTGTCCGTCTCCGTACCGGACGACGTCCAGGCCATCAGCAACGGCGTGCTCGCCTCCCAGTCCTCCAAGCTCGGCTGGACGCGCTACAACTGGCGCTCCACCAAGCCCCAGGCGAGCTACCTGACGACCCTGGCCGTCGGCAAGTTCGACATCACCACCGGTACGACGGAGAGCGGCCTGCCCGTCGTCAACGCCTACAGCAAGGACCTGGGCGAGAACCTCCCCTCGGCCAAGGCCAGCATCGAGCGCACCGCCGAGATCACCGACTGGGCGAGCACGGTCTTCGGCCCGTACCCCTTCAACGCCGTCGGCGGGTACGTGCCGAACGTCAAGTCGTCCTACGCGCTGGAGACCCAGACCCGGCCGTTCTACAGCCCGGCGTCCTTCACGAGCGGCGCCAACCAGTCGATCGTCGTGCACGAGCTCGCGCACCAGTGGTTCGGTGACAGCGTCTCCGTCAAGGACTGGCGCGACATCTGGGTGAACGAGGGCTTCGCCACCTACGCCCAGTGGCTGTGGTCGGAGAAGGAGGGCGAGGGCACCGCCCAGGAGCTCGCCGAGTACGTCTACAACGGCATCCCGGCCGACAACGACTTCTGGAAGGTCAAGCCGGGCGACCCGGGCGCGAACCGGCAGTTCGACCGCGCCGTCTACAACCGCGGCGCCGTCGCCCTGCAGGCGCTGCGCAACACCGTCGGCGACAAGACGTTCTTCGCCATCCTCAAGCAGTGGCCGACGGAGAACCGCTACGGCAACGCCTCCGTGCAGGACTTCGTGAAGTTCGCCGAGAAGGCCTCCGGCAAGAAGCTCGCCCCGCTCTTCGACACCTGGCTGTTCCAGCCGTCGAAGCCGAGCACGCTGCCGGCTCCGGCCGGCACCGGATCCGCCAAGGCCACGAAGTCGCTGAAGGCCGGCGTCACGGCGCCCAAGTCCTGGAAGAAGATCCAGGACGCGGAGCGCGCCCACCGGCACTGACCGGTCCTGTGCACGGGCCCGCCGTACCGCCGCCGCCCCGCGCGTGCATGCGGTACGGCGGGCCGCCGCCGGTTTCACAGCACCGGTGGCACAGCAATACTGTTCGACACCGACAGGTGCGGAACAGAGAGCGAGGTGCCGCCCATGGCCGCGGAGACGGAGACCGGGGAAGCGACCCTGACGGTGGACGAGTTGGCTGCCCGGGCCGGAGTGACCGTCCGCACCGTGCGCTTCTACAGCACCCGGGGGCTGCTGCCCCCGCCCGAGATCGGCCCGCGCCGGGTCGGGCGCTACGGGCCCGGCCACCTCTCCCGGCTCGCCCTGATCGAAGAACTGCAGCACCAGGGGCTCACGCTCGCCGCCATCGAGCGTTACCTGAACCGGCTCCCCGAAGGCCTCAGCCCCCAGGACCTCGCCATCCATCGTGCCCTCGTGGCCTCCTGGACGCCCGACGGGGCCGAGGAGACCACCCGGGAGGAGCTGGAGAGGCGGGCGGGCCGGGCCCTCACCGAGGAGGACATCGACCGGCTCGCCGCGATGAACGCCCTCCAGCGGGGCGAGTCCCTCCAGCGGGGCGAGGCCGCCGGCTCCTACCTCGTCGACCCGGCCCTGCTGCACCTGGGCGTCCGGCTGCTGGACGTCCCCATCGCTCCGGAGACCGTCCTGGCCGCCCGCACCGTCCTGCTGGAGCACGCCCGCGCCACTGCCCGGGAGCTGACGCGCCTGTTCCGCGACGAGGTGGAGACGCCGGACGTCGCGGCGATGAAGTCGCTGTCGGCCCACATGCAGCCGCTCGTGGTCCAGGCGCTGGTCACCGCGTTCCAGCGCTCGCTGAACCACGAACTGCGGGCGGCTTACGAGGACGCCGCCCGCGACTGACCGACGCACCACCGGGCACAGGGCCGCGGGGCCGCGGGGCCGCCTGCGAGCGGTGCCGCGCCAGTCGCGCAGTTCGGCACCGCCGGGTACCTGGGTTGCGGCCACTCGCCGTTGCGGCGGCAACAAGAGGCTCGCCCCGGTGACCGGCCCGCGTGGCGGATGCCGGCGGTGCCGCACCGGACCGCGGCTAGAAGCGGCCCCCGGTCTCCGCCTTCTCCACCAGCAGGGCCGACGGCTCGAACCGCTCGCCGTACGTCGCCGCGAGTTCCCGGGCCCGGGTCACGAAGCCCGGCAGGCCGCCCTCGTAGCCGTTGATGTACTGCAGCGCGCCGCCCGTCCAGCCGGGGAAGCCGATGCCGAGGATCGAGCCGATGTTGGCGTCCGCGACGGAGGCCAGGACGCCTTCCTCCAGGCAGCGGACGGTGTCCAGCGCCTCGGAGAACAGCATGCGCTCCTTCATGTCCGCGAACGGGATCTCCACGTCCTTCTTCGTGAAGTGCTCGCGCAGCCCCGGCCACAGCCCGGCGCGCTTGCCGTCCGCGTACTCGTAGAAGCCTGCGCCGCCGCTGCGCCCCGGGCGGCCGAACTCCTCGACCATGCGGTCGATGACCGCGTCCGCGGGGTGCGGCGTCCAGGTCTCGCCGGCCGCCTCGGCCGCCCGCCGGGTCTCCTCGCGGATCTTCCGGGGCAGGGTGAGGGTCAGCTCGTCCATCAGGGAGAGCACCTTGGCGGGGTAGCCGGCCTGCGCGGCGGCCTGCTCGACCGAGGCCGGGTCGGCGCCCTCGCCGATCATCGCCACGCCCTCGTTGATGAAGCGGCCGATGACGCGCGAGGTGAAGAAGCCGCGCGAGTCGTTGACCACGATGGGCGTCTTGCGGATCTGCCGGACCAGGTCGAAGGCGCGGGCCAGCGCCTCGTCACCGGTGCGCTCCCCCTTGATGATCTCCACGAGCGGCATCTTGTCGACGGGCGAGAAGAAGTGCAGGCCGACGAAGTCCACGGGCCGCTCGACGCCCTCGGCGAGGAGGGTGATGGGCAGGGTGGAGGTGTTGGAGCACAGCAGCGCGTCGGGCGCGACGACGTGCTGGATCTCCTGGAAGACCTTGTGCTTGAGGGCCGGGTCCTCGAAGACCGCCTCGATGACGGCGTCACAGCCCGCGAGGTCGGCCACGTCGGCGGTCGGGGTGATCCGGGCGAGCAGCTCGTCCCGCTTGGCCTCGGTCGTGCGGCCCCGGGCGAGGGCCTTGGCCAGCAGGCCCTCGGAGTAGGCCTTGCCCTTGCGGGCCGCTTCGTCGGAGACGTCCTTCAGGACGACCTCGATGCCGGCCTTGGCGCAGGCGTAGGCGATGCCCGCGCCCATCATGCCGGCGCCGAGGACGGCGACCTTGCGCACCTGGCGGGGGGAGACGTCACGCGGGCGGCTGACGCCGGAGTTGACGGCCTGGAGGTCGAAGAAGAACGCCTGGATCATGTTCTTCGCGGTCCGGCCGGTGACCAGCTCGGTGAAGTAGCGGGCCTCGATGAGCTGCGCGGTCTCGAAGTCCACCTGGGAGCCCTCGACCGCGGCCGCCAGGATGTTGCGCGGGGCCGGGTAGGGGGCGCCGCCGAGCTGCTTCTTGAGGTTGGCGGGGAAGGCCGGGAGGTTCGCGGCGAAGCGCGGGCTGGCCGGGGTGCCGCCGGGGATCTTGTAGCCCTTGACGTCCCAGGGCTGCTGCGACTCGGGGTGCGCGTCGATGAACGCCCGGGCCTTGGCGAGGAGTTCGTCGCGGTCGGCCGCCAGCTCGTGGACGAGCCCGGCCTCCAGGGCGCGGCGCGGGTCGTACTGCGTGCCCTGCAGCAGCACCTTCAGCAGCGCGTCGGTGATGCCGAGGAGCCGTACGGTACGGGTGACGCCGCCGCCTCCGGGCAGCAGGCCGAGGGTGACCTCGGGGAGGCCGATCTTCGAGCCGGGGGCGTCGAGGGCGATGCGGTGGTGGCAGGCGAGCGCGATCTCGTAGCCGCCGCCGAGGGCCGCGCCGTTGACGGCGGCCACGACGGGCACGCCGAGGGTCTCGATCCGGCGCAGGTCGCGCTTGACCGTCATGCTCGCCTCGAGGACGCTCCCGGCGTCGGCGGGGGTCGCGGCGATCAGCTCGCGCAGGTCGCCGCCGGCGAAGAAGGTCTTCTTCGCGGAGGTGAAGACGACGCCGCGCACCGACGCCGGTTCCGCCTGGCGCTCCGCCTCCAGGCGGTCGGCGACCGCCGTGAGGGACGCCTTGAAGGCGTTGTTCATGGTGTTGGCGGACTGGTCGGGGTCGTCCAGGACGAGGGTGACGATGCCGTCGTCGCTCCGCTCCCAGCGGATGGTGTTGCGCTCGCTCATGTCGGTGCTCTCCATTGGGGGTGTGTCCTCGGTCGCCGGACAGGGGGAAGGGGGCGGGGCGGGCCGGCCCGGGGCCCGGGCGGGGAACCACGACGGCGGCGGACCGGCGGTGCCGCTCCGCCCCGCAGCCACGGGGTGAAGGTCCGCCGGAGGCTACACGCGCTCGACGACGGTGGCGATGCCCATGCCGCCGCCCACGCAGAGGGTGACCAGGCCGTACTGCTTGTCCTGGCGTTCGAGTTCGTCGATGACGGTGCCCAGCAGCATGGCGCCGGTGGCGCCGAGCGGGTGGCCGAGGGCGATGGCACCGCCGTTGACGTTGATCTTGTCGAGGCCGATACCCATCTCGCGGGCGAAGTGCAGCACCACCGCGGAGAAGGCCTCGTTGACCTCGATCAGGTCGATGTCGCCGATGGTCAGGCCCGCCTTGGCGAGCGCCTTGCGGGAGGCGGGGGCGGGGCCGGTCAGCATGATGGTGGGGTCGGAGCCCGAGACGGCGGCGGAGACGATGCGGGCCCGCGGCGTCAGCCCGTAGCGCTCGCCGGTCTCGCGGTTGCCGATGGCGACGAGGGAGGCGCCGTCGACGATGCCGGAGGAGTTGCCCGCGTGGTGGACGTGGTCGATCTTCTCGACCCAGTGGTACTGCTGCAGGGCCACGGCGTCGAAGCCGCCGGCCTCGCCGATCGAGGCGAAGGAGGGCTTGAGCCCGGCCAGGGTCTCGACGGTGGTGCCGGGGCGGGGGTGCTCGTCCCGGTCGAGGACGACGAGGCCGTTGCGGTCGCGCACGGGGATCACGGAGCGCTCGAAGCGGCCGTCCTTCCACGCGGCGACGGCGTTCTCCTGCGAGCGGGCGGCGAAGGCGTCCACGTCCCGCCGGGTGAAGCCGCCGAGGGTCGCGATCAGGTCGGCGCCGATGCCCTGGGGCACGAAGTTGACGTCGAAGTTGGTCATGGGGTCGGCGAACCAGGCGCCGCCGTCGGAGCCCATCGGCACCCGCGACATCGACTCCACGCCGCCGGCGAGGACGAGGTCCTCCCAGCCGGAGCGGACCTTGGCCGCGGCGAGGTTGACGGCTTCCAGGCCCGAGGCACAGAAGCGGTTCTCCTGCACGCCGGCGACGGTGTCGGGCAGGCCGGCGGCGATCGCCGCGATCCGGGCGATGTCGGAGCCCTGGTCGCCCAGGGGGCTCACGACGCCGAGCACGATGTCGTCGACGGCGGCCGGGTCCAGGCCGGGCAGGCGGCGGCGCAGCTCGTGGATGAGGCCGACGACGAGGTCGACGGGCTTGGTACCGTGCAGGGCGCCGTTGGCCTTGCCGCGGCCGCGCGGGGTGCGGATCGCGTCGTATACGTACGCTTCGGTGCTGCTCAAGGTCGTGGGCCTTTCGGGGCGGGGGACGCTGGTCGGGGGTGGATCAGGAGAGCAGGGAACGGCCGATGATCTCCTTCATGATCTCGGTGGTGCCGCCGTAGATCGTCTGGATCCGGCCGTCGGTGAACGCCTTGGCGACCCGGTACTCCGTCATGTACCCGTACCCGCCGTGCAGTTGCAAGCAGCGGTCGGCGACGCGCTTTTGCAGCTCGGTCGCCCACCACTTGGCCATGGAGGCGTGCACGGCGTCGAGCGTGCCCGCGGTGTGCTCGGCGATGCAGCGGTCCAGGAAGGTGCGGGTGACGGCGCACTCGGTGGCCATCTCGGCGATCTCGAAGCGGATGTGCTGCAGCTTGGCGAGCGGACGGCCGAAGGCCTCGCGCTCCTTGACATAGCCCGTGGTGAGCTCCAGCAGGTGCTCGGCGGCGGCGATCCCGGCGACGGCGATGTTCATCCGCTCCTGGGCCAGGTTGGTCATCAGGTGGACGAACCCGCCGTTGAGCTCGCCCAGCAGGTTCTCCTTGGGCACGCGCACGTCGTGGAAGAAGAGCTCGGCGGTGTCCTGCGCCTTCTGCCCGATCTTGTCGAGGTTGCGGCCGCGCTCGAAGCCGGCCATGCCGCGCTCGACGACGAGCAGGCTCAGGCCCTTGGCCCCGCCCTCGGGCGTCGTGCGCGCCACGACGACCACGAGGTCGGCGAGGATGCCGTTGGAGATGAAGGTCTTGGAGCCGTTGAGCAGCCAGTGGTCGCCGCGGTCCTCGGCGGCGGTACGGATGCCCTGCAGGTCGGAGCCGGCGCCCGGCTCCGTCATCGCGACGGCGGTGATGATCTCGCCCGTGCAGAAGCCGGGCAGCCAGCGCCGCTTCTGCTCCGCGGTGGCGAGGCCCGTCAGATACGGTCCGACGATGTCGTTGTGCAGCCCGATCGCGAGGCCGGCCGCCCCCGCGCGGGTGAACTCCTCGGTGAGCACGGCGCTGTAGCGGAAGTCGCCGGTGCCCCCGCCGCCGTACTCCTCGGGCACCGCGAGCCCGAGCAGGCCCTGGCGCCCGGCCGCCCGCCAGGCCTCGCGCGAGACGATGCCGTCGCGCTCCCACTGCTCGTAGTGCGGGACGACCTCCTTGGTGAGGAAGGTCCGTACGGTCTCGCGGAAGGCATCGTGCTCGGCGGTGAAGATCTGGCGCTTCATGACTGCGGGCCCTTCTGGAGCGACTCGAGGCTGGGGACGTCCCAGTCCCGCGCCACCTCGGCGGTGTCCGCGCCGGGCCGCGCGGGCGGGCGGCGGACGGAGCCGGGGGTGGCGGAGAAGCGCGGGGCGGGGGCGGGCTGGGTGAGACCGGCGTGCTCGACGAAGGTGCCGCGGGCGGCAAGGTGCGGGTGGGCGGGGGCCTCGCGCAGGGAGAGTACAGGGGCGACGCAGGCGTCCGAGCCCTCGAAGACGGCCGTCCACTCGGCGCGGGTGCGCGTGCGGAAGCGGGCGGCGACGGCGGCGCGCAGCTCGCCCCAGCGGGAGGGGTCGTCGCGGGCGGGAGCGAGCTCGGCGAGGCCGAGGAGCTCCATGAACTCCGCGTAGAAGCGCTGCTCCAGGGCGCCGACCGCCATGTGGCCGCCGTCGGCCGCCTCGTACGTGCCGTAGAAGGGCGATCCGCCGTCGAAGAAGTTGGCCTCGCGCCGGTCCTGCCAGGCACCGGCGGCCAGCATGCCGTGGAGGAGCGCGGTGAGGTGGGCGGTGCCGTCGACGATGGCCGCGTCGACGACCTGGCCGGTGCCGCCGGCGCGGGCGTGGTGGAGGGCGGCGAGGACGCCGACGACCAGGTAGAGCGCGCCGCCGCCGAAGTCGCCGAGGAGGTTGGCGGGGAAGGCGGGCGGCCCGTCGGCCGGGCCGGACAGGCCGAGGGCGCCGGTGACGGCGATGTACGCGATGTCGTGGCCGGCGGTGTCGGCGAGGGGGCCGTGCTGGCCCCAGCCGGTCATCCGCCCGTAGACGAGGCGGGGGTTGCGGGCGAGGCAGGCGTCGGGGCCGACGCCGAGCCGCTCGGCGACGCCGGGCCGGTAGCCCTCGATCAGCACGTCGGCCCGGGCGGCGAGGTCGAGGACCGCGCGGCGGCCGTCGGCGGTCTTGAGGTCGGCCGTCACCGAGCGCTTGTTGCGGTTGGTGACGTCGCGGGACGGGGCGATGTGCAGGCCCGGGCCGCCGGGCCGGTCGACGCGGACGACGTCGGCCCCGAGGTCGGCCAGGAGCATGGCGGCGAACGGGCCGGGCCCGATTCCCGCGAGCTCGACGACGCGCACGCCGTCGAGCGGACCGCTGGCTGTCCCGGTCATCCGGACCCCCTGTGGCTTTGTGAACCGACTTCGGTGACACGACCCTGGTGCGCGTGCGCGACCTTGGTGACACGACGTCTGTGACGCGACGTCTGTGACACAACCGCTGTCACACTCGCGATGCTAAGAACAGGTTCCAGTTTTCACAAGACCTCGGCTCCCGGCCGCGGCGTCACATCGCTCCCCCGGTAGCGCACTTAGGGCCTGCTCAGTGCGCGTCGAGCTCGGCGATGAGGCGCTTGGGGGCGATGGTGCGGTAGCTCTCCTCCACCCAGTCGCACAGCACCTCCGCCGGGGCGCTCTCCCCGGTGAGCGGGATCGACACCCAGCCGTGTCTGCCGAGGCCGTAGGAGGTGGGCGCCGCGCCGGGGACGGCCATGGCGTGGCCGTGCACCTCCTCGTCCTTGAGCTTGACCGAGATGCCGGGCGACTCGGTGTTCCCCTCGGAGCCGAGGAAGACGAAGATCTTCTTGTTGACCTTGACGACGGCGTCCTCCTCCCAGGGGAACTCCTCGACGGTGCCGGGCAGCGAGAGCGCGAATTCCCGCACCTTCGCGCGGGCCTTGAGAGGGGCGGACAAGGTCATGGGATGCCTCCGGGGTAGTGCGCGTGCGCCTCTGTGCCTCTATGTCTCTTGCATGTCTCTTGTCCGTACACGCTAGCCCTCGGGTGTGACATCGCCCGGGATCACAGCAGCCCGGCCTCCGCCAGGTGGTGCCGCACGGCGTCCACGGCCGCGCCAGGCAGGGGGCGCTGCGGGGCGGCCGCCGCCGGGCAGTCGATGACCCCCAGGAGGTGCAGGGCCGCCTTGAAGCCGCCCAGTGCGGACGCGCTCCAGCTCATGCCGGTGAGGTCGCCCGTCTCGATGAGGGCGAACAGGGCCGCGAGCCGGTCCTGTTCGGCCGCCGCCTCGGCCCAGCGGCCCGCACGGGCGTGCTCGTACAGCCGTACGTACCCGGCCGGGTCCACGTTGCCCAGCCCCGGGACGACGCCGTGCGCCCCGGCCAGCAGGGCCCCGTCGACCGCCAGTTCGGACCCGGTCAGCACGGCGAACGAGTCGTCGAGACCGCGGCGGCGCAGCTCGACGAGGAGCCGGCGCAGCCCGCCGAGATCACCGCTGCTGTCCTTGAGCCCGGCCAGCGTCCCGTCCTCGGCGAGGGGCAGGAGGATCCCGGCGTCCAGCCTGGTGGGGACGGACGAGGGGATGTCGTACGCGACGAGCGGCAGCCCGGCGCCGGCCCGGATGCGGCGGAAGTGGTCACGGACCTCCACGGGGTGGGTGGCGGTGTAGAAGGGCGCGGTGGCGACGAGCGCGTCCGCGCCGAGCGCGGCGGCGGCCCGCGCGTGGTCCAGGACGCGCGCGGTGGTCATGTCGACCACTCCGGCCAGCACCGGCACCCGCCCGGCGACGGCGTCGACGGCGGCCCGCAGCGCGGTGCGGCGCCGGGCGTCGTCCAGGTAGGCCGTCTCCCCGCTGGACCCGAGCACGAAGACCGCGTGGACACCGGCGGCGAGCACATGCTCCACGAGCGAGCCGAGCGAGCGGGTGTCGACTTCGCCGGACGGGGTCAGCGGCGTGCAGAGCGGCGGAACGACCCCGGACAGGGGAACGGGCAGACCCACGGCGACCGCCTTTCCGGCGCGGTAGGGCCGCGCCGAGCCTTCGGAGGGGGCGAGATCAGTATGTCGGCGCCAGTGACGCCCGGATGCGGTCCAGCCCCCGCAGCACCTCGTCACGGTTCTTCGCCTGCTTGATCCATGCCGGGAGGCGGCCGATGACCCCCATCTTGCGCCAGGGCTCGTACCAGGGGTCGTGCTCGCGCAGGGTCGCCTGTACGTAGTGCCGCAGCAGGCCGAGGTGTTCGGGGTTGTACGCCCACAGGAGGCCGTGCCGCGTCCGCACCTGGAGCCACAACGGCACCTGGAACCAGGGGTCGTTCATCTCGAGGTCGCTGTACCAGTGGAAGGTGACCGGCTGCCTGCTGTCCCGCGTCCGGGACAGCCCGCAGTGGCGGCACACGAGCCGCCGCTCCGTGGACCACGTGGGCGTCGCGCTGCCGGCGTCACGGGGCTCCGGAACGACCTGCGCTTGCCGCTCGCACTTCGGGCAGCGTACGAGCACTCGGCCGGCACAGGCGAAGTGGTACTTGTTGTGTCCGGGGTCCCGGAATCGGAGAGGCGGAGCGGAGGGGGCGGGCATCGCCCCAGTATGCGCGGTACGTCCTTGCGGATGATCAGCGGTCCGGAGTGAGAAGGGATGCCGCCCCGGACCACCCGAGAAATCCGGTACGACCTCCTCCGCCACTCCGGTTAGAGTCGACCCGTTATGAGTGCCACTCTCGTCGCCAAAAGTCTCGCCGCCGGACACGGCGACCGCACCCTCTTCTCCGGGCTCGACCTCGTCGTCGCGCCCGGGGACGTCATCGGTCTGGTCGGTGCCAACGGGGCCGGTAAATCCACGCTGCTGCGGCTGCTCGCCGGGCTGGACGTGCCGGAGGAGGGCGGGCTCTCGCTCAGTCCGCCGACGGCCACCGTGGGGCATCTGCCGCAGGAGCCCGAGCGGCGGCCGGGGGAGACCGTGCGGGCGTTTCTCGCCCGCCGGACCGGGGTGGCCCGGGCCCAGGCCGAGCTGGACGCCGCCACGCAGGCGCTCGTGGACGGCGCGCCGGGGGCCGACGACGCCTACGCCACCGGCCTCGACCGCTGGCTCGGCCTCGGCGGTGCCGACCTGGACGAGCGCGCCGAGGAGGTCGCCGCCTCGCTGGGGCTGTCCGTCGGGCTCGACCGGCCCATGACCAGCCTCTCCGGCGGCCAGGCCGCCCGCGCCGGGCTCGCCTCCCTGCTGCTGAGCCGCTACGACGTCTTCCTGCTGGACGAGCCCACCAACGACCTCGATCTCGACGGGCTCGCCCGCCTGGAGTCCTTCGTCACCGGGCTGCGCGCCGGCACGGTCGTGGTCAGCCACGACCGCGAGTTCCTGACCCGTACGGTGACCAAGGTCCTCGAGCTCGACCTCGCCCAGCAGCAGGTCCGCCTCTACGGCGGCGGCTACTCCGCCTATCTGGAGGAGCGCGAGACCGCCCGTCGGCACGCCCGCGAGGCCTACGAGGAGTACGCCGACACGCGCTCCGGCCTGGAGGACCGCGCCCGCACCCAGCGGAACTGGATGGAGAAGGGCGTCAAGAACGCCCGCCGCAAGGCGAGCGACAACGACAAGATCGGCCGCAAGTTCCGCACCGAGTCCACCGAGAAGCAGGCCGCCAAGGCCCGGCAGACCGAGCGGCTCATCGAGCGGCTGGAGGTCGTCGAGGAGCCCCGCAAGGAGTGGGAGCTGCGCATGGAGATCGCGGCGGCGCCGCGCTCCGGCGCGGTCGTGGCCACTCTGCGCGGCGCCGAGGTGCGCCGGGGGTCCTTCGCCTTCGGCCCCGCCGACCTGCAGATCGACTGGGCCGACCGGATCGCGGTGACCGGCGCCAACGGCTCCGGCAAGTCCACGCTCCTCGCGGCCCTGCTCGGCCGGCTGCCGCTGGACGCCGGGCACGCGGCGCTGGGCCCGGGCGTCGTCGTGGGCGAGGTGGACCAGGCGCGGGCCCTTTTCTTCGGTACGGAGGCGCTGCTGGACGCCTTCGCTGCGGCCGTCCCCGACCTCGCGCCCGCCGACGTCCGGACGCTGCTCGCCAAGTTCGGACTGAAGGCCGATCACGTGCTGCGCCCGGCGGTGACCCTCTCGCCGGGCGAGCGGACCCGTTCGGCGCTGGCCCTGCTGCAGGCGCGCGGGGTCAATCTGCTGGTCCTGGACGAGCCGACCAACCACCTCGACCTTCCGGCGATCGAGCAGCTGGAGTCCGCGCTGGATTCGTACACGGGCACGCTGCTGCTGGTCACGCACGACCGCCGGATGCTGGACGCGGTCCGTACGACCCGCCGGATCGAGGTCTCGGAGGGCCGTCTCACGGAGCGCTGACGCCCGGCCTGCGGCCCGCACCGCGGTGCGGGGCGGGCCGTACCGCCGGTCTGCCGCGTCGTGGTTCCACGCCGTTGCGGCGGCAGGAAACGTGCCCGCCGCAGTGCGCGAGCGCCGCGAGGGCACGGCCCGGCGGGAAAGAGCCACCGCACGGAAGAACCGTCGCCCGGAAAGAGCTGCCGCGACGGCGAAGTGCCACGACGTGGCGGGTCCGGCGGAATGGACAGCCGGCCGGGCCCGCCACGTACGTCGTGGTTCGTCCTGCGCTAGCGGAGGCCCGCCCTGCGCAGGGCCTCTGCCATCGCGTCGTTCACCGGAGCCGCTTGCCCGCGCTCGCGGGAGTTGCCGCGGCGCTGCTGCGGCGCACCCGCAGCCGCACTCGTGCCCGTACCCCGGCGTCCCGAGCCGCGCTCGGAGCCCCGCTCGGAGCCCCGCTCCGGGCGCGGACGACCGCCTCCGCCCCCGCCGGACGGCGCCCCCGCCTCGTCGTCCAGCCGCAGTGTCAGCGAGATCCGCTTGCGCGGGATGTCGACGTCCATGACCTTGACCCGCACGATGTCGCCGGGCTTGACCACGTCCCGCGGGTCCTTCACGAACGTCCGCGACATGGCCGACACGTGCACCAGGCCGTCCTGGTGGACACCCACGTCCACGAACGCCCCGAACGCGGCCACGTTGGTGACGACGCCTTCCAGGATCATCCCCGGCTCCAGGTCGCCGATCTTCTCGACGCCCTCCTTGAAGCTCGCCGTCTTGAAGGCGGGTCGCGGGTCGCGGCCGGGCTTCTCCAGCTCGCGCAGGATGTCGGTGACCGTCGGCAGGCCGAAGGTGTCGTCGACGAACTCCTCCGGGCGCAGGGAGCGCAGCACGGAGGTGTTGCCGACGAGGGAGGCGACCTCGCCGCCCGTGCTCTTGACCATCTTCCGCACCACCGGATACGCCTCGGGGTGGACGCTGGAGGCGTCCAGCGGGTCGTCCCCGCCGCGGATGCGCAGGAAGCCCGCGCACTGCTCGTAGGCCTTCGGGCCGAGCCGGGCCACGTCCTTCAGCGCCCGGCGGGACCGGAAGGGGCCGTTGGAGTCGCGGTGGGCGACGATGTTCTCGGCGAGGCCGGAGCTGATGCCGGAGACGCGCGCGAGCAGCGGCGCGGACGCGGTGTTCACGTCGACGCCGACGCCGTTGACGCAGTCCTCCACGACGGCGTCGAGCGAGCGGGAGAGCTTCACCTCGGACAGGTCGTGCTGGTACTGGCCGACGCCGATCGACTTGGGGTCGATCTTGACGAGCTCGGCGAGCGGGTCCTGCAGGCGGCGGGCGATCGAGACCGCGCCGCGCAGCGAGACGTCCAGCCCGGGCAGCTCCTGGGAGGCGAACGCGGAGGCGGAGTAGACCGAGGCGCCGGCCTCGGAGACCATCACCTTGGTGAGCTTCAGCTCCGGATGACGGGTGATCAGATCGGTCGCCAGCCGGTCCGTCTCGCGGGAGGCGGTGCCGTTGCCGATGGCGACGAGCTCCACGCCGTGCTCCCGGGCGAGGCGGGCCAGCGTGGCGAGCGAGGCGTCCCACTTGTTCTGCGGGACGTGCGGGTAGATCGTCTCGGTGGCCGCGACCTTGCCCGTGGCGTCCACGACGGCGACCTTCACGCCCGTGCGGAAGCCGGGGTCGAGGCCCATCGTGGCGCGCGTGCCGGCCGGGGCGGCGAGCAGCAGGTCGCGCAGGTTCGCCGCGAAGACGCGGACCGCCTCGTCCTCGGCGGCCTGGCGCAGCCGCAGCCGCAGGTCGATCCCGAGGTGGACGAGGACGCGTGTGCGCCAGGCCCACCGCACCGTGTCGCCCAGCCACTTGTCCGCCGGCCGGCCGCGGTCCGCGACGCCGAAGCGCTGCGCGATCATCTGCTCGTACGAGCTCGGGCCCGCGGCCGCCCGGTCCGCCTCGTCCGCCGGCTCGGGCTCCAGTGTGAGGTCGAGGACCTCTTCCTTCTCGCCGCGCAGCATCGCCAGCACGCGGTGCGAGGGCAGCTCGGTGAAGGGCTCGGCGAAGTCGAAGTAGTCGGCGAACTTCGCGCCCGCCTCCTCCTTGCCCTCGCGCACCTTCGCGGCCACGCGCCCGCGCGTCCACATGCGCTCGCGGAGCTCGCCGATGAGGTCGGCGTCCTCGCCGAAGCGCTCGGTGAGGATCGCCCGCGCGCCCTCCAGGGCCGCCGCGGCGTCCGCGACGCCCTTGTCCGCGTCGACGAAGGCGGCGGCCGCGGCGAGCGGCTCGGTGCCCGGGTCCCCGAGCAGCCCCTCCGCCAGCGGCTCCAGCCCGGCCTCCCGGGCGATCTGCGCCTTCGTGCGGCGCTTGGGCTTGAAGGGCAGGTAGATGTCCTCCAGCCGGGCCTTGGAGTCGGCGGCGCGGATGCGCGCCTCCAGGGCCTCGTCCAGCTTGCCCTGGGAGCGCACGGACTCCAGGACCGCCGTGCGGCGCTCCTCCAGCTCGCGCAGATACCGCAGCCGCTCCTCGACGGTGCGCAGCTGCGCATCGTCGAGCATCTCGGTGGCCTCCTTGCGGTAACGCGCGATGAACGGCACGGTCGAGCCGCCGTCGAGCAAGTCGACCGCGGCCTTCACCTGCCGCTCCCGCACGCCGAGCTCCTCGGCGATCCTGCCTTCGATCGACGCCCCGGGCGACGCACCAATTGCCGTCACGATCACGCTCCGCTTTCTCTTCGGGCTGCGGTCTGCATTGTGGCAGGTGCCGCCGACAACGCGGTGCGTGAGCCTCGCGGCGGCGCCGCGGCGGCCGCCCGGGGCCCGGCCCGCGGCGCGGCCCGGGGCGCCGCGTCAGGCGTTGCCGAGCAGGTCCGCGGGGAAGGCGCCCGCGAGCATGGCCGCCTTCGCGTACTCCTTGCCCAGGGCGGTCAGGCGCTCGACGCCCGCCGCTCCCAGGTGCTCGTACGGCGCGGCGTCGAGGCGGTCCGTCTCCGCCTCCAGCTCGTCGCGCAGCGCGGCGCCCGCCTCGGTCAGCTCGCCCTCCGCATCCAGCAGCCCGCGGGCCCGCAGCCGGTCCCGGCCGGCGGCGAGCTCGTCCTCGGTCCAGCCGCGCGTGGCGACGAGCCACTTGGTGGTCATGCCGCCGCCGGTGGCGGTGTGGCTGACGAGGGCCTCGACCGGGTCGAGACCGGCCCGTACGAGCGCCATGATGTGGCCGTCCCCGCGGTGCTCGCGCAGGAGCGTGGCGGCGTGCCAGAGCGCGAGGTGCGGTGCGCCGGGCACCGGCAGGTCGGCGTGGGCGGAGTACAGCGGGCGGCCCCCGCGGCTGCAGCCCTCGGTGGCGCGCAGGGCGAGCTCCGCGGCCTCGGCCATCTCGGGGGCGGCCACGGCGTCCTCGCCGAGCAGCCTGCGGAGCGTCGCGTCGGCCGCGCGCAGGCGCGCGGCGAGGGCGTCCTGCGGGGAGACGACGTCCCAGACGCCCGGAACATGACGGGCGATCAGTTCGTGCTTGGAGTTGTAGTACGCCGCGGTGACCGTCCCGGCGCCGACGCGGCCGAGCGGGGCCGTGCGCCCGGCGATGTTCGCCGCGTTGTCGTCCTCGACGCCCAGGCCCGCCATCTCCCGCAGGTAGTCGGGAGAGAAGTACACCGTCGCGTGGAGGGCGTTGAGCCACTGGTGACAGCGGCGTCCGGCGAGCTCGGGCAGGGGCCCGTTGAGTGAGGTCATGCCCGCACGTTACCGACTGGTCGGTACGGCGGGAAGTGGCCGGCGGGCACCGCCCGGCGGCGGCAGGAAATGCGCGTCGTGCCCGGCCACGCGCTCCACGACGCCCCGCCCCGCATACCCTCCTGGTGCCCGGCGGCGAGGCACCCGCGCCCCCGGCCCCCGCCTGACCCGCATCCGACACACCGGAACGAGGACCACCGTGCAGATCGCCTTCCTGCTCTACCCGGGCTTCACCGCCCTCGACGCCATCGGCCCGTTCGACACCCTCGGCCCGCTCCCCGGCGCCGAGGCCGTGCTCGTCGCCGAGCGCCGGGGGCCCGTGCGCAACGACAGCGGCAACCTCTCCCTGGTCGCCGAGGCCTCCCTCGCCGAGGTCACAGCCCCCGACATCGTCGTCGTGCCCGGCGCGCCCGACCCGAGCGGCCCGATGGCGCCCGGCCCCGTCCGGGAGTGGCTGCAGGAGGTGGACCGCACCACGACGTGGACGACGTCCGTGTGCTCCGGTTCCCTGGTCCTGGCCGCCGCCGGGCTGCTGACGGGCCGTCGCGCCACCTGCCACTGGCTGTACCTGGACAAGCTCGCCTCCTTCGGGGCGGAGGCGACCGGCGAACGCGTCGTCACCGACGGCAAGTACGTCACGGCCGCCGGCGTCTCCTCCGGCATCGACATGGGGCTCACGCTCGCGGGCCGGATCGCCGGAGACCGCGCCGCACAGTCCATCCAGCTGCTCATCGAGTACGACCCCCAGCCGCCTTACGACGCGGGCTCGCCGGAGAAGGCCCCGGCCGACCTCGTCGCCGAGTGGCGGAACGTGGACCTCACACAGATGCTGAAGACCAGGGCCCCGTAAGGGGCGCGGGGAACTGCGCGACCGGCCACAGACAGCCCGCAGCCGAGAAAGAGCTCAGCAACCGGGAACGGAAAGGCCGGTACGGAGGTCAGACCCTCCGTACGGCCCCTCGCCGGCGGCCCAAGTGAACCGCGGCGCCCTGCGCTCCAGAAACGCGGCGACGCCCTCCGCGGTGTCGCCGCTGCCGCGCTCCTGCTGCGCCCAGTGCGCGATCCGGTCCGGGGCCGCGGGGCCCGCGGCGAACTCCTTCGCCGCGGCCTGCGTCAGCAGCGAGCGCGAGGCCAGCACCTGCGCGAACTCCGCCACCCGCTTCTCCAGCGCTTCCGGCGGCCACACCTCGTCCACCAGGCCCGTCCGCAGCGCCCGCGCGGCATCGATCAACTCGCCGGAGAAGAGCAGGTACTTGGCCGCCGAGGGGCCGGTCAGCTCCACCAGCCGCCGCGTGGAGGAGGCCCCGTAGACGATCCCCAGCTTCGCCGGGGTCACCCCGAAGGACGCGTCCTCGGCGGCGAACCGCAGGTCGCACGCGGCCGCCAGCTGGCAGCCGCCGCCCACGCAGTGGCCGCGCACGGCCGCGAGCGTGGGCTTGGGGAAGGCCGCCAGCGCCTCCTCGGCCGCGATCGCGAGGTCCCGCGAGCGCTCGGCGCCCTCGGTCAGGGTGGAGATGTCGGCGCCCGCGCAGAACGTGCCGCCCTCGCCGGTGAGCACCAGCACCCGGACGTCCGGGTCGCCGGCGCACCGCGCCAGCAGCTCCGGCAGGGCCCGCCACATGTTGGTGGTCATGGCGTTGCGCTTGGCGGGGTGGGCGATGCGGACCGTCGCGACGCCGTCGGCGACGTCCAGGTGAAGTGCGGGCTCCATACGCCGGATGCTATCCGGGCCCGCCGGACGCGCCGGCGGGTTCCCCCGGCGCCGGGGTGGAACAAAGCGCTCCGGATCGTTCATGGAGCGTGGAACAGGGTGGCCAGGATCAGTCGCGTCAGTGACCGTGGCATACGCACACGATCAAACTCCGTCGATAGCCGCTGATTTGTGGTCACCCCGCCGGTACGGACCCTCATCTTCCCAACACTCGTGGTTGCGGTCGACCATGGTGAGGGGTTGGTATCGGACATGGAAATCCTCGGGAGCGTCCCGCCCGAACCGGGGCAGGCCCCACCCCGGCGCCCGGTCGAATTCGACGGGGCCTGGCGGTTCACCGCTCCCGCGCTGCACTCCTCCGTCCCCCGGGCGCGGCACGCCGTGCGCGACCTCCTCCGGCACCAGCGCGTGCCGCTCTGCGAGGATCTGCTGCAGGGGCTGCTGCTGATCGTCTCGGAGCTGGTCACCAACGCCGTCCAGCACGCCGCACTGCTCTCGCCCGAGGTGGCCGTGGAGGTCTCCATCGGACGGCACTGGATCCGGGTGGCCGTCGAGGACGACCATCCCTACCGGCCCAAGCCCCTGGAGGCGGACGACGAGCGCATCGGCGGCCGCGGACTGCTGCTGGTCAAGACCATCTCCGACGAGGCCGGCGGCATGTGCGACGTCGAGCACACCGCGAACGGCGGCAAGGTGGTCTGGGCCGCCCTGCCGCTCCCCGCGCCTACCAGCCCGCCGCGTCCCCGGTGATCTCGCGCACCACGGGGCGCGCCGCATCCAGCACCGTCATGAACCACGCGGAGAAGGGGAGGCGCGCCCGCAGCGCGTCCAGCTCGGCCGGGGTCACGAACGCGGTCTCCGCGATCTCCTCCGGGGCCGGGCGCGGCTCGGCCCGCACGATTCCCACGAAGAGGTGGTTGTACTCCTGCTCGACCAGGCCCGAGTCCGGGTCGGGGTGGTTGTAGCGCACGGTTCCGGCCTCGCGCAGCAGCGCGGGCGCGATCCCCAGCTCCTCGCCCGTGCGGCGGGCCGCCGCCACGAACGGGGGCTCACCGGGATACGGGTGACCGCAGCACGTGTTCGACCACACACCGGGGGAGTGGTACTTCTCCAGCGCCCGCCGCTGCAGCAGCAGCCGGCCCTCGTCGTCGAAGAGGAAGACCGAGAAGGCCCGGTGCAGTCTGCCGGGGGCGATGTGGGCGGAGAGCTTCTCCGCCGTGCCGATGGTTCTGCCGTCCTCGTCGACCAGCTCCAGCATGATCGGTTCGGCTGACTCCTCCTGGGAGGGGGCAGCAGCGGTGTCGGCGGAGAGGCCATTGGCTGGTGTGATCGGCATTGACCATCCTCGTTGTCGGTCTTCGACCCTCAAGTCTGCCGTACCCGGCAGGGGCGTCAATGACAGAGCTTCGCCTCGTGCTCCGCATGGCCGCTGGGCTCCAGCTGGAAGGTGCAGTGCTCCACATCGAAGTGCTCGCCGAGGCAGCCCTGCAGGTCGTGCAGCATTTTCTCGTGCCCGGTGGCGTCCAGGGCCAGGTGATCGACCACGACGTGGGCGGAGAGGACCGGCATCCCGGATGTGATCGTCCACACATGGAGGTCGTGCAGATCCTGCACCCCGGGCAGCGCCATGATGTGTGACCGGATCTCGTCCATGTCGACGTGCCGGGGAGCCGCCTCCAGCAGGACGTCCAGCGCCTCCCGCAGCAGCTTGACCGTGCGCGGCACGATCATCACCGCGATCAGCAGCGAGGCGATCGGGTCCGCCTGCGTCCAGCCCGTGGCCATGATCACCAGCGCGGAGAGCACCACCGCGAGCGAACCCAGGGCGTCCGAGAGCACCTCCAGGAACGCCCCGCGCACATTGAGGCTCTCCTTCTGCCCCCGCATCAGCAGCGCCAGCGAGATCCCGTTGGCGACCACACCCACGAGACCGAAGGCGACGGTCTGGCCGCCCGGGACCTCCGTGGGGTTCGCCAGCCGCTCGATCGCCTCGACGAGGATGAAGCCGCCCACGCCGAGCAGCAGCAGGCAGTTCAGCAGCGCCGCGAGGATCTCGGCCCGGGCGTAGCCGTAGGTGCGCCGGCTCGACGCCGGGCGGTTGGCGAAGTGGATCGCCAGCAGCGCCATCGAGACGCCCACCGCATCCGTCGCCATGTGACCCGCCTCGGCGAACAGCGCCAGCGAACCGGTCAGCGCGCTGCCGACGATGTAGGCCAGCAGCACGGTGAGCGTGATGCCCAGGGCGATCCTGAGCCGCCCCTTGTAGGCCGCGGCCGCCGTGCCGGTCGTGCCCGGTGGAGGTCCTCCGTGCGAGTGACCGTGATCGTGCCCTGCGCCCATGAATGCCGCCTTAAGGAAACGGGTGCCCGCCCGGCCGGCTCCTGCCGTCCGGGCACCCAGTGAACTACGGGCGGGGGGTATCGGGCAACGCGGCACTGAACACCGTTGTCATGTGCTCTGACCTGCGACGATGTCCACCGCACCGACCTGCGGCGATCACCCGTGGGCGGCCCGCGTCAGGCGCGCGGAAGAGCCTGCCGGGCCTCCGGGTGGTGCAGGCACCAGCCCTCCCACGCGGAAGCGACCATGCTGCGCACGTCGTGCGCGGGGCTCCAGCCGAGCTCCTTCGCGATCAGCTCGTTCGACGCCACGACACGCGCCGGATCACCCGGACGGCGCGGCTCCACCAGCGGTGCCGGCTCCGTGCGGCCGGTCACCTCGGCGATCAGGCCGGCCATCTCGCGCACCGAGACGCCCTGCCCCGTGCCCACGTTCAGCGTCAGGTCGCCCGGCTCCGTCCGCTCGGCCAGCCGGCGGGCCGCCGCCAGGTGCGCGGTGGCCAGGTCCTCGATGTGGATGTAGTCGCGCACGCAGGTGCCGTCCGGCGTGGCGTAGTCGTCACCGAAGATGCGCGGGGCCTCGCCCCGGGTGAGCCGGTCGAACATCATCGGGATGATGTTGAAGATCCCGGTGTCGGCGAGCTCGGGCACCGCGGCGCCCGCCACGTTGAAGTAGCGCAGGCACGCCGTGGACAGGCCGTGCGCCTTGCCGGTGGCCCGCACCAGCCATTCGCCGGCCAGCTTGGTCTCGCCGTACGGGTTGATCGGCGCGCAGGGGGTGTCCTCCGTGACGAGGTCCACATCCGGCATGCCGTAGACGGCCGCGGAGGAGGAGTACACGAAGCTGCGCACCCCGGCGGCGACCGCCGCCTCCAGCAGTACGGTCAGCCCGTGCAGGTTCTCCCGGTAGTAGAGGAGCGGCTTCTCCACCGACTCCCCGACCTGCTTCTTCGCCGCCAGGTGCACCACGCCCGTCACGCCCAGCTCCGCGAACGTACGGTCCAGCAGCTCGCGGTCCAGCACCGAGCCCCGCACCAGCACGCAGTCCGCGGGCAGCCGCTCGGCCACGCCCGCGGACAGGTCGTCCAGCACGGCGACCCGCTCGCCGGCCTGCGTCATCGCCCGGGCGACGTGCGATCCGATGTATCCGGCACCGCCTGTGATCAGCCATGTCATGACCGGCACCCTAGCGCCTGAACGGCGAGTCACGACCTGCGTTCGATTCCGGTGGCCGTGCATTCCGCCGGACTCCCGCCGCGGTGGTGTCCCGCCGTCGCGGCGGGCATGTTTCCTCCGCCGCAACGGTGAGGGACCGCGATGGCGCAGTGCGGCGGTGCCGGACCGCCCGGCCTGGAACCAGACGCTTCGCCCGAGCGTCCTTTCCGTGGCGGACGCCTGCCGGAGGCAGGAGGCGCACGTGCGGTGAACGGGGCCTTCCGGTGATCCGATAGCCTCTGCCGACGTGCCGCCCCCGCCGGGGTTGCCGGCACGACTGCCGCTCGCCGCGTCCCGCGGCCCCGAGGCGGCCATGTCAGCCGCAAGGAGTGAGTTCGTCTGTCGACCGCCATCCTCACCGGTACGCCGCCCGCCGGCTCCTCCCTTGAGGAGGACCTGCGGTCTCTCGGCTTCGACGTTCGCGTGGCGGAGGACGCCGCAGGGGCGCTGGCCGCCGTGCCGGCCGCCGAGCGCGTCGCTCTGGTGGACCCCGGCTTCGTGGGGCACGTGCACGCCCTGCGGCTGGCCCTGACCGACCCCCGCTTCCCGGCCGCCGCCGTCGAGGGTGCGCTCACCGCGCAGCCGGAGGCGCGCGCGTCGCTGACGCACGCGCTCAGGGCGGTCCTGGGCACCGGCCCGGCCGGCCGCGAACCCGCGTCCCCCGCCGCGGCGGGAGACGGCCTGCCCGACGCCGTCGCCGCCCGGCTGGAAGCCGACGGCGTCGCCGTGCACCGGCCCGAGCTCGGTGTGCTCGTCGCGGCCGTGCCGGACGGGGACGACGCGCGGGCGAAGACCCTCGCCGAGGCCAAGGCCGTCGACGACGAGGCCGTGCGCCTGCGCAACGCCGTGAAGTCCCGCGACGGGTTCTTCACCACCTTCTGCATCAGCCCGTACTCGCGCTACCTCGCGCGCTGGTGCGCCCGCCGGGGCTTCACCCCCAACCAGGTCACCACCGCGTCCCTGCTGACCGCGCTGATCGCGGCCGGCTGCGCGGCGACCGGCACCCGCGGCGGCTTCGTCGCCGCCGGCGCGCTGCTGCTGTTCTCGTTCGTCCTCGACTGCACCGACGGCCAGCTCGCCCGCTACTCCCTGCAGTACTCCACGCTCGGCGCCTGGCTCGACGCGACCTTCGACCGCGCCAAGGAGTACGCCTTCTACGCGGGCCTGGCCCTCGGAGCGTCCCGCGGCGGCGGCCACGATGACGTATGGGCGCTCGCGCTCGGCGCGATGGTCCTCATGACCTGCCGGCACGTCGTCGACTTCGCGTTCAACGAGGCGAACCACGACGCCACGGCCAACACGAGCCCGACGGCGGCCCTCTCCGGACGCCTCGACAGCGTCGGCTGGACGGTCTGGGTCCGCCGCATGATCGTGCTGCCCATCGGCGAGCGCTGGGCGCTGATCGCGGCCCTCACCGCGCTCACCACCCCCCGCACCGTCTTCTACGTGCTGCTGATCGGCTGCGCCTTCGCCGCCTGCTACACCACCGCGGGCCGCGTCCTGCGCTCCGTGACCCGCAAGGCGCACCGTACGGACCGCGCCGCACAGGCGCTGGCCGACCTCGCCGACTCGGGCCCGCTCGCCGAGGCCGCGGCGGGCAGCCTCGGCCGCACGGTGCCCGGCCGGGCCTACAGCGCCCCCTTCTGGGCCGTGCTCGCCGCCGCCAGCCTCCTTCTGGGACCGCTGGTCACCGGCAGCGGCGGCACCTGGCGGGCCGTCCTGCAGGCCGGGGTCTACGCGATCCTCGCCGGCGTCGCCGTCGCCCAGCCCCTCAAGGGTCCCCTCGACTGGCTGGTCCCGCCGGTCTTCCGGGGCGCGGAGTACGGCATCGTCCTGGGGCTGGCGGCGCAGTCCGGGGCCCCCGGGGCCCTTCCTGCGGCTTTCGGCCTGGTGGCCGCGGTCGCCTACCATCACTACGACACGGTGTACCGCATCCGCGGTGGCACCGGCGCGCCCCCGCACCGGCTGGTGCGGGCGATCGGCGGACACGAGGGTCGCGTCCTGGCGGTCACCATCGCGGCCGCCCTGTGGCACGGCCGAGGTTTCACCATCGCGCTGACGGTCCTGGCGACCGCCATCGCCCTCGTGGTGCTCAGCGAGAGCATCCGCTTCTGGGTGTCCTCCGGGGCACCCGCAGTACACGACGAAACAGGAGAACCCGCATGATCGGCCTCGTGCTGGCCGCCGGCGCCGGACGGCGTCTGCGTCCCTACACCGACACTCTGCCCAAGGCCCTGGTGCCGGTGGACGGTGACACCACCATCCTCGACCTCACCCTGGCCAACTTCGCCGAGATCGGTCTGACCGAGGTCGCGATCATCGTGGGCTACCGCAAGGAGGCCGTGTACGCCCGCAAGGAGGCCCTGGAGGCCAAGTACGGCCTGAGCCTCACCCTGATCGACAACGACAAGGCCGAGGAGTGGAACAACGCCTACTCCCTGTGGTGCGGCCGGGACGCCCTCAAGGACGGCGTGATCCTCGCCAACGGTGACACCGTGCACCCGGTCTCCGTCGAGAAGACCCTGCTCGCCGCCCGCGGCAACGGCCAGAAGATCATCCTCGCCCTCGACACGGTGAAGCAGCTCGCCGACGAGGAGATGAAGGTCGTCGTGGACCCCGCCAAGGGCGTCCAGCGCATCACCAAGCTGATGGACCCGGCCGAGGCCACCGGTGAGTACATCGGCGTCACCCTGATCGAGGGCGAGGCCGCCGCCGACCTGGCCGACGCGCTGAAGGTCACCTTCGAGCGCGACCCCGACCTCTACTACGAGGACGGCTACCAGGAGCTCGTCAACCGCGGCTTCAAGGTCGACGTGGCGCCCATCGGCGATGTCCAGTGGGTCGAGATCGACAACCACGACGACCTCGCCAAGGGCCGGGGGATCGCGTGCCAGTACTGACGAGGCTCATCCCCTCGCCGGTCGTCGTCGACATCCGGGCCGGAGCCCTCAACGATCTGGCGAGCGTCCTCGCCGATCAGCGGATCTCCAGCTCCGGCAAGCTGGCCGTCGCCATCAGCGGCGGCTCCGGGGCGGTGCTGCGCGAGCGGCTCGCCCCGGCGCTGCCCGGCGCCTCGTGGTACGAGGTGGGCGGCGGCACGCTGGACGACGCCATCAAGCTGGCCGACGCGATGAAGTCCGGCCACTACGACGCCGTGGTGGGCCTCGGCGGCGGCAAGATCATCGACTGTGCGAAGTACGCCGCCGCGCGCATCGGCCTGCCCCTGGTGGCCGTCGCGACCAACCTCTCGCACGACGGCCTGTGCTCGCCGGTCGCGACCTTGGACAACGACGCGGGCCGCGGCTCGTACGGCGTGCCCAACCCCATCGCCGTCGTCATCGACCTCGACGTCATCCGTGAGGCCCCGGTCCGCTTCGTGCGCTCCGGCATCGGCGACGCGATCTCCAACATCTCCGCCGTGGCGGACTGGGAGCTCGCCGCCCGCGAGCGCGGCGAGGACATCGACGGCCTGGCCGCCGCCATGGCCCGGCAGGCCGGCGAGGCCGTGCTGCGCCACCCCGGCGGCGTCGGCGACGACGGCTTCCTGCAGGTGCTGGCCGAGGGCCTGGTGCTCACCGGCATCGCCATGTCGGTGGCCGGCGACAGCCGCCCCGCCTCCGGCGCCTGCCACGAGATCAACCACGCCTTCGACCTGCTCTTCCCCAAGCGGGCGGCCAGCCACGGCGAGCAGTGCGGCCTCGGCGCGGCCTTCGCGATGTACCTGCGCGGTGCCCGCGAGGAGTCCGCGCTGATGGTCGAGGTGCTGCGCCGGCACGGCCTGCCCGTGCTGCCGCAGGAGATCGGATTCAGCGCCGAGGAGTTCGTCACGGCCGTGGAGTACGCGCCGCAGACCCGCCCCGGCCGCTACACGATCCTGGAGCACCTCGCGCTCTCCACCGACCAGATCAGGGACGCTTACGCCGACTATGCCAAAACCGTCACTAGCTGAACTCCGCCCGGTCGTCCACCCCGGCGGGCTCAAGGACCGGCGCAGCGGCGAGCACTGGGCCGGGCGTCTGTACATGCGCGAGATCTCCCTGCGCTGCACCCGGGTCCTGCTGAACACCAGGCTCACGCCCAACCAGTACACGGGCCTGATGATCCTGGCCGGCATCGCTGCGGGCGCGGCCCTGGTGATCCCGGGCCTGGCCGGGGCGATCCTCGGTGCGCTGCTCATTCAGCTGTACCTGCTGCTGGACTGCGTGGACGGCGAGCTCGCGCGCTGGCGCAAGGTCACCTCCACGACCGGCGTCTACCTCGACCGGGTGGGCCACTACCTCTCCGAGGCCGCCCTGCTGGTCGGTTTCGGCATCCGTGCGGCGGACGTCCTGCACAAGGACGGCGCGGCCACGCAGTGGCAGTGGGCGTTCCTGGGGACGCTGGCGGCGCTCGGCGCCATCCTGATCAAGGCGGAGACGGACCTGGTCGACGTGGCCCGCGCCCGCAGCGGCATGGCGGCCGCCGAGGACTCCGCGGCCACGCCGCGCTCCTCGGGCATGGCCCTGGCCCGCAGGGCCGCGGCCGCGCTGAAGTTCCACCGGCTGGTCGGCGGCGTCGAGGCGTCGCTGGTGATCCTGGTGGCCGGCATCGCGGACTTCGTCCACGGCGACCTGCTGTTCACCCGTGTCGCGGTGGTCCTGCTCGCCGCCGTCGCGGTGCTGCAGACTGTGCTGCACCTCGTGTCCATCCTCGCGTCGAGCAGGCTCCGATGAACGCTTCCTCCGCCCCTTCGGCCAAGGTCGGCGCGGTTGTCCTCACCATGGGCAACCGCCCCGCGGAGCTGCGCGCCCTGCTGGAGTCGGTCGCCAAGCAGGACGGCGACCCGATCGAGGTCGTCGTCGTCGGCAACGGCTCCCCGCTGCCGCCGATCGCCGTCCCCGGCCTGGCCGTGCGCACCGTCGAGCTGTCGGAGAACGTCGGCATCCCGGCCGGGCGCAACGTGGGCATCGAGGCGTTCGGGCCCGCCGGGCGCGAGGTCGACGTCATGCTGTTCCTGGACGACGACGGCCTGCTGCCCGGCCAGGACACCGCCGAGCTGTGCCGGCAGGCGTTCGCCGCCGACCCCAGGCTCGGCATCATCAGCTTCCGGATCGCCGATCCCGACACGGGCGTCACCCAGCGCCGCCACGTGCCGCGGCTGCGCGCCTCCGACCCGATGCGCTCCTCGCGGGTGACCACCTTCCTCGGCGGCGCCAACGCGGTCCGCACCCGCGTCTTCGCCGAGGTCGGCGGGCTGCCGGACGAGTTCTTCTACGCGCACGAGGAGACCGACCTCGCCTGGCGGGCCCTCGACGCGGGCTGGATGATCGACTACCGCTCGGACATGGTGCTGCACCACCCGACGACGGCGCCGAGCCGCCACGCGGTCTACCACCGCATGGTCGCCCGCAACCGCGTCTGGCTCGCCCGGCGCAACCTCCCCGCCCCGCTGGTCCCGGTCTACCTCGGGGTGTGGCTGCTGCTCACCCTGGCCCGGCGGCCGTCCCTGCCCGCGCTGCGGGCCTGGCTCGGGGGCTTCAAGGAGGGCTGGACGACTCCCTGTGGTCCACGGCGCCCCATGAAGTGGCGTACCGTGTGGCGCCTGACCCGGCTGGGTCGGCCTCCCGTGATCTGACAAGCTCTTGTCTATGAGCATCGGGCGCGGCCCGGGGCGAGCCCCCGGCAGCGCACCTTGAGGACGAAAGTGTCAACTGTGAGCGAGACAACGCACGACAGTGCGGTCGCCATGAGTGCCCCGCCATCGCCCGACGACGGACTGTCCGCCGCCGAGCTGGCCAAGAAGTACGGCCTCGCGGTCAGCGGGGCCCGCCCGAGCCTGCCGGAGTACGCCCGGCAGCTGTGGGCGCGGCGGCATTTCATCGTCGCGTTCTCCCGGGCCAAGATGACGGCCCAGTACAGCCAGGCCAAGCTGGGCCAGGTCTGGCAGGTGGCGACGCCGCTGCTGAACGCGTCGGTCTACTTCCTGATCTTCGGTCTGCTGATGCAGCAGAGCAAGGGCATGGGCATCCGCACCTACGTGCCCTTCCTGGTGACGGGTGTCTTCGTCTTCACCTTCACCCAGAGCTCGGCGATGGCGGGCGTGCGGTCCATCGCGGGCAACCTGGGTCTGGTGCGCGCCCTGCACTTCCCGCGGGCGGCGCTGCCGATCTCCTTCGCCCTGCAGCAGCTCCAGCAGCTGCTGCTGTCGATGTGCGTGCTGTTCGTTTTCCTGCTGGGCTTCGGGCACATGCCCGACGTGTCCTGGGTGCTGATCGTCCCGGTCCTGGTGCTGCAGTTCCTCTTCAACACCGGCCTGGCGATGGTCCTGGCCCGCGCGGGCAGCAAGACTCCCGACCTGGCGCAGCTGCTGCCGTTCATCACGCGGACGTGGATGTACGCGTCCGGTGTGATGTACAGCCTGGTCGACGCGCTGCAGAAGACGCACGCCCCGAAGTGGGTCATCGACGTCCTCTCGGCCAACCCGGCCGCCGTCTACATCGACCTGATGCGCTGGTCGCTGATCGAGGACCACAGCCGGATCCACCTGCCGCCGCACGTGTGGCTGCTGGCGCTCGGCTGGGCGGTCGTGGTCGGCATCGGCGGCTTCGTGTACTTCTGGAAGGCTGAGGAGCAGTACGGCCGTGGCTGAACAGAACCCCACCGCGAGCTCCGCCGCGGACTCCGCCGGGAACGCTTCCCGAGTGCCCACCGTGATCGCGGACGACGTCCACATCGTCTACCGCGTCTACGGCGGCAACACCGGCCGGGGCAGCGCGACCGCGGCCCTGAACCGGATCATCAAGCGCACGCCGGGCGCCGGGGTGCGCGAGGTGCACGCCGTCAAGGGCGTGAGCTTCACCGCCTACCGCGGCGAGGCGATCGGCCTGATCGGCTCCAACGGCTCCGGCAAGTCCACCCTCCTCAAGGCCATCGCCGGGCTGCTGCCCACCGAGCGCGGCAAGGTCTACACCGACGGCCAGCCCTCGCTGCTGGGCGTGAACGCGGCCATGATGAACGACCTCACGGGCGAGAAGAACGTGATGCTCGGCGGTCTGGCCATGGGGATGGCGCGCGAGCAGATCCGCGAGCGCTACCAGGACATCGTCGACTTCTCCGGGATCAACGAGAAGGGCGACTTCATCACGCTGCCCATGCGGACCTACTCGTCCGGCATGGCGGCCCGGCTGCGGTTCTCCATCGCCGCGGCCAAGGATCACGACGTGCTGATGATCGACGAGGCGCTGGCCACCGGTGACCGCTCGTTCCAGAAGCGTTCCGAGGCCCGCATCCGCGAGCTGCGCAAGCAGGCGGGTACGGTCTTCCTCGTCAGTCACAACAACAGGTCGATCCGGGACACCTGCGACCGTGTGCTGTGGCTCGAGCACGGACAGCTGCTCATGGACGGCCCGACCGAGGAAGTGGTCCGGGCGTACGAGAAGGAGACGGCCCGCTAGGTGCCGTACGGGCCGGCGCGGGCCGGTTCCCGCGGGCCCTCGCCGGTGCGCTCCGGCGGGGGCCTTGACCTTTCCGTAACGATCAACTGGCTTATTGGCAGGGTTGATTCGTTGCTCGCGTGGCATTGTATGGATCAAGCACCTACCCGGCCGCGCGTCGGACTGGTGTGCGGCGTACGCTGTACCGTGCTGATTTGCGGCGAAGCGTGCGATACCGGTGTATCCGCGGCTCCGGAGACGGCGTCGGATACGGCGGGACAGTGGGTGCCGAAGGGGGAGCAGGGGGCGCCGAAGGGGGTGTCTACCCTGCGGCGTGTCCGAAATAGGATGTTCTGGGTCGGCAGTGTAGAACGGGAGATGTGACGGCAATGGCTACGGAAACTCTCCAGCCCCGAGGCGTGCACGCCGTCCCCGGTCCGGGCAGCCCGCGGTGACGGCGGGGACGGACGCGCACGAGCGCGCCGTGCTCGACAAGGCCGCGCACGAGAACTTCCCCGTGGCACCCTTCTTCCTGCCGCGCGCCTGGCGGGACGACCTCATGGCCGTCTACGGGTACGCCCGCCTCGTCGACGACATCGGCGACGGCGACCTCGCCCCCGGCGGGCGCGACGCGCAGCTGCTGGGGCTCGCGGGGAGGCGGACCGATACGGGCGAGGACCGGCTCGCGATGCTGGACGCCTTCGAGGCGGACCTGCGGCGCGTCTTCGACCGCTCCGGCACCGGCCCGCGCCATCCGCTGCTGCGCCGGCTGCGGCCCACCGTGCGCCGGTGCGGCCTGACCCCGGAGCCCTTCCTGGGGCTGATCGAGGCCAACCGGCAGGACCAGCGCGTCCGCCGCTACGGTACGTACGACGATCTGCTCGCCTACTGCGAGCTGTCCGCGAACCCCGTCGGCCGCCTCGTCCTGGGCATCACCGGCACCGCCAGCCCCGAGCGGATCCGCCGCTCGGACGCGGTCTGCACCGGGCTGCAGATCGTGGAACACCTGCAGGACGTCACCGAGGACCTCGGACGCGACCGCGTCTACCTCCCGGCCGAGGACATGAAGCGCTTCCACGTCACCGAGGCCGACCTCGCGCGCCCGACCGGCGGCGCGTCGTTGCGCGCCCTGGTCGCGTACGAAGGGGAACGCGCCGGGGAACTGCTGAATGAAGGCACCCCCCTGGTGGGTAGCGTCCACGGCAGGTTGAAGCTGTTGCTCGCGGGGTTCGTGGGCGGGGGGAGGGCCGCGCTCCGCGCGGTCGCCGCCGCAGGACACGACGTACTGCCCGGACCGCCCAAGCCCACCAAGCTCAGCCTGCTGCGCGAGGTGGGAGCGACACTGCGAAGAGAGGGGTGAGCGGGACCGTGAACGGATCGCAGGAAGCGTCCGCACCGGTGCTCGCCGCGTACAGCTACTGCGAGGCGGTCACCGGGCAGCAGGCGGGCAACTTCAGCTACGGCATCCGGCTCCTGCCGACCGCCAAGCGGCGCGCCATGTCGGCGCTCTACGCCTTCTCGCGGCGTGTCGACGACATCGGGGACGGACCGCTGGACGCAGGGGACAAGCACCGCCGGCTGGAGGAGACGCGCGAGCTGCTCGCGCGGATCCGGGAGGGCCGGATCGCCGAGGACGACACCGACCCGGTGGCCGTCGCGCTCAGCCATGCCGCGCGCCGCTTCCCCATCCCGCTCGGCGGGCTGGACGAACTCATCGACGGCGTTCAGATGGATGTGCGCGGCGAGTCGTACGAGACCTGGGACGACCTCGCGGTGTACTGCCGGTGCGTCGCGGGTGCCATCGGCCGGCTCTCCCTCGGGGTGTTCGGCACCGTGCCCGGCGCACGCGATGCCGCGCGCGCCTCGGAATACGCCGATACGCTCGGTTTGGCGCTGCAGCTCACCAACATCCTGCGCGACGTCCGCGAGGACGCGGCCAACGGCCGCACCTACCTGCCCTCAGACGACCTCGCGAAGTTCGGCTGCGCCGACGGCTTCCACTCCGCCAGGCCCCCGGCCGGCGCCGACTTCACCGGCCTCGTCCACTTCGAGGTCCGGCGCGCCCGCGCGCTCTTCGCCGAGGGCACCCGGCTCCTGCCCATGCTCGACCGGCGCAGCGGCGCCTGCGTCGCCGCCATGGCCGGCATCTACCGCCGGCTGCTCGACCGTATCGCCGAGGACCCCGAGGCGGTCCTGCGCGGCCGGGTCTCACTGCCCGGCCGGGAGAAGGTCTACGTCGCCGTGCGCGGCCTGTCCGGACTCGACGCCCGCAGCGTCCACCGGCGGACCGCCGGGGGGCGCGCTTGATGCCCCTGTTCCGGGCCGGTAAACGGCGCGCAACCCTCCGCCCTGCGAAAACGTCCCTGAGAGTAGCCGAAGGGGTGGGCACATGACAGCCACGACAACCGGACCCGGCCGCGGCCCCACCGACGGGGACGGCGACCCGGCCGCCGGCGCGGTCGTCGTCGGCGGCGGGCTCGCCGGCATCACGGCCGCGCTGGAGCTCGCCGACGCCGGCGTGCGCGTCACCCTCCTGGAGGGCCGGCCCCGGCTCGGCGGCCTCGCCTTCTCCTTCCGCCGCGGCGACCTCACCATCGACAACGGCCAGCACGTCTACCTGCGCTGCTGCACCGCCTACAGCTCGTTCCTCGACCGGATCGACGCGCTGCACCTCGCGCCCCTGCAGGACCGGCTCGACGTGCCCGTCCTCGACGTCGGCCACCCCTCCGGCAGGCCGCGCCTGGGCCGGCTGCGCCGCACCGCCCTGCCCGTCCCCCTGCACCTGGCCGCGAGCCTCGCCACGTACCCGCACCTCTCGCTCGCCGAGCGCGCCCGGGTGGGCCGCGCCGCGCTGGCCCTGCGCGGCCTCGACCCGCAGGACCCCGCCCTCGACGGCACGGACTTCGCGAGCTGGCTGGCGCGCCACGGCCAGTCCGCCCGCACCGTCGAGGCGCTGTGGGACCTGATCGGCGTGGCCACGCTCAACGCCACCGCCGACGCGTCCTCGCTCGGCCTCGCCACCATGGTCTTCAAGACCGCGCTGCTCACCGAGCCCGGCGCCGCCGACATCGGCTGGGCGCACGTCCCCCTCGGCGAGCTGCACGACACCCGCGCCCGCGCCGCCCTCGACAAGGCCGGCGTGCGCACCCTGCTGCGCACCCGCGCCACCGCGGTCGGTCGTGCCGCGGACGGCCTCTGGCAGGTCGACGCCGAGACGGGCCCCGGTAAGGCCGAGCGGCTCACGGCCGACACGGTGGTGCTCGCCCTGCCGCAGCGCGAGACCCACGCCCTGCTGCCCGACGGCGCCCTCGACGAGCCGGGCCGGCTGCTGGAGATCGGCACCGCCCCCATCCTCAACCTCCACGTCGTCTACGACCGCAAGGTCCTGCGGCAGCCGTTCTTCGCCGCCCTGGGCTCGCCCGTGCAGTGGGTCTTCGACCGTACGGACTCCTCCGGCCTGGCGGCCCAAGGCGAGGGCGGGCAGTACCTGGCCGTCTCCCAGTCGGCGGCGCAGGACGACATCGACCGGCCCGTGGCCGAGCTGCGGGCCCGCTATCTTCCCGAGCTGGAGCGGCTGTTGCCCGCGGCACGCGGCGCCGGCGTCCGGGACTTCTTCGTGACCCGGGAGCGTACAGCGACGTTCGCCCCCACCCCGGGCGTCGGCCGGCTGCGGCCGTCCGCCCGCACGAACACGCCCGGCCTGTACCTGGCCGGCGCGTGGACCGCCACAGGCTGGCCCGCGACCATGGAGGGCGCGGTGCGCAGCGGTGTCCACGCCGCGGGTGCGGCACTCTCCGAGCTCGGCCGACCGCACGAGAGCCCCTTGCGGGAGGCGGTATGACCGAGGCGAGCCATGAAGCGTCGCGTGCCCGGACCGGGCCGCGCACGAGCACGACCACCAGAGGAGAGACCGTGACTTCGGCGATCCCAGCTGTCGACACTGCAGGCGTCAACGCCATGCTGGAGCGGGGACGGACGCTTGCCACGCCGGTGCTGCGTGCCGCCGTGGACCGGCTCGCGCCGCCCATGGACACCGTCGCCGCCTACCACTTCGGCTGGATCGACGCCGAGGGACGGCCGGCGCACGGCGACAGCGGCAAGGCCGTCCGGCCCGCGCTCGCCCTGCTCTCGGCCGAGGCCGCCGGACGCGCCCCGGAGGTGGGCATCCCCGGCGCGGTCGCCGTGGAGCTCGTGCACAACTTCTCCCTGCTGCACGACGACCTGATGGACGGCGACGAACAGCGCCGCCACCGCGACACCGTCTGGAAGGTGTACGGGCCCGAGCAGGCCATCCTCGTCGGCGACGCCCTCTTCGCGCTCGCCAACGAGATCCTGCTGGAGCTCGGCACCGTCGAGGCCGGCCGCGCCACCCGGCGGCTGACCACCGCCACCCGCAAGCTGATCGACGGCCAGGCGCAGGACATCTCCTACGAGCACCGCGAGCGGGTCACCGTCGAGGAGTGCCTGGAGATGGAGGGCAACAAGACCGGCGCCCTCCTCGCCTGCGCGGTCTCCATCGGTGCCGTCCTGGGCGGCGCCGACGACCACACGGCCGACACCCTGGAGGCCTACGGCTACCACCTCGGCCTCGCCTTCCAGGCGGTGGACGACCTGCTCGGCATCTGGGGCGACCCGGAGGCCACCGGCAAGCAGACCTGGAGCGACCTGCGCCAGCGCAAGAAGTCGCTGCCGGTGGTCGCGGCCCTCGCGGCCGGCGGCTCCGCCTCCGAGCGGCTCGCGGAGATCCTCGCGGCCGACGCCAAGCTCAGTGACGCCCAGCTCGCCGACTTCGACGAGGAAGAATTCGCCAGCCGCGCGATGTTGATCGAAGAGGCGGGCGGCCGGGAGTGGACCTCCCAGGAGGCCCGCCGCCAGCACACGACCGCGATCGCCGCCCTCGACCGAGTTGACATGCCCGCAGAAGTCCGAGCCCAACTGGTGGCGCTCGCCGACTTCGTCGTCGTACGAAAGAGATGATTCCTATTCACCCGATCTAGCAGATCGCGGTCGCCGGCCGGCGCCAGTGTTGCGGCGCCGGCCGACGGAGCCCCCAGGAAGGCAGAGAAGGAAGCTCACTGCAAAAAAGGGGAAACCATGACAGCGACGACCGACGGAAGCACCGGGGCCCTGCCGCCCCGCGCTGCCGCGGCCACCGACAGCACCACAGCGCAACAGCACACCGCACACGGCACGGAACGGCCCCCGCTCCAGGAGGGTGAGGCGCCCGGCCCGCTCGCCGCCGCCGAGCGGGCCACGGCCCGCGCGGTCGATCACCTCCTCTCCCGCCAGGACGAGCAGGGGTGGTGGAAGGGCGACCTGGAGACCAACGTCACCATGGACGCCGAAGACCTGCTGCTCCGTCAGTTCCTGGGCGTCCAGGACGAGAAGACCACCCGCGCCGCCGCGCTCCACATCCGCTCCGAGCAGCGCCCGGACGGCACCTGGGCCACCTTTCTCGGCGGGCCCGGCGAGCTCTCCACCACCATCGAGGCCTACGTCGCCCTGCGGCTCGCGGGGGACGCCCCCGACGCCCCGCACATGGCCGCCGCCTCCGCATGGATCCGCGGGCAGGGCGGCATCGCCGCCTCCCGGGTCTTCACCCGCATCTGGCTCGCCCTCTTCGGCTGGTGGAAGTGGGAGGACCTCCCCGAACTGCCGCCCGAGATCATGTTTCTGCCGAAGTGGTTCCCCTTGAACCTCTACGACTTCGGCCAGTGGGCCCGGCAGACCATCGTGCCCCTGACCGTCGTCTCCGCGAAGCGCCCCGTGCGCCCCGCGCCCTTCGCGCTCGACGAGCTGCACACCGACCCGGCCCGGCCGAACCCGCCGCGCCCGCTCGCCCCGGCGGCCAGCTGGGACGGCGTCTTCCAGCGGCTCGACAAGGCCCTGCACCACTACCGCCGGTTCCCGCTGGGCCGCCTGCGCCGCCTCGCGCTCGACTCGGCCGCCCGCTGGATCATCGAGCGCCAGGAGAACGACGGCTGCTGGGGCGGAATCCAGCCCCCCGCCGTCTACTCGATCATCGCCCTGCACCTCCTCGGCTACGACCTGGACCACCCCGTGCTGCGCGAGGGGCTCAAGTCGCTGGACCGTTTCGCCGTCTGGCGCGAGGACGGCAGCCGCATGATCGAGGCCTGCCAGTCCCCGGTGTGGGACACCTGCCTGGCCACCATCGCCCTCGCGGACGCCGGAGTGGCGCCCGACCACCCGGCGCTGGTCAAGGCCGCCGACTGGATGCTGGACGAGCAGATCCACCGCACCGGCGACTGGGCGGTGCGCCGCCCCGGGCTGACCCCGGGCGGCTGGGCCTTCGAGTTCCACAACGACACCTACCCCGACATCGACGACACGGCCGAGGTCGTGCTGGCCCTCAAGCGGGTCCGGCACCCCGAGCCCGCGCGCGTGGAGACGGCCCTCCGGCGGGCCGCCCGCTGGAACCTGGGCATGCAGTCGAAGAACGGCGCCTGGGGCGCCTTCGACGCGGACAACACCAGCACGCTGCCCAACCGGCTGCCCTTCTGCGACTTCGGCGAGGTCGTCGACCCGCCGTCCGCCGACGTCACCGCGCACGTCGTCGAGATGCTCGCCTTCCTCGGCGAGCGGCACGACCCGCGCACCCGGCGCGGCGTCGAGTGGCTGCTGGCCGAACAGGAGGAGAGCGGCGCCTGGTTCGGCCGCTGGGGCGTCAACTACGTCTACGGCACCGGGTCGGTGGTGCCCGCCCTCGTCGCGGTCGGCATCCCCGCCTCGCACGCGGCGATCCGCCGGGCCGTGCGCTGGCTGGAGGGTGTGCAGAACGACGACGGCGGCTGGGGCGAGGACCTGCGCTCCTACCGCGACCCCGAGTGGATCGGGCGCGGCACCTCCACCGCCTCCCAGACGGCCTGGGCCCTGATGGCCCTGCTCGCCGCCGGCGAGCGGGAGGGCAAGGCCGTGGAGCGGGGCGTGGCCTGGCTGGTGGAGACCCAGCGCGCGGACGGGTCCTGGGACGAGCCGCACTTCACCGGCACCGGGTTCCCCTGGGACTTCTCCATCAACTACCACCTCTACCGGCAGGTCTTCCCCGTCACGGCCCTCGGCCGCTACGTGCACGGGGAGCTGTTCACCCCCGACCGCCTGGAGGCGTGATGACGAACGGCACGGGCAGTCCCGGCCCCGCACCGCTGCTGGTCGCCTGCGCGCTCGGCATCGAGCGCCTCGCCCTGCGCGGGGGCGGCCCGGGCGGGGCGGCCGGGCCCGTGACCGTTTTGCGGACCGGCATGGGACCGCAGGCCGCGGACCATGCCGTCACCCGTGCCCTGTGCGACCCGGCGATGCGCGAGGCCGCGGTCGTCGCCACGGGTTTCTGCGCCGGCCTGGCCCCGGGAATGCACCCCGGCGACCTGGTCGTCGCCGACGAGACCCGGGACCGCGCGGGCAGCACCGAGTGCACGGGCGTCGAGCTGCTCGCCAAGGAGCTCGCCCGTGCCGTGCCCCGGCGTGTCATCCACACCGGGCCCCTCGTCGGCTCGGACCACGTCGTGCGCGGTGCGGAGCGGGCCGCCCTGCACGCCGCCGGCGCGGTCGCCGTGGACATGGAGTCCGCGGCCACACTCCGAAGCGCCGTGCGTGCGGGTCCGCGCCCGGTTGCGGCCGTCCGGGTGGTCGTGGACGCTCCAGAGCATGAACTCGTCCGGATCGGGACGTTGCGCGGTGGAATATCGGCTTTCCGGGTTCTGCGCACCGTCCTCCCGGCTTTTATCGAATGGCACCGTTCTTTACTGCTCCCCAGGAGGTGAGCCAGATGGCCATGCCACTCCGCCAGTCCATCCGGGTAGGAACGTACCTTTTTGAACAGAAGCTCAGGAAGCGCGAGAAGTTTCCGCTGATCGTCGAGCTGGAACCGCTTTTCGCCTGCAATCTCAAGTGCGAGGGGTGCGGGAAGATCCAGCACCCCGCCGGGGTGCTCAAACAGCGCATGCCGGTCGCACAGGCCGTCGGCGCCGTGCTGGAGTCCGGGGCGCCGATGGTCTCCATCGCGGGCGGCGAGCCCCTGATGCACCCGCAGATTCATGAGATCGTGCGCCAGCTGGTGGCGAAGCGGAAGTATGTCTTCCTTTGCACCAACGCCATGCTCCTGCGCAAGAAGATGGACAAGTTCACCCCGTCCCCCTACTTCGCGTTCGCGGTGCACATCGACGGGCTGCGCGAGCGGCACGACGAGTCCGTCGCGAAGGAGGGTGTCTTCGACGAGGCGGTGGAGGCCATCAAGGAGGCCAAGCGGCGCGGCTTCCGGGTCACCACCAACTCGACCTTCTTCAACACCGACACCCCGCAGACCATCGTCGAGGTGCTCAACTTCCTCAATGACGACCTCAAGGTCGACGAGATGATGATCTCGCCCGCCTACGCCTATGAGAAGGCTCCCGACCAGGACCACTTCCTGGGGGTCGAGCAGACCCGGGAGCTTTTCAAGAAGGCATTCTCCGGGGGGAACCGGGCGCGCTGGCGACTCAATCACAGCCCCCTGTTCCTGGACTTCCTGGAGGGCAAGGTCGACTTCTCCTGCACCGCCTGGGCGATCCCCAACTACTCCCTCTTCGGATGGCAGCGCCCCTGCTATCTGATGAGCGACGGCTACGTCCCGACGTACCGGGAGCTGATCGAGGAGACCGACTGGGACAAGTACGGCCGCGGCAAGGACCCGCGCTGCGACAACTGCATGGCCCACTGCGGATACGAGCCGACCGCCGTCCTCGCCACCATGGGCTCGCTGAAGGAGTCGATCCGCGCGGCCCGCGAGAGCGTCGCCGGGAACCGGAGCTGACGGCCGTGGCCTCCGCGGGACCCGTGTCCCTCGGGCTCCCCGGCGTGCCGGCCCGGCCGCTCGCGGTGCGCCGCCCCTCGCGGCGCATCCAGGTCGGGTCGGTCGCCGTGGGCGGCGACGCACCCGTTTCGGTGCAGTCGATGACCACGACGAGGACGTCGGACATCGGTGCCACGCTCCAGCAGATCGCGGAGCTGACGGCGTCGGGCTGCCAGATCGTGCGGGTGGCCTGTCCCACGCAGGATGACGCGGACGCGCTGCCGGTGATTGCGAAGAAGTCGCAGATCCCGGTGATCGCGGACATTCACTTCCAGCCGAAGTACGTCTTCGCGGCGATCGATGCCGGGTGTGCGGCGGTGCGTGTGAACCCGGGCAACATCAAGCAGTTCGACGACAAGGTCAAGGAGATCGCGAAGGCGGCCTCCGAGGCGGGCACGCCGATCCGTATCGGTGTGAATGCGGGGTCGCTGGACCGGCGGCTGCTGCAGAAGTACGGGAAGGCGACGCCGGAGGCGCTGGTGGAGTCGGCGCTGTGGGAGGCCTCGCTGTTCGAGGAGCACGGGTTCCGGGACATCAAGATCTCGGTGAAGCACAACGACCCGGTGGTGATGGTCAATGCGTACCGTCTGCTGGCGGCGCAGTGTGACTATCCGCTGCACCTGGGTGTGACCGAGGCGGGTCCGGCGTTCCAGGGGACGATCAAGTCCGCGGTGGCGTTTGGTGCGCTGTTGTCGGAGGGCATCGGTGACACCATCCGTGTGTCGCTGTCGGCTCCGCCGGCGGAGGAGATCAAGGTGGGTATGCAGATCCTGGAGTCTCTGGGGCTGCGTCAGCGTCGTCTGGAGATCGTTTCGTGTCCGTCCTGTGGTCGTGCGCAGGTGGATGTGTACAAGCTTGCGGATCAGGTCAGTGCTGGTCTGGAGGGTATGGAGGTGCCGTTGCGCGTCGCGGTGATGGGCTGCGTCGTCAATGGTCCGGGTGAGGCCCGTGAGGCCGACCTGGGTGTCGCCTCGGGTAATGGCAAGGGGCAGATCTTCGTGAAGGGCGAGGTCATCAAGACCGTGCCGGAGTCGAAGATCGTGGAGACCCTCATCGAGGAAGCAATGAAGATCGCCGATGCCATGACGGCGGACGGAGCCCTCCCCGGGGCGCCGCACGTCACCGTGGCCTGAGACCGGCGACCCGCCACCGTAGGAACAGCGACCGTGCGGCCGCCCGGCCCAGGCCGCAAGACGAGGAGGGGGCCCGCGTGTCGTTGCTGGAGAACATCCGCAGTCCGCGCGACCTGAAGACCCTGGACGCCGAGGAGCTGACCGAACTGGCGGAGGAGATCCGCCACTTCCTCATCCACGCCGTCGCCAGGACCGGCGGCCACCTCGGCCCCAACCTGGGCGTGGTGGAGCTCACCATCGCCCTGCACCGCTCTTTCGACTCACCGGCCGACCGCATCCTGTGGGACACCGGCCACCAGTCGTACGTCCACAAACTGCTCACCGGCCGCCAGGACTTCTCCAAGCTGCGCGGCAAGGGCGGCCTGTCCGGCTACCCCTCGCGCGAGGAGTCCGAGCACGACGTCATCGAGAACAGCCACGCCTCCACCGTCCTCGGCTGGGCCGACGGCCTCGCCAAGGCCAACCAGGTCCTCGGCCGGTGGAACCGCCACGTCGTCGCCGTCATCGGCGACGGGGCCCTGACCGGCGGCATGGCCTGGGAGGCGCTCAACAACATAGCCGCCGCCGAGGACCGGCCGCTGATCATCGTCGTCAACGACAACGAACGCAGCTACGCCCCCACCATCGGCGGCCTCGCGGACCACCTCGCCACGCTCCGCACGACCGACGGCTACGAACGCTTCCTGTCCTGGGGCAAGGACGCGATCCAGGGCCTGCCCGCCATCGGCAAGCCCCTCTACGAGTCCCTGCACGGCGCGAAGAAGGGCTTCAAGGACGCCTTCGCCCCGCAGGGCATGTTCGAGGACCTGGGTCTTAAGTACCTCGGCCCGATAGACGGGCACGACGTCGCCGCCGTCGAGTCCGCGCTGCGCCGGGCCAAGCGCTTCCACGGCCCCGTCCTCGTCCACTGCCGTACGGAGAAGGGCCGCGGCTACCAGCCCGCCCTGGAGGACGACGCCGACCGCTTCCACACCGTCGGCGTGATCGACCCGCTCACCTCCCGGCCGCTGGCCCCGCCCGCCGGCCGCTCCTGGACCTCGGTATTCGGCGACGAGATGCTCGCCATCGGGGCCGAGCGGCCCGACGTGGTCGCCATCACCGCCGCGATGCTCCACCCCGTAGGGCTGACGAAGTTCGCCGAGGCCTTCCCCGACCGCGTCTGGGACGTCGGCATCGCCGAGCAGCACGCGGCCACCTCCGCGGCCGGCCTGGCCACCGGCGGTCTGCACCCGGTCTTCGCCGTCTACGCCACGTTCCTCAACCGCGCCTTCGACCAGGTGCTGATGGACGTCGCCCTGCACAAGTGCGGCGTGACCTTCGTCCTGGACCGGGCGGGCGTCACCGGCACCGACGGGCCCAGCCACAACGGCATGTGGGACATGTCGATCCTGCAGGTCGTCCCCGGCCTGCGGATCGCCGCCCCGCGCGACGCCGAGCAGCTGCGCGCCCAGCTGCGCGAGGCCGTCGAGGTCGAGGACGCACCCACCGTGATCCGCTTCCCGAAGGAGAGCGTCGGCGAGCCCGTCCCGGCCCTGGCCCGCGAAGGCGGCATGGATGTCATCGCCCGCCCCGCGCCCGGCGGCGAGGAGGCACAGGTCCTGATCGTCGCGGTCGGCGCCATGGCCGGCGTGTGCCTGGAGGCCGCCGACCTCCTGGCCGCCCGCGGCACCCCCTGCACCGTCGTCGACCCGCGCTGGGTCAAGCCCGTCGACGCCGCCCTGCCCCCGCTCGCCGCGCGCCACCGGGTCGTCGCGGTCGTCGAGGACAACAGCCGTACCGGCGGCGTCGGTTCGGCGATCGGGCAGGCGCTGCGCGACGCCGGCGTCGACGTGCCGCTGCGCACCTTCGGCATCCCCGAGCAGTTCCTGCCGCACGCCAAGCGCGGTGAGGTCCTGGCGGACCTCGGGCTCACCCCCGCCGAGATCGCCGGCCGGATCAGCGCCGCTCTGGCCCGCAAGGAAGAAGCCGCGAAGACCCCCGCGGCCGTGAAGGAGAACGACGCATGACAGCCGACACAGCCGGTGCCGCCGCCGGCGGCAAGGGCTTCGACCTCACCCGGATCCTCGCGGAGCGCGGCGGCGAGCGGTACGACCTGCACGCCCGGCACCTCAACCACCAGCTGCCGCGCATGCTGCACACCATCGGCTTCGACAAGGTCTACGAGCGGGCCGAGGGCGCCTACTTCTGGGACGCCGACGGGCAGGACTACCTCGACATGCTCGCCGGCTTCGGGGTGATGGGCGTCGGCCGGCACCATCCCGTCGTCCGCAAGGCGCTGCACGACGTCCTCGACGCCTCGCTCGCCGACCTCACCCGCTTCGACTGCCAGCCGCTGCCCGGCCTCCTCGCCGAGAAGCTGCTGTCGTACGCGCCGCACCTGGACCGGGTGTTCTTCGGCAACAGCGGCACCGAGGCGGTGGAGACGGCCCTGAAGTTCGCGCGGTACGCGACGGGCAGGCCGCGGGTCCTCTACTGCTCCCACGCCTTCCACGGCCTGACCACCGGCTCGCTCTCCGTCAACGGCGAGGACGGCTTCCGGGACGGCTTCGCGCCCCTGCTGCCCGACACGGCGATCCCGCTCGGCGACCTCGCCGCCCTGGAGCGGGAGCTCGCCCGCGGCGACGTGGCCGCCTTCGTCGTCGAACCGATCCAGGGCAAGGGCGTCCACGAGCCGCCCGCCGGCTTCCTGCGCGCCGCGCAGGAGCTGCTCCACCGGCACAAGGCGCTGCTCATCGCCGACGAGGTGCAGACCGGAATCGGCCGCACCGGCGACTTCTTCGCCTACCAGCACGAGGCGGGCGTCGAGCCGGACCTGGTCTGCGTGGCCAAGGCGCTCTCGGGCGGCTACGTGCCCGTCGGCGCCACCCTCGGCAAGGACTGGATCTTCAAGAAGGTCTACTCCTCCATGGACCGGGTCCTGGTGCACTCCGCGAGCTTCGGCTCCAACGCACAGGCGATGGCCGCCGGGCTCGCGGTGCTCTCCGTGATGGAGGACGAGCAGATCGTCGCGGGCGCCCGGCGCACGGGCGACCTGCTGCGCGGCCGGCTCGCCGCGCTCGTCGGCAAGTACGAGCTGCTGCACGACGTCCGCGGCCGGGGCCTGATGATCGGCATCGAGTTCGGCAAGCCGTCCTCGCTGGGGCTGCGCAGCCGCTGGGCCATGCTCCAGGCGGCCCGCAAGGGCCTCTTCGCGCAGATGGTCGTGGTGCCGCTGCTGCAGAAGCACCGCATCCTCACCCAGGTCTCCGGCGACCACCTGGAGGTGATCAAGCTGATCCCGCCGCTGATCATCGGGGAGCGCGAGGTGGACCGCTTCGTGGACGCCTTCACGGCCGTCATGGACGACGCCCACGGAGGGGGCGGCCTGCTGTGGGACTTCGGGCGCACGCTGGTGAAGCAGGCGGTGGCGAACCGTTAGTCGGTGAGGAGCCGCTCCTGCAACCGCTCACGGGCCGCCGGGGCGAGCCCCAGACCGTCGGCCAGGTACCGGTCGGGCGAGCCCCACGTGGCGTCCATCTCGTCGAACGCCGCGTGGAGGTACGCGGCGCGCGCCTCGAACATCGGCGACAGCAGCTCCGCGATCTCCCGGTCCTCGGGCCCCGTCGACTCCGGTGCGCGCCGCATCCGGTAGCGCCGGTGCGGCGCGTTCGACTCCAGGTAGTCGGTCTCGATCGCCTCGCGGCCGACGCCGAGGGCGAGCAGGGTGACCGCGACGCACAGCCCGGCGCGGTCCTTCCCGGCCGCACAGTGCATCAGCGCCGGCACGCTGTCGTCGGCGAGGGCGTGCAGGACGTGGCCGAGCTCGGCCGTGCGGCCCGTGACGACCTCCCGGTACGTCTCGGCCATCCGCTCCGCGGCTCTGCCGCCGTCCAGCACGCTCCGCAGGTGCCCGAGGTCGCGGGCGCGCACCATGTTCCAGAACTCGGCGCCGTGGGCCGGGTCGTTGAGGGGGAGGTTGACGTTGCGGACGCCGGTGAGCTCGACGTCGGGCCCGTCGAGCGCGATGTCGGCGTCGTTGCGGAAGTCGAAGACCGTGTGCAGGCCGAGCGAGCCGAGGAAGCGCGCGTCGTCCTCGGTGGCGTGGGCGAGGTGCCCGCTGCGGAAGAGGACGCCGTGCCGTACCCGCCGTCCGCCGGCGGCCGGCAGACCGCCGAGGTCGCGGAAGTTGCGCACCCCCGCCAGCTCGGGCTCGGTGGACGGCACATGCGGCGTCTGCGTCACGGGCGCTCCCAGGGCTAGGCCGCCGGCCCTGCTCGCCGGCGAAGCGGTTCAACGACCTTACGACACCGGTTGTACGGCCAACCGCCCCGCTGCGGTAGCCGCGCCGACGTATTCCGCGCACACGGACTTCTCGGGGTGGGATACATCACGGCTCGTCAACCCCTGGTTACGGTGGCGTAGGTCACTCCCCGCGAGGAAAGATGTACCGACGTGGCAGACGATTCGAATTCATTCAGCAAGAGCGCGATCGGGTCGTACGCAGCCGTCGGGGACAGCTTCACCGAAGGCGTCGGCGACCCGGGTCCGGACGACACCTTCATCGGCTGGGCCGACCGACTGGCCGTACTCCTCTCCGACCAGCGCGCCGAGCACGACTTCCGCTACGCCAACCTCGCCGTGCGCGGCCGTCTCCTGGACCAGATCGTCGCGGAGCAGGTGCCCCGGGCGAAGGAGCTAGGCCCGGACCTCGTGACATTCTGCGCGGGCGGCAATGACATCCTGCGCCCGGGCAGCGACCCGGACGCCGTGGCCGAGCGCTACGAGAAGGCCGTCGCCGAGCTGGCCTCCTCGGTGGGCACCGTCCTGTTGTGCACCGGCTTCGACACCCGCGGGATGCCCGTGCTGCGGCACCTGCGCGGCAAGATCGCGACGTACACGGCCCACGTCCGGGCCATCGCGGACCGGCACGGCTGCCCGGTCCTGGACCTGTGGTCGCTGCGCTCGGTGCAGGACCGCAGGGCGTGGAGCGACGACCGGCTCCACCTCTCGCCCGACGGGCACACGCGGGTCGCCCTGCGGGCCGCCCAGGTGCTCGGCCTGGAGGTGCCGGCCGACCCGGACCAGGCCTGGCCGGACGAGGACCACCGCTCGCCCGCCGAGGTGCGGCGCGACAACATCCACTGGGCGCGCGAGCACCTGGTGCCGTGGATCGGCCGCCGGCTGCGCGGCGAGTCCTCGGGGGACCACGTGGAGCCCAAGCGGCCGGATCTCCTGCCGCTGTAGCGCCTTTCGGGCCGCCGGGATGCCTTTCAGGGGGAGAGCCGCCCGGCGGCGAGGTCGGCCCAGACGACACGGCCCCGGCCGCTGTCGTCGGGCCGGACCCCCCATGCCTGCGACAGCGCGCCGACGAGCAGCAGGCCCCGGCCGCTCTCCTCGTCCGTCCCGCTGCACCGGGCCCGCGGCTCCGTCGGGGTGCGGCCCTGGTCGCCCACCTCTATGCGCAGATGCGCACCGAGCACCCTCAGCTGACAGCTGACGTTCGCGCTGTCCGTGTGCCGGACCGCGTTGGTGAAGAGCTCGGACACCACCAATTGGGCGTCGTCGCACGCCACTTCGTCGATGCCCCACTCCCGCAGTTGTGCGAGGACCCGTTTTCGCGCGGCTGCCACCGAGGCGCCACGAGCCGGGAAGTGGAAGGCGTCCTGCAGACGTACGGCCATGGAACAGCCGAAGCGCCCGAGCGAAGGTGCGTCATGGGAGGGGACCACGCCGTAACTATGTGCGATACGGCTCATGTGTGGCAAGGTTCAATCTGCAAATTGCAGAATCGTCAGGTCAGTCTGTCGGCTCCGGGGGGTGCGTGACAGACTGCGGGCATATGACAACCGGCGGGCATGGAGGGGGAGAACAGTGGCGGAAGCGCGTCCGGCGGGCGCACCGACCGTCCTGCGGGTCGTGCTCGGCAAACGGCTGCACGACCTGAGGGAGAAGGCCGGTCTCTCCTACGAGCAGGCGGGCCGCGCCCTCGACGTCACCCACGCCACCGTCCGCAGGATGGAGAAGGCCGAAGTCGGCCTGAAGCTCCCCTACGTGGAGAAGCTCCTGCGGGTCTACGGCGTGAGCGACGCCGAGGAGGTGGAGGGCTTCCTCGCCCTCGCCCGCGAGGCCAACCGCCCCGGCTGGTGGCACCGCTTCCGGGACGTCCTGCCCGAGTGGTTCAGCGCGTTCGTCAGCCTGGAGGGCGAGGCCAACCTCATCCGGGCCTACGAACCGCACTACGTCCCGGGCCTGCTGCAGACCGAGCGCTACGCACGCGCCGTGCTCCGCGCCGGCATGCCGCACGCCCCGGAGGCGGACGTCGAGCGGGCGGTCGCCGTCCGCCGGGAGCGCCAGTCGCTGCTGACCCGCGAGGGCGCGCCGCTGCTGTGGGCGGTGATCGACGAGACGGTGCTCCGCCGGCCCATCGGCGGGCCGGACATCATGCGCGAGCAGGTCGCCCGCCTCGCCGAGGCCACCGCCATGCCCAACGTACGGCTGCAGATCATGCCGTTCGCCGCCGGGCCGCACCCGGCGATGTACGGACCGTTCCACATCTTCCGGTTCCCGCTCCCGGAGCTGCCGGACATCGCCTACGCCGAAAACCTCGTCGGCGCCTCGTACTTCGACCAGCGCGACGACGTCTCGGCCTTCCTGGAGGCGCTGGACCGCATGTGCGCGCAGGCCGCGCCGGCACACACCACCGAGGCAATCCTGGGTGGGATTCGTAAGGAGATCTGAACCATGGATCGCATCTACAACGGCATGCCCGCCACCGACCTCGGCACCGAGGGGTGGAGCAAGCCGTGGAGCGGCGGCAACGGGGGCTCGTGCGTCGAGGCCCTGCGGCTGGGCGACGGCCGGATCGCCCTGCGCCAGTCCACCGACCCCGGGGGCCCCGCGCTGATCTACACGCGTCACGAGATGGAGAGCTTCATCAACGGCGCCAAGGCGGGCGCGGCGGACTTCCTGCTCGCCGGCTCCGGCGCCGCCTGCGAATGACCCCGCAGGGCACGTGCACGGCACCGCCGGGCGGCCCGGGCCGCCGGTGCGCCGCGGCGTCACCCCCTACCGCGCAACCAACCGAACGGAGCACCGCATGAGCCAGCAGGGCTTCGCGGCCGAGGACATCGACACCAGCCGGCCGCACCCGGCGCGGATGTACGACTACTACCTCGGCGGCTGGGACAACTACGAGGTCGACCGGCAGGCCGCCGAGCACGTCATCCAGGCGCACCCGCAGGTCCGGCTCTCCGCCCGGGCCAACCGGGCGTTCCTGCAGCGCGCCGTGCGGGAGGTCGTCCGCGGCGGCGTCCGGCAGATCATCGACATCGGCACGGGCATCCCCACCTCGCCCAACACCCACGAGGTGGCCCGGGAGGTCGCACCGGACGTCCGGGTGGCCTACGTCGACAACGACCCGATCGTCGCCACCCACGCGGGCGCCAAGCTCACCGGCACCGGGCAGGCCGGCTTCGTCCTCGGCGACGTGCGCGACCCGGCGGCGATCCTGGCCCGCCCCGAGGTGCGCGAGCTGATCGACTTCGGCGAGCCGGTGGCCCTGCTGCTCGTGGCCGTCCTCCACTTCGTCACCGACGAGGAGGACCCCGCCGGCATCGTCGCGGCCTTCGCCGACGCGCTCCCCGCCGGCAGCCACCTCGTGCTCTCCCACGCCACGGCCGAGCCGTACGAGGGGTACGCGGACGGCTACACCGACGTCAAGGCCCGCGACCGGGTCGTCGGCACGTACCGGAACGCCACCGCCGGCCTCAACCTGCGCGACCGCGCCGCCGTCGAGCCGCTCTTCGGGGACTTCGAGCTCCTGGACCCGGGGCTGGTCCGGGTGCCGCTGTGGCGGCCGGACGGGCCGGTCCCGGGCCCGGCGGAGCTCAACGACACGATCTTCTACGGGGGAGTGGGCCGCAAGGGCTAGCCGGCGGTGAGGGCTAGTCGGCGGTGAGGGCTAGCCCGCCGCCGGGGCCGTGTCCGCCTGCGGGCGGGCCGGGATCTCGCAGCTGTCCTTGAAGCCCTGGCTGTGCAGGCCGAGCGCCGCGTTCGTGCGCGAGCGGAGGTTCTCCACCGCGATCATCGCGGTCAGCTCGACGAACGCGGCGTCGCCCAGGCGCAGCCGCAGCCGCTCCGCCAGGTCGTCCTCGACGGCCGGCGGGGTGGCGGTCATCGCCTCGGCGTACTCCAGCACGTCGCGCTCCAGCGGGGTGTACAGGCCGCTGTCCCGCCACACCGGGATGTCGCGCAGCTTCTCGTGCGTCATCCCGTGCCCGCGGTTGACCCAGTAGCCGAAGTCCATGCACCACGAGCAGCCGATCGCCGCCGCCGACGCCATCTCGGCCAGCGCCTTCAGCTGCGGGTCGAGCTTGTTCCAGCGGGCCAGCGACATCTCGAAGCGGGACGTCGTGAGCAGCACGCGCCGGTTGTGGGCGGCGGCCATGAGCGGCTCCAGCACCTTGCCGTAGGTGCGCCTGCTGTACCACTGCACGAGCCGGATCAGCGGGGTGCGGTGCGGGGTGAGCGAGATCCTGGCCATGGCGGGTCCTCCATCGGGACGGGGTGTGCTTGCCTGTGCCCGTACGACGGACCGGACCCGCCGATCCGTGACATCCCGCGCCGCCGCCCCGGTGAGACGGTCGTCACACCGTCCGGCGGAGGGCCGGCGGAGGGGCGCCGGAGCCGTCCTAGGCTGGACGGCATGGACGACGAGCTCTTCCCCCGGCCCCGGACCGAGGTCGCCCCGGGAGCGGTCCACGTCCCCGGCTGGCTGGACCTCGCGGCCCAGCAGCGCCTGCTCGACGCCTGCCGCACGTGGGCGCGGCCCCCGGCCGGCCTGCGGACCGTCCGCATGCCGAGCGGCGGGCGGATGTCCGTGCGCACCGTCTGCCTGGGCCTGCACTGGTACCCCTACGGTTACGCCCGCACCGTCGTGGACGGGGACGGCGCACCCGTCAAGCCGTTCCCCGGGTGGCTGGGGCGGATGGCCGTGCAGGCCGTCGCCGACGCGTACGGCACGCAGCCGGAGCCCGCCGCGTACGACATCGCCCTGGTCAACTTCTACGACGCCCACGCGAAGATGGGCATGCACCAGGACGCGGACGAGGAGTCCACGGCCCCGGTCGTCTCCCTGAGCCTCGGCGACAGCTGCGTCTTCCGCTTCGGCACCCCCGCCGGCCGCGGCCGCCCCTGGACCGACGTCGAGCTGCGCAGCGGCGACCTCTTCGTCTTCGGAGGCCCCTCGCGCCTCGCCTTCCACGGGGTGCCGCGCACCCGTCCCGGCACCGGCCCCGCCGCGCTCGGCCTCACCGGCCGGCTGAACCTCACCCTCCGTGTGAGTGGGCTCTGAAAAGACCATGCGGGGATTTCGTGTGCTGTTCGGAAGAAGCCCTGCACAGAAGGCCGGTGGCAATGCTGCACGGGAAAATTCACGTGCATCTGCGCGCGCGACCCTGCACAGTGGATCCCCGGCACTGCGCCGGCCGCGCGTCCGGGCTCATATCACGGGGGTGAGCCCGGAGGCGCGGGCAGCCGGAAGTTCACCGACACCTCAAGAAGAGGCAGCCCGGCCGTCGCCCGGGGGCCGCCGCGAGCCCGCCGGGCGGGGCGGATAATGGCACGACCTGGCCGCATTCGCCCTGGAGGTGCCGTGACCGGCTCCCGCCCGACAAGCTCACCGCTCGACGCCCTGCGCCCGGCCGCATTCGGCGCGGACCCGTCCGGGGAGCGGATGGCGCGCATCCGGCGGTCACCGAACTTCGCCGACGGCGTGTTCACCAACCCCGTCGGCGCCGAGCGCACCCCCTCGGCCGCCCTGCTGAAGTTCCTGCCCACGTACTTCCGCGCGGAGCAGCGGGCCCGCCGGGCACCGGGCGGCACCGTACCGGTCCACCCGACCACCGTGGCCGACCTCGCCGTCCCCGCCACCTCCGGGCTGCGGCTGACCTGGATGGGCCACTCCAGCGTGCTGGCCGAGATCGACGGCGCCCGCGTGCTCTTCGACCCCGTCTGGTCGGAGCGTTGCTCCCCCTTCGCCTTCGCGGGCCCCAAGCGCCTGCACCCGGTGCCGGTGCCGCTGAGAGAGACCGGGCCCGTGGACGCCGTGGTCATCTCCCACGACCACTACGACCACCTGGACATGGCGACCGTACGGGCCCTGTCCCGCGGCACCGGCGCGCACTTCGTCGTACCGCTGGGTGTCGGCGCCCACCTCGAACACTGGGGAGTGTCGGCCGGGCGGATCACCGAGCTCGACTGGCACGAGACGGCCCGCGCCGCCGGCCTGTCCTTCACCGCCACCCCCGCCCGGCACTTCTGCGGCAGGGCGCTGCGCAACACCCAGCACACCCTCTGGGCCTCCTGGGTCGTGGCCGGCTCCGAGCACCGGATCTTCCACAGCGGCGACACCGGATACTTCCCCGGCTTCGCGGACATCGGCGCGCAGTACGGCCCGTTCGACGCCACCATGATCCAGATCGGCGCCTACTCCGAGTTCTGGCCGGACATCCACATGACGCCGGACGAAGGCCTGCAGGCCCACGCCGACCTGCAGGGCGACGCCTCCCGCGGAGTGATGCTGCCCATCCACTGGGGCACCTTCAACCTCGCCCCGCACCCCTGGGAGGAGCCCGCCGAGGGCTCCCTCGCCGCGGCCGCGCGCCACGGGGCCCGGATCGCGATCCCGCGACCCGGGCAGCCGTTCGAACCGGCGGACGGCCTGCCGGCCGACCCGTGGTGGCGCGCGGTGGCGGTCCGCCCGGCGGCGGACCCGCTCGTGCGGGGCGCGGCGACTGCCGCGGTGGGGGAGGTCTCCCTGCGGGCGTGAGCGGCGGGCGCCCGGGCCGGTCCGGCACCGCCGCACGCGTATCGGGTGGTCACGCGCCGCTGCGGCGGAGAACGGGAACGGGCGGCGCGGCGTCCGTCCGCAGCTCTTCGTCCCGCCGCAGCGGTGCGTAACCCCCACGACGTGACCGGCGGTGCCGTACCGGGCCCGGGGGTCCGGATCAGCGCACCGTCACAGGTTGAGCTCCACGTCGCAGCAGGAGTCCCGCCGGAGCTGCCGCGACACGGCGAGCCACGCGTCGGCGGCGGCCCGCACCCCGGGCGGTGCCGCCGGAGCGCCGGCCGCTCCGTACGCCGCGACCAGCCGCGCCTGCTCGAACGGCACCCCGCCGCGCAGCACCGAAGCCGTCCGCACCAGCGCGTCGAAGTCCGTGAACGGATCGCCGTCCACCACCGTCACGTCCGCGAGCTTGCCGGGCTCCAGCGTGCCCAGGTCCCGGTCCGCGCCGAAGACCCGCGCGGGCAGCACGGTCGCGGTCCGCAGCGCCTGCGCCGCGGACAGCCCGTAGCGGTGGAGGGCCCGCAGCCCCAGGTGCAGGGCGAGACCCACGGGCACCAGCGGCGCGTCCGTCCCCAGGGCCACGGTGCCGCCGCCCGCCAGCACCCGGCGGTAGACGCCGATCTCGCGCTCGAGGGTGGCCAGCTGGTCGGCGGTCGGCCGGGCGGCCGCGGTCCGGCGGACGACCTCCACGTCCCACGGGGGCATCAGCTTCGTCACCCGCGGGTCCTGCGCCAGGGCCGGCGCCTCGCCCAGCAGCGGCACCGAGGTGAACATCGTGGCGACGAGGTGGAAGTCCCTGCGCGTGTAGATCTCCTCGACGTCCTGGTAGGCGCGCCCCGACGCGGTCGTCGCGTGCCCGAACTCCAGCCGCTGCGTGGCCTGCAGATGCGTCGTCAGGTCCTGGCCGAGCTGGACGCCCGGCGAGAGGAGGTGGCTGCCGGCGCGGACCCCGAGCCGCTCGTGCGCGAAACGGGCCGCTTCCTCCATCACCCAGCCGGGCGCGCGGACGTAGGTCTTGACGAAGTCCCAGTCGAGGGCCGCGGCGCGGGACAGCGACCGGTGCAGCCCTTCGCGGGTGCGGTGCGCCCGGCCCATGCTGTACGCGACGCGCGAGCCGTCGAGCAGCTCCCCGGTGGTCAGCATCCGCGGTCCGGCCAGCTCGCCCGCCGCCACGGCCTCGCGGATGCGCGCCTGCTCGTAGGCGCCGCCGCCGAACGAGACCGCGGTGGTGATCCCGTAGGCCAGCTGCAGCGCCGTCTGCCGGCCGCCGTACGTGTTCTGGTACGGGTGGGTGTGGGCGTCCCACAGGCCGGGGATCACCGTGCCGGAGGAGGCGTCGACGGTGCGGACGGCCGCGCGCCGCGCCCGGTGGGGCTCGACGGCGTCGATCCGCCCGCCGCGGACGACCAGGTCGACGTCCTCGCGGACGGCCTCCCCGGTGCCGTCCCAGAACCTGCCGGCGTGCACGACCGTGTCGGCGGGGACCGGGCGCCGGTAGTCGAGGGGGATGCGGAGCGTACGGGTGGACGCGTCGTGGACGTCGAGGAGGCGCAGCCGGCCGTCGGCGGCCAGGTAGAGGATCTTCCGGGAGTCCCCCGACCAGGAGGGGTGATCGGCCGCGCCGTCCGTGAGCCGGCGCGGCTCGCCGTCGGGGGTGCCGTCGGGCCGCACCGGCAGCAGCCACAGGGCGGACTCGGAGATCACCGCCATGTGGCGGCCGTCGGGCGACCAGACGGGCCCGCAGTCGTAGCGGTCGGCGATCGAGGTGTGCGGGGCGAGCGCGTGCAGGCGGGCGCTGCCGTCGGCCGTGTCGACGACCCGGATGAGGTTGTACCCCTCACGGAACCGCTGGTTCAGCCGGTTGCGGTCGCACAGGGCGACGTACCGCCCGTCCGGGGACCAGCTCGGTCTGCCCGGCAGCCCGCCGCCGCCCAGGGGGGAGGCGAGCACCCGGTCCGTGCCGGCGGCGAGGTCGCGCACCACGAGCCCGCCGGTCAGGTCCAGGGCGGCTAGCCGCCGGCCGTCGGGGGACAGGACGGGGTAGGCGCGGCCGCCCCCGGCCAGCTCGGTCTCCTCGCCGGAGGCGAGATCGTGACGGCGCGCGGCGAGCAGGCCGCCGCGGTCGTCGGCATAGACCAGGGACCGGCCGTCGGGGCTCCAGACGGGCCCGAAGACGTAACGCGAGGGATCGGACTTCACGACCCGGCGCGGCGGCCGCCCGCCCGCGACGTCGGCGACCCAGAGCGCATTGAGCGCGGCGAAGGCGACCCGGCGGGCGTCGGGCGAGAGGGCCGGGAGGTGCAGGGAGCGGACGCCGTGCACGCCGCCGCCGTCGAGGTCGTACCGCTTGGTGCGGTAGCGCGGCCGGGCGACGGGCAGACGGCCGAGGAAAGGGATGACGCGGGCGTCCTGCGGCGCCTCCGGGCGGACGACCCGGAACGTGCCGCCGACGGTCAGGAGCAGCTCGCCGGCCGAGACCCAGCGGGGCGGGACGGGCTCGACGTCCCCGTCGACCGGGACGGGCGCACCGCCGACGACCAGGGTGCAGCCGGCCTTGGGCGCGGCGGTCGTCCGCAGGTAGGCCAGGCGCCCGTCCGGCGCGACGGCCGGGGTCATGACCTGCGCGGCCTCGGTCTCGGTGTGCTCGGCCCGCACCGGCCCGTGCCCGTCGGCGGGGACGGACGCGATCGTGCGGGCCTCCAGCGCGGTCCCGGCGACGCGGGCGCGGACGAACAGCAGCCGCGAGCCGTCCGGCGACCACACGGGGTCGAAGTCCTCCCACGCGCCGTCCTGCAGCGGCCCCTCCTGCCCGCCCACCCCGGTGACCTGGGCGAGCGCACCGCTGCGTACGTCCACCACCCACACCCGGTACGGGCTGCCCGTCACCGGGTCGCCGCCCCGCTCGGAGGCGAAGGCGATCCGCGTGCCGTCGGGCGACCAGGCGGGCCCGCGGTCGTCCCACGGCCCGTCCGTGACCTGCCGCAGCCCGCTGCCGTCGGGCCGCAGCGTCCAGATGTGGAAGCCGCCGCCGCGGTAGGCGCAGACGGCCAGCCGCCGGCCGTCGGGCGAGTGCACGGGCCGGGTCGGCTCCAGATCGGCCGGGGTGATGGCGACGGCCTCCCCGCCCTTGCGGGGCAGGGACCACAGCACGTTCTGCACCTCGGCGACCAGCCGGTCCCCGGCGGGGGACAGGCTCGCCGCCCCGTTGGTGGCGGCCATGAAGGACAGCACCCCGCCCCCGCCCCCGGCAGGCGCCGCCGCGGCCCCCGCCGCCGGCAGCGCCCCCGCAACCCCGGCCACCGCCGCGGTCCCGGCCGCGGCCTGCAGGAACCTGCGCCGGGAGAGGGCGGAGGGGGACGGGGATGAGGAGGGGGAGGGGGAGGAGAGGGGCGAACGAGGGGCCGGAACGTCCGAGGTGGCCAACTGTCCTCCTGGGCCGGGGGAGTTGCAGCGCAGCGCGAGCGGCGTCGGGAGCCCGATGGTCCCACGGGGGGCGGGAGGGCGGTCAACACCGCGCGGGGCGGCCGGGGCGACAGCCACCGCCAAGCCGCACAAAAAGAACATTCCGTGCCGATCGCCCCATGGAAGCCGTGCGCGATCACCCCGTGAAGTGCGGTATTGTTCTCGTGCGCGGTCGGCAAGGGCGAAAGCCCGGGCCGGGCAAGCACCGGGACGTGGCGCAGTTTGGTAGCGCACTTGACTGGGGGTCAAGGGGTCGTGGGTTCAAATCCCGCCGTCCCGACACGTGGAAGCACCCTCTGACCTGGGAGAAATCCCAGGTCAGAGGGTGCTTTGCATGTTCGCTGCGACGGCGGCGGTTCACTGGCCGATGGCGTCCCGAGTCCGGTCCTGGGATTGGTGCGGCAAGTGTGAGGACGGCTGACCGGTCCCGGCCCGGGACATGGGCTCGGGGGCGTTCTCGTCCGGGTTCAGGCCGAATCGGACGTAGACGAGTCGAGCGACGTCGGCGAGGGTGCTGTTGGCGTTGCGCAGCAGTTCCATGGGCGGAATCTCGATGCCGTAGCGGTTGTGCACCTTGACCAGCAACTCGGCGCCCATGAGGGAGTCGAGGCCGTAGCTGTCGACGCGTGCGTGCGGGTCGATGTCGTTGACGTCCATCTGCAGGACGTCGGCCAGGAGCCCCGCGAGATGGCCGGTCAAGTAGGCCAGGGCGTCCTTCCTGGACCTTTGGCCGAGGGTACGCACCAGCTCTTCTTTGCTGAATCCGTCGTCGTGGGCGGCCTCCGGCACCAGGTCGGAGAAGCGCGGGCTGCCTGCCGTCGGGAAGAGCGTGCGTGCTCGGTTCCAGTCGGCGCTGGTCACCGAGGCGACCACCGCACCCGTGCCCAGGAGCGCCTCGGCGGCGGCGAAGGCCTCGGCCGGAGGCACTGCTTCGAAGCCCATCCCCGCCATGACCGTGGCCAGCTGATTCCGGGCCACGAACCCCACATCGGCGATCGGGCCCCAGGCAATGGCCAGAGCCGGTTTACCGGCGCGGCGCCGCTGCCGGGCGAGGGCTTCGAGGTAGAGATTGCCGGCCACGTAAGGGGCTTGTTTGACATTGCCGAGCGTGGTGACGAACGAGGAATACAGCAGGAACAGATCGCACTCGCGGTCGCGGGTCAGGACGTCCAGCACCGTGGCTCCGGCGATCTTCGGCAGCAGCACGGCGCTCATCCGCTCGGTGCCGAGCTTGAGGAAGTCCTCATCGTCCAGGTGCATGGCGCAGTGCACGACCCCCCGGAGGGGGTGCCCGCCGGCGTCGATGCGGGCGACGAGTTCCGTCATCCCCGCCGGATCCGCGGCGTCGGCCGCGTGGGCGGTGGCCGTCACACCGCGCTGCCGGAGCCCGGCGAGGACCGCGTCCGCCTCCGGAGCCTCGGGTCCACGGCGGCTGACCAGGGCCAGATGCCTGGCACCGAGGTCGGCCAGCCATGCGGCGGTCGCCGCCCCGAAGCCGCCGGTACCGCCGGTGACGAGATACGTGCCCTCCGGGTCCAGGCGCGGGGCGCGACGCAGGGGCTCCACCAGGGGCGGTTCGTCCAAGGTGTCGAAGGCGATCACGATCTTTCCCACGTGGCGGGAATGCCGGAGCAGCTGGAAGGCGTCGGCAACGCGTGCCGCGGGAAAGACGCTGTGCGGCAGCGGACGGAAGCCTCCTCGCAGAGCCGCCTCGGCGACCTCTGCGAGGAGTACGGTGGCGCTGGGCGGATCGGCGAGCACTTTGGACAAGTCCATGCCGAAGAAGGCGATGTTGTTCAGGAACGGGCGCAGCAGCAGTGGCTTGTTCTCGAAGAGGTCACGCTTGCCCAATTCGATGAAGCGGCCGCCCGGGCGGACTAGTTCGAGGCTGCGGACCATGCCCTCACCGGCAAGGGAATTGAGGACGACGTCGACGCCTTTGCCGCCGGTGATCTCCTTCACCTTTTCGGTGAAGTCGAGGCTGCGTGAGTCCAGAACGTGTTCCACGCCGAGGCTGCGCAGCAGACTGCGTTTGACGCTGCTGCCCGCGGTGGCGATGACGTGTGCGCCGTGCGCCGCCGCGTACCGGGCCGCTGCCAGGCCCACGCCCCCCGCTCCACCATGCACGAGCACCGTCTCCCCCGGCTGCAGTCGGGCCAGGGTGCCGAGCGCGTACTGCACCGTGGCGCAGGCCACGGGCAGGGTCGCCGCCTCCTGGTAGGTCATGGGGAAGCCGTCCGGGATACGCCAGATGGGCCGGGCGTCGGCCAGGGTGTGAGAGGAGAGGAAGGCGGGCGCGAACCCGGCGACCCGGTCGCCGGGCTTGAAGTCGGTGACTCCCGCGCCGCAGGAGACCACGACGCCGGCTCCTTCCACCCCATAGCCCTGCGTAAAGCTCGTGCCTTCGAACACCTCCTCCGGCAGCAGCCCGACCACTTGCATCATGTCGCGGTAGTTCAAAGCGGCGGCCTTGACCTGGATCAGCACCTGCCCGGGGCCGGGCCGGGGAAGGTCGGTCTCCTGCCAGGAGAGCCGGTAGGACAGGCCGGGGTTGGTGACCTTCAAAGTGAAGGTGCGATCCTGCCCGGCTGGCACGGCCAGGGGCGCGGCCACGGGGCGGACCTGCTCGCGGGGAACGAACCGCCCGTGGCGCGTCAGGACGATCTCGTCCTCCGCACCGGGGTCGAAGAGCTCGCGGACGAGCCTGTGGGCGTCGGCGTCCGGATCGTCGGCGGCGGTCAGGGAGATTCTCCGGCTGTGCAGCTCCGGATGCTCGTTCGCCAGGCAGCGGGCCGCGCCCCACCAGGCCGCGGCGACCGGCGGGACCTCGTCCGGCTCCGCGCCCGTGGCCGGAGCGGGATTGTGGCTGCACACGAGCCAGATCTCCGGGCGGACGGCGTCGGGCAGTTCCTGGCAGGCGGCGGCCAGGGCACGCAGGGTTTCCAGCTGATGAGCCGTGTGCCGCGCGATGCCGTCCGGTGCGCGCTCGTCCGCCGGGCCGAGGAGGAGACTGACGGCGAGCGTGCCTGCTTGCGGGGCGGCACTGCCGAGCAGGCGGGCCCAGTCCTGTTCGGTGGAACCCGCCACCACCGGACCGACGGCCGTGCCCCCCGCCCGGGCGAGGGCCTCGACCACGGCGCCTGCGAGTGGTGTGACCGCGTCGGCCGCGGCAGCGACCAGGTGGTGGGTGTCGGCCCGGGGAGCGGGCAGGGCTGCCGTAGGTGCGGTGCACAGCTGTCCGGCCGGGGTGGCGGCGAGGATGACGGAGCTGCCGTCGCGTGCCGGGGCCCGGTCGTCGCCGGTCTGGGCGACCTCTGCGAATCCGCAGTCCGCGAGAAGCCCGGGCCACTGATCCCGGGACAACAGCGGTGACTCCGGCCTCACATCGGTGTCGACGCGTGTGTGATAGCTGTCCAGCGTGCCGAAGATCGGCAGAGGCAGGTCTTCGGTGTGCGGCTCGATGGCGAGGAGATGGCCACCGGGCGCCAGCAGGGCGGAGAGCCTGTGCAGGGCGTCCGGCAGGTGCTTCGCGGCGTGCAGCGCATGGGCGGCCACCACCAGGTCGAAGGAGTGCGCACCGTAGCCCTGCTCCGCGGCATCCGCGTCCAGGTCGAAGGTGCGGTACTCGACGAAGTCGTACGCGGCGAAGCGAGCTTGGGCCCGGGGCAGGAAGTACGTGGAGATGTCGGTGAAGCGGTAGCGGGTACGGTCTGCCGGAAGCAAGGGCAACAGGGCGGCCGCCGTGCCCCCGGTGCCCGCGCCGACCTCCAGAATCCGCAGGGGGCGGTCCGTGGGCCAGCGCCGCACGATCTCCCGGACCAGCGTCTGGGCGATGCGGTTGTGGAAGCGGCAGAACGGCGCGATGTCGTAGAACAGCTCCAGAACCTTGCTGGTGGAGTCCTCGACCAGCAGATCCAGCGGATCCCCGGCGCCACGCAGGATGCCCTCGAGGCGCTGGGCCTGGTGAGCGAACAGCGCCAGCTCCACACTGTGCCCCGGGCCGCTGTCGACGATCTCCCACCCACCGGCCCCGGGCGTGGTGTGGGCACCGGTCAGACACAGCCGGCCGTCCGGACGCCGCTCGGCGAGCCCGGACTTCACCAGTTCCGGCGCCACCCATCGTTCCAGACGGCGGTACTTTTCCGCGTCGAAACCCGCCGCGGCGAGGTCCTCCGCGGTGAACGGGGCCGCCGGGTCGGGCAGCGCACGGCCGACCGTGGAGACGAAGGCGCGCAGGAAGTGCTCGACGGCGAGCGGAAGGAACCGGTCCCAGCGCAGCTCGCGCCCGTCGGCACGCAACCGTTCGATGCCCCCGGCACAGGCGGCGACGAGCTCGTGCGGCGCGGGCAGCGGGGAAGGGACGGCCGGCTCCTCCGGGTGCGGTGCGGCACGCAGGACGGTGTGCGTGACCTGCGGCGACCGGCTGCGGTCGGTGGTGACGCGGCGCAGACGGCAGCCTTCGAGCTGTACCGTGACGGTGCCGTCCGGTTCGGTGACGAGGATGTCCCAGCACACCTCTTCGTGTGTGCGGGACCGTTCCCGGACCGTGAAACAGCCCGTCGTCGACGGGGTGGCCCACACGCGGACGGCTCGGATGCTGCAGGGCAGGTACGTCAGGCCCGCGTCGAGCCGGCCGAGGAGCAGCGCGACGCCGGTCTGCAACGCCCCGTCCAGGAGGGCCGGATGGACGGTGTAGGGGTTTCCGGGAGCGTCATGCGCATAGCGCGCGAAGGCCACTGCCTGCCCTGTGTGCAGTTCGTCGAGGACCTGGAAGCCGGGTCCGTAGCACAGGCCCACGCCCGCACACGAGGCGTAGAAGTGATCCGGCTCGATCCGCTCGGTGCACCGGGCGCGCCAGGCGTCCGGGTCCGTGGCCGCCGGGCGCCGGGACAGCAGGGTGCGGACCCGGGCACGGATGTGCGTGCCGGCCGCGTGCGGTTCACCGCTGGAGACGAGGACCGTGCCGTCATCGGGGTTGAGCACGGTCTGGAGACGAGTGCCGGAGGCGTCCTCCCATGGCACGACCAGCCCCCGGGCGATGTCGAGGTATTCGACCTCGACGTCGGTGCCCAGCACCAGCTTTCCGGCCGACAGGCACATTTCCACGAACGCGGTGGCCGGCACCAGGACCGTGCCGGCCACGCGGTGGCCGGTCAGCCAGGGCACGACGGCCGGTTCGACGGCACCGGCCCAGGTCGGGAGGGGTGCTTCCACCCGTGCTCCGAGGAGCGGATGCTCCCGCTTGCTGCCTCGCGTCCACTGCTCCTTGCCGCCGCCCCAGTGGCGCTCGCGCTGCCAGGGGTAGGCGGGCAGGGCGACCGCCCGGCCGGGCCGCGGGAAGTACCGGTCCCAGTCGGTATGCGCGCCTGCCGCGATCAGGGCGGCGCGGGCCGTGGCGAGGGCGAGCGGCCCGTCGGACCGGCGGTGCAGTGTCGGCACCACCGCCACGGTGGTCCGGGGGCGCGTCTCGGCGATGCGGCGCAGATAGGCGCGCAGCACCGGGTGCGGGCCGATCTCCAGGAAGACGTCGGCTCCGTCTTCGAGCATCTGCTCCACGGCGTCCTTGAAGCGCACCGGTCGGCGCACGTTGCTCCACCAGTAGTCCGCGTCCAGGTCCTGTCCGTTGGTCTGGGCGCCGGTCACCGTGGAGTAGAAGGGAACGGTCGCCGCGGCGGGCTCGAACCCCACGAGGCCGTCCTTCAAGGACTCTTGCAACGCGTCCATGGCCCGGCTGTGGAAGGCGTACTCGATGCCCAGATCGCGGAAGAAGACTTCGCGCTCCCGCAGGGCGGCGCCGAAGTCGGTCAGCGCGGCGGCGGTGCCGACGACGGTGACGTCCCTGGGGCCGTTGACCCCGGCGATCTCCAGCCCCCGGCCGAAGGACCGCAGGTCCTCGGCCGCTCGCTCGGCATCAAGGCCGACCGCGGCCATCCGCCCGCTGCCGGCGGCCCTCGCCTGCGTCCGACCGCGCACGGCGGCCAGGCGGGCGGCCTGGCCGAGGGAGAGGGCCCCGGACGCGTAGGCCGCGGCCACCTCGCCCGCGCTGTGACCCACCACCATGGCGGGGCGCACCCCTTGGGCGCGCAGCACAGCCATGATGCCGAGCTGTACGGCGAACAGCAGGGGCTGGGCCACCTCTGTCGCCTCCAGAGGCCACTGCTCGGCCGGAGCCGCCAGCTGCTCGGCGACGGACCACCCCAGCCGCGGGGCCAGTTCGGCGTCGACTTCCGCGATCGTCTCGCGGAAGACCTGGTCGGCTTCCAGTAGATCTGCCGCCATGCCCGCCCACTGGGATCCGTTTCCGGCGAAGACGAAGGCGATCCGGCCGGCGCCGACCGCCGTGCCCGGTCGCCGGGAGTCGTCTCGGGCGAGGTCGGCCAGTTGCCGCGCCGCTTGCGCGGGGGTGTGGGCGAAGACGGCGGCGCGGTACTCGTGCAGGGCGCGGCGGCGGCAGGAGGTGTACGCCAGGTCGTAGAAGTCCTCCAGGGCGGTCGTGGCCAGGTGGTCGGCCATCCGGGAGACGGCTTCCCCCAGCGCCCGCGGGGTACGGGCGGAGACCACGACGGGCAGGCCCTCGGGAGGCACCGGGCTCGCGGGGTGCTCGGGGGCGGGCGGGGCGGCCGCCACGATGACGTGGGCGTTGGCACCGCCGAAGCCGAAGGAGTTGATGCCGACGACCGGACGGTCAGTGGCGGGCAGTGGGCGGTTCTCATCGGCCAGACGGAGACCGAGACCGGTGAAGTCGATGCCCGGGTGGGGATTGCCGGCGTACAGGGAGGCCGGCACCATGCCGTGCTTGAGCACCAGCAGTGCCTTGCACAGCCCGGCCATGCCGGAGGCGGGCTCGAGGTGGCCCACGGTGGTCTTGACCGAGCCGATCAGCAGTTCCCCGCTGATCCGGCGAACGCCCAGTGCACGCCCGATCGACCGGGCCTCCGCCGGGTCGCCCACGGGCGTGCCCGTGCCGTGCGCCTCGACGTAGACCAGCTCGTCCGGGTGTACTCCGAAGTCCGTGTACACCCGCCGCAGCAGGGCCTCCTGGGCCTCGGCGTCGGGCAGGGAGAGTCCCATCGTCCTGCCGTCGCAGTTGCTGCCGCTGCCCAGAATCACGCCGAGCACCCGGTCCGCGTCGGCCAAGGCGTCGTCGAGCGGTTTGAGCAGCACCATGCCGCCGCCCTCGGCCCGGACGAATCCGTCGGCATCGGCGGAGAACGACGCGCATGCCCCGTGCCGCGACAGCATCGCGGCTTGCGAGAAGCCGACGTAGATGTACGGACTGATCAGGATATTCGCCCCGCCGCACAGGGCGGTACGGCTGGTGCCGTCCCACAGGGTGCGGCAGGCCCGGTCCAGGGCGACCAGCGAGGAGGAGCACGCGGTGTCCACCGCCATGCTCGGGCCGTGCAGGTCGAACGTGTGAGAGAGCCGGTTGGCGGCGATCGAGGAGGCCACCCCGGAGATCGTGTAGGGGCCGATCATCCGTGGTTCCTGCATCTGCAGGGCTCCGTAGGAGGCGTCCGAGATGCCGATGTAGACCGCGGTGTCACTGCCGGCCAGGGAAGCCGGCGGAATCGAGGCATCGTCCAACGTCTCCGCCGTCAGCTCCAGCAGGAGGCGGTGCTGCGGGTCCATGTGCGCGGCTTCCTTGGGCGAGATGCCGAAGTAGCCCGCGTCGAAGTCCGTGATGTTGTCGAGGAAGCCTCCGGCCGCGGTATAGCTCTTGCCAGGCCGTGGCATGGCCGGGTCCACGAACAGGTCCACGTCGAAACGGTCTTCCGGAACCTTGCCGACCAGGTTGCGTCCCTGCCGCAGCGCCGTCCACAGGTCATCGAGACCGTTGACGCCGCCGGGCAGACGGCATGAAGCCCCCACGATGGCGATGGGCCGTGGAGCATCGGCGCGAGGCTTGGGCATGGGCACGGCCTTCCTGGTCAGAGCGGATGACAACACGGCATTCACCAGGTCGTGTTCACATTTGCCCTATATCCGAGCAGAGCATGTTTCCGATGGCATGGTTCACCCGAATTGGTGGAGCTTCTCCCTCAAACTCCTGTTTTTGCACTAGAGTTGGCCGCCGCTTCCTCGCACTGCCGACGCCGCCGACGCCGCCGTTCCAAGGAGGCCTGCCACGTGTCCGTACTGCTGACCGGCGCGACCGGATTCCTCGGCTGCCGCCTCCTGCGCGAGCTCCTGGCCGACTGGCCGGAGGAGACGTTCACCGTGCTGGGCCGCGGCACGGCGCAACAGCTCCGCGAGCGCACCGAATCCGCGGTGACATGGCTCGACAGCCCCCCACTGGCGCCCGGTGCACTGGAGCGGGTGCGCTATCTCGGCGCCGACATCACCGACCCGGGTCTCGGCCTGTCCCCCGAGGACCGCGCACGGATCGTCGACGGCCTGACCACCGTGTGGCACGGCGCGGCCCGGCTGGCCCTCGAAGGCGACCCTGCTCCGCTCTACAAGGCCAACGTTGTCGGCACCGGCCATGTCCTTCGGCTCGCCGAAGAGGCGCCCGGGGCTCACATGGTCCACATCAGCACCGCTTTCGTGGCCGGCCGACGCCGCCAGGGCTGCATCGGGGAAGAGGACCTGTCGGAGAGCGACGGGTTCGAGACCGTCTACGAGGAGACCAAGCACACCGCCGAACGCCTCGTGCGTGCCTGGGCCCTGTCGGCCCCCCGGCGCACGACAACCGTTCTGCGGCCGAGCCTGCTGGTCACCGACCGGCGCGTGCCCGAAGGGCTTCCCGGTCAGCCGCTCGACATCCTGTCCCGGACCTTGGACGGCCTCCTCCGCAATGCGGCGGGACACGTCAAGGCCGTCGACCGGCTCCTCGCCCGGGCCCACCGTCGCGGCGACGAGATGCGTCTGCGCCTCACCGGTGACCCCGAGGCCTCCCTGAACCTGCTCCAGGCGGACTACGCCGTCCGCGCCATGGTCCGGGCGGTCCGCTCCCGAGCCGGCGAACCCGGCCTGCGCACCATGCACGTGACCCACCCCGTCAACACGGAACTCGGCGTGGCCTTCGCGGCCTTCGAATCTCGGTACCCAGGCCTGGCCCTGTCCCTGGAGATGTCGGTGCCCGACCCTACGCGCTACGAGGCGAGCATCCACCAGTACGGCCCCTGGATGCTCAAGTACGCCATGCACCGCCGCACGTACGACCGCACACACCTGCTCCGGGCCGTCGGTGATCTGCCGGACCCCGAACCCATCGACCAGGCCTACCTCTTGCGCGCCCTCGGCTACGCCGGGGAGTCGCTCCCCGCATAGCTCAGCGGGCTGTTGCACCGGATCAGGGCCGGCCGGTGTGCAAGCGTACGGCGAGGGCGGCGATGTCGTCGTCGAGGCCTCCGTTGCTGAAGCGGAGGAGGTCGCGGTGGAGGCCGTCCAGGAGTTCGCGGGGCCGGGCCGAGGGCTGGCGGCGCATCCAGTCCGCCAGTGGGAAGAACCTGCCGTTGCGGTCGCGGGCCTCGGTGACGCCGTCGGTGTAGAGGAGCAGCTGGTCCTCCGCGGTGAAGTCGAAGGTGTCGATGCTGTAGCAATCACCGATCAGGTCCGCGAGGTTGAGGAGCGGTGAGGGCGCGGAGGGGTTCAGGATGCGCACGTCCTCGCGGCTCAGGAGCAGCGGTGGGGGATGGCCGCAGTTGAGGATCCTGACGCGGCCCTCTCCGTACGGGATCTCGACGAGGACGGCGGTGGTGAAGCGCTCCATCAGGTCGTCGGGGGGAAACGAGGCGTTGTAGCGGGTGCTGCTGGCTTCCAGGCGGCGTGCGACGCCGCCCAGGTCGGGCTCGTCGTGGGCGGCCTCCCGGAAGGAGTTGACCACCGCCGCGGCCGTTCCCACCGCTGCCAGCCCCTTGCCCCGTACGTCGCCGATGAGCAGCCGGACCCCGTACTGCGTGGTGACCGCCTCGTAGAAGTCGCCGCCGATGCGGGCCTCCGCGGCGGCGGCGAGGTAGAGCGCCTCGATCTCGACGCCCCCGAAGCGGCGCGGCATCGGGCTCAGGACCACCTTCTGCGCCGCGTCGGCGACGAGCCGGACCTGGAAGAGGGCCTGCTCCCGCTGGAGCCGGACGTGGCTGCCGTAGGCGGCGGCCACGGTGACCGCGACGATGCCCGCCACCGTGTACCACGCGCCCAGGCCGGGGAACACGAGGCTGAGGCCGATCATGAGCAGGAAGCAGACCGTCCCCAGCAGCACGGTGGGCAGCACGGGCCACATGGCGGCCGCGAGGGCCGGGGCCGCGGGCAGGATGCGGCTGAAGGCCATGTCCGGGGGCGTGGAGTACGCCAGGCCGGCGATGACCACGGTCAGGATCACCGGGGACAGCAGGACGAGGGGCCCCGGGCCGTGGGGACTACGGAGTCGCAGCTGTCCAGGCTTGACCATGATGCATAGCATATCCAGCCAATATGGATATACGGGGCCTTACGGGATGAATCTACCCCCACCTGGGGTATCCGCTCCGCCTGCCTCAGGTCGGCGCGGACAGCCGGAGGCGGGCGAATTCTCCCGCGGCGTCGCGGTATCCCGGGACGGCCAGGGTGCCGGGGGCCGGGGCAGTCCGGGGCCCGGTCGCCGGGCTGGGGCGCGTCGGCCGGGCCGTGCGGGCCGCAGGCGAGCGGGCCGCCGCGGTAGCCGACGAGCGGCTGGGCCTCGCGGAGGATCACGGTCCGCGGGTCGTCCGGGTCCTTCTCGATGCCGTGGGCGGCGTGGCGGACGGTCCGGCCGACGACCTCTTCGCCGACCGGGCGGCGCTCGGCGTCGTAGCCCGCGAGCAGTCCGGGGCCCGCCTCGCCGCGGAGGACGAGGGCGAGTTTCCAGGTCAGGTTGCAGGCGTCCTGGATGCCGGCTCCGGGGCGCGGCCGCCCTCCAGGCCGTGGGCGACGCCGTCGCTGCCCTGCGCGCGCCCCGTGCCCGGCTCCCGCGCGAAGAGCGCGGGCGGGACCAGCATCGACATGCGGTAGCGGCCCGTGCCGCCGGGCAGCGGGATGCAGACCAGTGCGCCGTCGGTCGCACCGTCGCCGGCGCGGTGGGTGGAGCGCAGGCCGTATCCGTGCGGCAGGTCCCAGTCGGTCTCCACGTCGGCCGGCATGTACTCCTCGGGGAAGGCCGCGCCTTCGAAGGCGCGGCCCAGCCCCTTGCGGACGGTGCTGTGGGCGCCGTCGCAGCCGACCAGATAGCGGGCGCGGACCTCCTCGTCGGCGCCGGAGGCGGTGCGCAGCCGGGCGGTGACCCCGTCCGCGTCCTGGGTGAACGACAGCAGCTCGGTGCCGCGTTCGATCGCCGTCCCCAGGCCCGCGACGTACTTCTCCAGGATCCGCTCGGTCTCGTACTGCGGCAGCGCGGCGAATCCGTACGGCACCTCGGGCGGGAGCACGAGGTCGCTGCGCGCCTGCTTCCGGCCGTTGACGAAGGTCAGCTGCCCGCGCAGCGGGGCGGCGGCCTCCAGGACGGTACGGGCCAGGCCCATCCGGTCCCATCCCATACCTCCGGGGTGCGCGGCTGGATGCCGACCGTCTTGGCGTACGGGGGCGGGCCGGCAGCCCACTCCGCGGCTGCGGAGTCCGGCGGCCGCGCTCAGCCCGACGGGGCCGGCGCCCGCGATCAGTACGTCGGTCGTTCGCGTGTACGGCACGGGTGCCTCCCCGGGACCGGTCTGCGGACCCGTCCCGTACTTCCCATGGTCGCCCGACGGCGCACGGGCGGCGAGCCGGCAGGGGGGCCGGAGCCCCCGCGCGCCGGGGAACGGCTCCCTTTCCGGTCAGCCTTCCGGTCCCCTCGGCGGTGGGCACCGGTCCGGCGGATCGTGCGGTGGCTGCCCGTGGGGCTTTGGGGTCGGCCTTCTGCTCCCGGGCAGGGGTCTTCCGGTCCGACCGGTCACGCGGCCCTGCTGACGGAGCTTTGGGGTCGGCTTCCGCTCCCCCCGGCGGTGGGCGGCGGGCGGCGGGGCAGGTCGTGCGGCCAGTGCCCACTGGGCTTCGGGGTGGCCTCCCGCCCCGGCCGCGCCCTCCGGTCCTACCCGGTCGCGCCGCCGCGCCCTGCCGGCTCCGCGGTCGTCAGTGCCCCGCCCCGCTCAGCGCCTCGCGGGGCGCCGCCCCGGCGGCCGGTCGGCGTTCCTCGTCGAGTGCCGCGATCTTCAGCTGGCGGACGTACATGAAGACCGCGAAGCTCGCGCACAGTGCCAGTGCCGGGGCGCCGACGATGTATGCCCACACGTACCGGATCCCCAGCCGCCGCGACTCGACGATCATGAAGGCCGCCAGGCCCAGCCAGATCAGCACCAGGTCCGCGTAGATGAACTGGGACGCCAGATTGGTCGTCGCGTCGTGGAGGAAGTTCCGGATGACGTCGGCCGGGCCGGCGTTCGCGTTCCGCCGCACGAAGGCGACGGCCAGCGCTCCCATGGTGACGAGGCCGCCGAAGGCGAACAGTGCGTAGAAGACGCACAGCGCACGGTCCCTGCCCCGCACTTCACCGAGTCGCATCACGCTGCCCTCCAAGTCGGTCGTAGCGGTAGTCGTCGAGGTCGAAGTGCCCGGCCCGCCAGGCGGCCTCGTAGGTGCTGGCGGGACGGACCGCCGGCGCGTCCCCGCGTTCGTCGAAGTAGTAGCTGTTCGAACGCCGGCAACTCTCGTGCAGGAAGACCGTGTCCGGCTGCCGGCGCAGCGTCCTGCGGAAGGACCCGTCGTGCTTCTCCGGGCGGACGACCGCCTGCGTGGCGCGCCGCCGCCGGGCCTCCCCGATCACCCGCAGCGCGTGGGTGACCTGGTAGTCGATCATCCCGAACCACGATCCGCCGGTGAAGGAGTACGGTCCGACGATGAACCACAGGTTCGGGAACCCCTTGACCGACGTGCCCTCGTAGGACTGGAAGCGCTCGGTGCGCCAGAACTCCCCGAGTTCGCGGCCGCCCGTGCCGTGCGTGGGGAAGGGCGGCAGGTTCTCCAGGGTCCGGAACCCGGTGGCCAGCACCAGGACGTCGAACCGCTGTTCTTCGCCGTCCGCCGTGCGGATGCCGGTCTCGGTGATCTGCTCGATGGGCTCGGTGACGAGCCGGACGTTGTCGCGGGTGAAGGCGCGCCAGTAGCCCTTGCCGAACGACGGCCGCTTGCAGCCGAGCCGGTACGCCGGAACGAGCTTGCTCATCAGCTCGCGGTCGCCTTTGACCTGGCTGCGCAGGTAGAGCCGGGACACCGCCTCACCGGCCTGCACCAGGAAGGGGAACCGGCGGTAGTGGATCATGGCGATGACGAAGCCGGTCTCCGTCGCGGTGTCGGTGACCAGCCGGATCGCCCGCTGCGTCCACGGAGCCGCCCGGAACAGCCGGCGGACCGCCGCGGGCAGCGCGAAGTCCGGCTTGGGGAAGACCCAGACGGGGGTGCGCTGGTAGACGTGCAGGTGCTCCACCCGGGGCGCGATCTCCGGGATCAGCTGGACCGCCGAGGCGCCGGTGCCGATCAGCCCCACGCTCCGGTCGGTCAGTTCCAGGGAGTGGTCCCACGCCGCCGTGTGGACGACGTCGCCCTTGAACCGGTCCAGCCCCTCGATCGCGGGCGCCTTCGGCTTGGTGAGCCAGCCCGTGGCGCAGATGACGAACCGCGCCGTGACCGCAGTGCCGTCCTCCAGGAACACCTGCCACAGGTGCTCCGCGTCGTCGTAAACGGCCCGCACCACCCTTGCGTTGAAGCGCAGACGGGGCCGGAGGCCGTACTTGTCGACGCAGTGGTCCGCGTAGGCCTTCAGTTCCGCTCCGGGAGGGAAGGCCCGGGACCACGACGGGAAGGGCTCGAAGGCGAAGGAGTAGGAGAAGGCGGTGATGTCCACGGCGATGCCGGGATAGGTGTTGGCGTGCCAGGAACCGCCGGCGTCGTCCTGCTCGTCGATGACGGCGAAGTCCTCGATGCCGGCCCGGCGCAGGCCGATCGCCGCGCCGATGCCGGAGAACCCGGCGCCGATCACCAGCACTTCGTGGTCAGGGGTCACGGGGGTGCCCTTCCGGCCGCCGGTCACAGGGACAGGCCGATCGCCAGTACGGACCCGAACGCGAGCAGCATCAGGCACGTGTGCTCCAGCGCCGGTATCAGGTCGCTGCCGCGCGCCCCGCTCAGCACCCGGCGCAGCGGGAAGGCCGCGGAGGGGACGGCGGCGATCACGAGCGCGGCCCAGGGGCGGGCGGTGGCCAGGAGGAGCGCGGATGCGAAGGCGGCGGCGACGCACAGCACGTAGTACACGCGGGTCCGCCTCTCGCCCAGCAGCACGGCGACGGTGACCTTCCCCGCGGCGGCGTCGGTCCGGATGTCGCGCAGGTTGTTCGTCGTCAGCAGCGCACAGGAGAGCAGGCCCATGGGGACGGCCGCTCCGAGGGCGAGCGGGGGCACGTGGCCCAGCTGGACGCCGGCCGTGGTGCACACGATGACGACGCCGTGGAAGAGGAAGATGCTGAGGTCGCCCAGCGCCCGGTAGCCGTAGGGCCGGGGGCCGCCGGTGTAGAACCAGCCGGCGAGCCCGCAGTACGCGGTGAGCGGGATCATCCACCAGGAGACCGTCACGGCCATGACCACGCCGGTCACGATCGCAACGGCGTACAGCAGCATTCCGGCGCGCAGGACCTGCCGGGGCGACGCCCGCCCGGAGCCGACCAGCCGGGAGGGCCCCAGCCGTTCGTCGTCGGTTCCCCGGATGCCGTCGCTGTAGTCGTTGAAGTAGTTCGTGCCGATGACGAAGCCCAGCATGAACAGCAGGGTCAGGACCGTGCGCCACCAGAGGACCTGGCCGAGCGAGTGGGCTATTCCCGTTCCCACCGCGATCGGCGCCAGGGTCACGGGGAGCGTCTTCAGCCGGGCGCCGGCCACCCAGGTCCGCACCGTGCTCGGGGCCGGCCGCTGATGCATGCTCACCCGGGCGGTCATCGTTTCGTCCCCACGCCCAGGTAGAGGACGTCGGTGGACTTGGTGGGGATCATACGAACCTCCTCGCGTCGTCTGACGAGGTAACGGGCCAGGTCGCGCAGGTGCGGGCGCAGTCCCAGCAGGCGGAGCTCCACGCCGTGCGCCCGCGCGACCCTGACCAGCCGCTCCCGGTTGACGAAGAGGCGGTGGTCGTGGGTGCCGCGCGGGGGCCTGCCCGGGAGGGGGAGGTTCTCGGCGAGGGTGATGGCGACCAGCCGGGCCGTGCCGGTGTCGGGGATGGTGTCGACGATCAGCGTGCCGCCGGGGCGCAGGACCCGGCACAGCTCCGACACCACGACGAAGGGCTCCGGAACGTGTTCGAGGCACTGCCCGGCCGTGACGACGTCGAACGACGCGTCGGTGAAGGGGAGCCGGGTGATGTCGGCCCGGAGCACCGCGTCGTAGCCGTGCTGCCGCGCCTCCCGGAGCGCCATGGCGGACAGGTCCACGCCGAACACGCGGTATCCCTTGCCCGCCAGGTGCGGGCCGAACAGGCCGCCGCCGCAGGCGACGTCCAGCAGCCGGGGCTGCTCGTTCCCGTCTCCCGTCGCCGGGCCGGGGCCGGGGCCGGGGACGGCGACGGGGACGAAGGCGGCGCGGGCCCGCGCGATCCAGCCCAGCGGCGCGAGCGCCCCGCGCGGATCCCACCACTGGCCGGCGAGACCGTCGTAGTCGGTGATGAAGTTTCGTCTGTACCCAGCCACAACCACCGTCCGGGGAGTGGGATCCGAGCCGGAATCTTCTGGCTTGAAAAGGCTAGGGAGACCGCCGCGGGGCCACCAGGAAGTGGGCCCCGTTGCCGGGCTAACCCGTCATGTGTGATGCAGGTCACAGCAGGTCGGGTGGTGTGCCGGTGCGCCCGTCGCTTCGCTAACGGGGCTGGTGGGAGCCCGGGGTGTGGCCGAAGGCGCGGCGGAAGACGTCGATGAAGGCGCTGGCGGACGACCAGCCGCACATGTGGGCCACGGTGGTCACCGGGGTGTTCTCCGCCAGCAGGATCAGGGCGTGGTAGAGCCGCAGTTGGGTGCGCCACTGCGGAAACGTCATGCCGAGGTCGGACTTGAAGAGCCGGGACAGGGTGCGGTCGCTCGCGCCGACCTCCTTGCCCAGGGCGGCGAGGGTGCGGTCGTCGGTCGGGTCGGCCTGCAGGATCGCGCACAGCGCCTTGAGCCGCGGGGCGGTGGGCGCCGGCAGGTGTACGGGCTCCTGCTGCGAGGCCCGCAACTGATCGAGCAGGACGGCCCGCAGGCGCCCGCGTTCGGGGCTGTCGTCGTCCGGCGAGCGGGTGTAGGCGAGGATCAGCTCGCGCAGGAGCGGGCCGACGGTGAGCACGGTCGGCTCGTCCAGGCCGAGCGGGTTGTCGGTCGCGGGCAGGCCGACCAGGTGCAGGTCGAGCCCCCCGTGCGCCTGGTGGGCGTGGACGGTCCCGGCGGGCACCCAGATGGCGCGGGTGGCCGGGGCGATCCAGGAGCCCGCGTCGGTGGTCAGGGCCAGCACGCCGCGGGCCGCGTAGACGATCTGGTGGTCGTCGTGGCGGTGGGCGTCGATGGCGGCTCCGGGCGCCAGCCACTGCATACGGGTCGGCGCGACCGGCTCATGGCGGATGTTCTTCATCGATTGGCAGATTATCGGAAGTGCGACACGGTGCCGAGCGGTGAACATGATGAGGTGCCAAGGAACAAAGCGATCCTCCTCCTGTCGGTCGGGCATGCCTGTGTGGACGTCTACCAGGGTGCGGTGGCCGCGCTCGTGCCGTTCTTCGTCGCCGAGCGCGACTACACGTATGCCGCGGCATCGGGCATCGTGCTCGCCGCGTCGCTGCTGTCCTCCGTGGCGCAACCGCTGTTCGGCGTGCTCACCGACCGGTGGGCGATGCCCTGGCTGCTGCCCCTGAGCACGTTCCTCGGCGGGCTGGGGATCGCCCTGAGCGGTCTCGGCGGGTCCTACGCGCTGACGCTGGTGTTCGTGGCCGTCTCCGGGGTCGGCGTCGCCGCGTACCACCCCGAGTCCGCCCGCGTCGCGCGCGTCGCCAGCAAGGGCAGTCACACCGCGATGGGCTGGTTCTCCCTCGGCGGCAACCTCGGCTTCGCCGTCGCCCCCCTGATGGTCGCAGGGGTCATGACCGCCGGAGGCCTGCGGCTCACACCGCTGTTCGTGGTGCCCGCCCTCGTCGGCAGCGTGCTGTGCCTCCTCGTCGTGCGCATGCTGGACAGGACGTCAGGGACCGGCTCCCGCAAGGCCGTTCCGGCGGCGGCCGCCGACGACAGGGCTTCGTTCGTGAAGCTGGCGCTGGCGGTGGTCTGCCGGTCCATCGTGTTCATCGGCCTGAGCACGTTCATCTCGTTCTACACCCGGCAGCGCACGGGAGGCGGTACGGCGGCGGGCACCGCGGCGCTGTGCGTGCTCTACCTGGGCGGTGCGGTCGGCACGGTGCTGGGCGGCAACCTGGCCAACCGGTGGGACCGGGTCACCGTCGTGCGCGGGTCGTACCTGATGACCGTCGCCGCCGTCGCGGGCATCGTCTTCGCCCCCGGCCCGGTGATCTACCTGTTCGTGGCCCTCACCTCGGCCGGGCTCTACATCCCCTTCTCCCTGCAGGTCACCCTCGGCCAGGACTACCTCCCCTCGCGCGTCGGCACCGCCAGCGGGATCACCCTCGGCCTGACCGTGAGCATCGGCGGTCTCGTCAGCCCGGTCATCGGCAGCGTCGCCGACGCCACCTCCCTGCAGACGGCCCTGGCCCCGCTGATCGCCATGCCCGCCCTGGCCTGGCTGCTCTTCCGGACCCTGCCCGAGCCGGTCGTACCGAAGCCGGCGGCACCGGAACCGGCACCGGCGACCGGACCGGCCCCGGCGCCGGAACCGGTGCAACGGGCCGCGGGCGCCCCCGAGGCCGGGCTCTCTCCCGCCCGGCGGGACGCCCGTTGACGGCCCCCGCCCGCCGGCCGCGGAAGCTCCCGGACCCTCAGCGGTCCGGCCGGCACCCGGCCGTTCCCGGGGTCCGGCTCACGGCGGCAGGGTCCGGCTCACGGCGGGGTGTGACCCGTCTCCGCTGCGGACGCCAGCATCCGGTCCCGGTAGGCGCCCGGCGTGACGTGGACGAACTCCTTGAAGCGGGCGATGAACACGCTCGGCGAGGTGAACCCGCACAGGTGGGCCGTATTGGTGACCGACTCGCCGTTGGCGAGGTGGGCCAGTGAGGCGACCAGGCGGACGAGGGTCCGCCACTGCGGGAAGGACATCCCCAGCTCGGCCTTGATCAGCCGGCGCAGGGTGCGCTGGCTGGTCCCCAGGTCCCGCGCGTGGTCGTCGAGACTGCGGCCGTCGGCGGGGCCGTGGATCAGCGAACTGCTCAGCGCCAGCAGCCGCGGGTCACGGGGGGTGGGCAGCGACAGCGCGTTGGACTGGTGCTTCTCGCTGCGGAGTTCGTAGCGCAGCACGTTCTCCAGCGCGGACCGCATCCGGGCCGGCCGGTCCGGTTCGGACAGGGCCGTCAGCACGTGCCGGGCCAGCGGGGTCAGGTTCACCACCGTGGGGCGGTCACCGGCCCGGGCCCGCATCGGCGGGTAGGCCAGCATGATCGTCGACACCAGGCTCCGGGTGTGGGCGCGGTGGGAGTGCTCGAGTCCCGGCGGGATGACGACGGCGCGGTCCGGGGCGGCGACGACCCAGGTTCCCAGTGCCGTGATCACGGCCAGGACGCCGGTGTGCGGGACGACGACCTGCGTCTGCTCGTGCCGGTGCGGGGGGACGGTCTCGTCCGGGCGCAGGACGAAGCGCCGGACGACATCTTGATCATGGCCGTTATGAAGTATCACCTGGCCGATTATTCACTACCGACCGAACAGACGGTTTTGAGAAGCTCCAGGGCAGGGGGGTGCAGAAAGACATTCGAACGGATTCCAAGACTTTCCTCGGGGCGCGATCTCCGCGTCCGTAACGTTTTCCGGACCCGACCAGCCGGATAAACGCCCGGGGTGACCGGCGGTGCCGCGCCGGCCGAGCCCTTGCCTTTCTCTTCCGAGAGCTTCAGCGCGTCCCTTCTTCGCCCTTTCCGCACATGCGACACATGATGTGGTCCGGGCTGATCCAGCATGCCCTGCGGACCACGACTCGCTTTGCCGTGGATTGTTTCAGCGATCCCTGCAGAGGAATGGAAGTGAACGCAACGCATGACCTTCATCACCGCTGCCCACGAGCTGCTCGAGAGTGATGTCTACATCGATTTGCGGCCCACTCTCGGCATACCGCTCCACCTCAAATGCGAAGGTTTCAACTTCGCCGGATCCATAAAAATCGTCCCGGCCACATGGATGGTCGCCACCGCGGAACGCGAGGGCGTCATCGGCCCCGACTCCATCCTGATCGAGTCCTCTTCCGGCAATCTCGGCGTGGCCCTGGCCGTGACCGCCGCGTCGAAAGGGCTGCGCTTCGTCTGCGTCACCGACCCCAACTGCAACCCCGCCACGGTCAACCTCATGCGGGCCCTGGGCGCCGAGGTCGTCATCGTCGGCGAACCCGATGCGACCGGCGGTTACCTGGCCGCCCGCAAGGCCTATGTGCGAAAGCGCTGCCGGGAGGACCCTGCCTACGTCTGGCTCAACCAGTACGAGAACCCGGCCAACTGGGCGGCGCACTACGAGAACACCGCCCCCTTCATCGCCAAGCAGTTCCCCGACCTCGACACCCTGTTCATCGGCACGGGCACCGGAGGCACCCTCATGGGCTGTGCCCGCTACTTCCGCGAACACCGGCCTCAGGTTCGCATCATCGCCGTCGACAGCGTCGGCTCGGTCAGCTTCGCGGGAACCCCGGGGCCACGGCACATCCCCGGACTCGGCGCCGGCACCCCGATGCCGCTGATCGACCCGGAACTCACCGGCGACCTCGTCGACGAGGTCATCCGCGTCCACGAGATCGACACCATCCGCACCTGCCGCCGGCTCGCCGCGCGCGGGATGCTCCTGGGCGGCTCCTCCGGAACGGTCGTCAGCGCCGCCTCCCGGTGGCTCGCCCGGCACCGCACCCCCGCCCGCACCGCCGTCGCCATCGCCCCCGACCTGGGGGAGCGCTACGTCGACACCATCTACGACGACACGTGGGTCACTCATCACTACGGCCACGACGACGTGGTCCACTCACTCCTGGAGAACCATTGAGCGACCAGGCAGAAATCCCGGAATTCTCCGTCGTCCCGGGCCGTACGGTGCACCGGGTGCTCGACGGCCGGCAGCGGGAAATCACCGAACTCGTCGAAAAGGCCTACCTCCTGCACGGCGAGGCCCGCACCGTCAATCCTCCCTCGTACTTCCTTCGTTTTCCCGACCGGCCCACCGCCCGCATCATCGCCCTGCCCGCCTCGCTCGGCGGCGACCGTCCGGTCGACGGCATCAAATGGATCTCCAGCTTTCCCGAAAACCTGGACCGCGGCATTCCCCGGGCCTCCGCCGTCCTCGTTCTCAACGACCCGGTCACGGGGTATCCGTACGCGTGCCTGGAGAGCTCCATCATCAGCGCCGTACGTACCGCCGCATCCGCCGCAGTCGCGGCGCGGTCCCTTATCGGAGGACGCCCCGCACACCGCGTGGGATATCTCGGCACCGGGCTCATCGCCCGCTATCTGCACACCTATCTGTCCGCACTCGACCCGGCCCCCGAAGAATTCGGCGTCCATGACCTGTCGGCGGATTACGCCCGCAGTTTCGCGGATTATCTGGGCACCGCCACCGGCGCCGCCACCGTACGCGTCCACGATTCCGCCGAGGAACTCGTCCGGTCCTCCGACGTGGTCGTCTGTGCCACCACGGCGGCCGCGCCGCACCTTCTCGACCCGTCCTGGTTCGCCCACCACCCGCTGGTGCTGCACGTGTCCCTGCGGGATCTCGGCACCGACGTCATCCTCGACAGCGTCAACATCGTCGACGACGTCGAGCACGTCCTCAAAGCGAACACCTCGGTCCACCTCGCCGAGCAGCTGACCGGTGGCCGGGACTTCCTGGACGGCACGCTGTACGACGTCCTCACCGGCAGGACGGCCGTCCCCGACGACCGCACCGTGGTCTTCTCGCCCTTCGGCCTGGGCGTGCTCGACCTCGCGGTCGGCGAACACGTCTTCAGCCGGGCCCGGGAGCTGGGCGAACTCTCCGCGGTCGACGGGTTCTTCCACGACCTGGAGCGCCACGGCGGCCCGGGTGCCGGGGCGGTGACCCGATGACGGCGTGGCAGGACGCGGACGTGCAGCAGGACACCGGGCGCGCGGTGCCCGTACGCGCCGAACTCCCCCTGGCCCCCGGCACGGTGGACCGGGCGAACGCCCTGGCCCTGCGCAGGACCCAGGACGCCGACACGCGGACCAGCGTGCTGGAGTACGTCATCCTGCACGCCGAGCAGGCCCCTGACCGTATCGCCGTCACCGAGGGCGAACGCACACTGACCTACCGGGAGTTGCTGGAGCGGGTCGCCGTGATGCGGGACGCACTGCACTCCCGCGGCGTGCGCGCGGGCGACGTGGTCGCCGCCGTGGGCCCCCGCAGCACCGGCACGCCCGTCGTCTTCCTCGCGCTGGAGAGCCTGGGCGCCTCCTACCTGCCCATCGACCTGGGCTGGCCCGAGGTCCGGGTCCGGGACGTGCTCAACCGCAGCCGGGCCGCGCTGCTGCTGGACTACTCCGGCACCGGCACCGGCACCGCCACCGGCACCGGCAATGCAGGCGAGGCCGGCGATGCGAGCAGCACCGCCCGCGCCGCGACCGCGGCCGCCGCGGCCGAGGGCACCCCGACGCTGCGACCGCCGGCCGAGGGAGCACCGGGGCCCGCCGCGCCCCTGCCCCGGAACACGGCCGACCGCTCCCGCGAAACCCGCTACACCATCTTCACCTCGGGAACCACCGGCCGCCCCAAGGGCGCCACGGTCGAGCACCAGGGCATGCTCAATCACCTCTGGGCCAAGGTCGCCGACCTGTCCCTGGGCCCCGGCGACGTGGTGGCCTTCACGGCCCCGCTGGTGTTCGACATCTCGATCTGGCAGATGCTCTGCCCGCTGCTGGCGGGCGGCCGGCTCGTGGTCGTCGACGACGGCGCCATGCGCTTCCCGCGATGGCTCGTCGGCACCCTCGACACCGCGGGCGTGACGGTCGTCGAACTCGTCCCCACCGTCGTCGGCTGGCTCGTCGACGAGGCCCGGCGCCTGGGCGGCGGACTGCTGCAGCAGCTGCGGTGGCTGCTGTCCACCGGCGAAGAGCTCCACCCGGCCGTGGCGGCACGGGTCCTCGACGGCCTCCCGCACGTGGCCGTGGTCAACGCCTACGGGCCCACCGAGTGCTCCGACGACGTCACCCACCACCTGGTGACGTCCGCCGACCTCGCCCGCCCCCGGCTGCCGGTCGGCTCACCCGTCGTCAACACCGCGCTCTACCTGCTGGTGCACGGCGCGGACGGCACGTGGCGGGCGGCCGGACCGGGGGAGAGCGGCGAGCTGTTCGTCGGCGGGACCGGCGTGGGGCTCGGCTACCTCAACGACCCCGCCACCACCGACCGCGCGTTCTTCCGCGACCCCTTCGACCCGGCCTCGGCGACCGGGCGGCTCTACCGCACCGGCGACCTCGCGCGCTTCGACGAGGGGCTCGTGCACTACCTGGGCCGCAGCGACCGGCAGGTGAAGGTCGCCGGCGTGCGCATGGAACTCGACGAGATCGAAGCCGTCCTGAGCCGGCACCCCGCCGTTGAGAAGTGCGCCGTCACGGTGTCCGGCGAGGGCGACCTCGCCGAGCTGGTCGCCCACTACTGCCTGCGCAGCCCGGCGGAGCCGGAGGCGCTGGAGGAGACCCTGGGCGCGGCCCTGCCCCTGCCGATGGTGCCGCGGCGCTGGCGGGAGTGGGAAGCGCTGCCCCTCACGCACAACGGAAAGATCGACCACCGGTCGCTGCAGGCGGCCGCCGCCACTCCCCGGAAAGAGGCGCGATGACCACAGCAGCCGTGCAGAAGACGAAGGCCCCCGCGGACGGCGGCGGACCGGCGGGCGGCACACCGAGCCTCGCGGAACGGGCCGCCTCCGTGGCCCGCGTCGCCGAACAGGACCTCGCCCGCACCGAACGCGACGCGGTCTTCCCCGAGCAGGCGCTCGCGGAGATGCGCCGCACCGGGCTGCTCGGCCTCCTGGTGCCCGCCGCGGACGGGGGCCTCGGCGGCACGGTCGCCGACCTCGTCGACGTCAGCATGATCCTGGGGCGCACCGACATGTCGGTGGCGATGATCTTCGCGATGCACTGTCAGCAGTCGGAGGCGATCGTGCGCTACGCGAGCTCGCCCCTGCGCGAGGAACTGCTGCCCCTGCTGGCGTCCGGGGACCTCTATCTGGCCTCGGTCACCACCGAACCCGGCAAGGGCGGGCACCTGTTCAGGTCGTACGCCCCGCTGCGCGAGGCCGGCGGGACCCTGGAGATCGACCGGACCGCGCCGATCGTGACCGGCGGCACCATGGCGGACGGCTTCCTCATCACGATGCGCAGCCCGGAGGCCACCGCGGACCACCACGTCTCCCTGGTGTACGCCCACCGCCGGCAGCTGCGCGTGGAGAGCGCCGGGCAGTGGTGCCCGATGGGCATGCGCGCCAGCCACAGCCTCCCGCTGACCCTCACCGGCACCGTCCCCGCCCACCAGGTGCTCGGCGAGCACGGCGCCTTCCACCGGATCGCCCAGGGCGTGTTCGGCCCGCTGGCCCACCTCGGCTGGTCGGCGGCCTGGCTGGGGACGGCCTGCGGGGCCCTGTCCCGGGTCCTGCACCTGCTGCGCGACCCCAAGGTCCGCAAGCGGTTCGACCTCGGCTCGGAGCTGTTCCTGACCCGGCTGTCCCGGTCCCGGCAGCGGCTCGACGGCGTCCACGCGCTGCTGCGCCGCACGCAGGAGCTGGTCGCGGGGGAGACGGACCTGTCCGCCCCGGGCATCCAGCTGCTGCTGAACAACCTCAAGATCACCGCGGCCGAGGAGTGTCACGCGGCCGTGAACGACCTCGTCGACGCCGTCGGCCTGCGCCACGGCTACCTCCAGGACTCGCCGACCCGGCTGGAGAAGTCCCTGCGCGACCTGCGCTCGGCGGCGCTGAACTACAGCAACGACCGCCTGCACCTGGCGGACGGGCAGCTGTGCCTGCTCGACCCCGACGTGAACTTCGCCTGATCCGCCTGCGGGCAGCCCGCCCGGACGTCTCCGCGCCCGCCCGCCCCTGTGCGCACGGCACTCGCCTGCGCCTCTCCCCGGCCGTACGCCACGACCGGTTCCTTTGCCGCACCCTTTCCGTGCCCTCCACTGCGCCGGAAAGGAACGCCGTAATGCCTCCGTTCTCGCAGTAAATGAAATCGCCGATTCGATAAAAGGCCCGGATGAAATCCTTGTGCCGGCCGGGGAGAACCCGTTAACGTCGAATCACGAACCCCACCCGAACCCGAATTCTTCAAGGGACCCCACTATGCCCGGAAACAGTACGGAAAACTCGACCGAGAATTGGACGACCGCCCTGCGCTACATCGCAGGACGAAAGGCCGCCGAGGAATCCCTGGGATTTCTCGCCCACATCGGCGCCACCGTGCGCAACACCGCCGGCGCGGCGGACGTCGTACCGGCGGCGGCCAAGGCGTGCGTCCCCTTCATGGCCTCGGCGGTCTCGCTGGACGCACCGGCGACGCACTCCGGGCCCGTCGTCCAGTCCCCGGCCGAGTTCTCGGCGGCGCTGGACGGCGTACGCGCCCTGGCCCTGAAGGGCTCCGCCCCCCAACTCGTGATCAGCGGGCACGAGGGGCTGCTCAAGCAGACGGACCCGGCCCACCTCGACCTGCTGCGCGAGTGGCGGGCCGACTCGGCGGTGGCCCTGTCGCTGGACTACCGGGGCGTCCCCGGGGGCCACCTCGTCCTCGTGCGGGGCGAGGCGCACCGCCGGGGCCCGCTCAGCCCGGGCGACCTCGCCCTCGTCTCCGAAGTGGCCGACCGGATCGCGGCGTTCAACGCCTTCGCCACACACGCGGCGGCCGGGGCGGGCCGGTAATCCCGTACGCGGGTGTCAGACAGTCGAAAAGAATAAGGAGCGGTTATGCCGGCGAGCTGGACAGATGTGCGCTCCTGGATCCTCGAACGCAATCCCGACCTGACGGACCTGGACCAGGAAACCGACATCATCGAGACGCGGATCATCAATTCCCTGCAGTTCGTGGAGCTCGTCCTCTATGTCGAGGAACTGCGCGGCACGATGCTCCGGTCGAATGAAGTCGATCTCGATGCCTTCCGCACCCTCAAGGGCATCGAGAAGAACTTCCTCCATGTCTGAACGGGCCTATGTCGTGCAGGGGAGCCTCGAAGAGGCCGCCGACGTCGTGGTCTTCCTGCCGCCGGCAGGCAGCGTCACGTCGCCGTACCTCCCGATAGGGTCCCGGCTGCCGGCCACGCTGCCGGCGGTGCACTGCGAAATACCCGGCCGCGGCCGCCTGGTGCACGACGAGGCGCCCGCCTCGGTGCACAGCGCCGTGGGCCGCTGGGCCGGCGAACTCGCCGCGCTGCTTCCCGGACGGCGGCTCCATGTGTTCGGCCACAGCCTGGGAGCGCTGTTCGCGTACGAGCTCACGGCCCTGTTCGAAGCCCGGCCCGATGGCGGGGCCGAGGTCGCCACACTGCTCGTCTCCGGCTCCCGTGAGCCGGGCAGCGCGCCCCGTTCCCTGGTGGTCCACGCGTTCGCGGCCCTGCGCCAAGAACAGCGGGCCGCGGACCGGGAGGGCGACGCCGAGGGCGCCCTCCTGCTGGAGGACCTCCGGATGCGCCGGGAACACCGGACCGCCGGGCGGCGGCTCCGCGCGCCCCTCGCACTGTTCTGCGGACACACCGACGCATTCGCCCGGCCCGCAGAAATGCTCGAATGGAAACGCTTTACCGGCGGCCCTTTTCTGGGAATGTTTACATTCGGCGGCGGACATGATTACTATCTGTCCGGCCGACAGGAAATAGCCGCGGCAATTAGCGGAATCGTGAATCGTCATCCGAATTCGAATTCAGAAGACCTGGGAGTCAGAAATGACGGCTGAAAACGTCACCATCCCCTCCACCGACCAGCTGATCGACGTCATCGGGAACAGCTCGGTGGGCATCGCGGTCACCGACGGCTCCGGCGCCGTCGTCCTGCACAACAAGGCGCTCTCCGTCCTCATGGGCGGCGAGACCGCCCACCTCGGCGAGCGGATCCTGTCCGGCGGTGCGGGCGAGGACCTGGCCGGGCTGCTGGAGCGGCTGAAGAAGGACGGCCGGATCGAGCACGCCGCGGTCACCTTCCGCAGCACCGACGGGAAGGACCGCCCGGCCCGCGTCAACGCGGTGCTGACGGGCGAGGGCGCCGGCACCCGCATCCACTGGGTGAGCCGCCCGGAGCTCGGCGAGCGGCTGCCGGTCTCCAGCACCAGCACCGAGGACGCGGCCCTGTCCGACGCCACGGCCTGGATCCGCGCCGTCGACGGGTGCGCCCACCCGTCCCTGGCCCCGGCCAAGGACAAGGAAGCGGTGATGCGCGAGTTCTACCAGGTGGCGCCGGTGGCGATCCACCTGATCGGGGTCAACGGCAACGTCATGCACGCCAACCCCGCGGACGTCGCCCTGGTCGACTACACCGCGACGCCGACCGAGTACGTCGGCGGTCACATCCGCAAGATCTACGAAGACCAGGGCCTGCTCGACGACTTCCTCTCCCGCTGGGACGAGGACTCGCCGATCATCAACTTCCGCGCGAACTTCGTCACCAAGGACGGGGAGCCGCGGCCGGTGCTGATCTTCTCGACGGCGCAGGCCGAGGGCGGCAGCGTCAGCAACACCCGCTGCTTCGTCTTCAACGACCCCGAGCCGGGCCGCGCCCGCGACACCATCAGCGCGTTCGGCTGGCCGGCCTGATCACCGGGGCGGGCGGGGCGCGGAATCCCACCGCGCCCCGCCCGCCCGTCCTTTTACCGCATGCCTCGATTCGCTTATCACGCGTCCCGCTCGACGGGGGAAGGAATATCCGATGACCCAGGTGCAGGACAGGTCACCATCGTTACTGGCGAATTGGGACCCGGAGGACGAGCGCTTCTGGCGGGAGACGGGCAGCCGGGTCGCCCGCCGCAATCTCGTGGTGTCCATAGTCAATGAGCACATCGGCTTCTCGGTCTTCACCATGTGGTCGGTGCTCGTGCTCTTCCTCGGGCCGGACACCGGATTCTCCTTCAGCGCCTCGGACAAGTTCCTGCTCATCAGCACCCCGACGGCGGTCGGAGCCCTGATGCGGCTGCCCTACGGATATCTGGTGACCCGGTTCGGCGGGCGCGACTGGACGGTGTTCGCCGGGCTGGTCCTGCTCGTTCCGACCGTGCTGGCGGCGGTGTTCGTCCGGCTGCCCGGCACGCCGCTGTGGGTGTTCGTGCTGGTGGCGGCCACCGCCGGCATCGGCGGCGGGAACTTCGCCTCGTCGATGTGCAACATCCACGCCTTCTACCCGAGGCACCGGCAGGGCTGGGCGCTGGGCCTGAACGCCGGCGGCGGGAACCTCGGCGTGGTGACCGCCCAGCTGGCCGGCCTCGCCGTGCTCGCGACGGCCGGCGACACGCACCCGGTCTACCTGGTCTCGCTCTACATGCCGCTGATCGTCCTCGCCGCCGTCGCCGCAGCCCTGTGGATGGACAACCTGCCGACGCTGCAGCACCAGGGGTCGGCGCAGCGGGCGGCGCTGCGCAACAAGCACACGTGGATGCTGTCCCTGCTGTACGTGACGACGTTCGGTTCGTTCATCGGCTTCGGGTTCGCGTTCGGGCTGGTGCTCAAGGAGCAGTTCGGCTTCACCGCGCTGCAGGCCGCGTCGGTGACGTTCCTCGGCCCGCTGCTGGGCTCCCTCGCGCGCCCCGTCGGCGGGCGCTGGGCCGACCGGTGGGGCGGCGCACGGGTCACGCTGTGGATGCTGCTGGCGATGACGGCCGGAACCGCGTTCCTGTACCTGGCCACGGAGGCGTCCTCGTCCCTGGCGTTCATCATCGCGTCCACCGTGCTCATCACGTTCGCCGGCATCGGCAACGGCTCGACGTACCGCATGATCCCCGAGGTGTTCGCCGGGCGGGCGGACGGCGCGACGGGAGCCACGACCGGCTCGTCCTCCCAGGCCTCCGGCGCGGTGATCGCGATAGCCGGCGCGGTGGGCGCGCTGGGCGGAGTGCTCATCAACCTCGCGTTCAGGTTCTCCTTCGCCGCGGCCGGCTCGGCCGCCCCGGCCATCGCGGGGTTCCTCGTCTTCTACGCGGTCTGCGTGCTCGTGGTGCGCGCGGTCTACCTGCGCAAGGACCGGCCCGCCGCCGCAGCCGACCGGACCCGCCCGGAACCGGCGTGAGGAGCCGAGGATGACACGAACCCACTGCCCGTACTGCGCGCTGCAGTGCGGGACCAGACTGGAGGTCTCGCCCCAGGGCCTGACGGTCTCCCCGGACGAGGACTTCCCCGTCAACGCAGGCCGTCTGTGCATGAAGGGGTGGACGGCTCCCCGGGTGCTGTCCGCACCGGACCGGCTGACCTCGCCGCTGATGCGGCCGCAGCCGGGGGCGGAGCAGCGGCCGGTGTCGTGGGAGACCGCGCTGGACCACGTCGGCGCGGAGCTCCGCAGGATCGTCTCCGCACACGGCCCGGACGCCGTGGCGGTGTTCGGGGGCGGCGGGCTGACCAACGAGAAGGCCTACACGCTGGGCAAGTTCGCGAGGGTGGCGCTGGGCACCTCGCAGATCGACTACAACGGCCGGTTCTGCATGTCCTCGGCCGCGGCGGCCGGGTCCGCGGCGTTCGGACTGGACCGGGGCCTGCCCTTCCCGGTGACCGACCTGGCCTCGGCCGAGGTGGTCCTGCTGGCCGGGGCGAACGTCGCGGAGACGATGCCGCCGCTGATGCAGCACCTGGCCGGCGCCGACCTGATCGTGGTGGACCCCCGGCGGTCGGCGACGGCCGAGCGCGCGGCGCTGCACCTGAGCCCCGCCCCGGGCACGGACCTGGCGCTCGCCCTGGGCCTGCTGCACGTCGCGGTCGTGGACGGTCACGTGGACCACGGCTACCTCGCGCGGCGCACGACCGGGTTCGACGAGGCGTGGCGGCGGGCCGCCGAGTGGTGGCCGGAGCGCACCGAGCGGGTGACCGGAGTGCCGGTGGCCGACCAGTACGCCGCGGTGCGCATGCTCGCGGCGGCGAAGCGCCGGTACGTCCTCACCGGCCGTGGCGCGGAGCAGCACTCCAAGGGCACCGACACCGTCTCGTCCTACATCAACCTGGCGCTGGCGCTGGGCATGCCGGGACGGGAGGGCTCGGGCTACGGGTGCCTGACCGGCCAGGGAAACGGGCAGGGCGGCCGCGAGCACGGCCAGAAGGCCGACCAGCTGCCCGGCTACCGAAGGATCACCGATCCGGCGGCCCGTGAACACGTGGCCGGGGTGTGGGGCGTCGACCCCGGCGACCTGCCGGGGGCGGGCCCCAGCGGCTACGAGCTCCTGGACTCCCTGGGCCGGCCGGGCGGGCCGCGGGCGCTGCTGGTGTTCGGCTCGAACCCGGTGGTGTCGGCGCCCGCGGCCGGGGAGATCACGGCCCGGCTCGCTTCGCTGGAGCTGCTCGTGGTGGCCGACTTCGTGCCGTCGGAGACCGCGCGGATGGCCGGCGTGGTGCTGCCGGTGACGCAGTGGGCCGAGGAGGACGGAACCATGACCAACCTTGAGGGTCGGGTGCTGCGGCGCCGGCGCGCGATCGACCCGCCGCCGGGCGTGCGCACCGACCTGTGGGTGCTGCGCGAACTGGCCGGCCGGCTCGGCCAGCCCGCCCACCGCTTCCCCGACGACCCCGGCGAGGTCTTCGCCGAGCTGCGGCGCGCCTCGCAGGGCGGGGCCGCGGACTACTCGGGCATCGAACCGGAATACCTGGAAGACGTGGTGGACGCGGTGGACGCGGTGGATACGGAGGCCACGGTGGACGCGGTGGGCCGCCCGGCGGAGCCGGTGTACTGGCCGTTCCCCGCGGGCGGCTCGTCGACGCCGCGGATGTTCCTGGAGCGCTTCGCCCACGAGGACGGCCGCGCCCGCTTCCGGGCGGTCGGCCACCGCGACGCCGCGGAGCTGCCCGACGGCGTCTACCCGCTGCACGCCACCACGGGCCGGGTGCTCGCGCACTACCAGAGCGGGGCCCAGACCCGCCGCGTCCCCGAGTCCGTGGAGGCCGACGCGGAGGCGTTCGTGGAGGTCCACCCCGACACCGCCCGCCGCAGCGGGCTGACCGCGGGCGGGCTGGCCCGCGTCGTCTCCCGGCGCGGTGCGACCGTCGCACGGGTCCGCACGGTGGCGTCGCTGCGTACCGACACCGTGTTCCTGCCGTTCCACTTCCCCGGCGCCGGAAGGGCCAACCTGATCACCAACCCCGCGCTGGACCCGGTGTCGCGGATGCCGGAGTTCAAGGTGTGTTCCGTACGGCTGGAGCCGCTGGGCTCCGGCGCCGCGACCGGCAGTGGTGCGCTGTGAGCCGCATCGTCATCGTCGGCAACGGCCCGGCCGGGCACCGGCTCGCCGAACTGCTGCGCACGCGTGCCCCCCGGGCCGCCGTCACGGTCCTGGGGGCGGAGGCCGAACCCGCCTACAACCGGGTGCTGCTGCCCTCGGTGATCTCGGGGAAACTCTCTCCCGAGCAGACGTACCTCGCGGGTCACGACAGCGGCACCGTGACCGTGCGCAGGGGAGCCGCCGTGACCGGGATCGACCGGGAACGGCGCACGGTGCGGACGGGCGACGGGCTGCTGCACCCCTACGACGATCTCGTGCTGGCCACCGGTGCGCGCTGCTTCCTGCCACCTCTGCCCGGCCTGACCGACGAGGGGGGCGACCCGGCCGACGGCGTGGTGGCCCTGCGCACCCTGGCCGACTGCCGGCGCCTGGAGGCCCTCCTGCCGCGTGCGGGCGGCATCGTCGTCCTGGGCGGCGGCGTGCTCGGCCTGGAGGTCGCCCGCGCCCTCAGCGACCGCGGCCACGGCGTCGACGTGGTGCACATGGGCCCGCACGTGATGGAGCGTCAGCTCGATGCGCCCGCGGGGAAGACCCTGGCCGGCGTGCTCGAACGCCTCGGCATCCGCATCCACACCGGCCGTGCGGCCGCCTCCTGGACCGGGAGCCGGCTCGTCCTCGACGACGGGGCAGGCCTGCCCGCCGACCTGGTCGTCGTCTCCGCGGGAGTCCAGCCCAACACCGAGCTGGCCCGTGCCGCCGGGCTCCGCGTCGGCCGCGGCATCGTCGTGGACGACCACATGCGCACCAGCGACCCGCGCATCCACGCACTGGGCGACTGCGCGGAGCACGCCGGGCTGGTCCCCGGCCTCATCGCCCCCGCCTGGGAGCAGGCCGAGACCCTCGCCGAAGCCCTCACCGGGGGAGACCGTCCCTACACCGCCACCCGTACCGTCACCCGCCTCAAGGCCCGCGGCGTCGACCTCGCCGTCATCGGCGACGGCAATCACGCACTCCCCGGTGCCGAGGTCGTCACTCTCGCCGACCCGGCCCGCGGCCAGTACGCCCGCCTGGCCTTGCAGGACGAGCGCGTCGTCGGCGCCATCCTGCTCGGCTTCCCCTCCTCCGTGGCCGCCGTCAGCCAGCTCTACGACGCCGGCGCGCCCACCCCCGTCGACCGGCTCGCCCTGCTGGCCGGACGGGCCGTCGCCGGACGGGCGGACGCTCCGGGGGACCTCCCCGACGAGGCCGTCGTCTGCCGCTGCAACAACGTCACCAAGCGCTCACTCGTGACCGGTTGGCGCGGCGGGGCCCGTACGCCGGAGGCCCTGGCCCGGGCCACGCGCGCCTCCACCGGCTGCGGCAGCTGCGCGGGTGCGGTGGACGGCATCTGCACGTGGCTGAACGCCACGCGCGAGGTGCCGGACGACGCCGGTGACGCGCTCTGCGGCGGTGCCGGCGCCGTGCCCGCCGGCGAGGCCCGTGAGGCGTCCCCCGCCGGCGCCGGGGACGCGTTCGTCCCGGCGGGGGCTCCTCCCCGGCAGGAGCGGCAGCCGCTGCACGAGCTCCTCGCCCGCTGACCGGCGGACGCGCCCAGGTCGCCACCCACCCGCCACCCCGAACCCGTCCGAGAAACCTTCACCGCGACCTTCGTCGCGACACTTCCAAGGAGCGGCCGTGTCCAAAGTCCTGGTAATTTCCGGCAGTCCGTCGCCGACCTCCAAGACCGAGATGGTCGGCGACCTGGTGGCGGAGCGGCTGGCCGAGTACGAGTGGAACGCCGCCCATCTGAGGGTCCGTACGCTGCCCGCCGTGCCGCTGCTCAACGCCGACTGCTCGGACCCGGCGATCGCCGAGGCGGTCGGACAGGTCGCCCGGGCCGACGGGATCGTCCTGGCCACACCCACCTACAAGGCGAGCTACTCCGGGCTGCTCAAGGTCTTCCTGGACCTGCTGCCGCAGTTCGGCTTCACCCGCAAGGTCGTGCTGCCGCTGGCCACCGGCGGCAGCACGGCACACGTCCTCGTCCTGGACTACGCGCTGCGGCCGGTGGTGCAGTCGCTCGGCGCCCGGCACGTCGTCCAGAGCTTCTTCCTGCTGGACAAGCACCTGGACTGCAGCAACGGGAGGCTGAGCGTCCTGCCGGAGAGCACGGAGATGCTCGACGGTGTGATCGAGCAGTTCCGCAAGGCGCTGATCGCAGCGCCGTGACCCGGGGGGATGCCGGTACCGCCCGGCGGACGGGGGTGCCGCCGGGCGGGGCCGGGTGGGAGGAGGATCAGCGCTGGACGGTGAACGCCTTGCCGGCCTTGCTGCCGGAGGAGCAGGAGGCCTTCTCCGCCGACGTCATCTTGCGGGTCTTGACGACCACCGCGTTGCTCTGCCCGTCCGTGCCGTTCTTGGCGGGGCCGGTGATGGTGTCGGGGACGTACCAGTAGTAGTGGCCCCACTTGGGGCTGTCGTAGTGGGTCTGCCAGGTGCCCGAGACGGTCTGCATCACCTGGGCGCGGGAGATCCAGCCGACCTCGCCGGGCTGGACCGTCATGTTCAGGGAGCTGTTCTCCTCGTGGGAACTCGACCAGGTGTGGCCGTAGTTCGCGGTGACGCTGACGTCCACGATGCCCGCGATCTTGCCGCCGGCCGTGACGGAGACGCCCACCGAGTCGGTCGAGCCGACCGAGTCGGACCAGCCCATCGACTGCGTGGCGGCCGAGGTGCTGCAGTTGTAGAGCGAGTTGGACACCTGGCGGAACTCGCCGAGGAAGGCCTTGCCGAGCACCGGGTCGTTGAAGCTGCACTTCCCTTCGCCCGACGCGCAGTCGGCTATGAGCTCCTTGCGGGTGGGCTCGTCGGCGGCCGCCGCCGGCAGGGCCATGGCCGCCACCATTCCCAGCGCGGCCGCCGAAAGGGCCGCCAGTCTGCCGCCGTTGCGCATGACGCGTGAGTTCAACGTGATCCCGTGCCTCTCAACTTGCTTGATGGAACCAGGGGTTCCGGTGTTGATCCAGAGACTGGTGCATGGATCGGGTCAACTACACCAAAGGTTGGTAAAGTTGTAGTTGACCATAAAATGTTCCGCTTGATACACCTTTCTCCTGGTAACCTATGAAGGCCCTTATGCAACTTGTTGCAAAAGCGGGGCCGGTGTTCTAGAACTGGAGGAGACGACACCGCGAGGAAGGTCCCCGATGAGCCCCTCCAGCCCGGCCGGCCAGGCCACCCCGTACCCGCACCTCCTGCGCCCCCTCGACCTCGGGTTCACCACGCTGCCCAACCGCGTGATCATGGGATCCATGCACGTCGGGCTCGAGGAGGCCGAGCGGGGCTTCGAGCGGATGGCGGCCTTCTACGCCGCCCGGGCCCGGGGCGGGGCCGGTCTGATCGTCACCGGAGGCATCGCCCCCAACGACCGGGGCCGGCCGTGGGCGGGCGGCGCCAGGCTGGCCACGCCGGCCGAGGCCGAGGAACACCGGGTCGTGACCGGCGCCGTGCACCGCGAGGGCGGCCGGATCGCCCTGCAGATCCTCCACTTCGGCCGGTACGCCCACCACCCCGGCCTGGTCGCGCCCAGCGCCGTGCAGGCGCCCATCAGCCCGTACGTTCCGCACGCCCTCACCGACGACGAGGTCGAGGCGACCGTCGAGGACTTCGTGCGCACCGCGGAGCTCGCCCGGGACGCGGGCTACGACGGCGTCGAGATCATGGGCTCCGAGGGCTATCTGATCAACGAGTTCATCGCGGCCGCGACCAACCGGCGCACCGACCGCTGGGGCGGCTCGTACGAGAACCGCATCCGCTTCCCCCTGGAGATCGTCCGGCGCACCCGCGAGCGCATCGGGCCCGCCTTCATCCTGATCTACCGGCTCTCGATGCTCGACCTCGTGCCCGGCGGCTCCTCCCTGGACGAGGTGATCACCCTCGCCAAGGAGATCGAGGCCGCCGGTGCCACGATCATCAACACCGGCATCGGCTGGCACGAGGCCCGCATCCCGACCATCGCCACGTCCGTGCCGCGCGGCGCGTACGCCTGGGTGACGAAGAAGGTCATGGGGTCCGTCTCCGTTCCCCTGGTCACCACCAACCGCATCAACACCCCCGAGGTCGCCGAGCGGCTGCTCGCCGAGGGCCACGCCGACCTCGTCTCGCTGGCCCGCCCCTTCCTCGCCGACCCGGACTTCGTCGCCAAGGCCCGCGCGAACCGGGCGGACGCCATCAACACCTGCATCGGCTGCAACCAGGCCTGCCTCGACCACACCTTCAGCGGGAAGATCACCTCCTGCCTGGTCAACCCGCGCGCCTGCCACGAGACCGAGCTCGTCCTCGCGCCCACCCGGCGCCGCAAGCGCATCGGCGTCGTCGGCGCGGGCCCCGCCGGGCTCGCCTTCGCGGTCTCGGCGGCCGAGCGCGGCCACGCCGTGACGCTCTACGACGCGGCCGCGGAGATCGGCGGACAGCTCAACGTCGCCAAGCGGGTCCCGGGCAAGGAGGAGTTCGGCGAGACCCTGCGCTACTTCCGCACCCAGCTCGCTCTGCACGGCGTGGACGTCCGCCTGAACACCACCGTCACCGCCGCGGACCTCACGGCCCGCGCCTACGACGACGTCGTCCTCGCCACCGGCGTCACCCCCCGCACCCCCGACATCCCCGGCGCGGACCGCCCCGGCGTCCTCGGCTACCTCGACGTCCTGCGCGACGGGGCCGAGGCCGGCGAGCGCGTGGCCGTCGTCGGCGCCGGCGGCATCGGCTTCGACGTCGCCGCCCACCTCACCGACAGCGGCGAGGACGCGAGCCTCGACGCCGCCACGTACTTCCGCCACTGGGGCGTCGACACCGGCTACGGCACGCCCGGCGGGCTCGGCGAGGCCCGCCGGCCGAAGCCGCCGCGCACCGTGCACCTGCTCCAGCGCAAGACGAGCAAGGTCGGCGCGGGCCTGGGCAGGACCACCGGCTGGATCCACCGCACCGAGCTCAAGCAGCGCGGCGTAACCATGGTCGCCGGCGTCACGTACGACCGCATCGACGACGACGGGCTGCACATCACCGTCGACGGCGCGTCCACCGTCCTGCCGGTCGACACGGTCGTGCTCTGCACCGGGCAGGAGCCGCGGCGCGAGCTGTACGAGGAGCTGCGCGCGGCCGGGCAGTCCGTCCACCTCATCGGCGGCGCCGACGTGGCCGCCGAGCTCGACGCCAAGCGGGCCGTCCGCCAGGGCACCGAACTCGCGGCGGAGATCTGACGAGCGGACGCACCGGGGGACCGCGCGAGGGGCGCGGTCCCTAGGATGCGGGCATGTCCCTCCCGCACGCGATCCTCACCGCGCTCCTCGAGAAGCCCTCCTCGGGGCTGGAGCTCGCCCGCCGATTCGACCGGTCGATCGGCTACTTCTGGTCCGCCACACACCAGCAGATCTACCGGGAGCTGGGAAAGCTCGAAGAGGCCGGGCTGATCCGGGCCCTGCCCGCCGGCGCGCCCGCCCGCGGGCAGAAGAAGGAGTACGAGGTCCTGCCGGCGGGCCGCGACGCGCTCGCGGCCTGGGTCTCGGGGACCGACGACCCCCGGCCCGTGCGCGACCCGCTCCTGCTGCGCATGCGCGCGGCGGCCGTCGTGGGCACGGGCGGCCTTGAGGAGGAGCTGCGGCGCCATCTGGACCTGCACCGGCGCCAGCTCGCGGAGTACCGGGCGATCGAGGAGCGCGACTTCCCTCCGGAGCGCGACGGCGAGGAGGACCGGCTGCGCCACGCGGTGCTGCGCGGCGGCATCGGCCTGGAGACCTTCTGGACCGAGTGGCTCGCCGAGGCCCTCACGGCACTCGGGGAGCGGAAGGACGGCTAGGCCCCAGCCCCAGGCCGTCGGCGGCGATGGTGCCGCTGGTGACCAGCGCCTGCTCGGCGGTGACGTCCGTCATGAAGACGAACGGCGGCGCCACCGGCGGCACGGGCAGCCGGTCCGGGGTGAAGGTGAGGCACAGGACGCCCTGGACACAGCCGGTCAGGCGGGTGAGGTACAGCGTCACCTGCCCGCCGAGCCTCAGCTCGTCGGCGGTCAGGGACAGTTCGGCGCCGCCTCCGTCCCGCGTCCGCAGCCGGTAGTCGGCCAGGGACGCGGCCCGCATGCTCAGCACCATGGCCCGGCGCGGGCCGCCGGCCGTCGGGACGTCGGCGACGCGGGCGAGCGTGAAGCCGGCCGGGGCGAAGCGGGTGGTGGTCACGGTCGGCGGGGTGCGCGCGGCGGTCACGGCGCCGGGAGCCGGCGGGCGGGGGCCGGGTGCGGGGGCGCCCATCGCCGCGAGGAGCACCAGGGGGAGGGCGACCGCCAGCGTCTTCGGCGGCTGTTGCGCGCATACCTGCTCCGGCTGCTCCGGCCGCTGCGGTGTCCACGCGAAGCCCATCGCCCCGCCCGCGATCCCCAGCAGCATGCCGGCGAGGAACCCGCCCAGGTTCGTCACGGCGAAGGACAGCACCGACAGGATCACCGCGTGCACGCCGACGTAGTGGTGGGTGTGCGGCAGGAACCACAGGAAGAGGCCCGCTGCGACGAGCGCGACGCCGATGCCGAGCGCGGCGATGCCCCCGAGCCCCAGGCTGAGGAGCACCGACAGGGGCGCCAGCGGCATCGCGGCGATCTCGGTGCCGGCGACGACGAGCAGGGCTCCGGCCCAGAACGGCCGGGTCCGCCGCCAGTGCCGCCAGGCGGACGGCGGCCCGGACGCCCGTGGCCGGAGGAAGCCCCGGAGGGCCCGTCGCGGGGTCAGAAGCACGCCTTTCCGTCCAGGCTCACGTTCAGCGCGAGCCCCTTGAGCTTGAAGTCGCCACCGGTCGCGGAGCGGGAGTGGGACCGCACCCCGGACACCGAGACCTCCGAGGCCTGCAGCCCGAACTGCCCCGGCCTGCCCTGCACTCCGGGCACGGTGTCCAGCGTGGAGGCGTCGCGGCCGATCTGCGCCCGGCCGAAGGAGGCGTCGCCGGTCAGGTCCTCGCTGTCGAGGACCAGTTGGCTCACCCTGACGGCACCGGCCCTGCCGCCGGCCGTCAGCTTGAACACCACCGGTCCCAGCGGCGTCGGGACCTGCGCGGACTGGCAGATGTCGGAGAGCGTGGCGTCACCGATGCCCAGCAGCGCCACCGGATGGCCCTCGCCGTCCGCGGAGCGGTCGACCTCGACGAAGGACGCGAGGCCGTTGCTCGACAGCCGGCCCGACGACACCTGGAAGGCCGAGCCGGACACGGCGAACGACGACGCCAGGACGCCCTCCGCCATCCCGACCGCCATCACTGCGACGGCCGCCAGCGCCGGAACGGCGATGACCGCGGCCTTCCGCCACGCCGTCCTGCCTTCGGAAGGTCGCACAGGGGTACTCCTCTCAGCCGGTACCGGGTACAAGGAAGGTCATGGCCGCCCGCAGGTAGGCGATGCCGAGGGGAGCCGGATCGGCCAGGCCGGGCACGGCGACGTGCAGCGGGGCGAGTCCACCGTCCGGGCCGGGCTGGTGCTGCCTGAGGAAGGCCGCCAGTCCCGGAGCGATCTGCTGCTCGATGAGGTTGGGGCGGTCGACCGCGGGCTGCAGGACGATCTCGACGCCGGGGACGAGTTCGTTGACGGCCGCGACCAGCAGCGCCGCGGGCGTCTCCACGGGGTGGACCAGGTGGTACGTGGTGACACCGGCCCGGTGCGGCAGCGCCGCGAGGCGCAGCGCGGCGTCGACGGCGTACTCGACGGGGACGATGTTCACGTGGGCGGCGGGGTCGCCCAGGAGCCGCAGCCGTATCCGGGGCAGCAGGGCCCGCCGGTGCAGGATGCTGCTGCGCAGCGGCGGCGGGAGCTGTTCGATCAGCGTGGCCAGGTAGGTGCTGAGCGAGGACAGGGGCTGCCGGGCGGCGTCCGGGGGCAGCGGCCGGTCGGTGGCCAGGAGGCTGGGACGCAGCACCAGGGCCGGGCGCCGCCGGCTCTCCGCCCAGGCCCGCACCACCTCTTCGGCCTGCTGCTTCGTGCGCTCGTAGCCGGTGACGGCTCCGGGAGCGGACGGCAGGGCCTGCCCGCCGGGGAGGTCCGGTTCCGGGTCGGCACCGGCGGCCACGTAGGCGGTGCTGACATGCAGCAGGGGGACGTGGGCGGGGGAGTGGTCGGTGAGCTCGGCGATGTGCCGGGTGCCGGTGACGTTGACGGCGAAGAGGCCCTCCGCGGTGTCGATCAGCGACAGGGCGGCGGCACAGTGCCAGACCGCTTCGGCCTCCTCTGCGAGCCGGGCGTGGTCCGCCGGTTTCAGCCCGAGGCCGGGCCGGGTCAGGTCGACGGGTACGGCGGTCAGCCGCTCGCGTGCGCGGGCCAGTTCGCCGTCGCCGGCGCCGCAGGCGCGCAGCGCGCTCTGCAAGCGGTCGGCCAGGGGCCGGCCGGCGCCGTCGCGGCCGAGAGCCGTCACGCGCCGGTCGCCGGCCAGCAGGCCCCGCAGCAACCGGGAGCCGACGAAGCCCGTGGCGCCGGTGATGACGACGGTCACTCCTCACCCGCCTGCCCGTCGGCGGGCACAGCCCGGGGTGCGCCCGGCAGGGCTCCCGGGAGCGCGCCGGGCGGCGTGCCCGCCCGGGCCTGCCTGAGGAGGTGAGGCAGGACGGTTTCGCTGATGCCGTGGATGGATCCGTCGGAGTGCAGGAGCTCCATCACCGGCACCTCCTGGTTGAGGCGTTTGCGGAGTTCGGCGAACATCTCCATCCCCATGAGCGAGTCCATGCCGTACTGCTGCAGCGGGCGGTGCCGGTCCACCTCCTCCAGTGGCATGCGCAGTGTGTCGGCGACCATCGACGTGATGAGGTCCTCGACGATGAGGAAGGCCTCGGCGGGGGTGGCCCCTGCGAGCTGTCCGAGCAGTTCTTCCAGTTGCCAGGCCGTGTCCTGCGCAGCGGGCAGGACGGAGGCGAAGCGGGGGCTGTTCACGCCGGGACACAGCGCCGGGATCCGGCCCCAGTCGAGGTGGGCGACCGCAGCCCACTCCGCCTGCCCGGCGAGCAGGCGTTCCAGTGCCGCCAGGCCCTCGCGCGGCTCGACGGGAGAGCCTCCGCCGGCGCTCAGGGCGGGGATCAGGTTGTTGCGAGCGACGTATCCGACGCGGCCGATGGCGCCCCAGGCCACGGCGAGGCCGGGGCGGCCCGCCGCCCGGCGTGCCCGGACGAGGGCCTCCATCGCGAGGTTGGCCGCCACGTAGGAGGCCTGACCGGGGACCCCGAGCGCCGCGCCGGCCGACGAGTAGACGGTGAAGTCCGCCTGCGGGCACAGCTCGTCCAGCAGGAGCGCTCCGGTCCATTTGGGGGCGAGGACGGAGCGGATCCGGTCCTCGGTGAGCTCCGTCAGCACGGCGTCGTCGAGGTGCATGGCGGCGTGGACGACGCCCTGGACGGGATGCCCGCTCGCCTCGATGTCCGCGAGCAGCCGGCGCACCGCGTCCGCGTCGCTGACGTCGACCGCGTGCGCCCGCGCTGCCACGCCCTGTGCGAGCAGCCCGGCCAGCAGCTCCTCGGCCCCGTCGGCCGCCGCCCCCCGGCGGCTGACGAGATCCAGCCGGCGGGCGCCGTGCGCGGCGAGCCACCGTGCGGTCTCCGCGCCGAAGCCGCTCAGCCCTCCGGTGACGAGGTAGGTGCCGCCGGAGTCCAGCCGCAGGGGGCGGGGCGAGCGGTGGACGGGCACCGGCTCGTCGAAGGTGATCACGATCTTGCCCAAGTGCTTGGAGTGCTGGAGGAGCCGGAACGCCTCCTCGATGCGGTGGGCGGGGTACGCCACATGGGGCAGCGGCAGATAGTCGCCGGCCCGTACGCGGGCGAGGACCTCGTCGAACACGGCCCCGGCGTGGGCGGGTGCCTGCCAGGTCAGATTGGCGACGTCCACCACACAGTGCGTGGTGTTGTCCGCCAGCGCCTTTTGCAGCAGGCGCTGGTTGCCGAGGACGTCACGCTTACCCAGCTCGATGAACCGGCCGCAGGGCGCGAGCAGTTCGCGTGAGCGGGCCGCGGCCTCGCCGCTGAGCGAGTTGAGCACGACGTCGACGCCCCGGCCACCCGTGTGCGCGCGGACCAGGTCGGCGAAGGCGTGGGTGCGCGAGTCCAGCGCGAGTTCGGCTCCGGAGGCAAGGGCCAGGTCCCGTTTGGCGGGGCTGCCCGCCGTCGCGATGATCCGGGCGCCGATACGGCGGGCGTACTGGGACGCGGCCATGCCGACGCCTCCGGCGGCGCCGTGCACGAGGAGCGTCTCGCCGGGCCGCAGGCGGGCGAGGTGCTCGAGACTGTGGTGGACGGTGAAGAACACCGCCGGCAGGGTTGCGGCCTCCGCGAAGGTCAGGTCGCCGGGGACCGGGCGTAGGGCGGCGGCCGGGATCCGTACGTGGGACGCGAAGGCGCCGGGGAACGGGCCGAACACCCGATCGCCCACGGCAAGGTCTTCGACCCCCTCTCCCACAGCGGTGACCACTCCGGCCCCCTCCAGGCCCAGGTGGTCCTCCGAGGGGATGCCGTCCTCGGCGACCGGCGGCAGCAGCCCCGTCGCGACCATCACGTCGCGGTAGTTCAGCGCCGCGGCGCGCACCGCGACCACCACCTCACCGGGCCCCGGGTCCGCGACGGACGTCTCGGTCCACCGCAGGCCGAAGGCCAGGCCCGGGTCCTGGAGGTGCAGCCGGTAGCGGACGCCGCCGCCGGGCACGGCCGGCTCCGTGAGCGGCACCGCCCGCTCGAAGCGGTGGACGAACCGGCCGCCGCGGGTGAGGGCCACCTCGTCCTCGTCCTGCCCGTCCCGGGGCGCGGTGGCGAGGAGCTCGCGGGCCAGCCGCGCCGCGTCCTCGGCGAGGTCGGGGCCGCGGTCGAGCGAGATGCGCCGCACGGCCGTCGCCGACTCGTTGGCCAGCGTGCGCGTCACGCCCCACGCGACGGCCTGGCCGGGGTGGGCCGGCCGCTCGGGGGAGGGCAGGGCGCCGCTGGGGTGGGTGACCAGGACGAAGTGCCGTGGCCCCTCGCCCTGGAGAGCCATGGCCAGCGACCGCAGTGCCGCGGCCCGGCGTACGGCCAGCTCCGTGCAGGCGGCGGGGCCGGGGCCGGCCGCCCGGTCGGGGGCGGAGCTCAGCAGCAGGGCGACCGCGGCGGACCGCGCCTTTCCGAGGACGTCCCGCCACGCCTCCGCGCCGGCCGGCAGCGGCACCACGTGCGCCGTCGCGCAGCCCGCGGCGGTGAGCTCCGCGGCGACGTGTGCCGCCATGGCACTTTCGGTGTCTTCCTCGGTGACGAGGATCCAGGAGTCACGGGCGGGCGGCCCGGCGGGGAGGGCCGCTGCCGCGCCGGCGGTCACCGGGGTACGGGCGAGCAGGACCGAGAACTGCTCGCTCAGGGGCGGGCTCGCGGCGCCCACCTGGGTCACGTCCAGGAACCCGCACTGCGTCAGCACGTCCGGCCACTGCTCGCGGGGCAGCAGGATGCTGTCGGGCCGGAGCCCGGGATCCCCGGCTCGCCAGAAACCCTCCAGCGTGGTGAACAGCAGTGCGATGACCCCCGGGTCGTGCAGTTCGAGCGCCAGCAGGTGTCCGCCCGGGGCGATGAGCCGCGCCACGCGCCGCAGCGCGGCCCGCAGATCGGTGGCGGTGTGCAGGGCGAATCCGGCGACGACGACGTCGAAGGAGCCCGCGGTGAAGCCCTGTTCCTCCGGATCGGTGTCCAAGTCGAGGACGCGGTACTCCACGGGGTGGCGGGCGGCGAGCCGGGCCTGGGCCGCGGAGAGGAACGCCGCGGAGACGTCGCTGAAGACGTACTGGACGCGAGCGTCCAGCAGCGGCAGGAGGTGCACCGTCAGCCCGCCCGTGCCGGCGCCCACTTCCAGGATGCGCAGCGGCCGGTCGGCGGGCCAGGCGCGGATCAGCGCGGCCAGCAGCCCGGCTGTCACGCGGTTGTGGAACCTCACCGGTGGGTTGACATCGTAGAACTGCTGGACCAGCTCCGGGCCGCTGTCCTGGAACAGCAGCTCCAGCGGGTCCCGCCGCCCGCGCAGGACGTCCGGCAGATGGGTGCCGAAGCGCAGGTTGAGGGAACTGAGAGGGAGATAATCGGCGAACCGGGACACCTCTTGCAGGTCGGGCATCCGAGCGGCCCGCAGCCGCCGCCAGCCCTCCCCGTCGGGCGTCAGCAACCCCTCCTGCACCGCCATCCGTGCCAGCAGCCGTACCAGCTTCTCGTACTGCGGCAGCACTCCGGCTGTGAGGAGGTCGCCGACGGTGAAGGCGTCCTGTCCCGGGAGCAGCTCCGCGAAGGCCCTGGCCGCAGCGGTCCCCGTGACGTACTGCAGATAAGCGTGGCCCTCGCCGTAGCGCTCGATCGACGGCCACGCCCGCAGCCGCTCCAGTTCCTCCTCCGCCGCCGCGGCCACGTCCCCCGGCGACGGCGGCGCCCACGCCGGCGCCGGCTGCCCGGGCAGCGGCGCGGCGCGCAGCACCGATACGTATTCCTTGCCACCGTCCGTGGCGCGCAGGGGCAGCCGCTGCAGCCGGCAGCCGGTCAGCTCCAGCGCCACCTCGCCGTCCTCACCGGTGACCGTAATGTCCCACACGGCTTCACGGGAGGTGCGCGAACGCTGCCGCACGTGCACCAGCCCGACGGGGGCCGGCCGTGCCCACTGGCGCAGCCCGTCGACCGCCGACGGCAGATAGCCGGTCTCCGCGTCCGCCAGCAGCGGCGCCCCGGCCTGCAGGGCCCCGTCGAGCAGCGCGGGGTGGACGACGTAGCCGCCGTAGCCGTCATCCGGCGGGTCGCAGTGGTAGACGGCGAGGACCTCGCCGTCGCCGGTGCGCAGTTCGCGCAGTACCCGGAACGCCGGCCCGTACTCCAGCCCTGCCGCGGCCACCGCGGCGTAGTGCTCGTCGCCGGTGACGCGCCCGCACAGCCGCTCCCGCGTCCGCGCCGCGTCCACCGGCTCCGGCCGCGCGGCGGCCAGGCGCCGGACCCGGCCACGCGCGTGCAGCCGCCAGCCGCCCGTGTCCCCGGTGCGGCTGGCGATGCGCACGACGCCGTCCTCGTCGGACAGTGACGTCTGCAGCCGTACGTCCATCTCCGCGTCCCAGGTCAGCGGCAGCGCACGGGTGATCTCCAGGTCGTCGATCTCGGCCGGGCCGCCGAACACCTCCCGCCCGGCGGCCAGCGCCAGCTCCACGAACCCCGTGGCGGGCATCACCACGGACCCGGCGACGCGGTGGTCGGCCAGCCACGGGGTGCGGGCGCGCTCGACGGGCGTGTGCCACGTGGGCTCCAGCACGGGGACGCGCTCGCCGAGCAGCGGGTGCACCAGGACCCCGTCGCCGCTGGTGCGCACCCAGTGTTCCGGTGTGCCGTGCCAGTACGGCTCGCGCTGCCACGGATAGGGCGGCAGGTCCGCGACCGAGCCGGGCCCGGGGAACCAGGGCTCCGCCGCGCCGGCGTCCCCGGCGGCCAGCAGCCGGGCGGCGGCCCGGCGCACGGCCGCCCCGTCGCACCGCTCGCGGGTCACGGGGGAGACGACGGGGAACGGGCCGCCCGGGGTCTCGGAGGCGATACGGTTCAGCACGCCGGCCAGCCCCGGCTGCGGGGCGATCTCCACCACGGCCGCGATCCCGGCCCCCGCCGCCTGCGCCACCGCTTCCGCGAAACGCACCGGCCGGCGGGCGTTGTGCCACCAGTACGCGGCGTCCAGCTGCCCGTCCGTGACGGGCCCGCCCGTCACCGTGGAGTACATCGGCAGCCGCGGCCGGTGCGCGACGAGACCGGCCAACCCCGCGCGGAGCGGCTCCTCGATCGGATCCATCGCCGCGCTGTGGAAGCCGTGGTCGACGCCGAGCTCGCGGAACGGCACCTCCCGTGCGGCCAGTTCCCGGGCCAGCGACCGCAGCGCCGCGGGCTGCCCGGAGACGGTCACGTCCCGGGCGCTGTTGACCGCCGCGATCTCCAACAGCCCCTCGTACGCGGCGATCGCCTCCCGGGCCTTCTCCTCGCCCAGCCCGATCGCGGCCATGCGGCCCGTCCCGGCCGTCGCGGCCTGTGCCCGGCTGCGCTCGGCGATCACGCGCGCCGCGCCCGGCAGGTCCAGCGCCCCGCTGACGTACGCCGCCGCCACCTCGCCGACGCTGTGCCCCAGCACGGCGGCCGGGACCGTCCCGTACTCGGCCAGCAGGGCCACCAGCCCGATCTGGAAGGCGAACAGCGCGGGCTGACCGAAGGCGGTGTCCGCCATCCGCCCACCGCGCCCTACACCGGACGGCTCCTCGGCGCCGCCCGCCGCGCCCGCTGCCGCGTCGGACGGGTTCTCGGCGTCTGCTGCCGTGCCCGGCCCGTTCTCGGCGTCTGCTGCTGCGCCGGTCCTGCTTTTCGCGTCCGTCGCCGCGTCGGACCGGTTCTCGGTGTCTGCTGCTTCGCCCGGCCCGCTCTCTGCGTCTGCCGCCGCGCGGGACTCGCCCTCCGCGTCCGCTGCTGCGTCGGACGGGTTCTCGGCGTCTGCCGCCGTGCCCGGCCTGTTCTCGGTTTCTGCTGCCGCGCCGGACCCGCTTTTCGCGTCCGCCGCCACGCCGGGCCCGTGCTCGGCGCTCCCCGCGTCCGCCGCCGTGCCGGTCCCGCTCTCCGCGGCCTCCGTCGCGTCGGACCGGTTCTCGGCTGCTGGGGCCGCGTCCGACTCGCTCTCCGCGCCCGACCCGGCCGTCCCGGCCGTCCCCGCCGTCTTCTCCCGCGGCCCCTCCGTCAGCAGCTTCGCCACCGACCAGCCCAGCAGCGGTTCCAGGTGCCGGTTCGCCTCCTCGACCGCCGTGCGGAACACGGGCTCCCGCGCCATCAGCTCGGCGCCCATGCCCGGCCACTGCGTGCCGTTGCCGCAGAAGACGAAGACCGTGCCCCCCGAGGGCGGCCGTTCGGTGTGCACGGAGGCGGCGGCCTGCGCCGTCTCCTCACCGGCCAGGGCCTCCAGCTGGACGGCCGCGTCCTCCGGGCCGTCGGCCATGACGGCCGCGCGGTGCGGGTGCCGGGTCCGCCGCCGCGAGGCGGTCCAGCACAGGTCGTAGAAGTCCTCCTCCGGCACGTCCCGCACGTGGGCGGCGACCGCCCGGGCGGCCTCGGCCAGGGCCCGGCGGGTGCGCCCCGACACCACGAGCGGCAGCGGCCCCTGCCGCACGGGAGCCGCCGCCCGCTGCCGCTGCGGTGCGGCGCCCAGCACCACGTGCGCGTTCGCACCGCCGAAGCCGAAGCTGTTCACGCCCACCACACCACCGTCGCCGAGGGCCGCGACGGGGCGCATGCTGCCGACCGGGCAGAGGTTCAGCCCGGCGAAGTCGATCTGCGGGTTGAGGGGTTCGCCGTGCAGCGAGGCCGGGATCCGGCCGTGCCGGAGCACCAGCATCCCCTTGAACAGGCCGGCCATCCCCGAGGCGGGCTCCGCGTGCCCCATGTTGGTCTTCACCGACCCGATCGGCAGCGGCCCGTTCGTCCGCGGGACGCCCAGCGCGGCGCCCACCGCACGGCACTCCAGGGGGTCGCCCACCGGGGTGCCCGTGCCGTGCGCCTCGAAGTACAGCACCTGGTCGGGGCCGGACCCGGCCCGCTCGTACACCTCCCGCAGCAGCCGCTGCTGCATCTCCGTGCTCGGTACGGTCATCGCCGAGGTGCTGCCGTCGCAGTTGGCCCCGCTGCCCACGATCACCGCGTGCACCCTGTCGCCGTCCGCGAGCGCGTCGGGCAGCCGCTTGAGGACCACCATCCCGCCGCCCTCGGCCCGCACGTAGCCGTCGGCCCCCGCCGAGAACGTCGCGCAGCGCCCGCGCGGCGAGAGCATCGTCGCGCGGGAGAAGCCGATGAAGTGGTACGGACTGAGGAGTACGTTCGCCCCGCCCGCGAGGGCCACCCGGCTGCGCCCCGAGCGCAGGGTCTCGCACGCTTGGTGCACGGCGGTGAGCGACGAGGAGCAGGCGGTGTCCACCGCGATGCTGGGGCCCCGCAGGTCGAAGACGTACGACAGCCGGTTCGCGGCGATCGACAGCGCCGAGCCGCTCATGGAATAGGCCGAGATCTCCTCCGCCCGTGCCATCTGCATGGCTCCGTACGACATGTCGCTGATCCCGACGAACACCGCCGTGTCCGACCCGGCCAGGCTCGCCGCGTCGACGGCCGCGTCGTCGAGGGCCTCGGCCGTCATCTCCAGCAGCATCCGCTGCTGCGGGTCCATGTGCTTCGCCTCGCGCGGCGAGATCCCGAAGTACTCCGGGTCGAAGCCGGAGACGTCCCCGAGGTAGCCGCCCGCCATCGTGTACGCCTTGCCGGGCCGCTCGGCGTCCGGGTCGCAGAAGCGGGCGGCGTCGATGCGGTCGGCCGGCGGCGCCGGGCTGATCAGGTCTCTGCCCTCGGCGAGGGCGGTCCACAGCCCGCCGAGGTCCGTGATGCCGCCGGGCAGGCGGCAGGCGGCGCCCACGACGGCCAGGGGGACGGAGGGATCGGGGGATGCGACGGACCGGGAGGCGGTGTGCTCCATGGATCACTCCTGCGCGGGGAGAGGGACCGGACAGAGCCGGAACCAGAGGCCTTTCCGGCATCGCCGCCGATAGTGAACTACCCGCCGGTTTCACTCGTTTGATACGGAGCGGGGCGCTTCAAGCCGGGGCAGTGGAGCACCGCCGGGGGCCCGCGTCCGCCCGGGCGCCGGGCAGCCCGGGCCCACGTGAATCGTTGTAGGGTGCGATGACCGCCCTTGACCTGCACAAAGCAGGCAGGGAGCAGACATTCCGGGAGTTTTCCATGATGCGTACCATGCTCAAATCCAAGATCCACCGCGCGACGGTCACCGGGGCCGACCTGAACTACATAGGTTCCCTGACGCTCGACCCCGTGCTGATGGAGCAGGCCGACCTGCTGCCCGGCGAGCAGGTGCACATCGTCGACGTGAACAACGGCTCGCGGCTCGAGACCTACGTGATCGAGGGCGAGCGCGGCTCGGGCGTCGTGTGCATCAACGGCGCCGCAGCCCGGCTCGTCGCCCCGGGCGACATCGTGATCATCATCGCCTACGCCTCCGTCGAGGACGCCGAGGCCCGTGAGCTCAAGCCGCGCGTGGTCTTCGTCGACGGCGACAACAAGGCGATCAGCGTCGGCGACGACCCGTCGGTCTGACCGTCCGAGCCGTCCGAGCCGTCCGGCCTTCGCCATCGGGCGGACGAGGCCGCTCCGTTCCACGTAGCCGCTGCCGCCCCCGGTCCACCTGCCGTCAAATCCCTGCAGAAGAGGGGCGGCTGACCAATCCTCGTATGCGGGCTTCGGGGGAGGCGGAACGGGGCGGCGTCACCGCGGGAGCGAACCAGTCGATCAGGCCTTCTGATGCACAAATGTTTCTTTTCTTCCTGCAACCGTACAAGCGTATGGATCATCTGTAGAAGAGAAGGACATATCCAGAAAGCCAGAAAGGTCGTCACACCGTGCACGTCGGACCGGGTCGTCGCTCCGCCCTGTTGGCATCCGCCGCTCTCGCCGGCTCTCTGGTGCTCACCGCCTGCTCGGGCGGCTCGGGCGGAGGCGGTAGTGATGCGGGGCCCGAGCCGAAGATCACCGTCAGCCCCGGCGAGGGCAAGGACGTCAAGCTCGGCTCGCAGATATCGGTCAAGGCCGAGGGCGGGAAGCTCACCGAAGTCGAGGTCAAGGACGCCAAGGGCGAGAAGGTCACCGGACGGCTGGCCGACGACGGCGCCACCTGGACCGCCGACGGCAAGGTCGGTCCGAAGAACACCTACACCGTGCGCTCCAAGGCGAAGGGCGGCAAGGACGGCAAGGGCAAGGAGGCATCCTCGACCGCCACCTTCACCACACAGGCCGCGCCCAGCGTCAACAAGCTCACCAACACCCCGGGCAACGGCCAGACCGTCGGCACCGGCATGCCCGTCTCGATCCTCTTCGACCACCCGGTGGACAAGAGCAAGCGCGCCGAGATCGAGAAGTCCCTGACCGTCACCTCGACGCCCAAGGTCGAGGGTGCCTGGGGCTGGGTCAGGGACTGGTCCGGCCTGGACCGCATCGACTGGCGGCCCAAGACCTACTGGCCCTCCGGGACCAAGGTCAACGTGAAGGGCCTGCTGGCGGGCGTCGATTCGGGCGAGGGCGGCTGGTTCGCGAAGAACTACGCCTGGGACTTCTCCATAGGCGCCGACCACAAGGCCGTCATCGACGTCCCCTCGCACACCCTCACGATGCTCGAGAACGGCAAGCCCGTCGGCACCGTCAAGGGCTCCGCAGGCTCCCCCGTGGACCCCACCCGCGGCGGCATCCACACCGTCCGCAGCAAGAACGCCGACGAGACCATGGACTCCTCCACCATCGGCCACGGCAACGAGTGGATGCTCGACTCCAAGTGGGTCACCCACCTGACCGCCTCCGGCACCTTCCTGCACTCCGCGCCCTGGAACCAGTCCATCGGCGTGGAGAACAACAGCCACGGCTGCTTCGGCATGACGACCTCCGACGCGAAGAAGGTCTACGACTTCCTCCCCATCGGCTCCACCGTCGAGGTCAAGAACACCACCAGCACCAAGGTCACCGACCCGGGCAACGGCCTGTCGGTCTGGCAGGAGAGCTGGGAGCAGTGGCAGAAGCGCAGTGCCCTGAAGTGACGCCGGGGGTACGGTGGGCGGCGCTGCTTTCCGGCCGCCCGTGAGGGGCGGGGCGCGTCCGTGGCGACTGCGCCCCGCCATGCCATGACCTGCGCAACGGGGCGCGTGGCGCGTGGACTAAGGCCGGTGTCCTATGCAGTGGGCGGTCCGTGCGCCCGACGGCCCCAATGCACCCCCATGGAACATATGGTTGTCGTTTTAATGGCTGGGCCAAGAGGGCAGCACTCTGCCAGGCCCGCCCGGGAACGCAGAGGGGCGGAGCGGATGCTCCGTGCAGGCCGGGCCCGAACCGCGGAAGGATCGAGATCGGCTCAGCACGGCCCTGAAGGAGGCTGGCCTCGATGCCACAGGACATCGCCCTGGACATTCCTTTCCCCAAGCGGCTGAATCCCTACGTGGAGGTGGCACGGGCACGTAACGAGCACTGGCTGGTCTCCGCCGGTCTGCTCAGCAGCCCGCACAACCTCGAGAGGTACCGCACCTGGCGCATCGAGCGACTGGCCGCCGGCTTCCTGCCCGGAGTCGGCGTCAACGACCTGACCTTCGGCCTCGCCGTACAGAGCTTCTTCTTCTTTTTCGACGACCTCTTCGACAGCGGGCTCGGGGAGGACCCCGCCGCCACCTACGAGATCTGCCACGAAATGGCGGCCCTCGCCCGCCAGGAACCCGGCTCCGCCGGCATCACCCCCTCCTTCCCGCTCGCCCGCGTCTGGACCGAGCTGTGGCTCCAGGCCCAGCTGGGCATGTCGGCCGCCTGGCGGGCCCGGGCCGTACGGCACTGGGAGGAGTACTTCCTCACCTACGTCTCCGAGGCCGTCAACCGCCGCAGCGGCACGGTCCTCGGCATGGACCCGTACATGAAGCTGCGCCGCCTCGGCATCGGCAGCGAGGTCGTCGTGGACGTCTCCGAGCGCTGCGGGCACTTCGAGGCGCCACCCGAGATCCACCAGAGCATGTGCGTCCTGGAGGCCCGGGCCATCACCGCCGAGGTCGTCACCCTCACCAACGACCTCCACTCCCTGGAGAAGGACCTGGCCAACGGCGAGCTCAACAACGCCGTCCTGCTGCTCGGCCTGGAGCACGGGTGCAGCCGCGCGGAGGCCATCGTCCACGTCCAGCGCATGATCCGCCGCCGCACCACCCGGTTCCTGCAGCTGGAGGCCGAGGCCGACCGGCTCTGCGAGGTCTTCGGCTTCTCCCCCGAACAGCGCGAGAACACCCGGCTCTTCCTCGACGCCAACCGCGCCTGCATGCGCGGCAACCTCGACTGGAGCAACGAGAGCGGCCGCTACAGCGAGATCGGAGTCCTGCACGTCAACCGCTCCCCCCGGATAGAGGACGTGGTCGCCCGGACCGCGGAGTGAGCGCCGCTCCCCGGCCGGGGAACTCGTCCCTTCGGCCGAGGCGGCTCCGGCCGATCGGCCGAGGCGGCGGGGGAGCCGCGGATGCTTGGCTGGGGGGATGCTGCACCTGCTCTACCTGGCCGGGATCGCCGCCTTCGCGGCCAGCGGCGTCCTCGCCGCGCACCGTGCCCGCCTCGACCCCTTCGGCGGGCTCGTCCTCGCCTTCGCCGCCGCCATCTCCGGCGGCACCCTGCGCGACCTCATCCTCGACCGGCACCCGCTGTACTGGACCCACGACTGGGTCCTGCTCACCGTCATCGCGGTCACGGCCGTGGCGACCATGCTCTTCCTGCACCACCGCGAACTGCCGCGCCGCTCCCTGATGACCGTCGACGCCGTCGGCCTCGCCGTCGTCACCGTGATCGGCGCGCGGGCCGCGCTCGACGCAGGCGTCACCCCGTTCGCCGCGGTCATCCTGGCCGTCGTCACCGGGGTGACCGGAGAGGTCGTCCGCGACGTCCTGTGCGGGGAGTTCCCGCCGCTGCTGCTCCGCGAGGAGGTCTACGCCACCGCGGCGCTGCTCGGCGCCGTCTGCTACCTGGTCCTGGACCGGCTCGGCACCGGACCGACGGCCGCCGCCGTCGTGGCCGCGTCGATCGTGTTCGCGGTGCGCATGGGGGCGCTGCACTTCGGGCTCCACCTGCCCCGCCCCGCGGACCGCCCGCGGGCGTAGGACACACAGGCAGGCCGCGCAGGCCTTGTAGGGCTTGCAGGGCTCAGCGGGCGCCGGCCGGGCCCGGCCCCTCCAGCAGCTCCAGCTCCAGCAGCCATTCGACGACCTCGGTCCGGTGCCGGGCCTCGCGCGGATCGGCACCCCACACGTACAGCCCGTGCCCGGCCACGACCACCGCGGGCATCCGCGGCTCCCGGGCGGCCGCCAGCCGGTCGCCCAGGACCCGCATGTCCTGGCTGTTGCCGATCACCGGCAGGACGACCTCCGGGCCGTCGGCCGGGAGCCCGAGCCCCTTCAGCATCTCCAGGTCCTTCAGCACGACGCCCCCCGGACGGCGGCGGGCCATCGCCACCGACGCGACCGTATGGACGTGCACCACGGCACCCGCGCCCGTCAGCCGGACCACCCGCGCGTGCAGCGCCGCCTCCGCCGAGGGCCTGCCGCCCGCCACGGCCGCGCCCTCGCCGTCGACGAGCACCACGTCGGCGGCCGTCAGCTCGCCCTTGTCGAGAGCGCTCGCCGTGACCGCCAGGCGCAGCGGCTCCCGGCCGGTGACCACCGACAGGTTCCCCGAGGTGCCGCGCATCCAGCCGAACGACGCGAAGCGGGCCGCCTCCGCGGCCAGCACCGCACCCGCCTCCGCCAGGTCCGGAAGGTCCGGAAGGTCCGCGCCGGCGCCGGTCACGGCCCGCTCCCCGCCCGCGCGACGTCGATGCCGGCGAACGAACCCGCCTCCGGGTGCCCGCCCGTGCCCTGCGCGTAGTACGGCTCGCCCGGGCGCCGCACGCCCGCCGTGAGCCAGCCCGCCGTCCGCGCCGCGTCCAGCTCCGCGGGCCGGTCGGAGAGGAACAGGGTCCGGCCCGGCGGCGCCCCGATGGCCTCGGAGATGGCCCGGTACGAGCCCGGCGACTGCTTCGGCCCGGCGTTCTCCGTGTCGTACAACCCCTCCACCAGCGGCAGCAGATCGCCCTGCGCGCTGTGCCCGAACCACGCGCGCTGCGCCGCCACCGACCCGGACGAGTACACGTGCAGCCGCACCCCGCCCGCGTGCCACCGCCGCAGCGCGGGCACCACGTCCTCGTAGAAGTGCGAGACCAGCTCGCCGCGGGCGAACCCCTCCGACCACACGATGCCCTGCAGGGTCTTCAGCGGCGTGGCCTTGCGGTCCTCGTCCAGCCAGGAGTTGAGGACCTGCACGATGCGCGGGGCGTCCGCGGCCGGCTCCCCCAGGAGCACGCGGACCTGCTCGGCGGCGCGCCGCACGGCGGGCTCGGCGGCCCGCTCGGTGAGCAGGGAGCCGAACCGGCTGCGCGAGTACGGGTAGAGCACGTTCACGACGAAGCCCGTGGCGCTCGTCGTGCCCTCGACGTCCAGGACCACGCAGTCCGCCGCGAACCGCAGGCTCATGCCGGCCGCCCGGCGCGCAGGTCGTCGAAGGAGGGGAAGCGGGAGGCGATGTCGCTGCCGGTGAAGGTGGCGGCCCAGCCGTCCGGCGCGTGGAAGAAGCGGATCGCGGTGAAGGACGGCACCGTCCCCATGTCGAACCAGTGCCTGGTGCCCCGCGGCACCCCCAGCAGGTCGCCCCGCTCGCAGTGCACCGCGTGCACCAGGCCGTCCACGTGCAGGTAGAACACCCCGGCCCCGGCGACGAAGAAGCGGACCTCGTCGTCATCGTGCGTGTGCTCGGCGAGGAACTTCTTCCGCGCGGCCGCGGCCTTCGCCTCCTCGCCGGGGGAGCCGTCGGGGTGGAGCGCGGCGACGTCGACCGCGGCGAAGCCTTCCTCGGCCGTGAGCCGGGCGACCTCGGGGGCGTACGCGGTGAGCACGGCCTCGGCGGACGCGCCGGCCGGCAGGCCGCCGCGCACGGGCCACCGCTCGAAGCGCACGCCCGCCGGGGTGAGCGCCGCTGCGATCCCGGCGGCCTCGCCCGTGCGCAGGAGAAGGGTGTCCGGGCCGGAGTCCGGCCAGGTGGTCAGCAGCGTCATCGCAACTCCAGGGTCCGCACGGCCGGGAGGAACTGCCCGTCCGGATCGTAGTCCGCCGCCGCGGGGTGCCCAAGGTGGCACGGGCCGCAGGGGCTCACCCGGGCGATGCGACGTGCCCCTCTCCGCGGACGCCGTCACCGCCTCCGGGGAAGAAGTCCACCAGCAGCATGTCCCGCACTCCGCAGGACGCGCCCGGCGCGGGCCGGACGGGCGAGACGCCGTGCAGCAACCGCCGGTCGTCGAGCACGATCGTCTCCAGCGGGGTGGTGAGCAGGGCCCGGTGAACGGGCCGGCTGCGCAGGTCGTACAGGGCGGACTCCGCGCCGCTCACGCCCTCGCGCCGGATCAGCACCTGGGCCACGTAGCAGTGCCCGTCCTGGTGGACGCCCTCCGGGGCGGGATGGCCCTCGGTGCGGGTCGTGGCCGTGACGCGTATCTGGTGGACCCCGCAGGTGTCCATGCCGGAGCGCGGGCCGGGCAGATGGCGGCGCAGGGTGTGGACGACGGTCCGCAGCACCTCGCCGCCGGCGACGGCGGCGGAGAGCGGGGCGAACAGGCGCTGGACCCCGCCGTGGACCTTGTTGACGGACTTGTCCTGGAAGAACGCGGTGTGCGGCAGCCGTTCCAGCCGGCCGGGCCGGATCCGGAAGAGCCCGTAGCGGCGGAAGCGGTACGGGGTGTCGGTGCCGAGGTGGGTGTCGGCCGGCAGGTCGTCCCACGATCCGGTGAACTCCTCGACGGCGCCCGCCCCGGCCCCGCCGAGGGCGGCCCCGAGCACTTCCGGGCCGAAGTGCACGAAGGGCGGGTCTGCGGGTGCCGCCGGAGCGCCGGCTGGCGTGCGGGGCAGGCGGGGGGCCGGTGCGCCCGGCGGGCTGGGGGTCATGGCGGTGTCCTGCCTTCGTACGGGGAAGCGCTTCGTCTCGACAGTAGGCCGATTGCCGGTTCCGCTGGCCGGAATGCATCGTTCGGCCGCGCGACCGGAAGTGTGTTCCCGTAGGCAGGTGTTGGTGTCGCCGGTACCGGCCCGTCCGGAGTCGGCCGGTCCGGTGCTCAGGGCAGGCGGACCACCTGGGCGCCCCACGTGAGACCCGCGCCGAAGCCGAGGAGCAGCGCGAGGCCGCCGCTGCCCACGGACCCCAGCTCCTTCAGGCGCGCCAGCGCGAGCGGGATCGAGGCGGCGGAGGTGTTGCCGCTGTGCACCACGTCGCGGGCCACGGTGACGTGCCCGGGCAGGGACAGCCGCTGGGTGACCGTCTCGATCATGCGCAGATTCGCCTGGTGCGGCACGAAGGCGTCGAGCTCGCCGGCGCTGATCCCGGCCGCGTCGAGGGCCGCCCGGGCGACCGGCGGCATCTCCTCGATCGCCCAGCGGAAGACCTCGGGGCCCGCCATCTTCATGGTGGGCCACTGCCTTCCCGGGTCGTTCCGGAACTCGTCCCAGGCGGCGTCGTGCGCGATGAGCCCCGCACGGCTGCCGTCCGAGCCCCAGACGACCGGGCCGATCCCCTCCCCGTCCTGCGGTCCGACCACCACCGCCCCCGCCCCGTCCGCGAAGAGGATCGCCGCCGACGGGTCCTCGGGTCCGACGATGTCCGTCATCCGGTCGGAGCCGATGACCGCCACGTACTGCGCCGACCCGTCGCGGACCATGGCCGAGGCGAGCGCCAGGGCGTAACAGAATCCCGCGCAGGCGGCGTTGAGATCAAAAGCGGCGGCGCGGATTCCGAGCCGGTCGGCGATCTCCGCGGAACCGCCCGGGCTCTGCCGCAGATACGACATGGAGGCCAGGATGACGGCCCCCAGCTTTCCGGGCGCGATTCCCGCGTCGGCCGCGGCCTTCCGTGCGGCTTCCACCGCCATATCGGTCACCGATTCGCCCGGGCCGGCATATCGGCGCTCGACGATGCCGGTGCGGCGCTCTATCCACTCGGCGCTCCGGCCGGTGCGGGCCGCGACTTCCGCATTGCCCACCACCCGGTGCGGGCGGTACGCGCCGATGCCCAGAATTCCTACGCCGTTCACCGCAGTTCGCTGCATCAATACGCGCATACCGGCCCCCCCAAGCCACCTCTGATGTGTCGGCGGCGAGACTATCCCCGGGTGGGTTGGAGGACGCAACCCACTGCAGCGCAGAGTGTGCGTGTTGAACGTCACGCCGGGCCGAGGATTCACTTCCGTCGTGATGCGGGTCACAAAATTTATTGCTTGCTTGGTGACGCACCGCCCTTCTACGGTCACTCGTGTGATCCAACTCGGAACAGCGAATGGCTTGTTGCCAAGGACCGAGCACCACCACAGAATTCCGCCCCTCTCCCGTGTTGCCGCCGCCCGGCCGGCGGCCGGAGCGGAGGGGCCATGACCAGTACCGCTTCACCGCTTTCCCCGGTGGCGCTCCTCGACCGGTCCTCCGGCGAAGGGATCGCCGCCGGAAGTCATCTGCACGGTTTCGGCGGCTTTCACGGCGGCCTGACGCTCGCGCTGCTGGCTTCGGCGATGCAGGACGCCGCAGGGGAGGTGGCACCCGGCCTCAGGCTGCAGAGCGCAACGGCGCGTTTCCTGCGGCCGATCGGCGACGACTTCCGGCTGGAGACCTCGTTGCTGCGCGCCGGGCGCACGCTCACCACGCTCGGTGGCCGCGCGGTCACCGGAAAGGGTGTTCACGTAGAAGGATCGGCCGTCTTCGGAAATCCGCAGCCGGCCGAGTGGCAGTCGTTCGCTCCGGCAGTTCCGGATGCGCCGCCTCCGGAAGAGTGCGACGTCTTCGTCATACCGCCCGAGTTCGTCGCCATTTCCACCTACCTGGAGATCCGCCCGGTCGGGCCCAACCGTCCCTATGCGGGGGGTGCCGAGCCCGAACTCATCGCGTGGATCAGGATCCTGGAGGACGAGCGTCCGCCGGACGCGCTGCGTTTCGTGTTCCTGATGGATTCACTGGCTCCGTCGTACGCGGCGGTGCTCTCGACGCTAGCGTTGGTGCCCACGGTCGAACTCACGGTCCGGCCCGGCGCGCAGCTCGCGCAGGCGTCGTCGCCGTGGATCCTGCTGCGTGCACGCACCCGCTCCGCGACCGCCGAGGGCTGGGTCGACGAGGAAATCGACGCCTGGGGCAGGGACGGGGCCCACCTGGGTTCCGCACAACAGCTCCGCATCGTCCGTACCGGCTGACGAGGGCGACAGCCGACGGTACGGCGCACACCATTTTTCGCGGGCCGCGCACCGGTGACACGGGTGCGGCCCCGCTCACAGAACTGAAACTTCACGGGGGCGTTGTGGACCACATAGCGGGGCGGGCCCGTACCTCATTGCCCGGGCTGCCCGGCATCCTCCAGCAGCGGGCCGCCGGGCCCCGGCGCACGGCCTTTCGCTTTCTCGCCGACGGCACCGCCGACGAGGCCGTCGACTGGACCTACCACGACGTGTACGAGCACGCCGGCCGCATCGCCGCGGACCTGCTGGAGCGCGAACTCACCGGGCGCCGCGTGGTGCTGGCACTGGATCCCGGTCTGCACTACATCGCCGCGCTCTTCGGGATATTCCGGGCCGGCGCCACCGCGGTGCCGTCCTTCCCGCCCACCGGGAAACGCGCAGTGGCCCGCTTCGCCTCGATCGTCGTGGACAGCACACCCGATGTGATCATCGCCGACCGCCGGCTCGAGGGCCGCGTGGCGCAATTCGCCGCGGAACTCCCCGATGCGGTGCGCCCGCCGGAATGGCTGTTCGTCGACGACGCCTACTTCGGCGGCCCGGCGCCGGTGACCGCCGTTCCCGACGCCGTTTCCGATCCGGCGCTGCTGCAGTACACCTCGGGCTCCACCGGGGACCCCAAGGGAATCGTGCTCACCCACGAGAACCTGGTCAGCAACTGCCGTGCCCTGGAAGCCAACATGGGGTACGAAGCCGACCGCGTCGGCTGCACCTGGCTGCCGCCCTACCACGACATGGGCCTGATGGGCACGATCATGCTCGCGGTGCACGGCGGCTGGCCCTTGGTGCTCATGTCGCCGGCGCACTTCGTCCAGCAGCCGTACCGCTGGCTCAAGGCGATCACCGACCACAAGGTCACCATTTCCGTCGGGCCCAACTTCGCTTTCGACATGTGTACTTCGAGTATCACCGATGACGAGCTGGAAACCCTCGATCTCGGCACACTGCGCCAGGTCTTCTGCGGATCCGAGCCCGTATCCAGGGTAACCCTCGACAAGTTCCGCGAGCGTTTCGGCCCCCGGGGCTACGACGAGACGTCCCTCATTCCCTGCTATGGCCTGGCCGAGGCGACGCTCTACGTGTCGGGAAAGCCCACCGGAACCCCCTTGCGGACCGAACGGCTCGACAAGGAAGCCCTCGAGAACGGCGTCGTGCGCCGGTCCGAGGGGGACGGGAAGGGCGGGAAGGACGGGAAGGACACGGAGCCCGGCCGGGTCGCGCACGTCGTCAGCTGCGGCACCGTCGCCGACGGGCACGAGGTGACCGTGGTGGACCCCGACACCCTGCTGCCGGTCCCGGCCGGCCGGGTGGGGGAGATCTGGGTGAACGGACCCAACGTGGCCCACGGTTACCTCGGCCGGCCCGAGCTCACCGCCGCGACCTTCACGGCGCGCACGGCAGGCGGCGGCGAGGAGACCCACCTGCGCACGGGCGACCTCGGATTCCTGCTCGACGGGGAGCTGTTCATCACCGGACGCCTCAAGGACCTCGTCGTCATCGCCGGCCGCAACCTCTACCCGCAGGACATCGAGCTCAGCGTCCGCCAGGCGCACGAGAAGGTGCGCGGCTGCGCGGCCTTCTCCGTGCCCGGCGAGCAGGGCGAGGAACTGGTGGTCGCCGCCGAGTACCGCGGCACCGCACGCCAGCTGGCCGCGGAGGGGGCGGCCGTGCTGGACGCGGTGATCGCGGCGGTGACGGCCGAGCACGGAGTCCGGCCCGCCGCCGTCCACTTCGGACCGGTCGGCGCGATCCCCATGACCACCAGCGGCAAGGTCCGCCGGGACGCGACACGGAAGGCCTACGTCCAGGGGACGCTGAAGAAGCTCGCCCTGGCCGCCGACGACATGCCGCAGGCCGTGCGGTGACGGGAGCCCACCAATGACGATCTCGCCCGAGTCACCCGGGGCCGCCGCAGCCGGTGCCCCGCGTACCTCCCGCCCGCCCGCGGCCGCGCAGGCCGCGGGCGGTGACACCGACGCCTCGGCCCGCCGGCTGGCCTACCTCACCGTCGGCGTGCCCACCCTGGGCTTCGCCGGTGCGGTGGTCTTCGCCTGGCACTACGGATTCACCGGGGTCGACCTCGGCCTGCTCATCGGGATGTACCTGCTGACCTCCCTGGGCGTGGAGGGCGGCTTCCACCGCTTCTTCTCGCACCTGTCGTTCGCGGCCAAGCCGGGGGTGACCGCCTTCTGGGGCATCGCCGGCAGCATGGCCGCGCAGGGTCCGGTCGTCTTCTGGGTGGCGACCCACCGCCAGCACCACGCGTTCACCGACCGCGACGGCGACCCGCACTCGCCCCGGCCCCTGCACGACGGGCGCAAGTTCCCCCGGCTGCGCGGCCTGTGGCACGGTCACGTCGGCTGGCTGTTCACCGTCCGCCGGCAGAACTGGAGCAAGTACGTCCCCGACCTGATGAAGAACCGGCTCGTGATGAAGATCAACGAGTACTACTTCGTCTGGGTCCTGGCCGGACTCGCCCTGCCCGCGCTGCTGGGCTGGGCGCTGACCGGCGGCAGCCTCCGCGGTGCGGTCGGCGGGCTGCTCTGGGGCGGTCTCGCCCGCATCTTTCTCCTCGACCACGTGACCTGGAGCGTCAACTCCATCGGGCACACGCTGGGCAGCCGCCCCCACCGCACCCGGGACAACAGCCGCAACGTCGCGACGCTCGCGCCCTTCTCGGTCGGTGGCTCCTGGCACAACAACCACCACGCCCAGCCCGCCCTGGCCCACAACCGGCACACCTTCTGGCAGATCGACATCGCCGGCGGATTCATCCGGCTGCTGGACGTCCTGGGCCTGGTCACCAACGTCCGCTACCCCAAACGCGCACGGTCACAGAGATAAGGAGCGGCCCCGTGTCTTCCGCAACAGCCGACCCGCTCGCGTCGGCGATCGTCAAGCTCGACCCCGCAAGCCGCCGCATCAAGCGCTTCTCCGCCCTCACCACGATGACGCTGCCGCTGATCGGCACCGCCGTCGCCGCCTGGTTCCTGTGGACCGGCAACTTCACCACCACCGACCTGGTCCTGTTCGTCGTCATGTACTTCGTGCACATGGGCGGCATCACCATCGGCTTCCACCGCTACCTCTCGCACAAGGCGTTCAAGACCTCGCCGGCGTTCGAGGCCGTCATGATGATCACCGGGTCCATGGGCGCCCAGGGCCCGCTGATGTTCTGGGTCACCACGCACCGCCGCCACCACCGCTTCAGCGACCGCGAGGGCGACCCCCACTCGCCCAACCTGCACGGCTGGAGCCTCAAGGCGCGGCTGCGCGGGCTGTGGTACGCGCACATGCCGTGGATGCTCAGCGACGAGACCTCCAAGTGGAGCGTCTTCGCCCCCGACGTCCTGCGCGACCGCCGGCTGATGTGGTACCACCGCACCTACCCGGCCTGGGTCCTCACCGGCCTGCTGATCCCGGCCGTCGCCGGCTTCGCCGTCGAGCAGACCCCGATGTCGCTGCTGACCGGTCTGGTCTTCGGCGGATTCGCGCGCATCTTCGTGGCCAATCAGGCCGCCTGGTGCGTGGGCTCGATCTGCCACGCCATCGGCAGCCGCCCCTTCGACAACAAGGACCGCAGCGCCAACAACTGGCCCGTCGCCGCCTTCACCTTCGGCGAGGGACTGCAGAACAACCACCACGCCTTCCCCGGGTCCTACCGCCACGGCGTGACCTGGTGGGAGCCGGACCTGAGCGGCTGGATCCTCTTCGGCCTCGGCAAGGCCGGCGTCGTCTGGGACCTGCGGGAGCCGGACAAGGCCACCATCGAGCGGAAACGGGCCATGAAACAGGCCGCGTAGCCGACCGCGCCCCCACAGCGACCCCAGAAATGCTCTCACCCTCGTACACCAGCAGGAGCGTAACCACATGTTCGGACGCAAGAAGGACGCCCAGCAGATCCAGGGCCCGCTCACGGAGGAGTCCCTGCGCCAGTGGCTCATCGAGCACCTGGCCAAGCGCATCGAGGCGGCGCCCTCCGACATCGACACCCAGAAGTCCTTCGAGGCCTACGGACTCGACTCGCGGGTCGCCGTCCAGGTCTCCGGCGCCCTGGAGAAGGTCGTCGAGCGCCGGCTCTCGCCCGGCCTGCTCTACGAGCACCAGACCATCGACGACCTGAGCAGCTATCTGGCCCAGGAACTCAGGCTGTCCCGCCGGACCGGCTGAAGGGAACCACGACGATGGGGGCATACAACTTTCCGTCCGCTCCGGACAAGGCGTTCGAGGACTTCAAGCGCAAGTCGGAGCAGATCGAGGGCGAACGGCTCGCGGGGGCCATCCCGAGGGAGTACTTCGAACCACGGGTGGGCCGCGGCCTGCTCGGCTTCACCGTCAGCTGGGTGCTGTACATCGGTGCGCTCGTCGGCATCGCCTTCTCACCCCACTGGCTGCTCTGGATCCCGCTGTGGATCGTCGCCGGCCTGGGCGGCTGGGGCCTGCACTGCATCGCGCACGACTGCGGGCACGGCTCCTTCTCCCGCTCGCGCAAGTTCAACTTCGCGATCGGGCACGTCTCGCTGCTGCCGCTGATCTACCCGTTCCACGCCTGGCGCCACGTGCACAACCTGCACCACAGCCACACCAACAACCTGGAGCTGGACACCGACTGGCGCCCGGTCCCGGCGGCGCTCTACGACCGGATGCCGCTGCACGAGAAGATCATCTACCACGGGACGCGCACCTGGGCGTTCTGGGGCGGCACCATCAACTACTGGCGCGAGTCCGGCTTCCGGCCGAGCTACTTCCCCAAGCGGGAGGCGCGCCGCGACGTCCGCCGGTCGATGTTCTTCGTCCTGGCCGTCATGGTCGCCTATTTCGTCCCGCTGATCTGGTTCACCGGCTTCACGGGCTTCCTGATCTACTTCGTCGCCCCGTGGCTCGCGACCCACGCCTGGTTCAGCGCGACGACGCTGATGCACCACAGCTCCAGCGACATCCCGTACCTGACCAACGAGCACTGGACGCGCAACGCCAGCCGCCTGCTGGTCACCACCGACTTCGTGTACCCGAAGTGGCTGCTGTTCCTCACGCACAACATCTCCATCCACACGGCCCACCACGTCGCCCCGGTCGTCCCCTTCTACAACCTGCAGAAGGCGCAGCGGGCCCTGAAGGACGCCTACCCGGGCATGGTCCGCGAGGAGCGCGTGAAGGTCCGTCAGCTGAGCACCATCATCCGGCGGCTGCACTTCTACGACACCGAGTCGGGTTTCTACACCGACTTCAACCGGACCCGGATCGCCCCGGCGGACGCCAAGCCGGTGACGGTGAAGTCGCCGTCATGACACCCCTCGTCCTGAGAAGACTCGCCCACGCGGCCGCCGGCGCCCTCGCGCCCGGACCCGGCGGCCGCTGGGCCACCGACGTCTTCAGCCGGACCCGGGCCATCGGCACCCGGCCCGACAACGTCCTGCCGCTCGGCGCCCGCGGATTCGACATCCTCGGCAACCCCGACGTGCACGGCGGATACCTGTGGGGCGACGACGACCGGCCCACCGCGCTCCTCGTGCACGGCTGGGGGGCCGACAGCAGCAGCATGTACTCGCTGATCGGCCCGCTGCGGGAACTCGGCTACCGGGTGGCCGCGTTCGACGCGCCGGCCCACGGCGTCAACCGCGGCACGCAGGCCACCATGACGCAGTACACGGCGGCCGTACGCGCCGCCCTGGACTCGCTCGGCGGGGCGAAGGTCATCGTCGCGCACTCCCTGGGCTCCATCGCCGCCGTCGGCGCGGTGGCCCTGGAGGAGCGGCCGGACGTCGACTGCATCGCCCTGGTCGCCCCGACCTGCACGCTGACCGCGGTGCTGGAGCGGTGGTCCAGGAGCGAGCTGATGCTCTCGCGCGCCGTCGTCGACCGCATCTACCGCGAACTGCACCGCCGTAACGGGGTGCCCGTCAGCCACTGGGACGTCGTCGGCCTCGGCCGCGAGCTCGACGTCCCGGTGCTGGCCCTGCACGACCCCGGGGACCCCGTCGTGCCGTACTGCGAGGCCGAGGCCATCGCCGCGGGCCTGCGCGACGTACGGCTCCAGCAGGCCCCGGGCCGTGGCCACATGGGGATCCTGATGTCCCCCGAAGCGAAAAGCGCCATCTCCGTGTTCGTCGCCGAACACGGAACGAGAACTGGAGAGACCATCCCGTGAGCGAAGACGTCGGCAAGAGGGCATGGATGTGCCTCGTCTGCGGCTGGGTCTACTACGAATCCCTGGGACTGCCCGAGGAGGGGATCGCGCCCGGCACGCCGTGGGAGGAGATCCCGGACGACTGGGAGTGCCCGGACTGCGGGACCACCAAGGCCGATTTCGTCATGGCACCGCTGTAGAACCGCTGTAGATCTAGGAGAAGTGACATGAGCACACCGGTGATGGACCCGGGTCAGGCGATGATGACGCTGCTGAGCCCGGCCGGGAAGCGGGACCCGTACCCGCTCTACGAGGCGCTGCGCTCCTACGGGCCGCTGCTGCCGCTCGGCCCCGGCCAGCTGGTGGTCACCGGGCACCCCGAGTGCGCCCGGGCGCTGCGCGAGCCCGGGCTCCTGTCGACCGACGGGGCCGTGCAGGACACCATGATGCCCGGCTGGCGGGAGCACTCCTCCTGGGTGTGGCTCACCAAGAACATGCTCTTCAGCAACAACCCCGACCACGACCGCTACCGGCGGTTCTTCAGCGTCGGCTTCACGCCGCGCCGCATCGCCGCGCTGCAGCCGGCGGTGGAGCGGCTGATCGGCGCACTGGTGGACCGCCTGGGCACGCTCGGCGAAGGGGGTGCGCCGGTCGACTTCATGGCCGAGTTCGCCTTCCGCGTGCCGATGGCGATCATGGGTGAGCTGCTGGGTATACCCGAGGAGGAGCAGGCGGGGTTCCGGGGCCACATCGGCGCCATCACCACCGCGCTGGAGCCCATCCAGGACCTCGCCCAGCTCCGGCCCGGCGACGCCGCCATGGAGGAACTGGCCGTCTACTTCGGCGACCTGGTCGCCCGGCGGCGGGCGCAGCCCGGCGACGACCTCGTCAGCGAGATGGTCCGCCAGCTCGACACGACGGGCGGCATCAGCGAGGAGGAGCTCGTCGCCAACTTCATGCTGCTGCTGGTCGCCGGCACCGAAGCGCCGATGGACCTCATCGGCAACGCGCTGCGGCTCGCGGTCGAGCACCCCGAGCACGCCGACGCCCTCCGCAAGGACGACTCCCTCGCACCGGGCTACGTGGAGGAGGTGCTGCGCTTCGACCCGGCGGCGCAGGCCCTCAACCGCATGGCCGTCAAGGACATGGACTTCTTCGGGGTCCCGCTGAGCGCGGGCACGAAGGTCACGCTCCTGATCGCCGCGGGCAACCGCGATCCGCGGCAGTACGCCGACCCCGGCACGTTCAACCCGTACCGCAAGGGCAACCACGCCCTGACCCTCAGCGGCGGCGCGCACTTCTGCCTCGGCGCGGGCCTGGCCCGCATGCAGGCCGAGATCGCCCTCCCGGCGGTCCTGCGCCGCTTCCCGGGCATCACCCTCGGGGGCGAACCGACGTTCCGCGACCAACTGGTCCAGCGCGGCTTCGCCACGCTCCCGGTAAACCTGAGCTGAGCGCGGCGGGCCTCCGGCCCGGTGGTTTCCGGCGGTGCCGTGCCCATCTCAGGTGGGTCCGGCACCGCCGGTCGCGTCGGCAGGTGGCTGAGCGCCGCGGCGGCGGAGAGAGTGGTGCGGGCTCCGCACGCTGCTCGGGCGCCCAGTGCTCGGTACGGACCCGCACATCCCCTGACGTGGTGGAACCGGGTGCGAGGCCCCGCCGTCGGCGTGCCGCCGGCCTCGGCGGATGATGGCCGGGTGAAGCAAGAAACCGCACGCTACAGCCTCTGGTCGCCGCCCACCTTCGCCGCGGCGACCGGCGCCCTCGTAGCCGAGGCGACCCTCGCGGTGGGCGTGTTCGTCCTCTGGACGCTGGTGTATCCGGGCGCCGGCACGGGCACCGGCCCCGGAGCCGGCGATCCGTCCGAGGACGACAGCGGCGCCCTCGGCTTCCTCGCCCTCCCGTTCTTCCTGGCCGCCTGGACCCTCGTGGCGGCCTTCCTCGCCGCCGCGCTGGTCGTCCCCGCCGCCGGGCTCGCCCGCTGGGCGGGGAGCCGGACGGGCCGCGTCGGCGCCCGCTGGTGGGTGCCCGCCGCCGCGGCGTCCGTCACCGCGCCCGCGGTCCTGGCCGCGGCACTGGTGTCGGGTCACGCCGGCGCCCTCGCCGGGCAGCCGGTGACATGCCTGTGGTGGTGGCTGGGGGCGACGGCCGTCGTCACCCCGGCCGGCATCCTGACGCTGGTCGCCGACCACCGCGCCGCTGCAGGACGCCCGCCCTGGCGGCTGCCGCTGTGGCTGCTGGGCGGCGGCTGCGGGGGGCCGCTCATCGCCTTCGTGCTCGTGATCGTGGTGGCGATGGTCGCCCACGTCGTCACCGGCTGAGGCACCCCGGGCCCGCCGCGGCCCCGGATCGGATCCGACACCCCGTCAGTACGGCTGCGCCAGGCTCTTTTCGGCCGGTGCGGCCGTACTGCCGTATGGGCGCCCTGACGCCTACATCACACCGACACACCCCGGGGAACGCTGTATGCTCACGTGAGTTGGAAAAGCCAACTCACTACGAGGAGAGCGATGACTCAGACTGCCGCCGGACAGGCGGGCAGCGTGACGAAGCCCGCCTTCGGCCCGGTGTTCGCCGTCGTTGTAGCCGGGGTTGCGATGTCCAACCTCGACATGTTCATCGTCAACGTCGCCCTGCCCGACATCGGCGCCCAGTTCTCCGGGTCCTCGCTGGCATCGCTGTCGTGGATCCTCAACGCCTACGCGGTGATCTTCGCGGCGCTGCTCGTCCCGGCCGGCAGCCTCGCCGACCGCACCAGCCCCCGCAACGCCTACCTGCTCGGCATCGCGGTCTTCACCGTCGCCTCCGCGCTGTGCGCCGTCGCACCGGGCGTCTGGCTGCTGGTCGCGGCCCGCGTGGTCCAGGCCGTCGGCGCGGCCATGCTCATCCCCTCCTCACTGGGCCTGTTGCTGGCCGCCGCGCCGCCGGAGAAGAGGATCCCCGCGGTCCGCGCCTGGACGGCCATCAGCGGCCTGGCCGCCGCCCTCGGCCCCGTGATCGGCGGCCTGCTCACCCAGCTCGACTGGCGCTGGGTCTTCCTCGTCAACCTGCCGATCGGCGTCTTCGCCCTCCTCCTCGGGGCCAAGGTCCTGCCGCGCATCGCGGCCCGCCCGGCCGCCGCCCGGCTGGATCTGCTCGGCGCGGCCCTGCTCACCCTGGGCATCGCGGTCCTGGCGCTGGGCCTGGTCAAGAGCGAGGACTGGGGCTGGACTTCGGGCAAGGTGCTCGGCTCCCTCCTCGTCGCCGTCGCCCTGCTCGCCGCCTTCGTCTACAGCTCCTCGCGCCACGCCTCGCCCATCCTCCCGCTGGGCCTGCTGAGGATCCCCGCGGTCGGGCCCTCCACCTTCGCGAACCTCCTGTTCGCCGTGTCGTTCGGCGCGATGCTCCTCTCGGCGGTGCTGTGGTGCCAGCAGGTGTGGCACTGGTCGCCACTGAAGACCGGCCTCGCCATCGCACCCGGACCGGTCCTCGTCCCGGCCTTCGCGATGGGCGTGGGCCCCGTCATCAAGAAGTTCGGCTCCGCGGCGGTCTCCGCGCTCGGCTGTGTGCTCTTCGGCGCCGGCATCGGCTGGTGGATCTACCGGCTGGACACCGCGCACGAGTACGCCGCGGGCCTGCTCCCGGGCATGCTGCTCACGGGCGTCGGCGTGGGCATGGTCGTCCCGACCCTCGTGGGCGCCGCCGTCTCCGCGCTGCCGCCGCAGAGCTTCTCCACGGGTTCGGCCGTCGTCACCATGGCCCGCCAGGTCGGCTCCGTGCTGGGCGTGGCCCTGCTGGTGGCCTTCATCGGCGCGCCTTCGGGCGCGGACGACGCCGTCACGGCCTTCGACCACGGATGGGCCTTCATCCTCGTGGCGACGGCCGCCGCGGCCCTCGCGTGCCTGTTCATCCCCCGCCCCAAGCCAGCCGCGTAATGCCCTGACGCTCACAGGACAGCGCGGCACACGAGCCGGGCGGTCCCGCGCAGACACCCCCGACTGCGCGTGACCGCCCGGCGTTTTTCTTCCCGGAATCCCTGATTCTGTGTCAGGAGTGATTCACATCACAGTGGGGTGGAGCGAGAAGTTCCGCCCTGTGACCGCCGGTTCTGCGGCTCGGGTCTCATGGATCATGGCCGGAACTGTGCGGCGACGGGATTCCGGTTTGCCTCCCGGGCCGGAGCCGCACTCCGGATCGGGGTGGGTGCGGGGGTGTTGAGGTGAGGGGTGAAGCGGGCATACGGTCTGTTTCCCTGTGGTGAGGGCACAGCCGGCCCCGGCCTTCATAGATTTATCTGCCGAGAGACGCCCATAGAGTCGGGCAAGCACGGCCAGCCACCCAAAACGGGCAGACCGTGAGCTCAAACCGGCATATGTTCCGGCCATTGCCCCCCGGCATATTGCGCGGGGTTCGCCGGGTGCTGTTTTCTTGCGTCCAGATAATCAGCCACCTGGGGGTATCGCCGATTATGGCCATCAAGATCAACCCGGCTCGATTCAGTCAGTTCGGCCCGGCCGAGGGAAGTATCTTCTGCCTGATCACCAATCAGGAGATGGTGCAGGAATTCGAAATCGTCACGGATGCCCCCTACGCGGAGTACCGGACGATCATTCTGAAGCCGGGCGACGACTTCGAGAAGATGCTCGCTGATGAAACGGTTCCGCAGAATTCCCATTCGCTGGTCATCTCGCCCTACCGGTTCTTCGAGTCCCCGTCCGAGGAGGCGCTCGGCCCGCGCCGCAAGCTGATGGGCATGGCGTGCAACTCGACGCCCACGGACCTGGGCATCATCCGGCACTTCCTGGGGGTCATCGAGCGCACCTCGGCCCAGGAGCAGGCGGAGTTCAGCGACCGCTTCTTCGAACTCGCCGAATCCACCGACCACTTGGTGTACGTCGACGAGCGGCACGGCACCCGCGCCGTCCTGGACCACCTCGCCGACGACCTGGTCTGGAATCAGCAGGCAGGCCCCCTTGAATGGGGCGAGCAGCAGATCGTACCCTCGGGTGAGATCAGCGTCCTGCCGATGCAGATCGTCGAGTTCGACGAATCGCTGCACCTCCCGCTCGAAGGCAGCATCGCGTTCCGCGGCTTCCCCATCCTGCACAACGGAACGCCCTCGTTCCTCCGCAAGGACCAGGCCCGTCTGCAGGGCAAGCTGGCCGGGCTGGAGCACGAGGCGGTCGTGGCCGACGTGCACAAGGGAGCGATCACCTCGCTCCGGCCGTTCCGGCCCGCCGGCGCCCCGGTCGCCGAGGTCTTCGAGGCGATGTTCGAGATCGACTCCCGCTACACCCTGGTCTGGGAGATCGGTCACGCCCTCAACACCAGCCTGGACATCGTCCGGGGCAACCACGCGATGAACGAGGTCTACGGCGGCGACCGGGGCTGCCTGCACTGGGGACTGGGGCTCACCCCCTTCACCCAGTACCACCTCGACATCATCTCGCCCGACACCACCGTCTACACCGAGAGCGGTGAAGTGGTGCTCGGCAACAAAGGCGGCGCCCCGAGCGTCCGCATCGCACCGGCCGCCTGAGCGGCCGGCGGCGGACGCGGCGGGAGCGCGAAATCCACGCGGACGGGAGGTGATTCCCCATGAAGAAGACCATCAAGGTGCGCAAGAACAGCAACTACCTCGGGACCCTGCTGGGCTGAGCGCCCGGTGACCCGGCCGGATCCGAGCCAATGGAGGGTGGTGAGTTCCCGTGAAGAAGACCATCAAGGTCCGTAAGAACAGCAACTACCTGGGGACCCTGCTGGGCTAATCGCCCCGCAGCCCATCCGAAAGCAATGGCCATTGGCGGGAGGTGAGTTCCCATGAAGAAGACCATCAAGGTTCGCAAGAACAGCAACTACCTCGGGACCCTGCTGGGCTGAACCCGGGTGACGGGCTGAATTGAACAGCCCTGGGCGCGAGGCGGGTCGAGGTGCTGACTCGACCCGCCTCGCCGACACGCAACACGCATATCTGGGAGTGGTGTCGCGATGATTATTGTCCGCCCCGAGGCCTACCGCCAGTATCCGGTCGGCCGTACACACTTCGTACTGGTCCTGGAAAAGGCGCTCGCCGACTTCTTCCGCCTTGAGGGCGGCAGCCGTTACGAGCAGTGCGCCACCGTGACCGCCGGCCCCGGCCGCACCCTGGGCGACATCCTGCGCACCGAGGTGCCGGACAACAGCGACGTCCTCGTGATCGCCACCGCCGATGCCCTGCTGACCGCTCCGTCCGCCGACATCGGCCCCGGCCGCACGGTCGCCGTCGTCCGCGCCGGGCAGGGCCCGCTCGCCCTCGACCAGGCCGGCACCGTGCTCACGGCCCTGGAGAAGGCCGACCCCGACGAGGTCCGGGCCCGCGCCGACAAGCTCACCGCGGCCCTCGACGCCTCCGGCGGCCTGCAGATCGAGGAAGCGCTGACCGGCTCCGTCGCCCGGCTCACCTACGACCGGCCGACCTGGTCGCGGACCGACGGCGGCCTCTTCCAGCCGGGCGCCGTCCGCACCGCCCCCACCGGCCGGCTGCGTCTCGCGGCCGACCTCACCGGCACCGCGCTCTCCGGCCAGATCACCGTCAAGGGCTGGCCCGTCGTCAGGGCCCGCAGCGCGAGCGCCGACCGCCGCCACGAGATCTACGAGCAGCTGACCGGCCTCTCGCACTACCCGCTGGTGCTGACCGTGGAGAACGGCGCGGTCACCGACCTCAAGGCCGCCGCCACGGGCTCCGGCACGGCCGCGGGCGAGCTCGAGCGCCTCTTCGCCGAGCACCCCGACCACGCGCTGGTCTCCGGGATCGAGTTCGGCCTGAGCACCGGGACGCAGCCGCTGCCCTTCAACACCGAGGGCAACTCCGCGGCCACCGGCAAGGCCACGGTCTCCGCCCACATCGTCCTGGGCGCCCTGCCGCAGACCCCGTACCAGCTGACGCTGGCCTGCTCCACGAGCACGGTCACGGCCCTCGGCGGTGCCGAAGCGCTCGCAGGAGCCGGCACGGAGAGCGGCGAAGCGCGGCCGAGGCGCCGGATGAACCGGGTCTCCTCGGCGAGCTGCGGCTGCCACTGACCCACACGTCCCGCCAGGCGCCCTGCCACCTGCGCCGCCCGCCGGCCGCCCCGGCCCACCGCCGGCGGCGGTCGGCGCAGCCGGTCGTGACGGGGGCGCACACCTCAGGGAGCCACGGGAGGAACCCCCTCGATGACCACGACCGCCCCCCGCCGGCACCTCGCCGACGGGCCCGTGTGGGAACGGCGCTTCCGCGCCCCCCGCCACACCCTGCCGGCCTGGGCCAAGAGCGCGCCCGACCGCTGCGTGTTCGTCAGCGACCTCTCGGGCATCGCCCAGGTCTACGCCTGGGACCGCGCGGCCGGCACCCTCCGCCGCGTCACCGACCGCCCGTCCGGCACCCAGCAGTGCGCCGTCGAGGCGTCCGGGGAAGCCGTGTGGTGGTTCGACGACGGCGCCGGCGACGAGTACGGCCGGTGGATGCGCCAGCCCTTCGCCGGCGGCCCCGACACCCCGGCCGTCCCGTCCGCCGGGCTGTACTGGCCCTCGGGCCTGGCCGTCGGCCTCGACGGGCACGCCCTGCTCGGCTGCTCCACCGAGGACGGCGCGGAGGTCCACCTCGTCCTGCCCGGCGGCGACGCCCGCCGGCTCTACCGGCACGACGAGCCGGCCTACGCCGTCGACCTCTCCCGCTCGCTGGACCTGGCCGTCATCGCCCACAGCGAGCGCGGCGACCTGTGGGACCTGGGCGTGCGCGTCCTCGCCACGGACGACGGCACGACCGTGGCGGACCTCGCCGACGAGGAGGGCGGCGGCCTGGAGGCCGTGGGCTTCTCGCCCGTGCGGGGCGATGCGCGCCTGCTGCTGCAGCACCAGCGCGACGACCGCTGGGAACCGGTCCTCTTCGACCCGCGCACCGGCGAGCGCACCGAGCTGCGCCTCGGCCTGCCCGGCGACGTGTCGGTGCAGTGGTTCCAGGACGCCCGCTCGCTGCTGGTCGTCCACGACCACGAGGCCCGCTCCACGCTCCACCGCTACGACCTGGACAGCGGGCGCCTGGAGTGCATCGGCACCCCGCCCGGGGTGATCGCCCACGCCCGGACCCGGCCCGGCGGCGACGCCTGGCTGCTGTGGTCGAGCTCCGCGCGGCCCCCGGAGTTCCGCGGCCTGCTGGAGGAACCGCGGCTGCCCCTCCCGGACGCCCCGCCGCCCCCGGCGGCCGAGGCCCGGGACCTGTGGGTGGACGGCCCCGGCGGCCGGGTCCACGCCCTGCTGAACACGCCCGCGGGGCCCGGCCCGTACCCCGCGGTCTTCCTGCTGCACGGCGGCCCCGACGAGCAGGACGAGGACGCCTTCGACCCCGCCGTCGCGGCCTGGACCGACCACGGGTTCGCCGTCGTGCGCGTCAACTACCGCGGCTCGACCGGCTACGGGCGCGAATGGACGGAGGCGCTGCGGCGCCGCGTGGGCCTCACCGAGCTGGAGGACGTGGCCGCGGTCCGGCAGTGGACGGTCGACCACGGCGTCGCCGACCCGGCCCGGCTCGTCGTGGCGGGCTGGTCGTGGGGCGGCTACCTCACGCTGCTCGCGCTCGGCACCCGGCCGGGGGAGTGGGCGCTGGGTCTGGCCGGCGCGCCGGTCGCCGACTGCGCCGCGGCACACCACGGCGCGATGGAGGAGATCAAGGCGCTCGACCGCAGCCTCTTCGGCGGCTCGCCCGACGAGGTGCCCGAGCGCTACCGGGAGTCCTCGCCGCTGACCTACGTCGACGCCGTCCGCGCGCCGGTGCTCATCCTGGCCGGTGCCAACGACGCCCGCTGCCCCGTGGCGCAGGTCCGCGACTACGCCGAGCGGCTCGCGCGGCGCGGCGTCGTCCACGGCCTGCACGTCCACGACGGGGGCCACAGCGTGACGGACGTGGACGAGCGCGTGGCGATGTTCCGGCGGCAGCTGGAGTTCGCGCGGGCCCATCTTCCGCAGGCCGCCTCCTGAACGGTCCTGCGGGCCGCCCCCGGCCGGGCCGGGGGCGCGGCGCAGCGGGCCCGGGTCCGGTCCCCGGCGGCGGGGGTCCACCGGGAACCGGGCCGGAGCCCACTGTGCCTGTACCGACGTCGACGCCATGAGGAGAAGGGGACCTCCTGTGAACCGATCTGCGAACGGACTGGCCGTACTCACGTTCTCGCTCTGCCTGCGGGACGGGATTCCGGAGCCCCACCCCTGGTCCCGCCGGCACCTGCTGCTGCGGCGGGGCCTTCCCTCGTACGTCCCCTGCTCCTCCTACTCCAGCGCTCCGTCGACCTGGGCCAGATGGGAGCGGAACGCATAGCCGGGGTCGGTGCGCCGGCGCTCCAGGAAGCGGTCCCAGCCGAGCTGCTCGCGCAGGCTGACGCCCTCCAGGGCCCGCTCGGCCTGGGCGCGCTCGGCCCGGACGATCCGCTCGGCGACGGCGGCCACCTCGGCGTGGGCCGCCGCCGGGACGATCAGCACGCCGTCGGAGTCGGCCGTCACGCTGTCGCCGTCCCGGCCCGTGAGCGGGGGGAGGACGGGCGGCGGGGTGCGGCCGGGGCCGAGCCGGGGCGAGGCGGGGCAGGGGCCGAGGCTGAACACCGGCAGGCCGATGGCGGCGAGTTCGTCGCTGTCGCGGTGGCAGCCCCACACGACGATGCCCGCGAGGCCGGCCTGCCGGGCCTCGATCGCGACGAGGTCGCCCACGCAGGCCTCGTCCGTGCGGCCGGAGTTGTCGACGAGCAGGATGTCGCCCGGGGCGGCCGCGTCGATCCCGGTGAAGATCGAGACCACGCCCTCGGTGTGCTGCACGCGGCGCAGGGGGCCGGTGCAGCGCATGCCCGCCGCCACCGGTGCCAGCGGCAGGGGCGGCAGTGTGACGGCGGCACCCAGGCGGATGCCCGCGTCCCACAGGGCGGTGGTGGGCGGCGTGCCGATCAGCTGGGCCGGGGCTGCCGGGGCTGCCGCGAGGGGCGGGGCGTCCGTGTTCTCCATGGGTCCCTCCTTCCGGTCGGGGAGCTGGGGTCGGGGCGGGCGGCCGGGGGAGCCGCCGTGCCGGGTGCGGGCGCCGCCCGCGGGCCCGGTCAGCCGGTCACCAGCCGGGTCAGGGCCGTGGCCGCGGCTCCGAGCACCACGACGAGCAGGGTGGGCCACTTGCGCCAGACGCCGAAGGCCCCGACGACGAGCCCGACGGCGCGGGCGTCGATGACGAGCGACTTGCCCTGGCCGAACATCTGGGTGGCGATCAGCGCCGCCAGCAGGGTGGGGGCCATGAGCGTGACCACGCGCTGCATGGCCGCGGGCAGCTCCTCGCCGCCGAGCAGTACGGGCCCGGTCGCCTTGAGCGCCATGGAGACGGCGCCGACCAGGAGCACGGCGAGCCACAGTCCGGTCATTTCCTCAGTCCCAACAGGCAGGCGGCGGTGGCGGCGATGAGGGGCACGCCCGGTGAGGCGAAGGGCACCAGGGCCAGGGCGATGGCGACCCCGAGGGCCGAGGCCGCGAGCGCCTTGCGGCTGGTGATCTGGCCCTTGAGGAGGGCGATGAACAGCACGGGCGAGACGACGTCCAGCCCGAAGCGCTCGGGATCGCCGAGGTAGTGGGCGCCCAGCAGGCCGACCGCGGTGCCGCCGACCCAGGCGGCGTAGACCAGCACGCCCGCGCCGAGCAGCCGGCCGCGCGAATAGCGGCCGTTGCCCACGTGGCCCACGGCCCAGGACTCGTCCACCACCAGCTGGGCGGACAGGAAGCGCTTGAGGACGCCGCCGGTCATGGCCGGGGCCACGCTGATCCCGATCGGCAGATAGCGGGAGTTGAGCAGGACGGCCGCGACGATCGCGGCGGCGACCCCGCCGCTGGTGCCGAGCACCGAGGCCGCGGCGAACTGCGCGGACCCCGCGAAGGTGGTCAGCGACATCACCACCGGGGCCAGGACGCCCATGCCCGCCGCGCGGGCCACGACGCCGAAGGAGACCGCGAATCCGAAGACGGCCACGGCCAGGGGCACGGCGGCCCGCAGACCGTAAAGTGCCTCCTCCCGGAATCCGGCGGCGGGGGCGGGTGTTTCCTGCGGTGGCGCCGACTCCTCGGCGGGTAATGCCTCTTGCGAGTCCATCGACATCCTCCGCGGACATGCGGGCAACAGGAAACAGTGCCGCCGCAGGTGATGCGGTGGCGACTACGAGCAGCAATAGTACGGAGTCATGGTGAGGTTTACTAGTTACTCAGACGGTTCGGTGACCCTGGCTGAGGACCTGGTCAATACCTACAACATCGTGCGCAATGTGGAGAAGATGCCCGATGTTGCGGCGTTGTCCGCCCTGCTCGACGCCCACGGCATCCGGCCGCCCGCAGCCCTGACCGAAGCGGACCTCGCCGCCGTGCGCGGGCTCCGGCCCGTGCTGCGCGAGGTCTTCGGCGCCCCGGACGCGGCCACGGCCGTCGCCCTGCTCAACGCCGTGCTCGCCGGCCACCGCGCCGTGCCGCACTACACCGACCACGACGGGTCGTGGCACCTGCACGTCGCCGCGCCCGACGCCCCCGTCGCCGACCAGTACGCGGTCAACGCCGCCATGGGGCTGCTCACGGTGGTCACCACGAGCGGCATGGAGCGGCTCCACGTGTGCGTCGGCAACCGTTGCGCCGAGGTCTTCGTGGACACCTCCCGCAACCTGTCGCGGCGCTTCTGCTCCCCGCAGATCTGCGGTAACCGTGCGACCGCGGCCGCCCACCGGGCCCGCCGGAAGGCCACGGGCGCGGCCGTCTAAGCCGGAATCTGCACCTTTTGCCCCGTTCTGTACCGGATATTGACAGCGCAGAGGTGTTCTATATGCTCATTCCACTAGCTGACTAGTTAATTAGCAGGCGGGGCAGGTGGGGTGGGATGACGTCAGCCGACGGCGCGAGCCGCTGGGCCGTCGAGGCACGGGGGCTGGGCAAGCGCTACCGGCACCGCTGGGTCGTGCGGGACTTCTCCCTGCGGATCCCGGCCGGTGCGGTCTGCGGGCTCGTGGGCCCCAACGGCGCCGGCAAGAGCACGCTGCTGGGCATGGCCGGGCGGCTCGTCCGCCCGACGGCCGGGAGCCTGCACGTCTTCGGGGCTCCGGTGTCCGGCACGTCGGGCCTCGCCGACACGGCGTTCCTCACCCAGGACAAGCCCCTGTTCCCCCGGTTCACGGTCGAGGAGACCCTGCGCCTGGGCCGCGAGCTCAACCCGTGCTGGGACCAGGCAGTGGCCGAGCGGATCGTACGGTCCGGGAAGCTGCCCCTGGCCGCGCGCGTCGGCGGCCTCTCCGTCGGCCAGCGCTCCCGCGTGGCCCTCGCGCTGGCCTTCGGCAAGCGCCCCCGCCTCCTGCTCCTCGACGAGCCCATGGCGGCCCTGGACCCGCTCGCCGCCCACGAGATCGGCGGCCTGCTGCTGGCCGAGGCGGCCGAGCAGGGCACGACGGTCGTGATGTCCTCGCACCGCATGGCCGACGTGGCGACCATGTGCGACCACCTCGTGGCCGTCGACGACGGCCGGGTGCGCCTCGCGGGCGGCACCGACGAGCTGCTGGCCGCGCACCTGCTGGTGACCGGCGTGCACCTCACCGACGGCGTGCCCGCGGAGATCGCCCGGCACACCGTCGTCGAATCGCGCGCCGTGGGCCGTCAGTTCACGGCCCTCATCCGGCCCCGCGGCCGGGTCGAGGGGGACTGGAAGACCGTCGAACCCGGCCTGGAGGAGGTGCTGCTGGGCTACATGCGCTCGCCCGCCGCACCCCCCTTGCTCACGGCCGAAGCCCGTATCGGGAGCGCGGAGAACGCAGAGAACGCAAAGAGCGCAGAGAACGAGGAAGACGAGGGGGTGGCGGCATGAGCACGGCCGCACAGACGCCCGTCGCCGCGAAGGGCGGCGACGGCGAGGAGGGCAAGAAGCCGCCGCGCATCCTGCGGGGCCTGCCGTGGCTGGTCTGGCGCCAGCACCGCGTGGCCTTCGCGGTCTGCCTGGCGCTGACCGCGGCCGGCTGCGTGCACATGCTGTGGCAGCGCGGTTCGATGGTCGGCTTCCTCGACCACGCCCGCGCGACCTCCGGTGTGGAGCTGCGCGGCGTCTTCGAGCTGAAGTACCCCGATTCCTTCGAGAACGCCATGGCGCTGATGTCGATGGTGCCCGTGGTCGCGGGTGTCTTCCTCGGCGCCCCGCTGATCGCCGGGGACCGCGAACGCGGCACCGTGCAGCTGGTGACCACCCAGTCGGTCACCCGGGGCCGCTGGCTCGCCGTCAAGCTCGGCATGGCGGTGCTGATCACCGTGGTGTGCTCCGCGGCGCTCTCGGCGGCCTTCACCTCTTGGTGGGAACCTGCGCACGACCTCGTCAACGGCGGCGTGTGGGACGCGGACAACGTCTTCTTCAACACCGGCCCCGTGCCCGTGGCGCTGGCCCTGCTCCACCTCGCCGTGGGCGCCGCGCTCGGCCTGTTCGTCCGCCGCACCCTGCTCGCCATGGGGCTCACCCTCGGCTTCGCCCTCGTCTGGGACGTCGCCCTCTCCGGCTACGCCAAGCTGGCCTTCCCGAGTCCGCGCGTGCTCGTCAACCCGGTCGAACAGGGACAACCCAAGCTGCCCGAAGGCGCCGTGAGCCACGACAACTGGACCGTCGACGCGCACGGCGGGCTGCACGGCTTCGGTACGTGCTTCAACGAGCGCACCCCCGCGGACTGCAGGGCCAAGGGCATCGTCGCCGAGCGCCTGGAATACTTCGGGTACGACCAGATGCCCGGCATCCAGTGGACCTACGCGGCGTTCGTGCTGGCCGCGGCCGTCGCCCTGCTCGCCCTCACCCTGTGGTGGGGCCGGCGGCGCCCGCTGTGAGCCGCGCAGGGTCGCAGCACGCCGGGACGGGATGAAGGGGGGCGCACCATGGTCGAGTTCAGAATCGACCGGCAGGGCGGGATGGCGGCCTACCTGCAGATCGTCCAGCAGGTCCAGGAGGCGCTGCGCCTCGGCATCCTCACCGTGGGGGACCAGCTGCCCACCGCGGCCCGTGTCGCCGCCGTCACCAAGCTGAACCCGAACACGACCCTCAAGGCCTACCGCGAGCTCGAGCACCTCGGACTCGTGGAGGCCCGGCCGGGGGTGGGCACCTTCGTGAGCGCCTCCCCGGAGCGGCCCCGCTCCCTCGCCGACTCCCCGCTGCGCGGGGAGCTCGTGGACTGGATGAGCAGGGCCCGCCGGGAGGGCCTCGACTGGACGGACGTCTCCGCGCTCATCACGGCCGCCCGAGCGGAGCACTACCCGGCCGTGTGACAGCCCCGGCCCCCTGCACCGGTCCCACCGCGTGCCTACGCCCGTGCGCCCCCGACGAAATGGCATGACCGCCCATGACGGCTCTCGTACCCGACTCCTCCACCACCGGTCCCGGCGCGATACCGGCCCCGCCGGAGCCGTCGGCGCGGCAGCGAGCGAAACGTATCTTCCGGTTCCTGCTGCCCGCGTGCGCCGTCTATGCGGGCACCACCGTGCTCCACCTGCTGATCCTGTCCGCCATGAGCGACGCGGACGGCCCCGGCCTGCGCAAGCGCCTGCTGGCCTGGGACGGCAACCTCTACGTGGGCATCGCCCAGCACGGCTACGCCCCCGCGTACTCCTACACCGACGACGGCAGCCTCACGGGCAACAACCTCGCGTTCTTCCCGCTGTTCCCGATGCTGATCCGCGCCGTCCACGCCGTCACCGGCCTCGGCTGGGGCACCTCCGGCATCGTCGCGGCCCACCTCGCGCTGCTCGCCGCACTGATCGTCGTGCACCGCCTGCTGACCCGGCTCCACGGAGGGCGCACCGCCCTCTTCGCGATCGTGCTGCTGGCCGGGGCGCAGCCGATGGCGCTGTCCTTCCTCATGTCCTACAGCGAGTCGCTCTTCCTCGCCCTGGCCGCCGGCACGCTCCTGGCTGCGCACCACAAAGCCTGGCTCACGGCCGGAACGCTGGCGCTGCTCACCGGCCTGACCCGGCCGGCCGCCGCGGCCGTCGCCGCCGCACTCGCCGTCGCCGCCGCCCTGCACCTGCTGCGCGAACGCCGTATCACCCCCCGGCCCCTGGCCGCCGTCGCCCTCGGCTGCCTCGGCACGCCGCTCTACCTGTGGTGGGTGGCACGGCGCATCGGTGAACTCGACGCCTGGTTCCGCATCCAGGAGGCCGGCTGGGGCACCCACTGGGACAACGGCGCGGCCTTCGTCGACTTCCTCGGCGAGACGCTGCGCCGGGGCGAGGGCTGGGTCTCGGTGAGCACCGCCGTGCTCCTGCTCGCCCTCGGCTGCGCCACCGCGCTCACCTGGCACCGCGGCACCTGGCCGCCGCTGCTCGTCTACGGCACGGGCATCGTGGTCCTCACCCTGGCCCAGAGCAACTACTCGCACTCCAAGCTGCGGCTGCTCATACCCGCGGTCCTCTTCCTCGTCCCCGCGGCCCGCGCGCTGGCCGCCGCCCGCACCCGTACGGCGGTGACCGTGCTGTGCGCGGCCACGCTCTTCGGCTGCTGGTACGGCGCCTTCATGCTCACCGTGTGGAAGTACGCGATATGAGGCGGGTGCCTGTCCCGCGCCACCGGCGGGTGACCGCGCCACTGCGGAGAGCCAGGTTTTTTGCGGGGTTGTGGCACGGCGGGGCCTGCTTTTCCGGTTCATTGGAACAACGCAGAAGAAGCAGGAGAAGACGCGACGAGAGGCGCCCATGAGAGACAGCGGTCGGACGCCCGCGCCCGCCGGGACCACCCGCCCGTCCGAGCGCCGGATGGAGATCGCCTTCACGGCCTTCCGCGAACTGCACGAGCACAGGTGGGGCGCGTACGCCTACGTGCACACCGGGGACGCCGAGGCCGCCGTGCACATCACGGAGGCCGCCTTCGACCGGCTGTGTGCGCAGTGGCCGCACGCGCTGCGCCAGCCCTCCGCCGACTCCTACGCCTGGTCGCTGCTCAAGGAGCACGTGGCCGGCTGGCTGGCCCGGCACCGGCGCGGCACTGCGCTGCCGACGGCCGCCCTGCACTGCGCGGCGCACCTCCCCGAGCCCGGGCGCGGCCGGGGGTTCCGGCTCCTGGAGAGCCGGATGGCGCTGTACGCGGCGATCGCCCGGCTGCCCGAGCGGCAGTGCGACGCGCTCGTCCTGAACCTGGTCATCGGCTACACCGTGGCCCAGGTCGCGGACCTGCTGGGCGTCGAGCGGGCGGCCGCGCGCTCGCTCATCGGCCACGCCAAGCGCATGGTCGTCGCGGCGATGTCCGCGGCACCTGCGGCGCCCGCGCCGTCGCCGGTACCCGAGACGCCCGCGACGCCTGTGCCGTCCGCGGCATCCCCGTCATCCCCGTTATCCGTGTTATCCGCGTTGGAAGTCCCTTCAGAGGCCCAGCATTCCGGCAGGGGGAAGTAATGCCGCGCAGCCACGACACCGAGGGTGACGTCATCGAAGCCATGCTGACCTCGGACGCCCGCGCGATCGCGGTGGCGTTCGAGAGCCGGCGCCGCCCGCGACGGCGCCGGCCGCCCGCGGAGCCCGCACCGGCCGGCCCCGGCGCCCGCGAAGGGGCCGCCCACGAGCTCGACCTGGCCTGCGTCCTGGTGATCAACGCCGTCGAGGCGGCCGACAGCCTGGAGCGGTTCGTGGACGACCGGGGCATCGACCCCGACGGCGCCCTCGTCTTCGCGTGCCTGCTGCACGTGGCGGGACACACCCGCGCGGCCGGTTTCTGGTGGCAGTTCGCCGCCGGCGGCGGCAGCCGCACCGCCGCGTACTGCCTCCACCTCTCGCACCGCCGCGACGGCGAGTTCCGCGACGCCGCGTTCTGGCGCGCCCAGGCCGCCCACGACCCGCAGGAGCCCCCGCGGCCCGCGTCCCGGGTGGACAGCCGCCGCAAGCTCCTGACCGGCGCGGCCCGCCACGAACTGCTCATCCAGTGGCACAGCGGCCTGACCCCCCATCTGCCCGCCGCGCTGGAGAGCGTCGTCAACCGCCTCACGGACGACGGCGGCGACCCCGACGACTTCGGCGAGTTCTCCCGCGAGCTCTGAGCCTCCGCCCCTCCGCCCCTGACCCGTACGAGTGAGAGCACGGATGCCGTCCGGTTCGAACGGGAAATCTCCGGAGTGCCGGGCGACGTGGTTCCGCCACGACGTCGAACGCCGCCGGGAAGGACCGCCGCGATGACCCTCATCTCCGCCCAGGACGGTCTGGTCGTGCCGCCCGGCGGGGGGCGCACCCTCGTCACCCCCGCCCAGCAGGTCACCTTCAAGGTCACGGGGGAGCACTCGCGCGCGGCCTCCAGCTTCGAGGTCGTCGTCCCGCCCGGCTTCGACGTCGGCGCGCACCTGCACACCCGCAGCGAGGAGCTCTTCTACGTGCTGGAGGGCGAGCTGGACGTCCTCGCGTTCGAGCCGCTCGTGCGCACGCGGGACCACTGGCGGGAGTGGCGCTCGGCCGCCGGGCAGCGGTACGCCCGCGCCACGCCGGGCACGGTGATCCTGGTGCCGCCGGGCTGCCCGCACGCCTTCGCCAACCCCACGTCGGAGCCGGTGCGGATGTTCTTCCAGGCCTCGCCGCCGCCCGACCACGAGCGTTATTTCGAGGAGCTCTTCGAGATCCTCGAGGCGGGGCCGCCGGTCGACCAGGAGGCGATCGCCGCCCTGCGCGTGCGCTACGACATCGAGCAGCTCACGCCGCTGCGCACCGCGGGCCCCGCGGCGGGCTCGTGACGGACCTTCACGACGTCCTCGAACCGTACGTCCGCAGCGGTGCGGTGCCGGGGGCGGTGGCCCTGGTGGCCCGCGGGGGCCGGGCGGAGGTGGAGGCCCTCGGCTCGCTCGACGCCGACGGCACCGCCCCGATGGCCGGGGACTCCGTCTTCCGCATCGCCTCGCTCACCAAGCCCGTCACCGCCGCGGCCGCCATGATGCTGGCCGAGGACGGCCGGATGGGTCTGGACGACCCGGTGGGGCGGTGGCTGCCGGAGCTCGCGTCCCCGGCGGTGGTCCGCACGCCGGAGTCGGCCGTAAGCGACGTGGTCCCGGCCGCCAGGCCGATCACCGTGACGGATCTGCTCACCTTGCGCGCCGGCTACGGCTTTCCGGCCGACTTCTCGCTGCCGGCGGTCGCGGCGCTGTTCGAGGAGGTGCAGGGGCACATCCTCGCCCCGCAGGACAACCTTCCGCCGGACGAGTGGCTGGCGGCCCTGGCCCGGATCCCGATGCTGCACCAGCCCGGCGAGGCCTGGCTCTACCAGACCTGCTCGGACGTCCTGGGCGTGCTGATCGCCAGGGTCGCGGATCGTCCTCTGCCCGACTTCCTCGCCGAGCGGCTGTTCGAGCCGCTCGGCATGGCCGACACCGGCTTCGCGGTCCCGGCCGCCGCGCTCGGCCGGTTCACCAGCCTGTACCGGCCCGTTCCGGACGGCGGCCTGGAGCTGGCCGATCCCCCCGACGGGCAGTGGAGCAGGACGCCGGCGTTCCCGGCCGCGGGCGGCGGTCTCGTCTCGACCGCCGACGACCTGCACGCCTTCGCCCGCATGCTCCTCGCCGGGGGCACGACGGACGGCGGGCGGCCGCTGCTGTCGCCCGCGTCGGTGCGGCAGATGACCACCGACCACCTGACGCGGGCCCAGCGCGAGGGCGCCGCGCTGTTCCTGGAGGGCCAGGGGTGGGGTTTCGGCGGCTCGGTCGACGTCGCGCCCGCCGACCCGTGGAACGTGCCGGGCCGGTACGGCTGGGTCGGTGGCACCGGGACGGCCGCGCACCTGATCCCCTCGACCGGCCTGGTCACCGTCCTGCTCACACAGGTGCAGATGACCGGGCCGACTCCGCCGCAGCTGATGCGGGACTTCTGGCGGTACGCGGCCGGCTTCTGATCCGGCTTTCGCTACGAGGCGGCTGCGGTTGCGACTGCGGCCACGGCCGCGGCCGCGGCCACCGGCGCGCGCCGGGCCGGGACGACCACGGGCGAGCCGTCGGCGGGGGCCTGCAGGATGTCGGCCTCGATGCCGTACAGCTCGCGCACCAGGGCGGTGTCGACGACGTCGCGCGGTGCGCCGTGGGCGACGACGCGCCCGTCCTTCATGGCGACGACGGTGTCGGCGTAGCGGGCGGCGCTCGCGAGGTCGTGCAGGACCATGACGACCGTGCGGCCGGCGAGGGCCACCTCGCGGACGAGGTCGAGCACCTCGACGGCGTGGCCGATGTCCAGGGCGCTGGTGGGCTCGTCGAGGAGGACGATCGGCGTCTCCTGGGCGAGGACCATCGCGAGCCAGCAGCGCTGGCGCTGGCCGCCGGAGAGCTGGTCGAGCCGGCGGCCGGCGAGCGCGGCGACGCCCGTGGCCCGCAGCGCCTCCTCGACGGCCCGCTCGTCGTCGCGCGACCACTGGCGGAACAGGCCCTGGTGCGGGTGGCGCCCGTAGCGCACGAGCCCGGCCACGGTGACGGCCTCGGGGGCCAGCGGTGACTGGGGGAGCAGGGCGATGCGGTGCGCGGCCTGACGCTGCTTCAGCTGCCAGATGTCGGCGTCGCCCGCGTACACCCGGCCGGACTCGGGCTGGTGGAGCCGGGCGACGGAGCGCAGCAGGGTGGACTTGCCGCAGCCGTTGGGACCGACGATCGCGACGACCCGGCCGGAGGGGATGGTCAGGTCGACTCCCGCCACGGCGCGGTGGCCGGGGTATCCGGCGATGAGCTGTTCGACGCGGAGCTCCACAGGCGGGCCTTTCCAGAAGATCGCCGGCTGATATGGACCCTCCCATGGGGAGAGCTTTAAGGTAAGGCTAACCTAATGTCCATTGCGGGCCGGTGCGAGGGGTTCCTCATGCTGCCTGCTGTCCTTTTGCCATTCCTTTCCGTCCCCGTCTTCACCCACGCCCGGAGCCTTCTGATGACCACACCCAACCGCCTCCTCCCCTTCGCCCCGCGCCGCGCGGTGCAGGTGCTCGCCGCTGTGGGGACGGCCGCGCTGCTGGTCACCGGCTGTGGCTCCGACTCCGACAAGGGCTCGGACAAGAAGTCCGACAGCGCGGCCGAGTCGGGCGGCGGCACCCGTACCGTCAAGGACGCGACCGGCACCGCGGTGAAGGTCCCGGCCAACCCCAAGCGCATCGTGACGCTCACCCAGGAGGACCTGGACGCGGTGCTGGCGCTGGGCGTCAAGCCGGTCGGCATCACCAACGGCCAGGGCCTGAGCAAGCCGCCGGCCTACCTCGCCGACAAGGTGAAGGACATCAACGTCGTCGGCAACCTGCTGCAGCCGGTGATGGACAAGGTCGTCGCCGCGAAGCCCGACCTCATCCTGGCCGGTGACATGCAGGACGAGCAGATGCTCAAGCAGCTGCGCGAGATCACCCCCGCCACCTTGGTCACCATGGCCCCGACCGATGACTGGAAGCTCTCCTTCCGGGGCATCGGCAACGCCCTGAACAAGATGAACGAGACCAACAAGGTCATCGGCGACTACGAGGCCAAGGCCAAGAAGGCCGGCGAGGGCCTGGGCGACAACAAGGGCGCCGAGGTCAGCATCGTCCGCTGGAACCCGGACGGCCCCAGCTGGATGGAGAAGAAGCAGTTCGCCAGCGGCGTCGCCCTGGACATGGGCCTCAAGCGCCCCAAGGCGCAGGACAAGGACGGCAACGCCCACACCCCGGCGCTCAGCCTGGAGAAGATCAACGAGATCGACGGCGACTGGCTGTTCCTGTCCACCCTCACCTCCGACGGTGAGAAGGCGCTGAAGGACGTCCAGGAGAAGCCGGCGTACAAGGACCTCGGCGCCGTCAAGAAGAACCACGCCGTGACGGTGAACGGTTCGGTCTGGTCGACGCGCGGCGGCCCGATCGCCAGCACGGTCGTCGTGGACGACATCGTGAAGGCGCTGTCGGCGAAGTAACCACCTCGCCCTCAATCGCCGGTCACGGCAGTAAAAGAGCCGTCCGGCGATTGAGGACCGGGGTCCGGGGCGGAGCCCCGAAGCGGTCAGGCGCGGCGCGCCGCCGCGAAGTCGGCCGCCGTCCAGGCCATCCCGACCGCCCCGTCGAGCAGTGCCTGCTCGCCGCGAGGCGAGACCGCAGCCTCGGCGAACTCCGCCTCGTGCGGGCCGCAGGCCCCGCCGCTGATGTCGAGCACCGGGTGGATCGACGGCACGACGTGCGAGACGTTCCCCATGTCCGTGCAGGCGAAGGCGTCCCGCTGCAGCGGCTCGGGCCGGCCCAGCGCGCGGGCGTTGTCCTGCCAGAGGGCGACGAGCTGCGCGTCGGTGCGGAAGTCCAGGTAGTCGGGCTCGGGGCGGGTCAGTTCCACCTCGCAGCCGGTGGCCAGGGCGCCCGCCCGGAAGCACGCCTCGACGCGCTCGCGCAGCTCCCGCAGGTCCTCGGCCGCGGAGGCCCGGATCTCGTACTCGGCCGTGGCGCGGTCGGGGATGAGGTTGGGCGCCGTGCCGGCGTCCGTGGTCACCCCGTGCACCTTCCAGTGCGGCGGCAGTTGCTGGCGCAGCAGCCCGAGGGCGACCTGGGCGACGGTGAGCGCGTCGGCGGCGTTGCGGCCCTCGTGCGGATTGAGGCTCGGGTGGGCGGCCTTGCCGGTGTACGCGACGGAGAGCGTGCCGAGCGCGAACGAGCGGAACTCGGCGACCTCGAACGGGCACGGGTGCACCATCATCGCGGCGTCGACGCCGTCGAAGGCGCCCGCGTCCAGCATGAGCGCCTTGCCCGCACCGCGCTCCTCCGCGGGCGTGCCCAGCACCCGTACCGTCAGCCCCAGTTCACCGGCGTGGGCCGCGAGCGCGAGGGCCGCGCCGAGGCCGGCCGCGGCTATCAGGTTGTGGCCGCAGGCGTGCCCGAGGCCGGGCAGGGCGTCGTACTCGCAGACGAGGGCGACGGTGACCGGCCCCGAACCCGTCGTCGCGGAGAAGGCGGTGTCGAGGCCGTACGCGGGCGCCGTCACCTCGAAGCCGTGCCCGCGCAGGAAGTCGGCGCACCAGCCGGCGGCGCGGTGCTCGGCGAAGGCCGTCTCGGGGTGCGCGTGGATGCGCCGGCTGAGCGACAGGAGGTCGTCGCGGTGGGCGAGTACGCGCTCGCGCAGGGCTGTTTTGAGGCCGTCGGCCGCGGTCATGATCGGTGCTCCTGTTCGTTCCCCACCCTGTGGTGGGAGACTCTCACGGTGAGGCAAAAAATAGCTTAGGCTTACCTAAGCTGACATACCGGGGGGTACCGGTGTGGCCAGATCGCTGTCATACAACGGGAGTCCCCACACCATGCGTCACCACGAGGCCGAGACTTCTCCTGTCGCGCTGCCGCTGCTCGCGGCCCAGGCCGGAATCCTGTACGCGCAGGAACTCGCCCCTGACAACCCCGTCTACAACACGGGTGACTGCGTGGAGATCCGGGGCCCCCTGGACGAGGAGCTCTTCGCCCGGGCCCTGCACCGCGCCGCCGGCGAGGCGGAGACCCTCTCCCTGCTCGCCGTGCCGGCCGACCCCGCCGACGCCGACGCCGTCCCCGCCCAGCGCCTCGTCACCGGGCAGGAGCCGGCGCTCCACCGCATCGACCTGCGCACCGCAGGCGACCCCTGGGCCGAGGCCGAGTCCTGGATGCGCGCCGACCTCGACCGCCCGGTCGACCTCACCCGCGGCCCCCTGGTCACCCAGGCGCTCTTCCGCATCGACGACGAACTGCACTGGTGGTACCAGCGCGTCCACCACTTCGCCGTCGACGCCTACGCCCTGACCCTCATCGGCCGCCGCGTCGCCGAGGTCTACACCGCCCTCGCCGCCGGCGAGGAGCCCCCCGTCGCGGACTTCGCCCCCCTGCGTGAACTCACCGACGAGGAAGCCGCCTACCGCGCGAGCGCCCAGCACGCCACCGACCGCGACCACTGGTGCGCCCACCTCGGCGACCGGCCCGAGCCCGCCACCCTCTCCGCCCGCCCCTTCGCTCCCGCGACGACGGTCCTGCGCCGCACCGCCGTCCTTCCCGCAGGCACCCGCATCCGCCTGGAGAAGGCGGCGGCCGCCGCCAAGGGGAGCACCTGGGCCGAGCTCGTCATGGCCGCCACCGCCGGCTACGTGCACCGCATATCCGGCGCCCAGGACGTCCTCCTGGGCCTGCCGCTGAAGAACCGGCGCAGCCGCGCCGCCCTGCGCACCCCCGCCATGACCGTCAACGTCATGCCGCTGCGCCTCGCCGTCCGGCCCCGGGACACCGGCGCCGAACTGGTGCGCCGCGTCGTCCTCGCCGTGCGCGCCGCCGGCCGGCACCAGCGCTACCGCCTGGAGGACCTGCGCCGCGACCTCGGGCTCACCGGCAGCGACCGGCCGCTCTTCGGCCCCATGGTCAACATCAAGCCGTTCGAGGACGGCGGCCTGGACTTCGCGGGCCTGCCCGGCACCGTCCGCAACCTCGCCGCCGGACCCGTCGACGACCTCGCCGTCACCGTCACCCCCGGCCCCGGCGGCTCCCTCGTCCTCGGCCTCGACGCCAACCCCGGCCGCTACACCGCCGAGGAGCTCGCCGCCCACGAGCGGGCCTTCCTGCACTATCTCGACGCGCTGACCGGGCTCCTCCTGGAGGACCCGGACCGGCCCGTGGGCACCCTGGACCTGCTCGACGCCGACGAGATCCACCGGGCCACCGCCGGCCGCACCGAGCCGCCCGCCGAGCACACCCTGCCCGAGCTCTTCAGCGCGCAGGCCGCCCGCACCCCCGGCGCCACGGCCGTCCGCAGCGGCGGCGAGACCCTCACCTTCGCCGAGCTGGATGCCGCCGCCAACCGCCTGGCCCACGAGCTGACCGCCGCGGGCGTCACGGCGGAGACCCCCGTCGCCCTGGCCCTGCCCCGCAGCGCCTCGACCGTCGTCGCTCTGCTCGCCGTCCTCAAGGCGGGCGGCGTCTGCCAGCCCCTCGACCTCGGGCACCCGGCCCAGCGCATCACCGCCGTCCTCGACGACGCCCGGCCCGGCTGCCTCGTCGGCACCGCCGACGCCGTGCGCGCACTGCCCCCGCACGGCATCCCCACCCTCCTCCTGGACGACCCGGAGACCCGCGCCCGCATCGACGCCCGCCCGGCGACCGCACCCGCCGCGCCCACGCTCCGTCAGGCCGCGTACATCATCCACACCTCCGGCTCCACCGGCCGCCCCAAGGGCGTCGTCGTCACCCACGCCTCGCTGGCCAACCTGCACGCCGGGCACGGCAGCGACCACATCGCCCCCGCCGTGGCCCGCACCGGCCGCGACCGCCTGCGCATCGGCCACAGCGCCTCCTTCGCCTTCGACGCCTCCTGGGACCCGCTGATCTGGCTGGTCCACGGCCACGAGCTGCACCTGCTGGACGACGCCGGCTACCGCGACCCCGCCGCCCTCGCCGGCTACGTCCACGACGAGCGCCTCGACTACCTCGACGTCACCCCCTCCTACGCCGAAGCCCTCCTCGCCGAAGGGCTGCTGGACGAGGGCCGGCACCACCCGGCCGTCGTCGTCGTGGGCGGCGAGACCGTGCCCGAGCCGCTGTGGCGGCGCCTGGCCGGCACCGAGGGCCTGGGCCCCGTCAACCTCTACGGGCCCACCGAGACGACCGTCGACGCCTACTACTGGCTGGCCGGCGAGGACGGCATCCCCCAGGGCAGACCCGTGCGCGGCTCCCGCGCCTACGTCCTCGACTCCTCCCTGCGCCCCGCGCCCGACGGCGTCACCGGCGAGCTGTACATCGCCGGGGCCTGCCTGGCCCGCGGCTACCTCGGCCGCCCCGACCTCACCGCCGAGCGCTTCACCGCCGACCCCTTCGGCGCCCTGCACGGCGAGCCCGGCGCCGCCATGTACCGCACCGGCGACCTGGTGCGCCGCCGCCCCGGCGGCACCCTCGAATTCCTCGGCCGCGCCGACGACCAGGTCAAGATCCGCGGCTTCCGCATCGAACTCGGCGAGATCCAGGCCGCGCTGGCCGCCCACCCCGCGGTCTCCCAGGCCGCGGTGATCGCCCGCGACACCGCCCACGGCAAGCGCCTCCTCGGCTACGCCGTCCCCGCCGAGGGCACCGGCCCGGCCGCCCTCGACACCGAAGCCCTGCGCGCCCACCTCGCCGGACAGCTGCCCGCCCATATGGTGCCCGCCGCGATCCTCGCCCTGGACGCCCTGCCCCGCACCGCCAACGACAAGCTCGACCACCGCGCCCTGCCCGACCCCGAGCCCACCGCCGGCCCGGCCGCCCGCGAACCCCGCACCCCGCAGGAGGCCGCGCTCTGCAGCCTCTTCCAGGACGTCCTCGGCCTGGACGCCCCGCCGTCACCCGACGCCGACTTCTTCGCCCTGGGCGGTCACTCCCTGCTCGCCGGCCGTATCGCCGCCCGCATCCGCGAGAGCGCGGGCGAGGGCTTCGGCCTCGCCGACGTCTTCCGCAACCCCACCCCCGCCGCCCTCGCCGCCCTCCTGGGCAGCGCCCCCGGCGGCCCGGCCGACGAGCGGCCCGCCCTCGTGGCCGTGCCGCGCACGGAGCGGATGCCGCTCTCCCCGGCCCAGAAGCGGCTGTGGTTCATGCACCGGCTCGAAGGCCCCAGCCCCACGTACAACATCCCCCTGCTCCTCACCCTCACCGGCCCCGTCGACCAGGACGCACTCCGCCTCGCCCTCCGGGACCTCACCGAGCGTCACGAAACACTCCGGACCGTATACCCGGCCACTGACAACGAGCCCTACCAGCGGATCCTGACGCCGGACCAGGCCCGCCCCGAGCTGCACCTCGCCCCCGCGGCGGCCGACCTCACCGAAGCCGTCCGGCACTGCTTCGACCTCGCCGCCGAACCCCCGCTGCGCGTCACCCTCTTCACCGGGGGCTCCGGGGGTCGTCCCCCGGGTGAGCACAGCACCGACGCCGGCGGGACGGAGCACACCCTGCTCCTCCTCCTGCACCACATCGCCGGCGACGGCGCCTCCACCACGCCCCTCGCCCGCGACCTCGCCGCCGCCTACACCGCACGCGCCGCGGGCCGCGCCCCCGCACTCGCGCCCCTGCCCGTCCAGTACGCCGACCACAGCGCCTGGCAGCAGCAGCTCCTCGGCACGGCCGACGCCCCCACCGCGCTCGCCGCCCGCCAGATGGAGCACTGGAAGCAGGCCCTCGCCGGCCTGCCCGACCAGCTCGAACTCCCCACCGACCGGCCGCGCCCGGCCGTCGCCTCCTACGCCGGCGACACCGTGCCCTTCCACCTCGGCGCGGACGCGCACGCCGCCGTCGAGACGCTCGCCCGCACCACCGGCACCAGCGTCTTCATGGTCGTCCAGGCCGCCCTCGCGGCCCTGCTGACCCGCTACGGCTGCGGCACCGACATCCCCCTCGGCACGCCCGTGGCGGGCCGCGACGACGACGCGACCGCAGGCCTCGTCGGCTTCTTCGTCAACACCCTCGTCCTGCGCGCGGACACCTCCGGCGACCCCGCCTTCCGCACGCTGCTCGAGCGCGTCCGCACCGCCACGCTCGGCGCGTACGAGCACGGCGACCTGCCCTTCGACCGGCTCGTCGAGGAGCTCAACCCGCCGCGCTCGCTGGCCCGGCACCCCCTGTTCCAGGTGATGCTCGCCTGGCAGTCCCTGCCCGACGCGACGTTCGCCATGGGCCCGGGCCTGACCGCCGCGATGACCGCCACGCCGTCCGGCACCGCCAAGTTCGACCTCACCCTGAACGCGGGGGAGCAGCCCGGCGGCGGCATCGCCGGCTTCCTGGAGTTCCGCACCGACCTCTTCGACCGCGCCACCGCCGAGCGCCTCTCGGCCCATCTGACCCGCCTGCTGGCCGCTGCCGCCGCCGACCCAGACACCCCCGTCGGCCGGCTGCCGATGCTCGGCGACGACGAGCGCCACCGCCTGCTCGTCGAGTGGAACACCGGCACCCCGGCGCCCGCGCCCTCGAAGCAGACCCTCGTGGAGCTCTACGAGGACGCCGCCCGCCGCCACCCCGGCCGCACCGCCGTCACGTGCGACGGCGCGTCGCTCGACTACGCCGAGCTGTCGGCCCGCGCCAACCGCCTCGCCCGGCTGCTCGCCGCGCGCGGCATCGGCCCCGGCTCCATCGTCGCGCTCGCCCTGCCGCGCTCCCTGGAGCTGGTCACCGGCCTGCTGGCCGTCGCCAAGGCCGGCGCCGCCTACCTCCCGATGGACCCCGACTACCCGGCCGACCGCCTGGCGTACATGCTCCAGGACGCCGCGCCCGCCGCCGTCGTCACCGACACCGCCACGGCGGCCCGCATCCCCGCGCACGACCTGCCCGTCGTCCTCGTCGACGGCGCCGAGGCCGAGGCGTACGAGGCCGCGGACCTCGCCCCGGAGGAGCGCGTCCGGCCCGTGCGCCCGGACGACGTCGCCTACGTCATCTACACCTCAGGCTCCACCGGCCGCCCCAAGGGCGTCCCCGTCACCCACCACAACGTCGTCCGGCTCTTCACGGCCACCGACCAGTGGTTCAGCTTCGACCACACCGACGTCTGGACGCTCTTCCACTCCTACGCCTTCGACTTCTCCGTGTGGGAGATGTGGGGTGCCCTGCTGCACGGCGGCCGCCTCGTCGTCGTGCCCCACCTCGTCAGCCGCGACCCGGCCGCCTTCCTGCGCCTGCTCGCCGCCGAGTCCGTCACCGTCCTCAACCAGACGCCCTCGGCCTTCTACCAGCTGATGGCCGCCGACAAGGAGAACCCCGGCAGCGATCTGGCCCTGCGCTACGTCGTCTTCGGCGGCGAAGCGCTCGAACTCGCCCGCCTGGCCGACTGGTACGACAGGCACGCCGAGGACGCGCCCACGCTCGTCAACATGTACGGCATCACCGAGACGACCGTGCACGTGTCGTACATCGCCCTCGACCGGGAGAAGGCCGCGGCCGGCGCCTCCAGCACCATCGGCGTCAACATCCCCGACCTGCGCGTCTACGTCCTCGACCCGTACCTGCAGCCCGTGCCGCCCGGTGTCACCGGCGAGATGTACGTCGCCGGCGAAGGCCTGGCCCGCGGCTACCTCGGCCGGCACGCCCTCACGGCGGAACGTTTCGTCGCCGACCCCTACGCCGCCCTCTTCGGCGAGAGCGGCACCCGCATGTACCGCTCCGGCGACCTCGCCCGCCGCCGCCCCGACGGCAACCTCGACTACTTCGGCCGCGCCGACCACCAGGTCAAGATCCGCGGCTTCCGCATCGAGCTCGGCGAGATCGAGGGCGTCCTCGCCGATCACCCCGACGTCGCCGACGCGGCCGTCGTCGTCCGCGAGGACACCCCCGGCGACAAGCGCCTCGTCGCCTACGCCGTCCCGGCCCGCGAGGTCACCCCGGCCGCGCTGCGCGAGCACGCCGGCGGCGAACTGCCCGTCCACATGGTGCCCTCGGCCGTCGTCCTCCTCGACCGGCTGCCGCTGACCGCCAACGGCAAGCTCGACCGCAAGGCCCTCCCGGCCCCCGACCTCGCCTCCGCCGTCACCGAGGGCCGCGCCCCCCGCGGGCCCCGCGAGGAACAGCTGTGCGCGATCTTCGCCGACGTCCTGGGCCTGCCCCGGGTCGGCGTCGACGACAACTTCTTCGACCTCGGCGGCCACTCGCTGCTCGCCGTGCGCCTCGCCGGACGCGTCAAGGACGCCCTCGGCACCGACGTCGGCATCGGCACCATCTTCCAGGCGCCGACCGTCGCCGCCCTGGACGCCGCACTCGACGCCTCGGAGCGGACCGACGCGCTGGACGTCCTGCTGCCGCTGCGCCCGGCCTCGCCCGGCGACAAGGCCCCGCTGTACTGCGTCCACCCCGCCGGCGGCCTCAGCTGGTGCTACGCGGGCCTGATCCGCCACCTGCCCGCCGACGTGCCGATCTACGGCATGCAGGCCCAGGGCGTCGGCCCGGCCACCGCGGCGCAGCCGCTGCCGCAGACCTTGGAGGAGCTCGCAGCGCACTACGTCGACCGGCTCCGCGAGGTCCAGCCGAAGGGCCCCTACCGGCTGCTCGGCTGGTCCACCGGCGGCATCATCGCCCAGGCCTTGGCCACCCGCCTGCAGGACCTGGGCCAGGAGGTCGAGCTGCTGGCCATCCTCGACGCCTACCCCGCCGAGGGCTTCCGCGAGCTGCCCGTGCCCGACCAGGCCGAGGCGCTCGAAGCGCTCCTCGCCATGGGCGGCTACGGCCCGGACAGCCTGGAGGGCAAGCCCTTCGAACTCGCCCACGTCACCGACGTGCTGCGCCGCGAGGGCTCCCCGCTGGCCAGCCTCGACGACGCCACCATCGAGGCCCTCAACCGCACCTACCTCAACACCAACCACCTGGTGCGTGCCTTCGACCACCGGGTGTACGAGGGCGACGTGCTCTTCTTCCGGGCCACCGTCGACACCATCGACGACGAGCTCACCCCCGAGACCTGGACCCCGTACGTGACCGGGCGCATCGACAACACGGACGTCGCCTGCTCGCACAAGGACATGACCCTGCCCGAACCGATCGCGCACATCGCTGGCGTGATCGCCGACCGTCTGCAGAACCTGGAGAACTGACCCCATGAGCGACGCACCCGCCAACCCCTTCGACGGCGAAGGCCCGTTCCTCGTCCTCGTGAACGCCGAGGGCCGGCACAGCCTCTGGCCGGGTTTCGCCGCCGTGCCGGACGGCTGGACGACCGTCCACGGCCCCTGCGAGCGGCAGCAGGCCGTGGACTGGATCACCGAGAACTGGACCGACCTGGCCCCGGCGGCCCAGGGGTGAAGGGCATGAACCCGCGCATCGCCGTCGTGATCGTGTACACGGCGGCGATGTGCATGAACGGCCTCGACTCCACCATCGTCAACCCGGCGCTGCTCACCATCGCCCGGGACTTCGGCGAACCGGTCTCCGCCGCCAACACCGTCGAGGTCGCCTTCCTGGTGGCGCTCGCCGTCGCCCTGCCGGTCGCCGGCTGGCTCGGCGACCGCTTCGGCACCAAGAAGGTCTTCCTCGGCTCGCTGGCCGTCTTCACGGCGGCCTCGGCGGTCTGCGGCCTGGCCCAGGACCTGCCGACCCTGGTCCTCGCCCGCGTCGTGCAGGGCATCGCGGGCGGTCTGCTCACCCCGGTCGGCATGACGCTGCTCTTCCGCGCCTTCCCGCCGCACGAGCGGATGAAGCTGTCGAAGGTCCTCATCGTGCCGACCGCCCTGATGCCGGCCCTCGGGCCGCCGCTGGGCGGCTTCCTGACCGAGCACTTCTCCTGGCACTGGCTGTTCTTCGTCAACGTGCCGATCGGCGCGGCGGCGGTGCTGCTGGGCGTGGTGGGGCTGCGCGAGGAGAAGGAGAAGGAGGAGGCGGCGGACGCGGAGGGCGGTGCCGCCCCGTTCGACGTCCCCGGTTTCCTGCTGGCCACCCCCGCGCTCGGCCTGCTCACGTACGCGCTGGGCTTCGGCCCTTCGCACGGCTGGACCTCGCCGTCCGTCGCCGTGGCCGGCCCGCTCGGGCTCGTCCTGCTCGTGGCCGGGTGTGTCCACCTGCTCCGGGCGAAGAACCCGCTGCTGGAGCTGCGGCTGCTCGCCGACAAGGTGTTCGCCTCGGCCACGGTGCTCGCCCTGGTCACCTCGGCCGGGCTGATGGGCGTCCTCTTCGCGTTCCCGCTGCTCTACCAGGCGGCGCTCGGGGCCTCGGCCCTGGACGCGGGCCTGAGCGTCTTCCCCGAGGCGCTCGGCCTGATGCTGGCCTCGCAGGTCGCCGACCGGCTGATGCCGAAGCTGGGCCCGCGGCTGCTCGCCGTGCCCGCCCTGGTCCTGGCCACGGCGGTGTTCGCCGCGCTGGCCGTGCCGGGCGTCGCGGAGAACGCCTGGGCGGTGCGGGCGCTGATGTTCTGCGTCGGCCTCGTGCTCGGCACGGCCGTGCTGACGGTCCAGATCGCCGGGTTCGCGGACGTCCCGCCCCCGGCCATGGGCCAGGCGATGGGCCTGTTCACCATCGTGCGCACCCTCGGCGGCGCGCTGGGCATCGCCGCGACCGCGGCCGTGATGACCGCCGCGGGCGGCGGACACGAGCAGGCCGCGGACCCCGGTCCGTACCGGACGGCGATCCTCGTCACGGCCGGACTGGTCGCGCTCGGGATGCTGTTCGCGCTGCGGATGCCCCGGCACGCCCCCGCCCCGCCGCCGTTCGACGACGAGCCGCAGGAACAGGCCGTGGCGGCCTGACGGAGCGCCACGGAGCCACGGACAAGGCCGCGGGCCGGGACCGACGTACGGCAAGTACGTCGGTCCCGGCCCGCGGCGTGCCGAGGCCCTGCGGTCGGCGGCCCCGGCCGGGCGGTCGTCAGCCCCGGTCGCCCAGCAGGGAGGCCAGCCCTCGGGCGAGCCCGCCCCGCCAGCAGGCGTAGTCGTGCCCCCCGTTGAACTCGCCGTAGGCGACGTCGTAGCCCCGGGCCTCCAGTACGTTGCGCAGGTGGCGGTTCTGCGGGAGGAGCATCCACTCCTGCAGGCCCACCTCCACGCGGAAGCGGACGGGCAGCTTCTCGCTCACCGCGAACTGCCGGGTCAGCCACTCGCTGCCGCCGTCGAACTCCGTCCCGTCCGGCCACCAGAAGGAGCCGGACTGGGAGAGGGCGTTGCCGAACCGCTCCGGCCGCCGGAACGCCGCGAACGCGGCCGTCAGCCCGCCCGCGCTCTGCCCCGCCACGACCGTGCGCGCCGGGTCGTCCGTGGCCCCGTGGGCCTGCCCGGCCCACGGCAGCAGGACGTCCGCCAGCCAGTCCACGAAGGCCTCGCTGCAGCTGAGGTCCTCCATGCGGCGGGCGCGGCCCATGGTGTCCACCATCAGCGTGACCGCCGGCGGGAGGCTCCCGTCCGCGTACAGGTTGTCCAGGGTCGTGCCGAAGTCCAGGACCGGCCCCCACATCTCGCCGTCCAGCAGCACGACGACGGGGTACGGGCCGCCGTCCGCCCGGTGCCCGGCGGGCAGGTGGACGTGGACGCGCCGCCCGTCGACCACGGCGTCGGCCCGCTCGCCGCGCGCCGTCCCGGGGCGCGGGGCGGCCCACTCCTGGCCGGGCGCGTCCGGCAGCTCCATCACGGACGAGGGGTTGCGCCCGTCGCGCGAGGGCAGCGGCGGGAGCGCGCTGTGCGGGTCGGGCACGGCCGTGTCCAGGACGCGCAGCCACGCCTTGCGGTCCGCGCGCAGCGTCTCCTCGCGCGGGCCGTCGGCCACGAAGAACTGGTACGAGGCCCGGTGGTCGCCCCGCAGCCGGTGGCTGATCGCCCACACGTCCGTGCCCTCCACCTTCTCCATGAGGTGCGGCGCGAGGTCCCCCGCGTGCCGGTCCTTGTCGGTGACGGTGTGCAGGAGGGCGAGCACGTCGGAGGCGGGCCGGGCGGGCTCGTCACGCCAGAGGAAGGTGACGAGCCGCCAGGCGGGGTCGCCTTCGGGGTCGGGCTCGACGAGTGGCGTTCCGGTGGTCGCGGCGTGCCGCCAGAAGGTGGCGAGGGCGTCGGGTATGCGGTGCCGCACGGCGTTGGCGAGCTCGCGGAGGGCAGGACTCTGCTGTTCCATGGGCTTCCTTGTCTAGGCAGGAGATCCAAGGCGGAGGCCGGACATATATGTGAGCCTGTCCGGCGATTGAGGACGACGCGCGTCAGCGCGGATCGGGGGCCCGGGGGCTTGCCCCCGGTTCGGGAAGGGGCGGGTGGGGGAAAACCCGGCAGGGCCTACACCCGAGTCGCCGCAGACCGCCCGAGCAGCACCCACAGCAGGAACGGCCCACCCAGCACCGTCGTCACGATCCCCACCGGAATCTCCGCCCCGTCCAGCGCCACCCGCCCCACTGTGTCCGCAAGGACGACAAGCGCCGCACCCACGAGCATCGACCCCAGCACAGGCACCCGCAGCGGCCCCGCCAGCCGCCCCGCGATGACGGGCGAGGCGAGCGCCACGAAGCCGACCGGCCCGCAGATGCCGACCGCGAGGCCGGCGAGCCCGACCGCGAGCAGCATGCACACCAGCCGCACCCGGCCCGGTGCGACACCGAGTGAGGCCGCGGTGGAGTCGTCGAACCGCAGCACGTTGAGGTGGCGGGCGACGACCAGGGCGAGCGGCACCAGGACGGCCAGGCCGATGAGGACGGGCACGGCCACGGAGTAGCTGCGGCCGTTGAGGCTGCCGGACGTCCACACGTACAGCGAGCTGGCCGAGTTCAGGGAGCGGCGGGAGAGGACGACCTGGGTGATCGCCGAGGCGAGCGCCGACATGGCGAGGCCCACGACGAGGACGCGGTAGCCGCGCTGGCCCAGGCCGCCGGAGACGGCGGTGACGACGAGCACGGCGGCGAGCGCGCCGAGCGGGCCCGCCCACCACGCGCCGAACGTGCCGCTGAGGGTGGCGGAGAGCAGGACGGCGGCGGTGGCGCCGTCGTTGACGCCCAGCAGCTCGGGCGTGGCGAGCCGGTTGCGGGCGAGGGTCTGCGTGAGGCAGCCGGCGAGGCCGAGGGCCGCGCCCGCGGCCAGCCCGGCCACGATCCGGCCGAGCCGGAACTTCTGCACGAGCAGGACGTCGAACCGGTCGCCCGACCCGAAGACGGCGTTGAACGTACGGCTCAGGCTCATCTCGCTCTGCCCGGCGTACGCGGAGAGGACGACCGCGCCGACGAGCAGGGCGGCGAGGGCGAAGGCCGCGACGGCGGCCCGGCGCGGCACGAGCAGGGACAGGGAGCCGCTGCGGACGACGAGGGTGTCGGCACCGCCGTCCTCTCCCTTGCGGGGACGAGGCAGCCTGGCTGCGACACCGCGCCCGCCCTTCGGGCTCTCCTCCGCGGCGGGGTCGGTCATGCCCATCGAGGCCATCCGCCGGGAGCGGACGATGGCGATGAGAACGGGGGCGCCGAAGAGGGCGATGATCACGGAGACGGGCGCCTCGAACGGCCGGGAGACCACGCGGGCGAGGACGTCGGAGCCGGTGAGCACGCCCGCGCCGATGAGGCCGGCGAGCACGATCTGGGCGGTGAGGCGCGGCCCGGTGACGGCCCGTGCGAGGAACCCGGCGAGCAGGCCGAGGAAGGAGACGGGCCCGACGAGCGCCACGGACGCCGCGGTGAGCAGGGTGACGGCCACGGCCACGACGACGCGGATGACGCCGGGCCGGTGGCCCAGCCCCTTGGCGAGGTCGTCGCCGAGCGCGAGCGCGGACAGCGGGCGGGCGATCAGCAGCGCAACGACGAATCCGGCGGCGAGGACGGGCACCAGGCTGCCGAGCTTCGTGAAGCCCTCGACGCCCGCGAGCGAGCCCAGGACCCAGAAGCGGAAGCGGTCGTAGGTCTCGGCGGAGTTGACGATGAGCACGCTGGTGATGCCGCCGAAGGTGGCTCCGAGCGCGGAGCCGGCGAGCACCAGCCGCATCGGGGAACCGCCGCCGCGGCGGCTCGCGATGAGCAGCACCAGCGCACTGGCCAGGACGGCGCCGCCGAAGGCCCACAGGAGGTAGCCGTAGCCGCTGCTCACGCCGAGGAAGGCGATGCCGACGACGACACCGAGCGAGGCACCGGCGTTCACACCGAGCAGGCCGGTCTCGGCCAGGGGGTTGCGGGTGACGGCCTGCAGCAGGCAGCCCGCGGTGCCGAGCGCGGCGCCGACGGCCAGTGCGGTGAGCGTCCGGGGCAGGCGCAGGTCGCCGACGACCAGCGAGAGCCGGGAGCTGTCGCGGGCCCCGTTCCGCCCGAGGACGTAGTCCAGCACGTCCCCGGCCCCGACCTCGCCCGCCCCGACGGACAGGGAGAGGGCGGACAGCACGAGGACCCCCACCACGAGGAGGGCCGAGGCGGTCAGGACGGCCCGGTTGCCGTGCATACGCCCCACCGGGGCCTGTTGGCCGGCGGGCTGCACCTCCGGGGGGCCCACTTGCGACACAGTCATAAGGTAAGGCTAGCCTAAGGAGTTTGTGTTTCCGCAGGCGAGGCGGCGTCCGTCGTCCCCTGCGCCAGCGGAACGCCGCAGCGCAGGTTCCACCGGCCCTCGCGCCCCGACAGTTGCGTCACCGACAGGGGCGGCACGTCGAGGCGCCAGAACGTCTGCGGCGGCAGGGCCAGGGCGTGGACCAGCGCGGCGCGGACCACCGCCGCAGTGGTGACGGCCAGCACCCTGCCGTCCTCCAGGCCGTCGAGCCACGTCCCGGCCCGGGCGACGACCTCCCGCACCGACTCGCCGCCGTGCGGCGCCGCACCCGGGTCCGTCAGCCAGGCGGCCAGGGCCCGGGGTTCGTCCGTGCCGACCTCGGCGAGCGGGCGGCCGCGCCAGCGGCCCGGGTCGAGGTCGCGCAGCGCCGGCTCGGGACGGGCCGCGGCCAGGCCGAGGGCCGAGGCGGTCTCGGTGCAGCGGGCCGACGGCGCGGTCAGCACCCGCCCGGCGGCCGGCAGCGAACCGGCCGCCGCCCTCGTACGGCGCAGCCCCGCCGCGCCGAGCGGCCCGTCGTCGCCGAACCGGGCCTCGTGCGCAGGGGTGTCGGCGGCGGGTGAGATCAGCATCACACGGACGGTCACGGTGGTCCTCGTCCCCCTCTGTCAACGGGTGGCGTCTGCCGCGAATCAGCAGATCACGGGCGCCGCCGGAGCCACGCGCCGGGGTGAGCACCCGTACGCCGTAGCGCAGGTCACCCGCGCGCGGTACGGTCGCGTGGCAATGACGACGGTGTGACGGAAGCCCGGTGAGATCCCGGCACGGTCGCGCCACTGTGTACCCGGCGGAGCCCCGCAGGGAAGTCAGACCCCGCACCGTCGTCCTAGGCCCCAACGATCGGGACGCGTGTTCCCCAGGAGGTTCTGCCATGGCCCAGTCCGCCGCCCCCGCCACCGGTTCGTCCGCGATACCCGCGGTCGCCCCCATCTCGCTCAAGCAGATCGCCCCGTGGGCGCTCTTCGTCGGCATCCTCATGCTGGTCCTGCTCTACTTCGTCGGCGCCGAGCAGGGCGCCACCTCCCTGATCGCCGGCGAGAACGTGCACGAGTGGGTCCACGACGGGCGCCACCTGCTCGGCTTCCCCTGCCACTGACGACCCACCAGGGGAACCACCGTGAACTCGATCTCCGTCAGAGCCCTGCTCGTCCGCGGCATGCTCGCGGGCCTCGCCGCCGGCGTCCTGGCCCTCGCCGTCGCCTACTTCCTCGGCGAGCCCCACGTGGACTCCGCCATCGCCTTCGAGGAGGCGCACAGCCCCCACGACCACGGTGAGGGCGGTGAGGACCCGGTCAGCCGCACCATGCAGTCCACGGCCGGGCTGGCCACCGGCATCCTCGTCTACGGCGTCGCGCTGGGCGGCATCGCCTCGCTGGTCTTCTGCGTCGCCCTGGGCCGCATCGGCCGCTTCGGCCCGCGGGCCACGGCCGCGCTGGTCTCGCTCGGCGCGCTCCTGGCCGTCTACGTGGTGCCGTTCCTGAAGTACCCGGCCAACCCGCCCTCCGTCGGCGACCCCGACTCCCTCGACAAGCGCACCGCGCTCTTCTTCCTGATGATCGCGCTCAGCATCCTGCTGGCGGTCGGCGCGGTCATCCTCGGCAAGCGCCTCGCGCCCCGGCTGGGCAACTGGAACGCGACGGTTGCGGCGGGGGCGGCCTTCGTGATCGCCGTCGGCCTGGCCTACGCCTTCCTGCCCTCGGTCAACGAACTGCCCGACGACTTCCCGGCGGGCCTGCTGTGGAAGTTCCGCCTGTCGGCCCTGGCGGTGCAGGCCCTGCTGTGGACCGGCTTCGGCCTCGTCTTCGGCCACTTGGCCGAACGGCTCCTGGCCCCGCGGGCCGGGGCGCCGGACGGCAAGGCGCGGACGGCGGCACAGGCGGGCTGAGCCCCCGCCGGCGCCCCCGCCGCACTCTCGCGAGAAGAGCCCGCCCGGGCCACCGGGCGGGCTCTTCCCATGCTCCCTCCACCGCCGCTCCCGCGGGCCCTCCCCGTGCCGCCCCGTACGCCCCGTCAGTCTCTTAAGTCCCGCTCACTCGTTAGTGGTTCGGATTTCTTTCCGCGTGCGGGCTGGTGCGACGATGCCGCTCGCCCGACCACCGACAGCCTGGGAATGGAGCCTTGATGCAGCGACGTGGGGGAGAGCAGGACCGCCGCCGGGGAGCGTGGGGAGCGCCACTGGCGGCGGCGGTGACGGCGACGGCCGCGGCCGCCGCCGCCCTCCCGGCACCGGCCGCGCACGCCGCGCACGGCCCGTCGGTCGGGGCGAAGGGCGCCTACCTGATGGACGCCGGCTCAGCGCGCCCGCTGTGGGCCAAGGGCGCGACCGTCAAGCGGCCCATGGCCAGCACCACGAAGATCATGACCGCGGTCGTGGTGCTGGACACCCCGGGGGTGAACCTGGAGCGGCAGATCGAGATCAAGCAGTCCTATCGCGACTACGTCCAGCGGACCGGCGCGAGCACGGCGGACCTGCGCACCGGCGACAAGCTCACGGCGCGTCAGCTCCTGTACGCGCTGATGCTCCCCTCCGGCTGCGACGCCGCCTACGCCCTCGCCGACGCCTTCGGCAAGGGACCCGACGAGGCGGCCCGCACGAAGTCGTTCGTCTCCAAGATGAACGCCAAGGCCCGGCAGCTGAAGCTGCGCGGCACCAACTACGACTCCTTCGACGGCATCTCCTCCGCGGGCAGGAACTACTCCACCCCCCGGGACCTGGCCGAGCTCTCCCGGCACGCCCTGCGCAGCGCCACCTTCCGCACCGTCGTCTCCGCGCTGAACACCCAGCAGAAGGCGAAGAACGTCAACCGGCTGTACACCTGGTACAACACCAACAAGCTGCTGGGCTCGTACCGGGGCGTGACGGGGATCAAGACCGGGACCACCACGGCATCCGGGCCCTGCCTGGTGTTCGCCGCGCGGCAGGGCGGGCGGAGCGTCGTCGGCGTCATCCTCGACGACCCCGCGAGCCGCTACCCGGATGCCGCCGAAATGCTCGACTACGCCTTCAAGAAGCGCACGCCCCTGAAGCTGCGCCGGCTTCCCTCCGCGGCGCACGAGGACTGACCGCCCGCCGCCCGCTCCGCACGCCCTGCGGACCGCCGCCGCACCGCCGAGCCCGGACCCCGCCGAGGGGTCCGGGCTCGCGTTGTACCAACTCCCGGGAACCGGCGGTCACTTATACCTGAACGAGTGAACAGTCTGCAGAGAACTGCGGGTTGGCGAACTTTCCCGCGGGCCGGGGCGGCTAGAGTCCTCCTGTCCGGAAACGGGCACCGGAAGGCCGCGGAAACCCCGACGGCGTCGGACGGCTCACCGTCCGCCGGGGTCCCGTCCACCACCCCCCAGCCCGACTCCCCGGCACGTCGCCGCGTACCGCAGCCACGGCGTGCTCCTCGGCCATGCCCTTGGCACGGATCGGTTCACCGACGCGTCTCGCCGCCAAGCACCAGCGCCCTCCTGCCCGCACCCGCCGGCCCGCCCCACCGTCCTCAGGAGGCTTCATGTCCCGCCCCGCGTCCCCCGCGGCGTCTCCCCCCACGTCCGTGACCGGCCCGCGAGCCTACCGCGTGCCGGAGGGACGGTGACGCCCTTCGCGCGGCGCCCGCCGCGCCCGATCCCCGTATCGGAGAGCGAAGTCCTGCTGTTCGGCGGCGCCTTGCGGCACGACAAAGCCTTCGTCAACCACGAACGGCCGCTGCTGCGGCTGTCGTTCTGGTCGATGGCCCGTCAGCTTCCGGCCATGGTCCACACCGTCACCCGGGCCGCCTGGTGTGAGGACCGCCCGGCGCTGCTCGCGCTCGTCGGCGCCGAGCTGGGCCAGGGGCTGACGCGCGCCTTCGGGCTGGTCGCCGCCAACCGCGCGCTGACCGCCCTCTTCACCGCCGGACCCACCACCGAGCGGCTGCGGGAGGCCCTGCCGTCCTTGCTGGCGGTCACCTCGGTCGCCGCCGCCACCGCGCTGCTCTCGGCGGTCTCCGTGGCGGCCGCGGGGCAGCTGGAGCCGAAGGTGGAGCGGGTGTGCACCGCGCGCTTCTACCGCGGCGCGGTCCGCGTGGAGCTCGCGGTCCTGGAGGACAAGGACTTCCACCGCCTGCTCGACGCCGGCCGGTTCGGCACCGACTCGGTCCGGCTGATGATCGGCTCGTCGGTCACCGTCGTCAACGCCGTCGTGGGCCTGGCCGCCTCCGCCGGGGTGCTCGCCCTGCTGCACCCGTCCCTGGTGCCCATGCTGCTGCTCGTGGCCGCCCCCAAGGGCTGGGGCGCGGTCGTCACCGCCCGGCGGCAGTACGCCTCCCGGCACGCCTGGATCGAGCACCGGCGTGCCATCTCCGTCATCACCTCCACGCTCACCGGCCTCGACACCGCCGCCGAGATCCGGGTGCACGGCGCGGGCCGCATGCTCGTCGGCGCCTACGACGACATGGCCGCCACCGTGGAGAAGGAGCAGCAGCGCCTGGCCCGCGCCGAGGCGGTCACGCGCACCGCCGCGTCCGCGCTCTCGGGGACCGCCGCGCTCGTCGTCTACGGAGCGCTGTGGCTGCTGCTCGCCTCGGGCGGCATGCCGCTCGCCGTCGCCGGCACCGCGGTGATCGCCGTACGGGCCGCCGGCGCGAGCCTCACCGCGCTGGTGACCCAGGTCAACCGGCTCTACGAGGAGGCCATGTACCTCAGCGACCTGGAGCGCGCCTGCGTGGAGGCGGAGCGGCACGCCATCCCCGAGGGCGGTACGCCGATGGTGCCCGGGGTGAAGGAGATCCGGCTGGAGAAGGTCACCTTCGCCTATCCCGGAGCCCCGGCGCCCGCGCTCAGCGAGGTCAGCCTGACCGTCCCGCCGGGCAAGGTCGTCGCGCTGGTCGGTGCGAACGGCTCCGGCAAGACCACCTTGTCCAAGCTCGTCGCCGGGCTGTACCTGCCGACCTCCGGGCAGTTGTACTGGAACGGGGTCGAGATCCGCGACGCCGACCGCGACCTGCTCTTCGACCAGGTCGCCGTGTTGTCCCAGGACTTCCCCCGCTGGCCCATGACCGCCCGCGCCAACATCCACATCGGCCGCCCGGGGACGCCGCCGGACCAGGACCGGATCGAGTGGGCGGCCGCCGACTCCGGCGCCACCGGCGTCATCGACTCGCTGCCGCACCAGTGGGACAGCCTCGTGGTCAAGGGCTTCGAGCGCGGCACCCAGATCTCCGGCGGCCAGTGGCAGCGCCTGGGCAGCGCCCGCGCGCGCTACCGCCGCGCGCCCCTGCTGATCGTCGACGAGCCGACCTCGGCCCTCGACCCCAAGGCGGAGGCGGAGGCGTTCCAGTCGCTGCGGTCGCTGACCGACGGCGGTACGACCGTTCTGCTGATCACCCACCGGCTCGCCGCGACCGCGACCGCCGACCTGATCTACGTCCTCGACCACGGCCGGGTGGTGGGGGAGGGGACGCACGAGGAGCTGATGGCGGTCGACGGCGGCCTGTACCGGTCGATGTACGAGCTGCAGGCCGCCCAGTACGGATTCGGCACACCCCAGGCCGCCGCTCCCGGCCAGGCTCCGGCTCCCGGCCAGGCTCCGGCTCCCGCCCAGACCGCCGCTTCCGCTTCCGCTCATGCCTCCGCCCATGCCTCCGACCCCGCCCTGCGGGGGAGTTCGCCGCATGCACAGCCCGCCCAGACCTGAGGACAGGGCGGTGTCCGCTCCGCCTGCTCCGCCCGGGCCTCCGCCGGACCCGTTGGGTCCGCTGGCGAGCACCTTGCGCGATGTGCTGGGGTGCCTGGGTGTGATCACGGCCGCGGTTCTCATCTCCGTCCTGTGCGTCCATCTCGGCCAGGCCTTTCCGGGGCTGGCCGCCAAGTGAGTTGAGGAACGCCGTAACCGTCCCCGGGGTTACGGGCCGGAGCCGTATCGAATTCCAGGACGGCTTGCGGGGCTGCCGATTTCTGTGTGGATCACGCTGCCTCCTGTGTTTAGCGGGAGGCGGCTGCCGGGAAAAACGGGGTGAATTCACGGTTCCGGGTAAGCGCCGGGCGCTTCCCATTTCACTGTATTGAGCAAGTGTCTACAGGTGTCCGGGGGTTGTGGCTTCCCACCCACCCCGGTCACCTGGGCCTCCGTTCGGACGGGAAAACCGGGGAACGGTTGTCCGACGCGGAGTCTGGCGGACTCGGGTGGCGCCTCCTACCATTCGAACGCTCCCCGTCCCCAGGGGTCGTTCGGACGCGGGGCATGGCATGTCCATGCCCTAGTGATCCGCGCTCTCACTCATTCCGGTCCGGCGTCCTCCGGGTTCCCGGCCCGAAATGCAGCCGCTCATTCCGAGGACAACCGATTGGAGAGCCATGCCCGGCGCCCTTATCGCAGGAGCCGCGCTCGCGGCACTGTTCGCCTCACCGATATCCACGTACGACGCCTCGGTCATCGTCAACCCGCCACCGGACAAGATCGTGATCGAGATCGCCACGGTCAACGGCTCCGGCTGCCCCGCGGGGACGGCCGCGGTGGCCGTCTCGCCCGACAACACGGCCTTCACGGTCACCTACAGCGACTACCTCGCTCAGGTCGGCCTGGGGTCCAAGCCGACCGACTTCCGTAAGAACTGCCAGCTCAACCTGATCGTGCACGTACCGCAGGGCTTCACCTACGCCATCGCCAGCGCGGACTACCGCGGCTACGCGAAGCTGGAGGCCGGGGCGACCGGCACCCAGAAGGCCTCGTACTACTTCCAGGGGTCCTCCACGACCACGCCGAGCTCCCATGTCTTCCGCGGCTCCTACGCGGACAACTGGCAGGCCACCGACCGCGTCGACGTGGCCGCACTGGTCTGGGCCCCCTGCGGCGAGAAGCGCAACTTCAACATCAACACCGAGCTGCGGGTCAACGCGGGCAGCTCCGACCCCTCCAAGACCAACAGCTTCATGACCATGGACTCCACCGACGGTGACATCAACACCATCTACCACCTGGCCTGGAAGGAGTGCCCGAGAAGGTAGCGGGCCCGTCCCTCACGAGGGCGCAGGGGCCGGCGGGGCCGCGGAGCGACGCGGGCCCGCCGGCCGGTCTCCACCTCTTGCCGGTCCACCGGGCCGCAGTGGGAATTTATGCCGCACTCACCGGCCCTCACCTGCGGTGATCGCGCTCCGCAGGGAATCCGTGACCAACAGGGTATAGACCTCTGGTGAAAAGCAGGCGACTGTGGGGGGAACCACACAGCGAAGTCCCACGGCCCGCACAGCTTCCCAGGACCGTCACGGCGCCGCGGACGAGCTCTCGTCCAGCGCCCTTCGCGCTCACCCGATTGCACTTGAGCCACATGTTTGCCACCAGTCGCGACACCGCGAGCCCCTTGCATTCGGCTGACGCCGTCATCAGCGCCACCGACCCGGTCGCCCTCCGGGCCTCCTCCCCGCGGAAGCTCCCCGGCCCCTGGGGCCACCAGATCCACCAGATCCCCCTGTGCATGCACGGCCGGCTCGCCCGGCGGCAGCCCCATGCCCTCGCGTCCGCCCACGCCACGCACGCCGTCTCCCTCCCGGCGACGGAACGCTCCGCCGCGGCCGCGCGCCGGTTCTCCCGGCGGCTGCTGTCCGAATGGGGCCTGGACGAGCTGGCCGGCGACACCGCCCTCCTGCTCTCGGAGCTCGTCACCAACGCCGTCCTGCACGTCCCGGAGACGCCCGAGGGCATCCGGCTCGTGCTGAGCCGGGGCCGGCGCCACCTCGTCGCCCAGGTCACCGACGCGGGCGGGCACCTGCCGCGCTGCAGCGAGGCCGGCCCCGACAGCGAGAACGGGCGCGGGATATGGCTCGTCGAGCAGATCGCCGCCCAGTGGGGCCACCACGCCTCCGGCAACGGCAAGACCGTCTGGTTCACCCTCCGTCTCCCCTAGCGCCCCCGGTACGGGAGGCACCTCCCGTACCGTCCCGCACCGCCACTGGTCCGGACCTGTGAACCCCGCAGCCGGCGCGCCCCGCCCCGCGGGCTGCGCACCCACCGGTTTCGGAGAGACCATGGAAGTCGCTGCGGCAACACGGCGGTGCGAGGACGGGTGAGCCGGTCCGGCCGGTACGGGGCCGCCGCACCACCCCGGCGGGCGGAAGGAGGTCCTCGATGGGCGCGACCGATGCATTCCGGGCCCGGCCCGTCCAGCCCGCCGACCGCCCCTACCTCGTCCCCGGCGGCCTGCTGGACGTCCTGGGCGTGGCCGCCGGAGTGCTGGACCGCGAGGGCCGGATCGTGCTGTGGAGCCCGCAGGCCGAGCAGCTCTTCGGCTGGAGCGCGGCCGAGGCCCTCGGGCAGTACGCGGCCCGGCTGCTGGTCGCCGAGGACGACGTCGGCGCGGTGCTGGAGCTGTTCGCGGAGGTCATGCGCGAAGGAGAGACGTTCGCCGTGGTCTTCCCCGCGCGGCACAAGGACGGCGGCACCCGCCTGGTCGAGTTCCGCAACGTGCGCCTGGAAGACCGGCACGGCGACTTCTACGCCCTCGGCATCGCCACGGACCGGGAGGTCCTGCGCGGGGTGGAGCGGGACCTCGCCCTGTCGCTGCGGCTCGTCGAGCAGTCCCCGATCGGCCTCGCCGTCTTCGACACCGAGCTGCGGTACGTCCTGGTCAACCCCGCCCTGGAGCGCATCCACGGCCTGCCCGCAGCGGCGTGCCTGGGCCGCACCGTCCACGAGGCCCTGCCCCACGCGGACGCCGGCGCGATCGAGGGCGCCATGCGCCGGGTCCTGGCGACCGGCACCCCGCTGCTGGACGAGCTGAGGGTCGGCCGGGCCGGCGGGTCCGCCACCGACGACGAGGCCCAGCTCGTCTCCTACTACCGGCTGGAGGATCCGGGCGGCAGCGTCCTCGGCGTCGCCACGTCGGCCGTGGACGTCACCGACCGCCACCGGGCCAACAAGGAGGACCGCCGCCGTACCGCCCTGATCGCCGACGCCTCCGTGCTGATCGGCACCACGCTCGAACTGGAGCAGACCGCGCGCGAGCTCGCCGAGGTCGTGGTGCCCGGGCTGGCCGACGTCGCGGCCGTCGACATCCTCGACACCGTCGTCGACGGCGACCGCACCGCCGCCCCGGACGGGCAGCCCGCCGTCTTCCGGGCGCTGGCCGTCGCCGCGGCGGGCGGGGCGGAGTCCTCGTCCGCCGCGGACGCCGTGCGGGCGGCCGACCCGCCCGGGCAGATCGCCAAGTACGACCCCGACCGGCTGGTCGCGCTCTGTGTGCGCACCGGCCGCCCGGTCAGGGTGGCGCACGTGCGCGCCGAGGATCTGCCGGGCATCGCCCGCGACGCCGAGGCGGCCCGTCTGCTCGCCCGCGCCGGCCTGCACTCCTACATGGCGGTGCCGCTCATCGCCCGCGGCGAGGTGCTCGGCGCCCTCGACCTCAAGCGCCTGACCGACCCGCGCCCCTTCGACGAGGCCGACGCCGCCCTCGCCGCCGAGCTCGCCGCCCGCGCCGCCGTCTCCATCGACAACGCCCGCTGGTACCAGCGCGAGCGCGCCACCGCCCTGACGCTGCAGCGCTCCCTGCTGCCCCAGCGGCCCCAGGACCCCACGGGACTGGAGATCGCCTACCGCTACCAGCCCGCGGGCACCGCCAGCAGGGTCGGCGGCGACTGGTTCGACGTCGTCCCGCAGGACGGGGACAAGAGCGCCCTGGTCGTCGGCGACGTCATGGGCAGCGGCATCAACGCCGCGGCCGCCATGGGACAGCTGCGCACCGCCGCCCGCACCCTCGCCCAGCTCGGCCTCGACCCCGCCCGGGTGCTGCGCCACCTCGACCACACCGCCAGTGGTCTGGACCAGATGATCGCCACGTGCCTGTACACCGTGTACGACCCGCAGGGCGGCACCTGCTGTGTGGCCAACGCAGGCCACCTCCCGCCCGTCGTCCTGCGCCCCGGACTCCCCCCGGCCCTCGTCGACCTCCCCGCCGGCGCCCCGCTGGGCGTCGGCGGCATCCCCTTCGAGAACACGGCCGTCGACCTCAAGCCCGGCGACCGCCTCGTGCTCTACACCGACGGCCTGGTGGAGACCCGCGACGAGTCCATCGACACCCGCCTCGAAGCCCTCCTGACCGTCCTGGCCGACGCCCCCGAAGGCCTGGAGGAAACCTGCGACCTCCTCCTGACGTCCCTGCGCTCCGGCAACGACCAGGACGACGTGGCCCTCCTCATCGCCCGCGCCGTCCCGGCGGACCCTGCCGCCCCGCAACCGTGACCGGCAGCTCCGTCAGCGCGTGCGACCGGAAGGAAGGCCGCCACCGCAGCGCACCGGCGGGCACGGCGAGCGCGATGCCCGGCAGGCGGCGCAGCAGCGCGGCCAGGGCGATGCGGATCTCCATCCGGGCGAGCGCCGCGCCCAGGCAGTAGTGCATGCCCTGGCCGAGCGCCAGGTGGGCCTTGTCCTCGCGGTGGATGTCGAAGCGGTCCGGATCCGGGTAGCGGGCCGGATCCCGGTGGGCCGAGGCGAGACAGAGCAGCACGGTGTCGCCCTGCGGTATCAGGGCGCCCCCGATCGCGACCGGTTCGACCGGGAAGCGCCGGACGGCCATCTGATTGGGGTGGCCGTGGCGCAGCAGCTCCTCGACGGCGGCCGGCCACAGTGCCGGGTCCGCGCGCACCTCGTCCAGCAGGCGGGGGTGGCCGAGCAGGGTCAGCAGACCGCCGCTGATCAGGTGCTGGGTGTTCTCGCCGCCCGCCATGAGGATGAGGAAGGCGAGGGAGACCAGTTCGTCCTCGCCGAGCCGGTCGCCCTCGTCGCGCGCGGCGATCAGAGCGGACAGCAGGTCGTCCCCGGGCGCGGCCCTGCGCGCCGCGACCAGGTCCAGCAGGAAGCGGTGGATGCGGTCCACCGCCTCCCCGACCCGGGCCGGGTGCTCGGGCGCGAGCATGGTGGCCACGTCCGCGGCGAACGGCTTCCTGCCGGCCTCCGGCACGCCGAGGAGGTCGCCGATGACGGTCAGCGGCAGCGGTCCGGCGAACTCCGCGACCAGGTCGGCGCTTCCCTCCGCGGCGATGCGCGCGGCGAGCGCACCGGCGAGCCGGTCCGCCGCGGCCCGGACCCGCCCGCTCAGCTCCGCCACGCGCCGCGGGGTGAAGCCCTGGGAGGCCAGGCGGCGCAGCCGCAGGTGGTCGGCCGTGTCGATGTTGAGCAGGTTGGCGTCCAGGGCGGGCGGCAGGGCGAAACCCTTGAAACCGCTGCCGGAGTGCGCCTTGTTCACCGACAGCCGCGGGTCGGTGAGGGCGGCCCGCACGTCGGCCTCGCGGGTGACGAGCCAGACGGGCGAGCCGTCGGGAAGGGCGATCCGGTGCACGGGGCCCGCCGCCCGCAGGCGTGCGTAGACCGGGTAGGGGTCGGCGAAGAACGCGGCGTCGAACGGGCGCGGGAGAGCGGCGGTGCCGGTGGTGTCAGCGGTGTTGGTGGGGTCGGCGGTGTCGGCGGTGTCCATCGTCCGAGCGTAGGGCGGGCGCAGGGCGGGCCCTTGCCGAGGTCGGCTGCCGGGGTCAGCGCAGCTGTACGCGGTAGAGCGTACGGCGGTTCTCGATGGTGAGTTGGACCTCGCCCTTGGCGCCTGCGTACGCCCCTGTGCCGCCGACGACGGCCGCATCGGCGCGGTACGGTCCGCGCCCGAAGCGGTTCTCCATGGACTCCAGGACCAGGGTGCCGTCGTTGCCCCGCAGCACGTAGCGGCACTGGGCGACCACGCCCTCGTAGCGCAGGAGCACCACCGTGCAGACGGCGCTGCCGTCGCCGGCGGGCTCGCCGGACGGGCCCTGCAGGTCGGCGTAGACGGACCAGGTGTCGCCCTCCTTGGGGTGCTCGGGCGGGCTGCCGGTGCGGTGGACGGCCGTCCACGCGAGGGCCTTCTCCCCGGCGGCCGCGGCGGGTTGAGGGGACGGCAGGGCGACGGCGGCGGCAGTGGCCGCCACGGCGGCAACGGCGGCCACGGCGGCGGCTTGGCGGCGCATCAGACGCATCGGGCACCTCCGGCTCGTACGGACGGGTCGGGCACCCACGTACCCGCTCCTGGTGCGTTCACCCCACCCCGCGTATGGCGCCCGCACAATTCCCGTCACGAAGACTTCACCCGCCGGGGACGGGCGTTCATCCCGGCGGGTGAAGGCCGGGCATCCGGAATCAGGTGAACTGTCCCGGCTCCGGCGGCAGTTCGTCCAGCGTCGGGTACGAGGGCTGGGCGCCCGGCCGGGTCACGGCCGCCGCACCGACGCGCACCGCGAAGCGGGCCGCGTCCGGCAGCGACGCGCCGACGGCCAGCCGGGCCGCGAGCGCACCGGTGAAGGCGTCACCGGCACCCGTGGTGTCCACGGCCTCGGCCTTGACGCCGGGCACCGCCACCGCTTCCGCGGCCCCCGCCTCCAAGGCCAGCGCCCCCGCGGAGCCGAGGGTGACCACGACCGAGCGGGCGCCCTGGTCGCGCAGGGAGCGGGCCCACGCCTGCGGCGTGCCGTCCACGAGCTGCGTCAGGTGCCGGGCCTCGTGCTCGTTGACGACCAGCGGGTCGGCCGCCACGAGGAGTTCGGGGTCCAGGCGGTCGGGGGCGGGCGAGGGGTTGACCACGACCCGCGTGCCGGCCTCGCGCGCGGTCTCGGCGGCCGCCCGTACGGTCGCCGGGGGGATCTCCAGCTGGAGCGAGACGACCGCCGACGCGGCGATCACCTCCCGGGCGGCCTCGACGTCCTCGGGGAGGAGGCGGGCGTTCGCACCCGGCGAGACCACGATGCTGTTGTCGCCGTCCGGCCCGACGACGATCATCGCCGTGCCCGTCCGGGCACCCGCCTCGACCAGCACGTGGCGCAGCTCCGTGCCGGCCTCGCGCTGTCCTTCCAGCAGCAGCTCGCCGAACGCGTCGTCACCGACCTTGGCCAGGAGGGCCGTCCGGGCGCCGAGGCGGGCCGCGGCCGCGGCCTGGTTGGCGCCCTTGCCGCCCGCCGATTCGACCAGATCCGTGCCCAGGACCGTCTCGCCCGCCCCGGGCCGGCGGTCCACCCGCACCGTCAGGTCCGCGTTGGCCGACCCCACGACCAGTACGTCGTACATCCGGTCGTTCATCCGGTCGTCCATCCGCTCGATCCGTTCGCTCCGTGTGCCACCCATGGCCGTGTCACCCATCGAATTCCGCCGCGTTCTTCCTGTCGACCAGCACCACCGGCACCTTGACCCGTTCCGGCAGCTTCTCACCCTTCGAGGCCTTCACCGCCCAGTCCACGGCCAGCCGCCCCAGCAGCTTCGGCTGCTGGGCGACGGTCGCCGTCAGCCTGCCCGCGCGCACGGCGGCGATCCCGTCCGGGGTGCCGTCGAACGCGACGACCTTGACGCCCTCGCCCGCCGCGGAGCCCAGCGCCTTTGCGGCGCCGAGCGCCATCTCGTCGTTCGCGGCGAAGACCCCGGCGACGTCCCGGTGCGCCTGGAGCATGTTCGCCATGACGTCCATGCCCTTGGTGCGGTCGAAGTCGGCGGGCTGGCGGGCCACGACCTCGATGCCCGGGTAGGCCCTGATGCCCTCCTCGAACCCCTTGCCGCGCTCGCGCGCCGCCGATGTCCCCGGCTGCCCCTCCAAGAAGGCCACCTTCCCCTTGCCGCCGAGGGATTCGGCGAGCGTCCGCGCCGCCAGCCGCCCGCCCGCGACGTTGTCGGAGGCGATCGTCGAGCCGACCCGGCCGCCGTTCACGCCGCGGTCGATGGAGATCACCGGCACCTTCGCGCGATTGGCCACGCCCACCGCCGGGACGGCCGCGTCGGAGTCCACGGGGTTGATGACGGCCGCCTTGACGTTCTGGCTGGTGAACGTCTCCATTTGGCTGATCTGCTGGGTGGGGTCGTTCTGCGCGTCCGTGATGTTGATCTTCAGTCCGCGGGCCTTCGCCTCCGCCCGGGCGCCCTCCTTGATGCCGACGAAGAACGGGTTGTTCATCGTGGACAGGGCGAGCCCGAGGTCGGTGCCGCCGCCGCGGTCGCAGCCGGACAGGGCCAGGGCCGCCGTGAGTGCCGCGGCCGCCGTCACCGCGCTCCTCCGCCCCCTCATCGCGCGCTCCGGCGGCGCAGCGTGTCGAGCAGCACGGCCAGGGCGATGACGAGACCGGTGGCGACCTGCTGCCAGAACGCCGACACGCTCAGCAGGTTGAGGCCGTTGCGCAGCACCGCGAGGATCAGCGCGCCGATGAGGGTGCCGGAGGCCTTGCCGGAGCCGCCGGACAGGCTCGCCCCGCCGATCACGACGGCGGCGATGGCGTCCAGCTCGTAGCCGACGGCCGCCTGCGGCTGCGCGGAGGTCAGCCGGGCGGCCAGGACGATGCCGGCCACGGCGGCGAACAGCCCGGAGAGCGCGTAGACGACGAGCTTGCGGCGCTTGACGTCGATGCCCGACAGCCGGGCCGCCTCCTCGTTGCCGCCGATCGCGAACATCGCGCGGCCGGTGTACGTACGGGCCAGGACCAGCGCAGCGAGCGCCCCCATGGCGACCGTCACGAGGACCGGTACGGGCAGCCACCCGCCGAGGGTGTCGCCGAGCCGGCCGACGGACGAGGGGAAGGCGATGGGGGAGCCGCCGGAGATCACGAGGGCCAGGCCGCGGCCGACCGAGAGCATCGCCAGGGTGGCGATGAAGGCGGGCAGCCTCCCGTATGCGACGAGGGCGCCGGAGAGCAGGCCGGCACCCGCCCCCACCGCGAGGCCGAGCAGCAGGGCGACCCAGACGGGCAGGCCCTCCTTCGTCGCCGCCCAGCCGACGACGGTCGCGGAGAGCGCGGCCACCGAGCCGACCGACAGGTCGATGCCCGCCGACACGATCACGAACGTCACGCCGAACGCGAGGATCGCCGTCACCGACGCCTGCACGCCCACGTTGAGGAGGTTCTGCCCATTGAGGAAGTCCCGGGACAGCACCGCCATCACCACGACCAGGGCGACCAGGCCGCCCAGCGGGCCGTTGCGGAGCACCGCTCTTGTGAACCACTGCCCCGGATCGCTCCCGGGCGCCCGCAGCACCTCAGCCGACATCGGAGCCCTCCATCGCGCTCGCTTCGTACGTGTTCGCGGTGTGCGCCGGCCGGACGGCCAGTTCCATCACCGCGTCCTGCGTGGCCCGTTCGCCCGACAGCTCGCCGGCGATCCGGCCCTGGGCCATGACCAGCACCCGGTCGCTCATGCCGAGCACCTCGGGCAGGTCACTGGAGATCATCAGCACCGCGCAGCCCGCCGCCGTCAGCTCGTTGACGAGCCGGTAGATCTCGACCTTCGCGCCGACGTCGACGCCGCGCGTCGGCTCGTCGAGGATCAGCAGCCGTACGCCCGCCAGCAGCCACTTGCCGATGACGACCTTCTGCTGGTTGCCGCCGGAGAGGGTGCGCGCGGTCTGCTCCAGCCCGCTCATGCGCACCTTCAGCCGCCCGGCGACCTCGGCCGCCCGCCGGCGCTGCCCGCGCCGGTCGACGAACCCGCCCCGGGTGTCCTGCTCCAGCCGGGCCAGGGTGAGGTTGTCGCCCAGCGAGGCGTCCAGTAGCAGGCCCTGGCCCTTGCGGTCCTCGGGGACGAGCCCGACCCCGGCCCGCATCGCCGCCCGCACGTCGCCGCGCGCCAGTGCCCGGCCGCCGACCTCGACGGTCCCGGCGTCGTAGCGGTCGACGCCGAACAGCGCCCGCGCCACCTCCGTACGGCCCGCGCCGACCAGGCCCGCGAGGCCCACGACCTCCCCGGCCCGGACGTCGAAGCCGACGTCGCGGAAGGCGGGCGCGCGGGTCAGCCCGCGTACGCGCAGGAGCGGCGCCCCTGGTTCCGCGGGCCGCTCGCGCGGGTACTGCTCGGCGATGTCGCGGCCGACCATCAGCCGGATCAGCTCGTTCTCGTCCGTCGTGGCGGGCACTTCGGCCACCGAACGGCCGTCGCGCAGCACCGTCACCCGGTCCCCGAGCGCGGCGATCTCGTCCAGGTGGTGGGTGATGAAGACGACGCCCACGCCGCTGTCGCGCAGCTCGCGCACGATGGCGAAGAGCGTGCCCACCTCCTCGGAGGTGAGCACCGCCGTCGGCTCGTCCATGATCAGGACGCGGGCGTCCAGGCTCAGGGCCTTGGCGATCTCGACCATCTGGAGCCGGGCGATGCCGAGCCCGGCGACCGGCTCGGCGGGGGAGACGTCCAGCCGGACGCGGCGCAGCAGCCCGGCCGCCCGGGCCCGCATGGTGCGCTTGTCGATCAGCCCCAGCGCGGTGCGCGGCTGGCGGCCCAGGAAGATGTTCTCGGCGACGGTCAGGCCGGGGACGAGGGTGAACTCCTGGTGGATGGTGGCGATTCCGAGCCGTTCCGCGTCCTGCGCGGAGCGGACCGCGACCTCGCGGCCGTCCATCAGGATGCGGCCCCCGTCGGGCCGGTGGACGCCGGAGAGCATCTTGATGAGCGTGCTCTTGCCGGCGCCGTTCTCGCCGAGGAGGACGTGCACCTCTCCCGCGCGGAGGCTCAAGTCGACCCCGTCCAGGGCGCGGACGCCCGGGAAGGACTTGGTGACGCCTTCGACCCGCAGCAGTTCGCGGCCGCCCGGTACGTCGTCGTCGACGCCGGTCATGCGCTGCCCCCCTTCTCCTGTCCTGATGTCAGTCGGTCGGCGGTTCGCCGCACGAGCGGCGCCGCACGAGATGCGCGGGGAGCAGCACCGACGGTGCCTCGCGCCCCTCGATCCGCTCCAGCAGTGTGTGCACGGCGGCCCGGCCCAGCTCGCGCGTCGGCTGGGCGACGGCGGTCAGCGGCGGGTCGAGGTGGGCGAACCACGCCACGTCGTCGAAGGCGACGAGCGCCACGTCGGAGGGGACGCGCAGCCCCCGCGCCCGCACCTCGTCCAGGGCGCCGAGCGCCATCAGGTTGTCGGTGGCCAGCACGGCGTCCGGCGGCTCCGCGAGGTCCAGCAGCCGCCGCATCACCTGCCTGCCGCCCTCCGGGCGCAGGTCGGGCGAGGAGCCGATGCGCTCGGGCGGCAGGGGGACGCCGTGCGCGGCGAGGGCCGTGCGGAACGACTCCAGGCGCTCGTCCCCGACGGGCGTGCCGGCCGGTGCGACGATGACGGCCGGCCGGCGCCGCCCCAGCGCCGCCAGGTGCGCGGCCAGCTCCGTCAGCGCGGACCGCCCCTCCGCCCGTACGCACGGGGCGGCGACGCCCGGCACCTCGCGGTCGAGGAGCACGAGCGGGGTGCCGGTGGCGACGGCCTCGCCGAGCATGGCCGAGCCGGTGCCGGCCGAGCTGACCAGCAGTCCGTCGATGCGCCGGTCGAGGAGGGTGCGGATGTGGTCGTCCTGCTGCTCCGGGCTCTCGCCGGCGTTCCCGATGATCAGGCTGTACCCCAGCTGCCGGGCCTCCTGCTCGACGGCGTCGGCCAGTTCGGTGAAGAAGGGGTTGCGCAGGTCGCTGATGACCAGCCCGAGCGTACGGGTCCGGGCGGTGCGCAGGGCGCGGGCGACGACGTTGGGCCGGTAGCCCAGCTCGGCCACGGCGGCCAGCACCCGCTCGCGGGTCCCGGCCACGGGCGAGCGGCCGTTGAGGACGCGGGAGACGGTGGCGACGGAGACGCCGGCCCGCTCGGCGACGTCCTTGATGTTCGCCATGGCGCCGCGCCTCCCGGTCCCGGATGTGTAATCGATTTCGTGCCGCTGCCGTGCCGGTCAGGTAATCGATTACACGCCCGGAGCGTCAAGGCTTCGCCGGGGTGACGCACATCACGCGGGGCGTTCGTGTCACCCCGGCCAGCTCCAGTCCGCCACCTCCGGCATGTCCACCCCGTGTTCCCGGATCCACGCGTGGTGACGGGTGCGTGCGTCGGCCATGGCCTGGCGTACGGACGCCGCGCGGACGCCGAGGCCGGGGACGCGGTCGACGACGTCCATCACGAGCCGGTAGCGGTCGAGGTCGTTGCGGACGACCATGTCGAACGGAGTGGTCGTGGTGCCCGCCTCCTTGTAGCCGCGCACGTGCAAGTGGGCGTGGCCCGTGCGGCGGTAGGCGAGGCGGTGGATCAGCCACGGGTAGCCGTGGTAGGCGAAGACGACGGGCCGGTCGGTGGTGAACAGCGCGTCGTACTCCGCGTCGGTCATCCCGTGCGGATGCTCCTCCCGCGGCAGCAGCCGCGTCATGTCGACCACGTTGACGACCCGCACGGCGAGCTGGGGCAGCTCGTGACGGAGCAGGTCGGCCGCCGCCAGCACCTCCTGGGTGGGGACGTCGCCCGCGCAGGCCAGGACGACGTCCGGCGGCCGGTCGCCGTTCTCCGTGCCCGCCCACTCCCAGATCCCCGCGCCGCGGGCGCAGTGCGCGCGGGCCTCGTCGAGGCCGAGCCAGTCGAAGCAGGGCTGCTTGCCCGCCACGACGACGTTCACGTAGTCACGGCTGCGCAGCACGTGATCGGCCACCGACAGCAGGGTGTTGGCGTCCGGCGGGAGGTAGACCCGCACCACCTCGGGGCTCTTGTTGAGGACGTGGTCGACGAAGCCGGGGTCCTGGTGGGAGAAGCCGTTGTGGTCCTGGCGCCATACGTGCGAGGTCAGCAGGTAGTTGAGGGAGGGGACGGGGCGGCGCCAGGGCAGCGTGCGCGCGGTCCTGAGCCACTTGATGTGCTGGTTGACCATCGAGTCCACGATGTGGATGAACGCCTCGTAGCAGGAGAACAGGCCGTGCCGGCCGGTGAGGGTGTAGCCCTCCAGCCAGCCCTGGCAGAGGTGTTCGGAGAGCACTTCCATGACGCGGCCGTCGTGGGCGAGGTGTTCGTCGACGGGCAGCACTGCGGCCTGCCACGCCTTGCCGGTGGCCGCGTAGAGGGCGTCGAGCCGGTTGGAGGTCGTCTCGTCCGGCCCGACGACGCGGAAGTTCCGGCTGCCCGCCGTGTCGGCCATGATCTGGGCCAGCAGGCCGCCGAGCACCCGGGTCGGCTCGTGCAGCGCCGCGCCGGGCTTGTCGACGGGCACTGCGTAGTGCTCCAGCGGGGGCAGCGGCAGGGAGCGGGTGAGCAGGCCGCCGTTGGCGTGCGGGTTGGCACCGAGCCGCCGCTCGCCCTCCGGTACGTGGGCGAGGACCTGCGGGCGCGGCCGCCCGTCCTCGTCGAAGAGCTCCTCCGGCCGGTACGAGCGCAGCCAGCGCTCCAGCTGCCGCAGGTGGTCGGGGTTGTCGCGCACCCCGGCCAGCGGCACCTGGTGGGAGCGCCAGGTCCCCTCGACGGGCAGGCCGTCGACCTCGTCCGGGCCGGTCCAGCCCTTGGGGGTGCGCAGCACGATCACCGGCCAGTGCGGCCGGTCGGCCACGCCCTCCTCGCGGGCCGCGCGCTGGGCGAGGGCGATGTGGTCCAGGGCCCGGTCCATCGCGTGGGCGAGCGCGCGGTGCACCTCGGAAGGATCGTCCCCGGCGACGTGGATCGGCTCGTGGCCGTAGCCGCGCAGCAGCCGGTCCAGCTCGCCCTCGGGCAGCCGGGCCAGCACCGCCGGGTTGTCGATCTTGTAGCCGTTGAGGTGGAGGACGGGCAGGACCGCTCCGTCGTGCACCGGATCGAGGAACTTGTTCGCGTGCCAGGACGCGGCCAGCGGCCCCGTCTCCGCCTCGCCGTCGCCGATGACGCACGCCACGAGCAGGCCCGGGTTGTCGAGGGCGGCGCCGTAGGCGTGGGCGAGCGAGTAGCCCAGCTCGCCGCCCTCGTGGAGGGAGCCGGGCGTCTCGGGGGCGACGTGGCTGGGCACTCCGCCGGGGAAGGAGAACTGGCGGAACAGCCGCTCCATGCCGTCGGCGTCGCGCCCCACGTCCGGGTAGACCTCGCTGTAGCTGCCGTCCAGCCAGGAGTTCGCGAGGACGGCCGGCCCGCCGTGCCCCGGCCCCCAGATGCAGACGGCGTCCAGCCCCCGCGCCCTGACGACGCGGTTGAGGTGGGTGTGGATGAGGTTGAGGCCGGGGGAGGTGCCCCAGTGCCCGAGCAGGCGGGGCTTGATGTGCTCGGGCTCCAGGGGCACGGTCAGCAGGGGGTTGCTCAGCAGGTAGATCTGGCCCGCGGCCAGGTAGTTCGCGGCGCGCCAGTGCGCGTCGAGCGCCGCCAGTTCCTCGTCGGCGGGGCCGTCCGGTCGCGGTCCGGCGGTGCGGTCGGCGTGCTCGGGCATGTACGGCCTCCTCGGGACGCGTGCCGGGTACCCGCCACCGGGCACGGGAAACGCTTCCAGCACTCGGCCTCCCCGCGTAGGGGCTGTCCGGCCGGGTTTTCGGTCCCTCCGGCCGGCTGTGCGGCCCCTCCGGCCCCCGCCGTCCCGCCACCACCCGGGCGCACCGTCACCGTGTGTGCCACCCCCGGCGCTCCGGGTCGCGGGAACGGGCCCGCCGGGTGATCCTTGGAGGACGTGGCCGGCCCCCCGGCCACCGCCCCGCGGCACGGCCGGGGCGACCCGCCGACCTGTTTGCAGGTGCCCCGCGGGGGCAGCCGCAACTACCGGAAGGTGCTTCCGGCCGGCAGGCACTCCTTTTGCTCGGGAGCGAGGAGGACCGTGACCATGGCCCAGACGATGCGCCGGCGCAACCGGGACGCCCCCGACACCGCCGATTCCTTCGCCCGCATGGCGGAACTGCCGGCCGGTGCCGAGCGCGAACGGCTGCGGCAGGACGTCATCGCCGCCTGGCTGCCCATGGCGGAGCGCATCAGCCTGCGCTTCCGCAGCAGCGGCGAGAGCCCCGCGGACCTGCGGCAGGTCGCGGCGCTGGGGCTGGTCAACGCCGTGGACCGGTACGACCCGCGGCTCGGCCACGCCTTCGAGACCTTCGCCGTGCCCACCATCGTCGGCGAGCTCAAGCGGCACATCCGCGACCACGCCTGGTCGCTGCACATCCCGCGCCGCGACCAGGAGCTGCGCACGGCCGTGCGCTCCGCCCAGGCGGCCCTCGGCCAGCGCGGCGCCCGGACCCGGCCGAGCCCGGCCGAGCTGGCCGCGGAGTGCGGCCTGTCCGAGGACGAGGTGCGCCGGGGCCTGGCCGCCGAGGGCGTGCACAACACGCTGTCGCTGGACCACCCGGTCCTGGGCGCCGACGACCTCCCGCTGGCCGACACCCTCGGCGGCGTGGACCGGGCGCTGGACCTCGTCGTCGACCGCCAGTCCCTCAAACCGCTGCTGAGGGCGCTTCCCGAGCGGGAGAAGTACGTCCTGTACTGGCGCTTCTTCGGCAACCTCACCCAGAAGCAGATCGGCGCGCGCCTCGGCGTCTCCCAGATGCAGATATCCCGCATCCTCAGCCGGACCTGCGCGCGGCTGCGCGACGAGCTCGGTCCCGCCGGGACCGCGCAGCGCACCCCGGCCCCCGGCTGACCCCGGTCCGGGACCTCCGGCTCTTTCCCCAGGACCTCCGACAAGGCAGGCACCAGCGATGACCTCAGGGCATACGCACTTGACCCCCGACCTTCCGCCCGTCGTGGAGATACCCGATCTCCCCGGCGCCCAGCGGCCGGGCGGCCGCTCCGCGGCGGACGACGGCGGGGACGGTCGCGAGGGCGCCGCACACGACCGTGGCGCCCACCACGAAGAACGTGATGGGCGCCACGAAAGCGCAGGTCAGGATTCCGGCGGCTGACTGTGACCCTTCCCGCGCCGGCCGCGCGGGTGGGTCCGGTGGTCCCACCCGAGCGCGGGGGTCGCTAGTCGGCGTTGACGCAGGTGTTGCCGAAGGTCGGGTTCAGGAGAGCGACGATGTCGATCGTGTTGCCACAGAGGTTGATCGGCACCTGAATCGGGACCTGAATGACGTTGCCGGAGATGACGCCGGGCGAGCCGACGGCCGCGCCGTTCGCTCCGGAACCTGCGGAGGCGACTCCGGCAGCGCCCGTCACGGCGACGCCGGCGGCGACGGTCAGGGCGGCGGCCTTGGCGATACGCGACATGGCTAAACCTTTCTCATGGGTGGTGAGCGGCAATTGTGTCCGGTGTAACTGTGGAGATTGGTCCGATATAGGCGCTGAAAGGCATAATTAACCCGGAAGACCCAATAAGTGGTATGTGATGCATGCGGCGCGGGGGACGGGTGCGTATCCTGTGCCGCAACGCTCGCGCCTGCGGGTTTGGTGCCACCACCGCTGTCTACGTACAGTTCCCTGGAAGCTTCATTCGAACAGACGAACTGGGACACAGCAGCGGCGATGACGGTCACCGAGGTCACTGAAGGCAGCCGCGCAGGCGCAGACACAGAGGGCGAGTACGGGCCCGGCATCGACCCCGAGCGCATGGCGGTCTGCCTGAGCGTGCTCAAGGAGCTCGACGAGCTGCCCGTCGACCACCCCGACGCCATTGCCGTCCGCCGGGCCACGTCCGGCATCTACCGCACGGTCAAGCAGCGCCGCCGCCAGGAGCGCCGGGCCGCCAAGACCGCCCACGACAAGTCGGTCACCGAGGCCACGGCCACCGGCGCCGCCGACCGGATCGACGACGAGACCCGCGGCATCCCGCTCGCCGCCACCGCCACCACCCAGATCGTCGGCATCCTCGAGCGCCCCCGGTCCTGCTACACCTGCAAGGGCCGCTACACCGAGGTCGACGCGTTCTACCACCAGCTCTGCCAGCCCTGCGCGGCGGAGAACCGCGCCCGCCGCGACGCCCGCACCGACCTGACCGGCCGGCGGGCCCTGCTCACCGGCGGCCGCGCCAAGATCGGCATGTACATCGCGCTGCGGCTGCTCCGCGACGGCGCGCACACCACGATCACCACGCGCTTCCCCAACGACGCCATCCGCCGCTTCAAGGCGATGGAGGACAGCGCGGACTGGCTGCACCGGCTCAAGGTCGTCGGCATCGACCTGCGCGACCCGGCGCAGGTCGTCGCCCTCGCCGACTCCGTCGGCGCCGAGGGACCGCTCGACATCCTGATCAACAACGCGGCCCAGACCGTCCGCCGCACCCCGGCCGCCTACCGCGAGCTCATCAGCGCCGAGGCCGCACCGCTGCCCGCCGGCGAGCTGCCCGCCTCGGAGGTCTTCGGCGCCTTCGGCAGCGGCGCCCAGCCGGCGCTGCCCGCCCCCGCCGGCAGCAAGCACGACGAGCTCACCCCGCAGGCCCTCACCGAGCTCGCGCTCACCAGCGGCTCCGCGTCCCTCGCCCGCGTCGAGGCCGGCACGGCCATCGACGCCGGGGGCCTCGTCCCCGACCTGGACGCCACCAACACCTGGATCCAGGCCGTCGGCGAGGTCGACCCCGTCGAGCTGCTCGAAGTGCAGCTGTGCAACGTCACCGCACCGTTCGTCCTGGTCAACCGGCTGCGGCCGACGATGGCCGCGTCGCCGGCGCGCCGCAAGTACGTGGTGAACGTCTCCGCCATGGAAGGCGTCTTCAGCCGCGGCTACAAGGGTGCGGGCCACCCGCACACCAACATGGCCAAGGCCGCGCTGAACATGCTCACGCGCACCAGCGCCGAGGAGATGTTCCAGACCGACAACATCCTCATGACCAGCGTCGACACGGGCTGGATCACGGATGAGCGGCCCCACCCGGACAAGGTCCGGCTCGCCGAGGCCGGCTTCCACGCCCCCCTCGACCTGGTCGACGGCGCCGCGCGCGTGTACGACCCGATCGTCCGGGGCGAGCAGGGCGAGGACCTCTACGGCTGCTTCCTCAAGGACTACAGCCCGGCCGGCTGGTAGCCGGGCGTGGACGTTCACGTCCTGCGGGTGTTCACCGGCCGCCCGGGCGGGGTCGCCGGGGTGGCCGGGGGCAACCCCCTCGGAGTCGTCACCGACGGGCCGGCCGTTCCGGACACGGCGGAACGGCAGCGGCTGGCCGCGGAACTGGGCTTCAGCGAAACGGTGTTCGTCGACGACGCCGCGCGCGGCGTCGTCGACATCCGCACCCCGAGCGGGCGCCTGGCCTTCGCCGGGCATCCGCTGGTGGGCGTGGCGTGGCTGCTGCGGCAGCACGGGTACGCGGCGGACGTGCTGCGGCCGCCGGCCGGTGACGTGCCGTCCTGGACGGCGGACGGCGCCACGTGGATCCGCGCCCGCGCGTCCTGGGCCACGGGCCGCCGCCTCCAGCAGTACGCGACGCCGGCCGACGTCGACGCCCTGCCGTCACCGCTGCCCGGCGAGGGCTGGCTCTACGCCTGGGCCTGGCAGAACGAAACGACGGGCCACGTCCGCGCCCGCGGCTTCCCACGCCGGGGCGACGGCATCACGGAGGACGAGGCGACGGGTGCGGCGGCCCTGTCCCTGACGGCCACGCTCGAACGCGACCTGACGATCAGCCAGGGCCGGGCGTCGGTGATCCGCACCCGCGACGAGGGGGCGGGCATGGTCTCCCTGGGCGGCCGCGTCGACTCCGCCGGGACCCGCACGCTCAACACCTGACGGCTCGACGGTCACCGCCGGGCCGCGCCCGTTTCTTCCGCCGCGGCGGTGGCCGGCCCCCACGTCGTGGGGCCTCCCCCCTTGTTCTTCCGCCGCGGCGGTGGTCAGCCCTCATGTGGTGGTCCGGCGGTGCCGGGTCGGCGGGGACCGCCGGGGCGTCGCCGGGCCGCGGACCTTACGCGAAGGGGGCCGCGGAACCGTACGCGACGAGGGCGGCGGCCCCGTGCCCGGTGTGGGGGCCGGGGCCCGGCTGGTTGTTGTTCGTCGCTGGTCAGTAGAGTTCCCGTGCCCCCGCCCGCAGCGAATGCCGAGGTATCAGCCCGTGAGCCCCGACCCCGCCGTCACCGTCGTAGGCATCGGCGCCGACGGCTGGCCCGGCCTCGCCCCGGTCTCGCAGGAGGCCCTGCGCGGTGCCGAGGTGATCATCGGCGGCCCGCGCCAGCTGGACCTGCTGCCCGGCGAGTGCCCGGCCGAGCGCGTCGCCTGGCCCTCCCCGCTGCGCCCCGCCGTCCCGGGCCTGCTGGCCGCGTACGCCGGGCGCCGCGTGTGCGTGCTCGCCAGCGGCGACCCCATGTTCTTCGGCATCGGCCGCACCCTCGCCGACGTCGCCGGCCCGGCCGCCCTCCGCGTGCTCCCGCACCCTTCCTCAGTCTCGTACGCGTGCGCCCGGCTCGGGCTGCCGCTGGAAGAGGCGGAGGTCGTCAGCCTCGTCGGCCGCCCGCTCGCCGCGCTCACCGCGTCCCTGCACCACGGCCGCCGGCTGCTCGTCCTCAGCGCGGGCGCCGACACCCCGGCCGAGGTCGCCGCGCACCTGCGCTCGCGCGGCTTCGGCCCGAGCCGGATGACGGTCCTGGAGCAGCTCGGCGCCCCGGCCGAGCGCCGCGTCGAGGGCACCGCCGAGGACTGGCCGCACCCGCCGGGCGACGCCCTGAACGTCATCGCCGTCGCCTGCCGCCGCACCCCCGGCGCCCTCCGGCTCCCGCTCACGCCCGGCCTGCCCGACGACGCCTTCGAGCACGACGGACAGCTGACGAAGCGTCACATACGGGCGGCCACACTCGCCGCCCTGGCCCCGGCCCCCGGCGAGCTCCTGTGGGACGTGGGCGGCGGCTCCGGCTCGATCGCGATCGAATGGATGCGGGCGCACCGCACCTGCAGGGCCGTCAGCGTGGAGCGCGACCCCGTGAGGGCGTCCCGCATCACCCGCAACGCCGAAGCGCTCGGCGTCCCGGCCCTCCGCGTGGTCACCGGCGCCGCGCCCGCCGCCCTCGCGGAACTGCCCGCCCCGGACGCGGTCTTCATCGGCGGGGGCCTGACGGCGCCGGGCCTGCTGGCCGCCTGCTGGGAAGCGCTGGCCCCGGGCGGCCGCCTGGTGGCCAACACGGTCACCCTCGAATCCGAGGCGCTGCTCACCGAGTGGTACCGCCGCCACGGCGGCGAACTGACCCGCCTCGCCGTCGCACACGCCGTCCCGGTGGGCGGCTTCACGGGCTGGCGCCAGGCCATGCCGGTCACGCAGTGGTCGGTGGCCAAAGGACGCGGCGGCCCGCTCGCAGCAGCCGGAGGGCGGACGGGAGGGGGCGGGGTGGGGCCGGCCCTGGGAGGGGCGTGAAGCGTGATTTGCGGCGTGGTCCGGGCTGCCGTGGGCGTCGGCGGTTGCCGTAAATCATGCAGCCCCGGAAGGGCCGGCCCCACCCCGCCCCCGGCCCACCGCACACCCGCACACGAAGGAGAAACCCCAGCCATGACCGTGTACTTCATCGGTGCAGGCCCCGGCGCCGCCGACCTCATCACCGTGCGCGGCGCCCGCACGCTCGCGCGCTGCGGCGTCTGCCTGTACGCGGGCAGCCTCGTCCCGCGCGAACTCCTCGCCGAGTGCCCGCCGGACGCCCGCCTCGTGGACACGGCCGGGCTGAACCTGGACCAGATCACCGAGGAGTTCGTCCGCGCCCACGAGGCGGGTCACGACGTGGCGCGCCTGCACTCGGGCGACCCCTCGGTGTTCAGCGCCGTCGCCGAGCAGATGCGCCGCCTCGACGCGGCGGGCATCCCGTACGAGATCGTGCCGGGCGTCCCCGCCTTCGCCGCGGCCGCGGCGGCGCTGGGCCGCGAGCTGACCGTGCCGACGGTGGGCCAGACCGTGATCCTCACGCGCATCTCGCAGCAGGCCACGCCCATGCCCCCCGGCGAGGACCTCGCGACCCTCGGCCGCAGCGGCGCCCTGCTCGTCCTGCACCTGGCCGCGCGCTACCCCGAGCGGATCGTCTCCGAGGTCCTCCCGCACTACGGCCCCGACTGCCCCGCCGCCGTCGTCGCCATGGCCAGCCGCCCCGGCGAACTGGTCCTGCGCGGCACGCTCGCCGACATCGCCGGGAAGATGAAGGAGGCCGGCGTGGTCCGTACCGCGGTCATCGTCGTGGGCCGCACGCTGGCCGCGGAGCAGTTTCCCGACAGCTACCTCTACTCGGCGGACCGGGAGCGGGCCGGGGACCAGGGGCGCTGCGCCGGCTGAGGGGCGGCCTATGCTTACCCCCAAATGATCATGTGGCTGGTCGTCCTGCCGCACCATTTCCCAGGGGGGAAGCGCATGTCGCAGCATGTATCCAAGGTCCTGAGGGCCACGCTCGTCGCCCTCACGGCGACCGCGGTCGTCGGCACGGCGGTCGTCCCGGCCGCCGCCGCGACGGCGCCGGGCGCGGACCAGGCCCACGCCGCCACGCAGGAGGCCCTGAACGGCCTGGTCGCCGCCGGCATGCCGGGCGTGGCCGCCGAGGCCCGTACGCCCAAGGGCACCTGGTCCGGCTCCGCGGGCTACGCGGACACCGCCACGAAGCGCAAGCGCACCGCCGCCGACCACTTCCGCGCGGGCAGCATCACGAAGTCCTTCGTCGCCACGGTCCTGCTGCAGCTGGAGGCCGAGGGCAAGCTCAGCCTCGACGATTCCCTGGAGCGCCGCCTGCCCGGCGTCGTCAAGGGCAACGGCTACGACGCCGGCAAGATCACGATTCGTCAGCTCCTCAACCACACCAGCGGCGTGCACGACATGGTGTACACCCCGGAGTGGGACAAGGAGATGAACGGCCCCGGCTTCTTCGAGCACCGCTACGACATCAAGACGCCCGAGCAGATCGTCGCCATGGGCATCAAGTACGGCCCGGACTTCGAGCCCGGCAAGGGCTGGCGGTACTCCAACACCAACTTCGTGCTCGGCGGCATGATCATCGAGAAGGTGACCGGGAACCCCTACGCCCGCGAGGTCGAGCGGCGCATCGTCAAGCCGCTGGGGCTGAAGGAGACCACCTTCCCCGGCACCGACCCGAAGCTGCCCGCGCCGCACCCCGTCGGCTACTCCAAGCTCTACGTGCCGAACCCGGGTCCGGAGATCTACGACGCCACCGAGTACCGGCCGTCCTGGTCCGGCGCCACGGGCGAGGTCGTGAGCACCAGCGGCGACCTCAACCGCTACTACAGCGCGCTGCTGCAGGGCAAGCTGCTGCCCAAGAAGCAGCTCGACGCGATGCTCACGACCGTCGAGACGGGCGAGCACTACACCTACGGGCTCGGCATCATCTCCCGCAAGCTGTCCTGCGGCGTGCAGGTGTACGGGCACGACGGCGTCGTCTGGGGCTCCCTCAGCGGGTCCGCGGGCACCCGCGACGGCAAGCACATGCTCACCTTCAACATCAATGGTGACTGGCTCAACGAGAGCCCGCCCTTCGAGAACATGTTCGAGGGCGAGTTCTGCGGTGCGCTCCCGAAGCCGGTGAAGGACAAGCCCGCGGCCGCCGCCACGGCGCTCAACACGCTGCGCTAACCCCGCCCGTGAGCGCCGCGCGGGCCTGCGGGCTCCGCGCGGCCCACGATCGTGCCCGCGCGGTCGATGCAGATCACGTCGACCGCGACGGGCGCGCCGCGCAGCACCGCCAGGGCCTCCTCGCGGGCCGCGGCCGCGACCAGGTCGCCGAGCGGGACGCCCGCGGCCTCGCACAGCCGCAGGGCCTCCAGGCCCGTGTTGGCGGAGGTGACCGAGGCCGCCAGCTCCTCGCCTGCGCCGCCGTGCCGGGCCAGCTCCGCGAGGAAGCCCTTGTCCACCTGCGAGCGGCCCGAGTGCAGGTCGAGGTGGCCCGCCGCCAGCTTCGAGAGCTTGGCGAAACCGCCCGCGACGGTGAGCCGGTCCACCGGGTGCCGGCGGACGTACTTGAGCACCGCCCCCGCGAAGTCGCCCATGTCCAGCAGGGCGTCCTCCGGCAGGCCGTGCACGGCCACGGCCACCTTCTCCGACGTCGAACCCGTACAGCCCGCGACGTGGCGGCGGCCCGCCGCCCGGGCCACGTCCACGCCGCGCCGGATGCTGTCGATCCACGCCGAGCACGAGTACGGCACGACGATGCCCGTCGTGCCCAGGATCGAGATGCCGCCCAGGATGCCCAGGCGCGGGTTCCAGGTGGAGCGCGCGATCTCCGCGCCGTGATCGACCGACACCTCCACCTCGACGTCCCCCGTACCGCCGTACCGGGCCGCGACCCCGGCGACGTGGTCGCGGATCATCTGCCGCGGCACGGGATTGATCGCGGGCTCGCCCACGTCCAGGGGCAGCCCGGGACGGGTCACGGTGCCGACGCCCGGCCCGGCCCGGAACACGACGCCGGAACCCGGCGGGAGGATCCGCACCGTCGAACGGATCAGCGCGCCGTGCGTGACGTCCGGATCGTCACCGGCGTCCTTGACGATGCCGGCCATGGCGGAACGGCCGCCGTCGCATGCGTCCGCGCCTTCGCGGAGCTCCTCCGCGGCGAGCGCGAACGCGGGCGTCTGCCCCTTGGGCAGGGTGATCGTCACGGGGTCGGGGAACTCGCCCGTGAGCAGGGCGGTGTACGCGGCGGTGGTCGCGGCGGTCGCACAGGCGCCCGTGGTCCAGCCGTGGCGCAGGCCGGTGTGCTGCAGCTGCGCGGTGCGCCCGCCGGTGACCTTGCCGGTGACCTCGCCGGCCGTGGCGCCGGCCGCTTCGGTGACGTCGGTCATCGAGCGCTCCGGGGGAATTTCCCGCCGCGACGGCGAACAATCACAATGGGGGAGACCGGCGGGGCGGAATCGGCCGCGACCCGAACGCGAAGAGAAACGCGAAGAGAAGGGCACGTCGTGAGCGCCGAGCGCCACATCTTGATCCTGGGCGGCACGACCGAGGCGCGGCAGCTCGCCGCCGGGCTGGCAGCCGATCCCGCGCTGCGGGTCACCAGCTCGCTCGCCGGGCGCGTGGCCGAGCCGAGGCTGCCCGCAGGGCAGGTCCGCATCGGGGGGTTCGGAGGCCCGAGCGGCCTCGCCCGGTGGCTGCGCGAGCAGCAGGTGGACGCGCTCATCGACGCCACCCATCCTTTCGCCGGCACGATCAGTTTCAACGCGGCGCAGGCCGCCGCAGAGGTCCATGTTCCCCTGCTCGCCGTCCGACGCCCCGGCTGGGTCGCAGGTCCGGGCGACGACTGGCACGAGACCGGCTCGCTGGAGGAGGCCGCGGCGGCACTGCCCGCGCTGGGCGAGCGCATCTTCCTCACCACCGGCCGCATGGGCCTCGCCGCCTTCGCCCACCTCGACCGGCTGTGGTTCCTCGTCCGCTCCGTCGACGCCCCCGAGCCCCCGGCACCGGCCCGCATGGAGATCCTCCTGGACCGGGGCCCCTTCACGGTCGAGGCCGAACGCGAACTGATCCGGCGGCACCGCATCGACGTCCTCGTGACGAAGGACAGCGGGGCGGCGGCAACATCGGCCAAACTCACGGCGGCCCGCGAAGCGGGCATCCCGGTGGTGGTGGTGCGGCGACCTCCGGCGCCGCCGGGCGTGCCCACGGCCTCCGGCCCGGCGGACGCGATCCAGTGGCTCCGCCACCTCCCCCTGCCGGGCGCCTGACGACTACCCGGGCTTCGGCACCGGCGGCCTCGTACGTCGTGCTGTTCACCGTCGCGGTGGGCGGGAGGTGCGGATCCGCCCCCTCACCAGCCGGGTGGAAGGGACCGGGCCGGTCCCTTGAGTCCGCCGCCGTGGCGAGTGACCACGATGGTGAAGACCGGCGGTGCCGCACAACCTCAGCGGTGGCGTACAACCCTCAGCTGAGCTTCGGCACCGCCGGGCACGTGCATCGTGGCCGACCGCCGTTGCGGCGGAAGGGTAGGGTGCGGGCCCGCCCACCCTTCGCCGGCCGGGTCAAGGGGCGCCCCCGGCCCCTTGGATCCGCCGCTGCGGCGCGCAGCCACAACGCCGGGCCCACCGTTACCCGTGCGTCACCCCTCCGGATACCGTCGCGGCGTCCAGACGATCTCCTCGGGGGAGCCTTCCGCCGTGCGGCGGACCGCCCGGGTCTGGGTCGAGCCCACCAGCAGGATCGTGCGCATGTCGACCTCGGCCGGGTCGAGTTCGCCGAGGCGGACGATGCGTACGCTCTCCTCGGGGCCGCCCACGTCGCGGCCCAGGACCACCGGGGTGTCCGGGGAGCGGAATTCCAGGAGCAGTTCGCGTGCCTTGCCGACCTGCCAGACGCGGCTGCGCGAGCCGGGGTTGTACAGGGCGAGGACCAGGTCCGCGGAGGCCGCGGACCGCAGCCGCTCCGCGATGACCTCCCACGGCTTGAGCCGGTCGGAGAGCGAGATCACCGCGTAGTCGTGGCCGAGCGGCGCACCGGCCCGCGCGGCGGCCGCGTGGGCGGCGGTCATGCCCGGCACGACCCGCACCGGGATATCGCGGTACGGGCCCTCGGAGGCCACCTCCAGGACGGCCGTGGCCATCGCGAAGACCCCCGGGTCGCCCGAGGAGACGACCGCGACGCGCCGCCCCTGCCGCGCCAGGTCCAGCGCGAACTCGGCGCGCTCGGACTCCACCTTGTTGTCGGACGCGTGCCGCCGCTGGCCCGGCCGCGCGGGCACCCGGTCCACGTACGTGCTGTAGCCGACGACGTCCTGCGCGGCCGCCAGCTCCCCGCGCGCCTCGGGCGTGAGCCAGAGCGGGCCGGCCGGGCCGAGCCCGACGACCACGACCTCGCCCCGTTCCGCACCGGGCTCGGCGTCCACGCGGCTCGGCAGCACGGCCACCGAGAAGTACGGGACCGACTCCGGGTCCACGTCGGCGAGCCGCCCCGTGCGCTCGCCGCTCATCGTGGCGCGCTCGACGTAGCGCGCCTCGTCGAGCCGGCCCGCCCGCTCCAGCGCACCGCGCACGGCGGGGAAGGTGCGGCCGAGCTTCATGACGACGGCCGAGTCGGTGGAGGCGAGCCGCGCCGCGAGCTCCTCCTCGGGCAGGGTGCCGGGCAGGATCGTGAGCACCTCCTCGCCCTCGACGAGCGGCTCGCCGAGCCGCGCCGCCGCGGCGCTCACGGAGGTGACGCCGGGGACGACCTCGGTGGGGTAGCGGTCCGCGAGGCGCTTGTGCATGTGCATGTAGGAGCTGTAGAAGAGCGGGTCGCCCTCCGCGAGCACGGCCACCGTGCGCCCGGCGTCGAGGTGCGCGGCCAGCCGCGCCGCGGCCTCCTCGTAGAACTCCTCCATGGCGCCCCGGTAGCCGCCGGGGTGGTCCGTGGTCTCCGTCGTGACGGGGTAGACCAGGCGCTCCTCGATGTGGCCGGGGCGCAGGTGGCGTTCGGCGATGGACCGCGCGATGGAGCGGCCGTGCCGGGCGCTGTGGTACGCGACGACGTCGGCCGCCGTGATGACCTCGACCGCCCGTACGGTCATCAGCGACGGGTCGCCGGGGCCGAGCCCCACCCCGTACAGCCGGCCCGGCCGGCCCGTCGTCTGCGGATGCTGCTGCTCGCTCACTCTTCCTCGCTCGCTATCGCGTTGATCGCGGCCGCGGCCATGGCGCTGCCGCCGCGCCGCCCCCGCACCACCAGGTATTCCAGGCCCAGCGGGCTGCCGGCCAGGGCGTCCTTGGATTCGGCGGCGCCGATGAAGCCGACCGGTATGCCGAGGACGGCGGCCGGGCGCGGCGCGCCCTCGGCCACCATCTCCAGGAGCCGGAACAGGGCGGTGGGCGCGTTGCCGACGGCCACCACCGCGCCGTCCAGCTTCTCGCGCCACAACTCCAGCGCGGCGGCGCTGCGTGTGGTGCCCATGCGCCGGGCCAGGTCGGGCACGGACGGGTCGGTGAGGGTGCACAGCACCTCGTTGTCCGCGGGCAGGCGCTTGCGGGTGACGCCGCTGGCGACCATGTTCGCGTCGCACAGGATCGGCGCCCCGGCGTGCAGGGCCTCGCGGGCCCGGGCCACGACCTGCGGGGAGTACGCGAGGTCCCGTACGAGGTCGGTCATCCCACAGGCGTGGATCATGCGCACCGCGACCCGGCTGACGTCCGGCGGCAGTCCGCCGAGGTCCGCCTCGGCGCGGATGGTGGCGAAGGACTGGCGGTAGATGGACGCGCCGTCCTTGTCGTACTCGAACACTCTGCCTCGCTCGCTGGTGGTGCTTCGTTGATGCTTCGTTTGTTCGTGCCGCTGTGTACTGCTGTGCACCGCTATGTCGCCGTCGTGGCCACCCGTGCCGCCGCCACCGCGCCCGGCAGCCCGGCGGTCGCCACCCTCCGTACCGGGCCGTCCGGCTCGCCGCTTCCCCGCAGGGAGACCTCGTAGCCGTCGCCCGTCGCGAGGACGTCGACCCAGCGGCCGCCGCCCGGCCGGCCGCAGCGCCGCTCGCAGCCGGACCAGTACACCGGCAGCGCCGCCGCCGCACCGGCAGGCTGCCCGCCGGCGAGGCACTCCGCCGCGTCCGCCCGCACGTCCGCGAGGGACTTGGCGCATCCGGGGCGCCCGGCGCACGCGCCCGCGCGGTGCCAGGGGGACTCCGCGGAGGTGACGAACCCGGCGTCGGCGAGGGCCGCCAGCAGCTGCGGGGCCTTGTGCGCAGGGAGTCCGGGGACGACGAGGCCGCGCCAGGGGGTCACCCGGAGCTCCTGGTTCCCCTCCTCGGCGGCCACGCGGGCGGCGAGCCGCCACTGAGCGCTGGTCAGCCGCCCCAGCGGTGCCGTCACCGACAGCGCGCGGCGGCCGCCGTGGCCCGTCACCAGGCCTGGTGCGGGCGGGTCGCCGAGAGGGAGCCGGGGGAGGGGCAGCGGGGTGCAGGCGATGCCCGCCGCGGTGAGCCGCTCCGCCAGCCCGGCTGCGGTCGGCCGCTGTTCCGGCGGAAGTTCCCGTACGCGCCAGGCCGCACTCCCGTACGCCTCCAGCGCCGCCAGGAACTCTGCCGCCGCCAGGACGGCCGCGCGCGGGGCGTCCGCGGTGGAGATCCGCAGGCCGGGACCGGCCGTGCCGAAGCACAGGCCGGCCTGCCCGGCGCCGCTTGCGATCAATGTCACATCGGGCCGGAGCGCCACGATGTCGCCCCGCCCGTCGTCCAGCCCGAAGAGGAATCTGCCGGAGAGGCCGGTCAGATCGGCGGAGACTCCGGGGACGTCGTCGGCGCAGAGCAGTCCGTCCAGCTCACGGGCCCACGCCTGGACGCCGGCCGGGGCCGCGCCGGCCTGCGGCGGAGCCGTCCCCGGGCCGGAACCGGAATCCTGGTGCCGACCGTCCAGCCCGCACAGCGGAGAGGCCGCCACGTTACGGATCCGGTCGTGCCGGTCCGACGGCAGCAGGCCGTGCGGCCGCAGCCGCCCGGCGACGGTGCCGCCGCAGCCGGCGGCGAGGCCGCGCAGCTGGACGTTGCCGCGCGAGGTGAGGTCGAGGTGCCCGTCCCCCAGCTCGTCCGCCACTCCCGCCAGCACCTCTGCCTGACGGACCGTCAACAACCCGCCGGGCAGCCGGACACGGGCCAGCGCACCGTCGTCCGCGGAGTGCAGGCGCAGCGCGCCGGGGCAGGCGTCGCCGCGCTCGCGGACGGGCCCCGCGGCGGGTGTTCCGGCACCGGAGCCGGCCCGGCCCGGGGGAGGTGCGGGGGTGGTGGACATGGCGGCGAGCATACCGACGCCCGTATCCGGCGCACGGCTGCGTACCGCACGCCCTGCAGTCTGCCGTACCGGACGCACTCCACTCTCCCGTACCGCCTCCTGCCAGGGCTTTACTATGCTCAGCGGTGGAACAGTGCTCGCTCGCGCGGGCGCCGCTCCGCCAAACGCCAGCGACGGCGACAGGGGAGGAAGCCGGTGAGACTCCGGCACGGTCCCGCCACTGTGAGCCCGGCACCCCTGCCGGGCGAGTCAGGAACTCCCGCCGTCCTCCAACCGCCCGGGGCGCGGACCCCGAGGAAGGCTTGCCGCCGCATGCGCACATTCCGGTGCCGGGCACCCCGGGCGACCCTCGAAGCCCTGGGGAGCGCCGCGTGATCCTTCTCCTGTCGACGTCCGACACCGACCTGCTCAGCGCCCGCGCGGCTGCTGTTCACGGCGGCCCGGTCCCGTACCGGCTCGCCAACCCCGCCCGGCTCGCCCTCGACGACCTCCCGGGCCTCCTGGAGGGCACCGACCTCGTCGTCGTCCGCCTCCTGGGCGGCGTCCGCGCCTGGCAGGAGGGCCTGGACCTGCTGCTCGCCCAGGACCGCCCCGTCGTCGTCCTCACCGGCGAACAGGCCCCCGACGCCCAGCTGATGGAGGCCTCCACCGTCCCCATCGGCATCGCCGCGGAGGCCCACGCCTACCTCGCGCACGGCGGACCGGCCAACCTCGAACAGCTCGCCCGGTTCCTCTCCGACACGGTGCTCCTCACGGGCCACGGCTTCGAGCCCCCCGCCGCCGCCCCCACCTGGGGCGAGCTGGAGCGCACCCCGCGGGCGGACGGCGCCGGCGGCCCGCTCGTCGCCGTGCTCTACTACCGCGCCCACCACATGAGCGGCAACACCGCCTTCGTCGACGCCCTCTGCGGCGCCGTCGAGGACGCCGGCGGCCGCGCGCTGCCGCTGTACGTCGCCTCGCTGCGCTCTCCCGAGCCCGAGCTGATCGAGGCCCTGAGCGGCGCCGACGCCGTCGTCACCACCGTCCTCGCCGCCGGCGGCACCAAGCCGGCCGAGGCCTCGGCCGGCGGCGACGACGAGTCGTGGGACGCCGGCGCCCTCGCCGCGCTCGACGTGCCGATCCTGCAGGCCCTGTGCCTGACCGGCCCGCGCAGCGCGTGGGAGGAGAACGACGAGGGCCTCTCGCCGCTCGACGCCGCGACCCAGGTCGCCGTGCCCGAGTTCGACGGCCGCATCATCACCGTCCCGTTCTCCTTCAAGGAGGTCGACGAGGACGGCCTCCCGGCGTACGTCGCCGACCCCGAGCGCGCCGCCCGCGTCGCCGGCATCGCCGTGCGCCACGCCCGGCTGCGCCACATCCCCGCCGCCGAGAAGCGGATCGCGCTCGTCCTCTCCGCGTACCCCACCAAGCACTCCCGCATCGGCAACGCCGTCGGCCTCGACACCCCCGCCAGCGCCGTCGCCCTGCTGCGCCGCCTGCGCGAAGAGGGCTACGACTTCGGCGACGAGGCCGTGCCCGGCCTGGAGTCCGGCGACGGCGACGAGCTCATCTACGCCCTCATCGAGGCCGGCGGCCACGACCAGGACTGGCTCACCGAGGAGCAGCTCGCCCGCAACCCCGTCCGCATCCCCGCCGCCGACTACAAGCGCTGGTACGGGAAGCTGCCGCAGGAACTGCGCGAGTCCGTCGAGGAGCACTGGGGCCCGCCGCCGGGCGAGATGTTCCTCGACCGCAGCCGCAACCCCGAGGGCGACATCGTCCTGGCCGCCCTGCGCCGCGGCAACCTGCTGATCCTCATCCAGCCGCCGCGCGGCTTCGGCGAGAACCCCATCGCCATCTACCACGACCCCGACCTGCCGCCCTCGCACCACTACCTCGCCGCCTACCGCTGGATCGCGGCCTCTCGCGAGGACGGGGGCTTTGGCGCCGACGCGATGGTCCACCTCGGCAAGCACGGCAACCTGGAGTGGCTGCCCGGCAAGAACGCCGGCCTGTCCGCAGCCTGCGGCCCCGACGCCGCCCTCGGCGACCTGCCGCTGGTCTACCCCTTCCTCGTCAACGACCCCGGCGAGGGCACCCAGGCCAAGCGCCGCGCCCACGCCACGCTCGTCGACCACCTCGTGCCGCCCATGGCCCGCGCCGAGTCCTACGGCGACATCACGCGCCTGGAGCAGCACCTCGACGAGTACGCCCAGATCTCCGCGATGGACCCCTCCAAGCTCCCCGCGATCCGCGCCCAGATCTGGACCCTCATCCAGGCCGCGAAGCTCGACCACGACCTGGGCCTGGAGGAGCGCCCGGACGACGACGGCTTCGACGACTTCCTGCTGCACGTCGACGGCTGGCTGTGCGAGGTCAAGGACGCCCAGATCCGCGACGGCCTGCACGTCCTGGGCGGCGCGCCCACCGGCGAGGCGCGCGTCAACCTCGTCCTGTCCATCCTCCGCGCCCGCCAGATCTGGGGCGGCAAGTCCGCGCTGCCGGGCCTGCGCGAGGCCCTCGGCCTCGACGAGTCGGCGGCGACGCGCACGAGCGCGGACGAGGCGGAGGCCGAGGCCCGCGCCCTGGTGGAGGCCATGGAGGAAGCAGGCTGGGACCGCGCCGCCGTTCCCGCCGTGGCCGCCGGCCACGGCGAACAGGTCGCCGAGATCCTGGACTTCGCCGCGCGAGAGGTCGTCCCCCGGCTCGCCGGCACGACCGCCGAACTCGACCACGCCGTCCACGCCCTGGCGGGCGGCTTCGTCCCCGCCGGCCCCTCCGGATCCCCCCTCCGCGGCCTGGTCAACGTCCTGCCGACCGGCCGCAACTTCTACTCCGTCGACCCCAAGGCCGTCCCCAGCCGCCTCGCGTGGGAGACCGGCCAGGCGCTCGCGGACTCGCTCCTGGAGCGCTACCGCACCGACAACGGCGACTGGCCGCAGTCGGTGGGCCTGTCGCTGTGGGGCACGAGCGCGATGCGCACGGCGGGCGACGACGTCGCGGAAGCCCTGGCCTTGCTGGGCGTCCGCCCGGTGTGGGACGAGGCGTCGCGGCGCGTGACGGGCCTCGAGCCCGTCGCCCTCGAGGAGCTCGGCCGCCCCCGCATCGACGTCACGCTCCGCATCAGCGGCTTCTTCCGCGACGCGTTCCCGCACGTCATCGGCCTGCTGGACGACGCGGTACGGCTCGCGGCCTCCCTGGACGAGCCGGACGAGCAGAACTACGTCCGCGCCCACGCCCAGGCCGACCTCGCCGCCCACGGCGACGAGCGCCGCGCCACCACCCGCATCTTCGGATCCCGCCCGGGCACCTACGGCGCGGGCCTGCTCCAGCTCATCGACAGCCGCGACTGGCGCACCGACGCCGACCTCGCCGAGGTCTACACCGTCTGGGGCGGATACGCCTACGGCCGCGGCCTCGAAGGCCGCCCGGCCCGCGAGGAGATGGAGACGGCGTACAAGCGCATCGCGGTCGCGGCCAAGAACACGGACACCCGCGAGCACGACATCGCCGACTCCGACGACTACTTCCAGTACCACGGCGGCATGGTCGCCACGGTCAAGGCCCTGCGCGGCAAGGCCCCGGAGGCGTACATCGGCGACTCCACCCGCCCCGAGACGATCCGCACCCGCACCCTGGTCGAGGAGACCTCCCGCGTCTTCCGCGCCCGCGTGGTCAACCCCCGCTGGATCGAGGCGATGCGCCGCCACGGCTACAAGGGCGCCTTCGAGCTCGCGGCGACCGTGGACTACCTGTTCGGCTACGACGCCACCACCGGCGTCGTCCCCGACTGGATGTACGACAAGCTCGCCCAGACCTACGTCCTGGACCCGGAGAACCGCGCCTTCCTCCAGGAGGCCAACCCCTGGGCCCTGCACGGCATCTCCGAGCGCCTCCTGGAGGCGGAGAGCCGCGGCATGTGGGCCAAGCCGGACGCCGCCACCCTGGCAGCCCTCCGCGAAGCCTTCCTGGAGACGGAGGGCAGCCTGGAGGGCGGCACGGACGACGAGTAGCGAGTAGTCCGACAATCACACGGCGCGTGCCGGTCGCTTCACCTACTGTGCTGCCCCATGGGTGGGCAACCGCACGAGGGGCGGAAGCGGCCGGCACGTGCCCTGGGAGTGACCTTCGCCGAGCTGATCGGGCCGTCACCCTGGGCCGGGCTGCTCGAAGAAGGGCACGTGCGATCGCACCGCGCCGGGGAAGTGCTGTTACGTCAGGGCGACCCCGGCACACATGCGCTCGCGCTGATCCGTGGCACCGTCAAGGTGACCCGTGTGGAGCGGGACGGGCGGGTGCGCGTGCTGGCCTTCCGCGGCACGGGTGACGTGGTGGGCGAGGCGGCGGCCGCACACAGCGGGGTGGCCCGGCTGGCCACGGTCGAGTCGGTCTCCGCGTGCACGGTCGCCGTCGTGGAGAAGGACAGGTTCACGAAGTTCGTCGACGGGAACGGCCTGTGGCCCGCCCTGCACGAGCACGCCCAGATCCGGCTGGCGGAGTCCGACAGCGCCCGGTCCGGCTACGGCGGGTCCTGCCGGCGACTGGCCGGGGCGCTGCTGGCGCTCGTCGCGGCCGCCGGCGAGACGGTGTCCCCCGACGGTCTGGAACTGGCCGTCACCCGGGCCGAACTCGCCCAGTACCTCGGCGTTTCACGCAACACCGTGAGCAGCAGGCTGGGCGAGATCGGCGAGAGCATCGTCGCCGGAAAGCGCAAGAGCATCGTCATCCATGACATCGACGGCCTGCGGGCGGTGGCCGCCGATACGGACGAGTAACGGCCGAGTGACGCAGGCCACAAGCGTTGTGCACTCGCGGTGCACAACGCTGCCAGCGGCTCCACGAGCATCTGAGGCACCCGCCCGGCGCATTCCGCGCGCCGGGCAAGGCCTCGGACAGAGGAGTCACCCATGCCCAGCACCGGCCTTCCCCCCGGCGGCCCGGCCCCGTGGAGCATCAGCCGGGACCTGCCGCCCTACCGCGGGATCCTGGCCGTGGACGCCAAGGACTTCACCGGCAGGCCTGCGGTCGAGCACGTCAGGATCACGCCCCTCATCCCGCAGCTCCTGCAACAGGCCCTCGAACGCGCCGGCCTGGGACAGCTGTGGCAGGACCAGCGGTTCGCCAACAACACCGGCGACGGATTCGTCTTCGGCTTCGACCCCACGGCCCTTCCGCGAGTGATCCATCCGTTCCTGATCGAACTGCAGGAACTGCTCACCGACTACAACATCCACGCCACAGCCACCGGCGGCCTCCGCCTGCGCGTCAGCCTCCACGTCGGGCCGCTGCCCGATTCCGGAGCACCGGGCGACGGCAACGGCACGCCCCGCAACGACACCCACAGGCTCCTCGACTCGCGGCCGGTCAGAGCCATGCTGGCCGGCTCCAGCGAGAACACCACCCACGTCGCGGCGATCCTCTCCCAGCGCGTCTTCGAGGACGCCGTCCTCTCCGGCTACACGCGACTGCACCCCGACCGTTTCATCGAGGTGGCGGCCACGGTCGAGGACAAGAACTTTCAGCAGAGTGCCTGGCTCCATGTTCCCGCTCCCTCGGGGGGTCTCTACGACCGGCGGATCCTGGGCGAACAGCAGGCAGCCGGCACGCCGTCCGCGCCCGCCGAAGCACCCCGGACTCCAGCGGCCCGACCCGGCACCGGCAGCACCGTTACGTATCACCAGAACCGAGGCTTCGTCTCGCACGGGGACGTGCACGGCGGTCAGCACCAGACCAACAACTACGGTGACGAGACCGAGTGATGAACCCGTCGGCACCCGCCGCGCCACCGCCCCCGACGGACGAGGCGAGCACGGCCTTCACCCAGCACTTCCACAACATCAACATCTGGGATAACCAGGGCTTCGTGAGCCTGGCGGGCATGGTCCGCGGCGGCCAGCACCTGCACTCCGACGTGGACGGCGGCCCCGGCGCCCCGCTTCCCGCCGACGCCGTCGAGCGACGCGAGGGCGACATCTCCGCCGAGCAGACCGCGGCGGCCATGAGCGGCTTCGCCGAACCGGACTGGTTCGGCGAAGCCCTCGAAAAGGCCCGCAGCCGCGTGGTCTTCCTCGTCGGCGCGCCGGGCAGCGGGCGCCGCACCGCCGCGCTGAACCTGCTGCAACGGCATACCGGAAGCTTCGCGCTGCGCGCCATCGACTCCGACGTCGAACTGGCCACGTGGACCGTCGGAGAAACCGGAGCCCGTGGCTACCTGATCGACGGTCTCCTGGAACCACGAACCCTCGCCCTCACGAGCATCGCGCTGGACAACCTGAGGAGGCAACTCGACCGCGCGGAGGCCTGCCTGGTCATCGTCATCCGGCAGACACCGCAGGTTCTCGCCCATCTGAAGGGCGTCCTGCACGTCGATCCCGTCCGAGCGACACCACCACCTGCGCGAGCGGTCCTGGACGCCAAACTGATCACCGCCTTACCCGCCCCGGAACGACGGGAGCCGGTCCTCGCCGCTCTTCCCGCGGGCTTCCTCGACGAGACCCTGCAGCGTGAGCCGGGACCGTCCCAGGTCGTGGAGCTCGTCTCCGAGATCGTCCGGATCGCGGACGGAACGACCGAGGCGGCGGCCATCGGCCGGCATCTGAGCCTCCATGCCGCCGACCGTGCTCCCCAGCTGCTGCGCTCGGTCCGTGACAGCCCGGACGACCTCGCCCTGCTCCTCGCCACCTGCGTCTTCGAACACTTCGACCACACCGTCGTCGAGGAAGAGGCCCGGCGGCTGCTGGAGGTCGCCGCCGGGCGCCTCGACGCCGCCCCGCCGGAGGCGGCCCCCGCCACCCCGGTGGAGAACCCCGGCTTTGTCTTCCTGCGCTCCAGGAGAGAGCGCCTGGCCGCCATCGAGGCGGACCGCGGTCCCCGGGAGGTACGAGCCGCCTCCACCCACAGCTATGCCGTCGAACCCGTGGCCTTCACCCGGCACCTCCAAGGCCGGGCCGTACTCGACCTCGTCTGGCGCGAGCACCGCGACGCCGGTGCACTGCTCGTGCAATGGCTGCAGCAAACGTCGTCGGCCCACCGGCCCCGCGCCGATCGCGCCGGGTTCATCCTCGGCCGGCTCGCCCAGTGGAGCTCGGGCGACGGGGCGCTCGCCCCCATCGAGCAGCTGGCCTCCTCGAGCAGGCCCGGTGACTGGCGGATGGCCGCCCGGGCCTTCGGCTCCGCCTCGGCCGACCCCGTCCTGGCCACCGCCGTCAAGAACCGGCTGCGCGGCTGGTCCCGGGCGGCTTCCGAGTCCCTGCGCTGCACCGCGGCGCTGACGTGCGCCACGGAGTTCGGCCTGGCCCGTCCGGAGGTGGCGCTTGCCCTGCTGCACACCACGGTGACCGCGCGGGACGACGGATCCGACGCCGTCGAATCGGCGGTCCGGCGGGCGTTGCTCTCGCTGTTCGCCGAACCCGCCCTCCGGCCACGGGTGGTCGACGCCCTCGTCCAGTGGTCGCGCCCGGCCGGAGCAGCCAGGCGTACGGCATGCGCGGCCGTCGCCCAGTTGCTGAAGACGGCGGCCACCGTGAGGGAGGCGGGGGAGTGGTGGAGCGCTCACCTGCTCTCCGGGGACGCGCCCCCGGGGACGGAACTGATCCGCTCCGCGCTCATGGAACCGACGAGCTTCGACAACGCCCGCGCCGCTCTCCTGGAGTGGCAGCGGCGCGCGGCCACCGACCCCCGCAGGGGACCGGCCGTGGAGCGGCTGATGGAGGCGCTGGCCCCGCACCTGCGCGGTGGTGTCCTCCGGCTGTTCACCGACTTCGAGCGCGCCGTGCCCGCCCCCGGCGCCGAACGCGCCAGCCTGGCCCTCGCGCAGTGGCGCGGGACAGGCACACCACAGAGAGGCCACGCATGACCACGACCGTCTACCATCCTGTCGCCGCCCCGGCCGCACCGCTGTGGACCCGAGGCCGGCGCAGCCCCCTCCGGGAGCTCGTCCGCTTCCGTCTCTCGCACCTCGACCACATGGCGCTGGTGCTGGTCGAGACCGGCGGGCGGGCCGGTTCCGAGCCCTCGGAGCGGCTGTCCCTGCTGAAGGCCCTGGCGGGTGGGTACGACGAGGCGTACCTCGTCGACACCGGCCCGCGCACCGGGGTGTGGCAGCTGCCCGTCGGCGCCGAACCGGCCATGCTGGAGATCACCTGGTGGGTCGCCGACCCGGCGCGGGTGGTCCTGAGCGGACCCGGCCCCGCCGATCCCTGGGCCACCGTCAGCGGGCACCTGGACCGACTGCTGCAGACGATGGCCGCGCGCGCCCGGGCCACGGGACAGGACCTCACCCCGCACCACGTCGCTCAGTACTTGTCGCGGCCGCAGCCCCTGGAGGGCACGGGTCTGGCCTGCTGTGCGGAGACCACGGCGCCGGCGTTCGAGCTGCCGGGGGCCGTCGGCGGGGGCGACAGCGCCCCGCCTCAGCTGTGGTCGCCGCAGCGGCGCGAGGAGTACGAGTTCTACCTCCAGGCGGTGCGTACGGGACCCGATGCGCTCGCCGCCCTGTGGCTGCTGCACCATCCGAACGAGGTCCGGCACGTCCTGGAGTGGGTCACCGATCATCCGAGGGCCGCCGAAGCGCCGTCCCCCGAGCGCGACGTGATCCATGAGGTCCTCAACCGGCTCTCCGTGGAGGAGCGGGAACAACTGGCCATGGCCACGGCCGAGCGCATCCGCGTCATGACGGCACCGGAAGGAGAGGCCTGATGGCCGGGGGCAGGTACTACCGGCGCGGGCACTGGGTGCGGACGCCCGCACCCAGGCGCCGTACGAGCGGCGTATGGTTCGGCCTCGCGCTCGCCGCGTTCCTGTGCTGGGGCCTGCTGAACGGGTGCACCGCGGAGGAGCCGTACACGCCTCACGGCCCCCGGCCCGTGCCCTCGGCGGGCTCGGCGGAGTCCCGGTGATACCCCGGCGGGCTCTGGGCGGGAGACGGCTCCGGCCGCCCCGTACCCGGGCCGAGACGACGGCCGCGCTCGTCGCGCTCCTCTTCCTCTCACTGATCGTGCACCGCCTGCTCGGGCTGCTCGCCGGGCTCGGCGCGTACGCCTGGCTCCTCGTCCTGGGCGTCCCGCCGGCCGCAGCCTGCTGGTGGCTCGTCGCCGCCCCGGGCCGGGTACGGCGCCGAGCCGGGCGGGTCCCCGGGGTGCTCAGACTGTCCCTGCAGCACGTGGACGCACTTTCGCCCGGTCAGTTCGAGCTGGCGATACGGGACCTGATGGAGCGGGACGGCATCGCAGCGCGGCATGTCGGCAGCCGGGGCGACCAGGCGGCCGACGTCATCGGCAGGGACCGGAACGGGCGGGTGTTCGTCGCCCAGTGCAAGCACACCGCGATCGGCGGGAGGGTGGGTTCCCGCGTGATGTACGAGGTGAAGGGGACCGCCGGACCCGTACACGGAGCCGACGTGGCCGTGGTGGTGACGAACGGCGGCTTCACCCGCGATGCGCGGGCCTGGGGCGAGCGTCACGGCATCCACTGTGTGGACAGGGACCGGTTGCGCGAATGGGCCGAAGGCCGCCGCACCCTGGCGGCGCTGCTGGGAGTGCGCGACGCCGGGTCAGGGCACCGGTGACAGTTCCACGGTCACCCTCGGGGGTGTTGCCGGGTGGCTTTTTCTGGTGATCCAGTCGCCCGGGGTGATCGTGCCCGAGTCGTCGTGGTCCGCGTGGGCGCGGATCGTGTAGCGGGAGCCCGGGGGCGGTGGGGGGAAGGTCAGGCGTACGCGGGGGTACGGGGGGTGGTCCAGGCGGATGCGGGGGAGGCGGGTGTGGGCCACGGTGCGGGACGGGGCGTCGGCCGTGCTCGTGTCCTCCACGGTGACGTGGAGGGTCAGTGGCCTCCGGGGCGCGGCGGCGCCCGGTGCCAAGGTCACTTCCACTTCGATTTCCGCGGGGTTCGCAACGGACATACGCCTCACCTCTTGTCAGACAGCATATCTCTCAGTATTTTCCGGAATTGAGACCTATAAGGTTGACGGAAGTCGGGGTGGAACCATGTCCCCTGCTGAGACCAATGATGCCGGTGCGGGCCGCGGTGAATTCCGTTCCGCGCCCGCGGGGAAGACGGTGAAGACCGCGCTGATCGCCGGCGCGACCTTCGAAATCCGGGCCGTCCAGTACGTGGAGATCGACGGACTGGCCGTATTCGAGGGGGATATCGTCCTCGGTACGGCGGCCGAGGTCGAACGGCGCACGGAGGCGGCGCAATTCCATCCCGAAAGGGGGCTTCCGCAGTCGGCGGTGGTCGTCGTAGGGCCGGGCGTCCGCTGGCCGAACCACGTGGTGCCCTTCGAGATCGATCCCGCGCTGCCGAACCAGCAGCGGGTCACCGACGCCGTCGCGCACTGGGAGTCGCGCACGCAGATGCGCTTCCCGCGGCGGGCCGGGCAGCCGGACTACGTGCGGTTCGTACCGGGCAACGGCTGTTCGTCGTTCGTGGGCCGCCGGGGCGGCCGCCAGGACATCACCCTCGGCGGCAACTGCAGCACCGGCAACGCCATTCACGAGATCGGCCACGCCGTGGGGCTGTGGCACGAGCAGAGCCGCGAGGACCGGGACCGGTTCGTGACGATCCACTTCGAGAACATCATCCCCGGGTTCGAGCACAACTTCGACCAGCACATCGCGGACGGCGACGACGTCGGTCCGTACGACTACGGGTCGATCATGCATTACCCGAGGGACGCGTTCTCCCGGAACGGACGGGACACCATCACCCCCACCGACCCCAATGCCGTCATCGGCCAGAGGATCGGGCTCAGTCCGCGGGACATCGACGCGATCCGCGCGATTTTCGATCCGGCACCCGCGTAAGGGCCCGGTAACCCCGGGTACTTCGAGTTGGGCCCCCGGCCGGTGATCACTAGGATCATTCCAATGATCATCAGAAAACGGCTGGCAGCGGGCGCCTGCGCCCTCCTCGCCGCCCTGGCCGGGGGCATCGCGCCGGCGAACGCCGCCGACGGCCCCCCGAAGGATTCCCCGAAGGTCGAGCTGGTGCTGGACGTCAGCGGCTCGATGCGCGCCCAGGACGTCGACGGCGGCAGCCGCACCCGCATGGCGGCCGCGAAGCAGGCGTTCAACGAGGTCATCGACGCGGTGCCGGCGGACGTCCGGCTCGGCATCCGGACCCTCGGCGCCGACTACGCCGGCGACGACAAGGAGCTCGGCTGCCGCGACAGCAAGCAGCTCTACCGCGTCGGCCCCGTCGACCGCACCGAGGCGAAGACCGCCGTCGCGACGCTGCAGCCCACCGGCTGGACCCCCATCGGCTACGCCCTGCGCGGCGCCGACCAGGACCTCGGCACCGACGGCGGCACCCGCCGCATCGTCCTCATCACCGACGGCGAGGACTCCTGCGGCCAGCCGGACCCGTGCGACGTGGCCCGCGAACTGGCGGCCAAGGGCACGCACCTGACGATCGACACCCTCGGCCTGGCCCAGGACGACAAGACCCGCGAGCAGCTCAGCTGCATCGCCGAGGCCACCGGCGGCACGTACAGCACCGTCCGCCACACCAAGGAGCTGTCCGGCCGGATCAAGCAGCTCGTGCGCCGGGCCGAGACGCCCGTCGAGACCCCGAAGCCCGTCCGGGGCGCCGAGGCGTGCGCCAAGGCCCCCGAGATCGGCGCGGGCCTGTGGACCGACCGCGAGACGTTCTCCGAGCACCGCTGGTACCGCGTCAACGTGAAGCCCGGTCAGGAGCTGCGCACCTCGGTGAGCATCGGCGCGGACCGGGCCGTCGACCGCGACTACGGCGTGCTCGTGCGCGCCGTGAGCGAAGGCGGCCAGGAGCTCGTCCGCGGTGCGGAGTCCGGGAGCGGGCGCACGGACGTCATCTCGTCCGGCCTCCGTTACCCCTACGGCCAGGCCGGGGACAAGGACAAGGCCAAGGAGGACGGCAAGGAGCCGCGGACCGTCTGCCTGGAGGTCTCCAGCTCCTTCTCCGCCCCCGCCGGCGTCAAGCGCGACCCGGGCCTGCCCGTCGAGCTGGCCGTCGACCTCGTGGACGCCCCGGACAACCCCTCCGACGTGGCCGCCTTCGGCCTCGGCCGGGGCTGGGTGCTGCTGGCCGTCCTGGCCCTGACCGGGCTGATCGCAGGGCTGGTGTGGGGCTGGGTCTCCCGCTGGCGCGTCACGGTGTGGAGGGCGAACTGATGAGGCTCACCCGTACGGCCCGGGCGGCCTCGGCCGCCCTGCTCGCCGCCGCCGCACTGTTCACCTCGGCCGGCGCCGCCGCTGCCGCCTCCCCGAGCCCGAGCGCCTCGGCCGGCGAGGACGGAGTGGACGGCGCGCCCACGGAGGCCGGGACGGGCTTCCGCACCGCCACCGTCCTCAAGCAGGGCCAGAAGGCGACCGCCGACGCCTCCACCGGTGACTACCTCTACTGGCAGTTCCCGGCCGGAGCCGGCCAGGAGCCGCAGGTGAAGGCCACCGTGAACCTGCCGGAGGCGTCCACGCGGCACGGCTCGGCCGTCTGGCAGCTCGACGTCTACGACGGCCTGCGCCGCCGCCAGGCCTGCGCCTCGGGCGAGCCGACGAAGCGCGCCTCCCAGCAGGACGCGACGGTGACCCTGACCTGCACGCTGCGGACCGTCCGCCCGTGGTCCGAGCGGTGGGCGAACGACCCGCTGCCCGGCGCGTACTACATCCGCCTCACCCTCACCGACGCCCCCGACCGGGACCACGGCCTGCCGGTGAAGGCGGAGGTCGAGGCGACGGCGAAGGAGGCGGGCGGGGCCCGCGCCGAGGGCGGCGAGGTGACCCCGCTGCACGCCGCGGCCGTCAAGGAGCCGGAGGACGGCTGGAACGGCAGCTGGTGGTCGGACCGCTGGGCCTGGACCGTCGGCGGCGCCGTGCTCGGTGCGCTCGCGGCCATCGGCGGCTACGTGCTGACGCGCCACCCGCGGCGCCCCGCACAGCAGTAGCGCCCTCGCAGGAGCGCTCCCGCGCGGGCGGTGAGGCGGGGACCGGCCGGTCCCCGCCTCACCGGCTCGCCGGAGGGTCGCCCTCCACGGCGGCCGCATACAGCTCCAGCAGGTCCTCCGTGAAGTACGAGCTGTACGAGATGTCCGGGGTGTCGCCCCCTGTGTGGTAGCCGCCGATCACGCCGATCAGCGCGTACCCGCCCGCCCCGCGCACCAGGAACGGCCCGCCCGACGTACCGCCGACGTACCCCGCACAGGCGATCTCCAGGAAGTCGCCCGGCGCGTTGGGATCGGTGCTGGTGTAGCGGTGCGTGGAGGAGGAGCAGTCCAGCGGCTTGGGGTACTTGGCGTCGCTGCTGCCCGGATAGCCGATGAGCCGCACGCTGCGGTGGGCGTACCCCGGCCGGATCGCGAGCTCGAAGCCGCCGACGGCGCTCTGCACGTTCACGCCGTCCTCGCGCTCGCCGAGCCGGAGCACCGTGTAGTCCCAGCGGGCGCCGCGATCCGTCCCCAGGTCGTAGTAGCGCTGGTCGATGTAGACGGCCTCGACGGGGAAGACCCCGTGGGGCTTCTGCCCGTCGTGGTACTGCGGAACGAACGTCAGCCGCTTCTTGGGATCCGGCGAGCGCAGGCAGTGCGCCGCGCTCACTGCCAGGTCCCGGTGCGGGCTGCGCACGACCGTACCGCCGCAGAACCGGCCGGTGTCGTCCCCGTCGGTCCAGAAGAACGTCCCCACCTGCGGCAGCCCGTCGAAGGGACGACTGGGCGGCACGGGCCCGCCATGCGCCCGGCTCACCGCTCCTCCCGCGGCCCGGCCGGCCGGTAGGGCGGTCGTCATACGCTCCGGCGTCCAGTAGGCCTCGGCCTCGGCAGCGGCGCGCCCCGGCGGCCCGCCCGCGGCGACCGCGCCGGGGCCGGTCGCGACGATGGTCAGCAGCCCGGACAGCAGGGCGGCGGCCAGACCGCGCGGGGTGCGGGATCTGTGAGGTCTGCGGGGTCTTCGGGGTCTTCGGGGGGAGCGGCATCCGTGGGAGAGGCAGCGTCTGGGCATGGGCGGTCTCCTCCTCGAGGCGAGCCTGTCATCGTCCTACGGGCGGGAGCCGGGGGGACAGGGCAGGACGCGACAGGATTCACGAGGACGTGGGACACGCCGCGGGCGCCACCGTAGCCTCCGAGCCGGACGGAGAATCGAACGGCCATCTCACCGACTCGGCCCGGCGACGGGCCCGCCGGGGCCCCCGGTGGGGCGGCCCCGGCGGAGTGAACTACGGGTGGGTCAGGAGGCTATGCACACCCTGGAGAGGGCGGAGGCCGGTGCGGCTGCGGCTATCGGGGCGGCAACAGCGAGAAGGAGAGTGGCCGCAAGGGTGAACCGGCGTGCTTTCTTCACGTTTCTGTTCCTCTTGATCCTGAGTGGCTTCGAGGCATGCCCATGCATGCGGCCGCAATAAGAGTGATGCGGCTGACGCAGAAGCTACAACTCCGGTCAGTGCCGGTTAAGCCCCTTGATCCAACTGATCGAATGTGATCGGAGTTGGCCGCGAAGGATCAGGAAGCGGCTCGCTCAATTTCTCCCGGATTCCTTCCGCTTCCCGTCGAGCCCTCCGGGCTCCCGCAGGGTCACCGCTCTGCGCCTGCAGCTCCGCCAGCGCCTCCAGCGTCGTCGCCTCCTCCAGGTGCGCACCCGCGGCCCGGTGGATGGTCAGCGCGGCCGCCAGGTGCTCGGCGGCATGGCGGAGCCGCCCCGTCCAGAGCTCGGTGAGGGCGAGTTCGCGCAGTGCGTACGCCTCCTCGTGGGTGGCGCCGATCCTGCGGGCCAGGGTGAGGGCGGCGGACTGGTGCGCCAGCGCCTCGTCCTCGCGGCCCGCGCGGCGCAGCGCTTGGCCCAAGGTGTTGAGTGCGATGGACTCGTGGCGTCGTTCGCCCATGCTGCGGAACGTGGCCAGGGCCTGCCGGCACAGGGCCAGCGGGTGTTCCACGTCCTGGGAGTCCAGGAGCTCCCGTGCCAGGTTCATCCCGATCGTCGCCTGATACCCGCGGTTCCCCGTCGCCTTGGCCAGGGCGAGTGCCTGCGTGTACGAGCGGACAGCCCGCTCCCGGTGGCCGAGGATGCCGTGGATCTCGCCGAGGTTGTTGAGGATCTTGCACTGCCCCCGCCGGTCGTCGACCTCGCGGAAGCGCGAGAGCGCGTCCAGGAAGCACTCGGCGGCGTCGTTGTAGCGACCTGAGTCGAGCAGCATGATGCCCAGATTGTTGAGGCAGCGTCCCTGCTGCAGCCGGTTGCCGGTGCGCATGAGCAGGGTCAGCGCCTCCTGCTGGCAGGCGAGGGCCTCGTGGGTGCGTGCGGTGTAGGCGTACGGCAGGGCCAGCCGCTGCAGGGCCTCCGGTTCGCTCTCCGCGTCGCCGCAGGCACGGGCGACGGCGAGTGCTTCGTTCGCGTGTCGTACGGCCTCGTCGTAGTCGGCGGTGTGCGTGCTGACCACGCTGAGGTCGTTGAGGGCCCGGGCGTGTGCCTGACGGTCTCCCGTCTCGCGCCAGTGCGCGACGGCGTCCCGGTGCGCCGCCTGCGCGACGGCCCACATGCCGTCCTCCTCGAGGAAGCCGCCGAGTGCGTTGGCCAGCAGAGCCGCCTCGCGAGGCGTGTCCTTCCCGCGGGCGTGGCCGAGGACCGCGAGCAGGTTGTTCCGCTCCGTCGCGAACCACTCCTGCGGGCCCGCCGGGTCGATCCACGTCGGGGACTCGGCGGGCGCGAGCACCGACGTCACGTCGATCCGGATGCGGTGCGGGTACAGCACGCGGTCCGCCCGGTCCGCGCAGTGGAGGTAGAAGGCGAGCAGCCGGTGCACGGCCTGCTCGTCCTCCGCGCGGGCGGCCGGCTCGGCGGCCGCGAGGCCCCGCGCGTACTCGCGCAGGAGGTCGTGGAGCCGGTAGCGGTGCGGCGTGGGCTCCTGCAGCAGGTGGTAGTTGTGCAGGTCTTCCAACACCCGCTCGGTGTCGTCGAGCGGCAGGCCTGTGAGCGCCGCGGCCGCGTACGCCCCGAACTCGGCGCCGATGTGCAGGCTGAGCCTGCGGAAGACGGTCTGCTGGAGGGCGGTCAGGGAGTGGTAGGAGAAGTCGAAGGTGCGGGCCAGGTCGCGGTGGCCGTCGCGGATCTCCGGGAGCCGGTCGCTGCGGGCGAGCCGGGTCATCAAGTCGTGCGTGGTCCAGGAGCCGTGCGACAGGAAGCGGCTGGCGACGATCTCGATGGCGAGCGGCAGGTGGCCGCACAGGCGCACGATCTCGGAGGTGTTCGCCTCGTCAGCCCCGTCAGCCTCGTCCGCCACCCCCTCCTCGTCCTGCGGCTCGCGCGGCCCGACCCGGTCACGGAAGAGGGCGACCGCCTCCGACCGGCGCAGGATGTCCAAGGATATGGGGCGGACGCCGGGCAGGCCCGCCAGCCGGCGCCGGCTGGTGATGATGATCTGGGAGGGCGTGGCGCCCGGCAGGAGCGGCCGTATCTGTTCCGGTCCGGCGGCGTCGTCCAGGATGACGATGGCGCGCCGGTCGGCGAGCATCGTGCGCCACAGGGCGGTCAGTTCGTCGAGGGTGCGGGGCAGTCCGCCGGCCGGAACGCCCAGGAGCCGCAGGAGCTGGCCGAGCGCGTCCTGCGGCCCCATGGGCTCCTGGAAGGTGGCGTGGGCCCGCAGGTTGAGGTAGATGCGGCCGTCGGGGAAGCGTTCGCGCAACTCGTGGGCGACGTGCACGGCGAGGGCGGTCTTGCCGACGCCGCCCATGCCGTCGATGGCCTCCAGGAGGACGACGGCCCGCGGTCCGTCCGGGCCGGGGGCGAGGGCGGTGGAGAGCCGGTGGAGCTCCTCCGCGCGGCCGACCCAGGGCACGTCGTGGGGCAGGTTGTCGGGTACGGCCGCCCGCTCCTGGCCGGGGCCGGGGCCGCCGGTGCGGGGCAGCAGCTGGATGGCGGGGACGCCGTTCAGCACCCCCTGCTGGACGCGCTGGAGCTCCTCGCCCGGGTCCGTGCCGTGCTCGGTGACCAAGGCGTGGGTGACCCGGCGCAGGAGGCGGCCGGCCTCGGCGGTGCGCCCGCTGCCGTGCAGGGCCAGGGCGAGGAGGCCCGCCAGCGACTCGTCCGTCGGGCAGCGGCGCGCCAGTCCGGAGAGCCCGGCGACGGCGTCCGCGAAGTTGCCCAGGCGCATGGTGAGGACGGCGCGGGTGCGCGTGGCCGAGACGCTCGCGGCCTCGGCGGTGGAGCGCACGTGCTCGGCCCACGAGCCGGACAGCCCGGCCAGCGGCTCCCCCCGCCAGAGCCGGGCCGCCTCGTCCAGGAGCCGGATCGCCCGGTCGGGGTCGCCGCTCTCGGCGAGGGCGCGGGCGCGGGCGGTGATGCCGAGGTAGCGGCGCAGGTCGACGGTCTCCGGGTCGGCTTCCAGGATGTAGGTGTGGGCGTACGAGGTGAGGGCCGGGGCGTCGTCCCCGCCCACCTTCTGCAGGGCGGAGCGGATGCGGGACGCGTAGGTGTAGAGGTTGTCCCGGGCCCGCTGCGGAGGATCGTCGTCCCAGACGCGGTGGACGAGCGTGTCCAGGCTCACCGGGCGGCCCACGTCGTAGGCGAGGGCCGCGAGCGTGCAGCGGGCCTTTGCGGAGCCGAGCCCATTGCGCCGTTCACCGGCCCGCAATTCGACGGTGCCCAATAGCCGGAATTCCACCTGCGCCCCTTCCGCCGGGACGTCCAACTCGGAGGATGAGCATGACACAGCGTCAAACTCTGGTGCCAGATTGCGCACGAGTGGCTGTGAATCGATTGCGGTTCCCAGGGGGACGATCGAAAACGCACGGGATGGGTAGTTCTTCGGTCAGGCATTGCCAGATGGATAGGCCATGTGCATGCGTCATATCCGCCCGGCGCAGAGGGGAGCGACGGATCCGGTGAGAGAACGAGACCTCGTCGACGTGTTCATGGGGGCCGGACCGGCGGTAGGCCTGCCGCCCGGCGGCGCCGCCTGGCGGGCCCTGGAGCGCCTGACCGCCGCCGCCCGGGAGCAGGACGCCGCCCTCGCCGCGGCCTGGAGCGCGGCAGGGCTCACCGGCTCGCCCGAGAGCCTGCACGCGCTCGCCGCCGCGCTGGTGGGGCACACCGGGGACGCCCGCCTGGGCGAGGCCCTGCGGCAGTGGTTCCACGCGCACGCCGGGCGGGGCACCGCAGCCGGAGCCCGGCACACGAACGTCCTTCAGGGCGACACCCGGGTCGAGGGACCGAGCCTCCAGGCGCGGGACGTCCACGGCGGGATCCACCTGCACCACGCCCCGCCGCCCCGGCGACCCCCTACACCACGCCAACTTCTCCCCGTCCCCGCTCACTTCACCGACCGGGCCGAGGACCTCCGGACGCTCGACGCGCTGCGTACCGCCCAGCCCGGCCGCGCGCCGCAGATCGTCGTCGTGAGCGGCCCCGCAGGCGTCGGCAAGACCGCTCTCGTCTCCCGCTGGCTGCAAGCCGCCGCGCCCGAATTCCCGGACGGGCAGCTCTACGCGGACCTCCGCGGCCACGCCTCCGCCGGGCCGGCCCATGCGGCCGAGGCGCTTGCGGGCTTCCTGCGCGCCCTCGGCGCGGGCTCCGTGCCGGCCGCCGCGCAGGAGCGGACGGCGCTGTGGCGATCGCTGACGGCCGGCCTGCGGCTGACCGTGATGCTCGACAACGCCTTCTCCGCCGCCCAGGTGCGTGCCCTGCTGCCCGCCACCCCGGGCACCCTGGTGGTCGTCACCAGCAGATACCGGCTCACCGGACTCGTCGTCGACGGCGCGGGCTTCCACCGCGTCGGCATGCTCGAACCGGCGGCCGCGCTGGAGCTGCTCGCCCGTGCCGTCGGCGGCGACCGCGTCGAGCGGGACAGCGAGGCCGCACGCCAAGTGGTCGCCCTGTGCGGCCGATTGCCGCTCGCCCTGTGTCTCGCCGCCGCCCAGCTGGCCTCCCGGCCGCGGCGCCCGGTCGCGGCGCTGGCCTCTGCGCTGACCCGTGGGCGCGGCCCCCTCGACGGACTCAGCGTGGAAGGAGAGGCCGCGGTGCGAACGGCCCTTGACGAGTCCTACGACGCCTTGCCCGCGCGGGCCGCACGGGCCTACCGGGCCATGGCCCTGCTGCCGGTCCGGCAGTACGACGCGCACCTGGTCGCCGCCGCCTGCGCGGTGACGCCCGAGGAAGCCGAGGACCTGCTCGATCTGCTGGCGGACGTGAACCTGCTGGAGGAGAACGAAGTCGACAGCTACCGCTTCCACGACCTCGTCCGCCTCCACGCCGCCCGCCGCGCCGAGAGCGAAGAGACGGCAGAGCAACGCGAGATGACGCTGCGTCGGTTCGTGGACGGCTGCCTCGCCACCGCCACGTCCGCCGAGGAGCTCCTCACCCCCAGTCACCGCACGCTGCCGCGCTCCTACGCCCACCCGCCCGCCGGCCCGGCACCTTTCGGCAGCGCCGACGGAGGCCTCGCCTGGCTGGACGGGCACCGCTACGACCTCATGGCCGCGATGCGGCTCGCGGCCGGCAGGGGCTGGGACGCGAGCACCTGGCAGCTCGCGGACGCCATGTGGCCCCTGTTCCTGCGATTACGCCCCTACGACCTGTGGGTGGAGGCCCACGAGACGGGACTCGCGGCGGCGCTGCGGGACGGCCACCGCGCCGGCACGGCCAGGATGCTGACGTCCGGAGGCGGCGGCTTGTGCAACGCAGGCCGCCCCGACGAGGCCGTGCAGTGGTTCACGGACGCCCTCGGCCGGGCCGTGGAGGACGGCGACGAACGCCAGCAGGCCCAGGCACTGCACGGCCTCGGCCAGGCGCATCAGCTGAAGGACGACCCGGGCCGCGCCGAAGGCTTCTTCGCCCGCGCCCTCGCCCTGCGCGAGGCCATCGGCTACGGGCGCGGAGCAGCCCTCTCGCGGGTGTGCCTGGGGGAGACGGCCACGGCCCGGGGCCGCCCCCGGCAGGCGGTGGACCACCTGTCCCGGGCCTACGACGACCTCGTGGCCGAGGGCGAGAGCTACGAGGCCTCCCGCGCCCTCGCCCACCTGGGACGCGCCACCGCCCTCGCCGGAGATCCGGACGCCGGAGTCCGGCAACTGCACCGGGCCCTGGAGGACTTCGAGGCATCCGGATCCATCCACTGGCAGGCACGCACCATGGAGATGCTCGGCCTGGTGGCCGGGGAGCGCGGCGACACGGCGGAAGCCCGCCGCTGGTTCACGCGCTCCCTGGCCCTGTACACACCCGTCAGCCCCTCCGACGCCGCCCGGCTGAGGGCCCGGCTCGGGGAACTCCCCGGCGCGGGGCCCTCCTAGCCGGTCCCAGGAGACGAGCCCCGTCACAGCCCTCCGGCGGGGTGCACCTCCCGCAGCCCCAGTACCCGGCCCGCACGCTCGACGGCCAGCCCGGCGAGCCGCTCCAGCGGGAGGCCCGCCACGAGCCGGCCGTGCACGTACGAGGCGAGGACGGCGACTTCGTCCTCCCCGGCGCCCGTGTACGGACCGCAAGGCACCGGACCGTACTCCACCGTAAGCAGCCGTCCGCCGCGCACCCCGATCACCAGGCCGCCGCCGGCCACCGGCACGGCCGTGAGCAGGCAGCCCGTGTGGCGGGCGAGCAGCCTCATCGCCCGGAACGACGCCGCGCCGGGCCCGGGCGAGGGCCGCCCGCACCGCAGCACGTCGGCGCTCCCGGCCCAGCGGGAAGCCGCCCGCCCGTCGGGGTCCACGCTCCAGTGGACGTCCCTGGCCGGCTGGCCGCCGGGACCGGGACGCACCGTCCAGCGGACGCCGTCCAGCAGGACCGTCGCGCCGCGGTGGCGCCTTCCCGGCCGGACGACGGCGCGTACGTGACCCGGCATCATGTGCGCGGCCCCGCGGTCCGCCGGGCCGTCCCGCCGTCGAGTGGCGGTGGGACCGCCGCAGGCTCGGTGACCGGCGCGTACGCGGGCTGGCCCAGACCGAGCAGCCGGTACATCAGCGTCCGCATGCGCCGGTTGAAGCGGCCCGGCTCGGAGGAGATCAGGGCGGCCACCCGCTCGTACTCCCGCTGCCGGTACTCCGCCGCCGCGTACTCCAGCTGGCTCTCCAGCGGGTGCAGCGGCGAGAGTGCGGGCGCGGTCCGGGCGAGCGCGGCCGCCGGGGACGACGGATGGACCTCGTCCTCCGGGAAGCGGGCCACGAGCACCGGGACGCGGGGAGCCACCGTGGCGTACGAGGTCAGCGAACCGTGGTCGCCGATGACCGAGTCCGCCGCGACCAGCAGGGCCCGCCAGTCCGTCTCCGGCGGCACGAGCGCGAGCCCCCGCGCCCGGACGCCCGCAAGCCACGTGCGGATCTGCCGGCCGCCGTGCCCCGCCCACACGTTGGGGTGCACGAGCGCGGCCACGCGGTAGCGGTCGGGCGGCAGCTCGCCGATGAGCCGCGGCAGCAGCGCGTCGAACCGGCCGAAGGAGGAGGACGGCCCCCACGTGGTGGTGACGACCACCAGCTGCTGCCGCCGGCCCACCCCCAGCGCCCGGCGGTAAGCGTCCCGCAGCGGCAGGCTGGAGACGATCCGGTCGTAGCACGGGTCCCCGACCACGGCGGCCGCCGGTACGGCCTCGGGGCACCAGCGCCCGAGTTCCGCCAGGTCGCGTTCGTGGGCCAGCGCGATGGCGGCGGGCACGACCCGGCCGCCGCGGGTCAGGTACTGCCGGCTGAGCATCCCCGCCGGCCGTCCGTCCGCCGGCGCGGGGCGCCCGCCGCGCAGCAGTTTGATGTGTCCGGCTCCGTGCGAGAGCCGGACGAGCGGGCCGCGCACCTTCTCGATGCCGCGCGATCCCGCCGCCAGGGCCAGGTCGAAGCGGGTGCGCACCGTCTCCTGCCAGGGCAGCGCGGCCGCCCCCAGCTCGTGCAGGAAGCCGCCGGTCCCCTCCCCGAGCGCGTGCGGCGCGGCGGTGAAGACCAGCTGGATCCGCAGGTCCCCTTCCAGGAGCGAGAACACGTCGCGCAGCCGCTGCCCGTAGGTGACCGTGTGCACCACGACCAGGACGCGCTTGCGGCCCGGCAGCGTCAGCCACCGGTCCTCGGGCGCCGGCAGCGGACCCGGCCGCCCGTGAGTGTCAGACATGAGAGCTTCCCCCATGAATCCCGGCGCGGCCCCGCCCTCCCCGGCGGGCCCGCGCCTGTCGTCTTCCGGTGTTCTTCCGGTGTTCCTTCGGGCCGGGTCTGCCCGGGGGGTCTGGCGGAATGCTTGCAGCGACCTCGACGCTTCCTTGCCGGGGGCGCGGACCGGCCCGCGCCGGCGCCGCCGGGGGCGCGTACGGTCCTCCGCACATGGTTAAGCCCGGTATCAACTCGTGGTTAAGTCCGTCACCCAGTCGAAACACCGGGCGGACTAGTGCTGGGGGTTCGAGCCGTGACAGGATGCTTCTCGCAGGCGCCTTCGGCTTAACTGGCCGTGAGGAGCCGTGGGGGCGGAACGTCGGTCGGTGAGGACGGAGCGGATGGCAGTCGGGGGCGACAGGTCGGCAGGTGACGCGGGCAGCCCGCTCGCGGCGCGGCTCAACTACCTGTTCGCGAACATGCACCCGCCCGGCGCCCCGTACACCAACGGTCACGTCGCCGACGAGATCACCAACGGCGAGGAGTACGGCGAGGTCGGCCTCACCGAGCAGTATTTGTCGATGCTGCGCAACGGCCGCCGCGCCAACCCCAGCCCGGACGTGCTGCGTGCGCTGGCGAAGTTCTTCGCCGTGCCCGTCGGCTATCTGATGGGCGATCTCTCGGCCTCGCAGGCCGAGCGCGTGGAGGAGGAGGTCCGCTTCCTCGTCGCCATGCGGGACCAGCGGGTGCGGGCCATCGCCCTGCGCTCGGTGGGGCTGCCCCCGGAGGTGCAGGACAGCCTTACGACGATCATCTGCCAGTTCCGGCAGCAGATGAACCTTCCGTCCGACCCGCCCGACGCGGGTGGTGAGGAGCGCCCGTGACCGTTACGGCGGATGACCGGCTCTTCACTTACTGGCGGCGTAGCGAGGACGAGGACGGTGCAGGCATGCGAGTGGGGCGCATACGGCGCCGGTGCAAGCAGCTCATCCAGGAGCTCGCGCTGCCCGCGTCCACCGACCTGCAGGGCCTGTGCGACATCGTCGCGCGCCGCGTCGGCCTGCCCATCCGCCTGGTCCCGATGAGCCTCGACGGCGTCGTCTCCGGCATGACCGCGACCACCGACGACGCCTACTGGGTCATCTACGAGCAGAAGACCTCCCCCTGGCACCAGGTCCACATCGTCCTGCACGAGATCGGCCATCTCCTCCTCGGCCACGACCAGGACCCGGCCGTCACCGAGGACGCCCTCAAGGTGTGGACCCCCTCGGTCGACGTGGCCACGGCCATGCGCCGCATGGGCCTGACCATGGGCCTCGCCCGCCACCACTGCTACGACAACCTCACCGAGCGCGAGACGGAGATCCTCGGCACGCTGCTCATGGAGAAGGTCGTGCCCCCGCCGCCCGGTCAGGACGCCCGCCTGGAGGGCGCGGCCGCCGAGCTGGCCGCGTCCCTCGGGCCCGCCCTGCAGCACGTCCGCCGGCAGATCCGGGAGAGCGCCGGAGACGGTGCAGACGCCGGGGCCGGCGGAGACGGTGGAGGCGGCCGTGTTTGACGTCCTCTACCTGACCTTCAGCGCCGTCGCCTGGGCCATCGTCGGCTACAAGGCCCGCGCCTGGTTCCGCGACCGCGGCAACGTCGACCTGGGCCTGACCGCCCTGATGACCTCCGGCGTCCCCGTCGTCTTCCTGTTCTCCGCGCCCAGCGTCTACCGCGCCTTCGACCGGCTGACCGGCGTGGCCAACCTGGCCATGGTCCTGCTGTACTCGGCCGTGGTCCTGTTCGCCACGGGCGCCACGGTGCTGCTCCTGCGCTGGACCAGCCGCGGCGACGCCCGGGCCCGCGCCCGCGCGGCCGTGCGCTCCAGGATCGCCGTCGCCGTCGTGGCCGTCGCCTGGGCCACCGCCATCGTGTGCTTCGCCGTCGGCCGGCCCGACTCCGTGGAGCACCCGCGCGACTTCAGCACCGCCTACGCCCACGCGCCCGGCGTCGTCGCCTTCCTGGTGCTGTACCTGGCCATCTTCGGCACGAGCCTCGCCGGGCTCGGCGCGCTCTGCCCGCGCTACGCCGCCCAGCTCGGCCCCTGCTGGCTCGCCAAGGGGCTGCGCACGCTCGCCGCGGGCTGCTGGCTCGGCCTGCTCTACTGCCTGTGCAAGCTCGTCGGCTTCGTGCTGACCTGGGCGGGCCACGACGTCTACTGGCTGTCGAACGGCGTCGCCCCGATGAGCGCCTCGGTGGCCGCGCTGCTGGTCCTCCTCGGCTTCTCGCTGCCCGCCGCCGGCCCCCGCGTCTCCGCCTGGCGCCGGCTGCACCGGCTGCAGCCGCTCTGGCAGGCCGTCACCGCCCACGCCCCCGAGGTCACCCTCACCGGGCACCGCCTGACGGGCCGCTGGCCCTTCGCGGACCTGGAGTGGCGGGCGAACCGGCAGATGGCGGAGATCCGCGACATCCAGCGCGGCGTCCGCCGCCACGTCGAGCCCGCCGCCCTGGACATCGCCCGGCGCAAGGCGACCGGCGCCGCGCTCGACGAGCGGCGCCTCGCCGCGGTCGTGGAGGCCGCGGCCCTGCGCCGCGGCCTGCAGAACCAGATCACCGGGCACGTCCCCGCCCCGCACGCCGACAGCGTCGTCGTGACCGTCAGCGCCGATCCGGCGGAGGAACACGAACACCTGGCCCTCGTCGCCGACGTCTACCACGACCCGATGGTCGACGCCGTCCTCGAGGAACTACGGGAGATGAGCGCGGCACGCCGTCCCTGACGGCGCGCGGCCCATGGACGAGGCGGCCCTGGACGGGGGTCAAGGCCGCCTGCGCCACAGGCCGGCGCCGGGTCCGTCACCACGACGGATCCGGCGCCGCCCGTGCGCGTCACCTCCGGCGGGGTCCTCAAGCGCAGGACGGCTTGATCTTCTAGAGTCGGGCGCCATGCAGAACTCCACCGCCTCCGCGCTCACCACCGACCCGTACGGCACCTACGCCCGGCTGCGCGAGGCCGGCCCGGTCCACCGCATCACCGGCCCCGACGGACGGCCCGCCTGGCTGGTGACCCGCTACGACGACGTCCGCCGGGCGCTCGCCGACCCGCGGCTGTCCCTGGACAAGCGCAATGCCACGCCGGGCAACTACGCAGGATTCAGCCTGCCTCCGGCGCTCGACGCCAATCTGCTCAACATGGATCCCCCGGACCACACCCGCATACGCCGCCTCGTGGCCAAGGCCTTCACCCCCGGCCGCGTGGACAAGCTCCGCGCACCGGTGCGCAGGATCGCCGACGAACTCCTCGACGCCGTCGAGGCCGACGGCCGTACGGACCTGCTGGCCTCCTACGCGGGCCCGCTGCCCATCACGGTCATCTGCGACCTGCTGGGCGTACCGCAGGAGCAGCGACCGGACTTCCGGTCCTGGACGGACGCGCTGATCACCCCGGACCCGGCGCAGCCGCACCTGATGAAGGAAGCCATCGGCAACATGATGCGCTTCCTCACCGGCCTCATCGCGAGCAAGCGCGCCACCCCCGGCGACGACCTGCTCTCCGACCTCATCGCGGTCCGCGACGGCGATGAGGGGGACGGAGCCGATGGGGCGGACGGGGCGGACGGGGCCGACCGGCTGTCCGAGGACGAGCTGACCTCGCTCGCCTTTCTGATCCTCTTCGCGGGCTACGAGAACACCGTCCACCTGATCGCCAACTCCGTCCTGGCGCTGCTGGACCACCCGGCCTTGACGGACTCTTTGCGAGCGAATCCGGCCGGACTCGCAGCGGCCGTCGAGGAGTTCATGCGGTGGGACGGGCCCGTGGCCCTCGCGATCCGCAGGTTTCCGCTGGAGAACGTGGAGATCGGCGGCGTGACCGTGCCGGCCGGGGAGACCGTCCTGCTGTCCCTGGCGTCGGCCAATCGTGACCCTCATCACTTTTCCGAGCCGGATCGGCTGGATCTGAACCGTGATCGTTCCGGTCATCTCGCGCTGGGTCATGGGATCCACCACTGCCTCGGCGCCCCGCTGGCCAGGATGGAGACGGAAACCGCGCTGGCAGCGCTGCTGGAGCGGTTTCCCGGGCTCGCGCTCGACGGGGCGCGGGAGGACGTCGCCCGGCGGCCCTCGATACGCGCACATGGCCTGATTTCGCTCCCTGTTCGTTGGTAGTCAGCAAAGCCGAACAGGTTTTTGGTGCATAACCCATCCTTGATGAGGTAGAACTGTCCTCGAGCCCGCCCGGTGTGCATCCCCCGTCGCACCGGGCGGGCCTTCGAACCCTCGGGCCGGTTCTTCCGGCGCCCGGCCGCAGTGGCCGCAGTAGCCGCAGTGACCGTGGCAGCGACAGCAGCCGGACCGACTCGCCGTGGATCAGACCGTGGCGGCAGGGAACTTCAGCAGGGCGACCGCCGCGAGCATCTGTATGCTCACCGCCGCCACGGCCTTGTGCGTCGGCAGGTGGTGCTGACCGCGGATCAGCAAGGTGGCGAAGGCGTAGCCGAAGGCCGAGGTGATCCAGGCGGCCGCCCGTACGGGGAAGGAGTCCCCGGGCAGGCACGCGTCCAGGGCCAGCCGCGGCAGGTCCGTCGCCCAGAACACCACCACGAACAGCGTGACCGTGGGGCCGAACTTGCCGTTGCCGCCGAGCCTGCGGGCGATGGCCTGGGTGGCGATGCCCAGCAGCAGACTGGCCAGGAGGAGCACGACGTCGGCTATCGCCATGGCCTCCAGGGCCAGGGCGGGGCCCACCCGCCAGCCCTCCCGGAACGAGTCCTTGCCCACCGTCCCCAGCGCTCCGCAGAGCAGGCACAGGAACGCCGCCGCCCCCCACACGCTCCGGTCCCGCGCCTCGTCCAGGATCTCGACCGGGCGGTACCACAGCCCGAAGAAGAGGCGGTGCCAGTACAGCCTGCGGCGGGGGGCGGCGGAGGCGTGCGGGGCGGGAGGTGAGTGAGGGGAGGCAGAAACAGGCATGGATGCAAGTATCACCGCTCGGCGGGCACCCCGGTGTCCGGGTCGGCGTCCGGAGCCTCGCCCGGCCTGGCGTCAGGGACCGCACCCGAGGTGAGGTCAGGGGCGGTTCCGGGGGCGGTTCCGGGGGTTGTCCCGGGATCGGTGTCCGGGTCGGCGCCGTGCAGGTACTCCTCGCTGATCTCCCGCGGCCCGAACGGCCACACCTTCTCGTAGCGCGACCAGAGCACGAAGGCCACGCAACCGGCCCCGACCCAGGCCAGGGACCATTCGATGGGGTGCCGGCCGGGGGAATTCCGGTTCGCGTAGCCGTAGATGACGAGCCAGCCCACCAGCGCCACCAGGCTCGGCAGCGGGTAGAGCCACATCCGGTACGGGCGCGGCAGGTCCGGCTGGCGGCGGCGCAGCACGGTCACGGCCAGGACCTGGGCGAGGGCCTGCACGATCACCATCACGGAGGTGAGCAGCTGGATCAGCGTGGCCAGGTTCGTATGACGGCCGATCAGGAACCCGGTGCCCGTGATGACTCCCATGGCGGCCAGGCCCAGGGCCGGGAAGCGGTGTCTGGGGTGCAGCCGCCCGAAGGGGCGGAAGAAGACCTTCTCCCGGGCGGCGTCGTAGGGCACCCGGGAGCCGCCGAGCAGCCCGGCGAGGACCGAGGCGACAGCCGTGACGAGGATGAGCACGGTGACGACCCGGGCGGGCCCCTTGCCCCAGGCCTCCTCCAGGACCGCCGAGGCGACGGACGAGGACGCGGTCGAGGCTGGGTCGAGCATCTGCTTCCAGTCGATGACGCCGAGCGTGCCGATCTGCAGGAGCAGGTAGATGGCCATGATGCCGAGGATGGAGAAGACGATGGCGCGCGGCAGGGTGCGCCCGGGGTTCTTGATCTCGGCGCCCATGTACGCGGCCGTGTTGTAGCCGAGGTAGTCGTAGATGCCGATGGTCAGGCCCGCCGCGAAGCCGATCCAGAAGTGGTTCGACGTCAGCTCGAAGGCGCCCGGGGGGTAGGTGAAGGCCCGGCCGGGGCTGAAGTGGGTGAAGGCGGCGAGGATCACCAGCACGACGGAGGCGATCATCACGCACCACAGCACGACCGTGATCCGCGCGATGTTCTCGACGCGCCGCCACAGCACCAGCACGATCAGCGCGATGACGGCCAGTCCGGTCAGGTCGCCCTGTGTCCGGCCCATGTCCGGCCACAGATAGCCCAGGTACTGCACGAAGCCGATGACACCGGTGGACATGCCCAGCGGGATGAAGAGCATCGCCGTCCAGACGAACAGGAACGGCATCAGCTTCCCGGTGCGGTACTGGAAGGCCTGGCGCAGATAGACGTAGCTGCCGCCCGCGCCGGGCAGCGAGGCGCCGAGCTCGGCCCAGATCAGCCCGTCGGCCAGGGCCAGGACCGCGCCCGCGACGAAGCCGATGACGGCCTGCGGGCCGCCGAAGGCCGCGACCATGAGGGGGATGGTGACGAAGGGGCCGATGCCGCACATCTGGCTCATGTTGATGGCGGTGGCCTGGAACAGCCCGATGCGGCGTACGAAGCCGACCCGCTCGTCCGGCGATGGATCCGTCTCTGCCATGGCGACCGGCCCTTTCTCGCGACGGACGGGGTCCGGCTGACCTGATTATCCGTCCAATGCACTGGTAGCACCGGCGTGTCGCCACCGTCCACCGTTCCGACACGCCCATGCCGCCGAGTGGCTGACCGCGGAGATTCCGTTTGCAACGGCGGTGACGGAAGGGGTCGGAGAAACGGGGGAAGCGGGGGATGCGGGGGATGTGGGAGATACGGGCGTAGGGGCTGGGCCATCCGGGGGAAGGGCCCGCCGCCCGGGTCCGGACCGGCTCAGGCGGCGCGGGCGGGCGCCTCCTCGGCCTCCTCCTGCACCGCCGGGACGAGGTGCGCCTGCCCGGCGAGGATCACCAGGGCGCCCACGGCGAGCCCGGCGACCCCGCACGAGGCGGCCCACGTGGGCCCGGCCGTCTCCAGCACCGTACCGACGACGGCCGACCCCAGCGCCACGCCCGCCGTCATCAGGGTCACCAGCCAGGCGAACGCCTCGGTGACGGTGCCCGCCGGGGCGAGCTCGCCCACCAGCACGAAGACGACGGTGAGCACGGGTGCGAGGAACAGCCCGGTGAGGATCATCAGGCCGGCCATGAGCGGCGGCGCGGGCAGCAGGCACAGCAGCCCGTACCCGGCCGTGAGCCCCAGCATCAGCAGCAGCGTCCGGCGCGGCGGCGCCACCCGCCAGTGGCGCACGGCCCCGTAGGCCAGCCCGCCGATCAGCGCGCCGAGGGCGTTGAGCGCGAGGAGTGTGGGTGCGCCCCCGGGCAGCCGGTGGTCCTCCGCGTAGTGGACGACGAGGACGTTGAGCGTGCCGATGGCGACGCCCGCGCCCGTGAGGCCCGTGAGCAGCACGACGAGACCGCGGCTGCGCAGGGGGCCGAGCCGGTCGCCGGAGCGGGCGGGCGCCTTCCAGACCCGGGCGGGCGGGGCGGTGGCGACGACGAGCACTCCGGCGATGCCGAGGAGCGCACCGGCCCACAGCGCCGCCGCGGGCGAGGCGACGGCCACGCCGCCGGCCACCACCAGGGGCCCGCCGACGAAGACCAGCTCCTGCGAGGCGGAGTCCAGGGCGTAGGCCGCCTCCAGCTTCCCGGGCGCGACGATGTCCGGCCACAGGGCCCGCAGGCAGGGCTCCAGCGGCGGCGTGGCCGCTCCGGCGAGCGCGACTCCGGCGAGGACGGCCGTGCGGCTGCCGGGCGCGATCGCCACGACCGCGAAGCCCACGGCCGCCACGAGGGCGGTGGGCAGCAGGACGAGCGGCTGGCCCGCCCGGTCCACGAGACGGCCCAGCAGCGGGCCGCCGATCGCGGAGGCGATGGCGAACACCCCCACGGCCACGCCCACGAACCCGTACGACGCCCCCGCCTGACGGAGGGCCAGCGGTACGGCGACCGAGGCCATCGCGCTCGGCAGTCGGCCGACGAGGGTCCCCAGGAGCAGCCTGGTCACGTGGGGGCCGCGCAGCAGATCCGCGTAGCTCATGGGGAGTCCTCGCCGCTCGTCGACTCCTTCGGCCACTGGGTGGCCATGTCCGGCGCTGACGCTCGCGTGGGTGAGATCACGAGGGAATGGTTATACGTAACACGTCGGTCGTCAAGGGGTTTCCGGCAGGCCCGGACCCTGGCAGCGCAGATCCCCGCCGGGCACGGTGCCGTCCACCAGGTAGGCGGCGACGGCGTCGTCCACGCACGCGTTGCCCCGGCTGGCGAAGACGCCGTGCGAGTAGTCGTTCTCCAGCGTGACCAGCCGGGACCCGGGCAGCACGCGCTGCATGGCCCGGGCGCCCTCGACCGGGGAGACCGGGTCGTGCTGCGAGGCGACGAGCAGGACCGGGGGAGCGGCGGGGCTGCCGAGCCGCGTGCGGCTCTCCGGGCGGTGGTGCCAGTACGCGCAGGCCGATGCCTCGATGCCGGTCAGGACGGGCAGCGGGTCGAGGCGGCGCAGGCGCCGGAGGTCGGCCAGCACGCGCCCGGGTGCGGGGCCGGGGCCGTCGGCGCACTTCACGGTGCGGTTGGCGGCCTCGTACGTACGGGAGTCCGGGCCGTCGAAGGGGGCCGCGGGGCGCAGGCCGCCGACCGTGCCCTCGCGCAGGTAGGTGCGCAGCCCGTCGCCGAGGGGCGCCCAGCGCTCGGTGCGGCCGAGCGCCCGGTAGACCGCGCGGTCGAACTCGGCGGGCCCGAAGTCGTCCACGGGCCGGGCCGCGAGCCCGGCCCGCACTCGCTCGTACGCCTCGCGGACCGCTCCCGCCGTGCTGCCGAGCCCGAACCGCTCGTGGTGGGCGGCCAGCCACTCCAGCAGGGTCGCGCGCTGCCGCAGCAGGGACTCGGCCTGGCGGAGGTCGAAGGCGTACCAGTCCTCCGGGCCGACGACGCTGTCCAGCACCATCGGGCCCACGCGCTGCGGGAACAGGGCCGCGTAGGCCGCGCCGAGGTAGCTGCCGTAGGAGACGCCGAGGAAGCCGGTGCGCCGCTCGCCGAGGGCCGCGCGGACGGCGTCCATGTCGCGGGCGGTCTCCTCCGTCGACAGGTGCGCAAGGGCGGGCCCCACGCCCGCCGCGCAGTCGCCGGCGAGGCGGCGCAGGGAGGCGAGGTGCTCCCGCTCGGCGGAGCGGTCGCGCGGGACGGGGTCGGCCGCGGGCGCCGCGAAGAGGCCGCCCATCGCGCCGCAGTCCGCGGGGGCGCTGCGGCCGGTGCCGCGCGGGTCGAAGCCGACGACGTCGTACGCGCGCCGGACCCGTTCGGGCAGCTTGGCGCGCTTGGTGACGGCGTACGGCAGCCCGGAGCCGCCCGGCCCGCCGGGGTTGACGAGCAGCACGCCGCGCCGCTCGGCGGGGGTGCCGGTGGCGCGGACGCGCGAGACGGCTATGGACAGGTGCGGGCCGCGCGGCCGGGCGTGGTCGAGGGGCACGCTCAGCGTGCCGCACTCGACCCGGGCGGGCGGGGCGGGCGCCGGCACGGAGGCGGGGCACGGACCGAAGGCGATCGCGGCGGCGGGCGGCGCGGCGGCCGTGGCGGAGGGGGCGGAGTAGGCGGAGGAGGGGGACAGGGCTGTCGCCGTGGCGGCGACGGCGCACAGGACGGCGGCCGGGCGGATGGAGCGGCGCATGGATCTCGCATTCAGCGGGGTGTGGTGGGTGGGGGGGTGAAGGGGGTGAGGGGGGTGGCGGGGCCGAGGCGGCTGACGGCTCGGCAGATGACAATGACAACCATTATCGATAATGTGTGCGGGGTCAAGACGGGCCGCGCCGCCCCGAGGGCTCCCCCGGCATGCCCGGGCACGCCCCCGGAACCCCCGCCGGGACCGCCGACTGCACTACCAAGAGGGAGAGTTGTGGGACACCTGCTGATGGTCGAGAGCTGGGTCGGATCGATGAGCAGACTGCTGCCACGGGCGATCCGCGAAGCCGGCCACGAATTCACCTTCCTCACCCGCGACTTCCACCACTACCTGCGCTCCGCGCCCGAGGGCACCGCCCACCCCCTGCTCTCCGCCCGCAACGTCGTCCAGGCCGACACCAACGACCTCGCCACGCTGCTCCCGCACATCGAGCAGCTGCACGCCGCCCTGCGCTTCGACGGCGTCCTGACGTCCTGCGACTACTACCTCCCCACCGCCGCCCGCATCGCCGGCCGCCTCGGCCTGCCCGGCCCGTCCGTGCGCGCCGTCACCGACGCCTGCCGTAAGGACGCCACCCGCCGTGCCCTCGAGCGCGCCGGCCTCCCCGGGCCGCGCTTCGCCGTCTGCCCCGACTGGACCGCCACCGCCGAAGCGGCCCGCGACCTCGGCTACCCCCTCGTCCTCAAGCCCGTCGACCTGTGCGCCGGCATGTACGTGCGCAGGGTCGACGACGAGGCCGGGCTGGCCGCCGCCCACCGCGCCCTCGCGGACTTCCCCGTCAACGCGCGCGGACAGCTCCGCGCCCCCGTCGTCCTCCTCGAAGAGCTGCTCGACGGGCCCGAAGTCAGCGTCGAGACCGTCTCCTCCGGCGGAACAGCGCACGTCGTCGGCGTCACCGACAAGAGCGTCGGCGGCGCCCCGGCCTTCGTCGAGACGGGCCACATGTTCCCCGCCGCCCTGGACCGGGCGCAGGCCGAGGAGGCCGCCGCCACCGCCCTGCGCGCCCTCGACGCCCTCGGCCTCGACGACGTCGTCGCCCACACCGAGATCAAGCTCACCCCCGACGGGCCCCGCGTCATCGAGGTCAACCCCCGCCCCGCGGGCAACCGCATCACCGAACTCGTCCGCCACGTCACCGGCGTCGACCTCGCCGCCGCCTGCGTGGACGTCGCCCTCGGGCGCGAACCCGACCTGACCACCCGTACGACGGGCATACGCAGCGCGGCCATCTCCTTCCTCGTCCCGGAGACCGCCGGCACGCTGCAGCACATCGACGGGGCGGACGGCGTCGCCGGAGCCCCCGGCGTGCTCGAAGCCTCCTTCGCCGAGCCCGGCACCGCCGTCAAGGCGAGCGGCAGCAACAACGACTACCTCGGGCACGTCATGGCCGCCGACCCCGGCGGCCATGGAGCGCGCCGCCGCGCCGAGGACCTCCTCGCCGGGCTCACCCCGAAGGTGGTGGCCCCGTGAGCCTCCTCGCCCCCGCCCCCGCGCCTGCCCTCTCCTGTCCCGACCTCGAACAGCGCGTCCTGGCAGGCGCGTACGGGCCCGACCCCCGCACCCTGCGCACCAGCGTCGCCTTCACCACCGCCCAGGCCGTACGCCACGAAGGCCGCAGCGGCGGCTACCGCAACGAGGTGCTCAGCCTGCGCGTCGGCGCCGCCGTCGGTTCCTGCGCCGTCGAACCCGGCGCCCTTCCCGCCGGCGCCGTCGAGGAGTGCGCCGGCACCGACGTCGCCACGCTCCTCGACCACCCCCTGCGTGCCGTACGGGTGGCCGCCCTCGACGCCTACCTGATGCACACCACCCCGCACACCCCCGCCAACGGCGCCCGGCCCTGGGCCCTGCCCGCGGGCGACTCGCTGCGCAAGTCCCGTGCCCGGGCACGCGCCGTCGTCAGCCTGCTGGACGCCCGCCCCGGGCAGCGCGTCCTCGTCGTCGGCGTCGTCAACTCCCTGCTGGAGGCGTTGCGCGAGCGCGGCCTGGCCTACGTGCCCTGCGACCTCAAGGGCGGCGTCACCGAGTGGGGCGAACCCGTGCGCACCGACGCGCACGCGGAATTCGGAGACTGCGACGCCCTGCTCGTCTCCGGGATGACCCTCGGCAACGGCACCTTCGAGCCCCTGCGCGAGCACGCCCGGCGCCACGGCAAGCAGCTCGTGGCCTTCGCCCAGACCGGCAGTGCGATCCTGCCGCGGCTGATCGGCGCCGGAGTGAGCGCGGTGTGCGCGGAGCCGTACCCGTTCTTCTGGCTCGACGGCGGCCCCGGCGTCGTCCACCGCTACGGCGGGCCGGGCGTGCTCCGTGCTTCCGGGGGCCCGAGTGCCCTCCACGCCTCCGGGGGCCCGGGCTCCCTCGACGCCTCCGGGGGCCCGGGCGTGCTCCGTGCTTCCGGGGGCCTCGATACCCCCGGCGGGCCCGGTGGCCTCGACGCTTCCCGGGGCCTGGGCGTGCTCCGTGCTTCCGGTGGCCTCGACACCTCCAGCGGGCCCGGTGGCCTCGACGCTTCCGGGGGCCCGGGTGTGCTCCGTGCTTCCGGGGGCCTCGACGCCTCCGGTGGCCCCGGTGGCCTCGACACCTCCAGCGGGCCCGGTGGCCTCGACGCTTCCGGGGGCCCGGGTGTGCTCCGTGCTTCCGGCGGCCTCGACGCCTCCGGTGGGCCCGGTGGCCTCGACGCCTCCGGCGGCACTGGCTCCCTCCGCCCCTCCGGAGGCACAGGTTCCCTCCGCCCCTCCGGAGGCACTGGCTCCCTCCGCCCCTCCGGAGGTCGGCGATGAGCCCCGTCCTGCAGGCCGCGCCCCGCGCCAACCGCGGGCTCCTCTCCCTCCTCGGCCGCACCCCGCTCGCCCGCATCGACGCCGGACTGCCCGGCCCGCACCCCGGGTTCTGGGCCAAGCTCGAAGGGCTCGGCGCCGGCGGCATGAAGGCCCGCGCCGCCGTCTCCATGCTCATGGGCGCCGAGGAACGCGGTGAGCTCCTGCCCGGCGCGCCCGTCGTCGAATCCACCTCCGGCACCCTCGGCATCGGCCTCGCCTTCGCGGGCCAGGCCCTCGGCCACCCCGTCGTCCTCGTCGGCGACGCCGAACTGGAACCGTCCATGCGGCGGCTCCTGCGCGCCCACGGCGCCCGGCTCGACATCGTCGACCGCCCGGCCGCCGAGGGCGGCTGGCAGGCCGCGCGCCTCGCCAGGCTGCGGCAGCTCCTCGCCGCGCACCCGGGCGCGTACTGGCCCGACCAGTACAACAACCCCGACAACGTCGCCGGTTACGCCTCCCTCGCCGCCGAACTGGCGTCCGGCCTGGACCACCTGGACATCCTCGTGTGCAGCGTCGGCACCGGCGGGCACAGCGCCGGAATCGCCGGGCCCCTGCGCCGGCACTTCCCCGGACTGCGCGTCGTCGGTGTCGACGCGACCGGCTCGACGATCTTCGGCCAGCCGTCCCGGCCCCGCCTGATGCGCGGCCTCGGCAGCAGCATCCACCCGCGCAACGTCGCCTACGACGCCTTCGACGAGGTCCACTGGGTCGGCCCCGCCGAGGCCGCGGACGCCTGCCGGAGGCTGGCCCGCGAGGCGTTCGTCAGCGGCGGCTGGTCCACGGGCGCGGCCGCCCTCGTGGCGGCCTGGGCCGCCCGCGTCCACCCCGGCGCGGTCGTCGCCACGGTCTTCCCGGACGGCCCCCACCGCTACCTCGGCACGCTCTACGACGACGACTTCACCGCAGCACACGGCCTGGACCTCGATGCGGCCGCCCGCCGCCCGCTGGAGATCCCCCACCCGCGAGCCGCGGAGGCGACGGGCTGGGCGCGGTGCACGACGGTGGTGGATCCGCTGGATCCCGTCGATCCGGTGGATCCGGTGCGGGGCGGGGGCGGAGCAGGGCCGGCGTCCTACGGGTGGCCGGGTGCCACCGGGGCGGCTCGCGTCGGCGCGCCCGTCGCGGGCCCGGCCGACGGCGTCACGCCTGCGGCCGGTGTGACCGGTGTGATCGGTGTGGCCGGTGCTGATGCGGCCGGCCCCGGGAAGGCCGCGGCCGGAGGCGCCGCGGCAGTGGCCTCGGCGGGCTCTGCCGTTGCCGGTGTGCCCGCCGTCGGTGCGGCTGTCGTCGGCGTGGCTGCCCGCCGCGCGGGCGGTGCCGGAGCGACCGGCGTCCGAGGCGGCGGGGGCGGTGGGGGCGGACAGCCGGGCGCTCGGCCCGGCTGCGACGGAGTGTCCGCCGACGCCGAGGGAGCCCCCGTCGCCCCGGGCGCCGTTCCAGGCGGCGCCGGGGCCCGCCATGACGTCCCCGGTGGCCGTTCGGCACGGGACCGGGCGGACGGTCGACCTCACTGCCGTACCACCGGAGGTGCCCCGTGAAGACCACCCTGCGCACCGCCCGGCTCCGTCTCGCCGAACCCCTGCGGATCTCCCGGGGCGTCATGGACGCCCGCGACGCCGTCTGGCTGACCGTCGAGCACGGCGGAGTCCGCGGCTTCGGCGAGGCCGTGGCCAGCGCCTACTACGGGCTGGACGCCGGTGCCATCCGGCGGCTGATGTGCCACGCCGCGGTCGGGCTCGGCAAGTTCGCGACGCCGGAGAGCGCGCTGGAAGCCGTAGCAGAAGAGACGCTTCTGCCTCGCGACACCCCGCCCGCCGTGACCGCCGCCGTCGAAGCCGCGCTGCTCGACCTCGCGGGCAAGCGCGCCGGCCTGCCCGTGCACCGGCTCCTGGGGAGCAACGGCACGGCCGCGCCCGCCGCCGACACCGCCCGCACCATCGGCATCACCTCGCCCGTACGGGCCGCCCTGACGGCCCGCTGCCTCGCCGACGCCGGGTTCACCGTCCTCAAGATCAAGGGTGGGTCGCCCGACCCCGCCGACGACATCGAGCGCGTACGAGCCGTACGGCAGGCCGCCCCGCACGCCCGGCTGCTCCTCGACCCCAACGGGGCCTGGACCGTCGCCCGGGCCCGGAAGCTGCTGCCGCGCTTCGCCGCGCTCGGCGTCGAAGCCGTCGAACAGCCCACCCTCCCCGGCGATCCCGAGGGCCTCGCCCGGCTCGCCGAGACGTCCCCGCTGCCCCTCATCGCCGACGAGGACGCGGCGAGCCTCGACGACGCCCGCCGCCTCGCGGGCCGCGTCCACGGCGTCAACGTCAAGCTCGCCAAGTGCGGTGGCGTCCACGCCGCCCTGCGGATCGCCGACGCCCTGGCCGGCAGCGGCACGGAGCTCATGCTGGGCTGCCTGACCGCCAGTTCGCTCGGCATCGCCCCCGCCGTCCACCTCGCCGACCGGGCCCGCTGGACCGACCTCGACGGCCACCTGCTGCTCGCCCACGACCCGTGGACCGGCATCGGCGGCGAGAACGGCACCGTACGGGCCCCGGGCGCCCCCGGCCTGGGCGTCCGCGCCACCACACAACGAACGCAACGAGGGCAACGGGCGCAACAAGTGCAACGAGCGCAACGAGGCCAACGAGGCCAACGAGGGCAAGGAGACCCCGCACCGTGAAGACCTGGCACGAAATACGCGGCTTCCCGCTCGCGATCCGCCTCCTCCTCGTCAACCAGCTCGGCGTCAACACCGGCTTCTACCTGCTCATCCCCTACCTCGCCACCCACCTCGGCCAGGACCTCGGCATGTCCGCCGCCGTCATCGGCATCGTCCTCGGCGTCCGCAACCTCAGCCAGCAGGGCCTCTTCCTCATCGGCGGCTCGGCCGCCGACCGGCTCGGGGCACGCGGCGTGATCATCGCCGGGTGCGCGCTGCGGACCGCGGGCTTCGCCCTGTTCGCCCTCGGCGACGGCCTCGCCGTGCTGCTCGCCGCATCCGTCCTCAGCGGCCTCGCGGGCGCGCTCTTCAACCCCGCCGTGCGGGCGTACCTCGCCCAGGAGGCGGGGGAGCGGAAGGCGGAGGCGTTCGCCCTGTTCAACGTCTTCGCGACCACCGGCGCGCTCATCGGACCGCTGCTCGGCAGCGCGCTCCTCCTCGTCGGCTTCCGGGCTTCCGCGCTCACCGCCGCCGGGATCTTCGCCCTGCTCACCGTCGCCCAGGCGCTCGTCCTGCCCGCCCGGCCGGCCGCGCCCAGCGGCGGCGGGGTGCTCGCCGACTGGCGCGAAGTCCTCGCCAACCGGGCCTTCCTGGCGTTCTCCCTCGCCATGGTCGGCATGTTCACCATGGAGAACCAGCTCTACCTCCTCCTGCCCGACGGAGCCCGCCGCGCCACCGGCTGGGACGGCGCCGCGGGGCTCGTCTTCCTCGCCGGGACCCTCGCCAACCTGGGCCTGCAACTGCGCATCACACGGGCCCTGAAGGGCCGCGGCAGCCGGGGTACGTGGGTCGCGGCCGGACTCGCCCTGATGGGCCTCGCCTTCCTGCCCCCGATGGCGGTGGCGGGCACCGAAGGGAACGTGCTCGGGCTGCTGCCCGTCCTCGGCGGGGCGCTGCTGCTCTATCTCGGCGTCATGATCGCCCAGCCGTTCGTCATGGAGATGGTCCCCGGCTTCGGGCGGCCCGGGCTGACGGGCACGTACTTCGGCATCTTCTACGCCGTCTCCGGCATCGCCGCCGCCCTCGGCAACGCGCTGATCGGCTGGGCCATGGACACCGGCGGGCGCGACGGAACCCAGTGGCTGCCCTGGGCGTGCTGCCTGGCGCTCGGGCTCGCCTCCGCGGGCGGAGTGGCGTGGCTGCACCGGCTGCGGGTGCTTCCGGCGGCGGCTCCGACGGCTACGTCGGCTCCGGCAACGGCCTGAAGGGACGAGGATGAACACCCGAAACCTGCTGACCGACCACCCCGAACTCTACGAAGCCCGCTTCCCCGACCCCGAACGCCTTGCCGCCCGCTGGGCGGAGGCCACCCTCGCCGCCCACGGCGCCGGGCCGCGCGTCCTCGACCTCGGCTGCGGTACGGGGCGGGATGCGGCGTGGCTCCACGGGGCCGGTCGCGAGGTCACCGGCGCCGACCTATCCGACGCCATGCTTGCCCACGCCCGGGCCCGGCACCCCGGCCCCGCGTACCTCCGCGCCGATCTGCGCGGATTCGACCTCGGCGAAGGCGCCTTCGACGCGGTCGTGAGCCTGGACAGCGCGCTGCTTTATTGCCACACCAACGAGGAGCTCGACGGCCTCCTGGGCTCCTGCCGGCGGGCGCTGCGGCCGGGAGGACTGCTCGTCGCCGAGATGCGCAACGGGGCGTTCTTTCTGGGCCGCACGGAGCTGCTGGACGCGCCGGCGTCCGGGGAGTTCACCTGGCGGGGGCGCACGTACGCGCACGTGACGACGCTCGGCGTCGACCGCGCGGCGCAGCTGTTGCGGCGACGCCGCGTCTGGACGACGGACGGCTCCCCGCCGTTCGAACAGCGCTCGGCGTGGCGCCTGCTGTTCCCCCAGGAACTCCACTACGCACTGGCCGCGCACGGCTTCGACACCGTCTCCCTCCACGACGGCCCGGGCCCCCGCACGGAGCCTCCCTGGCGGGAGGGCGCCCCACCGTCGACCACGGCCGACGGCGACCGCCTGCACGTGATAGCGCGCCGGCTGTAGCGCGTGGCCGGTTACGGCCGCATCGGCACCGCCGGTCCACGCCGTGGGTGGTTACTCGCCGCGGCGGCGGTCACAAAGGCGCGGGTTCCGCTGCCACGGCGAATACCAGGATCCCGTGCAGCGACGCCGAACAGGCTTGGCTCGCCGGGCGTTTCGGGGTCCTGCGCACCTCGCGTCAGCTGCCGCGGCGAGTGGCTACGACGTCGTGGGCCCAGCGTGGCGAGCCGGCTTGACACGCTGGGCCGGTGGCGCGTGCCGCGAGGCATGGAGGTGCTGCGCACCTCTTGTCCGCCGCGGTGGCGGGCAACCACGACGGTGTGGCGCGGCGGTGCCGAAACGGGCTTGGCCCGGTGGGCGTTTCGAGGTGCTGCGCACCTCCCGTCCGCCGCCGCGGTGAGCAACCACGACGTCGTAGTCCGGCGGTGCCGGGCAGCCCCCGGGGGCACGCCGTCGTCCCATCCCACTCCAACCCCTCACCAGGAGAACCTCCATGCACACCCCTCCCCCCGGCCTCCGGCGGCGCGGATTTCTTGCTGTCACAGCCGCCGGCGGCATCGGCCTCGCCGGCCTGGGCATCGCCGGGTGCTCCCCCGGCACCGGCACCGGTACCAGTACCGACACCCGTTCCGGCACCCCCCGCAAAGGCGGCCGGTTGCGGGCAGCCTTCGCCGGGGGCGGGGCCGCCGAGACGCTTGATCCGCATCTGGGGAACCTCTTCGCCGACGCGGCCCGGGCCAAGGCTCTGTTCGACAAGCTCGCCGACTACGGGCCCGATCTGACCGCCAGGCCCCGCCTGGCCGAGCGGTGGGAGGCGAGTGCCGGGCTCGACCGGTGGTCGGTCACGCTGCGGGAGGCCGTGTTCCACGACGGCAGGCCCGTCACCGCCGAGGACGTCCTCTTCAGCTACCGCCGGATCGTCGATCCGAAGAAGGCCTTCCGGGCCAGGGCGTCCCTGGAACCGATCGACCTGGAAGCCAGCCGCGCCACGGGGCCCCGTACCGTCGAGTTCCGGCTGAAGCGGCCGACGGCCGAATTCCCCAACGTGCTCGCCGCGTTCGGCGCGTACATCGTGCCGAAGGGCACCGAGCAGTTCGACGAGCCCGTGGGGTCGGGCCCGTTCCGCCACGTGTCGTTCGCGCCCGGGCGGTCCGCCCGGTTCCGCCGCAACGACGCCTACTGGGACGGCGCCCCGCACCTGGACGAGCTCGAGTTCGTCGTCGCGAACGAGGAGTCGGCGCGCGTCAACGCCCTGCTCGGCGGCCAGGTCGACTACGCGCACGAGCTCGCTCCCACCACGGCCCGCGCCCACGAGGGCAGGGGCCGCATCGAGATCGTGCGGCTGCGCAACAGCGCGATGCAGGGCTTCGTGATGAAGACGGACCGGCCGCCGTTCGACGACCCGCGCGTACGGGAGGCGTTCTTCCTCATCGCCGACCGCGACGAGCTCGTCAAGGGCGCCCTGTCCGGCGCGGGCGAGACCGGCAACGACCTCTTCGGCAAGGGCTGCGCCCACTACGCGGCGGGCCTGCCGCAGCGCCGCCAGGACCTCGACCGGGCCCGGCGCCTGCTGAAGGAGGCCGGGGCGGAGGACCTGAAGGTCACTCTGGACACCTCCCCGGTCGCCGCGGGCTTCACGGAGGCCGCCGGCATCTTCCGCGACCAGGCCGCGAAGGCGGGCGTCACCGTCGAGGTGCGCGTGGGCAACAAGGACAGCTACTGGAAGGACATCCTCGACCACGGCACGTTCGCCAGCTACCGCTCCGGCGCCATGCCCATCGAGTCGCACATCTCCCAGCGGCTGCTGAGCGACTCCACCACCAACGCCACCCACTGGCGCCGCAAGGACTTCGACGAGCTCTACCGGCGCCTGCAGTCGACCAAGGACGCCCGCGAGCGGGCGGGGCTCTACGAGCGGATGCAGCGCGTCCTGCACAGCGAGGGCGGCTTCCTGGTGTGGGGCTTCGCCGACTGGATCGTCGGCACGTCCCGCCGCGTGCGCGGCGTGGCCCGCGACGCCCCGGCCAACACCCTGGACTGGGCCCGCTTCGACAAGGTGTGGCTGGCGTGAGCCGCTGGATCGTCCGCCGGATCCTCCTCGGCGCCGCCCAGACCGCCGCGGTCGTCCTGCTCGTGTTCGCCCTCACGGAGGCCCTGCCGGGCGACGCGGCCGTGGCCCTCGCGGGCGACGATCCCGACCCGGCCCGCATCGCCGCGATCCGCGAGGCCCTGCACCTGGACCGGCCCGCGCACGAGCGGCTGGGGGAGTGGGCCGCGGCCCTGCTCCACGGCGACCTGGGGATGTCGCTCGCCTCGGGCCGCCCGGTGGCGGCGGCGCTGGCCGAGGGGTTCGGGCCGACGCTGCTGCTGGCCGCGCTCACCCTCGCCCTCCTGATTCCGGCGGGCGTCGGCCTCGGCGTGCTGGCGGCCCGCCGCGAGGGCGGCCCGGTCGACCGGGTGGTCTCCTCGGTGACGCTCGCGGTGTACGCGGTGCCCGAGTTCGCCTTCGGGGTGCTGCTGGTGACCGTCCTGGCCCTGCGCCTGGGCTGGCTGCCCCCGACGGCGGTCGGCTACGGCACCGACCTGCTCGCCCACCCGGAGGCGCTCGTCCTGCCCGTCCTGGTGCTGCTGTCCCGTCCGGTGTGTTCGATCAGCCGGCTGGTGCGGGCCGGCATGGTCGAGGCGCTGGCCTCCCCGTACGCGGCGCAGGCCCGTCGCTACGGCCTGTCGGGCGCCCGCGTCCGCTACGCGCACGCTCTGCCCAACGCGGTCGCCCCCGCCGCCCAGCAGCTCGCCCGCACCGTCGACTGGCTGCTGTGCGGGGTGATCGTCGTCGAGGCCCTGTTCGTGATCCCCGGCCTCGGCACCGTCCTGATGGACGCGGTGGCCGCCCGGGACGTCCCCGTGGTGCAGGGCCTGGCCGTGGTCTTCGGGCTGGTCGCCGTCGTCCTCAACCTGGCCGCGGACCTGGTCGCCCACCGCTTCGCGCCGCGCGCGGGAGCGGCGGCATGAGCGCCGGATCCGTAGGCGGCGGGCGTACGGGCGGCGGGCGTACGAGGGCCGGGCGCTTCGCGCTCGGCGCGGTCGTCGCCGGGCTGCCGCTGCTCCTCGCCCTGCTCGGCCCGTGGTGCGCGGGGGAGGCGGGCCCGCGCGGCACGTCGTTCACGCTGGGCGAAGGGCACTGGCTCGGTACGGACTTCGCCGGCCGGGACGTGTGGCGCCAGGTCCTCCTCGGCGGCCGCTCGGCGGTCCTGGTGACCCTCGCCGCCACCGCCCTCGCCTACGCCGTGGCCGTGCCCCTCGGCCTGGCCGCCGCGCTCACCCGCCGGGCGTGGCTGGAGGACGTGCTGCTGCGGCCCTTGGACGTCCTGCTGGCCGTGCCCTCCCTCCTCCTCGTCCTGCTGGTGGCCTCGGTCCGCCCGCCGGGCCCCGCCGGGCTCGCGCTGCTGGCGGCCCTCGTCAACATTCCCGATGCGGCCCGGATCGTCCGGGCGCGGGCCGCCGAGGTGGCGTCCCGGCCCTCGGTGGAGGCCCTGCGCATGCAGGGCGAGTCGTGGTGGCGGATCGCGGTCGGGTACGTGGGGCGCTCGATGGCCGGGACCCTGGCCGCCGACGCGGGCGTCCGGCTGACCGGTGTGCTCTACCTCGTGGCCACGGCGGCCTTCCTCGGCGTGGGCGCCGGGCCCGACGCGCCCGACTGGGCCGTGATGGTGGACCGCAACCGCACCGGGCTGTTCGTCCAGCCGTGGGCCGTCGTCGTGCCCGCCGTGCTGGTCGTGGCCCTGTCCGTCGGCACGAACCTGCTGTTCGACGCGGTGCGCAGGGCACCCGCGCGCAAGGAAGGAAGGCGCCCGTGAACGGTCCGGAGAGTCCTGAGAGCCCGGAGAGACCGGAAAGCCCGGAGGATACGGAGAACGCGGTGGCCGAGGTCCGCGGGCTGCGCGTGGTGGTGCCCGGCGGGCGGGCGATCGTCGACGGCGTGAGCCTGACGGCCCGGCCCGGGCGCGTCACCGCCCTCGTCGGCGCGTCCGGCAGCGGGAAGACGACGACGGGCCTCGCGCTGCTGGGCGAGTACCCGCCGGGCGCGCGCGTCACGGGCGAGGTGCGCGTGGCGCAGGGGCTCGCCGGGTACGTACCGCAGCACCCCGCGTCCGTCCTCAACCCCGCCCGGCGGGTGAGCGCCCTCCTCTACGACATCGCCCGCCGCCAGGTCCGCGAACTGCCGCGCGGGGCACGGCGCGAGGCGGCACGCGCGCGGGTCCGGGACGCCCTGCGGGACGCGCAGCTGCCCGGCCCGGACGAGGTGCTCGCCCGCTACCCGCACCAGCTGTCGGGCGGGCAGCAGCAGCGCGTCGTCCTCGCCCAGGCACTGCTGCTCGGCGCGCGCGTCGTGGTGGCCGACGAGCCGACGACCGGCCTGGACCCCCGTACGAAGGAACGGGTGGCCGCACAGCTTGCGGCGGTGGCCCGCCGTGGCATCGCCGTGGTCCTCCTCAGCCACGACCTGGACGTGGTCCGCGCCCTGGCGGACGAGGTCCTGGTGATGCGCGACGGAACGGTGGTGGACCGGGGCACGCCGGAGGAGATACGGGCGGGGTCGCGGCGGCACGCGTGGACGCGGGAGCTCCTGCGGGAGGGCGAGGAAGGAGAGGAGGAAGAGGAGGGTGAGGAGAGGGAAGAGGGTGAGGAGAGGGAAGAGAGCGGCCAAGACGACGGTGCCGGAGCGCCGGACGGGTCTCCCGTCCTCGAAGTCCGTTCCCTGACCGCCCGTCACCCCGGCGCCCCCGGCGTCCTGCGCGACGTCCCCTTCTCGGTGCACCCCGGCGAGTGCGTCGCGGTCGTCGGCCCGTCCGGCAGCGGCAAGACCACTCTCGGCCGCTGCCTCGCCGGACTGCACCCCGCCTACGACGGCGTCGTCACCCTCGACGGGGCTCCGCTGCCGCGCAGTCTGAGGCGGCGCGGCAGGGCCGAGCTGGCAGCCGTGCAGTACGTCTTCCAGGACGCGCGTGCGGCTTTCGACGAGCACCGGGCCGTGCTCGGCCAGGTGGCCCGTACCGCGGTGCGGCTGCGCGGCCTCGGCCGGGCCGCGGCCGAGGAGGAGGCCCGGGCGCTGCTCGCGCGCATGGGGCTCGGCGCGGACCACGCGGGTCGGCGCCCCGGCGAACTCTCCGGCGGCGAGCTCCAGCGGGCGGCCCTGGCCCGGGCCCTGCTGGCCCGGCCCCGGGTCCTGATCTGCGACGAGGTCACGTCCGGGCTGGACGCGGTCACCCGGCGGGGGATCCTCGCCCTGCTGACCGCGCTGGTGCGCGAACCCGGCGGGCCGGGCCTGGTGCTCATCACCCACGACACCGCGACGGCCGCCGTTGCGGGGCGGACCGTCGTGGTGGAGGCGGGGCGTGTGCGCGAGCGGGCCGCCCGGTGTCCGGGCTCTTGAGGGCGGTACGGGTCAGGGGGCGAGGCAGCCCGTGCCCGGGATCTCGGGCGGGGCTCCAAGGGCGGCCGGGTCGACGAGGGCCGTGAGGTCGCCGGCGGCGCAGGTGATCACGGCCACGGGGTCGGGCACGGCTGTGGCAGTGGTTGTGCTCACCCCGAGGAGGCAGGCGGCTCCGAGGACGACGGCGGCGATGCGGCGCATGAAAGGCCTTTCAGTGGGCGGGTGTTGACGGTGGCCACACCCTGCCCCGCCGTGCGCCGCGCCATGTGCCGTGTCACCCGCACGTGGCCGGGTGAATCGATCCCCCGCCCCCTTGTTCGCCGATCGTCTCCGCGGGGTGTGGCGATGCTGCGCCAGGTCTTCAGCTTGTTCATCGGGCGCCCGACGGCTGAGGAACGGCAAAAACGGAATCGCTTCACCACCGTGTAGGCGGTGTTTTTCTCCACTATCACCCATTCAGGTGATAGGCATGGCTTGTGTCTGCCCTGACGCTTGAGGTGTGCCGCACGGAAGAGTAACCGGCTCAGCTGAACTGGCGGAGTTCGGCATCTGTGACCTCCGCTGATCAAAGGAGCGTGCATCATGGCATTCTCGAACCTCGGTCCTCCCACAACACTGCCGGCCAACACGCAGACCAGGTGGGAATACTGGCTTAACGCAGCTCGATCGGACTTCGGTCTGCAGACAGCCTGCGCCGACATCAAGTCCCCCAATCAGGGCGCGTGGCACGTTGCTCGCGATCAGGGTAAACGTCGCGAAGACAGTGGACGCACCACCTACACCGTGATTATCGTCAACCAGGGGCCCGGTGCGGCTACCCACAACCTCCAGGGCGGAGGGGGAGTATGAAGCTCACTGTGATTACATCGGCGAACGGTGAAGTCGTGGCGGTGCAACAGGGGTTTGCATCGGAGACCCGTAAGCGCGCCGAAGGCGCAGTCATCGTTCCGGGACCAGGGGAGACACTCCATGAAGTGGACGTCCCCGAGGCACGCGAATCCTCCAGCCCCGATGAAATTCTGCGAGTCGCCGCAGCGCACTTGGCCCGGTAACCCTGCCTGTGCGAGCGCCTGTTCTGCCCGCAGGGCGACCTGGGCTCTGAGCTGAGTGGCGATAGCCGACTCGCGTCGCGCCACCAGGGCCCAGACCATCGCGCTCATCGGAGGTCAAGATGAAACGCTTCCGGACGGTCATCGTGGCAGCAGTCGCCTCACTCACCTTCGGCATGATGGCCGCCGCTCAGAGCGACAGCAGACCGGCTGTCGAGACGGCTGCATCGCGGGTGATGGCAAATCACCACATTCAGAGGGGCGCGCCTCTGGTCCTGCAGCCGGGTGAGGAAAGCGCCGCATCGGTTGATTGTCCCGCCGGTGAGGAGCCCAGCGGTGGAGGGGGCCAAGCGTTCCCCTTCTCGAATGCTTTCATCAGCAGCTCACAGCGGGTGGATCGCAGTTGGGTCGCTACCGTGCACAACTACGCGACATCCCCGAAGCAGCTGGTAGCGGTTGCCATTTGCACGACGCTTCCCCACCAGCGTGTTATCGGCCCCCCTGTAACCCTGCAACCAGGGGCCACCGGGGTGGCGTCCGTGGATTGCCCAGCAGGGCAGCTGGCCACTGGTGGAGGCGTCACCTCCAGCGGCACCGGGGTGGCGATCAGTCAGATCGCTCCCGACTGGGGGAGTTTGCGCATCGTGGGTACCAATCGCGGTAGCGCGGTCCAGGACATGCAGGCTTCCGTTGTTTGTGCTGCGGGGGACTATACGCAGCATCCGGGTGTCACTGTGAGCTTGCAACCGAACGAGAGCAAGTCCGCCAGTGTGCTCTGTCCGGTGGGCAAGGTGCCGACCGGAGGGGGGTATCGCAGTACCGGTGCCGACTTCGGAGAGTCGTACCCTGTCGGAAACGGTTGGACTGTCGGAGCCACCAATAGCACCCGCACTGCGCAGACAATGACTCCTATCGTTGTCTGCGTCACTCCGTGATCAAGGGGTAGGACGGGGTCTGTGAGGGGAAATCGTGATGCCACTCACGGGAGTAGACCGTGAGGGCATGCACCGCTGCCCCCAGCGGAAACCCGGACGCCGTCAGAGTCGTCAGACCGCGTTCCACCGCGTCGAGCGTTGCCGGGGTCACCGCGGGGCGGCTCGCCGCGAGGGGGAGCACGCCCGGGTGGCGCAGCAGCGCTTGGCGCAGCGAGACGGCGTACGTCCGCAGCAATGCGCGCCAGTCGGTGCCCCCCGCGCCTGCGTCCGCATCCGCGCTCTCGCCAGGGAATGGCAGCGCCAGGGCGAACAGCCGCGCGTCCGGGACAGGCCCGCCCGTTCGCCGCGCGTCCGCTTTCCCATGGTGGCTCCTCCGGCCGCCCTTGCCTGTCTGTCGCAGTACATGGCGCTCGGCGTGATCGACCACAACAAGAACATTGTTGGTGAGGCGGACGAGCCCGGCGCGGCCTTCGACGGCTTCCGTCAGCAGCTCGACGCCTTCGGTGCAGTCGTGATGCGCCCCGACGCCGATCTGGTGGTTCACCGTTATTGGCGGCAAGATCTCGGAGATTCGCGCCGTCAGTGACCGCCTCGGCATGTTCCTCCAGCTCGGCCGGCCCTGGCCGACCGCCCACCCAGGCTGGTATCCATCGGAACCATCGGAACCATCGGAACCATCGGAACCGGCGGAACCGGGCCGGATCAACTGAGACGGGCCGCGGGACAGCGCGGCACCGGGCCGGGACGGGCCGGACAAATACAATCGCGCACATGCACGACCCCTACGTCCGCGTCCGCGGTGCCCGCGAGCACAACCTCAAAGCCGTCGACGTGGACGTCCCGCGCGACGCCCTCGTCGTCTTCGCAGGCGTCTCCGGATCCGGGAAGTCCTCCCTCGCCTTCGGCACCGTCTACGCCGAGGCCCAGCGCCGCTACTTCGAGTCCGTCGCCCCGTACGCCCGCAGGCTGATCCACCAGGTCGGCGCGCCCAAGGTCGAGGAGATCACCGGGCTGCCGCCGGCCGTCGCGCTGGAGCAGCGCCGCTCCGCCCCCACCTCGCGCTCGTCCGTCGGCACGGTCACCACGCTGTCGAACTCCCTGCGCATGCTGTTCTCCCGCGCCGGCGACCACCCCGAAGGGGCCGAACGCCTCGACTCCGACGCCTTCTCGCCCAACACCGCCGCGGGCGCCTGCCCGGAGTGCCACGGCCTCGGGCGGGTGCACCGGGTCACCGAGGAGTCGCTCGTTCCCGACCCCTCCCTGTCGATCCGGGAGGGTGCGATCGCCGCCTGGCCGGGCGCGTGGCAGGGCAAGAACCTCCGGGACATCCTCGACGCGCTCGGGTACGACGTCGACCGGCCCTGGAGCGAGCTCCCGCAGAAGGACCGTGACTGGATCCTGTTCACCGACGAGCAGCCGGTCGTCACCGTCCACCCCGTCCGGGACGCCGAGCGCATCCAGCGCCCCTATCAGGGCACCTACATGAGCGCCCGCCGCTACGTCCTGCACACCGCCGCGGACTCCAAGAGCGCCGCGCTGCGCGCCCGCGCCGAGCGGTACCTGGTCAGCGGCGCGTGCCCGGTCTGCAAGGGCAGGCGGCTGCGCCCGGAGGCGCTGGCCGTCACCTTCGCGGGGCAGGACATCGCCGCGCTCGCCGCGCTGCCCCTGTCCGACCTCGCCGCGACGCTCCGCCCCGCCCGCGCGGGCGAGGGCGTCGCCGCGACCCTCGCGCAGGACCTCGTCGCCCGCATCGAGGTCCTCACCGAACTCGGCCTCGGCTACCTCGCCATGGACCGGCCCACTCCCACCCTGTCCGCCGGCGAGCTGCAGCGGCTGCGGCTCGCCACCCAGCTGCGCTCGGGCCTCTTCGGCGTGGTGTACGTGCTCGACGAGCCCTCCGCGGGCCTGCACCCCGCCGACAGCGCCGCCCTGCTGACCGTCCTCGACCGGCTCAAGGCCGCGGGCAACTCGCTGTTCGTGGTCGAGCACCACATGGACGTGGTGCGCCGCGCCGACTGGATCGTCGAGGTCGGCCCGGGAGCGGGGGAGCACGGCGGGGAGATCCTCTACAGCGGCCCGGTGGCCGGCCTCGCCGGCGTGACGGAATCCGCGACCCGCCGCTTCGTCTTCTCCGAGGAGGCCCCCGCGCCCCGCACGCCCCGCGAGCCCTCCGGCACGCTGCGCCTGCGCGGCGTCACCCGGCACAACCTGAGCGGGCTCGACGCCGAGTTCCCGCTCGGCGTCTTCACCGCCGTGACGGGCGTCTCCGGCTCCGGCAAGTCCACGCTGGTCGGGCAGGTGCTCGCCGACACCGTCGCGGCCCGGCTGGAAGGCCGTCCCCCCGAAGGCCACGGCAGCGCGTTCACGGCCGAAGGCCTGGCGGCCGTCGACCGCCTCGTGCGCGTCGACCAGAAGCCCATCGGCCGCACCCCGCGCTCCAACCTCGCCACGTACACGGGCCTCTTCGACGCCGTGCGCAAGGTCTTCGCCGCGACGGACGCCGCCCGCGAACGCGGCTACACCGCGGGCCGGTTCTCCTTCAACGTCCCCGCCGGCCGCTGCGAGACCTGCCAGGGCGAGGGATTCGTCGCCGTCGAACTCCTCTTCCTGCCCGGCTCGTACGCCCCGTGCACCGCGTGCGGGGGAGCGCGCTACAACCCCGAGACGCTGGAGATCACCTACCGGGGCGCGAACATCGCCGAGGTCCTCGGCATGACCGTCGACGCCGCCGCGGACTTCCTCGCCGACGTGCCCGCCGCCCGGCGCGGCCTGCGCACGCTCCAGGACGTAGGCCTGGGCTACCTGCGCCTCGGACAGCCCGCCACCGAGCTCTCCGGCGGCGAGGCCCAGCGCATCAAGCTCGCCACCGAACTCCAGCGCACCCACCGCGGCCACACCCTCTACGTCCTGGACGAGCCCACCACCGGCCTGCACCCCGCCGACACCGAACTCCTCATGCGCCAGCTGCACGGCCTCGTCGACGCCGGCAACACGGTCGTCGTGGTGGAACACGACATGACGGTCGCCGCGGGCGCGGACCACGTCGTCGACCTCGGGCCCGGCGGCGGCGCCGCGGGCGGGCGCGTGGTGGCGGCCGGGACGCCACGGGACGTGGCCGGGGCGGCCGCAAGCGTGACGGCGCGATACCTCGCGGGGGCGTTGGCCGGGGGGCGGGGCTGATCTCCCGTTCGGCGACCTCAAGGTTGGTCCACCAGTCGCTGGAGGACGGGGCCGTCCGTGCGGACAGGTCAGGTCCTTGGCCGGGAGCCTGCCCGTGGTCAGGTAGACCGTGGCGCTCCTGTCTGCACAGGAGTTGGTGCCGTGGACGATGTGCCCCCCTCCTCCGGCGACGGTGACCATCCGGGAGCCGCGCAGGGCCCGGTGCATGGCCCGGGCGGTGGCCAGAGGCGTCTGGGAGTCCCACTCGTTCTGCACGATCAGCACTCTGCTGCTGTTGTCCACCGTGGTGGCGGGCTCGCTGCCCGGCGTCCAGAAGGCGCACGGCTTGAAGGTCTTGCGGACCTCGGCCGGGGTGCGGCCCAGGTGGTACGTCGCGTGCCGCCGGGCGGCCCATGACGGCACCGCGACGCTCCCCGTCGCAGCGCTGCCACCGTGGCGTCTGTTGCGTGTACTGCTGCAGAGGATCCTTGGCCGCGGAGGCCTCGGATACAGCAGTGGACGTTGCAGGTGTAACTGCCGAAAGGGCCCTTCCGCCCTTTTGGGCGCGGGACGTCGGCGAGGCCATCGAGGACTTGAAGTCGCCCGTCGCCGGTCGATTCCCGGTCGATTCCCGTTCAATTCCCGGTGAGCTGCTGGTGGACGCACTGCGTGTACTGCTGGAAACTGTCGGGCCGGTAGCACTCCTGCGTCTTGTTGGCGTACCAGACGAAGACGACGGCTACCAGGACGGACACCACGATCGCGATGGCCGACGTCACCACGCCGGTGAGGGCCTTGCCCCGGCCGATACCGGTCCGCTTGGCCGTCGTCAGGGCGACGATGCCCAAGATCAGGCCGATGCCGCCGAACAGGCCGCCGATGAAGACGACCGACGTGCTCAAGCCGGTGACGCCCAGCACCATGGCGGCCCCGGCCAGGCCGTTCCGAGTCGATGCCGTGTGATTCGGCGACATCTCTAGTCCTTGCGTGTTCATCAGACGTCCTCCGGTCAACTGTTCAGGGCACGATCCTGGCTTCCGGGGTCGCGGATGCGCATCGCGGGAAGGCGGGAGAAAGTGCTCCCTCGATCGGGGGAGGCCGTCGGTGAGCTGCCCGGTCATACTGGGGCGATCATGATCAGGGGACTTCGGCCGCTGCTGCGCGGCTCCACGTATTCGGGCATGCTGTTCGCCTATTGCGGCGCGTTGGCGAGCCTTTCACTGGTGCCTTTCGCACTGCTGCCGACACTGGCGTGGCCATCCGCTCCCTATGGTGTGCAGGCCGTCCTGGTCCTCCTGGTCTGGGCAGCACTGATCGGCTCGGTCGGGCTGGCCCGCACCACGCGGCGGGCGCTGATCGCGTTCGCCCGCCAGCTTCTGAGGGTGCCGTTGCCGTCCCCTGCCGTGCCATCCGGCGCCGACCACTGGCGGACTCCCCTCTGGCTGCTGCTGCACGTAGCGCTGGGGTGGACGGGGGCGCTGACGAGCGGTGTGCTGATCCTCATGGGGATCGCCCTCCCCGGGGGATGGCTCGGAGCCGAAGCCGGGCTGAGTCTGTTCGGCAGGTCGCTGCGGTCCGAGGGCGGATGGCAGAGCTGGGTGGTGGCGCTCGGCTGCCTGCTGTCGGCGGCGGTCGTGTGCGTGGTGGTGACGAGCGTGCTGCGGTGGCTGGCGCCGAGGCTCTTGGGTCCTTCGTCGGCCGAGCAGCTCGCGCTGATGGCCGAGCGGGAGCAGCGGCTGGCCGAACGCAACAAGCTGGCCCACGAGCTGCACGACTCGATCGGGCACACGCTGACCGCGACCACGATCCAGGCGGCGGTGGCGGGCGAGGTGCTCTCCGCCGACCCGGGGGCGGCGCGGGCCGTGCTGCGCAGCATCGAGGAGTCGGCCAGGGCCGCGCTGGAAGACCTGGATTACGTACTGGGCGTACTGCGCGAGGAGAAGGCGGAGACGGCACCGCCCCGGACCCTGGCCGACCTGCCCGAGCTGCTCGACCGGTTGCGGCACGCGGGCGCGGTGCTGGAGGTGGAGCTGTCGGGCGAGCCGGCGCAGGTGCAGGGGACGCTCTCCCGGGCCGCGTACCGGATTCTGCAGGAAGGGCTGACGAACGCGTTGCGGCACGGGACGGGCGGTCCGATCGGGGTCCGGGTGGCGGTCGCGCCGGACCGGCTGGAGCTCGGTGTGGTCAATGGGGCGAGTGCGGGCATGCGTGCGGGTGCGGGTGCGGATGCGGGTGACTTCCGGACGTCCGGGCACGGCCTGCCCGGGCTGGCCGAGCGCGTGCGGCTGCTGCACGGTGAGATCGAGGTCGGCCCGGACGGGCCGCGGCACTGGCGGTTGGCGGTCCGGCTGCCGGTACGGGTGTCGGCATGACCGGCTCCGGCTCCGGCTCAGGCCCCGCTACCACCAGCCCTGCCAGTACCCCCGTCACACTCTTGATCGCGGACGACGACGCGGTGACCCGCAGCGGTCTGCGCACATTGCTCTCGGCGCAGCCGGGGATCGCGGTGGTCGGGGAGGCCTCCGACGGCGTCGAGGCCGTCGAGCAGGTGCGGCGGCTGCGGCCGGACGTGGTCCTGATGGATGTACGGATGCCGCGGTGCGACGGCATCAAGGCCACCCGGCGGCTGCTCGCCGAGTCGGCCCGACCGCCGAAGGTCGTGGTGATCACCACCTTCGAGAACGACGGCTACGTGACCGCCGCGCTCAGCGCCGGGGCCAGCGGGTTCGTGCTCAAGCGGCTTCCGGTCCCGCAGATCGCCGAGGCGGTACGGGTGGTGGCGGCGGGGGAGGCGATCCTCTTCCCGGCGGCCCTGCGCCGGATGGTCGCCGCCCGCCCGCTGGACGGTGCCGAGGCGTTGCCGAAGGCGGCGCTGACGGAGCGGGAGGAGGAGGTGCTGCGGTCGATGGCCACGGGTCTGTCCAACCCGGAGATCGCCAAGTCGCTCACGGTGAGCCTGGAGACGGTGAAGACGCACGTCGGGAACGTGCTGACCAAGCTCGGTGCGCAGAACCGGACCCATGCGGTGGTGATCGCGTACGAGTCCGGCCTGGTGGTGCCGGGGTTCACCGGCTGACGCGCAACACGGCGCGGAAGCCGGTACTGCCGCCGCGTAGCCCGACGCCCCCGGAACACCAAAGGACCCCAGCCACGGCCGGGGTTCTCTTCCGCGCCTCGCGGATGCCCCGAGAGCCGCCGACGCCTGGGGCACCGGCCCCGCCGGGCAGGCGCCGACGCACTCTGGACGCACCGCCCCCCTCTCCGGCTACGCTCGGAGCATGACCCACGCCCTGGTCATCGGCGGCGGCATCGCCGGGCCCGTCACCGCGATGGCGCTGCGGCGCGCCGGCATCGAGGCGACCGTCCACGAAGCCCATCCGACCGGCGCGGACCATCTCGGGGCGTTCCTCGTCCTCTTCGCCAACGGCCTCGCGGCGCTGCGCGCCGTCGGCGCCGACGGGCCCGTGCTCGACTGCTCCTTCCCCGCCGACACCGTCGAGTTCCTCGGCCCCTCGGGGGACCGGCTGGGCGCCCGGCCCCTCACCGGTGCCGGGGACGACGGCCTGAGCCCCCGCACCCTGCAGCGCGCCGCGCTCTACCGGGCGCTGCGCGACGAAGCCGTCCGCCGGGGCGTGCGCGTCGTGTACGGCAAGCGCCTCGTGGACGCCACCACCGGCCCCGACGGCGTCGTCGCGTACTTCGCGGACGGCACCCGCGCCGAAGGCGACGTCCTCGTCGGCGCCGACGGCATCCACTCCCGCACCCGCACCCTCCTCGACCCCGCGGCGCCCCCGCCCCGCCACACCGGCCAGCTCACGATCTGCGGCCGCACGCGGGATGCCGGGCACGCCGTCCCCGAGCGCACTTACCGGATGGTCTACGGGCAGCGCGCCTTCTTCGGCTGCACCGGCGCACCGGACGGCACCACGTACTGGTTCGCCAACATCCCCGCGCCCGAGCAGGCGCGGCCGGTGCTGGCCGCGATCACCCCCGCCGGGTGGCGGCAGCGCGTCCTGGACGCGTTCGCCGGCGACCGCACCCCCGTGACCGGCCTCGTCGCCGCCACCGGCGACGCCGTCGTCGGCGTGAACGCCTACGACATCCCCACCCTCCCCGTCTGGCACGGCGACCGCGCGGTCCTCGTCGGTGACGCCGTCCACGCCACCGCGCCCAACGCCGCCCAGGGCGCCTCGATGGCCATCGAGGACAGCGTCACCCTCGCCCGCTGCCTGCGCGACCTGCCCGGCCCGCGGCAGGCCTTCGCCGCGTACGAACGGCTGCGGCGCGAACGCGTGGAGCGCGTGGTGGCCCTCAGCGCCGCCATGGCGAGCCGCATCGCCACCCCACCCGAGCAGCCGCGGACGCCCGCGAACTCCGACGGCACCGACGACTGGCTGACGTCCTACCGCGTCGACTGGGACACGCCCGTCAGCTGACGCCGTGGTCCGCCGAAGAACGACCGAGACAGATCCGGCACCGCCGGGGCGCGCCGACGTGGCTGGTCGCCGTTGCGGCGGGGGAGGGGTGCGGTGACTGTTGTTTGTTGCTGTTCGCCGCGCGGCGGGCGGGGGCTCGGGTGGCGGCGTTCCCTGCGCTTCCGCTGGATGGCGGCTGTGGTGTCATGGGCACCGCCGGAGCGCGCCGTCGTGGCTGATCGCCGTTGCGGCGGGAGAGGAGCGCGTGACTGCTGTCCGCCGGGCGGCGGCAGGGTGCGTCCGGGCTATCAGGGCAAGGCGCGCCCCGTCTGTCGGCGCGATAGCGGCCGGCCCCGGCACGCCGGGCGTGCCGCGCCCGCCGCGCAGCCGTCGTGCGTGCCCCGCTTGCCGGGTTTCTCCGCTGCGGCAGACTGGAGCCATGCCGGAGCTGCCGGAGGTCGAGGCTCTTGCCGGGTTTCTTGCCGGGCGTCTCGTGGGGCGTACGGTCGAGCGCGTGCTGCCCGTGGCCGTGAGTGTGCTGAAGACCTACGATCCGCCGCTCACCGCCCTGGAGGGGCGGGAGGTCAGCGGTGTGCGCCGGTACGGCAAGTTCCTCGACCTCGCCACCGGCGACGGCCCGCACCTCGTCCTCCATCTGGCCCGCGCCGGCTGGCTGCGCTGGCAGGAGAGCCTGCCCGAGACGCCGCCCCGCCCCGGCAAGGGCCCGCTGGCGCTGCGCGTACGGCTGACGGGCGGCGGCGGTTTCGACGTCACCGAGGCGGGCACCCAGAAGCGGCTCGCCGCCTACGTCGTACAGGACGTCTCCGAGGTGCCCGGCGTCGCCCGGCTCGGCCCCGACCCCCTCGCCCCGGACTTCACCCTCGGCACCTTCGCCGACGTGCTGCGCGACGAGCGGCGGCAGCTCAAGGGCGTCCTGCGCGACCAGAGCGTCATCGCGGGCATCGGCAACGCTTACTCGGACGAGATCCTGCACGCGGCCCGCATGTCCCCGTTCAAGCTCGCGGCGAGCCTGACGGAGGACGAGACCGCCGCCCTGTACGGGGCCTTGCGCACCGTGCTGCACGAGGCCGTCGAGCGGGCGCGCGGCCACGCCGCGGACGAGCTGAAGGCGGAGAAGAAGAGCGGCCTGCGGGTGCACGGCCGCACCGGGCAGCCGTGCCCCGTGTGCGGCGACACCGTCCGCGAGGTGTCCTTCAGCGACTCCTCGCTGCAGTACTGCCCCACCTGCCAGACGGGCGGCAAGCCCCTGGCCGACCGCAGGCTGTCCCGCCTGCTGAAATGAGCGGAAACGCTCAGTCCCGCGGGATCCCGCGGGCGTCCGCGTGGGCGAGCTCGGAGTGCTTGTAGGAGTAGGCGAAGTACACCACCAGCCCCACCGCGAACCACACCGCGAACCGCAGCCATGTCTCCACGGCGAGATAGGTGATCAGCCAGATCGACGCGGCGACCCCGATCCCGGGCACCACGGGCACCCAGGGGCAGCGGAACGAGCGCGGCAGCTCCGGCCGCTTGTAGCGCAGCACGATCACGGCCGCGCACACGACCGCGAAGGCCAGCAGGATGCCGATGTTCGTCAGCTCCGCGGCCTCGCCGATGGGCACCAGGCCCGCGATGGCCGCCGACGCCACGCCCACGATCCAGGTCACGCGCGTCGGCACGTGCCGGGTCGGGTGCGTCTTGGAGAACCACTTCGGCAGCAGCCCGTCGCGGCTCATCGCGAACCACACCCGGGTCACGCCGAGCATGAAGGTGAACATGACGGTGAGGATGCCGATGATCGCGCCGACCGCGATGACGTCCGCGATGCCGCCGAGCCCGACGGACTTGAAGGCGGTGGAGAAGCCGCTGGCCTTGTCGATGTCCTTGTAGTTCTGCATGCCGGTGAGGACCAGGCAGGCCAGCACGTACAGCACCATCGAGATCGCCAGCGAGTACAGGATCGCCTTCGGCATGTGGCGCTGGGCGTCCTTGGACTCCTCGGCCGCCGTGGACATCGCGTCGTAGCCGAAGACGGCGAAGAAGACCGTGGCGGCGCCGGTGAAGGCCCCGCTGACCCCGAACGGGAAGAAGGGCGTGTAGTTGCTGCTCTTGACGTGGAAGAAGCCCACGACGACCACCAGCAGCACGACCAGGACCTTCAGGATGACGACCACGGTCTCGAACCGGGCCGCGTTCTTCATGCCCATGGTCAGCAGCCAGGCGATCAGCAGGCACAGCGCCGCGGCGAACAGGTCCACCCGGTGCCCCTCGCCCGTTCCGGGCGCACCCAGCATCCAGGCGGGCAGCTCGGCGTTCAGCTCCCCGAGCAGGAAGTTGATGTACCCGGAGATGCCGATGGCGACGACCGCGACGATCGCCGTGTACTCCAGCAGCAGGTCCCAGCCGATGAACCAGCCTCCGATCTCGCCGAGCACCGCGTAGCCGTAGGTGTAGGCGGATCCGGCCCGCGGGATCAGGCCCGCGAACTCCGCGTACGAGAAGGCCGCGGCCGCGCTCGCCACGCCCGCGATAAGGAAGGAGATCAGCACGGCCGGGCCGGCGACGCCGTTGGCGATGGTGCCCGCGAGGCTGAAGATGCCCGCGCCGATGATGCCGCCGACGCCGATCGCCGTGAGCTGCCACAGGCCCAGGGTCCTGGTCAGGTGTTCGCCGTGCGCCTCGGTCTCCTCCGCCTCTTCGATCGTCTCGATCGGTTTGCGGCGCAGCACGCCATGTCCCGTCCGGAGCCCGGCCATGTCATGTCCTCTCGTCGGCGCTGACGGCGGATCATCGCCGACATCATGGCCCGGCGCGGGCGGCGACGGAAGGCGCCGCCCCGCGCCGGCGGGCAGGGTTCAGCCGATGGCGGGCGCCACCGCCCGGGCTTCGGTGCCCCAGCCCGAGGGGGACGCGCCGACCGTGAAGTCCAGCTTCCCGCCCCCGGTGATCTGCCGTGACGTCAGGTACGTGCGCCCGTACCCCTTGCCGTCGAGGCGCACCGACTGCACGTAGCGCTGCCGGTCGGAGGTCCCCGGGGCGGTCACGGTGAACCGCTCGCCGCCGAGATCCAGGTCCACCCGGCCGAACACCGGGGTGCTGATCCCCCACACGTCCGCGCCCGGCTGGACGGGGAAGACGCCGATGGCCGAGAGCACCATCCATGCCGACATCGTGCCCAGGTCGTCGTTGCCGGTCATCCCGGTCGGCGCGTCCGTGAAGAGGGTGAGCGCGGCGTGCACCACGTCCGTCGTCTTCCAGGGCTGTCCGGTCGACAGGTACGTGTACGGGGCGATGAGGTCGGGCTCGTTCTGCGGGTTGTACTTGTCGGCGTTGTAGTAGTCGTACGGGCCGTGGACCCACACCTCGCGGGCGGTGCGCGCCGGGTCCTTCAGCAGCCGGTCGTAGGCGAAGAAGGAGTCGAGCCGGGTGTTCGCCGCCGCCTTGCCGCCGATCAGGCCGATCATCCCCGGCAGGTCCTGCGGCACCAGCCACTGGTACTGCCACGCGGTGCCCTCGTGGAAGCAGACGCTCTTCGCCGGGTCGGCGGGGCCCATGAACGCGCCGTCGGCGCCCCGGGCCCGGAAGAAGCCCGTGGCGGGGTCGTAGACGTTGCGGTAGTTCCGGGAGCGGGCCGCGTAGCGCTCGGCGTCGGCGCGGTGGCCCAGGGAGCGGGCCATCTTCGCGAGCATCCCGTCGGCCAGCGCGTACTCCAGGGTCGCCGAGCCGCCCTGGTGGAGGTCGGAGTCGCCCGGCTTCTCCTTGGGCCTGCCGGGCACGCAGGGCACGTAACCGTCGCGGATGTAGCGGTCGTTGCCGTCCCGGCCCACGTACGGGGAGTCCTTGGGCGGCACCCCGTCGGCGTTCCTCTTCAGGGCCCGGTAGGCCTCCTCCTCGTGGCCCTTGAGCAGACCGTGCTGATAGGCGTTGGTGAGGAAGGGGGTGACCGGGTCACCGGTCATGATGTTCGTCTCGACCGTGCCGTAGCCCCATTTGGGCAGCCAGCCGCCGTCCTTCTCGACCTGCAGCACCGACAGCGCCATGTCCCGCGACTCGTCCGGCGCCAGCAGCGCGAGCAGCTGCGCCTGGGTGCGGTAGGTGTCCCACAGGGACCAGTTCTGGTAGTAGGTGAAGCCGCGGGCGCGGTGGATCCTGCCGTCCCAGCCGGTGTAGCGGCCGTCGGCGTCGCTGCCGACGGTGGGGGCGAGGAAGGCGCGGTACAGCGAGGAGTAGAAGGTGCGGCGCAGCGCCGCCGCGCCGCCCTGCACGCGGACGTCGTCCAGGCGCCGCTCCCACGCCTCGCGCGCGGCCCGGGCCGTGCGGTCGAAGCCGTCGTCCTCCGCGCGCAGGTTGCCGGCGGCGCCGGCGGCGTCGACGTAGCTGATGGCGGTGGTGGCCTCCACCGTGCGGTCGCGGGTGGTGTCGAAGCGCACCCAGGCGCCGTTGCGGCCGGCGGAGGTGGAGCTGCGGGTGCCTTCGGAGACCTTGTCGCCGTTCCAGGTGCCGAAGGTGGTGAAGGGCCGGTCGAAGCGGGTGATCGTGTACACCGTGTACGGGCGCGTGTCCTGGCAGAAGCCGCGGCCGGTGACGGCGGAGCGGACGGTGCGGGAGTCGAGGACCTCGACGGTGGTGGAGACCGTGCGATGCAGCGACTGCCCGGTGTTGAGCAGCACGTTGGCCTTGCCGGTGGCCGGGAAGGTGTAGCGCTGGTGGCCGGTGCGGCGGCCCGCGGTCAGCTCGGCGGTGATGCCGCCGTAGGAGGACAGCCCGACCCGGTAGTAGCCGGGGCGGGCGCTCTCGTCGCGGTGGCTGAAGGCGGCGGCGTAGCGGGCGTTGTCGGTGCGCGTGACGTCACCCGTGGTGGGCAGCACGGGCAGGTCGCCGCCGAGGCGGCAGCCCACCCCGGACAGGTGCACGGTGCTGAAGCCGCGGATGTGGTCGTGCTTGTAGTCGTAGCCCGTGCTGTGGCCGGTGTCGGGGGAGAGCTGCACCATGCCGAACGGCACGGCGGCTCCGGGGAAGGTGTTGCCCTCGTTCTGGGTGCCGATGAAGGGGTTGACCAGGCCGGTCAGGCCGTCGGCCGCGGCGGCCGGCCGCGGGGCCGCTAGCGAGCCCCCGCCCAGTACCGCTGCGAGAGCGACTGCGGCCGCGCAGGTGCGCGAGCGCAGGTGTCCGGTCCATCTCATCGTCCACGCCCCTCTGGTGACGCCACGTAGGATGCCGACATCGTTGTCGGCGCTGAGGGTATCGAGTGCGTGACGTGCTGTCATGATGCCCCGCGCGCCAGACGTGGCGACCCCCACCTCCGGCGGCGCCCCGGCACCGTGGCCCCCTTGTCATGCCCCGTGTACGGTGGGCGGCGCTTCAGCCGACCGAACGGAACCGCCTCACCCATGCGCCTGACCGGACTCGCCTCCGTAGGACCGTTCTTCGCCCTGAGGGCCGAAGAGGCGCCCGAGGCGCTCGGAGGGGCCTCCGGGGAGTACCTGCCGCTCGGCGAGGAGGCCGTGCGCGCACGCGTGGAGACCGTCGCCGTGCGCCTGGGGACGGAGGACCGGCGCGTGGCCGCGTCCGTCGCCTACCAGGGCATCGCCGGGCGGCTGCTGTCCGTCGCCCTGGGCTCGGCCGTGCTCGCCGGCGAGATCCCCGACCTCGGCCGGCTGCGCTGGCACCCGGCCCGCACCGCGCCGGACGACCTGTGGCTGCCCGGCCCCACGGCCCTGCCGGGCGCCGCCGGAGACCCGGCCGGATCCCTCCGCGAGCACGTCCTGCGCGGCCCGCTGGCGGACCTGCACGCCCTCACCCGCACGGTCGTCCCGGTCTCCGGGCGCCTGCTGTGGGGCAACGCGGCGTCATCGCTCGCGGGCTCCCTGCGCGTGCTGCACACCTGGTGCCGCGACCGGGGCCGCCCGCAGGACGCGGCCCGCGCCGTGGACCTCGCCCGCGCCGTGCTCGCCGACCCGCTCCTGCACGGGTCCGGCACCCTCGTCCCGGGCCCCGCGCCGCGCTCCGCGCCGTCCTTCGTGCGCAGCACCTGCTGTCTCTACTACCGGGTGCTGCCCGGCGGGATGTGCGGCGACTGCGTGCTGCGGCACGCGCCGCCGCGGGTGCGCTGAGGGGAGGGCGCGGGAGGCCACTCCCGCGTCGAGAGCACGCCGAGGACGTACGCCTTGGCCACCAGCGCCGTACGGTTGGGCACGCGCCAGCGGCGGGTGAGCCGGGTCAGGTGGTAGTTGACGCCGTCCACGGTCAGCCCGACCGCCTTGCCGATGGCGGCGGTCGTCGCCCCCGCGGCGGCCAGCGCCAGGATGTGCCCCTCGACCACACTCACCTCGGCGGCCGGTTCCGCCGGGCGCGCTACGGTTTCGCCCGCCCGCACCCGGAGCACCGCCAGCAGCATCGGGCTCGGCGGGAAGCCGTCCCCGACCGGGTCCACGAGCAGCTCCCCCTCCCGTTCGACGCCCCCCGCGCCCGCCAGCCAGCGCACCTCGATCGGGTGACGGGGCCGGCGGCCGAGCCGCAGGGCCTCGATGTGCCGGTCGAGCCGGCCCGGAAGGCGCGGCCGGAACATCTCGTGCAGGTTCCGGCCGCGCAGGCGGACCGGCGAAGTGCCCCACTCGGCGGCCATGGCCGGATTCGCGACCGTGACCTCGCCGTCCGGCCGGCAGACCGCGATCGGCGTCGGGATGCGGTCGAGGAGCAGCAGGAAATGATTGCGCCAACTGATGTATTCGTCGCCCACCACGGTATGCCCGGCCCCTCGCTCGTCCCGTGCCCGTCCAAGGGCCTGTCCAGTGCTTGCCCGGCGGGCCGCGCCCGGGAGCGTCACGCCACGAACCACTGCACAATCGTGCAGTTCTGTATACGACCGGAATAGGCGACTTGCAGATGTGTCCGGTTCCCGGCCCCGGCCCCCGTTTGGGCCTCCGCCGGGCCGGTTACGCGGAGGAGTGCCGCTTCCCGCACCCGCACCCGTACCTCTGCCCCCTCGCCCGTCTTTCCCGGCACACCGGATCACAGGACCACAGGACCACAGGAGCCGTCAGTGAGCAGCCGAGCCCGGATCGTCGTCGTCGGAGCCGGATTCGCCGGCTACCAGGCCGCCCGCGAGCTGTCCCGCACGGCGCGCGGCGCCGCCGAGATCGTGCTCGTCAATCCCCACGACTACTTCCTCTACCTGCCCCTCCTCCCCGAGGTTGCGGCCGGCATCCTCGAGCCGCGCAGGGTCTCGGTGTCGCTGACCGGGACCCTGCCGAGGGTCCGGCTCGTCCTCGGCCAGGTCGACACGGTCGACCTCGACGGCCGGCGCATCGGGTACGCCGACCCCGAGGGCAACCGCGGCACCCTGGCCTACGACCGGCTGCTGCTGACCGTGGGCAGCGTCAACAAACTGCTGCCCGTGCCCGGCGTCGCCGAGCGCGCCCACGGCTTCCGCGGCCTGCCCGAGGCCCTCTACCTGCGCGACCACGTCGTGCGCCAGACCGAGCTGGCCGGTGCCGCGGCCGATGCGGAGGAGCGCACCGCACGGCTGACCTTCGTGGTCGTCGGAGCGGGGTACACCGGCACCGAAGTGGCCGCCCACGGCGTGCTGTTCACCGACTCGCTGGTGCGCCGCAACAGCGCCCTGCGCGAGGCGGGCGCCCGCCCCCGCTGGGTGCTCCTGGACCTCGCCCCGCGGGTCCTGCCCGAGCTGGACGAGCGCCTCTCGCGCACCGCGGACCGGGTGCTGCGCCGCCGCGGCGTCGAGGTCCGTACGGGCACGTCCGTCAAGGAGGCCACCCGGGAGGGCGTGCACCTGGACGACGGGGAGTTCGTCCCGACGCGCTCCCTCGTCTGGTGCGTGGGGGTGCGCCCCGACCCGCTGGTCGCCGGCCTCGGCCTGCCCACCGAGCGGGGGCGGCTGTGCGTGGACGAGTACCTGAACGTCCCCGGGTACCCGGAGGTCTTCGCCTGCGGCGACGCCGCGGCCGTGCCCGACCTCACCCGGCCCGGCGAGTACACCCCGATGACCGCCCAGCACGCCCAGCGGCAGGGCCGGACCGCCGGCCGTAACATCGCCGCGTCCTACGGGCGCGGCGAGCGCCGCTCCTACCGCCACCGCGACCTGGGCTTCACCGTCGACCTCGGCGGCGTGCAGGCCGCGGCCGACCCGCTGCACATCCCGCTCTCCGGGCCCCTGGCCAGTGCCGTCACCCGCGGCTACCACCTGGCGGCCATGCCCGGCAACCGCATCCGCGTCGCCGCCGACTGGCTCCTCGACGCGCTCCTGCCCCGCCAGGGCGTCCAGCTCGGCCTCGTCCGCTCCGGGTCCGTCCCGCTCGACACGGAGACGCCGGAGGTGGCCCGCACGCCGTACGACGGGCCGTGACTCGGCCGTGACTCCTCCGGGCGGCTACGGCACCACGGTGACGGGCCGGCGTCCCGCCTTCACCAGCCGTACCGCGTCGGCCTTGAGGTCGTCGGCCGCCTGGACGAGGCCCTGGTGTGCGCCCGGCGCCGCGCCGCCCGCCAGGAGCGGCTGGACGTAGACGATCGCGAGCAGCGCGTGCCGGCGGCGGGCCAGGCCCGCCCGCCGTTCGCATCACCGTTCACACCGGGAGGCTAACCGGCGGCGGGCGCCGACAGCGACAGGGCGAACCGCCCTTCCTCGTCCGTCCACCAGTGGGTGGTCTCCAGGCCGGCCGCCGCCAGCTCGGCGCGCACCCCGGACTCGCGGAACTTGGCGGAGATCTCCGTGCGCAGCTCCTCGCCGGCGGCGAAGTGGACGGCGAGGTCGAGCGCGGGGATCTTGGCGACGAGGGCGGCGCGGGCCCGCAGCCGCATCTCGATCCACTCCTGCCGGGGGTCCCACAGGGCGACGTGGTCGAAGTCGTCCGGGTCGAAGTCGGCCTCCAGCTCGCGGTTGATGACGGTGAGGACGTTCTTGTTGAAGGCGGCGGTCACGCCCGCCGCGTCGTCGTAGGCCCGCAGAAGCGTGCGCTCGTCCTTGACCAGGTCCGTGCCGAGCAGCAGCGCGTCGCCGGGGGCGAGTTCGGCGCGGACGGCGGCGAAGAAGGCGGATCGTTCCTGCGGGCGCAGGTTGCCGATCGTGCCGCCGAGGAAGGCGAGCAGGCGCGGCGCGGGGGTGGCGGGCAGGTGCAGGCCGTACTGGAAGTCGGCGACGAGGGCGTGCACCGTCAGCTCCGGGTGGCCGGCGAGCAGGCCCTCGGCCGCGCCGGTCAGGGCGCTCTCGCTGACGTCGACGGGCACGTAGTGGTCGAGGGAGGCCAGGGCGCGGATGAGGTGGCGGGTCTTGTCGGAGGAGCCGGAGCCGAGCTCCACGAGGGTGCGGGCGCGGGTGGCCGCGGCGATCTCGTCCGCGCGGGCGATGATGATCTCCCGTTCGGCGCGCGTGGGGTAGTACTCGGTCAGGCGGGTGATCTCGTCGAACAGCTCGCTGCCGCGCGCGTCGTAGAACCACTTCGGCGGGAGCTCCTTGGGCGTGCGGGTCAGGCCCGTGGCGACGTCGGCGCGCAGGGCGGCGGCGGTCGCGTCGGCGGGGAGGGTGCGGGTCAGGGCGAACGGGCTCACGGGCAGGGCTCCTTGAGCGGTGACAGGGTGACGTCGGTGCGGGTCGCGGTGAGCAGGGTGCGGTCGGGGACCTCGGTCCAGCGCGGGTCGTCGTCGTAGGGCTCGGAGGCGACGGCCGTGCGGCCGCCGGGGTCCGCCAGGTACCAGAGGGTGTCCCCCCAGGCGGTGGCGGCGATGGAGGTGCCGTCCGTGAGCAGCAGGTTGAGCCGGGATCCGGGGGCGGCCTCGGCGAGCTCCGCGACGGTGTCGGCCAGGGCGCCGCCGGGGGCGTCCCCGCCGCGCAGCCGGTGCTCGACGAGGGCCCACACGAGGGCCGCGTCGCAGCGGGCCGCGAGCCGCAGGAGCGCCTCGGGGGGCAGCAGGGCGGCGAGCGGCGCGGCGGTGTCCGGCCAGCCGGCCACCGCGCCGTTGTGGCTGAAGAGCCAGGGTCCGGCGGTGAAGGGCGCGGCGGCGGCCTCGCCGTCCGCGTCCGCCGCGGTGGCGTCCCGGACGGCGGCGAGCAGCGCGCCGGTGCGGACGACCCGGGCGAGGTCGGCGAAGGACAGGTCCGCCCAGACGGGTCCGGCGCGCCGGTAGCGGGCGGGCACGGGGTCGCCTTCGGCGTACCAGCCGACGCCGAAGCCGTCCGCGTTCACCGTGCCGTGGCGCTGCCGCCGCGGTGCCCAGGACTGGCGCACCAGGGAGTGCGGCGGATCGGCGAGGCTCGCGCCGAGGGGCTCCTGCGGGCCCAGGACGGCGATGTGACGGCACATCAGGCGGGCTCGGCGTCGCGTGCGGTGCGCAGGCCGGCGAAGATCTGCCGGCGGACCGGCAGGTCCCAGTTGCGGAAGGTGCCCCGGCAGGCGACCGGGTCGACGGCGAAGGACCCGCCGCGCAGCACCTTGTGGGCGCTGCCGAAGAACACTTCCGAGTACTCCCGGTAGGGGAAGGCCCTGAAGCCCGGGTAGGGCAGGAAGTCGCTGGACGTCCACTCCCACACGTCGCCGATCAGCTGCCGGACGCCCAGCGGCGAGGCGCCCCCGGGGTAGGCGCCGACGGGCGCCGGGCGCAAGTGGCGCTGGCCGAGGTTGGCGTGGTCCGGAGTGGGGTCCGCGTCGCCCCACGGATAGCGCAGGGAGCGGCCCGAGCCGGGGTCGTGGCGGGCGGCCTTCTCCCACTCGGCCTCGGTGGGCAGCCGCCGCCCGGCCCACGCGGCGTAGGCCGCGGCCTCGTACCAGCTCACGTGCAGGACCGGCTCGTCGGGCGGTACGGGCTCTACGGTGCCGAAGCGCCGCCGCAGCCAGCCGGAGCCCGAGCGCCGCCAGAACAGCGGGGCCGTCAGCTCGTGGGTGCGGACGTGCCGCCACCCCTCGGGATGCCACCAGCGCGCGTCCCCGTAGCCGCCGTCCTCGATGAAGCGCAGATAGGCGGCGTTGCTCACGGGCAGCGTGTCGATGAAGAACGACGGCACGAAGCGGTGGTGGGCGGGCCGTTCGTTGTCCAGGGCCCACGGCTCGGCCGAGGTCCCCATCGTGAACGGGCCTCCCTCGACCAGCACCTCGGACGGCAGCAGCGCGGCGTCCGGCGGGGCGGGCGGCGGCTCGGGCGCACCGAGCGCGGCCGGGCCCCGGCGCAGCTGGTGAGTGATCAGCATGGTCTCGTCGTGCTGCTGCTCGTGCTGGGCGATCATGCCGAACGCGAACCCCGAAGCCGTCAGCGGGCGGCCGTTGAACGGGGTCGCCTCCAGGACGTCCAGGACCCGGCCGCGGACGTTCGCGACGTAGCTGCGCGCCTCGGCGGGCGGCAGCAGCGGCAGCGCGGGCCGCGCGGCTCTCGGGTGCTCGAACGCGTCGTAGAGCGGGTCCAGTTCCGGGCGCAGCGCCTCGTGCCCGCCCACGGCGCGCAGCAGCCACTGCTCCTCCTGGTTGCCGATGTGCGCCAGGTCCCACACCAGCGGGGACATCAGGGGCGAGTGCTGGGCGGTCAGGTCGCGGTCGTCGACGCAGCCGGTGAGGAGCCCGGTGCGCGCACGGGCGCGGAGCAGGGCGCCCGTGGCGCGCCGGCGGAGGACGTCGGGGTCCGGGCCGGGTGCGGTCATGCGGGGCTCTCCTTGCCGGTGGCGTGGTCCTCGCCGGCGCGCGGGGCCTTGCCGCCGGCCCGGTACCCGCCGGTGAACCGGTCGAGGAGGTCGTCGGCGGGGCAGCGGCCGCGGTCGACGTACCGCCCGGTGAAGGCGTCGACGGCGTCCAGGATGCGGGGGCCCGCGCCGAGCCGGGGCAGGGCCTCGCGGGCGGCGGCGAAGCAGGTGACGGCGGCGGCCTGCAGCTCGGGGTCGGCCAGGCCGTGGCGGGCGGCGTTGCGCCAGAGCGCGTTGCGCGGCGCGGGCTCCGGGCCCGCCGTGTCCGCGAGGGCCTTCACGGCCCGGTAGGAGGTCTCGGCGGCCACGGGGTCGTCGAAGAGGGCGGCCGTGACGGCCAGCGGCACCAGCCAGCCGTCCTCGCCGGGCTGCGCGTCGATCATGCGCAGCTCCAGGTGGCCCCGGGGCCGCACCGGGGGGAACAGCGTGGTCAGGTGGTAGGCGACGTCGTCGTCGGTGGCGGGCCGGGGGTGTCCCGTACGGGTCCAGCCGCGCAGGTCCAGGCCCCAGGGCGGCTCCCACGGGCCCTCGTCGCCGGACCGCACGCACATGATCCGGGCGTCCAGGGCGTACGCGGCCCACGCCGCCCGCGGGTCGAAGTCCTCGGCCGGGGCCAGGGTGCGGCCGGGGTCCATGCGCTCGTAGCAGGCCTGGCGGGTGGAACGCCAGCCGGTGGGGCGGCCCCCGTCGAGGGGGGAGTTGGCGAACGCGGCGACGAGGACGGCGCCCAGCAGGTGCGCCAGCCGCCAGCGCCGGCCGAAGCCGAGCGGCCCGGGCTCCTCGTGCCCGGCGTCCACGCAGACCTGCACGGAGGCGGTCTTCGTCATCACGGTGCGACCGGCGCCGCCCCAGTGGTCGTGGAAGTCCTCCATGGCCCGGTAGCGGGGTGTGGTGAGGACGCGGCGCGGGGGGTGCCAGGGGTCCTTGCCGTAGCCGGCGAGGGAGAGGCCGAGGGAGCGGAGCACGGGGCGGGCAGTGGCCAGATCGGCGGAGACTTCCTCCGCACAGGCGGTGAGGGACTCCGCGGGCCGGGAGCTGAACTCCAGCTGGCCGCCGGGCTCGATGGTGATCAGGGACTTCAGGGGCAGTGTCCGCAGCCGGTCGGCGGCGGCTGCCAGGAGGCGGGGGGAGACGGGCCGGGAGGGATCCTGCAGGTCGTGGACGAGCCATTCCAGCTCGACGCCGAGGAACCGCGGCGGGCCCGTCTTGAAACAGATCCCGCGGACCAGGGCGTCCGCCTCGGCCTCGTCGACGACGCGGGGCGGGCCCGCCCTGCAGGGCCTGGTTTCCGTCACTGTCCGTACCTCCGTCCGCCGTACCGGCCGATGGTCACCCCCATATTGTGGCGAGCCCTTGACCCGCCCGCCAGAGGAGGGTCTACGGTCCCCGCGTGACCGTAGAACAGGTGACCGCCGACGTCTTCCTGCCCGGCACCTACGCCCGCGGCGTGCCGTACGCCCGCTTCCGGGAGCTGCGGGAGAAGAGCCCCGTGTGCCGGATCGGCGAACCGGCCGTCGGCCCCTGGCCGCCGGGCCCCGGCTTCTGGGCGGTCTTCCGGCACGCCGACGTCAAGCACGTCCTGCGCAGCCCCGAGACGTTCTCCTCGCACCTGGGCGCCACCCAGCTGCGCGACCCGGACACCGAGGCGGACCTGCGGTTCGTCCGGACCACGATGCTCAACCAGGACCCGCCCGGCCACGGCCGGCTGCGCCGGATCGTCGCCTCGGCCCTCACCCCGCGCGCCGTCCGCGAGCTGGAGGCGGTGATCGATGCGCGGGCCCGGGCGCTGGTCGAGCGCATCGCGGAACGCGGCGAGGCGGACTTCGCGGAGCTCTCCGCGGAGCTTCCCGTGCACACCCTGGCGCACGTCCTGGGCGTGCCGCAGCAGGACGGGGCGCTGATCCACGACTGGGCGAACCGGATCGTCGGCTACCAGGATGCGGACTACGCGCTGTCGGACACGGCCGTCCGGGAGGGGCTCACCCCCATGGGGCGTGCGGCCCTCGCCCTCCGCCCCGCCCCGCGGACCCGTCCCGACGGCCGTCCGGTCAACCCCCGTTCGCGCGAGGCCCTGGCCGACATGTTCCACTACGCCCACGCCCTGGCCGAGCGGCCCGCGCCCGGCAGCGTGATGGCGCTGATGCGCGAAGGCGGCCTCACCCGGGACGAGTTCGAGATGATGTTCTTCCTCTTCGCGGTCGCGGGCAGCGAGGCCCCGCGCAATGCCTTGCCCGGCGGCCTGCTGGCGCTCCTCGACCACCCGCACCAGTTCGCGCTCTTACGCAGCCGACCGGAGCTGATCCCCTCGGCCGTGGAGGAGATGCTGCGCTACTGGCCGCCGGTCGTGCACTTCCGGCGCACCGCCGCCCGCGACACCGAGCTCGGCGGGCGGCTCATCCGGCGCGGCGAGAAGGTCGCCGTCTTCCACCCCTCCGCCAACCGCGACGAGCGCGTCTTCCCCGACCCGGACCGCTTCGACGTCACCCGCACCCCCAACGACCACGTCAGCTTCGGCTACGGGACACACTTCTGCCCCGGCGCCCACCTCGCCCGCGCCCAGATGCGCGCCGTGCTGCGGGCCGTCCTGGACCGGCTGCCCGGCCTGGAGCGGGCGGGCGAGCCGGTGCGCCTGACGTCGAACTTCCAGAACGGCCTCAAGCACCTGCCCGTCAGACGGCGAACAGATCGGTGAACGGCCCGGTGGATTCGGCGACGGTGTGGCCGAAGGGCGAGTTGAAGTCCCAGATCAGGAAGAGCAGGAAGGCGATCAGGGCGCTGTAGAGGCCGGCCAGCAGCAGCTCGCGCGGCGAGCGCCGGATCTGCAGCGTGAAGATCATCCCCACCGCGATCAGCGCGCCCGCGACCAGGCCGAACCACACCACGCCCGGCATGGTGTCGCCCGCGTTCTGCCCCCGGGCGTTGCGCGCGGCGTCCGCAGCGCCGATCTGGTCCAGCAGCGGCTGGTAGGACTGGCCCTCGTGATCGTTGCGCGGCTCGTACGAGGTCAGGTCCTCGCGCACCTTGTCCAGCAGCAGGGCGCCGCGGTCGGTCAGCTCGCCGCGCTTGAGCATCACCGGCCACTCCTTGTGCACCACGTAGCTCACGTAGGTGTTGACGTCCTCGCGCGTGCGGTCCCGGGCCGTCGGCGCGTACGCCTGCACCCGCTCGGTGACCTCGTGCAGTGCCTGGGCCTCGGCGCGGACCTGGTCCTGGGCGCTGTTACGGGCCTCCCAGACGCCGGCGATGGCCAGGCCCAGCACGATGGCGTAGACGACGCCCATCATCATCGTCATGTACTCGATGACGTCGGGCGTCTCGCTCGGGTCGTCGTCCTCGCCGCGCCTGCGCTCCCGGAGCACGGTGATGGTCAGCACGACCGCGCACGCCGCGGCCATGGCGAGGACCAGGACCAGCCACTCGGACAAGGGAAACCTCCGGAAGACGAGAGCGGGGAAGCGGGAACGGGACGGCGGCGGTGCGGACGTACCGCGCCTCAGGGGCGTACGGACGTCAGGAGCGGCGACCGCCGCCGCCACCGCCGCCGCGCGGCCGCAGCATCGCCGCGGCGAGCACGGCCGGTGCGGTCAGCAGCAGGGTGAGGGTGACCAGGGACGCCCCGCCCTCGGGCGGATGCGCGGCGGACGCGTGGTAGGCGCGCGGAACGATGTGCGGGGGCGCGGGCGGGACTTCGGGCGCGGGTGGTGGTTCACTGCGCGGGGCGGCGAGCTGCCGCGGTGCCGGGGGCGGCGGAGGCGCGGGCCGGGGCGCCGGAGCGCGCAGTTGCGCCGGTGCCGGGCGGGGCGGGGGCGGCGGTACGTACTCGGGCGGCGTGGGGGCGGGCACGGGCGGTCGCGGGGCGGCCGGGGTGACCGGGCGCGGAGCCCGGCCGCATCCGATGACGATCGTGGCGGAGGCGGCGCCGGCACGGGCTCCGACCCTCAGGCAGCCGGGCCGGTGGTCGATCCCCGCGGCGGCGGCGTCGCCGCCGGGGCCGCCGGTCCCGGCACGGATGCGGCCGTGACCGGGGACACCGCCCGGGACGGGAAAGCCGAGCCGCCCGCGAGCGCCGCCGTGCCCCGGAGCGCCGTCGGGTCCGGGGTCGAGGTCGTACGTGACAGTGCCGGAGCCCGGGCGGAGGCGGGAGACGCCGCGCAGGGTCTCGGCCGCCGGCCCGGGCGCCGGGCGCTCCCCGCCGGCCCGGACGGGCCCGCCGGGACCGGGGTCGTCGGCCCCCGGAGCGGGGCCGGCCCCGGTCGTCGCCATTACGGCCGCGAAGGCCACGATCCCCGCGCGCCCGGCGCGCACCCATCCGCTCACGGGGAGATCCTCGCGGTCGTCCAGCCCTCAACTGCCCTACGAGGGGGCCAATCCCATCGAAGGGGTGAAGAACTGTGTGGTTTATGTGCGGGGGTTCACCCCGGGTGGGCCGTCCTGTCAGCCGTCCGTGCCGGCCGTTCGTGCCCGCCGTCTCACAGGTCCGTGAAGTCCCCGTGCCGGCCCGCGCCCGCGGCGAAGCGCGCGGCGCCCTCGACGGCCCCGGCCAGCGACGCCCGGCCGTACGTGAACTCGGCCGCCATCGCCTGCTCTTCGGTGAGGCCCTCCTGGTCGAGCACGGAGGCGCGGTCGCCACGCAGGCAGCCCTGGGGGAACCGGGCGATGTCCGCGGCCAGTTGCTCCGCGGCGGCGCGGGCCGTGCCCGTGGGGACCACGCGGTTGGCGAGCCCCGTCGCGTACGCCTCGGCCGCCGGAACCGGGCGGCCCGTCAGCACCATGTCCATGGCGCGGCTCGTGCCGATCAGGCGGGGCAGGCGGACCGTGCCGCCGTCGATCAGCGGTACGCCCCAGCGGCGGCAGAAGACGCCGAAGACGGCGTCCTCCTCGGCCACGCGCAGGTCGCACCAGAGCGCCAGTTCCAGGCCGCCCGCGACCGCGTGCCCGCTGACCGCCGCGACGACGGGCTTCGACAGCCGCAGCCGCGTGGGGCCCATCGGGCCGTCCCCGCCGGCCTCGACGCGGTTGCCGCGCTCGCCGCCGAACGCCTTCAGGTCGGCCCCGGCGCAGAAGGTGCCGCCCTCGCCCCACAGCACGGCGACGAGGGCGCTCTCGTCCGCCTCGAACGCCCGGAAGGCGTCGGCCAGTGCGGCGGCGGTCCGCCCGTCCACGGCGTTACGGGCCTCCGGGCGGGAGAGGACGACGGTGGTGACCGGTCCGCGGCGCTCCGTGCGCACGGTCGCGTCCGGGGTCGTGGCGGCCGGGGGTTTCGCGGCCGGGGTCACAGCGCCTCCTTCAGCAGCGCGCGGTCCAGGATCGGCCCGAGGTCCGTGCCCGGCGGCAGCGTGCCGAAGGCGTTGCCCCAGTCCGCGCCCAGCCGGGAGGCGCAGAAGGCGTCCGCGACGGCGGGCGTGCTGTGCCGCACGAGCAGGCTGCCCTGCAGGACGAGCGTCAGCTGCTCGGCCAGGCGCCGGGCCAGGAGCTGGGCGCGGCCGGGGTCGGTGAGCTCCCCGAGCAGGTCCCGCAGGCGCGCGGCGGCCGCGTCGAGCCGGGGGTCCGCGCCCGCCGCTTCGCCGACCTCCGCGAAGTAGGCGTCCAGGGCGGCCGGTTCCTTCGTCAGAGCCCGCAGGACGTCCAGGGCGGCGACGTTGCCCGAGCCCTCCCAGATGGACAGCAGCGGGGCCTCCCGGTAGAGCCGCGGCATGCCGGACTCCTCCACGTAGCCGTTGCCGCCCAGGCATTCGAGGGCCTCCGCGGCGTGCGTGGCGCCGCGCTTGCACACCCAGTACTTGCCGGCGGCGAGGCCCAGGCGGCGCAGCGCCGACTCGGCGGCGTCCCCGGCCTCGGAGCGGTCCAGGGCCGCCGCGAGACGCATCGCCAGCACGGTCGCGGCCTCCGACTCCACGGCGAGGTCGGCCAGGACGTTGCGCATCAGGGGCTGGTCGATCAGCTCGGCGCCGAACGCCTTGCGGTGCGCGGCGTGGTGCAGGGCCTGCCGCAGCCCGGCCCGCATGCCGGCCGCGGAGCCGATGACGCAGTCGAGCCGCGTCATGTTCACCATCTCGACGATCGTGCGCACGCCGCGCCCGGGCTCGCCGACCGGCCAGGCCACGGCCTGCTCGTACTCGATCTCGGCCGAGGCGTTGGAGCGGTTGCCGAGCTTGTCCTTGAGCCGCTGCAGGTGCATGGCGTTACGGGTGCCGTCGGGCAGCACGCGCGGCATGAGGAAGCAGGTCAGGCCTTCCGGAGCCTGGGCGAGGACCAGGAAGACGTCGCTCATCGGCGCGGAGGTGAACCACTTGTGGCCGGTGATGATGTACGAGCCGTCGCCCGCGGGCACGGCCGTGGTGGTGTTGGCGCGGACGTCCGAGCCGCCCTGCTTCTCCGTCATCGACATGCCTGCGATCAGGCCCTGCTTGCCGAGCGGCGGGCGCAGCCCGTAGTCGTAGGTGCGGGAGGCGAGCAGTGGCTCGTAGGCGGCGGCCAGTTCCGGCTGGGCGCGGAGTGCGGGGACGGCGGCGTACGTCATCGAGACGGGGCAGCCGTGGCCGGGCTCGGCCTGGGCCCACACGTAGAACTTCGCCGCGCGCACCAGGTGGGCGCCGGGGCGGGCCTCGGCCCAGGGGGCGGCGTGCTGGCCGCTCTCGACGGCTGCGGCCATCAGCCGGTGCCAGGCGGGGTGGAACTCGACCTCGTCGATGCGGTGGCCGTAGCGGTCGTGCGTGCGCAGCACCGGGGGGTGTGCTTCGGCCGTGCGGGCCCACTCCTGCACCTCCTCCGTGCCGGCCCGGGCGCCGAGCTCGCGGACCCCGGCCTCGCCCCACGCGCCGCCGTCGCGGCGCAGGGCCTCCAGCAGGGCGGGGTCGTCGGCGGTGGTGAAGCCGGTCAGGGGCGGGGCCTGGTTGAACACGTCGTGCGTGGCGCTCATGGCGACCTCCGGGCGGGCTGTTCGGCAGGGCATGGGGCGTGGGACGTCGGGCGGTATTACAGTTTCATGATGCGTGATGAAGGACTGTAATGGATAGGGTTGGCCCAGCCATGGACGACACCGTTGCCGTTTCCCCCGCCGCTACCGCTGCTCCGGCCGCTCCCGCCGCTCCGGCCCTGCGGCCCCTGACCGCGCGCTCGGTCGTGCTCTCCACCCTCCTCGGGCACCACCCGCCCGCGCTCCCGGCGCGCGCCCTCGTCCGCGTGGGGGAACTGTTCGGGACCGCGGAGGGGACGGTGCGGACGGCCCTGACCCGGATGGTCGCCGCGGGCGACCTGGAGCAGCACGAGGGCACCTACCGGCTGACCGACCGGCTCCTCGCCCGTCAGGCCCGGCAGGACGACAGCCGCGCGCCCCGCACCCGGCCGTGGGACGGCGGCTGGGAGATCGCCGTCGTCACCCCCGAGCGCCGCAGCGCGGCCGACCGCGCCGCCCTGCGCCAGGCCATGGCAGCGCTCCGCCTCGGCGAACTCCGCGAAGGCTGCTGGATGCGCCCCGCCAACCTCCTGCGCGACCGGCCGCCGGTCGTCACCGCCCAGTGCACGCTGCTGACGGGCGCGCCGGAGGGCGACCCGGCGCGGCTCGCGGCGGCCTTGTGGGACCTGGACGGCTGGGCCTCGCGCGCCCGCTTCCTGGAGTCCGCCCTCCGCGAGGACCGCACGGCGGCCCTCGCGGAACGCTTCACGGTCTCGGCCGCGGTCCTGCGGCACCTGCTGTCGGACCCGGTCCTGCCGCGGGAGCTGCTGCCGGCGGACTGGCCCGGGGCGGAACTGCGGCGCCGCTACGAGGCGTTCGACCGCGACTTCCGGGCCCTGCTGCGGCACCACATCGGCATCTGAGCCGGACCGGTAACGCGGGTCGGCACCTGAGCGGACCGGCATCCGGCCGGGTCGGCACCCGAGCCGGGCGCCGGTCGGCGGGGTGTTCCCGCGGCACGGCGCGGGTAGGCTGCGGCTGCCCGGCGACAAGGAGGCCCTGCCATGTCCGACCAGGAAGCGGAAGCGACGGAGGCCCCCGAGCCGTCCGGGACGCTGGAGCTCGCCGACCGCGACGGCATCCTGTCCCTGACCCTGTCGGGCGGGGAGGTCATCCCCAAGAACATCCCCGTCCTGGACGAGTCGGGCAAGCTCCTCGCGGTCTACACCGCGGGCCCGCCCACCCCGCCCTCAGCCGAGGCCGCGCCGGACGTCCTGGCCGAGCGCACGGTGGTCGACCTGACGTGAGCCGGGCGCGGGCGCTCGCCTCGCGCGCGGGCGCGCGGTGAGCCACGGTGGTGGGGACCGCACCAGCCCACACTTCCTGGAGCAGCGCCCATGACGCACCACACCTACCGCGTGACCGAGATCGTCGGCTCGTCCCCGGACGGCGTCGACAAGGCCGTCCGCAACGGCCTCGACCGCGCCTCCCAGACCCTCCGCAACCTCGACTGGTTCGAGGTCACCCAGATCAGGGGACACCTCGTGGACGGCGCGATCGGCCACTACCAGGTGGGCCTGAAGGTCGGCTTCCGCCTGGAGGAGGGCGACTGAGGCCGCTGCGGCCCGGCCCGTCCCGGCCCGGCCCGTCCCGGCCCGGAGAGCCCCGGACGGAGCAACGCGCGGCACGGGTGAAGCGCAGCGCGGCGCGAGTGCAGCGACCCGCGGGGCACCGGTGAATATGAGCAATCCGTGACAGTTCTGCCGTTCGGAGGCCCGTGCGGCGCACGAGTGTGCAGAGGGGAACGATACTGTCCGCATGTCACGGGTACTGCTGATCGAGGACGACCGCGCGGTACGGGACGCCGTCACCCTCACCCTGCGCCGCCGCGGCCACGAGGTGGAGGGCGCGGCGACCGGTGGGGCCGGGCTCGCCGCCATGGACACGTTCCGGCCCGACCTCGTCCTGCTCGACCTCATGCTGCCCGACATGAGCGGCTTCGAGGTGTGCCGCCGCATCCGCGCCACCCAGCAGATCCCGATCATCATGCTCACCGCGCGCGGCGACGACATAGACGTCGTCCTCGGCCTCGAAGCCGGCGCCGACGACTACATCGTCAAGCCCGCCCGCGGCGAGGTCCTGGAAGCCCGCATCCGCGCCGTGCTGCGCCGCGCCGCCCCCGGTGACGGCGGCCCGGACCCGGCCTCCCTCCAGCCCGTGGAGATCCACGGCGACCTGACCGTCGACCGCAAGGGCCTGCTCGTCGCCAAGCACGGCCAGGACCTGCCGCTCGCCCCCTCCGAGCTGAAGCTGCTGCTGTACCTGTCCGCCACCCCGGGCCGCGTCTTCAGCCGCCAGCAGCTCCTGGAGCACGTGTGGGAGCACAGCTACCACGGGGACGCCCGCCTGGTGGACGCCTGCGTGATGCGCCTGCGCACCAAGGTCGAGGACTCCACCCGGTCGCCCAAGTACATCCAGACCGTCCGCGGCTTCGGCTACCGCTTCGGACCCCTGTGAGGCGGCCCGCCCTGCGCATGCCGGCCCTGCGTATGCCCGTCTTCCGCATGCCGGTCCTGCGCCGGCCGTCCCTGCGCGCCGTCGCGGCCGGCCTGCGCGCCCGCCTCGTCCTGGCGTTCCTGCTGGTCGCCGCGCTCAGCGCGCTCACCACGGCGGCGCTGACCTTCCGCGAGGCCCGTACGGCCATCCTCAAGCGCACCCAGGACACGGCCATCGAGGCCCTGCGCTCCCAGGTGAACTCGCAGGTGCCGGACTACGCCTTCCCGCTCTCCCAGCAGTCCCTCCAGGACCTCCAGCACCGGCTCAACGCCGCCGGCAGCGCCCAGCGCTGGACCGTCCACGTGCGCTACCGCGGCAGCGGGCTCGTGCCCGGCGGCGACCACGGCCGGATCATCCCGCGCGGCGTCCAGGAGAAGGTCCGCGCGGGCATCCCCGCCTTCCAGCGCCTGGACAGCGGCGGCGACCCCTGGCTGGCCATCGGGCTGCCGGTCACCTACCGCGGCAGCAGCGAGGCCTCCGGCCTGGAGGTGTACGCCCAGATGCCGCTCCGCGAGGACGAGGCGAACGTCCAGGCCCTGGTCAAGGCCGCGCAGAGCGGCGCCCTGCCCGCGGTCGCCCTGGCCGCCGTACCGGCCCTCATCGCCGCGCGCGGCGTGCTGCGGCCCGTGCGCGAACTGCGCCGCGCCTCCCGCAAGCTCGCCGCCGGCGAGCTGGACACCCGGCTCAAGGTCACCGGCCGCGACGAGCTCGCCGACCTCTCGCGCACCTTCAACGACATGGCCGAGGCCCTGGAGGAGAACGTCGCCGAGCTGCGCCGCATGGAGGCGAACTCGCGGCGCTTCGCCGCCGACGTCTCGCACGAGCTGCGCACGCCGCTGGCCGCCATGACCGCCGTCGTCGACGTCCTCGACGACGACGCGGACTCCCTCGACCCCGACACCGCCTACGCCGTCCGCCTCATCAGCGAGGAGACCGGCAAGCTCGCCCGGATGGTCGAGGACCTGATGGAGATCTCCCGCTTCGACGCGGGCGCCGCGGCCCTCCACCTCGACGAGGTCGACGTCTCCGAGACCGTCCGCAAGACCCTCCAGGCCCGCGGCTGGCAGGACAAGGCGGCCGCCGACCTGCCCGAGGGCGTGCGCGCCCGGCTGGACCCGCGCCGCATCGACGTCGTGGTCGCCAACCTCGTCGGCAACGCCCTCAAGCACGGCGGCGAACCGGTGGACGTCGCGGTCCGGGTGGCCGGGGAGGGCACCGGGCGGAGGCTGCTGATCGAGATCGCGGACCGCGGCGAGGGAATCGACCCCGAGGTGCTGCCGCACGTCTTCGAGCGGTTCTTCAAGGCGGACTCCGCCCGCGCCCGCTCCGAGGGCAGCGGCCTCGGACTCGCGATCACCCTGGAGAACGTACGCCTGCACGAGGGCACCGTGCGGGCCGCCAACCGACCCGGAGGAGGCGCGGTGTTCACTGTGGATCTGCCGCTGCGGCAGGGCGGGGGAGAGGCGGCGTGAAGGCGCGACGAGTACGCCGCGCCGCCCCGGCCGCCCTGCTGGCCGCGGCGCTCACGGGCTGCGGCGTCACCACCACCGACGTCATCGACGTGGGGCAGCCCGCCACGGGGGCCAAGCGGCAGGGGGAGGTCAACTCGGCCGAGGCCAAGCTCTACTTCATGTCGCCCACCGGGGTGACGCAGGTGACCCGCCAGGCCAAGGCCAAGCTCGGTGCCGAGGACGCCGTCGCCCTGCTGCTGGACGGGCCGGACGAGGACCAGCGGATCCGGGGGTTGTACACCGACGTGCCCAAGATGAAGGGCGAGGTGCACGTCACGACCGGGACCCTCCGGGTGAGCATCCAGATGCCGTTCAACGTCCTGCGGCTCTCGCCGGTGGCCCGGAGCCAGTTCGTCTGCACGGCGGCGGCCAACGAGGTGCCCCGGGGGCGGCAGATCCACGACGTGAAGGTCGAGCTCAGCGGCGGCAGTTACGTCATCACCGACCTGGTCTGCGACAGCAACCAGGCCTTCCCCGCGGCGAAGCTGCCCACTCCGGCACAGTCCCGCTGAGCCGGGACGGGGCCGGCTCGGCGGGACCGGCCCGGGCGGAGGTCCGGGCCAGGTCCGGGCCAGGTCCGGGTCAGGTCCGCGGGAAGCTGAAGGCGTAACCCTCCTGCTTGAGCTTGGGCAGCAGCCGTCCGAGGGCCTCCACGGTCTGGGCACGCGGGCCGCCGGCGTCGTGCATCAGGATCGTCGGGCCCTTGCCCAGCTGGCGCTCGACGGTGTCGAGGATCTTCTCGACGCCCGGGCGCTCGAAGTCCTTGGTGTCCACGTTCCAGCCGAGCGGGCGCATCCCGTGCTCGGCGGCGATGCGCCGGCTGTCCGGGGTGAACGCCCCGCCGGGGGCCCGGTAGTAGCGCACGGGCTCGCCGCCCGAGGCCTCCTCGATGAGCCGTCGGGCGTCCAGGATCTCCTTCTCCTGGTACGCCACCGGCTTCTTGTCCATCCTGGTGTCGTGCGACATGGAGTGGTCGCACAGCCGGTGGCCCGCCGCGACGACCTTCCCGACGAGGTCCGGGTGCTTCTGCGCGTTGGGCCCGGTCATGCAGAACGTGGCCTTGGCGCCGTACTCCTTCAGCACGTTCAGGACCTTGGGCGTCCACGTCGGGTCCGGGCCGTCGTCGATCGTGAGGTTGACCGCCTTGCCGGAGTCCTCCGGCAGGTGCTCGATCTCCTGACTGACCGTCCTGCCGGGCGCGGGCCTGTCCGCCGCCTGGGAAGTACCGCCGCTCTCGCGGTCGTTGACGGCCACGGCGAGCGTCCCGGCGGCTATCGCGAAGACCGCCGCCGTGGCCGCGATCCGGTTCCTGTGCTTCTTCGGCAGCGCCATGGCGTCGCCCCGCCCTCCCTCTCGGTGTCCCTTACACCGAGTGAGAGGGCGGGGGCGGGGACGAGCGTTGCGCTTGTTACGAATTGCTCACGTACCCGGCATCGGGGGCTTATGCGTGAGACCGGGCGCCGTCAGCCCGTGGGGCGGAAGCCCCGCAGCCGCAGGCTGTTGCCGACGACGAAGACCGAGGAGAAGGCCATCGCGGCTCCGGCGATCATCGGGTTGAGCAGCCCCGCGGCCGCCAGCGGCAGGGCCGCCACGTTATAGGCGAAGGCCCAGAAGAGGTTGGCCTTGATGGTGCCGAGCGTCCGCCGGGCGAGGCGGATGGCGTCGGCGGCGGTACGCAGGTCGCCGCGGACGAGGGTCAGGTCGCCGGCCTCGATGGCGGCGTCGGTGCCGGTGCCCATGGCCAGGCCCAGGTCGGCCTGGGCGAGGGCGGCGGCGTCGTTGACGCCGTCGCCGACCATGGCGACCGAACGGCCCTCGGCCTGCAGCCGCTTGACGACGTCGACCTTGTCCTGCGGCAGGACCTCGGCGATCACCTCGTCGATGCCGGTCTCGGCGGCGACCGCTTCGGCGACGGCCTTGTTGTCACCGGTGAGCAGGACCGGCGTGAGGCCGAGCGCGCGCAGCCGCCGGACGGCCTCGGCGCTGGTGGACTTGACCGCGTCGGCCACCTCCAGCACCGCGCGGGCCTCGCCGTCCCAGGCGACGACGACGGCCGTGCGGCCCGCGGCCTCGGCGGCGTCCTTCGCCTCGCGCAGCCCGGCCGGCAGGCCCATGGCCCACTCCGCGAGCAGCTTCTCCCGGCCGACGAGGACGGCGCGGCCCTCGACGACGCCCTGGACGCCGAGGCCCGGGAGGTCGGCGAAGTCCTCCGGTACGGGCAGCGTGCCGACGCGCTCGGCGGCGCCCGCGGCGACAGCCCGGGCGATGGGGTGCTCCGAGGCGTGCTCCAGCGCGCCCGCCAGCCGCAGGGTGTCGGTCTCGCTCACGCCGTCGGCGGTGCGGACGGCGAGCAGGGTCATGCGGCCGGTGGTCACGGTGCCGGTCTTGTCGAGGAGGACGGTGTCGGCCTTGCGGGTGGTCTCCAGGACCTCGGGGCCCTTGATGAGGATGCCGAGCTGGGCGCCGCGGCCGGTGCCGACCATCAAGGCGGTGGGCGTGGCGAGCCCCAGGGCGCACGGGCAGGCGATGATCAGCACGGCCACGGCCGCGGTGAACGCGGCGGTCGCTCCCGCCCCGGTGGCCAGCCAGAACCCGAGGGTCGCGAGCGCGAGGACGATGACGACGGGTACGAAGACGGCGGAGATGCGGTCGGCGAGGCGCTGGGCCGCGGCCTTGCCGTTCTGCGCGTCCTCCACGAGCTTCGCCATCCGGGCCAGCTGGGTGTCCGCGCCGACGCGCGTGGCCTCGACGACGAGGCGGCCGCCCGCGTTGAGCGTGGCGCCGGTGACCGCGTCGCCCACGCCGACCTCGACGGGGACGGACTCGCCGGTGAGCATCGAAGCGTCCACGGCGGAGCTGCCCTCGACGACGGTGCCGTCGGTGGCGATCTTCTCGCCGGGCCGGACGAGGAAGCGGTCGCCCACTGCCAGGCCGGAGACCGGGATGCGCTCCTCCCGCCCGCCCCGCAGAACGGTGACCTCCTTGGCGCCCAGCTCCATCAGGGCCCGCAGTGCGGCCCCGGCCTTGCGCTTGGAGCGGGCCTCGAAGTAGCGGCCCGCCAGGATGAAGGCGGTGACGCCCGCGGCCGCCTCCAGGTAGATGTTCTCCGCGCCGTCGCCGCGGGTGACCGTCAGGTCGAAGGAGTGCGTCATGCCCGGCATGCCGGCGTCGCCGAGGAACAGCGCCCACACCGACCACAGGAAGGCCGCCGAGGTGCCGACCGAGATCAGGGTGTCCATGGTGGCCGCGCCGTGCCGGGCGTTGGTGAACGCGGCGCGGTGGAAGGGCCAGGCGGCGTACGTGACGACGGGCGCCGTCAGGGTCAGCGACAGCCACTGCCAGTACTCGAACTGCAGGGCGGGCACCATGGCCAGCAGGACGACGGGGACGGCCAGCGCCACGGCCGTGATCAGCCGCTGCCGCAGCGTGCGCAGCTCGTCGCCCTCCCCGGCGGGCCGCCCCTCCTGCGCACCGGCGGGCGCCGCCTCGGCGGGTGCGGGCGGCTCGGCGGTGTAGCCCGTGGCGACCACCGTGGCGATCAGGTCGTCCACCGAGACGCCCTCGGCGTGGAAGACCCGGGCCTTCTCGGTGGCGTAGTTGACGGTGGCCTCGACGCCCTCCATGCGGTTGAGCTTCTTCTCGATCCGGGCGGCGCAGGAGGCGCAGGTCATGCCGCCGATGGCGAGTTCGACCTCGGCTGTGCCGGTGGTACTGCTCGTCGTGGTGCTCATCCGCGCTCCTCGTCCGTTCCCCTCATACCCCTAGGGGGTATCTCCTCTCTCCATGTATACCCCTGGGGTGTATCGATCGCAAGGGGGAGGAACGACTTCGGGCCGTACCCCCCAGGGGTACGGCCCGAAACAGGCGGTGCAGAAGGTGCCGGAGGTCAGGGCTGGAGGCCGCCGAGCCGCCCCTCCAGCAGGACGAGCAGCTCGGCGAGCGTCGCGGCGAGGTCGGCCCGGCGGTCCTCGCCGAGCCCTTCGAGGAGCGCGCTCTCGTAGCCCAGCTGGTGCGGGATCAGCCGGTCGATGAGCTCCCGGCCCTCGTCCGTCAGGGACAGGTGGGCCACCCGGCGGTCGCGCTCGTCTGCGCGGCGGGCGACCAGGCAGCGTGCTTCGAGCACCCGCAGCCGCTTGGTGACGGCCGCCCCGGAGGCGAAGGTCTCCCGTGCGATCTGGCCCGGGGTCAGCTCCCGGCCCGTGCGCCGCAGGGTGCCGAGGATGTCGAACTCGGCCCGCGTCAGGCCCTCGCGCACCAGCGGGGCGTCCGTGGCCTGCTGGAGCAGCGCCGCGCAGCGGTTGAGCCGGCCGATCACGGCCATCGGCGCGGTGTCGAGTCCGGGGTGGACCTGCTGCCACTGCCGCAGCACGCGCGCGACGATGTCCTCGGTCACGTTGTGATCCTTTCCAGTCGGTGCTCCGGGTAGATTCTGCCGTCCCGCCGCTGACCGTCCGGAGGGAGCCCTCACATCAGCGTCGCGCCACTGCCTGGCGCGCGCCCTCGGGCGAGTGCGGCCAGCGCCCGGTGGCCGTCGTTCTCGGCGCGGGCCACCCGCTCCCCGGGAGCGGTCCGCCGCCACTCGCCGGCCGCGGCGTCGGCCGCCTCCCGCAGGTCGACCAGGGCGGCCGCGAGCCGGTCGCGGGCCCGGTCCGCCTCGCGGGCGCCGGCACCCGCCGCCACGGCGAGGGCCGCGGCGTGCGCCTCGGACACCCGGACCACGGCGGCGTCGACCCGGTCCGCCGCCCGCCGGTTGGTCACCAGCGCACAGGCGAGCAGGCCCGCCGCCGCGCCGACGAGCGTATCGGTCCAGCGGTCGCCGACGAGCTCCCCGGCGGGGCTGCTGCCGCCGAATTCGGTCAGCAGCAGGGCCATCGGGGTGACGCAGACCGTGCCGAGCCAGTAGTTGCGGGAGATGAGTGCCTCGGCGCCGGCGAGCAGGACGAGAACGGCCAGGACCATGGCCGCCTGGCCGGTGCGCATGAGGGGCACCAGCGCGGCGAAGAGCGCGACGCCGAGGAGGTTGCCCAGCACCCGCTGCAGCGCGCGCTGCCAGGACGGCGCGCCGCCTGCCTGTACGACCGAGGCGGCGCTGACCACGGCCCAGTACGGGTGGCCGACTCCGCAGGCGAGCGAGGCCCAGCCGGCCAGGGCGGAACCGGCGAGCACGCGGGCGCCCGTGGGCAGCAGCAGGGACAGCGGGAGGGGTCCGGGTGGCATCGCACCCGGGCCGGGGGCGGCAGGCGCGTCCCAGGGCAGGGCGCGGCCCTTGCGCAGGGCCCGGGCCCAGGCCTGCCAGGGCCCGCTGTCCGGGGCGGTGCCCGCCGCGGGGCGCGGGTCCGCGTCCGTACCGCCGCGGCCGTGCCCGGCCGCCTCCCTGCGGACGAGCTCGTCGTGCACGTGGGCGCGCACCGTCGCAGGGGCGCGCAGCAGTGCCTGCCAGGCGGCGTGGCGCGCGCGGGCCGTGTCCGCCGGGTTCGCCGCCTCCGCCGTGTTCGCGCGGGCCAGCCGTGCCGCGGCCTCCAGGGCGCGGGCGGCGGCGATGCGCTCGGGGCCGTGCGGGCGGACGAGGGCGGGCGCCATGCAGACCAGCCAGGCCCACAGGCCGCAGGCGAGCGTCAGGCCGACGTGGAGCGGGAGGTCCGCGGCGCGCTGCGGCGCGAAGCACGCCGACGCCGTGACGAACGTGAGGACGACGTGGCCCGGCGGCCCGGTGCGGAAGGCGTCGCAGGCCGTCTTCTGCGCGGCGGCGAGCACGGCGGCGACCGCCACCAGGACGGCGGGGGAGGGCGTCAGGACCGCGGCGGCCAGGGCCGCGCCGACGCCCGCGGTCATGCCGAGCACCACCAGGGCGAGGGTGCGGGCGCGCGCCGCGTACGGGCGGTCGTGGCCGAAGAGCGCGCACAGGGCTCCGGCGGAGGTGTAGAGCGCGAGATCCAGCCGGCCGGCGGCGAGCAGGGCGGCGTACGGGACCGCCATCGCCACGACGCCGCTGAGGGCCGACTTGTACCAGATGTCCGCAGGCCGGCCGATCCGGAGGGCGGCGTGCAGGGGCCCGGGCAGCGGGGAGCGTCTGAGCATGGCAGAAGATTAGCAAGTGTTTTACAAGAAAAATAAATCGAGGGTGCGGGCCCGGCAGCCCGCCGGCGTCCCCCAGGCCGAGCGCAGCGCCCGCGCCTTGCCCAGCCACAGCGACAGGTCGTACTCCGCGGTGTAGCCGATCGCGCCGTGCAGCTGCAGGGCGGCCCGGGCCCCGGCATAGGCGGCGTCCGACGCCGCCGCCTTCGCCGCGGCGACCTCCGCCCCGGCTCCCGGCCTCCCCGCCGCCAGGGCCACGGCCGCGCCGTACACGAGCGGCCCGGCGAACTCCAGGCCCACGCGCACGTCCGCCAGCCGGTGCTTGACCGCCTGGAAGGCGCCGACCGGTACGCCGAACTGCTTGCGCTGCCGCACGTACCCCACCGTCCGCTCCAGCAGGGCCAGCCCCACGCCCAGCACCTGCGCGGCCGTCGCGAACGCCGCCCAGTCGGCGGCGAGCCGCGCCGCCTCGCGCACCGCCCGCCCCGCGGCCACCGGCTCCGCACCGCACCGCGGCAGGGCGAGCCGCCGCGCGGGGTCCAGCGAGGGCTGGACGGGGCCGTGGCCGGTGGCCAGGAAGAGGTCGTCCGGGCCGCCCGGCGCGACGAACACCCCGTCGCACACGTCCGCGTCCAGCGCGTACGGGCTGCCGCCCGGTGCGCCCGGCAGGGCCGCCGTCACCCGGGCCCCGCCGTCGCACACGCGCGGCAGCCAGGCCTCCGCGAGGACCGGCCGGCCCGCCTCGGCCAGCCGCGCCAGCAGCACCGACACGGCGGCCGTCTCCACGACCGGACCGGGCACCGCGTGCCGGCCCAGCTCCGTGAAGGCCACCGCCGCCTCCACCGGCAGCGGCCCCGCGCCGCCGAACGCCTCGGGTACGGCCAGCCCGAAGACCCCGGCCCGCGCCAGCCGCTCCCACACCGCGAGCCCCGGCCCGTGGTCGCCCCGCGCCCAGGCCCGTACGGCCGCCGGGGTGTCCGCCGCGCTCAGCATCCGCCCGAGCGTCCGCCCGAACTCCCGCTGCTCGTCGTCGAGTGCGAACCTCATGCCGACCGCCCCCGTACGGCACGCGCCCACGCCCGTACGGCCGGCGGAACGTCCCGTACACCCCTCATGCCCGCCGCCCCTTCGGAAGCCCCAGCAGCCGCTCCGCGACGATGTCCCGCTGGATCTCGTTCGTGCCCGCGTACACCGGCCCCGCCAGGGCGAAGACGAAGCCCTCCGCCCAGCCGCCGTGCGCCGGGGCGTCGCCCGCCGGGCCGGCCAGTTCGCCGTACGGGCCGAGCAGGTCGAGCGCCGTCTCGTGCAGTGCCAGGTCCAGCTCCGACCAGAACAGCTTGGTGAGGCTCGGCTCCGCGCCCCGCGGCCCGCCCGCCGCGCACGCGTACCCGTACAGCTGGTAGGCGCGGGCCCGCACCACCGCGTCGGCCACCCGGTCGCGCAGCGCCGTGTCCCCGGGGTCGGCGGCCACCCGCCACAGGGCGACCAGCCGGCGCGCGGCCGCCACGTAGCGGCCCGGGCTGCGCAGGGTGAGGCCGCGCTCGCTGCCCGCGGTGCTCATGGCGACGCGCCAGCCGTCGCCGGGCGTGCCGACGACGTCCCGGTCGGGCACGAACACCTCGTCCAGGAAGATCTCCGCGAACGCGGGCCGGCCGTCGAGGCGGCCGACCGGGCGCACCCGCACCCCCTGCGCGTCCAGCCCGAACATCGCGTAGGTCAGGCCCTCGTGGGGCCGGCCGGCGCTCGCGTGGCTGCGGAACAGCCCGAAGGCGCGGTCGGCGAACGCGGCCCGCGACGACCAGGTCTTCTGCCCGCTGAGCAGCCAGCCGCCGGCCGTGCGCACCGCGATCGACCGCAGGGACGCGAGGTCCGACCCGGCCTCGGGCTCGGACCACGCCTGCGCCCACACCGTCTCCCCGCTCGCCATCGCCGGCAGGATCCGGGCCCGCTGCTCCTGCGTGCCGTGTTCGAGGAGGGTCGGGGCGAGCAGGCCGATGCCGTTCTGGGAGACGCGGGCGGGTGCGCCCGCCGCCCAGTACTCCTCTTCGAAGACCAGCCACTCCAGGAACGAACGGCCCCGGCCCCCGTACGCGGCCGGCCAGGAGACGGCCGACCAGCGGCCCGCGTGCAGCGTCCGTTCCCACGCGCGGTGTTCGGCGAAGCCCTCCTCGGTCTCCAGCGAGGCGAGCGGCGTCCGGGGGACGTGGCCGGCGAGCCAGGCGCGGGCCTCCGCGCGGAAGTCCTCCTGCCCGGGCGTGAGGTCCAGGTCCATCAGGCGCCGTCCGTCCCGGCCGCCCTCGCCTTCATCGTGCGCACGTCCATCCCGGCGAGCGGGCCGGCGGAGGTCTCGGCGTTGTGCGCGTGCGCGAGGTGGTGCAGGGCGAACGCCGCGTCGAGACCGCCGTGCAGGCCCTGGAGGTCCTCGGCCTGGTTGACCGCGCGCTTGGCGAGGGCGAGGCCCATGCGGGGCATCGCGGCCACGCGCCCGGCGAGTTCGCGGGTGCGGGCGGCGAGCTGCTCGCGCGGCACCACGCGGTTGACCATGCCGAGCTCGCGGGCGCGGTGCGCGCCCATCCGGTCGCCCGTGTAGAGGAGTTCCTTCGCGACGCGCGGCGGCAGCACCCAGGGGTGCGCGAAGAACTCCACGCCGGGGATGCCCATCCGGACCACCGGGTCGGCGAAGAAGGCGTCCTCGCTCGCGACGATCAGATCGCAGACCCAGGCCAGCATCAGGCCGCCCGCCACGCAGGCGCCCTGCACGGAGGCGATGAGCGGCTTGGGGATCTCGCGCCAGCGGCGGCACATGCCCAGGTACACCTCGGACTCGCGCGCGAAGCGGCTCTCCGCACCGGCCTTGTCCGAGTGGTCCCACCACAGGCCCGCCCGGCGGGGGTGCGGCAGGTGGGCGTCGCGGCCGGGTGTGCCGATGTCGTGCCCGGACGAGAAGTGATCGCCCGCGCCCGCGAGGACGATCACCTTGACCTCGTCGTCGCCCGACGCCTCGTAGAAGGCTCCGTCCAGGGCGTACGTCATCGCGGAGTTCTGGGCGTTGCGGTACGCGGGCCGGTTCATGGTGACGGTCGCGACGGGGCCGCTGCGCTCGTAGCGCACCACGGGGCCGGCGGGGACCTGCCGGCCGTCGGTCGTCACAGGGTCAGTGGCCATCAACCATCCTTCCCTAACAAGTGTTTGGTAGGTTAACGTACGGCCATGAGCAGCGTCGAGGAGTCCACCGCTGTCCGGCCCGGCCCGCCGCCCTATCTCCCCGCCCACGCGCTGCTGTCCGGCCGCACGGCCGTCATCACCGCCGCGGCCGGCGCGGGGATCGGCTCCGCCACCGCCCGCCGGTTCCTCGAGGAGGGCGCCCGCGTGGTGCTCGGAGACCGGCACGCGCGCCGGCTGCGCGTCGCCGTCGCCGAGCTGAGCGAGGAGTTCGGCGCCCGCCAGGTCGCCGGACGGCTCTGCGACGTCACCGACGAAGCGCAGGTCGCGGCCTTGTTCGAGCTGGCCGAGGAGCGGCACGGCGGCCTCGACGTCGTCGTCAACAACGCCGGTCTCGGAGGCACCGCCGATCTCGCCGACATGACCGACGAGCAGTGGGACGCCGTCGTCGGCACCACCCTCGGCGGCACCTTCCGCTGCACCCGCGCCGCCCTGCGCCGGATGCGCGCCCGGGGCACCGGCGGCGTCGTCGTCAACAACGCCTCCGTCGTGGGCTGGCGCGCCCAGCAGGGCCAGGCCCACTACGCCGCGGCCAAGGCCGGCGTCATGGCGCTCACCCGCTGCGCGGCGGTGGAGGCCGCCGCCTACGGCGTGCGCGTCAACGCCGTCGCGCCGAGCCTCGCCCTGCACCCCCACCTGGCGAAGGTCACCACGCCCGGGCTGCTGGAGGAGCTGGCCCGGCGCGAGGCGTTCGGCCGGGCCGCCGAGCCCTGGGAGGTCGCCAACGTCATCGTCTTCCTCGCCAGCGGCTACTCCTCGTACATGACCGGCGAGACGGTCTCCGTCAGCAGCCAGCGCGCGTGACCGAGAATGGACCCGTGCCGAACAGCAAGAAGACCACCACCGAGCGGCCCGCGCCCGAGCGGCGCGGAGAGCTCCTCGCGACCGCCGCCGAGGTGTTCGCCGCGCAGGGCTACAACGCCACCACCGTGCGCCGGATCGCCGAGGAGGCGGGGCTGCTGGCGGGCAGCCTCTACTACCACTTCGACTCCAAGGAGTCGATGCTGGACGAGATCCTCTCCGCCTTCCTCGACGAGCTGTGGGCCGGCTACGACGCCGTGCTCGCCGCCGGGCTCGGGCCCCGCGCGACCCTGGAGGCCCTGGTGGCCGAGTCCTTCCGGGAGATCGACCGGCACCGCCCCGCCGTCGCCATCTACCAGAAGGAGTCCCGGCACCTCGCAGGTCAGCCGCGCTTCGGCTACCTCGCCGAGTCGCAGCGCAGGTTCGAGGAGGTGTGGCTCGGCACGATCGAGCGCGGCGCCGCCGAGGGCGCCTTCCGCGCCGACCTGGACGCCCGCCTCGCCTACCGGTTCCTGCGCGACACCGTCTGGGTCGCCGCGTCCTGGTACCGGCCGGGAGGACGGCTCCCGGCGGAGGAGATCGCCCGTCAGTATCTGTCGATGGTCCTGGACGGCATCGCCGTGCGGGAGTGACCGGTTGGAGGAGCAGCCATGGCCGAGGCCTATATCGTCGGAGCGGTCCGCACCCCTGTCGGCCGGCGCGGAGGCGGGCTCTCCGCCGTCCACCCCGCCGACCTCGGCGCGCACGTCCTGCGCGCCCTGATGGCGCGCACGGGCGTCGACCCGGCCGCCGTCGAGGACGTCGTCCTCGGCTGCCTCGACGCCGTCGGCCCGCAGGCCGGGGACATCGCCCGGACGAGCTGGCTGGCCGCCGGGCTGCCCGAGGAGGTCCCCGGCGTCACCGTCGACCGGCAGTGCGGCTCCGGCCAGCAGGCCGTCCACTTCGCCGCCCAGGCCGTCCTCTCCGGCACCCAGGACCTCGTCGTCGCGGGCGGCGTCCAGAACATGTCGCAGATCCCGATCGCCTACGCCGTCCACCGCGCGGCCGTCCCGCTCGGCCTCACCGAGGGCCCCTTCGCCGGCTCGGAGGGCTGGCGGGCGCGCTACGGCGACCGGCCCGTCAGCCAGTTCCACGGAGCCGAGCTCATCGCCCGGCAGTGGGGCATCACGCGCACCGCCATGGAGGAGTACGCGCTGCGCTCGCACCGAAGGGCCGTGCGCGCCGCCGACGAGGGCCGCTTCGACCGCGAACTCGCCCCCTGCGGCGGGCTGACGGCCGACGAAGGGCCCCGCCCGGACACCTCTTTGGAGAAGATGGCCGCGCTGAAGCCGGTGGTGGACGGCGGCAGGCTGACGGCCGCCCTCTCCTCCCAGATATCCGACGGGGCGGCGGCCCTGCTGCTCGCGAGCGAGCGCGCCGTGCGCGACCACGGGCTGACCCCGCGCGCCCGCGTCCACCACCTGTCCGTACGCGGCGAGGACCCGGTCCGCATGCTGACGGCGCCCATCCCGGCGACCGCCCACGCGCTGAAGAAGGCCGGTCTGACGATGGCGGACATCGACCTCGTCGAGATCAACGAGGCCTTCGCCTCCGTCGTCCTGGCCTGGCTGCAGGAGACCGGCGCCGACCCGGAGAAGGTCAACGTCAACGGCGGCGCCATCGCCCTGGGCCACCCCCTGGGCGCGACCGGCGCGAAGCTGATGACCACGCTCCTGCACGAACTCGAGCGCACGGGAGGCCGCTACGGCCTGCAGACGATGTGCGAGGGCGGCGGGCAGGCCAACGTGACGGTCATCGAAAGGCTGTGAGGGCTACGGGGCGCCTCCGTGCCCCCCGAGCGCCGCCAGCACCTCCTCCGCCTCCGCCATCACGCGCCCGACCAGCTCGGCGCACGTCGGCAGGTCGTCGATGACACCGGCGACCTGCCCCGAGGCCATCACCCCCACATCCGTGCGGCCGTCCACCATCGCGGCCCGCAGCAGCACCGGCGTGTTCGCCGCCATCAGCACCTGACTCCACGTCAGCTCGCGTCCGTGGCACATCGCCAGGCCGTCGCGCACCATCGCCGCCCAGCCGGTCCCCGACAGCGCCCGGAAGGCCGCCGCGTGCCGCAGCGACCGGACGAGCCCGCCGAGCCGCCCCGAGCGCTCCAGTCCCGCGACGAAGGGCGTGCGCAGCATCCGGTGGGGGAGTCCGTCGACCTTCGTCGTGACCGTGACGTCCCGCACCGTCGCCGCGAGGTACGCCGCCTTCACCGCGCCGGGCACCGTGCTGTCCGCGGTCAGCAGGAAGCGCGTGCCCATGGCGACCCCCGCCGCGCCGAACGCCAGGGCCGCCACCAGCCCGCGCCCGTCGCGGAAGCCGCCCGCCGCGACGACCGGGATGCCCACCGCGTCCACCACCTGCGGCAGCAGGACCGACGTCGCGACCTCCCCCGTGTGGCCACCGCCCTCCGCGCCCTGCACCACGACCGCATCCGCGCCCCAGGCGGCCACCTTCTCGGCGTGCCGCCGCGCCCCCACCGACGGGACGACCACTACCCCGGCGTCCTTCAGGCGGGCGATCAGCTCCCGGGACGGGGCGAGCGCGAACGACGCGACCCGCACGCCCTCCTCGATCAGGATGTCCACGCGCTCGCGGGCGTCGCCCGCGTCCGCCCGCAGGTTGACCCCGAACGGCTGCCGGGTGCGGGAGCGCACCTTCCTGATGGCGGCCCTGAGCCCGTCGGGCGTCATCGTGGCCGAGCCCAGGACGCCGAGCGCGCCCGCCTCCGCCACGGCCGACACCAGGCGCGGGCCCGCCACCCAGCCCATACCGGTCTGGACGAGCGGGTGCCGCACGCCCACCAGGTCGGTCAGGGCCGTCCTCACCCCCGTACCTCCCGCGCGCGCAGCCCGTCCGGGTCGATGACCTCACGGATCAGCCGCAGCTCCTCGGCGGAGGGCGGGCGGGTGCGCGGCACGTCCCGGGGGACCTCCAGGGGGAACCCGGTGGCCGCCCGCAGCTCGGCGGCCGTCACGCCCGGGTGCAGGGAGCGGACCCGCATCGTGCGGTCCGGCGTCTCGAAGTCGAGGACGGCCAGGTCGGTGACCACGCAAGGGATACGGTGGAAGCGCGTCGCCGACGGCCCCGCAGCCGCCGCCCGGTCGTAGCCGACGCCGCTGACCATGTCGACCTTCTCGACCAGGACGCGCGGGGAGTGCCGCGGGATCCAGTAACTCGTCGGACCGTTCAGGGTGTTGGCAGGTGCCCCGCGCACGCCGAGCAGCTGCCGGCCGGGCCGCTGCCAGTCGCCGACGCAGGAGATGTTCTGGTTGCCGTGCCGGTCGAGCTGGGCCGCCCCCATCATCACGTGCCGCCGCCCGCCCGCGACCACGGCCAGGTGCCGCCGGAACGGCAGCCACCCCTCGACCGCCCGCGGCTTCGCACCCAGCGCGGGCACGTCGGCCATCAGCAGCGCCTCCCCGTCCGTGAGCAGCAGGTCCGGGGCGAAGGTGAGCCGCGCGAGCCGCGCCCCGACGGTCGGGACCACCCCCATCGGGCTCGCCAGGATCTCCCCGTCGCCGCGCCACGCCTCCGCACACGCCACGACGCACACCTCGGCCCGCCCGGCGCTCGCCTCGGCCCGCCCGGCGCTCACGCCGCGCCCTCGGCGAAGCCTTGGACGGCGGCGCGGTAGGCGTCCTCGTCCCCCGACAGGAAGCGGTCGGCGAACTGCCGCCAGGTCCCCGGTCCGGCCGCCGCCGCGGCGTACGCGGCCTGGAACGCCTCGTCCCGGTCGTAGTCCGGCACGCAGGAGGTGAAGTGCGCTCCGCCCGGCGCCTCGATGACGCCGTTGACGCAGCTCCGCTGCACGAGCAGCGTCTGCGGGCCGCCGCCCTCGGCGAACCCGGCGCTGTCGACCAGCCGTTCGCAGGAGACGTACGCCTCGCGCGCCGCCTCGCAGAACAGGTCGTCGAAGTACGGGTCCGGGCCCAGGTACTGGGCGTTGCCGCGCGCGTCCGCCCGGTTGAGGTGCACGAGCGCCGCGTCCAGCGTGAGCGCCGGGACGGCGACGAGCTCCTCCCCGTCTTCGTAGGGCGACGTCACCGTGCGCAGGGAGGGGTTGACGGTCATGACGTCCGAGCCGAGGCCCGCGCGTACCGGCATGAACGGCAGCCGGTGCGCCGCGGCCGTCAGCCCCCACATGAACATCGCCTCGTCCAGCTCGACGAGTTCGACGTCCCCGCGCTGCCGGGCGGCGCGGAAGTGCGGTTCGAGCGGGATCGAGTCGAGCGTCGCGAAGGCCGCGACGAGCTTGCGGACCCGGCCGGCGGCCACCAGCAGGCCGACGTCCGGGCCGCCGTAGGAGACGACGGTCAGGTCGCGGACGTCCGCGCGCAGCATGGCCCTGACCAGGGCCATCGGCTTGCGCCGGGAGCCCCAGCCGCCGATGCCGACGGTCATCCCGCTCTCCAGGTGCGCCACCGCCTCGTCGGCGGTCATCGTCTTGTCGCCGTTCACGGTTCCTCCCGCCCCTTCCGCCCCTCCGGTCCCTTCCGGTCGCCGCCGGAGCCGAACGCCTCGCGGAGGCGGTCGCCGACGCCGCACAGGCCCGCCTCGAAGGTGAAGCCCTGCTCGTAGCGGTAGCTGCGGTGCACGTCCACCGGGTCGATGCCGTTGAGCGCGGACTTCGCCAGGCGCAGCAGCGACCCGTCCTTGGCGGCGATCTCCCCGGCCAGCTCCAGGGCCGCCGCGCGGAGCCTGTCGCGCGGCACGACGCGCCAGACGGACCCGTGCCGGTACAGCTCCTGCGCGGTGACCGTGCGCGAGGTGAAGTAGAGCGTGCGCATCAGGTGCTGCGGGACGAGCCTGGCCAGGTGCGTGGCGGCGCCGAGCGCGCCCCGGTCCAGCTCCGGCAGGCCGAACGCGGCGTCCTCGGAGGCGACGACGGCGTCGGCGTTGCCGGCCAGGCCGACGCCCCCGCCCAGGCAGAAGCCGTGCACGGCGGCGATCACCGGCACCTGGCAGTCGTAGACCGCGGAGAAGGCCGCCGCGCAGGCGTGGTTGGCGCCGATCAGGGCCTCGTGGCCGGGCGAGTCCCGGATCTCCTTGAGGTCCACGCCGGCGTTGAAGCCGCGCCCGGCGGCGGTCAGCACGACACAGCGGACCGCGGGGTCGGCGCCGGCCGCGCCGACCGCTCCCGCCAGGTCGTACCAGCCCTGCACGGGCAGGGCGTTGACGGGCGGGAAGTCCACGGTGACGACGGCGACGGCCGGTTCGGGGCGCGAGGTGGAGACACTCATCGGAGGATCCGCTACCTTTCCACCAAACGTTTGTTAGGCGGCGCCCGTTCACGGTAGCAGCGGACGACCCGCCGCGGGAGGTGGCACGATGCCGGGCGGTACGGAGGCGGAGGCGGGACCGGACGGTGCGGAGCCGCGCACCGTCGTCGTCACCGGCGGCACGCGCGGTGTGGGGGCGGGGATCGCCCGCGCCTTCCTGCGCACCGGCGCACACGTCGTCGTCTGCGCCCGCCGCCCGCCGGACCGGCCCGTCACGGCGGCCGGGCGCACCGCCCGCCACCTCCCCGCGGACCTGCGCGACCCGGCCGCCGTCACCGCCCTCTTCGAGCGGATGGCGGACGAGTACGGGCGCCTGGACGTCCTCGTGAACAACGCGGGCGGCACGCCCTTCCGGCTGCTCGGCGCGGCCGGTGCGGAACGCCACGCACGCGTCATCGGCCTCAACCTCGTCGCACCGCTGACCGCGTCGCTCGCCGCGTACCCCCTGCTGCGCGCACGGCCGGACGGCGGTTGCATCCTGATGGTCGGCAGCGTGAGCGGCACCCGCCCCTCGCCGGGCACCGCCGCCTACGGCGCCGCCAAGGCCGGACTGCACAGCCTCGCCCGCACCATGGCCATCGAATGGGCCCCCGCCGTCCGCGTCAACACCCTCGTCCCCGGCATGGTGCGCACCGAATCCGCCCATCTCCACTACGGGGACGCCGACGGCCTCGCCGCCGTCGCCCGCACCGTACCCGCGGGGCGGCTCGCCGAGCCCGACGAGGTCGGTGCCGCCGCCGTCTTCCTCGCCTCCGCCGACGCCGCCCACATCACCGGCGCCGACCTGCTCGTCCACGGCGGCGGCGAGCGGCCCGCGTTCCTCTCCGCCGCCACCGTCAACCACGAGGAGCCCCCGACATGAGCGGAATCTGCGCCGGACGCGTCGCCGCCGTCACCGGCGCCGGCCGCGGCCTGGGCCGGGCCCACGCACTCGCCCTCGCGGCCGAAGGCGCACGGGTCGTCGTGAACGAACTGCCGGGGACCTCGGCCGCCGAGGCGCGCCGCGTCGCCGGTGAGATCCGCGAGCGGGGCGGCGAAGCCGTCGTGCACAGCGGCGACGTCTCCACGGACGAAGGTGCGGCCGCCCTCGTCGCCACCGCACTCGACGCCTACGGCCGGCTCGACACGCTCGTCAACAACGCGGGCGTCCTGCGCGACCGGATGCTCGTCAACCTCGGCGAGGACGACTGGGACGCCGTCGTCGCCGTCCACCTCAAGGGCCACTTCCTGCCGCTGCGGCACGCCGCCGCGCACTGGCGGGCGCAGGCCAAGGCCGGGCGCGAGCCGTGTGCGCGGGTGGTCAACACGACGTCGGGGGCGGGGCTGCTGGGGAGCGTCGGTCAGGCCAACTACGCCGCCGCGAAGGCCGGCATCGTCGCCCTGACCCTCGTCGCCGCCGCCGAGCTGGCCCGCTACGGCGTCCAGGCCAACGCCGTCGCCCCCGCCGCCCGCACCAGGATGACCGAGCGGACCTTCGCGGCGACGATGGCCGCGCCGGAACACGGCTTCGACGCCATGGCCCCCGCCAACGTCTCCCCGCTCGTGGTCTGGCTCGGCTCGGCACACTCGGCCGGCGTCACCGGCCAGGTCTTCGCCGCGGAGGCGGGCCGCATCACCGTCATGGAGGGCTGGCACCCGGGCCCCGTCACCGACAAGGGCGACCGCTGGACCCCGAAGGAAGCGGGGGAGGCGGTCCGGGGACTGCTGGCGGGGGCGCGGGCGCCGGGGGCGGTGTACGGGGCGGGGAGCCCGGGCTGAGGCCGGCTCGGCACCGCCGGATGCGCAGACGGTGGTTGCGCACCGTCGCGGCGGGAGAGAGCCCCGGGCCCCGGCTCCCCGGCCTCCCGGGCCCCTCCGGGGGCCGGGGGCCTGCCCCCGGGGAAACGGTGAAAGGGCGGGTCCGGGGCCTCATCCCCCGCCGCGACGGCGCGCGGCCCCCACCAGGGAATCCGGCGGTGCCCAGCCGGCCTCCGGCCGTGGCAGCGCACCCCACGGGAATCCGGCGGCGCCGGACCGGCCGAATCCACCCGCCCCGGACCGTCCCACCGTCCGTCAGGACACCACGTCCTTCCCCCGGAAGTGGCGGAACGCCAGGGCGAACAGCACCAGCGCGTACGCCACCGACACCGCCGTGCCCTTGATCATCCCGCCCCACTCCAGCCGCGGCTGCAACGCGTCCGCCCACGCGAACTGCCAGTGGGCCGGCAGGAAGTCCCGCCAGTGGCCCAGCGCCGTCACGGCGTCCAGGACGTTGCCGACGATCGTCAGGCCCACCGCACCGCCCACCGCGCCCAGCGGCGCGTCCGTGACCGTCGACAGCCAGAACGCCAGCCCCGCCGTCACCAGCTGGCCCACGAAGACGAAGGCCACGACGATCGCGAGCCGCCCCACGGCGGTGGTGCCCGGCAGCGAGCCGCCCGTCGGGATCTGCAGCGGCCCCCAGCCGTACGCGGCCGTGCCCGCCGCCAGTGCCACCACCGGCAGCAGCACCATCGCCGCCGCGCTGAACGCCAGCGCCACCGTCAGCTTGCTGACCAGCAGCCGGGTCCGCGGCACCGGCGCCGCGAGCAGGTAGCGCAGCGAGGACCAGCCGGCCTCGGACGCCACCGTGTCGCCGCAGAACAGCGCGACCGGCACCACGAGCAGGAAGCCCGCCGAGACGAACAGGCACGTCGCGGTGAAGTTCACCCCGGACGCCGTGGCGGTGTCGATGAGCGTCACCCGCCCGTTCCGCCCGCTCGGCTGCCCTCCGATCGCGAACGCCGCGATCAGCACGAACGGCAGGACCGCGAGCACCGCTCCGACCACCAGCGTCCGGCGCCGCCGCAGCTGCCGCATCGCCTCGACGCGCAGCGGCAGGGTGTGCCGCGCCCGGTAGCCGGGAGCGGACTCGCCGGCCCTTTCCACGTGCCCCACTGCGCTCACGACGGGCCTCCGATCAGGGTCAGGAACGCGTCCTCCAGGCGGCGGTGCGGACCCACGCTCGCCACCGGGATCTCCAGCCGGACCAGCTCGGCCAGCAGCTGCGGCGCGCTCGCGCCGCCCAGCCGGACCAGCAGGCCCTCCTCGGCCCGTACCGCCGAGGCCACCCCCGGCAGCGCGGCCACCTTCTCCGCCGTCACCTCCGACACCTCGCCCTCGACGCCGACCAGCAGCGTGTCGCCCGCGCCGACGATGTCCCCGACCGGTCCGGCGGTCACCAGCCTGCCCCGGTCCATGACCACCAGGTGTGTGCAGCTCTGTTCGACCTCGGAGAGGAGGTGGCTGGAGACGATGACGGTACGGCCGCCGGCCGCGTAACGGATCATCACCTCGCGCATCTCCCGGATCTGCGGCGGGTCCAGCCCGTTGGTCGGCTCGTCCAGGATCAGCAGGTCCGGCAGCCCCAGCATGGCCTGGGCGATGGCCAGCCGCTGCCGCATGCCCTGCGAGTACGTGCGCACGGCGCGCTCCAGCGCCGGGCCCAGCCCCGCGATCTCCAGGGCCTCCTCGATGTGCGCGTCGGCGGCCGGCCGGCCCGTCGCCTGCCAGTACAGGTCGAGGTTGGCGCGGCCGGACAGGTGCGGCAGGAAGCCCGCGCCCTCCACGAACGCCCCGACCCGCGACAGCACGGGCGCACCCGGCCGCACCGCGTGCCCGAAGACCCGCACCTCGCCCGCGTCGGGGCGGATGAGCCCCATGAGCATCCGCAGCGTCGTGGTCTTGCCCGCGCCGTTCGGCCCCAGCAGGCCGAGCACCTGGCCGCGTTCGACCCGGAAGGACAGCTCCCGCACGGCGTACCGGTCGGCGGACTTGGCGTACCGCTTGCTCAGACCGGTGATCTGCAGGGGCACTCCGGAGAGGGCCGGGTCCGGCGCCGGCGCGGTCACCCGCTGCCGCCCGGTCAGCAGGACGGCGGCCGCGACGAGCACACCGCCCAGCGGCAGGCCCCACGTCCACCAGGGCAGCGCGGCCGAAGCCGTCCGCACCTCGGGCGCCGTCGGCACGCTCAGTCCGCCCTCCAGGGAGACGGTGTACGTGGCGGGCGCGGCCGGCGAGGCGTAGCCGAGGTCGGTCGAGGCGATCACGAGCCGCATCCGGTGGCCGGACTCGAAGGTGTGGTCGATCGCCGGGAGCTTCAGCTCCACCGTCCGCCCGCCCTTGGCGTCCTCGACCCGTACCGGCGCGACGAGCTGGGCGGGCAGCACCTGCTGCCCGTTCGGGCCGACGTCGTACACCTTGGCGAACAGCACCGCTTCGCCCGTATCGGAGGCGACCTTCACTTTCACCGCCGGGGAGCCCGTCACCCGGACGCCCTCGGTGAGGCGCGCCGACTCGAACCGGGCGTGCTGTCCGGGGAAGTCGAGCGAGACCCCCAGCCCGATCCCGGACAGCTGCGAGACCGCACCCCCGACCCCGGGCACGGCGGAGATCGCCGGAGGCGCCGCCCCCGGCGGGTTGGCGAAGGACTGCCTCCGCCCGGACAGCTCGACCGTCCGCGGGTCGTTGTGCAGACCCGGATAGCTGCTGCCGCTCGCACCGCGCAGCTGCGCCTTGCCGTCGGTGGTGTCGATGCCGCCCGTCCTGCTGACCCGGAAGGCGGGTCCGGTGGACGCGCTGTCGTCGTCCTTGAGGTAACGGTCGAACCACGCGCGCGTGCGCAGCGCCGTCCGGTCGGCCTCACCGAAGCCGGAGTCGTGGCCCCCTGCGGCCCAGTCGACCGCGACGGGCGCGCCGTTGCGGCCGATCGCCTGCGCCGCCGCGTCGGACTGGTCCAGCGGGAAGAGCGAGTCGGTCTGGCCCTGGACGAGCAGCGCAGGCACCTTGATACGGCCGGCGACCGCGGCGGGGCTGCGGCGCTCCAGCAGCTCCCGGGCCTGCGCGTCGGGCTTGCCCGCCACGGCCACCCGCTCGTACATCTCGCACAGCTGCTTCGCGAACCGCCCGCAGCCGAGGGCTGCGGAGGGGGCCTCGGCTGCGCTGCGCGGGGCCGCACCGGCTTTGCCCGCCGCGCGCCCCGGCGCGGTCCCCGGCGCCGCCGACGAGCCGGAGGTGAAGAAGATCCCGGCCCAGAGTTTCTTGAACACCCCCTCGGGGAAGAGAGCGTCGGCGAGGTTCCAGTACGTGACCTGCGGGGCGATCGCGTCGACGCGCTTGTCGTGACCGGCCGCCAGCAGCGCGACCGCGCCGCCGTACGACCCGCCCGCTATGCCCACCCTGGGGTCCTTGTCCCCGTCCAGCTCGACTTCGGGGCGCGCGGCGAGCCAGTCGATCAGCCGGCTCACGTCGGCGACCTCGCGGTCCGGGTCGTTGAGCCCGATCCGCCCGGTCGAGCGCCCGAAGCCGCGCGCGGACCACGTGAGCACCGCGTACCCGGAGCGCGCCAGCTCCTGGGCCTGGCCGCGCAGGTCGTCCTTGCTGCCGCCGAAGCCGTGCGCGAGCAGGACGGCCGGCCTGCGGCCCTCCCCGCCCGCGGTGAAGAACGACGTGTCGATCCGCACCGAACCGCTCGCGCCCGGCGTCTCCGGCACCGACATGAAGCGGTCCTCGCGGTGCACGGGCGGATCGTCCCCGGCCCCGGAGGCCACGGCCCAGGTGCCGCCGCCGGCGAGCACGACGGCCGCGGCGGCGGTGGCGACGAGCCGTCGCCCGCGCAGGCGGGGAAAACGCAGCTTCATGCCCGCATGCTAAGCGGAGACCTCGTCCGGCTGGTCCGCGGGCCGGATTCACTGCTCGGCGGCCGGGTCATGGTCGCGCCGGAGTCACTCCCCGGCTGCCGCCTCCGTCTCCTGCGCCATGGCGGCCAGCTTGGTGACCGTGTTCCAATTGCGCCCGGTGCCCGCCGTGCCCAGGCGCCGCTCCGTCAGCACCTTCGCGAGCTTCGCGTCCCGGATCCCCTGCGCGTAGTGCACGTACAGCTCGCGCCCGGCCAGGACGAACTCCTCCGGCGCGTACGCCGCCGGATCCAGGTCCGCGACGGCCGCCGGGCCGGCGGGGGCGGCCAGGAACGTCACCACGTACCGCGCGGGGTCGACATCCCGTCCGGCGAACGGATCGGCGTCAACGATGCGGCGCATCTCACCCGCATCCCGCACCATGCACGCCACCGGGAAGCCCAGCTCGCGCTCGATCTCCTGCTCGAGCCCGCGGGCCAGGTCCTGCGCGCCCGCGCTCGGGTGGGTGAACACGGCGTTGCCGCTGTTGAGATGCGTACGGACGGAGCCGCAGCCCATGCCGGACAGCAGCTCCCGCAGGGTCTGCATGGGAACACGCTTCTTGCCGCCCACATTGATACCGCGCAGCAGCGCCACATACGTTGTCACACCCTCACCGTAGTGTGGACGGACATCACCGAGGGTGAGGGGGCGTCACATGGTGCGCAAGGCCCGCACGCGAGGGGCATTGACGGTGCTCGTGCTGATCCTGGCTCTGCTGGGGATGCAGGTCCCCGGCCCCGGCGGCGCGGGTGAGGCCCGCGCCGTGGACGATCTGGCCGAAGTCGTCCAGGAAGTACGGATCAACGACCGGATGCTCGACGTGGCCGTCCGGTCGCCCGAGATCGACGGACTGACACACACCAGATGGGTACGGCTGCTGCTCCCCGCCGGCTGGGACCGGAGCGCGCAGCGCACGTGGCCCACCCTGTGGCTGCTGCACGGCGGCGGCGGAAACCACAAGGACTGGACCGGCAACACGCACGTGGAGGAGCTCGCCGCCGGGCGGGACGTCATCGTCGTCATGCCGGAGACCAGCGGCTGCAGCGGCTACAGCGACTGGTGGAACTACGGCAAGGGCGGCGCCCCCGCCTGGGAGACCTATCTGCTCGGCGAGCTCAGGCCGCTCCTGGAGCGTACCTACCGCGCCGGTACGGACCGGGCGGCCGTCGCGGGCCTGTCCATGGGTGGTCAGGGCGCGCTGAAGTTCGCCGCCGCGCACCCGGGCATGTTCAAGGCGGCCGCCTCCTACAGCGGCGGCGTCAACATGCTGTACAAGTCGCCCGACGGCGGCTTCAGCGGGCCCGATGCGGTCAAGCTCGGCGCCGTCTCCTGCCTCGCCGACTGGAAGCGCGTGTGGGGGGAGCCCGGCTATCCCTTCGAGACCGACGACCCCGCAGACGTGCGCCAGCGGAGCATCTGGGAGCGCCACAGCCCCCTCCACCAGGCCGCCTCCCTCGCCGGGACGCCCCTGTACGTTTCCTACGGAAACGGTACCGACAGCGGGACGGGCTGGCAGTGGGGCGGCCCGCCGCCCTCCCCGGGCCGCTGCACCGACCCGGGGGCACACGGCACCGAGGCCGTCGAACGCGCGATCTTCGGCATGAACCGGCAGCTGCGGGCCCGCCTCACCGAACTCCGCATCCCGGCCACGGTGTGCGCCTCCGAAGGCACGCACACGTGGCCGTACTGGGAGCGGGAGCTCGTCGCCTCCTTCCCGATGCTGATGGACGCCGTCGGCGCCCGGGCGCTAGCCCCGCCGCGCCAGCCGTAGCGTGACGACCTGGAACGGCCGCAGCGCCAGCGGTACGGCGTCCCCGTCCGTCGCCGCCGCGGCCAGCGGCCGCTCCAGCAGGTCGCACAAGGTGGCCGAGGCCAGCGGGAACCGCGCCTTCAGGCGGGTGCGGGCCCGGCCGCCGAGCGACTCGTACAGCCGGACGACGACATCGCCGCTGCCGTCGTCCGCGAGCTTCAGCGCCGTGATGACGACGGCCTCGTTGTCGGCGTGGGCCAGCGGCAGTACGCCCGTGCTGCCCGGCACCCGCCGCTCCGGCAGGTTGATGCGGTAGCCCTCGCGGACCGCGTCGCCGATGGACGCGTTCGGCACCAGCGCGTACCGGAAGCGGTGCACCCCCTGGTCGGTGCGCGGGTCCGGGAAGCGCGGCGCGCGCAGCAGGGACAACCGGACGGTGGTGGTCGTGCCCGTGTCCCCCGGACGGACCGTCCGCGTCACGTCGTAGCCGTACGTCGAGTCGTTGACGACCGCCACGCCCCAGCCCGGCTCCTCGACATGCACGAACCGGTGCGCGCACGCCTCGAACTTCGCCGCGTCCCAGCTGGTGTTGGTGTGCGTGGGCCGGTACAGGTGGCCGAACTGCGTCTCGGCCGCCGTACGGTCGGCGTGCACGTCGAGCGGGAAGGCGGCCTTGAGGAACTTCTCCGTCTCGTGCCAGTCCACCTCCGTGGCGAAGTCCAGCCGCCGCATGCCCGCGGGGAGGGAGATCCGCTGCTCGACGCGCGACGAGCCGAAGGTGCGCACCACGCGCACCGCCGCCCCGTCGTCCGTCAGCTCCAGCGTCTCGACGTCCGTCAGATCGGTCACCGTGTTGCGGTAGAAGTGGTCCACGTCCCACGCGTCCCACATGTTCGGGAAGTCCTGGTGCAGCTGCAGCAGGTTGGCGGCCGCCCCCGGGGCGAGGGTCTCCCGGTCCGCCTCCAGGTCGTACACCGAGACCACCAGGCCCCGGGCGTCGACCTCGGCGCGCAGCGTGCCGTTGCGCAGGACGAAGCCGCCCGCTTCGCGCAGCTCGGCAGTGGCCGGCTCGGGGGTGAACCGGCCCGCGAGCACCGCCGCGTTCGCCCCCGCCCCGCCGCGGCCGTGCGGCGCCGCGTTAAAGACCACTGTGCCGCCTGCCGAGGCGTCACCCGCGAGCGCCGCCAGCGCCTCCCCGATGATCTGCTCCAGCTCGGCGGCCACCGCCGCGTACGTCTGCGCCGCCTCCCGGTGCACCCACGCGATCGACGTGCCCGGCAGGATGTCGTGGAACTGGTGCAGCAGCACCGTCTTCCAGATCCGGTCCAGCGCCTCGTACGGATACGGGAAGCCCGTCCGCACGGCCGCCGTCGCCGCCCACAGCTCCGCCTCGTACAGCAGGTGCTCGCTGCGCCGGTTGCCCTGCTTGGTGCGGGCCTGGCTGGTCAGGGTCGCCCGGTGCAGCTCCAGGTACAGCTCGCCCACCCACACCGGCGCGTCGCCGTACTCCGCGTGCGCCTTCTCGAAGAACGCCGAGGGCTTCTCGAAGACCACCCGCGCCGAGCCCTCCAGATCCGCCACCCGCTTCGCCCGCGCCAGCATCTCCCGCGTCGTCCCGCCGCCCCCGTCGCCCCACCCCGTCGGCGCGAGCGAGCGGGTGGCCCCGCCCTTCTCCTGGAAGTTGCGGACGGCGTGCGCGAGCTCCCCGCCCGAGAGCTGGGCGTTGTAGGTGTCGATCGGCGGGAAGTGAGTGAAGACGCGGGTGCCGTCCAGGCCCTCCCACCAGAACGTGTGGTGCGGGAACTTGTTGGCCTGGCTCCACGAGATCTTCTGCGTCAGGAACCACTTGGCCCCCGCCAGCCTCACCAGCTGCGGCAGCGCGGCGGAGTAGCCGAAGGAGTCCGGCAGCCACACCTCCTCCGTCTCGATCCCGAACTCCTCCAGGAAGAAGCGCTTGCCGTGCACGAACTGCCGGGCCAGCGCCTCCGACCCCGGCATGTTCGTGTCCGACTCCACCCACATGCCGCCCACCGGCACGAACCGGCCGTCCGCGACGGCCTTCTTCACCCGCGCGTACACCTCCGGCCGGTGCTCCTTGATCCACGCGAACTGCTGGGCCTGCGACATGGCGTAGACGAACTCCGGCTCGTCCTCCAGCAGCGCGGTCATGTTCGAAGTCGTGCGGGCGACCTTGCGCACCGTCTCGCGGAGCGGCCACAGCCACGCCGAGTCGATGTGCGCGTGGCCCACCGCGCTGATCCGGTGTGCGGAGGCGTGCGCGGGCGCGGACAGGACGGCCGCGAGCCGCTCGCGCGCCCCGGCCGCCGTACCGCCGACGTCCTGCAGGTCAACCGCGTCCAGCGCGCGCTCGACCGCCCGCAGGATCTCCCAGCGGCGCGGCGACTCCACCGGCAGCTCGGTCATCAGCCCCTCCAGCACCTCCAGGTCCTGGACCAGCTCCCACACCGTCCGGTCGAAGACCGCGAGGTCCATGCGCGCCAGCCGGTAGCGCGGCTCGCCGTCGGCTGTCTCCCGGTCGCCCAGTTCGGTCGGCACGAAGGGGTGGTAGTCGAGGACGACCGGGTTGGAGGACGCCTCGACGTGCAACAGCACCTCCTCGCCGCCCACCGCGCGGTCGGCGACCCTGACCCACTGGTTGCGCGGGTTCAGGCCCTTCACGGGCGAGCCGTCCGGCCGGTAGACGAGCCCCTCGCACTGGAAGCCCGGCATGTTCTCGTCGAACCCCAGGTCGAGCAGCGCCTCGACCGTACGGCCCGCCCAGTGCTGCGGCACGCTGCCCGCGACGGTGAACCAGCTCGTGCCCCACGGCGGCCCCCACGCCGCACCGGCCTCGATCGGCGCGCCCCCGGCGGCGATCCCCTCGGCCACCGGGACGGGCTCGCCGGGTGCGTTCCAGACGGTGACGGACAGCGGCACCGACTCGGGGTACACGGCCGGCCGGATGCGCTCGTTCAGCACGCGCTTCAGCCGGGCTTCGGTGATGGTGCGGTCGTTGTGCATCAGGTCGGATTCCTTACCAGCGAAAGGTGACGGGAGCGGGGGCGGAGACGGTGTACAGCTCGTCCACGGCGCGCACCTCGATGCGGGTGGCCGCCTCGCCGTCCGTACGACGCAGCGCCGGGACGTAGTAGGCATGCCCGCAGGTGCCGCCGAGGAAGCGGAAGCGCCCGCCGGGCAGGGCCTGGCGCACCTCGTACTGGCGTACGGGGCCGGTGCGGTGGCCGCTTCCGCTTCCGTTTCCGCTTCCGGCGGGGGCTCCCCACGCCAGGCGCAGCTCGGCCGTGCCGTCGGCGCCCACTCGCGCCGCGGTGATCGCAGGGTGTGCCGGCCGGGCGGGTGCCGCGGGGTCGGCTGCGCGCACCGCCAGCCCGCCCAGGCGCCAGCGCACCGCACCGCCGTCCGCGGCGGTGAGCCGGATGCCGAGCGAGCGGATCGTCCGCCCCTTGCGGCCCCGCAGCTTCGCCCCGGCCCGCACCGTGACCGTGGTCCAGCCGCGGCCGCCCGCCCGGAGCGTGCCGGCCGGCAGGAAGGCGTACGGCTCCTCGTCCACGGCGACCGCCAGCTCGACGCGGACCGCCCCCGAGCCGGGGTCCGTGCGCTGGGCCAGCTCGACCACCGTGGAGTGCGCGAACGGCAGCCGAGCCGCGTACAGTTCGACCGCCGCCGGGCCGGTGAGCCTGCCGTCGACGAGCAGGCTGCTGCCGCCCCGCCAGGCGTCGGCGAAGTCGAAACCGACCGTGGGCCGCGGGCCCTCCGTGCGGACCGTCCAGCGCCGGCCGGGCAGCCGGTCCTGCAGCCCCAGGTGGTTCCACGCGGAGTCGCCCGTCCGCCGGCCCTTCTCGTACCAGCCCAGGCCGTGACCGGTGTTGAAGGTCGTGGCGAACGGGAGCGCGGTGAGCGTGGACCGGTCCGCGACCGACGCGGCCGGCGGCCGCCACGGCCCGGCCTCCGGGGCGGACGGGTCGAGGGCCTGCCCGGACCAGAAGCGGTCGTCGCGCGCGTGGAAGGCGGCCGGGCCGCGCCCTCCGGCGGGCAGGCTCTTCCACGTCCACTCGGGGCGGTAGAAACCGTACGAGGTGACGTGCGGGCCCGCCGCCGGGACGACCGCGTCCCAGTCCACCGGGGTGTCCCAGCCGCGGGCCTCCACGTCGATCCCCGCCCACAGGTCGTACGGGCTGCGCTCCAGCCGGCGCGCGAGCGCGGCGGAGGAGAGGAGCCCGGAGCGGTCCCAGTTGAAATTCAGGAACATCGAGCCGGCCGCCTGGAAGAAGGGGGCGTTGTGCTCGTTGAGCCGGTTCTGCCAGTCGATGCCGCCGGAGACGGCCATCGCGTCGTACCAGGTGACCCGCAAGCCCTCGCCGTGCCCCTGCAGGTACGCGATGAAGTCGCGCATGTCCGCGCCGAGCCGCGCATCGCCCCCGCCGGTCTCGGCGTTGACGAACCAGCCGTCGAAGCCGTACGCCCGGGCCACCCGGATCAGCCGGTCGGCCAGCGGGAAGCCGCCGTCCGGTCCGCGCCGCACCAGGTCCCGCGTCCAGCGGAGCTGTCCTCCGTAGGCCGCGGGCGGCAGGAACACCGTGCCGAGGACGGGCACGCCGTTGCGGTGGGCGGCGTCCACGACCGGCGCGTTGGGCGCCAGGATCAGTCCCTCGCCCGAGGAGCCGCCCCAGAAGACCAGTTCGTCGAGGTAGGCCCAGTTGGTCGGCGCGTAGCAGTCGGCGGTCGGCGCACCCTGCGAGGGGTTCCCCGAGGTGGTGGCGAAGGCGGCGAGCGCGCAGACGCGGGCCTCGCCGGCGCGGGCGGTGCCGTTGGGCGGCGGGGGAGCGAACCGGGCGGCGAGCGGCACGGCCGCCCGGTTGAACGGCAGGTCGGGATCCTCCTCCGGCTCCCAGGAGGCGAGGCTCCGCCAGACCACCCCCGGCTCGGGCGAACCAGCCGGCAGGCTGTCGGGGAACCAGTAGGAGGCGTACGGCTGGAGGGCGGGAGGAGGGGCAGGGGCCGCCGTCACTCGCCCGCCGGACAGGGCGGCGGCTGCGAGGCCGCCGGCGCCGGCGGCGAGGGCTCTCCGGCGCGTTACGCCGGTGGGGCGCGCGGGGCGGTCATTCACGGTGGCTCCTCCACTGTTCAAGCCGGTCCGGGGGCGCCTCCCCGCGGTAGCCGGGGGAGACTGAGGGCCGGGGTCCGGAGCGGAGCCCCGGTTGCGCGTCGGGAACGGCGGCGGCATCGCCTAGACCGCCTCGTCGACGCCGACGACCTCGGTGATGCCCCGCGCAGCCAGGTGCGCGGCATCACCGGCCCGCTGGGTCAGCACCACCGCCGGCCGCCCTCCGCCGGAGGCGACCCGCATCCACGCCTCGAAGAACGCCCCGCCGGGCGCGCACACCGCCCGCCCCGGTGCCTCCTCGACGTCTCCCGCGTCCAGGACCAGAGCGGTCCGCCGCGGCGCGGGCGACCCGGACGGTCCGGACGGCTGCCCGGACGGCTGCCCGGAGGACTGACCGGACAGCTGCCCGGACGGCCCGCCGCTCCGGTGCTCCCGGGCGAGGCGTGCGAACGCCTCCCCGGCGGGCTTGACCTCGCGGTCGTTGGTGAGCAGCCCCAGCCCGTACTCCAGCTCGGGGAAGTCGGCCAGCGCCCGGTCGACGTCGTGGGAGCACCACCAGGTGACCCCCCACACGCCGGGGCAGTCCAGGACGTGGCGGACGGTCGCCTCGGTGAAGGCGGCGGCGCGGCCGGGCGGAACGTGCGGGGCGGGTGCCCCCACCTCCTGCAGCCAGACGGGGCGCGCCGTGTCGTCCGCCCACGCCTTCGAGAGCTCGACGAGGTAGGCGGCGTGGCGCTCGGCGACGTCACCGGGCCCGTGCCGCTGCGCGGTGCCGTTGAACACCCAGGAGTGCACGGCGGTCATGGCGCCGAGCCGTGCCGAGTGCGCCGGGGTGAAGGGGTGCGCTCCGTCGTGGAAGGCGGCGTCGTACGAGGCGTGCAGATGCGTCCTGCCCGGGGCCCCCTCCTCGCACGCGGCGAGCATGCGCCGCAGCCAGCCGCCGGCGTCGCCGGGCCGGATCCGGTCGGGGTCGGGGTGGGGCGGCCCGGAGAACTGGTTGACCTCGTTGCCGACCGTCATGCCGAGGAAGTGGGGCCGGTCGGCGAGGGCGGCGGCCAGTTCCGTGAGGAGCCGGGCCTGGGCGTCGACGACGTCGGGGTCGGTGAAGAGGTTGCGGCGGTGCCAGGTCGTGGTCCAGGACGGGACGAAGTCGAAGCTGGACAGGTGTCCCTGCAGCCCGTCGACGTTGACGTCGAGCCCGCGTTCCCCGGCCGCGTCCACCAGCTGGACGAGCTGCTCGACGGCGCGCGGGCGGATCAGGGTGCGGTTGGGCTGGAAGAGGGGCCAGAGGGGGAAGACGCGGATGTGGTCGAGACCGAGCGCGGCCACGGAGTCCAGGTCGGCGCGGACGTCGTCCAGGTCGAAGTCGAGCCAGTGGTGGAACCAGCCGCGGGCCGGGGTGTAGTTGACGCCGAAGCGCATGGGGCGCGGGTGTCCCTTCTGTGGGTGACCCTTCGGGCGGTGGCGGCAGCAGGGGCGGCGGGGCGGGCGGTCAGCCCTTGACGGCGCCCTCCCCGACACCGCGGAAGAAGTACCGCTGGAGGCAGACGAACATCACGACGAGCGGGGCGACGGCGATGACGGTGCCGGCGGCGACGAGCCGCGGGTCCTGCTGGAAGGTGCCGTGCAGGTAGTTCAGGCCGACGGTCAGGGTGAAGCGGTCGGGATCGGACAGGACGATCAGCGGCCACAGGAAGTCGTCCCACGCCCCCATGAACGAGAAGATCGCGACGACGGCGAGCGTCCCCTTCACCGAGGGCAGCGCGACGCGCACGAAGCGCTGCCAGACGTTCGCCCCGTCGATGACGGCCGCCTCCTCGGTCTCGTAGGGCAGGGCGGCGAAGGCGTTGCGCATCAGCAGCACGTTGAGCGCGCCGACCGCCCCGGGCAGGACGACGGCGACGAGCGTGTTGTTGAGCTCCAGGTCGCGCATCATCGTGAACTGCGCGACGACGACGGACTCCAGGGGCACCAGCACGGCCGCGACGAAGGCCAGCCCCGCCGCCCGGCGGCCGCGAAACCGCAGCCGGGCCAGGGCGTAGCCGGCCATGGAGGCTCCGGCGAGGTTGGTGAGCACGTTCGCGGCGGCGACCTTGAGGGAGTTCAGGGCGTAGTCCCACACGGGGACGATGTCCGCGACCTCGGCGTAGTTGTGGCCGGTCGGATGCGCCGGCAGGAAGCGCGGAGGAGAGGTGTAGATGTCCTCGGTGGTGCCCTTGAGGGAAGTCGAGAGCTGCCAGAGGAACGGGCCGACGGTGAGGGCCAGGACGGCGAAGAGCAGCACGTAGCGCACGGCCTTCTCCCAGGGCGTCGCGCGGTTCATGCCCGCCCGCCCTTCGGGTCCCGCCCGCCTTGCCGGTCCTGCGAGTCCTCTCTGTCCCTCCGGTCGGCGCGCAGGACGAGCAGCATCAGCACCAGGGCGACGGCGAAGACGATCAGGGAGATCGCGGAGGAGTAGCCGACGCGCCCGTTGAGCCCCGTGCCGGTCCGCTGGAGGAGCATGACGAGGGTGGTGTCCTGGCCGGCCGGACCGCCGGTGGGCCCTGCCAGCAGGTACACCTCGGAGAAGACCTTGAAGGCGGCGACCGACGACAGGGCGCCGACCAGCACCATCGTGGAGCGCACGGCGGGCACGGTGACGGCGGTGAAGCGGCGCAGGGGTCCGGCGCCGTCGACGGCCGCCGCCTCGTGCAGCTCGCGCGGCACATTCGCCAGCGCCGCCAGATAGATGATCATGTAGTAGCCGAGTCCCTTCCAGACCGTCAGCGCCATCGCGCTGAACAGCAGCAGCCACTCGTCGCCGAGGAAGGAGACCGGGCCGGCCCCGAGGACGCGCAGGACGGCGTTGACCAGGCCGCGGTCGTCCAGCATCCACTCCCAGATCAGGGCCACCACGACGACGGAGGCCACGACCGGCGTGTAGAAGGCGGACCGGAAGAAGGCGACGCCCGGGATCCGCTTCTGCACCAGGAGTGCGAGCAGCAGCGGCAGCAGCACCGTGAAGGGCACGACGAGGACGACGTAGAGGCCGCTGTTGCGCAGGGCCACCCAGAACTGCTCGTCCTCCAGCAGCTCCCGGAAGTTGCGCAGCCCCACCCAGCTGCCGGGGGTCAGCGTGCGGGCGTCCGTGAACGCCTTGTGGAGCGTGGTGAGGAAGGGATAGAGGTTGAAGGCGGCGACGGTCCCGAGGCCGGGCAGCAGGAAGAGCCAGGGGCTGGCCGCCCGGTGCGTACGCACCCGCTTCACGCCCGTCAGCCCTGCTTGAGCAGCTTGTTGCTCTGCGCGACGGCGTCGTCCAGGGCCTGCCGGGGCGATTTCTTCCCCTGGAGCGCCTTGGCGACCTCGTTCTTGAGGACGGTCTTCATCTCTTCGCTGAGCACGACCGGCGTGTAATTGACCGCGCCCTTCAGCATCTTCGCGGAGGCGACCCGCACCCTGCCCTCGTCGGTGCCGTCGTCCTTCGTCCAGTACGGATCGTCCAGCGATCCCTTGGTGCTGGGGAAGACGGCGACCTTGTGGGCGAAGGCCTCCTGGTTCTTCCTGTCGGTCACGAAATGCGCGAAGGCGACGGCCGCGGCCTTGTGCTTGCTGCGGCTGCTGACCCCGAGGCCCATCACGTACATGTTGGGCTTTCCGGTGTTGTTGGGCGCGTCGGTGATGCCGAGGTTCCGGTAGAGGCCGGGCGCGCTCTTCTTGAAGTTCTCGAGGTCATGGGCGCTGCCCGGATTCATGGCGACCTTCTGCTCCAGGAACTTCTGCCCCGTCTTGTCGGGGGTGTTGGTCAGCGCCTGCGGGTCGAGGCCGCCGCGCTCGTAGAGGTTCTTGTACGCGGTGAGCAGTTCCACGCCCTTGGGCTCGTTGTAGGTGAACCGGGTGGCGTCGTCGTTCATGAGCTTCACGCCGTAGCGGCCGAAGTCCTCGACGGCAGGGGTGCCCCCGAGCGTCGCGGTCTTCCCTCCGGAGCGCTCGGCGATGGTCCGCGCCGCCGCGAACAGCTCGTCGTAGGTCTTCGGGGGCTTTTCGGGGTCGAGGCCGGACCGCCGGAAGAGGTCCTTGTTGTAGAACAGCGGGCCGGTGTTGAGGTACCAGGGGAAGGAGTACGAGCCGTCCAGCCCCGGCAGCACATTGCCCTGCCACGCCTCCGGGGTGTACTCGCCCTTGAACTTCGCGGCGGCCGGCTCCTTGTCGAGGTTCATCAGCAGGCCGGCCTTGGCCAGCGGGTACGACAGATCGGGGGAGACGTTGACGACGTCCGGCAGGGTCCCGGCGGCGGCGTCCGCACCGAGCTTGTCCGCGTAGTTGTCGGCAGGCTGGTCCAGCCATTTGACCCGGACGCCCGGGTGCGCCTTCTCGAATTCCGCCACCAGGCCGGTGAAGTAGTCCTTGAAATTGCTGCGCAGATTCCAGGTCTGAAAGGTGATGTCGCCTTCGGGCTTCCCGTCCGCACCGCCGCCCTCCCCGGATCCGGAGCCGGACCCGCCCGAGCCGCAGGCGGTCAGCGTGAGGGCGGACACGAGCAGCGGAACGGTCGCGGCGAGGGCTCCACGGCGTATCGGCATGGCCGGCGAACTCCTTCGGTCGGTGGCAGCGGTCCAAAAGGTGCACCCGGAACGGGAGTTAGTCAATACTGTCGTCAACGACTAATGCGCTTTAGTGTGTTACCGCTCAGGCGCTCAGACGCTCCGGATGCCGGCCGAGGGGAGGGTGCGCCGTGCGCCGCACACCGGCCCGCCGCCCGACGATCAAGGACATCGCGCGCCGGGCGGGCGTCTCCGAGAGCGCGGTCTCCTTCGCGCTCAACGGCCGCCCGGGGGTCTCGGAGGTCACCCGCGCGCGCATCCGCCGGGTCGCCGAGCAGCTGGGCTGGCAGCCGAGCACCGCCGCCCGCGCCCTCTCGGGGGAAGGCGCGGCCACCGTGGGTCTCGTCCTGGCCAGGCCCGCCCGCACGCTCGGCGTCGAGTCCTTCTTCCTGCAGCTGGTCTCCGGCGTACAGGAAGTGCTCGCCGGGCGGGGCCTCGGGCTGCTCTTCCAGGTCGTGGAGGACCTCGACGCCGAGTGCGCGGTCTACCGCCGCTGGTGGGCCGAGCGCCGCGTGGACGGCCTGCTCGTCGTCGACCCGCGGGCCGACGACCCCCGCCCGGCCCTGCTCGACCGCCTCGGCCTGCCCGCCGTGGTCGTCGGCGCGCCGGACGGCCGGGGCGTGCCGCACGGCGCGATCTCCACGCTGTGGGCCGACGACACCGGCGCCATGGCCTCGATCGTCGGCCACCTGTACGGCCTGGGCCACCGCCGCATCACCCACATCGCAGGCCTCCCCGAGCTCGCCCACACCCGGCGCCGCATGGCCTGCCTGCGTGCGGAGGCCGCCCGCCGCGGCCTGCCGGACGTGCGGTCGGTGACCACCGACTACTCCGACGCCCAGGGTGCCGAGGCCACCCGCAGGGAGCTTGCCGGTGGCCGCCCTCCCACCGCGATCGTCTACGACAACGACGTGATGGCCGTGGCGGGCCTTGCGGTGGCGGCCGAGCGCGGCGTGCCCGTACCCGCCGCCCTCTCGATCGTGGCCTGGGACGACTCGGTGCTCTGCCGCAGCACCCACCCCGCGCTCACGGCCCTGGTCCGCGACACCGCCGCCTTCGGCCGCCGCGCCGCCCAGCAGCTCCTCGTCCTCCTCGACGGTGGCCCGGCGGTCAGCGTCCAGGACGCCGTTCCCAGGCTGTCCCCGCGCGCGAGCACCGGACCCGCCTGCAGAGGTGCACCTTGAGCTGTTGTTTAATTGCGACTGATTCGCAATAGCAATATGTCGACAGATCTTGGCAGGGGTGTGGGGCATGACGGCCCGGTCCGTACGGGGAGTGGCCGCCACGGCCATGGCAGGCGTTCTCGCAACAGGCGCGGCGGCCTGCTCGGCACCGGGCGGCAGCGGCGGCGCCGACGGGCCGAAGGACTCACTGGTCGTCGGCATCGCCAACGAGCCCGAGACCCTCAGCCCCCTCCTCGGCTACGGCAAGGACGGCAACTCCAAGATCTTCGACGGCCTGCTCCGCCGCGACGCGCAGATGAAGCTCCGCCCCGCCCTCGCCGACGCCCTCCCGAAGGTCAGCGACGACGGGCGCACGTACACCTTCAAGCTCCGCCACGGCGTGAAGTTCAGTGACGGCAAGCCCTTCTCGGCCCAGGACGTGGTCTTCACCTACCGGACCATCCTCGACGAGAAGACCAACAACGCCGCCAAGGGCGAGCTCGACGCCGTCGACAAGGTCACCGCCGAGTCCGACGACACCGTCGTCTTCGCGCTCAAGTACCCCTACGCGCCCTTCGCCGAGCGCACCGTCCTGCCCATCGTCCCCGAGCACGCGGCCCAGGGCCAGGACGTCAACACCGGCTCCTTCAACACCGCCCCCGTCGGCACCGGCCCCTACGTCCTCACCGGCTGGAGCAAGGGCGAGAAGCTGACCTTCAAGGCCAACCCCGGCTACTGGGGCGGCGAGCCCGAGGTCAAGAAGCTCACCATGGCGATCATCAAGGACGACGACGTGCGCGCCACGCGGCTGCGCTCCGGCGACCTCGACGGCGCCATCCTGCCGCCCAACCTGGCCAGGGGCTTCAAGGGCGACCAGGGCAAGGTGACCATCACCGCGAAGACCACCGACTTCCGCGGCGTCACCCTTCCCACCGCCAACACGGTCACCGGTGACCTCGCCGTGCGCCGCGCCCTCGACCTCGCCGTCGACCGCAAGGCCATGGTCGACAAGCTCCTCGAAGGCGCCGGCCGGGCGGGCTACGGCCCCGTCCCCACCGACAGCGACTGGTTCGCCCAGGGCACCGAGCGCCCGCACGACCCCGGCAAGGCCAAGCAGCTCCTGGACGACGCCGGCTGGAAGCCGGGCGGCGACGGCATCCGCGAGAAGGACGGACAGCGCGCCTCCTTCACCCTCTGGTTCCCCGCCGGTGACAAGCTCCGCGAGGAGCACGCCCTCGCCTTCGCCTCCGACGCCAAGAAGGCCGGCATCGAGGCCAAGGTGCAGAGCGGCACCTGGGAGGTCATCGAGCCGCGAATGAAGCAGGACGCGGTCCTCGCCGGCGGCGGCAACCCCGCCGACCCCGACTTCGACCTCTACAACCTGCTGCACTCCTCCCTCGCCCTCGACGGCTTCAACAACATGGCCGCCTACAGCAACCCCGACGTCGACAAGGCGCTCGAGGAAGGCCGGCGCAGCGGCGACAAGGCCGCCCGCAAGGCCGCCTACGACAAGGTCCAGCGCGGCCTCGCCGACAACCCCGGCTACACCTTCCTCACCCACGTCGACCACCTCTACGTGATGACCGACCGCTGGAAGGACCTCTCCACCCAGGTCGAGCCGCACGACCACGGCCTCGGCGCCGGGCCCTGGTGGAACGTCGAGGACTGGCAGCCGAAGAAGTGACCCGCGCTGCCGCCGGGCTCCCGTGGGGGCCCATGGCGCGCCTGGCCGGACGGCGGCTGCTGGCCGCCGTCCCCGTGCTCGCCGCCGTCACCTTCGGGGTCTTCGCGATCGCCGCGGCCTCGCCCTTCGACCCCGCCAAGGCCTACGCCGGCAGCGCCGGGCTCGGCGCCCGCCAGGACGTCCTCGACCAGCTGCGCGACAACCTCGGCGCCGACCGGCCCTTCACCGCCCGCTGGTGGGACTGGCTGACCTCCGCGCTCACCGGCGACCTCGGCACCTCCACGGCCCTGCGCCAGCCCGTCGCCCAGGTCATCGGCGAACGCATCGGCTGGTCCGTGCTGCTGTGCGGCATCGCCTTCGCGCTGGCCGTAACCGCCGGCACCGTGCTCGGCGTCCTCGCGGCACGCCGCCGGGGCGGCCTGTTCGACCGGGCCGTGACCTCCCTTGCGTACGCGCTCGAAGCCGCCCCGCCCTTCTGGCTCGGCCTCCTCGCCGTCTGGCTCTTCTCCCTCAAGCTCGGCGCCCTGCCCGCCGGCGGACTCACCGACACCGGCAGCGACGTCGCCACGCCCGGACAGGTCGCCTCCCACGTCGTCCTGCCCGCGGCGGTGCTCGCCGTCTCCCAGCTGCCCTGGTTCGTGCTCTACGTGCGCCAGGGCGTCGGCGACGCGCTGGACGAGGACCCCGTGCGCGGCGCCCGCGCCCGCGGCCTGCGCGAACGGACCGTCCTCCTCGGCCACGCCCTGCGCTCCGGGCTGCTGCCCGTCCTCACCCTCGTCGGCTCCCGCGTCCCCGAGCTCATCACGGGCGCCCTGCTGGTGGAGACCGTCTTCAGCTGGCCCGGCATCGCCTCCGCGACCGTGGAGGCCGCCACCAAGGTCGACTTCCCGCTGCTCGCCGCCCTGACCGTCCTCGCCACCGCCGCCGTCCTGCTCGGCAACCTGCTCTCCGACCTGCTCTACGGACTGGCCGACCCGAGGGTGGGCTTCGATGGCTGACCCCCGCACGCGCACGCGCGTCTCCGCCGCCGTAACGGCCGCCGTAGTCCTCACCGTGCTGGTCGTGCCGCTCGCCGTACCCCTGGACCAGCAGGCCGTCGACCTCGCCGCCAAGCTGCAGCCGCCCACGTGGGCCCACCCCTTCGGCACCGACGAGGTGGGCCGCGACCTGCTGCTGCGCAGCGTCTACGGGCTCCGCGTCTCGCTCCTGGTCGGCGTCGCCGCAGCCCTCGCCGCGACCGTCATCGGCACGGCGGTCGGCGCGGTCGCGGGCGCCCTCGGCGGCTGGACGGACCGCCTGCTGATGCGGCTCGTCGACCTCTTCTCGTCCGTGCCGCACCTGCTGCTCGGCATCTTCGTCGTCACGATGTTCCGCCCCGGCGTCTGGCCGGTGGTCGCCTCCGTCGTCGTCACGCACTGGCTGTCGACGGCGCGGATCGTCCGCGCCGAGGTGCTGTCCCTGCGCTCGCGCCCGTACATCGAAGCGGCGGTGTCCGGCGGCGCGTCGCGGTGGCGGGTAACCGTCCGCCACCTGCTGCCGGCCGTGCTGCCCCAGGCGGGGCTCGCGGCGGTGCTGATGATCCCGCACGCCATCTGGCACGAGTCCGCGCTGTCGTTCCTCGGCCTGGGCCTGCCCACGCACCAGGCGAGCCTCGGCAACATGGTCCAGAGCGCGCGCGGCTCCCTCCTCGCGGGCGACTGGTGGCCGACGCTCTTCCCCGGGCTGTTCATCATCGTCCCCACCCTGGCCGTGGCGGGCCTGGCGGCCGCATGGCGGGAACGGCTCAACCCGCGCCGCCGATCGGAGCTGAGCCTGTGACTCCCGTGCTGTTCGTGGACGACCTCTCCGTACGGTTCCGGATGCGCGGCGGCCGCGAGATCGCCGCCGTCACCGGCGCCTCGTTCGAGCTGGCCCCCGGCGAATGCCTCGCCCTCATCGGCGAGAGCGGCTGCGGCAAATCCGTCCTGGCCTCCGCGCTGCTCGGCCTGCTGCCCCGCAACGCCGAGGCCACCGGCCGGGCCCTCCTGGGCGACCTCGACCTCCTGGCCGCCGACGAGCGCACCCTCGCCCGCACCGTACGCGGCCGCCGCATCGGCCTCGTCCCGCAGAGCCCTTCCGCACACCTCACCCCCGTCCGCACGGTGCGCTCCCAGCTGGAGGAGACCGTCCGGGAGCTGACGGGCCTTCGCAAGGGAGGGCTGAGGGAAGCGGCCGAAGCCGCGGCCGAACGGGCGGCCTTCCCCGCCACGCACCTGGACCGGCACCCGCACCAGCTCTCCGGCGGCCTCGCCCAGCGCGCCGCCACCGCGCTCGCCCTCGTCGGCGACGCCCCGCTCCTGCTCGCCGACGAGCCGACGACCGGCCTCGACCGCGACCTCGTCGACCGCACGGTGGACGAACTGCGGCGGCATGCCGACACCGGCCGCGCCCTGCTGATGATCACCCACGACCTCGCGGCGGCCCGGCGCATCGCCGACCGCGTCGCCGTCATGTACGCGGGCCGCATCGTGGAGATCGCCGACGCCCCCGCCTTCTTCGGCGCACCCGGCCCCCGCCACCCCTACGCCCGCGCCCTGCTCGACGCCCTGCCCGAGCGGGCCTTCACCCCCATCCCGGGCATGCCCCCCGAACTCGGCGACCTGCCCGGCGGCTGCGCCTTCGCCCCCCGCTGCGTACGGGCGACCGCACGGTGCGGGACGCTCCCGGCGCCGGTCGGCGGCGTGGCCTGCCACCACCCGGAGGAGGCCACCACGTGCTCGAACTGAGCCGTATCACCGCCGGCTACGACCGGTGCGCGCCCGTCGTCCGCGAGGTCTCGCTGACGGTCGGGGCCGGGCGGTCCGTCGGCCTGCTCGGCCCCAGCGGCTGCGGCAAGTCCACCCTGGCCCGGGTGGCCGCCCTGCTGCACCGGCCGGACTCCGGGACCGTCGTCATCGACGGCGCTCCCGTCCGCGGCTGGCGCCACCGCGCCCCGCGCGAGCAGCGCACGGCCTTCGGCGTGGTCTTCCAGCAGCCGCGCCTCGCCGCGGACCCGCGCATGCGGCTCGCCGACCTGATCGCGGAGCCGCTGCGGGCGACGGGCCGCCGGGACGAGGCCGCGTCGGCGACCGCCGGCCTGGCCGAACGGGTCGGGCTCTCCCGGGAACTGCTCGGCCGGCGCCCGCACGAGGTCAGCGACGGCCAGTTGCAGCGGGCCTGCCTGGCCCGGGCGCTGGTCCTGCGCCCGCGCTGGCTGATCTGCGACGAGATGACGGCGATGCTGGACGCGTCGACGGCGGCGGCACTCGTGGCGGCGGTCGAGACCTACCGCGCCGAGAGCGGGGCGGGCCTGCTGGCGGTGGGACACGACAGCGTGCTGCTGAACCGCTGGTGCGACGAGACGGTGCGGTGGGACGAACTGGACCATAAGCCCGTCCGGCGATAGAGGGCCGGGGCCCGGGGCAGAGCCCCGAAGAGCTAGCGCTCGCTGCCGACAAGCTCACGCTCGGCCGCAGCGGACTCCGCCCGCACCGGCTCCGGCTCCTTCGGCGCCCTCCGCACCGTGGCAACGGCGACACCGGCCAGCACGAGCAGCCCGCCGCCGACGGCGTTGAGCGCCGGCAGGTTCCCCAGGAACGCCGCGTCAAGGCCGAGCGCAGCGACCGGCACCGCGTACAGCACCAGCGAAGCCGTCGACGCCGTCGTGGCCCGCAGCGTCCGCGACCAGGTCCAGAAGGCCATCGCGGTGCAGCCCAGGCCCAGCCAGAGCACCGCCAGCGTGCGGTGGCCGTCGGCCGCCGCGATCTGCCCCACCGCTTCGGGGGCGAGCGGCAGCAGCGGCACCATGCCGAACAGGCTGCCGTAAAAGACGCATTCAGCGCCCGAGTACCGCTTGAGCAGTGGCTTCTGCAGGGCGAAGGACGTCGCCTGGGTCGCGGCCGCGGCGAGCACCATGAGTGCGCCCATGAGCGAACCGCTCCCGCCGCCCGAGGTGACGGCGACGGTGAGCGCGCCGGTGAGCGCCACCGCGAGACCGGCCAGGCCCCGCCCGCCGGGCCGGTCGCCCAGGAAGGCCATACCGAGCACGGTGGTGAAGACCGGGGACGCGGCGATCAGCATGGCCGCGGTGCCCGCGTCCACGCTCTGCTCGCCGGCGCACAGCAGCACCTGGTAGGCCGTCATTCCGGTCAGGCCGAAGGCCGCCATGCGCAGTACGTCGCCGCGGTGCAGCCGGCCGATGCGCCCGAGGAACAGGCACGGCAGGAGGACGGCGATGGTGATGGCCATGCGCAGGAGCGCGACGGAGGCCGGGGAGTAGTCCGGCAGCGCCACCTGGATGGCGGTGAACGCGGAGCCCCACAGCAGCGCGGTCGCCGCCATCGGTGTCCACGGGATTCGGGTGCGCTGTGCCGAGGTCATATTCGCAAGCTAACAACGGCGGATCTATAAGGCAAATAAAGGATTCTATATACTCTTCAAAGGAATCCTTTGAGAGGTGCCCCGCTGTCACCGCCTCCGCACCAACGGGAACGGCAGCGTCTCCCGGATCGACAGTCCCGTCAGGAACATCACCAGCCGGTCCACCCCGACCCCGAGCCCTCCCGTCGGCGGCATCGCGTACTCCAGGGCCCGCAGGAAGTCCTCGTCCAGCTCCATCGCCTCCGGGTCGCCGCCCGCCGCCAGCAGCGACTGCGCGGTCAGCCGGCGCCGCTGCTCGATGGGGTCGATCAGCTCCGAGTACGCCGTGCCCAGCTCCGTGCCGAAGGCCACCAGGTCCCAGCGCTCGGCGACCCGCGGATCGTCGCGGTGCGGACGCGTGAGCGGCGAGACGTCGGTGGGGAAGTCCTTGTAGAAGACGGGCAGCTCCGTGCGCTCCTCGACCAGCCGCTCGTACATCTCCAGCACGATGTCCCCGCGCCCGTCCTCCGGCCGGTGCGGCACCCCGGCCGCGTCGCAGTGCCGCCGCAGCGCGCCCACCGGGGTGTCCGCGCCGATCTCCTCGCCGAGCGCCTCGGAGACCGCGCCGTAGACGGTCTTCACCGGCCACGGCCCCGAGATGTCATGCTCGACCGGCCTGCCCCCGGCGTCCGCCCGCAGCGCCACCGCCGACCCGTGGGCGGCGACGGCCGCGGCCTGGATCAGCTCGCGCGTCAGGTCGAGCATCACGTCGTAGTCGGCGAACGCCTGGTACGCCTCCAGCATCGTGAATTCGGGATTGTGCTTGTACGAGACGCCCTCGTTGCGGAACGTGCGGCCCATTTCGAAGACCTTCTCCATGCCGCCCACGCACAGCCGCTTGAGATAGAGCTCCGGCGCGATCCGCAGGTACAGGTCGAGGTCGTAGGCGTTGATGTGCGTGGTGAACGGCCGGGCGTTGGCGCCGCCGTGGATCTGCTGGAGCATGGGCGTCTCCACCTCCAGGAAGCCCCGGTCGAGCAGCCCCTGGCGCAGCGCCTGCACCGCCGCGCTGCGCGCCCGCACCGTCCGCCGCGCCTCCGTCGAGACGGCCAGGTCCACGTAGCGCATGCGCACCCGCGCCTCGGGGTCGCTCAGACCGTGCCGCTTGTCGGGCAGGGGGCGCAGGCACTTCGCGGTCATCCGGGCGCTGCTGACGAAGACGGTGAGCTCACCGCGGTCGGTGGTGCCGATCTCGCCCTCCGCCTCGATGTGGTCGCCGAGGTCGACGTGCGTGGCGAAGCGCCGCAGCCCCTCGCGGCCGCAGTCCTCCCGGGTGAAGGTCAGCTGCAGGTCGCCGGACCAGTCGCGGAGGACGGCGAACGCGACGCCGCCGTGGTTGCGGACCAGCAGCACACGGCCGGTCACCGTCGCCCGCTCGCCCGTGCGGGAGGACGGCTTGAGCCCCGCGTGGGCGGCGCGGATCGCGGCAAGGGTGTGCGTACGGTGCGCCTCGACCGGATACGGCTCCACGCCCGCCGCCCGCAGCAGCTCCAGCTTCCGCCGCCGCACCCGCACCTGCTCCGGCAGTCCCGCGAGCCCGTCCCGCCCCGCTTCCTCGGCCCCCGCCTCCAGGCCGAGCTCGGAGAGCGGCGGCAGCCCCGCGGTGGACGCCGGGCTGGTGATGCCCCTGGCCCGCCCGCGGTTCCACAGCTGGCCCAGGCTGGGCACCGCGACGAACCCCTCGGCGATGCCGGCGGCGAGCCCGATCCGCGCCAGGGCGCCTGCGTCCGCGTAGCACAGGAACCGCGGGTGCCACTCCGGGTTGTACTTCACGTTCGAGCGGTACAAGGCCTCCAGCTGCCACCACTTGGAGAAGAACAGCAGCAGCTTGCGCCACAGCCGCAGCACCGGCCCCGCACCGATCCGCGCACCCTCCTCGAATGCGGAGCGGAACACCGCGAAGTTCAGCGAGATGCGCTTGACGGCGAACCGCCCGGCCTGCGCGCACAGCTGGGTGACCATGAACTCCATGACGCCGTTGGGCGCGGCCCGGTCACGGCGCATCACATCCAGCGAGACCCCGTCCCGCCCCCACGGCACGAACGACAGCAGGGCGATCATCGTGCCCTCGCTGTCGAACGCCTCCACCAGCAGGCAGTCGCCGTCGGCAGGATCGCCGAGCCGCCCCAGCGCCATCGAGAAGCCGCGCTCGGTCTCGGTGTCCCGCCAGGCGTCCGCCCGGTGGATGACCTCGTGCATCTCCTCGTCGGTGAGCGCCGAGTGCCGCCGGATACGGACCGTGGCACCGGTGCGCTCCACGCGGTGGACGGCCTGCCGCGTCACCCGCATCTCGCGCCCGTCCAGGTCGAACGAGGCGACCTGCAGGATCGCTTCGTCACCGAGCTGCAGCGCGCCCAGCCCCGAGCGCGCGTACGCCTTCGCACCCGCCTCGCTGGCTCCCATCACGGCCGGCTGCCAGCCGTAGCGGCCCGCGACCTCCAGCCACGCGTCGATCGCCGGCGTCCACGCCTCCGGATCGCCCAGCGGGTCGCCGGAGGCCAGGCAGACGCCCGCCTCCACCCGGTAGGTCACCGCCGCCTTGCCGCTGGGGGAGAAGACCACGGCCTTGTCCCGGCGGGTCGCGAAGTAACCCAGCGAATCCCGGCCGCCGTAGCGGGCCAGCAAGGCGCGGATCCGGGGCTCCTCGTCGTCGTGGAGCGCCGCCTCCAGGCGCTGTGAGCGGAAGAGCGACATGGCGGCGTTGAGCAGCGCCAGCGCGCCGAGCAACCCGAGCAGGAAGTACAGCCAGTGCGGCGGATGGCCGGTGAAGTGCCGGCCGCTCACCAGCCCGCCGCACACCTTGTTGGCGACGAACAGCAGCCGGTTGCCGCTCCCGGGCTCCAGCGACCCGGGGAACAGCGACACCAGGCCCCAGCCCACCAGGGTGGCCACTGCGAGCCCCGCAGCCAGCACGAGCGAGGCTCGCAGGAACGCGCCTCGGCGTGACGCCGCGTAGAACTCCCGGCGGGCCAGGATCAGCAGCGCCATCGCCGCCACGCACAGCACCAGCGAAGGGATCGTGTCCCAGTAACCCACCACCAGCAGCAGGACGTCCGCGAACAGCAGCAGGGTCAGGTAGGCGAGGACGAACCAGAGGGTGACCCGCTTGCGGGCCGCCATCGCCGTCGCGAGCAGCAACAGGAAGACGGCGTAGGCCAGGTTCGGGGCGGTGGGGACGGTCAGCGTGTCCAGCGCCTCCGTCAGCGGCAGCGCCGCCCGCCGCAGCGGCATGATCAGGGAAGTGATCGCACAGAACAGGCCGAGGGCGCCGAAGAAGATCGCAAATCCGTTCGGCACCCGGTGCAGCAGCCGCCGCCACGCGGACTCGCGCTCCCCGCTCTCCCGGCCCTGCGGAACCGGTGCGGGCCGCTCCGCGGAAGGCCTGCTGTCGGCGGCTGTGCGGCTCATTCCGCCAGCCTAGGCACCCGGCGGACGGCCTGCCTGCCGAGAGCACCGACCCGGACGGCGACGCTCGTACCTGAATGGAGTACACCTGCTGCCCCGGGCCGGGGCGCTGTGTGGGCCAGACTGACGGACAACCGCTCCGCCGAGGAGGTTCGCCATGGCCATTTCGATCTCCGTGGTCCTGTTGTTGCTCGTCCTGGTGGTCGTGTTCATGCGCAGCGGGTCGCTGCGCATGTCGAACGCCCTGGTCTGCGTCCTGCTCGGCTTTCTCCTCGCGAGTACGAGCGTCGCGCCGACGATCTCCGACGGCCTGTCCAGCACGGCACGCCTCGTGAGCGGCGTACGGCCATGACGACACCCGGGCCGGGCCCCGCTGTCAGGGGACCCGGCCCGGGATGCAGCCGTGCTGTGCTCCTGGCGCCCGGTGCTCCCGGCGCCTCTCGCTCCTAGCGCCCGATCTCGACGTCCTCCAGGACGCCCAGGGCGTCCGGCACCAGGATCGCCGCCGAGAAGTAGGCACTCACCAGGTACGAGGAGATCGCCTGCTCGTTGATGCCCATGAACCGGACGTTGAGGCTCGGCTGGAACTCGTCCGGGATGCCGGTCTGGTGCAGGCCCACCACGCCCTGGTTGTCCTCGCCGGTCCGCATGGCGAGGATCGAGCTCGTCCCCGACTCGCTCACCGGGATCTTGTTGCAGGGCAGCAGCGGCACTCCGCGCCACGAGCGCACCGAGGAGCCCAGGACGTCGATGGACTGCGGGTACAGACCCCGGCTGGTGCACTCGCGGCCGAACGCGGCGATGGTGCGCGGGTGGGCGAGGAGGAACTGGGTCTTACGGCGGCGCGCCAGCAGCTCGTCGAGGTCGTCGGGGGTGGGCGGGCCGCTGCGGGTGTGGATGCGCTGGCTGATGTCCGCGTTGTGCAGCAGACCGAACTCGCGGTTGTTGACGATCTCGTGCTCCTGGCGCTCGCGCAGCGCCTCGACCGTCAGCCGCAACTGCTGCTCGAGCTGGCTCATCGGGTCGTTGTAGAGGTCGGCGACGCGGGTGTGGACCCGGAGCACGGTCTGGGCGACGCTCAGCTCGTACTCCCGGGGGGAGAGCTCGTAGTCGACGAAGGTGCCGGTGATGGCGGGCTCGCCGATGTGGCCCGAGGTGACGGCGATGTCGGCCTCACCGCGCTTGTTCTGCGGCCGCGCCGGGCGGGAGGCGTACGCCGCGACGTGCTCGCGCAGCGCCTCCGACCGCTCGGCCAGCTCCTGGAAGGCCTGCAGGGGAAGGGCCAGGACCGTGCAGCGGGTGACGGCCCGGACGGTGAACCCCCAGGTGCCGTCCGGCTCCAGGGGGACCTGCTCGCCGAAGTAGTCCCCGTCGGCCAGCACGCCGAGCACGGTCTCGTCGCCGTACTTGCCGGTGCCCGTCTTGTTGAGCTTGCCGTGGGCGATGAGGAAGATGTGGTCGGCCGGGGCGCCGGCTTCGACGAGGGTGTCACCCGCCGCGTACTCGCGCTGGACGAAGCCGTCCGCCAGGGCCTCCAGCGTGTCGTTGTCGCCGAAGTCCCGCAGCAGCGGGAGCTCTCCGAGCTCCGGCGGGATGACCCGGACCTCGGAACCGGTGGAGACGAACTCGACCCGGCCGTCCCCCACGGTGTACGTGAGCCGCCTGTTCACCCGGTAGGTGCCGGCGGACACCTGCACCCAGGGCAGCACGCGCAGGAGCCAGCGGGAGGAGATCCCCTGCATCTGCGGTACGGACTTGGTCGTCGTGGCGAGCTGGCGGGCCGCTGTGGTGCCGAGGCTGAGCTGTGCCTCCGTGGCCGATGCGACCTGGCCGGACTCCACTGACGTGGTCATAGCTGGTGATCACCCATCTGTATGCGGTACGGGGCGCGGATTCGCGGTGCGGTGCGTGGTGCGGGTGGTCCCCGGCGGCTGCAGCCGGGGACCGAGGGCCGGGGTCAGTGGCCGATTTCGACGTTCTCCAGAATTCCGAGGGCGTCCGGCACCAGCACGGCGGTGGAGTAGTAGGCGCTCACCAGGTAGGAGATGATGGCCTGTTCGCTGATACCCATGAAACGCACCGAAAGGCTCGGCTTGTATTCATCCGGAATTCCCGTCCGGTGCAGTCCGACGACGCCCCGGGATTCCTCTCCGGTGCGCATGAGGAGCACGGAACTGGTGCCGTTCTCGGAAATCGGGATCTTGTTGCACGGGAAGATGGGAATTCCGCGCCAGGCGGGCACGGAGTGGCCGCCGACGGCGGCGGGGTCCGGATAGACCCCCCGGCGGTTGAACTCCCGGGCGATGGCCGCGATCGTACGCGGGTGGGCCAGCAGGAAGCTCGGGTCCTTCCAGACCGTGGCGAGCAGCTCGTCGAGGTCGTCGGGGGTGGGCGGGCCACTGCGGGTGTGGATGCGCTGCTTGAGGTCCGCGTTGTGCAGCAGGCCGAACCGGCGGTTGTTGATCATCTCGTGCTCCTGGCGCTCGCGCAGGGCCTCGATGGTCAGCCGCAGCTGCTGCTCGACCTGGTTCATGGGCTCGTTGTAGAGGTCGGCGACGCGGGTGTGGACGCGCAGCACGGTCTGCGCGACGCTCAGCTCGTACTCCCGGGGGGAGAGCTCGTAGTCGGCGAAGACGCCGGGCAGCGCCGGCTCGCCCGAGTGGCCGGAGGCCACGTCGATCGCGGATTCGCCGTGCTCGTTCTGCGGGCGGGCGGTGGTGGTACGGAACGCTTCCACATGGGACTGCAGCCCGGCCGACCCTTCCATGACCTCGTGGAACGCCTGACGCGGCATGGTCAGCACGGTGCAGGCGGTGACGGCCTTGACGGTGAAGTCCCAGTTGCTCTCCGACGTCTCGGCCAGGGCCCGGTCGCCGAAGTAGCCGCCGTCGGCCAGGACGCCTAGGAGGGCCGGATCGCCGTACTCGCCCTCACGGACCTTGGTGAGCTTGCCGTGGGCGATCAGGACCACCTGGTCCGCCGGCTGCCCGGCCTCCACGACGACCTCGCCCGGCCGGAACTCCCGCTGGGTGAAGCGGCCTGCGAGCGCTTCGAGCACCTCCGGGTCGTCGAAGCCGCGCAGCAGTGGGAGTTCGCCCAGCTCCGCCGGGATGACCCGGACGTCGGCGCCGGTGGAGACGAACTCCACCCGGCCGTCGCCGAGGGTGTGCGTCAGGCGCCGGTTCACCCGGTACGTACCGCCCGGGACGTGCACCCAGGACAGCATCCGCAGGAGCCACCGCGAGGTGATTCCCTGCATCTGCGGAACGGACTTTGTCGTGGTCGCCAGATTCCGTGCGGCCTCGGTGCCCAGGCTCAGCCGGCCGGGATCGTTATTGCCGTCGGTGCCGGTCTCCACTGACGTCGTCATATGCGAATGCCCACCCATCCGTTATGGAAACAGGCCGCTGCGGACCTGCTGAAGAATTCCCCTGGCCGCCCTCGAAGCTAGCAGTGGGATATCAGCGGGCGCAGTCACTCAAAAGGGTGGATTGATCGATGATGTTACGTTCGGACGAAAACGCCGATGCCGTTTGCCACCGGCCGCTCGGCCCCGCCCGACGGATGATTGCGGACCACCGTCCGGTCGCTCTCCGGATCGCGGGTGACCAGCGTGCTCGAGCCGCCGCCGTCCAGGTTGACGGCGTCGTCCGCGCCCAGATCGCGCATCAGGTCGGCGAGCTCGGCGACGGTGAGCCCCGTCCGGTAGTCGGCGGCGCCGTCCAGCGCCAGCAGGTAGAACAGCCGCCCCTCGTCGCCCAGGCCCGCGGCGGTCCGCACGGCGGAGGTCGCACCGTCGAGCCCGGAGAGCAGCCGGCCGTCGCGCAGTACGGGGAAGCCGCCGATGGCGAAGCGCAGCGCGCCCCGGTGCACCCCCTTCAGCCGGTCCTGGACGCGCACGGCGTCACCGACCTTGAGGCTGCGCAGCTCCCGGGCCCCCGCGTCCCGCCCGACGAGCACGAGCGTGCCGGAGGCGATCGCGCCGCGGCCGGGTCTGTGCGCCGCGGCCGTCACCTTGCCGTGCCGGACGGTCAGTTCGTGGGTGTCGTCGGTGCAGGGTGCGCCTCTGCTGGCGTCCGTGCCGCAGGTGGCGCGGAGCCGTGATGCCGTCCCCCAGGAGGGGGTGTACACGCCGATGCCGCCGACCGGCAGGGCGTACTGGTTGAGGCCGCGCAGCGGCAGCGTCCTGCCCTTGGCCGTCACGGTGCCCTCCAGGGTGAGCCGGTCCAGCCGGCCCCTGTAGTCGGTGCCGAGGCCGATGACGTCCCGGGTGTTCACACCGGGGGGCATCGCCGGTCCGAAGCGCTGCCCGTTCGGCACGGCCGCGCCGAGGCGGCGGCCGTTCGCGATGGACGGCCCGACCGGTGCACCCGTCGCCTCGACCCCCGGGTGCTGGGTTTCCGTGATATTGAAGAAGTCGCCGTTGACCCCGGCCACCGCGTCCCGGGCGGCCGCCATCCGGGAGACCGTCGACCTCGCGGCGACGGAGCCGGGGTGGAGCAGGTCGAGCGAGACGCCCGGCCGGCTCAGATCGACCCTCAGGACGTGCCCGTACGCCGGGCCGTGGGAGGCCGGAATGGAGAACTCCCGGTACTCCACGCCCGGCGCGACCGGGGCCAGGGACCGGTACTGCAGTACGGGCCGGTCGCCCGCATCCGCCAAAGAGGTGCCTCCGCCGCCGATCAGCGAGGCCCATGCCACCAGAACCGTCAGTACCGAGCGCATGCGTCTTCTGCGTCTCTTCACAGTCACCCCAGAGGTCCCGTCAACTCTGGCACGGCGCAGAACAGTTCACCATGCCCCGAAAGAACGACAGGGAACGCGCCGACGTCGACGCGGGCAACTCTCGGCACATCCCTGCCCAGGGGCCCGTCCGGCCCGGATACTCACAGGTGCCGGCCGGTGCGGACGGACCGCGGCTGCACACCGGCACACCCACCGGCACACCCACCGGCCTGGGAGTTCCTGGAGAACTGGGAGAGCTGCCATGAGCCTTCGCACGCGCCGCGCAGCCGTCGTCAGCCTCGGAGCCGCCCTCGGCGCCGCGCTCACGGGGTCCTTCGCCACCCCTGTCTTCGCCCGGCCTGCGGCCGCGGGGCGCGAGGCGTCCGGCGCGCCGGGCAGGCCGCCCCTGCGCCGGGCGCACGCGCACAACGACTACGAGCACGCCCACCCCCTCACCGATGCGCTCTCCCACGGGTTCGGCAGCGTCGAGGCGGACATCTGGCTCGTCGACGGGCGGCTGCTCGTCGCCCACGACGCCTCGGGCCTCGACCCGGCCCGCACCCTCGAAGCCCTCTACCTCGACCCGCTGGAGCGCCGGGTCAGAGCTGGCCACGGCCGCGTCTACCAGGGCTACAACCTCTCGTTGCGGCTGCTCGTCGACATCAAGAGCGACGGCGCGGCGACCTATCGGGAGCTCTCGCGGCGCCTGCGTCGCTACGGCACGCTGTTCACCTCCTGCGCCGACGGCCGGATCCGTCGCGGCGCCGTCACGGCGGTCGTCTCGGGTGACCGCGGCGCGCGGGGGCCGATGGCGGAGGAGCGGCTGCGGCACGCCTTCTACGACGGCCGGCTCGCCGACCTCGGCGGGGGTTCGCCCGCGTCGTTCATCCCTTTGGTGAGCGACAACTGGAGCACCGCCTTCGGCTGGCAGGGCGTCGGCCCGATGCCGGCTGCGGAGAGGGCCCGGCTCCGGCAGATGGTGTCCGCCGCGCACGCCGAGGGCCGGCGCGTGAGGTTCTGGGCGACGCCCGACCGGCCCGGCCCGGCGCGCGAGGCCGTGTGGCGGGAGTTGCTCTCCGCCGGTGTGGACGTGCTCAACACCGACGATCTGGCCGGCCTGGAGGCGTTCTTGCGCGCGGCGGGCTGAACGCTGCACGGAATGTCCGGGTCCGGGGTGGAACGTGTAGCGGTTCCGTCACCGCCCGCCGGTGTGCGCACGTCCGGCGGGACGCTGGCCGCATGGCCACTCCACCTGGACCGCCGTACGGGCCGCCCGCAGGTCCGCCCCCGGGCGGCTTCGGGCCCGCCCAGCCGCCGTGGGGCGCACCGCCGCCTCCGCCTCCTCGCCGGGGCGGTGGCGGGCGCCGTGCCGCCCTGCTCGTCGTCGCGCTGGTGGCGACGGCCGGGATCGCCCTGGGGGCCGTCCTGGTCGTCGGCGGCAAGGGCGGGGAGCCGGGCAGGCCGGGTGACGGGAGTGAGCCCGGCGGCCCGGGTGCGGCCACGTCGTCGCCTTCGCTCACCCTCCCGAGCGGGTTCCCGTCGCAATGGCCGACCGCCCTGCCGTCCGGTCTGCCCAGCGGTCTGCCCACGTCCTTGCCCACGAGCCTGCCGAGCGGCCTCCCTTCGGGGCTGCTCCCGTTCGCCGGCGACGGCGGCCGGGGCTGAAGGCCGGCCTCACGGCCACGTTGCATACGGGGCGTCAGGTGGTCGGCGCCTGCGGCTGCTCCGGAACGGCCTGGATGTCCAGTTCGATCCTGATCGTCGCGCCGATCATGGCGATGCCGCGCCGGAGCATGGAGCGCCAGTCCAGGGTGAAGTCCTCGCGGTGCAGCTCGGTGGAGGCCGAGCAGGCCGTGCGGGTCTCGCCCATGATGCCGGTGCCGATCCCCAGGTAGCGGGTGTCGAGGGCGATGTTCCGGCTGACGCCGTGCAGGTTGAGCACGCCCTGCACGGTCCAGTGCGAGCCCCCGCGGTGCACGAAGCGCTCGCTGGTGAACTGCATGTACGGGTAGTTGACGACGTCCAGGAACTCCGGCGAGCGCAGGTGCTCGTCGCGCTGTGCGACCCCGGTGTCGATGCTGGCCGTGTCGATCACGACGTCGATGCGGGAGTGCCGGACGTCCTCCGCGATCCAGAGGGTGCCCTCGAAGCGGTTGAAGCGGCCGTGCACCTCGGCGAGGCCGATGTGCCGGGCGATGAAGCGCACCGCCGTGTGGTCCGGGTCGATGCGCCAGGCGCCGGGTGCGGGCATGGGCGGTGCCGGGGCGAGTTCCATCGCGAGGGTGCCGAGCGACGTGCGGGTCTCCTCGGCGCAGGTGACGGTGCGCAGGACGGGCCGGAAGCCTTCGGCCGTCACGGAGACGCTGTACTCGCCGGGAGCGACGGTCGTCGCGAAGCGGCCGTGCGGGTCGGTCTGCCCGTGCACCACTTCCCGGCCGCCCGCGTCCCGCACGGAGACCTCGGCTCTGTGCAAGGGCGACTGCATCGGCTCCACGACGATGCAGTCGAGAGCCCCCGCCCCGAGCGGAATCGGCGCGGCCTCCGGGCGGGAGGGGCGCGTGAACCGGCGGAGCAGGGCGAAAGCCATCCCAAAGGGCCTTTCCGTGACCAGAAGGTGATTGAACTGTAGATCACCATATTCTGTCGCTGATAGGCAAAATCCTTGGGGTTGCCTATGAAAGCTCCCTTTTTACCCTTCCTTGCCTTTGAATCACCGGTCGTCGGTGAGGAGTGCGGCGAGCGCTGCCGCCGGATCGTGGTCACAGGGCCCCGCGGGCAGCCAGCGGCCGCCCTCCTTGCGGTAGGGCCACCAGCGGCCGTCCCTTCCGTAGCGCAGCTGCGCGGAGGTGCCGACCGCGGTCCACCGGTTGCGCACGGCCCGCAACCGCGGAGCCTGCTCCTCTTCCCAGGCGCCGGCCAGCCGGGCGCGGGCGCGTGCCAGGCCCTCGCCCTCCGGAGTCCACTCCTCCTCCAGGACGGCGAGGGAGGCCGGCCCGCCGTACTCCCAGGCGCGTACCGCCCGTGCGAGCTCGGCCCGCTCCCGTCCGCAGCCCGCCGCGAGGCGGGCGGTGATGCGCTCGTCCGGGCCGGCCGCCGCCAAGCGCACGGCGTCCTCCCACAGCGTGAGCTCCCCGGCGACGGGAGTGCCCTCATGACCGGTGGTCAGCGCCTCGGCCAGCAGCTGCCGGGCCCGGGCCGCGGCGTCCGCGACCAGGAACTCCAGCGCCGCGGGATCCAGCCCGGGCGCGGGCGCCACGTCGCCGCTGAGCACCGGAGGGCGGCCCGGGCTCTCCACGACGGGCGGCGGATCCGGCAGCGGGGGCACGAAGGACGCCGTGGCGAACGCCTCTGCCGCAGGCACCCCGGAGGGCGCTTCGGCGCCCTGCCCCGGTCCGCCGCCGGATCCGCGCGCAGCGTTGCGTGCCTGCAGCTCCTCCAGCAGCTCCCCTTCCCCGCGGCCGCGCATCAGCAGCAGGACGAACGGGTCCTGGTCGAGCAGCAGCGCCATCTGGTGGCACAGCGCCGCCGTGTGCGCGCAGTGGTCCCAGGCCCCGCAGGTGCACTCCGGCTCCAGGTCCCCGATGCCCGGCAGCAGTTCCACCCCCGCCGCGAGCGCGTCCTCGGCCAGGTGCGGCGGTATGTCGCGGTCGAGCAGTGCGGCGATGTGTCCCGCCTGACCCGCCACCAGCTCCAGGAGGCGCTCCCAGTCGGCCGTGCCGAACTCCTGCACCACCACGTCGGCGCGGTACGCGGTGCCGTCGCGGTCCCGTACGACGGCCGTGATGCGCCCGGGCCGCACCGAGACCGCGCCCACCGCGCCCGCGCGCGCGTGCCTGCGCCCGGCCTTCACCTGCTGGCCGTCCAGCGCCGTGTCCTCCAGCGCCTTGAGCCACGCCCGGCCCCACCAGGTCCGTGCGGAGCTCCGCCTCTGCTCGGGCGGCAGCGCCTCGAAGGTGCGTTCCGCCCTCTCGGTGGCATCCTGTCCGCTCAACGTCCGTTCCCCCTCAGTGCGACGAGATCCGCCAGCTCGGCGTCGGTCAGTTCGGTCACGGCCGCCTCGGCGGTGCCGAGGACGGCGTCCGCCAGGGCCTGCTTGCGGGTGAGCATCTCGGCGATGCGGTCCTCGACCGTGCCCTCGGTGACGAACCGGTGCACCTGCACCGGCTGCGTCTGGCCGATCCGGTACGCGCGGTCGGTCGCCTGCGCCTCGACGGCCGGGTTCCACCACCGGTCGAAGTGCACGACGTGCCCGGCCCGGGTGAGGTTCAGGCCCGTACCGGCCGCCTTGAGCGACAGCAGGAAGACGGGAACCTCGCCGTCCTGGAAGCGGCGCACCATCTCCTCGCGGCGCGGGACGGGCGTGCCGCCGTGCAGGAGCTGCGTGGGGACGCCCCGTGCGCCCAGGTGCTGCTCCAGGATGCGGGCGGTCGCCACGTACTGCGTGAACACCAGCACGCCCGCGCCCTCGGCGAGGATCGTGTCCAGCAGCTCGTCCAGGAGCTCGACCTTGCCCGAGCGGCCGGCGATCCTCGGGGACTTCTCCTTGAGGAACTGCGCCGGGTGGTTGCAGATCTGCTTCAGGCCGGTCAGGAGCTTGACGATCAGGCCGCGCCGTTCGAAGCCGTCCGCGCCCTCGATCTCGGCGAGGATCTCCCGCACCACGGCCTCGTACAGGCCCGCCTGTTCCATGGTGAGCGTGACCGCGCGGTCCGTCTCGGTCTTCGGCGGCAGCTCCGGCGCGATGCCGGGGTCGGACTTGCGGCGGCGCAGCAGGAACGGGCGGACCAGGGCCGCGAGGCGCTCGGCCGCTGCGGGGTCCGCGCCGCCCTCGACGGCCTGGGCGTAGCGCGTGCGGAACCGGCTCAGCGGGCCGAGCAGCCCGGGCGTCGTCCAGTCGAGGATGGCCCACAGCTCGGAGAGGTTGTTCTCCACCGGCGTGCCGGACAGTGCCACGCGCGCCTTCGCGCCGATGGTGCGCAGCTGCTTCGCGGTGTCGGAGTACGGGTTCTTGACGTGCTGGGCCTCGTCGGCGACGACCAGGCCCCAGGAGGTGCCGGCCAGCCGCCGGGCGTCGAGCCGCATGGTGCCGTACGTCGTCAGCACGAACTCCCCGTCGGCCAGCCCCTCCAGGGACCGTGCCGGGCCGTGGAAGCGGCGTACGGGGGTGCCGGGCGCGAACCGTTCGACCTCCCGCTGCCAGTTGCCCATCAGGGACGCCGGGCAGACCACCAGCGTGGGACCGGCCGCCTCGGGCAGCGTCTGCCGGTGCAGGTGGAGCGAGATGAGGGTGATGGTCTTGCCCAGGCCCATGTCGTCGGCCAGGCAGCCGCCGAGCCCGAGGGAGGTCATCCGGTGCAGCCAGTCCAGGCCGCGCAGCTGGTAGTCGCGCAGCGTGGCGGCGAGCCCGGCGGGCTGGGGGACGGGCTCCCGGGACCGTTCGGGGTCGGCGATGCGGTCGCGGAGCGCGGCGAGCCAGCCGGTGGCCCGGACCTCGGTCTGCGGGCCGTCCTCGTCGCCCTCCTCCACGGGCGCACGGCCGGTCAGGGCCGCGCCCAGCGCTTCGACCGGCGTGAGCTTGCGGTCCTGCCGCTCGCGGGCGCGGCGCACCGCCTCGGGGTCGACGAGCACCCACTGGTCGCGCAGCCGTACGGCGGGTCGGCCCGCTTCCGCGAGCCGGTCCAGCTCGGCCTGCGTCAGCTCCAGCCCGCCGACGGCGAAGCGCCAGCCGAAGGTCAGCAGCGCGTCGGCCGAGAGCAGTGACGGCATGCCGGACCGCTCGTGGTCCGGCCCCGTGCCGTCGTCCTCCGGGGGGCCCACGAAGGCCCGCGCGGTGAAGCTGCGGACGAGGTCCTTGGGCCAGTGCACCTCGACCCCGGTGGCGTCCAGTGCCGCGGAAGCCCCTCCCAGCAGCTCGCCGACCTCCTCGTCGGCGAGGTCGACGGCGTCGGGGACCGCGGCGGAGAGCAGCGGGGTGAGCGGCGGCCAGGCGCGGGCGGCCCTGCGCAGCGCGAGGAGCGCCTTCATCCGGGCGTCCCGGCCGAGCGCGGCGGCCGTGGGCGACCCTCCGGACCACACCTCGGCGGCGTCCGCGACGAGCGTGGGGTCGGAGAGGCTGTGCAGCTGGAGCACGGCCCGGAAGCGGGGGGCCGCGTCCTCTCCGGCGAGGGCTCCCAGCACCTCGACGCGCAGCGAGAGCCGTACACCCGCATCGTGGCCCGCGGCGACGCCGGCGGCCCACGTGCGCTGCTCGGGCAGGCGGCGCCGCTCGGGCGCGGCGAAGGCGGGGCCGTCGGCTGCGAGGGCCGCGGCGGGGGAGCGGGGCAGCCCGTCGGCGACGGCGTCCAGGAAGGACCGCACGAGCAGTTCGGGCTCGGGCAGCAGCAGGGGGCCCGGGCCCGGAAGCGGCACGGCGTGCGCCGCCGGCGGCATCGCGGCGGCCAGCTCGCGCACCCGGCGCAGGTCGTCGGCGGTGAGCGGGCCGACCCGCCACGCGTCGTGATCGGTCTCCGACAGGCCGGGCAGCAGGCGCCCGCGCGCGGCCATCTGCAGGGCGAGCACGGCGGCGGCGCCCCAGAAGGCGGCCGCCTCGTCGGCGCGCGCTGCCCGGGCGCGGGTGAGGACGGGCAGGGCGTCACGTACGGGCAGCACGGCGGCCCGTACGGTCGTGGTGGTGACGTCGGTGCCGTCCGGGACGGCGATGGTCAGGTCCTCGACGCCGCCGGGGGAGGCGGGCGGTTCGTCGTCGGGGAGCCAGAAGGCCACCCGGCCGGTGCGTGCGGGGTCTCCGGGGAGGAAGACCGCCGAGCACCGGGCGAGCCGGGAGATCTCGGAGGGTGTTGCGGCAGAGGGCGGTGTCACAGCGCTGCGCATTCCTCAAATTTGACTAGTCGGGGTCCGGGCGCCCGAGGGTACAGGACGCATACCCCGGGCGAAGGCCTCCGCCGGGTGAGCCGTGCCACACACCGGAGGTGAGGTGCACTCAGCCCCCCTGTGCGCTGCGGGGGCTTGCCCCCGCAGGAGCCGGGTGGTGACTCCATGGCCCCGGTACGCCCCGGTCCGTACGTTCGGTGAGGTCAGCCCAGCCCAGCCTGCCGACGTCCGGAGACCCCATGCCCCAGGCCACCACGCTGCTCGCGGAACCCGCTGCAGGCAGTGACTTCGCCCCGCTCCTCCGCCAGGTCCGGGGACAGGGCCTCCTCGAACGCCGGAGAGGCTGGTACGCGCGCAGCATCGCCGTGAACCTCCTCGCGCTCTCCGTGACGGCCGCCGGGATCGTGCTCTGCGGCGACTCCTGGTGGACCCTCCTGCTGGCCGTGCCCGCCGCCCTGTTCTGGGCCCGCACCGCCTTCGTCGGGCACGACAGCGGACATGCCCAGATCACCGGCACCCGGCGCACCGGGCGGCTGATCGGCCTCGTCCACGCGGACCTGCTGCTGGGCATGAGCTACGCGTGGTGGAACGACAAGCACAACCGCCACCACGCCAACCCCAACCATGTCGACAAGGACCCCGACGTCGGCGTCGGAGCACTCGTCTGGACCCAGCGGCAGGCCGCACAGCGCCAGGGCTTCACGCGGTGGCTCACCCGCAACCAGGCCCGCCTCTTCTTCCCGATGCTCCTGCTCGAAGGCATCAACCTGAAGGTCTCGAGCGTGCGCGACCTCAAACGGCAGAGCCCGGCCGAGCGGCGGACGGAGGCCGCACTCCTGGCCCTCCACGCGGCCGGCTACGCCACCCTGCTGCTGTCCGCGATGTCCCCGGGCAAGGCCCTCGCCTTCGCCCTCGTCCACCACGCGCTCTTCGGCCTCCACCTCGGCATGGTCTTCGCCCCCAACCACAAGGGCATGGAGATGCCGGACCCGGACGACGGCGCACGCCGGGGCCACCTCCGCCGCCAGGTCCTCACCTCGCGCAACGTGCGCGGCGGCCCCGTCACCGACTGGCTCATGGGCGGGCTGAACTACCAGATCGAGCACCACCTCTTCCCCAGCATGCCGCGCCCCCACCTGCGCCTCGCCCGGCCGCTGGTCCGCGCGCACTGCCGCGCGTCGGGGCTGCCGTACACCGAGACTGGAATCGTCGACTCGTACCGCCAGGCGCTGCACCACATGCACGCGGTGGGCGCACCGCTGCGGACCGGGTGAGGAACCAGGCGCCGCCGCCGGGCGTTCTCACAGGCAGAGCGGCAGCCGTCGCGAAGGAGGCAGGGACATGAGCAACAGGGCCAAGGTCGCCGTCGGAGGCGTGGCGGTCGGAGTCATCCTGCTGTGGCTGCTGCCCTTCTGGGCCGCACTGCTGGTGATGGTCGGGGTGCCGGTCGGCGCGTATCTCCTGCTGGACTCCTCGCAGCGCAAGAGGCTGCGCCGGGTCTCACGCAAGGAGCTGGGACGCTGACGGTCCCCCGGTAGGGGTCAGCCGGTGAAGGCCGGCGCCAGCGCCGCGGGCATCGTGACCCGCGGGCTGCCGGATCCGTCCGCCGGGACGGACCACAGATCCGATCCGTAGTCGCCGGGCAGCGCGTAGACGAGGGTGTGCCCGTCCCGCCACACCACCTGATCGTCGATGTTGCGCCGCTCGGCGGTCGCGGTCTCGCGCAGGGTGCCCAGATCCAGGACGTACAGCCGCCAGGGCGCGTCGTCGGGCGCGCCCTCGACGCGCTTCTTGTAGGCGATCCGCGTCCCGTCCGGCGAGAGGGACGGGCACTCGACGTTGGAGTGCAGCGAGCGCAGCGTCCGGTCGGTGCGGTCACCGCGCACCAGGTGCGTGCGCCCGCCCGTGGCGACGGTCGCGTAGAAGTGCGTGTCGTCGGCGAAGGTGACGCCCCAGACATTGATGTCCGCAGCCTTGTGGAGCCGGCCGTCCAGGAAGAACCGGTAGTCCTCAAGGTTGCGGTCCAGCGTCCGGCTGCCCAGGTCCAGTACGGAGGTGCGGGTGGAGAAGTTCGTCCCCGCGTACGAGTCCCCGCTGACGAAGACGGTCCAGGCGACGGAGCGGCCGCTGGGGGAGACCCGGGCCCGGGTCGGCACGCCGGCCAGGTCGTAGCGGCGCAGCTCGCGCAGCCGGGCGTCCAGGACGACGGCCCGGTAGCCGTCCCGGAGCCCGCCGTGCACCGCCTGCAGACAGATCCCCGTCCCACCCGCCGAGTGGAAGCGCAGGCAGCGCACCCCGGACGAGGTACGGGGCCCCGCCGGGTCGGCGGCGGGCACCGAGGCGATCTCGTCGCGGTGCGGCCCCCAGGCCATGTTCCGGAAGACGCTCCGGCCCGGCGCGTCCAGGACGACCTCGCCGCGGCTGACCCGCGGGCCGCCGGGCCGCGCCCGGTCCTTCTCGGCGGCCCGCCCGGCGGCGTGCAGCGTGGCGGCCAGGGCGACACCGCCCAGGACCAGCACGGCCGCGACGAGGATCAGGAGACGGTTCTTGAGGGTCATCAGGGCGGTCCTCGTGGTTCAGCGGACGGGCGCCGGAGGGCCGTCCGCGGGCAGGGGTTCCACCGGGCGCAGCAGCAGTGCGCTGACGGCGGCGGAGACGGCGAGACCGGCTGCTGCCGCCTGCAGCGCCGTGCGGTCGCCCCACGCCGTCCAGGCCGCGCCGAAGGCGAGCGAGCAGACGAAGCGGGCGGCCGCCTGCCCGGTCTGGACGACGGCGAGCCCGCTGCCGCGGACGGCCTCGGGAACGGCGTCGGCCGTGGCGGCGGCCAGTACGCCGTCCGTGGCCGCGTAGAAGCCGCCGTGCAGGGCGAGCGCGGGCCACAGCAGGACAGGCGAGTCGCCGAGCGGGACGAGGAGCACGGCGTACGCCCCCAGGAGCGCGAGGTGGCCGCAGAGGAACAGCCGCCGGCGCCCGAAGCGGTCGGCAACGGCCCCGAGGGGGACGGCCAGCAGGAGGAAGGCGGTGGCCGTCCCCAGCGGCAGGAGCGGGAACCAGGCCTCGGACAGCTCCAGCCGGCGCTGCAGCGTGAGGTACAGGAACGAGTCGCTGACGGTGGTCAGCCCCAGCAGCGCCGCGCAGACGGTCAGCCGGCGGACCTCCGGGCGGCGCGAGACGGCCCGCAGGGGCGCCTTGCCCGCCGGTGGGCGGTGCCCGCGGGAGGCGGCGCGGCCGGGTACGAAGAGCAGCAGGACGAGTAGGCCGAGGACGGCCACGCAGCCGCTCACGGTGAACACGGCGTCGTATCCGCCGGCCGCCGCCCGCAGGATGAGGAAGGCGACCAGGGGACCGAGCAGCGCGCCCGCGGTGTCCATCGCACGGTGCACGCCGAAGGCCCGGCCCCGGTCGTCCGGTGCGCAGGCCAGCGAGATCATGGCGTCGCGGGGTGCGGTGCGCAGGCCCTTGCCCGTACGGTCGGCGGCGAGCACCGCGCCGATCAGGGGCACGCTGTGCACGACGAGCAGCAGCGGCTTGCACAGGGCGGAGAGGCCGTAGCCCGCGGCGGCCACGGCCTTGTGCCCGCCCGGGCCGCGGTCGGCGAACCTGCCGCCGACCAGTCGCACGAGCGCGCTGACGCCGTTGTGGATGCCGTCCAGGAGGCCGAAGCCGAGGGGCGACAGCCCGAGTTCGGCCACCAGGTAGAGCGGCAGGACGGCGGTGACCATCTCCGAGGAGACGTCCGTGACGAGGCTGACGGTGCCCAGGGCGAGCACGGTCGCGGGGACCGCGGCCCGCCGGCCGGGGGAGGGGGCCCGGCCGGCGGTGTCGGGGACGCCCGGGGCGGTGCGGCTGTCCGCGAGGTACACGGTCAGCTGTTCCAGATGCCGGTGATGTCCTTGGCGGCCGCTGCGTGCCCGGCGTGCGCCGTGCCGTACATGTCCTCGATCGTGCGCAGGACGTCGTAGTGGTTGTAGATGGTGCCGGAGGTGGAACCCGCCTTGACGGGCTGTCCGTAGAAGACGGTCGGGATGCGGTTGCCGCTGAGCCTGTTGTCCTCGTCGAAGGTGATGAGGAGCAGGCTGTTGTGGGTCCTGGCCCAGTCCGCATAGCCCTTGAGGTTGTTCTTCAGCCAGGTGTCGCCGGTGCCCACGGAGCAGTCGTGCATGTCACTGCAGAGGTTCGGCACGACGAAGGAGACGGTCGGCAGCTTGCTGTAGTCGCCGGGGAAGGCGCTCATGGTGTGCGCGGTGCTGGTGGGCACGTTGCTGAAACCGAACCACGGGTTGTGCTTCTGCGCGTACTTGCCGCTCTTGCAGGTGGTCGACCCTTCGGCGGGCAGGGATTCGTTGTAGCTGGCCCAGGTCCTGCCCGCGGCGACCAGTTCGGAGGCGAGGTTGGGCTCGTCGCTGAAGCCCGGGGTGACACAGCTGTCGTCGGTGACGCCCTGGGTGTCCCCGGAGAACAGCGCGTAGTAGTTGGGCTGGCTGGGGTGCGTCTCGGCGTACGACGCGGTCAGGTCGGCCCCTCCCGCGGCGAGGGAGTTGATGTAGGGAGCGCTGGAGCTGCCCATGACCTGGCTGTAGGAGTGGTTCTCGAAGACGACGACCACGACGTGGTCCGGGGTGGGCACGGCCGCCGCGGCGGAGGAGTCCGCGTCCCACAAGCCGAGGGAGACGGCGGCGAGGCCGAAGGCCGTGGCCAGGGCGCCGAGATGGCGGCGGCGGGTGCGGCGCAGTCCGGGGGCGTGAGTGGGTGCGGCGGGCACGGTGTCCTCCGTACGGGCGGGCGGCAGGCGGGCGCCGGCGGGGAAGGCGCTGGGCGGGCGGTGGCCGGGGGCGTGAGGGAAATGTAGGGCGGCACGCGTGACATGTACACGCCTTCAGGGTGACGGCTTCGGGAACAAACGCCCAGCGGAATGCGACAGCCCGGCATGCGTGGGGACGCGTTATGGGGCGATGCGCGGCCGCGCCTCAGGCGGCGGGCAGGCCCAGCAGTTTGCGCGCCGTGTGCTGCGGCGTCTCGTCGTGTTCACGGGCGAGTGCGATGACCGCCCGGCATGCGAGTTCGTTCACCCCGAAGCAGAGCGCTTCGGGGGAGACCCAGCGGGCCGCCTCGGCGCTTCTGTCGTGGTCGTCCTCGGCGCACGCCGCCACGTACGTGGCGGCCGCCTCGAAGAGATTGCGCTGCCGCGCGGCGGGCGGCGGGGGCTCCGGCAACTGCCAAGCCTCCTCGATGCGCTTGCGGAGCTTGTCGAACACCGATCGTCACCTGCCTCCGCGAGCGGTCCGGGCCGTGGTCGTTCAAGTGTGCCCGCCACCCGTAGAGTTGAACCTACGACGAACGAAGGGGCGACTGCCGAGTGAAGCGCTACGACCGGCTCGAGGAGATCCGGAGAATGGATCCCGAGCGGGACTTCTTCAAGATCTACCGGATGATGGCGACCCTGGAGTTCCCCTGGGACATCACCCGCGCGCTGGAACTCGCCCTCTACAGGACCTACGCAGTGCCCAGTATCGGCCGCCTCCTGGCCGAGACGGGGGAGTTCCCGGACCGTACACAGAAGCGGTACGACGACACGGCCCTCCTGCTCGACGCCGTCGTGGAGCACGGATTCGACAGCGAGAGCGGCCGGACGGCGATCCGCCGGATCAACCGGATGCACCGCAGCTATGACATCAGCAACGACGACATGCGCTACGTCCTGTGCACCTTCGTCGTCATCCCGGGACGGTGGGTCGACGCGTACGGCTGGCGCCGGTTCTCCGGGCACGAGCGTCATGCCATAGCGGCGTACTACCGCACTCTCGGCAAGCACATGGGCATCCAGGACATCCCGGGGTCCTATGCGGAGTTCGAGCGCCACCTGGACGAGTACGAGGCCGAGCACTTCGGCTGGGACGAGGGCGGCCGGCGCGTGTCCGACGCCACGCTCGACCTGATGGCCTCCTGGTACCCGCGTCCGCTCGCCCCGCTCGTGCGCGGCGCGAGCCGGGCCCTGCTCGACGACTCCCTGCTGCGGGCCTTCCGTTACGAGCAGCCGCATCCCGCCACCCGCGCCTTGGTCCAGGGCGCCCTGCGGGCCCGCGCCAAGGCCGTACGCCTCCTCCCACCGCGCCGCGCCCCTCACTTCGTGCGCCAGAACCCCGAGATCAAGGGCTATCCCAACGGATACGCCGTTGCGGAGCTGGGCACCTTCCCGGCCGCCCGGCGAGGTGCGCGGTCCGGCTCCTGCCCGGTGCCGCACGGACGGGCCGCCTCAGACGCGGCGGAGTGAGCCGATCGTCTCGCGCAGCCAGGTCAGCTCCGCACGGCTGGTGGCGCGGGCGATGGTGAGCACGCCCCGCCGGAAGGGATCCTCGATCTCCTCGGCGTGCAGCGGCCGCTCGCCGGCGTAGAAGAAGCTCGTGGGCTTCTGGAGGAACGCCAGCCGCCGTTCCAGGACGGCGGCCTGCCCCGCCGGTTCGCCCAGGTGGCGCAGGAACGCGAGCACCGTGAACCAGCGGTTCTCGTCCGTGATGTCGTTGTCGGCCGGCTCGGCGAGCCGGTGCCGCAGCTCCGCGCGGCCGTGCGCTGTCAGGGAGAGGACGTGCCGCGGCGCGGCTCCGGAGCCCGGCCGGGTCTCCCGGGCGAGCAGCCCCGCCGACTCCAGCCGCTTGATCGCCGGATACAGCGAGCCCTCTGCCACGGGCTTGACGTGCCCGGTGAGCGCGGCGATGCGCTTGCGCAGCTCGTAGCCGTGCAGCGAGGCGTCGTAGAGGAATCCGAGGATGGCGAGTTCAAGCATGGCGGTATTCAACCCGACGGCCGGTGTACATCGCTATGGCGGTACATCGAGATCGATGTATGGTGATGATCCAGTACGGAATCGCTGGAGGGGAGAACGGCATGCGACAGGCGGAGTTCGGATCCACGGGGGCCTGTGTGCGATGGACCGAGGCCTCCGGAGGCGGCCCCGCGCGGGTCTACCTCCACGGGCTGGGATCGGCCTCGGCCGTCTACCACGCGCACATCGCCGCCGCCGCAGCGCTGTCCGACCGGCGCTCGCTCTTTGTCGACCTGCCGGGACACGGCATCAGTGACCGCCCTCTGGACTTCGGCTACACGCTCGAGGAGCACGCCGACGCGGTGGCGGCGGCCCTGCACTCGGCCGGGGTCAAGGGGGCCGAGGTCGTGGGGCACAGCATGGGCGGAAGCGTCGCCATCGTGCTCGCCGCGCGGCGGCCCGAGCTGGTCTCGCGGCTGGTCCTCGCCGAGGCCAACCTCGACCCCGACCCGCCCCGGACGGCCGGCAGCAGCGGCATCGCCTCCTACACGGAGGAAGGTTTCGTCCACGGTGGCGGGTTCACGGACACCCTGCAGCGGGTCGGTCCGCTGTGGCGCGCGACGATGCGGCTCGCCGACCCCACCGCCCTGCACCGCAGCGCGATCGGCCTGGTGCGCGGGACCAGGCCGACGATGCGTCGCCTGCTGCAGGAGATGACCATTCCGCGGACGTACCTGATGGGGGAGCTCAGTGGCGAGCTGCCGGGGCGCGAGGAGCTGGAGGCCTCGGGGGTGGTCGTGGCGACCGTGCCCGGCGCCGGGCACAACATGATGTTCGACAACCCCGCCGCCTTCGTCGAAGCGGTCGCGGCACGGTCCCTCCTGCCCTCCTGACCCTCTCTCCCCCTTCCCCCTCCTCCCTCCGTGTCCCTCCGTGTCCCTCCAGGCCTTGCTGCCCCCTGCTGCCCTGCCCCTGCTGTCGTGGTGACTCCTCAGCCGCGGGCCGCCGCGTGCGGCTCCGGCCGGTCCGTCCGGCTCGCCAGCACCAGGAAACGGGTGTCCTCGTCCGTGTAGGAGTCGAGGTGCCAGCCGCCGCGCGCCAGCAGGGGGCGCAGGTTGGGCTCGGCGCGCTCGTCGTCGGGCGTCACCTGACGGCCGTGGCGGGCGGCGAGCGCGGCACGCCCGACGGGGTGGAAGAGCGCGAGCCGTCCGCCGGGCCGTACGACGCGAGCCAGCTCTTGCAGGCCTGCCACCAGGTCCGCCAGGTGCGAGATGAGACCCGCCGCGAAGACGGCGTCGACCGAACCGTCGCGCAATGGCAGCGTGGTGACGTCGGCCAGGAGCAGCTGCCCGTCGTGGTGCCGGCCCGCCCGTACGGCGGCGTCCAGCATCGCGGGCGTGAGGTCCGCGCCGAGCACGACGCCCCGCGGGCCGACCGCGGCGCGCAGGGCCGGAAGGGCCCGTCCGGTACCGCAGCCCGCGTCCAGGACCGCATCGCCGCCGCGCAGCCCGAGTTCGGCGACGGCGGCGTCGTAGGCGGGTCCGTCATCGGGGAAGCGGGCGTCCCAGTCGCCCGCCCGCTCGGTGAAGAACTCCTGCACGTGGGCGGGATCCCGCCACTGTTCCTTGGTCGTTTGCTGTGCCATGTCCCCATCATGTGCCAACTTGCGCACGGACACGTGCCGACGGGCCGGGACGGGTTGCCGACGGCACGCGGGTGAGCAAGGCTGGCACGGCAGTTACGGGGAACAGCGGAACGGGGAGGCGGGACATGGCAGTCGGCAAGGGGCTCGACTGGATGCTGGACGACCTGACCGAGCGCATCGAGCACATACGGCACGCACTGGTGCTCTCCAACGACGGGCTGGTGACGGGGGCCAGTGCGAGCCTGCAGCAGGAGGACGCCGAGCACCTGGCCGCGGTCGCGTCGGGGCTGCACAGCCTCGCGAAGGGCACGGGCCGTCAGTTCCGGGCGGGCCGGGTGCGGCAGACGATGGTCGAGTTCGACGAAGGCGTGCTGTTCGTGACGGCCGCGGGCGACGGCAGCTGTCTGTGCGTCCTCGGGGGAGCGGAGGCCGACATCGGCCAGATCGGCTACGAGATGACGCTGCTGGTCAACCGCGTCGGCGAGCACCTGGGCGTCGAGGCCAGGCAGTAGGCGGGACGGGAAAGCGAGACGGCAGGCGAGGCGCGTCGACGAGGGTTATCCACAGGGCGGACGGTCTGTCGCACTCCGCCGCTATCGTCGTCACTGTCAGTGATCGGACAGTGATCGAGCGATGACGGGGGAGTTCCATGGCGGTGCAGGAATGCCGGGAGCGGAGCGCGACGGCCACGGTGGCCTGTGGGAGGGCGGCGCGGGAGCTGGGCCTGAGGCCCCGCGAATTCGAACTGGCCGTGCAGCTGGGCCATGTGCGGACCGTGTCCGCTCTCGGCGGGAGGCCACGGGTCACGCGGGAGGAGATCGCACGGCACCGCTCCGGCGAGGGCTTCCCCGAGTCGCTGCGCAACCGCCTGTGGGCGGTGGGCACGGCCGAGGCCGCCCAGCTGATGGGGGTGAGCCCCGCCCGCTTCGCACGCCTTGCCAAAGCGGGCTGCTTCGCCCCGGTGAGGTTCTACGTCAATCGTTACCGGGCAGTGGTCTGGCACTATCTGGCCGCCGACCTCGTGGAGTTCGCCGACGCCAACCCCGAGCTCCTCACGGGGCGCATGCCTCCCGGGCTCCGTCTGGAGCTGGAGGGGCGTGACGACCAGCGGGCCCGGAGCTGGCGCGCCCGGCGGCTCGATCAGCTGACCGGGCGGACGGCGGATCCCTGGGAGCAGGCGGCGGCCGTCGCGGCCGTGCTCGCCCCCGACCAGCTGGCAGATGCCGTGCCCGACCCGTACGAGCGGGCGTACGCCAGCGCGCTGCGGCCGGACCTCGCCGGGATCCGATCGGACTCGGCGGCGGCGCGGGAGGTCATCGAGAGGGTGACGCTCGCCGTCGACGCCGACGAGATCGGTCGCCACCGGGATCGGCTCGCCCTGGCCCTGGCCGCAGCCCGGGCGGCCCGGCCGGCTCCGAGGCCCGACGGGCATGAGCCCGCAGCTCCCGCGAGAGAGCCGGTCGGGGGCGCGCAGGAGGACAGCCGGTCGGACCTTGCGGCGGAGCCGGAGCCGGAGCCGGAGAGGGAGAGGGAGCCGGAGGGGGTGGCGGGGGACCGGGAGGCCGGGCGGGACCTGGAGGAGGCGCCGGCCGGTTTGCGGGCGTGGTTGCGTCGGCTGCGGCGCGTCGCATGACGCCTGGTCGGACCGGGCCCCGGGCGCTCAGCCCACCTTGCGGAACAGACCCTCCTGCATCACCGAGACGAGCAGCCGGCCCTCGCGGTCGAAGATCTGACCGCGGGCCAGGCCCCGGGCGCCCGTCGCGATGGGTGACTCCTGCTGGTAGAGGAACCACTCGTCCGCATGGAAGGGCCGGTGGAACCACATCGCGTGGTCCAGCGAGGCCATGTCGAAGCCGCGCGGCCCCCACAGCGGTTCCACCGGGATGCGTACGGCGTCGAGCAGCGTCATGTCGCTCGCGTACGTGAGGGCGCAGGTGTGCACGAGCGGGTCGTCGCCCAGCGGCCCCAGCGCGCGCATCCACACCGCGCTGCGCGGCTCCGTGTCCGCCAGCTCCTGCGGGGTCCAGCGGAGCCGGTCCACGTAGCGGATGTCGAAGGCCAGCCGGCGCTCCATGTGGCGCAGCGCGCTGGGCAGCTCGCCGAGACGCTCGCGGATCTCGTCGGCGAGCCGTGGCAGGTCCTCGGGCGCCGGCACGTCCGGCACGGGCACCTGGTGCTCGAAGCCCGGTTCGGGTTCGTGGAAGGAGGCGGTGAGATTGAAGATCGTGCGGCCCTGCTGGACGGCCACCACGCGCCGCGTGGTGAAGGAGCGGCCGTCGCGCACCCGCTCCACCAGGTACACGATCGGCACCCCCGGCCGCCCGGGGCGCAGAAAGTACGCGTGCAGCGAATGGACCGGGCGGTCACCTTCGGTGGTCCGCCCGGCGGCGACCAGCGCCTGCCCGGCGACCTGGCCGCCGAACACGCGCTGCAGCGACTCGTCGGGACTGCGGCCCCGGAAGATGTTCAGGTCGATCTGCTCCAGGTCGAGCAGACCCACCAGACGGTCGGTCGGTGTGGTCATCGGGCCTCCTTCGCCGCCGGGGCCCGACGCGTGGGCCGTGCCTCGGAGGCTACAGCTGACCGACCTCCACGACGCGGACCACCGCGCGGCCCTCCTCGTCGGAGGCGGTGAGATCCACCTCGGCGGTGATGCCCCAGTCGTGGTCACCGCCCGGGTCCGCGAAGGTCTGGCGCACCCGCCACAGGCCGTCCTCCGGCTTCTCCTCGATCCGCAGCAGCTTCGGACCGCGCGCGTCCGGCCCGGTCCCCAGGTCGTCGTACTCGTCCCAGTACGCGTCCATGGCCTCGGCCCAGCGGTCCTCGTCCCAGCCGGACTCGGCGTCCATCTCGCCGAGCTCGCCCACCTTGTCGAGTGCGGCCAGCTCGACCCTCCGGAAGAGTGCGTTGCGCACCAGCACCCGGAAGGCGCGGGCGTTCGCCGTGACGGGCTTGACCTGGTCGGCGCGGTCCTGCGCCTCCTCGGCCGACTCCTCCTCGGGGTTGGCGAGCTGCTCCCACTCGTCCAGCAGGCTGGAGTCGACCTGGCGCACCATCTCGCCCAGCCAGGCGATCAGGTCCTCGAAGTCCTCGGACTTCAGGTCGTCGGGAACGGTGTGGTCCAGCGCCTTGTACGCACCGGCGAGGTAACGCAGGACGATGCCCTCGGTCCGCGCCAGGTCGTAGTGGGAGGTGAACTCCGTGAAGGTCATGGCCCGCTCGTACATGTCGCGGATGACCGACTTCGGGGACAGGGGGTGGTCGCCGACCCAGGGGTGGCTCTTGCGGTAGAGGTTGTAGGCGTGGGTCAGCAGCTCTTCCAGCGGCTTGGGGTAGGTGACGTCCATGAGCCGCTCCATGCGGTCCTCGTACTCGACGCCGTCCGCCTTCATCACGGCGACCGCCTCGCCGCGCGCCTTGTTCTGCTGCGCCGCGAGGATCTGCCGCGGGTCGTCCAGCGTCGACTCCACGACCGAGACCATGTCCAGGGCGTAGGACGGCGACTCCGGGTCCAGGAGCTCGAAGGAGGCGAGCGCGAACGTCGACAGCGGCTGGTTGAGCGCGAAGTCCGACTGCAGGTCCACGGTCAGGCGCACGATCCGGCCCTCGGCGTCGGGCTCGTCGAGCCGCTCGACCACGCCGCCGTCCAGCAGGGAGCGGTAGATCGCGATGGCGCGGCGGATGTGCCGCAGCTGGTTCCTGCGCGGCTCGTGGTTGTCCTCCAGCAGGCGGCGCATCGCCTCGAAGGCGTTGCCCGGGCGGGCGATGACCGCCAGCAGCATCGCGTGGGTGACCCGGAAGCGGGAGGTGAGCTGCTCCGGCTCGGAGGCGATGAGCTTCTCGAAGGTGTTCTCGTTCCAGTTGACGAAGCCCTCGGGCGCCTTCTTGCGGACGACCTTGCGCCGCTTCTTCGGGTCGTCACCGGCCTTGGCCAGGGCCTTCTCGTTCTCGACGACGTGGTCGGGGGCCTGGGCGACGACGAACCCTGCCGTGTCGAATCCGGCCCGCCCGGCCCGGCCCGCGATCTGGTGGAACTCCCGGGCCCGCAGCGTTCGCACCCGCTGGCCGTCGTACTTGGTCAGGGCGGTGAACAGCACCGTGCGGATCGGCACGTTGACGCCGACGCCGAGGGTGTCCGTGCCGCAGATGACCTTCAGCAGCCCCGCCTGCGCGAGCCGCTCCACCAGCCGGCGGTACTTGGGCAGCATGCCCGCGTGGTGCACGCCGATGCCGTGCCGGACGTAGCGCGAGAGGTTCCGGCCGAACTTGGTGGTGAAGCGGAAGTTGCCGATGAGCTTGGCGATCTCGTCCTTCTCCTCGCGCGAGCACATGTTGATGCTCATCAGCGCCTGTGCCCGCTCCACGGCCGCGGCCTGGGTGAAGTGCACGATGTAGACCGGGGACTGCTGCGTCTGCAGCAGCTCGGTGAGGGTCTCGGTGAGCGGCGTCGCGCGGTACTCGTAGGACAGCGGTACGGGCCGGGTCGCCGAGCGGACGACGGCCGTGGGACGTCCCGTGCGCCGGGTCAGATCCTCCTCGAACCGGGATACATCGCCCAGAGTCGCCGACATCAGGATGAACTGGGCCTGGGGCAGCTCCAGCAGCGGGATCTGCCACGCCCAGCCCCGGTCCGGCTCCGCATAGAAGTGGAACTCGTCCATCACGACCTGGCCGATGTCGGCGTCCTTGCCGTCCCGCAGCGCGATGGAGGCGAGCACCTCGGCGGTGCAGCAGATGACGGGCGCGTCGGCGTTGACCGAGGCGTCGCCCGTGAGCATGCCGACGTTCTCCGTGCCGAAGATCTTGCACAGGTCGAAGAACTTCTCCGACACCAGCGCCTTGATGGGCGCGGTGTAGAAGGTCACCTGGTCGTTGGCGAGCGCGGTGAAGTGCGCTCCGGCCGCGACCAGGCTCTTGCCGGAACCCGTGGGCGTGGAAAGGATCACGTTCGCCCCGGAGACCACCTCGATCAGCGCCTCCTCCTGCGCGGGGTACAGCGAGATGCCCCGCTCCTCGGCCCAGGTCGAGAAGGCTTCGAAAAGGGCATCGGGGTCGGCATGGCTCGGCATCTGATCGATAAGGGTCACCCCTCCATACTGCCTGCCCCCGGACCCGATCAGGGAACCGGCCGGTCGAATGGTGATCATCCGGACGCTACGCTGAGTCGCCGACCCGGCGTCAGGAAAGCCGGGGCCGGCCGGCACGAGGAGGGGAATCGACCATGATGGGACCGGCGCACTCGCTCTCGGGAGCGGCCGCCTGGCTGGGAGTGGGGGCGGCGGTGGCCGCAGCCGGCCACCCGATGCCCTGGCCGGTGCTCGTCGTCGGCGCCCTGATCTGTGCCGGAGCGGCCCTCGCCCCCGACCTCGACCACAAGTCGGCGACGATATCGCGCGCCTTCGGCCCGATATCGCGCGCGCTGTGCGGCATCATCGACAAGCTCTCGCACTCGGTCTACAAGGCCACCCGCGGGCACGGCGACCCGCGCCGCAACGGCGGCCACCGCACCCTGACACACACCTGGCTCTGGGCCGTCCTGATCGGCGGCGGGGCCTCGGCGCTGGCCATGACCGGCGGCCGCTGGGCCGTGCTCGGCATCCTCTTCGTCCACCTGGTGCTCGCCGTCGAAGGACTCCTGTGGCGCGCGGCCCGCACCTCCAGCGACGTCCTCGTCTGGCTCCTCGGCGCCACCAGCGCCTGGATACTGGCCGGCGTCCTGAACGAGCCGGGCAACGGTGCCGACTGGCTCTTCTCCGACCCGGGCCAGGAGTACCTGTGGCTGGGCCTGCCGATCGTCCTCGGCGCCCTGGTGCACGACATCGGCGACGCGCTCACCGTCTCCGGCTGCCCGATCCTGTGGCCCATACCCGTCGGCCGCAAGCGCTGGTATCCCCTCGGGCCGCCGAAGGCCATGCGCTTCCGGGCGGGCAGCTGGGTGGAGCTCAAGGTCCTCATGCCCGCGTTCCTGGTCCTCGGCGGCCTGGGCGGGCTGGGCGCCCTGGAGTTCATCTGACCCCGCGGCGCCCGGCAGCGCGACCCCGCCCGCTTCGGCTAGCGGTGCCAGGAGCGCCACAGCGCCGCGTACGTGCCTCCCGCCGCGACCAGCTCGTCGTGGCTGCCCAGCTCCGAGATCCGGCCGTCCTCCGCCACCGCGATCACATCCGCGTCGTGGGCGGTGTGCAGCCGGTGCGCGATGGCCACCACGGTGCGCCCCTCCAGCACCGTCGCCAGCGAGCGCTCCAGGTGCCGGGCCGCGCGCGGGTCCAGCAAGGAGGTAGCCTCGTCCAGCACCAGCGTGTGCGGATCCGCCAGGACGAGCCGGGCCAGCGCGATCTGCTGGGCCTGGGCCGGGGTGAGCGCGAGCCCGCCCGAACCCACCTCCGTATCCAGCCCGGCCTCGAGCGCACGTGCCCAGCCGTCGGCGTCCACCGCCGCCAGGGCCGACCAGAGCTCGCCGTCCTCGGCCGCCGTCCGCGCCAGCAGCAGGTTGTCGCGCAGGGACCCGACGAAGACGTGGTGCTCCTGGTTGACCAGGGCCACATGGCGGCGCACCCGCTCCGCCGGCATCCGCGCGAGCTCCGCGCCACCGAGCGTCACCGCGCCCGAGCGCGGTGCGTAGATCCCGGCCAGCAGCCGGCCCAGCGTCGACTTTCCCGCGCCGGACGGACCGACCAGCGCCACCCGGCTCCCCGGCCGGACCGCCAGGGAGACGCCGTGCAGGACGTCGTTGCCCTCCAGGTAGCCGAACCGCACCTCGTCCGCCCGTACCTCCCGGCCCTCGGGCTCCGCGCCGTCATCCGCGGCGTCCGCGCCGATCTCGCGGACCCCCACCAGCCGGGCAAGTGACACCTGCGCGATCTGGAGCTCGTCGTACCAGCGCAGGATCAGGCCGACCGGTTCGACGAGCATCTGCGCGAACAGCGCGCCGGTCGTCAGCTGCCCGACGGAGACCCAGCCCCGGAGCACGAAGACACCACCGATGATCAGTACGGAGCCGAAGACCAGCGAGTGGGTCACGTTGATCACGGGGAAGAGGACCGAGCGCAGCCACAGGGTGTACCGCTCCCACTGGGTCCAGGAGGCGATCCGGCGGTCGGAGAGCGCCACGCGGCGCTCGCCCAGCCGGTGCGCCTCGACGGTCCGCCCCGCGTCGACGGTCTCCGTGAGCGACGCCGCGACCGCGGCGTAGCCCGCGGCCTCCGAACGGTAGGCGCCCGGCGCCCGGCGGAAGTACCAGCGGCAGCCGACGACGAGCACCGGCACCGCGACCAGCACGCACAGCGCGAGCGGCGGCGCGGTCACCGTCAGCGCTCCCAGCAGCAGCGCCGCCCACACGAAACCGATCGCCAGCTGGGGCACGGCCTCGCGCATGGCATTGGCCAGCCGGTCGATGTCGGTGGTGATCCGCGACAGCAGGTCGCCGGTGCCGGCCCGCTCCAGGACGCCCGGCGGCAGCCCCACCGACCGTACGAGGAAGTCCTCGCGCAGATCCGCCAGGATCTCCTCACCGAGCACCGACCCGCGCAGCCGCACCATGTGCACGAACACGGTCTGCACGGCGAGCGCGACGGCGAACAGCGAGAGCGTGCGCCCCAGATGAACCTCCCGCGCACCCGCCGCCAGTTCCTCGACCATGCCGCCCAGCAGGTAGGGACCCACCATGGAGGCCGTCACGGCGACGGCGTTCACCGCCACCAGCACGGCGAACGCCCTGCGGTGCCTGCGGAGCAGCGTGCCCACGTAGGCCCGGACGGTCGCGGGCGCGGCGACCGGGAGAGTGGTCGCCGACTCCGGTGCCGCGGGGTCGTGCGCCGGTGGTGCCACGCCGATCATGCCGACTCCTCGATCTGTTCGCTCTCGCCGAGCTCGGTGAGCTCCGCGTCCAGCTCCCCCGCGGCCGGCGCGACGGGGTCCGTCTCCCGCGTGACCACTGCGCGGTACGCGGGGTCGTCCCGCAGGAGTCCGTGGTGCGTTCCCACCGCCACCGCGCGGCCCTCCTGGACGAACACCACGCGGTCCGCCCGGTCGAGCAGCAGTGGGCTGGAGGAGAACACCACCGTCGTACGGCCCTGCCGCAGTGCCCGCAGGCCGTCGGCGATACGGGCCTCGGTGTGCGAGTCGACCGCCGACGTCGGCTCGTCGAGCACCAGCACCTGCGGGTCGGTGACCAGCGACCGGGCCAGCGCCAGCCGCTGCCGCTGTCCTCCCGACAGCGAGCGTCCCCGCTCGGTGATGCGAGTCCGCATGGGGTCTTTGGAAGCGTCCGGGGAGGCCTGTGCGAGAGCGGTCAGTACGTCACCGCACTGTGCCGCCGCCAGCGCGGCCTCGGCCGGGACGGCTCCGGAGGCGGGCACGTCCAGCAGCTCGGCGAGCGTCCCCGACAGCAGCACCGGGTCCTTGTCCTGGACGAGCACCGCGGTGCGGGCCGCCTCCAGCGGCAGCCCGTCCAGCGCGACGCCGCCGAGCAGCGCCGAGGGCATCCCTTCGGCTCCCGCCGCGGCGTGCCCCCCCAGCCGGTCGGCCAGCCGGCCGGCCGCGTCCGGGTCGCCGCACACCACCGCGGTCAGCCGGCCTGCCGGTGCCGACAGCCCGCTCTGCGGGTCGTACAGGTCACCTGCTGGTACCTCCGCGGGACCCTCGCCCTCCCCGGCCCGTGCGGTACGCCCCAGCGACAGCACGCGGGCCGCGCGTTCCGCGGACGGCCGGGAGAAGGAATAGGCCATGGCGATCTCTTCGAACACCCTGAGCGGGAAGAGGAGGAAGGTGACCAGGCCGTAGACGGTGACCAGTTCGCCGACGCCCACCCGGCCGTCCTCGACCAGCCCGACCCCGTAGCCGACCACCGCGATCAGCAGCAGTCCCGGCAGCAGCACCTGGACCGCGGCGATCAGCGCCCACATCCGGGCACTGCGCACGGCAGCACGGCGCACCTCCTGGGAGGCGCGCCGGTAGCGGTCCAGGAACAGCTCCTCACCGCCGATGCCGCGCAGCACGCGCAGCCCGGCCACGGTGTCCGAGGCCAGCTCCGTGGCGTACCCCGCCTTGTCGCGCTGCTCGTCGGCCCGTCTCGTCGCGGGCGGCAGCAGGGGCAGCACGGCCAGGACCAGGGCGGGCACCGCCAGCGCGACGACCGTGCCCAGGGCCGGCTGGTAGACGACCAGGGCCACGCACACGGACAGCGTCGTGAACAGCGCGGAGCCGAAGCGGGACAGCGCCTCCACGAACCAGCCGATTTTCTCGACGTCCCCCGTCGACACCGCGACGACCTCGCCGGCCGCGACCTGACGCGTCAGCGTGGCACCCAACTCGGCCGTCTTGCGGGCCAGGAGCTGCTGCACGCGCGCCGCGGCCGTGATCCAGTTGGTGATGGCCGTGCGGTGCAGCATCGTGTCGCCCAGCGCCACGAGGCCGCCCAGCAGCACCATCAGCCCGCCCGCCAGGGCGAGCCGGGCGCCGGAGCGGTCGATCACGGCCTGGACGGCGATGCCGAGGGCCACCGGCAGCGCGGCCACGGCGGCCATGTGCACCACGCCCCACGCCATGGCCTTCGCCTGGCCGGCCAGCTGATGCCGCCCGAGCCAGAGCAGTAACCGCGGTCCCGACCTGGTATCGGGTCGGCCGGGATCGGTATACGGAAGGTCGCGGATCTGCATGTCATCCCAGGGGTGCGGGCGAGTCGGCAGGAGCTGTGAAAGGTTCGCGCCACTGGAGTGCAGCATTCAACTGGTTTTCGCACTCCGGCGACGGATCAGGCCAAAGGGGCTCTGGCGCACTGGAGTACGAGCCGCTTCACTCCTGCCCCATGAGACGACTGTTGCTCGCGCTGTGCGCCGCGACCACTGGTCTGGTGCTGGGCATGGGCCCCGCCGTGGCCGCGGGCCCGCCGACCGAGTTCGGCACCGACTGGCACGACCCGATCACCGCCGGCCCGCCGGTGGCCACGCCCGGCACCAAGGCCTGCACGGTCACGGTCGCCGACACCGAGTTCCGCGACTACACGCCCTACAAGAGCACCTACCTGCCGCCCAAGGGCTGCGGCGACCGCTGGAACAAGGTCGTCCTGCGGCTCGACGGGGCCGTCGCCGGACGGCAGTACGACCGACTGGGCTATCTGCAGGTCGGCGGGGTGGAGATCCTGCGCACCTCCACCCCGGAGCCCTCGCCCGAAGGCATCACCTGGCACGTCGAGAAGGACGTCACCCGCTACGCGGCCACCTTCCGGGACAAGCAGCCGGTCGAGATGCTCATCGGCAACCTGGTGAACGAGACCTACACGGGCGTCATCAAGGTCAAGGCGACACTGACCTTCTACGCCGCCGAGGGGCGGGCCGGGGCGGCACATACGCCGGACAAGGTGCTCACTCTGGACGGCGCGCACACCACAGGTACGTCCTATGAGGGGCTGTTGACCACTCCACGCAACAGCGAGCGGATCGTGGCCGAGGTGTACGCGACCGGCTCGGGCGGCGGCTGCGAGGAGTTCTGGTACCTGACCGTGCCGGACGCGGCGCCGTACTCGTGCAAGGCCAAGGACGGCCCCTACCGCGAGGTCCAGGTCTCCGTGGACGGCAAACTCGCCGGGATCGCCGCGCCCTTCCCCACCGTATGGACGGGCGGCTGGTCCAACCCCTTCCTGTGGTACGTCATTCCCGGCCCGCGGGCCTTCGACGTCCGGCCGGTGGAGTACGACCTGACGCCCTTCGCGGGGCAGCTCAACGACGGCAGAGCGCACCGGATCACGATCTCGGTCGCCGGTGTGCCGGAGGGACAGAGCGGCTGGAGCACCCCGACCAACATCCTGGTCTGGCAGGACGCCGAGGCGACTCAGGTCACCGGGGCCCTCACCGCGCACGAGGCGGGTGCACCCGCGAACACGGTCGCCTACGAACCTGGCAAGGAGCACCGGCTGAAGGCCGGCGGCGGGCACTCCCTGACGGTCTCCGGCTACGTCGACACCTCGCACGGAAGGGTAACCACCACCGTCGCCCGCAAGGTCGCCGCCGCGTCCAGCCACAGCTGGACCGACGGCGAGTCGAAGGACGCCCTCCGGGCCCGCTGGACCGACGACGAGAACGTAAAGGTGGCCGGCCACGGACCCGCCACGACGACCCGTACCCACCGGGTCTACAGCATGGACGGCGAGATCAGCATCGGCGCGGGCGACCGGCTGCGGACCGTGATGAGGATGGGCGACCGCTCCGACAGCGTCACCCTGCGCGCCGGCAAGCGGCTCGGGTGGTCGCTGATGGACGACACCTACACCGGCGACGCGGCGTACAACCAGAACGTCCCGAGGGACCAGCGGCACGCCACCGGCGTCTCGTGTGAGCGCTACCGCCTCCTCGGTCCGGGGGCCTGCTACGACCGGACCCTGGCCACGGCCCAGGGGGAGCTGACGGAGGACAGGCGCTCCTGCTGAACCTCCTGGCGGGAGCGTGCCGGGCCGCGCCTTCAGCAGGCGGGGCCCGGGCCCGCCATCAGTTCGTCCAGCAGACTGCCGAGCTGGCCGCGCTGCTCCGCCGAGAGGGGCGCGAGGACGTCCTCCACGGCCGCCCGCCGGGCTTCCCTGAGCTTCCTCAGGATCCCGAGCCCCTCATCGGTCAGCTCGATACGGATGACCCGCCGGTTGGACGGATCCGGCACCCGGCGCACCGAGCCGCCCGCCTCCAGGGCGTCGACGAGGGTGGTCACGGCCCGCGGCACGACCTCCAGGCGCTGCGCGAGGTCCGCCATCCGCGGGGGGTGGTCGTAGTGCGCGACGGTGCGCAGCAGCCGTGACTGGGCAGGGGTGATCCCGACCGGGTCCAGATAGCGCTTCTGGGCCCGGTGGAGCCTGCGGGTGAGCCGCAGCAGCTGCTCGGCGAGCTGTCCGGACGTGTCGGGGGCGGTCATGATCAGAGGTTACCAGGACGAAATTCATTGTGAGCTTAGGTAACAGTGAGCTAAGCTCGGTGATCGGTCATTGCGCCTCTGAAACGGCCACCTCTGAAGACAGCCACCTCTGAAAACCAGGAGCCCATGCGTCACGACGAAGAGAACTGGACCCCACCGCCCGCCGATCCGGAGCAGCCCGCCCAGGTGCGGCGCATCCTCCGGCTGTTCCGCCCCTACCGAGGCACGCTCGCGCTCGTCGGCCTGCTCGTCGCCGCCTCCTCGCTCGTCTCCGTCGCATCGCCCTTCATGCTGCGCGAGATCCTCGACACCGCGATCCCCCAAGGGCGCACGGGGCTGCTGAGCCTCCTCGCGCTCGGGATGATCGCCGCCGCAGTCGTGAACAGCGTCTTCGGCGTCGTGCAGACCCTGCTCTCCACGACGGTGGGCCAGCGCGTCATGCACGACCTGCGCGCCGCCGTCTACGACCGGCTCCAGCGGATGCCGCTCGCCTTCTTCACCCGCACCCGCACCGGCGAGGTGCAGTCCCGCATCGCCAACGACATCGGCGGCATGCAGGCCACCGTCACCTCCACGGCCACGTCGCTCGTCTCCAACCTCACCAGCGTCGTCGCCACCGTGGTCGCGATGCTCGCCCTCGACTGGCGGCTGACCGTCGTCTCGCTGCTCCTGCTGCCCGTGTTCGTGGCGATCAGCCGGCGCGTCGGCCGCGAGCGCAAGAAGATCACCTCGCAGCGGCAGAAGCAGATGGCGGTCATGGCCGCCATGGTCACCGAGTCGCTCTCCGTCAGCGGCATCCTGCTCGGCCGCACGATGGGCCGGGGCGACTCCCTGACCCGGGCCTTCGCCAAGGAGTCCGAGCGGCTCGTCGGCCTCGAAGTGCGGGCGAGCATGGCCGGGCGCTGGCGGATGTCCACCATCGGCGTCGTCATGGCGGCGATGCCCGCCGTCATCTACTGGGCCGCGGGCATCGCCCTGCAGACGGGCGGTCCGGGCATCTCCATCGGCACCCTGGTGGCCTTCGTCTCCCTGCAGCAGGGCATGTTCCGGCCGGCCGTCAGCCTGCTGTCCACGGGCGTGCAGATGCAGACTTCCCTCGCGCTCTTTCAGCGGATCTTCGAATACCTCGACCTCCCGGTGGACATCGCCGAGCCGGAGAAGCCGGTGCGGCTGGAGAAGGTGCGGGGCGAAGTGCGCTTCGAGGAGGTCGCCTTCTCCTACGACGCCCCGGGCTCGCGCGAGCCCTCGGCCCCCACGCTCAGCGGGATCGACCTGACCGTGCCGGCGGGCGGCAGCCTCGCCGTCGTCGGACCGACCGGCTCCGGCAAGAGCACGCTCAGCTACCTCGTGCCCCGCCTCTACGACGTCACCGGCGGCCGCGTCCTGCTCGACGGGGTCGACGTCCGCGACCTCGACTTCGACACCCTGGCCCGGGCGGTCGGCGTGGTCTCCCAGGAGACCTATCTGTTCCACGCCTCCGTCGCGGACAACCTCCGGTTCGCCAAGCCCGACGCGACGGACGAGGAGATCAGATCGGCGGCCCGCGCCGCACAGATCCACGACCACATCGCCGCCCTCCCCGACGGGTACGACACCCTCGTCGGCGAGCGGGGCTACCGCTTCTCCGGCGGTGAGAAGCAGCGCCTGGCCATCGCCCGCACGATCCTGCGGGACCCGCCGGTGCTGATCCTCGACGAGGCGACCAGTGCCCTGGACACCCGCACCGAGCACGCCGTCCAGGAGGCCATCGACGCGCTCTCCGCCGGGCGGACGACCATCACCATCGCCCACCGCCTCTCCACCGTCCGCAACGCCGACCGGATCGTCGTCCTCGACCGCGGACGCGTCACCGAGCAGGGCACCCACGAGGAACTCCTCGCAGAGGACGGGCACTACGCCGCGCTCGTGCGCAAGGACGCGGGCCGTGCGACGGCCGATGCCGTGGCCGGGTAGGCCGCGCCGGACCGAGGGTCCTCGCACAGGTGTGCGGGAGTGTCGCCCGGGGGATCCAAGGGATCATGAAGCGATCCGAGCCCCTGTCCGCCGACGGCGATACCGGCACCGACACCGATGACCGCGTAGCCGCGAACGACCCCGCGCCGCCGCCCCGTTCCTCGCTGCGCCAGCTCGCCGCGGCGTCCGTGGGCAACGCGGCGGAGTGGTACGACTGGTACGCCTATTCGTTCCTGGCGGTCTACTTCGCCGACCAGATCTTCCCCAAGGGCTCCGGCAACTCCCTCGTGCCACTGCTCTCGACCTTCGCCGTCTTCGCGGTCGGCTTCTTCATGCGCCCGGTCGGCGGCCTGCTCATGGGCGCGGTCGCCGACCGGCGCGGACGGCGGGCCGCCCTCACGGTCACCATCCTGCTCATGGGCGCGGGCAGTCTGCTGCTCGCGCTCACCCCGACCTACGCCGCCACCGGCGTCCTCGCCCCCGTGGTCCTCGTGATCGCCCGGCTGATCCAGGGGCTTTCGGTCGGAGGGGAGTTCGCCGCATCCACGACGTTCCTCGTGGAGTCCGCGGGCCCGGGCCGCAGGGGGTTGTTCTCCAGCTTCCAGTACGTGTCCACGACTATCGGCCAGCTCCTCGCCTCGGGCATCGCAGCGCTCCTCGCCCACCTCCTCACCGAGGGGCAGATGGGCGACTGGGGGTGGCGCGTGCCGTTCCTCATCGGCGCGGTCATCAGCCTGGCCGGATTCTGGATCCGGCAGGGCGCCGAGGAGACCCACGACGTACCGGGGAAGGAGGCCGCCCGGCCGGCGCTCTTCGAAGCGGTGCGACGGCACCCTCGCGAGTCCCTGCTGATCTGCGGCATCACCGCGGGCGGCACCCTCGCCTACTACACCTGGACCACCTACCTGCCGACCTATGCCCAGATGAACGCCGGATTCGACAAGGGTGACGCGCTCGCCGTAGGCACGATCTCGCTGGCCTTCTTCGCGGCGCTCCAGCCCCTCGGCGGGCTGCTGTCCGACCGCGTCGGCCGCCGACCGCTGCTGATCGGCTTCGCGGTGGGGTTCGCCGTCCTGGCCGTCCCCCTGCTGCACGCGGTCGGCAGCTCCTTCGTCTCCCTGCTGCTCGTGCAGTGCGCCGGCATGGTGCTGCTCACCGGATACACCTCGATCGCGGCCGCCGTGAACGCCGAGGTGTTCCCCGCACGCGTCAGGGCTGCGGGGATCGGCTTCCCCTACTCGCTGACCGTGGCGCTCTTCGGCGGCACGGCCCCCTACCTCGGCACCTGGTTCAAGGATTCGGGTCACCCGGGCGCGTTCCCCTGGTACGTGGCGGGGCTCTGCCTGGTGTCCGCGTGCGTCTACGTGATCCTGCCGGAGACCGCGAAGCGCCCGCTCGACCGCTCCGTTCAGCCTGCCGGCCGCTGATCCGCCCCTGGTCCGGAGGCGTCCGCAGCAGCGCACGCCTGCTCGGCGAACTCCGCACGGACGGCGTCCGTGTGCTCGCCCAGCGCCGGTACCGCTCGCATGGCCGCCTCCCGCCCGCTCACCTCCACCGGCGGGAGCAGGCCGCGCAGCGGACCGGCGGGGGAGCCGAATTCGCGCCACCTGTCGCGTGCCGCGAGCTGCGGATGGTCCGTGAACTCGGCGACCGTCCGCAGCCGTGCGTTCGCGATGCCCGCTCCGTCGAGCAGGGCCCCCACACCGTCCGCGGTGTGGGCGGCGAAGTGCTCCTCGATGACGGCGGTGAGCTCCTCGTCGTGAGCCCGGCGCAGGGGATTGTCGGCGAAGCGGGGATCGCGGACCAGCGCGGGCTGCCGCAGCACGCGTTCACACAGGGCCACCCACTCCCGGTCGTTCTGCACGCTCAGGAACACCTGCCCGCCGTCGCCGCAGCGGTAGTGCCCGTAGGGGGAGATGGACGGGTGGCGCGCGCCGCTGCGGGTCAGCGGGGCGCCGCCGTAGGCCTCCGCGAAGTACGGCTGCCCCATCCACTCCGCGAGTGCGTCGAAGAGAGAGACGGACAGCGCCGTGCCCTCGCCGGTGCGTTCGCGCTCGTAGAGAGCGGTGAGGATGCCCGTGTAGGCGTACATGCCGCCTGCTATGTCGGCGACGGAGATGCCGGGGCGGGCGGGGGAGCCGGGGTGGCCGGTGAGCGAGACCAGCCCGGCTTCGCACTGCACGAGCAGGTCGTACGCCTTCTTGTCGCGGTACGGGCCCTCCGTTCCGTACCCGGAGACGTCGCAGGTGATCAGACGGGGATGCCGGGCGCGCAGCGGCTCGCAGCCGAGGCCCAGCCGCCCGGCCGCGCCGGGGCCCAGGTTCTGGATGAAGACGTCGGCGCGGGCGAGGAGGCGGTCGAGCAGCGCGCGGTCGGCCTCGGTCCGCAGGTCGAGGACGACGCTCTCCTTTCCGCGGTTGACCCACACGAAATAGGCGGAGAGCCCTTTCGTCCTGCGGTCGTAGTCGCGGGCGAAGTCCCCGCGCCCCGGCCGCTCGATCTTGATGACGCGTGCGCCGAGGTCGGCGAGCTGCCGGGTGGCGAAGGGCGCGGCCACGGCCTGTTCGAGGGCGACGACCGTGACGTCGTGCAGAGGCGGCTTCAACTCGGCTCCCTTCGCCGGGCGGTTCATATGACCGGGGTTGTGGACAGTCCGGCGCACCGGGCGCCGGCCCCGGCGTAGTGTCGCGGCCATGAACAGCAGCTCACAGCTTGCGTGGATCGCCCGCCACCAGGATCACCTCCAGGGTGCGCGGCCCGTGGACGCCCTCGACCCGCTCCAGCTCGATGTCGCTCGTCGCCGACGGTCCCGAGATCCAGGTGAGGGGCCGTGCCGGGGCCAGCCGCCGGAGGGCCTGCGGCACGGAGGAGACCACTTGGTCGTCGGTCCGCACCACACAGAGGTGATGGTCCGGCACGAGCGTGATGCGCCGGCTCCCCTGATCCGGGCCCGCATCGAGCACGACGGTCCCGGTCTCGGCGATCGCCAGCGCACAGCCGGTCACCACGCTGTCGATGGAATCCAGTTGACTGGCTGTCATGGCCGGGCAGTCGCGGACGAGTTCGACCGGCGCCTCGGCAAGCCAGCCGCCCGGAAGGCCGGGCGGCACGACCACCCGGCGCGTACCGCGTTCGCTGAGCAGGCGCGCGAGGAGCGCGGGCAGACCGGGTGCTTCCGTGCGGTGGACGCGTGCGCGGTAGTCCTCCAGATTCTCCGCCAGAAGGCCGATGGTCGCGGACTGCGTGCGCTCGCCGTGCTGCGTGGCGTAGTCACGCGCGACCGGGTGTTCCCCCGGCTGCTCCGACGGGGGCACGTCGGCGAGCGCCCGCCGCACCCGGCCGAGGATCCGTTCCCTGCTCGACCCGCTGCTCACGACGGCTCTCCTCCCCGGACGGGGCCGCCACGGGTGCGGGCCCACCAGTCGCGGAAGGACTCGGGCGGCACCTGCGGCAGGTCGCGCGTGTCCGACCAGGCGCGGCCCGGCCCCGGCAGCCGCGCGGGATGCAGACCGCGGGTCCGGGCCAGCAGCCGCTGGCCCCGGCGCAGCACGCGGGGGTGGTCGAAGGCCCAGCCTGCGGCACGCATCACGGTGCGCTCGGTGGCGTGCCGCTTCGCCGGCTTGATGACGGTGCGGGTGCCGCGGAGCGTCACCGTGCCCCCTTCCACGACCCTCTCCCGCAGATGGACGAGGACTTCGGGGATGTCGATGGCCACCGGGCACGCGTCGAAACAGGCTCCGCACAGCGAAGACGCGTACGGGAGCGACTCCTCCAGGGGCGAGGCGAGGCCGCGCAGCTGGGGGGTGAGGACGGCCCCGATGGGCCCCGGATACGCCGATCCGTACGCATGGCCCCCGGCCCGCTCGTACACGGGGCAGACGTTCAGGCAGGCCGAGCAGCGGATGCAGCGCAGGGCCTGGCGGCCGGTCGCGTCCGCGAGGGTGTCGGTGCGGCCGTTGTCGAGCAGCACCAGGTGGAAGGCGCGGGGGCCGTCGCCGTCGGTGGTGCCCGTCCACATCGAGGTGTACGGGTTCATCCGCTCCGCCGTCGACGAGCGCGGCAGCAGCTGGAGGAAGATCTCCAGGTCGCGCCAGGTGGGCACGACCTTCTCGATCCCGACCACCGAGATCAGGGTCTCGGGGAGGGTGAGGCACATCCGGCCATTGCCCTCGGACTCGACCACGACCAGCGTCCCGGTCTCCGCCACTGCGAAGTTGGCCCCGGAGACGGCCACCTTGGCCCGCAGGAACTTCTCCCGCAGGTGCAACCGCGCGGCCTCGGCAAGATCGGCGGGCCGGTCGGTCAGCCCCTCGGGAGCCGGGAGCCCCCATTCGGCCATCCGCCGGCGGAAGATGTCGCGGATCTCGGCGCGGTTGCGGTGGATGGCGGGCACCAGGATGTGCGAGGGAAGGTCGTCGCCGAGCTGCACGATCAGTTCGGCGAGGTCGGTCTCGTACGCCCGGATACCGGCCACCGCGAGGGCTCCGTTGAGGCCGATCTCCTGCGTGGCCATCGACTTGACCTTGACCACCTCGCGTTCGCCGGTGGCCAGGACCAGGCCGGTGACGATGCGATTGGCCTCGGCGGCGTCGGCCGCCCAGTGGACCGTGCCGCCGGCCCGGGTCACCGACTCCTCCAGCTGGACGAGGTAGTGGTCGAGGTGGCGCAGTGTCCGGTCTTTGACCGCGGCACCGGCCGCCCGCAGCCGCGCCCAGTCGTCCAGCTCCGCGACGGCCCGCTCGCGTCTGGCGCGGATGGTGTGGGTGGCGCGCCGGAGGTTGGCGCGCAGGCGGTGGTCACGGGTCGAGGCGTCGGCGGCGCGCGGGAAGGAGGGCATCCCCAGGTAGGTGCCGGTCACCGGGCGGCTCCCCGGCCGGCCCCGTCGCCCGCAGGGGCCCCGTCGGCACCGTCCTCCTTGCTGCCGGCCAGGATCTCGGCGATGTGCACGGGGGTGACCGGTGAACCCTCGCGGGCGAGGATCCCACCGATGTGCATGAGGCAGGAGTTGTCGACCGCGCACAGGGCTCGGGCTCCGGTCGAGGTGACGGCGCGCGCCTTGTCGGTGCCCATCGCCGCGGAGACGGCGGGGTTCTTGACGGCGAAGGTGCCGCCGAAGCCGCAGCACTCCTCCGCGCCCGGCAGCTCGCGCAGGTCCAGGCCCTCCACGCGCTCCAGGAGGCGCCGCGGCCGGTCGCCGAGTCCGAGGATCCGCAGCCCGTGACAGGTGGGGTGGTAGGTGACGGTGTGCGGGTAGTAGGCGCCGACGTCCGTCACTCCGAGGACGTCGACCAGGAACTCCGTCAGTTCGTATGTCCTGGCTGCCGCCTCCGTCACGGCTCCCGGGACCGACCCGGGGCGCCCCTCGGCGGCCGCCTTCGCGGCGATCCGGGGGTAGTTGTCGCGGGCCATGGCCGCGCAGGAGGCGGAGGGGGTGACGATGTAGTCGTGGTCACGGAAGGCGGCCGCGTAGCGGCGCAGCAGCGGTTCGGTGCGGTGCCGGTAACCGGTGTTGAAGAGGGGCTGGCCGCAGCAGCTCTGTTCGGCGGGGAAGTCGACCTGGACGCCGAGCCGTTCGAGGAGGGAGACGACCGCCCGGCCGGTCCGCGGGTAGAGCGTGTCGTTGACGCAGGTCACGAACAGCCCCACGCGCATGGCCCCTCCTCGCGTCGTGATCACCGGAGTGCCTCATACTGCCGCAGGGACCCGCGGCTGTGAAGAACCGAGCAGGGTGCGGATCTCCCGTACGGCCGCGCGGCCCGCCCGGTTCGCACCGATGGTGCTGGCGGAGGGCCCGTAGCCGACGAGGTGCACCCGGGGGTCGCGCGCCGTGCGTGTGCCCTCCATGCGGATGCCGCCGCCGGGTTCGCGCAGCTTCAGAGGGGCGAGGTGGTCGACGGCGGCCCGGAAGCCGGTGGCCCAGAGGATGACGTCGGCGTCGACGGCGCTGCCGTCGGCCCACTGCACGCCGGTGGGGGTGACGCGGTCGAACATGGGCCGCGGGGCCAGGACGCCGGCGGCTCGTGCCCGCTCCATGGCCTCCGTCATGGGAAGCCCGGTCACGGAGACGACGCTCTGCGGCGGCAGGCCCTGCCGGACCCGTTCCTCGACGCGGGCCACCGCGGCGCGCCCCCACTCCTGGTCGAACGGGCCCTCGCGGAAGACCGGGGGCCGGCGCGTCACCCAGGTCGTCCCGGCCGCCACCTCGGAGATCTCCAGCAGGTGCTGCACCGCGGAGGTGCCGCCGCCGACCACCACGACGCGCTGCCCGGCGAACTCCTGCGGTCCGGGGTAGTGCGCCGTGTGCAGCTGGCGGCCGCGGAAGGTCTCCTGGCCGGGGTAGCGGGGCCGGAAGGGACGGTCCCAGGTGCCGGTGGCGTTGATCAGGGCCCGGGCCGACCACAGGCCCTCGGAGCTCTCCACCGTCAGCCGTCCGTCCTGCCCCTCCCGTACCGCGCGGACGTCGACCGGGCGGTGTACGCGCAGGTCGAAGGCGCGCTCGTAGTCGGCGAAGTAGCCGCCGATCACCGCGGACGAGGGCTGTGCGCCGTCGGCCTCCGTCAGCTCCATGCCGGGCAGGGCGTGCATCCCGTGCACCTTGCCGTAGGTGAGCGACGGCCAGCGGAACTGCCAGGCCCCGCCCGGGCGCGGGGAGTGGTCCAGGACGACGAAGTCCCGGTCCGGCTCGTACCCCGCGCGACGCAGGTGGTAGGCGCTGGACAGGCCCGCCTGCCCGGCGCCGATCACCACGACCTCGGTCTCACGCACCACAAGATTGTTCATGATTCTACTAACGTGAGGGGTGGGTCGTATCTTCCCGGCCTTCTCCTCCCGGCTCCTCCCGGTCTTCCCCGGGGCCCGTACGAAAATGGAGCCATGGCAGACACCTATGGCACCTTCCGCACGCACGTCCTCGACATCGCCACCGGCTCCTCGGAGACCGTGTACGACCTCACCCACGAGTGCGAGGCCTTCCTGCGCGAGGCGGCCGCCGGCCGCGACGGACTGCTCAACGTCTTCGTCCCGCACGCGACGGCCGGCGTGGCCGTACTGGAGACCGGTTCCGGCAGCGACGAGGACCTGCTGTCCGCCCTCCACGACCTGCTGCCGGCCGACGACCGCTGGCGCCACCGGCACGGCAGCCGAGGCCACGGGCGCGACCACGTGCTGCCCGCCCTCGTGCCCCCGCACGCGACCCTCCCGGTCATCGGCGGGCGGCTGGAGCTGGGCACCTGGCAGTCGGTGTGCCTCGTCGACACCAACAGGGACAACCCCGACCGCCAGGTGCGGCTGACGTTCCTCGGCTGAGCATCCGGCGCCGCCCGGCCAGCGAGGCCTGCCGGGACAGACAGGGACACCGGCTCCGCCGAGCCGTCGGTCCTGCCGCCGTCAGTCCTGCTGTGCCGACTCGGGCAGCTGCCGGAGCTTCACGCTGGTCTTGGTCCGGTAGGCCCAGTCCAGCATCTTCACGGCGTCCGGGTAGCGGTTGGCGCCGTCGTTGAGGATCACGCCCACCACCGTGCGGCCGTCGCGCTCTGCCGCGAAGACCAGGCAGGCGCCGGCCACCGTGCCGGTGCCGGTCTTGATGCCGATCGCGCCCTTGTACGAGCCGAGCAGCTTGTTGGTGTTGTCCCAGTAGTACGTGCGGTTGACGTTCGCCGCCTTCTGGCGGGTCGCCGTCGTCCTGACGACCGTCTTGAACGTGCTGTTGCCCAGCGCGTGCCGGGCCAGCTGCGCCGAGTCGCGCGGAGTCGTGTAGTTGGCCCCGGCCCTCGATATGCCGTCGAACGAGTCGTACTTGGTGTTCTTCATGCCGAGGTCGGCGGCCCTCTTGTTCATCTTGGTGATGAACGACTTCGTCCGCGCGGCCTCGGTACCGCCGCTGCCGAAGGTGTCGGCGAGCGCGTAGGCGGCGTCACACCCCGACGGCAGCATGAGGCCGTACAGCAGCTGACGTACGGTCATCTTGTCGCCCGTGCGCAGATCGGCGGTGCTGGCGCCCTGCCGTGCGACGTAGTCGCGGTACGACTGCTTGATGGTGACCTTCTTGTCGAGGTCCACGCCCTTGGTGTCCAGGACGGTCACCGCGGTCATGACCTTGGTGGTGCTGGCCATCTGCCGCTTGGTGTCGGCGTCCTTGCCCCACAGCTGGCGGTTGCGGTTGCCGTCGAGCAGGAACGCGCCCTTCGCGCTGACCGACGGGCCGCTCGCGGCCTCCGCGCCCGTCGCCGGGAGGACGACGGCGACCGCCGCGGCCGATGCGATCGCGGCCGCGCCCCAGCGGCGGACCGGTCTTCCGGATCGCTCCATGTATGCCTCTGTTTCTCGCGTGTCGAGATGAGCGAGTCGTCTCGCTTGTACTGCTGAGCGAGCCGATAATCGCACCGGTTTCTCGACCGGGAGAACCTGGGGGCGTGTCAGTCGTCCTGCCGCGAGGGGCGGTCCGGTTCACGCACCCCGCTGGGCGGCGCGCCCCACCGCGTCCACCAGAGGCAGGACCCGGTACGGCACCCGCTCGCGCAACACCATCTCCGTGCGCGTGCGCACGACCCCCGGCGTCTGCACCAGCACCTGGATCACGTCCTCCAGGTGCCCCGCGTCCCGGGCGACCACCCGGGCCATCAGGTCGCCGCCGCCGGTGATCGAGAACGCCTCGATGATCTCCGGGACGTCCGCGAGCGCCTCCGCGACCGTGTCGAGGTGTCCCTGGGTGACCTCGATGTGCACGAAAGCCAGCACGGGGTGGCCCAGCGCCGCGGCGGACAGGCGCGGACCCGTGCCCGTGATCACGCCCTCGCGCTCCAGCCGGTCCAGCCGGGCCTGCAGCGTGCCGCGGGCGACGCCCAGCACGCGCGCGTACTCGCGCACGCTCGTGCGGGGTTGCTCCAGGAGCAGCCGGAGGATCTTCGCGTCCAGTGCGTCGACGGCCATGGGCCGGCGCCCTCCTCGTGCCTCGTGGTCGGCGTCTGCGGCCGGTCACTGTACCAATGGCCCTGTAGAGGGAGCTGTCATTGAGCCGATGGAGGCGCGCCGCCCGCCCGGAGCAGATGCCGGCTCGGCCCGGTCCCGGTGATCCGGCCCGCTTCGAGGACGTGGACGGTCTCGGTGCAGGCTGCGACGAGGTGGAGCTCGTGACTGACCACGACGAGCGTCAGCCTGCGCTCGGTCCTGAGCCGCGTGAGGAGGTCCATGACGGCGGCCGCCGTGCCCGGGTCGAGGGCGGAGGTGACCTCGTCGCACAGCAGCACATCCGGGCCGGGGGCCAGAGCGCGGGCGATGGAGACGCGCTGGCGCTGCCCGCCGGAGAGCTCGTGGGGGTAGCGGCCGGCGAAGTCGGCCGGCAGGCCGACGTCGTGGAGGAGCCCGGCCACCCGGTCGGCGATCTCCGGCTTCGGTGCGGCCCGGTGGAGGCGGAGGGGGCGGGCGAGCGTGGCGCCCACGGTGCGGGCCGGGTTGAGGGCCCCGAGCGGGTTCTGGGGGATCAGCTGGATGCGGCGCTGCTGCGCGCGGCTGCGCCGGCGCGCCCCGGCCGGCAAGGGCCGCCCGTCGAAGGAGAGGGCACCGGTGTCCGGTTGCTGCAGCCCGGCCAGCACGCGCAGCAAGGTGGTCTTGCCGGAACCGGAGGGGCCGATGATGCCGGTGGAGCTGCCGGGAGCCGCCGAGAAGCCGGCTCCGTCCAGGGCCCGGTGTGTCCGTCCGTGCTGGGTGAAGGTCACTGTGACGTCCCGGGCGGCCAGCAGGGCGCCGGGTGCGTCGCGCCGGGGAGGCGACGCGTTGAGGGGAGCGGTCGCCGCCTCCGCGGGAGCCTCCGCCGACGACCCCGTAAACGACTCTGCGAACGCCTTCCCAGGCACGCTCGCTGATGCGTCTGACCTCCCAAGAGTCCCATCCGCGGCCGCTCCCCTCCCCGACCCGCCCGGTCGCGCCGCCCGCCGTGCCGCCGCCGTCCCGAGGTCGACGACGTCGTCGGCGCAGCGGTCAACGAGGCCGGGGTCGTGGCAGGCGAGGACGACCGCGATGTGCCGGGTGGCGGCGAGCCGGCGCAGGAGGTCGGAGATCTCGTCGCGCAAGGCGGTGTCGAGCCCTGCGGTGGGCTCGTCCAGCAGGAGGAGGTCGGGGCGGCGGGCGAGGGCGCGGGCCAGGGCCACCCTGCGCTGCTGTCCGCCGGAGAGGGCTCCCGGGCGGCGGTCGGGCAGCCCGTCGCCGACCGGCAGGCGGCACTCGGCGAGCAGGTCCCGCACGGCCCGGGGGGAGGGGTCCGCGGCGGTCTCGGCCACCAGCCGGCGGACCCGCATGCGGGGGTCGAGGGCGGAGCCGGGGTCCTGGCCGACGTAGGCGACGCGGTGGCGCCGCAGGTGCCTGAGCCGCTCCGCGGGGAGGGCGAGGACGTCGTGGCCGAGGACCTCGACCGTTCCCGACGAGACGCGGGCGCCGTCGGGCAGGTCGCCGATGACGGCGCGCAGCAGGGTGGACTTTCCTGAGCCGGAGGGGCCGGTGAGGGCGGTGATGCGGCCGCGCCGGAGGCCGAGACTGGTCTTGGCCAGCAGGACGGGGCCGCCGGGTATGCCTATCTCCAGGTCGGTGACGCTCACCGCGGTCGGGCCGTCGGTCATGGCCGGGGAGCCTTCCTCTGCGGGACGGGCGGGACGGGCGGGACGGGCGGGACGGGCGGGGGTGGTGGGGGAGCCGGGGTAGGAGGCCGGGCCGGAGCCGGGGCCCGGGCCGGGCGCGGGGGCCGGGGTGCACCGGCCCGGCGCAGGCGAGTCCGCCGTCGGCGGACCGGCCGAGCCCGGAGCAGGCCGGGGCGCGGACGCCGCCCCTGTCACCGCACGCCCGTCCCCGCCCGCCGCGCCGCGGGCGTGAGCGCGTCGGCGGCGAGGTTGACGCTCACGGCCAGGAGGCCGATGGCGATGCTGGGGGCGACGACGGCCCAGGGGTTGAGGAGGGCGCCGGGGGCGTTCTCACGGATCATCAGCGCCCAGTCGGCGGCCGGTGGCTGGGGCCCGAGCTGGAGGAAGCCGGCCATGGAGATGACGTAGACGGCGGCGACGAAGCGCAGGCCGAACAGGGCGAGGACGGTGGACCGCAGGTTGGGCAGGATCTCGCGCAGGGCGAGGTGCCACAGCCGTTCGCCGCCCGCGGTGGCCGCCTCGATGAACCCTGCCGCGGCGACGGGCGCGGCCGCGCTCGCCACGACGCGCACCGCGTACGGCACGCCGAGCACGGTGGCGGCGGCCATGACGGCGAGGCGCCCGCCGCCGGGCCAGGCCAGGGCGATCAGCATCATGCCCAGCACGGGCGGGAGCAGGATGGCGACGTCGGCGCTGCGCTCGACGAGCCGCCCCAGCGCCGGAGTGAGGACGGCGAAGCAGCCCAGCACGGCGGCCAGGGCGGTGACGAGCAGGGCGACGGCGAGCGCGCTGCCGATGAGGGCGCTGCCGCCGTGCAGCATGCGGCTCAGCACGTCCCGGCCGAGCTGGTCGCCGCCCAGGAGCGCGTCCCGGCCGGGCGGGGCGTAGGGCGCGGTGACGGGGGAGGCCTCAGTCCGCGGGGCGTACAGGGGCCCGGTCAGGGCGAGAAGCGTGAGCAGGAGCCCGGGTGCCACGGCGAGCAGGACGCGGACCGGGGGGCGCCGGGAGCGGTACGGGGCGAGGGCGGCGGAGCTCATGGGCGGGCTCCCAGGGTGCGGGCTCGGACGAGGTCGGCGCAGAGCAGAACGAGGCTGATGACGGCTCCGGTGCAGGCCACGACCCCGGCGATGACCGGGGTGTCGCGGTCGGCGACGGCGCCGGACAGGACGGTGCCGAGGCCGGGGTAGTTGAAGAGGGTCTCGACGACGACCGCTCCGCCCAGCAGCATGCCCGTGGAGGTGGCGGCGCCGGTGGCGATGGCGGGCCAGGCGCCGGGCAGTGCGTGACGGAGCAGCACGCGGCGCGGGGAGAGGCCGTCCAGCCGGGCGGCGGCCACGTGCGGTGCGCCCGCCTGGTCGGCCAGCGCACCACGGACGATCCGGGCGTTCCAGCCGGCCTGGGGGACGGTGAGGGCCAGGACCGGCATGACGAGCATGGTCCAGGAGGCGGGCGAGCCGTCGGGGGCGGTGAGCGTGACGGCGGGCAGCCAGCCGGTCCACAGGGACAGGACGAGCAACAGGCCGACGGAGACGACGAATTCGGGCAGGGCCAGGGCGATGCCCGAGGTGAAGCCGGTGATCCGGTCGACCGTGCCGCCGGGGCGCAACGCCGCCCAGCAGCCCAGGGCGAGCGCTGCGGCGAAGGTGAGGGCGAAGGCGGTGGCGCCGAGCAGGAGCGTGTTGGGGAAGGGGGCGGCGAGCAGACCGGTGACGCGTTCGCCCCGTGCGGAGGTGCCCAGGTCGCCGGTGGGCAGTGCGGTCATCCAGTCCCCGAACCGCTCCCACACCGGCCGGTCCAGGCCCAGCAGGTGCCGGCGGGCCGCGGTGTCGGCGGCGCTCTCGCCGCGCTCGGACGTGGCCGAGGCGGCGTCGCCGGGCAGCAGCTCGATCGCGGCGAACACGACGGCGAGCAGCACGCCCAGCATCAGGGCCCGTTTGGCGAGCACCACGGCGATGCGGGCGGCCGCCGTCGCGGCACGGCGCAGGGCCGGGGCCGCCGGCGGTGCGGCGGCCCCGGCCCGCTCTGCCGTTGCCTGGCTCAACGATCCAGCCAGACGCTCTCGAGCTGCACCCGCCCGTAGCCGGGGAGCTTGGGCAGGTTGCGCACCTTGGGCCCGGCCAGGTCGATGCCGTCGGCCATGCCCCAGAGCAGGTAGCCGGACTTGTCGTGCTCGATCTGCTGGAGCTCGCGCAGGGCGGTGGCGCGGGCCTTCTTGTCGGCGGTGCCGATGACCTTGCGGTACGCGGCGTCGAACTGCGGGTCCGACCAGCCGGCCTCGCTCTGCCCGGCCCCGGTGACCATGGTCTTGGAGGCGAAGAACACCACGGAGTCGTTGGTGCCCCAGTAGTTGGTGTAGAGCTGCCCCTTGAGCCAGGTCTTCTCGTAGAAGGCGGCCGACTCCTGCTTGACGACCTTGATCTTGATGCCGGCCTCGCGGGCCTGGCCGGCGAACAGCGTCGCGGACTCGGCGAGCCCGGGGATGTCCTCGGTGGTGATGAGCTCGTAGGTCTTGGAGAGGTCGAACTTCGCTTCTGCAAGCAGCTTCCTGGCCTTGGCGAGGTCGCGCCTGCGCTGGGGGATGTCCTTGGCGTAGGCCGGGTCGCCGGTGCCCAGGATGTCGTTGGCGACGGTCCCGTAGCCCGAGAGGACCTGCTTGACCATGGCCTCGCGGTCGACGACGAGCTTCATGGCCTCGCGGACCCTGACGTCGGCGAAGGGCCCGTCGGCGGCGCGCATGACGACGGGCATCGCCATGTCGTCGGGGCGGCGCACGAGCTGGATGTCCTTGCGCGAGGCGGCGCTGCGGGCCGCGACCGCGCCGACGTTGGACGCGACGTCGATCTGACCGCCCAGCAGGGCGTTGGCCATGGCCTGCGGGCTTTCGAACATGGTCACCTCGATGGCGTCGAGGTGGACCGGTCCGCCGTGCCACTTGTCGTTGCGCAGCAGGCGGGCGTTGCCGTTGCGGAACCAGTCGAGCTTGAACGGGCCCGTGCCCGGGGCCCCGGCGATCTCCTTGTCGGGGGTGTCCTTCTTCAGGACGAACGTCGACAGGCGGGTGAGCAGCGGGAGTTCGGCGTTGGGCTGGTCGGAGACGAGGACGACGGTGCCCTTGTCCCCGGCGGTGATGTTCTCCGCCTTGATGCCCGGCAGCCGGGCCGCTCCGGCGGGGGTGTTGCGCAGTCTGCGCAGCGACCACACGACGTCGTCGGCGGTGACGGGGGAGCCGTCGTGGAAGGCGGCGCCCTTCGCGATGGTGAACCGCCAGGTCTTCAGGTCGCCCGACGGCGTCCAGCCGGAGGCGAGGCGGCCGACCGTGTTGTCCTTCAGGCCCGGTGCGGTGAGGGTGTCGTAGACGAGGGCGATGATCAGGTAGTCGCTTTCGTTGCCCTGGGTTCCGTGCGGGTCGCGGGTGGTGGCGGAGGCGCGGCCGAGCGCGCCGATGCGGAGCGTGCCGCCCTTCCGGGGGGTGCCGGCGGAGTCCGCCGGCGAGGAGGCCGCGTCGTTCTCGCCGCCCCCGCAGGCGGTGAGCAGCGCGGCCGCGCCGATGCTCCCGCCGGCCCACAGCGCCTGGCGCCTTGTCCAGTTCACGTCGTCCCCGTTCCGCTGCAGTTGCTGTTACTTAGGTTTGCCTACCCTGATATGCGCCATGATCGCAATGTTGTGTGGACGGTGAAGCGAAAGGTGAGGCATCGTCAACCTCCGCTTTGAGCAGGGTGAGTTGGGCGAAACCAGGAGAAGTGGGGCTACCTCTAAATAAGGTTTGCCTAACCTAATTTCGGTGGTACGTTTCTCGGCGTCCGCTGACGCCAACAGCCCTATTTCCGCCACACGTTGCCGCCCCCCACAGGCAGCCGTCCGCGCACCGCCATGCCCCGCGGCCGCTTCCCGGGCATGCCCGGAAACCTCTCCTCCGCCCCTGCACACGGAACGGATGACCTTGCCATGAGCACGGGAGCCCCACCCGTACGCCGGATCGACGCCACCTCGGCCGCCGAACTCCACCGCACCGCCGGAGAGATCCTCGCCGCCTTCGGCACGTCCGCCACGTCCCCCGAACTCCTCGAAAGGATCGCCGAGTCGGCGGCGGACCTCGACGGGACGATCCGCGAGCACCTGCGTCCCGTCGACACCGACGACGGCCTGTTCGTGCTGCGCGGCCTGACCGTCGACGACACCCGCATCGGCCCCACGCCCGCGAGCTGGGCCGAGGCCGGGGACAGCGCAGCCGGCCACGACATCGTGATGCTGCTGCTCGCCGCCGCCATGGGCAACCCCATCGCCTGGGAGGGCCAGCAGGGCGGGCGGTTCGTGCACAACATCGTCCCCGCCGTCGGCCACGAGCAGGCCCAGACCGGCGCCAGCAGCGACGTCCTCCTCAGCCCGCACACCGAGGACGCCTTCCACCCCGGCCGAGCCCACCTGCTGATGCTCGGTTGCATGCGCAACCACGACCACATCGCCACCACGGCGGCGAGCATCCGCAAGGTACGGCTGGAGGAGGCCGACATCGCCACGCTCTCCCGCCCCGAACTGCCCATCCTCCCCGACGACGCCTACTTCGAAGCGCAGGGCTTCGTGGGGGAGCCGCCGGACGTGCCCACCCTGTGGCGCTCCGAGGACGGCCTCACCCTCCGCTTCGACCCCGCCTACACCCCGCTGGAGAAGGCCACCCCCGCCTACCGGGCCGCGTACGAGCGGCTGGAGGCCGAACTCGCCCGCGTCTCGGTCGCGGTGAGCCTGAGCCCAGGCGAGGTCCTCGTCGTCGACAACGACGTCGTCGTGCACGGCCGCGTGCCCTTCAAGGCCCGCTACGACGGCACCGACCGCTGGCTCAAGCGCGCGTCGGTATGCGTCCCCGGGCGCGGCACCCGGCCCCCGGCCGAGGCCGGCGAGCACGGGTACGGCCAGGCCGTCACCAAGGCGTACGCCGCCTGATCACTGCCTGAACCCTGCCTGACCCTGCCTGATCGCCGTCTGATCGGCGACCGGCACAACCAGCAGACGAGGAGCGAGACATGACCCGTACCGCCGCCGACCCCTGCATACCCGGCGCACCCGCCGACGACACGACCCTGCGCCTGCTGTCCACCAGCGACCTCGCGGGCATCGACATCACCCTCGCCGACGTCGTCGGCACGGTCGAGGGCGCCTACCGCACCCTGGCCGCGGGCCTCTCGGACAACCCGCGCAAGCTCACCGTCAAGCCCGCCGACGGGCACTCGGTCGCGTACGCCATGCTCGGCCGCGACGGCTCCCGCGACGTCGTCGCCGTCAAGACCTCGTACAAGCACGGCCTGGACAAGGGGCGCCAGGAGCAGCACTACTACACCACCCTCACCCTCTACGACGACGTCACCGGCCTGCCCGTCGCGATGATGGACTGCAGCCGCATCGGCTCCCTGCGCACCCCGGCCGTCTCCGCCCTGCTGGCCCGCGAGTGCGCCGCCCCCGGGGCGCGCAGCGCCCTGGTCATCGGCACCGGAACCCAAGGCCGCCTGGCCCTGCCGTTCCTGCTGACCACGCTGCCCGGCCTGGACCGGCTGATGCTCTTCGGCACCCACCCCGAGGGAATCGAGGCGGTACGGGCACAGCTGCACGCCCACTTCCCCGACCGCGACGTCGAGGTCGTCGCCGACGCCCGGGCCGCGGCGGCCGAGGCCGACGTCATCCTGGCCACGGCCGGCGGGCACACTCCGGCGGCCGTCGAGGCCGGCGATCTCGGGCCGGGGACGCTGTCGATCCTGGTGGGCCACGGCCTGGCCCCCTCCACGCTGCACCACGCCGACCGCGTCGTGGCCACCAGCGAGGCCCAGATGAACGTCACCGGCACCGACATGGCGGACGCCGACGGCAAACTCCCCGCCGTCGACACCGAGTTCCCCCCGGTCCTCGCCGGCGCGGCGGCGGGCCGCACCGCAGCGGGCGAGCGGATCTTCGCCTACAACAGCGGCCTGGTCGTCACCGACATCGCCCTCGGCCACCGCTTCGCCCAGCTCGCCCTCGCACAGGGCCTGGGAACGCAGGTGCCGCTGTGGCGGTGAACGGCATACCCCTGCCCCCTCCCAGCCTGCCCGCGCACCCCGACCCCGCGACGGACGCGGTCCTCGGCAGCGGCCTCCTCCACGAGCTGGCCCACGCCTTCGGAGGCCCCTTCCACTTCCTGCTCCCGCACCGCTTCGACGCCAACCTCGCCGCATTCCGCGCGGCGCCGGCCGACGCCGGGGTGGACGGGCGCGTGTACTACGCGAAGAAGGCCAACAAGGCCGCCGTATGGATCGAACGCTGCGCCGCCGCGGGCGCCGGAGTGGACGTCGCGAGCCCCGGCGAGCTCCGCGAGGCCCTGGGGCACGGCGTCCGCGGCGAGAACATCGTGGTGACGGGCCCGGCCAAGAGCGAGGAACTGCTGCGCGTGGCCGCCCTCCAGGGCGCCCTGACCGCGGTCGACTCCCTCGACGAACTCGACCGCCTCACCGCCGCGCCCCGGGCGGGCGGGGCCCCTCCGCCCCGGCTGCTGCTCCGCGTCCTGCCCCCGGCACAGCCCGGCAGCCGCTTCGGCCTGGACGCGGCGGAGCTCGAAGAGGCCCTCGCGCACTGCGCACGGGCCGGTGACGCCGTCCGGATGGAAGGCTTCGGCTTCCACCTCTCCGGCTACGCCGTCCAGCCGCGCGCCGACCTCGCCGGCCACCTCGTCGACCTCTGCCTCAAGGCCCGCGTCATGGGGCTGCAGGCCGACCGGATCAGCATCGGCGGCGGCTTCGCCGTCGACTACGCGGCAGCCGGCGACTGGCACTCCTTCCTCGCGGCGCAGCAGCCCGGGCACTACCACGCGCACAGGAGGTTCACGCCCGCCGACTTCTACCCGTACCACTCGCCGGTCGCCGGAGCCGAAGCCCTCCGCGCCGTGCTGGCCGCCGTCCCCGCGGGCGGCCGGGACAGCCTCGGCCGCAGACTCCGGGAGACCCGCACCCTCCTGCTGATGGAGCCGGGTCGCGCACTGCTGGACCGGGCAGGCTGCTCCGTCTTCCGCATTCAGGGCGTCAAGGACCGCGAGGGCTACGCGATCCTCACCGTCGACGGCACGAGCCTGAGCCTGTCCGAGCAGTGGTTCAACAGCGAATTCCTCCCCGAGCCCGTGCTGGTCACCCCCACCGGCCGGGCCCGGGGGAGCGGGGTCCACCCCGCGTGCGCGGGCGGTGCCACCTGCCTGGAGTCGGACCTGCTCACCTGGCGCAAGATCCCCTTCCCCGTCCGCCCGTCGGTCGGCGACCTGCTGGTCTACCCCAACACGGCGGGCTACCAGATGGATTCGAACGAGTCCCCCTTCCACGACCTGCCGCTGCCCCTCAAGGTCGTGGTCGACACCGCCACCACCACCGGCGGCCGGCCCCGCTGGCGCCTGGACCGCCGGCCCGCCTGCTGATCCCCTCCCCGCCTGTCACAGGAGTCCCTTCCATGAACGAGGCACTGATGCGCCCCGCCGTGGTCTCCCGCATCTCCGACCTCATCGGACGCACCCCGCTGTTCGAGCTGTGCCGCACCGACGACGGCAGCCGGCTGCTCCTCAAGCTGGAGATGTACAACCCCACCGGCACCGCCAAGATCCGTATGGCCCGTCAGATGGTCCTCGACGCCGAGGCCCGCGGCGAGCTGCGCCCCGGCGGCCGCATCATCGAGTCCACCTCCGGCAACACCGGGCTCGGCCTCGCCGTCGTCGCCGCCGAGCGCGGCTACGCCTTCACCGCCGTCGTCGACCACCACGCCTGTTCCGACAAGCTGCGCGCCATGAAGGCGCTCGGCACCGAACTCGTCTACGTGGTCGACGACGGCACCGAGGAGCTGGCCACGGCCGCGCGCGAGGAACTCGCCGAGGAGATGGCCCGCGGCCGGGACAACACCGTCTTCACCGAACAGCACAACAACCCCAGCAACGGCGTCGGGTACCACCCCGTCGCCCACGAGCTCCACCAGGCCCTCGGCGGCCGCATCGACGTCCTCATCGGCGCCGTCGGCACCGGCGGCTCCCTGTGCGGCACCACGCGCGAGCTGCGCAAGCTCGTACCCGGCGTGCGCACCGTCGGCGTCGAGCCCAAGGGGTCGATCGCCTTCGGCGGCCCCGCCCACGACTACTACCAGTCCGGCACCGGCACCCCCGAAGGCGCCGAGATCGGCGCGCTGGTCGACTTCGACCTGATCGACGAGGGCGTCAAGGTCGGCGACGTCGAGGCCTTCGCGACGGCCCGCGCCGTCGCCCGCACCGGCCTCCTCATCGGCGGGTCCGCGGGCGGCGTGGTCCACGAGGCGCTGACGCGACTGCCGTCCCTGCCCCCGGGCACCACTATCGTCGCCCTCGTCAACGACGGCGGGGAGAAGTACATGGACACCGTGTTCGACGACGCGTGGATGAACGCCAGGAACCTCACCGATCCCGCTCTGGAGCGCGAGATCGACGAGGCCCTCACCAAACTCCGCAAGGGCTGATGCCCCTCATGGACCCGACCACCCTCCTCCGCGACAGCCGGGCGCTGGCCGGCCTCGCCGTCCCCCTCGTCCTCACCCAGCTCGCCCAGGTGGCCCTGACCACCACCGACACGGTGATGATGGGCCTGCTGAGCACCCGCGACCTGGCGGCCGGCGGCCTGGCCCTCGTCATCTTCAACCAGCTCCGCACCATGGGCGTCGGCCTGGTCACCTCCGTGGGCAACCGCATCGCGGCCGCCGCCGCCCGCGCCGAGACCGCGGACGGCGACGCCGCGCGGAGCGACGCGGAGGTCCGCAGGATCGTCCGCGCGAGCATGGCGGTGGCCACCCTCGCCGGACTGGCGGGAGCCGTTCTCATGCTCCTGGCCGGGCAGGCCCTCACCCTGCTCGGCCAGGAGGCCGCCGTCGCCGACCGCGTACGGACGATGCTGCCCGCCCTCGCCCCCGGCCTGCTGCCGTGCCTGTGGTTCCAGGCCGTCCGTCAGTTCACCGTCGGCATGCGCCGCCCCCAGGCCCTGCTGCAGATCACCCTCGCCTCCGTCGCCGTCAACGCCGGCCTCGACTGGGCGCTGATCCACGGCACCTGGGGCCTGCCGAAGCTGGGCCTGAGCGGCATCGGCGTCGCCACCTCCGCCGTCTACCTGCTCTCCTTCCTCGCCCTGTACGCCTCCGCGAGGAGGGACCCGGCCCTCGCCCCGCTGCTCAGCCTCAACGTCTTCGCGGCCGACCGCACCACCGTGCGCGAGCTCGTGCGCCTGGGCGTCCCCATCGCCGCCACCTACGGATCCGAGGCCGGGTTCTTCTCGGTCACCGCCCTCATGGCCGGCTCCTTCGGCAGCGCCGCCCTGGCCGCCCACACCGCCGTCAATCAGCTCGTCTACATCGTCTTCCAGGTCGCCGTGGGGCTCTCCCACGCGGCCTCCATCAACGTCAGCCGCGAACTCGCCCTCGGCCGCGTCCAGGCCGCACTGCGCATCAAGAACACCGCGCTGGCCTGTGCCGCCGCCGTCATGGCAGCCGTCGCCGCCATCTACGTCACCCTGCCCGGCCTGGTGCTGCGCCCGTTCCTGGACGGCGGGGCCGCGGGCGACGACAGGGCCGTGACGATCGCGACGCGGCTGCTGCTCGTCGTCGCCGTGCTCCAGTTCTTCGACTGCGCGCAGAACATCGGGGTCGGTCTCCTGCGCGGCCTCGACGACACCAGGAGCGGCTTCCGGATCACCCTCGTCGGCTACTGGGCGGTGGGCCTCCCCGCCGCCTGGCTCTTCGGCTACGCGGCCGGCCTCGGCACCCTCGGCATCTGGCTCGGCCTCCTCGCCGGCCTCGCCACCACAGCGATCCTCCTCCTGCGCCGCTACGGCAGCGCCCTCCGCGCCCGCGCACGGGAGCAGGAGGCGGTTGCCACCGCGTACCCGGCGCCGCCGGCCGGGCACCCGCTGCGGAGGCCGTCAGGCGCCGACCAGGGGTGAGGGCCGGGTGCTGCGCAGCGGCGCGGCCAGTTCGGCCAGGGCCCGCTCCAGGTCGTGCAGGTGGGCGAGGGCCGGCTCGGCCGGCAGGTGCTCGGGTGCCGCGGCCGAGGCGACCGCGGTGCCGCGCGCCTTCCCCGGCGTGGTGAGCGCCTCTACCGCGCCCTCCACGCGCCGGCAGGCGGCGGCGAGCCGGTCGTCGTGGGAGGCCTCCGGGTCGGCGGCGACGGACGCCAGTCCCCGCACTTCGCGGGCGCAGTCGTCGAGGAGCGCGAGCACGCGGCGGGCCTTGTCCTTGCGGGCGGGGAAGGGGTTCAGCGGGTGGACGAGCGGAGCGAGGGAGAGCCGGACCCGGCCGAGCAGCAGCTCCAGTTCGGTCACCCGCGGGGCGGGGTCGGCGGTCTCCGAGCCGGCCAGGCGCGCGGCGGCCTCGGCGGCGCACGCGTGCACGCAGCGCAGGGCGCGCTGGATCCAGGCGTCGGTGGTGGCGTGCGTGGTGACGGGCAGCACGAGGAGCACGGCGAGCGCCGCACCGGCCGCTCCGACGCCGGTCTGGGCCAGCCGGAGCGTGAGCAGGTCCGCGTCCAGGACTCCGAGGAGCCCGTAGAGCAGCCCGGCCATCACCGTCACGGCGAACATCATCCACGTGTAGGAGACGGCGGCGGTGTAGAAGATGGCGAACACGCACACCGCGACGAGGGCCGCGGTGGGCGCGGGCGCCCCGTGCAGGGGGATGGCGACGACCATGCCGGTGGCGATGCCCATCACCGTGCCCAGGACCCGCCGGAAGCCCCGCACGAGCGTCTCGCCGCGCGACGCGGTGTTCACGAAGATCCACCAGGCGGTGCCGACGGCCCAGTACCAGCGCTCGTCGGAGACCATCTGGCCCACGGCGAGCGCCAGGCCGCAGGCGAAGGCGGTCTGGAAGGCCTGCCGGGTCGTGACGCGCGCCAGCCCGTGCCCGGCGAGGGGCGCCGGGCCCGCGGGCGGCGGGGTGCGCCGCTCGATGCACCAGAACCCGAAGCGGACGGAGCCTGCGGCCGCCAGGGACATGATCATGGCCGTGTACAGGTGCGGCAGCTGAGCGGGGACGGCGTGCAGGAACTGCGTCGCGAAGAACATCATGAAGCCGAAGATCCCGAGCGCGTTGCCCCGCGGGCCCCAGCGGCGGGCGTAGACCCCGCAGAAGACGACGGCGAGGAAGGCCGCGTCGCGCACCAGCGGCAGCCCGTGCAGCCCGGCCGCCAGCGCGAGCACGGGGAAGCCCACGACCGGCAGCAAGGCTGTCGTGTTCACCTGGCGCCGCACGGTCGGGTCGGCCACCGTGAACAGCGCGAGCAGCGCCGTGAGGCCACCGGTGATGGAGGCGGTCAGCGGCAGGCCGGACAGCTGGACGACGACGACCGCGAAGGTCACGCCCAGGACGGCGCGGGAGGCGACCCGCAGCCTGCCCAGGCCCGGATCCGGTGCCATGAACGCCCTCTTCAGCAATGCTCCCGCCCCTTCGACGTGCTGGCCCAGCAGCCGGCAGGAAAGCCGGTGCGAATGCGACATGAAAAAGGCGCCGCGGAGATCCGCAGCGCCATCGACACCCACATCAGACCATTACATCGACTGCTGGCTCAACAGAGGTCGATTTCTCTGAGCCATTGGCCCAGTGGCGGCCGCTCGGGCCGCTGCGAGGGAGGGCCAATGGCACGCACGGCCCTCCCTCCTGCCGTTCTGTTCTCCTACCGTTCTCCTACCGTTCGATGTGGCCCCCGCGGCCGGCGAGTGCACCGGTGATCCCCATCGGCACGGCCAGGACCACCAGCGCGATCAGCCCGGCGGTCCACGCCCCGGTCAGGTCGCGGGCGGCGCCGAAGGCGGTCGGGCCCACGGCCGCCAGCAGGTAGCCCACGCACTGCGACATCGCCGACAGCAGGCCCGCGTCGTGCGTGCTGCGGACGCACATCGACATGTAGGCGATGCCCAGGGAGAGCACGGCCCCCAGACCGAGCCCCAGCAGGACGGCCCACAGCACCGCCGCCCCGACCGGCGCGGCGATCAGGCCGGCGAAGGCCGCCATGCACAGCACGGTGCCGCCCACCGCCAGATAGCTCTGCCGCCGGGACCGCTGCGCCCACACCGGCACCAGGAGCGAGGTGACCATGGCCGAGCCCATGCACACCGCGAGCAGCACCCCGGCGCCGCCCTCGGTGTAGCCGTGGTCGATGTAGAACGACGGCAGCCACGTGGTCGCGGTGTAGTAGAGCAGGGACTGGAACGCGTAGAACAGGGCGACCGCCCAGGCCAGCCTGCTGCGCCAGATCGAACCGCCCGCCTGCGCCGGGACCGGCGGCTGCTCCCGTCCCCGGCGCAGCCGCGGCGCCCACACCACCAGCGCCGCGAGCGCCAGCACGCCCCAGACGGACAGGCCGCCGGCCCACGACAGCGACAGCGCGTCGCGCAGCGGAACGGTCGCGGCGGCCGTGACCGCGCCGCCGCCGACCAGCATGGTGGTGTGCAGGCCGGACATCAGCCCGACCTGCTGCGGGAAGTCCCGCTTGATCAGCGCCGTGATGACCACGTTCGCGACGGCCACCGCCGTGCCGACCAGGAACGTCCCGGCGAACAGGGGGAACAGCGACGGGACGAGGCGTATCGCGGTGCCGCACAGCAGCACCGCCAGCACCGCGACCAGGGTGCGCTCCATGCCCCAGCGGCGGGTCAGCCGGGGCGCGAGCGGAGCGAAGATGCCGAAGCAGATCAGCGGCAGCGTCGACAGCGCACCGGCGCCGCCGTTGGACAGGCCGGTGACGTGCCGGATCTCGTCCAGCAGCGGGGAGACCGCCACGATGGCGGGCCGCATGTTGATCCCGACCAGCAGCACCGCCAGCGCGTACCAGAGCACGCGACGGCTGCGCGGAGTGCCGTGGGCGGGAACGGAACCGGGCCCGGCCGCCGCGCCGACGGCCGCAGCGGGCGCGCCCGCCGTTCCGGGGGGCGAGGAAACCCCGGCTTCCGATTCAGGGGGTGGGGTCACGAACGATCCTTCCGGGGGTACGCACACCGGGCCGCCGCCTCCGGCCGGCGCCAGGGGGAAGGGCGCCGGGACGAGGGCCCGGTGGGCATGCGCGGCTGCTGGGTCAGGCGGCGGTGGCGAGGGGCACGGGTTTGCCGTCGCCGGGGGCGATGGCGTGGATCCCCCTGGCCCGGGCGGCCCGCAGGAAGCGCCCGCGCACGTCGTGCTGCTCGGTGTAGTACGGCGGGTTGTTGAAGAGGTCGTAGTGGATCGCGCAGGCGGTCGACGCCTGGAGGACCACCGCCGCCTCGACGGCCTGCTCCGGGGTGAGCGTGGCGGGCTGGTTGGTCGGGGTGAGGCCCTCGCGGCGCGCCATCACCCCGGCGATGGGAAGGAACGCGACGTCGAACGGGCCGTAGTCGCGCGCGATCGACCACCACATGCCGTGCCAGATGGTGTCGCCGAAGTGGATGATGCGCAGGCCCGGCCCCTCGACGATCCAGGCGACCTGGTCGTCGCCGCGCCAGTCGTGCGACGCCACGGGAATGGTGGTGAACGGCCCGATCTTCCGCCGCTCGCCCATCTCCTGCGGCACCGCGCTCACCCCCATCCCGCCCAGGACGTCCACGATCGGCGTGTGGCAGCCCACGGTGCCGCCGTCGCTCGCGGCGATCTCGGCGAGCAGCTTGCGGTCGCAGTGGTCGGGGTGGAGGTGGGTGACGAAGGCGTGGGTCCGCACCCCCGGCGCGGCGTCGATGCCGGGCAGGGGGCGCCGTGGCTGGCCCTGGAAGCCCGCCAGGTCCTCGGTGTTCCGGATGGCATCGATGACGACCCGTACGTCCCCGGCCGCCACTTCGACGCCGGCCCAGGCGAGACGCCGGAGGGTGACGGTCTCGGCCGAACTCATGGTCTGCTCCTCGCGACGCTGCTTGTGGTTACTTCCCCTGGACACCCAGGCCCCTGGCGACCTGCAGGCCCAGGTCCTTGTGGACGCTGCGCCAGTAGTCGACGACGCGCTCCTTCGTCTCCGCCGTCACCTCGGGCGCCGAGGCGTGCGCGACGATGTTGGTCACCAGGTGCGCGCGGTCCGTGTCGGTCATGACCTTCTCCCACAGGGCCCGAGCCTGGACGAAGTCGTCGTCCTCGACGTGGAGCCGGTGGGCGCTGCGGACGATCTCGCCGGTGACCTCGTAGTGCTCGCCGACGAGCAGCATAGGGTCGGCGACCGGGCCGCCGAAGCTGTTGGGCGCGTACACGGGGTCGCCCGGGTTGCCGTACCGCATGGACCCGTCGCGGTTGTAGGAGTGCACCGCGTTCTTCGGCCGGTTGACCGGCAACTGCAGGTAGTTGGCGCCGATCCGGTAGCGGTGGGTGTCGGGGTAGCTGAACAGCCGCCCCTGCAGCATCTTGTCCGGGGAGGGCGCCACGCCCGGAACCAGGTTCGACGGCTCGAAGGCGGCCTGCTCGACCTCGGCGAAGTAGTTCTCCGGGTTGCGGTTGAGCGTCAGGGTGCCGATGTCGATCGGCGGGTAGTCCTCGTGCGGCCAGATCTTGGTCAGGTCGAACGGGTTGAACCGGTAGTCCGCCGCGTCCTCGAAGGGCATGACCTGCACCTGGAGGGTCCAGGTCGGGTGGTCGCCCTTCCTGACCGCCTGGTAGAGGTCCCGGATGTGGAAGTCCGGGTCGTCGGCGCCCGCGGCCGCCGCCTCGTCGCCCGTGAAGTTCCTGATGCCCTGGTCCGTCTTGAAGTGGTACTTCACCCAGAACTTCTCCCGGGCGTCGTTGTACCACAGGAACGTGTGGCTGCCGTAGCCGTTCATGTGCCGCCAGGAGAACGGGGTGCCGCGGTCGGACATCAGGATCGTGACCTGGTGCGCCGACTCCGGCGACAGCGTCCAGAAGTCCCACTGCATGTTGTTGTCGTGCAGGTGGTTGTCGGCACGCCGCTTCTGCGAGTGGATGAAGTCCGGGAACTTCTGCGGGTCGCGGATGAAGAAGATCGGCGTGTTGTTCCCGACAATGTCGTAATTGCCTTCTTCGGTGTACAGCTTCACCGCGAAGCCGCGCGGGTCGCGGGCCGTGTCCGCGAAGCCGAGCTCACCGGCCACCGTCGAGAAGCGCAGGAACAGGTCCGTGCGCTTGCCGCGGCGGAAGACGTCGGCCTTGGTGTACTGGCTGACGTCCTCGGTGATCTCCAGGACTCCGTACGCGCCGCCGCCCTTGGCGTGCACGACCCGCTCGGGCACGCGCTCGCGGTCGAAGTGCGCGAGCTTCTGGATCAGGTAGTGGTCCTGCAGCAGCAGCGGGCCGTCGGCCCCCACGGACTGGGAGAACTCGTCGCTCGGTACCGGGATACCGCTGTCCGTGGTCGTCACGGGACGACTCTCGGTCATGGCACATTCCCTTCGGTTGGCGGTTGGTCTGTGCGGCGGGCGTCGGCACAACGCCCCTGAGCGGCACAGCCCGTGGGGGCTGTGCCGCTCGGCGCCGGGGCGGTGACTAGGCGAGTTCCGCCCGGAGCAGCCAGTTGCGCGGCACTCCCTTGACCTCGCGGGGCTGCACGGCGTAGGGCCAGCGGCCCTCGCCCGCACCGGGCTCGCCCGGCTCCTTGAGCTCCCGTACGGTCCAGCCGGTGCCGGCCATGAACTCCTCGGGCTCGTCGGTCCCGAAGAGCCAGGGGATGCCGTCCTCGTTAAGGGAGGACAGGAAGATCTGAGTGGCGGGGCTGCGCAGCAGCGTCCTGCTCAGGATGTCCACCGCCACCCAGCTGCCCGGGGCGGAGTTGGCCGCGAAGGTGCGCATCAGCGTGGCGGACTGCTCCTCGGTCAGGAAGAACAGCAGGGCCTCGGGGATCCACAGCGTGGGCAGGGAGGGGTCGAAGCCGGCGGCGCGCAGCGACGCGGACCAGTCGCCCGCCAGGTCCGCCCCGACGCGCTGGAGCTTGACGGTCGGCGCCGGGGAGCCGAGCTGGGCGAGGCGCTTCTCCTTCTCGTCGATCAGCGCCTGGTGGTCGACCTCGAACACGGTGACGTCGTCCGGGAGGCTCAGCCGGTACGCACGCGTGTCCATGCCGGCCGCGATCAGCACGACCTGCCGGATGCCGCTCCCCACGAGATCGTTGATGGCGTCGTCGAGGTAGCGGGTGCGGACGGCCACGAACTCGACGAGTCCGCCGCCGCCGTAGTGGTCGAGCAGCTCGAATCCGCGCGGCGCGGCGAGCGCCCGGGCCAGCGGGTCGTTGAACAGCGCGTCGCTCCGCTCGCTCTCCAGGGCGCGGGCGGCCGCAGTCCACTGCGACGTGTAGGACACGGTCTCCATGACAGGCTCCGTTCTCGGGATGGTCTGGTTCAGGAGTTCTTGGGCCGGCACCGGAACCGGGCGTTCAGGATCAGGGTCAGGACTTCGGTTCCGTCCGCGTTCACCAGGCGTCCGCGGTTGCGGACGATGCGGAAGTCGGGCGCGGAGAGGGAGGGAAGGGAGCCGAGGATCTCGCACGTGCCGCTGAGCACGTCACCCGGCCGGACCGGGTGCAGGAAGCGCACTTCGTCCACTCCGGGCGAGCCCTCGACCGTGCCCGCGGCCGCGGCCTCGGGCAGCAGCGTCGTCACGTACAGGCGCATCCAGATCGCCGCGGTGTTCCACCCGCTGGCGATCAGGCCGCCGAAGGCGGAGGTGCGCCCCGCCTCCTCGTCGACGTGGTACGGCTGCGGGTCGTAGGTGCGGCCGAAGGCGGTGATCTCCTCGGCCGTCACCTTGTGCGTCCCGAGGTCGTGGCGCGTCCCGGTCTCGTAGTCCTCGGCGTGGAGGAAACGGCCCATCAGAAGTACTTCCGCTCGATGGCCTCCAGCGTGCGGAAGTCGGCGAGGTCGATGGCCTCGTGGTCGATCTCCACCCCGCTGGCCTCCTCGACCGTCAGGACGAACTCGACGAAGGAGAGGGAGTCGACGAGGCGGGAGCCGATGAGGTCCTCGTCCGGGGCTATGGAGGTGCGCTCGGGGTGCTTGGCCAGCAGCCAGGTGCGCACGGCGTCAACGTTGGACGAGGTCTTGCTGGGCATGGAATTCCTCCTCGAGTGGGGGGCGTCCCGTCGCGCCGGCCGCGACGGCGACGGCGAACTGTTCTTCGTGGGAGATGCTGACGTCGATCGCCTCGATGCCGGCATCGGCGGCCCATCGGCTCGCCGGCCCGGTGAGAGTGACGCAGGGCCATTCGCCGGGGCTTTTCAGAACTTCGATGGACTGCCAGGGAAGCGGTTGGCCGGGGACGCGGAAGAGCTTGAAGACCGCTTCCTTGGCCGCGAGCCGGCCGGCCACTCCGTGGATGTCCCATCCGGTGGTGAACCGGCTCAGCTCCGCTTCCGCGGGGGTGAGCATCAGGTGCAGCAGCCGGCCGTCGTCGGCATCGGCCATGGTCCGTACGCGGGACAGGGGGACGAGGTCCACCCCGACCCGGATCGCGGCTGCGCTCACGAGGCCGCGGCGTTGACGACCGCGCGGGCGCGCTGCAGATCGCCGTCGAACCGGTCGCTCAGCACCGCGAGCCACCGTTCGAGGCCGAAGGCGACGCAGCCCGTGAAGGCGTTCTCGCCCGTGCCGTCGACCGTGATGCGGCACCGCTCGCCGAAGAAGTTGCGGTGGGTGTTGACCGAGGCGATGGCCAGGCCGTCGGCCTGGAACTCGTGCTTGACCGGGCTGAGCCGCTGCAGGAGGGCACGGCCGCTGTCGCGCTCGAAGAACGGGTCCGTGGCCGCCTCCTTGGTCAGCTCCAGGCCGAGGTTCTTCGCGAACTCCTCGATCCGGTCGGTGAAGCGGGCGATGACCTGCTGGGTGTGCTCGAAGGAACCGATGGCCACGATCTCCCGCATCTGGAAGCTGAGCAGCCGCCTGAGCCCTTCGTACTTCTCCTCGTTGCGGAAGCACCGGTTGATCAGGGTGATGGTGGTCTCGGGGGCCACCGACCGGTTCTCGAAGTAGAGGTAGGCGCCGTAGCAGCTGGAGTGCGGCAGGCCCAGGAACGAGGGGCCGACGTCGCCGCTGGCGAAGGAGCCCTCCACCGGCGCCGGCGGGGCGCCGGTCACGTCCAGCGGACCGCCGACGAACTGCAGGTGCGGGAAGTTCTCGTAGACGTCGAACTTCTCCAGGTCACTGAGCGGATAGACGGGCGGCGGCATGATCTCCCGCGCGCCGGCCTCGTCGGCCCAGCGGGTGATGGTGCGGTCCAGATCGCGCAGCAGGTCGGTCTGGTCGGGGCCGAGGATGGTGAGGGCACCGCCCTGGGCCGTCGAGATCGTCGCGGTCACGCCTCCCCCTGTCCCACGGACGCCCGGGAGACGCTCAGGTCCCGGTCCTGCAGAATCCCGGTCTTGACCAGGTAGTTCAGAGGCTTGCGGAATACCTGCTGCTGGAACTCCGCACTGCGCGGGGAGGCCAGCAGGCGCCGTCGGACGGCGAACGGCTCGGGAATTCCGGCGTCCCGGTAGACCTGCGGGTTGAACAGCGACTCGAAGCTGTAGTTCAGGTAGCGCTTGAGGTACTCCCGCACCTGGCGGAGTTCCTCTTCCGAGGCCTTCGCCTTCAGGTCCCTGAAGAGCAGGGAGACCAGTTCGCGGCCGAAGGCGATGTGCCGCGACTCATCCTGGTGGTGAATGCGGTTGACCGCGCGGATGGTGTCGTGCAGCCGTTCGTCGGCCGCCATCGTGCTGTTGAAGTGGTCGACCAGTTCCTCGAAGAGGAGGATGCGGACGAACACCAGGAAGCTGGCGGCCTCGTCGGACCACGTGCTCCCCTGACCGGCCGGTTCCAGCTGCCGGTAGATCTTCTTGCCGTAGCGCAGACAGAACTCGGCGAAGAACCACATGTGCTCGTTCTCTTCGCCGATGAAGTGGTGAAAGAACTCCGACGGAATCTCGAAGCCCCGGGTGTGGATGCGCCTGGTCACCTCGACGATGAGCTCGCGGATTCCGTCCACATTGAGACTGTAGAAATTGATGCTCTCGTACCGCGACAGGCGGTAAAGCTGTTCCTGGTCGAGTTCGGAGGCGACGTCGGTGCCGTAGGTGGTCGTGAGTTCGGGACTCATCCACCACCGGTTCTCCGGCAGGGAATCCGGCCAGTCGAACATCCGGTAGGGGTTGTAGTAGTCCTCGACCGATTTGCGGTTCAGACGTTCCAGGATCTCCTGGAATCGGTCGTCCTTACTGATCAGCTCGCTGATCATCCTACCTCCTGCTGTCCGGGGGGCGGTTGATCAATGTAGGGCGACAGTTCCACGCGCTCCGCGAACGGTCCAATAAAACCGCTCTATAGATCAAATAGATGATCACTAACAGGGCAGGCAGGAGGCCTTTCCGGGGCCCTTCGAGTGGCGTGGGTCACAAGGTGGGGGTGGATCGAGAGAGGGGAAATGCCTGGTATGGGCCGATAGTTGAGCCGCGCCGGCCCCGAGCCGGCCTCGCCGTCAAAGGCCTGTATCCGCTGCAGCGTTGTTGACCCGGCTTGGATCACGGTTGCTACACTCGTGAAGCACCCGGAAAACAACTTTCGTATGGCAATGCCCAGTTCAGGCGGGAGGTCGTGTGCGTGCGGGGTGACGAGGAGCCTTTACTGAACCTCTCCGGTCTGCTGCGCCGCCTGGAGTACTTCGTTGCGGTGGCCGACGAGCTTCACCTGGGGAGGGCGGCCCGGCGCTGCGGGGTGAGCCAGCCCACCCTCTCGCACCAGATGAAGGTGCTGGAGAAGGAGCTGGGCGCCGAACTGCTCAGCCGCGGCAGCCGCCGGATAGCGCTGACCGCGTCGGGCAAGGCACTTCAGGAGGAGGCGCCGCGGCTCCTGCAGTGCACGTACTCGATCAAGGCGCGTATCCAGCAGGCCGCCGCGGAGAGCAGACGCCCGATACGGGTCGTCTTCAGCCGCTCGGGACACGCCCTGCGCCAGCGGGAGATGGTCGCGGAGTTCCGCGAGCGCAACGCCGTCCCGGTCTCCGTCGAATCCGGCTGGTCGGAGCGGAACATCAATCTGGTGCGCGCCGGACAGGCCGATTTCGCGTTCGTCAGGCCGCCCATCGAGGCGGACGACCTGCGGATGTCCGTGGTGGGTGACGTGGAACTGGTCAAGCTCCTCCCGGGAGGCGGCGCCGCGGACCGCGCCGCGCAGGAGCAGCCCACCGGGGAGCTTCCGCTCATCATGTGGCCCCGGTCGCTCGCCCCCGGGCTCTACGACAAGGTCCTGGACTTCGTCAGCCATGAGCGGTCCCCGCAGGTCGCCTGGGAAGAGCCCGACTACATCAACGTGGCCGCGGCCGTGGCCTCGGGCGCCGGCGTGTCGTACATGGACCGGGGCATCGCCGAATGGATGAGCCTCAGCGCCGAGCTGCGCGTGCGTCCGCTGGGGCTGCCCGAGCCGCGCACGGACATCGCCGTGGTCTGGCGCAACGACCAGGACCAGGAGCTGGCCTCGCGGTTCGTCGCCGCGTGCTGCCGGATCGGGTACGCCGACAGCGGCGCGGACCGCGGCTGCCTGGTGCGCTGAGGAACCGTCGCCTTCCTCCGCGGGGCGGAGCCGTCCGAACCTGAAGGAGAACCTCTGTGAACTGCTACGACTGCCACGCCGCCGAGGGCGCCCACACCCCTGCGGTCGCCGTCTGCCACGGCTGTAACTCCGGCCTCTGCCCCGACCACCTCCGCATGACCCGCCCGGTGCTGCACCGCCCGAACGGCATGGGCGTCTCCCACGGCTCCACCCCGGCCCGGCAGATCCTGTGCGTCACCTGCCACGCCGCCCGGGCCGGCCTGTCCGCCCCGTCGGCAGCGCGGTGCGATCCTCCCGTGCCGGCCGTACCGGGGCCGGGTCCCGCGGGTGCCCGCGGGACCGCGGAGTGTCCCGCAGAGGCCTGACCCGGGGCGGTCCGGTACCGCCGTGTAGCGTCGGGATCACAGGGTTCGGGGCGGGGAGGACGGCATGGCGGACGGCGGCGGACAGCTCGGGCGGGCCGCAGGGCGCGGGCACGCCGGGGAGGCCGGGCACGCCGGGGAGGCCGGGCACGCCGGGCGGCTCGGGCAGCGAGGGCTCCTCGCGTACATCGGTTCGTTCACGGAGGCCGGCGGCCGGGGGATCACGGTCGCGCGGACCGACCCCGGCACGGGCGCGCTGACACTCCTGGGCTCCACGGACGCCGTGCCGAACCCCTCCTTCCTCGCCCTCTCGCCGGGGGCGGATGTGCTGTACGCGGTGAGCGAGACCGACGAAGGCGCCGCCGCGGCGTTCTCCCTGGCCGATCCCGTACGGCCCGAGCCGCTCGGCCCGCCGGTGCCCGTACGCGGTGACGGCCCCACGCACCTGGCCGTCACCGGCAGCCACCTGTTCACCGCCAACTACGGCTCGGGCAGCGTCAGCGCCCTCCCGGTGCGTACGGGCGGCGGACCGGGCGCCCCGGCCGCGGTCATGGCCCACCGGGGCGGCGGCCCGGACAGCGACCGGCAGAAGGGCCCGCACGCCCACGCCGTCGTCCCCGACCCCGCGGGCGGCAGGCTCCTGGCCGTCGACCTCGGCACGGACTCGGTGTGGACGTATGCCCTCGACCCGGTGACCGGTCTGCCCCGCCCGCACGCGGAGACGCCCCTGCGGCCCGGCACGGGGCCCCGGCACCTCGTCTTCTCCCCGGTGAACGACCGCGTCTACGTGCTGAACGAGCTGGTCCCGAGCGTGACGGTCTGCCGCTGGAGCGCTGCGGAAGGGGTGCTCGAACCGCTCGGCGAGACCCGGGTCCTGCCTCCGGGCGAGGGCGTGCGGACGTACCCCTCCGCACCGGTGGTCTCCGCCGACGGGCGGTTCCTGTGGACGGCCAACCGCGGCCACGACAGCATCTCGGTCCTGGCCCTCGACGCGTCCGGGGACGTCCTCGGACTCCCCGAGACCGTCGGCTGCGGAGGCGTCTGGCCGCGGGACCTGACGCTGCACCCGTCGGGCCGTCACCTGTACGCCGCCAACGAGCGGTCCGGCGACGTCACCTGGTTCGCCGTGGACGCGGAGACCGGGACGCCGCAGCTCGCGGGCTCGGTCCCCGTGCCGGCGGCATCCTGCGTGATCTTCGCCTGAGGCGGCGATTTGCCTGAGGCGGCGACCGGATCCTCGCCCGGAACGGCCGAAGAGGGGCCCCGCAGCGCGGGAGCCCCTCTTCCGGGAATTCCGGGAAAACAGAGAACAAAGGCGGAACGGGCGGGCCGGGCGGTCAGACGGTCACGGTACGGTCTGATCGCCCGGCCCCGCCGGTCGTACGCGTCAGCGCGCCGGAACGCCCTGGGGCGGCTGCACGGATATGCCCAGGACCTCGGCGTACTTGGCCAGGACGAGCTTGCCGATCGCCGGGTAGGCGCCGAGCGGCGCGGCGGCGGCGCAGTCGGCCTCCTTGGCCGCGGCGTCCGCGAGGCCCTCGGCGATCTCCGGGCCGATCAGGCCCGGGGCGAGCGCCAGGTTCCGCGAGCCGGAGCCGCGCAGCTGGTCGGCGGCCCGGGCGATGTCGCCCTCGATGTCCAGCGCGGCCGCGAGGACCGGCACGGCGAGGCGGGCGGAGAGCAGCATGCCGCTGATCCCGGCGGCCTGCACGGCCTCCTCGCCGCCGACCGTGGCCAGGATGATCCCGTCCGCAGCCGTTGCAACTGTGAACAGTCGAGCGCGGTCGGCGCGGGCCAGGCCGGCCTCCGACAGGCGCACGTGCAGGGCCTCGGCGAGGAGCGGGTGCGGGCCGAGCGCGTCGGTGAGCTCCGCGGCGCTGCCGCTGCTCATCACGGACTGGCGGACCCGGCGCAGGAGAGAGTTGTCCGGACCGGCCAGGAGCGGCACCACGATGGCCGGGGGCCACTGGTCCCAGGCGTCGGCGGCGCCGTCCTCGGTACCGGCTTCGCGGGCTTCGCTCGCGCGAGCGGCGCGCTGGGCGGCGGCGTAGGCGAGGACGGATTCCAGCGAGGGGTAGCCCTCGGCGGCCCCGTCGGCGTCCACGTAGCCGATGCGTGCGTCGAGGCCCGGGAGCTCGGAGCGCGCGATGCTGAGGATCTCCTCGGCGAGGGAGCGCGTCTCCGTGTCGGGGAGCCCCGGAACGGCGAGAACCAGCGGCGGCGCGCCGGCGGGGGCGGCCGCCGGCTCCGGCCGCCGGTGCCGTCCGGGCTGACGGGGTCGCGGCATTCGTACAGGCAGGCCAGGCGCGGGCCCTGTGGGGGAGCTCATGGCGCCGCATGTTAGTCGTTCAAGGCGCTGGGCCGTTCGGGTGGGGGCGCTCCCGTGACGTCTGTCCGGATTTATTCGCCCATAAATACGCTCATCGCAGAAGTGTTCAGCAAACGATCCGGAGCATCGGAGGATCGGCCGGCAGCAGCAGGCCGCCCGTCAGCAGGGCCTCCGCCACGCACAACGCCCCGTCCAGCGGCTCGCCCGCCGCCGTGACCTGTCGCGTATGAGGAAGTTGCATCTGCAACTCCTCGAACAGGGGTGTGAGCAGGGGGGCGCCCATGCGGAGGAGGCCACCGGTCAGCGCCACCTCGTACGTCCCACCGGCCCGGGCCGAACCGGCTGCCCCGGCTGCCTCGGCCGAACCGGCTGCCCCGGCCGTCCGTGGTGGCGATCCCGCGGGAGGTCCTTCCCGGCCGGGCCGGGAGGGCGGGCACACCGCCGCGGCCGCCTCGGCGATGTGCCGGGCCGCCCGGCGGAGAATGCCGGCCGCGACCGGGTCGGCTGCCGCGCACCGGCCCACCTCGGGGGCGAAGGAAGCCAGGACGGCGGGCCGGTCGGCGCGGGGGTAGAGGAGGGCCGGCAGCTCCGGCGCCGGGCCGAAGAGCGCGTGCAGGCGCTCGAGCAGGGCGTGCGAACCGCCGGCCCGCCCGTCGTGGGCGCGCATCGCCGCCTCCAGCCCGGCGCGGCCGATCCACGCCCCGCTGCCGCAGTCGCCGAGCAGGTGACCCCAGCCGTCGGCGCGCCGCCAGCCGCCCTCCGCGGTCAGGTCCGTGCCCACCGCGACCAGCCCGGTGCCCGCGGCGACGACGGCCCCCGGCCGCTGGCCCAGGGCGCCGGCGTAGGCGGTGACCGCGTCCGTGGCCAGGGCGAGCACGCGCACGGCCAGGGCCTCCCGGAGTGCGGAAGGGAGGACGGCGTGCAGATCGCCGCCGAGGGCGGCCATGCCGGCGGCGCCGACGCAAGCGGTCTCGCAGTGCCGCGCCCCCGCCCCGGCCAGCAGCTCCTCGGCCGCCGGCACCACCTGGGCGAGCAGGCTGCGCGCGTCGATCCCCTTCTCGCCCACCGTGGCCGGGACCGCGGAGGACCAGGTCAGGGCGGGGCCGTCGCCGGGGACGCGGCGCAGGGCGACGCGGATCCCCGAGCCGCCGGAGTCGACGCCGAGAACGCAGCCGCCCGCGGGGCTCACCGGGCCGGCCGCAGCCGCAGGCGCTCCGAGGAGCGGCCGGGCCCTCCGCGGCGCGGTGTCACGGCGGCGGCCGCGGACCTCACGGCAGCTGCCAGTCCACCGGAGCGGCGCCCTGCCGCGCCAGCAGGTCGTTGGCCCGGCTGAACGGCCGCGAGCCGAAGAAGCCGCGGTCGGCCGACATGGGGGAGGGGTGTGCCGACTCCACGGACGGCACCTGCCCCAGCAGCGGCCGCAGGTTGCGGGCGTCGCGGCCCCACAGGATCGCCACCATCGGGCGCCCCCGCTCGACCAGCGCCCGGATCGCCTGCTCGGTGACCTCTTCCCAGCCCTTGCCCCGGTGCGCGGCCGGCTTGCGCGGGGCGGTGGTCAGCGCTCTGTTGAGCAGGAGCACGCCCTGCCGGGTCCACGGCGTCAGGTCCCCGTTGGACGGGCGGGGAAGCCCCAGGTCGGTGTGGAGCTCGCGGTATATGTTCTCCAGGCTGCCGGGCAGCGGCCGTACCTCCGGTGCGACCGAGAAGCTCAGCCCCACGGCGTGACCCGGCGTCGGGTACGGGTCCTGACCCACGATCAGCACCCGGACGTCGTCGAACGGCTGCTGGAAGGCGCGCAGGACGTTTGCCCCCGACGGCAGGTACGTACGGCCCGCGGCGATCTCGGAGCGCAGGAAGTCCCCCATCGCGGCGATGCGGCCCGCCACCGGCTCCAGGGCCTTCGCCCAGCCCGGTTCGACGATCTCGTGCAAAGGTCGTGCAGCCACAGCTGCCGCCCCTCCCTGTAAACAAACTGCTGGCAGTTGCGCAAGTCCAGGATCGTACGCGAAGGAGGGGCCGCACCCGCAGTCCGGGCCCCGGATCCGGAGCGTGCGGACGGCCGCGCGGAACAGGGCGCGGATCCGTACGTACCCGTACGTATCCGCGCCCGGCAGATTCAGCCGTACGGGTGCCGCGGGCGGAGCGTACGGCCTCGCGCGTCAGACGGCCCAGGCGTACTGGTCGGGGAAGCGCTTCGCCGCGCCGAGTCCGGCCGCCGCGCGGTGGGGCCAGTGCGGGTCGCGCAGGAGCTCGCGGCCGAGCAGGACGGCGTCGGCGTCGCCCTCGGCGACGATCTGCTCGGCCTGCCGGGGGTCGGTGATGAGGCCGACCGCGGCGGTCGGCAGGCCGGCCTCCCGGCGGATCCGCCGGGCGAACGGCACCTGGTACCCCGGGCCGGTGGGGATGCGGATGCCGGAGGTGATGCCGCCCGTGGAGACGTCCATCAGGTCCACGCCGCGCGCCCGCAGCTCGTGCGCGAGACGCACGGTGTCGCCCGTGGTCCAGCCGTCGCGCCCGTCCTCGGGGTTCTCCGTCACCCAGTCCGTGGCCGAGGCCCGGAAGAACACCGGCAGTTCCTGCGGCCACACCCCGCGCACCGCTTCCACGACCTCCAGCGCGAACCGCATCCGGTTCTCAAGCGATCCGCCGTACCGGTCGGTGCGGCGGTTGCTGAGCGGGGAGAGGAACTGGTGGATGAGGTAGCCGTGGGCGCCGTGCAGCTCGACGACCTGGAAGCCGGCGGCCAGGGCGCGCCGTGCGGCGTCCGCGAACTGCCCCACGATCTCCTGGATCTGCTCCGCGGTCAGCTCCGTGGGGGCGGGGTGGCCCTCCGCGTACGGCACTGCGCTCGGGGCGACCGTCTGCCAGGCCTCCTCCGGGCCCACCGGCCCGCCGCCGCGCCACGGCCGGTCGGTGGCGGCCTTGCGGCCCGCGTGACCGAGCTGGATGCCGGCCACGGTGCCGCGCTCTCTGAAGAAGGAGGTGATGCGGCGGAGGGCCGCGGTCTGGGTGTCGTTCCAGAGCCCCAGGTCGGCCGGGCTGATCCGGCCCTCCGGGCTGACCGCGGTCGCCTCCACGAGGATCAGCCCCGCTCCGCCGGTCGCGCGGGCGGTGTAGTGCGCGAAGTGCCAGTCGTTCGCGACACCCGCATCCGGTCCGGAGACCTCGGCGCTGTACTGGTCCATCGGGGCCATCCAGACGCGGTTGGGGATGGTGAGCGAACGCAGGGTGTACGGGGTGAACAGGGCGGTCACGGCAGGCTCCTATGCGCTTCACGGCGACTCGCGGGGACTCACGGCGACGCCTTCCCGGTGCGGCGGGTTCCGCGGCGGGCAACAGTTCGTACGATAGCCCTCGTAGTACGAGGGATGTCAAACTACGATGCCTCTCGTACAATGGGGGCTTCGTGGAGCAACCTGACGCACCTGGAGGAGCAGCCGTGCCAGCACAGAACCGGCCGTCGTCGAGCGGCCGCTCCCTGGAGCACCCCGACCGCGCGGAGATCCGCCTGGAAGGCGTGCTGCACGCGCTCTCCGACCCCATGCGCCTGCAGATCGTGTGCGACCTCGCCGCGGTCGAGGGCGAGTTGAACTGCTCGGTCTTCGACCTCCCCGTGAGCAAGTCGACGACGACGCACCACTTCCGGGTGCTGCGCGAGAGCGGCGTGGTCCGGCAGATCTACCGGGGCACGGCGAAGCTGAACGCCCTGCGCCGCGACGATCTCGAAGCGCTCTTCCCGGGCCTGCTCGGCGCCGTCCTCACGGCGGCCGGGCACCAGGCGTCCCGCCTCGGCGTCCCGTCCTGACCGGCTCGGGGCGGGGCCCCGGGGATCAGCTGCGGGCGCGGGCCGCCGACAGCAGACCCTCCCAGTCCGGGATCTTCACCGGGCCGCGGCCCAGCCCCTCGCCGAGAGCGGCCTCCGCGGCCTCGATCGCCAGCCAGCCCGGCCACTCCACCGGCTCCCGCCCCGCCGCCCGCAGGACGGCGTGCGCGTCCGCCACCGGCGCGGGCCGGCGTGCCGCGAGCGCCCCGGCGTCGGCCAGCAGGGACGTCACCGTCTCCTTCGCGCACGAGCGGTTCGTGCCGATCACGCCCGTCGGGCCGCGCTTGATCCACCCCGCCACGTACTCGCCCGGCGACGGGACGCCGTCGCGCAGCACGCGCCCCGCCGCATGCGGCACGATGCCCAGCTCCGCGTCGAACGGCAGCCCCGCGATCGGCACCCCGCGGTAGCCCACCGAGCGCAGCACCAGCTGGGCCTCGACGTCCTCGAACTCGCCCGTGCCGACGACGCCGCCGCGCCCGTCCGGCGCCGTCCGCTCGAAGCGCACGGCGCGCACCGCCCCGTCACCGCCACCGAGCAGCGCGGCGGGCCGGAGGAAGAACCGCAGGTGGATGCGGCGCGGGCGGCCGCCGGGCGGCCGTTCGGCCCAGCCCCGCAGGACCTCGACGTTGCGCCGCCCCACCGCGGGCAGCCCCGCGGGATCGTCCCACGCGGGGTCGAGCGCCGCCTCCTGCGCCCGTACGAGCGTCTCGGCGCCGGGCAGTGCGCCCAGCTCACGCAGCTCCTTCGTGGTGAACTTCGCCTGCGAGGGGCCGCGCCGGCCGACCATGTGGATGTCCGTCACCCGGCTGGCCGCGAGGGCGGACAGCGCGGCGTGCGGCACGTCGGTTCCGTGCAGTTCGCTCGCGCCGCGCGCCAGCACCCGGGCCACGTCGACGGCCACGTTGCCCACGCCGATGACGACCGCGGAGCGCGCGCCCAGCACGAACCCGTCCGGCGCCGCGTCCGGGTGGGCGCTGTACCAGGAGACGAACTCGGTGGCCGAGAAGCTGCCTGCCAGGTCCTCGCCGGGGACGCCGAGCCGCCGGTCGGCCGCGGCCCCCACGCAGTAGACGACCGCGTGGTAGAGCTCCAGCAGCCGCCGCGGCGGGAGGCCGTGCGGCTCGTCCCCCACCGGGACGTTGCCGAAGAACGTGATGGCCGGGTGCTCCATGGCGGCCCGCAGGTTGCCCTGCAGGGACTTGATCTTCTCGTGGTCCGGGGCGACGCCGTAGCGCACCAGCCCGTACGGGCAGGGCAGCCGGTCCAGGACGTCCACCGTCAGGCCGGGGACGTCCTGCTGCTGCACCAGGGCCTGAGCGGTGTAGACCCCGCTCGGCCCCGACCCGACCACGGCGATACGAAGCACGGTGGGCCCCTTTCCGCAGACGTCCGCAGATGTCCCGCAGGTCCCTCCAGGATCGCACCGGGAGCCGCGGTACGGGAGGGCGGCGCGTGCTCGTGGCCGGTTCCGTCGGGCCGGACGGGTCAGGCCCCCGCGGGCGGGGGCCCGGGGCCGGGCGGGACGCCGAGCTCCCAGTCGAGGCCGTAGCGCTGGAAGAGCTCCGCCCGCAGCCTCTCGAACGGCATGGGCGCGCCCGGCAGCAGGACCGCGACGACGGCACCCATCAGCAGGGCGCGCAGCAGCGGGTAGTCCGCGTCGGGGTCGGGGGAGCCGTAGGCCGCCACGGTGTCGTGCAGCAGGTGCGCGAGGCGCTGCTGCTCGGGGCACTGGATGAAGGCCTCCGCCTGGAGGATCCCGGCCATGTGGGTGCGCATCAGCAGGGGGCGGTCCCGTGCGAGCCCCAGGATCGCGTCGATCGCCCGTGCGAGGCGCTCGCGGCCGTCCCGGGCGCGCGGGGCGCGCTCCAGGCCCGCCGCGAGCTCCAGGTGCATCACCCGGTGCACCGCCGACTGCAGCAACTGCCTTTTGCCGGGGAAGTAGTACGAGACCAGGCCGCGCGCCGTGCCGGCCCGGTCGGCGATGTCGGCGAGCGTCGTCGCCTCGTACCCGCGTTCGCCGACGAGCTCGACCGCCGCCTGGAGCAGCCGCTCACGGGAACGGCGGCGCATCTCCTCGTTGGCCGACGCGCTGCGCGGGGACATTCCACAACTCCTGCGTTGACTGGCTCCGGGCCAATATACTCAGGGGGGTATCCGGCGCCCTGCCCGCCCCCGGCGTGGTGCGGCACCGGCGTGTCGGCTGGCCTGGGCGGCGCGGGGGACCGCCCAGACCAGCGTGACAACCGGGCCTGTCAGCCGAGCAGGCCGAGCACCGGGCGCAGAGCGGCGGGCCGCTCCCCGACCGGCAGGTGGTCCACCAGGTGCACCGCGCAGCCGAGCGCCGCGGCGCCCCCGTCGGCCCGGCGGTCGTCACCCACCATCAGCACCTCTTCGGGTGCCACCCCCAGCGCCTGACAGGCCACCAGGAAGAGCCGGGGATCGGGTTTTTGCACCCCGTGCTCGAAGGACAGCGCGTAGGCGTCCACGCACGCGTCCAGGCCGTGCGTACGGAACACCGGCCGCAGGTCCCAGCCGATGTTGCTCACCACGGCCGTCCGAATCCCGCGCCGCCGCAGCTCCCCGAGGACACCGGGCGCATCCGCGTACGGGCGCCAGGCCGCCGGCTCCATGTGCCGCTCGTACAGCACGTCGTAGAGCTCCGGCCGGGGCAGCGGCACCTCGCGCGCCAGCCCCGTGTACGCGGCGCGGTGCTGCTCCGCGCTGCGGTCCCGCTCGGCCCACAGCCCGGCCAGGTGCGGCGGTACGGAGAGCGGGGTCCTGCCCCCCGGAAGGGCGCCCGCCTCCTCCAGCCGCTCAGCGGTCCGGGCCGCCTCGGCCTCGCTCATGTGCACGCCGGTGCGCTCCAGGGCCGTGGTCAGCCACGACGTGGTCGGCTCGATGCGGAAGAGAGTGCCGGAGAAGTCGAAGAGCACCCCCTTGACCGTCATGATCCCGCCCCCGCCGTCGCTGCCGTCGGCGTCGCCTGCCGTGCCGTGGCGACTTCTCGCCGGTGTGCCCCATGAAGTTCCGTCATCTTCCCGGCCTTTCACGTATGAGTTCGCGTATGAGTTGGAGAGACAGCCGTCCCCAGTGTCCGAGGAGGGTCCGCCCGGTGCGCGTGAGAGGTCCACACCCGGAGGAGAGTGCCGGCACCGCGAGGCCCGGCCCGGCGGTGCAGCGGGCCGGGCCCACCGCAGGCGGGGCCGCCGCAGTGCTGGGGTTGCACCGCACGGCCGGCAACGCTGCGGTCGCCCGGATGCGGGAGCGGGGGACGGAACCGGTCCGGCGTGCTGCGACGCGTGGCCGGACCGGGAACCTGCCGTATCCGGCGTGGGACAGACAACGGCACGTGTGGGCCGGCCCGGACTACGGCGCGTATGACGGGCGTACGGGCGGGACGTCGGTCGCGGTCGTCGTCGGCCCCAGCGTCGTGGCTCCCGGGAACACCTATCTCGGCGGGCCGCCGCAGGCAGGCGAGTGCGTCATCGTGGAGGAGCTCAACCGGCGGGACGGCGGGGGCTGGGTGAAGGGTCATCTGTGGAACGACAACCTGGGCGGGCCCGGCATCTCCCGGAATATGACGCCCATGACGAACACGACGAACAGCCGGTTCAACCGGGCCTTCGAAGAGCCCGTCAAGAAGATGCTGCTCAGCTGCGCGCGCCATGCGCAGAGCAGCCAGAGCGCCCCGCACTGGTACGGGGTGCGCATCCAGGTGAGCACCTACGGGCGCATGTCCGAGGATCGCACCGCGCTCGAGTACCACGTCCCCGAAGGGGTCGAGCACTCCGCTCGCTATGTGACGATCGACAAGCTGACCGGTGCGACAGCCGGGGCAGCGGGACCGGACGCAGTGCCATCCGGGTTCGCCCCCGAACAGCCGTAGCGGTCGAACCCGTCACCGCGCGGGCAGGCGGCGGGAGGCCGGCTCACGTTCCACTGCGGCCCCGCCGCCGCGTCACCGTGCCGAACAGTCCCACCGAGGCTGCCACGAGCGCCCCGCCCAGCAGCCAGCCGCCCAGGACGTCCGACACCCAGTGGACGCCCAGGTACAGCCGGGTGAAGCCCACTCCGAGCACCGACACCGCGCCCGCCGCCGCAGCGGCGCGCAGGCCCCGCGCCCGTGCGCCGTACCTCCACAGCAGCCACACCAGCAGCCCGCACGCCACCGTCGCCGACAGGGCGTGCCCCGAGGGGAACGCCGCGTAGTGCGCGGTCGCCACCGGGTCCGGCCAGCTCGGACGGTCCTTGCCCACCGCCGCCTTGATGCCCTGCTGCAGAGCGGTGCCCAGGGCCGACGTCCCGGCTATCCAGGCGGCGAGCAGCAGGTCGCGCCTGCGCAGGAGCCACAGGACCGCCAGGGCCAGGGCGGCGCGCATCGTCCACGGGTCCCACAGCCAGTCGGAGAGCACGCGGACGAACCGGGTCCAGCCCCGGTGCTCCACGGCCACCGGATGCAATCCGTTGGCGACGTTCCGGTCCAGCGAGGCGAGCGGCTCCCACGCGCCCGCGACCAGGGCGAGCAGGACGCCGAAGACGGCCGCGAGGACGAGCCCGGCCGGGATCGGCGCGCGGCGGACGAGGGACAGGGGGCGGGGGAGTGCAGACGAAGGGCGCGGAGGGGCGTGCATCAGCAGATCCTCGCGCATGGGGGGCCGGAGGGGCCACCACTCCGGTGTTACGACCCGGACCGGGTCAGGACGCTGAGGCCCGGTACGAACGTCACCAGCAGCGGCACCGCGGGAACCAGCGCCGCGAACGCCGTCAGCCGCAGTCGCCGCGCGGCCGTCAGCCTCGGGGCGGGGGCCAGCAGGCGGTGCACCCGCGTCGGCACCTGGGAGAGCCGCGTCGGGCACGGCCCGAACACCCCGCGGTCCTCGTTCAGTTCCACCAGAGCGAGCGCCGTGGTCAGGCGGCCGAAGCGCCGCGACGCCGAGTCGTCCGCCGCGAGCTCCACCAGATGGTGCACCTGGTCGCGGAACGCGGCGAACACCGGGACCTGCGGGAAGCCGTTGGCCAGCGCCGAGGAGACGTGCAGCAGCCAGTGGTGACGGGCCCGGGCGTGCCCCTGCTCGTGGGCCAGCACCGCATCGAGCTGCGGCCCCTTGAGGCGGCGGAGCGCACCGGTCGTGATCACCAGCTGCGGCGCGGCGCCGCCGGGCAGCCACCACGCGTCGGGGCGGTCACCCTCCAGCACCACGAGCCGGTCCCCGCCCGGCTCCTCGCCGGGCAGCCGGGGGGAGCGGACGAGCAGCTCCGTGCGGCGCTGCCGGCGGCGGGCGCGCGACCAGCTGATCTCGCGGGTCAGCATCGCGGCGGTCCATACGGCGCCGCTCGCCAGCGCCAGCGCCAGCGGCGCGGCCCACGCACCGTAGGCGGTGAGGGCGTAGGCCTCGACCACGCCGTGCGGAGCGATCGCGAAGACGTGCCCGCGCACGGCCTCCCAGGCCGCTGCGGCGCTCAGCGCCATGGCGAGCAGACAGCACAGCAGTACGGCCGCCACCGCGCACTGCCACACCCACAGGGCCACGACCGGTTCGCGGTCGGGCCAGTCGCAACGGGTCAGCACGCGCGGAGCCATCGCCGCGACCAGTGCGCCGAGGACCAGCAGCGCGAGCGGGACCATCATGGCCGTCAGCCTATGAGCGGGGCCGCGCCCACGGGTACGGTCCGGTGCGCGAAGTGATGCATTCCACGGGGCGAGGGCTCACAGCGTCAGCAGCATCGCCAGCATGCCGATGCCCATGGACAGTCTGCAGGCGTGGGTGAGATCCGGCCGGCCCGGCCAGGAGACCTGCCCGGCGGCCACGGTGACGGGCACGAGCACGGCCACCGTGCGCACCACGTACACGGCGAAGTACACCAGCAGCAGCCCCGTCAGCAGGGGCGTGCCGGCCGGGACATGCGCGGTCGCGGCGTGCGTGGCCGCCGCCGCTCCCGTGTGCTCCGCGCGGCCGCCCATCGGGGTGCCCGCCATCGCGAGCGCCATGTAGACCATCGCGAACGCGCCCACGGCGTGGTGGAGGTGGTGACTGTCCGCGCGGCCGCGCGCCACGCCCACCAGTGCGTGGACCCCGGCCGCGCCGAAGACGACGGCGAACAGCAGCGCGCCCCAGGGCCGGGTGTCCACAACGGCGGGCGGCACGGCCATGGCCGCCATGCCGAGCCCCATCAGGGCGTCGCTCCCGACGGCCCGGCGCTCTCCTCCCGCACCCGTGCGGAGGCGCACCAGGCAGTACGCGCCGGTCGCGGCGCACACCGCCACCAGCAGCCAGCCGATCAGCGGCGGTCCGTGCACGGCGCACCTCCCCGGACGTGCAGATCCACCTCCGGTTGATTCCCCCGGGGGCGAGAGCACATGGGAGCGCACAGGCGCACTGGAGGAGCGTTGGAGTCGTGAAAATGCGCCCGCGCACGCGCGGTGGCACGTCAGGGGCGCGCAGGGTCCCGGCAGCGTGCCCCGGAGCCCGGGTTAGTGTGCACGTGGAGCCGGAAACGTACGGAGAGGACCCCAGGAACACGATGGAAACCACCAGCAGCACGGAGACGACCTTCCGGGACGCGACCGTCGACGATGTGCCCGTTCTCGTCGCCCTCATCGAGTCGGCCTACCGCGGTGACGCGAGTCGCGCAGGCTGGACGACCGAGGCGGACCTGCTGGAGGGCCAGCGCACCGACCCCGACGGCGTCGAGGCCGTGGTGACGGACCCGGACAGCCGTCTGCTCGTGGTCGAGCGGGGCGACCGGATAGTGGCCTGCTGCCAGCTCGAACGCCGGGGGACCCACGCCTACTTCGGGATGTTCGCCGTCAGCCCGGAGATGCAGGGCGGCGGGCTCGGCAAGGTCGTCATCGCGGAGGCCGAACGGCTCGTGCGCACCGACTGGGGCGCGACCGAGATGCACATGACCGTGATCAAGCAGCGGGACGAGCTGATCGCCTGGTACGAGCGGCGCGGTTACGGGCGCACCGGGCGGATGAGCCCGTTCCCGTACGGCGACGAGCGCTTCGGCGTCCCGCAGCGCGACGACCTCGAGTTCGAACTGCTGATCAAGGAACTGGTCTGACGGCCGAGGTAAGGGGCTCTGCCCGTAGGCAGAGCCCCTTACCTCACCGTTCGTCACCTCACAGCCGGCCCGCCTCCACGATCCGCCGCAGGAACTTCCGGGTGCGCTCCTGCCGCGGTGCGCCGAAGACCTCGGCGGGGGTGCCGCGCTCCAGCACGACCCCGCCGTCCAGGAAGCACACCTGGTCGGCGACGTCCCGGGCGAAGCCCATCTCGTGGGTGGCCAGGACCATCGTCATGCCGTCCTCCTTGAGGTCGCGCACGACGCCCAGCACCTCCCCGACGAGCTCGGGGTCGAGCGCCGCGGTGATCTCGTCCAGGAGCAGCAGCCGGGGCCGGCCGGCGAGCGCCCGTACGATCGCCACCCGCTGCTGCTGGCCGCCGCTGAGCCGGTCCGGGTACTCGCCCGCCTTGCCGCCCAGCCCGAGCCGCTCCAGCAGCTCCCGCGCCCGCTCCTCGGCCTCCGCGCGGGCGACGCCGTGCACCCGCCGCGGCGCCAGCGTGATGTTGTCGAGCACGGTCATGTGCGGGAAGAGGTTGTAGGCCTGGAAGACGACGCCGATGCGGCGGCGGACGGCGTCGGGGTCCACGCGCGGGTCGGTGATGTCCTCGCCGTCGAGGAGGATCGCCCCGTCGTCGATCTCCTCCAGCAGGTTGGCGCAGCGCAGCAGCGTCGACTTGCCCGATCCGGAGGCGCCGATGAGCGCGGTCACCGTGTGCGGGGCGACCTCCAGGTCCACGTCGCGCAGCACGACCGTGCCGCCGAAGGTCTTGCGCACGGCCTCCATCCGCAGCACGGGCTCCGCAGCGGTGTCCGTCACAGTGCTCATACGATCCCTCCCTGTGCCCGCCGGCGGTCCGTCCGTGCCGTGACCCAGTCGGTGAACCGGGTCATGGGGATGGTGAGGGCGACGAAGATGAGCCCGGCGACGACGTACGGCGTGTAGTTGAAGCTCTTGCTGGAGAGGATCTGCGCCGCGTAGACGGCGTCCACCGCGCCGGCGATCGAGACGAGGCCGGTGTCCTTCTGCAGGGACACCAGGTCGTTGAGGAGCGGCGGCACGACCCGGCGCACGGCCTGCGGCAGGATGACGTGGCGCAGGGTCTGCCGGGCGCTGAGGCCCAGCGAGCGGGCGGCGGCGCGCTGGCTGGGGTGCACGGACTCGATGCCCGCACGGAAGACCTCGGCGACGTAGGCCGAGTACGTCAGGACGAGCGCGGTCCCGCCCAGCAGCACCGGGTCGGTCGTCACGCCCTGCAGCCGCAGGGCCGGGACGCCGAAGACGACCATCAGCAGGCAGATCACGAGCGGCAGCCCGCGGAAGAAGTCGGTGTAGGCGGTGGCGAGCGCACGCAGGGGGAAGAAGACCGGGCCGCGCAGCGTACGGGCGATCGCTATCAGCAGCCCCAGGACGAGCACGGCCGCCCCGCAGACGACCAGCAGGCGGAGGTTCAGCCACAGCCCGTCGAGGACCTTGGGCAGCGCCTCGCGCGCGTAGTGCCCGCTGAGAAACGTTTCACGGGTGCGCTGCCAGCCGGGGGAGTTGACGACGGCGAGGAACAGTACGGCGCCCGTGACCAGCGTGCTGGACGCGGCGACGGCCGTGGCGCGGCGCGCCCGGGCGCGTTTGAAGCGCTCCCGCTCCAGGCGGCGCGCCGAGGGGGTGTAGTTGTCCTCGGCGGCTTCCTTCGTCAGGGACGGTGCGGTGCCCTCGGTGTCGGCGGCAGCCTCCCCGGGGCTCACTTGAGCACCGGGGCGTCGGCGGCCTCGGAGAGCCACTTCTTCTCCAGCCGGGCGAGCGTGCCGTCCTTGCGGAGGGAGTCGACGGCCCCGGAGACGCACGAGGTGAGGCGGCTGCCCTTGTCGAGGACGAAGCCGAACTGCTCGGGCTTGTCCCCCGTACTGCCGAACCGGCCGACGATGCGGGCGTCCCGGACCTCGGCGGAGGTGATGTAGAAGGCGGTGGGCAGGTCGACCACGATCGCCTCGACCTGGCCGTTCTTGAGCGCGGTCTTGGCGTAGTCGTTCTTCTGGAAGACGGCGGGCGGCCGGTCGGGCCCGATCACGTCGTTCACGATGTCGAGGCTGGTGCTGCCGACCTGGGCGCCGAGCTTGACGTGCTTGAGGTCGGCGGCGCTCCGGGCCTTGGCGGCGGGGGAGTCCTTGAGGGCGACGACGGCCTGGCGGACGTCGTAGTAGCCGGAGGAGAAGTCGACGGCCCGCCGGCGCTCGTCGCTGACGGAGATCTGGTTGATGTCGAGGTCGAACTTCTTGGCGCCCGGAGCGACGGCCGTGTTGAACGGAACGGTCTGCCAGACCACGTCGCCCCGGCCGTACCCGAGCCGCTCGGCCAGGGCGTAGGCGACGGCCGACTCGAAGCCCTTGCCGTTCGAGGGGTCGTCGTCCTGGAACCAGGGCGCGTAGGCGGGCTTGTCGGTGCCGACGGTCAGTTTGCCGGGGGTCTGCGTGGCCAGCTTCTCCTTCGTGCACGTCGCCGCGGACGGCGCGGCCGAGGACTTCGCGGAGCCGGAGCCGGAGCCGGAGGCGGAATCGGTGTCGTCCTGGGGAGCACAGCCCACGGCGGCCGTGAGCAGGACGGCGAGGCAGGCGGCGAGGCGGGCCGTGCGGCGGTGGGTGGCGGGCGCGGCCGGGGTGGCGGTGCGGCGCGTGGGCCGGTTGACGACGGGCATGGCGGGAGACTGGCAGCATGATCACGGCCCTGTCCAGGTCGGGCCGCCGACCGTCCGCATAGCGGAAGACTGTTGCGCTTTCATGAATTCACCGGCGGCGCGGGGGTAGGCCCGGGGGACGGGGACAGGGGCGTCCGAAGGCGGCGCACGGCCGGGGCGGCAGGGAATGGCCGGATCTCGGCTAGGACAGCTCACGGGGCCTGTGGGACTGGTGTGACAGAAACATGCCCATGGGTACCCATATGGCGGAGGTGTGCAGGAAAAACGGCGGCCCGCCCGGGGGTTCGGCAGGATAATTTATGGCCTGACCTCTTGAGCGGGAGAAGCGCGCACGGATACGGTGTCTTAACACCAAGTTCTCCCGAGGAGGGGCAGCCATGACGGAAATCCTTGCGTCGTCGGCGATAGCGACCGACAAATCGGCCGCCGACCCGGTGATCGATCACCCCGCGTGGGGGGTTCTCAAGGACGCCGTGGAAACGATCCGGCCTTGGCAGTCCCAGGACGGCTCCATCGACCTCACCGCGGAGGGCGCCCCACCGGGCGAGGCCGTCCGGGCCCAGGTGGAGCGCGTCGTGGAGGCCGTGGAGCAGCTCTCGCCGCTCGTCCCGCACGACTCGGCCTACCACACGGCCCTGGTCGCGGACCTGCGCCGCTGGGCCGACACGGGCTTCGCCGTGCCGGACTTCCTCGACTCGCTGCTCGCCTTCCAGCCCGCCGCCCAGCGCGCCGACGGCCTGCAGCACCTCGTCGTCTTCCCGATGTACACGCAGAACGGCAACCCCGACCGGAACCTCGAGGCGGTCGCGCTGCGCGTGGTCTGGCCCGAGTGGCTCGCCGAGCTGGAGCGCACCCGCTACGACAACCCGCTCTTCCTCGGCATCACCTTCGAGGACTTCACCTCGGGCTACGACACCAACTCCGCCGTGCTCTTCCCGGAGACCATCGCCGTGCGCGAGGCCCCCGAGCGCTTCACCTGGGGCGGTATCTTCTGCGACCGCGAGGCGGCCCGCTTCCGCCGCGTCACCGAGGCGGCCGTCTCCGCCCTCGGCCTCGAGCTCCCCGCCGACATCCAGGAGATGATCGGCGACCAGCACCGCTGCGAGCAGGCCTTCGTCCTGTGGGACATGGTCCACGACCGCACACACAGCCACGGCGATCTGCCCTTCGACCCCTTCATGATCAAGCAGCGGCAGCCGTTCTGGATGTACGGCCTGGAGGAGCTGCGCTGCGACCTCACCGCCTTCAAGGAGGCCGTGAAGCTGGAGGCCGAGGGCAACGCCCACGGCCGCGACGTGCAGTACGCCGTCCTCTTCGACCGGATGTTCCGCTTCCCGGTCACCGGCGACCGCGTCCGCAACTACGACGGGCTCGGCGGCCAGCTGCTCTTCGCGTACCTCCACCGGCACGACGTCGTACGCTGGACGGACAACACTCTGCACATCGACTGGGACCGCGCCCCGCAGGTCACCAACCAGCTCTGCGGCGAGATCGAGAAGCTCTACCGCGACGGCATCGACCGGCCCAAGCTGGTCCACTGGCTCGCCGCCTACGAGCTGGTTTCCACCTACCTCGCCCCGCACCCCGGCTCCGTCTGGGCCAAGGGCCCCGAGGCCCTCGACCTCACCCAGCCGCCCCGCAAGCTCGTGGACGACGTGCTGCCGGACGAGTTCCCGCTCAGCATGTTCTACGAGGCGCTTGCCAAGAAGCTGCGTCACGTGATCGCCTCGACCAAGGGGATCACCGCGGCGAAGGCCGAGCGGGTGGCTGCGTGAGTGAGCAGACGAAGGAGACGACCATGAGCACTCCCACCAACGGCAACGGCCGGCTGGACGGCGCCGTCGTGGCTGTGGCGGGGGCCGCGGGCCCCGCGGGCCGTGCCACGCTGCTGCGACTGGCCGAGGCCGGTGCCACGGTCGTCGCCTCCGACGCGGACGCGGCCCGCCTCGCCGAGGCCGTGGACGCCGCCCGGTACGCCCACGGCGGTGCCACCGTCACGGGCGACACCGTGGACCTGCTGGACCTGGAGGCCACGCGCCGCTGGGTGGACCGCACCGAGAAGGAGTTCGGCCGCATCGACGGCCTGGTCCACCTCGTGGGCGGCTGGCGCGGCTCGGCCACCTTCGCCGAGACCGACCTCGCCGACTGGGAGCTGCTCGAGAAGCTGCTCATCCGCACCGTGCAGCACACCTCGCTGGCCTTCGAGCCCGCCCTGCAGCGCAGCGGCAACGGCCGGTTCCTGCTCGTCAGCGCGGCGGGCGCCAGCAAGCCCACCGCGGGCAACGCCGCCTACGCCGCTTCCAAGGCCGCCGCCGAGGCGTGGACGCTCGCCCTCGCCGACTCCTTCCGCAAGGCGGCGGGCGAGGACGCCCCGTCGGCCGCCGCCGCCATTTTGATCGTCAAGGCACTGGTGCACGACGCCATGCGCGCCGAGCGCCCGAACGCGAAGTTCGCGGGCTTCACCGACGTCAAGGACCTCGCCGAGGCCATCGTCGGCGTGTGGGACAAGCCCGCCCAGGAAGTGAACGGAACCCGTCTGTGGCTGACTCCGCAAGCGTGAGCACGAACCCGCCGGCCGCGACCGGCGCGATACGCCGGCACGACCCCGAGGTGCGTGGCTTCGCCAGCGACAACTACGCGGGCGCGCACCCCGAGATCCTCGCGGCGCTCGCCGTCGCCAACGGCGGCCACCAGGTCGCCTACGGCGAGGACGACTACACCGCCCACCTCCAGGACGTGATGCGCGGACACTTCGGCCCCACCGCCGAGGCGTTCCCGGTCTTCAACGGGACGGGCGCCAACGTCGTCGCCCTCCAGGCCCTGACCGAGCGCTGGGGCGCGGTGATCTGCGCCGGCAGCGCGCACATCCACGTCGACGAGTGCGGTGCGCCCGAGCGCGTCGGCGGCCTGAAGCTGCTGACCGTGCCCGCCGAGCACGGCAAGCTCACCCCGGAGCTGATCGACCGCGAGGCCTTCGGCTGGGACGACGAGCACCGGGCGCAGCCCCAGGTCGTGTCGATCGCCCAGACCACCGAGCTGGGCACGTGCTACACGCCCGAGGAGATCCGGGAGATCTGCGACCACGCCCACGAGCGGGGCATGAAGGTCCACCTCGACGGCGCGCGCATCGCCAACGCCGCGGCCACGCTCGGCGTGCCGCTGCGGGCCTTCACCACCGACGCCGGCGTGGACGTGCTCTCCTTCGGCGGCACGAAGAACGGCATGGTCTTCGGCGAGTGCGTCGTCGTCCTGAACCCGGACGCGGTGCGGGCGATGAAGCACCTGCGCAAGATGTCCATGCAGCTCGCCTCCAAGATGCGGTTCGTCTCGGCCCAGTTCGAGGCCCTGCTCAGCGGCGACCTGTGGCTGCGCAGCGCCTCCCACGCCAATGCCATGGCCGCGCGCCTGGCCGAGCGCGTGCGGGCCGTCGAGGGCGTGGAGGTCCTGTACCCGGTGCAGTCCAACGCCGTCTTCGCCCGGCTTCCGCACGACGTGAGCGAGCGCCTGCAGAAGCGCTACCGCTTCTACTTCTGGGACGAGGACGCCGGCGACGTCCGCTGGATGTGCTCCTTCGACACCACCGAGGCCGACGTCGACGCCTTCGCGGCGGCGCTCGCCGAGGAGATGGGCCGGCAGTAGCGGCCCGCCCCGTCCGTCCGGAAACGGCGGAAAAGCACAGCAAGAAGCCCCCGGCCGCGCTCGCGGCCGGGGGCTTCTCGGTTCCGTACGGGCCCTAGCCGCGCCGGTCCGAGGCGGCCGCCTCGTGCGGCGCGGGCGCCGTGCCGCCGAGGTGGGCCGGGATCCACCAGGTGTCGTTCGCGTCCTTGGGGCGCACGGGATAGGCGCGCTGGGCCGCCTCCAGGAGCTCCTGCACCCGGGAGCGCACCCGGTCACTGACGGTGTCCGCGTGCTCGGCGGGGTCGGCGGTCATCGGCTCGCCGACCCGTATCGCGATCGGCACGTGGTTGCGGCTCAGGTCGCGCTTGTGGCCCTTGGTCCACAGCCGCTGGGTGCCCCACAGCGCCATCGGCAGCAGCGGCACCCCGGCCTCCTGGGCGAGCCGCGCCGCGCCGGACTTGAAGTTCTTGAGCGTGAACGACTGGGAGATCGTCGCCTCCGGGAAGACGCCGATGATCTCGCCCGAGCGCAGTGCGGAGAGCGCGTGCTTGTAGGCGTCCATGCCGGCCGCGCGGTCCACTGGGATGTGCTTCATCGCGCGCATCAGCGGCCCCGACACCTTGTGCCGGAAGACGGACTCCTTCGCCATGAACCGCACCAGCCGCTTGGCGGGGCGGGCGGCCAGGCCGCAGAAGACGAAGTCGAGGTAGCCGATGTGGTTGCTCACCAGGACGGCCCCGCCCCGCGCCGGGACGTGCTCGGCTCCCTGGATGTCGAAGCGCAGGTCGAGCGCCTTGAACATGGTGCGGGCGACACCGATCACCGGGGGGTAGACGAGCTCTGCCATCGGGGGAGGTTCCTTCCGGGCCTGGGGAGGGGACTCCCGGCTGAAGTGCTGCTTCTGTTGCTGATGTACTGCTGTGGTGCCCGTGTACTGCTGTAGTGCCCGCCGTACACCGGCGTCACCGGCAAAGTTACGCGGCCGTAGGGTGTGGCTTCTGCCAGATCGTGCCTGAATGCCCGGCCCGGGGCCAGCGAGGACGGCCCGGCGGCCGGGAGATCCTCATCACGTAGGCCGGAATCCAGCCGGAAATCACCGGCGGGCGCGGCGGAATTTTCCCCGGTGTCCACGGCGCTGCACTTGGGGACGCATGGCCGGTGAAGGCCTGGACGAAACGGGAAAGCGGGGGCGAAGCGTGCTGCGCGAGGGCGACGACGGGCTGCGGCTGAAGGCCGCCGACATCGGCGGGGAGCTGGGGGAGCGCGCCACGCTCGTGCAGTTCTCCAGCGCCTTCTGCCAGCCCTGCCGGGCGACCAGGCGCACCCTGGAGCAGGTCGCGGCCATGGTCGGCGGGGTCGCCCACGTCGAGGTCGACGCGGAGGCGCACCTCGCCCTCGTGCGGGCCCTGGCGATCACCGCGACGCCCACCGTCCTCGTCCTCGACGCCGCCGGCCGCATCGTGCGCCGCGCGACCGGGCAGCCGCGCAAGGCCGACGTCATCGCGGCGCTCGGTGCGGCGGTGTGAGCCGCCGTGATCGTGATCCCTCTCCCATCTCCCGGGCCGCCCTTGACGCTCCGCACCGCGAATCGTCAGTGTGACGTCGTGTGGCCAGGACCGTTTCCCCACGGACGTGCGCACGCCGGCGGCCTGCTGCGGACGGCGAGCGCGTGCTGTCCGGGCGCGTGAGCACCGCGACGACCGTTCGGATCGGCTCGACCCTCCAGCAGAAGGACAGTTCCATGACGGCCATGCCCGGGCTCGGCACCTCCCTCGCCACCCCCGAACTGCTGCGCTCCGTCTTCCGCCGGCACGCCGCCGGCGTCGCCGTGATCACCGCGCAGGGCGCGCGCCCGGTCGGCTTCACGGCCACCTCGCTGACGTCCGTCGCCGCGGAGCCTCCCCTGGTCTCCTTCGGGGCGGGCACCGGCTCCTCCAGCTGGCCTGTGCTCGCCGAGGCGGACCACGTCGGCGTGCACATACTCGGCGAGCACCAGCGGGAGCTGGCCGCGACCTTCGCGCGCAGCGGTGCCGACCGCTTCGCCGCGCCCACGAGCTGGCGTCCCGGGCCGGAGGGCGTGCCGCTGCTGGACGGCGTTCTCGCGTGGCTGGTGTGCCGCGTGGTGGCCCGGGTGCCCGCCGGGGACCACCGGGTCGTGCTCGCCGAGGTCGTCGCGGGCGACTCCGCCGGGGCGGGCCGTCCGCTCGTCTATCACCAGGGGCGCTTCAACGGTCTGCGGGACTGAGACGTCCCGCGTTTCCCGCGTTGGACAGATCACAGCCGACCGGCCTTGCGCCCGGGTGAACAGGTCGCTGTACTGACGAGTAACATTCCGTTCGAGGCGCGGCCCGCCACGGGCGGAATCCGCCCCACAAGGCGCCTATGCTGCCTGCCAAGGCAGCTACGAAGAGACGATGCAGTAGGAGAGCCGGCGTGAGCTTGAGGATCGTTGTCACTGTGAAGTACGTGCCCGACGCCACCGGCGACCGGCACTTCGCCGAAGACCTGACCGTCGACCGCGACGACGTGGACGGCCTGCTCTCGGAGCTCGACGAGTACGCGGTCGAGCAGGCGCTGCAGATCAAGGAGGCGGCCGACGACGACGCGGAGATCACCGTCCTGACCGTCGGCCCCGAGGACGCCAAGGACGCGCTGCGCAAGGCGCTTTCCATGGGTGCGGACAAGGCCGTCCACGTCGAGGACGACGACCTCCACGGCACCGACGCCCTCGGCACCTCGCTGGTGCTGGCCAAGGCCCTGGAGCACGTCGGCTACGACCTGGTCGTCTCCGGCATGGCCTCCACCGACGGCGGCATGGGCGTCGTCCCGGCGATGCTCGCCGAGCGCCTGGGCGTCCCGCAGGTCACCCTGCTCTCCGAGGTCAAGGTCGAGGACGGCAAGGTGACCGGCCGCCGCGACGGCGACGCCGCCAGCGAGCAGCTGGAGGCCTCCCTCCCGGCCGTCGTCTCCGTGACCGACCAGTCCGGCGAGGCCCGCTACCCGTCCTTCAAGGGCATCATGGCGGCCAAGAAGAAGCCGGTGGAGTCCCTGGACCTCTCCGACCTCGGCCTCGAGGCCGAGGAGGTCGGCCTGGAGGGTGCCTGGACCAAGGTCGACGAGGCCACGGAGCGCCCGGCCCGCACGGCCGGCACCGTCGTCAAGGACGAGGGCGAGGGCGGCAAGCAGCTCGCCGAGTTCCTCGCGGGCCAGAAGTTCATCTGAGCTCTCTGATCCCGAACGAACCGTCACCCGCCCCACTTTTTCCGCAGGAGCAACGCCATGGCTGAAGTCCTCGTCTACGTCGACCACGTGGACGGCGCCGTCCGCAAGCCCACCCTCGAACTGCTCACCCTCGCCCGCCGCATCGGCGAGCCCGTCGCCGTGCACCTGGGCGCCGGTGCCGACGCCGCGGCCGCCGTGCTCGGCGAGTACGGCGCGGTGAAGGTCCTCGCGGCCGACGCGCCCGAGTTCACCGACTACCTCGTCGCGCCGAAGGTCGACGCGCTGGAGGCCGCGTACAACGCCGTCTCGCCGGCCGCCGTGCTGCTGCCGTCCTCCGCCGAGGGCAAGGAGATCGCGGCCCGCCTCGCGGTCCGCATCGGCTCCGGCATCATCACCGACGCCGTCGACCTGGAGGCCGGTGCCGAGGGCCCGGTGGCCACGCAGTCCGTCTTCGCGGCCTCGTACTCCACCAAGTCCCGCGTCACCAAGGGCACCCCGGTCATCACCGTCAAGCCCAACTCCGCCGCCCCGGAGGCCGCCCAGGCCGCCGGTACGGTCGAGCAGCTCGCCGTCGCCTTCGGCGAGAAGTCCACCGGCACCAAGGTCGTCTCCCGCACCCCGCGCGAGTCGACCGGCCGTCCCGAGCTGACCGAGGCCGCGATCGTGGTCTCCGGCGGCCGCGGCGTCAACGGCGCCGAGAACTTCTCGATCATCGAGGCCCTCGCCGACTCGCTCGGCGCGGCCGTCGGCGCCTCCCGCGCCGCCGTGGACGCCGGCTGGTACCCGCACACCAACCAGGTCGGCCAGACCGGCAAGTCCGTTTCGCCGCAGCTGTACATCGCGGCGGGCATCTCCGGCGCCATCCAGCACCGGGCCGGCATGCAGACCTCGAAGACCATCGTGGCCGTCAACAAGGACGCCGAGGCCCCGATCTTCGACCTGGTCGACTACGGCGTGGTCGGCGACCTCTTCGAGGTCGTCCCGCAGCTGACCGACGAGGTCAAGACCCGCAAGGGCTGACCCCGCGGCACCACCGTGCCGGGGCCCCCGTACGCGACGGCGTGCGGGGGCTCTGTCGTATGCGGGCGGCCCGGTACGCGCGCGTGACGGCCTGTTGACCCGCCGCCGGGCCGTCGATAGCTTCGCCCGCACGGACGATCGGTTCCGTCTGTGGGAGTACCTTCCGGCGCCGGCCGGGGAGGCTGTGCGGAAGGGTGTGCCATGGGACAGCACCGGACGGTCGCGACGACCTTCGCGAGCGCGGTGGGGGAGCGCATAGGCGCCTCCCTCGCGGGCGTCGACGCCGAGCTCGCGCGCCGCTACCCCGGCGACCCCGGCACCCGCCAGCCCGTCCACACCGTCTACGTCCCCGCCGACGTCTTCGCCGCCGACACCCTCCGCTTCTGGGGCGGCCGGGCGCTCGCCGCCCTCGACGAACACGCGCCCGACGCCGCCTCCTTCGCCGCCGTCCTCGGCCTCCCCGAGGCCCTCGCCGGTCCCGTCCACGACCGCATGCGCGCCAAACTGGAGCGGGAGCCCGTCGAGGACCTCCGCATCGACTTCGAGGACGGCTACGGGCCGCGCCCCGACGACGAGGAGGACGCGGCGGCCGCCCGTGCGGCACGGCTGGTGGCCGGGATGTACGAGGACGGCACCGCGGCGCCGTTCATGGGCATCCGCATGAAGTGCATGGAGGCAGCCGTCCGGGACCGCGGCATCCGCACCCTCGACATCTTCCTCACCGGCCTGATGGAGGCGGGCGGGCTGCCCGAAGGGCTGCTCCTCACCCTGCCCAAGGTCACCTACGCCGAGCAGGTGGCCGCCATGGCCGAGCTCGCCGGGGAGTTCGAGAAGGCGCGGGGGCTGGAGCCCGGCCGGATCCGCTTCGAGATACAGATCGAGACCACGCAGGCGATCCTCGGGGCCGACGGGCGCACCACCGTCGCCCGGATGATCGACGCGGCGGGCGGGCGCGCGACTTCGCTGCACTACGGCACGTTCGACTACAGCGCCTCCTGCGGCGTGGGCGCCGCGCACCAGTCGCCCGACCACCCCGTCGCCGACCACGCGAAGGCCGTCATGCAGGTGGCCGCGGCGGGCACCGGCGTCCGCGTCTCCGACGGCTCGACCAACGTCCTGCCCGTCGGGCCGGCATCCCAGGTGCACGCCGCCTGGCGGCTCCACTACGGCCTCGTGCGCCGGTCGTTGACACGCGCCTACTACCAGGGCTGGGACATGCACCCGGGCCATCTGCCCACCCGCTACGCCGCGGTGTACGCCTTCTACCGCGAGGGCCTGGAGAGCGCCGCCGCCCGCCTGGACGCCTACGTCAACCGCTCCGGCGGCGACATCCTCGACGAGCCCGCCACCGCGCGGGCGCTCAGCGGCCACCTGCTGCGCGGCCTGGACTGCGGCGCCGTGGACGCGGCGGAGGTGACGGCCCTGACGGGCCTGAGCCGCGACGGCCTGGAGGGGCTCGCGGGGCGGGCGGGCTGAACGTCCGCAGCCTCCTCAGCCCTCCGCGGGGGGCAGCTCGCCCGAGCCGCGGACGATCAGGCGGGTCGGCAGCTCCACCCGCTGCGGCGGCTCCGCCACCCCGTCCAGCTGGCGGAAGAGCCGTTCGGCGGCGGTGCGGCCCAGCCGGGCCGCGTCCTGGGCGACGACGGTGACGCCGGGGGAGAGCAGGTCGGCCAGTTCGAGGTCGTCGAAGCCCACGAGGGCGACCGGGCGGGGCGAGCGGGCCAGAACGCGCACGACCGTGGCCGTCACCCGGTTGTTGCCGGTGAACAGCGCGGTCACCGGCTGCGGCCCGGCGAGCATCCGCTCCGCCTCGGCGCGCACGCGCTCGGGGGCCGTGGGCCCCAGGGACACCCAGGACTCGTCCACGGGCAGGCCGGCGGCGGCCATGGCGGCGCGGTAGCCGCGCAGCCGCTCGGTGGCGGTGTGGATGCGCGGGCGGTCGCCGATGAAGCCGATGCGGCGGTGGCCGTGTGCGACGAGGTGGGCGACGCCCTCGCGGGCGCCGCCGAAGCTGTCGGAGAGCACGACGTCGGCGTCGGTCCGGCCGGCCGGGCGGTCGACGAAGACCGTGGCGATGCCCGCCGCGATCTCCGGTTCGAGGTAGCGGTGGTCGTCGCCGGCCGGAATGATGATCAGACCGTCGACCCGGCGGGCGCAGAAGGCCAGCGCGAGCTCCCGCTCGCGCTCCGGGTCCTCCGCGCTGGAGCCGTTGATGAGCAGGGCGCCGTGGGCGCGGGCGACCTCCTCGACGGCCCGGTTGAGGGGCGCGTAGAAGGGGTCGGCGAGGTCTTCGAGGACGAGCCCGATGGAGGCGGTGCGGCCCTTGCGCAGGATGCGGGCGCTGTCGTTGCGCCGGAAGCCCAGGGCCGTGATCGCGTCCTGCACCCGCCGCTCGGTGTCGGGGGTGACGCCCGGCTCTCCGTTCACCACCCGCGAGACGGTCTTCAGGCCGACGCCGGCGCGGGCCGCCACGTCCTTCATCGTCGGGCGGGCGCCGTATCGGGGGGAGGGGCTGCGGGCGGGCTGGGCGCTGCTCGACACGGGTGCTCGTCCTTACCAGGGGCCGGTGCGGGGTGACGTCGAGCATAGAGCCTAGACAACGTTGTCAGATCCGGACAGACTGGCCTCCGCAGCGCCCGCACCCTGCCCCACCAGGAGAGATCGTCCCCATGCGCACCGACTTCGCCGGCCTTGTCGCCGCCCTCGACATCGGCGGCACCAAGATCGCGGGCGCGCTGGTGGACGACCGTGGCCGGCTGCTGGCCCGCGCGCAGCGGCCGACCCCCGCGCGCGAGGACGGTGCCACGGTGATGGGCGCGGTGGCGGCGGTGCTGGAGGAGCTCGGGCGCGCGGCGCAGTGGTCGCGCGTACGGGCCGTCGGCATCGGCAGCGCGGGGCCGGTGGACGCGTCCCGGGGGACCGTCAGCCCCGTCAACGTCCCCGGCTGGCGGGACTACCCCCTGGTCGCCGAGGTGGCGCGGCGGGCGGACGGCCTGCCGGTGGTGCTCGTCGGCGACGGTGTCGCGATGACCGCGGCCGAGCACTGGCAGGGCGCCGCCCGGGGGCGCGCGAACGCCCTGTGCATGGTGGTGTCCACCGGCGTCGGCGGCGGCCTGGTCCTCGGCGGCCGCCTGCACCCCGGTCCCACCGGCAACGCGGGCCACATCGGGCACATCAGCGTCGACCTCGACGGCGACCCCTGTCCCTGCGGCGCCCGCGGCTGCGTCGAACGCATCGCCAGCGGGCCCAACATCGCGCGCCGCGCGCTGGATGCCGGATGGCTCCCGGGCCCGGACGGCGACCGGAGCGCGGCTGCCGTCGCCGCTGCCGCGCGAGCGGGGGACGCCGTGGCCCGCGCCTCCTTCGAGCGGGCCGCCCAGGCCCTGGCCGCGGGCATCGCCGCGACCGCGACGCTGGTCGAGGTCGAGGTCGCCGTCATAGGCGGCGGCGTGGCGGGTGCGGGGGACGTCCTCTTCGCCCCGCTGCGCGCGCGCCTGCGCGACTACGCGACGCTGTCGTTCGCGGCGGGCATCGAGGTGCTGCCCGCCGAACTGGGCTCCGACGCGGGCCTCGTGGGGGCCGCCGCGGCCGCCGCGCAGCACCTCGGGCTGTGGACCGCCCGGGAGCCCGGCCCGGCGTAGCGCCCGGCGAGGGGAGACCCCGGTTCTGTCGTAGAACGCGCCGGACAGTGGCGGTAGGGGCCGCTGCCGTGTTGGACGCAGCCGGAAGCCCCGGCCGGGGCCCGCCCCTTCCGGCGGCCGGGGACCCCCGGCACCGTGCCCCTCACACGCGTTTCCGTGGCAAGGTGTTCCGGGCACTTCACAGGGGTCTACGGAGAAGGGGGAACCGTGATCGTCTGGCTGAACGGCGCGTTCAGTGCGGGGAAGACCAGCACGGCCAGGGAACTGACCGAGCTGATCCCGGACAGCACCCTCTACGACCCCGAGGTGATCGGCGGGGCGCTGCAGTACCTGCTGCCGCCCAAGAGAATGGGCGAGGTCGGCGACTTCCAGGACCTGCCGGTCTGGCGGCGGCTGGTCGTCGACGCGGCGGCCGCCCTGCTCGCCGAGGTCGGCGGGGTGCTCGTCGTCCCCATGACCCTGCTGCGCCAGGAGTACCGGGACGAGATCTTCGGAGGGCTCGCCGCACGCCGCATTCCGGTGCGACATGTGCTGCTGGATGTCGACGAAACGATCCTGCGCGCCCGGATAGCAGGCCGCGAGGAGTTCGCGGACGACCCCGACCGCAGCGAGTCCGTCCGGCAGTGGGCGCTGGACCACATCGCCCCCTACCGCGAGGCGCTCCCCTGGCTCCGTACCGACGCCTACGCCGTCGAGACCGGCCGGCTGACGCCGCGTGAGGCGGCCGAGCGGGTCGCGGACGCCGTGCGCAGCGGCGCCGCGGGGGCGTGCGCCATCGTGCAGACCCCCGAGCCGACGGCCGAGACGCTGGCCGCCGGGGTGCTCCTCTTCGACGAGGAGGACCGCTTCCTGCTGGTCGACCCCACGTACAAGCCGGGCTGGGAGTTCCCCGGCGGCGTGGTCGAGCCCGGCGAGGCGCCCGCCCGCGCCGGGATGCGCGAGGTGGCCGAGGAGATCGGCATCCAGCTCGCCGAGGTGCCCCGCCTGCTGGTCGTCGACTGGGAGCCGCCCAAGCCGCCCGGCTACGGCGGCCTGCGGTTCCTCTTCGACGGCGGGCGGCTGGCCGGGGCCGACGCCCGCCGGCTCCTGCTGCCCGGTTCCGAGCTGCGCGGCTGGCGGTTCGTCACCGAGAGCGAGGCGGCCTCCCTGCTGCCGCCCGTGCGGCTGAGCAGGCTGCGCTGGGCGCTGCGCGCCCGCGAGCAGGGGCGCCCGCTCAACCTCGAAGCGGGGGTTCCCGTGGGGTGACCCCCCGGCTCCGGGGCGCGTGCCCCGGAGCCCGGTTCCCGAACGGCGGAATGCCCGCATACCCGCCCACCGGAACCGGCGCGTCCTTCGGAAGAATGCCTCCTTCGGAAGAACCGGCCGCCGCAACGGCGACAGGCCACCGTGGTGAGCGTCCGGCGCAATGCCCGGCTACCGGAACCGGCCCGCTCTTCGCGATCCGCTCTTTGCGATCCGCCGGAACGGCTACCGCTTGCTCTCCGCGTAGTTGCCCAGGAACAGGGCCTCCGCCAGGGAGAGCCGCTCCAGCTCCTCCGGCGAGACGCTCTCGTTGACCGCGTGGATCTGCGCCTCGGGCTCGCTCAGCCCGATCAGCAGGATCTCCGCCTCCGGGTACAGCGCGGTGAGGGTGTTGCACAGCGGGATCGAGCCGCCCATGCCGGAGATCTGCATCTCCTGGCCCGGGTACGCGATGCGCATGGCGTCGGCCATCGCCGTGTAGGCCGGGCTGCCGGTGTCCGCGCGGAACGCCTGCCCCTGCCCGATCTGCTCCACCGCGACGCGCGCGCCCCACGGGGCCGCCGCCTTCAGGTGCTCGCCCAGCAGCTTCGTCGCCGCGACCGCGTCCGTGCCCGGCGGCACGCGCAGGCTGATCAGCGCCCGGGCACCCGCGTGGACCGAGGGGGTGGCACCGATGACGGGCGGGCAGTCGATGCCGAGGACGGTGACGGCGGGACGCGCCCACAGCCGGTCGGCGACGGTGCCCGAGCCGATCAGCCCCACGCCGTCGAGAACCCTGGCGTCCTTGCGGAAGTCCTCCTCCGGGTACTGCATGCCCTCCCAGCTCGCCGCCGCCTCGGCCTCCAGGCCGGTGACGGTCGTCGAACCGTCCTCTGCGCGCAGCGAGTCGAGCATGCGGATCAGCGCCGCCAGGGCGTCGGGCGCCGCGCCGCCGAACTGGCCCGAGTGCAGATTGCCCTCCAGGGTGTCCACCCGGACGCGGACGAGCGTCATGCCGCGCAGCGTCGCGGTGGCCGTGGGCAGGCCCACGCGGAAGTTGCCGGCGTCGCCGATGACGATGCTGTCGGCGGCCAGCAGCTCCGGGTGCGCCGTGGCGTAGCGCTCCAGGCCACCGGTGCCCTGCTCCTCCGAGCCTTCGACGATCATCTTCACGCTGACCGGCACACCGCCGTGCTCCTTGAGCGCGCGCAGGGCGGTCAGGTGCAGGATCACCCCGCCCTTGCAGTCGGCCGCGCCGCGCCCGTACCAGCGCCCGTCGCGCTCGGTCAGCTCGAAGGGGGGCGTGAGCCAGGCGGACTCGTCCAGCGGCGGCTGCACGTCGTAGTGCGCGTAGAGCAGCACGGTGGGGGCGCCCGCCGGGCCGGGGAGGAAGCCGTAGACGGACTGAGTGCCGTCGGGGGTGTCGAGGAGGGCGACGTCCTCGAACCCCTCGGCCCGCAGGGCGTCGGCCACCCAGCCCGCGGCCGCCTCGCACTCGCTCTTCGGGAACTGCGCCTCGTCCGCCACCGATCGGAAGGCCACCAGCTCGGCCAGCTCGGTCCTGGCGCGGGACTGCAGCGAGGCGACCGTCGCCGCGAGCTCGGCCGGGACCGGCCGGTGGTGATGGTTCGAGGACGCTTCCATGGAACGCTCCTTGTGGACGCGGCGTTGTATCCGTACGTATGGGCGATTGTGCCGTCGATCCTCCCACGCCCGCCTCCTGCTGCGCCCACGGCCTTCCCGTGGTGGCGCCGCGAGAGGCTGGCCGTAGGATGCGGGCGGTAGCCGTAGCCGGTGATCGAGCGGGAGTAGAAGCACAGGTGAGCAGCGACAACACAGCCGAGGGCGCGGAGCGGGACGCGGGCGGGGGCCCGGAGCCGGTGTGGGACGTCGTGGTGGTGGGCGCCGGGCCCGGCGGGGCTTCCGCGGCCCACGCCGCCGCCTCCACGGGCCGCCGGGTACTGCTCCTGGAGAAGGCCGAGCTGCCGCGCTACAAGACGTGCGGCGGCGGCATCATCGGCCCCTCGCGGGACGCCCTGCCGCCCGGCTTCGAACTGCCCCTGCGCGACCGCGTCCACGCCGTCACCTTCTCCCTCAACGGGAAGCTGACGCGCACGCGCCGCTCCAAGCGGATGCTGTTCGGTCTCATCAACCGGCCCGAGTTCGACGCCGCCCTGGTCGAGGCCGCCAAGGACGCCGGCGCCGAGCTGCGCACGGGCGTGACCGTCTCGCGCGTCGAGCAGCACGGCCCGGCCGTGCCCGACCGGCGCGCGGTCGCCGTGGTCCTCTCGAGCGGCGAGACCGTCCTCGCCCGTGCGGTCGTCGGGGCCGACGGCAGCGCCGGGCGCATAGGGGCACACGTGGGAGTGAAGCTCGCCCAGGTCGACCTCGGCCTGGAGGCCGAGATCCCCGTGCCCCCGACGGTCGCCGAGGACTGGGCCGGGCGCGTGCTCATCGACTGGGGCCCGATCCCCGGCAGTTACGGCTGGGTCTTCCCCAAGGGCGACACCCTCACCGTCGGTGTGATCTCGGCCCGCGGCGACGGCTCGGCCACCAAGCGGTACCTGGAGGACTTCATCGCCCGCCTCGGCCTCGCGGGCTTCGAGCCGAGCATCACCTCCGGCCACCTCACCCGCTGCCGCTCGGACGACTCCCCGCTCTCCCGCGGCCGCGTCATCGTCTGCGGCGACGCCGCGGGCCTGCTGGAGCCGTGGACCCGCGAGGGCATCTCCTTCGCCCTGCGCTCGGGCCGGCTGGCGGGGGAGTGGGCGGTCCGCATCGGCGAGGCGCAGGACGCGGTCGACGCCCGCCGTCAGGCCCTCAACTACGCCTTCGCCATCAAGGCCGGGCTGGGCGTGGAGATGGGCGTCGGCCGCCGCATGCTCGCCTTCTACGAGCGCCGCCCGGGTCTGATGCACGCCGCGCTCACCGGCTTCCGCCCCGCGTGGCACGCCTTCACCAGGATCACCCGGGGCACGACCACGCTCGCGGAGATCGTCCGGACGCACCCGATGGCCCGGCGCGTGCTCTCCGCGGCGGACCGCCCGTAGCTCCCGGCGCGGCCGCCGGTCCCGGGGCGCCCGGCGCTCCCCGGCCGTCGGCCGGTCTCCGGGCGCCCCGGAGCAGGCCCTCGCCCTCGTGCGTGAACTGCGGCCGGGCATCGTCTTCATGGACATTCGCATGCCGGTCCTTGAGGGTCTCGTGATCACCACCTTCGAACTGGACGAGTGCGTCTTCGAGGCCATCCGCTCCGGCGTCTCGGGCTTCCCGGCCTAGGACACCGAGCCGGAGGAACCGCTGCGTGCGGTGCGGGCCGTGGTGCACGGGGACGCCCTGCTCGCGCCGGGCGTGCCCCGCGGCCTCATCGCCGGGTCCGCCGGCGCGAGATACGACGCCGACCGGCATCGGCGGGTCAAACCGGGCTGACCCCGCTCCTGCACCCGCTCCTCCGTGGCGCGGCGGCCCTGTCAGAAGAGGGCCTCCGGACCGGTGGCCTCGGGCGGGCGTACGTGCACCTCCGCCGTCGTCTCCGACCCCGGCGCCGCCGCCGTGAGCGCCCACCCGGCCAGCTGCCGTGCGTCCACCAGCAGTTGCCGGCCGTCCGCCGCGTCCAGGTACAGGTCGGGCCCCGCCACCGCGGCGACGCTGCCCGATATCGTGCACCCGGGCGCGAGCACGACCGTCCCGCAGCCCGGCCGCAGCCGGTCGAGGTGGAAGACCGCGTCGTGGTGCACGGCGGCGAAGGGCAGCACGGTCAGCGATTCCGGCAGCGTGCCGAGCCCGCACGCCTGCGCGTGCAGGGCGGCCAGCTCGGCCGTCCGCGACTCCTGGGCGGGCGCGGGGCACCGGGCGGCCCGCTTGGCGGCATAGGGGATGCGGTCGGGCACCGAGAGCGCCGCGCCGAGCACGGCCTCCGCGCGGCGAGCCGCCATCAGCGGCCCGCGCCCCAGCAGTGCGTAGGACAGCGCGCCCTGTTCGAGCAGGCGCACCCCTTCGCGCTCGGCCGCGGTGATGCCGACCTTGACCGCTCCGGGCACCGACCACGCCAGGTACACGTCGTACGGGCGGGGGTCGTCGAGGGCGGTGTCGGCGGCGACCGAGTGCGAGCGGTCCAGCCGTGCGCACTCCGCGCACTGCGCCGAGACCGCGGGCGCCGCCACCTCCGCGCCCACCGGGCACGGCGTGCGCCGGCCGGCCCTGCGGACCCCCACGCACCGCCGTGCGCCGCCCGTCGTGAAGGCGATCGGACGCCCTGCGGGCAGCGGGGTGCTGCGCTCGCCGTGCACGGGGTGCAGCCAGGCCAGGGACGGCCCCGCGGCCTCCCAGCGCACGCCGCCGCACCGCCAGTCCCCCTGCTCGGCGCTCATGGCCCACCCCTTCCGTCCACGCCTTCGGATTGTGTCAGCCCCCACTGACAACGCCGCCGCCCGCGGGCGGATGCGCCTCAGCGAGCCCCGGCGACCGTGCGGCGCGTGGCGTAGGCGACGGCCGCCGCCACGGCTGCGAGGGCCGCGACGGTGGTCAGCGCCGTGGGCAGGGACGACCCGTCGGCGAGGAGGCCGATGACCGGAGGCCCGAGCAGCATTCCGCCGTAGCCGAAGGTGGAGGCCGCGGCCACGCCGGCCGGACCGCCCAGCTCCCCGGCCCGTCCGACCGCGACGGGGAAGATGTTGGCCAGCCCCAGGCCCGTGACCGCGAATCCCACGAGAGCGGCCCAGACCGTGGGTGCCAGCGCTCCGAGCAGCATGCCTGCGGCGGCCGCGGCCCCGCCTGCGACGAGCGTCGCCGTCTGGCCGAGGCGTTCGAGCAGCACGGTGCCGCCCAGCCGGCCCAGGGTCATGGCGAGCGCGAAGGCGGAGTAGCCGGCGGCCGCGACGCCCGCGCGGGCTCCGAGGTCCTGCTGCAGGTGCAGCGCGCCCCAGTCCGCGAGCGCCCCTTCGCCGTAGGCCGTGCACAGGGCGATCACGCCGAAGAGGGCGACCGTCCGCCTCCCCCGGCCGGCAGGGGTGCCGTCCGCCGCCGCGGCGGGCCGGGCCCGCTCGGTCCGCGGCGCCGGGTGCGTCAGGAGGGTGCGTCCCGCGACCGCGGTGACGGCGAGCCCGATCAGGGTCAGGAACAGCAGGTGGCGGGTGGGGGAGAGCTGTCCGGCGACGAGGCCGCCCAGCCCTGCGCCCAGCATCCCGCCGAGGCTGAACGCGGCGTGGAAGCCCGGCATCACGGGCCTGCGGAGCGCGGCGACGAGGTCGACGGCCGCGCTGTTCATGGCGACGTTGATGCCGCCGTAGGCGGCGCCGAAGACGAGCAGGACCAGGCCGAGGGCCGGGGCCGAATGCGTCAGGGGCGGCAGTGCGATCCCCGCGGACATCACTACGGCGGCGGCGACGGTCACCGGGTGGCTCCCGAACCGGCGGCAGAGCCGCCCGGTCAGCATCATGGTGGCCACCGCGCCCGCCGACACTCCGAGGAGGGCCAGGCCGAGGGCGCCCGTGGACGCCCCGGTCTGCTCCTTGATCGCGGGGATGCGGACCACCCAGCCGGCGAAGAGGAAGCCGTCGAGGGCGAAGAACAGGGTGATGGCGATGCGGAGGCGGCGGAGGGCGGGTGCGGCCGGAGCCGGGCGCTGTTCGCCCAGAAGGGCCGTCCGTATTTTGTTTAGCGTCGGCACAAAGTCAGAATAGGGGTGTGACCCAGACTCGGACAACACGTTTGGAGCGGGGCCGCGGCGCCCTCGGCCCGGCCCTGGAGCTCGTACACACCGGCCGCGCCCCCACGCGCGCGGTGCTCACCGCCGAACTCGGGGTGACGCGCGCGACCGCCGGTGCCGTCGCCGCCGAGCTGGAGGCCCTCGGACTGATCACCGTCGACGCCCGCCCCGCGGCGGCCGGCTCCCAGGGCCGCCCCTCGCACCGGCTGTCCGTCGCGCCCGGCGGACCGGTGGTACTCGCCGCCCAGGTCCACGCCGACGGCTTCCGCGCCGCGCTCGTGGGCCTCGGCGGCCGGATGGTCGCCACCGCACCCGGCTGCATGACCGTCCCCGCCGACCCGTCGCACATCATCGACGCCGTGGTCGAGGCCGGGGCCGGCCTGCTGCGCGAGACCGGCCGCCGCTGCCTGGGCGCGGGCCTCGCCGTCCCCTCGGCCGTCGCCGAGCCGGAGGGCACCGCCCTCAATCCGCTCCACCTGTCCTGGCCCGCCGGCGCGCCGGTCCGCGAGCTGTTCACCCAGGCCCTTGCCAAGGCCGGGATCCCCGGGCCCGGGGGCGCCACCGCCACCGGCTCCACCGGCAACGACGTCAACCTCGCCGCGCTCGCCGAACACCGGCACGGCGCCGGCCGCGGCTCCCGGCACCTGCTGTGCGTGGCCACGGGCCACCGCGGCGTCGGCGGAGCACTCGTCCTCGACGGCCGCCTGCACAGCGGCAGCTCCGGCCTCGCCCTGGAGGTCGGCCACCTCACCGTCAACCCCGCCGGTCTGCCCTGCCACTGCGGCAGCCGCGGCTGCCTCGACGTCGAGACGGACCCGCTCGCCTTCCTCACCGCGGCCGGCCGCACCCCCGGGCCCGAGGTCTCCCTCCTGCAGCAGTCCCGCGACCTGCTCCGCACGGAGTACTCCGACCCGGCCGTGCGCACCGCCGCCGAGCTGATCGTCGACCGGCTCGGCCTCGGCCTCGCTGGTCTGGTCAACATCCTCAACCCCGACCGCATCATCCTCGGCGGGCTCCACCGCGCCCTGCTGGACGCCGATCCCGAGCGGTTGCGCGCCGTCGTCGCCGACCGCAGCCTGTGGGGCCGCAGCGGCAGCGTGCCGATCCTGCCCTGCACCCTCGACTACAACAGCCTCATCGGCGCGGCCGAAGCCGCCTGGCAGCCCGTCCTCGACGACCCGCTGGCGGCCCTGGGCTGACGGACGTCGTGAGCGGTCACGCGTGCGCGCGCACGCGTGACCGCTCACCGGCTGCTTACACGGATCGCTGACACAGGTCGCTGAAAGAACGAGAGAACCACGCACCACGCCGCGGAGTACGCGCACCACCCCTGCGTACTCACCGCGCGGCAGCCGTACGGCAGCCGGCCGTACGACAGTGGGCCGTAAGGCGACCCGCCGGCCTGGCCGACGGCGGCCCGGGCCCTGGAACCCCTGCTTCCCCCTCGCCCGGCCGCCGTCGTGAACGCACCCGCGAGCCGGGCCTGCTGCGGGCGGGTGGGACGGGCCCGCGGGCGACTGCGCGCGATGACCCGCTGGGAGCCGGTGCCGGCCACCGCGTTCGGAACGGCCGGCGGTCCGGTGCTCGCCGGCTTCCTCGGCCGGGCCCTCGTCCGGGCCCTCGTCCGGGCCACGGGCACCGCCGCCTTCTCCGTGCCGGGGCCGCGGTCCGCCCGGCGGGCGGCGCGCCTGGACGTCCTGCGCGCCGTCGCGGCGGAGTGAGCACCGCGCACCCGCCCGGGGTGGGGACCCCCGTCCGGTCAGCCGGGAACGGCGGAGCGGACAGGGGAGCGGACGGGGGAGCGGTCGAGCACCGCGGCCGGCCTGCGGGCGGCGGCGGGTTCGTCGAACGCGGGCTCCTCCAGCGGCGGGAGGGCCGGGACGGGCTGTTCGAACGTGACCGTCGTCCGGTCGTCCCGGGTCTGCCGGACACCGGCGGCCGGCTCGGGTACGGGCAGCGAGAACCAGACGACCTTGCCGCCGTCGTGGCGCTCCTGGACGCCCCAGCTGTCGCTGACGGCCGCGATCAGGGCGAGACCGCGGCCGTGGGTGCTGCCGGCGTCCGGGTCCGCGAGACGGGGCAGCCGCGGGTCGTGATCGCGGACCGAGACGGTGAGCCGGTCCAGTACGAGGTCGATCTCGACCGTGCAGCGTTTGTCCGGCTCGGCATGCTGGTGCACGTTGGTCAGGAGTTCGGTGACACAGAGCGCCGCGGGGTCGATGAGCGGATCGAGATTCCAGTACCGCAGTTGCGCAGATACGATTCTGCGGACCTGGCCGATCCGCGGCGGAAGAGCCTGGAGCTCTACGGTGCAGTGCTTGTTCGGTCGGCTGATCACGGCTGCGACTCCCTGGAAGAAGTAGGGCTAGCCTGATGCAGAAGGGCGTTCTGGCACGCGCTGGGGCCGGGCCGGCGGAGGTGGCTGCCGAGCCGGGCGGCGGCTGATGTCCAGAGCGTAGCCACCGGTGAACCCTCAGTGATGCTGGTACGAATCAAGGGTCGGCTCCCGCAGCCGGAAGCGCAACTTCTGCACCCTCAGCCCCTGGCGTCACCATGGCGTCCGGAGCGGACGGCCTCCAGAAACCGCCGGACGGCGGCCTCCCCCGACGCCTCCTCCGGTGCGTCCTCCAGCCGGCCCAGGGTGAGCAGGTAGCGCGTGCCGTTCACGGTCGCCCGGGCGCGGTCCCGGCCGGAGAACCACGGCTTGCTCGCCTGGACCGACCCCAGGGGGGCGCTGTCGATCTCCCGGCCGTAGCTGGTGAGCAGCTCCAGCCTGCCGTCCCTGATCTTGACCTGGCCCGCCCGGGTGAGCGAGCGAAGGGATCGCTCGATCCGCACCCCGGTCGCGGTGAACTCCGGCTCCGCCACGCCAACCGCCTCCCCGGCCGATTCGTGTGCTCGTGCGCAGTCTGCCTGTGAGGCGGCTCACGCACCAGTGCCCATTTATGATCGAAAGGTCCGAGTGCTCCGCATGGGCCCGGATGGAACGGGAGGAGCGGCGTGAACGGCACCGTGGACCCGGGGGACGCGGGCGGGGCGGCCCTCGGCCCGGACCCGGCCGCCTCCCCGGCAGGCCCCGCCCCCACCCTCGACGTCGACCGCAGCGACCCCGCCTACCGCGCCTGGCTCGCCGAAGCGGTCCGCAAGGTCCAGGCCGACGCGAACCGTTCGGCCGACACCCACCTGCTGCGTTTCCCCCTGCCCGAGGAGTGGGGCATCGACCTCTACCTCAAGGACGAGTCCACCCACCCCACCGGAAGCCTCAAGCACCGCCTCGCCCGCTCGCTCTTCCTGCACGGGCTCTGCAACGGCTGGATCCGCCCCGAAGCCCCCGTCGTCGAGGCGTCCAGCGGCTCTTCGGCGGTCTCCGAAGCCTATTTCGCCAGCCTGATCGGCGTGCCGTTCGTGGCCGTCATGCCCCGCACCACCAGCCGGGAGAAGGCCCGGCTCATCGAGTTCCACGGCGGCCGGTGCCACTTCGTGGACGACCCCCGCAAGATGTACGCGGAAGCCGCCCTGCTCGCCGAGCGCTCCGGCGGCCACTACATGGACCAGTTCACCTACGCCGAACGGGCCACCGACTGGCGCGGCAACAACAACATCGCGGAATCGGTCTACAGCCAGCTGCGCCGCGAACGCCACCCCGTGCCCGCCTGGATCGTCGCCACCGCGGGCACCGGCGGCACCTCCGCGACCATCGCCCGCTACGTGCGCTACATGCAGTACGACACCCGCATCTGCGTCGCCGACCCCGAGTACTCCTGCTTCTTCGAGGGCTGGAAGAACCACGACCCCGCGGTGACCGGCGAGCGCGGCTCGCGGATCGAGGGCATCGGCCGGCCGCGTATGGAACCGAGCTTCATGCCGGGCGTGATCGACCGGATGATGAAGGTGCCGGACGCCGCGAGCATCGCCGCCGTCCGCGCCCTGGAGCAGGCCATCGGCCGCAGGGCGGGCGGCTCCACCGGCACGGGGCTGTGGAGCGCCCTCAAGATCGTCGCCGAGATGGCCGGCAACGGCTCCAAGGGCAGCATCGTCACCCTCCTCTGCGACCCGGGGGAGCGCTACCTCGACACGTACTACTCCGACGCCTGGCTCGCCGAACAGGGCATGGACATCGGACCGTACGCCGCCGCCATCACCACGTTCCTGGCCACGGGGCACTGGCCGGACTGACACTGCCCGCCACTCGCCACACACCACCCGCCGCCCGTGCCGGGCGGCCGCCGTCAGCGCGTGCCGCCCCGCATCGCCGCCAGGCGCCGGTCGAGCGTCAGCAGCGCGTCACGGAAGGCATGCCTGAGCCCCGGCCGCCCCAGCGTCACCAGCAGCCGCACCGCAGCGGGAGCGTCCAGCGCCACCGTCCACCGGACCACCGTGCCCGTCCCCGAGGGCAGCAGCTGCCACTCCTCCAGCATCGCCCGCACCCCGGGCACGTTCGTCACGTCGATGCGGTACGCGTACCGGTGCGAGGGCTCGGCCGCCATCACCGTCTCCATGAAGCGCACCCCGCCCAGCAGATGCACCTCCCGGCCCTCGCACCCGGACCGCTGCACGGGCCGCGCCAGCGTCACCGCACGGAACCAGCGCGTCCAGCCCGGAACGTCCAGTGCCAGCGCCCGGAAGACCTCCTCCGGCGCGGCCGCCGTACGGGAGGCAAGAACCACCCGCAGCGGTGCGTTCGCGACGAAGTCCAGCCCCACCGGGCGCAGTCGGTACACCATCGAGAGAACCCCCAAAGGGTCGGCGGCCTGCCGGGTGCCGATACCTTAGCCCCGCACGCCGTCGCATGTGGTGGAGTCACCGGAAGCATCCGCCACCACGAGCTCCGGTAACCTCTCGGCGATCTCCCGCCGCACCGTCTCCGGCAGCCCCGCATCCGTGACGAGCGCGTCCACCTCGTCCAGCAGGGCGAACGAACTGAGCCCCACCGTGCCCCACTTGGTGTGGTCAGCGAGGACCACCACGCGCCGCGCCGACCGCACGAAGTGCCGGTTGGTCTCCGCCTCCGCCAGGTTCGGAGTCGACAGGCCCGCCTCTGCGGAGATGCCGTGCACCCCGATGAACAGCACGTCGAAGTGCAAGGAGCGGATCGCCGCGTCCGCGACGGGCCCCACCAGCGTGTCCGAAGGCGTACGCACCCCGCCCGTCAGCACCACCGTCGCCGCCCCCGGCCGGGCCGACGGACCCGCGGCCGTCACCGGCCGCTGCGCACTGTGGAAGACGTCGGCCGCCCGCACCGAATTCGTCACCACCGTCAGATCCGGTACGTCCACCAGCCGTTGGGCCAGCGCGAACACCGTTGTCCCGCCGGCCAGGGCTATCGCACTGCCCGGTGGAGCCATCCGCGCCGCCGCCCGCGCGATGTCCTCCTTGGCGGCCAGCTCCAGCGCCGACTTCGCCTCGAACCCGGGCTCGTGTGTCGTCGCCTCCGCGACCGGCACCGCACCGCCGTGCACCTTCTCCACCACGCCCAGCCGGGCCAGGGCGTCGAGGTCGCGACGGACCGTCATGTCCGAGACATTGAGCCTCCGCGTCAGTTCGTTGACCCGCACCCCACCGCGCCTCCTGACCTCGTCGAGGATCAGCGCACGCCGCTGCTCCGCCAGGAGATTCTGGTTGTCGCTCACCCGGCCCGTCCTTTCCGGTCAGCCACCGGCAGTCGTGCGCGCTCATCCTCCCACGCGAGCCGCGCCGGCGATCGTCTCCGTTCGGCCGGATCACGATTGGGCTTCGCCCACCGGCTGCGGCCGATTGTCAGTGCCCACCGGCACCATGCTGGTGGAGGGAGAACCACACCGGCATCGGGGGGACGCGGTGGCACCGGAGGAACGACCGCACAGGCAAGCGGCGGAAGCGCCCGGTCAGGGGCAGGAGGAAGCCTTAGCGGCGAAAGCCCCGCCGGCGAACGCCCCGGAGCTCGCCCTGGAGTTGCTCGTGCACGGAGTCGGCGGCGCCACGCCGCAGGCCATGCTGGGCGATCCGCGCACCGAGCGCGTCACGGGGGACGGCACCGCCGGCATCCACCGCCGCGTTGCCGACCTCGACGCGGAGACCCGCCCCGGCGACCACCGGAGCGAACCGGTCCGGGAGGCCTACGTCTGGTCCAACCTCACCTCCGGCGACGGCTCCCGCGCCCTGTGGCTGATGCTGCTGCCCTTCATGGTCATCAACCTCGCGCACTGGATGCGCCCCACCTCCGAGGGCCGCCCCTGCACCGTCCGGGCCTACGGCCTGCTGGTGCGGCTCGTCGCCCTCACCCTCACCGTGCTGCTCACCGCCGCAGCCTGCGAGGTGGCCCTCGACCTGACGGCATGGCAGTGCGCGGGCACACACGCGTGCTCCTCGGGCAAGGCCTGGCTCGGCTTCATGTCGGCCGACCGGCACGGCTGGTGGAGCCCGCCCGGCCGCAGGCTCGCCCTCGCCGCCGCCGCGCCCACGGCCCTGACCGGCCTGCTCTGGCTCCTCTCCCGCCGCACCTGGAGCGCCTACGAAGCCCAGGCCCCCGCCCGTGCCGGCTCCGACGAGGACACCCGCACGGCCGGCGGCCGCCCCGCCCTGTGCCTGCCCGGCTTCTGGTACGGGCGGCGCATCGTCGCCCGCCTGCGCGCCGCCCACACGGCCGCCGCCCTGCTCACCGTCGCCGCCTTCCTCGCCCAGGCCGCCTCCCGCCACGACCGCGCACCCGGCGGCAGCGCCGCGCTCGACGCCCTGGGGTGGGCCCTCGTCGCCGTCCTGGCCGCTGCCTCCGTGTACGTCGTCCACGCCGTCTGCCGCCGGGGCCGCAGCGAAGGCGCCCCCGACGACACCCTCGACCGGTTCACCGTCGCCGCCCTGCCCTTCACCGCGCTCGGCCTGCTCCTGCTCGCCGCCGCCTACGCCGCCTGGGACCGGCCCGGCTGGCAGTCCCGCGGCATGCTCCCCGGCGACCGCGTCTTCGGCCTGATCGCCCTCGGCCAGGGCGCCCTCGTCCTCCTCCTCGCCTTCGCCGCCCGCCGCCTGCACCGCGCCGCCCCCGCCGAGCGGACACCCCTGGGAGGGCTCGCGGGCCCCGCCGTCGCCACCCTTGCCTGCGCCCTCGGCGGCGTCATGACCGCAGGCGTGGCCCAGCGCGTCGCCGACTGGCTCGACGGCCCGGCCACCCCCGGCATGGGCGACGGCCCGATCGGCGGACCACCGCCCCTGCTCACCTGGCAGGCGTCCGTCATCCCGCCGCTCCTCGCGGTCCTGTTCCTGCTGCTCCTCGTCCTCGTGGTGCGCACCCTGCGCCTGCGCGAGCGCCTGTGCCGCACCGTCCCCGACGGCTATCCCGGCGAAGGCCACGACCGGGCGCGCACCCGTGCCATCGCCGGCACCGTCGCCCGCGCCGGCCTCACCGACGCCGCCCCCTGGGTCCTCGGCACGGTCGCCGGCCTCACGCTCCTCCTCGGCGGCGGTGCGGTCGCCGGAGCCTGGAGCACGCACGACGTGCCGGGACGGGCCGCCGCCGGCACCACCCGCATCGTCGAGGACGTCGCGCAGACCGCCCAGGCGCTCGGATCCTGGTGCGTCGGCCTCGGCTTCGTCCTGCTGATCGCCTGGGGCCGCCGCGCCTACCGCGACCCCGCCGCCCGCCGCACCGTGGGCATCCTCTGGGACGTCGGCACCTTCTGGCCGCGCGCCGCCCACCCCTTCGCCCCGCCCTGCTACGCGGAGCGCGCCGTCCCGGACCTCACCTGGCGGATGCGGACCTGGACCGAGCGCACCGGCGGCCGGCTCGTCATCTCCGGCCACTCCCAGGGCAGCGTCCTCGCCGCGGCCGCCGTCTGGCAGCTGCCCGCCGTCACCCGCGGCCGGGTCGCGCTGCTCACCTACGGATCGCCCCTGGAGCGCCTTTACGGACGCTGGTTCCCCGCCTACTTCGGTCCCGTGAAGCTCGCCGCGCTGCACGACGACATCCACTGCTGGTGCAATCTGTGGCGGCTCACGGACCCCATCGGAGGCCCCGTCCGCCTGCCCGGCGAGGTCCCCGCCACCACCGCCGTGGACCGCGGCCCCCTCAAGGACCCCCTCGCCTACGGCCGTACGGCCGAGCACCCGCTGCCCGCGGCCATCCTCGGCCACTCCCACTACCAGTCCGACCCCGAGTTCGCCCGGACCCGCGCGGCCCTGCTGGCCCGCCTCGCCGCCTGGATACCGGTGCCCCGTCAGGGCAGCGCGGGCAGGTCCTCGGCGTAGAGCAGGGTGAGGTCGTCGGTGCTCGGGTCGGTCAGCTGCGCCACCCGGCCCGCGTGCCGCTCGACCATCGCCTCGAACGTCTGCCGGGCCGTACGGCCGTTGCCGAACGCCGGCCCCCTGGGGATGTCCGTGAAGTACTGCAGCAGCGCCTCGGACGCCCCGGCCCCGATCCGGTACTCGTGCTCGTCCGCCTGCTGCTGCACGATGCGCAGCAGCTCCTCCGGCGCGTAGTCGTCGAAGGTGATGGTGCGTGAGAAGCGCGAGGCCACCCCGGGATTGACCGTCAGGAAGCGGTCCATCTCGTCGGTGTAGCCGGCGACGATCACCACGACCTCGTCCCGGTGGTCCTCCATCAGCTTCACCAGCGTGTCGATGGCCTCCCGGCCGAAGTCCCGCCCCGAGTCCTCGGGGGCGAGCGCGTACGCCTCGTCGATGAACAGCACGCCCCCGCGGGCCCGGTCGAACGCCTCCTGGGTGCGGATGGCCGTCGAGCCGATGTGCTCACCCACCAGGTCCACGCGGGAGACCTCCACCAGATGGCCGCGCTCCAGCACCCCGAGCGAGGCGAGGATCTCGCCGTAGAGGCGGGCCACCGTCGTCTTGCCCGTGCCGGGAGAGCCCGTGAAGACCAGGTGCCGGCGCACCGAGGCGGCCTTCAGCCCGGCCAGCTGCCGGCGCCGACCGACCTCGATCATGTCCGTGAGGGCACGGACCTCCTTCTTGACGCTCTCCAGACCCACCAGGGCGTCCAGTTCGCGCAGCACCGTCGCCGAGGCCCGCGCGCCCTCCGGGACGGCCGCGGGCCGCACCTCTTCGGCCGAGCGCTGCACCGGCACGGCCACCGGCAGCACCGCCGCCCGCGGGACGGCCGTCACGACCGATCTCCCGCCGCCCGCCGCCCCGGAGGGCACCGCCGCGACCGCCGCGGACGTCACCGCCTCGTCGCTCGTACAGCCCTCGCTGACCGGGCCGGCCTCCGCGAACTCGTAACCCCCGCGCTCGCAGCGCTCCGTGCGGCAGCGGGTGAGGGTCGACCTGCAGCCGTCGATGACGTGGAAGCCGTAGCCGCCGCTGCCCGTCACCCGGCACTCGTGGAACGTGCCCCGGCCCCCGGCCGAGACGTAGAAGCCCGCCTCCACGGGCGAACTCACCGTGCACTGCTCGACGGTGGGGTCGGCCCCCTTGGTGACGATGACGCCGGTCGCCGCGGCGTCGATGGTGCAGCCGGCCATGGAGCCGCCGCTGCCGTGGTCACGGAACCACGCGCCCGTACCCACTTCGCGGATCCGGCAGCCCGCGAGCCGGGCCGTCGCCCCGTCGCTCACCGAGACGGCCGTGTGGCGGACCTGGGCGAGGTCGCTGTCGACCACGTCCACATGCGAGCCGCGGTCCAGGACGAACAGAGCGTCCGGCACGTCGTGCACCCGGCAGGAGCCGAGGGAGACCGTCGCCCCGTCGCTGATCCACACCGCCGGATAGTCGCCCTTGCTGTCGTGGATCTCGCACAGATCGGCGTCCACGCGCGTGCCCGGGTCCCACACGGACAGGCCGTTGCGCCCGAACCGGCGCACCGCCGAGCGCGTCATCGACAGCACCGAACGGGACCTGAGGTCCACCCCGTTCTCCGGCACGTCGTGGATGTCGCAGTCGACCAGCGAGAGCACGGCGTCCGTGTCCAGCCGCACCCCGTCGCCGGACGTGCGGTGCACGCGGCAGTCGGTCAGCCGGCCGGCCGCCCGGGAGGCCACCTGCACCCCGGCCCCCCGCACCTCGTACACCTCGCAGCCGACCGCCTCCAGCGAACTGCCCTCGCCCGTGAGCGAGAGGCCCTCGCCCGAGGCGTGGTGCACCCGGCAGCGCTCCAGGCGCGGATGCGCCCCGCCGTGCACCGCGAACCCCGACTGCCCGGCGGCCACCACCTCGCAGTCCTCGAAGACGCCGCCCGAGCCGTCCACCACGCTGATGCCGACGCCGCCGGCGTTGTCGACGGTGCAGTGGCGCACGGTGGGCCGGGAGCCGCCGCGCACCTCGATGCCCACCGCCGAGCGCGCCACGATCCGCAGGCCGGCCAGCTCCGGCGCCCCGTCCTCGACGACGAGCGCGGGGGCCGCGGCGTCGTTTCCCTCGATGTGCAGGTCCTGCAGCCCCGCGGACGCCCGTACGGTCAGGGCCACTCCGTCGGCGGGCGCGATGCGCACGCTGCCGCGCGAGCCCTCCACGCCGCGCAGGGTCACCGCGCGGGTGACGACCAGGTTCTCCCGGTAGGTGCCGGGGGCGACGGACAGCACGTCCCCGTCCACCGCCGCTGCCAGAGCCGAGGCGAGGGAGTCGTACTCGCCCGTGCGCCGCCGCCAACGCGACGTGCCGGTATGCGTCACCTGGACGGAGCCCTCTGCCATGGTGCTGCTGTGCCCCCACCTCGTGCGTGCGTTCACCCGGGGCCGGCCGGTAGCGCGCCGGTCACCGTAGCCACCGTAGCGCGCGCGGGCCCCGGGAGTTGACCGGTCAGCTGCCTGCGTCCGCCCGTCCCCAGGTCTGCCCGGCGCGTTCCCACGCGCGGTCCCAGCGGGCGTACCGCCGCTGCATGAGCCGCCATACGACCAGCCGGCGCACCGCCTCCACCAGCCCGCAGGCGACGGTGGCCGCTCCGGCGCCCGCCAGTCCGGCGTGGATGGCGGCCGTGTCGTAGTCCAACGGGCGGCCCGAGAGCCGTCCGTGGTCGTCCGTCCACAGCGGGAACGGCTGCCCGGGGCGCGTGGGATGGCGCACCGAGACGACGCCGGAGCGCTCCTTGCCGTCCGGGCCGGACCACCGGGCGACCACCCGATGGTGTCCGTCGCGGCTCGCGGTGGCCTCGCGGTCGGTCTCGGCGGGCCTGCCGCGCAGGGCCCGCACCGTCGTCGCCGTCACCAGGTGCCGGTGCCGGTGCTGTTCGCGGACCGTGTGCCGCAGGGCGTCGTGGGCGAGCGACCCCGTCACCCAGCCGGTGACCGGGCCCGCGAGCAGCATGAGCACCACGGCGGCCAATCCCACCCAGGATTCCAGGACATCGGTCCGGCGACGCAGGGGATTGCGCCGCCATCGCCATGCGAGTGCCGTAGCGCGCACCATGCTCACCCCCTTCCGGGTCCGTAAATACCTCACACAGGGCATCGCATGCGGAGGAAGACGGCGGAGAGAGCAAAATCACCCCCTCCGGATGCCGTTCGGGGCCGTGCGTTGACGGGTGGCGGGCGGCAGGGAGGGGGCGGGGGAGTGCGGGGGCTCAGTCGAGGATCTCGACGTCGTCGCCCACGCGCAGGGTCCCGGTGTGCTCGGGGATGAGGTTCTTGCCGAACACGGCCTTGCCGCCGATCCGGTGGTGCCGGGCGAGCGTGCGCAGGGGCTCCTTGCCGCGCTCGGCCGTGTGCTGGTCGGTCGTGGTGACGACGCACCGGCCGCAGGGCTTGACCGCCCGGAACGTCACTTCGCCGATCCGCACGCGCCGCCAGTCGTCCTCCGCCCACGCCTCGGTGCCGCCGATCACCACGTTCGGCCGGAAGCGGTCCATGGGCAGCGGGCCTTCGCCGGGCAGGTCGCCGCCGGCGATGAGCGCGTTGAGGGCGTCGAGCGAGGCGAGGGTGGTCACCAGCAGGGGAAAGCCGTCGGCGAAGCTCACGGTCTCGCCGGGACGGGAGAATGCGGGGTCGATGCCGCGGCGGGCCGCCGGCTCGTCCATGTGGAAGAGCCGGGCCTCGAACCCCAGGAACGCACTGGCCCACGCATCGGCGGCGGCCCCGGCGGGAACCGCCTCGATCTTGTCCCGGAACACCTGCACCGTGACCGTGCCGCCCGCTTCCACGGGGCCGGGCACGGCGACGTCCAGCGGATCCGCCCCGGGCGCGGCGAGCCGGACGCCGCCGCCGGGGAGCGGTTGCGCCGAGGCCAGCGCGAGCCTCGGCTGCTGCCGCTGGGTGATCATCATGCCGTCGGGGCCGGCCAGCATCCACCGGCGGTCCCCGGACAGACCCCATGGCTCCACGGCCGCCTCGCGCACGGCGCACCCCGCCAGCGACTTGACGGGGTAGAAGTGGACCGCGGTCAGCACAGGCGTGGACATACGGTCATCTTGCCACCCTGATCGGGCGGTTGAACGAATACCTCCGCGCACCGCGGCGGGACCCCCGCACCTGCCGCCGGACCTCGTCGCCGGGCCGCCCCGCGGAACCCGGCAGAGCAGTCACATCGGTTCGAACGGTCAGTAACCCCCCTGATTGGGATACTGACGGTTGTACGGATCCTCGTACTGCGCGGTCGCCGGGCGGGGCGCGACCGGGCGCATCGCGTCATATCCGGCCGGACCGGCCGGCGCCCCTCCCGGCCGCTGCTGCTGGTACTGCTGCGGCTGCGGGGCCGGGTAGGCCCGCGGAGGCTGCTGCTGCGGGATGTACGGCGCGGCCGCCTGCTGCAGCCCCGAGGGCTGCTGCGGGCCGGGCGCGGGATAGCCGTACGGCGCGCCGCCCTGACCGCCGTAGGACGGCTGCGGGGCCTGATGGGACTGCGCCCCGGACGGGCCGGAAGGCAGCGCCGGGAGCGCGGGCAGGTTGCTGCCGCCGCCGTCGTACGGGGACGACACGCGGATCGGGGCGATCTGCGGGGTCCCCCGCTCGGCGACGAGGCTGTCGTAAATCGGGGTGTCCGGGAACGACGACGAGGCGTAGTAGCCGCCGCCGTAGGTGCTGCGGGGGGAGGTCATAGCGCATAAGTTAAGCCCACGTCCCTCGCGCGGTCTACGCCAAGGTCGGCACTAACAATTCCCTGACCTGCAAAGACGCAGGTCAGGACAGAACCGACAAGGCGGGACACATCCCTACGTACGGCCATCCGGGGTATCGCGGCGCGCTCTCCGCCCAGTTGGCCCGTTCCTCCCCTTTCGGGCGGCCGCCTCCGCCCCCTCCGGCTGGTCACCTCCGCCCCTCCGGCCGGTCGGCTCCACACCCTTCAGTCGGTCTGCTCCTCGCGGCGGTCGCCGCCCCACAGCGTGTGGAACGACCCCTCGCGGTCCGTGCGCCGGTAGGTGTGGGCACCGAAGAAGTCGCGCTGCCCCTGGGTGAGGGCCGCGGGCAGCCGCTCCGCCCGCAGGGCGTCGTAGTACGCGAGCGCCGCCGAGAAGCCCGGGGTGGGCACGCCGCGGCCGACCGCGGTGGCGACGACCGTGCGCCAGGCGTCCTGCGCCCGCCCGACCTCGTCGGCGAACCCCTTGTCGGCCAGCAGGGTGGGCAGTTGCGGGTCGGCGGCGAACGCGGCGCGGATGCGGTCGAGGAACGCGGCCCGGATGATGCAGCCGCCGCGCCAGATGGCGGCCACCGCACCGAGGTCGATGTCCCAGCCGTACTCGGCGCCCGCCGCGGCGATCATGTTCCAGCCCTGGGCGTACGAGACGACCTTCGACGCGTACAGCGCCTCCTCGACCCGGGCGGCGAACTCCTCCGCGGCCTCCGGGGAGAGGGACTCCCGCCCGGGTCCGGGCAGTTCGCGCGCGGCCCGGCGCAGGTCGCCGTGCCCGGACAGGGAACGGGCGAAGACGGCTTCGGCGATGCCCGAGACGGGGATCCCGAGGTCCAGCGCGGTCTGCACCGTCCAGCGGCCGGTGCCCTTCTGCTCGGCCTCGTCGGCCACCACGTCCACGAACGGGCGGCCGGTGGCGGCGTCCGTGTGGGACAGCACCTCGGCGGTGATCTCGATCAGATACGAGTCCAGGCGGCCGGTGTTCCAGGTCCGGAAGGTCTCCGCGATCCGGGCCGGGTCGTAGCCCGCGACGTCACGCAGCAGGTCGTACGCCTCGGCGATGAGCTGCATGTCGGCGTACTCGATGCCGTTGTGCACCATCTTGACGAAGTGTCCGGCGCCGTCGGGCCCGATGTGGGTGCAGCAGGGCGTGCCGTCCTTCGCCTTGGCTGCAATGCTTTCGAGCAGTGGCCCGAGGGACTTGTAGGACTCCTCCGATCCGCCGGGCATGATGGAGGGCCCGTTGAGCGCGCCTTCCTCGCCGCCGGAGATGCCGGCGCCGACGAAGTGGATGCCCTTCTCGCGCAGGGCCTTTTCGCGGCGGCGGGTGTCGGCGAAGTGGGCGTTGCCGCCGTCGATGATGACGTCACCGGGCTCCAGGAGCGCGGCGAACTCGTCGATGACGGCGTCCGTCGGGTCGCCCGCCTTGACCATGACGACGATCCGGCGCGGCTTCTGCAGGGCGGCGACGAACTCCTCGGCGGACTCGGCCGGGACGAAGTCCCCCTCGTGGCCGTGCGCGTCGACGAGCGCCTTCGTCTTGGCATAGGTGCGGTTGTGGAGGGCGACGGTGTGCCCGTGCCGGGCGAAGTTGCGGGCGAGGTTGCTGCCCATGACGGCGAGCCCGGTGACGCCGATCTGTGCGGTGGCCTCGGGGGAGGGGGTGCTGGGCATTGCGGGGATCCACTCCTGTCACGTGCGTCAGTGAGGCTGTGCGTAAGGCTTGTGCGAGGCGGCAACGCCGGAGGACATCAAGACCTTCCCGCCAGGCCGCCGGGCATCACCTGGTCATCGTGGCACGGCCATGGGGAGGCGGCCGGGAATGCGCTGAGGTGACCTCGGACTTGTCACCTTTCTTGTCTGACGGAGGCATCCGCGCCCGTGGTCCGATTGTGTGACTCGGACAAGCGAGGGCTCCAGGCGTGCGGTCACCGATCGGGGCGGTGTATCTCAGCCGGCGGGCGGTCGCAATGGCTTGCACCCGCTGGTCGGTCTCCAGGGCGCCGCTCGGCTCGCCGCTCCTTCTCCTGCACCGGCCACCGGGTCACAGCGGCCGAAGGAAGTGGCTGCCGTCTTCCAGGACGTCGGCGACTACGCCACCCTGGCTCCGTCGCAGTACATCGCGCACCACTCTGACCTGTGGTGGGAGGAGTCCGAGGCGATCCGCAGGGCCTGCCGGCGGTGGCTCCAACCGTCGCCGAAAGCGGGAGGACGGCCGTGAATACCTGTTGGCTCCGCGGGCGGTCTCCGCCGTGCCGCGCTGACGGCCCAGCGCACCCTGCCGCCTATCCCCTTCCTGTCTCTGTGCGGAGATCCTCGATGCGTAGGTCAGCACATGCACGATGGCAGCGGCCCGAGCCGCCGGACGATGACGAGCGCATACTCAAGGAGCTCGGCTATACCCAGCAACTGCACCGGCGCATGGGCGCCTTCGGCAACTTCTCCGCTTCCCTGTCGGTCATCTCCATCATGTCCGGGGCGCTGCTGCTTTTCGGCTACGGCCTGAACAGCGGTGGGCCCGCGGTGGTGGTGTGGGGGTGGCTCGCTGTGGGGCCGCTGGTGCTGTGCCTGGCCGCGGCGCTGGCCGAGATCACCTCCCGCTATCCCACCAGCGGTGGCCTGTACTACATGGCCCGCCAGCTCGGCGGTGAGCGGTGGAGCTGGTACACCGGCTGGCTCAACCTTCTGGGGCTGCTCGGTGGGATCGCGGCCCAGGACTACGGCATCGCGACCTTCACCGCCGCCTGGGCGAACCTGCAGTTCGGCTTCGTGCCGACGCCGGGGTCCCTGCTTGTCCTTTTCGCGGTCATCCTCGCGCTGCACGCGGTCATGAATCTCTTCGGCACCCGGCTGATGAACGTCCTGACCTCCCTGAGCGCGTGGTGGCACCTGGCCGGGGCCGTCGTCATCATCGGTGCCCTGGCTCTCGTCCCTTCTCACCACCAGCCGGCCGGCTTCGTGTTCTCCGAGTTCACCAACAACACCGGCTGGTCGAGCCCCGTGTACGTGATCCTGCTGGGCACGCTGCTGCCGTGCTTCGCCCTGGCCGGCTACGACACCTCGGCCCACCTGAGCGAGGAGACCAGTGGGGCTTCCGTGGCCGCGGCGCGCGGCATCGTCCGCTCGGTGGCGGTGTCCTGGATCGCCGGCGGCATCCTGCTGGCCGCCTTGCTGTTCGCCATCCAGGACTATGGCGGGACCCTGGCCAGCGAGACCGGGGTGCCGGTGGCGCAGATCCTTCTGGACGCTCTCGGTGTGGCGACGGCGAAGGCGTTGCTGCTGGTGATCATCGTCGCGCAGTTCCTGTGCGGCTACACCGTCACCGCCTCCGCCAGCCGCATGATCTACGCCTTCGCCCGGGACGGCGCCCTGCCCGGCTCGACGCGCTGGCAGAAGGTCACCCGCCGTACGGCCATTCCGGCCAACGCCGTCCGGCTCGCCGTCGGTGTCGCCTTCGTACTGGCCCTGCCGTCCCTGTACTCCGCCACGGCGTTCTCAGCGGTGACCGCGATCTCCGTCGTGGGTTTCACCCCGGCTTACGCCATCCCGGTGCTGCTGCGACTGCGCCACCGGGACCGGTTCACCCCCGGGCCCTGGCACCTGGGCCGCTGGAGCCGGCCGATCGGCTGGGTGGCAGTGCTCTGGGCAGCCGGGGTGACAGTGCTGTTCCTCCTGCCGCAGTCCAGCCCCGTCACCGCCACGAGCTTCAACTACACCCCCGTCGCCTTGCTGGTCGCCCTCGCCATGGCCGCCCTGTGGTGGCGCTTCGGACGCCGCTCCTACGGAGTGCCCCGCTCCAGCACGGCGAACGCCCACGGCCAGACCGAAGAAGCCGAAAACATCAGCTGATGACCTCACATCCGCACGCCGCAAGCAGAGTGCCTACTGCCACAGAGGCACCAGAGACATCCACCACCTGCTCAGGGACCTCTCCACACACAACACGTCATGGAGGCACCGTGACCGTTTCCGCGGAATCCATCGAATCAGTACAGCAGCTCACCACGGTCTGGCGGACCATGGTGCTCGACCGCGACCCGAACGCGGACGTGCGTGACCTTCCGGGCATCGCTGTCCGCTGGGCCGACAGCCGGTTCGGGTTCTTCAACTGCATCACCTTGACCGAGGCGGAAGCGGGAGCAGAGCTCGTCAGGCACCGTCTGAATCAGGCCGCGGGCATCATGCGGACGAAGAAGCACCCGGGCTTCTTGTGGCTCTTCGAAGACCTCCTCGACCACGAGGCCCGCTCCGCGCTGGAAACGACAGCCGAGCAGGCCGGCCTCCAGTACGCCTTCCCCGGCACGGGCATGGCCGGCGACCTGCTCTCCATCCCCGAGCCGGCCCACCCCGACCTGACGTTCACCCGCGTGCGCACCGACGAGCAGCTGCGGGCCTACGCCGACCTCCAATCACGCGCGTACGGGTTCCCCTTGGAGGAGGGCCGCGACGGCCTGGCCGGATCCGAGCTCTGGAAGAACGAGGTGTACGCCTACCTGGCCATGCGAGGCGACGAACCAGTGGCCTGCGCCGCCACGGTCGAAGCGCAAGGCCGCCTGTTCGTCGCATTCGTCGCCACGGACCCGCAGTGGCAGCGCAACGGCTACGGCGAAGCGGTCACCCGCAAGGCGCTCTACGAAGGTGCGCGGGCCACCGGGCTGACCCGCGCCACGCTCCACGCCACCGCCGCCGGAGCCCCCGTGTACCCGCGCATCGGGTTCAGGCCAAACACACCAATCCACTTCTACAATCTGAAAGGCTGATCCGGCGAGGCAGCTCTTTTGCGACAGTGTCGCCTATTGATTTCAGGCGTGCTGGTGGTCCCCTAGCTTCCACGGCGCCATCCGCAGCGCGCCGCGCGCCGCCGACGACCACACCGAGAACCGCTGGGCCCCCGCCGACTGGCACCGGGCAGCCGAACGCGCCCTCGCCGCCCTCGGTCGGCAGTGGCAGGAGACCCACGCACGTATCCCCGGCCGTGCCTCCTGATCGCGTGTCTGCATCAGGGCCTGCGCCGGCCCGCGACCACGACCTCGGCGACCTCGCCTGGCTCACCGCCTCCGCCTTCGGCTACACCGAGGACTCCGTCTGGGAGCCCCTCGCCCCGCCCACGCCATCCCGGCTCCGGCGCCGGCCCGCAGCCGGGCCCGGATACGCCTGCCGATGCTCTGGGGAACTCCTCGCCGCCATCGCCCGCCGCCAGCACGAGTACCGCGAGTGGACCGCCGAGCGCCTCACCGCCGTCCTGACCACCGGCCTGCCGCCGGGTGAACTCACCGAACTCGCTGTGCTACCGGGCGAAAGCGCACAATGACCTCGGCCGCACCGACGACGCCGTACACGGCATGCACCAGGTCGCCGACGCCGGAGCCCGGCTCGCCCCGCGCGCCCGCCGCGGCTTGGCCGGCCTCGCCCGCATCCGCAGCGACTTCGCCACCGCCCCTGCCGCCATCCCCACCCTGGGTCGGCAAGGCTGCCACCATCAAGTCCTGGGTCACATCCACCTGCCTCACGGCGACATCGACCGCGCCGTCCCGCCGCATGCGCGAAGGCACGCACCGAGGCCGAGCATCACGACGCCCCGGGCGAGCGGGCCATCGCCCGGACCCTCCTGTCCCTGGCCTGCGCCTTAGCCGACCCCGTCCATGCCGACGAAGAATTCGCGCTCGCCCACCAGCTCCTCGAACCACTCGACCAGCGCACCACCACCCTCTACGCCGACGTCGCCGCCCTCGTCCGATACGCCGGCACCAACCGCGACGTCACCGACCGCGCCACCGTCCTGCGCACCGGGATCACCGTCACCGGACTCGCCTGGTTCACCCCGCTGGAGACCGCCCTCGCCTTCCATCACACCGTACGCGGCGCATAGGACGACCTGACGGCCACATCGGCCGCCTGCAGGAGGCGACCGCGGGCGACGACTTCGCCTACTGTGCCCACGTCGCAGCCGCCATGGGCGACCTGCTCCAGCCCGCCGGCCCCGCCATCCAGTGGCTCGACGGCGAACACACCGTCCGTGCCCGCTGCCGAGCCCTGGTCATCGCCCGCCAACACCACCTGCGGAACTGACCGGCGACCGGCGCCGGCGGGGGCCACTCTCCGAGAGCGCCGAGGACCCGTTCCCGGCAATCGCGGAACACTTCTGCGAAGACAGGGGAGGGGCGGCGATGATGACCGGCATGTCGGACACTCTCGAGATCCTCTCCCTCATCTGCACCGGGCTGTACGCCGGATACATGCTCGCCTTTCTGTCGGGTGTCATGCCCGCCATGAAGGAGGTGGACGACGCTGCCTCGTTCACCCTCGTCATGCGGGCGATGAACCGAAATGTGCCGGGCCCGCTCTTCTTGCTGCTCTTCCTCGGCTCGCTGGCCTTTCCGGCCGCCTCGTTCTTCGTGGCGCCCCAGGCGCGTGATGGGAGCGGGTCGGTCCTCGTGGGGGCCGCCGCTCTCTGCGCGCTGGTCGGGCACCTGATCACCTCGGGTGGCAACGTCCCCCTCAACAATGCGCTGGAATCCTCGCGCGGCCAGGGTGACGAGCGGGCCGCCCGGACAGCGTTCGAGGGGCGGTGGAACGCCCTGCACGGCGTGCGGACCCTGTTCGCCGTCGCCGCCTTCGTCCTCGTGGCCGCGGCCCTCGCACACTGAACCTGTGGCGGGACGTGCCGGTCGAGGCTGGGCAGACCTACGCGTCACACCCGGGCGCTGAGACTATGGCGTATGAAAGTGAGCCGTGGAGCGGGGCGCTGCGCGCCCGGCGACCCCGCCAGGTCGGCGGGGACATCCGAAGCCCCGGTCCCGGACAGTGGTGTTCAGGATGGGGCGTGTCCTGGAGACGACACCTGTTCGCCGTCCGGATGCCCACCCGTGCCGGTGGCTGAGGCGTGGGAAGAGCCCCGTCCATCGCGGCCCTAGGAGCCGGCACCTGCGGGCGGGGCGAAACCTCGGTCCGGTCCTGGGCGCCGAGTTCATCGCCCACACCGGCGGCGACATGAGCATCTTCGGTAGCCCCGACCGCCCGGCTGGTGATGCCGGCCTGGCACCGGTCCCCAAGGACTCCGGGCGCATCAGCGGCAACATGCGCAGGCCCCGGCGCTACTGCCGCCGCCTGATGCGGGTCTTCTGCATGGCTGCCCAGGTCGCCGGCCCTCATACGCGACGGCCGCACCTTCGAAACCACTCCGCCACCGCCCCACCCCGCCCCGGGCTGAACTGCTCGCAGCGAGCCACCAACCAGGGTTGACAACCAACATTGGGAATCAGTAGGAGACAGCGAACCGCCGCAGGACGAAGCGAAGAATGCGCCGGCCGCCGTACCGCGCGCCGCCGGCGACAAGTCCGCTGACCTCGGCAAGGTGCTGCGCATCGTCGCCACCCGGTAAAGCGACGTCACCGACGGCTGCGGCTATGGCGCCGACGACCTCGTCTGGAACCTGGCAAAGGCCGGCTTTCCACTGGCCGATGTCCCCGAGGACGAGGATGCCGACGACGTGAGACCTGGGGGCCTGATCACGGACAGCTGACCGATATCACGGATTCAAGTTCATAGCTACGAGAGAGGCTGCGTTGGCAGTCACTGTGCCTCGCAGTTGAATGTGGTGCCGGTTTCGCCGGCAACCCGGCAGGTGTCCGAGCCTTCGTTCCCATCGACAGTTCCATTGTTGAACGGGACGGTGATGGTGTCGTCTCCTGCGTTCCCCTGGATCTGGCCGCTGTTGTCGCGGACAGTGATTTGATCGTTTCCGTCACCCCCGCGGATGCTGACGTCACCCTGGTTGACCGCCATGGTGTCGACCTCGATAGTGTCCGCGCCGCCACCGCTCTGGATGAGACCACTATTGATCTTTACCTTGACGATGTCGGCGCCCTCATTACCGCTGATGATGCCGTATCTGTTGTGGTTCATTTCGATACGGTCATTTCCTGCGCCTCCGAGGAAGTATGCTCCGGGTCCAAAGACGTCGCAGGTGAACACGTCGTCGTCGTTGGTTCCCTCGATGGTCGGTCCGGTCACCGGGACACCGTTGAGCCGACAGTCCACGGTCACCGCAAGTCCATTGGGTGAGAACATGGCCATTGCATACCCCGGTGTCGCCGACATGGCGGCAGGAAGTGCCAGAGATGTTGCCACTGCCACGATTCTCCAGCGCGCGATCCGATCGGAACCCGTCGTCTTCTTGCCCATAACTAGAGAGCCTCTCTCCGGAAGGGCGCCTGGACTCAGAGTGAGCCAGGTTCTGATCGAAGGATTCCGCAAGCTCGACACGCCGAAACGGCACTAGATAAACACGGAAGGGTGAAATCTTCCCTGAAGTAACCGGCAGCTGTCGGGCGACGTCGCCTACTTTGGGCACATGTCCTCGGAGCAGGGAACACCGCCTCAGTGGCGGTCCTCGTCGGCTGCTGCCGGGGCGGTCATCGCGGTGTCCCCGCCGTCGGGTACTGGGCCGGACACGACGCCAGTGCTCAGCCCGAGTTCGAGGTCCCACTGTGCGTAGAAGGCGATGTCATTGACAGTGGCGTCCACCCGGACTGCCCGATGGGGTCCCGGCACCCCTATCGTGGCGCCGGTGGGCAGGCTAATCCCTCGATCTCGGAGTACGGAGTCCGGAGTCCGGGTTCTTTCCAGTTCATCGATGATTCCGGGCTCTTCGTGCATCGCGTACAGGCCGTCCAGAACCCCAGGGTCTCGTCCCAGTGTCAAGAGGAACCGGTGGATCTCCTCCTCGGTCTCCAACCGGCGCTTCTCGCGTGATATTCGCTCCAGGGCGCGTTCGTGTTCATGCAGTGCCCGGTCCAGTCGTTGACGATGAATGCTTGCGGGGCGGAATTGAAGCCAGCTGCCCCTTGCATGTCCGTCGTCGGCACGCGCCGCCTGGAACGACCACCGAAATCTGTGATCCCCAGTTAGAATCCCACACCCGTTGGTCTGTGGCATCGCTGCTCCCACACGCGATGATGCGCGGATGGGTGGCTGGATAGCCGACCTTGTCCTGGGTGCTATTCCCGGTCGATGCGCACATCACCACGTTGTTCGTGTGGGCGTGCGCAATCGAGGGGCCAAGGATCTGCGCGTTCCAGTTGGGGGTGCTGAAGCTCATGTTCACCACTCGGGCGCCTCGGCTCACTGCCAGGGAGAGGCCCATGACGAACTCCCTCGGTGAACATCGTGAACGCGAGCGGGAGGATGAAGCCGGCTCTGCCGATACCGGCGACTCCGCACACACCCTTGAGATTGTCCCTCCTGCCCGCGGCGATCCCTGCGCAGCAAGTGCCATGGCCGACGGGGAAGTACGTGTAACTGCCGAGCGTCGGGTTGGGGGAACCGTCACCGGCGATCTGACCGGGGTTGTAGCCCTGCCCGGCGTAGTAGAGGTCGGGATGGGTGAGGTCGCAGCCGGAGTCCAGGATGGCGATGTCTGCCCGATGGGGGCCCGAAACGAGGTCCCATCCGGTGGTCCCGGGCCCGCCGGCCCGGATGGTGACCATGTCCCATTGCTGAGGGAAGAGCGGGTCTACGGGTTGGTAGTCCAATGGGACGATCATCGGCGTTGGTCACACTGCGTTGCCGCTGCGGCCAACGCCGAAACAAACACCACTTGTGACCACTCCCGCCAACACCCAAGGTTCCACCGAGGACAAAACCCGTCGTGTGCCAGACGTTGGGTGTGACGGACTTGGGTTGGCCGTCGCACACCCTCAAGATCCCGAACCAAGCAAGCCCGAACCAAGCAAGGATGAGGCTACTCGGGCTTCGAGTCGCGTTTTGCGAGCCCGCGAGGAGGCGCCTTGACTCCCACGGCGATGTCGACGATTTCGATATACTTTCCCTTGGCGCCCATTCGGAAGTCAGTCGCCGCCGCGTGGATCTCCTCAAGAGTGTCCGCTTCAATCATGGTGATCTGGTCGTACCTCCCGTTCAGTCCGGAGGTTACGACGTGCGTCAGTTGCTTCGACCACTTGGCAAGGTCGCGGGCATGCGCGGCGGAGACATCATGGATGCCCTCGCGACCCAGCTCGAAGTAGGCCGGGTCAATCCGCATGAAGAGGAATCCGATGTACTTATTCCGGTCGGCCAGCTGATGCATGGCACCCCCTCAATCTCCGGACGTCCGACGCCACATCCGAGCGGATGTTTGTTCGCGCGTCGCCTCGGCCCCTCATTGCTGCCCAGCCCGGACGACAATCACGCCCAGACTCACTCGCGTGAGGGGCCTAGGCTCCGGGGGCATGCTGGTGGGCGCGGCGGACGGGAAGCCGCTACGCAACAGCCCTTCGCTGACTTGCTGGTCTTCGCCGCCATGATGCGCCAGCTCTGTAGAGGCTGAACGACGCTGACAGCACACGATGCTGCCCAGGTCACGGAGGCTGTCGACGGACGGGTTCAGCATTCCAGGGAGAGGCCAGTGGCCTGGGCAGGCATGCGTCGGCCCTCCCGTCGGGGAGGCCGGGAGGGACGGCGCGGCCCTGCCCCGTGGCAGCCTCCGGGCGGGGCCTGTGGGGATCCTGTCGAAGGAGGGGCGGGGATCACCGTTGCTGGAGCATGGCACTATTTCCAGCCACACCATAGGGGTGGTGGTGGCGGCGAGTTCTTCGATCTTTGTGGCGAAGTCGGGGGCAGATAGGGGGAGCTCGATGTTCGTCGATGTAGCCGATGACGTTGGGGACGTAGGCGATGACGTGCGCCCAGTCCGATCGCGGAGAGCAGGAGGTTCACCTCGTCGCTGCTGACGCCGTTGAAGGACATCACCGGCCCCTCCGGCGTGACGCAGCCGGTGATCTCTCCAGGCTCCGTGGCGAACGCGTTGTCCAGGGCTCCCATCGTGTGGGGGCCGATCTGCTCATCCACGTCCAGTCCAGGAGCCTACGCCTGGAATTGCTTCACCGCGGCTTCGGTGTTGGAGCCGCAGAACCCATCGACCCAAACGACCGCACCCAGGTCGACCAGCGCCTGCTGGACCGAGCTGACGAAGAAGTCGGCCTGACTAGGCACCTGGAACTTGAGCACGCGGGTGCCAGCGAGGCACTCCTCCAGCTCAGTGATCCCGTTGAACCTGATGCTCTGCATCAGCCCTCCAGAGACCGATGCCGAAACCCAGCGTTCGACGCTCGTCCTCACTCCAGTGTCGGCTGCGATCATACGCACGGCATCTCGAACGGGGACTGTCGCACGTCGACGCCGGCTGCTGGTGGACGCAAGGGATCGCAGAGAATCGACGTGTTGTTTCCTGCTCCGGTTGCTCGTTGATGGGTACGGGCGTATTGGAGTCGGCGCGCGACCAACTGGGCCTGAAGTTCAGCCTGTTGTTCCCGCACCTGGATGAGCGGCAGCGTCGGTTGGTGATGGGGGCTGAGGCCCGAGTCCTGGGGCACAGCCGGATTCGGGCTGTCGCTCGGGCTGCCCAGGCCAGCGAGACCACGTCCCCAAGGGCGTCGACGAGCTCAAGGCGGGCGAGGCTCCGCTGGGCCGGATCCGTCGGCCAGGCGGAGGCCGGAAGAAAGCGGCCGAATCCAGCAGCTGCGCCCCGGCTGGGACCTGTGGTGCGACGGCGTCCCCACCGGCGGCCCCGGGGCCTGTCCCTCCACGGCACCGGCGGTGACATCCCGCTCTTCGCCCATGGCCACGTCCTCCGCGCCCTGACCGCCCGCTGCCTCGGGGGCGCCGGCCGGCGGACGGCTCCCCCTACCGGCTGGAGACCGGCACGCTGTCCAGCCTCGGCACCGAGCACGGACAGCCGGGATGACCAGCTGGAACATTCCGCCCTGATCAGGCCTGATCGGGTCAACGGATCGTCAATCGGGCGTTGACCGATTGTTGAACACCCGTTCCTAGCCTCCTTGAGGAAATCACCCCGGGCGCACCGCGTCTCCGGGGCCGCTCGAGAAAGAGGAACGGGCCTCATGCAGGCGTCGCTCAAGAAGTCGTCCACCACGTCACTCAAGAAGTCGTCCATATGGGGCGCCCTGGCCCTGGCCGCGGTCGGTGTCACCGCCCTGCCGGCTTCGGCGCAGGCGGCCGCGCAGGCGGGTCCGCTCGTCGGGCTCGCCGGCAAGTGCTTGGACGTCCGCGGTGGTGTCCGGGACAGCGGCACCCCGGTGCAGCTCTACGGGTGCAACGGCACGGAGTCCCAGCAGTGGATGTACGTGGAGCAGCCCGGTGAGTTCGGTGCCACGATGACGGCGTTCGGCAAGTGCCTGGACGTCGCGTCCAGCGGCACCGCCGACGGGACGCCCGTCCAGCTGTGGGACTGCAACGGCTCGGGTGCCCAGAAGTGGGTGCGCTACCAGGGTGACGTCCTGGTCAACCCGCAGTCCGACAAGTGCCTGGACGTGCGCGGCGGCAACACCAACGACGGCACCCCGGTCCAGATCTACAGCTGCAACTACACCGCGTCCCAGGTCTGGAAGTTCTCCGACGGCGGCCAGAACCCGAACCCGAATCCGAACCCGGACGCCAAGTCGCTCCAGCGCCAGGTCTTCGACCTCGTCAACGACTACCGTGCGCAGCACGGCAAGGCGCGCCTGGAGTACGACCCCGTCGTCGAGCGCGCCGCCCAGGACGAGGCCGAGGAGCAGGCCCGCCGGCAGCAGCAGGGCCACTACCTCGACCTGATGGGCTCGCTCCGCAAGTACGGCTACTCGCGCCCGTTCAGCGAGGTCGCCGAGAACGCCGCGGGCGCCCGCGGATTCTGGAAGGACGCCCGGTCGGTGGTCGATGCCTGGATCAAGGAGCCGCTGCACGAGCAGAACATCCTGGGCGACCAGCACAAGTACACCGGTGTCGGCGTGACGATCGACGCGAACGGCACCTACTGGTGGGCGCAGGACTTCGTCGGCTGACGGCTGTCCATTATGCGGGGCCTCCGTTTCTCGGTGCTCGGCCCGATGCTGGGCCGGTACGGGGACACCGCGCTGACACTGGGCAGCAGGCAGCAGCAGGCGACGCTCGCCGTCCTGCTGCTGCGCTCCGGCCGGACGGTGGCGGCCGCGGACCTGGTCGACGTGCAAGGGCTACTCCTGGGCCCAGTCCGACCGCGGCCCCAGTCGCGAGGGTGACTTGCGGAACCCGGAGGCTATGCCGACTCCCAAGCCGACCATTACAACCGCCGGGGCGGAGGCCCCCATCATGGCAATCAGAGCGGAGAGTCTGAGACCGACTCCAAGCCAGGGCCAGTTCCAGCCCATCGGATCCTGGCCGCCGGTTGCCGACCTTCCGCCTCGAAAGTGAGCCGGAACGGGACAGTGAGGGCGGAGGCGACCCCGAACCCTGCCACGAACAAGAACAGTGCGGTACCGACTTTGATGCCGAGCCCGCCTTCGGTGTGGATCGCAGATGTGATCGCGAGCCCGCCACCCCCCAGTAGCCCGATGGGCCAGGTGATCAATCCGGGAATACTTGCCGGCACCGCTCGGTGAAGTTGCCACCAGGCGAGGTCGGGTGTGCCGTGCAGGGTGTGCTGCAGATGTCGGGCGAGAACGTCAGGGCCACGGGGTGAGGCCGGTAGGCGGCTGGGATGAACGCGGAGAACAACTGGGTCTCGACGGCAGCGCGGGTGGGGAAACGTGAGGTGTCGCAGAGTTCTCCGGGGTGTGGCAGATCTGCTGCGTGCTCACCGGGGCGGGGGTTGTAGATGGTTCGGGCGAGGAAGAGCATCAGCGGTGTGCGCAGCGCCTCGCCCACAGGTGTGGCGGTTCCTAGCCGCGTGGTGAGGGTGGCCCAGCGGTCGGCGGCGTCCCCCGTGCCGCCTGCGTCGCGGTTCAGGTAGGCGGTGGCGTCCGTGGCGGAGAGGGGGCACAGTTCGATCCCGGCCGCCCCGGCCAGCTTCACCGGTACCCCCGAGGCCGGGCGCAAGGCGTCGCGGTACTCGGCGACGCGGCTGGACAGCACCACGGCCTGCCCCAGCGGCAGGGCCTGGTTGATTGCGCTGAGGGCGGTGCCGCGGACAGTAAGGGGGATCTCGTCGAAGCCGTCCAGGATCGGCAGGATCAGGTGATGCACCGGCACCCCCGGACCGCTTGGGCCCCGCTGCCGGAGTGGTCGGAGGCGCGTTGGGCGAGTAGGCCCAGCCGCAGGAGCAATACGGTCTTGCCCGCACCCGGCCGACCGAGCACCAGCAGCCGCTGGGTCGGCACATTGCGGGTGAACAGCTCGGTGATCTGAACCCCTGCCCCGGCTAGTTCCTCAGGCGTTCCGGCCCAGCCCACAGGATCACTGGCCGGCCCGCCCGGCCGGTCGACGGCGATCGCCCGCAACAGCGACCACGTCTCGACCAGGTCCTCCGAAGCCACCCTCCAGGACACCGCAAGCGGATAGGGGTCGTTGAGCTGACGCACACGGACCTCGGCCTCCCACTGGCGGTGAACAGCCTGCGCTAACTGCTCGGCGATCTCCACGCCGTGCCCTGGACCGCGCATCCCCCATATCGACCATCATCTCGCCGGGCAATGGCATCAGTCACCCCTCTTCGCGGACCAGGAGTCAAGCGCCCTGACGACCGGCCTTGTCGGCCGCTGTCGGGGAACCTTCAGCTTCCCCACCGGCCCCAGAGGGTTTGGCCCCCGGCCACCCCGCGCCCATCAGCTCTCCCGGAGCGCGCACAAGGCATGATCACGTGACATCAGCCCAGGTCAGCAAGAGTCGTCCCCGTACCCGCGGGGGTAGTCCGGACACACCCTCCTGCCGCTCCTCCGGAGGCCAGTCGTCCGCGTACCCGCGGGGTAGTACCGCCCTGCTTTCAGCATTGGTGACCTCGCGCATCAGGATGCTTTCGGGCATGGCCGACCTGTCTACCTCTCCGTTGGTGCGATGGCCGCTTCGTTGGCCGTGTGGATGGCGTGGTGGGGCGGGGCCGGTTCCAGGGAGCGATCGGCTGCGGGAGACCCGCATGGCGGTGAGGTCGGTGCCGTGGGCGCCTGCGATGCGATGTTATTCCGGAAAAATATTTCCGCTGATTCCTCGGTAAAGTCACGGACAGCACGTGCTCAGTCACTCGGGAATTAGGAAATGGCGTGCCCGCGCCGAAAACAATGGGCGGACCGGCCGCGATTGGAGACGTTCCGCCGATTGTCGTACGATGGCGGGCGTCGCTATTGCGTCCTCGGTGATCTCGTCGCCAGTGAGCCCGGACCACCGCTGATCGAATTCCTCAAGGTTCGTCGTGCGCAGCCAGCCCGGTGTCCGCTCCCGGGGATGATTTCGGCAGAGCCGCCGGGCCGCTTCTCGCTGCGCGCGGCTGAATTCCGACCGGTTCGGAAGGTTCGGCCCGGAAGACGATGTCGTCCTGCGGCGCGAGCCGACGAAAAAGGGCGGCAGCCGCAGGGCCCGAGAGGTGCACGGGCTGCCGTCGGACTTTGTCTCCGGCAGAACGGAATGCACGTCGTGGATGTGAGCGCGGCCAATCGAAAAGGCCTCAGCCTCTTCGCCCTGATCATGATCGGGCTGGGGTCCATCTTCGGCTCCGGCTGGCTCTTCGGAGCCGGTCAGGCGGCTCAGGTCGCGGGCCCGGCCGCCCTGGTCGCCTGGGTGATCGGCGCGATCTTCATCGGCATGATCGCCATGTCCTACGCCGAGGTCGGCGCCGCCTATCCGCTGCCCGGCGCCATGGCCCGGTTCGGCTCCATCTCGCACGGACCGGTGCTCGGCTTCATCACGGGCTGGGCCGTGTGGATCGCGACCGCCTCGCTGATCCCGATCGAGGCCATCGCGGGCACCCAGTACATGTCCTCGTGGAGCTTCGGCTGGGCCCGCGGGCTGGTCGCCGACGGCAGCCTCACCGGCACCGGCATCGCGATGGCCCTGTTCCTGACCGTCGCCCTGTGGCTCGCCTGCTACTGGTCGGTCGAGCTGCTGGCGCGGGCCAACAACCTGCTGACGCTGGTGAAGTTCGCCATCCCGGTCCTCGCGGTCGGCGCGCTCATCGCCTCGGGTTTCCACACGGACAACTTCACCGCGCACGGCGGCTTCGCCCCGAACGGCTGGTCCGCCGTCCTCACCGCCGTCACCGCCTCCGGCGTCGTCTTCGCCTTCAACGGCTTCCAGGCCGTGGTCAACCTCGGCGGCAACGCCAAGAACCCCGGCCGGGCCATCCCGCTCGCCCTCGTCGGCGCGCTCTCCCTCGGCCTGGTGATCTACCTGGCCCTCCAGGTCGCCTTCCTCGGCGCGGTCCCGCCGGAGAAGCTCGCCGAGGCCGGCGGGTGGAGCGGCATCAACTTCGCCTCCCCCTTCGCCGACCTCGCCAAGCTGCTGATGCTGCACTGGGTCGTCACGATGCTCCAGTTCGGCGCCTTCATCTCGCCCAACGGTGCCAACATCGGCAACGTCGCCTCCTCCGCCTACCTGGCGCAGAACCTGGCCGACACCGGCTTCTTCCCCAAGAAGATCGCCGAGGTGCACCCCCGCTACGGCGTCGCCCGCCCCGCGATGTGGCTCAACCTGGGCTTCTCCGTCCTCCTGCTGCTGACCATCGGCCACAGCTGGGAGGCCCTGGCCAGCGTCGTCTCCGCCGCGATGGTCGTCTCCTACCTGATGGGCCCGATCGCGGTGGGCGTCTTCCGGCAGACCAAGCCGGAGCTGCCCCGCCCCTTCCGGCTCCCCGCCGCCAAGGTCCTCTGCCCGCTCATCTTCGCCTTCGCGGCCTGCGCCCTGTACTGGTCGAAGTGGCCCAACACCGGCAAGGTCACCCTGCTCACGCTGGTCTCGGTCCCCATCGCCGCGGTCGTGCTGCGCCGCCGGGGCGAGAACCTGCGCCGCCAGTTCGCGCCGGCCTGGTGGATGGTCGGCTTCCTGCTGTGGCTGTCCCTGCTGTCCGCGCTCGGCAGCCCGGAGTTCGGCGGCCACGGGGTGATCCCGGGCGGCCTCGACACCGCTCTGGTCGGGGTGTCGGCCCTGGGCTTCTACTTCTGGGCGGTGCGCGCGGGTGTCCAGGCCCACCGCGCGGGCCTGCCGGGGCCCGACCCCGTCCTCCACGGCGCCGGTACGGTGCCGGCGCAGACGCGCCGCGAGGAGCCGGCGGAGCCGGCAGAGGCCGCGGCCTCCTGAGCGGCGCCCGCACTCGGCGACAGGCCGGCCCCGGAACGTCCGGGCCGGCCTGTCGCGTGTCGGGTCGCGTGTCGGGCGGGGGCGCGGCTGGTAGCCGCCAGAGCGGTTGATGACCGGAGCGGTTGACGACCGGACCGGCGATGCCCAGGCAGGGGCCCGGCCCCCGTGCCTGCCGGGGTCGTCGGCCCACAGCCGGGGCCCTGACCACTGGCCGACCGTGCTCCTTGAGCCCATGCCCGCCGGCCTCGTGACCGCCAAGCCCGCGCCCGGGGGAGTCGTGACCGCTGAGGGCCGCGACCGCCGGCCCGCAGCTCGGCCCGTGACCACCGGCCGTGCCGCCTGGGCCCAGTACCGTCGGACTCGCGCCCCCGGGCCTGCGCTCCCGGGCCTGCGGCCCCCCTGACCCGCGCCCCCTGACACGCGCCCCCGGACCCGCGCCCCCGGACCCGCGCCCCCGGACCCGCGGCCCCTGGCCCCGCGGCCCCCATGGCCCCGCGGCCGTCGGGCCGGGGCGGCGGTGACTGGAAGATCGTCAAGATCGTCGAACCCGGCCCGCGCCCCCGGCCTCGCCCCGGGGCCCGTGACCACTGGTCCCGCCACCGCCACCGCCCCCGCCGTGCCGCGACTCGCCGACCGCCAGGTCCCTTGGCCCCCCGGGCCCGCGCCCGCCCGCCCCGCCGGCCCGGACACCTACGGCGAAGGCCGGCCCCCGTCCGTCCTGACGGGGACCGGCCTTCGCCGTATCGGGTGCGCGGTGCCGCGGAGCCGGGCTCAGCCGCCCGCAGGGCCCTCCGCGCCCCTGCGGGCCGCCGCACGCTGCTGCACGTAGCCGACCACGGCCAGTGCGATGGCCAGGCCGCCCGTGGAGTACAGCTGGACGCGCGTGTCGGTCTCCAGGCCCATCAGGACCAGGGCGCCCGCCACACCGGCCAGCGTCACCCAGGTCAGGACCGGGAAGGCCCACATCCGCACCACGAGCCGCTCGGGCGCCTCGCGCTCCAGCCGGCGGCGCAGGATCAGCTGGGAGGCGGCGATGAAGCCCCACACGATGAGCACGACCCCGCCGACCATGTTCAGCAGCCAGGCGAAGACGGTGGTCGGGTACCAGTACGACAGCAGGACGGCGAAGAAGCCGAACGCGGACGAGGCGAGCACCGCGCGGCGCGGCACGCCGCCGGAGACCTTGCCGAGTGCCTTGGGGCCCTGGCCGCGCGAGACCAGCGAGTAGGCCATGCGCGAGGAGCCGTAGATGTTGGCGTTCATCGCGGACAGCAGGGCGATCAGGACGACGACGTTCATGATCTGGCCGCCGCCGGGGACGCCGAGCCGGTCGAGCACGGCGGCGTACGGGCCGTGCTCCGTGACGGACCCGTCGTTCCACGGGAGCAGCGTGACGATCACCATCATCGAGCCGACGTAGACGATGCCGATCCGCCACATGGTCGTCTTCACGGCCTTGGCCACGCCGCTGACCGGGTTCTCGGACTCGGCGGCCGCGATGGTCACCGTCTCCAGGCCGCCGTAGGCGGCGAGGGAGGCCAGGAGCCCGATGAGCAGGCCGTTCATACCGTTGGGCAGGAAACCGCCGTCGTGCAGGAGGTGCGCGGCGCCGGGGGCGTCGTTGCCGGGCAGGACGCCCAGGATCGCGAGCGTGCCCAGGATCAGGAACAGGGCGATGGCGCCGATCTTCAGGGCGGCGAACCAGAACTCGAACTCGCCGAAGTTCGAGACCGCGGCCAGGTTGCTGCCGCAGAAGATCGCCATGAAGACCAGGACCCACAGCCAGGACGGGGTGCCCGGGAGCCAGCCCTGGACGATGTGGGCCGCGCCGATCGCCTCGATCGCCACGCCCACGACCAGCAGCGTCCAGAACATCCAGCCCGCGGTGAAGCCGGCCCACGGGCCGATCGCACGGTCGGCGTGGACGGAGAAGGAGCCGGAGGCGGGGTTGGCGGCGGACATCTCGCCGAGCATCCGCATCACGAACATCACGAGCAGGCCGGACGCGGCGTACGCGAGCACGATCGAGGGGCCCGCGGCGGCGATGCCGGCACCGGAGCCCACGAAGAGGCCCGCGCCGATGACGCCGCCGAGGGCGATCATCGACAGGTGCCGCTGCTTGAGTCCGTTCGACAGGGGCGAGCCCTGCGGGGCGCGCTCCGTCTGTGTGGGAGGTGTGGTGGTTGTCCGGCTCATGGTCGTGCCTGTCCAATATGCGAGATCGGGAATGTCGAGTATGAGCAGCGGGCCGAAGATCCGGTTAACCCGTCCGTTATCCGGACAGTCCCTTCACGGAGCGTGATCGTTTCGCAGCAGCCCCGTACGTACGGGGGCGAAACGCCGCAACTGCGGACCCGGTTGATTCTCCTGCGACGGGCAGGACTAGCGTCAGTGATCACGGGCGAAGTCTGCCGCAGAGATCGCAGCACGCCCATAGCGGACGCAAGACCAGTTGGATGCACGAAGAGCGGACGCACGACCAGTGGACGCGCGAATAGCGGACGCACGGAAAGCGGACGCGCGAAGAGTGGAACGCAGAAGAACGCAGAAGGGGGAGCACCGAGATGACCGGCCGTACCCACCTGATCGAGAGCCTGATGGAGCGCTTCCCGCACATCCCGCGGGAAGCCGTGATCAAAGAGGACCTGCTGCGCGGAGGCATGGCCTTCGACGACTCCGCCCTCAGCGACACCACCAACGAGGCTGCCGGCCGGGTCAAGCCCAAGTCGTACTTCATCTTCTCCTTCGACCACCGCACCCTCCCCGAGCTCGGTGCCGCGGCCCTGCGCCGCCCGCCCGAGGAGATCGTGCTGACCGGCGGCCCCTACGAGCTGCGCCGCACGGTCGTCTCCGTGCGCGTCAACCCCGCCTCGCCCTACCGTGTACAGGCCGGGCCGGACGGCACGCTCGGCCTCTACCTCGACGGGCGGCGGATCTCGGACGTGGGCCTGCCGCCCATGCCCGACTACTACCGCGAGACCCTCCCCAACGGGAAGTCCGTGATGGAGGTCGCCCCGACCATCCAGTGGGGCTACCTCGTCTACCTGACCGTCTTCCGCGTGTGCCAGTACTTCGGCGCCAAGGAGGAGTGCCAGTACTGCGACATCAACCACAACTGGCGCCAGCACAAGGCCGCCGGCCGCCCCTACACCGGCGTCAAGCCGGTCGAGGAGGTGCTGGAGGCGCTGGAGATCATCGACCGGTACGACACCGCCCGGGCCTCCCAGGCGTACACCCTGACCGGCGGGGCCATCACCTCCAAGGTCGCCGGGCGGACCGAGGCCGACTTCTACGGCCGCTACGCCCAGGCCATCGAGGAGCGCTTCCCGGGCCGCTGGATCGGCAAGGTCGTCGCGCAGGCCCTGCCCAAGGCGGACGTACAGCGCTTCCACGACTACGGCATCCGCATCTACCACCCCAACTTCGAGGTGTGGGACGAGCGGCTGTTCCAGCTCTACTGCCCGGGCAAGGAGCGCTACGTGGGCCGCGCCGAGTGGCACCGGCGGATCCTCGACTCCGCCGACGTCTTCGGCGCCCGCAACGTCATCCCCAACTTCGTGGCGGGCGTGGAGATGGCGACCCCGGACGGATTCGCCACCGTCGACGAGGCGATCGCGTCGACCGCGGAGGGGCTGCGGTTCTTCATGTCCCACGGCATCGTCCCGCGGTTCACCACCTGGTGCCCCGAACCGACCACGCCCCTGGGCAAGCTGAACCCGGAGGGCGCACCGCTGGAGTACCACGTACGGCTGCTGGAGGTGTACCGGGCGACGCTGGAGGAGTACGGCCTGGCCTCCCCGCCCGGATACGGGCCGCCCGGACCGGGGAGGGCCGTCTTCTCGGTGAGCTCCTTCATGGACAGCCTCCCGGCGACGGACGACTCGCCGGCCACGGGCGAAAACCCTTTGTCCGCCGTCCGCCGCGACGGTTAGGGTCGGATCATGGTTCCGGGCACACTCTTCCGCTGACGCTCTCCGGGAGCCGCCCCACGGCGTGCTCCCGCATCGGTGATCTGTATCTGCACACCACTCCACCGCGAGACGAGCCTTCAGCATGCCTTCTCAGCCTTTTCAGCCCTCTCAGTCTTCTCAGCTTTCCGGCCGTCAGCCGTCCGCCGGCCGCGCCCCGTTCACCCGCTGGCTGCGCGACCACGCCACCACCCTGACCACCCTCGACCCCGACGCCCCGCTCGACGACCTGGAGCCGCTGCGGGACCTCATCGGTGACGCCCGCGTCGTCGGCGTCGGCGAGAACTCGCACTTCATCCACGAATTCGCGCTCGTGCGCCGGCGCCTCCTGCGCTTCCTCGTCGAACGCTGCGGCTTCACCGTCCTCGCCTTCGAGTACGGATTCAGCGAAGCCTTCGCCCTCGACACCTGGGTCCGGGGCGCCGGCCGGGACGACGACCTCGAACGGATCAGCGGAGCGGCGCTCCCCATAGGCGTGCAGGAACCCCTGCGTTCGCTGCGCCTGCACAACCGCACGGCGGCCCGGCCCGTACGGTTCGCCGGCGTCGACATCCCGGCCGCGGGCGGCTCGCTGCTCCCCGCGCTGCACCCGGTCGCCGACCACCTCCGCGAGGCCGACCCCGAGGCGCTGCCGCTGGCCGAGACCGCCATCGGGATCGCCGGGCGGTTCGCCGGCGAGTCGGCGGCCGCCGCCGCACCCGCGTGGGCGCGCCTGGACGCCACCGAGCAGGACGCACTCACGGCCGCCCTCGCCCGGCTCCTCATCCGCTTCCGGGCCACCGAGCCCCTGCAGGTCGCCCGCACCGGGCGGTACGCCTATGAGGTCGCCCTCCGGCGCCTGGAGGCCGCGTCCCAGGCGGACTACACCGTCCGGGCCATGGCCGCCCTCTTCGCCGGCACCGGGCTCACGACCGACGCCTCGTCCCGGGAGACCTACATGGCCGGATCGGTCCTGTGGCACCTGGACCGCGCCGAGCCGGACGCCCGCGTCGTGCTGATGGCCCACAACGCCCACCTCCAGAAGGAGCCCGCCGTCTTCGACGGGTACCCGACGGCCCTGCCCATGGGCCAGTTCCTCCACCGCGCCCTCGGCGACGACTACTTCGCCCTGGGGGTGTCGTGCGTCGGCGGCCGTACGGCGGAGATGCGGCTGGAGGAGAGCGCCCGGTTCGGCTTCACCGTCGACGACACGGTGCTGGAGGCTCCCGAGCAGGGAAGCATCGAAGCCGCCTTCGCCGAAGCCGTTCCGGCCCGCGCCATCGGCCTCGCCGGGCTGCGCTCCGCACCCCGGGGCGACGGCATGCCCGACCGGACCCGGATCCAGAGCGCGTACGTGCACACGCCGGTGGCCGACGCCTTCGACGGGATGCTCTGTGTCCCGTCCTCCCGGGTGGCCGACGGCATCGACATCTGACCGCGGTGTCGGCGTCCGGCCCGCCGGCCGGCGGTAGCCTCTCGCCCTGTGACACCTGATCTTGATCACGAGCTGATCGCGGTGGCGGCGGAGCTCGCCGCCACCCGCGCCAAGGGCGATGAGCACACCATGGCGGCGGCCGTCCGCAACCGGGACGGCCGCATCGCCACGGGCCTCAACGTCTACCACTTCACCGGTGGGCCGTGCGCCGAGCTAGTGGCCGTGGGGGCGGCCGCCGCCGCGGGCGCCTACGACCTCGTCACCGTCGTGGCCGTCGGCAGCGACAACCGAGGTGTCATGCCGCCGTGCGGCCGCTGCCGCCAAGTCCTCTTCGACTACTTCCCGGGGATCGAGGTCATCATCAGTACGGGAACGGGGACGGGGACGGGGACGGGAACGGGGACGGGAACGGGAACGGGAACGGGAACAGGCGACGGCGCCAACGCCAACGCCTTGCGCGCGGTGCCGGTGCGGGACCTGCTGCCGCACGCCTACGGTTTCGCCGACCGCAACCCGTAACGGCTCGTAACGGCGGCGCCGGTCAGTGGTTCAGACGCGTCGGGGTGTGCGTGGTCTCCTCGATGTCCACCCCCGCCTTGTCGAGCAGTTGCTCGGACAGGTCGCGCAGCGCGCGCGCCGCCGCGACCTCCTCGCCGACGCGCTGCTGGGAGGGGTCGGCGGGGTTGCGGTTGCTCCTCCCGACCGCTGTGAAGTCCGTGCCGTCGTGCATGTGCAGCCGCACCGCCGCCTGCGTCAGCGCGCCGGCCTCGCGGAACTCCATGTCGATGGGGCTTTCGACGATCTTCTCCGTGGTCATCACACACCTCCCGGGTCCGTCACTGCCGCCCTGTTGCGCTCCAGCAGGTCGATCACTTCCTCGTCCGGGGTCTGGGAGAAGTCCTGGTACCACTCGCCGACCGCGAAGAAGACGGCCGGAGTGCTGAGGCAGACCAGCTCGTCCACCTCCGCGCGGAGCGCCTCCGCCGCGTCCGGCGCCGCCACCGGCTCGGCGAGCACCACGCGGGCGGCGTCCTGGGCCCGGACCACCCGGCAGGCGGCCGCCGCCGTGGCGCCGGTGGCGATGCCGTCGTCGACCACGATCGCCGTGCGGCCCTGCAAGGGGATGCGCGGGCGGCCGCCGCGGAACCGTTCGGCCTGGCGGACCAGGTTCGCCTCCTCGCGCTGCTGTATCTCGGCCAGGTCGTCCTCCTCCACGCGGGTCATCCGGACGATGTCGCTGTGGACGACCCGTACGCCGCCCTCGCCGATGGCGCCGAAGCCCAGCTCCTCGTGGAAGGGCACCCCGAGCTTGCGCACGAGCACCACGTCCATCGGGGCTCCGAGCGCCTGCGCGACCTCGTAGGCCACGGGCACGCCGCCGCGCGGCAGGCCCAGGACGACGGGGTTCTCGGCGCGCAGGTGGCCCAGCTGCTCGGCCAGGCGGCGGCCGGCGTCCACGCGATCGCGGAATCTCATGATCCACCTCTTCTCCCGGGGCTCCGGAGGACGAGGGAAGCCATACATCCAATATGGTCAGATTCCCGCCGATAGTCCACGCCGGGGCGGGCGGCTCAGCCGGCCTCCAGCGCCGCCCGCACGCGCGCCGCCACCTCCGCCGCCTCCTCGTCCGACGCGTAGCGCCCCCGGGGCCAGAAGAAGCCGCGCAGGCCGTCCTTGCGGTTGCGCGGCACGACGTGCACGTGGAAGTGGGGCACCGACTGGCTCACCCGGTTGTTCGCGGCCACGAACGACCCGGCGGCACCCGTCCCGCGCTCCACGGCCCCCGCGATCCGCTGCACCCGGGCGAAGAACGGCCCCACCTCGTCCGCGGAGAGGTCCGTGAGCGTCTCGGCGTGGCGCCGGGGCACCACCAGCACGTGGCCGGGGAAGAGCGGCCTCGCGTCCAGGAAGGCGACCGCCGTCCCGTCCTCGAAGACCCGGTGGGCGGCCGTGCCGCCCCCGGCGATCGCACAGAAGATGCAGGCAGACTCGTCCATGTCCCCAGTCAACCCCGGCCACCGGCCCCGGCCGGCCGGCGCACCGCCGATCCGGCGTTCCTCGCGGGCCGCCCGTGACGCGTCCGGGTGCCCGGGGCAGGAATCACCCCATGCCCCTCCACGTCGGCACCTCGGGCTGGCAGTACAAGGACTGGCGCGGCGTCCTCTACCCGGACGGCTGCCCGCAGCGGCTATGGCTGGAGGAGTACGCGAGAGGGTTCGCCACCGTCGAGAACAACAACGCCTTCTACCGGCTGCCGCCGCCCGGAACCTTCGGCGACTGGCACGACCGCACCCCCGCGGGCTTCGTCATGGCGGTCAAGGCCAGCCGCTACCTGACCCACATCAAACGCCTCCGCGACCCCCAGGAGCCGGTCGAGCGGCTGATGCGGCACGCCGCCGCGCTGGGCGACCGGCTGGGCCCCGTCCTGCTCCAGCTGCCGCCCACCCTGCGCGCCGACCCCGGCCTCCTGGACACCGCGCTGAGCTGCTTCCCCGACGGCGTCCGCGTGGCCGTCGAGCCCCGCCACGACTCCTGGTGGACCGACGAGGTCCGCGCCGTGCTGCGCGGCCACGGCGCCGCGCTGTGCTGGGCCGACCACGGCTCCCGGCCGGTCACCCCGCTGTGGCGGACGGCCCCCTGGGGATACGTGCGCTTCCACAGCGGGCGGGCCCGGCCCTGGCCGCGCTACGGCCGGGCGGCGCTCGCGAGCTGGGCCGGGCGCATCGCCGGCACCTGGCCCGACCGGGCCCACGTCTACGCCTACTTCAACAACGACCCCGGGGGAGCGGCCGTCCACGACGCGGTCGCCTTCGCCCGAACCGCCGCCCGGCTGGGGCGCACGGTGAGCCGCACTCCGGATGCGCACGCCTGAGCCCGCACCGATGCGCCGTGCACCCCGCTTCCGGCGGCCGCGGAACCGGGAACGCCGGACGGGGCTGCCCCGTCCCAGCCGGTGTGGCCCGAAACGCGCACGGCTCGGGGTGCCGTGCGTACGGGGAGGGGGGCGCACGGCGTGGACGGCGAGCAGCAGCGACATCCCTTACTGGCCGGGCGGTACCGGCTCATCGACCAACTGGGCAGCGGCGGCATGGGCGTGGTCTGGCGCGCCGTCGACGAGCTCCTCGACCGGGAGGTCGCCGCCAAAGAGGTCCGGGCCCCGGAGCACCTGCGCGAGCACGACGTCCGCGTCCTTTACGCACGCCTGAAGCAGGAGGCCCGCGCCGCAGCCCGCGTCAGCCACCCCAACGTGATCACCGTCCACGACGTGGTCGAGCAGGAGGGCCGCCCCTGGATCGTCATGGAGTTCGTCCGGGGCCGGTCGCTCGCCGAGATCCTGCAGCACGAAGGCGTGCTCACCCCCAAAGAGGCCGCCAAGGTCGGCTCGATGGTCCTGCAGGCCCTGCGCAGCGCGCACTCCTCCGGCGTCCTGCACCGCGACGTCAAACCGGCCAACGTCCTGCTGGAGCCCAGCGGCCGGGTCGTGCTGACCGACTTCGGCATCGCCCTCGTGGAGGGCTCCGGCACCCTCACCCGCACCGGCGACCTCGTCGGCTCGCCCGACTACCTGGCGCCCGAGCGTGCCCTGGGCCGGCGGCCCGGCACCCCGTCGGACCTGTGGTCGCTGGGTGCCACGCTGTACGCGGCCGTGGAGGGCGTCTCGCCCTTCCGCCGTACGTCGCCGCTCAGCACCCTGCACGCCGTCGTCCAGGACGAACTGCCCACCCCACGGCGCGCCGGGCCCCTCACCCCGCTCCTCGAAGGGCTCCTCCGCAAGGACCCGCAGACCCGCATGGGATCGACCGAGGCACAGCGCCTGCTGGACGCCGTCGCCTCAGGCCGGATGCTCACGCAGCCCGACCTGGGGAGCGCGGAGCCCGCCGGATACGTGCCCACTGCGCGCGCCACGCCCACCCCGCCGTCGCCTCCTCCGCCCGCCGACCCCAGGACCACGTACGGATCGGGCTACGGACCGGGCTACGGGTACGGCTCCGGCGCCCGCTCGTACGGGGGGCCGGAGCCGTCGGGCGCAAGCGCGGGGACACCGTCCGGCGCGCCCGGTGGTGCAGCCAGGGGCCCGGCCTACGGATATCCGGCGCCCGCCCCGGGGCCGGCACCAGCCCCTTTCCCGACGCCGACGCCGACGCCGACACCGGCCTCGACTCCGGCGCCCGCCCCGGCACCCCGTCCGGCCCCGGCCCCCGGCCCCGCCCCCGGGGCCCCGCGCCGCGGCTGGTCCGTCTACCTGGGCCCGCTGCTGGCGCTGCTCCTCATCGCGGGCGGCACCGTGGCCGGGGTCCTTGCCGCCGGCGGGCCCGGAGACCCGGACAACGGGCATCAGCCGGGCGGCGGGACCACGGGGACCGCGAGCCCCGCGGACAACTCCCCCACGGCCGACGGCTCGGGCGGGACCGGTGAGTCCGGAGATCCCGGGACTCCCTCGCCCCACCCGAGCCCGTCGGGCCACGCGACGGACTATCCGACGACCTATCCCACCACCACCGAACCCACGAAGAACCCGCCCGGTACGTGCAACGGGGGCTGGGTCACGAAGTGCGCGACGCGCTGACGAGAAAAACCGCCGAGAAGAACAGAACCGCCGAGAAGAACAGAACCGCCGAGAAGAACAGAACGAACGAAACGACAAGGAACGACCGGCTATCGGGGGGTACTCACATGCGGCTGGTGTCCAATCCGTTCCGGGAGAGGCGGCGGGAATCCGCCCGGCCCCGTACCCGGCGTGCGCCGTCACGGCGCCGCCGGATCCAGGCCGTCGCCCTCTTCACCGTGCCCGTGCTGATAGGCGGCGCCAGTCTCGCCGGGTGCAGTTCATCGGGGAAGAAGAAAGCGGTCAAACTGGTCCTGGAAGCGGTGGGGGAGGCCGGTGCCTTCCCGTTCACCGAACACCCGGACACCGACCTGCGGAACGTCGTCTCCGCATCCCCCGGCGGGGGCGAGTGGCAGGGCGACGCGCGGGGCGCGTTCGGCGGGGTCCAGGGCACCACGCGCTGCGACAAGGCCTCGCTCATCAAGCAGATCACCGCGGACCCCGACAAGGCCCGCGCCTGGGCCGCGGTGAAGAAGATCGACGAGGGCGGCATCGGTGAGTACATCAACAAACTCACCGAGACCTACCTGGAGTTCGACACGCTCGTCAAGAACCACGACTTCCGGGACGGTCAGGCGGCCGAGTACCTGTCGGTGCTGCAGAAGGGCGTGCTCGTCCTCGTGGACGACTACACCGCGCCCGCCGTCAAGTGCAACTGCGGCAATCCGCTGGCGGAGCCGGACCGCGGGGTGGACGTGAAGGCCGCGTCGTACTCGGGCACCCGCTGGAAGACGTTCTCCAGCACGGAGGTCACCGTCATCAAGGCCCGCACCAGGGAACAGGGCCCGGTGAAGCAGGTTCCGCTGGTCGACCCCTTCCAGGGCGACAAGGCCTTCGACCGCAGCGTCGGCAGCGACGGGAGCAAGGACAGCAAGCCCTTCCGGTGGGATCCGCCGAAGACGCGCCCCACTTCGGGCACGGGCGGGACCTCGGGGCCGTCCGGCGGGCAGGGCAAGTCCTCGCCCCCGCCGGCCGGTTCGCCCGGCGCGGGCTCGTCCGCCTCCGGTTCGTCCGGCGCCGGGTCCGAGGATCCGTCGGGCGGTTCATCGGCCAAGGGAGTTCCGGGCAGCGAGTCGCCCACGGGGGCAAGTGCCGGGACGGGCAGGGGCGATCCGTCGCAGTCACGCAAGCCGGGCAGTGCGGTGCCCGGCGCCGGGCGGCCCACGCCCTCGCGGACGAAGCCTGCGGTCCCCACGCCCACGGCGTCGAGGCCGGTCGCCCCGCCCACGAAGCCCAAGCCGGTGACGCCGACCGCCACCAGGCCGGTCGTACCGGCCTCGCCCAAACCCGTGACACCGACGGGGGCCAAGCCGGTGACGCCCACGGCTGCCCGCCCGGTGACACCGACGGCCGTGAAGCCGGTGACGCCCACGGGGGTTCGCCCCGTGACGCCCACGGCCGCGCGTCCCGCGACGCCGACTGCGGTCAAGCCAGTGACCCCGACCGCGGTGAAGCCGGTGACCCCGACCGCCGCCAAGCCGGTGACCCCGACCGCGGCCAGGCCCGTAGCACCCACGGCGGCCAGGCCCGTGGCGCCGACCGCCGCCAGGCCCGTGGCGCCGACCGCCGCCAAGCCCGACGCGCCCACGCATCAGCCGCCGGCCACCAGGCCGAAACCCCCACCGGCCACCCACGCACCGGCCCCCAACCCTCCTGACCCCTCCTAATCCACGCCAAGCAGGGACAAACGGCCGCCACGGTACGTTGTCCCTGCAAGCAAGAGGCCGTCCAGATTTTGGGGTGGAGCATGGGGATGATGAAGGGTGCCAACGTCCGGATTCCGGCGTCGGCGGTGCGGGTCGAGCTGGGGTGGCACGCGGCCCCCGGGGCGCCGGACGTCGACGCCTCCGCCCTGCTGCTCGTGGGCGGCAGGGTCCGCTCGGACGCGGACCTCGTCTTCTACAACCAGGCGGTGCACCCCTCGGGCGCGGTCCGTCACGAGGGCAAGCAGCCGGCGGGCGCCGGTGTGACGACCGACAGCCTCACGGTGAACCTCGCCGCGGTCGAGCCCGCCGTCGAGACCGTGGTGCTCGCCGCCTCGGCCGACGGCGGCTCCTTCGGGCAGGTGCCCGGCTTGTACGTCCGGGTCGTGGACGCCTCCGCCGGTACGGAGCTCGCGCGGTTCGACAGCACCGACGCCACGGTCGAGACGGCCTTCGTCCTGGGCGAGCTCTACCGGCGCCAGGGCGAGTGGAAGTTCCGGGCGGTCGGCCAGGGCTACAGCAGCGGCCTGGAGGGCCTGGCGACCGACTTCGGCATCACCGTCGACGAGCCCCGGGCGGCCGCCACACCGGCCCCGGCGCCTGCCCCCGCTCCGCAGCCCGTCGCGGCCGCCATACCGGCACCGCCCGCCCAGGCGCCCCCCACGGCGCCCGCGCAGCCGGTCGCCCCGCCGCCCCCGCCCGTGGCGCCGCCCGCGCCCCAGCCGGTGCGCCTGACGAAGGTCACGCTCACCAAGGAATCGCCGACGGTCTCGCTGACCAAGCAGGGCGGCACGTCCGGTTCTCTGCGCGTCAACCTCAACTGGGGCGTGCAGAAGCAGTTCAAGGGGTGGGCCCACAAGTTCGGCAAGGCAATGGCCATGCACGCGGACCTGGACCTGGACCTCGGGTGCCTCTTCGAGCTGCGCGACGGCTCCAAGGGTGTGGTGCAGGCGCTGGGCAACTCCTTCGGGTCGCTGCACCGCCCGCCGTTCATCCACCTCGACGGCGACGACCGCACGGGCGCGGTCGAGGCCGGTGAGAACCTCACCGTCAACCTCGACCACATCGCCGACTTCCGGCGCATCCTCATCTTCGTGACGATCTACGAGGGCGCCCGGAGCTTCGCCGGGCTCCACGCCACGGTCACGCTGCAGCCGCAGCACGGCGCCCCCGTCGACTTCTCGCTCGACGAGTGCACCGTGCTCTCCAACACCTGCGCGCTGGCCCTCATCACTAACAACGGCGGCGACCTCGTCGTCCAGCGCGAGGCCCGCTACCTGGTGCCGGACCGCGGCGTCAGCCCGCAGCGCACGCTCGACCGCGCATACGGCTGGGGCATGAACTGGACGCCGGGCCGCAAGTGACCGGTGGGGCGCTCAGGGCGTGGCCTCGGGGCGGGCGTACGTCCGCCCCTTCCAGGCCGCGCCCCGGCCCCGGTAGTGCTGGACCGCGGAGTCCACGGTCATCAGCAGGTAGAGCAGGGCGGTGAACGGCAGCAGGGGCGCCAGCAGGAGGGGCTGCCGGTAGTAGCGGAGCATCGGCACGTACGTGCCGGTCATCACCGCCCAGGCCGCGGCTCCTGCCACCAGCAGGAGGGTCTCACCGGTCAGGGCGCCCGCCACGACGGCCACCGGCGGCGCCAGGTAGACCACGGCCAGCCCGGCGACCGTCCCGGCCAGCAGCAGGAGGTTGTGACGCAGCTGTGCGTACGCGCTGCGGGAGACCATCCGCCACAGCTGCCCGAGGCGCGGGTACGGGCGCACGCTGTCCACGCGGTCCGCGAGGCCCAGCCAGATCCGGCCGCCCGTGCGCCGTACGGCCCGCGAGAGCGTCACGTCGTCGATCACGGCCTGGCGGATGCTGCCGGGGACACCGGCCCGCTCGGCCGCCTCGCGGCGCAGGAGGACGCAGCCGCCGGCGGCCGCGGTCGTCCGCGCGCCCGGCCGGTTGATCCACCGGAACGGATACAGCTGTGCGAAGAAGTAGACGAAGGCCGGCACGATCAGCCGCTCCCAGACGGTCGCGACGCGCAGCCTGGCCATCTGCGAGACGAGGTCCAGGCCGCCCGACCGGGCCGCCGAGACGAGCTCGCGCAAGCTGTCCGGTGCGTGGGCGATGTCGGCGTCGGTGAGCAGCAGGTACTCGGCGTCGGTGCGGGCGCGGGCGAGAGCCATGCCGTGCCGCACCGCCCACAGCTTCCCCGTCCAGCCCGGCTCGGGCTCCCCCGGGGAGTCCACGGTCAGCGGCAGTCCGCCGTGCTCCGCCGCCAGGGCCCGGGCCAGCTCGCCGGTGCCGTCGGAGCTGCCGTCGTCCACCAGGAAGATCTCGGCCCGGCCGGGGTAGTCCTGGGCGAGGAGGGAGGGGAGGCTGGAGGGGAGGACTTCGGCCTCGTCCCGGGCGGGCACCACGATCGCGACCGACGGCCATTCCGCGGGCGGTGTGCGCCCCGGCAGCCTGACGTCCGTCCGCCAGAAGAAGCCCTGGCCCAGCAGCAGCCACACCCACGCGGCCAGGGAACCCACAGTGATCCAAGTCAGCGCGCTCATCCGCCGAAGTCTGCCGCACGCGAGGCTTTCGTTGCAGGAAACGGAGCGAACCCGGCCCGGGCGGACCGGCCGTTCGTGGCCGGGTGTGGCGCCCGGCGGCCTGTCCGCCTCCGGCCATCGATTAAAGTGACCGGGTGAAGATCGCGCTCATGGATTCCGGCAACGGGCTGCTGGCGGCGGCCGCCACTGTGCACCGGCTGCGGCCCGATGCCGATCTGGTCCTCTCCTCCGACCCCGGCAGCATGCCGTGGGGCCCCCGTACGCCCGAGGACGTCATCGCGCGCGCCCTGGGCTGCGCCCGGGCCGCGGCCGACCAGGGCCCCGACGCGCTGATCGTCGCCTGCAACACCGCGTCGGTGTACGCGCTGGCGGCGATAAGGGCGGAGCTGGAGCCGGAGCTGCCGGTCATCGGCACGGTGCCTGCGATCAAGCCCGCTGCGGCGGCCGGCGGTCCCGTGGCGATCTGGGCCACTCCGGTCACCACCGGCAGTCCGTACCAGCGCGGCCTGATCCGGGACTTCGCGGCCGGTGTCGAGGTCACGGAGGTGCCCTGCCCGGGGCTGGCGGACGCCGTCCAGCACGCCGACATGGCGGCCGCGGACGCGGCGATCGCCGCGGCGGCTGCGCTCACGCCCCGCAATGTAAGGGGCGTCGTCCTGGGCTGCACCCATTACGAGCTCGTCGCGGAGCGTATCCGCGCGGCCGTCGAGTCCCGGCTGTCGCCGGCGGTGCCGCACCTGACCCTGTACGGCTCGGCGGAGGCCGTCGTGGCCCAGGCGCTGCGCCGGATCGGGGCCGCTCCCGCCCCCGACGCCGAGCCGTCGGGGCGCCTGACGGTGCTGCTCGGCGGCCGTGAGGGGGCCATGGAAGCGGCCTCCCTGACCTACCCCGAGGGGCGCTCCCTCCTCGAGGCCGCCGCCGTGCGTCCCTGACCACCCGATCCGGTGCGGGTCCGTGCATCACCCCTGCCGTGGTGGCGGAAGGTGAGTAGGCTGCGTGGTATGAGGGACCATTCCACGGGCCCGCAGGGCCACGAGGGCGACGAGAAGACGGGCGCGGCCGGACCCCCTTCCCCGGCCGGCGACACCGAGGATCTCGCCGTCTGGACCGGTCGTGCGACGAACCGCGTCCAGTGGCTGCTCGCCGCGGCCGGCGCAGCCTGCCTGGCGCTCGGCGTCGAGCTGGCCGTCGACAGCGCATGGACCTCGGGTCTGGCCCCTCTCGTCATGGCGGTCGTCGGCTGCGTCGCGGCGGGCCTGCTGATGCTCTACGGCACGCTGGCGTTCGTCCATGTGGCCGTACGGGTCGACAAGGAGGCGCTGGAGGTGCGCTGCGGGCACATCGGCGTGCCGCGCACCCGCATCCCGCTCGCCCATGTGGTCGATGCCGACTTCGCCCCCCGTGTCACGCCGCGGCAGTGGGGCGGCTGGGGCTATCGCTGGCGTCCGGAGAAGGGCACGGCCGTCGTGGTACGGCGCGGCGAGGGGTTCGTGCTGCGCCTGGGTGACGGACGGACGTTCACGGTCACGGTCGACGACGCGGAGTCCGCCGTACGGGTGATCCGTCAGGCTCTGCGGCTCTCCCCTGGGCGCAAGGCTCCGGCCTGACCTGCGGTTTTCCGCCGCCCATACGGCCACCTGGGTGAACGGCGGTCCCGCGCGGCGCATTAGGCTCCTGCGTATGCCCACCCCCGATTTCATCCGAGACCTGCGCGCGAGCGCGGGCCGTCAGCTCCTTTGGATCCCCGGTGTGAGCGCCGTGGTCCTCGACGCCGAGGGCCGTGTGCTGCTCGGCCGCCGCTCGGACAACGGGCAGTGGGCGATCATCGGCGGCATTCCCGACCCCGGCGAGCAGCCCGCGGCGGCCATCGTGCGCGAGGTGTACGAGGAGACGGCCGTGCACTGCGTGGCGGAGCGCGTCCTGGTCGTGGAGGCGCTCGATCCCGTCACCTACCCCAACGGCGATGTCTGTCAGTTCATGGACACCTGTTTCCTGTGCCGGGCGGTGGACGGCGAGGCGTGCGTCAACGACGACGAGTCCCTGGAGGTGGGCTGGTTCGAGCCGGACGCCCTGCCGCCGATGCAGGAGTTCGCGGTGCGGCGCATCAAGCACGCGACGGAGGCCGGGGCCACCTGGTTCGCGGGGATCGGGGAGGGCTGACGGGGCGCGTGCCCTGGACGCCGGGCGGCCGGACAGCACCCAAAGGCAGCACCCATAGGCAGCCCCCGGTGTGATCCGTAGTCACCATCCGTGCTGTCTATAGTTGCGCGCATGGAACTGCGCCACCTCCGGTACCTGCTGGCCGTCGCCGAGCACGCGAACTTCACCCGCGCCGCGGAAGCCCTGCATGTCTCCCAGCCGACGCTGTCGCAGCAGATCAAGCAGCTGGAGCGCTCCCTGCGGGTCCAGCTGCTCGACCGGTCCGGGCGCACCGTGCGCCTCACCGACGCGGGCGAGGCGTACACCCGGTACGCCCGCCACGCCCTGCAGGACCTGGCGGCGGGCGAGCGCGCGGTGCTGGACGTGCAGGATCTCTCGCGAGGCAGCCTGCGACTGGCCGTGACGCCGACGTTCACCGCGTATCTGATCGGGCCGCTCGTGGCGGAGTTCCACGCCCGGCACGCGGGGATCGCGCTGGACCTCCGCGAAATGGCGCAGGACCGGATCGAAGCGGCTCTCCTGGCCGACGAGCTGGACCTGGGCATCGCCTTCAGCGGTGCGCACCTGCCGGGGGTCGCCGGCACCGATCTGTTCACCGAGACGCTCGGCCTCGTCGTCGGACCGGATCACCCCTGCGCGGGCCGCAGCGAGCCGCTGCCGGCGGCCGGGCTCGGTGACCACCCGCTGGCCCTGCTCAGTCGCGACTTCGCGACCCGGGGGCACATCGACGCCTTCCTCGCCGAGCAGGGCGTCACGCCGCGCATCGCCGTCGAGGCGAACTCGATCAACGCGCTGGCCGAGATCGTCGGCAGGAGCGCGCTGGCGACCGTGCTGCCCGAGGCCATCACCCGCGGGCCGTGGCGGCTGCACCCCGTGCCGGTCGCGCCGCCGCTTCCGGCGCGCACCGTCACGCTGCTGTGCCGGGAGGCGGGCTACCGGAGCGCCGCGGCGCGGGCGTTCACGGCTCTTGCCGGGCGCTGGGTGCGGGAGCAGGGTTGGTCTCCGGCGTGACGGCCCGGCGCCGCCCGCGGCTGCGCAGCAGTTCGAGGGCGACGGGCAGCAGCGACAGCGCGACGACGGCGCCGACGACGGGCAGCAGGTAGCGGTCGATGTCGGGCACGACCGAGCCCAGCCCGTAGCCGGCGAGGACGAGACCCACGGTCCACACCAGGCCGCCGGTCACCTGCCAGAGGGCGAAGGTGCGGGGCGCGACGCCGAGGGCCCCGGCGAGGGGGTTGAGGACGGTGCGCACGACGGGGACGAAGCGGGCGAGGACGATGGCGCGCGCGTGCCCGTAGCGGGCGAGCAGTTCCTCGGCCCGCTCGGCGCCCTCGTGCAGCTTGCGGCTGCGGGAGCGGGTCAGCAGCGCCCGGCCGCCGCGCCGTCCGAGGACGTAGCCGACCTGGGCGCCGGCGAGGGCGCCGACCACGGATGCGGCCAGCACCTGGGCGAGGTCCAGGTGCGGTCCGGAGTGGGCCCCGCTGCGGGCGAGCAGCCCGGCGGTGAAGAGCAGGGAGTCCCCGGGCAGGAAGAAGCCGATCAACAGGCCGGTCTCGGCGAACATCACCACGGCGATGCCGAGGGCGCCGAAGGCGGTCAGCAGGGAGGAGGCGTCGAGGAGGTTGACCGCCAGACCGGTGGTCAGGTCGGCGGCGGGCGAAGCGGGCACGAGGGCGTGGCCTCCCATGATCGGGGTCGGGGCGGTGGCCCCGCCGCCCGCGGCCCTGCGGACGGCGGACGAGACTGTAGACGATGCGCCGGGCGGTTACGGGCGCATGCCACTCGCCCGGGCGATGGCGTCGACCTCGCGCCGGTCGTGGTCGCCGGATTCCGTGCCGGCCGGCGGTCCGGAATCCGCGGGTGTGCCGTGGGTGCCGACGACGACGTGCATGCCGTGCGGCCCCAGAAATCCGGCGAGTCTGGTGAGGGCCCGGCCGAACTCAGGTGTGAACAACTCTTTTTCGCGTGGGGAGAAGGGAATATCGACCCCGCGCTCCCGGTGCACGATCGCCTCGTTGAAGCCCTTCAGAATCCGCAGCAGCAGTGCGTAGGACTCCGGGTCGAGGCTCGTCTGGAGCTCGGCCAAGTAGAGCGCGAACTGCTTGGTGCGCTCCAAGAAGTTCCGGTCGTTCATACGGACATCGTCGCGAAGTTGCCCGCGGCACGTGGGCCTTTCGGCATCTTCGGGCGGGCTGTGGTCTGAAGAATGGATTCGGCGGAGAATCCGTGTTCTGTTTACGGGAATTCAGTCGCGGTTTTCACCCGTGCGGGGGAAGGCCGGTTGCCCCGGGGGAGTGGCGGGCCGGGACCGGGGATCCGGGGAGTCGGCGGAGGGGGTCCCGGCGCGGTGGCACGGGTTCGGCCGGTATGCCGTCACATGCCCCGCCGAGGTCGTCCGTCCCATGAACGGAATAACGGGGCACGAGAGTTCCAGCTCTCGAAGGAAGAGCCGGGCGCAATTTCCTTGTGCCGGTGTGCTCCGGGCGCATCCATCGCCCGGAATCTCACCCTGTTGATAACAGGTCGGCTTTGCTAACGTATCCGCTGAGTACCCTTCCGAGCGCGGCCGGGGAGCTGCCGGGCACAAGTCGACCCAAGCATATGATCGGCCGCTCCGCCAAGTCACCGAGTGCGTCTGCTCCCGTGCGTGGGAACCCGGGCTGACGAGCCATTCACTGGGGCGTACCGGCCCCCGACCGGGGCCGGAACCCATGATGTCCCCCCGCTCGGGCTGACTGCAGGGACGCACATGAGAACTCTTCGGGCGGTCCGCGAGTGCCCTCTCGCATTGCGATTGCTATTCATCAACCAGTGCGGCATCGACGCCGGTTTCTATCTGCTGATTCCCTTTCTGGCGACCTATATCGGGCATGATCTCGGAATGTCGGCGGCCGTCGTCGGACTGGTCCTCGGAGTGCGCAACCTCAGCCAGCAGGGCATGTACATCATCGGCGGCACCGCGGCCGACCGGCTCGGGCCGCGCGTGGTCATCATCGCCGGGTGCGCCCTGCGGACCGTGGGCTTCACGCTCTTCTCCTTCGGCAACTCCCTGCCCCTGCTGCTCGCCGCCTCCGGCATCAGCGGTCTCGCCGCCGCGCTCTTCTACCCGGCCGTGCGCTCCTACGTCTCGCACGAGTCGGGCGAGCGGAAGGCCGAGGCATTCGCCCTGCTCAACGTCTTCGCGACCATCGGCTCGCTCGTCGGGCTGCTCGCGGGCAGCGTGCTTTACCTGACCGACTTCCGGATCTGCGCCCTCACGGCGGCCGGGCTGTTCGCGGCGCTGACGGTCGCTCAGGCGTTCGCGCTCCCGGCGCGCGAGGTCGACGCGGAGCACGATCCCATCCTGCGGGAGCTGCGCGAGGTGCTCGGGAACCGCCGGTTCCTGTGCTTCGCCTTCGCCACCACCGGAATGTTCATCATGGAGAACCAGCTCTACATGCTGCTGCCGGACGGGGCGCAGCAGGCGTCGGGCTGGGGCGGGGCCGAGGCGTTGCTGCTGAGCGCCGGGGCGGTCGCCAACCTGCTGTTCCAGTTCCGCATCACCCGGAACCTGGAGCAGCGCGGCGGCGGCATGCGCTGGGTGGGGGCCGGGATCGCCGTCATAGGGCTGGGCTTCGTTCCGCCGCTGCTGGTGTGCGACGCGGCGCCGCCGCAGGGCGCGGGCGACGTGGTGCCGCGGCTCCTGGTCATGGTCTCGGCCTCGCTGCTGCTGTACTTCGGGGGGATGGTCGCCTATCCGCCGGTGCTGGGGCTGATCCCGCGCTTCGGCCGCGAGCGGCTGACGGGGACGTACTTCGGCCTGTTCTACGTGCTCTCCGGGGCGACGGCGGCCGGGGGGAACGCCGTGATCGGCTGGGTGATGGACGTCGGCGAGCGGACCGGGCGTACCTGGCTGCCGTGGGTGTCGTGCCTGGCGTTCGGGCTGGCCTCCGGCTGTGCCGTGGCCTGGATGTACCGCTGCCGTGTGCTGCCGTGCCCGTATCCGGCGGCCGGGGGCGCGCGGGCGCAGAGCGGGGCGGGTGCCGGGGCCCAGGAGGCCATGCGGATGCTGCCCGGTCAGCAGCGGGTCGCGGACGATGCGGGGGAGCGCAGGACGTCGTGAGGCCCGTACCGCTGAGCGGGCCCTCACCGGATGGGTCAAACGGTTCCCGCCGCCGGATTGACCCGCGCCCGGCGTGGTACAGGACGGAGGGGGCACGCCCCCGGGTACGTACGCCCCCGGGTGAGCCCCCGGGCACGTCCCCGCCGAGGCGCACAGTGGTCGAGGCATCGAGCTTGAGGAGGGCACCTTATGCCCATCGCAACGGTGAACCCCGCGAACGGCGAGACGCTCAGGACGTTCGAGGAGATGGGAGCCGAGGAGATCGAGCAGTGCCTGGCCACGGCCGCCTCGGCGTTCCGCGGCTACCGCACCTCGGACCCGGCCGAGCGGGCCCGCCTGCTGAACCGGGCCGCGGACCTCCTGGAGCAGGACCGGGACGCCGTCGCCCGCACCATGACCACCGAAATGGGCAAGCCGCTGGCCGCCGCCCGCGCGGAGGCGGCGAAGTGCGTGAAGGCCATGCGCTGGTACGCCGGGAACGCGGCGGACCTGCTGGCGGACGAGCGTCCGCCGCAGCCCGAGGTCGACGACTCCGGGGCCTCGCTCGCCCGCGTCCGCTACCGTCCGCTGGGCGTGGTCCTCGCCGTCATGCCGTGGAACTTCCCCCTGTGGCAGGTGATCCGCTTCGCCGCCCCCGCCCTCATGGCCGGCAACGTGGGCCTGCTCAAGCACGCCTCGAACGTGCCGCAGACCGCGCTCTACCTCGGCGACCTCTTCCGCCGCGCGGGCTTTCCCGAGGGCTGCTTCCAGACCCTGCTCGTGGGCTCCCGCGCCGTCGAGGGCATCCTGCGCGACCCCAGGGTCGCCGCGGCGACGCTCACCGGCAGTGAGCCGGCCGGGCGCTCGGTCGCGGCGATCGCCGGTGACGAGGTGAAGAAGACCGTCCTCGAACTGGGCGGCAGCGACCCGTACGTCGTGATGCCGTCGGCCGACCTCGACCGCGCCGTGCAGACCGCGGTCACGGCCCGCGTCCAGAACAACGGCCAGTCGTGCATCGCCGCCAAGCGCTTCATCGTCCACGCCGACGTGCACGACGCCTTCCTCGAGCGCTTCGCCGCCCGGATGGCCGCGCTGACCGTCGGCGACCCCATGGAGGAGGCCACCGACGTCGGCCCCCTGGCCAGCGAGCAGGGCCGCGCCGACCTGGAGGAGCTCGTGGACGACGCCGTACGGCGCGGCGCGACGGCGCTGTGCGGGGGCGGGCGGCCGAAGGAACACCCGAAGGGCTGGTTCTACGAGCCGACGGTCCTCACCGGCATCACCCCCGACATGCGCATCCACCGCGAGGAGGCCTTCGGCCCGGTGGCGACCGTCTACCGCGTGGCGGACGTCGACGAGGCCGTCGACCTGGCCAACGACACCCCCTTCGGCCTGAGTTCGAACGTCTGGACAAGGGACGAGGCGGAGCAGGAGCGCTTCGCCCGTGACATCGAGGCGGGCGGCGTCTTCTTCAACGGCATGACGGCCTCCCACCCCGCACTGCCCTTCGGCGGCGTCAAGCGCTCGGGCTACGGCCGCGAGCTGTCGGGCCACGGCATCAAGGAGTTCTGCAACGTGACCACGGTGTGGCACGGGAAGGAGCCGGCAGGAGGGGCGTAAGGGGCGTGTAAGGGGGGCGAGGGGTGTCGCGCAGCGCTTGATCTCAAGTTTGGTTGAGGTTCTAGCGTGTCAGGTATACGCCGACACCGGAGGAGCCCCCCATGGACATGGAAGTCACCGCGTGGAACTCGCTGCACAGCGCGATGAACGCCAAGGAGGGCCGAGGGCCCTTCTCCCGGGCCACGCTGCGCCGCATCGGCGGCTTCGCGCGGCCGCACCGCAGGAGAATCGGGCAGTTCCTGCTCCTGAGCGTGGCCACGGCGCTGCTCGCCGTGGCCACCCCGATCCTGGCCGGGCGGGTGGTCGGCGCCATCGTGCGGGGCGACGACGCCGGCACGGTCACCCGGCTCGCGCTCCTCATCGCCGCGATCGCCGTCGCCGAGGCGGGCCTGGGGCTGCTCACGCGCTGGCTCTCCGCCACCCTCGGCGAGGGGCTCATCCTCGACCTGCGGACCGCCGTCTTCGACCACGTCCAGCGGATGCCGGTCGCCTTCTTCACCCGTACCCGCACCGGCGCCCTCGTCAGCCGGCTCAACAACGACGTCATCGGCGCCCAGCGCGCCTTCAGCAACACCCTCTCCGGCGTCGTGTCCAACACCGTCACCCTGCTCCTGACGCTCGGCGTGATGCTCAGCATCTCCTGGCAGATCACCCTGCTCGCCCTCGTCCTGCTGCCGGTGTTCGTCCTGCCCGCCCGGCGGATGGGCTCGCGCATGGCCGGGCTGCAGCGCGAGGCATCCCGCCACAACGCCGCCATGAGCAACCAGATGACCGAGCGGTTCTCCGCACCCGGCGCCACCCTCGTCAAGCTGTTCGGGCGGCCCGCGGAGGAGTCGGCCGAGTTCGCCTCCCGTGCCCGCGCGGTGCGTGACATCGGCGTACGCACCGCCATGGCCCAGTCGGCGTTCATCACCGCCCTCACACTCGTCTCCGCCCTGGCTCTGGCCCTGGTCTACGGGCTCGGCGGCTTCTACGCGCTGCACGGCCGGCTGGAGGCGGGGGCCGTCGTCGCACTCGCCCTGCTCCTCACCCGCCTCTACGCCCCGCTGACCGCCCTCGCCGGCGCCCGCGTCGAGGTGATGAGCGCCCTCGTCAGCTTCGAGCGCGTCTTCGAGATCCTCGACCTCAAGCCGCTGATCACCGAGAAGCCGGACGCCCGGCGGGTGCCGGACGGGCCGGTCTCGGTCGAGTTCGACGACGTCCGCTTCGGCTACCCGGCCGCCGACAAGGTCTCCCTCGCCTCCCTGGAGGACGTCGCCGGCCTGGACACCCGCGGCGGCACCGAGGTCCTGCACGGCATCTCCTTCCGCGCCGAACCGGGCCGGATGGTGGCCCTGGTCGGCTCCTCCGGCGCGGGGAAGTCGACCATCGCCCAGCTGCTGCCCCGGCTGTACGACGCCGATGGCGGGTCCGTACGCCTCGGCGGCGTCGACGTCCGCGACCTGAGCGCCGAGTCGGTCCGCGAGACGCTCGGCATGGTCACCCAGGACGGCCACCTCTTCCACGACACCGTCCGCGCCAACCTGCTCCTCGCCCGGCCGGAGGCCACCGAGGAGGAGGTCTGGGACGCACTGCGGCGGGCCCGGCTCGACGGGCTCGTGGCCTCCCTGGCCGACGGTCTGGACACGGTCGTCGGCGAGCGCGGCTACCGCCTCTCCGGCGGCGAGCGGCAGCGGCTGACCATCGCCCGCCTGCTGCTGGCCCGCCAGCGCGTCGTCATCCTCGACGAGGCGACCGCCCACCTCGACTCCACCTCCGAGGCCGCCGTCCAGGAGGCGCTGGCCGAGGCCCTGGAGGGCCGTACCGCCGTGGTGATCGCCCACCGGCTGTCCACCGTGCGGGCGGCCGACCTCATCCTCGTCGTCGAGGACGGCCGGGTCGTCGAACGCGGCACCCACACCGAGCTGCTGGCCGCGGGCGGACGCTACGAGGAGCTGCACCGCACGCAGTTCGAGGCGCAGGGGGATCCCGTCGGCTGAGGGGCCGCGCGCCCCGTACGGGGCGCGCGGAACTGCGTGCCCAGCCGCACACGGCCCGCAGCCGACGACGTAGGTCAGTCCGCCTGACGCAACGCCAGCGCAGCCCGCTTCACCGCGGCGGCAACGGACTCCGTGGCCTTCGGATTGAAGACGCTGGGGATGATGTAGTTCGCGTTGAGTTCGTCTTCGGTGACGACGTCGGCGAGGGCGGTGGCGGCGGCGAGCATCATGTCGGTGTTGACCGTGCGGGACTGTGCGTCGAGGAGGCCGCGGAAGACGCCGGGGAAGACCAGGACGTTGTTGATCTGGTTGGGGAAGTCGGAGCGGCCGGTGGCGACGACGGCGGCGGTCTGGCGGGCGATGCCGGGTTCGACTTCGGGGTCGGGGTTGGCGAGGGCGAAGACGATGGCGTTGTCGGCCATGGCGGCGACGTCGTCGCCGCTGAGGACGTTGGGGGCGGAGACGCCGATGAAGACGTCGGCGCCGTGCACGGCTTCCTTGAGGGTGCCGGTGATGCCTTCGGGGTTGGTGTTGTCGGCGATCCAGCGCAGGGCGGTTTCGGGGCCGGCGTCGATGAGGTCGGGGCGTGCGGCGTGGACGACGCCGTGGATGTCGGCGACGACGGCGTGTTTGACGCCGGCGGCGATCAGGAGTTTGAGGATGGCCGTTCCGGCGGCGCCGGCGCCGGACATGACGACGCGTACGTCGCCGATGTGCTTGCCGACCACGCGCAAGGCGTTGGTCAGGGCGGCCAGGACGACGATGGCGGTGCCGTGCTGGTCGTCGTGGAAGACGGGGATGTCCAGGGCTTCGCGCAGGCGGGCTTCGATTTCGAAGCAGCGGGGGGCGGAGATGTCTTCGAGGTTGATGCCGGCGAAGCCGGGGGCGATGGCTTTGACGATCTCGACGATGGCGTCGGAGTCCTGGGTGTCCAGGCAGATCGGCCAGGCGTCGATGCCGGCGAAGCGCTTGAAGAGGGCGGCTTTGCCTTCCATGACGGGCAGGGCGGCCATGGGGCCGATGTTGCCCAGGCCCAGGACGGCGGAGCCGTCGGTGACCACGGCGACGCTGTTGCGTTTGATGGTCAGGCGGCGGGCGTCCTCGGGGTTCTCGGCGATGGCCATGCACACGCGGGCGACGCCGGGGGTGTAGATCATGGAGAGGTCGTCGCGGTTGCGGATGGGGTGCTTGGAGGCCATTTCGATCTTGCCGCCGAGGTGCATCAGGAAGGTGCGGTCGGAGACCTTGCCCAGGACGACGCCCTCGATGCCGCGCAGTTTCTCGACGATTTCGTCGGCGTGCTCGGTCGAGGTCGTCGCCATCGTGACGTCGATCCGCAGCTTCTCGTGACCGGAAGCGGTCACGTCCAGGCCGGTCACCGAGCCGCCGGAGGATTCCACGGCCGTGGTGAGCTGGCTGACCGCGGTCCCGCCGGCGGGAACCTCCAGCCGGACCGTCATCGAGTACGAGACGCTGGGCGCCGTTGCCATGGGGGTGCTTCTTCTTTCTGGTGCTGGTGGTTGCTGTGTGTGAAAGGTCCGGGGCCTGCGGCCGGTGGTTCCGGCGCGGTCAGGCCTCGACGGCCGCCGCGGCCCGGGTGTGGGGGCGGGCGAGGTTGTCCGGGTGGAGGATCGCCCGGAGCCGCTCCTGGGTGAGCAGGCCCTTGGCCAGGACGAGCTCGTGCACCGAGGCACCCGTGGTCAGGGCCTCCTGGGCGACGGCGGTGGCCTGCTCGTAGCCGATGTGAGGGTTGAGCGCGGTGGCCAGGCCGATGGACTGGCCGACGAGACGGGCCAGGTGCTCGCGGTTGGCGGTGATGCCGGTGACGCAGCGCTCGGCCAGGGTCAGGCAGCCCGCCCGCAGGTGGGTGAGGCTCTTGAGGAGGCTGTGGGCGATGACCGGCTCGAAGGCGTTGAGCTGGAGCTGGCCGCCCTCGGCGGCGAAGGTGACCGTCACGTCGTTGCCGATGACCTCGAAGGCGATCTGGTTGACGACCTCCGGGATCACCGGGTTCACCTTGCCGGGCATGATGCTCGAACCCGCCTGGACCGGCGGCAGGTTGATCTCGGCGAGGCCCGCGCGCGGGCCGCAGGAGAGCAGGCGCAGGTCGTTGCAGGTCTTGGAGAGCTTGACGGCGATCCGCTTGAGCACGCCGGAGAGCTGGACGAACGCGCCCATGTCCTGGGTGGCCTCGACGAGGTCGCCGGCGACCGCGAGGGGGATGCCGGTGATGATGCTCAGGTGGCTGCAGGCCAGCCCCGGGTAGTCGGGGTGGGCGTTGAGGCCGGTGCCGATGGCCGTGCCGCCGAGGTTGATCTCGCGGATGAGCGCGCAGGCCTCGGCCAGGCGGGCGCGGTCCTCCTCCAGCATGACGGCGTAGGCGGCGAACTCCTGACCCAGCGTCATGGGGACGGCATCCTGCAGCTGGGTGCGGCCCATCTTCAGGATGTCCGCGAACTCCTCCGCCTTGCCGGCGAAGGCCTCGCGCAGCACGTCCATGGCCTGCAGCAGCCGCTCGGCGGCGAGCTGCAGCGCGACCTTGACGGCGGTCGGGTAGACGTCGTTGGTGCTCTGCCCGGCGTTGACGTCCTCCAGCGGGTGCAGGTGCTTGTAGTCGCCCTTGTCGTGGCCGAGGAGTTCGAGCGCGCGGTTGGCGATGACCTCGTTGGAGTTCATGTTGGTGGACGTGCCGGCGCCGCCCTGGATGACGTCGACGACGAAGTGGTCGTGCCACTGCCCGGCGCGGATCTCCTCGCAGGCCCGGACGATCGCGTCCACCTTGCGGTCGTCGAGCAGGTCCAGGTCGCGGTTGGCGAGGGCGGCGGCCTGCTTGACGGAGGCGAGGGCGGTGACGAGATCGGGGTAGGCGGCGATCGGGGTGCCCGTGATGGGGAAGTTCTCCACGGCGCGCAGGGTGTGGATGCCGTAGTACGCGGCGGTGGGGACGTCGCGTTCGCCGAGGAGGTCGTGTTCGGTGCGGGAGGAGCCGGGAGCGGAGGCCGACATGGGGGATCCGATCGGGGTGCGGTGGGGGAGAGGAGGGGAAACGGACCGCGGGTGAAGGTGGGGGGAGCCGCGGAGGGGGGAACGTTTATGCGGATGCGGACGTGGACGCGGGTTCGGCTGCAGGGGCGGCGATGAGCTGCCGCAGCACGCGCGTCCGCTCGTCCGTGTCGGGGGAGGCCAGCGCCGCGCTGAGCACGGCGATCCGGGCCTGGCCGGCGCGGAGGGTGCCGGTCAGTGCGGCTCCGGCGGCCGCGAGGTCCACGGCGCCGCCCTGGGTGTAGATCTCGGCGACGGGGCCCGACGGCACCCGGGTGGTCAGCGCGACGAGCACGCCGCGGGAGACCGCTGCCTCGACGGCGGCGGCGACCTCGGGGGTCGCGTTGCCCGCGCCGGTGGCGACGAGGACCATGCCCTGGGCGCCGGCCTCGACGGCGGCGTTGAACAGCAGCGGGTCGGCGTCGCAGTGGTGCATGACGACGTCGATCCGCGGGAGGGGCGCGTCGGCCTGCGGCAGGGGGAGCGGCGCAGGACGCTCGGGCTGCCGGCGGAGGAGGACGCGGCCGTCCTTGACGTCGGCGACGGGGCTGCCGGACGGGTCGGCGAAGGCGTCGGCGGCCAGGGTCTGCACCTTGATCGTGCCCCGTGCGGCGTGCACCTGTCCGTCGAAGGCGACCAGGACGCCCAGGTCGCGCATGGCCGCCGTGCCGGCCGTCAGCAGGGCGTCGTGGAGATTGCGCGGTCCGTCGCCGTCCGCCGCTTCGAGCGGGAGCTGGGCGCCGGTGAAGACGACCGGGCGGGGGTCGTGGTGGTGGAGGTCGAGGAAGAAGGCCGACTCCTCCAGCGTGTCGGTGCCGTGCGTGACCACGATGCCGTCGACGCCGGGGTCGGCGAGGACCTCGTGCACGGTGTGCAGGAGGGCGAGCTGGTCGCGGGTGGTCAGACGGGCGCTGTTCACGCTCATCAGGTCGACGACCCGCACGGATATGCCTGCGGGCACCGCTGCCGTGGCCAGGACGTCCCCGCCCCGCGCGTCGGCGGCGAACCCGGAGCCCTGCCAGCGGCTGGCGATCGTTCCGCCCGTGCTGATGACGACGACCTGTCCCACGTCTGCCCGCCCTTTCTGAAGATCACTGCGGCCGTCCGTGGAGAGCGGCGGCCGGAAGGCAAACGATAGGACGAATCGGACGCAATTGGATCGCTGATTTGAGCGCGTAGGTCCGCCGAGTGTGGTGGATAATTGCGTGATGGACGGAATCGACAGAAATATCTTGCGCGAGCTCCAGAACGACGGCCGCCTGACCATCCAGGAGCTCGCCCATCGCGTCGGTCTGACCCCCTCCCCGTGCATGCGCCGCGTCCGCCAGCTCGAACAGGACGGGGTCATCCAGGGCTACCGGGCGGTCATCAATCCCGAGGCCGTGGGGCGGAGCTTCGAGGTCCTCGTCTCGATCGAGGTCAAGCGCGACCGGGAGGCCGTCGAGGCCTTCGAGGCGGCGCTCCAGGACATCCCGGACGTGATCGAGGCCTACCGCCTCTTCGGCAGCCCCGGCTGCCTGCTCCGCATCGCGGTCGCCGACCTCGCCGCCTACGAGCGCCTGTGGATCGAGCGCCTCACCGCACTCTCCGGCATCACCGAGGTCAACTCGCAGATCATCATGAAGCGGATCAAGGAGCCCCGGGGTCTGCCCGTGGGGCTCTGAGGCCGGGGCGGGTGACTTATCCGGTCCGGGGCGCCGGGCCTCGTGACGCGCCCGGAGTTCGGGCATGATCACCGGATGCCTTCTCTCGGACTGGTGACCCTTGTCGTGCGCGACTACGACGAAGCCATCGCCTTCTACTGCGACGCCGTCGGCTTCGAGCTGCTGGAGGACACCCGGATCGACGACGGGAAGCGGTGGGTGGTCGTGGCTCCGCAGGGGGCGCGGGAGTCGGCGATCCTCCTGGCCAGGGCCGTGACCGGCGAACAGGCCGACCGGGTCGGGGACCAGACGGGCGGCCGGGTCGGCTGGTTCCTGAACACCGATGCGTTCGACCGCGACTACGCGCGCATGCGGGCGGCCGGGGTCGTCTTCGAGGAAGCGCCGCGGAGCGAGCCGTACGGCACGGTGGCCGTCTTCCGGGATCTGTACGGCAACCGCTGGGACCTGATTCAGCTGAACGGCCGGGCCGGGTAGTCCAGTCGCCCTTGAATCTCCCTCTGGGGGAGTTCTTACCGTACCGGCGAGCGCGGACGGCCCATGCGGCCGGTTCCGCGGAGTGCGGTATGCGAGGAGGCGATCATGACGGCGTTCGTGCTGGTGTCGGGCCCTTTCACCGGGGGCTGGCTGTGGCAGGAGGTGGCCGCCCGGCTCGGGGAGTCGGGAGCCGAGGTGTACCCGGCGACGCTCACGGGCATGGGGGACCCTCGCCGTCCGGCGGGGCCCGGCACGGACCTGGAGACGCACATCGAGGACCTGGTCCGGCTGATCGACGAGATAGACGCCCCGGAGGTGGTGATCGTCGGTCATGACTACGGCATCCACCCGGTCCTGGGCGCCGCCGACCGGCGACCGGAGCGGATCGCCCGCATCGTCTACCTGGATGCGGGCATGCCCCAGGACGGTGACGCGGCCGTCGCGCTGGTGCCCGATCAGACGATCCGGGAGGGGCTGTCGCACCAGGGCGGGCAGAGCGAGAGCGACTGGCGAATCCCCGCGCCGCAACACGACGAGTGGCAGCGCTGGGGCAGCACCGACGGCATCCCCGCGGAGGCGCTGGCGCGCATGGACCGCCTCGCCGTGCCGCAGCCGGCAGGCACGTTCACCCAGCCGCTCCGGCTGTCCGGCGCCGGCTCCGGGCTTCCGACGACCGGCGTCCTGTGCACCGCCAACGGGTCGAGCATCGAGATGGTCGAATTCCTGGTGACGTCGGGTCCGCCGCAGTTCCGGTGGCTCGCCGACCCCCGGGTGACCTTCTTCGAACTCGCCACCGGCCACTGGCCGATGCTCTCCTCCCCCGACGAACTGGCCGGCGTACTGCTGCGCGCCGCCGCGGGCGAAGGGCACCGGGTGACCACGGCGCCGGGCGAGCAGCCCGCACATCTGCGGACCTTCCTCCTGGACGTGGAGGAGCGGCCGCGCGAGCGGGTGGGCGAGGTGGATCTCTACTTGCCGGATCCGCCGGGCGCACCGGACGCCGAGCGGCCTCGTCCCGCGGTGGTGTTCGTCCACGGCGGCCCGGTCGCCCCCGACGAGCGGCCCACACCGCGGGACTGGCCCGGCTACGTCGGCTATTGCCGGTACGTGGCGAGCCTGGGGGCGATCGGGGTGATGCTGGACCACCGGCTGCACGGCCTCGCCGACTACGCGCGTGCCGCCGAGGACGTCGCCGCAGCGGTCGAGCGCGTACGGGCCGATCCGCGCGTCGACGGGGATCGCGTGGCGCTGTGGTACTTCTCCGGCGGCGGGCTGCTGTCGGCGGACCCGCTCGCGGAGCCCCCGCCGTGGTTGCGGTGCGTGGCGATGACCTATCCCGTGCTGGCGCCGCTGCCGGGCTGGGGGATGGTGGACGCCCGGTTCCGCCCCGTGCAGGCGGTGAGCCGGGCCGGTCGGCTGCCGGTCGTGCTCACCCGGGTGGGGCTGGAGAACGCGGCGATCGCGGCGACGGTCGGGGAGTTCCTGAGCACCGCGGAGGACTGTAAGGCCGACGTCGAAGTGGTCGACGTGCCGCTCGGTCACCACGGGTTCGAGACGATCGACCACACCGAGGAGGCGCGGGGCGCGGTGGAGCGGGCGGTGCGGGCGGTGCTGGGGCACTTGATGGGCTGAGCCTGTCGGATCCGTTCTCGGATCCGTCCTCGGGGCGTCGGCACCGGATTACTGGACGATCGTCTTCCGTAACTCTTTACGTTCTGCCGTTGCACGTTCCGGCCGCGGCGGTCGCCTTTATGGGCGGAGGACGAAGAAGGGTTCCTCCGACAGGGGCAGCAGGCGGCGCCCGGGGGAGCGTGCGCCGCCGATGCGCCCGAGCCGCTTGTCCGCCGACCGGAGGGATCCCTGCTTCCGTGAAATCTCAACTCGCCGGCGACCTGCTCACCGCAGCGATGGTCGCACGCGTATTCGCCGGTGACGCCTGGCACCTGCTGCGGCGCGCCGCAGCCGCCACGGTACGCATCGGCCTGAACCAGCAGCCCGCGCCGCCGCGCCGCCCCGAGGGCGCACCCCGGCGCCGGCGGGTGGGAGGGATGCGATGAACCCCGGCCCCTCACCCTCTCCCCGCACAGGCGTCATTCCCGTGACCGGACTCCCCGCCGACTACCGCGCCTTCCACGAGCTCTACCGCGGCATCTACATCCACTGGGCCGAGCTCTACCTGCGCCACCGCCACGATGCCGAAGAAGCCGTCGACCAGGCCTTCGAAGAGCTCTACCTGGCCTGGTCCGACGTGCTCTCCCAGGAATCCCCCAACGCCTACGCCTGGGCGGTGGTCCGCCACCGCACCGTCGACACGGCGCGGGCCCGGGGCCGGCGGCCCGCCGTCATCGACACCGCCGCCTTCGAGACCACCGCGCTCCACCACGCGCTCGACCCCATCGGCGAGCTCGAACACAGCCTGGCCGTCTACGACGCCATCCACGCCCTGCCCGAACGCCAGCACGACGTCATCGTCCTGCTCCACGTCCTGGGCCACTCCACCAGCGAGGTCGCCAGCATCATGGGCATCACCCCCGCCGGCGTGCGCTCCGCCGCACGCTTCGCCCGCCACCGCCTCCAGCACGCCCTCGGCCTCGACCAGGGCCCCTCCGGCGACGAAGGGGGGACGGACAGGTGACCGGCCACACCTCGCTGGAGCTGGCGCTGGCCCGGGTACGACTTGTCCGGCCGCCCTACACCGTGGCCGACACGCAGGCGGCCGAGGCCCGCCTCGCGGCCCGCATCACCGCCCGGATGCTGCACGGCGCCCTGTCCTTCGACGACCAGATGGCCCCCGCCCGCACCGCGGCGGCCCGCACGGCCGAGCGGAGCGACCTGCCCCACCGGGCCTTCCGGCGCCAGCTGCAGGCACTGTGCCGCACCGTCGTCACCCGCAACCTCCACGAGCTCGGCGGATTCCTCACCTGCCGCATCCTCGAACCCGCGGGCGCCCTCGTCCTGGGCTGCGTGCTGCACCTGGCCGAACGCGGGGACTCCGCCCAGTTCTGGTGGCAGTTCGCCGCCGGAGCGGGCAACCGCGGCGCGGCCTGCTGCCTCTACCTGCACCACATGGCCCTCGGCGAGCGCAGGGAAGCCGAACTGTGGCACGAGCAGGCCGGGCTCGAACACCTCATCCCCAAGACGCCCGAAACCATCGACCGCACGGACCTCAACGCGGTCCTGAGCCTGCTCGCCCACCTCCGCGGCACCAGCGTCTTCTCCGCCGCCACCAACGCCGTCATCGCCTACGTCCCCCACGCCCTCGACGACAACGACGCCCTCGACCTCCCCCTGCCCGACCCCGACTTCGCCGAACGCATCGAAGAACTGACGTCCATCGCGTCGTGATCTTCAACGGTGCGGCGTCTCCCGGGCGGGGGCGCGGCTTGCTCTGAACGGCTCTGACGGGTCCCCTGACCGGAGGAGACACGCCTCGCTCGCCGTCCCCCCTCCGGCGCCGGTTCCTACGGTGGAGCCAGTTCCCGCTCCGTAGCCCCCGTACCGTCGGAGAGAAGAGGCGTCATGCCGGTGAAGGTCAGCTACCCCGGCGTCTACATCGACGAGGTCAAGAGCTCCGTACGGACCATCACCGGTGTTCCGACGTCGATCGCCGCCTTCGTCGGCTGGGCGCCGCGCGGGCGCACCGACCGGCCGGTGCACATCACCTCGTGGGCCGACTACGAGAAGGAGTTCGGAGGCCTGCACAGGGACAGTGCCATGAGTTACGCCGTCGAGCAGTTCTACCGCAATGGCGGGGCCGAGGCGGAGATCGTCCGGGTGGTGTCGAAACCCTCCCAGCAGCTCAAGCTGACCCTCGGGAAGAAGAGCAACGGCCCGAAGGTAAGGCCGATCGGCCCCGGCGGCTGGGTGAAGAATCTCCGGGCACGCGTGGAGAGCGTGCTGGGGGATGACGGGAAGCCGGTGAAGCACGTCTACAACCTCAGGATTCGTGACCACAGCACAGGCGTGGAGGAGACGTACCTCAACGTCAGCGAGGACCCGGACAGCCCACGCAGCCTGCAGCTGGCCCTGGCCGGATCACAGCTCGTCACCTGGGAGAGCGACGGAGAGCCACCGACCCCGAACGACACGGTGGAGGGGCTCGACGACCAGATGGGTGACGAGGACACTCCCGATGAATCCGACGAAGGGTCCGCCGAGGAATCCGGCGAGGGCGAGGGGGAAGAGCGGCCGTCGAGGCCGCCGGTGCGTGTGGGTGGCAACAAGGTCCGCTTCACGGTGATCGGTGACGTTCCCGGGGATCTGGACGACCTTCCCGACTTCGCGGCCTACAAGCCGGTCGGCGGAGAAGCCGGGAAGTCGGGTCTCTACCAGCTGCTCAAGACCGACATCTTCAACATCCTGTGCCTTCCCGAAGTCACGGTGAATGACAATTTGAGCTCCGGCGAACGCGAGAAGCTGCTGTCCGATGCAGCGGATCTCTGCGTCAAGCGACGAGCCGTTCTCCTTGTCGACCCGCCCACCGAGTGGACCGCAGCGGCTACGGCGGGCGACGTCGCGGACTTGGCCAGAAGGCTGCCGCTCCGCGGCGACGACGCCCGCAACGCCGCCCTCTACTTCCCCCGCATCCTCGCCTCCGACTCCCGTCGCGACGGCCTCGTGCGGGACTTCCCGCCCTGTGGGGTCATGGCCGGTGTGATGGCCCGTACCGATGCGCAGCGCGGTGTGTGGAAGGCGCCGGCCGGTACGGACGCGTCGCTCAACGGCGTGCAGGGGCTGGAGATGCCGCTGACCGATCTGGAGAACGGCCGGCTCAACCCGCTCGGTGTCAACTGCCTGCGCGAGCTCCCGGCCGTGGGCCCGGTCGCCTGGGGTGCCCGCACCATGCGCGGGAACGACCAGCTCACCGACGAGTGGAAGTACCTTCCCGTGCGCCGGCTCGCCCTCTTCGTGGAGGAGAGTCTGTTCCGGGGCACCCAGTGGGTGGTGTTCGAGCCGAACGACGAGCCGCTGTGGGCCTCGATCCGGCTGAACATCGGCGCCTTCATGAACTCCCTCTTCCGCGAGGGGGCGTTCCAGGGCCGGACGCCGGCCGAGGCGTACCTCGTGAAGTGCGACCGGGAGAACAACCCGCAGAACGACATCGACCGCGGGATCGTCAACATCCAGGTCGGGTTCGCACCGCTCAAGCCCGCGGAGTTCGTGATCATCCACATTCAGCAGCTCGCCGGCCAGGTCCAGGTCTAGGCACAGGCCAAGGCCCCGGTTCCAGGTCGCAGGAGGCAGGAGGAGCGAGGACGATGCCGGAGATCACGCGCCGGGACCCGTACAAGAACTTCCGGTTCCGGGTGAAGTTCGGCGGTGGTACCACGTACATCGCCGGGATCAGCAAGATCAGCGGTCTGAAGCGGACCACCGAGGTGGTCAAGCACCGGGACGGCGGTGATCCGGGGACCAGCCGCAAGCTGCCCGGGCGGACCGAGTACGAGGCCATCACCCTGGAGCGCGGCTGCACGGCCGACACCGCCTTCGAGGAGTGGGCGAACAAGGTGTGGAGCCTGCGCAAGTCGGCCGGAGGGCTGGAGACCTCGCTGAAGGACTTCCGCCGGGACCTCATCATCGACGTGTTCGACGAGGCCGGGCAGCAGGTGCTGTCGTACTCCGTCCACGACTGCTGGGTGTCGGAGTACCAGGCCCTCCCCGACCTCGACGCGAACGCGAACGCCGTCGCCTTCGAGCACATCAAGCTGGAGCACCACGGATGGGTGCGGGAGCCCACCACGCCGCCGCAGCTCCCGCAGTTCACCGACACCGCATCGGGGTGACGGCGTGGTGGCCGAGCTGACCGAGGCGCAGCTCCTGTCGGTGTGGGAGTCCGGGAGCGGGCAGGGCCCGCAGGAGCGGGCCCTGCTGCTGGCCAGGACCGCCGCGGGGGACGCGGAGCCCGTCGCCGACCTCACCCTGGCCGCCCTCCACGCCCTGCTGCTCGCTTTCCGGGAGCGGGCGTTCGGCAGCTCCCTCCCGTGTGCCGCCGACTGCCCGGCCTGCGGGGAACCGCTCGAAGTCGCCGTCGAGACGGGCGAGCTGCGGCGGCCGGAGCCGGCGGCCGTTCCCGGGGCGCGGACGGCGCCGCCCACGGGGAGCTTCCGCGCGGCGGGCCGCGACGTCACGTACCGTGCCCTGACCCTGCGCGACCTGCTGGCCGTCGCTCGTGGCGGGTGCGACTCCCGCCGGGCCCTGCTGCAGCGCTGTGTCGTCGGCACCACCCCCGAGGCGGGCCCTCTGCCGGGCCACGTCCTGGAAGAGGTGGCCCGGCGGCTCCCCGGCGTCGATCCGGGAGCGGAGACGACGGTGGACCTGGAGTGTCCCGGGTGCGGGCACGCCTGGCCGGCGGAGCTGGACGTCGCCGGGCACCTGTGGGCCGAGATCGAGGGGTATGCGCGCCGCCTGCTGTACGAGGTGCACGCGCTCGCCCGCGCCTACGGCTGGACGGAGCAGGACGTCCTCGCCGTCAGCCCCGTGCGCCGCCGCTTCTATCTGGAGGCGGCCGGGTGAGCGACTTCGTGGACCGTCTGCTGGGCGCGCCGGCCCCGCGCCTCCGGCCACGGCTGCCGTCGTTGTTCGACCCGGAGCCTCCCCGGCTGCGCGAGCCGGAGGCGGCGGGGCCCGCGGCGGCGGGCGGAGGGCCCGGCGGCCGGGATGAGCCCGGCGGGTCCGACGGGCCCGGCGGTCACAGCGGGAGCGGCACGGACGGCGGAAGCGCCGGGCGGCGGCCCGGCAGCGGACCCGGCCGTTCGTACGCCACGCCGCCGGCGCCCGGCCTGCCGCCCACCGAGGGCACCTACGACGCCGGCATCGCCCGTACCCGTCCCGCTGCCCGCGCAACGGCACTACCGGGGACGCAGCCGTCGGACCGGCGACCGTCCGGCACAGGAAGTCCCGGGGCGAAGGCCGCTTCGGGCGCCTCCCTGGACGGTCGGCTCACGGACGGGAAGCGGGGCTCCCACGAGCCCGCTGCACCCGTCTCCGCCCGCCCCCACGGCCCCGCCGTCCCCGGCAGCGAACCGCCCCGCCCGCCGACGACACCTCCTGCCGCTCCTGCCGCCCCACCGGCCCCATCTCCCGCCGCACCCCGGTCAGTCGCCGCCCACCCGGCGACCGGCGTCGGCACCACATCGCCCATGCCGCGGCACCCGGGGGAGCCCCCAGCAACGCCTTCCCCCGCCCCCGGCGCCCCGCCGGTTCCTCCCGCCGCTCACCTCGTCCGGCCCGGCCCGTCCCCCGTCCCCACGTCCGTCCGCACCGGCCCGCCGGAGCCCGTTCCCGCCGGGAGGCCCCGCGCGGAACCCGGCCGGACCGGGCTGCGGCAGCCCGCCCCCGGGGCTCGGGACGCCGAGACCGTCGTCCGTATCAGCATCGAGCGGCTGGAGGTCCGGGCGGCGGCTCCGGCGTCCCCGGCCGTGCGCCCGCAGGAGGACGCCGGGCACGCCCGCAAGGCCGGCCCCGGCCTCGACGCATACCTGCGGGGCCGGACATGAGCGACTCCGACGCCGTCGCCGCCGTCACCAATGCCCTGCAACTGGTCCTGAGAAGGGCGCTCGCCGACACGGTCCGGGGGCTTCAGATCACCTCGAAGACGCCGGACGAGGCCGCGTCCGGCCAGGACCAGTCGGCCCTGAACGTGTTTCTGTACCGGACGACGATCGACGGGGCCTGGCGCAACGCCGACCCTCCCGGGATCCGTCCGGGGGAGACCGGGCGGCCCGCCCTGCCCGTCGTCCTGCACTACCTCCTCACCCCGTACACGAACGACGACCCGAACAGCCGGGCCGCCTTCCGGATCCTCGGCGCGGCGATGGCGGCTCTGCACGACCACTGCGTCCTGGGGCCGGAGGACTACGACAAGTCGGCGGGCCTGGGCGACGCCCACCTGCAGCCCGAGCCAGTACGGATCACTCCGGCGGACCTGTCCGTCGACGACATGTCCAAGCTGTGGAGCGCCTTCCAGAGCCAGTACCGGGTCTCGGTCGCGTACGAGGCGCGCGTCGTGCTGCTCGACAGCGCCCGGCCCACCCGTGCGCCGCTGCCGGTGGTGCGGCGCGGGGCCGAGGGGCGGGGGCCCGAGGCCGCCGCGGACCCGGCCGATCCGTGTCCCGCACTGACCGGTGTGACCCCGGAGGTCGCGAAGTTCGGTGACGAACTCGTTCTGACAGGCAGCAGGCTGGACGCCGGAACACCGGTCGTCCACCTCACCCACCCGCTGTTCGCAGCCGTCGCCCTGACCCCGAGCGCGGTGAGCGAGCACGAGGTGCGGGTCAAGGTCGGCGGGGGCGACCTGGTGCCCGGACCGTGGTCGGTGACGGTCGTCCTCACCGGTGACGACGGCACGCGGCAGTTCACGCGGACGCTCCCGCTGGCGGTCGCCCCGCGCATCGCCACGTCCCCCCTGCCGCTGAGGGCGCGGCGCGGCACGGACGGCACGGTCAAGCTCAAGGTGGAGTGCGAACCACCGGTCGCGGCCGGCCAGCGGGTCCAGCTGCTGGTCGGGGACCGGCCCGTGCCCGTCACAGCCTTCCGGGGGCCGCGCGAGAAGAAGCTGACCTTCTCCTTCCCGGCCTCCGGGCCCGGCCGCCACGTGCTGCGGCTGCGCGTCGACGGGGTGGACAGCTCCGTCGTGGACGACGATGCCACCCCGCCGCGTCTCAACGACGACCTGGCGGTGGTGGTGACATGACCTCCGTCCAGTCGGACCGTACCTCCCAGCCGGACGACGTCAACGAGCGCTATCTGGAGGCCGGCCTCGCTTGGCTGCGGCTCCTGCTGCGCGCCCAGGCGCAGGCGGTCGGGAGCCGTCCGGCGCCCGGGCCCAACGTGCCCGGCGCAGGGGCGCAGCCTCCGGGCACTGATGAGCAACTCGCCTCGGCCGCCGCGGCCATGGAGCGTGCCGCGGCCGCCGACCCGCCGCCCGCCCTCGTCTCCCTCGGCGGGCTGCTGGGGCTGTCCGCGTTCGAGCGGCACGCCCTCCTGCTGTGTGCCGCCCCGGAGCTGGATCCCGCATTCGCGGAGCTGTGTGCGGCCGCTCAGGGCGATCCGGGCCTGCCCTGCGCCACCTTCGCGCTGGCGCTGTCGGTCCTGCCGGAGCCCGCGTGGGACGTGCTCTCCCCGTACCGGGGGCTGCGCTACTGGCGGCTCGTCGACGTCGACCGGGCGGCGGGCCGGACGCTGGTGACCAGCCCTCTGCGCGCCGACGAGCGGATCGTCAACCACCTCAAGGGGCTGGACTACCTCGACGAGCGTCTCGAAGCGCTGGTGACCCTGCTGCGACCCGCGCCCGGTGCGGCGCGCTCCGGCCCGCCGGGCTCCGGCTCCGGTCACCCCGCGGCCGAGGAGATCGTCGGCCACTGGCAGCACGTATCCGCGTGGTCCGGCGGCCGCATGCCGGTCGTCCAGCTTCTGGGCCCCGACCGGCAGACGAAGCGCGCCGTGGCGGTCGAGGCCGCCGCCGCGGCGGGCCTGCTGCTGTACGGGATGCCGGCCGGCCTGCTGCCGGGCGCTGCGGCGGACCTCGACACGGTGGCCCGGCTCTGGCAGCGGGAGTCCCGCCTGCTGCCCCTGGCCCTGTGGCTCGACGCCGACGACGAGGAGCGTGCCGACGGCGACGTGCACGCCGGAGGGGAGGCGACCGGCCGGCTCGGCCGCTTCCTCGACCGCATCGGCGGACCGTGCCTGGTGGCGACCAGGGAGACCCGGCCCGACGTGCCGGCCCCCACCGCGGTGGTGGAGGTCGTCCCGCCCCCGGCTGCGGAGCGGGCCGCCGCGTGGCGCACGCTGCTGCCCCCGGCGGATGCGGACCGGCTGGCCGGGCAGTTCGCCCTGGACCTGCCCTCGATCCACGAGATCGCGGCCGCCGCGGGCGGCGACCCGGACGCGGCCTGGCGGGACTGCCTGGTGCGCACCCGCCCCCGCCTGGGCGGGCTGGCCAGGCGCCTGGAGCCCGGAGCCGGCTGGGACGACATCGTGCTGCCCGCGCAGGAGGCGGAGCTGCTGCGGCAGATCGCGGCCCAGGTGGCCCAGCGCGACACGGTGTACCGGAACTGGGGCTTCGCGCAGCGGACCGGCCGCGGGCTGGGGATCAGCGCGCTGTTCACCGGGCCCAGCGGCACGGGCAAGACGATGGCGGCCGAGGTGCTCGCGCGGCACCTGGGCCTCGATCTGTTCCGGGTGGACCTCTCCGCGGCGGTCAGCAAGTACATCGGGGAGACGGAGAAGAACCTGCGCCGGCTCTTCGACGCCGCCGAGCCGGGCGGCACCATCCTCTTCTTCGACGAGGCCGACGCGCTCTTCGGCAAGCGCAGCGAGGTCAAGGACTCCCACGACCGGTACGCCAACATCGAGGTCGGCTACCTGCTGCAGCGCATGGAGTCCTACCGGGGCCTCGCGATCCTGGCCACCAACCAGCGGCGCGCCCTGGACACGGCGTTCCTGCGGCGGCTGCGCTTCATCGTTCCCTTCGACTTCCCCGGTCCCGCCGAACGCCGCCGGATGTGGGAACGCGCCTTCCCCGACGCTGCGCCGGTCGACATCCTCGACGCGGACCGGCTGGCGGAGCTCCCGCTCAGCGGCGGGATGATCCGCAACATCGCGCTCAACGCGGCCTTCAGCGCCGCCTCGGCCGGCACTCCCATCGGCATGCCCGCCGTCCTGGCCGCGGCCCGCGCCGAACTGCGCAAGGCCGACATGCCGCTGCCCGCAGCGGACTTCTCCTGGGACGGGCAGCCGGAGGTGACCCCGTGAAGGTCGAACTGTCCATCGGGCGGCTGGTGCTGGAGGGCGTTGTCCCCGGCCACCGGGCCGCCGCCCTGAGCCGGGCGCTGGAGGCGGAACTCGGCGCCCTGCTCGCCGCGGCGCCGCCCGGCGGGCAGGGAGACCTCGATGACCTCGATGACCTCCACCTGCGCCGCGCCGCGACGGCACCGGTACGTGCCACCGCCGACCCCGCCGCCCTCGGCCGCCGCATCGCCCGCGCCGTCCACGGAGCCCTGGCTACGGCACGGCCGTCCCTCGGCGGTCCCGGCCCCGACGGCTCCGCGGGCGCGCGCCGGGCCGCTCCGGCGGCCACGGCCGCCCACCGGGAGGCGGCCCGATGACGCCCCCTCTCGCCCTGCGCGGCGGATTCGTGTTCCTGGACCCCGAGCAGGGCCGCGTCCTGCGGGTCACACCGTTCCAGTACAACCCCGACACCCTCACCCGCAGCCTGCAGCCGCGCGGCGCCGGAGCGGGGGGCGGGGACCGGCTGGAGGCGCTGCGGCTCAGCGGACCGCCGCAGGAGACGTTCCGGTTCGACGCGGAGTTCGACGCGGCCGACCGGGCGGACAAGGGCGGCCGGCCCGACCCGGCGGCCGGCACCGGGCTCTTCGCCGTGCTCTCCGCACTGGAGAGCGCCATCCACCCCACCGGGGCACAACTGCGCGAGAGCGACCGGCTGTCGTCCATGGGGATGATCGAGATCGCCCCGGTGGAGGCGCCGCTGACCGTCCTCGTGCTCGGCCGGCGCAGGGTCGTACCGGTGCGGATCACGGAGATGTCCGTCGCGGAGGAGGCGTACGACAGCGTCCTGCAGCCCGTGCGGGCCAAAGTGACCCTGTCCGTGCGCACCCTGACCACCGACGACGTCGGCTTCGACCACCGGGCCGGAGCGCTCTACCTGCGCTACCACCAGGGCAAGGAGAGCTTCGCGGCCCTCGGCGCGTACGGCTCCGACGCCGTCGGCCTGACCGGGATCTGAGCGCGGGGAACCGAGGAGACGCCGATGTTCGAGTCCACCAGCCGCTACCGCGGGCTCCCCACCGCCACCTGGACCGGCCCGGACGGGCGGACCGTCACCTACGTCCGGCGCCGCTTCCCACCGCACCCCGAGGACCTGGTGACCGTCCGCGAGGAGGCGGTGGGGGCCGGCGAGAGGCTCGACGCGTTCGCCGCGCGGCACCTGGGCGACCCCGAGCAGGACTGGCGGATCGCCGACGCCCACCGGGTGCTGCGCCCCGACGACCTCACCGCGGTGCCGGGGCGGCGGCTGCGGATCACCCTGCCCACGGGAGTGCCGGGCACGTACGCGGTGGGGGAAGCCCCGGGATGACCCACAGCCTGCAACTGATGCTGCTCACGGGGAAGTACGTGCCCACGCCGGCGCCCCCTTCCCTCATCGACGCCCTGCGCTCCGTGCAGATCACGGCCGCGACCGAGGGGGCGAGCGGCTTCCAGCTGACGTTCGCGCTCGGCAAGCGGTCGGCCGTCACGCGGGAGATGCTTCCCCTGGGGATGCTGGACCCGCAGACCCGCATCATCGTGATGGCCGTCGTCGGCGGCATGCCGCACGTCCTGATGGACGGGCTGATCACGCGTCAGGACCAGGCGTGCGGGTCGTCGCCGGGGAGCTCCACGCTCACGGTGACGGGGCAGGACATCTCGATCGTCATGGACCAGAAGGTGCACAAGAGGTCCCACCCCGGTTCCTCGCCCCACCTGACGGTCATGAAGCTGTGTCTCGGCTATGCGCGGTACGGGATCGTGCCGGCGGCCGTTCCTCCCCTGATCGACGTGCTCCCGCCTCTGGTCAACACGCAGCCCATCCAGTACGGCACCGACCTGGCGTACCTTAAGGACCTGGCGGAGCGCGTCGGCTACGTCTTCTACATCGATTCCGGTCCGGTCCCGGGGGCCAACGTCGCCTACTGGGGACCGGAAGTGCGCGCGGGCGTGCCGCAGCCCGCGCTCACCGTGGACTCGGACGCCGCGACCAACGTCGAATCGCTGAGCTTCGGCTACGACGGCCTCGGCCGCACCACCTACGCGATCGGCATCACCGAGCCCAACACCAAGGTCACGTTCTCGGTGCCCGTCCCCGACGTCAGCCCCTTGCGGCCGCCTCTCGCGGTACGCGCCGCGCCGGCGTTCAAGGAGGAGCCGCTGCCCGACCTGACCGGCCGCTCCCTCCCGGAGATCCTGCTGATGGGGCTCGGCAAGACCGCCCGGTCCAGCGACGTCGTCACCGCCCAGGGCCGGCTGGACGTCCTGCGCTACGGGCACGTCCTGAGCGCCCGGCGCCTGGTGGGCGTTCGCGGCGCGGGCCTGACCTACGACGGCCTGTGGTACGTGCGCAGCGTCACGCACGAGATCAAGCGCGGCGAGTACAAGCAGAGCTTCAGCCTCGCCCGCGAGGGCCTCGTCTCGAACACACCGGTGGTGATCCCATGACAGCCTCGACCACGAAGCGGTTCCACGGCCTGCACCAGGGCGTGGTCGTCTCCAACGTGGATCCGCTCCAGGAAGGCCGGCTGCTGGTGCGGGTCCCCGAGGTGCTCGGCAACGAGCCCGGCATCTGGGCCTCGCCGCTCTCGCCCGTGGCGGGCGTCGCCAGCGGCATGTACGTCGTGCCGCTGGTCAACTCGGGCGTGTGGGTGCAGTTCCTGGAGGGCGATCCCCACCGGGCGGTGTGGGTGGGGTTCTGGCGCGGCGGCGCGGGGGACGTGCCCCCGGCGGCCCGCACCACCCCGCCCGGGACCCCGCAGATCGTGCTGGCGACCCCCGGGCAGAAGGCCCTGGTGATCAGCGACGCGCCGCCGCCGGTGGGCGGCGTCACACTGCAGTTCCTGGGCGAGGCCGGGCCCTCCATCAAGATCACCGCGCTGGGCATCGAGCTCTCCTGCGGGCCGGGGCTCGCCAGCATCAAGCTGGAGGGGCCGGTCGTGAGCATCAACGGCACCTCGCTGCAGGTCGTGGGGTGAGGGCGGGTCATGCCCGGACTGGTCCTGCACGCCGGAGCCGTCATGATGTGCGCTCACCCGCCGGGCGTCGTGACCCTGCCCGCGCCCACCCAGCTGAAGGTGCTGGTCGGCCTCCAGCCGGTCGCCACCGTCTCGGACGTCCTGGTGGTCGGGGGCTGCGCGCTGACCACCAGTGGGGGCCCTTTCTGCACGACCGTGCGCTGGTTCCAGTTCTCCGCCCGCGTGCTGGCAGGCGGCCGGCCCGTCCTCGTGCAACCGACACCGCCCCCCGGTCCCGGGCCGGGCACCGGGGTGCCCGCCCCCGGGCCGCCGATGGTCCAGGCCATGCAGATCAAGGTGAGAGCGAGCTGAGCGGACCGTGGACATCGACTTCCCCTACCGCATCGACGAGCGCGGCCGCACCGCGGAGACCGGCCACGCCGACCACGTCCGCGACATGGTCGAGATCGTGCTCTTCACCACCCCCGGGGAGCGCGTCAACCGCCCCGACTTCGGCTGCGGGCTGCTCGACCTGGTCTTCGCCCCCAACGGCCCCGAGCTCGCGGCCACCGTGGAGCTGACCGCCCAGGCCGCACTGCAGCGCTGGCTCGGCGACCTCCTCTCCGTCGAGTCCCTCGCCGTCACCGCCGAGGAATCGACCCTCACGGTCTCGCTGAGCTACCGGCTCGCCTCGACGGGGCAGCGCCACAGCGTCGTCGTCGACGGGGGGACCGCGGCATGAACCCCCCGGGCCTGCCGGTCTGCGACGACGAGCGGCGCCGCGCCTCCGTGCGCCGGGCCGGGCTGGCCGGCATCGACTCGGTGACCGTCGACGCCGACCAGCGCGGCCTCACCGTCACGCTGTTCGGCACCGTGCCCCCCGGCATCGACCGGCACAGCTTCCGCATCGAAGGCGGCCGGCGGGTCACCGGTATCCGGGTCGTCGGCGCCACGGTCCACGGCTGCGACGACGGCGATCCCGCCACCGAGGTGCATCTTGCCCTCGACCGGCGCGGCGACACCTCCACCTACCGCCTGCTCGCCCTCGGCCACGCCTTCGACACCCGTTACGCCACGTACGAGTTCGGCTTCCGGCAGCACTGCCCCACCGGCCTGGACTGCCGGCCTTCCGACGCCCCGCCCCCGCCCCCGGACCGCCCGGCGCCGGCCATCGACTACCTGACCAAGGACTACGCGGGCTTCCGGCGCCTGCTCCTGGACCGGCTCGCCCTGACCATGCCGGACTGGCACGAGCGGCACGTGCCGGACCTCGGCATCACCCTGGTCGAGATCCTCGCCCACGTCGGAGACCGGCTCAGCTACCAGCAGGACGCCGTCGCCGCCGAGGCGTACCTGGACACCGCCCGGCTGCGGACCTCCGTCCGCCGGCACGCCCGCCTGGTCGACTACCCCATGCACGAGGGCTGCGCCGCCCGGACCATCGTCTGCGTGGAGACCGACACGGACCTGGACACCGACGCCGGGGAATTCGCCTTCGCCGTCGTGCCTCCCGGGCGGCTCCCGGACGCGGGGCCGGTGATCGCCGGTGATGTCCTGCGGGCCCAGGGGCAGGTCTGCTTCCGGCCCCTGGAGGACCGCAGGATCCGGCTCCGCGCGGCCCACAGCCGTATCGAGCTGTGGGCCTGGGGAAACGAGCAGTGCCACCTGCCCGTGGGAGCCACCGAAGCCACCCTGCGGGACGGTGAGTTGACGGAAGGGCGCGTCCACAGGGTTCTGGATCTCACCCTCGGCGAGGTTCTGATCCTGGAGGAGGAGCGCAGCCCCGCCACCGGCGCTCGGGCCGACGCCGACCCCGCCCACCGGCAGGCCGTCCGCCTCACCCGCGTCACGCCGCGCATCGACGCCGTCGAACAGGTCCCCGTCGTCGACGTCGCCTGGGACCCCGAGGACGCCCTGACGTTCCCCCTGCACTTGACCGTCCGCGGCAGAACCGCACCCCTGGCCGTCGCCCGCGGCAACGCCGTCCTCGTCGAACACGGCCTGGACAACACCTGGGGAACGGGCGCGGCGGGCCCCGCGGCACCGGTGTTCACCGCGCCCGGGTACCGGGCCGGCGGAAAACCCTTCGCCCCGGCCCTGCCCGACACCGGCATCACCTGGTCCGCCCCCTTCCCCGATCCGGCGGACATCGCCGCCGCGCAGGCGCGGCAGCTCACGCTCTTGCCGGAACGCGCGCGCGACAGGATCCGCAATCTGCTGGACGCGGAGAGCGTCGCCGGCAGCGGCGCCGGGAAGGTGGCCGGGGACGGCAGCTCCGGGAGCTATGACGGGGACGCCACCGCGGCCGAGGACACCGCCGCCGTCGGCGACGACGAGTGCGCACTGAGGATCCTCTTCGGGGAGCGGACCCTGCGGGCGGTCGGCTTCCACGAGGACCGCAGGCGTGCCCTCGCCACCCTCCTCTCCCGCTTCGAATACCTCCTCGACGCCGAACTCCGGCGCCTGGACACGCTGATCCAGCAGGCCCGTTCCGGATACATCCTGCCCAAGGAGGACGTCGAAGGGGAGCTCGCCCGGAGCTGGGGACCGGACGCCGAGAACGTCCTTCCCGACTCCCCGCTCCTCCACGGGCCTGCCGCGCGCGCCTTGCGGACCGATCCGCGGGCCGCGCTGCCCCGCCTGCTCCTCCAGCCGGTGGCTCCCGCAGGAGGGGACGGCCCCGGGCAGGGCAAGAAGCAGAGGCCCGCGGAGGGCCGTACGCAGCAGGCCGTCCGCGGGCAGGCCGCAGGCTCCGCCCCCTGGACACCCTGCCGCGACCTGATGAGCTGCGGCCCCCGCACCCGGCACGTCGTGGCCGAGACCGACGACCAGGGCATCGTCACCCTGCGGTTCGGCGACGGGCGGGCGGGCTGCCTGCCCGCCCCCGGCACGAAGCTGCGGGCCGAGTACAGCGTCGGTAACGGCCGCATGGGGAACGTCGGCCCCGGGGCGATCAACCGGGTCGCCTTCCGCACTCTCCGGCCCGGCGGCATCACCCGCGTCCGCAACCCCCTGCCCGCCACCGGCGGCACCGACCCCGAACCCGTGGCCGACGTACGCCGCGCCGCGCCCCGCGAACCCTTCCGCAGGCTCCTGCGCGCCATCACCGCCGACGACTACGCCGCGCTGGCCCAGCAGCAGCCGGGCATCCAGCGCGCGGCCGCGGCCCTGCGCTGGAACGGCAGCTGGTACGAGGCCGACGTCGCCCTGGACGCCCAAGGCACCGCGGACGTACCCCGGGACCTGCTCGACGGCGTCCGGCAGGCCCTGCACCGCTACCGCCGCATCGGCCACGACGTCGTCACCGGCCAGGCCGTCCAGGCGCCCCTCGACGTCGCCCTGACGGTGCGGGTGGACCCCCACCACATCGCCGGGCACGTCAAGCAGGCCCTGCTGAGCGCGCTGCGCCCCGGCCCCCTGCCCGGCGGCGGACGGGGCTTCTTCGACCCCGACGCCCTGTCGTTCGGCACCCCGGTGCCCGCCAGCCGGCTGATCGCGGCGGTGGTGGCCGTCCCCGGCGTGCGGCACGCCGAAGTGACCCGCCTGCGCCGGCTGCACGGCACCGGCCCCGCCGTCCCGGACGACGGGGTGCTGCGGATGCGGCCGCTGGAGATCGCCCGGCTCGACGACGACAGCGCCCGGCCGGAGAACGGCCTGCTGGACCTCACCCTCGAAGGAGGACGATGAGCAGCCCGACCTGCCGCTGCGGCTGCCGCACCGCCACCGGCCGAGCCGGTCCGGCGCGCATCCGGAACCGGCCCGGACTGCCCGGGCTGTCCTGCCGCGCCGGCACCCACGGACAGTTCCTGGACGCCATGCTCTCCCGGCTGCCGGGCGAGGGCCACCGGCAACTCGCCCGCCTCACCCACCGGGAGACCGACGACCCCTCCGTCGCCCTGCTGGACGCCTGGGCCGTCATCGGCGACATCCTGACCTTCTACCAGGAGCGCATCACCAACGAGGGCTACCTCGGCACGGCCACCGAGCAGGAGTCCCTGACCCGGCTCGGCAGGCTCGTGGGCCACTGCCCGCGCCCCGCCCTGGGCGCCGGCACCTTCCTCGCCTACACCCTCGACCCCGGCGGCCGCACCACGATCCCGGCCGGGTCGCAGGTCAAGAGCACGCCCCTGCCGGGCGGTCTCCCGCAGACCTTCGAGACCTCGGAGGACCTCCACGCCCGCGCCGAATGGAACCAGCTGCCCGTCCGCCGGACGGAGCCGCCCGACCTCAGGGCCGAGCGCATGAGGACGGTGCGCTCTTTGGAGCTCTCCGGCATTCACGCGGGCCTGCGGCCCGGCGACCGGATGCTCTTCTCCTTCCCCACCCCGGAGGAGCCCGAAGAGTCCGTAGAGCCGCAGCCCGAAGAGCCCGTGGGCTTCGTCGTCCGCACCGTCTACGACAGCAAGGCCGACCCCGAGCACCGGCGCACCACCGTCTACTTCGCGACGTCCACGCCCGAGGACGAGTACGCCGACGCCGCGGCGGCCCTGGAACAGGCCGTCAAGAAGGCGATGGCCGAGGCGGTCGAGACGCTGCGGGACACAGTGCTCGGCCCGATCCAGGCAGTCGGCTCCCAACGGGAGTCGCGCTTCTTCGATCAGCTTTTCGAACCGCTCAACAGGCTCGACGAGCACCTGGCCGTCGCAAGGAGAAAGGGCGATCACGAGAGCGTGCTGCTGCTGCGTCCGGTCGCGGTTGCGGCCCGGGCGCTCCGGGTCGCGGCGGCCCGGGCGACGAGCTCCCCGGAACTCCAGGCCCTCCTCCACCTCGGCGAACCGCCGGCGGGGGGCAACGGCGGCGAGACCGGCAACGGCCCCGGCGCGCATGGGCTCGTCGGTCCGGGCGAGGGCAAGCCGGACGAGCGGGGCGAGCGGGGCGAGGGCAAGCCGGACGGCGGCGAGGCGGGTGACAAGGACGAGGACGGCCGGGTGCTGCGCGGCCTCACACCCGTCCTCGCAGCCCTCGCGCGTCCCCCCTCCCGTCCTCCGGCCGGACGGCGCGACCTGACCACTTCCATCGCCGACCTCTACGGCCCGGGCTCGGACGCCCTGCTCAGACTCCTGGCCGCCACCCGCCCCCAACTCGCCGGACAGCTCTACCAGGCCATGGGGGCGGCGTCCGTCACCCCGGTCGAAGAGCTCCGGGAAATCCGGTGGCTCCGGGTCAAGGCCGCCCCCTACGGCGCTACCGTCAGCAAGAATCAGGACGCCGGCGCCATCGAGGTGGACGGCGAGAACTTGCGGCAGCTGACCCTCGACGCCGTCTACGACGCGATCCTGCCCGGTACGTCGATCGTCTTGGAAAGAAAGGGCGTTCCTTCGCTCGTGCGCACGGTACAGGGGGTGACCCAGTGCGCTGTGCGAGCACGAAGCGGGGATCTGGTCTTCCAGGTGACCCGCCTGACGCTTGCGTCGGACCTGACCGCGGACTACATGGGCACGAATCGTCAGGACGCCACCGTGTGGGCCGCCGGAGAGCCCCTCACCCCCGCCGAAGTCCCCGTCACCTCCGACGTCATGGGCAGCGAGATCACCCTCGACGACACCCGCGAGGGCCTCGCCCCGGGGCGCCGCCTCGTCGTCTCCGGAGAGCGAACCGACGTCCCCTACACCACCGGCGTGCGCGGCACGGAGCTCGTCATGCTCGGCGGGGTGCGCCAGCAGACCGACCTCGAGCGCCCGGGCGACCGGCTGCGGACCACGCTCGTCCTGACCAACGAACTCGCCTACCGCTACCGGCGGGAGACCGTCGTCATCCAGGGCAACGTCGTCCCGGCCACGGCGGGCGAGAGCGTGGGGGAGGTGATCGGCAGCGGTGACGCCGCACAGTCCGGGCAGACCTTCCCCTTGCGCCGCACGCCCCTGACCTGGCTGCCCGCGGCGACGCCCACCGGTGCCGGCGGCACGCTGACCGTCCGGGTCGGCGGCGTCACCTGGCACGAGACGGACGACCTCACCGGGCTCGGCCCCACCGACCGCGGATACCGGCTGCGTACGGGCCCGGACGGCGAGGCCGCGGTCACCTTCGGCGACGGCGTCCACGGCGCGCGGCTGCACACCGGGACGGAGAACGTCACCGCCGCGTACCGCGTCGGCGGGGGCAGCGGCGGCAACCTGCCCACCGGCCAGGTCAACCAGGTCGTCAGCAGGCCGCTGGGCGTCAGCGCCGTCACCAACCCGCTCCCGGCGACCGGGGGCACGGACGCGGACGGGCCGGACGACACCCGCAGCCGGGTGCCCCTGCGGCTGCGCGCCCTGGACCGGATCGTGTCGCTGCGCGACCACGAGGACTTCGCCCGCGCCTACGCGGGCATCGGCAAGGCCTCCGCCCAGTACTGCCAGGACATCGGGCGCCGCGTCGTCCAGGTCACGGTCGCGACCGTCGGCGACACCCCCGTCGGGCCCGCCTCGCCTCTCCTCACCTCCCTCGAAGCCGCACTGAACCGCTACGGGGACCCGGCGCTGCCGGTGGTGGTGGCCCTGCGCGAGCGGGTCCTCCTCGTCGTCTCCGCAAACGTCCGCGTCCTGCCCGACCACAGGTGGGACGACGTCGAACCCGCCGTGCGCCAGGCCCTGTACGACGCCCTCGGTTTCGCGCGCGCCGGACTCGCGCAACCCGTCCACCTCAGCACCGCCGTCGCCGCGGCCCAGGCCGTCCCCGGCGTCGACCACGTCGACGTGGACGTCTTCGGGGGCATCCCGGACGACATCGACACCGTCGGGCTGACAGGCCTCGCCGAACAGCTCACCCGGGCGGCGCCCTGCGTCCCGGCCCGCCCCGCCGGGTACCGGGAGATGCTGCACACGGTCGCCGCGGGAGACACCCTCACCTCCGTCGCCCTGCGGTACGGGCTGAGCCTCGGCCGCCTCGTCACCCTCAACCCCGCTGCCCGGCCCGACGCCCTGGGGGAGTCCGCGCCCGAGCTCGTCATCGGCCGCGGACTGCGCGCCGCCCAGCTCGTGGTCCTCGACCCCGCCGTGCCCGAAACCCTCGTCCTGCGGAGGATCCCGTGAACCCGGACCGGCTCTACGCCCTCCTGCCCGCCGTCCACCGCAGGATGGACGAGCGGAACGGCGGGCAGTTGCGCGCGCTGCTGTCCGTCATCGCCGAACAGGCCGGGGTCGTCGAGGCCGACATCGAGCGCATGTACGACGACTGGTTCATCGAGACGTGCGACGAATGGGTCGTCCCCTACCTCGGAGCCCTCATCGGCTACGCCCTCCCGCCCGGCGCGGCCGCCGCCCTCGCCGGGGGCACGGAGGGCGGCGACCGGCTCCTCGCCTCCGCCGTGCCGCGCCGTGAAGTCGCCGACACCGTCGCCAACCGCCGGCGCAAGGGCACACTGGCCCTCCTGGAGGACCTCGCCGCCGACGTCGCCGGCTGGCCCGCGCGCGCCGTCGAACACCGGCGGCTGCTCGCCCTCACCCAGCCGGTACGCCGCTTCACCGCGGACGATCACGGCACCGCACGCCGGCTGCGCCGCGGCGGGCTGGCCGACCTCCGCCGGACCGAGCCGCTCAACAGGACCGACGGCCCCTTCGACGAGCTCGCGCACACGGCCGAGATGCCGCGCGCTTGCGGGACCCGGCGGGCCGGCCGGTACAACATCCCCGGACTCGGGCTCCACATCTGGCGGTTGCAGGCCCACTCCCAGACCCGCGCCCCCGCCTTCTGCCTGGACCGGGCCGCGTACCGCTTCACCTTCAGCGTGCTGGGCAACGACACCCGGCTGTTCACCCTTCCGGTGCCCGAGCCGTCGCCCTGCCACATCGCGGGCGAACTCAACGTCCCAGCACCCATCGGCCGGCGCTCCCTCACCGAGCGCCTCCACGACTACTACGGGCCCGGCAAGAGCATGTGCGTGTGGGAGGGCGACGGGGACGGGCCGCCGGTGGCCCTGGAGCGGATCGTCTCCGCCGACCTGTCCGGCTGGGACTACCGGACACCGGAGGGAAAGGTCGCCGTCGACCCCGTCCTCGGCCGCATCGCCTTCCCCGCCCGGCAGGCCCCCGAGCAAGGCGTCCGGGTCACCTACCACCACGGCGCCGCGAGCGACATAGGAGGCGGCGAATACCCGCGCCCCTACGCGGTGGTGCCCGAGGGCGAAAGCTCGCCCTACCGCGTCGGCCCCGGCGAGACGTTCGCCCGGATCACGGACGCCGTCGAGCAGTGGCGTGCCGACCACGACCGGTGGCGCGCCGGGTCGGCACCCCATCAGGGCGATGGACCGCACCAAGGCCGCTTCCGGATCGTGCAGCGGACCGCCCCGCCGCCGCGGGATCCCGGGCCGCGGCCCTCCGACGTCATCGAGATCAGCGGCAACGACGTCCACCAGGACGTCCTCGACATCTCCCTCCACCGGGGCGACCGGCTCGTCCTGCGGGCCGCCGACGGCGCGCGCCCCGTCCTCCGCCTCCTCGACTGGTCCGGCAGCCGCCCGGACGCCCTCCGCATCACCGGCACCGGCACGGGGGAGGGGCCCCCGCCCACCCTCACTCTCGACGGCCTGATGGTCACCGGGCGCTGCATCCGGATCCACGGCGACGTGGGCGGCCTCCTCATCCGGCACTGCACCCTCGTGCCGGGCTGGGACCTCGACGAGCGGTGCCGCCCGCGCGAGCCCGAGGAGCCGAGCCTGGAGCTGGTCGACACCCCCGCCGACGTCCGCGTCGAGCACAGCGTGCTCGGAACGGTCGTCGTCCGCCGGAACGAGCCGTCCGACGAGCTCCAGCGGATCCACCTCTCCGACAGTGCACTCGACGCCACGGCACGGACCTCCGCCGCCCTGACCGGCCCCGAGGACCGCCAGGCCCTCGCCGTTCTGACCGCCCACCGCACCACCGTCATCGGCACCGTGCACGTCCACTCCGTCGACCTGGTGGAGAACTGCCTGTTCGACGGGGACGTCCACGTGGTGCACGGGGCGGCCGGCTGCGTCCGGTTCTGCTGGCTGCCGCCCGGCTCCCGCACCCCGCGCCGCTTCCACTGCGAACCCGAGCACTCCGGCACGGCCGTGGCGGCACCGCTGCGCTTCACCAGCACCCGCTACGGGACTCCCGGATACCTCCAGCTCGCCGACGGCAGCCCGGACGCGATCCGCCGCGGTGCGGACGACGGGTCCGAACCCGGCGCGTTGCACGACCTCTTCCAGCCGCAGCGAGAGGACAATTTGCGCACGCGCCTCGCCGAGTACGCCCCCGCCGGCTGCGACCCGGCCCTCGTCTTCGTCACCTGACCCCTACCCGACCTGACCCCTCGCGGTTCACCCAGGGAGCCCGAACACCCATGCAAGGCGACTTCTCCCGCGTCACGTTCGACAAGGACCGGCGGTTCTCGGCCGTCCTGGCCCAGCAGGGACGCGTCCAGCTCGATGCCGACCTCAACGAGCAGACCGCCATCCTGATGCACTACATGCGCACTCTCGTCACCGACCTGTTCGGCCCGGCCGTCTACCCCGCCGGTCCCGAGGGGAACCTCGCCGGGGGCTTCAAGGTCGCGTTCGAGAACGGCACCTTCTCCGTGACGAGGGGCCGTATGTACGTCGACGGCATCCTGTGCGAATGCGAGAGGGGAACCGACTACCAGAGCCAGCCCGACAGCCCCCTCGACCCGGACCGGAAGCCGGATTTCCCCTCGTCGTTCCTGGTCTACCTGAGGGTCTGGGAACGGCTGGTCACCGCGGCCCAGGAGCCGTCCCTGCGGGAGGTCGCCCTGGGTCTGCACGGCCCCGACACGAGCGCGCGGACCCGCGTCGTCTGGCAGCTCGACTGGATGCCGGCCGACGGGAGCATCTTCCCCCTCAAGCCGGGCCCCTTCCTCGCAGGCAGACTCGAGGAGCGGTTCAAGCCCCGCGGGACGCTCGCCGCCAAGGTCGCCCGTCCCGAAGAAGGAACCGCCCCGTGCGACCTGCCGCCGGAGTCCGGTTACCGCGGCCCGGAGAACCAGCTCTACCGGGTGGAGATCCACCAGGGCGGCACGGAGGGCACCGCGACGTTCAAATGGTCCAGGGAGAACGCCTCTGTGGTCCTCCCGGTCCGATCGGCCGCCGGCGCCACGCTGGAGCTGGAGTCCCTCGGCCGGGACGGACGGCTCGGCGTGGAGGCCGGGGACATCGTCGAGGTCGTCGACGACGCCACGGTCCGCCGCGCCGCCGCGGACGAGATCCTCAAGACGTCCACCAGCTTGTACCGCGTGCTGGAGGCCGACCACACCGCCCGGCAGGTCGTCCTGCACGCGGACCCCTCCCAGGACCGCCACCAGCCGGGCCTCGGAGCCGACCCCGCCCTGCACCCCGTACTGCGCCGCTGGGACCACCGCCCGGAGCCGGCGAAGCCGGAGAAGGCGCAGGAGGGGACCGATGACCAGCGGCAGGCGAACCGGCACACGCTCCCGGTCGAACAGGACCGCTGGATCGACCTCGAGGACGGCGTCCAGATCCGCTTCGGTGCGGACGAGGACGAGAAGAAGCCGCAGAAGTACCGGACCGGTGACTACTGGCTGATCCCGGCGCGAGTGGTCACCGGTGAAGTGGAGTGGCCGAAGGACGGCCAAGGGGAATGGAGCCAGGAGGAGCCGCACGGTGTCGGCTACCACTACGCCCCGCTGGCGCTGGTGATCAAGGCTGACGGCGCGGACAAGCACAAGGTGAGCGATGCCCGCACGCCCCTGCGGCAGCCGCCCCCGCACCCCACGGGCCCCGGCCGACCCGATCAGCCCGATCAGCCCGACCAGTAGGCCGCGCGGGCGGGCCCCGGCCCGTTTCGGCTCACATCCGGATGGCAGCCGGAGGTGGAGGCACGGCATGCTGCCTCCACCGGCACCGACTCACCCCGCATCCGATGGGAGTACGAGCATGGCCGTCAACGCACGCATCAGACGCACCCTGTTAGCCGTCACCGCACTCACCACGACCACCGCTCTCCTCACCTCCGCACCACCGGCCACGGCCCGCACGCACCCTCCGCGTACGGAGCGGGTCAGCACGGCGGCCGACGGCACCGAGGGCGACGCCCCGTCACACTCGCCCTCCGTCAGCGCCGACGGCCGTTACGTCGCCTTCGATTCGGAGGCGTCCAGCCTCGTGCCCGGCGACACCAATGACGCCGGTGACGTCTTCGTACGCGATCTGCGCACCGGCGTCGTGCTCCGCGCCGGTCTGGGTGACGACGGACGCCAGGCTCAGGGCGGGAGCCGGCGGGCGACGCTGAGCGCGGGCGGCCGTCACGTCGCCTTCTCCTCCCGCGACGCCGCTCTCGCGCCGGGCGAGCGGCCCTCCACGGGTACCCATGTCTACGTGCGCGACCTGCGCACCGGGCGCACCGAAGCGGTCAGCGTCGGTGGGGACGGCGCACCCCTGCTGCACGCCCGCCCCGCCGCCCTCAGCGCCGACGGCCGCTACGCCGCCTTCATCGCGCCCGTTCCCCACCACAACCCGCACTTGGGCGGCTCCGCGCTCTACCTGCGCGACCGCGAGCGCGGCACGACGGAGGTGATCAGCCAGCCCTTGGAGGAGCGCCTGGACGCGCCGGCGGTCGGCTCGGTCTCCCTCAGCGCGGACGGCCGGTACGTGGCGTTCGGTGCGGACGCGCCGAGGATCTCCACGCGCAGCGATGCGTACGTACGGGACCGCGTGACCGGCGAGCTGCGCAAGGTGGACCGGTTGCCCGGCGACGAGCGGCCGGTCAGCAAGTGGATCAGGCAGCCCTCGCTGAGCGCGGACGGCCGCTATCTCGCCTACCTGAGCTACCGGGACGGTGGCGAGCGGCCCACTCCCGTCACGCAGTGGGAGGTCTTCGTGCACGACCTGCGCACGGGGCGGACGGTCACCGCGAGCACCGCACCCGACGGCGGCCGGCTCGACCGTACGGCGGGCGAACCGCAGATCAGCCCAGACGGGCGCTATGTCGCCTATGCCACCGGGGCGTGTGCGACCGCGGAGACCGGCTGCCGCTCCGCGCTGTACCTGCGCGACCTGCGGCGCGAGGGCCCCGGCGCGACGCGCCGGATCAGCGTCGCGGTGGACGGCGGCTTCCCCGACCGGCCCGCCGAGTCGCCCGCGCTCGCCCTCGGCGGGCACGTGGTGGCCTTCGCGTCGTACGCCACGAATCTCGTGCCCGGTGACACCAACGGGGTCAGTGACGTCTTCGTGCGCATGGTCATGATCAGTTAAAAATGTCATCATTCTGTGAGAATCGGAACCTTCCGCGTCACCCACCTCATCTCTCCGGGCGCCACAGAAACGACGAGGGCCCGCGTGAGCCCCCGGCACCGGAGTGAGGTCCCTTCGATGACGTACAGCCCGCCGACCACCGACCGGACCCGGCGAGGGCGTCCGTCCCGCACCAAACGCCGGGTCGTCGCCGCGGCTTCCGTCGTCGCCCTCGGCCTGGTCGCCTGGCCGGTCATGTCCTACTTCGAGATCCCGCCGTTCACGGACAAGGGCGACCCGATCTCCTTCGGCAAGGAGGCGGACGGGAAGGGCGGCGACCGGGCGCCGGGCTCGAAGGCCTTGATGCCCCTGGGGCCGGACGCCGGCTTCAAGGTCTCCGGCACGGTCCCCGAGGACGGGTCCAAGGTCGCCGTGACGACGTACGAGGGCAAGAAGTCCGGCTTCAAGGGCAAGGTCTGGGTCTGGGCCCCCAAGGAGTACAGCGACCCGAAGTACGCCAAGAGCGGCTTCCCGGTGCTGATAGCCCTGCCCGGCGGTTCGGGCTTCCCCAACAACTACTGGATGGGCTCGGACCTCAAGCTCCAGGCCTCCATATCCAAGTGGGCGAAGGAGGGCAAGAGCCTGCCCTTCATCATCGCGATGCCCGTGCTGAACCCGGAGAACCACGACAAGGACCCGAAGGACCCGAAGCTGGGTCAGTACTGGGACGGCAGTGACATCCCGGGCGAGCCGAAGATGGGCACCTGGCTCACCGAGGACGTCCCGCAGCTGATCAAGGAGAACTTCCGGACCATCAAGTCCCGCGACGGCTGGGCCTTCATGGGCTCGTCCACCGGTGCCTCCGCGGGCCTGAAGTCCGTGCTCCAGAAGCCGGACAAGTTCAAGGCCGTCATAGCCTCCGGCCCCGACATCGTCCCCGACTCGCGCCTGTGGGCCGGCCACGCGAAGGAGAAGGCGGACAACAGCTCCGACGTCCTGGCCCAGCGGCTCATCGCGAGCAAGGGCCCGGACGTCTACCTGGCCCTCCAGGTCGGCTCCAGCGAGCCGGTCAAGCCGCCGATCGACCGTTTCGTCGACAAGTACGGCAACAAGGGACCGGTCAAGACGAAGTACCACGTGATCCAGGGCGGGGAGCACAACGCCGCCAGCTACGTGCCCAACATGGAGACCGGGGGCCTCATCCAGTGGATCAGCGAGCACATGCAGGGCCCCACGTCCTGATTCCCTTGGTGCCCTGATTCAGGGGAGGGTCACCTTCAGGATGCGGCCCGAGGCTTCCACCACGAACAGGGCGTGCCGGGCGCTGTGTTCGCCGAAGCCGCGGGCCACCCGGACGCTGCTGGGCATGTGCAGCCCGCTCGCCAGGACGCAGGAGCGGCCGGTGTCCGGGTCCACCCGGATGAGCTGACCGTCGCGGAAGGACGCGACGACCAGGCTCCCGTCGACGTACGTGAGGTCGTCGAGGAGCTTGATGTCCAGGAGGTTCCTGCTGAGGCGCGTGACCGTCGTACGGCGCGCCGGGTCGTTCAGCGGGATGCGGTAGACCGGGGAGGAGGTGTCGGTGATGGCACTCGCGTACAGCTGGTCGCCGACGATCTCCAGGCCGTTGGCGCCGAAGACGTCCGCGGCCCGGGTCCACTCCTCGTCCTTCGTGCCGTCCGGGCGGACCTTGACGATTCCGGTGGCCAGCTCGCGGCTGAGGTAGAAGTTGCCGGCGGCGTCGACGGCCAGGCCGTTGATGCCCCGGATCCCGCCCACGACCTTCTCGGGCTTCGGGGTGGCGGCGGCCGGGTCGAAGCGCATGATGCCGCCGTCCGTCGCCAGCGGGCTCACGCCGTAGTTGACGTACATCATGCCGTCGGGGCCGCGCCGGAGACCGCCCGGGCCGCTCACCGGGAAGCTCGTCTTCAGCGTTCCGTCGGGGGCGTATCCCTCGACCCGGTTCTTGACGATGTGGGCCACCCAGAGGGTGCCGCGGCCGTCGAACTCCAGGTTCTCCCGCCAGTCGAGGACCGGTATGCCGCCCTTGCGGAACACCTCCACGCCCGCCTGCTGCTCGCACGACCCGAGGGCCGCCCCGGCCGGGGCGGCCGGTGCCCCCGCGGCCGCCGCCGGCACCTGCGAGCCCCCCGCCAGGAGCGCGGAGACCAGGCCTGCCGCGAAGAACACCTTGCGCATGCGCATCGTCATCGCCTCTGCCGCCCCATCCTGAGTCAGATTTTTCAGCTCAACTGACGCTTGCCACAGCTCAGTTGACGGCTACTATAAAAAACGAAGTAGTGGCTATCAATAGAGAACAACAGGGAGCACCAGGGAAGGCAAAGGTAGGCGCGTATGGGACGTAGCTACGACCAGTTCTGCCCTGCCGCCCGGGCCCTCGACGTGATAGGGGGCCGCTGGACCCTGCTGATCGTGCGCGAGCTCCTGCTCGGGCCGAGGCGCTACACCGACCTCGTCGCCGGCCTGCCCGGCATCGGCCCGAACGTGCTGGCCGAGCGGCTGCGCGAGCTGCGCGAGGCGGGCGTCGTGAGCCGGTCCCGGGTGCCGCCCCCGGCCGCGTCGACGGTGTACGAACTGACCGCGCTCGGCGAGGCGATGCGCCCGGTGGTCGACGAGCTCACCCGCTGGGGGCTGCGGTTCCTCGGCGCGCCGCGGCCCGGCGAACGCTTCCGGCTCGGCTGGCTGCTCGGCTGCGTGCGCGCCGGATTCCGGCCCGAACTCGCCCGCGGCCTGCACGAGACGTACGAGTTCCGCGTCGACGGCGAGGTGTTCCACCTCCGCGTGGACGACGGCACGCTCGACGTCCGGCACGGCTCGGCCGGGGACGCCGCGTGCGTGGTCAGCACGGACCTGGCGACCTTCATGGCCGTCGGCGCCCGGCTGCTGGCCGTCGAGGACGCCGTGGAGCGGGGGATCGCCCAACTGGAGGGCGGGCTCGACGCCGTCGCCCGCGCGGTCGCGATCCTCGGCGCCCACCTCGAAGCCACCAACGGGCGGTACGGCGTCATAGGGGCCGTCGGGGCCACCTTCCGGCCGGACGCGGCCCGCGGCGTCCACGAGACCTACGAGTTCCGGATCGGCGACTTCCTCTTCCATGCACGGGTCGACGAGGGAACCGTGGAGATGAACCAAGGCCCCGCCTCCGACCCCGCCGCGACGCTCATCACCGACCTCGCCACCCTGCTCCAGCTCGGGGCGGGCACCCTGACCCTGGAGGACGCCTTCGCCGGCGGCTCGGCGACGGCCGAGGGCGACCCGGAGGCGGGCCTGCGCATGGCCGCGGCCTTCGGCGTGGTCCTGGACGGCAGCGAATAGAACCCATTCATCCCGGACGCGTCATCCCGGACGAGTGATCGGAACTGCTCCATGGCATCGAGCCCCTTCCGAAGACCGCCGGCGCGCAGGCCCCTGCCCGCCGTACGCCTGCCCGTACGCCTGCGGCGTGTCACCGTGGCCCTCGCCGCTCTGGCCGCGGCCCTCCTGGCGCCGGGCGTGCCGTCCGCGCAAGCCGACGAGCCCGCCCCGCCGGAGATGACCGACGGCTTCGGCCTCCCGGACGGCGGCCGCAGGGGCTGGTACGCCAACTGGCTCGACCAGAAGACCGCCGCCGGTGCGCAGAACTGGGAGAACTTCCACATCAACCAGGTGATCCCGTTCATCGACGCCAACCTTCGTACCGTCGCTGCCCGACAGGGGAGGGCGGTCGGCGGTCTCTCGATGGGAGGCTTCGGTGCCCTGCACTAGGCCCAGCGGCATCCGGCGCTGTTCAGCCAGGTCGCCACGCTCTCCGGGGCTAGCGACCTCTCGCGGACCAACGCCGTCATGCGCGCCGCGGTCGTGGCCACGCTGACCAACATCGGCGCTCCGCTCTGCGGCAGCTCCAACCCCACCTGCAGCCTCGACCTCGGGCCCACGGTCTCCAGTGACGCGATCTTCGGCACGCCGTATCCGGTGTTCGACGCCGACTGGCGCTGGAACGCGGCCGACCCGTCCTCGCACATGGGCACGCTGGCCGGCATGAACATCTCGATCTACACCGGCGACGGCAACGGTGACGCGGGCGAGATGGAGTTCTGGGTCCGGTCGGCGGCTCAGCATGCCAAGGACGGCCTGGACGCCCTCAAGTACCCGTATCACTACGTGGACTACGGCAACGGCGCCGGCTGGGGCAGCAACTGCAAGGGCGGCCACACCAGCGGCTGCTGGGCACAGGACCTCGTCGACCTCGTGCCGCGCCTGGAGGCGGCCTTCGCCTCCGCGGCCTGTTTTGGACGGGCGTCAGGTTCTCTCCTGCATCAGGAGTCACAGCACACAATGGACCAATCAGAGCAGGCCTCCTGAAAACCGCCACATATTTGACTCGTGTTTGACCCGTGAACTCTGGCGCATTTGCGCGAGGTTCAGGGGAAGGGCATTAGTTAGTGTGGGCGGTGGTGTTCGAGGTGGGAGTGACCAGCTATGGGGGCGCACGTGCTCCACGCGGCCGGTAGGCATCGGAATCACCGAGGGGGCTCAGGGATGATCAGCCAGGATCTGGTCGAGCAGCTGATGCGGTACGGGACGTCCACGGTCGGCATCATCACCGCGGCCGGGCGGAGCGGCGTGAACCTCATGTCCGCGGAGTGGACCTACCTCGTGGCCCGGCGGCCACCGCACTTCGCCGTCGGCTGCCAGATCAAGAACCACACGACGGGACTCATCCTGGAGCGGCGTGAGTTCGGCCTCACGCTCTGCGACGCGTCCATGGCCTCCCTGGCGAACTTCGCCGGCACGTTCACCGGCGCCGAGATAGACAAGAGCTCGGCGTCCGGCCTGCGGCTGCGCGAGCCGGTCGTGACCGGCACACCGACCGTCGAGGGCGGCACGCTCAGCGCCGAGTGCCGGGTCCGGTCGGTGGTGGACCTTCCCGACTACGCGCTGATCGTCGGAGAGGCCGTGTGGATGGCGGTCGATCCGGCGCGCAACGCCACCCCCCTGGTCAAACACGGGAGCATGTACGAGCTCGGCGAGCGGATCCTCAGCCGGGAGGTGACCGGCTCCGCCACCGCGTTCCCCGACGGCACCGTGCGCCTGTGCGCCTCCGCGCAAGGCGTCGACGACCCGGAGCAGCCGGTGGCGTGGACCGTCACCCTGTCCCCGGGCACCGGCGGCCCGGAAATCCCGGTCGGCACCGTGCGCGATGGCGAGGACCTGGACGTCGTCATCGAGCTGCCACGAACCCCCCTGCCGGGCGACGCACTGATCGTCGCCCGCCCTGACTGCCGGCCCGTACGCGTCGCGCTGCCGACGACGTGACCGGTGGACCCTGCCCGACCATCGCGCTGGAGGGAGGTGAACAGTATGCGTAAGGCCGTCCGCCGCTACACGCTCGCGGTCAAGTAACCGCGAGCCAGGCACCGCATAGCGATGACAGGCCCGGAAGCCCCCTCGTCCGGGGCTTCCGGGCCCCTCCGCCGACGACGCCGGGAGAAGAGCACACTCATGAAGCTTACTCAGCGCGCCGCCAGGGTGGTCCGGGTCGAGGGCCACGGGCTTCTCGTCACCGACATCCGCGGCGGCCTCCACCTGCTGGACGAGGATTTCGAGCTGATCCGCTCCGGCCGCAACCCCGAGTCCGTCGCGCCGGTCTATGCGGTGACCACCTCGGGCGACTTCGTCTACACCAAGGACGCCCGCGGCACGGTGACCCAGTGGAGCCTGCCGTCACTGCACCCGGTCAACTCCCTCGACGCGCACCACCTGCGAGGAGACGGCGAGTACCTGGAGGGCGAGGAACCCTCCACCCTCATCAACCGCGGGATCTGCGTCTGGCAGGACAAGCTGTACGTCAACAACGGCTACATGGAGATCGCGGTCATCGACGCGCGGACCTTCGACCTCATCGAGGTGCGGCCCTCCATCACCGACCACTTCCTCGAGTGGTTCTGCACCGAGCGGCCCGGTGAGCAGTGCGTCGCCGACAAACACGGCAACCTCTACATCGGTGACCTCGCGAGCTTCGACTTCCCCGTCCACGTGCGGCTGGACGACAAGCTCAACCTGCACCGGGTCCGCTACGACCGCCGTCACGACCGGTACTGGGTGACGCAGGACGCCGGCGAGGACGAAGCCCTCTACGTCGCCAACGGGGTGGTGGTCATCAGCCCGGACGGGCGGATGCTGCACAACTTCAAGTTCGCGGCCGACGACGTCGAGGCCCTGGAGTTCGACGACACCTTCTCGTTCGCCTTCTGCGCGGGTTTCGAAGGCGAGATCACCGTCTTCGACAACCGGGAGAGCGAACCGCGCATCGTGCGGACCATCGCACCGTTCCGCCACCAGATCACCGACATGACGATCACCTCCCGCGGCCACCTGGTGGTGCTCACCCAGGACGGGCAGATGGAGCGGGTCTCCCCGGAGGGCGAGCGGCTGGCACGCCTCGACTTCGACAGCCGGTGCGTGTGGGACATCCAGCCGGACCCGCTCACCGAGGACGGCTACCTCGTCGCGACGGACACCGGGGTGCTCGCCGTCGAACTGACGGACGTCGAAGCCTCCCACCCGAACGTACGCGTCAACCGGCGATGGGACCTCGGCCTGGGCTTCGTCCGCCGGGTCCGCCCGCTCGCGGACGGCACGTTCCTCGGCGTCACCCGGTCGGGAAGCCTCTTCCGCCACGACCGGGACGGAGCGCCCCTCTGGCGGGTCCCCTTCGCACCGCACCTGCACGACCTGAGCCCCGACGCCGACGGCGAGCGGGTGCTGGTGGCGGCCAACGAAGGCGCCTTCGAACACGACGCGCGCACCGGAGAGCGGTTGCGCAGGCTGGACGTGGCCGGGCTGGTGGCGTGGACCTGCGCCTACGGACCGGCCGGAGAACTGCTCTTCGCCACCCGCAACGGAGTCGTCTTCTGCTTCGAGCCGTCCGGCGAGCAACGCTGGCGGCTGGAACTCGGCGGCTACTGCAAGCGGATGCAGCGCCACGAGGACACGGTCCTGGTGACCGGGGGCGAATTCGGCGTCAAGGCCGTCGAGGTGGCCACCGGCAAGGTGACGGGCCACTGGTTCGACATGCTGGAGAACACCGTCGAGAGCGCGACGGTCATCGGCGACCGGCTGTACGCCACGTCCTACGGTCTGCAGATGGCGGTGTACGAGACGCGCTCGCCCGAAGTGCTGGGCGTCGTCGAACCCTTCCAGGACTTCCCCAAGGCCCTGGCCAAGCGCACCGGCCGGGAGGGCTCGCCGCGCGACCTGCTGCTGGTGGGAGGACGCGGCGGCTTCCTCCAGATACGGGACGTCACCGAGGAGGGGCCCCTGCTGCTGCGCACGGTCTATCTGCCCGCCGGATACGGGAAGTGAGACGGTAGTCGGGTGAGCCTGCAGACCGAGCCGAGTCCATGGCGGGATTCCCGGTTCCGGGTGTTCGCGGCGGGGAATCTGGCCAACAACCTCGGCGAGGGCATGTACGGCTTCGCCCTGCCCCTGCTGGTGCTGAGCTATACGGGTTCCCTCGCGACGATGGCCCTGCTGGTCGCGGTGTCCCCGCTGGTGATCACCGTCGCGGGTCCGTTCCTCGGCCACGTGGTCGACCGTTACGGCTCACGCGTCCTGGTGGTGCCCGGGCTGCTGCTGCAGCTCTGTGCTTCGCTGGCCCTCAACTTCGTGCTGCTGGGCGGGCCCGCGCCCGTGTGGAGCCTGTACGTGGCGGAGGCGCTCGTGCAGATCGGGGCCGTCTCCTACCGGGCCGGCTGGCTCGCGGGGATCCCCGCCATGTTCCCGGACAGCACCGGGCGCTCCCGGGGATCGCTGACCGTGCTCTTCCAGACGAGTCTGATCCTCGGGCCGGCACTGGCCTCCCTGCTCGTCGGCCCGCTGGGCTACACCGGGCTGCTCTGGCTCAACAGCGCGACGTTCCTGGCCCCGCTCGTTGTGTGGTTCCTCGGCGTGAACCCGGTGGCCGGCCAGAAGCGGTACCAGTCGGCCCCGGTCTCCTTCGTCGAATCGCTGCGTGCCGGGCTGCGCATCTTCTCCCGCGGCGAGAAGATGGGCACGCTGCTGCTCCTGATGGTGCCCGCGAGCTTCACCTTCTCGACCGGCACCACGGCGCTCTTCGTCTTCCTCGCCCGCGACGCGCTGGACGCGTCGCCGAGCTCCATCGGCGTCGCCCTCGCGGTGGCCAACGTCGGCGGGCTCACGGGGGCGCTGATCACGGCCGAGATCCCCCGGTGGAAGATCCGCACCGTCACCGTGCTGGGCCTGGCCAGCGCCGGCGGGGGCCTGCTGCTCATCGCCTCCGGGGTGGGCCTCGTGGCGGCGACCGCGGCCCTCACCCTCTTCTTCATCTGTGAAAACGTCATCGCGGTGGCCACGGAGATGGAGATGTTCAGCTCCGTGCCGCCCGAGCTGATCGGGCGGGCCACCGGGATGTGGCGGCTGGCGACCGGGCTTCCGACCGCCGCTGCCCCTTCGGTGATCGCGTTCCTCGGCGGATTCCTCGGGCCTCGGGCGATCTTCGTGGTGCTCGCCGTGGTCGCGGTCGTACCGCTGGCCTGGCTGCTCGGCCACCGTTCGGCGCTGCGCTACGAGCACCCGGCCTCCGGGGACCCCGGTCGGCCTGAGGAGGACAATCGCGGGACACGCGGTGGTTCTGTCAGCCGTCGGTCTTGACGCACGTCCGGTCGCTCGCCGGGAGTTCGCCCGTGGCCAGGTAGGCGTTGACCTGGCGGTCCACGCAGGCGTTGCCGTACTCGAGGTAGACCCCGTGCTGGTTGGCGCCCTTGAGGGTGATGAGCTTGGAGCCGGGCAGCATGCCGTGCAGCGCGCGCCCGCCCTCGTAGTCGGTACGCGTGTCGCCGGTGGCGGCCACGATCAGCGCCGGGGCGTCGTGCTGCACCCGGGTGGGCTCCTCGCGCGGGCGGTCCCAGAAGGCGCACGGGCCGATGTTGTTCGTGAGCGGGCCGAACAGCGGGTGGGCGGCGCGGCTGCGCTCGATGTCGCGCCAGTAGGTCCCGGGGTCGCGCGGGGCGGCCCCGTCCCCGCAGAGGATGGCCGTCTGCGCGCTGCCGTACTGCGCATTCCTGCCGGTCAGCATCTCTTGCAGCGTCTTCTTGAACTCGGGGGAGAGCGGGGCCGGTTGGTCGTCCGCCGCCTTGGCCAGGGTGGACACCTGGTCGCCGAGCTCCGCTCGCGCACTGTCGTGGTCCGAGGAGAGCCCGGCGAAGATCAGGGTCGGCACCCGGGTGTCGTCGAGCCGGAAGGAGTCGGGGGCCGTGCCGAGGGTCAGCCCGCGCGTGGACGCCTCGACGATGCGGTCGACGGTGGAGAGCACCTGGGCGCGGGTGCGGCCGAGGCCGTAGGTGTCGTGCTTCTTCGCCGCCCAGGCCGCCCAGTCGGCGAGCGCCTGCTCGTTCTCCTTCTCGACGCCCCGCAGCAGCCGTGGGTTGTAGCGGCGCGGGTCGATCGCCCCGTCGAGGACCATCCGGTCGTAGCGGCCGGGGAACATCTGGGTGTAGACGGTGCCCAGGTAGGTGCCGTACGAGTAGCCCAGGTAGGAGATCTTGCGTTCGCCGAGCGCGCCCCTGATGACGTCCATGTCGCGGGCCGTGTTGCGCGTGCTGATGTGCGGGAGGAGGGAGGGGTTCGCGGCGCGGCACTTCGCGGCCAGGTCCTTGTGCAGGGCGACCTGCCGGTCGAAGCTTTCCCGGCCGAGGCCGGCCGAGTGGATGGAGTGGCCCACGGGCCAGTGGCAGTCGAGCGGGGTGCTGCGGCCGACGGAGCGCGGGTCCATGCCGATGATGTCGTAGCGTGCGCCGACGTCCTTCATGGCCTTGCGCATGTCCGGCGGGTCGCCGAGGGCGGGGCCGCCGGGGCCGCCGAAGTTGATCAGCAGGGGGCCCACGCGGCGGCGGGTGTCGGTGGCCTTGAGCCGGGATATCGCGACGGTGATCGTACGGCCGCGGGGATCGGCGTAGTCGAGCGGGACGGTCACGTCCGCGCACTGTGCGCCGGCCTTTTCCAGGTCACGGCCCGTGGTGTCGTCGGGGCCCGTGATGCAGCTGCGCCAGTCGAGCTGCTGCTGGTAGTAGCGGTCGAGACCGGCCCCGGGTGGTGCCGCGGCGGGCTGCGCCACGGGGGCCGTGCGCCCGGAGGCGAAGGCTGCCGGGGCCGTGGTGAGACAGGCGGTCAGGGCGAGGCCCGCGGCCGAGGCGCGGCGCGCGGCGACGGAGCTGAGGATGGTCATACACCAAAACGCTAGTGACGCGCCCGCCCGGGATCACTCCGGCTGACCCCCGTATCCCTGCGGGGGCCTGCTCCATCACCGGCTTCCGGCGGGCTGTATGAGGTCGAAGGGGGCCGGGTCGCGGCCCTCCCAGATCCGGCGGGAGGCTTCTTCCGGATAGGGCACGGTCTTCGATTCGGCGTCCAGGACGCGCGTCAGCCGCTGACCGGGGCGGTAGGCGGGCCATCCGGCGTCGCCGGTGGTGGCGAAGCGGACCCACGCCTGCTGGAGTTCGCGCGATACCGCGACGGCTTCGGGAGCGGGCCGGTCACCGAGGAGTCCCCGGCCGGCGGGGCTGTCCGGTGTGCCGAACGCCAGAGGGACGTCGAGGCTGTGGCAGGCGCCCAGGGTTCCTCCGAAGGCAGGGGAGGACAGCTGCAGCTCGAACAGGAAGGACCTGCCGCCGGCCGCCGCGTTCGCCTCGGCCAGCCGCAGCGAAGGCATCCGGAACAGGGCGTCGGAGTACACCGATTCCAGCAGCTCCTGCGAGCCGGCCCGGGGGTGGGCGGCCCGGTAGGCGTCCGCGCCGTCCGGTGCCGGGGCGAACAGGTCCAGGGCCGTACGGGCGTCCTCGTCGGTGAAGGTGCCCAGGCGCCCGCTGAGGACGCTGAACAGCCGGAATTCGTCGCGGGTATGGCCGACGAGGAGCTCGGTTCCGCTCGCGCGGCCGCCGGTGAGGGCGGGCCAGGGCGTTTCGGGAAGGACTTCACCGTCCACGACGGGGCATATGGCGACACCTGTCTGCGCGAGCCGTCCCCAGTGCGCGCCGTGGCCGCGCAGGTCGGCGCTGAGGGAGGTGAGTTCACCGGCGAGGCGCTGGGGGTCGGCGCCGGCGAGTGCGGCGGCGGTGGGCGCTGTGCCGAGCCGGTCCGCGAGCGCGGCGGCGACCTGTCCGGCCAGGGCGCGGGTGCAGTAGTTGCCCGGCACCGAGTGGGCGACGGCCCGCCGGAACAGGCCGCGGGCCGGCTTCATCGTCAGCAGGGCGGCGACCGACCCCGCCCCGGCGGACTGCCCGGCGACGGTGACACGGCCGGGGTCCCCGCCGAAGGAGGCGATGTTCCGCTGCACCCACTGCAAGGCCGCGATCTGGTCGAGGAATCCGCGGTTGGGCGGTGCGCCCTCCAGGAGGGCGAAACCCTCGGCGCCGATCCGGTAGTTGATGCTCACCACGACTAGCCCAGCCCCGGTCAGCGCCGCCGGGTCGTACATCGGGTCACTCGATGCCCCCGCGATGTAGGCACCTCCGTGGATCCACACCAGAACCGGCAGCCCCGCAGCGCCCGGATCCGGAGTGCTGACGTTGAGGGTCAGCCAGTCCGTTCCTTCCTGCGGATTCGCGCGCACCGGGCCGGACTGCGGTGCCGCGGGGCCGAACTCCGCCGCCTGCCTGGTCCCTTCCCAGGGCAGGGGAGGGGCGGGCGCGGCGAACCGGAGCGCTCCCACCGGCGGTTGGGCGTAGGGGATGCCGCGGAACACGGCGTGGCCCGGCCGCCAACGGCCTGCCACCAGGCCGCCGGTGGTGCGCACGCTGGGCTGTTGAGGCATGTCGCTTCCTTCCTCTGACCATGCGTGAAGTCGCCCAGGAAGCCGGCATCTCCCACGGGGCGCTGCAGCACTACTTCGCCTCGCGCGGGGCGATGCTCTCCTTCGCCATGGACTTCGCATCCGAGCAGACCTCGCAGCGCGTAGGGCTGGGCCTGCAAGAGCTCGGCGACAGGCCCCACCCCCGCGACGTGCTCCGCCTGATGCTCGCGGAGACGCTCCCCCTGCACGCCGACGCCCGCGCGACCAGCCGGATGAGCGCCGCCTACGTCCTGGAAGCGCTGCACGACGAGGACGTCCACGCACGGGCGCGCGGCGGCCTGCTCCAAGGCCGCGCCCTCGTCGAGCAGCTGATCCGCCGGGCGATCGCCGCAGTTCCTGGACGAATTCGCTAATCCGGCTGTGGGCGTGAGGTGCTGAACTCCTCGTGCATGTCGCGCCGGTAGCGGTAGGACAAGGCCGCCTGGATGAAGTGCCGGAACAGGGCTTCCGACGAGGCCACGGCCGGGTCCGGGCTGGTGCCTTCTGTGTCGGTGTACCTGCCCGGCATGCCGGGCAGATGGGTTTCGGGGTGCCACTGGACGCCCATGACGGGTGCGCCCGAGCGCGTCTCGAAGGCTTCGACCGATGACGAGCCGTGCGCCGAGGTCCGGGCGGCGACGGCCAGGATGTCGTCGGGAAGCCGTCGCACCTCTGTGTTCTCGGCAGCCTGCGTGCTCTGCCGGAAGCTTCCCGGAACGACCTCGGACGCCGCCGCCCAGTGGGTACTGGTCACCGGAGCGCCGGACAGTGCTTCCGTGCCGTTCTGCTGAGCGGAGGCGAAGGCGTCCGCAAGCCGGGTGCCGGAGACGATGTCGACCGGATGCCGCAGACCCCACACGTTGTTCTTGTCGGTATGCAGGGCACGCTCGGCTGCGGGCAGCGTCTCCACCGCCCCGCCGTAAGCCTCCAGCAGCCGCCAGGAGCCCGCGCACACGGCGATGACTGGCATGCCGAGGTTCTTCGCCTGCTCGATCAGGGCCAGTTCGTAGGCGGCTCGGCTTCGGTGTTCCTCTCGCACGTGCTTCTTGGTCCTGGGCGCGTTGACGGAGTTGTGCCGGGCGTCTTCGGGCGCGCCCCGCTCACTGGCGATCTGGGTGTCATTGGCCGACGGCGCCCCGGGGATCAGAAGGGCGTCCACCCCCTCCAAGTGGGCGCGCACTTGGGACGCCTCAGTCGGACGGGCAGGGGTATCGGCACCCGATGCCGCCGCGCCCGGCGGCAGCGTCCGGCCTTCCACCTGTACGTCTGCCGCCAGGTCCGACATCGCGGAGACGGCCCTCAAGTCGTATCCGGTGTGCGCCGATCCGCGCCCGTCGGTCCGGTACGGCACTCCGACGACGACTTTCCTCGCTTGACGGGACGGCGCAGCGCCGCCGCCCTGCGCACCGACAGCGGCCGCCGTCGCACGGTTCCCTCGTGTCTGCTGGAGCGCGGTGAGACGAGCGGCCACGGCCGAGTCCGGTGGCCTTCCTACGGTGGCGGAGGGTTCGACCGGCTGCGCCTCTTCCGTGCGCTGGGTGCGGTGCACGTGCGTCTCCTCTCCCGCCGGGGCCACCGGACGCGGTTCCCGGGACTGCATGCTCGCTCGGAGCCGCGCCGCACGTCTACAGGCCCGATCCGGCCTGCCGACCCGGCGCGTATGAGGAAGGCCGAGCGGCTGTCAGGGCCACGGGTAGCCGAGCGCCTCGGCGGACTCGCGGCTGCCGCCCCTGACCTCCGCGTAGCCCTTCGGGTCCTCCGTGGAGAGACGGCGCAGCGCTGCGGCGGCCTGCTTCTCCGGTGGTGTGCCGTCGTCCTGGAGTTCCCAGATGAACTGCAGGTAATGGCCGTCCTCGCCCCGGCGCCCGGCAGCGATCCCCGGCCGGAACGTGAACGACACCGCGATCGTGTCCGGCTCGCGGAAGTCGGTGCCGGACCAGTCCAGGCGTGCGTCCCACCGGGCGAGGATGCCGGGCCGGTCACGTAGTCCCGCATCGATGAGCCGCGCGGTGTTCCGGGCCGGCCAGGCCCAGGAGCGGTCGGTCTCCGCACGCGTGACCTCGGCGTCGTAGGCGGCCGCGTCGAAGCGGTACTCGGGGAGCTCGGGCGCGGGCTGCCGGTTCGGCAGGGTGCCCGGGCGGCGCCAGTCGCGCCACACCACCTGGTCCCCGTCGCGGCAGATGGTGACGTGGAGCGCGCCGCAGCAGCCCTCGGTGCAGTACGCCTCGGCGAGCTGCACTTCCCGGGGCTCTGCCGTGGCCCGAAGGCGGCCGGTGTCGAGCAGGTACTCCGGGGAGTGGGCGGGGCCCCGGCCGAAGACCTCGGGCACCAGGGGGCGGCCGTCGATCAGGAGCCGCGTCTCGACGGATTCGGGGACGGCCGGGTCGCGTACGACGACCTCGATACGGAGCCGGCCCGCAGCCGCCGGGCGGGTGAAGGGCTGCTGTGCGGCGCGGCGTATCCAGTGGACCCGGCGGCGTTCGGCGGGATCGGTGAGGTCGGTGGGTTCACCGGCCGGTACGGCGGCCCAGGCGGGTGCGGTCAGGACGGACTCCAGAGTCTCCAGGAGCGCTTCGCGCTGCCCGGAGCGCCAGTCGAGGAGAACACCGGGCCCGCTGTGCAGATCGAGGGCGACGGAGAGCAGGATCGCGTAGTGGTCGAGGCCGGGAGGCAGTTGGGAAGCGCGGGCCACGAAGGCCTCGTACGCGGCGACGGCCCGGTCGTAGGCGAGGATCTCGTACTGGTAGTCGTCCGCCCGCGCCATCCTGACCAGCAGGCGTCCTGCCTGGGCCAGGGTGGGTGCGTCGACGGGATCGTTTCCGATGATGTCGTCGAGCATGACGGCCTCCGCGATTCTGCGGGCGGTTTCGGACCCCACGGCGCGGGGGTCGAGGGGGACGGCCAGCAGCCCTTCGCGGGCCGCCCGGTCGTCGCGGGCGAGCAGGGCGTCGACCAAGCGGCGCAGCTCCCGGCCTTCGGTATGGCGGCTCAGCCACACGAGGGCGCCGGTCGGGCAGTCGATGGCGGTGAGGGCCGCGACGACCGGGCGGGTGAAGCTCCGGAACAGGCCGAGGACCGTGAGGCAGGGGATGTCCTCCGGCTCGCCGAGGCGTGCCAGAAGGTCGATTCCGACGCTCACGGCCGGTGCGCTCGTGCCTGTACGGACCAGGTGGCGGCCGAGGGCGCGGGCTGCCGCTGCGTTCTCCAGGGGCAGTTCGGCGACGGCGTCCCGGAGGTGGGAGACCTGTGTGCCGAGTGCGCGGAGGCGGCGGTGCACTTCGCCGGCGGCCCGGAGTGTGTCGGGGTCGCTCAGCAGCGGGGCGACGGCGTCTGTTGCGGCGTCCCGGACTTCGGCCCGGTCGAGGTCGCCGGGCTGCCGGGCCGGGGCCGGATCCGGCAGACGGTAGCCGCGCCGGGGAGGGCGGCCGTCGGGCTCTGCGTCCCGCAGGCGCAGAGCGTAGGCGTACAGGGAGGTCCGAGGGGTGAGCGCAGTGCGCTCTTCCTGGGGGCTCACCAGGCGGGGTGGGACTCGATTCCGTAGGTCATGCAGAGGATCCTGCCAGGCCCGCAGGGCCTCCCGCCAGGCATTTTCGCGGGACCGGTGACGGCACCGGTGACGGCGCCGGTGACGGCTTTGTGCGGCGCGCCGCCGCGGGCTGACCGGCCGCCGGGGTGCCGGTCACCCGTTCACGACCTCGTTGGCCCGGCGTACGGCCTGCCAGCAGACGGAGCACAGATCCAGCCAACGCGGCCCGTGCTCCTCGGAGTTGACGACCACGGCGCACCGGGCGGGCTGCCCGCAGCCGAGACACAGGTGCCGTCCTTCGCGTACGCGGAGGTGGAGGTCCGACTCGTCCGGGTCGGCGGGCGCGCTCGCGAGCAGCGTGGGCTCGGCGGCGATGAGGTGGAGCAGCCCTGCGGCGGTCGCGGCGTTCACCCGGCGACCGTAAGGCACGCGCACCCCGGGACGCCATCCTTCACATAGTGAACACAAGCCTTCCCGGGCCCCTTGCTTCACCTTGATCGGCGGCAGTAGTTTCATAATGAAATGATCCGTCCATTCCCTGTACGGCACCCGCGTCCGCGACTACTTCGCGGCGCCGAGGTCGAGTACCTGACGATCCGGGGCGCGCCGGCGTGCCCGGCGACGGGGCACGGAAGCATCGTGGACAACACCTCGGTCCACGGACTGCGGACCGTGTTCCTCGGCATCGGGGCGTGCGTGGCGTCCAAGCACGCCGCCGTGGCCCTGACGCGCGTCGCGGCGCTGCGCCCACCGTTCCCGTCCTTCCCGGCCATCCGCTGGAAAAAGCAGAGAGGTGATGTCCCCCATGCACCCCGACCTCGCACCCCGCAACGCCGCCTGCCTGCTCTTCGACTGGGACGGCACGCTGGTGGACAGCCAGTACACCAACTACCGCGCCATGGCCGCCGCCCTGCAGCAGGAGGGCGTCGACCTGGCACAGGAATGGTTCGACGCCCGTACCGGCCTGTCCTCGGCCGAGATGATCCGTACCCTGCTCGACGAGCGCGGACTGAGCCTGGGCCGCCCCCTCGAGGAGGTCGTCGCGGCGCGGGACGCGCTGTTCCTCGAGGAGGCGCACACCGTACGCCCGCACGCGGCCGTCCTGGCCGTGGTGGAGGCGATGAAGCACCGCCTCCCGATGGCGGTGGCCTCGGGCGGGGCCCGTCACATCATCGAGACCACGCTGAAGCACCAGCCGTTCCACGACGCCTTCCAGGCCCTCGTCACGCGCGACGACGTCGAACGCGGCAAGCCCGCCCCGGACATCTTCCTGGCCGCGGCCGAGGCGCTCGGGGCGCACCCCTCGCGCTGCCTGGTCTACGAGGACAGCGACGAGGGAATCGCCGCGGCGCACGCGGCGGGCATGCCGGTGATCGACGTGAGGCCGTTCACGCGTCGTTGACCTGCACGGACGAAGCCGCCGTCCGCCCGGCCTGCTGGGCCGGGATGCGGCGTACGCATTCGATGAGGTAGTCGCCGCTGTCCGGGTCGAGCGTGACGCCGTGGGCCTCGCTGTGGAAGCCGGGGAAGCACCGGTCGAAGGATTCCAGGGCCTTGAGGTAGCGCAGCAGCGGGCCGTCCTGCGTGCCGGTGTTCTCGCCGGGCATGAGGACGGGGATGCCGGGCGGGGTGACGGTCACCATGGCGGCGGCCACCCGGCCCGCCGCCTCGGCGAGCCGCACCCGCTCGGTGCCGCCGCGGATGAGGCGCTGGTAGCAGTGCTGGGGCGGGGTGACGGGCTCGGGCAGCTCCTGGAAGGCGGTGTCGAGCAGTTCGACCAGGTCCGTCTCGCGCAAGTGGTCGTGCATCTCCCGGCACAGCCCGCGCAGGGTCCCTCCCGTGTAGCGCTGCGGGTGCGCCTCGACCAGCTCCGGCAGTACGCGCTCCAGCGGCGCGTCCTCGTCGTAGAGCGTCTTGAAGTCCATCAGGGCGTCCATGAGCGTGCCCCACTTGCCCTTGGTGATTCCCATGGAGAACAGGATGAGCGTGGTGTAGCTGTCGGTCTTCTCCACCACGATGCTCCTGGTGGCCAGGTAGGCGGTGAGGACGCGGGCCGGGATGCCCCACTCGGCCATCCGCCCCGAGGCGTCGATGCCCGGGCAGGTGAGGGTCACCTTGACGGGGTCGAGGAGGCAGTAGCCCTCGGTCAGGCCGGGGAAGCCGTGCCAGTCGGCGCCGGGCTCCAGCTGCCAGCAGGACGGTTCGGTGCGCAGCAGTTCGGCGGGGGCGTCGGCGAAGGGCACCTGCTCGCCGGTGGCGGGGTCGGTCACCGTCTCGGGCTGCCAGACGCCGAAGAACCAGCCGGGCCGGTCACCGGCGGCCGCGATGCGGCGGCCGATGCGGACGACCGTCTGGCGGAAGCGGACGGCCTCGGCCACCGCCTCGTCGATCAGCCAGCGGCCCTGCGGCCCGTCCATCATCGCGGCGGCCACGTCCAGGGAGGCGATCATCGGGTACAGCGGCGAGGTGGTGCCGTGCATCATAAACGCCTCATTGAACCGCTCGTGCTCCACCGGCGCCCGCGGCGCGGGTTTGACGTGAACCATCGCGGACTGCGACAGCGCGGACAGAAGTTTATGGGTGGACTGGGTGGAGAAGACGGTGGGCCGTTCGGCCCCGGGGAAGGTGTCGGGGCCCACCGCCATGCCGTAGCGCCCGGCGTAGAGGGGGTGGAACCGGGCGTAGGCGAACCAGGCTTCGTCGAAGTGGAGCCGGGGCGTGCTGGGCGCGAGCGCGCGGGCGACCTGCAGCGCGTCGTAACACAAGCCGTCGTAGGTGGAGTTGGTGAGCACCGCGTACTGGGCGTCGGGGGAGACCGCCCCCCGGGTCAGCGGGTTGCGGGCGATCCGGGAGGCGACCGACTGCGCCCGGACCTCGGCGGGCGGCAGCGGGCCCGCCAGCCCGTACCCGTTGCGCGTGGGCACCAGGTAGACCGGTCGCGCGCCCGACAGGACCAGGCCGTGCAGGACCGACTTGTGGCAGTTACGGTCGACCAGTGCGATCTCGTCGCGCGTGACGCTGAAGTGACCGACCATGCGGTCGCACGTCGAGTCGCCGTGCAGGACGAAGTAGGTGCGGTCGGCGCCGAAGATGCGGGCGGCGTTGCGCTCCGCCGCGCCGACCGGGCCGGTGTGCTCGAAGAGCGATCCCAGCTCCCCGACCGAGATCGACAGGTCGCTGCGCAGCAGCCGTTCCCCGAAGTGGTCGTAGAAGGCCCGGCCGACCGGGGACTTCAGGAAGGCGACGCCGCCGGAGTGGGCCGGGGTGTGCCAGGAGTACTCGTGCGTGTCGTCGAATCGGCGCAGCGCCTTGAAGAACGGCGGCAGCAGGTCTTCCTGGTAGCCGCGGGCGGCCCGTGTGATCCGTCCGGCGATGAAGGGCGCGGTGTCCTCCAGCGGCCAGATGTAGCCGACGACGGTCTCCGCCACCCACAGCGGCAGGTGGTCGAGGTCCTCTCCGGCCGTGATCAGGAAGACCGGAAGGTTCTGGAAGCGGCGGCCCACTTGGCGCAGCACACCGGCGCCGCCCGGCTCGCCGCCTTCCGTGCCGCTCTCCTTGTCGTCCTCCTTGCTGCTCTCCCTGCCGTCCTCCCCGTCGGTTCCGGGAAGCCCCCACTCGATGACGGCGGCGGCCAGCCCGGCCTCGGTGCGCAGCACCGCCCGTGCGTCGTCGCTCGTGGAGGCCCAGCGCACCTCGTAGCCGGCTGCCGCCAACTCCTTGTGGATCCGGCGCAGTTGATCGGCACCGGTGCCCCCGTCCCCGGAGTTCCCCCGTACTGCGAACAGAACCGTCCCGTCTGCCATGGCGCCCCCCTGCTGCTCTGCTGCGATGTTTGATGCGGTGTCTGCCGCGGTGTTCGAGAGGTAATCGCAAGAACACGGGCAGCGGCGCAGCGACCGGGGCGAAACCACCCCGATGAGGGAAAGAATGGGCGCCCCCGGCGACCCTGGCAGCGAGCCTTCGCCTTGGACGGTTACGGCTCGAAGCGCAGGGCGCGCAGGATCTCGCCGTCGTCGGCCGGGTGCGCCCGCTCCAGCATGCGGCGCAGTTCCGAGGTGGCCACCGGTTCGTACACGGTGACGGTGAGGGTGACCCCGTCGCGCTGCAGCGCCAGCCCGCCTGCGGTGCTCCCGTCGCCCAGCTTCCGGGTTACGGAAGTGAAGCCTCCGCCGAGGTCCTTGCAGGTGGCGGGGCCGGGCAGGGTGTCGTCGGCGCAAGGGGAGGCGCTGCCGGGCGTCACCTCGTACTGGAACGGTTGCCGCTGCCGGTCCTTGCCGGAGCCGGTGTGGCGGTAGCCGAGGCGGAGCCCCCGGGCCGAGATGCTGCCGTTGCCGGGGTCGATCTCGTAGCCGTCAGGGGCCTCGGGCAGCAGAAGGTGCTCCCGCGAGAGCGGCGAACCTTCGAGCAGGGAGGCCAGTTCCTCGCTCCGGTCCGCCTGGTACCCGGACCACAGCAGGAAGACCGCGGTGCCGGCGATCACCGTTCCTGCAGCGGCGCGTACGGCCCGGCCGGGCACGGACAGGGCCGCGAACAGGGCGTACGGCAGGCCGCACCACAGGAAGAGCGTCGAGTCACCGCCCAGGCCGATGTCACCGGATCGCCGGGCGAGGTATCCGAGCGCAACCCCGGCGCTGCCTCCCAGGAACGCCGCGACCGCCCACCCCACTTGCCCGGAGGTCGTGCGGCGCACGGGCCCCGTGTCCCGGACCGGCAGCCCGGCCGCGAACAGCAACGCCACCATCACCGCGCTCCCGGCCACGAGCACGCCCACCGCGCCGGGCAGGCCGCCCGCCCACGCCCATACGACGCCGACCTTCCACGCCCAGGGCACCACGAGCGCTCCGGCGAGCCATGCCGTGCCGAGGAGGAATGCGACTGGTGCCCACCGTGTCCACCGTCTGCCTGCTTGATCCATAGGACGATCGTGCGCAAACACTCCTCGGAGCACCTGAGTACGCATACTCAGAAGGCGGCCGGTGTCGGTCCGGTGTCTGTCCGGTGTGAAGGGGCGAACGATGAACGCGGCGGCGGCGGATCCGGGTTCGGATCCGAATCCGGATCCGAACCCGGCGAACACGAGCGGGCTCGGGCTCAAGCGGCGTCTCGGTGTCTTCGACGCCGTGGTCATCGGCCTGGGGTCGATGCTCGGGGCTGGGATCTTCGCCGCCCTCGGACCGGCCGCCGGCGCCGCCGGATCCGCTCTGCTGCCCGCCCTGGCCCTGGCCGCGCTGGTGGCGTACTGCAACGCCACCTCCTCGGCACGGCTGGCCGCCCGCTACCCGGCCTCGGGCGGAACCTACGTCTACGGCCGCGAGCGCCTCGGCGACTTCTGGGGCTACTTGGCGGGCTGGGGCTTCGTCGTGGGCAAGACCGCCTCCTGCGCGGCCATGGCCCTGACCGTGGGGACCTACGCGTGGCCCGGACAGGCCCACGCGGTCGCCGTAGCGGCCGTGGTGGTGCTGACGGCGGTCGACTACACCGGGGTGCAGAAGTCCGCCCGGCTGACCCGGGCGATCGTCGCCGCAGTCCTGGCGGTCCTGGCGGCGGTGGTCACCGCCTGCCTGACCGGCGGAACGGCAGAAGCCGGCCGTCTGCACATCGCCGCGGACGCCGGCGCGGGCGGGGTGCTGCAGGCGGCCGGGCTGCTGTTCTTCGCGTTCGCCGGGTACGCACGCATCGCGACCCTCGGCGAGGAGGTCCGCGACCCCGCCCGCACCATCCCCCGTGCGATCCCGCTCGCCCTGGGCATCACCCTCGTGGTGTACGCGGCCGTCGCCGCCGCGGCGCTGTCCGTCCTCGGCCCCGACCGGCTCGCCGAGGCCACCGCACCGCTCGCGGAGGCCGCGCGCCTGTCCGGCGCCCCCGCCCTGGTACCCGTCGTCCGCGCCGGTGCGGCCGTCGCCGCCCTCGGCTCCCTGCTCGCCCTGATCCTGGGCGTCTCCCGGACCACCCTCGCCATGGCCCGCGACCGCCACCTGCCCCACGCCCTGGCCGCCGTCCACCCCCGCTTCGCCGTCCCGCACCGCGCCGAACTCGCCGTCGGGGCGGTCGTCGCGGTGCTCGCCGCGACGGTGGACGTACGGGGCGCGATCGGCTTCTCCTCCTTCGCCGTCCTGGCGTACTACGCCATCGCCAACGCCGCCGCGTGGACACTCACCCCGGAGGAGGGACGTCCGCCGCGGCCGGTCCCGGTCATCGGCCTGACCGGCTGCGCAGCCCTGGCTTTCGCCCTGCCGGTGACGTCGGTGGTGGCCGGAGCCGCGGTCCTCGCAACGGGAGCGGCCGCCTACGGGCTCCGCAGGTCCGTGTCCCGCGCCTGACGGGCGCCCGCGCCCTCACGAGGCCAGTGCCGCCCAGGGGCCTCAACCGGCGTGGACGGTGCGTCAGCCGTCCGGCTCGGCCGCGGTGCGGTCAGCGCGCGGAAGCCGCCGGCCCCGCTCTGAGCGCCAGGGCTTCCGGAATGGCGGCGAAGGCGGAGCCGAGCTCGGCGGCGAGGGCGCTTCGGCCCGGATCGCCGGGGAGGGACACCCATGTGTCAACCGCGTAATGACAGGCGGCGATGAGGAAGTCGAGGGCCAGGCGCAGGCGCAGGTCGTCGCGGGGGTCTTCGATGCGGAGCCTGTGCCGGAGGAGCCCGGCCGCGCTACGGGCCGTACGGTCGCAGAAGTGCAGGCCGTGGGCGTCCATGGAGGGCGTCTCGGCGGCCAGGCGGCGGCTGAGGCGGACGCGTCGCGTCCATCCCTCGTCGGTCATCCCGTCCAGCGCCGCGAACACCGACGCCTGCAGGGCCTCCAGAACCGTTTCGTCGCCCGGATCGCGCGTCTCCAGGTCGCTGAGGAACGCGGCCCACAGGTCCTGGGTCGGCGCCATCGCCACGTCTTCCTTGCTGGCGAAGTTACGGAAGAACGTGCGCTTGGAGACCTCGACCGCGTCGCACAGCTCGTCCAGCGTCGCCCTGTCGAAGCCCCGCTCCGTGAACAGCTCCAGGGCGGTGTCGATCAGCGCCTGACGGGTGCGCAGTTTCTTGCGCTCGCGCAGCGGGAGGCGCTCTGCGGCCCCAGCCGCGGCCCCAGCCGCGGGCGCGGCCGCGGGGGTGCCGGGAGCGTCAGGTGCGTCGGTGGTTGCCATCACGGTCAGTGTAGCGGGGGCGCCAATGCCACCTGTAGGTTAATGCCGCCTGTGCGTTAATGCCACTGAGTGGCACCATCTCATCGGCATAGTCGATCTCGAAAGGGCTGACCCTCCATGCGCGCACTCCTCGTCGATCCCGCCGCCCCCGGCCGCCTGCGCCTGGGCGAGGTACCGGACCCCGAACCCGCCCCGCACCAGGCGCTCGTGCGCACCGCCGCGACCTCGCTCAACTTCGGCGAGGTCCGGCACGCCCTGGCGGAGGCACCCGCCGGGGCCGTACTCGGCTGGGACGCCGCCGGTGTCGTGGAACGGGCCGCGGCCGACGGCTCCGGCCCCGCCGTAGGCACCCCCGTGGCCACGCTCGCCCCCGACGGGGCCTGGGCGGAACTGCGCGCGGTCGGCACCGATCTCATGGGCACCGTCCCCGCCGGCGCCGACCTCGGCGCCGTCAGCACCGTCCCCGTCGCCGGCGCCAGCGCCCTGCGAGCCCTGCGGCGACTCGGGCCGGTCCTCGGCAAGCGCGTTCTGATCACCGGCGCCACCGGGGGAGTCGGCCGGTACGCGGTCCAGCTCGCCCGCCGCGGCGGAGCGCACGTCATCGCCTCCACCGGCGACCCCCGCACGCACGGCGACAGCCTGCGCGCCCTCGGCGCACACGAGGTCGTGACCGGCCCCGAAGCCCTCGCCGAACCCGTGCACGGAGTCATCGACATGGTCGGCGGACGGCACCTGGTCGAGGGCTACGCCCGCCTCGCCGAACACGGCACCCTCGTCTCGGTGGGCCGCGCCGCACAAGGCCCCGACACCTTCCCGCCCGGCGCCTTCGCCGGCGCCCCCACCGGGCACGACCGCTCGCTGACCAGCTTCTTCCTGCTGCGCTGCACGGGACTCGGCCCCGACCTGACCCTCCTGGCCGGCCTCGTCGCCTCCGGAGAACTCGACCCGCAGATCGCCTGGCGCGGCCCGTGGAACGCGGCCGCCGACGCCGTCGGCCTGCTCCTCGGACGCCGCCTGCACGGCAAGGCGGTCATAGACCTCGCCTGACTGCCCTGCCCTGCCCTGCTCGGTCCGGGCGGGGCCCGGGCGCTGACGGCACCTAAGATCGCCGGATGGACATTTCCCGGCTCCCTGCAGAGGCGCGGCAGCGGCGCAGCGCCGAGATACGTGAATTCCTGCGCTCGCGCCGGTCCCGGCTGACCCCCGCGGACGTGGGAATGCCGTCCGGCGGCGGGCGTCGCACCCCCGGCCTGCGCCGCGAGGAAGTGGCGGTGCTCGCCGGGGTCGGGGTGTCCTGGTACACGTGGCTGGAGCAGGGCCGCGAGATCAACGTGTCGGCCGACGTGCTGGACGCCATCGCGCGTGTGCTGCGCTTCGACGCCGCCGAGCGGGAACACCTGTACCTGCTCGCCGGCCTCAACCCGCCGCAGGCACCCGCGTCCACGTCCGCGTCCGACCGGGAGGTCCCCTCCGGGCTCCGGCGCGTGATCGACGGCTGGCTGCCGAGGCCCGCCTACGTCATCGACCGGCACTGGAACCTGGTCGTCGTCAACCGCGCCGCCCGCGTGGTGTTCGGCTACGACGAGGGCGACCACAACTGTCTGGTGAGCTTCTTCACCAACGCCCGCCACCGTACGGCGCTGCACCGCTGGGAGGACGGGGCGCGGGCGATCGTCGGCCGGTTCCGGGCGGACGCCGCCCGCTACCCGGACGATCCCGAGTTCGGCCGGCTCGCCGCCGACATGTGCGCCGCGAGCCCCGCGTTCGCCGGCATCTGGGCGGAGCACCCCGTCGGCAGCGCCGCCCACGGCATCAAGGTGCTCGACGTCCCGGAGGCGGGGCAACTGGCCTTCGAGTACACCACGCTGCCCCTGTCCGACCTCCCCGGCCATCGCCTGCTGCTGTACACCCCTGCTCCGGACACGGACACCGGCTCACGGCTGGAGGCCCTGCTGTCCGTGCCGGAACCGCAGGCAGGCTGAGCCTCGACATCGCCGGGCGCGGCCTGACGCGGCCTGACGCGGACTCAGGGTGGTGGTGTCAGACCCAGGCTCAGCCGGCCCTTCCGACCGGGACCGGCCCGCTCGAAGATCGTCGGCATGAAGCGATTCACCAACAAGACGGTCCTGATCACCGGCGGCACCAGCGGCATGGGCTTCGCCACCGCACAACGGCTCCTCGACGAGGGCGCGTACGTCGTCGTCACCGGGCGCGACCAGGCACGCCTCGACACCGCCGCAGCCCGGCTCGGCGCCGGCCCGGAGCGCATTCTCGCCGTCCGCGCGGACGTGGCCTCGCAGGCCGACCTCGATCACCTCATGCGGCGGACGGAGACCTGGCGCGGCCACCTGGACGCGGTCTTCGCCAACGCGGGCGTCGGGGTGTTCAAGCCGAGTGCCGAGATCACCGAGGCCGACTTCGACCACGTCGTCGACATCAATTTCAAGGGCGTCTTCTTCACCGTCCACAAGGCGCTGCCGCTGATGCGGGACGGCGGCGCCGTCGTCATCAACGCCTCCTGGACCCTGCACCGCGGGCTGTCCGTGGCGTCCGTCTACTCCGCCAGCAAGGCCGCCGTCCACAACCTGGCCCGTACGCTGGGCGCCGATCTCGCCCCCCGCGGCATCAGGGTCAACTCCGTCAGCCCCGGTTACATCGACACCGAGATGTACCGGGAGGCGAACCCCGCGCCCGACGCCGAGGCGCGCAACGCCGCGGAGGTGCCCTTGGGCTCCCTCGGGCACCCCGGTGACGTCGCAGCGGCCGTGGCATTCCTCGCTTCGGACGACGCTGCGTACATCACCGGCCAGGACCTCGTCATCGACGGCGGCCTCGTCGGTTCCGTGCCCGCCACGATCCAGGGGTGACGCGTGGTGCACGAGACGCTCTCGTCACCCAAGGCCGGGCGCACGCGGGAGACGAGGCGCGCCACCGCCACCGGCACCGGCACTGGCAGCGGCAGCGGCGCGGGCCCCGGCATCGCGCTGGCGGCCGTACTGCTGACGTTGCTGATCCTGCCGACCGCGGTCACCGGGTCGGGAGTCCTGCTCCCGCACATCGGGCACGACACGTATGCGTCACTGGATGCCCTGCAGTGGGTGGTGCACGGCTACAACCTGACCTTCGCCAGCTTCCTGCTGGCCGGCGGCTCGCTGGCCGACCTGATAGGCCGCCGGCGCATGTTCGCGGCGGGCGCCGCGCTGTTCACGGCCGCTTCGTCGGCGAGTGCGCTGGCGACCGACGTGTACCTGCTCGACCTCGCGCGCGGCGCAGCGGGCATCGGCGCCGCCGCACTCCTGACCAGCGGCAGCTCCATCCTCGCCACGACCTTCGCGGGGCGGGCGCGCACCCGGGTGTTCACCGCCGTCGGCGTCGCCACGGGAGGCGGACTCGCCCTGGGAGCCATGGCCGCAGGGGTACTGGCGGACACCCTGGGATGGCGCTCCTTCTACGGCCTGCACGCGCTGCTGATGCTGCTGGTCCTGCTCACCGTGCCGTATCTACGGGAATCCCGCGGCGAGTCCGCGGCCGGTGTGGACTGGCCGGGAACCGTGACCTTCGTCGGCAGCCTCTTCCTCCTCATGCTCGGCACGGTCGAGGGGCCGCAGTGGGGCTGGAGCAGTCCCGGCGTCCTGGGCCTGCTCGCGGGCGCGGTGCTGCTGATGGTGGTTTTCGGCCTGGTGGAGCGGCGCCGGCAGCATCCGATGTTCGACCTGCGGCTGCTGCGCAACGCCCGGTTCACGGCGCTGTGCCTGATCCCCGTGGTGGTGACGTTCGCGTACGTGATCCTGCTGCCGCTCCTGCCCAACTACCTGCTGGTCGCGAACGGATCGACCAGCCGGGCGGCAGGCACCACGATGCTGCTGATGACGCTGCCGATCCTGCTCACCCCGGTCCTGGCCGGAAAGCTGATCAAGTGGGGTCTGTCCACCCGCTCCGTATTCGCCCTCAGCCTGGCGTGCCTGACGGGAGGCGTGGCCTGGCTCGCCACCGTCCTCCGGCCGGGGGTCGGCCCGGCGGAGCTGGCCGCACCGCTGATCGTGCTCGGAGTCGGCCTGGGTCTCAACTTCGGCCTGGTCGACGGCGCGGTGCTGACCGTCGTGGCACCCGAGTCCACCGGGGCGGCGGCGGGATTCCTCAACACACTCCGGCTGGGCAGTGAGGCCGTTGCCATCGCGGCGGCCGGATCGGCGCTGGTCAATCTGGTGGAGCACCGGCTGAGGGGCGGGCTGCAAGACTTCCCCGACTACCACGGGGACTCCGGCTCCCTGGCCGACAGCCTGAACTCGGGTGACGCGACGGGCCCTACGGCAACGCTGCCGAGCGAACTGCAGCCACGGTTCTCCGCATTCCTCGCGCAGGGGCTCACCGACGCCTGGCAGACCGTGCTGCTGGCGAGCGCTGCGATCTGCGCGCTCCTGTCCGTGGCGATCTACGTCATGCTCGCCGAGCGGCCGGATCCCGGACCGACCCGGTTGTGAGAGGCTCGCACAGCCCCCCCGACATGCCTGGTGCGGGCGGGTGACCTCGTCCTTCCGTCACCCGCCCGGGTGACGGAAGGAAGACGGCAGGAAGAACGCGAAGCAGTGTCAGCCGATGGCTACTTCGCTTGCGGCGGCACGGCCACGGACGCCCGTACGTGGTGCAGGTGCACCACGACGTCGAAGGCGCGCCCGAGAGCGAGCGGCGGCGTCGGGTCGTTGGGGTACCGGCCGGGGACGACGAACGTGGGGCGCGCGGTGTTCAGCCAGCTCTTGACGGCCGGGTTGCGGCCGGCCGCGCGCAGGTCGACGTAGAAGTCGCGGTGGCGCACCTGGTCGAGGGTGTACTCGTTGCTGCCGGGTGCGGCCGGGCCGACGCTGTACGTTCCCGACTCGCCCGTCGCCGTCTTGGCGCGGTAGTCGCCGCCGTGGAAGGAGGTGCCGACGGCGAGGTAGTCGCGGCCCGCGAGCTCGCGCAGGTCCGCGCCCATCGTGACCGGGTAGGCCTCGGGCACCGCGGACTCGTAGGAGACGTGCCCGTTGTGGGCCGAGACCACGATCCGTTCGCCGGTCTGCCGCTGCCACCACACGGCGGTCTCCGCCATGGTCCGGTCGCGGTGGCGGCTGGCTGCCTTCGCCTGGGCCGGGTCGCTCCAGTCCACGGTGTACTCCGTGGCCATGTGCGAGATGATCCGGGCCTCCTGCAGGACCCAGGGGTCCTGCTTTCCGGCCTCGGACAGCAGCTGGTAGGCGGCCTCCGCGTCCTTGGCGATCGCCTTCCGTTCGGTGAGCGGCAGGGCGTTGTACGCGGCCATGCGCGCGGCCACCCCGGTGGGCAGGGCGCGCAGTGCGGCGTAGTGGCGGCGGAGTTCGGGGGCGAGGGCCGGTGCGTTGCCCTCCGCCCAGGTGAGGATGCGCTCGTACTGCTCCGGGTCGGCGTCGGAGAAGTCCATGCCCACGACCCGGAGCTTGTGCGAGCCGGTGCGGTTGTACTCCCGCATCCAGTCGAACAGCTGGGCGAGCTCCTCCGTGTTGAGCAGGGAGTACCCGTCCTGGAACTCCTCACGCATGATCTGCCGGACGTCGCCCTTGCCGGTGAGGAGGTACGTGTTCAGCCGCGTGGCCGCCGACCAGCTGATCTCCATGGCGTAGGCGGAGAAGCCCTCGCGCCGGACCAGCTGCCTGAACAGCCGGTCCTTCACCGTGAACAGTTCCTTCGAGCCGTGCGAGGCCTCGCCGAAACCGACGATGGACGCACCGCGGGTCATCGAGGCGAACGCGGCCAGGTCGCCCGCCGGCCCGCCGGGCTCGGCGGTGCGCAGCGGGTGGGCGTACCGCTCCAGGCCGGCGACCACGTCACGGTCCGAGGTGGTGGGGCGAACGGCGGCCTGCCCGGCGGGGGAAGCGGCCGCGGCCGCGCCGGCGGCGGCCGGACCCAGGAGCGCGGTGCAGGCGAGGGTCAGGGCCGCTGCCGGCGCTATGGAACGGCGCAATGATGCGTGTGTCATGCAGGGATGCTATCCAGGGGCCTGCAGGAGTCTTCCGGGGCCTGCGGGGCCTGCGGGGCCTGCGGGGGCTGCAGGGGACCACCGGCATGGAGGTGCTCGGGGTGCCCGCTCACCAAGTGACCGGCAGGTCGACCGGCCCCCGGATCAGCACCTCGGTCTGCCACCGCACTTGTGTCCGCGGCGTGGCCAGCCGCATGGTGGGCAGCCGGCGGGCCAGAGTGGCCAGCAACAGCTCCGACTCCATGCGGGCCAGCATGGGGCCCACGCAGAAGTGCGGTCCGTGCCCGAAGGCGACGTGCGGCGGGCCTTGACGGTCCACGTCGATGCGACCGGGATCGGGGTAGACCTGCTCGTCCCAGTTGGCCGCGACGTAGGAGACGTAGACGAACTCCCCCTGACGAATCAGGACGCCGCCCACTTCGACGTCTTCGGTGGCGATCCGCGGCTGCCCGACCCCGTGCTTGTGCGGGATCCAGCGCAGCAACTCCTCCACCGCCTGCGGCACCAGCCCGGGTTCGGAGCGCAGCCTGTCCATCAGCCCCTTCTCGGTGAGCAGCACGTACACCATGTTGGAGGCGTTGTTGCGGACCGCGTGCCAGCCGTTGAGCCCCATGAGGGTGGCCAGCGCGAGGAGCTCCTCCTCGTCGATGCGGCCTTCCTCTACGGCGGCCACCATCGCGCTCATCAGATCGTTCCGGGGCTCGGCCCGGCGCCGGGCGGCCAGTTCGCGGAAGTACGCCCTGGCCGCCTGCTGCACCTGCTTCGCGCGCTCTGCCGCCGCCTGGTCCGACGCCCTCGACAGCAGGGTCCGGGCCCAGTCCCGTACGCGGGTACGGTCCGCGGCCGGGATGCCGAGCAGCTCGCTGATCACCTCCAAGGGAAACGGCGAGGTGACGTGGCGAATGAGGTCGGCGGGCGGCCCGGCTTCGAGCAATCCGTCGACCAGGCGGTCGAGGACTGCCTGGGCGCGAGGGCGCAGCAGGTCCATGCGGCGCTGGGTGAAGGCGGGGGCCACCACTGCGCGCACGCGTGCGTGATCGGGCGGGTCCACGAAGCTGACGGCCCTGTCGAGCGGGATGAAGTGCTTGGTCATCTTCGGGATGGAGCGCCCGACGATGTCCCGGCTGAACCGCCGGTCCGAGGTGACGAACCGTACGTCGGCGTGCCGGGTGACGAGCCAGCAGTCCCCTTCGCCGTGCGGCAGCCGGATCCGGGAAACCGGGGCGTCCTTCAGTGATTTCCAGAGAAAGGGGTCGAATTCCAGTGCCGGTAGATCGGTGACGTCGTACAGCCGTGGACACTCCATATCACAGCCTCCTCTCCGTCATGGCTGCCCGCGGATTCCCTCGCCATACACATCCGACAGGAGTGACGCGTACGTATCACTTTTGCCGGGTGTGTAATTCAGGCACTCGGCACCCCGCCGACGCATACATAAACGTGCACTACTCGTGCGTTCCCCGCTGGTTTCAGTCGGATTCAGCCGGGTTCAGCCGGCTCCGCCGCCCCCGCTGTCGGAGCCACCGGCCCCGTCCGACCCGGCCGACCCGTCGGAACGGTCCGTGCCCTGGCCACCGTCATGCGAAGAGTGCGTCGCCGCGCCTGCTGAGCCCTTTCCCCGGCCCTTCCTCTTACCGCGCTGACGACCCGGATCCGACCCGGACCTCTTCCGGAACAGCCCCATGTCCGCCTCCGCCCCGCCGTGTTCCCGTACGCTGCCAGCCTTCCCCCGGAACCTGCTCGCAGCGGAATCAGCGGTGGCGTACGGAAGCATCGGCGGAGCGCGGCGGCACACTTGTCCTCCTGCGGAATCCAGTACGTCCGCCGGCGGCACCTTGTCAGTTACGGATTCCCGCAGCGCGCAGCCGCCGGGACACCTCGTCCCAGGAGGGATCGACGGGGGCGGCGAGTTCCGGAGCACCCACGCCGCGGTCCTTGAAGCCGCTGGACGTGGAGATGCAGACGACCGGCCCCTCCCGCTCCACCCCCTGCCCCGCACTGCGCAGGCCGGCCAGCCCCGCGGCGGCCGAGAGCTCCGCCCACAGGCCGTGGCCGGCCAGCTCCGCCTGGGCGGCCCGCATCTGCTCGTCGCTGACCAGCAGCGCGCTGCCGCCGCTCCCGCGCACGGCCAGCACGCCCCGGATGCTGCCGACCGCGCAGTCGATGCCGTACGCGTCCGACTCGCCGACGTCGACCCGGGCGGCCGGGACCCCTCGGCGCAGGGCGGCGTGGAGCGGGCCGCCGAGGGCGGGCTCGCAGGCGTGGATGCGCGGGACGCTCGCCGCCAGGCCGAGCCGGTGCAGCTCCGCGAACCCCTTCCAGACGCCGAAGAGCAGTTCTCCGTAGCCGGTGGGTACGAACACCGCCGAGGGGACACCGAGATCGGCGAAGATCTCGTACGCGACGGTCTTGTAGCCCTCGGCGCCGAAGGGGTGACCGGTGTGGGTCACCGCGAGGTTGCTGACCGGATGCAGGCCCGTGCGGTCGGCGATGAGCCGCATCAGCGGCCAGCGGTCGGCAGCGGGAACAGGCAGGACCAGCGCCCCGTAGGCGTTCAGGAAGGAAGCGACCGCGGGCGGCATGCCCGCGGATGCGAGTACGACGCAGCGCAGCCCGGCACGCGCCGCGTACGCCGCGGCGGACGCGCCGTGATTTCCGGAGGAGGCGACGACGATGCCGCTCGCCCCGACGCCGACGGCGGCGCCGGCGGTGACGCGGTTGAGCCGGTCCTTGTGGCTCCACGTGGGGTTGCGGGATTCGTCCTTGACGAAGACACCGTCCCCGATGTCGATCAGCGGCGTGCCGCCTTCTCCGAGTCCGGGGGCCGGCAGCGGGGGCAGCAGCGGGGCCCACCGGTCGTGACCGGCACCGGGGCGGGAGCCGAGGCCGGACCCGGCACCGGTGAACAGCTCCGGACTCACCTTGTCGTACGCGTAGTCCACCTCGAGCGGGTGGGCGATCGTGTCGGTGCTCGTCGTGGGGCACCCCGCGACCAGCGGCGGCCACAGCGGGTGGTGGACCTCAGGGTCGCCCAGGGATCGTTGGCTGGTGGCTAGCGAGTCTCCTGCAGTCATCGACGTGGTCATGGCCGGGAGTCTAGGACCGAGTGCTCAACGACCACCCTGTAGTTGTGCCCGATACCGTCCCGGCGTCGTCCCGAACTCCCGGTTGAAGGCGTGCGAGAGCGCGTACGGACTGCCGTAGCCGACGCGGCGGGCGATGGCGGTGAGCGTATCCGGGGTGTCGCGGAGCAGGGTGGCGGCGGAGGTCAGGCGCCACCACGTCAGGTACGCCATCGGCGGGCGCCCGACCAGGGCGGTGAACCGGCGGGCCAGGGTGGGCCGTGAGGCCCCCGCCGCGGCGGCCAGGCGCTCGTTGGTCCACGGCGCGGCCGGGTCCGCATGGAGCGCGCGCAGGGCGGCGGCCGTCACGTCGTCGCTCAGCGCGCCGGGCCAGGCTCCCGTCGTGCTCTCGGCCATCCAGGAGCGGATCATGTAGACGAGGAGGAGGTCGAGCAGGCTCGGCAGAGCCGTGTACGAACCGGGCCGCTGTACGTCCAGCTCACCGCCCAGCAGGCCGATGGCGGCGCGGAGTTCGGGGTGGCTGCCTGCGCGGTTCGGCAGGTGGACGACCTTCGGCAGTTCCGCCATCAGAGGGTGCACGCGGCTGCGGTCGAGCCGGTACTTGCCGCACAGCATCTCCACGGCGCCGCGACCGGTGCCGGCTCGCGCACCGAGCCCGTCGCGCCACTCCTCGAACGGCACTGTCCTCTCCAGGGCCGCCGCATCGCGTGCGGAATCGGCGAGCACATGGCCCGTACCGTGCGGCAGCAGCACCGCGTCGCCCGCGCCGAGGGAGACCGGGGAGCCTCCGTTGGCCAGCAGCCGGCAGGTGCCCTCCAGGACCACGTGGAACCCGGCCCCGTCGTACGGCGGCATGCGCACACACCAGCTCCCGCTCACCCGCACTCGGTCGGAGGAGGGGCGTCCGAGACGTACGGCGGAGATCGCGTCACTGACCACGTCCATGGCCGTCAGGGTATCGCCGGCGGGCATCAGGTGTGAGACGCCTACGTATTCAGGTGAGCAGAACAATCATTGAGAGGCTCAGATCCCTTTCTCTAGGGTCGGGTACATGAAGAGCAAGGACGCGCAGAACGTGCGGGGCGAGAACGTGCAGAGCATGGTGCTCGGGGATGTCGAGGTCATCCGGGTCGTCGAGTGGCAGGGCCCGCTCCTGCCGGCCCGCGGCATCGTCCCGGAGTCCACCACCGAGATGTGGAAGGACAACGAGGACTGGCTGGCACCGGACCACTGGGAGCCGCACACCGACAGGGCGGTGTCGGCGCTGCAGAGCTGGGTGCTGCGCAGCGGCGGGCGCACCGTCCTCGTCGACACCGGCGTGGGCAACGGGCGCGAGAGGCCCGGCTCACCGCATTTCCACCACTGGCAGGGCGACTTCCTCGGCCGGCTGGCCCAGGCCGGTATCCACCCGGAGGACGTCGACGTCGTCGTCAACACCCACCTCCACGTCGATCACGTCGGCTGGAACACCATGAGCGCGGGCGCAGGCGCTGAGGGGGAGTGGATACCGACCTTCCCCAACGCCGAATACCTCATCCCGGCCGCCGACGACTTCCACTACGGCCCGGACAACGGATACGGGAACGGGCTGAGGGAGGAGGACCGGCTGCTCTACGAGGACAGCATCGCGCCCGTCCACAGGTCCGGCCGGGCCGTGCTGTGGGAAGGCGCCCACCGCATCGACGACCACCTCACGCTGGAGCCCGCGCCCGGCCACACACCGGGCTCGTCCGTCTTGCGGCTCACCTCCGGGACGGACCGCGCCGTCTTCGTCGGCGACGTGCTGCACAGCCCCGTACAGATCCTCCACCCCTCCTGTAACAGCTGCTTCTGCCTCGATCAGGGCCAGGCGGCTGCCAGCCGCCGCCGCATCCTGGAACGGGCCGCAGCCGAGCGCGAACTGGTCCTCCCTGCGCACCTCGGCGGGGCGGGTGCCATGGAAGTCCGCAAGGAGGGTGACGGGTTCGCTCTGGAAGCGTGGGCGGTCTACGACAAGGCGTAGACCGACCCGTGTGCTTATGCGCGGGCCTGGACGCCGAGTTCGGCGAGCAGGACCCGGACGCGCTGCTCGATGTCGTCGCGGATCGGGCGGACCGCATCGACGCCCTGGCCGGCCGGGTCGTCGAGCTTCCAGTCCAGGTAGCGCTTGCCGGGGAAGTACGGGCACGCGTCGCCGCAGCCCATGGTGATCACCACGTCCGAGGACTGCACCGCTTCCGGAGTCAGCACCTTCGGAGTCTCGGCCGAGATGTCGATGCCGACCTCCCGCATGGCCTCGACGACGGCGGGGTTGACGGTCTCGGCGGGGGCCGACCCGGCGGAGCGGACTTCGACGCGGCCCGCGCCGAGGTGGGTGAGGAAGGCGGCGCCCATCTGGGAGCGTCCGGCGTTGTGGACGCAGACGAACAGCACCGAGGGCTTACGGGACTCAGACACGGGCGGAACCTTCCGGGGCGGCGGCCGACCGGCCGGTAGCAGGCTGGGGGAAGTAGCGGCGGCGGGCGGCCAGGGCGACGTAGACGAGGCCGATGAGGACGGGGACCTCGATGAGGGGGCCGACGACTCCGGCGAGAGCCTGGCCGGAGGTGGCGCCGAAGGTGGCGATGGCGACAGCGATGGCCAGCTCGAAGTTGTTGCCGGCGGCGGTGAACGCCAGTGTCGTCGTCCTCGGGTAGTCCAGTCCGACGGCGCGGCCCATGACCATGGATCCGGCCCACATGACGGCGAAGTAGACCAGCAGCGGGAGCGCGATCCGGGCGACGTCCCAGGGCTGCGAGGTGATCGCCTCGCCCTGGAGGGCGAAGAGCAGGACGATCGTGAACAGCAGTCCGTAGAGGGCGTACGGGCCGATGCGGGGGATCAGCTTCGCCTCGTACCAGGTGCGGCCCTTGGCCTTCTCGCCCAGGCGGCGGGTGAGGTAGCCGGCGGCGAGCGGGATGCCCAGGAAGATCAGCACGGAGCGGGCGATTTCCCACACGGACACGTCCAGCCCCGTGGCCTCCAGCCCGAGCCGGCCGGGCAGGAAGGAGAGGTAGAACCAGCCGAGCGCGGAGAACGCGATCACCTGGAAGACGCTGTTGAGCGCGACCAGGACGGCGGCGGCCTCGCGGTCGCCGCAGGCCAGGTCGTTCCAGATGATCACCATTGCGATGCACCGGGCGAGACCCACGATGATCAGGCCCGTGCGGTACTCGGGCAGGTCCGGCAGGAACAGCCAGGCCAGGGCGAACATCACCGCCGGGCCGACGATCCAGTTGATCACCAGCGACGGGATGAGGAGGCGGCGGTCGCGGGTGACGGTGTCGAGGCGGTCGTAGCGGACCTTGGCCAGCACCGGGTACATCATCACGAGCAGGCCGAGCGCGATCGGCAGCGAGACACCGGTGACGGTGACCTTCGCCAGTGCGTCCCCCAGCCCGGGGACGAGGCGGCCCAGGCCGAGACCGGCACCCATCGCGGCCAGGATCCACACCGCGAGGTAGCGGTCGAGGAAGGACAGCCGGGCCGCCACGGGGGCGGTGCTCGCGCGGGTCGCGCGGGTCACCCGGGTCGCGCGGGTCACGCGGGAGCCTCGGCCGGCTCGGGCAGGGGCTGCCCGGCGGGGCGGGTGAGGATCCCGGCGAGACGGTCGGTCATCTCCGGCAGCAGCCGGTAGAACACCCACGTCCCGCGCCGCTCGGAGGCGATCAAGCCGGCCTCGCGCAGGAGCTTGAGGTGGTGGGAGATCGTCGGCTGAGACAGGTCGAAGGCGGGGGTGAGGTCGCAGACGCACACCTCGCCGCCCGCCCGGGAGGCGATCAACGACAGGAGCCGGAGCCGGACGGGGTCGCCCAGGGCCTTGAAGACCTTCGCCAGCTCGGTGGCCTGGTCCTCGGCCAGCGGGGCGGTCAGCAGGCCGGGGCAGCAGCCGTCGGGGCCGTCGCCGTCCTGCCCGAGCACCACGAATTCTTGATTCGACATACCTCTATGTTGACGTCTGTCGATCCAAGGCGCAAGCTTGTATCGAAGATAATCGATGCAAGTGGATCGAGGAGATCGCCATGTCCCGCGTTCAGCTGGCTCTCAACGTTGCCGACCTCGAAGCGTCAGTGACCTTCTACTCCAAGCTCTTCGGCGTCGAACCGACCAAGCGCCGGCCCGGCTACGCGAACTTCGCCGTCGCCGAGCCTCCGCTGAAGCTCGTCCTCATCGAGGGCGAGCCCGGGCAGGCCACCCGCCTGGACCACCTGGGCGTCGAGGTCGAGGGAACCGAAGTGGTCACGGCTGCCGCCGAGCGCCTCAAGGAGGCCGGCCTGGCTACCTTCGAGGAGAACGACACCTCCTGCTGCTACGCCCTCCAGGACAAGGTCTGGGTCCACGGCCCCGGCCGCGAACCCTGGGAGGTCTACGTCGTCAAGGCCGACGCCGACACCCTCGGCAAGGCCCCTGCCCTGGATGAGGGCGACGCGTGCTGCGCGGGCTCGGCGACGAGCGACAGCAACAAGACGGGGGCCGAGCCGGAGGTGGAGGCGCCTGTCAGCTGTGGCTGCGGCAGCTGACCCGCGCCGACCGCGGCACCCATCTGCGGTAACCGGAGTCGTGGGGCCGGGAAAGCGCTGCTCTGATGGACACGTGCGGGCACGTACCCGTGTGTCGGATGGGCAGGAGGCAAGGTATGACCGGTGGCCGGCGTGAGGACGAGTCCAGGAAAGATGCCCGCGATGAGCGGGCACCCGGGCTCGGACACGCGGATTCCGTTTCACGTGAGGACGCGATGAGCAGGCGTCTGGCCGACTGGGAGGAAGAGGGCGGGGCGCTGCCCGAACCCCAGCCCCGGTCGAAGGGACCTGCTCACCGCACCGGCCGCTGACGGGGGCCGGCTCATCACGCACGGGCGCCGGGCTCTCAGCAGGGACGGACGTACCAGACCGGCGTCCAGTCGTGGCTTGAGCTGGCGGAGTAGGCACCGGGTGTGGTGTAGATGACGTTGTGGTTCTGGTCCAGGAACTGGGCGCGGGTCCCCGGGGTCTGGTTGTTGATCCAGGAACCGTGGCCTTCCCAGTTCGACAGCTCGTACGTCTCGCACCGGTAGAGGTTGAACTGGGCGCCGGTGAAGTCGGTCCCGCTGAACATGCAGAAGTTCTGGGACGGACAGTCGGCGGCGGCCGCCGGGGTGGTCATTCCCACTAGCGTCGCGGCAACCAGCGCCATGACTGCGAACAGTGCCGCGATCGGCTTGCGCAGTGTCATGCGAGCCCCCTTGTGGGTGGTCCGGATTGACAGGGGAGTCCCAGACCAGAACAGCAGGGACTCCTATGTCATGTCGCCGACATTTACGCGATTCACCCGTTAGGGGCGCTTGTTCGACGGGTCGGGGGCGTCCGACGCGATCACGAAGGAGCGATCTCGGGGGGGGGGTACGCCGGTCTGCCGGAGGCTCACCACATGGATGTTGCTGATGGCCACGCCCGCGCCGTTGAGCAGGAGCGCGACCGCGATGACGGCCGTGGCGGCGGCACGTCCGCCGGTTCCGTTGCCGTCCCCGTTGCCGCCGGCGATCGGGATGAGCAGTGGTGCGGCGCAGGCGAGTGCCGTCGTGGCCACGATGGTGCGGCCCAGTCCCCATCGGCGCGCGAGTCGTCCGGCGAGCACGCTGCCCGCGAAGGCGCCGACTCCGCTCATCGCCGGCATGGAGATCTGTGTGCCGAACATCGACAGGCTTTCGGTGCCCCAGAACTTCAGGAAGTCGGCGTCGCGCCACAGTCCGCCGCGCTTGGCGGCCTCCGGTTGCTCGGGAGTGTGGTCGCAGCCCGCGTCGGCCCCGGGCGCACTGGAGGTCGTGCAGGACTTCTGCAACTCCCTGCATGTCGAGCGGGGAACGGACGTACTCACATTGGCCTGCCCGCCGAAGACGGAGTGCGCGATGAGGGGGCGAGGGTGCGCGCGGTCGAGCACGTTACGCAGACGGCGTCCGGGCTGCGTTATGCACTCAGGGCGGACGGAGCCGGGCGGCTCGGCTTCGAGCCGGTCGGTTCCCCGGCCGAGCGGATCACCGGCATGGTGCTGAGCCGGGTGCACGACGCCCAACGGGACGGCACCTGGGAGGCGCGATGGGGGTGTGCGGGAACCGGCAGAAGGTCTCCCGCTATCGGGGCAGGCGGTAGCAGCTGATTCAGGTTGCGCCGCGGTCCGGTTCAAGCCGCTTCGGCGCAGGCCTCGGCTTTGTCGATCCCCGTGGGGCGGCCCGCCCGGACCCACAGGAGATAGAGCGCCCCGGCGACGAGGAGCGTGGCGGTAAGGGAGAGCGCCGGCCAGCCGCGGAGGAGGTTCACCGCGAGGGTGAAGGCGACAGCGGCGGCGGCCGCACCGTTCAGCCAAGCGAGGGCGGTCTTGCGTTCGGCGCGGGCGAAGCGGGTCATGGCCACGAGGCCGACGAGGAAGCTCACGAAGACGGCGACCGCGTAGAACAGTACGAGCTCCTGCTCCTTCCCCGCAGCGGCCACGATGATCAGCCCGGCGGCGGCCAGGTGGACGACCACGGCCCAGTACGGGGTGTGGTGGCGGTTGGTCCGGCCGAAGGCCGCGGGCAGCACGCCGGGGCGCTCCGCCGTACCCGCGAGCGCCTTGAACAGTCCCGGACCGGCTTGGAAGGACGAACTGGCGGCAGCGAGGAGCAGCAGGGAACTGGTCAACTGGAACGCGCCGTACAGCCGGCCGGATCCGGCCGCGGCCCGGGCGATGTCGGCGATCTGGGTGGAGTCATGGCCGGGGATGCCGGTGCGCAGACGTACGGCCAGCACGGTCAGGGCCAGCGTCAGGCCGCCGACGATGACCAGGAGCAGGGCCAGAGTGCCCCGGCCGAAGCGACGGCGCCGGGTGTCGTCGAGCTGGCCGAGCTGCGCGATCGCCGTCGAGGGCGCTTCGACGCCGGTGGCCAGGGCCATCGCCACGGGAAACGCCAGGACGACAGCCAGGGCCGCCGACCGACCGGGATCGGCGGAGGCCGGCGCTGCCCCGATCGCGTGCGGCGAGACGAAACCGAGCACGAGCACGGCGACGGAGACCAGTACGAAGGCCAGCGTCATGACGGCGAACAGCAGCCTGCCGCCGTGCCCGAACCACGTCAGCCCCGCCACCACGAGCAGCAGAAGCAGCGCGAGCGGGATACGGAGCGCCGCCAGCCCGGGGAAGAGCGCGATGACGGCGCTCGCGGCCGCGGCGATGGAGATCCCGATGGTGAGTACGAAGTCCACGACCAGCGCCCCGATCGGCACGAACGTCCAGCGCGGCCCGAAGGCCCGCCCGGCCGCGGCCGCGGCCCCGCCGCCCTGGGGGAAGCGGCGCACCAACTGCCAGTAGTTCGCGGTGACGACCACGACCAGGCCCACCACCAGGGCCATCGTCGGCATGAGCAGGACGAGGTCGCCGTGCAGCGCGCGCAGCGCCGCTTCGATCGCGTACGCGACGGAGGACACCGGATCGGCGATCACGGCGAAGGAAAAAGCGAAGAAGAGGACCGGGCGGCGCGGACCGCGGCGGCTGACGGGGGTTGCTGTGACGGCGGCAGGTGCACTCGGCTCGGAGGCGGTCATGGCGGGGGCCTTTCACGGCGAGAGCCGGAACCAACCCATACGCCCGGGCGAACGCCGGCGCGGAGCCACGTCTCGCAGGCGACCGTCTGGGACAACGACGTGAGGATGTGGGTCGTGGGGTGCAGGCCGAGCAGCGCTGCGCGCAAGGGTGCAGGGTCGATGAGTCCCATACCGGCGAGCAGGGAGTCGTCGAAGAGATCCAGGAGTTCTCCGCGGTGGCGGCGCAGGGCGGCGTAGAAGTCGGCGCTGTAGTCGCCTTTGGTGGGGCCCGCCCGGTGGCCTGGTCGAGGCGGCGCACCGCGCTCCCCGTGGCCCGCGCGTACAGGATCGCCGCGTGTTGCGCGCGCTGCCGGGCCAAGGGTTCGGTGGCGCCGGGGGTGTCCTCGCGTATCTCATGCAGCAGCTGTTGCACGTGCCGTACTGCCTCCGCAGTCACCGGGGCCGGCATGTACCCGGGCACGGGCAGGGCGGTCAGTCGATCGGCCGCGTGCGTCAGCCAGCGCGCGTACGTGGTGCGCTCGGCGAGCGCGCGCAGCAGCGGTGTGAGCGGCTGCCGCAGCCGCAGGCGGTGGGCACGGATGTAGGCGGGCGCCCTGAGCGGGTGCTCGCGGACCTGGGTGAGGTCGTCCAGGCGCGCTCTGTCGCGCACCCAGAGGCCCGGCTCCTCCCACGGCGGATACGAGCTGCCGTTCACCCCGGCGAACCACAGCGGGACCCGCTCCCTGCCCACCTGCTGGTGCTCTGCACCTGCACCGGACAGGGCGGCCACGGCGCGCCGCGTCCAGTCGGCGTCGTCGTTGCCGGGGTCGGTCGCCTCACGGTGCAGAGTGACCAGCCGGGCCGGGCCGCGGGCCGTAAGGAGGCACAGGCTGGTGGAGCCCAGCCCACCGGACAGGTCCGCGCTGGCCGTACCGCCGTCGGCAGTGCAGGAGTCGACGGCGGCCGACAACGCCCCTCGTAGCGCGGCGGCTCCTTCTTGGTGGAAGCTGCCTGCCAGCCCGTCGACGATTCGCTCGGCCACGTCGATGTCGGCTTCGAGGTCATGCGCCACGGCCGGCCGCGCTACGCGTGCCGACAGCCCGGGCGTGGTCACCGGACACCGCCCGATCACCGCCACGCGCGCCGCCCCGGCCTCGGCGACCGTCACATGACCGTCGGGCCAGTGTCCGAGCAACCACGGTCGGCCGGACCCGTGCAGCACGACTCGATCGGCCGACGGGCGCAGCGTACGTGCTGCCGTACAGGCCGCTTGGCTGTCAGGCAGGACGGCGAACCATACGTCTTCCGGCATCAGCGACTCGTGCGCAGAGTGGTCCTACCTCCACCACCGCAGCCCTTCGCCGCCCTCCTCGAGGACGTTTCCTTCGAACCAGCCGAGTGTCTGGAGGTCCGCCATCGTCGGGTTCCCTTCCGCAGTGAAGCAGTGAAGTAGCGAAGCGGTGAAGCGGTGAAGGTGCTGGCTTCGGCATCTCTACCCACGGGTGATCCGGGCATCTACGTGCACCCTCCCGAGGAGGCGGCTCGATGGTGCACGCGGCGCGCAGGGGGGCGCGTGCGGGGTCGGCCTCCGGCGGCTATACGGGTCGTGCTTCCGCCCGTGCCGCAGTGACCGCCACCGTCACGTAAGGCATCGTGAAGCCGCCGCCCATCGCGTCGATGGAGGCTCCGACGTACTCCAACACCTCCGCCAGCTTGTCCGGAGGGAGTTGGGTGAGGGCTCCATGGGTGGGCATCTGGTCCAGCCACGCGTCCCGCGTGTAGGACCACTCCCAGTCGAATCGCCACAGCTCCGGTTCGCCGAATCCGCCCGCCTTGCGGATCCCGTCGGCGGCTTGGGCGGACAGGGCCTGGTAACCGTCCGGGGCGGGCTTCGTCAGCGCCTGGAAGTTGAACGGGGCATCGGGCGCCACCCGTTCGTAGACCGAGGCGAAGGCTTCTGCCACGGCGGGTGGAAGCCGGGGCACGTTCCAGAACGCTGCCAGCCGTCCGCCGGGCCGCAGCACCTGAGCGGCCTTGGCGGCTCCTGCGACCGGGTCTATCCAGTGCCAGGCCTGGCCGGCGACGACCGCGTCGAATCGCCGGCCGTCCGGGTCCCAGGCCTCGAACGTCGCTACGTCGACGACCTCGAGCCCCAGCCGGCGCGCCAGGTCGGCCATCCGTGCGTCGGGCTCGACCCCGACCACTTTGCAGCCGGCCGCCTGGAACTGCCGGGCGGCGATGCCGGTACCGCAGCCGACGTCGAGGACGTCCAGGACATTGGGAACGCCGGGAACATCGGGAGCGTCAACGCCGGGGCCGGCGGCGGCGATCCGCTCCACCATGGCTTCGGGATAGCGGGGCCGGGCACGGTCGTAGCGTTCGGCGTCCGAGCCGAACGACTCCGCTGCCTGGCGATACCGATGAGGCTCGTGCTCGGAAGGGTGCGAGCGCTCCGGAGGTAAAGTGGGCACGCGCCCACTATGAATGGGCGAGCGCCCACTCGTCAACGAGCGTGACGGACAAGGGGAAGAGGGACCGCGGTATGCCGACAGGCGTGGCCATGCGCGACGCGCGAGAGCAACTGTTCGACGCCGCCGAGCGCATCCTGCTGCGGGACGGACCGAGCGCCCTGACCAGCCGGGCCGTCACCACCGAGGCAGGCTGCGCCAAGGGCGTTCTCCACCGGCACTTCGCCGACTTCGACGCCTTCCTCGCCGACCTCGTCCTGGACCGCATCGCCCGGATCGGCGACCAGGCCACCGCCTTGCGCAAGGCCGCCGGGACCGGCACTGTCGCCGACAACCTCACCGGCGCGCTGACGGACCTGTTCGGCTCGGTCGCCGTGGCGATCGTCGCCCTCGTCACCTTCCGGGACGACCTCCGCGCCCGACTGCGCCGTGCCGGCCCGTCCGGCATTCCGGTCCTGACCGAAGCCACGGCCATGCTCGTCGCGTACCTGACCGCCGAGCGCAACCTGGGCCGCATCGCGCCCGACGCGGACGTCGGCACGCTCGCCCCCACGCTGATCGGAGCGGGTCACCTGCTGTTCGCCGACCGGAAAACCACCCCGCCGGACACCGAAGCCGTCCGCACGCTGGTGACCTCCGTCATCGCTGGAGTGGTGGAGGGCTGATCGGTGAAGAAAATGCTCCACCGCACGTTCCGCTCCGGACAGGCGGTCGCCTGACCCGCGGTAGAGGTGCCGTGGGTCAGATGCCGCGTTCGATCATGTCGATGACGTGCCGGCCCGCGTCGTGGGCCTGGGTGGGGTGGAGGCCGCGCAGGGGGCCGTCGATGAGGAGGACGGCGAGGCCATGGACGGCCGACCAGGCGAGGAACTCGGCGCCGGGGCGCCGGTCTTCGGGCAGGGCGCCGGTCTCCACGAGGTCGTCGAGGGCGGCACCGAGGAGCTCGAAGGGGGTCCCGCCGCTTCCCGCGGCGTCGTCGTCCGCGGCGTGGGACATGTCGCCGGGGACGTGGAAGGCCGCGCGGAACAGGCCGGGCTCCTCCTGGGCGAAGCGCAGATAGCCCGTGCCGACCGCGCGGAAGCGGGCCCGGGCGGCCTCCTTCGCATCCGTGGCCGGCGGCAGGGCGGCCTGCTCGGCCTCCATGGTGCGGGCGACCCGGGCCATGGCCGCCTGGGAGACGGCGTGCAGGAGGGCGCCGCGGTCGGCGAAGTGGCGGTAGGCGGCGTTGGGTACGACGCCCGCGTGGCGGGTGGCGGCGCGCAGCACCACGGCCTCCGGCCCGCCCTCGCGGGCCAGTTCGACGCCGGCCTTGATCAGGGCGTTGCGGAGGTCGCCGTGGCGATAGGTGCTCCGCGTCGGCCGCGTCGGCCGCTTCGGCTCGTCGGTGTCCGGTGCCGCTGCCATGACCCACTCCAATGTGGACAGCATCCACTTAGCTCGTTAGGCTTCTGCAAGATCAACCGGGGGGTGCGGATCTTCCCGCCTCCCGAATGTGGACATCGTACACAAGGGTCCTCCGCCACCAGCCGACCACCGCCCAGGCCTCCTGACCCCTGCGCAACCGCACCGCCACGAAGGACGGAAACACCGACATGAGCGACACCGTAAAGGGCCCTGCCAGCTACTTCCCCTCCATCGAGAAGAAGTACGGCCGCCCCGTCGCGGAATGGAAGAGCCTCATCTCCTCCTCGCCCCTGACCAAGCACATGGAACTCGTCGCCTGGCTCAAGGCCGAACACGGCCTGGGCCACGGGCACGCCAGCGCCCTCGTGGCCCACACCCTCGCCGAGAACAGCGAGAGGTGAACCCGCACCCGTGGCACCGGCTCTACGCCACGGGCACGGCGATGTCGCAGACCTCTGTGGCCGAGCCGGCCGACATCCAGTCGGCGAAGTAGACCTCCCGGCCGGGGCCGGCCTCACGGCCGTCGTTCTCCTCGACCCACCGGTACACCGCGTCGTACGCCGAGAGGATCTGCGGGTACTCCACCTGCGCCTTGGTGAGGGTCGTGTACACCTCGCGATGGGCCGGCTCGGTCCGGACGGCCGTGGTGACCTCCGTGACGGCGGCCCGGGCCGGGTCGATGGGCACGCAGACCTCCACCGGGCCGTCGCTGTCGTCGTTGACCTGGCCGTGATAGACGACGAACGGCACCGCGACCACGCCGCCGCGGTAGTACCGGTAGCCGGTCACCGCGTCGACCCGGTCCGGGGGCAGCAGCCCTTGCCGGTCGTACACGCGCAGGGCCTTGGGCGAGAGCCGGGCGCGGCGCGCGAACACGCCGATGCTCAGCAAGGGGTCGTCGTCCTCCACGCCCTCCACACTCCTGTCTGCCCCAAGGGCAAGGTCAAGACCGGCTCGCAGTGGGGTTGATCCCCGTCCGGTCGGCTGATTCCCCACGAACTGCATTCCAGCAACAGGAGACGAGACGCATGTCCGCACTGCCGCTTTCCCCGGCTCCACTTGGTACCGACGCCATCCGGAGCGGAACGCCGTGCGGGCAGCCCAAAGACCACAGTCTGCAGGTCGTCGACTTGCGACTGTGGTCTTCGTCCGGCCTCAGGGCTGCGCGAGCGCTGTTATTCAGGGAGTCGTTGGTCAGTTCTTGGTAGCGGGTTGTCTGTCGGGTCTGTCGGGTCTGTCGGGCTCTTCGGGTGCGGTCGGAATCAGGCGGCCCGTGCGGTGCAGGCCGAATACGGCCAGTGCGCAGCCGCCTCCCGTGGCCGCGAGAGCCAGCCATGGGAGCGCCGGGGTTCCGGCGGAGCGGGCGGCGTCCAGTGCCGCGCCGGTGAGGAGGTTGCCCAGTGTGATGCCGATTCCGCAGATGGTGTTGTAGAGGCCGTAGTGCGTGGCCACGTACCGGTTCTCGGCGAGGGCGACGATCGTGTCCATCTCGAACGGGTAGGCGAGCATGGTGCCCAGGGCGATGAGGAGTGCTGAGAGAAGTGGTGGACCGACGGCCAGTGCCCAGCGGGCCGGTCCGTCCGGGGGCGTTGGAACTGCGGTGGCCGCCAGCGGCGGCAGGAAGGCGGCTCCCAAGGCTGTCAGTCCGGCGACCAAAGACCTTCCGGAGCCCCAGTGTTTCTTGCACCAGGCCGTGAGCCGGGTCTGGCCTGCGATGGTGGCGAGGCCGGAGGCTGCGAACAGCAGACCTACGCCGACCGTCCCCACCTGCTCGTCCCCGGCCGTGCGGCGCACTTCCAGGGGAAGAGCGAGGTAGACCTGGAAGGACAGCGCGTACGAGCCGATCATCGCGAGGGAGAACAGCAGGAACGGCCGGTTGGACACCACCGTGCGCCACTGGGAAAGGACCGTCGTCACTGACCTTTCGGCCCCGTGCGACGGAGTCCGGGCCGGTAGCGCCCGGATCTGTACGATCGACAGCACGGTGAAGACTCCGGCCGCCACCAGGCAGGTGAGGCGGAAGCTCACTCCCGTCAGCGCCACGCCGACCAGCGGGCCCAGCAGGATCCCGGCCTGGTAGAAGACGTTGAAGAGCGCGAATGCCTCCACTCGGCGCTCCCGGGCGTCGTGGGCGACGTAGGCTCGTACGGCCGGGTTGAACAGGGCGCCCGCCAGGCCGGTGGCCGCCGACGCCGCCAGCAGCGCGGGCAGGGAGTCGACGAGCCCGAGCACGGCGAAGCCGACGGTGCGCAGCATCAGCCCGGTGATGATCATGGGCTTGTAGCCGAACCGGTCGGCCAGGGTGCCGCCGAAGAAGAACATGCCCTGCTGGCTGAAGTTGCGGACGCCGAGGATCAGCCCGACGGTCCAGGCGGCCATGCCCAGGTTCCCGGACAGGTACTGGGCGAGGTAGGGCATGAGCATGTAGAAGCCGAGGTTGATGGTGAACTGGTTCGCCATCAGCAGCTGCACGCTGCGGTCGAAGGTGCGGGCTTGCGACAGGAGGTTGAGGCGGTTCCGGGGGGCCGGGGGATTCTTCACGGCCGGCCCTCGTCGTTCGCGCCGGCGCTGCACGCCCGCTGCGCGGCGAGCGGGTCGGCGACGGTGGCGCACCTCGTCCAGCGGGTGACCTCCTTCTCGTCCGGTCGTCCGACGACCTCGGGTTCGGCGGCCGGCGGTGCGTCGAGGAGGCCGTGGGCGGCGCAGTAGTCGTCGTCGTAGACCGTGCCGAGATAGCGCTGCGGGCCGTCGGGGAAGACGGCGGCGATCCGGGTGTCCGCGGGGAGCGTGCGTGCGAGCCAGCCGGCGGCCAGGGCGACTGCGCCGACGCTCCAGCCGCCGGTGGCGTAGTGGGAGGAGGCCAGTTGCCGGCAGGTCCACACGGCCTCGGCGGGGGAGACCCAGTGCACTTCGGAGAAGTTCTCGTAGGCGACGTTGCGGGGGTAGATGCTGGAGCCGAGGCCGCGCATCAACCGGCTGCGGGCCGGCTGCCCGAAGATGGTGGAGCCGATGGTGTCCACGCCGACGAGCTTCAGCTCAGGGTAGAGCTGTCGCAGGACGCGGGAGACGCCGGCGGAGTGGCCGCCGGTGCCGACGCTGCACACCAGGACGTCGATGTGGCCGAGCTGGGCGGCCAGTTCGAGCGCGAGCGGGGTGTAGGCGGCGACGTTGTCCGGGTTGTTGTACTGGTCCGGCACCCACGCACCGGGGTGCTGCTCGCGCAGGCGGTCCACGCGGTCGCAGCGGGCCTGCTGCCAGCCACCGGTCGGGTGGGGTTCGGAGACGACGTTGACCTGTGCCCCGTAGGCGGTCAGCAGCCGGGTCATGGACGACTCCAGGCCGGGGTCGGTGACCAGGGTGACCGGGTGCCCGTAGACCATGCCGGCCAGTGCCAGGCCCAGTCCGAGCGTGCCGCTGGTGGACTCGATGATCATGCCGCCGGGACGCAGATCGCCACGGGCGCGGGCGCGCTCCACCATGTGCAGGGCGGGGCGGTCCTTGATGCCGCCCGGGTTGAAGCCCTCCAGCTTGGCCCAGAAGCCGTGCCCGGCGGGGGCGAGGGGTTCGGACACCCGCAGGACAGGGGTGTCGCCGACGAGGCCGGATATCCCGAAGGTGCTGGGGGTTCTGGGGGAGCTGGGCGCCGTGGGGGTGACGGGGGTGACGGGGGTGGCAGAGGAGCTTGAGCGGGCGGAACCGGTGCCGTTGGTCGTCAGGGGGTCCATGGTTCGTTCGCCTTTCGGTCGTTCGGTGCGCCGGTGAGGGGGTTCGGACCAGGGGTGGCGGAGGTGTTGCGTCGGTCGGGGAAGCCGTGCGCCCCTTGCGGAACGGCGTGAGGATGGCCGGTTCTGTACGCAGGCACGGGGTAGTCGGCCAAGGGCGGGAGCCGGGTGGGTATCCGGGAGAGTGGTGTCGAATTGCGCGGCACAGACACTCCGTACGACGGCCACGTGGCCGGAATTCTCCGGACACGCGGAGGTGGTCGGTAATTCCCCTCAGGGGAACAGGAGAAATGGCGATACAGGCGCCGGAGCCGGGTGGGAGTGGAATCCGACCGGTTGAGGAGTGTCTGACTTCTAAATTCGCAGGACGCGCGAAGCTGCTGAGTGCCCGGCTTCCGGCGCGGCCGGAGACGGCCGTGCGCCCGTCCAGGGCTGCGAACTCAGCGCCGACAGCGCGTCGAAGAGCGCCGAGCAGCTGGGAGCGAGGAGGGCCGGGCCGTCCTGGGGCTTGCCGGACGTGCAGTTCTCGGCGCCGTGAGAGGACTCGTCCTCGTGGTGGCCGGCAGTGTGCGCCTGTTCCGTACCGGGAGCGGCGACCGGGGTCGGCTCGCCGTGGGTGTGGTGCTCGTCAACGGCGTGCGCAAAGGCGGACAACGCCACCGGCTTGCCGGTCGCGTGACTGACGGCGCTCTCCCCACTGATGCCGTGGGTGTAGAGCACGCCGAACAGCAGCAAGGCCAGCCACAGCAGACGCGACGGACCCGACACCGAGAGGTGGGTCCGTCGCGTATGGAATGCGAGCTGGGCCGAGACCATGACGTGATCGTAGCGGAATCCAGGCCTACTTATGTCAGGGGCGCAGTATCGAGGGCATGTAATCGGCCAACGCGGATGTTTTCTTATAGAGGTTGCTTAATGGTGCGGGCCGGGTCCGCTATCCGTGCGCAAACGGAAACCGTTTCGCCTCTCCAAGGAAATGTGCCGCGATTGTCCGCAACCGTCGCTGTCCGCGGCATGGTCGTCCGCGGTCAGCTCAGTTCGTAGGCGAAGGCGTACGGGACGGACGGCGCACCGTGCTCGGCCGCGAAGCTGCCGGTTCCCCGCAAACCGGTCAGCTCGCCCGTGCCTGATCCCGGTACGACCTCGAAGCTGCAGTGGACCGTGCCGTCAGTGCCGAACGAGCCGCGTTCCTCGACGACGAAGGTGCCTTGCCGTCCGTCAAGGGTGCCGGACAGGATCTCCATGCCCGTGAACGTGCCCGTCTTCTCCGTGACGTAGACAATGGTGTACTCGCAGGTGGTGTCGGTGGCCTCGATGCCGCCGGAGAAGGCGTTGGTGACGGAGGCATGGGCGAGTTTCGGGCTCGCCCCGGGCGGGGTGACATCGTGCTCCTTCCAGTCGGCGAAGGCGAAGTGGCCGGTGGTCTGCGTGGGCATGGTTGTCCTCTTGAGTGGGCGGCCGCACGGTCTTCTCCGTACGGCATGTGATCAGAGTGAGCCCCGTACCTGACATCTCCTGTCAGGTACCGCAGGACAATGGCCCCATGCGCGCCGACCGTCTCCTCTCCCTGCTCCTCCTGCTCCAGAACCGCGGGCGCATGACCGCTCCCGAGCTCGCCGCCGAGCTGGAGGTGTCGATCCGTACTGTCTACCGGGACATCGAGGCGCTCGGCGCATCGGGCGTCCCGGTCTGCGCCGACCGCGGCCCCGCCGGCGGCTACCGCTTGATGGACGGGTACCGCACCCGTCTGACCGGGCTCACCGACGCCGAGGCCGGTTCCCTCGGACCGGGAACCCGGCCGCCGCTTGTGCCCGCTCGGCGTCGTCCTCAAGGGCGGCATCTGGTACCTGGTGGCAATGGCGGCGGAGGGCGAGGCTGCTGCACGCACCGTCGGTGCTTTCCGCACCTATCGGATATCGCGGTTCCTGGCCGTCGACACGTCGGGGGAGACCTTCGAGCGACCGGACGGATTTGATCTGGCCGCCTGCTGGGAGGAGTCTTACCGGCGTCTGGAGGCCGCGCTCCACCACGGAACCGCCCGACTGCGGATCTCGCCGCGGGCACAGCGGCTGTTGCCCGTGCAATTCGGGGCGGTGGGAGCACGAGCCCTCGAGAGTGCCGGGCCGCCGGACCACGAGGGCTGGGTGCAGGTGGAGATGCCGGTCGAGGCGCAGGCCGTCGCGGTCAGCGACCTGCTCAGGCTGGGTACGGAGGCGGAGGTACTCGCCCCGCCCGAGCTTCGCCGGGCCGTCGGCGAGGCAGTGGCCGTACTGGCGGGGCGGTACGCCGCGGTGCCGTCGCCCTGATCGAGTAGTGCCGCTTCCACGCGTCGACGCTTCGGCGCCTTGACCTTCAAGCTGCTTGAAAGCCGAGAATCGCCGTCATGGAAGACACCGACACCGACACCGACACAGACGCTGACACCGACGCCGACACGTTGATGAGTATCGGCGCCTTCGCCCGCCGGGTGGGGCTGGCGCCGAGTGCCTTGCGGTTCTACGACGACTGCGACGTGCTGCGCCCCGCCTACGTCGACGACGCGACCGGCTACCGCTACTACGCCCCGGAGCAGCAGGCACGTGCAGTCCTCGTGCGGCGGCTGCGGGAGGCCGGGGTGCCGCTCACCGATGCCGCGGTGGTGCTGGACGGGACCCGTGAGGAGGCCCGTGCCGTCCTGCAGGAGCACGCGACGAGGACGCGGGAGACCGCCGCCTCGGCACAGGTGGCGATTCAGGAGGTCCTCCGCACCCTTCCCGACGGAACGTCCTGGACCACCAAGGCCAAGGCTTGCGTCGGTGGAGCGGAGCTGGCCAGTGCCGTACGGCAGGTCGCACCGGCGGTGGCGTCCGGCACCGCACAAGAAGAGTTCCCCGTACTCGGCCACATCCTGATCGAGATCGACGGGCAGGAGGTGCGCCTGGTGGCCACGGACCGCTACCGCTTGGCCGTACGCACCCTGCGGGCCATGTCCATGGAGGGCGATTCCTGGCACGTTCTGGTGGCAGCATCGGAGATGAAGGACGTCGCGGCCTGGGCCATGCGTATGCCGGACGTCAGCATCGAGGCGGGCCGGGAAGGCGCGCGACTTCGCAGCGGAGCCCACTCACGGACTCTGCCGACCGCCGACGAGACGGACCTTCCCTTTCCCGACTACCAGATGGTCCTGGACAACTTCCCGATCGCCCGGCACCGGGTCATCACGGACCGGGCTGCCCTGCGCACGGCGCTAGCCGCCGCCGGATACGGCGATGCGCCGATCATCCTCCGTGCAGATGAACAGCAGTTCACCCTCTCGCCTGGGGACCCGGACCCGGAATCGGACCCGGAAGAGGTCATGCTCCCCGCCATCTGCACAGGGCCGCCCCTGCGCATCGCCTTCGACCCGGAGGTTCTCCTCGCGGCGATCGAGGCCGGCGTCGGCCCTGACGTGTTGCTGGAGATTTCGTCTCCGGACATGCCCGTCGTGGTTCGTTCCGCAGATCAGGGCAGTTTCACGACTCTGGTCATGCCGGTCCACGACGCAGCGGCTGACAAGTGACCTGAGCTTCCTCCTTCCGACCTTCCTGAACGCCGCGACTTCAAGGCCCTGGGGCTGATGGGCCATCAGCGCACTGACAGGCCCGGCCGCGGCCGCCTGAACACACGCCCCGTCCGGCGCGCCTTCACCTTCGAACGGTCTCTCACGTACGGGTGACGTGGCATTAGGCCGTATGACAAGCGGGAAAGTCTCTCACCGGATCCACTGCACCTCAGGGCGCCCTGCCCAAGAGATCACACGGCCGCGGCCGGATACAGCCGCTGCCGCGTACGGACTGAAAGGGCCTGCCTTGCCACGCTGCCTCCGTACCCTCGCCGCCACCGCCTTGCTGACCCTGCTCATCACCGCTCCGGCCGCCCCCGCCCAAGCCGACCCGGTCACCGATACCGTAAGCGGCGCTGTCGATACCGTCACCGGCACCGTCGGCAGCCTGCCCGCCACCGTCACGGGCACGGTCAGTGGCCTCACCGGCCAGCTCAACAACGCCGTCAACGGCCTCCTCGGCGGTAACTCGTAGCTCCCACTGCACCGGCCGAGCCTCCGGGCCCGGCCGGTGCCGGACCGCGTTCGGGCCGACTTCCCCGTCGACGGCCAGTCGGCGAACTCCACGGTGCTGTCGGCGGCCGCGTCTGAAATCTGTCTAGGGCGCTATCGCCCACTTCAACTGCGCCGGTGCCGACGCAGGGCTTCCCGTGTATTTCGTGGTGTACGCGGGGGCCTTGCCGTAGTCGTCGCCTCCGGTGCCCAAGTACCAGCCGTTCCCTTCGTTCTTGACGAGTTTGGTGCTTGCGTCGTACGACCACTTCAGTTGTGGGGGAGCGGCTGCCGGGTCCCCGTTGTACTTCGTGGTGTACGCGGGGGCCTTGGCGGACGAGGAGTCTCCGCCGCTGCCGAGGTACCAGCCGTTCGCCTCGTTCTTGATGAGTTTGGTGGCGGGGTCGTAGGACCACTTCAGGTTGCCGGGCGCGGACGCGGGTTCTCCCGTGTATTTGGCCGTGTACGTGGGGGCCTTGGCGGAGGAGGTTTCAGTGCCGCTGTCGAGGTACCACCCTGCCCCCTCGTTCTTGATGGGCGCCGGGGAGGAGGCGGCGGTGTGGCCCACGCCGGGGGCCAGGGCCACCATCGTTGCGGCGGCTACGAGGATCGCGGACCGCCGGGTGAGCGGGTGCACGAGCGGGTGCACTGGCATGGTTTTCCTGCCGTTTCTGCGCGTGGTTTCGAGAAGGCGAACGGTTCGCCTCAGAACCGCACTGTCCGCAATGAGCATGAGCCAGCGCCCGTTTGTACACCCACCGGAACCGTTCCCCACCACCGGTTCGTGCATGGGCATACGGCTCGGACGAGTGCGCAGCGGCGGCGCCGCGCGTTCGGGGGCGCCCGGCGTACGCGCGGATGGTGAAGGCAGTCCGCGGCGGTCCCGGCTGCGTGGCGGAGTTTCGACACATGGCCGGGGGACACGCGGAGCGACGGCGGCTATATGCCCGTAGCGGCCGGACGCACGGAGAATCACCTGAGGGCGGATGGACACGGGAAGGTGTGCCGTTCCGTTCCGGACGCCCGGTGACCTCGACTTCGATCTCGACCTGACTTCGACCTCAGCAGCCGGAGGCTCCATGAACCGCTCTGTGAACGGCCCCCAGAGCACCACGATGAACCGGCAGACCGACCCGGGACGCCCGTACGACGTCGTGCTCTTCGGAGCCACGGGGTACGTCGGGGAGCTCACGGCCGAGTATCTGCTGGAGCACGCACCGGAAGGGTGCCGGTGGGCGCTCGCCGGGCGCAGCCGCGCGAAACTGGAGAAACTGCGGGACCGGCTGGCGGCGCTCGACTCCGTACGTGCGGCGGATGTGGCTCTGGTGACCGCGGATGCGGGCGACGAGGCCGCGATGCGTGCGCTGGCCGAGTCCACGCACGTCGTCGCCTCGACCGTCGGCCCGTACATCTGGTACGGCCGGGAACTGGTGGCCGCGTGCGCGGAAGCCGGCACCGATTACACGGACCTCACCGGTGAGCCGGAGTTCGTGGACCTGACGTACCTCCGCCACCACGCGCAGGCCCGCAAGTCGGGCGCGCGCATCGTCCACGCGTGCGGCTTCGACTCGGTGCCGCACGACCTCCTCGCGTACTTCACCGTGCAGCAGCTGCCGGAAGGGGTGCCGCTCACGGTCGACGGGTTCGTGCGCGCGTCGGGGATCATCTCGGGCGGCACGCTGGCCTCGGCCCTGGCGATCGCCTCGCGACAGCGCCAGGCGAAGGCGGCGGCCGAGGAGCGGAGCCGGTACGAACCGCAGCCGTCCGGGCGCCGGGTGCGGGCTCCGCTGGGGGCGCCGCGGTTCAGCAGGGAGACCGGCATGTGGGCGCTGCCGCTGCCCACGCTCGACCCTCAGGTCGTACGCCGCTCGGCGGCCGCGCTGGAGCGGTACGGGCCTGATTTCCGCTACCGCCACTACGCGTCGGTGAAGAGACTGCCCGTCGCCCTGGCCGGGCCGGTCGGCCTGGGAGTGGTGTGGGCGGCTGCGCAGGTGTCCCCCGTGCGGACCTGGCTGATGAGCCGCTACGAGCCGGGGAGGGGGCCGAGCGCGGAGCAGCGGGCGCGCGCCCGGTTCCGGGTGCGGGCCGTCGGCGAAGGGGGCGGTCAGCGTGTGTTCACCGAGGTCACGGGCGGTGACCCGGGCTACGGGGAGACGGCGAAAATACTGGCCGAGGCGTCACTGTGCCTCGCCCTGGACGACCTGCCGACCACCGCCGGGCAGGTCACGACGGCTACGGCCATGGGCGATGCGCTGATCGGGCGGCTGCGGGACGCCGGGTTGCCGTTCCGGGTCTGTCACGCCGACTGACGAGGCGCGCTCCTTCCACCGGCCCACCCCGTTCCACCGGCGGCCGTCAGACTGCGGGTGGAACGGGGTGGAACGGGGTGGAACGGGGTGGAACGGGGTGGGCGCGGTCAAAAGGTCAGCACTGGGGCCGCTTGCCATGATTGGCCGCCTTGCGGCGGGCCCTCTTCTTACGGCGCCGCTTCGAGGACATGTGGCCTCCTCTCCCGTAGATCTTCGACCAATTTATACCGTTCTGGCGTGATCTGCTGGGTGAGGGTGAGGGTGAGGGTGAGGGCGGAGTGAGGGCCTTTACCGGGGCTCAGTAATCGAGGCTCGGGTACCAGTCGCCGCGGCCCTGCGGGGTCAGGTCGAGCAGGTGCCACACAGGGGCCAGGAGGTCGATGCCGCGCTCGTCGATGTCGTCGGCCATGCGGGGGTGGGCGGAGTAGGAATGGCGGACCGTGCCGTCACCGTCGCGCGTGAAGACGGAGACGGTGGAGTCCTGTGTACCGTCCTTGTCCTCGCTGCCCATGTCGTACTTGAAGGTGCTGTCGCCGCAGCTCAGCAGCCGTAGCCGGTGCCAGCCGCGGTTGCGGGCGTGCTGCCGCAGGGCAGGCGGGTCGGCGGCCGCGGCGATGACGAAGTCGGCGTTGCGGGCGATGTGGCGGGCGATGCCGTTGAAGCCGTCGATCCACATGGTGCACATCGGGCAGGGCTCGGTCTGCAGCTTGCCGTACATGAGGTGGTAGACGATCAGCGGGCGGTCCGGAGCGGTGAACAGCCCGCTCAGGGTGACCTCGCTGACCGGTGCGTCGCCGGCGTCCAGGTCGGCGGGGCCTTCGATGAAGGCGTAGTCGTCGACGGGCGGTCCCTGCGGGAGCGTGCGTCGCTGGTCCGCGACCTTCTCCCGGTGGCGCATGAGCTCGATCTCGGCCACGCGCAGCTCTTCGCGGGCGGCGAGGTAGTCCGCTGATTCCCCGGCCAGTCTGGTGTGCCGCAACATCGCGTCCTCCTAGGGTGGCACCCCCCGATCCCCGGCCGGGCGTCGGGCTCTCTGCTGCCGCGTCCCCGAACCAGTGTTTTTAGTTTATGGCGGCTCTAACCTTTGCCGACAGTTGAGCAGCAAGGCCGCTGACCGGCTGTGGTCCGCTCCGGAGCCGCTCACGCAATAAGCAGTACCGGGGCCGCATTCCGCTCCGTAAGGTTCCTGCATGAGCATGAACGTGAGCCTTCGGGGCGATCAGATGGCCGCGCTCCGGTGTTGCGCCGAGCGGGAGGGACTCGACGTGCACGACGTGGTGCTGCTCGCTGTCGACGAGTACCTCGGCACGGCCCACCGGACGATGGTGCGGCAGACGGCCCACGAGCAGGCGGCGAAATGGCGCGAGCTCATGGACCGGCTCAAGTGACTCCGGCCTACCTGACCCCCGAGGACGCCTTGATCGTGGCCGGGTACGCCTGCGCCGACGACACGCCTGTCGTCCTTCGCGACACGGGACAACTGGAGTCCGCCGTGCACCGGCCGTCCGCCGAAATGTACGGGCACGAGGTGTACCCGGACCTGATCAGCAAGGGAGCCGCACTGCTCCAGGCCCTGTCGATCAACCACCCGCTGATCGACGGCAACAAACGCACGGCCTGGCTCGCGTGCGTCACTTTTCTTGCGATGCACGGGGTCCAGCTGCGCCCGGAGATTGACGCTGCGGAACGCTTGGTCCTCGCCGTGACGACAGGGCGGATGCGTGAGGTGGAGGAGATAGCGCAGGGCCTCAGAGCTTTGCTGGAGCCCGACGTGATGCGGTGAGGCGGTATCGGGCCAGGGCCCGATACCGAACGCGGGCTCCGTCCCGTCAGTGTTCCGGGGAAGAGTCGGCAGCGGTGTCGACGCCCAGCAGGCGTTCCGTTTCGGTGACGATGATCGCGGGTTCGGCCGTGGGGACCATGTGGTCGGCCTGCTGTGCAGGGACGTGCCGGCCGCGTGGCGACTGCTGTGCGCGGTATGCATGGGATGCGTTCACGGACTTGCGGGCTTGCGCGCTCATGCCGGGGGTGGGGCGGGTCGCGGAGATGACCGTGACGGGGATGTCGCCGAGCTTCGGCGGGTCGTCGAGCAGGGCGCGCAGGTCCGCCTCGACGGAGGCCTGTTCGGCGCCCATCGTGCGCACGGCCGCGACGGTGAAGGCTTCCGCGCGCATGTCGGCGGCGGCGTCGGGCGGCAGGGCGTTGGTCACCTTGCGGAAGAGGAGGCCGAAGATCCCGAGGCGGGCGAGCAGCATGGCTATGCGGTAGCGGTTCCTCTCCAGCCTGCGGATGGAGGGCTCGAAGAGCAGGTCGCAAGCCTCGTCCGTCGGGTCGGCCAGCACGAGGCCCGCGATCCGCTCGGGCCGGGCCGCCGCGGCCACGCGCACGATCAGGCCGCCCCAGCTGTGTCCCACCAGGACGAAGGGCCCCGGCCCGAGGTGATCGAGCAGGTCGCTCAAGTCATCGGCCAGCCGGGAGAGGTTGCGCCGGCCCGACGGGTCGGAGGCGCTGCGGCCGAGGCCGCTGCGGTCGTAGACCACCGTCCGGGCCGAGCCCGCCACGGCCTGCTGGACGAGCGCCCAGTACGAGCGGGTCGCGGCCAGGCCTCCCTCGAACACCACGGTCGCCGCTCCGCCTCCTGCCGGCCCCGGCTGTTCCATGAAGAACAGCTCGCGGCCGTCACGGGTCCGCGCCGTGCCGGGTGTTCCCTGGCTGTGCTGTCGCTGCATGGTGACCGTCCTCAGAAGCGGATCCGGCAAGCCGTTCGACCGTAGGCGGAGTTAGGTTAGCCTAAGTCGTTGGTGTGTGGCCGGGAAGACGCTGGAACTCAGGCCCGAGGCGGGAGATCCTCGAGACGTTCGCGTGGGCCGAGGTCGTCACGGACCCGGAGACCTGGCCGTCTACCTGATGGAGGTCGGGCCCGACGGGCGCCGCATACGGCACGTCCACCGCCGCCCCGAGCCCGTCGAGCCCGGGCACGGCGGCGGTGATCTCGGCCCCGGTCAGCCGCTCGCCCTTGGCGCGCCCGGACACCGAAATCGTGCCCCCGAGCGCGAACAGCGCGATGTTCACGTTTCCCCCTCGCCACCGTCAGCAGGCGCCAGGTTACGTGCCCCTCTATCGGGCTTCCTCAGCCCCTCGGCTGGGTGAAGCGGATGCGGTTGCGGAACGGGTCGCGGAGGCCGCAGTCGGTTCCGTACGGGCGGTCGGTGGGTTCCTCGGTGACGGGCGGGGGCCCGCCATGGATTCGGCCTGCCGGACGAATTGCGGGAGCCACTCCTCGTAGGAGATCCCGCGCGTGAACTCCAGTGCCGTCTCCGCTTCCTTGCCGATCACCGTGTGGAGCGGGGTGGCGGGGTTCTCCGCGGCGGCGACGATCGCCTCGGCGGCCTCGCGGCCGTCCCCGGCGCCCTCGCCCATGCGGGAGAGGAAGCGCGCGAGCCAAGCCTCGTCCGCCGCGTACGGGTCGTCCCCGGGGGACTCCCGCTTGGCGGCGTTCTCGTGGATCTGCGAGGCGAAGGCGCCCGGTTCGACGCACACCACGCGGATACCGAACGGCTGTACCTCCGCCGACAGTGCCTCGCTCGCGGCCCCGAGTGCTGCCTTGCTGGAGGTGTAGAACCCGCCGTACGGCACCGCCCAGATCCGGGCCGCCAGGGAACTGACGTTGACGATCACACCGCCGCCGCGGGCCCGCATGGCCGGGAGGACGGCGCGGATGGTGCGCAGCGCGCCCCAGTAGTTGGTCTCCATCACCGCGCGCGCCTGCTCGAGGGACGCGGCCTCGACGGCGCTGGTGTAGTAGACGCCGGCGTTGTTCACGAGGACGTCGATCGCGCCGTGCCGTTCCTCGATCGTTCTCACGGCGGTGGTCACGGACGTGTCGTCGGTGACGTCGAGCGTCAGCACTTCGACGCCCAGCCCCTCGGCACGCGCGCGCTCGCGGAGCCCGTCCGCCTTGGCCGGGTTCCGCATCGAGGCGTGGACGCGGTCTCCCCTGCGTGCGAACGCCAGCGCCGTCTCCAGGCCGATGCCGCTGCTGCAACCGGTGATGAGGACTACCGCCACGGCCGACCGCCTGCCTTCCGTCGATGACGCTGAGGTTCCGGATCCGACGGCAGACTACGGGCCGCCCGGGAAGGGCTGCAGCCCCTACACCCCCCTACCCCCTACCCCGGGGGCCGAAGGAGCGCCCCGGTCCCGCAGTCCGATACCGGCCCATCCAGGGCGTGACCGAAGACACGTTCTTGCTGCAACGGGCCTCCTGGAAACGCCGCCCCGGGATCCGGTAGACAGGCTTCCGAAATCCCCGACCCGCCTTGTATCGCGGTGAGTTGGATTGCCGTAGACCTGGCGCGCGCGGCAGCGCGCGCCACCTGACGTACGGGGAGGCGCAGAGACATGAGGCGATTAATCCGCTCCTTAGCGAAGCAACGCGCGAAGCCGCCGACTCACCCTGTGAGAAGGCTGCGACGGCGGCCCGCCGCCTGGCTCACCGCTCTGGTGACGGTCGTCGCATCGGCGGCGATCACGGTCCTGCCGACGGCCCCCGCGCAGGCCGCGCCGCTCCGCAGCACTCCGCTGATCACGTACAACATGCTCGGCGCCACCAGCGGCCAGGACAGCAAGTGGTTCACCACGATCGGCAATTACATCGAGGCCGCCCAGGTCGTGACCCTGCAGGAAGCAGGACCGACGCCACCCGGCGTGCCGGTGCGCATCCACCCCTTCCCGGGGCTGCCGCAGACCGGCCGGGCGGGATTCGTCCAGCACCACCGCTGGGAGTACCACGGGGGGATTTACGAGGTCTACTTCCTGCAGACCGACCGCATGCGCGGGCGCTACGTGGGCGGCCGCAACAACGTCGCCATCGTCACGCGGCAGGGTGCGGACGAGGTGACCGCCGTGCCCAGCCCGGTCGCCGACGGGCGGGCGGCGCTCGGGGTGCGGTTCGGCAACGACTGGTACTTCACCTTCCACGCCCGGCCCACCGGCCGCCAGAACCCGACCAACGAGTCGGACCAGATGCTCGCCCGCATCGCGGCCTTCGTGAACCAGGTCCCGGGCCGGTCGTGGACCGTCGGGGCCGACTTCAACAACGAACCGGGCAACTTCGCCGTTCCGCCCGGCGCCCACCGCTACAACTCCGGCCTGCCCACCCACGAGAACGGCCGCGAGCTGGACTACGTGGTGTCGTCCGCCAACATCCCGGACCATCCCGTGCGGAGGCTCGACGGCGCCTCCGCGGACCACTACGCGGTCGCCGTCGGCGGCATGCGAGCGGGAGGCGAGCCGCACGCCCTGTTCACCAGCCCCCGCCACATCGAGAACATGCAGAGCGGCGGCACGCTGGAGGCCCTGGCCGGCGGCGTGCTCAACGGCATGCCCGCCGTCACCAACCAGCGCCACGGAGGGTTCACCCAGAACTGGGACCTCGAATTCGACGGGACCGGCAGCGTCCGCATCCGGCTCCCCAAACTGAGGTGCCTCTTCCCCCTGATGGACCGCCCGGATCACGGCAAACCCATCATGTACGACTGCGCAGCCGGCAGCCTCGAACGCTGGAGACTCCTCTCGTTCGGCAACGAGCAGTACCAGATCCGCAGCGTCGCGACCGGACTGTGCCTGGACGCGGGCACGGCGACCACCCCGCGGGACACCGACCACCTCGAGCTGGCCGCCTGCAAGGCGAAGAACAGCCAGCACTGGCTCCTCGCTCCCTCGGCCGGCACCGACCACAAGGTCAACTTCGACGGGAACGACCTGTACATCGCCCACCCCGGCCCCTTCGGGCTGGAGAACGTCCGGACCGGCCGCATGCTGGCCGGCGAGCCCCGCGGGCTCAGCGGCACGCGCGTGCGCGCCTACCCGCACCGCACCCGGCCCACTCCCAACAAGGAGAAGTGGGTCCCCGAATGGATCGAGGCCGGGCGACTGCGCATGCGTGACGCGGCGAGCGGCCTGTGCGCCGAGACGGACGGGACCGTCCCGAACAACGGGCTCCTCGGTGTCGACCTGAGGGCCTGCAACGGTTCCGACGCCCAGACCTGGCGCGTGGAGCCGGCCGGCGAGAACACCTTCCGGCTCCGCAACGCCCGGCGCACCGGCGACGACGCCGAGGCCTGCCTGGACGTCGACGCGTTGTCCGCCCCCACCGGCAGGGACATCGTCAACACCACCCTGTGCGAACGCGACCGCGACTCCCAGCGCTGGTTCTTCGCACCCTTCGACGCCTCCGCCGGGCCCGACGAGACGGGGGACTGACGCCCTGGGCCCTCGCTGATGCCCGGCGGCCGGCGAGGCTGCCGGGCATCAGCCTTGTGTACCGTCTTCGGCGTCCCTGGTGACTTCCTCCACCACGATGTCGATGATCCTGTCGCGCTCCTCCGGCGCGGTCCGGCCGTCCGCCGGCAGCTCGATCCGTACGCGGCGGGCGATCACTGACCGCGACGGGGAGGGTGCCCTCGTGCGCAGGTCCTGGTAGATCGTCCACGCCAGGGAGGCCACGCTGACGATCAGTGAGCCGAGCGCGAACGGATCGACGTCGAGGTACTGCCCCGAGCCCGCGCCCCCTCCCGGTCCTGTCCCCTGTCCTGTTCCCGGCCCTGCTTCCCTTCCCGTTCCCGCACCCCGTACGTGCAGCGCCGCCTCGACCTGGGCCTCCAGGTGCGCGCCGTGCGCGGCGGTCATCCGCCGTGCCGCTGCTCGTGCTCCCCGGCCGGCCGGGTTCTCCGTCGCCGCCGTCGCTGCCTGCTCGCTCATCGTCTCTCCTCCGAGCCGTGTGTCTCGACCCGCTGACGTACGTCAGCGGGCAGGGGGGTGCCGGTGACGCGCGCCCAGCACTGTTCCAGTGCCGCCATGCCCAGCCGTTCGGCCAGGCGTGCCAGGTCGCCGGGGCGCGAGCCGGCCGACGGATGCGGGAAGCGGTCGAAGAGGGTCGCGGACCGGACCGCCCACTCCAGGGCCTCGCCCATCCTGCCGCGGGACGCGGCCAGCCCGCTCATCTCGTGGTAGGTGAGCGAGATGGAGCGCTTGTCGCCCAGCGCCTCCTCGATGGTGAGGCACCGCAAGTACCACTGCTCGGCCTCGTCCAGCCGCCCCTTCGCGCGCGCCACCCGGCCGAGGTCGCTGCACGTGCCGGCCATGCCGGACCGGTCGCCCAGCTGCTCCTCGATGGCGAGGGCTTCGCCGTACCACTGCCCGGCTTCGTCCAGCAGGCCTCCGCCCATCGCCAGCAGGCCGAGCTTGTGGCACAGGCGGGCCCTGCGGCGCGGGTGTTCCGCCGCCTCCTTGGCCGCGCGGAGCCGGTGGTACCACTGCTCCGCCTCGTTCCCCCGGCCCCGCAGCACCGCGACCACGCCGAGGTCGCTGAACAGGTCCGCCATGGCGCGGCGGTCACCCGCTTCCTCCGTGACAGCGAGGGCCCGGCGCAACCACCGCTCGGCCGCCTCCCACTGTTTCCGCTCCTGCGCCGCGAGACCGAGTTTGCGGTACGCCTCGGCCTCGGCGGACGGGTCGCCCGAGCCCTTCCTGAGGCCGAGGGCCCGGCCGAACCACTGCTCGGCCTTGTCCAGCCGTCCCCGCACCTGAGCCAGCTTGCCCAGCTCGTCGTAGGCGGTCGCGAGCTGTTCCCGGGGAGGCTCACGATGTGCCCTGAGCATCGTGAGGATCTCGGTGTGGACGGCCTCGGCGGCGTCGAACCGGGACTGGATCTGCAGCATGCCCGCCTGTAGTCGCGCGACCAGCAGCCACAGCTCCCCGCCGGGGTGGCCGAGCAAGGGCGCGGTGCCGTCCGGTCCTTCGAGGGCCAGCCTGGCGCGGTCGCTCCACGCGAGGATCTCCTCGCTCAGCCCGCTGCGCTGCCAGTAGAGGTACAGGGGCTGGATGAGGAACTTGGCGTTGATCCACAACTGGCCGGCCAGGGAGTGCCCCAGCAGGCGGCCCAGCGTGCGCAGGTGCAGTCCGAGGGTGCGGTAGGCCCGTGAGGCGCCGTCGGCGTGCAGCTCCTGGCGCAGCCACTCCGCGAAGCCGGTGACCGCGAACAGCATCGCGTCCTCGGCGTCGGCTCGCTGCGCCGCGTAGGTCGCGGGGTCGTCGGCGCGCCACCGTTCGGTGAGGTAGGCGGGCAGCGCGGGGTGGGTGCGGTACATGCCCCGGCCGAGCCCGGTGAGCAGTCCCACCTGGGCCGCCCGGTTCAGCACCGTGTCCCATCCCCGGCTGTCGACGCCGCGGAAGCGCTGCGGGGTCTGTTCATGGCGGGAGAACTCGGCCAGCACCCGGGCGTCGGCGACACCCTGGAACAGGCATACGGCCGCCAGCAGCCGGCGCTCCACCGGGTCGAGGTGGGCGAGGGAGTAGCTGATACTGGCCGGCAGGGACGTGGTGCGGTCGCCGCCGGGCGGCGCGGGCAGGGTGGTGCCGCCGTGCAGGCCGGACAGGAGCGCGGCGGGGTCGGTGGTGTCCAGGTGGGGCAGGATCAGCCGCATGCTCAAGGGGTGGCCGTCGAGCCATTCCAGCAGTTCGGCGAAGGCGCGGTCGGCGCGGCGCGGTGCTGCGGCGGGGAACGGCTGCAGCACGTGGTCGGCGTACTCGACGGCTTCGTCGTGGGAGAGGCCGCCGACGGTGACGCGGCGCAGGTCCCCCAGCCAGTGTTCGGGCGTGCGGCTGGTGACCAGGACGACGCTGCGGCCGCCGGCGGCGACCTCGGTGAGGAAGTCCTTGAGCTCGCCGCGCGCGGCGTCGTCCAGCGGGGGAGTGGCGCCGGCGGGGTCGGGCATGGACGCGACCGACTCGAAGTTGTCCCAGACCACCAGCAGCCGGTGCTCGCGCAGCAGGTCGCGCACGAGCTCGCGGCGGGTGGCCGCGTTCTGCCGGGCGAAGTCCGCTCCGTACGCGCGCAGGCCGATCGCCGAGACCACGCCGTCCAGGCCGAACGAGGCGACGCCGGGCTCGAAGGAGTGCCAGATGACCCACTCCGGCCGGCCGACGCCGCCGGTGTCGCGCCACCAGCGGCCGAACGCCTTGGCCAGCTCGGTCTTCCCGGTTCCTCCGGGACCGTGCAGGACGACCACGCGCCGGTTGCGGGCCGCGGCCTCCAGGGTGTGGAACAGCGCGTCGCGGCCGACGAACTCGCCTTCGGGGGCCAGCGGATCGTCCCGCTCGCCGGGGCCGCGCTCGCGCAGCCGGTCCAGGGCGGCCTCCAGTGACGGCTCCGGCCGGGCCGACGCGGGCGCGGACTGCAGCTCGGGGAAGCGGACCTCGCGGCGCAGGTAGTGCACCGGGACCGCCCAGTCCTCCAGCGGCAGCTCGCCCTTCGGGCTCGGCCGCCCCGGGCGCCGGGCCATCTGCGCCCGTCCCGCGCGCACCGCTTCGCCGATGGTGTCACCGGCGAACAGCCGCTCGTAGAAGGCCGTCATGAACTCGGCCGCCGCCACGGCGTACACGCTGTAGGACATGGCCACCACCGCCGAGGCACCCCCGGCGAGCAGCCGGGTGGCCACGGCCGCCTCCAGCTGCTTGCCCACCGCCCCGGACTGGCAGGCGTTCAGCACCACGACCGGCACGCGGGCGTCCGCCAGGACGCGGGCGATGCGGTCGGCCCCGACGTGGTCCGCGCCGCCGCCGGGCTTCTCGAAGACGAGCACGCCCTCGTCCGTCAGCGCGCCGTGCCCGTCGAAGTGCACGATCTGGAACGGCGCTCCGGCGTCGCGGGCCGCCCGCAGCCGTTCGGCCAGCGCCTCCAGCGTCGGCGGCCGCAGCACTTCCACCTCGACGCGGCCGCGCACCGCCTCCAGGCGGCGCAGCAGCGGGCGGGCGATCATCCGGTAGCCGACGTCACGGGCGCCGTCGGGCCGGGAGATCACCATCAGGACGCGCAGCTGCCGGCCGCCGACGTCGAAGGCGTTGCCGAGGTTCGCCGCGGGCAGGCCGCGGCTCAGCCCCACCCCGTCCAGCGCCAGCGGCGTGGGCAGGCGCGGGTCGCACAGCAGCTCCCACGGCAGCCCCAGCCAGGCCGGCGCGGCCGAGCGCAGCACGATCTCGGTGGAGCCGGGGTGAGTGGCCCGGGTGCGCACCTGGACGTAGGCGTCGCGGGCCGGCCCCGCGCCGAACAGGGCGGTGAACATGGCCCGGCCCCAGACGGGCAGCCTGCCGGCTATCCGGCTGCCCCGGTCCTCGTACACGCCGAAGGGCGCCCGCAGGTAGTCCTCCAGGTACCAGCGCAGGTCCTCCAGTTCGTCGGAGGCCAGCGGCCACTTCAGCGTCGTCGGCTCGCCCACGGGGCCCGGAAGGTCCCCGTCCAGCCACGCGGAGACCGACGCGCGTCCCGACGCGTCGAGATCAACCAGCAACCGGTCCGCCACTGCGCATCAGAGCCCCTCTCGAACCCCTGCTCTCACACCCTGCCGACGCGAACTTACCCATGCCGGGGGCCGGATGCTGCCGCAGTGGCCGGATCAGGGGTGTGAGGGGACCGACACGGGGGCCTTCCTCGCGGGCATGCAGGAGGCCGGGGCTGCGTTGCCGGCGGCGGCCGGTCTACGGAACGGACGCGCCCACCACCTCCTGGCCGGGCTCGCGCCGCGTCGCGTCCAGCCGGTCGAGGAACACCGTGGTGATGGACGCGAGCGGTTCGGCGTTCGTGCGCCGCACCTCGAAGGTGCAGCCCTCGGCGTCGCCCGCCGCGGCCGAGGTGCGCTGGGCCGCGGCGTGCGGCACACCGGTGTACCCGGCCAGGGCGGCGGCGATCACGTCACCGGAGTACAGGCACAGTTCGGGCGCGCCGGCGGCGGCGCGCCCGTCCCCGACCACCCGCTGCGTCGCGCAGAAACAGCTCCCGGGGTCCGTACGCACCAGCGCGGCACCCCCGGCCGTGGTGCGGGCGTCGCGCACGAGGGCGGGCACGTCCATCCGCCGTCCCGTGGCGAGCAGGGCCCGGCTGTGGGCGGCCAGGCGGCCGGCCGCCTCGGCGAGCGGCACTTCGCCGCCTCGCTCCCGGCGCAGGCTGCCTTCCTCGAAGTAGCGCGGCCACAGCGCCATGGCCTGGGTGACCGACCATGCCCAGTACATCTCCTCGGGCGACACCTCACCGTTTCCGAAGGCGAAGTTGAACTGGTCGAAGAGGGCGGGCTCGGTGAGGCTGTCGATGAGTCCGGACGCCAGGCAGGTCCGGTAGTCCGCGGAACCGGGGATCGGGTAGAAGGGGTTGGTGTAGAACCGTACGCTGGCCAGTGCGCAGTTCACGGAGTCCTGGGCCATGTCGGCGAGGGTCTGGCCCGGGAGGCCGACGATGAGCGAACCGTTGACGTCGAGACCGTGCCGCCGGAAGAGCGAAGCCCCGGCGGCCACCTTGGGGAGCGAAGTGAACCCCTTGCGCATGCGGCGGAGCCGGGCGGCGTCGGTCGTCTCCAGACCGAAGAAAAGGCTCTCGAAACCGGCGGCGACCATGTCCGCCACGAGTTCGTCGGAGAGCTTCAGCACGGTGATCCCGTTGGGCAGCCGCAGTTTCACCTCCAGCTGCCGCTCCCTGATGATCCGGCATATCGAACGGACCCGGTCCATGTCGAAGGTGAAGTTGTCGTCCTCGATAAGGAATCGGTGCACTCCATATCGGTTGACATAATGCTCGATTTCGTCGACGACGTTTTCTGGGGACCGCGCCCGGAACTCCTTGCCCACGGTGGCGTGCACGGTGCAGAACGTACAGCTGAAGGGGCAGCCGCGGCTGGTGATGAGCGTGGTCGTCCCGTCGTAGCGGGAGAAGTCGAGCTGATCGGCGGCGGGCTGCGGAAGGGCGTCGAGATCGGCGGCGAACGGAGTCCGCGGACGGATGTGCGGGGCGCGGCCCGGCTCCGTACACCCGCAGAACCCCTCGCCGCACCGGAAGGCGATCCCCGGCAGCCGGTCCAGGCGGCGGGCCCCCGCCAGCTCCGCGACGAGCGGGCCGACCGTCGCCTCGGCCTCGCCGAGCACCACGACGTCGATCTGAGCCTGGGCGGACATCGCCTCGCGCCGGATGCTGCTCGCTCTCGGCGCCGTCCTGCGCGCCGGCTGCTTCCTCCTGTGGGTGCTCGCACCGTCCTACCCCGCCTTCGTCGCCGGGGTGTTGCTCTGGGGGGCCAGAGCCTCGGCCGCGAGCTATCCACGCCTACTGGGACGCTCCCGCGTCGGCGCCCTGGCCGCCAACGTGTTCGCCACGCTCGTGGCCACCCCGCTGCTCGCGGTCGGGCACTACGTCCTGGTGGAAGCCCTCAGCGTGGCGGTCTGCGCGGCCACGGCCGGGGCGGCGCTGTGGGGAGCCGGGGAGCCGGGGAGCCGGGAAGCCGGTCTGAGTCCGGAGCTTCCCCATGGCCCGGCCACGTGATGCGGGCATGGCACTCGTCGCAGAGCTGAGCGCACCTGCATAGCCGTCGCACCTGGTCACGGGACGTATGACGGTTGTAGCCGCAATCGGATCAGCGTGCCATCGTGGGTGCCATGGACGGGAACCGGCACGGGCGCGGGCACCGGCATGGGCACGGGGAGGGGTTGCGGCACAGGCTCGGCCACTTCCTCACCCCGCACCGCCATGAAGCCGTGGACAAGATCGACGCAGCGATGGAGGCATCCCGGGAGGGCATGCGCACGCTGTGGCTGTCCCTCGGGATCCTGGGGGCCACGGCGGTCGTCCAAGCGGTGATCACCGCACTCTCCGGGTCGGTGGCACTGCTCGGCGACACTCTCCACAACGCCGCCGACGCACTGACCGCCGTACCGCTGGGCATCGCGTTCGTGCTCGGACGACGGGCCGCCAACCGCCGCTACACCTACGGATACGGTCGCGCCGAGGACCTCGCAGGCGTCGCGGTCCTCGTGACCATGGCAGCCTCGTGCGCCCTCGCGGCGTACGAGGCCGTCGACCGGCTCCTGCACCCCCGCGACGTCACGCACCTGTGGGCCGTGACCGTGGCCGCGCTGGCCGGCTTCATCGGCAACGAGTTCGTGGCCCGCTACCGCATCCGCACCGGCCGGCGGATCGGCTCGGCAGCCCTGGTCGCCGACGGCCTGCACGCCCGCACCGACGGCTTCACCTCCTTGGCCGTCCTCCTCGGCGCCGGCGGCGCCGCCCTGGGCTGGCGCCTCGCCGACCCCCTCGTGGGCCTGCTCATCACCGCCGCGATCCTCCTCGTCATCAAGGACGCCGCCCGGGAGGTCGGCCGACGCCTGATGGACTCCGTCGAGCCGGAACTCGTCGACAGCGCCGAGAACGCCCTGCGCGGCGTGGACGGCGTGCGCGGCCTCGGGCAGGTGCGCATCCGCTGGGTCGGGCACTCCCTGCGCGCCGAGGCCGACATCGTCGTCGACCCGCACCTGACCGTCGTCCAGGCCCACCGCCTGGCCGTCGCCGCCGAACACGCCCTGATCCACGCCATACCCCGGCTGACCGCCGTGACCGTGCACACCGACCACACCCCCGTCGGCAGCGACCCGCACGCGCCGCTCGCCCACCACGGCGAGTGGCGGCCGCTCACAACGTGATCAGCTCGGTGACGTTCTCGTCGAGGATCGCGGTCGCCTGGGCGTCGGGCAGGCCCGAGTAGCGGACGTAGCTGGTGGCGGCCAGGAACTGCTCGGCGGCCTGGTACGGGAAGTCCGTCCCCAGGACCAGCCGGTCGGCTCCCAGCGACTCCACGGCCGCCCACAGCGCCGGCACGTGTCCGTGTCCCACCGTGTCGTACCACATGCGGCGCGCCGCGAGGCTCGGCTTCTCCGCGATGTCCGGCGCCTCCCAGAGGTACTGGTCGTCCGCCCGGGCCAGCACCATGGGCAGCGCTCCACCCAGGTGCGAGATCACGATCTTCAGCCGGGGGTAGCGGCTGGGGACGCCGGCCAGGATCAGGTGCATCACCGCGACGGTGTCCTCGACGGGGGCGCCGATCGTCCACGTCAGACGGTGGCCGGCGATCAGCGGCGACTCGGCTCCGGTTCCCGCGGGGTGTACGTACAGGACGCTGCCGCGCCGGTCCAGTTCCGCGAAGACCGGCTCGAACGCCGGGTCCGCCACCGAGCGGCCCAGGACCGACGTCGTCGTGCACGCCCCTGCCATGTTCAGCTCGTCGAGCGCTCGCGCCAGTTCCTCCAGCACGGCGTCCGTATGCGGAAACGGCAGCGCGGCGAAGGCCCGGAACCGGTCCGGCCAGCGCCGCACCACGTCCGCGTAGAGGTCGTTGGCCGTACGGGCGGCACGTACAGCGTGTTCACGGTCGGTGAAGTGCGGTGACTGGGGCGTGACCGACAACACCTGCAGCGTGATGCCCGCCGCGTCCATGAGCTCGAAGCGCGCCTCCATGTCCGCGTCCGAGACGCCCGCACCGAGGCCGCGCTGCGTTGCGGTGTCGCTCTTGCCGTACCCCTGGAGCAGATCGAGGTAGGCATCCGTCCATGCGTGCGCGTGGATGTCGATCGCCATGGCGGCCCTCTCATGAAACCCAAGAAGCCCCCGGCCCCACCCGACCACCGTAGGCGCATTTCACGTGAACGGCGATCGGGAGTGAGGGGCGGCGCGCTAGCTTCTGACGGCCGGCTGCGGGACCGGTCCCGGCATGCCGCCTTCGCGGGGGCGCCGCTTCCCCCGCAGGGCCAGCACGGCACAGACGACGGCCATCGGGGCGGTCATCAGGAGGGTGACCGGTGTGGCCTCAAGGCCCGCGCCCTCGGACAGCAGGATGCCCGAGATCAGGGAGAGGACCATGTTGTTCCCGGCGTGGGCGAGGCTGACGACCCAGACGCTCCCGCTGCGTACGTACAGCCAGGCCAGGAGCGCCTCCTGGAACTGGAAGGAAATCGTCCAGGCCAGCAGACCGATGAGGACGTCGGAGAATTCGACGTAGCCGACGAAGGCCAGCGGGTAGTGCCAGGACGCCCAGATGAGACCCGTGATGACGGTCGCCTTCGCGGACCGGCCGGGGGAGAGGCGGGGGCGCAGGTAGCTGGTCCAGCCGAATTCCTCGCCGCCGTAGACCGGCGTCAGGAGCGGCAGGACGAGCATGAGCACCACGATGAATGCCCACGCGGGCATGCCGCCGGCGAATTCCCGGAGCGGGGTGAAGTCCGGGGTCCACAACCCCAGTGCCGCCGCCAGCCCCATGGTGGCGGCCGTCAGCGCCAAGGGGCCGAGCCAGGCCAGGAGGTAATAGGGCCAGGCACTCCGCAGCCGCAGGCGCAGGCCGGAATCGGCGAAGCCTTCCCTGGTGACCCAGCGGCGCACCACGGTCGCCGCTATGGCCGGCATGAGGCCGAAAGGCAGCTGCACCAGCGGATTCACCAGCGACAGGCCGCACACGAAACGGGCTGTGAAGACGTAGGCCCAGCTGGCCCCGAAGCAGATGACGAGGAACGCCGCCACCCCTTTCCTTCTCGTCCTGTCGGCTTCCGGCAGCAACGCCTGCGATGCCATGAATGCATCCCCGCTTTCCTGATGTTGCGATGTCGTCTGCAGTGCCCGGCAACCTTCGCCGGGCAGGGGCGGCCGGCACATCCCGGTAGCGGGGGAATCCGTATCTGGCTCTTGCGGGGGAGGTTCCGGCAAGACGCCGGTGCGATACTCCGGGGCGTGCGCACGCTCATACCGCCGCGTTCCACCGCGGATTCCTGCAAAGTCCGGCTCTCCGGCCGGCTCTCCAGCCGGTTCTCCAACTGGCTTTATGCGTTTCTCGGCGTCGCCGTCGGCCTGCTGCCGTTCGTGGTGGCGGTACCGGTGGTCGCAGCGACGACGGCCGGCCTGCCGAAACCCGTCCGCGCGGTTCTCCTCCTGGTGCTCTGGGCGGCGCTGTGCGCAGCCGCGGGCCGTTCGCGCTTCGCCCGGTCCGCGTCCGTCCGGCTCGCCAACCGCCTGCTGGGTACGGCTCTTCCGGCACCAGGCACCGACGGGCCGCCGCACCGCCTGCGTACGGGAGCGTGGCTGACCCTGCACGCACTGCTGGGCGGGGCAACCGCCGCCGCCTGCGGCCTGCTCCTGATGGCGGCCGTCGCCCTGCCCGCCGTCTGGCTCAGGGGCGGGGACCGGATCACCTTGCTCGTACCGGTGGACGTGGCCGGTGGCGGGGCAGGGGCGTGGACGCTGCCGGCCGCCGCCCTGCTCGCGGTCCTCGCCTGCTGCGTGGCCGAGGGCACGAGTGCCCTCTTCAGACGGCTGGCTTCACCGCTGCTCGGTCCGCTTCCCGCCGAACGGCTCGCCGCGCTCGAAGGGCAGGTGCGCGTGCTGGCGCAGCGGAACAGGATCGCCCAGGAACTGCACGACTCCATCGGCCACACCCTGACCGCCTCCACGATCCAGGCCGCGGTGGCCAAAGAGCTTATGGACACCGACCCCGCCGCCGCCCGCCACGCCCTCACCGGCCTGGAGGAGGTCTCCCGCGCGGCCATGGACGACCTTGACCACGTCCTCGGCATCCTCCGAGAGGGCCGGGCCTCGACCTCGCCGCCTTTCTCGCTGACCGACCTGCACGCGCTGGTGGACCGGGTGCGTCGGACCGGGACGGAGGTCGACACCGACATCACCGGCGATCTGGCGGCCGTACCGGCGACCGTGTCCCGGGAGGCGTACCGGATCGTCCAGGAGGGCCTCACCAACGCGCTGCGCCACGGCGGGCGGTCCGCGCCCATCGGCCTGCGGGTGGCGGCCACGGCGGCGTGGCTGGAGGTGGAGGTGGCCAACCGGACCCACCGGGCGCACGCCCGCCGCCGCAGGAGCGGACAGGGCGTCACCGGCATCACCGATCGCGTACACCTGCTCCGCGGCGAGGTCTCCGTGGGCCCCGACGCCTCCGGCACCGGCTGGCTGCTCGCCGTCCGCATCCCGCTACGGTCGACGCCATGACCATGACTACGACCATGACTACGACCACGACCGCTGCCGGCACCGCCGCCGTCACCGTCCTCGTCGCCGACGACGAGGAACTCACCCGCACCGGCCTGCGCACCTTGCTGTCCGCCCGGCCGGGCCTCGACGTGATCGGCGAGGCCGCCGACGGCACCCAGGCCCTGGCCCTCGCCACCGAACTCCGGCCCGACGTCGTACTGATGGACGTACGCATGCCCGGGATCGACGGGATCGAGGCGACCCGCCGGCTGCAGGCCGCCCTCCCCGAGCCGCCCAAGGTCGTGGTGATCACCACCTTCGAGAACGACGAGTACGTCTACGACGCGCTGCGCGCCGGTGCGAGCGGCTTCGTCCTCAAGCGGGCGTCCTCGGAGCAGATCGCCCACGCCATACGCCTGGTCGCCACGACGGACTCCGTCCTCTTCCCCGACGCCGTCCGCAGACTCGTCGCAGCGCGGCCCGCGCCACCGCCCCGCCCCGCGCGCGGCGTCCCTGCGCTCACGGGCCGCGAGGCCGAGATCCTCCGCCTCATGGCGACGGGCCTGTCCAACCCGGACATCGCCGGCCGCCTCGTCGTCAGCCTGGAGACCGTCAAGACCCACGTGAGCAACCTGCTGGCCAAGCTGGGCGCCCGGAACCGCACGCAGGCCGTCATCCTCGCCTACGAGTACGGGTTCGTCGTCCCCGGTGCGGGAACCCCCGCGGGCGTCACGGCTTCCCTCTGATCGGATTGCGGTGCCGGTCGCAGTTCCGGTTGCCGCGCCGGTGCGGCCTTCGGTTCCCACAGCTTGGTGGTCCGTACGTAGCCGTAGATCACTGAGGTCATCGCCAGAATGAGAAGTGGTCCGGACACCCACGGATGCCCGGCCATCTCCATCGGCAGATAGCGATAGGACATCAAGAGCGCAGCGAAGACCGCTGCGCCGTAGGCGACCAGCTGGAGTCCCGCCCGGTCCCAGCCCCGTTCCTGCGAGCGCAGCGCGGCCTCGATCGTGAGCGCGAACACCACGCCGGCGACGAGATCCACGCCGTAGTGGTAGCCGAATCCCAGCGTCGCGCTGAGCGTGGCAATGAGCCAGAACGCGCCTGCGAATCGCAGAATCCTCGGGCCCTTGCGGGAATGAATGAAGATCGCGGTAGCCCACGCCGTGTGGAGGCTGGGCATGCAGTTGCGAGGGGTGATCGCGTCGTACGGCACCGGGTGCGGGGTATTGATCGGCGGCAGGGTGTCCGGCCAGAGGTCGGCCACCGCCCATTGCACGCCGCCGGTGCCGGAGGTGCCCGGGCCGTAGGCGAAGATCGGTCCGACCACGGGGAAGATCATGTAGATGGCCGGCCCGAGGAGGCCGATCACCAGAAAGGTGCGCACCAGGTGATGGCTCGGGAAGCGGCGCTCGGCCGCCACGTTACGCAGCTGGTACAGCGCGACGACGACCGCGGCCACCGCGAGTTGTGCGTAGACCAGGTCGAGAAGACGGGTGCTGATCGGGCCGGTGGCCTGGAGGATCCGGCCTGCCAGCCACGACGGGTTGCCCAGCGCGTGATCGGCGGTGGCCAGGTACGGGTCGAGTACCTCCGAGCGGGTCTTCGCCGTGATGAGCAGCCAGGTGTCGCCGGTCTTGCGGCCGGCCACCAGCAGCAGGCCCAGGCCGACGGCCTTCAGCAGCAGGACGCGTTCGCGGCCGGTGCGGCGCGTGACAGCGATGACCGCATAGCCCAGCATCACCCACAACGCGCCGTTGCCGAAGAAATGGCCGTCGAGCGTCTCGGCGTCGACCGCCCACCGAACCAGCACGAAGACGGCGTCGATGCCGATCGCGGCTCCGGCCGCGATGAACCGTTCCCGCCAGGTGAGGACCACCATCATCAACGCCAGACCGCCGTAAAGCGGTCCCGGTTTGGGGGCGAATATCACCTCTCTCGCCTGGTTGGTCATCGGCCCCGGCTGGCCGGTGTAGTGACGCGCGGCGATCTCCAGCGTGATGAGGAATCCGAGGGTCACCACACCCGCCGTGGCCCACAGGATCGCCCGTGGTTGACGCCACGCGGCGAACGGAATTCTGCAGCTTATTCGCGAAAACACCCGGCGATACTATAGGTATCGATCGTTAACCGATTTGTAGGCTTTAGCTAAAGGGTCGGTTATCGCGGGCTACCAGTGGACGGGCAGCGTCAGCAGCCCTCCCCCGGGGAGCCGGTCCGTGCGCCAGGGCAGGGTGCGGAGGGGAGCCGCAGGGGTCCTCGAAGTGGGCGGGGTCGCGGTTGGCGGCCCAGGTGAGCGGCATGACGCTGTCGCCGCGCCGGATCCGCGTACCGCCGAGCCGGAAGTCCTCTCGTGCCACGAGGACCCGGAACAGCAGGGCAGGTGTCTGGTAGCGGATCAGCTCCTGGACGGCGTTCGGGATCAGTTCCGGCTCGGCGCACAGCGTCCGCAGCTGATCGGGATGGTGCAACAACCGCCACAAGGACGCCGCGAGGGCGCTCGCGGCGGAACCGGGCGCTGTCCCGGGCCGGGACGCCGAGCAGCTCGCAGATCACGGCGATCGGGAGCGGGAAGGCCAGGTCCGGCACCAGGTCCCCGGGCGGGCCCGTCTCCTCGAGGGCGTCGAGGAGCTCGTCGGTCAGCTCCTGGATGCGGGGGCGGAGTGCGGCGACCCGGCGGGCGGTGAGCGGTTTGGCCGCCAGGCGCCGCAACTGGGCGTGCGGGGGGCCGTCGAGAAGGAGCGTGCGGTCACGCAGGACTCCCTGGCTCATCGGACCGGCCGCGCCCAGCTCGGGGGCGGCCGCACCGGTATCGCGCGCCAGCAGGGGATGGTGCAGTGCCGTACGCACCTCGTCGTATCCGGTGACGGCCCAGACCAGGTCGCCGCCGGGCAGGCGCATCCGAAAGACGGGGCCTTCCGGCAGGGGCGGCGGATCGCCTTTGAAGTCCTGGACCGGGATGTCGTAGGCGTGCGCCTCGTCGTCCACCCTTGCCCCCTTCACCTTCGGCAGGTGCCTGGTGGCGCCACGGACACGGCTACCCGACACAAACCTTGCGCACTCCGGTGCGGGCCCGGGATTTCCGGTGACACCTGCGGTGACGCCTGCGGAGCGCTGATCCCGCCGCTACTCGACTACTCGACTACTCGATGACGAGCTCGACGGGGATGTTGCCGCGGGTGGCCTTGGAGTACGGGCAGACCTGGTGGGCCTGCTCGACCAGGCGGGTGCCCGTCTCGCCGGCGAGGCTGTCCGGGAGCTCGACGCGGAGGACGACGGACAGGCCGAAGCCGGAGTCGTCCTTGCCGATGGAGACCTCGGCGGCGACCGAGACGTCCTTGGTGTCGACCTTCGCCTCGCGGCCGACCAGGCCGAGGGCGCTGGCGAAGCAGGCCGCGTAGCCGGCGGCGAAGAGCTGCTCGGGGTTGGTGCCGTTGCCGTTGCCGCCGAGCGGGGCCGGCATGGCCAGCGGGAGGTCGAGCTGCCCGTCCGAGCTCACGGCACGGCCTTCGCGGCCGTTGGCGGTGGCGACGGCGGTGTACAGCGCATCCATGGGAGGTCCCTTCGATTGGTTCGAGCGGGCGGTGGCCGGCCCGGCCGCCGCACACAGGTAATAGTTGCACACGATTAAGTTGTGCGCAATTAAATAGCGGTGCGGATACCCTGGGGACATGACCACCCCGCTGCCCTTCCCCCTCCCGGACGACGCGGAGCTGCTCCGCCTCGATCACCAGATCTGCTTCTCGCTGAACGCCGCGGCGCGGGCCTTCGGAAGCGTCTACCGCGACGCACTCAAAGATCTCGGCCTGACCTATCCGCAGTACCTGGCCATGCTCGTCCTCTGGGAGGAGCCCGACGCCCAGCCCGTCAAGGCCATCGGCGAACGGCTGCGGCTCGACTCCGGCACGCTCTCCCCGCTGCTCAAGCGGCTGGAGGCGGCCGGCCTGGTGGCGCGCGAGCGCAGTGCGGAGGACGAGCGCTCGGTCGTGGTCCGGCTCACGGAGGCGGGCGAAGCACTGCGCGAGCACGCGCTGCCCGTGCCCCGCCGGATCGTCACCGCGACGGGGCTGTCGCTCGAGGAGGCCCTCACCCTGCGGGCGCTGCTGGAACGGCTCACCGGGAACCTCGATGCGGCGCAGGGCGGGGGCCGGTAGCGGGGCGGGGGCGGTGACGGGGGGCGATGGGGCCTACGCCATCACCGCGCTGGGGCGCTGTCTGCTCCCGGTGCCCCGGGTGGCAAAGGCTCGACGCCCTTCACGCGCTGAATGCGGGACGGCTCGATCAGGACGACGACGCGCTGTTCGCCCGGGACGCCCCACTCGAATCGCTCGGTGCCCACGTAACGACGCGCCAGCCGGTCCATGTTGCGGCCCGCTTCCGGGCCCTCCACGAAGCGGACGGCGCGGCCGCGGATCTGTACGCGGTCGTAGGGGTCCGCCGGGTCCGCGTGGGAGAGGCACACGCGCGGCTCGCGGCGGAGGTTGCGTTCCTTGATCCGCCCGATGGACGTGTTGAACAGCAGCAGGTCTCCTTCGATCCCCAGCCACATGGGGCTCACGTGCGGCGAGCCGTCAGAGTTGACCGTGGCGACGTACCAGATGTGCGGCGCTTCGATCCTCGTGCGGATGTCGTTCGGTATCGCGACCATGGGGTGGTAGTGCCCCGGCGTGAGGCAGGTGATGCTTCCTGTGGCTCGCCTGCAAGCTCAGCTGTGGTACCGGCTCACGCGTAGCCCCTCGCGACGAGGTAGACGAGGAGGATCAGTACGGTCAGGATCAGGGCCGGGACGGCGATGATTTTGGCCGTCCGCGTGAGGACTCTCGTGGCGTGGGCCGGGCCTTCCGCGTAGTTCGTCTCCGACGCTGCCGACGAGCCGAGGCTGTTCCGGGCGATCGCTACGACGACCAGCGCCAGTATTGCCGTGACCAGGGAGACGGTGAGCGGCCCCGTCAATCCCGTACGGACGGCCTCGTCTTCAAGGGTCGTCCTCGGGTCGTACACCCGCGCCTCCACCGCCTGGATCGCCGCAATCGCGGCCAGGACGAGCGTGATCAGCGAGGCGACGGACAAACCCAGGGAGACGGCCGCCAGGGCGGGCGCGCGTTGGGGGCGGTGCGAGGGCGGTGGTGGTGCGTGGGCCGCTTGTGGGGTGGGGCGCTGCGTGGGCCGCTGTGTGGGCCGCTGTGTTGCCCGTGGGGCGGGGCGTGCAGCGGGTGCTGCCGGGGGCCTGGCCGTAGGGGGCGGCTTGCGGGTGGGCGCGGGCGTGCTCGGTTTGTGCGTGCTTGGTTTGTGAACCGGTTCCTGCTTGCCCGGTTCCTGCCTGCCCGGCGTCTGTGCGACCGGAGTGCGCGTCGGCACCGGCCGGTGGGCCGCAGGCGGTGGCGGGACCGGCGGGCGCGTGCGGGCGGGTGGTGGCCTGCCCGCCGCCGGTATCGCCGCCGTCGGGCTCTCCGGGGACACCGGCGCCCGCCCCCCGGCCGCCGGCAGCACCTCCGCCTCCACGTGGACCAGCCCTTCCCCGACGGTGCCTTTCAGCACGATGTCACCGCTGAGATGTCCCGGCCCTGCGGAGGTGTCGACGCTGATGTCGAGCCCGTCGGAGGTCTCCGCGGCACGTAGCCAGTCCGCCTTGGGGTGCGCGGCGCAACTGCGGGCCAGCGGCGGCCCGAGGAGCCGTACCTGCTGATGCGGCGGCGGCGCGCCCTGCGGCACCGGGCCGAAGTCCAGCCGGGTCGGGTACGGGTTGACGCTCACCTCGCTCAGGGCGCGGCCCGCTTCGTCGGCCACGGCCCGGATGTCCTTGCGCGCCATCTCCGCCAGGGCCTCGCGGGCTCCCACGGCGACGGACAGGTCGGCGTTCTCCATGCGGGCCCGCAGCTCGGCGATGGCTCCGCGGCGGGTGTAGATGTCGGGGCTCTGCATCGCGGCGCGCAGGTCGTCCGGCACGGGGGAGGGGGCGATCCGCCGCCGGTGGCTGCGCGCCAGGTAGAGGTCTCCCTGCAGGTCGACGCTGCGGCTGGGGGTCTGGTTCGGGTTCTCCTGCCGTACGCGGTCGAAGACGTACTCGTACAGCTCGTCGAGGGAGATCCGGCCGTCCTCGTCCAGGTCGGCCTCTCCGGTGGCGAGGCCGGAGACGATCGCGCTGGTGAACACCGAGGGCCGCGGGCCGGCCGTCTGCGTGAGCTCGGAACCCTCGAAGGCGTACTCCATGGAGTTGGAGGCGGTGATGACGGCCCAGCCGCGCCCGCCGCCGAGCTTCTCACCTGCGAAGGACTCCAGGACGTTGACGTCGCCTGCGGCGCGGGCCACCGCGCCCTGGGGGAAGGCGCCGCCGTAGCAGCAGTCCAGGAAGAGGGCGATGCTGCGGGCACGGGTACAGGACATGCAGCGGCGTACGAAGTCGGCCGGCACGGCGGTGGAGGCCAGGCGCCTGGGCAGTGTGTTGCTGGCCGCGAAGTACAGTTCGCCGGACTCGCTCTTGAGCCCGTGGCAGGAGAAGTGGACCACGAGGGTGTCGCCCGGCCGCCGGTCGGCGAAGAAGTCGTCGAGTCGCATGGTGATCGCGTGCGAGGGCTCGTTCCGCACGATCCGGACGTCGAACCCGCCGATCCGCGGATCGCCCAGGACGCCCGCCAGCGCCTCTGCGTCCTGCGCCGGCGACATCAGCTGTCCGAGGCCTTGGTCCTGGTAGCTGTCGTTGGCGATGATCAGCGCGTACCGGGACTCCGTCATGGCGGCACCTCGCCGCGCGACGCTTCTCCGGACGGCGCCGCACCGGGGGAGTGGCGCCGGACGAAGAGGTCGAAGGCCTCGGTGACCTGCTCGGGTGTCGCCTCGGAGATCTCCAGGACGTCGTCGCCGAGGGTCAGCCGCATCGACGGCCGGGAATCCCGGCAGCGGCCCCACCACTCCCGTACGGCGCCGACGACCTCGCGCAGCGCCGTGGCGGACGTTCCCAAGGTCACCAGCAGGGCTCCCACCTGGGCGACGTCCACCGCCCGCGCGCCCGGCGGCACCTCTGCGCCGGCCGGGAGGGACGTCACATCGTCCACGTCGAGCTGGAGCAGCTCCCGGCGGAGGTAGCCGGTCAGCTGCTCGACGTGCTCGGCTTCCGTCCCCTCCTCGGACAGGAGGATTTGCAGTCGGTTTTCCACCGTATTCGCCCCTTCGCGCCCAGTCACGCTTCCTCGCGCTCACCGCTCACAGGGGCGACGCGGAGTCGGACCGCGGTGGCTCCACGTGCCTCACTTCCAGTCTGTGATCCCTCCTACCCCGCCGCAACCAGGGTCCGTGGCCAGGGCATATGCGACGAACGCCGACGTAGCCCTCACGCGCTGATCCGTGGCCCCATGTCCCGTGCCAGCGCCAGAGCCAGCGCGCGGAAGATCTGCACTTCGGGGTTGCGGTCCCGGGCGCGGACGGCCAGGTAGCTGCTCTCATGAGGAGCGTCGAGCACCGGGACGAAGACCGCGCCCGGCCACGCGTAATAGCGGGCGAACGACTTCAGTCCGGAGCCGGCTGCGCGCCCGGTGACCACGCCGGTGAGGACTTCCTGCGGCGTCAGCGCCACGTGCGGGCTGCGGCGCCGGGCCGCGCAGTCGAAGTACAGGTAGTCGGTGAAGGTGCGGGGCGTGTGGCCGGGGACCGTGAAGAACGGCAGATCGGCGATGTCCGCGAGCAGGGCACCGGTGTCGCGGGCGTCGGCCAGCGGCGACGACTCCGGTACTGCCACGATGCGCTGCTCGGTCGTCATGGCGTCCGCGGTGATCCGTTCGTCCGCCGGGGTGGGCCGGACGAAGGCGACGTCCACGCGGTCCTCGACGAGTGCGGAGACGTGCTCGGTGAAATCGAGCTGCCGCAGCTCGACGGGGACGTGAGGGCGGGCCCGCCGGAAGGCGTTGATCGACGCGGGAGTCAGCTCCGCGGAGCCGTGGCCCATGATGCCTACGCGGAGCGGTCGTTCGGCGGCGGTCGGAGCCCGGGCGGCCTCGGCGACGTCGGCGAGCGCGGCGTTCGCGGCGGCGAGCAGCGTACGGGCATGGCCGGCCAGCCGCTCGCCGGCGGGCGTGGGGGAGACGGGGTTGCGGTGGAGCAGGCGCGTGCCGAGGTCGCTCTCCAGCCGCCGGACGTGCTGGGTGACGGCGGGCGGGGACAGGAAGAGCCGTGCGGCTGCCCGCGCGAAGTGTCCTTCCTCGACCACCGCCAGGAAGGACGCCAGCAGACGAAGATCCATGACGGCCACGATAGACACCTCGGCCGCCCGGTTCGCATGTGCATTCACAAATCGTGAATGCGGGCGGCGGGGGTGGGGCGGAGGCCCGTAGGACTGGCGGACGTGAGTATTCCTGTCGAGCACACCAGCCCTGGCACGGCCGGCACACCCTGCCCGTCCGGCACACCTGGCACCACCGGCGACCCCGGTGGTTCCGTTGCCCTCCCGCCGACCGATCCCGCCGGTTGGAGACGTTCCGGTCGGATGCGGTCCGGTCGGATGCGTACGGGCTGGATGATGACGGCCTCCGGCTGGAGCGCCAACCAGTTCTCCGCCCTGCTGGGTGCCTACCGCTCCGAGCTCGGCCTGTCCCAGTCCACGGTCACCGGCCTGTTCGCGCTGTACGTCGTCGGCCTGGTCCCGGGCCTGCTGATCGGCGGACCGCTGGCCGACCGGCGCGGCCGCCGGCCGGTGGCGCTCGCCGCCCTTGCCGTCAACCTGCTCTCCACCTGCCTCCTGATGGCCGGCTCGGCCGCCACGGTGTGGCTGCTGCCCGGCCGCTTCCTGACCGGCATCAGCGCCGGTGCCCTGCTGGCCGCCGGAAGCGCCTGGGTCAAGGAGCTCTCCTGCCCGCCCTACGCTCCGGAAGGGGCACCGGGGGCGGCCGCCCGCCGCCCGGGCCTGTTCGTCTCGGCGGGCTTCGCGTCGGGCGGCCTGGTGGCCGCGCTGATCGCCCAGTGGCTGCCGCACCCGATGGCGACGGCTTACCTGCCCCATGTCGTCCTGGCGGCACTCGCCTGGGCGATCGCGTACCGGGCGCCGGAGACCCGCCCGCCGGCTGCGCGGGATGACCGGGCTGCATCGGGCGGTGACGGGACTGCCGTTGATGCCGCTGTCGGCGCCGCCGCTGACGCCGCCGTCGACTGGTCCCGCTTCCGCCGCGCCGTACTGCCCCTGGCCCCCTGGGTCTTCGCCGCCCCGGCCATCGGCTTCGCCACCCTGCCCGGCCTGGTCGACGGGGGACTGACCGGCTGGCGCACCGTCTACGCGGGCATCGCGACGGCCGTGGTCCCCGGCTGCGGTCTGCTCGTGCAGCCCCTGGCCCGCCGCCTCGCCGCACGGCACCGCTTCGCCACCGCGTCGGCCGGGCTCGGCGCGATCACCGCCGGGCTCGCCCTCGCCGTCCCCGCGGCGGCGGCAGCGCAGCCGGCGCTCGCCCTCGTCGCAGCGGCCGTCCTGGGAGCCGGTTACGGTTTCGCGCTGTCCTTCGGCCTGACCGAGGCGGCCGCGGCCGCACCGCCGGCGCGGCTGGCCATGGTGACCTCGCTGTTCTGGACGACGGCCTACCTCGGCATGCTCGTTCCGTACGCCCTCGCCCTGCTCTCCCGCTGGTGGAGCATGCCCGTACTCCTCGCTGCGGGAGCCGTACTGGCGGCGCTGACCTGCGGCGTACTCGCCGCCGTCGGCGGACGCGGCCACGCACCCGCCGCGCTCCACCGCACGGCGGAACCGGACCGTCCTCGCGCCTGATCCCTACGCGGTGAGCAGACGGAACAGTAATCGCATGGCGACGAGCGTGAGTGCGACACCCGAGAAGAACGCAGCACGTGCAAAGACGGCAGCACATGCAAAGACGGTGGACACGGGGACCGAACGACCCGTGCCGCTCTGGGCGGAGCGGGCCGTCCGCCTGCTTCCTCTGCTGGCCCTCCCGGTGTGTCTGTGGCGACTGCCCATCGGCTTCGGCTACTTGATGGGCATGGACGTCGAGCCCATGTCGCCGCCGCGCTGGGCCGCGGTGGCGTACGCCCCCGCCACCGGGCGCGTCGCGGTACAGTGTCAACGTCCTGTTGTCTCCGATAGAGGTGGACGTTGCGCATCTGAGGTTCGCGATCATCGCGCGGTACGGCACCGGCCGTACGCCGGTCACGCTGCTGCAGGCCCTTTCCGGCCCGCCCGTGACCCCGCGTGGATGCGACCTCGGTGCATGAGCCGTCCTCACTCCGGAGGAGGGCTGCACCTCCCCCTTTTCCCGGCCTGGTCGTCGCCGCGTGGTGCTCGCATACGAAGCCCCTTTCCCTGCGCTTGCGACTGCGAGAACCGACATGGCCAACACCATCAACCCCCACCCCACCACCCCCACCGGCTCGGGCGCCGCCGTGACCTGCTCCGGCCTGTCCTTCCAGTGGCCGGACGGCACGCCCGTCTTCGACGGGCTCTCCCTGACCCTCGGCCGGGGCCGCACCGGGCTCGTCGGGGCCAACGGCACCGGCAAGTCCACCCTGCTGCGGCTGCTGGCCGGCCGGCTGCGCCCGTCCGGCGGTTCGGTGACCGTCAGCGGCAGCCTCGCCTACCTTCCGCAGAACATCACCCTCGACACCGCGCTGCGTGTCGACCAGGCCCTGGGCATCGCGGAGCGCCGCGCCGCGCTGCGCGCCCTGGACACCGGAGACGCGAGCGAGGAGCACTTCGAGGCGATCGGCGACGACTGGGACGTCGAGGAGCGGGCCCTCGCGACCCTGGGTTCGCTCGGGCTCGGCGGCGTCGAACTGGACCGCACCGTGGGCCGGATGTCCGGCGGCGAGACCGTCCTGCTGCGCCTGGCCGCACTGCTGCTGGAGCGCCCCGACGTGCTGCTCCTGGACGAACCGACCAACAACCTCGACCTGTTCGCGCGCCGCCGGCTCCACGAGGCCGTGGCCTCCTGGCGCTCCGGAGCGCTGGTCGTGGTCAGCCACGACCGTGAGCTGCTGGAGCGCGTGGACCGCATCGCCGAGCTGCGATCCGGGTCGGTCACCTGGTACGGAGGCGGCTGGTCCGCCTACGAGGAGGCGGTGGCCGCCCAGCAGGAAACGGCCGGGCGGATGCTGCGGGCCGCCGAGGCGGACGTACGCCGCCAGAAGCGCGAACTGGAGGAGACCCGCATCAAGCTGGACCGCCGCGAGCGGCACAGCAAGAAGATGGACGACCGCCGACGGGCCCCGAGGATCGTCGCCGGCGAACGCAAACGATCCGCCCAGGAATCGGCGGACAAGCTCCGTGGTCTGCACGAGGACCGTCTGCACGCGGCGCGCGAACGGCGCGCGGAGGCCGCGGAGGCGATCCGCGACGACGCCGAGATCCGCGTCAGCCTTCCCCGCACCGCCGTGCCCACGGGCCGCACCGTCCTGCACCTGCACGAACTGCGCCCCAGGTTCGGTGCGTTGCGCGAAGGCAACCTCCATGTGCACGGGCCCGAGCGCATCGCGCTCGTCGGGCGCAACGGAGCCGGCAAGACCACGCTGCTGCGCACCCTCACCGGGGAGCTCGCCCCGCTGTCCGGCGAGGCGAGGACGTACGTGCCGCTGCGGTTCCTTCCGCAGCGCCTGGACGTGCTGGACGAGGAGTTGGGCGTCGCGGCCAACGTGGCGCGTACGGCTCCCGGGCTGACCGGCAATGACATCCGCGCCCAGCTCGCGCGGTTCCTGTTCAAGGGGGCGCGCGCCGACCAGCCCGCGGGCACCCTCTCGGGCGGAGAGCGCTTCCGGGCCGCCCTCGCAGCGACCATGCTCGCCACGCCGTCACCGCAGCTGCTGATCCTGGACGAGCCGACCAACAACCTCGATGCGGCGTCCCTGCGGCAGCTGACGAGCGCGCTCGGTTCGTACCGCGGCGCGCTCCTGATCGCGAGCCACGACCTGGGCTTCCTCGGATCGGTCGGCATCACCCGCTGGCTGCTGCTCGGAGAGGAGCTCCAGGAGACCACGGCCGGGGAGGTGCGCGACCTGCTCGAAGCTCCGGAGGGCGGGTGAGCGTCGGCCGGCCGGCCCGGCTCAGTTCTCCGCGGTGGCCGGATTACGACAGTCGCTGTCGCTGTCGCCGTTGCCTTCCGGCTCGTCCGCCGCCGGGTGGACGGTCTCGGCGGGCGGGTCGGCGGTGTGCCGGGCCCAGGGGAGGTAAACGGCCGCGGTGAAGACCAGCCCCACGATCCAGGAGACGTCCGCACCGCCGAGCCGGTCCGTCAGCGGACCGGTGTAGAGCTTCTGGGCCAGAAAGGGGACCTGGGCGAGCACGCCGAGGACGTAACTGCTCAGCGCGGGGACGTTCCACCGCCCGTAGCGGCCGTCCGGGTCGTACAGCGCGGGAATGTCGACGCGCTCGTGCGAAACCAGGTAGTAGTCGGTCAGGTTGACGGCGCTCCAGGGCGTGAACACCATGAGCAGCAGCAGGACGAAATTCTTGAAGTTGTCGAGGAAGTCCGCGCTCGCCGCGACCGCGACGACGGTGGCCGCCGCCGTGAACGCGGTGATGTACAGCGCGCGGGCGGCAGGCGTGACCCTGGACCGGCCGTCGAACGCGGTCACCGTCGTCAGGATCGACATGAAACCGCCGTACGCATTGAGGCAGTTGACGGTGAGCTTGCCCACCAGCACCACCAGGTAGATCAGGAAGCCGACGGCCGCCGGCCCCGCCAGCTCGCCGACGAACCCGACCTGGTCGGACAGGAAGGACTCGCCGGCCACGGCGGCGATCAGGGCTCCCAGGCTCATGGCCCACTGCGCCCCGAGGACGCTGCCCGAGAAGGCCGACCAGAATGCCGCCCGGGCGCTGGTGGTACGGGGCAGGTAGCGCGAATAGTCGGCCACGTAAGGGCCGAAGGTGAGCTGCCAGCCGGCGCCGAGCGAGACGGCGAGCAGGAACGTCGCGGCGTCGAAGGACTGCCGGCCGACGTGCGCGCCGACGTCGTACCGGGCGAACACGGCGACGAGGAGATAGCCGAGACCGATGCTGCCGACGACGGTCGCCACCCGGCCCGCGAGATGAATGAGGCGGTATCCGGCCAGGGCGACGACGGCGGTCAGCACGCCGAAGACGAGGATTCCGGGGGTCGTGCCATGCAGGTGCAGGATCCTGCGGAGGGCCTGCCCGGCGAGTACGGAGCCCGTCGCCGCGAAGCCCAGGTACATGAGGATCACCATCACGAGCGGCACCACCGCGCCGAAGACGCCGAACTGTGCGCGGCTCGAAATCATCTGGGGCACTCCGAGTCGCGGCCCCTGGGCGGAGTGCAGGGCCATCACCACCCCGCCGAGGACGTTGCCCACGAGCAGCGCCGGGATCGCCCACAGCGCGTCGGCGCCGAAGACGACCGCCAGGGCGCCGTCGACGACGGCGGTGATCTGCATGCTCGCGCCGAACCAGAGGGTGAACTGGCTGTGCGGGGCGCCGTGCCGCTCGGCGTCCGGGATCACCTCGATCGTCCGGCGTTCCAGGGCGAGGGGGGATCGGGACGACGGCTGCTCGGGCGACGTCATGGGTGCCACACTCCCGGCTCGGCTCCTGGCTCGCGCGATGTTGCGCAGAATCTGGCACGGGGCGGAAACCGGAGTCAACGGGTCGGGCGCCGTCGTGTAATATTGTCGACGTCGCCGGGGAAACCGGGCGAAAGCGGAACAGATGAACAGCTGAACAGCTGAACAAGGGGCTATAGCTCAGTTGGTAGAGCGCCTGCATGGCATGCAGGAGGTCAGGAGTTCAATTCTCCTTAGCTCCACAGCCTCACGGCTCCACCGTGAACGAGATGGAGGCCACCCGGGTCGGGTGGCCTCCATCTCGTTGTGCGCTCCCCGATGGGGGGAGTTTGCGCACCCGTCCGGGTGACGGACGTTTCTCGGATCATCGGACGGCGAAGATCCTTCATGACAGCGGCACGCTGCCCTTGCCCAGTCCTACCAGCCGCGGACTGGGCAAGGGCGAGGACGGCCGGCTGAGGGCGACGGGGTGTGAAATCTCCCGTCAAATGGGATATAGCCGCCAATCTGCGAAGCTTTCCGCATGAACTCTCGGCTCCACTTGCTTGCTGCGCGCTGGCCCGCCCTCGTGCCGGCGCTCGCCGCCGTCGTCCTGGCCCTGACCTGGGGGCGGTCACTGTCCGCCGGAACGGTGGCCTTGGTGAGCTGCTGCCTGGCCGGCGCCGTGCTCTCCGCCGTGCACCACGCCGAGGTGATCGCGCACCGGGTCGGCGAACCCTTCGGATCGCTCGTCCTCGCCGTCGCCGTGACGGTCATCGAAGTGGCCCTCATCGTCACGCTCATGGCCGACGGCGGCGACAAGAGCGCCTCCCTGGCCCGCGACACCGTCTTCGCCGCCGTCATGATCACCTGCAACGGCATCGTCGGGCTCTCCCTCCTCGTGTGCGCCCTCCGGCGTCGCGTGGCCGTCTTCAACGCGGAAGGCACCGGCGCCGCCTTCGCCACCGTGGCGACGCTCGCCGGGCTGAGCCTGGCCCTGCCGACCTTCACCACGAGCACCCCCGGCCCGCAGTTCTCCTCGGCCCAGCTCGTCTTCGCCGCCCTCGCCTCGCTCCTCCTCTACGGCTTGTTCGTGGCGACCCAGACCGTACGGCACCGCGACTACTTCCTCCCGGTGACCGCCCAGGGCGAAGTCATCGACACCGACGACCACGCCGACCCGCCCACGGCCCGGACCGCCCTGACCAGCCTCGGCCTGCTCGCCGTCGCCCTGGTCTCGGTCGTCGGCCTGGCCAAGGGAGTGTCCCCGACCATCGAGTCCGCCGTGGCCGCCGCCGGCCTCCCCGCCTCCGTCGTCGGCGTCGTCATCGCCTTGCTGGTACTGCTCCCCGAGACCATCGCCGCCCTGCGCGCCGCCCGCCGCGACCGCGTCCAGACCAGCCTCAACCTCGGCCTCGGCTCGGCCATGGCCAGCATCGGCCTCACCATCCCCGCCGTCGCGGTGGCCTCGATCTGGCTGGACGGCCCCCTGCTCCTCGGCCTCGGCGCGACGCACATGGTGCTGCTCGCCCTCACCGTCGCCGTCGGCACCCTGACGGTGATCCCGGGCCGCGCCACCCCGCTCCAGGGCGGGGTGCATCTCTCCCTGCTGGCGGCTTATGTGGTGCTGGCGGTGAGCCCCTGAGTCGCGGACGAGGGGACGGCCGCAGGAGCGGGGAAGCGGACGGCGTCGGCTATCCACGCGGCGGTGTGCCGGCTGCCGGGCCGCGGGCGTTCTTCGTAACGCGGCGAGACGAGGTGGTACTCGATGTTGCCGCTCAGCCAGGAGCGCAGCCCGCGGGTCAGGTGTCCGATGCACTCGTGTTCCTGAGGGGTGACGTCCAAGCCGGCACAGAGCTCGGGCAGTGCGCGTTCGAGGGCCAGAAAGGAGTGCATGCGCTGGTCGGCCATGGCGATGGCATGCCCGATGGCCTCCTCCTGCGTGCAACGGTACTGGCGTTGGATGAGGGGGACGACGTTGATGTGGTCGTTCCAGGCGGCCTCGCGGTGGACGCCCGTGATGTCGTTGACGAGGGCGATGTGGTCTCCCGTGGCCCGCTGCATGGCGTGGAGGACGGGGTGCATGACGATGTTGTCGCTGAGTTCGCAGCGGTGTTGAAGATCGTTGAGAGAGATATAGGCCAAAGAGGCGGTTGACCACATTCGGTTGTCAAGATAGTGCTCGACGCTGGGCCAGAAGCCGTCCCGGCGGTAGGCCGCGTCGCGAAGGTAGGAGTGGAGGAATCGGCTGAACCGGCTTGCGGTGCGCCGTTGCCAGCGCGGTGACATGCCCAGGTGCTGGGTGCGTCGCCATAGGTCGGACAGGCCGACGGTGAACGGATTGGCGTCGTCGGCCAGCGCGTCGGGGTCATTGGCATCGAGAATCCGGTTCATCTCGGCGACGGCGTCGCGGATGAGGTCGGGGGAGTCGACCTCGAGGATGTCGTCGAGCATGACGCCCCATGTCCCCCAGTCGGTCAGTAGGTTCAGCAGCTCGCCGGTGCAGTGCCACCACACGCATGAGCACCAAAGGTCCAACCGGTAGGCGTCCCAGGCGGCTGCAGTCTCCGGGGTCGGTGCCATTCCGGTCTCCCGGCACCATGCCATTGTGTGAGCGCGGGCCTTCTCGGCATCAGGACTGATTTCCAGGGGCAGCGGGCAGAAGAAGCTGTTCGGCCGTCGCATCTCAATGCCTCCAAACGTAATCCGCGATGACCCGCAGGAGCAGGATGACCTACGGAATCGACTCGCTGTAGAATTGCCCGGCCCAGCGGCGGTACTGCATGAATGGGCCGTCTCCTTTGGTCAGCTTGGGTTGCTCGACATACGTCTTGTGCTGCCAGATGGGAAAGTCTTTCGCCAGGTCCCGGCTGATCAGTGGGACAAGCAGCTTGCCGATCAGCCGGGATGCCGGAGGTGGCAAGTCGATCCCGCCGGCATGGTCGATGCTCGCGGCGAGCCTCAGTTCGACATGCAGAGGATCAATAGGGGTCGGCAGGATCCAGAAGTGGATATGCGACTGGATGCTTGGAATGTCCACGCGCACGAACAGCCAGCCGAGCCCGTGCAGCTGTAGACGAAAATGAGCCTGAAGGGAGACCAGGAAGCCGGTGCGATGCCCCTGCAGGGGCGTCGTTGAGAAGTCCACTTCCATGGTGGGGCCCGAGAAGTGAGTGCGACTTATATCGATGTTCATTTGATGTACGGGAGGGCAGTGCCCGCTGTCGATGGTGTTTTCCATGACGTCTTGAGGGTGATCGACCAGGGTGTGGACGACGTGCCCGGCCGGCTGGAAACCCAAGGGAAATGACGAGGGCACTTTCCAGCCCGGTGACAGTCCGCGGGAATGGTGCCAGACCAGGATGGCACCGTCGACCTCGCGCACCTCCAGCATCATGAGCCGGGCCCTGGGCGGCGGTGTGCCGCATCCCGTACGGACGCAGTCACCGGAGGGAGAGAAGGCGAAATGGTGGAACGGGCAGACGATGTTCTCCCCGTCCACCCGTCCGCCGTGACCGAGATGGGCTCCCAGGTGCGGGCAGAACGGGCGCACTGCTCGCACCAGGCCGGACCGGGTCCGGTACAGCACCACGTCCTCGCCGGTGAGGCGCCGGGTCAGAACCCGGCCGGCAGGCAATTCGTCGCGGAATGCCACGGCGTACCAGCCGTCGGGATAAGGAAGCCGGGGAGTTGCCCTGTTACCCGTCACCAAGGAGACTTCACCCGTGCCGCGCACGAGGCGAGAACTGAAGGCGGAGGGCATTTTCATGAGCGATACCGTCCTCGTCGACAGGGGTCAACTGCCGTTGGTCGATCTACCGCACCATGGTGAGATCTGCAGGATGACGTTCCGCGCCGGAGTCGGCAACCTTTCGGTTCGCCCAGCGGACCACTCCCTTGAGCGGACGGCAGGGCGCCGCGTAAAAGAGGGGGCCATGAAGCCGACCACGCGTCGTATCCGGGAAGCGGTGGACCGGCTCATGGCCGGGCTCGGGGACACCGGGACCTGTTCGGACAGTTACAACACGGCATTCGTCTCCCGGGTCCGTAACCCCGACGGAACCCCGCGCTACCCCCGCGCGCTCCAATGGCTGCAGGAGCGTCAGCACCCGGACGGTTCCTGGGGAGGCCGGATAGCCCTGCCCGCCGACCGGCTCACGTCCACCTTGGCAGCCGTCCGCGCACTCGTGGACTACGCGGAGACCACACCGCCCGGGCCGTACGGCTGGGTGGCCGGAGCGCTGAAGAAGGGAACCGACCACCTGAAGTCACTGGCCCGTGAATGGCGGACCGGGCCGCACGAGCCGATCGGATTCGAATTCGTCGTGCCGGAGCTGACCGGCCGGCTCCGCGCCCACGGCGTGGACCTCCCTCCGCAGGCATGGCCGGACATCCACGCCCTACGTCGGGACAAGCTCGCCAGGATGGCAGCCGCTTCGGCAGGCACGGTTTCCCCCTCGCTGCGGTACTGCATGGAGGTTGCTCCGGACGAGGCCTTCGCGGGCGCAGCGCTGACACTGCAGTCACCCGGAGGATCGGTGGGCTGCTCCCCGGCGGCCACGGCTGCACTGTGGCAGAACACGGGTGATGCGCGGGCACTGGCCTACCTCGATCACCTCGCCGACCGCTCGCGCGACGGCGGGGCGCCCGAGGTGCACCCGATAGAGGCCTTCGAGACCGGCTGGTCCCTCTACCACCTCGGACGTGCAGGCTTGTTGCCTCCTGGTGCTACGCAGCACCTCGGTGCGCTCGCGGACGAGCTGGACCGCCGCGGATGGGTCGGCTTCAGCCGGGAGTTTCCCGTGCCCGAGGCCGACACCACCGCGATGACCATCAACCTGCTGCCTCACCTCGGTGTGGATGCCGCATCCCGGCTCAGCCTCCTCCTGCGCTACGAAGCAGAGGATCACTTCTTCCACTATCCGGGCGAGCGCGGTGCGTCGGTGAGTGTGAACGCCCGGCTCCTGGAGGCCTTCAACCACGCGCCCGGCACGTACGGTCCACAGCGCCGTAAGCTCATCCGCTTCCTCCTCGAAAGCCGTACGGCGGACGGCTCATGGCTGGACAAGTGGCATGTGTCGCCCTACTACGCGACCGCCCACGTCTGCTTTGCGCTGGGCCGCGAAGGCCACTTGGCTCGGACCCACCAGTGGCTCCTCGGCACTCAGCATCCCAACGGTTCCTGGGGAGCGGGCGGCGGACAGCCGGAGGAGACCGCCTACGCGATCCTGGCGCTGGACGCACTCGCCGGAAGCGGCTTCCCCCTCCCGGCTCGTACATCACACCTGGCACACCGCTATCTCGTGCCCTACCTCGATGCCGGGCCCGGGGCCTTCGCCGAACTGTGGCTCGGCAAGTCCCTCTACACGCCGACCGCGGTCGTGCAGTCAGCTGTCGTCGCCGCCGCCCATCTCACGCGGCCCCGGCGCAACACGCCGTGGGCGCGTGGCGACTGAGTCCGCCGGCGAGGGCAGGGAGTCGGTGTTCAGCCGGCGCAGGGCGATGGTGAGGGCGAACGCCGTGCGCCGCAGTTCACCGACGGCCCGCTTCAGTGCGGTGCGGCCCGTGGTGTCACCGATGACCACACCGGCCAGAACGCGGCGGTCCGGCCCCAGGATGGGCGCGGCCACCGTCAGCATCCCGGACGCGTACTCCTGACGCTCGACGGCGATTCCGGTGTGGCGGATGACCGCGAGTTCGTCCTCCAGTTCCTCGTGGGGCGGCCAGGCCGTTGCCTGCGCATCATGCTCGAAGGCGAGCAGCAGCTTGCCGATGGCGGTCGAGGGCACCGGCACCGTTTCGCCGGTGCGGGAGAGCAGGGGCTGCAGGCGGCGGCCGTGGATGCGCTCCACGTAGCGGACCTGCCGGCCTTCGTGGACTCCCAGGCCCACGAATCCGCCCAGGCAGTTGTACAGGTCGAGGAGGAACGGCATCGCCGTGGCTCTCAGGACGCCGAGCTGGTTCCGGCGGGTGACGCGTTTCGACGCCAGCTCGGCCAGCCGCTCGCCCGCCACGTACTTGTCGTCCCAGCGGCCGACCATTCCGTGCGCGCAGAGCGCCGTCAGGATCCGGTACGTCGTGGCCTTCGGCACGCCTGTCTCCCGGGCGATCTCGCTGAGCCCGCGCGGTGTGGCGTCCTGGCAGACCATCTCCAGCACGCGCAGCGCGCGGCCCACCGCGCCCCGTTCGAGAATCGCTTCCGGGATCGTCCTGACCTCCGCGGGGGTGTGCGGGTCCCCGCCTGCCTGCGTCATTCCGGATCCCCTACTGGTCAGGCATGGCGGGCGATGGCGCGCATCCGCAGTCCCCGGGGACCCAGGGTGACCTTTGCGGAGGGCCGTACGGGTCGGCCGGTGAGCGGGACGAGGCGCCAGCGGGCGGTGATGGCAGTCAGGGCCAAGGTGGCCTCGGCCACGGCGAAGCGGGCGCCGATGCACTGACGGGCGCCCGCTCCGAAAGGGATGTATGCGGTGCGCTCGGGCTGCGGCCCGCGCCACCGGTCGGGGTCGAAGCGGTCGGGGTCCTCGTACAGGTCGGGCCGGCGGTGGATGAGATAGGGGCTGAAGGCGATCAGGGTCTCGGCCGGGAGGGGGACCCCGCCGAGCTCGGTGTCCTCCACGACGGTGCGCGTGAGCAGCCACGCGGGCGGATACAGCCGGAGGGCCTCGCGGACGACGTGCCCCGCCTCCTGCAGGGCGGGCAGATCGGCGAAGGCGGGTGAGGCACCGCCCAGGACCCCGGCGGACTCCGCGTGCAGGCGTTCTTCCACCTCCGGGTGCCCGGCGAGCAGGTACAGGGCCCAGGCCATCGCGTTGGAGGTCGTCTCCGCCCCGGCGAGGAAGAAGGTGAGGACCTGGTCGGCCAGTTCGGCATCGGTCAGCGCCCGGGCCCCGGCGACGCTGCCGGGATCGGTGCTCCGCTGCAGGGACGACAGGAGGTCCCGGTGGTCTGTCGAGTCGGCGCGGCGGCGGCCGGCGACGCTGAAGGCCGTGTGCTGCAGCCGGTCGCGTGCCCGGAGGTATCGCCGGTTGCCCGGCCCCGGGAGCCGGTTGAGGAGCGCAGGCCTGATCATCCGCCGGAACGCGCCGTTCACCACGGTGTTGATGTCGCCGACCGTTTGCTGCGCGGCTTCGGCCGGCAGGGCGGCGGTGAACATCGTCTCGACCGCGACTCGCGTGGCCAGCCTCGTCATCTCGGTCGTCACGTCGACGACCTGGCCGTCGTGCCAGGAGCGCGCCACGGCCTCGGCCGCGGCCACGAACACCGCGGAGTAGTGGGGAAACCTCTCGGGGTGGAAGGACGGCTGGCACAGCCGCCGCTGGCGCCTGTGCCGGCTGTGCGGACAGGAGATGAGGCCGTCGCTGACCACTTCGCGCACCCGCTCGTACATCGGCCCTCCCTTGTCGAACACGTGGTCGTCCAGGAGGACCTGCCGGGTCAGGACCGGGTCGCACACCATCACGACCGAACGCGGCCCCATGCGGATCCGCACCAGTTCGCCGTGGGCGGGCAAGGACGACAGGAAGGCCAGCGGATCGCGGACGAGGGGCAGCACGTGCCCCAGGAGCGGCACGGCATTCGGTGCCAGTGGAATCGACGCAGCCGTATCCATGCCCACCCCTTCCAGGACGAGCTGCCGGGACGCAGGGACGCGTAGGGACGCCACCAGCATGTTGTCCACTCTCTACGGCTCGTCAATCCCCGGTTGTGCGGTGCACGGGAGCACATACGGCGGACTGAAAAGGCGGAGGTGCGCCGCGCACTTCATGTGCGCGGCGCCGCAGCGAAACGGAGGAGGAACCGGGGCGGCGGTGACAACCGGCAGTGTTCAGGCCCCCGTTCTGGTCCAGACCTATTGACGGTTCAACGGGGCGGTTCTAGCGTCCGACACCTTCAGAGACCGGTGGCGGGCAGCCACGTCCCGAAGGGAGCCGAGCATGATCGGTCGGATGGCGCGTCTACCGGTGGGGGCGGCCGGGGTCTGCCTGGCGATGGCGCTCGCCGTGCTGCCCGTGCCCCTGCAGGCGCAGGTGCAGGCGGCGCACGGGGCCGCCGCCGTGGCAAGCGGGCCGAGAGCGGAGATCTGTCCCGTGCAGTCGAAGCCCCCGGGCAAGGTGCTCCAGGGCTACTGGGAGAACTGGGACGGTGCGGCCAACGGCGTGCATCCACCCTTCGGCTGGGTGCCGATCACCGACGCGCGCATCGGTGAGCACGGCTACAACGTGATCAACGCGGCGTTCCCCGTCATCCGCTCGGACGGCACGGTCCTGTGGGAGGACGGGATGGACGCGACCGTGAAGGTCGCGACGCCGGCCGAGATGTGCCGGGCCAAGGCGGCCGGGGCCACGATCCTGATGTCGATCGGTGGCGCGGCGGCGGGGATCGACCTCAGTTCCAGCACGGTCGCCGACCGGTTCGTCGAGACCGTCGTGCCGATCCTCAAGACGTACAACTTCGACGGCATCGACATCGACATCGAGACCGGCCTCACCGGCAGCGGCAACATCAACACACTGTCCGCCTCACAAGCCAACCTCATCCGCATCATCGACGGCGTGCTCGCCCGGATGCCCGCGAACTTCGGCCTCACGATGGCCCCCGAGACGGCCTACGTCACGGGCGGCAGCGTCACGTACGGCTCGATCTGGGGCGCGTACCTGCCGATCGTGAAGAAGTACGCCGACAACGGCCGGCTGTGGTGGCTGAACATGCAGTACTACAACGGAAATATGTACGGATGCTCCGGCGACTCGTACTCCGCGGGGACGGTCAAGGGCTTCACCGCGCAGACGGACTGCCTGAACAAGGGGCTCGTCGTCCAGGGCACCACCATCAGGGTCCCCTACGACAAGCAGGTCCCGGGCCTGCCGGCGCAACCGGGCGCCGGGGGCGGCTATATGTCGCCGGGGCTCGTGGCGCAGGCGTGGAACACCTACGGCAACGGGCTGAAGGGCCTCATGACGTGGTCGGTCAACTGGGACGGGTCGAAGGGGTGGACGTTCGGGGACAACGTGCGGGCGTTGCAAGGGCGGTGAGTCGTAACCTGCCCTGTCCGCCTGCCTCCGGCATAGCGTTCACTCTCACTTCATTGCAACGATCAGGGTAGTGATCGTTGCGTTAAGTTCAGGAACCTTGCAACGATCTTGTGGGCTCTGACCTGCATTGATGGGGTTTTTGCGCAGCGGACTTGTTGCGGAGTTTTGGAAAGCAACGTAGCGTTTCCATAGTTCGAAACAACGAGTCGCGGGAGGGCATCATGCGGAAGAAGGCGGCCGAGCAGACCACCGCCCTCTGACCCGCAGTCACCACCGCCCGGCCGGACGCGCAGACACCGACCGACACCGACTAAGGACAAGAAGAATGAGCACCACTCAGGACTACCAGGCCGCCGAGCAGCTCCTCCGCCGGCCCGCCCGCCCCGGCGAGCTCGTCGTCGGTGACAAGGTCAAGCCGCAGTGGATCGACGGGGGTGCCCGTTTCCAGTACACGGTGAGCAATGGTGTCGGCAGACGGTTCGTGCTGGTCGACCCGGCGGCGGGTACCCGCGAGCCGGCCTTCGACCACGCCAGGCTCGCCGCCGCGCTGGCCGGCGCCTCCGGGCAGCAGGTCGACCCTGAGGCCCTGCCCTTCATAGCCGTCGAACTGACCGGGAACGCCGTGGAGTTCCACGCGTTCGGCGAGTACTGGCGCTGCCACCTGGACGGCTACGCCTGCGAGCGGGCCGAGTTCACGCCGCCGGGCAACCCGCTGGACGTGCCGTCACCCGACAAGAAGGTCGCGGTGTCCCAGCGGGGGCACGACCTGTGGGCGCGCTCGCTGTCCGACGGCCGCGAGTGGGCGCTGACCACCGACGGCGAGCCCGACTACGGGTACGGCTCCGGCCCGGACTGCACGAGCAACGGCACCCTGCTGCGCAAGTTCGGCCTGCCGCACCTGCCGCCCGCGGTGGCCTGGTCGCCCGACTCGACGAAGGTGCTGGCGCATCGGACCGATGAGCGCGGCGTCCGGCAGACCCACCTGGTGGAGGCCCGGCCCGCCGACGGCGGCGCGCCCCTCCTGCACACCCAGCGGTACGCCTACCCCGGGGACGAGCAGGTGCCCCACGCCGAGCTGGTCGTGCTGGACGTACAGGCGGGCACCGTGGTCCGCGCGCAGGCCGAGCCGCTGCTCATGGCGCAGTTGTCGCCGATCACGACCAAGTGGGCGTGGTGGGCTCCGGACGGCTCGGCGGTGTACTACCTCAGCCAGGCCCGTGACCGGCGCACGCTCACTCTGCACCGGATGGATCCGGCCACCGGCGAGGTCACCACCGTGCTCAGCGAGACCGGGGCCACCCGTGTGGAGCCCAACCAGTGGATGTACGAGGCGCCGATCGTGCGGGTGTCGGCCGACGAGGTGCTGTGGTACTCGCAACGGGACGGCTGGGGCCACCTGTACCGGTACGACCTGCGCACCGGCGCGCTGCTCGGGCAGGTCACCTCCGGACAGTGGACGGTGCGCCAGATCCTGCGCGTCGACGAGGCCGAGCGGGTGGTGTACTTCACCGCCTCCGGGCTGGTCGACGAGGATCCTTACCGGCGCACGGTGTGCCGGGCCGGTCTGGACGGCTCCGGCTTCGCCAAGGTCACGGACGACGAGCTGGACCACGTCGTCACCATGCCGGACAACCAGGAGTACTTCATCGACTCCGCGTCCACCGTCGACACCCCGCCGGTGACGACGGTCCGTGACCGGACCGGGCGGGTGCTGGTCGAGCTGGAGCGCGCCGACATCAGCAAGCTCAGCGCCACCGGCTGGACGGCGCCGGAACGGTTCCGCGTCAAGGCGGCCGACGGGGTGACGGACATCTACGGGGTGCTGTACCGGCCGCGGGGGTTCGACCCCGCCCGGCGCTACCCGGTGGTGGACAACCTCTACCCCGGCCCGCAGGTCAACCGGGTCGCCCCGTGCTTCGACCCCGGCGGGACGGGCCTCGACGCGGAACCCCTCGCGGCGCTGGGCTTCGTGGTGGTGGCGTTGGACGGGCGAGGCACCCCGGGGCGGAGCAAGTCCTTCCACGACGCGTCCTACGGTCACTTGGCCGACGCGGGCTGCCTGGCCGACCATGTCGCGGCGCTGCGGCAGCTGGCCGGGACCCGGCCGTGGATGGACCTGGACCGGGTGGGCGCGTTCGGCCACTCCGGAGGCGGGTTCGCCACGGCGCGGGCGATGCTGGACTTCCCCGAGGTGTACCGGGCCGGAGTCGCCCTCTCCGGCTCGCACGACGCCCGCTGCTTCAACTCGGGCTTCGTGGAGACCTACGCCGGTGCGGACGATCCCGAGGCCTGGGCCCGTGCCTCCAACGTGGAGCTCGCGGACCGGCTGGCGGGCAAGCTGCTGCTCGTCCACGGCGAAATGGACGACCAAGTCCACCCCGGCCACACGCTGCGGCTGGCCGAGCGGCTCATCGCCGCCGACAAGGACTTCGAGCTGCTCATCGTGCCCGGGGCCGAGCACACGTTCATCGACTGCCTGGCCTACGTCCGCAAGCGCTGCTGGGACTTCCTGGTGCGCGAGCTGATGGGCACGCAGCCGCCCGCCTACCGCCCCGCCCCCATCGCGATCGGCCCCGAGCTGCTCGGCGAGCTGTTCGCCTGAGCGAAGGGCTGCCGCCGGCGAGGCCCGCCACGGCGAGCCCGGGCAGGGTGGTGCCGCACGCCGCGGGGGGCCGGATTCCGTAAGGCTTCAGTCGTTCGTGGTCATCGGCCGCCGCCACCGTGCGTGGCGTGCCCGAGGTCTCCGGCCGGGCGGGCCAGAATTCCGGTGTTCGTCCTCCGGAACCCGGGAGCCCACCATGGTCTTGAACGAGCTCGTGCGGCCGGCGGCCGGGTGCGTGAAGAAATGAGCACGGGCGGTGAGGGCGTTCTGGCCCGGGCGCACGTGGCGACCCGGCTTCCGGCCCAGGACCTGGAACGGGCGCGGCGCTTCTACTCCGAGCAGCTCGGGCTGGAGCCCGTCGACGAGCGGCCCGGTGGGCTGCTGTACCGGTGCGGAGGCGTGGACTTCGCCGTGTTCCGGTCGACGGGGGCCTCGTCCGGTGCGTTCACCCAGATGGCCTGGGAGGTCGACGACATCGAGGAAGCCGTGGCGGAACTGAAGCGGCGCGGCGTGGTGTTCGAAGACGTCGACCTGCCGGGGCTGCCCGGGCTGCCGGCCGGAGGGCGGACGGGGGACGGGATCGTCGAGATCGTCGAGATCGACGGGAACTACCCGAGCAAGGGTGCGCGGGGCGAGCGCGGGGCCTGGTTCCGCGACAGCGAGGGGAACATGCTGGGCATCGGCCAGCCGGTCGTCTGAGGAGGGCGGCCCCGCACGGTGCCCGCCCGCCCCTGCGCGGCGTGAAACCGTGAGCGGAAGATCTCACCCCGCGCAGCGCCTATGGTTGTCGGATTCGCCGGTGTTCGAATCTTGCACAGCTGAAGGGCGGTCATACGGTGGTGCTCGCGCGTGTCGAGTTCAAGGTGCTGGGGCCCCTCGCGGCCGTCGCCGACGGCCGCGTTCTCCCGCTCGGAGGGCCGAAGCAGCGGACCCTGCTCGCCATGCTGCTCGTCAACGCCAACACCGCCGTCTCCGCGGACCGCCTGTGCGACGCCGTCTGGGGCGAGGCCCCGCCGGCCTCGGCCCAGGCCAACCTCCGCAGCTACGCCGCCGTCCTGCGCAAGGTGCTCAGCCCCGCCTCCGGCCCGCAGGACGGCCGCGGCCCCGGCGGCCCCGCGCCCGGACCCGCCGAGGACCGGCTGAGCCAGGGCAACGGCGGCTACTGCCTGCGGGTGTTCCCCGGCGAGGTGGACCTGCACCGGTTCGAGGTCCTCGTCGCCCGCGGCCGCGCCGCCCTCGGTGCGGGCGAGCACCGGGCGGCGGCCGACGCCTTGCAGGAGGCGCTGGACCTGTGGCACGGCAGGCCGTTCGAAGGGGTGGCGCACCACGACGCCCTGCTCGGCGAGGTCGCCCGGCTCGGGGAGTCGCGGCTGGCCGCCTTCGAGGACTACGCCGAAGCCCGCCTCGCACTCGGCGAGCCCCGCGAGGTGGTGGGCCTCCTGCGGGCGGAGACCGCCCGCTACCCGCTGCGCGAGTCGCTGTGGGCCAAGCTGATGACCGCGCAGTACCGCTGTCACCACCCGGGCGACGCACTGCAGTCCTACGCCCTGGCCCGCTCCGCCCTGCGCGACGAACTCGGCATCGAACCCGGCGACGAACTCCGCAGACTGCACCACGCGGTCCTCACCAGGGACCCGGAACTGGGCGCGCCCCCGCCCTCCGCCGCAGCCGCACGGCCCGCGCGCCCCGCGAACCTCTGGCAGCCGACCGTCCAAGTCCCCTCCGACGACTCCGACTTCGTAGGGCGGGGCCGGCTGATCGAGCACGTGGCCGGGTTGCTCAGACCCGGCCCCGGACGGCGCCCCACGCCCTGCGCCGTGCCCGTCGTGATCCTCACCGGCCTCCCCGGCGTCGGCAAGACCGCCCTGGCCACGCGCCTCGCCCACCACCTGCGCAACGAGTTCCCCGACGGCCGGCTGTTCCTGCACCTCGACGGCACCCGCGGCCCTCAGCGCCCGCCCGGTGCCGTCCTTGCGGACCTGCTCCTCAGCCTGGGCGTCGCCGGGTCCTCCATCCCCGAGGCCACGGAGGAGCGGGCGGCGCTCTACCGCTCGCTGCTGGCCGACCGCAAGGTGCTCGTGCTGCTCGACGACGCGAGCGACGAGGCCCGGATCCGCCTGCTGCTCCCCGGCACCCCGGGCAGCGCGGCCCTGGTCACCAGCCGGGCACGGCTGGCCGGGCTGACGGACGCGCACCTGATCGACGTCGACCCCTTCGACGACGAGGAGTCGCAGGACCTGCTGCGGCGCATCGTCGGCCCGCAGCGGCTCGCGGCGGAGCCGGAGGCCACCGGGCGGATCCTCGCCGCCTGCGCCGGGCTGCCCCTGGCGCTGCGCGTCGTGGCGGCGCGGCTCGCCGGCCGCCCCGACTGGCAGGTCCGCAGGCTCGCCGACCGCCTCGCCGACGAGCGCGGCGTGCTGGCCGAACTCACCGTCGGGGACCTCGCCGTCCGCACCTGCGTCGCCGCCAGCTACCACGGCCTGGCGCCCGACGCCGCCCGCGCCTTCCGCGCCGTCGGGCTGCTCCCCTCACCCGAGTTCCCCGGCTGGGCGCTGTCCGCCCTGCTCGACGCCGACGGGTCCGCGGCGGCCGGCTCTGCAGGCGGCGGCTTCGCAGAGGGCTCCGCAGAAGGCTCCGCGGGGGGCTCCTGTAGCTCCGCCGTCGTGGCGGCCGACCGCGCCACCGACGCGCTCATCGACGCCAACCTCGTACAGATCGAGTCGGTCAGCGCGGACGGGCAGCCGCGCTACCGCATGCACGACCTCCTGCACGCCTACGCGGCCGAGCGCGCGGGTGCCGACGAGCCGCGGTCGTGGCGCCGGGCCGCGGTAGCCCGCGTCCTGGACGGCTGGCTCGCGCGCGTGCGCACGGCAGGGGACCAGGTCATCCGCAGAGGCACCGGCGGGCACCGGCCCGGCGAGGCCGGCGACCTCGTCGGATGGCTGGAGAGCGAGCGGACGAACCTCGTCACCGCGGTCGGGTTCGCCGCGGGCGCCGGATACGGTCCGCAGACCGCCGGGCTCGCCGCCGCCCTGGAGGACGTGTGCCACCTGCGGAACTGGTGGGACGAGTGGGAGCAGGTCGCCCGGGTCGCACTCGACCGCGCCACGGCGGACGGCGACCCCGTAGCCGCCGCCGTCGCCCAGGGCTCCCTCGCCCGGGCCTGCGCCGTACGGGGCCGGGTCGACGACGCGATGACCCGCTACGCCACCGCCATCGACCAGCTGGACGCCCTGGGCGAGGAGCACCACGCCGCCCGCCTGCGGATCCACCGCAGCTTCGCGATCGCCGACCGGGGCATGGCCGGACTCGCCCACGACGACGCCGCCTCGGCCGCGGCCGTGATGAACCGGCTGGGCGACAAGCACGGCCAGGTCATGGCCCTGCGCAGCCTGGCTTTCGCGCTCGTCTGCCAGGAGCGCGCAGCCGAAGCCGTCGACGCCCTCGAACCGGCGGTCGCGACCGCCGAGCGGCTCGGGCACCCGCTCGCCCTCGCCGACGTCCTGCAGCTGCTCGCCTGGGCGGAGATCGGCCACGGCCGCGCCGAGCGGGCCGCCCGCCACCTGCACCGGGCCCTGGCCGAGTACCGGGCGGTGCGGCACCGCCCCGGCGAGGCGTACGCCCTGCTGGCCCTGGGACGGATGCACACCGAGCTCGGCGGCCCCGGCCAGGCCGCGTGGGCGCTCGCCCCGCTCGACGAGGCCGCGGCCGTCTTCGCCGAACTCGGCGAACGCCGCGGCGAGGCGCTCACCGCCCTGTGGCTGGGCAGCACCCACGCCGCACTGGGGGACACCGGGCGGGCCGTGAGCCACCTCACCACCGCACTGACCGGCTTCCGCAGCCTGCGCATGCCGTCCTCGGCCGAACGCGCGCAGCAGGAACTCGGCGACCTCACACGGGACGCGGGGCCCGCCGAACGGTGACCTGCGCCACGGCCTGAAGGCCGTTGTGCACTTCTCATGCGCTTCTCATGCGCCCGCCCAGCACCGTGGTGAGCAGTCCACGAAGGGAGGCGCGGTGTCCGAACCGGCCGCACCCGATATCGAACTGGCCGCTGTAGAAGTCATCCGGGAGGTCCTGTCCCACCAGCGCAGAATGCGGGAGGGCGGATGCACCGGGCGGGTCTGCCTGCGGTGCGTCAGGCATCACCTGAACGCGGTGCGCAGCGCCATGGAGGCCGGCCGGCGGATCGAATTCGTTCTCCCGGCCTTCCCCACGAAGTCCCCGAACCCGGCCAAGGTGCTCGGCCCCCTGCCGGACCTGGCCGAGGAACTCGCCCTGCGCTTCCTGAACTCGCTGTGCGAGCGCATCGGCGAGGTCTACGCGCCGGGAGCCGCCATCCTCATCTGCTCCGACGGGCGGGTCTTCAACGACCTGCTCGGCGTGAGCGACGAGGACGTCACCGCCTACGCCCGCGCACTCGACACGATGATCAAGCGGATCGGCGCCACCCACCTCGAACAGTTCAGCCTCGACGACGTCTACCGCGGCGCCGGGCACGAGGACATGCGCAGCATGCTCTCCGCCGGCCACGCGCCGACGCCGGACGAACTGCGCGAGGAGGTGCGGGCCGGGGGCGCCCCGCTCGCCATGTACCGGGGCATCACCCGCTTCATGCTGGAGGACCTGTCCGGCCCCGGCTACACGGGAACCCGCTCCGCCCTGCAGCGCAAGTGCCGCGACCTCGCGTACCGCGTCATCCAGCGCAGCCGGGCGTGGGGAAACCTGCTGGATCAGCTCTTCCCCACGGCGATCCGCCTGTCCATCCACCCGCAGCCGTGCAGCGCGGGAAAGATCGGCATCCTGCTCGCCGACACCCCCGACACCTGGCTGACGCCCTGGCACAGCGTCGCGGTCGCCTCCGGCGGGCGCTTCACGCTCATGAAGCGCGCGGAGGCGGAGGAGGCCGGCGCCGAGCTGGTCTTCGTGGCCGGAAGCCCCAGCCACTACGTGCTGGAGCCGGCCACCCTGCCCGCCGTACCCCGGTCCGCCGCCGTCCCCGGTCCGCCGCCCGCGCACCGCGACCCCTGGAACCAGGCCTGCGCGTAACCGCCCGGCGCACATCCGGCGTATCCCCCCTCACTCCTCTCATCCCCACAGGAGAGCTCCCATGACCACTGAGCACGCGACCACTGAGCACGACGCGGCCACAGCCGTGGACGACGTCCTCACCGACCTCCGCTACGCCGTCGCGCCGATCGAACCCTTCGGCCTGGCGATACGGGCGCTGGAGCCGGGCCTGCACGTCCGCGACCTGCCCGTCGCACCGCTGCGCTCCCTCGTCCGCGAGCACCACCTCGTACTGCTGCGCGACTTCGACTCCTTCGACGGTCCGGACGAGCTCTCCGCCTACTGCGAGCGCTGGGGCGAGCCCAGCGTGTGGCCCTTCGGCACCGTGCTCGAACTCGTCGAGCAGGACGAGCCCGAGGACCACATCTTCGACTCCAGCTACATGCCCATGCACTGGGACGGCATGTACCGCGAGCAGATACCCGAGTTCCAGGTCTTCCAGTGCGTGCACGCCCCCGGAGCGGGCAACGGCGGCGAGACGACCTTCTCCCACACCACCGCCGTGCTGGAGCGCACCGACCCGCGGACCGTCGCCCAGTGGTCGCAGGTGACCGGCACGTACCACCGCGCGATGGAGTTCTACAACAGCGTCACCGTCTCGCCGGTCGTGACCGCGCACCCCGTCCACGGCGCCCCGGTCGTCCGCTACAACGAGCCCACCGCCGCCGACGACGCCGGCTTCGTCAACCACCCCGACCTGCAGTTCACGGGCCTGCCCGACGACGGGATCGCCGAGATGCACCGCAGCCTGCGGGCCGCGCTGTACGACCCGGCGCACTTCTACGCCCACAGCTGGCGGACGGGCGACATGGTGTTCGCCGACAACTACACGCTGCTGCACGGCCGGAACGCCTTCACCAGCGGCGCCCCCCGGCACCTGCGCCGCGTCCAGGTGCTCGGCACCCCGGCGCTGGACAACCCGGGGCTGGTGCGATGACCACCGGCAGCCTCATGACGGGTGACGAGTACCTGGAGAGCCTGCGCGACGGCCGCCAGGTGTATCTGAACGGGGACCGCGTCAAGGACGTCACCCGCCACCCCGCCTTCCGCAACTCCGCCCTGTCGGTGGCCCGCCTCTACGACGCCCTGCACGACCCGGCCACCTCCGGCGTCCTCACCGGCGTCGACGAGGCTACGGGCATCCGTACGCACAAGTTCTTCAAGCCCAGCCGTTCGGCGGCCGAGCTGGTGGAGGCCCGGGAGGCCATCGCCACCTGGGCGAGGATGAGCTACGGCTTCCTCGGGCGCACCCCCGAGTACAAGGCCTCCTTCATGGCCGGCCTCGGCGTCAACGCCGACTACTACGGCCCGTACGCCGCCAACGCCACCGCCTGGTACACCGAGTTCGCCCGCAAGGCGCTCTACCTCAACCACGTCATCATCAACCCGCCCGTGGACCGCAAGCGGGCGATCCACGACATGGAGGACGTGTTCGTGCACGCCGTGCGCGAGACGGACGCGGGCGTCGTGGTCAGCGGGGCGAAGATGCTGGCGACGGGGTCGGCGATCACCAATGCGGGCTTCGTCGCCCCCGTCGGTTCGGCGGCCCTCGCGCCCGGCAAGGCGGAGGCCTTCGCCCTGGTCTTCTTCGTCCGCATGGACAACCCCGGCGTGAAGCTCATCTGCCGCACCCCCTACGCGCAGCACGCCGGGAGCCCCTTCGACGCCCCGCTCAGCAGCCGCTTCGACGAGAACGACAGCGTGCTCCTGCTCGACGAGGCGCTGATCCCCTGGGAGGACGTCCTCGTCCACCGGGACGTCCGGCGCGCCACCGGCTTCTACGCCACTTCCGGCTTCCCGAACCTGTACAACTTCCAGTCCGGCGTCCGGCTGAGCGTGAAGCTGGAGCTCATGGCCGGGCTGCTCGCCCGCGGCACCCGGGCCAACGGCACCGACGAGTTCCGCGGCGTCCAGGCGGCCGTGGGCGAGGTCGTCACCATGCGGGACATGGTGTGGGCGCTGACCTCGGCCATGGCCCACGACCCCGAGCCGGGCAGCGGCGGCACGGTCGTGCCCCGGCTGGAGCACGCCTCCGCGATGCGGATGTACAACGCCCAGGTGTGGGACCGCGTCCACGAGCTGTTCGAGACCACGCTCGGCGGAGCGCCCCTCGCCGTTCCCTCCAGCGCCCGCGACCTGGCCAACCCCGAACTGCGGCCGCTCATCGACCGCTTCTACCGCGGCGCGGACACCTCCGCCCTCGACCGGATCAAGCTCCTCAAGCTGGTGTGGGACGCGATCGGCACCGAGTTCGGCGGCCGGCACGAGCTGTACGAGCGCAACTACTCGGGCAACGGGGAGCAGGTCCGTCTCGACGCGCTCCGCTGGGCGACCGGGCGCGGCAGCCTCGCTCGCTACGAGGCGCTCGTCCAGGACTGCCTCGACGACTACGACATCGACGGCTGGCGCCGGGGCCCCTGGCGCGACCCCGCCCACACCGACTGAGAACGGAGCACGCACATGTGCGGCATCACCGGCTGGGTCGCCTTCACCCGCGACCTCACGGCCGAACAGCGGACCGTGGACGCCATGACCGACACCCTGGCCCCGCGCGGGCCGGACGCCCGCGGCGTATGGCTGGACACCCACGCCGCCCTGGGACACCGGCGGCTCGCCGTCATCGACCTCGAGCACGGGACGCAGCCCATGCGCACCCCGGAGCCCGGCCCCGGGGACCGGCCCCGCGCCGTGATCTCCTACGGCGGCGAGATCTACAACTTCCGCGAGCTGCGCGAGGAACTCGTCCTCCTCGGGCACCGGTTCACCACCCGCAGTGACACGGAAGTGGCCCTGCGCGCCTACCTGCAGTGGGGCACGGACTTCGCCCGCCGCCTCAACGGCATGTACTCCATCGCCATCTGGGACACCGCCCGCGAGGAGCTGCTCCTGGTGCGGGACCGGCTGGGCGTCAAGCCGCTCTTCTACCACCCCACGGCCGACGGCCTGCTCTTCGGCTCCGAGCCCAAGGCCGTCCTCGCCAACCCCCTGGCCGACGCCTGCGCCTCCGCTGAGGAGCTGTGCGACGCGCTGCTGTTCCTGCGCACCCCCGGACGCGTGCCCTTCCGCGGCATGCGCGAACTGAAGCCCGGCCACCTGCTGCGGGCCGGCCGCCACGGGATCACCGAGGAGCGCTACTGGGCCCTGGAGTCCCGACCGCACACCGACGACCTGCCCACCACCGTGGCCACCGTCCGCGACCTGCTCGACGACATCGTCCCCCGGCAGATGGCCGCGGACGTGCCCCTGGTCTCCCTGCTGTCCGGAGGGCTCGACTCCAGCACCGTCACCGCCCTCGCGGCCCGGGCGCGCGCCGCCGGCGGCGACCGCCTGTCCACCTTCTCCGTCGACTTCACCGGCCACACCGAGAACTTCCGGGCCGACGCCATCCGCCCCACCCCCGACGGGCCGTACGCCCTCGAAGTCGCCCGGCACGTCGGCAGCGACCACCACGCGATCGTCCTCGACCGCACCCGCCTGCTCGACCCGGCCGTCCGCCGCACCGTCCTCGGCGCCTGGGACCTGCCGTTCAACTTCGCCGACCTCGACGTCTCGCTGTACCTGCTCTTCGCCGCCGTCCGGCAGCACGCCACGGTGGCGCTCTCCGGAGAGGGCGCGGACGAGGTCTTCGGCGGCTACCTGTGGTTCTCCGACCCCGAGGCGCGGAAGGCCGACACCTTCCCCTGGCTCAAGCTGGGCGCCCACCGCGGCCTCGACCCCCGGTCGCTGTTCCACCCCTGGTTCGTCGACGGGATCGACCTGGCGGAGTACGAGGCCGACCTCTACCGCACGGCGCTCGCCGAGGTCCCCGTCCTCGACGGGGAGAGCGCCCGGGACAGGCGCACCCGCGAACTGGGCTACCTGACCCTGACCCGCTGGCTGCCCATTCTCCTCGACAAGAAGGACCGCATGGGCATGGCCAGTGGCCTGGAGGGCCGGGTGCCGTTCTGCGACCACCGCCTCGTCGAGTACGTCTTCAACATCCCCTGGGAGATGAAGACCTTCAGCGGCCAGGAGAAGGCGCTGCTGCGGGAAGCCGCCTCCGACCTCCTGCCGCAGTCGGTGCTGCGCCGCAAGAAGGCCGCTTACCCGTCCATCCAGGACCCCGCCTACGACCGGTCCCTCATCACCGGCCTCGCCACCGCGGCGGGCGACCGGGACGCACCGCTCAGCCCGTTCCTCGACGGCGACGCGGTGCGGCGGATGACCGCCAAGACGGCCACCGGCAGCCTGTCCGAGTTCGAACGGATCCTCGTGGAGTCCACCGTCCGGATGGACGACTGGCTGCGCACGTACGACGTCGAACTGACCGATGTGAAGGGAACGCACTGATGCACGCGATCGAGATCCGCGAGACCGGCGGACCCGAGGTCCAGCTCTACGTCGAGAAACCCGATCCCGGGCAGCCCGGCGAAGGACAGATCCTCGTCGAACTCGCCGCGGCCGGAGTGAACTTCATCGACCTCTACCGGCGCGAGGGCCGCTACCCGCTGCCCGTCCCCTGCGTGCCCGGCGAGGAGGGCTCCGGCATCGTCCGCTCCGTCGGCCCCGGCGTCACCCGCTTCGCGCCCGGTGACCGCGTCGCCTGGACGACCGTGCTCGGCAGCTACGCCGAACGCGTCCTCGTGCCCGAGGACAAGGCCATCGTCGTGCCCGACGCCATCGACCTGCGGACGGCCGGCGGCGTGCTCGTCCACGGCATGACCGCCCACTTCCTCGCCCACGACTCCTACCCGGCCCGGGAGGGCGAGACGGTCCTCGTCCACGCCGCCGCCGGCGGTGTCGGCCTGCTGCTCACCCAGATGCTCAAGCGGCGCGGCGTCCGCGTCATCGGCACCGTCTCCACGGAGGAGAAGGAACGCACCGCCCGCGCCAACGGCGCCGACGAGGTCGTCCGCTACACCGAGACCGCCGACCCGGCCGCCGAGGTCCGCGCGCTCACCGGAGGGGAGGGCGTCCACGCGGTCTACGACGGCGTCGGCGCCGCCACCTTCGACGCGAGCCTCGCCTCGCTGTGCACCCGCGGCACGCTGGTCCTCTTCGGGGGTGCCAGCGGCGCCGTGCCGCCGGTCGACGTGATGCGGCTGCTGTGGGGCGGCTCGCTGACCCTCACCCGGCCCTACCTGGAGCACTTCCGGGCCACCGCCGAGGAGTTCGAACGGCGCGCGGGCGAGGTGTTCCGGGGCATCGCCGACGGCACGCTGACGTTCACCGTCGCGGGCACGTACCCCCTCGCCGAGGCGCACCGCGCGCACACCGACCTGGCCTCCCGCCGCACCTCCGGAAAGCTCCTCCTCATCCCGTAAAGGAGACCGCCCATGGGCGACATCACCGGTGCGGGCCTGCTCTCGCACGCGCCCGTCATCATGTTCCCCGAGCCCGCCCGCATCGAGGCCAACGGCGGCAGCGACTTCACGCTCGCGACCGGCCTGGAGCAACTCCGGCGCGAGGTGATCGACCCGGCGGAAGACCCGTTGGAGTACGACACCGTCGTGGTCTTCGACTCCCACTGGGGGACGACCACCGAGGCCGTCATCACCGCCCACCCGCGCCGTACGGGCCTGTTCACCTCCGACGAGATGCCGGGCGCGATCAGCCGGCTCCCGTACGACCTGCCCGGCGACCCGGAACTGGCCCACGCGGTCGCCGCCCTGGCGGAGGAGAGGAAGGTGTGGATCGCCGCCAACGACGACCCGTATCTGCCGATCCACTACGCGACCCTCAACCTCTGGACGTACCTCGGACAGGGCGCCGGCGCGGGCACGGCCGGCGGTAAGCCCTGGGTGTCCGTCTCCGTCTGCCGGACGGCGACCACCGAGGACTTCCTCAGGATCGGCCGGACCGTGGGGGAGGCCGTCGGCGGCCTCGACCACAAGGTGCTGCTGCTCGCCTCGGGCGGTCTCTCCCACCGCTTCTGGCCGCTGGCCGAACTGCGCAACCGCATGGCCGGAGACCCCGCCAACATCGTCACCGCCGAGGCGCGGGCGGCGGACGAACAGCGGATCGCGTGGCTGGAGGCGGGCCGGCACGACCAGGTGATCCGGACCATGCCGGAGTACCTGCGGTACGCACCCGAGGCGCGGTTCGGCCACTACCTGATGCTGGCGGGCGCCCTGGGCGGCGAGGCGTGCGCGGCGCGCGGGCGCCGGTTCGGCGCGTACGAGAACGGGATCGGGACCGGCCAGGTCCACCTCTGGTTCGACCTGCCGGCCGGCGGCGGGGGAAGGTGAAGGACCGGCCGGCACCTCGCCGGCAGGCCCGGGGACAGGCCGTTCACGGTGAACGTGGGGAGCTGAGGGGGCTGTAGTCCCGTCCGGAGCCGGTCCTTCTCCATCCCCCCTCTATGCCTCCTCTATGCCCTCTCGATGTCCTCCTCGATGTCCTCCTCGATCAGGTCCGTGTTCACCGCGAGCGCGGCCTTCGCCCCGGCCGCGGCCGCGACCACCACATGGGCGCCGAAATCGACGACATTGCCGACGGCCCACACGCCGGGCACGCTCGTCAGCCCGGCCGGGTCCACCCGGACCCGGCCGCCGGCATCGCGCTCGCAGCCCAGGCCGGCGAGCAGCGCGTCGTGGGGGACGGGCCGGGGCGACACGAACAGCGCGGACAGCGGCACGCCGGTCCCGTCCGCCAGCCGCAGGCCGCGCAGCTCGTCGCCCTCGACCCGCAGGCCGGTGACGTCGCCCTCCACGATGCGGATGCCGCGTGCGGCGAGCCTGCGGCGACTGGCGTCGTCCAGCGCCCCGGCCGTCGCCGAGACGACGAACGTGACGTCGTCCGACCACTGCCGCACCAGCAGCGCCTGGTGCACCGCCTGCGCCTGCCGGCCGGGCGCACCGAGCACGCCGAGCGGCCGGTCACGGACCTCCCAGCCGTGGCAGTACGGGCAGTGCAGCACGTCCCGGGCCCATCGCTCCCGCAGACCGGGCACGCCGGGCAGCTCGTCGCGCAGGCCGGTCGCCACGATCACGCGGCGGGCCCGCACGGTGCGGCCGTCCACCTCTGCTGCGAAGCCCCGGCCGTCCCGCCGCACCGCGGAGACCTCGCCCGCGACGAACCGTCCGCCGTATCGCTCGACCTCCGCCCGGCCTGCCGCCAGCAGGTCCGCCGGCGGGGTGCCGTCCCGGGAGACGAACCCGTGCATCTCCCGCGCCGGCGCGTTCCGCGGCCTGCCCGCGTCGGCCACCAGGACCCGGCGGCGGGCCCTGGCCAGGACGAGCGCGGCGTTCAGCCCGCCGGCGCCGCCGCCGATCACCAGGACGTCTTCCGTCATGTCCGTCGTGTCCGTCGCGTTCGTCGTGTCCGCCGCCGGGTCGGTCTTTGCCTCGTGCATGGTGATACCTCCTGGCACCGACCGTGCACCCGGGCGAAGGAGAGCGGCAAACCTCCTTGCTATTTCCGCAAAAGCGGGCAGCGGCGCCGGGCCGGTGTCAGACCCCCTTGGCACACTGAACGAAAGATCCACCGCGATGCGCCGAGAGGTCCGATGCTCACCACTGTCGCCGTCGAGAACTACCGATCCCTGCGCCGGCTGATCGTCCCCCTGGACCGGCTCAACGTGATCACCGGGGCGAACGCCACCGGGAAGTCCAGCCTCTACCGGGCCCTGCGGCTGCTCGCCGACTCGGCGCGCGGGGGTGCGGTCGCGGCGCTGGCGCGTGAGGGCGGGCTGGCCTCGACGCTGTGGGCGGGGGAGCGGAAGGGCGGCGGGCGCTCCCCGGCTGCGAGCCTCCGGCTCGGGTTCGCCGGGGACGAATTCGGCTACGCGGTGGACTTCGGGCACCCGATACCGACCTCCGGCAGTACGGGCGCGCCGTCCATGTTCAACCTGGACCCCGAGATCAAGCGGGAGTGCACCTGGGCCGGCCCCGTGCTGCGCCCGGCCGCACTGCTCTCCGACCGCTCCGGGCCCGCCGTGCGCACCCGCACGGCGAACGGCGGCTGGCACGACTCGGTGAACGCCGTCCGCCCCTACGACAGCATGCTCAGCGAGCTCGCCGACCCGCAGCTCGCCCCCGACCTGCTGCGGCTGCGCGAGCACATGCGCTCCTGGCGGTTCTACGACCACGTGCGCACCGATGCGCACGCCCCGGCCCGCAGCGCCCGGATCGGCACCCGCACGCCGGTGCTCGGCCACGACGGATCGGACGTGGCGGCCGCCCTGCAGACCATCCGTGAGATCGGCGACCACGAGGCGCTGGAGGCCGCCGTGGATGCGGCGTTCCCCGGCAGCAGGGTGGAGGTCGTCAGTGAGGGCGGCCGGTTCGAGCTCAAGCTGCACCAGCGCGGCCTGCTGCGCCCGCTCGGCGCGGCCGAGCTCTCCGACGGCACGCTGCGCTATCTGCTGTGGACCGCAGCGCTGCTCACCCCGCGCCCGCCCGCGCTGCTCGTCCTCAACGAGCCGGAGTCCAGCCTCCACCCCGACCTGCTGCCCCCGCTGGCCGACCTCATCCTCACCGCGACCCGGGACACCCAGATCGTGGTCGTCACCCACGCCCCGGAGCTGGCCGACGCCCTCCGCGCCGGCGCCCGGCGCCACAGGCTGGACGTCAACTCGATCGCCCTGGTCAAGGACGCCCTCGGACAGACGGACGTCGCAGGCCGCGAAAGCCTGCTCGACGAGCCGCTGTGGCACTGGCCCAAGCGCTGACGCCGCTGTCAGTCCCCGCAGCTAGAATGCGGCGTTTGTTCGATTGGGTGGGCCGCGCCGTGCCGTGAGCCCTGAACCGTGGGGGGAACCACATGAGGGCGAGACTGAGAGAGACCGCGGAAGAGCTGGCCGGGCTGCTGTGGCGGGAGTACATCGTCTACCGCGACCGGTCGGGGGAGGTGGTGATCCGGGGCGAGCACGTCCAGCGCTGGATCAGCCTCGCCCCGGCGGCCGGCGCCGACGAGATACTCGTGCGCGCGGGCCGCATCCTCGACGGCGGCACCACCGCCCCGGCGCGCTCGGAGGCGGTCGTGGCGCTGTCGGCGGGCACGGGTGAACTGGCCGCGGCCTGCCGCCGTCTCCTCGCCGACACCGCCGCCGCCCCCGCACCCCCGGCTCCGGGCTCGGGCCCGGCGAAGGGCCGCCGGTCCGCGAAGGCGCGGTCCGGCGGCGGGAGCCGCCGCCATACGGGCCTGGGCTCCTGGGTGGTGATCGCCTGTGTGCTCGGCGTGCTCGGGCTCTGCGCCTACCGGATCGTGGTGCCGTAAGCCCGCCGTCGGATCCGGGCCGCCCGCGCGGCCCGGACCGTCACGGGCAACGCAGAGACGCCACGGGGAACTCGTAGGCACTCTGGCGTCGCTGCCGCCCCCGGCTCTACCGTGGCCCCGCTAGGCACACTCGAAACAGCGCTCGGCATGAGCGCTGAGCGCTTGTCATGAACTTGCCAATTCAAGAGGTGAGCCGTGTTCCTGCGCCGCAGACGCGTCCGTCGACTGCGTCGACTCAGCGTCGTCGCCCTCCTCCTCGGCGTCGTGGCCGCCGTCGCCGCGGGCCCCGCCCGGGCGACGCCCGATGCCGCATCCCGGAAGCCGCAACCCCTCGTCCAGCCGCTCGATCCGCAGCACTGGCGCAACCCCGACGACATGACCTGGGCCGAGTACCGGTCGGTCCCCGGCACGAACTGGGCCGACCCGGACCGCAAGCCCACGCAGCGCAAGTTCAAGGGGGCCCTGGTCCTCCTGGACTACCCCGACGAGGAGTTCTCCGTCAGCAAGCCGGCCGGCGCCGCGCGGTTCGGCAATCCGCTGCCCAGCGCGTCCGGCATCCCCCGGGCGCAGGTCCCGAAGTTCTACGAGGACTTCCTCAACAAGCCCGGTGCGCTCAACCACGGCCACACCATCAACGAGTACTGGATGGAGGACTCCGGCGGCCGCGTCGGCGTCGGACTGACCTCCTTCGGCGTGTACCGCATGCCGTGGAAGTCGTACCAGTACGGCATCGAGCCCGGCATGAACCCCGGCGCGTGCCCCGTGGGCGACACCTGCGGCAAGGACATCCGCGCCGACGGCAAACGGGCCTGGGTCGACGAGGTGGGCGCCGACAAGGCCGGCGAGTTCGACTTCGTCTTCTACCTCACCGCCGGCGTGGACGAGTCCTCCGCCTGGCAGGAGTTCGGGCAGATGAAGTTCCGCTCCGAACGGGACGTGCCGGCCGCCTGGGGGCCGCCGTCGCCCATCGCCTCCGGCCTCAACTCCGCCAGGACCCGCTACGTGCCCTGGACCTCCTGGCAGGCGGCCGCCCGCATCTGGCCCAACGCGGCGAACGGCTCCTCCACCCAGGCCGAGAGCTCCGGCATGGCCACGTTCGCCCACGAACTCAGCCACATCCTGGGCATCGGCGACAATTACAACAACCCCTACGGGACCCCGCTCAGCCGCTCCTACACCGGCATCTGGGGCATGCTCTCCCGCGGTTCGTTCAACGGCCCCGGAGGCCCGCACACCCGCTGGCAGATACCCGCCGCCGCCGGCGGCTCCATGGGCGCCCAGCACGTCCTGCGGGACAAGATGAAGCTCGGCATCGTCGACGAGAAGAACGTCCTGCGCCTCGACCGCGACGCCCTCAAGGACTCCGGGCTTGTCGTCGCCCGCGTCACCGCACGCTCGGCCCCGCCCGGCGAGAAGGGCCTCACCGGCGTCAACATCACCATGGGCCGCGACCTGTCCCCGGCCTGCGACCGCACCACCGACCCCCTGTGCGACGGCGGCGGCTACGACAACTACACCGTCGAGGTCGTCGACCGCATGGGCATGGACTCCTTCACCCCCGACAGCGGCGTCCTGCTCAGCAAGACCAAGAACGCGGACCGGGCCCCGTTCGCCTGGGTGATCGACGCGCACCCCGAGGACATCGGCCTGCTGGACTTCACCCGCCCCGACGGCACCCCGCAGAAGATCACCATGGGGGACTACCGGCAGCTCAGTGACGCGCTCTTCCACGCGGGCGCCGACTCCGGCAGCTCCTACGAGTACGTCGACCAGGCCAACCGGCTGCACTTCTACGTCCTGAACGTGCAGCGCGACGCCACCGGCGTGCTCTCCTACGACATCGGCGTCAAGTCCCTGGACGGCGCGGGGCCGCAGGCGCGCGGGCTCGCACTCGGCCGCGGCACGGTGAAGAGCGACCCTGCCAAGGGACGGGCCGTGTGCACCTTCGACCTCGCCAACACGGGCGAAGTCGCCCCGCAGAGTGACCCCGTGCGGTCCTCCGACGTCTACCGGCTGTCCGCCACCGCCTCCGGGCGCGGCTGGTCCGCCTGGCTTCCCAACCGCCTGACCGCTGCGGCCTCCGGCTCCTCGGTGCCCGTCGACGTCGCCGTCACGGCCAGGCCGGGCGCGGACCGGAAGGGCGCCGTCACCCTCACCGCGCGCTCGGAGAGCGACCCGAACAAGACGGCCAGGGCCACGTGCTCGCTGACGAAGCCGGGCAGGTCCACCTGATCAGGCGAAATCTCCCCTGACAGGGGACCTGCCTGCGTGAAGCGGGGGCCGGGGACGCCGTACTGCACCACGCCGGACGGAGTCACTCGTCCGTGTGGCCGCGGCCTGCGGTCCCTGCCACAGTGGCGGACAGGCCGGACAGTGGCCACAACGAGAAACCGTCGCCCGCCCCATGGAGGCTCTGTGTCCGGCGTGATCACCGTTGGCGTGGACGGAAGCGAGCACGGCAAGGCCGCCGCGGACTGGGCCGCCGCCGAGGCGGAGCGCCGGGACATGGAGCTGCGCCTCGTCCACGCCTGGGTGTGGCAGCCGCTGGACCTGCCCGTCACCGCGGACACCGAGGTGCAGCAGCGCTGGGCCGAGACGCTGCTGCGCGAGGCCCGGGCCCGGGTGACCGCCCGGTGCCCCGGCGTGCCGGTGACGGCCCGGCTCCTGCCCGCCGATCCGGTCCCCGCCCTGGTCGCGGAGGCGACCGAAGCCGACATGCTCGTGCTCGGCTCGCGCGGGCACGGAGCGCTGATCGGCTATCTGCTCGGCTCCATCGCCCTGCACGTGCTGCGGCAGGCCAGGGGGCCGGTCGTGCTCGTGCGCAGCCACGGTGACCAGGCCGGCGGCCGGGGGGAGCCGGCCGCCGGGCCCGTTCCTGCTTCGGACGAGGTCGTGGTGGGCGTGCCCGGGGCGGAGGAGGAGGCCGGAGCCGTCCTGGAGTTCGCCTTCGCGGCCGCGGCCGCGCGGGGAGCGAGCCTGCGCGCCGTACGCGCCTGCTCGATCCCCCCGGTGTTCGCCTGGAGCCCGGCGTCCATGCGGCTGGCCGACGAGGCCGGCGGCCTCGAACCGCTGGAGAGGCAGCGGCTGGCCGACGCCCTCCAGCCGTGGCGGGAACGCCATCCGCAGGTCCACGTCGTCGAGCACGTCGAACTGGGGAGCGCGGCGCAGGTGCTGCTCTCCGCCTGCGAACGCGCCGCCCTCCTGGTCGTCGGGCGGCACGCCTCCGGGCCGCACGCCCCCCAGCGGATCGGGCATGTGGCCCATGCGGCCCTGCACCACGCCCCGTGCCCGGTGGCGGTCGTCCCGCAGCCCTGAGGCGGGCGCGGGGCCCGGCCGCGGGCCGTCAGGCGAGGACGGGAGCCAGGAGCTCGGCGGCCTTGCGGACGAGCGCGTCGTCCCCCGCCGCCTTGGGCTCGTGCTTGGTCGTGAGAACGGAGACGACGACCGGCGCCCCCTTCGGGGTCCATACGACGCCCACGTCGTTGCTGGTGCCGTAGCTCCCGGCGCCGGTCTTGTCCGCGACGGTCCAGCCCTTGAAGCCTGCGCGGAACTTCTGGTCACTGGTGGTGTTGGCGAGCAGCCATCCGGTCAGCCGCTTGCGGTCCGCCGGGTCGAGCGCGCTGCCGAGGACGAGCTGCGCGTAGGTCCGTCCGATGGCGCGGGGAGTGGTGGTGTCGGTGACCCGGTCGGGCTCCGCCGAGTTCAGCTCGGGCTCCCACCGGTCGAGCCGGGTGGTGCCGTCGCCGACCGAGCGGCAGAAGCGGGTGACGGCGCTCGGGCCTCCCAGCTCGGTGAGCAGGAGGTTCGCCGCGGCGTTGTCGCTGTAGGAGATGGCGGCGCCGCAGAGTTCCTCGACGGTCATGCCGTTGGCGACGTTCTCCTCCCGGCCGGTGATCTTGTCGTAACCGGAGGCCTTGGCGTATTCGGCCGTGTACCGGATGCGCTTGGCGAGGAACGTGCCGTCGTGGTCGAGGTTCCGCAGGACCGCCGCGACGGCGAGCGTCTTGAACGTCGAGCACATGGGGAAGCGCTCGTCGGCGCGGTGGACGACGGTCTTGCCGGTGGCCGTGTTGCGGGCGAACACCCCGAGGCGTGCGGAGTGCTCGCGCTCCAGCTCGCGCAGCTGACGGAAGATCCGGTCCCCGGCGGGCGTCGATGCGTAGGCCGTCCCGCCCGTGGCCATGGCGGCGGCCAGCGCCGTACCGGCACCGAGGGTGAGAACAGAGCGGCGAGAGGGCTGTGCACCTATGCTCTTCAAGATCGTATTCTCCTTGTGTCCTGCATGGCGTGACTTGCACGGCCTGGTCGACAGTCAATACGCCACTGATGGTGCGGTTGGTTCCACTTCAGGGCTGTTCAGCCTCATTGGTGGGCACGGATGCGCACTCGTGCATACGAAGGAGAGCCCGGTGCAGCAGCCTTGGACCCGCCGGTTATACGGTCTGCCCGTCGTCGTGGCGCTGCTCGCCGCCGCCGGATCGTCGTCCACGAGTGGCGCCGCAGCCCGTGCCGTGCCCAGGCCGACGGGACAGCAGGCCGCTCACTGCCGCGCGCTGCACGCGGAGCTGCCCGATGCCCTGGCGGGGCTGGAGCGGGGGACGTCCCGTCCCGTCTCGGAGTTCACCGCGGGCTGGGGTGATCCGGCGGTCGTGCTGCGCTGCGGGATACCGCGCCCCGAGGTCTTGACGGTGGGCTCCGAGAGCTTCGACCGCTACGCCCCTGCGTGGGAGATCGGCGGCATCAGGTGGTTCGTGGAGCAGCTGCCCGGCGGCAGTGTTCGCTGCGTGGCCAATCACCGCGCCGCCTTCGTGGAGGTGTTCGTGCCGAAGGAGTACGGCGGTGACGGGACCGGGCAGACCGTCCTCACCGAGCTGGCCGCGATCATCAGTGCGACCATCCCCGAAGGGTATGTCTAACCCTGGACCTGACGTTGAGGGCTACGGGCCGGGCGGGCCGGGCCGGGCTCTCAGAACCATGGAGCCGCCGCCTCCCGCAGCGCCCTGACCCCCTCGGCGAGCGACGCCGCCGAGGCCAGGGCCCCCGTCACCGCGTACACCGCCCGCTGGATCCGCCCCCGCGCCGGCTCGTCGGCCGTCGGCAGCGCGTCGTCCACCTCGTCCAGCGCGGCCTGCGCGGCCTGGACGGCGGGCGAGGGCAGGCCGCCGCCGGAGGAGCCGGTCGGCAGAGACGCGAGCTGGGCGCGCAGGGCCTCCACGGCCTGCCGCAGCTCCCGTACCTCGGCGGACTCCGCATCCCGGCCACCGGACCCCGCCGCGTGGTGGACGTACTCCGCCCCGGCGTGGTCGCCGGTCTGCGCGTTGCCGCTGAAGGTCCCGTGGATGACGATGCCGCGCGTGTGGTCCCGGGGCGCGTCCCCGTTCCCGTCCCGCCGGGTGGAGGTCATCGTGTCAACTCCCTGAAGAAGCGCCGCCGGGGCTCGGGCCGACGTGGGGCCGGGGCGTGGTGACGGTCTGGTGCGTGGCGTTCGCGCCGTCACCCGTCTGGACGTTCCCGGTGACGGTTCCGTGCACGTGCACCGAGCGGTCGAAGACGACGTTGGCGCGCGCGTCGTACTCGTCCGTGCGGTATCCCGCGTCCCGCAGGCTGCCGCGCACCGCCGTCAGCGTGCGGGTCTTGATGCTCTTGAGGAACCGCTGGGCGTCCATCTCCTGGAACAGCTGCTGGTACTCGGGCTCCGCGGCCAGCTCCCGGACCGAGTACCGGGGCCCGTGGTCGACGACGCGGTCGGTGCGGCACATCCGCCCGTACCAGGACCGGCTCCGCGCGGTGCGCGCTGCCGTCCGCGGGATGGCGATGAGGTCGCGCGGGGCGTCCCCGGCCAGCCGGAAGGCGGCTGCCAGGGCGTCGCCCGCCAGGGAGAGCCAGTCCGAGGCGCCGGACGGCGGCATCACCTTGTCGATCTCGTGGTACGCGCGGGCGATCGGCGGCAGCAGGAAGGCCCGGGACTCCAGGAACAGCAGGCCGCCCTGCAGCTGCACCCGGCTGAAGACGGTGAGGACGACCTCGTCCTCCCAGCTGCCCACCCGGGTCGTCAGATAGTGCCGCAGCCGTTCCTCGGCGGCCAGGTCCAGGCTGTCGGGCCACCAGGTCGGGGGAGCCGGTACGCCCGGTGCGAGCTGCAGCCGTTCGGCGGCCGAGCGCCGGGCGAAGGGCGCCATGCGCGCGAACGCCGTGCCGGGCCCGGTGCCGCTCCAGTCCGCCGCCGGGCCCAGTCTCAGACCGCCCTTCATCACGTAGTCGTCCACGTGGATGCCGTGCAGCCGGTCGCCGGGATACTCCCCGCCCGCGCCGAGCCGCAGGAGTTCGGCCCGTATGCGCGCGTGCACCGCGGGGACGGTGAAGCCGGCGGCGTCCGGCGCGGCACCGGTGCCCGCCGGGGCGGCCACGGGCTGCGGGAAGCGGAGTGTGGGCACGGCCCGGCCGGTCCGGGGGATCAGCTCGATCGCGAAGGACCAGGAGTCCACCTCGACCCCCGCTCCCACGAAGGGCGCGTAGTCGCTGTAGATGACGTCGGGGTCGGCCTGCTGGCGTCTCAGCTGTGCGATGCGAGCCGCGGTGGAGCCCTGCCCGTCGGGGTGTTCCGGGGCCCGGCCGGTGGCGAGGAGGTGCAGCAGGGACGTCCTGAGGTACGCGTCCACTGCCGCGATCGCCGTCCAGAGGGCGAAGACCAGGAGTATCGCCGGGAGATGAGGCTGCACGACTTCCGACAGCAGAGGGCCGACCCCGCTCAGGAGCCGGGCGCCGAGGAAGGCGACGATCGCCAGCCCGATGAGCCCCGTCAGCAGGCGGGTGACAGGGCCGGACCGGTCGCGAGCCGCCGTGCCGGCGACGCGCTGCGTGGTACTCGCCATCGCGCGGGCCGCGAGCCGGAGGAGGCGTACGACCAGTACCAGGCCGACGCACAGGAACACGCCCACCGCGTCGACCGGGAGCAACAGCACCGGAACGGCGAGCATCAGCGCCCCGCGGAGCGCGGCCCGGCGCCGTGCCACCAAGCACTCCTTGAGCACGGCCACGAGGTCCACCCCGTAGGCGGGCGGAGGGACGCGGTACGGGTTCTCGGCGAGCTCCGCGATCACCGCGTCGCGGAAGTCACGGTCGAGGTGGGCCGCGCCGCGCAGGTAGGCGGTGGCATCACCGGGGCGGCTGCCCGCCTGCGCCTCGATGAGCTGGCGGAGCGGGGTCTGGGAATCCTGCTGGCTCATCGTCGGGAGGACCCTTCCGTCGGGGTGGACAGGGGGACAGGGGAAACAGGGGCGGAGGAAGGAGGGTGCGGACGGAGGGGGGCTGCCGGGTCGTCAGATACGGGTGTGGTCGCGTACCGGCAGCCCGTACCGGCCGGCGATCGGCGCCCACGTCCGCAGGAACTCCTGCTTGGCCTGCGTCGCGAGGCCGCTGCTCGCCACCCCGCGGTCGTACGCGGAGCCGTGGGGAACGCTGCCGGAGGAGCAGCCCGCGGCATCCCGCGCCCACCGGGCGAACGCGCGGTCGGCCTCCGCCGAGCGCCGCCACGCGGTCCGCAGCTCCTCCGCAGCGGCCTGCCCGCCCTCGATCTCCTCCACGGCGATCCGCGACAGGTCCTCGATCAGCCCGTCACGCCGGACGGCGGCCGCGTCCAGGCCGGCTCCGGCTGCTGCGACGGCCGCAGCGGAGACACACGATTCGACGGCGTTCACCGCGTCGGTGACCTTCTCGCGGTCCGCCGCGCTCTTCGTCAGCAGCGCATCCAGGGCCGCGGCCGGGGCCCGTCCCGTGGCGGGCGGCGCCGGCGAGGGCGAGGAGGGATGCCGCCCCTCGGTCCGTGCCGTACTCTGCGTCGCGCTCTGCGTCGCGCTCTGTGCCGCGAACGAGGCCGACGGATCGCCGGGCGACGGCCCGGGGCCGGCCTCGGAGCCCGGGAAGAAGGCCTTGACCACGACCAGGGCGACCACCGCCGAGGTCAACGCACCGACTGCCGCCGGCAGGACGAATCTTCGTGACACGGCCCCGGACGGCCCGCGGGCACCCGGTGGCGCAGGACCGCCGCCATCCGCCGCGCCCCCGGCCCGAGCGGAACCCCCGGACACCGGTACCCAACCGCCCGCGCCCCGGCGAGCCTCGCTGTCCCAGCGCATCGGTGCGCCGTCGTCGTCCTGGGCCATACCGTTCCCCCGTCGCTCTTCCGCACTGTCGTGCGGTCGGCGCACACTGTCAACTCCTGGGGAAATCCGGCAGGCCGGCCTCCTGTCGTCGTCCCGTCACCGCCGGCGCAGCACCGTTCCCAGGACGCGCTCCAGCGGGAAGTAACCGACCTCCCGCGAATCGAAGCTCACCCCGCCGTTGTCGCCGAGGAGGACCACTTTGCCCGGCGGTACGCGCTCCTCGGGCGCCGTGGCCAGGGCGGGGACGCAGTCGAGCGGGACGAGGTCGCCCGGGAGCGCGGCCACGCGTTTGATCAGCCAGTCGCGGCCGTGGACGCCGGCCGCGCCCGCCCCGGCGCGCACCGGCGGCCGGGGCCACATGCCGCCGCTCGCGGGCCGTTCGGCCACCACGACGCGGCCCACGGCCGGCCGCGGGCCGCGCCGGACCAGGACGCGGTCGCCGTCCCGGAAGGCCGGCGCCATGCTCGTGCCGCGGACGGTGACCACGACCAGGCCGCGCGTCAGGCACACGGCCGCACCCAGCGCCGCGCCCGCCGCGACCGCAGCCGCGCCGCGCAGCCGCCGCCGCAGCGCGGGCCCGGCCGTCACCGGGGCTCCCCGGTGTACGCGGGCTCGCTCCCGGCATCGGTGACGGCCCGGTAGCCCGCGGCCTGGAGGGCGAAGAGGCGCGCATAGCGGCCGCCTGAGCCGATCAGCTCGGCGTGCGGGCCCTGTTCCACGACGCGGCCGTCCTCCAGGACGGCGATGACGTCGGCGTCGCGCACCGCGCCGAGGCGGTGGGAGATGAGGAGGCTGGTCCGCTCGCCGCGGTGGCGCCGCAGCGCGGTGTGGATCTCGTGCTCCGCCTCGGCGTCGAGCCCCGCCGACGGCTCGTCGAGGATCATCAGGTCGCGCTGGTCCCGCAGGAACGCGCGGGCGAGCGCGAGCCGCTGCCGCTGGCCGCCGGAGAGGACCACACCGGTCTCCGGGTTGTCCTTGTCGGACTCCATGAAGAACCTCCGCGACAGCAGCGTGTCGTACCCGTACGGCAGGCCGGTGAGCTTGGCGTGGATGCCGGCGCGCTCCGCGGCCGCCTCGATCCGCGGGCGGTCGCCGAGGGCCGTGAGGTCGCCGAGGGCGATGTTCTCCGCCGCCGTCATGTCGTAGTGCATGTAGTCCTGGAACACCGCGCCGATACGCCGCCGCAGCTCCGCCACGTCGACCGTACGGATGTCCACGCCGTCCCACAGGATCGCGCCGCGCTCGGGATCGTAGAACCGGCACAGCAGCTTCACCAGCGTGGACTTGCCGGCGCCGTTGAGCCCGACGAGGGCCAGCACCTCGCCGTGGCGCAGGTGCAGGCTGGCGCCGCGCAGCACCCACGGGTGCTCCTCGGAGTACCGGAACCACACGTCGCGCAGCTCGATGCCGCGGGCCGGCGGCGGCAGTGCGGCCGGCTGCAGGGGCACGGGCAGGTCCGGACCGGCCCCCGCGACCACGAGGTAGTGGTCGAACATCAGCAAGGCCTGGTGCGAGCGGGCCACTTCGCTCGCCAGGGTGGCCAGCGCGCCCTGGATGCCCGCCACCGCGGCCACGAACATGACGACGTCGCCCGCCGACAGGGTGCCGGCGTGCGCGGCACCCACCGCCCACAGCAGTCCGCCGCCGGAGACGAGCGCGGCCAGCAGCCCGAGCCCGGACTGGACGACGGCCTCCCGCCGGTCCACCGCACGCTTGGCCGCGTCGGCCGTACGCCGGTCGGCCAGCATCCGCCCCCGCAGGAACGCACCGGTGCCGAAGAGCCGTATCTCCTTGGCCGCTTCCACGCTCGACAGCAGCTCGCTGTAGAACATCTGCCGGCGCTCGACCGGTCCGACGTCCCACAGCGTGCGCGCCTTGCGCCGCGCCATCGCGACCTCGGACACCAGCGTGGGTACCGCGGCGCCCACCACCAGGGCGGTCATCCACGGGCTCAGCAGGGAGAGGGAGCCGAGGAACCCGCCGATGGTGAGAGCGCTGCGGGCGATGCCGACGGCTCCGTCGACTGCCTGGTTGGGCATGCCCCCGCCGGAGCTCTGCGCGAGCCGCAGCCGGTCCAGGAAGCGCGGGTCCTCGAAGCGGCCCAGGCCGGCGAAGCCCTCCACGGCCGTGAACAGCCGGTCGTCGGCGAGCAGTCCGACCCTGCGGTCGAGTTCGCGCCGCAGGTACTGGCTGATCTGCGGTACGACCGCGATGACGGTCCCGGCCGCGGCGAGGCCCGCGCCCAGGCCCACCAGCGTGCCGAGCGAGGCACCCGAACCCAGCCCGTCGAGCATCAGCTTGGTCAGCCAGGCGGTGACCACGGGGAGGGCGCCGGCCAGCAGCGTCAGCACCAGGTAGCACGCGAGGGCCGCGGGCGCCGCGCTCGCCACCAGCGCGGCGGCCGCGGTGATCCGGCGGGCGGTGACCAGGAGGCCGCCGGAGGGTGCGGGCGGGAAGCCGGCGGCACCGGAAGGGCCGGGCCCCGGCCCTTCCGGTGCCCCGGGGGAGGGTGCGGGGCCCGGTGCGGGGCCGGGGCCCGGGTCCGGTGCGGGGCCCGGACCGGGTGCCGCCTGCCGCCGGCCGTGGTCCTGCCCGTTCATGCGGCTACGACGGGGGAATCCACGTTCACGTTGTTGCGCGCGATCACGGGCCTGCCGGCGCCGTCCGAGGTGACCTCGAGCAGCGTCGGGAACCCCATGATCTGGAAGGCGTCGGTCATGACGGGCTCGCTGCCCTGCACCACGACGCGGGCGACCGGGCTCAGCTCGGCGACCTGCCCCTCGGCCCGCTCGGGCGTGCCGACCACCACGGCCAGCACCTGCTTCCGGCCGCCGGGCACCATCCGCGCGTACTCCGCGAACTTCGGCAGCATCTCGTGGCACGGGCCGCAGTTAGGGGAGAAGAACGCCACCAGGGTGTCGCCCGACAGCGACTCGCGGGTCAGCACCTCGCCGTCGACGGAGACGGCCTGGAACTCGCCCACCTCTTCGCCGACCTTGATGACGGGCGGTCTGCCGGGCGCGTTGCCGTCGGCCATCTTGGACAGCATCGCGGTGTGGTCCCGCAGCCGCTTGATCACCCCCAGGGTGAGGATCAGGTCCAGCGTACAGAGCAGTCCCACCAGGACCACCGCCGCGATCAGGACGGGCATGGAAGTCGTCTCCTCTGGGATCACGTGGAGTCGGTTCGGAATTGGTTCGGAGTCAGTAGGGCGGGCCGGAACAGATCGAGGATGTCGTCGAGCGCGGCGACCAGCCCGCCCAGGAGCAGGCCGCCGAGCACCGCCACGGCGGCGCCGCCCGCAGTGATCGCCCCGGGCGCGGCGACGGCCGCCGTGCCGGTGACCGCCGCGGCCGTGAGGGCGAGGTTGCGCACGATGTGTCTCGGCCCCAGCGGGCTCGCCGAGGCGCCGAAACACCGGCAGGGCGTACGCACTCCCCGCCGTACGGAGACCGCGATGGCGGCCGTGAAGACCGCCAGCAGCCCCGCTGCGATCACCAGTCCCGCCACCGTGGCGGCCGTCACCGGCACGGCGAGGCTCACGCACACCGCGCACTCGGCGGCCACCACGGCCCGGGCCACCGACCGGGCCCGGCGTGAGGGCATGATCCGCATGCCCTCCACCGAGACCACGAACCGGTCGAACGCTCTTCGCCCCGCTGACTTGCCGAGGGACGAGGCGAAGAAGACCACGCCGATCAGACAGTGGATTCCGATCGCCAGATAGCCCACCTGGTTTTCCTCCTCCGGCTGTCGTCGTGACGTTCCCGGTCGGGGCGGTTCGTCATCGCCGGCCGGCTCTTTCAACCGGTCGGCAGGAGAGTGCTGTTCTCGGCACTGTTCTCACTGCTGTTCTCGCTGCTGTGCTCGCGATCGCTAGCACTGACAGACGATCGTCGGGCAGCCGTTGGAGTTGCAGCAGGCCCAGCAGGGTGCGTTGTAGCCGCACTTGCCGCTGCACTGCCAGCAGGCCGGGTAGTTACCGCAGGCCAGGAGCTCGGCCGCCGCGGCATCGATCTCGGGCACGAACTTCCCGAGCAGGCGACTGCCCAGCTCGGTGAGCTTTGCGTACATCGACACACTCCTCACATGATCAGAACTTGACCGGACGTGACCGGGCTTGATCGGATCGGGTGTGAACCGGGGTACCGGGTTGGGGCCCGGTGCTTACGCCGGTCGAGTCTCATCGGGCCGTGGCGGGGCGGATAGTGCAGTTTCCGGCCGAGTGGGCCCATCGGCCGGGACGGCCGGGGCGAAGTCCGGGTGGCGTGAAGCGGCTCTTGCGGATTGCCGGGGGTACGGCTCCGGTCTACGGGTCCGTGGAGCGGGGCGAGCGGCCGGGCCTGCTGCACCCCTGCCCGGACCGGCAGATTCCTCTGCCCGCGCCGAATCCACGCCTCCGTGCACGCGGCCGGGGTGCGCACTGGCCAGCGTCGGTGCGCGCCGTGCATCTCCGCCACCGGCGGGCGGCGGCCGCGGAAGTGGGAGAGGTGCATTCCGGCCGACGGTTGCGCACCGGCGCACAAGGGGCCGAGGAGGTGGTTCCGCTTCCTTGCGGGGCGTGGTAGGTCCGGCGCCCAGGCTTCGTTCAGGCCTTCATTACGGTCCTCGCGTCGCGTGCGGAGACGCCGCGGCGGACGGCATGTCGACGTCCGGCCCCTGTTCCTCGTAGTCCGTGCGGTCGCACGTGCCGTTGTCATGCCCGGGTGTGGCGGTGTCCGTCCCGGGAATCGGGCCCCTGCCGGGCGGGTGCGGCCAGGGCACGGCGGGCCGGAGCGTGCCCGGCTTCGGCGTCCGCAGCGGTGGTGACGTCGCGTTCTGCCCGGCGGCGCGGGCAGGCGGGCGACCGGTCGTGCCGAGGCCGGTTCTGTCCGGCCCGCCGCCCGGGGCACGCCCGGGGCGCATCCGCGGTGTGGTGCTCCCGTGGTGGGCGAGCGGAACGCGAACGTGTGTGTGAAGTGACCTGCGTGGGGTACGTGTTCGCTCATGGGGAGAGCCTTCCGGAGTGTCACTCGTGCTGCTGTCGCGCTCGCCGTCGCCTGCGCGGGAGCTCTGGTCGCCGCGCCTGCCGCCCCCGCGGCGCAGACCGCCCCCGCGGTGTCGGGCGGCTGCAGCATGGACCTCGGCGCGCAGGGGGACGCCACCGGTGCGTCCGGCAGCCCGGTCTCCGTTCCCCGCGCCGACGGCCGCGTCGATCAGTTCCAGGTGTTCTACGACTCCAGTGCCACCCAAGGCCTGCCGTTCGTGTGGCACCGCGCGCAGTCGGCGCCCGGAGGCTCCTACGGGGCCTGGGAGCGGGTCAGTGCGGGCACGGTCGGCCCCAAGGCGAGCTTCGTGACCGCCGTCGAGAACGCGGCAGGCGGGCTGGAGGTGTTCTGGCTCGACCACGGAGGCTTCTGCCACTCCGTGCAGGGGCCTGCGGGCGGGCAGTGGTCCACCCCGGAGAACTTCGGTCTTCGGCCGTCCCCGTACCACGGCTTCCTCACGCTCTTCAAAAGGTCGAACGGCACGCTCATAGCCATGGCGTCCTCCTCCGGCAAGCCGGACCGCTCCATGGAGTCGCGCACTCAGCTGAGCTCCGACGGCGTCTGGCGCCCGGCGGAGGCCATGGGCAAGGTGCCCGCGACGGACGCCGGCCTGGGGCAGCCGAGCACCGTCACGGAACTGCCCGACCGGCGGCTGAAGGTGACGGCCCGTGAGTGGAATCGCGACCGCTACTGGCAGATCACCGAAGCGGCTCCGAACGACGGGATACCCAGCGGGTGGTGGCCCTCACAGTGGCAGCTCTGCGCCACGCCTCGGTGCGACTGAAGTGCGGGTCCGCCACCGCGTGACCCCGCCGATGTGATCTTTCCGTCGAACGAAGTCGATCACTTGCCCGATGCAGGTTAGGTTAGCCTAAGCTAAGTCCCGCTTCGGGTGTCGTCCTGCACTCCTCGAGACCGCCTTGCTCTGCACGGCGGTGGTAGTGCTGTGCGGAATCCGATGCCGGCTCGGCCTTTCTTCGGCAGGCGGATTTGTGCGCATCTGTGCAGCTCCGTCCTGCCTGGCAATGAACGACGCAAGGACGGAACATGGTGCGCACAGCTGTGGCGGGCGCGAGTGGATACGCGGGCGGTGAGTTGCTGCGGCTGCTGCTGGGGCATCCCGGCGTCGAGATCGGCGCGGTGACGGCCGCCTCCAACGCCGGCCGGCCCGTAGGGGAGGTGCAGCCCCACCTGGCCCCGCTGGCAGGAAGGGCCTTCGAGGAAACCTCCCCGCAGGTCCTCGCCGGGCACGACGTCGTCTTCCTCGCCCTGCCGCACGGTCAGTCCGCGGCGCTGGCCGGCCAATTGGCCCCGGGCGTCCTCGTCGTCGACTGCGGTGCGGACTTCCGGTTGAAGGACGCGGGGGAGTGGGAGCGGTTCTACGGTTCGGCGCATGCGGGTACGTGGCCCTACGGGCTGCCGGAGCTGCCCGGCGGGCGGGAGGCGCTGAAGGGCGCACGGCGTATCGCTGTCCCCGGCTGCTACCCGACGGCGGTGTCGCTGGCGCTGTTCCCGGCGTATGCGGCGGGGCTGGCGGGGCCGGAGGCGGTGATCGTGGCGGCGTCGGGGACGTCGGGTGCGGGCAAGGCGGCCAAGCCGCACCTGCTCGGCTCCGAGGTCATGGGCTCGGCCAGTGCCTACGGCGTGGGCGGCTCCCACCGGCACACGCCCGAGATCGCCCAGAACCTCTCCGCGGCAGCCGGACGGTCCGTCAGCGTCTCGTTCACCCCCGTCCTCGTGCCCATGCCCCGCGGCATCCTCGCCACCTGCTCGGCCCCCGCACTGCCCGGAGTGACCGCCGAGGCGCTCCGGTCGGCCTACACGCAGGCGTATGCGGAGGAGCCCTTCGTCCACCTGCTGCCGGAAGGACAACAGCCCACCACTGGAGCCGTGGTCGGCTCCAACACCGTGCTGGTGCAGGTGGCGCTGGACGAGGCGGCCGGGCGGATCGTCGTGGTGAGCGCGATCGACAACCTGACCAAGGGCACCGCCGGCGGTGCGGTGCAGAGCATGAACATCGCCCTCGGCCTCCCCGAGGAGCTGGGCCTGCCCGTCACCGGGGTGGCGCCATGAGCGTCCGCCGGCTGATCGCGACCGTACTGGCACGGCTGGTGCCGTGCGACCCCGTGGACGTCCGGGCCATGGGCCGGAACGAGGAGAAGCAGTGAGCGTCACCGCAGCGAAGGGATTCGCGGCCGCGGGCATCGCCGCCGGGATCAAGGAGAGCGGCAACCCCGACCTGGCCCTGGTCGTCAACCGCGGACCGCGCCTGGCCGCCGCGGGCGTCTTCACCGCCAACCGCGTCAAGGCCGCCCCTGTGGTGTGGTCGCAGGAGGTTCTGGAAAACGGCCGGGTCTCGGCCGTGGTCCTCAACTCCGGCGGTGCCAACGCCTGCACCGGGCCGGGGGGCTTCCAGGACACCCACGCCACCGCCGAGAAGGCGGCCGGGGCGCTGGGGCACAGCGCCGGCGAGATCGCCGTCGCCTCCACCGGGCTGATCGGCGTCCGGCTGCCCATGGACAAGCTGCTGCCGGGCATCGACAAGGCGGTCGGCGAACTTTCGGAGCACGGTGGTGAGAAGGCCGCCATCGCCATCAAGACCACGGACACCGTGCACAAGACGGCGGTGGTCCAGGGGGACGGCTGGACGGTGGGCGGTATGGCCAAGGGGGCGGGCATGCTCGCCCCGGGCCTGGCCACGATGCTCGTCGTCCTCACCACCGACGCCGACATCGACGCCCCCGGCCTCGACGCAGCCCTGCGCGCCGCGACCCGTACAACCTTCGACCGGGTCGACTCCGACGGGTGCATGTCCACCAACGACACCGTGCTGCTGCTCGCCTCGGGTGCCGCCGAAGTCACGCCCGTGCAGGAGGTGTTCGCCGAGGCCGTCCGCGCGGTCTGTGACGATCTCGCTCGTCAGCTGATCGGTGATGCGGAGGGTGCGAGCAAGGACATCCGTATCGAGGTGATCAACGCCGCCACCGAGGACGACGCCGTCGAGGTCGGGCGCTCCATCGCCCGTAACAACCTCCTCAAGTGCGCTCTCCACGGCGAGGACCCCAACTGGGGCCGGGTGCTCTCCGCCATCGGCACCACCTCCGCCGCTTTCGACCCTGACAAGCTCAACGTCGCCATCAACGGCGTCCGGGTCTGCCGGAACGGCTCCGTCGGCGACGACCGCGACCTCGTCGACATGCGCGCCCGCGAGGTGCACATCACCGCCGACCTGGCCGAGGGCGGCGAGTCCGCCGTCATCTGGGCCAACGACCTCACCGCCGACTACGTCCACGAGAACAGCGCGTACTCCTCATGAACAACAAAGCCCGTACCGTCATCGAAGCCCTGCCCTGGCTCCGGCGCTTCCACGGCAAGACCGTCGTCATCAAGTTCGGCGGCAACGCCATGGTCGACGAGGAGCTGAAGGCCGCCTTCGCCCAGGACGTCGTCTCGCTGCGCTATGCGGGGCTGCGCCCCGTGGTGGTGCACGGCGGCGGCCCGCAGATCAGTGCGCAGCTGGACCGGCTGGGCCTTACGTCGGAGTTCAAGGCCGGGCTGCGGGTGACCACCCCGGAGGCCATGGACGTCGTCCGCATGGTGCTCGCCGGGCAGGTGCAGCGCGAACTCGTCGGACTGATCAACCGTCACGGACCCTTCGCCGTGGGGCTCACGGGCGAGGACGCCCACACGATGACCGCCACCAAGCGTTACGCCGATGTCGACGGCGAACGCGTCGACATCGGACTCGTCGGCGACATCGTGGCGGTGGAGCCGCAGACCCTGGAGGCGCTCCTGGCCTGCGGCCGCATCCCCGTCGTCTCGCCCGTCGCACGGGGCGCGGACGGCGAGATCTACAACATCAACGCCGACCTGGCCGCGGCCGCCCTCGCGGAGGCCCTGGGTGCCGAGAAGCTGATCGTCCTCACCGACGTCGAGGGCCTCTACGCGGACTGGCCCCGCAGCACGGACGTCATCCGCAGTCTGACGGCCGGTGAGCTGGAGGCCCTGCTGCCCGGCCTGGCCAGCGGGATGGTGCCGAAGATGGAGGGGTGCCTGCGGGCGGTGCGCGCCGGGGTGCGCACGGCACACGTCCTGGACGGGCGGGTCCCGCACTCCCTGCTGCTGGAGGTCTTCACGGGCGAGGGCGTCGGCACGGCCGTCGTCCCCGATCCACCGCCTACGGCGACCCTCGTCGCCGGGCCTGCCGGCGCCGTCCGGGAGAGGGTTTCCGCATGAGCGGGCGACAGGCCCCGGCCCCGTCCCCGGCCCAGGGCCAGGGCCAGGATCCCGGCCGAAGCGGCGCCGCACTGGCGAGCCGGTGGAAGGGCGCGCTGATGGACACGTACGGCACGCCTCCGCTGGCGCTGGTGCGCGGCCGGGGCGTGACCGTCGAGGACGCGGACGGCCGCACGTACCTCGACTTCATCGGCGGCATCGCCGTCAACGCGCTGGGCCACGGGCATCCGGCGGTGGTGGAGGCGGTCGGCCGGCAGCTCGCCCTCCTCGGCCACGTGTCCAACCTGTACGTGGCCGAGCCGCCCGTACGGCTGGCCGAGCGGCTGCTGGAACTGGCCGGCCGCGAGGGCCGGGTGTTCTTCTCCAACTCGGGCGCGGAGGCCGTCGAGGCCGCGTTCAAGATTGCGCGGCGGACGGGGCGCAGCCACATGGTCACCGCCGTCGGCGGCTTCCACGGCCGCACCATGGGAGCCCTGGCGCTCACCGGCCAACCCACCAAGCAGGAACCCTTCCTGCCGCTGCCCGGCGAGGTGAGTCACGTCCCTTACGGGGACGTGGCGGCGCTGCGGGCCTCGGTGAGCGAGCGGACCGCGGCGGTGGTCCTGGAGCCCGTACAAGGGGAGAACGGCGTCGTCCCGGCGCCACCCGGATACCTGCGGGCCGCCCGGGAGATCACCGAGGCTGCGGGGGCGCTGCTGGTGCTGGACGAGATCCAGACGGGCATGGGGCGCACCGGGCACTGGTTCGCCCACCGGGCCGCGGAAGTCGAGCCGGACGTCGTGACGCTTGCGAAGGGGCTGGGCGGCGGGCTGCCGATCGGGGCCACCCTCGCCTTCGGCCGGGCCGCCGGGCTGCTGACGCCCGGTCAGCACGGCTCCACGTTCGGCGGGAACCCGGTGACGTGTGCGGCTGCGCTCGCCGTGCTCGCCACCATCGAGGCCGACGGCCTGCTGGAGCACGTCCGGCGCGTGGGCGAGCGGCTGCGGGCCGGCATCGAGGCGACGGGCCATCCGCTGCTGCGCGAGGTGCGGGGAGCGGGTCTGCTCCTGGGCGTGGTCCTCACCGAGCCGGTGGCGGCGCGCGCCCAACTCGCCGCTCAGGAAGCCGGGTTCCTGGTGAACGCGCCGGTCCCGGACACCCTGCGGCTCGCCCCGCCGCTCATCCTCACCGAGGAGCAGGCGGACGCCTTCGTGGCGGCGCTGCCGGGGATTCTGGGCTCCTGACGCCCCGACTTGACACCCCACCTGGCCGGAAAGTTAGGTTAGGCTAACCTAAGCATCAAGTTCTTGGGTTGCCCCCACCACGCCCCTGACCTGCACAGCAGGCAGGTGACGGCCTCGTGGGAACGAGCAACACAACGAAAGGATGAGCATGTCGGTACGGCGCGGGGACACCGCACACACGGGGTGCGGCCCCATCGAGGACCTGGTCGGCATAGGCTTCGGCCCCGCCAACCTGGCCCTCGCCATCGCGATCGACGAGCACAACCGCCGTAACCCCGGCAGCGCGATCCGCGCGGGCTTCCTCGAGCGCCAGCAGCGGTTCGGCTGGCACCAGGGCATGCTCATCGAGGGCGCCACCATGCAGGTGTCCTTCCTCAAGGACCTCGTCACCATGCGGGACCCCGGCAGCCGCTTCTCCTTCCTGCACTACCTGCAGGAGCGCGGCCGGCTCGCCGACTTCATCAACCAGAAGACCTTCTTCCCCACCCGCGTCGAATTCCACGACTACTTCGAGTGGTGCGCGGGCGAGTTCGCCTCCGCCGTCGACTACGGCCGGGCGGCCGTCGCCCTGCAGCCCGTACGGAACGACGGCGTCACCGAGTACGTGGACGTCGTCTCCCGCAGCGTGCAGGACCCGGCCGACGAGAGCGTCCGCCGCACCCGCAACATCGTCCTCGGCACCGGCCTCACCCCGCGCCTCCCCGAAGGCGTCTCCCTCGGACCGCACGTCTGGCACAACCGCGACCTGCTCTTCCGCGCCGCGGAGCTCGCCGGGCGGCCGCACCGCCGCTTCGTCGTCGTCGGCGCCGGCCAGTCCGCCGCCGAGAGCGCCGAATACCTGCACCGCACCTTCCCCGACGCCGAGGTCTGCGCCGTCTTCTCGCGCTACGGCTACAGCCCCGCCGACGACAGCCCCTTCGCCAACCGTATCTTCGACCCCGCCGCCGTCGACCACTTCTTCGACGCCCCCGAGAACGTCAAGCAGGCGCTGCTGGACTACCACGGCAACACCAACTACTCCGTCGTCGACGGCGAGCTGATCGAACAGCTCTACCGCACCGCGTACCAGGAGAAGGTCCAGGGGCGCGAGCGGCTGCGCATCCTCAACACCAGCCGGCTGACCGCCGTCGAAGAACTCCCCGGCGGAGCCCGCGCCGTGATCCGCTCCCTCGCCTCGGGCGAGGACTTCACCCTCGACTGCGACGCGGTCGTCCTCGCCACCGGATACCGGCCCGCCGACCCGCGCGAACTCCTCGGCGAGCTCGCCGGGGAATGCCTCACCGACGAGCAGGGGCGGCTCCGGATCGACCGCGACCACCGCGTGATGACCACCGGCCGGATCCGCGCCGGCATCTACCTCCAGGGCGGCGGCACCGAGCACACGCACGGCATCACGTCGACCCTGCTGTCCACGCTCGCCGTCCGCTCCGGGGAGATCCGCGACTCGCTGCTGGGCGGTGTTCCGGCGGAGGGCGGCGCGGGGGCCCTCGCGGGCGGCGGTGCGGGTGCCCTCGCGGGCAGCGGTGCCGGTGTCCTGGCGGACGGGGGTTCCCGGGCGGCCGGGGCGGCCGGGGTGCCCGGGGCGGCCGCCGACGAACTGGCGGTCCAAGTCGGCTGAGCCGCAGGATCGGTGCGGGGTGTACGGCGGTGCGGGGTCGGCGGAGCCGGCGGGTCAGCCACGGGTGCGTGCCGCCCCGGATCGGTTGCCTTGCGCCGGGGCAGGTGTGCCGGTCAGCTCGGCGCGGCGGGGCCGTCCCCCATCCGGCCCCGCCGGTCCGGGCGGCCCGGCCGGGGCATCTGCCTCCGCCGCGACGGCGATCAGCTCGCTCGCGCCGTGCGTACCGGCGGTGCCGAAGCGGCCGGTCCGGTGGGCACCGCCGGGATCCGCCGTCGTGGTCGCGCGCCGTTGCGGCGGAGGAGATCGCCCAGGCGGCTTCGCACCACCCGGTCCGCCACCGCCGGTCGCCCAGGTCGGCCGAGGACCCGGGCGGCCACCCGAAACCACCGCCCCGCCGCGCCCCCGCCCAACCCGCTCGCCCCGGCCCGGTTCACCCCGTACCCCCTCCGCGAAAGTCCCTCGCCCGCTCCGCCGACCCTCCTTCCTGTCTCCCGAAGGGATCCCCGTGCTCTCCCCCTCCCTCTCGCTCGACTCTGTCCGTCTTGACGTCGCCGCCGTGCTCGGCGAGGAGCCCGTGGATGTTCCCGTCGACGAGAACCTGCAGGATCTCGGGCTCGACTCCATCCGTGTGATGACCCTCGTCGAGCGGTGGCGCGCTCGCGGCAATGCCGTCGAGTTCGCCGAACTCATCGAGGCCACCCCCACCGTCCGCGGCTGGTACGAGCACCTGTCCGCCTCCGCCTCCACCTCCTGACCCTCCCGCCCGCCCCCTCACCCACGCACCGCCCTAGGAGAACCATGAACCCCCGTGCCGCCCGCGGCCGTACCGCCGTCGCCCTCGCCGGTGCCGCCGCCCTGCTGACCCTGACCGCGTGCGGCGGCAACAGCTCGAGCGCCTCCGAGGCCGGGGGCGGGGGCAAGGACGGCAAGGGCCGGGTGATCGAGGCGACCAACGGCAAGGTCACCGTGCCCGCCGCGCCCAAGCGCGTCGTCGGTATCTCCTACGCCACCGGCGCCCTGCTGGACCTCGGCGTCGAGCCCGTCGGCACCAGCGCCATCGACGAGAACAACCCCGTGGAGCTGCTGCCTTCGCAGACCGAGCGGGCCAAGAAGATCACCTCGATCGGCTCGGGCATCGAGACCAACATCGAGAAGGTCGCCTCGCTCAAGCCCGACCTGATCGTCGTCGAGGGCGCCACCGCCTTCGACTGGAACGTCAAGAAGCTCGAAGGCATCGCGCCCACGCTCTACTTCGGCATCAAGACGCCCGTCGACCTGCTCAACGCACAGGAGAAGATCGCGCAGGCCGTCGGCAAGGAGGACGTCTTCACCAAGCTGAAGACCGACTACCGGCAGAAGGCCGAGAAGATCAAGAACACCTACGGGGACAAGCTCAAGTCCGTGAACTGGGCCGTCGCCTCCTCCTACGGCAACGGCGAGTTCATCGTCGACACCCGTACGTCCTGGGTGGGCCGCATCCTCGCCGACGCCGGCGCCAAGTTCGCCAAGGCGGCCGACGACGGCAAGGAGCACGAGGTGACCTACTCCCAGGAGAAGATCGAGGTCCTGTCGGACGCCGACGTGATCCTCGTACCGCGGGCGGCCGCCACCGGTGAGGTGTCCAAGGAGGTCAAGGAGCTTCAGGACAAGCCCTCCTGGAAGCTGCTGAAGGCGTCGAAGGACAACCGCGTCCTGCCGGTCACCTACGCCACCGCCGACCGCTACGGGACCTCGATCGACGTCCTCGACCAGATCGAGAAGATCCTCAAGGGCCTCTAGCCTCCAGGGCCCCCGGCTTCTCCCGCTTCTCTCCCCCCCGCCTCACTCCCGTATCAGTACGTACCCCCCAACCTCCCCGTATCACGAACGACCCGGAAGGCCGGCATGTCAGAGGTGACCAGCGACGCAGGACGGATCCTGGAGCTCACGCGAGCCCAGGAGGGAGTGCTGGCGGCGCAGCGGATCGACCCCGACAACCCCAGCTACAACGTCGGCCAGTACGTGGAACTCCGGGGCGCGGTCGACGCCGCGGCCCTGGAGGAGGCCCTCCGCCGCACCCTCGCCGAGGCCGACGGCCTGCACATCCGGCTCGCCGAGCGCGACGGCCGCACCGTCGCGCTCCCGGTCCCCTTCGACGCCGCCGCCTGGCACCTGCCCCGCCTCGACACCACCGGCGCGGCCTCCCCGGTCGACGCCGCCGTGGAACTCGTCCGCGACCAGCTCGACTGCCCGCCGCGCCTGGAGCCCACCGACGGCTCCGGCGCGGCTCCGGCCCTGACCGGCTCCCTGCTGGTGACCGTCGCCCCCGACCACCATCTGTGGTTCCAGTACTTCCACCACCTCGTCATCGACGGCTACAGCGTCGCCCTCTTCACCCGGCGCGTCGCCGCCGTCTACACGGCCCTCGTCCGCGGCGAGGAGGTGCCCGTCTCCCCCTTCGAGCCCGTGGCCCGGCTGGCCGAGGCCGACGCCGCCTACCTCGCCTCCGGCAAGCCGGACGACGACCGCGCCTACTGGACGGCCCGGCACGCCGGCCGCCCCCGCGTCACCGGCCTGACCGAGCAGACCGCGCAGGCCTCCGGGACGTCCCTGCGCCACCGCACCAGCCTCGGGGCCGAGCGCTCCGCCGCCGTCCTGGACTGCGCGGCCGCCGTCCGCGGCACCTGGGCGGAGGCCGCCACCGCCGCCGTCGCCGCCTACCTGCACCGCATGACCGGCACCACCGACGCCGTCCTCGGCATGCACTTCATGGCCCGCAGCGCCCCGGGCACCATGCGGGTGCCGGGCATGGCCGTCAACGTGCTGCCCGTCCGCCTCGCCGTCGAGGGCACCGACACCCTCCCGGACCTGATCCGGCGCGCCGCGGGTGAACTCAAGGGCGCCCGCCGCCACCAGCACTACCGCGGCGAGGACATCCGGCGCGACCTCGGTCTCGTCGGCAGCGACGAGCGGTTCCACGGGCCGATGCTCAACCTCAAGCCCTTCGACCTCGACCTGGACTTCGCCGGCATCCCCGGGCACACCGTCAACCTCGCCTCCGGGCCCGTCGAAGACCTGTCGGTGTCGGTCAGCAAGAGCCCCGACGACGTCCTCCACCTGGAGTTCGACGCCAACCCCGCGCTCTACGACGCCGCCGCCCTCGCCGCGCACGCCGAGCGCTGCACCGACCTCATGGGACGCCTCGCCGCCGACCCCGCCCTCACCCTCGACCGGGCCCGGCTCCTCGCCGACGGCGAGTACGAGAACGTCCTGCACACCTGGAACGCCACCGGCCACGCCGTCCCCCCGGCCACCCTCCCCGCGCTCATCGCCCAGCGGGCCGCGGCCGAGCCCGGCGCGACCGCCGTCGTCTTCGAGGACGAGGAGATCAGCTACCGGGAACTCGAGGCGCGGGCCGACGCGCTGGCCCGTACGCTCACCGCCGCCGGCGCGGGCCGCGGCACGATCGTCGCCGTCGCCGTGCCGCGCTCGGCCGAGCTGATGGTCGCCCTCCTCGGCGTCCTGAAGTCCGGCGCCGCCTACCTGCCGCTGGACACCGACTACCCCGCCGAGCGGCTCGCCGCCATGGTCGAGGACGCGGCCCCGGTCCGCGTCGTCACCGTCCGCGCCGTCCTCGACCGCCTTCCGCAGGCCGCCCGTGAGGCCGCGCTGCTGCTGGACGACGTAGCCGACGACGTATCCGACGGCGCTCCCGGCACCGACGTCACGGCCCCCGGGCCGGACGACGCCGCCTACGTCATCTACACCTCCGGCTCCACCGGCCGCCCCAAGGGCGTCGTCGTCACCCACCGCGCCATCGTCAACCGGCTCGCCTGGATGCAGCACGCCTACCGGCTGCGCCGGGACGACCGCGTCCTGCAGAAGACCCCCGCCAGCTTCGACGTCTCCGTCTGGGAGTTCTTCTGGGCCCTGTGCGAGGGCGCCACCGTCGTCCTCGCCCGCCCCGAAGGCCACAAGGACCCCGCCTACCTGGCCCGGCTCATCGCCGACCGGCGCATCACCACCCTGCACTTCGTCCCGTCCATGCTCCGCGCCTTCCTGGAGGAGCCCGCCGCGGCCGCGTCCTGCGGGGGACTGCGGCGGGTCTTCTGCTCCGGCGAGGCCCTGCCCGGCGACGTCGTCGACCGCTGGTACGCCGCGCTGCCCGACGTGCCCCTGCACAACCTCTACGGCCCCACCGAGGCCGCCGTCGACGTCACCTATCACCGCACCGAGGCCGGTTCGGGCGTCGTCCCCATCGGCCGGCCGGTGTGGAACACGCGCCTGTACGTCCTGGACGCGGCCTTGCGGCCGGTGCCGGTCGGCGTCCCGGGCGAGCTGTACCTGGCGGGCGACCAGCTCGCCCGCGGCTACCTCGGGCGCCCCGGCCTGACCGCCTCCCGCTTCGTGGCCGACCCCCACGGCGGCGACGGCCACCGCATGTACCGCACCGGCGACCTCGTCCGGTGGGCCCCCGGCGGCGTCGTCGAATACCTCGGCCGCACCGACGACCAGGTCAAGATCCGCGGCTTCCGCATCGAACTCGGCGAGATCGAAGCCGCCCTGGAGGCGCTCCCCGGCGTCGCCCAGGCCGCCGTCACCGCCCGCGAAGCCACCCCCGGCGGTGCGCGCCGCCTCGTCGGCTACGCCGTCCCGGCCGCCGGCGCCGGCCTCGACCCCGAGGCCCTGCGCACCGGTCTGGCCGCCACCCTGCCCGAGCACATGGTGCCGCCCGTCGTGATGCTCCTGGACTCGCTCCCCCTGAGCCTCAACGGCAAGCTCGACCGCAAGGCCCTGCCGGAGCCCGCCCCCGCGGCGGCCGCGGCATCGCGCCCGCCGCGCACCGAGGCCGAGCGGGTGCTCGCCGCCCTCGTCGCCGAGATCCTCGGCCTGGACGCCGCCGGCGCCGACGACAACTTCTTCTCCCTCGGCGGCGACAGCATCTCCGCCATCCAGCTGGGCAGCCGCGCCCGCCGGGCCAGCTGGGGCATCACGCCCCGCGTGGTCTTCGAACGCAAGACGATCGCCGCGGTGGCGGCCGTCGCCGAGCGGCTCGACGGCGCCGCCGCCCCCGCCGACCTCCGCGAGGACGCGACCGGCCCGATGCCGGCGACCCCCATCACGGAGTGGCTGCGCGACCGCGGCGGCCCGATCCGCCGCTTCGCCCAGACCACGACCGTCACGGTCCCGTCCGGCCTCGACCCCGAGCGCCTCACGAAGGCCCTCGCGGCCCTGACGGAACGTCATGACGCGCTGCGCCTGCGACTGGTGCCGGGCGGCGCAGGCGGCGCGGGCGGCGCGAGCGGCGCCGGGAACGCCAATGGAACGGGCGAGTCCCGGGACGACCGCCACCACGCCTCGCCGGCGTCCGCCGGGAACCGGGACTCCGGCGGCGCCGACGGCGGTCCCTCCGCCGGCGCCAAGGCAACCGGCGGGGCTCGCGACGCCCGCGGCTCCGGCTCGCCGACCGCCGACGGCGAGGCCGGCCCCGCCGCCGGCGACTTCGGCAACGCCTCCCGCGGCTGCGTCGCGGGCTCGGCGGAGTCCGCCTCGGCGGGTGGCGTCGCCGTAGGCGGTGACCCGGCTTCGGCGTCGTCTGCTGACGGACTGGCGGGTGCAGGTTCCTCGGGCGGCTCCTCCCGCGGCTACGTGGCAGGCTCGCCGGAGCCCGCTTCCGCGGGTGGCGGTGCCGTACGCCGCAGCCCGGCCTCGGAGCCGTCCGCTGTCGGCCTGGCCAGTGCAGGTTCCCCGGTTGGCTTCCGCGGTGGCGTCCTCTCCGGGCCGCCGTCCGCCCCGGCGCAGCCGGGCGTCGTCGGTGGTCCCGGTTCCGGTGGCTACGGCGGTATTGACGGTGCCCCGGGCGCCGGGGACTGGGCCACCGAGGTTCTCCCCTCCGGCTCCGGTCCCGATGTCGTCCTCCGTCGTGCCGACCTCACCGCCGCCCCCGCCGACGGGATCGACGACGCCCTGCGCCGCGAGCGGGACGCCGCCGCCGACCGGCTCGACCCCGTCGCCGGTATCGTCCTCGCCGCCACCTGGTGCGACCTGGGCCCGGACACCCCCGGGCGGCTCGTGCTCGCGGTGCACCACCTTGCCGTCGACGGCGTCTCCTGGCGCATCCTGCTGCCCGACCTGCGCGACGCCTACGAGGGGCGCGAACTCGCCCCCGCGAGCACCCCGTTGCGCCGCTGGGCCCACGGCCTGAGCGCCGCCGCCACCGGCGACGCCGTCCGCGCCCAGCTGCCGCTCTGGCAGGAGATCCTCGCCCCGGGCGCCGGGCCCCTGCTCGGGCAGCGGGCCGTCGACCCGGCCCGGGACTCCGTCGGCACCAGCCGCACTCTCCGCCTGACCCTGCCCGCCGAGCGCACCGCGCCGCTCCTGGACCGCGTGCCCGCCACCCGGCGCGCAGGCGTCGACCACGTACTGCTCACCGGGCTCGCCCTCTCGTTCGCCGGCCGGCAGCGCGACCTGCTGATCCGTATGGAGGGCCACGGCCGCCAGGACCACCTCGTGCCCGGCGCGGACACCGCCCGCACCGTCGGCTGGCTCACCAGCGAGTTCCCCGTACGCCTGAGCCTCGACGGCATCGACCTCGCCGACGCCGCCGCCGGCGGCGAGGCCGCAGGGCGGGCGCTCGCCCTCGTCAAGGAACAGCTGCGCGCGCTGCCCGACGACGGCACCGGTTACGGTCTGCTGCGCCACCTCGACCCCGCCGCACGCACCGTGCTCGCCGCGTACCCCGCCCCGCAGCTGCTCTTCAACTACCTCGGCCGGTTCACCACCGACGACAGCCCCTGGAGCACCGCGGGCGACGCCTTCGCCGCGAGCGCCGACCCGGAGCTGCCCGCCCTCCACGCCCTGGAGATCGGCGCGTTCGTCCACGACCGGCCCGCGGGCCCCGAGCTGACCGCCGTCCTGACCTGGCCGGAGGGCGTCCTGACCGAGGACGCCGTGCGCGCGGTCGCCGACCGCTGGTTCCGCGCCCTCGACGCCCTGACCGCCTACGCCGCGCGCCCCGGCGCCGGCGGGCTCACCCCCTCCGACGTGCCGCTCGCCGGCATCGGCCAGGACGCCCTCGACCGCGTCCTGGCCGCCCGTCCCGGCACCGAGGACGTCCTGCCGCTCTCCCCGCTCCAGGACGGGCTCCTCTTCCACTCCCTCTACGAGACCGCCGCCGACGACCTGTACACCTCGGTCACCGGCCTGGACCTCACCGGCCCGCTGGACGAAGCGGCCCTGCGCCGCGCCGTCGACGCCGTCGTGGAGCGCCATCCCGCCCTGCGCGCAGGCTTCGACCACACCAGCGCCGACCGCCCGCTGCAGACCGTCGCCGGGCAGGTCACCGTCCCGTGGACCGTGCACGACCTCACCGGCACCCCGGCCGGCGACCTCGACGCCGCCGTGGACGCCGTCGAGACCGCCGAGGCCACCGCGCCCTTCGACCTCACCCGGCCGCCCCTGCTGCGCTGCGCCCTGCTGCGCACGGGCGACGAGCGCCACCGCCTCGTCCTGACCCGCCATCACATCGTGATGGACGGCTGGTCCACGCCCGTCATGCTGCGCGAGATCATCAGCGCCTACGCGGCCGGCGGCGACGCCTCCGCCCTGCCGCCCGCCGCCTCCTACGCCGACCACCTGGCCTGGCTGGCCCGCCAGGACGACACCGAGCACGCCACCGCCTGGGCCGAGGCCCTGAACGGCCTGACCGCCCCCACCCTGCTCGCCGAGACCCTGGCCGCCGAGGCCGGCACGGACGGCGGCACGCGCGCCGGCGAGGTGGACCTGCCGCTGCCCGCGGAGACCGCCACCGCGCTGACCGCGCTCGCCCGCAGCCACGGCCTGACCCTCAACACCCTCGTGCAGGGCGCCTGGGCGGTCCTGCTGAGCCGCCTCACCGGCCGTACGGACGTCGTCTTCGGCGCGACCGTCTCGGGCCGACCCGCCGACGTGCCCGGCGTCGAGTCGATCGTCGGCCTGTTCAGCAACACCGTCCCCGTCCGCTTCACCCTGGACGAGGACGAGACCGTCGCCGCCGCGCTCGCCCGCCTCCAGGAGCAGCAGTCGCGGCTGCTCGACCACCAGTACGCGGGCCTCGCCGGGATCCAGGCGCAAGCCGGGCTCGGCACGCTCTTCGACACCCTGCTCGTCTTCGAGAACTACCCCGTCGACCCCGACGAGCTCACCGCCGCCGACCCGGCGGGCCGCCCGGGCAGCCTGCGCGTCACCGGCATCGGCAACCGCGGCGCCACCCACTACCCGCTGACCGTCCTCACCCTCCCCGGCGACGCACCGCGCATCACCGTCGAGTACCGCCCGGACGCCTTCACCGCCGACCGGGCCGCCGACCTCGGACACCGCCTGCTGCGCCTGCTCGCCGCCATGGCGGACCACCCGGGGGCCACCGTCGGCTCCCTCGACGTCCTCGCCCCGGCCGAGCGCCGCACCCTCCTGCACACCTGGAACGCCACCGCCCGCGAGGTGCCCGAGGGCACCGTCGTCGACGCCTTCGAGGCCAGGGCGGCCGCGGCCCCCGCCGAGACCGCCGTCGTCTGCGGCGACGAGCACCGCACCTATGCCGAACTCGACGCCCGCGCCGATGCGTTCGCCCGCCGCCTCGCCGCCCTGGGCGCAGGCCCGGACACGGTCGTGGCCCTGGCCCTGCCCCGCTCGGCGGAGCTCGTCGCCGCCGTCCTCGGCACGCTCAAGTCCGGCGCCGCCTACCTGCCCGTGGACCTCGACCACCCGGCCGAGCGCGTCGCCCTGATGCTGGAGGACGCCGCCCCCCTCGCCGTCCTGACGACCCGTCCGACCGCAGAGCGGCTGCCCGTCCTGACCGGGGACGGCTTCACGACGCTGTACGCGGAGGACGTCGCAGACGGTGCCTCGGACGGCACCACGGACGGCATCGCGGGCGTAACGCCGCAGCGGCCCGCCCCCGGCGACCTCGCCTACGTCATCCACACCTCCGGCTCCACCGGCCGCCCCAAGGGCGTCCAGGTGCCGCACCGCGGCCTGGTCAACATGCTCGACCACCACCGCTCCACCGTCTTCGCCCGCGCCGTCGAGGCCGCCGGAGGCCGCCGCCTGCGCGCCGCGCACACGGCCTCCTTCTCCTTCGACTCCTCCTGGGAGCAGCTGCTCTGGCTCATCTGCGGCCACGAACTCCACGTCTACGACGAGGAGCTGCGCCGCGACCCGCAGGCGCTGGCCGCCCGGCTGCGCGCCGACCGCATCGACACCCTCGACGTCACCCCGTCCTTCGGCCGGCAGCTCGTCGAATGGGGCCTGCTCGACGGCGACGGCGACGGCCAGGGCGAAGGCGACGGCCACCGCCCCGTCCTCTTCCTCCTCGGCGGCGAAGCCGTCGACGACGCCCTGTGGAACCGCATCCGCGAGACGGAGGGCGTCATCGGCCACAACTTCTACGGCCCCACCGAATACACCGTCGACACCCTCGGCGCCGCACTGGACGACAGCCCCACCCCGTTCGTGGGCCGCCCCATCGCCAACACCCGCGTCTACGTCCTGGACGCCCGTCTGCGGCCCGTCCCGGCCGGCGTCCCCGGCGAGCTGTACATCGCCGGTCCCGGACTGGCCCGCGGCTACGGCAACCGCCCCGCGCTGACCGCCTCCCGCTTCGTCGCCGACCCGTTCACCGGCAGCGGCGAGCGCATGTACCGCACCGGCGACGTCGTCCGGTGGCGCGCGGACGGCACCCTGGACTACCTCGGCCGCGACGACGACCAGGTCAAGATCCGCGGCTTCCGCGTCGAGACCGGCGAGATCGAAGCCGCCCTGAACGACCTGGAGGCCGTCGCCCAAGCGGCCGTGCTCGCCCGGGCGACCGACAGCGGCGTCAAGCGCCTCGTCGCCTACGTCACCCCCGCGCCCGCCGCCTGCGCCGACCCCGCCGCGCTGCGGGCCGCGCTCGCCGCGCGCCTGCCCGAGTACATGGTCCCGTCGGCCGTCGTCGTCCTCGACGCCCTGCCCCTCAACGTCAACGGCAAGCTCGACCGCCGGGCCCTGCCCGAGCCCGGCGCCGCCGACTTCGCCGCCGCCGGCACCGGCGGGCGCGCACCACGCGACGAGCGCGAGGCCCTGGTGTGCGGCGCGTTCGCGAGCGTCCTCGGCCTGCCCTCCGTCGGCGCCGACGACGACTTCTTCGCCCTCGGCGGCCACTCGCTGCTCGCCACCCGCCTCGTCGGCCGCATCCGCACCGCCCTGCAGCGGCACACCACGGTCCGCGACCTGTTCGAGGCCCGCACCCCCGCGGCCCTCACCCGCCGCCTCGACGCCACCGGCGCCGACCGCCCCGGCCCCGCCGCCCGGACCCGCCCGCAGGAGGTGCCGCTGTCGCCCGCCCAGGCCCGCCTGTGGTTCCTCCACCAGCTCCAGGGCCCGAGCACCGCCTACACCATCCCCTGCTCGCTGCGCATCGACGGCGCACTCGACCCCGGGGCGCTGCGCGCCGCCTTCGCCGACGTCGTCGCCCGCCACGAGGCGCTGCGCACGGTCTTCCCCGAGACCGACGGCCGCCCCCGGCAGAAGGTGCTGACGCCCGAGGAGGCCGACGTCCCGTTCGAGGTGCGCGAGGTGGCCCCGGAGCGGCTGGAGGAGGCCGTCGCCGAGGCCGGTGCCCGCGCCTTCGACCTCGCCGCCGCGCCGCCGGTCCACGCGACCCTGCTGACCGCAGGTGCCTCCACCCACGTCCTGTGCGTGGCCCTGCACCACATCGTCGGCGACGAGTGGTCCGAAGGGGTGCTGCTGCGCGACCTCGACGCCGCCTACGCTGCCCGCCGCCGGGGAACCGCCCCCGTCCGGCCGCCGCTGCCGGTGCAGTTCGCCGACCACACCCTCTGGCAGCAGGAACTGCTGGACGACCCCGCGGGCGCCGAGCGCCTCACCGCGTACTGGACCGAGCGCCTCGCCGGCCTGCCCGACGAGCTGGCCCTGCCCGCCGACCGCCCGCGCCCGGCCGAGCCGAGCGGCCGCGGCGGCGCCGTCCGGCTGCGGCTGCCCGGCGCCCTGCACGGGGCGCTGCGCGACTACGCGCACCGCACCGGCGTCACCCCGTTCATGGTCACCCAGGCGGCCGGAGCGCTGCTGCTGGGCGCCCTGGCCGGCAGCACCGACGTCGCGCTCGGCACCCCGGTCGCCGGACGCGCCGACGAGGCCGTGGAGAACGTCGTCGGCTTCTTCGTCAACACCCTGGTCCTCCGCCACGACCTGAGCGCTCCCGAGGGCGCCGCCGCGCCCACGTTCGACCAGCTGGTGGAGCGGGCCCGGGAGACCGTGCTCGGCGCGCTCGCCCACCAGGACCTGCCGTTCGACCGCCTGGTCGAAATCGTCAGCCCGGAGCGCTCGCTGGGCCGCCACCCGCTGTTCCAGGTGATGGTCCAGCACCGCAAGGAGGCCGCGGGCCTGGACGCCCTGCTGGGCGCCCGCACCGAGCTGCTGCCCGACCCGCTGCACGCCGCCCGCTTCGACCTGGCGTTCACCTTCGTCGAGTCCGCCGACGGCGCGCACACCGACCTCACCGTCATCCACGCCGCCGACCTGTACGACCGCGGCACCGCCGAGCTGCTCGCCGACCGGCTGCTGCACGTACTGGACCAGGCCCTCGCCGCGCCGGGCCGGCCCGTGGACCGCGTCGAGGTGATGAGCCCGGGCGAGAGCCGGGCGCCGGCGGGGGAGTGGAACGCCACCGGGCGTACGGTGCCGGCCGGTACGCTCGTCACCCGGTTCGCCGAGCACCTGGCCGCCACGCCGGACGCCACCGCCGTCGTCTACGCCGGCCGCACCCTGACCTACCGTCAGCTCGACGAGCAGGCGGGCGTGCTCGCCGCCGAGCTCGCCGCGGCCGGGGCCGGACCCGACCGCATCGTGGCCGTGGCCGTGCCGCGCTCCGCCGAGCTGATGGTCGCCCTCCTCGGCGTCCTGAAGTCCGGCGCCGCCTACCTGCCGCTGGACCTCGACTACCCCGCCGAGCGCCTGACCATGATGGCCGAGGACGCCGCACCGGTGTGCGTGGTCACCGTCGAGGGCGAGCGCGGACGGCTCCCGCACCTGGACGGCATGCCCGTCGTCCTCGCCGACCGGCCCCGTACGGCACCGTCCTCCGCGCCGGCCGCGGCCGGGCCGCAGCACGCCGCGTACGTCATCTACACCTCGGGTTCCACCGGCCGCCCCAAGGGCGTCGTCGTCACCCATCACGCCGTCGTCAACCGCCTGGACTGGATGCGGGAGACCTACGGCATCCGCCCCGAGGACCGGATCCTGCAGAAGACCCCGGCCAGTTTCGACGTCTCCGTCTGGGAGTTCTTCCTGCCGCTGGTCAGCGGCGCGGCCGTCGTCCTCGCCCGGCCCGGCGGGCACCGCGAACCCGACCACCTCGCGGAGGTCGCGGCGCGCACCGCCGTCACCACGGCGCACTTCGTCCCCTCCATGCTCACCGCGTTCACCGCGGCCGCCGAGCAGGACGAGACGATCCGGACGGGCTTCGCCGGCGTCCGCCGCGTCTTCTGCTCCGGCGAGGCCCTGCCCGCCGCCGCCGTCGACCGCTTCGCCGCCCTGTGGCCGCACATCGAACTGCACAACCTGTACGGGCCCACCGAGGCCGCCGTCGACGTCACCCACCACCGGGCCGAGCCCGGCGCGGGCGTCGTCCCCATCGGCCGTCCCGTGTGGAACACCCGCCTGCACGTCCTGGACGCCTCCCTGCGCCCCGTACCGGTGGGCGTGCCCGGCGAGTTGTACCTGGCCGGAGACCAGCTGGCCCGCGGCTACCTCGGCCGCCCCGGCCTGACCGCCTCCCGCTTCGTCGCCGACCCCTTCGGCAGCGGCGAGCGCATGTACCGCACCGGCGATCTCGTCCGCCGCCGCGCCGACGGCGCCGTCGAATACCTCGGCCGCACCGACGACCAGGTCAAGATCCGCGGCTTCCGCATCGAACTCGGCGAGATCGAGGCAGCCCTGAGCGCCCTGCCGGAGGTCGCCCAGGCGGCCGTCGCCGCCCGCCCCCTGGCACCCGGCGGCGCCCCGCAGCTCGTTGCGTACGCCGTCCCCGCCCCGGGCGCGGACCCCGGGCCGCAGCACCTGCGCGACACCCTCGCCGAGCGGCTGCCCGAGCACATGGTCCCCGCCGCCGTCACCCTGCTGGACGCGCTGCCGCTGAGCGTCAACGGCAAGCTCGACCGCAAGGCGCTGCCCGAGCCCGCCCGCGCCACCGCCCGCCCGGCCGCCACCGCGCAGCCCGGCGGCAGCCCGGCCGCCGCCATGGCCGGGGTGTTCGCCGCCATCCTCGGCCTGCCCGAGGTCGGCGAGGACGACAACTTCTTCGCCCTGGGCGGCGACAGCATCGTCTCCATCCAGCTCGTCAGCGCAGCCCGCAAGGCCGGCTTCACCATCGCCGCCAAGGACGTCTTCCAGCACCCCACCCCGGCCGCCCTGGCCGCCGCGGGCCGCCGCGAGGACGAGGAACCGGCAGACGCCCCGGCAGCACCCGCGGTCGAGGAGGACGGCGAGCTCCCGCCCCTGCCCGTCGTGCACTGGCTGCGCGAACGCGGCGGCCCGATCGACCGGTTCAACCAGTCCGTCCTCCTCACCGTCCCCGCCGGGCTCCAGGCCGGGCCGCTCCGCGAGGCGCTCGCCGACCTCGCCCGCAACCACCCCGCCCTGCGCCTGCGCCTGGACCGCACCGGCGGCCTGTGGACCCAGGAGGTCCTGCCCGCCGACGCCGCCCCCGCCGTCACCGACCCGGCCGTGCTGCGCAGCGCCGACATCACCGGCCTGGACACCGCTGCCCTGCACGAGCTGCTCACCAAGGAGGCCGACGCCTCCGCCGCCGCACTCGACCCGGACACCGGAGCCGTCCTGCGCGCCCTGTGGTGCGACGCGGGGCCCGCAGCGGACGGACGGCTGCTCCTGACCGTCCACCACCTGGCCGTCGACGGCGTCTCCTGGCGCATCCTGCTCCCCGAACTCGCCGACGCCTACGCCGCCCGCGCCGCGGGCCGCGCACCCGCCCTCGAACCCGAGGCCACCGGGCCGCGCGCCTGGGCCGCCCAGCTCCTGCAGCACGCCCACACCCGCACCCGCACGGCCGAAGCCGCCTACTGGCGCACCGCGCTGGCCGGACCGCAGGCCCCGCTCTCCCGCACCGCCGCCGACCCGCACCGCGACACCACGGCCACCCTGCGCACCCTGCGCAGGACCCTGCCCGCCGACCGCACCGGGCCGCTGCTGACCGCCGTCCCGCAGGCCTTCTCGGCCGGAGTGGACGATGTGCTCCTCGCCGCCCTCGCCCTGGCCGCCGCCGACTGGCGCCGCACTGGCAACCCCGCCCTGCCCGCCGCGTACACCGGCGCCCTGCAGATCGACCTGGAGGGCCACGGGCGCGGGGGCAGCGACACGGCGGGCCTCACCCCGGACCTGTCGCGCACCGTCGGCTGGTTCACCACCGTCCACCCCGTCCGCCTGGACGTGAGCGCCGTGGACCTCGCCGACGCCTTGGCCGGCGGCCGGCAGGCCGGGGCCGCCCTCAAGCAGGTCAAGGAACAGCTGCGGGCGGTGCCCGACCGCGGCCTCGGCCACGGCCTCCTGCGCCACCTCAACGCCCAGACCGTACCCGCCCTGGCGGCCCTGCCCGGCTCGCAGCTGCTGTTCAACTACCGCGGCCGGACCGACCGTCAAGCCGCCGCGGGCGGCTCCCGCCACTGGGCCTTCGCCCCGGACGCCGAGCGGGCCGCCGTCGCCGAGGGCGCCGCCCCCGACGCCGCCATGCCCGCCCCCTACCCGCTGGAGATCGACGCCGTCGTCGTCTCCGGCGCCGACGGCCGGCCCGAGCTGGCCGTCGAATGGAGCTGGCCGCACGCCCTGTTCACCGGCGAGCAGGTCGCCGCCCTCGCCACGCGCTGGTTCGACGCCCTCGACGCGCTCGCCCGGCACGCCGAAGACCCCGGCGCAGGCGGCATCACGCCCTCCGACGTCCGTCTCGTCTCCCTGGACCAGGCCCGCATCGACCGCCTGGAATCCCGTCTGCGCAGGCGCCGGTGACCGGCCGCCCCGAGACCTCCGACCACGCCGCCCACTCCCCGACCGAGAGCGCCACCATGACTGACTCCACCGACCTGAACCCGGCAGACGACCCCGGCGCCGGATCCGCGCTCGAGGACGTCTACCCCCTGTCCTCCCTGCAGGAGGGCCTGCTCTTCCACGCCGTCTACGACGACGGCTCCCGCGACGTCTACGTCGTCCAGTCCCACCTCGACCTCGACGGCCCCCTCGCCACCGCCGACCTCGCCGCCGCCACCGACGCGCTGCTGCAGCGCCACGCCAACCTGCGCGCCGGCTTCTGGTACGACGACGGAGAGGACCCCGTCCAGTTCGTCCAGCGCCACGTCGGCACCCCGCTGCGCGAACTCGACCTCACCGCGCTCGCCGCCGACCGGCCGGTCCAGGACGAAGCGGTCCGCGCCGCCATGGAGCAGGACTGGAACCACCGCTTCGACCTCGCCGAACCGCCGCTGCTGCGGCTGACCCTGCTGCGGCTCGGCCCGGACACCGCCCGGCTCGTCGTCACCTGCCACCACCTGCTCCTCGACGGCTGGTCCATGCCGATCCTCGTCCGGGAGCTGCTCACCCTCGTCGGCTCCCGCGGCGACCTCGCCGCCCTGCCGCCCGTGCGCCCCTACCGTGACCACCTCGAACTGCTCGCCGGCCGCGACACCGACGCCGCCCGGCGCGCCTGGACCGCCGCCCTCGACGGCATCACCGAGGCCCACCCGGTCGCCCCCGGCGCCGGCCTCGGCACCCCGGTCGAACCGGCGGACGCCGAGGCCGAGGCCGACCCGGACCTCACCGCAGCCCTCACCGTCGCCGCCCGCACCCGCGGCCTGACCCTCGGCAACGTCCTGCACACGCTGTGGGGCGTCCTCGTGGGCTCCCTCACGGGCGCCACCGACGTCGTCAGCGGCACCACCGTCTCCGGCCGCCCCGCGGACCTGCCCGGCGCCGACGCCATGGTCGGCCTGTTCATCAACACCCTGCCGGTCCGCGTCCGCCTGGCACCCGGCGCCACGCTCGCCGCCACAGCCGCCGCCGTCCAGGCCGAGCAGGCCGCCCTGATGGACCACCAGCACCTCGGCCTCGCCGGCATCCAGCGCCTGACCCCCGTCGAAGGCCCCCTCTTCGACACCCTGCTCGTGGTGGAGAACTACGCCGGCAGCGACGACGTCTCCGGCGTCCTCGGCGCGGCCGCGGCCACCGGCGGCCTGCGCGTCACCGGCCTCGGCGCCCGCGACGCCACCCACTACCCGCTGACCATGCGCGTCCTGCCCGGCGACACCCTGCGCCTGGAGCTCGGCTACCGCCCGGACGTCTTCGACCGCGCGGCCGCCGAGCGCATCACCGACCGCTTCCTGCACCTGCTCACCCTGTTCGCCGACGCCCCCGAGACGCCGCTGGCCCGGCTCGACCTGCTGCTCCCCGACGAGAGCCGCTCGCTGGCGGGGGAGTGGAACGCCACGGACCGGCCGGTGCCCGGCGGCACGCTGGTCACGCGGTTCGCCGAGCAGCTGGCGGCGACACCGGATGCGACGGCCGTGGTGTACGAGGGCCGCGAACTGACCTACCGTCAGCTCGACGAGCAGGCGGGCGCGCTCGCCGCCGAGCTGGCCGCGGCCGGGGCCGGACCCGACCGCATCGTCGCCGTGGCCGTGCCCCGCTCCGCCGAGCTCATGGTGTCCCTGCTGGGCGTCCTGAAGTCCGGCGCCGCCTACCTGCCGCTGGACCTCGACCACCCCGAAGAACGCCTGGCGGGGATGGTGGACGACGCCGCGCCCGTGTGCGTGCTGACCACCGGGGCCGAGCGGCCCCGGCTCTCCTGGCTGCAGGACGTGCCCGTCCTGCTCGCCGACGCACCCCGCGCCGCCGCCCCGCCGGAGCGGCCCGCGGCGGGCCCGCAGCACGCCGCCTACGTCATCTACACCTCCGGCTCCACCGGCCGGCCCAAGGGCGTGGTCGTCACGCACGAGGCGATCGTGAACCGCCTGGACTGGATGCGCGACGCCTACGGGATCGGCGCCGGGGACAGGATCCTGCAGAAGACCCCGGCCAGCTTCGACGTATCGGTGTGGGAGTTCTTCCTGCCGCTCGTCAGCGGCGCGGCCGTCGTCCTGGCCCGGCCCGGCGGGCACCGCGAGCCCGACTACCTCGCCGCGCTGTCCGGGCGGGCCTCCGTCACCACCGCGCACTTCGTCCCGTCGATGCTCACCGCCTTCACCGCCGCCGCGGAGCAGGACGAGACGATCCGCAGCGCCTTCCGGGGCGTCCGCCGCGTCTTCTGCTCGGGCGAGGCCCTGCCCGCCGCGGCCGTGGACCGGTTCGCCGCCCTGTGGCCGGACACCGAGCTGCACAACCTGTACGGGCCGACCGAAGCGGCCGTGGACGTGACGTACCACCGCACCGAGCCCGGTGCCGCAGTCGTCCCCATCGGCCGTCCCGTGTGGAACACCCGGCTGCACGTGCTGGACGCGGCCCTGCGCCCCGTACCGGTGGGCGTACCGGGCGAGCTCTACCTCGCCGGCGTCCAGCTGGCCCGCGGCTACCTGGGCCGCCCGGGGCTGACGGCATCGCGCTTCGTGGCCGACCCGCAGGGCCCGGCCGGGACGCGCATGTACCGCACGGGCGACCTGGTCCGCCGCCGGGCCGACGGCGCCGTCGAGTACCTGGGCCGCACCGACGACCAGGTCAAGGTCCGCGGCTTCCGCATCGAACTCGGCGAGATCGAGGCCGTCCTGGCCGCCCACCCGTCCGTCCGGCACGCCGCCGTCCTCGTGCGCACCACCGCGGCCGGCGCCCAGCACGTCGTCGCCTACGTCGTCCCCGCCCCCGGTGCCGACGCCGGCCCCGACGCCCTGCGCGAGGCCTGCGCCGCCCGGCTGCCCGAGTACATGGTCCCGTCCGCCTTCGTGACCCTCGACGCCCTGCCGCTGAGCGTCAACGGCAAGACCGACCGCAAGGCGCTGCCCGACGGCGCCCCCGGACTCACCACGGCCGGCGGCGACCGCGAGCCGGCCACCGAGACCGAGGCCGCGCTGTGCGCCCTCTTCGCCGAGGTCCTCGAACTCCCCGGCGCCGGCGTCCACGACGACTTCTTCCGCCTCGGCGGCGACAGCATCGTCTCCATCCGCCTCGTCGGAGCCGCGCGCGCCGCAGGACTCACCCTCAGCCCGCGCGACGTCTTCGAAGCCCGCACCCCCGCCGGACTGGCGGAGCGAGCAGGCCACGGCGCGCCCGCCGGCGACACCACCGGCCCGGCGGCCGCCGCCGAACTGCCCGAGCCCAGTACGCAGGACGCCGCGACCGTCCGCGCCGCCGTCCCCGGCGTCACCGAGATCTGGCCGCTCTCCCCGCTCCAGCAGGGCCTGCTCTTCGAGGCCCTCTACGACGAGGACGCCCTCGACGTCTACACCTCCCGCGACGTCGTCACCCTGCGCCGCCCGGTCCCCGTGGAGACCCTGCGCACCGCGGTCACCGCCGTCCTCGACCGGCACCCCAACCTGCGCGCCGGATTCCTCCACGACGGACTCGACCGGCCCGTCCAGTTCATCCCGGCCGGAACCACCGTGCCCGTCACCGAGACCGACCTGCGCACCCTCGCCCCCGAGGCCGCCGAAGCCGAGCTGCGCCGGCTGCAGGACGCCGAGGCCCGCACCCGCTTCGACCTCGCCGACCCGCCCCTGGTGCGCCTGTCCTCCGTCCTCACCCCCGACGGCCGCCAGCACGTCCTCGTCACCCATCACACCCTGCTGTGGGACGGCTGGTCCACCGGCCTGTTCCTGCAGGAGCTCCTGGCCTGCTGTCACGCCCTGGTGGCCGGCGGCACCCTCCCGCAGCCCGGCCCGGCCGGGGACGAGCCCCTGGCCTACCGCGACTTCCTCGCCTGGCTCCACACCCAGGACACCGCCGCCGGTGAAGAGGCCTGGCGCGCAGCCCTCGCAGGCGTCGACGAGCCCACGCTCATCGCCCCGCAGGCCCGCGAGCGTGCCGCCCTACTGCCCGAGGAGCACGTCACCGAGCTGACCGCCGGCCTCAGCTCCCGCATCACCGGCTACGCCAGGGCCCAGGGCCTGACCCTCAACACCGTCCTCTCGGGCGTCTGGAGCCTGCTCCTGGCCGGACTGACGGGGCGTCAGGACGTGGTCTTCGGCACCACCGTCTCCGGCCGCCCGGCGGAGCTGACGGGCATCGACCGCACCATCGGCATGTTCCTCAACACCGTGCCGGTCCGCGCCCGGCTCGACCGGCACGAGACCGTCGCCGCCTACCTCGCCCGCCTCCAGGGCGAGCAGGCGGCCCTCCTGCCGCACCACCAGCTCAGCCTCGGCACCATCCAGCGCGCCGCCGGAGCCGGCCGCCTCTTCGACACGCTCCAGGTGCTGCGCAACACCCCCGTCGACCAGGACGAGCGCGACCGCATCGGACAGGCCCTCGGCGTGGACGACGTCACCGATGTGGACGCCACCCACTTCCCGCTGATCTTCGCGGCCAACCCGGGCGACCGGCTCAGCTTCGAATGGAAGTTCCGCCCCGACGTCTTCGGCCGCACGACGGTCGAGGAGCACGCGGAGCGCTTCGTCTCCCTCCTGGAACAGATCACCGCGGACCCCGGCGTGCTCGTCCGGCACCTCGACGTGCTGACGCAGACCGAACGCGGCGCGGTCCTGGGCGAGTGGGCCGCCACGGCGTGCGAGCTGCCGGAGGCCTCGGTGGCGGACCTGCTGGCCGAGCGGGCGGCGGCCGTGCCGGACGCGGTGGCGCTGGTCGCGGGCGAACGCGTGTGGACCTTCGCCGAACTGGACGCGCAGGTGAACCGCCTGGCCCGGCTGTTCCTCACCCGCGGCGCCGGACCGGACCGGGTGGTGGCCCTGGGCCTGCCGCGTTCGCTGGAGATGGTGGCGGCGCTCTTCGCGGTGCTGCGCGCCGGTGCGGCGTACCTTCCGCTGGAGCTGGACTACCCGGTCGACCGCCTCGCGTACATGGTCGAGGAGACCGCACCCGTCGTCCTGATCACGGACTCCTCCGTACGCGACCGCATGCCGGACGTCGACGGCGTTCCCCGCGTGGAGCTGGACGACCTTGCCGTGGTGGCCGAGCTGGCGGGTCTGCCGGAGGGGCCGGTGGAGGCGCGGGTGGATCTCGACGCCGCCGCGTACGTCATCTTCACCTCCGGCTCGACGGGCCGTCCCAAGGGCGTGGTCACGCCCTACCGCGGCCTGACCAACATGCAGCTGAACCACCGCGAAGCCATCTTCAACCCCGTGGTGGAGGCGGCAGGCGGGCGGTGCCTGCGGATCGCGCACACCGTCTCGTTCTCCTTCGACATGTCGTGGGAGGAGCTGCTGTGGCTCGTGGAAGGACACGAGGTGCACGTCCTGGACGAGTCGCTGCGCCGCGACGCCGAAGGCCTGGCAGCCTACTGTGCCGAGCAGGCGGTCGACGTCATCAACGTGACGCCGTCGTACGCCCAGGCGCTCGTGGAATGCGGCCTGCTGGACGAGGACCGGCACCGGCCGGTGCTCGTCCTCCTCGGCGGCGAGGCGGTACCGGAGTCGCTGTGGCAGCGGCTGAAGGAGACGCCCGGCCTGATCGGCTACAACCTCTACGGTCCCACCGAGTACACGATCAACACGCTCGGCGGCGGCACGCTCGACAGCGACACCGCCACCGTCGGCCGCCCCATCCGGAACACGCAGGCCCATGTGCTGGACGCATGGCTGCGCCCGGTCCCGGTCGGCGTCCCGGGCGAGCTGTACGTGTCCGGCGTGGGCCTGGCCCGCGGCTACCTGAACCGTCCGGGCCTGTCGGCGGGCCGCTTCGTAGCGGACCCCTTCGGCGAGCCGGGCGGGCGGATGTACCGCACGGGCGACGTCGTACGGTGGCGCCGGGACGGCCTGCTGGACTTCCTCGGCCGCGCCGACGACCAGATCAAGATCCGCGGCTACCGCGTCGAGCCCGGCGAGATCGAGGACGCGCTGGCACAACTGCCCTCCGTGGCACAGGCCGCGGTCGTGGTCCGCGAGGACGCCCCCGGCGTCAAGCGCCTGGCCGCCTACCTCGTGCCCGCCACCGCCGGAGACGTCGACGCCGCCGCGGTCCGCCGTTCGCTGGCGGAGTCCCTGCCGGAGTACATGGTCCCGTCGGCCTTCGTCGTCCTGGACGCGCTGCCGCTGACCGTCAACGGCAAGCTCGACCGCAAGGCCCTGCCCGCACCGGACCTCGGCGCGACCGGCACCGGCCGCGCTCCCGCCACCCCCCGGGAAGAGCAGCTGTGCGCCCTGTTCGGCGAGGTGCTCGGGACCGGCCCCGTCGGCCCCGACGACCACTTCCTCGACCTGGGCGGCCACTCCCTGCTGGCCACCCGCCTCGTCAGCCGGATCCGCACGGCCCTCGGCACCGACCTCGCCATCCGCGACCTCTTCGAGGCGCCGACCCCGGCCGCGCTCGCCGAGCGCACCGCCGGGGCGACGGACGACCGGCCCGCACTCGTACGCCGTGAGCGCCCGGCCGAGCTGCCCCTCTCGCACGCCCAGCGCCGCATGTGGTTCCTGCAGAACCTCGACGCCTCCGGCGCCACGTACAACGTCCCGCTCGTCGTCCGGGTGAGCGGTGTCCTCGATACGGACGCGCTGCGGCTCGCGGTGGCCGACGTGACCGCCCGCCACGAGAGCCTGCGCACCGTCGTGGCCGAGCACGAGGGCCGCGTCGTCCAGCGCATCCTCGACGCGCCGGCCCCCGCCGACGCGCTGCACGTCGTCACCACCACGGAGGCGGCCCTGGAGGCCGACGTGCAGACGGCCGTCCGGCACGGCTTCGACCTCTCGCGCGAACTGCCCCTGCGCGTCACCGTGCTGGACATCGGCCCCATGGACCACGTCCTGGTGCTGCTCTTCCACCACATCGCCGGGGACGAGTGGTCGATGCTGCCCTTCGTGGACGACCTCACCACGGCGTACACCAGCCGCGCCGGCGGCACCGCCCCCGCCTGGCAGCCGCTGCCCGTCCAGTACGCGGACTACACGCTGTGGCAGCGCGACCTGCTGGGCGACCCCGCGGACGAGCAGAGCCTGCACAGCCGGGAGGCCGCGTACTGGAAGCAGGCGCTCGCCGGGATCCCGGAGGAGCTGGCCCTGCCCACCGACCGCCCGCGCACCCCGGCCACCGGCCTTCGCGGCGACACCGTACGGGCCCGGGTGCCGCAGGCCGTCTACCGCGGGCTGCGCGACGCCGCGGCCGCCACGGGCACGACGACGTTCATGGTCCTGCAGGCGGCCGTCGCCACCCTGCTCCACCGGCTCGGCGCCGGCGACGACATCCCCCTCGGCGCCCCGGTCGCGGGCCGCTCGGACGCCGCGCTCGACGGGCTCGTCGGCTTCTTCGTCAACACGCTCGTGCTGCGCAACGACCTCTCCGGCGACCCGGCGTTCAGCGAGCTGCTCGGCCGCGTCCGGGAGCACGACCTGGCGGCCTTCGCCCACCAGGACCTGCCCTTCGACAGCCTGGTCGAGGCCGTCAACCCGCCGCGCGTCCCGGGCCGTCACCCGCTGTTCCAGGTGATGCTCGGGTACCGGAACAGCGACGGCGAGGCCCGCCGGCTCCTCGGGCTGGAGAGCCGCATCCTCCCGTTCGAGCTGGGCGCCGTGAAGTTCGAGCTCGACTTCAACTTCGAGGAGACCCCGAGCACCGAAGAGATCGACATCGCCTTCGAGTACGCGGCCGACCTCTACGACCGCTCCACCGCCGAGGCCCTCGTGGAGCGGCTCCTGTCCCTCCTCGCCCAGGTGGCCGAGAACCCGGCCCGCCGCATCGGCACCCTCGACGTGCTCACGCGGGAGGAGCGGGACGCGGTCCTGGGGGAGTGGGCGCACACGGGGCACGAGCTGCCGGACGCCTCGGTGGCGGACCTGCTGGCCGAGCAGGCCGCTCGTACGCCGGAGGCGGTGGCCCTGGTGGCGGGTGACCGCGTCTGGTCGTTCGCCGAGCTGGACGCACGGGTGAATCGTTTCGCCCGGCTGCTGCTGGCACGGGGCGCGGGCCCGGAGAAGGTGGTGGCCCTGGGCCTGCCGCGTTCGCTGGACATGGTGGCCGCGCTCTTCGCGGTGCTGCGCACCGGCGCCGCGTACTTGCCGCTGGAGCTGGACTACCCGGTCGACCGCCTCGCGTACATGGTCGAGGAGACCGCACCCGTCGTCCTGCTCACCGATTCCACGGCGCGCGCCCGGATGCCGGAGGTCGACGGGGTCCCGCGCGTGGAGCTGGACGACGCTGCCGTCGCCGCCGAGCTGGCCGGATTGCCGGAGGGGCCGGTGGAGACGCGGGTGGATCCCGACGCCGCCGCGTACGTCATCTTCACCTCGGGTTCCACGGGCCGTCCCAAGGGCGTGGTCACGCCCTACCGCGGCCTGACCAACATGCTCCTGAACCACCGCGAGGCCATCTTCAACCCCGTCGTCGCCTCCGCCGGCGGCCGGACGCTGCGCATCGCGCACACCGTCTCGTTCTCCTTCGACATGTCGTGGGAGGAGCTGCTGTGGCTCGTGGAAGGACACGAGGTGCACGTCCTGGACGAGTCGCTGCGCCGCGACGCCGAAGGCCTGGCAGCCTACTGCGCGGAGCAGGCCGTCGACGTCATCAACGTGACGCCGTCGTACGCCCAGGCGCTCGTGGAATGCGGCCTGCTGGACGAGGACCGGCACCGCCCCGTCCTGGTCCTCCTCGGCGGCGAAGCGGTCCCCGAGTCGCTGTGGACGCGGCTGTGCGAGACGCCCGGCCTCATGGGCTACAACCTCTACGGCCCGACCGAGTACACGATCAACACGCTCGGCGGCGGCACGCTCGACAGCGACACCGCCACCGTCGGCCGCCCCATCTGGAACACGCGCGCCTACGTGCTGGACGCGGCGCTGCGGCCCGTGCCGGTGGGCGTCCCCGGTGAGCTGTACGTGTCCGGCGTCGGCCTGGCGCGCGGCTACCTCGACCGCCCGGGCCTGACCGCCGGCCGGTTCGTCGCCGACCCCTTCGGCGCGGCCTTCGGCGAGCCCGGCGCCCGGATGTACCGCACGGGCGACGTCGTACGGTGGCGCCGGGACGGCCTGCTGGACTTCCTGGGCCGGGCCGACGACCAGGTGAAGATCCGCGGCTATCGTGTGGAGCCCGGGGAGATCGAGGACGCCCTGACGGGCCTGCCCCCGGTCGCCCAGGCCGCCGTGGTCGTCCGCGAGGACACCCCGGGCGTCAAGCGCCTGGCCGCCTACCTCGTGCCCGCCGACGCCGCAGACGTCGACGCCGCCGCGGTGCGCCGTTCGCTGGCGGAGTCCCTGCCGGAGTACATGGTCCCGTCGGCGTTCGTCGTCCTGGACGCGCTGCCGCTGACCGTCAACGGCAAGCTCGACCGCAAGGCGCTCCCCGCACCCACCGCCGCCGACATGGCCGCCGGCGGCTCGGGCCGGGCCCCGCGCGACGTGGCGGAGAAGACGCTGTGCGACGTCTTCGCCGACGTCCTCGGGCTGCCCGAAGTCGCGGTCGACGACAGCTTCTTCGAGCTCGGCGGCCATTCGCTGCTGGCCATGACACTGCTGCACCGCATCCGCGAGGCCTTCGGCACCGGCGAGGCCGGACCGGGCATCGGCGACCTGTTCGCCGGGCCCACCGTCGCCGAACTCGCCGCCCGCTTCCGGGAGGCCGCACCCGCGGCTTCTCATCCCTCCTGACCCACTATCACCTCACCCGTCCATCACCTCACCCGTACAAAGGAGCATTCCGCCATGAGCAACGCCACCAACCCGTTCGAGGACGACGACGCCCGCTACTTCGTTCTCGTCAACGCCGAGAACCAGCACTCCCTGTGGCCCGCCTTCGCCGAGGTCCCCGACGGCTGGACCGCCGTCCACGGCGAGGACTCCCTGCAGGCCTGCACCGACTACGTCGACGCCCACTGGACCGACATGCGCCCGGCGAGCCTCGTCGCCCGGTCCTGACCGGCCCCTCCCGAAGACCCGCCGCGGCGGGCGGACCGGGCACCCACCCGGTCCGCCCGCCACGGCCGAGCCGACCTGCTGAGAGCGGATACCTGACGTCGTGAGCACCCAACACGCCAAGCCGGAGCACCACCCCGGCACCGCCGACGAGCCCCCGGGCCCGCCGACTGCCGAGGAGGTCCCGCCCGCCGAGGACGCCCCGGAGGAGGAAGAGCAGAGCCCACGGGACCTCTCGCCCGAACGGCGACGACGGGCCCGCGCCCTGCTGCGCGGCGCCCTGCGGCCGCACTGGGCGACGGTCGGCGCGGCCATGGCCGCCGCCGGAGTCCGGCAGATCGCCTTCCTCGCGGTCCCGTGGTGCATCCAGAAGGCGCTGGACGACGGCGTCACGGCCAAGGACAACCACGCCCTGCTGGTGTGGGCCGCAGCCGCCCTGTGCGCCGCGGGCATCCAGTTCGCCGGGCTCTACGGCTGGCAGTACTGGGCCGGTTCAGCCGACGCCAAGGTCGGAGCCGACCTGCGCTCCCGGCTGCTGCGGCACCTGGCCGGCCTGGACCGCGCCGCGCTCGCCTCCCGCGGCCACGGCGACCTGGCCATGCGCGCGGGCCGGGACACCGACCTGGTGCGCGAGTGGGTGCACGGCCTGGCCATCTGGGTCGTGCTGGCCACCACCTTCATCGGCGTCCTGACCGGCATGGGCGTGCTCGACCTGTCGCTGCTGCTGGTGACGCTGGGCATGCTGCCGTTCCTGGTCTGGGTCAACCTGTACTTCCCGCGCCGCTTCGGCGCGGCCAGCGGCGCCCTGGCCGAGGCGCACGGCGTCCGCGCCGAGGCCGTGGCCGACCTGCTCCAGCTCGGCACCGGCCTGCGCGGCACGGGCGGCCACCGCCCGCTGGTGGCCCGGCACGACGCGGCCAGCGCCGCCGTCACCGACCGCACCGTCAAGGCGGCCCGGATCGAGGCCTCCTGGGCGTCCGTCGCACCCTTCGTGCCACGGATGGCCGTGGCGATCGGCGTGGGCTTCGGCGGGCTCGCCGTCCTCGACGGCCGGCTGACCATCGGCGGCCTGGTCGCCTTCACGTCCTGGATGGCCAGCATCACCCTCGCCACCCGCGTCCTGGTCGACCGGCTCCTCGCCCGCGGGCAGGCCGACGTGGCCGCCTCCCGCATCGACGAGGCGCTGTCCATCGCGGCCACCGTCACCGACCCCGCCGAGCCGGTCGCGCTCACCTCCGGCGGCGACCTGGAGCTGACCGGCGTCAGCGCGGTCCGCGACGGCGTCACCGTCCTCGCGCCGCTCGACCTGACCGTCCGCGCCGGGGAGTTCGTCGCCGTGAACGGCGCCACCGGCTCCGGCAAGAGCACCCTGCTGCGCCTGCCCGTCCGGCTCGACGACCCCGATACGGGGGCCGTCCGCTACGGCGGCACGGACCTGCGCGAGGCCGCCCTGGACGACATCCGCGGCCGGATCGCGTACGTCGCCCAGCGGCCCATGCTGCTGTCCGGCACGGTCGCCGAGAACCTGCGGCTCGGCCGCGACCTGCCGGACGAGGCCCTGCACGCCGCCTGCGAAACCGCCGGCATCCACGACCAGATCGCCGCGATGCCCGACGGCTACGACACCGAACTCGGCGAGAGCGGCACCGCCCTGTCGGGCGGTCAGGTCCAGCGGCTGGCCATCGCCCGCGCGCTGCTCGGCGAGCCGGAGGTGCTGATCCTCGACGACTCCACGTCCGCCCTGGACACCACCACCGAGCAACTGATCCTCGACCGCCTGCGCACGTGGGCCGCGGCCCGCACCATCGTCTTCGCCACACACCGCACCGCGGTCCTGGAGACGGCGGACCGCGTCATAACACTGACGGCCGCGCCCCGAGCAGGCGATGCCGACGCCGCCGGCATCCCCGACCCCGAGGCCGAAGGCCGCTCCGGTGTCGGCCCCGCCGCCGCACCCGCCCCTGCCCCCGCATCCGTCCCCGTCACCACCCCGGAGGGCCCCCGTGGCTGAGCCGGTTCTGCTCGATGAGCAGCCCGACGAGCGGCGCGTGCTGCGTCGCGCCGCTCCCTATCTGCGCCCGCACCGGCGCGCGCTCGCCGTCGCCCTCGTCGTCGGGCTGGCCGACTCCGCCGCGCTGGTGGCCGTCGCCCCGCTGATCGGGCAGGCGACCGATGCCCTGCTCGACCGCGACCGCGGCGGGCTGCTGACCGCCGCCGTGGTCCTCGTCGTCCTCGCGGTCCTCCAGCTCGGTCTCGCCCGCGCGGGCGAGCTGCTGCTGGCGAAGGCCGGCGAGAACGTGGTGCGCAGCCTGCGCGAGAAGTGCGTGGAGAACCTGGCGTCGGCGCCGCTGCGGTTCCTGGAGTCGCACCGCACGGGCGATCTGCTGCGCCGTACCACGGGCGAGGTGGCCGCCCTGGCCTCCTTCGTGCGCATGCACCTGCGCCGGCTGGTGTCGGCGACGGCCACGCTCCTGTTCACCCTCGTCGTGCTCTTCGGCTACTCGTGGCAGCTGGCGCTGGTGCAGCTCGCCGTCTTCGTGCCGCTGACGCTGCTGGTGATGCGCTGGTTCCAGCGGTCCGCGCCGCGCGCGTTCGGCGGGAAGGCGGCGGCGGAGGCGACGGTCGCGGCGACGTTCACCGAGACCCTGAACGTACGGGAGGCGCTGCAGAGCGCCCGCGGCCTGCCCGGCTGGCTGCGCCGGTTCGACCGGGAGAACACCGCGGCCGTGGGCGCCGCCCGCCGCGCGATCCGGGTGGAGAACCGCATCGACCTGGTCGGCCTGATCGAGGGGTTCGCCCTGGTCGTGCTGCTGCTCGTCGGCGGCTGGTCCGTCTCGCGCGGCGCGATGGGCGTCGGCACCGTCGTGGTCTTCGTCCTGGCGAGCCGCAACCTCTTCGACTCCTTCTCGGACATCTCGCAGCTCGTGGGCGAGGTGCAGACGGCGCGTACGGGCCTGGCCCGGCTGCTGGACCTGCTGGCGGCCACCGACCGGGCCGCGGACGAGACGCCCCGGGAGGACGGCCCGGCCGCCGGGCTGCCCCTGCGCGGCGAACTCGCCTGCGAGGACCTCGGCTACTCCTACCGCGACGGCACGGAGGTGCTGCGCGGCGTCTCCCTGGGCTTCCCGGTGGGAGACCGCAGCGGCGTGGTCGGCGAGACCGGCTCGGGCAAGACGACGCTGTCGAAGCTGCTGTGCGGCCTCTACGCGCCCGACCGGGGCACCGTGCGCTTCGCCGGCGTCGACCTGCGGGAGATCCCGGAGGCGGAGCTGCGCCGCCGCGTGGTGCTGGTGCCGCAGGAAGTCCGCATGGTGACGGGCACGGTGGCGGCGAACCTGGAGCTGGTGCACAGCGCCCCGGGCCGGGCCGAGATGGAACGGGCCGTGGCCGAGCTGGGACTTCAGGAGTGGATCCGCGATCTGGGCGGCCTCGACGCCGAGGTGGGCGTGCGCGGCTCGCGCCTGTCGGCGGGGGAGCGGCAGATCGTCGGGCTGCTGAGGGCGGCCCTGGCCGACCCGGCGGTGCTCGTCCTGGACGAGGCGACCGCCGACATCGACCCGGTGACGGCGGGCCGGCTGGAGCACGCCCTGGACGGGATGCGCAGCGACCGCACGATCATCGTCGTCGCGCACCGGCCCGCCACCATCGCCCGGCTGCCGCGGGTGATCGCACTCGACGGAGGCCGGGTGGCGGGAACGATGGCATCTACACGATGAGTTAGGTTAGGGTTGCCTAACTTCGGTTCGGAGGGGTCCTCCGGCCGTACACGTGACGCCCGGTGGCCCTCGCGCGCCCGCGCGGGGGCCACCGCAACGCGGTGCCGGTCCCGCGGCACACCCCGGCCAGATTGGGATGATCGATGACCATTGAGACGCTCCCGCCGCGCATGCGCATCGTCCGCCATCCGCTCAAGTACCGCCTGCTGGAGGTGCGCAGGGTCGACCGGCTCACCCCCTCCACCGTGCGGGTGACGTTCGGCGGCCCCGCGCTGGAAGGATTCTGCGAGCAGGCGCCCACCGACCACGTGAAGCTCTGCTTCGCCGAACCGGGCGCCGAACTGCCCGTCGAGCCGGTCATCAGCAACGACACCTGGATGGACGCCCCCGTGGAGCCCATCACCCGGGACTACACCGTCCGTTACTACCGCCCCGAGGCGCAGGAGCTGGACGTCGACATGGTCCTGCACGGCGACGGCGTGGGCTCCGCCTGGGCCGCGCGGGCGGAGCCGGGCATGCGGCTCGGCGTCCTCGGCCCGCGCGGCTCCGAGATCCTGCCGATGGTCCACGACTGGTACCTGCTGGCCGCCGAGGAGACCGCCCTGCCCGCGCTCGGCCGCTGGCTGGAGATGCTGCCCGCGGGCGTCCGCGTCCTCGCCTTCGCCGAGGTGCCCGGCCCGCAGGACGAACAGCACTTCACCACCGCCGCCGACTGCACCATGACCTGGCTGCACCGCGGGGACGCCCCGGCCGGCACGGGCGACCTGATGGAGCAGGCCATCCGTGCCGCCGAACTGCCCGCCGAGGGACTCGGCTACGCCTGGATCGCCGGCGAGGCAGGCACCCTCAAGCCCATCCGCCGCTACCTGCGCCGCGACCTCGGCATGGCCAAGGAGCAGGTGGACATCGACGGTTACTGGAAGCGCGGCGTGGAGAACCACGACCACCACTCGGACGAAGAGCACGAGCACGCGTGAGCACCACTGCCGCTCCCACCACCACCGACGGCCCCCGTCCTGTGCGCAACGCCGCAGGCGGGGGGCGGCCCCCGGCCCGCCGCGCTCAGCACGCGCGGCGGGCCGCCGGGCTGCTGGCCTGCACCGCCCTCGTCGCCGTCCTCGCCGTCCTGAGCATCGGCATCGGCGCCAAGACGATCCCGCCCGGCGACGTCCTGCACGCCCTCCTGCACCCGGACCCCGGCAACGACGACTGGATCGTCGTGCGCACCTCCCGGCTGCCGCGCAGCCTCCTCGGCATCGGCGTCGGCATCGCCCTCGGCCTGTCCGGTGCGCTCATGCAGGCGCTCACGCGCAACCCGCTCGCCGACCCGGGGCTGCTCGGCGTCAACGCCGGCGCCGCTGCCGCCGTCGCCGCCGCGACCGCCCTGCTGGACCTCGGCAGCTTCAGCGCCTACGTGTGGTGCGCGCTGCTGGGCGCGGCCGTCGCCGCCGCGGCCGTCCACCTGCTGGGCACCCGCGGCCGCTCCCGGGCCACCCCCGTGCGCCTCGCCCTCGCGGGCACCGCCGTCACCGCCGTCCTCACGGCGGTCGTCAACGGCCTGATCCTGCTCGACCCGCTCACCCTCAACCGCTTCCGGTTCTGGCAGATCGGCACCCTCGGCGGCGTGGACGGCGCCCTGATCCGGCAGGTGCTGCCGTTCCTGGCCGCGGGCGCGCTGCTGGCCGCGCTGCTGGCCCGGCCGCTGAACGCCGTGGCCCTGGGCGACGACACCGCCCGCGCGCTCGGCGCCCACCCCGGCCGCACCCAGTTCGCCACCATGCTCGCCGTCACCCTGCTGTGCGGGGCCGCCACCGCCGCCGTCGGCCCGATCGCCTTCGTCGGACTGGCCGTTCCGCACGTGGCACGGCTGATCGCCGGGCCCGACCAGCGCTGGGTCCTGCCCTACAGCGCCGTCCTCGCCGCCGCGCTGCTGCTCGCCGCCGACATCCTCGGCCGCGTCGTGCTGCGCCCGCAGGAGCTGGAGGCCGGAGTCGTCACCGCGTTCCTCGGAGCGCCCCTGTTCATCGCACTCGTCCGCCGCAAGAGGATCAGCGAACTGTGACCAGCCGTACCCCGCTTGCGCGCCCCCGTCCGGCGGAGCAGCCGCCGAGCGCGCCCTCGCGGCCCCTGCGTCTGCGCGCCCTGCGCCTGCCGCTGCCGGGCCGCCCCGCCCTCTCCGTGCGCTGGGACCCGCGCGCCGCCGCCGTCTGCCTCGGCCTGCTCCTGGCGGCGGCCGCCACGGGCGTGTGGACGCTCACCACCGGCGACTTCCGCATCCCCGTGCCCGACGTCCTGCACGTCCTCGCCGGCGACGGCAACCCCGCGTACACGTACATCGTCGAGGAACTGCGACTGCCCCGGCTGCTGACGGCCCTTCTGGTCGGGGCCGCCCTCGGCCTGTCCGGCGCGCTCTTCCAGAACGTCGCCCGCAACCCCCTGGGGAGCCCCGACGTCATCGGCTTCACCGTCGGCTCCGCCACCGGTGCCCTCGTCACCATCCTCGTGCTGAGCGCGGGCACGGCCTCGGTCGCCGCCGGTTCGGTCACCGGGTGCGCGGTGACCGGCGCCGCCGTCTATCTGCTCGCCTGGCGGGGCGGCGCGGCCACCTTCCGGCTCGTCCTCGTCGGCATCGGGGTGAGCGCGCTGCTCTCCTCGGCCAACGCCTACCTGATCGCGAAGGCGTCCTTCACCGACGCGCAGAGCGCCCAGGTCTGGCTCACCGGCAGCCTCAACGGCCGCGGCTGGGAGCACGCGGGCACGATGGCCGCCGCACTCGCCGTCCTGGCTCCTGCGGCCCTGCTCCTCGCCCGGCCGCTGCGCATGCTGGAGATGGGCGAGGACACGGCGTCGGCGCTGGGCGTACGGGTCGAGCGGGTCAAGGCCGCGGCGCTGGTGGTCGGCGTGGGGCTCACCGCCCTGGCCACGGCCGTCGCGGGTCCCGTGCCGTTCATCGCCCTGGTGGCGCCCCAGGTGGTGCGCAGGCTCACCCGCTCCCCGGGCCCGAACCTCGCGCCGTCGGCCGTCCTGGGCGCCCTGCTGCTGACGGGCAGCGACCTCGCCGCGCAGCGGATGCTGGCCCCCACGCAGCTTCCCGTGGGGGTCCTGACCGGGGTCGTCGGCGGCTGCTACCTGGTGTACGTGCTCGCCCGGCAGTGGCGCGCCGGCCAGGGCTGAACGGGAGCGCTCCCCTCGGAGAGCGGGGTCCCGGGCAGCGGCCGGGCGAAGATGCGGGAGCCGCGGGCGGGATCGAGGGCGGCCACCCACGTACGCGGCGCCCGCGAGGTGTCCGTCTCGCGGAAGCCGCTGCGGAGGAAGGCCTCGCCGTCGCCGGTCGTCGCCGCGAACACCTCGGTCACCGACCGGTCGGAGGCGTGGAGCAGCAGCGCCGTCAGCAGCCGCGAGCCGATGCCGCGGCGCTGACGGCCGGGCCGCACGCAGAAGTTGTGCAGCACGCCCGCCGCCCCGGTGGCCGACAGGCCGTCACCGGGGAACGTGCGCAGGGCCACGCACCCTTCGAGGGTCCCCCGAACGTCCTCCGCCACGAAGAACTCGGCGAACCGTGCCGCGTAGACGTGCGGTGTGCGGCGGCGCAGCGCACCGGTCCGCATGAAGGGTTCCGACAGGGCGTACAGCCCGGGCGCGTCGGCGGCCCGCGCCGCCCGTACGCCGCCCGCTGCCGGGAGGGCCGGACGGCCCTCTCCTGTACGGACCGTCAGCGGACCCAGCCTCATAAAGGGCTCCCGGTTCTCACGTCACCTGCAGAAAGTGAGGTAAGCCTAACCTAACTAAATCTTGGTCCCGGGAGGGGGTCGGCGACTGGTTTAGTCAGGAAAAGTCCGGGCACCCGACGGGTTCCAGCACCTGATCAGCAGGAGGCACGAACGATGGACCGGGGAAGCAGCAAGCACGGCGCCAAGCGGGACGACGAGCTGAAGAAGGAAGTGGAGGAGCTGACCCGGTCGGGACGGCCCACCCGGACCGAGGAGTGGCGCGACGCGGAACCCCTGACCCCCGAGGAGCCGGGCGCGGAGCCCGGGGCGGGGGAGCGGAGCGCCCCGGGCGGGGGAGCGGCCCGGCCCGGTCGCGCCCGGTCGTAGGGATTCCCGTCCCGCGCGTACCGTGGCCGCATGAGCCCCCTGAGCTTCGACCGCTTCTGCGCCGAAATCCTCGCGCAGACCGACCTGTTGAGGTCGTGTGTCAAGGGCGCCGACATGAGGGCCCCCGTCCCCTCGTGCCCGGGCTGGGACCTCGGCCGGCTGCTCCGCCACGTCGGCGGCACCCACCGCCGGGTCGAGGAGATCGTGCGCACCAGGGCGGCGGAAGCCGCGCCCGGCCCTGTGCTCGACGACGTCTCCGGCTGCACGGACGGGAACGGCGGCGTGCTCGACCGCCGGCTCGCTGACGGCGCGGCCCGCCTCGTGCGTACGCTGCGCGAGGCCGGGCCCCGCGCGTCGGCACGGACCGCCGCCGGGTCGCCGTCCGCGGCCTTCTGGGCCCGCCGGACGGTCCACGAGACGGCGATCCACCGTGCCGACGCGGCGCTCGCCGCCGGCGCCGGCTTCGACCTCGACGAGGAGCTCGCGCTCGACGCCCTGGACGAGTGGATGACGCTCGCCTCGCTCCCCGAGGCCGTCGAAGCGGCACCCGGCAGGTCCTCCCTGCTCGGGCCCGGCCGCACGCTGCACTTCCACGCGACCGGCCCGGCGCCGGGCACCACCGCGGGGTCGAGATCCTCGGCGACGAGCCGCTGCTCGACCTCTGGCTGGAGCGCTCCGGGTCCCGGCTGCGGCAGTGAGCAGGGGCCCGGGGCGCCCGTACGGAAGGCGCGGGCCACGCGAAAATCCATTGCCCGGCCGACCCCGTCGCCGCCACGATCGGTCCATGACCTCACGCACCGCCCTGACGTGAGCGGCGCGCACTCGCCGCCCGCACCGGCGTCACCGCCGTCGGCCGCTACCACGGACGTCAGCCGTCCGGGCGAGCCGACGAAACCCCGTCCGGCCCGCTGCGCGCGTACGTCACCCTGCTGGGCATCACCCTGCTGAACCCCGCCACCGTCGTGTCCTTCACGGCACTCGTCCTCGGCGCCCGCGCCACGGCAGCCGCCGCGACGCGCGCGGAAGAGGCGGTCTTCGTCCTCGCCGCCTTCGCCGCGTCGGTTGCGGACCCCGTGGACCCGCCACAGGGTGGATTCCGGGAGAAACCCCTTCACTGCACACACAGGGAGGCCCGGTCATGGGCAAAGGCAAGGCGAAGGCCAAGCAGGTCAAGGGCAAGCTCAAGGAGACCACGGGCAATGTGACGGGCGACCGGCGCATGGAGGCCGAGGGCCGCGCCGAGAAGGTGACGGGCAAGGTCCAGGAGTCCGCGGAGAAGGCCAAGAAGAACCTGCGCGGCCGCTGACCGCGTACGACCACCGGTAGAACCCAGGACGGGCTGGAGACACCAGCCCGTCCTGTCGGCGTGAGCGGGCATGTCACGCCAGCGGCTGCTCCGCCCAGATCACCTTGCCCTCCGGCGTGTACCGCGTCCCCCAGCGCTCCGCCAGCTGGGCGACGAGAAACAGGCCGCGGCCGCCCTCGTCCTCCGCGGCGGCGTAGCGCAGGTGGGGCGAGGTGCTGCTGCCGTCGGCGACCTCGCAGATCAGGGCGCGGTCGCGGACGATACGGACGCCGACCGGGCCCGAGGCGTGGCGGATGGCGTTGGTGACGAGTTCGCTCAGGATCAGCTCCGTGGTGAACGCGGCCTCGTCCAGGCCCCACTCGGTCAGCTGCCGGGTGACCTCGGCGCGGGCGCGCGCCACGACCGCGGGGTCGGAGGGCAGCTCCCACTCGGCGGTCCGGTCGGGGTCCAGGATGCGGGTGCGGGCGACGAGGAGGGCGATGTCGTCGCGCTGCCGGGCGGGAAGCAGGGCGTTGAGCACCTCCTCGCAGACTTCGTCCGGAGTCCGGCCGGCGTGGGCGAGCGTGGCGGTGAGGATCGCGAGGCCGGCGTCGATGTCCCGCTTGCGGTCCTCGATGAGGCCGTCGGTGTAGAGGACGAGGCTGCTGCCCTCGCGCAGCTGCAGCTCCCCGGCCTCGAAGGGCAGCCCGCCGAGGCCCAGCGGCGGCCCGGCGGGAAGCTCGGGGAAGTCCACCGTGCCCTCGGGGTCGACGACGGCCGGCAGCGGGTGGCCGGCCCGGGCCATGGCGCAGACGCCCGTGGCCGGGTCGTAGATCGCGTACAGGCAGGTCGCGCCCGCGATCGCGTCCTCCCCGCCGATCCCCGCCGACTCCATGTCGATGCGCCCGACCAGCTCGTCGAGGTGCCCGAGGAGCTCGTCGGGCGGCAGGTCGAGGGCGGAGAAGTTCTGTACGGCGGTGCGCAGGCGGCCCATGGTGGCGGCGGCGTGCAGGCCGTGCCCGACGACGTCGCCGACGACCAGGGCCACCCGGGCCCCCGGCAGCGGGATCACGTCGAACCAGTCGCCGCCCACCCCGGCCTGGGCCGGCAGGTAGCGGTAGGCGACGTCGAGGGCGTTCTGCTCGGGCAGCCCGCGCGGCAGCAGGCTGTGCTGCAGGGTCACGGCCATGGCGTGCTCGCGCGTGAAGCGCCGGGCGTTGTCGATGCACACGGCGGCCCGTGCCGCCAGCTCCTCGGCCAGGGACAGGTCGTCCTCCTCGAAGGTGGCGCTGTCACCCGTCCGCCAGAAGTTGGCGATGCCCATGAGCACGCCGCGCGCCTTGAGCGGCACGGTGATCAGGGAGTGGAAGCCGTAGTCCAGTATCGCCTGCGTGCGCTCGACGTCCTGGGTGCGCCAGCCGGAGGACACCGCCAGGTCGGGTACGAGGACGGCCTGCCCGCTGAGGAAGCCCGTCGCCTGCGGGGTGGGCGCGGCGAACCGGTGCAGCTCGCCCGCCCGGTACAGCGGGTGGTCGTCGCGGACGCCGCTGAGCGCCACCCGCCGCAGCTCGGGGGCGTCGCTGCCGACCCCCGACCGCGGCTCGTCGCCGCGCAGGACGGGCTCGGCGAGGTCGACGGTGGCGTAGTCGGTGAACCGGGGAGAGGCCACCTGGGTGAGCTCCTCGGCGGTGCGCTGGACGTCGAGCGTCGTCCCGACGGCCACGCTCGCGTCGTACAGCAGCTTCAGCCGCTCGCGCGCGGCCTCGGCCTTTCCGGCGAGGGCGCGCAGCTCGGTGGAGTCCCGCAGGGTCGCCACGCTGCCGGGCGGCCCGCCCCGGCGGTCCGTCGGCCGGTTGTTCACGGCCAGCAGCCGGTCTCCTACGGGCAGCACCTCGTCGTTGGCGACGCGCCGGGACTCCAGCAGCTCGGCCATCCGGGGCTCGAGGTCGAGCTCGGCGACGGCCCGCCCCTCCACGTCCTGCGGCAGGCCCAGGAGCCGGCGCGCCTCGTCGTTGGCGAGCATCACGCGGCCGTCGCCGCCGACGATCACGACGCCCTCGCGCACCGCGTGCAGGACCGCGTCGTGGTGTTCGTACATCCGGGTCATCTCGGCCGGGCCGAGGCCGTGCGTCTGGCGCTGCAGCCGCCGGCTGACCAGGGCCGCGCCGCCGGTGGCGAGGACCAGCGCGGCGCCGCCGGCGGCGAGCAGGAGCGGCAGCTGCCGGTCGACCGCGCTGCTCACGGCGCTGACCTTCACCCCGGAGGAGACGAGGCCGACGACGTTGCCGTGGTCGTCCTGCACCGGGACGACGGCCTGCACCTCCTCGCCCAGGGGGCCGTGGACGCTCTCGACGGTGACGTGGCCGGCCTGCGAGGGGCCGATGGTGCCGATGAACTGCTGGCCGATGAGCTCGGGCCGGGGGTGCGTGTAGCGGACGCCGTCCCGGTCGGTCACGACGACGAAGTCGACGCCCGCCTCCTTGCGGGCGGCCTCGGTCAGCGGCTGGAGCACCTTGCTGGGATCGGGACCGCGCAGGGTCGCCACCAGGCCGGGGCTGTGGGCGAACGCCTGTGCGGCGGCGAGCGATCGGTCGCGCGCCGCCTGGAATCTGTCGCTCCGCGCCTGGAGCACCAGCGTGACCACCGCGGCGACGACGAGCAGCAGAACGATCAGCAGCTGCAGCAGGAACATCTGACCGGCGACGCTGCGGCTGCGCACCACCGACCGGAGACGTCCGGCCGACGGCGCCCGTGAGCCGTTGCGCGACTGCCCCGGCTCACGCCTGCTGTCTCGGCGCCGACCGGTGAACCAGCGGCCCGAGGGCCCCGAGGAGCGGTCCCGGTTTCGGGCCATATCCCATGTCTACCCCGCTCTCTTCCGCGGCGCGAACGGGGGCCGGGCTCAGACCGTGGCGATGGCCGGGTCGCTCATCCCCGTCTCACCGGTCTCGACGTGCCCGGCGAAGCGGCGCAGGAAGCTGCCGTCCGTGTCCGACACCACGGTCAGGTCGTACCAGCGCTTGCTGCGGCGCAGGTCCACCGTGTGGACCAGCCGGCCGCCCGCCCGCACCGTGAAGGTCTCGCGCTTCCCGGCGTACGCGTCGGTGAGCGTCAGGTGGCAGTCGCTGCCGCCCGCGTTCGTCATCGTCAGGCTGACGCCGCCGGTGCGGGCGTCGTGGCGGGCGGTCACCTCCGGGCCGGCGGCCCTGCCGGGCCCGCGGAAGGTGCGCAGGAAGCCGTTCGGGCCGAAGACGGACAGGTCGTAGACGCCCTTCGAATAGGCCGTGTTCCAGGTGTCGGAGAGCTTCTTGCCGGCTCCGGCCGTGTACGTCCAGGGGCCGTCCGTGCGGTTGCCGGAGGTGACCGTGAAGCACACGCCCGCTGCGTCGCCCCCGCCGAAGGTGAGGGTGAAGCGCCCGGTCGAGGCGGTCGCGGCCCCGTCCACCAGTGGGGCGTACGGCAGCGGGCGCGCGGGCCGCGAGCCCTTCTCCTGCTTGGGCAGCGAGGGGCCGGACGGCGGCTTCGGCACGTAGTCCGGGTGCCGCCCCCGGTCCGGCGGCTCGTAGGCAGCGGTGTCCGGCAGCGCGGCGGGCCGCGCGTCCGCGAGGCGGAAGTCGAAGGCCGAGGTCAGATCGCCGCAGACGGCACGCCGCCACGGCGAGATGTTCGGCTCGCGCACCCCGAAGCGGCGCTCCATGAAGCGGATGACCGAGGTGTGGTCGAAGACCTCCGAGCACACGAAGCCGCCCGTGCTCCACGGGGAGACCACGAGCATGGGCACGCGCTGACCCAGGCCGTAGGGGCCGGGGCCGTAGCGCGCGTTCCCGGCGAAGACGTCGAGCGCGGTGTCCACGGTGGAGGCGCCCCGGGCGGCGGAGGCGGGCGGGAACGGCGGCAGGACGTGGTCGAAGTAGCCGTCGTTCTCGTCATATGTGATGAACAGGGCCGTTCTGCTCCACACCTCCGGGTTGGAGGTCAGGGCGTCCAGGACCCGGGAGATGTACCAGGCGCCGTAGTTGACCGGCCAGTTCGGGTGTTCGGAGAACGCCTCCGGCGCGGCGATCCAGGAGAGATGCGGCAGCTTGCCGGCCTTGACGTCGGCCTTGAGGACGTCGAAGTAGCCGCCGCCCTTCTTGACGTTCGTGCCGGTGCGCGCCTTGTCGTAGAGGGGGTCGCCGGGCTTGGCGTTGCGGTAGTTGTTGAAGTAGAGGAGGGAGTTGTCGCCGTAGTTGCCGCGGTAGGCGTCCTCGATCCAGCCCCAGGAGCCGGCCTTGTCCAGGCCGTCGCCCTCGTCCTGGTAGATCTTCCACGAGACGCCGGCCCTCTCCAGCCGCTCGGGGTACGTCGTCCAGTCGTAGCCGGCCTCCTCGTTGCCGAGGACCGGCCCGCCGCCCTTGCCGTCGTTGCCCGTGTGCCCCGTCCACAGGTAGTAGCGGTTGGGGTCGGTGGCACCGATGAACGAGCAGTGGTAGGCGTCGCACACGGTGAACGCGTCGGCGAGCGCGTAGTGGAACGGGATGTCCTGCCGCGTCAGGTAGGCCATCGTTCCCGTTCCCTTGGCGGGGAGCCACTGGTCGTACCGGCCCTGGTTCCAGGCCTTCTGCCCGCCCGCCCAGTCGTGGTTGAGGCCCGCGATGAACTGCATGCCGAGGTTCTCGGCGTCCGGGTGGTAGGGCGGCACCTCCTTGGAGCCGTCCGACTGGTACCACACCGGCTTGCCACTGGGCAGGGACACCGGGCGCGGGTCACCGAAGCCGCGCACGCCCTTCATCGTGCCGAAGTAATGGTCGAAGGAGCGGTTCTCCTGCATCAGGACGACGATGTGCTCGACGTCCTGGATCGTGCCGGCAGCGCGGCGGGCGGGGATGGCGGCGGCACGCTCGATGCTGCTCGACAGGGCGGCGTAGCCCGCGGTCGCGCCGGCGATCTGGAGGAATCGCCGCCGGTTGAGTTCAGGCATGAGTGTGAGGACCTCTTGGGGAGTCGGGGCTGGAGCCGGGTGTTCCAAGAGCAGCGAGTGCCGGGGAAGGGGCCGTGTCGTCGGTGTGACGGGGCGCGGTACGCGAGGCGAACGTAGCGGACGGCGTGGCAGAAGGGGAGCCCTGTGAAGGGGGAGAAGCGGGCTGGACATGGCGGTGCCGGGTGGCGACGGCGGTCACCACCCGGCAGGCGCGCGCCCGGGGGGCCGGAACTCAGGGCCGGGGCCCGGGCCCGCTCCAGCAGTTGCGCTCCCGGTCGTAGGAGAGCGTCCGGCCCGTGCAGGACTGCAGGTCCAGTTCGAGGAGCTGCTGATAGGCGGCGACGGGCAGGTCGGCCTCGACGAGGATCCGGGTGGCCGAGCGCGTGTCCTCCAGCAGGAGCGGGCGAGGCGGCGCGGGCGGCTCGCCCGGGGAGCGCCGCAGCGCGCCTCCCAGGATCCGCTTGAGCGCGGTGCAGGCGTCCTGGGCGAGGATCTGCCCGACGTTCTGCAGGAAGCCGCTGAGCGGCAGCACGACGAGCACCAGCCAGGTGAGCGTCTCGCCCCTGAAGGCCCCCAGCGTCGCGCTGTACGTCTCCAGCCCCAGCCCTGCCAGCCCGTCGGTCAGCGACCTGCGCTCCTCCTCGCCGGTCTCGGCATCGAAGTAGAGGTGCGCGGTCAGGGGAAGGGGCTCGGCCATCCGGACCTCCTGCGCGCCGGAGCGAAGGTGTGCCCGATGGTAGGGCTTCGCGAGCTGCGGAAGCAGGCGGTCAGGCCGGTCCGTCGCTACGCGGGCTGCCACTCGACCACCAGGCGGCCGTTCTCCTCCACGACGTCCGTGCCGAAGGCCGCGCAGGCCCGCCGGAACCTGCGGGTGATCCACCCGGTCTCCGCCGCGTCGGCGAGCCGGGTACGGCAGAAGTCGAGCGCGAGGGGCACCGCTTCCACGCGTACGGGGCGGGTGCCGTCGAACGAGACGAGGAAGAGCAGGCCGAGGTCGTTGCGCAGCCGGTCGTCCGTCGCGTAGTCGTCGATGAAGTCCCCGAGGTCGTAGAGCACGCGGTCCTGGACGCCGTGGAAGACGTGCGCGGAGTGCCCGGCGACGAGGGTGGCGCCCGCGGCGAGGAACTGCTGCGCGGCCCGGCGGATGTAGTCGGCCGGGCCGGAGGTCATGTTCGGGCCCCAGTGCGGCGTGACGAGGGTGATGTCCGTGTCCAGCGCGGTGACGGTCCGCAGGAGCCAGTCCGGGGCGCCGGCGTCCAGGTGCGCGTAGGCGACTCCCGGCCGGTCAGGACCTGCCGCGAAGTCGTGCGGGTGGTCGGTGACCCCGACGACGCCGAGCCGCAGCCCGCCGTGTTCCAGGACGGCCGGCCGCCGCGCCGCCTCCTCGTCGCGGCCGGCCCCCGCCCAGGCGATCCCGGCATCGGCCAGATGGCGGACGGTGTCGAGCAGGGCCTCGGGGCCGTAGTCCAAGGCGTGGTTGTTGGCCAGGTTCACACAGCCGACGCCGAGGTGCCGCAGGGTCTGCGTCGCCACGGGCGGCGCCCGGAAGAAGAACGGCTTGAAGGGGTCGCGCCAGCGCTCGCCGCGTGCGGAGACCGCGCATTCGAGGTTGAGGACGAAGAGGTCGGCCTCGTGCGCCGCGGCCACGACCTCGTCGGCGAACAGGCTCTCCGGCGGCTCCGTGGCGAGGCGTCCGGCGACTTCGCGGCCGAGCATGGTGTCGCCGGCGAGTGCGAGCTTCATGGTTCAACCACCTCCTCGCCCCACCCGTTTCATTGTAGGAATAGTGAGTTTTCATGGGGAATGTGTCGGATCCGTGCCGAGGGGGAACAGCAGATCCATGGCCCGGCCCAACGAAGAGGTCGAGGCGCTGCTGCAGGAGTACGCCGACCTCGTCACCATCACCGGCGGCGACGCCTACAAGGCGCGCGCCTACGAGAAGGCCGCCCGCGCGATCGGCGGCCACCACGCCGATGTCTCCCGCCTCGACCTCAAGGGGCTGCTCGACATCCCCAACGTCGGCAAGTCGATCGCCGAGAAGGTCCTCGAATACCTGCGGACCGGCCGGCTCTCCATGGTCGAGGAGGCCAGGGCGGTCATCCCGGCCGGAGTGCGCGAGCTGATCACCATCCCCATGCTCGGCCCGAAGAAGGCCATGCTCCTCTACGAGGAACTCCACATCTCCTCCGTCGACGAGCTCCTCGACGCCATCCACGACGAGAAGCTGCGCGACCTCAAGGGCTTCGGCGCCAAGACCGAGGAGAACATCCTGCACGGCATCGCCCTGATGCAGCAGGCGGGCGACCGCATCCTGCTGAACGCCGCCATGGACGTCGCCGAACAGATCGTCGCCGACCTCTCCGGCGTCGGCGGATGCGAGCGGTGCACCTACGCGGGGTCGCTGCGGCGGATGCGCGAGACCATCGGGGACATCGACATCCTCGTCGCGGCCGACCGGTCGGGCCCGCTCATGGAGGCGATCACCGAGCTGCCGATCACCGCCGAGGTCATCGCGCACGGCGAGAAGAAGACCTCCATCCGCACCACGAAGGGCCTCCAGGTCGACCTCCGCGTCCTGCCGGCGGACGCCTGGGGAGCCGGACTGCTGTACTTCACCGGTTCCAAGGCGCACAACATCCGCGTCCGCGAGATCGCGGTCCGCCACAAGTACAAGCTGTCCGAGTACGGCCTCTTCCACGCCAAGAGCGGCAAGAAGATCGTCTCGGAGACCGAGGAGGAGGTCTACGCACGGCTCGGCCTGCCCTGGATCCCCCCGACCCTGCGCGAGGACCGCGGCGAGGTCGCCGCCGGCCTGCGCGACGAGCTGCCCGAGCTGATCGAGGAAAGCGACATCCGGGGAGACCTCCACACCCACACCGACCTGACGGACGGTGTGGCGACGCTGGCGGACATGGTGACCGCGGCGGCCGGGCGCGGCTACGCGTACTACGCCGTGACGGACCACGCCCCGAACCTCTACATGCAGCGCATGACGGACGCCAAGGTCCTGGCGCAGCGAAAGCGGGTCCGTGAGCTCGACGGGAAGCACCGCAAAATGCACGTGCTGCACGGCACCGAGCTCAACATCGGCCCCGACGGCGACGTGGACTGGCCGGACGACTTCCTCGCGGGCTTCGACCTGTGCGTCGCCTCGGTGCACTCGCACTTCAACCAGACCCGCGACGAACTCACCCGCCGCCTGCTGCGCGCCTGCGAGAACCCGCACGTCAACATCATCGGACACCCCACGACACGGCTGATCGGCAAACGCCGGGGCATCGAGGCCGACTTCGACGCGGTCTTCGAAGCCTGCGCCCGCACGGGCACCGCCCTGGAGATCAACGCCCACCCCGAACGGCTCGACCTCTGCGACGAGGACATCCTGCGCGCCAAGCGCTACGGCGTGAAGTTCGCCGTGAACACCGACGCCCACTCCGTGACCCACCTGCCGTACATGCGCTACGGCGTGGGCACGGCGCAGAGGGGATGGCTGACGAAGGAAGACGTCATCAACACATGGCCGTTCCAGAAGCTACGGCGCTTCCTGCGCCCCGGGGGCCGGTGACGGCACGGCGCAGCACTTGAACCTCCCGTAACGGGAGGGCCTACGGTCCCGGGTCATGAAGATTGTTGTGCACGACACGGCGTCCGCCATGCTCGACCTCTTTCAGCGACCGCTGGAAGAGCGGCCCGACGCCCTGCGAGAAATACTCAGCCCGCTCCAGGGCGTAATGGCCCCCGTGATGGGCGATGTGGACCTGGTCGCGATGCACCGTCAGAGCAGCGGCTTCCGGCTCGACCGCGACGACCCGCGCTATCTGCCCGCCGTGCGCCGGATGCAGGACGCGGGCGTGTGGAAGCGCATCGAGGACTCGCTCGCCGCCGCGTGGGAGCGGATCAGCGGTGCGGTGCCCGGCATCGGGCACGCCGAGACCGTGCACGTCGTCGTGGTGCTCGGCAACCCCGACGACGACCAGCTCATGGGCCACAGTGCCGGCTACTTCGGTGTGGGCGGGATCCCGGGAGCCATCGAGCTGATCATGTGGCCCACCGGCACGAGCCTGAAGAAGATCGGCTACGGGGCCGCGCACGAGTTCCACCACAACGTGCGCTACGCCAACGTCGCCTGGAACCCGATGACCGTCACGGTGGGGGAGCACGTCGTCGCCGAGGGGCTTGCCGAGGCCTTCGTCCGGGAGCTGGCCGGCGAGCAGGCCATGGGCCCGTGGTCGAAGGCGCTGACCGGCGCCGGGCTGGACAGCGCCTACGCGAAGATCACTGACGACATCGACGTGGCCGGGATGCAGAACCTGGCCGCGTACGTACTGGGCGACGCCACCGCGCAGCGCATGGGCCAGGAGCCCGTGGGGCTGCCGGACTTCGCCGGGTACGGGGTCGGCCTGCGGATCGTCGACGCCCACCTGGCGGCCTCGGGCCTGACCGCCGCCCGGAGCACCGCCCTGCCGGCACGCGAGATCCTCACCAACGCGGGCGTGCCGACCAGGGCGTGACGCGCGCCCTGCAGCCATGGCGGGAGCCCGGACCGGACCTACTTCGACGCGGGGCAGAACTCCGCCTTGAAGACGTCCCCCGCGGCGTCCGTGTCACTCAGGGTGTCGGTGTTGAAGTTGAGGACGAGGCTGTGCCGGGTGTCCGCCGAGACGAAGGCGATGCTCTGCGTCCCGACGAACAGGCCGGTGTGCCCCCACACTTCCGTCCCGCAGAGCGTGTACCGGAACAGCCCCAGGCCGTACGACGCGCCCGAGGCCTCGCCGGTGGGGACGGTCGTGCGCAGCTCCCGCTGCTGCGCCGGCGGCAGCAGCCTGCCCTGCAGCAGGGCGGTGAGGAAGCGGTCGAGGTCGGCCGTGGTGCTGATCAGGTCGCCCGTGGCCCGGATCAGGGAGGGATCGAAGTCGGTGACGTCGTGCATCCTGCGGTCCGGGTCGTCGGTGAACCAGCTGTAGCTGCGTCCGGCGGGGGCCGGGACCGTGCGCTCGTGGCGCGGCAGGCGGGTGGAGTGCAGGCCGAGCGGTGCGATGATCCGGCGCTCCACCTCCTCCTCGTAGGGCCGTCCGGTCGCCTTCTCCACGACGAGGGCGGCGAGGACATAGCCCGTGGGGGTGTACGCGTAGCGCGTGCCCGGTGCGAAGTCCGGCGCGTGGGCCGTCGCGGTCCGTACGATCCGCCGGGGTGTCCAGCGGTCGTAGCGGTGCTTGAGGAACGCGGTGGTGGTGAGGTTCCTCAGGACTTCCGGGTCCTCGGTGTAGTCGAAGAGCCCGCTGGTGTGCTGGAGGAGCTGGCGCAGGGTGATCCTGCGGCCGTCGTTCCCGTGCCCCCGCACCATGCCGGGCAGCCACTTCTCGACGGTGTCGTCCAGAGCGAGCCGGTGCTCGGCCTCCAGCTGCAGGAGGACGGTGGCGGTGAAGGGCTTGGCGATACTGCCGGCGCGGAAGCGGTCCCCGGGGAACCTCGGCCGCTTGGTGTGCAGGTCGGCGAGGCCGGCGGAGCCGTTCCAGGTGCCGTGCGCGTCACGGACCCGGGCCAGGGCGCCGGGGACGCCCGCCTTGACGGCGGTGTCCAGGGCGGCCTGGGTGCGCTCGTGTCCTCCGCCGCGCGCGGCGGGCCGGACGTGGTCGGTGGCGCCCGCCGGAGCGGGTGCCGGCGCGGCCCCCGCCATCGCGGCGGCCGTCAGGAACGCGGCCAGTACGGCTCGCGCCGTACGGACCGTCCTCGGTGGACGCGGACACTTCGTCATGACAGCCCTCCTTCAGTGGGGGTCGGGGGTCGGGGTCGGGTCGGGGGTACGGATACGGGCCCGGGTCCGGATCGGGCGGTGGCGCGCTCAGCGCACGGCGCCGCTCACCTCCTCCGGCGTCGTGGGGAGCCCCCGGTCGTTCTGCAGGGACCACAGCTCCCGGAAGAGGCCGGGGGCCTCGACGAGTTCGGCGAAGGTGCCCAGCTGGATGACCCGGCCGTGGTCGAGGACGACGATGCGGTCGGCGACCGCGACGTTGGCCAGGCGGTGGGTGACGAGGACGACGGCCCGTTCCTGGGCGACCTTGCGCAGTCCGGCGAAGATGCGGTGCTCCGCCCGGGCGTCCAGGGCGCTCGTGGGTTCGTCCATGACGAGCAGGCCCGCCGGGCGGTAGAAGGCCCGCGCGATGGCGATGCGCTGCCACTGACCGCCGGAGAGCTCCACGCCGCCGTACCACTCGCGGGCGAGGAGGGTGTCGAGCCCGCTGCGGAGCTCCTTGAGGACTTCGTCGGCGCCTGCGTGTGCGGCCGCCTCGAGGACGAGGCCGTCCCCCTCGTGCGCCTGTCCGAGGGTGATGTTGTCGCGGGCGGACATGGGCCAGTGGGCGAAGTCCTGCGGGACGACGGCGGTCTGCCGCCACATGGCCTGCGGGTCGAATGCGCCGGAGTCGGCGCCGTCCCAGGTGACCCTGCCCTCGGTGGGCAGGTACAGGCCGGTCAGCAGCTTGCTGAGGGTGGTCTTCCCCGAACCGTTCTCCCCCACCAGGGCCACGACTTCGCCGCGCCGCACCTCCAGGCTGACCTTGTGCAGCGCGGGGCGGTCGGAGCCGGGGTAGCAGAAGGTGAGGGACTCGGCGCGGACGGCGGCCGGGGCCGCGGGGGTCCGGGTGCCGCGCTGCATGCGGTGCCCGCCGGCCTCGTCGATGAACTCGGCCCAGTCGTCGAGGTAGAGGCCGGTACGGAAGAGGCGGGCACCGTAGGAGACCATGCCCCGCAGGGACGAGCCGACCGACCGCAGGGCGAAGACCGCCGTGCCGGCCGAGGCGAGCGACATGTGCCCCGTGCCCAGCAGGAGGGCGAGCGCGGCCCACACCAGGCCGGAGGCCAGACCGCCGGCCACGGCGCCCGCGAGCGCGTACCGTGCGCCCCGGTGGACCGCCTTGTCGGTGGTGGTGTGGATGCGGTTGCTGATCGAGCGGTAGCGGCCGAGGAGGAATTCGGCCATGGTGCCCGAGCGCAGCTGGTCGGCGAAGAGCTTGTCGGTGACGTGCCACCGCAGGTGGTTGAGCACGCGGCGGTCGCCGCTGAGGGCGCGGGAGGTCTGGTAGTGGACCCGCGCCCCCTTCACGCTCGCGATGCCCTGCGGGAGGGTGGCCAGCAGGAGCAGCGGCAGCAGGACCGGGTGCAGGAGCGTCACCACGCCGGCCGCCGCGATCAGCGACGCGAGGCAGGCCATGAGGTCCTGGGATTCGGTGAGCAGGTCCTGGGCGACGTCCGCGCCGCGGTCGGCGGCTTCGCGCTTGTCGTTGAAGCCGGGGTGGTCGTAGGCGGCGAGTTCGGCGTTGATCGCCGCGTCGAGCATCTGGAGCTCGGCCTCGCGGGAGATCCGGGGGGCCAGCCGGCTGGAGATGTTGGCGACGGCGATGGCGAGCAGGGCCCGGGTCCCGGCCGCCCCGGCGAGGAGGGCGAGCGAGGGCAGCGCGTCGACGAGCCGGTCCTCGATCTGGCCGGAGGTGATCAGTGCCGTGATCGTGCTGCTGGTGGCCAGCAGCCCGAAGGCCTCGAACGCGCCGGACAGCACCTGGCAGACGAGGAGCGTCAGGACGGCCCGTCTGTCCACGCGCCAGGCCAGGTTCAGTGCCTTGCGGACGAGCTGGGGCAGGCGCCGGCTCATCGCACGGGCGGTGAGCGGGCTCTTCTCGAAGGCGGTCAGGGTCGGGGAGCGGAAGCGTAATTCCTCATGTACCTCGGTGGTCTCGGCGGGCAACGTGAATCCCCTTGGTTGCGGGTGTCGACGGTCCGGTTCCGATGGTGAGCGCCTGCACGATGCCGTATGACGCGGGCGAGTTAGGGGTGAACGCTCTTAATCCACCCGAAGGTGGGCCTTTTGACTGACCGCTTCGGAGTGAGTACCTCTGCTGTTTGACGCGCCCCTGTCAATCTTCGGGGTCGCGTGGCACTCTCATGCGCACCTGCCGTATCCGCACCGCAGAAGGAGTACGCGTGAGACGATCCCGCCGTACGACCGCAGGTGTGCTGCTGGCCGCCTGCGCCCTGGTCGCCGCAGGCGCACAGGCCGCGACGGCCGACCCCGCTCCGGGCAGAGCCCCGGCCCCGGCCGTGCACACCGCCGCGGCCTCACCGGAGGCCCAGCAGGCCATCGCCGACTACTGGACGCCCGAACGGATGCGCACGGCCGTCCCGCTCGACCCGCCTTCCGTCGCACCCGGCACCCTCTCGGCTCCGGCGGCCCGCGGCGAGGCGCCGGTGGCCCGGGGTGAGACGCTCACCGTCGCCGCCACCCCCGCCCCTGCCGCCGCGTCCCTCGCCTCCTTCCCGCAGCCGGGAGGCCCGTGGACCGGTGGCGGCGCGGTGGCCAAGACCTCGGGCCGGGTGTTCTTCACCATGCAGGGCCGCAACGCCTCCTGCTCGGCCGACGCCGTCACCAGCCGCAACGCCAGCACCGTGATCACGGCCGGGCACTGCGTCAAGTACCAGGGCAACTGGCACACCAACTGGACCTTCGCCCCCGGCTACGACGACGGGAAGACGCCCTACGGCACCTGGGCGGCGACCAAGACGCTGGCCACACCGCAGTGGACGGCGTCCGAGGACATGAACTTCGACATCGGCGCGGCCGTCGTGGCCCCGCTGGGCGGCAAGCGGCTCGCGGACACCGTCGGAGCGCAGGGCCTGCAGTTCAACGGGGCCTACAACAAGCCCATGTACGCCTTCGGTTATCCCGCCGCGTCCCCGTACGACGGCAAGAAGCTCATCCACTGCAGCGGGAACTCCACCAAGGACTTCCTCCTCACCAAGGATCACGGGCTGAGCTGCAACATGACGGGCGGCTCCAGCGGCGGCCCGTGGTTCGCGTCGTTCGACGAGGCGACCGGCACCGGCCTGCAGGCGTCGGTGAACAGCTTCGGGTACACGTTCCTGCCGAACACGATGTTCGGCCCGTACTTCGGCGACGAGGCCAAGGCCCTCTACGAACAGGCGCAGACGAGCTGACGCGCCGCAGGCACGGAGAAGGCCCCCGCCTTCCGGCGGGGGCCTTTCCCTCACAAGTGCGCCACCAGGGACTCGAACCCCGGACCTGCTGATTAAGAGTCAGCCGCTCTGACCAACTGAGCTAGCGGCGCGAAATGAATACTACCGTACGAATGACGGTGTATCGCCCGCGGTCCGGACCGGGACCGGACGGGCGCCGCTGTCGGTCCCGCCGTGGTCGGCGATGGGGATGGCGAGCAGGGCCAGGCCGAGGCACGCGGCCACCAGCCCCTGGACGACGACGGTGATGAAGGCCCGCGCGAAGGCCAGGCTGACGGCCGCGACGAGGGCGACCGCGGCGAGGACGGCGGCGCACGTCATGAGCTGTCCGGAGGTGTCCGGCGGCGGGGGTGCGTCCCGGCGGCCGCCGTAATCGGCGTTGTAGGCCCAGCCCTCGATGCCCACGACGTACAGGCAGCCGGCGGCCGCGACGACCTCCAGCGCCAGGAGGCCGAGGGCGGTCAGCAGATCCGCGTACCAGGGGACGGCGCTTGTGCCGGATCCGGACCGGTGCGGGACCACGGCAGGAGGTGCCACGGGGAGAGGTGCCATGACCTCAGTGTTTCCCCCGGGCCGCGTCGGCGGCATGAGTACGCGTACTCATGCTCACCCGCCCCGCCGGGCTCATGCGACGCCGCCGAGCGTTTCGAGGCTCACCCGGACCAGGCCCTGGCCGGTGTCGGCGATCTCCTCGAACGCGGCCCGCGACAGGTCGATGCAGCGGCTCGTGTCCCTCGGGCCCCGGTCGTTGATCCTGACCATGACCTGGTCACCGGTTCCGGCGTTGGTGACCCGTACGCGGGTGCCGAACGGCAGGTCCCGGCTGGCGGCGGTCATCGCCTCCGGGTCGAACGGCTCGCCGCTGGCGGTGGGCCAGCCGTCGAGCATCTCCTGCGGCGCGCCGTACCACGAGGCGATGCACGTCCGCCGGTCGCGGTCGTCGGCACCGGCGGGGAGGGGGACGGCGCCGGCCAGGACCACCGCCAGCGCCACCGTGGCAGGGGCGCGGCCGGGCGTCCTGGCATGCGTCATGGGGTCCTCGGTCCTCGCTCCGCTGATCCTCAGGTCTGAAAGATCGTGTCCGCTGCGGACGGCTTCCAGTCCTCGGCACGGGGCGGAGCAGCCGATCGGCGGCATGCGGCGGCACGCGGCAGGGCCGGGTGGGGGAGAGTGCCGCCCGGGCGCGCGGTGCGCGTGCCGTGCGGCCCTCCCGCCCGGGTCAGGCGCTGCCCATCACCGCTGCGAAGGCCGCCGGGTCGGCGTCGAACCCGCGGACGGCGGGGCGCCACTCCCACCCGCCCTGCCCGGTGCGCACGAACTCCACGACCGTCGCCGCCGTGGCTCCGGCGACCTCAGCGAAGTCGTGGGCGACCAGCTCGGTGTACCCCTCCGTGACGCGGATGCCGGTGTTGGCCACGTCCCCGAAGGTCTTGCGCCCGCCGCCCTGCTGTATGGCCACCCCGACGACGACCCGGGCGTACGAGGGAGCCAGCCGGTCGAGCTCCAGCGTCATGACCTCGTCCGAGCCGAGCCCCATGCCCGTGCGGCTGTCCCGGTTGAGGAGGATGGTGCCGTCGGGCGACCGGCTGTCGAAGTGCACGAGATAGGCGGGCTTGCCGTACGGCTCGTCCGCGGTGTACGTGGCCGCGATGAGGTCGAGGTCGTTGTCGGGCAGGCCCATCGGGCTCGGATCCCATCTCAGCGACACCTGGACCTTGCCGAGCCCCTTGCTGAGGCCGCCCGCCCCCTTGTTGAGACCGCTCACCGGACATCCCCTCCCACTTCCGTGTTGCTGGTGCACTCCCACCTTGCCGCCGCAACCGCCGGCGCCGCTACCCCGGGTGGGGCGCCTGCGGGTGAACTGCAGCTTGTGAACTGCACTATTCCGTAGGGGAGACCATCCCGTGGGAACCGTGTTCAGGGGAAGGAGACGCGGCCGGCGGCGGCGAGGGCTGTGGCAGGACGGTGCGCGCGCCGCGCCGGGGCAGCGTCGGCAGCCACCAGTTGGCGCGGCCTGCCAGGCGCATCACGGCGGGCACCAGGAGCGGGCGGATGACCGCGGCGTCGAGCACGACCGACAGGGCGGTCGTGACGGCGAGGAGCTTCATGAGCGCGACCTCGGCCGTCGCCAGGGCGAGCAGCACCGTCAGGACGAGCGCGGCGGACGCGGTGAACAGCGGCGCCGCCGCCCGGAGCCCGGCGGCCGTCGCCCGCACGGTGTCGCCGGTGCGGGCGTGGGCTTCGCTGATGCGGGCCAGCAGCAGGATCTCGTAGTCCAGGGACAGCCCGAAGGCCAGGCAGAAGGCGACGACGGGCATGACGACGCTGACCGTGCCCGTGGCGGTGAAGTCGCCCACCAGCCACTTCAAGTGGCCCTGCTGGAAGATGAACACCATCGCGCCGAAGGTCGCGGTCAGGCTGAGCAGGTTGAGCGCGAGTGCCTTCAGGGGCAGGAACACGCTCCGGGTGAAGGCCAGGAGGAGCACGAACGTGGCGACGGCCATCGCCCCCAGTGCCCACGGCAGCCGCTGCGCGAGGGTGTTCCGGGCGTCCCGGAACTGGGCCGTGGGGCCGCCGACGAGCGGCGGTGCCGGTGCCCGGGCCTCCTGCAGCCGGGCGATGAGGGCAGTGGACGCGGGGGCGTACGGGTCAGCCTCGCCGCTGACCGCAAGCCAGGTGCCCGCCGGAGAAGTGAAGTGCCGCAGGGCAGGGCAGCCCGGCAGCGTGCCGCGCGCGGGGGAGGCCTCGGCCGGGCAGGCCAGAGGGGCGTCCTGGCCGAGCACGTACGAGCCGGTCGCGGTCCGCACGCCCAGGACGCCGGGGAGCGCCGACAGCCGCTTCGCGTACGCGTCCAGCTCCGCGATGCGGCCGGGACGGTCGGGCCGCCACCCGGGAAGCGCCAGCTCGACGGGGTTGCGCAACTGGGGGAAGCCGTCCCGCAGGGCCTGCGTCGCCTGCACCTCCGGGGCGTCGCGGGGCAGGACCCGGTCGTCGCTGAAGCCGAAGACCACCTGGCGGAAGGGGAGCGCGAGGACGAGCAGCACCCCGGTGGCGAGCACCGTGACGAGCAGCGGGCGGCGCATCACGCGCAGGGCCAGCTGCTGCCACCCGGCTCCGGCGCGGTCCGGCGCCCTGCGCCGGCGCGCGAACAGGTCGCCCTCTCCGATCGCCCGGGGGAAGCAGGCCAGCGCCGCGGGGACGAGCACCAGGGCGGCGAGCGCCGCGAGCAGCACCACGCTGACCCCGGCGTAGGCCATCGAGCGCAGGAAGTACAGCGGGAACGCCAGGAGGCCGAGCAGGCACAGGGCCACGGCCGCCGCCGAGACGACGACGATCCGCCCGGCCGACCGGACCGCACTCGCCAGAGCGTCCTCCGGCGGGCTCCCGGAGGCGATCTCCTCGCGGTAGCGCGCCACGAGGTAGAGGCTGAAGTCGACGGAGAGCGCGAGCCCCATCGCGCCGGTGAGGTTCAGCGCGAACGTCGACACCTCGGTCACGGCGGTCAGGCCGCGCAGCACCGCCAGGGTGCCGGCCACCGCGACCGCGCCCACCGCGAGCGGCAGGCAGGCCGCGGCCACGCTCCCGAAGACGAACACGAGCAGCAGCAACGTGGCGGGGAGGGCGATCAGTTCGGTACGCAGCAGGTCCCGCTCGCTGTAGTGCTCCAGGGCGCGGTCGAGGACGGCATGCCCGGTCGCCCGGACCCGCAGGGGGCCTTGCGGCGCGGTGGCGATGGGCAGCAGGCGTTCGACGGCCGCCCGTCCGGCCGGCCCGCTCCCGTCCAGGCGCACCGCCACGAGCGCGGTGCGGGCGTCGTCCGAGCGCAGCGCGGCGTCGTCCACTTCGGCGCCGCCTCCCGGCGCCCTGCCGCCGCCCGCCGCAGGGCACGAGCCGCGGGCGACCGGACCGGTCCAGTACGAGTCGACGCCGGTCACCCCCGGCTCCTGGCACAGGCGGCCGACCAGGGTCAGGCCCGCCGCGCGCGCCGCGGGCGCGTCCACCGAGTCCGGCGCGCGGGCCAGCAGCACGACATCGGGCGCGCCCGCGTGGAAACGGTCCGTCAGCAGAGCCTCGGCACGGGCCGAGGGGGAGCCCGGCACCGTCCAGCCCCCGCTCGCCAGCCGGGCCGCCACCCCGTGCCCGAGCAGCGCGCAGGCCACGGCGGCGAGCGCGGCCAGGGCGAGGACGGGCCAGCGGTGGCGGACGCAGAAGCGGGCCAGGGACGTCAGCACGGCGCCTGGCCCGCCGGGTCCCCGGCCGGTCCGGGCTGCGTGGGCACGCCGGGGCGGGGCGCGGGCCCGGCGCCCGGCGCGGGCTGCGGAGCGCCCGGGTCCGTACCCGGGCCCAGCCGCAGCTGGACGATGCGCGCCATGTCGAGGACCGTGCCGCCGCTGCGCATCAGCTCCATGGGCGGCACCTGGACGTCGAAGCGGCGCCGCAGCGTGGCCAGGAGCTCGGCGGCCATGAGGGAGTCCACGCCGTAGTCCTCGAGCCGCCGGGCCGGGTCGATGCGGCCGGGGTCGAGGTGGAGGACGTCGGCCAGAATCCGTACGAGGCTCCCGGCCAGCGCCTGCAGGGCGTCCGCGGGGCTCATCGCCGACAGGGCCTGCACGATCTCCTCGTGGGTGCGGCCGGTCTCCTCGTCGGGCTCGGGAACCAGCTGCCGGTACCGGGGCGCGCCGAGCGAGGGCAGGCAGGCGCGCAGCCGCGCCCAGTTGTACCGGCCCACCCCCGCGACCTCCGTGCCGTCGCTCAGCAGCACACCGGCCGCGTCGAACACCTCGCGCGGGGTCAGGGCCTCCACGCCGCCGCTCTCCAGGGCGCGGGCGAGGCCGTTGCGGGCCACGTAGCCGGTGCCGCCGAGGGCGCCCCAGCCCACGGCCAGGCCCGGCTCGCCGTCGCGCCGGCGCCGGCGGACCAGCGCTTCGAGGAAGAGGTTGCCCGCGGCGTAGGGGGCCTGGGTGACCTGGCCGACGCGTGCGGCGACGGAGGAGAACATCAGGAACAGCTGCAGGTCCTCCCGGCCGCGCGTGAGCGCGTCGAGCACGGCCGCACCCCCGGCCTTGGGGGCCAGCACGGCGCGGAACCGTTCGTCGGTGAGCTCCTCCAGCGGGGCGTCGTCCAAGTGCATCGCGCAGTGCACGACGCCGCGCAGCCGGTGCCCGCCCGCGTCGATCTCCTCCACGACGCGCCGCATGGAGGGCAGGTCGGCGACGTCCGCCGCGTAGGGCACGGCGTGCACCCCGCGCCGCTCCAGGCCGGCGAGCAGGGTCTCGCAGCCCGGGGTCCGTTCCCCCCTGCGTCCGACGAGGGCCAGGTGGCGCGCGCCGTGGTCGGCGAGCCAGTGCGCGGTGGCCGCGCCGTAGCCGCCGAGCCCTCCGGTGACGAGGTAGGTGGCGCCGGCGTCGAGGTGCGGGGCGCGGGAGCGGGGTTCGACCAGGGCGGGTTCGTCGAGCGGGTCGAAGGAGACGACGACCTTGCCGATGTGCCGGGAGTGCTGCAGGAGGCGGAAGGCCTCCTCGGCGCGGGCGGCGGGGAAGACCGTGTGCGGCAGCGGCCGGTAGTCGCCCGCCCGGACGCGCTCCGTGACCTCGGCGAACAGGGAGGCCGCCCGCCCGGGGTCGGCCAGCAGGGCGAGGAGGTTGACGCCGAAGAACGCCAGGTCGCGCTCGAAGGGGCGCAGCAGCAGCCGGTTGTTCTCCAGGATGTCGCGCTTGCCGAGCTCGACGAAGCGCCCGCCCGGCCGGAGCAGCTCCAGGCTGCGGGAGACGGCCTCGCCCGCGAGGGAGTTGAGGACGACGTCGACCCCGCGCCCGCCGGTCAGCTCCCGCACCCGCCCGGCGAAGGCCAGGCTGCGCGAGTCCAGGACGTGCTCGACGCCCAGGGCACGCAGCAGGTCGCGCTTGGCGGGGCTGCCGGCCGTGGCGATGACGTTCGCGCCGTGCAACCGCGCGTACTGCAGGGCCGCGAGCCCCACGCCCCCCGCCCCGCCGTGTACGAGCACGGTCTCCCCGGCCGCCAGCCCGGCCTGCCAACCCAGGCCGTAGTGGACGGTCAGGAAGACCGCGGGCAAGGTGGCCGCCTCGGCGAAGCCCGTCCCGTCGGGGATCCGGGCCACGGCGTCCGCGGAGGTGACCATGTGCGAGGCCAGGCAGTGCGAGCCGCTGGCGAACACCCGCTCGCCCACGGCGATCCCCGTGACGCCCGGCCCCACGGCCGCGACCGTCCCGGCGCACTCCAGCCCGTACACCGCGTCGAAACGACCGTCGGCGGAGTCCTCGCCGGCCAGGGCGCCGGTGGCCAGGACCACGTCGCGGTAGTTCAGCGCGGCCGCCCGCACGGCGACCAGGACCTGCCCGGGGCCCGGCACCGGCCGCTTCCTCTCCACCCAGGCCGGCCGGAAGGACAGCCCGGGGTCGCGGACCTCCAGGGCGAACGCACCGACCGCGGGGGAGGGCACCAGCGGCCGGGGGAAGTCCCGCTCGCGCGGGACGAACCGGCCGCCGCTACGCGTCAGGACGACCTCGGTCTCCTCCGACGGGGCGAGGAGCTCCCGGGCGAGGCGCTCCGCGTCCGCCGCCGTGTCGCCGCTGCGCGCCAGGGAGAGCCGGCGCGTCGTCAGCGACGCCTGCTCGTTGGCGAAGGACTGCGCCGTGCCCCACGCGGCGGCGTCCGCGGGAGCGGGCCCGGGCGATCCGGGCTCCGGCACGGCTCCGCAGGGCCGCGTCACCAGCCACAGGGAGACGCTCTGACTGCCGGTCAGCCGCCCGCACGCCACCGCGAGGGCACGCAGCACCGCGCTGCGCCGGACGGCCCGCTCCACCACCTCGCCCGGGCCGCCGGCGCCGGCGGGGGCCAGCACCAGGACGATCACCGTCTCCCGGGACAGCAGCGGGGCCCACGCGCCGGGGTCCTCACTGGCCACGGTGGTGTGCACCTCGACGGCGTCGGCGGCCCGCAGGAGGCCCGCCGCGGCCCCCACCAGCGCGTCCTCCTCCGGGGTCTCGGCCGCCACGACCCAGGCGGTGCCGATGCCCGCGGCGGGCAGCGCCGACGCCTGCACCGGCCCGCCTGCGCGGGCGGTCAGGAAGACGGAGAAGTCCTCGCAGGCCGGCTCGGCGTCGTCACCGGTCCGTACGGTGCCGGTGAATCCGCACCGCGCGAGGAGCCTGGCCCACTCCTCGCGGCCGAGCAGGGGCGAGTGGGGCCGCAGTCCGGTGTCCGTGCGGTGCCAGAAGCTCTCCAGCGTGCCGAAGAAGGGCAGGAGGAACAGCGGGTCGTGGCTCTCCAGCACCAGCAGCCGGCCGCCCGGGGCGGTCAGCGACGCGACCCGGCGCACCGCCGCCTCCAGGTCGGTGCTCGGGTGCAGGGAGCCGGCCGCGACCACCAGGTCGAACCCGCCCCCGGGCAGATCCTGGCCCGCGGGGTCGGTGTCGACGTCGAACGTGCGGTAGTCCACGAAGTCGTACGCGGCGAAGCGCTGCCGGGCCCGCGCGAAGAACGACGACGACACGTCCGTGAAGAGGTAGCGGGTGCGGTCGGCCGGCAGCAGGGGCAGCAGGGCCGCGGTGGTCCCGCCGGTGCCCGCGCCGATCTCCAGCACCCGCAGCGGCCGGTCGGCCGGCAGGCTCGCCACGATCTCCCGCACCAGGGTCTGCGCGACGCGGTTGTGGAAACGCATGACCGGCGCCACGTCGTGGAACTGCTCCAGGGACGACGTCGCACCCTCGACCCCCAGCAGGTCCTGCGGGTCGCGCGCACCCCGCAGGATCTCGCCGAGGTGGAGGAACTGGCGTACAACCAGCGTCAGTTCGGTGGAGAAGGCCGGCTGCTCCCGCAGGGCCTCGCGCAGCATGCCGATCGCGCACCCGGGCGGGGCCTGCCGCAACCAGCGGCCGTCAGGATCCCGCCGCGCCAGCCCGTACTGCGTCATGGCGGTCAGCATCAGCTCCATCGCCTGCCGGTGCCCGGGCAGCATCCCGCCCGCGACCAGGTCGCCCACCGTGAACCAGCCCGCCCCCTCCGGCAGCAGACCGTCGAGCGCGGCGGCGTAGGCGTGGGCCGCCGCCTCCTGCAGCCGGGCGGCGAAGCGCGGGTAGCCGGCCGAGCGCCAGTCGCGGCGCAGGGCCAGGATCCGGCTCGCGGCCCGCTCGGCGATCTCCTGCGGGGCCGCCACGGGCCCGGGCTCCAGCGGGGCGCCGGGACGCGGAGCGGCGCGCAGCACCGTCTCCTGGCGGGTCACCGGCGTCCGCCGCGCCCCCGTCAGGCGCCGCATGCGGCACCCCTTCAGCTCCACCGTGACCGTGCCGTCCTCGTCGGTGACGGTGATGTCCCAGCACACCTCGGTCGCCGTCCGGCCCCGCTCGCGCAGGTGCACCGCCCCCTTGGGCGCCGGGCCGCGCCACACGCGGACCGCATCGATCGCCGCCGGCAGATACGTGTGCCCCTCGAGGACCTCCTCCTCCAGCAGGGGCGCCCCCGTCTGCACCGCTCCGTCCAGCAGGGCCGGGCTGATGTCGAGCCCCTCCAGCGGCCCGGGATCGCTGTAGAAGGCGACGACCTCGCCCGCGCCCGCCCACAGTTCGCCGAGCACCTGGAACGACGGGCCGTAGCCGAGACCGGCCTCGCCGACCTGCCGGTAGTGCTCCTCGCCACCGACGCGGCGGCCGCACCGGGCCCGGGCCGCGGCCAGGTCGACCGGCGCCGGAGGCCGCCCCCACCGGGCGCGCACCCGCCCGCGGGCGTGCCTGCGCTGCGCCGTGACCTGGTCGTCCGTGCTGCTGATCAGCACCACCCCGTCCTCGGGGTCGAACGACACCTGTGTGTGCACCCTGCCCGGCTCGCCCCACGGCACGAACAGCGGCCGGACGAACTCCAGATGGTCGGCCTCCACCGCGGTGTCCAGCACCCGGCGGCCCGCCGCCAGGGCCATCTCCACATAGGCGGTCGCGGGCATGACGACGGCCCCGCCGAGCCGGTGGTCGGCCACCCACGCCAGCCGGGCCGGCTCGACCGCGCCGTGCCACACCGGCAGCGGGGCCGGCATGCGCTCGCCCAGCAGCGGGTGCTCCGTACGGCCGTCCCCGCTGCTGCGCACCCACGACTCCGGGCCGCCGCTCCAGTGCCGTTCGCGCTGCCAGGGATAGGCGGGCAGCGAGGCCACCCGCCCCGGGCGCGGGAAGCGGGCGCTCCAGTCGGCCTCGGCGCCGGCCGCGAGCAGGGCGGCCACCGCCGTGCGCATCGCCCGCACGCCGTCGTCGCCCTTGCGCAGGGTAGGGGTGACCGCCCGCGGCCCGGGCGCGTCGTGGGCGGCGGTGATGCGCCGCAGGTAGCTCTGCAGCACCGGCTGGGGACCGATCTCCAGGAAGACGTCGGCGCCGCGGCCGAGCGCCCGCTCGACGGCGTCCGCGAACAGCACCGGTTCGCGGACGTTGCGCCACCAGTACTCCGCGTCCAGCTCGGGCCCCTCCAGCACGTCGCCGGTGACCGTGGAGAGCAGGGGCACGCGCACCGGGGACGGGCTCAGGCCCGCGAGGGCCTTGTGCAGGGGTGTGCGCAGCGGGTCCATGGCAGCGCTGTGGAAGGCGTGGTCCAGGTCGAGTTCGGCACAGACCACGCCCTGCCCGGCCAGGTCTCCCAGCAGCCGGTAGAGCTGGTTGCGGGGGCCCGCGACCGTGACGTCCCGCCGGGTGTTGACCCCCGCGATCTCCAGCCCGGGGTAGCCGGTCAGCAGGTCCGCGGCCTGTTCCCGGGACATGCCGACGGCCGCCATCCGCCCGCAGCCGGCCACCGCCGCCTGTGCCCGGCTGCGTTCGGCGATCACCCACGCAGCCTGGTCGAGGGTCAGCGCCCCGGCCGCGTAGGCCGCCGCGACCTCGCCGACGCTGTGGCCCAGGACGGCCGACGGTGTGATGCCGTGGGCGCGCAGCACGGCCACCACGCCGGTCTGCAGCGTGAACAGCAGCGGCTGGGCCACCTCGGTGGCCGCCAGGCGCCCGGGCGAGGGCTCCGCCAGCTCGCGCGCGACCGACCAGCCCAGCCGCGGGGCCAGCGCCTCGTCCACCGCTTCCACGGCCGCCCGGAAGGCGGGCTCCGCAGCGAGCAGATCGGCCCCCATGCCCGCCCACTGGGAGCCGTTGCCGGAGAACGCGAACGCGATCCTGCCCTGCCGCACCGCCTCGCCGGTGACCGCCTCGACGGCCGGGCCCGGCGGAGCCGGCTGCGGGGGCAGCGCGGAGCGGCGGGCCAGCCGCCCCAGGGCCTGCGCCGCCTCCTGCGGCCCCTCCGCCACGACGGCCGCCCGGTACGGGTGCTTGCCGCGCCGGGCGCAGCTGGTGTGGGCCAGGTCGTAGAACTCCTCCGGCCCCGCCTGCCCCAGCCGCTCCGCGGTCCGCGCCGCAGCCTGCGCGAGGGCCTCGGGCGTCCGGGCGGAGACCACGAACGGCAGCGTGCCCGGCCCGCCGGCCGCATGCCGGGCGCGCCGCGCGGGAGCCGGTGCGGCCGCGACGACGGCGTGGGCGTTGGCGCCTCCGAAACCGAACGAGTTGACGCCCGCGACCGGCCGCCCCCGCACCTCGCCGACCGGCCGGGCCTCCGTGGCCGGGGCGAGCCCCAGGCCCTCGAAGTCGATGCCCGGGTTGAGGGGCAGGGCGTGCAGGGAGGCGGGGATCCGGCCGTGCCGGAGCACCAGGAGCGCCTTGAACAGCCCTGCCATCCCCGAAGCCGGTTCGAGGTGGCCCAGGTTGGACTTGACCGAGCCGATCGGCAGCGCCCCCGTGCGGCGGCGCGCCCCCAGCGCCCGGCCGACGGCCTCGCACTCGGCGGGATCCCCGGCCGGCGTCCCCGTGCCGTGCGCCTCCAGGTAGACGACGTCGTCGGGATCCACGCCGGCCTGCTCGTACACCGACGTCAACAGGGCTTCCTGCGCCCGCGGGTTCGGCAGCGCCAGCCCCGCCGTCCTGCCGTCGCTGTTGGCCGCCGACGCCAGGATCACCCCGTGGACGCGGTCGCCGTCGGCCAGTGCGTCGCGCAGCAGCTTCAGGACGACGACCCCGCCGCCCTCGGCCCGCACATAGCCGTCGGCCGCGGCGGAGAACGGCGCGCACCTGCCGTGCGGCGAGAGCATCGACGCCTGCGAGAACCCGACGTACGGGTAAGGGCTGAGCAGCACGTTGACGCCGGCGGAGACGGCCGTGCGGCTGGTGCCCTCGCGCAGCGTCCGGCAGGCCCGGTCCAGCGCCACGAGCGCGGAGGAGCACGCGGTGTCCACGGCCATGCTCGGGCCGCGCAGGTCGAAGGCGTACGAGATCCGGTTCGCCGCGATCGACGCCGCGCCGCCCGCCATGGTGTAGGCGTCGACCCCCTCGATCCGCAGCATCTGCTGTGCGCCGTAGGAGGCGTCGGAGACCCCCACGTACACGGCGGTGTCCGAGCCCGCCAGCGTGACCGGGTCGATCGCGGCGTCGTCGAGGGCCTCGGCCGTCATCTCCAGGAGCATCCGCTGCTGAGGGTCCATCTGTGCGGCTTCCCGGGGCGAGATGCCGAAGTAGGCGGCGTCGAAGCCCGCGATGTCGTCCAGGAAGCCGCCCGCCGCCGTGTAGCTCTTGCCCGGGCGCCGCGCCGACTCGTCCACGAAGCGGGACGTCTCGAAGCGGTCCCCGGGCACCCGGGTGATCAGGTCCCGTCCCTGCTCCAGGGCCTCCCACAGCCCCGCGAGGTCGCTGATGCCCCCGGGCAGACGGCAGGCCGCCCCGACGACGGCCACGGCCCGGTCGTTCTCCGCCGAACCCTCTGAGCCCTCCGGATGCACGCGTACGACCTTTCCTGGCGGACCGGGCTCCACCGACGAGCCCGCACGATTGGTGACGCACCGCATCTTGTCGACTACGTAACGTGAAGGCAAGTGGCCCGGGTCGGGCGGCGGTCGAATGGGTGACAAGCCGGAACATTTGCGACATCGGGGAGTTGTTCAGTGCGCGTTCCTCCGGGAACGCGGACCGAGCGAAAGGTGCAGAAGTGCTCAAGAAGGTGATGGCCGCAACGGCCTTGACGGCCTCGGCGGTGGGCATGATCGCCGGACCTGCGGCGGCCGTCGGCGACAGCCGGGACGTGGCCAACGCCAACGGCGCGCGAACCGGCTCCGGTGAAACGCTCACCGGCGGCTACATGAGCCCGCAGACGACCGCGGTCCAGGGCACGCTCAACGACCTTTGCCTAGGCGTCGGCAAGCTCGGCGTGCAGTCCCTGCTGCTGCTCGTCAACGTCGGGTTGCAGGACATCCCGGTGCTTACGTCGCAGGAGCAGCAGCAGTGCACCAAGGGCTCGGTGACGGGCAACGGCAACAACCCGTTGTCGCACATCGCGGAGCGCATCTCGCTGGTGGCCGACAACGGGACCGGCAACCGCCGCTAGGCCCGCCGCTACCCGCTACACCTCTACACCTCGAGTTCCGCCTCGATCCGCTTGAGCTGGTGGCGCGCCATCGCCAGGTTGGCGCGCCGGGCGTCCAGCACCAGGTACAGGAAGAGGCCGTTGCCGCCGCGGCCGGTCAGCAGCCGGATCAGGTGGTACTGCGAGCCGAGCGTGATGAGGATGTCCTCGATGGCGTCCTGGATGTTGAGCATCTCCATCGTCCGCAGCTTGGCCCGGACCACGTCCGTGTTGCCCGCGGCGGCCACGTTGAGGTCGAGGGACTGGGAGCCGCCGAGGGTGCCCAGCGCCATGCCGCTGCCGTAGTCGACGAGGGCCGCGCCGAGGGCGCCCTCGATCGAGCTCATCGCGTCCTTGAGGGCCGTTTCGGTGTTCGTCATGAGGTGACTCCGCTCTGGTTGTGGGGACGGGGCGTATCGGGACGGGGCGCGTCGGGACGGGGTGGTGCGGGGGCCTGGCGCGGGCGTTCGAGGGCTCCGTCGACCAAGGGGGCGATGCGGGCGCCGGCTCTGCGGGCCTCCAGGTTGAGCCGCCCGACGTTGGCGTCGGCCGAGGCCAGGAGCGTCAGCACGCAGGAGGACCCTGCCGCGTACGTCGCCACGTAGCCGCGCTCGCCGCTGACGAGCAGTTCGCGGAAGCCGCCGTGGCCCACGGCCTCCGTCAGCCGCGCGCCCACCCCCAGCGCCGCCGCCGTCAGCGCGGCCACGCCGTCCGGCTCCATGTCGGTGACCAGGTGCGCGATCACCAGCCCGTCGGTGCTGGCCACCATCGCCCCGGTCAGATGCGGGACCCGGGCGCGTAACCCCTGGAGCTCGGTGAGCACCTCGGGTGCGGCGGTCATCGGCTGTCTCCTTCCGGCGAGCTGTCTGAAGGCGCGCCTCATCATGGGATCGGCAGGTGCAGGCAGGCGTACGGCACGGTCGTGCAGGCCGTGCAGGCCGGACAGGTCGGACAGGGAGTCACAGGGCCTCCAGGGCGTCGCGGATCCGGTACAGCAGAGAGATCTCCGGAGCGGTGGGAGGCGGCGGTCCCGGCAGAGACGGGGCGTCCGCGCGGGGCGTGCGGACCAGGCCGGCGGCCGCCAGCCGCCGCACGTCGAGGAGGGTGGCGAAGGCCGAGCGCCCCAGCGCCCGCGCGATCTGCAGCGGCGTACGGACGCCGTCAGCCGCGGCGAGCACCGCCTGCCGCCCGCTCGCCGGGCCCGGGCCGTCGCAGCCGCCCTCGCCGACGGGCACCACCGGCGCCGCATCCACCTCCGGACACGGCCAGGCTCGTTCCAGCAGCCTCCGCCTGCGGCCGACCTCCCGCCGGAGCGCGGGTACGGGGACGGGACGGATGGGGCCGAGCCAGTGCCGGGCCTCGCCGAGGAAGCGGTCGGGCGCGTGCTGGGAGCGGTCGAGCGGGGACAGGACGAAGTAGGCCGCGTCGAACAGCGCGCTCAGGTGGCACAGTTCCAGCTCGCCGCGGCTGAGCCGGCCGCGCTCCACCAGCAGGCTGCCCGCCCGGTAGCCGGGCCCGCCCTCCGCGACCGCTTCCTCCCAGGCCTGCGGGGACAGCCGCCCGCGGGCGGTCAGCCGCCACCCTATGTCGGGCACGACCGGGCTCTCGGCGTGCACCACGGCGCCGTCGGTGAGGTAGAGCGCGCCGACGCGGCCGTGCAGCGCGCCGGTCGCTCCTTCGGCGGCGAGCCGGTCCAGCGTGGGGGCGGCCCGGTCCGGCGTGGGGGCTCCGTCCGGGGCGGGGGCCGGCCGGTCCGGTGCGGAAGCGGGTGACTCCGGTGCGGACGCCGCGGGTATGCCGCTCACGCCAGGACCAGCCGCTCGGCGAGGCCCTTGAGCCGGAACAGGGCGACGGCGAGATTCGCCTCCTCGCGATCCAGCCACAGGTAGAGGAAGACGCTGCTGTCGAACTCCGTCTCCACGAAGCGGAGGAGGTGGTAGCTGCCGCGCGCGGTGACGATCAGGTCCTCCACGGGCCCGGTCCGTGCGGTCGCCGCGGTGAACGCGCCGTTCTCGAAGGCCAGCCGGGCCAGCTCGGCGGCGTCGGCCGCCGCGCTCTCGTGGTCGCGCCCGGGACCCTCGCCCGCCTCTCCCAGCGCGAGCCCGCTCGTCCAGTCCACGAGGCTCGCGCCCCGCGCGCCCGGGATGGTCATGGCCTCGGCCAGGCACCCGTCGATACCGGTCACACGATCCTCTCCAGCCCCCCGTGCCCGATTACCAGTGGCGTCATCGCTGCGACGGAAGGTAATCGATGTGAGTGCTGTGAGGGGAGAGTTTTGGCATTTTCTCTCGGCACATGTAGAGCGGGTGCATGGCGGGATCCGGACGGTGCGCGGGCAGGGGTGGGGGCCCGCCCCGTGGAGGTGGGCGGGCCCCGGAACGAGCGGGACGGGCGCGGGTCTACTTGACGTTGACCGCGCTCCAGGCCGCCCCGACGGTCTTGTACTCGGTGCTCGTGGTGCCGTACAGCGCACCGGCGGCCGACAGCGTCGCGGTGCGCGCGGCCTTGTAGTTGGTGTTGGACGTCATGTACGAGGTGAGGGCCTTGTACCAGATCTTGGCGGCCTTGTCCCGGCCGATTCCGGTGACCTTGGAGCCGTCGGACGTCGGGCTGTCGTACTGGACGCCGTTGATCGTCTTCGCGCCGCTGCCCTCGGACAGCAGGTAGAAGAAGTGGTTGGCGACGCCCGAGGAGTAGTGGACGTCCTTGCCGCCCACGCCGCTGTACCAGCTGTCGACGGAGTTGCCGTCCTTGGACGGCTTGTCCATGTAGCGCAGCGGCTTCCCGTTGCCGAAGATGTCGATCTTCTCGCCGATGAGGTAGTCGCCGGTGTCCGAGGAGTTGTTGGCGGAGAACTCCACCGCGGTGCCGAAGATGTCCGACGTCGCCTCGTTGAGCCCGCCGGACTCGGCGCTGTAGATCAGCTTCGCGGTCGCGGCCGTGACGCCGTGGGTCATCTCATGGCCCGCGACGTCGATGGCGGTGAGCGGCTTCTTGTTGCCCGTCCCGTCGCCGTAGGTCATGCAGAAGCAGGCGTCGCTCCAGAACGCGTTGACGTAGCCGTTGCCGTAGTGGGCGCGGGAGTAGGCGCCCTTGCCATCGTCGCGGATGCCGTTGCGGCCGAAGGTGTTCTTGTAGAAGTCCCAGGTCACGGCCGCGCCGTAGTGGGCGTCGACGCCCGCGGTGAGCCGGCCGCCGGCCCAGGTGTCGGTCGCGTTGGAGTAGAGCGTGCCGGTGCCGGACGTGCCCTGGTTCAGGTCGTAGGTCTTGTGGCCGCCGCGCGCGCCGTCGTTGAGCTGGTAGCCGCTGCCGCTCTTGGTCGTGGTCAGCGGCACGGTCCCGCTGTACTGGCTGGTGCCGGTGCCCGTCTCGATCGCCTCGTGGCGGAAGAGCTCCGCTCCGGTCGCGGCGTCGGTGATGACGTGCAGCTCGCTCGGCGTGCCGTCGCGCTGCACGCCCTCGACGACCGTCTCGTAGGCGAGGACCGGCGTGCCGGAGGAGGCCCAGACGACCTTGCGCGGCGTGCCCGCCGAGGGCTTCGCAGTGTGCGCCGCGGAGGCGGCCGACAGGGCGGCCTTCGCCGCCGCGGACGCGGGCTGCGCCGCATCGGTGGAGGTGAGGGAGAGGGCTGCTTCGGTGGACTTGGTGACGGAGGTACGGCCGCTCGGCTCCTGGTGCACGACGAGGTCGCCGCCGAGGACGGGGAGCCCGGCGTAGGTGCGCTCGTAGCGGGTGTGCACGGTGCCGTCCGCGTCCTTGACGACGTCCCGGGCGACCAGCTTCTCCTTGGCGCCGAGGCCGATCTTCCCGGCGGTGGCGGCGGCGTTGTCCTGCGCGCCGCGTATCTCGGACGCCCGCTGGTCGGGGCTCATCGGGACCGCCATGGCGCTCGGGCCGCGCTCGGCCTGGGCACCGGCCACGCCGGTCTGCACGGCTACTGCGCACAGGGCGGCGGAGGCGAGGAGGGCGGTGGTGCGGACGGTGTGGCTGCGGGGGGTGGTGAAGCGTCTCAACTCTGTCTCCTAGCAGGGGCGCCGGGCCGCGGCCCGGCGAGGGATCGGACATCCCAGGGCGGACTGCCCGTTGATGCAGGAGTGAATCGAGAGGATGGTGCCAGCTCGCGCTCAAAGTTGACAGGTGCGCGACAAGATTGTGGCGCGGAGTTTTCCTACGATGTCCGGTTCGCTGCCGTCGCCGCCGCCGGAGAGGTGGTATCGGCGGCCCGGCCGGCACGGGCCGTGCGGCCCCGCAGCACCGCCCCGGCGCGCGCCCCGTCCGCCGTCCGGCTGTGCACGGAGGGACGGACGGGGCAGCGAGGATCAGCCCTTTCTGTCGCTCCACGCGAGTTGTATGGATTCCAGAATGCGGACGTTGTAGCGGGCCGGGTCGTCGCCGAAGCCGTCCAGCCCGACCACCAGGTCGCGGACCTCGGGGAATTCGACGGCGAGCGGCTTGCGGTCCGGGTGCTTCGCGGCGAGTTGCGCCGCAATCTGCTGGATGTCAGTCCATCGCATGCGCCCGAGTGTGACCTACACCGTTCGAACGGTCCAGGGAGCCGGAGTCCGCCGCGGCGAGCGCTGCGTCGCGCGGGGACGCGGCGGCGAGCGCGGCCAGGAGCGCGCCGAAGAGCAGGAAGAGGACGTAGCCGGGCAGTTCGTCGAGGAACAGACCGGTCAGAGACGAGCCGAGCGGGGGAGTGGCCATGAACAGCAGGCCGATGGCACTGTTCGCCCTGCCCTGCAGATGCGCCGGGGTGCGCAGGAGGCGGGCGACCGTCAGCACCGAACCCGAGACGGCCACCGCCAGGGTGCACCCCGCCAGCAGCACGGCGAGGACCGGCGCACTCGCCGTGCAGGCCATCGCACCGACGAGCAGCGCGCACAGCACACCGGTGATGAGCAGGACCCGGGAAGGGGAGAGGAGCCGGCCCACGCGCGGGGCGAGGACGACCCCGGCCATCGCCCCCACCGCCGACGTCGCCGTGAGCATCCCGACGGACAGCCCCGACGCCCCCTGCCGCGCGCTGATCACGACGATGGCCAGGTACACCCCGTCGAAGACGAAGTTCTGCGCCGACGCGATGAGGGTCAGGCGGCGCAGCAGGCGCTCGTTCCACAGGAAGCCGATGCCCACGGTGAACGACCGCCACAGGCCCTCGCGCCCGGCGTCCGGCGGGGGCGGCCGCATCCGCGTACGCAGCGCGCCGACGCATCCGGCGGAGACCGCGTAGGAGACGCTGTCCAGCCAGAACGGCCAGCTCGCTCCCGCCTCGAACAGGGCACCCCCCACCACCGGCCCCAGCAGGAACGCGAACTGCCCCCGCACCTGGTTGACCGCCAGGGCGGTGGCCAGTCTGCTCTCCGGCACGACCTGCCGCACCGCCGGCAGGACCGCAGCGTTGAACGGTGCCGTCAGGAACCCCAGCACCACCCCCGCGGCCAGCAGGACCGGGAGCGGCGAGAAGCCGGTGAGGACCGCGGCTGCCAGGGCCGCACTCGCCGCCGCCCGGCCGGTCTCACAGACCAGCAGGACCGTACGGCGGTCGAAGCGGTCGGCGACCGGGCCCGCCGGCAGACAGGCCAGCGCCAGTGCACCGGTCCACACCGCCTCCACCAGCCCCACGTGCAACGGCGAGTGGGTGGCCTGCAGGACCAGCAGCGGCAGCGCGACGGCCGAGGCGCCCGAGCCCAGCATCGACAGCCCCTGCCCGGCGCACAGCAGCTGGAAGTCCCGGTTGCGGCGCAGGCTGCCGGAGGGGGGCGGGCCCGGGCGCCCGGCCGCCTCGGGCTTCACGGCCCCGCCCCCGGCCGCCGCCCGCACGGCGCAGGTGGCGACGGCGCCGGGAGCAGCGGCAGGGGCGGGTGCGCCATCCGTGCCGGGCCGCCGGCCAGCGCGGTGTGCACCGCCAGCAGGACGCCCGCGGCGCCGGTCGCGAGGTCCATGGACAGCCGCAGCAGCCCGGCCGGCGCGAAGGCCCGCCGCCCCTGGAACCGTACGCAGTGGAGGCCCAGACTCCGCAGGTGCGGGACCAGTGCGGAGTCGGGGCCGGCAAGGTGGGCGAGGCCGTAGAGCAGCCCCGCCTGGCCGTCGAGGAGGCCGGGGGAGAGGAGCAGTTCGGTGCCGAGGCCGTCGCGCATACGGTCGCGGAGGAGCGCGAAGTGCGGGTCGTCGGGGCGGTGCTGCAGGTACGCGTCCAGGGCGAGGGCGATGCCCGCGCTGCCGCGGTCCAGGGTCGGCAGCCACCGCTGCCCCTCCCGGACGCGGACCCGGCCCTCGTGCGGCACACCGCAGTGGCCGAGGTCCCTGGCCAGCGCGGTCTCCGCGTGCCGCAGCCACTCCTGTTCGCCTGTCTTCGCGTACAGCCCGGAGAACAGCAGCGCCGGTCCCGACCAGCCGTGCGTGAGGCCCACCGCGTCCGGCTTGCCCGCCACCTGCTCACGGCCCGCGAGTGCGCGGGCGAGCCGGCCGGCGAGCCGCGCCGCCCCGTCCGCGTCACCGAAGTGCAGGCGGGTCAGCCCGATCCCGGCGAGACCGCCGAACAGGCCAGCACCACACCCCCGGAGGCCGATCCCGTCCAGCCGCGCGAGCACCTCACGGGCCTCGCCGGGCCGGCCCAGCTCGTCCAGGACGTAGGCGATGCCGGCCAGCCCGTCGTACAGCCCGGGCCGCGGCCAGCGGGTGTGCTCGCAGGCCCGCACCAGCCAGTCGACGTGGTCGCCGAACGCAGGGTGGTCCGCCCGCCCCGTGACGTAGAGGGCGTGCAGGACCCCGGCCGCGCCGAACGCCAGCGAGGCACCCTGATCGTCGAACTGCCGTACGTCCCCGGGGAAGAGCCGGTCCGTCCGCTCCGGGGTCGCGCTGAGCAGGATGCCCTCGCAGAGGGAATCCAGCGCGGCCCGTCCGTCGGCCGCACGCTCCTCCGGCCAGGGCGAGTCGTCCGGGGCGGCGTCCGCGAAGGGGTCGCCTGCGACCGGTTCGTCCACGACCCGTACGGAGGCCGGTGGCGCGAGCTCCCTGCGCAGCCGGTCGCCGAAGCCGGCCGGCACCGGGAACCGCTCCTCCACCCAGCCCGCCAGCTGCGCGTACTTCGCCCGGTCGAAGCGCAGCAGCGGCGTCAGCGGGCAGAACAGCGCGAGGGCCAGGGCGGCGAGCGCGTACGCATCGACGGCGGGACCCGTCCGGGCCCACGCGGCGGTGAACCCGGGCGTGCCCAGGACGGGCCGGAGGCCGGCGTCGTCCCGCGGGAAGGCCGTCTCGAAGTCGACCAGGCAGACACTGTCGTCGGGGCGCACGATGACGTTGCCCGGCTGCAGGTCCCCGAAGACGATGCCGCGCGCGTGCAGTTCGGCCACGGCCTTCTCGATCCGCCCGAGGACGTCGCAGGCCCACCGCGTGTACGAGGCGACCTCCTCCTCGCCGGAGCCGTGCCGCAGCAGCGGGTGGCGCCTGCCGACCGCCTCCTGCAAGCTCTCGCCGTCGACCAGCTCCTCCACGAGGAAGTGGTGCTCCCAGTGACGCGTCCGCGCGTACACCCGGGGCACGCAGTCGAGGCCGGCCAGCCGCTGCAGCACCGCGTGCTCGCGCTCCAGGCGCGCCACGGCGTCCGCGCCGCTGTCGTCCAGACCGGCGTGCGGCCGCGCTTCCCGCAGGACGACCCGCCTGCCCGAACCCCGCTCCACGGCGCGGTACACACCACCGCCGTTCGAGAAGTGCAGCGCCTTCTCCACCCGGTACGGAAAGCCCCCGGGCGTGCCCGCCTCGGCCGCCCGGATACGGGCGCCGAGGAAGGCGGGCGCCTCCACCCACGGCGGCACCCGGAACGAGGTCCCCCGCACATCGGGCACGAGCACGCCGTCCGGCCCCTCCATCGCCGGCACGTACTCGCCCTCGGGAGAGAAGCAGTAGGCGAGACTGAAACCGCCGTAGCGTACGTAGAGCGGGCCGTCGTCCCAGCGCAGATCGCTCAGGACGTACGGTCCTTCGACGCCGCGCAGCAGCGCGGAGAGGTCCGTCAGCGTCCGCTCCAGCTCCTCCTCGCCGGCCGGGTAGACGGTGACGAGCTTGCCCCCGGCGGAGCGCGGCGCCTGCTTGCCGTTGACGTGCTTGAGGACGGTGGCGCTCCGGAGGAACTTGAAGCAGATGCCGCGCCCCGTGCAGTAGTCCCAGACCGTATCGATCACGTGCTCCGCCCGGGCGGCCGTGGCGGAGGCGTGGATCTTCCAGCCCTGCCGGGGCAGCCGGGCCTCCGGGCGGTGGATGTTCACCCAGCCGCCGCGCTCGGCCCGCTGCCAGCCGCGCGGCGGCGGGCCGGCCGCGCGCGCGAAGCGGTCGGCGGCGTCCTCGATGCGGTCGAGCGTCTCGACGAAGAAGGGGTCCGCGACGAGATGACCCTGAGCGAGCATGGTGACCTTCCCTTGCGGACTCCGGCGGGTCCCGGACTCCTGCGGGACCTCGTGATGTGCTGCCGCCTCAGGGCCTGCCGGCCTTCTGGCCTTCCGGCCTGCCGCCTTCCGACCTGCCGGCCGCGGGCAGCCCACGGCCGGCAGTCCTTACGGAGAACGACGCGTCAGGCGGCGCCGCGAGCGCTCTCGTAGCTGTTGGCGCAGGGCCACACGGAAGGGGTCTCCTCCTCCAGCTCCTGCAGCTCCAGGACCTCCGACATGTGCTTCACCTCCTCCCGGGTCGGTACATCGCGTGGACCCGGCACGTGCGTGACGGATCGTCAGCCCATGCCGAGGGTGCTGTGGGAGCTGTTGGCGCAGGGCCACTGGGAGGGGGGCTCCTCCTCCAGCTCCTGCAGGTCCAGGATCTCCGACATCCGAATCACCTCCGTTCTCCGGCTCGTCGGGTCGGCGGCCGCGGGTCGAGGTACGGCAGGGCGGGGCCGTTGCCCTCGAACGCGGATCCCAGAGCGAGCAGTACGCCTGCCGAACCGGTGGCGAGGTCCGCCGAAAGCCGCAGCATCCGGAAGCCCGGGAACGCGAGGTGCCCGCGGTAGGAGTGCGCGTACCAGGCCAGGCGGCGGATCTGGGTGAGGACCGCGGGTTCGTCCCCGGCCCCGGCCCTCGCTGCGCTCCTGTCCCGCTCTCCGCTCCCGGCCCTCTCCGCGCTCCCGGGAAGAGGGCCGTCCAGCGCCGCGAGCGTGGCGATCGCGCCCGCCCGTCCCCGCAGCAGCCCGGAGTTGCGCACGTACAGGGCCCGGCACGTGTGCCGGACGGCGGCGAGCGTCGCCGCCCTCTCACCCCCGGGCCGGTGCCTGAGCAGGCCCTGCAGGGGGAACGCGAGCCCGCTGCTCCCGCCGTGCAGGTACGGCAGGTGATGGGTGCCGTCGAAGAGGGTGAGGGCGCCGTCGGCCTGGAGGGTGCACCGGTCGGCGTCGAGCCCCACCGCGCGGTCGGCGAGATCGAGGTGACGCGTCATCCCGGTCTCCTCGTACAGATGCAGGAAGAGCAGGGCGATTCCCGCCGCACCGTGCAGGAGGCCGCAGGGCGGGGGAACGCCGCGCCGGGCGGCGAGCGGACCGGCCGTGACGATCCCGGCCGCCTCCTCGGTGGTACGCAGCGCGCTCTCGTGCAGCGCCGAGTCCCCGGTGACCCGCGCGAACCGCAGCAGGTTCAGGGCGATGCCCGCCTTGCCGCCCGCCAGGTCGGGGCGGACCGCCCGGGCGTCGAGCGGCCGGCAGCGGGCGAGGACTTCGAGGGCCTGTTCGCGGTGGCCGAGCAGGTCGAGGGTCAGGGCGACGCCGTGGAGTCCGTCGTACAGGCCCGGCCGAGGGGCGGGGTCGCGCTCGGCGGCGGCCACGAGCCACGCGACGTACTCCGCCGGCACCTGTGCGCCCACCCGGTGCAGGGCGTAGAGGACCCCGGCCGCGCCGTAGTCGAACGCGTAGCCGCCCAGGGAGTCCGGGCCGGTCGGCGTGCACGGGAAGAGCCTGTCCGCGCGCTCCGGCGTGGCCATGGCGTGGATGCCGGCGACCAGGGAGTCCCGGACGGCCGGCCAGTCGGGGCGCTCCGCGGCGAGCATCTCGGCGTGGTCCTCCGGGACCGCGTCGAGCCCGCGTACCGGTCCGGTGCAGTGAGGCGGCGGGCCGGGCCGCAGCCCGGTCACGAGCCCGGTCAGCAGCCCGGCCCCGAACCCGGCGGGCAGCGGGTACAACTCGTCCACGGCCGCGGTGAGGACGCGCAGTGTCGCCGGGCTGCGGTACGGGACGGGCAGCAGGAGCCACAGCCGCAGGGCGTCGAGGAGGAAGGCCGTCGCGTCCGCGCCCCGCAGGCCGGGCGGCGCCGTGAACCCTTCCTCGCCCAGCGCCGGCGCCCTGTCGTCGCCCAGGTCCGTGGCGGTCTCGAGGTCGGCGAGAACGACGCGCCCGTCGGCGCGGAGCAGGATGTTCTTCGGGTTGAGCTCCCCGAGGCGCAGGCCCCGGACGTGGAGGGCGCGCAGGGCTCCGCCGATCCCGTCCAGGGTGTCCAGAGCCCAGGCGGCGTACCCGGGTGCTTCTTCGGCGGCCCGCTCGTCCGAGGTCAGCGGGAATCCGGCGGCCGCGGCTTCGGCCAGCGTGCGGCCCTCGACGTGCTCGACGGCGAGGAAGTGGTGCCCGGCGTGGACATGGTGGCCGAGGGCGCGGGGTACGCAGTCCAGGCCGGCCAGCCGCGCGAGGACGGCGCGCTCGTGGGTGAGGCGGGTGACGGCGTCGTCGCCGCGCAGGTCCAGGCCGGCGTGGGGCCGTGCCTCGCGCAGGACGACCGTGGCGCCGGTGACGCCGTCCGTCGCGAGGTAGGTGCCGCCGCCGTTGGTGATGTTCAGGGCCTTCCGCACCCGGTAGGGGAAGGGGCCGTCGGGGGCGGTGTGCAGGGCCGCCAGGTCCGGGCCGAGGATCCCGGGCAGGGGGACCCAGTCCGGGCAGCGGAAGACCGGGCGGCGGTTCTCGGGGACGAGGCTCCCGTCGGGGCGCTGCAGCGCAGGGACCAGGAGGGGCTCGTCGCCGGGACCGTAGGCCCGGCCGTCACCGACGGCCTCGGGACATCGCCGGGCCCCGGAGGAGCCGTAGCGGACGTAGAGGGGCCCGGAGCGGTGGCGCAGACCGCCCATGACGTACGGGCCCGGGAGCGTCTCCAGCAAGGTGGTGAGCTCGGTGAGCGCACCGGCGAGCGTGGCCTCGTCGGCGGGGTGGAGCGTCATCAGGTCGGCGCCGGTGAGGCGGTCCGCGTGTTCGTCGCCCAGCGCCCGGGCGGCGGGGACGCTGCGGACGACGTCGAACGGCATGCCGTGGCGCAGGCAGAAGCCCCGGACGATCTCCGCCGCCCGCGGGAGGCGGGGGAGCGTCACGGACACGTGGATCCGCCATCCCTGCGCGGGCGGTTCCACCGCGCGCGGCCGCAGGGTCACCCACCAGCCCGCTTCCGTACGCTCCCAGCCCTTCGGCGGTGTGCGGTGAGCGGCGGGCAGCCATTCCGCCGAGTCGTCGAGCCGCTCGGGGAATTCGAAGAAATCCGGGTCCGCCCGGTAGAAGCGGTCGTAGTCCTTGAGTTTCATCACGGCGGCTCCTCCGTTCGGTAGCGGCGAGGAATTCCATCGGGCGCGGAGGCGAAGCGGGCGATTCGAGGTGAAATCCGTCCGGTAATTTCGTACCCGAGACTGCCGGATATCGCCGGTCATTGCGCAACGGCAGTGAATTCCGGGGGATTCGTGCGGACCGAGCGCCGGCCGATCCTCGCCAGGTCCTCCGGGGACCCGAAGCGCAGGTCCATCCGCCGGACGGCCTCCGCCCAGGTCTGCATGGAGTGCACCGAGGAGAGGGTCTCCACGACGAACGGATCCGTCAGCCGGTCCAGTGTGCGCTCCCACAGCAGCGCCGCGGGCTCTTCGAGGAGGCTGCCGACCGTCCCCTCGTAGACCGGGATGCCGCGCACCCTGCCGTCCGGCTCCACCTGCATCACCGGGGTGTCGACGCGGCGCGCCACCCGCTCGGGGTTCATGACGAGGTTGAAGTTGTCCGTGGTGAAGACCGACACCGAAGCGGGGGCGAGCTCGCGCAGCCGGGCCAGCTGTTCCGCGCTGGTCAGGCGGGCCACCTGGGCGTCGTCGAGGAGTTCGCGGCGGCAGAATTCCCGGCGGCTGGCGAGCCCTTCGGGGACGGCCGAATTGAAGGCGAGGGTGCGCAGCCGGGGGAACCGGTGGGCGATGTCGGCGGCGAAGTCCTCCAGCTGACCGAAATTGCTGCGGATCACCACGCAGTCGATGCCGAAGACCAGCCGTTCGCGCCCCGCCGCCAGGCGCTCCTGCGCCACCTCGTCCAGCAGCGCCAGCGCGGCCATGACCCGGTCGAAGGAGCCGGCCCGGCCCCGGATGCGGTCGTGGACCTCGGGTGTCGCTCCGTCGAGGCTGACGATGACCTCGTCGAAGTGGTCGGCGAGGCGTCCGGCGAGCGCCCTGTTCATCAGCCAGCCGCTGGTGTTGACGGACATCTTCACGCCTGCGTCGCGCAGCCTCGCCGTCACCTCGAAGAGGCCCCGGACGATGAGCGGTTCGCCGCCGGACAGGGCGACGACGCGCGGCCCGAGCGAGACGAGGGCGTCGGCGACCCGCAGCATGTCCGGCGGGCTCAGCTGCCGGGACGGGCGGCGGCCCGACTCCGAGTAGCAGTGCGAGCAGCGCAGGGGGCAGGCGTAGGTGGTGTCCCAGATGATCACTTCTGGACCGGACCCGGAACCGGAGGAACGACTCATGGCAGCCATCCGTTCTCGAAGAACTCGAGGAACCCGAAGAACCCGAAAGGCCGGTGGCGGACCGGCAGACCGGGCCCGGGCGCCCCGGAGGGGGCGCGCCGTCCCGGGTCCGGTCTCCCCCGTACCGCGACTTCCCTGATGCGATGCCCCGAGTGTGCCGGGCGCCGCCTTTCCGGGGCACCCGGGGGCCCGCCAAAGCGCATGGAGGTTAACCGCCATGCACGTCGGGGGATTTCTTCTCTGGACTGCCGTCGAGACGGCCCACGATAATGTCCTTCGTGGCAGCAGCCAGAAGCGGGGGTATGCGCGTCATCGCCGTCTGCGGCGGATTGTGCATGCTCTGGGCAACGCTCGTCGGGACGACCCAGCTGCAGAACAGGTATACGCTGCCGTGGATCCTGGGTTCCGTTCTCCCGTGCTATTTCGCCGGCTTGTTCATTTGGTGGCACGCACCGTCAAGTCCGGTCGCAAGGCGCCTCTTGCTGATCGGTACCTGGCTTTCGGCGACCATTGCGATCCGTTACAGCACCACACTTCTGATCCGGGCCTTCGGCTGGAACCTCCGCCCGCGTCCCTACGCCCTCCTCCTGCCCGCGGACTACGGCCTCCAGGTCCTCAGCCAGACCTGTGACCTGATCGTCAGCATCCTCCTCGTCCGGCTGCTCGCCCTGCTGCCGGACGGCGCCGTCCTCTTCCCCTACGAGCGCCGGATCCTGCGCGCCCTGTGGGGCCTGCTGGCCCTGCCCCTCCTGCTGCCGCTGACCGGGATGTCGCAGCTCTCCGTCCACTACGTCGTCTTCTACTACCCCGAGGCCTGGATGCCGGGCCTCGGCGCCGTCCTCCTCGTCGTCCGCTGCCTGCGCGCCCACGCCGTGGGCCGCCCGGACGTCGCCGCTCTCCTGCCCTTCGCCGCGCCCGGCGCGGCCCTCCTACTGGTCCGGGCCGCCTCCCGGCTCTTCCGCTCCTGGCAGGGCGAGCAGGGCGTGCTCTACTTCGTCGGCGCGGTCCTCGGCGCTCTGCCCTACGTGTCCGTGTCCCTCGTCATCGTCTACGCCGCCTTCCGCCACCGCCTCCTCGGCGTCGACCTCGTGATCCGCCGCTCGGCCGTCTACGGGTCCCTGTGGCTCATCATCAACAGCTGGTACCTCGGCATGGCCCTGACCCTCGGGCTCACCGCGGGCCAGTACTTCCCCGTCGGCCTGTCCCTGCTCGTCGCCGTCGTGGCCACGGCCCTCTTCCAGCCGCTGCGCGCCCGCCTCAACGCCCTCGCCGAGCGCCGCGTCTTCGGCAAGCGCCTCAGCCGGTTCGAGCTCCTCGTCCAGTTCGGCACCACCTTGGAGCACGCCTACGACCTCGACCGGCTCGCACCGCAGCTCGCCACCGGCCTGCGCGAGGGTCTGAACCTGCAGTGGGTCGCCGTCCGGCTCGGCGGCGACGGACTGCCCGTGTCCGCCGCCCGGGCCGGGGAACGGCCCCCCGGCACCGCGCCCCTCGGGGAATTCCCCCTCCTGTACGGCGAGGACGTCCTGGGCCTCATCGAATACGGCCCCAAGGCCGAAGGCCGCTGCACCCCCGAGGACCATGACATCGGCGAGACCCTGGCCCGCTCCGCCGCCCTGGCCGTGCACAACATGCGCCTGGCCGCCGAGCTGTGCGCCCGTGTCGAGGAGGTGCAGCGCCAGGCCGCCGAGCTCGACGCCTCCCGCGCCCGTATCGTCCACGCCCAGGACACCGAGCGCCGCCGCATCGAACGCCGGCTCCACGACGGCATCCAGCAGGAACTCGTCGCCCTCGTCGCCAAACTGGCCCTCGCCCGCAACCGCCTGCACCGCGGCGGCGACATCGACGCGGCCCTGACCGAGGTCCAGGACGACGCCTACCGCGTCATCGACGGGCTGCGCGAACTCGCCCACGGCATCCACCCGCCGATCCTCACCGACCAGGGCCTCGTGGCCGCCGTGACCTCCTGCGCCCGCCGGATGCCGCTGCCCGTCACCGTCCACAGCGAGGAGTCGCTGGGCGGGGTGCGCTTCGCCCTCGACATCGAGGAATCCGCCTTCTACCTGGTCTCCGAGGCGCTCACCAACGTGCTCAAGCACGCCGGAGCCACCCACGTCACCATCCGCATGGCCCGCAGCGGCGGCAGGCTCCTGGTGGAGGTCCGCGACGACGGCGCCGGATTCCCCACCGAGACCACCCGCGGATCCGGGCTCACCGGCATGCGCGACCGCATCGAGGCCGTGGGCGGCGAGCTCACGATCACCAGCGGCACCGGTACGGGCACCGTCATCCGGGCGCGGCTCGTGGAGCGAGTGAGGGAGGAGACCCGTGCCTGACCCCCTGCGCGTCGTCATCGCCGAGGACCACTACCTGGTGCGCGAAGGCACCCGGCGGCTGCTGGAGGACACCGGACAGGCCGACGTCGTCGCCGCGGTCGGCACGGCCGTCGAGCTCCTCGACGCCGTCGAGCGATTCCGCCCCGACGTCGTCATCGCCGACATCCGCATGCCGCCCGGCCACCACACCGAGGGCATCACCGCCGCGCACGCCATCCGCGCGGGCCACCCCGGCATCGGCGTCGTCGTGCTCTCCCAGCACGCCAACGAGAACTACGCCTTCGACCTGTTCCGCTGCGGCACCGACGGCCTCGCCTACCTCCTCAAGGAGCGCATCGGCGAGGTCGACGAACTGCTGCGCGCCCTGCGCGAGGTGGCCGCCGGGCGCTCCGTGGTCGACCCGCGCATCGTGGAGGTGCTGATGGGCAGCCATGCCCGCACCGCCGACGCGCCGCTGTCACGGCTCACCCGCAGGGAGCTCGACGTCCTGCGGCACATGGCGGAGGGCAAGACCAACCGGGCGATCGCCGAGTCCCTGCGGCTGTCGGAGTCGACCATCGAGAAGCACGTCAACTCCACCTTCGCCAAGCTGGGCCTCGCCGAGATACCGCAACTGCACCGGCGCGTCAGCGCCGTCCTGGCCTACCTCCGGCACGCACCGCACGGGCCGCACGCACCGCATGCTCCGCACGGGCCGCGCGGGGCGCACGGATCGCACAACTGACATTCGTTGTCGGGATCCTGACAAGAGGCGGCGTGCGGTGGCACGCTCTTTCCTGCCCCACGGTTCCCCCGCAGGCACAGCCCCTCACCGCCGCAGCCCGAAGAAGGTGCCGCCATGCCCCGCAGAAAGCCCCTCGCTCCCGCTCTGGCTCTCCCGGCCGCCGCCGTCCTCCTCCTGACCGGCCTGCAGACCGGCCCCGCGAGCGCCCGCGCCGCCGGTGAGCCGGCCACCGGCACCGGTTGCGGCAGCTACGGCAACGTCACGCTCGACACCACCCGCAACACCACCACGGGTCTGTACGAGCTCAACGACCCCGAGCGCGGCAACCACAAGACGTACGACATGAAGGGCGCGACCACCGGCAGCGGCACACTGTTCACCGACGCCGACAACGTCTGGTGCGAGGGCGGCCGGCAGTCCGACGGCGTCGACGCCCACTACGTCCAGGCCGTCGTCTGGGACTACTACCTGCGCACGCACGGCCGCAAGGGCGTCTACGGCGACGGCCGCGGCACCTGCAGCCGCGTCCACTACGGAAACGACTACGCCAACGCCTTCTGGGACTCCGGCAGCCGCTGCATGACGTACGGCGACGGCGCCGGGAACGGACGGACCGTCATCACCATCGAGACCGGCGCGCACGAGATGACCCACGGCGTCACGGAGGCGACCGCCAACCTGACCTACAGCGGCGAGTCCGGCGGCCTCAACGAGGCGACCAGCACCATCTTCGCCGCGGCGGCCGAGTTCTTCGCGAACAACCCGAGGGACCCGGGCGACTACCTGATCGGCGAGCGCACCGACATCACCGGGAACACCGTGAGCGGCCGGATGGACCACCCTTCCAAGGACGGCCGGTCCAAGGACTACTGGTACCCGGGCATCGGCGGCATCGACGTCCACTACTCCAGCGGCCCCGCCCACCACTTCTTCTACCTCCTCGCCGAGGGCAGCGGCCCCAAGGTCATCAACGGCGTCCCCTACGACAGCCCCACCCACGACGGCAAGCCCGTGGAGGGCATCGGCCGGGCGGCCGCCGAGAAGATCTGGTACCGCGCGCTCACCGCCCACATGACCTCGAACACCGACTACGCGGCGGCCCGCGGCGCGACCCTGCGCGCCGCAGCCGATCTCTACGGCACGAGCAGCAGCGAGTACGCGACGGTCGCCGCGGCGTGGGCGGCGGTCAACGTCAAGTAACACGCCGTGCAAGAGGCCCCTCCGCGTCAAGCAAGAGCCCTCCGCGGCCACTCCGGTGCGTTATACGATCATTACTTTACGTCCGGGGCGGTCAGGGAGGGGCGGAGCATTCATGGGCGCGGGGGGATCGGCGTGGAAGCGGGCGCAGGAGGCCCGGCGGTACGAGCGCGAGCTGCGCGAACAACTCAGGGCGGCCCAGTGGGAAGTCCGTAACTGGGAAGCCGCGAGCGAGGGCGAACGCAAGGTCGCCGCGAAGCTGCAGGTCCTCACCCGGCGCGGCTGGCGCCTGCTGCTCGACCGGCGCTGGCCCGGCACCCGCTCGGCCAACGTCGACATGCTGCTCGTCGGCCCCGGGGGCGTCTTCGTCATCGACGTCAAGAACTGGCGACACGCCCCCGAGGCGGCCGACGGCCACCTGACGGCCGGTGGGCGCACGTACGACCGTGAGGTCGAGAAGCTGCTCAAAGTGACCCGGCTGGCGGAGAACGCCGTCTCCGCGCGGAACCTGTCACCCGTGGCCGTCCAGCCGCTGATGGTCTTCGCCGGCCGGTCCGTGAACGCCCGGCTCGGCACCGTACGGCTGCTGGGGGAGCGGGACGTGACACCGGCGCTCGTCGCCGAACGGCTGCGACTGCGCCCCTCCGAGGTGAAGGCCGTCGCCGACCACCTGGAGCAGGTGTTCCGCGACTACGAGGACACCTCGCCGCGCACCGGGCCCGCAGCGTCGGCGGCGCCCTCCGCGGCCGGGCCCGAGAACGCGCCCTTCGACGATGCGCTCTTCGACGTGGAGGGGATACGGAACGCGGCCGTGGAAGCCGCCCGCAGCGCCCCGATCGAACAGTGGATGACGTTCCTCCACCCCGACCAGCTGGCCCTCGTACGCCGCAACTGGTCCGGCCCCGCGCGCGTCAGCGGCCCGGCGGGCACCGGCAAGACCGTCGTCGCCCTGCACCGCGCCGCGTACGTCGCCCAGCGCACGACCGGCCGGGTCCTCTACGTGACCTTCGCCAACAACCTGCCCCGCGTGCAGAGCACGTTCCTCAGGACGATGGCCCCGGCCGTCGCCGACCGGGTCGACTTCAGCAGCCTGCACGCGTGGGCCGGGCAGTTCCTCCGCGACAGGGGCGTCGCCGGCCGGCTCGACCCCGACAAGGCCGTGGACGCCTTCAGCCGGGCCTGGCAGAGCCACGGCCGCGGCACGGTCCTCGAAACCCTCGACCCGGTACCCCGGTACTGGCAGGAGGAGATCGACTACGTCGTCAAGGGCCGGGGGATCACGGCCTTCGAGCAGTACGCGACGCTGCGGCGCGTACGCCGCCGCACCAACCTGCGCCGGGCCCACCGCGAGGCCGTGTGGGCGCTGTACGAGGAGTACGAGCGCAACCGCACCGGCAAGGGCGTGCACGACTTCAACGACATCCTCGCCCTCGCCCTCGACGAAGCCCTCGCGCACCCCGGCGCCACCCCGTACACCTCGGTCATCGTCGACGAGGTGCAGGACCTCACCCTCGTCGGCGTACGCCTCCTGCACGCGCTCGTCGGTGACGCGGGCAACGGCCTGCTCCTCGTCGGGGACGGGCAGCAGGCCGTCTACCCGGGCGGGTTCCGCCTCTCCGACGCGGGCATCGACGTGCGCGGCGACCGCGGGCAGGTGCTGCGCAAGAACTACCGCAACGCCAAAGAGATCCTGGACGCCGCCCTCGCCGTCGTCGCCGACGACTCCTTCGACGACATCGACGGCACCCCCACGGCCGGGCGCCGCGACGTCGACCTCGCCTACGGAGACGGCCGGGTCACCCGGTGCACCGCGGCGACCCGGGCCGAACACGACGAGGCACTCCTCGCCGCCCTGCACGCCCTCGGCCCCGAGGCCTGGCCCGACTCGGCGGTGCTCTGCCGCACCGGAACCGAGCGGGAACGCTACCGGCGGCTGCTCACCCGGGCCGGCATACCCGCGATCACCCTGGAGCAGTACGACGGCCGCCCGGTGCCCGGCGTGAAGCTGGGCAGCTACCACCGGGCCAAGGGGCTGGAGTTCAAACACGTGCACCTGCCCGACCACGACGCCCCGGCCGCGGCCGGGGCGGGTGACGGCACCGACGACGGCGTCGCCCGCGAGCGCCGCGAACTCCACCGCAGCCAGCTCTTCGTCGCGATGACGAGGGCGAGGGACACGCTGTGGCTGGGATCGGTGACGCGGAGCTGAGGCGGCGGGCAGCCGGCGGGTCAGCGCCCCCAGCGCAGCCCGGGCGTCTGCACGGGCGCGTCCCACAGCCGCAGCAGCTCCTCGTCCACCTGGCAGAGCGAAACCGACGCGCCGGCCATGTCGAGCGAGGTGACGTAGTTGCCGACGAGGGTCCGCGCCACCGGCACGTCGCGCTCGCGCAGCACGCGGTGCACCTCGGCGGTGAAGCCGTACAGCTCCAGCAGCGGCGTCGCTCCGGCCCCGTTCACCAGGGCCAGCACCGGGCCGGTCGGCTGCAGGTCGGCCAGTACGGCGTCCACGGCGAAGTCCGCGATCTCGCCCGACGTCATCATCGCGCGCCGCTCCCGCCCCGGCTCGCCGTGGATCCCCACGCCGAGCTCCAGCTCCCCGGCGGGCAGGTCGAAGGTCGGCCCGCCCTTGGCGGGAGTGGTGCACGAGGCCAGGGCCACCCCGAAGCTGCGCGACGCCTCGTTCACCCGCCGCGCGATCGCCTCCACCCGCTCCAGCGGCGCCCCCTCCTCGGCGGCCGCACCGGCGATCTTCTCCACGAAGAGCGTGGCGCCGGTACCGCGCCGCCCGGCGGTGTACAGGCTGTCCTGGACGGCGACGTCGTCGTTGACGAGCACGCTCGCCACCTGAATGCCCTCGTCCTCGGCCAGCTCGGCGGCCATGTTGAAGTTGAGGACGTCACCCGTGTAATTTTTCACGATGAACAACACGCCCTTGCCGCTGTCCACGGCAGCGGCGGCCCGCACCATCTGATCGGGCACCGGCGAGGTGAACACCTCCCCGGGACACGCGGCATCCAGCATCCCGACCCCCACGAACCCCCCGTGCAACGGCTCATGCCCGGACCCACCTCCCGACAGAAGCGCCACCTTCCCGGCCACGGGCGCGTCCCGCCGCACGACGATGCGCCGCTCGACGTCGACACTGAGCTCGGGATGAGCAGCGGCCATACCCCGCAGGGCGTCGGGGACGACGGACTCGGGAACGTTGATGAGCATTTTCACAGCGGGCTCCTTCAGTAACGGAGGGTTAGGTCACTGACCTGCATTTCCGCAGGTCAGCTGCAATGAAGGGAGTAATTGATCTTGGCGGGCTCTGGCGGTCGGTGGCGGTCTGTGGCGGTACTGATGCTGACCCAATGCTGACTTTGCTGACGGGGCATCAGGTTAATGGTGAACTACTCAGCGTGATGGGCCTAGGGTACTGAGGCCGGTGCGCTGAGAAACTCCGGTGTCCCAGGAATTGAGCCCCATCAGGTGGAGACCTCCCTGACTGCTGTCGTGAGCGCGGCAGCCAGGGTGAGAGACCCCGCGAAGGTGATGGCTGGGCGAGTCGGAGTTTGTGGGATATGTGGCCTGATTGTGGCGGGCCAGGTAGCTGGCCGTGCCGGCGTGCAGCGTCCGGCGATAAGAGTGATCGGGACGCAACCGACCATGATCAAGCCTGTCCGAACGGACACGGTGGTTCGTCGGGGTGCTCGTCCCAGCGGGTTACGTTCGTCATGAAGTTTTCCACCTCGCGGCGCTGACCTGCGCTGATGCTTGTTTCGGCGCCTTTCAGGTTCGTGCCGCGTTATGTAGTCGGTTCTCCCCGCGCGCTCCCCAGTACCGTCCATACTCCCCAGATTCCCCCCAGAATTGGCCATGCTGCGGGGCAACGGCGAAGAGGGAAGCCAGTCGCTCTGAGACGGCACCGCAGGCACGTTGAGTGATTGGCGCAGGTAGGACAGAGCTCTCCAGCAGGTCCGGATCTTGGTATGTGATGCCAGCAGAGGGATCTTTCCTGCGGTACTACATGGCACAGGTTGTAAGGACCGTCCAAGGGCGTCTAGGCCAGTCCAGTGTGGGGGAGAAATCGCAGGTCAGGACCTCCCGGTACGGGAGAGTCCGCCCGTTTCGTGATAGCTGTGTGACTACGGGGGAATACAGCGAAGCCCTGTCGGGACCATCCTGACGGGCCTCTGCCGCGGAGCTGTGAGAGACGAAGCCGCACCGAAGCGCTCCGGTGCGGCTTCGTTGTGAGATCGGCTGCGCTGGCGCGCACAATGCGGTCGGTGTCTCGTGCGGTCCGTGTGCCTGTGACGCTTTCGGGGGCTGATTTGCGATCGCACCCGCTCATCCGTCCGCACGAGGGATACGTGCCCCTCCTGGGCACCGCTGCAGGCAGGCGGCTGTCAGGGGCGTCCGACACAATGCGATTCATGAGTGAACTGGTGGAACGCGTTGACGAGTATGGTCAATACGTGGAGGTGGTGGACCGTAGTGACGCAATCCGAAACGGGTGGCTGCACCGGATCGCTGCGACCGTGTGCTGTGATAGCCGAGGGCGCATCCTGGTCCATCGGTGGGCCCTGAACTTGGCTCGCTTCCCGGGCCAGTACGAGCTGATGTTCGGCGGTGCGGTAACCGTCGGCGAGTCGTATCAGAGCGCTGCGTCTCGAGAACTGGCCGAGGAGACGGGCATGGACGTGCCGGTTCGTTTCGTCGGTGCCTTCCTCAACCGGAGTGGTCTCAGCCCGCATTGGATGGGTGTGCACGAGGCTGTCATCGGCAACGAAGTAGTCCAGCGCATGCGCCTCGACCCGGGGGAGGTGACTTGGTGCGGCTGGCTCACGCACCACGAACTCCGTGAATTCATCGGTCGGCACACGTTCACTCCGGACAGCCACGCGGTGCTGGCCAGGTACCTCACGGTGCCGATCGCCCGACCGTAGCCGATCGGCTGGCTGCAGCACACACGGTTCGCGCTGGCTCGTTCCGCTCAGAGGGCCGGGACGCTAAGGACAGAGGCGATCTGTGCGCCGACGGCCGCGGCCCAGGAGGCGGGGACCGTCTCGCTTTCGTAGTCGGTCTCGTCGATGAAGGTCTGTAGTTCGCGTCCCTGCAGGAGCTGCATGATGACGAACAGCCGTCCGCTGGGCTCGTCGGTGCCGGTGTCGTAGACGGCCGGCACACCCAGGTGTTCAATGCCGGCGGTGATCTGGATCTCGCGCAGGAATCGGGCGCGGCGGGTCTGCAGGGTCTCTTGGAAGGCCGCACCTTGGAACCCGGGCGGGACTGGGCTCTCGGCCAGCATCATCTTGACCGCGACCCGGCGGTCCAGTTGCTCGTCGTACGCCTGCCAGACCTCGCCTATGCCGCCCGCGCCGATGGGCGTGTGCAGCCGGTACCGGCCCGCGATCACGCGGGCCGGTACGCCAGCGTCGAAGCTCGGCGTGCCGCTCTGCACCATGCGAGGTCCCTCTCTGCGTGGTTGGAGCGTGACCATCCCGTTCGGCCTCTTGCCTGACGTGCTGCAGAGCACAGGCTATGCGGTCGGCGGTTCCGCCCGACGGCTTCCGGACGACTTGATCTCGGCGGCCCGCTGTTCGGTGGCCCGGCGCTCGGCTTCACGTCGGACCGGCCGCCGGATGAGCTGTACGCCTGCTGCGTCGCGACCTGCTTGAACAGGCGGTTGACGTCGGCGTCGTCGAAGTAGCGGACCCTCAATGCGTCGTTGGACGCCGCCTGGTCGATGACGATCCGGTCGAGGTCCTTCTCCAGTTCCCCGCCGAAGACGTCCTGGTCCTGGTGCAGGGCGATGGCCCGGAGTTCGGGGTCCTCGCTGACGGCGACAACGAGCTGGCCGAGCAGGATCTGGTCGGTGGTGGACAGCCCGGTCCCGTCCTCGTCGTTGACGGACTGGATCACCTCGGCCAGCGACATCTCCTCCGCCTCGGCTACCGCGACGGCCGCCTCGGGTACCAGGCCAGGCAGTACCTGCGCGCCCACTGCCTCCAGGCGCAGCTCCGGGGTGCCCGTCTGAGCGATGCGCATGTGATTCGGAGCGGCCGTCCCTATGTCGGCGACGGCGCTCCGGGCGGGCGTGGGCAGGCGGCGCAGCAGGAAACGTCCGTACTGATAGAGCCGTTCCAGTTCGAGGTTCTCGAATCCGATGACGTGGGAGAGCCAGCCGTACGCCTTGGTGTAGGAGTCCAGGGCGGGGCGGAATTCGGCGGCGGTGTCCGGTTCGGTGGCGCTGAGCGCATTGAAGCTAGTCCAGGGCGGGCTGCAAATAGCCATAAAGGCGGGCATGGGCCTTCATGATGGCCATGTCGGTGGCCGAGCCGCCCTGGAAGGCAGCGAAGTATGCGGTGACGAAGGTGTCCATCTCAGCTTCCACCAGGAGCTGGTAGGCCATCACCTCACGTTCACGGTCGAACAGCAGATTGGGGTCGGTGGGCTCGCTGACCGACGCCTCGTAGTACTGCTGGAAAGCCTGCTCGATGTCCTCGGGCCGGTTGGCGAAGTCGAGGATGAACAGGTCCTCAGTGGTCTTGAGCCGGTGGGTGCGGTTGGGCCGGGAAAGATTCTGCACCGCGGCCAGCTTCACCAGGATCTTGTCCACGTACATGGTCGTCGGCAGTGGCTGGTCGAAGCCGGTCTGGTACTTCTCGGCAACGACGAGGATGCGATGTTCGGGCTTCGGCACCGAAGGCGGGTTCGGGTCGTCCGCGCGGGTGTGGCCGAAACGCGCCGGCAGTTCGCGTTCGGGGAGGCCATTGAGCTTGGCCTCGGTGTACTCGATCCCGTCGAGGGACAGTGCCTTGGAGAACGCGACCAGGGTGCCGCAGTCGGTGAAGCCGCGCTGGTCGATAGTCGGCGGTACCCGTGCCCCACATCGGCGCGGTGGCGGTGACGTAGTCGCCCATGGCCTTCGCTATCGCGGGGCGCGGAAGCTGGCCAGTGGGGGTGCAGATTGCTCCGGTGCCTAGTAGGGCTTGGTCAGGTTGGTGTGGGTGTGGGTATGTCGCGGTGACAGGTGGGGCAGGCGCCGGTCCAGGCGGCAAGGAGGGTCTGCAGTTCGCGGACGATCCGGTAGAGGCTCAGGCCGGCGCTGTTTCTTTTGGGGCTCGGGCCAGGCGCTGGAGGGTGCAGAAGGCGTGGGCAGCGGAGACGAGGGTGACGTGGTGGTGCCACCCGTTCCAGGTCCGGCCTTCGAAGTGCGCGAGTCCCAGGGCCTGTTTCATCTCGCGGTAGTCGTGCTCGATCCGCCAGCGGAGCTTCGCGTACCGCACCAGCGTGGTCAGCGGTGTGTCGGCGGGCAGGTTCGAGAGCCAGAACTGGGCTGGTTCGGGCTCGGTGGCGGGCCATTCGGCCAGCAGCCAGCACGCGGGCAGTTCCGCACCGCGGGATGCCTGGCGGACCTTTCGTCCGGCGGGGCGGATCCGCAGGGCGACGAACCGCCCGTACATACGCTTCAGGCCGCTGCGGCCGGTGCCGGGACGGGATCCCTCACGCCATTGCACCGACCTGGCCGCGTACCGTCCGGCCTCGGTGACCAGCTGTTTCACGCTCCCGGCCCGGCCGGGGTACTTCGCCGTCGGCGGGCGGCCGGTTCCGCTGTAGGGCGGGACAGCCAGCACCGCGTCACCAGGGTGTGCGGTCACCGTGGTGGAGATGCCTACGACGTAGTGCAGTCCGCGTTCCTCGAGGCCGAGACGGAAGTCAGCGCTGTCCCCGTATCCGCCGTCGGCGACGGCCAGGGGCACGTCGATGCCCCAGGACCGTGTCTCGTCGATCATGTCCAGGGCCAGCTGCCACTTCTCGACATGACCGACGCCGGCGGGGATGCCGCACTGCGAGCGGCGGGCCACCTTGACCGGGTCGGCCTTCGGGGAAGCCGGGTCCCAGGTCTCCGGGAGGACCAGACGCCAGTCAACGGCGGCCGAGGCGTGATCGGAGGCCAGGTGAAGCGACACGCCGACCTGGCAGTTGGTGACCTTCCTCGCGGTGCCGGTGTACTGCCGCGACACACACGCCGAGGCGTCACCGTCCTTGAGGAAGCCCGTGTCATCGATGATCAACGCGGTTGGCCTGATGGCCTGTTCCATCTTCCACGCGAGCCGGGCCTGTACGTGTGCCGGGTTCCACGGGCTGGTCGTGATGAAGTGCGCGAGGGCCTGCCGGTTACCATCCCCGCCGAGCCGGGCTGCCATCGGCTCGACCGACTTGCGCTGCCCGTCCAGCAACAGCCCGCGCAGATACACCCCGCCCCACCGGCGCTGATCCGCCCGCGCGAACGGCTCGAACACCTCCTCCGTGAAGTCCTCCAGATCACATCGGACCGCAGCCAGTTCCTCAGGCGTCACATCCGATCAACGGAACAACCGATCATCAGGACACTCCACCGACGACTGAACCTGACCAAGCCCTACTAGGGAGTTTACGAGAAACCCGCGGTGCAGGATCTGTTCGTCGCCGCGAGGGCACAGGCAGGCAGTGCTGGCAACCGCGGAATTGGTGAAGGTGTGTGGGGGATACAGGGCAACCCTTCGACCCACCAGCCAGGGCAGGATGCCACACCGGGCAGTAGGGTCCCTTTTCGGGATCACGTGCGGCACCTGCCGCCGTGCGTGATGCGACCATCGGGAGCGTCGGGCGAAGCGAGACAGGGGTACTGGGTGCACTTTGTGTGTGGGGGGAGAGAGTGGACGTGAAAGAATTCTGGGAAGAGATCGACGCAGGTCACAGGCTTGTGGGTCCACCTCCAGATCTTCCTCCGCCGCTTATGGTGACAGCCCCGCTTCTCCTTCAGGTAGAGCAGCTGTCCTGGGTGAGTCTCGAGCATCTGATCGTGGCGCTGGCCCGTGAAGTTGAGGGTGCGGTCCGGTCCAGGCTGTACGGCAGGAACGGGCAGAAGCAGCACGGCATCGATGTCGTGGGTTACTTTGACGATGGCAGTCTGACCGTCTATCAGGCTAAGCGTTGGCAGAGTTTCACCGCCGATGCCCTCTCAGATGCGGTTCGGATGTATGCCGAAGGAACCCGCCCCTTTGACGCCTCTCGCTTCGTGCTGGTCACCACTGCCTATACTGGCGACACCGCGGTGGAGGATCGGCTTCATCAACTGCGTACGGAGTATCACCCACTCGACATCGAACTTTGGGGCCGTCAGCAGCTTTCTGACCTGCTCTTCCCGCGGCGTGCCTTGGTTGCCCGGTTCTTCGGGCGGGCCACGGCAGAGGTGTTCTGCGCAGAGGGCCTGGAGCCCGCCATGCAGCACACTCATACCGTGGTGGGCTCCCCGATCCGGGACTTCACCGATCCATTCGCTCTGGAGGTACACCGTGTCATTGAGGTCGAAGCAAGGGATCCCGGTGACCGGCTGTCCCCGCTGCCGGCCTACATCAGCCGGGAACACGACATGCGGGTGGGCCAGCTTGTCGCACGGGCCATCGACGAACAGAGCGCTCTAGTCGTACTCGTTGGCGAATCCTCCACGGGTAAGACACGAGCATGCTGGGAGGCCATCCAAGCGCTGCCTGGCGACTGGCGACTCTGGTATCCGATTGCTCCAAGCCCAGCGGAGGCACTCCTAAATGGCGTGCTGTCCGTCGGGCCGAGGACGGTGGTCTGGCTCGACGAAATCGAGCCCTACCTGGCGTCGCCTCAGCTGGGCGAGCAGGCGGCCGCGGCACTGAGGGAGCTACTCAAGGATCCCACCCGGGGCCCGGTCGTGGTCTTGGGAACAGCCTGGCCGGAGCACTGGGAAAGGCTTACCCTGCCGCCGGCTTCGGGCGCACCGGATGGGCACCGAGAAGCCCGCTTGCTGCTTGCCGGCCACAGTGTCCTCGTTCCCCGCTCGTTCGATGAGCAAGCTCTGCTGGAAGCGCGCAGAGCAGCACACGAGGACCGGCGGTTGGCAGAGGCACTTCGCCGAGTCGGCGACGGGAGGATTGTCCAGTACCTCTCTGCCGCTTTCGCTCTCGTGGAGCGCTATACGACTGCCCCTGCCCCTGCGCAGGCTGTGATCCATGCAGCAATGGATGCCCGCCGGATCGGATGCAGTGGAGCACTGCCTCGTACGCTGCTGGAACTGGCTGCCGTCGGCTATCTCACCGATCACGAATGGTCCGCTCTGAGGGAGGGTTGGTTCGACCAAACCCTCTCCGTGCTTCAGCAGCCCTGCCGTGGTGCGACCAGTCCTCTCAGTCTGGTGCGCCCCCGTCCCGGTCAGGCAGTTCACGCGGAACCCCATTTTCGTCTTGCCGACTACCTCGATCACCATGGACGGTCGAGTCGGGCGACCGGGCCTGCTTCGGCTTCACTCTGGAGTGCGATTCCCGAACATGCAGAGACGAATGATCTTGTCGGGCTGGCCTGGGAAGCCCGAAACCGCGGTCTCTTTCGACACTCGTTCCAGCTCCATCTGCGTGCCGAAGCCGCGGGCATCGAAGGCACTGCTTGGCTCGCGGGCGATCTGATGGAACGAGCCGAGCAGCACCAGGAAGCCTTGCGCTGGTATCAGCGCGCAGTCGAGTCCAGGGACGAGGACGCCTATGCGAACCTGGTCGAGCTGTCGGAGGCTTTCGGCCAGAAGGATGAAGTAGTCAACCAGCTGACACGACTGGCCGAAGCCAATGATGAGCTCGCGCTCTCCTGGGTCGTCGAGCTGACAGCGGACTCACGCAGTACGGATGAGACCATCTCCTGGCTCGGCGGACTCGCCGACCGCGGTGATGCCGCTGCCGCCCGCGAAGCCGCTGAGCAGCTTCAGCAGAACGGCCGCCCAGCAGAGGCGCTTGAGTTCTACCGGCGAGCAGCGCTTTCTGGAGACGCACTCGCGATCCGGCAGTCCGTAGGAATGGTGTGGGACACCGATGGTGCTGATAGGGCCCTTGCCTGGCTGAACCAGCTGGCTCAAGGGGGGGCCATCGACCTGATGGTCAAGGCCAATACACTTGCTCAGGCCGGTCGTTCGGTCGAGGCGCTCGCGTCCTTCAAGCGTGCGGCAGACGCTGGCCATGACATGGCCTTCGGTGTCGGAGCTGAACTGGCCGTGAAATGTGAAGGACTCGAGCAAGCTGCGACGTGGTTGGAGCCATTCGCGACGGCCGGCCGGTCATTCGCCTCGGCCGCATATCTCGGAATCCTCATGGAGGCAGAGCGTTCTGACGATGCGCTGCGCTGGTGCCTGGATCCCGAGAGGCGTGTGGACATGGCAGTGCTCCACACGGCCGCCGAGCTGCTGGTCGCGTCGGGGCGCGAGGACGAGGCGCTGCGTTGGCTGGGCTCCTTGGCTGAGCAAGGACATGCCTTCGCCCTCTGGCGCATGGCAGGGCTTTTCGAACAGCTTGGGCGGGTTGACGAGGCAGTGTCGCGCGCGAAGCAACTCGCTCAAAAGGGCCACACATCGGCGCTCCATCTCACGGCATTCCTCACTGCGCGGCAAGCCAACGGCGAGGAGGCAGTTTCCTGGTACAGGAAGGCAATCCTGGCGGGAGAACCGTTTGCTATCGCCGAGATGGTGGATCTATTGAAGGAACTAGGGCGTCACGATGAAGGCGATCGCTTGCGCAAGTATGGTTTGGAGGCCGATGGGCAGATCGCTAGCGGCGCGGGCTGAGCTACTGCCGGCGTAGCTTGGGAGCGCACTGCTGGCGTGCTCGAGGCTCGGTGTGGATCCTCCGAAGTGACCGTCGGGATGAATGGGCGAGGCCGTAGTCCCGCTGGCCAGGGCCAGTGGAACTTGATCGGCTGACGGTTCGTCCACCCGGACCGTTCACTGCAGGCGAAACTCCGCTCTACCACTCAGCGGGTCTTGCCCATGCCTGAGCCGTGCGGCACACCTATGCGGGCGATCTTCGGGGTGATCCCTCGGCTACGAAGCAATCGCCGGAACTTGTCGAAGTCGTAGCCGCGGGCGGCGAACAGCCGCTTGGGCTGGTGACGGGGGCGCCCTCGGCGGCCGCAGATGCGGGGAATGGCGTCGAGGAGGGGGATGGGCTGGGTGACATCGTGTCGGTTTCTGCCGGTCAGCGACACCGCGAGCGGAGTGCCGTGCTGGACGACGATCAGGTGGTGCTTGCTGCCGGGACGGCCTTGGTCGACCGGCGACGGTCCTGTGTGAAGCCCCCTTTGAGGGCGCGGACCTATGAGCCGTTGACGGCGCAGTTGTCCATCTCCAGCAGGGCGGCATGCAGCTGGGGCCAGATGTCGGCTTCGGTCCAGTCCCGCAGGCGACGCCAGGCCGTGACGCCGGAGCAGCCCACCACCTGACGTGGCACGTCACGCCAGGCCACTCCGGGACGCAGCACGTAGAGGATGCCCGCCAGGCAGTCCGGTCGGGTATCCGGCGCCGTTCTGTGTACCAGTGCCGCCGCTCGGGGTGTTGCGGCAACAAGGGAGCTAAACGTGCCCACAGGTAGTCAGAACCATCTTCTGGCGTCTACGTGGTCCATATCGCTGTTGTCCATGCAGGTGGGGCCGTCGTGGTCCAGGCGCGTCGACAGTGTTGGTGACAGCAACGTGACACGTGACGGTCACTGAGGCCCCCGCCGGGCAGGTGCCGGCGGGGGCTCTACGCGCGGCGGTTGGCAGCTGCCGCAGTCTGGAACGGCCCCTTTGGGGCCATGCATGGGCGTCACGGCATTGTTTGAAGCAGCGGTTGAGCACTCCAGGGTGATCCGGCACCGCAAGGCGCATGCCTGCGGCGTGTAACGGCGTCACACCCACCCCTCCAGTGCAGTCCGTTCCTAATCCAACAGCGTTAGCTCGGCCGGCGGCCGCCCCATACGTGCCACGAGGCAACTCTGCCCACCTGGACAGGATTCCTGACTCGGCAGACTAAGCGGTGGGCCTGGCGGTCGTCGGCGTGTCGTCCGCCGCCGGGGACAGGACGGGTCGGAGCCCACGCCCATGGGCCCCTGTCCGTCAGACGGTATAGACGAGCTGGCGGCTGTAGATGCGCCCGTTGACGAGGTACGCCGGCGCTACGAGGAAGGAGATCGGCGCATCCGGGTCGCACGACGCCCAGGCTTCTTGTCTGCCAGAGTCCAGGGGCGCTCCTACGGCGTGGGCGTAGCCCCATTCATGTGCGAGTCCGACCTTGCTGATGCGCTCCGTCAGGGTGACACAGTCGGTCCGCAGCCGGTTGATCACGGCCTCGATGCCGGGGTCTTCCCCTAGACGAAGGGACTGCTGGATGGACCAGCTGGACGCTGGCCTTTTGTCCAGGAGCTGTCGGATGAGCATGGACATGAGGTGCGCGGTACGCTCCCGGCGGGGCCGGTCCGTGTCGAGGTCGGTTCTGTCGCTGTACTGGCGGGCAAAGTTCTGGAACTGCTGCTCAATCAGTGTCCGGGTCTGGCGAGAGAGCTCCTGGTGCTCGCAGTGCTGTGTCCCCGCGAGATCGTCGCGTCGATCGAGTTGGGCGGCAAGGAGAGTGCCGAGCTGCCGTTCGAGGCGGCTGATGTGCGCCCACATGCGTTGATGCTCGGTGGCCCCGCGTCGCACCTCGAACTCCAGCGCGTCGATCTGCTGAAGGGCGGTCTCCAGGGCTTCTTTGGTGCTTGGTACGGGGGCCGGGGGGATGCACATGTCCGTGTCGACCTCTGTCGGCCAGCTGGCAGTCTGCCGCGGGGATTGCCCGGGCTCAAGGAAGATCATGGGTCTCGGATCAGTAGTTGGAATGGAAGCGGACCTGTGTAGCGGCTTCGCCGCCTCCTTGCACCAGTTCGGAGCGGACTTTGATCTCGGTCTCGCCGAACTTCATGAAGGTGCGTACTCCGCGCTCTTTCCGGTCGAAGCGCATGACCGGGCCGAGGTCGATGGTGACCTCTGCCATCTGGTCGCAGCCGTCGTCGGTGACGTATCGGGGCTCGGTGTCCCGGGTGGCGAAGACGCCGAACGTGATCCTCTTCTGGTGGTCGAACAAGGGGAAGATCACGTGGCAGACCTCGGCGTCCGTCGGCACTGACTGTCCGGCTGTGGCGAAGACGTTGAACCTGTCCACGCACTTGTCCCCGTCCGGTGTGCTCAGCCGGGTCGATTCAGGGTCGATGCCCTCTTCAAAGGGCATCGCGGTGTCGATGCCGTAGGTGAACCGGCTGCGGCGGGCGCGGGTCTGCGGGTCGTAGCAGAAGTGAACAGCGCCGGCCAGGACGGCGATGTCGGGGTTCGGGGGCACGACGATGGTGGCACGGGTCGCGAAGCGCTCCCTGATGGCCTGCTGGAGGTACGGCGAGTTGCTGAAGCCGCCGGCAAGGACAATCATGTTAGGGGCGTCGGGGTCGCTCTGAGCGGATTCCATCTGGTTGAGCTGCGTCTCGATGAGGCCGAGGGTGCCCGGTACGACGGTGTCGAAGAGCGCGTGCAGTTGCGCAGGGGTGAGGACGATGGCGTCGTCGACCTTGTTCTGGCGGCGGGCCAGCCGGCGTCGGCCCGCCGCCCCCAACTTCCGGTCGATCCCGGTGGGGATGAGGAGGTTGATGTTCTCCTCTTGGTCGAGTCTCACCGCGACCTTGGCGCGTTCCCACTGGTCGATCATGTGCAGCAGGGCATCGGGGCACGCCTCGCGGATGTCTTCCATGACGTCCTTGCCGAAGCCGTCTAGAAGGTATTCGCTCTCGACTCGGCGGTTGAGGAAGTCCGAGCCGAGGCGGTCGCCCAGGGATCGCCCGATCTCGATCATCTTGCCGTCCTGGTCGTTCTGGTAGGCGGTGATGTCGACCGTGCCGCCCCCGCAGTCAACGACCATGAAGCGAGCGCCCGGGGCCATCAGCGTGGAGCCGGCGTGGCCTTGGCGTGCTCCGGATACGCGGGCGTAGTGGGCGGCGGCTTCGGGTTCCAGAGAGAGAAGGACCCGACCGTCTTCGCCAGGCAGCCCGGCGTTCTTGATCACATCACGGTAAATGGCCTTCTGGTAGTCGGTGAAGCAGGCGGGCACCGTCAGCACCCAGCGGACGTCGTCCTCGTCGTAGCCGCTGGCGATGATCTGTTGAAGCATCGTCTGCACGACCTGGCGCAGCAGCATCGTGAGCAGGTTCGCGGTCAAAAGGTCACGGGAGCTCACGCCGCAGGCGTTATCGGTGCGTTCGGGTTCGGAGGTGTCGTCGACCGGGCTTGCGCCCTCCTCCAGAGCGCCGAGATCCATCTTGAAGCCGTGGCAGTACTTGGCTCCTACGGTGCGCAGGGCCACGCCCTGGGTGAGCCACATGCGCCGGGCATCGTAGCCCCACGCGATCATCTCGCCGCTGGCGTCCAGGAGGAGCGCCGAGAGGTTCTTCACGGTGGGGCCCGGCTGCGATTCCCAGTTGTTGAAGAAGTGGATCTTTCGCGTTTCGGGAGACTCGTTGTCTGGTGAGGACGTGGTCCAGCCTCCGCCGATCGCATACGTCCCGATGTCTACAGCGGCGAAGACGCGCGCGTCGAACACTGTGCGTTCCTTACTCGGATGGCGCCGCGGGATGAGTTCCCTGGGCGGGTCCGCCAGTGGCGGAGCAGTCAAGGTGTCCCAGGGGGCGGCTGCGCCTTCAACTCCCAGCCCTGGCAGGAACACGATATTCACCCGAGCAGACCAATGAGACTGTGCAATTTCGAGCATTCTGCGCATTTCTGCACAGCGTGTTGACCTGCGGTTCGCCGTCGACGGTTCTACGCTGCCGCGCATGGAACCGGATAGGCGCAACATGTCACATACGTGCGTGCCGGGGTCCCCAACCTGGATCGCACCGGCGCCGAAACCCGCGGCCGAAGCGGTGATCCGTGCGAAGCTCACGGAGTACCGGCGCATGTGCCAGGAACGGGATCGCCTGATCCTGGAAGCGAAGAAGGGGGGCTTCTCCGAGGTGGCCATTGCCGAGCTCTCAGGACACTCACGCAACACGGTGCGGAGTGTCTTGAAGAGCCACGGGATCTCTTAAGCGTTGTCTCGTAACTGCTGGTCAGAGGTTAGATGATCTTGCCGTGGTTGGTGTGATTGCGGTGTCGGAGCCCTCCTGGATAGCGCTACTCACCGGGCTGAGCCTGCGGCAGTTCGGCAAGCTGGTCACCGCACTGCGACGCGAGGGTGCCGACCCGGTCCGCAAGGGCCGGCCCCGGAGCTTCCCGCTTCAGGACCGGGCCTGCTGGTGCGAAAGCAGCCGCACTTTCCAGCATGCGGTGCCATTGACGGCCCCTCGACCTCGGCCGCACCGCTGCCGCCACCCCCATCGGGATGGGCTATCGGGTCTGCGGACGCTTCGAGTGCCCACAGCGGGCGGTGCCGCTGCTCGGCCAACTGCGGATCGGACCCGATCACCGGCACGTTGATGCGCTGCCCCGTGGTGCAGACAGTCGTGGAGGAGCTGCACCGGTCGTGAAGCAACATGAACGAAGATGTTTGCCTGTGCGCCGCATAACGATCGGCCGGAGTCAGATCCGGGATGTTCCAGGAGTTGGGACTGAGCATGCTCGGTGTTTCTGGGTGGGGTGCGGTGACGGGCGGAAGGATGGGTGGGTGCTGTCCCGGGTCCGGGGTCTGACTCATGACTCGCCTGACCAAAGTGTCCCGATCACACATTGTCGGCCGTTGGCCAGGGATGGCGCGTTGTCGGTGCCGGGCCGACGGAGCGTGTCCCGATAGGGGCGGGCCTGCCGATTGTTGTGGCGTCCTCACGATTCTGACCGTCCGACGCGGCCCGGTACCGGCAGCGCGACGCGCCATCGGACCGGAAGGGGAGCGGACATGCCCACATCGACCATGTCCAGTACGCTGCCTGCTCCGCAGAGCCACCGTCGCCGCCCTGCGGAGGAGGTGGTTTTGGGAGTGGACACGCACCGGGATGCCCATGTGGGTGCGGTGCTCTCCATGATGGGGGCGGTGCTGGCCACCGGCGAGTTCCCGGCCACCGCGGCGGGATACCGTGATCTGCTGACGTGGGCCAGGAAGTGGGGAGCCGTCAGGCGGGCCGGTGTGGAGGGGGCCGGCTCCTACGGGGCGTCCCTGTCCCGCTATCTGCTGGCCCAGGGCATAGACGTGCTTGATGTGAATCGGATGGACCGGTCAGATCGCCGTCGGCGCGGCAAGTCGGATCCGCTCGATGCCCAGAACGCGGCGCGAGCCGTATTGACCGGACGGGCCCGCGCCCGGGCCAAAGCGGGCGACGGACCGGTGCAGATCGCGAGAATGTACAAGCTCACGAAGGCGTCGGCGGTCAAAGCCCGTACCCAGGCCATCAACCAGCTCAAGTCCGTCCTCGTTACTGCTGACCCCGCCTTGCGGGAAGAGCTCGCCGGACTGGGTGATGCCGAACTCTTCCGTACCTGTGCGCGGTTCGCCGACGCGAGCAATCACGAGGACGTCGGCGAGGAGTCTGTGCTGCAGGCCACTCGGATCACGCTGGGGCTGTTGGCTCACCGGATCGATCAGCTTTCCGAGCAGATCCGGGATGTGGACGCTCGTTTGGTCCGGATCGTGGAATGTCATGCCCCGCAGCTGCTCGACGTGGTCGGGATCGGTCCGGACACGGCCGTCACGTTGCTGATCACGGTGGGGGACAATCCGGAACGGCTGGACAGTGAGGCGTCGTTCGCCGCGCTGTGCGGGGTCAGTCCCGTCGAGCGTTCCTCGGGACGCTGGCAGTTCCGTCGTCTCAACCGTGGTGGCGACCGGCAGGCCAATGCCGCGCTGCATCGCATCGTGTTCACCCGTCTGCGGGTCGACCCGCGCACTCAGGACTATTACGAGCGCCGGATCAAGGAGGGAAAGACCCGTCGCGAAATCGTCCGTTGCCTGAAGCGCTACGCGGCCCGGGAGGTCTTCCACCTGGTCAGACAGCTACAGCCAGGACCCCGCTCATAGGGGCTGTGATGCGACGAACCCCCGCCGGGCGGCCTACGGCGGGGGCTCGTCGCATCGCGGACTATGACGGTGCGCAGTGTTCGGCGCGGGCGCCGCTGTACTCCGGCTCTCCGCTGTCGAGTACGCGGAGCAGGGAGGCGGTGACAACACGCGTCTTACGGCCGATGCGTATCACGCGGCAGGGGAACTCCCCGTGACGGACCAGGTCGTAGCCCTTCGCCCGCGAGAACCCGAGGGCCTTGGATGCGTCCTCCACGCTCCCCGTCCCGCTCCAGGTGGCGCGGATGTGTGTAGGGCTGTACTGGGCACCTTGTTGCTCGCTAGTCTGACTGCGCAATGCGGATTCTCCAGTTCCTTTCAAAGTGATGCTGTTTACATTCCGGCGTGTCGAAACCGCAGGAAATGTAGGGCTCTCATGCCTGTGGTTGGTCAGTAATTCGTGGTGTCGGGGCAGGAAGCGAGAACGGCAGGTGGCGTGGGCGAGGTCACTGTGCATCGCGCGCTGAGGTCGATATGGACATCCGGGTCAAGTGATGCAACTCGCCCTTGCTTCCGGCATGGTATTGCCCGGAGCGTGACGAGACTCGGTACCTCGGCATGGCGCCCCGGAGGTCCGGCTGCGTATTCGAAAGATCTTAAGCGCGCCCGGGATCTTTTCCGCGCAAGGCGGCGTGAAGCGCTGACGGTGTGCGGTGGAATGAATGGGTGAACGTCTCGTCAGCACCTTTCGACGTACGGGCAGGTAGTGGCGGTGGACTACCAATGATGCGCGGGATCGCCGGTTTGGCTAACCGGCGATCCCGCGCTACGTTGCTTGTTTCGGAGCGATCTGCTCCTTCAGATTCCTGCGTGTTCGCTCGCGTGGCCGGCCCTCTCTGGAGTTGGCCAGGGCAGGATCGGCGTAGGGCTTCACGAGACGACAGCCAACCCTGTGGCTAGGACTTGTCCGGTCGATCATGTGACGAGTCCCTGACGGGGTCGTTGGTGTTGGCATGGGGCGGGGTGATCTGACTAATGTGGAGTGGGAACGGCTAAGGCCGTTTCTGCCGGTAAGTAACAGGTGTTGTGGCAGATGGCGGGATCACCGGCAGGTGATTGACGGGATTCTGCACCGGGTTCGGACCGGCGTGCAGTGGCGCGACCTACCCGAGCGGTTCGGGCCGTGGAAGACCGTCTATGAACGTCACCGGCTGTGGTCGGCCGACGGGACGTGGGAGCGTCTGCTCCAGCAGGTACAGGCCGCCGCCGATGCCGCGGGCGAGATCGACTGGGACGTCTCGGTTGACTCCACCATCGTCCGCGCGCACCAGCACGCGGCTGGTGCCCGCACCGATCCCCTCCGGTTTCGGCCTGAAAGGGGGCCGAATCGCCGGAACACCAGGGCGAAAGCGCGTGGCAGAGCCTCGTCGCCCGCCTGGTGGAGGTGGTGCTGGAGGTGAGGGCCTGGGCCGCTCGTGGGGTTGGGTTCACCAGCAAGCTCCACCTGAGCGCGGACGGCCGATGCCGTCCGCTGTCCCTGATCGTCACACCCGGGTAGTGGGCGGACTGCATTCAGTTCAAGTCGGTACTGGAGAAGATCCGCGTTCCGCGGACCGGCCTGGGAAGACCCCGCAAGAAGCCCGGCAGCCTGGCGGCGGACAAGGCATACAGCAATGGGCCCTGCCGTGATTACCTGCGACGGCGGGGCATCCGGCACACCATCCCGGAGAAGATCGACAGCCAGGCCGCCCGCCTTCGCAAAGGCTCACACGGCGGACGGCCACCGGGCTTCGACGCAGAGATGTACAAGAAGCGCAACACCGTTGAATGGGCGATCAGCCGCTTGAAGCAGCACCGGGCGGTCGCCACCCGCTACGACAAGCGCGGCTATGTCTTCCTCGGCACCGCGACAGTGGCAGCCCTCGTCATCTGGCTGCGAACGTAACCGGCGGGACAGGTCCCGGGTGACGGGCCAGTAAAACTAGCGACGCGCGGGTCTTGGGCGTTGGGGTAGCGTCCGGTGGGGAGGTTGGGATGAGTTTCCGGCTGGCGGCGTACGCCGTGTGCATCGAGGACAGGCGGGTGCTGCTCGCCTGTCACGTACCACCGAAGGGCGAGACCAACTGGACCCTTCCGGGCGGAAGGGTCGAGCACGCGGAGGATCCGTTCGACGCGGTGATCCGGGAAGTCGCCGAGGAGACCGGCTGCGACGCGGTGGTCGAACGCCTGCTGGGAGTGGACTCAAGGATCATCCCCGCAGCCGAACGCACCATCCCCGGCGGACCAGAGCACCAGAATGTCGGCATCTTCTACCAAGTCCGCATCACCGGCGGCCAACTCCGGCCGGAGCCGAACGGCGAAATCGCCGAGTTGACCTGGACTCCGATCCCCGACGTCGCTGGCCTGCGCCGGTCATCACTTGTCGACGTCGGCCTCACCCTGGCGCAGACCCTTCCGGTGACCGGCCACGTCGCGTCCATCCCGGTCGGCGGCCTGATCCAGCACTGAGGCAACCACCAACATCTACCCGGCCTGCTTGACCGTCACCTGGCTCACATGATCGGCCGGACACGCCCTAAGAGACGGTCTCAACTGGCTTGATCGTTAGGGTTACGGTCGTGACGGCGATGGTGGAGCGTCTGGTGCCGGACGGATTGTGGGAGTTGTTCCAACGGGCGGTCCCAGCCGCTCCGGTACGGCCCCAAGGCGGACGTCGACGCAGGTATGGGGATCGGCAGGTGCTGGCGGCCATCGTGTTCGTGGCCACGACGGGCTGTACGTGGCGTCAACTGCCGGCGGGCTTCGGCCCCTCCGGGCCGACCACACACCGACGGTTCACCGAGTGGAGCCGAGCCCGGGTCTGGGGGAAGCTCCACCGCTTGGTGCTGGACGAACTCGGTGCCCGGGGTGAGTTGGACTGGTCCCGGTGTGCGATCGACTCGGTGAACATGCGGGCCATGAAAGGGGGGACCTCACGGGTCCGAATCCTGTAGATCGCGGCAAGAAGGGATCAAAGATCCACTTGATTACCGAGCGGACCGGTCTGCCTCTCTCGATCGGCGTCTCCGCCGCGAACACCCACGACAGCCAGGGCCTGGAACCGCTGGTGCGGGGGATTCCGCCGATCCGCTCTCGACGCGGACCCCGCCGGCGGCGGCCCGACAAACTCCACGCCGACAAGGGATACGACTACGACCGCCTTCGCAGGTGGCTCCGTTCCCGCAACATCACACCACGCATCGCCCGCAAAGGCATCGAGACCTCCCATCGGCTGGGACGCCACCGTTGGACCGTGGAGCGGACGGTGGCGTGGCTGGCCGGCTGTCGACGCCTGCACCGCCGCTACGAGCGCAAGGCCGAACATTTCCTGGCCTTCGCTGGGATCGCGGCCACCCTGATCTGCTACCGCAGGCTCACGCCGTGAGCCAGTCTTTCAATGGCGCTTACGGACAACCGCTGTCCCTGCGTCCAGGTCGATCCCCATCTGCGGTGGAGCGCCGTCGAGCGTGTCATCTCGCAGTACCAGTTGCTCCTGGCGCCGCTCAAGCTGCACACGCTTGTTGGCGTTCAAGAACGCATGCAGCTCATCGGTGACTGTGGCGCCGACACCCACCCCGCTGCTGGGCGTCCGAGCCCGCAGGAGGCGGCACAGCCACTTGGGGCGCCCGACTCGGACCAGTACGTGCCGGACCGACGCCAGCATGAAGGGGACAAGCACTAACACCGCCATGGTCAGCAGTCCCGACATCATCATCATGCTGCTTCAACGTCCCGACCTTGCACACGGTTCCAATGAGCGACACCGCCCCCACGTAAGTGCCCGACCTAAAAGCTGGGCCAGGAGCGCCATTTGAGATGACCTCTAACCACGCACGAGGTCGTTCGGGCCCGCCGGGAATCAGCTTGCGCGTTCTGGCGCTTGACGCCGCGGCTCACGGTGCTCGCCGACGCTTTTTCTGCGGGCCCTTACCGAGCCGCTCTTCGCACAGGGGCGAACCTGTCGGCGTACACGTCTGGATCGTTCAAGGCCGGCGCCGCGACGTTCAACCTCACGTACGAGATCTGCGACGCCGACCATCTTGATGCCGAGGTCGCGACGACGATCGTCGCCTACAACTTGGACGCAGGTCGTCCCCGCAGGTTCGCGGATTCAAGCGCTCGTTCATTGACACGCTACAGCGATTTCTGATCGTGATCCGCTGCGCAGGGATGCGGTCGTCGTGCCACGAAACCCTGTCGGGCGCATGGGCTGTGACGGACCGGTCCTTCGCCCTCCGTTGCCGCGAGATCTGGCACGACTACCGATGGTCGTCTGTCCGGACGCGGGTAGTGTCGACTGCACTTCAACCTTGGTCATGAGGCGTTACGCTCTGTGGGGGGGCAGAGGGGGGAGATCGGTGGAGAGCGGCGAAGTGCTCAACAGTCGCTACGAGTTGGTTCGGCGGCTTGCCGACAGCCGTGCCCTCGAAGTTTGGGTAGGGCGGGACCTGAGCCATGGGCAAGAGGTGGCCATCAAGCTGCTGCGCCGCCACGGTGGACTGCGGGCACAGGCCGATGTGGCTGCCCGGTTCAAGGAGGAAGCCGCGCGGTTGGCGGACGTGGACGAACCTCACATTGCTGCCTTGTACGACTTCAAGAGCGACACCACGAGCGACGGGCCTGTCGAGTACGTGGTGTCGGAGTTGGTACGCGGACGAACCCTGGCAGAAGTGACCAGGGACGTGCTGCCGACGCTGCCGAAGGTGGTGGCGCTCACCGAGCAGATCCTTCTCGCGCTACGTGCTGCGCACAACAGGGATGTTGTTCATCGCGATCTCAACCCTGCGAACATCGTGATCGAGGATTCCGGCAACGTGAAGGTGCTGGACTTCGGTGTCGCGCTGCTCAGTGACACGGCGGAGATGGATGATCTCAACGCCGACGTCCCGCTGCCCGCGGCCCCTGAACAGGCCACTTCGGGGCCACAGGACACTGGCGTTGATGTGTACGCGCTTGGCTGTGTGATGTACGAGATGCTGACGGGGACTGCGCCGTTCGGGCGGGATCCGGAACCGGGCCAGCTCTTGTGGAGCACGATGCATGCCGTGCCTGCACCGCCCAGCAACTTCCGTCCGACTGTTCCGGCCGAGCTGGACAAGCTGGTCCTGCGTCTGCTGGCCAAGGATCCCAAGCATCGGCCGGAGAGCGTGGAAGCAGTACTCAACTCGCTCCGCAGGTTTACGCCGGAGACTCCCGCGAGCCCGGCAACGCTCAGTGCAGACCCGGTGAGAAGCGGCGGCTACTACACGCCCGAGAGCCTGGTTGCGGAAGCCGTGTCGGATGCCTATCAGTCGATGCGCCGCGATCTGGTTGATGCGGCATCGCGGAGAGAGATGGACCCAGCGTTAGGGTCCGGAGCCATGCTGGTTAGGGCGGAAGGCGACAGTTTGCCCTCGGACCCGGAGCCCTCTGTCGCGGATGAGGACGCGGCTCCGGCTGCCGCGACGCTGAACGACGCTCTAGCGCGTCTGTTTCTTCGACTAGGCCCACCACCTGAGTCGGCTGAGAAGGAGACTGAACCAGTGGGGTCTGACGGTGGAGGGGCGCGGGGATGACGACAGGACCGGCCGAAAGCCTGCCGGCGCCACAAGAAGATCCGCTCATCAGCGCAGGACTCGGCATCGCTGCGAAGTGGGGTGACGTCCTCGGCCCGGAGAAGCTCGAAGTTGCACTGAAGGCCCTGGAGCCTCAGCTCAAGCGCGAACATCAAGTCCGGCTGAAGCAATTGGACAATCAGCGACTCCGTGCCGAGCAGGAAGCCGCCAGCGCCGAAGCTGAGCGCGAGCGGGCCGCAGCCCTGGCTAAGGCGGAGGGCGAGCGGGCTGCCCGGGACGCGGAGAAGCGTCGCAACCACGTGTTCCGCATGAGCGGGCTGATCACCGGGGCGGTGCTCGCGCTGGCGCTGCTTGGTGCCGGAGTGGCAGTGGCACCGACACAGCCCTGGCTGGCCGCTGGCCTCTGTGGACCGAGCCTCCTGGCTGTTCTCAAAATCGTAGTTCTGCGCCGCAGTGATGCGGCAGATGTGAAGGCCACAGAACGTACGGCCCGGCAAGCGGCCGCTTCCGCAGCGCCGCCCCCTGGCCCGTAGCCGGAATGTCTCGTCCTCGTGCCCCCGTGGTCGCGGTGCGCATTGGGCTCCGCCGACTCCGTTGGCTAAAAGGAGAGACCACGCGGCGGCTGGGTGACGACGTCAGCGAAATAAAGCTGCCCCTGCCGACGTTGATCTCGAAAACCGAGGAGGGGGAGGTGTCGGGCTGAAGCTGTTCCACACGAAGGGCAGCGTGACGGAGGTCACGTCACATCTTGCTGAGGCCGAGGCTGATGTGCAGGATCTTGTCGAGGCCAACCTCGAGGCGATGCTTGGCGTGCGGTTCCTGGCGAGCGAATACAGCACCGGGCCTGTGCACGGCGGCCGGATCGACACCCTGGGCATCGATGAGAACGGTGCTCCGGTGGTCGTCGAGTTCAAGCGCGCGACGGATGCCGGCGTGATCAACCAGGGGCTCTTCTACCTCTCGTGGCTCGTGGACCACAAGGCGGAGTTCGGGCACCTGGTCCGCGACCGGCTCGGGGCAGCGGTCGCGGCCCAGGTCCTGTGGAGCGCGCCGAGGCTGATCTGCGTCGCCGGCAACTTCACCCGCTACGACGTGCACGCCATCCGCGAGCACCGGCGCAGCATAGACCTGGTCCGCTACCGCTTCTTCGGCACTGAGCACTTCGGCCTGGAGACCGTCGCCTCTGTCGCCGCTCAGACGGCAGTGCCGCGGGCCCGCCGGGCGAGTGAGCCCGCAGCACCCGGTGCTCGTGCGGCCGAGGGAGCGATGGAGGAGCTGTACGCCGAGGTCGACCAGGCCCTGCTGGGACTCGGCGACGACATCAGCAAAGTCCAGCGCAAGACCTACCGCGCGTACCAGCGCCTGCGGAACTTCGCCTGCGTCTGCCCGCCACAGAAGAACAAACTGCTCGTCTACCTCAAGGCCAACCCCAAGCTGCGCCGACCAGGTCCTGCGTGAGGCGGTGCAGGCGCAGTGCGTCGTCCTGGTCGAATGCAGGGCCCTTCAGGGACAGCTGGCGGGTGGTGCGGTAAATGGCGAAGGGGCCGGCCGGAGGTTCGTCGAGTAGACGGGCCATCGGTTTGACAGCCTTCGGCACGGAGGCGGCGAGCACGGCGAGGGACGCCTTGGTGAGGGCGCGCAGCGGCTGTGGAAGGTGGTTGGGCATGCCGGTGGACACCACACCAGGGTTGTAGCCGATGTATCGGATCGGGGTGTCGGCATACAGGGCGGCGAAGGCCGCACCGTGCAAGTCGTTGGCGCGGAAGGACTGCAAGGTGGCCTTGAAGCCGCTGTAGCGGCGCGTCAGTTGCAGGTCGTCCCAGTGAATGCGCCCCAGGGGGACGCCGGGGGTGCCGACGTTCATGATGACTGGTCGCGGCGCGGATTCCAGCGCCTTGCGCAGGCCGTGACTGAGGACGTACCGGCTCAGGTAGGCGAGAGCGAAGCTGTGCTCGAAGCCCTCGCGGGTGACGGTGCGGGCGCCGAAGAGCCGGTAACGCTGGGCGCACAGGATGAGTTTGTCCACTGAGGGACAGGTGCTCTCGATCTCGGCGACGAGTTCCTTGGTCGCCATGACCGAGGTCAGGTCGGTCTGCAGAAAGGCGACTCGGTCAGCGGCCGAGACGGCTGCCGCCTCTGCCAGGAGGGCCTCGCCCTTGGTGGGCGTGCTGCCGACGGCGAGTACGCGCGCTCCCTGGCGCAGGTAGTGCAGTGCGAGCCCTTTGCCGAGCCCGTCGGTTCCTCCGGTGATGACCACGGTCTGCATCCCTGGTTCTCCTTCCCCTCCGGGCTGTGGGGCCCGTGTGAAAAACGGCGCCCCCACACCATTCGGATACGCCATATCCGCTTACTCGAGGAACCGTACCACGAACCGGATATCATCTATCCGGTTATGATCCAGTCATGTCGGAGGAAGAGGCGGTCATGGGCAGGCAGCAGGAAGGCCAGGAATCTGTCGCGGCAGGGGCCCGTCCGCTGAGGCGGGACGCCGAGCTCAACCGCCGGCGCATCCTGCAAGCCGGACGCGAGGTCTTCGCCGCACGTGGGCTTCAGGCCACGCTCAATGACGTCGCGCACCACGCCGGGCTTGGAGTCGGCACGGTCTACCGCAAATTCCCCGACAAGCAGGCGCTCGCGGAATGCGTCTTCGCCGAAGAGCTCGGCGAGATCGCGGCGATGGCGCGGCAGGCCCTTGCCGAGGACGACGCCTTCGCCGCCCTGTCCGGGTTCCTTGAGAGAGCCCTGGAGCGGGCCGCCTGCAACCGCGGGCTGCGCGAGTTGATGCGCCACGACGCTACTGAGGGCACCGGCCTGACTCAGGCGCGGCGGGAGATCGCCTCGCACTGCGAGGGCCTCGTGGCTCGGGCCCGCAGCCAAGGCGCGCTGCGCGACGGTGTCACCGAGGCCGACATCGCACCGATCGCCGCGATGATCGATGCAGTCATGGCCCTTCCCGGCCCCTCTGGGCTGTGGCGACGCTATCTGGCTATCGTCCTCGAGGGGCTCCGCGCGCACCCGGAACAGACACCGCTGCCCGCTCCCGGCGGCCTCGGTGACCTCGCCGTTCAAGAGATCGCCGACTGACCCACCGTCAACTCGTCGCTACTCGCAGGGCACCGGGTAAGCCTGCCACGGGCCCTGTCTTCCGGCGTTGTGTGCCGGTGGCCTCAACGGCGGGATCGATCACGGCATCCAACACGAGGATGCAATCGGCCTGGCTGCACGCACGGCGGTTACCTTGACAAGTTACCTTTCCGCCGCGAGAAACCTGACTTACCTCTTTCCGGGATGGTTTCCTCTGCTTGCCGCCGAGAGAGCAACCAGAAAGGACAGTCCGAATAGAAAGGATCCATCCCTTTCGCTTTCCACCCTTAAAAGCTCGTGGTCAAGCTGGAGGAGGGTGTCGCTGGCTTGCAGGAACAGGTGCGTCTCATGCGCGAGCGGCTCAAGGCAGCCCGGCGGCTCGTCGAGGTCAAGGCGGACGTCGAGTACCTGAAGCAGCACAACGCGCCTCGCCCCAAGGGAAGACCCGCTGGTCAGGGCGAGGTAGACGATCACCAGTCGGAGGGGCAGAGCGAGAGCGCCGGGTTGACCCGCAAGGACCAGGTGGTTCAGCTGCTGGGGCAGCAGCCCGAGCGGCACTGGAAAGCCGCGGAGATCGCGGAACTGCTGGAGATAGACAACCTGAAGAGCCTGCGGACAAGCCTGGATGAATTCGCACGATCCGGATTGATCCGCAAGAACCTTGATGACAAGTCCTATCAGGCCGTCCCGGTTCAATGATCAGGGCGGTCGACGTGTGAATCCACAGCTCCCGCTTCCGCGCGGCAAGTGTGTGCCGGAGACGGGGCGGCCTCCACCGGGATTAGGGCCCGGTGGAGGCCAGTGACCAGGGATTTCCCAGACCTGTCAGGACCGGATTTCCTGTGTCACGGCCCACCTTACCCGCGCCCTTGTGCGGTCGGGTCGCGATTATGGGGAATCCGCCTGCCCTCGCGTGAGGGAGGCACCGAATGCGATCTTTCCCGGATGCGTCGCGTTCAGGGGCGGCGGCCGGGCCACAGCTCAGCGTCCAGCGCGGCCTCCAGGCTGGCGATGGTCAGCAGGTCGGGCCAGGTGGCGCCGGCCAGGACGTTGGCGATGGTCTGCCGGTTGACCCCGGAGGCGGCGGCGAGGCGGTTGGCGCTGAGGCCGCGTTCGCGCATGGCGGCGGCGAGGCGGCGGGCGAGAGCCTGGGCTACGCGAGCGCCGTGATGCCCGGCTAGGGCCGCATCGGGCCACTGGCCGTCGAGGACGAAGGTGCGCGGGGCAAGCGCGCGCGAGGAGTCTCCGGGCACGCCGCTCAGTGTCCCCCACCGGTATCTGCCGGTTCGGCCCTACCGCAAGGTGCTAATCAGGTAGCGTGCGAATCGATTAGCGATCTTCCGGCCGGTGTCTATCTGTGGCGGTCCGTCATTTCGCGGTACATCGACAACTACACGCCTCGCCCGGTCCCGCTTGCATGGGGACGGGTCGCCCCGCTCGTGAAGACGGTGGTCAAGGACGCCGATCCCCTGCTGCCCTACACCGCCCGGGAGTTGCTGGGCCCGCTGACGAAGCTGGCGCTGTTCGCCGATGCCGAGGGCATGCCCGCCACCGCCGAGGTGTGGCTGTCGAAGGAGCTGATCGAGCGGTTCATCCAGATGGGCTGCCCCACCGCCTCGGAGGCGACGCGCGCCAACTACCGTTCCGACTGCTGAAGTTACGTGAGGCGGTGACCGGCCCCGATCTTGCCACCGGCCGCCCGGTCAAGCTCTCGGCCTCGAACGCCTCGCGCCCCTACACCGCGGCCGAGACCGCCGCACTGTGGGCCTGGGCCCTCGCACAGCCCACGGCCGAACTGCGGCACGGCTGCCAAGTCCTGCTCGCCCTCGGTCTGGGCTGCGGCCTGGACTCACCCGAGGTCGTGCCCCTGCGGGCGCACGATGTCCGTGCCGCCGACAACGGCGCCGTCGCGGTCAACGTGCGGGGCCGCCGGGCGAGACTGTTGCTCTGCCGCCGTCCCTGGGAGGCCGTCCTGGCCAAAGCCGCCCGGGAAGCGGCCGTGCCGGGCGCCGCGGCCTGGCTGTCCCGTCCCCGTTCGCACGCGCGGGCGAAGAACACCGTCACCAACTTCCTCGCCCGCACCGCCAAGGACCCTGCCTGCCCACCGCTGGTGCAGGGCCGGGCCCGCGCGACCTGGCTGGTCGGGCTGATCGATGAGGGCGTGCGGCTGCCGGTGATCGTCGCGGCGGCCGGGGTCGACACGCTGCACGCCCTGTCGAGGATCACGCCGTTCGTCCGCCCCGTCCCCGCACTCGAAGCAGGCGAACAACTGCGGGACGGAACACCGTGAACCGCCCACCCGCGCACGAGCGGACCCTCCCGCGCGAGGCGCGTATCGCCGATACCGATGTCGAACAGGCCCTGGCCGACGTCTGCGACCCGTCCGTACGTTCCGAGCTCACCGGCCTCCTGCACCAGGACCTCGGGCGGCCGCGGCTGTTGAGCGTGGACGGTCTGCTCGCCGGGATGCAGATCTGCGCCGATCGGCATGACGGGCAGGTCCTGCTCGACCGCACCACCGCCATCCTGCACTGGGCCATCAGCCCCGGCATGCGCGAGCGATTCGGCATCCCCGAACGCCCCGATGACGCCCACGGCTTCGAAGCCGGATACGCCGTGGTCCGTCGCCTGTTCCACCGGCTCGTCGACGCCATGGACCCCTCGCCGCTGCCGAAGAACCACCGCCTGGACAAGGCCACCGCCCGCCGCCTCCAGGCTGCCGCCGACCCCGCCGCGTTGCAGCAGCACGCCGCGCTCCTGCTGCGGACCGGCAACGCTGTCGTCGACGCCTCCCTCACCCGGCTGCGGCTCCACCTCGACGCACACTGGGACGGCTCCACCGCCCTCGACGCGACCCCCGTGCGCACCTACTCGCGCGGCCTGCGCACCACCGGCCCGGACCTGGCCACCGATCCAGACGCCGGCTGGTACGTCCGCGAAGGCGACCACCGCGACCCCGACACCCTCCCCGCCCCGAACCCAAAGAAGAACAGCAAGCGGAAACGCACCGCCGCCAAAGCGATGTTCGGCTACGACGCCACCCTCGCGATCGCCCGCAACCCCCACCGCGACGGGACACCCCGCCCTGACGGCACCGCCGACCCCCGTGTCCCGCCCGCCGTGGTCACCGGCTTCACCCTGGACAGACCCGGCCACGCACCCGGTCCCAACGCCATCCGGGTCCTGGCCGACGTCCGCCGCCGCGGCCACCCGGCCGGATTCCTCGCCGGCGACCGCGCCTACAACAACACCGCCCCCGACGACTTCCAGCTCCCCGCCCGCGCCCTCGGCTACCGACTCGTCTTCGACTACCGCCAAGACCAGCTCGGCCTCCAGGCAGGCACAGCCGGAGCCCAGCTCATCGAGGGCACGTGGTACTGCCCCGCTCTCCCGAAAGCCCTGGTCACCGCCACCAGCGACCTCCACAGCGAGGCCATCGACCAGGAAACGTGGATCCGCCGCATCGCCGCCCGGCTCCCGTTCCAGCTCGTCCCCAAACAGCACCCCGAGCACGAAGGACACCAGCGCATGTCCTGCCCCGCTGCCGCCGGACGCGTCCAGTGCCTGCTCAAAGCCTCCAGTCTCGGCCGCGATCCTCGCCTGCCCTTGGCCGACCCGAAGCCGAGTCCCGCCGGACCGGCCAAAATCTGCGCCCAGCAGTCGATCACCATCCCGCCCGAAGCCGGAGCCCAGCACCACCAAGCCCTCCCCTACGGCAGCCCGGACTGGCAGCGCGTCTACTTCCGGCTCCGAAACAGCGTCGAAGGCTTCAACGGCTTCGCCAAGGACCCGCTCCACGAGGCGATCGAGCAAGCCGGCACCCGCCGCATCCGCGGCATCGCCGCCCAGACCTTGCTGCTGGCCTTCCAACTCGCTCACGCCAACCGCCGCAAGATCGACCGCTGGCTCGCCACCATCCCACCCGACGGCCATCCACCCCGCCGACGGCCCACCCGCCGACGACCGACGAGACCGCTCGGCATCTGGACTCCTGCAGGCCACCTGACCAGCCAGTGAGAGAGACCTCACACAGACAGGAAAATCACACAGCGAACAGTCCCGCCTGGAGCCACGGAGCCATGGGCCAACCGGACACGCGCCCGCACCACCGATCCTGCTCCCAGCCACGACAAGAAAAAGGAACGGTCCTCACCGTGATCACGATGCGGACCGCTCCGTAACTGCTCAAGAGCACCTAACGTCGGTGCTCCCACATGGCGGCTGTCACAGGCGGGTGTTCTCACCGGTATTCGGTCGAGGACCCAGTCGCCCTCGTTCGTCACCGGGCGCGCGCCCCTTTGCCGGGCGAAGAGACAGGTGAGGGGAGCCGAGGTGCCGCGACGGGCAGGGTAGGGCGTGTTGGCCGGGCGGGCTGTCGCAGTCCCTGCCCTTGAGCCATTTCGAAGGTGAGGTCCTGCACCAGGGCTGCCGGGGCGTTCGCGGACAGGTGGAGCTCCCGGTTCGGCTGGTGGACTGCGTGGCCGCCCCAGATGGTCCACGTGGGAAGGGGGCTGTTGGTCTGCTGGGCGGCGAAGGCGTCGAACTGTACGCCGGCGGCGTGCGTGCCGGGAGCCTGCCAGGTGATGTAGCGGCCGTCGATGGCGTGTTGCCAGCCCGCGTCGGCGAGTGGCCGGGCCGCCTCGGCGATGGCGGTCTCGGTGCGGCTGGTGGATGGGCCGCGGCCCCAGGCGTTTTCGGAGGCCATGGAGTTCAGAAAGGTGCCGACGATCTGGGCCGGGGTGGAGGCTGTGGCTGTGCCGTGCCACAAGAGGTCGCTGACCGGCGTTTCGTAAGCGGCGAACGCCCACTTGACGTCGCGGTCGTCGGCGTCGTGGTCGAAGAGAGCCCGCAGGGTCAGGGATTCGTGGTTGGCGATGGTCGTGCTCTCGTCCCAGGTCCTCACCTTCTCCCAGCCAGCCTGCGAGGCGAGGAAGTCGTTCAGAAGGGCCTCGTGGTCGCCGGCCTCGGCGGCATACACCGGGACGGTCTCCGCTGCCGGCCGTCGCGGCTCTGGTGACGCCTCGGGCAGGGCGGGCGGAGGTGCCGTTGTGGCTGTGGTGGCCAGGGCCCTGGCGGTTTGTTGCTCGGTTTCCGTGGCGGGCGCCGGGCCGGGACGGACGGCGTCGCCGTACAGGCGCTCAAATGCCGCGACGGCTTCGGTGGGGGTGTCGTAGACGAGGGCGACCTGCCGCAGGTGGTCTTCGCCGTGGAGGTGGATGCTTTTGCCGCCTCGGTAGGTGCCGACCGCGACGTGGGTCCAGCCGTCGTGGGCGTGGGCGTGGATGACGAGGCGGCCGGAGGTGATGTCGTCGTGGATCTTCTGGGCCTCGTTGGAGACTGCGCGGTTTTCGTCCCGGTTCAGCCAGTGCATGGGGTAGTCGAGCCAGGTCCACTCGCTGTTGATGTCATCCCGCAGGCTGGGCGTGACCTCGACGGTGACGCCTGCTTCCTGGAGGGCGTGGGCGGCCTGGTCGGCGTAGTAGGGCTCCTCGTGGTCGATTCGGGCCAGGATCATCGTGTGTTCGTCGGTGGGGCGGAAGCCGTGGACGCTGAGCAGGGCACGGGCCGTGTAGGTGTCGGTGCCGGCGGTGGTGGCGGTCACGGCGTCGGGGTGCTCGGGGTGTCGGCCGAGCCGGACGCGGGCCTGGAGGGTGGGATCTGGCATGGGTGCTCGATTCGCGGGGCCCGGCCGAACGGGTCGGCCGGGCGGTGGGGTCATCGGGTGACGCGCTGTGCGGAGGAAGCGGGGAGACCGGCGACGCGGGGCGGCCCGGCCCGGGCGGCTACCGGCGCGCGGGAGCCGGCACGGTGCGCATGGCCGCGAAGAGGGCACTGTGCGCGGGATCGCCGAAGTGCTCGGGCGTGAGAGCGGTGACGGCCTGGAGGCGGTGCGGCTCCAGGAGCAGCGCTCCGAGCAGGGCCTGCTCGGCGTAGTGCACGGCCGGCGGGGGCGCGGGCTCCTCCAGGCTGATCTCCTCGTGCGGCGGTTCGGGGCGGGCCATCAGGCGGCCAGGGTGAAGTCGTCGCGGCTCAGGGCCTTGCCGAGATGCGGGGCGAGCAAGTGCACGGCGAGCCGGGGCGGGACCGCGTTGCCGATCTGGGAGAACTGCTGCCCCTTGTTCCCCTGCCACGGATAGTCGGCGGGAAAGGTCTGCAGCACCCCTGCCTCGGCCGCGGTGATCCGCACCGACTCCGGCACCTGTACTGCCGCACCGGACCCGCCGGGCACCGGCTCGGGCACCCACAGGCACTCGTTCGCGCGATGCCCGAGAAACAGCGTCCCGGACGGTTCGTCCGCACGCCGCACCGTAGCGTTGGCCTGGCTGTTGCTGCGCAGCGACCAGGACCATTGCGCCTCGACCGCGGGGGCGGAGGCGTGGGCGTGCCGGTGCTCGCGAGCGCCGTGCCGCACGGTCGACTCCGAGCCCTGGCGCCGCGACGGGAAGACGACGCTTGCCACGGTGGCGTGGTCTCTCCAGGTTCCGCGGCTTCGGGCGTCGGCGAGGGCCTTTCGGGAGCCGGAAGGGAAGGGCTCGGGACCCCCTCCGGGGCCGCCGCCGGCGCAGACGGTGGGGACGGGACGGTCGGTGGCGCCCCAGCCGAGCGCCTCGGCCATGGACACCCACCGTGCCCGACCGGGCCCGAACAGCGTCTGCGGCTCGGCGACTTTCGCGTGGGTAGGGGCCGGCGGTTCGGCGGTGCGGACGCGAGAGGCGAGCAGGATCGCCCGCCGCCTGGTCTGCGGCACGCCGTAGTCGGCCGCGTTGAGGATCCCGGTCCACACGGAGAAGCCCCAGCCGCGCAGGATCACGGCGTACTGTTTCCACAGCGGCAGGACGTCCGGGACCTCCTCCATGGCCACCCACTCCGGCTCGCCGGCCCGGTTGAGCGCGTACAGGTAGCGCATCGGTTCGGCGGCCAGCAGGGAGCGCTGGTCCCGGCACGCGCTCAGCAGTCCGGTGCGGGTGTCGAGGCCGCGGGCGAGGTCGGCGACGGCCTGGTGAACGAGGGGCTGGTCGACCAGGCCGAGGCGCTTGCCGGCCATCGACCACGCCTGGCAGGGCGGGCTCGCGATGAACCCCGCGGTCTTTCCGACGAAGGGGGCGACCGGATACAGCGCCACGTCGGTGCGAATGGTCAACTGTCCAGCAGCCGCGCGCGTCTTGCACGCCCAGGCGTCCCACTCCAGCCCCACGTCCCTTATGCCGAGCAGGGACAGCGCGTGTGACCACCCGCCTGGGCCGGCGAAGAGATCGACAACAATCATGCGGCCAGCCCGAAGTCGCTCTGTACGTCCTCCGTTTCGGCGCCGCGGCACGCCCACGGGGAGCATCCGTTCTCCACGCCCTGTTCCAGCTCCTCGGCATCCACCCCGGATGCGCCGGGTTGTTGCTGGAGGGCGGCCCATTCGGCGGCGGTGACGTGGTCGATCGGGGCCTGGTCAAGAGGCAGGCGGGAGCGGTGGAGGAACGCTTCGCCGAGCAGGCGGTTGCCGGTGGCGTTGGCGCGGGCGTTGCCCTTGCGGATCGCGGCGTCGAATGCGACGACGTCCGCCCACTCCGCGGGTGAGGTGTTGCGGATGTGCCTCCACTGGGCGTTTCCGTGGAAGGGGCAGCCCAGGCAGCTTGATTTCGGGGTGTCGGCGAGCCCGAGCGCGGCCAAATAGCGGATGCAGTCACTGCGCGACCAGCCCATGTCGATGAGCGGATGCCGGTTGCGCATGTACTTGACGTCGGCATCTTTCGCTCGATGGAATTCATCCCTCGAGATGCCCACCCACTGCTCGACGAAGACGTCCTTCGGGATGCGGGCCGGATATGGGTAGCCGAGGAGCTCTCGGACCCTCTTCTTAATCGGCTTGATCTTATATTCGCCCGTGCTTCTCTGCACTTCACTCTCATGAGTGAACGGGGGTATGTGGCTCGTCAAAGGGCCTCCGAGATAGATGGGATGGGGTCAGGGGTGGCGACGGCGCCAGCCGCTGCCAGGCAGATCACCCGGTGCCGGCGGGATCAGCGTTCTCATGGGAGCGGTGCAAACATGAGGGCGAGGCGGCGAGGGGTAGAAGTAGGCGTTGACCTCGGACGAGGAGGACGGCGACTTCTGGGGCTTCGCTCGCGAGGCCGAGGGGCTGTTCACGTCCCGGCCGGATGGGGAGAGAGCGTGCCGAGCACACCTCGCGGTTGGCTCGCACAGGGCGGCCTACTGAGGTGCGTTGACCACGTCGGCAGTCGCCGTGCCGTGGCCGGGGACGCCTGGTTCGAGCTCATCGACGGTGACGGTGGGGTCCTACTTCGTCAACGAGGCCACCGTGATCGACGGAGCCCCCGCCAGCCACGCCGTGGCTCTCCTGGGTCGGGGTGTGCCGTGTCATCTGGCACTGGCGTCTCGTTAGCCGACCATGATCCGTTGGGCGTCGACCCCACGTCTTGGAAAGTGAAGGAGCGCCGGCGTGCATTCCGACCCGCGGTCTGGTGACCGTACGGCTGAGGAGATCTTCGACGCAGGAGGGAAGATCATCGATCCGGCCGTCAGAAGCGTGGTGGAGCGCCTGCCCGCACCGCTGGTGGAAGCCGTTCGCTACCACTACGGCTGGGCTGGCAAGGGTGGCGGACCGGTCATCGGCCAGCGCGGCGGTGTCGGACGCCGGGGTCTGGTGCTTCCTCTGCTGTGCGCGGGTGTCGACGGCGGGCCCGTCGAACGGGGAGTCGCCGCCACGGTCGTCGGCGATCTCCTGGTGAACACCTCGATCATCCACGACGACATCCTCGACCGGGATCCCGTGCGCCGCGGCAGGCCGGCGCTGTGGGCGGCCTACGGCACCGAATGCGCGCTCATGGTGGGCGACGCCCTTCTGGGGCTGGCCTTCTCTCACCTGGGCGAGCAAAGCCACCCCCGTACCCCCCAGGCGCTTCGGATGATGAGTGAGGGCTGGAGCCGCCTGTGCGCTGGGCAAGCGCGCGACACCGGGCAGGAGGGGCGGGTTGGGACGTCCCTGGAGGAGGCCGTCGCCGTAAACCAGGCCAAGGCAGCGGACGGCCTGCGTGGTGTGTTCTGCCTGCCTGTCCTGTTCACAGACGCCACCAGCGAGCAGGTGGACGCCGTCGGGGAGTACGGCTTCCACTTCGGGATGGCCGCGCAGTACCACAACGATCTGACGGACGTGTGGCCGACGCTCGACAGGGGACGGGCGTCGGGCGGCGACATCCGGCGCCGCAAAATGACGCCTATGGTCACAGTCGCCCTTGCGTCCGGGCACCGCGACAGCGAGCGCCTCGCCGCCTACTACGCGGGCCAGGGCAATCCCGGCGAGGAGGAAGTCGCTGCGGTCGCCGAGCTGATCGACCGATGCGGCGGCCGCGACTGGACCGTCGCACAGAACCTCAAGCACATGCGCCTGGCCGCCGAACACCTCCAAAAGGCGGATCCGCCGTCGGCGCTCTATGACGACCTCCTCGCGACCGGAGCCCGCTACCTGGCATGAGCTCTGGGCACACGGCGGTGCTGCACGGGACGACATCCTGGGGAAGGTCATTCGGACTCCTGCGGACGGTGGCGCGTGGGGATGCCGAGGTGGACAGCTGGGCGCTGGGCTCGGCGTTGGGTCTCGTCGCGCTTGGCGCGGAGGAAGGTGAGGGTGAGGTCGATACCTTCGATCTCACCGATCCAGCCCTCGGCTTCGGCTTGTGCCCGGCGGTGTAGAAGGTCGGCTTCCAACTCGGTGAGCCGGACGAGCATCTTGGGATTGACGTGGAGCATCGGGCAGCGGATACAGGCATGTTCGTGCTGGCAGGGGGTGCCGTAGGGACGTCCGCAGGAGCCGAGCTCGACCTTGCGGCGGTCGAAGTGCTCCTCGAACTCGGTCCACTCCTGCTCGGTGGCGTCCCGGTACTCCTCCGAGGGCCGGACCTGGCGCCGCTGGTGGAGGTGGGCCTGGTAGTGGCGGATCACGTCCTCGTCGAAGACGGCGACGTAGCCGCGAGTGGTCTGAATGCTGAGGTGCCCCAGCAGCGCGGCGCCGATGTGGATGGGCAGGCCGCTGTTGACCAGCTCGGTGGCGAAGATCCTCCGGAAGTCGTGCGGAGTGAACTTCAGCCCCCGGAAACCAGGGTGGGTCTCGGCCAGGTCCTCACAGCGTCGGCTGATCATCTTCTGGATGGTGCCGGGGTTGAAGATCTTCGATCCGATCGCTCCGTTCTGGCGTTGGAAGAGGAAGGGCATCGGCGCACTCCAGACCTTGTCGTGCGGGTCGTAACGACTGACCAGCGGAATCGGCCTTCCTCGCCGTGCGTGACGCCGGATGATCGAAGCGATGACGTGGAACAGCTCGGCCGACATCGGGATGACGCGCTCGCGGTCGGTCTTGGACGGTTCGATGACGAGCAGGGCGATGACCTCGCCGTTCGCGCGCTGATACTGGCGGATGCTGAGATGGGTCAGCTCGCAGAGCTCCTCGATGCGGACGCCGGAGTGCCGCAGGGTCTCCACCGCTGCCCAGTCCCAGAAGGCGGCCTCCTCCTCTGTGCCGATATGCCTCAGCTCGCCAAAGGCCAGGTTCAGCACGCGGGTGGGAACGGCGTCGCCGTGCCGGAGCCGCTTCTGGTCCGATTCGCTGATCACCCGGCGGTAAGCGGTGCCGGCGTGTGTGAACTCCTCTCCTTCGGCGGCTTGGTCGGCGCGTTCGAGTAGGAGCCGGGCATGGTCGTAGCGGGACTCGACGTGCTCGACCAGGACGGGCAAGAGGGGCTGGCGCTGCCGGGTGCGGTCCGCGGAGCGTTCGGTCCCCTTCCGCCGGCGGACGCCCAGGCCATGGAATTCACCAGGTGGAACGGGACACGGCGCGACCCAGGCGGCCCAGCGTTCGGGTTCGGCAGCGGCCCAGGTGTGGAGGTCGTAGTAGAAGCTGCGGACCGAGATGACAATGTCGTCTTGGCCCCTCCGGTGGGTGCCGTCGTCCTTGAGACGGATCGTCTCGCGCCAGCGCGTATAGAGGTCTGGTGCGATCCGCAGTCCCTGCTGGCCGGGGTTGAGCTGCTCGATCTTCACCCAGAAGTGCTTGACCAGCAGGAGCGCGAGCTGCTTCAGGCTGGAATAGTCGAGGTCCGCTCGGCGCCGACCGAAGTAGTCGATCAGCAGGCCGCGGACGGCCTGGTCGCGGACCCCGTACTGGTCGACGAGCTCCTCGATGGTCCGCTGGCCGCGCATCATCGCCGCCCGCATGGTCGTCGGCGTGGAGGCCGGGAACCGTCCCATCGTGATGAGGGCCGTCCACATGCCATGCCCGAACAAGCGGTTGGAGGCCGGTTGCCCGGGCTGGAGACGACAGCGGGCCAGCCGGTTGTCGTGCGCGTACTGGAGGATCGACTCCGGCGTGACGTCAGCCAGCGCAACGCCCTGGTAGGTCAGGAGCGTGCACATGTCGAGCACGGCCTCCCGCTGGTGCTTGAGCCGCAGCTCCTGTGCGGCGATGTGCTCTTCGAAGGTGACCAGCAGCGGGTCGTTCTGCGCGGAGATGAACAGGGGCGTGAAGTTGTTCAGCTGGTTCTGCCGAAAGGCCAGCATCGAGGGCTGGACGACGCGGAGACAGAACAACGTGCGGACCCCGGGGGTGACCGCGAGGCCGGTCGTCCTGCGGGCACCGAGACTGTTCGCCTTGATCAGTCCCTTGCCCAGGGGGCTGGCATCCCACCGCTCCTGCCAGGTCTGGCCCGGGTGAGTGGACAGGTACTGAAGGATCCCGCGGGTGGCCTGAGCGCGCTGATGCCGGGTAACGGTGGAAGCGTCCTCCCAGACATCGAAGGCCAGCTTGGAAATGTGGTTGATCGAGGCGGCAGAGAGCTCTCCGTGCGGTCGCGGCGGTGGGTCCGAGACCGCCGACTGCGGCTTCATAGGACCGCCGACGAACCGGCTGGGGAAGATGAGCCCCTCCACGATGGGCCCGTGACGGCGGCTGACCCCGGTGGTCATGCTGGACCTAGTGCTGTGACCGCATAGGTTCACCGGTCTGGCACGAAGATCGGACGTTATCCCGTTGCTGCCGCTTCCGTCAGTACGGCAGGGTCTGCGGCATGATTGAACTGCGCACTTTGGAATCAGACGACTGGCCGATCTGGCGGGAACTGCGGCAGGCAGCCCTGGCGGAGGCGCCCTACGCGTTCGGGTCGACGCTTGCCCAGTGGCAGGGAGCTGATGATCGCGAAGACCGCTGGCGTGCCCGTCTGGAGATTCCCGGCGCACACAATGTCGTTGCGGTAGTTGACGGTCGTCCTGCGGGGATGGCCAGCGGCGTTCCAGTTGAGCAGGCAGAGGACAGCGTTGAGCTGATCTCGATGTGGGTCAGTCCCGCGGCCCGCGGCAGAGGGGTCGGCGACTGCCTGATCCGGGAGGTTGCACGGTGGGCTGCAGAGCGAGGTGCCAAGTCTCTGCGTTTGTCTGTGATGCCGGACAACAAGAGGGCTGCCGCTCTCTACGAGCGCCACGGGTTCACGGACACCGGTGTGCCGGGTGACCTCCTGCCTGATGGCACGGGTAGGGAACAGGTCATGGCCAAGGACCTGACGAACAGCTAGGTAGATCACCGGGTCGCTTGGTCATGCAACCACGGCGAGCGGGCGTCCGCCCCAGCGGATGCCCTTCTCGCTGCGGATGCGGGCGCGTTCGCGTCGTTGGGCGGCCAGCACGTCGGGATGGCGGGCGTTCTTGTTGCGCCAGCGCAGGTAGGCGTGCAGGGCGCGCGTCTGCGCGGTGTGGTTGCGGTGGTTGGAGTTGGCGACGGTGAACTGCCGCAGTGGTCCGAAGTGGGCTTCGATCGGGTTCGTCCAAGAGGCGTAGGTCGGGGTGAAACACAGCTTGACCTTGTTCTTCTTCGCTCAGCGACGGATGTCGGCGCCTTTGTGGGCGGACAGGTTGTCCAGGATCACGTAGATCGGGGCGCAGCCCGGGCGGGCGGCACGGATCGACTTCAGCGCGGCCAGCGTGTTCGCGGCGCCCTTCTTACGGCGGTTGACGCCCCACAAGGTGTCGTCGCCGATCGAGTAGCAGCCGTGGAAGTAGCGCACCCCGTGGGTGCGGTGGTAGGTCGCCGGATGCCGCTCGGGCCGGCCTTGCTCGGCCCAACATGATCCGGCGGTGGGCCGGATGCCGAGCGGCCCGAACTCGTCGAACGCGAAGACACGGTCCGGGAAACGCTCCAGCACCTCCTCGATGCGGTCCAACTTCGCGTCACGCTCGGGGTCGGGCGATTCCTTCCAGGTCTTGGTCCGCTGGAAGGTGACGCCGCGGCGGGCGAGCAGGCACCGTAACGCCTCGCGGCCGATCCGGATGACGCGGCCGTGTATTTTCCGCAGGTAGGCGGCGAGTTTACGGATGGACCAGCGGGTGAAGGGCTGACCGAGCTTGGTCGGGCGGGTGGTGGCCGTCTGCACGACGAAGTCCTCGTCGTCAGGACTGAGAAGGCGGGGACGGCCTCCCGCCCACCGAGGGTCCAGACAGGCCAGGCCGATCTCGTTGAACCGGTGGATCACATCCCGGACGGTGTCCTCGTCGGCCTGCACCAGCTTCGCGATCACCGGCACCCGGTTGCCGCCGGCCGAGGCCAGCAGCATCATCGCACGCCGGTAGCGCACCGTACTGGTGCTGCCCCGGCGCACGATCTGCTGCAGCTTCTGCCCCTCCTGGTCGGTCAGTCTGCGCACGCGAACAGGCTCAGCCACCACACCCCCAGCGGTCGGACGGACGTCTGCGGACATCCAACCGCCGGAACCACCAACCCGGCCAACCTTCCCGGTCAGGGCACTAGCAGCGCATCTGAGGACCTTGTGCGCCGATTGGTGTGCGCCGGTAGCAGGGAACGGAGTGTGATTGTTGGTGTTGGGTAACACGCTGGGTGATCGTCTGCCAGGCGGGGCCTCGAGCCGTCAGAGTGATCGTCCCCGGATGCCCCGGGGGTTGATCCAGGAGGTTTGATGTCCCAGTTAGCTTCTCGTGCCGCCGCAGCAGCAGCTATCAGCCTGGCCGCGCTCGGCGGAGGTGCCGTGCCCGCTTCTGCGGCCACGCAGCCGCCAGTGGTCTTCGGCGCGGTCCAGTACGACAGCCCGGGGAAGGAGACCCGCTCCAACGCGTCGCTGAATGCGGAATAGGTGACCGTCACCAACCGGAGCGGGCGGACGGTTGACCTGACCGGCTGGACGATCTCGGACGCGGAGCGGCACACCTACCGGCTGCATCTGAAGCTCGGCGCGTACAAGTCGGTGAAGGTCCACACCGGGACGGGCCGGGACACCGCCGCCGACGTGTACTGGAACTCGCGGGCGTACGTGTGGAACAACGACCGCGACACCGCCACACTGCGGGACGCGCACGGCCGGGCGGTGGCGTCGAAGTCCTGGCGCTGACCCACAGCGGGGTGGGCTGGCCGCTGGCCTCGGGGGCTGGCGGCCAGCTCGCAGCGCGAGCTTCGTCGAGCCGCGATCCTGCCCGCCGTGGTCGACCATGAGGTCTACTACAGCGCCCTTCGCCAGCTCACCGCCGCAGCCGACCCGGCCCGAGCCGCCATCCAAGAGAGCCCGCAGTGATCACAACCACGACGTCAGCCGCGAAACCGGACTCGTACCTGCAGGGCAATCGCTCTGATGCCCGTGCGCGGCGGCTTCCTCGTGACGGCGAGGCGTCGGTGCAGCGTCTGTTCACCCGGTCCACGATGCGGCAACGGTCGCACCTCCCAAGAGGACCGGCAGCGGCCATCGTCCCCTTCATTATCCACAGCAGATGCCCCCGCCTCACGGACTTGAGGTGGGGGCATCTGCGCCTGCAGGAACGGGTGACCGCAGGCTGGCCAGGATCAGTCTTTCTGTCCGGGCAGGTCAGTCATCCGTTGGAAGGACCGCAGGGCTTCAGCGGATCAGGGCTTTCTGGGCCAGAATTGGAGAAGCCAGTGCTCGACTCCTTCCACGGCGCCGACGACCAGTGCCTGCCGCTCCACTTCCTCACGGCCAGCTACCGCAACCCGGACGTGCCAAAGGCCCGGTGCACCAAGGTCGATCTGATCGTCGAGCCCGTCACTCCAGACGGCAAGCTCTCCAGTCGGTGACTCAATCGCGGCCTCGGCAATCTTGTCCCAGGCCCCACGATCTGCAAGCTCCGGAGGGGAACCCCAGACTTCGACCTTCACGGATGCCGTATGAGTGTGCCCTGCACTCTCTAGGTCGAGACGCATCGGGAACTGGCGAACGAACTCCCCGCCTTCCGAACCCTCCGGGTAAGGAATCGGAACACGTTCATCTTCGAGTTCCTGGATACTGAAGCTGTAGTGCGTTACGAAGACGTTCAGATCCTGCTCATGCGACAGCTTTGCCATGTGGGCCCTCAGTCTTCCTCAATGTCGCCGTCATCGCCATCGCTCCCCTCGATCCAATACGCAGAGGGCTGGCCACTATTTTGCCACTGCTGAGCCAGGGCTCCGTTCGACGTGCTGGAATTATCGATCTCCAGGACGTTGCCACTGTTCGCGTTCCTGAAGACTTTCTCGTCGCCGCGAGTCCAAAGCCTGTCCCACTTCTGGGTTTGGTTTCCCGCGCAATCCCATTGCTGCACGGGAGCGCCATTATCTACGCGCGAGTCTGCAACTTCCAGGCACTTTCCGCTGTTCTGATTGACGATGTTCCAGAACAAGCCGCCCGGATCCGGCTTCAGGACCCACTCGGCACCCGGTTGCCCCTTGCATTCCCACTGCTGGGCACGAGCGCCATTCTGTGTACTCGAACCGTCGATCTCCAGGCACTTGTTACTGTTCTTGTTGATCAGTTGAGTCTCATAGTCCACCTTGCGGTCGACTATATCCACCATGTATCCGTCGTACTCCTTGGTTCCTTCCTTGAGGTCTTTCCAGCCGTCAACTACTCTGTTTTTCTTGAGGAACTGCCCGAGGATTATTCCTGCTGCCCGATTCTCTCGATTGTTGAGAGGGAGTGCGGAATAGTTGTCGCGCTTGGCGTCGGAGTTGAACTCCGCCTGTGCGGCCCCTTCGTAGCTAGTGGCAAACGGGAACTCGTCGCAGTCCTTCTTCCCTGTTCCGTCGCTATCCTTGGCGTAATCCTCGCCGAAGTATCGAACGCAAGTTGCAATTGCGGTGCTGCGGTTTTTATTCTTCCTGTCCTTGTTGTGATAAAGGCGGTGCAGTGGGTGTGACGGCAGCCGCCCTGGGATGGTTTTGCCTAGAAAATCCGGCTTAGTGCTGTGGGGGCGCTCGTAGGCGTCGCGAATATGGCGCGCCACTCCCCGCTCAAGAGCCGAATCGTCGGCACTGTAGGGGAGCGTGGGCATAAAGCTAAATGCGGCACCACCCTTCGGGTTAATATATTTTGCAGTGTCCCACCGCGGAGGCAAGGCGAAGGGGAGCTCGCCGTCGCCGATGTTATAGGGAGGGAGGATTGCCTTGATTCGAGGGTTGTAGACGCCGTATACGAGGTCGTCGAGGCCTTGACCTTGACCGCTCGCCACAGTGACCGTGTGCAGGAAGTGTGCCGGTCGCATGCCCGCCAGTGCGTCAAAACTTGTCGGAGCCTGCGGCATATTGCCGCCATTAGAAACCGACGCGCCCGCCGGCTCGATGCCCGACATGGCGTATTCGATCTTGTATTTCAGCAAATCCGTCTGCGTTTTGCCGACTCGCGTGAAATCGGTGAAATCGTAGTCGAATTGAACAGTTCGCGAGTTATTTTCCGGAACTGAGCCCCTGATGTAAAGCCATGTCCAGCTGCTGCCTATTGGAGTCCCTTTGTCTGAGGAGTAAATCTGCAGGAGCTTAAATCCCATGCAGACGGCGAAACGGGACTTGAAGTAGGCGCGATTGTTGCTGCCTATGTTTTTCTTGCATTCATCAAGGGTTATCGTCCGGGGAGGGTCGGGGTAGGTGGCACCCTTGATGAACCCCTTCATCGAAGGTGCCGTCGGCGGCGCGATGACCGAAGGCGTCCTGCTCTTGGCCCTGTAAATCGAGTCGGGGCCAACCGTCTCCATAGGCAGTCTTGGGGTGGCCGCTTCCCTTGCGGCGGCGTCGAGCTTTTTCTGCCCCACCTCACTCCGAAGCTCATTCAGGGACGGCACGGGGGTATCGGCGGGCAGGATGTAGGAGTGCGCCCGCGGGGCGGGGGTGTCAGCTGCCGCCGGCGACGCAGGCATTGCCAGCGTGGCTGTCAGCACGGCAAACGCGCTGGCGGCTCGTCTGCGGGCCTTGTGTACAGGTTTCAAGAAGGAGCCCTCCTGGGTCTCACATGTCATGCTGTGGTCAAGTCCTGCCATATCATGCCTGATACAAGATCAACCTGGGGCGAGATACGCCAAGTCTCACCTCCGCTGAGGACCATCGGCCCCCAGGGGCAGCAGGGGCCACGCCTCAGAGTCGGCTTCGACTGTCGCAGCCTCGCTGCCTCCCCGGCTCAAGGCTCCTTGGTGACCTGTAGGCGGTGGGCCTTTGTCTCCAACCTCCTGCAGCTGTGAGGCTTTGAAGCCTCGCACCCCATTTCCGCATGTATGCGAGGCCACTTGTGAGCCTGCGAGGTGGAGCTCACGGCCGGTGCTTCCGCGCCCCCTACTGAGGTTTTCGTTAGTTCTGTGGTGGTTGGAGGTGGATCGTCGGTCCGGTGTAGGTGAGGAAGGACCAGGGGAGTTGTTCGTTGGAGCAGACCCGGTGGATGCCGCGTTCGGCGGCGTCGGCGAGGTGGCCGCCGGCGAGGTTGGCCAGTTCACAGGTCTTGATGGCCGACCGCAGCAGTTCCACCGGGTTGAGTTCGAGTGCGTAGGCGGACAGCCGCTCCAGGGTGAGCCCGTCCTGGTCCGCCACCCAGGCGCGCATGTCCCGGCTCCAGTGTGCGGACAGCCCGCCCCACACCAGCACCACCGGCTCGCCGACGTAGAAGGTTTTGACCTGTTCCAGCACCGCGACCAACGAGGTGTGTCGTAGCTGCCCGGCTTGAGGTGGAAGCACAGCCGTGGACCACGCCCGGGATCCCCGACCCGCGGGCAGCCGTCCGGCCCGACCTTGTCGGCCGCGACTTCCAGCCCGACCCGACCGCGCTCGACACCCGCTGGTGCGGCGACATCACCTACATCCCCACCGACGAGGGCTGGCTCTACCTTGGCCGTGACGGTCTTCTCTGGCCCCGGCACGTCGGCTTCGGGCGGGACCAGTATGTGAAGATCCCGTGGCCGCGGGACGTCTTGAAGTGGCTCCGGGCATTGGTTTGCTCGGCCCCATGAGGCAGAGGTGCAGTCGGCGGTATCGGCCGTCAGATGCGGGACTCGGGTGGGAAACCGCTCCAGCGCAGTGCCTCAGGGAGGTGCCGCACCTTCCCGCCACCGGCCCCTGGCTGGCCGATCCGCTCCACCGCACCCTCGAGCGCCTGCGGACCAGTGTCGAGGAGGGGAAAGCCACCACGTGGCTCGCCTCCACGACGGCCCACACCATCGTCGCCCTCCTCCAGCAGGCCGACCCCACCCCGCGGACCTCCACGCGGGACACGGAGATGCTCCAGGCGATCGCCCAGCACCTGGACGAATGGCAGGCCAACCCGAAGAACGTCGAGGCATGGAAGTACGGAGCCGGCCCGCGATTCCGGGCCGTCGTGCTACAGAAAGCCACACGCCCCACCATTCTCTCCGTACGCGGTGGCCCCTTCGACCTCCACCACACGCCCCCTCAGAGCGCGGAACCCGGTGAAGAGGAACAACCAGCCGAACCAAGCTAAATCGACACAGAGCTGGCAGGGGCCGTGTTGGAACGTCTGCGTTGACCGCTCGTGCCCGTTGCCCAGAAGGGAGCGGTGGGCGCGTGCGGCCCGGGCCGGTCCGGGCTGCAGACAGCCAGGGTGCTCGTGTACGCCGGTTACACGGGGAAGGGGCCGCCGCGCTGGGACAGCACGGTGGGCTGGGCGGTCTGCTCGAGGATCGCGTGCCGCCACGCCGTGCGGCTGGTGTAGTGGGCGGGGCCCAGGCGCTGGGGGTTGTCGCGCCATTCCGCCAGGTGCTGGGCTACGGCGTTGAGCACGGCGTTCGGTGGGTCTGCAACTTTGGGATTGGTGGCCTGGTGCAGGGTGCGGACGACGGCTTGGACGGGCTCGTAGCGCAGCAGGAGCGAGGTCTCCTGGGTGTCGATGCCGTGCCCGAGCGCCGTGATCGCTTCCTGTGCCGCTTCCTGATCGGTCTCAACCGGGGGCAGGGCCTCGAGCAGCCAGCGCAGCAGTGCTTCCGCCTCGGCACCGTTCAGCCGTACTCCGTCACCGGAGAAGGTCTGGTGGAAGATACGCAGGAGCACGTCCAGTCGGCGGGGCTTGGCCCGGCGGTCGTACAGGCAGTGTGTGCACAGCCAGCCCATCCGGGCGAACCGGCGCCCGGCCGGCGCGTGGAGCCGACCGACCATATCGCCTTCTCTCACCGGGCTGGTGCACAGGTTGCAGGTCGACTCCGCAAGGGCCGGCCGGATGCGCATCGGCTCGGGCACGCCTCCCGGCTCCACCTTCGCCTGGGCGGCGCGCAGATGCTCGCGGTAGGATGCCGGGTCCTGCACCCACGCCTGCGCGTGCCAGATCCCTTCACGCAGCTGCTCGTCGCCCGCCTCGCTGCGCGTCTCCACGCCCATCACGTCATTGAGCCACAGCTGCAACAGCGGGATCCGTTCGCCGGTGGCCGCGGCGAGCGGCCCAACCCACTGGCTGAGCACTTGGTTCAGTTCCTTGCCGTGCAGCGCCTCGAGCTCCTCCTCGGACAGCACAGGACGGTGAGCGGTCCCCGTCTGCGGGATCTGCGACGGATCGGCGATCCACCGGTCCACCAGCGTCAGGGCCTGCGCCAGCTGCTCCATGGACGACTCACCCCGGTGCCGTACCCGCGTGGCGCGGTTGAGCAGGGTGTTGATCTCGCGTGCCGACCGCCGGGCGGCGTGCCCGGCCTCAGCGGCCTTGTCATTAAGCACCTGCCGGGCCCGGAGGTAGGTCAGCAGCGGGAGAGGCTCGCACGGCCGGCACGCCTCACCGGCCGCGGCGGACGGCTGTCGGCCGCACTGGACGCACACGAAGCCCGGGCATTCCCCACACAGGGCGTTCGCGTCCTCGGCCGCTTCGTCCACGTACGCGTCGGCGGGGAGCTCAGCGCGCAGTTGCTCGCCGACGGACCGGCATTGCTGGGTACAGCGCTCCGCGGCGAGGTTGGCGCCCTCCTGGCACACCAGGGCTTCGCGGATGACTGACAGCCCGGACGGCTGCGGGTCGGTGCCGAGGTGCTCGTGCGCGGCAGCTAGGTAGGCGGCGAGCAGCCGTCCGTCGGCGGCGTTGGCGACCTTGTGGCGCACGCGGTCGCCGATGCACCCGCACGGCAGTTGCTCCGTGTAGCCCCAGAAGGTGGCGCCGAACGTCCCGCACTCCGGGCACAGGGTCCACCGGTAGGGGAAGTCGCCCTCGGAGTGCATGCCCAGGTCGTGACGGTGCCACGGGCCGCCGCTGATGGGGTCCTGGGACCGGGCGTATCCGTCGGGGATCCCGCCCAGGCACAGCAGGGCCTGGCCCTGCCACTGTTCACCGACCTCGAACGGCGCCGGATCGATGGACTGCTCGTCGTCGCAGCGCGCCCATGGATCCCAGACGTAGCCCTGGTTGCTGGCGGCGGCGAACCGTGCCCACCACGGCGGGGGAGTATCCGCTTTGGGGACGAACCACAGGCGCTCGCGCGGGAGCCAGAAGTTCGGCGTGCACACGGTGCCGTCGGGGGCCTGGAAGGTTTCCGGCTCGTAGACGTAGGGCACGTCGAGGTGATCGAAGAACACCGACCAGCGGGCATCCAGCTCGGTATGGAACCTCGCCGTCATCACTTCGTACACCATGAGCGCTTCCTGCCGAGCCCGTCGTCGTGGCCTGGCATCCCACGATGGTCCCGGCCGGGGGCACAGTCCGGCCGTGGCCACCGGTTCGGCCTACCGGCTTCGCTCCGTCGGGCGACGCTGCCAACTAGCGGTTGCCGTCGCCCGCGGATCGCGTAGTGCATGTCGGACCGCGCCTTGGTGCCTGCCAAGGCAGTTCGGATCGGTGTAGGCTTCCCCCCTCCGCGACCTGGACGCTGCCTGAACGCAATGACCGGTCAGGACGTGCAGCGGCGCCACGGCTTGTCGTACGAACCACCGCAGGCCCGGCACGAAGCGGTGTAGATGGCGCTGGCGGGAGTCATCTGCTCGGCGGGTTCGGCCGGGTGGGGGCTGCCCAGGATGATCGCGGTGAGCTCCGGTCTTGCGCAGCGGCATGGGCCGTCCGTAGGTCGGGGGCATGGGAGAGTCGGCGGCGCGGGCGCTGCGGCCGTGCCTGCCTTGTCCGGTACCGGTTGGATCTCTTCCATGCGCCAGCTGTCGATGGGGACTTTGCGGCGGCGCCGGGTGTTTCGGTCGAAACGTTGCTGTTCGGCGGCCGTCTCGAACAGCAGCACCCCCCGCCAGCAGCCGGAACGCCTCGCCTCTCACGAGCCCGGATACCGGGACAGGGCGGCGGGACCGCGCTGATCGGACCAGACGGCGCCCCGGCGCGTCAGGTCCTCCACCGCCTGCTCCACGCCCGGCCGACGCATGAGTTTGCTGTGCCACTGGGCCCTGGCGGGCCCGAGGTTCGCCCGACGCGCGTCCGCCTCGGGGCAGCGGCCCGCTCCAGCGCAGCCCGGTGGGAGGCGGCATTCTTCCGGTCGATGTCGGCCCGCCTTCGCGCCGCCTTCTCCTTCCACCGCGCCTGCTGCTTGGCCGCCTCGCGTTGCCGATTCTCCTCCCGCCACAGGTAGGCGTCCTCGGCCGCGATGTACTGCAGCGCCGTCCAGACCTGGGCAAGCTGGCGCTGCGGAAGGCCCAGTCGGACGCGCGGGACGTGGGGGAAGACCCGGCAGGTGAACACCCAGCGCAGGAAGTCGACGACGAGCACCTGAGGCACCGCCTCCCAGGAGCACCCTGTGAACTTCACCAGGCCCTCGGCGACCGCCGCCCTCCGTGGTGACCAGCCGCACGGAGGGAACGGTGCCGAGCCAGGGCGGGCGGGCCCGGTCGCTGAACCAGCAGCAGGTCACGCCGTACGCGTCCATCCGCTCGGTGCGCTCGGTGACGTCCGCGGCGGTGATCGGGGAAAGCTGGGCCTCCAGCGCCATCCGTCATGTCCCGGCCGGGCTGCTGGTCAGCACATCCGCCGCCAGGAGCCGTCCGGCGCTCTCACCTCCAGCTCCGCGTGTGCTCCGGCCTGGCGGGCAGCGCTGGCGAGTTCGAGTTTTCGGACACCACAGTCCACGGACAACCGCCGGGCTCTGGGGGTAGAGGACGGCCGGCCTCGGGATTCCTGGGCCAGGGTGGGGGCCGTGGGTCTCCGGCCGCTTCGCCAGCTGCATTCAGCGGCCACCGGGGCAGCGGTTACGGTGACTTATGGTCGGCCTCGGCGGAGTCGTCGTTATGGGACCGGTTAGTGGCTGCCGCCGTGGCCCTTGCTGACCTTTTGCTGACCTGCCAACTTCATTTGTCCTTCTGACCTGCGAGAATGTCGAGTTCCGAGACGTTGATGAGCATTTTCACAGGAGGCTCCTTCAGCGACGGACGGTTAGCTCGCTGACCTGCGTTTTCGCAGGTCAGCGGTAATGAAGGGGGTATTGGATCTCGGTGGACTCTGGCGGTCGGCAGCGGTCTGTGGCGATACTGACGCTGACTTTGCTGACGGACTATCAACTTAATGGCGAACTACTCAGCGTGATGGGCCTAGGGTACTGAGGCTGGTGCGCTGAGAAACTCCGGTGTCGCAGGATATGTGGCCTGGTCGCGGCGGCCCAGGTGGCCGGCCGTGCCGGCGCGCAGCGTCCGGCGATAGGAGTGATCGGGACGCAACTGACCATGATGAGGGTGCGCCGGCCACGGCTCGTCGGCGGGCCGCAGCAGCGGCCCGCCGACTGAGCTGTCGTGCGGCGACGGCGCCCCGGCGCGTGGAGGCAACCGGGTCGCCGTGCGCGCCGGTGGAGCCGGTTGAGGGAAGACAGCCGTGATGTCGACTGGCCGCGGCGGGGTGGTACGACTCATTCCGGCTTCCCTGTGATGTGCATCAGGTCATATCAGTTTCCGAGGTTGAGCCCGTTTTTGGCCTGGGTGTTGAGGATGGCGGTGACGAACAGCAGCTGCTCCGATGTGTCCGCCCGCTGAACCGCGGCGCTCATGATGACGCCCGTGGGGATCGTGCTGTCACCGCCCTTGTAGGTGGGCGACACTTGGTAGAAGACCGCATCATTCGGCCCCATGCTGGGCTCCGCAACCGCGTCCTGTACCTTCTTCTCATAGGTCCGCATGCTGGGTGTTCCGGTGTTCATCCCCACCTGCCAGCAGGGGACGAGGTTGGCCCGTCCGCCGTCCTTTACCTGCCCCTTCCCGCCGAGGATGTTGGCGATCAGGTGGCACCGGGAGATCGCGGTTCCGGGCGCGTGCTTGGCGACGAAATCCTTTGCGTCCTCCCAGCCGGTGGGGTCCGTCGTAGGATCGCTGCCCGAGCCGAGCGAGCGTCGCAGGCAAGCCTGCGCCCCGGCCGCCCGGGTATCGGCCGGGCTGGTCGGGTCGGTCCGGTTGCGGTGCGGGACCGGTTCGGTGTTGTTCAGGATCCACCCGTCGCCGGAATTGGCCGCCGCCGTCTTCAGGCATGCGGCCTTCGGCTTGATGAGGTGCCGCGTGTCCGTTGCCGTCCCCATGCCGTGGCAGACTTCACCGTTCGACAGCACGACATTGGATCGGTCGGCGTCGACCATGGCCGTGTAGATTCCCTCGGCCTGGTCCTTATCGCTCCGATAGCTGCCTTCCCAGCTGTCGCCGAGGACCGGGGAGCCGCGATCGATGTACTCGTCGGAGTAGTCCGGCCCCTTGATGGTGGCGAGCCAGGTGAAGCCGACGGCTGTCATGTTGTGCAGCATGAACCCTGTCCGAATGGCGACCGGGTGTCGGTTGGGCTTCTCTTTGAGCTCGATGTAGGAGATGCCGCACTCGATGTCGACGGTGCCCTTGAGGTGAGCCTTGGCCTGCTGGGCGGCGCGGCGCATCACGAGGTCCTTGTCGGCCGCCGGGATGGGAATGGTCTTCCCGTTGGCCAGCCGCACCTTGACGTTGCCCGCGTGGTCCGGGGTTCTGGTGACCAGCTCCGTCACCCGTGCCCTGGTCATCTTGGACGTGACGGCGTTTTCCGCGTTTTCCGCCGTGCCCTTCGTGACGGCGCTCCCGCGGTCGGCAGGATGTGCGGGCGCGGCGGCGGCCGCCGCTGTGCCACCGAGTGCGACAGCGGCTGCCGTCGCGGCCACTGTCGCCCAGGACAGGGAACGGCGCAGCCTGTTCGGCTTTCGGTCCCGCCCTCCGTGGTCGCGACGTAAACCTGGTAAGGACATGTTCGTCCCCTCTCCATTGTTTTTGCGGTAGATGCGGTCTCCGTGCCCGTACCGATGCTCGGGGCTCGTCCTGTCGCCGCCGGGCCGGCCGTCGGGCGTGGTGGGCCGTCAGCTGCGGATTGCTCAGCACGGCGGCGGCAGGTGAGCTTGTCGTTCCGTGCCGCTACGCGCCTGGTCTGTTCAAACGACGGCCGGCTCCGGTGCTCGAGCGCACGGCCGGTCCGGTAACCGCGCCTGATTGCGGTTCACAGGGGATTTTTCCGAGCCGAGCAGATGAGGCCTCGGGTGGGCCTGCCTCTGCTCGGGCAGGTATCGCTGCCTGATGCGAGGTGCAGCGTCAGTGATATCGCGTTTCGGGGGTCGGTCAACCTGCCTTCGGCATGGTCTCCTCAATCGAAATGCCTGCTTCCGGCTCGGACAGAGCTTCTGGGGCGGGCGCCGCCTTCGCTGGATTCCCTTCGTCGTGCCGGCGATGGTCTGCCTCCGTCGTTCGTAGGGCTGTTCACGCAAGTGCATAAACAGCCAGGTCGTCGCTCGCGAAGGCGCCCGGTTTTCGGAATGCACAAGTTGGCCGAATGTCGTGACTGCTTGATGGCGGTCGACCACGCCGGCCAGTGATGAGCGGCTCGTCTGACAGCGCTGGTCATCGGGGTGACGGCAGCAGGTTCACGACTGAACGGCCCATCCCCGGGATGGTCGCGGTGGAACACAGCTCCGCCGAAAACCGTGATGAGCCCGGGCAAGGCTAGGCTGCAGAACAGCCCATTAACGGCTACGGATTTCGTCCCGGACCGGCTGATTCCGTCATCGCCACTCCGCGATGCCGACGCTAAGTTCACCTCGATTGAGCACCATTCCCCCACCCAACTAGCAGGGCTTCGGCCTGGGGCGGCAGAGCGCCCGGCCATGGAAAGGGCATGATGAATCACTTAAGATCTTCCGACCGCTGGGCCAGAGGGCTGATCGCCCTCGCCGTGACCGCTACGTCGACGCTCGCCACCCTGACGGCCATGGCCGGCCCGGCCGCCGCGGCAGGGCATCCGAAGCCCGCCACCACCGCCGACCAGCCGAAGCTCGGAGAAGCCTGTACGTCCGCCGATCTCGGCAAGCGGTACCCGTTCATCAAGAGCGCACAAGTAGAGCCGACGATCACGCACTTCAAGGGCTGGTACGTCACCGAGGGGTCGACGGGCTCCCAGACCATCGAGACCAGTACGCAGAGTGTGGTCACGGTCCAGGTCGGCCTCTCCGTCAACATCGAGGGCACCTTCCAGGTCGGAGTGCTCGGCCAGGTCGGGGCGAGCCTGGGCCTGAACGTGCAGATGTCCTCCTCCACCACCAGCAGCCAGTCCAAATCCATCTCCTGGGACTTCCGCAGGCCCGGTTACTACGGCCTCTACGAGGGAACGCGCAAGGTCACCGGCCAGTACGGCAGCCTCAACTGCAACCGCGTCGACCAGGGCAACGGAACCTTCACCACCAAGTGGGTTGAAGGGCCCGACAGCGGCACCTACACGACCTTCACCACGCTGGAGGAAGGCGCCGTCCGGTGTCAGGACGCCGTCCCCTCCAACAGCATCATGAAGAAGGCGCAGGACTTGCTCGGCTGCGGCACCGCGGCCGCACGGCCGGCGGCACACACACCGGCGGCGGACAACACGGCCGCGCCGACCGGAACGACACGCGCGGAAAAGAAGAATCCCGCCGACTGGCCTCCGGGATCCACCATGCCGCCCGGCTTCACCTGCGACCAGGGCTACTACAAGATCGGTACGCCGGACGGCTCCCTGTTCTGGACGGCACCCAACTTCGCGCCGGGCGCCAATGTCCAGTTGCGCGCGGCGCGCGGCATCGGCAACCAGGCCCAGTGGCAGGTGTGCCGCGGACCGGAGAACGGCGGAATCGCCGAGCACGTCATCGTCAACCGCGCGAGCAAAAAATGCCTGGCCGTCGCAGAAAGCACCGCATCGGTCGAAGGAGCTCCCCTGCAGCAGGTCAACTGCAAGACGGACGACCTCCAGCGCTTCTACGTCTACCGCGACGTCCCCGGCTCGGACAGGATCGGCGTCCAGAACAAGTTCACCGGGTACATGATCGGGCACGAGCGCAACGCCGAGAACCAACCCCTCCGCCAGTACAGCATGGGTAAGCCCGACGGCACCGGAACGTACGCGATGGTGACGGCCTGACCCCTGTCCGCGCCCCGCAGGACTTCTCGATGCGTGCGGCCGGACGCTGTTTCGGTTTCAGCGTGCGTGCGTCCGGCTGTCAGCCGCGCAGTGGGCGTATCGAAGTCACCCCCACGTAACCTCTTCCTGTGCCAGCCTCCCGCCTCCATCGCGTCGCCGTCCTTGTGCTCGAGGGCGCGAAGCCGCTCGATGTCGGAATTCCTGCGCAGGTTTTCACGACCCGCGCGAGCATGCCGTACGAGGTGCGGATGTGCGGGGCCACACCCGGTCTTGTGACCGGTGGCGACGGCCTGTCGTACTACGTCGCCCACGGCCTCGACGCGCTTGCGTGGGCCGACATCGTCTTCATCCCCGGCTACCGGTTCCCGGACCGCGACGACCCGCCGCAGGGCGTTGTCGACGCACTGATCGACGCCCACGACCGGGGCGCGCGGCTCGCCGCCATCTCGACGGGCGCCTTCGCGCTCGCCGCCACCGGCCTGCTCGACGGCAGGCGCGCCACCACGCACTGGCACTACACGCGGGAGCTCGTGGCCAGGCATCCGCTCGTCCAAGTCGACGAAAACGTGCTGTTCGTCGACGAGGGCAGCGTGCTTACCTCGGCCGGCGCCGCCTCCGGCATCGACCTGTGCCTGCACATCCTGCGCGGCGACCTCGGAGTGGCCGCCTCCAACCACGCGGCCCGCCGCCTGGTCGCGGCCCCCTACCGCAGCGGCGGCCAGGCCCAGTACGTGCCGCGCAGCGTCCCCGAGCCGCTCGGCGAGCGGTTCGCCGACACCCGCGAGTGGGCGCTGCACCAGCTCGGCGAGCCCCTCACCCTCGACATACTGGCGCGGCAGGCCGGGGTCTCGCCGCGCACGTTCTCGCGGCGCTTCGTCGAGGAGACCGGCTACACGCCGATGCAGTGGGTGATGCGCGCCCGCATCGACCTGGCCCGCGAACTGCTCGAGCGCTCGCAGCGCAGCGTCGAACAGATCGCCGCCGACGTCGGCCTCGGCACGGGTGCGAACCTGCGCCTGCATTTCCAGCGCGTCCTCGGCACCACACCGAGCGAGTACCGGCGCACCTTCACCCTGGGCGAGTAGCACGGTGGCGGGATCCGTGGCGGGATCCTTTTGAACTGTGGCGATCTCGCCACTGTCGGCGGCGCGAGCCGCGGGCGAGCCTGGTGGCGAAGGGAAAGGACATCACTCATGACTCGCATCGCCATCAACGGATTCGGCCGCATCGGACGCAATGTGCTGCGCGCACTGCTGGAGCGCGACAGCGTCCTCGAGATCGTCGCCGTCAACGACCTGACGGAGCCCGCCACGCTCGCCCGGCTGCTCGCCTACGACAGCACGGCCGGCCGGCTTGGGCGTCCGGTGACCGTCGACGGGGACGCCCTCGTCGTCGACGGCCGTCGGATCACGGTGCTGGCCGAGCGCGAACCGGCGCAGCTGCCGTGGGCCGAATTCGGCGTCGACATCGTCCTGGAAGCCACCGGTCGCTTCACCTCGGCCAAGGCCGCCCGAGCCCACCTCGACGCGGGCGCGAAGAAGGTGCTCGTCAGTGCGCCGTCGGACGGCGCCGACGTCACGCTCGCGTTCGGGGTCAATACCGACGCCTACGACCCGGCCGTGCACACGATCGTTTCGAACGCCTCCTGCACCACCAACGCGCTCGCGCCGCTGGCTGCTGTCCTTGACGAACTCGCCGGCATCGAGCACGGGTTTATGACGACGGTGCATGCCTACACGCAGGAGCAGAACCTGCAGGACGGTCCGCACCGCGACGCCCGTCGCGCCCGGGCTGCCGGCGTCAACATCGTGCCGACCACGACCGGCGCCGCCAAGGCGATCGGCCTGGTGCTGCCGAACCTCGACGGCAAGCTGTCGGGCGACTCGATCCGCGTACCGGTGCCGGTGGGTTCGATCGTCGAACTCAACACGGCCGTCGCCCGCGATGTGACGCGCGACGACGTGCTGGCGGCGTACCGCGCCGCAGCGGAGGGGCCGCTCGCCGGCATCCTCGAGTACTCGGACGACCCGCTCGTGTCGTCCGACATCACGGGCAACCCCGCCTCGTCGATCTTCGACTCGGCCCTCACACGCGTCGACGGCCGCCACATCAAGGTGGTCGCTTGGTACGACAACGAGTGGGGCTTCTCGAACCGCGTGATCGACACGCTCGAGCTCCTCGCCACCCGCTGACCGGACGGCCGGGGTGGTACTTCGCCTTCGGAGACCGCGCCGACCAGCACTTCCTTTGGGCGCTCTGGAAATCCAGTGCCTCGGAGCCGAAGCCCATCAGGGTCTGTGCGCCGCGCCCGCCTGGAAGTAGAGGATCGCCATCTGGAGGCGGGCGACGGTCCACGCGCTCGCGCCGAGGAGGGCCCACAAGCGCGTGGCGCGGGACGCGGGCTCGTCGTCCGTACGGGGTGCGGGTGTCCGCCAGTGCCGGCGGCGGCCGTCGCCGAGCGCGACGAGGGACAGCAGCAGGGAGAGGATCCAGGTGATCTGGTCGCCGCCGTCGCCGATGGCGATGCCGGAGAAGACGCTGAAGCTGACGTAGGCGTGCGGCAGCGCTGTGATCCGGGGCCGCCAGCCGGACGCGACGAGCAGCAGGACGGCGACGCACAGCCAGCGGAGCAGGTCGAACTGCCCGCGCGGCACGAGGCAGAAGGCGCCGCCCGGCGCCATGCCCTTGCACAGCGGGTACTCGCCGATGGTGACGACGGGCCGGAAGAGGGTCGCCGTGCTGCTGAAGGCCAGGGTGCCGGCGGTCCCGAGGGCGAGCAGGGTACGGGCGAGGCCGTAGGCGTTGGCCCAGGGCAGGGGGATGCCGCGGGTGCGGCGGGTGCGGCGGGGCGGCGTGTTCAGCATGTGACATCCATGGCGAGGTGGCGCTCGGGGGTGGTGCGCTGGTCGACGAGGTCGCGCCAGGCCCACGGCACGGGCTTCTCCTGCACGAGTGCGACGCGGCCGCAGACGGTCGGCTCGGGCGAGGGGTTCTTCACCGTGCGGGAGGGCCGGGCGCCGGCCAGGCAGCCGGCGAGGTCCTCCTCGCACTCCTTCCAGTCCTTCTTCTCGGCCAGGTTGAGCAGGAGGGCGATCTCGATGCCCTGCGAGCGGGAGGCGCGGTCGAGGCCGAAGGTGTTGCGGGGGCTGGAGTGCGGGGTGAGCGCCAGGGAGGTCCAGCTGCCGTCGGCGGTTTGCCCGTAGGGCAGGACTTCCACGTCCCGGGGGGACTTGGTGAAGAACGCCCACCCTTGCGGCGCGACGTTGGTGACCGTGGAGCGGACCTGCTTCTGGCCGGGCAGGGAGAGCACGTTCTTGGGCACGTGGACCTCGGCCACGTAGAGGACCGCCACGCTCCAGACGGCCGCGACGGCCAGGAACGAGCGGCCGGACACCTGGACGCGGCGTGGAGCAGGCCCGTCCGTGGCCTTGCGAAGGAAGTGGCGGACCCGTGCGGTCCCTTGGGGGCGTTTCACGTCGTCATCCCGGTCGTGGCGTTGGCGTTGGCGTGGCGGTCTGGGGCCGAATGTGGGGTTGGGTGTCGGGCTCGGTGCGGGCCGGGCGGCCGGCGTCGCCCGGCCCACGGAAAGGGTGTTCCCTCAGCCGCGCCCGGGTCAGGCGGCCTTGAGGATCTTCGTCACGGTGGCGACGGCCTCGTCGTGGCCGAGGCGGTGTCGTCGCCCTGGGGCGCCACGCTCCAGAACCAGTTCTTGGCCTTGACGAAGTTGGCGCCGACCGCGACGGTCACGGTGACCGCGGCGGCCGCGGCCGTCACGGCGGCGATGTGGACGACGGCGCCGGCGACGGCCACGACGGTGCCGCACATCTGGCCGTTCTGGACCGGCTGCGCGGTGTCCTTGGCATCCGACTTCTTGGCGATGGACAGCAGCTTGGCCTGCGCGTCGTTGACCGCGGCCTCGACCTTGCGCGGGTCGCCGCTGCGCGCCTTCTTGCCGAACGAGGCGAAGAAGCCGGGGTACTTGGCGTCGACGGCGTCGGTGACGATCCGGGCGACGCGCGCGGAGTCCTTGGTGCCGCCCTTGGCGAGCTCGTTGCGCATGTCGCTGAAGCGGGCTCTTGACGAGCTGGACACCGACCTTGCCCTGCCCGAAGAACAGGCCCTGGAAGACGGCCTTGCCGTCCTCGGCGGCGTTCGGGGCCGGCTTGGCCGGGGCGGCTTTCACGGTCTGTGTGTGAGGCCGTGCTCGGCGCCGCGGCGGCCGTGGCGCCGGTGACGCAGACAGCGGCGGCGGTCAGGACGGCGATGATGCCGGCGGTGCGCCGGGTGGTCTTCAGGAACTCCCTCGCCTAATACGGAAGTTCAGGTTCCATCGGTGAGTGACTTCCGGACGAGGGCGAGCACGTCCTCGTTGCTCAGCCCGAGGTCGCGGGCGTCGGCCACGAGGCGATGCGCCTGGGCCACGAGGCGGGCCCGCCCGGCAGTCGATCCTCCGGTGACGACGGCGCCGCGACCGCGGCGCAGCTCGAGCAGACCCTCCTCGCGCAGTCGTTGGTAGCCGCGGAGGACGGTGTGCATATTGACGCCGAGGGATGCGGCGAGGTCGCGTGCGGAGGGCAGGCGTTCGCCGGTGCCTACGGTGCCGTCGGCGATGGCGCCGCGGACGCAGGCGGTGATCTGGTCGCTGAGGGGGAGCGGCGAGGACGGGTCGACGCGGAAGAGCACGGTCACCCCCCGGTGGCGGTACGGCGCTCGCGTTCGGCGAGGGTGTTGAGCAGCGCGGCCGCGGTGGCGGCGTCGTCCACGGTGACGACGAACTCGCTGCCGGTCGTCAGCCGGGCGGCGATGGCGTCGCCGGAGCGCAGCACGATGCCGCTGGCTCCCGGCCGGGCACGGTATCCCCAGCCGCCGAAGTCGCGCAGCGGGTGGACGGGACGGTGCGTGACCTCCGCGATGCGCTGCAGGGGCACGTTGAGGCGCGGCCAGGGGGCGATCGAGGGGGTGACGGTGATGCCGCGCCGGTCGGCGGTGACCCGGGCGCCCGTCAGCAGGGCCATGGGTGCTCCCGTGACCAGGAGCGGCAGAGCGGGCACCCATCCGGTGGTGAACCCGACGACGATGCCGGCGGCCAGGACCAGGGCCCCGGTGGCGGGCAGGGCCTGGGAACCGGCAATGCGCGTCCAGCCGGCGGTCTCTGAGTCGCCGAGCGGGAGGCGTGCGACATCGGCGGACGGCCCGGAGACGGTCTCCGTCTCCCCGGCCTTGCCGCAGATCAGCCAGCCCATCGCCGCGTAGAGCGCCGCCGCCCCGAAGGCGAGTGCGGCCTGCGTTCCGGGCAGGGTGACGGATGAGGTGTCGTCGACGTCGGTGTTGGCCACCAGCGCCGCGACGACCAGCCATCCGGTCACCACGGCGACGGCGCCGCCGATGACGGCCAGCACGCGCTGGGCGTCGGGGTTCGGCCGTGTCCAGTAGGTGAGTCCACCGAAGAGCACGCCGTCGGCCAGGAGAAGCCCCAACGCCGTGGCAAGGAAGGCGGATTGGCCTGAGAAGTCGTCGGCAACCCCTCCGGCTCCGAAGTGGGTGGCTATCCGGTCGGGAAGCCGGTTACGTACGGACAGGAACACCGACAGGACGGCGGCAGCGGCGATCAGGGGCGGCAGGACGGAAACAGCCGTTCGGCGGACGGTCGCGGCTCGTGACTGCGGCATGAGAGTACCTCCATTTGTTTGCACACTAGTAGAACAAATGGCCGTGGGAGTGGGGAAGACGATCGCCTGCTTCTTGACGCAGTTCGAACACTGTGGTCCACCAGCAGAGACGCGCCGACGTGCGTCAGGACGGCGTCAGGGATGTGGCGTGTCGATTGCGTCCGGGGGCGGGGCTTCCTTGGATGGTGCTCGTGTACAGCCACCTGCGCCACGACGACCGGCCGCCTCATACGGCGCTGCCCGGTTCCGCGCGCTGTTCGCACATGGTGCGCTGAGCGCATCCCTCATCACTGAGGCCCCGGCCGCGCCCGATGTGCCCCGGCCGGTATCACCTGGCACAGCGCATGCCGGCTTCCGCCGGCCTTGTCGCTGACGCCTCTTCACGCTCGCACAGCAGCCCCCGCCCAACCGCGGATCGCTGCTGCTCCGCCCGCAACACGTACCCCGGAGCGATGTGATGCTGGTCGAACGTCTCCACGGCGCCGCCCTCCCGGCCGGACCACGGCCTCCCTGGTTCCCCGCCGGCCGCCCCGGGCTGGGAGCGCTGCCCGAGCACGTCGCCCTCACCGGTCACGGAAGCTGGTGGGCCGACGACCCGTCCGGGCCGCGTGCCGTCGCCGTCTCCTGCGCAGGACACGCCATCCTGGCCGGGGACCCACGCTCGACGGATCCCGGGGACCTGAGGTTCCTGGCCGGTCACTACGTGGCCGCGCCGGACAGGTTCCTGCCCGTCCTCGGCGCCGCCTTCCACCGCGTCGTTCCCTGGGAGCGCATGATCCGGGTCCGCCGCGACCCGTCCCCGGTCGTGCGCCTCGGCCCTGAGATATCCGTCCGCCGTCTCCTGCCCCGCGACGCCCGGGCTCTCCGAACTCTTGGACCGGACATGGCGTGGCTCAGCGCCGGCTGGGGCGGCCCCGCCGGGCTCGCGGCCTCCGGCCGCTGCTGGGGCGCCTTCTGTGACGGGGCCCTCCTCTCCCTGGCCTGCTCCTTCTTCGTCGGCAGCCGGTACGAGGACATCGCCGTCGCCACCCTCCCGGAAGAGCGCGGACGGGGCCTGGCCTCCGTCTGCGTCCAGGCGCTCTGCAAGGACGTCACCGCCCGCGGCCGCATCCCGTCCTGGACCTGCTCCCGCGACAACCACCCGAGCCGCCGCCTGGCGGCGAAGACCGGCTTCCAGCTCGTTCATGAGTTCGTGCACTACGCGGTCGGGCTGCCCGCGGCTCGGCCTCCGGCCGGTGACAGTCGCATCCTGAAGGATGTCTGAAGGCCTCGGCCCACGGATCCGGGCCCCGCCCTCCCTACGGAGGACGGGGCCCACTGCTTTGCGTCATCCGAGGCGCCGCCTACCGGATCGTGGCTCCGAACGCCTTGCCGCCGGACGGGATGCCGTCCTTGCCCGGCTGATAGACCGTCGCCGGCTGGTCGGTGCCGGAAGCGTCGTACGAGGTGACGTTCTGCCAGGGCACCGCGTACGCCGCGCCCTGCGCGTGCGGCCCGGTCGGCATGCCCACGTAGATGTGGGTCGGCGAGACGCCGACGGCCTGGCCGATCCGCTGGTTGGCGCCCGGCGTGCCGGGGACGCCGTTGTGGCCGGCGTACAGGACGTCGTTGTGCGGGCCGGGAGCACCGAGGAGGGTCATGGTCTGCACTGCGCCCGCGGCGGTCACCGAACCCTGGGTCTCGCCGGGGACACCCACGGCGAGCTGGAGCGACTGCCAAGTGGGAGCGGTCCTGGGCGACAGGTTGATCGCGTGGAGCGTGTCACCGAACCGGTCGCCCGTCTCGATGCCACCGATGACGTCCGGCTGGTCCTGGTTGATCACCTGGTACTGCGACCAGCCGCCGGAGGCGGGGATCTTGAACGTGAACACGGTGCCGGCGTTCTTCACGTCCACCTTGTTCGCGTTGGTGACCGACTCGCCCGGAGCGCCCACGGCGAGGATGGAGTCCCCGTTCGGGCCGTTCTCCACCAGGGCGACGGAGGTGCCGAAGACGTCGCCGTTCTCGGAGCCGCCGGACACCTTGTCGTCGTTCTGGTTGATGTTCGCCCGCTGCGCCGGCTTGCCGTCCGCTCCGCGCCTGTGCGACAGCACCCACACGGCACCGGCGTCGGTGGCCTTGTCGATGTCCTCGCCCGGTGCGCCGATCGCGATGTTGTTCGCGTCGGCGGCCACGGACGAGCCGACCTTGTCGCCGGCCTCCAGGCCGCCGGACATGCCGGCTTCCTGGGTCAGGGACACGTTGGTGCCGCCGCGCACGTAGAGGACGTTGCCCGCGTCCTCCTTGGCGCCGATGGCCTCGCCCGGATCACCGATCACGATGAAGGGATCGCCCTCGCGGGTCTGCCCCGCCGCGAGGGAGTAGCCGAGCATGTCGCCCTTCTCGTTGGCCGACGCCTTCAGCGCGCCGTTGCCCTGGCCCTGCACGAAGTCCTCGGCGGCGCGGCCCTTGCCCAGCCCGCCGGCGGAGCCGTAGACGACGGACACCATGCCGGCATCCGCGACGGACCCGGCATCCTCGTACGGCACACCGACGACGAGGTCGGTATAGCCGTCCTGGTCGTAGTCCACCGTGGCCAGCGACTGACCGAAGCGGTCACCGGCCTCCGCCGCACCCGGGACGAAGGACAGGCTCTGGTCGAGCTGGATGCTGCCCTTGCCACCGCCGTACACGACGCGCACGGCACCGGCCTCGGCGTTGCCGCTGACGGTCGCCTTCGGGTCGCCGATGGCGATGTCCTCGATGCCGTCCCCGTTGAAGTCGACGACAGGAGCGGCCTTGACGGTGGCGTCCACCCAGGAGGCGAGGTCGTCGGTACGGGCGGCCACGCCCTTGGTGGACGTCTGCGCCGCATCGATGCCGAAGCAGCCGCCCTGGTCGGAGCGGGAGGCCACTGACGTGATCTGCGCGGTGTCCCCGGAAGTGCGGAAGAGCGGCGCACCCGCGTCACCGGCGCAGAACGCCGTGTTGTCGCCGACGACTTCCACGTCGCTGCCGCCGGGAGCGGCCGCGGTGAAGGTGCCGTTGTGCGCCTTGAGCGGGGCCCACTCGTCCTTTGTACGGCCGTAACCGGTCAGTGTCAGAGCGGCCACCGAGGCCGACTTTACCGTGCATCGAGTACTGCTCACCCGCTGGCCGGGACAACGGGGACGTCGTCTCGGACGGCATCCGCGTCCCAGCGGGCGTAGCGCAGCAGGCGCTGCATCGGCCGGGGCCGGGCGTGCCCGGCCTGCTCGGCCGGCCGCCAGTAGTTCTTGCGCTCGATACCCGACACCAGCCCGAGCAGGTAGGCGCGGGCGGCCGCCCGGGGCTCAACCCGCCCGAACCGGCCCGCGATCCGGGCCATGACCTGTTCCCAGCCCTGCTCCTGCGTCACTTCGGCTGCGATGCAACGCCGTTTCCTACGCGGTGCCGGGACCGTCGAGGAAGCCAAGCAGCACGGCGGCCTCCGCGCGGAGCCGCGCAGCTCGGTCAGCGTGCGCGGGCGCCGTCAACTGCGCTGCAACCTCCAGTCGCTCGGCGGCCTCGGCACGCACGACATCCAGCACACTGAGCTCGCTCAGCTCACGCCGCGCTGCTTCGGTGACGCCGACACCAACCGGCGACTGCTCAAGGGGCAGGCCGCGGAGCTCACCTTCGTCCACGGGCACTGCCTCAGCGTTGTCCAGCGCAGCAAGTGTTGCGCGCAGGGCGCTCACCGCGGCCTTGTCACGGGCGCGCATCGCTTCCGGCAGTGCTTGACGCATACGAAGACGTAGAGACATGCCGATGACCTTATGGCGGCGCACTTGGACCCACAACGCGATAGACGTGCAGCACCAGGCTTACCGCCGGCTGAGGCGCTACACCGCACCTGGCCGGATCCGCCCACACAGGCCGAACATCCGCCGGCCGGTGAACCAGCCTCACTGAACCGGTCGCTCCGCGCGTGCCCGGACGGGACACGGTCGCTCCGGGGCACCCCACCATGGCAACGCCCGCAGGCCGCTTCACGTGCTGACGGTGAGTCGTTTGACCTCGCGGAGGATGGGGGCGGTCTCGACGGCATGGATGCCGGGGAGCGAGCCGATGCGGTGGTCGAGGTAGTGGTAGAGGTCGTGGCTGCCGCGGAAGACCCCGCTGGCCACGACGTTGTGCGGGCCGGTGGTGGCGGCCGCGAAGGCGATTTCGGGGTGAGTGGCCAGGGCACGGCCGACGGCCGAAACGTGGCCGGGGGCCACCTGAAGCCAGAGGTGGGTCACCAGGTCGTAGCCGAGGTGCCGGGGTGCGAAGTCCACGGAGAAGTCCAGTGCGCCCTGGTCCCGAAGTCGTTCGAGGCGGCGCTGGACGCTCGAGGGCGAACGACCGGTGGCCGCAGCCAGCTCGGGCAGGCCGGCACGGCCGTCCTTGGCCAGCTCGGTGAAGAGGGCTCGGTCTGTGACATCCAGGGCCACGGGCTCGGGATGCTCATCGGATCGAGAGGCCGATGCCAAAGCACCGCCTTCGTGGCCGTGAGCCGCACCGAACGGGAGCCCGTTGGCGTACCACGTGCTGGTGATGCCGGTGAAGAGGCGCAGCAGACAGTGGGCTCCGACGCCGACCAGGTGCGGGGTACGGGGCAGCTTGTCGAGGAGCAGCGCGTCGCGCTCGTACGGCGTAGGGGTGGTGAGGGCGCAGTACAGCTCGGTTCCCCCGGAGGCCAGTGAGATCCAACTGGTGTCGGGCCGACGGGCCAGGGCTTGGGCGACGGAAGCTGCGGAGTCGGGAGCGCAGTGGATGCGCAGCAACCAGCGGGTCATCCCTACCCGGGCCGGGACGGGCTGGCCGACGACGCGCAGGCCCAGCGTGCGCAGGCGGCTGTAGCGGCGGGCCACGGTGCGTTCCGAGGCGCCCAGCCGGCGCGCGATGCGGCTCAGTGCCGCGCGTCCGTCGAACTGGAGGGCCTGGAGCAGCCCCAGGTCCAGAGCGTCGAAGGTGCCCGAGCCCACCATGTGTGACCTCCCGTGAGTTCACCGCTGCGTCGTGCTCCCCACGACAGGTCCCGACGATAGGGGCCTGACCCCGGCGGTGCGCCCCGGGCCTGTCGCGTTCTCCCGTTTCACCGCCGGAAATTGCCTGTTCCTACCGTTTCCCAGGGGATGGCTGGGTGGTGCGCGTTCCTCGAACGACCATGGCCGGACCGCCTTCCCCCGCAGAGGGAAGGGCAAAGGAGGAGAAGGGCATCGTGAGCGCTTCCACCATTCCCACCATTCCCACCATCGACCTCTCGCTCTGGCGAAGCGGGGACGACCAGGACCGGGACCGTCTCGCCACGCTCGTCGACCAGGCGCTTGAGCGGGCGGGGTTCCTGCTCGTCACCGGTCATGGTGTCCACCCGGACCTGCCCGCCGCGATCCGCACCGCGGCCCGCGTCTTCTTCCACCAGCCGGTCGACGTGAAGCAGCCGTTCCTGGCGGAGACGCTCGGCCACTACGGCTGGAGCGGTCCGGGAGCGGTGGCCGCCGGCCGGGCCGAAGGCCTGATGACGCCACCCGACCTGGTGGAAACCTGGTCAGCGGCCCCCGCCCCATGGGACACCGCGGCCGGTCGCCCCGAGCCCGGACTTCTGCCGCGGTCCTGGCCCTCCCAGCCCCCGGAACTGCGCTCCCTCGTCGCACAGTACGTACGTGCCATGCGGGTGCTGGCCGGCGAACTGCTGGAACTCCTGGCAGTAGCCCTGCGCCAACCGCTCGATTTCTTCACTCGTCACACCACCCACCCCGACTGGACCCTGACCCTCAACTGGTATCCCGCCATCAGTGCCGCAGGGGCGCCGCGGCCGGGCCAGTTCCGTGTCGGTCCGCACACCGACTTCGGGACCGTCACCGTCCTCGACCGGCAACCGGGCAAGGGCGGTCTGCAGATCCACACGCAGGACGACGGCTGGCAGGACGCCCCCTACGACCCCGAGGCGCTCACCATCAACATCGGTGACCTGATGGCCCGCTGGACCGGCGACCGCTGGCGCTCCGGCCGCCACCGTGTACTGGCCCCGCCCACCGACGCCACGTCCGAGGAACTGTTGTCCCTGGTCTACTTCTACGACTGCGATCCGGACACGCTCGTCGCGTCAATCCCCGCCCCGATCGGCAGGGTGCCCCACCCTCCGGTCACCGCCCGCGCCTACGTCCGCTCCAAGGTCGCCGAGATCGCCCTGGCGTGAGTCGAACTCGCCGGCCCGTTTACTGGCCCCCGCGTGACGGGCGCCCGGGTCTGGCGCCGGGCGTGCCCGAGGAGTTGGGTGAACTCAGTCGGTCAGGTGGTCGAGCTGGCGGGCCAGCAACTCCACAGCTTCCGTTGCCGCGGCCTGGTCCCCGTCGACGCCCAGTTGCAGCAGCACACCGTCCAGGGCTGCGGAAGCGAGGCGGGCGGCGCTCGGGGCGACAGCGGGGGGCATTCCCGCTTCAACGAGCCACTGCTCCGCAGCGCGGAGGTAGGACGACGTGGGCGGCATCAAATGCTCACGCCACAGCTCGTCCGTGCCGGCCAGTGAAGCCGCTTCCAGATACAGCCGGTGGGCCGCACGGACCCCGGGTTCCGTGAAGGCCTGCCACAGCACGCGCACCAGATCGGACGGCTTGCCGCCCTGCCAGCCCTGCCGCAGGGCGGCAAGGTCGGCGAATGCCCGGTCCAGCAGCGCCACCACCAGCCGCTCGCGACTGCCGAAGTGGTACACGAGCATCCGGTCGCTGGTGCCCAACGCAGCGGCCAGGGGCCGCAGGGTGAGCGTCGCAAGGCCGTGTTCCCCCACGTAACGCATGGCGGCGCTCAGCAGCTCCTCGCGACGGGACACGTGCTTCCTCCTTGAACGACCGACGTGTAGCGTATGTAGCGATCGCTACATGGTAGAGGAACGGCGGTGCGGCTCGATGTGGAAGCGACGGCTGGCGCACGTGTGGCCCGAGACGGCAGGGGCTCTCGTGATCTGGATAGCCGCCTCGGCGGGGGTCACAGCCCTGGCGCCCACGCTCGCCCACGCTCCGGCCACACCGGCCGCGGCGGCGGTCGCGACCGCCTTCGCAGGCGTCGGCGTCCTGACCGGCCGGCTGCTCCCGGCCCGGTACGGGATCCGTCTTGGCATCGCCGTCGTGGTCGTCGGGCAACTCCTCGATGTCGCCCTCGTCCTGGCCGCCGACGGACTCTATCCACGGACCGACGACAGCGGCAGCGGACGCATCCTGCTGCTCCTGCTGGCCGGATACGCCGGGTTCCTGCTGGGGACACTCGTGGGCGACCGCTCCTCCAGGACGACGCCCACGGTCGCATCACCGCCCAACCCCTCGGACGCGCCTTAGCGCCCTCCTCGGCGGCGTCGTCGACGCGGTCGACCCCATTACGGCTGGTGTCGGGGCGACGCTGAACGGCTTGCTCGGTTTGGGCTCTCAGCCCAGTGTCGCCGGGGCGTTCCCTGGTGTCGGGGCGTTCCCGGGGGCGGGGTGACGGCCACAAGAGACGCTCCGGCAGGCACTCACCGAAGCCAGAGCCAGAGCCAGATCGTTGACGGTTCGTTCAACTTCGTTCCTGCGTGCGTAGCGGGCCTGGTCGAAGCCAGTGGGTCGGCCGCCGTGGCTTCCGCGCCTTTGACAATTGGCCCGCTGATCCCGGCGTTCGGGGATCGTGTGCCGGATCTGCCGTCGCCGCAGGTGACGGCGGTTGCGGCGGGAACTGTACGCATTATCGCCCAGACGTGGTCCGGGCGCGTTCTCGGATGCCCTCCGGCCGGGCGCGGGACACGGATACGGTCCAGGACCGGGATCATCTGCGGGGCGTCGCACCGGGATGCCGGTCCGCTGCCGGAACAAGATCCCGTTGATCACCTTGCGGTGGCATGCCCACCGCCCGCCCCGTCCCGTGGCCTTCGGTAAGTGCGGCTCAAGCCGGGCCCACTCCCGACCCGACACATCGCCTCGCCCCACGCCCACCGGAACGACGTCAGCACAGCCAGGTCACGCGACCCGTCGGACCTGCCCTAGTACGCCTTCGTCTTCGTCAAGCCTGCTTGGAGCCGAGTCGTAGGCCTCCGTCGCGTCGTGTCGTAGTCGCCGGCTGAGGTCTGCGAAGCGTCGGGCCCGCTCCGCAGCCTGGTCAAGGAGTTGGATGGTGTCGTAGCGAGCCTGTTCACCTTGGGGGGAGGTCTGCATCGCTGCCTCGAGGACGGTGCGGTAGAGGAGCATGTGGCGGCCTGTTCCCTGCCCGTCACACCGAGAGCTTGCCGGCCTTGATCGACTCGATCACGCTATCGGGCGTTGTCGCCCCGCCACCTTGCTCCTGGTGATTCAGGTCGAGGCTGATGCTCTTCTCCACAGTCGTCGCCATGGCCAGGGCGGGCAGTCGCTCCTGTTGCTCCTGCGTCAGGTTCTTGTTCACCCATTCAAGATTCTCAGAGCTCAGGCTGTTGAGAAACTCAGCAAGGAGCTCCAGCGTGCTTGGCTTACCCATATCGTCCTCCTAGGTCATCGCGAGTGACTGCTGCCGTGTGATCCACTGGCCGGGCCGGGCCGGGGCGGCGGCCCCGGTTGACGGGACGGGACGGGCAGGCGCGCATCCCCCGCCGTCCGGCGGCGTCCCAGGATCCTTAAGCCTCATGTCCCAGGCTGGCGTAGCGCCCCGCCTCCCGCACCTCGAAGCGGTATGGGCGGCCCGCCGTTGACGAACGGCGAACCAGGGTGCCGTGTGACTCGGGGGCACGCCCGGTCGTTGCTCTCCGTGAAGACCCCGGGCGGTACGGGGCCACTGACTAGGGGCTGGAGCGATGGCGCACGTGACCGATGTTCACTACCGGCAACACGTCATGCCGTACTACCGGGCGTTCGGGTCACGCTTCGGGTACGCGACACTGCTCGGTCGCACGCGCCACTTCGGCTGGTACGAGCCGGGCCATTCACCCTGGGGATTCACGGCGGCCATGCGGCGCATGGAGCTCGTCGTGGCCCGGAAGCTGGCCCTGCCTCCGGAATCGCCGGTGCTCGATGCCGGGTGCGGGGTCGGCGACACAGCGCGCACGATTGCACGGGCCGGCGGGGTGTACATCACCGGGATCGACGGGATCGAGCCGGACGTCGCCATCGCGCGGCAGCGCTCGGCCCGTGCCGGCGAGCCGGGCAGGCGCACGCGTTTCCTCCTGGCCAACTACCACGCCCTTCCGTTCGCCGATGCCTCCTTCGAAGGCGTCTACACGATGGAGTCCTTCGTCCACTCCTCCGACCCCCTGCAGGGGCTCGCCGAGTTCTTCCGGGTCCTGCGCCCCGGCGGAAGGCTGGTGATGTCCGAGTATTCGAGCACTCCGCAGGCCCACCTGCTGCCGCAGGCGCGGTCCGCGCTGCTCAGGGTCTGTGAGCTCTCCGGCATGCCGGGCATGCTCACCATGACCCACGGGCGCCTGGAGCGGCTGCTCCAGCAGGCCGGTTTCGTCGTCGAATCGGCCTATGACGCGACGGAGAAGGTCCTGCCCATGCTGCGGTGCTTCTCGGTGCTCGGCCGGCTGCCCTATGCGCTTGCGTGCGCCGTGGGCCGCGGCGACAGCCTGGTCAACGCGATGAGTGGGGTGGAGATATACCGGCACCAGGAGACATGGCGGTACATCATCTGTACCGCGACCAGGCCATAATGCGGTTACCTGGCAGTTCTCCGTCGTGACTATGTCATCCGTGAGGCCCGGGAGACGAGAACGCTGCGGATCATCGCGGTGTCTTCTTCGCCCTGGCCGCCGGTACCGGGGAGGCGGTCATCGGGGCAGGCTCTGGGTGACGCGCCACAGGCGGCGGGGCAGGTCGCCTTCCTCGAAAGCGTGTACCCCCCCGCAGGGTCCAGCCATCGGCGAGGTCGTCGACCAGGTCGCGAGGGAAGAAGTTCACGGCGAAGCCGCCGTGTTCGAAGATGTCGTCGCCGTGGGCCGTCCCCGTGTCGTAATGGGCGTCCCCGGTGTGGCGGACGGTGTAGACGAACACCCCGCCGGGCCGCAGCACGCGGCGGACCTCGCCGGCCAGGGCGTGGATCTCCTTGGTGGACAGGGCCATGCACAGCAGCACGTGGGCGCGGGCGGCGTCCTCCAGCTGTTCCAGGCCGGTGGCGCTGAAGTCGGCGGCCTGGACGGTGAAGCCTTCGCGGGCGAAGTACAGGGCGTCGCGGCCGTGCCCGGCCCCCAGCTCCAGCACGTTGATCGAGCCGGCCGCGCGGAACGCCTCGGCGGCATGGACGGCCGGGGCGGAGGGCTGCCCGTCGTACATGCCGGGGTGGGTGGTGTAGGTGGTCTGCCAGTGCCGCCGCTGGGCGTCCGCCAGCTCCTGTTCGCTGCCCATGAAGCGGCCCCGTTCTACGACGCCGACGCCGACGCGATCGGGGCCGGGCTCATACGGTACCGAGGGCGTCGGTCCTGCCTCTTGTCGTATCCGGCCTTGTGGCCGGTCGGATCGATGGGAAGCCCCGCCCGCCGGCGCCGGCGCGGTCCATCTGCCGGTGGCGCGGCGGCTGCCGCGTCGCGTCGCTCGCGTCGGCGTGCGTGCGAGGATCGCGGCGTGGACTACACGCGATACATGGCCGACCCCTCGCCCGGCGCCCCCATCCGCGCGGGAATCCCCGAGCACGGCCGGATCCCCAAGTACTACGCCGTCAAGACGCACATCGCCGCGCTCCTGGACGAGCTGGGTGAAGGCGGGCTGCTGCCCACCGAACGTGAACTGGCCGTGCGCTTCGAGGTGTCGCGCGAAACCGTGCGGCAGGCCCTGCGTGAGCTGTTGCTGGAGGGCCGGCTGCGCCGTATGGGCCGCGGGACGGTCGTCGCGGGACCGAAGATGGAGCAGCCCCTCGCACTTGCCAGCTACACCGAGGGTGTCCGCCGCCAGGGGCGCCGTCCCGGCCGTGGCCTCATCGGGCTGGACCGGCTCGCCTGCCCGGCGGCGCTCGCCCCCGACCTCGGCGTCGAACCGGGTGCCCTCGTGTGGCACATGGAGCGCGTACTGCTCGCGGACGATGAACGGGTCGGCCTGGAGAGCACGTACGTGGCGGTGGAGCGGGCGCCGCGACTCGATACGGACTTCGAGCCGGACTCCTCCTTCTACGGCTATCTGCGCGAGCGCCTGGGCATCGGGTTCGGGGACGCGGACGAGCGGCTGGAGACCGTGCTCGCCACGCCCCGCGAGGCACTGCTGATCGGGACGCCGCCCGCGTTGCCGATGCTGCTGATCCACCGGGTGTCGCGGGACACGGAGGGCAGGCCGCTGGAGCGGGTGCGGTCGCTGTACCGGGGGGACCGGTTCTCCTTCACGACGCACCTGAGCGCGGAGCGCTGAGAGGGCAGGCTGAGGCATTTACCTTCTCGTAGGTCACGAGAAGGTAACGGGTCTGGTCCAAGTTTGCCGCCGCGTTCACCGTCCCGTCGCCGTACGGCCCCTGTCCCGACACCGCCCCCGACGACTGTTCGAGTCATGCGAGTCATAGTCGTCGGAGCCGGCGTGGTGGGCACCATGCACGCCTGGCAGGCAGTCAACCGCGGCCACGAGGTCGTCCACATCGAGCGCGAGGCCGAGGCCAGAGGCGCCTCGGTGCGAAACTTCGGCCTCATCTGGGTCAGCGGCCGGGCGGGCGGCGAGGAGCTGGCGACGGCCCTGCGCGCCCGCGAGCTGTGGCAGGAGATCGGCGCGGCCGTCCCCGGCCTCGGCTTCCGCGCCAACGGTTCCCTGACGGCCGTCACCAACGACGCCGAGCTGGCCGTCGCCCGCGCCGCCCTGGCCCGACCCGACGCCGCCGCCCGCGGCTTCGCGCTCCTCACGCCGGAGGAGGCCCGTGACCGCAACCCCGCCCTGCGCGGCGAGTTCGCCGGCGCCCTGTGGTGCGAGCGCGATGCCGCCGTCGAACCGCGCACCGCCCAGCGGGCGCTGCGCGCCGCGCTGCTGGAGTCCGGCCGTTACACCTTCCTCGCCGGGCGTGAAGTGCGCGAGGTCGTCGGCGAACGCGCCGTCCGCGACGACCACGGCGACGTGCACACCGGCGACGCCGTCGTGCTCTGCACCGGCGCCTGGCTGGGCGGCCTGGTCCGGGAACTGGCGCCCGCACTGCCCGTACGCCGGGTGCGACTGCAGATGATGCAGACCGAGCCGCTGGGCGAGGAGCTCACCACTTCCGTCGCCGACGCCGACAGCTTCCGCTACTACCCCGCCTACGGTGGTGCCGCGCTCGACGCCCTGGCGGCCGCCCAGGCCCAGCCGCCGGTGGCCGGCCGGCACAAGATGCAGCTGCTGATGGTCCAGCGCGCGGACGGCGGCCTGACCATCGGGGACACCCACGAGTACGAGGCGCCCTTCGCCTTCGACGTCGACGAGGGCCCCTACGCGCACCTGACCGGGGTCGCCGAGACCCTGCTCGGCCGCCCGCTGCCGAGGATCCGGCGGCGCTGGGCCGGGGTCTACGCCCAGTGCCTGGACACCGCGCGGATCGTCCACCGCGAGCAGGTCCGCGAGGGCATCTGGCTGGTGACCGGGCCGGGCGGGCGCGGCATGACGTGCTCCCCGGCCATCGCCGAGACGACCGCTGACGAACTGGGCTGGTGAGAGCGTTGACCGAGAACCACGACACGCGGACCGGGCACGGTGCCCCCCGCACGCGGACCGAGCAGATCAAGCACTCCCTCGTCCACTCCCTCGTCGTCCTCGACATGGCGGGCACGACCGTCGTCGACGACGGCCTCGTCGAGCAGGCCTTCGGCGCGGCCGTCGGCCGGCTCGGCGTGGAGCCCGGCACGGCGGCGTACGAGGAGCAACTCGCCTACGTCCGCGCCACGATGGGCGAGTCCAAGATCTCTGTCTTCCGTCACCTCTTCGCCGGTGACGAGGCGGCCGCCCAGCGGGCCAACACCGAGTTCGAGGCCGCGTACGGCCGGCTGGTGGCCGCGGGGCACTGCGCGCCCGTACCCGGTGCCCGGGAGGCCGTCGAGCGGCTGCGCGCCGAGGGCCGGGCCGTGGTGCTGACCACCGGCTTCTCCCGCGTCACCCAGAACGCCATCCTCGTCGCCCTCGGCTGGACCGAGCTGGCCGACCTCTCCCTCTGCCCCGCCGACGCGGGCGGCCGGGGACGCCCGTACCCGGACATGGTCCTCACCGCGCTGGTGCGCACCGGGGCTGCCGACGCGGTCGACCGGATCGCGGTGGCGGGCGACACCTCGTACGACATGCTCTCGGGCCGCCGTGCCGGCGCCTCGGTGGTCGCCGGGGTCCTCACCGGCGCCCACGACGAGCAGGCGCTGCGCGCCTCCGGCGCCACCCATGTCCTCGCCTCGGTCGCCGACCTGCCCGGCCTGCTCGCCCGCGCGGAGGCGGCGTCATGATGACAGGAACGGCGGCGGGAATATCGGCGGGGACGTCGGCGGGAACGGCGGCGGGAACGTCCACCGGGCGGAGCGGGGACGACACCGGCGTGAGGTTTGAAAACGTCACGGTCACCTACGGCAAGAACGTCGTCCTCGACGGGCTCGATCTGACCGTCGGACCCGGCGAGGTCATGGCCCTGCTGGGCCCGTCCGGCTCCGGCAAGACCACCGCCCTGCGGGCCGTCGCCGGCTTCGTCCAGCCGTCGGCCGGCCGGGTCCTCATCGGCGGCCGGAACGTCACCGGCCTCGCACCGCACCGGCGCGGCGTCGGCATGGTGGTACAGCAGTACGCGCTCTTCCCGCACATGCGGGTCGACGCCAACGTCGCCTTCGGCCTGAAGGCCCGCAAGGCGCCGCGCGCGGAGATCGCGGCACGCGTCGACGAGGCCCTGGAGATGACCGGCATGGCCGCGTACGCCAGGCGCTACCCCCGCGAGCTGTCCGGCGGTCAGCAGCAGCGCGTCGCGATCGCCCGTGCCCTGGCCATCCGGCCCGGCGTGCTCCTCCTCGACGAGCCGCTGTCCGCGCTGGACGCCCAGCTGCGCTCCGGCATGCTCGCCGAACTCGCCCGGCTGCACCGCGAACTGCCGCACATGTCGATGCTGTACGTCACCCACGACCAGTCCGAAGCGCTCACCCTCGCCGACCGGATCGCCGTCATGGACCGCGCCCGCCTCCAGGACTGCGCCACCCCGCGGGAGCTCTACCGCAACCCTCGCACGGAGTTCACCGCCTCCTTCGTCGGCCAGGCCAACCTCCTGCCGGTGACGGTCACGGAGGACGGCGCCGACTTCACCGGCACGCCCCTGGAGGTCCGGCCCGGCCCCGCCGCGCCGGGCGCCTCGGCCACCTTGTGCGTACGCCCGCACCTGGTCGGCCTCGGCGACGGCCCGAACGCGCTGCAGGGCACCGTCACGGAGGTCCAGTGGCGCGGCGCCACGCACCGGCTGTACGTCGACGTGGCGGGCGAGCGCGTCACGGCGGACGTCCGGGAGTTGCGGGAAGCACCCCGTCCGGGCACCGCGATCACGGTCCACTTCGCCCCGCACGACGCCGTCCTGCTCCCGGCGGGCGCGGACGCGAGGGGTGCGGACGCGAGGAACCCGGACGCGAGGGGTGCGGACGCGAGGAGCCCGGACGCGAAGGGCGCGCACACGACGGGCCCGGACAGAACGGGCCCGGACACGGCCGCGGCCATGACGGACGCGGCCCATGGCTAGCGCCCGGCCCATGTCCGGCGTCCGGCAGCGGGCCCGGACGCCCCTCGCCGCCACCGGCGAGGGGCAGGGCCGGGGGAAGCCCCTCCGCCACGACGGACCGGCGGCAGCGAACCACCGGGGCCCGCGCGCCTACACCTGGCTCCTGGCCGTACCGCCCGTGGCCGTCCTCGGCCTCGTCTTCCTCTACCCCCTCGCCCTCGTCGTCCAGGAGTCCCTCGCACCGGACGGCGACGCCCTCTCCTTCGCCGCCTACGGCGACGTCTTCGCGCAGAGCGCCTTCCGCGACGCACTCACCAACACCATCCTGATCGCCGTCGGCGCCACCGCCGGCTCGCTGGTCCTCGGCTTCGCCCTCGCCCTGGTGATCGCCTTCGTGCCCTTCCCCGGCGGCAGGGCACTGAGCCGGTTCATCGATGTCTTCCTCTCTTTCCCCTCCTTCCTCATCACCCTCGCCCTCCTCTTCGTCTACGGCTCCGCAGGCCTGGCCAACGGCCTGTGGACCGGGGCGACCGGCGCGGCGAGCGGCCCCTTCGATTTCCTGCACACCCCCTGGGGCGTACTCCTCGCGGAGATCACGTACTTCACGCCCTTCGTGATGCGCCCCCTCCTCGCGGCCTTCTCGCAAGTGGAGACCGCACAGATCGAAGTCGCCTCGTCGCTCGGTGCGAAGGCGCCGCGGATCGTCGGCCGGGTGATCCTGCCCGAGGCGCTGCCGTCGCTCGCCGCCGGCGGCTCGCTGGTGCTGGTGATGTGCCTCAACGAGTTCGGGATCGTGCTCTTCACCGGCGCCAAGGGAGTCACCACCCTCCCCACCCTCGTCTACAGCAAGGCCATCCTCGACGGCGACTACACCGGTGCATGCGTCGTCGCCGTCGTCAACATCGCCCTCTCCACGGCGCTGTACGGCCTCTACCGCCTCCTCTCCTCCACGGACGGAGCCCGACGTGCTCGTGCATAGCCGCGGCGGCCGACTGGCCGTGTGGGCCGTCTTCGGTACGGTCTTCCTCCCCGTCTTCGCGCTGCCCTTCCTCGTGATCCTGGCCGCCTCCTTCGCCACCGGTTGGAGCGGCGCGCTCCCTTCCGGCGCGACCTTCCAGCACTACCGCGAGGTCGCCCGCGGCGACGCCCTCGACGCCCTGGTCACCAGCCTGCTCACGGCCCTCGCCGCCGGCGTCCTGGCCCTCGTCACGGGGACCTGGGCGGCCCTCGCGGCGCACGCCCTGCGCGGGCGCGCCCGGCGCTTCGGCCCCCTCCACCGCGTCCTGGACGTGCTGTTCATGCTGCCGGTCGCCGTGCCTTCCGTGGTCGTCGGGCTGGCGCTGCTGGTCGCCTTCTCCAAGCCTCCGCTGCTGCTCAACGGCACACCCACCATCGTGATCCTGGCGCACACCGTCCTGGTGACCGCTTTCGCCTACCAGTCCGTGACGGCTGCCGCCGCGCGCCTCGACCCGGCGTACGAGCAGGCCGCCGCGAGCCTGGGTGCGAGCCCGGCGCGCGTGCTGTGGCGGGTCAGGCTGCCGCTTCTGCTGCCCTCCCTGACAGCCGCCGCCGGGCTCTGCTTCGCGCTGTCCATGGGCGAGTTGAGCGCCACGATGATGCTCTACCCGCCCGACTGGCTGCCGCTGCCCATCAAGGTCTTCGCGGCCACCGACCGCGGCTCGCTCTTCTCCGGAGCCGCCCTCGCCGTCGTGCTGACGGCCACGACGCTCCTTGTGCTGACCGGCGTCTCCCGGATCCGCACGAGGGCCGCCTACCGCTAGATCATCCCTTGGGCCGGCCGTCCTCGCCGGTCCTTCCGAAGGAGTCCGACACGTCATGCCCCGCTCCCTCAGGCCGCTCCCGCTCCCGCTCGCCGCCGCCCTCGGCGCCTTCTGCCTCACCACCGTGCTCACCGGCTGCGGCGGCACCGCCGGCTCCGGCTCCGGCTCCGCCAAGGAGATCACCGTCTACAGCGCCGACGGCCTCAAGGCCGAGGACGGCTCCGGCTTCTACGACAAGGTCTTCAAGGACTTCGAGAAGCAGGCCGGCATTAAGGTCAAATATGTGGAGGGCGGCTCCGGCGAGATGGTGCAGCGCCTGGCCCGGGAGAAGTCCAACACCAAGGCCGACGTGGTCGTCACCCTCCCGCCCTTCATCCAGCAGGCCGACGGCAAGGGTCTGCTGGAGGCGTACCGGCCCCAGGGCTCGGAGAAGGTCGCCGAGAGCGACAAGGACCCCTCCGGCAAGTGGACCTCGATCGCCAACAACTACTTCTGCTTCATCTACAACACCAAGGAACTCAAGAAGTCCCCGCCCAAGACCTGGAAGGACCTCCTCGACCCGAAGCTCGAGGGAAAGCTCCAGTACTCCACGCCCGGTGTCGCAGGCGACGGCACGGCCGTACTGATCAAGGCCATGCACGACCTCGGCGGCAAGGACCCCGCCATGGCCTACCTCAAGGACCTCCAGAAGAACAACGTCGGCCCCTCCAAGTCCACCGGCCAGCTCGCCCCGAAAGTCGACAAGGGCGAACTCCTGGTGGCCAACGGCGACGTCCAGATGAACTTCGCCAACATGAAGTCCATGCCCAACCAGGGCATCTTCTTTCCTGCCGGAAACGACGGGAAGCCCACCACGTTCGCCCTCCCGTACGCGGCCGGACTCGTCAAGGACGCCCCGCACGCCGAGAACGCCAAGAAGTTCCTGGACTACCTGCTCACTCCGGAGGTGCAGCGCTCTGTATCGGCCGTCGGCGGCGGCTTCGCGGCTCGTACGGACGTGACGGCGACCGACCGCAACGCCACCTCGCTCGCCGCGTTGATGAAGGGCGTCGAGGTGTTCCGCCCGGACTGGGCGGACATCGACAAGAACCTCCTCTCCTACGTCGACGCGTGGAAATCCGCCACCGGCAACTGACCAGGGACCGGGGATTCCGGGGCGGCGCATGAGCGGCGCCGTTCGTAGGAAGCCGTCCACGGTGCAGGCGTGGTCGACGACATGACGCGGCCCATCGGGGTGAGCCGGACCCGACCCGAGCGTCGTCGTCCGGTAGCGGCTCGCGCGTCGGCACCGGGCCGGAGAAGCTGCGAACGTGCGCGGATGTTAGCTTCTGTTCCCATGGTGGAGCACCAGGACGAGACCAGGGCGGCCTACGACGGGGTCGTCGAGCTGTATGCCTCGATGTTCGCTGACCGGCTGGAGACGCAGCCGTTCGCGCGGGCCATGGTCGGCACCTTCGCCGAGCTGGTGCGTGGGACGGGGAACCCGCGGGCGGCCGACGTCGGGTGCGGGCCCGGACATCTGACGGCCATGCTGCACGACCTGGGGCTGGACGCCTTCGGGCTCGACCTCTCCCCGGCCATGGTCGACCACGCCAGGCGGGCCCATCCGGCGCTGCGGTTCGACGAGGCGCGGATGGAGGCCCTGCCGGTCGAGGACGGTGCGCTCGGCGGCGTGCTGGCCCACTACTCGATGATCCATACCCCGCCCGGGGAATTGCCCGCGCTGCTCGCCGAGCAGGTGCGTGTCCTGGCACCAGGGGGCCTGCTCCTGGTCTCGTTCTTCGCGACCGACGGACCGGAGCCGGTCCGCTTCGACCACAAGGTGACGCCCGCCTACAGCTGGCCGGTGGACAGGTTCGCCGAGCTGCTGGCCGGGGCCGGGCTCGTCACGTTCGCCCGGCTGCTCCACGACCCGGCCTCCGAGCGGGGCTTCCTCGACGCCCATTTGCTGGCCCGCCTCCCGTAGAGCCATGATCTGACCGATCGGGAGTGGGGGGGCGAGCCGGCGCCGGGCGCGGACCCGGGCGTGTTCCTGCCACTCCCCGCCGTCCGGACTCGCTTCCCCGGCCTACTCGGCGATCGACCAGCAGTTCTTGCTACTACGGCTGGAGTACTAGGAGCGGGTCCGGCACAGTTCCTGACCCATGAGTGTGGTCATGGCCTGCTGGGTGTCCTTGCCGCCGTCACTGGTGACGCACACCACGGCGGTCCGGGTCCCGTCCCGGGTGGCGCCACCCCAGGTGACATAGCCGAGGAGTTCGCCCCGGTGGCCGAAGTAGCTGCCGCCGCAGGGCAACGGAATCTCGGCAAGACCGAGTCCATACCTCACGCCCAGCTCGGGCGCGGGCATGGTGGTCGTCATCTCGTCGAGCTGCGCCGGAGCCAGCAGACGGCCGCCGAGCAGCGCGGCGTAGAACCGGTTCAGGTCGTGTGCGGTGCTGATGATCGAGCCGGAGCCGACGGCCATACTCGGATTGAGGGTCGTGACGTCGATGCTCCTGTCGGTGCCGAACGCGGCGTAGCCCCGGGCGTGGGGGCCCAGGATGAACGGGAAGGTGTCGGGCGTCGTCGTGTCCGTCAGGCTCAGTGGACGGATGATCCGGTCGCGCACCTCCGTTGCCCAACTTCGGCCGGTGACCCTATGGGTGATCATGGCGGCGAGGGTGTAGTTGGTGTTGGAGTACGACCAGCCACGGCCCGGCGGGAAGTCGGGTCGGTTCCGCATCGCCCGCTCCACCAACTCCTCGGCGGTGTAGGTGCGATACCGCTCGGCCCGATAGCCGTTCGCACTGTTCAACGCGGGAATCTCCGGCTTGACGTCAGGGATGCCGCTGGTGTGCTGCAGCAGCTGCCGTACGGTGATGTGTCTGCCGTCGTTGCCGTTGCCCCGGACCACTCCCGGCAGCCACTGCTCGACGGTGTCCTCCAGGGACATTCTCCCCTCGCCGACGAGTTGCAGCACGACCGTGGCCGTGAAGGTCTTGGTGGCACTGCCGATCCGGAACCTGCCGTCCCACGGCATCGGCCTCTCTGTGTTCATCGCGGCTGTCCCGGCGTGCGCGCTGTCGCGCGCACCCGGTGACGTCACCTCGGCGTGCACACCGACGGCCCCGGTGTCGTGGATCGCCTCCACCTGCCGTTGGAGCGGATCGGCCGGCCGCGGCTTCGCCGCCGCCGTGGACGCGGTCGATGCGGCGAGGACGGCTGCAGCAAGGCTGGTCAGGACGAGCAGGCCCCGCCGACGCCTTCTTAACCCATGCATGGCGACCCCTTCTCTGTTCAGGTTGCGCGCGTTCAGGGAGCGCTCAAGCTGTGGCCCGAGACTGCGTCGCCCCCGAATGCGGCGGTCGGCGACCATCCCACCAGCGGAGGGGGGATCGGCCCATCCGGCTTTCCCTCTGACGTACCCATGCGCTGTCGTCAGGGTGGTGTCGGGGGTTACCCCCCCCGTAAGGATGCTGAGGCTTCCCCGGCCGGCCCCGACCAGCAAGATCACGATCTGCAGCTGGAGTACTAAAGGATGTCCGGGAACAGCAGAGGCCTCCTGGCGTCTTCCCGATTGAGTGCAACTCCCCAGCAGCAGTTAGGCTTTGGTCGTCTTGAGAAGGGGCGCTGATGGGCACCAGATTTATTGAGGTAGACGAATCGCGGCAAAGCGAGCCGGGCGTGCGGAAGGGAGGCAGAACATTGACGGTGGGAGACCAGTCCATCACCCAGGAGACATGGGTGAAGGTTGAAGCTTACGACGACCTCGATCCGACGGTGACCGAGGACGTCCACCTGCACACGTTCGCAATCCCGGGTATGGAAGTGCGGGTCGGGGCCGCGAAGGATGACGAGGACGGAAGCAGCGAATTCGAAACCAGGCTGGTCCCATCTGTTCAGTATTACCAGATCGAGCTTGGGCCCGACTCGCTGAATCAGCTCCATGATGCGCTCAAGCCCTTCATCGCAGCCGCGAAGGAATGCGAGCCGCCAAAGGGCCGCAAGGTGCGCGCCAAGTAGCTCACAATGTCCCCTCCCGCGAGGGGGCATTGCCATATTGCAGACGCCGGAGCAGCAGCAGGAACCGGCCGGCCGGCTCCCCAGGGTGGGGCTGAGGCCCATCACCCCAGGAGCGTGCGCCAGCGGTCGGCCGACTCCATCATGTCCTCGATGACTTGCTCCAGGAACGCCCCCACCTTGGCCAGCCGCTGCCCCACGGGCGTGTCCAGCCCGAACGTCTCCGCCGCCGCCATCGCGGCCTGCGCCGACTCGAGCGTCTGCCGTGAGCTGATCACGATCGAGTGGTACCAGGCGTCGTCGTCGACCACGTAGATGTCGCGACGCCGCTGCGGATCGCGCTCGCGCCGGACATACCCGTGCTCGACCAGGTAGTTCACCGCCACGGAGACCGAGGCCGGGCTGACCTTCAGTCTGCGGGTCAGCTCGGCTGCCGTGCGCCTGCCGTCCTCGGACAACAACAGGTCGACGTGCACGCGCGCCGTCATCCTCGGCAGCCCCGTCCTGACCGCCAGCTCGATGAGCTCCTCTTCCGTCGCGCCGCTCGGCGCTCCGTCCGCGCGCGGGGGTGCCGGTGTGCCGCGCTGCGCCCGCTGGACCGTCGCCTGGTGCGCGAGTTGGGGCCGGTAGCCGCCGGGGCCGCCGTTGCGTGCGACCTCCCGGCTGATCGTCGAGGTCGGCCGGTCGAGCCGCCTGGCGATCTCGGCGTAGGAGAGCCCGTCGCCGAGTCCGGTCGCGATGCGCCGGCGGTCCTGCTGGGTCAATCGTCCTCCTGGCATGCCGCCAGTATTGCCTTCGCCGCCACCCATTGCAACGGACCATTGCATTCGCTCCCAGCGTCATTGCATCAATTTACCGCGATTCACCTGGGGAAATGCCTTTTCGGTGATTGACGGAACTTTGAACGCAACGTAGCTTTCGGCGTGCGTCGAACACGTAATGCCGCGAGATGAGGAATGACCATGAGTGAATCCCTCCACACCGTCACGACGCTGCCGACGGCGCGTCAGCCCGGCTGCCCCTTCGATCCGCCGGCGGAGCTGATCGACGCCCGCCGGCACGGGCCCATCAGCCGCTACACCCACCCCGGCGGAAAACCCGGCTGGCTGATCACCGGATACGACCTGTGCAGGTCGGTCCTGGCCGACCCTCGGTTCAGCTCGCGCAAGGAGCTCCTGAACGTGGTCGACTTCGAGATCCCTCCGGCACCGCCCGGCGAGTTCCTCCTCATGGACGACCCGCAGCACGGGCGCTACCGGAAGCCGCTGGTGGGCAAGTTCACCGCACGGCGGATGCGACTGCTCACCGAGCGCATCGAGCAGATCACCGCCGACTGCCTGGACGCCATGGAGAAGACCGGCCCGCCGGCGGACCTGGTGACCGCGTTCGCCAAGCCCATCCCCACCATCATCATCTGTGAACTGCTGGGAGTGCCGTACCAGGACCGGGACTCCTTCCAGGCGCACATCGACTCGTTCATGAACGGGGAGCCGAGTGAGGAGGAGCTGATAGCGGCCTACACCGCGACCCAGCGATACCTCGCGGAGCTGGTGGCCACCAAGCGCGCCAACCCCACCGACGACGTGCTCAGCGAACTCACCGACAGCGATCTGACCGACGAGGAGCTGAAGGGGATCAGTCTGATTCTGCTGGCGGCCGGGCTCGACACCACCGCGAACATGCTGGCCCTCGGCACCTTCGCGCTGCTGCAGCATCCGGCGCAACTGGCCGCGCTGCGCGCCGATCCCGCGCTCACCGACCGGGCCGTGGAGGAACTGCTGCGGTATCTGAGCGTCGCCAAGACGTTCATGAGGACGGCGCTGGAGGACGTCGAAGTGGGCGGCCGGATCATCAAGGCCGGCACGACGGTCGTCCTGTCGTACAACACCGCCAACCGCGACCCCGAGTGCTTCACCGATCCCCACGTGCTCGACCTCCACCGGCAGGACGGCGGGCACCTGGCCTTCGGCCACGGCACCCACCTGTGCCTGGGCCGGCAGCTGGCCCGCATCGAAATGCGCGTCGCGTTCCCCGCGCTGCTCAACCGCTTCCCCACGCTGCGCCTGGCCGTACCGGCCGAAGAAGTCGGCCTGCGCCCGGAGACCGCGGACATCTACGGCGTGAAGAGCCTCCCGGTCGCCTGGGACGTGTGACCAGGAACCGGTCACGGTGAGTTCGCTGGCGGGCGGGGGCGAGCATCGCTTGGCGCCGCGCGGTGGCGCCGAGCGACGCCAAGCAGCATCGTCCGGCGCCACGTGACGCCATTCCGGCTCCCGTAGTCCAATGGGCTTCCTGTGTAACTTTGACCTTGCCGCTTCGGACCCTTTTGGGGCCCTCCAGACCTCGGTCACCGATGAGGCGCCATCCAGGCTTGCGTGTGGCGCCATAGTGATGCCATCATCGAGTCATGGACCTCACCCCGTACGTCGACGCCCTCCGCCACGAACTCGCGGTGGCCGCCGAAGTCGGCGGCGACGAAGCCTGCGAGCTGATCGAGCGGCTCACCGCCCCTCTGGAGTCGGCGACCCGTCTGACCATGCTCAATGTGCTCTCCGCCGCGATGGACGAGCTCACCCGCGAGCTCGCCCCCGGCTCGGTCGACGTACGGCTGCGCGGGCTCGACCCCGTTTTCGTGGTGACGCTGCCGGCTGCCGACGGCGGCGCCATGGAAGCGGCTGCTGCGCCCGTCGAACCGCTCAAGGTGCCGGGCCTCGCGGACGGCGACGAGGGCGGGACAGCCCGCGTCAATCTGCGTCTGCCGGCCCACCTCAAGGCGCGCGCCGAGGAGGCCGCGCATCACGAGGGCCTGTCCGTCAACGCGTGGCTGGTGCGCGCCGTGTCGGCTGCGGTCGACCGCGGCACCCGGACGCGTACGCCGCAGAAGACCCGCTCCATCGGACAGAGCGTCACGGGCTGGGTGCGCTAACCGCGTCCCCGCTCGCCCGCCCCACTTCACCCCCACCACGTCCCACCAGCGGGACGGCCCAGCGACTGATGAGGACGGTACAGCCATGCCTTCTTTCGACACTCCCGAACCGATTTCGGTCACCGCCCACGTGGAGGCCGGCTCCATCCGGTTCACCGCGGGCGACCGCCTCGACACGGTCGTCGAGGTGCGGCCCCGCACCCCGAAGAGGGACCTGGACGTGCGGGCGGCCGACCAGACCGAGGTCACGTACGCGAGCGGCGTCCTGACCGTCAGGACGCACAAGCCGCGCAACCCCTTCGGGCGCCCCGGCACCGTCGACGTGACGGTCGAACTGCCCGCGGGCTCGCGCATCGACATGACCGGCGCCTGGGCCCAGGTGCTCGGCGAGGGCCGGCTCGGCGAGGTTCGCGTGAAGACCTCAGCCGGCGACGTCCGCCTCGACACCACCGGGCCGCTCCATCTGACGGCCTCTCACGGCTCGATCACCGTCGACCGGGTCGAGGGCAAGGCCGAGATCACCACCAGCTCCGGCAGCGTGCGCGTCGGCACCGTCGACGGCCCGGCCGTCCTGAAGAATTCGCACGGCACCACGACTATCGGCGCCGCGACCGGCGACCTGCGGGTGAGCGGCGCCCACGGCGACATCGACATCGCGCGCGCCGAGGCCTCGGTCACCGCCAAGACCGCCCATGGCACCCTGCGCGTCGCCGAAGTCGCCCGCGGCACCGTCGAGCTGGAGACCAACTACGGCGCCATCGAGGTCGGCATCCGCGAGGGTACCGCCGCCTGGCTCGACGTCAGCTCCGGCTCCGGGCAGGTGCGCAACACGCTCACCGCCTCCGAGACCCCGGAGAAGACCGAGGACACCGTCAAGGTTCACGCCCGGACCCGCAATGGCAACATCGACGTCCTCCGCGCCCGCGCCCGCGCCTGAGAGTCCATCCTTCACTCCATTCCGGCCTTCGATCAGGAGGACCCCATGCCTTCATCCGCCACGCCCATGCCCATGTCCATGCCCACGCCCCAGCCCGCATTCAAGCCTGGAATCGGGCAGGTGCCGCCCGCCGCCGTCTCCGCCATCGGCCTGCGCAAGTCCTACGGCGACAAGCTCGTCCTCGACGGGATCGACCTGCGCATCCCGGCAGGCACCGTCTTCGCGCTGCTCGGCCCGAACGGCGCCGGCAAGACCACCGTCGTCAAGATCCTCTCCACCCTGATCAGCGCCGACGAAGGCGCTGCCAGTGTCGGCGGCCATGACCTGGCCGCCGATCCGCAGGCGGTGCGCGCCGCGATCGGTGTCACCGGGCAGTTCTCCGCCGTCGACGGCCTGATCACCGGCGAGGAGAACATGCTCCTCATGGCGGACCTGCACCACCTCTCCCGCCGCGAGGGCACGCGCGTGGCCGCCGGGCTGCTGCAGCGCTTCGACCTGGTGGAGGCCGCGAAGAAGCCGGCCTCCACCTACTCCGGCGGTATGAAGCGCCGCCTCGACATCGCGATGACCCTGGTGGGCAACCCGAGAATCATCTTCCTCGACGAACCGACCACCGGCCTCGACCCGCGCTCCCGTCACAACATGTGGCAGATCATCCGCAACCTGGTCTCCGACGGAGTCACCGTCTTCCTCACCACGCAGTACCTGGAGGAGGCGGACGAGCTCGCCGACCGCATCGCGGTGCTCAACGAAGGCAAGATCGCCGCCGAGGGCACCGCCGAGGAACTCAAGCGGCTCATCCCCGGCGGGCACATCCGCCTCCGCTTCTCCGACCCGGCCGCGTACCAGTCCGCCGCATTCGCGCTGCGCGAGGTCAGCCGCGACGACGAGTCCCTCACCCTGCAGATCCCGAGCGACGGCAGCCAGCGCGAGCTGCGCTCCATCCTCGACTGGCTGGACGCGGCCGGCATCGAGGCCGACGAGCTGACCGTGCACACCCCCGACCTCGACGACGTGTTCTTCGCCCTGACCGGCGGCGCCGACGTCCCCGACCAGTCCGACCAGTCCAACCAGCAGTTCAAGGAGACCGTCCGATGAGCTCCCTCTCCCTCGCCGTGCGCGACTCCTCCACCATGCTGCGCCGCAACCTCCTGCACGCCCGGCGCTACCCCTCCCTGACCCTGAACCTGCTGCTCACACCGGTCATGCTGCTGTTGCTCTTCGTCTACATCTTCGGCGACGTGATGAGCGCCGGCCTCGGCGGAGGCGGCGGTGCGGACCGCTCCGCGTACATCGCCTACCTCGTCCCGGGCATCCTGCTGATGACCATCGGCGGCACCGTGGTCGGGACCGCGGTGTCCGTCTCCAACGACATGACCGAGGGCATCATCGCCCGCTTCCGCACGATGGCGATCCACCGTGGTTCGGTGCTCGTCGGGCACGTCGTCGGCAGCGTGCTGCAGTCGATCGCGAGCGTGGTCCTCGTGGGCGCCGTCGCCGTGGCCATCGGCTTCCGGTCCACGGACGCCACGGCCCTGGAGTGGCTGGCCGCGTTCGGACTGCTCGTGCTCTTCGCCACGGCGCTCACCTGGATCGCGGTCGGTATGGGCCTGATCAGCCCGAACGCCGAGGCCGCCAGCAACAACGCGCTGCCGATGATCCTGCTGCCGCTCCTCTCCAGCGCCTTCGTCCCGGTCGACGCGATGCCGGGCTGGTTCCAGCCGATCGCCGAGTACCAGCCGTTCACGCCCGCCATCGAGACCCTGCGCGGGCTGCTGCTGGGCAGCGAGATCGGCAACAACGGGTGGCTCGCCATCGCCTGGTGCCTGGGCCTGACCGTGCTCGGCTACTTCTGGTCGACGTCGAAGTTCAACCGCGACCCGAAATGAGCGCGCGGGCTGCCTCCCCGCAGCTCGTCCCGCCCCGGGGCGGCGTACTCCGGCACTGCGTCGGCGTACGCCGCTCGTCGGCGTGTGTCAGGGCTACTTCGGGGTGACCCAGAGCTGGCGCTTGTTCGTGTTCGCGGTGTACAGCTGGATCTTGGTGCCGTTGACGGTCTTGCCGCCGGTCACGTCGAGCACCTTGCCCGATGCGACGTGCACGATCTGGCCCTTCGCATTCACCGACCACCGCTGCGACGCCTGGCCGTTGCAGTCGAAGAGGCTGATCCTGTTGCCGTCAGTGCTCGCATTGCGCGCGTTGTCCAGGCACTTGCCCAGCGCGCGGAACGTGCTGTCCTTCCCCAGGATCCACGACTGTGCCACTCCGCCGTTGCACGTGAAGAGCTGGACCTGCGTGCCGTTGGCCGCCGTCCCGCCCTTGACGTCGAGGCACTTGTCGCCGATTCCTGTCACCTTGCCCTGCGGAGGGACCGCCGCGCCGGCACCCGTGGCCAGGAGGCGCAGGCCCTGTACGTCGAACTGCTGGACGTAGGAGCCCGCGCGCTTGTCCTGGTAGCCGCTGTTGGTCGTGCACATGACCGGCTTCTCACCGGAGTCGCTGCCCTTGGCGCAGTCACCTCGCTTCGCGCTGCGATCCGCGTGCGTCAGCCCTATCGTGTGCCCGATTTCGTGGCTGACGTGGTTGCGCATGTACGTTTCGCCGCCCCAGGAAGCCAGGGGTTCGCCGTCGGCGGTGAAGAACTCGCTGTCGATGTACGCGTGCCCGCTGGTCACGGTTCCGGGGACGGACGAGGAAGTGAATCCGCAGCTCAGATTCTTGATCCCCGATCCGTCGCGTACCACCTTCCACCCCTTGCCGGCGCTGCCGTCCGCGGGCGGCAGACAGGGACGCTTGAGGAGACCGATGACCACCTCGCCCTTGGGCCTGACGTAGTCCCAGCCCACCGGCCTGGTGTCGACGGTGAAGGGCAGGTTCGTGATGCGCTGCAGGTCCGCGGCCGACGCCTTCGCATAGCGGGCCAACTGGTCCGCGGACTTCTGGTCGTAGAACTTGACCGTGTAGCCGGTCGGCAGGTGCTTGGTCGCGCCGGAGAGCTTCCATCCCTCGCCCTGGGGCGGCGCGTCAGCAGCAGCCGCCGCCACCGCGGCGGCGGCCTTCCTCGGCGCGGGTGCCGCATCCAGCGACATCACGCCGTTCGTGAAGGTCGTCCCGTCGGTGTCCGAGGTGCCGAAGTCCTCCCGACCCGAGTCGTTCGCCTCGGCGGTCGCCGGTGTCACAGCCGGCTGTGCGGCCTCCGGCTCCTTGTCCTCCGTGCCGAATGCGCTGGGTGAGATCTGCAGACCCCCCGCGATGGCCGCCGCGGCGCACGCGGCGACGACAGATATTCGATACTTACCTTTAAGTCGCAAATCCCCGTTGGCCTTTCACCGAAAGAATGCGCGTAGTCCCCGGCCCGTACGAGACGGTCAACCGGGGCAAGGAGATGATAGGGGTGGGCCTGCCGGCGGGCTGAGCAGGATCCTCCCGGTCTTTCCCTGACGTGCGCCCGGGCGGTCACGGGCAGGAAAGGGGCCGCATCAGCGGCGTTCGCGCCACCAGGCCACCGTCGCCTCGACCTGATCGTCGACCGGGGTGGCTCGTACCGCGAACTCGGCTTCGTAGGCGCTCGAATCGGTGACGAACGGGTGGTCGAACTGGTAGCGGATCTCCTTCAGTTCGCGGAGGAGCGGGGAGAAGAGGGACGCGACGCCCAGGACCGCCGGCGAGAGCCTGCGTACCGCGACCGGGCCCGATCCGGCCCGGGCAGCCAGGCGGGCGGTCATCTCGCGGGTGGAGAGCGCGGGTTCCGTCGGGGCGTGCCAGGCCCTTCCCCAGGCTCGCTCCTCACCTGCGACCTCGACCAGGGCCCGGGCCGCATCGGGCAGATAGGTCCAGCTGTGCGGGGCGTCCGGGTCCCCGAGGACGGAGACCGGCTTGCCGCGCAGCAGGCGGGGCATGACGCGCGCGGCGAGGTGCCCGCCGTCGGTCACGCCGGGGCCGAAGAAGTCCGAGGCCCGCACTTCGACCGCCTTGATGCGGCCCTGCTCGTGCAGTTTCCGGGCCTGCTCCCAGACGGCGGCCCGCGCCTTTCCCTTGGGGCCGGTCGCGGCGAGCGGCAGCCGCTCGGTCAGGGGACCCGCCACCGGGCCGTAGCCGTAGAGGTTGCCCAGCATGACCAGGACCGCCCCGGTGGCCTCGGCCGCCGCGCAGAGCGACGAGGCCAGCGGCGGCCAGTCGTTCGCCCAGCGGTGGTACGGCGGTGCGGCACAGCTGAAGATCGCGCTCGCGCCCCGCGCCGCCTCGGCCAGCCGCTCGCCGTCCGCGGCGTCCAGCGCGACGTGCTCGATGCCCGGTTCCGGGCTCCGCCCCGACCGGGTGACGACCCGCACCGCATGGCCCTTCCCGGCCAGCAGCCGGGCGGTGGCCGCCCCGGCGGGCCCGAATCCCACGACTACATAAAGACTCACACGCGCACATTAGCGCGAGTGCCTGTCGCGAAGATCGCGTGGAACAGCAGGCGTTTCCGGAGAGGGATCCTTTAAGGAGACGGCTCGTGGACGGCACACTTCCCGCTCCACCCCCGGCGTGATCACTCGTCCGCCACCGGGTACGGCACGAACGTGCTGCTGTTCTCGTCGATCGCCAGGGGGCGGCCGAGTGGCGGCACGGCCCGCTGCGGGCAGTCGAGGCGTTCGCAGATGCGGCAGCCCATGCCGATGGGCGTGGCGGCGGAGGCGTTGCCGAGGTCGAGGCCGTCGGAGTAGACGAGCCGGGCGGCGTGCCGGATCTCGCAGCCGAGCCCGATGGCGAAGGTCTTGCCGGGCTCGCCCCAGCCGCCGCGCTGGCGGGTGACGGTGCGGGCGGTCCACAGGTAGCGCTGCCCGTCGGGCATGGCGGCGATCTGCACGTGGATGCGTCCGGGAGCGGCGAAGGCCTCGTAGACGTTCCACAGGGGGCAGGTGCCGCCCGCGCGGGAGAAGTGGAAGCCGGTCGCGGACTGGCGTTTGGACATGTTCCCGGCGCGGTCGACGCGGACGAACGAGAAGGGCACGCCTCGCAGCCGCGGCCGCTGGAGCGTGCTGAGCCGGTGGCAGACGGTCTCGTAGCCGACGCCGAAGTGGTCGGTGAGCCGTTCGATGTCGTAGCGCAGCTCCTCGGCCGTCGCGTGGAAGGTGCCGTACGGCAGGATCAGCGCGGCGGCGAGATAGTTGGCGATGCCGATCCGCGCGAGCGACCACGTGGTGGAGCCCTCGTCGTAGTCCTCCGAGGCGAGCGCGGACAGCTCCCCGGCGAACTCCAGCAGGGCCAGCTGCGTGGCCATCCGGAAGGCCCGCTGACCGGGGCGGAGCCGGCCGGAGAGGTGCAGGGTCCGGCGCGCCGGATCGTAGTGGTGCAGGCGGCCGGAGTCCGCGGCGAGCTGTACGGCGTGCCGCTGTGTGAGGCGGGCGGTCAGGGCCGGGAGCACTCCGCCGGGGCGGATGCCGAGGCCGGCGGCCAGCTCCTCGGCGGCGACGTCGAGGTCGTGGAGGTAGTTCCGGCGGCGGTAGAAGAACTCGCGGATCTCCTCGTGGAGGGAGCGGGGTGCGGCCGGGCCGCTGCCGCCGCCCCGGCCGTCCGCGGCCTCCGCCAGGCGCTCGGTCAGGGCCTGGTTGCGGCGGCCCAGGTCGAGCAGGGCGGCGGCGACGGCGGGCAGGCGCGAGGCGAGTTCGGACAGGTCCGACGGGGAGACCCGGGCGCCGGCGATCTCGTCGGCGAGCGCTTCCCGCAGGTCGTCGATGACGCGGGTGGTGCCGGTCTCGGAGAAGAAGGCGGGGTCGACGCCGAACGCCTCGGTCAGACGCAGCAGGACGGGGACGGTCAGCGGCCGGGAGTCGTGCTCCATCTGGTTCAGGTAGCTCGGGGATATGGCCAGGACGCGGGCGAACTCGGCCTGGCTGAGCCGCCGCTCCTCGCGCAGCCTGCGCAGCCGGGCTCCCGCATACGTCTTGCTCACCGTCGACTCCTGTCCGCGTTGGCGGCGTTCTCGCCGTTCTCGCCGTTCTCCGCGTTCCGATGGGAATTGAACCTTCGCAGACTTGGCGGAACGTGCGGAGAAGATTCGCAACACTTGGCAGAAGGCCATGCTTGATGGCACGCAGTGCCACTGCCAGAGTCGTGGTGCGGCCCGACGGAACCGGCCGGAGCCAAGGCGGAAGCCGAACCGGAGCCAAGGCGGAAGTCGACGGTAACCACGGTGGAAGCCGACCGGAAGCACGGCGGAGAGCCTTTGCGCCCACCCGGCCGAGGCACGGCGGGCCATGACTTTCCAGGGAGAGCGGCTTCCCTTCGCAGGATTGACAGAACTTCGACGCGGTCCAGGACACGGTCCGCAGCGCGACACCGGGAGACGATCATGGCGCAGGCACAGACGGCGGCGGAAGCACTGGCGCAGCGGTGGGCGACGGACCCCCGCTGGAAGGGCATCGAGCGCACCTACAGCGCGGAGGACGTCGTCCAGCTGTCCGGCAGCGTCCGCGAGGAGCACACGCTGGCCCGCCGTGGCGCCGAGCGCCTGTGGCGGCAGTTGCACGAGCGCGACTACGTCCATGCGCTCGGCGCCCTCACGGGCGGCCAGGCCGTGCAGATGGTGAGGGCCGGGCTGCAGGCGATCTACCTGTCCGGCTGGCAGGTCGCCGCCGACGCCAACCAGGCCGGGCACACCTACCCCGACCAGAGCCTCTACCCCGCCAACTCGGTGCCGCAGGTGGTGCGGCGCATCAACAACGCCCTGCTGCGCGCCGACCAGATAGCCACTGCCGAGGGCACCGACACGGCCGTCGACTGGCTCGCGCCGGTCGTCGCCGACGCCGAGGCCGGCTTCGGCGGCCCGCTGAACGCCTTCGAGCTCACCAAGGCGATGATCGCGGCCGGTGCGGCCGGCATCCACTACGAGGACCAGCTCGCCTCCGAGAAGAAGTGCGGGCACCTCGGGGGCAAGGTCCTCGTCCCCACCGCCCAGCACATCCGCACCCTCAACGCGGCCCGCCTCGCCGCCGACATCGCCGAGGTGTCCACCCTGATCGTGGCCCGCACCGACGCGCTCGCCGCCAGTCTCCTCACCAGTGATGTCGACGAGCGCGACGCCCGGTTCTGCACCGGCGAGCGCACGGCCGAGGGCTTCTACCGGGTCGAGAACGGCATGGCGCCCGTGATCGCCCGCGGCCTGGCCTACGCCCCGTACGCCGACCTCATCTGGGTCGAGACCGGCACCCCGGACCTGGCCCAGGCCCGCGAGTTCGCCGAGGCCCTCCACGCCCGCTTCCCCGGCAAGATGCTGGCCTACAACTGCTCGCCCTCGTTCAACTGGAAGGCGGCCCTGGACGATGATCAGATCGCCAAGTTCCAGCGCGAGCTCGGGGCGATGGGCTACCGCTTCCAGTTCATCACCCTGGCAGGCTTCCACTCCCTCAACCACGGCATGTTCGACCTCGCCCGCGGCTACGCGGAGCACGGCATGACCGCCTACGTCGACCTGCAGGAGCGCGAGTTCGCGGCCCAGGCCGACGGCTTCACCGCGGTCCGGCACCAGCGCGAGGTCGGCACCGGCTACTTCGACCTGGTCTCGACCGCCGTCAACCCCGCCTCCTCCACCACCGCACTGAGCGGCTCCACCGAGGAGGAGCAGTTCCACTAGGAGCCCCCGGCCCGCCCCGTGCCGGGTGCGGGCCGGGCCCACCCGGCTCGGTACCGGGCCGGACCACGGCGTCACGCGCGTGCGCACGCCGGTTCACGTCCAGGTGAGGGCAGGACGAGGACGAGTACGACTACGACCGTCCTCGTCCCGCCCTCACCGATCCGCCGATGGAGACCCCGCATGCCCACCACCGAACTGACCACTCGCGTCGAGGTTCTCGGCCCGCCCGGGCACCGCCACGACGAGGTCCTCACGCCCGAGGCGCTGGACTTCACCGGCCGCCTCGTCACGGCCTTCGCCGCCCGGCGCACCGAACTGCTCCGGGAGCGCCGCCGCCGCGCCCTGCTCCTGGCCTCCGGCGCGGCCCTCGACTTCCCCCTCGTCACCTCCGCCGTCCGCACCGACCCCCTCTGGCGCGTCGCACCGCCCGCGCCGGGCCTGACCGACCGCCGGGTGGAGATCACCGGGCCGCCCGAGCGGCGCATGACCGTCAACGCCCTCAACTCCGGCGCTCAGGTGTGGATGGCCGACTTCGAGGACGCCACCTCACCCACCTGGGACAACGTCATCGCCGGGCAGCTGAACCTGCTCGACGCCGTCGAGCGGCGCATCGACTTCACCACGCCCGCAGGCAAGCGGTACGAGCTCGGCGACCGGCTCGCGACCATCATGGTCCGCCCGCGGGGATGGCACCTCACGGAGGAGCACCTCACCGTCGGCGGCCACCCCGCCCCCGCCGCCCTCGTCGACTTCGGCCTGTACTTCTTCCACTGCGCCCGGCGGCAGATCGACGCCGGCTACGGACCGTACTTCTACCTGCCCAAGCTCGAGAACCGCTACGAAGCCCGCCTGTGGAACGACGTGTTCGTCCTCGCCCAGGAACTGCTGGGCATCCCGCGCGGCACGGTCCGCGCGACCGTCCTCATCGAGACGATCACCGCGGCCTTCGAGATGGAGGAGATCCTCTACGAGCTGCGCGAGCACAGCGCCGGGCTCAACGCGGGCCGCTGGGACTACCTCTTCAGCGTCATCAAGAACTTCGCGCACCGCCCCGACTTCGTCCTCCCCGACCGGGCCGAGGTCACCATGACGGCTCCCTTCCTGCGCGCCTACACCGAGCTGCTGGTGCGCACGTGCCACCGGCGCGGCGCCCATGCGATCGGAGGGATGGCGGCGCACGTGCCCGGCCGGGACAAGGACGCCGACGCGGCGGCGCTCGCCAAGGTGCGGCTGGACAAGGAGCGCGAGGCCGAGGACGGCTTCGACGGCTCCTGGGTCGCCCACCCCGGCCTCGTCCCCGTCTGCCGCGACGTCTTCGGCACGGTCCTGGACGGCCGGCCGCACCAGATCGACCGCACCCGCGACGACGTCGACGTCAGCGCCGCCGACCTGCTCGCCGTCCGCCGCATCAGCGGCCCGCCGACGGGGGAGGGCGTCCGCGCGAACATCGCCGTCGCCCTGCGGTACTTCGACGCCTGGCTGCGCGGCAGCGGAGCCGTCGCGCTCCACGGGCTGATGGAGGACGCCGCCACCGCCGAGATCGCCCGGTGCCAGATATGGCAGTGGATACGCCACGGCGCGGTCGACCGCGCCACGGTGCTCGCCCACCTCGACGCGGAGACCGCGGCCCTGGCCGGGGAGCTGCCGCACGCGCACGCCGCGCAGGCCCGCGACATCTTCGAACGCACCGCGCTGGCGAAGGAACTGCCGGCGTTCTTCACCGCCGACGCCTACAGCCGCCACCTCGTCCGGCACGGCGTCCGGCAGGTCGTCCGGCACGTCACCTGTCAGCCGGAGGTGCGGTCGTGAGTGCATCCCTCCGGCGGATCGGCGTGGTCGGCGGCGGTCGGATGGGCACCGGCATCGCCGAGATCTGCGCCCGCGCCGGGCTCGACACCGTGGTCTGCGAGGCGGACGCGACCGCCGCGCACGCCGCACGCGCCCGCGTCACGGCGTCCCTCGCCCGCGCCGTGGAGAAGGGAAAGCTGGAGCGGGCCTGCGCCGAGGACGCCCTGGCCCGTCTCGTCTTCACCGGCAGCCTCGACGACCTGGCCGACCGCCACCTCGTCATCGAGGCCGTGGTCGAGAACCCGGACGTGAAGACCGAGGTCTTCGCCGCTCTGGACAAGATCGTCGAGGATCCGGAGGCGATCCTCGCCACCAACACCTCCTCCATCCCCGTCATGCGCCTCGGCATGGCGACCCGGCGCGCCGACCGCGTCGTAGGCCTGCACTTCTTCAACCCCGTGCCCGTCCTTCCCCTGGTGGAGGTGGTCGCCTCCCTGCACACCGCGCCGGAGACCGTCACCGCCGTCGAGGACTTCGCCGCCGCCCTGGGCAAGTCGGTCGTCCGCTCGCAGGACCGGGCCGGCTTCGTCGTCAACGCGCTGCTCATCCCGTACCTCCTCTCGGCCGTCCGCATGGCCGAATCGGGGTTCGCCACCGCCGCCGACGTGGACGCCGGCATGGAACTGGGCTGCGCCCACCCGATGGGCCCGCTCAAGCTCGCGGACCTCATCGGCCTGGACACCGTCGCCTCCATCGCGGAATCCCTCTACGAGGAGTTCAAGGAGCCCCTGTACGCCCCGCCCCCGCTGCTGCAGCGGATGGTCCAGGCGGGCCTCCTCGGCCGCAAGAGCGGCAGGGGGTTCCACGTGTACGGCCGGGGCTGACGATCCCGGGCGGCCCGTTGTCAGTGGTCCCGGGCATGATCGCCCCATGACACAGAACACCACCGACGCCCTGCACGCGGTCGCCCGCGCACACCTGCCCGCCGATATCGCCGAGCGGTGGATCGGCTTGCTGCGGCCGGGCCTGGGCCTGGTGAAGGCCACGGGCGAGGGGGCCGGTCCGGGGGAGGACGCGGGGGCGGACGCGGTCATCGGCCGGCTCGGCGGGCTGCCCGAGCTCCCCGAGAACGAGGAGTGGCCCGTATGGGAGGGGCACGGCCCGCTCACCTTCATCGCTTCCCTCGACTGCGCCGCGCTGCCCTCCGAGGCCCTCGACATCGCCTTGCCGGCGGACGGCACCCTGTTCTTCTTCTACTTCGACGGGCAGCTGGACGACGGCCGTGCTCTGGTCCTGCCCGATGAGCCCGACAGCTGGGCGGGAGCACGCGTGCTGTACGTACCGGCGGGCGTCCCCCTCGTCGAGCGATCGGCCCCCGCGGGAATCCGGCCTTACGCCGAGGTACGGCTGACGGCGCACGTGGAGGCGACGGCCCCCTATCCCTGGCACCCGGTGGTCTACCGGGAGTTCGCGCCGATGCCTGACGACCACCCGCTGTGGGACGAGGACTTCCAGGAGGCCCTGTGGGACGTCCCGGGTGCGGGACACCTCGTCGGAGGCCACGCCGACCCGGTGCAGGACGACGTGGAGTCCGAGGTCGCCCGCGCCGCCCTGGGCAACCCCCCGAACGACGACCCCCGCATCGACGAGGAGGCGCTGCGCTGGACGCTGCTCGCCCAGATCGACTCGGACGACGACGCCGGGATGATGTGGGGCGACTGCGGTGCCCTGTACTGGCTCATACGCCCCGAAGACCTGGCCGCCCGCCGCTTCGACCGCGCCATGTTCACCTGGCAGTGCAGCTGACGTACCGGGCGCAGGGGGTACGGCAACGGCTGCCGGGCGTGTAAGTCCCCAGGGACGCGGGGCGGGTTGGATAGGGTCGGGAGAGTGGGGAGAGCCTTCAAGACTCGTACGAGTTACCGAAGGTATTGACGTTTATCATTCATAAAATTATGGTCGCGGGACTCTCGCAGGAGATCAAGACGACGGAGAACAATGACGTACTCTCCCGGCGCGCGGCCACGTCCCGTCCGCCTGTCCGCACTGCTGCTCGCAGGCGCGCTCGTCGCCTCGGCAGCGCCCGCGGCCGCCGCCCCAGCGCCCCAACCCCCCACCGCCGACCGTCCCCCCACCTCCGTCTCCCCGTCCTCCGGCAGCTGCCGGACCGACGACGGCTGGACTCTCGAGACCACCCGCGCCGACACCGACGACACCCACCACGCCTACGTGGGCAACGGCTACCTGGGCCAGCGCGTGGCGCCCAACGGGGCCGGTTACACCGACAGCGGCGCCAAGACCGGCTGGCCCCTGTTCACCCCGAGCTACGACGGCTCGTTCGTCTCCGGTCTCTACGCGCACAACAAGCAGACCGCCGGGGACCGGCAGGCCGTCGCGGCCCTGCCCACCTGGACCACGCTCAACGTCAGCACCGGTGGCACCGGCGGCACTGGCGGCGAGCACGGCGATACCTTCAACTCTTCGACGAATCCGGGTCGTATCTCCGGATACCGCCAGACCCTCTTCCTGCACTGCGGCATCGTCCGGACGTCCCTGACCTGGACCGCCGCCGACGGACGCAAGACCGACCTGGTCTACGAGGTGCTGGCCGACCGCAACGACCCGCACGCGGGCGCCGTACGGCTGAGCATGACGCCGCGCTGGAGCGGCGAGGCCACCGTGACCGACCGGATCGACGGGCACGGCGCCCGGCGCATCCGGCAGACCGGGGGCGGCGACCGGACCGCGGAGCCCGGCCGGGGCGACCAGGGTGACCAGGGCGACCGGAACGGCCGGACCATGGACGTCGCCTTCCGTACCGACGGCACGGACACCGACGGCGCGGTCGCCTCCACCCTGCGCGCCGGGCACGGCGTGCACCCCGCGAAGGCCCGGCCGGCGGACGCCGCCCAGGATCTCAGCGCACAGCAGTCCCTCACCTTCCCCGTCCGCAAGGGCCGGGCGTACGAACTCACCAAGTACGTGGGCGTCGACACAGCGCTCACCTCGCGCTCCCCCCGCCAGGACGCCACGAACACCTCCCGGCGCGCCGCCCGGCGCGGATGGGACGGCCTGGCGCGCGCCCACACCGCCACCTGGGCCCGGCTGTGGCGCTCCGACATCGAGGTGCCCGGCCGGCGCGACCTGCAGGCATGGGTGCGCTCCGCGCGCTACGGGCTGCTGTCCAGCACCCGGGAGGGCGCCGCCAACAGCATCGCCCCCGCCGGGCTGACCAGCGACAACTACGCGGGCCTGGTGTTCTGGGACGCCGAGACGTGGATGTACCCGGCCCTGCTGGCCACCTCGCCCGAACTGGCCAGGACCGTCGTCGAGTACCGGTACCGGACCCTCCCCGGAGCGCGCGAGAACGCCCGCAAGCTCGGCTATCAGGGGCTCTTCTACCCCTGGAACAGCGGCAGCAAGGGCGACCTGGCCCGGGAGTGCCACAGCGTGGACCCGCCCCACTGCCGCACCCAGATCCACCTCCAGTCCGACATCTCCCTCGCCACCTGGCAGTACTACCTCGCCACCGGCGACACCGCCTGGCTGCGCGAGCGCGGCTGGCCGGTGATGAAGGGCATCGCCGAGTTCTGGGCCGGCAGGGTCCACCGCAACACGGACGGCAGCTACTCCATCAAGGACACCGCCGGCCCCGACGAGTACAGCAACGGCGTCGACGACGCGGTCTTCACCAACGCCGGAGCCGTCACCGCGCTGCGCAACGCCGCCCGCGCCGCCCAGCTGCTCGGCGAGCGCGCGCCGGGGGAGTGGAAGACGATCGCCGACCGCATCCGGATCCCCTACGACGCGCAGCGCAAGGTCTTCCAGCAGTACGACGGCTACCGGGACAGCAAGATCAAACAAGCCGACACGGTGCTGCTGATGTACCCCCTGGAGTGGCCGATGCCCGAGGGCGCAGCGGCAAGCACCCTCGACTACTACGCCCAGCGGACCGACCCCGACGGCCCCGCCATGACGGACTCGGTCCACGCCATCGCCGCCGCCGGCACGGGCGAACCGGGCTGCTCGGCGTACACCTACCTGCAGCGCTCCATCAGGCCGTTCGTCCGCGGCCCCTTCGCCCAGTTCTCGGAAGCGCGCGGCGCCAAGGCGGGCGCCGAGGACCCGCTGGCCGGCTCGCCCGCGCACGACTTCCTCACCGGCAAGGGCGGCTTCCTGCAGACGTTCACCAACGGCCTGACCGGCATGCGCATGCGCGAGGACCGGCTCCGCCTCGACCCGATGCTGCCCCCGCAGCTCGGCCGCGGAGTCACCCTGCGCGGTCTGCACTGGCAGGGACGCACGTACGACATCGAGCTCGGCGCCCACGACACCACCGTGCGGCTCACCGGCGGCGCGCCCATGACCCTCGACACCCCGCAGGGCGAACAAGTCCTCACCCAGGCCGCCCCGGCCGTCCTCAAGACGCGCCGCCCCGACCTCGTCCCGACCGGCAACGTGGCCCGCTGCACCGCGGTCACCGCCTCCTCGGAGGAGCCCGGCCTGTACGCGGCCGCCGCCGTCGACGGCAGCACGGCCACGGCCTGGGTCCCGGACGGGCCGTCCGGTACCCTCACCACCGACCTCGGCAAGCCCGTCCGCGTCACCGAGGTCACCCCCGCCTGGAGCGGCCCGGCACCGGCCTCGTACGACATCCAGCTGTCCGCCGACGGACGGCGATGGCGGAACGCCGCTGCCGGGGGCGGGGCGGAATCCGCGCGGTACGTACGGGTGGTGGTGCGCAGTGACGCCAAGGCCGAGTCCCGCACGGGCATCGCGGAGCTGACGGTCTCGTAGGGGAGGCACAGCGGGCGGGCCGCTGAGCGGCCCGCTCAGCCGACGACGACCTCCAGCTCCCCGGCCTCGTCGACCCGGGCGGAGACGGCGGTCAGGTCGGCGACGGTGGCGTCCGCGTCGAGTTCGTCCCGGCGGTGCGTCGTCGTCAAGGCGATGGTCGCCATTCCGGCCGCCCGCCCGGCGGCCAGACCGGCGGGCGCGTCCTCGACGACGATGCACCGGGACGGGTCGACACCGAGCCGCTCGGCCGCCAGGAAGAACGGCTCCGGGTGGGGCTTGTAGTGGGCGAGGTCGTCGTCCGACGTGATGAGGAATTTGGGGTGGATGCCCACCTGGTTGAGGCGGGTCTCGGCCACGCGCCGGCTGCTGGACGTCACCACGGCCCAGCGGTCCTGGGGCAGCGAGGCCAGCAGCCCGGCGGCGCCGGGCACGGGCACCACACCACCGTCGAGCGCGTCGGCCACCTCTGCGTCGGCCAGGCGCCGGAGCCCTTCGGCGACCTGCCCGGCGGGCAGGAGAGCGGCGGCGATCTCGGCGGCCGGCCGCCCGTGCACCTCGACGCGCGCCATGGCCTCCTCCAGCGTCATGCCGTACGACTCGACCCAGCTGCTCCAGACGCGCTTGACCGACTGCAGGGAGGAGACCAGCGTTTCATCGCTGTCGAAGAGGAGGGCACTCGCCGAAAATCGCATGGCTGGGAGCGTACATGGCGTGTCCATGTACTCGTTCCGGGCGGGTGAGCCCTACGGCGTTGAGCCTGTCGTAACGGGCAGGTACGCGCGGACGGTGGACGTCAGGAGCTCCTCGAACCCGATGACCGGATTCCAGCCCAGGAGCGTCCTGGCCCGGTGGATCGCCGGTACGCGGCGGCCGACGTCCTGGTAACCGGGCCCGTAGTACTCGGCGCCGGACTGCTCGACGATGCGCACGGTCGCGGGGAGGTCCTCGTATCCGGGGGTGGCGGCGACGACGCGGACGAGGCTCTGCGCGAGCTCGCGGATCGATCGTTCGTTGCCGGGGTGACCCAAGTTGAAGATCTTGCCGTCGGCCTTTCCGCCGGTATCGGCCAGGATGCGCAGGAGCCCGTCCACGCCGTCGTCGATGTGGGTGAAGCAGCGGCGCTGGGATCCGCCGTCGACCAGGACCAAGGGCTCGCGCCGGATCAGGTGGCCGAGCATCTGGGCGACCACGCGGGAGGAGCCCGGCGCGTGGCGGCGCGGGTCGTCCAGGCCCGGGCCTGTCCAGTTGAACGGACGGAAGAGGGTGTAGCGCAGCCCCTGCTGCTCGGCCAGGGCGTGGATGACGCGGTCCAGGAGCTGCTTGGAGGCGGCGTAGATCCAGCGGGACTTGTCGGCGGGACCGTAGACCAGCGGACTCTCGTACTCGTCGAACTCCTCGTCCTGGCACATTCCGTAGACCTCGGAGCTGGAGGGGAAGACCACGCGCGTACCGGTGGCCGCGCACCGGCGGACGACGTCGAGGTTGTGCTGGAAGTCCAGGTCGAAGGTGGCCAGGGGATCGCTGACGTACGTGGCGGGCGTGGCGACGGCCACGAGGGGCAGGCACACGTCGGCCCAGCGCAACTGCCGGTCGATCCAGTCGCCGTGTTCGGTCACGTCTCCGGTGCGGAAGGCGAGGCGGGGATGGCCCAGGACGTCGCCGAGGCGTTCCGCGGTCAGGTCGAGGGCGCGTATGTGCCAGTCGGTGCGGTGCAGGACCGCCCGGGTCAGGTGGCTTCCGAGGAAGCCTCCGGCGCCGAGGACGAGGATGTTCACCGGGCGCCGCCGCCCTGCCCGAGGACGGCCTGGTGGTGCAGGACGTGGGAGAGGTCCGCCGGGGCGCACCGCCGTCCGTCGAGCTCGACCTCGTCCAGGCGCAGGCGGCGTCCGTCGCCGCACACCACGAACACACCGGACGGTTGCGTGTGGACCTCGCCGGGGCGCCGGTGGCCCGGGTGGGGGAGCGGCTCAGGCTCCGGCGAGGGGTAGCCGGCCCGCCGGATGGTGAGCTTGTGAGGACCCATGTAGCAGAACGCTCCGGGGTAGGGGTGGGTGACGGCGCGGATGAGGTTGCGGACGTCCTCGGCGGAGTGCCGGAAATCGATCAGCCCGTCGGCCGGGCGCCTGCGCCCGAAGGTGGTCGCCTTCGAGGCGAGCTGCGGCCAGCGCGGTGCACTGCCGTCGATCACCGGCCGTGCGCTGCGCCGCAGCACGGCCTCGGTGGCCGGCAGGAGCTTGCGGTGGACGTCCACGGGCGTGTCGTCCGCGCCGATGGGGAAGCTCTCCTGGTCGACGAGGTCGCCCGCGTCCGGCTCGGCGACCATGTGGTGCAGGCTGACGCCGCCCTCCCGTTCGCCGTGGAGGATCTGCCAGTTGACGGGTGCCCGGCCCCGGTAGCGGGGCAGGAGGCTTCCGTGGAGGTTGACGGCGACGGGGGCGAGTGCGAGGACGCCGGCCGGCAGGATCCGCCGCCAGTAGGCGCTGAACAGGGCACGGGGCGCGAGTGCGCGGATGTGCTCCTGCTCGGCGGCGGTGCGCGGGTCGGCGTGACGTACGGGGATGTTCAGGGAGGCCGCCGTGCCGGCCACGGACCCGAACCAGGTGTTCTCCCCCGGGGCGTCGCGGTGGGTGTAGACGCAGGCGATGCCGACGCCGAGGTCGTCGAGGACCTCCACCGTGCGGCAGCCGACGTCGTGATAGGCGAAGAGCACCACGGTCATCGCGCATCACCGGGGGCCGGCAGGCGGTGGCGTGCCACCAGGGTGCGCACAGCCGCGACGACGCGGTCCTGCTCGTCGTCGCTCAGCCCGGGATGGAGGGGGAGGGAGACGAGGGCCTCCCCGGCGGCCTCGGTGACGGGCAGACCGCCGGGCGGCTTCCTGTGGTCACTGCGGTAGTGGTGATGCAGGTGGAGAGGGGTGAAGTGCACTCCCGCACCGATGCCCAGCTCGCCGAGTGCGCCGATGAAGGCGTCCCGTTCGATGGCCAGCCGGTCGAGCCGCAGGCGTACGGCGTACAAATGCCAGGCGTGGACGTGTGCGTACGGCGGAACCTCGGGCAGGTCGATCTCCTCCGAGCCGGCCAGCAGCCGCCCGTACCTCTCGGCGAGTTCACGTCTGCGGGCGTTGAAGCGATCGAGCTTGCGCAGCTGGACGATGCCGAGTGCGGCGTGGAGGTCGGGCATGGTGTATTTCCAGCCCGGCTCCAGCACTTCGTAGCGCACCGGGCCCGTGCCGTGATGCCGCGACCAGGTGTCCTTGGTGATCCCGTGGAAGCGCAGCAGCCGCAGCCGCTCGGCCAGCCGGTCGTCCGAGACGGTCACCATGCCGCCCTCTGCGGTGGTGATGTTCTTCACCGGATGGAAGCTGAAGACCGCAGGCTCCGTCCCGCAGCCGATGGGCTCCGAGCCGTAACGGGTGCCCAGGGCGTGCGCCGCGTCGTGCACGAGGGTGATGCCACGGTCGCGGGTCACGGCGCGCAAGGCGTCGAGGTCGGCCGGCGCCCCCGCGTAGTGCACGGGGATGACGGCACGCGTGTCAGGGGTGATCCGGCGGGCCGCATCGGCCGGATCGAGCAGCAGCGTGCCGGGCAGCACGTCGGCGAACACCGCCCTGGCACCGAGAAGTTCGACGACGTTGGCCGTGGACGGCCACGTCAGGGACGGAACGATCACCTCGTGCCCCGGGCCGACCCCCAGCGCGGCCAGGACGAGGTGCAGGCCCGCCGTGGCGGAGTCGACGGCGACGGCGTGCGAGGCGCCCAGCAACTCCCCGAAGGCCTCCTCGAACTCCCCGGCCCGTGGCCCCGCTGCGAGCCAGCCCGAACGCAGCACGTCCACGACCGCGGCGATCTCGTCGTCCTCGATCGTCGGCTTGCTTAACGGAATCCGCTGTTCCATGCCGGACACTGCCCCACCTGTCGTTCTGTCATGTTGATGTCACCCAGTGTTGATCATAGTGGCGGCGGCCGACAGGAGGATCTTCAGGAGTTCGCCGGGGGCTCCCTGCATCACGTTGTGCCCACGGCATGCGCCCGCCACGCGGGGTCGCGCCGCAGCTGCTCGTACACGGGCGTGAACGGGGAGCTGCCGGGCCAGCCCGTGGCGTACACGTAGTCCTTGCTCCGGAAGCGGTCGAGCCCGCCGTTCAGCTTGATCGCCTGCATCAGGGACGCGAGCGGGTGCGGGGTGGCGCGCGGGTCGAAGAAGGGCAGGGGTGCGCTCGTGTATCCGTTCTCGCCCACCCCGCCGAGATACCACTCCCGCTCGTTGTCGGTGACCAGCGACCAGCTGGAGTCCCCGTCCCGCGGCACGACGGCGTCGACGTAGACCGGGCCCGCCACTCTGTCCGGGAGCACGGCGCCGACGCGCTGCGGACGGCGGACACCGTGGTCGTGCCCCCGTTCACCTGCGGCCCCGCGGAGGAGAGGGACTGGTTCCCCGGCGAACTGGCCGCGGCGTTCGCCCTCCTGCCGCCGGGCGCCCGCATCGTGTCGATCTGCACGGCGTCGTACGTCCTGGCGGCCGCGGGCATGCTCGACGGCCGCCCCGCAACCACTCACTGGAACGAAGCCGACCACTTCCAGCGGACGTTCCCCCGGGTGAAGGTCGACGCGAACGTGCTGTTCGATGACGAGGGGAAGGTGCTCACCGCGGCGGGAGTCGCCGCCGGCATCGACGCGTGCCTGCACCTCCTGCGGCAGGACCACGGCAGCGAGATCGCCAACCGGGTGGCGCGGCTGTGCGTCGTCCCGCCGTGGCGTGAAGGCGGCCAGGCGCAGTACATCGAACGCCCGGTTCCGGAGCCGACGGCCGCCACCACGGCGGCGGCCCGCGTATGGGCCCACGAACAGCTCCACCGGCCCCTCACCCTGGCCGAACTGGCCGCGCACGCGCGCATGAGCGTCCGCACGTTCTGCCGGCGCTTCCGCGACGAGGTGGGCATGCCGCCGGGGCAGTGGCTGCTGCAGCAGCGCCTCCGGCACGCGCACCGGCTCCTGGAGACCACCGACCTGACGGTGGACCGCGTGGCCGCCGAAGCGGGCTTCGGAACCGCCGCCTCCACTGCGCCGGCACCTGGCCGCCGAGACGGGCGTATCGCCGACGGCCTACCGTCATACGTTCCGCGCCGGTGCCCGTCCGGCCGCCGGTGTGCAGGCGGATACGGCCGGGGACGTAGGCGCCGAGGGTGTCGAGGGCGTCGAGCGCGCCGGGGACGCGTAAGGGACGCCGGAGCCATGAACGCTTCGGCCGGGCGCGGCCGGTCAGGGGCGGGTGTCGCTGTGGCCGCACACCCAGGCCAGGGTGTCGAGCACCCCGTGGACGTAGTCCCTCGGCACCGTCCGCTGCGTGAAGTCCTCCAGTTGCGCTTGTGCGGCGTCCGCTTCGGCTGTCAGGACCGCCAGGTCCGGGGCCTCGTCGGAGCGGCCGCCGGTGACCGGTGACACCTGTCCCCGGCCCAGGGCCCAGAGGTAGGCGGTCAGGGCGCCGCGCGTGTACTGCGTCTGCCGGACCGGCCCGGCCGCCTTCCGGTCGAGCCGGCGATGGGCCTGCTGGACCTCGGGGACGGGCCGGACTCCGGCCCTCGGCCCTTCGGGACCGATGCGGTGAGAAGTAGTCATATCGATACGCGTAGCCCCACCGAACGGTTCTACGCCTCGCGTATCGGTGCCCGGCTCCGGGGGTAGTCAGGGAGAGCGCGTCCCGGCACTTCCGGAGAAGGGAAGCATCATGGCGGACCACAGTGCGGCAGAGGTGCCCGGCGGCTCGAGCGACGCCATGGACGCCATGGCCAATCCGGCGGTCGAGCGTGGCACGCTCTCCCTGACGCAGTCGGAGGACGGCGTTCCGACGCTGACGGTGAGCGGAGGGAACGCCATCGCCAAGGGAATCCGCGTGGTGGACGACTCGGGCAAGGTGATCGCGGCCTACGTGGGCTTCTGCGTCGACGACCTCAGCGTGGCCAAGTCGATGCAGAGTGCGGTGTCCGGAGCCGTGGCCCACTCCCTCGACGGCATATCCGAGAAGCAGGCCGCGAAGGCCGAGGCGCCGTCGGGCGTCATCACCGGGCACACCGGCCCCGACACCCCGGTGAAGCTGACCCCGGACGAGTTCCGCGAACAGGTCGTGATCACCTTGGCGACCGAGCTGATCGACCTCTCCCGCGACCTGCGCCGCTGATCTCCTGCGCGACCGGCCCGGCGGCCGGCCGGACCGGATGCAGGGTCCTCGCGGGAAGGGCACGATCGGCCCATGGGGCGGTCGGCCCGTCGGCCCGTCGGCCCCGGGAGGAGACGCCCATGCCCGACACGGAACCCCTCACCGCACTGGACGAGCGCTACAGCAGCGCCCGGGCGACGGCAGCGGACTGGAGCGACGCCGTCGCCGCGCTGGCCCGGGCGGAGGTGTACTGGCTGACGACCGTACGCCCCGACGGGCGCCCGCACGTCACGCCCCTGATCGGCGTATGGGAGGACGGTGCGCTGCACTTCTGCACCGGCGCGGAGGAGCGCAAGGCGAAGAACCTGCGGAGCAACCCGCACGTCGCCCTCACGACCGGCTGCAACACCCTCCGGGAGGGCTGCGACCTGGTCGTCGAGGGGGAGGCCGTGCAGGTGAGCGACGAGCGGCGGCTGCGGCGGCTCGCCGGCGCGTGGGAGGCGAAGTACGGCACGGAGTGGCACTTCGACGTGGCGAACGGCGTGTTCGTCCACGGCGCCGGCGAGGCCCTGGTCTTCGCGGTGGCCCCCCGCACGGCCTTCGGCTTCGGCAAGGGGGAGCCCTACAGCCAGACCCGCTGGCGGTTCACCGGGAGCGGGTGACCAAGGTCACGGAGGGGTCAGGAGCGCGGGCCGTCGTCCTGGCCGTCGCGCGCCGCGTTCTTCTCCTTGATGCGCGCCGCCTCCTTGCGGACCTCGGCCTGCGTGGCGCGCTCGCGCTGCAGCCACTCGGGCTGCTCGTTCTTCAGCGCGTCGATCTGCTCCGTCGTGAGGGCCTCGGTGACCCCGCCGCGGGCCAGGCCGGCGATGGAGACGCCGAGCTTCGCCGCCACCACGGGACGGGGGTGCGGGCCGTTGCGGCGCAGGTCCTGCAGCCACTGGGGCGGATCGGCCTGCAGCGCGTTGAGCTCGCTGCGCGAGACGACACCCTCCTGGAACTCGGCGGGGGTGGCCTGGAGGTACACACCCAGCTTCTTCGCCGCGGTCGCGGGCTTCATGGTCTGGGCGGTCTTGTGCGACGTCATGCTGTCAAGGGTATCGAGCATGTGAGCTACCTCTGACCACGACCGGTAACCTGGCGGGGTGACAGGCTCGGAAGATTCCCCTTCGTTCCGGCTCGCGTATGTCCCTGGAGTGACACCCACGAAGTGGGTGCGGATCTGGAACGAGCGGCTGCCCGAAGTCCCACTGACGCTCGTGGCGGTGCCCGCCGCCGAGGCGTGCGAGGCGCTGCGGCGCGGCGACGCCGACGCGGGTTTCGTACGGCTGCCGGTGGACCGGCAGGATCTCAGCGCGATCCCCCTCTACACCGAGACGACCGTGGTCGTGATCCCGAAGGACCACGTCGTGGCGGCGGTCGACGAGGTCTCCCCGGCGGACCTCGCGGACGAGATCGTGCTGCATCCCCTCGACGACGTCCTCGGCTGGGAGACGCTGCCCGGGCAGCCCGCGATCGAGCGTCCCGCCACGACGGCGGACGCCGTCGAGCTGGTGGCGGCGGGCGTGGGCGTGCTGGTCGTGCCGCAGTCGCTCGCCCGCCTGCACCACCGCAAGGACCTCACCTACCGGCCGCTCTCGGACGCCCCCGAGTCCCGCGTCGCCCTGTCGTGGCCGCAGGAGGAGACCACCGACCTGGTGGAGCACTTCATCGGGATCGTCCGCGGGCGTACGGTCAACAGCTCGCGGGGCCGGCCCCTGCCCCAGGCGGCGCAGCCCCGGGAGAAGACCAAGGCACAGGCCAAGGCGCAGCCCAAGCAGAAGCGTCCCGGTACGGGCGGCGGCGCGCAGCGCAAGCCCGCGGCCGGCAAGTCGGGCGGCAAGGCCCCCCGGGGCGGCGCGGCCGGCTCCAAGGGCGCCAAGCGCGGAAAGCCCCGCCGCAAGCCGTGACCCGGTCACAGGTGTGCCCTGTGACGAGAGGCATGCGATGTGACGGCGGGCATGCGATGTGAATGCGGCAAGGTTCGGCCGGACCGTGCACCCCTCTTGTCGCCGGACCCGGCCGGGTGTTCGCTGGAACGAGGTAACCGCGCGTCGAAGGAGGACAGCCGGCCATGACCCTTCACGAGCCCGCCCCGGCGAACAGCGCCGACTGCACATGCGGACCGGGCTGCTCATGCTCATGCGCCTGCCACGGCGGTGGATGAGGTAGGACCCCGGATGCGGATCCAGAGCACCGGATGACACAGGGGCCGGTCGGCGCATGCCGACCGGCCCTTCGGCATGCGCCCGCCGAGGGGCGGGGTCCGTCGAGCAGGCCAATTGGTAATGGGATCCATTTTCATATAGCGTCGGTTCCGCACCGACCGGAGAGGACCCCGAACCCATGGCCGTACCCAAGCGGAAGATGTCCCGCAGCAACACCCGCCACCGCCGCGCCCAGTGGAAGGCGGCCGCGCCGCACCTCGTGCCGGTCACCGTCGACGGCGTCGTGCACCTGGTGCCGCAGCGCCTGGTCAAGGCCTACGAGCGCGGCCTGCTGCGCCCCGAAGGCTGACGGGCGTGCGCGGCCGACTGCCGGTCACCGTCCTGTCCGGCTTCCTCGGAGCGGGCAAGACCACCCTGCTCAACCACGTGCTGAGCAACCGCGAGGGCCTGCGCGTCGCGGTCATCGTCAACGACATGAGCGAGGTCAACATCGACGCCGCGCTCGTGCGCGGCGGCGAGGCGGCCCTGTCGCGCACCGAGGAACGGCTGGTCGAGATGACCAACGGGTGCATCTGCTGCACCCTGCGCGACGACCTGCTGGAAGAGGTCGGCCGGCTCGCCCGCGAGGACCGCTTCGACCACCTCCTCATCGAGTCCAGCGGCATCTCCGAACCGATGCCCGTGGCGGCGACCTTCGCCTTCCCCCGCGACGACGGCGCCACCCTGGGCGACCTGGCGCGCCTCGACACGATGGTGACCGTCGTCGACGCCGCCAACTTCCTGCCCGAGCTGGAGGGAGGGGACGGGCTCGCCGAGCGCGGGCTCGACCAGTACGAGGACGACGAGCGCACCGTCAGCGACCTGCTGATGGACCAGATCGAATTCGCCGACGTCATCGTGCTCAACAAGCTCGACCTCGTCGACGCGGAGAGCGCCGAACGGCTGCGGGCCGCCCTCGCCCGGCTCAACCCGCCCGCCCGGATCGTGACCGCCACCCGCGGGCGCGTGGCCCTCGGCGACGTGCTCGGGACCGGGCTGTTCGACCTGGAGCGGGCGCAGCAGGCCCCCGGCTGGGTCATGGAGCTCAACGGGGACCACGTCCCGGAGACGGAGGAGTACGGCATCTCCAGCACGGTCTTCCGCGCGGACGCCGCGTTCCACCCCGGCCGCCTGTGGGAGTTCGTCACCGAAGGCCTCGACAGCGGGTCCTACGGCCGGATCCTGCGCTCCAAGGGATTCTTCCGCCTGGCGAGCCGTCCCCGGGTGACCGGCCTGTGGTCGCAGGCCGGCTCCGTCGCCCGCTTCGAGCCCTCCGGAGTCCGGGACGCGGACAGTGCACAGGGCCAGGAGCTGGTCTTCATCGGCACCGGCCTGCGCAGCGAGGAGCTCCGGGCCGCCCTGGCCGGCTGCCTCGTGCAGGACGGCGAAGGGCTCCCGGCCACCGACCCGTTCCCCGCGTGGGACACCTACGGGATCGACGACGCCTGCGAGCACGAGCATGAGCGCGAGTACGAGCGCTCCGCACTCGTGCCGCAGGGCTGAGGCCTCCGGGCCGGGCAGTGGTCGCAGCCACGGCACTGCCCGGCCCGGTACGTCCCGCTCGGCCGCGCTCCGGCCCCGTGGCCTGCGGCCGCCCATGAGATGATCATGTTCATGTGGAACCGCAGGGGCGCGTGCAGGCGCTGTGGAAGGGACGGCAGCTTCCGGCGGCGTACGTGCCCGACTTGCCGGCGTTCGGACCGGGCCGAGACGGCCGTCGACGCCGCCGACACCGCGATCGAGATCGGTGCACTGGGCTGGGTGTGGCGCGGCATACGGGTCGTGGTGCGGGCCCTGACCGACTGATGGTGTGGGCCCTGACCGACTGAGGGCTCCTCGGCCGGCCTCCGCCGGCCCGGACCCCGTCCGCGTCAGGAGCCCCCGGCCCGGCGGACCGTCACGTCGCCGACCGACGTGGTCGCGTACACCTCGGCCGTCTCCTTGGCCCGCCCGGGTCCGTCGGAGGCCGTCAGGAGGTTGTGCACGTTGCCGAACTTCGTCCGGACGTCGAGCCGCGCGGCCGTGCCGGGCCGGATGCCGATCTCGATCTGTCCGCTCGACGTGGCGAGCACGATCGAGCCGCGCACGACCTCGTCGACGCGGATGTCCCCATGAGCGGTCTTGGCCTCCAGGGCCGCGTGCGCCGTGCCGACGGAGACGCTGCCGCTGGCCGACCGCACCCGCAGGTCCCCGGCCGCCTCGCCGACCCGGCTGTCCCCGTTGGAGTTCTTGATCACCGCCGGCCCGGCCAGTTCGCCGGCCCGGACCGCGCCGGTCCCGGTCGTGATCGTGGCGGTGCCGTGCACCCGGTCCGCCGTGACGTCGCCCAGGGAGGTGGTGGCGGTGAGCGGGCCGGTCTCCTGGACCCGGATGTCGCCCGCCGACGTCTTGATCCGGCACTCGCCCAGCCGCCCGCTGCAGCGGAAGGCGGCCATCTGCCCGGTGCCCTCGACCGCCGAGTCCGACGGCAGGCCGATCGTCACGTCGACGGAGCCGGCTTTGCCGAAGAAGGCCCGCGACTTCGGGCCCTTGACGAGCAGCCGGCCCCCCGCGTACTCGACGCGGGTGTCCTCGGCGGCCTTCGCGTCCGCCGCGTTGCCCGGATCGCTCGGGCGCACCTCGACGACCGTGTCGGTGCGCTCGTCGGCCTGGAGGCGGACGTCCCCGACCTGGAGGTCGACGGAGACGGAGATGGGCTGCGGCGTCTCGAAAACAGGCATGGTGATGTCCCCGCTGGTCGGAAGGGTGGCGATGCTCCGGTGCCGTCCGGGGGTCAGGTCACCCAGCCCGTGTAGTGCTGGCCGCCCCGCGGTGCGCGGCGTTCGGGGCGCCGTGCCTGCTCGTCGAAGTCGAGCATCGCGGACACCGCCCGGACCAGCCAGGCGTTGACCGACAGGCCCTCGCGTCCGGCGGCCTCCTCGATCCGCGCCTTCAGATGCTCGGGCGGCCGGAAGTTGATGCGGGACGTGGCGCCGTCCTCCCCGGCCGCCGGCACCGGCAGCGGGGCGGGCCGCGGGGGCACCGCACCGGCGTGCGGGCGCTCGAAGCCGCCCTCGGCCTCGCCGGGGCCGTGGTCGGCGGGGGGAAGGGTGACGACGAAGCTCGGGTCGAGCCCGCGCAGCCGGACCTCGACCGAGCCCGGCGCCAGATCGCTGGTGATCTCGTCCGCGGCGGCGGACAGGGCGTCGAGCAGGACGAGCCGGACGGTGGAGGAGAGCGGCGCGACGAGGCGCTCGGCGACCTCGCGGGTCTCCGCGTCGCCCGCCTCGGCTGCGACCAGGAGTTCCTGGCGCAGGTTGTCGACATACCGCATGAGTTCCATGGCGCCATCCTCACACCGCCGTGGCGCCAGGTGCAAGCCGCCCCGGGACCGGCGGTCCTCTATTCGGAACGGGATTCCCGAATTCCCGTCCGGCTTGAATAACGGATTCCGCGCCGAAAACCGCCGATCCGGGCCGCGATCAAACCTCTCAACTGGGCACTTTTATACGGGAGTTCACGGGTATTGACAGTCAACTCACCCTCGATGATAGTCGGGTACCAGCGAACAAGCGAGCGACTGGGTGAGCCTTGCGATCTGGTGCAAGGGCGAGATGAGAAATTCTCCGCAGGTACCCTCCCTCAGCCTCCGCTGGGGGTGCTCCCGCACGACGTCCCTTTCCGGTCCCTCATGCAGTCGACGCAGCCGGAGCAGCCGAAAAACAAGGGAATCGCTCAATGACCATAGATTTCGTGCCCACGGTGACCGCGGGCGCCATCACCAGGGAAGCCGTCCAGCAGCTCCTCGAGGAGTACCGGTCGGCATATGACCGCAGCGACCAGGGGTACTTCGACCTGTTCGCCCCCGACGCCACCTTCTTCATTCTGTCGTCGCCCACCCGCATCGACAGCCGTGAGGAATTCCAGCGGGTGTTCACCCTCGCCGCCGGTACGGCCCGGCGCAGCCAGCTGCTCTCGCCCGAGATCCGGATCCTCGGCGACACGGCCCTCGTCAGCCTGCACTGCCGGGTGGCCCTCGGCGAGGAGCAGCAGTACCTGCGCGAGACCCTCGTGGTGACCCGCGGGGCCCGCGGTGACCTGCGCATCGCCCACCTGCACGTCTCGCCCCAGGACATGCCGTCCGTACCCGACTCGCCCGAGCGCGCCGTCGAGGAGATCTCCGTCATCGAAGAGCGCACGGCCACCACGGCCAGCACCGTCGGTACCCCCAAGTAGCAGCGGGGAACCGGAGCACCCGACGACCGCCGGGGCTCTCGTGCTCACCGGCGAGGGTCCCGGCGGTTCACGTCCGTCCCGCGCGCGACGGAGACGGACGACGACGGAGACGATGGAGGGGTACGTTGCTGCAGCACCTTTCGTCCTGCACGCCCGAATACGCCCGGCGGCTGCCGCCGAAGACCCGGCCGGTCATTCGCTACCGCCGGGAGGACTTCGGCTGGCTGGCCGCATTCCCGGACGGCTCGGTGGCCATGTACGACGAGGGCGCCGAAGCCCTGCTGCGCGCGGGCGAACCACCCGAACGATGCACGGCCCACCTCGTCGAAAGACTCTCCGTGGAGACGGATTTCCATTTCCGGGCGCCCGCCATGGTGTGGCTGGAGATCACCCGCTCCTGCAATCTCCGCTGCCCGCACTGCTTCGTCGAGGGCGGCCGGGCGCGCAGCTCCGAATTGCCCACCGAGCTCATCATGCGGCTGCTCGACGAATGGGCGGCCATGGGCGTCTTCTCGCTGATCGTCACCGGCGGCGAACCCACCATGCACCCCGATTTCTGCGAGATCGTGCAGCGCGCGTACGACCTGGGATTCGTCATCGGCATCGCCACGAACGGCACGACGCTCAGCGAACGCATCCTCTCCCGCATACCGCAGGACGACGTCATCATCAGCATGAGCATCGACGGCCTGCACGGGCAGGGGAAATACCGCAACGAAGGCGAGTTCGCCTACGTCACCCGCCGGCTCGCCGAACTCCGGGACCGCGGATTCAACACCAGCATCATGACCACCACGACCCATGAGAACGTCGACGACCTCCCCGTCATCATCGACTGGGCGAAGGAGAACGACGTCAGCCTGCGCAGCGTGCCCTTCATCCCGATGGGTCGCGGCGCCCTCCACAAGGACCTCGCCAGTTCGATGCACGACGTCGAGCGGACCGCCCGGTTCTGGATCGACGAGGAGGAGTGGGGCCGCGAGAAGGACCGCACCCTCGGCCTGTGCGCGGGCAAGGTGCTCGACTTCCTCTACACCATGGTCTTCGCCACGCGCCGCTGCATGAGCGGACGCGGCGTCTGCTACGTGAACTCCGCCGGGGACGTCTTCCCCTGCAGCACCTGCGCCGGGAACAAGGTGCTGTGCGGCGGCAACGTCCAGCTCACCCCGTTCGCCGGCATCTGGGAGAGCGAGGACTGGCTCATCCGGAAGATCACCTGGGACAACTACCGCGACACCTGCGAAGGCTGCCCCATCAACGACGACAAGTACTTCTGCACCGGGCGCTGCCCGAGCCAGTCCAGCATCCTCAACGGCACCTTCGACGGCTGCGGCACCAGCGACTTCCAGCTGCAGAGCATCCTGCGCAGGGAAGAGCTCTTCCGCGAACACATCATGGCCGAGCCGCGCGTCGAACTGCGCCGCGGCGAACGGGCCGGGGAGCGCTCATGATGAAGGTCGCGCTCGCCACCAGCCCGCACCTCAACCACGGCGGGATGTCCCTGCGGACCCGGCCCGGCGACCCGCCGCCCATGCAGAACTTCGTCCCCGTCGGCCTGCTGTCCCTCAAGGCCGCCGCCGACGCGGCCGGAGCGCCCGCCGCGATCGAGGTCGTCGAGACCAATCAGCTGCTGCTCGACGGCGCCGTCCCCAACGACGACGCCCTCTACGACAGCCTGGCCCAGTCCGTACTCGCGGCCGGCGACTCCCTGGTCGGCCTGATGACCGACGCGGACTCGCTCGTCCACACCGTCCTCCTCGGGCAGGCCATGCGCAGGCGCTCCCCGGACACCCGGATCTGCCTCGGCGGCCCGGCCGTCACCCCCATCAGCGCCGAGTTCCTCGGCCGCTTCCCCTGGGCCGACTTCATCGTGCGGGGCGAGGGCGAGGCGACCTTCAACGAGCTCCTGGAGACGCTGCACGCGGGCGAGGACCCCTCGGGGATCCACGGTCTCACCCACCGCAAGGGCGGCGAGGCCGTCGTCAACCCCGAACGGCCCCTGTTCCAGGACCTCGCCGACCTGCCCTGGCCCGCCTACTACGCCTACGACATGTCCAAGGGCGCCCGCCTGTACCTGGACGTCGGCCGCGGCTGCCCCTTCCGCTGCTCCTTCTGCGCCACCGCACCCTTCTGGGAGCGCAAGTTCCGCATGCGGCCCATCGACGACATCATCCGGCAGCTGGAGTACGTCCGCGACGTGTTCGGCCGCACCAGCGTGAACTTCTCGCACGACATCTTCACCTGCAACCGCCCCTGGACCCACGAGTTCTGCGACGCCCTGATCGCCCGCGACCTCGGCGTCACCTGGGGCTGCAGCACCAGGACGGACCTCATCGACGCCGGACTCCTCGACAAGATGGGCGCGGCGGGCTGCGAGGAGATCTACTACGGCATCGAGAGCGGCTCGCCGAAGATGCAGCGCTGGATCAGGAAGAACCTCGACCTCGAACGGTCCCTGGAGGTGGTCCGGGCGACGAAGGCCGCGGGCATCCGCCCCGTCACCGGCTTCATCGTCGGCTACCCGACCGAGACCCGCGAGACCATGTCCGAGACCCTCACCCGCTTCTTCCAGTTCCTGGAGGAGGGCCAGGGCCGCAGCCAGCTGTTCACGCTCGTCCCGCTGCACCAGTCGCCCATGTACAAGCAGTACGCGCCGACCCTCAACCGCCCCGCCGAGTACTACGACATCCCCGTCACCGACCGGCTCATGGGACAGATCCAGCAGTACCGGCGCGAGCACAAGGACGTCTTCTGCACCGACTACCGCTTCGCCTGCCCCGACGTGGGCGACGCGCTGATCGACGCCGCCGAGGAGCTCTCGGGCCACGTCGTCGTCCTCGCGTCCCTGTGGCCGCGGCTGCTGCCGTACTACGACTCGCCCATGGACTGGTACGAGCGCTGGGTGGCCTGGATCGAGGAGTACAACGCCGAGCACTCGCCGGGGACCCGTTTCCGCCACCAGAGCGAGGCACGGGACCTGCTGGTCTTCGCCCAGGAGGAGACCGTCCGGCTCGGCATCGAGGACTCGCCGGCCGCGTCCCTCGTACGCTACGAGATGATGCGGCTGGCCGCGGCCGACCTGCCCGAGCCGCCCCCGCGCCCCGCGGCACCCGACGTCGGCCCCGAATCCGCCCTCCGCGCCGGGGACTTCCTGAGCGCCGAGTTCCCGCACGACCTGCACCGGATGCTGCGCGGCCCGGCCGAGGCGCCCGCGGCCCAGGAGAGTGCGGGCGCGAACGGCAGCAGCTACGTGGTCACCCGCAAGAGCGCCCGCGACCGGATCGAGACCATCCAGCTGGGCCGCAGCGCGCGCGACCTGCTGGAGCGCGCCGACGGCCGGCGCACCGCGCGGCAGCTCATCGCCGAGGTCTTCCCCGAGGACCCCGGTGACCCGGACACCACGCTCCGCCGCGGCCTGGAGCTGGTCCGCTCGCTGGCGGGGATGGGCCTGCTGCTGGAGGCGCCGGTCAACGGCGGCACCGATGCCCGCTGACGGCCCGGCGGGGGAGACCGTCGCCTGCGAAGCGGCCGTCGGCAGTGTGGTGACGGCCGGGCCGCGCGGGACGTCGGCCCACCGCCTGTCCACCCGCATGGGCCGCCACGACCGGGGACCGGGCCGCGGCACGCGCATCTTCTCCGGCGACCCGCCGGGCCCGTGGCGCATCGAACTCCCCGAGCCGGAGCCGCCGGACGACCACGGCGAGGTCCTGGCCGCTCTCGCCGCGCTCCGCGAACGCTTCGGGGGCCGCGCCGTCCTGCAGTTCTCGCAGGTCTCCTCGGTCCGCGTCGTCGCGGGGACGGCCCACGGCACCGGCGCCCCCCAGGCGCGCCGCGTCTGGTCGCTGACCGGCGACCTGCTCACACCCGGCGGGCACGAGGTCCCCGTCGGGCGCAGCGGCCGCGGCCCGGCGCTGCCCCGGCTCACCGACCCGGCGTGGTGCGAGTCGGCCGCCCGGCTGGTGGCCGCCGTCGACGCGGCCCGCGATGCGGAGCCGGGGGAGTGCGCGGCGGTGCTCATGCCCCAGGCCGCGGGCGTCCTGCTGCACGAGGCGGCGGGCCACTTCGCCGAGGCGTCGCCCGGCGGCATGCCCGCCCTCGCCCACCGGCTCGGCTGCCGCGTCGCCGGCGAGCTGATCACCTTGGACGACGACCCCCTCGCCGAGGGCGGACCGGCCCACTACGCCACCGACGACGAAGGCATCGTCTGCCTCGGCCGGCAGCGGATCGTGCACGAGGGCAGGCTCGTACGCCAGCTGCACAGCCTCTCCAGTGCCGCCGCCGGGGCGGCGATGCCCACCGCCAACAGCCGCGCCGCGTCCGTGCTGCACCGGCCGCTGCCCCGCATGTCGAACGTCCTGTGCCGGCCCGGTGAGGCCGGGACCGACGCGCTCGTCGAGAACGCCGGCCACGGGCTCCTCGTCCACCGCCTCGCGGACGGCATCCGCACCGGCGCCGCCCTCGAAGCCCGCCTGGTGCTCGGCGAGCGGATCCGCTCCGGGCGCCGCACGGGCGAGTACGTCCGCGGCCGCCTGCGCGAGCGCGCCGACGTCCTCACCCGCGTCGTGGAGACGGGCGCGCACACCGAGTTCGGCGACAACGCCCTGTGCGGGAAGGACGGCCAGCTGCTGTTCGACGTCGGCATGTGCGCGCCGGCCCTCCGGCTCTCCCGCCTGCGGTGCGCGCCGTGAACCCCGCCGTCACCGTCACCCGCAGCCACGACATCGTGCGCCTGGACGCCGGCGCAGGCGAGACGCGCACCCGGCTGGCCATGACGGCGGCCTCCGACGAGCCCGGCACCTGGCGGCTGTCGTCGACCGGGGCGGCCGCCACAGGCGAGGAGCCGGGGCGCCGCGCCCGGGCCGTCCACCGCGCGCTCCGCGACCGCTCCGCACCCGCGCTCGGCGAGGACGGCCTGCTCGTGGAGACCGGCCGCATCACGACCGACGTCAAGTGCGACGGCAGGCGCGTGGCCCTGTCCACGCGTACGTACCTCCTCGTCCGCGACCGCGACCGCGTGCTCCACCTCAAGGACGGGACGGGCCCGCCCCGCTCCCTGCCCTGGGCGTCCGCCGCAGACCCCGGCGACATCCGCCCCGGCGACCCCGTCGTCCTCGGCCCCGCCGCGCTGCTGGCGCTGACCGCCGCCGCACAGGAGGAGGACGGCACGGCCGGCGGGCCCGGCAGCGGATGCTCCTCGCCCTACCCTCCGCACGACTTCCCCCTCCGCGGCCTCGTCACCGCGACCGGCCGCCGCCACGCCGACCTTCGCCGGGCGTGCGAGCTGCTGGCCGAGCCGGACCGCTGGCTGGTGCCGCACGGCACCTTCGCCACCGGCACCCGGCCCCCGGCCGCGCCGGGCCGCCTCCCCCGTACTGCCTTCCCCCGACGCGCCCTCCTCCTCGACTCCCTCACCCCCTGCGGCCGCTCCGCCGACGGCCGCCCCGGCTGGCTCGCCGCGTACTGCCTGGTGGACGGTGCGCAGGAGGCCCGGGGAAGAGGGCTCCTGCGGGTGAGGGGCGCGCCCGCCGCACTCCTGCGGGAGGCCGGGGCCGCCTGTTCCCCGGCCCGCCCGGCACTCGCCCGCGACCCGATCGGCCGGGAGTCCTACGCGCAGGCCCCCTGCGTGACCACCGCACTGACGGCCGGCCGGCTGATCGTCCCCGCGCATCCGTAGCCCGCGGAGCGCCCGCCCCCCCTCGCAGAAGGAGGAACAGCCATGTCCCGCACGGCTCCCCACGAAGGGGAACAGCTCAACCTCGACGGCTCCCACGACGTGGCCCTGGCGCCGGTCCGCGGCGCCGACACCCGGCGCGGCCTGCCGATGTCGTACTTCGAGCGCCGCCCGCGGCGCTTCATGGCCAAGATCGGCGTCGCCTTCGCCGTGATCGTGGTCTGCTGGACGGCCCTGCTGGAATTCCGCAACCCCGTCACCTGCGCGGCCGCCGTCCTCGTCCTCGGCGTGATGTACGCCTACCTGGTGGAGCTCCAGCACGAGTGCCTCCACGAGCACGCCTTCCACGCCCGGTGGGCGAACCGGACCTGGGGCTTCGTCTGCGGGATGTTCATGTTCAGCTCGTACTCCCACTACAAGTACGAGCACCTCCGCCACCACGCCTTCCTCGGCACCCCCCGCAACCAGGAGTTCTTCAACTACCGCTTCCACGGCCTCGACAGCGTGCACGGCTTCGCCCTCGCCGCGTTCCACCCCGGCCGCTACGCCGACGTCCTGCGCAATCTGGGCCGCGGCGCCGCCCGGCGCCCCATCCCCGGCGTCGAGCGGCCCCGCGCCGGACGGGCCGTCCAGAACGAGTACGCCCTGCTGCTCGTCCTGCTGGCCGGTGCCGTCGCGGCAGGGGTGCTGACCCGCGACTGGTTCGTCGTCCTGGCCTGGTTCGCCCCCGCCCTCCTCGTGAGCGAGGCGGCGCACTTCCTGATCGAGATGCCCGAGCACTTCGGCCTGAACACCCAGACCGACGACAACGTCCTGAGCAACACCCGGACCATCCACGCCTCGCGCTTCGCCCGCTGGCTCACCAACTACAACAACCTGCACACCGCGCACCACTACCACCAGGGGGTCCCCATGGTGAACGTGCCGCAGCTGCACGCCGCCATGCAGGAGAAGATCCTCGTCACCGAAACCTCGTACTGGAGCTTCTACCGCAAGGTCCTCAAGGGGGAGATCGCCTACCGGAGCGGCCGCGAGAGCGACGAGAACTGCATGACCCGCTAGCCCCGCCCTCGTCCTCCCGCCGCCCCTCACGGAAGGAAGCCCCCTCATGCCCGTGGTCTCCTCGCACAACGAATGGGACCCGCTGGAGGAAGTCGTCGTCGGCAGGGTCGACGGCGCGATGACGTCGTCGTGGGAGGTGCTCGACCGCATCTCCGTACCGCCCGCGGCACAGGAGCACCTCAGCGCCTCCGCCGGCGAACCGATGCCCCAGGACGTGGTGGAGGAAGCGGAGCGCGGCCTGGAGGAGCTCATCGGCATCCTCCACGACGCCCACGTCACCGTACGCCGCCCCGACCCGCCCGACCCCTCCCGCCCGTTCGCGACCCCCTCCTGGGCGGTCGCCAACGGCATCTCCGCCGCGAACCCGCGCGACCTTTTGCTCGTCGTCGGGGACGAGATCATCGAAGTGCCGATGGCCGACCGCAACCGGTACTTCGAGACCTGGCCCTACCGCGGCCTGCTCACCGAGTACTTCGAGCGCGGCGCCCGCTGGACCGCCGCCCCCAAGCCCCGCCTCCTCGACGCGCAGTACCGCCCCGGCTACGAGGTCCCGCCCCCGGACCAGGAGATGACGTACCTGGTCACCGAGGCCGAACCGGTCTTCGACGCGGCCGACGTGATGCGCTGCGGGCGGGACCTGTTCATGGAGCGCAGCCACGTCACCAACGCCCTCGGCCTGGAGTGGCTCCGCCGGCACCTCGGGCCGGGCTACCGCGTCCACGAGGTCGTCTCGCGGTACCCGCGGGCCATGCACATCGACACCTCCCTGCTGCCCCTGGCCCCCGGGAAGGTCCTGGTCAACCCCGAGTTCATCGACCCGGAAGGCCTCCCCTCCGTCTTCCGCTCCTGGGACGTGCTCATCCCCCCGGAGCCGGTCGTCACCCCGGTCATGCAGCGGGGGCTGATGAGCGCGTGGAGCAGCCTGAACGTGCTCATGCTCGACCCGGACCACGTGGTCGTCGAACGGTCCCAGACACCGCTCCTGAAGGCCTTCGAGCAGTGGGGATTCGACCCCGTCCCCTGCACCTTCGAGCACTACACGGCCTTCGGCGGCGCCTTCCACTGCGCCACCTTGGACATCCGGCGCACCGGCCCCCTGGAGACGTACTTCTGATGGCCGCCACCCAGCCCGCCGCGGCCGTCCCCTGGCCCGCCCAGCAGTGGTCGCCGGGCACCGGCGCACGCCCGGCCCTGCCCTCCTCGGCCCTGCCCGGCCCCGTCGTCGAGCGGCTGCGCCGGCTTGCGGAGGAGGCCGGGCCGGAGCCGCTGTGCGCGTACGTGCACGACCCGGCCGCGGCGGGCCGCAGGGCGGCGCTGCTGCGCGCCGGGCTCCCGGACTGGGCGGAGGCCTTCTACGCCGTGAAGGCCAACTCCTTCCCGGCCGTGCTCGAAGCGCTCGCCCCCGGCGTCGACGGATTCGACGTCTCCTCCGAGGGCGAGGCCGGGGCGGCCCGCGCAGCCTCCGCCCGGGCCCTGATCGCCACCGGGCCCGGCAAGACCGACGCCATGCTGACGGCCCTGGCCCGGACGGGCGTGGACTTCGTCAGCGCCGAGAGCACCCTCGAACTCCACCGGATCGCCGCCGCAGCGGACCGGGCCGGCCGCCGCATCCCGGTCGTGCTCCGCGTCAACGCGGCCACCGCACCGCTGCAGGGCGCGCTGTGCATGGACGGCCACGCCACCCAGTTCGGCATCGGCGAGGACGCACTGCCGGAAGCGGCCGCCGTCGCCCGCGCCCTGCCCGGACTCGACCTCGTCGGCTACCACTTCCACGTGGTGTCCAACAACCTCGACGCCGACGCCCACGCCGCCCACGTGCAGGCACGGCTGCACTGGGCCGTACGGGCCGCCCGCGAGCACGGCTTCGTCCTGCGCGTGCTCGACGCGGGCGGCGGCCTCGGCGTCGCTCCGCGCGGCGGGGCACCCTTCGACCTCGGCAGGTTCACCGCCCGGCTGCGCGCCGCCCCGCCCCCGCCGGGCGTCCGGGTGGTCCTCGAACCCGGGCGCTGGCTCGTGGCGGACAGCGGCTACTACGCGGCTCAGGTGACGGACGTGAAGGAGGTGGCCGGCTGCCGGTTCGCCGTCCTCGCCGGCGGCATCAACCACTTCATGCTGCCCGCCCTCCTGGAAGTCGCCCTCGACGCCGCCGTCGTGGACGTCGGCCGGTGGCCGTACGCGTGCCCCCGCCCCGCCCTGACGGACACCACCGTCTCCCTCGCCGGGCCCCTGTGCACGCCCGAGGACATCCTCGCCCGCGGCATCCGGGTCCGCCGGCTGCGCGCCGGGGACCTCGTGGTCTTCCCCCTGGCGGGCGCCTACGGCTGGGAGTTCGCCCTGCGCGGCTTCCTCGGGCGCCGGCCGCCGGTGCACACGGTGGTGCGCACGACATCTCAGCGGGTGTCGGCCCGCTCCGGCACCGGCCCGGCGGCAGCGGCGGGAGCGGAGCCGTCGCCGGTGGAGGACACCAGCAGATAGAGGCCCGGCAGCCCGGCGCAGCAGGCCATCGTCACGGCCGCGGCGGTGAGGCTGCCGCCCGCCAGCAGCGGGGCGGCGATCACCGCCCCGAGCGGCGCCGTGCCCGTCATCAGCGTGCGCAGCCCGGCGAAGGCCCGCCCGTGCAGCTCCGGCGGGATGCGCCGCATCCGCAGCGACTGCGCCCATACGGTCATGGGCGCGCTCAGCAGGCCCACCGCGAAGAAGCCGGCGCCGACCACGAGTTCCAGGGGCGCTCCGAGCACGGCGAGGAAGGCGAGCGCGGCCCCCGTCTGGACCAGCCCGATCAGCCGCACCGACGCGGGCCCGAGGCGGCCCCCGCCGGCCACCGCCGCGCCGAGGACCTCCCCGGCCGCCAGGGCCGCCGTCAGCGCGCCCAGGACCGGAGCGCCGCCGTGCAGCTCGTTCTTCGCCAGCCACGGCCCGACGACCAGGATCAGCATCCCGTCGGCGATGTTGAAGAGCATGAAGGCGACCGTCGTGGAGACGATCACCCGGTCGCGCGCGAGGCCCTTCAGCGACGCCTTCGGCGCCTGCTTCCCGGCCTGCCGCCCCGCTCGCGAGGGGGGCGACAGCGGCCGGCGCACGGTCGCCACCAGCGCCGCGAAGACCAGATAGGACGCCGCGTCGACGAGCAGCACCTGGGGGGCGCCGATCGCCCCCACCAGGACGCCGGCCGCCGCCGGGCCGACGACGGTCGCCACGCTGAAGCTCAGCGATTCGAGGGCGTTCGCGGTGTCGAGGTCGCGGTCCCCGACGAGCTGCGGGATCGCGGCGGGGAACCCGGCGAGCGGCACCATCTTGAGCAGCCCGTAGACCGCCGCCACCAGGAACGGCAGCCACTCCGGCACCCCGCCGGCGGCCGCCGCGAGGGGGACGGAGGCCACGCACGCCGCCCGGAACACGCTGTCCGCGATCAGCAGCGTCCGCTTGTCGAACCGGTCGAGCAGCGGCCCCACGAGCAGACCGCCCACGACGACCGGCGCCGTGAAGCAGACCCCCAGCAGCCCCAGCCGTCCGGTGCCGCCCTCCTCGAGCACCAGCCACGCCAGGGCCAGGAACGTCATCCCGTCACCGAGCAGCGACACGGAGGCGCCCAGCCAGAGCCGTCCGAAGTCGCCGGATCGCAGCACCCGCCCGTACGCGCTCATCGGCCGCTCGCGCTCCTCTCGTGGTCCAGGAGCCACCGTTTGACCGCGAGGCCGTAGTAGTAGCCGCCGAGGGTGCCGTCCGAGCGGCGGATGCGGTGGCAGGGGACGATCAGCGGGATCAGGTTGCCGGCGCAGGCGGCGCCGGCGGCCCGTGCCGCGCTCGGGTTGCCCGCGGACTCGGCCAGCTGCCGGTAGCTGACCGTTGTGCCGGGTGGGACCTTGCGCATCGCCTGCCATGCGGCCTTGTGGAAGCCGTTGCCGCTCTGCACGACGGGGAGGGTGTCGATCGCCTCGACCCGGCCCTCGAAGTAGGCGGCGAGCGCGGACGCGTACGGCTCGGGTGCCTCCGCCGGCACGGGGTCGCGGCCGCGCCACGGAGGGGGCAGCTCGGCCGTGAGGGCGGCCGGGGCCGCCGTGAAGCCCGCGGCGAGGATGCCGTCCTCGGTGGTCAGCAGGCTGAAGGGGCCCAGGGGGGTGGGCAGCGTTGTGCTGCGCATGCCGTGTGCGTTCACCGGTCTCCTCAGGTTCCGGGCTCCGCCCGGTGGACAGTCGGTCGGCTGCGGGCTGTATGCGGCCGGTCGCGCCCACGCGGCGGAGCCGCAGATGTGACACGGCCCCGCGCCCCTTTCAGGGGCGCGATACCGCAGCTGACTTCAGGAGGTGCAGTGCCGCGTACGAGCGCCACGGGCGCCAGGCCCGGGCGTGTTCGGTCAGGTGGGCGGCGTCGCGGCCTCCGGCGATGCCCAGGGACTTCGCCGCGGCCCGCACCTGCGGGTCCTGCGGGGCGAAGGCGTCGGGGTCGCCCAAGGCGTGCATCGCGATGCGCTGTGCGGCCCACTCGCTCACGCCGGGCAGCTCGCGCAGCCTCGCCGCCGTCTCCTCCCGGTCGGCGTCCCGTTCGAGGGACAGCTTCTCCGCGGCCACCGCACCGGCCAGGGCCCGTACGGCGGCCGCCGGTCTCCCGGCGAGGCCGAACGCGGCCGGATCGGCGTCCGCCAGCGCCTGGGCGGAGGGGAAGAGCCGGCAGGGGCGGCCCTCGCTGGCCGCCGCGACCGGCTCGCCGCAGTGCACGGCCATCCGCGTGCAGACCGCGCGCACCTCCGCCAGGGAGGCGAACTGTTCGAGGACCGCCCGCAGGGCCGGTTCGAAGCCGTGCGTGCACCCGGGCATCCGCAGCCCCGGTGAGGCCCGCACCAGCGCCCCGATCCACGGGTCGGGACACAGGGCGTCACCGATCGCCGCGGGGTCGGCGTCGAGGTCGAGCAGGTCGCGGCAGCGCCGTACGGCGGCCGTCACGTCGCGCAGGTCGGCGAGCGTGAGCCGCAGCGTCACGTGCTGCTGCCCGGTCCGGCCGCGCGCGGCCGCCGCGACGGTGAGGTCGAGTTCGGCGGTGCCGCTGCCCCGCGGCAGGCGCAGCGTACGGCGGTAGCGGTTGCCCTCGGTCTCCTCGACGCCGGGCACGGCCCGCTCGCGCAGCCACGCCAGCATGCCCGCGCCGTCGAAGGGCGGCCGGTAGCGCAGGCGCAGCACCAGCGGCCCGGACCGGCCGGGGGCCCGGTCTCCCGCCGGCTGGTCCGCCCGGGCCCCGCAGGCCCTGCGCAGCTCCGTGGGCGAGCAGCCGAAGGCCGCGCGCATCCCGTCGTTGAACTGCCGGACGCTGGAGTAGCCCGCGGCGAGGGCCACTTCCGACAGCAGCAGCGCACTGGATTCGATCAGCAGCCGGGCCACCTGGGTCCGGCGGTTGAGCGCCAGGGCGAGGGGGCCGACCCCGACCTCCGCGACCAGCTGCCGGTGCAGGTGGCGCTCGCTCACCGCCAGCTGCCGGGCCACCCCGGCCACCCCGATCTCGTCGACCGCGCCGCCCGCGATCAGCCGCAGCGCCCGCGCCACCAGGTCGCCGCGCACGTTCCACTCGGGGGAGGAGGGCGCCGCCTCGGGCCGGCACCTGCGGCACGCCCGGAACCCCGCGGCCTCGGCCGCCGCGGCGATCCGGAAGAAGCGCACGTTCTCCGGCTTCGGCGTCCGCGAACCGCACACCGGGCGGCAGTAGACGCCGGTGGTCGTCACCGCGACGTAGAAGGACCCGTCGAACCGCGCGTCGCGGCTGGCCATGGCCCGGTAGTAGCTGTCGAAGTCGAGCACGTGGTCATTGTTCCCATGCCGCGCCCGCCTGTCTGGCGGTCATCGGACATGGTGATGGGGCGGCCCGGAGGCCTTTCCGCAGACTCCTTGGCCGCCGCGAAGCCGCCGCATACGATGTCCCGGCGCGCATGTCCGAAGGTCTTTTTCCCGGCCGTCCGGGCCGGAGCCGGCCGCGGCCGGCGCAAGGTGGGGGCTCGATGACGACCGATCAGCGAAACGGGCGGCACCCGCGGGCCGTGGTGGACGAGGGGGAAGCAGAACGTTTCGTCCGGCAGTTCCACGACGAGTCCGGGCTGGACGACGGCGCCCTCCACACCCGGCTGATCGCGATACGCCGGCAGGTCGCCGAGACCGGCACCTACCGCCACACCCCCGAAGAGCTCGCCTTCGGCGCCAAGGTCGCCTGGCGCAACTCCGCCCGCTGCATCGGCAGGCTCTACTGGCAGAGCCTGCGGGTCCGCGACCGCCGGCACGTCACGAACGCCGCGGACGTCGCCGCCGAGTGCCTCGCCCACTTACGGACGGCCACCAACGCCGGGCGGATCAGACCGGTCGTCACCGTCTTCCCGCAGGACGACGCCGAGGGCCCGCCCGTCCTCATATGGAACGAGCAGCTCGTCCGCTACGCCGGCTACCTGCGCTTCGAGGGCGGCTACACCGGAGACCCCGGCGGCTTCGGGCTGACCGAGCTGGCGACCCGGCTGGGCTGGGAGGGCGCGGGCGGCCGCTTCGACGTACTGCCCCTGATCATCCAGACCAGGGGGAACGCCTTACAGATGTTCGAGCTCCCCCCGGACGACGTGCTCGAGGTCCCGCTGAGCCACCCCGCCCTGCCCTGGTTCGCGGAGCTCGGACTGCGCTGGCACGCCGTCCCCGCCATCTCCCACATGCGGCTGCGCATCGGCGGGATCTCCTACTCCGCGGCCCCCTTCAACGGCTGGTACATGGGCACCGAGATCGGCGTCCGCAACCTCTGCGACACCGACCGGTACGACATCCTGCCCGAGGTCGGCCGCAGGCTCGGCCTGGACACCTCCAGCACCCGCACCCTCTGGCGCGACCAGGCGCTCGTCGAGGTCAACCGCGCGGTCCTGCACTCCTTCGACGCCGCCGGTGTCACCATCGCCGACCACCACACCGAATCCGCCCGCTTCCTGCGCCACCTGGCCAGGGAGGAGCTCGCCGGCCGCAGCTGCCCGGCGGACTGGTCGTGGATCGTCCCGCCCATGTCGGGCGCGCTCACCCCCGTCTTCCACCGCTATTACGACGAGAGCCGGCCCCGCCCCGACTTCCACCTCGACGACGGCGCCCGGCTGCGCGCCCGGGGCGTCCCGGCCCCGCCGTACCGGCGCTGCACCGGCACCGGCCCCGCCTGGTGCGACGCGACGCAGGGTCGCGGCAGCGGCCGGATCACCCCCTGAGCCCGCCCGGCAGCTGCCGCACGACGGCCGGGCCGGACAGGAAGGGAGCGGCGTACGGCTCGGTGTCCACCGGCGAGCCGCTCACCAGGAACGCCCGCAGCCCGCGCCCCGCCGGGCCGTCCCCGGGGTCGCTCGCCCCGTCGTTCCCGCCGTCCGCGTAGCCGAGCATGAGCACCGGGTCCGTCAGGGCGTCCAGCGACAGCACCAGATCGGCCTCGTCGAAGCCCGCCGGATCAGCGAAGTCCTGCGACGGGACCGCCTCGAAGGCCATGCTCGCCTTGAACGTGAACAGCCCCGGGCGGGGGATGTGCCCGTAGAGGTTGGGGTCGTCGCCCATCGTGGCCCACGCGTAGCCCTTCTCGCGGGCCACCCGCATCGTCGCGCAGTAGAGGGCGCGCGGGAGGCTCGCCCGCCGCGCCGCCTCGGTGACGGCGGACCAGCGCAGCCTGACCGCACTCTCGTCCGGGGACTCCAGCGCGAGCGTGCCGCCCTCCAGCGCCTCCCCGCGGTACAGGAACACGGCGAAGTACTTCTCCGGGCCGTACAGGATGGTCTCCCGGTGCCTGCGGGCGAAGGCCACGCCGTACGGCATCCGCGCCACCCGGTCCTCGTAGAGGTCGAGGAAGAGGTCGAGGCCCTCGGGCGATATCCGGTCCTCGACGACTTCCCGCAGGCCGTCCCGCGCGATCATCCGGCGCGCCTGGTGGATGCGCTGCCGGGACTTGCGGGGAAGGCGCCGCAGGAACTCCTCCTCGCCGGTGCCGAGGGCCGCCCGCCACGTCACGGTCGAGGGCTTGCGCACAAAGCCGCGGCGGGCCAGTTCACCGTGGAGCTCCGGCGGGGGGTCGGTCATCCGGACGACGGCCACGGACTTCGGGCCGGCCCGGGTCCAGGGTGCGGCGGCGAGCTCACCGGCGCCGACCATGGCGACCGGAAGACCGAAATCGTCGATGATCTCCATCATCCAACTCCCGCAGCCCCGGCGTTCGTTCAGGTATCCGGGGGTCTATCAGCCCCCACTGGGCGGGGTCAAGGAACGAGGGGCCCGCACGCGGCTTTCAGACCGGGGGTACGAGGGCGGCATAGCGGTCCAGGACGTCCCGGTCACCTTGCACCGCGAGCCGGTCGGCGGGGATCCGCCCCCAGAGGAACAGCATCAGCTCCGAAGCCGTACCGGCCACTTCGACGTCACAGGCCTCCCGCTCGCCGGCGCCGTCGCCGGACCGGACGTCGTCCCCGTACCGGACGTCGTCCCCGTCGAAGCGCACCGTCCACACTCCGGTGCCGTCCGTCCGACGGAAGCGGTACCGCTCCCCGGAGCCGGGCGGGGCGGCGGTGCGGGCGCGGCTCCACGGCACCATCACCTCGAACGAGTGGCCCACGGCCTCCGCCGCGAGCGTGGCGTCGACCAGCCCGGGCGTCCCCAGGGCGTTCTCCGCGTCCCAGCGGTGCACGGCCGCCTCGATGGTCTGGACCCGCAGCCAGAAACCGGTGGTCCGCTCCCGCGACCACGTCCACGCGGGCTCCTCCGGAGCGCGGCTGCGGAACAGCGCCTCCAGCGCGGCCGCCCCCTCCGCGAACCAGTCGGCCAGGCTCTGCGGCAGCGGCCCGAGGTTGGGCGCGTGCTCCGGCCGCGGCCAGTCCGCGGTGTCCTCGGGGAGCCCGGCGGAGAAGGCCGGGTCGGAGGCGTCCGGCGGGCCCGTGAGCCGGTCCCTGACGATGTGTGCGACACCCCGGTGCACGCTGCCCAGGTGCACGACCAGGTCCGACACCGACCAGCCGGGGCAGGAGGGGACCGGAGGCGACCCGCCGGCACCGGCCGCCCGGCGGGCCGCGGCCTCGAACGCCCGTACCTCACGGTGGAAATGGGGAAGGAGGTCCACGCTCCCATTCTGCCACCGGGACGCTTTCCGCCTGGGATGATCCGTCCGGAGCGAGGGGGGAGCGGGACATGACGCGCACGACGCTGCGGGAACGGCTGCGGTACTGGTTCGACGCCACCATGGACCGCGGGACCCCCGCCCTCATCGGCTGGCTCGCCCTGGCCTCGCTGCTGCTGGTCGCCTCGACCACCGTCCTGGTGGTGCTGTGCACCGACGAGGACACCGAGGCCAACGGCGGCTGGGCCGGCGTGGCCTGGATGAGCATGCTGCGCACCCTCGACCCGGGCACGATGGGCGGCGACACCGGGGGACCGGCGTTCCTGGTCCTGATGCTGCTGGTGACCATCGGCGGCATCTTCATCGTCAGCGCGCTCATCGGCGTCATGACCACCGGCCTGGACACCCGGCTCCAGCAGCTGCGCAAGGGCCGCTCACGGCTCGTCGAGCGCGGGCACACCATCATCCTGGGCTGGTCGGAACAGGTCTTCACGGTGGTCGCCGAGCTGGCCGAGGCCAACCAGAGCAAGCGCCGCTCGTGCGTGGTGATCCTCGCCGACCGCGACAAGGTCGCCATGGAGGACCGGATCCGCACCCGCGTCCCCGACACCGGCCGCACGCACGTCATCTGCCGCTCCGGCAACCCCCTCAAGCGGGCCGACCTCGAGCTCGTGAGCCCCGACACCGCCCGGTCGGTCATGGTGCTGCCACCCGGCGGGGACGACAGCGACACCAGCGTCATCAAGGTGCTGCTGTTGCTGAACAACCGCACCTGGCGCGGCCCCCGGCCCCACGTCGTCGCGGCCGTGCAGAACTCGGACAACCTCTCCGTGGCGCGCCTCGCGGCGGGGGAGACCGGCCTGGTCGTCGACGCAGAGGACTTCGCCGTCCGGCTCGTCGTCCAGTCGCACCGGCAGACGGGGCTCTCCGCGGTCTGCGACGAGCTGCTCAGCTTCGTCGGCAACGAGATCTACCTGCAGCCCGAACCGGCACTGACCGGCACGACCTACGGCCAGGCGCTGCACGCCTACGAGCTCGGCATCCCCATCGGCCTGCGCAGGCCCGGCGGCGAGGTGCTGGTCAACCCCCCTATGGACACCGTGATCCGGCACGGGGACAGCGTGGCCGTCCTCGCCGAGGACGACCTGCTCATCCGCCTCGCCGACACCTGCGTCCCCGTCGTCCGCACGGCCATCTCCTGTCTCCCGGGCACTCAGCCCGCCCCCGACCGGACCCTGCTCATCGGCTGGAACTCCCGCGCCCCGAAGATCGTCAGCCTGCTGGACCAGTTCGTCCGGCCCGGCTCCGTCCTCGACATCGCCGCACCCCGGTGGCCCGTGGGGGCCCTCGACACTCCACGGGAGAACCTCACCGTCCGCCACCGCCCCTGCGACCCCACCAGCAGGAGGTCGCTGGAGTCCCTCGGCCCGGGCGGCTACCAGCACGTCATCGTCCTCTCGGACGACAGCGTCCCGCCCGACCTCGCCGACGACCGCACCCTGGTCACCCTGCTCCACCTGCGGGACATCGAGGTCCGCCTGGGCGACCCGTACTCGATCGTCACGGAGATGAACGACGACAGCAACCGCGAGGTGGCCCAGGTCACCAAGGCCGACGACTTCATCGTCAGCACCAAGCTCGTCTGCCTGCTGCTGACCCAGCTGGCCGAGAATCCCGGCCTCCACGACGTGCTCGCCGACCTCTTCGACCCCGCCGGCTCCGAGATCTACCTCAAGCCCGCGCCCCGCTACCTGCACCCGGGTGCGGAGGCGAACCTCGCGACGGTCATCGAGGCGGCACGGCAGTGCGGGGAGACCGCCATCGGCTACCGGCTCCACGCGCTGAGCGACCGGCCGCCCTTCTACGGGGTCTTCCTCAACCCGCCCAAGGCCGCAGCCCTCACCCTCGGCGAAGAGGACCACGTGGTCGTGCTCGCCGAGGGGTGAGCACGGGCAGGATGGACGGCATGGAGCCTGAGAACCCCTCCGGGGACACGTGTGCGAGCGGCCGTCCGCGGGACCTGGCGCACCTGGAGGTGCTGGAGTCGGAGGCGGTGCACGTCTTCCGTGAGGTGGCGGGGGAGTTCGAGCGGCCGGTGCTGCTGTTCTCGGGCGGCAAGGACTCCATCGTCATGCTGCACCTGGCACTGAAGGCCTTCGCCCCCGCGCCCCTGCCCTTCGCCCTGCTGCACGTCGACACCGGCCACAACTTCCCCGAAGTCCTCGCCTACCGCGACCGCACCGTCGCCGGCCACGGACTGCGCCTGCACATCGCCTCCGTCCAGGAGGCCATCGACACCGGACGCGTCCGCGAGCGCCCCGACGGCACCCGCAACCCCCTGCAGACCGTCCCCCTCCTCGACGCCATCACCCGCCACCGCTTCGACGCCGTCTTCGGCGGCGGCCGCCGCGACGAGGAGAAAGCCCGCGCCAAGGAACGCGTGTTCTCCCTGCGCGACGAATTCGGCGGCTGGGACCCCCGCCGCCAGCGCCCCGAACTGTGGCAGCTCTACAACGGCCGCCACGCCCCCGGCGAGCACGTCCGCGTCTTCCCCCTGTCCAACTTCACCGAACTCGACGTCTGGCAGTACATCGCCCGCGAGAAGATCGAACTGCCCGCGATCTACTTCGCCCACGAACGCGAGGTCTTCGCCCGCAACGGCATGTGGCTCGCCCCCGGCACCTGGGGCGGCCCCCGCGACGGCGAGGAGAGCCGGATACGCACCGTGCGCTACCGCACCGTCGGCGACATGTCCTGCACCGGCGCCGTCGACTCCCACGCCACCACCGTCGAAGAGGTCATCACCGAGATCACCTCCTCCCGCCTCACCGAACGCGGCGCCACCAGAGCCGACGACAGACTCTCCGAAGCCGCCATGGAGGACCGCAAACGCGAAGGCTACTTCTAGATCAAGCCGGTGAACATGCTGGTCACCACGGCGCTCCTGAGGGATCTTGTACTGACAGATCGTTTACTGACAGGACGTCCGGCGCGCCACGGCGCTGCGGACACGTCACGGCAAGAGAGGACCTCACAACTGTGAGCTCGCGAACCACGGGGGACCCGGGCGCCGGCACCGAGGGGTACAAACGCACCCTGGGCTCCCGGCAGATGCAGATGATCGCCATCGGCGGCACCATCGGCACCGGCCTCTTCCTCGGCGCCGGCACCGCGATATCGCAGGCCGGCCCCAGCCTCATCATCTGGTACGCCGCCGCCGGCGTCGTGCTCTTCCTCGTCATGCGGGCCCTGGGCGAGCTGCTCACCCACAACCCGGTCTCCGGCAGCTTCGCCGACTACGCCCACCGCTTCCTCGGCCCGTTCTGGGGGTACGCCACCGCCTGGACGTACTGGATCATGTGGGTCACCACCGGCATGGCCGAGATCACCGCGGCCGGGCAGTACGTCAACTACTGGGCGCCCGGCTTCGCCCAGTGGAAGACGGCGCTGATCTCCCTCGTGGTGCTCGCCTGCGCCAACCTGATCTCGGTGAAGATCTTCGGCGAGCTGGAGTTCTGGTTCGCGATCATCAAGGTCACGGCCATCATCGGCATGATCCTCATCGGCCTCGGCGTGCTCATCATCGGCTTCGGCGACGCCGGTGACACCGCGTCGGTCAGCCATCTGTGGGCGGACGGCGGAGTCGCCCCCCACGGCGTGTGGAACTCCTTGATGACCCTGCAGATCGTCCTCTTCGCCTACCTCGGCGTCGAGCTCGTCGGCGTGACCGCGGGCGAGACCAAGGACCCGGAGAAGAACATCCCGCGCGCCATCAACAGCCTGCCGCTGCGCTTCGGCCTGTTCTACCTCGGCGCGCTCTTCGTCATCCTGTCGGTCGTGAGCTGGCAGGAGTTCCAGCCCGGGACGAGCCCGTTCGTCGCCGCCTTCACCAAGATCGGCATCCCGGCGGCGGCCGGCATCGTCAACTTCGTCGTCCTCACCTCGGCGCTGTCCTCGTGCAACGCGGGCGGACTGTACGCCACGGCGCGCATGCTGCGCACCGCCGGACTCAACGGCCACGGCCCCGCGGCCCTCGGCCGGCTCAGCAAGCGCGGCGTGCCCGCCACGGCTGTCGTCATCTCGGCGCTGGTCATGGCCCTGGGCGTGCTCGTCAACGCCATCGACCCGGAGCACGCGTTCGCCTACATCACGGCGGTCTCCACCGGTGGCGCCATCACGGTGTGGAGCATCATCCTCGTGACGCACCTGCGCTACCGCCGGGCCGTGGCGGAGGGCCGGGCGGTCGCCTCCTCCTACCGCATGCCCGGCGCCCCGTACACGAACTGGATCGCGCTCGCGGCCTTCGCCTTCGTGACGGTCCTGGTCGCCTGGGACTCCGACACCCGCGTGGCCCTCTACGTCATCGCCGTCTGGTTCGTCCTGCTGGGCCTGGGCTACCCGCTCGCCCGCCGGCGCCGGGCCGCCGCGGCCCCCGCAGCCGTGGTCGAGGACACGGTGAAGACCAGCGCACGGAGCTGACGGTCCGGCGCCCCCGCCCGGGGGCGCCGACCGCCGGTCCCCTCCATCGGCTGCGGCTCTATCAGTTGCGACCGAACGCTCCCGCGAACCGCACCCGCGTGGCAGCATTTTCCGCACGGCCGGCGGTGACACGCGCCGGCCCGAGGGGGGCTGATGACGTGCCGGAGCCTGTGAGACGGCCCTTGGGGATCGAGGGCATCGAGGCGCTCTACCAGGAATGCCGCACCATGGTCCAGGACGGCCGTGCGGGGCGGGGCGGGCGCGGGCTGCCCGTGCTGGTGCTCGTCGGCACCCGCGGCAGCGGCCGCACCGCGGCGCTGGCCTGGCTCGGCTACCTCGGCTCCCACCGCCCCCACGCCTTCTACGACTTCGCCTCCGCCGGGCCGCGCCGGCCGCACGAGGTCGCGGGCCGCCTCGCCTACGGGCTCTCTCACCGCTTCGCCCGCCAGCCCGCCCTGCTCTTCCCCCGCCTCACCCTGGGCCTGCTCGTCGTCGACCCCGGGCTCTCGCTGGACGCCAACGACTCCCGGCGGGCGGGCCACCAGCTGCGCCGCGCCCTGCAGGAGGCCCGCGAGAGCACCGGCGCGGCCGACCGGGCCGCCGACGTCGCCGGCCTCCTGCAGGACCTCAACCTCCTGCAGATCCCCGGCATCGGCCTGCTGGCCGGGCTGATCCGCCGCCCGCCGCGGCTCCCGCTCAGCGTCGCCCGGCGCACCGGCTTCTCCTGGTACGCGGGCCCGCACGCCCCGGTGGACGAACTCGTCGCCCTCAACCAGCTGAGCAAGAGCGGGACCGACGTCGACCGGGCCGCCGTGGACCGGCGGCTGTGCGAGGCGTTCCTCGCCGACCTGCGCGGCGAGTACGCACGCCGCCGCCGCGACCGCAACTGCGTGGTCCTCCTGGACAACGCCGACGCCGAGGGCGGCCGGGACTTCCTCGACCTGCTCGTGCGGCTGCGCGACGAGAGCGGCGCCCCCGACCCGCTGCTGGCCGTCGCCACCGCCTCCGACACCGGACGGATACCCGGCCCCTTCGCCCGCGGGCCGGCCGGGGTGTGGATCCGCTCGCCCGAGGAGGCCTCCTACGCCGACTGGGAGCAGTCCGTCCCCGACCCGCCGCCCGACGCCTCCTGGCACTGGTACTGCGTCCAGCTGCGCGACCTGACCGCGGCCGAGGTCTCCCAGCTCGGTGCCGGGATCGCCGACCGCCTGCCCGAGGCCTCGCCGCTGGCCCACCGGCTGACGCGCGGTCACGCATGGAGCGCCGGCCGGCTGCTGGAGGCGGCGGCGCGCATACCCGGCCGCGGCGACAGCGAGGCCCTGCTGCGCGGGATCCTCGCCACCCCCGTCCCCTCCGACGACGGGTCCGAGGCCGAGCCGCTCGACCGCGTCATCCTGCGCGACCTCTTGGACGGCATGAACGAGGAGCAGCGCGCCGCGCTCGTCGTGTGCTCCGCCGCCCGCGAGTTCGACGCCGCCTGGGACGCCGACCTGCTCGAGTCCTTCAGCCTGCGCACGCGCAACAGCCTCGCCCGCGAGACGGGCACCCGGCTGTGGCTCGTCGGTCCCGTCCCCCAGGACGCCGGCGCACGCGGCGGCCGCGGCTCCGGATACCTGGAGAACTCCCACCCGCGCCCGCTGTCCGGCAGGCCCGTCCTGCACCCGTGGCTGCGCCTGCTGCTCCTGCAGGAGCTGGCCCGCAGCCGCTCGCGCTGGGACGAGACCCACGAACAGCTGCAGGTCTGGCACATGCTCTACGGCCACCCCCTGGACGTGCGCTATCACGCGCTCGCCCTCGGCCAGCTCGACGACGTCGTCGACCACCTCGCCCGCAGCCTGACGGAACTGCCCGACACCGACGCCTGGCTCTACGAGCTGTACGCGGTCACGGCCGCACCGCTGCGTACGCCGGTCCTGCCCGAGCGGACGGCCACGCTGCGCGTGGACCGGGTCGCCGAGGAGCTGGCCCCCCGCTCCTTCGCCGAGCGCCGGGCCCTGACCATGCTGGTGGCCGCCCTGTGGCTGGCGGGCGACGCGCGCAACCGGCTGCCCGCCGCGCGCCCCGAACTCAACGACACCATCGGCTCGATGTTCCAGAGCCTGGCCATGCACTCCGACCCCCGCAGGGTGGGGCTCAGGCACGAGGCCGCGAAGTACATCTGAGCGCGCCCTGGCAGCGCGTGACCACCGCCGTCCGCAAGGAGCCCGCATCATGCCCGTGACCCCCGGACGACTCGACGAGCTGCCCCCCTGGTGGAAGGGGTGGCAGGGGCTCGCCGCGCTGGTCCTCGTCCTGGCCCTCCTGGCCGGCGGCGCCTTCTGGCTGCTGCGCACGGACGAGGGGGAGGACCGCTGCGCCGACGACCAGCCGGGCCTGGTGTGGGCCGGCTCCGGCAGGGACCGCGAGTGCGTCGGCGTCGTCAACGAGACGGCCTACGCCTTCAGCCCCGAGCTCAAGGAGGTCACCGAGAAGATCGCCGCGGAGAACCGGCGCGTGCGCGACCAGTGGGAGGAACCCGGCGCCGGCAAGACCCCCGTCCCCTACGTCAAGGTCGGCCTGCTGACCCCGATGACCGCGAGCGACAGCAGCGTGCTGCCCATCGAGGAGATCAAGAGCAGCCTCGAAGGCGCCTATACCGCGCAGTGCCGGGCCAACGCCTGCCCGTCCCTGTCCGCCGTGAACGCCACCGGCGTCCACGGGCGGACCCCGCAGATCCAGCTGGTCCTCGCCAGCGAGGGCAGGAACCAGCTCCACTGGCGGCCCGTCGTGGAACGGCTGGCGGACATGACCGGCGGGGACCACCCGCTGGTGGCCGTCGCCGGCATGGGCGTCAGCGTGCCGGAGACGCAGAGCGCGGCCGACGAGCTCGCCAAGCGGAAGATCCCGGCGATCGGCGCCGTGCTGACCGCGACCAACGTCAACTCGGAGCGCCTGTTCAAGGTCTCGCCGTCCAACACCGACTACGCCAAGGCGCTGCGGCAGCGCCTGGACCGGCTGCCCGCCGAACAGCGCCGCGGCTACCTGGTCTTCGACAGCCGGGACGACAACTACGTACGGACCATGCGCAAGGCCTACGACGATGTCTTCGCCGACTACATCGACAAGCGCCGCGTCTCCTTCGTGGGCACCACCGGCCCCCGCACCGACGGCGTGCCCAGCCTGTTCTTCAACGCCTTCAACAACATCTGCCTGACCAAGTCCGAGCTCGTCTTCTACGCGGGGCGCGGCCGCGACCTCTCCGACCTCGTGCGGTCGCTGTCCTCGCGCAGCCAGTGCGGGCACGACAAGCCCATCACGATCCTCGCGGGCTCGCAGGGAGCCGTGCAGCAGGCCAACGACGTGATGGGGCTGCTGAAGGACAGCAAGATCACCATCATGCAGGCCTCGGCGACCAGTACGGAGCAGTGGATCAAGGGGGTCGATGCGCCCAGCGGCTTCAAGCCCTTCTACCAGAGCTTCCGCGACCTGAAGTTCCCCGACAAGGAGCTCACCGACGGCTACGCCGTCATGCACCACGACTCCGTGCTGACGGCCGTGTGGGCGCTGCGCATGGTCACCGGCCAGACCGGCCGGGAGACGCCGACCGTGCAGGACGTCTTCAACCAGCTGACCAACCTCCACGACGCCGCCGTGGTCCCCGCAGCGAGCGGGGACCTCAGCTTCGACGACGCCTCCGACGGCTGGCCGCACAACAAGCCGGTGCCCATCATCCAGGCCCCCGGAGGCTCCCCGGGACCCGGGCCGCTGTACAAGACCCCGTAGGGCGGCGCCCCGCGGGCGGCCGGCCCCGGGGGGGCTAGCGCCCCAGCTTCCGCTGGAGCTCGGCCTTGTTCATGTGCGACCGGCCGTGGATGTTGCGGCGCTGTGCCTCGGCGTAGAGCTGGTCGTAGGTGGGTCCCCCGGCGCCGCTGTGCGAGCGCTGCCCGCCCCGCTTCGAGGAGGACATGTCCCGGGTCGAGGACTTGCTCGCCGTCTTCGATTCCCCGGACCGGGCCCGCTCCTTGTTGACGGTGCGCGCGGCGATCTCCTTGGCACGCTTGGTGCCCTCTCCGCGCTGCTCGGCGCTCTCCTTGATGTGCTCGTACTGCCGCTCACGCTTGGGACTAGAACCTCGGGGCATGATGTCCATCCTTGTCGCGGTGTGCACTGATTTCCCACCCTGCCCGCGGCCCCGGGAGCCTGCAACCGGTCGGCCCGGGCAGGACGCCGGCTCACCACAGGGCCAGCAGCGAGACCAGCCCGATGCCGGCCACCGTCCAGGCCACGTAGTCGCCGACGTGCCCGGAGTGCAGCCGCCGCAGCGGTGCGCTCCAGGGCACGGCCCGCGAGGACAGGCCCACGGACCGGGCGGCGAGGGCGACGGCGAGCGCGGCCGACAGCAGGCCCAGGCCCGCACCGGTCCACGTCCACCAGTCGTACGGGCCCTCCGGCCGCCCGGCGGGACCGCCGTCGAGCACCGCCGCCGCGTAGCCGGCGTGGTCCGTGAAGGCCTCCGCCGCGGCCGTGACGGCGCCGGTGAGCGCGGGCACCGTGCCGACGGCGAGCGACCCGGCCAGCAGCAGCGCCGCCACCGTCACCATGGGCACGGGAGGGCGGCGCACGCGGCGGCCGGTCTCGGGCTCCTCCTCCCCGCCGGCGGTCTCCGGCCCCTCGGCCCCTTCCTCTCCGTCCCGCCCCGCCTGCCCCGCCCCGAGGAAGACACGCGCGGCCACCCGCAGCACCGCCCCGCCGGTCACCGCCGAGACGAGTACGAACAGGGCGGGCAGCCAGGGGGACTGCTCCTCCACGAGCGCCTTGCCCAGGCTCGTGCCGAACGGCGGCAGCCCGGCGAGCGCGAGCCCGCCGGCGGCGAAGAGCAGGCCGGTGAGCGGGGTGTCACGGCCCTTGCCGTGCAGCTCGCACTCGTCGACGCTGCCGTGGCGGTCGAGGAGGATGCCGGTGCACGCGAACAGCGCGGCCTTCGCCCCGGCGTGCCCGAGGACGTAGAGCGCGGTGCCGGCGACCCCGTGCGGGGTCAGCAGGGCGATGCCGGTGAGGAACAGCCCGGTGTGCGCCACCGTGGAGAAGGCCAGCAGCCGCTTGATGTGCCGCTGCTGCCAGCACATCAGCGCACCGGCGAGGGCGCTCGCCACCCCCAGGACCAGGAGGGTGCGCCGGGCCCCGGCCGCCGGGACGCCGCCGGGCCCGGCGAAGACGGTCGTCCAGACGCGTGCGGCACCGTAGCCGCCCATCTCCACCATGACGCCGGACAGCAGCATGCACACCGGCGTCGGCGCCACGGCGTGCGCGTCCGGCAGCCAGAAGTGGAACGGCACGGCCGCCGCCTTCACCAGCAGCCCCGTCAGCACCAGCACGAACGCGGCGACGACCAGGGCGTCCGCGCCGTGCCCGGCCGCGCCGGCTGCTTCGTCCAGCCCCCGCCCGACCTGCGCCATGCCCAGCTCGCCCGTGCGCGCGTACAGCAGGCCGATGCCGAGCAGGGTCGCGTACCCGCCGAGGGAGTTGACGAAGCCGAAGACCAGCGCCCCCTGCACGGGCCGTGCCTCCTCGACGCGGTAGCCGGTCAGGGCGTACCCGACGACGCCCATCAGCTCGAAGAAGACGAACGCGTCGAAGAGGTCCCCCGTCAGCGCGAAGCCGCACATGCCGCCCTGGAAGAGCAGCACCAGGGCGGGGAAGGCGCCGCCGTGGCCGTGCGGCGGCTCGTCGAAGTAGCGCCAGGAGTAGGCGAGCACGGCGACGACGAGCAGCGAGGTGAGCGCGGCGAGGCCCAGCCCGATGCGGTCGCCGACCAGCACGATCCCGACGCTGTGGCCGCCCTGCGGCCGCCAGGCGCCGACCCAGGAGACCCCCGGCGGGCCGGCGAGCGCGGCGACGGCGAGCCCGGCGGAGGCCGCGGCGGCCAGGCCCGCGACCGCCTCCGCCACCGGCCGGGGCACGTGGCGCCCCGCGGCCACCAGCACGGCCGCTCCCAGCAGCGGCACCACGACGATCAGCGGGAGCAGCCGGTCCACTGCGGCTCAGCCCTTCAGCTCGGAGAGCTCGTCGGGGTCGACGGTGCCGTGCCGCTTGGCGGTCTGGACGACGAGGGCGAGCAGCAGGGCGGTCACGGTCGCCCCCACGACGACGTCGGTGAGGGCGAGGGCCTGGACGACCGGGTCGACGACGGGCGCACCGGGCGGCAGGTCGGAGAAGACCGGTGCCGTGGCGCCCTTGCGGTAGCCGACGGCCAGCAGCAGGACGTAGGTGGAGGACTGGGTGACGGCCAGGCACCCGACGGCGTGGACCAGATTGCGGCTGGTGGCGATGCCGTGGACGCCGACGAGGAAGATCCAGCCGGCGGTCAGGTAGGGCAGCAGGCTCATGCTTTCCGTCCTCCGTCCCTCGCGCCGTCGTCCTCGCCTTCGATTTCCAGCGCCTGGCTGAGGAAGTGCGCCAGCAGCACCACGACGGCCGAGGTGACCTCCACCCCGACCGCGGCGTTCAGCAGCGGCACCGTGCCGCCCGAGGAGAGGGTGTTGAAGGTGCCCAGCGGCAGGGTGTTGGCGAGGTAGGCCGAGCCGGCGATCAGCCCGGCCGCGCCGAGCAGGACGTATGCGGCCTCCCCGGTGCCGTCGGCCAGCTCGAACAGCCCCAGCGGCCGGACGCGCTCCAGCGCCTTGTAGTCGACGGCGATGTACAGCAGGTGCAGGGACGTGGCGACGACCACGCCGCCCTGGAAGCCGCCCCCGGGGCTGAGCTGACCGTGCGCGATGACGTAGAGGCCGATGAGCAGGGTGACGGGCAGCACGAGGAGGCCGTAGCGGCGCAGCGCGGCCGGCACGTCGGCGGGCTCGGGCGGGACGCGCTTCTCGCCGCGGGTCTGCCGCAGCAGCACGACGGTGCCGAGGACGCAGGCGAACAGGACCGTCTGCTCGCCGAGCGTGTCGAAGGCGCGCTGGTCGAAGTTGACGGAGGAGACGGCGTTCGCGGTGTGCTGCTGCAGCGCGGTGCGCACCGCCCGGTCGCCGTAGGGGTGCCGGGAGCCGCCGAAGCCGGGCAGGTCCGTGCAGGCGGCGGCGTACAGCGCGGCCGTGGCGAGCAGGCCGGCCATCAGCACCCACAGCCGCAGGCGGCGCGTCACTTCCGCCGCCCGTCGCGCCGGATCTTACGGACCGTCAGCAGGATCATCAGCGGGGTGACGGCCGAGCCCACGGCGAGCTGTGCGAGACCGACGTCGGGGGCCTGCAGGACGGTGAACAGCGCGGCGAGCGCGAGACCGAGCAGGGAGAGCACGACGGCCTGCCGGGCCGGGTCGCGCTGCAGCACCGCGACCGTGGCCGCGGCCGCGACGAGCAGCAGCACGACGGCGATCAGCGCGTCAGCCATGGCGCACCGCCGCCGAGGTGACGACCCCTCCGGCGATCAGCAGCAGGCCGATGAGCACCAGCTTCCCCATGGCGCGGCCGGGGCCGGTCGCGATGCACAAGGGGACGACGGTCGCCGCAGTCGCGACCAGGACGGCGGGGGTGAGCAGGCGCAGCCCGGGCGGCCGCGCCCCGATCTCGTCACCGAGCAGGCGCGTGAAGACCAGTGTCCCGGCGGGCCCCAGCACGGCCACGACCAGGGCGAGGTCCGCGTAGGAGGGCCGCCCGTACCCCTGGGCCAGCAGGAGGAAGACCAGGCACAGCAGGAGCGTCGCCGTGTTCTGTGCGACCACGCGCTGCCCGGCCGAGCCGCGCGCCGACCCCCAAAGGCAGGGGCCCAGGCCGCCGGCGACGAGCGCGCAGGCGGCCGCCAGCCACCAGTTCACCGGTCCGCGGCCCGGCGGGCGCCGCGTGCGGCCCACGCCGACACCAGGGCCGCAGCCGCCCCGACGGCGATCTCCAGCGTGTCGGCCCGGCTGATGAGGAGGGTCCACACCGCCGTGAGGCCGGCCCACCACGCGAGGATCTCCGCTGCGGCCCGGACGATGCCGTTCAGCATCCGCTCACCTCCGCTTTCCGCGGGAATGCCCCAGTATCGGCCCGTAGGCCCCGCGATCCGCGGGACGTCGCCAGGGGCGTGTCGCACCGCGTCTACCCGCACCCCCGCGAGGTATGGCGGCGGGCGCATGCCCGGTGCGCGCCGGGGGTACTCCGGGGCCCGGGGCGACGCGGAAGGACGGCATGCCAGCAGCGAGCGGACCGCAGGATCAAGGCCCCCGCCGGCCCGGGCCCTCCGGGGCTCCGCCCGGCCCCGGAGGGCGCCACGAGACGCCCGAGGAGCGCGCGGACCGGCGCTGGGCCGAACTCCTGCAGGAGGTACGGGTCACCCAGACGGGCGTGCAGATCCTCTTCGGTTTCCTGCTCACGGTGGTCTTCGCCCCGCGGTTCGCCGACCTCGGCGCCACCGACCGGACCATCTACGTGGTGACGGTGCTGCTCGGCGCCGCCACCACCGGCGCCCTCGTCGGCCCGGTCTCCCTCCACCGCATCGTCAGCGGCCGCCGCATCAAGCCGCAGACGGTCATCTGGGCCGCCCGGCTGACGATGGTGGGAATCGTGCTGCTGTTGTGCACGGTCACCTCGGCACTGACGCTGATCCTGCGGATCGCCCTGCACAACAGCGCGGTCCCCTGGCTGGTGGCGGCGGTCGTGGCCTGGCTGGTGCTGTGCTGGTTCGGGCTGCCCGGCTGGGTGCTGCGCCACTACAGATCGAAGGAGTGACCCCACACATCCGTACGAGGGATTCGCCCCGCGCCGTGTTTCCCCCGCCCGGGACCGGTCACCCGTAGCACTGTGGCGGGACGCCCGTACCCGTCCCGCGACGACCGTGCACCCCCGGGCGAAGGGAGTCCCATGTCCACGAAGGTGTCCGACCACCTGCTGCAGCGGCTGCGGGAATGGGACGTCGACCGGGTGTTCGCCTACGCGGGGGACGGCATCAACGGCCTGCTGGCCGCATGGGGCCGGGCCGACGACAACCCGCGGTTCATCCAGTCGCGGCACGAGGAGATGTCCGCCTTCGAGGCCGTGGGGTACGCCAAGTTCTCCGGCAAGGTGGGGGTGTGCGCCGCGACCTCCGGGCCGGGTGCCATCCACCTGCTCAACGGCCTCTACGACGCCAAACTCGACCACGTACCGGTCGTGGCGATCGTGGGCCAGACCGACCGCAGCGCGATGGGCGGCTCCTACCAGCAGGAGGTGGACCTGCTGAGCCTGTTCAAGGACGTCGCCTCCGACTTCTGCGAGATGGTGACCGTCCCCGAGCAGCTGCCCAACGTCCTCGACCGGGCGATGCGCACCGCGTACACGCGGCGGACGGTCACGGCGCTCATCATCCCCGCCGACGTGCAGGAGCTCGACTACTCGCCGCCGCAGCACGCGTTCAAGATGGTGCCCTCCAGCCTGGGCGTGGCCCCCTACGCGCCGGTGCCCGCGGACACGGAGATCACCCGGGCGGCGGAGCTGATCAACGCCGGCCGGAAGGTGGCCGTCCTCGTCGGGCAGGGAGCCCGCGGCGCGCGGGCGGAGGTCGAGCAGCTCGCCGAGGTGCTCGGCGCCGGGGTGGCCAAGGCCCTGCTCGGCAAGGACGTACTCCCCGACGACCTGCCCTACGTGACCGGCTCCGTCGGGCTGCTGGGCACCCGCCCCTCGTACGAGCTGATGCGCGACTGCGACACGCTGGTCGTCATCGGGTCGAGCTTCCCCTACACCCAGTTCCTGCCGGAGTTCGGGCAGGCGCGGGCGGTCCAGATCGACGTCGACCCCTTCATGGTGGGGCTGCGCTACCCCTTCGAGATCAACCTGGTGGGCGACGCGCGGGAGACCCTGACGCGGCTCCTGCCCCAGCTCAAGCCCAAGGAGCACGGCGACTGGCGGACCGGCATCGAGAAGAACACGGCCCGCTGGTGGGAGGTCATGGAGCGGCGCGCCGCCGTCTCCGCCGACCCCGTCAACCCGGAGTACGTCTTCCACGCCCTCGACCCGCTGCTGCCCGACAACGCGGTGCTGACCGCCGACTCGGGCTCCGCTGCGAACTGGTACGCGCGCCACCTGCGCATCCGCGGCACGATGCGCGGTTCGCTGTCCGGCACGCTCGCCACCATGGGGCCCGGCGTCCCCTACGCCATCGGCGCCAAGTTCGCCCACCCCGACCGGCCGGCCATCGCCCTGGTGGGCGACGGGGCCATGCAGATGAACGGGATGGCCGAGCTGATCACCGCGGGCAAGTACTACAAGGAGTGGCAGGACCCGCGCCTCGTCGTGGCCGTCCTCAACAACCAGGACCTCAACCAGGTCACGTGGGAGATGCGCGCCATGGAGGGCGCCCCGCAGTTCCTGCCCTCGCAGGCCATCCCCGACGTGCCCTACGCGGACTTCGCCCGCTCGATCGGGCTCGACGGCGTCCGCGTGGAGGAGCCGGGCGGGGTCGTCCCCGCGTGGGAGCGCGCCCTCGCCGCCGACCGGCCCTTCGTCATCGACTTCCGCACCGACCCGGCCGTACCGCCGATCCCGCCCCACGCGAGCCTCGACCAGATCGAGGCCGCCGCCGCGGCGGTCCTCAAGGGCGACAGCGACCGCGCCGCCGTGGTCCGCCAGGGGCTCAAGGCGAAGATCCAGGAGATGCTGCCCGGCGGCCACAAGCGCCGCGGGCACGGGGCGGGTGACGGCGGATGAGCCCACTGCCGCGGAAGGCCCGGGGCCGGCCGGTGGGCCCGGCGCCGTACGTCCTGGACCGCATGGTGCGCAACGTCCGCCACGGCAGGTTCGAACGCAGCCTGTCCCTGCTGACGGCGGTGGGCTCCCTCGTCACGGCGGCGGAGATCTACCTGGAGCACGACCGCGCGAGCTTCGGCAACCGCGTCATGTGGTGGCCGGTGCTGCTCGGGCCCGTCGGCGCGGCCGCGGGCGTCGCCGGGTTCGCCAGCGAGCGGATGGCGAAGACCGCCCTGCCGCTGGCCTCGGCGGCCATCGCCGCCAACGGCCTGCAGGGCACCTACCTGCACCTGCGCGGCATCGCCCAGAAGCCCGGCGGCTGGTCGATGGCCCGGTACAACGTCGAGCTGGGACCGCCCCTGTTCGCGCCGCTGCTGGTGACGATGGTCGGCGGCATGGGCCTGCTCGCCGCCCTGCTGCGCAGGGAGCAGTGACGGTGACGACGCCCGGGCGGCACGACGCCGGGTTCGCGGGGCACGACGTCCTCGCCCAGGCCGGCACGTGGGACGCCGCGACCTCCGGCGTCGTCCTCTCCCGCACGGCCGTCCAGCCCGGCCTGCGGTTCTTCACCCTCGCCGAGGAGGCCGTCGCCGGGCCGCTCTTCGACCACCTCCTGGCACAGTGGGACGACCCCGGGGTGCCGGTGCTGCAGATGATCGACGCACGGCTCGCCGAACTGGAGACCGACGGCTGGCGGTTCGCCGACATGCCCGAGGACGACGAGGCCTGGCGGTGCTCGCTCGCCGCCCTCGACGACGACGCCCGCGCCCGGTACGGCGCCCCGTTCGCCGGCCTGGTCCGCGAACGGCAGGCCGGCCTGATCCGAGCGGTGCGCGACACCGGCTCGGACCGCTGGCACGGCATGCCGGCCGGCCACGTGTGGGGGCTGTGGACGCGGTACACCGCCACCGCCTTCTACTCCCACCCGTGGGCCTGGAACGAGATCGGCTTCGGCGGACCGGCGTACCCGCGGGGGTACGCACGGCTGGGGGTGGGCCTGAGGGAGCGCTGGGAGTCCCCGGACCGGCACCCGGTGGACCCGGTGACGGGTTCAGACCAGGTTGTGGGCAGTCGTTCCGCTGGGGCTGGGGCTGGGGCTCCCCCCAGCGGTAGCTGGGGGAGGGTGGGCACAACCGGCCACCGGGCCGCAGCCGCGGACACCCGCCGTCGCGGCCCGGCGGCAGCGATCCGGGCCGCGACCGAAACGCTGCGCCTGACCGCCGCCCCCATGGGCGGCCTCCGCGCCCGCAACGCCTCCGCCTGGCTCCTCCCCCGCGGGGACACCCGCTTCGACCCGGCCCTGATCGACGGCATGCGCCGCTTCGCCGATGACGACGAGGTCGACCTCGTCGTCATCGGCTGCGGCGCCGGCGGCGCCACCCTCACCCAGCGCATGGCCCGCCACGGCTGGTCCGTGGTCTGCCTGGAGGCCGGCCCCTTCTGGAACCCCGATACCGACTGGGTCAGCGACGAGGCCGGATCGCACCACTTGTACTGGACGGAGCCGCGCGTCGTCTCCGGGGACGACCCGGTGCCGCTGGGTGCCAACAACTCCGGCCGCGGGGTGGGCGGTTCGACCACGCACTTCGCCGGCTACGCCCCGCGCTTCCACCCTTCCGACTTCTCGACGCTCACCGACGACGGCGTGGGTGCCGACTGGCCGCTGGGCTACGAGGAGCTGCGCGGCCCGTACGAGCGGATCGAGCAGGAGCTGCCCGTCGCCGGCCAGTACTGGCCGTGGGGCGACCCGCACGCCTACCCGCACGCGCCGCACCCGGTCGGCGGCAACGGCGAGGTCTTCCTGCGCGGGGCCGCCGCCCTGGGCATCGAGGCGCGGGTGGGCCCGGTCGCCATCACCAACGGCCGCTTCGGCAACCGCCCGCACTGCGTCTACCGCGGCTTCTGCCTGCAGGGCTGCAAGGTCAACGCCAAGGCCTCCACCCTGATCACGCACGTGCCGGACGCGCTGGCCCACGGCGCGGAGATCCGCGCGCAGTCGATGGTGACCGGCATCGAGCTGGACGCGCAGGGCCGCCTGGCCACCGGCGTGCGGTACGTGCACAAGGGCAGGGAACGGCTGCAGCGCGCCCGCACGGTCGCCGTCGCCGGCTACTCCATCGAGACGCCCCGGCTGCTGCTGAACTCCGCCTGCCGCCGCTTCCCCGACGGGCTGTGCAACGACTTCGACCTGGTCGGCCGGTACGTGATGGTGCAGGGCGCACCGCAGACCTCCGGCCGCTTCACCGAGGAGGTGCGCGCTTACAAGGCGCCGCCCCCCGAGGTGTCCTCCGAGGACTTCTACGAGACCGACCCCGCCAAGCCCTACAAGCGCGGCTTCTCCCTGCAGACCGTTTCCCCGCTGCCCATCGTCTGGGCCGAGCACGTGGCCGCCCAGGGGCACTGGGGCGAGGACCTGCGCACGTACATGCGCGACTACGTCCACTGGGCGACCCTGGGCGCGCTGTGCGAACTGCTGCCCCTGCCGGACAACCGCGTGACGCTCTCGCAGGAGAAGGACCGCTACGGGCTGCCCGTCGCCCACTTCTCCTACAGCCAGTGCGACAACGACCGCATGCTCATCCGGGCGGCGCGGACGGTGATGGAGGACGTCCTGCGCGCGGCGGGCGCCACCGAGGTGATCACCATCAACCGGTACGCGCACCTCGTCGGCGGCTGCCGGATGGCCGCGGGCCCCGAGAACGGCGTCGTCGACGCCGACTTGCGCGCGTTCGCCGTGCCCAACCTGCTCGTCACCGACGGCAGCGTGCTCCCCACCCAGGGCAGCGCCAACCCCGCCCTGACCATCATGGCGCTCGTCGACCGCGCCGCCGGACGGCTGGCCGCCGGAGCGCGCGGCGGCCTCCGCTCGCCCGCAGGAGCCCGCCGGTGACCGGCCCGGGCGCGGGCGGCCCCGTCGTCGAGGACGTCACGACCGCCGTCTACACCGTCCCCACGGACGTCCCCGAGGCCGACGGCACGCTCGCCTGGGGCGCGACCACCCTGATCCTGGCGACCGTCCGCTCCGGCGACACCACCGGCACCGGCTGGACCTACGGCGCCCCCGCCACCGCGGACGTGATCACCGGTCAGCTCGCGGACGTCGTCACCGGCCGCTGCGCCTTCGACGTGCCGGCGGCCAACGAGGCGATGAGCCGCGCGGTGCGCAACGCCGGCCGGCCCGGCCTGGTCGCCGGCGCCCTCTCGGCCGTCGACATCGCGCTGTGGGACCTCAAGGCCCGGCTGCTCGGCCTGCCCCTGGTGCGGCTGCTCGGCGCGAGCCGCACCGAAGTGCCCGTCTACGGCAGCGGCGGCTTCACCACCTACGACGACGCCCGCCAGGACCGGCAGCTGCGCGGCTGGACCGAGGAGCTCGGCATCCCCCGCGTCAAGATCAAGATCGGTGAGGACCGGGGCGGGGCGGAGGACCGCGACCGCCACCGCGTCGCCCGGGCCCGCCGCAGCATCGGCGACGGCGCCGAGCTCTACGTGGACGCCAACGGCGCCTACACCCGCAAGCAGGCGGTCCGCGCGGCCCGGTACCTCGACGCCCACGGCGTCCTGTGGTTCGAGGAGCCCGTCTCCTCCGACGACCTGCCCGGCCTCGCCGGGATCCGCGGCGCGGTCACCGCCGACGTGGCCGCCGGCGAGTACGGCTACACCCTCCCCTACTTCGGCGCGATGCTCGCCGCCGGTGCCGTGGACTGCCTGCAGGCCGACGCCACGCGCTGCGGCGGCATCACCGTCTGGCTGCGGGCCGCCGCGCTCGCCGAGGCGGCCGGCCTGCAGATCTCCGGGCACTGCGCACCGCACGTCCACGCGCACGCCGCGGCCGCCGTGCCCAACCTGCGCCACCTGGAGTGGTTTCACGACCACACCAGGATCGAGTCGCTGTTCTTCGCCGGAGCCCTCGACCCGGGCGGGGGAAGCGTCCGCCCCGGGGCGGAGGGCACACCCGGGCACGGCCTGGTACTGCTCGCCGGCCGCGCCGAACCGTACCGGGTCGGGTGACTTACGGTGACCGCCCGTCCCCGGGAAAGGAAACGGGAAAGGAAAGGAGCCCCATGAGCCAGACCGTCGTCATCACCGGTGCCAGCGCCGGGATCGGCCGCGCGACGGCCCGCATGTTCGCCCGCCGGGGCGCACGGGTGGCGCTGCTGGCCCGGGGCGACGGCGGGCTGGCGGCCGCCGCGGCCGAGGTCGGCGAGCTGGGCGGAAAGGCCCTGGTCCTGCCCACCGACGTGGCCGATCACGCCCAGGTGGAGGCCGCGGCGGCCGCGGCGGAGGACGCGTTCGGCCCGGTCGACGTGTGGGTCAACGCGGCCTTCGTCTCCGTCTTCGCCCCGTTCACCCGCATCACGCCGGAGGAGTACGAGCGCGTCACCGCCGTCACCTACCTGGGCTGCGTCCACGGCACCCGGGCCGCGCTGCGCCGGATGCTGCCGCGCGACGCGGGCACCATCGTCCAGGTCGGCTCGGCGCTCGGCTACCGCTCCGTGCCCCTGCAGTCCGCCTACTGCGGCGCCAAGCACGCCGTCAACGGCTTCACCTCGGCCGTACGGACCGAGCTGCTCGCCCGGCACAGCAACGTGCGGGTGACGGTCGTGCAGATGCCCGCGGTCAACACGCCGCAGTTCTCCTGGGTCCTGTCCCGGCTGCCGAACCACCCCCGGCCCGTGGCACCCGTCTACCAGCCCGAGGTCGCCGCCCGCGCCGTCCTCCACGCGGCCGGGCACCCGCGGCGCAAGCAGTACTACGTCGGCGCCTCGACCGTCGCGACGATCCTCGCCGACAAGGCGGCCCCCGGCCTCCTGGACCGCTATCTGGCCCGTACCGGCATCGCCGCGCAGCAGACCGACGAGCAGGTGCGGGAGGACCGGCCGCACAACCTGTGGGAGCCGGTGGACGACACCGGCGGGGGCGACTACGGCGCGCACGGCGTCTTCGACGCCGAGTCCCACGCGCGCTCCCCGCAGGCCGCCCTCGCCCGCCACCCCCTCCTGCTCCCGGCCGCGGCGCTGCTCGGGACGGCCGCCGCCGTCCGGACGGTCCTGCGGCGGCGCAGGGACTGAGACCCGGGTGTTTCCCCGCCGCCCGTTGTGGTTACCCAGGGGTCCGAAGCCCCGCCCTCCAGGAGGACACCCCCGATGACGGAATACGGCTACTTCCTGTCCACCGAGGAACACGGCCCCGCCGACCTGGTCGAACAGGCGCGCATGGCCGAGCAGGCCGGCTTCACCTCCCTTTGGATCTCCGACCACTTCCACCCGTGGAACCCGGCCCAGGGCCAGAGCCCCTTCGTCTGGTCGGTGATCGGCGCGCTCTCGCAGGCCACCTCCCTGCCCGTCCGCACGGCCGTCACCTGCCCGATCATGCGCCTGCACCCGGCCGTCACGGCCCAGGCGGCGGCCACGGCCGCCGTCCAGCTCGGCGGGGGCTTCCGGCTCGGCGTGGGCAGCGGGGAGGCGCTCAACGAGCACATCCTCGGCGGCGCCTGGCCGCAGGCGGCCGTCCGGCTGGAGATGCTGCAGGAGGCCGTCCAGGTGATGCGGCTCCTCTTCGAGGGCGGCGAGGTCAGCCACCACGGCAAGCACTACACCGTGGAGAACGCCCGGCTGTACACCGTGCCCGACGAACCCGTGCCCATCGACGTCTCGGCGTTCGGGCCGGCCGCGACCGAGCTGGCCGGGCGCATCGGCGACGGCTTCATCACGATGGCTCCCGACGCGGAGGCGGTCGACCGCTTCCGGCGCAGCGGGGGCGGCGCCAAGCCCGTCTTCGGCGGGCTGAAGGTGTGCTGGGCCACCGACCGCGAGGAGGCCGAGCGCACCGCGCACCGCCTGTGGGCCAACGAACAGCTTCCCGGGGAGCTCGCCCAGATCCTGCCGACGCCCCGGCACTTCGAACAGGCGAACGAGCTGGTTCCGGTGGAGCGCGTCGCCGACGCGGTCACCTGCGGGGACGACGTGGACGCGCACCTGGCCGCGATCACGGCGTACGCCGACGCCGGGTTCGACACCGTCTTCGTCAACCAGATCGGGCGCGACCAGCGCGGCTTCTTCGACTTCTACCGCAGCAAGGTGCTGCCGCAGCTGCCGGACTGACGGACCGGACCGGCGGACAGACGGCGACACGGAAAGGACGCACGATGACCATGCGGATCGCATTCCTGGCGGCACCGGAGGGTGTCGAGCAGGTCGAGCTGACGGACCCCTGGCGGGCCGTGCTGGAGGCCGCCGGCGCGCCGCGGCTGGTGTCGACCAAGACCGGCCGCATCCAGGCCTACCACCACCTCGACAAGGCCGACACCTTCGCCGTCGACGAGGACGTGGCCACGGCGCGGGCCGGGGACTTCGACGGGCTCGTCCTGCCGGGCGGCGTCGCCAACCCCGACTTCCTGCGCATGGACGAGCGGGCCGTCTCCTTCGTCAAGGACTTCTTCGACATGGGCAAGCCGGTCGCGGCCATCTGCCACGCCCCGTGGACCCTGGTCGAGGCCGGTGTCGTGCGCGGCCGCACCCTCACCTCCTGGCCCAGCCTGCGCACCGACATCCGCAACGCGGGCGGCACCTGGGTGGACGAGGAGGTCAAGGTCTGCACCTGCGCCGCCGCCACCCTGATCACCAGCCGCAAGCCGGCCGACCTCAAGGCGTTCTGCGCGGCCTTCATGACCGAGTTCGGCAAGGCGTCCGGCGACTGATGCCCGCTCCGGAGGATTACGACGCGGGGCCCTTCGTACCCGGCGGAGCCGACCTGCAGAGCCTGCGGGACGCCGCGGCCGGCTGCCAAGGCTGCCCGCTGTTCCGCGAGGCCACCCAGACGGTCTTCGGCTCCGGCGAGGCCTCCGCCCGGGTGGTGCTCGTCGGCGAGCAGCCGGGCGACCAGGAGGACCGCAAGGGGGAGCCGTTCGTCGGCCCGGCCGGCGGCGTGCTGACCCGGGCGCTCGCGGAGGCCGGCATCGATCCGGCGGAGACGTACGTCACCAACGCCGTCAAGCACTTCAAGTTCGAGCGGCAGGCGCGGGGCAAGCGCCGCATCCACAAGGCGCCCAACCTCCACGAGATCAGCGCCTGCCGCCCCTGGCTCGCCTCCGAACTGCGGCTGATCGGCCCGGAGGTGGTCGTCGCCCTCGGCGCGACCGCGGGCAAGTCCCTGCTCGGCTCTTCCTTCCGGGTGACACAGCAGCGCGGCGTCCCCCTGCCGCTGCCGTCACTCGACGGTGACGGGGAGGGCGAGGGCACGCTCGTGGCGACCATCCACCCGTCGGCCGTGCTGCGCGCGGACGACCGGGCCCGCGCCGATGCGTACGCGGGCCTGGTCTCGGACCTCGGCGTGGCGGCCCGGATGCTGCGCGGCGGGAGCGGGTGAGCGGCCCGCCCCGCCGGCCCGGTACCGGCCCGGCACGCGGCCCGTACCCGGACGGCCCGTACCGGGAAAGCACACGGCGGGAAAGGCGTTTTCCTGCGCGGGAGCGGCCTTGCGCGACATGCTGAGTGCATGTCCGATCACAGCGAGCGAGTGCCGGGGTACCGGCAGATCAGGATGGCTGCGCCCGACGCCCCGGTCGCCGCCCTGGCGGACGAGGAGGCGTGGCGGGCACGCGAGGCGTACCCCGAGATCCTCGGAGGCGGCGGCCCGGTCTTCGGCGTCGTGCGCGAGCGGGAGGAGGGCGGCTGGCAGGTGCTGACCCACATCGGCGACCGCGCGCCCCAGGACTCCCGGGACACCATGGCCGCCCTCTTCCGCCGGGCCGCCCGCGATGCGGAGGAGTCCGGCGACGGCGCCGCGGCGCAGGAGTACTGCGCGGCCGCCGAACGGCTGGACTGGGAGGCCCTCGACGAGATGACGGTGCTGGGCGGCCGCCACCGGGTCGTGCGCGCGGAGCAGTTCATCCGGACCGGCCCCGACGGGCCCGAGCCCCCGCGCCCCTCCGACCCCGACCCGGCCGCGCCCGGCAGGTCCCACGAGGTGCCTGACCCCGTCGAGGGCATGGTCCTCGACACCCTCACGGCCACAGGCATGTCCGAGGGCATCCTCAAGGCCGAACTGCTGTCGCTGGTCCAGGGCCCCGGCACCGTGCCCCCCGACGTGCGGGCCGACTCCCTGCGGGCCGCCGCCACGCACCCGGGCGGCGTGCTGCTGCCCGCCGCGTACATGATCGCGGAACGGTCCGGCGGGCGGTGGGAGCCCGTGACCACCGGCTGCCCCACGCCCCAGGCCGCGCGCGACGCCCTCACGATGGACCTGCGGGTCATGGCCCCGGTGCTGCTGCGACTGGACGAGAAGGAGCGCGAGGAGTACGCCCGGGCGGCGGACCGGCTCGACGCCGAGTGCGGCCCGGAGGCGGAGGCGGCCGGGCGGCGCTTTCGCGTGGTGCGCATCGAGCGCCTGGTGCGCGTCGGGCCGGACGGCCCCGAGGGACCGCGCCCCTCCGACCACGACCCCCAGCCGCCGGTCAAGGTGCACGACCGGCAGCTGCGCGAGCAGGGGCTGTTCCACGACGACGAGGACGACGAGGACTTCGAGCCTTCCGAAGAGGCGAAGGAGATGATGGCGCTCGCGCGCAAGGAACAGGAGCGCAGACGGCGGCTCGACGAAGCGGGGCGGGGCGGGGCGCGGCAGGGCCCGGAGGCGCAGGACCAGGCCCGTCGTGCCTAAACTGATGCCGTGCAGAGGGGGGTTGGCAGACGATGAGTGAAGAGAGGGACGGTCCGGCCCGGCGCCGGCTGACGGTGGCGCAGAAGCTCGACCACCTGCTCAAGATGCGTGCCGGGCCCAGCGAGAACGGCAAGCCGTCCTACAAGAAGCTGGCGGCGGAGATAGCCGCCCAGTCCGGCGAGACCTTCTCCAGCGTATATCTGTGGCAGCTGCACCGCGGGGAGCGCACGAACCCGACGCTGCGGCACCTGCGCGCGCTGGCCACGTACTTCGACGTGCCCGTCTCCTATTTCACCGAGGACGACGTGGCCCGCCGGATGATCGACGAGGAGGTGCTGGCCGGCCGCGAGCTGGACCAGGCCATGGCCGAGGCCGGGGTGAGCGCGGTCTATCTGCGCGGCGACCTCGCGGCGCTCTCCCCGGAGGGGAAACGGATGGCCGCCGACATGATCCGCCAGCTCCGCGAGCTGGAGCAGGGCACCAGGCGCGCCTAGCGCCTGCCGGGGCCCCGCCCCCGATCCCCCCACGAGAGCCGTGCTCTGCCGAGCCACGGGCGTCGCGTACCGCGCGGCGTCCGTGGCTTCGGCATGCGGTTGAAATGCCCCAACTCTCAAGTTAGGGTCACTTCTTGTGTCGCCATAAGCTACGGTGAACCAACTATTGGTCAACTGTTCATACGAGTTAACGACTTCATTGACTTCACGGTATTGACTTCACGGTCCGGCCTCCTGAGACACATCACTACCCACGGCATCACGGCAGCAAAGACCGGGCCGTCACACGGGGGACCCGGGGGGAGTGGCATGCAGCTCCGGGACGGCCCCGCCGCCTTTACGGGGAGGGCACGCGCGTGCACGACATCCTGAAAGCCGCCGGCGACGGCCGGGGCCAGAGCATCCTCATCGAAGGCACGGCCGGCATGGGGCGCACCAGGCTCCTGCGCCACGCCATGGACCAGGCCGGCGAGCACGGCCTCCACCTGCTCTCCGCACGGGCCCGCGCCTCCGAGCAGGACGTCGAATACAGCATCGCCCAGCAGCTCATGGCCGGGGCCCGGACCGTCCTGGACGGCGCCGGCGCGGGGCACGAGGGCCCCGGAGGCCAGGCCTCCGCCCCCTGGGAGGCCCACCTGAACTGCCCCGCACCGTACGCCCCGCACGCCGCGCCCGGCTCCGGCGCGGTCCACCCGCTCGCCCGGCTGCTGTCCACGGGCACCCCGCTGATGCTGGCCATCGACGACCTCCAGTGGGCCGACACCGCCTCCCTGCGCTGCCTCGGCTACCTGATGGCCCGGCTGGAGAACACCCCGGTCGCCCTCGTCGCCACCGTCGCCCTCGGCGAGACCCCCGGCGACGCGGTGCTGGCGGAGGTGCTCTCCTCCTTCCGCCACCGGGTCCTCTTACGGGACCTCACCACCGAGGACACCGCCCGGATCGCCGCCGACACCTTCGCCGTCCCGGACGCCGCCGACGCCGCGCCCGACCCCCGTTTCGTCGCCGCGTGCCGCACCGCCACCGGTGGCAGCCCCTACCTCCTCGAAGCCCTCTTCCGCGTCATGCGCCTGCACGGCCTGCGGCCCGACGCCGACGCCGCGCGCCGCATCGGGGAGCTCGCCCCGGTGGAGGTCGCCGACACCCTGCTGCCGCGCTACGACCGCGCCTACCCCGGCGCCGCCGCCGTGCTGCAGGCCGCCGCGGTCCTCGACGGCTCCGCCACCACCCCCATGATCGCCCGGCTGCTCGGGCTGGACGCCCTGGGCGCGGCCGACATCGTCGACGCCCTCGTCCGCGCCGGCGCCCTCACCGGAGCGGACACCGTCGTCGGCTTCGCCCGCCCGGTCCTGCGCACCGCGGTCCTGGCCCGCATCCCGCCCAGCCGCCGCGACGCCCTGCACGCCCGCGCCGCCCAGCTCCTCCACGAGTCGGGCGCCCCCGCCGAGCGCGTGGCCACCCAGCTCCTGCGCGTCCGCAGCACCCTCGGCCTGCACTGGACCTGCTCCGTGCTGTGCACGGCCGCCGGAGAGGTGATCCAGCGCGGCGAACCGGACCGGGCCCGGGCCTATCTCCACCGCGGGCTGGAGGAGTGCGAGGGCCTGTGCCGGGCCAAGCTGCTGCGCGCCCTCGGGCAGATCGAGCTCGCCGCCGACCCGGCCGCCGCGGTCGAACACCTGCGGCGCGCGCTCGCTCTCCAGCCCGACGCCGACGGGCGCGCCGACATCCGGCTGTGCATCGCCCACGCCCTGCAGCTCCTGGGCCGCCCCGAGGAGGCCGAGCGCGTCCTGCTGGAAGGCGTGGCGGAGGCCCGCAGCGCCGAGGAGTCCTCCGCGGCCGTCCTGCGGGCCGAGCGCTGCCTGCTGCGCGAGCTGAACCACGCCGTCGACGCGGCCGTCGAGGCGGACTGCGCCGGGGTGGGAGACCCGCTCCCGCTGGAGGCCGGCGCCACCCCGGGCGAGCGCCACACCCGGCTGAGCCTGGCGGCCCTGCGCTCCTCCCGCCGCGGCGAGGAGCGCGACCGGGCCGTCCACCAGGCCCGGCAGGCACTGCAGGAGGAGCACACCAGCCTCGACTGGCGCATCGCGACCCGGACCGTGCCCCTGCAGGTGCTCGCCCGGGCCGACGAACTCGATCTGGCCCTGTCCGAGTGCCAGGCGCTGCTGGACCGCGCGCGGGCCGAAGGCTCGCGCACCCTGCTCACCATCGCCCACAGCATGCGCGCCGAAGTGCGCTACCGCACCGGTGACATACCCGGCTGCCTGGAGGATGCCCGCAGCGCCCTGGAGCCCGCCGGGACCTCGCCCTCCGGGCACTGGAGCCGCACCGGCCAGGCGGTGGCGGCGGTCGTCGCCTCGCTGCTGGAGACCGGCGAGCTGCGCGAGGCCAACCGGGCCCTGAGCGACTTCGCCCTGGACGGCGACGTGCCCGAGGGCGCCGGGTTCGCGGCCCTGCTCTTCCACCGCGGGCGCCTGCGTGTGGCCTGCGGCCACCCGCAGGCGGGGCTGGCCGACCTGCTGGAGTGCGGCCGCCGGCTGGCCGCCGCCGGCCAGCTCAACCCCGCGGTGCTCTCCTGGCGTTCCGAGGCGGCGCTCGTGCACGCGGCGCTCGGCGAGCGCGACACCGCGCTCGTCCTTGTCGACGAGGAGCTCGCCCGCGCCCGCCAGTGGGGCGGCCGGCGGGCGACCGGCCGGGCCCTGCGGGCGGCCGGGCTGCTGGCCAAGGGCCTGGGCGGCGAGGAGGCGCTGCGGGAGGCCGTCGGGGTGCTGGAGGAGTCCTCGGCCCGGCTGGACCTGGCGCGGGTGCTCACCGACCTCGGCATCCTGATGCGCAAGTCCAGCCGGCTCGGCGAGGCGCGCGAGCACCTGCGGCGCGCGCAGTCGCTGGCCGAGCAGTGCGGGGCCGCCGTGCTGGCCCAGACGGCCCGTCAGGAGCTGCTGGTGGCCGGGGCCCGGCCGCGGCGGCCGACCGAGGTGGGCATCGACGCCCTGACCCCGACCGAGCGCCGCGTCGCGCTGATGGCGGTCGCCAAGTTCACCAACCGCGAGATCGCGGGGAAGCTCTTCGTCACCCAGCGCACCGTCGAGCTGCACCTCAGCCGCGTCTACCGCAAGCTGGCGGTGACGGGCCGCTCCGGCCTGGCGGAGTATTTCGCGGAACTCCCGGAGAGCGGTTCGGCAGGCTCCGAGCACCCCGCGGAGCGGGCCTGGCCCGACGTCCGGGACGGTGCGCGCGACAGGGCGGCCGTCTGAGGCGGCCGGTGCGGCCGCGCGCCGCCGGCCGGGTGCGGCGGCTCACGCGCCGCGCCGGCGGGCGAAGTCCAGCCGTTCCTCGACGGCGATGCCGTACCAGCTCAGCTGCCGCACCTTGTCGGGGTTGCTGGTCAGCAGCCTGACCCGGGAGACGTCCAGGGCCCGGAGCATCTGGGCGGCCGCGTGGTAGTCGCGGGCGTCGTCCGCCAGGCGCAGGCCGTGGCCCGTTCCGGCGCGGCCGGGGCGGCGGTCCTGGACGCTGTACGCGTCGAGCTTGTCGTAGAGGCTGAGGTCCGTACCGCCCCGGCTCTCCTGGCGCAGGTAGATCAGGATGCCGCCGTCCGCCGCCACCCGCTGCAGCGACTCGTCCAGCTGCGGGCCGCAGTCGCAGCGGCCCGAGCCGAGGACGTCGCCGGTCAGGCACTCCGAGTGGACGCGGACCAGGGGGACGCCGGGGTCGCGGCTGTAGGACACCGCGATGTGCTCCAGGCCGTCGGAGAGACCGTCGAAGGTGATGACGTGCGCGGTCTGCCAGGAGCCGTCGGCCAGGTGGAGCGGGATCTCGACCCGGGACCGGACGCGGGCCCCGCCCCGGTGTCCCGCGGGGGCCGGGGACGGGTCCCAGGTCTCGCCGTTCAGCACATCGCAGTTCAGCACTTCGGGCACGGCTGCCTCCCATGGAGATGCACAACCGGCGCGTCGTTCGCCCCGGGTCACTCCAGCATCACGGCCGGGGCGCTCCCGCACAGCACGGACCGGCCCGGTACAGCGACCGAAGCTTTTCCGCGCCGCGTACCGAACCGGGTCCCCGCCGGGGAGGAATCAGGCCGTTCGCTCCGATTCCTGCAGCGGTGCGGCGGCCGCGGGCGGCTCCTCCCCGGCCTCGCCGTCGCCGGCGAACTTGCGGACGGCGGTGCGCAGTCCGGCGGCGATGCCGAGGAACGCGCACACCGCGGCGATGACGTAGATGATGCCGAGCCCGCGGCTGTCGTTCCAGTCGTGCGAGGAGCCGTACGCGGTGATGGCCGTGCCGAGGCCGGTCATCACGGCCACGGACAGGGTCTCGCACAGCTGCAGGCTGGAGCTCGCCGAGCCCTCCTTGCCCTTGGGGGCCAGCGACAGGACGATCGTGGTGACGGCGGGGTAGACGAAGCCCATGCCGAGACCGGCGACGGCCCAGCCGACGATCGCGAGCGGGACGCTCTTGAGGTCGGTGCCGACCGCCAGGGCGATCAGCGCGTCACCGGCCACGAGGAGGACGAAGCCGAGGACGACGCGGGCGTGCCGGCCCTTGCCGCCGCTGCGGGTGTCCAGCTTGGCCTGGAGCCAGGCGCCGCTGACCCAGGTGAGGGCGCCCGCGGACAGTGCGAGGCCGGAGCCGAGCGTGCTGAGGCCGAGGACGCGGGTCATGCTGAGCGGGAAGAAGGACTCGCCTCCGTAGTAGGCGGCGCTGACCAGACCGCGCACGATCATGCCGGCGGGCATGCCGCGGCGGATGGTGAGCGTGCCCGCCGGGAGCAGCTTGTGCAGCACGGGCAGGGTGATCGCGACGCCGACCACGACCAGCGGCACCAGCACGGCGATGTTGCGGTTCTCCAGGCCGGCCAGCAGCGCGCCGACGCCGAGCACCAGCAGCACCGTCATCGGCAGCCGGTTCTCGCCCGGCGTGCCGTCGCCGGTGGGCTTGAGCTTGCGCATCGCCGGCAGGGTGAGCAGCGCGGCGACGGGCACCAGCGGCACGAGGATGAGGAAGACCACCCGCCAGTTGCTCGCACTGGCGATCGCACCCGCGATGGCCGGGCCGAGCAGGGCGGGCAGCGTCCACGCCGAGGCCACCAGCGCGAGCATCCGGGCGCGCAGCGCGTCGGGGTAGGCGAGGCCGACGATCAGGTAGGCCAGGGCCAGCACGCCGCCGACGCCCAGGCCCTGGAGGATGCGGCCCGCCAGCAGGACCCACCAGTTGGTGGCGATCGCGGCGACCACGCAGCCGATGACGAAGACGATGAAGGCCTGCACGTACGGGCGGGTGGGCCCGGCCTTGTCGGCGCCCTGTCCGGCGGCGATGGTGCCGAAGAGGTTGGCGAGCATGAAGGCGGTGAAGGCCCAGCCGAAGAGGTGGACCCCGTCCAGGTCCTCGGCGGCCTCGGGCAGGACGGTCGCGACACCCAGCCAGAGGAAGGCCACCAGGGTGACGGACGTGATGAGCCCTAAGGACAGCGCGCGGTATTGCGGCGAGAGGACGCCGCCCTCGGCGGGGTCGGCGGCGGGCGCCTCGGTCTTGTCGGTCATCGGACCTCCGAACCAGCGGTACATAGGCAATTTACTATTTAGGAGATCCACTATATAGGCGCTGTTTGATAGCCTGTCAAACGTGAGAGACACTGCGGAGGACAAGACGGACGTCGCCATGCTCCGGGCGCTCGGACACCCCGTGCGGCTCGGCATCATGCGCGCGCTGGCGGCCGAACCCGAGACGTGCGCCTGTGACTTCACCGAGCTCTTCGAGGTCACCCAGCCGACCATCAGCCAGCACCTGAAGGTGCTGCGCGAGGCCGGCCTCGTGGTCACCCGCCGCCGCGGCACCCAGATCTGCTACTCGGTCCGCCCCGACGGGCTCGACCGGCTCCACGAGCTCCTGACGGCCATTCAGCCGCCCCGGCTGGCCGCCGCCGGCTGACCCGCCCGCCCCGCCCCGGTGCCCGTCGCGGCCACCGGGGCGGGCACCGGAGCGGGGCGGCGCGCCCTCAGCGGACCGCCTCGAACATGACGATGGGCGGATTGGCCAGGAACCCCTCCCAGTACGCGGCCCCGAAGCGCTCGAGCGCCGCCTGCGGTACGTGCAGCGGCACCCACGACACCTTCGCGAACCCCGCCGCCGCGAACGCCGCCTCGTACACCTCCGGCCGGATCAGGCACGTCTCGAAGGTGATCGGCGGCTCCAGCGCCGCGGTCACCCGGATCCGGGTACCGAAGGCCGAGGTCTCCAGGGGGGCGAAGGCGAAGCCGTACGGGTCGGGCAGCGGCCCCTCGAAGGAGAAGTGCGGGTTCTGCGTCACCCCGATGAACCGCCCGCCCTGCGGCAGCCGTTCGAACGCGCCGCGGCACATGGCGGTAAGCGTCTCCTCCTCCCGCGCGTAGTTGAGGAGGTAGGCCGCGGTCACCACGTCGAAGCGGCCGAGGCCCGGCAGGTCCGCGGCGTCCGCGGCCACGTAGCGGGTGCCCAGCGGCGCCCGCTCCTCGACCGCCCGCGCGGCCGCGACCATCTCCTCCGAGACGTCCGCGCCCACCACCCGCTGCGCGCCCAGCATCTTCGCCTGGCGGGTGTAGAAGCCGTCGCCGCACGCCAGGTCGAGGACGTCCAGCCCGCTCACGTCGCCGAGCAGGGCCAGGAAGCTCGCGCGCTCCGGGTGGACCGTGGGCAGCGACCGGGCGTCCTCCCAGCGGGCTCCGATCACGTCGTACTGCGCAGCGGTGGGCTCTTGGGTCATGAGGGGTCTCCTCCGGTGGGCGGGGCCCCGGCCGTGACCGGCTCGGGGAGGGCGGTGCGCGCGGCCGTCAGCCCCGCCACGTCCTCGGGGCGCAGCGGGATGCGCGGCAGGGCCAGGCCGGTGGCGTCCCGCACGGCCGCCGCCACGGCGGCGGGGCTGGAGATGTTCGGCGGCTCGCCCACGCCGCGCACGCCGTAGGGGGCGTGCGGGTCGGCCAGTTCGAGCACGTCCACGTGCATAGCCGGCACGTCGTGGACGGTCGGGATGAGGTAGTCGGTGAACGAGGGGTTCTGCATCAGACCGTCCTCGACCCGGATCTCCTCCATCAGCGCGAGCCCCAGGCCCTGCACCGTGCCGCCGTGGATCTGGCCCAGCAGGGCCTGCGGGTTGACGGCCTTGCCGACGTCCTGCGCGGTGGCGATCTCGACCGTCCGGACGAGGCCGAGCTCGACGTCCACGTCCACCACCGCCCGGTGGGCGGCGAAGGCGAACTGGAAGACCGAGTCGCCCTGTCCCGTGTGCGGGTCCAGGGGGAACGTCGGCCGGTGGTGCCACTCCACGGTCTCCTCGGCGGCCTCGTCGCCCAGCACGTCGGCCAGCTTGCACAGCACCTCCCCGCCGGCGCCGGTCACCGCTTCGCCGGACAGGCCCGTGGCGGCGCCCGGCCGGCCCAGCAGCCGGTCCGCACGCTCCAGGACGCGGGCCCGCACCGCCTCGGCCGCCGCCTTGACCGCGCCGCCGGTGACGTACGTCTGACGGGAGGACGACGAGGGGCCGGCCGAGCCGAAGGTGCTGTCCCCGAACTCCACCGCCACCTGCTCGACGCCGAGTTCGGTACGGGCGATCTGGGCCTGCACGGTCACCACGCCCTGACCGACCTCGGCCGCCGCGCTGGTGACCACCGCCCGCACCTGCCCGCCGCCGGCCTCCAGCCGGACCCGGGCCGTGGAGTAGTCGTCGAAGCCCTCCACGAAGCCGACGTTCTTGAAGCCGACGGCGTAGCCCACGCCGCGCACGACCGACTCGCCCCGCGAGGTGGTGCCGGTCAGGTGGCCGCCCTCCGGCAGCGACGGGCCGGGCATCGGCCGCTCCCGCACCCGGCGCAGGAGCCCGGCGACCGGCGCCGGGTGGTCCAGGACCTGGCCGTTGGCCACCGCCGACCCCTCGGCGACCGCATTGCGGATCCGCAGCTCCACCGGGTCCATGCCCAGTTCACGGGCGAGCCGGTCCATCTGCGACTCGTAGCCGAAGCAGGCCTGCACGGCGCCGAAGCCCCGCATCGCTCCGCACGGCGGGTTGTTGGTGTAGACGACGCGCACGTCCACCTCGGCGTCCGGCACCTCGTACGGGCCCAGGGAGCAGGTGGCGACGGTGCCGGCCACGGCGGGGGAGCTGGAGGAGTAGGCGCCGCCGTCGAGGACGATCGACGCCTTGACGTAGACGAGCCTGCCGTCGCGCGTGGCACCGTGCTCGTAGGCCATCTTCGCCGGGTGGCGGTGCACGTGGCCGACGAAGGACTCGCCGCGCGTGTAGCACATCTTCACCGGGCGGCCGGTGCGCAGCGCCAGCAGGCAGGCGTGCGCGTGCATCGACAGGTCCTCGCGCGCGCCGAACGCCCCGCCCACGCCCGCCAGGTACAGCCGCACCTTCTCGCGCGGCAGGCCCAGGGCCGCGACGACCTGGTCGTGGTCGACGTGCAGCCACTGCGTGGCGACGTGCAAGGACACCCCGCCGTCCGGGTCGGGCACGGCCAGGCCGGACTCGGGCCCCAGGAACGCCTGGTCCTGCATGCCGACCTCGTAGACGCCGCGCACCACCACGTCGGCGGTGAGCGGCTCGCCGCCCGCGGCACGGCCGCGGCGCAGGGGGACGTGCCGCAGGAGGTTGCCGCCCGGGTGCACGGCGGGGGAGTCCGGGGCGAGGGCCGCCTCGGCGTCGGTGACCGGCGGCAGCACCTCGTAGGCGACGTGCACCAGCTCCGCGGCGCGGCGGGCCGTCTCCGGGTCCTCGGCCGCCACGACGGCGACCGGCTCGCCCTCGTAGCGCACGGTGTCCACGGCGAGCACCGGCTGGTCGACGACCATCGAGCCGTGCAGGTTGCGGCCGGGCACGTCGCGGTGGGTCAGCACCGCGCGGACGCCGGGCAGGGCCAGCGCGGCGGAGGTGTCGACGGACAGGATCCGGGCGTGCGGGTGGGGGCTGCGCAGCGTCGTGCCCCACAGCATGCCCTCCGCCTCCAGGTCGGAGGAGTACGCGAAGGCGCCCCGGACCTTCAGCGGCCCGTCGGGGCGCGGCGCGCTGTCGCCGACCGTTCCGGGAACGCGGCGGGTGTGCGGGGCGTACGGGGTCACGGGCGGGGCTCCAGGGCTCGCGTGCGGGCGGCGGCCAGGCGGACGGCTTCGAGGATGTGCCGGTAGCCGGTGCAGCGGCACAGGTTCCCCGCGAGGGCGTCCTTGATCTCGGCCTCGCCGGGGTCGGGGCAGCGGCGCAGCAGGTCCTCGGTGGCCTTGAGCATGCCGGGCGTGCAGAAGCCGCACTGCACGGCGCCGCAGGCGAGGAAGGCCTCCTGCACCGGGTGCGGCCCGTCCTCGCCGTCCATGCCCTCGACCGTCTCCACGCTCCGGCCGTGAGCCTGGGGCGCGGGCACCAGGCACGCGCACACCAGCACCCCGTCCAGGTGGACCGAGCACGAGCCGCACTGGCCCTGCTCGCAGGCGTTCTTCGCGCCGTGCAGGCCGAGGCGCTGCCGCAGGACGTACAGCAGGCTCTCCGTCCCGGCCACGCCCTCGACGTCGTGCCGCTCGCCGTTCACCGTCAAGGTCAGGCGCATGACTTCCTCTCCGTCCGCCGGTGCGCGCGGTGGTCGTCCCACACCCAGCCAAGGGCCCGGCGCGCCAGCACGGCCACCGCGTGCCGGCGGTAGGCGGACGAGCCGCGTACGTCGTCGGCCGGTGCGGTCGCCGCCGCGGCCAGCTCGCCGAAGCGCGTGAGCACGGTGTCCGGGAGCGGCCCCCGCGTCCGCCACAACCGCCGTTCGGTGAGCTCGTCGGCGATGAACCGCTCGGCTTCCAGGGCCGGCAGGGGTACCGGCGCCGCCGAGCCGATGCCGGTGCCCACCCATGCGCGGGAGGGCCACAGCGCCACGGCGAACGAGCAGGTCGCCATCACCACGGCGCCGCGCCGCCCGGCCTTGGCGTAGGCCTGCGGGCCCTCCGCCTCGGGCACCATCACCGCGCGGATCAGCTCGTCCGGCCTGCGGACCGTGCGGCCGGGGCCGGTGTAGAAGTCCCGCACCGGCACCCGGCGGGCGCCGCGCACGGACACCAGCTCCACCTCCGCCCCGCTCGCCAGCAGCATGGGGTGGACGTCGCCGGTGGGGGAGGCGGTGCCGAGGGCGCCGCCCACGGTGCCGCGGTTGCGGATCTGCCGGGAGCCCACGGTACGGGCCGCCGCCGCGAGTCCGGGCAGCGGTGCGGCCAGTTCCTCGGCGATCCGGGTGTACGGCACCGCAGCGCCCAGCCGGACCTCGCCGGCCGGCCGCTCCCAGCGGGCCAGCGAGCCTATGCGGGTGAGGTCGACGGCGGCCGCAGGGCGCTCGCGGCCCGTGCTCAGCCGCACCATCACGTCGGTGCCGCCCGCCACGGGGACCGTGCCCGCGCGGGCGGCCATGGCCTCCAGCACGTCGTCCAGGCGCTCGGGCAGCAGGAAATCCATGGGACCGGGGGTCTGCGGGCTCACCCGCGGCTGTCCCCGGGGGTGCGGGCCCCGCCGGCGCCCGCGGCGCCCTTGACGCAGCGGAAGAGCACCCACGGCGGGTTGGCCGTGAAGTCGTCCCAGTACTCCGGCCCGAACTCCAGGACGCCGTCGGTGGACAACCGGACCGGGCTCCACGTGCAGTCACGGAACCCGGCGGCCGTGAAGGCCTCCTCGTACACCCGCCCCGACGGCAGGTAGGCGCTGAAGCTGACCGGGGGCTGCGTGTGCGCCGTGACCCGGATCCGGCCGTCGTGCGCCGGGTCCGCCTCCCGCTCGAAGGAGAAGCCGTACTTCTGCGGCAGCGGCCGGCCGAAGTCGTAGTCCGGGTGCGCGACGAGGGCCCGCAGCTCGCCGCCCTCGCGCAGGTTGCGCGCGCACGCCCGAGCCATGAGCCCCATCGTCTCCGGGGAGTCGGCGTAGTTGAACAGGTACGCCGCCAGCAGCACGTCGAAGTCGCCCAGCCGCGGCAGCTCGGTGCCGTCGCCGACCGCGTACTCCACGCCCAGCGGCTCGCGCTCCTCCGCGGCCCGGCCGACCTCGACCATCTTGGGGGAGATGTCCACGCCCAGCACGCGCCGCGCGCCGAGCCGGCGGGCGTGCCGGCTGTAGACGCCGGTGCCGCAGGCGAGGTCCAGGACGCTCCTGCCCCGCACGTCGGCCAGCAGGCCCAGCACGCTGGGCCGTTCCACGAACCGGGTCAGCGGGAGCAGCTTGGAGAGCTCGTAGTCCCCGCCGATCCGGTCGTACTGCAGATCGTCGTGGGTGGGGTGCGCTGCGCGGCCGTCGGCGGCGTCGGTCATGGGGCGCGTCTCCTTCATCCGGACGTTCAGGACTCCACGATTCCGTTCGCCGTGCGGCAGGTGGATCACGGAGGGCCCCGTAACACGACCCGGAGCATTTGGGTGCCGGTACCGAGACAACAGCCCCGGCCGCGCCAGACTGGCGCCGTACCCGCGAAGCCGGGGGGAGAGAGGCGATGCCCATGGAGACCCGGGTCACGGAGATCGCGCCGGACATCTACCGGCTCTCGACGTACGTCGAAGAGGCGGACTTCCTGTTCAACCAGTTCCTCGTCGACGCCGAGGAGCCGCTGCTGTTCCACTGCGGGCTGCGGTCGCTCTTCCCGCTCGTCACGCGGGCCGTGGCCCGGGTGACGCCGGTGGAGAACCTCCGCTGGATCACCTTCGGGCACGTCGAGGCCGACGAGTGCGGCTCGCTCAACTCCTGGCTCGCCGCCGCGCCGCAGGCCCGCGCGGCGCACGGGGCCATGGGCTGCCTGGTGTCCGTGAACGACCTGGCCGACCGCCCGCCGGTGCCGCTGAGCGACGGCGAGGTGATCGACCTCGGCGGGAAGCGGGTCCGGCGGCTGGAGACCCCGCACGTGCCGCACGGCTGGGACGCCGGGCTGCTCTTCGAGGAGACCACGCGGACCCTGTTCTGCGGCGACCTCTTCACCCGCATCGGCGATGCACCCGCCCTCACGGAACAGGAGATCGTCGGACCGGCCGTCGCCGCCGAGGACGTCTTCGGGGCGACCTGCCTGACGGCCGCCACCGCCCCGGCGATGCGCCGCCTCGCCGGGCTGGAGCCGGTGACGCTGGGCCTGATGCACGGCCCCTCCTACAACGGCGACTGCCCGCAGGCGCTGCGGGACCTGGCCGGGGCCTACGACGAGCGGTTCACCGCCTCGGTGGAGCGCGAGGGCGGCCTGCGCTGAGGCCCGGCGGTCACGTCATCGGTCCGTACGCCGCGCGGGGCAGGAGAGGTCGGTGCGCGGCAGCGTGCCCCAGGTCAGCCAGGCCGTCGCCGCGCCGCCGGCGCACGGGTCGGACGTGAACCCGTAGACGCCGTGCCCTCCCTGCGCGGCGTCCACCATGACCGCGCGCCGGCCCAGAGCCTTCCGCACGGCCCGCGCCCTCGCATACGGCGTGGCGGGGTCGCGGCGGTTCTGCAGCATGAGGATGTTGCGCGGGCCCCGGTCGCCGATGCGCACGGGAGGCTCCTCGGGTCGGTACGGCCAGAAGGCGCACGGCCAGATGTTCCCGGTCATCGCCCCGGCGACGGGATAGCGCCACGCGTCGTGCTGCTGCGCCCGCCGGTAGGTGTCCACCGAGCGCGGCCACGGGGTGTCCTGGCACAGGGCGGCCAGCATGGCCGGCAGGACCAGCTGCTGGGTCCGCGGCTCCAGGGGGACGGCCGCCTGCAGCGGTACCAGGGCCTTCTCCGCCCCGGCCGCGTCGGGCGCACCGGGCGCGCGGGCCAGGTAGCGCCACACGTCCGCCAGTTGCGGGAAGGAGGCGTCCGAGAACAGGGCCTGCAGGGTGATCTGGCGCAGGACGTTGTCGTCCACGGTGTAGTGGCCGACGTCCTTCGGACGGGCGGCGGTCTCCGCGAGCAGCCGGGCGTACGTCTCGGACACCTGGTCGGCTGTTGCGCCCAGGTGGTAGGCGGCGTCCCGTTCGGCCACGTACGCGGTGAGGTCGGGGAAGCGCTGCTGGCTTCCCGGCCCGAACGCCCGCAGGGCCTTCCACCAGCCCGCCCGGGCGTCGGGCGCGCTGTCCAGGACCATCCGGTCGGTGCGGCCGGGGAAGGCGGTGGCGTACACGGCGCCGAGGTGGGCGCCGTAGGACACGCCGTAGTACGAGATGCGCTCCTCGCCGAGCGCGCGCCGGATGCGGTCCATGTCCCGGGCGGTATTGGCCGTGTACATGGTCGGCAGCAGGGCCCCGGCGTGCCGGGCGCACGACTGCGCGATGCTGCGGTGCAGCTCGGCGGTGGCGGCGAACGGCCGGTGGGGGAGGGGCATGGACACGGGCGCGTGCCGCAGCTGCGCGGCGCTCAGCCTGCAGGAGACCGGGGTGCTGGTGAACAGGCCGCGCGTGTCGAAGCCGATGAGGTCGTAACCGGCCCGTACGGACGCGGGCACGTGCGCCGCGAACCACAGCGGCATGGGCGTCCCCGGGCCGCCGGGGCCGCCCGGATTGAGCAGCAGCACCCCGCGCCGGGGGCCGGGCCCGGTGGCCGCGAGCCGGGAGACGCCGATCGTGATGCTGCGGCCGGCCGGTTTCGCGTGGTCCAGCGGCACCCGGACCGTGGCGCACCGCAGACCGCTGCGGGCGGGCGCCGCGACCTTCGCCGGGCACGGCCCCCACCGGAGGCGGTGCGGGGCGGGCGCGGCCGGACGCCCGCCGGTCAGCAGCACCAGCACGACCGCCACTCCTGCGGCCCAGCGGCACGCCCGGCGACATCTCACGAGGGACCCTCTCCACTGGATCTGACGGAGGGTTATGTTCCGGTTGGTCGCTGCTTCAAACGGGCCGGGGGCGGGGTGCATCCGGTCGGCGGTACCTGGAACGGACGTGCGGACCTCACAGGGTCTCCCCGGCGCGGTCGATTCCCTCTAGCGTCAGGCGGATGAGGAATATGATGCGTACCCTGCTCACGCCGGTGGTGGCTGCGGCCGCCGTCGTGCTGCCCGTCTCCACGGCCCATGCGGCCGGCGGGTACGACCGGTGCCCCGACGGCTATTACTGCATGTTCTCGGGCCTCGACGGCACCGGCGACATGATCAAGCTCAGGGCGAGCGCGCCGGATCTCGCGGCGCTCGGCATGAACGACCGGGCCAAGTCGGACTGGAACCGGACCCCTTCGACCATCTACCTGTGGTCCGACGAGAACTACAGCGGCTGTACGGCCGTCACCTCCGCGGGCCCGACCGGCAAGGGCAACTTCTTCCCCACCTACCAGGACTTCTTCAGCTCGGTGCAGGTCGGCGGGCCGGGCGGCCAGAGCTGAGGCACACCGCCCGGCGAAGGACGCTGATCCGGGCGGGCGACGCCTCCACCGCGGTGCCGGGCGCCGTCACGCGCAGGACTCCGCCGCCTCGTGCCGGGGGTGCGGGCCGGAAGGTGACGGCGGCCGCTGATCGCCCGTCACCAGCCGCAGGGCGCGGCGGTCGGAGATCGACAGCTTCCGGTAGACCCGGCTCAGGTGCATCTCCACCGTGCGCCGGGTCACGTACAGCCGCCCGGCTATCTCCTTGTTCGTGAGCCCCTCCGCCGCGAGCAGCGCGGTCCGGCGTTCGGCGGGGGTGAGCGAGGCGGGGCCGATCTCGGTGTCGCGGCGGGGGCGCGCCCCGGCCTCGACCATGTCCTGGCGCAGCTCCTGCACCAGGACGTGCGCCGCGCACTTCTCGGCCAGCGCGGCCGCGGCCCGCAGGTGCTCGCGGGCCTGGCGCGCCTTGCGGGTGCGCATCAGCTCGCGCCCGAGGTCGCGCAGCGCCCGCGCCTCGTCCAGCGCCGCACCCGCCTCCCGCAGCAGCTGGACGGATTCGGTGAGCAGCACCGCCCGCTCCTCGCCGGGAGCCAGCAGCGCCGCCGCGCGCAGGGCGACACCCACCGCGTGGGGCGCGCCGAACGCCCGCGCGAGGACCAGCTCCTCACCGGCGAGCTGCCGGGCCGCCTCCTCGTCGCCCAGCCGGGCGTGTGCCAGGGCCGCCTCGGAACGCCAGGGCCACAGCGCCGGGTTGGTCCAGCCCCGGTGGAGCAGCAGCCGCCCGCACTCCTCCAGGTCCGCCAGCCCGGGACCGACCCGCCCCAGCGCGACCTGCAGCCGCCCGCGGTGGAACAGCAGGCCCGGCAGCGTGACCGCCGGGACCGCGCCCTCCAGGCCGGGCTCCAGCAGGACCCGCTGCGCCTGGTCCAGGTCCCCGGACTCGTAGAGGGCGCTGCCCAGCCAGCCGCGGGCCATGGCGGAGCCCAGCCACTCGTGCTCGGTGGGCTCCGGGCCCCGCTCCAGCACCTCGCGCGCCGCGTCCAGGCACTCCGTCAGCCGGCCCGCGCGGTAGGTGCATTCGGCGAGCACGGCCCGGGCGAGCGCCGCCACGGTGCGCGAACCCTCCGCGGTCGCCGCGCTCAGCAGGGCCGCGCAGTTCTCCAGGGCCTCCTCCTCGGCACCCGAGCGGGCCAGGACGAGGACGAGGCCCAGCCGCATCAGGGCGTGGTCGTTGACGGTGGCGGCCGGCTCGCTGAGCGCCAGGCGGGCCTGCTGGAGCGCCTCGGCCCGCTGCGTGCCGCTCCACTGGGCGCTCACGGCGGCCAGTGCGGCCTCGGCGCGGCGCACCCACGGGCTCCGGGCGACTTCGCTGAGCTGCGCGGGGGAGGACGTCGAGGGCGGCGCCTGGTGCAGCCCGCGGCCTTCGAGGAGCTCCAGCAGGCCGCGTACGGCGCGGAAGCCCGCCCGCAGCTCCTTCGGGGCGCCCGCGCGGTCGAGTTCGCACGCCTCCTGTTCCACGATCCGCAGCGCTTCCGGCACGTCGCCGGTCATGGCGGCGGCCTGGGCCAGGTCGAGCAGGGCCATGGCCCGGTGCCCGGTGTCGCCCTGGATCAGGTCGACCGTGCGGCGCAGCCGGGCGACCGCGGGCTCGGGTCCGTCGGCCAGCTCGATGTGGCCGAGCCGGCGCAGCAGCCCCGGCTCCTCCTGCGGCCCGCACTCGGCGAGACCGCGCTCCAGGCAGACCCGGGCCTCGGCGAGGGCGCCGCCCGCGAGGGCCGCGTCGGCCGCGTCCACGAGCAGCCGCAGCGCCCAGCGCTCGCCCACGGGGGCGCCGGGCAGCAGGTGCGCGGTGATGCGCTCGCGGGGGGCGCTGCCCGCGTAGAGGGCCTTGGCCGCCTCGGCGTGCAGGCGTGCCCGCTCGCTGGGCGGCATCCGGGCCCGGAAGGAGGCCGCGACCACGGGCTGGGCGAAGCCGATGCCGTCGTGGACTTCCGTCAGGATGCCCCGGCGCACCAGCCGGTAGAGGGCGTCGGCCGCCTCGTCGGCGCCGATGCCGACGAGATGGGAGACGAGCGGGCCGCTCGCCCCGGGCGCGACGATCGAGACGGCGTCGAGGACGGCGCCGACCTCGGGGGAGCAGCCGCCGAGCCGGGTCAGCAGGGTCTCGGCGACCTCCACCGGCGCCAGCCGCGCCACGCGGTCGGCGGAGAGGTCCCCGGGCATGAGGCCGGTGCGGCGCAGCTCGCGCAGCAGGGCCTGGAGCAGCAGCGGATTGCCGCCGGTGGCCGTGCGGCAGGCGCGTGTGAGGGCGTCGTCCGCGGGCTCGCCGAGGAAGGAGGCCAGCAGATAGCCGACGCTGTCGGCGTTGAGACCCTGCAGCACCACGCGGCGGTGGAAGAAGGAGGCGACGCCGGCCGCGGACTCGGAGCCCTGCCGGCCCGAGCCCTCGCCGGTCAGGTCGGGGCGGTCCGTGCCGAGGGTGGCCAGCAGGACGACGGGCAGGCCCTCCAGACGCGCCGTCAGGTAGCCGAGCCAGTGCAGCGACGGGGCGTCCGTCCACTGCAGGTCGTCGATCGCGACCAGCAGGGGGGCGCCGGCCGTGGCGGCCGTGATCAGCCGGTGCACCGCGGCGGCCTCGTCGGCCCCGTCCGCGCCGTCGGCCTCCCGCGGGCCGAAAAAAGGCCCTCCGGCGGCACCGGGCAGGCCGGTCAGCTGGTCGCGGATCTGGTGCAGGACGCCGTGGGCGCGGTCGCGCTCGCCGGGTCTGGCGCGCGCGGAGACCGTTCCGAAGCCTTTGCTGCGGGCGGTCCTCAGCGCGGCGCGCACCAGGTGCGACTTGCCGGCACCGATGCCGCCCTCCAGCAGCAGGCTGGCCCCCATGCCCGCCTCCGCGGCGGACAAGGCCCCGTCCAGGGCCGTCATTTCGCTGTCGCGGCTGAGCAACAGTCTCTCCCTCCCCTCGTACCTGCCGGGCCGTCACGGCGCCCGGCCTGCGCCGCCCCCGCGCGTCAGAAGCCGTCGAAGACCCCGTGGCTGTGGCGTCCGCGCCAGGCTTCGGTGGCGACGCCCTTGAGCACGACCTCGACCACGTCCTCCGCGAGCGTCGCGGTCACCGGCAGGTGCCCGAAGAGCACCCGGTAGTACGTGGTGGAGGCCAGCATGTCGAGCAGCAGGTCGATGTCGGCGTCGGGGCGCAGGTCCCCGCGCCGGATGCCGCGGCGCAGCGCCTCGGCCGTCGAGGCCCGGCGCGTGTGGAAGAAGCGCTCCAGGAACAGGCTCTCCAGCTCGGGGTGGTCGGCGAGGTCGGCCACGAGGGCGGGCAGGACGCGCCGCCCCAGTGTGGTGCCGAAGGCCTGGCTGAGCGTGCCGATGCCGGCGATCAGGTCGCAGTGGGTGCAGCCGGTGTCGGGGGTCGGGGTGGTGCCCACCGTGGTGACCAGCGCGTCCACGACGAGGTGCTGGCGGGACTGCCAGCGCCGGCGCAGGGCCGGCTTGCTCGTCCCCGCACGGGCGGCCACCGCTTCGAGCGTCAGGTTCCCGTAGCCCGACTCGTTGAGGATCTCCATCACCGCGGCGGGCACGGCTGCGTCGATGCGGCCGTCCCGTGGCCTTCCTGTGCGCTGCTGACCGCCTTCGCGCGTCTCCCGCGCTTCGGCCACCGCGCCGTTCGGGGTGTTCACCATGCGGCCAGTATAGGTAAGCTGCAATTGGTTCCGTCCCGGAACGTAACGAAACTTTGTGCTGGAGGTCGTCGTGTCGCAGGAGGTGAACCAGGCGGTGGAGGGGGCCGGCGGCCCGTCCGCACCGCCCGGTGCGGACGGCGCCCCGCCGTCGGTGACGGCGGGGGAGGGCCCGGCGGAGAGTGTCTTCTCAGGGGCGCGCCGTGCGCTGACCCTCGGCGTCGTCCTGTCCGTGAGCATGGTCGCGTTCGAATCCCTGGGCGTGGCCACGGTCCTGCCCGGCATCGCGGACGACCTGCACGGACTCGGCGCCTACGGCTGGGGTCTGTCGGCCCTGATGCTCGCCAACATCGTCGGCACGGTGGTCGCCGGACGCGCGGCCGACCGGAGCGGGCCCGCGCGCTCCATGGCCGCCGGGATGCTGGTCTTCGCCGTCGGCTGCGCGGTGGCGGGTGCGGCGGTCTCCTGGCCGCTGTTCCTGCTCGGCCGTGCGCTCCAGGGCCTCGGTGTCGGGGCTGTCATGAGCATGGCCTACACCGTGATCGGGCTCGCCTACCCCGAACACCTCAGGGCGCGCATGTTCGCCCTCCTCTCCTCCGCCTGGACCGTCCCCTCGCTCATCGGCCCCGTCATCGCCGGCACCCTCTCCGACCTCACCAGCTGGCGCGGCGTGTTCCTGCTCATGCTGCCGCTGATCGCCGTCGCCGCCGCCCTCACCCTCCCCGGGCTGCGCCGGCTCGACGGCCCCTCCGCCGCCCCGGCCGCCGCCCCCGCCGGACCCTGGTGGCAGAGCCCCCTCGCGGCGAGCGTCCTCCTCACCGCGGGCACCGCGCTCTTCCTCCAGGCGCTGCTCCTCAAGAACCTCGCCCTGCTGATCCCGCTCGCCCTCGCCGGCCCGGCCGTCGCCGTGCCCGCCCTGCGCCGGGTCACACCCGACGGAACCCTCGGCCTGCGGGCCGGAGTCGGCGCCGGCATCGGCATCCGCTTCCTGCTGTGCGGCGTCTACTTCGGCAGCGAGGCCTTCCTCCCGCTCGGCCTGCAGGAACTGCGCGGCGTGAACGCCTCCCTGGCCGGCCTCGGCCTGTCCGCCGGCGCCATCACCTGGGTCGCCGGCTCCGCCTGGCAGGCCCGCCGCGACGGCCGGGCGCAGGGCCGCACCGGCAGCGTCACCCTCGGCTTCGCCGTCCTGCTCGCCGGCCTCGCCGTCATGGCCGCCGCCGTCCTCACCGAGGCCGTGCCCCCGCTCGTCGCCGTCGCGGGCTGGGCCCTGGGCGGCGTCGGCATGGGCGTCGCCTTCAACGCCGCCACGACCGACACCCTCGAACAGGCCCCCGCCGCCCGGCAGGGCCTCGTCAGCGGCTCCCTTCAGCTCGCCCAGACCCTCGCCACCGCCCTGGTCTCCGGCATCGGCGGCGCCGCAGTCGCCATGGCCCACCAGCACGGCGCGACCACCCGGGCCGGGCTCGTGTTCACCTTCGCGCTCACCGCGGCGCTCGCCGTGGCAGGCGTCCTGCTCTCCAGGCGCCTGCGCCCCGCCCCGGCCGGCTGACCGGCCGGGCCCCGCACCCGCACCTTCGCACCTCCGGGGCCCTTCCCCCAGGGCCCCCGTCCCCAAGGCCTGCGCACCCCAAGGCCACCGAACGTCAAGGAAGGAGTCCGACCGTGGAGAACGTACTGCTGCTGGGGCTGAGCGCCCCGGCCGACGACGACCCCTACGGCGACCCGCTGCTGCGCGCGCTCTCGGCCCCCGGCGCCTCCGGCACCCGGCTCGTCGTCAGCACGGCGCCGTCCGTACTGGCCCGCGCGGGCAGCGAGATCATCGCGCCCTCGCACCCCGTCGCCGACGCCCTGCGCCAGATGGCCTCGCTCGCCGACGGCATCGTCATCACGACCCCCGAGACGGACGCCGCGCCGCCCACCTCGCTGCGCACGCTCCTCAACTGGCTGACGTGGCCCACCGAAGGCTCCCCGCTCGTCGGCAAGCCCGTCGCGGTCATCACCACCTCCACCGCCCCCGCGGCCGAGCCCGAACCGTACTGCGAAGTCGAGCGGATGCTCTTCTCCGCCGGCGCCACCATCATCGGCCCGCGCACCGTCGTCCCCCGCGTCGACCGGGCCCTGCGCGAGGAGCCCGACGGGCAGGTCGCCTTCGGCGACCCCGGCGCGGCCGTCCGGCTGCTGTTCCACGTCCACCGCACCGCCGCGGCCGCCCGGGAGACCTCCGGCCTGCCGCCCGCGGACGACTTCCGGCCGTGGCTGCTCTGACCGCGCACGAAGGACGGCCCCGGCGGCGGACGATCGCCGCCGGGGCCGTCAGAGGCCGCAAGGGCCGTGAAACCAGCCGTGCCGCAGGTCAGGCCGCCGTCAGCCGGCCGTGCAGCGCAGCATCACCAGCGGTGGGTTGGCGAGGAAGTCCTCCCAGAACTCCGCGCCGTACATGCTGATGCCGTCCTCGGGCACCTCCAGCGGCACCCACGTGACGTCGCGGAAGCCGGCCGCCCACAGCGCGCCCTCGCACACCTCGCGCCGCGGGTAGTTCGTCACGAACTCGACGGGGGAGTCGAGCAGCGCCGTGATCCGCACGCGCGGCCCCACCTCGCCCTCGCCCACCTGCTCGTAACGGAAGCCGTACTTCTCCGTGGGCGGCCCGTCGAAGCGGAACTCCGGTGCCTGGGTGAGGACGAAGAACTCCCCGCCCGGCCGCAGGCTGCGGTGGATGCCCCGGCACATCCACTCCATCGTGGCCGCGTCGTCGGCGTAGTTGAGGAGGTAGACGGCGGTCGCCACGTCGAAGCGCCGGTCGAACAGGGGCAGCTCGGCGCCGTCGCCCACCAGGTAGCGCACCCCCAGAGGGTTGCGCTTCTCGATGGACCAGGCGGCGGCCACCATCGTGTCGGAGACGTCGACGCCGAGGACCTCCGCGGCGCCGAGCCGCTTCGCCTGCCGGCTGTAGAAGCCCGTCCCGCACGCCAGGTCCAGGACCGACTTGCCGCTCAGGTCCCCGAGCATCCGCAGGAAGCTGTCCGACTCCGGGTAGCGGGCCATGGGCAGCGACTTGAAGCCCTCGTAGGCCTCGCCGATGTCGTCGTACTGCTGCACGGTCATGTGAGTTCCTTCTCCAGGGGGGTGTCGAGGACGCCGGCGTCGGGGGCGGGCCGGCGGCGCAGCCGGTCGCCGGCCAGGGCCGCGCGCCTGCCCTGGTGCCGGGCGGCCGCCAGCGCCTGGACGGTCGGCAGGACCCCCGCCGACCGGGCGTGCGACGTGCCGTACGGATTGCCACCGGCCTCGAACACCACGGGATCGGTGTAGCCCGGCGGCACCACGACCGCACCGCAGTGGTGCAGCACGTGGTGGAGGGAGAGGAGCGCCGACTCGCTGCCCGCGTGCGGCCGGGCGGTGGAGACGAACCCGCCGGCGGGCTTGCCCGCGAGCGGCCCCGGCCCGGCCGGGGGCTCCAGCGACTGCAGGAAGCCCAGCAGCGGCGCGGCGACGGCGCCCGCCCGTACCGGGGCGCCGAGGACCACCGAGTCCGCCCACGCCACGTCGGCCGGGTCGACGGCGGCCGCCGCCGGGGCGCCGCCCGCACGGCCGGGCAGTCCCGACTCCCGCCGCACGCCCGGCCCCGTCAGCCGGCGCAGCCGCACCTCGGCACCGAGCTCCCGGGCGCCGGCCGCGCACTCCTGCGCCAGCAGCCGGACCGTCTCGTCCTCGGCGCAGTGGACGACCGCCACCCGGCTGCGGACCGCGGCGTCCGGGGCGGGACGGCCGCCGGAGCGCGCCCGGGCGGCCACGCCGGCCAGGCGGCCGCCCAGCTCCCGGGCCGCGGCCCGGTCGTGCTCCGCGACACTGCCGTCGCGAAGGGCGGTGACCGCGAGCCCGTACGGATTTCCGCCCACGCCGCAACCGGCCGGACCGGCCGGACCGCCGCGGTGGGCCGGTCCGGCACCGACGGTCCAGGCCCCCCAGTGGTGGGCCGACTGATAGAGCGCCAGCAAGGTGGCCTCGCGGCCGCCGTGCAGGCAGGTCGAGGCCGTCATCCCCGTCACCACCCGGTCGTTCAGCAGACCGTCGCACCACAGCTTCGTCGTGCCGTCCAGGAACCGCTTGAACGGTGCGGAGACGTTGCCGAAGTACGTGGGAGAGGCCAGCACCAGGCCGTCGGCCCACAGCACGTCCTCCGGCCCGGCCTCCTCGTCCGGCCACGCGGGACCGGCCTCGTCGTCGGCGACGTGCAGCAGCCGCACCTGGGCGCCGTACGCCTGCGCCCCGGCGGCCGCGGCCTCGGCCAGCGACCGCATGGTGCCGCGCCGGCTGTGGTAGACGACCGCGACCCGCGGGGTCACGGCACCTCCTCCGGCTCCGGGCCGCCGGGGAGGGGGCGGGCGCGCAGCACCATCCGGACGTCGTCGCCGAGCCGGGCCACTTCGTCCAGCCGCAGGCGCAGCGCTTCGCTCAAGGTGCCCGCGCCGAACCCGTCGAGCACCGCGCGCCCCTCACCGCCGATCAGCACCGGGGCGACGTACGCCACGACGCGGTCGAGCAGGTCCTGCGCCGCGAACTCCGCGGCAAGCCGGGCGCCGCCCTCCAGCAGCACGGAGCGCAGCCCCCGCTCGTACAGCGCCTTCACCAGCGCCGTGAGGTCCAGCCGCCCGCCGGGCTCGGGGAGGGTCAGCACCGCGTGGCCGTGGGGGAGTACGGGCGGGGCCACCGACTCGCCGACGACCACGAGGGTGGGCGCGGCGTCGTCCAGGACGCGCGCGTCCGGCCGGATGCCGCCGGTGCGGTCCAGCACCACGCGCAGCGGCGGCTCGCCCTCCACACCGTGCCGCAGGCCCAGGTGCGGGTCGTCCGCCCGCAGCGTCCCCGAGCCGACGAGCACCGCGTCGTGCGTGGCCCGCAGCGTGTGCGCGTCGGCGCGGGCCTCGTGGCCGGTGATCCAGCGCGAGGTCCCGTCGGGCGCCGCCGAGCGGCCGTCCAGGCTCCCGCCGAACTTCCAGGTCACGCACGGCCGGCCGAGCCGGGTGGCGGTCAGCCACAGCTCGTTGGCCCGCTCCGCCTCCTCGCGCAGGACGCCGCCGACGACCTCGGCCCCGGCGGCGCGCAGCCGCTCGGCGCCGCCCGCGTGGCCGGGGACGGGATCCGGCACCGCGTACACCACGCGGGTGACCCCGGCCGCGAGCAGCGCGTCCGCGCACGGCCCCGTACGGCCCTGGTGCGCGCAGGGCTCCAGGGTGACCACGGCCGTCGCTCCCCGCGCCCGGTGCCCGGCCGCGGCCAGGGCCTCGACCTCGGCGTGCATGTGGCCGGCGCCGCGGTGGTAGCCCTCCGCCACGGTGGCGCCGTCCGCGTCCAACAGGACGCAGCCGACGACGGGGTTGGGGCTGGTGCGGCCCAGCGCGGTGACCGCGAGCGCGAGCGCGCGCCGCATCGCCGCCTGTTCGGCGGGCGTGGCGCCGCCCGGGGCCGTCACGGCGTCTCCGCGAGGCGGAAGCCCATGGCGTAGATCTCGCGCTTGTACCAGCCGTGCCGGCGCCGGACGCGGGTGAGGTCGCCGAAGCGGGTGAAGCTGCCGCCGCGGGCGATCCGGTAGTCGCCCTGGGCCACGGCGAGGTCGTCGGCGATCTCCTCCCCGCCGGGGTAGGCGGCGTAGTCGTCGGCCACGTACTCCTCGACGTTGCCCGCGAGGTCGTGCACGCCGAACGGCGAGCGGCCGCCGGGGAAGACACCGATCGGCGTGGTCGCCAGGGGGCCCTCCTCGACGGTGTTGGCGGCCCCGGGCCGGAAGTCGTCGCCCCAGGGGAAGTCGCGGCCGTCCCCGCCGGAGGCGGCGTACTCCCACTCGGCCTCGGTCGGCAGCCGGAAGGCGCGCCCGGTGCGGGCCGCGAGCCAGGCCGCGTAGGCGTCGGCGGCCTCGGGGGCCACGGTCCACACGGGGTGGTTGGCGAGCTGTTCGGGGTAGACGCCGAAGCGCCAGGCGGTCGGCAGCCCGGTGCCGCCGGTGTCCTCCAGGAACAGGCGGTACTCGGCGTTGGTGACGGGGTACAGGGCGATCCGGAAGGCCGCGAGGTCCGCCTCGTAGACGGGGGACTCCTTGGCGATCCACTCCTCCTCGACCCCGGCATGGCTCCAGCGGGCGGTGACCGCGCCCACCTCGCCCGGCTCCAGGCCGAGGCGGACCCGGGCGGCCGGCACATCGGCCATCGGGGGGTCCTCGGGACGGATCCGCGGATCGCCGACGAGGCCGAGGACGGTGCCGGCGGCGTGGCGGCGGGCGAACGGCTCGGCGGGCTCCTCCGCGATCGCGACGAGGGTGTCCGGCGCCGCGGTGAGCAGGTCGCGGTGGCCGGCCAGGAGGTACTGCGGGCCGCGCGAGACGAAGGCGTCGGGCAGGCCCATCGCGGCGCGGTCGGTCAGGGTGTTGGGGTTGGTGAGGACGACCGGCGGCGTGCTGCAGGTCATGACTGGTCTCCCGTGGACGGTCGGAAGGGGCTTCCGGCCGGCCGGAAGCGGTCTCCGGCGCGGCGGAACGTGCTCACCAGATAGGTGAGGTCCCCGACGGCGCGGGGCACTTGGCGCATCCCCACGAGGGCGAACCCGTGGCCGGCTGCCAGCGCGGTCAGCTCGTCCTCGGTGAACTCGCGGTAGAGGCGGCTGCCCTCGTTGGCGTAGAGGCCGCCCCTGCCGTCCGCCGCGTGGAAGACGGAGAGCGTGAGGAGGCCGCCGGGGCGCAGCAGTTCGCGGACGCGGCGCAGGTACGGGCCGTACGCGCCGGGGTGCTGGTGGTGGAAGCACCCGTTGTCCAGCACCGCGTCGTACTGCGCGGTGCCGGGCAGGTCTAGGGCGGCGGTGGCGAGGAAGCGGGCGCGGCCGGGGTGGCGGCGGGTGAGGGTCTCCCACTCGGGGGAGACGACGAGGTCGATGCCGGTGACCCGGTGTCCGGCGGCGAGCAGGAGCCCGGCGTCGCGGCCGCGGCCGGCGCCGATGTCGAGCACGTGGGCGGGGCCGGCGGCGCCGGTCCGGTGGCGAAGGGCGTCCATGAGCAGGCGCGGCGCCTGCCGCATCGCCTCCTCACCGGTCCAGACGTCGCGGCCGCGGGCGTAGTGGTCGCGGAAGTCGCTGTGCAGGACGGCGGCGTAGAGGGCCTCGTCGAGCGGTGCGGCTTCGGTGCGTTCGACCGTATACCGGTCGGCTATGGAGTGGCTTGCGCCCATCGGTGCACGGTCCTGTCGTGTTCTGGTGCTGGTGTTGCTGGTGCTGAAGCGGGTCCGGGCATGGGGCGGTCGCGGGGGAGGCGGGCGAGCAGTCCTCGCCTCCCCCGCGACCGGTGCGGGTGCCCGTGCTAGACGACGGGCGTGTAGTACACCTGGCCGTCGTAGGAGGACGCGGCGAAGGCCTTGCGCTCGGTGTCCCAGGTGAGGGACGAGATGCCCGCGGTGGTCGGGCGGACGACGGTGGTCCACTTACCGGCGGTGCGGTCGTAGAGCGCGATGCGGCCGTTGTAGGCACCGGAGGCGACCACGCGGCCGTCGCCGGAGGCGGCGACGCACTTGATGGAGTGGGTGTGCGGGGTGTCGAGCACCTCGGCGCGCTGCTGCGGGTCCCAGATGCGCAGCTTCAGGTCGCGGCTGACGCTGGCGAACCAGCCGTCGCCCAGGCCCGCGCAGCCGTTGGCGATCCGGTCGTGCGCGTCCTCGAGCGTGGCGACCTCGGTGAGGTCCGAGATGCGGTACCAGGTCGCGGAGGCGTCGGCGGCCACGGAGAAGATGAAGTCGCCGGAGACCGCGACGCCCTTGACGGCGTTGGTGTGCAGCGGCAGGTCCTTGACGTGCTCGGCCTCGCCGTCGCCGGTCAGGCGCAGCAGCAGGCCCTCGCCGGTGTAGGCGCCGACGACCGCGTAGGAGGCGCCGTCGCGCTCGAAGGCCGCGCCGCAGTTGAGCGGGGAGCGGTGCTGGTGGAGCTCACGGCCGGTCAGGGCGTCGAAGACCTTGCCGAGCTGGCCGCCGGAGAGCACCAGGCCGCCGAGCGGGGTGAGGAAGTTGCACAGGCTGCCGGTGCGGGCCACGACCTCGCCCTCGTGGTGTACGACGCCGGTGTCACCGCGGTGCACGATGCCCGCGTCGCCGATGGTCAGCGTGCCGGAGGCGGTGGGCAGCACGGCGTTGACGCCCTGGGTGGGCGGCACCTCGGCGACGTCCCAGGCCTTGCCCTCGTAGTCGTAGCCGCGGTAGCCGGCGCCGAAGGTCGCGAAGACCAGCCGGGAGCCGCCGGCGAAGGCGCAGGAGCGGGGCCAGACGTCGTCGGGCAGGGCGGTGGTGTCGCGCCGCTCGGGGATCCCCGAGGCGACGTCCCACAGCTGCATGGTGCGGTCGTAGCTGAGGCTGACCAGCAGATTGCGGGCGTCGTCCAGGACCAGGCGCTTGATGCCCGCCTCGTGGGCCGGCAGGACGGTGCGCTCGGTGGGGCCGACGACGATGATCTGCCCCTCGTCGTTGCCCGCGAAGATGGTGCCGCCGGAGGAGATGGCGATGGTGTCGGTCTCGATGCCGTCCATGTCGAGGTCGGCGATCAGCCCGCCGGTCTCCAGGGACCAGCGCTTGATGGTGCCGTCGTCGCTGGAGGAGATGAGCTCGTCGCTGTCGCGGGCCCACTCCACCGAGATGACGTCGGCGGTGTGGCCGGTGAAGCGGGCGACGAGCTTGCCCGTGAAGTCGTAGACCCGCACCCGGTGGTCGCGGGAGGCGGTGGCTATGAGCTCCTTGGACGGGTGGAAGACGGACATCTCCACGTCGTCCTCCTGGTCGGCGAGGACCGCGACCAGGCGCAGGTCCGGCACTGTCCACAGGCGGGCGGTGTAGTCGCTGGAGGAGGTCACCAGGTGGCGTCCGTCCGGCGAGAACGAGCACTGGTTGGCCAGGTGGTCGTGGAAGGAGCGGGCGATGGCCGTTCCGGTCCGCTGGTCCCAGCAGATGACCTGGTTGTCGTAGCCGGCGGTGGCGACGTAGGCGTCCTGCCACGCCGCGATGCCGCTGATGGGTCCCCGGTGCTGGATCACGCTGTTCCTTCCACGAGTTCGATCGAGTGGCCGCCGTACTCGGCCTTGGCGCGCAGGTAGTGGTCGTTGTTCTCGTTACGGAAGATTCCGGTACGGACCTGTTCGAGGACCTCGATCCCGTACGAGGCGAGCTGCGCGGCCTTGTCGGGGTTGTTGGTGTGCAGCCTGATCCGCGTCACCCCGAGGGCCTGCAGCATCTGGGCGGCCGAGCGGTAGTCCCGCAGGTCGTCCGAGAAGTTCAGCTCGCGGTTGGCGGCGAACGTGTCCAGGCCCTGGTCCTGCAGGCGGTAGGCGTCGAGCTTGTTGTACAGCCCGATGCCCCGGCCCTCTTGGCGCAGGTAGAGCAGGACGCCGCCGGAAGCGGCGAGCAGCTGCATCGACTCGGTCAGCTGAGGGCCGCAGTCGCACCGCGCGGAGCCGAAGACGTCACCGGTCAGGCACTCGGAGTGCAGCCGGACCAGCGGGACGTCCGCGATCGGTCCGAACTGCACCGCCACGTGCTCGAGCCCGTCGCCGAGCCCGGTGAACGTCACCATCTGGCCGGGCGTCCAGGCCCCGTCGGCCCGCTGCACGGGGATCTCGACGCGGGCTCTGATGCCCACGGGCCCCTCCGGCGGTTCCACCGACGCTCCGTGCAACGGGGTGTCCTCCCCATTGAGTGTTTTGGGCACTGCTTCCTCCCGTAGAACGAGCACGCCCCGAACCCCAGGGCGCAGTCACAGCATGGGTGCGGAGGGCAGCGCGGACAGCACGGTCCGTACCGGTACGGGTACCGAGATCATTTGGCAGCGGTACCGAACCATCCGGTCTGTTCGTTTGGAAGCCCGAAGCTTTTGGCGCGTCAGTTCTGCCGCGCGATCCGGACGCTTCGGGATCTTCGGTCAGGCTCCTGCGAGCGGAAACCGCTCGTCCGGTTCTGTCAGGGACGTCCTGGAGCCTAGGGGAGGTTCCGGTCCCGGACCGCCCTTTGCGATCAACGATCCGATGAGCCCGGTCGCGGACCGGTGGGCCACCGGCCGGCCGAGCCGCCCCCCGACGTCACTCCTTCGGGCTAATCTCACGGCTGCCGGGAACCGTCGCCGGGCACCGCGCGGGTACTCCGCGCACCGGTACTGCGACCTGCGCAACCACCCCCCGCCGAGCCCCCTGCGCTGCTACCGTCGCGCGGCATGGAGCAGCTCTTCAGCGACGACGAACTCGCCCTCATCACGGCGGCCGCGCAGGAGTCGGGGATGGACCCGCGCGACTGGGTCCGCGCCGTGGTCCTGCAAATCCTCACCGACGACGAGTACATGGAGGAGGACCCCGCCGCCTCCGGCGGCTCCACGGGGGACGGCCGCCCGCCGTACCGGGCCGACATGGAGCACGCCGTGTGGCCGGTCACCACGCACCGCGGATCCGGCAGGAACATGCACGAGGTGCATCACGCCGGATGCTGGGTACCGAAGGGGGGCGAGAGGACCATGTCCACCGCGCAGGCCCGTGAAGAGCTCCTCGCGCGCAACGCCCATCCCTGCGAGGCCTGCCAGCCGGAACGGTTCCTTACCCCGCTGGTCTAGCCGTCCGCCGCAAGCGCTGCCGACTCGCACGGCGGCCCGTGCGCGGCCCGGCCGGGCACCGCGCACGGGCCGCCTGTGCGGTCCGTCCTCCCGCCGGCCGCTACGCGGCGGGGGCCCCCGCCGGCTCGTCCTGCGGGGCGAGGACGGAGGTGACGTAGCCCGCCAGCCCCTTCGCCGTCGGGTAGTTCCACAGCACCGTCACCGGCAGCCGCACACCGAGCAGCTTCTCCAGCTGGGCGCAGACCCGCATCGACATCACCGAGTCGAGCCCGAGGTCGGTCAGCGGCCGCTCCGGGTCCAGCTCACCGGCCGGCATCTTCATCTCCCGGGCGAGCCGGCCGATGATCTCCTCACCGACACGGGCGGCGAGCACGTCCGCCGGCAGCTCCCGCCAGCGCGCCGGGTCGTCCTCGGCGGAGGCCGCCGCGCCGTCCGCGGACAGCGGCTCCGGGCCGTCCGCCGCCGCGTCGCCGTCCGCCGCAGACCCGTTCTCGTGCAGCGCCCCGAAGCGGGTGCCCGGCAGCCACGCGCGCAACTGCCCCTGCTCGTCGCTGATGACGATGTCGACGGTGTCCGTCGCCGGGTCCACGAGCCGGATGTCGACCCAGCCGGTCTCGGGGGCCTCGCCCACCACGCGGACCTCGCGGATGTGGGCGGGCATCCGCACCGTGGGCGGGCCGCCGTAGATGACCGGGACGATGCCGAGGGCCGCGTCCAGCAGCGGCGCCCACGTGACCTGGTCGCCGGGCACGGCGGGCGCGTGCACCCGGGCGCGGATGACGCCGTCGCCCGTCAGCAGCTCCTCGACCGTCCACGGCCAGGCGATGCCCTCCACGCCGATCGCGTCCAGGCGCCCGATCACGACCGACGGGTCCGCCGCCGCCAGGTCCCGGGGCGGCGTCACGGAGAGCATGCCGGCCGGGAACGGCGGGGCGTCCGCGGCCATGGTGGACGAGGTGGTGTGGGTCAGCCAGTTGCCGGGGCCGGAGGTGCCGGACGGGCCCGCCGGCCGCGTGCTCAGCCGCAGCGTCAGCCCCTCCTGCACGACCTGTACCTCACGCGGGATCGCCAGCGCGACCGGGAACTTCAGCGAGACGTCGAACAGCGCCTTGCTGCCGCCCTGCCCGGGCGCGGCCTCCAGGAACGTGTGGATGATCGAGGAGGCCGGGACGATCGAGGTGCCGTGCAGCGCGTGCCCGCCGGGGAACGGCCGGACGGCGTCGTCCAGATAGGTGTTCCAGATGCGCAGCGGTGTCGAGGCCGCGACGTCGACCGGCGGGCCCAGCAGCGTGTGCCCGGTGACGTCGTGCCCGTGGGCGACGACGGCGCCCGCGGGCAGCACGGCGTCGGTCCAGTAGCGGCGGTGCTGCCAGGCGATCGGGGGCAGCTCCGCGATCCGGCCCGCCGGGTACTGTGCGCTCCAGTCGACCTCGGCGCCGTGGCTGTGCAGCGAGGCCAGGTTCACAAGCAGCGTGCGCAGCTCGGGCCGGTCGCGGCGCAGGGTGTGGGCGACGTGGCCGCCCGTCACGTCCAGGTGGGCCAGGGTCTCGCCGATCGAGTGGGAGACGACCGGGTGGGGCGAGACCTCCAGGAAGCGGCGGTGGCCGTCCTCGACGGCGGCGGTGACGGCCTGGGCGAGGCGGACGGGGTTGCGCAGGTTGGCCACCCAGTAGCCGGCGTCGTGGCGCACCTGCGCCCGCGGGTCGTCGAGCGCCGTGCTGTAGAGGGTCACCTGCGGCGTGCGCGGCTGCAGGTCCGTGAGGGCCTCGCGCAGGCCCTCCGTCAGCGGGTCCATGTGGGCGCTGTGGAAGGCGACGTCGGAGTTGACGCTGCGGACGGGCACGCCCTTTGCTCCCCAGTCCCGCACGAGCGCGGCGACGGCCTCCGCGTCGCCCGAGACCACGGCCGAGGCGGGGGAGGAGGCGATCGCGGCGCAGACCTCGGCGTTCCCTTCGAGACGGGCGGCCACCTCCTCGAAGGGCAGGCCCGCCATGGCCATGGCGCCCTTGCCGGCGACCCGGCGCAGCAGCGAGGACCTGCGCCCGCTGAGCCGGGCGCCGTCCTCCAGGGACAGCGCCCCGGCGACGACGGCCGCGGCGATCTCGCCCACGGAGTGGCCGATGACGGCGGCCGGCCGGTGGCCGTAGGAGCGCCACACCTCGGCGAGTGCGACCTGCACCGCGAAGATCATCGACTGGGCACGGTCGACGGCCTCGAAGTCCCCGGAGACGATGGCCTGCCGCGGCGAGAAGCCCAGCTCGGTGCGGAACACCGGCTCCAGGCGGTCGATGACGTCCGCGAACACCGCGTTACCCGCGAGCAGTTCGCGGGCCATACCGGACCAGTGCGAGCCGTGCCCGGAGAAGACCCACACCGTCCCCACGCCCGGACCCGGGCGGACGGTGCCCTCGGCGACGTTGTCCAGCTCCTGCTCCTGCGCCTCCTCGGCGGCGACGGCCCGCAGGGCGGCCACCAGCTCCGCCCGGCCGTCCGCCACCACCGTGACCCGGTGGTCGAGGTGGGAGCGGCGGGTGGCCAGCGTGTGGCCGACCGAGCTCAGGGGGGTGTCGGGGTGCCGCTCCAGCCAGTCGGCGAGCCGGCACGCGTACTCGGCGACGCCCGCCCGGGAGCGGTAGGACAGCGGGAAGAGCCGCGGCGCGCCCGGCAGCGGCTCCTCCTCGCTCTCCTCGGCCGGCTCGGGCGCCTCCTCCAGGACGACGTGGCCGATCGTGCCGCCGTAGCCGTACCCCGAGACGCCCGCGCGCCGCGGGGTATCGCCCTTGGGCCAGACCTGGTGCTCGGTCACCAGCCGCAGCCCCCACTCCTCCCACGGGATGTCCGGGCTGGGCTCGCTGGTGAGGACCGTCGCCGCCATCTCGGCGCGCTGCAGCATCAGCGTCGCCTTGATGATGCCCGCGACGCCCGAGGCGGGCTCGGCGTGCCCGATGTTGGACTTCACCGAACCGATCCAGCAGGGCTTGTCGGCGGGGCGGCCCGCACCGAAGACCGCGTGCAGCCCCGAGGCCTCGACGGGGTCGCCGAGCCGGGTGCCGGTGCCGTGCGCCTCTATGTAGCCGGCCGTCGCCGGGTCCAGGCCCGCGGCCTTCTCCCAGGCCAGCCGGAGCAGGTCGCGCTGCGCGTCGGGGTTCGGGGCCATGATGCCGCTGGTACGGCCGTCCTGTGCGACGGCGCTACCCTTGATCACGGCCAGCACCCGGTCGCCGTCGCGCTGCGCGTCCGACAGCCGCTTGAGGACCAGCACCCCGCAGCCCTCGGCCCGGCCGTAGCCGTCGCCCTCCGCGTCGAAGGGCTTGCTGCGCCCGTCGGGGGAGAGCGCGCCGGCCGCTTCGAGGGTGAGGGTGTAGGCGGGCGAGAGGATGATGTTCACGCCGCCCGCCAGCGCGAGCGAGGTCTCGCCCGCCAGCAGGGACTGGCAGGCCAGGTGCACGGCCACCAGGGAGGCGGAGCAGGCCGAGTCCAGGACGAAGCTCGGCCCGTGCAGGTCCAGCACGTGCGAGACCCGGTTGGCGATGCCGGTCAGCTGGGCGCCGATGCCGGTCCAGGGCTCGATCCGCGGCAGGTCCTCCAGCAGCCGGCGCCCGTAGTCGTCCGAGCAGGTGCCGATGTAGACCCCGGCGTCGGAGCCGGCCACCGAGCGGGGCGCCATGCCGGCGTGCTCCAGCGCCTCCCAGGCGACTTCCAGCACCAGCCGCTGCTGGGGGTCCATCAGCTCGACCTCGCGCGGCGCGATACCGAAGAACTCGGCGTCGAAACCGTCGACGTCCCCGATGAAGTTGCCCGGGCGTTCGGCCCTGCGCAACGCCTCGGTGAACTCCGGGCTAATCTTTGTGTAGGCGCGCCACCGGTCCTCCGGCGTGGATTCCACCGATACCTTGCCGCCGGCCAGGAAGTCCCAGAAGGATTCGGGGGAGTCGATACCGCCGGGGAAGCGGCAGCCGATGCCGACGAGGGCCACTGATTCTTGAATACGCATGCGTCTCAATTCCGTTCGTCCGGGCGAGTGCGGATGCATGAAGGAGCGGCGGAAGTCAGGGGCCGGGATGCTTTCGCAGAAGGCCGCGCACGGGTCCGTGCGGGCGTTCGCGGAGCTGCCGGCACTCCGCAGGGAAATGCTCGTTGACGAGTTCCCGGCGACTTCCTGACGAGATCCGCTGTCCTTGTGCAACGCTCACACAGCCCGCGTGGTTGGTCCACACGACGCCGTGGAAGTTGTCAACTTGGTAAGGGGTGCACGCGCTTCGCGCCCGCCGGGCGGGGCTGCGAGCTGGCCGGGCGGCAGCTGTTACCCGAGGTCACCTTGCGAGGCGCTCCGGCCAATCTCCGTCCGGCCCGTTTCCCGGCCCGCATTCGAGGCGGTGCTGTTCGCGGTGGCGAACGGTGCCCGGGTGTGAGCTGCAACACCGCTGAATGGCCGCTGTTTCCAGCCATCCGAACCCGTCCGCGGGCGACCGATTTTGCAGGACGTTCGGCCGTGTTCCATCATTGTGACCGCGCGTCAGGCGGACTGCCGGCGCTTCACGAGAGCGTGGTGCACGCGTTCCCGTTGAACAGTCAACCGGAGGGCGGCGAGCGTACCTGCCCCGCCCGGCCGGAACCCCCATCCCTCATTCTCTGAGCTAGGCAAAGGCAGCATGCCCGTCCATCAGCTATCGGACCTCATACGTTATGTCCGTCACAACTCCCCGTTCTATGCGGACCTCTACGCGGACCTTCCGCCGGATGTGGACTGCCTCACCGATCTGCCGGTGGTGGACCAGAGCGCTTTCTGGGCCGCCAATACCCTCCACGGCAATCGCGTCCTGACCGCCCCGCTCGACGAGGCCTCGGTCTTCAAGACCGGCGGCACCACCGGCGCACCCAAATTCTCCTGCTACACCCGCGAGGAATGGCGGGAGTTCGTGACCGCCTTCGGCCACGGCCTCGTCGACGCCGGGCTGCGCCCCGGCCACCGGGTCGCGGACCTCTTCTACGCAGGCGAGCTCTACGCCAGCTTCCTCTTCATCCTCGACTCCCTCTCCCACGCCCCCGTGGGCAGCGTGCGCCTGCCCATCGGCGGCGCCGCCCCGCTGGAGACGACCGTCCCCACGCTGCGCGACTTCGCCGCCCAGATCGTGGCCGGCACCCCGACCACGCTGTGCCGCCTGGCCGAGCACCTGATCGCCGCCGGCGAGCAGCTCCCCTCCGTCGAGCTGCTGTTCTTCGGCGGCGAGGCGCTCTTCGCCGACCAGCGCCGCCTCCTCGCCGGCGCCTTCCCCAACGCCGAGCCCCGCTCCCTCGGCTACGCCAGCGTCGACGCCGGCCTGCTCGGCCGCCCCGTGCCGGGCCCCGACGCCCGCGTCCACCGCGCCTTCGCCCCGCACACCGTCGTCGAGATCCTCGACGACGCCACGGACGAGCCCATCCGCGAGGCCGGACGCCCCGGACGCGTGGTCGTCACCCAGCTCTTCCGCCGCCTCATGCCCGTCATCCGCTACCCCGCGGGCGACCGCGCCGAGTGGACCGACCCCGAGGCGGGCGTCTTCCGCATCCTCGGCCGCGCCGAGGAAGGCGTGCGCGTCGGCCCCGTCTCCCTGTACTCCCAGGACGCCCAGGGCGCCGTCGCCGCGGCGGACACCGAGGGCCGCGTCGTGGGCATGCAGCTCGTCGTCCGCCGCTGGGACGGCCGCGACGGCCTCGTGCTGCGCCTGGCCACCGCCCCCGGCGACGAGGACCCGGCCGGGCTGGACGTCCTCGCCAAGTCCGTCGTGACCGAGCTCGCCGAGGCCCGCCCGTTCTACCCCGACGCCGTCGCCACCGGCTTCGTCCACCCGCTCTCCGTCGAGTGGGTACGCCACCGCGACCTCACCGTCAACCAGCGCTCCGGCAAGCTCGTCCGCGTCATCGACGAAAGGCCCACGGCATGACCGCCGCCCCGACGGCCGGCACCGGCCGCCGGCTGCCGCTGGTCCTGCGCAACCGCGCCTTCGGCGCCGTGTGGCTCGGCCAGGTGCTCACCCAGGCCGCCGTCCGCATGTTCCAGGTCGGCGTCTCCTGGTGGCTCGTCGCCTACGCCGTCTCCGGCGGCAACGGGCTCGCCTCGGGCCTGTTCATGGCGGTCAGCACCGTGCCCGCCGTGGCCCTGGCCCCCGTCGTCGCCCGGGCCGTCGGACGCTTCGCCCACCGCTCCGTGCTGCGCACCGCGGCCGGCGGCGCCGCCGTCGCGGCCACGGCCCTCGCCGTCTGGGCCTACGCGAGCGACCTGCCCATCGCGGCCGCCTACGCCGCGACCCTCGCGCTCGCCACCTGCCAGGCCTTCTTCGACCCCTGCCTGACCACCTCCGTCCCCGAACTCGTCGACGACGAGGACATCGAGGCCGCCACCGGCTTCGAACTGTCCACCCAGTCCCTTGCGAGCCTCGGCGGAGCCCTGCTCGGCGCCCTCATCGTCGACCGCGCCGGGATCCCCGGCCTCGCCGCCGGGTGCGCCGCGGCCTACGCGGCCGCCGCCGTACTCATCGCGACCGTCCGCTTCCGCACCCCGGCCGCGGCCGAGGGCGAGGGGGAGGCGGGCGAGGGGACCGGCCCGCGCACGCTGCGCCAGGTCCTGTCCGGACTGCCGTTCGTCCGCGCCATCCTGATCTGCTTCACCGCGGCCAACCTCTTCACCACGGCCGTGTTCATCGTGATGCCGCTCTACACCAAGTCCGTGCTGCACGGCGACGGAGCGACGGTCGCCCTGCTCGAAGCGGCCCTCGGCACCGGCACCCTCATCGGCTCCTTCACCGGCGCGCGCATCCCGGGACGGCCCACCGTCGTCGGCTCCGCCTGCCTCGGCGCGATGGCCCTCGCCCTCGCCGTCCCCGGCATCGCCGGCGAACGGCCCGTCATCGCGGGCAGCCTCGCCGTGACCGGCTGGTGCGTCGGTGTCATCGGCGTGCGCTTCGTAGCCCTCTTCCAGCGCCTCGTGCCCGCCGCCGACAAGCCCGCCTTCTTCGCGGTCATGCAGGCCGTGCTCGGCGCGACCTTCCCCCTGGCCTCGCTGCTGTTCGGCCTGCTGGGCGACCACCTCTCGCCCCAGACCCTGTGCCTGATCCAGGCCGCGGGTCTCGTCCCGGCGGCGTGCGCCTTGGCGCTGCTGCGCGAGGGCCCTGCGGGCGGCTCCGCGGAGAAGCCTGCGGGCGAGCCTGCTCCGCTGTCCACCGGAGAGCCCGCGGAGAAGCCGGCGAGGCCGTTCACGGACGGGCCGTCGGAGACGCCCGCCACGTCCGCCACGTCCTTCGCGCAAGGGCGCCCGGGCGAGCCCGCCGAGGACCCCGGCATCCCGGCGGCGGCCGGTCGCGCGGGAGGCGCGAGGTGACCGTCCCCGCCCCAGCCGCCGAGCAGGCCACCCCCGGCGACATCGCCGAACTGCGCCAGCTCTACTACGCCGTCTACGGCCCGCATTACCCCACGGCGCTCGGCACCGACCCCGCCGTCATGGCCGGCCTCATCGAGGACCCGCACACCCTCTGGCTCGTCACCCGCTGCCCGCGCACCGGCGCCCTCACCGGCTCCGCCGCGGTGCACAGCGAGCCCGGCAGCCGCCTCGGCCGCCTCGAAGGGCTCGCCGTCCACCCCGACCAGCGCGGCTCGGGGCTCGCCGGCCTGCTCACCGAGGCCCTGTGCCGGCGCACGCTGGACGCCGGCCGCCTCGACTCCGTCTACGCCACGGTCCGCACCGTCAGCGCAGGCCCCCAGCGCGTCGTCGCCCGCAACGGCTTCCGCCCCATGGGCGTCCTGCCCAACGCCGTCGACGTCCACAGCCGCGAGAGCCTCGCGCTCTACGCGCGTTACTCGCCCGGCGTGCTGGAACGCCGCGCCCCCGTCGCCGAGGTGCCCGCCCCGCTCGTCCCCCTCCTGCGCACCGCGGAGCAGAGCCTGGGCGTCAGCTACGCCCGCACCCGGGCCACCGCACCGGCGCCGGCACCCGCCGGACCCGCGGCCGCGGACCTGGAGATGATCGAGGCACCGGCGTTCGTGCGCCGCCGCTTCCGCGAGCGCTTCCCCGACGCCGGCCACTGGTTCTACCCCCTGCACACCCCCAACGTGCTGCTCGTCCCCGGCGACGGGAGCTTCGAGGTCTACGCCTGCCTCAACCGGGCCGGCGGCTACTGCGCCCTCGTCGCCGGTCACCCCGGCCCGGCCGTCGCGGCCGCCCACCTCGAACCGATCACCCGCGCCCTGACCCGCGCCGGAGCCGGCTACGTCGAGGCGCTGCTCCCGCTGGACCGGCACGACCTGCTCTCCGCGGGCCTCGCCCAGGGCTTCATCCCCAGCGCCCTCTACCCGGCCATGCGCCGGGAGGGCGACGGCTTCCACGACTACGTCGTGATGTCCCGGACCACCGAGCAGATCGACTTCCGCGGCCTGGTCGCCGACGCGGCCCTGCAGCCCTTCCTGGATTCCTACGTATCGGCCTGGGCGTCGACGTATCTGCCCTCACGCGAGGTTGCCTCATGACACTCACCACACCCCTCAACCCCCATCTCGCCCCGGTCACCGTCCCCGACCCGGACGCGCTCGCACACGTCCAGCGCCTGTGCGACCTGACCGACCCCTACACCTCCGGCCCCGCCGAGGAGGAGCTCTTCGCCGCCGCCATGGCCGAGAGCCACGCCTGGCACCGCGAGCGCTCTCCGTTCTTCCACGACCTCCACACGGCCACCGCCGCGGACGCGCCCTACGGCGCGCCCCTGGTCCACGCCAACTTCTTCAAGCGCCACGAAGTGCTGTCCATCCCCCGCGAGGACGTCCACCTGCACCTGACCTCGTCCGGCACCACCGGGCAGAAGTCGCAGATGTTCTTCGACGAGTGGACCATCCGCTCCGCCCAGCGCATGGTCGCCCGCATCTTCGAGCGCAACGGCTGGATCACCCCCGACCAGCCCGTCAACTACCTGCTCTACAGCTACGAGCCGGCCCCCTCCCTCAAGCTGGGCACGTCCTTCACCGACAACTACCTGTGCGACTTCGCCCCGGCCCGCCAGGTCGAGTACGCCCTGCGCAACACCGGCGGCGGCCACGAGTTCGACCCCTTCGGCTGCATCGCCGCGCTGCGCCGCTTCGCCGAGGACGACGCCCCGGTCCGGATCCTGGGCTTCCCCGCCTTCCTCTGGTTCACCCTGGAGCGCATGCGCGCCATGGGCCTGCCGCCCCTGCAGCTGCCCGAGGGCTCGCTGATCATCCTGGGCGGCGGCTGGAAGGGCCACACCGACCGGCAGATCGGCAAGCACGAGCTCTACGCCCGCGTCACCGAACAGCTCGGCGTCCCCTCCGAGCGGATCCGCGACACCTTCGGCTCCGTCGAGCACTGCATCCCCTACATCGAGTGCTCCCACCACAACCTGCACGCGCCGGTGTGGTCCCGGGTGTTCATCCGCTCCACCCGCACCCTCGAACCGCTGTCCTACGGAGAGAAGGGCTACCTGCACCTCGTCTCCCCGTACATCACCTCCGTGCCCGCCCAGAGCGTCGTCATGGGCGACCTCGCCTCCCTCCTCCCCGGCGAGGAGTGCGGCTGCGAGCTGGACACTCCGTGGTTCACCATTCACGGCCGCGCCGGAGTGAGCCGCAACAAGAGCTGCGCGGTGGCCGCCGCCGAGCTGATGAAGGGAATGTCATGACCGAGACCATGAACCACCACTACTGGCAGGGCGCCTTCATCGGCGACGACGAGGCCGCACGCCGCCTCGAGACCCTGCCCGCGGCCGTCGAGCAGGCGCTCGCGTCCCCCCTCGACACCGAGACCCTCCTGGCCGCCTGCGACAGCCTCGCGAACGCCCTGCGCGACCCGGCCCACCCCGTCCGCGCCCGGCTCGCCCCCCACCTGCCGGCGGGTGAGGACGCCGACGGCCTCCTCGGCGAACTCGCCGCCTTCCTCGGCCGCGACGCGCTCGGCCGCAAGCTCCGCCGCGAACTGGGCGGCACCGCGCCGCAGCGCCTGAACCGCCCCGACGCCAAGGAGACCGTCTACGAGGCGTGGGCCCCCGTCGGCCTCGTCGCCCACATCGCCCCCGGCAACGCCGCGACCGTCGCCCCCCTCAGCCTGATCGAGGGCCTCCTCGCCGGCAACGTCAACGTCCTCAAGACGAGCAGCGCCGACACCCTCCTCGCCCAGCACCTCCTCGCCGAGCTCGCCGCCCTCGACCCCACGGGGGCCGTCGCCGAGCGCGTCATCGTGCTGCGCTTCTCCTCCGGCCGCCAGGACTGGCTCAAGCTCATGTGCGCCCCGGCCGACGCCGTCGCCGTCTGGGGCGGCGAGGCGGCCGTCGAGGGCGTCGCCGCCCACGTCCCGGCCGGCTGCCGGCTCGTCGAGTGGGGCCACAAGATCTCCTTCGCCTACCTCACGCGCGACGCGTGGGCCGACGAGGAGACCCTCGCCGCCCTCGCCGCCGACGTGTGCCTCTTCGAGCAGCAGGCCTGCTCCAGCCCCCAGGTCGTCTACCTCGACACCGAGGACGCCGACGAGGTCTTCGCCTTCGCGGAGCGCTTCGCCGCCGTCCTCGCCGGGATGCCGGCGGCCGCCGCGGAGGACCTCGACCCGGCGGAGGAGGCCGAGCTCACCACCACCGAGCTCATCGCCCGCCTCGAGGAACACCTCGGCCTGACCCGGGTCATCACCGCCCCCGACGGCTCCTGGCGCGTCATGGCCGACACCCGGCCCGCGCTGACCGCCTCCCCGCTGCACCGCAGCGTGTGGGTCAAGCCCCTGCCCCGCAAGGGCCTGATCGGCGCCCTGCGCCCCATGCGCCGCTACCTGCAGACCGCCGGCATCGCCGGCAGCCGCACCGACGTCGCGGAGCTGTCCGCCACGGTCCTGGCCGCGGGCGCCACCCGCGTCACCCCCGTGGGCGCGATGACCGCCGGCTACTCCGGCGAGCCCCACGACGGCGTCTACGCCCTCCAGCGCTACAGCCGCCGCGTCGCCGTCCAGGCCGACGAGCGCTTCGCCACCACCGCCTGCCTGGACGACCTGGCCCGAGCCGCCGACTTCCCGGCGCCCACCGGCCCGCTGCTGGACAAGGCTGCCGTCCAGGAGCGCAACCGCGACGTCGCCCGCGGCGACGCCGAGCTGTACTTCCGCAGCGGCGGCAGCACCGGCGCCCCCGCCCTGTCCCTCTTCAGCTACGACGACTACGACACCCAGATGCACGCCGCCGCCCGCGGCCTGCTCGCCGCCGGCTACGACCCGGCACGCGACCGCACCGCCAACCTCTTCTACTGCGGCGGCATGTACGGCAGCTTCATCAGCTTCTTCTCCATCCTGGAGCGGCTGGGCGGCGTCCAGATACCGATGGCCGCGGGCCCCGACCACCGGGCCACCGCCGAGGCGATCGTGGCCTACGAGGTCGACACCCTCTTCGGCATGCCCTCCTATCTGTGGCAGCTCCTGCACGAGCAGGAGGAGCTGCTGCGCTCCTACGGCGGCATCCGCAAGATCTTCTACGGCGGTGAGCACTTCACCGACGAGCAGCGGCGCACCCTCGCCGACACCTTCGGCATCGAGGCCGTCCACTCCATCACCTACGGCAGCACCGACCTCGGCCCGCTGGGCTACCAGTGCACCGAGAGCACCGGCAGCGTCCACCACCTCCACGCCGACCTGCACACCCTGGAGATCCTCGACGTCGCCTCCGACGAGCCCGTGGAGCCGGGGGAGACCGGGCGGCTGGTCTTCACCACCCGCGCCCGGCGCGGCCAGCACCTCGACCGCTACGTCATCGGCGACCTCGGCCGCGCCCTGCCCGGCCGCTGCCCCTGCGGCAGCCACTCCCCGCGCTTCGAACTGCTCGGGCGGCTGGGCGACGTGATGCGCGTCGCGACGTACTTCCTCAACTACCGCCGCTTCGTGGCGATCGCCGAGGAGAGCCTGCACTTCGTGGGCGAACTGCAGATCGTCCTGGCGAACGACGGCGCCCGTGAGGCGCTCACCGTCCGCATGGAGCGCACACCCACGACGGACGTGGCCGCGGCGCGGGAGGCGTTCTTGACGGCCTACCCGGAACTGCACACCGCCATCGACGAGAAGCTCCTCGCCTTCACCGTCGAAGCGGTCGACGGCGCGGCACTCGACCGCACCCCGACCAGCGGCAAGCTGCGCACGGTGGTGGACAACAGGTAGCGGAGTGCTTCCCCGCGCCCCGTCAGGGGCGCGGGGAAGCGTCAATCTGCGGCTCCGCCGCGTGGGTGCGACCAGCCACGGTCCGACCGCGGGCCACCCGGCGCCCCGTCAGGGGCGCGGGGAACTGCGCGACCGGCCACAGACTGCGCAGCAGATACGGCATGCCCGGCCCGTCCGCCGCCGCTGGTGCCCTTCACCGGCCGGCGCGAGCGCCCCCGGCGTCCGGTCACCCCACCGGCTGGGCGCCGGCGGCGGGGGAGCGGAGCAGGGCCGGCAGCCGCGTGGCCGAGGTGCCGAGGCCGGTCGGGGCGCCCAAGGGCGGGGTGACGGGGGCCGGGGCGCCCTTGTGGCGCAGCAGGTCCTCCTCGCGGTAGCGGCGGCAGTCCCGGTGCCAGAGGAGGATGCCGGCCATCCAGTCCTGGAGCTCCCGGGCGTAGCCCAGCAGCGCCGCGCGGGCCTCCGCGCCGAGGCCGAAGTCCTCGAAGAGGACCGGCAGCTGGTGGTCGACCACGTGCTGGAACTCCCGCATCCGCGAGGCCTGGAGGTCGGCGACGATGCCCAGTGCCTCCGTGCGCCCGCAGTCGAAGAAGTTCTCGACGACCAGGACGGCGTTGTGGATCTCGCCCTCGAACTGGATCTCCTTCTGGTACGAGAACATGTCGTTCATCAAGGTGGCGTAGTCCATGGCCGCGTTCTCCATGGCCTGGACCGGCTGGGAGCGGTAGATCTCCGGCGGCACGGCCGCGCCGTGGCCGTTGCGGCAGAGCGTCAGGGTGAGGTCGGAGCCGAAGGTGTGGCGGCGCATCTCGATGTAGTCCACCGGCTCGGGGACGCGGTGCAGCTTCTGGTTCTCCAGCTCCCACAGCCAGGCGTCGAGCATCGCCTTGACGGCCGCGTGGAGGTCGGCGCGCTCGCTGCGGGTCATGGCCTCCGTGGTGCGGGCCCACAAGTCGGCCAGCCCGAGCTCCAGGACGTGCTCCGGAGGCGGGGTGACGGGGGAGTCCACGGGCATGAACAGCAGCAGCCGCCCCGTGCAGGCCTTGGCCGCGGCCATGCCGGCCGCCCCGGTCTGCCCGCCGAAGGCCACGGGGTAGTAGTCGTCCCCGTAGGTGCCCCAGGTCAGCCAGTCGGTGGCCAGGTCGAGTTCCCCGGAGGCGCCGTCGGGGTGGAGGCCCGCGGCGCACAGCGCGAAGTCGAAGTCGGCGAGCTTCTCCTCGGTCCACAGCCCGGAGCCGGGCAGCACGGGGTCCGGGGCGAGCATCCCCATACGGTGGCCCCATGCGATGTTGTGCCGCCGGGAGGCGTCCAGGTGGGGGTTGAGCCGCACCTGGTACGGCATGGGGAAGTCGGGCAGCGGCAGGTGGCCCACGGCCTGGAACGGCACGTGAGCGTGGCGGCGCAGCCGCGCCGGTGCCGTCGCCGCGATCGAGGTGAACATCCGTGCCGCGGACGTGCCCAGCCCGAGCGGCCCGGCGAGCAGCGCCCCGGGGGTGTTGACCGCTCCGCCCGGGGCGTCGTTCATGTAGCGGCTGGAGCGCATGTGCCACTCGTGGCCGCCGGACTGCCAGTCCTGGAGCCCCTTGACGTAGGCGAAGACGTCGTGGCGGGAGAGCGGGTCCAGGCCGTGCTCGTCGAAGAGGGGCGCGAGCTCGGTCAGGGCGGTGTGCTCGAACTGCTGGAGCCGGGAGGTCAGCCAGTCGTTGACGGTGTCGGCCGCCTGCTGGGTGTCGCAGCCCAGGAACCGCTCCAGGACGAGGACCGCATTGGCCAGCTCGCCCTCGGCCTCGGTCTCCCGCTCGTACGAGAAGAGGTCGTTGCGCAGGTGGACACTGTCGGCGAAGGTGTCCCTCAGCACCCGCATCGGCCGGGTGGCGGCGACGGCCCCGGGGACCTCGGCGCCCACTGCGAACTCGACGAGATTGGCGGACCAGGGGGCGCCGCCCACCTTGCGGCGCATCTCGATGTATTCGATCGGGTTGGCGACCCGGCCCTCGTTGATGTTGGACAGTTCCCAGACGGACTCGTTGAGCAGGTGCCGCGTGCTCTCGATGAAGCGCCGGCGCCAGTCCTGCGACATCGACGGGACCGTGCGGGCCCACAGGTCCGCCAGCCCCGCCTCCACCGGATTGGTGGGCTCGGGGGTCTCGCCGGCGTCCAGGGGCATGAAGGCCGGCAGCCGGTCGAGATAGGCCTTCGCGCCCGCCATGTCACCGGTGCGCTTGAAGATGTCGAGGAAGTGGTCGTCGAAGAAGAACACCCAGACGTACCAGTCGGTGACGAGATCGAGCACCGGGCCGGACGCCTCCGGATGGGTGTACGCGCACAGCAGGGCGTAGTCGTGCGCGTCCAGGTCCGCCTCGTCCCAGATGCCGGAGCCCTCCAGCATGTTCATCTCGCGGGCCCAGGCCTTGGAATGCTCCCGGGCGCCTTCCACGTGGGGATTGAGACGCGCGGGGTACGGCATGTAGAAGGAGGGGAGAGCGAAAGGGTGCGACATGGCCGCCCACGCTAGTTCGCGTGCCCCTGACAGGTAGATCGGAAGGTCGTATTTCCCCTCAATGAGGTGAAAGCCGGGGCCGCACCGCTTAAGGATCTTGAGTTCGGTCCCGCCGCTTCCGCGGGCCCCGGCGCGGGGGCGCACGCCGTTCCGCACGGTGATCGCCGCACTACCTTGCGTACCGAGATCTGTTCGGCCCGCGTAATGTCGGGCCCATGGGCGATGAAGCGCTGCAGCAGGACGTACTGGACGAGCTGGGTGAGGACAGGATCCAGGAGCTCGCAGGAGAGCTCGGCACCGACGCGGACGGGGCGACGCGGATGGTGCGGGAGACCGTCGCAGCCCTCCCCGAGGAGCTCACCCGCCAGGAGAGCGCGGCCCCGGCCGGAGCAGCCGGCCCGGGCGGGCTCGGGGGCCTCGGGGGCGGGCTGGGCGGCGGGCTGATGTCCGGCGTCCTCGGGAAGATCACCGGCCCTGTGGCCGAAACCGTCGCCAAACGCACCGGCCTGCCGGTCGCCCAGGTCACCCGGGCGCTCGAACTGCTCCTGCCGGTCGTCATGACCACCATCGCCAAACGCCGGGGAAGGAAGAAGTAGGCCGCACGGCCGGGCGGGGGCCGTCCGCGGCGGCCGCCGCGGACACCTCCTGCGGCAAGGCTCCCGGCCGTGGCCTGCGGCGGGCCCGGAGGCCACGGCGTGCGGCTCGCATAACATCGTGGCGTATCCCGGGCCCCGGACAGGGGCCGCCGCCAGCCGACGATGGAACCTCCGAGTGCCCCGATCCACCTGCCCCGACGCCGGGAGCGCCGTGCCGCGTGCCGCCTCCCGCCGGCGCGCCCTGCGGGCGCTCGGTGCGCTGGCCGTGCTCGCGGCTGCGGCGAGCGGGTGCGCGAGCGCGGGCGAGCCCGTCGGCGCCGGCCGGACGGCCCCCGCCTCGGCCCCGTCCAGACTGTGGCCGCAGGCGACGCCGGCCCCGTCGCCGAGCGGCCCTCAGCACGACGGCGAGACGGCCACGAAGGTCCCCGGCGTCGCGCCCGTCCCCTCCGGCGACATCCACAAGGTGGACGCCTACGCCGCGGTCAAGGCCGAGGTCACAGCCAACCGCAACAGCGTCACGGGGGCGGACGCACTCGACGACGCGACCGCCGCGAAGGTCGCCTCGTCCTGCTCCTCCGCACAGCAGCGGCAGCGGAACTGCCCCATCCGAAAGCCCGTCTACAGCGACCTCACCGGAGACGGCCGCGAGGACCTGATCGTCGGCATCGAGATGGAGGACCACTTCCTCTCGCTGCGCGCCTACACCCTCGTCAAGGGCGAGCTCACCCGCGTCCTGTCGACCGTCGCCCAGCCCTCGTCCGTCGAGGTCGCGGGCCGCGACCTGATCGTCTGGGAGCCGTGGACGACGCCGCACTACGCCCTGCGCTCGGTCTACACCTGGAACACCCAGAACCACTACATGGACTTCCGGCGCTACGAGATCCGCCGCGCCGAGTCCGGCGTCGGCCCGGCCACGCCGCGCGACCGTGAGCGCCGCCGGTGACCGCCCGGCTCCGGGGCCTGCGGGCCCGCCTCCGCAGACTCTCCCGCCTCGGCTCGCTCTACGGGAAGTTCACGCTCTTCCTCGCCGTCGTGTGCTGCGTCGTCGCGACCGTGCTCGGCGTCCTGGTGCATGTCATCGTCACCCGGCAGACCGTCCACCAGGCCCGCTCCGAGGCCCTGTCCCGGCTCGACGCCGCCACCAAGGCCTACGCGTCCGGCGACCCCATGCACCGCCCCGCGGCCCTGAACCCGCCCGACCTCCCGCGGCGGCTCCAGGAGATGGCGCTGCGCGGCGAGCGCGGCACCGCCCTCGGCGACCACGACGGCACCCCGACCATGTGGGCGGCCGGCCCCGCCGACGCCGGGATCATCACCGCCCGGTTCGACTACCGGCACAGCAAGGACACCATCGACGGCCTCGACCGGGCCATCGCCGGCTCCGCCACGCTCGCCATCGGCGGCACCCTGCTCATCGGCGTCTTCGCCGTCTCGCGGGTCACCCGCAGACTGCACCGCACCGCCGACGTGGCCCGCCGCATCAGCGCCGGCGACCTCGACGCCCGCGTCGCCGACCCGCGCACCACCCGCCCCGCCGGGGAGCAGGACGAGGTCGCCGCCGTCGCCGCGGCCCTCGACGCCATGGCGGGCACCCTGCAGGCCCGGCTGCAGAGCGAGCAGCGCTTCACCGCCGACGTGGCCCACGAACTGCGCACCCCCCTCGCGGGCCTGCAGGCGGCCGCGGACCTGCTGCCGCCGGGCCGGCCCACCGAGCTCGTACGCGACCGGGTGCAGACGCTGCGCCGCCTCACCGAGGACCTGCTGGAGATCTCCCGGCTCGACTCCCTGACGGAGAAGGCCGACCTCGACGCGCACCTGCTGGGGCAGCTGGCCGAGCGGGCCGTGCGCGCCTCGGGGATGGAGGCCGAGGTGCGCGTCCTGAAGGACGCGTGCGTGGAGACCGACCGGCGCCGCCTGGAGCGGGTGCTGAGCAACCTGCTCGTCAACGCCCACCGGCACGGCCGCCCGCCCGTCGTCATCACCGTCGACGGACCGGTGGTCTCCATCCGCGACCACGGCGAGGGCTACCCGGACTACCTCCTCGAACACGGCCCCCAGCGCTTCCGCACCGAGCCCACGAGCATCGGCACCAAGGGCCACGGCCTGGGCCTGACCATCGCCGTCGGCCAGGCCCGGACCATCCACGCGGAGCTGACGTTCGCCAACGCCCCCGACGGAGGGGCGCTCACCACCCTGTGCCTGCCCGAGTACGAGGAGAGGCCGGAGGAGCCGGAGTAGGACCGGCTACGGCGCGGCGCCGACGGCCGCGCTGTCGTACGCGGCCCGCGCCGCCGCGATCTCCCCCTGGTGCGCCTCCGTCCAGGTCACCAGCGCCTGGATGGTGTCGTGCAGGGTCGTGCCGAGCGGCGTGAGCTCGTAGTCCACGCGCGGCGGCACCACCGGGTGCACCGTGCGCCGCACCAGTCCGTCGCGCTCCAGCTGGCGCAGCGTCACGGTCAGCATCCGCTGGCTGATGCCGTCGACCTCGCGGCGCAGCTCCGTGAAGCGCAGGGTGCGCCGTTCGAGCAGGGCGATGACCAGGAGTGACCACTTGTCGGCGACGCGGTCGAGGATCTGCCGGACCTCGCAGCCCTCGCGGGTGTCCCACTGGCGGGCGTCGTAGTCGTGAGGTCCCCGTATCCGCGCAGTGCGTCGGTGAGTTCAATGGTCTGAGGAATCCCTCTACGGTTTCCCGGCATAGTGACATAGGCACGCGTTACGATCGCTCACGTGAGGATCGTCGTTCAGGTGAAGCTCCTGCCGACGCCCGAAGAGGCGTCGGCACTTGAGCGCACGCTGCACGCGGCAAATGAGGCGGCGAACTGGCTGTCGGCCGAGGCGTACGGGCAGGGCGAGCAGTCCCGCAAGGCGTTGCAGAGTTTCGCTTACAGCGACCTGAAGGAACGTGGCTTGTCGGCTCAGCCCGCACTGCATGTGCTGCGGAAGGTTGCCGACGCCTACACCGCACTGCGGGCGAACATCCGGGCCGGGAACCTCGGAACGCCCGGATCCAAGCGTAGGCGCAAGGCCGAGTCCCAGCCCCTCGTGTTCCGACTGGACGCAGCACAGCCATATGACGACCGGTGCCTGTCCTGGCAATTGGATGAGCAGACCATCAGTATTTGGACCGTCTCCGGGCGAATGCGTGGTGTTCGGTACGTCTGCTCCGAGCGGTCTCGTAGGATGCTTGCCGGGTACCGGAAGGGCGAGTCCGATCTCGTACATCGCAATGGGGCATGGTTCCTCATCGCCACCTGTGAGGTTTCCGAGGCCGCGCAGATCGACCCCGTGGATTTCCTCGGCGTAGACCTCGGCATCGTGAACATCGCCACCACCTCGGACGGGAAAATCCACGCTGGACGCAGGCTGAACCGCTACCGCAGGCGACAGCTAGCATTGCGGGCCAAGCTGCAGAAGAAGGGCACTAAGAGCGCCAAGCGAGTCTTGAAGCGGCAACGGCGCAAGGAATCCCGCAAGGCCACCGAGGCCAACCACATCATCTCAAAGCGCATCGTGACCGTGGCTGAACGCACCGGGCGCGGTATCGCCCTCGAAGATCTCAAGGGCATCCGCGAACGGGCACGGCTGAGGAAGCCCCAACGGGTCGCGTTGCACTCCTGGGCCTTCGCCCAGCTTGGACAGTTCGTGGAGTACAAGGCGCGCCGCGCTGGCATCCCCGTGCTGTTTGTCGATCCTGCCTACACTTCCCGCAGGTGCGCGGAGTGCGGGCACGCTGACAAGGCGAACCGTGTCTCGCAGGCACGGTTCGTGTGCAGGTCGTGCGGCGTCGTTGCGCATGCCGACCGCAATGCTTCCCGTAATATCCGTGCCCGTGCACGGGAGTTGTGGCGACGCGGGGCGGAGTCACACGCCCCTGCACCCGCATAGGGTGCTGGACGCGGACGGCACACCACACCCAGTGATGCCCGTACTGCAAGCCTGGTGCTTCAGCGCCGGTAGGTGACAGTGCCTTCTTCCAGTTCGGCGCGGCCCTCGGCCTGTCGGCCGTCACCGCAGTCTCCGTCGCTGCCGGAGGTGACGGGGGCTCACCCGGCGCCCTGCTCGACGGCTATCACGCCGCGCTGCTCGTCCCGCTGGGGGCGGCCGTGCTCGCCGCGGCCGTCAGCGCGTTCGGGATACGAGGCGGCCGCGCGGGCGCGGAGCGCTAGCGGATCGTGCTCCAGGAGCCGGGTGCCCGGCGGCTGCTCATGCCGCCCGGGCACCCGGCGGGGCATACGCCCACAGGGGCAGGCGATTCCTCTCCGCCGCAGCGGCGCCGCACCACAATGGCGGGTGCCCGGCGGTGCCATCCCGTCCTCAGCCCGTCGTCGTCCGCTCACCGAACCATCGCAGCAGAGCGCTGTCGAGGCCCGCGGCCCCGGCCGGAGAACCCGCTTCCGCCGCCCACGCGGTGAAACCGTCCGGGCGCACCAGGAGCCCTGTCAGCTCCGGGCGCGCCGGCGCCGGAGCGGTGACGACACGGACGCGGTCGCCGAATCCTTCGGCGGCCGCCCGCACCCCGGGCGCGTCCGCGAGGTCGAGGAGCAGCGCGCGCCCCTCGTGGAGGTGGTCGGCGAGACGGCTGCCGTCGGCGAGCGCCAGGTCCGGGGCGCTGCGCCCGACGAGCGGATGGTCGCCGGGCCCGGCCATGGCCTCGTAGCGCTGCCACACGCCGGATATCTTCTTGGCGAAGAACGTGGTGCCGGCGACGGTGCGCGAGAACTCCGCCACCACCTCGCGCAGCGCCCGGGCGTGGGACTCGGGCCGCATCAGCGCCACTTGGGCCCGGGTCCACTCCAGCACCCACGCCCCGAGGGGGTGCCGCTCGGCGGTGTAGGTGTCCAGCAGCCCCTCGGGCGCCCACCCGCGCACCGTGGCCGCGAGCTTCCAGCCGAGGTTCATCGCGTCGCCGATGCCCAGGTTCAGCCCCTGGCCGCCGAACGGCGAGTGCACATGGGCGGCGTCCCCGGCCAGCAGCACCCGGCCGCGGCGGTAGCCGGCCGCCTGGCGGGCGTTGTCGGTGAACCGGGTGGCGGTGTGCACGGCGGTGACCGTGACGTCCGTGCCCGAGACGTGGCGCAGGGAGGCCTGCAGCTCCTCGGCGGTGACCGGGGCGTCGCGGTCGGCGGGCGGCCCGTCGAACTCGACGGTGAGGATGCGCCCGGGGAACGGCCCGTGCGCGTACGTCCCGGTGTCCGTCCAGTTCCAGCCCGCCCCGAGGGCCTCCGCGCCCTCCATCTCCACCATCGCCTGATGCCCCGTGAGGGACGGCTCGGTGCCGGGGAAGGTGAAGCCGCCGAGCTTGCGGACCGTGCTGCGGCCGCCGTCGCAGCCCACGAGCCAGCCGGCGCGGATCGTCGAGCCTTCTGCGCGTACGGTCACCCCGTCGTCATCCGCGTCGAAGCCCGTCAGCTCCACGCCGCGGCGCACCTCCGCGCCCAGCTCGGCGGCGCGCTCGCCGAGCAGCCGCTCCAGGGGCTCCTGGGGGACGAACCCCACGTCACCGGCCGGACCGGCCTCGGCGAAGTCCGGGTCCTCCACGTCCAGCAGGTCGCCGCTGAGCGCGATGCCCGCGAAGTGCCCGGCGAACTTGGGCGGCATCTTCGGCGGTGCGCCGTCGGCGCCGTGCCGCTTCGCCATGAACCCGCTGATGCGCGCGAGGTTCTCCTGCTGGATCGCGGCCAGGGCGGGCAGCAGGCCCCGCCGGTAGAAGGCTTCCGCGGAGGGCGTGTTGATGGCGCCCGCCTTGATGGTCGTGTCGATCGCGGTGCGCCGCTCGACGACGAGGACGCTCACCCCCGCCAGCCGCAGTTCGCACGCCAGCGTCAGTCCGACCGGGCCCGCTCCTGCCACAACAACGTCGTAGTCCATGGGCAGTGACTATAGCGACTAAAACTTTGTGGTGGATATAATTTGACTATGGCCGATGACCACACCCCCGACGACCGCCCTCTCCGCAGCCACGACGCGGCAGTTGAGGGACTCTCCCTGCGCGAACGCAAGAAGCGGCAGACCCGGCAGCGGATCTCCGACGTGGCCACGCGGCTCTTCGCCGCGAAGGGCTTCGACAAGGTGACCGTCGCGGAGGTCGCCGAGGCCGCCGAGGTCTCGACGATGACGGTCTTCAACCACTTCGCGCGCAAGGAGGACCTGTACCTCGACCGCATCCCCGAGGCGCTCGGCCTCTTCACCCGCGCCGCCCGGGAACGGCGCCCCGGCGAGAGCCCCGCCGCCCCCGTGCACCGCCTCGTCCTCGGACTGATCGACGCACGCCACCCCCTGGGCGGCGTGAGCGACACCTTCCCGGCGTTCTGGCGCGTCGTGCTGGATTCGCCCGCCCTGCGCGCCCGCGTCCGCGAGGCCGTCGAGGAGCTGGAGAACGCCCTGGCGGCCGCCGTCGCGGAGACGTCCGGCACGAGCCCGGGCGAACCGCTGCCCCGCCTCGCCGCGGCCCTGACCGTCACCACCTACCGCTCCGTCTACGCCACCGGCCTCGCCCGGCTGCTCGCGGGCGAACGCGCCGACGACGTCGCACCCGCCCAGCGCGCCCTCGCCGACAGCGCGTTCGCCGCCCTGGAGGAGGCGCTGCGCACCCTCGGCGGCCCGGCCGGCGCGCCCGGGAAACCGTAGGGCGCCGGTGTAGCCTCGCCGCATGCCATCGCACCCGCGCCGCCACCGGGCGTGGCCCGCGGCCCTGACCGAGGAGCGGGCCCGCCCGGAGCGCATAAGGGCGCGCCCCGGGAGCTGGCAGCTCGCGGTGGCCACCGTCTGCTTCGGCGCCTTCATGGGCCAGCTCGACGCCAGCATCGTCACCCTCGCCTACGGCGGGCTGCGCCGCGAGTTCCACGCCTCGCTGGCCGCCGTCGAGTGGGTCTCGCTGGCCTACCTCCTCACCCTCGTCGCCCTGCTGGTCCCGGTCGGCCGGCTCGCGGACGCCCACGGCCGCAAGCTGTTCTACCTCTACGGATTCCTCGTCTTCACCGCCGCCTCGGCCGCCTGCGCCCTCGCCCCGTCCCTGGCCGTCCTCGTGGTCTTCCGCGTGCTGCAGGCCGCGGGGGCCGCGATGATGCAGGCCAACAGCGTGGCCCTGGTGACCACCAGCGTGCCGCGCGGCAGGATGCGCGCGGCCCTCGGCGTCCAGGCCGCGGCGCAGGCCCTCGGGCTCGCCCTCGGCCCGACCGTCGGCGGCGCCCTGGTGGCCGGGCTCGGCTGGCGCTGGGTCTTCGCGGTCAACGTCCCCGTCGGCCTGGCCGCCCTCGTGGCCGGCCAGTACTTGCTGCCCCGCACCCGTACCCGCAGCCCCGCGGCCGGCTCCGACCGCCTCGGGCCGGTGCTCCTGGCGGTCGCGACCACCGCGCTGCTGCTGGCCTTGTCCATGGTGTCCGGGCTGACCGTGCCCGCCTGGGCCGTCGCCGCCCTGTTCGCCCTGGCCGCAGCCGCCACCTGGGGCTTCGCTCTACGGGAACGCCGGGCGGCCCACCCCCTCGTCGACCCGGCCCTGCTGCGGGGCCGGGCCGTCTCCACCGGCCTCGCCGCGGCGCTCGGCGCCTACCTCGTCCTCTTCGGCCCGCTCGTGCTCGTGCCCGTCGTGCTCACCGGCGCAGGCTCCTCCGAGCTGCACGCCGGGCTGGTCCTGACGGCCCTTCCGGCCGGTTTCGCCCTGGCCGCGACCTGCGCGGAGCGCGTCCTGCCCAAGGCCCTGGGCGACCGCAGCCGCTGCCTGGCGGGCGCGGCCGTCGCGGTCGCCGCCCTGGCCGCCATGCTCGCCCTCCCGCTCACCACGGGGCCCCTGGTCCCGCTGCTCGCCCTCCTCGGCCTGGGGCTCGGCGCCTTCACCCCTGCCAACAACGCCCTGGTCATGGGGGCGATCCCGGCGGCGTCCTCCGGCACCGGGGGCGGGCTGGTCAACATGGCCCGCGGCCTCGGAACGGCCCTCGGCATCGCCCTGGTCACCCTCGCGCTCCACCACTCCGGCACCGCCGGCCCCCACCGCGCCGTGGCCGTCCTGCTGGCCGCCGCGCTGCTCGTCGCAGCCGCCGCGTGGCTCGGGCCGACACGCCGGGGCCCGTCACCCGGACGAGCCGCCGGGGACGCAGGCGGTTAGCAGGCCAAGTACCGTCCGCGGCATGAGGCCCGTACTCGCACCCTCCCTCTCCCTGCCCCTCGCCGCCGCTCTGCTGGCCTGCAACCTGACCGCCTGTGCGAGCCGTGACGAGGCGGCGGGCCGACCGGACCTGACCCCGTATTACGACCAGGAGATCTCCTGGGAGCCCTGCTCCCGGGATCAGGACAAGACGATCAGGAACGAGACGCGGCACGCCCCCGGTGCACCCGAGTGCGCCCGGCTCACCGTGCCCTACACCTACGCGGACCCCGCCAAGGGCGAGCTGCGGCTCGCCCTCATGCGCTACCGCACCAAGGACCGGGACCACCGCCTCGGCTCACTCGTCCTGTCCTTCGGCGGACCGGGCGAGTCCGGGCTCGTACGGCTCGGCGCCCGCGGCCCGGACGGCTTCAGCAAGGCCGGCGGCCGCTACGACCTCGTGACCTTCGACCCGCGCGGCACCGGTGCCAGCTCCCCGGTCCGCTGCGGCCCCCGCGGCGCCGCCGTGCAGGCGGCCCGCGGCACGGACGAGGACCCCGAAGACGGGGGCGGCCTCGCCGATCGCATCGCCGACCGGGCCAAGGGCCTGGAGGAGTGCAGCAGGCGCTCCGGACCCGTCCTGCCCCACGTCGGGACCGTCAACACCGCCCGCGACCTGGACGTGCTCCGCGCCGCCCTCGGCGAGAACAAGCTCCACTACCTCGGCTACTCCCACGGCACCCGGCTCGGCGCCGCCTACGCCCACCGCTTCCCGCAGAAGGTCGGCCGCATGGTCATGGACGGCGTCGACGACCCGTCGCCCGACGCGAAGCGGACCACCCTCGCCCGGGCCGCCGCCTACCACAAGGCCCTGCGCCACGCGGTGGAGATCTGCACCAGGCGGGGCGACGAGGACTGCATCCTCGGCTCCGACACCGACCGCGCCATGGACAACGTCATCGCCGCCTTCGACCGCCTCGACGAGCAGCCCCTGCCCTGGGTGCACGGCCGCACCCTCGACCGGGAGACCGCCGTGACGCGGACCATGGGCCTGCTGCGCTCCCGCGGAGGCCTGCCCGAGGCCCCCAACCTCCTCGCGTCCATCGTCTTCCGGCTGCCGCCGGGGGAGTCCGCGCACATGGCCGAGGAGGAGGCCGCCCGGGCCGAGGGCAGGACCGAGGACGGCCGCGACGGATCCGGGGCGGCCCGGGCCGCGGTCAGCTGCGCCGACTCCGCCGGCCGCTACACCGCCGGCCAGGTCGCGAACGCCTACGACGACTTCGCCGACGCCTCACCGGTCTTCGGCCCGACCCTGGCCTCCGACATGGCCCTGTGCACCGGCTGGCCGCAGGCCGGCGACGACGGCTCCCACGACGTCGCGGCCCCCCGCGCCCCCAAGCTCCTCCTGCACACCTCCGAATTCGACCCCGCCACCCCCGTGCAGTGGGTGCGCCGCATGGCCCGGGCGCTGGGCCGCTCGGCCGTCACCATGACGGACACCGGCGGCGGCCACAGCGTCTACGGCTCACCGGACGCCGAGTGCGTCAACGACAGGATCGACTCCTTCCTCCTGGACGGGACGCTGCCGGCCGACCGCACCCGCTGCACCTGACGCTCCGGCAGCCGGCAGTGCTCCATTGGAGGGGACTGCGGGGCGCGCTGATGCGGCGCGCCCCGGCCGCGGGCAGGCATCGCTCCGTTGGGGCGTCGCCACGTACGTCCCACCCGATGCCGTCCCGTGCCGGGCGAACCCGTCGCGGGCCGATGACGAACGGAGCGTGCAGGATGCGTATGGGACACCGGTTCACGGCCGCAGCGGCAGCCCTCGCCATGGTGACGGGACCGGCGGGCGTCGCGCTCGCCCAGACGGACACGGCGGCGGAGAAGGACGGCTCCTTCCTGGCGATGGCCCATCAGGGCGGCCTCAGCGAGATCGCCATGGGCAAGGACGTCAAGAAGAACGCCACCACCTCGTGCGTCAAGAAGACCGGGGAGATCCTCGTCAAGGACCACACCCGGCTGGACAAGAAGATCACGGACCTGGCGAAGCGTCTGAAGGTGACCCTGTCCGACCGGGTCATGGACGAGCGGCGCAAGCAACTGAAGGACCTTCAGAAGAAGGCGCACACGCGCGAGTACGACAAGCTCTGGCTGAAGCTGGCGGCGGCCGGGCACGTCCAGGCCCTCAAGTTGCTCGACGACGAGATCGCCCAGGGGAAGAACGCCGAAGTGCGCGAAGCCGCCCGCATGGCGAGACCCGTCGTCGCCGACCACCTCAAGAGAGTGCAGGTGTGCCAGAAGAAGCGCTGACGCCCGGCCCGCCGCCGGCCGCCCCGGTGCTCACCCGGCGGCGGCCAGCGGCTGCTGGGCCCAGATCGTCTTCCCCTCGGCGGTGAAGCGCGTACCCCAGCGCTCCGTCAGCTGCGCCACCAGCAGCAGCCCCCGGCCGCCCTCGTCCGTCACCCGGGCCCGGCGCATCCGGGGCGAGGTGCTGCTCGCGTCCGACACCTCGCAGATCAGCGCGGACCGCTCGCGGATCAGCCGGAGCCGGATGGGGGCGTAGGCGTGCCGGACGGCGTTGGTGACCAGCTCGCTGACGACCAGTTCGGTGGTGAACCCCAGCTCCTCCAGCCCCCAGGCCGTCAGCTGCTCGGAGGCGAACTTGCGCGCCTCGGCGACCGTGGACCGCTCCGCCGGCAGGTCCCAGCTGCGCACCTGTGAGGCGTCCAGCGCGCGCGTGCGGGCGAGCAGCAGCGCGATGTCGTCCTTGGGCCGCTCGGGGCGGCGCGGCAGCAGTGCGTCCAGGACGGCGTCGCAGGTCCGCTCCAGGGGCGCGGCCGGACCCGACAGGGCCGTGCGCAGCCCGTCCAGGCCCGCGCCGATGTCGTGGTCGTGGCTCTCGACGAGCCCGTCGGTGTACAGCGCGAGGAGACTGCCCTCGGGCAGCTGCAGCTCGGCGGACTCGAAGGGCAGCCCGCCCAGGCCCAGCGGCGGGCCGCCGGGGATGTCCAGGAAGCGGGCCGTGCCGTCGGGCGTCACGAGCACGGGCGCCGGATGGCCCGCCCGGGCCAGGACGCAGGAGCGCGACACCGGGTCGTACACCACGTACAGGCAGGTCGCGCCCGTCTCACGGACGGTGCCCGGCAGCCGCTCCGCCGACTGGTCCTGGGCCAGCTGGACCACCAGGTCGTCCAGGTGGGTGAGCAGTTCGTCGGGCGGCAGGTCCAGGTCCGCCAGCGTGCGCACGGCCGCGCGCAGCCGGCCCATGACGGCCGACGCCTGCAGCCCGTGGCCGACGACGTCGCCGACGACGAGCGCGACCCGGGCGCCGGACAGCGGGATGACGTCGAACCAGTCCCCGCCGACGCCGGCCTGGGCGCCGGCGGGCAGATAGCGCGAGGTGACCTCGACGGCTGTGGGCTCGGGCAGCCGCCCGGGCAGCAGACTGCGCTGGAGCGTGAGCGCGACCGCGCGCTCCACCGCGTACCGGCGGGCGTTGTCCACGCACACGCCGGCCCGCGCCGCGATCTCCTCGGCCAGCAGCAGGTCGTCCGCGTCGAACGGCTCCGTGCCCGGGTACCGGACGAACAGGGCCACGCCGAGCGTGGCACCCCGCGCGCCGAGCGGCACCGCGAGCACCGAGTGGGCCCCCTCGCCGCCCAGGCACCGGGAGAGCGCGGGGCCGCCGCCGTCCGCCCACGCCGCGATCGCCGCCGCCTCCGCGCGGTGCAGCGAAGGGCGGCCGGAGGCGAGCGCCTCGGCGGGCGGGGACTGCGGCGCGTAGGAGAAGGCGCCCCCCGGCTCTCCGGGGAGGCCGTCGAGCACGGACCGTGCGGCCGCCCGGCGCACCGGCTCCGCGTCCGGCCTGCCGGCGCCCGCGTCGTCCGCCCCCGCCCCGGCTCCACCGGCCGCATCTCCGCTGTGCAGTACAGAGCTGTGCAGTACGGAGCTGTGCAGTACGGAGTCGAGCAGATCGACGCTGACCAGGTCCGCGAACGCGCCCGTGGTGACCTCGGCCAGTTCCTCGGCGGTGCGCCCGACATCGAGCGTGGTGCCGATGCGGGCGCCCGCGTCGTTGACCATCGCCAGCCGCTGCCGGGCGCGGTGCGGCTCCGTGCGGTCCAGTGCCGCTATCGATACTCCCTGCACGCGGCCGTCGCCGTCCTTGAGCGGGGTGAAGAACGTCGCCCACGCGCGCTTGCGGGACTGGCCGGGCGCGCGGAAGAAGGTGTCCGTGCGCAAGCTTTCGCCCGTGCGCAGCACCTGCGCCATCAGGCGGCCGAACTCGTCGAAGGGGGCGCCGGGGAAGATCTCGGTGAGCTGCAGCCCCAGCATGGCCTCCTCGGGGCGGCCGGACAGGCGCACCATCTCCCCGTTCGCACCGGTCAGCCGCAGGTCGCGGTCGTAGACGGCGGTGGCGATCGGAGACTGCACGTACGCCCACTCCTTGAGGGCTGCGTCCTTCTGCGCCGCCTCCTCGAGCACGGTGTCCGGCTCGCCGGGCGGGACGCCCTCCGGAGCGGCGCCGAGGAGCACCCACTGCACGCGGCCGTCGCCCTCCGGACAGGGGTGTGCCCGCACGGTGACCCGCACCGCCCCGCCGTCCCGGTGGCGGGCCGTGAGGGCGCCGCTCCAGGGCGTGGACCGCGTGAGTGCCCGCAGGGCCGGGGGCGGCAGGGGCGCGGCGAGCAGGGCGGCGGCGGGGCGGCCGATGACCTCCCCGGGCGCATAGCCGAGCGCGTGCCGCGCGGCGGGGCTCCACAGGGTGACGGTGCCTCCCGCGTCGACGGCGGCGACCGGGACCGTCGCCGTGGGGGAGAGGAGGTCGGAATTCGCGTCCATCAATGGTCATCTCGTCCGGCGGGCGGCGCACGGCGGGGCCGCCCGCCGCCCGCATAATTCAGGCTGTAGCTATCTTTCCCGCACTAATCGGCACTGAAGCATCCATCTCACCTCGAACTGTCGCGGTGGCCCGGGCGGCCCGCCGGGGCGGCCCGGGTGGGATCCGGCCACGACGAGGCCGGTGTATCCACCAATCAAGGCGTGGTGTGCGTAGCCCCGCTGCGGCGCCGTCCGTCCGTCATCCTGCGCAGGGTCGGCCCGTATCCGACGGGGAATCAGTCGGTCGGATACAGAGAAAAACGGACGACGCATGATCGGTTTGCTACGGAATTGAGACAGCCCCCGACATAACCGCCCCGTCACGCATGACATCCTGAGCCGTCACAGTTCTGCCGGACGCACTCGGCGGATGTCCGGGGATTACGAGGATGCACCAATGAGACTCTGCTTCCTGGTGGAGGAGCAGTACCGGCACGACGGCATGCCGGTGGACGTCATCCGCCAACTCAGGTCCTGGGGCCACCGGGTGGACGTGCTCCGGCCCGGCGGGTCGCTCCTCAGACTCTCCGAGACGGTGCGCGCGGGCCACCACGACGCCTGGATCCTCAAGACGGTCTCCGGTGGTCCCGGGCTCACCCTCCTCGAAGCCGCGGCCGGCGCCGGACTCACCACCGTCAACGACGCACGCGCCATCCGCGGCGTGCGCGACAAGGCCCTCGCCGCCGTGACCGCGGAGGCCCACGGCCTGCCCGTCCCCGTGACCTACGCGGCCATGCGCATCGAGGACTTCGCGGAGGTCCCCGCCGCCGAGTACCCCCTCGTCGTCAAGCCCGCCGACGGCAGCTCCGGCCGAGCCGTGCGCCTCGTGCCCTCCCCGGACCGGCTCGCGCACCATGCGCCCCGGGACGGACACGGCGGGGGCGGCGGCATGCTCATAGCCCAGCCCTACGTCCCCAACTCCGGCGTCGACCTCAAGGTCTACTGCGTCGACGGCGAGCTCTACGCCACCGAGCGCTGCTCCCCCCTCCACCCCGACCAGCCCGCGAGCGAGCGGCAGGTGCCGCTCAGCGCCGAGGTGGCCGCCATCGCCGCACGCGTCGGAGAGGTCTTCGGCCTCGACCTGTACGGCGTGGACGTCGTCCTCGGCCCCGACGGACCCGTGGTCGTCGACGTCAACGACTTCCCCAGCTTCCGTCAGGTCCCGGACGCGGTCGCCCGCGTGGCCTGGGCGATCCTGCGGCTCGCCGACGCGGGAGGAACCCGCCCGCGCGCCGCCGCGGCCGACGCCGCCTTGCTGTCGGCGCAGCCGTCCGTGCCCGCCGGCGGCCCCCTCGGCGGTGACGCATGAAGATAGGCCTGCTCACCCCGGCCCCCGACCACCCGCTGCTGGCAGCCGCCACCGCCTTGCTGACGCCCCGCCACCGCGTCGACGCGCTCGACCCCGCGCACGCGCCCGACCCCGCGCCCGGCGACCTCGCCGACGTCTACCTCCTCAAGACCCGGACCCCGCGCGCCCTGGCCTTCGCCCGCCGCCTCGAGGAGCGCGGCGCGCCCGTGCTGAACTCGGCCGCCTCCACCGGGCAGTGCCAGGACCGGACCGCCATGGCGGAAGTGGCCCTGCGCGCCGGCCTCCCCTTCGTGGCCACCGCCACCGAGCCCTCCCTGGCCGGCCTGGCCGCCCGCGGCGACCTGTCCTACCCCGTCGTCATCAAGAGCCGTCACAGCCGCCGCCACGACCTCGTCGCCCGCGTCGACGACCCCGTACGGCTCGCCCTGCTCGCGGCCGAGTGGGGCGACGAACCCGTCGTGGTGCAGCGCTTCACCCCCAACGACGGCTGGGACCACAAGCTGTGGGTCGTCGGCGACCACGTCTTCGCCGGCCTGCGCCGCTCGGAACTCGCGACCCCCGTCCGCACCGGCACCGAACCCCTGCGCACCGACGCCCTGCCCGCGGGCTGGCTCGACGTCGTACGGCGCGTCGGCGAGGTCTTCGCCCTGGACGTGTACGGCGTCGACCTGCTCGACGTCGCCGGGAGCCCCCTCATCGTGGACGTCAACGCCTTCCCCGGCGTCCGGGGCCGGGCCGGCGCCCCCGAGGCCCTGGCGGCCCTGTCCCTGCGCACAGCAAGCGGCACCCACCACCCGCGCACCCCCGCGAACGCCACCACGAAGCCGGCCGCCTGAACGGCAGCCCACGACTCCGCCGCGACGGCGATTGCCTAGGCGCTCACACCCGTTCCCGGCAAGCTGCCGGATCCGGCCCCTGTTTCCGCCGCGACGGTGCGCAACCTCCGACGAGGTGTCCGGCGGTGCCGAACCGGCCTGAGGTGTGCGGTGGACTGCCGGTCACGGCCGCGGCGGCGGTTGCAGAGATGGCGCGCACCCGTTCCCGGTACGCCTCCCAGTGGAGTCCCGCCGACAGGACTACGCCAACGATCTCGGTGACGGGCGCTCGCTGATCGCTGTGGCCGCGAAATCGAACCGGTAGAAGGCCCACAAAGACCCCGCCCAGTGGCTCACGGTCCAGAGCTACCTCTGCCGCTACATCGCCGGCTGGACCACTGTGAAGACCCGCTGGGGCCTGACTGCCGACCCCGAGGAGAAGACCACCCTCACCCGCCTGGCCGGCTCTGCCCCGACAAACCCCTCAACGCGGAACTCGCTCGCTGACACCATCTGCTGCCGATCCAGCGCCCGTACCCCGATCGGACGAGGGGGAGGGGGCAGGCGGTCCGTGTCGCTTCCAGCGGTGTTGTTGGTGGTGATGTTGGGTTCTGTCCAGGGCGGGGTGGGTCGCATGGACGGGAACGTTCAGGTGTTGTGTCACTCGTGCCACCGACTCAAGACGGGAACGGAGTTCTAATAGGCTTCGCAACAATTTCTGGCTTTCCCATGATTATTTGGCCGAGGATATTCTTGACCGTATCCCCCGCGGGCAGGACGCCGGTGAGAACAGAAGGATCTCCGTTCAAGAAGGGCGTATCGGCCCCGCCGCACTGATTCAACGCTCCGAAGATCGGCACCTTCCCCAGGTTGTTGCTGACTGTCCCGCTGCCTGCTCTGGTGGCTCCGGCTGCGTGTGCACCCGTCTTGTTGACGCACAGCGTGCCGAACGCGGGAGACAAGAGCACTCCGATACCGCCTGCGGACGCTGATTCCGCATTAGTGAACCCTGCCCCGATCGCTGCGACTGTGAGGGTGAGTGTGGTCATGGCCCTACGTGTGGTCATGACCGGTGAACGATGGCCCTGCTGTGCGGGCTACATCGCGTCACCCGTGCGGCCCCTAACAGCGTGTTGGAAAACCAACTTCCGATACCGCTGGGTCATGACCTTCAGGGGCTACGTCAAGGGGCCACGTCAAGTGCGCTTCCGCACGTTCGGGTAATGTGCTCGCAGTTCCCTTAAGGCAATATAGACAAGCCTTCCTGATCTTGCGGCGTTTCCATCTGTTACGGGGATCGTTAGCCGGGAGTGCAAACATGCCTGATGACGCGCGCTGCCGTGATTGCCTTCGTTGTGGTGGGTGCTAGTCACGGCCCTGCTTGGGCCGGTGGCCTGGGTGTCGGAGTGCTGTCACCCGCCATTGACAACGCTTGTTTGAACCATGTCGGCGCTGCCGCAGGTCACGTGGCCTCGGCAGCACCCGGCACGGCCAACGGAAACGGTGCAGCAGTACCTCTGTCAGGGCCGGTCAACCAATGCGGCGGCGCTGATATCCCCGTCAAGCTGGACCAGTGCAAGGCTAACTTGGATACGAACGGAGCCTTGAAAGAAGACCTCATCGGAGTCGGTACCTGGACACCCAGATTTGAGGTGCTCAAAGACCCCTTTATTCTCAACATCAGCTGCACGGGGGCATAGCGTGGGCGACACAGTGGCTGGGTGCGCCGTTCGCTACCGAACATTGCGCTAGGTCGGCGGCTGGGCTCCCGACGTGGAAGCGTGGTTCTGTCGGCCCGCTGTGCCACACAGGCAAGGGCAAGGCAAGGTTCCCGGTGGCGGGTCAGGCACCGCCGGCACACAGGGCACTCCACCGTCTCGCCCACCTTCATCGCGATGACCCGATCCCGGGCCCGCCGCAGCCTCCGCCACCGCCGTGACCTGCACTTCGACGAGCAGAACAATGCCGTCTCCTGCATCCCCAGCGGCAGAGGATCAGAGCACTCGCGACAGTACCGCGGACCCGCCCAACCAGATACCACGACCAACAGCATCCAGCACCGTCAAACCTCTCGAACAGAGTTCTCCAACACGGCCTGAACGGGTCTGGGCCGGCGCTGACGTGATCTTGCTGATCTATCGACCGATTCCTGAACAAGATCAGAAAATGGCGGCTGACAGCCGGAACGACGCCGGATCGTGCGCGAAAAACGGTGTCAAAAAGTCGGGATGCTCAAGAACTTGAGGACCACCGTTTTCTGTACGATCTGGCGGGTGCAGCCACCCCAGGATGACGACACCGCCGATCTCCTCGCCCCCGTTCCGGCCGTACGGACCGGTGGCCTCGTGGGATACGCCCGCGTGTCCACCAAGGGACAGTTGCTCGACCGGTAGATCCACGCACTCACCGAAGCAGGGTGCATCCGGATCTTCGCCGACAAGAAGTCCGGCAAGAACGCCGAACGCGAGGAACTGTGGAAGGTCCTCGACTTCCTCCGTGAGGGCGACACCCTGGTCGTCCGTCGCTGGACCGGCTCGGCCGCTCCATCCAGGACCTCATCGCCATCGTGTCCGGCCTGCGCAAGCGCGGCATCGGCTTCACCAGCCTCCACGAAGCCCTCGACACCACCACCCCCGGCGGCCGGCTCGTCTTCCACGTCTTTGCCGCCCTCGCCGAGTTCATCCGCGAACTCATCGTCCAGGGCACCAACGAGGGGCTCGATGCCGCCCGCGCCCGCGGCGCCCGCCTCGGCCGCCCCCCGGCCATGACCGACGAACAAGTCCGCCATGCCAGGGACCTGCTCACCCGTCCGAAGAACACCGTCACCTCGATCGCCAAGCTCCTCGGTGTCAGCCGCAACACGATCTACAAGTACGTCCCAGAGCTCAAGGGTGGACGGATTGCGCTCGCCGACACCGCGGGCGCACCAGGACTTCCCCAGCCTGCGCAACCTGCCGAGTAGTCGCATCGCCGCAGGTCAGCCAAATCCGTTGTTTTTGCGGCCGATGATCCGGCTACCCCCGGTAGGCCGCCGCGCCTTTGGCCGGGGCCGGCCGGCTGTTCGCCGCGACGGCGCGTAACCCCCGCCGCCGCGCCCGGCGTGCCCCGCGGGCCGGGCCCGCCCCCTCGGTGTTCGGCGGCCGCGCCGCCCGCCGAGGTGGCGCGCGAACCCCCGCCCGTACGGGACAAGCGAATTCGACTCATCCGTCCCAGCCGTCCGCAATGTCACCCCCAGGAGACGGCCCCCCTCCCCACCCGTGACCGCGGCCCCGCGCCGCCGTTGACCCGGCCAGACCAGTCCTCATGCAAGCAGGGCTGCCGAAGGCCGTACGACGATCCCGACCCGGAGCGCCGGCGGGCCCGGAACCGGCCGACGGCGGAATCCGCGAGGCGCCGGACCGGGCTACCGACCGCCGTCCGCGCGGGCCGCGGCCCTTCCGACCGGCGGCCGTCTCTCGGCGCGGTTCCGCGCTGTGACGGCGGGAGACGGCCGCCACACCTTCGTGAGGGACACCGACGCCGAGGTGAGGGAACCCGCATGGGCCTGCTGCGCAAGATCCGTGACACCGGACGGGTGGCGGAGGACGCCCCGCCGCGCCCGGCGGGGAACCTGCCGCCCGGCGCCGCGGAGCTGGCCGGTTCGGCCCACGTGCGCTGCATCGACGCGGGTTCCTGCAACGGCTGCGAGATCGAGATCGCGCAGGCCTTCGGGCCGGTGTACGACGCCGAGCGCTACGGGGCCCGCCTGGTGGCCTCGCCCCGCCACGCCGACGTGGCCCTGGTGACCGGCCCCGTCACCCGCAACATGGCCGAGCCGCTGCGCCGCACCGTCGCCGCGATGCCCCGCCCCCGCCTGGTGGTCGCCGTCGGCAACTGCGCGATCGACTGCGGCGAGTTCGCCGGCGGCCACGGCGTGGAGGGCGCGGTGTCCGACGTCGTCCCCGTCGACCTGCGGGTGCCGGGGTGCCCGCCGGAGCCGGAGCGGATCGTGGCGGCGCTGCGCGTCGTGACGGGCCGGTGAGTGCGTACGACCGCAGGAGACCCGCGACCGGCGGCGGCCCGATAGGCACCCGCGTCCGCGCCGCCGCCCCCGCGGGGTACGCCGCATGAGCCCAGCCGAGTCCGCGACCGTCGTGGCCACGGGTCTCGCCGGCGCCGGAGTCCTGGCCGGGATGCTGCTGCCCACCCGCGCCCGGGTGGTGGCCGTGGGGCTGTGCACGGCGGGGCTGGGCGGCGCCGGACTGGCGGGCGGGATCGCGGCGCTGGGCGGCGTCGCCTGGTCGGCGTACCTGCCCGGCCTCCTGCCACTGGCCGGGCTGCACCTGGCCGTCGACGCACTCTCGGGCCTGTTCATGGCCGTCGCGGGCGCCGTGGTCCTCGCGGTCTCCGTCTACGGGATCGGCTACGCCTCCGGACGCGGCCCGCGCGGCACGGCGTCGCGCGGCGTGCAGTCGTCCCTGCCGGTCTTCGCGCTGACCCTGGTCCTGGTCCCGGCCGCCGCCTCGGTCTCGTCCTTCCTGCTGCTGTGGGAGGGGATGGCGGTCACGTCGCTGGTCCTGGTCCTGGCCGAGCAGCGCGACCGCTCGACCGTCCGCGAGGCCGGCGTGTGGTACGCGGTGATGACGCACGTCGGTCTCGTCCTGCTGCTGGCGGGGCTCGCACTGTTCGCCGCGGGAGCGGGCGGCGAGACGTTCGCGCAGCTGCGCGCGGGGGCGGCCGGCATGTCGCCGGGCGCGCGCGGCGCGGTCTTCGTCCTGGTCGCCGCCGCGTTCGCGTCGAAGGCGGGCATGGTGCCCCTGCACCCGTGGCTGCCGCGGGCCCACCCCGAGGCACCGAGCAACGTCTCGGCGCTGATGAGCACGGCGATGGTGAACCTGGGCGCGTACGGCCTCATCCGCGTGGACTTCGAGCTGCTGGGCGGCGGCCCGGGCTGGGGGTGGCTGCTGGTCCTCGCGACGGGCGCCCTGTCGGCCGTCTACGGCATCCTGCACGCGGCCATGGCCTCCGACCTCAAGCGCCTGCTCGCCTATTCGACGTCGGAGAACCTGGGCCTGGTGCTCATCGGCGTGGGCGCGGCGGGCCTGTTCGCCTCCTCCGGCTATCCGGTCCCCGCCGCCCTCGCCATGGCCGCGGCCCTGCTGCACGTCACCAACCACGCTGTCTTCAAGGCCCTGTTGTTCTGCGCGGCCGGCTCCGTCGTGCGGGCCACGGGGCTGCGCGACCTCGACCGGTTGGGCGGCCTGCGCGCCAGGATGCCCGCCACCGCGAGCTTCTTCGCGGTGTCCTCGCTGGCCGCGGTGGCGCTGCCGCCGGGCAACGGATTCCTCAGCGAGTGGCTGCTGCTGCAGTCCCTGATCCACGGTATGGCGGTGCCCGGGGTGTCCACGGCCATCGTGCTGCCGCTCGCCGTGGCGGTCATCGCCCTGTCGGCGGGGCTGGCGGCCGCCGTGTTCGTCAAGGCCCTGGGCGTCGGCTTCTTCGCCCGGCCGCGCAGCGCAGGGGCCGCGTCGGCGAAGGAGAGCCCGCCCCTGATGCACGTGGGCATGGGCCTGCTCGCCATCGGCTGCACGGCCCTCGCCCTCGTCCCCGGCACGCTGGGCAGCAGCCTGTCACGGGCCGTCGCCGCGGCGGGGCTCCACGACGGCCGCCCCCTCGCGGGCGGTGGTCTGGAGCTGCGGCTGGACCGTGCCGCCGCCTCCCTGTCCCCCCTGTGGGTGACGGCGGCCCTGCTCGCGGGCGTCGTCGCCGCGGCCGCCCTCATCCGTCTGACGGCCCGTCGCGGGCGCCGTACGAACGCGCGGCTGTGGGACTGCGGGGGCGGCGCCCCCACCCCCCGGATGTCGTACACCGCGACCTCCTTCGCCGAGCCCCTGCAACGGGTCTTCGACGACGTCCTCGACCCCCAGCAGGACGTGAACGTCACCCCGGTGCGCGAATCCGCCTACCTCGTGGAACGCGTGCGCTTCCGGCGCAGCGTCCGCGACCGGATCGAACACCGCCTCTACCGCCCGGTCCTGGCCGCCGCCCTGGCCGTGGGCCGGGCCGCGCGCCGGCTGGCCCCCGGCAGCGTGCACCGCTACCTCGGCTACGGGTTCTTCGGTCTCGTCGCTCTCCTGCTGGCCCTGGCGGTCGGCTGGTGAGCGCCACCTCGTACGGGGAGACGCCGTGAACGGCACCATGACCGCCACCGGAACGGCCGCGGTGACCGCCCAGGTCGCCATGGTCGTCGCCGGGGCACCCCTGCTCGCCGGGCTGATGCGGCAGGTACGGGCGCTGATGGAGGGGCGGGCCGGGCCCGGCGTCACCCAGCCCTGGCGCGACCTGCGCAAGCTGCTGCGCAAGGAGGCCATCACCCCTGCGGGCACCGGCCCGGCCTTCCGCACGGCACCGCTGCTGCTGGTGGCCACCACGGCCGTCGTCGCCGCGCTCGTCCCGATGGTTTCGACCGTAACCCCCGTCAGCGGCAGCGCCGACCTCATCCTCGTCGTGGCGCTGCTCGGGCTCGGCACCGTCACCCTGGCCCTCGCCGGGCTGGACACCGGCACCGCCTTCGGCGGGATGGGCGCCTCCCGCGGGATGACCGTGGCCGCGCTCGTCGAACCGACGATCCTCCTCGCGGTGTTCGCCCTGTCGATACCGACGGGGTCGACGAACCTGTCGGCCATCATCGCCGGCGGCATCCACGACCCGGTCCGCCTGGCCTCCCCGGCGGGCCTGCTCGCCACCGCCGCCCTGGCCGTCGCCGTCCTCGCCGAGACCGGCCGGCTCCCGGTGGACAACCCCGCCACCCACCTGGAACTGACGATGGTCCACGAGGCGATGGTGCTGGAGTACGCCGGACCCGACCTCGCCCTGGTCGAACTCGGCTCCCAGATGCGGCTGACCGTCCTGCTGGGCCTGCTCGCCTCGCTGTCCGCCCCCTGGGGCATCGCCACGACCGCCTCCCCGGCGGCCCTCGTCCTCGCCCTCGTCCTGCTCGCGCTGAAGGTCGCCCTGCTGGGCGCGGCCCTCGCCGCGGCCGAGGTGTTCTGGGCCAAGCTGCGGCTCTTCCGCGTGCCCGAGCTGCTGGCCGGATCCTTCCTGCTGGCGCTCCTCGCGGTGACCGCCTCGTACTTCCTCACGGGAGAGTGAGTGAGGGACACATGACCGACAGCGTCTACACCCAGCTGCTCGACCTGGCGTGCGGCGCGTTCCTGCTCGCGGCCGTCGTCGTCCTGTGGCTGCGGCAACTGACCTCGATCGTCCGCGTCTTCGCCTTCCAGGGCGTGGCCCTGGCCGCCGTCGCCGCCCTGCTCGGCCTGCACGAGGACCGCCCCGGCCTGCTCGCCGTCGCCGCCGGCATCGGGCTGCTGCGGGCCGGCGCCCTGCCCCGCCTGATGCTCCGCGCCCTGACCGCCGGCACGCCCCGGCGCCCCTACCCCCACTACCAGGAGGACGTCAGCGAGACACGCGAGACGCGGCCCCTGGTCAACATCGCCGCGTCCCTGCTGAGCGCGGCCCTCCTCACCCTCCTCGCCTACGCCGTGTCCCGGCCGCTGGTCGAACTGCACCCCACTCCTGCGACGCGCGCCCTGCCCGTCGGGCTCGCCGTCGTCCTGATCGGCTTCTTCACCCTGGTCACGCGCCGCCGTGCGCCGGCCCAGGTGGTCGGCTTCCTGCTGCTGGACAACGGCATCACCATCACCGCCTTCCTCGCCGCCTCCGGAGTCCCCCTGATCGTCGAACTCGGCGTGTCCTTCGACCTGCTCCTCGCCGTTCTCGTCCTGCAGATCCTCACCACCCGGATGCGGGTCGCCTTCGGCGGCACCGGCATCGACGACCTGCGGGAGCTACGCGACTGATGACGCACGCCACCACCGCACTGCTGCTGACCGCCCCCATCGCGGTACCGCTCGCCACCTCCGCCGCGTACGCCGCCTCCGGCCTGCGCGGCGCGAAGGCGCGCGCCGGGGTCGCCGCCCTCGCGCACCGGACGCCGCGTCAGCGCGGCGCCGCGGCGCCCGTGGCCACCCTCGTCCTCCGGCCGGGCGGCCGGCCGGACGGGCCCGCGCACCCCGGCACGAGCGCCCCGGACGGCCCCGCGTACCCGGAGCCGCCCACCCGCCCTCCGGTCTCCGGCACCGGCCCGGACGGGTCTGCAGCATCCGCGTGGCGGGGTACGGCACCGGCCGTGCCTCCAGCCCCCGGCAACGGCCCGGACGGATCCGCCCGCTTCGGTGCGGGATCTGCGGCGCCCGCGTGGCCGGGTACGGGATCCGCCGTGCGGTCCGGGCCCGGCAGCGGTCCGGACGGGTCCGGCGCGTCCGCCCGGCCCGGTACGGGTTCGGCCGTGCGTCCGGTCCCCGGCAGCCGTCCGGACAGGTCCGCCCGCCGCGGTGCGGGGTCTTCCACGTCGGCTCGGCCCGGCGCCGAACCGGCCGTGTCTGCGCGGCCCGGTGCCCGCCCGGACGGGTTCGCCCACCCCGGGCCGGGGTCTGCCGCGTCCACCTGGCCCGGTACGGGATCCTCCGTGCAGCCCGGGCCCGGCAGCGGTCCCGGCGGGTCCGCCCGCCGCGGCGCCGGAACCTCCGCCTCCGACGACCGCCGCGGTACGGCGCCCGCCGCGCGGCTCTCCGGGCCCGAGCGGTCCTGCGGCGCACCCCGCGCCGGGCGTGCCGGCGCCGTGCCGCGGCAGCTCACCGGGCGGCTGGGGCTCGTCTCGCCGCTGGCGATCCTCACGTGCGGGGCGGTGCTCGCCTGTACGGTCCCCGACGACGGGCCCGTGACCGCCTACGGGCGGCTGCTGCGTGCCGACGCGCTGACCGTGTGGATGCTGCTCACCGTCGGCGCGGTCGCCTGCCTCGCGTGTGCCGCCAACCCCGCCCACCTCGCCCACGAACGCACCGACCTTCCCTCGACCCGCCGCTACCACCTGCTCATCCACGCCTTCCTCGCCGCGATGAGCGCCGCGGTGCTCGCCGCCAACCTCGGCGTCCTGTGGGTCGCCATCGAGGCCACCACCATCGTCACCGCCTTCCTGGTCGGCCACCGGCGCACCCGCGCCTCGGTCGAAGCCGCCTGGAAATACGTGGTGATCTGCTCGGCGGGCATCGCCCTGGCCTTCCTCGGCACCGTGCTCGTCTACTACGCGGCCCGTCAGGCCGGCATCCCCGAGGCGTACGCCCTGGACTGGCAGACCCTCGCCGCCCGCGCGGACCGGCTCGACCCCTCGGTCACCCGTCTGGCGACCGGCCTGGTCGTCCTCGGCTTCGGGGCCAAGGCCGGCCTCGCGCCCCTGCACGCCTGGCTGCCCGACGCCCACAGCCAGGCCCCCGCGCCGGTCTCCGCCCTGATGTCCGGGGTCCTGCTCGCGGTGGCCTTCACGGGCCTCCTGCGCTACAAGGTCATCGCGGACGAGGCCCTCGGCACCGGCTTCGCCCGTACGCTGCTCGCCGGCGTCGCCCTGGCCACCCTCGCGCTCGCGGCGGCCCTCCTGCTGGCCCAGCGCGACTGCAAGCGCATGCTGGCCTACTCCAGCATGGAGCACATGAGCCTGATCGCCCTCGGCACCGCCGTGGGCAGCCCGCTCGCCCTCTCCGCCGTCCTGCTGCACATGACCGGCCACGGCCTCGCCAAGACCGTCGCGTTCTGCGCCTCCGGCCACATCGCACGGCTGTGCGGAACCACCCGGATCGGCAGGATCCGCGGGCTGCTCGCCCACTCACCCTGCCTCGGCACCGTCTTCGCCGCGGCCGTGGTCGCCCTGCTCGGGTTCCCGCCGTTCGGCCTGTTCGCCTCCGAACTGGGCATCGTCCGGGCCGGCTTCCTCTCCGGCCCCCGCTGGGCCCTGGCCGCCGCCCTGGTCCTGATGCTCGTCGCCTTCGCCGCCCTGGCCGCGCGCACCTCCCGCATGCTCCTGGGCCCGCCGCCGGGCGAGGACGACGAGGAGGAACCCGTACCGCTGGGCGCCGACGCCGCGGTCCCCCTGGTCGCCGGGCTGGCGGCCTGCGCGGCCCTCGGCGTCACCACCGGCCCCCTCACCGCCCTGCTGACCGAGGCCGGCGAGATCATCGGAGGCCACTGAGCATGCAACCGGGCACCGCACACCGCACCGTCACCGACATCGGCCCCGCCGACCTGCCCGGCAGAGCCGCCGACCTGCTCGGCGGCGGCCACCGCCTCGCCCTCGTCGCGGCCCACCACGACAGCGCCGACGAACCGGGCGGCCGGGCCGTCCGCGTCGTCTACCTCTTCGTGGCCGGCCCGCCCGACACCCGCACCGAGCTCCACGTCCGCCTCGACCCCAAGGCCCCCGAACTCCCCACCCTCGCCCACCTCTCCTTCCCCGCCGGCCGCTTCGAGCGCGAGATGCGCGACCTGCACGGCATCGTGCCGCTGGACCACCCGCTCCCGCACCGCCTCGTACGCCACTTCCACTGGCCGCGCGGCTGGTACCCGATGCACCCGGACGCCGGGCCGCCCCCGCCCTTCGCCGAACCCGAAGGCCCCTACCCCTTCCTGGAGGTCGAGGGGGAAGGCGTCTACGAGATCCCCGTCGGCCCGGTCCACGCCGGCATCATCGAGCCCGGCCACTTCCGCTTCTCCGTCGTCGGCGAGACGATCATCAAGCTCAAGGCACGTCTGTGGTTCGTCCACAAGGGCATCGAGAAGCTCTTCGAGGGCCGCACCCCCGAGCAGGGCCTGCCGCTCGCCGAGCGCATCAGCGGCGACACCGCTGTCGGCCACGCCCTCGCCTACTGCCTCGCCGTGGAGGAGGCCACCGGTGCGCACGTCCCCGTGGACGCGCGCCGCGCCCGCGCGCTCCTCCTCGAACTCGAACGCCTCCACAACCACGTCGCCGACCTCGGAGCCCTCTGCAACGACGCCGGCCACGGGGTCCTGAGCGCCCGCGCCCAGCACGTCCGCGAGCGCCTGCTGCGCCTCAACCGCGAGGTCACGGGCCACCGGCTGCTGCGTGGCGGCGTCGTGCCCGGCGGCTCCGACCTGCACGCCGTGCCCGGCCCGGCCCGGCTCGCGGAACTGGGCCGGGAGATCCGCGACATCGTCACGCTCGCCCTCGGGCACAGCACCGTGCGCGACCGCTTCACCGGCACCGCCCGCCTGGACGTCACCGCGGCCCGCGACCTCGGCTGCCTCGGCTATGTCGCCCGGGCCAGCGGCCTGTCCGCCGACGCCCGGGCGAGCCATCCCTTCCACGACCACGCCGGGGCCTTCACCATCCCCGTCCACACCACCGGCGACGTCCTGGCCCGCTTCCTCGTGCGGGCCGAGGAGATCGAGACCTCCCTCGCCATGGCCGAGCGGCTCGCAGCCGGCCTCACGGCGGGCCGGACGACCGGGACCTCGCTCGCCTGGCCGCCGCTGTTCGCCCGCAGCACCCGTCGCGCCGGCGTCGGCATCGTGGAGGGCTGGCGCGGCACCATCACCACACGGGTCGAACTCGGGGCCGGCGACGCGCTCACCCGCGTCAAGACCGTCGACCCGTCCTTCTTCAACTGGCCCGCCCTGCCCGTGGCGCTGGCGGACACGATCGTCCCCGACTTCCCCCTGGCCAACAAAAGCTTCAACCTCTCCTACGCGGGGAACGACCTCTAGCCGGTGTCGACGCCGTGGGCGCGGGCCAGGCGCAGGGCGTCCTCCAGCTCGTCCGCCGCCACGGCGGTCTCGTAAGCGTCCCCGGCCGACTCGGCCTCCGCGAGGGCCTTCCGGGCCCGCCGTACGCGCTTCTGCATGGCCTCGGCGAATTCGCTCACGGCGGCCCCCGGCGCAATGGGCATGAACAGGAGATTCCTTGAAGTCTAGAGCCGATCGGCCCGGGTGGCGCCCACGGAGCGACCCCGACTTCCCCGGCCGTGCGCCGCCGGTCCCGGCCGGCCGGGACCCCGGGCGCACGAGATGGCGGTCGGCATGGCCGGCCTGCCGTGTGACCTGCTCCGATATCCGTTTGGCCGCCGCCGGAACGATGGGTAGGGTGCTGGCCAATGCTCGTGCGTAGCGCAGAGGCGGACGCGCCGGCCTGGCAGGCCGGAGGACGCCGGTTCGAATCCGGCCGTACGGGCAGGTTCAGGATGTGAACGAGGCGGGCCCCGGGGCTCCGCGACGGGGGCGGGGACGACGCGGACGTGGGCGGCAACACCGGCACCACCGGCATCGGTGACCTCACCGAAGACGAGCTCGCAGCCTTCGACCGCACCGTCGGCCTGCTGAGGCGACTGCCCCTGGACGACCCGATGCGGCTGCGCGCCGAGCAGGTCGCCTCGTCCTTCGTGCGCGACGGACGGCACCGCCGCCGCAAGGCCCGCCGCCGGGAACAGGCCGCTGCGGACGCCCAAGTGGTCGCCGCCACGGCGACGGGCGCCCTCGCCCGCCGCGAGGACGCACCGCTGGAGACCCCCGGTTCGCCAGGCACCTACAGCCGCGCGCGCCGCTGCTACGTCTGCAAGACCCCCTACCGGCAGGCCGACGCCTTCTACCACCTGCTCTGCCCCGGCTGCGCCGCCGACAACGCCGAGCGGCGGGGCCTGCGCACCGACCTGACGGGCCGCCGGGTCCTGCTCACCGGCGGCCGGGTCAAGATCGGCTTCCAGCTCGCGCTGATGATGCTGCGCGACGGCGCGGAGCTGCTGGTCACCAGCCGCTTCCCGCGCGACACCGTCCGCCGCTTCCACGCGGCCGAGGGCAGCGAGGCGTGGCTGGACCGGCTCACCGTGATCGGCATCGACCTGCGCGACCCTCGCCAGGTGCTCGGCCTGTGCGAGCGGCTGAGGGACGCGGGCCGGCCCCTGGACATCCTGGTCAACAACGCCGCGCAGACGATCCGCCGCCCGCCCGAGGCGTACGCGCCGCTGGCGGCGGGGGAGTCGCGGCCGCTGCCCGCCGGCGCCGCCGCGGGGACGGCCCTGTGGCGGGCGCCCGGCTTCCGGACGCCGTACGCGCTGGAGGGGGCCGGGGACGGTGCGGGCGCCTCGGCGGCGATCGGTCTCGTCCTGCCGGCCGCCGCGGAGGTGGACGAGGCCGGGCTGGTGCCGGACCGCTCCGCCGCCAACTCCTGGTCGGCGCGCATCGGCGAGCTGGACCCGGCCGAGCTGCTGGAGACCCAGCTGGTCAACGCCCTCGCACCCACGCTCCTGTGCGACCGGCTGCTGCCGCTCCTGCTGGCCTCGCCCCACCCGCGGCGCTACGTGGTCAACGTGACGGCGGTCGAGGGCCGTTTCGCCGTGCGCAACAAGTCGGCCGGCCACCCGCACACCAACATGGCCAAGGCCGCACTGAACATGCTCACCCGCACCAGCAGCCGGGAACTCGCCGCCCGCGGCGTCCACATGTGCAGCGTCGACACCGGCTGGATCACGGACGAGAACCCGGCGCCGAAGAAGGAGTGGATGGCCGCGCACGGCTTCCGCACCCCGCTGGACATCGTGGACGGCGCGGCCCGGGTCTACGACCCGATCGTGCGCGGCGAGGCGGGGGACCCGGTCTCGGGCGTGCACCTCAAGGACTACCGGGTCGCCGACTGGTGACGGGGCCGCTCTGCGGGAGCAGGGCGGCCCGGGGCGGAGCCGCCGGTCAGGCCGCGCCCTCGACACCCCAGCCCGGCACCTGGAAGCGCGCGGTGATGGCCGAGCTGTCGACCTCCTCGCCGCAGCACCGGCAGACGACGGCCGGGTCGAGGTCGGCGCCGCAGGAGTGCTCGAAGACGGTCGGCGGCACATCCGCCAGGTGACGGTCGCCCCAGCTCATCAGCATGATGAGGACCGGCCGCAGATCGTGCCCGGCTTCCGTGGGGCAGTACTCGAAGCGCGCGGGCCGTTCGCTGTAGGGAACCTTCTCCAGCACTCCCGCCTCTACCAGGCGGCGCAGCCGGGAGGCCAGGATGTCGCGCGGGGCCCCGGTGTTGCGGGCGATCGCATCGAAGCGCCGGACTCCGAAGAAGACCTCACGCAGCACCAGCAGGGAGTACTTCTCGCCGACCACACCGAGCGCGTCGGCGATCGAACAGGGGCGCGGCTTCGTCATGGGCTCCATCGTAGAGCAGCAGGATTTGCTTCCCCAACCCTTGCGGTAACGTGCATCCATTTCCCCAACCGACCCGGCCGCCTCAGGGGTGCGCCGCCCGGATCAGCTGTCGCAGGGCGCCGTAGTAGACCTCATGGTCCGTCATGGCGGGCAGGATGACGTCCGTGTTCCCGGTCAGGACCGGGAACTCCCCGGGATCCAGCGCGGCCAGCGCGGTACGGGTGCTCGTGAGCGTCCGTCCGGGGTCGCGGTGGTCGACGAACGTGGCGCTGCCGAGGGTCAGCAGGTACATCCGCCGGTACGCGTGGAACGCCTGCTCCGCGGTCATCCCCGCGGCGATGCTGTCGGCGAGCGCCGGCTCGACCAGGCGGGCCAGCAGCTGGGGGCCGAGCCAGGGGCGCGAGCCGCGCAGGGCCACCAGGCCGGGGTGCGCGGTGAGCAGCTCGTACAGCCCCCGGAACCGCCGCTCCGCGGCCTCGGCCCAGGCGGTGCCCGGCGGGATCTCGGGCAGCTCGGCGGCGAGGTGGTCGGTGCACAGGTCGATCAGCCCGCCCAGGTCGGTGCAGCGGCGGTGGATCGTCGCGTGGGAGACGCCCAGCCGCTCGGCCAGCGACCGGAAGCTGAGGGCCGAGGGGCCCTCCTCGTCGATGATCGCGAGGGCGGTGCGGGCGATGAGCTCCGGGGTCGCCCGGGCGAGGGAGGGAGATTGCCGTGGCATGTGTTACAGCGTATCGTACGCTGTAACATTTATGCTTCGCCGTGCTGCGGCGGCCCTGCGCTGCTTCCCGCCCGGTTTCCCGCCCGCGCCCCGAGGAGAGACCCCGTGCACGACCTCACCCACGGCGACGTCGAACAGGCCGCCGCCCGCATCGCCGGCCGCACCCGCCCCGTCGCCGTCGCGCCGGCCGGCCCCGGCACCCCCGGCCGGGTGTGGTTCGCGCTGGAGTTCCTGCAGCACACCGGCTCCTTCAAGGCGCGCGGCGCCTGGAACTTCCTCGCCGCCCACCGCGAGGCCGGCACCCTGCCCCGGGCCGGGGTCACCATCGCCTCCGGCGGTAACGCCGGGCTGGCCTGCGCCTGGGCCGCGCAGCGGCAGGGGGTGCCCGCCACCGTCTTCCTGCCCGAGAACGCCCCGCAGGTGAAGACCGACCGGCTGCGCGGCTACGGAGCCGACGTCCGTCTCGTCGGCTCCGAATACGCCGAAGCGCTCGCGGCCTGCGAGGAGTTCGCGCGCACCACCGGCGCCCTCGCCAGCCACGCCTACGACCACCCGCTCATCGCCGCGGGCGCCGGCACCCTCCTGGAGGAGATACGCGCGCGTGTCCCCGGCCTGGACACGGTCGTCGTCGCGGTGGGCGGGGGAGGCCTCTTCGCCGGCGTCGCCACGGCCGCACGGCACCACGGGATCCGCACCGTCGCGGTCGAGCCCGAGGGCAGCCGGGCCCTGCACGCCGCCCTGGAGGCCGGGCGCGTCGTCGACGTCACCGTCGACTCCGTCGCGGCGGACGCCCTCGGGGCCCGCCGCGTCTCGGAGACGGCCCTGGCCGCGGCCCGCCACGAGGACGTCACCTCCGTCCTCGTGCCCGACGAGGCCATCACCGGCGCGCGGCAGTCCCTGTGGGACGGGCACCGCCTCGCGGTCGAGCCCGCCGGGGCCACCGCGCTTGCCGCCCTGACGGCCCCCGGCGGCCCGTACGTGCCCGCGGAGGACGAGACCGTCGCCGTCGTCCTCTGCGGTGCCAACACCGACCCCGGCGACCTGGCGCGCCGTCGCTGACGCGCGGTCAGCGGGGGCCGGGCGGCAGGTCGCACCAGGCGATGCCCGGCTCCACGAGGCTGCCGAGCACAAGGGTGCCCCCGTGCTCGTACACGCTGGTGACCATCCGGTAGCCGGCGCCGCGCCGCCCCAGGTCGTGGGTGACCCGGCCGTCCGGGCCGATGCCCATGACGCGTGCGAACCGGCGCGGCGGCGGACGCAGACGGACCGCCGCGGCCGCCGCCCCGCGCCGTAACGCCGCGGGCGCGCGGTGGAGCCGGTCCAGAAGCGCCTCCCGTGGCGCGGCCAGAGCGGTCCAGAAGGTGCCGTCGGCGCTGCGGGAAAGGTTGTCGGGAAAGCCCGGCAGGTCCTCGATCAGGGTGTCGCGCAGCCCGGCCCGGGGGCCGGTGAGCCACAGCCTGGTGAGGCGGTACGCGCCGGTCTCGGCCACCACGACGGAGGATTCGTCGGCCGCCAGGGCGACCCCGTTCGCGAACTGCAGGTCGTCGAGGAGCACTTCGGGGGCACCGCCCGGCCGGAGCCTCAGCAGCCGGCCGGTGCCGGAGTGCTCCACGATGTCCGCCCGCCAGTCGCGCAGCCCGTACCGGCGGCTGGAGGCCGTGAAGTAGACGGTGCCGTCCGCGGCGGCGGTCGCGTTGCTGCAGAAGCGCAGCGGTTCACCGGCCACCGAGTCCGCCAGGACCTCGACCTCTACCTCGCCTCCGGCCTCAGGGGCGACGCGCAGCAGCCCCCGTTCCGCGTCGCAGACGAGCAACCGGCCGTCGGGGAGCACCTCCAGGCCGAGCGGCCTGCCGCCGGTGTCCGCCACCTCCTCCACCCGGGCGCCGCCGCGCGGGCCGGGAAGGGTGATCCGCCGGATCCGGCCGTCGCCGGTGCCGGTCAGCACCCGCCCGGCGCCGTCGACCACGACGTCCTCCGGCCCCGGCCCCCCGATGCGGAGCATGCGCAGCGGCGGCAGCGGCCGGGGCGGCGCGGGACGCACGGATGCGGGCGCGTGGCTCATGACGCGGCCACCGGGCGCCGGGCGCGCAGGCAGCGGGACATCTCCTCGGCGTACGGAAGGATCACCCCGGCCCCGATCGCCACGCCGAGACCCGCGAGGTACTTCGCGGGCAGCGGCCGGTCCTTGGGGAGCAGGGCCCAGTCGCGGCGGCCGCGGCCGCCGCGCAGCGCCGCACGGACCTCGTCGGCGTGCAGGCACGCGGTGAACGCCATCGCCGACAGCGGCAGCACCTCCAGGAAGCTGTGGATGTGCTGCTCCACGGGGTGCACTTCACGCTTCTTCGTCGCGAGGCTCACGTCGTAGAGGGCCGTGGCGCCGTGCGCGAGGGCGGCTCCTCCCATCACGGAGAGGACGAGCGGGTTGATCCTCGCCAGGAGCCCCATCGCGACGGGGACGCCGGCCTCGGTCATCATCAGCGCATGGACGGCGGACTCCTTCACGCCGCTGGTGTGTTCGATGCGCGTCCGCTTGTGCATCCACCAGTCGGCGACCGCGGGCACCACCCACAGGGGGAGCACCCCGTAGAGCAGGAAGCGCCGGTTGGTGTCCTCGACGGCGGTGGAGTGGAAGGGGACGGAGAGGTCGCGCCCGCGGCGCCAGTGCTGCCAGGAGCGGACGAAGGGCTTGCCGGGGAAAGCCATGGAGCCTCCGGGAGAGAGGGGAGAGCGGTGGTACCGGACTGCATCTTCCGTACACGTGTACCCCTTCCTTCTCTCTCATGCGGCCCGAACGGAGATGCGACCTCCGAGGGTGAACGCCTCCGTCAGGCGCGCTGCGCCCGCTCGTGGACCTGTACCTCGGCCGCGGCCAGTGCCACCACCCCCGTCGCCGTCTCCAGCAGCGCGGGCCGGTGCGTGACCATGACCACCGTCCGGTGCGCGACCAGCTGCCCCAGCGCGGCCACCACCAGCCGCTCCGCCTCCGCGTCGAGCCCCGACGTCGGCTCGTCCAGCAGCACGATCGGCGCATCGGCCAGCAGGGCGCGGGCGATCCCCACGCGCTGGCGCTGCCCGCCGGACAGCCCGCCGCCGCAGTCGCCGAGCCGCGTGTCGAGCCCGTCGGGGAAGTCGTCGGTGAACGCCGTGACCAGCGCCGCCCGGGCGGCCGCCCGCACCTCGTGCGGTTTCGCGTCCGGCCGCGAGTAGCGGATGTTGTCGGCGATGGTCCCCGCGAACAGGAACGTCTCCTGGAGCACGGCCGTGACCTGGCGGCGCAGCCACTCCTCCGGCAGGTCGCCCGTCGCCGTCCCGTCGATGCGCACCGTGCCGCACGTGGGCCGGTACAGGCCTGCGACCAGCGCGAGCGCGGTCGACTTGCCCGCGCCGTTGGGACCGGTCAGCGCGATCCGCTCGCCCGCGCCGATGCTCAGGTCGAGGCGGTGCAGCGCGGGCCGGTCCCCGTAACGCATCGACACCCCCTCGAAGTCGATGCGGCCGCTCGCACGGGCGGGCAGACCCGGGGCGGCGGCCTGCACCGGCCGCCGCAACGGGCACGGTTCCCGGAGGATCTCGGCGATGCGCCCGGCCGACGCCCGGCCCTGCGCGAACGTTCCGGACAGCTTGGACAGCGCCCGCAGCGGAGCCACCATGCCCGTCAGATAGCTGAGCGCGACCACGAGATGGCCGGTGCTCCACCACCCGTGCAGCACCCCCGTACCGCCCACCCACAGCAGCGCCGCCGTGCCGACCGCCGTCGCCGACTCCAGCAGCGGCGCCCGGCGGGCCTGGACGTCGGCGGCCTCCAGCCCCGCACTGAGCAGCCCCCGGCTCCGCGCCGCGAACTCCCGGTCGTGCGCCTCGTGGCGGCCGAAGGTGTGTACGGTCCGGATGCCCTGCAGCGCCTCGACGACCAGCCCGGTCAGCTCGCCCTCCGCCTCTCTGCGCCGCCGGGCGGCCAGCTGTCCGCGCCGCCGGTTGCGGACGCCGAGGAGCAGGACCAGGGGGATCGCCGCCACCCCGATCAGGCCGAACCGCCAGTCGAGCAGGAGCAGCGCGGCCGCGTAGCCCGTGACCGAGAGGACACCGGGGAAGAGCACCGAACAGAACGCGACGAGGCTGTCCTTGATGTTCCCGCAGTCGGTGATCACCCGGCTCGTGGACTCGCCCACGGTCTGCCGGTCGTGGTAGCCGAGTGGCAGGCGCTGCAGGTGGGCGAACGTCTCGCAGCGGATCGCCACGCTCATCCGCTCGCCCACACCGTTCATCGTCCGGTCGCCCGCGTAGTCGAACACCGCGGACACCAGGGCCACCAGCACCACGAGTGCGGCCGCCGTGGTGAGCATGGCCGTCCCGTCCCGCCCGAAGACGTCGAGCAGCGAGCCGAGGGGGTTGTGCGAGCCGTCCGTGCCCAGCACCCGGTCCACGACGGCGGCGACCGGCCACGGCGTCACCAGGTCGGCCGCCATCTCGCACAGCCGCATGCCGACCCCGAGGGCGAGCAGCCGCCGGTGCGGGGTGCCGAACCCGCGGAAGAACCACAGCACGTGGCGGTTCGCCGTGGACGGGTCCTTCATCAGCGCTCCCAGCGGACGGCGTCAGCCGCCCTTATGGTCGCCGCAGCCCGCCGCGGCGGGCAATCCGGCACGCTGCCGGGCGGTGAAGTGACTGCGGAATGCGTATGCGCGGGGTGGGTTCCCCGGCTTCCGCTGTTCCTGCTTCCGCCGTTCCGGCCTCCGGCGCGCGGCGGCTCCACTAACGTCGGCCGGGTGCGCAGTCGCCTGTACGCCGCAGCGTTCCTTGCCGCCCTCGCCCTGACGGCCTGCAGCAGTTCCGAGGGGCCGCGGCCGCCGGGGCCGTCGGACGGCCGGGCGGGCGCGCGGGCCGACGGCGCGGAGTTGCTCTACCGCGGCAAGGGGCGCACGAGCGCGCAGAACCCGGCCTTCTCGCCGGACGGCGGTTCCGTGCTCTTCACCCTCTTCGCAGGCGGATACAACGACGGCGCCGCGGCGCTGCGCGTACTCTCCCTGCGCGGCGGCGCGCAGAGCCGCCCCAGCACCCTGCTCGACGAGGCCGACCGGGCGGCCGTGAACCTGCCCGGCTCCAGCTGGCACCCCTCGGCGGGAGTGACCTTCGCCTCGGACCGCGAGGGCGGGCGGGACGAGGTGTGGGTGATGCCGCCGGGCGGCGGCCGGCCCGCCAGGGTCACCGAGCACGGCGGCGACTCCGGCTATCTGGAGCCCAGCTTCTCGCCGGACGGCTCGTGGATCGCGTTCCAGGAGAGCCGGGAGAGCCGGGAGGGCGCGGAGGGCGGGACGGCGGAGGAACCGGCGGACGGCGGCAGCGCGCTCGGCTCCCTGTGGAAGGTCCGGCGGGACGGCAGCGGACGGGCCCGGCTCCTGGACGGCCCCGCAACCGGCACGGACAACCGCCAGCCCAACTGGTCGCCCAAGGGCGACCGGCTGGTCTTCCAGCGGCGCGAGCGCGGCAGCCACGACTGGGCGCTGTACGTGATGAACGCCGACGGCGGCGGCCTGCGGCGGCTCACCGGTGGTGCCGGCGAGCACACCGACCCCAGCTGGTCGCCCGGCGGCCGGCAGGTGGTCTTCTCCTCCACCGCCGGCGGCCTGGAGGTGCCGCAGATCTTCGTGATCCCGGTGGACGGCGGCCGCCCCGTCCGGGTGACCAGGAACGACGGCTCCTACGACGGCGCGCCGAGCTGGTCGCCGGACGGGCGGTGGATCGCCTTCGAGTCCCACCCGGGGGACGAGGACCGGCCGACCGCACTGTGGCGTATCCCCGCCCCCGGAACGGACGGGCCCTAGTCCCGGGGCCGGGCCGTAGCCCGGGGCTCAGCCGGTGGTGACCGTCAGCAGGGAGTACTGGCCCACGGTCAGGGACACCGTGGCGGCGGTGCCCGCCACCTGCCAGGCGACCGGCTGCGGGGCCGGCGAGGCACCGTCCGGGGAACTCACCGTGGCGGACAGCACCCGCTTGCCCGCGGGCAGCTCCAGGGCGACGGAGCAGGCGGCCGGGGTGGTCTTGAACGCGGCCGGGGTGTCACCGAAGCAGGTGAAGTTGACCAGCTGGACGACGGTGTCGTCGCCGAGCCGGCTCACCTCCATGTGGATGCGGCGGTCTCCGGTGAGCCGCACCGAGGGCGGCGCGGCCGCGAGGACGGGCGCGAGGATCCGGTCGGCGCTCGCCTGGTCGGTGGAGGCCAGGTAGCTGTGTCCGGCCAGGTTCTTGACGTACCAGCAGGTCCCCGAGCCGAATCGATTCTGCTTGCTCGCGGGCAGCGGATCGCCCTTGCGGAACCCCAGCACGTCGGCCAGCGCGTACTCGCTGCGGGCCGTGCCCAGGCCGTCGAGCGCGGTGGGCGCCGGACCGGTGATCACGACCGTCCCGCCGCCCGCCACGTACTCCCGCAGGACCGCGGCCTCGCCGTCCGAGACGGCCTGCAGGTTCGGCAGCATCAGCACGCGGTACGGGGCCAGGTCGGCGGCCTCCAGGTGCGGGCTCGTGACGGTGGCGAAGGGGATGTGGGCGTACACCAGCGCCTTGACCGTGCCGCGGAACTCGCCCAGCCACGCCTGCTCGGTGCAGCTCTCCTCGGGGCTGCCCCCGGCCCACCAGTCCGTGACCCCGGAGGGCATCTTGGTGTTGGCGTACATCCCCGTGCCGGCGGCGGGGCTGACGAAGTCCCGGGAGGCGGAGGAGTGGTAGACGCCGACCTCGGCCGCGGGCACGGCGTCGTAGAGCTTCTCCTGGTTGGCCGCGACGAAGGCGTACATGCGGGTGCGCATCGCCTTGTCGGTGCTCGCGTCCTTGAACGGGCTCTTGACCTCGTACGGATTGCAGCCGGCCGCCAGCAGCTCGGCCATCACCAGCGACGCGTCGTCGGCCTTCCAGCCGTAGGAGAACGCCCACGCCGGCTTCGCCCCGCTGGCGGCCCGCGCGTACTTGTACATCGAGATCAGACAGGTCCAGTCGGTCGCCGTGGCGTGGCGCATCCCGTCGTAGTTGCCGAGGATGTCCACCTCCCAGACGTGGCTCACGCCCTCCGCCTTGCGCAGGTACGCCCCGTCGAGGCCGACCAGCGTGGCGTACTGGTAGTCCATGCTGACCGTCTCGACGAAGGTGACCAGGCCGGGGTTGACCGACCGGCCGGCGGCGGCGATGTCGAGCTGCCACTGGTTGAGGTTGCGGTGGCGCCACTCCACGTAGCGGCGGAAGGGCAGGCTCGTGAAGTCGTCCCTGGCCGGGAGGGCGAGTCCGGTGTCGGCCTTGAAGGCGTCCGCCGCCCAGGTGGAGCCGTCGCACCAGCTCAGCGCGCCGTCGAAGTAGATCGGCACGTCCGGCCAGATCGCGTCCACGCCCGTGGCGGTGAGGGCCTTGATACGGCCGAGGTAGTACTCACGCCAGGGGGAGTTGGGGCTGAGCCAGCAGCTCTCGTCCCCCGGGTCGACCCAGACGACCAGGCTGCCGTAGAAGACGTTGGGCTTGCCGTCGAGGGAGCGCTGCACCCAGGACTTGCCCTCGCCGTCCTTGTAGAACGACGGGCCCTTCTCGCCGCCGGCGCTGATGAGCTCCAGCGACGGGTAGTACATGACGACGCGGATCCCGGCGGCGTGCGCCAGCTCCGTGAAGCTCTTGACCTTGCCCATGTGCTCGGTGAACTCCGCGGGCGTCAGCCAGTTCGACAGGATCGTGTCGAGCTCGATCACATTGACGTTCTGCGCCTTGAGCGCGGTGATCACCGGCTTCATATCGCGCAGCGGATCGGCGTCCTCGTCGAACGTGCCGTCGGCCAGCCTGGCGAAGCGGCTCCACTCGGGGAAGAGCCCCTGCCGGGCCGCGGCCGGCGCCCAGGCGGGCTCGGCGCCCGGGCCGGAAGGGCCGGAGGGGCCGGAGGGGCCGGGGAGGCGGGGGAGGAGCTGGGATGCCAGCGCGCCGCCGCTCACCCCCAGGCCCGTCCGTAACAGGGCTCTTCGGTTGAATCTTCGCATACCGCTCATGGGTGTCCCCTCGCGTTCACGACTTCACGACGGTGTGACGGGGTCTGCACGGTGCCCGCAAAGTCTGCCCGATCGCCTCCGCGCCGGCGGACGGATTCCGGTTAAGGCGGTGCGCATCTGCAGTCATGGGCGCGCATCTGCCATCAGATGGAAAACAGCCCGATATCGCTCCCGTACGGAGTAGCCGGGGCGGCACCTCTACGGCAGGCGGTTAACAGAGTCTGCAGACGACTGAACCGCGAGGAGTGCAGGCATGGCTGAAGTGAAGCTGACCGCCGAGACGCGCACCGAGTTCGGCAAGGGTGCCGCCCGTCGCATCCGCAGGGACGACAAGGTCCCCGGGGTCATCTACGGGCACGGCGCCGAGCCGCGGCACGTGGCGCTGGACGGGCATGCCCTGCTGCTGGCCCTGAGGACTCCGAACGTACTGATCCGCCTGGACATCGACGGCAAGAAGGAACTCGTCATCCCCAAGGCCGTCCAGCGGGAGGCCCTGCGCGGCTTCCTCACCCACGTGGACCTGCTGATCGTCAAGAAGGGCGAGAAGGTCACCGTGGACATCCCGATCCACACCGAGGGCGAGCTCGCGCCCGGCGGCAACCTGCTGGAGTACATCCTCAACGCCCTCCCGGTCGAGGCCGAGGCCACGCACATCCCGGAGGGCGTCACCATCTCCATCGAAGGCCTGGAGGCCGGCCACACCATCCACGCCAAGGACATTCCGCTGCCGCGCGGCACCAGCCTCGCCGTCGACGGCGAGGACGCCGTCCTGCAGATCGTCGCGGCGCAGACCGAGCCGGAGGAAGAGGAGGAGGAAGAAGGCGAGGAGGAGGCGGCGGCCGCCGCCGAGGGCGCCGCGGAGGGAGAAGCCGCCCCCGAGGGCGAGAGCGGCAGCGGCAGCTGAGCCACGCTCCCGGCTTCCGCCGCCGGCCCCGCTTCCGGGCACGATCCGGGCACCGGTCCCACTTCCGGGCAGGGCTCCTGGGCTGGTCCTGTGCCTCGGCCTCGGCCCTGCTTCCGGGCGCGGTCCCCGGCACCGGACCCGCTTCCGGGCAGGCTCCTGGGCTGGTCCCGGAGCGGCCGCGGTCCTGCCGTGGTCCTGGGACCGCTTCCGAGCAGGCCCCGGGCCGGTCCTGCCTCGGCCTCGGTCCTGCCATGGCCCCGGTCCCGCTTCCGGGCAGGCTCCTGGGCCGGTCCAGCTTCCGGCGTCGGACCCGCCTCCGGGCACGGTCCTGGCCCCGGGACTGCTTCCGGGCCAGGTTCCCGGGCCGGACCTGCCTCGGCCGCGGTCCTGCCGCGGCCCCGGGATCGCTTCCGGGCCGGCTCCGGGGCCGGTCCCGTGCCTCGGCCTCGGTCCCGCCGTGGTCCCGGGCCCGGACGCGGGCGACCTGCCACGGCCTCGGTCCTGCCCCGGTCCCGGGCGACCTGCCTCGGCCCCGGTCCTGCCTCGGTTCTGCCTCGGCCCGGTTCCGGGCCGGCCCGGTCCTGGCCCGGAGCCGGGGCCGGCGGCGGTCGGAGCGCCTGCGGTGGGGCCTCCGGTGCGATGGAGGCCGTTGGCCGCGCCCCCCGGGCTCTCGGCGCCCGGGGGGGGCGCCCGGGCGCCGAGATGCCGTCGGCCCGGGGCCGCTTTCCCTCGTGCGGCCGCCGTCCGGCCGGCCGGACGGCGACCGGTGGCGCGATGCGGCCGGAGGCCGTCCCCACGTGATCGAGGGTCAGGCCTCGCGCGGCAGGGGCTTGATGACGCCGAAGACCGCGCCGAACTGGTCGGCCAGCCACGCGATCCGGCCCACGTCCGGCACGTCCACGGCCGGTGCGATCACCGAGCCGCCGCTCTCCTGCGCCTTGGTGACGGTCACGTCGGTGTCCGTCACCAGGAAGTACGGGATCCAGCGGGACCGCCTGCCCTCGCCGTCGCCCTCGCCCTCGTCCGGCGCGGGGGCGATACCGCCGAACGGGGCGTCGGGCCCGCTGCTGCCGGCCGTGGAGATCAGTGTGTACATGCCGGTGCTGAACTCCTTCTCCTCCGTGCCCCATCCGAACAGGGAGTGGTAGAAGGCCGCGGCCGCCGCCGGGTCCGCGGAGTGGAGCTCGACCCAGAGCAGGGTGTCGGGCTCGCACACCCTCTCCAGCCCCTTGACGGCACCCGGCTGCCAGAGGGAGAACTCCGCGCCGCCCGGGTCGGTGAGACAGGCCAGCCGGCCGGCGTCCATGACGTCGGCCGGCGGGACCCGCACCGTGCCGCCCGCCTGCTCGGCCGCCTTGACGGTGGCGTCCGCGTCGGGGGTCTGGAAGTACACCGTCCACGCCGGGCTCGCACCCTCCTCGGTCAGCGGACCGAGCGCCGCGACGTCCTTGCCGTCCTGCTGGAAGAAGGCGTAGCCGCCCGTATCGGGCCCGGCGGGCTGCACGTCCCAGCCGAAGACCCGGCCGTAGAACTCGGCGGACCCGGCCGTGTCCGGGCTGCCGAGGTCGAGCCAGTTGGGTGATCCGGTCACGAAATCTGTGCTGAGCATGGTGGGTGCCCCTTCGACGGTGTCCCCGACGCGTCTCAGTCTTCCACCGCGACGGGGGCACCGCGCGACGCCATGGCCAACGCCCACCGGCGTACAGGGTCGCGGCCCGGCGCGATGCGGGGCGGCCGGCGGCCGGCGGCCTGAGCGGCCGCGGATCGCCGCGTCAGATCGTCGCGGCGTCGATGACGAAGCGGTAGCGGACGTCGCTCGCCAGCACCCGCTCGTACGCCTCGTTGATCTGCTCGGCCCGGATCAGCTCCACCTCGGCGCCGATGCCGTGCGCACCGCAGAAGTCGAGCATCTCCTGGGTCTCCGGGATGCCGCCGATCATCGAGCCCGCCAGGGACTTGCGACGGGCGACGAGGGCGAAGGACGACACCGGCTGCGGCCGCTCCGGGATGCCGACCTGCACGAGCGTGCCGTCGGTCTTCAGCAGGCCGAGGTAGGCGTCCAGGTCGAGGTCGGCGGAGACGGTGTTGACGATCAGGTCGAAGCTGTCCGCCAGCGTCTCGAAGGTGGCCGGGTCGGAGGTCGCGTAGTAGTGGTCCGCGCCCAGCCGCAGGCCGTCCTCCTGCTTGCGCAGCGACTGGCTGAGCACGGTCACCTCCGCACCCATGGCGTGCGCGATCTTCACGCCCATGTGGCCCAGGCCGCCGAGGCCGACGATCGCGACCTTCTTGCCGGGGCCCGCCTGCCAGCGGGCGAGCGGGGAGTACAGGGTGACGCCCGCGCACAGCAGCGGCGCCGCCGCGTCCAGCGGGATGGAGCCGGGGATGCGCAGGACGTAGTTCTCGTCCACGACGATGTGCGTGGAGTAGCCGCCCTGGGTGACCTCGCCGTCACGGCCGGTGCGCCCGTAGGTGTCGACCTTGCCGAGCTTGCCGGTGCAGTACTGCTGGAGCCCCGCCTTGCAGTTGTCGCACTCGCGGCAGGAGTCCACGAAGCAGCCGACGCCGACGCGGTCGCCGACCCGGTGGCGGGTCACGCCGGAGCCGACCGCGGCCACCACACCGGCTATCTCATGGCCGGGAACGACCGGGAAGTGCCCGTCGTCGCCCCACTCGCCGCGTGCGGTGTGGATGTCGGAGTGGCAGATGCCCGAGTACTTGATCTCGATGAGGACGTCGTGCTCACCCGGCTCCCGGCGCTGGACGGTGATGCGCTCCAGGGGGGCCTTCGCCGAAGGGGCGGCGTATGCGGGAACGGAGGTGTGTGTCGTCATGTCCGCAATCCTGCGGCTGCCCGCGCATCCCAGCCAGAACCCGGCTGAGACTACGCTTGCGGTTCCTACCACTGGCAGTATCACCCTGGCTCGCACGGCCGCCCGCATACTGGTGGGTATGGATCAGCGCACCGAACTGAGCGAGTTCCTCCGCAGCCGTCGGGCACGGCTGCAGCCCGAGGAAGTGGGCCTCACGCCCTACGGCGGGCGGCGCCGGGTGCCCGGGCTGCGGCGCGAGGAGCTGGCGCAGCTCGCCGGAGTCAGCGTCGCCTACTACACGCGCCTGGAGCAGGGGCGCGGCCAGAACGTCTCCACCAGCGTGCTGGAGGCGATAGCCGACGCCCTGCGTCTGACCCGCGCCGAGCGGGATCACCTCACGCGCCTGGTGCACCCCTGCGTGACGAAGACGCGCCGGCCGGCCCGCCCGCAGCGCGTGCGCCCCTCGGTGCAGCACCTCATCGACACCATGGACAACACTCCGGCCTACGTGATCGGCCGCCGCCTGGACATCATCGCCTGGAACCGGCTGGCCTGCGCCCTCCTGGGCGACTTCGAGACGATGCCCGCGGGGCAGCGCAACATGGCCTGGCAGATCTTCCTGGAGCCCGCCACCCGCGAGCTGTACACCGAGTGGGACCGCAAGGCCGAAGACGTCGTGGCCTTCCTGCGTCTCGACGCGGGCCGCTGCCCCGACGACCCCGGGCTGGCGGCCCTGGTCGGCGAACTGTCCGTCAAGAGCCCGGAGTTCCGCTCGCTGTGGGCCACCCACAACGTGCAGGACAAGGGCTTCGGGGTGAAGGCACTGCATCACCCCGTGGTGGGCCCGCTGACGCTGTCCTACGAGACCCTCGTCCTCCCCGCGGACCAGAGCCAGCAGCTGATCACCTACCACGCCGAGCCCGGCTCGCCGTCCGCCGAGTCGCTGCGGATCCTGGCCAGTTGGGCCATGGAGAGCGCCGGGAGCGGTATGCCCGCCGCGCGCCCCCGAGCGTAACTCGCTGCCTGCGCGGAACCGCCGGGGCGGGAGAGTGATCGCACAGGAGTTCTCAACTCGTGGGCGCGACGCAATGCCGCGCCCACCGACGAGTGATTCCGCCGGATGGATCAGCGCCCGTGGATATCTGGAGACACCGTCCCGTCACCACGAAAGGACTCCCGTGCGTATCCGCCGCGCCCTGGGCACCGCTGTGTCCGTCCTGCTGCTCACCACCCTCGCCGCCTCACCCGAGGCGCACGCCGCGAACGGCACGCTGACAGTGGACTACTCCCGCTGCAAAGCGGGCACCGGCATCACCGGGGTGGCCTGCCTCCGCGAGGCTGTGAGCAGGCGCGAGAAGGACCCGCAGGACGGCAAGTGCTACAGCCTGCTCACCGAGAACCGGGCCAAGATCCGCCGTCTCACCAACGGAACCAGCCGCGCCCTGGTCTACTTCACCGACCGTCACTGCACGCGGCGCGCGGGCGTCCTCGGCTCGGGCCGCCACCTGACGAACCCGCCGGTGCGCAGCGTGCAGTACCCGATCTGACGCACTCGGGCGGGAGCGGGCCCGGCCGGGCCCGCTCCCGCCTCCCGGTGTCGTCCGGGAGGATGGTTCCCATGGTCACGATCACCTTCGTTCAGGGAAACATCACCCAGCAGCACGTCGACGCCGTCGTCAACGCGGCGAACTCCTCGCTCCTCGGAGGAGGCGGCGTCGACGGCGCCATCCACCGCGCGGGCGGCCCCGCGATCCTGAACGCCTGCCGCGACCTACGCGCCTCCCACTACGGCAAGGGCCTCCCCACCGGCAAGGCCGTGGCCACCACGGCGGGCGACCTCCCGGCGCACTGGGTGATCCACACAGTGGGCCCGGTGTTCTCGCAGGAGGAGGACCGCTCGCACCTCCTGGCATCCTGCCACCGCGAGTCGCTGCGCGTCGCGGACGAACTGGGTGCGAAGACGGTCGCCTTCCCGGCCATCTCGACCGGCATCTACCACTGGCCGATGGAAGACGCGGCCCGCATCGCGGTCGAGACGGTCCGGCAGACGGAGACCTCGGTGGAGGAGGTTCGCTTCGTCCTCTTCGACGAGCGGGCGTACGAGGCCTTCGCGTCGCAGGCGAGCTGATGCACCTGCCCATCCGGAGCGTTTACTGATGCCCGAGCCCCCATATGGCTGCCTGGACCGCCACTGCCCGCCGAGGGCGAAGGCGTCCAGGCAGCCCTGCACTTTGGGCGTGGTGCGCATATCGGATAGCCGGCGCGTGTGCGAGAAGCAGAATCAGCAGCCCTTCGCACCGGACTGACGGCCTCCGAGGACGGGCTTGTCCCGGTCGGCGCGGCGAGGCCCAGCCCGATGCGGTCGCCGACCAGCACGATCCCGAGGCTGTGGCCGTCCCGCGGCGGCCGGCCCCGCGACCGCTTCCGCCACCGGCCGGGGCACGTGGCGTCCCGCGGCCACCAGCAGGGCCGCTCCCAGCAGTGGCACCACGACGATCAGCGGGAGCAGCCGGTCCACTGCGGCTCAGCCCTTCAGCTCGGAGAGCTCGTCGGGGTCGACGGTGCCGTGCCGCTTGGCGAGGCTCACGCGCGGGGAGCGGGATCGGGCTGTTCAACGTGCCCTGGTTCACGGCCACCCCCGTCCTAGCCGTCTGCACCGCGGCCTGCTTCCTCGTGCCGGCCGCGGCAGCACCGGTGCCCACCGCCCGCCCACTTCAGCCGCACGGCCCTGGCGGCGGGGGACTGACGCGGGGAGGCTGAACGGCACGTTCATTTCGCGCCCGACCACCCGCCCGCCGAGTACGAAAGGGACTTGTGGGAGCGCTGGGAACACCCCCGAACGCCACCGGTAGTGGAATACTCCGTACCACTTCGCGCGGCCCGAATATGCCGGGAGACTGGCTGGAATTCAGTGGTGACGGAGCGTCAGGAGAGTTGATACTCGGTTATTGGAAACCCGGACCACTTCGGCCACGGTCAAGAGTTGTGACGTTCACTCCGGGAAGGCTCATGACGACACGCGACGACGAGGGCCGCGCCTTATGGCGTGACGGAACCGGTAGCAGGAAACGTCACAGACGAATGCGGGCCGGCGCAGGTCCGGGCATCGGCGGACCCGGCATTCATGGCGTGCACGGCCCCACCGCCCCGTTGCGCCCGAAGACCTCCCCGCACATTCTCCCGGGGAGCGGCTCAGCAGGGGGGAGAGCCCGCGTTGAGGGCAGGGACGCGCGAAGTGCCTGGTGAGGGAAGAGCATCGACGGTTCGGCCGCTCCCCCGGCCCGCAGGTTCCGGGGAAACCGCGAGAGCCGGGTCCGGCTGACCGCCGGGCTCGGCTTTCTTCCCTCCGGTGGGGGCCGTCGTGCAGGCATCGCCGGACAGCCGGCGTCCGGCGGCGGAATCCCGGCGGTTCATCCGCGCTCCTGCAACGGCTTCGGCGTTCGGACACGTGGATAACGGAATTCAGGAGGGGAAAAGGGAATGGATGTCGCTGTTCTCGAATCGTTGGAGGTCCTTCGCCGCGGACTGGAGACCATGCTGCGACGGATCGACCGGATCGGCGTTCTCGAATGCCATCGCACCATGGAAGAACTGCTCATCGCGCTCAAGGCACGCGGCGGCGAACGGAACGCCGACGTCATCATCGTCAGCTGTTGCACTCTCGGGGATGCCGCCGACTACGTCCGGATCACATTTCCTGCGAGCCGCATGCTCATATTGGTCACCAGGGCGGACCCCGACCACCTCGCCATGGCCGCGAGGACGCACGCCGACGGCTACCTCATGGTGCACGACATCACGGAGGCGACGCTGGACAGCACGCTGCAGGCCCTGATGTGCGGGAGCGTTCCCATGGCCCTGCCCGTCGCGAGCTACCTCCGCGAGCGCGCCCGGCCGGGCAACCCGGCGCCGTCGCCGCACCAGCCGTACTTCAGCCCCCGCGAGCGCGACGTCATCTCCCTGCTCCTGGAAGGACTGAGCAACCGCCAGATCGCCGACAAGGTGGGGATCTCCCTGCACAGCGCCAAGCGGCACGTCTCGTCCGTGCTCAGCAAGGTGAACTCACCGAGCCGCACCCACTTCGTCGCCCGGATGCTCGCGACGGACGGATACCGGGCCGGAGGAGGTGAGAGGAGCCCCGGCTGACGCCGGGAACCGCGGCGCCGCCGGCACCGCGGCCGGGTCACTAGCGCAGCACCGAGCGGGTGCGGAGGTGGGCGCGTTCGCCCTGGCGGCCGAACAGGATGAGCACCTCGACCGGGGTGGGGTCGGCGCTGTCGAACCAGTGCGGCACCTGGGTGTCGAACTCGGCCGCCTCCCCCTCGGTCAGCACCAGGTCCTGGTCGCCGAGGAGCAGCCGGAGGCGGCCGCCCAGCACGTACATCCACTCGTAGCCCTCGTGGGACTTCTGCTCGGGGGTGCGGCGCTGCGCCGGGATGATCACCTTGTGCGCCTGCAGGCCGCCGGTCCGGCGGGTCAGCGGGATGAACGTCATGCCCTTGTGCTGCACCGGGCGCAGGTGGATGCGCGGGTCGCCGGTCGGCGGCGCGCCGACGAGTTCGTCGATCTGCACGCCGTACGCCTGGGCGAGCCGCAGCAGGAGTTCGAGCGTGGGGCGGCGGTGACCGGCCTCCAGCCGCGACAGCGTGGACACCGATATGCCCGTCCCGGCCGCCACTTCGACGAGGGTCGCCCCGCGTTGCTTGCGGATCGCGCGTAACCGGGGCCCGACCCGGGCCAGCATCTCGTCTATGTTTGCCATTCCGGCAACTTTAATTTACGATCCCGCCGCCGTGAACCGATGCTGGCGCCATGACGCAGAAATTCGATGTCGCGGTGCTCGGCGGTGGTGCCGCCGGGCTGAGCGGCGCACTGACACTGGGCAGGGCCCGCCGTTCGGTGGTCGTGGTCGACGCCGGATCGCCGCGCAACACGCCCTCGGCCGCCGTGCACGGATTCCTGTCACGCGACGGGATCAGTCCGCGCGAACTCGCCCGGATCGGGCGTACGGAGGTCGAGCGCTACGGCGGGCTCGTACTGAAGGCGACGGCCGTCGAGGCGCGTCGTGACGACAACGTGTTCACGGTGGGCCTGGACGACGGCCGGTCCATCACCGCGCGGCGGTTGCTGGTGACCACCGGCCTCGCCGACGAGCTGCCCGGCATCCCCGGGGTGGCGGAGCGCTGGGGCCGCGACGTGGTGCACTGCCCGCACTGCCACGGATGGGAGTTGCGCGACCAGCCCGTCGGCGTGATCGCCACGCACACGCAGTGGGCCGTGCGCCAGGCGCTGATGTTCCGCCAGCTGGCCCCGGAGGTCACCTTCTTCCGGCACACCGCCCCGGCCCTGACCGAACAGCAGGCGGCCCAGCTGGCCGCCTGGGGCATCGGCGTGGTCGACGGGACCGTGGACTCGCTGGACGTGACCGACGACCGGATCACCGGTGTGCGGCTGGCCGGCGGAACGGTCGCGGCCTGTTCGGTGGTGGTCGTCGCGCCGCGGCTGGTGGCCAACTCCGGGGTGCTCACCGGCCTCGGCATCGAGCCGGCCCCGAACCCGATGGGCATCGGCGAGGCGATCGCGGCCGACCCGACGGGGCTGACGGAGGTGCCCGGGGTGTGGGTCGCCGGCAACGTCACCGACCTCGGCGCACAGGTGATGGCCTCGGCCGCCGGCGGAGCGGCCGCGGCCACCGCGATCAACGCCGACCTCGTGGCCGAGGACACCCGGCTCATCGACCGCCTGATGTCGGGCGACTACTGGGAGGAGCAGTACGGGTCGGGCAAACGGGTCTGGAGCGGAAAGCCCAATCCGCAGGTGGTCGTCACCGCCGCCGGCCTCCCGCCCGGCACGGCACTGGACGTCGGCAGCGGCGAGGGCGCGGACTCTATCTGGCTCGCCTCGCGCGGATGGAAGGTGACCGCGGTCGACATGGCGCAGGCCGGCCTGGACCGCGCCGCCCGGAGCGCCGCCGAAGTCGGCGTGGACGTCACGTGGCAGCAGGCCGACGTCACGGAGTGGGACCCCGCCCCGGCGCAGTACGACCTGGTGTCGGTGCAGTTCCTGCAGCTGCCCCGGCCCGCGCGCGACGCCCTGTACCACCGGCTGGCCGAGGCCGTCCGCCCGGGCGGGACGCTCCTCATCGTCGGTCACCACCCGGCCGACCTGGAGGTGAAGACGCTGCACCGGCCGCGCCTGCGCCACCTGATGTTCACGGCCGAAGAGGTCGCCACCGAGCTGGATCCGTCGGCGTGGGACATCACCACCACGGCCCAGGAGCGCCCGGGCACCGACTCCGACGGACACCGGATCACGCTCACCGACGCGGTGCTGCGCGCGGTGCGGCGCGAGGCCGGCTGACCGCGCCATGACGACGACCACGAAACCCTCAACGGAAAGCGGAAGGAGCGCATCATGGCCGGCAGAGGGACGGCGGAGCGGACCGACACGCTCGTGATCGGAGGCGGTCAGGCGGGGCTGGCCACCAGCTTCTGGCTGACCAGGGCCGGAGTGGACCACCTCGTCGTGGACCGGCGGGACCGGATCGGCGGGAGCTGGCACGACCGGTGGGACGAGTTCTGCCTGGTCCTGCCGAACTTCACGCTCCTGCTGCCGGGGATGCCGTACGACGGCGACGACCCGGACGGCTTCATGGCGCGCGACGACGTGGTGAAGCACCTGTCCCGGTACGCGTCCGTCATCGACCCCCCGATCCGGCTCGGCACCGACGTGACCCGGCTGGCCGCCACGGACGAGGGCCTCGTGGCGCACACCGGCGACACGGACATCGAGGCGCGCAACGTGGTGCTGGCGACCGGACCGTACCCGCGGCCGAAGATCCCGGCCGCGTCCGGGGAGATCTCCTCGCACATCCAGCAGCTGCACTCCGACGACTACCGCAGGCCCGGGCAACTGGCCGACGGCGCCGTGCTCGTGGTCGGGGCCGGCCAGTCCGGCGCGCAGATCGCCGAGGAGCTGCACCGGGCGGGCCGCGAGGTCCACCTGGCGGTCTCGAAGTGCTCGGCCGCTCCCCGCCGCTACCGGGGCCACGACCTGGGCTGGTGGCTGCTCCAGGTGTTCCAGCACGGCCCGGCGGTGGGAGTGGAGGTGAAGCTCCAGTCGCCGGCCGCGCGGTTCGCCGGCAACCCCATCCTGTCCGGCCAGGGCGGCGGCCACAGCATCGACTTGCGGCAGTTCGCCCGGGAGGGCATGCGCCTGTACGGACGGCTGGAGTCGGCGGACGGCACGACGGTGCGGTTCAGCGACGACCTCGCCGAACGGCTGGTGTTCGCCGAGACCCAGTTCGACAAGCAGTACCGGCGGTTGTTCGAGGCGTACATCGCGGCGGCCGGGATCGACGCGCCGCCCGACGACCGTCCCGCGCCCGGCGACCCGGCCGTCCCGGCCACCAGCACGGAGCTCGACCTCGCCGCCGCCGGAATCGGGTCCGTCGTGTGGGCGACCGGGTACCGACTGGACTTCGGCTGGGTGGACCTGCCGGTGTTCGACGAATGGGGGTACCCGCGGCACACGAGGGGCGTCACCACCCACCCCGGGCTGTACGCGGTCGGTCTGCCCTGGCTGCACTCCGTGGCGTCGTCGGTGTTCGCCGGAGTCGGGCCCGACGCCGCGCACGTCGCGGAGCACATCGCCGGCCGGCTCGCCCGCGAACGCCGGGCATGACAGCGGTGTGACCCACTGGGTGCGGACGCCACGTCCGCACCTTCGCGCGGTACATCGTCCGCACCCCCGGGGCTTGTCCGTACCGGCACGGCCTCGCGAACGTGGTACCGCGACCACCGGAACGGAAGTCCGCGAGAACAACGCCGACTCCGCAGACGCTCGTGCCGTCTCCTCCCTCCCAGAGAGGTGCACTGATGACAGCTCAGCGAACTCCCTCGTCCGGGCTCGCACGCGACGTACGGGCCGACTTCCCGATCCTCGCGACGGACCTCGACGGCAAGCCGCCCGTGTACCTGGACAACGCCGCGACGACGCAGATCCCGCGCCAGGTGCTGGACGCCGTCCACGACTACTACAGCAACGACAACAGCAACGTCGGACGTGGCGTGCACACGCTCGGCATGCGGGCGACGGATCGCTTCATGCGGTCACGCGAACGCGTCCGTGCCTTCCTGAACGCCGCCGAGGCGAGTGAGATCGTGTTCACCAAGAGCGCGACCGAGTCGGTGAACCTGGTGGCGCAGGGCTTCGGCGCCCGGGTCGTGTCGGCCGGCGACGAGGTCCTGATCAGCGGGCTCGAACACCACTCCAACCTGCTCCCGTGGCGGCAGCTCTGCGCGCGGACCGGGGCCACCCTGCAGGTCGCGGCCGTCGACGAGTACGGCGAGGCGTCGCTGGACTCCTTCCGCGCGAAGATCACCGAACGGACGCGGCTCATCGCGGTCGCCCATGTCTCCAACGTCCAGGGCACCGTGAACCCCGTGCGCGAGATCGCCGCGGAGGCACACGGCCACGGCATCTTCGTGGTCGTGGACGGTGCCCAGGCCGTTGCGCACCGGAGCGTGGACGTACGGGACCTCGACGCCGACTTCTACTGCTTCTCGGCGCACAAGATGTACGGTCCGCACGGCACCGGAGTGCTGTACGGGAAGGCCGAACACTTCGAGCGGATGGAACCGCTGCTCCTCGGCGGCGGCATGACGCCGATCGCCACGTACGCGGACGGCCCCGTCGGTGCGCGCCCGCCCCTGCTGTTCGAGGCCGGCTCGCCCAACATCGCCGGCATGGTGGGCACCGCGGCGGCGATGGACTACCTCGACGACCTCGGCCGGGACGCCGTCGGCGGGCACGACGCGGCGCTGGCGGCGCGCGCCGCCGAGGGGTTGCGCGCCCTGGACGGCGTCACCGTGTACGGCGCCCAGGCGCCGCTGGGCGGCATCGTCTCCTTCAACGTGGACGGCGTGCATCCGCATGACGTCGGCAGCCATCTGAACACCTTCGGCATCGCCACCCGCACCGGCGTGCACTGCGCGGTCCCCTTCCTCGACAGCCTCGGCATCGTCGGATCCGTACGCGCGTCGTTCGGCGTGTACAACACGATGGAGGAGGTCGAGTTGCTCATCGACTCGGTGACGACGGCGGAGAAGGGGTTCTGGTCGACGAACCATCCCAACGAGAGGTTCCTGAAGGGCTGAGGAACCGGCCTGAGGAGCCGGCCCGCTGATCGGACACCCGCTTGCCGCAGGACCCGCCGGACAAGGAGCGTCACATGCTCGTACTGGGCCTGACCGGGCACTTCTCTCCCGAGGATGTCGAGCTGGCACCCGACCTGGGTTATGGATACGCCCATGACGCCGCGGCGTGCCTGATCAGGGACGGCGAACTGCTCGCCGCCGTCGAAGAGGAACGGCTCAACCGGGTGAAGAAGACCACCAAGTTCCCGATCAACGCGATCCGCGCGTGCCTCGCCACCGCCGGGGTCACGCCGTCCCAGGTCGACGCCGTGGGGCACTACGTCGCGGAGGACTTCGTGGACCTCGCCCTCGGCAATGTGTACGTGCTGAACCCGCGGCTTCCGCTCCGGAAGTCACGCGAGATCATCACCGGCTACCTGTCGGGCGAGCTCGGCATCGAAGTGCCGTCCGACCGGCTCCTCTACAGCGAGCACCACGTCTGCCACGCCATGTCCTCCTTCATCCGGTCGGGCATGAAAGAAGCCCTCGTGGTGGTCATGGACTTTCGCGGGGAGGCGCATTCGACAACGATTTTCCGGGGGCGGGACGAGCGGCTCGAAAGGCTCGCGACCTACAACCTCGACCAGTCGCTCGGAAAGTTCTACGAGAACAACATCAAGCTGCTCGGCTACCGGCTCGGAGACGAGTACAAGGTCATGGGTCTGGCCCCGTACGGCGACCCGGCCACCTACCGCGACCTCTTCGGCTCGATGTACACGCTGCGGGACGGCGGCGATTTCGAACTGCGCACGGATCCCGGCGTCTTCCTGATGAACGGATTCGTGCCCCGCCGGGAAGGCCAGGAATTCACCCGGCAACACCGTGATTTCGCCAGCGGCCTCCAGCGCGCCCTGGAGGAGCTCGCGACGCACGTGATCGGCCACTGGGCGGAACACACCGGGCTGACCGGCCTGTGCTTCGTGGGCGGGGTCGCGCACAACAGCAGCCTCAACGGCCTGCTGCTCCGGTCCGGGAGGTTCAAGGAGATCTTCGTCCACCCCGTGTCGCACGACGCCGGCGCGGCCGAGGGCGCCGCGCTCACGGCCGCCCAGCAGCTCGGGCCGTCCCGGCCCGGCGCGGGCGGCCGGCCCGCCCGGCCGCGGCTGCGGTCCGCCAGCGTGGGGCCCGGGCTCGGCACCGCGCGGGAGATCGAGGACCGGCTCGCGGCCTGGCGCGAGCTCGTCGAGTACTCCCGGCCCGCGGACATCGTCGCGGAGAGCGCACGGCTGCTGGCCGGCGGATCCGTGCTGGGCTGGGCCCAGGGACGGTCCGAGTACGGGCCCCGGGCGCTCGGCAACCGCAGCATCCTCGCCGACCCGCGGCCGGCCGGGAACAAGCAGCGCATCAACTCCATGGTGAAGAAGCGGGAGGCCTATCGCCCCTTCGCCCCCGTGGTGACCCGGGAGGCGGCGGCGGAGTACTTCGACATACCGGCGCAGACGAAGGCCAACTACGAGTTCATGTCGTTCGTGGTGGACGTGCGGGAGAGCCGGCGGGCGGAACTCGGTGCGGTCACCCACATCGACGGCAGCGCACGGCTGCAGATCATCGACCAGGAAAGCAATCCCAGGTACCACAGCCTGGTGCGGACGTTCGGTGAGCTGACCGGGACGCCCGTGCTGCTCAACACCTCGTTCAACAACAATGCCGAGCCGATCGTGCAGGACGTGTGGGACGCACTGACCTGCTTCCTGACCACCGGGCTCGACTTCCTGGTCATCGAGGACTTCCTGGTGCGCCGGCGGCCGGGCCGGGAACTCGCGATCGACAACCTGGTTCCCGAGTTCCGGCCGGTGGCCCGGCTCGTCAAACGCGTCAGGACCACGCCCGCGCGGAAGCGGGACGTCGTCCACGAGATCTATCTGGACGTCCCGTACGGGGCCGCAACCGAGATTTCGGTCGACGCCTTCGCCGTCCTGGAGGCCGCGGACGGCGTGCGCTCGCTGGCATCGCTCGCGGCGGCGGTGGGCGGGCTCGACGAGAGCGTCAGGCGCGAACTGTACCGGCTGTGGCAGGGCAGGTTCTTCCTGCTGCGACCCGGGCAGCCGTAGGAAGCCGACCGGTGCGGCACCTGTGGTGCCGTGAGGATGCAGGGGCGGGCCGGAACATGCGCGCCGCGGTGCGCGCTTTCGTGCGGCACATCGATCGCTCCCCCGGGGCTTGCCCGCACCCGCCGGTTTCGTGAAGTTTGGGGAGGACCCGAACTGCCCCACCGTTGCACCGTCCGTTTTCACGACCACGGAAGAGGAACGGAGCGTGGACGGGATGCCTGTCGGCCGGCAGCAGATCGAAGACTGGCTGGTCGCCCGGATCGCCGGCATGCTGCGGATCGTTCCCGAGCAGGTCGACGTGGACGAGTCCTTCGTCGCCAACGGCCTCGGCTCGAGGTCGAGCGTCGCGCTGATCGGCGATCTCGCGAAAGCGCTGGGAGTCACGCTGTCGGAGACGCTGACTTGGGAGTACCCCACCATCGCCGCGCTGGCCGAGCACGTCGCCGGCATCGGCGGGAGTCCGCACGACGACTGACGAGCAAACAGGAGTGCGTGTCGCATGGAGCCCATCGCGATCATCGGCATGGGGTGCCGGTTTCCCCGTGCCGGCAACCCTGACGAGTTCTGGCAGCTTCTGCTCGACGGGGTGGATGCGATCAGCGAAGTGCCGCCCGATCGCTGGAACGCCGGCGAACTCTACGACCCCGACCCCGCCGCCCCGGGAAAGATGATCACGCGCTGGGGCGGCTTTCTGGACGGGGTCGACCGCTTCGACCGCGAGTTCTTCGGCATCTCACCGCGCGAGGCGAGCGCCGTCGACCCGCAGCAGCGGCTGCTGCTGGAGGTCGCCTGGGAGGCTCTCGAAGACGCCGGCCAGGTGTCCACGGCGCTCGCCGGCACCGACACCGGCGTCTTCATCGGCATCAGCAGCTACGACTACGCCCTGCTGCAGGCGCCCCGGCTGGACGGCATCGACGCGTACTGGGGAACGGGCGTCGCCCTCAGCGTGGCGGCCAACCGCATCTCGTACGTGCTCGACCTGCGCGGCCCGAGCCTCGCCGTCGACACGGCCTGCTCGTCCTCCCTGGTGGCCCTGCACACCGCGTGCCAGAGTCTGTGGAGCGGGCAGTCGCAGCTCGCGCTCGCCGGCGGCGTGAACCTGATCCTGTCGCCGGCCTTCGCGATCAACTTCACCAAGGCCGGCGTCATGGCCCCGGACGGCCGCTGCAAGACGTTCGACGCCTCCGCCGACGGCTACGTCCGCGGCGAGGGCGCGGGCATCGTGGTGCTCAAGCCGCTGGAGCGCGCGCTGGCCGACCACGACGCGATCCGGGCGGTGATCCGCGGCGGCGCGGTCGGGCAGGACGGGCGCACCAACGGGCTGATGGCGCCGAACGGCCGGTCCCAGGAGGACCTGCTGCGCGCCGCGCACCGGCACAGCGGCGTCGCGCCGAGCGACATCGACTACGTCGAGGCGCACGGCACGGGGACGCTCCTCGGCGACATGATGGAGGCCCGGGCCCTGGGGAGCGTCGTGGGCGACCGCCCGCCGGAGCGCCCGTGCGTCATCGGATCGGTGAAGTCGAACATCGGCCACCTGGAGGCCGCCGCCGGGATCGCGGGCGTGATCAAGACGGTCCTGATGGTCGAGCACCGTCAGATCCCCGCCAGCCTGCACGTCGAGAACCCCAATCCGCAGATCGACTTCGCGGCACTGCGGCTGCGGGTCGCGCGTGGCCGCGAGCCGTGGCCGGAGCGCGAGGGGCCGGTCCGGGCGGGTGTCAGTTCGTTCGGCTTCGGCGGGACCGGCGCCCACATCGTGCTCGAGGAGGCGCCGCCCGTCCGTTCCCACGGCGGCAGCGGCCATCCGCACACGGACGGCACCGTACTGCTCCCCCTCTCGGCCCGGAGCCCCGAATCGCTGCGGCGGACAGCGGAACGGCACCTGGACGTGCTCACGGGCGAGGACGATGCCCGTCCCGCCTTCGCCGACATGGCCCATACCGCCAGTACCCGCCGCTCGCACCACCGCCACCGCCTGGCGGTCGTCGCCGGCTCCCGCGCCGGTGCCGCGGAGCAGCTCCGGGCCTTCCTCGCCGGCGACCCCGGCCCCGGCACGGTCTCGGGCGACGCGGCCCGGCGCCGCGGCCGCCGGCTGGCCTTCGTCTGCTCGGGACAGGGACCGGTCTGGTGGCCGCTCGACCCGGCGCTGCGCGAGGAGCCGGCGCTGCTCGCCACGCTGGAGGAGTGCGACCGCCTGGTGCGGGACGAGGCCGGCTGGTCGCTGATCGGGCAGCTCTGGGCCGGTCAGGAGGCGTCCCGCCTCGACGAGCCCGACTTCTGCCAGCCGGCGTTGTTCGCCGTCCAGGTCGCGCTGGCGAACGTGTGGCGATCGCGCGGCATCGTGCCGGACGCCGTGGTCGGCCACAGCATGGGCGAGGTCGCGGCGGCGCACCTGTCGGGCGCGCTCAGCCTGAAGGACGCCGTGGCCGTGATCTGCCGGCGCGGCCGGGTGATCCGCACCGTCTCGGGCCGGGGACGGATGGCCGTCGTCGAACTCCCCGCTGACGCCGTCCGCGACGAGCTGCGCGGCCTGGAAAGCCGCGTATCGGTGGCGGCGGTCAACGCCCCGACGTCGACGGTGATTTCCGGCGACGCGGACGTCGTCGAGGAGGTCACGGCCGGACTGCAGGAGCGAGGGGTCTTCTGCCGGATCCTGCAGTCGGTCGACTTCGCGTCGCACAGCCCGCAGATGGAACCCCTCATGGACGACCTCGCCGGCGCGCTGTCCGGCCTGAAGCCGATGTCGCCGCGGCTGCCGATGTATTCGACGGTGACGGGCGGTACCGGCGACGGCCGCGCCCTCGACGGCGGGTACTGGGCCGAGAACATCCGGACCCCCGTGCTCTTCGCCGCGGCGGTCGACGGACTCCTCGACGACGGCCACGACGTGTTCGTCGAGCTGTCGCCGCACCCCGGGCTGCTCCCCGCGATCGCGCAGAGCGCCCGGGCCCGGGGCCGGGAGACCACGCTCCTGCCGTCGCTGCGCCGCGACGCATCGCCGCGTGACGTCATGCTGGCGTCGCTCGGCGCGCTGTACGCCACCGGTTTCGAGCCGGACTGGACCGCGTTGCACCCCGAGCCCCGGCGCCCGGTGCGGCTGCCGGGCTACCCCTGGCAGCGCGAGCGCAGCTGGCTGCCCTCGACGGGTGCGCTGCCGCACCTCCCCGGCTCGGCCGGCGGCCATCCCCTGCTCGGGCACCACCTGCAGCTCGCCGGCGCGGCGGGGAGCCATCTCTGGGAGAGCGCCGTGAACGTGGCGGCGCAGCCCGTCCTCGACGACCACCGGGTCCAGGGCGTCGCCGTGCTTCCCGGCGCCGCCTGGCTGGAGATGGCGCGGGCGGCAGCGGCACAGGTGTCCGGCGCGAGTTCCGGTGTGCTCACGGGGGTCGAGTTCCCGCGCATGCTCGCGCTGGACGACGCCGGCACGGCCACGGTCCAGCTGCGGGTGTCCGCCGCGGAGGGTGGTGCGAGCGTCCGCGCGTATGCCCGTCCAGCGGACGACAGCGGCCGCCAGCCGGAGTGGACGCTGCACATGACCGGCACCATCGTGCCCGAGGCGCCGGCCGCGGCGGATCTTCCGGTACTGGACCTGGATGCCGTCCGCAAGCGCTGCCCGGACCCGGTCGCGCCGGCCGGCTTCTACGAGTCCCTGGGACTGCGGGGGCTCGGCTACGGCCCGGCGTTCCGGGCGGTCGACCAGCTGTGGCGGGGTGACCGGGAGATGCTCGCCTCTGTTGCCGCGCCGGCCGGGGTGGCGTCCGAGACCGGCGCCTACGGCATCCATCCGGTGTTCCTCGATGCCGCCCTTCAGGCCCTGGCCGCCGCCTTACCCGGCGATGACGGGGTCGACGAGCGGCGCCTCTTCGTCCCGCTCGCGATCGACCGGATGATCGCGCGGCCGGCGGGGGTGGGCAAGCAGGACCGCCTCTGGGCCCATGCCCGCATCCGCTCGGGGAACAAAGCCGCTCCGGGAGGCGAAGCCGTCTCGGGCGGCGAAGCCACTCCGGGCCGCGAAGGCCTTCCGGCCGGCGTGGTCGGGGACGTCGTGCTGGCCGACGACGAAGGAACGAGCGTCGCCGTCCTGGAGGGCGTCCACCTCAGGCAGCTCGACGGTGACGCGTGGCTGCCCGCGTCGACGACGCTCGACCGCGCGCTCTACGAAGTGCGCTGGCAACGCCAGGAGCGTGGCGTCCCCCGGCGACCGGACCGGTCCGGCGGCGGCTGGCTGTTCTTCGCCGACGGAGGCGGTGTGGGGGCGGCGGTGGCGGCGCGTCTCACCGAGGACGGCGAGCGGGCCGTCCTGGTGACGGCCGGAGACGGCTATGACGACTCGGATCCCGACCGGCTCGTGATCCGCCCCGGGCACGGCGACGAGGTGCGCCGAGCGGTGGACGCGGCGCGGGAAAGGCTGGGTTCGCTGAAAGGGGTGGCGCACCTCTGGAGCCTCGATGCCGCGACCGGGAACGGTGAGGACCCCGCCGGTCTCCGGCCGGCCGCGCTCCGCGCCGCACAACAGCGGGGCGTCGTCCACGTGCTGCACCTGATCCACGCGCTCGCAGCAGCCGCACCGGCGGATGCGACAACGCGTCTTTGGCTCATGACCAGCGGCGTCCACGCCGTCGACGGCTCGCCGTCCCCGGTGTCGGTCGCTCACGCGCCCGTCTGGGGGCTCGGCAGGGTGGCCGCGGTCGAGCACCCCGAGCTGCGGCCCACGCTGGTGGACCTCGATCCTTCCCAGGGCCCGGCGGCCGCGCGGTGGATCGCCGACGAGCTGCGGGCCGACGACGCGGAGACGCAGGTGGCCGTCCGGGGCGGAGTGCGTCATACGGCGCGGCTGGGCCGCCGGGCATCGCCGCGCACCGCGCCCGCCGATGCCGTACGCCAGGACGCGACGTACGTCATCACCGGCGGCCTCGGCGCACTGGGACTGCTCGTGGGCCGATGGCTCGCCGACCAGGGCGCGCGCCATCTCGTACTCATCGGCCGCAGGGATGCCGATGACACCGCAGGCCAGGAACTGCGGGCGCTGCGCGGTGCGGGCGCCGAGGTCCGCGTGGTGCGTGCCGACGTCAGCGATGAGCCGGCCCTCGCACGGGTCCTCGCCGACGCGGCGGCGTCCATGCCGCCCGTCCGGGGCGTCGTGCACGCGGCCGGTGTCCTCGACGACGCCACCCTCGGCACCCTCGACCCGGCGCGTCTGCTGGCCGTCCTCGAACCCAAGGTCGCCGGGGCGTGGAACCTGCACCGCCTGACGGCCGGCCTGCCGCTGGACTTCTTCGTGATGTTCTCCTCGCTCGCCGGGGTCCTCGGGTCGCCGGGGCAGGGGAACTACGCGGCGGCCAACACCTTCCTCGACGCGCTGGCCTCGCTGCGGGCCTCGCAGGGCCGGCCGGCGCTGAGCATCGCCTGGGGACCGTGGGAGGACACGGGGCTGTCGGTGCGGCCCGAGGGCGTCGGCCGGTTCGTCGAGCGCGCCGGAGTCAAGGGCATCGCGCCGGCCGGTGGCACCCGCTGGCTGCCGCTGCTGTTCGGCATCGAGGCGGCGCAGGTCGCCGTGGCACTGGTCGACTGGCAGCGCTGGGCGGCGGCAACGGCGGAATCCCGGCTGACGTCCGAGCTCGTGGCCGGCGCCGGGCCGGCGCCGGCGGCCGACGGAGCGCGCACCCTCACCGCCGGTGATCTGCTCGCCGCCGATCCGGCGGAGCGTCAGGAGCTGTTCGAGTCGTACCTGCACCGCGCGATCGCGCGAGCCCTCGACATGAAGCCGGAGCAGCTCGACGCCGACATGCCGCTCACCGACGTCGGCCTGGATTCCCTGGTCGCGGTCGGCATGAAGAACCAGGTCGAGGTGGAGCTCGGCATATCGATGCCGCTGGCCGCCGCGCTCGAAGGCGCCAGCGTGCGGCAGCTTGCCGCGCGGATGCTCGCCGGCACCACGGCCGGCGCCGCGCCACCACCACGGGAAGACGGCGCGGAAGCCGGGTCCTGGGAAGAGTTCGAGATTCTCTGACGTCACCTGGAGGCAGGGCAATGGGAACCGTGCAGGAGTTGCTTGCGGACCTCTCACGACGGGGTGTGAGCCTCTGGGCCGACGGGGACGAACTGCGCGTTCGCGCCCCCAAGAACGTCCTCACGGAGAAGCTGCGGACGGCGCTGCGGGAACACAAGGACGAGATCCTCGCGACGCTCCGCGAGCGCGCGTCGGGGTGGACCATCCCGAAGGTCGTCCCGGCGCCCGGGAAGCTGCACGAGCCGTTCCCGCTCACGGACATGCAGCAGGCGATCTGGGCCGGGGGACGCGACGCGTTCGAGATCGGCAACCTCGCGGGCAACGGCTACATCGAGGTCGACACGGTCGCGCTCGACATGGACCGGTTCGTGGCCGCCTGGCGGCACCTGATCCGGCGGCATGCCATGCTGCGCGCCGTCGTGCTTCCGGACGGGCGGAACCGGATCCTGCCGGAAGTGCCGGAGTACGAGGTCGAGGTGCTCGACCTGCGCGGCCGGCCGGCCGACGAGGTGACGGCACGGCTGGAGGAGTTCCGCCTGGAGATGCCGCGGGAGATGTTCGCCCGGGACACCTGGCCGCTGTTCCGGATGCGCGCGACGCTGCTGGACGGCGACCGCACGCGCCTCCACCTCGGCTCCAGCCTCCTCATCGCAGACTCGCTGAGCCTGATGCAGATCTGGCGGGAGCTCTCGCTGCTCAACAGCGGCGAGGAGCTGCCGCCGGTCGAGCTGACGACCCGGGACTACGTCGTCGCCAAGACGGCTCTGAAGGGCACGCCCGTCCACGAGCGGGCGCTCGACTACTGGCGGCGGCGGCTGCCGACGCTTCCCCCGCCGCCCGAACTGCCGATCCAGGTCGCGCGCGCCGACGGACCCATGGTGTCGAAGGCGCTGACCGCGCGGATACTCGAGCCCGGTTCCTGGGTGCGGTTCAAGTCACGGGTGCAGGAGTCCGGCCTGATGCCGGGCGCCGCGCTGCTGACCGCCTTCTGCGACGTCGCCGCACTCTGGAGCAAGACCGAGGAGTTCAGCATCAACGCGCCGTTCTGGGACCGGTTGCCGGTGCACGAGGACGTCGGCGGGATCGTCGGCAGCTTCGCCCTGCCGAACCACCTCCGCGTGACGGCGTCCGCCGGGGCGACGTTCCTCGAACGCGCCCGGCGCCTGCAGCGGCAGCTCATCGAGGACCTGGAGCACTGCCGCTACGTCAGCGGGGTCCAGGTGATGCGCGAGCTGGCGAAGGCGTACGGCGGGACTCCGCGCCGCAACACGTACGTCGTGTTCAACAGCGTCGAGATGAGCAGCGTCGACATTTCGGGGCTCGGCGAGCTCGGCTACACCGTCAGCCAGACCCCGCAGGTGTACCTGGAGGTGCGCAGCGCCGTCCGCAAGGGCGGGCTCGAGTTCACCTGGGACGTCCTGGACTCGGTGTTCCCGCCCGGGCTCGCCGAGGACATGCTGGACGCCTTCGTGCGGCACGTGCGCCGGCTCGCCGAGGTGCCGGGCAGCTGGGAGGAGCGCGACCGCCGGCACATCGTGCCCGAGGCCCACCGGGTGCGGGAGTCCGAGGCGAACTCCACGGCCGCGCCGGTCCCCGAGGGGCTCCTGCACGACCCGTTCGTGGCACGCGCGGCGGAGCGACCGGACCGGCCGGCGGTCGTGTCGACGACCGGAACGATCACCTACGGGGAGCTCGACCGGCACGCCACCCGTCTCGGGCGCTGGTTGCGCGACCGGGGTGCCCGGCCCAACGCGCTGGTGGGCGTGGTGATGGACAAGGGCTGGGCGCAGGTGCCGGCCGTGCTCGGCGTGCTCAAATCGGGGGCGGCGTACCTGCCGCTCGACGCGTCGCTGCCGCGCGAGCGGCTGCACAGCATCCTCAAGGCCGCCGGGGTCGGGATCGTGCTCACGCAGGAGGGCGTCGACAAGCGCGTCGAATGGCCCGCGAACACCCGGCGGCTGCGCGTCGACACCCAGCTCCTCGAAGACGTCTCCGAAGAACCGCTCGATCCGGTCCAGCGCGAGGACGACCTGGCGTACGTGATCTACACCTCCGGGTCGACGGGCGTGCCGAAGGGCGTGATGATCTCGCACCGGAGCGCGCTCAACACGATCGCCGACGTCAACCGGCGGTTCGGGATCGGCCCCGAGGACGGCGTGTTCGGCCTGTCCTCGCTGAGCTTCGACCTCTCGGTCTACGACGTGTTCGGGACGCTCGCGGCCGGCGGGCGGCTCGTGCTGCCCGACGACTCCGGGCTGCGGGACCCCGCCCACTGGATCGACATGATGCGGCAGGGGCGCGTCACAGTGTGGAACTCCGTGCCCGGTTTCATGGGCCTGCTGGTCCAGTACGCCGAGGGCGTCCGGATGGACGTCCCCGCGTCGCTCCGGGTGGCCCTGCTCAGCGGCGACTGGATTCCCGTCACCCTTCCCGACCGTCTGCGGCGGCTGGTGCCCGGCGTGCGGGTGATCAGCCTGGGCGGCGCGACCGAGGCCTCGATCTGGTCGATCATGCACGAGATCCACGAGGTGGACCCGGCCCGGACGAGCATCCCGTACGGCAAGCCGCTGGCCAACCAGCAGATCCACGTCCTCGACCGCGAACTCGACACGCGGCCGCTCTGGGTGCCGGGCGGTCTGTACATCGGCGGCACGGGTGTGGCCGACGGCTACTGGCAGGACGAGGAGACGACGAGCGAGGCGTTCATCACCCATCCGCGGACCGGCGAGCGCCTGTACCGGACCGGTGACATCGGCCGCCGTCTTCCCGACGGCAGCATCGACATACTGGGCAGGGAGGACTTCCAAGTGAAGATCGGCGGCTACCGGATCGAACTCGGCGAGATCGAGAGCACCATCCGAGAGCACCGGGCGGTGCGCGAGGCGGTCGTCCTGGCCGTGGACGACGGGGGCGGCGGCAAGCGGCTCGTGGCGTACGTGGTCGCGGCCGGCGAGGAGCCGCCCGGGACGGGCGAGCTGCGGACGTTCGTCCGCGACAAGCTGCCCGAGTACATGGTTCCCAAGACGGTGATCGTGCGCGACAAGCTGCCGCTCACGGCCAACGGCAAGATCGACCGTGACGCCCTGGCGGGCCCCGGCATCCCCGAACCCGACGCCGCCCGCGGACCGGTCGCGCCGCGCACGCCGCTGGAGGAACAGCTGGCCCAGCACTGGTGCGACGTGCTGGGGCTGAAAGAAGTGGGCGTCCACGACAGCTTCTTCGAGCTCAGCGAGGACTCCCTGCAGGCCGTGAACCTCGTGTCGAAGATCTCCGACACGGTCGGCAAGCAGCTCGGCGTGCGCTTCCTGTTCGCCCACCCCACCATCGCCGAGCTCTCGGCGGCGCTCGGCGGCGGGGACAGCGGCGGCGAAGGCCCGGCGGCGGACGGGAAAGCGAGCGGTGCGACGGGAAGTGGTGAGGTGAAACCGGGCAGCGTCCGCACCGAGCGGCGCGATCTGCTGACGCTGTACTCGGCCGGCCGGATCCCGCGGGTGGACGGTGTGGGCGTGCTGGCCACGCCGGCGGGCCTGTTCGAGCGGGCGGGCATCGACCCCGGTGACGTCGCGGGCCGGCTCATGGCCCTGGACCTTCCCCATCTGTGCGGCATCATCGAGACCAACCTGGGACGCATCGCCACGATCATGGTTCCGCGCCTCGACACGGCGGAACTGTACCTGCACCGGGACAGGCTGGTCGAGACGATCGTCAGCGGGGTCGAGATGGGGGCCCGCCTCGGGGCGCGGAACATCTCCCTCAGCGGGCTGCTGGTCTCCGCCACGGACTACGGCCGCGGCGTCGCGGCCGCCGTCAAGGACCGCACAGATCTCCCTCCGGTCACCAGCGGCCACGACACCACGTCCGCGTCGGTGCTGCTGAACGTGGAGAACATGCTGCAGATGACCGGGCGCCGCATGGAGAACGAGGTGCTGGGCATCCTCGGGGTCGGTTCCGTGGGCAGGGCGTCCATGCACCTGCTGCTGACGCACCTGCCGCACCCGCGCAAGCTCATCCTGTGCGACCCCTACGCCGCGACGAGCGACAGCCCCAGGGGCCCCGCGGCGGGGCTCACCGGCCGGCTCAGGAAGGCCGCCGACGAGGTGCGCAACGTGATCGGCTACACCGGTGAGATCCAGATCATCGGGGGGACGTCCAGCCTGCCGGAGGAGTTCTACGAGGCGACGGTGATCAGCGCGGACACCAACGCGCCGGACATCGTGGACGTGGCCCGGCTCAGGCCCGGCACGATGCTGGTCGACGACTCGATTCCGCCGTGCTACGACCGGGACGTCGCGCTGGCCAGGATCGAGGAGAAGGGCGACCTGCTGTTCGGCCAGGGCGACGTGATCGAGTGCGCCACGCCGATGCAGAAGGTGTTCGGCTGGCCGCCGCTGATGTACGAGTTGGCCGGCGAAGAGGGCGTCGACTGGTTCGCGGCGAACACCCCGGACGCCTTCAGCACGACGCAGATCACCAGCTCCGTGCTGTCCAACGTGCTCGTCGCGCAGGAGGGCATAGGGCCGGTGACGGGGCCGTCCCAGCCGGACGTGGCCTACCGGCACGTCGAGGTCCTGCGCAAGAACGGCTACGTGGGCGGGCCCCCGCAGTGTGACGGCGTGATGATTCCCGAGGAGTCGATCACCCGCTTCGTGGAGCGGTTCGGCGCGGGCGGCGCGCGGACCGCCGGGCCGGCGTCCTAGCCGTCCGATGCAGGAGCCACAGGAGCGGGATCAGGCTCGCAATCCGGGCCGGCGGGCCCGGGTCGCGAGCCGGACCGACCGCCGGAAATGGATCCAGTGCTCGCGTCCGAACCCGGACGCGAGCCTGCGACTCGTCTGCCTGCCCTACTCCGGCGGCCGGGCGTCGGTCTTCAGAGGGCTGGCGGCGGAACTCCCCGGCGATGTCGAGGTGTGCGCCGTCGAGTTGCCGGGCCACGGCCGCCGGCTCGCCGAGGCGCCGATGACCCGCCTCGGGCCGCTCGTCGGACAGGTCACGGACGTCATCACCGACTGGATCCGCCGGCCGTTCGTGCTGCTCGGGTACAGCGTCGGGGCGCTGATCGGCTTCGAGACCGCGCACGAGCTCGCCCGGCGGGGCCTGCCCGGGCCGGAGGCCCTGTTCGTCGCCGCGGCCAGGGCCCCGCACCTGCGGTCGGCCCGTCCCCCGCTGCACCAGCTGTCCCGGGCCGGGCTGATCGAAGGGCTCCACCGCCTGGCCGGCCGGCACAACGACCTGCTCGACAACGAGGAACTCGTCGACGTGATGCTGCCCGTGGTGCGCGCGGACCTCGGCCTCGACGAGACCTACGACCACAAGCCGGGGCGCCCGCTCGGCTGCCCGGTCGCGGCGTTCGGCGGCAGCGAGGACTGGACCGTGCCGCGCCCCGCCCTGGAGGCCTGGCGCGAGCACACCACGGGCGGCTTCTCGGCCACCACCCTGCCGGGCGGCCACTTCTTCCTCGACTCGTCACCAGGCCTGTTCGCCGAGGCCCTGACCGCCCGGATCAAGCGCCTCGGCGACGGCCGGAAAGAGGGCTCGTGAGGACGAACACGGGACCGGCGACGGCGCCGGACGACCATCTGGCTTCCCTGCGCGCAGGCTTGGAAGCGGACGTCAGACCGCTCGGCGACCGCTACACGGACGATCACCTGCCGCTCGACAGGCTGCCGGAGATCGTGAAGACGCTGCGCGGGCACGGCTATCCGATGGCGGACGGCGCGCCGGACGAAGTGGCCGGCGCCCTGGCGAGCGAGGAGCTGGCCCGGGTGTTCCCCTCGCTGGAGGGCTGCCTGATGGTCTCGTACGCCTGCGCCCGTTACATCGCGGCGGCGGGCCCGCCGGGCCTGCGGGAACGGGCGGTACCGGGCCTGCTGGACGGCCGGAAGGTCGGCTGCCTGGCGTCCACCGAGCCGGACCACGGGTCGAACAACGCGGCGATGGAGACCCGGGCGGTTCCGCGCGGCGACGAGTACGTCGTCAACGGGTGCAAGCGCTGGATCTCGAACGGTGACATATCGGACTACGCGATCGTCCTGTGCCGGGTCGTCGCGGAGAACGGGCAGGAGGAGATCAGACCGGTCATCGTCGAGCGCGAACGGTCCCCCTACCGGACCAGAGATCTGCCCAAGCTCGGGCTCACGGCGTTCGTGACGTCCGAGATGGTCTTCGAGGACTGCCGCGTCCCGCGGGAGAACTGCCTGGGTCCGGCGGGCTCGTTCAAGAACATGCAGCTCGTCTTCAGGACGCTGCAGTGGGCGCGCTGCCGGATGGCGGTCGTCTCCCTCGGCATCGCCCGGGCGGCTCTGGAGGCATCGGTGGCCTACGCCAGGAGGCGGCGTCAGTTCGGCCGCCTCATCGGGGAGTTCCAGCTCATTCAGGACAAGATCTACACCATGGCCGCCGAGATCGACGCCTCGCGCCTGCTCATCCACCGCGCCCTGACCTCGATCCAGGAGGACCGGCGCTCGGACCGCGAGGCCTCGATGGCCAAGGCGTACGCGACCGAGATGGCGGTGCGGGTGACGTCGGACGCGATCCAGGTGCACGGCGCCAACGGCCTGTCACCGGACTACCCGCTCGAACGCTACTTCCGGGACGCCCGGGCACTGACGATCGCAGAGGGAACGACCGAAATACACAAGCTGGTGGTGGCCCGGTCCGTCCTGGGCCTGTCCGCATTCCAATGAGGGGCATGTCATGGAAGCTTCGTCCGGCAGGATCCGGCGCGCCGGGCTCCTGGAAGAAGAGGAAGCGCTGCTGGATACCGTCCGCAGGTGGGCGGACGAGAAGCTCCGGCCACGGGTGGCGCAGATGGACCGCGACGCCCTCATGCCGCGCGACCTGGTGGACGAGCTGTTCGCCCTCGGGCTGATGGGCATCCAGATCCCGGACCGCCACGACGGCGGAGGCGGTTCGGTCTTCATGAGCGCCCTGGCCATCGCCGAGCTCGCCAGGGTCGATCCAGCGGTGGCGGTCTGTGTCGACGTGCAGAACGTCCTGGTCAACACCGCGCTCATCCGCTGGGGCAGTCCCGCGCAGCAGGAGCGGTACCTGCCGCGGCTGGCGCGCGACCTCGTCGGTGCCTACGCGCTCACGGAACCCGAGTCCGGCAGCGACGCGTTCGCCCTGCGGGCACGGGCGCGCCGCGACGGCGACGACTACGTGCTGGACGGGCGGAAGATCTGGATCACCAACGCGCGGGAAGCCGGCGTCTTCGTCGTGTTCGCCAACGCCTCGCCCGAGCACGGCGTGTACGGCATTTCGGCCTTCCTGGTGCCGCGGGACGCGCCCGGGCTGGCCGTCGGACCGAACGAGGAGAAGCTCGGGATCCGGGCCAGTTCCACCTGCGAGGTCCGGTTCGACGGCGTGCGCGTCCCGCGGGACCACATGCTGGGCGAGGAAGGGGACGGTTATGACATCGCCATCGACACGCTGAACATCGGCCGCATCGGCATCGGTGCACAGATGACGGGGCTGGCCACCGGCGCCCTCGATGCGGCCGTCGAGTACGCCCGGCAGCGCCGGCAGTTCGGTCGGCCCATCGCCGCCTTCCAGGGCGTGCAGCTCCCGCTCGCGCAGGTGGCGACGGAGATCGAGGCGGCGCGGCTGCTGGTGTACGACGCGGCGCGCCTCGCCGACAGCGGTGCCCGCGTCCCCGAGCTCCTCTCGCGTTGCGCAATGGCGAAGTACTTCGCCTCGCAGATGGCCGAGCGGGCGGCGTCGCAGGCGGTCCAGACCTTCGGGGGCAACGGGTTCAGCACCGCGTATCCCGTCGAGAAGTTCTACCGGGACGCGATGATCGGCCAGATCTACGAGGGAACGTCGAACATCCTGCTGCGCACCATCGCCGGCCGCATGCTCGACACCGGGCGCTCCCGCACCACTGGAGGCGGCCGGAAGTGAGTGCCCTCCCGGAAACCACCTGGACCGCACAGGCCGGCGGGATTCCCGCGGCCGTCCGGTGTCGCGCCGAAGCCCGACCCGGCCGGACGGCGATGACGTTCATGGACTACTCCACCGAGCCGCAAGGACGGGCCCGGCACCTGACCTACGGGGAACTGGCCGCGCGGGTCCACGCCGTGGGCACGCGACTCCGGCGGATCGCCAGCCCCGGGGACCGGGCCGCGATCCTCTGTCCGACCGGCGTGGACTTCATCGTCGGGTTCGTCGCCTGCCTCTACTCCGGAGTGATCGCCGTACCGCTGTCCGCGCCGGCCTCCTACCGCCACAACGACCGGATAGCGCTCGCGATGGACGACTGCGGTTGCGAGGTGGCGATCACACCGCGGTCGGCCCGCGAAACGGTGGCCAAGATTCCACTGGCCGCACCGGTACGGATCATCTGCCCCGACGAAGCCGGGCCCGACCCGGCCACGCCGTGGGCTCCAGTGGATTCCCTGCCCGGGGCGACGGCCTATCTCCAGTACACCTCCGGTTCGACGAGGCACCCCGCGGGCGTCCGCGTGACTCACCGGAACATGGCCGCGGCAGCGAGCCAGCTCGTCGCCCGGCTGCGCTTCGACGAGCACTCCACGATGGTGAGCTGGAGTCCGTTCTTCCACGACATGGGCCTCGTGTTCGCCGTGATCCTGCCGCTGACACGCGGGTTCCCGGTCGTCCAGATGACGCCCCTCGCGTTCGTGAGGGAGCCGCGGCGCTGGCTGCGGCTGCTGAGCGACCACGCGGCGACGCACGTGCTGTGCCCCAACTTCGGATTCGACACGTGCGTGGACCGGGTCCCCGCGGAGGAGCGCGCCGGACTGGACCTGTCCCGGCTGGTCTACGCCGGCAACGGTGCCGAGCCCGTGCGGGCGCGGTCGCTGGCCCGCTTCACCGAGGCCTTCGCACCGTACGGTTTCCGGCCTTCCGCCCACACCCCCGTCTACGGCCTGGCGGAAGCGACGCTCATCGTGACCGCCGTCCCCGTGGACCGGGAGCCGCTCGTCTGCACCTTCGATCGCGCCGAGCTGAACGCCGGCCGGGTCCGGCGGATCGACGACGGGGACCCGCGAGGGCTCACCATGGTGGGCTGCGGGGCCCCCATGGACCAGGACGTCCGGATCGTGGACCCGGTGACCGGGCAGCAGGCGGGACCGGCGGAGGTCGGGGAGATCTGGGTGCGCGGCGAGAACGTCTGCGCGGGCTACTGGGCGCAGGACGAGCGCGCGGACGAGGTCTTCGACGTGGTTCTCGGCGGAGAGGGAGGCTGGCTGCGCACCGGAGATCTGGGCTTCTTCCACTGTCGGTCGCTGTTCATCGCGGGCCGGCGGAAGGACCTCATCATCATCGACGGACGCAACCACCATCCGGCCGACATCGAGCTGACCGTCGAGGAAGAGGTTCCGGCGGTGCGGCCCGGCAACGTCGTCGCGTTCTCGGTCGACACCGGCGAGGAGGAGCAGGTCGTGATCGCCGCCGAGACACGGCCGGACGCGAACGCGGATTTCGGCGAACTGCGGGTCATGGTGCGCCGCGCCGTCGCGGCGCACCATGACCTCTCCGTCCACGACGTCGTGTTCCTGCGGCGCGGCACCCTGCCGAAGACGTCGAGCGGCAAGCTGCAGCGCCGTGCCTGCCGCGACCGGTACCAGCGCGGCGCGTTGATCGTCGCCGGTGGCGGTTCCGTGTAACGGGGCCGGGAGGGAAACCAAGGTGAACGAGGATCTCAAGCGCATTCTGACCGTCGACCTCCAGCTGGACGACGCGGCCCTGCGTCCCGGAACCAGCCTGGAGGACGCGGGCATCGACTCGCTCTCGGTGGTGGAGCTGTCCGTCTACCTGTCCGAGCAGCTCGGCCTGGAGATCAGCGAGGAGGAGCTCCAGAGCGCCGCCAGTGTCGACGAGCTCGACCGGATGGTCGAGCAACGGCGCAGGAAGGGCTGAACGCCTTGTCATCCTGAGGTTGACAAGCGCCCGCTTGTCAACCTAGGGTTGCCTCATGGACGAACCAGTGACACTCGGCGATCTGGTCCATCGCGTGACCAGGCTTCACCCGGACGGCGACGCGCTCGTCCACCTCTCCGACGCGATCGTCATGTCCGAGCTGATCGGCGACGTCGCCGATCAGCTGGTCGGATACTTCGTGGACGCCGCGCGCAAGGAAGGCCTCACCTGGGCCGACATCGGCAGCACCATGGGGGTGACCAGGCAGGCCGCCCAGAAGCGATTCGTACACAAGCCCACGACCGCGGGCATGCTGGCCGTGGGCACGCTCGACCCGGCGACCTACGAGCGGTTCACCCCCCGCGCACGGGCGGTCATCACCGCGAGCCAGGAGGAAGCGCGCGCCGCCGGGCACGACTACCTCGGCACGGAGCACCTCGTCCTCGGCCTGCTGAGCCAGCCGGCAGGGCTGGCGGCGAAGTACCTGCTCGAGAAGACGACGCCGGAGCAGTTGCGCACGGCGATGGGCGAGGTACTCGGCCCGCGCAGGGACAACGTGCCCGAGCAGATCCCCTACACCCCGCGGGGCAAGCGGTCCGTCGAACTCAGCCTGCTGGAAGCGCAACGACTCGGCCACGAGCACGTCGGCACGGAACACCTCCTGCTCGGAGTGCTCGCCGAGCAGCACGGAGTCGGTGCGAAGGTCCTCCTCGGCCTGGGCGTCGAACGGCGCGGCGTGGAGGAATGGCTGGCCACCCAGTGACATCCGAGCCGGGAGTGCCCGCAACGTAGGTCGTGACAAACCGTACTGCACGAGCCATCAGGGCAACACCCCGGGAAATCCTGGGTGTTGCCGTCGGATTTTCGAGTGAGGAGCCGGTGATGCACGACCCTCAAGATCCGGTGCGTGACACGGACGAGGCGGAGGAGTCCGCGGACCCGCGCCGCTGGAAAGCGCTCGCGGTGATATGCATGGCGCAGTTCATGCTGATGCTGGACGCCACCGTGATCAACGTCGCCCTGCCCGCCCTCAGCACCGACCTGGGCCTGGGGCGCGTGGCCTTCACCTGGGCGGTCAGCATCTACGTGCTGTTCCTCGGCGGGCTGCTGCTGCTCGGTGGCCGGCTCGCCGATATCTTCGGCGCGCGTTCCATGGTCCTGACCGGCCTGGTGGTCTTCATCCTGGCCTCGCTGGCCAACGGCCTGGCGCAGGGCGAGGACATGCTGATCGCCGGCCGCGCCTGCCAGGGCGTCGGGGCCGCGTTGCTGTCCCCGGCCGCGCTGCGGGCCCTCACCGCCATGTTCCACGGCCCCGAACGCAACAAGGCGCTGGGCGTGTGGTCCTCCCTCGGCGGCATCGGCTTCGCCGTGGGACTGCTCGCCGGCGGGCTGCTCACGAGCGGCCCCGGCTGGCGCTGGGTCTTCTTCATCAACATCCCGATCGGCGTGGGCCTGCTGGCCGCCATCAGGGCCCTGGTGCCGGAGCGCCGGACGCAGAGCGCCGACCGGCGCGTCGACGTGCTGGGCGCGGTGACCGCCACCGCCGCCACGGGCTCGTTCATCTACGGCATGATCAACGCCGGTAACCACGGCTGGGCGGATACCGGCACGCTGGTGCCCATAGCGGCCGCCGTCGTCCTGTACGGGGTGTTCGCGTTCGTCGAACGCGTCGTGCCGAATCCCCTGATGCGCGCGGGCGTGCTGGCGCGCGGCCCGGTCGCGACCGGCGCGTTCCTCATGCTCACCGCGGCCGGGGTGGCCGGCGGGGACCTGTTCATCACGTCGCAGTACCTCCAGCACTTCCGCGACTACAGCGCACTGGCGACCGGTCTGTTCTTCCTCCCCGTGGCCGTGGCCACCGTGATCGGGGCGACCGTGGGCGGCCGCCTGGTCGGCAGCATCGGCACCCGCCCCGTCGCCTTCGGCGGCCTGGCCCTGGTCGCCGTCGGCAACGGCCTCCTCATCGGCCTTTCGGCGCACGGCAGCGTCTACGCCCAAGCCCTGCCCGGCGCCTTCCTGTTCGCGGTGGGCGCCGGCTCGATGTTCGTCGCCGCGACCACCGCCGCCCTCGCCGGAGTCGCCCAGCACGAGGCCGGGCTGGTGTCGGCCATCGTCTACACCTTCAACCCGATCGGCTCCGCCGTACTGGTCGGAGTCGGCTCCACCGTCGCCGCCGCGGGTCTCACCAGCACGCCCTCGGTCGACGGGTTCACCCGCGCCTACACGTTGTTCGCCGCCGTCGCCGCCGTCGCCGCGGTGGCCGCGCTGATCTTCGTACGGTCCCGGGACCCGCAGACGGCCGGCGCCTCCAACGCCCCCGCAGGGCTCCGCCCGTCCGAGCCCTCCAGCTGACCCGGGCCGGGTCCCGGCCGCCCACCGGGGGCGGTCGGGACCCGGCTCCGAACGTCAACGCGAGCTCTTCAACGCCGACGTGGTCTCTTCGGCGTCAGCGCGGGCCCTTCGGCGCGCGTCATGCCTTCGGCCGCCGCTGGATGCGCGAAAGCCCGCGTTTCAACCGCCAGTTGAAGGCGCGCACGTCGACACCGGCCGTGATGAGCTCGGCCGCGGAGTAGTGCGGCAGCAGGCCGAGGTGCGTGGTCCAGCCGAGGCGCGCGCACATCCGGGCATAGCGCTCCATGACCGGGTCGGGCTCCGGCGCGGTCCGGCCGTCCGGCGACGGCGAGAAGACGTAGGCGCCGGGGTGCCGCTCGATGCCGAGGATGGCGGCTTGTGCGGCGCAGTGGGCCAGGTAGGAGCGCAGCAGAGTGATCGTCTCCGCGTCGAGGACGATGCGTCCCTGGTCGCCCCTCGACCGGACGACGAGCACACCGGTGGTGAAGTCGACGTCGTCCCAGCGCAGGACGCACAACTCGCCGGGCTCGGCGCCGACGGTCATGGCCAGCCAGACGAACATGCCCCAGCCGGGGTCGTTCGACGCCTCCGTCACAATCGTCGCGGCCTGGGCCCGTGTCGGGGGTGATGGGCTGGGAGTCGGCATGGAGCCAGCGTAGGCAGGGCTCCGCTCCGCGTGCAGATGCATAAGTGTGGCGCGACGCGCGGGCCGTGGTGCGCACTTTCGTGCGGTACATCGGCCGCACGCCCAGGGCTTGTCCGAGTCGTCAGCTGTCGCAAACGTTGTCCGTACGGCGGTCATCAGGACGACGGGAACGACCCGATCTTCGCGGCACTGGGGAACGAGCCGGAGGTACCGATGCGACTGGCTGCTCTGAAGCTACCGATGACCATCGCCGGGACGTTCCGGTGACGGGCGGCACCGAGGCCGGAGCGCCGGCCACCGACGTCATCGTGCTCCCCGGAGCCACGTCGGCCCAGGGGATCGCCAAGGGAGCGGGCCACACCTTCTACTGCGGCGACCTGTGGCGCGGCGACATCTTCCGGGGAGACCTCGGGCGCGGAACCGCCGAGCTGTTCATCGACGCCCCGGACGGCCGGCTGGCCATGGGCCTGTGGGCCGATCTCCGGCACGGGTGGCTGTTCGTCGGCGGTGGTCTCGGCTGGGCGTACGTGTACGACATCGAGACCGGCGCGACCGTCGCCACGTACCAGCTCGGCAAGACCGGCGATCTGGCGTCGACGCTGGTCAACAAGGTCTTCGTCAACCGGCACGGTGCCTACTTCAGCGACTCGTCGAGCGCCGTCCTGTACTTCGTGCCGATCAGCCCGGCCGGGGAACTCGGGCCGGCGAGCACCTTGCCGGTCACCGGCCCGGCAGCCGAGATCAGCGGCGACTTCAACCTGAACGGGATCGTCGCACCCGACGCCGGAACACCGCTGATCGTCTCGCACACGGCCAACGGCAGGCTCTACACCGTCGACCCGGCGACCGGCGCCAGCCGGACGATCGAGGGTGTCGACGTACCCAAGGCGGACGGCCTCGTGCTGGAAGGCCGGCACCTGTGGGTCGTGCAGAACTGGATCAACCAGGTGTCACGGGTCCGGCTGAACGACGACCTGACGTCCGGGACGGTCGAGGACGTCATCACGCACGACGCCTTCCACTTCCCGACGACCGCCGTCCCCTTCGGCGACCGCCTGGCCGTCATCAACGCCAAGGCCGACACCGGCATCCATCCGACCGCCGACGAGTACGAGGTCGTCATCGTCGGCCGGTGACCCGGGCCGGCGTGGCGGCACGGACCTGCAGGGGCAGGCCGGCCAGGGACCTGAGGATATTGTGGCGGCGCGGGCGCGGCGGGCCGGCCGATTCGAGGGTACGGGCCTGCCGGGCCAGCGCGGTGAGCAGGCACTCCGCTTCGAGCCGGGCGACCGCCGCGCCCACGCAGGCGTGGATGCCCGACCCGAAGGCCAGATGGGTCACGGCCCGCCGCCGGATGTCGAAGCGGTCGGGGGCGTCCCATTCGCGGGGGTCGCGGTTGGCGGCGCCGAGAAAGCACAGGATCTTCTCCTCGGCCGGTATCACCGTGCCGGCCAGTCGCACTTCGCGGGTGGTGGTACGGAAGAAATGCTGGATGGGGGTGTAGTACCGCAGGGCTTCCTCGAAGGCCGGACGGGCCAGTGCGGAATCGTCGCGCAACGCCGCCCATTCCGCCGGTGAATTGGCGAGCAGATGCAGCGTCCAGGAGATGGCGTCAATGGTGGAGTCGAGGCCCGCCGATATCAGGGAGCGCACCAATAGGCCCGCCTCGTCCTCGGTGGCCTCGCCGCGGTCGACGGCGGCGTAGACGGCCGCGCCGAAGCCGTCGGCGGACAGCGAACCGCGCTTGCACTGCTCGGCGAACCACTCGTGCATCGGCATGCCCGCGGCCAGCGACTCCTGGGCGAGCCGGTTGCGCGGGCCGAACAGGTTGAACGCCATGTCCCCGTACCGGAGCAGCTTCTCCCCGTCCCCCGGGGCCAGCCCGAACGCCTCCGGGAACGCCCGCAGCAGGTACGCCTGCGCCACGTCGGTGACCCCGTCGAACCGCCCGCGCGCCACGACCGCGGCCACCAGCTCCTCGGCGTGCCGCTCGAACTCCGGCCGCATACGCTCGATCGCCCGCGCCGACATCGCGCGCGCGGTGATCCGCCGGGGCCGGGCGTGCGCCGGCGGATCCGCCTCCACCAGCAGGCTCGGGGTCCGCCACGGCTCCTCGTGCAGGAAGTTGGCGAGCCCGACCCCCGCGGCCGAAGAGAACCTTTCGTGGTCCCGCAGCACCTCGAGGACCTCGGCGTACCGGGCCACCGCCCACACGCGGTAGGGCTCCAGGAAGACCACCGGGCCGGCTTCCCGAAGCCGCTCGTGGAACGTGTCGGGGTCGCGCTGGAATTCCTCGGCGAACGGATCGATGTCCAGAACGGGAATGCCGGTCGGCACGGAATACGCCATGGCGTCAAGCGTCGGCCGCCTCGCGGATGATGTCAATAAGCCTTTCAGCCCCCCGCACGTATTCCAAATCCTTGCCATCCGGCGATGAAAAACTCCATGGTGCGCACTTTCGTGCGGTGAAAAGTCCGCACCTGCGGGAACCGGAGCCGAGACGTCGTGCCCGTGGGCCCTCAGGACCGGGCGTCGCCCGTCCAGGTGAGGTGCCGGGCGAAGTGGGCCCACGCGGCCAGGGCCATGAGGGCGGCGGTGATGCCGCCCACCACGGGCAGGAGCAGGGTGGCCGCCGCGAGCAGGGCGGCGGCGGTGCCGAAGACGACGCGAGGGCGCCGGGCGACCATCGCGCCACCCAGGAAGTTGCCGGCGACGCCGCCCTCGGTCTCACCTTGCGCCGGACGCCGGACTGCTGCGCATGATCGCCACCCGTCCCGGCCTCAGCCGGCGGGCGCTCGCCGCGGACCTGGGCGTGGTGCCCAGCCGGGTCGTGACGCTGGTCGACCACCTGGACGGCAAGGGGCTCGTCGAGCGGCGGCGCAGCACCGAGGACCGCCGTAACCAACAGGGCCTCACGCCCGGCGTCCACCCCGGCTACCGGAATATGGCGAAGGGGCGGCCCCGGTAGCCCCCGCCGCAGACCGCGGCCGACCGCCGGAGACCACCAAGGTCAAGATGTGGACCACCTGGACCGTGCGGGACGCAATCTACGACACGGGGTATGCGGGGAGCGCTTCCTCGGCGTAGCCGAAGGCCCGCGAGAGGTAGGCCTGGTCGATGGGTTCGGGGTCCGGAAGGTCGCCGACCGGCGCTGAGCATGTCCGCGGCCCAGCTGGCGTGTTCGTTCTCCCCGGAATGACCCATGTCGAACGGCAACCGGATCCAGGAGCCGCGCAACGTGGGCCAGGAGTCGAACCCGGCCCGGGATAGGATGGCGGCGGCGGACTCCTCCAGGACGCCGTCGACTTCGACCTCACCGCCGGGCCCGCGGGTGATGCGGATCGGATCACTGCTCATGCCCACCTGCTCGGCCCGGGGCGTAGGTGGGCCGGGGCGGGATCGGCCGGATACCCGGGGGTGAGGCGCCAAGGGCCTGGGACTGCTGGGGTGAATGCGTGGCGGCGGCCTGCGCGATCCGGCTGCGGCGCTCGGCCAGATCGTGGCGCACGGGGCGTTGGGGTGGGCCGGGGGTCAGGAGGACCTCCTCCCCGAGGGCCAGGGCGCCCGCGAGACGGTCGAGGGCGACAGCGTCCTGCGGCTCGACGGGATCAGCAGGCCGACAGCGCTCCAGCACGGCCGCGGCATGGCGTAGCACGTTGCGGAACGCGTACCAGGAAAGGTTGGCGAACGCCGCTTCGGCGCCGGGTAGTCCGCCGGCTGTCAGAGGGCTTCCGTCGCTGTGGCGGCCGGATGCCTTGATCGCCTCCCATGTCTGGCTTTCCTCGCGGATGCGGTCCAGGGCGGAGGCGATAACGGCGATGCGCGTAGTCGGCCGGTCGCCGCTGTGAGCGAGGTGAAGGCGCGGTTGTGGGTGGAGTGTGTCGGGAGCGACGAGGGGGGCGAGCTGGCGGTGCAGGGGCTGGGAAAGGCCGGAGAACAGGAGGTGGGCGCTGCGGCGGCGGTGGGTGTCGATGGTCTGGCTGAGGCCGAGGAGCCCGGTGGCGTCAGTGGTCGAGCAGGCGTTGAGCGGTGGTGAAGAGGAGGGGGCCTTCGAGCCGGTAGACGGCGATCGGCATATCCCCGGCCCTGGGAGAGGTGTCGGGAGTCCGCTCCTGCCGGGGGACAGACGCGGGCTGATGGTGGACAGTGGCCGTCTGCGCCACGGCGTCGGTACCGACCTGCGAGAACGTGGCATCCGGCTCCATGCCGTCGAGCAGGACATCGACAGCAACACCCTCGAAGGACGCGACTTCTTCAGCATGATGTCCGTCTTCGCCGCCCTGCACCACGAGTTCGTACGCGCCGCCACCAACGACGGCCTGGCCGCCGCCCGCGCCCGCGGCAAGACCGGCGGACGGCATCACACCCAAACGTGACTGAGCCCTTGAGCTTGCCCTTGAGCGGTTGAGTTGGACCGGCTGGGCGTCAGGGTCGGCCCGCAGGAGGCCTGTCCTCTTTCTCACATGGAGGGTGCACGAGCCCTCGGACGCGTGCACGAACAGGCCGCATAGGATCCCTGGATGGCAATCACCAGTTACCTCCTGCGAGGGCCGCGGGTGGTCATACGCCACGTCCGCCGCCAGGACTACGACGAGCTCACAGCGCTGGCCCAGGAGAGCGCCGAGATGCTTCGCCGCTGGCTGGGCGCCCGCGAGAACACAGTGGAAGCGTTCGAGAGCTACCTTGAGCGGTTCGAGCAGCCCACCCATGAGGGCTTCGTGATCTGCCGGCGCGACACCGGCACGATCGTCGGCGGCATCAACATCAACAACATCGTCAGGGGCACCCTCCAGAGCGGAACCCTGGGCTATACCTCCTATGCCCCTACGACCGGCCGTGGCTATATGACCGAAGGGCTGAGGCTCGTGGTCCAGCTCGCCTTCGGCCCGCTGGAACTGCACCGGCTGGAGGCGAACATCCAACCGGACAACACCTCCTCGCTGAACCTCGTCAAACGCCTGGGCTTCCAGCGCGAGGGCTACTCGGCTGCCTTCCAGTACATCAACGGCGAGTGGAGGGACCACGAGCGATGGGCCATCACTGCCGAGATGGCACGAACAGCAGCACAGCTCACGAAATGACCTTCGCGGGCACGATGAACTGAGACACCGGCCCCGATCCGTCTCACCGCACAATGCGTCATGCCTGCTCAGAGCACTGACCGAGAGCTAGATCCAATGAGACGGGACAATCGCGTCAGTCGTCCACCCATGTACCGCCGCTGACCCAGAGTGGTTGCTCTCTTCCTCCCCAGATGGCTGTCCTGGCCACGACGGCCTTGCGCGTTGCCGGGCTCACCGTGCCGACCCAGAGGTCGGGTGCGTCCTCGCCGGTGACCGCGATACACAGGAGCCCGGGTTCCACGTGCGGAGAGAGAAGGACGGGGTAGGTCGGCCGGCCGCCCACTCCGGCGGTCAGCAGAGGGATTTGGATGACATCGCTGCTGGAGAGGGTGTCTGCGGTCGTATCGAAGCAGAGAACGCCGTATCGATTCTTGTCCGTCTGGAACACGGGGTAGCAGACGTACTCCACGCTGCCGCGGCGGACGAAGCAGAACCTGGGTGATCCCATGTATCCGACCCCCACCCAGGGAGAGGGAATGGGGAAGGACTTGATCTGGGGCTCGATCTCCTCGGTGTAGACGAGCCTGGTGATGGTGTCCGTGGCGGGCCAGGTCCTCTTGGTGTCGGAGGCCGTGTCACGAGCCAGGAAGACCCGGCTGTGCAGTGGGCTCACTCCCACCGCGCAGCCGCCGCCGAGCTCGTACGACTCCGTGATCACCGTGTCGTCCGCCGGCTCCCGGTCGAGAGAGGGCGCTTCGCGCTGGATCCTGAAGGTGACGAGGCTGCGGGCGGTCGCCGCATAGACGTGGTTCACCGCGGGGGGACCGGGGTCGTATCTGGTGTCGAAGGCCCACACCGGTTCGTCGCCGATCTTCTTCTCGAGAGGGGTGACCCCCTTGCGCGTGCCCAGTTGTGCACGGTAGTCCCTGAAGGGCTCTGCACGCGTCCCCATGAGGGCGTTGGCCACGCAAAGGGCGTCGGTGGCACGGGAGTACGTCGCTGCACATCGGGGCGTGAAGGCTCCGAGGCGGCTGATTTCCCCCGCTCGCGCCAACGTTCCGGTCGGCCTGTCCAGACGGTACTCGATGAGCGACAGGATCTGTTCCAGCCCGCCTTCGACTCGGTAGAGCAGGCCGGACCGGTTGTCGAAGGCGGGGCCGCCCACCGGCGTGCCCCTGACGATGTTGTCGTACCGCTGTGTCCACCGGGCCGGGAGTTGTGGGGGAGGGGTGCTGTCGGGTGTGAGCGTGTCGAAGCCCTCGATCAGATTGATCCCGTTCCAGCCCCAGAGGAGCATCTGGCCCGACTCTGCCAGGCCGGTGGGCGCGTCGGTGGTCATGCTGCGGGCCTTTTCGTCAGTGCGAGCTCGTAACCACTGCTGTCGTTGCCGGTGACGGTCCCCGTGTACGTGCCCGACAGGGTGTGTACGACGATGGTTCCGGAAGCGTCCCGGAAGGCCGTGGTGACTGTGGTGTCCGCCAGGCCGATGTCCGAGTCCTTTCTGTGTTTCGTCCGTGTGTTGTGGCACGTGGCGAGATACCGACCCGGTTCGCCTCTCATGTAGAACCTGCTGATCAGGAAGACCCAGTCGCTGTCGTCGTCCTTCTCGACCATGAAGATGCTCGTGGGTCCTCTCACCTCCTGGTGGCCTTCGGCCACACTTCTCCCGATCAGTTCGCTCAGGGGCTTGCGATCGAGGTCGTCGCCGCGGTAGCGCAGTTTGTGGGGGTCGATCGAGACGTATGCGTGGTTCTTCAGCCGCTCGTCCCAGAAGACGATGTGGGCCTTCTGTTGGAGGAGGAAGGCGGCCGCGGCCTTCTCGTCCGGCAGGGTCCGGGCGACGCGTGGCCACAGATTCCACCAGAAGTCCTTGTACGGCGGGACGACCGTGCGCTGTTTCTCTCCGTCCCCGTCGACGTACTGCTCCCCGTCGGTCAGCCAGACGGCGTTTTTGCCGACGACCTTCTGATACCAGAAGCCCACGCGCTGGCCGATCACCTCGGCGAAGCAGACAGGGCTGCCGTACTCCTTCTCCTGGGAGGTCGGTGGAATGCGCAGGACGCATCCCCTGGGGCGTGGCGTGTCGTCCGCGAGGGGGGCGGTGGCCGGGGGCCCGGCGTCTTCGGTCGTCATCTGCTCAGCATGTCCCGCGGCGGGAGGGAGAGCACTATCGGCGGCGCATCGGGGTGACATGAGGCGACGGCATGTGCGCCGTCCGCATGAAACAGCCCTTCCCTCCGGCGAGGCATCAGATCCCAGGCGACTCCGTCCATGCCAGCCTGGCCGCTCTTGAGTGCTCATAGACACACATGAATCGTCCGACCGGCTGAGGTCGTTCCGACCCCCGCCGCTGCAGCGGGAGCGGGTGAATGACCGACAAACCAAGCACGTCCCAGTGGGTGCTGCTCGCCGACATCCCCGTGGACAAAGGACTCACGGACCTCCCCGTGGTGGGAGCCGAGATTCCCCGTGGCACGGCCGGGCTGGAAGGAATTCAGCTCCAGCTGTGTTCCTCGGCCACGGGGGTGAACGGGAAGGACGCCCAGGAGATCAACGCGCTGATCGAGAAGTTCGCCCCGGGACCCGGGGCGAAGGCACTGCTGCTGCCCAAGAACGGGCTGTCCGGCCGTGGCGGTATCGGCGCGACCGTCAGGCTTCTAGGCCGCAGCCATGCCTTGAACGCTCCTCTCGACGGGAAGCGCACCGCCGTCGAGCCCTGGCAGCCGGACGGCGCAGGCCCCGGCACCGCCGGCCTGGAGCCCGCCCCGACCGCCGGTGCCCGCTGGCGGAACGTCGACGCCTCACTGGGCCCACTGCGCCTGCGGCGGATCGGGCTTGCCGCAGCGCGCGGCCGGGCGTGGCTGCTGGTCGACGGCGGGGTGAGCCTGTCGGTTGTTTCGCTGCAGTCGCTGGGGCTGGGGGTGGGGGTCAGCCTCGACGGCCGTTACAGTGCGGTCGGCTGTCTGGACGGGCTGGGTCTGGACTTCTCGGCCGGTCCGGTGAGCCTCTCGGGGGCTTTCCTGCGCCTGCCGCCGCCGAAGGAGTACGAGCTCAAGGTGGGCGGCCTGGTCACGGCCACCATCACCGGCGTCGGTACGAAGCTGCCCCACCTGTCCATCGCGGCCGCGGGTTTCTATGCCCAGAAGAAGGACCGCAGCGTGGCGCTCTTCGTCTACGGTGAGCTGGGCGGGCTGCGCGTGGGACCTCCGCCGTTCCAGGTCACCGGGCTGATGGGTGGCTTCGGCTACAACATGAGGGTGGACCGTCCCGCGCTCTCGGAGGTCTCCTCGTTCCCGCTCGTCGCGGGCCTGGACCGCAAGGACAGTGACAAACCCCGGGACCCCGCCGCGGTACTCGCCGACCTCGCCAAGGTCGTCCACCCCGCGCCGGGGCGGATCTGTCTGGCGGCCGGCCTGACCTTCACCTGTTTCGGCCTCGTCGACGCACGGGCACTGCTGCTCCTCCAGGCCGGCGACCAATTCGTGCTCAGCCTGCTGGGAACGGCCACCGCCCAGTTCCCGAAAGGCGCGGGACGTACGGTGTACGCCCGGGCGACCCTGGCTCTCAAGGCCGAGTACGCGGCGCGCCGCGGGGAACTGTCGCTGGAGGGCGAACTCGACCGGAGTTCGTTCATCATCTCCCCGGAGTGCAAGCCGAAGGGCGGTTTCGCCTACTGCACCTGGCTCGCCCCCTCACCGCATGCCGGGGACTTCGTCGTGTCGCTGGGGGGCTACCACCCCGGCTACGCGAAGCGGGCCCACTACCCGGAGGTGCAGCGGATCGGCTACCAGTGGGGGGTCTCCTCGTCCCTGTCCGTCCGGGGTGAGTGCTATGCCGCGCTGACGCCGTCGGCCTTCATGGTCGGGGGCCTGTGGCAGGCGGACTTCCACGCGGGCCGGGTCAAGGCGTGGTTCCGGGCCCGGGTCAACGCGGTGATCCAATGGCAGCCGTTCTTCTTCGACCTCAGTGTGGGCGTGACCGTCCAGGTGGAGGCCGACCTGTGGCTCAAGACGCTCCGGCTGAAACTCGAGGTCGATCTGTTCGTCTGGGGCCCGCCGACCGGGGGCGTCGCCGAGCTCAGGCTCCCCGCAGGGGTGGGAACGGTACGGATGCGGTTCGGGGAGGACCGTCCGGGCCGGCCCGACTGGCTGAAGTGGCCTCAGTTCACGGACACCGTGCTCGGGGCGAAACCGCTCGAGGTACGGGCGGTGACCGGCCTGCTGCCGGCGCCGGGAGCGGCGGCGTCGCAGTCCGGCGGCCCGGAGGGGAAAGCGGTCTGGACGGCCTCCACCGAAGGTTTCACCTTCGCCACTTCCTCGAAGGTGCCGATCAGCAAGGTCCACCGAGGCGGCACCCCGGCCACCGACATCACCACCGACGGTGTCGCTGACGACCGGAGGCTGACCCGCGACCCGGTCTCCATCCGGCCCATGAACCTCAGAGGCCGGCAGTCCGAGCACACCGTGACCGTCCGCCGTCATACCGGCGGAGGCGGCACCGAGACCGAGAACCTGGCAGCCTGGGACATCACCGCGGTGACAGGCAGCGTTCCGGCCAGCCTGTGGGACAAACCCCTCGACAAGCCCGACACCAAGCCGCCCGTTCCCGACGGGCGGACCGAGGAATTGCTGTCCGACCGGCTGCTGGGCGTACGGGTCGTCGTGCCCGGGCCCAAACTACGCGGCACCTCGCTCGGGCCGGTGGCCGAACAGGACCTGCTCAGCAAGGAGATCGCAGGACCGGTGCGGGCCCCCACCGCCGGACCGCAGTGGAACTCCCCGGTTCGCGGCAGCCGCGCCGACCTGGCCACCGAGCTGGCCACCCCATCCGCCCTCAAGGCCCGCGAGGCACTCGTGACGGCACTCGCTCACGAGGGCATGACACCGCCCGGCACCGGAAGCCCGCCCAGGCCCGGAAAGCTCGACGGCTACGCCGGCCGCCTGTGGTCGTACCTCCAGGACGACCCCGCTCTCGTGAACGGCGCGAGGTGACCACGTGACCCAGACCCCTCCGGTCCCCCAGCACCAGCTCCACCTGCGGGACGACCTGACGCCGGTCATGACGGCAGGCACCTACACCCTGCACGTCACCCACACGGTGGAGGACGCGAGTGGTGCGAAGAACGCCCTGCCGGAGGCCACCCGGCAAGTCGTCGTGGACGCCCCCCGGTTCACCCTCGACCCGGCATGCGTCCTCGGCGTCTACCCGCCGCCCGACACCATGGGCGACTACCGGGGAGCGCTGCCGCACATCACCGTGAACCAGTCGTCCCTGCCCTGGGCCCGGCTCCTGGGCGGGAGCACGAAGGAGGACGCCCCACGGCTTCCCTGGCTCGCCCTGTTGCTGGTCACCGACCACGACCTGCGCAAGGACGACGTCCGGGGGGAGTACGCCCCTGTACGGCAGGTCTCCGAGGTCGCCGGCAAGAGCGACCAGCAGGGTCCCGTCCTGCTCCCGCTGCTGGACGACGTGCCGCCGGCGGTGGCCGCGACGTCCTGCCGCACCCTCGACGTGCGGCGCGAGGCGCTGCTCGAGCTGCTGCCCCGCCGCCGGGAGCTGCCGTTCCTCGCGCACGCACGCGACGTGGACATCGTCCCCGTCCCCCGTGGCGCCGACGTACAGGCGGCCGAACGCGGTCTGCGGAGGGGCCGGTTCGCCGTGGTGCTCGGCAACCGCTTTCCCCGCAGCCAGGGCGTGCCGTACACCGCGCACCTGGTCTCGCTCGACGGACACGGCACGTACGACTTCCTCGGCGGGCCCGTCGACAGCAAGCGGTTCGCGGCAGTGCGCTTCGTATCCCTGTGGTCCTGGTCGTTCGTCTGCACGGAGAACCCGGCCGACTTCCACGCGCTGGCCGAACGGCTGGCGGAGAACGCACAGAAGGAGCCTGTGCTGCGGCTGCCCACTCCGCCCGTCACGGGGGGCGACCCCGTACGGGAGCGGGTGCGGCAGCGCCGCACCCACGGGTACGTGGCGCTGCGGCACCGGCTGCCCTCGGGCGAACAGAGCATCTGCTGGTACCGCGGACCATTCACCGCCCACCCGGCCCAGGACCCCCGTGCGGGCTCGCCCTCGTTCGGCTCCGCGGCGGCGTCCCTGATCCACCTGAAGGACGACGCCGTCTTCGACGTCAGCTACGCCGCGGCGTTCGAAGCCGGCCGGCTCCTGGCCCTGGCGAACTACGACCTGGCGAAGGGACTGGGCCGCTCGCGGAGCAGGGCCATGACCGCACTTCAGGACCTCGTCGCCGTGCAGGGCGCCGGCGGGCAGACGAACGGCGGTCCGGCCGTCGCCCGCTTCAACGACCTCGTCAAGAATCACGATATCGGGACCAGGATCACGCAAGGCCTCAAGAAGAAACCGGTCACGGGGGAGGGCGGCGACCACGCACCGGCGTCCCCCGGCAGTGAGGAGGGCTGGCAGGCCGCCCTGTCCGCGTTCCTCTCCGAAGACGCGGAGGCGACAGCACACGAGCTGTTCACCGCCACCCTGTCGGAGACTGCGCGGGCGTGCGCGGACGAACTCGCCGCGGCCGGTCTCGACCGGACCAAGCTGCTGGACTCCCTGCCCTTCCCCTTCCTCGTCCCGGACATGCGCATGCTCCCGCCGGAAAGCCTTCGGCTGTTCCACGTGGACCGGTACTGGCTGGACGCGCTGTACGCCGGAGCCGCGGCCCTCGGGACCGCCACCACCCTCGACCGGGAATTCACCGCCCGCCTGCTGGAGACGACGGGGGATGGGGAGGCGCCGCCCCCCGTCCTGGGCCTGCTCGTCCGCTCGGCCCTGATCAGGGACTGGCCCGACCTGACGTACGAGGCGACACCGGCTATGAAGGTCCTTGCCCGCCGCCCGGCACCGGACACCCTCCTGCTGCTGTTCACGGGCGTCCCCGCCAAGGTCACCCTCTGCGAGCCGCCCCAGGCCCTGAACTTCGGGCTCGACTCCCGGGCCGACAACGGCACTCTGGGACTCCGCCGCATCACGGCCGCGCCGGGCAAGAGGATCGGTTCCCCGGCCGGCCGGCTCACCGGTGTCTACGCGCTGACCCGCGCACCGGCCGGCAAGAACGGCAAAGCCTTCCCCCGCGCCGCGGAAGTGCTCAACATCGACGACCGCACCGGCGTCAGAACACTGGTGCAGGCACTGGAGAAGACACTCCGCGACACCGGCGCCCCGCAACAGGGCATCAAGCTCACCCCCGCCACCCTCGCGGCCCAGCTCTTCAACAGCGCGCACCGGCTGACCGTCCAGCCCGTCCTCGGAGACCGCCATGGCTGACCACCCCGACCCACTCGTCGTACCTGTCGACGTCGAAGCGCTCGTCATGAGCGAAACAGTCGGCCAGGAACTCTTCTACAGCGCCCCGCTGCTTTTCGCGCCCCGCTCCGACCCCGGACAGGTCCCCTTCAAGACCCACCAGAAACAGCTCGGGGTCTACGTCCACTGGCAGCTCCCCGACGCCCTGATGGCCGCCCGCGCCCACGCCAAGGACGGCACGGCCACCACCCCCGTCCACCCGGTGGCTCCCAATCGCTGGCTGGTGATCCGCTACTTCCGCCCCGACAGCGACCGCGACAGTGCCCCCAAGGCCGCGGGCTGGGTCATCGAAAGCGACTTCGCGAGCACCCGGCGGACCAAGCCCGGCCAGAAGGGCGGCACCTCGCCGTTCGGGCCCGGCCTCTACATCGGCCGCCGGCACGACCTGGCCGGCGGCCCCTGGGCCGAGGACCCGCACGCCGACCGGGTGCGGCTGACCGCGGCCGGCCCCGGCATCCCCGAATTCGCCGCGTACCAGCCCTACAACGCCGACGTCTTCTCGATGCACGACCGCGTCGGCACCGACCGGAAGGACACCCTGCCGAACGGAACCCTGGACTATCTCGTCTTCGGCTGGCACAACAACCCGCAGGACGATCCGCTGCACCAGAAGCAGGCCGCCGACCTCCTGGAGTTCTTCTACGGATCCCATGACCCTTGTACAGCGGCGTGGCAACAGCTCACCGAACCACGGGACCGCTATGCCGAGACGCTCAAGCTGCTGCGCTGGCGCGCACCGGACGGCCCGGTGCCGCAGCGATCCGTCTACACCGGCGCGGTGCTGGGGCTGCGTTGGGGCCTGAAGGCCGCCCCGGTCTCCCGCAGACCCGCCGGCGGCGCGGAGGTCAAGCTGGCCATCGGCCACGGCCCCGCGGACGCGACCGCGGCCCTGGTCAGGGACAGCGTCCGGAAGGAAGGCCCTGGCAACGAGAGCAGGGCGGCGGACGATGTGTCCTCGGACCGCTGGGAAGGCAGGAAGCTCGACGAGGCCGTGCTCCTGATGAACGCCTTCCAGAGCGGTGAGCTCGAGGCCCTCGACGGCGACATGACCCTCGGCGCCCGCGCCCTGGACGAAGCCGAGCACCGGACGTGGTTCCACAGCACATGCGGCGGATACGCCTGGCAGATCGTGCCACCCCCGGGCGACGGACACGGCGGCCCGACCTCGCGGGAACGCCAGGCCTTGGAGAAGCTCAACCAGTGCCAGGAGACCCTGGACCGGGCGGAGCGCCGGCAGGCGGCGCTGCGCGGGCACCTCTACGACCTGTGGTGGATGGGCGGTCTGCAGGACCCGCCCGAGGCGTTCGCCGCCGCCTGTAAGCAGCAGCTGGACATCGGGCGGAAGGACAGCCTGGCACAGCGGACCCGGGACGCGGCCCTCGCCGTGGCCGCGGCCCGCAAGAGCGTGGAAGACATACTGCGAAAGGACGAGAAGGACAAGGACCGCCTCGTATGGCTGCGCCGCGGCTGGGCCGCCAGGCGCGTACCACGCCCCCCGTTCTTCGAGGCCGCCGAACCTGTGTTGCTTCTCCACGGTGCGGCCATGGAGAAGGACACGCCGCCCACCGCCGACGCGTGGCTGCCCTGCCGGATGCCGGCCCAGCTCATCCCCAAGATCACCGTCAACAACCGCGAGGCGAGCCCGCAACCCGCGCCCGAACCGCCGGACTTCGCCAAGCTGAAGCAGGCGCTCGATTCCCCCTCCGTCCGCATCCCGTTCTCCGTGCTGCTACGCGTGCTGACGGAATTCTGGACGATCAGCCGTACCCTGGCCGCGTTCGGCACCTCACCTCCGCAACGCCCCCTTGACCGCGAGGCCCGCGCGCTGCCGGCCGTGATGAAGGAGCACAGGGCCACGATCCCCGCGGGCACCCAGTGGCCGGCGCTGAGCCATGTGTGGCAGCAGCCCTGGCGGCCGCTGCACCTGCACTGGCAGGTCGACTTCTACCCCCAGCCGCACGACAAGGACTACTGGGCACTCGAGGGCGTCCACCACCACCAGCGCCCCGGTACGCGCAAGCCGGTGAAACTCCAGGAACCGGCCAGGGGCAGGACCCTGCTCGCCTCCGTGCCGCTGTTCACCTGGCACAGGCGCGTCCAGGACCATCGCGAAACCCACCCCACAGCCCCGCACGAGCAACTGAAGAAGGTCAACGGGCATGTGGCGGGGTGGGACCTGCTCACCCAGGCCCTCGACGGCCTGCACGCCTGGTCCGCCCAGCGCCGGCCGGGCCTCACCGGCGACCCGCTCCCCGCGGAGCTCAAGGACCTGCTCCGGCCCCACAACGCCGTGGTCCCGGATGCCGACGCCGCGCACTTCCAGCCCGTCCGCGCCGGTCAGTTCGTCCTGAGCCGGCTGGCCGTGAGCGACCGCTTCGGACACGCGCTGGACGTCATCGCGGGGGAGGGGCAGAAACCGGAACAGACTCCACCGCGCCGCTCGCCCGGTCTGACCCCCCGCCACCCCGTGGAGGGGGGCAGGCGGCCTCCGTACGTCCAGCAACCCCCACGCCTCGTGCAGCCCGCCCGTCTCGCCTTCGACTTCATGCCCCACCGTTCGACCGAGCCCAAACCTGTCCTCGACCTGTACACCGACCCCGATCTCACCCGGGACACCCCGGTGTGCGGTTGGCTGCTGGCCCACAGGGACCCCCACACGGCCGCCCCCCACTCGCTCCTCGTCCACGACCCGCACGGGAAAGGGCTGGGGGAGGTCCGGCTCATCGGCCCCGTGCGGGAACCCAAGCGGCAGGCCGTCACCTGGCTGCCACTGCCCGGGTCCCCCTGGCTCACACCGGGCGACGTGTTCGGCGAGCGCTTCGGTACGGCATACCCCCACCTGGCCGGGTTCCTGCGCGCGCTGGTCGACCAGGACGCCGACCAGCGCGCCGGCCGGGCCGAGCCGGAGGAACGGGCCAAGCCCCGCAGGTTCCGCGAGGTCATGGCCGCCGTCGACCGCGGCCTGCACTCCATCGCACCGCCCGTCGCCGACCGCGACCGTACCCTCTGCGTCCTGGCCGGACGCCCCCTCGCCCTCGTCCGCACCCGGATCCATCTGGAGGTCTACGGTCCCCCACCGGACGACGTGTTGCGCGACGACTGGAAGGCCGCGCTCAAGAGACCGGCACCCGGCGACCAGCACCCCTTGTGGAGCGCCGCGTGGCCCGTGCCGCTCGGCGCCGCCTGGGACCGCCTGGACGGTCTCATCGGCTACTACACCGCTGTCGACGGCAAGCCGCGCACCGTGCCCTCCTACGAGCGCCTCTACGTGGCGCACGAGCCGCCGAAGTCCGCGGCGTGGCTCACGTGGATCGAGAAGGGACCGCTCACCCTCGCCGCCCGCCCGGCCCCCGTGACCGTGCGCGACGAGGCCGACCCGAGCGCGGCCGCCTACCCCGTCCTCCTCATGGACCCCTTCGCCAAGATCAGTGCCCGCACCGGCATCCTGCCCACGGCGGAGCTGCGGCTGCCCCCGGCCCTGGTCTCCGCCATCCTCTCCCACCTGCGCATCGGCATCCCCGCCGGGCCGTTGCTCCTCACCGGCCGCCCCGCCCCGCCCGAGCGGCGCGAGGCGGGCCCGCTCCCCGTCGTACTGCCGGCCCCGACGGGCTGGCTCGGCACGTGGGACTGGTACGAGCGCACGGACCCCGCGGACCGGCCGCGGGACGACTGGACGCGCCGGCCGCTGGTACCCGCGGACGCCCGGGTGTCCTACGGCGACACCCCGCCCGTCGCCACCAGCGGCTACCTCACCCACACACCCCCGCTGCCCTCGAAACCCCCTTCCGGGGACCGGCAGGAGATCCGCCCATGACCACGACGACCGCACCCGCCCGGGTCCTCTGCGACCTCGCCCCCGCCCCCCGGGCCGGCACATGGACCCGCGGCTACGACGTCACCTTCACCAACTACGAGAACGAGCCCTTCACCTGCGAGCGGATCACGCTCGCGCTCACCGGCGACGGAGCGGACTCCGGCGGCACGGCCGCCTTCGAAGTCCAGGAGCACACCGCCACCGCAGCCTGGACCGTCACCGCCGAGGACGGCGGCACCCGGTTCACCGCCGTGCCCGGGTCCGGCGACGGCACGCTCGTGAGCGGTGAGAGCGTCGGCTTCGCCCTGTCCCTCGCCGGGCCGGCGCCGTCCAGCCTGTGCGTCACCACCACCGTCACCGGTTCGGCAGGGGGTCGGCCCGTGACGACCGGTGCCGAGGACCACGTACTCGGCCCGCCTCCCGACGACCGGATCATCCACGGCCTGCGGGCTGCCCCTTACCACGTCGGCCGCGGGCAGACCGCGACCCTCCACTGGAACGACGGCGGTGGTACCGCACCCTCTTACCAGATGTCCTGGGCCGTCAAGGGGGAGCGGATGAAGCACGGGCTGAGCGAGGACGGCAAGAACTCGCGCTACCGGCGCAACGCCGCTACGGGTGACTGCTCCTACCTCACGAATCAGATGCTCGAGCAGACGGTCTTCGTCCTCACTGCCGAAAGAGCCCCCAAGCACGACACTCAGGCCGTGCTGGTGACCGTGGAACAGGGCGATCTCCGGGTCGGCGAGCTCACACTCAACGGCACGGCGAAGCTCATCGGCAGCCCCCAGAACCTCTTCCCCGAGAAAAACCCCGTCGTCACCCCGCCGGGGGGATGCTCCTGGACGACGGATCCGGCACCGACGAGCGGCCTGCTGCTGGCCACCTTGCGGACGACCACCGCGAAGAACCCCTCGGGCAAGGCCACCCTCAGGGTGACCACCGCATCCAGCGCCGCGCCGAACACCCTTTCCCTCCCGGGCGACCGGGAGGGCCATCTGACCGCCGCCGTCCGTGACGGTGACGTCGTCGGCATCAGCGTCGGCGTCGAGAACGGCGGACCGACCGCCACGCTGTACGCGACGTGGTTCCCCTTCGGCTGCCGGACAGCCGAGGGCAATGGACGGCTCGGCGTCAAGCCCCGGAAATAGGCTGCCATGTCACCGCCCCCCAAGACCCTGCTGGTCTACACCGTTCCTTCCCCCGCGCTGTCGATCGGGACGAGCGTCAACCTCGCCCTCACCATCGAGGCTCCCGCCGACGTGTCGTCGATCCAGGAGATCACTGTGGATCTCCCCGTGGGAGAGGGAACGAACGACCTGACGAACGAACCGGGTTCCATCGTCCCCCAGGTCATCAAGGACCCCACCGACACCGTCACCTTCACCAAGGCCCGTACCCCGCGCGGACGCTACGTAGTGGCCACCGGCGAGCGCACCCGCATCGAACTGAGCAAGGGCATGAAGCTCGTGCTCAGGCTGGACAGCGTTCGCGTCAACAAGAAGACCGGCCACCCGGACATCGTCATCACCGAAAAGACGAACAACGGATCACGGCAGCACAGGATCCCCCTGTCGAAGTTCGCGGCCGGGTTCGTCTTCAAGGACTTCCGTCCTACGCGGTACCTGGTCGACCTCAAACGGGACCTGGACAAGAACGCCGAACTGCGCTGGTACATCGACAAGGCGGGGCAGAGGCCCGACGTCAGGCTCACGTGGGCCAACGCCACCGGTGCCATCGAGAGCCGTCCGGTGTCCGACGACGCCAGCGCCTCCGTCGCCGTCATCCGCGACACCGCGTTCCAACTGGCGGCCAAGCTGCCCGGCCCCGGCGGCCGTCCGCTCACGCATACGCTCAACACGTTCGTCACCGTCGCCTGGCCCCTCCTGACGGCCACCGGCCTCTCCGTGCACCACGCCGCACGCCTCTTCGCCAACCGGCACGACGACGTGCCCGGCTTCGAGGCGTACACCCAGCGGTCGGCCACTTTCAGCAGGAGCGACTCGGTCAAGCTGGCGGACCGGCGCGTCTTCCGGGCCGCAACCGACGGGTTCCTGACCGCCCGTGTGCACCACCTGACGCCGGGCACGGCAACCGCCATGCGCATCGAACTCCTGCCACCGGACGGCGACACCGGACTCCACGTCCTCGACCTCACGGGCCGGGAGGCGGAGGACCACGCCCATGTCATGCTTCCCGTTCCCCACCGCCACCGGATCGCCCTCAGTGCGACCGGCCACCGCCTGGACCGCAAGAAGACGACCCTCGGCTGCCGGCTGAACGCGGAGTGGCGTCCGATCGGCACCGGCGCACTCGAACACCTCACCGTGTAGGGAGAAGACGTGATCGCATCTCTCGAAGAGCGCTACCGGGCGAACAGCGCAAAGCTGATCAAAGACCTGGGGAGTCCGAAGTCCACCGTCAAGAAGAACGCGGAATATGTGCAGGACGCCCTGAAGCTGGCCAGGGACAAAAGACTCGAACCACGCCTGTTCCACTACGACTCCGAGGTCTTCAGCCAGTACGGCCGGGCAGTCATCACAGTGGGCACGAACCTGGAGGACGCCGAGTGCGTCGCCTTCGTCGTGCCCGGCACGACGCACTGGATCGGCACCATCTCTCAGGTGACGAAGGCGGCCCTCCACCTGTACGAGGAGTGCAAGCAGAACCCGAGGAAGGGAACGAAGAAGGTCTGCGTGCTGGCATGGATGGGGTACAAGGCGCCGGCCCGCAAGTCTTCCCCCGGATGCACGACCCAGCTCATGGCGACAGACGGCTGCAAGCACCTGATCGCGGACGTGGACTTCCTCAAGAAGCTGTTCACGGACAACAAGAAGCCGATGCCCCGCCTGACCCTGAGCGGTCACAGCTACGGGAGCGTGGTGGTCGGGTTCGCGGCACGTCAGAAGTGGTCGGAATCCCTGACCGGAGGGAGGTCGGGGGCGCAGTGGTGCGACGCGCTGGTCCTCCTGGGGAGCCCTGGTGCCGGGGCCACCACGGCCAACGGCCTGGGCTTCAACGACAGCGTCTTCGTCGGGTCCGTCGACTGGGATCCCATCAGCCTGCTCGCGGCCTACGGGACCGACCCGGCGCACAAGAAGTTCGGCGGCCGGAGGTTCAAGACGACGTGCAAGCTCGCCCCCCAGGACACCCTGATGGCGAACCACAAACACTATTTCGATGAGAAGAGCGACTCGCTCGCCAATATCGCGCGGATCGTCGTGGGCGACATCAAGGGGCTGGAAACGGTCCCGCATCGCAACTACACGTCACGGCTTTCCTTCGACTACTGGTGGTGCGACTGGTTTCCCGAAGCCGGCTTCGCCTACCCCCAGGGCTGGGGGTGAGGGCCATGGCCATCGAACCGGAGGCTCTCGCCCTGGCACGGCGCAAGCTGGGCAGCGACCTGGAGGAGAAAGAGGGCCCCGATGCCCCGGACGAGGCCGCTCTCGCCGGCGACACCGCGAAGACCTTGAGGCTCGTCTCGCGGGACGGGGCCGTGTCCTACCTGGTCGCCGACCTCGGTGGCGGGCGCTATCGGCTCTCGTCGGAGAAGGCACCGAGACGGCTCACTGACATCCCGGCCGTCAAGGAGCGGGGCAAGACACTGGACGGATGCCTGGAAGCGCTGCGCGCCGCGACCGGACAACAGACCGACGTTTCGGTGACGCGCGTTGCCGCCGCCATCGACGCCCGAGTCCCCGACCGGAAGGAAAGACCCTTCGCCCTGACCGTCGAGGGCACCGTCGCCGGCCGGCTGACGGCCCCCGGGCCCGATGAGAGCCCGCTCACCCTGGAGAAGGTGGTCCTGAGGTGCGTGATGAGCACGGAGGAACTCCAGATCACCGCCACCGCGACGCTGACCGTATCCGGCGTGGGGCTCCACGCGGAGGTATCCCTCCCGAGCACCGACTTCACCGCCCGGCTCGAAGCCGCGAAGAAGGGGCCCAAGGGAGGGGTGTGGGACGGTACCGCGTTCCCCGGAGGGGCGATCCCCGACGCCGGTATCGGCTACATCTACGCCAGCGGCAATCTCCGGGCCCGTCACTACTCGCTCGGCGTCGCCCAGCGCCGCGACGTCACCGTCCTCGACGAACCCCGCATCACCCTCGGCGGAGTCGTCTCCCAGGCGGACTTCTTCCCCAAGGAGCCACCGGCGCTGTCCCTCGTCGGCACCTTCGACACCGGGAAGGCCCACGTCACGGTCAGCGGACAACGAGTGGGCAAGGCGTGGCAGTTCGCCTTCAGCGCGGGCCCCTTCAGCGGCGAGGACTGCAATGCCCTGCTCCAGCGGCTCCGGGTCGCACCTCTTCCCCCGGCCGTCGCGGCACCGATCGTCGAACGGGTCTGGTTCGGCATCAGGACGGGAGCGCCCCACCGCGTGGCAGCGGGTTTCGACCTCGTGGTGCCGGCCGGTAACGGGGAGTTCACGCTCTACCTCGTCGCGAACAAGGCGGGGGGCACCTGGGCTTTCTCCAGCACCGCGACCCTCACCTACGCCCTCAAGGACCAACGGCAACGCAGCATCGACCTCACCGTCGAATTCGTCAAGGGACCGGAATCCGCACTGATCCTGCGCTGGAAGGGAGACAGCGGTATCGCCCTGCTGGACCTGGCCGAATCCCTCGGTACCTCGCTCGACAAGGACACGCGGGACGCCCTTGCCGCCATGCTTCCGTCCATCACCGAAGTGACCTTCGTCAGAGTGCCGAAGAAGGACTGCTCCCGCGCCTTCCTCCACCTCACGGCCTCCGTCCCCCCGCTCAACCGCCAGGCCAGCGCAGCCCTGGTACTCACCAATGCCCGTCCGGCACACCGCATCGACGCTCCGTCCCCCAGCCCCGCGGGCTGACCCGCCCGGCCGGGGCGTGTACGGAACTTTGTGTAAGTCTTCGGATTTCACCTGGCGTTGAGCCGGTCCTCGAAGACGGCGAGGTAGAGCACTTCCAACGCCGCTTGTTCCGAGGGGAAGTACCCGCGGTTGCGGGTGGCCTTCCGCAGCCGTGCATTGATCGACTCGATCAGGTTCGTCGAGTAGACAACCTTCCCTGATATCCGGCGGGAAGGCCAGGTAGGGAGTGAACTCGCTCCAGGCGGCCTGCCAGGTCCGCACGATCGCGGGATACCGCTGACCAAGCTCACCTGCGGTGAAGTCGGCCAGTGCCTGCTCGGCGGCCTGTTCCTCGGCGCGGTGTAGATCGCCTTCAACTCCGTGACCAGCTTTGCGTGGTGCTGCTTGGAGGCAAATCTCAGCGACGCAAGGATCAAGTGGATCACACAGGTCCGGACCGTGGCCTTGGGCCAGGTCGCGGTGATCGCGTCGGGCAGGCCCTTCAGGCCGTCGCAGGCGACGATGCACACGTCCTCGACCCCGCGGTTGCGGAGCTCGGAGAGCACCGTCATCTCTGGAGGCCACCGATCCGGAGCGGATCTTCACCCACAGCGCGTCGATGTAGATGATCGGCCAGAGCGGGTCCAGCGGCCTGTTCTGCCAGGTGTCGAGCTCGTCGGCGGCGGCGTCGGTGACCTTGCTGATCAGGTCCGGCGAGACCTCGACCCCGTACGTGCCGGCCAGGTGGGAGCGGATGTCGCGCACGCTCATGCCGCGCGCGTACAGCGACAGGACCTGCTCGTTGAACCCGGCCAGCCGCCGGGCGTGCTTGGGCACCAGCTGCGGTTCGAAGAAACCGTCACGGTCCCGTGGCGCCGCCAGCGTGACGGCATCGGCGTCGGTCAGCACCGTCTTCGGTGAGGTGTCGTTGCGGCTGTTGCCGGAGCCACGGCCCGCGGGATCGTGCCTCTCGTAGCCGAGGTGCTCGGTCATCTCGGCGTCCAGGGCCCGTTCCAGCACGGCCCGGGTCACCTCCGTCAGCAGCCCGCCCTCGCCCAGCAGAGCCGCTCCCGAGGCGTCGGCACGGTCCATCAGCCGCTCGACGACCTCATCCACCAGCTTGTCCTCGACGGCATCGACGGCCGGGATCTCGTTGTCGTTCATGTCCGTCTGTCCTGGCTGGTGGGACACGTCCACGGAGGTGGAACGCCGGGAGAAGCTGATCAGCTGGGGCGTGGAGGTCTACGTGACCACGGCGGGAATCCGGTTCGAGTGCGGCGAGGGTTTCCCGGCGACGGTGCAGATGGCAGAGCTCCGTTTCGACGCAGATGCCCGCACCGCGGAGCTGGTGACACACGGAGGGGGCGTCACCACGTTCCCTCTCCCCATGGGGGCTCGGGGCGTAGCGCTGGCAGCCTGAACATGGGTGGGTAAACGCTCAACACCGTGGGCCCTGTGTTTCAGGTTTCCGGCAGCGACGAATCGCTGCTGGCCTCTTGTTACCGGGAGTCCTTGCGGGTCGCGGACGAGCTGGGGGCGCGGACAGTGGCGTTCCCGGCCATCTCCACGGGTGCCTACGGGTGGCCGATGGACGACGCGGCGCGCATCGCGGTGGAGACGGTGCGGCAGGCCGAGACGAAGGTGGAGGAAATCCGCTTCGTGCTGTTCGATGAGCGCGCGTACGATGCCTTCGCTGCACAGGCGAGATGACCCGTCTCTCCGCTGAGAAATGGAATATTCCGCTGCCATCCACCTTCTTCTCCCGCCATCCGGCCCGATCCGGCTGATCCTTCCTGATCCGGTCGACGGACCGTCAGTCGGGCGTTGACCGACTGTCTATTGCACGTTCCTAGCCTCCTCGAGGTAATCCCCCCGGGCACGCCACATCCCCGGGGCCACTCGAAGCAGAGGAGCGGGCCGCCATGCAGGCGTCGACCAAGAAGTCGTTCACCAAGCCCCCGAAGAAGTCGCATATATGGGGCACACTCGCCCTGGCCGCGCTCGGCGTCGCCGCCCTGCCGGCTTCGGCGCAGGCGGCCGCGCAGGCGGGTCCGCTCGTCGGGCTCGCCGGCAAGTGCTTGGACGTCCGCGGTGGTGTCCGGGACAGCGGCACCCCGGTGCAGCTCTACGGGTGCAACGGCACGGAGTCCCAGCAGTGGATGTACGTGGAGCAGCCCGGTGAGTTCGGCGCCACGATGACGGCGTTCGGCAAGTGCCTGGACGTCGCGTCCAGCGGCACCGCCGACGGGACGCCCGTCCAGCTGTGGGACTGCAACGGCTCGGGTGCCCAGAAGTGGGTGCGCTACCAGGGTGACGTCCTGGTCAACCCGCAGTCCAACAAGTGCCTGGACGTGCGCGGCGGCAACGTGAACGACGGCACCCCGGTGCAGATCTACAGCTGCAACTACACCGCGTCCCAGGTCTGGAAGTTCTCCGACGGCGGCCAGAACCCGAACCCGAATCCGAACCCGGACGCCAAGTCGCTGCAGCGCCAGGTCTTCGATCTCGTCAACGACTACCGTGCGCAGCACGGCAAGGCGCGGCTGGAGTACGACCCGGTCGTCGAGCGCGCCGCCCAGGACTCCGCCGACGAACAGGCCCGCCGGCAGCAGCAGGGCCACTACGTCGACACGGGAGCCTCGCTCCGCAAGTACGGCTACTCCCGCCCGGTCAGGGAGACCGCCGAGAACGCGGCGGGCGCCCGCGGCTTCTGGAAGGACGCCCCGTCGGTGGTCGACGCCTGGATCAAGGAACCGACGCACGAGCAGATCATCCTCAACGACCAGCACCGGTACACCGGCATCGGCGTCACGATCGACGCGAACGGCAACTACTGGTGGGCGCAGGACTTCGTCGGCTGATCCGCCCGGCCCCCGGGCCGTGCTGGTTTCCGCGCTCGGAGGTACGCGGCAGGTGGGCGACATAGCACTGCGGTACGGGGGCCGGCAGCGGTGGGCGGTTGAGCCCACCGCTGTGACGATCCATCCGCTGTGTATCTCCTGTCGATTCGCGTTCGCAGGCTTGGTGACGGTGGTGGACGTCTGCGCGCGGGGACGACCACCGCCACCGGAACGACCGTGCGGGAGAGTGAGACAGACGATGAACGGTGCAGTGGGCTGCCGGCGAAGACGGGGGCGTGGGCCGGCCGGCTGGGCGGCTGCGGTGGTGACCTTGGTGGTCCTCGCGTTGACCGCGGGGCTTCTCCAGGCGCCGCCGGCTGCCGCACAGGATGACCAAAGTGCCGCATACCGGGCCTTGATGGCACGTTTGGACCGGCTCTACTCGGCTCCGTACCGGGGTCCGTTCCGGATCACCAGGCCGAACGTGGGCGGCCAGCCGCTGGGGGCGGAGAGCATTCTCGCCCTCGATACGGAGCCGAGGCCACGGGGTGACCGCACCACGGATATCGGGGTGATCATCCGGCCGGGAAACGCATACATCATGGGCTTCTACGTGGAGAGAGGCACCAGGCGGGACGTCTGGTATCTCAACGAGCAGTACACCCAGGAGGAAAGCAGGTGGATTGACCGCTTCACCCAGGGAGAAGGTTGCACGTGGCGGCTCGATTACAACAGCAACTACAACGAACTGCGCGGTCGGACGGAGAATTACCAGATGGGGGGCAACGGAACGGAATACAACTGGCCCCTGGTCAACCAGGCCAACATCAACCTGGCCATCGCCCAATTCCGTGGCGTGCCCACCGCCCCCGCACATAGGACAGTTACGGAGGCGGGGGGTGGGGTGATGGTGATGGCCGTGATGATCGCGGAGGCGTTCCGTGACTATGCCATCAGGACCAGGGTCATCCAAGCACTCGAAGGGGAGCCTGACCGCGATGGGAATTCTCAGGATCCCATTTCGCAGAACGACGAGTCGGCCATTCGCCGCTGGAACAGAAACAGCACCCTGGTGGCCCGGGCCAATGCCGAGGATCCCGATCGCTTCGCCCAGCTGACCGACCCCCTGTACGACGAAAACCGGCTCCGGCTCGCGGTCCTGCACCGTGGTTGTGACGGCCTCGGTCTCCGGGGGCCACGGTCGATGGAGTCCTCCTCCGAGCAGTGTCCGACGGCACGCAAACCTATCCAGGCGGCCGTCGCCATCAACGACTACGCCGACGTCCTGCTCTTCAACGGCCCGAACTACCAGCGGCTGTGGCATTCGACCGTGACGATCGGCGGCAAGAGCCGCCCCTCGTGGAGGCTGTCCGGGGCACCGGACGCGGTGAGGAGCATCTCCGAGGACGTCCCCGCGTTGCGGGGGACCGTGTTCGTCAACGGCATCGACGCCGCGATCCGGCTCCCAGGCCATCCCAACGACCTGCTCCTCTTCAGAGGTGACCAATACCTTCGTCTGTCGCTCGATAAGGCCGCCGCAAGGCAGGGGCTCCTGGGCGGCACCGTCGCCACCGGCCCGATGAAGATCTCCGAGGCGTTCCGCCCGCTCAGCGGGACCGTCTTCGCCGACGGCTTGGACACCGGAGTCGCTGTCGACGGGAACAACGCCTACATCTTCAAGGGGGACCAGTACGCCTTGGTCGGCATCGACATCGACGGGACCGGGGACAAGCTCATCAACGGTCCGAAGAAGATCGCCGACAACTGGTCGGCCCTGCGGAGCGTCGATTTCTTGAAGGATCTCGATGCGGCGTTCTACGCGCCCGTTCCCGAGATCAGATGGCGGGGTCCAACGGATACGCTTCCGGAGCCGACCATGGGGACGGTGTTCATCAAGAACGGCGCCTACGTCACCATGAAGGTCAATCCTGGCACGGTGGACGACGAGAGCCTCGACGCTGCCGGACAGATCGACACGGACTGGGGCGACGTGCGGCGGTCGGTCTTCTCGGCCGGAGAGGGTGCCCTGCGCATCCCGACCAGCATGCGCCGCCCGCCCAAGGAAATCTCCTCCGGCCAGTTCGAGGGCCTGGCGGGCAAGTGCCTGGACGTCAGGGACGGTTCCCGCGACAACGGCACCGCCGTCCGGCTCCACGACTGCAACGGCAGCAGCGCCCAGAACTGGTCGCTTCCCGGCGACGGAACGGTCCGGGCGCTGGGCCTCTGCCTGGACGCGGACCACTCCGGGAAGGAGTACGGCACCAAGGTGCAGCTGTGGGGTTGCAACGGCAGCGAAGCCCAGAAGTGGACCCGCACCGACGCCCACGAGCTGAAGAACGTCAACGCCGACCTGTGCCTGGACGTACCCGGCTCCGTGTCCGACGACGGGCGGCAGTTGCAGCTCTGGGGCTGCAACGGGAGCGACGCCCAGAAGTGGGTGCTCGACACGCCGTCGCGTGAGGACGAGCCCAGGAACGGCGGCGACGCCGGTGACCCCTTCGACGACTCCGCCGACGACCGTGGTACCAAACCCGCCTCCTCCGGTGACTGCCGCCCCGAGGGCATGACCCCGACCAAGGGCGTATCGGCCCGCTACTGCGATGTCTACGACGGTTCGGGCCGTGAGTGGGTCGGCAAGGACCGTACCCGGCGCGTCGTCGGGTACTTCACCGGATGGCGGGCGGGCACGAACGGGGATCCCAAGTACCTGGTCTCCAACATCCCCTGGTCGAAGGTGTCGCACATCAACTACGCCTTCGCCCGTGTCGACGACGACCGGATCTCCATCGGCGACCCGTCCGACGCCAAGAATCCGGCGACCGGCATGACCTGGGACGGCGCGAAGAACGCCATGGATCCCTCGCTCCCGTACAAGGGGCACTTCAACCTGCTGAACACCTACAAGAAGAAGCACCCGGCCGTGAAGACGCTGATCTCCGTCGGCGGCTGGGCGGACACGCGGAACTTCTACACCATGACGACCAACGGCGACGGCTCGGTGAACCAGGCAGGCATCGACACGTTCGCCGACTCCGTGACCGGGTTCCTGGACCGGTACGGGTTCAACGGTGTGGACATCGACTACGAGTACCCGACGGCCCTGCCCAACACGGGCAACCCCAAGGACTGGGACGTTTCCAACCCCCGCCGGAAGGGTCTCCAGCAGGGCTACAACGCACTGATCAGGACGCTGCGCGAGAAGCTCGACAAGGCCGGCTCCGACAAGGGGCGCTACTACCAGCTCACCTCCGCCGGGTCCTCGTCCGGCTACCTGGTGCGCGGGCTCGACGCCGGGCAGGCGCTGCAGTACCAGGACTTCGTCAACGTCATGACGTACGACCTGCACGGCTCGTGGAACAAGTTCGTCGGCCCGCAGGCACCGCTCTACGACGACGGAAAGGACAACGAACTGGCCGACGCCGGCATCTACGACGACAAGAAGGCCGACACCAAGGACTTCCAGAAGCACGGCTACTTCAACACCGACTGGGCCTACCACTACTACCGCGGCGCCCTCCCGGCCGGCCGCATCAACCTCGGCATCCCGTACTATTCCCGCGGCTGGCGGGACGTGCAGGGCGGCTCGGACGGGCTGTGGGGGACCGCTGCGATGCCGGACCAATCCAAGTGCCCCGAGGGCACCGGGGGCCGGGGGCCCGCCAACGCGCAGTCCTGCGGCCTGGGCGCGGTCGGGATCGACAACCTCTGGCACGACACCGAGGACGGCCGCGAGGTCGGCGCCGGGTCCAACCCGCTGTGGCACACCAAGAACCTCCAGGACGGTGTCACGCCGGGATATCTGGGGTCCTACGGGGTGAAGGACGGGAAGCTGACCGGCACCTACGCCGAGAAGTACTCGGACGCACTCGAGTCGCCCTGGCTGTGGAACGACGCCAAGAAGGTGTTCCTCTCGACCGAGAACGAGCGGTCCGTCGACGCCAAGGCGAAGTACATCGCGGACAAGGGCATCGGCGGCGCGATGGTCTGGGAGCTCGCCGGTGACTACGGCAAGCGGTCCAACGGCGAGTGGGGCATGGGCTATGACCTCACCACCCGCCTGGACAACGCCTTCAAGGGCGCGGGTGCGTACGGCAACGCCAGGGCTGGGGGACGGGCGCAGCCGAGGGAGGTGATCGACGTCAGGGCGGAGCTGGTGGAATTCCCGACCGGGAAGGACGACTTCTACCCGGTGCAGCCCAAGCTGCGGATCACCAATGACAGCAAGGTGCCCCTCGGCCGGGGAACGGAGATCTCGTTCGACCTCCCGACCTCGACTCCGCCGGTCGTGAAGGACAACGACTACAAGGAGATCAAGGGACTCACGCCCGGGCACACCGGCCCCAACGCCGGTGGTCTCAAGGGCGACTTCCACCGGCTCACGTTCAAGCTCGGCTACTGCGAGGACCTGCCGCCGGGCACGTACCGGGACATCGACCTCAAGTACTACCTGCCGATCACCGGCCCCGCGAACGTCACGTTCAAGATCGGGGACAAGGAGTTCGGCAGCACGGGTGACCGGCGCCGCGATGTCGGCGTCGTCGATCCGCCGGCCCCCGCCTCCGGGGACCGCTGCCAGGCGGCCGACTACACGAAGGGCCAGGTCTACCGGCCCGACGGCGGACGGCTCTGGCGGATGTACGACAAGGGGGACAAGGGCTGGATGTTCGAGTACGGCGACAGCCCCTCGGGCCGGCCGATGATGATCGACAACAACCCCGACCAGTCCCGTGTCCACTTGGTGGAGCTCGGTGAGTCCAACCCCAACCAGTACTGGCGGATCCGCCCGGCCGGAGACGGCCTCTTTACGATCGCCGGCGGCGACCGCTGCATGACCGCGGCCGACTCCCGCCAGGACGTCGCCTCGGTCGGCTGTGACGGACGCGCCGAACCGAAGTGGAGGCTCGTCCCGATCGCCGACAACGGCAGCGAGGGGGCACCCGGCGGCCCCCGGCACAACGGGCTGTTCAAGCTCCGCTCCGCCACCGGCGACCACGACGTCGAGGTCGCCAACGGCGCGACGGCCCGGGAGACCCACATCGTGAGCGGCGACCCGGCCGCCTCGACGGCCGCGTTCGTGAAGCACGACGGCTGGTACTGGTACGCCCAGTGGTACACCACCGTCGCCCCGGGCGAGGCCGAGTCCAACGGCGGCAAGCCCTGGAAGAGGCTCGGGCCCGCCGCCGCGTAGCGAGCCGAAGTGGCCAGGGGCCCGGCACCACGGTGCCGGGCCCCTGGAGGGGTTCGCCGTGAGCCGGGCGGCGTCCACGGACGCGGGGTGCCGACCGACGATGCGGTTGATCCTCATCAGAGGCCCCACTGACGCGGGCCGACCCCCTGGTGGGGGCCGGCCCTTGTCACAGTCCCGGCCGGGCGCCGGGTGGTTCCTGGCAGGAGTGGTGCGCTCCTAGCAGGAGCAGTGCGGAGCGGCGTCGAACCGCCACCACTGACCGGGGTTGATGGACCGTTCCCGGGCCTTGCGTGGCCGCCACGGCTGGTCGGTGTACGCGCCGGGGGCGAAACGCTCGACCGCGGCGACGATGAGGGCGTGGTGCTGACGTCGGTGCCGGGGGCGGAGGAGGTTGCCCAGTGCGTAGTAGGGCAGAGCCAGGGGACGCTCCAGCGCGCGGTCCTTCCAGGGAAGGGTGACACCCGCGCGGACGGCCAGGACCAGGACTCCCCGTTTCGGCGTGAACCGGACCGTGTCCAGGGCGGCCCGGGGCATCTGTCAAGCCCCTGGACCACGTTGGTGAGCGGGAAGCCGGTCGCCGATGTGCCGCAGCACGAGCAGCCCGCCCAGCCCCGGGATGAGGGCCCGCCGACGGGCACCCGCCGGCGAGGACTTCGCCATCTGCCAGGTGGTCGCGATGACGACCAGGTAGGCCATCCCATGTGTCGGTCCACCCAGCGCGGTGATCTCCCGCACGTGCCAAGTGAGCAGGTTGACCAGGAGCGCAGACAGGGAGACGGCTTCGACGAGGGCGGCGATCCGTAGTGTACGCACGAGTGATCAGGCCCCCGTCGTGGAGCCGGGTCGGACGATCATGAGGACGACCACGACGGCCCACAGGAGATTGAAGACGCCGGTGAGCATGCTCAGACGTGGCGCGGAGGTGGGCGGCCGGGTCTCCGCCGTGCCCCGGCACCGGGCCAGGAGGTTCGCCTGGCCCGGCAGCACGGCCAGCGTCAGGATGGCCGCAGCGATCGCGGTCAGGATGAGCGATGCGATCAGCCAGGCGTCGGCCAGGACGCCGAGCTGGGCTGCGGTGGCGATCCCGAAGACCGGCACGGCGATTCCGACGACGGCGTAGCCGCGGCAGATCCGGTGCAGGAGAGCGGCGATTCCGCCGGCGCGTACTCCCTCGTCCTCGCTGCCGGACGCGGCCTGCCGCGCGTAGCGGGGGAACAACGAGGCGGCCACCGCGACCGGTCCGAGGACCAGGATCGCCGCGAGCACGTGGATGGACAGCAGGAATTCGGTCACTCCGGGCTCCGGGGAGGGAAGGGGTGTGCAACTGGGGCCGATGGGCGTGTGCTCGGCGGGCCCCGGCGCCGGCGGGGCGCAGCGTTCGGCGCGCTCTGCGAGTGGTCTACGCGGCTCGCCAGACGGTGCCGCGGCGTTCGTACTCGAGTACCTCTTCGGCGAACAAGGCGGCCTCGGGTCCGTAGAGGCGCTCGAAGAGCCACAGCGCGAGATCGATGCCGGAGGTGACGCCGCCGCAGGTGACCAGGTCACCGTCGTCGACGACCCGGCCGGGGACCATCCTTCCGCCCTGCGCCTCCAGGTCCTTCTTGGCGATGTGGTGGGTCGTGCAAGGCCTGCCCCTGGTGATACCGGCAGCGGAGAGCAGCATCGTCCCGCTGCACACCCCTGACAGGATCAGGCCGGGGCGCTTCGCGGCGGCCAGAGCCTTCGGCAGGACGCCACGGCGGATCTCCTCGTCCAGCCCCGAACCCTTCCCGTAGCCGCCGCCGGGCACCACAATCACATCGGCGGACCGCGGTGCCCACCGGTCCCGCACGTCGATCCGCATGCCGGCCGATGTGATCACCGTGCGCGGGCCGTCGGCGGTGACGAAGCTCTGTTTGATCTCACGCTGGTCTCCGGTGATGCCGAACACCTCGACCGGGCCCGCGAAGTCCTGCTCCTCCACACCGTCGTACAGGACGGTGTGTACGCGAAGCGGCGTGCGGTGCGGGGCGGCAGCCGCCGCCGGGCCGGCGGCGGCAGCGCCGAGGCCGAGTCCCATACCGGTCGCTGCGGCCATTCCGGAACGTAGAAGATTCCTTCTGTGCATGCCGATCAGTCTGGTGCGGGGCGGAGTCGGCGAACAGTGGCAGGAATGACTGTCAGGCGTAAGATACGGCCACCTTGAAGGTCGCTCGGTACGACTTCGGCGTGGTGCCGATGTGCCGGGTGAAGTGGTGCCGCAGGGTCTCGGTCGACCCGAAGCCCGCTGCGGCGGCGACCCGGTCCATCGGCAGGTCGGTGGTCTCCAGCAGCTCTCTCGCCCGTTGCAGGCGCCGGTTGAGCAGCCACTGCAGCGGCGTCGTGCCGGTGTGGGCGCGGAATCGCCGTGCGAGGGTGCGGGGGCTCATGACGGCCTGTGCGGCGATGTCGGCGACGGTCAGCGGCCTGTCGAGGTTGTCCTGCATCCACTGCATGGTCGGGCCGAGGTCGTCGGCGTCGCCGACGGGGTCGCTGTACTCGATGAACTGAGCCTGACCGCCGGCACGCTGCGGCGCCATGACGATCATCCGTGCGGTACGGGCCGCCGCGGCCGCGCCGAGGTCGCTGCGCACCATGTGCAGACACAGGTCGAGCCCGGCGGCGATGCCGGCGGAGGTGAGGATCCGGCCGTTGTCGACGAACAGGACGGAAGGATCCACCTCCACGTCCGGGAAGTCCCCTGCCAGCCGGTCGGCGAACATCCAGTGCGTGGTCGCCCTGCGCCCGTCGAGCAGGCCCGCCGCCGCGAGGACGAACGCCCCGGTGCAGATCGACGCCACGCGCGCGCCCCTGGCGGCCGCGTCGCGTATCAGCCCCAGGATCCGGGGGCTCGGCGCCCGGTCCGGCCTGACCCCGGGAACGATCACCGTGTCGGCGTCGCGCGCGTCGTCCAGGCGATAGCGCGACGAGATCCGGAAGGGCTGCTGAGCGCCCGCGGACGCCGTGACCGTCCGCTCGGCACAGACCCTGAGCTCATAGGCCGGGGTGCCGTCGGGCCGCCGCGCGAGTGCGAACACCTCGCACGGAATGGTCAGGTCGAAGGCTGCCACGTCGTCGGGCGCGAGGATCGCAACTACATGCATTCGCGGAGCTTACGACCTTTGAGAGTGCGTTGAGCTCTCGGTTTCTAGCGGGCCTTCCGCACATGGGTGCTGTCGGCGTCGACGAGGGCGCCGTCGGCGCCGGTCGGCGCGAGGCCCGGCACGGGGTTGCCGTCCTGGTCGACAAGGGTGGAGTGGGTCTCGCCCGGGTCGAAGGCGTGGCGTTCCCCCCACTGCCGCAGGGTGAGGATGACCGCGAAGAGGTCGCGTCCGGCGTCGGTGAGCACGTATTCCCGGCGGCGGCCCGACGGCGCGGTGCGCTGGACGAGGAGCCCGTGAGCGGCGAGCTTGCGGAGCCGGTCCGTGAGGATGTTGCGGGCGATGCCGGTGCGTCGCTGGAACTCGGTGAACGACCGTGCCCCGTTCATCGCGTCACGGACGACCAGCAGGCTCCACCTGTCGCCGACGAGGTCGAGCGTACGGGCGACGGGACAGTCGGGGTCGGTCCAGCCGGAGTTCGGGGCGCACGCGGTGGTACGCGGCATGACACCTCCCGATGGGTTGCAGATTGAAACCATCATGCCGTACCGTCAAAACGGTTGCAATCTGCTACTGATTGGGATGGGGCGCAATGAACGTGTGGCGGCGTTTGCTGCTCGCGGTGGTATGCGGTGTCGCGGTGGCGAGCATCTATGCCGCGCAGCCGGTTCTGGAGCCGATGGGACACGATCTCGGCCTGTCGGCGGATCTCTCCGGGTGGATCGTCTCGACCGGCCAGTTCGGCTACATCGCAGGGCTGTTGCTGCTGGTGCCGCTCGGCGATGTGGTGGCCGACAGGCGCCGGCTCATCGCCGTGCACCTGGCGGTCACCGCGGCGGGCATGACCCTCACGGCCACGGCGTCGGCCGCGTGGACGGCGTTCCTGGGGCTCGCGGTGGCCGGGGTGTTCGCGGTGGTGGTGCAGACCACGGTGGCCTACGCCGCGTCGATCTCGCCGCCCGCCGAACGCGGACGGAATATCGGTGTCGTGACCTCGGGCGTCGTGATCGGCATCCTGGGCGCGCGGGTCGTCACCGGCGCGCTCGCCGACGTGTGGAGCTGGCGGAGCGTCTACGCCGTGCTCGCGGCGCTGTCGGTCGGGCTCGCGGCCCTCGTCCTCGCCGTACTGCCGCCCGACGAGCGCCCCGACGGACACGCGGGTCCGGGGTACAAGAAGGCCCTCGCCTCACTCGGCGGGCTGTTCACGGAGCGCCTCTTCCTGACGCGCGGGCTCATCACGTTCTTCCTCTTCGCGTCGTTCGGAACCCTGTGGAGCGGAGTGGCCCTGCCGCTGGCGGACGCGCCGTGGCACCTGAACGAGAGTCAGATCGGTCTCTTCGGCATCGCGGGCCTCGCCGGTGGGCTCGGCGCGGCCCGCGCGGGACGGTGGGCGGACGCGGGGCGGGCGATCCCGGTCAGCGGTTGCGCGCTCGTCCTGCTGGTCGCCTCCTGGGCGGCGATCGGGCAGCTGACGTGGGCGCTGTGGCTCCTCGTCATCGGAATCATCGCCCTCGACTTCGCCGTCCAGGCCGTGCACGTGAGCAACCAGCACATGCTCACCTCCGCGCACCCGGACCGCCTCAGCACCGTCATCGGCAGCTACATGGTCTTCTACTCGCTCGGCTCCGCCCTCGGCGCGGCCGCGACCACCTCCCTCTACACCTCCCACGGCTGGGCGGGCTCCAGCCTCCTCGGGGCCGGCTTCGCGGCCTGCGGGCTGATCGTCTGGGCGGTCAACCGGAGGCTGCCGGTCGGTGGCGCGCACGTTCCGACGGAGGAAGTACTCAGTCCTCGACGAGGACCGCTACTCCGGTGACACGGTCTGCGGCCAAGTCCGCGAGCGCGTCATCGGCTCTGCTCAACGGATAGCGCTGTACGTGCACCACGGGGCGGTGCTGCGCCGCCTCGGCAAGGTACGCGCGTCCGTCGGCACGGGTATTGGCGGTGACGCTGCGCAATGCGCGCTCCTGGAAGAGGTGCCGCTGATAGTTCAGGGGCGGGACGTCCGTCAGGTGGATACCGGCCACGGCGAGCGTGCCACCGCGGTCGAGGGCTGCCAGCGCGACGGGAACGAGGTCGCCGACCGGTGCGAAGAGGATCGCCGCGTCGAGCGGCTCGGGCGGAGCGTCGTACGCCCCCGTCGCGGAAGCGGCCCCGAGGTCGAGCGCCAGGCGGCGCGCTTCCTCCGCTCGGGTCATCACGTGGACGGTGGCGCCCCTGGCCAGGGCGAGCTGGGCGGTGAGGTGGGCGGAGGCGCCGAACCCGTAGACGCCCAGGCGCCCGCCGGGTGGCAGCGCGGCACGCTCCAGGGCCCGGTAGCCGATGATCCCCGCGCACAGCAGGGGCGCGAGCTCCTCGTCCGGCGGGCCCTCGGGCAGGTGATAGGCGTAGCGGGCGTCGACGACGGCGTGCCGTGCGTAGCCGCCGTGGACGTCCCATCCCGTGTAGCGCGAGTACGGGCACAGGTTCTCCCGGCCCGCCCGGCAGTACCGGCAGGTGCCGCACGTACCCGCCAGCCAGGCGGCGCCCACCCGGTCGCCCGGCGCGAAGCCCTCGGCCCCGGGCCCCGTGGACAGCACCCGGCCCACGATCTCGTGGCCCGGGGTGCATCGCGGAACCCGTGGCGCCAGGTCGCCCTCGGCGAGGTGCAGGTCGGTGCGGCACACGCCGCAGGCCCGTACCCCTACGAGAATGCCTGTGGGCCCCAGCGGTTCGAGGGGGCGTTCCACATACCGCAGCGGACGCTCGGCAGCCGGTGCCGTGCGGTCGACCACCCACGCCGGCGTGGTCGGCCTGTCATCCGCTCCGTTCGGCACCTTCGGGCTCCTCCCGCCGGACCTCCGACCCACCCGTCCCATGGTGCGCCGCCGCAGCCCTCCCTGCCAGCCGGAGCGAGCAGGTGCAAAAGGGCAGGACCACGCGTTCGTGATCAGACCGGGGCACGGGTGCACCTTTCGCTGATGCGGACCGGTGCGCCGAGCGACCCCGGTGCCGCCGGGGGCGGTTCGATATGTGCCTTCAAGTCATCACACCGATCATTTTCAGCCAGCGTGGTTCCACAAGATCTCGCACCGACTTCTATCGGATGCGGCTCTTCCTCACCTCGTGAACCTCCCTCAAGATCGGGGGGCATCCGGAAGCGGCTGGTCCGCTTCATCGACTTCCCACTCCGATGAGGACTTATGCCGGCCCCACTCGACTTCCTTGCCGCTCGCTCTCGACCGAGATCCGCTGGGGGAGCGCTGGACCGTTGAGATTCCGGATCGGTCGCCCGAGCAGCACGCCCGCACGCACGGCTCCGGAGTACCCGGAGTACCCGGAGTACCCGGAGTACCCGGAATACTCGGAATACCCGGCGCCGGTCCATGGCGTCCATACCGGCCACGCCGACCATGGCGTCCATGCTGTGCATTCCGGAGGACCGGAGACCGTCGAAGCGCCGTTGTCGGACCACGAGATAGCCCTCATCAGGACATCCCTCTCGGTGGTCGAACCCCTCGCAGGGGAGATAACGGTCTACTTCTACGCGGTCCTGTTCGCCCGCTACCCCGAAGTCCGTCCGATGTTCCCGCACGGCATGGACGCCCAGCGCGATCGCCTCCTGCGCGCGCTGCTGCGCATCGTGGATCTGGTCGACGACCCCGAAAACCTCGTCCGCTTCTGCGGGCATCTCGGCCGCGATCACCGTAAGTTCGGCACCGCCGCCGCGCATTTCCCGGCCGTGGGCGAATGCCTCCTCGCCGCGCTGGCCCGGTACGCGGGTTCCGCGTGGACCCCGGAGATCTCCGCGGCCTGGGCGAAGGCGTACGGCGCGGTCGCGCAAGTCATGATCAGTGCAGCCGAGGAGGACGAGGCGCTACGGCCCGCCGTGTGGCCCGCCACGGTCGTGCACCGCATCTCGCGCGGCCACGGCATCGCCGAAATCACCGTACGTCCCCATATTCCCTATGAGTACGCCGCAGGCCAGTACGTGAGCGTCGAGACTCCGTGGTGGCCCAAGCGGTGGCGCTACTACTCCGTCGCCAACGCGCCTCGCGAGGACGGCACCCTCACCTTTCACGTGCGCGCCGTGCCCGGCGGCTCGGTCAGCGAGGCGCTGGTGCACCGGGCGGTGGTGGGGGACGTCATCCGGCTCGGGCCTCCGATGGGCGACATGGTCCTGGACGCGGCCGACCAGGGCGAACTGGTCTTCGTGGCCGGCGGCACCGGTCTCGCCCCGGTCCGCGCACTCATCGAAGAGGTCGCCCGCCGTGGGGGATACCGGCAAGTGCACCTGTTCCTCGGCGCCCGGACCGGGGCCGAGCTGTACGGGGTCGACGACATGCTCCGGATGGCCCAGCGGCACCATTGGCTGACCATCAGGGGCGCGGTCTCCGACGAGTACATTCCCGGAATCCGTGGATCCCTGCCGGACGTACTGGCCGAATACGGGCCGTGGTACGAGCACGACGTCTTTCTCAGCGGCCCGGCCCAGATGGTCGCCTCCGCCAAGGAGATGCTCACCCTCAGCGGCACCCGGCCCGACCGCATTCATCACGACCCCTTCGAGACCCCCGTCCTGTCCGCTCCCTGAGCCGCGCCTCCCCCTCCCCCCTTCCAATCCGATCTGTCACCTGCCAGGAGACCCCTTCGTGACCATGCCTCCGCCGCCCTTCGGATCAGCGGGTGAACACCAGCTGCAGCAGCACATGGGCACTGCGGACCGCGCCGCCCGGTTCTACGATCAGCAGGTGCGTCGCCATCTCACGCCGGAGATGCAGGAATTCATCGGTCGCCAGGCCATGGTCTTCCTGGCCACCGCGGACTCCCACGGGGAGTGCGACGCCAGCTTCCGGGCCGGGCCGCCGGGTTTCGTCCACGTGATCGACGCCCAGACGCTCGCCTACCCCGAATTCCGCGGCAATGGTGTGCTGGCCAGCGCAGGCAACATGATCGAGAACCCTCATCTCGGCATGCTCTTCGTGGACTTCACCCACCATCACGTGGGGCTCCACGTCAACGGCGTCGCCCACCTCTACCACGACAGCGACCTCCGCCGTCTCCGCCCCGGCCTGCCCACCGACGTCGCGCCCGGCCGCAGTCCGGAAATGTGGGTGCACCTCACCGTAGAGGAGGCCTATATCCACTGCTCCAAGTACATACCCCACCTGATACCGGCCCCCCGCCCCGCCGGCCGCGACGTCTCCCGCCCCAAGGACTCGGACTACTTCACCCGGCCCCACGCGGCCTACTGAGGGACACCGCGGTCTGTGCCCTCTCCGCCCCTCAGCACAAACGGGTGTGGCGGCAGATGATCCGGCCGCCGCCGTGGGAACCGCCGGATGAGCCGCCGGAGCCGCCGGAGTCGTCCAGGCGGGGAATCCCGTCCGGGAAGGCGGTGTTGCGGTTGCGATCGCCGGGGAAGGGGTCACGGTAGTCCGGATCGCCGTCGCGGTCCCGGTCGGGCAGGTCGACGGACGTGCCGTTGCCCCGGTCGGGCTCCGGGCAGCCGTTGCCCTTGGACGACAGGTAGAGCGTCACCCGTGTGCCGCTCTCGACCTTCGCGCCCTCGGCCGGGTCGTGCGCGCACACCCGCCAGTCGTCGTACTCGCCTTCGCCGGGCAGCTTGTCGTTGCGGTACGCCTTGCGTGCCTCGATGCGTCCGGCGGGGACCCCCAGGGCGATGGCCTCGGCGCGGGCCGTCCGCCACGTCTTCCACACCAGTTCGGGCATCGTGGGCCACGGTATGGGCCGGCCGTCCTCCTTCGGGCACGGGGCGTCCTTCGGCACGACGCCGAAGTCGAGCGTCGGCTTCGTGCCGATCGGCCGGCCGGTCTCCTGGAAGCAGACCGTCCACGACGTACGGCCCCGGATGAACTTGTTCTTCTCGGATGCGTCGTGAGAGTTCACGACGAAACCGGCCTTACGGGCCTTTCCGTACGCGACGTCCAGGTTCTGGCCGCGGTAGTCGGCGGCCGGCGGTCGCGTCGGCTCCGCGGTGCCCGGCGCGGCGGAGGCGGAGGCGGCCGCCGCACCGTGCTGCGTTCCGCGGGACTGCTTTGTGCCGACCGCCTTCGCGTCCGCCGCGGTGTCCCGAGCGGTTTCCTTCTGTTGATCGGACAGGTCGGGCAGGACGGCGCCCAGTACGGCCACGGCGGCGACCGCCGTGACGATCTTCCGGCGCTTCGACCATGGGGTGCGCTGCCGGGATGCGTCCTCCGGGTCGTGCGGCGGGTCGGACGGTGCCGGGGTGGTCTGCGGGCCAGGCATGGCGGCGCCCTTCGAATTCGCGCAATTGTGCGGGCGTATCGTACACAGCCCGTGGCGAGTTCCGGCCCGGCCCCGGTCCGGCCCGTGGCTCAGCGATCCTCGGTCGGCCGAACGACCACCTTGACGCTCTTGACCCCGGGATCCGCCGCGTCCGGGACCACCATGCCCGCCTCCACTCCGGTCCGCAGGTACTGCAGGACCTCCGTGCCGAGCCGCTCGCCCGGCACGGCTGCGGGGATGCCGGGCGGGTAGGGGGTCAGCATCTCCGCCGCGACGCGGCCGGCCGCCTTCTCCCAGGGCACCAGTTCGGTGCGGCCGAAGAACGCGTCGCGCGGCAGCATCACCTGCTCCAGACGCAGCTCTACGGGGTCGGGGACCTCCGCGGACGGAGGGTGGGCCAGGTGCAGGTCCGGATCCCACTGGGGATCCACCCAGACGGGCCGGATGCCCGCGAGCACGAGGCCGGAGACCACCGACTTGTGGGCGTCGCGCCCGATGATCAGTTCCTGGTGGGGTCCGGCGACGGCGAGCATGGCCGCTTTGACGGACAGGGAGCTGCCGCAGGTGGAGAAGAACGTGTGCTCGGCACCCACGGCATCGGCCATCAGCGCCTGGGCCCGTTCGAGAACGTGGTGGGAGGAGCTCCGGTCGTCCAGCCCGCTGGTGGCCAGGACGTCGCTGGTGAACACCGCGTCCCCCAGCGCCTCCCGCACGCGTGGGTCGGCTCCGCGGCCCTGTTTGTGGCCCGGGGGCGTGAACGGCACCTGCCCGGTCTCGTGGTACGCGACGAGAGCGTCCAGCACCGGTGCGCAGGAGTGGTCCGGGGAAGCGTGGTCCATGGGGCTCCGGTTCCCCGCGAACGGCCACGGGGAAACAGGGCCGGTCCCGGCCCCCGGGCTCGGGGGGCCCGGGGGCCGGTGGGGCTCGGGGCGTGGCAGGGTCAGGAGCCGAAGACGAAGTGCAGGGCCGTCACGGCTGCCGCCAGCACTCCGGCCAGCACCGTGATCAGGACCGATGACGTCAGCAGGTACGCGCTGCCGAGGCTCGCCGTCGTGCCGTTGACGAGCGCCACGACCTCCGTGGGGCTCGGGCGGCGCTTCGGTCCGGCGGGACCGCTGCCGTCGGGGTGTCGTGTGCCGGTACGGCGGCTCATGAGGGCCTCTCCTTCGTCGGGGCTGTCATCGAAGAAGGGGCGGAAGGCGCCCGTCCCGTGCAAGTTCCGTAGCCGGACGCTGCCGAAGAGCGGCCCCGGCGGCCTTTGCACGCCATCGCCCCCTCAGGGACCTATAAGGGTGTGGACCGACCCGGAGGAGGTGGCTGCGTGAGCGTGAGCCCCCGAGGAGATCACGGGGCCTTACCCGCCGAGTTGCCGGTTTTCGCCGCTTTCTTCAGGGCGGAGTTTCCACGAGTCGTGCACAGCCTGATGAGAGCCGGGGCGACCTATGAGGAAGCCGAGGATGCGGTGCAGGACGCCATGCAGGAGCTTCTGCGTAAAGGGCCGGGCTGCAAGAGCCCCGCGGGCTGGGTCCGGACGGTCGCCTGGCACGCGTACTGCAAGAAGGCCGAGCGCAATCGCAGGCGACTGGCTCTGGAATCGCAGAGCGCCCGCCTGTCGGGACCGGCGTCACCGGACCGCGCCGAACCGGACGAGCACGAAAAGGTGCTGGAGATCCTGCACGGACTCCCGCCCCGGCAGGGGCAGGTCCTGGCCCTGCACCTGGACGGATACTCCGCGCAGGAAACCGCTGAACTCCTCAGCGTGAAGGCGAGCACGGTCCGCAGCAATCTGCGGCACGCGATCGCCACGGTGCGCAGCCTGCTGGACGACTACGAGGCACAAGAAGGAGGTCCGCGTGTCCGCAAGGGATGAGCGGGGTCTCGCAACACGCAGGACCCGGCCGGGGGCCGCCAGAGATGCCACGCCGTGCGTGCACCCGGCCTTCGAACGTTTTCTCCGCACCGTCCGGGCCGACGTCGAGAGGCGGCTCACCCCGGACGTGGTGGAGGAGCGCCTGCAACGGCTCGTCGGGGCCGCGACGGCGGCAGCACCGGATGCGAGCCCCGCCCGGACGGCCGACGCCTCCGGCTTCGCAACCCGGGCCGGCTGGGCCGCCTACGGCTATCACGTCGTCCATCTCTGGCTGCTGGCCGTCGCGACGGCGGGCCGCCCCGGTGTCCGTCTCCACCGGGACGACGTCGACGCGCTGGCAGTGGAGACGGCGGCGCGGGCGCTGAGCAGTTTCCGTGACGGGGCGCAGCAGCCGGTTCCGGAACCGCAGGCAGCCGTACCGGAATTGAAGGCGGCGTTCCTCACCGAGTGCGTGCGGCACCTGCCCTATGCCGACCGGAGCCGCCACCTCATGGCCGGGCAGGACTCCTTCGACGAATTCCAGGACACGGGCGCATCCGGTCTCGTCGGTGCGCTGTGGGATTGCGCGACCACCGAGCAGGCGGAGGAGCTGCGTCGCGTGGCCGGCGACGACGAGGAGGCGGGCGACACCGACGAGATCGTCACTTTGACGCCCATCGCCATCCGCGCCGCGGCCCAGCGGTACCCGGAGGGAGTGCCTCCGGACCGATGGCCTGATCTCCTCTCCTGAGCGCACCACCGGACGCAGGTGACATCGCATGAACGTGAACGACGTGAAAGTGCGGCAGGTGCTGCGGCGTTCGTACGAGCTCGACCACGGGCACTACGCGGTCGGCGTCGAACTCCAGCCGTACAAACTCACGGGGGTCGTCGTCGGATCCGACGGTGTGGTGATGGCCCGCACCCGTCGGCACCTCACGGTCATGGAGTCGGCTGAGGTGGTGAAGCGCGTGGCCGAGATGGCGGGGCGCCTGATGGACGACAGACTGGGCTGTGCCTTTCCCCGGAGCAGGGTGTGCGTCGGAGTCCAGGTGGGCGGCCCCGTCGATCCGGACACGGGAACGGTCCTCCACCTCGTCAACGGCCCCGACGACCACCGGCACGAGAAGCCCCCTCCGTACGAGTGGGTGGACGTCCCCCTCGGCGCGGAACTCGCCTTCAAGATGGGCTGCGCCACGTCGGTGGAGAACGATGCGCACGCCTTCGCCGCGTACGAGCAGAGCCTCGGCGTCGGCAGCAGGAGCGCGACGTTCGGGGTCGTCCTCGTCCGCGACGGCGTGGGTGCCGGAATGGTCGTCCGGGGCGAACGGATCTCCGTCCCGATGGAGTTCGGGCACCTCCAGGTCTGGCAGCGGGGCCGGATCTGTGATTGCGGAATGCGGGGGTGCATCGAGAGCCAGGTGGGGAACCGGGCACTGACCGCCGTGGTCAAAGAGCTGACCGGACGGGAACTGGACGGGCTGGAGGCCGCGATCGCGCTCACCGACAGCAACGACCCGCAGGCCCGCCAGGCGGCAGCGGCATTCCGCAAAGCCGGGACCTCGATCGCCCGTGGCATCGCCACCTTACTCACCACGTTCGGCCCGACCCATGTGGTGATCTATGCGGCGGAGGATCTCATCAGCGGCGGGCCGGGGCGCCGGGCGGCGAATTCCTTCCTCCACGCGATGAGGAGGTTTCCCGCGCACACGTTCCACATCAGCAGGGACTGTCACATCGTCACCAAGCCGCTGGATGCCGTCCGTGGTGCGCACGGCGCCGCGCTGATCGCGCTGCAGAGTTGTTTCGGCGTCCGGCTTCGACCCCGGTAGGAGTGTCCCCCATGCGCCCACGGTTCCACGACGACGACCGGCTCGCCATCGGACTCGACATCGGAGGCACGAAGATCGCAGCAGGAGTGGTCGACGCGGGAGGCCGCATCGTCGGACGGGTCCCGGCCGTTCCGTGCCCCTCCGATCAGGCGGCCATCCTGAAGGCCCTTTCCGCCCTGGTCGAAGAACTGCGCTCCCGGAATCCCGGAACCGTGGCCGTCGGCGTCGGAGCGGCGGGACTCGTCCACTGGCCCGAAGGCCGCATCCGGACCGCCCCCAACAATGCCTACCGCGATCTGCCGCTCCGCCGTCTGCTGCAGGAAGCCACCGGCCTGCCGGCCCTTGTCGACAACGATGCCAATGCCGCCTGCTGGGCGGAGTACCGCAAGGGAAACAGCGCCGCTTACATGGCATTCATCACGGTGGGCACCGGCGTCGGCGGCGGCCTCGTCCTGGCGGACCGCCTCTTCCGCGGCCGCACCGGAATAGCCATGGAATTCGGGCACACGATCGTCGACCCGCACGGCACCGAACGCTGCGGCTGCGGCAACGCCGGCTGCCTCGAACCCCTGGCCTCCGGGCGGGCGCTCGGCCGCTACGGCAGTGCGGCGGCCGCGGCCGAACCCGGCGGGGCGCTGGCGACGCTCGCCGGAGGTTCCGGCCGTGTGACCGGGGAGACGGTCTCCGCGGCCGCGCGCGCCGGAGACCCGTCCGCACGTGCCCAGCTGGAGCGTCTCGGACACTGGCTCGGCATCGGCATCGCGACGCTCGTCAACCTCGTCGACGTCGAGCTGGTGGTCGTCGGCGGCGGCGTCGCGGAAGCCGGTGAACTGCTGCTGGCCCCCACCCGCTCCAGCTTCGCCCGGTACGTCACCGCGGGCGCCCACCGTGAACTCCCGGAGATCAAACCGGCCCGCCTCGGGCCGGAGGCGGGGTGGATCGGCGCGGCCCTCCTGGCCCTCGACCAGGAGGGCCAGGAGGCCCGGGAGGGGCCGACGGCCGGGGACGTGTGAGGCCCACGGAAAACGGCCGGGCGGCCACCTCGCCCTTGAGGTGGCCGCCCGGCCTCGGCGTTCAGGGACGCCGGACGAGACGGTGCGCCGGGATCAGACCTGCGGTACCGGGAAGGTCGGGTACTCCACCCCGGACACGTGCTGGACGACACGGATGACCTGGCAGGAGTAGCCGAACTCGTTGTCGTACCACAGGTAGAGGATCGCGTTGTCGCCGTCGACCTTGGTGGCGCCGGCGTCGACGATCGAGGCGTGGCGCGAGCCGATGAAGTCGCTCGAGACCGCGTCGGGGGCGGTGGTGAAGTCGATCTGGCGCTTGAGCGGCGAGGTCAGCGACACGTTGCGGAGGTAGTCGAGGACCTCCTCGCGGTCGGTCTCGCGCCCGAGCCGCAGGCTGAGGATCGCGATCGAGACGTCCGGCACCGGAACGCGGATCGAGCTGCCGGTGATCGGCGCCTTGAGGTCGGGCAGCGCCTTGGCGACGGCCGAGGCGGCACCGGTCTCGGTGATGACCATGTTCAGCGGCGCGGAACGGCCGCGGCGGTCGGCCTTGTGGTAGTTGTCCAGCAGGTTCTGGTCGTTCGTGAACGAGTGGACCGTCTCCACGTGGCCGCGCAGCACGCCGTACTCGTCGTCCATCGCCTTCAGCGGCGGGACGATCGCGTTGGTGGTGCAGGACGCGCAGGACAGGATCTGCTCGTCCGGCTTGATCATGTCGTGGTTGACGCCGTGCACGATGTTGGGCACGTCACCCTTGCCGGGCGCGGTCAGGACGACCTTGTCGATACCGGGGCGCAGGTGCTTGGACAGGCCCTCGCGGTCGCGCCACTTGCCGGTGTTGTCGATGAGGATGGCGTCCTTGATGCCGTACGCCGTGTAGTCGACCTCGGACGGATCGCCGGCGTAGATCACCTTGATCTCGTTGCCGTTGGCGACGATCGTGCTGTTCGCCTCGTCGACGGTGATCGTGCCCTGGAACTGGCCGTGGATGGAGTCGCGCCGCAGCAGCGAGGCGCGCTTCACGATGTCCTGGTCGCCGCCCTGGCGGACCACGATGGCGCGCAGCCGCAGGCCGTTGCCCGAACCGGCCTTCTCGATGAGGAGGCGGGCGACGAGGCGGCCGATGCGGCCGAAGCCGTAGAGGACGACGTCGCGGCCCTCGCACCGCTCGATCTTGTTGTCACCCGTGGCGCCGGCGACGGCCTCGGCGGTGAAGTCCGCCACCGACAGGCCGCGGTCGTCGGCCTTGTACGTGGCGGCGAGCATGCCGATGTCGATCTGGGAAGGGCCGAGATCGAGCGTGGTCAGGGCCTGCAGGAACGGCAGCGTCTCGGTGACCGAGAGCTCCTCGCCCGCTATCTGCCGGGCGAAACGGTGGGTCTTCAGGATGCTGACCACCGACTTGTTCACCAGGGAGCGGCTGTGGAGGAGGACCGTGACGTCCTGCTCCCGGTGCAGCTTCCCGATGATCGGGATCATCGACTCCGCGATCTCCTCGCGGTTCTTCCAGCTTGTGAACGAGTCTTCGTTGACAGTCACAGGTCCATCTCTCGATCGAGCTTGGCGGCGCTCATATGCTAACCCCACGCCTCCTTTGATCATTCAGGAGGTGCCGCCGGGCGGGGTGGGGGTGTAGCTGTTTGCCGGGTTCGCCGCGTTTTGCCGCCGGTGTGATCCTCGTCGGACGGGTGTCCTCGGACGTGGACGATGGGACATCTTTCCGAGATCCAGGGATATTCATCCGCTCATTCGATCTCCCTAATGTTGAGCACATCAACCGCCGGGGGCACCGCCCCGGCCCCTTCCCAGGGAGAGATCACCATGCGCGCTGTCGTCCAGAAGTCCTTCGGAGGCCCCGAGGTCCTGGAGGTCGTCGAGACCGAGCGTCCCACCCCCCTCGGCGGCGAGGTCCTCGTCCGCGTCCACGCCAGCGGCGTGAACCCGGTCGACGTGGCCGTCCGCTCCGGCGCCTACCCGCTGCTCGGCGAGCCGCCCTTCGGCGTCGGCTGGGACATCTCCGGCGTCGTCGAGGAGGCCGGCCCGGGCGCCCGCTTCAAGCCGGGCGACGAGGTCTTCGGCATGCCGTTCTTCCCGCGCGCCGCCACCGGCTACGCCGAGTACGTCGCCGTGCCGTCCCGCCAGGTGGCCCGCAAGCCCGCCGCCCTCGACCACGTGCACGCCGCGGCCCTCCCGCTCGCCGCGCTCACCGCCTGGCAGGGGCTGGTGGACGCGGCCCGGATCACCGAAGGGCAGCGGGTGCTGATCCACCGCGCGGCCGGCGGCGTCGGCCACTTCGCCGTGCAGATCGCCAAGGCCCGCGGCGCCCACGTGATCGCCATGGCGAGCGCCCCCAAGCACGACTTCGTACGTGGCCTGGGCGCCGACGAGGTCATCGACTACCGCACCACCGACTTCACCGAGGCGGTCAAGGACGCCGACGTCGTCTTCGACTCCTCCTCCGAAGGCGTCCGCTCCCTGGCCGTCCTGCGCCCCGGCGGCACGCTCGTCAGCATCATGGAGCACGGGAACCAGGAGCTCGCCGCCCAGGTCGAGGCCGCGGGCCGGAACTTCGCCGGAATCTCCGTCGAGCCCGACTACGCCTCGCTGGAGGCGATCGCCGCCCTCGTGGACGCAGGCCGCATCCGCCCCCACGTCGCCGGGACGTTCCCGCTGGCCGAAGCCGCCGCGGCCCACGAGGCGGTCGGGTCGGGCCGGACCCAGGGCAAGATCGTCCTGACCGTCGGCTGACACGGGCCGGGACGTAGGCTGGCCGGACGGCCGGTGGCGGGAAAGAAGACGGCCGGTGGCGGGAAAGAAGGGGAGGAGGGGACGGCGTTGGACATCCTGACCGAGGCGCTGGGCTCGATGCGGACCGGGCAGCCCAGGTCCGTACGCACCCACGGCCGCGCCCCCTGGGGGCTGCGCCTCCCCCCGGTCGCCGGCGCCGGCTTCCACGTGGTGCTGCACGGCACCTGCTGGCTCGTCCCCCTCGGTGACGCGCCGCACTTGAAGCCCCTCGCCCTCGGCCCGGGCGACGTGGTCTTCCTGCGCGACGGCCGCGGGCACATCCTCGCCGACCACCCCTCCACGCCGGCCGAAGCGGAGAGGCCGGAGCAGTTCCGGCCCGGCTCGCCGCTCGGTACGGTCACCATCGGCGGCGACGGCCCCGGCACGAGTCTGCTGTGCGGCAACTACCACCTGGACCAGGGGCGGCCCCACCCCCTGGTGAGCCGGCTCCCCGAGATCATTCACCTCCCCACCCGGCACGGCCGCCACCCCGAACTGAGCGCCGCCGTCCAACTCCTCGGCACGGAACTGGACAACCCCCGCATCGGATCGGCCGGCATCGTCCCCGCGCTCATCGACTCCCTGCTCCTCTACATCCTGCGCGCCTGGCTCGAGGACCAGCCCCCGACTGCGGCCGAGGGCTGGGCCGCCGCCCTCGGCGACCGCGCCGTCGCCCCGGCCCTGTCCGCCGTCCACGCGGACCCGGCCGCCCAGTGGACCGTCGAGTCGCTCGCCGAAAGCGTGGGCCTGTCCCGCGCGGCCTTCGCCCGCCGTTTCACGGCCCTCGTCGGTGAGCCGCCCATGGCCTATCTGACCCGCTGGCGCATGACGACCGCCGCCAAGCTGCTGCGCGAGACCGACGTACCCCTCACCACCGTCGCGGCCCGCACCGGATACGGCTCCGAGTACGCCTTCGCCAAGGCGTTCAAACGCGAATACGGCCGGGCCCCGGGCGGCTACCGCCGGGAGGCCCGGGCCGCGTGAGGTGCACCGCGGTCGCGCTCATGAGCCGAGGTGCCGGGTGTCCCCGAGGCCGGCGACCTGGCGGTTGTGGAAGAAGTCGTCCTCGCGCAGGGTGGTGATGCTGCCCGGGGCCGCCCGGAAGCTGACGCGGCCCAGCGCCTCGAACGGCATCCCGATCCATGCCGCCACGACGAACGTCAGGGCGAAACCGTGCGTCACGATGACCTGGTGCGCGCACGGGCGCCGCAGGATCTCGTCCACGGCCGCGTAGACGCGCCGGGCGAAGACCGCTCTGGTCTCGGCACCCGGCACACCCTCGTGGTGTCCCATCCGGTCCCCGGCGGCCGGCGGCGGGACGAACCGCCGGTCCAGCCACTCCTGCGGCCTGCCCTCGGCCTCCCCGTAGGACTTCTCCCGGAGCCGGCGGTCCAGGACCGGTTCCACGCCGAGGAGCCCGGCCACCTCTTCGGCCGTCTGCCGGGTCCGCTGCAGATCCGAGGAGAACAGCTCCACCCCGGCGCCGTCGGGGACCGCGGCCCGCAGCGCCCGGGCGATGGAGGCCGCCGCGCGCCTGCCCGCCGGCGTGAGCGGCGAATCGTGCCAGCCGCCGACCACCCCTTCGACGTGGTGCGTCGCTTCCGGGTGCGTGACGACGTAGATACTGCGCATCAGTGCGTTCCCTCCCCGTGGGTCCTCACCATGATCCTCACCGCGGGCCCTCACCCTGTGCCACCTCAAGGCCCGTCGCCCACGGCGGCGGGGGATGATGGGGCGGTGAACTGCGCCGCCCATGATCCGACACCCGTCAGGGATTCGGCACCCCGTCCCGTCCCCGACGCCGTCGCCTACCTGTCCGGGCAGTGGACCGTCGAGCGCACCCTGCTCGACCTGGACACCGGCGCCGGCGGGTCGTTCCACGGCACGGCCGTCTTCCGGCCCGGCGATGACGGCGCGTCCGTACTGCACGTCGAAGACGGCGAGCTGAGCTGGGGCGGCGCGGTCAACCGGGCCGGGCGGACGCTCCGGCTGCTGGCCCGGCCGGACGGCACGGCCGAGGTGCTGTTCGCCGACGGCCGGCCCTTCCACGACCTCGACCTGCGCACGGGGCACTGGACCACCCGTCACCCCTGCGGGCGGGACCGCTACGACGGCACGTTCACCGTCGTCTCACCCGGCGAATGGCACGTGCAATGGCGCACCACCGGCCCGGCCAAGGACCAGCTCCAGCGCTCGGTGTACCGGCGGCGCTAGGCGGCCGGCCGCCGGAACGCCCCGCGCCCGCCCCTTCTGCCAGGGATCCCGCGCCCCGCCCCTCCTGTCAGGGATGCACAGGCAGGTGTTCTGTGGATTGATGGGGGCAGGGGGCGGAGAGACCGGCCGCGCGCCGGTCCTTGCGGCCGGCGACGCGGGAGGACGGGTTCATGCCGAAGGAGACGGTGGCGGAGCAGTTCGTCGACATCCTGGCGCGTGCCGGGGTGCGGCGGCTCTACGGGGTCGTCGGGGACAGCCTCAACCCGGTCGTGGACGCGGTGCGCCGCCATGCCGCCGTCGACTGGGTCCAGGTCCGGCACGAGGAGGCCGCCGCCTTCGCCGCGGGGGCCGAGGCCCAGCTGACCGGCGGGCTGGCCGCCTGCGCGGGCTCCTGCGGCCCGGGAAACCTGCACCTCATCAACGGCCTCTACGACGCCCACCGCTCCATGGCCCCCGTGCTCGCGCTCGCCTCGCACATCCCGAGCGGTGAGATCGGCACCGGCTTCTTCCAGGAGACCCATCCGGACCAGCTGTTCCGCGAGTGCAGCCACTACTGCGAGCTGGTCTCCAACCCGCGGCAGATGCCGCGGGTGCTGCGGACCGGCATCCAGAACGCCGTCGGACGCGGCGGCGTCAGCGTCATCGTCCTGCCCGGCGACGTCGCGGGAGAGCAGGCCCCGGCCCGCTCGGGCGAGCACGCGCTGGTCACGGCCCGGCCGTCGGTGCGGCCGGGGGACGCGGAGATCGACGCCCTCGCCCGGATGGTCGACGAGGCGCGGAAGGTGACGCTGTTCTGCGGCAGCGGCACGGCGGGGGCCCACGAGGAGGTGATGCGCTTCGCGGAGCGGGTCAAGGCTCCCGTCGGGCACGCGCTGCGCGGCAAGGAGTGGATCCAGTACGACAACCCCTACGACGTCGGCATGAGCGGCCTGCTCGGCTACGGGGCCGCCTACGAGGCCACCCACGAGTGCGACCTGCTGCTCCTGCTGGGCACCGACTTCCCGTACAACGCCTTCCTGCCGGACGACGTGAAGATCGCGCAGGTGGACGTCCGGCCCGAGCACCTGGGCCGGCGGTCCGCGCTCGACCTCGCGGTGTGGGGCGACGTCCGCGAGACGCTGCGCTGCCTGACGCCGCGCGTGCAGGTCAAGAGCAGCCGGAAGTTCCTCGACAAGATGCTCGCGAAGCACGCCGACGCCCTCGAAGGCGTCGTGAAGGCGTACACGCGGAAGGTGGAGAAGCACACCCCGATCCACCCGGAGTACGTGGCCTCCGTCCTGGACGAGGAAGCCGCCGACGACGCGGTCTTCACCATCGATACCGGGATGAACAACGTCTGGGCGGCCCGCTACCTCACCCCGAACGGCCGCCGCCGCGTCATCGGCTCCTTCACCCACGGGTCGATGGCGAACGCCCTGCCCCAGGCGATCGGGGCGCAGCTCCTGGACCGGGGCCGGCAGGTCGTCTCGATGTCCGGCGACGGCGGGTTCTCCATGCTGATGGGCGACTTCCTGACGCTGGTGCAGTACGGCCTGCCCGTGAAGGTGGTCCTGTTCAACAACTCGTCGCTCGGCATGGTCGAGCTGGAGATGATGGTGGGCGGCCTGCCGTCGTACGGCACGGCCAACCACAACCCCGACTTCGCCGCCATCGCCGGCGCGGCCGGTGCCTACGGCGTGCGGGTGGAGAAGCCGAAGCACGTGCGGAGTGCCCTGCGGGACGCGTTCCGGCACAAGGGCCCGGCGCTGGTGGACATCGTGACCGACCCCAACGCCCTGTCGATCCCGCCGAAGATCACCGCGGACATGGTCAGCGGCTTCGCCCTGTCGGCGGGACGGATGGTCCTGGAGGGTGGCGTGGGCCGGATGGTCCGGATGGCGCGCTCGAATCTGCGCAACATCCCACGCCCCTGAGAGCTGAGGGCTCCTCGCCCGTGAGGGCTCTTCGTCCCCTGAGGCGCGGCTGCGAGTGAGCCGCGTCTCACCCGGGCGGTGGTGCTTGTCTATGAAACGAGTTGCATAGCAGGATCCGGGTATGGCGCTCGAGCACGCGATCCTCGTCTCCCTGCTGGAGAAGCCGGGCTCCGGCTACGAGCTGGCCCGGCGCTTCGAGCGGTCCATCGGCTACTTCTGGACCGCCACCCACCAGCAGATCTACCGCGTCCTCAAGCGGATGGAGGGCGACGGCTGGATCGACGTGCGCGAGGTGCCGCAGCAGGGCCGGCCGGACAAGAAGGAGTACTCCGTCGCCGCCCTCGGGCGCGCCGCCCTCTCCGGCTGGCTCCACGAGCCGATCGAACCCGAGAGCGTCCGGCACGACCTCGCCGTGAAGATCCGCGGCGCGGCCTTCGACGACCCGGCCGCGCTGATCCGCGAAGTCGAGCGGCACCACCGGGCGCACTCCGACCGGCTCGCGCACTACCTCGCGGGGGAGGAGCGCGACTTCACCGCACCCGGGGCGCCCGGCACACCCGGCGACGCCGGGCGGGAGCTCCAGCACGTCGTCCTGCGCGGCGGCATCGCCTACGAGCGGATGACGATCGCCTGGCTCGACGACGTCCTCGCCACGCTCCACCGGCTCCGCCGCGAGCACTGAACCCGCGTTCCACCGCGACCCGCCGCCTCCACCTTTGCCTCCACCTTCACCTCCGCCTCCACCATCACCGTCCACCGCCACCTTCGACCGTCAAGCCGGAAAGGCGAACCTCCATGGCCGACCAGCTGCTCTTCAACCCGCGCACCTACGACCCCGCGCACTTCGACCCCGAGACCCGCAGGCTGCTGCGCGCCACCGTCGACTGGTTCGAGGAGCGCGGCAAGCGCAAGCTGATCGAGGACTACCGCTCCCGCACCTGGCTGGCCGACTTCCTCGCCTTCTCGGCGAAGGAGGGCCTGTTCGCCACCTTCCTCACACCGTCCGCCGCCGCCGGCGGGCACGAGGACAAGCGCTGGGACACCGCCCGCATAGCCGCCCTCAACGAGATCTTCGGCTTCTACGGGCTCGACTACTGGTACGCGTGGCAGGTCACCATCCTCGGCCTCGGCCCGGTCTGGCAGAGCGACAACGCCGCCGCCCGCGCCCGCGCCGCCGAACTCCTCGCCCAGGGCGAGGTGTTCGCCTTCGGCCTGTCCGAGAAGGCCCACGGCGCCGACATCTACTCCACCGACATGCTCCTGGAGCCGGACGGCGACGGCGGCTTCCGGGCGAGCGGCTCCAAGTACTACATCGGCAACGGCAACGCCGCCGGCCTCGTCTCCGTCTTCGGCCGCCGCACCGACGTCGAGGGCCCCGACGGCTACGTCTTCTTCGCCGCCGACAGCCGTCACGAGGCGTACCACCTCGTCAAGAACGTCGTCGACTCGTCGAAGTACGTCAGCGAGTTCCGCCTCGATAACTACCCGGTCGCGGCCGAGGACGTCCTGCACACCGGCCGCGCCGCCTTCGACGCCGCCCTCAACACCGTCAACGTCGGCAAGTTCAACCTCTGCACCGGCGCGATCGGCATCTGCGAGCACGCGATGTACGAGGCCGTCACGCACGCGCACAACCGCATCCTCTACGGGCGCCCCGTCACCGCATTCCCGCACGTGCGCCGCGAGCTGACCGACGCCTACGTCCGCCTCGTCGGGATGAAGCTGTTCAGCGACCGCGCCGTCGACTACTTCCGCTCCGCCGGCCCCGACGACCGCCGCTACCTGCTCTTCAACCCCATGACGAAGATGAAGGTGACCACGGAGGGCGAGAAGGTCATCGACCTGATGTGGGACGTCATCGCGGCCAAGGGCTTCGAGAAGGACACCTACTTCGCCCAGGCCGCCACGGAGATCCGGGGCCTGCCGAAGCTGGAGGGCACCGTCCACGTCAACCTCGCGCTGATCCTGAAGTTCATGGGCAACCACCTGCTCAACCCGGCCGAGTACGCGCCCGTGCCGACCCGCCTCGACGCGGCCGACGACGACTTCCTCTTCCGCCAGGGCCCGGCCCGCGGCCTCGGCGCCATCCGCTTCCACGACTGGCGCACCGCCTACGACGCCTACGCCGACGTACCCAACGTCGGCCGCTTCCGGGAGCAGGCGGACGCGCTGTGCGAGTTCGTCACCACCGCCGCGCCCGACGAGGAGCAGAGCCGCGACCTCGACCTCCTCCTCGCCGTCGGCCAGCTCTTCGCGCTCGTCGTGCACGGCCAGCTGATCCTGGAGCAGGCGCGCCTGACCGGCCTCGACCGGGACGTGCTCGACGAGCTGTTCGCCGTCCTCGTCCGCGACTTCTCCGCGCACGCCGTCGAACTGCACGGCAAGGACTCCGCCACCGAGGAGCAGCAGCGCTGGGCCCTCGGCGCGGTCCGCCGCCCCGTCGTCGACGACGCCCGCTCGGCCCGCGTCTGGGAGCGCGTCGAGGCGCTGTCAGGCGCGTACGAGATGGCGCCGTAACCCACTTCCGGCCGGGGCGGGTGCAGCCGTTTCTGCCCCGCCCCGGGCCCGATACGGTGGTCCGGCGAGACACACGTCGTCCGTTCGTGAGGAGACGCGTTGGAGACCACCGGGGGTGGTTCGGTGCGGCTGCCGCACCTCAGACTGGACGAGCTGCTGGGGGAGCTCCAGGCGCGGCTCGACACCGCACGCGGTACGTGGGACCGGGTGCACAGCCTGCTGGAGGCAGTGCTGTCGGTGGGGCGCGAACTGGATCTGGAGCACGTGCTGCGCCGGATCGTCGAGGCGGCGGTGGTGCTGGTGGACGCCCGGTACGGGGCGCTGGGGGTCATCGGCCAGGACGGGCGCACGCTCTCGCAGTTCCTCACGGTCGGGCTGACGGACGAGCAGATCAAGGCCATCGGGCCGTTCCCCTCGGGGCACGGGCTGCTCGGGGAGCTGATCCGGCACCCCGCCCCGCTGCGGCTGCCGAAGATCTCCGAGCACGCCGCCTCGTACGGCTTCCCGTCCGGCCATCCGCCGATGCACAGCTTCGTGGGCGTCCCCATCAGCGTCCGCGACCAGGTGTTCGGGAACTTATACCTGACCGAGAAGCGCGGCGGGGCGGACTTCGACGCCGAGGACGAGGCGGTGCTCTCCACGCTCGCCGTCGCCGCGGGCGTCGCCGTCGACAACGCCCGCCTGTACGAGGAGTCCACGCGGCGCGAACGCTGGCTGCGGGCGAGCGCCCGGGTGACGACCAGTCTGATGTCCGGCAGCCCGCGGCAGGACGTGATGGCCCAGATCGCCGAGCTGGCCAAGGAGATCACCGAGGCCGAGCTGGCGACGGTCTCGCTGCCGCTGGACGACGGGTCCGCGCTGACCGTCGAGGTCGCCACGGGCGAACTGGCCGATGCCATCCGCGGTGTCGTCCTCCCCGTCGAAGGGAGCCTGGTCGGCGTCGTGCTCTCCGAGCGCGAGCCGGTCTGCAGCCTCAGCGTCGACGAGGACCCGCGGGTCTCCGCGGTGCCCAAGTCGCTGACGGGGCTGGGACCGGCGGTGGCGGTGCCGGTCAAGTCCGGCGAGACGGTGATCGGCGTGCTGTTCCTGGCCCGGGGCACGGGGCGGCCGGTGTTCTCGCAGGAGGAGATCGAGCCCCTGCTGAACTTCGCCGGGCAGGCGGCCATGGCCATGGAACTGGCGCAGCGCCGGGCGGACGCCGAACAGCTCACGCTGCTGGAGGACCGCGACCGGATCGCCCGCGACCTGCACGACCTGGCGATCCAGCGGCTGTTCGCCACGGGCATGACGCTGCAGAGCGCGGACCGCTTCATCGACCACGCGGAGGCGTCGGAGCGCGTGCAGCGGGCCGTGAACGACCTCGACGAGACCATCAAGATCATCAGGGCGACGATCTTCGGTCTGCGGTCCCGGGAGACCGCGCCCCGGCACGGGCTGCGCACCCGTGTCGTGCAGACCGTCGGCGGCGCCGCCGCGCTCCTCGGCTTCGCGCCGAGCCTGCGCATGGAGGGCCTGCTGGACACCCGGGTGCCGCGCGCCGTCATCGACGACGCGGTGGCGGTCCTGGAAGAGGCCCTGACGAACGTCGTCCGGCACGCCCGCGCCACGTCCATCGGCGTCTGCGTGGTCAACGACGGCCGGGACCTGGTGCTCACCGTCACCGACGACGGCGTCGGCATGCCCGGCGAAGGGCGCCGCAGCGGGTTGCGCAACCTCGCCGAACGCGCGGAACGGCACGGCGGGCAGCTGCTGCTCTCCGCCCCCTCCGGCGACGGCACGGTACTGACCTGGCGCGTTCCCCTCCCGGCGGAGCAGCCGCGGACCGGTCCTTGAACGGCTTGCGGCTCAGGCCCGGCGGCCGGACTGCTCCCGGCGGTCCCCGGGTTCGCCCGCTGGCGTGCCCGGCTCGGCGGCGGGCCCGCCGGCCCGGGTGGCGAGGACGGCCGCCTGGATGCGGCGCTCGACGCCGAGTTTGGCGAGCAGCCGCGAGATGTGGTTCTTGACCGTCTTCTCGGACAGGAACAGACTCTTGCCGATCTGACGGTTGGTGAGCCCGTCACCGATCAGCGCGAGGATGTCGCGCTCGCGAGGGGAGAGGCCGGCGAGCCGCTCGTCGCCGGGTCCGGCGTCCCCTCCGTCCCCTCCGTCCCCGCGCAGGCTCGTCATCAGGCGCGTGGTCGTGGCCGGGTCGAGCATGGACTGGCCGGAGGCGACGGTGCGGACGGCGGAGACGAGGTCGGACCCCTTGATCTGCTTGAGGACGTACCCGGCGGCCCCGGCCATGATCGCGTCCAGGAGGGCATCGTCGTCGTCGAACGAGGTCAGCATCAGGCAGGCGAGCCCCGGCATCCGCGAGCGCAGCTCCCGGCAGACGGTGATGCCGTCGCCGTCCGGCAGCCGCACGTCCAGGACGGCGACGTCGGGGCGGAGGGCGGGCCCCCGGGCGAGGGCGTGGTCGACGGTTCCCGCTTCGCCGGCGACCACGATGTCGTCCTCGGCGTCCAGCAGGTCGTGGACACCCCGCCGGACCACCTCGTGGTCGTCCAGGAGGAAGACCCGGATCGGCCTGTCCTGGGAGAACTGGGAGAACACCTCTGCCTGGCCCACAACCGGCTCCCGTCGACGGTCGGCGCACCGCTGCGCTGCACCGATCATGATCTGCCGGGAGCGGCGTCCACCATGGGCCGAACGGCCCTGAGAGGGATCAGCCGCCCCTGGGTGCGGGCGCCGGGTCGATGCCCTGCGGGAAGCGGAAGGCCCCGTGGCGGTCGTACTCGGCCTTGACGGAGGAGAGGCGGGCGTAGTTCTCGGCGTAGTACGCGTGGCGCCAGTCGCGGAGGGACGGGTCGATGAAGTTCTGGTAGGTCTCGCCGTTGGAGTGGGGATCGACGGCGTGGAAACCGGCGTCGGCCCTGGGAGCCGGCCCTCGGGCGTGCTGCCGGTGCGGTGGCACTGCGCGGCCGTGAGGGTGCCGCATTTGAAGGTCTCCATCATGAAGGACCGGTACGGAGTCCGCTCGACGGAGCGGTCCGCCGGCGGACCGCAGTAGGAGACCAGGCGAGCGACTTCGGAGTTGAGTTCGGCACCGGTGCCGGTGGACAGCAGGGTCACTCCCGCGAGGGGCGTCCCGCCCGGAGCCGCGTCGACCAGGACGGCCACGGCGGCGCCGCCGATGGTCCGCGGGGCCTCGACCAGCCAGTGGGCGAAGCCGTCCATCATGTCGACGGCGTGGTCCCAGGTCCAGGACAGCCGCGCCGTCCGTACCGGGCCGACGGCCGCGGGGGTCATGGCGTACGAGGTGACGACGCCGAAATTGCCGCCGCCGCCACCCCGCAACGCCCAGTGCAGATCGGGGTGTTCCTCCGGGGAGGCGGTGACGACCCGGCCGTCCGCGAGGACCACCTGCGCCGCGGTGACCCGGTCGCAGGCCAGGCCGAGGGAGCGCGTGAGATAGCCGATGCCGCCGCCCTGGACGAACCCGGCCGCGGCGATCGTCGCCCACGTGCCGCCGGGCACGGCCAGCCCGTACGGGGCGAGCGCATCGACGACGTCGACCGCCTGCGCGCCCGCGCCCACCCGCACGCTCCGGGGGTCCGCCGTCACCGAGCCGAGCCGCGAGACGTCGATGACCAGGCCCGGGCTGGTGGAGTACCCGCCGTAGCCGTGGCCGCCTGCGGCCGCAGGCGGCGCTTCCTTACAGCAGGCGGGCCCCGGTCCCATCGGCAGAACACCTCAGTCCGACGGCCTGCTGACGAAGGTGCGGGTGCGGGTGTACATGGTGAAGCCCATGGATTCGTAGAGCCGCTTGGGGACGGGGTAGTCGGCGTCGCCTCGCGAGTAGACGATGGCACGCCGGCCACCGGCGCGGGCGAAGGCGTGCAGCACCGCGGTGCAGACGGCCCGGGCCAGGCCCAGGCGGCGGTGGTCGGGATGGGTACCGACCGGTTCGAACGCGCCGGTTGCGTTGACCTCGTCGTACCAGCCCTGGCAGTAGGACACGACGTCTCCGGCGGGCGATGTCACCACGAGGTCGAGTTCGGGGCGATAGGGCCAGGCGTTCCTCATACGGGCATGGCGTTCGGTGGTGACCCGGGTCGATCCGAAGGCGGCACGGTGTGCGGCGGCCCGGCCGGCCACGTCGGTGTCGTCGTGCTGAGCCCGGATCACATAGCCGGCCGGCAGAGGTGGAACGTCCGGCAGTCCGGTGAGGGCACGGTCGAGGCATGCCATGAACGGGCCGTCGACAGCTCGCCTGTATCCGCGCTGTTCCAGCGCTTTGACCAGGTGTGATTCGGTGCCGGCCACCTCGACGTGCAGCGGGCCGGGTGCCGCTTGTTCAGCCCAGGCGAGCACGTCGTGCGCCAGTTCCGCGCGGTCCGGGTCGACTTGGAGCATCAGGCTGTCCGGTAGATCCAGCCACCCCCAGGCCAGCGTTCGCCCGCCTTCGGTCCAGACTGCCGTCGGGCATGCGTCGACGCGGCCGAGAGCCAGGCACCAGCTCCAGGTGAGGTCACCTATGTGCCGGTAGCCGGTCGCCGGGAAGGCTCGGGTGGCCAGTTCCTGCATGGCGCGCAGCGCCAAGGGTCCGGCGTGTTCATGGCGTTGCATGGGCGCCATGCTGCCGAACGGCTTTCGATCGAGCAACGGAATATGGCATAGGCCTCCTCGACGCGGCGACCTGCTCGTTTCCCTGCCCGGGCCGAACGGTGCGGCGGGCGTCCCGGCGCAGCCGGGACATCCGGCGACGGCGGACCCCGACGTCACCGCCGCGGGCCCGGATTCCCGGCGCGCGTCGCGGTGGATGCCTTGTCGCCGGGCCGGCATCTCATCGGCGCACCTGAAGGTCGTGGAGTGCGGCAACACCTACGCCGCGGCCGTCCCCATGGCGCCCTCCCCTCACCTTCTCTTCACTTGACCGGTCGGACGCGCACCGCACGGTCCATGCTCTCCCGGGGGCTTTCCCTCCTGAACTGCTTTCCTGAGCTTCCTCCTGCCGTCACCCGGCACCGGCCCGGCGCAGGGCGGCCGGCGCCCTGCGACACCGCCCGGGACACCCACGTGCTGGTCAGGCCGGACGGCGTCAGTCGCGGCCCGGCCCCGGAGGGCCCAGACGGGACGCTGGTATCCGGAAAAGCTGAACGAGCCGGACGGCCCCCTCACACTCGCTTGTCGGGGGCAGGGGTGCGTGGAGGCTCCGTGGATCCTGACGATGTGATGGTGGCCGACCCGACGGGGCCCGAGAAGGCGGGCGGTGTTCCCCCACATGGAACGGCAATCCGCGGGGCCCGTCGTATCGTTCCGCCTGACGGAACGCCGGGCCTCCGAAGCGGTCCGGTGGCGCCGTTAGGGTGCGGTGCGTGATCGAGATCGTGGAGTACCGCGACACCTGGCCGGCCCTCTTCGGAGAGCTGGGCTTCCGCTTGCGCGCCGGGCTCGGGGACGTCGCACTGCGCATCGACCACATCGGCTCGACCGCGGTACCGGGTCTGAGGGCGAAGCCCGTGATCGACGTCCAGGTGTCCGTCGAGGCGTTCGAACCCGCCGCCTTCCGCGCACCGCTGGAGGCGATGGGGTTCGAGTTCCGAGCCGGCGACCCCGACCGGACGAAACGGTACTTCCGCGAGACGTCCGGCCCCCGCACCCATGTGCACGTCCGGCGGGCGGGCAGCTTCGCGGAGCAGTTCTGCCTGCTGCTGCGCGACTATCTCCGGGACAGTCCCGCGGACGCGGAGCTGTACGGAGCGCGAAAGGCCTTGCTGGCCGAGCGGTACGGCATGGACCGGCGTGCCTACACCGCGGCGAAGTCCTCGGTGGTGTGGGAACTGGTGCACCGGGCCGACGTGTGGGCGCAGGCACGCGGCTGGCAGCCCGGTCGGAGCGACGCCTGACCGCCGCCGTCAGCCGAGAGCACCAGGGCGCAGAGGACGGGCAGCCGGGCCCGCGCTCCGTCGGCGGCGGCACCGCTCAGGGCCGGCGCAGTCGGGGGGCGGTACAGTCCGGCACAGCGGAAGGAAGGCCGGCGGCACCATCGGGTGCACGGTCCGAGCGTGCCCCAGCGGAACATAACGGGCTGGGCGTCATGCGCGGACAGCCACTCGGCGAGGACGCATTCCCGGGCCCTCGCGCACGACGAGTTGCACGTGCTGGTGGGTGGCGTGCGAGAGGTCTTGCAGGTAGGGAAGGGCGATGGCGCGCAGGCCGTGGCCGCGTGGTCCCACGGTGCACCGGTGCCCTCGGGGCGGCGATGCGGGCGGCGGGGTGTGTGCCGGCTGCCCCTTGCGCACCGCAGCCATCCGCTCCGGCGAGTGGTTCCCCGGCCCGCAGCCCGGGGTCACGGGCTCGGGGTCACCGTGTTGCGGGCGGCTCATCGGCCGGCCGTGTGGGTGACGGCACCCGGGTGAGGTGGAAGTAGAAGTCCGCCGGGTCGCCCTTCTTGTCCATCACGCCCAGCAGGACGTCGTCGGTGAGCCGGCGGAAGTGGTCGATGATGGGCAGCTGGTCGTAGACCATCGCCGTGGACTGCTTGCCGCGGTGGACGACCTCCCGCAGTGTCGCCAGGCCCATCTCCTCGTACGAGTAGACCTCCCCGTTCTCGTCCCGGCACAGCAGCGGCTCCACGTGATCGGCGTCGACGAACCGCTTGCCGTACCACCGCATCTTCGCCAGCTGCTCGGCGTTCTCACTGTCGCTCTCGAACGCGCCGCCCCGCCAGGTGCCGATGAGAAGGCCGGTGCCCACCGGTTCCAGCCGGTCGAAGAGGGCCATCAGCCTGGCGCGGTCGTAATCCGCTCCGGACGCGATGACGTCCAGGACTTCCTGAACTTCCTGAACTTCCCGGACCTGCTGCTCGCTCGGGACTTCCTGTTCCGTACCCATGGGCGGGGCCTCCCTCGGCCGGTGAACGAACGGAGCGTGGCGCGTGGTCCCGGTGGCGTCCGGTCCGCCGCCGGGCAGGGGACGGGCAGCCGCCTGTCCGGGCCGTACGGGGTCGAAGTGGCGGTACATCCGTGCATGCCAGAGCACCACCCGCTCCAGTGCCACCGCTGAACCGTACCCGGCCCCGGTCAGCGGTGCCAGGGCCCGTCGGCAGCCCTCGATCCCGGCCTCCGCGCGCTGGTGCGCCTCCTGTTCGCCCAGGCCGATGGCGAGGGCGTCGACCTTGCTTTCGGACCGTTCCCGGTGGTGCCCGCGGAGGTCGTTGAGCAGGCGGATCGCGGTCGCGGCCTGGCGGAGTGCGCCGCGCAGCACGGGCAGCCGGAGGGGCAGCCCCGGCTCGTCCATGAGCGCCCACAGGGCGGTGACCTGCTGCTCGACGCCGATGCTCCAGGCGCCGTGCAGCAGGTAGTCGGTCAGGCGGGGCAGGCCGCCCCCGGCCGCCGCCGCCCGGGCCGCCGCGTTCTCGAGGGTCATGCCGGTGAGCGTCTGATGCATGCTCTCCCGCCAGACGGCGGCGAGCTCGGGGCGGCCGTCGCGCCGCAGGGCCTCCGCGATCTCCGCCAGAGCGAGCGCCACGGGGTCGCCGCCCCCTCCTGCACGCCCGTCGAGGACCCGTCGCCAGGCACGCACCCGGGCCTCCGTAGCGCCTGCCGGGCCCGGCGCGTCCAGCACGTTGTCGATCGCCATCAGCCAGAGCATGAGCCGGGACACCTGGTAGCAGGTCTCCGAGGACAGCCATGGTGTGCAGAAGGGCGTCTGAAGACACATCAGGGGGACGAGTGCGGGGTCCACGGGGAGTGCGAGCTCTTTGAGCCAGTTTTCGAGCCGCGGCATGTTCTGTAACGCGACGGAGCATGTGTCCGCTATCGAGACCATCTCCCGTGGGGAGTGGGTGACCGGTAGTGAAGTGTCCACGCTGTCAGGCTACTTCGGGTCCTCGTACGCGATCCGGCGCCCCCGGCTCCCGCACGGGCCCACCAGGACCTCTATCCATGCCCCCGGCAGCATCCGGAGCGCCAGAGGCAGTACGAGTAGCAGCAGCACGAGAAGCAGAGGACAGATGTCAACAGGACGTGCGTTACCCCGCGCACCGCACGCGTGCTCATCGCCTGTGCTCGCGGCACAGGTGAATCGTTCCCTCACCCTCGCCACCCGGCACGCCCTCGCCACCCAGCGGGACAACGGCTCTTGGCTCGCCACCCCCTCTCCCCGCATCACCGAAACCGCGCTCGGCACGCTGGCCCTCTCCCTCTCCCGCTCACTGCATCCGGGAGCCGGGCGGGCCGCCGAGCGGGGCCTGGCATGGCTCACCGGCAGCGCCGCTCCCCAGAACCACCATCCGGTGGCGCACGCCGTGGAGTCCGCGCTGCTGTCCCTGGCCCTGGACACCGGTGGTCCCGTCGACGTCAGCCACCCCGCGTTCACCGACGAGGCGTTGGCCGCCCGTGCCCGCCTGGTCCAGGCCGTCGCCCTGCACAGGGGACGTGCGGCCCGCGGCGGCACCGCCCCCGAGACGCTGCGCAAGGAACTGGCCGCCGCGGTCGCGGCCCCCGGCCGGCTCAAACGCTGGACGCGGGTGGAACTATGGTCCGCCCACGCCCTGGTGGAACTCCACATCGGCGACCGGAACGCCGCCCGGCGGGCCGCCCTCACGATCGCCGAGGAACAGTCGCCGGCGGGCGACTTCTCCGGCAGCCCGGTCGCCACCGCCCTCGCGGCCCTCGCGCTCCAGGCCGCCGCGCCCGGCAGCGCCGCCGCCCACCGCTGCACGGAACACCTGATCGCCGGCCAACTCCCGGACGGGACCTGGCGCTTCTCCACCAGCGACGTCTGGGACACCGCGCTGACCGTACGCTCCTTTCGCGGCAACCCGGCCTTCGACCGCCACGGGCTGCCCGCCGCCGTCGCGTTCCTGGTCGCGGCACAGAACCCGGACGGTGGCTGGCCGTACCGCCTGGGAGTCGAATCCGACAACGACACCACCGCGGCCGCCCTGATCGCACTGGCCGGCGTGGACGACGGCGCGACGGCCGGTACGGTGCGGGCCGGGCTGCGCCATCTGGCCCGGCAGCAGACGTCCGACGGGCTCTGGCGGACCTGGCAGTCCGCCGGAGACCCTCCGGTGGACGATGTCGTCGCCCATGTCGTCACCGCGCTCGACCGCCACCGCGGCCACCACCACGTACCGCTGGCCGCGGCGCGCACCTGGCTCACCGGCCGCTTCGGCGAGCGGGGGCGCTGGCAGGCCGGCTGGTACCGGGGCCTGCCGTACGCCACCGCCGAGGTCCTGCCCGCTCTCGGCACAACGGCACACCACGAAAAGGGCACGCCGGCACACCACAACAAGGGCACGACGGCACTCCACGACAAGGGCACGACGGCGCACCACCAGAGCGCAGCGGTACATTCCGGCGGCGCGACGCCACACCCGCCCGGACACCCCGCCGCCCGCGCTCTGGCCGCAACCCGCAATCCCGATGGCGGGTGGCCCGTCGAGGCAGGCGGACCGAGCACCCCGGCCGCCACCGGCCTGGCGCTCGCCGCCCTGGAGCGCGGCGGCCTCGTCGGCGGAGAACACGACGAGACGTGCTGGGCACCCGGGCTCGGCCACCTCCTGGAAACCCAGCGCGGAGACGGCACCTGGCCGGGCGTACCGCTCATGTACGGACCGCGGCCGCTGCTGACCCACTTCCCCACCCACACCCACGCGTTCGTCGTCGACGGCCTCTTCGCCGGACAGCGTCGCCTCCGGGCTGCCGGGGGCGACGCCGCGGCCGCGCACAAGGTGGTCTGACATGCGGACGAGCATGGCGCCGAAACGTTCCTCTGTCGAAGTTCCCACCGCCCCCGGCCGGCTGCCACTGGCCGGTCACGCCCCCTGGCTCCACCGCGACGCGCTGCGCTTCGTCCGCGAACTGCGCCGGCACGGCCCGGTGACGAAGATCTACATCGGCCCGCGCCCCGTCCACGTCCTCAGCTCCGGCGAACTGATCCGGGAACTGCTGACCGTGCGGGCCCGGTCCTTCGACAAAGGCGCGATGTTCGACGCCCTGCGGGTGCCGCTCGGCGACGGACTGATCACCGCCGCAGGCGACCGCCACCTACGCCACCGCCGGATGATGCAGCCCGCCTTTCACCACGAGCGGATCGCCCGCTGCACCCGCGTCATGACCGACTGCTCCGGGGCCCGCTCCGCCGCCTGGGAGCCGGGCACCACACGCGATCTGATGCCGGACATCCACCGCCTGACTCTCGACATCCTGCTCGGCACCCTCTTCGCACACCCCCAGGACCCCGGCCTGCGCCCCGCCGTCAAGGACTGGCTGGCCGTCAAATACCACTCGATGCGCCTCGCGCTCTCCCCACTGCACGCTTGGGCGGAACGCGTCCCGCTGCTGCCGGGCTGGCGTCCCCCGGACCCCGGCCCGCTGCGCCGCCTGGTGGCCGTCCTGCGGCGGATCGTCGAGACCTACCGCGCCGACGGCCGGGACCACGGCGACCTGCTCTCGATGCTGCTGCTCGCCGAAGGACCGGACGGAGCCCTCACCGATGCCGAGGTGACCGACGAGCTGATCACCCTCTTCCTCGCGGGCACCGGCACCGTCAGCGCCGCCCTGGCCTGGGCCCTGTACGAGATCTCCCGCCGCCCCGAGGTCCAGCGGCGCCTCCACGACGAACTCGACACCGTCCTTGCCGGACGGCCCCCCGGCTTCGAGGACCTGCCCGCCCTGATCCACACCCGGCAGATCCTGACCGAGACGCTGCGGCTGCGCCCGCCCTCGTGGCTGCTCATGCGCCGCGCGGTACGGCCGGTCCGGCTCGGCGGCGTCCACCTCTCCCCGGGGGAAGAGGTCTTTTTCAGCCCGTACGCCCTGCACCGTGATCCGCACCTGTACGAGGACCCCGAGCGCTTCGACCCCGAGCGCTGGCCGCGCGACAGCGCCGCGAAGGCACCGCGGCACCTCTACCTCCCCTTCGGCGCGGGCAGCCGGCTGTGTATCGGAGAGGACTTCGCCTGGGCCGAACTGACCCTGGCACTGGCCGCGTTCACCGCCCACCGCCGCATCGCACCGGCTGACGCCGCGCCGCCCGTACGGCCCCTGGTCGGCACCGTCCTCCGCCCGGACCGCCTCCTCCTCACCGGCCACCCCCGCCGCGCGTTGTGATTCCGCATCCCTGCCCACCGCCCACCTCGCCAGGAGCCCTCCATGTCAGTACTCGCACAGACGCCGGACAACGGAGCCCAGCTGGGCCGACTGCACGATCGGGTCGCCCTGGTGACCGGCGGCGGCTCCGGCATCGGCGCGGTGTGCGCGGGACGGCTGGCGGAGGAAGGCGCCGTGGTGGTGGTCGCCGACCTGGACGTGGACGGCGCGACCCGGGTGGCCGAGGAGATCACCAAGGCGGGCGGCACCGCCCTGCCCCGCCGGATCGACGTGACCGACCCGGACAGCGTCGCCCGCGTCGTATCGGAGGCGGCCGGACTGCACGGCGGCCTGCGGATCGCGGTCAACAGCGCCGGGACCAACGGCCCCCTCGTCCCGCTCGCCCAGCTGGCGCCCGCTGACTTCGACACCGTGATGAGAGTGAACCTCTACGGCGTCTTCCATGCGATGCGCTGCCAGCTCCCCGCGATGGCCGCGACCGGTGGTGCCATCGTCAACATCGCCTCCATAGCGGCACATTCGGGCTTCCGCGGCCATGCCGCCTACGCCGCCGCCAAGCAGGGCGTCCTCGCCCTGACCCGAACCGCGGCCCGTGAGTACGCTGGACAGGGCGTGCGGGTCCTGTCGGTGTCACCGGGCCTCGTCGACACCCCCATGGCCGCCGCCCTCCCGCCCGGCGCGACCGCCGATCTCCTCGCCTCCGTCCCCTTGCGGCGCATCGCCCAGCCGTCGGAGATCGCCGCGCTCGTCGCCTTCCTCGTGTCCGACGACGCCTCGTACCTGACGGGTAGCGACCATGTGATCGACGGCGGCTACTTGGCCAAGTAGCGGACCCTGGCGACCGTCTACCACCGCCCTGACAGCACTCCTCCCGGCGTGACCGCCGCCAATGCCGGCCGGGCGCTGGCCGGCGGAAGGGGCGTGACGCCCGGATGCCCAACCGCCCCGGCCGGCAGTTTCGTGCCGAAGAGGAACGGGCCCGTGGTTACGTCCCGGGCTGGCAGTGACGGTGGCCGCCGACCTGCTGGTGGTGGCAGTGACGACCGTGCGGTCGCACCCGCTGCCGTTGCGCCACGTGGTTCGGTCGGCGGTGCGGACATGGGAGCCGATCGGGAAGGCGAGTACATGCAACGTGCCGGGGGCGCGGTTGAAGGCGCCCATGACGATCCGGTTCGGCACGTGCCGGGTGCCGGCGCGGCCGGGGCTGCGGTGCCGCGGCGAGAGCACGCCGGGCGGAGGAAGCCGCCGACTCGGAGGTCTGCGGCCGGCCGGAAAGGATGCTTGCGACTCCGTCGCCGCCGAGCCACCTCTGATTTTCATTGAGTGGACCCATCCGGCCGCGATTCCGCGGAGGTTGGCGTGAACAGCTCGCACGACGGGGACGGCACCGGAAAGGAATGTTTCAGCGACCGAGGAGGCCGGCCGGCCCACGCCGCAGCGCGCGGCGGCCGAAAAGCGACTCGTCCCGGCCTGGGCGGTCGTAGCGTCGCGACATGACCACTGCCGACGGCACGGCCTACGTGTTCCGCACCGCCCGCCCCGAGGACACCGACGCCATCGAGGCGCTCGACGGCTCCTTCACGACCGGCACCGTCTTCCGCGTGGAGGTCGCCGACGACGGATTCACGCTCCGGGAGGTCCCTGTGGACCCGCCCCTGACCAAGGTCTTCCCCGAGGACGAGCCCGACGGCGGTGCCGAGGACGGGGACGACGGCGAGGACCCCGGCAGCCGGACCTTCCTCGCCATCACGGCCGGCGGTGGCCTGGCCGGATTCGTCGCGGTCTCCTACTCCCCGTGGAACCGCCGGCTCACCGTCGAGGACATCGAGGTGGCGCCGGACCACCGCGGCCGGGGAGTCGGCCGTGCACTGATGGAGTGCGCCGGGAAGTTCGCTCGCGAGCGCGGCGCCGGGCACATCTGGCTGGAGGTCACCAATGTCAACGCCCCGGCGATCCACGCCTACCGGCGGATGGGCTTCGCCTTCTGCGGACTGGACACGGTGCTCTACGACGGGACCGCGTCCGAGGGCGAGCAAGCCCTCTATATGAGCAAGCCCTGTCCCTGAGCCGACAGCAGGCGTCCGACGGCGGGGGCGCTTCCGTCGCCCGGCGCGATCGTGACGGTCAGCAGCCAGGCCGCGCCCCCGTCCGGCCCCGCGTGCGGGGCGTACCACTCCACGCGCGCGTCCAGGAGCCGGTCGCCGGCCGCCCGGCGGTCGGCATACCAGGTAGGGAACGGTGCGGACCGCCACACCGTGAGCGGCACCGCCCACTCCCCGCCCGTGCGGCGGGATCCCGCCCCCACCGCGCGCAGGGCCGCGCCCGCCGCCCCCAGGAGGGTGCGCTCCACCGGCACCCCGAGCCCGTCGGCGAAGTGCAGCAGATACGCCATGCGTTCGGCCTCGGGCGGAGCGCCGAGCACCGCCCGGCCCGAGCCTCCTCCTCCCAGGCGATCTGATCCGGGTACGCCGGGTAGGCGCCCCCGGGGGCGGGCTCGGGCAAGAACACCGCGAGCCGCCCCGCGTCCGTCCAAGCGGCGCGCAGGGCGGCGACGGCGTCCGGACGCCAGGAGGGCTCCGCGGGGCCGGCGGGGTCGGACCGCACAAGTAGACGGCTGCCGCCCATGCCCCCGGCGGCTCCTGGCCGACATGCACGACATGGACAGCGGCTGTTTCCGCGTTCCCGGAGGACACGGCAGCGGCGGCAGCGGCGGCAGCGGACTCAGCGGACACGGGGCCCTCCGGGGTCGGTTGTGGAAAGGGTGGCGAGGAAGTCCAGCACGTCGTCGGCGAACCCCACCACCAGCAGGGGTGTGGTGATCCGGGCGTAGTCGGCCAGCCGGTTCCGGACCGGCGGCTGCGGGCGGTGCGCGGCGGAGGTGCCGGTGAGCGCGGCCACTTCGAACAAGTCGAGCCATTCTGCTGCAGCGCCCTCGTCCGCCAGGGTTCTGGGGGAGAGGTTCTGCACCAGGCGCACGAACGCTTCGTACTCCGGTGGGAGCCGGGTTCCCGCCTCGGCGTACGCGGCTTCGGCGCGGGCCAGTGCCTCGCCGACCGGATCGGGCCGGCCCTGATCTCGATCGTGCACCGCCTGGACTCCGTCCGGGAAGCCGACCGCATCGCGGTCATGGACCGCGGCCGCATCGTCGAACTCGGCAGCCACGAGGAGCTCCTGGCGGCGGAGGGGGCCTATGCAGCTCTGTGGCACGCGTGGGATTCGGCACGCGGGCGGGGCGCCTGACGGCAACCGACCGGAGACCCGAAGCCGCGCGTTCTCCGGCACCAAGTTCTCCCCCTCACCATGGTCACCGGCGACCCGCAAGGAGCCGTCGCCATCGCCAACCGCGCCCTGGACGAGGTCGGACGTCTGCGCTCCCGCCGCGCGGCCGAAGACCTCCGGGAACTCTTCCGCTACTCCAGCCACCACAGCAAGCAGCCGGACGTGACCGAGCTGCGCCGCCGCATCACCACGGCGCCGGCCTGACCAGCCCACGGGAACAGGCTTCCCGCCGCATCGCCCGCCTCGGCCGGCACCAGGCGGCAGCCCGGGAAGTCGCCGTCACCCGCTGGCTCGCCACCCACCACCTGCCGGCCGTGCGGCCCCTGCTCATCGACCAGCCCGTCCACGCCCGAGAACGCGCCGTCACCTTCTGGGAAGAGCTCCCACCGCACCGGCACGGAACCCCCGGCGAGATGGCACCCCTGCTCCAGCGCCTGCACGCTTTGCCCATCCCGGATATCGACCTTGGACAGCTCGACCCCTTCGTCAGGATCGAACAGCGCCTGACAGCCTCCACACCGGTGTAGGCCGACGACAGGGACTGTCTCCTGCACCACCTCACAGACCTACACGCGATCTGGGCGGAACTACCCGGCGGGCTGCCCCGCTGCGTGAATCGCCGCCCGGCACCCCTCCGGCGGCCGGATGCGGCATGCAGCTGCTGCTCAGTTCACTGGAAAGAGCGCAGACGGTTTGAACTCGCCGGCCGCGCCACGCCACCCACACACTGTCGCTGCCCCGCCCCGGGTACATCGGCGCGAGGCCGGGCACCAAGAGCACGCACTTGACGTCATGAGGCTCGCGCCCCTCGCACGGGAGTTTGGCGACGGTCCCCAGGCGAACTCAATGCCTAAGCAGCCACAACACCCGATCCCACGATAGAAGGTGGTGCATGACCAGCACCCCGGCGAGCATCACGGCCGGAGTGCGGAAATCCGTGGCGTACAACGCCGCCGCGCTACCGAAGAAGACGGCCAGCTCCAGCAGGAGTCGCAGCAGACCAGGTGTCGCAATCACGGTCCCTCCGGACCGGGACGCATCACCGGGGGTGGCAAATACTCCCCACAGCACGGCCGCGACCAGGGGAACGGCAACCACAAAGACGTACTGCAGAGGAGCAGGCGCCGTAACCCATGCCCAGAGCCCGAAGCACATCAGAGCCACCAGCTCCAACACGAACCTCACGCCGAGAGTCAACGGGTGAAAGCCATACCCGGACACACGCGCAATCTCCTTCCTTCCGTCGCAGCCCCCGTGATCACAGAGCGCCGAACGGCAGGGGTCTCCGGCGGCACCCGCCGTCGCTCGCCATCGCGTCTCCGCAGGCCGGCCAGGCTCAGCGCCGATTAGATCCGCTTCAGGTTTCTGTCCAGAACCACCCGGAACTGGTCCACGTCCGCAGGGCCCTGGGCCCCTCGCTTGGGCACCACCGAGACTCCGGCCGCGCGCTCACCGCCCAGCAGCACGAAGAGCCCCGGAGTCTCCAGGTACTCCCGGAACACCGTCCAGTCGTGGGTAAAGGACACTCGCTCGCCGGTACTGGCCATGCCACGGTCGTCGGCGACCACACGGCACTGCCCGTACGGCTCCACGATGCTGAACATCCGGCGGGCCATGGTGCGCAGCCCACGCACAGTGCCCCAGGACGCGGCTGCGACGGAGAGCACCAGCGCGGTGATCCACACGGGCAATGCGATATCACGGAGCACGGCGAAGGCGGCCACGCCGGCCGCAGCCATCAGGGGTCCGAGCAGCGCCTGGGTCCGGCCCGCTGCTGTCCGGCGGGCTCGCGCACGCAGCGCCTCTTCGAAGTCCGCGGCCGTCGGCTGGTAGACGAACTCCACGGACTTGCCGCGACCTGTGTTTTGAGGCAGGAAAGCCGCTGTCGCTCGGGCCAGCTCTGTGTCGTACTGGTCGGCGTCGAACCGGTACTCAGGGGGCAGCTTCCCACTGTCCCCGCTGTTCTCCCAATCCGTCCAGAGCATGTGGGAGCCCTCGCGGCGGATGGTCACCCAGACCGAGCCGCAGCAAGTAGTGCTGCACTCCGCCGCCGTCAGCATCACCTTGCGACCGGCCTCCGTCGCAGCCAGTGGAATGCCCTGCCACCACGAGGTGGTGCCCTCGGGGTAGACGTCCTCGATGACGTCCTGCCCGTTGATCAGCGGGCGGATCTCACCGTGCTGCTCCGGGTGAACGTTGTCCTCGGGGCCTTGTTGGCGAAGGGCGAAAATGCTTATCTCGTGTGACACCGGATGATTATGCGCCACACTTTCGGCACCTCCGGCCTGCCCGGCGCTGACGAACAACGTGGCAAGGCCCGTGACGATGCACGCCACGAAGAGTCGCCGGTACTTGAAACTGGCCACCCTGGACAAGGCCACCACCCGGTGTGGGCAGGTATCCCCCTCCCGTTCCACAGACGCATTCAGGCGCGCCATCACCGAGCGGCGACGGCGGCTGCACCGATCGAGTGGGCTCCCGCCCTCCTTGCGCAGGCGTAGCCGGCCAGCGCCGCCTCGGGGCGAGATGTCACGTTGATGATTCACTGCCTGGCCCGCTCGGCTGCTTGCCATGTGAGTTTGTGAGCTTGCTGTTCGTTACAGGCGCCCCTGTGCCTGCTGGCCTCCTTGCTGGGCAGCAGGGCTTGTGAGCCAACAGGGGCGCGGCCTCTCACCACCGCGCGCCCCTGCCACACGCCTTCTACTATCAGACAATCTGAGCGCACACTTCAGGCCATGGCGAGAGGCTCTGCCGGAGCGCCAGCCACTGCGGACTATCCGTTCAGCGCGAGGCCTCGCACGCGCAGCTCCCACTCGCCCCCCGTGCGTCCCGCAGACGCCCGGCCCGAGATTGATCCCTTCGAGCCGATTGTGCCGGCGTGGCCACCTTTCGTATCCCCTATGTTGCCCGGTTACGCCGCATCCCAAGGGTGTGGCCGGGTGGAGAGGAGCACTGCGCCGAACCTGAGCTACGTGCCCGCAAGGACTGTCGTTCCAAGGAGGTCGCATGTCCCGCACACTGTCCAGGATCGTGACGTCTGCTGCCGCAGTGGGCTGCCTGGCCGCCGCCATGGTGGTCGGCCCCACATCCGCCCAGGCGGCACCGCCCTGCCCCGCAACGGATGCTGTCTGCCAGTACAGCGGAGTGTTCTTCACGGGCTCGACCGACATTGACCGGCGCCCGCTGACCGGCACCTGTACGCAGGTCGACTTCCCGGGTGCCAACAACGGCACTGCGCTTTCGGTCCGCAACAACACGTCACATGTTCTCGTCGAGTTCCTCGACGAGAACTGCACGGTTCCCGCCGGTGCCAGCGTGCAACCCTTCGGCAACCAGCCGGCCGGAAGCTACAGCAGTTACCTCCTCGACGTCATCGGCTGAGCGCGCACCCGCACCCGACGTCATGACGCCCTGAGATCCGGCGTCATAAAGCGTCCAACGCGGGGTCCGGTCGCCGCCACCGGTGACACCACGAGGGCGGTGCCGCTTCGGACACCCCCTCGCCATCCCACTGCTGGCGACGGCCGGCTTGCGGGCACGCCGATAGGTCGATTCGTCTACAGACTTCGTTGTGTCGTCACATGAGGCACGGCTTGAGCAACCGCCGAGGGCGTGTCCGGTGGAGACAAGGTCTCATCGGGCACGCCTTAGAAGTCCTAACGAAATGATCTTCAAGGTGGTTGGATCACTCCGAGATTGATGATCTGGGGGTGTGGGGTGGCTCGATCGAAGCCGTGGGAAGTCGATGACGAGCTGTGGGCGGTGATCGAGCGGCTGCTACCGAAGGTGGAGCGTCGGCCCCTGCATCCCGGGCGTAGGCGGCATCCGGACCGGCTGGTGTTCCAGGGCATCCTGTTCGTCCTGCACACGGGGATCGCCTGGGAACATCTGCCGCAGGAGCTCGGCTTCGGCTCGGGTATGACCTGCTGGCGCCGCTTGGCCGAGTGGACCGAGGCTGGAGTCTGGCCCCGGCTGCACGGGGTCCTCCTGGCCAAGCTTCGCAGCGCGAACGCCCTGGACTTCTCCCGGGCGGCTGTCGACGGCTCCCACATACGGGCGTTAAAGGCGGATCCAAGACGGGACGAAGCCCCGTTGACCGGGGTAGGACGGGCAGCAAGTATCACCTGATCACCGACGCCACTGGTATCCCGCTCGCCGCCACCTTGACCGGCGGCAACCGCCACGACGTCACCCAGCTGATCCCGCTGCTTCAGGCGGTACCGCCGGTGCGGGGCAAGCGAGGCCGGCCCCGGCACCGCCCGGACGTGGTGCTGGGCGACCGCGGCTACGACCACGACAAGTACCGCCGCCTCGTCCGGGATCTCGGCGTGAAGCCGCTGATCGCCCGCCGGGGCACCGAGCATGGCTCCGGACTCGGCGCCCAACGCTGGGTCGTGGAGCGAGCATTCGCCCGCCTGCACTGGTTCCGCCGCCTGCGGGTCCGCTGGGAGATACGCGACGACATCCACGAAGCCTTCCTCACCCTCGGATGCGCACTGATCTGCTGGCGACGTCTGAACTCCCGGTAGGAGTTTCAAGACAGGCACGGCTTACTTTGACGGCCCGGTGGCCGACCTCAGGTTGGCTTGCGCCACACGGAGATGTGCTTCGCGGAGTCCTGGGTGAACGGCGCCCCGTCCCAGTCCGCGACGCGACGTTCCATCTCGAGCCCAGCGATCCGTGCCATCAGGTCGAGCTCTGCCGGCCAGGCGTAGCGGTGCCGGGAGTTGTCGCGGCGGTAGCGGCCGTCGTCGCCGTCGCGGGTGAAGTGGTGCGAGACGAGAATCTGCTCGACGAGGTCGAATGTGTCGAAGCCGAGATGCTGCTCAGAGACGTCGAACGGCACCGCGACCTGGCCGGGCGGCAGGAACCGCAGCGGCGGCACGCCCAGCTCGATGACGAATCGGCCGCCGGGCTCCAGATGACGTGCGGCGTTGCGGAAGCACTCGACCTGCTCGTCCTGAGTGAGCAGGTTCGTGATGGTGTTGTAGACGAGATAGACCAGGGTGAACTCGCCGGGAACGACGGTGGTGGCCATGTCCCCGATGACTACCGGGAGCGTGTCCTCGTCGATCTTGCGCCGCAGCACCGCTGCCATGTGCTCGGACAGTTCGATGCCCACTACCGGCACGCCGCGTTCCCGGAGCGGAACGCCCACTCGTCCGGTCCCGATGGCGAACTCCAGTGCCCGGCCGTCTCCGGCGAGCTCGGCGAGGAAGGCGAGAGCCGGTCCGAGAACGGCGGCCGAGGACGTCTCGGTCTCCTCGGCGTCGTAGCGGTCGGCGGTCGCACGGGTCCACAGCTCACTGCTCGTCACGGGCGGCCACTTTGCCGGGTACCGAGGGGCGCTGTCGACGCATTTACCTTCCACCGGCTCCGATCAAACGGTTCGGGGCGGGCCGGTACAGACCTTTCAGGGCACCGCCCGGCTCGGGGCGCACGGTCACGGCAGTGGTGCGGTCGTTCTCCTCGGCGCAGCGTGCACCGCCCACAGCTCGTCGTCGACTTCCCATGGCTTCGGCCGAGCGACCCAGCACCCCCGGATCATCAGTCTCGGAGTGATCCAACCACCTTGAAGATCATTTCGTTAGAAGTTCTTAGTGGGCTGCTGTCGAGAGTGTCGCACTCCGGCCAACGCCCTGTCCGCAACTCAGGGCTCTATGGCCCTATATCTGCGCGATCGGGGCAGGCTGGAATGATCCACGTCATGCCTGACCTCACCACTGCGCAACAGTGGCAAGGGGCAGGGCGGCGACCAGTGCACCCCCAACCTCGCAGGGGAGCACGTGATCGTCTTCGACAAGTCCGGCAAGCACAAGCTCGCCGAAGGCGTCACCGAGCGGACCGGCGAGCGGCTGCCCGAATCCTGCGGTGAGGTCGCCGGATTCTGTTTCTCCGTGACCCGGATAGAGGACGTGCCCGGGGCGAGGGCACCTACGTGACCCAGGTCGGCGGAGGCAACAAGACCAAGTCCTCGGAGAAGGGTCTGCGCCGGACGGTCCAGGAACATCGCGAGGCGTTCAAGAACATGCGCCTGACCGACGACGCTCCCATCGAGGACATGGAGTAGAGCCCTCCCGGCAGGCTCGTACGGCTGACTATGCCCATGAACTAGGCATGCTCTCCCGCCCACCGCCCACCGCCCACCGCCCACCGCGCACCGGACCAGGCCATGCCACAGCAGTCCGGAGTCTTTTCGCCCGCGTGCCGGCCGTGCCACCAACTGCGCACGCCGGCATGCGTCCAGGTCATTCGCCAGTGGTTACTTGCCCGGCAGACTGCTGGACAGTGAACCCGACGAACTCGGCCGGACGGACCGGTGCGATGCCGATATCGCAGTTCACCACGCCCTCCGTAATCCTCTCCGGCGGGTTGTTGGTGTGGTCGCAGGTGACGCAGAACGCCTGTTCAGGCGTGGTGCCCGTCAGAGCGCTTGACGCCATGGATCGGTGAGGAATGCCGTGATGGTCTGCCTCATCGTGGCCCACAGGGCTTCGTCGTTCGGCTCGAAGGCGGCCCACGTGGTGGACTGCAGGATGGAATCCCTCAGGAAACACACCAACCGACGCACGTTGAGGTACCGGTAGTCCGAGTCGCCGGGCGCGGCGAGCGTACGGGCACCCCAGACCATGGATCCCCGGCCGGGGAAGGTACGCAGGCCGTTGATGCCCGCGTCGTTGAGCGGGCCCTGCTCGCCGTCGCTAAGGTCGCGCCCCAGGCCGGTGATCTCCTTGATGGGTGTGTTGGCAGGGGCTTTATGGACGCCGTGTTCGGCGTCGGTGCGGGCCCAGATGCCGACGATGTGGCCGCAGGGCGGGACCTGCCGCGCCACACCGTCCAGTCCCGGCACCTTCACCCACGGGTAGTACAACGTTGCGTACGTCCGCTATGGCGACGCGGTTCTGCATCTTCACGCAGTGGGCGGCGAGCTGCTGTGCGCACTCGCCGAGCCGGTCGGTCGTCGGGGCCCACACCGCAATGTCCGGCGCCGCCACCATGTGAACGTCGTGCACCCCTTCCAGCGCCTCCAGCGCCGTCACCAGAGAAGCAAACTTCCCGTCCTCGACCGTCAGGGGCACGACGTAGCAGGAGCCGCCACCATTGGCGAAAAACCCATGGACGGCTTCGGCCAGCGGCAGGAAACGTTCCAGCTCATCACCAGGATCGGGCAACCGCGGCGCAGCACCGGCCCGGACCCCAGTGACGGCGGACAGAGCCCCCAGCACCGCGTCCTCGCCGAGCTTGACCGCCTTCCTTCCAGCTCCTGACGGGCTGCAAGGAGCCGGATCCCTGCTCTTCCCCCTCCTCGCCCCTTCGGTAGGTGAGTCCCAGAAACGCCGGGGTGGACGTACCCTCCCCATTCACCGTGCGAAGCCCGCTGGGAACGTCGCGGACGTAGACGCCGGGCACAAGATCAGCCATGACACTCCTTCGACCGCCGATATGAGGACACCGGCGCCGCACGATGGCCGCCAGCCCCGTACCCCCTCCCCAACAGCCTCCGCTCCCATGCCCCCACTACCAGCCCGACAATCCGCGCGGCAGGACGCCAGGCTGCCTCGCTTCGGCGGGGGCGCCTCATGGGACGGCGGGTCGGCCCCTTCCTCACCCTCTTCCGCTTCCTCGGCCGGCTTTGCCTCCTCTGCATCGAGTCGACGAGGGAGTCCAGTGGTCCGAGGCTGAGCTGAAGGGCGTAGCCGCTTGGCACGTTCGAGGGGTCGGCCGTGCCGAGGCTCACCGCGGGCAGCCTGGCGTTGACGGCGGCGCGGTCGCGGATCTTCCAGAGCCACCGGTCGGCCGGCAGGGCCGGCGGAACCCGACGACCATGCACGGAAGCGCACCGCTCAGCACCTGCTGGTCGTGCGGCTGGAGGATCTGCGCGAGTCGGTGGGTAACCGGTGGAGGACCCCGGCAGGGTGATGCCGGGGTCCTCCGCTGCGCGCTGGGGGTCGGCGTCGTTCGCTGGAGACGTCGACGCCGCTGACTTCGTGCCGGTCAGGTTTCCTTCCGGGGAGCGATTTTGTTCTGGAGGTAGGTCATGGCGACGACGGAAGCGCCGGTGAAGAGGAACTGGCCCCACAAGGCGCGGATCACGTAAGCGTCGACCACGAACAGGACGAGGGCCCAGACGGCGAAGATGACTGCAGGCGGCCAGCGCACCGACCGTCGCGTTGGCGGTGATTTCCTTGGCCTTCTTGTTGTTGATCCTGCCCAGGGTAAGGGCAGCCGCGCCGGCGATACCGGCTCGCTTGAGGCACTCCTTCTCCTTGCCCGACGCACTCTTGTCGAAGTAGCACTTCGCGATGTTGTGCTCCTGCACCGGGTCCACCGCATAGGCGGCGGGTGCCGCCGCGAGCGCCATCGTCGAAGCGACGACCGCCGCAGCCATGATCTTGATCTTCACGTTGATCCTGTCGGACGCCAGCCGGACCGCGACCACAGCCGTCATCGCCCGGCTCTTCCCCCCCCCGCGAGCAACAAATCCTCACCCTGACGGCCCGGGGACTGCCCAATGCCGACATCGGCCGGCAACTGCACCTGAGCCTGGGCACGGTCAAGGACCACGTACGAGCCGTGCTGCGCAAGCTCGGGGTGCAGCGGCGTCTCCAGGCCGCTCTCCTCGCCGAACGCGCCGGCCTCCTCACCGACCAGCCCTAACAGGACGAAGAGTTGCCGGCCGGGCACAATATTGGCCGGCGCCTTCCCTGATCGCGCTGGAGGACTCGGCGGACGAGATGCACACGAGCCGGTGGAGAGCATCGAGAAGCGGGTGGAGCTGCTCATCGCCGTCAGCTGATGCCGGCTATCGAGCTATCACGCACTTGCGGTTCAGGGACGGCGGGCCGGCCGAGCTCGTCTGCGTCGAGCACATTGACAACGCGATGTACCGGACCCGGTCGGCAGAGGTCGACCGGTACCGCCACGCGTTGAACGAGTTGGGCTACGCGGCGGCTGACCGGGAGAAGACCAACCGGTTGCTGGAGAAGGCCGCCGAAGGCTACCGCCGCTGCATGCCTGTGTGAGTCGGCCCGGCCGGCCGGGGTTAGGGCTTGTCTCAAAGTCCGGCTCGTTTGAGCTTGTGGCAAGATCGCGGGATGCTACGACTAACCGACTTCATCATCGATTGCCCGGACACGATGAAGCTGGCAGCCTTCTACTCTGAGGTGATGGGGCTCCCGGTCAAGGAGGGCAGTAACGAGAACTGGGCCGGTATCCAGTTCGGCGAGATCGAACTGGCCTTCATCCAGGTGGAGGACTACCGCGCCCCGCAGTGGCCCGACAGCGAGCACCCCAAGCAGTTCCACCTCGACTTCGAAGTCGACGACATCGAGGCCGAACAGCGCCGCGTCCTCGCCCTCGGCGCGACCCTGCAGCGGGACTGCATCGGCCCCGACGGCTACGGCTTCCGCGTTTACGCCGACCCCATTGGCCACCCCTTCTGCCTCTGCCGCAACAAGGGTGTCATCTGGACCGATCAGGGCCTCATCTGGCCCAAGCGCGACTAGGTTCTGTCTCTCCGATCACGCTGGGTGCCCGGGGAAATCAGCCACCGCAATGGGGTCCTGGAGGGCACTGCTTCCAGGATCCCACGCAATCAGCGCAGATCGCGGTCCGGGATCGGGATCCTGCACTTGGCTACGTTCTCCCCGGTCGCCCAGCGGTGGAAGCCGGCCTTCTCCATTACTCGGACTGAGGCCGGGTTCGACAGTTCCACGTCGGCGGACACGGTGTGGACTTCTGGCGCGGTGAGGGCGAAGTCGGCGAGGGCCTGGGCGGCCTCGGGGGCATAGCCCCGGCCACGTCGGGAGGCCACGATGCCGTATCCGATCTCAAGGACGCCCTCGCTGGGCGGCCAGAACAGGCCGATGGAGCCCACCACCAGGCCGCTGTCGCACTCGATGACCAGACGGTGGCCGTAGGCGCCGAGCCAGTCGGGATACATCTCGAAGAGGCCCGCGACCACGCGATCACCTTCGGCGGGAAAATCGTCCGCCCAGTGCGGGGACCGGGTGCCGTCGAGGACCGCGGTGGCCTCGCTCCTGGTCCAGGGCCGCAGGACGAGGCGCTTGGTGACCACGTCGGCGTGGACGGGGGAAGAAGAGGAAGACATGTGTCTCTCCTGGTCGTTGGAACGACCGGCCGCGCTCTGCTATCGCACGGGCCGGACGAGGGCAAGCTGATGACGGCCAACGGCAGCCATATTCATCAACCTCCTCATCCCGAGATCACGCGTCTGTCGCGCTGGCGTGAGGGTAATAGCCCCTCCTCAGCCAGGGCAACTCATTTCCGGGCTGCTGACCGAGGCTTTCGCTCGCTGAAGGTCATATCCCTTCGCGCGGCGGCTCGTTGCTCTGATCATGCTCAGCAGAGGGGATCTCAGCGACGACGAGTGGGCGGTCCTGGAACCGCTCCTGCCCAAGGGCAACAACCGGTGCGGCCGGTGGCGAGACCACCGCCAGGTGATCAACGGGATCATCCACCGGATCAGCACCAGCTGCCAGTGGCGCGAGCTGCCCGAACGCTTCGGCCCCTGGCAGACCGTCCACAAACGCCACAAGCTGTGGTCGGCCGACGGCACCTGGAAGAAGCTGCTCCAACACGTCCAGGCCGTCGCCGACGCCACGGGCGACCTCGACTGGAATATCAACATCGACTCCACCTCCATCCGCGCCCACCAGCACGCCGCCGGGGCCCCGAAAGACCCGCCGCCGGCAACGTCCGGTGCTTCAAAAGGGGCCGCACAAAGATCAGTTCACGTGCAGGCGAACATGCGCCCGCACCCGTTCCCGGCGGGGGCGGTGCTCCAGGCGAAGCCCTCGGCCGCTCGCGCGGCGGGCTGACCTGCAAGCTCCACCTGAGTGCGGACGGCAAGTGCCGCCCGCTCTCCTTGGTCATCACTCCGGGGCAGCGGGCGGACTGCACCCAGTTCGAGCAGGTCATGGACAAGATCCGCGTTCCCCGGCTCGGCGTGGGCAGGCCACGGCGGGTACCGGGCAGCGTCAGCGCCGACAAGGCATACAGCAACGGCGTGATCCGCGCCTACCTGCGGCGACGCGGTATCCGGCACGTGATCCCGGAGAAGAGCGACACCAAGACGGCCCGCCTGCGCAGAGGTTCACGTGGCGGCCGACCCGCCCACTTCGACAAGATCCGGTACAAAGCCAGGAACACTGTCGAGCGGGCGATCAACAGAATCAAGCACTTCCGGGCCGTCGCCACCCGCTACGACAAGCGTGGATACGTCTTCCTCGGCACCGTCACCGCCGCCGCACTCCTCATCTGGCTCCGCTCGTGACCGAAGACGGCCTCGGGTATCAATGGAACAACCTGCACAGGCTCGTGGGCGGCGCCCTCCAGCTCGGCATCGGGAAGCGCAACGAGTAGTCAGCGAGATTGGGGCACGGCCTGAAACGTGCGGGTCCGGACAGCATGCTGCCCAGACCCGCACTGCCCGGAGTGTCAGCGGCTCATCAGCGCGAAGACGCCCCAGCCGAGGTACTCACGGGTGTACTGCACGTAGCGGGCAGGCCCGGTGGTGAGCTCGGCCCGCACCTCGGCGGCCAGCTCGTCATCGGGATTCTGCTCGAGCCAGCAGCGGAGGTTGAGCCACTGCGCCGCCTGGTACCGGTCCCAGCTGTCCTGGTCGGCGAGCACCATCTCCACAACGTCGTACCCGAGGTCGCCGAAGTGCCCGATCAGCTCCGGCAGCATCCGGAAGTCGGCTCTGCTGCTGGCGTGACAGCCTTCGACGACGTCCTGGGTCGGCGTTGCCTGACGCCAGTACGGCTCGCCGATCAGCATAAGGCCGCCTGGGCGGAGGCTGCGGCCCAGCAGCTCGACGGTGCCGGCCACGCCGCCCCCGATCCAGGTGGCGCCGACACACGCGGCGAGATCGACCGGCTCGTCCGCGACGTAGCCGGAGGCATCGCCGTGGACGAAGTCGACCTGGTCGGCGACTCCCAGTTCAGCGGCACGGGCGCGGGCCTTCTCGGTGAACACTGTGCTGACGTCCACCCCCGTCCCCGTGACGCGGTGGTCACGCGCCCAGGTGCACAGCATCTCGCCCGATCCGCTGGCGAGGTCGAGTGCCCGCGTGCCAGGTGCCAGATGGAGCGCCTGGCCCAGCGCGGCGAGCTTGTCAGCGGTGAACGGGTTGTGGATGCGGTGGCTGCTCTCGCGAATGGTGAAAATGCGTGGAAGATCCACAGGAGGGATTCCTTAGTTCGATGAGGTCCTGGCGTTCCTGGAGGGCAGCCGTCCGCAGTCGGCCACCACTGCTTGAACCGTCATCAAATGCACCCCGCTTGGACGTGTCGATCTTGGGCCCGCGCAAACCTAGAGCTCTCGGGAGCGACGTGTCCACCGATTTCGGGCGGCGCTGCCAACCACAGGCGACCTCTCGCCGGTCAGTGCGCCCTCGCCCGCACCGGCGGAACGCTGGTCACTCCTCGGCGTGGTGAAGGTCGCGTCCGCGCGGCTGCAGCAAGGTGCCTGGCGGGACTGGCTGCTGTGAGTCCGGGCAGGCGCTGAACGCCATCCCGACGGCCAGAGCGCGAACCAGCCTGTCATCGACATGCTCACCACAGACTGCGGAGAATTCCTCTCCTTCGCTCTGGTGACCGCACATAAGAACTGAGCAGACGCCGCGTCGACGGTCTGTCTCTCCGATCGTGATCGGAGAGACAGAACCTAGTAGGCCGTGTTTCGAAGTAGGTGGAGCCATTCGTTGATGGCGGTGATGTGGACGCATCGCGTCGAAGGCGGGCGCGGATGGCGCGGGAGGAATACGCTGCGGCAGCAGTTCGAGGGCGTCATGGCGGTTCCGCACCGGCAGCCAGTGGCGGGATGTGCCGCCTGGGTTCGGTGCCTGGCAGACCGTCTGCAACCGCTTCGCCCAGTGGCGCGACGCGGGCGCCCCGAGCGGTTGCGTGTGAGGGCCGTGTCAGCGCCCTCTCTTACGTGCCCCAGATCTTCCGGTAGGCCGCGCGGTAGCCGGGTGGGTCCCAGGACGTGGTTCCGGTGCTGTTGGCGGCCGTGGCGATGTGGACCGGGGCGACGTATCCGCTGGGGGGTCGGGCGGAGAAGGCGCGGTTGAACTCGTCGACGATCTGCCAGCCTTGCTGGGAGAGGGGTTCGGGGACGGTGGCTGCCTGGAATTGTTTGCTGTTGATGCGTTGGAAGGCGGAGGGGTCGCCGTCGCCCGCGCCGATGTTGTAGGGGGCGCCGCCGCCCTTTCTGCGGGCGGCGCGCAGGGCGGGGGCGGCGTCGGCGAAGTAGACGTCGTTGATGGCGACGGAGTGGGTCCAGGTGTCGGGGAAGCGGGAGAGGAGGGAGGAGACTTCCTGGGGGGTGCGGCTGGACGTGTCCGAGAGCGGGATGTTCTCCTCCGCGAGGAGCTTCACTCCGGAGCAGGTGGCGAGCTCCTTCTCGATCAGCTCGGACTTGTTCCTGGCGAACGGAATCGAGGCGTCGGTGAACACCACGACTCCGGCGGTGCCGTGGGAGTGCGCGATGACCCAGTCCGCGCTGATCCTCGCGACGTCCTCGACCCGGGTGGTGACGTTGGTGAACAGCCGGGGGTCCGCGCTCGGGCCGGGGGAGTCGACCGCGTGCCAGCCGATGAGCGGGATGCGGTCCGCGTGGGCCCTCGCGACCTGCTGGGACGTCAGACGGGGGTCGAAGCCGCCGATGACGATGCCCGCCGGCCGGAGGGCGACGGCCTGGCTGAACGCCGCCTGGATCCCGGCGGGGGTGCCCTGTCCGTCGATTACCCGGACGTCCCAGCCGATGGCCCGCGCGGCTTCCCGCACACCGTGGACGGTGCCCGCGACGCCCGGGTTGGTCATGGTCTGCGCTACGTAGACGATCTTCTTGCCGCGGACCGCGCGGGGGCCGGTGGTGGGGCCGTCCCACGCCGTGTCGGTCTTCTCGGCCTGCCGGGTGGCCGCCCGGGCCTTCGCCAGGACGGCGGGGCACCCGGCCGCCGCCGGCTCCGGGGGCGGGGAGGCGGCGCCCGTCGACGAACCGCGTTCGCAGCCGGTGGCGACGACGCATGCGGCCACTGCCAGCGCGACCGTACCCGCCAGGGTGGTGCGGGCCGTGGTCACCGCGTGGCTCCGGGCGGGTGACGGGGCGTCCGGGAGGGTTCCGTCCGCCGTCGGCGCAGCTGCCGGCGCGCGGCGTAGCCGGCCAGGCCGACCGCGAGGAGCAGGGTGCTGCCGTTGAACAGCGGCGTGACCCAGAAGCGGGCGCCGAGCTGGCCGATCCCGGCGAGGCCGACGGCCAGGACGGTGACGGCGACGAGGGTGCCCAGGGCGTTGGCGCGGCCGGGCCTGATCGCGGTGGAGCCGAGCAGCGCGCCGACGAAGGCGGGCAGCAGGTAGTCCATGCCGACGCTGGGGTTGCCGGTCTGCTGCTGCGCGGCGAGCAGGACACCGGCGACGCCGACGACCAGGCCCGATCCGGTGAAGGCGTAGATCACGTAGCGCCGGGAGGGGATGCCCACGAGGTCGGCGGCGCGGGCGTTGGACCCGATGACGTAGAAGTACCGGCCGAGGGGCAGCCGTTCCAGGAGCAGCCACAGCGCGGCGGTGAGGGCGAGGACGTAGAAGGCGGAGACGGGCAGGCCGAGGAACCGGGAGTCGTAGAGGGCGGTGAAGGCGGCCGGCAGGCCGTGCGGGCCGGGGACGATCCGGGCCCCGTCGGTGATCCAGCCGGTGAAGGCGTACATGATGCTGCCGGTGCCGAGGGTGGCGATGAAGGAGTCGATCTTCGCGAATTCGACGACGGCGCCGTTGACGGCGCCGACGGCCGCCCCGCCCAGGATCACCACGAGGCAGGCGAGCGGCCAGGGCCACCGTTCGGCGACGACGAGCTGCATCGTCAGGACGTGTGCGAGGCCGAGGCCGTAGCCGATGGACAGGTCGAACTTGCCGGCGGCGATGGGGATCGTGGCACCGAGCGCGAGCACGGCGGGGATCGACTGGCTGGACAGGACCGCGGAGATGTTGTCCAGGGTGGGGAAGGTGCGGGGCAGGGCGAGGGAGAAGCACAGGAACAGCAGGGCCGTGAGGGCGAGGAGGCCGTAGGCGCCGATGAGGTGCCCGAAGAGGTGGCCCGGCGGGTGCCGGGGCGAAGGAGGCGAAGGAGCGGGCGGAGGCACCGGAGAGGAGGGCGGCGGGGACGGGGGAGGGGAAGGGGAGGGCGGCGTCATCGTCCCGGCGTTCCGGTGAGGGCGGCGATGTCCGAGGCGGCGTGGGTGAGCGCGGTGACGGTGAGCGCTTCGCCGCTGAGCTCCGCCGTCACGGTTCCGCGGACGAACACCAGGGCGCGGTGACACACGTCGGCGACCTCCTCGAAGTCGGTGGAGATGAGCAGGACGGCGAGGCCTGCGGCCAGCGCGTCCCGGAGCAGCCGGTAGATCGCCGCCTTGGCGCCGACGTCGACGCCGGCGGTCGGCTCCTCCAGGATCAGCAGGTTCCGGCTCGTCCCCAGCCAGCGCCCGATCATGACCTTCTGCTGGTTGCCGCCGGAGAGGGTGGCGATCGGTGCCTCGCTGTCGCGGGGGTGCACCGCGAACCGCTCGATCAGGGCGCCGGCCGTGGCGCGCTCGCGCCCGGGGCTGATCCAGTGCGCGCCCCGCAGGCCTGCCGCCCGGGGGTTGGCCAGGAAGTTCTCCCGTACGGTCAGCTCCGGTGCGCAGCCCTCCTCCTGCCGGTCGCTGGTCACGAAGCCGACGCCGTCGCCGACGGCGGCCGCGACCGTGCCCGGCCGGTACGGGCGCCCGTTGAGCCGGATCCGCCCGCCGAGGACCGGCCGGGAGCCGGCGAGGGCGCGGCCCAGCTCCATGTGCCCGGCGCCGGTGAGGCCCACCATGCCGAGGATCTCGCCGGGGCGCAGCCGCAGGCTGACCGGCCCGGTGTGCTCGGTGCGCACGCCGTCGAGGCTCAGGACGGCGGGGCCCGGGGCGGGGTCGGTGATGCCGTGGGCGCCCGGCCCGTGGCCCACGGCGTCGTGGCCCACGATGTCGTGCACCAGTCGGGCGGGGCCGTGGCCGGCGAGCGGGCCGTGGCTGACGAGCCGGCCGTCGCGCAGCACGGCGAACGCGTCCGCGACCTTGTACACCTCGTCGAGCCGGTGGGTGACGAAGACGACGGCGCGGCCGTGGTCGCGCAGGGTGTGCAGGACGCCGAAGAGCCGCTCGCAGTCGGCCGCCGGGAGGCTGGCGGTCGGCTCGTCCAGGACGATCAGTGCGGCCCGGGTGCACAGGGCGCGGGCGATGGCGACCAGGGAGCGTTCGGCTCGCGTGAGGTCGGCGACGACGGCGTCCGGGTCGAGGTGTGCGGCGATGATGCCCAGGGCCTCGGTGCACTGCCGGCGGGTCCGCCGCCAGGACACCAGCCCCGCGCGGCGCGGGTATCCGGTGCCCAGGGCGATGTTCTCGGCGACGGTCATCCACCCGACCAGCCCCAGGTCCTGGTGGATGAAGGACATGGCCCGGGAGGCCGCCTCGGTGCCCAGCGGGTGCCCGGCCACGCTCACCTCGCCCTCGTCCGCGTGGTGGATGCCCGCCAGCACCTTGATGAGGGTGGACTTCCCGGCGCCGTTGGCACCGAGCAGGGCCAGGACGCTGCCGGTGCGGATGTCGAGGTCGACCGCGTCCAGCGCGAGGGTGCCGCCGAGCCGTTTGCTCAGGCCGCGTACGCGGACGAGGGGCTCGGGGCCGCGGCCCGGGAGAGGGCGGATGTCGGGAGTGTCGTGCACGGACTTCTCCGGGACCTGTCAGGACCAGTTACCGCAATGCAGATATTCCATCATTTCTATCGTTTTTATCGCCTTCATCGCTTTCATCATGCTACGGCCACCGCGGGCCCCGGCGCCGGATGGGCCGTCAGAGCGCCGGAATGTCGTCGAGGAACGCCTCGGCGCCGAAGGGCTTGCCGCCGACCTCCAGGGCGCACTCCGCCCAGATGACCTTGCCGCCGGCGGTGTAACGGGTGCCCCAGCACTGGGAGAGCTGGGCGACGAGGAACAGGCCGCGGCCGCCCTCGTCGGTGGTGGCCGCGTGGCGCAGGTGCGGGGCGGTGCTGCTCGTGTCGGCGACCTCGCAGGTCAGCGCGCGGTCGTAGAGCAGGCGCACCTGGATGGGGCCGGTGCCGTACCGGACGGCGTTGGTGACCAGCTCGCTGAGCAGCAGCTCGGTGGTGAAGGCGAGCTCCTCCAGCCCCCACTCGGTCAGGCGGGCGGTGACGGCCGCGCGGACGGAGGAGACGAGGGCCGGGTCGGCGGGCAGGTCCCAGACGGCGATCCGGTGCGGGTCCAGGGTGTGGGTGCGGGCCACGAGCAGGGCGATGTCGTCGGCCGGGTGCTCGGGGACCACGGTCCGGACGACCTCCCGGCAGGTCTCCTCGGGCGGGCGGTTCGGGTGGGACAGGGCCCGGCACAGCTGTTCCAGGGCCACGTCGAAGTCGCGGTGGCGGTCCTCGATGAGCCCGTCGGTGTAGAGGACGAGCTGGCTGCCTTCGGGGAGGAGGAACTCGGCGCTCTCGAAGGGGAGGCCGCCCAGCCCCAGGGGCGGGCCGGCGGGCAGCTCGGGGAAGGTCACGGCGCCGTCGGGGCGGACCAGCGCGGGCGGTGGGTGCCCGGCCCGGGCCATCGTGCACTGCTGCGAGGTGGGGTCGTAGATGACGTACAGACAGGTGGCGCCGATGATGCCGGTGTTGCCGCTGGACGGGTCCTCGCCGCACTCCTCCCGGTCCAGGCGCCCGACGAGGTTGTCGAGGTGGGTGAGGACCTCGTCGGGAGGCAGGTCCAGCTCGGCGAAGTTACGCGCGGCGGTGCGCAGCCTGCCCATGGTGGCGGCGGCGTGCAGCCCGTGGCCGACGACGTCCCCGACGACGAGGGCGACGCGGGCGCTGGAGAGGGGGATGACGTCGAACCAGTCCCCGCCGACACCGGACTCGGCGGGCATGTAACGGTGCGCGACCTCGACGGCGTTCTGCTCGGGGAAGCCCTGCGGCAGCAGGCTGTGCTGCAGGGCCAGGACCATGCTGTGCTCGCGCGTGTAGCGGCGGGCGTTGTCGATGCAGATGGCGGCGCGCGTGGCGAGCTCCTGCGCCAGCGAGCGGTCGTCGTCGCCGAAGGGCGAGGGGTCCTGGGAGCGGTAGAAGCTCGCTGTGCCCAGGACGATGCCGCGGGCGAGGAGCGGGACTGCGATGAGGGAGTGGACGCCGTGGGCCAGGAGGCGCTGGGCGCGCGCGGGGTTCTGGGAGATCCAGCCCGGGGCGGCCCGCAGATCGGGCTCCAGGATGCTCTCCCCGCTGGTCAGGCAGCGGAGCTGCGGCGTGGTCCGCTTGAGGTCGACCCGCTCGCCGGCGGGGTAGAAGGGGCAGTCGTCGCGGATGCCGTGGACCACCGTGCGGTGGAGGTCCTTGCGGGGGTCGGACGGCTCGTCGCCGCGCAGCACCGCCGCGGGAAGGTCGATGGTGACGTAGTCGGCCAGGCGCGGGACGGCCATCTCGGCGAGTTCCAGGGCGGTGCGGCTCACGTCCAGCGTGGTGCCGATGCGGGTGCTGGCCTCGGACAGCAGCTCCAGGCGGCGGCGGGCCGCGACGGCGTACTTCCCCACCCCCGGCTCGCCCACCAGCACCAGCCCGCTGGTCGCACCGCCGGCGACGGCGGGCAGGCCTGCGCCGCCGGGCGCGCCGCGTGCGCCGCGTGCGCCGGAAGTGCTGGGAGTGCCGGGAGTCCTGGGAGTGCCGGAAGTGCCGGGCGCGCCTGCTGCGTCCGGCCTGCGGGCCGTCGCCGTGTCCCGGCCGGGCGACGGGCGGCCGGGAAGGCGCCCGGGCGGCGGGACGACGTCGGTGAGGGCCTGCTGCGCCAGGAGGCCGGGGGGAGCGCCGAGGGGCGGCCCGGACTCGGCGGAGACGGCGAGGCGCTGGTGCCGCGAGGGGATGACCGCCTCGACGGCGAGGCCCTCCACGCCGGAGGGGCTCGTCACCGGGCGGCTCAGCAGGGTGACCCGCCGGTCGCCGGGCAGGATCACCTCGACGGCGGCCCGCTGGGCCGAGGCGAGCAGCTCGCCGGCCTTCTCCTTGAGGATCATCTGGTCGCGCCAGTCGAGGCCGCTCGCGGCGAGCTCGCCCAGCTGCCCGTTGACGGGCGTGCCGTCGGTCGGTGCATGGCGCCTGGCGTCGAGGTAGGCCTGCAGCAGGGCGCGCTCCCGCGCCGAGCTCTGCTCCAGCAGCCGCCGTTCGATGGCGCCGGCCGCCCTGCGGATCACGACGTCCAGCGCCGGGTCCGCGTCCGCGTAGGAGTAGCCGAGGCAGAGGACCCCCTCGATGCGCCCGTTGAGCAGGTCCCGTACGGGTATCGCCACGCACGCGTTCGCCTGCGAGCGCTCGGCGAAGTGCTCGGCGCCGTAGATGTTGACCAGGTGCCGCTCCGCGAGGGCCAGGCCGATGCCGTTGGTCCCGCCGTACTTCTCGGCGAACACGAAGCCCGGGACGCTCTGGATCGCGGCCAGGTGCCTGACCATCGCGGCCTCGCCGAACCGGCGTTGCAGCACCGCCCCGCGCGCGTCGGCGAGGGAGATGTTCATGCTCCTGCCGTCGAACATGGCCTGCAGCCGGCCCATCACGGGGGCGGCCGCGCGGATGAGGCGGCCGTCGAGGTCGAGGTCCTGCGTGTAGGGGAGCTCGCAGCCGTCCGGGGAGAGCCCCAGCGCCCGGCTGCGCTGCCACGAGTCCAGGATCGGGCTGCGCACGGCGTCCTCGACCGTCCCGCCGCGAAGGAACTGCTCACGGGCGCGTACGGGACCGATGTCGTCCGCCACGAGCCCCATCCGGATCACTTCCTCATCGGTACGTGCGCCGATGGCCACCCGTACCGGGGTGGCTGCACTGTTGTTCCATTTTAGAACTTTGCCGACATATCGGAACGGGCTGGGCGTGCGCGGTCGTCCGGTCACGGTCAGTGGCGGTCGGTGACAGTGGTGGGGTGGCGGGTGCGGCCCGGCCGTCAGAGCACTGCCACGGGATTGACCGGGGAGCCCGTACCACCGGGGATGCTCAGGGGCGCCACGAGGAGCAGGAACGCGTAACGGCCCGTGCCGGCGCAGGCGGCGGAGAGCTCTTCGAGGTCGAGGTTGTCCAGCAGCGGCACCCCCATCGCGGCGATGGCGAGCGTGTGGACGGGGGAGTGCAGGCCCTCGACGGGGGAGGGCCGGACGTCGCTGTCGCCGTCGCCGCCGAGCAGGGCGATACCGCGCTCGGCCAGCAGGGGCACGGCGTTCACGTGGAGGCCCGCGCAGGAGGCACCGGGGTCCCAGGGGCCCAGTTCCCGGCGGCGCCGGAAGCGGCCGGTCCGCAGCAGCACGGCGTCGCCCTCGCCGATCGTCACGCCGAGCGCCGTCTCCGCGGCGGTGAGGTCCGCGGCGTGCACGGCCTGCCCCGGTTCCAGCCAAGGGGTCTCCATGACGGCCGGCAGGTCGAGGAGCACCCCCCTGGTCACCAGGGGGCCGAGCGCCGCGACCTCCCCGAAGCGGGCCCCTCCGGCACCGACGAGGTCGCGCGCCGTGCCGCCGCCGTAGAACCGCCCGCGGTAGGCGATGTGGGAGAGCGCGTCCAGATGGCTGACGGCCTTGCCGTGGTAGTCGGCGCCGATGAAGTCCTTGTGGACGGCGGGCTCGGGCGCCTCGACGTCGCCCAGGTCGGACATGTAGCGCAGGGCGGGCCTGGTGTTGTCCGGACCGGGCACGGTGTCCCACGGCCGCCCCATCGGCACGACGGTCCCCGTCCGCACCAGGGCGGCCGCCCGCCGGACGTGGTCCGCGGTCACCCGGTTCCAGGCCCCGCGGTCGGCGGGCGCCCAGCGGCCCCACGTGCGGACCCTGCCGAAGAGCGCGTCGAACTCCTCGCGGGAGACGGCGGGCCCGTTGCGGGCGCCGTTCGGCGGGGGAGCCGCCGCATCGGTCGGGAAGCCCATGTCCATGGTGCTGAATGATGAGCCGTCGGCCGCCGGACGCGGGCGATGTGGAGGCGGGCATTTCGGTGACAGCGCTTCTACGCGCGTTGATGACCCGACCGGAACGTCATGCGGCCCCCGGACGGAAACCGCCCGGGGGCCGCAATTACGCATCTCGCATCTACGTGTCTCGCATCCACGCATCTACATCGTCCGTACCTGCACCGCCTGCCCCCACTAAGCCATCCGCCGCTGCTCCGGCACGGGCACGTCCTGGAACTGCCCGCGCTGCAGCTCGTACAGGCCGCGGAAGACGCCTCCGGGCGTGTTCAGCAGCTCCTCGAACGTGCCGCTCTCCCGGAGCTCGCCCTGCTCCAGCACGTGGATGACGTCGGCGTGCCGCACGGACGCGAGGCGGTGGGTGATCAGGACGACGGTCTGCCCGCCGTCGGCGAGTCTGCGGATCTGCTCGAACACCTCCAGCTCGGCCCGGGCGTCCAGGGCCGAGGTGGGCTCGTCGACGATGAGGATGCGGGCGTCGCGGTAGCGGGCGCGGGCGATGCCCAGCCGCTGCCACTGGCCCCCGGAGATCTGATGGCCTCCTTTGTAGCCCTTGGACAGCAGCGTGTCCCAGCCCTTGGGCAGCTCCGCCACGACCTTGTCGGCGCCCGAGTGGACTGCGGCCTCCTCCAGCGCCCGCTGGTCCAGCGGCCGGTCGGTGCGGCCGATGGCCACGTTCATGCGGCACGTGAACGGCCACCGGTGGAAGTCCTGGCCGACCATCGCGATCCGGGAGAACAGCTGCGCCCGGTCCAGTGCGCCGGCGTCCACGCCGTCCCACAGGATGCTCCCGGCGTCAGGCCGGTACAGACCGGCCACGAGCTTGGCGACGGTGGTCTTGCCCGAGCCGTTCACACCGACGAGCGCCACGATCCTTCCGGCGGGGATGTCCAGGGACACGTTCCTGAGCGCCGGCCGCTCGCGGCGCCGGGAGCTTTCGGAACCTTCAGAACCTTCGGAGTCTTCAGAGCCTTCGGGACCTTCGGAACCTTCGCAGCCTCCGGGGCCGTCGGCGGGATAGCGGAAGGTGACGTTCTCGAAGCGGATCAGCGCCGGCCGCTCGGGCACGGGCAGCCCGCCGTCGGGGATGGCCCGCTCCGCCGCCTCCCGGCACAGACGCTCCAGGTCCTGTACGTAGCAGGCCTCCTCGTAGAGGTTGTTGACCTGCAGGACGAGGGTGGACAGGCTCTGCCCGCCGGTCCGTGCGGCCAGCACCGCCGTGCCCGCCACCGACAGGTCCATCGCCCCCGCCGCCAGCAGCCCGATCAGCGCCAGGTACGTCAGGGCCGTGGCGGCGCCGGTGAGCGCGGACGCGACCAGCCGGACCCGGGCGGCGCTGTCGGCCAGCCGCGACTGCTCGGCCTCGGAGTCCTGCGACATGCTGCGGAAGTGATCCACGAGGAAGGGCCCGACGCCGTGGACGCGGATCTCCGGGGCGGGCCCCGTCCGCATCAGGGTCTGGCTCAGCAGCCTCCCGGCCCGCGAGTGCTGCACCCACCGCAGGTAACTCGCGTACCGCGTCCGTGAGTTCCGCAGGGCGGCCCAGGAGCGCGGCACGGTCATCAGGACGAGGAGCGGCAGCAGTACCGGATGCAGCACCGTCAGCACGCCGGCGGCTGCTGCGAAGGACACCAGTGATCCGATGACGCCGGTGCAGTAGCTGATCATGCGGCGCGCCGAGGCGGCCCCGTACTGGGCCGAATCCAGCAGCCGGTGGAAGTCCGCGTCCTCGATCGCCGCCAGCTCGACCCGGACCACGCGCTCCAGGTACTGCTCGGTCGCCACCCGCTCGACCTTCGGCTCCAGCCGGCCCGTGCCCGACGTCGAAGCCGACGCCGCCAGCGCGCTCACCGTCCCGGCGAGCGTCACCACCACCATCGCCGGTGCGGCCGCCAGCAGACGCTGCGCGATGGTCCCGGAGGCCAGGAAGGCGGTCAGGACGCCGTTGACCGCGACCAGTCCCACGGCCTGCCCCGCGCCCCGGATCAGCTCGGCGGCGCCGACCACGGCCAGGGACCGGCGGTCGGCCTGCCGGGCCAGGCGCACCGTGGAGCGGACGAGGCGGGGCAGCCGCAGGGCCATAGCCCACAGCGACATCTCGAAGTACGCCGCCTCGTGCTGGGCCCACCCGTTGTCGTACAGCAGCGGGCCGCCGAACAGCAGCTGTTCCGAATCCGGCCGGCTCCCGGTCGCCGCGTCTCCCGCCGTGGCGCCCTCGCTCGGGTCTTGCTGCTTCCCCGGATTCGTGTTCCTCTGCTTCATGCCGCGCCTCTTCATGTTCATGCCGCGCCTCTTCATGCCGCGCCTCCCGGCTTCCCGTCCCAGCCGTGGGTGGACAGCAGCGCCCCCGAGACGAACCTGCCGAGGACGGCGGCGGTGCAGGGCACGCAATCCGCGGGCGGGTGCGCCGGGTCGGCCCAGACGAGCGTGGAGCACTTCTCCGGCTCAAGGTTGCGCGGCTCGCCCGACCACCGCTGCGCGGTGAAGACGACCCCGACCCGGGCCTGCCCCTCGGGGTTGCGGTGGTGGATCAGGTGGCAGAACTCCAGGTCGGCCGGGTCGATGGCGACTCCGACTTCCTCGGCGACTTCGCGCAGCGCACCGTCGGCCAGGGTCTCGCCGTCCTCGAGATGCCCGCCGGGCGGGGCGAGGAGACCGGCGGCGTACACGTCCCCGGCCCCCCGCAGCAGCAGGACGCGGCCGTCGTCGCGGTGCAGCAGGACCATCACGTCGACCGCGCACGTGTAGCGCGCCCGCTGCCTCATGACGGCCACCTCCCGGAGGTGGCCGCGCCGGATCCCACGGGCCTTGCCGGCCGACGGTGTTCGAATGCCGGATGCACCCCGCCGGTGTGCGCGGGGCCCTCGTGATGGTGATGCACTACGCCTCCTCGTTGACGTACGGATCGGACGAGCGATCGGGAAAACGACCCCTGATCGGGGGCGTCACGGCCCTCCAAGGGCGTTTCGTCGCTCGGGAATTCGAGGAGGCGTCAACCGGCCCGCGGGCTCTGGGCCGGGGGCCGGTCGCCGTTTGTGCGATTCACTCCACCGTGGCCGGTCACCCGATCCGGGGGTTGCGTTGCGGCCGGAAACGATCACTTGCCGCCCCTGTCCCCGTAGCTGCGGGGCGGCTGCAGGCCCCTCTTTGCAGAGGGGCCTGCAGCATCGCGCGGCGGCTGTTCACGGGCCGGGCCCGGCTCGTCGCCGCCCCGGTGGTCACACCTTCACCACGATCTTTCCGGTGAAGGTGCTGGAGTCCATCAGGCGGTGCGCGTCCGTGATGCGCTCCAGGCCGTCGAAGGTCTCGGCGATCACGGGCTCCAGCGTGCCGCCCGCCAGGCCCGAACCGATGAAGGCGGCGGCACGGCGGCGGTACGCCTCGTCGCGGCACGTGACTCCGTTGGCGTACGCGTGGACGGTGAGCGGCCAGTTCATCGACAGCTGGATGGGGCGCGGGTCCAGGAAGCCGTAGGCCACCATCGTGCCGCCCGGGGTCAGTGCGTCGCCGAGGGTCGCGAAGCCCGGGCCGCCCACTCCGTCGAAGGCCATCCGCGCACCCCGGCCACCGGTGATCCGCCCGACCTCCTCGACCAGGTCCTGGGAGCCGGTGCTGATCACATGGGCCGCGCCGAGCTCCAGCAGCCGCTCCCGCTTGGACTCGCCGCGCGTGGTGGCGATCGGGATCGCACCCATCCGCAGGGCCGTCTGGATCGCGGCCGTCCCCGTACCGCTGGAGGCGGCCGTGATGATCACATGGTCGCCCGGGGCCAGCCCGCCGGTCTCCACCATGCCGCCGTACGCCGTCGAGTACGACAGCCACGCCGCCGCGGACGTGACCGCGTCCACGCCCTCGGGCCGGTGCACCAGCGACGTCTCGGGCAGGACGGCGTGCTCGCCGTACACCCCGTGGACACCGAAGTCGAAGTTGGCCGCGGCCATCACCGCATCGCCGGGGGCGAACGCGGCCACGCCCTCGCCGACCGACTCGACCACCCCCGCGGCCTCGTAGCCGAGCCGGGAGCCGGGCAGCGTCGGCCGGTAGTAGTAGCCGCCCGCGCGGAAGAGGGCCTCGGCCCGGTTGAGGCCGATCGCCTCGACGCGGAAGAGGACCTCGCCGGGCCCGGGTTGTGTAAGCGGCACGTCCTCGACCCTGAGGACCTCGGGACCGCCGAGCTCATGGAAGAGAACCGCCCGGGTGACCGCTGCGCCGGTGACTGTCTTGTGTGCAGAAGAAGTTGTCATGGGAACGACCGTATGGAGGAGACGGAAGACGATCCATATCCGAAAGCCTCCTGGTTATGTCCCAGCGTCTTTTGATCACGGCGGCAGGGTGCGATCGCGGCGGTAAGGTACCGCCATGGACGTACTGAGCGACGCGATCGCCGCCATGCGCACCGGACGCCCCCACTCCTCGCGCTCGGTCAAGCGCGCGCCCTGGGGCGTCCGCTTCCCGGCCTCCGAAGGCGCCGGCTTCCACGTGGTCCTCCAGGGCTCGGCATGGCTGCTGCCGCCCGGCGGCGCCGAACCCGCCCGCCTCGGCCCGGGCGACGTCGTCTTCCTCGCCCACGGGTACGGGCACGGCATCGCCGACGACCCCGGCACGCCGCTGGAGGACGCCTGGTTGAAGACGGACGGCTCCTGGCCGTCGCTCCGTCACCAAGGGCCCGTCCACGGCGACGACACCATCATGCTCTGCGGCGCCTACCAGCTGAACAAGGCGCGGGCCCACCCCCTCCTGACCGACCTGCCGCCGTTCATCCACCTCCCGGCCCGCATCGGAGCCCACGACCGGCTGCGCGCCGCCGTCGACCTGCTCGGCGCCGAACTGGCCGATCCCCAGCCCGGATCCGACGCCGTCGTGCCGGCGCTCCTCGACACCCTGCTGCTCTACCTGCTGCGCACCTGGTGGCTGACCGAGCGCCCCGAGGAGCCGTCCGGATGGGCGGCGGCCCTGAGCGACCCGGCCGTCACGGCCGCGCTGCACGCCATTCACGACGAACCGGCGCGGCCCTGGACCGTCGAGGAGCTCGCCGCCCGGGCGGCGCTGTCCCGCGCCGCCTTCGCCCGGCGCTTCACCGCGCTGGTCGGCCAGCCGCCGCTCGCCTATCTGACGTGGTGGCGCATGACGACGGCGGGCCGGCTGCTGCGCGAGGGCGACGCCCCGCTGCGCACCGTCGCCGAACGGGCGGGGTACACCTCGGAGTTCGCCTTCGCCAAGGCCTTCAAGCGCGAGTACGGGGTGGCGCCGGGCCGGTACCGCAAGCAGGGGGTCGGCCTCTCGGTGTGACCGGTGACCGGTGACCGGTGACCGGTGACCGAAGCGGCCGAAGCGGCCGACGTGATCCGCGGGCCGCACACGCCGGGCCCCGGGCCCGTCACCCTGCCCGGTGCCGGGCCCCGGCGTGTGCGGCCCGCCGCGCCCTGCCCCGGCGCCCGTTCACCAGACCGCACACGATCAGCAGCGCCGCCCAGGCCCCCGTGCACAGGACCTGCGTACGGGAGTCCGGTTCGAGGACCATGACCACCAGGACCGCGCCGATCGCGAGCAGGGCCAGCCGCGTCAGGTGGGGGAACAGCCACATGCGCACCGGCGGTCCGGCTTCCCCGCGTGCGGCGCGGCGGCGGCGCAGGCGCAGCTGCGAGAGGCCGATGAGGAACCAGACGATCAGGATCGTGGCCCCCACGGCGTTGAGCAGGAAGCGGAAGACGGTGCCCGGCCAGATGACGCTGAGGACGACCGCCGCGAAGCCGAAGGCGGCGGAGGCGAGGACGGCGTTGCGCGGGACGCCGCCCTGCGTGACGCGGCCGAGGGCGCGGGGCGCATCGCCACGGTGCACGAGGGAGTACAGCATGCGGGAGGAGCCGTAGATGTTGGCGTTCATGGCCGACAGCAGGGCGACGAGCACCACGGCGTTCATGAGGTGCCCGGCGCCGGGGACGCCCATGCGCTCCAGGGTGCCGCTGTAGGGGCTGGTGTGCGCGGTACTGCTGTCCCAGGGCAGCAGGGTGACGATGACGGCCATGGAGCCGATGTAGAAGAAGCAGATCCGCCAGACGACGGTTCTGGCGGCGCGGCCCACCGCCCTGACCGGGTCGGCGGATTCGGCGGCCGCGATCGTGACGGTCTCCAGCCCTCCGTAGGCGAAGACCGCCGCGACGAGGCCGAGGGCCAGCCCGTGCCAGCCGTGCGGCAGGAAGCCGCCGTGGCCGGTGAGGTGGGCGGCGCCCGGCGCGGCGGAACCGGGCAGGAGGCCGCAGACGGCGAGCGCCCCCAGCAGGAGGAAGACGCAGATGGCGGTGACCTTCAGGCCGGCGAACCAGAATTCGAGGTCGCCGAAGCGCCGGACGGCGGCGAGGTTGCTGCCCGTGAACACGGCCATGAAGAGCGTCATCCACAGCCACCCGGGAACCCCGGGGAGCAGACCCGTCATGATGTCCGCCGCCCCGAGGGCCTCCGCGGCGACGCTGACGACCAGCAGCGACCAGTACAGCCAGCCCGCCGTCAGACCGGCCCAGGGGCCGAGCGCCTTGGCCGCGTGCACGGAGAAGGACCCGGTGGCCGGGTCGGCGGCGGACATCTCCGCCAGCATCCGCATGACCAGCAGCACCAGGCCGCCGGCCAGCACGTAGGCGACGACGATCGCGGGCCCCGCGGCCCTGATCCCCACCCCGGAGCCGACGAACAGGCCCGCTCCGATGGCACCGCCCAGCGCGATCATGGACAGGTGACGCTGCTTGAGCCCGCGCGGCAGCCCGGCGCCCGCCTCCGTGGCGGCGGCGGGCGCGGGCGGGCTCTTACGGGTACCGGCGCTGGCGGGAGGTGGCGCGAGCATGCTGACCGTCCTGGGGCTCAAGGGAGGCGTGGGCGTGGAACCACTACCTACCGATCAGCCGGGCGCGCCACCCTTCCGAGCCACCCGCTCTGTCAGGTATCGACGTCCACATGGTGTGACGTTCACACGGATACCTCACGGATCCCGGGTAACGCGGAGTAGGGAGAGGGACCCACTCACCCCACACACCCGACCGACCCGACCGGAGGGATCGTTTCCATGGATCGCCACATGGACTGGCGACAGTACGGCGCTTGTCTCGACGAGGACCCCGAGCTGTTCTTCCCCGTCGGTACGACGGGTCCCGCACTCGTACAGACCGAGGACGCCAAATCGGTGTGCCGCACCTGCCCGGTGCGCGCGGAGTGCCTGCGCTGGGCACTGGAGTCCGGACAGGAGAGCGGCGTGTGGGGCGGGACGAGCGAGGCCGAGCGGCGGGCGCTGCACCGGGCGGCGAAGCCCCGGCGTGCGGCGTCCGCCGCGGGCCGGGTTCAGCCGAGGAACTCCAGGAGGGCGCGCGTGACGGCCTCCGGCTGCTCCTCGACCAGGTAGTTGCGGCTCCCCTCGATCTCGGCCATGCGGACGTCGGTGCCCTGCCGGGGGAACACCTCTCGCATGTACTCGAAGAACGTCCCGTACGCGAGGCCGAGCATCGGCACGGATATCTTGTCGTACGACTCGAAGTCCGCGATGTCCTTCTGGTACGACTGGAACCAGCCCTTGCTGGCCCGGATCGCCTCGGGCGACGAGTACGCCCGGGCGTAGACGTCCCGGTCCCGGTCGGTGATCGCGTCCGGGTTCACCAGGCTCAGACCGAACATGTAGTCGATGATGTGGCGGTAGCGGCCGGTCAGGATCTGCTCGGGGAAGTCGGCCACCTGGTTGAAGGCGAGCCACCAGCGGTGCGGGCCCTTGTCGCCGGGATTGGGCAGCATGGGGAACTTGTAGTAGCTCTCGTCCGCGTGGGTGGTGTTGAGGATCGCCACCTTCTCGGCGGCGTCGGGGTGGTTCGCCGCGTAGGCGAAGGCGACCATGGCGCCGATCCCGTGCCCGGCGATGCTGACCTTGTCGTAGCCGAGGTGGCGGACCAGCTCGCGGATGTCCCGGGCCATGTTCTTCTTGTCGAAGCCCGACTCCGGCTTGCTCGACCCGCCCATGCCGCGGATGTCCACGGTGATCACGCGGAAGCGGGCGGCGAGCGCGGGCATCACCTTCCGGTACTCCCACCACGTCTCGGGCCAGCCGGGCAGCAGCACCAGCGGCTCGCCCTGACCGCCGGTCACGTAGTGCAGCCGGACACCGTTGACGTCCGCGTACTCGCTGGTGAACTCGCCGTCCAAAGACGCCGCGAGCTCGGCGTTGAGGGCCTTGAGCTCCTCGGCGCCCGTGACCGTCCCTGCGTTTGCCGACACTGCGCTCCCCCTATGTCGTCGACCTGTTGTCGACCTGTCGTCGACCTGTGCTTGGCTGCCGACCAGTAGCGTCCGGGGTGGGTTTGAACGCCCAACCCACTGGTGGCGACGACCATAACAACATCCCCTTCACCGGGCCAGATGTTGTGGATCACACGGAACCCGGCCCGCTCCTCCGCGCGAGGTGCGGGGGAGCGGACCGGGCGGGCGCCGGCGGCAACCGTCAGCGCTTGACGGCCGGGCCCTCCTTGGGGGTGTTGGCCGCGGTCACGTTCACCGCGGCCCAGGCGGCGTCGACCGCCTTGTACTCGGCGCTCTTCTCGCCGTGGATGTCCGCGGCGGCCTGCAGCGTGGCGACGCGGGCCTCGTGGAAGTCGGTCGTCGAGACCATGTAGCGGGTCAGGGCGCGGTAGAAGATCTGCTGCGCCTTCTCCCGGCCGATGCCGGTGACCGCCTTGCCGTCGAACGTGGGGGAGTCGTACTCCACGCCGCCGATGGTCTTCTTGCCGCTGCCCTCGGCCAGCAGGTAGAAGGCGTGCGAGGAGACGCCGGAGCCGGCGTGCACCTCACGGTCGTAGGAGCCCTCGTCCCAGTAGTCGACGGTGCCCTCGAGGACGTCCAGCGACGGCTTGTCCATGCGGCGCAGGAACTTCTGCTCCAGGCCGAGCTTCTCGCCGAGGAGGTAGTTCGGGGGGTTGCCGCCGTTGTTCGTCCGGAACTCCACGCCCGCGCCGAAGATGTCGGCGAGCGACTCGTTGAGCGCGCCCGCCTCGCCGAACTGGTTCTGGCGCGCGTCCACCCGCGTGGGCTGGAAGTCGGCGGTCGCCTCGATCACGCCGTGGCTGAGCTCGTGGCCGGTGACGTCCAGGGCCACCAGTGGCTGCTTGAACGTTTCTCCATCGCCGTCGCCGTAGAGCATGCAGCCGCACTCGGGGGACCAGAAGGCGTTGCCGACCTTGTCGCCGAAGTGCACCAGGGCGCGCGGACCGGAGCCGTCGTTCTTGATGCCGTTCCGGCCGAACGTCGCCTTGTAGTAGTCGTACGTGCTCGTGATGCCGAACTGCGCGTCGACGGCGGCGGTGGCGTTGTCGGTGGCGGTGCCGTCGCCCCAGCGGTTGTCCGCGTCGGTGAACGCCTTGCCCGCCGCGAAGGAGTCGAGCTCCTTGGCCTGGGCGTCGCGGGTCTCCCCGCCGCCGCGGCTGAGGTCCTTGAGGACGAAGGAGTCCTTCGCCGTCTGGGTGGTCGTCAGCGGGACGTTGCCCGCGAACAGCGAGGCGCCGGTGCCGCCCACCTGGGCCGGGAACTGGGTGCCGGACCGCGCCTTGGCCGGCGGCGTGGTCTTGGCGCCGGTGCGCGGCACGGCCTCCTTGCCCTCGCTGCGCAGCTTGGCCTTCAGACGGGGGGAGATGATGCCGTCGCTGAGCGGCGTGCTGCTGATGACCTTGCCGCTGCCGGCGTCCACGACGACGCTGTGGCTGACGCCGGTCTCGGCCTTGCCGCTGCCGGTGACGGTCACGCGGTAGGCGAGGACGGGCTCGGTGCTGCGGGCGTCGACCACGAGCTCGGTCTTGGCGGCCTTGCCGTCCACCGACTTCGCGGCCTTCGCCGCGGCCTGCGGCGCGGTGAGCTTCGGGGCGACCGAGGGCACGGAGACCCGGTGCCGGATCGCCCGGGTGACGCCGAGGTAGTTCTTCTTCGCGTCGAGGTGGACGACGAGGTCGCCGCCGACGACGGGGACGCCCTGGAAGGCCCGGACGAAACGGACGTGGCGCTTGCCCTCGGGATCGATGAGGGTGTCCTTGACGCGGAGCGTCTCGTTCTTGCCGACGCCCGTGGCGTCCGCGTGGGCGAGGGCGGCGGCGGTGGCCGCCTTCACGGTCTCCGCGTCGGCGGCGAGGGCGGCGGCTCTGACCGAGGAGTCCGCGGCCGCGGCGCGGGCCCGGTCCCGGAGGGAGTCGGCAGTGTCCATGGGCTGAGACGGGGCGGCGGACGCCGTGCCCGCCATGGTGGCCGCGGCCACGATCGTCGCGGCGGCGATGAGTATTCGTTTGCGGGTTGTGGGGGTCGTACGCAAGTTCAGCGCCCTTTGCGTCAAGGGCGGTTCGGTGGTCAGCCGTCCGCCTGTCTGCACGCGGTGCCGTCACTCGCGCACCGCGGGAACCTGTGGTCCCGCGGACGACTCTGCCCGTACTGGCATGGGCATGAAAAGATCAGATAGGCGTGATGTCCGGACAGTTGATCAACTGTTAACAATGCCTCAACGCAAGGTGCTTGGGCCGTGACGCGGCGTCAAACTGCAAGTGAAGAGGCAGGGTTCGGCGTCGGGGTTGCGGGCGTCCGTCAATGTCTCGCTATGTGAGACGGTGGAATTTCTGTACTGCTGTCTACGCCGGCCCGTGCGGCCAGCTGCCGCCCGTCACCCGTGTCCCCACCGCCCGCAGCCGCCGCGCCGTCCGGTCCGCCGCGAGATACACCCAGGCGTGCACCGGACCCCCGCGGTCGGGCAGCACCTGCCGCCCGACCCGTACGTACATCTCCCCGCGCCCGTCCGGACCGCACTCCTCCAGCTCGTCCAGGGACGCGAGCACCGCCGCGTACTCCCCGGGCGCGACGAAGATCAGCTCCCCGCGGATCTCCCCGCCCGGCTCGGCCACGGCGTACGGATAGCCGGGCCCCTCGTACAGCACCGCGCCCCGCAGCCGCGCCGGCTCCTCGGCCACCGTGCGGCCCCGCAGGTAGTGCCCGTGGTTGACCTGCCCGGGACGCAGCGTCCCGTAGACGAACACGGGCAGCCGCTCCGGCTCCACCGCCATCTCCCGCTCCCTCCACCCGTGGCCACCGCGCACCACCCATGGCCACCGCCCACCCGTCACCGAAAGGCGGGGGCGGGCGGCCCGCCGTAAAATTACCGGTATGGGAGACCGGCCCGCCGCGCCCTCCGCCCCCGGACTCGTCATCGAGTCCGAAGGCGGCTCGAAGACGATGGCCCCGGTCCGCTCCTACCTCGTGGGGCGCGATCCCCGGAGCGACGTCGTACTGCAGGACGACCGGGTCTCCTGGCACCACGCCGTGCTGCGCCCGGTCGCCGGCCACTGGATCGTCGAGGACACCGGCAGCACCAACGGCACCTGGGCCGAAGGCCGCCGGGTGCAGGTCCTCGACGTCGGGCCCGGCACCGTCCTGCGCTTCGGCAACCCCACCGACGGGCCCGCCGCCGTCCTCAGGAACGCACCGCCCCCGGTCCCGCCGCCACCGCCGCCCCCGGCGGAGCGTCCCTCCTCCGTCGCCATGCCTGCCGCCACCGGCACGTTCCGTCAGCCCACCTCCGTACGCCCGCTGCCCCCGCGCACCGTGCGCATCGGCCGCGGCCCCGACAACGACGTGGCCGTCGACGACCTGGTGGTCTCCCGCCGCCACGCCGAACTGCGCTCCGGGCCGGGAGGCGCCTTCGAGATCGTCGACCTCGGCAGCCACAACGGAACCTTCCTGAACGGCCACCCCGTGCGCCGCGCCCCGGTCCTCCCCGGCGACATCATCGGCATCGGACACTCCGCCTTCTGCCTCGTCGGCGACCAGCTCCAGGAGTACGTCGACAGCGGTGAGATCTCCCTCGACGTCCAGGACCTGTGCGTCCACGTCGAGGCCGACGGGGGCCGCAAGCGGCTCCTCGACGACGTCTCCTTCCCCGTCGAGGAGAAGTCCCTGCTCGCCGTCGTCGGCCCCAGCGGCTCGGGCAAGTCCACCCTCCTCAACGCCCTCACCGGCCTGCGCCCCGCCGACCAGGGCGCGGTGCTCTACGACGGCCGCGACCTGTACCGCGACTACGCCGAGCTCAGGGCCCGCATCGGGCTCGTCCCGCAGGACGACATCCTGCACGTCCAGCTCACCGTGCGCCGCGCCCTGTCCTACGCCGCCGAACTGCGCTTCCCCGGCGACACCGCCAAGGCCGAACGCCTGGCCCGCGTCGAGGAGGTCATCCGCGAACTGGGCCTCGAACAGCGCGCCGACCAGCCCATCCACAGCCTCTCCGGAGGCCAGCGCAAGCGCGTCAGCGTCGCCCTGGAACTCCTGACGAAGCCCTCCCTGCTCTTCCTCGACGAGCCGACCTCCGGCCTCGACCCGGGCATGGACCGCTCGGTGATGAACACGCTGCGCTCCCTCGCCGACGACGGCCGCACGGTCATCGTCGTCACCCACAGCGTGCTCAGCCTGGACGTCTGCGACCGGCTGCTGGTCCTCGCCCCCGGCGGACGGACCGCCTTCTACGGACCACCCGGCGACACGCCCGGCTTCTTCGGGTTCAAGGAGTGGCCCGAGGCGTTCGAGGCCTTCGAGAACGACAAGGACCGGGACTGGACGGGGGAGTACCGTGCCTCGCCCCAGCACCGGCAGTTCGTCGAGGCCGCCGCCGAACAGCCGCGCCTGGCCGCGCCGACGGCTCCGGAGGCGCCGCCCGCGCCGCCCGCCAAGCCCCAGAGCTGGGGCGCCCAGCTGTGGACCCTGATGCGCCGCTACGTGAGGGCGCTCAGCACCGACCGCACCTTCCTGATCATCATGATCGTGCTGCCGTTCGTCACCGGCGCGATGGCCCGGCTGTCCTCGGGCACCCGCTTCGCCTCCGCCGACAAGGCGAACACGGTCCTGCTGATCCTGTGCGTCGGCGGCGTGCTGACGGGCGTCGCCAACGCCGTGCGCGAACTCGTCAAGGAACGGGTCATCTACCGGCGCGAACGAGCCGTGGGCCTGTCCAGGTCCGCCTACGTGATGTCGAAGATCCTCGTCCTGGGCGTGATCACGGTGGGGCAGGCCATCGTCCTGTCCATCGTCGGCCTGGGCGGGGTGGACACCCGCGCGCCCGGCGGGAAGGGCGTGCTCATGCCGCCCCTGATCGAGATGACGCTGGCCCTGGCGGTGCTGTCGTTCACCTCCATGCTGCTGGGCCTCCTGGTGTCGGCGATCGTCCGCCGCGAAGAGGTCACCATGCCGCTGCTGGTGCTCATCACCCTGGTCCAGGTCGTCTTCTGCGGCGGAATGATCGAACTCAACGACAAGCTGGTGCTGGAGCAGCTCTCCTGGGTGGTGCCCTCGCGCTGGGCCCTGGCGGCCATGAGCTCCACGATCGACTTCACCCACATCCCGCCCGCCACCGGACAGCTCCCGCCGTCGGCCGGGGGAGGCGACCCGCTCTTCCGGCACGCCGTCGGCACCTGGCTGCTCGACATGGGCATGATGGTGCTCCTGTCCCTCGTGTTCGCCTTCCTGGTGGCCCGCCTCCTGCGCCGCCACGAGCCCGCGGTCATGCGGAAGTGACGGAGTCGCAGTCATGAGCACCGTCCCCCTCTCGCCCGGCAGCGCGTCCGGCATCCCCGGATTCCTGCCGACCCACGTCGTGCCCCCCGGCGGGCTCGCCACCTGGACCGCCCCCGACGGGACCGTCCCCACCCAGCCGCTGGACCCGCTGCTGCCCGTACGGCTCGTGGAGCGCCGCGGCGAATGGGGGCAGGTGCTGTGCTCCAACGGCTGGGCCGCGTGGACCGACGCCCGGCTCCTGGTCTCGCTGCCGCAGGGACCGCCCGCGGCCGGGGGCCTGCCCGAGCGGACGCAGGACGCGCGCGCCCTCCTGGCCCGCGTTCAGGAGACCCTCGGGCAGTACCGCACGGCGGTGGAGGACCTCGCCGCCGGGCGCACGGACGGGGAGACCTTCGGCCGCACGACCCGGGGGCTGCGGATCGGGGCCGTGGTGGACGGCGACGCCGTCTGGCTCTACGACGCCGGACGGGACGTGTGGTGCTACTTCGACGGCACGGCCATGGCCGCGCTCGCCTCCCCGGCCGGGCCCGGCGGTGAGAGCTGATGGCCGGGGCCGGTGAACGCCCGTCCGAGCTGATCGGCCGACGCATCGCCGGCTACGAGGTGGAGAGCGAAATCGGGCGCGGCGGCATGGCCGTCGTCTACCGCGCCCGCGACCTGCGGCTCGGCCGGATCGTCGCGCTCAAGCTGCTCGCCCCCGAACTGGCCCGCAACGACACCTTCCGCAAGCGCTTCGGCCACGAGTCGCAGGTCGCCGCGGCCATCGACCACCCGCACATCGTCCCGGTGTTCGAGGCCGGGGAGGCCGACGGGCTGCTCTACATCGCCATGCGGTACGTGGCCGGGCAGGACCTGCGCGCCCTGCTCGACCGCGAGGGGCCGCTGCCGCCGGACGCCGTGTGCCGCATCGCCGGCCAGGTCGCCTCCGCCCTCGACGCCGCCCACGACCACGACCTCGTGCACCGGGACGTCAAACCGGGCAACATCCTCGTGGCCGAGGGCACCGACGCCGACCACCCCGAGCACGTGTACCTCACCGACTTCGGGCTGACGAAGAAGTCCCTGTCGCTGACCGGGTACACCCGGGTGGGCCAGTTCGTCGGCACGCTGGACTACGTCGCCCCCGAGCAGATCGCGGGCAAGCCGGTCGACGGGCGGTGCGACGTGTACAGCCTGGGGTGCGTGGTCTTCGAAATGCTGACGGGAGCGCCGCCGTTCCGGCGCGAGGACGACATGGCGCTGCTGTGGGCGCACCAGTACGACGCGCCGCCGCGGCTGTCGGAACGGCAGCCCGGGCTGCCGGAGGCGGCCGATGAGGTCCTGGGCAAGGCCTTGGCGAAGACGCCGGACGAGCGCTTCGAGAGCTGCTGCCTGTTCGTGGCGGCCTTGCGCTCCGCGACGGCGGCGACGCCCGGAAGGGTCCCGGGCGACCGCGGTACGACCTCCCGGCCGCCGGAGGTACCGCCGGACGAGCCGGCGGAGGTCCCGGAGCCGCCGGCGTGGGCGGCGGCGGTCTTCCCCGAACGGTGGCGGTGAGCGGAACGACCTGCCCCTACGGCTTGCCGGCCTCTTCCGCGAGGCCCCGGCGTCCGGCCCTCCGGGCCAGGAGGCTGCCCAGGTAGCCCGCCACCAGTCCCCACAGCAGGCCCACGGCGGTCAGCGTCAGCAGGTGCGGGGTCAGGGCGACCTCGCCGCCGAAGGACGACAGGTCGCCGATGCCCAGCAGCGACAGCCCGGCGCGGGCGGAGATGCGGGTGAGGGCGCCGATGACGAACAGCGTGACGGCCAGCGCCGCCCCCATCTGCATCGCGTGCTCCCAGGGCTGCATCGTCGCGGGGGACCGCACGGCCAGCAGGAAGGCCGCCGCGAGCAGGGCGACCACGGCGAGGGCCACCAGCAGCCACGCCCGCCCGTCGTGCTCCGCGAGCGAGGAGACGGTCACCTTGGACGGTTCGTCACCGCCCCCGCGCAGCACCGCCGTGAGCGCCTTGGGCAGAGGCAGCCCGAGGGACTGGCCCGGCACGCGCCCCTCCCAGGAGCCTGCGAGGCCGAGGCCCAGGGAGATCCAGGCCAGGTTGGGCAGGCCGAGCAGGAGCACCGCCATGGTCCCCGCCGGGTTGCCGCGTGTGACGGCGGCGACGAGCCCGATGAGCAGGCCGAGCAGTACGTAGCCGAGCAGCAGCGCCAGCACGGCGAACGCGGCGGGGCGCACCGGGTCCTGGAAGCGCAGCAGCCGCGACGGCAGCGGCGTCTTGCGGGAGGCCGCGACCGCCACGGCGAGCAGGACGAGCAGCCACAGCAGCCCGAAGCCGAGGGTGGGCCCGACGACCGCGCGGAACCCGACGCTGGGGGAGACGTCCAGGGCCTCCCCGATGTCGCCGAGGAGGGAGTCGCCCAGGTCGATGCGGAAGGTGTGCCGCGCGCCGAGCGCGATGAGCAGCAGGGCGATCAGCCACAGTACGGCCGTACGGGCTACGCGGGCGAGCAGTTCCCGCCCGCCCGCCACCGCGTGGTGGCGCAGCGGGCGCAGGAAGACGACGGCGAGGGCGACCGCGCCGGCCAGGGTCACCGAGAGCGGCACGACGTCGAGCGAGGCCCCCGTACGGCCCAGGACGCCCGCGCCGCCGGACAGTTCCACCGTGCCGCCCACGGCCGAGACGACCGTGGCCGCGGTCACGGCCGGGAACGCGCCCGGCAGGCCGTCGGCGCCGGCGGCCCACAGCCCGAGCGCGGCGACGGCGAACATCGCCGCCACGGCGGCGGCCACGGCGGCGAAGGCGTCCCACCAGACGCGGACGAAGGAGGGCGCGCCCCCGGGCGGCTGGCTCACACTGCCTCCGCATGCCTCGTCGACGGTCGGGTACCCGGGCTCCGGAGGAGGGAGCCCGCAAGGCTCAACGTACGCCCGCGCGGCCCGCTCCACCTGTCGGGATCCGCCTCCCGGGCCACCCCTCCCCGGGCGAACCCCGCTTGCGGCCCGTGCCGGTCTGCGGCACACAATGACCACGGGGGGCGGCGAGATCCCAGCGCAGGACCCACCAGAGGACCAAAACGGAGGAGCAGGGCCCGTGTCGTCCGAACCACCGTCAGAAGACCGCCCCACCGGCCCGCCGTCCGGCCCTCTCTCCGGTGGGGGAAGCGGATCCGGCCAGGCCGGCCCGCCCACCCCGGCCGAGCCGCCCGAGCCGACCCGGGCCGACTGGCCCTCGTCCGGCGGCACCCGGAGCGTGCCCTCGGGCCCCGAGCCGCCCGGTCCTCCCGCTCCGCCGACCGGCGACCACGCCGCGCAGCCGCCCGGCGATGAACCCAGGCCCCCTTGGTGGCGGTCCGGTCCCAAGGTCGCCCTCGTCGGGGGCCTCGCGGTGGTCGTGGCGGCGCTCGCGGTCTTCTTCCTCCGGCCGGAGGGCGGCGGCGAGGTCTTCCTCCAGGCCGCCTCGGCCGAGGGCAGGGACCCCTTCACCCCGTCCACCGCCGAGGACAAGGGCACGAAGGAGGCGACCGCGGCCCCCGTCTCCCCGGCCCCGGGCGGCACCCGCACCATCGAGGGCTCCAGCCCCGGTCTCTACGGCGGCAGCGAGAACGAGTCGAGCTGCGACGTGGAGCGCCAGATCAAGTACCTGACGGGCGATCAGGCGAAGTCCCGCGCCTTCGCGAGCGCGGCGGGCATCCAGCCGGGTGAGATCCCCGGCTACCTGCGCGGCCTGACCCCCGTGCAGCTGCGCTCCGACACCCGTGTCACCAACCACGGCTACAAGGACGGCTCGGCCACCCCCTACCAGGCGGTGCTGCAGGCCGGAACGGCCGTCCTGGCCGACAACCGGGGCATGCCCCGGGTGCGCTGCGCCTGCGGCAACCCGCTCGGCCCGCCCGTCGCGATCAAGGGCAGCCAGAAGACCCGGGGCCAGAGCTGGAGCACGTACAAGTCGTCCCAGACCGTCGCCGTCGCCCCGGCCCGCACCGCCATCGCCGTGATCATCATCTACGACCCGCGCACCGGCCAGTGGTTCGAACGGCCGGTCGGCACCGACGGCAGCAAGGACCGCCCCGTCCCACCCCCCAAGGGCGGCGTGACGTCCGGCCCGGCCCTGCCGCCGACGGAGGAGCCGACCGCCACCGAGCCGTCGAAGCCGTACACGTCCCCGCCGCCGTCTCCTCCCACGGCCCCGCCCTCGCCGAAGCCGCCGACCGAGCCCGGGCCCGCCTACGGCCCGCAGAACCGGAACGCCGGATCCGGGGGAGCGCCGTGAGCCGGACCGCCCGGCGGCGGATCTGAGACCGCCTCCCATGTCCGACGCGCCGCTCGTGCCCCGGTCGCAGGAGGCCGGGCCCCGCCCGGCCCCGGCCGCCGCCGGGGCGCGGGCGGCCGCGCGCGAGCTGCGCCCGGCGTGGCTGCTGGCCGCGGCGGCGGTGGCCTACAACGCCTGGCTGCTGGAGCTGGTCCTGCCCACGGGCCTGGACGCCCGGCACTCCTACGTCAGCGAGCTCTACGCCGCCGACCAGCGCTTCCACGGGCTGTTCGGCGCGATCGAGATCGTCACCGCCCTGCTCGTGGCCGCGGGAGCGGCTCCCCTTCCGTGCCCGCCGGGCAGCAGCCGCTGCGTCCTTGCGAGCCGCTGGTCGCTGGTCGCCTTCGCCGCCTCCTCCGTGGCGGACGTCATCGTGCCGATGCGCTGCGCCCCCTCGGTGAACAGCGCCTGCGAGGTGGTCAACCCGTTGCACACGGCCACCAGCGCGCTGGCCCACGCCGCGCTGTTCGCCTCGATGGTGCTGATGGTGGCGTCCGCGGCGGGCGGCACCCGGTGGCCGCTGGTCCGCCGCTGGGGGCCGTGGGTCCTGGCCGCGGCCCTGACGACCGCCCTGCTCACGGTCGGACCGCTCATCGGCCGGCCGGGCTGGCACGGTGTCCCGCAGCGCGCGCATCTGGTGCTCGTCGGGGTGTGGCTCGCCCTGCTGGCCGCCTCGTTCGGCGGCGGGCCGTCGAGAACCGGTCGTCACAGGAGCACGTGACGATCGAATCTGGTCGATTGTGCAGGAGGGTGAAGGGTTCCGGAGGCCCCCGATCGCTTGGACGGCCCGGAGTCCGTCCGGAAAGCGAACCTGATCAGGAACCCACCGGTCAGGGCGAGTTCACTTCTGCATGGATCTGCCGCTTCGTCAACAGGCGGTGTTTTAAAGCCATGACGCATTGCTGCAGTCTTGTGAACGCAATGTTTCCAACAAGACGATCATCCTCGTTACCCACACGAGGAGGTCCTCATGAACGACCGGTTGAGTCTCAGCCCGGACGCGGCACGGCAGCTTGCGACCACCACCAAGACCACCCCGCAGATGCGCGGCGTCACGCCCCGCTACCTGCTCCGCGCCCTGCCCTGGGTGGACGTCGAGTCCGGCATCTACCGCGTCAACCGCCGGCGGACCTTCATACTCGGCGACGACCGGATCACCACGTACCGGAACGACGACGCCCACCACATCGTCCCGGAGGACCTGCGGGAGATCCCCTACCTGCGCGAGGCGGGCGAGGACCTCCTGCGCGAACTGGCCGCCTCCTTCACCGAGGTCTCCTTCGAGGCCGGGCAGACCCTGGTCGAGGAGGGCGACACCACGGGCCGGCTGTGGGTCCTCGTCCAGGGCCGGGCGGAGAAGCGGGCCACCGGCCGCTACGGCGAGGACGCGCTCCTCGAAGTCGTCGGCGACGGCCAGTTCTTCGACCTCGACTCCTGGTCCCACGGCCGCCCCGCGCCCTACCGCGTCCAGGCCCTGACCCCCGGCACCGCGCTCTGCGCCGACCGCGACCACCTGGCCCGGCTGGCCGGGCGCGACGAGGCGCTGAGCGCCGCCCTCGCCGCCTTCAACGCCGGGGAGCGGACCGCACCCGGCTCCGAGGTGCCGGTGGACCTCACCGCCGGGCACGTCGGCGAGCCCGACCTGCCGGGCACCTTCGTCGACTACGAGGACGTCCCCCGCGAGTACCACATGACGCTCGCCCAGACCGTGCTGCGCGTCCACTCCCGCGTCGCCGACCTCTACAACGAGCCCATCGACCAGACCCGGGCCCAGGCCGACCTGACCGTCCAGGCGCTGCGCGAGCGCCAGGAGCGGTCGATGCTCAACCACCCCGAGTTCGGCCTGTTCAACAACGTCGCCCCGGGCCAGCGGGTGCAGACCCGCACCGGCGCCCCGACCCCCGACGACATGGACGAGCTCCTCAGCAGGGTCTGGAAGCAGCCCTCCTACTTCCTCGCCCACCCGCGCGCCATCGCCGCCTTCGGCCGCGAGTGCACGCGCCGCGGCGTGCCCCCGGTCATCGAGAACCGCTTCGGCAGCCCCCTGCTGACCTGGCGCGGCGTCCCGCTGCTGCCCTCCGACAAGGTGCGCATCACCGGCCCGAACGGCGCCGGCACCACCGAGATCCTGCTGATGCGCGTCGGCGAGGCCGAGCAGGGCGTGGTGGGCCTGCGCCCCTCGAAGGTGCCCGACGAGGTCGAGCCCGGCCTGTCGATGCGCAACATGGGCATGGACCAGAAGGGCATCACCCAGTACCTGATGACGGCCTACTTCAACGCCGCGGTGCTGGTCGAGGACGCCCTCGCCGTGCTCCAGAACGTCGAGGTGTCCAAGTACCATGACTACTCCTGACATGTCGTGGGGCGCGCACGCCCCGGGCATGGCCCCGGTGCCGGCCGTGCCCCGGCAGCCCACCGCGGGCAGCGCTGCCACCCGCAGCGGCGGGTTCACCCCCGAGGCCGCACGGCAGGACGTCCCCGTCCTGCAGCGGCCCGTCAACGGACGCCCCGTCGTCTGGCTCGACAACGGCGCGACCACCCAGAAGCCCCGCCAGGTCATCGAGACCCTGGCCGCCTACTACGCCACCGCCAACTCCAACATCCACCGCGGTGCGCACACCCTGGCCCGCGAGGCCACCGAGATGTACGAGGGCGGACGGGCCGCGGTCGCCGACTTCCTGGGCGCCCCGTCACCCGGCACCGTCGTCTTCACCCGGGGCACCACCGAGGCCGTCAACCTCGTCGCACAGAGCTGGGGACGCGCCAACCTCGGCCCCGGCGACGAGATCCTGGTCTCCACCCTGGAGCACCACTCCAACATCGTCCCCTGGCAGATGATCGCCAAGGAGCGGCGGGCCCGGGTCGTGCCGATCCCGCTGCTGCCCGACGGCAGCATCGACCAGGACGCCTACGCCGACCTGCTCTCCTTCCGCACTCAGCTCGTCGCGATCAGCCACGCCTCCAACGTGCTGGGCACGGTGCCGCCGGTGAAGGAGATGACGGCACTGGCCCACCGCTACAACGCCAAGGTGCTCGTGGACGGCGCCCAGGCCGTCGCCCACTTCCCCGTGGACGTCCAGGACCTGGACAGCGACTTCTACGTCTTCTCCGGGCACAAGCTCTACGCACCCACGGGCATCGGGGCGATGTACGCCAAGCCGGAGATCCTGGCCGCCATGCCGCCGTGGCAGGGCGGCGGCAACATGATCGACCAGGTGGAGTTCGGCAAGGTGACCTACGCGCCGCCGCCGCACTGCTTCGAGGCCGGCACCGGGCACATCTCCGGCGTCGTCGGGCTCAAGGCCGCCATCGACTGGCTGACCTCCTTCGGCCGCGAGGCGGTCGCCGCGTACGAGACCGCGCTGCTCGGCCACGCCCGGCAGGCCCTCGCCGCGGTACCGGGCCTCACCCTCCTGGGCAGCGCGCCCGAGAAGATCGCGGTGCTGACCTTCACGCTCGCCGGCCGGGACCCGATGGAGGTGGCCCGCAGGCTGGACCAGGACGGCATCGCCGTCCGCGCCGGCCACCACTGCGCCCAGCCCTCGCTGCGCCACTACGGGCTGGAGGCCGCGACCCGGGCCTCGCTGGCCCTGTACAACACCGCCGAGGAGGTGGACCAGCTGGCCGCCTCGCTCCTGCAGATCCAGGCGCAAGGCACCACCTGACCCGCACTCACATAGCCCGGACCGCCGTACAGTAGCCCCGGTGCACCGCGCGCCGGGGCACGCTGTCGTCCCGGGCTTGCGGCATCCGGGGTGTCGCGCCGAACCGATGCGCGGCACAACTACGAGATTCCGCGGTATTTCCGGTGGCACAGGGAACCATCAGCTACGGAAGACAATCTCGTACGTCAGAGACGCACGGGTGTGCGTACGACCCGGAAGCAGGGGGCGGTACATGTCACGAAGAGTCGCGCAGCGGCGGTCGTCGGCGGTGCGGGGCGCCATGGGATCGGTGGCCGCGCTCGCGGCCGGGCTGATCCTCGTCGCGGGGACGCCCGGGACGGCCGCGGCCATACCGGCCGCGGGCAGCACGCGGACGGCACCGAGCTGCGGCAGCGACCAGGAGCCGCACCGGCCCTCCGCCGCCGGGGCCGCCGCAGCCGGCGCCGCCACGGCCGAGCCGCCGGCGGCCGCGGTCGGCACCGCTGCGGAGAAGATCTCCTTCAGCCTGCCCTCCCAGCTGCCCATCGGCATGTGGTCGCGCGCCGGCGTCACACTGCGCACGCCCGTCTCCAAGGGCACCGTCCGGCTCGACGTCCGCAGCCGCGGCTTCGGCACCGACTCCCTCGTGATCCAGCGCTACGTGCCGAAGACCCACCGCTGGACGGACCTGAAGACCCGTCCGTCCGGCTCCAACACGCACGGCGTCTTCACCTTCCCCCTCACCGCGGACGCGAGCGCGTCCCGCCCGCACAGCGTGGCCCTGCGCATCCAGGACCTCGACCGCCCGGGCACCGTCACCGTCACCACCTCCGTCGAGGACGGCAAGGGCCGCACCCACCGCGCCCCGGCCCGCACCGCCACGGCCACCCGGCCGGAGGTCTCGGCCGGCGGCTGGAAGAGCGGCACTGCGCTCAGCCGCGGCGGTGCGGCGAGCGCCCCCTTCACCCTCACGGTGAAGAACACCACCAACCGCCCCTACCCCTCCCTGTACGCCTCCTACTTCGCCTACGGTGCCGGCACCGCCCACGCCCTGGCCCCCAAGGACCTCGTCCTGCAGCAGTACCGGCCCGGCCACGGCTGGGAGCGCGTGCAGCTCGCCGCCGGCGGCTGCGACCCCGGCATGAGCGCCACGCTGCTGCCGGTCACCAAGGGCCCGCTGGCGCCGGGCGCCACCGCCACCTACCGGCTGCGGGTCGCCGTCGCCGGATCGGCCCCGCGCGACGTGACCAAGGCGGACGCGGGCCTGACGGTGGGCAACGGCGACCTGTCCTTCTTCCACCAGGACCTGCCCTTCACGGTCCGGGCGGGCAAGACGCCGGGCAAGTAGCGCACCTGCGCGGTCGACACCGCGGGCCGGCCCTTCCGGAAGGGCCGGCCCGTCGGTTTTCGCCGGGAGAACAGCCGGCCGCGTCAGGACGGGCCCGGGTCCCCGTCCTCCGTGCGGTCGAACGCCGCCCAGCGGGCGAGCGCGAACTTCCCGCCCTCCCGGCGCACTTCGGCGGCGCCGTGGCCCGGCAGGTGCGCCGGGAACACCAGGGCCCGGGTGTCGGCGGCCTCCTCCAGGAACCGCCGGCGCGAGCGGGTGGCCTGCGCCTGGTCCTCGCTCAGGCACGTGTCGCAGTCGGGCTCGGCTATCTGCAGCGGGCTGTGTACCAGGTCGCCGATGAACAGGGCGCGCTCCGTGCCCGACTCCAGCCGCACCACGGCCGAGCCCGGCGTGTGCCCCGGAGCGGCCTCCAGGCTCAGCCCCGCGTCGATGCGGTGGCCGTCGCCCTCCCAGAGCACCATCTGCCCGGCCCGGTGCACAGGGAGCACACTGTCCTCGAACACCTCGGCGACACCCTCGGCGAGACTCAGGTCCCCGAGGACGCCCCGGGGGGTGTGCGGGCCGTCCGGGTTCCAGTAGTCGAAGTCGGCCCTGGCCACGAGATACGTCGCGTTCGGGAACGTCGGCACCCACACGCCGTCCTGCAACCGGGTGTTCCAGCCGATGTGGTCCGAGTGCAGATGCGTGTTCACGACGACGTCCACGTCCTCGGGACGGACCCCGGCGGCGGCCAGCCGCTCCAGGTAGCCGGTCTTCAGCTGCGACCAGTCCGGCATGTGCGGCCGGTCCTTGTCGTTGCCCAGCCCCGTGTCCACGAGCACCGTACGGCCCTCGCTGCGCAGCACCCACGTCTGCACGTTGCACACCAGCTGATCGGTGGCCGGACGCCAGAAGTCCGGCGCCAGCCACGACTCGTTCTCCTTCCACATCCGCGGGGTGCTGGAGGGAAAGACGGCGGGAACGGGTGCGACCGGCGAGTGCCATTCCACGATGCGGGTGATGTCCACTCCGCCCAAGGTGATCGTCTGCATGCCAACGACGCTATGCACCGCAGGCGGAACCGCCAAGAGGCAGATATCACCGTTGTGTTGAGCAGCTTTACTGTTCGCGCCGCACCGCGAGCAGCGCCGCGTCGTCCGACAGCTCGCCGCCCGCGTAGGCCAGGAGATCCGCGACGACGCGGTCCATCAGCGGCGCCGGGGCCGACTCCGGCATGCCGGCCAGGCGCTCCGCCAGCGGGTAGAAGCGGCCCGCCGCGTCCCGTGCCTCCGTCACCCCGTCGGTGTACAGCAGCAGCAGGTCGCCCCGCTCGAACACGAAGGCCTGCCCGCGGTACGCGTCGTCCACCATGCGCAGCAGCGCCAGCGGCGGCTGGGGGACCGGCGTCGGCACCTCCCTGACCCGGCCCGCCCGGTACAGCAGCGGCGGCAGATGGCCGCAGTTCACCAGCTCCGCCCGGCCCGGCTCGGCCACTTGCACCAGGACCGCGGTCACGAACTCCTCGCCGGGCCGCCGCCGGCACATCGCGGCGTCCAGGCGCCCCGCCACGGCCGCGAGGGAGGGCTCGACCTGCGCAGCCTCCCGGAAGGTCCCCAGCACGGCCGCAGCCGTGTCGATCGAGGAGAGCCCCTTGCCGCGCACGTCCCCCAGCAGCAGCCGCGTCCCGAACGGCGTCGTGAGCGCCTCGTACAGATCGCCGCCCACGCGCGCCTCCGCGGCGGCCGCCAGATAGCGCACCGCCACCCGCAGCCCGTCCATCCGCTCCGGCGGCGGCCGCAGCAGCGTCTGCTGCGCGGCCTCCGCCACCGACCGCGACTGCAGCAGCTCCCGCTCCCGTGTGGCCACCAGCAGGACGTTCGCGGTGCTGACGCACGTGATGGCCAGCACCGTGATGCCGGACGTCAGGTGGACGAGCGCCGGCACCTGGTCGTCGGCGAGCGCCAGCGGGGCGACGAGCACGAGTGCCCCCAGGCCCACCAGCATCGGCACCCGCGCCTTCCGGGAGCCGATGCTGGCCAGGACCGGCGCGGTGGCCAGGACGGGGGACACCGTCCACCGCGGGTCCGACGCGAGGTCCATCACGACGGCCGTGCCCAGCAGCGCGTACGCCGCCACGACGAGGAGGCGCGCGCGATGCGGCAGGCGCGGCGCCCGGGGCTGACCGTCCGGGCCGGTGACGTGCGTCATGATTGATTTCCACGATAGGCACGCCCGCCCCGGCCGCAACCCGTCCCGCCCGGCCCCGCCGTCAGCGTTCCCCGGGGCCGCTCCCCGGCGTGAAGTGCCAGTACGTCTGCGCCCGTGGCAGCCGGCGCCGTGCCAAGGGGTCGCGCACCCTCCGCCGGCACCAGCCCCACGGGGTGACCGCCAGGTAGTACACCGCGGTCAGCAGCACCGTCCGCACGGCGTCACACCTCCTTCCCCGGCAGTCAGTCCATCGGGATCCCGCCACGCCAGTCCCGCTCCTCCTGCCACGGCGGCTGCTCCTCCTTGCGCAGCAGGAAGCCGCCCAGCGCCAGCAGATCGATGTTGGTCCGCATGAAACACGCGTAGGCCTCCCGCGGCGTACGGACGATCGGCTCGCCGCGCACATTGAACGACGTGTTCACCAGCACCGGGCAGCCGGTGCGCTCCTTGAACGCCAGCAGCACCCGGCGCAGCCGCGGGTGGCGCCCGTCCACGGTCTGCACCCGCGCCGAGCCGTCCACGTGCGTCACCGCCGGGACGGTCGACCTCGGCACGCGCAGCAGATCCAGGCCGCGCACCCCCTCCGGCACCTCGGCGGCCAGCCGCTGCGCGGTCGCCACCCGGCCCACGATCAGCATGTACGGGCTCTCCTGGCGCAGGTCGAACCAGTCCTTCGCGTCCTCGGCGAGCACGGCGGGCGCGAACGGCCGGAACGACTCGCGGAACTTCGTCCGCAGGTTGAGCGCCGACTGCATGCCCGGGTCGCGCGGGTCGGCGAGGATGGACCGCGAGCCCAGCGCCCGCGGCCCGAACTCCATACGGCCCTGGAACCAGCCCACGATCGCACCGCCCGCCAGCGCACCGGCCACCTGCTGCGCCACGCCGTCGAAGCCCGGGCGCTCGTACGGGATCCCGTGGGCGTCCAGGTACGCGCCGATCTCGTCGTCCGAGTACGCCGGACCGAGCAGCGCGCCGGCCATCGCGTCGCGCCCGGAGCCCAGGTGCGCGCGGGGCGCCCCCCGCTCGTGGGCCTCCGCGAGCGCCGCCCCGAGCGAGCCCCCGGCGTCACCGGCCGCGGGCTGCACCCACAGCTCCGTCAGGCCCGCGTCCTCCAGCAGCCTGCCGTTGGCCACGCAGTTGAGCGCGACGCCGCCCGCCAGGCACAGCCGAGGCTCCCCGGTCAGCCGTCGCGCGGTGCGGGCCAGCCGGGCCACCACCTCCTCCGTCACCTGCTGCACCGAGGCCGCCAGGTCGAACTCCCGCTCGGTCAGCGGCCCTTCCGGCCGGCGCCGCGGGCCGCCGAAGAGCTGCTCGAAAGCGGGGCCGGTCATCACCTGACCCCGCAGGAACTCGAAGCGGCGCAGGTCCAGCCGGAACGAGCCGTCCGGCTTGACGTCGATCAGCTGCTCCCGGATCAGCGGCGCGAATCGCGGCGTCCCGTACGGCGCGAGGCCCATCAGCTTGTACTCGCCCGAGTCGACCTTGAACCCGCAGAAGTAGGTGAACGCCGAGTACAGCAGCCCCAGCGAGTGCGGGAACCGCAGCTCCGCGAGGTGCCGCAGCCGGGTGCCCACGCCCTGCCACACGGTGGTCGTCGCCCACTCGCCGACCCCGTCGACGCACAGCACGGCGGCCGACGGGTAGGGGCTTGCGAAGAACGCGGACGCGGCGTGGGACTCGTGGTGGCGCCGCGCCACGACCTCCGGCACCGCCCGGCCCTGCGGTCCGGCGAGGTGGTCGCGCACCGCCCGGGTGGCGTGCCGCTTCCAGCCGAGCCACGCCGGCATCCCGTCCAGGAACGACGGGAGGCCGTGCGGCGCGGCCCCCGCGTACGTCGCGAGCACCCGCCGGAACTTCAGCGCCGGATCCTCGTAGTAGGCGACCGCGCAGACGTCACCGAGGTCCGCCCCGGCCTCCCGCAGGCAGTAGCCGACCGCTTCGTGCGGGAAGGACGGGTCGTGCCGCCTGCGGCTGAACCGCTCCTCCTGCGCGGCCGCGACCGGGACGCCGTCGGCGACCAGCGCGGCCGCGCTGTCGTGATAGAAGGCCGACAGGCCGAGAACCAGCTGCGTCACGTGGCGTCCCCTCCCGCTCAGTCCCCTCCCACTCAGAACATGGGGTAGATGGACGCGTCGTCCGCCGGCTGCGGCTTCAGCGCCCGCTTGCGGCGCAGCAGCCGCGCCAGGATCCTGCGGAGCAGTGCCATGCGATGCCTCCCCTCGCGGTGTCCTTCCGGCTTTTCAGAGCGTGCCGAGGCGGTCGGCGAGGACGCGGGCGACCGCGTCGTACCCCGCGTCGACGCAGTGCACCCGGTCCACGAACAGCCAGTCCGCAGGAGCCGTCGCCGCCCCGAGGGCCTCGTTCATGTCGAGGAAGGGCACCCCCAGCCCCGCACAGCCCTCGCGCAGGGCCGCCGCGTAGGCGCGGCCGACGTCCATCGAGGCGATGTCGTTGTGCAGCCGGCGCCAGTTGGAGACGTCGTCCAGCTCGTCGAACAGCGCCTTCTCCTGGGCGGCGGGCTCCTCCCGCACCCAGGGCGCGAGCGGCTGCAGGACGAACGTCAGCCGCGCCCCGAGCGCCCCGGCCAGCAGCTTCCACCCGCCGAGGTGGCGGACCGTCAGCCCGGTGGCGTGCGCGATCCGCTCGGCCGGGCCCGGCACCGCCGACGCGTCCGGCGCGGGCCCGCACTCGAAGAAGGCGCCGTGCCGGCCGTGCTGCGCCGCGGGCAGGCGGCTGAGCACGAGGTTGTTGACGCCGGAGACCAGGACGATCTCCGCCACCTCGGGCAGCAGGTGCTGGAAGAGCGTCAGCAGCATCAGCTCCTGCGCCGAATTCAGGCTCTGGCCCGAGAAGTTGAGCCACGGAAGCCCCGGGGCGTGGTGGCTGCCCAGCCGCGAGGAGAGCGTCGCGTGATCCCCGCTCGCCCCCACGCCGAAGACCGCCGAGCTGCCGGCCAGCAGCCGGACGGGACCCGGCGGGCGGCCGTCGGCCACCGTCGCGGGCCCGTCCGCCGTGTGGGTGACCCGGAATCCGCAGGAGTCGGTGGAGTACACCGGGGTCCGCTCGTTGCCGTACTGGAAGAAGCCGATGTAGGGCTGGTCCTCCAGGACGAAGGTGTAGTGCTCCATGTGGGGGACGAGTTCGGCGCGCGGGGACTTCATGGGGCAGGGCTCTCCTCGGGTGTCCGGGCGGCGGGTGGCGGGCGGCGGGGACGCGGCGTCAGTGGGCGGCGGGCGGCAGGTCGTAGAGCGCGCCGGGCCGGTCCTCGCGGATCAGGTCGGCGTTGACGGCCATGGCGGCGAGGCCGCCGCTGGCCGCGGCCATGGCCGCCTGCTGCATGTTCTTGCCCAGGTCGCCGGCCACGTACAGGCGGGGGAGCGAGGTCCGGCCGCGCTCGTCGGTCTGCACCGAGGTGAGGTCGGCGGCCTGCAGCCAGGGGCGCAGCGGCTCCACGCGCGGCTCGGTGTCCATGTGCAGGAACAGGGCCGTGAAGGACAGCGAGCGCCCGCCGGCCAGTTCGACGGCCACCCCGTCGGGGTGGGCCGAGACGCCGGCGACCTCGTCGGGCACGGTGTCCACCCCGGAGGCGGCCAGGTATCCGCGCTCCTCCTCGGGCAGCTCCCGCCGGTCCGACAGGTAGGTGAGCGAGGACGTCCAAGCGGTCAGGGTCGCGGCGAGGCACTCGCCGGGCACCGCGCCGCCGTAGACGCCGAAGGAGCCGTCGCGCACCTCGTAGGCGTGGCAGTACGGGCACTCGAAGACGCCCTTGCCCCACAGCGCGGCGAGCCCCGGCACGTCGGGCAGCTTGGAGCGCACTCCGGCCGCGTAGATCACCGTGCGGCTCGTGAGCGCCCCGGCCTCCTTGGCCGTCGTCACCAGGCGGTCGCCCTCGGGCGCCACGGTGATCACCTCGTCGTCGAGGAACTCCACGCCGTAGCGGGAGATTTCGGCGCGGGCGCGGGCGCGGAAGTCCGCGATGGTCACCCCGTCGTTGGTGAGCATGTTGTGCATGACGCCCGCCGCCATGTTCCGGGCGTCGCCGGAGTCGACGAGGGCGACGCGCCTGCGCGACCTGCCCAGGTACAGCGCCGCGTTGAGGCCCGCCGGGCCGCCGCCGACGATCACGGTGTCATACGCTTCCGCGGTCATGCTCTCCTCTTTCGGTGTCGGTGTCGGTGTCGGTGTGCTGCTGCTGATGTTGATGCGGTACGCGGGAGGACTCCGGCTGTTCGCCGGTGAGCATGTCCTGGCGCAGCGGCGCGAGCAGGGCGACGGATCCCAGGATCAGGACGGCCCCGGACGAGACGAAGACGGTGGTGACGGAGGTGGTGCGGGCGAGCAGGCCGCCGAGGGCCGCTCCGATCGGCATCGTTCCCCACGAACACAGCCGTGACACGCTCATCACGCGGCCCTGCAGTTCCGGCGGCGCGAACCGCTGGCGCAGGGACAGAACCGGGATGTTCCAGCTCATCATGAAGACGCCGTTGCAGAAGATCGCGGCACCTGCGAGGACCGTGTTCCCCGCCAGCCCCAGGCCGGCGTAGGCCGCGCCCGACAGGATCAGCGACCACTGCGCCAGGACCAGCGTGGGCAGCCGCCGCGCCAGCCGGGGCGCGAGCCACGTCCCGGCGATCGAGCCGATGGAGCCGACGGTCAGCAGCAGGCCGTAGCCGGTGGCGTGCAGGTGCAGGGTGCGGTAGGCGAGCAGCACCAGCATCGAGAACGTCGCGGAGTACACCAGGCCGTAGAGGGCGCTGGCCGCCAGCGTGCGCGTGAGCGCCGCCCGCGTGAGCACGAAGGCGACCCCCGTGCGCAGGTCCTGCCACAGGGACCGGGCCGCGGACGTGCCGGGCGGGGGCGCCGTGCGCGGGGCCGCCTTGACGCCGGCCAGGCCCAGCAGCAGGACGGCGGCGAGCCCGTAGAGCGCCCCGCCCGTCGCCAGCGCCAGGGTCGCGCCGACCCCGACCAGGAGACCGGCCAGCGGCGGGCCCGCCATCTCGTTGAGGATGATCTGCGGGGCGAACAGCCTGCCGTTGGCGTGCTCCAGGTGCTCCGACTCCACGATGTCGGGCAGCATCGCGGGCGCCGCGGTCTCCGCCAGGGTCTCGGCGATCCCGAGGACGAACGACAGCACGTACAGCACGGCCAGCGACGTGCCCGCCGCGAACGCCGCGACGGCCGCCAGCAGCGCGGCCGCGCGCGTGACGTTGCTGACCAGCAGGATGCGCCGCCGGTCGTGACGGTCCGCCAGGACGCCCGCGGGCAGCGCGAACAGCAGCCACGGCAGCATGTTGACCGCGGTGAGCCCGGCCACCACCATCGGCTGCGGGTGGCTCGCGACCACCAGCAGGGGCAGCAGGGTGCGGGTGACGCCGTCCCCGGCGTTGGACGCCACGGACGACGACCACAGCCAGTGGAAGCGGCTGCCCAGCACGGGCTTGCGGGCCGGTGCCCCGGTCTCGGTCAAGGGATCTCACTCCGCGTCCGGCCGTGCCCCGCGGCCCCGCCGCCCGGCGCGGTCACGACCAACTCGTAAGCCCCAGGAGCCGCTCGCCCAGCGGAGTGAGCTCGGCGCGCCCGTAGAGCTCGCGCTCCTTCTTGCGAGGGCTTCCGTGGTGCTCGTGCTCGTGCGGCGGGATCCGGTCCCGCCAGAACCGTACGCGGCTGTCCCGGAGCGCGGCGTCGTCCTCCAGGGCGGGCGCCATGGAGATGTACTGTGCCATACGCACCCGGTCCGCGGAGCGGTTCGGGCGCACTCCGTGCGGCAGCAGGCTGTTGAAGATGATCAGATCGCCGGGGTCCACCTGCAGCGTCTCGATCTCGTAGCCGCTGATGTCCGGCGTCATCGGGTCGCGGTCCGGCGGCTGTTCCTCCAGCCAGCCGTCCAGCTTCTCGAAGATGCCGGGCACGCACTGGAAGCCGCCGATCTCCTCGTCGCCCGCGCTGACCGAGAGCACGCCCTGGCAGCTGATGGGCAGCGGCCGCCGGGAGGTGTCGACGTCCCAGTGGACGAACCCACCGAACTCACGGCTGCCGCGGTTGGGCGGGTTGACGTTGGCGAAGTCGATCACGACCCACAGGCCGGTGGTGTCCCAGATGTCGACGAACGCGTCGTACACCCGCTGCGTCTGCCGGTTGTCCCACATGGCCTGGTGGTTGTAGATCTCCACCAGCCCGCTGTGGCCGGGCAGCCGCTGGTTGTCCGTGCGGCCCGCGTACCAGGTGGAGGGGTCGCCGGGGGTCATGTCCTCGAATTCCCACAGGGCCTTCTCCAGCCGCTCCACGTTGCCGGCGGGCACGGCCCGGCGGACGACGACGTAGCCGCGGGTGATCCAGTGCTCCCAGTCCTCGGGGGACAGCACACGCAGGGGCAGCTCCTTGCGGATGTCCCTGAGCTGGGTCCTCGCCATGTTCGGTGCTCCTTGTGGCTCGTGCTCTGCGGGCGGTCGGGCCGGGCGGGGCGGTGCGGGCGGGGCGGCGGTCACCTGGTCCGTTCAGGTGATGACGGCCCGCTCGTCGGCCAGGACGACGGCGTCCAGCGCCGTGGTGTCCAGCAGCTCCAGCGCGTCCCCGAGGTCGTTGAGGATGGGCCGTCCGCCGCCGTTGGCGCTGGTGTTGATGAGGATCGGCAGGCCGGTGCGGCCGGCCAGCGCGTGGCACAGGCGGTGCAGCAGCGGGTGCTCCGCTGCGTGCACGGTCTGCAGCCGCGCGGTGCCGTCGATGTGCCGCACCTCGGCGAGCTGCTCCGCCTGCTCCTCGCGGACGCGCACGGCGAACAGCATCGTGTCGGTGTGGTCGAGCGGGCCGGTGAAGTACGCGTCGGCCACCTCGGCGGGGCACAGCGGGGCCACAGGCCGGAACCACTCGCGGCGCTTGATGGTCTGCGAGACGTGCCGCCGGGCGCCGGTCCAGTGCGGTGAGACGAGCAGCGACCGGTGCCCCAGGGCCCGCGGCCCGGTCTCCATGCCGCCGCCGAGCCAGGCCACGCACTTGCGCCCGGCGAGCAGGGCGGCCACGTGGTCGACGAGGGCGGTGTCGCTCGCGAGGGTCAGGCGGGTCCGCCCGGTGGGCAGCGGGTCGCGCGCCGTGAGCCGGGGGCCGCAGTAGGCCGGCCCCGCTCCGGTGCGGCTCCCGCCGGCTGCCGGCCGGTCCGCCGGCGCGGCCACGGCCAGCGCGGCGCCCAGCGCGATCCCGGAGTCGTCACAGCAGGTGGGGATGGAGACCCGGGTGAACAGGCCGCTCTCCGCGATGCGGGTGTTCGCCGTGATGTTCAGGGCACAGCCCCCGGCGTAGCAGAGCGCCGGATAGCCGGGCCAGCGCTCGTGGAGCCCGGTGACGAGGTGGGCGAGATCCTCCTCCACGGCGGTCTGGAGCGTTGCGGCCAGGGTGCGGCAGACCGGGTCGCCCGGGCTGTGGCCCACGAGGTAGCGGTGCCCGCGCGGGGTGCGGATCTCGTCGGGGAACACCCCTCCGTAGGAGTGCACGACGTCGTCGTCGGTGGCGTCGGCCAGCAGCCCGTCGAGATAGCCGCCCGCGTCCTCGTCGTACGGGTACCAGGTGTCCTCGTACCGCAGGGCGCTGCCGGCGGGCGCCCGGTCGCCGAGGGGTGCCAGGAGGCCGGGTGCGGTGCGCCGGGCGCGCTCCCCGGCGAGCATCGTGCGCAGCACGGGCAGCAGGTCCGGGTCGGTGGCGCCGGTGGCGGCCAGGCCCAGCAGCTTGCCCGTGTCGAACTGCCCGCCGTGCACCCTGCGGGCCAGGGCCTCGTAGACCAGCCCGAAGCGGGGGCCGGTGCGGTTGCTGAAGGACAGGACGGGGGTCAGCGACGGGCCGTCGCCCAGGCACACCATGCCGCACTCGGCGTAGTTGCCGGTGCCGTCCAGGACGAGCGTGAGGGCCTTGGCCGCCCCGGAGGTGTAGTAGGCCAGGGCCGCGTGCGCGTAGTGGTGGCGGACGGCCACGACGGGCAGGGGGCCTGCGGGACCGTCGGCGAGCGGCCAGTCCACGGACTTGACCGGGCGCAGCACGGACGTGGCCAGGGCGTCGCCCGGGCGGCTCCAGGTGATGTCCTCGGAGACGAGCTCGACGAGCCCGTCGGGCAGGATCCGGCACGCGGGGGTGTACCAGTCGGCGACGGCGACCGTGGTGACCGGGCCGCGGGCGAGCGCGTGCAGCCGGTTCACCCAGTCGCCGATCTCGCCGGCGAACCGGGCGTTGCCGCCGCACACGTGCCGCAGCCCCACCTGCCGCTCGCCCTCGATGACGTGGAGCCCCTGGCGCTGAGCCAGTGCCGCGCCACCGTCGTGACCGAAGTTGAGTCCGATCGTCGGCATGGCCGGGCTCCTCAGAGGCCCGCGCAGAACTGGGCGTGGTGGCGCTCCAGCAGCCCTTGGACGACTTCGCGCATGTACGCGCAGTAGCCCGGGGACATGACCTGGATGGACCCGTTCTCCTCCTCCAGGGCGCCCGCCGAGCCGCCCGAGCACGTGCCCTGGAGCTCGCAGCCCTGGCAGCCGGGCCCGTTGGTGTAGGCGCGCATGCCGTAGTCCCGGTAGGCCGAGGAGTTGAACACCCCCCGCCAGTCGTCGATGGTGCCGAGCTTGCGCGCCGTCGCCTTGCAGGCGAACACACTGCCGTTGGGCTCGATGGACAGCTGCCGGCCCACGGCCGGGCACGTCTTGTAGTCCGCCTGCGCGGCCCACTTCGCCTCGTCGGCGATCATCTGGAACGTCTGGTACCAGTAGCCGCTGAGCTGGACCCCGCGCTCGCGCCCGTAGTCGACGGCGGACAGCAGCTTCTGCGCCACGTCGTGCGGGCTGTGCTGCTCGAAGAACTCGCGGGCCTGGAAGGAGACGATCACGTCCAGGGAGTCCAGGCCGGCCTCGGCGACGAAGTCGATCAGCGGGGTGCCCCACTTGTCCCACGTGTACTGCGACAGGACGGTGGTGATGCTGACGGGCACGCCCGCGGCCTTCATGTCGAGGATGGCCTTGCGTACCACCGGCCACGGCGTGCGCTGCTGCTGCCCGCCGCGGAACTCGCCGGTCTCGGGGACGAGGTAGTCGATCGAGACGGTGGTGGAGACCCGGTGGTCGGCCAGGGCCTGCAGCAGCTCGGCGTCGATGCGCGAGCCGTTGCTCGTCATGTCGTAGGAGAGTGAGACGCCGTCGTGGAAGTGCCCGAAGGTGCGCAGGATGTGCAGGATCGTATTGCGGGCGAGCGTCGGCTCGCCGCCGAAGAAGGACACCGTGAGCTCGCCGCCGCCGTTGGCCTTGCGCAGCGCCACCGCTTCCCGCAGCGTCTTCTCCGCCACCTGAGGGGACATGTGCATCGAGGGGTTGCGGGCGCCGTCGGTGCCCTCGTTCCAGTCGCCGCGGGCGAGCGTCGGGCCGCTGTCGCCGCGCGCGGTGCGCAGCTGGACGAGGACCGGGCCCGGCTTGACGGACTCCCCGGACGTGTTGCGCTCCTCCACGCCGCCGTCGAAGTTGTAGGCGAAACAGCCCTGACAGGAGAAATTGCACGCGTTCGTCAGCACCAGCTGGATCGAGGAGTGGAAGACGCCGCTGCTGAGCGCCTCGCCCCGGGCGGCGAGGAGTTCGTCGATCTGCGCCGCCTCGTCGTGCCCGGCCTCCACGAGGTACTGCGCCTCGATCAGGCTGTCGACCGCCTCGCTGCCCGCCCGCTCCCGCAGCAGGTCCAGGGGGATGCCGCCGGCGGCTTCGCGGAGCAGCTCGACCGTGTCGCGGTCCACCAGGCGGGCGTTGCCGAAGAGGGAGTGGAAGGCCACCGTGCGCTCGGTGCCGTCGTAGGCGTCGAGCCGGCCGCCGAACCGGGCGAAGTCACGGTCCTTGGCGGTGCGCATCGTACGGACGTAACGGGAGGACTGGTAAACCGGAGCCGACATCGGTGGACTTCCTCCTGGAAACGGTGCGGGATCGAACGGGCCGGGACGGGCCGGGGGAGCGCGCTCGTGGAACGGGCCCGCCGCGGGCGTGGATCGCGGCGGGCCCGTCGGAACCGGTGCGCCGGGACGGCTAGGCGGGTGTGGCCGGCGCCTTCGTCTCGGAGGCCTCCGTGACGGACTCCGCCTTCGGCACCGGCGTGATCGTCGGTGCGTTGCCCTTGTCGGGCGAGACGAACCCGCAGGGGCGCGACGACGCCGTGGGCGTCGGCGTGATCATTTTCTTGACTTCGGCCATCAGTCTCTCCTCGCCGTGGTCGGGCGGTATGCGTACATACGCGGTCAGCGAATCATGGCCGGGTTGGGCCGGGGGATATTTGTTCCGGCCACTTTTTTCGGAGCGTATTACTTGATCGAGGGCGATGCGATGACCATACGAATGACATGGATTCATGTTCGAGAAGGGTGGACGCGGCGGCAGGATGAGCGCGGAGTTCCGGCCTCACCAGGCAGCATGCGAAAAACGGTCCTTCTGCTCGCCGTGCCGGATATGCATGTGCATGGCATGGATCAAATACCAGCGCCTTACGGGCCGTTACGGAGCGGGAGGGGACCGGCGCCGGGAAGGAAAATGATCTGTGGCCCGCTCTTTTCCTGCGCCGCCCGGCGCTCTTCCCTGCCCGCGGCATCGCAGCCGTGCGCGTGCGCGGGGGAGTGCGCCGGATTCCCCGTGTGCGCCGGGCGTATTCGAATCCTGTCGCGCGAAATAAGGGCAGTCCGCCGTGCGGAACCGGGAATCCTCCCGCCCCGGTCCGGGGAATTCGTCCGTGCGCTCCTGAGGGCCTTGCGGAGTCGACATCGCGGGCACGAGGCATCTCCTGTGGGGGAGAACGCTGTGCAGCCGGGTCCTTTCGGCTGAACGGCCGTACGGGGCCACCGAGAATCTCCCACCGCACACCTCCACCGGCAAGAGCTGCGACGTGCGTTCCCGAGGTGCCGAGTGCGTTCCCGAGTTGCTGACTTTATGGGGATATGTAGCATTTTCGGGGAGGTGTGCGTCGGATGCGGATAGCGGCAGGCCCGCTGGACTGGTCCCTGGTGAGCGGATGGATTCCGCTCGCCCTGCTGGCCGTGGGCCTGTGCGCCCTGGCGGTGCTCCTCTTCTCCCGCCGCCGCACCTGGTGGACCCGGTGGGCCCCGCTCGCCGTCCTGCTGGCCGCCGTCCTCACCTGGCTCCTGCGAACCGCCGTCGACGACTGGTGGCAGCCCTTCCCCGACCCCCTGCCCCTCAACGTGGTGATCTGGGCCGGGATCGCCGTCCTCGGGGTCTGCCTCGCCGCCTTCCGCATCCCGCTGCTGCGCCCCCGGTACTGGGCCGGCGCCGTCCTCGCCGCCCTCCTGGCCGTGCTCCTGGGAGCCTCCGAGATCAATCAGCACTTCGACCAGTACCCCACCGCGCGCTCCGCCCTCAACTCCTGGCTCACGAAGACCACGAGCATCACCGACGCCACCGGCCGCACCGAGCCGGCCCTGCGCGTCCCCGCGGGCAAGACCATCTCCGACGTCTGGCACCCGCCCCCGGGCATGGCCGGGAACGGCACCCTCTCCAAGTCGTCCATCCCTGGCACCCGGTCCGGCTTCGACGCCCGCGGCGCCTATGTCTACCTGCCGCCCGCATACCGGGCCAGCCCGCGCCCCCTGCTCCCCGTAGTCGTCCTCATGGCCGGCCAGCCCGGGTCCCCGGACGACTGGATCAACTCCGGGCGGCTCGTCGACATGATGAACGCCTTCGCCGGCGAGCACCGCGGACTCGCGCCCGTGATCGTCGTCGTGGACCCGCTCGGCTCCCAGTTCGCCAACACCCTCTGCCTCGACTCCAAGCTCGGCAACGTCCAGACCTACCTCGCCACCGACGTCCCCGCCTGGATCCGCTCCCACCTCCAGGTCGCCGACGCCCGCACCTCCTGGGTGATTTCCGGGATCTCCTTCGGCGGCACCTGCTCGATCCAGCTCGGCGTCAACGCCCCGCACGTCTACGGCGTCGTCAACGACATCTCCGGCCAGGAGGCGCCCACGCTCGGCAGCCGTCGGAAGACCGTCGAGGCGGCCTTCGGCGGCGACACGGCGGCCTTCACCGCGGTCAACCCCCTCGACGTCATGGCACGGCAGCGCTTCCCCGGCACCAAGGCCGCCTTCGTCGCCGGCAGCAGCGACGACACCTACCGGCCTCAGCAGCGCAAGGTGTACGACGCGGCCGTCAAGGCCGGGATGCGGGCCGAATGGGTCCTGCTCCCCGGCGGCCACAGCTGGCAGGTCTGGCGGCCGGGCCTGGAGAGGCAACTGCCGTGGATCTCCCGCGAGACGGGGCTGATCCGATGAGCGAGACCACCGCCCCGCCGCCCGCACCCACCACCGGCGACAGCACCCACCCCTGGCGCGTCACTCTCGACCGGCTGCTCGTCCCCGTCCGCCACGCCCCCTTCACCCTCGCCTTCCTCGCGGTCCTGTGGATCGTCGGGGCGGCCACCGGCAGCCTCGGCAGCGGGCCGGGCCCGCACCGCATGGAACACGTCGGCGTCGGCGTCCCCGCACTCGCCGAAGGCCGCTGGTGGACCCCGGTCAGCTCCCTGCTGTGGTGCCCCGGGCTCGGCGGCTACATCGGCGCCACCGTCATCGTCCTGCTGCTCGTCACCCCCTCCGAGCGGCGCCTGGGCGTGGCCCGCACCGCAGCCGTCCTCATCGGCGGCCAGATCCTCGGCACGCTTCTCGGCCTGGGAGCCGTCCAGCTCGGCAACGTCGCGGGGGAGTGGTGGCTGGAAGAGCTCGCCGGCGACCTCGCGGTCTCCCCGACCGTCGGAGCCCTCGCCGTCGGCGGCGTCCTCAGCTACCGGCTCACCGCCCTGTGGCGGCGCCGCACCCGCCTCGGCATCGTCGCCTTCGCCCTCGTCATGGCCCTCTACGTCGGCCACCTCCAGGGCGTCCTCCGCCTAGGCGGCGCCGTCGTCGGCCTCGTCATCGGCGCCCTGCTGTACCACCGGACCGGGCCGCTGCGCCTGCGGCACTCCTCCCACACCGAGGCCCGCGTCCTCGTCGCGCTCGTCGTGGCCGCCGCCGCCATCGGCCCCATGGTCGCGATCCTCTACCGGGACGCCTACGGCCCCCTCAACTCCTTCCAGCTCTACGTCTCGGTGCAGCCCACCGGCCAGGAGGTCACCGAGGCCTGCGCCGCCTCGGAGGAGGACTGCCACTTCGTCCACGCCCTGCGGAACTTCTACGACTCCCCTGCCACCGTCATGGCCGTGCTCGTCCCCGCGCTCATGCTCGTCCTCGCCGAGGGGCTGCGCCGCGGGCTGCGGCTCGCCTGGACGCTGGCCGTGCTCGTCCACCTCGCCTGGATCGCCCTCTTCTCCTGGTGGCTGCACGACTTCCTCAGCCACCCCGCCGGCTGGGCCGAGCCCGCCGAACGCTCCACGTACGCCCAGGCCTTCGCGGAGCAGATGCTGCTGCCCGTCCTGATCGTCGTCCTCCTGATCGTCACCCGCGCCCGCTTCGACCTGCGGCTGCCGCGCTCCGCCACGCGCAGGCTCGCAGCCGTCACCGGCGGCGCGCTCGTCCTGGCCTGCGCCGCCTACGTCGGGATCGGCTACGCGGTGCGCGACCAGTACGACCCCGAGGCCACGCCGTCGGTGCTCTTCTCCGGCCTGGCCTCGGAGTTCCTGCCGCCGACGCTGCTCGCCACCTTCACCGACTGGCCGGTCCCGGTCGGCGGGACCGCGCAGGCCCTGTTCCACTACTGCGGGCTCGTCTTCTGGCTCGTCACCCTGATCGCGCTGCTGGTCACCTTCCGCCGCCCGCGCCTGCACACCGACGCCGACGCCGCCGTGCGCGCCCGCGGACTCCTCGTCGCACACGGCGGCTCGACGCTCAGCTACCTCACCACGTGGGACGGCAACTACTACTGGTTCGACGCGAACGGCCGGGCCGCCGTGGCCTACCGGGTGGTCGCCACCGTGGCCCTGACCACCGGCGAACCCTTCGGCGTGCCCGACGCGCGGGCCGCCGCCGTCGCGGGCTTCTCGCGCCACTGCGACGAGCGCGGCTGGACGCCGTGCTTCTACAGCGTCGGCGAGGAGTCCCGCGCCGCGGCCGAGGCCCTGGGCTGGCGCTCGGTGCAGGTCGCCGAGGACACCGTCGTGCCCCTGCCCGGCCTCGCCTTCACCGGCAAGAAGTGGCAGGACGTCCGCACCGCCCTCAACAAGGCGAAGAAGGAGGGCATCACCGCCGAGTGGTGGTCCTACCCCGACGCCCCGGTCGCCATCACCGACCAGGTGCGCTCGATCTCCGAGGAGTGGGTCGCCGACAAGGGACTGCCGGAGATGGGCTTCACCCTGGGCGGCCTGGACGAGCTCGACGACCCGGCGGTGCGCTGCCTGATCGCCGTGGACGCCGACCGCACGGTGCACGGCATCACCAGCTGGATGCCGGTCTACGAAGCGGGCCGGCCGGTCGGCTGGACGCTGGACTTCATGCGGCGCCGGGCCGCCGGGTTCCGCGGCTCGATGGAATTCCTCATCGCCTCGGCCGCGCTCGGCTTCCAGGAGGAGGGCGCCCGCTTCCTCAGCCTCTCGGGCGCCCCGCTCGCCCGCAAGGCCACGGAGGAGCCGCCGGCCGCGCTCCAGCGGATCCTCGACTACGGGGGCAAGGTCCTCGAACCGGTCTACGGCTTCCGGTCGCTGCTGAACTTCAAATCCAAGTTCCAGCCGCAGTACCACCCCATGTACATGGCCTATCCGGACCCGGCCGCCCTCCCCGCCATCACCCGCGCCATCGGCAAGGCCTACCTGCCGCACATGACGGCGGCCCAAGGGGTGCGGCTGATGCGGCAGTTCTCCGCCTGAGCGGGCGGCGGACTCACGGCAGCGTGAGCACCCGCGGGCCGTCGTCCGTGATGGCGACCGTGTGCTCGATGTGCGCGGCGCGGCTGCCGTCGGTGGTGCGCAGGGTCCACCCGTCGGGGTCCGTGCGGTAGTCGTTGCGGCCGCCCGCCATGAGCATCGGCTCGATCGCGAGGACCAGACCGTGCCGCAGCGGCAGGCCCCTGCGGGGACGGCCCCAGTTGGGGACGGACGGGTCCTCGTGCATCTGCCGGCCGATGCCGTGACCGCCGAAGTCCTCGGGCATGCCGTAGCGCCCGGCGCGGGCGACCGCCGAGACGGCGTGGGAGATGTCACCGATGCGGTTGCCGACGACGGCCGCGGCGATGGCGGCGTCCAGGGCCCGCCGGGTGGCGTCGATGAGGGCGGCGTCGGCGGGCCGGGGCGAGCCGACGATGAAGCTCACCGCGGAGTCGCCCGTCCACCCGTCGAGCCGGGCGCCGCAGTCGATGCTGACCAGGTCCCCGTCGCGCAGCGCGTAGTCGTCCGGGATGCCGTGGACGACCGCGTCGTTGACCGAGGCGCAGATCACCGCCGGGAAGGGGGTGGGGGCGAAGGAGGGCCGGTAGCCCAGGAAGGGGGAGCTCGCCCCGGCCTCGCTCAGCACGGCGCGCGCCGCCTCGTCCAGCTCCCGCAGCCGTACTCCGGTCTTCGCGGCGTCACGGGCCGCGGCCAGCGCACGGGCGACGACCCGGCCCGCCGCGCGCATGGCCTCCAGTTCACCGTCGGTCTTGATCTCCACCATGGTCTCCGAACCTCCTCGGCGTACTGCCAATTTTTATACCGGCAATTCTTATACCGGTATTTGTATCACGGTCTAGTATCGGAGTCATGGTGAGGACCCCTTTGACCCCCTGGGAGCGGCAGCGCGGCGAGATGCTCGGCGCCCTGCTGCGCGAGGCGCGCGGCGAGCGGAGCATGGTGGAGATCGCCGCCGCCTCGGGACTGTCCGCGGAGACGCTCCGCAAGATCGAGACCGGTCGCGCGCCGACACCCGCCTTCTTCACGATCGCGGCGCTGGCCTCCGTGCTGCACCTGTCCATGGAGCAGCTGGCGGCGGCTGCCGCGGCAGGCGCCGATACGGCGGAGGAGGAAGCGTTGACGGCGTGAAGGCGGTGGACGGGACCCGTTCCTGACGGCTTTCCGGGCCCCTCCCGAAGCGTTGACTGACCGATCGGTTAGATTGCTGACCGATCGGTCAGAGTCATGCTCGGCGAGAGGCGGAAAGCATGGAAAGCACGACGTGCTGCGTGGTGGGCGGCGGACCCGCAGGCATGATGCTGGGACTGCTGCTGGCCAGGGCCGGGGTCCGGGTGACCGTCCTGGAGAAGCACCGCGACTTCCTGCGCGACTTCCGCGGCGACACCGTCCACCCCTCCACCCTGCGGCTGCTGGACGAGCTCGGCCTGGGGGAGCGGTTCGCGGAACTGCCCTTCCCCAAGCTGGAGGAGATGCGGATGGAGATCGGCGGCACCACCGTCGTCGCAGCCGACTTCCGCCGCATCCCCGGCCGCCACAAGTACATCGCCATGGTCCCGCAGTGGGACTTCCTCGACCTGCTGGCGAGCGCGGCCGCCGCCGAACCCTCCTTCACCCTGCGCATGTGCACCGAGGTCACGGGCCTGCGCAAGGAGGGCGGCCGCGTCACCGGCGTGCGCTACACCGCCGAGGACGGCACGCCCGGCGAGATCGCCGCCGCCCTGACCGTCGGCTGCGACGGCCGCCGCTCCGTGGTCCGCAGGGAAGCCGGCCTCGTCCAGGACGAATTCGACGTCCCCATGGACGTCTGGCAGGTCCGCGTGGACGCACCCCGCGGCGGCATCGAGGACGGCCGCGTCTTCGCCCGCTTCGGCGGCGGGCAGGCCGCGGTCACCATGGACCGGGGAGCGTACTTCCAGACCTCCTACCTCATCGCCAAGGGCCGCGACGCGGAGCTGCGCACCCACGACATCCAGTGGTTCCGCGACCGGCTCGGCGGCCTCTTCGGCTGGGACGCCGGAGTCACCGGCGCGATCCGCTCCTGGGACGACGTGAAGCTGCTCGACGTGACGATGGGACGGCTGCCGCGCTGGTACGCGGGCGGCCTGCTCTGCATCGGCGACGCGGCCCACACCATGTCGCCCGTCGGCGGCGTCGGCGTCAACCTCGCCGTCCAGGACGCCGTGGCGGCCGCCCGCATCCTCGCCGGCCCGCTGCGCGAGGGACGGGTGGGCGTCCACGACCTGGCACGGGTGCAGAAGCGCCGGCGCCTGCCTACGGCCCTGGTGCAGCAGTCGCAGCTGGGCGAGCACCAGCTGATCCGGAGCGCCCTCGACGGCACCCTGAGCGCCGCCGCCCTGCCCCTGCCGATGCGCCTCCTGCGCCGCGCGACGCCCCTGCGCACGGTCACCGCCTACCTGGGCGGAGTCGGGATACGGCCCGAGCGCGCGCCCGCCTTCGCGAGGGTGTAGGAGCAAGGGCGCACACCGCGACGGGCACCCGGCTCAGGCCGGGGCCCGGACCGCGTGGAGCGTGAACGTCACCAGTTCCTCGGCCGCCGCGCCGAGGTCGACGTCCGGGTCGGCGAGCCAGTGCGAGACCACCCCGTCGATCGCCCCGCCGATCGCGAGCGCCACCGCCCGCGTGTCGAACGCCCGCAGCCGGCCCGCCGCCTGCCCGGCCGCCAGCAGCTCCGCCAGGGCCTGCCAGCGGCCGCCGGTGTCGTGCCGGCCCGGCGTCTTCAGCTGCGTGCCGCCCTCGTCGTCGAGGAGCATCTCGGTGATGACCCGCACGTGCCGCCGGTTGGCCTGCTGGTAGCCGACCATCGCCCGGACGTAGGCGACGAGCGCGTCCAGCGGATCCGCCTCCCGCTCCACGCGTTCGGTGACGTACGCGCCGAACTGCTCCAGCACCTGCGCGAACGTCGCGCGCGTGAGGTTGTCCTTCGACGAGAAGTGGTAGAGGACCGCGGCCTTGGAGATCCCGGCCCGCTCCGCGATCGCCGACAGCGACGTCGCCGGATAGCCCCGGGTGGAGATCAGGTCGATGGTGCTCTCGATGATCTGCTGCCGGCGCGCCCGCTCCGTGAAGGTCGGCGCGCCGGGACCGGCACTGCGGCGAGGGGTCATCGCGACGCCACCTCCGCCTTTCTCGCTCTGCGGCCTTCACCGTCCTCCGGCCGACGGACACCAGACCGTACACCGCCGTGTCCGCACCCGGGCGAGCGGGGATCCGGGGCCGCCCGCCGGTCAGTCCCACCAGTTGAACAGGACGTCCCCCAGGCACGCGGGCTTCCAGTAGCGGATCTCGGTGAGTTCGGCCGGAGACAGGTCTGTGACGTCGACCTCCTCCAAGGGCGTCATCAGCTCCTTGACGCCCATCACCCGCAGCCCCGCCGTCTCGAAGGCCTGCGCCCACAGCGGCGGGTCCGCGAAGCCGGGAACCGGTTTCCCCTCGCAGACCGCGTCGGTGGTGAAGGCGACCACGGGCAGGTGGGCGTGGCCCAGGGCGGTGAACGCACGGCCGTACCCGTCGGTGAGGGTCGCATGGCGGAACGTGTGCATCTCGCCGGGGACCATCTCACCGGCCCGCCCCCGGGCCTCCATGGCCGCGGTGAAGCAGGCGGCCCGGAACAGCGCCGCCTCGGTCCGCGGCAAAGGGGCCTCGTGCGGCCCCCGGAACCCCGTAGCCCCCCGCGCCAGACGGATCAACGTGCCTTCCTTCCCATGTCCACGGCCTTCCCGAGCCCGCACCGCCGCCGGTCTTCAGGTGCGAATGTGCAGTTCACCCGCCCCGGCGGCCGACCGGACACCCCGGGAGGTGAGGCACGCCGTCGGCAGCTCCGCCGGGAGCAGCTGTACGGACCGGTCCGCCACGGCGCCCTCGGCGAACCCCTCGATCACACGGCCCTTGAGTACCACCACGTTGACGCCGCCGACCCGGACGGCCCACGAGGACGTGTAGGAGATCACCGACTTCCGGCCGTCGGCGTAGCGCACGGACTCCTTCACCTGCGGCGCGTTCACCGCGGCACAAGAGGCCCCGGCCGACACGCCCTTGGTGAAGCCGGAGGCCTTGACGGGCCCGCCCGCGAGGCCGGTGCACGTGTACGCACTGCGCGCCGTGATCTCCGCGGGCCGCGGCAGCAGCGTCAGGCCGGGGCTGTACGTGGTGGACTCCGGGCCCGCGCAGACGACCGACAGCCCGGTACCGGCCTGTGACGGCGGAGCCGACACCAGCGACGAACCGGCCAGCGCCATGGCACACAACGCCACCGTGGTACCTCGCGCACCGTACATGCCCACCCCTCTCGTCCTGTCACGCACGTGTTCATCCGTGACGCCTCGCTCCTCCCTACCCAGCACAACGCGCGAACCGCCTCTGCGTACGCCCCACCCGCAGTGCGACCGGCCTGCCGCGCCACGGCACGCGCCCCCCGGCGTGCAGGCGTCCAACGCACCTCCGTACAACGGCGCGAGCACTCCCGGCGTCCTCAAGTAGCCTGGGGGAAAGGGTGAAAAGGGTGGGAAAGGGGTGGCCCTGTGGTCACAGAAGGCGGAGGCGGACAACTCCGGGGGCAGTCACACGACCACGTAGCCCGGCTGACCCGGCTGCTGGACTTCGCACGCGCGGGGGAGAGCGGTGACGGCGCGTCCGTACGCCGCCTGCTCACCTGGCTCGCCGGGACCCTCGGCGGCACCGTCACGCTGACCGGACAGGGAGGAGAACCCCTGACCGGCCCGGCATCCCGCGCCGAAGCCGCCGCCCACAGAGAACTCGCCGCACGCGCCGGGGAACTGCTCGGCCAGGTCGCAGGCGGCCGGCTCCACGCGGCAGCCGTGGACGACCACCACGGACAGCTGCGGCTCGTCGCCCTCGGACGCCGCACCCCGCACCCCGTCCTCGCCGCCGCCCTGCCCCGGCCGTTCGACGAACAGGACGCGGCCCTCCTCGGCCAGGCCGCCGCCGTCCTGGCCCTGCTGCTCAAGGCCCGCGAGGCCGAGGAACACCGCCGGAACGCGGAACGGGCCACGGAATGCCTGCGGCTCGCCGTCTTCCAGCTCCTCATGGGAGGGGACGTCGCCCTGGCCCAGCGCACCGCCGCCGGCCTCAGCCCCGGCCTGCTCGACGCCGACACGGCCCGCGTCTACGTCCTCGAACTGCCCGAGCACCGGCGCGAACTCCTCGTCCGCGCATGCGAAGCGGCCACCGGGGAACGCGCCCTGGCCGTGCGCTGCGCCGCGTACGACAGCCAGCTCATCGTCGTCGCTCCCACGACGCGGCGGGGCGGTCCGGAGCACGGCGCCGGGCACGGCCCCGGGCATGACGCCGGGGACCACGACGTCGCCGCTGCACTGCACCGCATCGTCGAAGAGCGCCCCGGCGTCTTCCTCGGCGCCGGCGGCCTCCACCCCCTCGCGCAGCTGGCCGACGCGTACGGCGAAGCCGCCCGCGCCCTGGCTGTGGCCCGCTACCGGCCCGGCCGGGTGGCCGAACACCTGCCTCAGACCCGGCTGACCGCCCTCCTCGACCCGGCCGCCTCGGGCGCCTGGGCCGCCCGCGTCCTGCAGCCACTGGACTCGCTGCCGCACCACGGGCGCGGACCCCTGCTGGCCACGGTCAGCCTGGGGCTGGAGTTCACGGCGGTCAACGCGGCCAAGATCCTCGGCATCAGCCGCAACACCGTCCGCGCCCGGATGGACAGGACGGCCGCACTGCTCGGCGCCGACCTCGCGGACGTACGCGCCCGCGCCGCGCTCCACCTGGCGCTGCAGATGTCCCACGCCGCCCCCGCCCCGGCGGCGGACGACGGCGCGCCGCCGGCAGGCCTGGAACGCCTGCTGGCGGCCGGCCCCGTCCGCGACTGGGCGCGGGAACTCCTCGGGCGCCTCGCGGCCGCCGACCGCGACCTGCGCCGCACCCTGCGGACGTGGATCGCCGAGAACACGGCGGTCGAGGAGACGGCGGCCCGCCTGGGCGTACACCCCCGCACCGTGCGCGACCACCTGCGCGGCGCCGAGCAGCTGCTGGGCCGCCGGCTCGTCCCGGGCGGCGGCGACCTCTACGAAGTGGTCCTCGCGTGCGCCGCCCTGGAGGACGTGGACCTCGGCTCCCGGCCGGGCTGTGTCATGTGCGCCGCGTGAGGCGGCGCACCGGGGAGAGCCGGGCCCCCGCACCGTGCACCCGTGACAGAAACCGGCGCACAACCGTGCATCCATGACGTGTCCGCGCCCGCCCGCCGGGACCTAACGTGGTCTCACCGGCGCTGCACCGCGCCGGTTCACGGGGGAACGGTGCCGCCGGCCCGACCACCCGGCGAGCCTGTCCACGCCCGCCTGATCCGCACGCGGGCGTGGACACGGAGCCGGGCCCGGGGCCGCGCCACGGCACGGCCTCCGGGCGCCCGCACTTGGGGGTGCGCCCGCGCCCGGGGCCGGCGGCCCCGTCCGGGAAAAACCGTTGGCCCCTCCGCGAGTGCTCCCGCTAGCGTCACGCCGGTGACGACGACCAGTGGACAGACGGACAGCGATCGGGCAGGCCGTGCGGAGAGCTGGCGCGAGACCAACCGCGCGCTGTGGGACGAACGGGTTCCCCTCCACACGGACAGCGCCTTCTACGACCTCGCAGGGTTCAAGGCCGGCCGCAGCGACCTGCGCGGGTTCGAGCCGGACGAGGTCGGGGACGTCGCAGGCAAGCGCCTGCTGCACCTGCAGTGCCACATCGGCACCGACACCCTGTCCTGGGCCCGCAAGGGCGCGGACGTGACCGGTCTGGACTTCTCCGGCGCGGCGGTGGAGGCGGCGCGGAAGCTGGCGGCGGAAGTGGGCGAGGAGCGGGCCCGGTTCGTCGAGGCGGACGTGTACGACGCGCCCGCCGCCCTGCAGGGTGAGACCTTCGACATCGTCTACACGGGCTTCGGGGCCCTGTGCTGGCTGCCCGACCCGGCGCGCTGGGCCCGTACCGCCGCCTCGCTGATCGCGCCGGGCGGCTTCCTGTACCTGGCGGAGTTCCACCCCGTGGCCATGTGCCTGGGCGAGGACGGCAGCGCCTTCGCCGAGGACTACTTCGCCCGCGGGCCGCTCACCTACGACGAGCCGGGCTCGTACGCCGACGCGACCGCCGCGACGCGGCACAACCGCTCGGTGGAGTGGCAGCACACGATGGGCGACGTGGTCAGCGCGGTGAGCGCCGCGGGGCTGCGGCTGGAGTTCCTGCACGAGCACGACTTCACGCTGTTCGAGTTCCTCGACGGCATGGTCCGGGCGCAGGACACCAGCGGCAGCCGGGGAGGATCGAGCACGGTCTACCGCCTCCCCGAGGGTCGTCCGCGCGTCCCGATGGTCTACTCGCTGCGCGCGTCCAAGGCGTAGGAGCACAAGAGGAAAGAGAAGAGCACCGGTACGCGCTTGGGGAGCGCGTACCGGTGCTCTCGCCCGCCTGTGCGGGAACTACTTGCGGCGGCCCGCCGTCGAGACGGTTCCCTCTCCGCCCGCGAGCTTCCACTCCTTGTGGAGCGAGCCCAGCGGAATGGGCTTCTGGAAGATCGGCGTGCCGAAGATCTTCAGCTGGAGCTGGAGGGCTCCGGCCAGGTCCAGCCCGCCGTACGCGGCCCACTTGCCGGTGGCCGAAGCCGAGCCGTCCGCGGCGGCGGTGGCCCGCCCGTCCGCCTCGGCCCGCAGGTACGGGGCGACGTCGGCCGTGACGCCGACCGCGCCGTACAGGCCGACGGACGCCTCGGCGCCGAGCGTGGCCTTCACCTTGCCGGCCGCGGCCACCGACGCCTGCGGCGAAGTGGCCGTGATGTCGGAGGTGTTGACCGGCGACCAGCCCTTGCCCTTGGTGTACATGCCGCCGACGCGGAAGCCTCCCTTGAGGTCCTCCTTGACGTCGACGTTGACGTGGCCGTCGGCGTCCACCTGCAGGTAGCAGGTGAGGCCGAGGTTGACCACGACGGGCACCGCACCGACCTGGATGACCGGCGAGGCGTGCAGCTTGGCGAACGGCAGCCGCAGCGGCTTGCCCTCCGTCGAGGCGGCGGCCTGGCCCTTGAGCTCCCACTGGGAGGACCAGTCGCCCGACAGGGACACCGAGGCGCCGGCGGGTGCGCCGCCGAAGCCGGAACCGCCGCCGTCGTAGGCGAAGTTCACCTCCGGAGCCAGCTGGACGTAGCCCGAGGCCGACGCGGAGGCGGACGCGGGGGCGTCCTTGGCCGTCGCGATGGACGTGCCGACGTCGATCCGCAGGTTGCCCAGCGGCAGCTTCGCGCCCTTGGGCCCGAAGTGGAGGTCGCCGGTCTTCGCCCAGGAGACCTTGACGCCCTTGACGAGCGGCTCGACGCCGACCGTGGACGGGTCCACGGGGACCGATCCGCCGGCCTTGGCGTCGCCCAGCAGGGCGCCCATCGTCGCCGGTGCGGTGTTGACCTCGGTGCCCTTCTCGGTCTTGCCGAGCACCTTGGTGACCTTGGCGAGGACACCGTCGGGGGCACCGGGGGCGGGCGCGCTGGCGATGATGTCGCCGACGGCCACCTGGTTGTTCTTCTCGGGGGCGGCGCTGCTCCCGGCCCCTGCCGAGCCGGAGGGTGTGGGGGTGCGGCCGGGGGCCAGGCCCTTCGGGGCCTTCGCCGGGCCGGAGATGACGGCGCGTCCGCTGCTCCGGTCGAACGAGGCGACCTTCAGCGAGGACTTCTGCGCCGTCCTGCCGGAGCCGGACGGACGGGCCACGGCGCTCGGGGCGCCCGCGCCCTCGGGCGCGGCCCGGACGGCGAGCCGGGGTTCCGCGGCAGGCGGACGGGCCGCTGCGGCCTGCTCGTTGCCGGCGCCGGTGTCACTCCCGGACGGCCCGGAGGCCGCGGAGCACCCGGTGGCGAGCAGGGAGGCGGCGGTGATGGCGGGTAAAGCTATGAATCGTGCGGGCTTGCGCAAATTCGATCCTCGGGAGCGTGAGGTGGGGGCAGGCCGGAGGAGTTCGCACCCCGGCCCGCATCACACGGCATGGACGGGTGAACCGGACGGGTGAACCGGATGGGTACCCGCCGGTAATGACCGGCATGATCATGCCATGGGTGCAGGTGCCCTCAGAAGCTGCTAAACCACTGGCGGGCAGTGATCTGGATCACTGCCCGCCAGTGGGGTCGCCCGGCACCGAAAGTTCAGTTTTTGACCGACCGCAGAACGACGAACTTCGGGTCGCTCGCCACGATCTCGCAGTTGCCGAAGAGGCGGCGCAACTTCACGTGGTACCCCAGGTGGCGGTTGCCGATGACCCACAGCTCCCCGCCGGGCCGCAGCGCGGCACGCGACCCGGTGAACATGCGCCAGGCCGTCGCGTCGGTGGTCGACTGGTGGGAGTGGAAGGGCGGGTTGTTGAGCACCAGGTCCACGGACTCGGCGGGCATCCCCGACAGCCCGTCGCCCACCCGGAACTCGGCCGCCGCCCGCGCGCCCGCGTTCTCCCGGAACGTGGCCTCCGCGGACGCCACCGCCTGGTACGACTCGTCCACGAACACCACCTCGGCCTGCGGGTTGGCCAGGGCCGCGGCCGTCCCGACGATGCCGTTGCCGCAGCCGAGGTCCACGATGCGCTCCGGGCCGCGCCGCTGCGGCAGGTTGCGCAGGAAGAAGCGGGTGCCGATGTCGAGCCGCTCGGCGCAGAAGATGCCGGCGTGGTTGGTGACCGTCAGCCCGGAGGCCGGGCCGATGCCCAGCGGCAGCGAGTAGCTGTAGGGCCAGGGGCTCGCGGCCCGGGGGAGGGCGGGGTCCGGCGAGCAGAAGATGAGCCGGGCCTTCTTCACGGCCAGCGAGGTCCGGGTGGGGCCGACGGTCCGCTCGAACAGCTTCAGCGTCGAGGTGTGGATCTCGGTCACCTTGCCCGCGCCGACGACGACGGTCCCCGCGTGCAGCCGGGGGGCGAGCCGGTGCAGCTGGTCCTCCAGGAGCGCGAGGCTCTTGGGTACACGGACCAGCAGGACGTCGATGCGGTCCGGCGGGGCGTCCTGCGTCGACAGCAGGGTGACGGCGCCGGGCGCGACGCCGTTGCGCCCGAGGTTCAGGCGCGTGGCCTGCTGGGCGAGGAACGAGTCGGTGATCTGGACGGGGCCGTGGCCGTGCGCGGCGAGAGCGGTGGTCAGCGCGCCCCACCGGTCGCCCAGCACGGCCACCGTGCCGGACAGGTCCGTGGGGCCGTCCGCGGTCTCCGCGCTCCCCGCCAGATGGCTGAGGAGGTATTCATCGGCGGCGTCCCAGGCTCGGAGCTGGTCGCGGGGGTCCTCGGGGAAACGAGTCAGACCCAGCTCGCCCCATGGCGTCATCAAACGGTTCATTGTGCCCTCAGGCTAGTCGAGACCCCTGGTGTAGGTGAGCACGGCCGCTCCGCCGGCGAACGAACGGCTGTCGACGAGGTCGAACCGGTGGGGCCGGAACGCGGTGCTGAAGACCGCAGGAAAGCCGGAAGAGGAAAGCCGGGAGAGGGAAGAGAAGACCGATGCGACAGAACCCGGAGCGCCGCGCCGCGCTCGTCGACGCCGCCATCGAGGTCCTGGCCTGCCAGGGCTCGCGCGGGCTCACCTTCCGCGCCGTGGACACCGAGGCCGCCGTCCCCAACGGCACCGCTTCCAACTACTTCACGAACCGCGACGACCTCCTCAACCAGGTGGCCCGCCGCACCCGCGAACGCCTGTCGCCCGATGCCTCGGCACTCGCCGGCACCATGGAGGCACCCCCCTCGCGGGACCTGGTGGTGCGCCTGCTCCACGACCTCGTCCGGCGCATGCGCGAGGATCGCAGCAGCTACCTGGCCATGATGGAACTCCGCCTGGAAGGCACCCGGCGGCCCGAACTGCAGGCCATGCTCACCGAGGTCTTCAGCACCAACGTCCAGGAAGGCATCCACTTCCACCTCGGCGCCGGCCTGCCGGGCGACCGGACCACCGTGCTCCTGCTCTACCTCGCCATGAGCGGAATCATCGTGGACGACCTCACCGTCCCCGACGTCCTCGCCCCGTTCCCCCTCGACGACCTGATCGCCGACCTCGTGGACCGGACCCTCCCGCCCCCCGCCGGGGAGTGAGCGCTGCGCTGTCCGTCCCGATCACTGGGTAAAGTGTCGCCGCCACACGAACAACGCAGGTGAAACGGGGTCAGGGAATGGGCATACTCAACCGGGTGAAGAGCCTGGGCGACCAGGTGGGGACGGCGGCCACCTCCTTCGGCAAGGACGTCGCCCACGCCGTACAGCGCGGCGTCGACGCCGGGCGCGCCGGCACGAACGCCTCCGGCGACTGGGTCCTCTCCGTCCTGCGCTCGCTGCCCGCCCCGGCCGCGCCCACCCCCGTGGAGTGGGAGTTCTCCCTCGGCGCCCTGATCTGCCGCCACCCCAAGGTCCCCGCCATCACCGCCAAGGCGCTGCGTCCGCTGGACGGCATCGGCGCGCTGCGCTTCGGACCCGAGTCGGTCGGCTTCGACGGCGAGGACATCCCCTGGGACAAGGTCGTCCACCTCCGGCTGCACGACGCCTTCAGCGCCATGACCACGGAGGCGCTCGACGCCGAGATCGACCGGATCCGTGACCTCCTGCCCATGCTGCCCGGGCGGAAGTGGGTCGTCACCAAGGTGGTCGAGGGCCTCGCCTCCGTCATGCTCGCCGCGCTCGAGCAGGCGGGCGAGCAGCGGCTGGAGACCGTGAACGTCGCCTGTGAAATCACCTACCGCGGCGCGCTGGGGATGAAGAAGACCCTGCGGGCCAACATGTTCAGCACGGCCCTGCTGGCCCAGCAGGCCGAGGTCATGCACAGCCTGGTGCTCACGGCCCGGGCCAAGGGCGTCCCCGTGCTCCCCGCGGAACCCCCGCTGCACGGCACCAAGACCGGCGAACGCGTCCTCGCGCTACGGGCCCGCACGGACACGGTGGCCGCCCAGCTCCGAGCCGAACAGGCCGCCGAGCCGGCGGCCCTCGACTCCGCCCCTGACGCACGCTGACGGGCCGGCCGCGGGGCGGCGGCCGGCCCTGCGGGTCACTAGGAGGCTGCGGCCTGCGCTTCCGCCTCGCGCCGGAGCAGCTTCTTGTCCGGCTTGCCCGCGTCCGTCAGCGGCAGGGCGTCGATGAAGGAGATGTGAGCCGGCTCGTACATGGCGCCGCGCTCCCGGTTCACCATCTCGCGCAGCTCCTTCTCGTCGAGCTCGCTGCCGGGCGCGGGCACCACCGCCGCGTACACGTGCTCCATGCGGTTGGCGTCCGGGACGCCGAAGACGGCGCTCTGCAGGACCTGCGGGTGGGTGTTGAGCAGGTCCTCGAGCTCGGTGGTGTAGACGTGGCCGCCGACCACCACGATCATGTCCTTGATCCGGTCGACGATGGTCAGGTAGCCCTCGTCGTCCAGGAAGCCGATGTCGCCGGTGTGCAGCCAGCCGTCCCGCAGGACCTCGGCGGTGAGCTCGGGCTGCTTCCAGTACCCCTGCATGATGTGCTCGGAGCGCACGCAGACCTCGCCGTGCTCACCGGTGGGCAGGTCGCGGCCGGACTCGTCGCGTATCGCGATCTCGACGCCCTTCATGGCCTTGCCCGCGGTGCGCAGCCGCTCCAGGTTGCCGGGGTCGTGGTCCTCGGGGCCGAGGACGCTGATGCCGCCCGCCTCGTTCTGCCCGTAGAACTGGGTCAGCACGGATCCGAAGCGCCGGACGGCGGAGGCGAGCCGGGCGGGGGAGGACTGGCAGCCGCCGTAGGTGATGTTACGGAGGCTGGAGGTGTCGGTGTGCTCCACCTCCAGCCGGTCCATGAGCTGGTACAGCAGGGGCGGCAGCAGGAACATGTGGGTGATGCGCTCGCGCTCGACCGCCGCCAGGACCTCCGCGGGGTCGAAGTCGTCGAGCAGGACGACCGTGCCGCCGCTGGTGCGGAGCGTGATGTCGGCCAGCAGGCCGGCGGCGTGGGCGAGCGTCGTGCAGACCAGCTGCCGCATCCCGTCCTCGTTCTCGCCCGCCGGCTCCAGGATCTCGTCGACGTCGTCCTGGAAGCCCGGCAGCCGCTCGAAGGCGGTGCAGATGGCCTTGGGGTGACCCGTGGTGCCGCCGGTGTGGCGGATCATGCAGATGTCCTCGGGGCGGGCGAGTCCGCCGAGCGGTTCGGCGGACTCGCCGGCGGACAGCTCCAGCAGGTCCGTGCCCACCTCGGCCGGGCCCAGCGAGAGGACGGTGCGGACCTCCGCCAGCCCGGCCAGCTCGGCCGCGCGCGACGCGTAGGCGGGGTCGACTATCAGGGCGCGCGTCTCGACGTCGCGGATGATGTTGGCCTGAACGTCGGCCGCCAGCTTGTTGTAGAGGTGGTTGACCGCGCAGCCGATCAGGTTGGCGGCGTAGCGGGCGGCGATCGTCTCCGGCAGATTTCCGCTGAGCAGCGTGACGGTGTCCCCTCGCTCGATGCCCTGGGCGCGCAGGGCGCGGGCCATACGGTGGACCAGGTCGCGGAGTTCGCCGGCGGTGACGCGGCGGTCGTGGTGAACGACGGCCGTCCTGGTGGGTTCGGCTCCCAGGATGTCGAGGTTCCGCTCCACGTATGTGCGGAACTGCTGCGCCGTGGCGGTCATGGGTGATTCCTCCTGATGCGGCATACGATTGCCAGCAGTTGACTTAGGCAACCAGTTGGATGGTAGTACCAGCGATCAAGAGCTCCAAGTCGGCAAGCGGCGCAGCCGCGCTTCGCCCGACCGAAACGTCGATATTCGGTCAACGGGACGGAGGGGTGCGGTGACAAGGGCGGCGGGCGGCCGGCCGGTCGGCGGCCCGGTCCGCGCCGCGTCCGTCAATTGACCGGAGTCCCCACGCGCAGCCGGTTTCCGTCGGGGTCCTGCAACTCGATCTCGCGTGCCCAGGGGGCGGAAACGGGAGGGACGCCGAACTCGGCGGCGACGGCGTCGATATCGCGGACCCGCAGATAAATCAGTGTGCCGGGCCGGGCGTCCCCCTGGTGCTCCGACAGGAACAGCCGCACCGGCCCGCGCGCCACCTCGACGAACGCCGGGAGGCCCGGCTCGAAGCGGTGTTCCCACTGCTCGGTGAAACCGAGCCGGGCATACCACGCGACCGCTGTGCTCGCGTTCTCGACATAAAGCACGGGGATGGCTTCTTCGTCCACGACGCCATCATTCCAGACCGTGCGGATCGCCGAGTGCGCCGAGTGCGCCGAGTGCGCCGAGCGGGCGGGGTACGGGTGCAGGCGGCCGGCCAACTCCCGTCCCGCACGCGGCACAGCGCCGCCCCGGTCGACCGCGTATTTCCTGAGATCTTGGTTCACCTGCGTGGCGTGATGCCGCTAATGTGGGTGAGCCAAGTTGGTTCCCCCCACGTGTCGGCAGCGATTTCCCGTGTCCGCAACAAAGCGGAATCGCGGATTTCGAAGTGCGGCTTTTTCCCTGCCCGTTCCGCTCGTGGAGTCCCCTGGCCATGTCTTCCTCCGAATCCTCCCCGACTACCCCTACCCCTACCCCTTCCTCTTCCATGTCCCCCTCCGCCTTTCGCCGTCGCTGGGTCGCCGCCTGCGGGATAGCCCTGGCCGGCGTGCTCACGCTGGCCGGCTGCACCGGGGGTGACGAGGACACGTCGCCGGGCAAGAAGCCCTCGCCCGCTGTCTCCACTTCGGTCTCCGCGACCCCGTCCCCGTCGTCGTCCTCGACGCCGCCGCCGGAAGCCCCGGCCACCGCGCCTTCCCGCAGCGCAGCGCCCTCGCCGGTCCTGCCGAAGCCGCCGCGCAGGACGGCCACCCCGCCCGCGGCCGAGCACACCGGTGCGGCCGGCTCCGCGGCCCGTACGCCCGCGGCGCGCAACCCCGGTACGACGTGCGAGATCCGCTCCGACGCCGGCAACTGCTACAAGGCGGGCCAGTTCTGCCGCTCTGCCGATGCGGGGTCACGCACACACGACGCTCAGGGCCGGGTCATCATCTGCGGCAGCGACAGCGGCAAGCCGCGCTGGCACTACTGACGGCCCCGGAACGTACTCCGAGGCGCGGATCTGCGCCGCCCATGTGCCGGCGTGCTCGCGCGCCGGGAGTCGTTCACCCATGATGTCCCGGCTCTGCCGGGCTCGTGCCGGGAAAGTGCGGAACCGGCTTGTCACCGGGCGGGTCCGTGGGCGGCCCGGCAGGCGCCGCCGGCGGCGCGGTGGGGGCGGGCCCCTGGGTAGATCCGGCCGTCGGCGCCGTGGCGGGTGCGGGGACCGGGGCGGCGGGCACGGGTGCCGGCGCGGGCGCAGGAGCGGACGCGGGCGCGGACGCGGGGCCGGAAGCGGCGGGCGCCTGCGCGCCGTCGGCCGGCGCGCTGCCCGGCGGGTTGGCGGGAAGCACGGACGGCAGGAGGGGGACTTCCGGTTGCCCGGGCTCCAGGGAGGGCTGCATGAGGTGCGACGGCGTGGCGCGGGCGAGGTCGAGCGCGTACTCGGCCCACCAGCGGCCCGCCGGCGGGGCACCGCGGCAGGCGCCGTCGGACTCGCCCGGCCGCTTGATCCACAGGAAGGCGTCGACGCGCGGGTTCCCCGTGGCGGTGCTGGGCGGGGCGCCGAGCGCCCGCCCGGGCGGATTGCACCAGGACTCGGGCTCGTGTTCCTCCTCCCCGTCTCCGGCCTCCGGTTCCGCTCCGTCCCCGGGGCCCCGCGTGCCCACGGCCCTCCTGGCCTCGGCGGCCCCCGGCAGGGGCTTCTTCTTCCCCTTCTTTTTTTCTTTCTCCTTCTTCTTTTTCCCGTCCTCCGGCGGCGCCGGAAGCGGGCCGTTGCCGTTGCGGCTCGTGTCGATGACGTAATGGGCACCGCCGAGGAGGGCGGAGAGACGGTCGCCGTAAGCGCGGGTGACGGGCGTCGTGTGGAAATTGGAGACGTTCAGCGCGAACCCGTCGGCCTCCGCGATCCCCGCTTCGGTGAGCGCCGTGACCATCATGTTGTGGTCCCGGATCCAGCCGGGGTTTCCGGCGTCGATGTAGACGGAGACGCCGGGCTTGGACTTGAAGGTCCGCACGGCCTGCGCGATGAGTGCCAGGCGCTGCTTGGCGGCCGCTGCGGGAACGCAGCCCGACGCCCACTGGGCGAGCGCGTCCGGTTCGAGGACGATCCAGGCCCGGCGCGCGCCGATCCCGGCCGCGGCCCGCGCGGCCCAGGCGCGGTAGCGGGCGGCGTCGGGAGCGCCGCCCGACGAGTACTGACCGCAGTCGCGCTGGGGGATGTTGTAGGCGACCAGCACGGGAATGACCCCGCTGCGCTCGGCCTGCCGGGTGACGCTCTCGGCCTGCGCCTTCGGATCGTCACCGGTCAGCCAGACCGCCATGGGCTCCTTCGCGATGCGCTGCAGGACGTCGGCGTCCTCCTCGCGCCCCTGCTCCTGCCAGACCCGCACCTGACGGGCCGCCGGCCCGCGCGGCTCGACCCAGAACGGGGACGTGGCATCGAGGTTGTCGTCGTCCTCCGTCAGTGCCTCGCTGGCCGGTCCCGCCAGCGACAGCGCCCCTGCGCACACCAGGACGACCGCACCGCAGCGCAGTGCCCTGTTTCTCGTCGTCTTCTTCGTTCCCGCCGGTCTCGTCGTTCTCGTCGTTCTCGTCATGGACGCCCGGGCCTTGCGGGGCCGGGCCGTGTGTCGCCGGGACTTGTGTGACATCGATCCCCCAATATTTCATATCGGCCGATCTGTCCATTCCAGACAGAGTGACAGGTGTCGACCCGTCAGACACGTCGGATTACGCCGAACGGGATCTGAAAAAGGGGAAATCGGAGGAGAGGCACGATGGTGGACATCGGATACACGATGATGACCGAGCAGGCGGGCCCCCGTGAGCTCGTCGCGCACGTGGTGGGCGCGGAGGACGCGGGATTCGACTTCTCCGTCACCTCCGACCACTACTTTCCCTGGCTCGCGTCCCAGGGCCATTCGCCCAACGCATGGGCCGTCCTGGGCGCCGCGGCGCAGGCGACGTCGCGGATTCCGCTCATGACGTTCGTGACCTGTCCCACCACGCGCTACCACCCCGTGGTCGTCGCCCAGCAGGCGGCCACGGTGCAGTTGCTCTCGCAGGGGCGTTTCCGCCTCGGGCTCGGGTCGGGCGAGAACCTCAACGAGCATGTGGTCGGGCGCGGCTGGCCGGGCGTCAGCGTCCGGCACGAGATGCTCGAAGAGGCGGTCTTCCTCATCCGGGCACTCCTGGACGGGGAGCTCGTCACCCACCACGGCACCCACTACGACGTCGAGCACGCCAAGCTGTGGGACGTTCCCGAGCCCGCCCCGCCCATCGGCATCGCCGTCTCGGGGGAGCACTCCTGCCGCCTCGCCGGCCATCTGGCCGACGTGGTCATCGCGACCGAGCCCCGAAGGGAGCTGCTGGAGGCGTTCGACCGCCACGGAGGCGCCGGAAAGCCCCGCATCGGACAGCTGCCCGTGTGCTACGACACCGACCACGACGCGGCGGTCGAGCGGGCCCACGAGCAGTTCCGCTGGTTCGGGCTCGGCTGGCCGGTCAACTCCGAGCTGCCGCACGACGCGGCCTTTGCCTCCGCGACCGCTTCCGTCACCAAGGACGACGTCGCCGAGGCGATCCCCTGCGGATCCGATGTGGACCGCTTCGTCGAGGCGGTGCGGGCGTACACGGAGGCGGGGTTCACCGAGGTCGCCCTCGTCCAGATCGGCGGCGACCAGCAGGCTCCGTACCTGGACTGGGCCAAGAGGGAGCTGCTCCCCGCCCTGCGCACGCTCTGAGCGGGGACGCCGCGGGCGGCGCCCGCCGCGGAGCTCACAGCTGAAGGACGTCGGCCAGCTTGTAGGCCGCCGGCTCCTCCAACTGGGCGTACGTGCACTGGTGCGGCTCGCGGTCGGGGCGCCAGCGGCGGAACTGCGTGGTGTGCCGGAAGCGGTCGCCCTGGAGGTGGTCGTAGGCGACTTCGCAGACCCGCTCGGGGCGCAGGGGCACCCAGGACAGGTCCTTGGTGCCGGTCCACCGGCTGGGCCCGCCGGGCATCCGGCCGGCGGCTTGCGCCTCCTCGGTGGCCCACTCCTGCCACGGGTGCCCCTCCACCGTGGGCATGCGCAGGGGCTCGAGCTCGGCCATCAGCTCCTGCCGGCGGCGCATGGGGAAGGAGGCGCAGACCCCGACGTGCTGCAGCCGCCCGGCCGGGTCGTAGAGGCCGAGCAGCAAGGAACCCACCACGGGCCCGCTCTTGTGGTGGCGCAGCCCGGCGACGACGCAGTCGGCGGTCCGCTCGTGTTTGATCTTGGCCATGGCCCGCTCGCCGGGCCGGTAGGGGGAGGCGGGCGGCTTCGCGACGACCCCGTCGAGCCCGGCCCCTTCGAACTGCTCGAACCACGCGTGGGCCGTCTCGAGGTCGTAGGTGGCCGGTGCGATGTAGACCGGGGCCCGTACGCCCTGCAGCGCCGAGGTCAGTGCGTCCCGGCGGTCCCGCTGCGGGGTCGTCAGCAGGGATTCCTCGCCGAGGGCGAGCAGGTCGAAGGCGATGAAGCTCGCCGGAGTGACCTCGGCCAGATGGCGGACGCGGGAGTCGGCGGGGTGGATGCGTTCGAGCAGGGCGTCGAAGTCGAGGCGCCCGCCGCGGCTGATGACGATCTCCCCGTCGAGCACGCAGCGGGGCGGGAGCTGCTCGCGGAAGACCTCGACGAGCTCGGGGAAGTAGCGGGTGAGCGGTTTGCTGGAGCGGCTGCCCAGCTCGACGTCGTCGCCGTCGCGGAAGACGATGGCCCGGAAGCCGTCCCACTTCGCCTCGTACAGCATGCCGGGCGGGATCTTCGCCACGGACTTGGCGAGCATCGGCTGCAGCGGGGGCATCACGGGGAGATCCATGACCGCGATTGTGCGGGCCCCGGGCCCCGGCCGCCTCTTCGCGCGTCCCCGCGTCCCCGCGTCGCTGTTCGCCGTCCGCCGCCCGCAGGCGCCGTGCGGCGCGGGCCTCTAGCGTGAGGGGTATGGCAGAGGAGGCGCTGGAGCTCACCGCCGGGGAGCGGACGGTACGGCTGTCGCACCCGGACAAGGTCTACTTTCCCGAGCGCGGCTTCACCAAGTACGACCTGGCCCGCTACTACCTCGCCGTCGCCGACGGCATCGTCCGGGCGCTCAAGGACCGCCCGACCACGATGGAGCGCTACCCGGACGGCGTCGAGGGGGAGTCCTTCTTCCAGAAGCGGGCGCCGAAGAACCTGCCCGATTGGATCCCGACCGGCCGGATCGCCTTCCCCAGCGGCCGTTACGCCGACGAGATCTGCCCCAACGAAGCCGCGGCCGTGCTGTGGGCCGCGAACCTGGGCTGCCTGACCTTCCACCCCTGGCCCGTGCGCCGGACGGACACCGAGCACCCCGACGAGCTGCGCATCGACCTCGACCCGCAGCCGGGCACCGGCTATGCGGAGGCCGTCCGTGCCGCCCTCGTACTCCGGGAGGTCCTCGACGGGCTGGGCCTGACCGGCTGGCCCAAGACCTCCGGCGGGCGCGGGCTGCATGTGTTCGTGCCCATCGCACCGCGGTGGACGTTCGTCCAGGTGCGCAGGGCGGCCATCGCCGTCGCGCGGGAGCTGGAGCGGCGGTCGCCGCAGGAGGTCACCACGGCGTGGTGGAAGGAGGAGCGCGGGGCCAAGGTCTTCGTCGACTACAACCAGACCGCCCGCGACCGCACCATCGCCAGTGCCTACTCGGTGCGGCCCCGCCCGCACGCTCCGGTCTCCGCACCGCTGACGTGGGACGAGGTGGCCGGCGACGCGGTGCCCGAGGACTTCGACCTGGCCACCATGCCCGCCCGGTTCGAGGCCGTGGGCGATCTGCATGCGGGCATGGAGGACCGGCCGTGCGGGCTGGAGGCCGCCCTGGAACTGGCCGACCGGGACGAGCGCGAGCACGGGCTGGGCGACCTGCCCTATCCGCCCGAGCACCCGAAGATGAAGGGCGAGCCGAAGCGCGTTCAGCCCAGCCGGGCCCGCAAGGACCCACCCCCGTCCGGCTGAGAGTGCTTTGTCCAGGTTTATTAAAGATTGCGGCGTGGTACGTCGGCATTGCTTCATTCACCCCGCACACAGGGAGCCCCCATGCCCAGGACCCTCGCAGCCCGCAGCAAGAAGATCTCGACGGACGCCATCGTGGTGGCCGCCTTGGCCGGCTCGCTGCTGGTCGCCGGATCCGCCCAGGCGGCCTCGGGCCCCGGCGTCCCGCCGGTGCCGCAACGCCCCGCCGGCACCATCACCAGCCCCACGGGCGTCAACGAGCGGATGTACCCCAGCACGGACTCGACCGTACGGGGAACCTTCGGCCGCGGCGCCAAGATCGGGCTGCGCTGCAAGGTCCACGCCCAGAGCGTCGGCGGGAACGACGTCTGGTACATGCTGCGCAACCGCCCCACCTGGGTCGCGGCGGCCTACGTCGGCAACGTCAGCGCCGTCCCGCTGTGCAAGGACGTCAACCGCGGCACCCTGGAGGACTCCCCGGTCACCCGGGCCGCGATGGGCTGAGCCACCGTCACGAACCGCAGCCCCCTCACGAACCGCCCGCACCGGGCCGGACCCCCTCGGCCGGGTGGTCCGGCCCCGGCTGCACAGTGCCCTATAGGACATAGGACGTATGTGACGTATATAGGGGAGTGGTATCGCGCGCGGGCTTGGTTACTCCGGGTGGCTGATGGCAACGGATTGTGCTGCCGCTGCGGGAGGCGGACGGAATAATGGTGGTGTCTTGTTTCCCGGCCGAATGCTGTCGTGATGCTGTGTAAGGACTGTCTGAATCCGGTCATCGAGGGCCCCGAGGGCGGTTACGTCTGCGGCCAGTGCTTCCATGTCGTGGAGCCCAACGGCTACGCGGAGCGACGGGCCGAAGGAGTGCGGCGAGCCGCCGAGGAGCGCCGCATCCGCACGGAGGAGCGGCGCGCCCGCGCCGAGGCCCGCAACCGCACCTGGCCCTGACCCGGCGTGCGGGGCCGGTCGCCACCGGCCGGAGCCCCGCACGGGGCAGGCCCTCAGAGTGTCCCGGGCGCGGGCCTGCCGCCCGGCGCGGCCGACGGGGGCTGCTCGCTGCCGCAGTAGCGGCACTTGAGCGCCGCCGCGGGCAGGTCCTCCGACAGGCAGGCCGGGCAGGTCTTGAGCGGGCCCGGATCCGCGAAGACCACGATCCCGCGCCGCGCCTGCACGTGCTTGTACGGGACGACGATCACGAAGTACACCACGGCCATGAAGATGAGGAAGTAGACGGCCGCGGAGAGGAACGAGCCGAGGTCCAGGTACGTGTTCTTGTTGCCCGCCCGGCCGAGCTGCCAGCCCAGCCCCATCGAATGCCCGCCCTGGGCCCGGGCGATGACCGGGTTGATGATGAAGTCGGTGAACGCCTTGATGAGCGTGCTGAGGGCCAGCGCGATGATCAGGCCTACGGCGACGGTGACGATGTCGCCGCGCATGACGAAACTCTTGAATCCTTTGAGCATGACCGTCCTCCGGACGCGACCGGCTCCCGTGCACGACCGGCTCCCGGAGTCGGAACCGGCTTGCGGAATCCGGACAGCACGCTACATTCCGTCACGCCGCCCTCAGCGGTACGGCACGCCCCGGCGGACGGCTCACACCGCCGGTCCGCCGAATTCCCGCACGGCGTCCTCGACGATGGCCTCCAGCCGCTCGTGGTGCGCCCCGCGCCAGTACACGCGCCCGCAGGCCGTGCACTGCGCGAAGACGTCGTACGTACGCCGCGTCCCGTGCTCCAGCCGCTCCGCCACGGTGTCCTTCTCGGCGTCCGCGAGCCGCCCGTTGCACGCGGTGCACCGCGTCCACGGCGCCAGCACCGGCATGAAGCGGCTCAGGACGTCGCGCAGTTGCTCGTCGGGCCGGTCGCTGTAGACGTAGGCGCCGGCCCATATCTCACGCCGCCGCAGCAGCCCGCGGTCGCGGCTGAGCAGCACCCGGCGTTGCGCCGCGGAGAGCGCCGCGAGGGCGGGGTCGCCGATGTCCTCGCTCTCGTAGGCCGCGTCCACGCCCAGGAGGCGCAACCGGCGTGCGAGCGTCCCGAGATGCACGTCGAGGAGGAAGCGCAGCGGCGCGCCGGGCACCTGCTGCGGGCGCTCGACCGCGCACACCTCCACCGATTCCCCCGCCGCGGGGACGTGGGCCGCGGGCGCGGGCCGTCCGTCGACGAGCAGCAGGCCGGCCTCGGTGAGCGGGACGCCCAGTGACTCGATGACGTGGCCCAGCGACGACGACGCGTCGATCGCGACGGGCGCCCGCTTCCGCCGCAGCTCGGAGTTGACGAAGAGCTGCAGCTCAGGGGCGACGGTGACATGGATTTCCGGTCTGCTCACGCCGTCAGCATGCCACTCGCGGGGGCGCTTCCGGGTGCCGGGCCGGGGGCGGGCGGGGCAGGTCCCGGTCGGCCCGGGCCCGGCCCCTGAGAGGGGCCGGAGCCGGGAGGCGCCTCGACGGGACGTCAGGAGGCGCTGGGCAGGGCCGGTACTTGATGGGTCGGGCAGGTGTAGCCGTTGCCGTGGATGTAGCTCCAGCCGAGCTCCTTGATGTGGGGCGTGGCCGTGTGCGTGTGGTGCAGGAGGTGCCCCCACAGGTCGTCGTCGCGTGAGGGGCCGGGGTCGGGGATGACGAGGTCGAAGGTGGTGTGGGTGGTACAGCCGTGGTGGTCGCACGCCAGATAGAAGCGGACGGGTCCGGGAGTTTTGCCTGCAGTGGTGAGGCTCATGAGTGCAACTCTCGGGGGATCCACCGGGCGGAGGAGGCCGGATCCGCGGATCTCTCCCCCGCTCCGGTGACGCAGCGTGTGACGGCGGCCGGGGCCGGGTAGTCCTCTTCCCCTGGCGCACCTTCGGTTTTCGCCGCCGCCCGCTCATGAGTTCTGGCGGGTTGATTACTGTGCGTAGGCGCCCGGGTCGGCCGGCGGTCCCGGCGGCGGGTTCCGCGGTGCGGGCCCGTCGAGGCCCGCACCGCCCCTGCCGGTTCCGCAGGCTCTCAGCCCAGGATCCCTTGCAACACCCCGCCGACCAGGCCCACCAGCCCGCCGACGACCCCGCCGACCGTGTGCACCAGCCCGCCCAGCAGCCACGTGACCACCGACAGCAGCCCCGACGAGTCGCGGCCGTCGTCCCGGCCGCCCTTGTGGCCCGGGCTGCGGGCCAGGTCGGAGACGTCGACGCCGTCCTTGGCCAGGTGCGCCGTGGCCGCGGCGGCGTCCGTCGTGGCCGTGGCCATCTCCTTCAGGTCCGGCCGGGCGGCCTTCGCCTGCTCGGCCAGCGCCGCCCGGGCGTGCCGCAGTTCCTCCAGGTGGCCCTTCAGCTTCGCGCACGTCCCGCCCTGCTCCGCCTTCCCGGCCGTGTCCGCCGCGGAGCATTCCTCGACGGCCGCCGCGGCCCGCTGCCCGATCACGTTGCGGTCGATGGCCCGGGCGCCGCCGGCGGCCGCCTCGCGCGCCGCTCGGGGATCCGAGGCCGACGGCTCGGTCACCACGGGCACGGTGGGCGGCATCGGGGGCGGGAAGCCGGCCGACGCGACGGCGGAGCCGGTCGCACCCAGGGCCAGCGCACCACAGAGAACACCGGAGACCATGAGAGCGGTTCTGCGGGAAGCACCCATGAACGAACTCCTTCGGGCAGGGGCGGGTGATCTTTACGCTCACCTTGCGCCCGGCCCCACCACCCCGCAACCCGGAACGAGCCCGGCGGTGACCGGCGTGCAGAGCCCCCGGGCCGGGGGCGGGCGATCGTATAGAGGTACGAGAGGAAAAGCCAATGAGGGCCACGCGTGAGTGAAAGCGGCCCCGACGTCCTGGCTCCGCGCGTCCCCGCACGGCAGGCTGCAGGCGCACCACCCCCGCTCCTCCCGTGCCCCACCCCGTGCACGCGCCCCAGCTCCCTCCCGCCGACGGAATGAGCCCCACGCCCCCATGCCCGACAGCAACCGATCCGCCGACCTCTTCGACAAGCCCCTCAACTCCCCCTTCCTGCAAGCCGTCCACGCCACGCCGGTCCGCCCCTACTACCGCCCCCTCCACGCCCGCGACGGCGAAGCCCTCATGGACGGACGGCAGGTCGTGATGGCCGGCTGCAACGACTACCTCGGCCTGGCCACCGACCCCAGGGTCACCGCCGCCGCCGGCGCCGCCCTCCGCACCTACGGAGCCTCCTGCTCGGGCGCCCGCACGCTCAACGGCACCCTCCCGCTGCACGGCGAACTGGAGGCCGCCGTCGCCGACTTCCTCGGCACCGAGGACGCCGCCGTGGTCACCACGGGCTTCCAGGCCAACCTCGCCCTCGCGGCCCTCTTCGGCACCGGCGACGTCGTCCTCAGCGACAACGCCAACCACGCCTCGCTGATCGACGGCATCCGGCTGGGCGCCGCCCGCCGCCTCCGCTACCGCCACCGCGACCCCGTACACCTCGACCGGCTGCTCACCGACGCCGACCCCGCCGCCGCCAAGGCCGTCGTCACCGACGGCATGTTCTCCATGGACGGCGCCCTCGCCCCGCTGCCCGCCCTGACGGCCCTGGCCCGCCGCCACGGCGCCCGCACCATCGTCGACGGCGCCCACGACATCGGACTGCTGGGGCCCTCCGGACGCGGCGCCGCCGAGCACTTCGGCGTCCACGACCGGGTCGACCTCTTCACCGGCACGTTCTCCAAGTGCTTCGGCTCCACCGGGGGGTTCCTCGCCGGCCCCGCCCGCGTCATCACCTATCTGCGCTATGCAGCCCGGGCCGTCCTCTTCTCCGCCTCCATGCCCCCGCCCGCCCTCGCGGCCGCCGCGAGCGCCCTGGAGATCAGCATCGCCGAGCCCTGGCGGCGCCACCGCGTCCTGGCCCTCGCCGCCCGCCTCCGCGAGCGACTCGCCGGCCTCGGCTACGACACGGGCCCGGCGACCGCAACGGAAGAGACCGCCGCGGACCCCGCCGGACCGGTCATCGCCGTACGGGCCGGGGAGCCCGCCGCCTGCGTCGGGCTGTGGCAGCGCCTGCTCGACGCAGGCGTCTACACCAACCCCGTCGGACCCCCGGCCGTACCCGAAGGGTGCTGCATCATCCGCGTCACCCTCCAGGCGACCCACACCGACGCCCATGTCGACCGCATCACCGACGCCTTCGCGGCCGCCCGGCGTCTGCCGCCGGCCCCCGCCGTCCCCGTCCTGGCCCGCCCCCGTCAGGCCCCCGCCCCGGAGACCGCACGATGACCGACGTCACCATCACCCCCGTGCGGGGACGCGCCGCCACCACCGCCTTCATCCGGCTGCCCTACAGGCTCTACCGCCACGACCCCCACTGGGTCGCCCCTCTCGAGTACGAGCTGCGCGCCTGCCTCGACCCCCGCCGCAACCCCTTCCACTCCACCGGCACCGTCCAGCTCTTCATCGCCCACCGGGGGCCGGTCCTCCTCGGGCGCATCGCCGCCCACATCGACCCGCGCTACCAGCAGCGCCACCGGGCGGGCACCGGTCACATCGGCTTCTTCGAATCCACCGACGACCCGGCCGTCGCCGGTGCGCTGTTCACCGCCGCCGGCCGGTGGCTGGCCGAGCAGGGGGCCGACCGCATGCTGGGCCCCCTCAGCTTCACCACCAACGACGAATGCGGCCTGCTCGTCGACGGATTCGACGGCCCGCCCACCGTCCAGATGCCGCACAACCCCCCTTACTACTCCGAGCTGTTCACCGAACACGGCTTCACCAAGGCCAAGGACCTCCACACCTTCACCGGCCCCGTGCCACCGGACGGCGAGGCCCCCGCGGTCATCCGCCGTGCCGCCCGGCGCGCCCTGGCCGCCCCCGGCGTACGCGTGCGGCCCCTCGACCGCCGCCGCTACGACGAGGACCTCGCGGTCGTCCAGCGCATCTACAACGAGGCCTGGGCCGAGAACTACGCCTCCGTGCCCCTCACCGACGCCGAGTTCAGGCACCTCAGCCGCCGCCTCAAGCCCCTCCTCCAGCCCGGCCTGCTGCAGATCGCCGAAGTCGACGGCGAGCCCGCCGGCTTCACGCTCTGGCTCCCCGACGCCAACCAGGCGCTGGCCGCGGCCCGCGGCCGCCTCACCACCTGGGGCCTGCCCCTCGGATTCGTCCGGGCCGGCCTCGCGCGCCGCCGCATCACCCGCACCCGCGCCTCCACCTCCGGCATCACCAAGGAACACCGCGGGCGAGGGCTGATGGCCGCCCTCTTCTGCCGGGCCCAGGAGGCCGCCGCGCGCCTCGGATACACCGAGAACGAGTACTCCTGGATCCTGGAGGACAACCAGGACGCCGCCCGCTACGCCCGGGCCATGGGCGCCGTCCACACCCGCACCCACCGCCTCTACCACCGCGCCCTCGCCGCCGCCCCCGCCCCTTCTCCCGCTCCGGACGCCGCCCGATGAGATACGCCGTCACCGGCGCCACCGGATTCATCGGCACCCGCCTCGTCGCGCACCTCACCGCGCTCGGCCACGACGTCACCGCGCTCGTACGCGACCCCCGGCGCCCCGTCCCCGGCACGCGCACCGAGACCGTCGACCTCGTCACCGGTACCGGGCTGCGCCGGGCCACGGCCGATGCCGACGTCGTCGTCCACCTCGCCGCCCTCACCCACGCCGCCGACCTCCAGGCCCTCACCACCGTCAACACCGGAGGCACACGGCGCCTGGTGGCCGCCCTGGCCGCTCAGCCCCACCCGCCCCGCCTCGTCTACTGCTCCTCACTGGCCGCGAGCGGCCCCGGGCGGCTGCGTCACGAGAACGACCCACCGGCTCCCGTCTCCGCCTACGGCCGCAGCAAACTCGGCGGCGAACAGGCCCTGCGGGAGGCCGACACCCGCCTGCCCGCCCTCACCGTGCGCCCCCCGATCGTCTACGGGCCGGGCGACCGCCACTTCCTGCCTCACCTGGCCGCGGCCGCCAGGACGGGACTGCTCCCCGCCGTCGGCCGCCGCGGCCCCCGCCGCTACTCCCTGCTGCACGTCGACGACCTGTGCCGGGCCCTGCTCGCCGCCGCCGAATCCGGCACGCCGGGCGCGGTCTACCACGCAGGAGACGGCACGGAGCACCTCTGGAGCGACATCGGCGCGGCCGTCGCCGCAGCCATGGGCCGTCGCCCGCCCCGGGTGGTGCACCTCCCCGTCCCCCTGGCCCTGGCCGCCGCCCGCACCCTGGGCCGCACCGGCATCCTCAACCCGGACAAGGTCGGCGAGGCCCGGCACCCCTCCTGGACCACCGCACCCGGCTCCATCCCTTCGTTCACCCCCCGCATCACCTGGCCCGACGGACTCCGCAGCATCCTGAGTCCCGCACCCCTCGACTTCCGGAGCAGCACATGACCGTGCGCCGACGCCTCTCCCCGTACGAACGCGTGGTCTGGGCGGCGGGTGAGGCACTGCCCGCCACCGTCGTCGCCGCCGTTCACGTGGAGGGAGCGACGACCCCCGCCCGGCTGCGGCACGCCCTGGCCGCCGTCCGCGACCGGCATCCCCTCCTCGGCGCCCGCGTGGAGCGCACCGGCCCCTGGCGGGCGTGGCTCACGACCCGCGACGTGCCCGAAACGCCCCTGCGCGTGGTGGGTGCCGGCGCCGGACGGTCCCTCACCCGCGTGATGGAGGAGGAGCTTCAACGTCCGTTCACCCCCGCCAGCGGCCCCCTGGCACGGTTCGTCCTCGTCGACGGAGGGACGTCGTTCGACCTGCTCGCCGCCTTCCACCACGTCGTGGCTGACGGCCACTCCGCCGCCATCGTGATCCGCGACATCCTCGAGCACCTGGCCGCACCAGCAGCGGAACAGCAGGTGGTCGCCGCGCCCTCCGCGGACGTCCTCCTCCCCGGGCCCCGCGTGCGCCCCTCCGACCTCGTCAAGCTCTCCCGGTCCCTGCGCATCCCCGGCCAGGCCACCGGACCGGCCCGGGCCTGCGGCCCCGCCACACCGCTGACCTGCCGCACCTGGACGATGGGTAAGGCGGAGACCAGCGCGCTGCTCGAGCGCTGCCGCGCCGAGCGGACCACCGTCCACGGAGCCCTCTGCACGGCCTTCGCCCGCGCCCGGCGGGCCTCCGGGCCCGCCCGCATCGCCGTCGCGGCGGACCTGCGCCGCATCCTGGTGCCCGCGCCCCAGGAGTCCGTCGGCCTCTACGCCGCCAGCTTCGTCCTCCCCGTCGACCCGGAACCTCAGGACGGCTTCTGGAACCGGGCCCGCGACGTGAAGGAACGCCTGCACCGTCGCCTGCACCCGGAGGAACTGCGTCCCCTCGTGGCCGGTTTCCGGCTGATGCCCCTGCCCCACCGGATGCTCACTGCGCTGCTCCACCGCAGTGAGCAGAAGGGCGCGCGCTTCGACGTGGCGCTGAGCAACGTCCGCATGTCCATCCCGGACACGTACGGAGATCTGCGCCTGACCGCCTTCCACGGCGTGGCCCACACCACGCTCTCCGGCGCCCCGGTGGTCATCCTGATCGGTCTGGGCGGCCGGCTGTTCCTCAGCGTCACCTCCACCGACCCCGATGCGGCAGGCCTGTGCGAGAGGGCGATGGCCCACCTCAGGGCGGCAGTGGCACCCACGGCCACCGGGACGCTCGCGCTGGCACGCCCCGAGAGCTAGCGGGTGCCCGCCCTCGAACCACCGTGATGCGGGCGGTCAGTGCGCGCCCGCGTACACCCGCGAAGCGAACTCCGCGATCTGCTTGTCGGAGAGGTTCTGCGCGAGGTTGGCCTCCGAGATCATGCCGACGAGGCGGTGGCCGTTCTGCACATCGATCACCGGCAGCCGCTTGATCTGGTGCTGCTCCATGGACTCCAGGGCGTCCGTCGCGCTCGCGTCCGCGTCGATCCAGTGCAGCTCCCCGCCGAGCGAGCCCGCCTCCACACTCGCCGGATCCACACCGTCGGCCACGCACTGGATGACGATGTCCCGGTCGGTGACCAGGCCCTGGAGCCTGTCGTCGTCACCGCAGATGGGCAGCGCGCCCACGTGCAGCTCGCGCATCATCTTCGCCGCGTCCTGCAGCGATTCGTGCTCGCCGACGCACTTCGCGCCCGCCGTCATGATGTCGCGGGCCTTGAGCGGCTTGTTGCGTGCCATGATCGCTCCTCCCGTCGTGGCCGGTTTTCCTTTCTCCATCCTCCATCGCAACACGGATGGCCCCCCGACGCCATGCGCGCGCACGCTCACTGCCCGCGGTCGGCCATGTGCTGTTCGAACATGCTGATCTTTCCGTCCAGCATGCCGGGCTTCCCGGGCCACAGATCGGCCTTCAGGACCAGCTGGACCCGTGGCGCCCTCGCGGCGACGGCCTCCGTGGCCCGCCGGACGACGTCCATGACCTCCTCCCACTCGCCCTCGATCATGGTGTACATGGAATCCGAGCGGTACGGCAGCCCGGATTCGCGGATGATTCTCACGGCGTCGGCGATCTCGTCGGGAAAGCTCTCTCCGACGCCGACGGGGGTCAGGGTGAAGGCGATGAGCACGGTGGTCCGCCGTCCTTTCTCTTCTGTCTCTTCTCTAACTCTTCATCTCATTTGCCCGCGGGTCATCTCATTTGCCCGCGGGCTGCGGGGCGGTCGTGGTCGCGTGATAGGCGGACGCGACGAGCAGGAGACGGTCGATCTCGTGGGTCAGGCTGCGCGCCGAGGACTCGTCCGCGTCCCGGTCCGTGGGCCCCGTGAGGTTCGCCGTCTGGGCATGGGGCTTGTGGCCGTCGTGCTTGTTCCGCAGGGCGGCCGTGAGCCAGGACGCCGTGATGTGCGCCTCCACCAGGTGTTCCGGCAGGGACTGCCGCCCCACGCTCTGACGGATGGATTCGAGCGTGGCCGGCGGAATGTAGTTGCGCAGGACGATCATCGCGTCACGGATCTCGATGACCCGGCGGTAGAGCCGCAGCTGGAGGGGGACGGCCGCCGCGCCGATGCGGTTCGCCGGGCGCAGGACGACGTCCGGCGTGTGCGTGGTCAGGTCCTGCCACAGCTGTTCCAGGCCCCGGTAGGACTTTCGGTACTGCAGGTGGGTCCGGATCCGCGCGAACACCGGAAGCGCCACTCCGAGCGCCATGAACGCCGCCTCGACACCGGTCACGGGCGAGAACAGCGGCGCGAACACCGGTGAACGCGTAGACAGGTAGACGAGTTTGAGCGACCACAGCACGGAGGCCAGCAGGATGCCGGTGCCGAACAGGCGCAGCCCGTAGCGCAGGAGGCGCGGCGTGCCGTGCCGGCCGTAACTCCAGCACACGAATCCGCAGAAGGTGTCGGCCGTGAGGTGGAAGGCGAAGAACACCCACCAGTAAGCGTCCGGCACGCTCGCCGTGCTCCGGGACGGCGCGATCTGATTGCGCGCGTGCGCCGGCCCCAGCACGTCCAGCAGCACGAGGGCGGCCATGACGGCGACCGCCGTGCCGAACAGCAGGTGCGTGCGGCGATGGCGACCGGCCGCCCCGTGGATGAACCACAGGACCGCCGCCGCATCGACGATGCTGAACAGATGGGTGGTCAGATCCACCCAGTGCGCCCCGGGGACGATGCGCGCGAGCACGGCCGTCACGGGTTCGAGGTGCATGGACATCGCCAGGGCGATCATGACGACGGCGAACCACAGGGGCCGCTGCTCCCGGTGCCGGACGGCCTGCGGGGCCCTGACGACCGCCGCCGACCACAGGGCGGCGATGCCCGCGTTCTCTATCCAGGTGAGCACGAAGCCCCCGCAGGACGGCCCACCCGCAGGCCCATCGCCGATTCCAGGCCGCCGAGCATCCCCGACAGCAGCGTCGGCGCCGGCACCCGCCCGGCCGCCTCCAGGATCAGGGTGGCGATCATCTCCGCCTCCTGCTCCTGCTCGTCGCCGTAGCGGATCCGCGGCAGGACCCGGCGCACCGAGCGGGGATCGGTGATGTCGAGATGGCGGTGGAGCCGGGTGTCGTCGAGCGCGGAGCGGTGGTTGCACACCAGATGCCCGATCTCGTGGACGATGATGTGCTCCTGGTGCAACGGGCTGGTCTGCCCGTCGTAGAGGATGAAGTCCTGAGTCTCGACGGACAGCAGCATTCCCGACGGAGTCCCGGGGACGGTCGGTGTGGGCAGTGCCAGTAGACGCAGCGGCCGATCGCGTTCGGCCGCAAGGGCTTCGCACAGGTCCTGTGCGGAGAAAGGGTCCGGCACAGGAATCCGGCCGATCACCTTCTGGCATCGGCGGCGCAGATGCCTCCAGTGCATCTCAGTCGCTTCTCCCGCGGTCGTAGGGACGGGCGGGCACATGACCCGGTAGCCGCGCCGGGTCATCGCGGCCCCCCGGAGCCGGTGGTGGGCGGGCAGGCCCGCACGGCATGCTTCAAGGCGGTCAATGGCAGTACCACGAGCCCCCCTCGCACATATGCCCAAGCCGCCTGCGATCGTAGATCGCCGCGCCGCGTCACGCCAGGGTTGCGGAACGTCGCCGGGCTACTTGAGCGTGCTGCGACGCCCGTAGCGACTCTTGCGGAGCCGCTCGGCGACGCGGTGCAGGCGCGGATAGCGCTCGCGCTGCTCCCGGGAGTGGCGGTCGAGCTCCTGCGTCAGCCGCTCGGTGCGCTTCTCCACGTCGAGCTCGTCGAGGATGCGGTCGATCTCCGCGAGCAGCGCTCCGTGCAGCTGCCACTGCCGGGGATGCAGCTGCACCTGGCGCAGGAGGAGGTCCGCGGCGCGGTCACGGGTCCTGCGGGCGGCGTCGAGTTCGCGCGTGAGGTTCTCCTCGGCGTGTTCGGCGCTGGTGGTGACGTGCGTCGTGATGACGATGGCGAAGTGCTCGACCGCCAGGGCCATGTTCGTGAAGACCTTCCGGAGCGCGGCGGCGGTCTCTTCGGGGAAGAGCGATTCCTCCCTGCGGTGGGTCGCGAGGTCGGTGAGGGTCCGGCAGGTCACGCGCAGCACCACCGCGGTGATTTCGAGTGCGTCCAGCCCGGTGCGCAGCACGACCCGGTAGAGGAGCCCCTCCTTCACACGCGGATTGAGGCGGAGACTGTCCTCGGCCTGCCGCAGCGAGGCGTCCACCTGGACGATGTCGTGGTCGAGGCGCCGGGCCGCGTGCAGCCGGGCCGCGGCCTCCTCCACGGGGATGTGGCCGCTGATCTCCTCACCGATGTCCTGCAAGAGGTGGCGCATCCGGCGGGCGAGGTCCTCGATGGCCTCCCCCGCGGGCTGCACCCACACCGGGGGGACGAGCAGGACGTTGAACAGCAGCCCGACGCCCGCGCCGATCAGGGTCTCCAGCACCCGGCCCCAGGCCGTCTCCGCGACCTGCGCCACCCCGAGGACGAGCATCGCGCTGATCGCGACCTCGGGGACGAACTCGCCCGCCTTCACGAACCGCCCGATGACGAGGGAGGCCAGGATGATCAGCCCGAGGCTCCACCACGACAGCCCGACCAGCACGCTGAAGCCGATCGCGATCAGGACGCCGGCCACCACGGAATTGACCCGGCGGACCCCCGTGGTGAGCGTGGCGTACAGGGTGACCTGGACGACCAGCAGCGCGGTGAGCGGCGCGGTCAGCGGGGCCGGCTCGTTGCTCAGCCACAGCGCCACGACATAGGCGATCACCGCGGCTGCGGTGGACCGGACCGTCTGCACGACCGCGGGTTCCCTGCCGCGCCTCACCAGCATCGTCAGGGGGTCACGAAGCCCGGGCACATCGGGGTTCCTTCCCCTTCCCGCCCGCCTGCGAGCCATCCGATGCGCCACTCGGGTGGCGGGAGGGGCCGACCGGGTCTGCGCAGCGGGATGGCAGGATTCCCGCCATGACTGAACATCAGGGTTTTCTTGCCGGTAAGTGCATTCTGGTGACGGGGGCGAGCAGCGGTATCGGTGCTGCCGCAGCGAAGGTGTTCGCGCGCGAGGGCGCCGCGGTGGTGCTGACGGCGCGCCGGGAAGAGCGCCTGGCGGTGCTGTGCGAGGAGATCCGCGGGGGCGGTGGCGACGCCGCGTTCGTCGTGGGCGACATACGGGACGAGGGGGATGCGCGCCGGGCGGTGGAATTCGCGGTGGAGCGGCACGGGCGCCTCGACGCCGCGTTCAACAACGCCGGAATCGGGTGGGACCAGGAGCCGATGCACCTGATGAAGGACGACGCCTATGACGCGATCATGGATACGAACGTGCGGGGCGTCTGGAACGTGATGCGGCACGAACTCGCGGCCATGGTGGAGGCCGGGTCGGGCGGATCCGTCGTCAACAACAGCAGCGTCGCCGGGATGGTGGCGATACCCGCCGCCGCGCCGTACATCGCGTCGAAGCACGCGGTGATCGGCCTGACGAAGGCGGCGGCGGCCGAGTACGCGCCGCACGGCATCCGGGTGAACACGGTCGCGCCGGGGACGACGCGGAGCGAGATCATCGCCGGCTGGTTCGAGCGGAACCCGCACATCGAGCCGGAGCTCCACCGTTTGACGCCGCAGGGGCGCACGGCCGAGCCGGCCGAGATCGCGGAGGCTGCGGCCTGGCTGTGCAGCGACCGGGCGTCGTTCGTGACGGGAGCGGTGCTGCCCGTGGACGGCGGATTCACGATGGTGTGACGCTGCACGGCGGTGTGACGCGGGCGGAGCCCGGCGGCCTGATCCGGCTGCCGGGCTCCGCCCGTGATTCCGCTGTGGTGCGCCTTGCCTTGCCTTGCTCGCCTCGCCCCCGTCCCCGTCCCGTCAGGCGACGGGTGCGGGAGCGGTGTGCGTGGTGGTGAAGACGGGCTGGTCGTTCTGGAGCCCGACCGTCGTGTGGGTGACGGTGTGCGAGGTCGTACGGGTCTCGGTCGTGACGGTGAGGGGGGCGTCGAACTCCGCGTACCGGTGGAACGTGGTGTGCGTGGTGGTGGGCTGGGGGCGGTAGCCGGTGCCCGCGGTGTCCGGGGCGCAGGCGCACGGGCCCGTGTCCGTGTCTGTGTCCGCGTCCGTGTCCGCGTCCGTGCCTGCGGTGACGGCCTCGGTGACCGGTGCGGTGACGGTGTACGCGGCCTGGTTGGCGGCCTCGATGAGCACGAGTCCGGGGACGTGGTCGACGGCGTGGTCGTAGAGGACGGTGTTGTCGAAGGTGTGGCGCAGCTGCCAGGTGCGGGGCTGTGCCGTGGGGGTGAGCACGACCTCGTCGGGCGTGGTGCGGCCGACCTGCACGGGCGGGAGCGGCGGCGTGACGGGCGGCAGCGTCGTGGGCGGCCGGTGGTACGCACCCCGGAGGCGGCGGTAGACCATGGGCGGAATCCACTCGAAGTCGGTCTCGCCCGTGGCGAGAACGGTCTCGGAGTCCGCGTCGCCCGCGTCGCCGGAGCCGGAGCCGGCGGCGGTGACGGTCATGTGGAGGTGGAGGGCGGTGGTGCGCTTGTTGCGCGTCGTGGTGGGAGTGGCCGTGATGTTGATGTGCAGCGGCGTCGCCCGGTGGGTGTCGACGGCGGCGTCGGTGTTGAGGGTGTAGGAGAAGGTACGCAGGAGAGTGGCGTGGTCCAGCGGGGCCGCGTAGGCGGTGTGGGCGAGGAAGAGACCTGCCTGGCGAATGGTCTGGGCGACGGCGAGGGTCTCGTAGTGGGTGCCGTGGCCGGGTATGCGATGGGCCGTGTGGGCGGGCCAGACCGCGGAGACGGTGTAATGGGTGGCGTCCTGCTGCTCGCAGCCGGTCAGGTACACGGCGTCGTCGAAGCTGAGGTGGACCAGTTCCTTGGCGATGCGGCCGCTGGCGCCGGCCCCGGGGCCGGCGCCAGCGGCGTCGGCACCGTTGCCGGCACCGTTGCCGGTCCGCGAGTCTTCGGCGCTAAGGTCTGCGGCTGAGGTGCGGAGCCGGCCGGACGCGTCGATCTGATCGGCCTGCAGCCGGACGTTCCGGCACGGGACGGCCCCGTCGGCGTGCTGCGGGGTGCTCTCGTCGGCACGGGGAGCGGGGCTGAGCAGGATCTGAGACACGTCTCTCCTCTAAGTGGATTCGTGCGTCCCGGTGGTTAGCCGGCTCGGTGATAAGATACGTACTATCCGGTTTGCTTTTGGGTGAGTGGCAGGGTATGGAGCCGACCGCCCGGTGGAGCCGGGTGAGAAAGACCCCGGATTCGCCGCACCGGGGGCGGACCGCAGGTTCCGCCGGTGCGCCGGTGTCGTCGTGCTTGCTCAGGCCGTTGTCCGCGGGCCCCGCCCGGCTCGTCCGGCTGTGCCCGGCGATCCTGCCGGGTGAGCGGTCTTGTAGCGGTTGGCTGTCGGTGATTGGGAGGTAATCAATGGCGAAGCAGGCACGGGCGATTCATACGCGCCGTCTCATTCTCGAGGCGGCGGGCGAGGTCTTCGACGAGTACGGATACGAGTCGGCGACGATCGCGGAGATCCTCGGGCGCGCGGGCGTGACCAAGGGTGCGCTGTACTTCCACTTCGCCTCCAAGGAGGAGCTGGCGCGTGGCGTCCTCAGTGAGGCGTTGACGACCGAGGGCGTCATGCCCCAGGAGTCGCGCCTTCAGGAGTGGGTGGACGTCGGCATGGTGCTGGCGCACCGGCTGCCCAGGGAGCCCCTGCTGAGCGCCGCGATCCGGCTGTCGGCCGACCGTAAGGCACGGGACCTGTTCGGTACGTCCTGGCCCGGGTGGATCTCCTTCATCGCGGGGCAGCTGGCCGCGGCGAAGGAGCAGGGGGAGCTGCTGCCGCACGTCGACGCGGACCGGATCGCCGTGCTGTTCGTGAGCGCCTGGACGGGCGTCGAGGTCCTCTCGACGGCGCTGGACGGGGGCGACTCCCTGGAGGACCGGGTCGCGCTGCTCTACGACACGATCCTGCCGGGCATCGCGGTGCCGGGTGCGCTGCGGGCGCTGGACACGGCCCCCGACCGCGGGACGCGGGTCTGGGACGCGCACCAGGCCCAGCGCGAGCAGGAAGCGGCATCCGCCGCGTCGTAACGACCGAGGCGGTTCCCCGGCGGTGAGGCCGGGTGGGCAGGAGATGTGCGGGCGGCGGGCTGTGCAGGACCGCTGCCGCATGGAGGGCCGGCCCTCCGCGCTGCCACGGATGACGACGTCCACGCTTCCCCCTGTGTTTGTGGCCGATGCCGGCGCGGGCGCTTGGTGCCGATGGACACGAGCCCCCCTCGTCACTCCCGGCACGGCATCGAAAGGCTGTCCCGGAGCCGCTGCTCGTGACAGCGGGGCCTCGGGTGATCCGACGTCAGGGACGCTAACAAACCGGCCATCCTGTTTGTCAAGGCTCGACGGGAATCCCATACTCATCCGGTGACCTGGGTGAACGCTCCAGCGGGAAGGCGACCGGGCGCAGTTGGAGGAGAAACCGCATGGTTGGTTTCTCTATTCCCCCAAGGGAACGGCAAAGGCCCGCAACGTGCATTGCGGGCCTGGTGGTTGGTTGCGCGGTCGTGACTGCTGTGCTCCGTCCGAAGGGGCGCCGCGGGAGCTCAGCCGCGGAGCGCGTCGGCCCCGGCGGACCGGTCGGCGGTGCTGCCGGTCGCATTGATGACGGATTCCGTACCGGCGGGCTGCAGTTGGGTCAGCGCCTTGGGCGTCGCCAGCTGCGGCAGCAGAGTGTGCCAGAGACCGGTGAGGGTGTGGCGTGAGAGCCAGCTGCGGTCGTGCCGCGCCAGGGCCTCGAAGCCGGCGGTCGCCCCCACGATCGCGGCGGTCAGCTCCTCCCGCACGGCTTGCGGCGGCGTCTGTCCGTGGGTCGCGGACCGTTCCAGCGTGCGGCGTACGCACTCAAGCCATTCCTGGCGCAGATTCGTCTCGGAGTGGTGCGCGGTGCGGCAGTTGAGGTGGAAGCCTGCGCGCACCACGACGTCCCATCGCAGCTGCTGGGCGATGACGTGCGACGAGTCGACGAGCGCCTGCAAGGGGGAGGGGCTCTTGCGGTGGGCGTGCCGGGCCAGGGCGTGCAGGGTCCGGGCGGCTTCGGACTCCACGGCCGCGGCCATGGCCGCCTTGGTGTCGAAGTGGAAGTGCAGGGCGCCCGAGCTCACCCCGGCGCCGGCGCTGATGCCGGCGAGCTTCGCGCGGGTGTAGCCGAACTGGTCGAAGGCCTGGGCTGCGGAGCGGATCAATGCGTGCCGGGTGTTCATGGCCCGTTCTTGCTTCGTCACCGGCAACTCCTGGGGGACAACGTCATGGGGCACGTCATGCGCCACATGAAACCAACTAACTGGTTTTATTTCTACTGGCGCTGTCCGGTATGGGTGTTAAGTGAAATATCTGGCGCCGGGAAGCCCCCACGGGCCGTGCCTCCCACGTTGCGCACCGTACTGATCGGCGGTGTGGCGCAAGGGCTCACCTTCTTGCGGATGCCGGTAAATCGGCCTACTGGGGGGCAAGTTGCTTTAATTTTTCCGCCTGCGTCCTTCATTCGCGACCGAAATGCGACTTCTGTTGGTGAAGGTGCCGTCTCGCCCTATTAGCGCTTTGACAAACCGACAGCCCGGTTTGTAATGTCGCGGCGAACGGTTGTCCGCGGCGCCGTCGCCGCGCGAACGTGCAGGAGCAGCGATGGATCAGCAGGTCAGCAGCCTTCTCGATGCGCACCCGGGGGAAGCGCCCCGGCGCCGTGTGCCCAGGCCGAGGGCCGGGCATCCTGCAGAACGGGCCCCGGCCCTGACACGGCCGGGCGAAACCTTGCGGATCCTCGTCGTCGACAGCGATACCCGAGCCGCCGAGACGCTTGCCCGGAGACTGCAGCGCCACGGCTGCGAGACCTTCTCCGTCGCCACCGGGGAGGCCGCCCTAGCCGAGTACCGTTCGGCCGACCTGGTGCTGCTGGATCCGGAACTGCCCGATTTGGACGGCCTGGAGGTCTGCCGGGCCGTGAGAGCCGCCAGCGAGGTTCCCATCATCGCGGTGACCGCCCTGGCCGGAGAGCTCGACCGGGTCCTCGGCCTGCAGGCCGGTGCCGACGACTACGTCGTCGAGCCCTACGGCTTCCGCGAACTGATGGCCCGTATCGAGGCGGTCATGCGCCGTGCGCGCCCCGCAGCGCGCCCCGCGGCGGAGGTCATCACCAGCGGGCCGCTGACCATCGACCCCGACCTGCGCGAAGTGCGCCTCGGGGGACGCCGGATCGACGTCACCCGCAAGGAATTCGACCTGCTCCACCTGCTGGCCTCCCGCCCCGAGAAGGTCGTCTCCCGCAAACAGCTCATGACCCAGGTGTGGGACGACCGGTGGTCCCGGCCCGGCCGGACCATCGACACCCACGTCAGCAGCCTGCGGGGCAAGCTCGGGTCCGCCGGCTGGATCATCACCGTCCGCGGCGTCGGCTTCCGCTTCGGGCACGCCTGAGCCCGCCCCTCCCGCACACGAGTGCCTCGTCGATCACCACTCGACCGCTCTCTGATTGAGTCTGCCGACATCCGATGACTTCCGATCGTCTTTGAAAGAGGACATTCATCGTGCGCAAGGTGCTCATCGCCAACCGTGGCGAAATCGCTGTCCGCGTAGCTCGCGCGTGCCGGGATGCCGGGATTGCCAGTGTGGCGGTCTACGCGGATCCGGACCGGGATGCGCTGCATGTCCGCGCCGCTGATGAGGCGTATGCGCTGGGCGGTGACACCCCGGCGACGAGCTACCTTGATGTGGCCAAGGTGCTTGCCGCGGCGGCCGAGTCGGGGGCGGATGCCGTTCATCCCGGGTACGGCTTCCTTTCCGAGAACGCCGAGTTCGCGCAGGCGGTGCTGGATGCGGGTCTGACGTGGATCGGTCCGCCGCCGCAGGCGATCCGGGACCTGGGTGACAAGGTGGCGGCCCGTCATATCGCTCAGCGTGCGGGTGCGCCGCTGGTGGCCGGTACTCCGGACCCGGTCTCGGGTGCGGAGGAGGTCGTGGCGTTCGCCCGCGAGCACGGTCTGCCGATCGCGATCAAGGCGGCCTTCGGTGGTGGCGGGCGCGGTCTGAAGGTCGCCCGCACCCTGGAAGAGGTCCCCGAGCTCTACGACTCCGCCGTCCGCGAGGCGGTCGCCGCCTTCGGGCGCGGGGAGTGCTTCGTCGAGCGTTACCTCGACCGGCCCCGCCACGTCGAGACCCAGTGCCTGGCGGACAAGCACGGCAACGTCGTGGTCGTCTCCACGCGTGACTGCTCGCTGCAGCGCCGCCACCAAAAGCTCGTCGAGGAGGCCCCGGCGCCGTTCTTGTCGGCGGAGCAGAACGCCGAGCTCTACCGCGCCTCGAAGGCGATCTTGCGTGAGGCCGGCTACGAGGGCGCGGGCACGTGCGAGTTCCTCGTCGGCCAGGACGGCACGATCTCCTTCCTGGAGGTCAACACCCGCCTGCAGGTCGAGCACCCGGTCACCGAAGAGGTCACCGGCATCGACCTGGTCCGCGAGATGTTCCGCATCGCCGACGGCGAAGAGCTCGGCTACGACGACCCGCCGCTGCGCGGTCACTCCTTCGAGTTCCGGATCAATGGTGAGGATGCGGGCCGTAACTTCCTGCCCGCTCCGGGCACGGTCACCCGCTTCGACGCCCCGACGGGTCCGGGTGTGCGCCTGGATGCGGGGGTGGAGGCGGGCAGTGTCATCGGCCCGGCGTGGGACTCGCTGCTGGCGAAGCTGATCGTCACCGGTGCCACGCGTGAGCAGGCGCTGCAGCGGGCGGCGCGTGCGCTGAGCGAGTTCAAGGTCGAGGGCATGGCCACGGCCATTCCCTTCCACCGGGCCGTGGTGGCCGATCCCGCTTTCACCGCCGATCCCTTCCGGGTCCACACGCGGTGGATCGAGACGGAGTTCGTCAACACCATCGAGCCGTTCGCGGGTGCCGCGGCCGAGGAAGAGGGCGAGGAGGCCGGCCGCGAGACCGTCGTCGTCGAGGTCGGCGGCAAGCGCCTGGAAGTCTCCCTGCCCTCTTCCCTCGGTACGACCGTCGCCCGCACCACCTCGGCCGGAGGCACGAAGCCCAAGCGCCGCGCCGCCAAGAAGTCCGGCTTCGCGGTCTCCGGCGACGCCCTCGCTTCTCCGATGCAGGGCACCATCGTCAAGGTCGCGGTCGAAGACGGCCAGGAGGTCGCCGAGGGCGACCTCATCGTGGTCCTGGAGGCCATGAAGATGGAACAGCCCCTGAACGCGCACCGCGCGGGCACGGTCAAGGGCATCACCGCCGAGGTCGGTGCCTCCGTCTCCTCCGGCGCCGTCATCTGTGAAATCAAGGACTGAACTCCCGCAGCTCGTCCTGCCCCGCCCCGGACGCGGCGGCCCCTGCGGGCCGCCGCACCGGGCCCGGGCCGTCACACCGACCACCGGCTCTGGAGACCACATGAGCACCGAGACAGCCGAACCCGCCACCGTCGCCGCGGCCTTCCCCGATCCGACGGGCCCCGATCCGACCGGCCCCGATCCGATCAGCCCCGGCCCGGCCGGTCCGGCGGGATCGGGTGAGCAACAGGAGCTGTACCCCGTGGTCCCCGACGTCCGCGTCCGGGACGTCGTGCTGGATGCCGAGGGGGTCGCGCTGTCGGCCCTGATCGCCACTCCGCCGCCGTGGATTCCGCCGCGCGCCACCGTCTTCGCCGTCCACGGCGGCGGCATGCGCGCCGGCTACTTCGACGCCCGTGTCCACCCCGGGCAGTCGCTGCTCACGCTGGGGGCGAGCCTCGGCTTCACGGTCGTGGCGGTCGACCGCCCCGGTTACGGCCTGTCCGCCGAACGCTTCCCCACGGGCGCCACGCTGGCCGAGCAGTCGGGTCTGCTGCACGCCGCGCTCGCTCAGTACGCGCGCCGCCACGACACCGGCGCGGGCATCTTCCTCCTCGCGCACTCCTACGGCGGCAAACTCGCCCTTCACGCTCTGGCCGACGACCGCGGCGCGGCGTTCCTGGGAGCGGACATCTCCGGGATCAGTCACCGCTATGCCGTCGACATCCAGGATCCGCAGGCCTTCCACAGCCGCAGGACCTGGAGCCGGCACTGGGGACGCCTGGATCTCTACCCGCCGGGCGCCTTCCGTGCGGTCAAGCCTCTGGTGACGCCGATGCCGCTGCGCGAAGCGGCCGAAGCCCCGCGCTGGGGCGAGAAGTTCCCCGGGCTGGCTGCCCGGGTCCGTGTTCCCGTGCGCTTCACCTTCGCCGAACACGAGGGCTGGTGGCGTCATGACGAGGAGACCATCGCCTCGATGCGTTCGGCCTTCCCGGCAGGCGCGCAGGTTCTCTTCGACCGTCAGCCGGCCGCCGGACACAACATCAGCCTCGGCTGGGCCGCTCGTTCGTATCACCTGCGCGCCCTGGCCTTCTTCGAGGACTGCCTGCTGCCGCATACGGCCTGACCGGTGGTCAGCAGGGGCTGGTGCAGGGGCTGGTCCGCGCAAGGCCTGGGCCTCCGGAGGAGATCAAGATAGGTTAGCCTCACCTAAGTAAATCGGGGAGGTCGTGTCATGACGTCGAGCACCGTGGCCGAGTCACCGTCCGCCGCACCATCACCGCTTGCGGGCCGCAGAACGGGCGACGGATGGATACGCATCGCCGGGCTCTCGGGGGTGCTGGCCTCGATCGCCTGGCTCGCCGGGGACATCCTCCTGCTGGGCAAACCCATGGGGACCGCCGACCACTACCCCCTGCTGGCCTCGTACGACGGCACGGCCCGGGACTCGCTGGCGGCCATGTTGCCCGCCTCCACCACGCGGCTGGCCTGGGGAGCGCTGCTCGGCGTCCTCACCGGTCCGCTGTATCTGGTGGCGTGCCGGCACCTGCGGTTCGGCCTGAGCCCCGCCCCGCGCCGGTGGTCCCTGCCGCCGTACCTGCTGCTGACCGCGGGCTTCGCGCTGGCCCCGTTCGCCCACGGCTCCTTCTACTCCTGGGGGCAGGCCGCCAAGGCGGTCCACGAGTCCGGCGCCCGTTCCGAGGTCCTCACCGCACTGCCGGGCGACATCGCCACGGTGCTGTTCATCCCTTACGCGGTGCTCCTGGCGTGCTGGACAGCCGGGTCCGTATGGATGGCCGCCTGCATCCTGCGCGGGGGGACGGCCTTCCCCCGGTGGATGTGCGTGGCGAACCCCCTGATCTTCATCCCCGTCGGCATGCTCCTGACCAAGGCGCTGCCGGGGGCTGCGGGAACCGCGGTGCAAGGCGCGGCGCTCAGCGTCGGGAACCTCCTGCTCTTCACCCTGTCGACCGCCGTCCTGTGGAAGCGCCGGGGGTGACCGGAGCCAAGGCCGGGGGAGCGTCTCGTCTCAGGGGCTGTGCGCCGTCTCCGCCCGCTTCTTCAAGGCCTTGTTGAGGGATTCGAAGTCCGTGACGGTGGCGGTGATGCTCCGGCGCAGGAACGGCACCAGCAGGCCGGTGAACTTCTCGCTCTGCACGACGCGGGTGCCGCCCCCGTCCAGATCCGTGAGGACGAAGCGGTGTTCGCCGCTGAAGAGCCCGGGCAGCACGGTCCGGCCGAGCCAGCGCAGTTCCTCGGCGGAGGCGGCGGCCTTGACCGTCGGGCGGAAGGTCATCGGCCGCCTGCCGGCGGGGAACACCCTCAGCTTCAGCCGCCGACCGGGGGCGGGCGTTCCCGAGGCCTGCCGGATGAAGGGATTCCACTCCTCGTAGCGCGGCAGGTCCGTCAGGACCTGCCAGACCCGCTCGGGTGTGGCGGCGATGTCGATCACGGTGGCTATCTCCCGCACCGGTGTCTCCCTCTGCTCCGTGCCGCAGGTATCTCCCGCAAAGCTCAGTATTGGCCGGAACGGGGCCGTCGGCCTGCCCGGACCGGCCGGCCCGGGGCCGTCACGCATCTGGAGCAGCCGCTGTTACCGGCCGCGGCCACCGGGCACACCTGCAGCAGCCGGGCCCTTCCCGCACCGGGGATCCGGGTCCCGGCGCTGCAGTGCGGACGAGAGAGCGGATGGACGCATGATCACGATGGGGGTGGAGGAGGAGTACCTGCTGCTGGACCCTGTCACGGCCCTGCCGGTGCCGCTGGCGGGCGAAGTGCGCGCGGCGTCCGGCCTGCAGGCGATGACCGAGGCGCGGGAGATCCAGGCCGAGCTGCTGCAGGCCCAGCTGGAGGCCGCCACTCCGGTCTGTACGAACCTGGCGGAGATCGGTGGGCACCTGCTGCGGCTGCGCCGTGCGATCGGCGCGGCCGCGCAGAAGGCGGGGTGCCGGCCCGTGGCCTGCGGCACCGCACCGCTGGCCGGGGGTGCGCCGGTCCCGGTCACCGAGGGGGAGCGCTACCGGGCGATACAGGCGCAGGGGGCTCGCCTGGTGGACGAGCAGCTCGTCAACGGCATGCACGTGCACGTGGGGGTGCCGGACCGCACCCGGGCCGTGGGCGCGCTGAACCGGCTGCGGCCCTGGCTGCCGGTGCTGGTGGCCATGGGGGCGAACTCACCGTTGTGGCGGGGGAGGGACACCGGATTCGCCAGCTGGCGGACGGTGGTCTTCGGCCGCTGGCCGGTCAGCGGCCCGCCGCCGCAGTTCGAGGGCCCCGGCGACTACGACCGGCGCGTCGGTGCCCTGCTCAAAGCCGGGGCGATCATGGATACGGGGCAGCTCTACTGGCAGGCACGGGTCTCCGAGCGCTACCCCACCCTCGAAGTGCGGGCCCTGGACGTACAGCTCACCGTCGAGGACGCGGTCCTCTTCGCCGGGATCGTCCGCGCCCTGGTGGCCACTGCCCTGCGCGAGGAGCGGGAGGGCGTGCCGCTCGCACCCTGCCCGCCGGAGATACTGCACGCGGCCAACTGGCACGCCGCCCGGTACGGGTTGCACCGCGGCCTGATCGACGCCCACGGCCGGCGCCGGGGTCCCGGCGAGGCGGTCGGCGACCTCCTCGCGCACATCACTCCCGCCCTGGACGAGGCCGGGGACGCGCGCGAGGTCAACCGCCTGCTGCGGCTCTTCCTCAGCCGCGGCACCCCGGCCGACCGCCAGCGCAGCGCCCTCGCCTCCGGCGGGCTGCAAGCCCTGGTCGCTCTGGCGGCGACGGAGAGCCCGGAGGGCTAGGCCGCACCGTAGGCTCCGGCCCGGCGGGCACGACGCCCGCCGGCTGCCGCCGTGCGCCCGGTCGTCCCCGTGCCCCGGCGATCCTTGCGTGTGTTGACTTCTCCATCACCCTGTGTCAGAGATGACGTGTCCACATCAGCTTTTACGTCCTCGCCCCCCGGGACCGGCCGGCCGCTGCCGTGCCGGACGGAAGGAGCACGGTCGATGCGCATCCCGAACTCTCCCGCGAAGTCTTCCCGCAGGCGGACGGCGGCGGCTGCGGCCCTGGCCGCCGCGCTGGCCGGAGCGGGCACCGTGCTGGGCGCCCCGCCCGCCGCTGCCGCCGAAGCCGTCACCGTCGCGTACACCTGCACCGGGCCGGGCGCCCCCAGCGGCGTCCAGTCCCTCCTCGTCACCGTGACCGCCCCCGCCACCGTGCCCCGCGGCTCGGCCGCCGACCTGTCCGTCGAGGTCACCACCGCCCTGAACGTTCCCGTCGACGTCCCGGCCCGTGCCGCGACGGGGGAGATGGTGTTCCAGCTGGGCGGCGCGGGGACCGGGTCGGTGACGGCCACCGGGTTCACCAACACCGCGGCGATACCCGGCGGCTCTCCCGTCACGCTCACCGGCGGTGCCGTCTCGGCCCGCCTCGACGCCGCCGGAGCCACGACCTTCACACCGGGCACGGCCACCGTGCACGTCTTCGGCGTCACCGTCACGTGCGAGGTCTCCGGGACCGCCCCGGTGGCCGCCACCGTCGACGTCACCTGACGGTCAGGCGCGGGTGAGGGCGGTCGCCCCGAACGAGACGTCGAAGCGGTCGCACCAGATGCTGACGCTGGTGTAGCGGTTCAGGTCCACACCCGCGGGCACGGCGTAGTTCTGGTCGCCCTTGTTCCCCTTGAGCGAGCCCAGGCTGACGTGCGCGCCGTCGTCGAAGACGTGCCAGCCGTCGCGCCCGGGCTTCACCGGGGCGTCGCTGAGCAGGACCTTGAGGGCGGGGCCATTGCTCGTGTCGAGGTTCTCCAGGCGCAGGGTGCGCGTCCCGTCGGGCAGCTGGAGGATGCGCACCTTCCCGCTGGTGCTGTGCTCGTGGCTGATCAGCTCGCCGGTGGCCAGCGTCCGCACGCCGCCGGCGCCCTCCGGCCGCCCGGTGCCGGTGACCGCCGGGACCGACTCCCGCACGGTCTCGTCCACCCACAGCTTCCACGGCTGGAACCACACCAGCCCCGCAGCCACCGCGAGAGCCCCCGCGATCAGTACTCCGATGACGGCCGGCTTGCGCAGCACCCGTCGTACACGTCCCATCTCTGCCTCCGAAAAGCCGGCGTGTCCACTCACTCCCTATAACGGTTTCCAGCCGGTCCGGCGCTCCGGAAAACCCATGACGAAAGTCTTACGTCGCTCGTCGAAAGTGGTTCGTTTGGTGGCGCTGGGGTGGCTGAGATACGGCATTTCTGCTGATCTGTAATGGTCCCGGAGGCCGCAGGCGGTAGGAGAACACCCATGGACATCGGCGACCTGACCGACGAGATCCTCCGCGACCTGCGGGGAGAGCGTCCCTACCCGGCGGTGTCGCTGCTCGTGCCGACGACCCGGCGCGACCCCTTCAGCCCCGAGGATCCGGTCCGGCTGCGGAACACCGTCGCGGAGGCCAAGCGCCGGCTGGCCGACGATGCGGGGGTCTCCCGCGCCGCCCGGATGGACGTCGAGTCGCACCTGGACGCCGCAGTCGCCGAAGTGGACCTGACGCACGCCAGCGACGGGCTGCTCATCCTCGTGGCCCCCGGCGAGCACCACGTCTGGTACGTGCCGCGCGCGGTGCCCCAGCGCGTGGTGATCGCCAAGACGTTCCTCACCCGCAACCTCGTGGCAGCCGTCCGTGTGGAGGAGCCGTACTGGGCCCTCGCCCTCTCCAAGGGAGAGGCCCGGCTGTGGGACGGCGCCGGCGACGCCCTCACCGAGGCCACCGCGAACGGCTTCCCCGTGCAGCCCGCCCTGCCCGATCACGAGGACGCCATGCCGGGCCGGCACTTCGACATGCCCATCCGCGAGGAGGGCCACGTCGAGCGCGAGCGGCAGTACCTGCGTACGGTCGCCACCGCCCTCGCCCGCGTCCTCGAACAGCACCCCCGCCCGCTGTACGTGGTGGGCCTGCGCGAGCTCACCTCGCACTTCAGGGAGGCACTCCCCAACCGGGTGGTCACCGCCGAGGTCGAGAGCGGAGGTGCCCCCGGCAAGAGGGGCCACGACCTCCTGGAACTGCTCCGCCCGGCCTTCGCGGAACGCCGCGAAGCCCGCCGCAACGACGTGCTGCAGCGGCTGAGCGACGCCCGCGGCGCACGCCGCTACACCTCGGGTCTCGACGAGATCTGGCAGACCGTGCGCCAGGGCCGGGTGGCCCTCCTCGCGGTCGAGGACCACTACCAGGCGACCGTCCGCACGGACGGCAACGGCGGGCATCCCCAGCTGGTGGAGTCCCCTGCCGAGCCTCTCAGTGCGGACCCCTCCCTCCACGAGGACGCCGTGGACGAGATCGTGGAGAGCGCGCTCGACAGCGGCGCGGACGTCGAGTTCGTCCCGGACGACACGCTTGCCGGGGAGGACCGCCTCGCCGCGGTCCTGCGTTACTGAGCCGCGGAGCGGTCCGGCCGGAGCTCCCGGGAGACCCGGGACCCCCGGAACTCCAGCGCGGAGACGTGCTCGCGGGTGCCGGCGCCCAAGAGCACCAAGGACGCGGCCTCCGCGACTTCCGCCGGCACCGCTCCGTCGCCCCCGCCGCGTCCGGGCGCGCCGTCGAGGGCACGCAGCAGCTTGCGGAGACCTTGATCGTGCCGGGTGAACACGCGCTCGCGGACCCAGCGGCCCCGCGCCCGCTGCCCTTCCAGCGCCTGCGCCGTCCCCACGTCCAGCAGCACCAGGTGCAGCTCGTGGCCGCGGAGCCCGGCTTCACGGGCCAGCCAGCGCCGCATCCAGGGGCGGCTGCCGCAGTCGTGCACCAGAACCGGCCGCCCGCTGCGTACCGCTGCACGGATCCGGAAGAAGTGCTCCAGGCGGGCGCAGGGGCGGTAGAGCGCGTACGGCACCCGGTCGGGCATGCGCGCCTCCCACCTCTCGTGGGCGGTGCGCGGGTCGACGGCGGGAGCCGCGGGCGACCAGCGCCGCAGCAGGGTGCTCTTGCCGCTGCCGGGCAGCCCCGACACCACGACGACCGACCCCGCCGGGTACGACAGCACCGCCGGAGCCCGGCTGCCCGGGGCCCGCAGGTCGACCACGCCGTCGGGGCGCAGCCCGGCGACGGGCGCAGGCGGGGACACGGGCGCAGGCGGGGACACGGGGGCGGGAACGGCCCCCCGGCGTATCCCCGAAGGGTCCGCCGCTGCGCTGTCTGTGGTTCCGGTCCGGCTCACGGTCTGTCGTCCCCTGCCCATCGCCTGCTGTGTCCGCAGCCTCGAACGTACCGCCGACCGGGCGGTGCGCGGCCCCGCCAGGAGCAGGGGCAGTCCTTCAGACGCCGCCGCGCCCCCCGCCGGTTCACCGGAGGCCCCTACCGGTTCACCGGGTGGGCGACGGCGGGGCGGTGGCGGGCGGCGGGGCGGAGGCGGTCGCAGGGCGGAGCCCGGGGCCGGGCCGAGGGGAAGGGACCCGGCCCCGGGCCGGTCGGGGGCGGGTCAGCGGGCGGTCGCCGTGGTGATCAGGGACCGGTCGTGGTGGCGGCTGATGTTCTTCTCCAGCAGCGCCAGGCACTCGGCGACGCCGATGCTGGAAGCGGTGTGCTCGGGCAGCCGTCCTTCCTGTGTCCTGAGCTCCGTCAGCGCTTGGTCCATGGCGGACTGCGCCGCGAAGAGGCAGGGCGTGCTGTAGATCGCCACGTCGACGCCGAGCCCGGTCAGCTCCGGTAGCGACAGCCGGGGCGACTTGCCGCCGGCGATCTGGTTGAACAGCAGCGGCTTGTCGCCGATGACGTCCCGGACCTTGCGGATCCAGTCGACGCTGCGAACGCCGTCGACGAGCAGGACGTCCGCGTCGGTGGCGGCCAGGGCCTTGGCGCGGCGCAGGATCTCGTCCTCCTCCGTGGCGTCGGTACGGGCGACGACGACGAGGTCACGGCGGGAGTCGAGGACCATGTCGAGCTTGTCCAGGTACTCCTGCAGGGGAAGGATCTGCTTGCCGTCGACGTGACCGCAGCGCCGCGGACGCTGCTGGTCCTCGAGGATCACGCCCGAGGCGCCGACGGCCTCGAGCTGCTGGACGGCGTGGCAGGCGGTCTCGGGGTCGACGTAACCGTCGTCGATGTCGACGAGCAGGTGCTGGGCGGGGAAGGCGAGGCGCAGCCGCTGCACGAAGGCCACGATGTCGGGCCAGGCTATGAAGCCTATGTCGGGGAGCCCGTAGTGGGAGGCGGCGAATCCGAATCCGGAGACGAACATGCCGTCGTAGTGCTGGGCCGCCACGGAGGCGGAGAACATGTCGAAGATGCCGATGAGCGGGGTGGTGCCGTCCGAGGCGATGGCGTCGCGTAGCCGGGCAGGGTGGTTCACGGTACCCTCCGAGGACTGGGTTGGCGTGTGTCGGACCCCGTTGCGGCCGCTGTCTTTGACGGAAGCCCGCAGCGGCAACGGGAGCGTGCGCTGACCGGAGGTCCCTGGGGGCACGCCGTCGCATGGCGCGCCCCCAGGGCCTTTTTGCTGTTTTGCTGTGGATCCCTGTGCGTACGGCTGCTGTTGATGTGCCGTCAGGTGCCATCGGGAGATTAGGTCAAGAGATAGTCATGCGGCAATATATGCAAGGTAAAGGCGCGTGGCCGGCGATGCATTCACGCCGACCACACGCGCTCCCGGATGCCGCGCAGTCAGCCCCTGCCGGAGGCCGCTCCGCAGCTGAACCGACCCTTCCGGCCCCGGCATCGCCCGCTCGCATATGCCGGTGGATCGGCCGGATCTCACGGGTCGCCTCTCGTGCCCGGGGCTCTTCGCGGGGCGCCGCCGGGGCTACTGCTTGGTGAGGTTCCTGGCCTCGGCGCGGCCCTTGAGCTCGAGTTGTTCGGCGAGGTCGCGGAGCGCACGGGCGCCGGCGATCTCCTCGCCGATGCGGGGCTCGTTCGGGTCCTGCGGGTCACGGGTGGAGGAGGTGCGCGCGCGGAGCTCGGTGCCGTCGCGCAGCCGGAGGAGGGCGGCGGCCCGGGTGTGGGATTCGTCCTCGTCGAATTCGATTTCTACGTGCCAGCCGGCGACCTGCATGGGTGGACACCTCCGCCGTTCGAGCTTCTGTGGCGGCCAATGTAAGCCGCTGCCGTGCCGCCACCGCGGCCCGCGCGCCCGCGGGCTCCCAGGTCCACCCGTCCGGCTGTCCGGCCGTCCCCGTGTCGGCTCTCTTCCCATTCCTCCCGCTTCCGTCCGCGCCGGACCTCCGCCCCTGCTCCGTGTAGCCAGCACGTTTTGCCTGGGGCAAGTAATGCAAGATCACGGACGTGTGGCCTTGATCACACCGGTCAGGGGTATGGCACGAAACGGTCATGTACCGCCGTGCCATTCGGGCCGCGCTAATCCCTTTGTATGTCTGGAAAATGCCCGTCCTGCGCACTCTGACCAGCACAGACCGAGCGCTTACCGGCGGAAATATCAAATCCCTGTGAACTCTTGACGGCGCCCTTACACGCCTCACACCATTCACGGCATGGAGTCCACCGACAGCCGGCCGAGCACCGAGGCGCAGCAGCGCCCCGGCGCCATGCCGTGCCACGGGGCGCACGAGCCCCACGGCAGGCCGGCCCGTCGCACGACGACACCCGGCCGGCGGCGGCCCTTAAAGGGCTGACCTCCCCGCGCCACCTGCAGTGCCCAGGGCGATGACGGAAGCACCGTCCTCCCGGGGCCATGCACCCCCACGCCCGCGCCTACCGGCCTGCTCTCCCGGCAGACCCCTCCCGGGGCTGCCCACGGGCAGCCGCAGGCACCCCGGCCACAGGCCGGCGGGCATCGCTTCACCCCTCGGAGAAGACCGGCGTCGCCAGCCGGCCCTCCGGGTAACCGGGTCGCTCCCCCTCCGAGCACCACCGCGTCCCGGTCCTGCCCCCTCCAGCGAAGGCGAAGAACCACATGAGTGACCGCACCCTCACTGCGGCCGAACCCCAGCCCGCCGCCACGGCGGCGCCGACGGCCTCCACACACGTGGACGCCGGCGATGCCGGGTACAGCAAGGACCTCAAGTCCCGCCACGTCAACATGATCGCCATTGGTGGAGCGATCGGCACCGGACTCTTCCTCGGCGCCGGTGGCCGTCTCCACAGTGCCGGTCCGTCGCTCTTCATCGCCTACGCGGTGTGCGGCCTCTTCGCCTTCTTCGTCGTGCGTGCGCTCGGCGAGCTCGTGCTCTACCGCCCCTCCTCCGGAGCCTTCGTCTCCTACGCCCGTGAGTTCATGGGCGAGAAGGGCGCCTTCACCGCCGGCTGGCTCTACTTCCTGAACTGGGCCACCACCGGCATCGCGGATATCACCGCCGTGGCCACCTACACGCACTACTGGGGAATGTTCAGCGACATCCCGCAGTGGGTGCTCGCGCTGATCGCCCTCGCGGTCGTGCTCACCGTGAACCTGATCTCGGTGAAGTACTTCGGCGAGATGGAGTTCTGGTTCGCGATCATCAAGGTCGCCGCGATCACCCTCTTCATGGTCGTCGGCATCTTCCTGCTGGCCAGCCAGCACAGCGTCGGCGACTCGACCCCGGGCCTGGCGAACATCGCCGACCACGGCGGCATCTTCCCGACCGGCGTCATGCCGATGCTGCTCGTCATCCAGGGCGTCGTCTTCGCCTACGCCTCCGTCGAGCTGTGCGGTGTGGCCGCGGGTGAGACCAAGAACCCCGAGAAGATCATGCCGAAGGCGATCAACTCGATCATGTGGCGCGTCGGCCTGTTCTACGTCGGCTCGGTCGTGCTGCTCGCGCTGCTGCTCCCCTTCACCGAGTACATCGCCGGCGAGAGCCCGTTCGTCACCGTCCTGTCGAAGATCGGCGTGCCGTACGCGGCCGGCGTGATGAACCTCGTGGTCCTCACCGCAGCCCTCTCCAGCCTGAACTCGGGTCTGTACTCCACCGGCCGCATCCTGCGCTCGATGGCGATGTCGGGCTCGGCGCCGAAGTTCACCGGCCTGATGAACAAGGGCCAGGTGCCCTACGGCGGCATCCTGCTCACCGCGTTCTTCTGCGTCCTCGGTGTCGGCCTGAACTTCGTCGTCCCCGCCGACGCCTTCGAGATCGTGCTGAACTTCGCCGCGATCGGCATCATCGGCACCTGGGGCATGATCATGGTCTGCTCCCTGCTGTTCTACCGCCGCTCCAAGGACGGCCGGGTCACCCGCCCCGGCTACAAGCTCCCCTGGGCCCCGTACACCCAGATCGTCACCCTGGTCTTCCTGGCCGGTGTGCTCGGCCTGATGGCGTCCGAGCCCGGCGCCGGCCGCACCACGGTGCTCTGCCTGCCGATCATCGTGGCGATGCTGGTCGGCGGCTGGTTCCTCGTCCGCGGCCGGGTCGCCGAGACCGAGCGCGCGAACGAGCTCTCCCGTGCGGAGGCCGGTCAGTCCTGACCGGTTGAATCCGAGCCGGTCCGACCGGCTGAGAACACCGGCTGAGAAGACCGGCTTTGAGAACGACGAGAGGCGCCCGACCCGGGAGACCGGGGGCGGGCGCCTCTTCGCATTCCTGCCGTCCGCTGCCTGCCGTACGCCCGCCCGCTACGGCTTCGCCGAGTCCACCCCCGGCCGCCCGGCGCGCCACAGCCCCCGCGTGAAGTCCGGGATCTCCTGCGGCGCACCCTTCGCTTTGATGGAAGCGTGGCTCAGCGGAACCGGCGCGCTCCACGTCGCCGCGTCGTAGACGTCGAAATCGGGCACCAGCCCCTGCTGCATGCACTGTATGAGCCGGAAGATCATGATGTAGTCCATGCCGCCGTGCCCGCCCGGCGGGTTCGCGTGCTCCTTCCACAGCCAGTGGTCCCACTGCGCGTACGCCCCGAAGTCGCCCCACTCGTCCCCGGACATCTCCGGCTCCAGATAGATCCGCGCCGGGTAGTCCTCGAAGGCCCCCTTCGTGCCGCTCAGCGCGTTCACACGGCTGTAGGGGTGGGGGTTGCTGACCGCGTGCTCCAGGCGGATCACGCGCCCCCGGGCCGTCTGCACGAGGCTGACCGACATGTCGCTGCCGACGTACGTCTCCTTCCAGCTCGCATCGCCGGGCGGCATGTGCTGCGCACGGTAGGCGGCCAGGCCCGCGGTGGGGGAGCCGAACGTCGTGATCCGCACGGCCCGGTCCCCGCGGTTGACGTCCATGTAATTGGCGACCGGAGCGAAACCGTGCGTGGGGTAGACGTCCCCTCTCAGCCGGGTGTGCCACAGCCGCCGCCATGGCCCCTCGTAGTACGTCGGCGAGAACATCAGCTCCCGCAGGTCGTGTATGTAGGCCCCCGCCCCGTGCAGCAGCTCGCCGAACTTCCCCGCGTGCGCCATGCGCAGCACGCGCATCTCGTTCCTGCCGTAGCAGCAGTTCTCCAGCTGCATGCAGTGCCGCCGCGTCCGCTCGGACAGGTCCACCAGGCGCCACAGCTGATCGAGCTCCATGGCGGCCGGACACTCCACCCCGACGTGCTTGCCCGCGGTCAGGGCCGCCTCGGCCATCGGGAAGTGCCACTCCCACGGCGTGGCCACGTACACGAAGTCGACGTCGCCGCGCCCGCACAGCTGCCGGAAGTCGCCCTCGCCCTTGGTGTAGAGCGCAGGCGCCGGCTGGCCGGCCGACCTGACCTTGGCCGCGACCTTCTCCGCCTTCGCCCACACGGTGTCGCACAGCGCCACCACCCGTACCCCGGGCACCGCCAGGAACAGCTCCGTCATCGCACTGCCGCGGTTCCCCAGCCCGACGATCCCGACCCGCACCGTACTGCGCCGCTCGAAGGGCACTCCGATCATGGTCGCGCCATGGCGCCGCGGCGGCGCAGCGGCGGCGGGGGAGGCCGCCGCCAGGGCCGGCCCGAGGCCCAGGCCCACACCTGCGCTCGCCGCGCCCGCGGACTTCAGGACGAGGCGGCGGCTGACATCGGGGGTCTGCTCCCGGCCCTCGACGGAGGTGTGGGGACCGGGGCTCTCGGAGTGATCGAGTTGATCGACGTGATCCACGTGATCCACGTGATCCACGTGATCCACGTGATCAAGGTGCCTGGGGTTCTGCGGGGCTGACTCGTGCATCGGTCCTCCTGGACACAAGGGGCTGATGTGAGTTGCGGCGCGTACGTGAACCTCGCTGACTTCGGTTAGTGACCCTGACGGGTGTGATGCGTGCTACGCAAGAGGGCTCGCACGACGAGATGCCGCGGGATGGCCGGACGGCCGGACGGGCTCCGGGGACGCGATGCCTAGGGTGGTGGCATGGGTAATGTGTTCGGCGGGGCGGGGGACAGCCTCGCCATGTCCAACGGCGGGACGGCTGTCTTCGTCGACGTGCTGTGGCTGGCGGTATCGGAGCTGGCCAGCCGCCCCTGGGACTTCCGCTTCGCCTCGCTGCTGGCCCTGCAGGACCAGAACGTGATGGGGCGAGGCGTGGTCGGCTTCGACCTGGAGGACATCGACTGGGGGGACACCCCGTCCGAGCGGGCCGAGGCCAAGGACTTCGTGCTGCGGGTCACCGACCTCGCGCTGCAGCGGCACCGCTGGGACGAGCTGGGATACGAACCGCCCTACGCGCCCAAGTACCTGAAGCACTTCCGGGCCATGGTCGAGGCCTTCGCCCCGGCTCCGCTCCCCGCCGCCCGGGCCGGAGACGACGTGTTCCCCGGCCCGGACATGGCCGTGACGACCTCCTGCGTGCCCCACCGGGTCCTGAACGCCCTGCCGCACTGGGACGGCTGCGTCTTCTGCACCACGGGACGCGAGTTTCCGCCCTCACCCCCGGCGGCTGCGGAGGGGGCGGGGGCGGTGGGTGAGGCCGGGCATGCGGGCCCTGTTCATTCTTCGGAGTCCGAGGACGCGTCGTCCTCGAAGAACTGGGTCTCGTAGTAGTCCATCAGCTGCTCGGCGGTGTGCCCGTTCGTGCGGGCGAAGTCCTGGGCGATGGCGGCCGCCCAGTTCCCCAGGGACAACGCGAGCGCCACCACCCCGTCCGTGCCGTGCTCGGCCTCGATGCTCTTGATGGTGGCCAGGTTCACCCACGGCACCACCCCGGGCTCCGACTCCGGCACCGTCCGGCGCAGCAGCTGGATCACGGTGCGCGTCATCTGCGGTTGCAACGGGCGCAGCCGCTCGCGCTCCTCCTGGATCCTGGCGACGATGCGGGCGCGCTCTTCCCTGTTCACGGTGTTCCCCATTCCCCCCGTCCGGTAGTGGCGAGGGCCCACCGTAGGGCCGGTGCCGGGGGTGGGGTGGCGGGATTCGAGGAATGAACACCATCTGTACCCCCCGGTACCCGCGGATCAGCGGGCGGGCGGACCGGGCCGGGCGGGCGGGGCGTACGGGACCAGCGGGGACGAGGGGGCGTCGGCGGGCGTCACGGTCCGCCGCACCGCGTGCCGCGGCGCCGGGGGCTCCGGCACCGCGGGTTGCGGCGATGCGTGGCTGGTCACCGGAGGGCGATACGGCTGGAAGCCTCCCTGGGGAGCTTTTCGTTGACGAAGGAGACGGTGTCGCCGAGGGGGCTGTCCTCGACATTGGCGAGATGGGTGACGTTGGAGAGACGGTGCATCAACGGCCGGGGGCTGACCCCGCCGCCACCGGCCGCCTCCGCGGTGCCGGACGCGGAGACGGCGCCGCACACCAGGAGGGTCGATCCCACAGCAATACGCGTCACGATGCGGTTCTTCATGCCCTGCCAAACGACGCATGGGAACAATCGACACGCAATGCTGCATCAAGGCTTCTAAGACACATCAGACACATGAAACGCATTATGGGTAAAGGGTGGTTGATGCGCCCCGGCCGCAGGCCACGATCCGGCTCGTGAAGCCCTCGGGCGACGGTCCGGCAAGATCGTCGGGAAACCCGGTCCGGCGCGACCGGAATCGACCCCCGGGCGGCCTTCACCAGGGGCGCGCACGGCCGTTCGCCCCCTCCGCGGGCGCCACCCTCCCCTGCCGCCCCCGGCCCCGTCACGCGGCCGGGTACGGCTTCCTGGAATGGCCTCTGACCTGGGCTTTTATGTCATTCCCGCCTACGATCGAGGCAACGGGAAAGGGGGTCCGAATGGACCGGAACATCCGTACGGTGGACGATGTCCTGAGGCTGCTGGACGGCCTGTTCGCACCGGAGGCCGACCGCTGGACGGCCGCCGCGGCGCCCTGGTGGGACGGCTTCTACGAGGACCGCTCCAGGCCGGTGCCGTTCTTCGTGGACAAGCCCGACGAGAACCTCGTCTCGTACCTCGACCGCGGCCTGATCGCTCCGGGCCGCGCTCTCGATCTGGGCTGCGGCCCGGGCCGTAACGCGATCCACCTCGCCTCGCGGGGCTTCGAGGTCGACGCCGTCGACCTCTCCCCGGCGGCCATCGCCTGGGCGGAGGACCGCTCCCGGGAGGCCGGGGCCGGGGTCCGGTTTCGGTGTGGTGACGCCTTCGCCCTCGTCGGCGAGGAACTCGACGGCCAGTACGACCTGATCTACGACTCCGGCTGCTTCCACCACCTGCCGCCGCACCGCCGGATCAGCTACCTCGCCCTCCTCGACCGCGCCCTCGCGCCCGGCGGCCGGTTCGCCCTCACCTGCTTCGCGGCCGGCGAGATGGGCTCCGAGATCCCCGATGCGGACCTCTACCGCCAAGCCCGCCTCCACGGCGGCCTCGCGTACTCGCCGGAGTCGCTGCGCCGGATCTTCTGCGACCTCGAGGAGATCGACCTGCGCCGCATGCGCGACGAGCCCTCCGAGTCGCCCTCCTTCGGCGAGCCCTTCCTCTGGGCGGCGCTCTTCCGGCGTGCGGCGTGACAGCATGACGCGGTGCGCCGGGCAGTGAACATCTGCCGTCGTAGCTGCAGAAATAGCCCGGCGCGGCCCGGATTTTTTCACCCGATGGTGGTGCGGAAAAAAATTTCTGCCCACCTGAGGGCGGTTCCGTGCTACTGTCTTTTCAGTTGCAGTTGTGGTTCCCAAAGACTTGCAAGTGTGTCCGGTCGGCCTCCAGCCGATGGGAGCGCTTATTTGTATTTCCGGCTTTTCTTTTCCGGACGGGCAATCATCTCGGCGATGCGGGGCCCGCGCAGTGCGGTCCCCGGGTAACGCCCCGAAGGAGATTTATTATGGCTACTGGCACCGTGAAGTGGTTCAACGCGGAAAAGGGCTTCGGCTTCATTGAGCAGGACGGCGGCGGCGCCGACGTCTTCGCCCACTACTCGAACATCGCCACCCAGGGCTTCCGTGAGCTTCAGGAAGGCCAGAAGGTGACCTTCGACGTCACGCAGGGCCAGAAGGGCCCGCAGGCGGAGAACATCCTTCCCGCCTGACGCCTGTGCCTGACGCCCCGCGTCTGACGCGTTGACGTAGCTGGGGCCCGCACTTTGGGTGCGGGCCCCAGCTCGTTGCGTTTCCGGGCGGTTTTTCCGCTCCGCTCCCGGCTCGGGCCGGCCCCCGCCGTCCCGTGGCTCGCTATTTTCCTCGGCTCGTGTGCCGGTGATTGTGATTCCTGGACGCGGCCCGTGCCGCAAAGAATTTCTCGATATGTGCTGGACCGAGGAATAAGGTTCTGTGGTGTCCGGCGTTCCCGCCGGCGCCGCACGTCCCCCGGTCGGCAGCCCTGCCCCGGATCCCCTCCCACCCCGTTGAGGCACTATGCGCTGCGTCATTGCCCGCTTCCCCTTCGACTTCGTCAAGAGCGAGGTCGAACAGATGATGAAGGGCATCGCGCCCGAGCCCGTCGACGGCGCGTGCGTGATCATCGGCCGCCGCACCTACCCCGTCAAGCAGGTGGGGCAGGTGATCACCAAGCAGGACCGGCGTGATTTCACCGCCGGTGAAGTGACCCGGGCGCTGACGCGCCTCGGCTTCACCTGTCACCCCGCGGCCCCCGTCCCCGCCCGCAACCCGCTTCAGGCGACGTCACCGCTGCCCCTGCCCGGGAGCCTGCCGCAGATCTGAGGGCGCCTCACGGCTCGCAAAGGGAACGGCCCGGCCGCCCGGCCCGGCCGTTCCTGTAGGGCGCACGCCGTCAGAAGTGGATCTCCTTGCAGGCGCTCTCGCGCCGGCGGAACAGCCTGTTAAGTTGGCTTGTTCTGTTCGGCAGTCGAGGGGAAATTCGTGCGTAAGGTGGCAAAAACCGTAGGTGCGGCGCTGATTGCAGCGGTGCTGATGACGGGTTGCAGCAGCGGATCGGACGGCGAGGGCGGGAAGGGCGACGCCAAGGCCGGGGACAAGTCCGCGGCGAAGCCTTCGGCGGACGGTTCCCGGAAGCCCGGGGAGGACGGCACCAAGAAGCCGGAGCAGGGTGGCGCCAAGCAGCCGGCCCAGGGCGCCGGGGCCGCCGACCTGGACGGCATATGGAACCAGCAAAAGGGCTACAACATCGTCCGAGTGACGATTTTCGGGGACCGCGGCATCTCCGACTCCGACAAGGGCGTCTGCAGCGGTCCCGCACAACGCTCCGGCACGACAGTGAAGTTCGACCTGAAGTGCCCCAGCCCCGGCAACCCGCGCACCAAGGGCACCGCCACCCTCGTCGACGGTGGCAAGACCCTGTCGGTCAGCTGGGAGGGAGGTCTGACGGAGACCTTCACCAAGGACCCGATCAAGGTCGAGATGCCCAAGATCGACGTACCCAAGATCGACGTCCCGTAGAGGCCCGGGCGGGCCGGTTGCCCTCGGCGCCCGCCGTCAGCGCTCCGCCCCCAGCCGCGTGACGAGGTCGTGCCAGGCGGCCTCCAGGCGGTCGAGCGGCATGCCGCGCTCGACGCTCAGGTAGTGGACGAGGGCGGTGTCGAGGCAGCCGAGCAGCGTGTGCGCGAGGAGCTCGGCGTCGCCTTCCACGCCCGCCTCGCGCAGCAGCATGGCGATGTGGGCGACGCGCAGGCCGTACGCCGGGACGCTGTAGGTGCGCAGGGGGTCGGCCCGGGTGGCCAGGATCAGTTCGTGGTGATCGCGCTCGTGGCGGATGAGGGCCGGCCCGAAGGCGTGCAGGCGCTGCGCCGCGGGGGCGCCGGGGCCCAGGGGCGGGGGACCGGAGAGGAAGGCGGCCTGGAGCTGCTGCTCGCGGTGGTCCAGGAGCGCCAGCAGCAGTCCGGTGCGGTCGCCGAAGCGCCGGAAGACGGTGCCTTTGCCGACCCCGGCGGCCGAGGCCACCGCCTCCATGGTCAGATTCGCGGCTCCGCACTCGATCAGCAGGCGGGATGCCGCCTCCAGCAGCCGGGTGCGGTTGCGCGCCGCGTCGGCTCGGAGCTGCGGGGCGTCGCCGGCCGGGAGGAGGGTGAGTTCCTTCCGGCCGTCCGGGGCGCCGGACGGCGGCGGCGAGGGGGGAGTGGAGCCGGTCATGGGCCCAGCGTAGCGCCTCGGGGAGATAACTGGACCGCGGTCCGGATAAGTGGCACAATCTTAAACAGGACCACGGTCCGGTTTGCTTTCCGTCATCATTTCCCTGGAGTTCCTCATGTCTGTCCGCATCCTTGCGCTCGTCGGCAGCCTCCGCGCCGGGTCCCACAACCGCCAGCTCGCCGAGGCCGCGGTCAAGCTCGCCCCCGAGGGCACCGAGGTCGAGATCTACGAGGGCCTGGCCGACGTGCCCTTCTACAACGAGGACCTCGACGCCGAAGGGGCCGCCCCGGAGGCCGCCGCCCGCCTGCGCGAGGCGGCCGCCTCCGCCGACGCCCTCCTGCTGTTCACCCCCGAGTACAACGGCACCATCCCCGCCGTGCTGAAGAACGCCATCGACTGGCTGTCGCGCCCGTACGGCGTGGGCGCCATCGTCGGCAAGCGGGTCGCCGTGACCGGCACCGCCGCCGGGCAGTACGGCGGTGTCTGGGCACAGGACGAGACCCGCAAGGCCGTGGGTATCGCCGGCGGCAAGGTCCTGGAGGACGTCAAGCTGGCGGTTCCCGGCTCGGTGACGCGTTTCGCCGAGACTCACCCGGTCGACGACGCCGAGGTCGCCACCGCGCTGACCGAGGTCGTCCGGAGTCTGGCGGACGCTCCCGTCGCGGCCTGAGCCGACGTGGGCTGGGTCAGCGCTTCGGGCGCCTGACCCAGCCCTTCTTGACCAGCTGGTCGCAGTGCCACTTGCCGTAGCGCGCGCTCTCCCCGTGCTTCTTGGCCGCCTTGAGGCAGTCCTCGTACGAGAAGGGCGGCTTGGCGGAGGTCGCGTGCTGGGCGAAGGGTGGTGCCGAGACGGGTTGGGCCACCGCTGCCGGTGCGGCCCATGCGCCCGCCATCACGACCACGGCCAGCACGAAGTTCATCCGACGCACAGCGTCCTCCGCTTCTCGCTCTCGTTGGGTGATTCCCGTGCCAGAGGCACTTGTCATCACCCAACGAGAGCACGGGCCGGCGGAAACGCTTCTCCGCCGTCATTCACCCTCAGGCCTCAGAGAGGCCCCGGTCGGGCCGGGCCGCCCCGCCATGCTTCCCCCGTCGGACGGCCCGGCGGCTTGAACGGCTCCGCCTCAGACCTTGTGGTAGGCGCGGGCCTCGATCGTGTGCGGCTTACCGCTCAGGTAGATCCGCATGTAGTGCTTCTGGTTGGGCGAGGCGCGGAAGGTGTCCACGTTCATCCAGTTGCCGGTGCAGTGGCCCCAGCCGCCCTTGGCGATGACCTTCTTGTCGCTGCTGCGCACGATGTCGATCTTGAGCTTGGTGCCGTCGCCCCCGTTCCAGCAGCGGGCGTGCACGCCCAGCGCGTTGCTGCGCGGCACGAAGTCGCCGGTCGCCCAGTACTTGGTGGGGGAGTGCTTGTACGGGCCCCAGATCCGCTTCCAGCTCGCCTGGACGCCGTGGCCGGCGCCGGTGTCGAGGTCGGCGGTCTGCGTGACGACGCTCCGCGCGGCCTGCTCCGCCTGGGCCGAAGGGGCGGTCACCGCCAGCCCCGCCCCGAGGGCCACCGTTGCCGTTGCGACAGCAAGGCTCTTGCCTGCCTTCATGGCTTCCTCCCGTTGAACGTGCTCTCCGTAGGAGAAGGGAAGTGCGGTTGCGGGGCCCCGAGTCCGGGGCTGCAACCGGCCGTTCTGCGCCGGTTTCCGAACCCTTCGGCCCGTTCCCGCGCTCCCCTTTCGGTGCTCACCATTCAAGGCCCGGCCCGCCGTGCACACATCAGGGCCAGCCCTGAAATGCGCGCCCGGCGCGCCCGGCCTCCACGGACCCGCGGTCAGCAGCCGTCAGCCGCCGGCTGTCAGCAGGCCGTTGCTCCTTGCGCGGCCGAGCACGTCACCCGCGCAGATACGACAGGACGGCCAGCACGCGCCGGTGGTCGGTCAGGCTCGGCTCCAGGCCGAGCTTGGCGAAGATGTTGCGCACGTGCGTCTCGACGGTCTTGCCGCCCACCACCAGCTGCTCGGCGATCGCCTCGTTGGAACGCCCCTCGGCCATCAGCGCCAGCACGTCCCGCTCCCGGGGGGTCAGCTCCTCCAGTGCGCTGCCCGCCCGCCGGCGGTGCAGCAGCCGGGACACGACCATCGGGTCGATCACCGACTCGCCCGCCCCCACCCGCTTGATGGCGCCGGTCAGCTCCTCGATGTCCGCGATCCGGTCCTTGAGCAGATACCCGAACCCTCGCGCGCGGCGGGCCATCACCTGCACCGCGCTGCCGGCCTCCACGTACTGCGACAGCAGCAGCACCCCGACCTGCGGGCAGCGCCCGCGGATCGCGCACGCCGCCCGTACGCCTTCGTCGGTGTGGGTCGGCGGCAGGCGGATGTCGAGCAGGGCCACGTCGGGCCGTACCCCCTCCACCAGCTGCACCAGGTCCTCGGCGTCCCCCGTCTGGCCGACCACCTGCACCCCTGCCTCGGTCAGCAGCCGCACCAGGCCCTCGCGCAGCAGTACGGAGTCCTCGGTCACCGTCACGCGCACGGCAGCTCCACCCGGACCCGGGTCCCGCAGCCCGGGGGACTGTGCACCTGCAGGACGCCGCCGACCGCGGCCAGCCGGTCCGCCAGCCCCTGCAGCCCCGATCCGCGCGCGGGGTCCGCCCCGCCCACCCCGTCGTCGGCCGCCTCCACCACCAGCAGCCCCTCGCACTGCCGTGCCGACACGCTGACCGCCTGCGCCTGCGCGTACTTCGCCGCGTTCGACAGCGCCTCGCACACCGCGAAGTACGCCGTCGACTCCACCAGCGGCGGGTAGCGTCGGTCCTCCACCGAGACCACCACCGGCACCTGCGCCTGTTCCGCGAGTGCGGTCACCGCCGGGCCCAGACCCTCCCGGGTCAGCACGGCCGGGTGGATGCCGCGGGCGATGCCCCGCAGGTCCTCCAAAGCCATCCGCAGCGTGCGGTCGGTCTCGGCGACCGTGTGCCGGAGCCCGCCGTCCCCGGCGTCCGCGAGGCGCGCGTCCAGGCGCCGCAGCGACATCAGGGCGAAGACCAGCCGGGTCTGTGCGCCGTCGTGCAAATCCCGCTCCAGGCGCCGGCGTTCCCGGTCGGCCGCCTCCAGGATGCGGGAGCCGACCGCACGGGACTCCCGCCCGCGGGCCGCGGCCTGCGAGCGCAGCCGGGTGTTCTCCAGGCACAGCCGGACCGACGCGCCCACCGCGGTCAGCAGCTGCGGGTCCTCTCCCAGGGCGGCGTCGTGCACCAGCACCGCCGAGGGCCTCTCCCGGCCGTCCACAGCGGTGACGCTCCTACCCGACCCCGGATACGGGCCGCGCAGCGCCCGGCCGGCCGGGTCGAGGTAGCCGCCGGCCTGCTCCGACCACAGGCCCAGCCGCAGCGAGGGATCGCCGAGCAGGCGCGCCAGGACGTCCTGCAGCCGTCGCGGCGTCGGATCGGCGCCCACCTCGATCACCACACTGCCCACCGCGGCGCGGCGCAGCCGCATCCGCAACAGCCCCACCAGGAACGTCACCGGGACCGCCATCTCGCTCAGGTCCGACAGCAGCGCGGGCGTCGACGCGGCGGGTCCCAGCAGTCCGGGCGCGGCCACGTACAGCACCTCCCAGCCCACCAGCGCCAGGGCGACCAGGAGCGCGATCCACGCCGGCAGCAGCGCCCGGCGCCTCGCGGTGCTGCTCGCCCGCCAGTTGCGCACCAGCGCGACGACGACCACGACGGTCAGCAGCGCACCCGCCCACCGGTAGACGAGGTCGATGCCCTCGAACAGGTCCCGGCCGGGCCGGAACAGGAAGGCATTGGGGCCGCAGTCGCCGCACGTGAGATAGGTCGCGTCGCCGTCGGCCGACGGGTCATAGGTGACGACGCGCAGCAGCCCGCCCGCCGCCACGAGCAGATAGCCGCCGGCGACCACGCGCCGGGCGAGGACGGTGGTGAGGCGGCCGTCGGGGAAGACCAGCAGCAGATGCGCCAGCACGGCCAGGTTCAGCGCCTCCCACCAGGCGCCGAGGGCGAACAGCAGCGGCACGCTGGTCCCTTGCAGATTGCCGAGGAACCACGCCACTCCTTCAGCCACCATCAGCCGCCCCGTGCGGTTGGCCGGGCGCCGCCACCAGGCGATCAGCCCGGCCCCGGCGAACGTCCAGCCCACCGCCAGATCGCGGAGGATGTCCGCCTGCGTGGCGCCCGCGTGACCGTAGGCCCAGGAGCCCGTACAGCCGGCCGCAACGGCAAGGGCCGCCGCACCCGCGACCGCCCGCCCGGGCCTGCCGCCGAGTCCGACCCCCGCACTCCCGCTCCCATAGGAGCCGGCTCTGCCCAGAACCCCACCCACGGGCACCACCATAGGGCAGGCCTCCCGCCGGTCAACGGAACCACGAGTGCGTGTCCTGCGCCCGAACGCTCTTTTGCGGAGGGGGCGTTCACGCTCTCAGAGGATGCGGATGCCCAGGGGGCCACGGGGCCGACTGCGGCGACCTTCGCGGCAGCTGTCGCCGCGCGCAGGGCGCGCCCGGGGTCATGCCCGGCCGGCGGCATGCCACGCTGCGGCGAACCGGCGGACCGATGCGAAACGCCGCCCGGGTTCCGCCCGGGTGGCGCGGTGCAGCACGCCGAGCCGAGCCGGGCCGCCGCGCCAAGCGCGTTCGTCGTCACCTGCGTCGAGCAGCAGCCGGGCGGCGCGACCGAGCGTGAAGACGGTGGTGCGGGCGTCGATGGTCGCGCCGCGCTCGTACTCCTCCGGCGCCATGAACCGCCGTGAACCCGGCAGCCGGTCCTCCTCGAGGACGAAGGGGCCCGGGCGGTACTCGTCCAGGTCGACCAGACGCATGGTGTTGCCGGTGAAGTCGTACAGCAGCGCGCCGTCGTAGAAGTCGACGGCCACGTAGCCGGCTTCCTCCACGGCGAGGTGCGCGCTCAGGATCCGTTCCCACGCGCGCGTGACGAGAGGGAGCGGCAGCGCCCGGAAACGCGCCATGGCGCTGCCCGGCGCGGTGCGGTCCGCGGCGCCGCCGGCAGTGGGGTGGTACAGGACCTCGCCCTCGTGCCACGGCATGACCACTGCCCAGTTGCCGCGCACGGCGATCCGGTGGACCTGCGGGACGATCACCGGGTGGCTCACGGCCCGGTGGAAGGCCCACGCCCGGCAGAGGGAGAGACACGCGCTCCCGGTGGTGCCTTCCTTGACGAACCACCGTTCTCCGCCGGGCAGCCGGACGCCGTAGGACACGCATCCCGAGTCCTGATCCCGGAAGGCGGTGAAGACCGTGCCGGCTCGTTCGAGATACGCCTCTACGGAGGGGAGTTCAGCGACGTCCAGTAACGGGTGAAGGGCCATCAGGCCATCGTTTCACCGACAGGATGACGGTTCCCGGCGTCTACCCGCCGGCGGGGGTCCGCGTACTGCCGAGCCAGGACCGGATCGCGTCGGCCGTGGTGCGGGCGTGTTCTTCGAAGAGGGTCCAGTGGTCGCCGGGAACCTCCACGGCGGTGTGCGGCGCAGGCCAGGACGGCTTCCGGGGGCCGCCGCCCTGTGTCCGGCTCCCGGCGCCGGGATGCGCGGGTGGGAGCGGCTTCCTGGCGTGGATCAGCAGCGTGGGGACGTCCGTCGGTTCGGGGTGCCAGCCGCGGGCCATGCGGGTGTAGGCGCCCAGGGCGGCGATCGACATGTCGTCCACGGCGGTGTCGAACCGCTCGCCCAGCTGGAGGGGGAGACGGGCGGGCATCGCGAGCAGCCACGGCTCCTCCTCGCGGTCCGGGGTGACGTGGTAGGCGTCGGCGATGACGAGGCCGGCCGGCGGCGTGCCCGTCGCCGCGAGCCGCGCGGCGACCGAGTGGGCGGGGTAGCCGCCCATCGAGTAGCCGAGGACGGCGTACGGGCGGTCGCCCAGGTGCTTGCGCACGGTGCCGGCGTGCAGGTCCACGAGGGTTCGCCAGTCGCGCGGGACGGCGTCGCCGTGCGCGGTGCCGGGGTGCCGGATCTCGAGGACGTCCCGCTCGCCGGCGAAGGAGGCGGCCAGCGCGGCGTACCAGGGCCTGCCGAGGCGGGGGGAGAAGGCGGGGAAGCACACGAGTGCGGGACCGCCGGTGCCTTCGGCCAGCGTGAGCGGGGCGAGCTCGTGCCGGGAGGCTTCGGAGGGGCCGAAGGAGGGCAGGGCGAGCGAGGCGGTCACCAGCATGTGCATCGCCGAGACGACGTCGCCCGTTCCGCACACCCGCCGGTAGAGGGAGGCGAGGGTCTGCGGCGGCCGTGCCCTTCCGCGCGGGGCCGGTCCCGCGGCGGCGACGGCGGCTTCGGGCGGCGGTGTCGCCGGGATGCCGCGCAGTTCCTCGTACAGATGACCGGCCAGCTCCGCGACGCTGGGCCGGTCGAACGTGACGGTGGCGGGCAGCGGCAGGCCGGTGAGCATGCCGAGGCGGTTGCGCAGCAACACCCCGGTCAGGGAGTCGAAGCCCAGCTCGGTGAAGGGGCGTCCGGGCGCCACGGCCGCCGCGTCCGGGTGGCCGAGAACCGCGGCGACCTCCGCGCGGACGAGCTCCAGCAGCGCGGGCGTCCGGTCGGCCTCCGGCAGTGTCGCGAGCCGCTCCCGCCAGGACCCGGCCGCGTCTTCGGGTCCGGTGTCCGCTCCTGCCGCGGGTCCGGTGCCGTTCCCGTCGTCCCCGCCGTCCTCGGGCCCGGCGGTCGGGCGGGCCGGGCGGATCGGGCGGGCCGGGCGCAGTATCCCGCGCAGGGGAGGCGGTACGGGCGGCCCGGCGGGGCCCGCCGGCCGGGAACGGTCCGGCAGGAGCGGAGCGAGCACCGGCTCGCCCCTGCCCAGCGCGGCGTCGAACAGCGCCAGCCCCTGCTCGGGAGAGACCGCGCGCAGCACGCCGCCCATGGCCCGCTCGGCACCGTCGGTGCGCGCCGCCATCCCCTCCCCGCCCGCCCAAGGGCCCCACACGAGGGAGAGCGCGGGCAGGCCGAGGGCGGTGCGGTGGTGGGCGAGCGCGTCCAGGAAGGCGTTGGCGGCTGCGTAGTTGGCCTGACCCGGGTTGCCCAGCAGCCCGGCCGCCGAGGAGAACAGGACGAAGTGCGACAAGGGCAGATGCCGCGTCAGCTCATGCAGGTGCCAGGCGGCGTCCGCCTTCGGCCGCAGCACCGCCGCCAGCCGCCCGGGCGTCAGCGCCTCCAGCACGCCGTCGTCCAGCGCTCCGGCCGCGTGCACGACGCCGCTCAGCCGGTGCGCGTACTTCTCGACGACGGCAGCCAGCCGGGTACGGTCGGCCACGTCGCACGCGATCACGTCCACGCGGGCGCCGGCCTCCTCCAGCGCGGTCTGCAACTGCCGCGCCCCGGCCGCCTGCGGGCCCCGGCGGCTGACGAGCACCAGATGCCGGACACCGTGCCGGGCGACCAGGTGCCGTGCCAGCAGACCGCCGAGGGCTCCGGTGCCGCCGGTGAGCAGGACGGTGCCGCCGCGGCCTGCGAACCCGTCTCGGCCCGCGAACCTGTCTCGGCCCGCGAACCCGTCAGCCGTGGGCGATCCGGTGGCGGAATCGGCGGGTGAGCCGATGAGTGAGCCGTGAGGTGAGCCGTGGGGTGAGTCGGCAGGTGAGCCTGTGGGTGACGGGGCGTCGGCGTCGGCGTCCGCCAGGCGCGGGACGCGGACCGCTCCGTCGACGAGGGAGAGCTGGGGCTCGCCGGTGGCGACGGCGGTGGGCAGCAGGCGCAGCGACTCGGGCTTGCCGTCGGTGTCGACGACTGTCAGACGCCCGGGGTACTCCGCCTGTGCGGAACGCGCCAGGCCCCAGACGGCGGCGGCCGGCAGGTCCGGCACGGGGGAGGTGGCATCGCGGGTCACCACCACGAGCCGTGCTCCAGGTGCCGCCGGCGCGGCGAGATGCGTCTGCAACAGGGCCAAGGCGCGGGCCGTCAGACGGTGCGTCTCGGCGGCGGGGTCCGTGGCCGAGGGACCGCTTTCCTGCGGCGCAGCGAGGGAGACCACCACCGTCTCGGGGGCCTGACTCCCTCGTTCGGCCGGCGTGGCAGACAGCACGGAACGCAGGCCCAGGTCGTCCGGTGCTGCCACGGACAAGGGGATCCCCTCGCCCTCGGCCGGAACGACGGCCCACCGCAGGCTGTACAACCCTCCGCCGCCGTTCACGCCCACGGCTGCGGTGCCGGTGGCGTCCGGCAGCGGACGGGTGGTCAAGGACTCCACGCGGGCCACCGGCTTCCCGGCGGGGTCGGCCAGGTCCACGGCGACGGTGTCCGTACCGGTGGCCTGTAGGCGTACGCGCAGGGCCGTGGCCCCGACGGCGTGTACGGTCAGGCCGCGCCAGGCGAAGGGCAGCCGGGCGGGACCGGTGGACGGCGCGGCGAGGAGTGCCGCGTGCAGTGCGGCGTCGAGCAGGGCGGGGTGGATGCCGTAACGGCGTGAGTCGGCACCTGCCGCTTCGGGCAGCCGCACCTCGGCGTACACCTCCTCGCCCGGCCCTCGCCAGGCGCACGTGACGCCCTGGAACGCGGGGCCGTACGCGTGCCCGGTGTCCGCCAGACGCTCGTAGGCACCGGTCAGGTCCACCGGCACGGCGGCCGGGGGCGGCCATGCGGCCGAGGCCCGGTCCGGGCGCTCGCCACCGGCCCCGGAGGCCGGGCGGCCGAGCCGCCCGGTCGCGTGGTGCGTCCAGGGACCCAGTGGCCCCGAGTCCTGGGGGCGGGAGTAGGCGTCGGCGGTACGCCGCCCGGAGGCGTCCGGCTCGCCGAGGACCACCTGTACCTGGATGCGGTCGCCGGAGCCGGGCAAGGCCAGCGGGGCCGTCAGCACGAAGTCCTCGACGGTGTCCAGACCGCAGGCGTCGCCCGCGTGGAGCACCATCTCGGCGAACGCGGCCGCGGGTACGAGAACACGCCCGGCGACGACGTGGTCGCGCAGCCACGGCTGGGCCGCGGTGGAGAGGTCGCCGGTGCACAGGAGCCGCTCCGTGCCCGGGACGGTGGTCATCCGGGGCAGCAGCGGGTGGCCGTCCCGTACCGCAGGATCCGGGACGGGGGAGGGGGTGGCAGGGGCGGCAGGGGCGTCCAGCCAGTAGCGCCGCCGCTGGAAGGGGTACGTCGGCAGGTCCACCCGCCGGGCGCCGCTGCCCGCGTACACCTGGTGCCAGTCCACGGGCAGACCGTGTACGTGCAAACGGCCGAGCGCGGCGAGGAGCGCCTCCGCCTCCCGGGCGCCGTCCCGTGCAGTGGTGATGAACACCGGCCCGTCGGCCTGCGCCTCGGCCCGCCCCTCGGCCGGCTCCTCGCTGTCCGCGGCAAGACCGGCCACGGCGGCAGCGGTCAGCTGTGCACCGGGTCCGACTTCGGCGAAGGCAGTCACCCGTTCGTCGTGGGCGAGACGGTGTACGGCGTCCCCGAAGCGCACGGTTTCGCGGGCGTGGCGCACCCAGTACGCGGCCGAGCACAGGTCGTCCTCGGCGGCCGGGCGCCCCGTCAGCGTCGACATCACCGGGATCCGCGGCGCGCGATACGTCAGCCGTGCCGCCACACGCCCGAACGTATCCAGCATCGGTTGCATCAGGGGTGAGTGGAAGGCATGGCCGGCCCGCAGCCGCGTGGTGCGGCGCCCCCGCGCGGCGAAGCGTGCCGCGACGGCGAGCACGGCGTCCTCGTCGCCGGAGAGGACGACCGACCGGGGGCCGTTCACCGCCGCGACCGCCACACGGTCCGCCCAGCCCGTCCGGTCCGCCCAGCCCGTCCGGTCCGCCCAGCCCGTCCGGTCTACCCAGCCCGTCCGGCCCGTCAGCTCCTGCTCCGCCTCGTGTTCGGAGGCCTCCAATGCCACCATGGCGCCGTTTCCGGGCAGCTGCCGCATCAGCCGGCCCCGGGCCGCGACCAGCTCCACGGCGTCCGGCTCCGACAGGACACCTGCGACGTGAGCCGCCGCGAGCTCCCCGACGGAGTGCCCGGACAGGACGTCCGGCCGTACTCCCCAGGACTCCAGCAGCCGGAACAGTGCCACCTCGAAGACGAACAGCCCGGCCTGCGCGAAGTCGGTCCGGTCCAGCAGAGCGGCGTCCTCGGTGCCGTCCTCCGCCCACAGCACGGAGCGCAGGGGCCGCTCCAGGCCTTCGGCATCGAACCGTTCGCACAAGGCGTCGAAGGCGGCGGCGAACGCGGGGAAGGCGCCGTGCAGTTCCCGGCCCATGCCCGGCCGCTGCGCGCCTTGTCCGGAGAACAGCAGGGCCAGTCGCGCGGTGGGGTTGGCAGGCCTCGCTCGGGTGCCGGCTTCGGCGCCGGCACCAGGGCCGGTGCCGGTTCCGGCTGCCGCCCGTGCGTCCAGAGCGCTCAGCAGTGCCTCGCGGTCCGCTCCGGTCACCGCCGCCCGGTGGGTGAGTGCGGACCGGGTCGTGGCCAGGGAGAACGCGACGTCCAGCAGGGCCGGCCGGGGCCGCTTCCGCAGCAGAGCCGCCACCTGCGCGGCCTGAGCGCGCAGAGCCTGCGGGTCCGCACCGGACAGCAGCAAGGGCGGCACCGCCCTCGGACGCCCGGGGGCGGTGGCTGCGCGGCCTTCCGTTCCCGCTTCCGTTCCCGTTGCGGCTTCTGTTCCGGATTCCGGTTCGGTACTCCAGGAGGCCTCTTCGAGGATGACGTGGGCGTTGGTCCCGCCGATGCCGAACGCGGACACCCCCGCCCGGCGCGGACTGCCGGGCGCCGGATGCCATTCCTCATCCCGCGTCAGCAGCCGTACGGTGCCCGGCGACCAGTCCACGCGGGGCGACGGCTCTTCGCAGTGCAGGATGCGCGGGCAGGCATCCGTGGTGCATCGCAAGGACGGTCTTGATGACACCGCCGACACCGGCCGCGGCCTGGGTGTGCCCGATGTTGGACTTCAGCGCACCGAGCCACAGCGGCCGGCCGGGGGGCCGCTCCTGCCCGTACGCGGCCAGCAGCGCCCGGGCCTCGACGGGGTCGCCGAGCGCGGTACCGGTGCCGTGCGTCTCTACGGTGTCGATGTCGGCCGGGGACAGCCCGGCGTCGGCCAGGGCCCGACGGATCACCTGCTGCTGGGCCGGGCCGCTGGGCGCGGTGAGACCGTTGGAGGCGCCGTCGGAGCCGACGGCCGAGCCACGGAGCAGGGCCAGGACCGGATGGCCGTTGCGCCGGGCGTCGGAGAGGCGCTCCAGCAGGACCACTCCGGTGCCCTCGGCCCAGCCGGTGCCGTCGGCCGCGGCCGAGAACGGTTTGCACCGGCCGTCCGGCGCCAGGCCGCGCAGCCTGCTGAACGCCACGAAGGGTGCCGGAGTGGCCATCACCGTCACGCCGCCGGCCACCGCCAGCGAGCACTCGCCCGACCGCAGCGCCTGCGCCGCCCAGTGCATCGCCACCAGGGACGACGAACAGGCGGTGTCGACCGTGACGGCAGGCCCGTGCAGCCCCAGGGCGTACGCGATACGGCCCGACGCCACGCTGCCGGTCGAACCCAGCGCGAGGTGCGCCTCGAGCGCGTGCGGCCCCCGGTGCAGGAGACGGCCTGCGTAGTCGTCGTGCATCACGCCGACGAAGACGCCTGTGTCGCTGCCGCGCAGCTCCGCCGGGTCGACGCCCGCCCGCTCACAGAGCTCCCAGGTGGTCTCCAGGAGCAGCCGCTGCTGCGGATCGGTGGCCAGCGCCTCCCGCGGGGACATCCCGAAGAAGGCCGCGTCGAAGTCGGCCGCCCGGCGCAGGAAGCCGCCGCGGCGGGTGACGGACGCGCCGAGCCGGTCCGGATCGGGGTCGAAGAGGTTCTCCCGGTCCCAGCCGCGGTCGCCGGGGAGGTCCGAGGTCGCGTCGACCCCGTCCACGAGCAACTGCCACAGCTCCTCCGGGGATGCCACGTCGTCGCGGGATCCCGGAAACCGGCACGCCATGGAGACGATGGCCACCGGCTCCTCGGACGCCCTGCGCGTCCTTCCGCCGGGTGTACGGGCGGCCGGGGCACGGCCGCCGAGCAGTGCGGAGTGCAGGAACTCCGCCACGGCGCGGGGCGTCGGGTGGTCGAACACCAGGGTCGCGGGCAGCTCCAGCCCCGTGTCCGCGCCGAGCCGGTCGCGCAGCAGTACGCCTCCGAGGGAGGTGATGCCGGAGGCACTGAAGGGATGCCCCGGCTCCTGTTCTTGTGCCTGTCCCTGCTCCTGTTCCGGCACGCCACCGGCGTCCGCCGCCCGGGCGAGGACGAGGCGCAGCAAGGCGTCGTGGCGGTCGGACGCAGGCAGGGAGAGCAGTCGCCTGCGCAGGGCGGACGCGGCGTCCTCGCGCGCCGCCGCGAGCCGTTCGGTCAACTGCCGGGCCAGCGCCGGGCGGTCGGTCTTGCCGGAGGCGGTACGGGGTACGGAGCCGGTCTCGTACACCTCGTCGGGCACCTTGAAGCCCGTCAGCCGTTCCCGGCACACGGCGCGAACCCGGTCGGTGTCGACTCCGTGCGGTCCGGGGACCACGAAGGCGACCGGCACCTCGCCCAGCACGTCGTGCGGCCTGCCCACGACTGCGGCGTCCGCGACGCCGGGGCAGCCGAGCAGGACGTGTTCGACCTCGACCGGGCTGACGTTCTCGCCTCCACGGATGATCAGCTCTTTAACCCGGCCGGTGACCAGCAGCCGGCCGCCGTGTGTGCGGCGCCCGAGATCCCCGGTGCGGTACCAGCCGTCCCTGAACGCCCGTGCGGTGTCGTCCGGGCGGTTGTGATACCCGATCATCAGGTTCGGACCGCGGACCCAGATCTCTCCTTCCGCCCCGTCGGCGACCTCCTCGCCACCGCCGGGACCGGTCAGCCGCACCTCGACACCGGGCACGGGCAGAGCGCCGGGGCCGTCGTCCAGAGGGTCGCCGGGCCTGTCGACCGCGATCTTCCCGCACGTCTCGGTGCTGCCGTAGCCGTCGAGCAACGGGGCACCCAGCAGCTCCTCGACGTCCGCCCGCAGCGCCGGGGGACACGGCGCGCCGGCGGTGACGCACAGCCGTACGCCGGACGGCTGCCGCGGCTGCGGCGCGCTGCGCAGCGCCTCCGTGAGCAGGTGGTACGTCGCCGGCACCCCTGCCACGACCGTGCACGACTGCTCGGCGAGCGCCTGCGCGACGCTCGCGCCGCGGTCGAGGAGGCGGGCGCTCGCCCCCACGGAGATGATCCCGAGCAGGCACAGCGAGTGCGCGTAGGCGTGGAACGTCGGCAGCGGCCACAGCAGCCGGTCCTCCCGCTCCAGACCCCACAGCGGGACGTAGGCCGCCGCGACGGACCACAGTGCGGTGCGCTGGCTGGAGACGACGCCCTTGCTCCGCCCGGTGGTCCCCGAGGTGTAGAGGATCCAGGCGGGCTCGTCCAGGCCGAGGTCGTCCCGGGGCGCCCGCCCCGGATCCGTCCCGGTCAGCCGCTCGAAGGCGTACGTGCCTGTGGGTGCCCCGTCCGGCACGGTGTCCGTGCCTGCCACCACGATCCGTGAGTGCAGGCGCGGTCGTGCGGCTCCCTCCGGCCCGGCGACAGGGGACGGCCCGGCGACGGGGGCGGGGTCGACGACGGGGAACGGCCCGGCCTGTTCGGTGATCATCGCGACCGCCCCGCTGTCGTCGAGGAAGTGCGCCAGCTCCGCGTCCGCCGCCCCGGGATCGAGCAGAACGCCTACGGCCCCCGCCCGCAGGGTCGCGAGGAACCCCTCCACCATCTCCACCCGGCTGCCCAGGTGGAGGGCCACTCGGTCGCCCCGCCGCACCCCCAGCCGCGCCAGGTGACCCGCCAGCCGCGCGGTTCGTTCCTCCAGCTCCCCGTAGGTGACGCTCCGCCGCGCGTCCCGGAAAGCGGTCTTGTACGCCATCTGCGCCGCATGCGCCTTGAGCGCATCGGGCAGCGCACGGATCAACTCGTCCTGGATCTCCGCCATCCCCCACCCCTCCGGCCACGGGGCGAAGGACAGCGCGCCCGCTCGCACACCGTACCGAGTGCCGAAGCCGAGAATCAGGGGTGAGCGGCCCGCCCCCCGGGCGGACCACGGGCCGCGCCGTATCCGGATGATCTGCCTATCGTGACCGCATGGGTCGTGACCCCACGGGTGAAGAGGGCTGCTGGTCGGCCTTCCGTCACTCACCGTTCTTCCCCGCCGCCGTGCTCGTCCTCATCGTGGCCGCGGCCGCCGGGCTCTTCGCGGGCTCCTACACCTACGCCATGGCCAATCCGACCCCGCACAACATCCCCACGGCCGTCACCGGGGTCCCCGCGTCCGAGATCAAAAGGGCCGAATTCGTCCAGGGCATGGAAAGGGCGCTGGGAGCCGAGCTCCGGCTGCGTCACTTCGCCGCCTACGAGGAGGCCCGGAACGCGGTCGAGGACCAGCGGGTCTACGCCATCCTCCAGGACCGCCACCACGCGGCCGAGCTGGACGTCTCCGGCGCCTCCGGCGCCACCGTCGCCCAGCTGCTGACCCAGACCGCGCCCCAGGTCGGCGAGGAGATCGGCATCCCCGTGGCCGTGCGGGACATCAACCCCCTCCAGAAGGGCGATCCGCGCGGCCTCGCGCTCTTCTACATCACCCTGGCGTCGGTCGTCGTCGGCTTCGTCGGGGCCATCCAGCTCAGCGTCCACGCCCGCGAGCTCAATCCGGCCGAACGCATCGCCTTCACCGCCGTCTATTCCGTGCTGGGCGGCTTCACCATCGCCGCGATCGTGGACTGGGGGCTGGATGCGGTGCGGCTGCCGTTCGCGGAGTCCTGGCTGATCCTGGCGCTGACCATGTTCACCTCGGGCATGGTCTTCACCATGTTCAACGCGCTCTTCGGGCGGTGGGCCATGCTGCCCACCTGGGGTCTGATGGTCCTGCTGGGCAACCCGTCCTCCGGCGGCGCCGTCTCCTGGCCCCTGCTGCCCTCGCTCCTCGGCGAGATCGGCCGCTGGCTGCCGCCGGGGGCCTCCGTGAACGCTCAGCACACCGCCGTGTACTTCCGGCAGCACCAGCACTTCTTCCCCTTCGCCGTCCTGCTCGCCTGGGCCGCCCTCTCCTGCACGGTCTTCTGGATCTGGCGGCACCGTCACCCCGGCGGACGGGAAACGGCGGGGGCAGCTGCAGCCGCAGCCGCGAGCTGAACCACCCCGCATTTCCGCTGACGCTGTGCGTATTCGTGCTTGCTTTGTGTTGTTTCGGGGGTGGTGGCGTGTGAGGCCGCGCATGAGGCCTGGATCACTTACGAATCCGGTTAGTGGACAGCCGTGGGTGAATGCGGGGGCAGGGCGGGTTTTCGCGGGTCGGCGATGAAGGGGCGTAGTAGGTCACAGCCCTTGTCAGGGGTTTTGGCCGCCGCTAACAATTGCGGGGTCGCTGGGCGCCGTCGACCGAGAAACGGCGCTTGATTTCTGCGCCGCTTCAGGGCCGGGCGACATCCGCGATTGGAAGGTTCAGCTCACTCATGCGCTCCACCGTCTCCGCTTATAGCCGTCTGCCGAAGATTCACAAGTTCTCTGTCGCCGGTATTGCCGCGACCGGTGCCGCTGTCGTCGCGGTGGCCGTCGCCCCGCACGCTTTCGCCGCTGACACGCACGCTGCCCCGGTCGCTGCCGCTGCTGCTGTGGTGAAGCCGGTGGCGTGGAGTGCCGAGGCTTTCGGTGAGACGCAGCAGGCCGAGCTGGACCAGCACGTTGACGCTGCGGCCAAGGCCGGTGCGGATGCTGCTGCGAAGGTGAAGGTGGACGTGGAGCGGGCGGCCGAGCAGGCCGCCAACCGTTCCACCGAGCGCAAGGCCATCGCCGCCCCGGCCAAGCCTGCCGCTCCCGCGAAGCCCGCGGCCCCGGCCAAGCCTGCCGCCCCGGCGAAGAAGGCGTATGCCGACAATCTTGACGGCTGGATCAACGAGTCCCTGGACATTCTGCGGGCGAAGGGCATTCCTGCCTCGTACGAGGGCATCAAGAAGAACGTGCTGCGTGAGTCGACCGGTAACCCGCGTGCGATCAACGACTGGGACGTCAATGCTGTGAACGGTGTTCCGTCGAAGGGTCTGCTGCAGGTGATCGACCCGACGTTCAAGGCGTACCACGTCGAGGGCACCTCGTGGGACATCTACGACCCGGTCGCCAACATCACCGCTGCCTGTAACTACGCCGCTGACAAGTACGGCTCCATGGACAACGTCAACTCCGCCTACTGACCGGCACCGGCACCGATCGGCACCGATCAGCGCACAGCTTCAGCACCACCCCGCACTCGCCGAGGGCGGTGGCACCCCCGCACCAAGGGGGACGCCACCGCCCTCGCCGCATACCCGGGGTCCCCGTGACCCCGGAGGAATGGACGGGCCAAGATGAGGTAGCCGGAAAGCAAAGACGTTCGAACGCTGGAGGGACACGATGTTACGGAGCACCCTGCGCAGGACAGCGGCCACGGCCGTGGCGATAGCGGCGACGGCCGCGACCGCCGCCGCCCTCGGCGGTGCGGCAACCGCCTCGGCCGCCCCGGCCGCCGGGCGGACCCCGACCTGCGACGCATCCGGCCTGCGGGCTTCACTGTCCGACAAGGGAGGCCATCAGCACGGCATGTCCCACGAAGGCACCGTACTGGTGCTCACGAACACCTCCGGCCGCACCTGCGCCCTGCGCGGCTACCCCGGCCTGCAGCTTGAGGACACCCGGCACAAGGCCGTCGACACGAGCACTTCCTGGGGGAGCACCTACTTCGTCCCCGACCCCGGCAAGAGCACCCTCCGCCTGCAGCCCGGCGGTTCCGCAGAGGCCGCTCTGGCATGGGCCCACGCCGACGCCCCGCGGATGGTGGAGGCCGGCTATCTGCGCGTCACGCCTCCGGCGTCCCGCGACCACCTGACGGTCCCGTTCGAGAAGACGGTGACCAACGGCGCTCTCTCCGTGACCGCTTTCACGCGCAGCATCACCGTGTCCTGACGCAGCGGGCCGCCCTCCGCTGCCGACCACCGGCCATTACGTGATCTCGCGGAGGGCGTTCGTGGCGCAGTGCACTTCGCCGCCCCCGAGGTGGGCCCAGGAGAAGTTCTCCACCCAGTGCACCCGCACGCCGCCTGCGGCCAGGGCGCGTTCGGTCTCGGTGCGGAAGAGGTCACGGCCGGCGACCCGCGGGCCGTGCGGGGTGGGGGCGGCGAAGTCGCGGGCGGTCAAGGACAGTCCGTTGGCGAGGGCGGGGGAGAGGGCCATGTGGCGACGCGGCTGCCCCTCGCCCGATTCGATCCTGTAGTAGAGGACCGGGAGGCGGACGATCTCCTGCGGCTTCAGCCCGGTCTCCCGCAGCAGGACCGCGAGTTGTCCGTCGATGTGCCGGGCGGCGTCCTCGTTGTCACCGGCGTGCTGCTCGTAGCGCAGGAGTTCGTCGACGGTCGGCTTGGCCTCCGCGACCGTGTCGGCGAAGAGGTGCTGACCGCCCTCGCCCGCCCGCCGGGCCTGTTTGAGTAAGGCCACGGCCTTGCGGGGGTCGGAGACGGCGAGCGTCCAGCCGCGCGCATTGTCCGCCCGTACGACGTGGACGGTCTCGTCGACGTGGCCGACCAGCAGCCAGGAGGTGTCCAGTACCACCGCGGGCTGCTGCCCCTGGGCGTTCAGCATGCCGACGAACGACGGGTCGGGACGGCGGTCGGCGCTGCTGCCGTAGAGGACCCGGCCCTGCGGATGCCCGGCGTACGGCGGCAGGGACTCGAAGTTGCCCGTGAAGTTCAGCAGTTCGTCGACGTTCTTCTCGCGCCGGGACGTGGGCGTGTACTGCTGGACCACGCCCACATCGGGACCGCGCAGGTCACGGTAGAGGAGTCGTCCGGCGCGGCGAAGGCTCGCGGTGCGGCCGTCGGCGGACGTCCAGTAGTTGGGTGAGCGCAGCAGGATGCGCAGCGTCTGCCGGCCGTGGGGCGTCGTCCTGGTGACGTAACCGGGCTCGGCGATGTCCTGGCGCCAGACGTCCCTCCACCACTGCGCGGTGCCGGGCTGGAACCGCACGCCGCTCTCGGGAAGGCCGGACTCCCTCGCGGCTTTGCGCAGGGAGTCCGCGAACTCCCGCCACTGGCCGGGAGGCCGGGTCGCGGCGGGGACCTCGACGGGCTGCCCCTCGCCGGGGCCCGGAGCGGCGGCGAAGACGTGCTGCGCGCGCTGCAGGTCGTGCTGCAGGAGCACCGGTGCCACGTGCAGGCCCGCCCGGGCATGCCGGGTGATGCCGTGCTGCGTGACGGACAGGGTCACTTCGATCCGGCCGTCCCACCGCTTGCGGTCACGCACGATGTCACGGCCCTCAACGGCCAGTTGTACCCCGTGCCGCAGTTCCTCGGGGCTCAAGCGTCCGCCGGCACCCAGCGCCACGTACTTCCCGTCGCGCATCACGAAGATGCGCGCGTAGGGGCTTTGGGCGGCGGGCAGTGAAACCCGGCCGCCGGCGTGGCCGCTCACGGCTATGGGCGTCACCCTCAGCGGGGTGAGATCTCTGGCATCGGCGGCGCCGTTGACCACCTCGTCCGCGGCGTCGTTGCAGGCGGCGAGCCGCTCGTCGACGGCCACGTCCAGCCGGTCCAGGTCGCCGGGGCGCAGAGAGCAGCGCCAGGCGTCGTCGTCGAGGTTCGGCAGCACGGTGGTGCCCTCGGGCGTACGCAGCTCGGGCCGGACGGGCACGGCGGAGGCCTGGGCGCCGGTGGGGGAGATCAGCGTGGCGACGACGGCCGCACAGGCCGACATGCCGGCCACGGACGTCCGCCTGGTCAGTGGTCTTTTCATGCCTTCACTGTCGCGCCGCCGGGCCTCACCTCACATCGGCCACCGGGTGGAACTCCGGTTGCATCCTTGTGTCCAGCCCAGGGGGGAGCTTCTCCCCTCACGGGTGGAGAACTGCCTCCGGTGCTGGTGGTGCAGGCAGGCATGCCGCATACGGGATTTGCCGTATAAGGACTTAAGTGGCATTTTCATTCTGTTTGTGGATCTGTCTGGCGGGCAGCTTGGCAGCGGAACCTTCCGGCGATGGGCGGGGGATGACGGTAGTGATAAGGCATCAGGTGCGGGTCGGTGCAGGGGTGGCGCTGGTGTGCGCGGCCGGGATGGTGCTCGCAGGCTGCGGCAAGGACAGTAAGGACGGCAAGGACGGCGCGGACGGGGCGAAGTCCCCCGCCCGCAGTACTCCTCCTGCCGCTTCGGCCTCGCCCCCGGGGCAGGGGCCCGGGGACGGGAAGCCGAGCGGCGCCGCGAGCGATGCGGGGCTTCCCGCCCTGTCGTCGTCAGAGGAAGCGAAGAAGCAGCTGAACGGGCTGACGGTGGCCAAGCCCCGGCCGATGACCGGCTACAGCCGCGACAAGTTCCCGCACTGGGCCCAGCAGGGCAACAAGTGCGACACCCGCGAGACGATCCTCGGGCGCGACGGCAAGGGCGTGAAGCGCGATGCGGAGTGCCGGGCGGTCTCCGGCAGCTGGCAGAGCCTGTACGACGGCAAGACCTTCTCCGCGGCCTCCCAGGTCGACATCGACCACATCGTGCCGCTGGCCAACGCCTGGCGGTCGGGCGCCGATCAGTGGACCACGGACCGGCGCAAGGCCCTCGCCAACGACCTCACGCACCCGCAGCTGCTGACCGTCTCGGCGGCGACGAACCGCAGCAAGGGCGACCAGAGCCCCGACCAGTGGCAGCCCCCGGCGAAGACCGCCTGGTGCGCCTACGGCCGCGCCTGGACCTCAGTGAAGTCCACTTACGGCCTGACCATAACGGAGGACGAGAAGAAGATGCTGACGACGATGCTGGGCACGTGCACTTCGTGACCTCGTGACTTCCTGACTTCGTGACCGGGTTGACCTGGTGACCGACTGCCGTCGCCAGGGAGAGGCGGCAGCCGCCGGGCGGGACGTCGTGACGCCCCGCCCGGCGGTTCCTGTCGGACGGCCGGTTCGGATCAGATGCCGAACGGCGCGGCGTAGCGGACGGTACCGGCCGGCAGCGGGTGGCCGGCGTCGAGAGCGAGGGCCATCATGGCCTCGTCCGGGACGTCGATGGTCAGCCCGATGCCGTGGGCCGAGGCCCGCGTGAAGCCGAACCGCGGGTAGTACGCCGGGTGTCCGAGGACGGTGACGAAGCGCTCGCCCATGCCCTTCGCCGCCTCCAGGGCGGCACGAACGGCTGCGGAGCCGGCACCCGTCCCCTGGTACTCGGGGAGCACGGCGACGGGAGCCAGGCACAGGGCCGGGACGTCGTCGATGTGGCAGCGGGTGAGCAGCGCATGACCGACCGGCCTGCCGCGGGTGTCGGTGGCCACGATCGACAGGCCCTCGATCCACGAGGAATCGGTGCGCAGGGCGTCGACAAGGTCGGCTTCCAGCGGTGTGTCGAACGCGGCGAGGACGATCTCGCGGACGGCGGGGATGTCGGCGCTGGTCTCGGCGCGCGTGATCCAGTCAATGCGATGAGTCATGACGGTACGGAGATCCGTTCCATGGTGATGTTCGTACGGATGCCGCCCCGCGAGCTCACGTTCCCGGCAGGGCGCAGCAGGATTACGGCCTGTAGGCGCACGCCGCGAGCCTGGCGTGCGCCTTCCAGCCCAGCGACTCGTACAGCGCGCGCCCCTCGTCCGTCGCCCCCAGGACACCGAGGGACGCGCCCGCGGCCACGGCGTGGTCGGCGAGCGTGCGCATCACGAAGGCGCCGAGGCCGCGGCGGCGGTGGGTCTCCTCGGTCACCACGCGGTCGACGACCGCCTCGTGGCCGAGCAGGGCGACCTGGCCCTTGGCGGCGAGTTCGCCCGCAGCGTCGTGCACCCGGACGAAGGTGACGCTGCCGCTCGTCTCCAGGGACCCGCTGTAGCCCTCGGGCACGACCGGTTCCGTGGCCGACAGGTCCACGGCCATCAGATGGCCGTTCTCCTCGTCGTCGACCACCCAGCCGCGAGGCAGCCACGGCCTGACGTCCTCGGGTTCCGCGGGCACCTTGAGCCAGGTGTGCGGCACGCTGACCGATGCCGCGGCCGCCCGCACCGCCGGCTCGTGGGCTTCGAAGAGCACGTGGCGCCCTGCCTGTTCGGGCTGTCCCACCTCGATGTGGACCCCCCAGGGATGCTCGACGGGCCGCGGCGTCTGCCGCGACAGGGCCCATCCCGACGCCCATACCCTGACAAGATCCGAAACCACGAGACCTCCCGAAGTAACCGTCACTCACTAGGAGCGCACATTACGCGGCGCCATGAGTCACAGCACTTTCTTTTCGCGCAGCGGATGGCGCACCACCGGGCCGGCCACGTACGAGTGCGGGCCGGCCACGTACGAGTGACGGTCACATGCCGGGGCGGGGGCACGGGCAGATGTCCGTCAGGGCACGGTGACAGCGCCGGCCGAGTCGGCTGCCGGCCGTCCTCGAGCGTGATGACCGCCCTGCAGGAGGCGACCGTGCGGGAACTGCTGACGACCGTGTGCCCCGACGCAGGGGCCGCGGCCTCCTACCGGGCCTCCGGGCTCTGGCGCGACACCACCTTCACGGACGACCTGCGGCGGCTCGCCCGCGAGATCCCGCACGCCGTCGCCCTGGTCAACCGGCGGGGGCGCCACGGGCGCGAGGAGATCCTGACCTTCCAGCAACTCGCCGACCGGACCGGACGCATCGCGGCGGGGCTGAGAGCCCTCGGCGTACGCAGAGGGGACGTCGTCGCCGTCCAGCTGCCCTGCTGGTGGGAGACGGCGGTATTGACCCTCGCCTGCGACCGTCTCGGCGCGGTCACCGCACTCCTCCTGCCGGACACCGGCCCCCGCGAGCTGGAACGGGCGCTGGCCGTCACCGGTGCGTGCATCCTCGTCCTGGCCGACGTGGCGGAGGGAGCGTCCGGCGTGGAAGCGGCGGCCTCCATGGCCGGCCGCCTTCCCGCTCTGCGGCACCGCGTCGTCCTCGGCGGGGCCGTCGCCGGTGGTGCGGCTGTCGCCACCCGTGCACTGGACTTCACCACGAGCCTGCTGCGATGCACCGACCCGCTTCCGGACCCCACGCCGCTGCACCCGGACGCGGTCTCCCTGGTCACCTTCGCCTCCGGCATCACAGGCACGGTCACCGGCGTGATGCACACCCCCAACACCCTCCACGCCGCCGTGGCCGCCCCCGCCCACCACGGGGGCGGCGGCGGGCGCGCGGCGTCGCAGGCAGTGGCCTCCAGCCAGTCCCACGTCCTCGGGCACGTGCGCAATACGCTCCACCCGCTCGTCAACCGGGCCCCGGCACACTACGCCGACGTCTGGGACGCCTCCGTCTTCCTGGACATGCTGGCGCGCAACCGTACCGAGCGGATCTTCGCCTCCGCCCGGCAACTCACCCAGCTCGCCGCCGAACAACACCAGCGTCCGCGCCCCCTGAACGGACTGCGCATGGTGGTCAACACCTCCATGCCGCTCTCGCGCGAGCCGGCCTCCCTCATCCGCGACGTCCTGTGCAGCAGACTCGTCAACTCCTGGGGGACGACCGGCATCGGCCGCGCCCGCACCGGGGTCGAGCTGCGCCTGGACGCGGAGCCGGGCGCACCGGCCGGAGTGTCCCGGCTGTTCGTCCGCAGCGCCTCCACCTGCCTGGCGACCTTCGAGGGCGACAGCGGCCGCCTCCGCTGGGACTCTGCCGGAACCGGTGGGTGGTTCGACACCGGAGACCTGGTCACCCAGGACGGCCGCGACGGCTTGCGGCTCGTCGGACGTGCGGCTGACCATGTCGGATCCGGTGCCTGGATGGTGCCCGCACGGGACGTGGAGGAGGAGCCCCTCGGCTCCCCGGCGGTCCAGGACGCCGCCGTCATCGGCCACCCGGATCCGGCCGCGCAGGACGACTGACCGGCTCCTGCTGCTCCTACGTGGCGGTGCGGCCGGCCAGCCGCGCGTAGCGCTGACGGGCGGCTTCGTGGGGCCCGAGGACGGACGGGTGGGTCTGACGGCGGCGTTGTTCGTCGGTGGACGCGTGCCGCTCGGCGATGCGGAACAAGGACGCGTAGACGACGCGGTGTGCTCGGGCCTGGTCCGCGTGCGGGGGCGTGAAGGGATCGGTGGGGTGGGTATGCCTCGCGACTGTGGCGCTCTTTGGCTGTTTACTTACCTCTATATCGGTGCCACGCTATGTTGGTTCGAACGGTGGGGAGCGTTTGCACCCGCCCATCGGCGTGAGTGCCTGTACCTCGAAAGCTTCGACGTCGTAAGCCGCGGAGCTCCGGGCGTTCGTCCCGGGTGACGGTGATCTCGACGCCCACCGTCGGCGCCGGTGGCACGGCTGCCACCCATCGCCGGAACCGTGGTCAATGCCATAGCCAATGATGTGCACACCTCAACGCTGTGCGTCGTCAGACGAATGCGTCAGGGGGACTTCCCATGTCCAAAAGCTGCATCACACAGTTACCGTTCCCGTCCACGCTCGCGCCCGATCCCCACCTGTCCGCGTACTACGAGGACTACGACCGGCGCTTCAGGTCCTTCCTCCCGGCGTACTTCGTCCCGGCCGAAGGCCTGTGGGAAATGCCGTTGTGGGTGGCGCATTTGACGGCACTGCTCGACGTCGCGGGCCTGGAATCGTGCTTCCGGGACCTGTCCGGGCAGCCTGCGGAAACCGCCTCCTGCGTCCCCCCGATTCTCGCCGACACCGGGCCCGGAGACCTGGTCCTGATGTCGCCGCTCGCCCAGAACCTGCGCCTCGCCCTGGACGTCGCCGCCCGGCTGGAGGCCGCAGGCCGCAAGGTGGTGCTCGGGGGCAACATGGCCCCCCTCACCCCCGCAGGCAGCGTGCACATGGTCCACAAGGGGCAACTGGACGCGGCCTTCGTCGCCTCGCTCGCCGCGAGTGCGGCAGGCGCCGGCGGGCAGAGCGAGAAGGCCGCCGGCCGGGGGCTGTCCCCGGACCGCATCTCCTGGGCCCCCGACTACCGTCATCTGGAGGGGTACCGCGGGCAGGTTCCGCTGCTACGGCTCAATGCCAGCCACGGCTGCCTCTATACGTGTTCCTTCTGCGGTGACGCCTGGAGCAAGCAGCTCACCCTCGTCACCAAGCAGGCGCTGGCCGAAGAGGTGGACCGGCTCGCCGAGCGGTTTCCGCAGACGCGGCTCATCTATGTGGGAGACAAGACTTTCGGCCAGTCCCGCGAAGCCGTCCGCAATCTTCTGGAGGTATTCCACGACCGGCCCGGATATCAGTTCATCGTCCAGACCCATGTGATGCAGGTGAAGGAGTGGGTCATCGACGCCATGCATGAGCTGGGCGTCGTCGCCGTCGAATTGGGGTTCGAGTCGGCCGATTCGCAGATGCTCAAACGACTCCACAAGCTGTCGCGCGGCCTGGAGGACTACACCAGGAAGATTCGCGACATCAGCGAGTCGGGGCTCAAAGTCGTACTGAACGTGATGGGCGGTCTGGACGAGGAGACCGAGGAATCGCACGGCCAGACGGTGCAGTGGCTGGAGGAGAACGGGGACGCCCTGTGGCTGTTGAACCTCTACAACTTCGTGCCCTACCCTCTCACTCCCGACTTCCCCCGTCTGCGGGAGCGGATCGTCGACTGGGACTTCGCCTCCTGGCGGGAGGACGCGCCGGTCGTCTACCGCCCGCGGCACCTGACCCGCGAGCGCAGCTGGGAGCTCTTCCAGGAGAAGATCTCCGTCGCCCACCGCATCGTGCGCGACGGCCACGACGTCCCGGCAACCCGGACCGCCGCCGACCCCACCCGACCCCGCCCCCGTACGTCCGTCCGACTTGCCGCACCGACGCGGGAGGAACGAGATGAGCACCAAGGATCCGGCCGAGAACCCGACCACGGACGCGGCCGAGGACCCGACCCGGCAACTCCCTGACTTCGCCGCCCTCCAGCAGGCGGCCGAGCCGAAGGAGTTCGAGACCGACCCCCTGCCCGGCTGGGCCGGCATCGGCACCCTCTTCGGCGCGCCCGCAGGAGCCCGCACCGGCGCGAGCGACGCACCCGCGGACGGCTGGACGGTGGCCGGTGTTCCCTTCGACGGGACCGCCAGTTCCCGTCCGGGCGCGGCCGAAGGCCCCCGGGCCGTCCGCCAGGCAAGCCTCGTCTTCTCCAGCTACCTCACCAGCCTCGGCGAGTGGCGGATGCTCGACACCCGCAGCGGGGGCACCTTCCGCTACCGGGCACCGTCCGTCACCGACGCCGGAGACCTGCACGTCTATCCCACCGACACCGTACGCACCTTCCAGGCCGTGGCCGCGGAGAGCCGCCGCCTCGCCGAACACACGTCCCGGGCCGTCTTCCTCAACGGCGACCACTCGGTCACCTTCGCCACCTTCGCCGGCTTCCGCGCGGGCCGCCTCGACCGCGGCGCCCGCCGCGTGGGTTTCATCAACATCGACCACCACTTCGACTACGGGAACTGGAGCGCCCTGCACGGCCCGCTCTACCACGGCTCCAACTCCCGGCGGATCAGTGAACTGCCGGGCGTCGAGCCGCGCGACATCGCCTTCGTGGGCGTCGGCGACGTCACCAAGTACGACCAGTTCCGGCACCTCACCGACGAGGGGTACCACGTGGTGCCCGCCGCGCAGATCGAGCGGGAGGGCGCCGCGTCCGCCCTGCGCGACGTCGTCGAGACCATCGGCAGCCGCTGCGACACCGTCTACGTCTCCCTAGACATCGACGTCCTGGACACTGCCGCCGCCACGGGCACCGGCCACGTCACCATGGGCGGCCTGCGCACCGGCCGGCTGCTCGACGTCTACGAGGAACTGCGCGCCCTGCCGGTGGACGGACTGGACGTGGCCGAGGTGGCCCCCCGCTACGACCCGTCCGGAAGCACGGCCCAGATCGCCGCACGCCTGCTGTTCGAGTTCCTCTTCCGCACGGACTGCCGGCCCCCGGAGCCGGCGCCGTGGCTGCCCACGGCGGAAGGCCGCGTCGGCTCGCAGCACCAACCGGCGGGTGAGGAGAGCCGATGAAGGAGATGAAGGAGGAGAGCCGATGAAATTCGCCCCCGCCGAGGCCCACGTCGCCTGCGACGACCTTCTCGCCGAAGGCCCCGGTCAGGGCCCCGGCCAGGGCCCCCGCCAAGGCCCCGATCACAGCCCCGACCAAGGCCCCGACCGCGGCTCCGACGACGACGGCCGGCCGGCAGCACTCGACCGTATCGCCGGCCACGGTGCCCGCGTCCTCGAACGGCTCGGCTTCGTCGCCTTCCGGCTGGGCCGCCTGCGGCTCCCGGTCGATGAGAGCCGCAAGACCGCCCGGCTGCTCGCCGAACGGCTCCGCCGGGCCCTCGTCGACCGGGGCGCGCCCGCGGACATGCGCCTGGAGGTGGACCGGCCGCAGGAGACGTACGTCCCCGACGGCTTCCCCACTCGCACCCTCCTGCCCCACTTCGACGGACAGCACTGCTCGTACCTGACGCCCAGCCGCCACGACGCGCCCGACTGGGACCCCTCGTGGCGCGAATTCGGCAAGCACGGCTACACGACCACCAGCGCGCACAAGCTGTACCAGGGCATCTTCCTCACCGACCCCGGCGAGGGCCTGAGCGCCACCACGTACTACGACTGGCTGGGCATCCTGCGCGCCGTCCGCGCAGCCCGCGGCCTGGGCTCCGCCGGGGAGCCGGTCGCCGACGTGGCCCGCTGGCTGGGGGAACAGCTGCGGACCGCACTGCGCCGGCAGCCGGAGCACGGCTGCCCGTATCCCTCCCTCGGCGCCATGCTGGGACTGGAGGAACAGATGTGGCACGGGCTCTCCTTCCACCACAGCGAGGCGGAGCTCCCCGAGACCGCGCGGAAGTGCTGGCCCCAGGTCACGCCTCTGGCCGAACGCTGTCCCTGCGGCCGCTGCCGTGGCGAGGTGGGGCGGGTCTTCTGCCACCAGGTGCTCATGGCCACCGGCCTGACCTGGCAGGCGTTCCGCGACCGCTGGGAGATCGTGCTGCCCGGGGAGCACTGCGACCTGCTCTTCGGCCACAACCTCACCATGCTGCACGGCGGCCTGGCGGGTGGAGCGCGGCGGGTGCTCGACCCCTTGTGCCTCGTCGTGGACCGGCCGGCCGGGCCCGCCTACGAGACGTGGCTCGCCGAGTCCTGGCGGCGCACCCCTAGCACCCCTAGCACCCCCAGCGCAGCAACGGCAGCAACGGCAGCAACCGAAGCCGGCGTCAAGGCCGCCTCCGAAGCAGCCACTGGTGCACGCTGATGACCATGACGAGACCCACGACGCAGGCGACGGCGCGGGCCCTGCGCGCCGCTGCAGAGGAACTCGGCCTGACCGGCGGAACCCTGGTCGGCCACGGCCTGGAGTTCGACGTCTGGCGCATGACCCACCCGCACCGGGGCGAGGTCGCCCTCAGGCTCCCCGCCCGCGCGATCGACTCCAACGCCAACGACCCCTACGTCGAAACGGCCGAACTGCTGCGCCTCGAAGCGGAGATGTACCGCTACCTCCGCCCACGCGGCATCCCCGTCCCCGAGGTGTACGAGCTGCTCCGCTACGACGTCGACGTCCTCGTCTGCGAGTTCCTCGAAGCGGACGGCAGCACGTACCGCTCCTTCGCGCTGGGCGAGCTCGTGGGCCGACTGCACGAGCTGCCCCCGCCGGCCGTCCTCGGTCCCGCCCGGAGTGCCGAGGTGTTCCGGGCGACGATCGCGGAGCGGGTCTCGCGGCGGTGGTCCGTCCTCTGCGGCCTTCCGACGGTCCGCGAGGCCACCACCGGCAGCGGCCTCGACCTGCCACCCGCGCCTGACCCCCGTACGGTGGCCTCGCTCATCCCCACCGACTGCACCCCCTCGCTCCTCCACCTCGACGTGCGAGCCGCCAACACCCTCGTCCGCGACGGCCGTATCCGCGCCCTGATCGACTGGTCCAACTCCATGGCGGGCGACCCGGCGCTCGAACTGGCCCGGATCGAGGAGAACGCCCGGCTGCCCGAGAACCGCATCGAGATCGACGAGTTCCTGTCCGGATACGCCTCGGTCCGCCCGTTGCCCGAGCGCACCGACGACTGCTGGAACCTCTACCGGCTCGACGCAGCCGTCATGCTCGCCGTCGTCTTCACGTGCGAGGCGCCCGACGCCCGGCGCGGACCGGCGGCAGTACGGCGCGTGCACGAACTCAGCGCGCGGACCCCGGCCCTCGGACACCGCCCATGAGCAGTGAGGAGAAGAGCCACGGCCCGGCCCCGGCAGAGAGCTTCTACAGCAGCGACCCGTGGCTGGCCCTGCTGCACGACCACGGCCACCACTACCGCCGCCAGGCGCTCTCCCGGGACGGGCGCGTCGCCGTCGTCCCCCTCACCGACGGCACCGCCGTACGCTCCACCCGCTACCGCCCCGCATTCCTCCTCCGCGGACGGATCGCCGCCGAGCGCTGCACGATCGCGGGGCCGTGCTCCGGCTATCACAACGAGCTCCGCTACGAGGGGGAGAAGCTGCCTGCCGCGGCGGTCGCGGAGGAGCTCATAGCCGTCACCGGCGGGCAGCCGGTCCTCCTGCCCTACCTGCCGAGCGGGCCCGCCGCCGATTTCGAGGCGGCCGGCCACCCGGCCGGGCCGGTCGCATGGGAAGCCTGGCTCGATGTCCCCGGCACCGGGTTCGACTCCTACCTCGCCGGCCTCGGCAGCACCCGGAGGCACCAGGTCAGAAGCGACCTGCGGCGCCTGGACAAGGCGGGCATCACCTTCACCACCCGGCCCCTGGCCGAGCCGTACGAGGAACTGGCCACGGCCCTCGTCGCCCACGAGCGCAAATACGACGCCGACTACAGCCGCCCGCCCGAGGAGTTCGCCCGCTATCTGGCACGATGCGCCGAAGTCCCCGGCGCCTACGTCGTCCGGGCACGCCTCCGCGGCCGCACGGCCGGCTGTCATGTGGTGTTCCACTACCGGGACGTGGTGTGGTCGAGGCTGATCGGCGTGGACGAGTCCGTGCCGGGCGTCCGGGGCTGCTACTTCGGGCTGATGTTCTACGAGCCGCTCCGGCTCGCCTACCGGCTCGGTGCCCGCGCCGTCCACCTCGGCATCGGCACCTCCGAGGCCAAGTACCACCGCGGCGCCCGCCTGGAACCGCTGTGGACCGTCGCCGTCACGGCCCCGGGCAGGGACCGCGAGCGGGCCCGGGAAGGGCTGGCGGACCGCGCGCGGGACCTGCCGGACCCGGTCCCGGAGGGGGCCGGGCCGGCTCCCGCTTCCCCTTCGGAGTGGAGCTGTACGGAGCGGGGTCCGTCGGAGCGGGGTCCGTCGGAGCGGAGCCAGGGACCTCATGCCTTGGGGCCCCATGACATGTGGCCCCAAGGCATGAGGCCGTCGTGATGGACCGGATGACCGCCGAGCCGCCGCCCAAGCCGTCGCCGTCCGACGCGCCCGCACCGTCGGCCTCCTTCCGTACGGTCCTCGCAGGGCGGCACTTCCGCCGCTTCTTCTTCAGCCGCGCCGTCTCCCTGGCCGGCGACGCGGTGGTGCCCACCGCACTCGCCCTCACCCTCACCGAGCGCGGCGCCACCGCGGGGTGGCTGGGAGCGATGCTGGCCGCCGCCCTCCTCCCCAAGGTCGCGTTCCTGGCGTTCGGCGGCATCGCCGCGGACCGGTTCGCCAAGCTCCCGCTGATGGCCGCCTCCTCGCTCGTCTGCGGCGCCGCCCAGCTCGCCACCGCCTTGGTGCTGACCACCGGCGGCGGCCTGCTGTGGTGGGCGCTCGGCTGCCAGACCGCGTACGGGGTCGCCTCCGCGGTGGGCTACCCGGCGACCTTCGGCTACCTGCCGCACTGCGTGGACCCGCCCCGGCTCGGCGCCGCCAACGCCCTGCTGAGCGCATGGACCGGCGCCGCCGCGCTCCTCGGCCCGGCGGCCACCGCCGTCCTGGCCGCCCTCGGGGATCCCGCACTGGCCCTCGCCCTCGACGGCGCCTCCTTCCTCCTGGCCGCCTGCCTGCTCGCGGGCCTCCCGCGCGGCGGCCCCGCCGGACACGTCGGCGGCGGCATCGACGCGCTCCGCGAGGGCTGGCGGGCCCTGCGCCTGCTTCCCTGGCTCCTGCGGATGACGGTGGTCGACAGCCTCATCCTGCTGCTGGTGACCGCGCCCTTCATCGTGCTGGGCCCGGGGCTCGTGCAGCACGTCGCCCCCGGAGGCTGGGCCCTGCTGATGCTGCTCTTCGCCGCCGGGGAACTGCTGGGCAGTCTCGCGAGCGGCCGTGTTCCGCTCCGGCGGCCGATCCTGGCGGCCGTTCTCGGCCTTCCCATGCTGGGCTTGCCGCCGCTGCTCCTGGCCATGGGCGCCGGGCTGTGGCCCCTGTGCCTGGCGCAGGTGCTCGCCGGGGCGTCCATCGGCGCGTACGGGGTGCTGGTCAACACCGCCGTACAGCGCGAGACGCCCCCCGCACAGCTGGCCCGGGTCGGAGCGATCTCCTCGGTCGGCTCCTTCGCCTTCCTGCCGCTCGGCTACGTACTGGCGCCCCTGCTGGCCGGGCTGGTCGGTCCGGAGCCCCTGCTGTGGGGCGCGGCGGCCTGGACCGCGGTCTCGGTGCTGGTGCTGCTGGCCGATGCGGACCTGCGCTCCTTCCGGTACGGGACAGAGGGCGGCGGGACACCGGGCGGGGGACAGGTGACGGGCGGGGACAGGTGACGGGCGGCGGACGCGCAGCGGAAGGACACCGATGACGGTCAGGCGGTTCACGGCCATCGACGAGGTGGCGGCGGCGATGCGCGGGGCGCGAGCACTGTTCGAGGGGAGCCTGGAGGGCTCGCCGGACTGGCTGAGGGCGGAGGAGGGCCGCGTCAGCCCGTCCCACCACTACCTGCTGGCCGGGGACCCCGGTCCGGCCCGCACCGCTGCCGCTCTGGCAGCCTGCTACCCCCTGCCCCACACGGCACGCCACCGCGCGTACGCGTCCTGGGAAGTCCTCCTGGGCACGCCCACCGAGACACTGGCCCGGCAACTCACCGCGGGCCCCGCGCGCGAGGCCGCCCTGCGCCGGCTCGCCGCCCTGCGCGCCCGTCTGCCCGTAGCCGCGACGGACACCCTGGCCGTCGTCACGCCCGGCTCCGTGCGATCAGGAGTCCTGACCGGCTCAGCGGACGACGCTGACGGAACCCTCCACGAACTGGTCGCCGGCGTCGAAGCTCTCGCCGCCGAGTGCGGGGCACCGGTGGTGGAGTTCTGCCACGTGCGGGCCGAGACGGCCGACGAGCCGCTCCACCGTGTGCTGCGGGAGCGTGGCTACGCGGCCGTGACCACGGGCGCCGACGCCGTACTGGACGTCACCTGGCCCGACGTCGACGCCTACTTCGCCTCGTTCCCCGGCCACCGCCGCAGGCGGCTGCGCAAAGAACGCGAGCGCTTCCTGGCCACGGCCCCGGAAGTACGGGTCCAGGGCCCCGAGGGGCTCACCGCGGACCTCGTCGCGCTGCAGCTGGCGCGCTACCGCGCCTACGGCCACGACGCCGACGCCCGGGCCGTGCGCGACCGGTTCGCGCGGGCCGCGCAGATCCCCGGCCTCAAGGTGCTCCGGGCCGACCGCGACGGCCGCCCCCTCGGCTTCATCGCCTTCTACGAGGACAGGGCGCGGCGGCGCATCACCACGAGACTGGGCGCCTTCACCCGGGAAGCCGGTGCGTACTTCAACGTGGCCTACTACGAACTCGTCGCCCACGCGGCGCGGCTGGGCGGCATGCGCATCCACTACGGGGACTCGACCTACGCGGCCAAGACAGGCCGGGGCTGTGAGCTGGTCAGGCTCACCACGTACCTGCGCTCGGCCGATCCCGCGCTGCACAGGACCCTGCACGACGCGGTCCGGCTGCGCACGGATCTGGAGGAGGACGAGATGTGCGCGGCGGAAGGACGTACTACACGGCAAGGGCCGCAGAGAAGGCCGCAACCGCAACCGCAGCTGCAACCGCAACCGAAGCCGCAGCCTCGGACTCGGACTCGGCAGGGAAGCGGCATCCAGGAAGGCCCGGAACCCGCCGGTACGGACCGCCGACGGCCCGAGGTCGTCCTCTTCGACGCCGCCGGCACGCTCTTCTCCATGCACCCGTCCTTGCCCGAACTCATCGCCCGGCGTGCGGCGAACGCCGGGACGCCCTGCAGCATCGAAGCCGTCGAGCAGGCCGTCGACACCGTGGGCTCCACGCTGGGCTGGCCCGACGACCAGCCCACGCACGCCGAACGGCTGCAGGCGTGGACGGAATTCACCACGCTGATCCTGAAACAGGCGGGCGTAGCGGACGGCTCCGCCGTGCTCGCTACGCCGATCGCCCGGTCCGTCGCCCGCGCCGTCGTCGAACCGGCCAACTACCGGCTCTTCCTCGACGTCCCCGCCGTGCTCGACCGATTGGCGGCAGCCGGAATCCCCGTCGGCATCGTCTCGAACTTCGACGACCTGCTGTTCGAGATCCATCACCACACGGGACTCCACCGGTGGTTCCGCGTGGTCGTCACCTCGTACCGCACCGGAATCTCCAAACCGGACCCGCGCATCTTCCACCGGGCGCTGCGCACCATGGGTGCCGACCCGTCGCGCACCTGCTACGTGGGCGACTCCGTCTATTCGGACATGGGCGGCGCACGCGCAGCGGGCCTGCAGGGCATCCTCATCGACCGCGCCGGTGCACACGCCGGCTATCCGGGCTCCAGAATCTCCACGCTCCGACAGCTGCCGGGCTTCCTGGGGCTCGATTCCGCCGGGGGATAGCGATCGGGTGGGAACGCTCAGCCGCCGGCGCGGCCGGTCTGTCCCGTCCACGACGCGGTTCGCGGGCGATCGCCGACCCGGAGGCGGTACACCACGTTCTTGCGGAGCGGCCCCTCGGGCACGGTCAGGTCGTCGAAGTCGTCAGCGGGGTCGTACGTCATGCCGATGCGGCGCATCACCGCCTGTGACCGGAGGTTGGTGGCCGTCGTCACCGCGAGGATTTCCGTCAGACCGAGGTCGCCGAAGCCGTATTCCACGACGGCGAGTGCGGCCTCGGTGGCATAGCCGTGGCCCCACGCCGGGCGGGCCAGGCGCCAGCCGGCCTCCACTCCGGTGAACGGCATGTCCTCCTCCACCGGGTCCAGCCCGGCGAACCCGATGAATTCACCGGTGGCCACGACCTCCACCGCCCACCATCCCCAGCCGCGCCGCTCGAGGTCGGCTTGGAAGCAGGCGACGGACGCCTCGCTCTCCTCCCGGGTGAGCACCGCCGGGAAGTACCGGCGCACTTCGGGATCGGCATTCATGGCCGCCCAGGGATCGAGGTCGGACTCCTGCCACGCACGGAGCACCAGCCGGTCGGTTCGCAGTCGGAGCATCACACCAACCTAATGCAGCCACGGTCGCCGAGCCATCGAATATGCAGGCCGGCGGGGCCCTCAGGGGTCACGTAGCGCCGGAACAGGAACGCCCCCCTTCACTTGGCTGATCTTGGCCTGCCTCACGGGCCGCGGTCCGGGAGAGCATGTGTGAGCACTGAGGTTTTCGATGCGTTCGTGCCTCTTGCCTCACTACGAGTCCCATGTGAAGAGGGGAAATTGAATGAGTGACAGGAGTCGTCTCCTGGCAGCGGTCTGCGGCGCCGTCCTTACCGGCTCGCTGCTGACCGGCCCGGCCTACGCCGCGCAGGACGCGGGAGACCGGGAACGAATATCCGCGGCCACCCAGGAACCGGCCGGCGCCACGAAGGCCGCCGACCTCCGGGCCAAGCTGTGCACGGGCGCCTTGGATCCGAAGAACCCGCAGCTCGGCCCCGCCACCAACACGCTGCCGGGCCCGTCGGACAAGCCCGTCGGCCCGCTGCTGAGCGGCTACGACAGGACCGGCGGCCTCAAGCCCGACAAGTTCCTGAGCAAGTACTGGACCGGAAAGCCCACTTGGAACTACCCGCCGGACGACGGCTTCGCCACGCGCGGGGGGAAGCTCGACAAGAATAAGACCGCCCTCAAGCCGGGCCAGAAGCTGGACCGCTTCGGCCACGAAGGCGGCAGCTTCCTGGCCCCGGCCGGCGCCCGCTACTCGCAGCGCGCCCTGCCGCCGGACAACCTGCAGACCATCGACGAGAAGTACCCCTGCAACTACCACGTCTACACCGTGGCCAAGTCCTTCACCGTCTGGCAGGGCGGCATAGCCCCCTGGTTCGGGCAGGCCGGGGGCGGACAGCAGATCCAGCTCGACCCGGAGCTGGTCCCCGGCGCGCCCAAGCCCAAGCTCAATGTGAAGTGGCTTGTCGACAACGGCTACCTCAAGCGGACGTGACGGAGCAGCCCGACGACCGGCGGACGGCGCTCGCGGCCCTGCGCGAGGCGGGAGTGCCCGGCCGCCTCTACCGCATCGAAGGTGTCCACGAGCCCGAAGCACTGCTGCCGGACTTCCACTTCCTGCGGCTGCGCGAGGGCAGTTGGGAGACCGGCCTCTTCGAGCGCGGCGAGTACGTCGTCACCGCTCGCTTCCCGGCGGCTGAAGAAGCAGCCGCCTGCCGGCAACTGCTGCTCCAGCTGATCCCGGACGGCTGATCCCGGACAGTTGATCCCGGACGGCTGATTCCGGGGGATCCTCTATCGCGAGCGGTACGCGGGTAGTAGCCTGCGGGCGCCTGTCCGCCGTCAGGGGGTGTGCCGTGGGTGCCGTCGCCGGCGTCGATCCCGTCGCCGAGCACGAGAGGACACGCGCCGCCCTGCGCGCCGTCATCCCGCGCCTGGCCCGTCTGCTGCGCGACGTCCCCGACTTGGACGCACCCTCCGGCGTGCCGCCGTGGACGGTGGGCGATGCCGGCGCCCACCTCTGCGCCGCGTACCTGGTGTACTGCTCCGCCTTCACCCATGAGTTCGCGGACTGGGACAGCGTCCTGCCACCGGGCGACGTCCCGTTCACCGAGCGGATCACGGCGGTGAACGCCAAGTCGATCGGGCTCCTGGACGCCGACGAACGCAGGCACCTCGGCGACCTCGTCACCGAGCGGGGGGAGAGGTTCCTGCAGGTCACCCGGGACCTCGCCCCCGGCACACCCGTCGAAGCCCCCTGGTACGGAGAGCAGGTCGTCCTGACACTGGCGACCGCGACCGGGCTGATGCTCAGCGAGAGCCTCCTCCACGGTCTCGACATCGCGCGCGGCGCCCGGCGGCCTCGCACCCCGTGGACGATCGGAGCGGACGAGGCCCGCCTGGTGATCGGCCAGGCGATGCCCGCGATGATGCCGCTCGCCCTGGACGAGGCGAAGGCGCAAGGGGTCCGCATCGCGTTCGACGTCGTCATCAAGGGCGGCGGTCCGCGCCTGGCGGTCGTCGTCGACGGCGGGACGGCGACGGTGACCCGCGATGCGCCGCCCCGGGCCTACGACTGCAGGATCACGGCGGAACCGACCGCGTTCCTGCTGATCAGCTTCCGGCGCACGCCGTTGTGGACGGCGATCGCCCGCGGCCGGATACGAGCCGGCGGACGCAAGCCGTGGCTCGCCCTGCGCCTCAGCGAACTGATCGTCGGCCCCTGAGCCGCCCGGTCTTCGTGCGAAGATCCTTTCGTAGATGCGCTTTCGCAGCTGCGCCGGTTCCCACCGCGGAAGGTGACGATGTACGCGATATCCCTGGGCGACGACGGTGCGGAGCTGCGCCCGGTCGAGCCGTGGCAGGCCGGGGAGTTCCTGGCCCACATGGAGCGAGGGCGCGAGTTCATCGGACGGCACAACGGGCTTCCCGACGTCGTCACGGACCTGGAGTCGAGCCGGGCGTTCCTCCGGACGTACGCGGAGAGGGCCGCGGCCGACACCGGACGCCTCTACGGCATCCGGTCGGACGGCAAGCTGGTCGGCGGGTTCCTGCTGCGGAGGCTGGACTTCGAGCAGGGCATCGCCGAGGCGGGCTGCTGGCTGGAGCCGGCGGCGGTGGGCAGGGGCCTGGTGACACGGGCAGCGCGCGTGGTCATCGACTGGGCCGTCGAGGAGCGCGGCATCCACCGCGTGGAGTGGTGGGTGTCGACGGAGAATGCGCCCAGCATCGCCGTGGCCCGGCGGCTCGGGATGACGAAGGACGGCGTGCTGCGGGAGAGCTTCCTGTACCGGGGGAAGCGCCACGACGAGGAGATCTGGTCGGTGCTCGCGCCGCAGTGGCGGGCGGCGAGCAGTGTCAGGGGCTCACACCCCCGACGTCCAGGGCCGCACTCCGGTTGATGGCGAGCAGTACCAGGTCATCGGTGATGCAGCCACCGGTGTGACGGCGCACATCGGTCAGGACGGCGTCGAGCAGCGCATCCGGCGAGGGAAAGTCGCGCCCGGTCAGCCGGGCGACCGGGTCGTAGAAGGTGCCGGAGCGGTCGCGGGCCTCGCTCAGGCCGTCGGTGTACAGGAACAGGGTCGCCCCCGGCGGGAACGGCACGGTATCGGTCCGTTCCTCGACGGCGCCCAGCTCCGTCAGGCCCAGGGGCAGGGCCGGCTCGGACGGATCCACGCTGCGGACCGCCCCGCCGCGCAGCAGCAACGGCGGCGGGTGGCCGCGGTTGATCAGCCGCAGTTCGCCGCCCGAGGGCGGGATCTCGGCCAGGACGCAGGTGACGAACCCCTCGGTGCGCTCGGGCCCCGGCCGCCGCTTCGCTTCCCGCAGCAGCGCCCGGTCCAGCCTGGCTGCGATCCGTACGAGCGTGGGTTCGTCGTCGGCGGCCTCCCGGAACACGCCGAGCGCCACGTCCACCGCCTTGACGGCTTCCATGCCCTTGCCCCGCACGTCGCCGACCAGGCAGCGCACGCCGTACGGAGTGTCCTGGACGCCGTAGAGGTCACCGCCGATCTGCGCGTCCTTCACGGCGGACTGGTAGCGCACGGCGATCTTGTAGGGCCCGATCGAGACCGGAGGCCGCGGCAGGATGGCATCCTGCACGGCGAGGGCGATCCTGCGCGCGGACTGCAGCCGCACGTCGCTGTAGTGCATGAGGCGGTTGACGACGACGGCGATCGCCGAGACGGTCGCGACCGCCGCCAGTTCACTGCGGCCACCGGAATCCGCCATGATGCCGAAGTGCGTGAGCAGCGCGAAGTCGGCGACGCAGGCGCCGATGGCTGCCAGGATCGTCGCGCGCAGTGACAGCAACGCGGCCGCCGCCATCGGTGCGGCGGTGTAGAAGGCCTCGGCGCTGAAGCGCGGAGGGGTGTTGTAGTCGAGGACGACGCCTCCGACGAGCAGGGCCACCGGCAGCAGCTGGAGGTGGCGCAGGAACCAGCGCCTCTCCGCGGTGCGCCCTGTGTCCGGTGCCCTCACGTGCTTGCTCCCGCTCGTTCGTGCCGTAGGACCGTACCCGTACGACACGCTCCAGCATCCTCGGGCCCGATTGCCGCTGCCAGTCATGGTGGGGCCGTATGGGTACGCGCCGGAACGGCCCCGGTTGCGACGGCTCAGGGTGCGGGTGTGAACACCAGGGAGGCGTTGTGCCCGCCGAAGCCGAAGGAGTTCGTGAGCGCGGCCGTCAGCTTGCCGTGCCGGGGCGCTCCTGCGACGACGTCGAGCTTCACCTCCGGGTCGAGGGTGTCGAGGTTCTGCGTCGCGGGGATGACGCCGTCGCGTACGGCGAGGATCGTGGCGAGGGCGCCGATCGCGCCCGCGGCGCCGAACAGGTGGCCGGTCATCGACTTGGTCGCGGTGACGGCCGGGTGCGTGCCGATGGCCTCGGTGATCGACCGGGCCTCGACGAGATCGCCCTTGGGGGTGGACGTCGCGTGGGCGTGGACGTGCTCGACGGCCGGGGGGTCCAGCCCCGCGGAGGCCATGGCCAGGCGCATCGCACGGACCTGACCGTCGGGGTGCGCGGCAGTGATGTGGTGGGCGTCGGAGGTGACGCCGGCGCCGGCGAGCGTCGCGTGGGCGCGGGCCCCTCGCGAGGCCGCGGCCCCGGCGCGCTCCAGGACGACCACGACCGCGCCCTCGCCGATGACGAATCCGTCGCGTTCGGTGTCGAAGGGGCGGGACGCCTGCCGGGGCGCGTCGTTGCGCGTCGAGTGGGCCTTGGCCTGGGCGAACCCGGCCAGCGGCAGCGGGTGGATGCAGGCTTCCGTACCGCCTGCCACGACCATGTCCGCGCGGCCGAGCCGGATCAGGTCCAGGCCCGTCGCGATGGCCTCGGCCCCGGACGCACAGGCGCTGACAGGGGTGTGCGCACCGCCGCGGGCCCCGAGGTCGATGCTGACCCATGCGGCCGGGCCGTTCGCCATCAGCATCGGGACGGTGTGGGGCGACACGCGCCGCACTCCGGAGGCTTCGAGGATGTCGTCCTGGCCGAGCATGGTCAGGGCGCCGCCGGTGGCCGTGCCGATCACGACGGCCAGCCGCTCCGGATCGACGTCGGGCCTGCCCGCGTCGGCCCAGGCCTCGCGGGCCGCGACGAGCGCTATCTGCTCGCAGCGGTCCATGCGCCGGGCCTGTACGCGGTCCAGGACCTCGGTGGGCTCGGTCCTGAGCCTGCCGGCGATCTTCACGGGCAGGTCCGCCGCCCACTCCTCCTCGATCGCACTGATCCCCGACTGCCCGGCCAGCATCCCCGACCAGGTCGAGGCCACGTCCCCGCCGAGCGGAGTCGTGGCCCCCAGGCCCGTGACGACCACATCATCGGTGTGCGTGCTCACTGAGCAAACCCCCTTTGTAGTAGAGATACAACTCCCCGCAGAGCCGACCGCGGGAAGAGGTCGACCTGGGGGCCACTCTGCCAAGGGGGTGATGGGTGATTAGATGTCGTGGCCAACGGAGTTCGGCGTCCAGGATTTGTAGGAAACGATCATTCCCAGAGGCCTGGGAGGGTCACCTCAGCGGCGCGCCCTTCAGGGGGAGCGAGCCGGCCGGCAGCGCATTGGCCGGCTGTCCGCCCCGGGCGGCCGACTTCGCCGTTTCGCCCACGAGGACCCCTGCTGATCCCGCGACCTGGCCGACAGTCCGCTCGGTCGCGGCCGTCGTGTGCTTCACGGTCCCGCCGGCCGCCTTGCCCGCCGCGGGAACCGCCCGCTTCACGGCCTTGCCGCCGACGTCCCCGGCGACGCTCGTCGCCTTCTGCGCCACGCTGTCCACGGTCTCGCCCAGACTGCCGGGGTCGACCGTCGTCAGCCCGCCGACGTCCAGGGACGGCGCCGAATCGGCGGCCTGGGCGGCGGTGGCCGATCCGAACGTCAGAGCGGCTGCGGCCATGGCGACGGTGGTGAGGACTCGGCGCATCGACTCTCCTGCAGAGATACGAGTGGGCATGTCGTGACTTGTAACGACCGGTCGCCCTCCCGGGACACGCGGCAGCCCGCACGGACGCCTTCCGGCGCCTCTGCTCACCCAGTGACCCGAAGGGCCTACGGTCCGCTTATCGGCCCTCCCGCCGGGGTACCCGAGGGGAATGCGGTTCTTCCGGCTTCCTGGGGTCTATGTGCCTCAGGAGGACACAGCACTGCTCCTGGAAGCCTTCTCCCGGGAGCGGGTGGATCGCGGTGCGGCCGTGTTGGACGTGGGGACCGGCTGCGGCGTCCTGGCTGTGGCGGCGGCGCGGCGCCGCGCCCGGGCCGTCGCCGTCGACGCCTCGCACCGTGCGGTGCTCACGACGCGCTTGAACGCGCTGCGGGCAGGCGTGCGCGTGCGGGCCGTCCGGGGCGATCTGCTGACGCCCGTGTCCGGCGGGTGCTTCGATCTGATCCTGGCCAACCTTCCATACGTGCCGGTGCCGGTGCCGGTGCCCGTGCCGGGCGGCCGGAGTCCGCTGCATGGCCCCGGGCGGAACTGGGCCGGGGGACAGGACGGCCGAGCCTTCCTGGACCGGCTGTGCCGGGGAGCGCCGGAGCTGCTCCGGCCCGGTGGAGTGGTGCTGATGGTGCACTCGTCCGTGTGCGGGCCGGAACGCACCGTGAAGGCGCTCGAGGAGGGCGGGCTGACCGCGGAAGTGACCGCCCGGCGCGCCGTCGCGTACGGGCCGGTCATGCGTGGTCAGGCCTTGTGGATGCGGGAGCAAGGGCTGATCGAGGCCGACGACGTCCGGGACGAACTGGTGGTGGTCCGTGGTGAGCACCTCACCTGAGGAACCGGTGGGGTCCGGCTCCGGCTCCGGCTCCGACCCCGGCCGCGAAGAGGCGCGGCGGGTGTGGCAGGAACCGGGCGGGCCGATGCTGATCGAGGGGCCGGTGGAGTTCGTGACGGAGGACGGCAGCGTCGTCCGTTCGGACCGGCCGGTCGTCGCCGTGTGCACCTGCCGTCGCAGCCTTCTCTACCCGTTCTGCGACACCAGCCACCGCAGTCGTCAGAGGCCGGATGCGTCTTCCGGGGAATCCCGGGAGCCGTGACGAGCGGGGGACCCTGCCTCGGCGTGCGTGCAGCCGTCAGAGGGGCCGGCGTACCGCGGAACCACCGTCGCTCCACGCCCCGAGAACGTGCTCGGCGAGACGGTCCTCCAGCCACACGGTGGCGTCGATCCCGAAGACGATGTCGTCCGTCAGCCCCGGATCGTCCGCCTGCAGGCCGCCGATGACCTCATGACGTACCAACTGCTCGTGTACGGCGTCCGCTTCGACGTGTTCGGCGTAGAAGTGACGGGCAGCGGGGCCTGCACCGAGCCTGTCGATCGCCTGGACCAGGCGCCGGGAGGACGGGGACGACGTGATCTCCACGGCCGCGAAGTGCCCGGCCAGCGCACCGCGCAACGACCGGTGCAGCCCCAGCAGTGACATCAGATTCACCACGGCCAGCGTGTGTGCCGTGGCTGCCTCCAGGTAGCGGCCGTACGCCGGGTCGAGGCCGAGTTCGCTCATCGCGGCGGCGAAGAGACCCGCGTGGATGCGGTCGGCCCGCCCGGCGCCGAACTCGTCGTACTCCACGGCCACCAGCCCCGCCTTGGCCCTCCCGGTCAGCCGGGGAATGGCCCAGGCATGCGGGTCCGCTTCCTTGAGCTGGTACAAGGAGCGCAGTGCGAGGTACTCCCGCAGGTGCCGCATCCGGCCCTCGTCACGCAGGAAGTGCGAGACTCCCTCCCCTTCGGTGGGCTCCACCAGCAGGTCCCGCAGCGCGGAAGTGACGTCCGGGTGTGCGGGGACGTCGCGGCGCAGGGCCGCGAGGAACGCCCGCTCCAGCGCTGCGCGCAGCCGGAGCAGCTCCGGGTCCCATTCCCAGGCGTCGTCCACACCGCCGAAGCCTGTGTAGTGCAGCTCGTAGCAGAGGTAGAGGGCGAGGTGGAGATCGTCTCCGTACGGGTCGGAGCTGCGCACAGCGCCGTCGGGAGCAAGGCTCACCCGCCCTCCGGGCTCGCTGCCGAGCGCACCGATCACCGCCTCGGACAAAGCTCCGCGTGCGTCGGGCAGGCTCGGCTCCCTGCCCGCTGTTGCACCCGCCAGGAGCACCGGCTACCAGTAGTGCTTACGTCCGCCGACCGCGTGACCCACTGCGCCGAGGACCCAGAGGACCAGCCCGATGATCAGCAGGATGATGCCGATGGTCCACAGGATCGAGACACCGGTCAGGAACCCGATGATGAGGAGAATGACTCCGAGGACGATCATGGTGTCCTCCGATGTGACGGATACCCCCTGCTTCCTACTATCTTCCCCGGTCGGCCTACGCGCCAGTTGTCCCTGTTTTCCAAGACCTGCGCGGCTTTCCCGGACCTGCTCGCGCGCGCCGGGCAGGGGCGCGAACGGGCCTCACTCCGGCAGGCCGAGCACCATGAGGATGACGATCACCGGCGGGAGCAGCGCACCCCACGCGAAGTACTTGCGTGCCTTGGTGTAGCGCATGCGGCGTGGCAGGAGCCAGGACGTCAGAAGCAGTGCCGGTGTACCGATCACCGTGGTGAACAGGCTGTACTTGACCAGGGCAAGGGTGCCGTCGAGCGCCCGGGAGCAGTTGTCCGGGCCGCAGCTGTCGGTGGCCATGGGAGCGAGCGAGCCGAACAACACGGCCACGGGAATGACCAGCGCCGCGAGCACCGTGGCCCACAAGGGTGCACTCGAGGCGTCGTCGTCGCGATCGGCGGGTCCGCCGGGACGGGCCTTGCGTGTCTGCTCGGCGACATCCGCAGCATTGGCGTCGGCCCACGCCCGCCGCAGCTCGGCATCGTTTCGCGTCCCCTGGTCGTTCATGGGACCAGTGAACCCGCCGCACCGGCAGGCGCGCCTCAGAGCAGGTACTCAGAGTGCGCAGGTGCGCGTACTCATCCGCCGGGCGGAGGGAGCCCGGGAGGTGTCGTCCGCGGTGGCACGTCGCCGGGCCGTGGACATACTGGTGGCATGGCCGAGCACGTGCACCGGACAGGCCGCACCGAGGTGCGCTCGCCGCTGCACCGGCCCGTCATGCTCAGCCGGCCGGGCAGCGTGTACGAGCGGCAGGCCCGGGCCGCCGCAGCCGGCCGCCCGTCGCTGTCGCGTATCGCCCCGACCGCTGCAGGGCATGCGCCCGGGTTCACCCGGTCCTCGGGAAACGCCGCCTGGACCGCCATCGCGAGTGCGCTCGCCTCGCCCGGTCAAGCGCTGGAACCGGGCACGCGGAAGAGGATGGAATCGCACCACGGCTACGACTTCAGCCGGGTACGGGTACACACCGACGCGCGCGCGGATGCCTCTGCGCGGTTGCTTGACGCGGCGGCGTACACGGCCGGACGGCACATCGTCTTCGCCGCCGGCCGCTACCGGCCGGCCACGCCGCCGGGCCGAGCTCTGATCGCCCACGAGCTGTCCCACGTCATCCAGCAGGAGCCGTCGGCACGCCCGGACGGGCCGCTGTATGTGCAGCGCTCCGGCCCGCTGAGCTTCCTCGGTGACGCCGTCGGCTTCGTCGGCGACATCTTCACCCGGGGCCCGGGCGAAGCCTTCTCCCGCATGTTCGGCGAGGGCACGTTTCCGCCCGAGGAACTGCAGCGCTACCTGGGCAAACTGCGCCGCACCGGCAAGCCGGAGGGGGACTACGACAGCGACAACAAGGCACGCGCGGTGGTCGCATTGTGGGCAGGCGGCGACCCCTCCGTCGTGCTCGACCCGCAGCTGAAGAGACTGCTGGTGCGCGACCTGTACGACGGTGTCGTGAGCAAGGGAGACGCCCAGGCGATCCTCACCATTCTGGAGCGCAGCCTCGGGCCCGACCTCACTGCCGTCCTCTCCTCCGGCGGCGTACGGACCAAGGCGCTCCATGACTCCTTCGGCGGGTCCGAACGCGCGCGCCTGGTGCATCTCCTCGACGAGCGGGTCAAAGGGGGCTTCGCCGAGGCCGTGAAGGACCGGGTGGTCCCTTCGGGCGGTGTGAGTGCGGCCCCGTATCTCAATGACGAGACGTTCCGCAAGGAATGGGAGAAGGCCGTGCAGGAAGGGGTCGAGGTGCTCGTGCGGTCCAAGAAGGAAGCACGCGGATGTGCCTTCCCCCGGCCGGGCGAGATGAGGTTCGACACGGAACACTTCACCTCGGCACAGAGGCCTGCGGAAATGGTGCACGGACACGAGCGGCTCGTCCCCACGGCCGCCACTCCCTATGCCGCCGTGGGGCTGCTGTTCCAGCACTTGGAGAGGTGGACGTGCGAGTGCCTGTTCTTCACTCAGCTCGCCCAGCTGTATGCGTGGCGGAAGATGCTGCCGGAGGCGGCGTTCAACGCCAAATTCTCCAAATTCGAGGTCGGAGGCGGCCGCGGAACGCCCATGAAGGCCCTGGAGTCCGATCAGCGCGATGTCAGTGACCCCGCCGGCCTCGAGCAGGCACCGGTCGGCTCGGTCGTGGTGTGGTTCAACAGGAGCGCGCATGCGAAGGGCACCGCATTCGAGTTCGAGCATGCGATCAAGACGTCCCACGGGGTCAAAGGCGAACCGGATAAATACGCTGCCCACCCCTTCGAGGCCGGGCTGCCGGGCGGCGAGACCCGGTGGCAGCTGACGGCCGACGAGATCAAGCGGCGTCTGGCCGAGGAGAACCCGGACTTCCCCTTCCACTTCGGGCTGACGGCCGACGAGGTCAAGGAGCTGGAACGTGACGGGGTGGCTCCGTCGGTCATCACCGCACTGCGGTCGATCGTGGGGCTCGACCGGGTGACCTGGCTGGAGTACTTCGAGGTGCTACCGCGACGGGAGCTGGCCCGGTTGCCGAGGCCTGAAGGGCTGCGCCAGCTCGGCAAGATCCGTGCCCGCGCTCGGAAGCAGCCGGATGCGGGTGCCGCTGAGCAGTACATCGAGCGCGAAATCGAACTTTACAAGATCGAGGTTCCGCGATAGCTGCACGCAACGCCGGATGCCGGCTGCCTCCGGTACGGCGACGCGCAGCTCAGCGAACCGGACTGGCAGATCACCATCGCCGGCATCAACGCACACCGGACCGTAGGACACCACGTGAGATATTCGGCGCTCGTGCTCGATAAACCGACAGCCCGGGAACCGGAGGCGGCGAAGCCACTGACCGCATGGATGCGTGGCGCGATAGCCGCCGAACCACCGGTTGTCGCTTGGTTTTGTGGACAGGGCGGGGCCGAAACCCGAGAATCACCTCTATGACCTCTCCTGAGTTCCGTACGCGCGTGATACGGCCCTCCGAGGCCGATCGGGAGCGGGCCCTGGCGATCCTGCGCGACGGCACCGGCGACGGCAGGCTGTCCCACGACACGTTCATGCGCCGCATGGACCTCGTCCTGACCGCCCGCACCAGCGCCGAGATCGAGCTCGCCATGGCCGATCTCCCCTCCCGCGGACGGTTTTCGGACTTCATCCTGCGTACGGTGAGCCGTCTGTCCGCCTTCGGGGCCCACGTGCGCGGAGCCTGGCGGGGTGCGCGGCTGCCCGGCCTCCGGCTGCCCGAGCCCGGTACGAAGCCGCTGACCATCGGCCGGGCCCCGGTCTCCGACCTGCGCCTGGAGGACGACACGGTCTCCCGCCGCCACGCGGAGCTGCGCTGGCTCGACCACGGCTGGCGCCTGACGGACCTCGGCTCCCGCAACGGCACCTACGTCAACGGCCTGCGCATCGCCGGGTCCGTCCGGGTCGGCCCCGGCGATCACGTCGCATTCGGCGACCTCGGCTTCCGGCTGTCGGTCTGACGGCCGGCCGTCGACCATCGGCTGCCGACCGCCGGCCGCGCTGCTATTTTCCGGGCCCGCCCGTGGTCACCACGAAGTCGAAGGTCGCCTGCTTGGCCGGGCCGGCCTGACGGACGTTCATGAGCAGGGCCGCGTTGAAGAGCGGGTCGGTGGCGTTGCGAGGCTCTCCGGGGAAGTAGAGCTGCGTGGTGAGGAGAGGGCCGCCGGGTGCCTGCACCTTGACGTGGAGGTGACGCGTACGGCCCGGGTAGAGGCCCGGCACGATGGTCGACAGCCTGAACGCTCCCCGGGCGTCCGAGTACTGATGTCCCCTCAGCCGGAAGCCGAGGCTGTCGTACGCGCCTGCGTCGTCGGCCTGCCAGAAGTCCAGCAGGGCGTGCGCGACGGGGCGGCAGGTCGGTCCGAAGACGTAGCCCTCGACCGTGAGCCGCGTGCCCCGCGTCCCCGGCTCCAGCAGCGAAGCGCGCTCGGGGGAGTCGGGCTTGAAGTAGGGGCCTTCGATCTGCGGCGGCGTGGGGTCGTCCCCGTCGTCGCAGAAGGGCGTCGGCCGGAGGGGCGCGTCCGAGGGCCGGTGATCCCGGGCTAGGGCCACGCCGCCACCGAGCAGCGCGGGCAGGGGCACCGCCACGAGTGCCGCCTTGAGCAGGGTCTTGCGACTGACCGTCCGCCGACCCATGGACTCCGCGTTTCCGGTGTGCCCGGTGTGCCCGGTGTCTCCGGCGACGCCGGTGTCTCCACTGCGGGCGTGATCGTCCGTCATGGTCCGCCTCCTGGGGTGAGTGACTCACCGACGAACCTAGGGAGGCGGGCCCTGCGGATCGATGGACTCCGCTGGGCAAACATGGTGATTCCCCTGGCCTACGCGGGGGGCCTGACTCTCCGGCTCCTCCGTCACCGCCCTGCGGCGGAAGTCCCCGGGGCTGAGGCCGGTCTCGCGCCGGAAGAAGCGGCAGAAGTACGCGGGATCGGTGAAGCCCACCCGCCGGGCGACCTGGCCGACACCTAGAGAGGAACCGGCCAGCAACCGCTTCGCCTCCAGCGTCCGGGCCGCGCGGATCAGCTCGCCGGGCGTACGGCCGGTGGCTTGTTTGACGGCCTCGTTCAGATAGCCGACGGAGACGCCGATGCGCGCCGCGCAGGCCCCGACCGACCGCTCGGCACCCGAGGTCTCGGTGAGCAGCAGGCCGAATTCCCGCGCCACGTCCGCGGCCCGGCCGGCTGCGGCGTCGGGTCTTCGTGCGCCGGGCAGGCGCAGGGCGCGTACGAGCAGTATGTGCAGGTACGCCTCCAGCACGGAGGCGTAGCCGTCCGCCTTCGCAGTGAACTCGGCTGCCATGGCCCGGATGAGCGAGCCGACGCCCGCGGCGTCGCTGTCCCCGCCGGAGGGCGCGGCGGGAAGCCGGAGCCAGTGCTGCTCCGCGAGTGCGCGCAGCAGCTGCCGGTCGCCGGGGCGTGCCAGCAGGAAGTCCTCGGTGAACAGCGTCAGGACGCCGCGCAGGCCCGACACCTGCTCCCAGTAGTGCACCTGCCCGGGCAGGATGACGCACAGGTGGGGAGGGCTCAGGGGCTTGCGGACGAGGTCGACGATGTGGGCGCCCGAGCCGCCGGTCACGTAGACGATCTCGTAGAAGGTGTGCCGGTGCGGGTAGCCCGCCCGGGAGTCGGGGCCGAGGGCGTCGAAGGAGCCCATGGCGAACGGCGGTACCTGTGGCGGTGCGACCTGCAGACGGTGCAGGGGAAGCGGGTCGGCGTGCTGCACCGGGCCGCGTGCCTGTGTCGTCATGTCGCTCCGCCTCCGTCCCGTACGGCCGATCCACGGCCAGCTGACCCCGTGGCGTGCGGCCCGGTCAAGGGGTCGGTCGCGGGCTCCGGCGGCACGGCTCCCGCTTCCGGGTGAACGGACCGGATCACCGGTGTCACCGTCCGGTGCCCGAGGAAGGCGTCGTGGGAACAGACCAGGGGCGCCGTGCCGAGGAGAACGCCGTGGAAATGCCGCAGGTGAGCGTATGTCAGGTGGACGAGTGCGCCTACAACCAGAACAGCGCCTGCCACGCACTGGCCATCACGGTGGGCGACGCGACGCACGCCCACTGCGACACGTACTTCGTCTTCCCGTCCAAGGGCGGCGACGCCTCCGCCGTCGGCCGGGTCGGTGCCTGCAAGATGTCCGGGTGCCTGCACAACGTCGGCCTCGAATGCCAGGCGCCTGGCATCACTGTGGCCTCCCTGGGGCCCTCGGCGGACTGCCTGACGTACACGGCGAGATAGCCCGGGCAGGGCCGAGCCGTGTGCAGCCGCCTCCCGGGCGGTGTCCGGTTCCACCCTTGGAGGTTCCGTGAAGAGCGTGGAGAATCCCCACCGTTACGCCATCGCATCTCATGTCACGTCAGTGAGGAGAAGCCATGCGCTCGGTGAAGACGGCCCTCGCTCTCGGTGTTGCGGCCTTGGCCGCGGCAGGGAGCATCGTGACCCCGGCTGCAGCCGCAACTCCCTCCGGGGAGGCCAACGGCAAGGCCATGACCTGGACCCTGCTCGCGGACGGCCCCGGCGGCACCGTGCAGGTGGGCGGCGGCCCCCTGAGCAATCCGTACCAGGGTGACACCGCCACGACCACGGCCCTGCCGGTCCTCTGCCTGAGAGTCGACGGCTCGCCGGCCCCCGCCGGCATCACGCCCGGTTTCTACGCGGGCTGGGCGCGCGGCACGGTTGCGGCCACCAATCCGATCCGCGGCACCCGCCTGACCAGCCGCGCGGTCGCCGACGGAGTGTGCGCGAACAACTTCGGAACGGGCTGGCGCATGGCCGAGTTCCACGACGGCAGATACGGTCCCAACCTGGAGAGTTCGGGGGGCTGGAGCTACTGGGCCTACGGGGACGTCCCGGCCGGCACCCGCTTCTGGACGGCCATCAACGACCAGCCGGCCAACCCCTGGAACTGACGCGCCTGCTCCGTCCGCGGCGGGCGAATCCGTGGCACCGCTCGCCGCTCACTGCTCGCCGCTCACCGCGCACCTAAGCCGCCCGAGGAAGAACCAGCGCCGAGCCCTCGTGCAGCGTGATCCGGACCGGCGTGAGCCCTGTGGCCTCGGCCCGCGGCTCCCCGGTGCCGGGGTTGCGGGCGAAGCGCGGATGCGCGCCTCCGCTGATCTGGAGGCGGATGCGGTGACCGGCGGCGAAGCGGTGGGCGGTCGAGCTCATCGGCACGGTGACCTCCGCCGGGGCCTGCCCGGCGGTCCGCAGCGGGATCAGCCCGTCGCAGAGGTTGAGGGAACGGCCTTGCGCGTCCACGTCGCAGAGGCGGGCGAAGACATCGGCGTAGCCGGTGTCCGTGGAGATACGCAGCCGCGCGGAGACCGGGCCGAGGACGTCGACGGGCACGGTCAGCGGCGCGCTGGTGAACGTCACGACGTCGTCGCGCGCTTCCAGCGCCTTGTTGTCGCGGGGCCCGGCGCCGCGGGAGAGCAGGGGCCCGCCCAGGGAGGGAGTGGGGTCGGCGGGGTCGTAGCGGAAGGTCCTCAGGGGCGCGGATTCCCCCGGGGTCCGACGGGTGTCATCCCGGGCGAGGTGCCTGTCCGCGGCGGGGAACCAGGCCGTCGTCATGCCGGGCGCCGGCGGCCAGTCGTCGAGGTCCCGCCACGTGCCGTCGCCGTCGCCGCCGACGTGCACGCGCACGGGTGCGGGGCGCAGGTCGGCGGGGTCGTCGCACAGGTGCGCGCGCAGCCAGGCGAGGCTCTGGGAGAAGACCTCGGGCCACCCCTGCTGAAGTGCGGAGGTGTGGGTCCAGGGGCCGACCAGCAGGGAGGTTTCGCATCCGGCCCTGCGCAGCCGGGCGTATTGCTCGAAGGTCTGGTCGGCCAGGGCGTCGTGCCATCCGGTGATCAGGCCGGTGGGCACGCTCAGCCGCTCCGCGGCCTCTCCCAGGGACGCGCCGTCCCAGTACGGGTCGCCGGCGTCCGGGTGCGTCATCACGTCGTCCAGCCAGGGCACCTCTCCGAGGGCGGGCACGTGCGCCCCGCGCAGCGGCCGCGCGGTGGTGATCTCGCGCAGGCGCCGCTGCAGGCGTAGTGCCGCCCTCACGAACGGGACCATCCCCCGGTGCTGGTACGTCATGCCGACGCCGACGGTGAGGGCGTTCTCCAGGCGGAGCGCGCCGTCCGCGTGGAAGAGGGCATAGGGGTCGTGCAGGCCGACCTGGACCACCATCGCCTTGAGCTCCGGCGGCGGGTCCAGGGCGAGGGCCCACTGCACGTAGCCGAGGTAGCTGGGTCCGACGGTGCCCAGGGTTCCGGTGAACCAGGGCTGTTCCCGCAGCCAGGACACCGCGGCCCGGCCGTCGGCGGCCTCATTGCGCCACAGGTCGAACCGGCCGCCCGAGCCGCCGGTGCCGCGGCAGCTCTGCAGGACCACGTGGAAGCCCTGTTCGGCGAAGAGCATCCCGTACATCGGTGACCACGGCAGACCCCTGCCGTAGGGCGAACGCACGAGCAGGGTGGGAAAGTCGCCCTCCGTACGGGGGAAGTAGTGGTCGGTGCGCAGAGGGCTGCCGTCCGCGGCCGGCACCGCGAGCCCCGGTTCCCAGCCGACGTCGTGCTGTGCGGCCGGCAGGCCGCGCCATGTCGCCCTCATCAGCCGGGAGCTGAGCGGCGGCTTCCCGGGCGGCCCGGCCCAGACGGTCCTCGGCGCGGCATCGTGCGCATGCGGTGTCATCGTGTTCCCCTCCATCATTTACGTACAGTGTACGAGAATAGGGGATGCTTGGATGGTTTCCGCAAGTCGCAGTGGTGAGGAGAGGAGCGAGGAGAACGTGACCCGTGGAGACGGCAACGGCTCAGCCGGAGTCGACCCGCAGCAGCTCTGGCTGAGCCCCGGCCGGTCCGGCAGAGGCCGCAAACCGGCCTTCAGCCGCCAGGCGATCACGGCCGCAGCCGTCGCCCTGGCCGACGCCGAAGGGCTGGAAGCGGTCACCATGCGGCGCGTCGCCGCCCAGGTCGGGGCCGGCGTCATGTCGCTCTACAACTACGCACCCGACAAGGAGACCCTGCTGGAACTGATGGTCGACCACGTCAGCGGTGAGCTCCCGACCACGGATCCCCTCACCGGAGACTGGCGCGCCGACCTCAAGGCCATCGGCCACCTGCAGCGCGCCCTCATGCTCCGGCACCCCTGGCTCCCCGCCGCGCTGTCCGCCCGCCGGTCCCTCGGCCCCCACACGCTGGCCTTCCTGGAACGCGCACTCGCCGCCCTGCGGCCGACCCGGCTGGACGGCGCCGCGAAGCTGGAGGTCTTCGCCCAGCTCACCGGATTCGTCGCCGCGCACGTCGCCCACGAGATCGCGCAGGCCGCGACCGCGCAGTCACCGGACCGGGCCGCGGCCGAAGCCCGCTACCTCGCCGCCGTCGCCGCGGACGGCCACCACCCCGAGCTCGCGGAAGCCCTCGCCGCGCCCGGACGGCCCCTTACCCCCGAGGCCACCTTCACGCGTTTCCTCGACCGCCTGATCGACGGCCTCGACGCGGACCCGGACACCGACTGAGGCAGCGCTTGTTCAACGATCCGCGCCCGTACATCCGCCACGAGGCACTGATGTCGCCATTCCTCCCCGCCCGCGTGCCGGCCGGCCGCGCGGCACCCGGCGAGGACGAGAACGCGGGAGTCCGGTCACAGGTTGTTGAAGCGCTTCATCCGGTCCAGGATCTGGTCGGCGTTCGGGTGGTGGAGTTCGTCGGTGATGCGGCCGTCGGCCAGGAAGACGACGCGGTCGGTGGAGGCGGCGGCCGCGGGGTCGTGGGTGACCATGATGATGGTCTGCCCCATGTGGTGGGTCAGGTGGGCGAGGAGGGAGAGGACTTCGGCGCTGGTGGGGGTGTCGAGGTTGCCGGTGGGTTCGTCCGCGAAGACGATGTCGGGCCGCCCGGCGAGGGCCCGGGCGCAGGCGACGCGCTGCTGCTGCCCGCCGGACAGTTCTCCGGGGCGGTGGCCGAGCCGGTCCGTGAGCCCGAGAGTGGTGACGACCTGATCGAGCCACTGCCGGTCCGGGCGCCGGCCGGTGATGGCCAGGGGCAGGGTGATGTTCTCCGCCACGGTCAGGGCGGGCAGGAGGTGGAACGCCTGGAAGATGAACCCGATCCGTTCCCTGCGCAGGCGGGTCAGTTGCCGCTCGGAGAGGCCGGCCAGGTCGGTGTCGCCGATGAGGGCCCTTCCGGACGTGGGCGTGTCCAGTCCTGCGAGGCACTGCATGAGCGTGGATTTGCCCGACCCGGAGGGGCCCATGATGGCGGTGAAGTGCCCCTGCTGGAACGACACGTTCACGCTGTCGAGCGCCGCGACGCGGCGTGCTCCGCTGCCGTACACCTTGGCGAGGTCCACCGCGGAGGCTGCCGGCGGGGCTGCCGGCGGATGGTGTGCGTAGGGCTCATGTACGTAGGGCTGGCGTGCCGGGCCGTGGCGCAGGTGTGCCCAGGTCATGCGGTGCTCCTCGAGGACGGTACGGGTGCGGTCGGCTGCCGGAGCGCCCGGAGCGCGGAGGGCGCGTTCACGTCGGTGGTCGGCGAGGGCGGGTTCGGTCTCGTGGGTGCGGTGAGGCCGGTGCGGGTGGCGAGGAGGGCAAGGACGCGGGCGCTGAGGGCCGTGGCGGCGGTGCCGGTGCGCCCGTGGTGGCCGGTGCCGGGCTGGTGGTCCAGGAGGACGGGCCGCCGGCCGGCGGTCGCCTCCTGGAGCGCGGCGCAGAGTTTCCAGGCGTGCCAGGGAGGGACTCGTACGTCGTTGCCCCCGGTGATCAGGAGCGTGGCCGGGTAGGACTCGCCGGGCCGTACGTGGTGGTAGGGCGAGTACGCCAGGAGCGCTGCGAGCGCGGCCGGGTCGGCGGGATCCCCGTACTCGTCGTGCCACAGACGGCCCAGGCCGCCGCCTGAGGTGTAGCGGGCCATATCGGTGAGGGGCGCGGCGCAGGCGACGGCCGAGAAGAGGCGGGGGGCGCGGAGCACGGCTGCGGCCAGCACCAGGCCGCCGTTGCTGGCGGCCAGGCCGGCGAGCTGTCCCGGGTCCGCCTCGCCCTGGTCGACGAGGGCGCGTGCGGCTGAGCACAGGTCGTCGATGGTGCGTGCGGCCGGGCCTCCTTGAGGACGACTTGTCCGCCGCAGCCATCGGCCGCGAGGTAGACGCCCCCGCCGTTGGAGAAGTGGAGCGCTTTGCGGACCTCGTAGCCGCCCAGTGAAGCGGATGCTCCCTCGGCCGCCGGCTGCTCCGCGAGGAAGTCCGGGACGCCGGCCCACGGAGGGACGGTGAAGACCGGGCGGCGGGGGTCGGGCACGAGCTTCCCCTGAGGGGTGCGCATCGCGGGGACCCGTGTGCCGTCGGCGAGTTCGCACCACATCAGCGCGAAGGCTCCGTAGCGGACCGACACCGGGCCGTCGTTCCAGCGCCGGTCGGAGAGCACGTAGGGCCCGGGCCGCCCGCGCATCGCCGTCTCGAGCTCCTCCAGAGCCGTGCGCAGCTCCTCCGTGGTCCGGGGATAGACGGTCACGGCCTTGCCGCTTGCGGCCCGGTGGGCGTACTTGGTGTTCATCGCGGCGACGATCTGCCGGCTGCGCAGGAACTTCCACGGCAGCCCCAGCCGCCGGCAGACGTTCCAGGCCGCCTCTATCGTCTCCTCGGCGGCGCCGGGCGTCGCACTCACGTGGATCTTCCAGCCCTGCTCCGGCAGCTTTGCGGCGTCACCGGGCGTCAGGAATTCCCATACGCCCTGGTGTTCCCGCCGCCATCCCTCCGGGAGTTCCCGCACGGCGAGGGAGAACCGGGAATCCGAATCCTGGCAGCGGTCCAGCGGCTCGTACCACGTGGAATCTGCAATGGTGTACGCCTCGTACCTCGGATCCATGGTGCCCTCCCGCCGTGCTGCAGGCGGCATCTCTTATGCCGTCGTCAATTGTCTGAAAGGGAATGCTTTTCCGTTCCGCTACGAGAATCCTGCACCCGCTCGCCACCGCCCGGCAATTGGCGTAAGTCCATGCTTAACCGGAGATCTACCATCCGGTAATGCGTGGGGCCGGGCAGCCCGGATCCGCGTCGTCAAGCGATTTCCGTTGAATGCCGGAGAGTTGCGGGTACCCGGCCGGACAGGCGCGGTATCCGTAACGCATGGGCATCACAGTGCCACCGCAGCCGCGGGCGCCCGTCTGTCCCGGACCTGCGGCAACGCCGCCCCGTGCAGCGCCGCCCCGTGCAGCGCCGGTTCCGCCGGGTGCCGTTCCGCCACGTGCCTTTCAGCCGGGTGCCGTTCCGCCGCCTCGCCCCGCAACAGGAGGTGGCCGAGACGGGTGACGGTGTGGATCGCATGGCTGCGGTTGCGGCGCGTCGCGACCAGGCCGGCGGCCCGCAGGACGGCCATGTGCTGACTCACCGCGGCCGCGGACACGCCCAGCCGTTGGGCCAGCTCGGCATTGGTGCAGCCCTCGCGCAGCGCGCGCAGCGCGGCCGCTCTGGTCCGTCCGACCAGGGCGGCGAGGCTGTCCGCCCCGCACTGTGCACCGGCTGCCCGTCCGCCGCCCAGCAACCGCGTGAGCTCCTCCGGCCCCGGACGGTCGGGAAACACCAGGACAGGGGCACGGCGCGCGCCCTGCCGAGCCGGCGGGAGCACATGCCCTGCGCGCTGCAGGAACAGGGACGGAGCCAGCACCAGCCCGCTGCCGTCCAGCTCCCTCTCTCCGGAACGTACGCCCGCGATCTCCAAGGCCGGTGCGTTCCAGCGGATTCCCGGACCCAGCGAGTCCAGCAGCACTTCCACGCCGTCACGGCACATGATGTCCCGCAGGGTGTCCCGGACCTCGCCGAGATAGGCACGGATCCGCCCCCAGTGCGGTGCGACGGCCATCTGCTGGAAGTCCTGGACCGCGGAATGCACGGACACGGCGGTAACTCCGGCCCCGTTCGGGGGGACCATGGTGTGGCGTCCCCCGCCCGTACACAATTCCAGCAGCTTTCCCGGGCCGCCCGGAAGGCGGATCAGCGTCGCGACCCGTTCCATTCTCGGATCGGCCCGGCGGCCGCCCCCGCACACCCCTTGCCGCCATGCGCGAAAACCCTCTCCACGGCCTTCCCGGAGCGCCTCCAGGGCGAACAAGGCCTCCATGGAAAGGAGATCCGATTCACTGATCCTCACGCGTGCCAGATCGTCGACCGACAAAATGATGCGATACATGAAGAGCGGCCCCCGCAGCGATCGGCTCCGCCTGGATGCGCGGCGACGTCCCGGTGCCGGCGGACGGAGCGTTGGCCAATGCTGATGTGCATGGTTCCCGGCTCCCGGGTCGCACGGGGGATGGATAATCGAGTCCGTCACATCAGCGACGGGCACCGGAAAACGCCACGGTGACCTCCTGCCGCCGCTTGCGCACCCCTCCGTCCGCCCGGTCGGAGATCCCTCTCGACACCTCGCTCCCCACGCGCCGCTGAGCTGCTCCTTCCGCCCTCAGGACGGGGTTCGCTGACGGGGCGTCGGAACCGCCACCCGGGCGTGCAGGCGTGAAACGGGCGTGGTGCAGGATGACTTCTCGCGCCGGGTCACTGCCATGGCCCGGCGCGAGCACGATCCGTCGGGACAGACAGGTACAAGGTGACGAATCATTACTCCGGCCTTCCGGCGACGGCGCACGACGCCGCCGCTCCCTCCTCCGCAGGGCGGGGAGGTCACCGGTGAACCGGGATCTGACACTGCATGACATCATCGTCGCCGGCATCGCCGTCGCCGCGGGCCTGGCCGTCGCCCTCGTGCTGCGGGTGATCCTGCGCTGGCTCGGCGTGCGTGCCCTCAGAACCCGCTGGCAGGGCGACGACCTCATCGTCGACGTGCTGCGCACGCTCGCGCCCGGGTGCGCGGTCGCGGCCGGCGTGGCGGCGGCCGCCGGAGCCCTCCCGCTGACCCGCCAGGTCGGCCACGTCGTCGACGAGGTGCTGATGGCCGCCATCGTCCTCATCGCGACGTTCACCGCCGCCCGGGTGATCAGCGGACTGGTGCGCTCCATGGCGCAGTCCAGATCGGGCGTGGCCGGATCGGCCACCATATTCGTGAACATCACGCGCATCGCGGTCCTGGCGATGGGCTTCCTCGTCATGCTGGAAACCCTCGGCATATCCATCGCCCCGCTGCTCACCGCCCTCGGCGTCGGCGGCCTGGCGATCGCCCTGGCCCTGAAGGACACCTTGGCCAACCTCTTCGCGGGCGTGCACATCCTCGTCTCGAAGACGGTCCAGCCGGGCGACTACATACGGCTCAGCAGCGGTGAGGAGGGCTACGTCCGCGACATCAACTGGCGCATCACGGTGGTCGAGCAGCTCAACAACAACCTGGTCATCATCCCGAACGCCAAGCTCGCCGGCACGAATATGACCAACTTCAGCCGGCCCGAGCAGAAGCTGTCCGTCACGGTGCAGGTGGGCGTCGGCTACGAAAGCGACCTGGAGCGCGTCGAGCGGATCACCGTCGAGGTAGCCGAGAGCGTGATGAAGGACGTCGACGGCGCCGTCCCCGACCACGAGCCTGCCGTGCGGTTCCACACGTTCGGGGACTCCCGGATCGGCTTCACGGTGATCCTCGGGGTCGGCGAGTTCAGCGACAAGTACCGCATCAAGCATGAATTCATCAAGCGCCTGCACCAGCGCTACCGCGCCGAGGGCATCCGCATCCCCGCTCCGGCGCGGACCGTCTCCCTGCAGCAGGCCGCGGAGCCGACCACGGAAACCACGATCCCGCACCCCCGCGCGTCCCTCGACCAGGCCTCCTGAGCGCGCCGGAGCCCCCGGAGCCCCCGGAGCCTCCGAGGCCCCCGGAATCCGCTGACGCTGTGCGTATTCGTGCTTGCTTTGTGTTGTTTCGGGGGTGGTGGCGTGTGAGGCCGCGCATGAGGCCTGGATCACTTACGAATCCGGTTAGTGGACAGCCGTGGGTGAATGCGGGGGCAGGGCGGATATTCGCGGGTCGGCAATGAAGGGGCGTAGTAGGTCACAGCCCTTGTCAGGGGTTTTCGCCGCCGCTAACAATTGCGGGGTCGCTGGGCGCCGTCGACCGAGAAACGGCGCTTGATTTCTGCGCCGCTTCAGGGCCGGGCGACATCCGCGATTGGAAGGTTCAGCTCACTCATGCGCTCCACCGTCTCCGCTTATAGCCGTCTGCCGAAGATTCACAAGTTCTCTGTCGCCGGTATTGCCGCGACCGGTGCCGCTGTCGTCGCGGTGGCCGTCGCCCCGCACGCTTTCGCCGCTGACACGCACGCTGCCCCGGTCGCTGCCGCTGCTGCTGTGGTGAAGCCGGTGGCGTGGAGTGCCGAGGCTTTCGGTGAGACGCAGCAGGCCGAGCTGGACCAGCACGCCGACGCTGCCGCCAAGGCCGGCGCGGATGCTGCTGCGAAGGTGAAGGTGGACGCGGAGCGGGCGGCCGAGCAGGCCGCCAACCGTTCCACCGAGCGCAAGGCCATCGCCGCCAAGCCCGCCGCCCCGGCGAAGCCCGCCGCCAAGCCTGCTGCTCCGGCTAAGCCTGCCGCCCCGGCGAAGAAGGCGTATGCCGACAATCTTGACGGCTGGATCAACGAGTCCCTGGACATTCTGCGGGCGAAGGGCATTCCGGCTTCGTACGAGGGCATCAAGAAGAACGTGCTGCGTGAGTCGACCGGTAACCCGCGTGCGATCAACGACTGGGACGTCAATGCTGTGAACGGTGTTCCGTCGAAGGGTCTGCTGCAGGTGATCGACCCGACGTTCAAGGCGTACCACGTCGAGGGCACCTCCTGGGACATCTACGACCCGGTCGCCAATATCACCGCTGCGTGTAATTACGCCGCTGACAAGTACGGCTCCATGGACAACGTCAACTCCGCCTACTGATCAGCGCACGACTTTAGTTCCACCCCGCATTCCGCCGAGGGCGGTGGCGCCCCGTACCCAGGGGCCGCCACCGCCCTCGCCGCATACCCGGGGTCCGGGGGGCGGTCACGCCGGGCTGCGCCGGATGGCGACCAGGGCGACGTCGTCGTCGAGGGCCCCGCCGGCGTGGGCGAGCAGGTCCTGGCGGATGCGATGGATCAGGCGCTGCGGTTCGCGTTCGTTCCAGGAGGCCAGGCGCTCGGCGAGGGGGTAGAACGTGCCGTGGGGGCCGCGGGCCTCGATGACCCCGTCGGTGTAGAGCAGGAGGAGATCGCCGTCGCGGAAGGCGAAGGCCTCGGGTACGTAGTCGTCCTCCGTCGTGGGTGCGCCCAGGCCGAAGGGCAGGTCGGGGTCGGAGACCGCCAGGGTGACCACCTCGCCGTCGCGGACGATCAGCGGAGGCGGATGGCCGCAGCTGATGACGTGGACCAGAGGCTGGTCGTCGGGGATCTCCAGCACGGCCGCGGTCACGAAGCTCTCGCCCGCCGCGAGCTCGTCGGCGGGCTCCTCCGCGTCCCAGTAGACGGTGTTGTGCAGGTGGGCGACGAGGCGGGGGAGGGGCGGGAAGCGGTGGGCGGCGGCGCGGAAGGCGCCGAGGAGCAGGGCGGCGTCCCCGACGGCGGTCAGGCCTTTGCCGCGGCAGTCCCCGATCATGACGCGGGTCGCGCCGCGGGCGCGGACGGCCGCGTAGAGGTCTCCGCCGATCTGCGCCTCGGCCTCGGCCGCCGCGTACTCCGAGGCCAGCTCCAGGGGGCCGATGCGTGAGGGAAGGGGCTTGAGCAGGACCTTCTGCGCGACGTCGGCGATCCACCAGGCCCGGTCCAGGGCCTGTTCGTGGCGCTCGCGCAGGGCGCGGAAGGCGACGATGAAGCAGACGGCCAGGAACAGGGCCGCGGTCTGGGTCTGGTGGTCGGCGGTCGTGATCCGGCCGAAGAAGAACCCGAGGGCGATCTGGGCGCCCACGGCCAGGGCGCCGATGAAGGCGGTCAGCCGCTTGCCGCCGAAGGTCGCGGTGAGGGCGGGGGCGGCTACCAGCAGGGGGCCGAGGTGGATGTCGGGGCCGGTCACCAGGTCGACCACCACGATGACGGCGATGAGCACCACCGGGGCGGCAATCAGCGCGCGCCGGGGTCCCGTGGGGCCGGGGCCTGCCGGAAGGAACTGAATGCGCATGCCCCTTGCTTACCTCCCCGCCCCCTCCGTGCAGCTCCTGCGACACGGGCCGGATGCGCAGAGGCCCACCGGGCGCGACGGGACCGGTTTCCGGAACCGCGTCCCGGCGATAGCGCGGCCGGGCCCTGCCGGGGCCCGGCCGCGCGACGGACGGGTGGGATCAGTGGTTCGTGCCGGAGGCCCAGATCGCCTGGCTGCCGTCATAGATGACGACATTGCCGTCGTCCTGCACGACCAGGCGCGAGCCCGGGTGCCCGGCCGTCCTGGACGACCAGACGGCCTTGCCCGAGCGGGTGTACACGACGAAGTTGCCGTCCTCCTGGAAGGCGGCTCTCCACCCCTGGCCGACGGTTCTGGAGGCCCAGCGGGCTCTGCCGAACTCGTCGTAGATGACGAGGTTGCCGTCGGACTGCATGACCAGATTGGCGGTGTCGGAGGTCAGGGACTGGTTCTGCTCCAGAGTGAACGGGGCGTGGACGGTACGGGTGGCCTGGATGCCCGGCTCGGCCGCTGCGCTCGCGGCGGCCGGGGAGGCGTGGCCCGAGATCTCCGCGGCGCCCGCCTGCCCGGCGAGGGCGACGACGGAGAGCGCAGCGGCTGCCAGCAGTGTGGTGGTCCTCTTACTCACGAAAGATCCTTTCGTCGAGTGGTCTGTCCACCGGCCCCGGATGAGGGTCCCGGATGAGGGGCCCGGATGGGAGCCCGGGTAGGGGACTGCACCGGACTTTTTCACCACCCGTGTGCCGGATGCCGCCGTTCGCCTCGCGATGACGCATTCGCTTCACTGTTTGGCCGGAGCCTCAGCCGTCGTGACGAAGGCTCCCGCCTGTGCGGCTGCGACCGCGACCGCAGCCGCCCGGTCCGCCGCCGCTTCGTCGAGCGCCTCGCCCGTGGTCAGCAAGCGGTAGTAGAGGGGAGCGGAGACGGCCCGGACGACCTCGCGGGTGTCGGTCCCCTCGGGCAGCTCACCTCGTTCGACGGCCTCCCGGACGCAGGGCTCCCACTCCGTGACGCGGGTGGCGTAGAAGAGGCGGAGGGCCGAGGCCGCTTCGGCGTCGCAGGTCGCGGCGGCGATCACCGCTTTGAAGAGCGCTCCCTGGCGCGGGTCGGCCAGCGTGCGCTGCACGAGGCGGGCATTGGCCCGCAGGTCGCCCAGGAGGGTGCCCGTGCGGGCACGCGGGAGGGACTGCTCGGCCATGTCCGCGAGCAGGTCGGCCACCAGGGCGGCCGGCGTTCCCCAGCGGCGGTACACGGTCGTCCTGCCGACGTCCGCGCGCCGCGCCACGTCGGCGAGATCGAGGCCGGAGAGCCCGCCCTCGGCCAGTGCGTCTCCGGCGGCCTGCAGGACGGCGGCTCGCACGCGGGCGGTGCGCCCGCCGGGGCGCACAGTTCCCGGATCCGCACTCCTGGACTCCATAACGGGACTCCCATTCCATTAGGGGCTCGGTCTCTGCTACGGTGAACTCATCTTAACGGGACCTCGGTCCCGGTAGTGTTGTCGTCCCGAGCCCGCACGGCGCAGGGCGGCACGAGGGGACAAGGGGAAGGGAACCGCTGTGGAATTCCGACGACTGGGCGCTTCAGGACTGATGGTTCCGGCGCTGAGCATGGGCGCGGGCACGTTCGGCGGGCGCGGAGAGCTCTTCGGCGCCTGGGGCAACACCGACGCCGAGGAAGCACGCCGCCTCATCGACATCTGCCTCGAGGCAGGTCTCAACATGTTCGACACCGCCGACGTCTACTCCGCCGGCGCTTCGGAAGAGGTGCTCGGCGCCGCGATCAAGGGCCGCCGCGACGAGGTCATCATCTCCACCAAGGCGGGGCTGCCGATGGGCGACGGCCCGGCGGACGCGGGAACCTCCCGCTCACGCCTCATCAAGGCCGTCGAGGACGCCCTGCGCCGCCTCGGCACCGACTACATCGACCTCTTCCAGCTCCACGCCTTCGACGCGGGCACCCCCGTGGAAGAAGTCCTGTCCACGCTCGACGACCTCGTACGGGCCGGGAAGGTCCGCTACACCGGCGTCTCCAACTTCGCCGGCTGGCAGCTGATGAAGTCCCTCGGCACCGCCGACAAGCACGGCTACCAGCGCTATGCCGCTCACCAGGTCTACTACTCCCTCATAGGCCGCGACTACGAGTGGGAGCTGATGCCGCTCGGCCTCGACCAGGGCGTCGGCGCCGTCGTCTGGAGCCCCCTGGGCTGGGGACGCCTCACCGGCAAGATCCGCCGGGACCAGCCGCTGCCGGCCGGCAGCCGTCTGCACGCCACCGCGGACTACGGCCCTCCCGTGGAGGACGAACTCCTGTTCCGCGTGGTCGACGCCCTCGACGAGATTGCACGCGAAACCGGCAAGACCGTGCCGCAGATCGCCCTCAACTGGCTGCTGCAGCGCCCGACGGTCTCCTCCGTCATCATCGGTGCCCGCAACGAGGCGCAGCTGCGGCAGAACCTCGGCGCGGTGGGGTGGAACCTGACGGCCGCTCAAGTGGCAAGGCTCGACGCCGCGAGCGCCACGACCGCGCCGTATCCGTACTTCCCCTACGAGCGCCAGGAAGGCTTCGCCCGCCTCAACCCGCACCCGCTCCGGCGCGGGGCGAGTGCCGTCGGCGAGGCGTAGTAGGGGCGAGGCATAGAGGCGTAGGCGGCAGGAGCCCGCGGGACGGCCGCCCGCGGCAGGTCACCGTCAGCTGCGCGGCCCGCGAGCCGGGCAGCCGGGCAGTCGACGGTGGCCTGCCGCACCGTGCCCCCGGCGGCGGCGCCGAAAGGCGTCAGGCGGGCAGGGCCGCTTCGATGGCCGAGACGACCTCGGGGGCGTCGGGCTCGGTCTGCGGGCTGAAGCGGGCGGCGACGCTGCCGTCCCGGGCGATGAGGAACTTCTCGAAGTTCCAGCGGATGTCGCCGGTGTGACCCTCGGCGTCCGCCGTGCCCACGAGGGCGTCGTACAGAGGGTGCCGCTGCTCGCCGTTGACGTCGGTCTTCTCCGTCATCGGGAAGGTCACGCCGTAGGTGGCCGAGCAGAAGGAGGCGATCTCCTCGGCGGAACCGGGCTCCTGACCCATGAACTGATTGCACGGGACGCCCAGCACCGTGAAGCCGCGCGGCGCGTAGCGCTCGTGCAGCTTCTCCAGCGCCGCGTACTGCGGGGTCAGGCCGCACTTCGAGGCGACGTTGACGACCAGGACGGCCTTGCCGCGGTACTGCGCGAGATGCGCGGGGCCGCCCTGGAGGGCGCCGATCTCCACGTCGTGGATGGACACGATGGCTCCTTGGCTCTTCTGCTCGGCTGCTGCGTGATCAGGTCGACTTGTCTGTGGGCCAGTATGCCTCCAGTCGGGCGCACTCCCGGGGCCCGGCCACGGGGTCTCCACCGTCTCCACCGAAGCCCGGGCCGGCGAGGGTGCTGCGATCATGCGTCCGGGCCCGCAGGACCGGGCAGGCATGTACTGCTGCCGCCTCCGCCGCGGCGCCCGGCCGGGCGCGGTGGCGCTGTCACGGTGGCTGTCACGGCGGTCGAGCGGGAGGACTGGGAGTGGGAACGGACCGGCATGCTCAGGCGATGACGTTCACCAGCACCGATGCGGTGCGGCACTACGAGAAGGCGCTGGAATCCCTGCTCTTCTTCCGCCCGGAGGTCACCACCGAGGCGGAGGCGGTGGTCACCGACTCGCCGCGCTCGGTCATGGGCAACGTCCTCCTGGCGTACCTCGGTCTGCTGGGCACGGAGGAGAAGGACGCCGCAGCGGCGCGGAAGTCCTTCGAGGACTTCCGCCGGGGCGTGCACCGCTCGGAGATGACTCCGCGGGAGCGGATGCACATCGAGGCCGCCTCGTCCTGGCTGAACGGCGACGTCCTGGGAGCCGGCCGCGTGCTCGGCGAGCTCCACGTGGCCCACCCGCGGGACGCGCTGGCCCTGGCTGTGGGCCACCAGACCGACTTCTTCACCGGCAACGCCGTGCTGCTGCGCGACCGCATCGGCGGGGCGCTGTCCGCCTGGGACGAGGACGACCCGCACTACGGCCTGCTGCTCGGCATGTACGCGTTCGGCCTCGAGGAAGCGGGGCACTACGCGCAGTCGGAGCAGGCGGGCCTGGCCGCCGTGGAACGCAACGCCCGCGACGTGTGGGGGATCCACGCCGTCGTGCACGCCTACGAGATGACGGGGCGGTTCGCCGACGGGATCCGCTATCTGGACGAGCGGACGGCCGACTGGGCGGACGGCAATTACCTCAACGTCCACAACTGGTGGCACTACGCCCTCTACAACCTGGAGGCAGGCCGCACCGACCGGGTCCTCGACGTCTACGACGCCGTCCTTCACAACGAGGATTCGGCCGGGCTGGCGATGGAGATGCTGGACGCGGCGTCCCTGCTGTGGAGGCTCTACCTCACAGGCACAGGCACAGGCACAGGCACAGGCACAGGCAACGGCAACGGCAACGGGCCCGGCGCCGACATCGACACCGGTGACCGCTGGGAAGTTCTCTCCGACGCATGGACGGCACGGCAGGACGGCGCCTACTACGCCTTCAACGACGCGCACGCCGTCATGGCCCACGTCGGGGCGGACCGGATGGCCGAGGCCGAGAGCCTCATCCGGGACCGGGAGTCCTGGGTGCGGCAGGCCGGCCCGCACACGGACGGCCTGTCCAACCTGCCGATGACCGCCGAGGTCGGCCTCCCGGTGTGCCGGGCGCTCGTCGCCTACGGCAAGCGCCGCTACGACGACGTCGTCGGCCTCCTGCTCCCGATCCGGCACCGACTCCAGACGTTCGGAGGCAGCCACGCACAGCGGGACGCCGTCCAGCGGACCCTGGTGGAGGCAGCCGTGCGCAGCGGGCAGCACGACATCGCGCGCATGCTGCTGAGCGAGCGCATAAACGTGCGCCCCCTGTGCCCGTACAACTGGGGCGCGCAGGCCCGGCTCGCCGAACGCCTCGGCGATACGGCGGGGGTCGGCGCGGCGCGGCGACGTGCCGCGCAGCAGGCGTCGGCGGCAACGGCCGGGGCCTGAGCCGGAGTGAGCATGAGAACCCTGACCTTCGTCGTCGGTACGGGCCGCAGCGGATCGACCGCGTTGTCCCGCATCGTCAACGCCCACCCGGACGTCCTCAGCCTCAACGAGTTCATGGCCTCGGTGGGCGACACCGCGTTCCCCGAAGGCAAGGTGACCGGCGAGGAGTTCTGGCAGCCGCTGGCCCGGCCCGTGCCGCGTTACGAGCGGCTGATCCGCAGCGGGCTGCCGCTTCCGGAGTTCCTCTACACGCGCCGCCCCGGACGGTACGCGTCGGAGACCACCGGCATTCCCGCGCTCTGCCTCATGGTGCTGCCCCACCTCACCGGCGACCCGGACGCGCTCCTCGACGAACTGCGGGCAGAGGTCGTCCACTGGCCCGAACGCACCGCCGCCGAGCACCACCTGGCGCTGTTCGGCCTGCTCTGCGCACGGTTCGGGCGTACGGCCGTCATGGAGCGCTCCGGCTACTCGACGCGCTGGGTGCCGCAGCTGCGGGACGCCTTCCCGCACGCACGATTCGTGCACATGTTCAGGGGCGGTCCCGACTGCGCCCTGTCCATGAGCCGCCACCCCGGATTCCGCACGATCTGCCTGCTGCGCGAGATCAAGGCACGGGCCGGCGTCGAGGACCTCGCCGACCTGACCGACGAGCACGTGCGCTCGCTGCCGCCGGACCTGGCGCCGCTGCTCGGCGACCGCTTCGATCCGGCGCTCGTACGGGACCGGGACCTGCCCCTGAGGGTGTTCGGCACTCTGTGGTCGGACCTCATCATCCAGGGCGGGGAGTTCCTCGGTTCCGTGCCCGCGGACCGGCGCACCACCCTCGCCTACGAGGACCTGCTCGACGCCCCGCGGGAGGAACTGTCCCGCCTCGCCGAGTCCGCCGGCGTAGAACCCCTCCCGCAGTGGCTGGAGGCCGGTTGCGCACTCCTCGACCCCGGACGGCGCGGCTCCGCCCGGAGGCTGACGGCAGCCGAACTCGACGAACTGAGGGAGAGCTGCGCCCCGGGCACCCATGCCTTGGAGGGGCCCGGGGCACCGATGGTCGCTCAGACGGCGGCGACGTCGACGTCGAAGTCGAATGAGTATGCGAGTGAGTACGTGTGCTCAGGCCGGAGCGGGCCGGCTCCCGGATGCTGAGATCATGACGACGACGCCTCACCTCGCCTTTCCGCCCGCACCCCCGGCGCCCGCTCCGGCCGCGGGTGACGGACGGCGCGGCCGGGCTCTCCTACGCGATACCCGAAGGGTGGGAACACGAGGAGGGGAAGGAACTGGTCGGCGCCTTCACCTCGTCGGTCACCAAGGAACATGCCGGCACCGGCGCCCGCACTGGGACCGGCACAAGCAGTGAAGGCGGCAGCACCGTCCTTGCAGGCCGTGCCGCCGCCATACCGCAGGCTGCACTGCAGCAGCAGGCGGAGCGGGCGGCCCGCTCGAACGCGGTGTTCTTCTATCCCGACGGGAGCTCCGAAGTACAGGAGTCCCGGCCGGCGACGGTCGGCGGCCGCCCCGCGCACACGGTTGCGCTCAAGGTGAGCGAGGGCAAGCGCGGTGCCGGAACCCCGGACGGTTCCGGCAGCGGTACGGGTCATCTGCGCCTGACGCTCATCGCCGTGGACGACAGCCGCTCGGCCTTCCTCCTCGGCGTCGCCCAGCCGGGCGGGCCGATCGAAGCGCCGGAGGTGGACAACGTGATGGAGAGCGCTTCCCTGAACTGAGCCGGTCTCCCGGCGGGGGCCGGACCCCAACGGCCCTATAAGCCGCTGATGGACGCCCTCGGCGAGAAAACATGTCAGCCGCCCTGACGCGCGCGGGCCCGGCGCGCCGTGTCTCACCCGCCCGGGGGCCGCCGGTGCGCCGGACGCGCGGGCCGGTGCCCGCCGGGGTTCCGGCCGGTGTCCTCCAGGTGGCTGGCTCCGGCGTCGCGGTCCCGGGCGGCGCCCCGTTCCGTGCGTTAGTGTGTGGGCTCGTCGGGCAGCCGACAGGGGGCGACGGGCACGTACGCCGTCGCGCCTTCCGTGCCGGAATCACGCGGTGCGGGCGTAGGAAATGCCCGCCGCGGGGCTGGACCCGCGACGGGCAAGCCGAAGAGTTGGCTCCACGGGGCGTACTGGTGATACGCCCCGCGGGTCAGCCCCTGCCGGTCATCGCCAGGGCCAGAGCGGTGAGGGCCGTCAGCAGCTCCACCCAGGGCGTCACTGCTCGGGCCGCGCTGCGGACCAGGTTCCAGTCGACCGGCGCTTTCGGCCTTCTGTGCTGCACCATGTGTGCGCCTCTCCTCGGACCAGGAGCCCGCCGGTCGGCGAGACCCTATGAGGGTCCTCGGGTGTGGCAGCGCAACCGGCCCCTCCCGAGACCCCTGGGTGAGGCCCCGACGTGACAGGCTGACCCGAGGTCAGCGCTGGTACTGCACAATGTAACTTTATGGGCGTAACACCTTAATGCGTGGTATTTGGCTGATGAACGTCGGCGAGTCCCTTCCTCCGCAAGGGCCGTCAACGTGGCAGCCAACGTGGCTGTCGACGCTGCCTCACCCGCTGCTCACGGGGTGGCGACCGCGTCGACGATCTCCAGCAGCAGGCGCCGACGGCCGGCGACCCAGCAGGTCGGGCGTTCATGGACGCTACTCGCAAACGCTCTCCTGCCGAAGATAAAGCACTCCCTCGCTCCATACCCGGCTGACTTTCCCCCACTTCATGGCCGAAGCCACGTCCGGAAAGAATCCTCTGCCATTGAAGTTCGCGCTGGTGTTGCACAGCACCGGAATCCCGCTCAGCCGGTGGTATTCACTGAGGACGGCCCAGAGAGTCGGGTCGTCCGCTTCGCTGACAGTCTGCAGGCGTGCGGTTCCGTCAAGGTGGACGATCGCCGGGATGCGCTCTGCCCAGGGGCTACGGATTCTGTGGTCGAAGAGCATCAAGGGATCGGGAGTACCCGGGGAGAAGATTTCCGGAGCATGCTCCTCGAGACAGATGGGAGCTACCGGCCGATAGTACTCCCGGCCCTTGACCGTGTTGAGCCGGTCTTTCATCGCCGCTTCGGTTGCCGCAGCGAGGATGCTGCGGCGCCCGAGGGCGCGAGGCCCGAGCTCCGCGCGATCGTGCACTACGACGACCGGCTCACCGGTCTCATGCAAGACCTGTCCGAGTTCTGCAGGCGAACAGCGCCTTCCCGTCCATCCGGGGAGAGGCTCCGAGGGCTTGATGTCAGGCCCGAGCCGGGCGTGCCACGCAATGGGACCGATACCGTCCGTGGCCATCATGTGAGCGCAAGCGGCTCCGATGGCAGAGCCGGAATCGTTGGGAAATGGAGGCACCCATACGCTCTGGAAAATCGGATGCGAACGCAGAGCGCTGTTCCACTTGATGTTCAGCGCGCAGCCCCCGACGAAGCAGAGATTCCATGGGCCTTCCCCTTTCCACTGTCTCGCCTTTGCTGCGACCCGTTCCACCAGCAGTTCCTCAAGGAACTGATGGATCGACGCCAGCACATCTTCGTCCGTGCAGCGTTTCTCGCCGAGTCGCGCCGCTACTGATTGGTAGAAGTCATGCACATATGGTTCCTCGGCGCGAGTTCCCCACCCGCCGAGGGAATGGCGGTAGTGCACGGATTCGGAAGTGTCGGCCTCGAAATACCTTGCAAACTCCTCGCGCAGCACTTCGATCACTTCGTCCACCGGGTTTCCCAGTGCGACGTACGCCATCAGCTTGCCGGCGATCGACAGATCTTCCTGCAGGCTCGGCTTCCCCTCGCGCCGGTACGGGCCAAAATAGGAAGTGCAGATCGCATAGGCATGCCCGATCAGAGGAAACACGTAGCCGCCGTTTTCCACCCCCTGCTGCGGGTCCACGAAGTAGAGACGGGGAAAGCAGCCACCATCCCAGACGAGGACGAACGAGCTTTCATCATTGCGGGCGAACGGGCTTGTGCAGTACGCGCTGGCCAGATGTCCGGCCAGATGGACGTAACTGTGGTACGAAATGGACTCCGAGTCGGTGTGAAATACTCCCTGCCACCCCGGCTGAAGGAGGTTGGTGATCGAGTCGTTCTCATGGTAGGGCGCGAGCCGGAGAATTTCTGGCTCTCCCTCGCGCAGGAGTAGGGACGTATACCCGGCCTCGCGGCCGTCCCACCCGTCGACGACCCATTGATCGACATCTTCGGGCTTGTACCCGAAATCCTTCAGGGTGCGCTCGACGACCTGGAAGTCTGCAATCTCGCTGTAGCGGGGGTTGTTGTCGATCTTTTCCATCTCGACGCTGAAGACCAAGGAATCATTGTCCAGCAGCGCGATAGCGCCATCGTGGGTAAGCTTGAGACCGCAGATGATCATCGCGCGCCCTTCTGATAATCCGTTCGATCCGTGAAGCTAGGTGAGGGTCAGATCGACGGGGAGTTTTTTGATGGCGTTGACGTAATTGGAGCGGAGGCGTTGCACCTCTCCCGCGAGGCGAATGCTTGCCAATCTGGGCAGGAGCTCTTCGAAAAGAATTTGCAGCTCCAGGCGGGCCAGCCAGTTTCCGAGGCACACATGTGGCCCGTTCGCTCCGAACGTCAGGTGATCGACGTTTCGCCGAGCGACATCGAAGTCGTGCGGCCTGTCGAACACTCGCTCATCACGGTTACCCGAGGCGAGCCACAGAACCACTTTGTCGCCGGCCTTGACGTGCTTTCCTCCGAGCTCGGTGTCCCGAGTCGCGGTACGGCGGATGTGGTAAGCGGGAGATGCCCACCGAAGGAACTCTTCCACGGCTCCGGGGACGAGAGACGGGTCCTCCTGCAGCCTGGCCAGTTGCTGGGGGTAGTTGATCAGAGCAAGAAGCGTGTGCGAAATTGCATGCTGAGTTGTCTCGCTGCTGGCGACAACCAGCGTCAGGAAGTAGTTGTCGAAGTCTGCCTGAGAAAGCGGTACACCATCTTTGGGCACTTGGTTGACGAGTAGGCTGACCAAGTCGGTGCCGTCACCGTTCTTGCGGCGGGTTGCGAGCTCACGGCCGAAGGAATAGACGTCCAGGGCGGCAGGACTGCTGTAGGGCAAGTGCCGGTACTGTTGAGCCTCTTTGCTGTCTCTCAGCACTTCCGCGTACTCGGGATCAGTGTTGCCGAACATCCGGCCGGCGTAAGTGATCAGCTTTTCGGTGTCACTATGAGGAATGCCCAGGAATCGGGCGAACACATGGATGGGCAGAGCGGCGGATACTGTGGTGGCAAAGTCGAACGGACCCTTACCCAAGGCTGCGTCAAGGATGTCATGCGTCAGATTACGCAGAGACTCTTCGCAGTCGGCGACCGCCCGTCTGGTGAACCTCCTCTGCAGCAGGTGTCGTAGTGCCGTGTGGCGTGGACCATCGGTTTCTGCAAGGGAACGCCTCGCCGCGACCTGTTCGTCGTCCGCATCTTCCAGGGTTGCCAGCTTGGTTCCGGTGAAAGTTTCAGTATCACCTTCGATACGGACAATGTCCTCATGCCGGGTTACTGCCCAAAACCCCCTGCCGGGCTCCGGCCCGGTCTGCCAGTGAATGGGGGCATGACGGCGCAAGGTGCGGAACATCCGCCACGGGGTGATGCCGTCGAGGAACCTGTCACAGTCGGACAGGTCCACCTCCTCCAGCGGCAACGGTTCATCAATTTCTTGTCCGCACTGGGGATCTGCCATGTCGTGCTCCGTCTTCACTCCGTCGTTCAGCATCCTTCTTGGCTGTAAGTCAGGTGCTCCCAGTCGGTGACGGCTCCGCAGAATCGCATCCATTCCTCGGAACGGAAGCTGTGATACAGCCTTGCGAGTTCCGGCCCGAGTGCCTGGATGAGCAAAGGGGCAGCGATGAACTGGTCCAGGGCTTCGCTCAGTGACAGCGGAAGCGGTGAAAATCGATCGGAGGCACGCTCGGCATCTTGCGGCGGACCGGGGTCGATTTGATGGACCAGGCCGTCCTCGATCGCTGCGATCAGAACAGCGTGCGAGAGGTAAGGGTTGACCATGGCGTCAGGAGTCTTGACTTCCAGCCGTCCGATGTCCGGCAGCCGTACCGCGCAGGTCTTGTTGTCCAGCCCCCAGTCGGCTTGCATCGGGGCGAACTGGCCGGTGTGCCAGTAGCGTTTGTACGAGTTGACGGTTGGCGCCATGATCGCTGAGGCTGCGGCTGTGTGAGTGAGAATGCCACCCAGAGCGTGCCGTCCTGTCTCGGTGAGGTGGAGATGCGACAGGTCCGGGTCGATGAAGGTGTTACGGTCCCCGGCCCAGAGGCTGATGTTGTGATGGCATCCGTTGCCCAGGTGGTCCGGGGCGGGCTTGGGCATGAAGCTGACTTTGCAGCCCAGTTCCCGGGCGACTTGCCGACAGATCTGGCGATGCAGGATCAGTCGATCAGCGGTGAGCTCAGCTTGGTCGTACTGCCAGTTCAGTTCAAGCTGTCCAGGCTCGTCACCATTTCCCTCCGTCATGTCCAGCCCGAGAGCGTGGCCGTACCTGATGACGCGCTGGTAGACCTCCTGGTAATCCTTGAGGCTTTCCAAGTGCAAAAGTGTGGTGGGGCCTCCTGGCTGGTGGTGGGGCTTCGGCGAAACGTCGGACCAGGTCACTTCGGATTCACAGCCACTACGCAGATGGAGTCCGGTGCGAGCAGTGAACCCTGCATGTACTCGTTTGAGATTGCTGCGCGCATCGGTCGCCAGCAACCGACCGGCGCGCTCACTTGCAAGCCGAGTGTGATGGTAGAGGCGGCAGAAGAAAAAACCAGTGCTGGGGTCCCAAGGAAAAACCCCAAAAGAATCCAGGTCCGGCATGGCGACGCACTCGGGATCCTCGGGAGAGACCCCGAGCAGATTGCCGTTACGGTCGACTCGCGCATCAGCCATGAGGGCGGGGTGCAAGCGCACGCCGTTTTCGACATTCTGAGCCAGATGCCGCGCGCAGCCCAGCTTTCCGACGACACGTCCACTCAGGGTCACGGCCTGGTAATGGATAAATTCCACTCCAGTATCGCGCAGCTTTTCCTTTACTCTCTGAACCAAATCTTGGCGAGTGTTTTCCTCGCGGTGCTCTTCCAGTTCGCTGTGGACACTGGTAACCGTCATGCATGCCTCCCGGATGATCGAGCCTTATGGGCATGCCTGCCCCATCGGGGGAAGGGGGCCCAGCTCGACGACGGTAAAACTCAGTTTCCCCATGCCGTACGACACAAACGACAGATATCCAGGATCACCCGATTGCGCCGGAATTGTTTACGTGTGTAACTCGCCGGGAAAGCCGAACGCGGCACTCTCACCCCGTACCGTCACCGATTGCCCGTCAGTCATGTCGGACCTGGGTGTTCCCCGGAGGTCACCTCGTGTCGGAACCTGAACTCAGTTCTCACGCTCGGGAGAGCATGTCCCGAATTGTCGTCCGCCTGCAGAAACGGGCAGCACACACTGGTGCGGCCCGCACCATGTATGCGAAGACCATCGCCGATCTCGACGGCGTCCGGGTGCAGTTCTCCGATGGTGCGGACCAGATCATGCTGGCTACCTACGACTATCTCGGTCTGCTCGGCCATCCACGCATCAGTCAAGCTGCGAAGAACGCCGTTGACGCATACGGCACCGGGTGTCACGGGTCTCGTGTCGGCGGAGCCAGCCTGACCCTGCACACCGAACTGGAAGCGGAGATCGCCCGATGGACCGGACGAGAATCCGCGATCGTGATGAGCTCCGGCTTCGCGACCAACTACTCCGTCATCTCTTCCCTGCTCGGCCCCGGCGACTGGCTGCTGTCGGACCAGCTGAACCACGCCAGCATCATTGACGGTTGCGCAGCGGCCAAGCACACCGGAGCGACCCTCAAGGTCTACCGGCACAACGACATGGCGCACCTGGAAGAACTCCTGCAGCAGGCCCCACCGGGGGCGACGAAGCTCGTCATCGCTGACGGCGTGTTCAGCATGGATGGCGACCTGTTCGACCTGCCGACCGCCTCCGAGCTGTGCCGAAGATTCGGAGCGTTGCTGTTCGTCGACGAAGCACACAGCCTTGGTGTCATCGGCCCGCACGGCGGCGGCATCGAAGACCACTACGCCATGCCCGGCACCATCGACCTCCTCATGGGCACCCTGAGTAAAACCATCCCCTCCGCAGGCGGGTTCATCGCCGGCAGCCACGAAGTGATCGAAGCCTTGCGGCAGTCGGTCCGTGCCTATGTCTTCAGCGGCGCCATCTCCCCGCCGACCACAGCTGCTGCCCTGGAATCCATCCGCTTGCTGCAGGAGGAAGGGGTTCAGCGGCGCACCAAGCTGCGTCACAACATCGAACGCCTCGTGCAACGGCTGCAAGCCGAGGGGCTTCGTGCCACGGCGACCAGAAGCGCCATCGTGCCGGTCATTCTCGGGGAGCCGGAGACCGCTGTCGATGTGGCCCAACTCTGCCAGGAGAGAGGGGTGTTCATCGTGGCGGTCGGGCCTCCTGTCGTCCAGCCCGGCACCGCCCGACTCAGACTGAATGTCACTGCTGCCCACAGCACACAAGACATCGACACCGCGGCTGCCGTCATCGCAGATGCTGTTCGCCAAGTCGTTCATGAAGGCAGGGCCCCGGGCGTGAGCGGTCGGAGACGGTAGCTCAGAGAGTGCCTACGACCTTGTTGACGGTGACGCGTACGACGACGCGCTGACCTTCGTTGACCGATTCCGGGTAGAACTCGGCATAGCTCATTCCTGTGTACTTGCGCGAGAGCTCGTCGGCGAGTTCCTGGCCGCCCTCGGTGCTCACGGTGGCGGTACCGCGCAGTTCCGCGTACACGTACGGGTTGTCGAGGGGCTGGACCATGACGCTCACGCGAGGGTCACGCTGCATATTGTGCGTCTTGCGTCGGTCCACCGTGGTGGAGATGAGCACATCGCCACCTTCCCGCTTGACGCACACGGGCGTCGTTTGAGGGCTGCCGTCGGGCTGAATGGTGACCAAGGTAGGGAACACCTTGCCGTCAAGGGCCTTCTTGATTCCGTCGGAAAACTGTGTCACGAGATGCGCCTTCTCCTGATGCCGGGACATGAGAGGTGTTTCGCGATGCGTACCCTCGCGAGGTTCCCCTGCATCGCGAGGAGCTGCTGTTTCACACCTTCAGCACGCTCCGGCGACTCCAGGGAGGCCCCTCCGGCGGATCGGCCGGCCGCGGACGTGGCGCGGCGACCGGCAGGGCGTTCATATCCGCCGTATCCGCTCCCCGCCGGGCACCCGGGGCCTGCGCGCCTGGCGCGACCGCCTGGCGCCAGCCCAGGCCGGGCTGCCGGCGGGGCCGCGCCGCCGCGCGCCCGGCCTGCGCCATCAGGAGCTCGCCACGCTGGCCGGACTTTCAGCCTCGCGCCGCCCACACCCGCCGTCGCGCTCGCCCACGTCACGCCGGGACTGCAGCGGGATCACCGACCGGCTGCCGGCGACGAGGCGGCGGGCCTGGACGGAGAACGCAACGTCCTGCGACGGCACTTCACCGGACGCCCCTCACGAGTGATCCGTACACCCGCCGAAGCCGCGGACTTCGAGGCGTGCGCCGCCGCCGGCCTGCGTGCGAGCCTCGGACGCTTCCCCGGCGACCCCCGGCTGTGCGAACTCGCCGACGAACTACGAGCGGCCCCCCGCTTCGCGGAACTGTGGGCCCGCACCGATGTCGCCGCGAGCACCTCGCAGCGTAAGTCCGTCCAGCACCCCGAAGTCGGACGGCTGACGCTCGACTGCGACGTACTGGAAGCCACAGGCTCGGCCCTCCGCCTAGTCGTCTACACCGCCGCGCCCGGCACTCCCGACCACCAGGCCCTGGCGCTGCTCAGAGTCCTGTGACCGAACGTGTCGGCCGGTCCTGCCTCTTCAGCCGAGTGCGTCCCGTCCGGGCCGCTGCAGCAGACCCCGTTCGATGGCGACGACCACTGCGTGCGTACGGTCACTGACGCCGAGCTTGGCGAAGACCCGCAGCAGGTGGGTCTTCACCGTGGCTTCGGCGATGACGAGGCGCTTGCCGATGTCGGCGTTGGAGAGTCCGTCGGCGACCGCGTTGAGGACGTCGGCCTCGCGGGAGGTCAGCGGGACCCGGGCCGGCCGCCGCATGCGGGCCACCAGCTTCTGTGCGACCCGGGGTGCCAGGACGGTCTCGCCGCGGGCCGCGGACCGGATGGCGTCGGCGAGCTGGTCCCGCGTGGTGTCCTTGAGGAGGTAGCCGATGGCACCGGCCTCGACCGCGCGCTCGATCTCGGCGTCGGTGTCGTACGTCGTCAGGATCAGCACCCGGGTGCCCGTCCCGCCCTTGGCGATCTCGGCGGTCGCGGCCACCCCGTCCAGGACGGGCATGCGCAGGTCGATCAGCGCCACGTCGGGACGGAGCCTCTCGGCGAGTTCGACGGCCTCGCGGCCGTCGCCCGCCTCGCCGACGATCTCGATGGCGGGCTCCGATGCCAGCAGCGCGACCACTCCCGCGCGCATGACGGTGTGGTCGTCCGCCACGATGACGCGCAGCCGGCTGCCCCGGGGGGCCTCGTTCGGTTCCGTCGGTTCCGTCATGTCACACCTGGCCGTTCGCGGGAAGCAGGGCGAGGACGCGGGTGCCGTCCCCGGGAGAGCTTGTGACGGTGAGCTCACCGCCGAGTTCGGCCAGGCGCTTGCGCATGCCGTCCAGGCCGAAGCCGCCGGCCTCCTCGACGACGAAGCCGCAGCCGTCGTCGGTGATCTCCAGTTCGACGCCGTGGGGGTGCAGGCCGAGGACGACGCCCACGGTGGAGGCGGCCGCGTGCTTGCGCACGTTGGCCAGGGACTCCTGGGTGCAGCGCAGCAGGGCGATCCGGGTCTGCTGGTCGCAGTCGATGTCCGGGAGTTCCGCGTCGACGGTGAGGCCCGTGTCCTCGGCGAATCGGTCCAGGGTCCGCCGCAGAGTCAGAGCGACCGAGCCGGGGGCCAGGCCGCTCTGCGGTGCCGAGCCCACCAGGACCCGTGCCTCGGCGAAGTTCTCGCGGGCGGTCTGCTCGATCGAGAGCAGCTGCTGGGCGGCCCGGCCCGGATCCGTGGCGAGGTGCGAACGGGCCGCCTCCGCGAGGACGATGATGGAGGCGAAGCCCTGGGCCAGGGTGTCGTGGATCTCCCGCGCGAGCCGCTCGCGCTCCTCGACGGCGCCCTGACGCCGGTGCGCCTCGGCCAGCCGCTGCTGGGCGTCCTCCAGCTCCGCGCCCAGCAGGTGGGTCCGTTCGTCGCCCTCCCGCACGATCCGGTACACCATCAGCCCCACCAGCACACCGGCCGCGTAGCCGATGAGAGCGAAGGCGGCGTTGCCGCTGAAGAACTCCCCGCTGCGCGCGATGCTGCCCGCCACGGTCGCCGCCGCCGCGACGCCGCTCAGCACGACGGCGGACCGCGGACGGCGGGCGAAGATCCAGAAGTGGGGGAGCGACACGATGAACAGTGCCGCGCCGCCGCCCGGAAGACCGGCCATCGCGCCCAGGCCGAGGGCCAGCACCCACAGGTACCCGGCCGGCCGCAGCACCCGGTTGCCGGGGACCAGCTCCGCGGTCGCGTATCCGGCGGCGAGCACGGCGAGCACGGCCAGCGCCCCGTACTTCGGCGCGCCGGAGTCGTTCTGGACCCCGATGGCCGAGGGCGCCAGGCCGAGGAGCACCCAGCAGACGGCGTTCCACCGGCGGAGCCTGCGTATCCAGTGCTGATGGCCGGGTGGCTGCGGCGGGGAGTTCATGCTGGTCAGCCTACTGACACGGGAGTTCGGGCAGCGGGGACGGCCGCTCGAGCCCTGCGCATGCCGCGCGAGGGCCACCAACTGGCCTCGCCGAGGAGCAGCATGAAGGCGGGCAGCAGCATCGCCCGGATGACGACGGCGTCGAGCAGCACGGCCACCGCCAGGGCGAAGCCCATCTGCTTCATCTCCATGATGTGCAGGAAGACGAAGGCAGCGAAGATCGTCACCATCACGAACGCGGCACTGGTCACCACGCCGGCCGAGCTGCGGATGCCGTCGAGCACGGCCTTGCGGGTCGGTACCCCGCTCAAGGCCGTCTCCCTGATGCGGCTGATGACGAACACCTGATAGTCCATCGACAGGCCGAAGAGGATCACGAACAGGAGAAGCGGGACCCGGGAGCCGATGGACCCGGTGGAGGTGAAGCCGAGGAGCCCCTCGGCCCAGCTGCCCTGGAAGACCAGGACCAGCAGGCCCAGCGAGGCGCCGGCCGAGAGCAGGTTCAGGGCCGTGCCGATCAGACCCAGAACCACGGAGCGGAACGCCCACACCGTCATGGCGAAGGTCACCAGCAGCAGGGACCCGATGACCAGCGGCAGCTTCCCCTTCTGGTGGGCCGGGTAGTCCGCGTAGCGGGCGACGTCCCCGGTCACTCCGGACCGCACGCCGGTCAGTGAGCCGACGGTCGCCGGCACGTAGTCCGTCCGCATACGCTGCAGGGACTGCTGCGCGGCCGCGGAGCTCACATAGTGCGGAACGGGGAGTTCCAGGAGGCTGATCCGCCGGTCCGGCGACACGCGGAGCTCCGCCGAACCGGCGAGGGCGGGGTCGTTCCCGGCGCGCCGGGCGAGTTCGCGCAGCGCGCCGGCCACCTCGCCCGCGCGGCCGGGCTCGGCGCGTACGACGACCTGGTGCATGGACTTCAGCTCCGGGAACGCCCGGTTCAGCCGGTCGTACGTCTGCATGGCCGGAATCCGGCGGGAGTGGGTCTCGCGTCCCATGTCGGTGAGGTTGAGGCCCAGGAGCGGGCTCGCCAGGGCGAGCAGGGCGAGAACAGTGACGCACAGGGTGGCGGCGGGACGCCTGCTCGCGGGACGCAGGAGGGCGGCCGTGATACGGCCGGTGCCGGACTTCGGCGTCCGTACGGGCGTGCCGCGCCCGGACTTGCGAACCGATCGGCGCTCGGCGCGGGCACCGAGCTTGGCGATCAGCGCGGGCAGCACGGTGAGCGAGCTGGCGACGGCGACCAGGCAGACGAGGATCGCACCGGTGGCGATCGAGGAGAAGATGACGTCGTCGGCCAGGTACAGCGTGGCACTGGAGACCGCCACGGCGAGCCCGGATACGACGACGGCCCGGCCGGAGGTGGCGGCGGCCAGCTCCACCACGGCCTGTGTGCTCAGCCTGCCGCCCGAGCGGGCCCGCTCCTCGCGTTCCCGCTTGAGGTAGAAGAGGGTGTAGTCCACGCCGACGGCCATGCCGATCAGCAGGATGACGTTGGTGCCGACGCCGGCGTCCGGGAAGGCGTGGGAGGCGAGCATCGACAGGCCGACGGCCGCGGCGATCGAGGAGAGCGCCAGCAGGATCGGCACCGTGGCCATGGCCGCGGACCGGAACACGAACAGCAGGGTGAGGAGGGTGACGGGCAGCGCGATCAGCTCGGTGCGAGAGAGGTCGCTGCCGCGCTGCTTCTCGACCCCCTTGCTGATGGACGGACTGCCCGTCTCCTCGATCAGCAGGCCTGGGTGGGCCGTCTGTGTCGCAGCCGTCTGCGCGCGCAGCGGTTCGACGTGTTTCTTGCCGTCCAGCTCAGGACCCTTGAGGGTCACGGCGATCCGCAGGGCCGCGCCGTCGGCGGACCGGACGGGGGCGGCCACGGAGGCGACTTCGGGCAGCTTGCGCATGCGGTCGCCGATGTCGCGGGCTGCGGCCGCGGCGACGGACTGATCGAGGCCGGGACGGCCGCTCGTGGCGGTCTTCCCGGGCTCCCCGGTCTTCCCCGGCTTCCCGGAGATGAGTACGTGCTCCACGGGCCGCTGCTGTAGTCCTCCCTCGGTGGCCATCGCCTCGGCACGGCCCGCTTCGCCGATGCGGAAGTCCTCGCTCTTGGCGGGGTTGCCACCGATGCCGGCTCCGGCCCCGAGACAGAGCACCACGAAGAGGAACCAGCCGGAGATGGCGCGCCAGGGGCGCAGGGCGCTCCAGCGGGCCATGCGTACAGGGAGATTGTTCATGGCATTCATGCTGGTCCAGGGCCTGTGGACGCCGACAGCACCGACAGGTCGGACCTTGTGTCCACCGGTCGGTGGACACGGGAGCCGAGGACGGCGTCAGGAGGAGCGGCCGGAGGGAGTTGCCCGTTCCGGGGGATCCTCCGGGGGACGGGAACGGGAACGGGGGCGAGCGCCGATGAGGGTGACCGCTTCGGCGCCGGCCCGGCAGCCCTGACGTGCGGCCGCGGCCGGGTCCCGGCCCGCCAGGCGGGCGGCGAGGAAGGCTCCGGTGAAGGCGTCGCCCGCACCCGTGGTGTCCACGGCGGTGGCCGGCTCGGCCGGGACGCGCGCGACGACCGCGCCGGAGGCGGCGACCAGCGCGCCCCGGGAGCCCTGCGTGGAGACCACGAGGGGGAAGTGCCGGCTCAGCTTGGCCGCTGCGTCGGCCGGATCCGGCAGACCGGTGAGGAGCGCGGCTTCATCGTGATTGGGCAGGAGCGTGTCCGCTCCTGCCACGGCCGCGAGGAAGCGGTCCACGCCGAAGCGGGCGATGAAGCCGGCGGAGGCCGGGTCGACGCTCACCGGCACGGAGCGGGCGCGGGCCGCGTCCATCGCCAGCCGGGCGGCCCTACGGCTCGTGTCGGCGAAGAAGAGATAGCCGGAGACGTGCAGATGGCCGGTTCCGGCCAGGAGGTCGTCACTCCAGTCGGCGGCCGACAGGCGCAGCACCGCTCCGCTGTCGGTGAGGAACGTCCGCTCGCCGTCCGGGCCGACCAGGGAGATGACCGTGCCGGTGGGTGTCTCGGGGTCGACGACCAGGTGCGGGCGGACGCCGGCGGCACGGAGCGCACGCTCGTGCCCGTCCGCTGTATCCGCGCCCACGCGGGCCAGGATGCGTACGTCGCGGGCGCCCGAGCGGGCGGCCCAGCAGGCCACGTTGGCGCCTGCACCGCCCGGGAGGGTGGCGATGCGGGCCGCCGTGTCCGTCGCGGGAGCCAGCGGCGTGCGGTGCCGGGCGACGATGTCGGTCACCACGTCACCCACGACGAGCAGCGTCGCGCTGCCGGCACCGCTCATACGGCGTACGCCGTCGCGATCTCGGCCGCCAGTCGCACGTTGCCCCGCACCGCGGCCACGTTGGCCTCCAAGGACGCGCCGTCGGTGTGCCGGACGAGGTAGTCGAGGAGGAACGGGGTGACCGCCTGTCCGGTGACCCCCTCACTCGCACACGCCGCCAGGGCCTGCGCCAGCACCCGGTCGTGCAGGGCCGGGTCGAGCTGTTCCGCTGCGGGCACCGGATTCGCGACGATCAAGGCCGAAGGCGGGCCGCCGAGCGCATCCTGAGCGCGCAGCACACCGGCCACCTCCGCCGCGGACCCGGCTGTCCAGCCGACCGGCTCTCCCGAGCGGCTGAGGTAGAAGCCCGGGAATTCCGTCGTCCGGAATCCCAGCACGCCGACACCCAGCGTCTCCAGGCGCTGCAGGGTCGCCGGCACGTCCAGGACCGACTTCACCCCTGCGCAGACGACCGCGATCCGTACTCTCGCCAGCAGGTGCAGGTCCGCCGACTCGTCCTGGGTCTGCGCCCACTCACGATGGACGCCGCCGAGGCCGCCCGTCGCGAAGACGCGGATCCCGGCCCGGGCTGCCAGAAAGGCGGTCGCGGACACCGTCGTCGCCCCGCTCGCCCCCGCCGCGACCGCCGGTGCCAGATCGCGGTGCCCCAGCTTGCGGAGCCCGCTCTCGCCCGCCGCGCGCGCCACGCCCGCCACGTGCGCCAATTGCGCCTTGTCCAGCCCGACATGGGGCCGCCCGTCCAGCACCGCCACCGTCGCTGGGACGGCGCCACCGGCCCGTACGAGCTCTTCCAGCTCCTCCGCCACCTGCAGGTTCCGTGGCCCGGGCAGGCCGTGCGCGATGATCGTCGATTCGAGGGCCACCACCGGCCGGCTCCGGTCCAGCGCCTCGCGCACCTCGTCCGAGACGACCAAGGGGTGCTCGCCCGAAGCCTTTGACATCGCAGGCCCTCCTGTCGCGCCGGCCACGGCGCTGCTCACCCGATCCTCGATGCACAGAGCTGTTCCCCGAGACGCGCGACCGGAAGCCTCGGGCAGGGAGGAACGCGCCGATGCACGGCTCAGGAGGCCCTTGCCTTCGCGGGCATGGCCGACGGGGCGGGGTGGTCGGCCGGGGCGGCCCCGGCAGAGAGCGGGAGACCTCGGACAGCACGGTCACGCCGATACCCGCCTGCACCATGCTGATCAGGGTCGCCAGGTCCCGTACCCGGTGAGTGGGAGCGAAGCGCAGCCCGGCCAGGTTGTGGATCGTACGGACGCGGACTTCACAGCCGTTGGGGGAGATCAGGAACGGGTCGTCCTCCAGGTCGCGGATGTGGACGTGCGGCCCGGCGGCGTCGGCCGTGCCGTCCTCCAGCCACGTCGACACCTCGCTGCTGTCGCCCTCGAAGAGCCGCACGGCCGGCCGCACGGTGCCGGTCGTTGCCCCGGCGGCCGCGTACGGAACCCGCCAACTTGCAGGGGCCCCATCAGGCCCCTGCCGATTCCCGGCGAACAGCTATAGCGTGCGGCCTTGCCCGGTCCGGTCCGGGCAAGGCCGGGCCCGGCTCCGGACCGAGGGCAGGCACGGCATGTACGACTCATGATCCAGGCACTTCTCTCGTACGAGGAAGGGGACACATGAAGTCGCGCTATCGCCTCCTGGGAGTCGTGGCGGCCGCCGCCGCGACGCTGCTCACCTCCGGCATCACCGGAGCCTCCGCCGCCGTACCGGACACCAAGCCCGGCACGGACGGCGCCCTCTCCTACGGCTGGATCCGCAACGCCAACAGCGCCCACTGCCTGGCCGTACCCGGCGGCAGCACCGAGAACGGCATCGGGCTCATCCAGTGGGGCTGCGGCAGCTGGCGGGACCACTACTGGCAGTTCGAGTACGCGTTCAACAACGGAGGCCGCAACTACTACCGCATAAGAAACCTCAACAGTCAGCAGTGCCTGGGCGTACCGGGGGCCAGCACCAACCCGGGCACCCAGGTCATCCAGTGGCCGTGCGGCACCTGGGCGGACCACTACTGGGGCATCGACGTCACCGGCAACGGCACGCGCTTGGTGAACTGGAACAGCGGCCAGTGCCTCGCCATCCCCGGCGCGAGCCGCGTGCAGGGCGAGAAGGCCATTCAGTGGCCGTGCGGCACGTGGGCGGATCACTACTGGAACATCTAGCGGGCCTGTACCCGGCCCGTACTCAGGTCCGTACCGGCCCGTACTCGGCCCGTATCCGCGTTCCATGCCCATTGCCGTGCCCGGCGGGGTCCGCTCCCGTCGGGCACGGCTCGCTTATCCGCTGACAGGGGGCATCGGAATAACGGTTGGGAACTCTCCGGATTTGACGCTAAATTTGCGTGGTTGATTCATTCCATGAGGAAAGGTTCCATGCGCAAGCTCACGCGGAGTGCGGTCTCCGCCGCACTCACGGTCGGCGTCCTGTCCGGCTGCTCGTCGGCCGCCGAAAAGGGTGGCGACACCACCCGGGAGTCCACGGCCCCGGCCGAAACGGCCGCGAAGTCCGAGAGGGCCGCGAACAACACCGGCAAGCCGGACGCGAAGAAGGTCACCCGGATCGGCCCCGCCGGCTCGGCCTGCGAGCTCCCGGTGTCCTTCGAGCTGGCCAAGGCATGGAAGCCCTCGGGCCTCTCTGCCGAGGACGGAAAGCTCCTGGCGAAAATCTCCGGCCACCCGGCATTCAGGGGTGCCTGCGAACTCGATGCCAAGCCCGCGGGCAATATCGGCTTCATGCGCGTATGGACCACGGACCGGACCGACTCCTCGGCACGCCGGACGCTGGAGACGTACATGGCCGAGGAGAAGGACGTCACCGAGCAGAAGATCAGCGAGATCAAGGCCGGCGACGACCTTCCCGCCTCGGAAGTGGTCTACACGCAGAAGAGCGCCCTCACGGACGAGCCGAGGCAGCAGCGGGCCCTCGCCGTGAAGACGCCGAAGGGCGTGACCATCGTGCACTTGGGCGGGCTCGACACGGAGGAGCACAAGGAGATGCTCCCGGCCTACGAACTGGCCAAGAAGAGCATGACCCCCATCACCTGAGGCCGGCTCACCACGACGGCCCGGATCCCCTCGCGTACCGTGCGCCGGGATGCGGCCCTGAGCCGCCGCTGCGGCTCAGCAGGTTTCCGTCGTGCCGTAGTTACCGAAGGTGTAGTGGTACGCCGCTCCCGTGCCCGGAGGGATGGTGAAGCAGTCGCTGTCGGGCCCCCAGCCGATGACGACCCGCGCCTTCTGGGTGTTGCCGCAGGCGTTCCACACCCATGCGACCTTTCCGGAAGCGTCGTTGTAGTTGTCCGTCGAGACGCACGGGGGAACGCCTGCCGTCACGGACGTGTCCTGGGCGGGGGCCGCGGCCGCGGGGCCCGCGGCGCAGGCGAGTGCGGCGGCTGCCGCCAGGGAGGTGAACAGGGCTGTGCGCGGTGCCATAGTGCGCCCTCCGTTGTGTGAGGTGGGGTACTTCGCGTACCCGGGTGAGGCGTCTGTAACCGGCCCGGTCGTGAGGACCAGGTGGGAGCGGCCGACCGGCCATGGGGTGCCGTGTACCCTCATGGCCGGATATAGCGGGACATGGCCGGCCCAAGGTGTCGGTCAGGCGCCCACGTACTCCGCGAGATGCTCGCCCGTGAGGGTGGAGCGGGCGGCGACGAGGTCGGCGGGTGTGCCCTCGAAGACGATGCGGCCGCCGTCGTGGCCGGCGCCGGGGCCGAGGTCGATGATCCAGTCGGCGTGCGCCATGACCGCCGGGTGGTGCTCGACGACGATGACCGACTTGCCGGAGTCGACGAGCCGGTCGAGCAGGCCGAGGAGCTGCTCGACGTCGGCGAGGTGCAGGCCGGTGGTCGGCTCGTCGAGGATGTAGACGCCGCCCTTTTCGGCCATGTGCGTCGCGAGCCTGAGGCGCTGCCGTTCGCCGCCGGACAGCGTGGTGAGCGGCTGGCCGAGGGTGAGGTAGCCGAGACCGACGTCGGCGAGCCGGGTGAGGATCTTGTGCGCGGCCGGGATGCGCGCCTCGCCGTCGGCGAAGAACTCCTCGGCCTCGGTCACCGGCATCGCCAGCACCTCGCTGATGTCGCGACCGCCGAGGTGGTAGTCGAGGACCGATGCGTCGAACCGCTTGCCCTCGCAGTCCTCGCAGGTGGTGGCGACACCGGCCATCATCGCCAGGTCGGTGTAGATGACGCCGGCACCGTTGCAAGTGGGGCAGGCACCCTCGGAGTTGGCGCTGAAGAGGGCCGGCTTCACGCCGTTGGCCTTCGCGAACGCCTTGCGGATCGGGTCGAGCAGCCCGGTGTACGTCGCCGGGTTGCTGCGCCGGGAGCCGCGAATCGAGCCCTGGTCGACCGAGACCACTCCCTGATCGCCGGGGATCGATCCGTGCACGAGCGAGCTCTTGCCGGAGCCGGCGACGCCGGTGACGACGGTCAGCACGCCGAGCGGGATGTCGACGTCCACGTTCCGGAGGTTGTGCTCCGTCGCGCCGCGGACCGGAAGCTTCCCGGTGGGCTTGCGCACCGTCTCCTTGAGGCCTGCCCGGTCGTCGAGATGGCGGCCGGTGACGGTGCCGCCCGCCCGCAGCCCCTCCACGGTGCCCTCGAAGCAGACGGTGCCGCCCCCCGTACCGGCGCCGGGCCCGAGGTCGACGACGTGGTCGGCGATCGCGATCGCCTGCGGCTTGTGCTCCACGACGAGCACCGTGTTGCCCTTGTCCCGCAGCCGGAGCAGCAGGTCGTTCATCCGCTGGATGTCGTGGGGGTGCAGGCCCGTGGTGGGCTCGTCGAAGACGTACGTGACGTCGGTGAGCGAGGAGCCGAGGTGGCGGATCATCTTGACGCGCTGCGCCTCGCCGCCGGACAGCGTGCCCGAGGGCCGGTCGAGCGAGAGGTAGCCGAGACCGATCTCCACGAACGAGTCGAGAGTCCCCTGCAGTGCGGTGAGCAGCGGCGCCACCGAGGGCTCCTTGAGACCGCGGACCCACTCGGCGAGGTCTCTGATCTCCATCGCGCAGGCGTCGGCGATGCTGACCTTCTTGATCTTCGACGACCGGGCCCCTTCGCTGAGCCGGGTGCCGTCGCACTCGGGGCAGGTGGCGAACGTCGTCGCCCGCTCCACGAACGCCCGGACGTGCGGCTGCAGCGCGTCGATGTCCTTCGACAGCATCGACTTCTGGATCTTGGGGATCAGCCCCTCGTACGTCAGGTTGATCCCGGCGACCTTGATCTTGGTCGGCTCCTTGTGGAGGAGGTCGTGCAGCTCCCGCTTGGTGTACTTACGGATGGGCTTGTCCGGGTCGAAGAAGCCGCAGCCGGCGAAGATGCGGCCGTACCAGCCGTCCATGCTGTAGCCGGGGATTGTGAGCGCACCCTCGTTGAGCGACTTGGAGTCGTCGTAGAGCTGGGTGAGATCGATGTCCGAGACCGCGCCCCGGCCCTCGCAGCGCGGGCACATGCCACCGGTGCGCTGGTAGGTCGCCTTCACCGCCTTCTTGGTGCCGCGCTCGACCGTGATCGCGCCGCTCGCCCGGACCGAGGCGGTGTTGAAGGAGTACGCGCTGGGCGGGCCGATGTGCGGCTTCCCGAGCCGGCTGAAGAGGATGCGCAGCATCGCGTTGGCGTCGGTGACGGTGCCGACGGTGGAGCGGGGATCGGCACCCAGCCGCTGCTGGTCGACGATTATCGCGGTCGTCAGCCCGTCGAGCACGTCGACCTCGGGCCGCGCCAGCGTGGGCATGAAGCCCTGTACGAAGGCGCTGTAGGTCTCGTTGATCAGCCGCTGCGACTCCGCGGCGATCGTGTCGAACACCAGCGAGCTCTTGCCCGAGCCGGAGACGCCGGTGAACACCGTCAGCCGGCGCTTGGGGATCTCGATGCTGACGTCCTTGAGGTTGTTCACGCGCGCGCCGTGCACGCGGATCAGGTCGTGGCTGTCGGCGGTGTGCGGCGCGGGCGACTTCGTGTTCGCCCTCTTGGCCGTGCTCATCGTGTTTCGTATCTCCATCGGTTACGCGGGCCGCCATCGCGGTCGGGCGGCCTTCGCGGTCGGGCCTCTCGTGCACTTCGCGCCGGGCCGGGACGCGGCGCGAGCGGAAGTCGTCGGCGGGGTGGCGCCCGGTCCGCGGGCGCAGAGATCACTGCTTGCGAGGCTGGGTGAAGCGCAGCATGTTGCCGGAGGGATCGCGGAAGGCGCAGTCGCGGACGCCGTACGGCTGGTCGACCGGCTCCTGCAGCACCTCGCCGCCCGCGGCGCGGATGCGCTCGAAGGTGGCGTCGCAGTCGTCGGTGTGGAAGATGACACCGCGCAGCTGGCCCTTGGCCAGCAGTTCCGCCATGGCCTGCCTGTCGGCGGGCGAGGCGTTCGGGTCCGCGAGGGGCGGTTCGAGCACGATGTTCACGTCGGGCTGCGACGGCGCGCCGACGGTCACCCAGCGCATCCCTTCGAACCCGACGTCGTTGCGCACCTCCAGGCCGAGCACGTCCCGGTAGAAGGCGAGCGCCTTGTCGTGGTCGTCGACGGCGATGAAGCACGCTGAAAGCTTGATGTCCATGCGTTTCACGCTACGGGCGGGGGTCGGGTTTCGCTTCTCCATTTCTGACCGGTCGCGTGTGGATCTTGGCGATGCAGGGCGGGATGGCGGCGCCGTCGTCATGGCGGCGGGCCCGGTACGCGCTCGGGCTCTCGCCCACCAGCTCGGTGAACCGTGAGCTGAACGACCCCAGCGACGTACAGCCGACCTCGAAGCAGACCTCCGTCACCGTCAGGTCACCCCGCCGCAGCAGCGCCTTCGCCCGCTCGATCCGGCGCGTCATCAAGTAGCTGTACGGCGTCTCCCCGAAGGCGGCGCGGAAGCTGCGGGAGAAATGGCCCGTCGACATCAGGGCGGCGCGCGCGAGCGCCGGCACGTCGAGCGGCTTCGCGTAGTCGCGGTCCATCCGGTCACGGGCCCGGCGCAGCCGGACGAGGTCCTCCAGGTTCACGCGACCAGGATCCCATCCCACGGGGCCGGGCGCCGAGGGCACGTCGCTAGCCCTCGGGGTAGAAGAGGAACAGCGTGCAGCCGGTCGTCGTCTGCGGGACGTGTGAGGAGCCTGCCGGGGCGTGGATGAAGGAGCCCGCCGGATAGTCGCGGTCGCCGTCGTTGAAGATGCCGGAGATCACGTAGACCTCTTCGGGACCCGGCTCGTGGAGATCCACTCCCTGCCAGCACGTGCCGGGGTCCATCTCCAGTACATGGGCCGTCGCGCCCTGGTCGCCGCTCCACAGCGTGCGCAGGCGGATGCCGGGGAAGAGCTCGCGAACCGGAGCGTCCTGCAGGGCGGACCACGTATAGGCGGAGGCGGAGGCGGAGACCGAGGTGGGGGCGGAGGTGGAGGCGAAAGTGCTCTGTTCTGTGGCCATGGGGAAAGCCTGACCGACCGCCGTCGCCTCGCCGAGTGTCAAGAATGACATGCTGCGGTACTTTCCTGCCATGCATGTGCACCGCGTAGTGGCCCTCGTCCATCCCCCGCAATCCACCTTCGAGCTCGCGTGCGCAGCCGAGGTCTTCGGGATCGAGCGACGAGAGCTGCCCGCCCGCTACGCGTTCGGCGTCTGCACGGAGAACCCCGGCCCGGTCCCGACCCGCGCCGGGTACGACATGCTGGTGACCGACGGGCTGGACGCGCTCGACCGGGCGGACACCGTGATCGTCCCGGGGTGGCTGCCCACCGACGGGGAGCCTTCGCCGGCGGTGCTCCGCGCCCTGCGCCGCGCGCACTCCCGCGGGGCGCGGGTCGTCAGCATCTGCTCCGGAGCCTTCGCCGTGGCGCAGGCCGGTCTGCTGGACGGTCGGCAGGCCACCACGCACTGGGCGCTGGCGCAGGAGTTCGCCGCGCGCTTCCCGGCGGTCGGGTTCGCTGCGGACGTGCTCTACGTGGATCACGGTGACGTGGCCACCAGCGCGGGTTCCGGGGCCGGAATCGACCTGTGCCTGCACCTGGTCCGCACCGACCACGGCGCCCGCTACGCAGCGGATGTCGCACGGAGCATGGTCATGCCGCCCCACCGCGAGGGCGGGCAGCTGCAGTACGCGGCGCCGCCGCACCCCTTGCAGATAGAGGGGACCCTCGCGCCACTGCTGGAGTGGGCCACCGGCAGACTCGGCGAACCGCTGGCCCTCGACGACCTCGCCGCACATGCGGGCATCTCGGCACGCACCCTGGCCCGGAGGTTCACCGATCAGCTCGGCACCAGCCCCGGGCAGTGGCTGCTGGCCCGGCGGATCACAGCGGCCAGGGAGCTGCTGGAATCCTCCGACCTCCCGCTGGACGCCGTCGCCCGCCGCGTCGGCCTCTCCTCGGCCACCAACCTCCGCAGGCGCTTCCTCAGCGCCCTGGGCACCACCCCCGGCGCCTACCGCCGTGCGTTCCGGGCGGGGCAGCGGTAGCACCCCGTGGATCCCCCGTGGATCACCCCGTGGATCCGTTCCGTGTCACAACTCTTGCGCCGGCACCGGGCCGAGGGTTTCCTCATTGCCGCAACTCGCCCACCGAGAGGACACCCCGTGTACTTAGACCGCGCACGTTTCAGAGCACGTTCCGGACAGGCCCGCCGCCCTGCGCGCACCGTACTCGTCGGTGCGGTCCTCAGTACCTTGGCGGCACTCGCGAGCGCCGCGCCCGTACAGGCCGCGGCTCCCGGTCCGGCTCCGGGTCCGGCTTCGGCCCCGCCGGCCGGCCCGTCCGTGGCGGTCGCGCTCGGGGACAGCTTCATCTCCGGTGAGGGCGGCCGCTGGCTCGGCAACACCGACCGCTACGACAAGGGCCGCAACGGCACCGACCGGGCCTGGACCGGTACGGCGTACGACCCCGGGCGCGTCTACGGCGCGACAGGGGCGCTCCGCGGCTGCCACCGCTCGGACGTCGCGGAGATCCTCACCGCACCCCTGCCCGTGGCCGAACGCATCAACCTCGCCTGCTCCGGGGCCGAGACGCAGCACGTCCTGAGCGCCGCCCGGGGCGGCCTGTCCCTCAACGGAGAGGCACCGCAGGCCGACCGGCTCGCGCAGATCGCCCGCACCAAGAAGGTCACGCTCGTGGCCCTCTCCGTCGGCGGGAACGACCTCGGCTTCGGCACCGTCATCGGCGACTGCGCCTACGACTGGGCTTTCAGCCGCCTGTGCTGGAAGAAGCAGGCCGCGGAGGTCGACCGTAAACTGCCCGCCGTCCGGGCGAAGGTGTCCGCGGTCGTGGACGACGTCCGGGCCACGATGGCGGCCGCCGGTTACGGCGACGGCGACTACCGGCTCGTCCTGCAGTCGTACCCGTCGCCCCTTCCCGGCGGCGAGGAGTTCCGCCTGCGCGAAGGCGACCCGAACCGCCTGCGCAGGGACGGCTGTCCCGTCAACGACCGGGACGCCTCCTGGGCCCGCTACACCCTCGTCCCCCAGCTGTCCGCCATGATCCGTGACGTCGCCGCGTCCCGGGGCGCGGACTTCCTCGACCTCAAGGACACGATGGCGGGACACGAGGTCTGCGCCCTCGGAACCACCCAGGTGGGAGCCACCGGACCCGACGCCCGTAAGCACGAGTGGTTCCGCTTCCTCGACTACGCCGACACCCAGGGGACGCTGGAGGAATCCCTGCACCCCAACGCCTTCGGGCAGCGGGCGCTGGGTGCCTGCCTGGGCCTCGTGGCGGCGGCCCGGCCCGGCCGGCCCGGCTGCGTCGCGGACTACCTCGGCGACGGCTCGCCGACCGCCATGCGCATCCGCCCGGCGGACCAAGCCGGGCGTTGAACGGGTGTTTCAGACGCGCGTGGCGGCGAACGGGCCGCCGGAGCCGAAGGCCAGGGCGGCGAAGCGCTCACCGATGCGACGGTGTGCCGCGGCGTCCGGGTGGAGCTGGTCGGGCAGCGGCAGTTCGGCGAAGTCCGCCTCCCCGTAGAGCTCGCGGCCGTCGAGGTAGTACAGGTTCGGGTCGTCGGCCGACCGCTGCTCCACCAGGCGGGCCAGTTCGTCCCGGATGACGTTGAGGGTCAGCTTCCCGGCGGCCCGTTCCGCGGGGTCGCCCGCGGCCCGGAACCGCAGCCTCCCCTCGCTGAGGCCGCTGAAGTCCGGGGCGCTGGGGCCGGGGGTGTCCTCGTGGATGGGGCACAGGATGGGGGAGACGACCAGGAGTGGCGTGGTGGCGTGGCCCTCGCGGACGGTGTCGAGGAAGCCGTGCACCGCGGGGCTGAAGGCGCGCAGGCGCATCAGGTCGGTGTTGACGAGATTGATGCCGATCTTGATGCTGATCAGGTCCGCGGGGGTGTCGCGCAGGGCGCGGGCGGTGAACGGGTCGAGCAGCGCGCTGCCGCCCAGCCCCAGATTGGTCAGTTCCACGCCACCGAGGGAGCCGGCCAGCGCGGGCCAGGTCGTGCTGGGGCTCGCGGCGTCGGAGCCGTGACTGATCGAACTGCCGTGATGCATCCACTTCTTGCGATCCCCGTCGGGCAGGGGATCGACGGGAGCGTCGGTGCGCAGGGCGACCAGCTGGGTGATCTCGTTGTGCGGCAGCCAGATCTCGACGTCCTTGACGCGGTCGGGCAGGCCGGAGAACCGGACGGTGCCGACCGGGCCGGGACGGGTCTCCGCTGATCCGGTGGTCATGTCCACCAACAGGACGTTGCCGCCGGTCACGCTCGCCCGCCCGGCCAGGCGGCCGTCGACGCGCAGGTCGTAGACGCCGTCGGGGCGGGGCGGGGCGCCCTGGTAGACGTTCTTGGTGCGGAGGGCGTCCAGCTCGATGACACCGGCCCGCGTGCGGAACGCCAGCCGTACGCCGGAGGGCTGGGCCTCCGCCATGGCCAGCTGCCCGTCGGCGCACTGGGCCCGGGCCCGGGCCGGCAGCCGGTGCGGCAGTACCCCGTGTTCGGTGTGCTCCAGGTCCAGGGCGCCGCGCAGGAGATCCGCGGTGATGGGCGTGGTGACGGGTGGTGTCGTCCAGTCCGTCGCCGGGGTCGTGATGGGGGTGTCGGGGAGGTCGGGGATGTCGTCGAGCCGGTCGTTCATGGGTGCATTCTGCGGGCCGGGTCCGTGGAACGCCCAATCAATATCCGTCAATATCCGTTCACCGGGTATCCGGATGCAGGCCGTCCCCGCGGCGTGCGCTCGTCGTGATGTGCTGAGGTAATTTTCCGCCCATCGGAGGAATCTTCTGGGAACGAGAGTTGGAGGCACCGGAGGCGTGCAGGCTGTTCCGCGTGACGGGGCGGCGGAGAACACGGTATGCGGTGATGCTGGCCACGGCTGCTGCGCTGGCGATGACGGGCGAGGCCGCGGCCGACGACGCCGGGGCGAGTGTCGCGACGGGCAACACGTCGGTGAACGCCGTCCTGCACCGCCTGCCGAGCCTGCTGCCGCCGCATCCGCCGTCACACGTCGCCGTGGACGCGCTGGGCGGCAACGCCCGAGCGGAAGTGACCGACAACGGCCAAGGGTGCCTGGACGTCACTGCGCGCGTGCTCACCGTGGACGCAGAAGTGTGGCTGAAGTGCCGCAACGCCCGGCCGCCCGCCCCGGCGCCACCGGCCCCCGCACCCACGGCTCCGGCCCCGCCCGCGCCCGCCCCACCTGCGCCCGCCCCGCCGGCCCCTGCGCCGCCCGCGCCTGCTCCGCCGGCTCCGGCGCCTCCTGCCCCGGCACCTCCCGCCCCTGGTCCCGGTGCTCCGGCTCCCGCCCCGCCCGGGCCGGGAGCGCCGGCTCCTGCTCCGCCGGCCCCGCCTGCGCCCGCCCCTCCTGCCCCTGCGCCGCCCGCGCCCGAGCCTCCTGCCCCCGGCCCGGGTGCTCCTCCTCCTGCACCGCCCGGGGCGGAGGCGCCGGCTCCACCGGCTGCGGCCCCTCCGGCCCCTCCTGCGCCCCCCGCCCCCGCACCCCCGGCTCCTGCCCCGCCCGCGCCCGCCCCACCTGCCCCGGCGCCACCTGCACCCGCCCCACCCGCTCCTGCTCCCGTGCCCCCACCGGCTGCACCGCAAGCACCCCCGGCCCCGGCGCCTCCCCCTGCCCCGGCGCCCGCAGCCCCAGCGCCCCCTCAACTCCCGCCGGGCCCCGCCCCGGTCGTGAGGACGCCGCCTCGCCCTGCTTCGCCTCCCGCCCCGCCGAACACGGTGCCTGTACCGAAACCGCCCACCGATCTGTGCGGCTCCAGGAACCGCTGCCCCTCCTACCGGAAGGTCCTCCCGTCAGCGACCGAGAAGCAGCTCGGGGGCCTGTCGCTGGTGACCCTCACCCTGCTGCTCACCACCCCGGCCGTGCTGGCCGCGGCACTCCTGCGGCCGCGCTCCAGCAGCCGGCGAAACCGGTGAGGGCGCCGGGTGAACGCAGACTCCGGGACCGCTGCCTCGGCACCGACCAACCGCCCTGACAGCACTGGCGTACGCACGCCCGGGGGGTTCCGTCAGCGGGTAGGCGTACCGGTCGGCCGGGACGTGACGGCCGGCTCCCGTGACGCCTTCCCGGGGCCCGCCGCGCCCCGGAGTCACGAGAAGGAGATGTTGCCCCGCCCCGCGACCGTCCGCAGGCCGCGGGCCGCGCAGCCGGTCACGTCGGTGGTGGGCACCGCCCGGCCGCGTACGTGGCGGTACGCCATCCGCCCCGAGACCACGTCGCCGCTGAGGAAGGTGTCCGCCGGGGTGTAGCCGCCACCGCCGCGCGGGGACGGCCTGAGGCGGGAGGTCCCGGCGGTCCGGCCGCGCTGTGCCCAGCCGTGGTACCAGGTGACGACGGCGGATCCCTCGGGACGGGCTGCGGTGAGGCAGTTGGCCGTCGCCGAGCCGCGCAGGACCATCCGTCCGGACCGGATCCCGTACTGGCTGCCGTCCGCGGAGGTGCAGCGGTCGAGCAGGACCGTGCCCGTGGCCGACACCCGTTGCACGCGGCCGGTGACGGGCGGGCGGAAGACGAGGGGGTCGCCGGGGGCGGTCTGCAGGGAGCAGGACAGAGCGGTCCCGGCCAAGGCGGTCCCGGCCGGCGCCGCCCCGGTCGCGGCCGCTGCAGCCGGCGTGGTCCCGGGGCCCGCTGTCGTGCAGAGGGCGCCGAGCAGCAGGGCGCTCAGAGCCGCGTGGATCGTCGCGGTACGCGGACGACGCGGACGACGCGGACGATACGGACCGTGCGGACGACGGGTGCGGCGCGGACGACGCGTGGTGGTCATGTGCGGATCTTCTTCCTCACGGTCTGTTTCTGCTGGGCCGGCACGGCACCCGCGGGTGCCGGCGGCACGAAGGCGGTGTGGAGCCCGAGGCGCCGGTGGAGACGCCGCAGCGGCGCAGGCGCCCACCAGTTGGCGTGCCCGGCAAGCCGCATGAAGGCGGGCACGAGGACGCCGCGCACGACGGTGGCGTCCATGAGCACGGCGAGGGCGATGCCGCATCCGAACATCTTCAGCAGCACCACGTGCGAGGTCAGCAGCGGCAGCACGGCGATGGCGACGAGCAGCGACGCCGTGGTGATCACCCGGCCGGTGCGGGCGATGCCGTTGACGACGGCGGTGCGGCAGTCGGCGCCGGCCCGGTGCTCCTCCTGGATGCGGGCGATGAGAAAAAGCTCGTAGTCCACCGAGACCCCGAAGGCGAAGCAGAACATCACCACCGGCATGGCCGTCTCCAGCTCGCCGGTCACGGCGAACGACCCGAGGAGGCCGCGCAGATGGCCGTCCTGGAAGATGTGGACCATGGCCCCGAAGCCGGCGCACATGCTCAGCGCGGCCAGTACCACGGCCTTGAGCGGGATGAGCAGCGAACCGGTGAACAGGAAGAGCAGGACCAGCACGCAGCCGATCAACAGCGCCCCGATGAAGGGCAGGACGTGCGCGAGGGCCGTCTTGGTGTCCAGCACGAGCGCCGGGCAGCCGGTGACCAGGTGCGGGCCGGGGGAGGGCAGCGCGCGCAGGGTCCGTACGAGGTCCGGGTCGCTCGCGGGCGGACCGGATCCCGTCACCGCGAGCCAGGTGCCGCCCGTGGTGATCTGCAGCAGCGATCCGGGCGTCGGCCCGGCCACCTGGCGTCCGTGTGCGTACGTCCCGAGGCCCGTCACCACGCTCGCGACGTCGGGCCGTTCGGACAACTGCCGGGCGTAGGCGGTCACCTCCGCCTCCTGCTCGACAGCATCCGTGGCCGGCAACACGACGGTGACGGCGCGGTCCCACGGGAGGGAGAAGTCACGCTCGATGCCCGCGGCGACGGCGTGGGACTCCAGCTCGGCCGGCAGCACCCGGTAGTCGGTGACGCCGAAGCGGACGTGGGCGAACGGCAGCGCCGACGCGGCGAGCAGCAGCACGCAGCAGCCGCCGGCCAGGACGGGCCGGCCGGTGGCGGCACGGGCGACGCGCCGCCACAGCGGGCTCTCCACGGAACGTGGCCGGCGCCACCGGGCCAGCGGGTCGCCGCGGTCGATCCAGCGGCCGAGCAGAACCAGCAGCGCCGGCAGAACGAACGCCGTGGCGAGCCCGCAGCACAGCACGACCGCGATGCCCGCGCAGGCCAGAGACCGCAGGAACGGCAGGGGGAACAGCAGCATGGGGGTCATGCAGAGCGCGATCGTGCCGCTGGAGAAGAACACGGTGCGCCCGGCGGTGCGCATGGTGCGCAGCGTCGCGCCCCGGGTGTCGGGGCTGCCGTGGACATCGTGGCCGCCGCCTTTCGCAGCGGCGAGTTCCTGGCGGTAGCGGCTGACGAGGAGCAACCCGTAGTCGACGGTCACGCCGAAGCCGAGCGCCGTTGAGACGTTCGTGGCGAGCGCGGACACGGGCATCACGTCGGCCAGCGCACACACCAGTGCATAGGCGCCCAGCACCGCGAACAGCCCGGTCAGCACCGGCAGCAGGGCCGCGACCGGGGAACCGAAGGCCAGCAGCAGCGCCAGCGCGGTCAGCGGCACGCCGAGCAGCTCGGCCCGCAGCAGCTCCTGCCCGCTGACCTCGGTGGCCTGCGCCGAGACGTAGGAGGTGCCGGTGGCCGACACCCGCAGCGGACCGTGGACTCCGGTGAAGCGCGGCACCAGCCGTGCGGCGGCCCGCGCCGTACCCGCGTCGTCTCCCGCCAGGTCGGCCACGACGAGGGCGCTGCGCCCGTTCTTGCTCAGCAGCTCGGGGGTGCCCGTGTTCCAGTACGAGTAGACGCGCTCGACGCCCGGCTGCCGGGAGAGCCTGACGGTGAGGTCCAGGCCCGCGCGGGAGACGTCCTCCGAACCGGCGGGGGAGCGGGCGTCCGCGCGCAGCACCAGGTCCGGCAGGCCTGCGTGGAAGCGATCGGCCATGACGGCGTCGGCGCGAGCGGCCTCGGTCCCGGTGGCGAGGTAGCCGCCGCCGCTGAACTGAGGGCGGGCTCCCAGCAGCCACATCCCCAGCACCGCGCCCAGCAGGCCCGCCCCGGCCAGTACCCGCCAGGGACGGGAGACCACCCACCGCGTCATCATCTTCGTCCACCGTTCCCATCGGTCGTGTCCCGGGTATACGGCGGCGGCCGGGCACCCCTGCGGGCGGCACGCCCGCGCTCACCCGAATGCACCCGACAGAGCACGGATCGCCTGCAACGGGCGATCCATACGGGTGGTCGCAGGTAACCGTGTTGACGCTCGTGCGGTTGGGCGATTACGGCCGGTACGCAAACCGCACCGCAGGACTCCCCTTGGGACACCCGTGAACCAGCACGCCACACAGGCACCGCCGTCCTCGTCGGCGGCCGCCGCCGCCGACTCCGGCGAGTCCGTACGCGAGGACCTGCCCCACCCGGACCGTCCCGTCGAGCGGTGGTCCGTCAACGCCTCGGTACGGACGGCCGAAGGCGAAGAGCACAGCCTGTCCGTGCAGTTCCTGTGCAGGCGGCCGGGAGCCGGGGGAGAGGCCGGAACCGCCCGGCCCGGCGGGGGAGCGGACCGGCCCGCCGGCCACACCGTCATCTGGTCGCACACCGATCACGCCACCGGCTGCCGCACCACCGAGTCCTGGCTGGACGAGGGAGCCCTCGCCGAGGCGCGCTCCGCCTTCGAGGACACCTCGGCATGGGACCCCCACGTGCGCCGGGCCGTCCTCGACGCCCTGGCAGGCGGCAGGCCGCTCCTGCCCGACCGGCTGCTGCACGCGCCCGTACGTCTTGCCGCGCATCGGCTGGACCTGGACTTCGGCGGCGCCGCCACCCTCATCCGGCACCCGGACGGTTCGTACGGCCTGACCGTGACCGGCGAGGCCGGGGGCTTCGCACTGACCCTCAGCCCGGGCAAGTCGCCCCTGCTGCTGTGCGAGGGCGACGAAACGGAACCCCCCGGGGCCCTGTCCTCGTCGTGCCTGCCGCGCATGACGGCCGGAGGCACCGTGTCCGTCGCCGGCCGCGATCCGGTGCGTGTCACGGGAGAGGCATGGCTGGAGCACTCCTACGGCACCTGTCCGGAAGGCGCGCACCGCCCCGGCGGCGCGGAGACCGCCTGGATGCGGGTTCAGGTGCAGCTGGACAACGGCTGGGACGTGGTGCTCCTGCGCACCAGCCTCGTCGAGGAGACCACCGAGACCGAGCCGTATCTGCTGGACCCGGAGGATCTGCCGGATCTGATGGACGTGCCGGACGTGCCGGACGTGCCGGACGTGCCGGATGTGCTGGACGTGCTGGACGTGCTGGACGACGCGCCGGCTTTCCAGGAACTGCCCGATCGGCCCATGGCCACCCACACGACGCAGGCACAGCACACGGTGTGCGCCGTCTCCGGTCCCGACGGACACGGCCGGCAGGCGACGGCGGAGCTGTGGACAACGCGCCGCTGGGACTCCTCGGTCACCATGAACTGCTACCCCGTCGCCACCCGGTTGCGGATCCCCGAAGCAGGCCTCGACGTGCGGCTCACCGCGTCCCCGTACGCGCAAGAGATCTCGTCCATGTCCCTGGGCCGCGCCTTCTGGCACGGCCGGTGCCGGGTGGAAGGCACGATGGGCGGACGGCCCGTCGGCGGGCACGCGCGCGTGGAGTTCGTTCCGCCCAACACTATCGGTGACTTCGAAGACTTCATGCGCCGCATCGGCCGGCTCACGAGGGAGGAAGTGCGCCGGTTCTACCCCGACACCGCCGACCCCCGGGTGCTGGGCGCTCTGGCCGGCCTCGAAGGTCATGCCCCCCTCGACGAGGCTTCGTCCGGAGAGGTGCACGACGGGCTCGTCCTGCCCGTACGCCACCTCGCGGATCTGGGCGGGAAGTCATGGCGCTCCTTCGCCTCCGCCTGCGTCATGGCCCTCTTCAGCGAGGCTGTGGAGCGCTACCGGCCCCTGATGGCCATCACCGAGCTGCTGCACACCGGGTCCCTGATCGTCGACGACGTGGAGGACGCCTCCCCGATGAGACGCGGCGGCCCCACCGTCCACGAGGTCTTCGGCACACCGACCGCCATCAACGCGGGTACGGCCGCCTACTTCGTCTTCGACCGGGTGGCGGACGACGTCCTGCCCGACGACCCCGTGCTGCGCCTGCGGGTGCACCGGGCCTATGTGCGCGCCCTGCGCGCGGGCCACGCCGGACAGGCCCTCGACATCGCCGGCCACGAGCAGGCCATGGACACCGCCGTGGCCACCGGCGACGCCTCGGTGCTGCTGCAGCGGCTGCACTCCACCCACCGGCTGAAGTCCGGCCTGCCGGTACGGATGTTCGCCGAGGTCAGCGCCCTGCTGACCGGCGCGGGGGAGGCGGAGACCGCCGCCGTCGGCGCGTACTTCGAGGCCCTCGGCGTGGCCTACCAGATCAGCGACGACGTCGCGGACCTGCGCGGCATCGGCACCGTCAGGCACGGCGGACGCCGCCGCGCGGCCAAGCGCGTGGCCGAGGACCTGCTCAACGGCAAGGTCACGGTGCCGCTCGCCCACGCCGTTCCCCTGCTGCCCCCCGGCCGTCTGCGCGCCGTGTGGGAGGCCGTGCGCGGCGGCCGCGCCACTGCGCAGACGGCGGAAGGCGTCGCCGCCGTCCTCACCGAGTGCGGCGCGGTGGACGCCGCCCGCGCCCATGCCCGGGCCCTTCTCGAGGAGGCCTGGCCGGCCGTCGACCGCGCCCTGCCGCCGACGATGCCCAAGGCGATCATGCGCAGCCTGGGCTGGTACGCGGCCGAGCGCGAGGACGACGTCCCCGGCACGGCCGTGGACGGCCGGCCACCGGCCCCGCGTAAACCGCTGCACCTGACCGGCGACCGGGTCTGACGAGAGGTCCGGCGAGGATCAGGCATGTGCGGCCGTTACGTCTCCACCCGCAGTCCGCAGGATCTCGCCGGACTGTTCTCCGTCACCCAGTGGGACCCGGAACCACTCGTGGAACCGAGCTGGAACGTCGCCCCGACCGACGACGTATGGGCCGTGCTGGAGCGCGCCGACCGTGACAGCGGTGCGATCGAGCGGCAACTGCGGGCGCTGCGGTGGGGCCTGGTGCCGTCCTGGGCGAAGAGTCTGAGCACCGGCGCGAAGATGATCAACGCCAGGGTGGAGACGGTGCACGAGAAGCCTGCCTTCCGCCGCGCCTTCGCCAAGCACCGCTGCCTGCTCCCGGCCGACGGCTTCTACGAATGGGAAGCCGTCGCCGCGACCCCCACCGCGAAGGCCTACAAGCAGCCGTACTTCATCAGCCCCGCGGACGGTCAGGTGATGGGGCTGGCGGGGTTGTACGAGTTCTGGCGCGACCCGGCGACCGGAGACGACGGCCCGGCGGAGTGGTGGACCACCTGCAGCATCATCACCACCGAAGCCACCGACACCGCCGGCCGCATCCATCCCCGCATGCCATTGGCCATCGCCCCGGCCGACTACGACACCTGGCTCGACCCCGCCCACCAGGACCCCGAAGAGCTCCGCGCACTCCTGACCACTCCCGCGGGCGGCGACCTCGGTGCCCGCCCGGTATCGACCGCGGTCAACGACGTCCGCAACAACGGCCCCCACTTGCTGGACGACGCCCCCGGCGCGGACACCGGCGCCTGACGCCCTCAAAAGGCCCGGCGCATCCGACAAGTCGTTGGGCCTGCCACGGATGCTCGATCCCGCCGGCCGCACATTGTTGCGCGCTCACAGGAAATGCCCGCTGGCCAGATACGGTGCCGGCGGCGTCATGCCGCGCACGGCCAGGTAGCCCTCCTGGCCGATGTCGAGGCGGGCTGCCAGGCCGACGTCCACCGCCCACTCGTTGGCGGTGGTGATGCAGTTGAAGTGGTCGGGGCCATGCCCCGGCGGCCGTCGGCATGCGCCAGGACCGCGTCCATCAGGCGTCTGCCGATGCCCGTGCCCTGCCGGTCGGGCAGGACACCGTAGGTGGCGAGGTACCAGAACCGGCCGCGATTCTGCGAGATCGCGAAGCCGACAATGCTGGACTTGCCTTCGTCCACGGCCACCCGGCAGCCTCCGGGGTCCTCGGTGAGGAAGTGGCCCATCCGGTCGATCCACTGCTCCGAGTCCGTCGCCGAGCGGGGCTCGGCCTCCGGTTCGCCGACTCTCCTGCTCTGCCGGTCCGCCTCGAGGAACGTCACCGCCGACGCGCGTTCCGCGGAGCGGAGATTCTCCGGTCGCATCGGCCTGATCCGCACGGAATCCATGCGGTCAGTGTGCAGACCGGCCCACCCGCGAGCACGCGAATTTCGCGGTGCGAGGCCCACTTGACGGCTGGCCGGACGATGCGCCCCTACGACCCTGGGCTGGACGAGCCGGGCAACGCCATCCCCGTCGTCCACCGGCCGGGCCCGGGCTCGGGCCCGTAATTGAGGTGATCGGAAGGGGACCGTCGAGCAGTGCACGACTGCTGAACCATCTCCAGCTCGCCGAGGGAGCCGACATCATTGCCCACCAGGACCCGGCGCCCGCTCGCCGGCGAGGGCTGAACCACGCCGGGTCGATCGCCCGCGGCGTCGCCCGGTGTCTCGTGCGCACGGAATCACCCTGATCATGCCCCCGCCCGGTACACAGCCCCGCACGGGCAGAAGGCTCCGCATTCGCGACACGGCATCGCCGTTACGGAGACGGCCGTTCGAACCCGGGGCGGTCCGCTCGACAGATCAAGCTGGTGGCGGTGGAGACGGGAGCGCCCGGGCGGGTGACGTAGGGAAGGGTGCGGTAGTCGACGCGGGCCTGCGACGGAGTGAGCGTGATGACGACGTAGCCGCGGCGTTTGGCGTAGTACGCCATGTGCGGGTTGGCGGCGAGGAGGCTCTCCCAGTCCTCGGGTCTTTCGACTCCGTCGGCTCCGCTGGATACGGACGTGCCGAGGATCTCCACGCCACGCGTGGGGGAGGAGGGGTCGTCGAAGTCCTCCTTGATGTCCATGGCGAGGTGGATGTGGGAGTCACCGGAGAGCACCATGAGGTTGTTGATCCGCGCGGTGCGCGCGGCCTCGAGGAGCCGCTTGCGGGCCGCCGGATAGCCGTCCCAGGCGTCCATGGACAAGGGGGAGTTCTGAGGGCTCAGCCGGCGCCGGGAGAAGGCGACCTGCTGGGGGAGGACGTTCCAGGTGGCCGACGAACTGCGGAATCCGTTGGAGAGCCACGTTTCCTGTGCGGGGCCGAGGAGGGTGCGGGAGGGGTCTTCGGAATCGGGGCCGGGCTGCTTCCAGCCGTCCCCGTAGGCCTGGTCGGAGCGGTACTGCCGCGTGTCCAGGATGTCGAACTGCGCGAGCCTGCCGTAGCGGAGGCGGCGGAAGAGCCGCATGTCCGGTCCCGTGGGGTGCGGGATGCGCAGGGGCATGTTCTCCCAGTACGCACGGTAGGCCGCGGCCCGGCGCAGCAGGAACGCATCGGTGGGGTCGTTGTCCTGCGACACGTGCGCCGCGTAGTTGTTCTCCACCTCGTGGTCGTCCCAGGTGACGCACCAGGGATGGGCGGCGTGCGCGGCCTGCAGGTCGGGGTCGGACTTGCCCAGGGCGTAGCGCAGGCGGTAGTCCGCCAGCGTGACGGTCTCGTGCGCGAAGACGTCGGGCAGCCGGCTGCCCTCCGGGAGCTGCCGGTCCCCGGCCCGGGCGTCGATGGCGTTCTCGTAGATGTAGTCGCCGAGGAAGAAGACGACGTCGAGGTCCTCGCGGGCCAGGTGCGACAGCGCGGTGTAGTAGCCCTCGTCGTACTGCTGGCACGAGGCCACGCCCAGGCGCAGCTGCGCGGGAGAGCTTCCGGCGGCGGGAGCGGTACGGGTCCGGCCGGCGCGGCTCACCCAGGAGCCGGCCCGGAAGCGGTACCAGTAGGTGCGCCCTGCCTTGAGCCCTCGGGCGTCGGCGTGCACGCTGTACCCGAACTCGGCGTCGGCGGCGGCCCGGCCCCGGCGTACGACGCGCGAGAACCGTTCGTCCTCCGCGACTTCCCAGCTCACAGGTATCGCCCCCGTGGCAGGCAGCCCGCTGTCCGGCTCCCACGGGCGCGGAGCCAGCCGCGTCCACAGCACCACCGCGTCCGGCAGGGGGTCGCCCGAGGCGACGCCGAGGGTGAACGGATCGTCGCCGAGGACGCGATCGCCGAGCTCCTCGGCTCTTGCGCGGCCGGGCTCGACGGAGAACGCCAGCACGGTCGCGGCGGCCGTCAGCGTGAGGAATCTTCGTCTGAGGTACGAGATCGATGCGGTGCCGGGCCGGTCATGGCCCTGATGTCCCGTCATGACGTGACGTCTCCCTCCAGGATCGCCGGTCACTCCTGCAGAGGGGATACCCAGGAGGAAGCGTCGTCTCCCGCGCCAAGCCGGCGTGCGGGCGCATCCGCGGCCACAACCCTGAGGCGGGCCGCGCCGGACCCTGACCCAGCGTCGGGGGGACCTGTAGGGGGAGGGAACTCCATGATCATTCTTGATCATGATCACGGGCATGGGCGGGGCTCCATACGGTGAGGGCATCACCACCTGAACCCGACGGAAGGGACCCCCGACCATGCGCCGCCCGACAGCCGCAATCTCCGCCCTGCTCGCCGCAACCGCCCTCGTCTCCGCGGCGGTCCCGGCCGCCGCCGCGCCCGCCGGTGAGCGCGGGACGGACCGGGAGACCGCACGCGGAGCCGCGACGCCGGCCGGTGAGGGCAAGGGCGCCGCGCTGCAGCGGGCCCTGGACGGCATCGTTGCCGAGGGAGTGCCCGGCGCGATCGCCGAGGTGCGCGAGGGCGACCGCGTCTGGCGGGTGGGCAGCGGGGCCGCCGACCTGCGGGACGGACGGCCGGCGAAGCCCGGGGACCGGTTCCGGGCCGGCAGCGTGACCAAGACCTTCGTCGCCACGGTCGTGCTGCAACTCGCCGACGAGGGCCGGCTCGGCCTGGACGAGCCCATCGGACGTCACCTGCCCGGCCTCGTCCCCGACGGGGACGACGGCACGCCCGTCACCGTACGCCAACTGCTCGGCCACACCAGCGGGATCCCCAACTACACCGACGTCCTCCGGCGCGGCGACGATCCCATACGCAAGCTCCAGCACTCCCGCCACACGCCCCGGGAGCTCGTCGAGCTCGCGCTGAAGGAGCCGCGCCCGTTCAACCCCGGCCAGCCGGGGAAGTGGGCCTACTCCAACACCAACTACGTCCTCCTCGCCATGCTGATCGAGAAGGCCACCGGCCGCACGCTCGACCAGGAGATCGGCCGCCGCATCGTGCGCCCCCTCCACCTCACCGACACCACCGTCCCCGCCTCGCCGCGTCTGGCGGGCCGCCACCTGAACGGTTACGAGCGGCTGCCCGGAGAAACCGCACCGGCCGACTTCGACTTCACCGGCTTCACTGACTTCACCGACTTCAGCCCCACGGCTTTCTGGGGTCCCGGCAACATCGTCTCCACCACCGCCGACCTGAACCGCTTCTACCGCGCACTCGACGGTGGCAAGCTGCTGCCGTCCCACCTGTGGCAGGAGATGCGGACGTTCCGGAAGACCGATCGCGGACCCGAGCGGATGTACGGCCTGGGCCTGGAGAGCCGGGCCGCCTACTGTCCCGGCGAGCAGCCCGTATGGGGCCACACCGGCAGCGTTCCCGGCTACGGCACCTTCAGCTTCACATCGGCCGACGGCAAGCGGCAGATCACCCTCGCCGTCAACACCAGCCTCACCATGCCGGAGAAGGCCGACACGGCCGCGCTGAAGGTGTTCACCACGGCCTTGTGCGCGAAGTGAGTGCCGTGGCGTGTTGGGGCTGTCACTCTTCCTTGTGGTGGCTTCTCGGCTCGCAGATCGATTCCGACCAGTCCACGCCGAGTGTCTCGGCCAGGCGTTCCAGCGCGTGGCCGGTGCGTCCGTACGCGACGAGCTCGAAGTCGCTGTATCCGGTGTCGTGGGCCACGATGACGTCCGGGCCGCCGAAGAATTCGGTACGAGCCCCCAGCTCACGCCACGGCAGCAGCCCCATCGGGCGCAGCTTCTCCCGCAGCCGGGCCAGGACCTCCGGGCCGGTGCTGCCTTCCTGGACGGTCCAGCCGTAGTGGGCGGGCAAGCGCGTGACGGCCAGCAGGAGGAAGAACTCCGAGACCGAGCGGCTCTGCAGCACCCATGCCTCTTGCTCGTCGTCGTCCAGGGCGGAGACGAGCACCGGCGGATCGGCGAGGTGGCTGCGGGCCGCCGGGTAGCCCCACTCGTTGCAGTACTGGTCCTCGGCCATGAACACGCAGACCCGCAGGTCCTCGGACGGGCCGGTGAAGGGGTTCTCCGGTGGCAGGCCGCCGGCGACGCCGTAGCCGGTGGGGTCCGGGCGAACGGTGGGCGGCCACACCGGGTTGGTCCAGTACAGGCGCCAGCGGTCCGCGAAGGAGTTGAACGGCAGTTCCCACCACTCGTCCAGCGCGGCGGGTATCGCGAGCGAGGGGTCGACGTCGTCAGGCTCGTCGTCCACCGGGGCGTCGGAGGAACCGGCACCGGCACCGGCCTTCAGCCCGGACACGTACGTCTTGTGGGCATCGGGTTCCTCCCGCTCCCACCGCTCGCCACCGGTGGGTTCGTAACCCCAGCCCTCCTGGAACCTGCGCAGCAGCTCCCACCGCGCATCAGGGGCCGCACTGCGTGCCTGCTGCAGCCACTCGTGGAATTGCCCGTAGTCGATCTCTGTCACGCGCGCGATCCTAAAGCGCAGGAATCAACGCCTCTGAACCGCAGTTTCTCGCACCGCTGCCGGTCGGCCCGCCGGCGCGTTTCACGGCATCAGTCCCGGCGCCGGGCGTCCGCGGAGCGGCGCAGATGTTCCTCGGCCCGGTCGCGCAGGGCGGGCGCTGCGCAGGCCGCCGACAGGTCCCGCGCGTCCTCGGCGTGGGCCTCGGCCTCGTCCAGGCGACCCAGCAGTGTGAGGACGTGGGCGGAGGCGGCGAACAGGTCGGCGGCCACGGCGGCCCGGCCGGTGAGGCGGGCCAGCCGCCGTTGCTGCCGGCGTCGCCTCGTTCCGCGGCGGGCGCTCCGCTGTCGCGGCCGTCGCGGCCGTCACCGGAGCGGCCGGTGCCTGCCGCTGTGGTGGTCGCGCTGCAGCCGCCGGCTCCGGGGCGGTGGCCAGCAACTCCGGGTCGGAGGCCAGCATGCGCCGGTGCAGCCGTTGCAGCGCAGGGCCGGGCTCGCAACCGAGGTCCTCCACCAGGCGTAACCGTGTGCGCCGGTAGTGGTCGAGCGCCTCGGCCGGACGACCGCACCGGTAGAGGGCGAGCATGAGCCGTCCGGTCACGCACTCGTCGAGAGGATGCGCCCGGGCTCGGTCAGCCCTGCGAGCAGCTCTGCGTGCTGCCCCAGACGGAGCCGGGCCTCGTCGTACCCGGCCTGAGCCGCCGACCGCTCCCGCGCGAGCGCCTCCCGGACCCCGCTGATCCAGGGCGTGTCCAGGCCGGCGAAGGCCGCCCCGCGCCACAGGTCGAGCGCCTGCCCGAACAGACGTGCCGCGCGGTCGTCCTGCCCGGCGTCACGCGCCTGCGCGGCCAGCTCACGAAAGCGGTGGACGTCCACGGCCGGGGCCGGGACGGCGAGCGTGTACCCGCCGGAACGCCGGAGAATCCTCGCACTGTCGCTGACGGCCAGCGCGCGCCGGAGGCGGGAGAGGTAGCCGTAGAGGGTGTCGCGGGCGCGCTGCGGGGGGTGTTCGGCCCAGACGCGGTCGATGAGCCGGCCGACGGTGACGAGCCGGTTGGCGTCGACGAGCAGTGCCGCGAGCACGCACTGCTGGCGGCGGTGCCCCAGGCCGACCGGCCGGCCTCCGACCCGTGCCTCGACGCTGCCGAGCAGAGCGAACTCCATGAACTCCCCTTCCACGGACGCCCCGTTCAGCCCAGGCTGACACGGCGCCACGGGCCGGGACCAGCGCATTTCAGTTCTGCTGCAGGTTTCCCCACGATCGGCCGCCCAGGCTGATTCCCGCCGCCCGCAGCCGGCCTGTCCGGTGCCTGCCGCCCGTCGGACACGACGGCTCCGCGCGAGCGGCCCCGCCGAGGCGCCCCGCGGGGGTGGGCGCCTGCGAGTGGGATTGCACGGTCCGGCCCCGCCAGCCCGGGGCCGGATCTTGTAAGGGCCGACTCGAACAGCCCGACGTGCTGTCGAGGGCGGGAGAGAGCGTTCGTTCCCCAGGGGTTGCGCACCGTGGGGTAAACGGGCGTGCCGGAGGGTGGGAACCCACGCTCCGGCGCTCTCACCTCGTATGCGCCGTGGCCCTCCCCGCGCCTCCTGCCGGGAGGTTGTCAGACGCGTCGCAGGCGAGTGAAGTGGGAGGTCCGGGCGCAAGGGTTTGAGAGTCGTTGCCCCGGAGTTCACCATCTGGAGTCCGGTGTTCCCTGCCTGATGTCCGGTGTTGCTCACCGGCGGGACGCGCTTCTCCCCGCCACGGGTCGTCGTATGTCCCCGCGCTGCGGCAGTGGTGCCTTCTCTGTCCGCGGAGACGAAGGGTTCGTTCGTCCACACGGAGGCAAGGGTGACAATTCGCGCTCTGCATGATCCGCATGACCCGCCACTGCCACCCCTGGTCGGCGACTGTCGTCGCCGGCTGACCAGGTACCTGTCCTTACATGTCGACGCACTCGGGTCCTTGACGGACCGGTGCGGCAGCAGGGCAGTGGAGTCGTCACTCTTCCTGGCTCTGCTGCGCCGGGCGGAGGCGTCCCCGTGGGGCGCCCTGGCGGGCACCCGGGTGGCCGCCTATCTCGGTCGGTCGCGGAGCAACCAGGAGTGGCAGGCGTTGCTCGCACGGGCCGCCCTGGGGGAGAGCCGGGCAGGTGACCGGTTCCTGGCGGCCTCGTATCTGAGCGGATTCGACCACTTCACCGGGGCGCGCAAGAAGGCGTTGCTCACCACGCTGTTCGCCGTGTGCGGGGTGCTGCCCTACGACCGGCGCCTGGCCGGGCTCGAGCTGCCGGACGCCGGTGAGAGCGCGGCCTGGACCCGGCTCGTCCTCCTCGCTGTGCGTGTGCTGCACAGCCGGGGAACCGGGCTGCCTCTGTCCACGGCGGCGGGGGATGCCGAGGAACTGCTGCGGCTACTGCAGCGGGGCAGCGCCCGAGAGGTCTGGGAGGGCAATCTCCTGGCACACCTGCTCGCCCTCCACGCAGTGCACGCCATCGACCCGGGCGCGCCTGCGGTGTCGTCCGGATTGGGCGTGCTGGCAGCCCGGCAGAACCCGGACGGCGGGATCCCGTTCGTGGAGAGCCACAACCTCTTCCTCACCGCCAAGGCGGGCCTGGCGCTCGTGCGCGCCGGCGCCCGGCGCCACCTGATGCTGCGCATCGGCGACTACGTCGCGTCCGGACAGAACCCGGCGGGAGGCTGGGCCTACGCCTCGCGCGTCCGGCAGATCGACGTCGACAGCACCGCTGTCTGCGTACAGTTCCTTCGCGCTCTCGACCACGTCCGCTACCGCGGCGCGATCGGCCGGGCCGAACACCTCCTGCGCTCGCTCGCCGACCCCGCCGGCGGCCTGCCGACCTACCGGAAGGGCGAACCGCCCGAAGCGGAGATGACCGCGGCGGGGCTGCTCGCACTGGCTCCAGGCAGTCGGCAACCGGACCCCGTCCTGCACAACGCGGTGGTCTTCCTGCTCGACCAGCAGTGCGACGACGGCACCTGGCCGCGGAGCTGGACGATGAGCGAGTCCAGCGTCATCGGGCGGGCGGTCCATGCGCTGTCGTGCCTGCCCTCTGTTCTCTCCCAGAGTCTGGCGAAACGTATCGCGCGGTCCCTGGAACGCGCGGCCACCCGGCTGCGGGAGACCCAGAACAAGGACGGCGGCTGGGCCCAGCGTCCGGGAGGCGTGAGCGATGCCACGAGCACCGCTCACGCCGTCGCCGCCATGCATCGCATGGAACACCGGGACCTGGCGCACACAGGAACGCGCTGGCTGATCGCGGCCCAGCGGCCCGGTGGCGGCTTCCACGGGCCGGCCGACCAAGTGGGCCCGCGCCCCATCCCCTACGACTTCCCCTCGCTTCCCAGCATCCACGCCCTGGCGGCCCTCACCGCCCGGTCGCGCCCACGTGGCCGTACGCCCTCGGCCGCCCTGGCCGCGCTGGGGCCCGCCACCACAGCTCCGTCCCGACGACGAGAGGCAGGCTGACACCCATGCGCGCGGAAACGGGCACATCGCATCGCCCGGTGAACGAGGGGGCACAGGCCGCCCGCCCCGGATCCGGCGCCCCGGCCCCCCGGATGCCCATCCCACCGTCCGACCCGAACCCCTTCGCCCTCCACGCCCACACGGCCGTGCACTCCTGGCTCGCCCGCTTCGAGATCTGCCGGTCACCCGTCTCCCAGCGCAATCTGCGCCGAGCCCGGATCACCGACACCGGCGCCCTGGCCTACCCCGACGCCGGCCGGGAAGACCTCGTCCGGCTCACCCAGTGGCTGTACTGGACGTTCATCATGGACGACGACCTCGACGACGGCCCCGACGGCCGCGACCCCGACCGCTGTGCAGGAGCACTCGCCTCCCTGGTACGTGTACTGGACGGCGGGGCGGGCGGGAGCCCGGCCACCCGGGCCTTCGCGGACATCTGGCGACGCATGCTGGCCGACAGGTCAGCAGCCTGGTGCAAGGAGTTCCGCAAGGACACGGAGGAATGGTTGTGGACCTACTACGAGGACGCCGTCGACCGTGCAGCAGACCGATACCCTCCCCTCGACGCCTACCGCTACCGGCGTGCACGGGGTGTGGGCGCTCACATGTTCCTCACGCTCGCCGAACTCGGCGCAAGCCTCGACCTTCCTGAGGAGCTGCGCCACCTTCCCGCTCTCCAGGACCTGAAGCGGGCGGCCGCGGAGTACACCGGCCTCAACAACGACCTGTGGTCAGTGGCCAAGGACCGCTCCGCAGGCGTCTTCCACAACGCGGTAGTGCTCCTCGAACGGCACGAAGGCTACGCTCCCCGCGAGGCTGCGGACTGCGTCGCCGGCATGCTGGCCGAATGCTCCGAACACATGCTCACCGCTGCCCGGGAACTCCCCGAACAGCTCGATGCGGCCTCCGCCACCGGGACGACGCGCACAGACGTCCTCACCTGCGCCGCGGCCTACCAGAAGTTCGTCCGGGGCTGCTTCGACTACTACCACCGGGCCGACCGCTACACCCGACCTGAACCGCAAGCTCCGAGCGGCATCCCCACAGCCGTCCACCGGCTCTTCGAATCCGACTCCAGTACTTCTGGGGACGACGGGAATTGAGAGGCGGAACTCGCTCCCCCCCCGCGTACGCGGTTGGTGATCGCCTCCCGCGCCCGCGGGGAAGACGAGGCCGATACCACCCGCTGCCGTGCTACGCCGCTCTACGTTGAGGCCGGTTCGACTTCCCTCGGCCTCGTACGCGCCGCACGAGGTCGTCGGCGGCTCCCGGCCAGTGGGGATGCTGGAATACGAAGCCCGCATCGAGCAGGCGGCCGGGGACCACACGTCGGCTCTTCAAGAGCAGTTCGGTATCCGAGCGGAGTAGGAGGGCCCCGAGCTCGGCCATCCATTTGGTCGCGGGCAAGCCCACCGGAACACCCCATGCCGTACGCAAGGCGTGCATGAGCATGCGTTGCGGCAGAGGGGCGGGGGCGGCGAGGTTGACGGGCCCGGCGACATCGTCCCGGTCGATCAGGAACTCGACCGCGCGGACGAAGTCGCGGTCGTGAATCCAGGACACGTACTGTGCGCCGCCCGCCACGGGGCCGCCGAGGCCGAGCCGGGCCAGCCGCAGCAGGACGTCGAAGACGCCGCCCCGGTCGGGGCTCATCACCATTGCAGAGCGCAGGGCGACTTTACGGGTGTGCGGGGTGCCGGCCTCTGCCTGTTCCCGCTCCCAGGATCTGGCGATGTCGACGCTGTAGGCCCAGTAGCCGGGAACGCCGGGTTCGGCCCCGCCGAGCATGCCGGTCTGCTCGTCGTTGGGCGCATCGAAGCGGTGGGCGTAGATCGTGGCAGTACTCATCTGCAGCCACACGCGGGGAGGTTTGGCCGCGGCGGCGATTGCTTCGCCCACGGCCCGCGTGGAGTGCACGCGCGAATCCATCATGGCCTGCAGGTGGGCGCTGGTATAGCGGCAGCTCACGCTGCGCCCGGCAAGGTTGATCACAGCATCACTGCCGTCGATCACGTCGGCCCAGGGCCCCGGTGTCTTCCCGTCCCAGGGGACTTCACCCGGCCGCGCGGGCTGTCTGCTCAGCACCGTGACCTCGTGCCCGGCGGCGCTCATCGCGCGGTTCAGGATCATCCCCACTTGCCCGGTGCCACCGGGTATCACGATCTTCATCCGGATTCTCCCCTTCGGTGCGTAGGAATGACCGTACCGGAAATTGAACGCGTTCAAAAGTGAGGGGGCGTTGCGAAGAAGACGCCGACGCTGGTCAGCGATGTCCTTGGGCACTGCAGGGTCGCGTTCGCGTCACTGCCGTGTCTGTTTCCGGTCGTATCCGTCCCCGCCGGGGTGACAGGCCGGGTTGGACCTGCCAACAGTCGGAGAGTTCTCTGACTCGACTGGAAGGGGCCGCTGTCGGGTGTGGACGGCAGCTTCGGGGCCGCCACCGAGGCGGCGGTCAAGTGCTTCCAGTCGGCGAAGAAGATCAGTGCGGACGGCAAGGTCGGCCCCAACACCCCTCGCCCAAGGGCGGCTACTTCGTGACCCTCGAAGTACGGGACGGCTGCGCCAAGGACTTCGTACGCCGTGCCGCCGAGGCGGGCATCGTGCTCACCCCGGCAGGCGCCACGCACCCCTGGAGTAGGAGATCGCAGGCCTCGCCGTCTGCGTCCGGCTCGTGGGGTACGAGCAGCGGGCCCGGTAGCCGGCGGCGGAGGCCGGGCGGCTCGTCGATCCGGAGCCGCCCCACCCCGCCCCGGCGGGGGTGAGCGTGGCGTGGTCGTCATGCGTCCTGGCTGAGGCTGGGCGCGTGGCTGACCTGGTTTGACCGGGAGCGGTCCGACCTGGACCAGCCCGGCCCGAACCCGTCTGACCCGGGCAAGGGCCGCCGCCACGGGCACGCGCCCGTGGCGGCGGCCCTTGCCCGGGTCAGCACAGACGGGTCGTGGCGTAGACCTCGACGGCGTCCCGCTGGTACGCCGCCAGGCCCGGCGCGATCGCCTCGTACGCCGCGCGCCACGGCTCCTTCTCCACGCAGGAACGCCCGATCGCCCGGAATTCCTCCGCCGAGACCGCCCGGAGCTCGGCAAGCGCACGGTACTGGCCGTCGATCTCGGCCTGCACGGCTTCGGCGCCGGGGTGCGTACCTGCAGCCAGCAGCTCGGCCAGCCGGATCATCTGCGCGGTGCGCGAACGCTGCCCCGCCTCGGCCTCGTCCCGGCTCAACCCCGAGGTGACGCGCTCGATGTCCGCGGCCAGCTCCGGGTAGTCACGCAGGGTCTCTTCGTACTGGGCGGGCCGGACGCCTGCGAACAGATTCTCCGGCCGATTGATGCTGATCATGGGACTGCCGTCCTTCCTGGACTGCTCCAGTGACTGCTCCAGTTCGGAGATCGTGCGGGAGACGGTGCCGACCAGGGCGTCGAGCCGGTCGCGCTCGGCGAGCAGCCGACGGCGGTGGCCGCGCAGGGCCTCCAGTTCGTCGACCTGATCGGCCAGTACCCGGCCGATCTCGACCAGCCCCAGGCCCAACGCCCGCAACACGAGGATCTGCTGGAGCCGCAACAGCTGACGCTCCTCGTAGTAGCGGTGGCCGTTGGCGCCGATCCGGGCGGGCGGGAGCAGGCCGATCTCGTCGTAATGCCGCAGCGTCCGGGCGGTCACGCCCGACATCCGGGCGACCTCCGCAATCGGCCAGGCCATTGCCGCTTCTCCCTCACGGTTGCTCCACCGGGCCGGCTTCTCCGGCCCTGGTCAAGACCGTAGAAGTTGCCGCTGCGGCAGTTGCAAGGCCCAGTTTGCAGCCGCGCCGACGAGGCCGCGCACGCAGCGCTCTTGCGCCGGACCGTCCGCGTGTAGTCGGCTGAGGTTCATGAGGCAGAGAAGCGTTGCCACGCTGATTGCCGTCGTGGCTATGGGGTCCCTTTTCGCAGGCTTGCCAGGTTTACCAGGCGTACCAGGTGTACCCGGCGTACCGGTTCCAGACGCGCGAGCCGCCGAATCCGGCGCCGGCGGTCCGACATCGCCGACCGGAGCGCACCCGCCGGGGCCGGGGGTCGATCTGGAGACGGTGACGATCCCGGAGCTGCAGGCTCGGATGGCGGACGGATCGCTGACTTCGGCGGCCCTGACCGCCGCCTACCTGCGGCGGATCGAGACCATCGATCCCAAGATCAATGCGGTGCTGCGCACCGACCCGACAGCCCTGCGCCAGGCGGCCGCCAGTGACGTCAGACGTCGGAACGGCGGCGTCCGGGGCCCGCTCGACGGCATTCCCGTCCTGCTCAAGGACAACGTGAACACCCGCGACATGCCCACGACGGCCGGGTCGTCGGCGCTGGCCGGGAGCCCGCCCCGCACGGACGCGGCCCTGGTGACGCGGCTGCGCGACGCGGGGGCCGTGATCCTCGGCAAGACCAACCTGTCCGAGTGGGCGAACTTCCGTGCCACGAAGCCGACATCGGGCTGGTCGGCGGTCGGCGGGCAGACCAGCAATCCCTACGTGCTGGACAGGAATCCGTGCGGGTCGTCCTCCGGTTCGGCGGCCGCGCTCGCCGCGTCGTTGGCGCAGGTGGCGATCGGCACCGAGACGGACGGCTCCATCGTGTGCCCGGCCGGCATGAACGGGATCGTCGGCCACAAGCCCAGCCTCGGGCTCGTCAGCCAGGCCGGCGTGGTGCCGATCTCCGCCGAGCAGGACACCGCGGGGCCCATGGCGCGCAACGTCATCGATGCAGCGCTCACCCTGTCGGTGCTCCGTGGCGACGGCACCTCGCGCCCCGGCGCCCGCGGCGTGCCCGACGCGCTCAGCGGCCTTCCCGTCCCGGACGAGCCGGCGCACCCGGGCTCCGGCAGCCTGCGCGGCAAACGGATCGGCCTGTGGCGGCTGCCCTCGCTCGGGCCGCAGGTGGACGCCGTGATGAGCCGTACGGCGGAGAAACTCCGCAGCGCGGGAGCCGAGGTCGTCCAGGTGACACCCCCGTATCAGGAGCGACTCGCCCAACTTGAGTTCCCGGCGCTGCTGAGCGAGTTCCACCGGGACATCGACGCCTACCTCGCCACCCGCGACGGGCCTCGCAACCTCGCCGAGCTGATCGAGTTCAACCGCACCCACCCCGCGGAGCGGACCTGCTTCGCCGGTCAGGAGCTCTTCGAGCAGGCCCTCGCCGCGCCTCCTACCACCGACCCGGGGTACCGGGCCATGCGAGCCGAACTCAAGGACCTTTCCCGGCGTTCCCTGGACGAGACCATGTCCGCCCACCGACTGGACGCCATCGCCGCGCCGACGAACCCACCCGCCTGGACGACCGACTGCGGGCGCGGCGACAACGACGTGATCCCCTCCTCCACCCCCGCGGCCGTCGCCGGGTACCCGTCGCTGTCGGTGCCCGCAGGGTTCGTGGGCGAGCTCCCTGTCGGCCTGCTCCTGATGGCCGGTGATCACCAGGACACCAAGCTGCTGTCGCTGGGAGCCGCGGTGGAACACCGCCTGAAGGCCTGGCGAGCACCGCGATACCTGCCGACTGTGGGGCCCGGCGCCTCCCGGTGAACGGTTTGGCGGCCTGGCGGCCAGGCGCTGATCGAGGACGGGTCGGAATTCGATCGTCCGCTGCCGACGCCGGACGCGCCCACGGCCGTGGCGCCGGTGCACGCCCGCGCACGCGGCCGTGGGCGCTAGTCGTCGCGCACGCTCACGACCCGGCGAGGTACCGGCATCGCGCCGCCGCGCGGCGGAGGCGGGCGTGTTCGTGATCAGCGCGGTGGCGCTGATGGAGGCGACCAGCGGGGGCTGGGCACCGGGACCGAGCCTGCGCGGGACCCGCGCCGGCTCCGTCACCTGACACCCGGGCGCCCGATGCGCAGGGCGAGGCCTTTACGATCTCCGGTGGGTCGTGGAGGCCGGCGCGCTTGCGAGAGCGACGCAGGTCATAGCCACGGACGGAACCGGTGGAGGGCTCTGCCCCTCCACATGGGCGGAAGCACAGGTCATGTCCTTCGGGGCAGCAGCAGGAATGTCCGGAGTGACGTGATGACGCAAGCGAGCAGCGGGATCTATCAGGCAGAGGGGTACGTCCGCGCGCGTCGCGCCAAACGATGGACCATCGCGCTGGTGTCCCTGGCTGTCGTCGGGCTGATAGCCACCGGCGTGCTCAAATACCTCAAAATCGGTCCGTTCTCCGACAAGGGGGCGCCGGTCAGCTTCGGCCAGGAACAGGCGGCAGGCGGCGGCACGGGGGGCGGTGACGGTCAGGCCGGTGGCGCGAACGGTGCGCAGAAGCCGGACTCCAAGATCCTGATGCCGACCGGGCCCGCCGCCGACTTCAAGAATTCCGAGACCCTCGGTGACGGCACGCACATCGCCGTCACCACGCTGGAAGGCAAGAAGTCCGCTTTTACGGGCAAGGTGTGGGTCTGGGCGCCCAAGGAGTACAAGGACCCGAAGTTCAAGGACCACGGTTTCCCGGTCCTGATCGCTCTGCCCGGCGGTCCTGGTTTCCCGAACAACTACTGGATGGGCACCAACCTCAAGCTCCAGTCGTCGATCACCAAGTGGTACAACGAGGGCAAGAGCAAGCCGTTCCTCCTGGCCATGCCCGTCCTCAACCCCAAAAACAACGGTACGTACTGGGATGGAAGCGACATTCCGGGTCAGCCGAAGATGGGCACCTGGCTGACCGAGGACGTCCCGGACCTGATGAAGGCCAACTTCCGCACGATCAAGTCGCGCGACGGCTGGGCGTTCATGGGCTCCTCCTCCGGCGGCTTCGCCGGAATGAAGGCCGTGCTGAAGCACCCGGACAAGTTCAAGGCCGCGATCGCCTCCGGCCCGGACTTCTTCCCGGACTCCCCGCTGTGGAAGGGCCACGAGAAGGAGCGGGACGAGAACGACCCCAAGCTGCTCGCGAAAGACCTGATCGCCCGAAAGGGCCCCGACGTCTACATCGCCTTCCAGTACGGCACGCGCGAGGACCCCATCACCATCAACGGGGTCAAGAACTTCGTGGCGCAGTACGGGAACGGCCCCGTGCACACCTCGGTCAAGGAGATCCCGGGCGGTAAGCACGATGCCGCCACGTACGTCCCGAGCATGGGCCAGGGTCCGATCCAGTTCATCAGTGAGCAGCTGTCGGACCCCATTCCGGCATTCTGAATTCCTGCGTTATCGCTACGTTATCCCTACGTTCTGAGCGGGCGCTTACTCCGCCCGTCGTCTCGGCCCCGGCCGGTCGCTCGTTGCTTGAGCGACCGGCCGGGGCCGAGGCGGTTCGGTAAGAGGGCGTCAGTCGCCGAGGGCGAGGTGGACGCCGAAGCCGGCGATGACCGTCCCGCTGATCCGGTCCAGGATCCGCCGCGCCGAGGGCCGTCGCAAGCTGGTGCGGAGCGCCCGGGCGAATGCGATCAGCACGCCCGACCAGAGGGTCGCGAGCAGGATGTGCACGCCGGCCAGCATCGTGCCGGACGCCAGGTGCGAGGCGCCGGTCGGGATGAACTGCGGCAGGACGGCCACGTAGAAGGCGCCCATCTTGGGGTTGAGCAGGTTGGTCACGGTGCCCCGGCGCCAGCCTCCCCGGAAGCTGTCCCCGGCATCCGGTTTGCCCGGCGTATCCGCGGCGTCGGGGAGGGGGCCGGGTTCGGTGCCGGCCTGCCGGCGTCGCAGGGCCGGTATGAGGATCCGGCCTCCCATCCACACCAGATACGCGGCTCCTGCCCAGCGGAGCATCGCGTAGGCGAGGTGGGACGCGGTCAGGACGGCGGTGATGCCGAGCGAGCTGAGCACTCCCCAGAGGAGGGTTCCCGTCTGGATGCCGAGGACCACACCCCAGACGCGTCTGTGGTGCCCCACGGCGGCAGTGCGCAGGATGAGGGCGGTGTCGAGGCCGGGCGTGAGCGTGAGGAGTCCGACGATCAGCGCGAAGGACCCCAGTGCGGAGACGGTGATCATGAAGGGTCACTGTACTGCCGGAGCCGCCAACTCCCCATTTCCTGCCCGAATTCGGGCAGGAATCTCCGACCCGGCGGGCGGCGCTGACTGCTTGAGCCTGCCCGCCGACTTGCCCGTCCCCGAGGACGACGGCGCGGCCGACCGTCTGGTCCTGACCTGGCTACGTGACAACCCTCTGCCGGCGCTGCGGCCAGTTGCCGGCTCCTGAGCCTCGTGGGCGGTTCGTAGCCCGGAAGCCGGTACGCTGCCGGGGTCCGCACGGCAGCAGTGCCGGCCATCAGGACGCACGCGCCGGCCCGCGCCAGGGCTCGGTCAATCGGCAGGGGACGACACGCGGCGGGGGCGGGCCACGAGCTCGCCGCCGCAGTTGGGGCAGATGTTCTGCATGGCGTCGCTGCAGGGCACACAGAACGTGCACTCGTGCGAGCAGATACGGGCGGCGGGCGAGTCCTGCGGCAGCGTCGTGGCCTCACATCGTTCGCAGAGGTTGCGCATCTCCAAAGACATGACTCTCCTGGTGGGTTCGGGCATCCGCCGCCTGGCCGGCGGCTCCGGACGGAACGGAATCGGATGCCCATCCTCGGCGCAGTGATCTTGGCCTGAAAGCATGGACAGGGTCAGCTTTACGCAAGATCCGGCCAGCGCAGGGAACGCCGAGAGCCTCACATGATCTGTTGAGGTCAGGCCTCCTTGGCCTTGGGCGCGGCCTGCTGAACGACCTCGAAGGACCACAGGGCCGACCCGGACGCGGCCGGCTTCTGCTTGGGGGCGCCGTCGCCGCCGCCCTGGTGCGCGGCCCTCATCGGGCCCTCCATCCACGCCCGGAAGTCCTCCTCGCTGCGCCAGCGGGTGTAGACCAGGTAGGTGTCCGTCCCCTCGACGGGGCGCAGGAGTTCGAACCACTCGAAGCCGTCGGAGCTCTCGACGGAGCCGGCGCGGGCCGAGAAGCGCTGCTCCAGGACCTCTCGCTGCTCGGTAGGGACGTTCAGCACGTTGATCTTCACAACACTCATGGGCCCATCCTGCCCCACCCTCGGAAGGGAACCGTCCAGGGGGTGGCAGTGGCGCATACCGGACACCGTTACGGCTGCGACGGCCCGGACCGTGTGCCGGTCCGGGCCGTCGCGCACCTACCGCGTCAGTGTTCTGTCGTCAGTGCTCTGCTCTGCCGTCACATGCCGCAGAACGGCGGGATGATGTTCTTGTGGGCCACCCAGCCGCGAGTGCCCTTGGACAGGCCGCCCTTGCTCTTGGCCTTCAGCTCGACGTTGTCCCAGCCGCCGGACGAGCGGAGGATGCGGATCGGGTCCCCGAAGTACAGCTGGCCCTTGACCGCGCCCGAGGTGCCGGCCTTCGTGCGCAGGCGGGTGCCGTCGGTGTAGATCGCGGCGTTGTCCGCGTGGCACGCCTTGGCGCTCGCGGCAGCCTGGGTGGCGGCCGCGGGGGCGGCCTGGGCCGGGGCGGCCAGGGCCGCGGTGGCGCCGATGAGAGCGACGGTGGTGAGTGCGAGGGATATGCGACGCACGGATCCTCCGGAAGTGGTTCTTGTGGTGCGGCGGATGCCGCGTGATCACCATAGGCAGCCCGGGAGAACCATCCGGCGGCGATCTTGTCACGCCCCTGTCACGACCTGCCCGCGAGGCGTCGGAGGCGACGCGGCAGACAGCGCTGGACACACGTCACCTCCTGGCACCCGTGCGCTCAGCCGGAGGCGGCGGCCCCTGTGGTCCGGTAGACGTCGATCGCCCGGGCCAGGGGATCGTAGACCAGCCCGTAGCCGTCGTTGACCAGTGAGGGGGAGACCGGGCCGAGGTCCGTACGCAGGTCGCTGCCCGTGCGGGCGTCCAGGGTCATGGCCTGATCGGCTTGGGCGTAGACCACCCCGTGCCACGCCGAAGTGACCCCGGGGGCCGTGCGGTTGGCCGTCTCGTCGGGCAGGTGCCACAGGACGCGGGCGGTGCGGACGTCCACCGCCCACGTGGTCGCATCGCCGGAGCCGTCGGTTCCGGAGCAGACCGTCGTGTTCCAGCCGTCGTAGTGACACCTGGACAGGGAGGTGTCGCCCGAGTCCAGGCGGGTCGTGCCGGTTGCGGGGTCGATCAGCAGGGTGCCTCCGGCCTTGGTTCCGTCCGCCCAGGTCAGTCCGGGGCCGGGGTCGGATGTCGTGGCCTCGCCCAGTCGGAGGTTTCGCTTCCACAGCTGGTCGCCGTCAGAGGTGGCCTTGCCCGCGAAGTCTCCGTCGCCGCGCACGCCGACGGCCACCGACGGTTCCAGGTCCACTCCCTCGAAGTCGGGGTCGGCCCAGACGACTTGGCCGGTTCTGGTGTCGAGCAGGACGGACAGGGGAGGGGTCTGCGAGTAGCCCGGCTCGTACGAGGCGACGAGTACGTGCCGGGTGTCGGCGCCGACCACATGAGGGGCGGCCGCAGCCGGCGTGTCCTTGCCACCGGGGATCTCGCGCGACCACAGTTTCCTGCCGGTGCGGGCGTCCAGCGCGACGACGGTGATGCCGCGCCGGTCGGCGTAAGTACCGCTGCCCTGTTCCGTGGTGCCGAAGGCGCCGATCACCTTGTCGCCGACCAGGCGTGGCGCCTGGGCGACGGTGTCGCCGTTCGGTACGGCTGTGTGCCAGACGGGCTCACCGGAGTCGAGCCCGTAGGCCGTGATGCCGACGTCGTCCTGGTCATAGGTGTAGGCGAGGCGCGCGCCCAGTGTCACCATGTCCATGTCGGCGGCACCGCCTTCGCCGACCGGGGAGGGCCAGGCGCCTTGGAACGTGGTGGTGGGCGTCATCGGCAGGGACCCGGCCGGGGCCGTCGGCTTCGTCGCCCTTTCGCCCTCGGGGTGCCCACCCTCGCCGCCGCACGCGGCGACGGCGCACAGCAAGCCGGCGACAGCCAAGGCGGCACGCAGGCGACGTCGTTCGGGCTTACGCCGGTTGGCGGTATCCATGGAGCTCATGAGCACCAGAGAGTGGCAGAAGACGGATCCTGAGGGAGCCGGCTTCCGGGATCGCCTTCGCCTGATCCAGTGAACGTCCGGCAGCGCGCTGCGCCGCGCGCTACGCGGCGGGCCGCACCCACCGTTTGATGATGCGCGGCTCGGAGTACGGAGCCGGCCAGGCCTGCAGCCGCAGCTGCTCGGTGGTCTCGGGTGCGTTGTCCGAGTCGATGTCCGCGAGGACGGCGGCGGCCAGGTTCCGCCGGGAAGCCCGTATGCGGGTCCACCCGGCGGGCATGTCGAAGCGTGCCGCGTCGGGGAGGTAGTCGGTGCAGCCCAGCACGACGAGGCGTCCCGAGGCCAGGTTGAGGCTTGCCTCGACGATGTGGTCGTAGTCCTGGTGGTCGCCGCCGTCGTCGTCGTCCGGCTGTGCCGCGAGGATGTGGACACTGACGGCCACGTTGACGTTGACGGCGGTGCCGATGGCCAGGGCGTCCTCGGTGGCGCCGAGGCCGTCCAGGACGGTCTGCTCGGTCCACACGTCGCTGAGGTCGCCGTCGGACTCGTCGTCCAGGAGGTGGATCTGGAAGTAGTCCGCGAAGAGCTCAAGGTCTGTTGCCATGGGGGCATCATCGCTGGCGCCCCGGAACGCCACGGCGGTGGGGTGTGGCCGGGCCCGGCTTCGACGCCGTCACCGCCCGGCATGCCGGAGGAGTGATCCTCGGCGGAAGCAGGGCGCGTCATATCCGGAGGACGCGGCTCGCCCGGTCACACTGCACGGGTGCTCATCGAAGAGAACAAACAGCTCGTCCGCCGCTTCTACGCCGCGATCGACAACGGCGACGTCGACGCCTTGGACGACCTCGTGGCGGAGGACTACCTGGACCACTCTCCACCGCCCTTCCCTGGTTTCGGCACGGGGCTCGAGGGGCTGAAGCAGATCTTCCATGTCTTCTGGGAGGCGACCCCGGGCACGCACGAGATCCAGGACCAGGTGGCGGAGGGCGACAAGGTCGCCACGCGGTTGCTGTGCCGTGGCACCCACGAGGGCGACCTTCCGGGCATCCCCGCCACGGGCAACCAGCTGGAGATCACGGCGACGGTCATCCACCGCATCGAGAACGGCAAGCTGGCCGAGAAGTGGTCCGACAAGGACGTCCTGCGCTTCCTGCAACAGCTCGGTGTCGTTCCGCCGCTCGGCATGCCGAACGAGTGAGGGAGACCGGCAGCCGGTGACCGGCCGCCGGGACTTCACCTCGTACCGCCCTCCTCGGGCGTGTGACCTTCGCCTTCGCCTTCTCCTTCGGCGGGCTCTTGGGGCTCGTCGGACGCCGGGGGAGGCGTGTCCGCCGAGGGAGCCGTGTCGTCGTCTCCCTTTGCCTCCTCCGTCCCTTCGCTCGTCCCCTCGCTCGTCTCCTCCGTCTCCTCGCTCTCCTCGCTGCGCTTCAGCCGGGCGAGGTCCGCCGCCAGCCGGTCCGAGAACAGGCGCATCTCCGCCTCTGCTTTGAGGTCGAACACTGTGATCTCCTTCCTGCTTCGCCGGACCCGTCGGGCCTGGCGCCGTGCCCGGCGTTTCACAGTGGCCGGAACCACTGGTCCCCGGTCGTCGCGTCGGCCCGGTGCGCCCTGACCGCGCCGGTGTGCACCTCGTAGTACCAGGCGTGCACCGACAGCGTGCCGTCCGCCGTCCGCTCCGCCACGCACGGATGTGCGTAGAGCCGTTCCACCTGGGCCATGGCGTGCCGCTGGACCGCTTCCGCCAGGTCGGGGGAGTCGGGCATCGCCGGCCCGGGCGGCTGAGCGGCCCGTTCGAGCCAGCCGCGTACGGCCGGCGCGCGGGAGAGGTCGTCACCTCGCACCAGGGCGCTGACCGCGCCGCAGTGGGAGTGCCCGCACACCACGATGTCGCTGACGCCCAGGACGCGGACCGCGTACTCGATGGTGGCCGTCTCGCCGGTGGGCTGGTCGCTGCGGTACTCGGGCACGATGTTGCCCGCCGTCCGCAGCTCGAACAACTCGCCCGGCCGTGCGCCCGTGATCAGGGCGGGCACGACGCGGGAATCGGAGCAGGTGATGAACAGTGCCTGCGGGTACTGGCCGGCTTCGAGGGCGCGGAACTCGTCGGCGCGCTCCGCCACGTGCGTAGTGAAGGACCGGGCGTTGTCTGCAAGGGACTTCATGGTGGCCTTTCTCCTGCGGCCCGCGGGCATGCCGGGGACGCGGTGTTCAAGGTCAGCACTGGATGCCGGGTGTCGGTGGTGGTGCGAAGTGCACGGCGGCCGGCGCCACGCACATCACGTCCGCGGCCGGGCCGGGCTCGGCGGGTACAGCCACCCCTTTGCCAATACATTACCTTACGGAGGTGGGTCAAAGGCTGCCCAAGCAATGCTCTTGGATGCGTAATTCAGGCACGGTCGTACGGCGAACTACCAGGGCGTACGCCTTAGTAGTGAATAATCGGCGTGCGCCCCTGCCCGCCCCGGTTACTCCGGGACCCGCCGGCTCACGGTCATGCGGATGTCGTCGGCCGCCCAGAGCACGAACCGTTCGACCGGCGTGACCTCGTGCCCCGGAACGGGCCGGAAGCGGAAGCGCTTGAGGAGTACGGCCAGGACCAGCTCGGCCTCGACCACAGCCAGGGCGGCACCCTCGCAGCTGCGGGGCCCGATGCCGAAGGGGATGTAGGCCAGCCGCGGTCGCCCGGCCGTCTCCTGCGGGGTGAACCGCTCGGGTACGAACTTCTCGGGCTCGGGCCAGTAGGCGGGGTTCATGTGGACGGCCCAGATCGGATAGAAGACCGTCGTGCCGGCCGGGATCTCGTACTCGCCCCACTCGCCCAGGAAGAGGGGCTCGGTCGTCTCCCGCGCGCCGTACGGCCCGGGCGGGAAGAGCCGCATCGACTCCTTGAGGACCATGTCCAGGTACGTGAGCCGTCGCAGATCGGCGTACTCGGGCGCCGCACGGTCGCCGAGTACGCGGTCCAGCTCGTCGGCGACGCGTTCGGCGACGCCGGGATGGCGGCCCAGCAGATGCAGGGTCCACGAAACGGCCACCCCGGTCGTGTGGTGGGCGGCCAGCATCATCACCATGACGGTGTCGCGGATCCGCGCGGGGCGCTCACCGGCCTCGACGAGCGCCCCGATCAGATCGCTCCTGTCGGCGCGGTCGCCGGAGCGGTGTCCCGCGACGACCTGGTCGACCGTCGCCCGCAGACAGACGAGGGCCGCCCGCGCCCGCTCGGCCCGTTCCTCCCGTGTGCCGGGAACGGGCACCCCGTAGAGCTGCCCCAAGTGCTCGGTGAGCACGTCCTCGAAGGCGGTCACGACCCTGCCGGGATCGGCGATCTCGCCTCCCAGCGCGTACTCGCAGATCATGCGCAGGGACAGCGCGGTGAGATCCTTCTGCAGCTCGACGGGCTCCTGTCCGGCCCGGCAGCCGGCCGGGCCCACTCGCTCAGCCTGCCCGGCCCAGCGGTCCGCGAGCGCCGTCGCGAGCGTGGTGAACCTCGCGAAGTGCCGCTCGTGGGAAGGCCGGCCGGCCAGCACCGACAGGAGCAGGCGCCGCCACGGACCGTGCTCATCGGCCGGCATCACCTGCAGGTTGCCCGTCTCGAACAACGGCGCCAGGAACTCGAACAGCCGCTCCGGCCGTTTGTCGATGTGAGCGGTGCCCTCCAGCAGTACGGGGTCGGCGACCGATACGGCGGCCTGCGCGCCCGGAAGCTGGAAGCGCACGACGGGCCCGTACGCGGCGTGCAGCTGCAACTGGTAGCGATGCAGACCGCCCGCGGCCGCGACAGCACCGACGCCACCGTCCGCCCGGGGCTCGGGACCGGGGATGTCCATGGCTGCTCCTCCTCTCCTCCTCTCCTCCTCGCCCGTGGAAAACGGAGACCGGCCGACGGGGGTGAGCCTAATCCCGTACGCACGCCCCGCAGCCGGTCTCACTCGCCTGCCCGATGTGTTCAGGCTTTACGCAGACCGGCGCTGCCGTTGCGGTGTTTGAGCTGCTGCTGCGGGTCGTAGCCGGGGAAGGGGCGGTCGAAGAGCCAGTTGTAGAGCATCTCGCGGCAGATCTGCGGCTGGAATGCGGGCACCTGGTGTCCGGAGCCGGGCACGCCGACCTGCGTCAGGTTCCTATGGCGGCGGACGAACCCCTTCGGGTTTCCCTGCGCCTGTGTCCAGATCAGCCGGGGAGCGTTGCGCCACTCCGCGTGCTCGTGCTCGCCTTTCTGTTCCATGAGGTGATCCAGGACCTCCTCGGTGCTGCGGTACCCGCAGGCGGTGTCGAAGTTCCCGGTGTAGAGCAGGGTCTTGTAGCCCTCGTCGATGATCTTGGTGTACCGCCAGGAGGAGTCCACCATGTTGTCTTTGACCAGCCACTCGGCCACCGGGCCGTCGTTGTCGGCACACTGCCAGGTGACGTCCGCCGGAACGTGCAGGGACTTCTTCACCTCGTCGCTGTCCAGATAGGCCCGCAGCGCCCCCATGGGTAAGTCGTCCCAGCGGCGCACGTCGTAGAGGTCGAAGTTCCCTCCGTACGACATGGTCGTGGCCACCAGTTCATTGCCGAGCTTGGTGGCCTTCTTCAGCTTTCCCGCATCGAGGGCGTCCTGGAAGGCACCGTAGGCCTTGTACAGGGATTCCTTCTGGCTGATGCCGAGGAATCCGGTCGTATAGGCGTAGTCGATCAGGGCGCGGAGCGACAGTTCGGGCTTGATCCAGCCGTTTCCGACGGCTATCCCCTTGAGGTTGATCCGCCGCCCGGCCGCCTCGGCGCGGTTGCGCTCGTCGATCTCCAGGGCGATCGCCGGCACGTACTTGCCGGCGTAGCTCTCGCCGCAGACGTAGAGCGGGCACTGTGCGTACTCCGGGTGCGCGCTGAAGAACTTTTGCAGGCCCTCCCAGAACATCCGGCTGAGGGCCTTCTCGTCATGGACGTACTCCCCGACGTCGGAGTAGCTGTATCCGGTGCCGAGGGGCTGGTCCCAGAAGACGACGTGCGCTTCCTGGTTCCAGGAGTCGGGGCTCACGGATATCGTCCCGGCGGCGTCGTCGCCGATGGACAGCGGCCCGTTCTCCAGGAACAGCCCCAGCAGCGAGGAGGCGCCGGGCCCGCCGTTGAGCCAGATCAGCAGCGGCGTCCGGCTGATCAGCTCCTGCTGATCGGGGACCGCGATGTGGGGATTGCAGGTCTGGCTCTCGAAGAACCAGTAGAAGAGGTGGTTCCGGGTGCCCGGATGCTCCGTGCTGTCGATGTGCACGTGCCCGGCGTAGGAGCGGGCCTTCTTGGTGTCTTTGGTGTAGAAGTCGATGCGCCGCGTGTCGGGGATGTTCGCCGGGATCGAGGCGACGAGGTCGTCCGCGGACATGGTTCAGCCTCCGTTCGGCAGCGGGGTCAGGGAGTCAGGGAGTCAGGGGACGCTGCGACCGGGGCTGCGTGTGAGGGGAGTGGGAGAACCGCTTGGCCGTGGTTTCCGGGTCCTCCAGGATTCCGATGCGCTGCCCTTGGAGCAGTTGCACCGCGGGGAACCGGCCCTTCTCGAACAGCAGGATGTTCAGCGACCCGCCGTACATGAAGTTCCCGATCCGCTCGCCCTTGTCCACCGGGACCGGCAGCTCGCCCGTGAACTTGTCCAGGAAATTCACGGACGCGATCGAGTTGAGGCCGACGGGTACCTGCGCGACGTACCCTTCGCCGTCCGGCCCCCCGTCGGGGTCCACATACAGCGTCTTGATGATGACGTACCCCCGGCGGAAGTCGAGGAAGTCGTTGTAGTCGTAGCCGTAGCCGACGTTGCCCTTGTCGAGCAGGGCGGGGAAGTTCCGGATCCCGTAGTACGCACCGCCGATGTCGTCGCGGGCCTCCACTACCTCACCCGCCACCGGGGTGTGATACCAGTGGTAGCTGTCGGGCATCAGGATGCACGACACCGCCGTACCGCCGATGAAATGCCTCGCGTACGAGGAGCCGTCGAGCAGTTGACCGACGTTCATGGTGACGTTCTTGACCGGGATCTGCGTGAGCTCGCCCAGCTCATCAACGATCATGTTGATGACGCAGTCGGCCGGGGCGACCACCACGGTCCGGTCGTCCTTGGCGTCGATCGGCCGCCGGCCCTCCTTGATCCGCCGGATGAAGAACTCGTTGAAGTTCTCCCAGTCCTCGATCTCGTAGTCGTCCATGCGCTTCGGGCCGAGCTGTTTGACCCACCTCTTGATGGTTTCCTTCGAGTCCGGCGATTCCATCTGCAGGCCCTGCAGGTGCGTGAAGTCGGCGATCAGCTCGCGGCCCGGACCCTTGGACACGAAGCGCATGCCGGGCTTGTTGTCACCGTAGTTGATCCAGCTGAACTTCTCGATGTAGGTCAGCCCGTTGTCGACCCCCGACCCGTGCACCTGCCAGGCGTACCAGTCGCTGAAGAACTGACACAGGAACTTGATGTCCTGGTTCCGCCAGTCGCAGTACACGGGGTCGTCCTTGCTGACCGGGCACGCCTGCGCGTGCTTGACCGCCGCGTCGTACTGATCCTTGAAACCGTCGTGGTTCTTGGCGTACCAAATGTGGACTTTCTCGAGGAACTGGTCGATGGTGCTTGAGAACGGTTCCCGGCCCTCCGTCATGTTCCCGTCTCCTTCCGCTTCTGCGTGAGAGGTGGCGCCCCGATGTGAGGGCAGAGCGGCAGCCGGTCGATAGCAGGCCCGCCCTGCGCGCCGCCCAATGTGCCGTGTCCCCGGGCCCGGGCGCGAGCGCGCAAAATGGCCATCAGGCAGCACGTGCACCAGGAGCGCCTGCTCGTCCAGCGCTCTCTTGGCGGCGATGCTTTCGAGCCGGCCCCGGCCTGCCACGCAGGCCCGTCGTCCTTGGTCCGACCGGGACCTCGGGGCCTTCCGCTGAATCTGTGTCACCGGCCGGCCGGATAAACATACACAGCTACATACGGATGAACTTGCGCTGCTTCTGCTGTGCGGTTACCTGCTGATCGGCCACGCTGCTGCATGGCCTGATCGGGGTGGCGGGCGGTGACCGGCAGGTGCCTGCGGTTACCACCGCGCGCATCGTCGGCCGAGTGCCGTGGCCCGGAACTCCGGTGTCACGGACCGCCGTTCACGATGCCTGCTCACGCAGCGAAGGGAACCCCGGATGCCCCAGCTCGACGGCGCTTCTCCGCTCAAGGCGGGCGCGCGCAACGCCCTCCGCACGCACGATCTCGCTCCAGGCGCCACGGCGCCGGCTGTGGCGGACGCGCTGCACGGGCTCCTCGCCGGGCCGACGGGGCTGGGTACGTCGGCGGCCCGCCTGTTCCGTACGGATCTCACTCTGTCTACGCAGTCCACGGACGCCCGGGCCACCGAAGCCAAGGCCGCGGACGGGCGCTCAGAGGGGGCTGCTGTTCGCGTACCGCCGCTCTACTGCCCGGATGCCGAGCGGGACGACCCGGCCCTCGGTGAAGAGGTGAACAACCGGCTGGTCGAGTGGGCGGAAGAGATCGGCATCTTCCAGGGCCGTCTCGAGCGGCTGCGGTCCCACAACTTCGGGCGGCTGTTCATGCTCGCCCACCCCGACACCGACGATCCCGAACGCATCCTCACCGCCGCCCGCTGCGGACTGGCCGAGTGGGCCGTCGACGACCACTGGGTCGACGAGGGGGAGGACACCACACCGGAGCTGATCGGTTCCCGCCTGGCCATGGCCCACGCCGTCGTCGACCCCGTCCGGCTTCCGGCCCGCTACCTGGCGGAGTTCGAGAACCTCGTCCGGAAGGAGCCGGTCCTGCGCGCCTTCCGCTCCTGTCTCGATCACCTGGCGGGGATCGCGAGCCCCACCCAGGTCGCCCGGCTGCGTCACGAACTGGCCGTGATGTTCGTGGGCTACAACCAGGAGGCGGAGTGGCGCAGCTCCGGGCGGACCCCCGCCGTGTGGGAGTACATGCTGCACCGCTACGAGAACGCCTTCTACCCGTGCATGGTCCTGATCGACCCGGTCGGCGGCTACGAACTCCCGGCCGCGGAATTCGCCGACGCGCGTGTGCGCCGCACCTATCTGTACGCCGGCACGGCCAATGTGCTGCTCAACGACCTGTATTCGATGAGCAAGGAAGACCCCACCGACACCAACCTTCCCAATCTCATCGCCGCCGAGGACAACTGCTCGCTGCAGGAGGCCGTCGACCGCGCGGCGTGCATCCACGACGAGCTCATGCACACCGTGGAGGCCGAGTGCGCCGTCCTGAGCGCAGCCGGCTCTCCTGAGCTGCGGCGCTACCTCGCGGGGCTGTGGGGCTGGATGGGCGGCAGCAAGGAGTGGCACGCCACCAGCCCTCGATACCACGGCACGTCGTCCCAGTGAATCCCTGCAACGACCCAGTGAACAACCCTTATTCAGTTCATCAGCTATCGGAAAGAGAAGACACGGTGACCATTCAGGAGACGCACGCCCCGGTCCTCGCCAGCGCTTACCAGCGGTCCGTCGCCGAGTACTGGAACCGGGAGAAGAACCCGGTCAACCTTCGCCTCGGCGAAGTGGACGGCATCTACCACCACCACTACGGAATCGGTGATGCCGACTGGTCGGTCCTGGAAGGCCCGGAGGAGACCCGCGACGAGAGGATCACCGCCGAACTGCATCGCCTGGAATGCGCCCAGGCGGATCTGCTGCTGAGCCACCTGGGTCCCATCGGCCCCGACGACCATCTGCTGGACTCCGGGTCGGGCCGCGGCGGCAGCAGCCTCGTCGCCAACCAGCGGTTCGGCTGCCACGTCGACGGGGTCTCCATCTCCGAGACCCAGGTGGCGTTCGCCAATGAGCAGGCCGGCAAGCACGGTGTGGCCGACAAGGTGCGCTTCCACCTGAAGAACATGCTGGACACGGGCTTCGAGACGGGCCGGTTCCGGGCCATCTGGAACAACGAGAGCACCATGTACGTCGACCTGTCCCAGCTCTTCCCCGAGTACGCCCGGATGCTGAGCCACGGCGGACGGTACGTGACCATCACCGGCTGCTACAACGACGCCTACGGGCTGCCGTCCCGGGCCGTCAGCGAGATCAACGCCCACTACATCTGTGACATCCACCCGCGGAGCAGCTACTTCAAGGAGATGGCGAAGAACCGCCTCGTCCCGGCCGCCGTCGTGGACCTGACCGAGGCCACCATCCCGTACTGGGAGCTGCGCGCCCAGTCACCCCTGGCCACGGGCATTGAGAAGGCCTTCCTGACCGCGTACAAGGACGGCAGCTTCCAGTACCTGCTCATCGCGGCCGACCGGGTCTGACGGCGCGGCCGACCGGGCCTGACGTCAGGATCTCCTGGAGGACTGCCACAGCGCTGATATCGCAGTCCTTTGTCCTCTGTCCTCTGTCCTCGTAGTGGCCGGTTCGGGCCGTGGGCCGGGGCCGGGCACCGGGGCTGGTTCGGGCCAGGGATCCGGGCCGGGCGGGGGCGGTGGCGGAGGCCGCTCCGGGTCCGGTTGCGGCGGTGCGGGTGGCACGGGATCCGGGTGGCCGGGGCCCGGCCGCGGGGCCGGTGCGGGGCCCGGTCGGGGGCCGGGGCCGGGCGACGGGGTCGGTTCGGGCGGCACCGGGATGGGCGGGGTCCTGTGCTCGTGCGCCTCGTGCATGGCGTTCAAGCTGGCACACCTGCCACCTGGAGGCCTTTCGCCCGTCCTCCATCCGGACCAGCGCGGGCGCCCCCCCCGTATGCGCCGTCGGTGGCACAAATCCTGTCCGGTACGGGACTTCCGGCCGTGTCAGGGACGCATTCCGGGGTAGCCGCAGAACCGTGCCGATGCATACGACCGAGATCCCCGAGGAGGACACTCATGGGGTACCCGGAAACTGCCGGCCTGCGGCCGGAGAGCAATGACGTCGTGGCTCTGCTGATGAATCAGCATCAGGAGATCCGGACTCTGCTCGACGAAGTACTGGAGCGCACCGGAGAGGAGCGGCGGCATGCCTTCCGGCATCTCGTCCACCTGCTCGCGGTGCACGAAACCGCTGAAGAAGAGGTTGTCCACCCCTATGCCCGGCGGGCCGCAGAGGGCGGCGAGCACGTGGTGGCCGACCGGCTCAAGGAGGAGGACGCAGCCAAGCGGGCGCTGAAGCGGCTGGAGGGCCTGGACCCCGACGGCCCCGCCTTCGTCGAGGAGTTCACCTCCCTGCGCGAGTCCGTGCGCGCCCACGCGCGTGCCGAGGAGACGTACGAGTTCACCCGGCTGCTGGACGCCGGCGACCCTGCCCGGCTGCAGGCGCTCGCCAAGGCCGTGCGCGCGGCGGAGGCCGTCGCACCGACCCGCCCGCACCCGGGGACGGATTCCGCCACCAAGAACGCCCTGTTCGGCGCTCCGGCCGCCGCGGCGGACCGCGCCCGCGACGCGATGCGCAAGGTACTGGGCAGGAGCTGAGCAGCAGCCCGTCGCCCCCCGATCGGCGGTCCATGCCCTGCGGCGGCCCGCCGCGAATGGCACGGTGAGTCCTGAACGGGAGAGGAACGACGACATGGCCTCCCGCAAGGCAGAGACGAAGGCCGGGACGAGGGCCGAAACTAAGGCCGGGACGAACGTCATGAGGATCCGTACCGGCCGTCACACCGTGGAGATCAGCCGTCCCGAGAAGGTTCTCTTCCCCGGAGACGGTGATGGCGGCGGCACCGCCGGCGACAGCGCCCGGGCCGCCGGCCTCACCAAGGCCGACCTCGCCGAGTACTACCGCACGGTCGCCCGGCGGATGCTGCCGCATCTGCGCGGGCGGCCGTTGATGCTGGAGCGCTGCCCGGACGGAGTGGAGGGCGAGTGCTTCATGCAGAAGGACGTCCCCGACCACTTCCCCGAATGGGTGCACCGCGCGGAACTCGCCAAGGAGGGCGGTACGGTCACCCACGTCGTCTGCGACGACACCGCCACCCTCGTCTACCTCGCGGGGCAGGCCTGCATCACGCCGCACCGCTGGCTCGCCAGGGCCGACCGCCCGGACTGCCCCGACCGGCTGGTCGTCGACCTCGACCCGCCGGGCGCTTCCGGGGACGACTTCACCCTCGTACGGGAAACCGCCCTGCTGCTGCGGGAGCTGCTGGACGAGCTCCGGCTGCCGTCCATGGTCATGGCCACCGGGTCGCGCGGGCTCCACGTCCTCGTCCCCTTGGACCGGCGCGCACCGTTCGACGACGTCCGGGCCTTCGCTCGCGACCTCGCGGACGTGCTCGCCGCCCGCGATCCGGACCGGCTGACCACCGAGCCGCGCAAAACGGCCCGCCGGGGCAGGCTCTATCTCGACACCCAGCGCAACGCCTACGCCCAGACGGCTGTCGCACCGTACGCCGTCCGCGCCCGCCCCGGAGCTCCTGTTGCCGCGCCGCTGAGCTGGGACGAGGTCGGCGACCCGGCGCTGACCGCGGGCCGCTGGACCGTCACCACGGTCGGCAGCCGTCTCGGCGACGACCCCTGGCCGGGCGAGGGGGCGGCGGCCCCGCGCGGCCGGTCACTGGGACCGGCCCGCCGCAGGCTCGACGCCCTGCGCGCACGTAGTTGAGCACGTAGCTGAGCACGTTGCCGGGCAGCTCTTCGGCGCTGTTCAGTCCCTCTTCCGGGCAGCTTCCTTCACTTCGTCGGCGATCTCCTGGTCCAGTGCGGCCCTCACCAGCGCGGCCGCGAACGCCGGAGCGTCCTCGCGTTTGACCAGCCGTGCCAGAGCGCCGGATTCGCGCGGCAACCCCAGGCGTGCGGCTCCCTCAGCGGCCTTGCCGTCGAAACACGGATGCACCTCCGGCCACACGCCCTGGACTTCCCGCAGGAAGATGTTCACACCCGCCGGACCGAGCCCCGGAAGCTCTTGCAACAGCTTCCGCAGCCGCCCGGGATCGCCGTCGGCTTCCTCGCGCATCCGCCGGACGTCGCCGCGGTAGCGGTCGAGCAGGAGCTGCGCGCCGTCGCCGAGCTGGGTGGCCGTGCGCTCGTCGTAGCGGCGGTAGCCACCCTTGCCCAGCGCATCCACGCGCTGCTGCCAGGTCGCCCCGGCCATCCGCCGCGGATCCTTCATCCCGGCCTCCGCCAGGCAGCGTGCGGCTTCGACCGCGACGGACGCCCGGATCCGCGCGCTGAGCAGACAGGCCAGTACGACGAGCCGGTACAGCGGCTGCGGGGTGTCCCGCAGCCGGATGCCCGCCTCCTCGGCGTACGTCCGCCCGTACATCCGCAGCAGCGTGGCCGCGGTCTGCTGGTTCCCGGTGCTCATGGAACGAGTGTGGCCTGCTCCGGCCCCGTCCGGCCGACGGACGCCCGTGTCGCATCACCCGCCCCACGCCATCACCCGGAAGGCCGAAATCACCTGGGAACCGCGGCATCCGGACGGCCGCTGTACTCGCTCACCTGCACAAGCGATGCCGCGAGGACGGTGATAGGAAGGAACGCAGGCCGGCGGCCCGAGACCCAGGAGCGGCGGATGAGAGCGGAGCGTCCCGGGTCCGGTGTCGTCGAGGTCGCTCTCGCACCGGACCGGCGGCCGGCCGGCGGCGAGGAGGACGAACTGCGGGCGGGCCTCGCCGAGAGGCCTCGCCGGATCCCGCACCGCTACGGCTACGACACGGTGGGCTCGCAGCTGTTCGAGGAGATCAGCCGCTTGCCCGCCTACTACCCGCCTCGGTCGGAACGCAGGCTGCTGTGTGATCACGGGGCCGAGATGGTGCGTCTGTCGGGCGCCAGCGAACTCGTGGACCTCGGGGCCGGCAGCGCGGAGAAGTCGGAGATCCTGCTGGCGGCCATGGAGACGAACGGGCTCCTCGGCTCGTACGCGGGCATCGACGTGAGCCTCGAACCGATGCGGGCCGCCGCCCGCCGTCTCGGCGCCCGGTGGCCGGCGGCCCGCATCACCCTGGTGCACGGTGACTTCGCCACCGCTCTGCCGTGGCTCCGAGGTGGTGGGACGGGACGCCTCATGGCGATGCTCGGCAGTACCTTCGGGTGTCTGACGCCGCGCGAGCGATCCGGCTTCCTGCGCGCCTTGCGGTCCTGCTGCGGACCGGGCGACCACGTGCTGCTCTGCGCCGACCTCTTCCAGCCGGTGGAGGCCGTACGCCGGGCCTACCGGGCCGGATACACGGGGGAACGGCCGGTACGCCGCTTGTTCGCCCTCAACACCCTGGCTCACCTCAACAGGGAATACGGGGCCGACTTCGACCCTGCGTATTTCGAACCGTACGTGGTCTACGACGTGCCCCGCAGGCAGGTGCGAGGCGAGATCCGCAGTACCAGGCGCCAGCGGGTGGTGGTCTCACAGCTCGGCATGGCGCTCGACTTCGCCGAGGGCGAGACGTTCTTCCACGACGTGCTGCACAAATTCGAGCTGGGTGAACTTCTGGGGGAGGTGGAATCCTTCGGCTTCCGGTGCCGCCGGTACTGGGTGGAGGAGGAATTCCAGTACGCGGCCCTGCTGCTGAGGTGAGGTGAGATAAGGCGCGGCTTCGCATATCCGGGGCCCTTCTCGCTCGGGGCCGGGCAGGCGGCGCAGGCGGCGACGTTCAGGCGGCCTGCCTGCCGCGGTCCTCGGCAAGCGGGCCCGCAGGCGACGCCCGGTCCACCGGTGGGGGCGGCTCCGGGCAGGGGAGGCCGGGCACGGGCCGCAGGGGACGCTGAGGCTGTACGGGGTGTTCGGGCGCGGGGCTGCTGAGCAATCGTTCCTCGTAGCGGCCCAGCGCGAGCACCACGCACAACAGGAAAGGAGGCAGGAGCAGAGCGACGGCGACCACGAGGGCCCCTTCCGCAGTAGCGGCGTGTTCCCCATCGCCTTGCCGTACATGCCGGATACAAACACTCCTGCCCGGCGCCCCGGGGCCGCGCCGCCCCGCTGGAGCCCGGCCCCGCCGTCACCGCACCCGTTCGTGCCCCGCCGCAGGCCTACGGCTCGGCAAGCAAGCGTCGCCCGGGGGCGCCGGCTGGGCCACCTGGAGCATTCCCGGCGCAACCGCCGCGCCCGTTTCGGCTTGCCGCCTCCGGGCAGGCGGGTCAGCCTGAGAGGGCGAGCGGCGCCGCCGCCGACGCCGGCCCCGAGAGAACCGCACGACGAGGAAGGACGTACGCGCGTGCCCGCTCATTCCGCGTCAGGCCGAGGCCCCTCGGACCCGGACGCCAAGGACCAGCAGCTGGACCGGTTCCGCGCCGCGCCCCGGCACGACGCGCTCACCACCGACCAAGGGGTGCGCGTCGACGACACCGACAATGCGCTGCGCGCCGGACACCGGGGCCCCACCCTGCTGGAGGACTTCCACAACCGCGAGAAGATCACGCACTTCGACCACGAGCGCATCCCCGAACGCGTCGTGCACGCCCGGGGCGCGGGCGCCTACGGCTACTTCGAACCGTACGAGTCGCTCAGCGAGTACACCTGCGCCGACTTCCTCGCCGAGGCGGGCCGCCGCACCCCGGTGTTCGTCCGCTTCTCCACCGTGCAGGGACCGCGCGGATCCGCCGACACGGTCCGCGACGTCCGCGGCTTCGCCACCAAGTTCTACACCCGCGAGGGCAATTACGACCTCGTCGGCAACAACATGCCGGTGTTCTTCATCCAGGACGCCATCAAATTCCCCGATTTCGTGCACGCGGTGAAGATGGAGCCGGACAACGAGATGCCCACCGGCGGCTCCGCCCACGACAGCTTCTGGGACTTCGCCTCCCTCCAGCCGGAGACCACCCACATGCTCATGTGGCTGATGTCCGACCGCGCCATCCCCCGCAGCTTCCGCATGATGCAGGGCTTCGGCGTGCACACCTTCCGCTTCGTCACCGCCGACGGCCGCGGCACCTTCGTGAAATTCCACTGGAAGCCCGGGCTCGGCGTCCACTCCCTCGTGTGGGACGAGGCGCAGATCGCGGCCGGCCGCGACCCCGACTTCAACCGCCGCGACCTGTGGGAGGCCATCGAGGCGGGCGAGTACCCGGAGTGGGAGCTCGGCGTCCAGCTCGTACCGGAGGAGGACGAGTTCGCCTTCGACTTCGACCTGCTCGACGCCACGAAGATCATCCCCGAGGAGCAGGTGCCCGTACGGCCCGTCGGCCGTCTCGTCCTCGACCGCAACCCGCAGAACTTCTTCGCCGAGACCGAACAGGTCGCCTTCCACACGGCGAACGTCGTCCCCGGCATCGACTTCACCAACGACCCGCTGCTCCAGGGGCGCAACTTCTCCTACCTCGACACCCAGCTGATCCGCCTCGGCGGCCCGAACTTCAGCCAGCTTCCCGTCAACCGGCCGATCGCCGACGTCCACCACAACCACCGCGACGGCTTCGGCCAGCAGGTCATCCACCCGGGCACCAACTACTTCCCGAACTCGCTCGGCGGCGGCTGTCCCGCCCACGCGGGCGCGGGCGGCGGCGCCGGGGTCTTCCGGCACTACGCGGAGCGCGTGGACGGCGACAAGATCCGGGTGCGCAGCGAGAGCTTCAAGGACCACTACAGCCAGGCGGCGCTGTTCTGGAACAGCATGGCCGACTGGGAGCGGCGGCACATCGCCGAGGCGTTCCGCTTCGAGCTGGGCAAGGTCAAAGCGGTCGAGGTGCGCGAGCGGATGACCGGCAACCTCGCCCACGTGAACCAGGACCTGGCCGCCGAGGTCGCCGAGGGCCTCGGTCTGCCCGCCCCGGCGCCGGTCGGCGGCGTGACCGCTGCCGCGTCACCCGCCCTGAGCCAGGAGAACCTGACCGGCACGGGCATCCGTACCCGCAAGGTCGCCGTCCTGGCCGCCGACGGCACGGACACCGGGCAGGTCACGGCGGTCCGGGACCGGCTCACCGCCCGGGGCGCGATCGTCGAGGTCCTGGCCGCCAAGGACGGCACCGTCCAGGGCGCCGGCGGCGAGCCCCTCGACGTGGACCGCGCCCTGCCGACCATGGGCTCCGTGCTCTACGACGCCGTCCTCGTCCCCGACGGCGCCCAGGCGGTCTCCGTCCTGACCGCCGACCCCGCGGCCGTGCGGTTCGTCGAGGAGACGTACCGGCACGGCAAGCCGCTGGCCGTCCTCGGCGAAGGCACTCGGCTGCTCACGGCCGCGCGGCTGCCCGAGGGCGTCGTCCTGGGCGAGTCGGCTCCGGACTACGGGGTGCTCACCGGCAACGGCACCGCCCCGGCGGAGGACCTCGCCGACGCCTTCGCCGAGGCCATCGAGCGGCACCGGTTCCCCCACCGCCCCGGACTGCTCAACTGAGACGCGCGTCGGCGGTCGTCCAGGACGACCGGCCGCCACCGCATGCCCTGACGGGTTCGGGGTACCCGGGGCGCGCCCACCGCATCCGCGCGGTGGGGTGAACGACGACGACCACGGAGGTGGCCGACATGGCCCGGCAGCAGCCCAGGAAAACACCCCGCGACCAGCGCGGACCGGGAGCTCATTCCGGTCAGGAGAGCCAGGCGCGCGAGCGCTCCGTGCCGGGCACGGCGAGCGCCCGCGAGGGCTATCAGACCGAGGGCGGCACCGCACACGACGAGGCCCTGGAAGGGGTGAGGGTGCGCGGCGAGCGAGGGGAGAAGGACAGGGAGAAGGAGCGGACGCGCGACGAGGGGCACGGCAAGAGGACCCAGCCGTGACCGGCCGCCGCGACGAGAACCCCCCGGGGCACCGCAAGGCCGTTCCCCGGGACATGCAGGACCAGCAGGCGGGCGGTGCACCGGAGCGGGGCACGGCGGGCCCGGAGCCCTCTCGCGGTTCCCGCGTCTCCCGCGGTTCGAAGAGCGCCGGGAAAGCCGGGGCCGCCGGGGGAGCGGACAAGCGCACCGAAAGGACGGGCGGACCTCAGGTACCGAAGGCCGACGAGCCCCCGGACTGAAGCCGGCGCCCGAGCGGGGTCGGCTGCGCGTGAGGCCACGCCTACCCGGCCAGCGCCCCTCCGAGGTCGCCCCGCGCCCTGCTCGTGCTCGGGGAGGCCGGGGCGTCCGGCCCCGTCCCGGGCTCCTTCGCGGCCGCCGCCCGGCGGGCGAACGGCAGTCTGCGCATCAGACGCGTCGCCACCGTGGCGTACGCGATGCCGATGACGAGCGAGGCGCACAGCGCCAGCATGGGCGAGTGGCCCTTGAGGTGCGGGTAGACCTGCCAGTGCGTCAGGTAGATGGAGAGCGAGCTGCCGGCCAGCAGGCCGGCCGCCCGGTTGAGGGTCCTCGTGCTCGGCAGGACCGGGAACCACACCAGCAGGAGCAGGCCGGAGATGACCACGGCCTCCCGCTGGGCCTGGCCGGGGAAGTGGAAGAGGCCCGGCACGGACACCAGAACCGTCGTGGTCACCAGCAGGCGGTGCCGCGCGGTGCTCGCCTTGGCCGCGGCCCAGCCCAGGGCGAAGAGCCAGAAGACGACGACCGGCGTCATGTGCGGGACGCGCAGGTCGAACCCGGGGAGGTTGTAGCGGGTGACCAGCCCGAGGGCTATCAGGGCGGCGGGAAAGGCGAACGGGAACCGGCGTTCGGTGCGGTCCAGCGCTGGCACGGCCAGGCAGACGGCCAGGGCGACCAGGAAGTAGACGAGGGTCTCGACGAACCAGTAGTGCCACTCCTGCCGGCCTTCGTGCGAGCCGATGACGCTGTTGAGCAGGACGGCGTTCTCGGGGTCGTAGCCCCGGCCGAGGAAGACCACGAGGCTGATCCAGGCGACGCTCGGCAGGGCGATGCGCGCGATGCTGTGCCATGCGTGCCGGGCGCGCTCGCGGCGCGGCGCGGAGGTGAGGTGGAAGCGGGCGAAGTTGAAGCCGGCGATGCCCAGCAGCACGTGCGCCCCGCCCTGGACGACGAACAGGGGTATGTGGGAGCCGACGACGAGGACGATGGCGACGGCACGGAGGGCGACTCCGGTCTCCAGCGTGCGTATGCGGCGCACGGCCGGGCGCCGCCCGGGCCGGGGGAGGGGAGCCGCCGGCCGGAGTTCGCGGATCGGCCGGGTGTGCCAGTCGGCGGGGAGGCGGCCCAGCGTCTGCTCGATCCTCAGCGACGTCTCCACGTAGGAGAGGGAGTCGCCGCCGAGGCCGACGAAGGTGCTGTCCTCGGTGACGTCGGCCCGGCCGAGGACCTCCGCGTAGAGACGGCAGAGTGCCGTGCTGACGGTCACGGCCGCTGCCTCGGGCGCCGTCGCCGACGGCTCCTCGGCTTCGGGGGCCCGCGCCCGCTGCCGCACGGCCCGGTAATCGGGCTTGCCCGTGGCGAGCCGCGGCAGTTCGGTGAAGTGCCGTACGTGCACGGTGTGGACGGGTAATCCGCTTACTTCCGCCGCCAGCCGCCGCAGGTGCGCGAGGTCGCGGGGACGGGGGCCGGTGACGGCTACGACCAGCCGCTCGTCGTCGCCGGTGCAGCACGCGGTGATGCCGTACCGCTTCAGGGACGACTCGACGGCCTGCGGGTCGATGCGCAGGCCGAGGATCTTCAGGAACCGGCCGCTCCGGCCGACCACCTCGTACAGCCCGCTGTCCGTGCGCCGCGCGACGTCCCCGGTGCGCAGTTCGTCGACGGTGCGTCCCAGGCGCAGGTCCGCCGGGGTCCGGGCGTAGCCCAGCATGACGTTCGGCCCGCGGTACACCAACTCGCCGGCGCCCGGCCCGGCCGGGTCGCCGGGCAGGGGCTCGATGCGGAAGGAGCCGCCGGGGACGGGGACGCCGATCGACCGCGGGTGCGCGAAGACGAGTTCGGGCGGCAGGTAGGCCATGCGGGCGGTGGCCTCGGTCTGTCCGTACATCACGAACAGGTCCCAGCCGGCGCGCCGGCCCAGGTCCGCGTAGCTGGCCACGCGCTCGGGCGCCAGCCGGCCGCCCGCCTGGGTGACGTAGCGCAGGTGGGGCAGGCGCATGGCGGCGAATCCGACCCTGTCGAGCAGGTCGAAGGTGTGCGGGACTCCGGCGAAGGACGAGCCGCGGGCGGAGCGGAAGAGGTCCCAGAAGCGGGGGTCGGACACGGAGAGGCCGGTGAGGATCAGTCCCGCGCCGCGCAGGAGGTGGCTGTGGACGACCGAGAGGCCGTAGCAGTAGTGCATGGGCAGCGTCGTGGCGGCCCGGTCTTCCTTACGGATGTCCAGGCATGAGCTGATCGATTCCGCGTTCGCCTGGAGGTTGCCGTGGGAGAGGCGCACGAGTTTCGGCGAGCCCGTCGATCCGGAGGTGCTCAGCAGCAGCGCGAGGTCGGGGTGGAGCTCGTGCGCCGAGACGGCGCGCCGCTCGTCGATGTGCCACGTACCGTCGTCGGCGGGCCGCGCGACCACGTCGGGGTCGTACGCGGCGACGAGAGATTCCACCGCGGGGCCGCTGCCCGGTGACAGGAGGACGGGGTGGCCGGCGGCCAGGGCTGCGAGGTGGACGACGAGCGCGTCGGCCGTGTTGGCGCCGGCGAGCAGCACGAGACGCCGCCGTGGGCCGAGGCGCCGCGCGACGGCTGTCACGCGCTCGGCGAGCTCGCGGTACGAGACCTCACCGGTGGGAGTGATGAGCGCTGTGTGATCACCATGAGTTGCGAGAGCGCGGGCGAAGGGGACCGATTCGACTCTGTTTGACTGGCCGAAAGAGAGCGTCACGGTAAGTATCGTAGATAAGGGTTGCTTTACCTGGAAGCCCGACGGAGAGGGTCTTTTCCGGAAGGTGAACTTCCTTGCCCCTGCCTCGGGGTAGGGCCCCTGACCTGCAGCAATGATCCAGAGTTGTCACGGGTTGGCGTTCCGGGTGGCCTTCCGGATCATTTGATGAAGTTCTCTGACCTTTTCGCAGGCTTTACCTCGACGATTGACTGTCGAGGTTCCTCATGAGGCATTTTCGGCCTCCTCCGCCGCGCCCATGGCTGTTACGTGCAGCTATAGCCGGTGGGCGCCGGGCGCCCACCGGCTCGGGACGTCAGGGAGCGATGGGCAGCTGACGCTTGTGGTCGGTGAGGCGGTAGCGGCGGACGATCGTGTCGAAGGCCCGCTCGTCCACCGGCTTGCCCTCCAGGAAGTCGTCGATGTCGTCGTAGGTGACCCCGAGCGCGTCCTCGTCGGCCTTGCCCGGGTCGAGGGTCTCCAGATCGGCCGTCGGGGTCTTCCACACCAGCTCGGCGGGCGCACCCAGGGCGTCCGCGACGGCGCGCACCCGGCGCTTGGTCAGACCGGTCAGCGGCACCAGGTCGGCGGCGCCGTCGCCGAACTTGGTGAAGAAGCCGGAGACCGCCTCGGCGGCGTGGTCGGTACCGACGACCAGACCCTCGTGCGCGCCGGCCACCGCGTACTGGGCGATCATGCGCTGCCGGGCCTTGATGTTGCCGTGCACGAAGTCCTGGTGGCCGGCGTCGCGGAAGCTGACGCCGGCGGCCAGCGAGGCATCGAGTGCGGCGTCGCTCGCGGGCTTGATGTCCACGGTCAGCAGGTGGTCGGCCCGGATGAACGAGAGCGCGAGCTGAGCGTCGTGCTCGTCGGCCTGGATCCCGTAGGGCAGTCGCATCGCGTAGAACCGCGCCTCGTGCCCGGCGGCCCGGGCCCGCTCGACGGCGAGCTGGCACAGCCGGCCCGCGGTGGTGGAGTCGACGCCGCCGCTGATGCCGAGCACGAGGGAGCGCAGACCGGTGGAGGTCAGCCGCTCGGCGAGAAAGGCCACCCGGCGCTCGATCTCCCGCTCGGCCTCGAAGGTCTCGGCGACCTCCAGTTCCCGGGCGATCTCCTCCTGCAGGGCGATGGACGCCGGCTCGCTCACGTCTGCTCCTTGTCGCGCTTCACGATGTGCTGTTCGCGACCACCCTAGCCGGGCCGTGTTCGAGCAGGTGAGTGCGGTTACCGCGGTGAGCGCGAGCGAGCGCGCCGGGGCGGGCAGGTGCCGGCTGACCGTTCGTCTGTGGCGTGACTGTGACAGGGGATTGTGGTGTGGGCCACGGCGGGCCGTGCTCCGGTCCTGGTCAAATCGGCACATGTTTCGTGACTTTCGCGCTCTTCCCCTCGCCCTCACGGGTGTCCTGCTGCTCACGGCGTGCGGTTCTCAGGTGGCGGGGGCAGGGGAGGACGGCCCGGCGCGGAGGCAAGCGTCCGGCTCGGGCTCCGGCTCCGGTTCCCCCGGCTCTTCCGGTGACTCCTCGTGCGGGACCCGGGCGTCCGGCGCGGCCTCCGCGCCCGGCTCACCGGCCGTGCCCGGCGGTACTGCCCGCGAGTCGGGCAAGGGCGGCGTGACGATCACCGGTGTAAGCCCGGGTACGCGTCCCTGTGCCGGGTTCGAGGTCGCCAATGACAAGAGCGAACCCTTTACGTACACGATCACCTTCACCTTCACGTCGGATTCCGGTGAGGCGCTGGAGACGGTGAAGGAGTCGGTGCCCTCGGTCGGGCCGGGGCAGACCGTGAAACGCACGGTCACCATGAGCGAGCGTGGTCCGGGCGGCCGGACCGTTACCGGCGTGCGGGTGACGAAAGTGAGGAGCGTCCCCGCCGCCGAAGCCCCGACCCGAGGGGGCACCTGCCCCTCATCGGGAGTGCACGTGGACACGGACGAAGGAGACGCCGCCATGGGGCTGCGCGTCGTCGGGCTGCTCCTGCAGAACTGCGGCACCCGGCCCTACCGGCTCAACGGCTACCCGCAGCTCCAGCTCCTCGACGGGGACCACCGGCCCGTGGACGGCGTGAAGATCCTCCGCGGCGGCAGTGCCATCGCGACCGGTACCGGAGCCGACGGCGAGCCTCAGCAGCTGGTCCTGCAACCCGGCGAGTGGGCGCACTCCGGTCTGGTCTGGCGCAACATCACCGGGGGCGGCGATGCCGTGAACCTCCCCTACGTGAGGGTGCGGCCACAGCCCGGTGCTCCTGCGGTGACGGTGACGCCCGAGCTCGACCTGGGCACGACGGGAAAGCTCGGCGTCGGTCCTTGGAAGAAGGACGAGACACGCGCGCCGGGCGGCGCCGGCACGTCAGGTGCGCAGACGCCTGACAGGCCGTCCGCCCCCAGGCCGTCCGCTTCGAGGCCGTCTGCGGCCGGTGCCCCGGACCGGCCGTGAGCGGGGGTTCCCCGTCGCGGTGCCGCTCGGGGAACCCCGGCCCGGCGGCGGTCCCGCGTACGGCGGCCGCGAAGACGAACCGCGAACAGCAACCGGCGACGCGAGGTCCCTCAGAGGTCCCTCAGGCGGCCGCGTCAGCCCTCCGCTCTCCCTCGGCGGCACGGTGAATGGGCGTGCCCGAGCCGGTCAGGGGGACTCCCGTCCCGCCCCGCCGGGCCGCCACGATCTCCGCGGCGATCGACAGGGCCGTCTCCTCGGGTGTACGGGCGCCGAGGTCGAGGCCGATCGGCGACCTCAGCCGGGCCAGCTCCCGCTCGGTCACACCGGTGTCGCGCAGCCGCCGGCTGCGGTCCTCGTGGGTGCGGCGCGAGCCCATCGCGCCGACGAACGCGACCGGCATCCTCAGCGCCTCCTGCAGCAGCGGTACGTCGAACTTGGCGTCGTGGGTGAGCACGCACAGGACCGTGCGCCCGTCGACGGCGGTGCGCCGCAGGTAGCGGTGCGGCCAGTCGACCACGATGTCGTCGGCCTCGGGGAAGCGGGCCCGGGTGGTGAAGACGGGGCGGGCGTCGCACACGGTCACGTGGTAGCCGAGGAACTTGCCCGCGCGCACGAGCGCCGCGGCGAAGTCGACCGCACCGAAGACGATCATGCGGGGCGGTGGCACGCTCGCTTCGACGAGCAGCGTGAGACCGCCGGGGCAGCGTGATCCGTCCTCCGAGAGTCCGACCGTGCCGGTGCGGCCGGTGTCCAGCACGGCCCGGGCCTCGGCCGCGGCCGTCCGGTCCAGTTCCGCGTGGCCGCCGAGGGTGCCTTCGTACGCTCCCGTGTCGCGTACGAGCAGGAGCCTGCCGAGGAGTCCGGCCGGACCCCGGACGACCCGGGCGACCGCCACCGGCTCTCCTTCGGTGGCGCTCGACAGCGCCGAACGGAACACCGCCCGCCACGGCGCGCCCGCGGCGACCGGCGTGATCATGACGTCGATGACCCCACCGCAGGTGAGGCCGGTCGCGAACGCGTCCTCGTCGCTGTAGCCGAACCGTTCGACGACCGTCTCGCCCGCTGCCAGCGCCTGCCGGCACAGCTCGTACACCGCTCCCTCGACGCAGCCTCCGGAGACCGAGCCGATGACCGTGCCCTCGCTGTCGACGGCGAGGGCGGCGCCGGGGCCGCGCGGGGCGCTGCCGCTGACGGCCACCACGGTGGCGACGGCGAAGTCCCTGCCCTGCCCGGCCCAGCGGTGCAGCTCCTCGGCGATGTCAAGCATGCGGTTCCCTCGTGCTCGTCCCGGCCGCGATGACGCGGTCCGGCCGGATGGGCAGGCTCCGGTGGCGTACGCCCGTCGCGTGCCGGACCGCGTTGGCGACGGCCGCCGCGGCGCCGACGATGCCGATCTCGCCGATGCCCTTGATGCCGACCGGGTCGTCCGGGTCCGGGTCGGCGTCGTCGATCCAGTCCGCCTCCACGTGTGGCACGTCGGCGTGCGTGGCGACGTGGTATCCCGCGAGGTCGGCGCCGTAGTGGCCGCCGGAGGCGCGGTCCCGGACGGCCTCTTCGTGCAGGGCCATGGAGATGCCCCAGGTCATCCCGCCGACGAACTGGTTGCGGGCGGTGAGCGGGTTGACGATCCGGCCCGCCGCGAAGATGCCGAGCATGCGCCGCACCCGTACCTCGCCGGTGCCGACGTCGACGGCGACCTCGGCGAACTGGGCTCCGAAGGAGTGCCGTTCCTTCGGAGGGAGCGCCGCGACGGCCGCGGTGGTGTCCGACCGTACGGTGATTCCTTGCGGCGGGATGCCGGTGCCCGGGGCGAGCCGCTCGCGCAACTCGGCGGCCGCGGCGGTGATCGCCCACGCCCAGGAGCGGGTGCCCATCGAGCCTCCGGCGATCATCGCCGGTCCGAAGTCGCTGTCCCCGATCCGCACCCGGACGCGGTCCGGCCCGGTCTCCAGCGCGTCGGCGGCCACCTGGGTGAGCGCGGTCCGCGCGCCGGTCCCGATGTCCGCCGCGGAGATCCGTACGGTGAAGGTGCCGTCCGCCTCCGCCGTCACAGCCGCCGTGGACGGCCGGGCCATCACAGGGAAGGAGGCCGCCGCCGTGCCGGTGCCGAGCAACCAGCGGCCTTCACGGCGCACCCCGGGACGAGGGTCACGGTCCGCCCAGCCGAACCGGCGGGCGCCCTCCCGGAAGCAGGTGAGCAGGTGGCGGCCGCTGAAGGGCAGGCCGGACACGGGACCGCGCAAGGGCTCGTTGCGCACGCGCAGCTCGATCGGGTCGATGCCGCACTTCTCGGCGAGTTCGTCCAGCGCCGCCTCCAGCGCGAACGAGCCCGGCGCCTCGCCCGGTGCGCGCATCCAGGTCGGCGTCGGCACGTCGAGGCGTACCACCCGGTTGGCCGTGTGGTGGGCGTCCGCGTCGTACATCACCCGCGCCGCAGCCGCACTCGGCTCGACGAATTCGTGCACGGTGGAAGTGAGGCTCAGCGAGCGGTGCTCCAGCGCGCGCAGCCGCCCGTCGGCGTCGGCGCCCAGCCTGATCCGCTGCGCCGTGGGGCTGCGGTAGCCGGCGAGCGAGAACATCTGGCGGCGCGTCAGTACAACCCGCACCGGGCGCCGCAGGACGGTCGCGGCCATCACGGCGGCCACCTGATGGGCGCGGAGCCCCTTGCTGCCGAACCCGCCGCCGACGTGTTCGGACCGCACCCGGACCGAGGCCGGGTCGAGCGAGAACAGGCTCGCGAGCTCGCCCGCGACCCAGGTGGTGCCCTGGTTGGAGTCGACGACTTCGAGCCGGCCGCCGTCCCAGCGCGCCGTCGCCGCATGCGGCTCCATCGGACTGTGATGCTCTTCGGGAGTGCTGTACTCCGCGTCCACGACGACGGCGGACGCCGCGAGTCCGGCCTCCAGGTCCCCCTTCTCGACGACGGCCGGCAGATGGCTGTCCAAGGGATACGCGTCCGGGCGCTCGCCGGAGAACGCGATGTCGTACGGCTCCTCCTCGTAGTGCACGACGAGCGCTTCGGCGGCCTCCCTGGCCTGCTCGGGTGTCTCGGCGACGACCAGCGCCACGGGCCAGCCCATGTGCGGCACCCGGTCGTGCTGGAACGCGGCGCAGGTCGGGTCCGGTGGAGCCCCCAGGAGGCCGATGTAGCCGGTGTCGACCCGCGGGGCGTTCCCGTGGTGGAGAACGGTGAGCACCCCCGGCATCGCGAGGACCGCGCCCGTTTCCAGCGAACGGATGCGTCCACGGGCGACCGTGGACAACACCAGCCAGCCGTGGGCGAGTTCGGCGAAGGGAACCTCGGCGGCGTAGCGGGCCGCTCCGGTGACCTTGTCGCGGCCTTCCACCCGGGTGTACGCGGTGCCGACGGCGCCCTTGCGTGCCGTTGGGGCGGTGGTCATCGGGCGGCCTCCTCGGCGAGTCCGGAAAGCACCGCCACCACGAGATTGCGCATCAGCGTCACCTTGTATCCGTTGTCCGGCAGCGGCTGGGCGGCCGACAGTTCGGCCTCCGCGGCGGCGGCGAACACCTCATCGCCGGGGGGCGCCCCGGTCAGCGCACGTTCGGCCGCCGTGGCCCGCCACGGCCGGGACGCGACCGCACCGAAGGCCAGGCGCGCATCGCGGATCACGCCGTCCCGGACGTCGAGTGCGGCGGCGACCGAGCCGATCGCGAACGCGTACGAGGCACGCTCGCGCACCTTCCGGTAGCGGGAGCGGGCGGCGGCCGGAGCAGGCGGCAGGGTGACGCCGGTGATCAGTGCTCCTGGCGGCAGGGCGGTCTCCAGGTGCGGTGTGTCGCCCACGGGCAGGTAGAACTCGGTGAGCGGCAACGCGCCCGGACCGTCCGTCGATTCGTATGAGACGACGGCGTCGAAAGCCGTCAGCGCCACGGCCATGTCCGAAGGGTGGACCGCCACGCAGTGGTCGGAGGCGCCCAGGATCGCGTGGTTGCGGTGTTCGCCCTCGACGGCGGGGCAGCCGCTGCCGGGGACGCGCTTGTTGCAGGGTCTGGTCACGTCGGCGAAGTAGCCGCAGCGGGTGCGCTGGAGCAGGTTGCCACCGACCGTGGCCATGTTGCGCAGCTGCCCGGAGGCACCGGCCAGCACCGCCTGCGCCAGCGCCGGGTAGTGGCGACGGACGCCGGGGTGCGCGGCGAGGTCGCTGTTGGTGACGGTCGCGCCGATGTGCAGCCCTCCGTCCGCAGTCGGCTCGATGCGGGCCAAGGGCAGTTCGCGCACGTCGACGAGGCGGGCGGGGCGCTCGACGCCGGCCTTCATCAGGTCGACGAGGTTGGTGCCGCCGCCGAGGAAGCGGGCGCCGGGGTCGGCATCGAGCAGCGCGAGGGCGCCGGAGACGTCGAATGCGCGCTGGTATCCGAACTCCTTCACGCGGCCGCTCCCTTGGCCGCCGGGGCCGTCGCGCGCTCCGTGGTCTGCGTCCGGACCGCGGCCGCGCGGGCGACCGCCTGCACGATCGACACGTAGGCGGCGCAGCGGCACAGGTTCCCGCTCATCCGCTCCCGTATCTCGTCGGCGGTCAGCGGGGGCGGCCCCGCTTCGGGCCGTACGTCGTCGGTGACGGCGCTCGGCCATCCCGCTGCGTGTTCCTCGATCACCGCGACCGCCGAGCAGATCTGCCCCGGCGTGCAGTAGCCGCACTGGTAGCCGTCCAGGTCGAGGAACGCCTGCTGGACCGGGTGCAGTCGATCGCCTTCGGCGAGGCCTTCGACGGTGGTGATCACACGCCCCTCGGCCGCCACCGCGAGCTGCAGGCAGGCCACGGCCCGGCGGCCGTCGAGCAGGACGGTGCAAGCACCGCACTGCCCCTGATCGCAGCCCTTCTTGGTGCCGGTCAGATCGAGACGCTCGCGTAACGCGTCGAGGAGGGTGGTGCGGTGGTCGACGGTCAGGGTGTGCTTGTCGCCGTTGACGTCCAAGGTGACGGAGCTGTGCGTGGACGAGGGGGGTGGGGCCATGATCAGCCTTCTTTCGCGTATCCGGAGCACGCCGAGGGGGCGGGCCGGCAGGCAGACGAATCAGGAGCCGAGTCAGGAGGTGGAGGGCCGGGCTGGAGAGGGCGCGCTGTACGTACGTGGCGACATGGGCCGGGAACACTGCGGGCGGCGGAGATCGCAAAGCCGGTGCCGCGACGGCCACCAGCAGGCCGTATCCGCCGCTATGGTGAGCACAAGCGGACAACTGTCCGCTCATTCGGAGCGTAGTGGACAGTTGTCCGGTTAACAAGGGCGGGATTCGGGCACGCGCCGCCGGGAGGACGAGTGCAGGAGAAGAAGGACGCGGCTCTGCGGTCGGACGCGAGGCGAAACCGCGAGCGCATCCTCGAAGCGGCCGTGGCCGAGCTGACGCGCTGCCCGGACGCCCCGCTGAGCGCGATCGCCAGGAAGGCGGGCGTCGGACAGGGCACGTTCTACCGCAACTTCCCCCACCGCGAGGCACTCGTCCTCGAGATCTACCGCTACGAAATGCAGCAGGTCGCCGACACGGCGGCCCAGTTGCTCGAAACGCGGGAGCCGGACCGGGCCCTGCGCGAGTGGATGGACCGCCTCGCCCGGTTCGCCATGACCAAGGCCGGCCTGGCGGACGCGATCCGCTTGGCCACCGGCAGGCCCGGGGGACCGGCGAAGCCGGGACACGCCCCGGTGACCTCCGCGGCCGGCCTCCTGCTCCGCGCCAACGAGCAGGCCGGCACCATCCGTCCGGGCGTCTCCCCGGACGACTTCCTCCTCGCCATCGCCGGCCTCTGGCAGATCGACCCCCGCTCGGACTGGCAGCCGCGCGCCACCCGGCTGCTGGACCTCGTCATGGACGGACTGCGCGCGGGAGCGCCGGGGCGGTAACCGTGCCCGGCAAAGGGCTGTCCGGCTCAGCGTCAGACGACCGGGCAGCGCGTAGGGTCGGGAATCATGGGCCTCATGGAACGCTATGCCTGCGATCACCTCGTCAGCTGGCACCACCGGCTGCCCGAGCGCCGCCCCGACACCGTCACCACGGTCGTGCTGCACGCCACCGAGCTGCCCGGCTTCGAAGAGGCGCTGCTGGAAGCCGACAAGACGGCACAGGAGAGCGAGACCGGGCGCGGGATGTGCGGGCACCTGTACATCGACCGCGACGGTACGGTGCACCAACTGGTGCCGTTCGAACGCGTCGCACAACACGTCCGCGGACACAACACGCCATCCATCGGCATCGAATTGATCAACCGCGGGCGGTACCCCCGCTGGTTCGATGCCGACCACCAGACCCCGACTGAGCCGTTCCCGGCCGCGCAGGTGCAATCGCTCCAGGAAGTGCTGAAGGCACTTCACGGCGAATTCCGTCATCTCACTGACTTGTACCGGCACAGCGACCTCGATACCGCCCTGATCCCGGCAGCGGACCGCCCTGAGACGAAGGTGCGCCGCCGGATCGACCCCGGACCACTCTTCCCTTGGAAAGCGGTGTCGGCGTTCTGGGGTGGGCTCAGCCACGGACGAGATGCGCGCCTTCCTCGGTAACGACCATTTTCAGAGCGTGAGCGCCTCGTAGGTGGCGCGGAGGAGTGCGTGGCCGCGTGGGTCGGCGAGACCGAGGCCGTCCATCCGGTTCATCACGTAGGCGAAGGTCATACGTGTGTCGAGGTCGTTGACGATCAGTGATCCGCCCCGTCCACCCCAGTAGCACGCATGGGGGCCGGCCACGCTGACCGGCGTGTCAGCGGCGTCGAGTGCGTAGCCGATGCCGAAGCGCAAGGGAATGCCGAGTACGAGGTCGATGCCGTGGGACTGTTCGTCGAACACTGAACGGCAGGTGGCTTCGGAGAGAAGGCGCGCCGAAGGCGTACGGCCTCCGGAGGAGAGCAGGGACTGGACGGCGGCGACGGATCGTGCGTTTCCGTAGCCTGCTGCGGCGGGGATCTCGGCGCGACGCCACTGGGCGGTCCAGGTGTCCTGGGTCGTGACGTAGGAGCCGACCGGGATGGTCGCCCGAGGGTTGGCCGCGGGTGCGGGGCCGGGTGCGGGGATGCCGTGGGAGACGCGGTGATCGTGTTCGGCCTTGAGGCCTATGTGGAAGTCGGAGCCGATTGGGGCGGCGAGCTGCTCCGCGAAGAAGGTGCCGATCGACTGCCCGCAGATGCGGCGGATGACTTCGCCGATCAGGAAGCCGTGGGTGAAACGGTGATAACCGGACCTCGTACCGGGCTTCCAGCGGGGTGTCTGGCGGGTCAGCAGGGTGGTGGCCTTCTCCCAGTCGCACAGGTCGTCGAGCGTCATGGGCCGGTCCCAGTCGGGTAGGCCGGCGGTGTGGCTGAGCAGGTGCCGGACCTTGATGTACTCCTTTCCTGCGGTACTGAACTCGGGCCAGTACTTCGCGACCGGAGCGGACAGATCGAGTTCACTGCGGTCCGCGAGGAGGAGAGCACACAGCGCCGTCATCGTTTTCGTGATGGACCACACGTTGGTGACGGTGTCGTGCTGCCATGGCCGCGTACGGGACTGATCCGCGTGCCCGCCCCACAGATCGACGACGGGTTCGCCGTCGATGTAGACCGCCACCGAGGCGCCGACGTCCGCGCCGCTGCGCAGGGAGCCGGAGAATACCGCTCGTACGCCGCTGAACTGATCGTTGCAACTGCCGTGAATCTCCATGCTGTACTAGAACTCCGATCCAGGCGCTGAGGGAAGCCCATACTGGCGTTGGCCCCCACAACTGCCGCCGCCCGAGCCCAGGGCAGCGTCCCGCTCGGGGCCCGGGTGGGAGTCCGGGCCCCGACGGTTTGTTCAGATCGAAGTGGAGGTCACTACGTAGTACAGGGCGTAGAGAACTCCCGGAAGCGCGGTGATCAGTCCGCCGAGTGCCGCGATCACCGCGGGCAGCCGGCGTGTCGACCGCAGTACGCGGGCGAGGTAACCGACGAGTACGAAGAACGCCAGGGCCACGACGACCCCGGCTGCCAGCCAGACGGATGGATTCGGATGCATCTCTGCTCTCCTTGCGACCGTTGCCCAGTCCGGAAGTCCGGCGCAGAGGCAGGGATGCGCCCCGCTTGCAAGCCCTTGGTAGGAGGGCCGGGCCGATCCGCAACCACACGCCGAACGCTACGACGGTAGCCCAAATGGGGGTCCGTGTACCAGAGTTGACGGAAAGGAAGAGGGGGAAGCAGGCAAGGCGGAGCCGTCCGGGCTACCACCCCCGGAGGACTCCGCCTGAGCCGTCACCGGACTGGGCACGTCGCGGCTGGCGTTGGACCGATGCTTCCACGGGGCGGTAAACGTGTGAGAAACGGCTAAGTGCCGGGGCTCCGTACCAGGTCTCCGTGCAGATGAGTGGTCTGCTCTCTGCAGCTGCTCTGTTCTCACTTAACGTCTGCTGAATCTGCCTGTAGAGTCTTAAGCGTCGTTCAGTGTCCTTGAGTTGAGTTGAGGCGGTGGGATGACGGCCCTGCGATTCAGCATCTTGGGCCCGGTGGAAGCCCACTGGGAGGGGCGCCCTGTCGAGCTCGGCCCGCCGCAGCGCAGGGCGGTGCTCGCCGCGCTTCTGCTCGCCGAAGGGCGGACGGTGACCGTGGCCGCGCTGCGGGACGCGATCTGGAAGGCATCGCCGCCCGCGTCCGCCATCTCGGCGATCCAGGTCCATGTGCACCACCTGCGAAAGGCCTTGGGGGCGCTTCCCCGGGAGCGGGAGAACGCGGACGGCCCGCCGCGCCTGGTCACTCATCCGGGCCACCCTGCCGACCAGGTGAGTTACGCCCTGCACGTCGCCGAGGGCACCGTCGATGCGGAGCGCTTCCGCACCCTGGCCCGTCGGGCCGACGAGGCCGGGGCCCACGGCGGCACGGCGGAAGCCCTCGCCCTCCTCGACGCCGCGCTCGCCCTCTGGCGGGGAGATCCGCTCGCAGGCCTGCGGATTCGGGACTTCCACGCCGACCACGTGCTCGGGCTCCGGGACCTGAGGCTCGACCTGGTCAAGCGCAGGGCCGCCGCCCTGCTCGCGACGGGCGCCACGGCACGTGCGACGGCCGAGCTGCGTCAACTGCGCGCCGAACACCCCGCCGACGAGCAGATCGTGGTGCTGCTGGCCACGGCGCTCCGCCAGGGCGGTGCCCACGCCGGCGCCCTCGATCTCGTCAAGGGCGAGGTGGAGCGCTGGCAGCGCGAGTACGGTGTCCGGCCGCCATCCCTCCTGCGCGAGCTGTCCGGGAGTTCCGACAACCCTGCCCGTTCCGACAACGCTGTCCGTTCCGACAGCAACGGGTCCTTGTGATGACGCGCATCGAGGCGAAAGTCCTGGGCCCCCTGGAGCTGGTGGTGGACGGGCGGCCGGTCACTCCGACGGCCTCGCGCCTGCTCACCGTGCTCGCCTCGCTGCTGGTGGACCCGGGGCGCGTCGTCGCGCCGGACACCCTCATCGAGGACGCCTGGGGCGGTAATCCGCCCGCCCATGCCCTGGCCCGGTTGCAGAACTACATCCACCTGTTGCGCAAGCGCATCGCCGACACCGGTGGGGCCGAGGAGGCGAAGCGGGCCCTGACGCGGTCGCCGGCAGGCTATTGCCTCCACGTACAGCCGACCGACCTCGCCGAGTTCACCGCCCTCCTGGAGGCCGCACGCTCCGAGACCGCGGACGAGCGGGCCCACGATCTGGTCTCTCGTGCACTGCGGCTGCACCGAGGCTCCGCCTTCGCAGGCGTGCCCCGCCACAGTTCCCGGATCGCGGCCGCGGCACGGCTGATCGAGGAGCGGCGTCTGGAGGCGCTCGAGCTCCGCATCGCCTGCGAGCTCCGCCTCGGCCGGCACGCCCACGCCGTGCCGGAGCTCCGGCGGCTCGTCCAGGAGCACCCCTTGGACGAGCGTTTCCACCAGCAACTGGCCACCGCTCTGGCCCACGGAGGGCGTACGGCGGAGGCCACGCGCGTGCTGGACCGCCTCGCCTCGGGGATGCAAGCGCAGGGCCGCTCGTTCCCCGCTCGCCTCGAAATCCTCCGGACCGCACTCCAGACGGCCGAGACCGTGCCCGAGGCCCTGGCGCCGCCCGTATCGCCGCTGTCACCCGTATCGAACCTCTCCTTCGACGGTACGGCCGCCCTGCATCCGAATCCGACTCCGGTGACACGCAGGCCTACGGGTGCGCTCCGGTTCGCGGTGCTGGGGCCCGTGCGGGTCTGGCGCGGTGAGGAACCTCTGCCCACCGGATCCCCGCAACAGCGTGCGCTGCTCGCCACCCTGCTGCTGCGCGGCGGCCGCACCGCCACTGCACCGGAGCTGGTGGACGCCCTCTGGGGGGACGAGCCCCCGGACGCGGCCCTGGCCGCCCTCCGTACCTACGCCTCCCGGCTCCGCAAGGTCCTCGGCCCCGATGCCGACGCCCTCGTCAGCGAGTCCGGTGGGTACGCGCTGCGCATCGGGGAAGCGCGGTTCGACGTCGACGTCGCGACACGGCATGAAGCCGAAGCGCAAGAGGCACTCGCAGGCGGGCGACGCGCGCAGGCGCTCGCCCACGTGGACCGCGCCCTCGGTGTCTTCGACGGCGAACCACTGGCCGGCCTGCCCGGTCCGTACGCCGACAGCCAGCGCGTCCGGCTCGAGGAGTGGAGGCTGTCGCTCATCGAGACCCGCATCGGGCTGCACCTCGATCTCGGCCGGCACGCCGAGGCCGTCTCCGAGCTGACCGCCCAGACCGCCGCCCACCCGCTGCGCGAGCGCCTGCGCGAACTGCTGATGCTCGCGCTCTACCGCAGCGGCCGCCAGGCCGAGGCCCTCGCTGTCTACGCCGACACCCGCCGCCTCCTCGCCGACGAACTCGGCGTCGACCCCGCCCCTGAGCTGTCCGAGCTCCAGCAGCGCATCCTCGCCGCCGACCCCGAGCTGATGGGGGCGAATCCGTCCACGGAAAGGACCTATACGGGTCCGCGTGTTCCCACCCAGCTGCCCGCGGACGTCCCGGACTTCACCGGCCGGTCGGAGCTCGTCGGACCTGTCGTGGAACATCTGGCCGGTGCGGCGGCGAACGTCATGACCACGGTCACGGTCTCCGGCCTCGGCGGGGTCGGGAAGACCACGTTGGCGGTCCACGTCGCCCACGTCGCCCGCCGGCACTTCCCCGACGGGCAGCTCTACGTCGACCTTCACGATGCCGGCCCGGTGTCGGCCGAGCCGGAGGCCGTCCTGGGCTCTTTCCTCCGGGCGCTCGGCACACCGGACTCCGGTATCCCCGACGGGGTGCAGGAGCGTGCCGCGCTCTTCCGCTCCACCCTCGAAGGCCGCCGGGTACTGGTCCTGCTGGACAACGCCCGCGACGCCGCCCAGGTCCGCCCGCTGCTGCCGGGCACCGAGGGCTCCGCCACCATCGTCACCAGCCGGGCCCGCGTGGCCGGAATCGTCGGCAGCCTCGCCGTCGACCTGGAGGTACTCGAACCGGACGAGGCGGTGCGACTGTTCACTCGCATCGTGGGGGAGCAGCGAGTGGACGCCGAGCGGGGTGCCGTACTCGATGTGGTGGCCGCCTGCGGTTTCCTGCCGCTGGCCATCCGGATCGCCGGCTCCCGGCTGGCCGCCCGCCGCACATGGACGGTCTCGACGCTGGCACGGAAACTCGCCGACGAACGCCGCAGGCTGGACGAGCTCCGCTCGGGAGACCTGGCTCTGAGGACGACCTTCGACCTGGGCTACGGGCACCTGGACCCGGAATCGGCCCGGGCCTTCTGCCTGCTCGGCCTGTCGGACGGCAGGGACATCCGGTTGGAGGCGGCGGCCGCGATGCTCGACCGCGGTCTCGGTGAAGTCGAAGAAGTGCTCGAACGGCTTGTCGACACGAGCCTCCTGGAGTCCACGACACCCGGCCGGTACCGGTATCACGACCTGCTGCGGTCGTACGCACGGGAGCGCCCGGACTACGAGGCCGAGCGGGAGGCGGCTCTGCTGCGCCTGTACCGATTCCACCTCGCCTCGGCCCGTACGGCCTACGCCGCCACCCACCCGGGGGACCGGAGCGTGGAGCACCTGTGGGGCACCGAGGGCGAGGGGACGGTCTTCGCCGGGCACAGGGATGCCCTGGACTGGCTCTTCGATGAGGCCGGGAATCTCCTCCCCGTGGTGGAACAGGCCACCGCGCAGTCGTCCGGCGAAGTGCTCCGCTGCGCAGTGGACACCTTGTGGGCGGCCCGTGACCTGGTGGAGTCGGGAGCCTGGGCCCGGTCCTGGATCAGGGCGGCCGATGCACTCGCGACCGCGGCCCAGGAGCGGGGCGAGCCCGTCGTCGAGGGCCGGGCCAGGTGCCTCCTCGGCCAGGCGTTCGTGGTGGAGGGGCGGTTCGAGGAGGCCGGGGCCGAGGCGATGCGGGCCGAGACGCTCAGCCGTACGACCGGGGACCGGCTCGTACACCTGCAGGCACTGACCCTGAGAGGCAACGCCGCTCACATCAGGCGCGCGCACGAAGAGGCCGAGCGGTGCTTCCAGGAGGCCCTGGAGGCGCTCCGGGCCGAGAGCGACTGCGACCGCCACAGCGAGGCGACCGTGCTGGCGAGCCTGGCACGCGTGCACAACGAGACCGGTGCCGACGAGAAGGCTGTCGACGAGGCCCGCCGCAGTGTGCGCATCCTGCGGGAGCTGGGCGCCGTCTCACGGCTGGGCAACGGGCTCTACGTCCTGGGCCTCGTCCTGGGACACGCGGAGCGGGAGGACGAGGGATTCGAGGCGCTGGGCGAGGCGCTCGCCTTGTTCGGCGAGGGACGGCAGTCGTTCTGGGAGGGGATGACGCTCTTCCGCATGGCCGAGAACCGCTTGCTGCGGGGGAGCGCTGCACAGGCCGCGCACCATGCGGAACGGGCGCTTGCCGCCCTGGGCGATGCGGGCGGCGACTGGCGCAGGGGAACGGTCCTCACCCTGCTCGGCAGGGCACTGCGCGACCTCGGGCACGTGGAGCGGGCCCACGCCTGCTGGGAGGAGGCGCTCTCCCTCTTCGACTCCTCGGGCGCCGGCGAGGCTGCGACGGTCAGGGCCTTGCTGGGGGCGGAAACGGCGGAAACGGCGGGAACAGGGGGAACGGCGGGTACGGCGGGCCGGTCACCGAGGGTGCTCCGTCGATCTGGTTGAGCAGAGGCGGACGAGGGGGCGGCGGGGAGCTGCGTCACGCGGTTTCCGCCGTGCCCGCCTTGCGGATCAGCTCCCGCAGCGCTTCCGGACCGGGTGCGACGACTTCGGCGAGCCTGGTGCCGCTGCGAAACGCCATGACGACGGGGACCGGGCCTACGCCCGCCTTCTGGGCGACCTCGTACGCCTCGTCCATGTCCACCGAGCGGAATTCGACGCCGGCGAATTCGGGGAGTCCGGAGAAGCGCTCGAAGACAGGGCCGATCACACGGCAGAGGGAGGCCCATGTCGCGCAGAAGGACACCACCACCGGCTTGTCCTGGCTGATCGTCTCCTCGAACTCGGCCAAGCTCGTCAGCGGTGTGATGGCCATGTCGTTCGTCCCTTCGTGACTCTTCCGGCGTGCATGGAGGGGGACAGCCCGTGTGCATCACCGTTCCACGGGTCCGGTGTTCGTGCATACCGACAGGACGCCGCCCGCGCTCGTTTCGGCGGCGGGCTGACGGGTCCGGCGGGGAATGAAAAAGTGAGCCCCGGGCGAATGACGCCCGGGGCTCACTGTTCATTCTTTGCTGACGCCTTCTAGGCCGCGGCAGTCGCCGCCGCGGTGTCGGCGGACTCGGCCGGGCGGGGGATGCGGTGCAAGCCCTTGCGGTCGTAGAAGCGGGTGACGCCGAAGCCGAAGAGCACGGAGGCGGCCAGGGCGATGCCCATGGAGATCCACGCGCGGGTGAGACCGGCGTCGGCCTGGGCGTCGTAGTAGAGGATGGAGCGCATGCCCCCGGTGATCTGCCGGAGCGGCTCGAACTCCGAGAGCGTGCGGAAGAAGCCGGGCAGCGCCTCGAGCGGCACGGTCGCTCCCGAGGACGGGACGGCCATGGCGATGAAGATGATGGTGGAGACCAGCATGCCGGGCGTGCCGAAGACGGCGAGCATCGCCAGGGCGCTGACGCCGACGACCGCGATCGTGCCCACGGAGTAGAGCCACAGCAGGCCGAGGTGGGAGGCGTCCATGTCGAGGACGCCGACCGTGGCGAGTTCGACGAGGGAGCCCATGACCACGGAGAGGCCGAGCATGAGGACCGTGCCGACGGCCAGCGTGCGGACGCGGCTCGTGTGCCGGACGGGCATGCGCTGACGGAAGGGGCCGAAGTCGGTGTGCACGTAGCCGAGCGCGGTGTCGACCTGGGAGCTGATGGCGTTGGCGCCGAGCACGCCGCAGACGACGAGGACCAGGGCGTAGTAGAAGGCGCTCAGACCCATGGCGCTGTGCGTGCCGAGCGGGTGGCCGTCCGCCACCTCGATGTTCACGGGATCGGTGAGCATCAGCTTGGCCGCCGGGGCGAGCGGGGCCTTCTGGGCGGCGGCCCGCTGGAGGAGGTCCTTGCCGAGCTGGGCGGAGGCGGCGTGGGCCGCCTTCTGGTTCGCCTGGCTGGCCATGGAGGAACCGATGCTGCCGGCGGACTGGTTGGTCAGCACCGTGAGGGTCGGCCGGGTGGCCTCCGCCGGCTTCGGGCTGGTCAGCCCCGCCACCGTGGCGGTGAAGTTCTCCGGGACGACGAGTGCGCCGTAGACCTTGCCCTGGCCGAGCCGCTTGTCGGCCTCCTGCCGACTGACGACCTGCCAGGAGAAGCTGTCGTTGTTCGCGGCGGACTTCTCGATCCCGGCGACGACCTGGTCGCCGAGGTTGAGGTGCTTACCGTTGGTGTCGGCGCCGCGGTCGCTGTTGACCAGCGCGATGGGCAGGTCGCGCAGGTTGCCCTTGGGGTTCACGTTGCCGCCGACGTAGAGCAGGGCGAACAGGATGGAGACCACCGCGACGATGAGGCCTGAACCGATCCACAGCCGCGGGCTGCGGAGTACGGAAGAGGGCTCGGGGGAAGGCATATTCGCTCCGAGTTGTTACCTAGAGTAACTAGATACTGCAGGTATCCAGTAGCTAGATAGTGGCAGTATCTTCCATGAGTGTCCAGTCGTCGCAGCAGGACGCCCGGCCGGCGCACCACCAGCAAGGAAGCTGCATGAAGATCTCGGAGCTCAGCCGCACGACCGGCGTGCCGGTCGCCAGCATCAAGTACTTCCGGCGGCAGGGCCTCCTGCCGGCCGGCAAGGCGACGGCCGCGACGCTGGCCGAGTACGGGCAGGAGCACGTCCAGCGCCTGCGACTGATCAAGGCTCTGACCACCTTGGGCGGGCTCTCCATCGCCGCCACCCGCGACGTCCTCACCGCAGTCGACCAGGCAGACAGCACCGACAGTGCCCTGGGGGCGGTGAGCTACGCCCTGCCGGTCCCCGTCGCGGAATCCCCGGCCGGTGACGCCGACCGGGAGGCGGAGATCGGGGCGGCCGCGGAAGCAGAGGTGGCAGACCTGATCGCGGCCATGGACTGGCAGACGCCCGGCACCTCCCCCCACGTGGAGGCGCTGACGGCGGCGCTGCGAGAGCTCAGGCGACTCGATGCGGGCTATCGGCCCGGCGAACTCCTCGCCTACGCGGAGCTGGCCCGTTCCATCGCCCGTTTGGACCTCGACCGTGCAGCCGCCTTCGACGACGCCCCGGAGGCCCTGGCCGAGCAGGCGGTCATCGTCTTCGCCCTCTCCGCTCCCGTACTCGAACTGCTGCGGCGGCTGGCCCAGGAGGACCAGGTCCGCCGCCGCATCCCGAGCCTCCCGAGTGACGGCCCCCGCACCGAATGAGTGACGGCCTCCCGCACCGCATGACAGCGGCGCACGCCGCTCGGGAGCCTGCGCTCCACGCCGTGCGGGAGACGGACGTCCGTGCAAGCGTGGGGACGGTCCGGAGGACATGGTCGTGGAAGTGGAGGGCGGGCGATGGCCGGCGGGCTTGCAGGGCAGTCCGCGCCGTGACGCCTTCGGCGGCGGCCCGGACGTCCTCGTCAACAATGCCGGTGTCACCCAGGTCGGCCCCGTGAGCGCCATGGCCGAGAGCGACTTCCGCCAGGCCATGGAGACGATGTACTTCGCCCCGCTGCGGCTGGTCCTGGCGGCGCTGCCCGGCATGCGCGAGAGCGGCGGCGGCCGGATCGTGAACGTCAGTTCCATCGGCGGCCGGGTCGCCGCCCCGCATCTGCTGCCTTACGTCGGTGCGAAGTTCGCCGCTGCCGGGCTGTCCGAAGGGCTGCGTGCCGAGCTGGCGGCGGACGGCATCAGCGTCACCTCCGTCTTTCGGTTGCACAGGCCGGCCCCGGCGACGGTGACACGCTGCCTGACACTGGGCGCCCGGCTGCTGCCCACCGCCGGCAGGGCACCGCAGCACAATGTGCCCGGACACAAGGCCGCCTGTACGGCCCGCCCCCGTATCATTCACCGGCTCACCCGGCTCAACGACCGCGCGGCCCGCCGCTTCAACCAGCAGGTCAGCTGAGGACGACGCGCTTTGCGGTTCGCCGAGAGGCACTTCGACCGCGATCTCTCGTTGCTCACGGAGACGATGCCGACCGGTCGCCGGGAACGGGGAGTGCACGATGGGACGAAGTGGCGCAGGAGCCGAGCTCTTCGAGGAGCTGGCCCGTGACTGGTGGGCCGAGGATTCCCCGGCCGCGCCCTTGCGCGCCCTCAACCAACCGAGGTTCGCCTTCTTCGACCGGTACGTCGACGGTGGCTGGACCGGCCAGAGGGTACTGGACGTCGGATGCGGTGGGGGCTTCACCACCGAGTACCTCGCCTCGCGCGGCGCAGCCGCCTCGGGAGTGGACGTTTCCCCGGCCCTGGTGCGCGCCGCCCGGCTGCACGCCGCGGAGTCCGGTCTGGACATCCACTACGCCGTGGGGGCGGGGGAGCGCCTGCCGTTCGCCGACGGATCCTTCTCGGTGGTCACCTGCCTGGACGTGCTCGAACACGTGCCCAGCCCCGGCGAAGTGGTGCGCGAGATCCGTCGCGTACTGGCCCCGGGCGGAGTGTTCCTGTTCGACACGATCAACCGGACCTGGCGCTCCCGCCTGATCATGATCTGGGGACTGGAGCGCGTGCTCCGAGTGATCCCGCGCGGGACGCACGACTGGAACGACTTCATCACCCCGGCCGAGACGACCGGTTACCTCGGCGCTGCCGGGCTCACACCACTGGGCCGGATGGCCGGTCTGTTCGTGGTCGGCCGCCGTCCCGACGGCAGCTTCCGGACCCGCCTGACCCGGGACCTCTCCTGCACCTACCTGGGCGCCGCCCGCCGCTGACCGCAGCAGCTCACCCGGACGTGAACACGGAAACATCGCCTTCACGTTCGAGGCGGCGGCAGGAAATACGCCCTGCCTAGCGTTCCCTGTGGCCGGCTGCCGGCCGTCGCAGCCACTGCACGCCCAGGAGACCGCATGAGTAGTACCGAGCGACGATTGAAGGAACCCGTCGGCCGCGAAGAGTCTCCGCACGCCCCGGCCGACCTCGGGCACGCGGCCCGGGAGACGCTGGAGGACTACACCCTCCGGTTCGCCCCGCGCAGCTACCGCCGCTGGACGCCGATGGTCGTGGCGACCACGGCGATGGGCGGGATCGCGTACCTGGCCGACTTCTCGATCGGCGCCGGCATCGGCCTCACCCACGGCACCGGGAACGCCCTGGCCGCGATCCTCGTCGCCGCCGTGGTCATCTTCGTCACCGGCTTTCCCCTCGCCTACTACGGGGCGCGCTACAACATCGACCTGGACCTGATCACCCGCGGCTCCGGCTTCGGCTACTACGGTTCGGTCCTGACCAGCGTCATCTTCGCCAGCTTCACCTTCATCTTCTTCGCTCTCGAAGGGTCGATCATGGCGCAGGGGCTGAAACTGGGCCTGGGGCTGCCGCTGTGGCTGGGCTATCTGGTCTCGACGTTCATGGTGATCCCCCTGGTCGTCTACGGGATGAAGGCGCTCAGCAAGCTTCAGGTGTGGACGACGCCCGTCTGGTTGCTGCTGATGGTGGGGCCGCTGGTCTATCTGGTGGCCGCCGACCCGGGCACGGTGGACCGCTGGCTGGCCTACGCGGGCACCGACGGCCGGGGAGGGGTGAACACGGCCTCGGTGCTGCTGGGCTCCGGCGTCTGCCTGTCACTGATCGCGCAGATCGGCGAACAGATCGACTACCTGCGCTTCATGCCTCCCCGTACCGGCGCGAACCGCCGCGCCTGGTGGACGGCGGTCGTGGTGGCCGGCCCCGGCTGGGTCGTGCTCGGTGCGCTGAAACAGGCGATAGGAGTCTTCCTCGCCGTATACGTCATCGCCTCCGTGGGGCCGGCGGCCGCGGCCGAGCCCATTCAGCAGTTCAAGGCCGCTTTCGACGCGATGATGCCCTCGTGGCTGGTCGTTCCGCTGGCCGTGGTCCTGGTCGTGATCAGCCAGATCAAGATCAACGTGACGAACGCCTACTCCGGCTCACTGGCGTGGACCAACTCCTTCACCCGGCTGACCGGGCGCTACCCGGGTCGCATGGTGTTCGTCCTGCTCAACCTGGCCTTCGCACTGGCGCTGATGGAGGCCGACATGTTCAGCTTCCTCAACCGCGTCCTGAGCTTCTACTCCAACTGCGCCATCGCCTGGGTCGTCACCGTGGCCACGGACATCATCGTGAACAAGTACTTGCTGAAACTCTCCCCGCACGCACCCGAGTTCCGGCGCGGCATGCTCTACGCCGTCAACCCCGTGGGCACGGTCGCCTTCGTCGCCGCCTCCGGACTGTCGATCGCCATGTACTTCCACGCCCTGGGCGACACGCTCCAGCCCTACTCCCCGGTCGCGGCGGCACTGATCGCCTTCGTCCTCACCCCGCTGATGGCCGTACTGACCAAGGGGCGCTACTACCTGCGCCGCACCACGGACGGCATCGACGAACCACTGCTCGACGCGGACGGCAACCCGAGCGCCACGCTCTACGAGTGCCACGTATGCCGGCAGGAGTTCGAGCGCCCGGACGTGGCCGCCTGCCGCACCCACGACGCCGTGGTCTGCTCCCTGTGCCTGAGCACCGACAGGATCGGCGACCACGTGCTCCCCGCGAGCGGCCGCGCCACGTAGCCGCCGGATGCTCAGGCCGCGGCCGCCTCCACGATCGAGGCGAAGCCGGGCGTGGGCAGGGTGCGGACGTGGCGCAGCCCGGCGCGGGCGAAGAGGGCGTCGAGCTCGGCGGGGGTGCGGGTGCTGCCGCCGAGGGCGGTCATCATCAGCATGTCGAGGTCCTTGCCCGGGTGCGGGGCGTTGCCCGGCGGCGGGACGGCGTCCACGACCAGGACCCGGCCGCCCGGGGCGAGGGCCCTGCGGCAGGAGCGCAGGATGCGGACGCAGTCCTCGTCGCTCCAGTCGGGCAGGACGTGCTTGAGGAGGTGGATGTCGCCCTCCGGAGCGCCGGCGAAGAAGTCCCCGGGCTCGGCCCGCCAGCGCCCCGCCAACTCCGCTGCGGCGAGCAGAGGTTCCCGTACCGCCGCCGCTTGGTCGAAGAGGACGCCCGACAGGCCGGGGTGGCGCAGCAGGACGGCCCGGAGCAGCCCGCCCCGTCCGCCGCCGACGTCCACGACCGTGCCCCGCTCCGGGAAGGGGTACGCGGCGGCGACCACGTCGTCGAGCGGGCCGGAGAAGGCGGCCATCCCGGCGTCGAAGACCTCCCGGGCCGCGCCGTCGGCTGCGAGGTGCTGGAAGAAGGGGGTGCCGAAGACCCTGGGGAAGGCGGACTCCCCGGTGCGTACGGTTTCGGTCAGGTCGGCCGAGGAACGCAGGAACATGTCGTCGGTGAGCAGGAGCACCGTGGAATGCAGCGAGCCGGGAACGTCGGTGCGCAGGGCGTACGCGGCGGGCGTCAGTCCGAACGCGCCCGTCCCGTCCTCCTGGAAGACGCCGCGCGATGCCAGGTGCCGCAGCAGCCGGTGCAGCGTCGGGCCGTCGGTTCCGGTGTCCGCGGCGAGCTCGGCGGCGGTGCGCGGTCCGTCGGCGAGCCGGTCGGCGATCCGGAGCGACGCGGCGGCCCGCAGCGCGGCGGAGTGAAGGAAACCGAAGGTCTCCTCCATCAGCCGCATGGCCGCTGATGCGTCGGGGGCCGAGGAGTGAGGGCTGGACGAAGTCTCCAAGGTGTTCTCCCGGGGGATGATGCCGGCGAGTGCCGGAGGATCACCACCCTTCCAGCCGCCGCCCGGGCCCCGGCACCGCCGCTGTACGGATCTTCGGCTAGGACTTCCGTCCTAAGGCGCGTCCCTAAGGCGCGTCCGGCTCCGGACAAGTCGCGCATCACCGAGATGTCCACCAGGCTGGACACCGGATCCGCATCCGATCCGGATCCGGAGCACCGCGAAGACGCCGGAGTCCAGGCTCGACGGAAGGGGCCGGCATGCCCGTCGATCTCAGCAAGCCGCTGTCGTGGAAGAACGCCACCGGTGATGCCGACACCATGCTGCAGAACCTGCAGGCGAACATCCTGAAGGGCCACGTCCGCGAGCATCTTCACATCCTGCTGGTGCAGTTCGGCAAGGGCTCGGCGGGCGCTGCGGAGGCCCGGGCGTTCCTGACCGGGCTGGTGCCACTGATGAAGTCGGCCAAGGAGCACCTTCAGGAAGTGGAGGGCTTCAAACGGAACGGGTCGAGCGGCGTCTCGAACACCCCCTACGTCGGTGTGGGACTGACGAAGGCCGGCTACGACCGGCTGGGCCTGTCGGACCGGGCCCCCTCCGACGAGGCCTTCGAGAGGGGGATGCGGGACGACCGGACCCGCGGCATGCTGAAGGACCCGGAGATCGCACAGTGGGAGGCCGGCTACCGGGAGGAGATCCACGCCGTCGTCCTGGTCGGCGACGCCGAACCCCGCCCGGCGGACGCCGGGCTCAGGGAGGTCGAGGACCTGCTGACCGGCTCGCTCCGCGTGGTCGGCAGGGAAGTGGGCCGTGGCATGCGCAATGCGAACGGTCACGGGATCGAGCACTTCGGATACGTCGACGGCCGCAGCCAGCCGCTGTTCCTCACCGAGGACCTGGAGGTCGAGCGCCGCGGGACCGACGGAGTCTCCGTATGGGACCCCGCCGAGTCTTTGGCACGCGTCCTGGTCGCGGACCCGGCTGCTCCCGACCCCGCGACCGACTTCGGCAGCTACTTCGTGCTGCGCAAGCTGGAGCAGAACGTCCGGGCGTTCAGGCAGGCGGAGGAAGAGCTCGCCGACGCGTTGAAGCTCGGAGGCAACGACCGCGAACGGGCCGGCGCGATGCTCGTCGGACGTTTCAAGGACGGCACGCCGCTCACACTGCAGGCCACGCCCGGAGCACACAGCCCGGTGATGAACGACTTCACCTACGCCAGCGACGGCGCCGCCGACAAGTGCCCCTTCCAGGCCCACATCCGCAAGACCAACCCGCGCGGGTCCGGTGGCTTCGAGTCGCCGGAGGAAGAGCGCCGCCACCTGATGGCGCGGCGCGGGCAGACCTACGGGGAGCGCGCCGACGGCCCCGGCGGCGATCTGCCCGAGGGCGGCGTCGGACTGCTGTTCATGGCGTTCAACTCCGATCTGGTCGACCAGTTCGAGTTCACGCAGCGCAATTGGGCCAACAGCACCGGCTTCCCGGATCCCGGCACCGAGCCGGCGCCCGGCCTCGACCCGGTCATCGGGCAGGGCGGACGGCCCCCGGCGACGTGGCCGCGGGTCTGGGGCGAGGAGGAGGGCCAGGAGGTCCCTTCCGCCGCGCAGACCGTGACCATGAAGGGCGGCGAGTACTTCTTCATGCCCTCGCTCGCCTTCCTGCGCAGCCTGTGACCGGCGCGCGCCACCTTCGTCAGGCCTTCGGCGTGGACTTTCAGCGCGCGAGCTCCTCGAGGATGAGCGGGTAGGTCTCGGTCGCCGCGCGGCGACCGAGGAAGACATCGAGGTGGCCGTAGCCGGGCAGGACGTGCAGGCTGTCGCGGCCGGGGCGGTGGCGCTGCAGGAAGTCGAAGGTGCGCTGCTGGCTGTCGGCCAGGAAGCACCGGTTGTCCCGGCCGGCGATGAGGACGAAGCGCGCGTCCGTGCGCGGTGCCTGGGCGACGAACGACGCCGGCAGCGTCTCGACGGCGCCGGTCGGTACGAGGTGGCCTGCCTGGATGCAGCGGTTCATCTGGGCGAAGAACGTCATCGGGACCTCGGCGAACTCGCCGCGGATCCACTCGTGCGTCGCCTGGTCGAGGTTGGCGTGGGACCACAGGGCCGGCCGGCCGCTGCCGTAGGTGAAGCTGACCATGCGGCAGACCGAGTTGCGGCACTCCGGGTGGGTGGCGCGCACGCCCCAGACCATCAGCCGGGGGACGACGCCCTCGGGGCGGTCGCCCCAGGCGGGCGAGAGGTAGGGGGTCACGCGGCTGATCAGCGGCGCCAGGTAGCCGATCTTGAAGGTCGACAGGCGGGGGACGACGGGGTGCAGCGAGACGGCGTTGCAGACCACGGTGTCCACCTCGGGGAGCAGCCCGGCGGCCAGGGCCATGGCGAACGACGTCGAGCCCTGGCAGTGCACGACGGCCTTGAGCCGGTCGGCGCCCGTGGCGCCGAGCACGTGGGCGACCGCGGCGGGGTGGTCGTAGGCAGCGGCCTGGTCGAGGGTCCAGGGCACCGGGTCGAGGTCGATCGACGCGCGCCAGTTGAGCAGCCACACGTCCCAGCCGTCGTCGAGCAGGGCGTCGACGAAGGTGCGCGGCAGCGGCGGGCGGAAGAGTTCGGCGCGTACGCCCGCGCCGTGGACGACGATGACGGGGCCGCGGGTGGGCGGGTGGCGGCCCTGGACGTGGACGAGCGTGAGGGGCCGGCCGTCCAGTGCGGTCAGCGGCTGCACCTCGGTGACGTGGTCCCGGCGCGTGGTGGGCCGGGTGCGCCGGGTCGGCCGGTTCGGCCGCGGTGAGCCGGCCGGTGAGCCGGTCGGTGTGCCGGTCATGGTGGCTTCGCCTCCCGGGCGATCACGACGGGATCCTCGATCGGCCGTACGGGCGGCAGACGGTCGGGCACCGGGCGCTTGCCGCCGGCAGGGTCGTCCTCCAGGTGCCAGTCGCGGCAGATGCCGTCGAGCATCAGCGCGTGGAGGGTGAGGTCGCCGTCGGGTGCGATGTGCAGGCGCAGGAATCCCTTGTGGTCCTCGATGGACTGGCCCGACATCTGCCATTCGGCGACCGTGCCGTGGCGCGCCCGGAGCACCCACAGGGCGAAGGCCTCGGAACCCGCGGTCGCACCGGCGGCCCCGGCGAGCAGGAGGCACAGCAGCAGGACGGTCCACCCGGGCCAGGAGGACGGGAACGGCAGGGCGACGGCGGCGACCAGGACCCCGAGCGCGACCACGCCCTGCAGCAGGGCGGCGACCGCCGGCCCTGGGGGAGCCGCCGACCGGGCGAGGGAGGCGGTCTCGTGCCTGCGCTTGCGGACCAGCCGGGCGAGCCAGGGCAGTGCGATCAGCGCCGCCACGACGGCCACGAGCACTGCGGCGAAGCGGAGGGCGTCCTCCCAGCCTGCGGTACGCACGGCGTCGTCGGGCCGGATCGTGCCGCGGGCGAGTGCGAACACGAAGCTGACGATCAGGAAGAGGACGGCGTGCACGCCTGCGGCCAGTGCGCCGAAGCCCGGGTTGCGCCGGGGCGGCCAGCCGCGCGACCACGGAAAGGCGATGCGCCGGGCGATGCGGCGGGACTCCTCGGCCGCGGGGCAGGTGTGCTGTGCGAGGGCGAAGCCGACCGGTGGGCTGTCCTTCTCCCGCAGGTGGGACTCGCGGGGCGGCAGCGGCAGGGCCGCGGGCAGGCCGTGCGTGGAGGTCAGGTAGGCGCCGCCCAGTCCGCACGTGACGAGCTGGCGTCTGCGCGGGTCGGGCGGCAGCGCGCCGGGGCCGGGAGGGTCGGTGGGCAGCCGTTCGGCGTAACGGGCGTAGTGGTGTTTGTCGCCGGTCAGCCACAGCCGGACGGCGGCGCCCGTCGGCTCCCGTGCCCCCGTCTCCCGGTCGGTGACCCGGGTCCGCACGATGTTGCGGTCGAACCAGTGCAGGGAGTTGAAGGCGTCCGCGTCCTCCTGGGCGCTCTCGACCCAGGCGGGGGTCGCGGAGCACACGATCACTCCGTCGCCCGGCCCGAGGCGGGAGGAGAGATGGGTCTCGAAGTAGCGCAGCTGGGGGTCGTCGATGTAGGCGCCGAGCTGGCTGTCGAGGCCGACGAGCCACCAGCGCCCGGGCAGCCGGACGACGAAGTAGCTGCGGGTCTGGCGGGTGCGCCAGCCGCCGATGTCGCGCCGCTGGGCGAAGATGCGCAGGAAGGCGGTGAGGCCGTCGTACCAGTCGTGGTTGCCGGGGAGGGCGACCATGAGCGGGCGGTCTTCCGCCGTCGGCAGGGCGGCGCGGAAAGGGCCCTTCATCCGGTTCTCGTAGGCGGTGGCCGACGCCACGGGGTACACCTCGTCGCCGCCGAGGACGAGCAGGGAGCCGCGCGGCAGCCGGGCCGGTGCGCTGCCGGGACGTTCGACGTCCGCCTCCTGCGCCGCCATGGTCCAGGCGACCGTGCCGGTGGCGTCGAAGCCGTCGCCGAGGTCGGCGGCGTAGTCGATCCAGATCTCCTGTGCGCCGGGGTCGCCGAGGGGCGCCTGCAAGGGCTCGGAGTCGAGGGCTCCTTGGATCTCCCGCTTGTCCAGGTAACCGGCGAGGGTGAGGGCCAGGACGACCTTGCCGGCGGTGCGGGCCAGCTCGTGGGGTGCCAGCCAGCGCACCTGTTCCTGCGGGACGAAGGGCAGCTGGAGCTCCTCGGCGTGCTTGCGCAGCTCACGGGACTTCATGGCGGCTCCCCGGGCGGCGGCCGCAGGCGGGAGCCGTAGACGTCCCACAACTCGCCCAGGTACAGGCGGCCGAAGCGTTCCAGTGCGCGTGCGGGATGCGGGCCGGTGGCGCGGAACGTCGTCAGCTGCTGGACGAAGTCCGCGGGACGGACGGTGATCACGCCCGCGCCGAGCACCGGCGCGGTGGCGTCGCCGTCCGGCTGTACGTGCCCGGCGAGCAGGCGGACGTAGAGGGTGGTGGTGTCGGGCCAGACGTCGGTGCCGGGGTCGTCGTGGATGTCCTTGCGGCCGACGAGCGTGAGCGGGCTGCCGCCGGGGGCGCGCAGGTGCAGGCGGTAGAGCATGCATCGCCGGGTCGGGTCGTCGCCGCGGGCGAAGAGGTTGAACCAGCCGTGCTCGACCGGCAGGCGACCGCCGAGAACGTCGCAGTCCGCGTGGCCCGCGACGGTGGCCGGGTGGGCCGGGTCGTCGACGAAGCGGTCGACGTCGTGGGCGGTGACGGTGAGCCGGAACGCCAGCCGCTGCTTGCGCTGCCGGCCCAGGTCCCGCCCCTGTTCGGGGTCGTCGACGTCGAGTGCCGCGTGGCCCTTCATCTCCTCGGTGAAGGAGAGGCCGGTCGGCCGCTCACCGCCGGCGGGCGCGGGCTGGGGGATCTCTTCGACGGTCATGCCGGGCGGTACGAACGCTTCGGGAGGCAGGTCGGCGGGCGCCGCGGTGGGCACGCCGGCGGGCACTTCCGCGGCCGGGTGCGCGCCGGGGCCCTGCTCGAGGATGCGGTCGCAGGCGCGGTCGGCGAACGCGGCGATCGTCAGGGAGGGGTTGGCGCCCACCGGGCCGGGCAGTGCGGCGCCGTCGAGGACGTACAGGCCCGGGAGGCCGAAGACTTCGCCGAAGGAGTCGCAGACGCCTTCGGCGCGGTGGCGGCCCATCGGGGCGCCGCCCAGCGGATGTACGGTGATCACCCGGTGGGACCACCACAAGGGGTTGTCGCGGAACTCCGCGCCCAGCTCCTCGCCCAGGTCGCGCATGACCGACCGGACGCGCTCGAAGTAGCGCAGCGAGGTCTGCGTGGTCCAGTCGATGTCGAGGTAGCCGCGGCGCAGGCTCATCCGGCCGTCGGGCACGTCGCGGCCCATGCCGAGGAGCGGCAGCGAGGAGTCGGAGAACTCGGCCGGCCCCAGCAGCAGGGACAGCCGGCGGCTGATGTTGCTCTGCGGGTCGTGCCCCAGCCGCGCCCGCAGCCGGTGCAGGGCGAAGGCGAGCGCGCGGCGGGTGCTTCCGGGCATCTGCGCCGCCTCGCTGAGCCAGTCGGCGAAGGCGGGGTAGCCCGCGTCCTGGATGTAGAAGCCGCGCCCCGACGAGCCGTCCTCGTCGAGCTCGTCGCCGACGCGGACGGCGCTCGTGATGACCGTCCCGGTGCTGCTCTGTAGCCGGCGCGGCCCGGGCGCGCCGGTGGCGTCGCGGCCGGTGGCGTGGAGCAGCAGTCCGAGCAGGTCGCCGTTGCCGCAGAACCGGGTGCCCAGGGTGCTGCTGATGCCGCGCAGTGCGGCGCGGTTGCGCAGCAGCAGGTACGTCGAGCCGAAGGTGCCGGCCGCGAGCACCAGCCGGCGGCAGGCGATCCGGTGGACGGGGAGCTTGTCGGTGGCGGTGGGACGGCCTTCGCGGCCGGGCTCGTGGACGACGTAGCGGACCTCGTAGCCGCCGCCCGGGCGGGGTGCGAAGCCGCGCACCTCGCAGCGGGTGCGGATGTCGGCGCCGTGGTGCCGGGCGGCCGACAGGTAGGTGTGGTCGAGGGTGTTCTTGGAGCCGAAGTTGCAGCCGACGTCGCATTCGCCGCACATGCGGCAGGTGCTGCGCGGCAGGCCGTGGAGGTTGCCGTAGGAGGGTTCGGCGATCTGTGCGCCGGGGACGGGTGCCGCGCCGGGGCGGGGAGCGAAGGAGACCGCGAGCGGCGGCCGCCACACGGGCAGGCCGAGACGGCCTGCGGCCTCGTGCATCGCGACGGTCTTGGGTGTGTCGGTGTAGGGGTACGGCGTGGCGCCCAGCATGTCCTCGACCCGGTCGTAGTGCGCGTCGAGGTCGCATCGGCTCAGCGGCCAGTTCTCGTAACCGCCGCCCGGCAGCGGTGACTCGTGCACGAACCAGCGTTCGTCCTTGCGCAGCAGGACGTTGGCGTAGATGAGCGAGCCGCCGCCCAGGCCGCTGGAGACGATGCCTTCGAGGCCGCGGAAGGACCAGATGTCGAAGAGGCCGTGCATGCCCGCGCTCGGGTCCCAGAAGTTGCGGGACATGCCGGCCGGGGTGCGGGGAAAACTGCCGGGCGGGTAGGGCTTGCCCCGCTCCAGCACCACCACGGACCGGCCGCCCTCGGCGAGGCGGCACGCGCTGACCGAACCCCCGAAGCCCGAGCCGACCACCACAACGTCGGCGGTCTCCACGGCGGGTGGACTCGGGAACCGGTCGTTCGTCATCGGCGCTCCCCTGACGGGGCTCCTCTGAAAGGCCTGCGGCAACGTGAAGGGCCTCTAGGGCCATCTTCGCGCCGGGGGAACAACCGGGCAAATCGTGGTGGGAGTCCCTTGGTCCCTGTGCGGTCGGTCCCCCTTAGGCCGCCGGGCCTTCCGGGCGACACCGGGTGACAGCTGCTTCCCATGGTGCTCAATGGCTGTAAGCGAACTGTTCCGTGGGCAGGTCCAGGCCTACTCTTCGGGGTGCTCGTGATCGGCAACAGTTCGTCAGTTCCCCGGTTCCGGAGCAGTGGCCCGGCTGCTGCTCCGTCGGCGAAAGGAAAGCGACAGCCATGGAGCGCTCACGCAAGACCACCCGTATGCGGCGCACCGCCCTCGCGGCGGGACTGTTCATCGCCGTGTCGGCGTCCCTCGGCACGGTGACCCAGGCCTCCGCCCAGACCTCGGCCGCCTCCGGTGCGACGGCGGCCCCTGCCGACTGCCCGAAGTACTACTTCTGCGGCTACAAGGACGCGAACTTCAAGCGGATCGCCTTCAAGTTCAAGGACTGTTACGTCCAGGAGATCCCGGACGGCCTGAACAGCGGCGGCTCCTGGTACAACAACCAGTCCGACGGCACTAGAGCGAAGATGCTCAACAAGCAGAAAGTGGTCATCTACACCACGCCCGGCGCGCCCTCCTCGGACGCGCACGGCGACTGGGGCCCCGTCTGGTACGTAGACGCTTGCTGACCACTTGCTGACCGCTTGACGCGGGGGAGCCGAGGCGGGCGGCACGCAGCCGGGACGGTGGTCCGGCGCGGTCCTCGGCGGGGCCGGGCGTCATAGCCTTCACCAGGCAGTCGCCCGAGCCGAGCGGCGTGAGCTGGCGTCGGGCCGGTGCTGGGGACGGCGGCTCGTCGGCGGTTCGGGCAGCCAGTCGTGAGCCGGGTCGTACTCCAGCCACCGGCTCCGGCCGGCTTCTCCCGCGCTGGCGGCGGTGAGGCCGTCCAGCCCCGGGTGTCCGTTTCCGTTGCGCCACAGCAGCGACCAGGCATACAGCGGTGTGGGATCGACCAGCGAGACGGAGCGGAGCCCGGGGACCTCCGGCAGGGGGGCGCGCCCGAAGGCCGCGTCGATGTCTCCGCGCATCAGCGCAGCCGTGACCGACGGCAGGTCCCGCCCGTGCCCCAGCACTAGCTCCCCGGCCCGTCCGGCGACCTGGGCCGCGTCCGTATCGAGGCGTAGAGGTGCCCCCAGACGTCGACGCGCAACGGGCGGTCCTGCCCGGCCGCCGCTGCGACTGCGGCGTCGGTGGCGGCCACGGTCTGCCGGGCCGGTTGGAGGAAACGCCGGCCGGCCTCGTTGAGATGCACCCCGCCTCCGGCGCGCTGGAACAGCGCGATGCCGAGCAGGGTTTCCAGCCGCGCGATCCGCTTGGACAGCGCCTGCTGGGAGATGGCGAGCGTGCCGGCTGCCCGGGCTGAAGTGCAGTTCCTCGGCGGCGCGAACGAAGCGCGGTCCCTTCCGCCTCGACTGGGAGGAACTGCCCCCTCCGGTGAAGGCCGAAGGACATCATGGCCCGGCGCACCGGAGGGGCCGACGCCGCCCGCGAGTTCGCCCGCCGAGTGGATCTCACTGCCCCGGCCCCGCGCATCGCGGCCCCGCTGCTGGTCGTGGACGGAGGCCAGGACGTCATTCCCGTCGTGACGAGCGGCGAGCCGCTGGCCTGTCCGGCACCGTACGGCACGTATATGTGCGTCCCACACGGCGATCACCTCCTTCCCACCGTCGAGGCAGGGCCCGGGCCTCGCTCGCCTCGGTGCCGGAATGGCGACGGGGAGGCCGTCGAAAAGGCAAACGGGCCGTATGGGCTGCCGTGAGAAGTGAATCCGCCCACCGTGCCGGGCGCCGACCGCGGCACGGCAGGCGGAATTCAGGGGACGGGAGGCAATGGTGGCTGCTTACCCCAGTTCGCAGTTCACCCTCGAGCCGCCGTTGACGGAACAGACGTCGATGCCGGCGCCTCCGTCGACGACACCACCGTTGTTGTCCAGGACCATGACGATGTCATTGCCGTTGTCGGCGTTCACGCGACCGCGGTTGACGACCACGGAGATGTTGTCGTTGCCGCCGAGGCCGTTGACGGTGTCGGTGGCGCCGACGAAGGAACACCTGATGGTGTCCGGTCCCGCCGTGCCGTTGATGACCGTTCCGGCCACGAATTCGCCGTTGACCGAGCAGAACGCCGTCGCGGCGGACGCGCCGGAGCGGGGGGCGTCCGCGTGGACGGGGGCGGCCAGCAGCGCGGCGGGGAGGGCTGCCATGGCCGTTACCACGGCAAGTCGGCCGAGCCGATGGCGAGTTGTCGTACGCGCGCGGGCTGAGTTTCTCGTCGTGTCGTCCATGACGAGCACGTTCCCTTCGTGAGAAGGACCTTCCGGCCTCAAGCGGAGCCGGACTCTCCTCGTAAACTTCCGCAAATGCGACACGCGAAAACGATAGGAACGTTACCCGAAAGGGTGAATTGGTGAATTCCCTTCTCCTGGCCATGGCGAAAGTGCCGTCAAGGTGAGGATTCGTCAGCACGATCCACGGCAGGATTTTCCAGCAACGGACGCAGCTGGGCATGAGCCCACCCGCTGAGCCGGGAGGGCGTGGTCGTGAGCAGGTCGCGGGGCTGCTCGGGCACCAGGTCGCGCGATCCGGTGGTCATTCCGACGATGCCGTCCACCGCCGAGGGAGGCAGCCCGGCCGCACGCAGCGCGTCCCGGGTCGCGTCGTCGCTGACGGGGTCGAGCCGGATCGGGTACCCGAGGGCATCGGTGAGGATCTGTGCGACCTGGTTGAAGGTGAGGTCTTCCGGCCCGTGCACGGCCTGCACCACCCGGCCCTGCCAGGTGTCGCTCAGCAACCGGGCCGCGACCACGTCTCCGATGTCACGGGGATCGACCCACGGCATCGGGTGGTCGGGATCGAACGCCGTGGTCAGGACGCCTTGGGAGAGTCCTTCGAGGTCGAACAGGAGGTTGGTGAAGAAGTACGCGCACCGCAGGTGCAGCACATCCGCTCCGGTGGCATCGAGTTGTTCCTCGATCCCGGCCAGGGCGTCGATGTGCCCGACCCCGTGCCGCTTCTCCGCCCCGATACTGCTCAACAACACCACCCGCCCCACATCGCCGACCCGGGCGGCCTCCGCCAACGGCGCCGCGGTCCGCAGCGAGGTCTCGATCGGATCTGCTGTTGTATGTGGAGTGGGATCGACCCAGAAGACGGTCCCCGCTCCCGCCACCGCCTCGCGGACGAATCCGGAGTCCGTCAGGTCACCCCGGCGCACATCGACCCGCGCACGGGTCGCCTCATCCAGGCGGGCCGGGTCACGGACCAGAACGCGGGGACGGACCCCGGCCTGGAGCAGAAGCTGCACCACGCGCGATCCCACGTGTCCCGTCGGTGTGGTGACCACGATGCTCATGGAAACATCCCTTCGTGCCGGTACTGGTCATGTACGGCACCGATCATGCACGGCACTGGTCATGTACCGCACTGGCGTTCCACGAACTCTAGAGCTCCCGCGTGGCCGCAGTCGCTTCACCAGCCAAGCGCACGCCCGCCGCGCTTACGCCCTTGTGGAGCCCGACCGGTCCACCGCCGACGATCAATACCCCGTTCATCCCGGCAGGGTGCGGAAAGGCGTGCACGCACCGGTGGGGCGGCCCCCGTGCTTGTTCAGGAAGTCGAGGATGTCGCACGAGGACCGGCCGAGTACGTCGTCGTGCCCGCTGCCCGGATAGGTGCGTTCGGTGATCTCCGGCGAGCCGAGTGCCCGGAGGTTACGGGCGACCTGCGCCGACCACTGGGCCGGTACGTCGAGGTCGTTGCCGCCCTGGATGATCAGGAGAGGGCTGCGGACCGCGGTGTGGTCGGGGTTGCCGTAGGCGGCCATGGTGCGGCCCAGGGCGGCGAGCCGGGCGGAGTTGAGCGGAATAGCCTGTTCCGAGGGGGTGCGGATGAGACTGGGATGCGGGTCGTTGATGCACTCCTCGAACACCTGCGTGGCCGTGCGCATGGCAGAGGGGCCGAGCAGGCGCGGGAGGTCGACGGACGGGTCGGTGGCGTTCAGCCCGGCGAGCGAGTAGAGGGCGAAGGTGAGTTGCCCGGGGTTGTGTGCGGCGATGACGCCGGGAAGCATCACGTTCAAGTGGCTGGCCGGCGCGATGGCCACGGCACCGCCGAAGCGCAGGTCCGGGGCTCTCTTCGTGGCGTTGGCGGCGAAGATGGAGGCCTGGCCGCCCTGGGAGTGGCCGACGGTGAACCACGTCGGCGCGAGGTCCGGGAGCAGCCGGTGGGCGGCGGTGACGCTGTCGACCACCGCGTTGCCCTGGTCGGCGCCGACCAGGTAGGTGTGCATGCCAGGAGTGCCGAGGCCGGGATAGTCCGTCGCCGTGACCGCGTATCCGGCCTTGAGGAAGGCGCCGATCTCCTGCGCGTAGGCGTTGTAGCCGAGGTTGGCCGCGTGCGAAGGCGCGCATGTGTCGGCGACGCCGGTAGTGCCGTGCGCCCAGGCGACGACGGGCCGGCCGCCGGGCGGTGGCGGACCGGGGGGCACGAGTACGACGCCGCTGACGGGGACGTCCGCGTCGTGGGCGTTTCGCGAGTGGTACAGCACGGTCCAGCGCCGGGCACCTGCGATCCGCGCGTCGGTGCCGTGGTCGTTGGCCGCTATGAGAGTTCCGGGCGCCGCGGGCGGCAGTGGTTGCGGTACTTGGTAGGTACGGCCGGTGATTCCGATGCCGGGCAAGGCCCCTCCGGCGGCACCCGGTCCGGCACCAGGGCCGACGCCGCGCGCCGGCGGCTCGGGGGAGCCGTCGGAGCAGCCCCCGGCGGCGAGCGGCAGAGCGACGCCCAGGGCGATCAGCACGCGCGGCCAGCGTCTCCCGCGGCGCGTCCGCGGTCGGGCTATGTGGGGGTCGGTACTGGATTTGCTCACGACACGCACTCCTCCGGCCTGCGATACGACACGCGACTCAGCGTCGCATCGGGCACAGGGCTGTGCAGGCGGGGCGCGTCCAGGCAGGTGACGTGCGGAGCAGGTGTGCCGGTCCCGGCCTTCGCGGTGCCGAGGAGCACCACCCAGAGGCCGCCGGGGCCGCTGATCAGCCCGACCGGGGTGCTGCCCTGCTCCGCCGGGACGGGGACGTGGCGCGAGGAGACCGCCAGGCCGTGCAGCATCGCGTCGGGGAAGCCGAGCGGGAACGCCTTGACGGCGGTCACCTGCTCGGTGGTGGGGGGGTGGGGGGGCCGGCGCGAGCTTCACCAGCCGGCTGTTCGCCGCCGGATCGCGCCCGGCAGCGGGGCCCTTCCGAGGCTTCCGAGGCTGAGGAGACCCAAGGTCCCGTTGCGGCCGGACGGCGGCGGAACAGGACGGCGCCCCCCCGGCCGTGCGGGCCCGGCGGCGTTGGTGGTCGCCGGGCCCGCGCAGGGGCAACAGCCCGGAGCGTCCGATTCCGGACGTCGGGGTGGTTCAGGCGCGCACGGTGAGCCAGGCGCCGATGCCGCCGCAGCCGGTGCTCATGTACGTGGTGCTGCGGTATCCCGGCGGGATGGGGGAGCCGGGGCAGGTCCAGATGCCGTTGCGGACGAGCTCGTGGAACCAGGCGCCTACGCCGTTGCAGCCGGTGCGCAGGTAGTTGGTCGTGACGTAGCCGGGCGGGATGGGGGAACCGCCGCAGGTCCAGCGCTTGTCGCGGGCGAGCTCGTGGTACCAGGCCCCGATGCCGCTGCAGCCGCTGCGGTCGTACCGGGTGATGACGTAACCGGCCACGATCGGCGAGCCGGAACAGGTCCAGATGCCGTCCTTCACCGGCTGCTGGTACCAGGATCCGCTGCCGTTGCAGCCGGAGCGGTCGTAGGCGGTGATGACCCAGCCGTCCGGAACGGGAGCGCCGGAGCAGGACCACTTCCCCGACGGCCGCCAGTCACCGCTCGCCGCGGCGGCGGCCGTACCGGCCGCGGTGCCGGTGAGCGCAGTCGTGATCAGCGCGATCGCTCCCACCGCGGCAGCGATCCGGCCGCGCGCTGCTGCCGCCTTCGCTCTGAAGTACGCCAAGGGTCTGTCCATACCACGCCCATCCCGTCGTCATGGTCACGTCGTGCCTGTCGAGGGGCAAGAACACTGGAGACCGGGACGAAAGTCAGCCCGTCCGGCACCGAGTGTGAGAAGGGTGTCACTGCGCACGAACCGCGGTCGCGGCGACCCCGGCGTGGTAGGGCGTAGCCGCAGGGCTCAGGGCTCAGGGCGGAGAGGCCGGCCCGCGGCCCCGGAGACGACCTGGTCAGCCACAGGTGCCGGCCGGGCGGGTGCGGGTGACCAGGTCGGAGTAGCCGGTCGTGGCGTCGACCCAGATCACTTGGCGGCCGTCTGCCGAGGCGTGTGAGAGCTGTTCGCCTCGGTTGCAGGAGACCCGTTCCCGTCGCGACCCGTCCGGGGAGAGCTGCCAGAGCCTGTCCAGTGCTTCGTAGCGGAGCTGCGGGTCCTGTGCCCGCGGGCCCGGCGCCTGCGGGTCCGGTGCGCGGACGGAGACCGTCACCGCTTCGTCGGAGGCCGTCAGGCCGGTCCCGTGCAGGGCGTCCTTGCCCGTGCCGGGGCTGATGTCGACGGTGCCCGTGCCGTCCAGGTCCGACCGGCGTACGGCGGTGGTGGTGTGGTCGTCGTCGGCGACGGTCAGCCAGAAGACGTGCTTGCCTGTGATGGCGGTCCCCATGAGGTAGGAGGGGGTCCCGATCTGCTGCATCACGGTCCTGGTGCCGGTGGCGACGTCCAGGACCTCCGTGTCGTGCCGCAAGGCACCATCGTCCGCGCGGTGCCAGGTGGTGAAGGCGATCCTGCCGTGGCTGAGGGACGGGTCGCCGGTGCTCGCACTACGTCCCGTAGAGCCCGGGTTCACGTACGTCGGGGCGGTCTCGCCCATCCGCAGGTAGACCACCCGGGAACCGGCATGGCGACGGTGGACCTGGAACGTGACGACCTTTCCCTCCACGTGCAGTGAGGTGACGGCGAGAGCGCTGGAGAACAGCTTCTTGACGGGGCCTCCCGCGAGCGGCCGGGCGAGGATCTCCGCGGCCCGTCCCCGGCGCGCCTGCCACACCACCGTCTTGCCGTCGGTGACCGGATCGACGTGGTAGCGGCCGTCATTGGGGCTGATGAGCTTCGTCTCGCCGGTGCCGTCGAGGCGTCCGGCCCGGACGGAGTAGGGCTCGGAGCCGTCCTCGTCGGACGTGGAGGCGGTCCACCAGCCGCCGCCCGCTCCGGCGCTGGTCCGGTCATCGGTGTTGACCCGGCCGAGCAGCCGGTCGGAGTCCACCCCGAGCGCGAGCTCCCAGCCGGGGACGATGCCGTGGGCGTTGAAGGCCCGCTCGACCGCCTTGTACTCCCTGTCGGTGACCTTGAGGTCGCGGGCGGCGGCGAGGACGGCGGCCCGGCCCTCGGTGAAGCCGTCGAGGGGGCTCATGTACTGCGTGAGCGCGTTGTGGACGATCCTGTCGGCGAGCGTGCGGTCGATGTCCTCGCGGATGTCCCACAGGGCCCCGGAGAAGATCGTGGAGTTCAGGTGGATGCCGCCGTTGTCGGTGCCGATGCCCACGCCGACGAAGGACTTGGACGTGGTCCGCCCGTCGTTCAGGTCACGTGCGGCACAGGCGCGGGGCACCTTCTGCCGGCACAGCGTCTCGCCGAGCAGACCGGCGTCGGGGCTGTCCATGGCGATGCCGCGCGCGTCGGTCTCGACGGCATTGCCGAAGTAGTCGGCGACGGCCTCTCCCAGCGCACCGGACTGGCCTGCGGGCACGAGGTTCGCGGTGCTCTCGACGACGCCGTGCGTCAGCTCGCGCCCGACGACGTCGAGAGCGGCCGAGAAGGGCCGGTATTCGTCGTTGCCGCTCCCGTAGATCACCTTCCGGCCGTCCCAGAAGGCATCCGCGTACGAGATCCCCAGGCCCACGAGCGAGTTCACCGCCGTGCCGCGGCCGTCAGGACCGTTCCGGCCGTGGACGTCCTTGAAGTAGTCGTGGACCCGGCCCGCTGCCCAGTGCGCGTCGACCGCGCCGATGCCGGTGGCCTCGTCGCCGAAGTCGGCCGTGGGCGAGGAGAACTCCCTGAGGTCGGCCGGCCACGTGCGCCACACTTCGCCGTAACTCCGGCCGCGTGCGTCCCAGGTGGCGACGAGGTTCGCGTCATCGCTGCCGCCCCCGCCCCCGCCGCCGTCGCCGGACCGGGCGCGGGAGCGGTCGCGCATCACGTACGCGTTGCGCTCCTCGTCCCGGGTCAGATGCAGCTCGACCTTCGTGCCGTCCAGCCGGACACCGGAACCCTTCGTCCCGCCGTCGCGCACGGCGGCCGTGCCCCGGCGGTCCGTGCCCCGGTGGTCCGTGGCGTGGCGCTCCGGGGCCGCGGATCCGACGGCCTTGGAGCCCGCCTCGACGGCCTTGGAGCCCGCGCCGGGTACGGCGGAACGGATGGGCGTCCTGAATGTCTTGATCCCGCTGTACTGGAGGACGGGATAGCCGGTTTGCGCCTCGATGTACACCTCGCGCAGCACCGGAGACCCGGTGGCGGGGTCGGTGCCGTGGACCGTCACGTGGTGGGTGAGCACCCCGGTGCCCCGCGGCAGCACGACCAGCCCGTGGGCCGTGCCGGTGATCGGCTGCCCGGCCTCGCCGCCGCCGGGGTCTTCCCGGCCGTCGCTCGGGTCGTCGCGGGACGGGCGTACGGGCCCGAGCTGCCGCGTCACGGCGTCGACGGCCAGCTCGATGGCCAAGGGCGTATCGATTCCGGGCTCGGTCGGGACGGTCAGCCCGGTGAAGTACCGGCCGGAGGTGCCCGTGACGAACCGTGTTCCGCCGCTCTTCGCGCCCCTTGCATCCATCCGGACGACGTACTGCCCTCCCAGGACGTCCACCCCGCGGTGCTTCTGCTGAAGACGCACGGTCTCCGAGCCGCCGGCCGCGACGACGGTCTGCAAGGGCTTGAGGTCCCGGTCGGGGTGGGCGATCCGGTAGCGGCTCTGCCGGTCCGCCAGGTGCCGCAGCGCCGCGTCCGCGGCGTTCCCTGATGCCGGGACGGGCTCCCGGATGCCGGTCACCCAGGCGGACGGCGCTGCAGTGCGCCGGTCCTGGGCCATGTCACCCGGCCCCCTCGGTGCCGTTGTCGTCGCCTGGGCCGGTACCACAGAAACGACGAGTGCGGCGGTGCCTATCAGCGCCGCCGCACCGTATATGCCGTGTCGTGCCTTGTCTCTCCCTGATCGTGCCGTACGTAAACCGCGTCTCCGCACGGTTCCCCCTCTGCGAGGTCTCTGGCCGGACTTCTCCGGCGGCCGGAGCCGTTCCGGGCAGAGCCATGCAAACGCTGATGCGTACCGGCATCAATGTGGAGGACGAAAATGCGCAGGCGACTTTCGGACGACGACGCGCCCAGGCGGGTTCGCCGGACCTGGTCACGCCGCCGGGCACGGCTTCCCCCGGTACCGATCGTCGATCTCCCTCAGCCGGGCCAGCTCCCGACGCGCCGCGTCCACGTGGCCCAGGTCAAGGCTCATCGAGATGCGGCCGCAGACGTAGTCGAGGTCTTGGCGGTCGCGGGTGGTCACATGGCAGAGTCGGAGGACTCGCGACCGGCTGACAGTGAGGGACAGCCGGATCGTCTTCAGGTCGTCCCGCTGCTTCGCCGACAGGAAGCCCCGCGCCAGGTCCTTCGCGTAGTCGTGGACTTGGGCGTCGGCCTCGTAGCGGCTCGGGGCGGGCGGGAAGTGCGGGTGGTCGGCCCAGTCCTCCGCTTCGGACTCGAGATCGCCCACCCGGCGCCAGGCCTCGTCGAGGTCGCCGCCCTCCAGCGCGCGCCGTGCGGCCGCCGCCGTGCCGGCCACCCTCCGGCGCGCCGCGACCGCGCCGTCGTCCCCGCTGTCAGAACCCCCGCCCGCGCCCCCGCCCCCGCCCGCGTCACAGACCTCGTCACCGACCTCGTCGCCACCACCGGGATACCGCGAGGCGAGGAAGCCTGCCAGCACATCGATGCGCTGGAGCACCTCGCTCTTCCGCCACGCCTCGTCCATCTCCGCGCACAGCGACACCCGCAGACCTGCCTCTCCCACTTACCGGGTTCCCCTCTCCGGACCGGATGATTATGGGCTCCCCCTGACGCGGACCCGAGGGCTACCCCCACTACACATGGGTGGCTTCCCTGATGGTCTCGCCGCCCCTGATCAACAAGCATGGCCCGCATGGCACTTACGACCTCAAAGGTCTCCACCAAGCGCAAGGCCCTCCTGTTCACCCTCGCCACGGCGACCGTGGCCACCGCCGTCGCCGCCTCCCCGGCGACGGCCTCGCCCACTGCCGGGCCCGGCACTCCGAAGGCCGGAACCACCGGACTCACCGGCCCTACTGGACCCATCACCCCCGGCCTCGACTGGCACGACTGTCAGGCCGGCTCCGACGGCACGCGCGGCGACACGCTCGACGGCACGGAGTGCGCCACCCTCGCCGTCCCCCTCGACTACGGCAAGCCCACCGGCCGCACCGTCGACATCGCCGTGTCCCGGATCCGCAGCGACAAGCCCACCGCTCGGCGCGGGACGCTGCTGGTCATACCGGGCGGGCCCGGGAGCTCGGGGGTCGACAGGCTGGCCAAGAAGGGCGGGGCCCTGCGCAAGGAAACCGGCGGGGCGTACGACCTCGTGAGCTTCGACCCGCGCGGCGTCGGGGACAGCACACGGGCCGACTGCAAGCTCGAGGCGGACGATCTGGAGCCAGCCCACCTGCGTTCCTGGCCGGGAGCCGACGGGGACATCAGCGACAGCGTCGCGCGCAGCCGCCGTATCGCCGAAGCGTGTGCGCGCAACGGTGGCGAGGTCATGCGCTCGCTGACCACCGCCAACGAGGTGCGCGACATCGAGAGCCTCCGCCGGGCGCTCGGCGAGGAGAAGCTGTCGGCGTGGGCGAACTCGTACGGCACGTACGTCGGGGCGGTCTACGCGCAGAAGTACCCGCAGCGCACGGACCGCTGGGTGCTGGACAGCAGCGGGGACCCGGACCCGGGCCGGGTCGCGCGCGGGTGGCTGGCGAACATGTCGGCTGCCGCGGACGACCGCTTCCCGGACTTCGCCCGCTGGGCCGCCGCGCCCGAGCGCGACGCGAACCACCGGGTCGCCGGACGCGCCGAGGACGTGCGGCCGCTGTTCCTCTCCCTCGCGCAGCGGCTCGACCGGGTTCCGGAGCGGTCGGCGGACGGCAAGGGGCAGCTCACCGGGAACCGCCTGCGCATGGTGATGCAGCAGGCGCTGTACTCCGACGCGGGCTTCGAGCAGCTCGCCGCGCTGGTCGTCGCGGCCCGGGACGCGGGCGACGAGCCGGTCCCCTACGACCTCCCGTCCGTCTCGTCGGCCGATGCGACGGTGAACATGGCGGTCGTCTGCAACGACGTGCGCTGGCCGCGCTCGGTCCCGGGGTACGCGCGTGATGTCCGTGCCGACCGCATCCGGCACCCCCTCACCGCCGGGATGCCCGTCAGCGTGACGCCGTGCGCGTTCTGGAAGGACCGGCCCGCCGACAAGCCCACCCGCATCACGTCCGACGGGCCGTCCAACATCCTGATGGTGCAGAGCCTGCGCGACCCCGCCACGCCGTACCGCGGCGCCCTGAAGATGCGTGAGGCTTTCGGCGAGCGCGCCCGGCTGGTCAGCGTCGACGCGGGAGGCCACGGTGTCTACCTCGGCAATGCCACCCGTGCAGGGGAGGACAACAAGCGGGCCGGCGCCTGCGCCGACCGTGCCGTGACCACGTTCCTCACGACCGGACGGCACCCGGCCTCCGACACGCTGTGCACCACCGCCGGGACGGAATCCAGGTAGCCCGGCGCGGGCGGTCCGCCGGCCCGGCCCGGCGGCGCGAGCGGGGCTGCACGGACGGGCTCAGTTCGTGGCGCGCAGGGTGCGGCGTGCGGTTTCGCGAAGGTGGTCGAGCACCTCCGGGTCGGCGTCGAGGGTGTAGTCGGTGTCGAGGCCGGCGAGGGTTTGGGCGATGCGGGGGAGGCTGTCGTCGGAGGCGTCCACCCGGCAGGACGTCTCGTCGACGGGCTGGATACGGGTGGCCAGGTACCGGGTGCGAGCGCGGATGCGGCCGGCGGGGGCGTGGACGGTGGCGACGGCGCGGTAGCGGGTCGGGGCGGCCGACAGCCGGCCGGCGACGAAGGCGGCGGGGTCGGCGCCGGGGATCTCGCGCGGTGGAACCCGTCGGCCGGTGGGCGTGGGGTCGGTGATGCGGTCGAGGCGGAAGATGCGCCAGTCGTCCCTGCCGGTGTCGTGGGCGAGGAGGTACCACAGGCCTCCGGAGTCGACCAGGTGACAGGGCTCGGCCCGGCGCGAGGTCGTCGTACCGTGGCGATCGGCGTAGTCGAAGGTGACGATCTCGTGGTCGCGGCAGGCGACGGCCAGGGCGGCCAGGAGAGCCGGGTCGGCGCGCGGCCCGCGGGACTCCCACGTGATGCCGGCCAAGGAGGTCTGCAGGGCGGTGACCTGGCCGCGCAGCCGGCGGGGCAGCACCTGCTCCAGCTTGGCCAGGGCCCGCAGCGCACTCTCCTCGATGCCGGTCAGACCGCCTGCGGCGGTGCGCAGCGCCACCGTGACGGCGACGGCTTCGTCGTCGTCGAGAAGGAGGGGCGGCAGGCCGGTGCCGGGGGAGAGGCGGTAGCCGCCGGTGTGCCCGCGGGTGCTGTCGACCGGGTAGCCCAATGCGCGCAGGCGATCGATGTCGCGGCGGAGCGTGCGCACGGTGACGCCGAGGCGGTCGGCGAGGTCGGCGCCGGACCATTCGCGCCGGGTCTGCAGCAGGGACAGCAGCCGCAGGGTGCGGGCGGTCATGTCGCTCGTCATGTTTCCACTCTGCCCGCGTCAAAGGACACAGGCTGTCCTGAAGGCCTCCTAGTGTGGATACGTCCGCACGAACAAAACGGGAGGTTCCCCATGAAAATCGCTGTTCTCGGTACCGGTGGCGGTGCCCGCGCCCACATCGCCAAGCTCGCCGAGCTCGGGCACGAGGTCCACGTCGGCACCCGCGACCCGAAAGCCACCCTCGCGCGCACCGAGCCCGACATGATGGGCACCCCGCCTTTCGGGCCCTGGCTCGCCGAGCACCCCGGCATCGAGCTGCACACCTTCGCGGATGCCGCCGACCGGGCGGAGCTGGTCATCAACGGCATCGACGGTCACAACGCGGTGGCCGCCCTGTCGGCCGCCGCCGAGCAGCTGGCGGGCAAGACGCTCGTCGACTACGCGGTGCCGTTCATCTACAACCCCGAGATCGAGCACCCCTGGCCCACCCCCTGGGGCGTGATGCCCAAGCTCGACCCGTGCGACAGCGACAGCCTCGCCGAGCAGATCCAGCGCGCACTGCCGGACACGAAGGTCGTCAAGGCCTTCGTCACCCAGGAGCAGGCCACCGTCGTCGACCCGAAGGCCGTCGGCGGCGGTGAGCACACCATGTTCATCGCCGGCGAAAACGCCGACGCCAAGCAGGCCGTCACCGACCTGCTCACCGCCTACGGCTGGAGCGACATCCTCGACCTCGGCCCCCTGGTCGCCGCCCGTGGCATGGAGATGTACGCCCACATGCACTCCGCCATCGGCTTCGCCCTGGGCTTCGGCACCCACTTCGGCATCAAAGTCGTCCGCTGACGCTGCGAAAGGAAACCCCCCACATGACCAGCCACACCCGCGCTCACAGCCACACCGCACCCTTGTCCGGCAAGATCATGTGCCAGGCGATGTGGGCCCGCGACGGCAGGAAGCTCGCCGAGTTCTACGCCACCGCCCTGGGCACGAAGGTGACTCAGGCCTTCCCGGACGAGGAGGGCGACGAGGTCGCCTTCGCCTTCCGCGTGAACGGGACGATGTACCTCTTCTACACCTCCCCCTCCTTCACCGCTCCCGACTGGCCGGAGCAGGAGCTGCCCTTCCACATGGACCTCGTGTTCGACGACGTCAAGGCAGCCGAGCAGCAGCTGCTGGAGATGGGCGCCACCAAGCCCGGCCATCAGCCCGGAGGAAAGCACTGGACCGTCCTCCTGGACCCGTCCGGCCAGCCCTTCTGTATCCACGGCACCCACTGACGCCACGCCACAGCCCTTCCGGCGGCTGTTCGCTCGCGCGAACGCGATGGCTCGGGCGTTCGCCTCAGGCGGGATCGCGATCCGGTCCCGCTCTCCGTGTCCGCGCCGCGCCCTGACTAGCTGATTCGTTGAATGCCGCATGCAACCAGGCGGACAGGCGGACGCGGCGTCGTCGTCGCCAAGACCGGCACACTGCAGACCTACTGCAGGTTTCCTCACGACCGGCCGAGCGCCGTGTGCCTGCGTCAGGCGATGGTCCAGTCGCGCAACCGGCGCGCGATCTGTGCCGCTCCGAGCGTGCCCGACGCCGCTTCCCGGACGAGGGCCACGGCCTCCTTCGGCCGATAGTCGAGACGATGCCCGTTCAGGGAGAGGAAGGCCTCGGTCGCATGCCAGGCGAACGCCTCGTTCGAGTGCTCCAAGCACGGCATCCGTATGAGGCTGTGCAGCAGGGCTCCGGCCTTGAGGTGCTGGGAGCCGTAGACGTCCCGGTCCATCGCCCGGGCGTACACGCGGGCCACGGCACCGAACAACGGCCCGTAGTCGTCGACTTGAGGGTCACCGGGCAGCAGCCCTGCAGCGTGGAGCAGGAAGGGGACGTCGATCCGGAGAGGCGGCTGCTGCTCGCTCACGCGGCGTGCCCCTGCCCTTCCGCCTCGAGGGTGCGACGGGCCTGCTGCTCGGCGGCACGCTGTTCCGGTGTCGGATCGGCTCCGCCCGCCTCGGCGGCGAACGCCTCGCCGCTGCGGTTCACCGAAGCCCCGAAGGCCTCCAGGAACTTCGCCTCGACGGCCGTGGCCCGCTCGTAGGCAGCCGAGAGGATGTACTCCTGCATGCTCACCCCTGCCTCTTTCGCGGCGGCCGCGATGGCCGCTCGCTGCTCCGGGTCGGGGAAACGCAAGCTCATAGCTTTCGGATCAGCCATGGTGTCGACGGTACCAGCGATACCGCAGCCTTCACAGGATTACGCGTCCGCCACCACCGGCCTCCAGCACACCTCCCCGGCCCCCCAGCTCACCACCATGTACGCCTCACCGCGCCCGGGCGGCCGCGTCCACGACCGCGTCCTGAAACGGTGCAGCCGGCAGCCCGACGACAACGCGAAACGGGGCAACGAGACACCGAACTCGGCGGCGACGGCCTCCAGCGCCCGGCGCCCGCCAGCCCGCAGCCGAGCCGCTCCTCCAGGGCTCGATACGTGCCGCGGGCGCGGGGGCGAACCCCAGCTCAGCCGGCGTTCCTGATGTGCCGTCCCGCCCGGGAACTCCTCGTCGGAGCCGCAGGCGTCCGCCCACTCCTCGCTCCACTGCGCATGGCATCGTGATCAGATGTTTCTCTTGGTCCTCATGCTTCTCTTCGCCGTGCCGGTGGCCGCGTGCCTGCTGGTCGCGAAAGCCGTACGTGCTGTCGTGACCCGTCGGCTGACCCGCAAGGGGGCTGGCGCCTAGGCGGAAGGCGCAGGCTGGCTGCTGTGCTGCGCCGTGCTGGCGTACGGCGTGGGCGTGGGGTTCATGTTCCTGACCCCCTGGCCCGGATGGTGCCCCGTGGTGAAGTTCACCGGTGACCCGGACCCCTCGGCCGTGCCCCCTCACCCCCGTGCCGAGTACAGCTGGTTTCCGCTGGAGGCCCGCTGTGTCTCGGACGTCCACACCCCGGTCGACTTCATCCCTGCCGCCGTCAATCCGGTCCTTCTCGGCAGTTTCGCGGGTGCGGCGGGCTGTGCATCGATGGGCGTGTGGCGGAGGTGGCGGCCGGGGACCGGAGCCGGGGAGACGGTGGCGCCGGCGTTTCCCCCGGACTGAGGACACGCCTCATTCGCCAGATGTGAGAAATATGCATGTAACAGTCCTCTTGTAACGTTCCGGCGCCAGGAACCTACCTGGCACGAGACGGAACCGACAGGAGTGAAGGGAGCACCCATGCGCGACAGCGTGGCGGGGACCACGGCAGGCGTCACCACGGGCATACGCATCCGGCCGGGAGCGGCCGGCGATCTCACCGAGCTCACCGAGATCTACAACCACTACGTGGTCCACACCCCGATCACCTTCGACATCGACCCGGTCACCGTCGAGGAACGCCGCGCCTGGCTGGACTCCCACCCTGCCACCGGCCGCCACCGCCTGCTCGTGGCGGAGGAGGCGGGCCGGGTGCTGGGCTACGCCACCAGCAGCTCTTTCCGTGACAAGCGCGCGTACGAGACCTCGGTGGAGACCAGCATCTACCTCGGGCCCGGCCACACGGGACGCGGCCTCGGGGGCCTGCTGTACCGCACGCTCTTCGAAGCCCTCGCGGACGAGGATGTCCACCGCGCGTACGCCGGCATCACACAGCCGAACGTGGCGTCGATGCGGCTTCACGAACACTTCGGCTTCCGCCCGGCGGGCGTACTCGAACAGGTGGGCCGCAAGTTCGGCACTTTCTGGGACGTGGCGTGGCTGGAGAAGCGGATCGTCTGACGGCGTCGGCCTCCGCCCGGGGCCGGTGGGGGCCGCTGCGGCTGGTTGCCGCTGCCCGCTGCCCGCTGCCGGGCTCCGGAGACCCCCGGCAGCGGGGAAGCACACGAGCGGTTTCGTCAAGCGCTGGCAGTGAGTTCTCCGATCCGTTCGGCGAAATCGGGGCCGGGTAAAGGGAGCTCGACGTCGGCGTCGTCGCCGTCGTCGAGGGCCTCGGGGATGTAGGCGATGACGGCGGTGACGGCCGGTGAGGGGGCGTGCGTGACGTATCCGCGCTGGACCATCGTGTAGCGCAGGACGGCGCGCAGGTCGCGCAGGGTGTCCTGCCCGGGAGCGCACGCGAGGCCGTTGCCGAGGTCGGCCTGCTCGTGCCACAGAGCGGCCTCGTCGGTCTCTCCCAAGGCCATGTGGTGGAGATAGAGGCACAGGGCGGCGGAGAGCTCGCCCGCGCCCGCCGCGAACTGCCACCAGAATCGTGCACCGTACTCCCGGCCGGCGAGGTGCAGGACGCAGCCCAGGACCAGGGCGCCGTCCGGCTCGGGGATCCGGCTGACGAGGAAATCGCGAAGCCGGTGCAGATCGTGGGTGGCGGTGGTCTCGCACAAGGCCCGCAGGTGCTCCCGGAAGATCCGCCGAGGCAGGGAGCGGCGCACGGCCGACCGTTCGGCCGCAGGGCGAACGGAGGCGGGCTGCAGGGCGTCGTCCACGCGCAAGGCCCCCTGCCACGTGCGTGCGGCGATCCGTGCGGTCAGGCGTTCCTCGGCCTCCCGGGTGCGGGAGTAGGGCGGGCGCCGGATGCGGGCGTGTTCCAGAAGGCGGTCGATGGGCTCGGTCATCCTCGGCCTCCCTCGGCCTGGTCGTCTCTGTCGGGGTGACGGTCCGCCCCCAGAGCTTTGTTGAGGCGGTGGCGGGCGTAGCGGGCGGTGGAGCGGACACCGCCCTCGGTGATGCCCAGGACGTCGGCGGTCTCGCGGACGGTGTAGCCCAGCACGTGGTGCAGGATGAACACGTCGTGCTGCCGCTCGGGCAGGTCCTGGACCGCCTGGTAGATCTCCAGGCTGATCTCCAGCTCGCCGATCGGATCGCAGGCCTGCTCCAGTCCGGTGGTCTCGAAGGCGGCGGTGTCGACGGCCACCGCCCGGCGCCCGCGGGCCCGGGCCAAGTCGATGGTCCGGTGGCGTACGACCCGCCAGGCGTAGGCTCGCGGATTGGCCTTCGACAACACCTTCGACCAGTTGAAGTACAGCTGTTCAAAAGCGATGTCGACAGCCTCCTCCGCATCGGCCCAGCTGGAGAGGTACAGCTGCGCCCAGTACACGTAGCGGCTGCGGTAGAGCTCGTGGAAGGCCCGGAAATCCGCCGGAAGGCGTGGCTGCAGCACGGCGACCGGGCGTCGGTGAGGACGGTGCGTACGCGTCACCCCTGCCCTCCCCGCACCCGTTTGCCCGCACGAGCCCCGAGGCGGTGGTGCCGGCTCCGGCAGCCGGACTCCGGCTCGTCCGGCAGGACACCCCTGAGCAGAGCGTGGCCGAGCGCCACCAAGGCGTCTCGGCCGAAGACTCGTACGAGCAGTACGACCAGCAGGCCGTCCGCGAGATGATCTGGCATCACGATCGGCAAAACCCTTCAAACGTTCCAAGGGGCTCCCCCCCACGCCCCGGAGGAGCGTCAGTGGCTCCTCTGCTACGTAAGGCGTCTGCCGGCTGCCGGATGTGCAACGGAGTCCGGAAGAACTTCGCTCTCTCTAACCTCTTTTCGGTGCGAGGAGGGTCGGCGTCGGTTCACTTGCCTGCGATGCCGAATTCTGACGGTTTGCCGCCGACGTCTGATCGGTGGGTGCGACGGCTGTGGTCAGTGGCCGCCGGAGGGGACGTCGCAGCCGGAGTGGTCGGGATAGCCCCCGAAGGCATCCGCCTTGATGGAGGCACGGTCCATCGTGCCTTCCACGCACAGAGGAGAGCCGCCGGTGTCAACGAGGAAGCCGACCCCGGTGGGGCCGTTCTGGTGCGCCTGCACCTTCCCGGGGGAGTAGCCGAGGCCGGTGAGCGCGTGGCGGGTGTCCTCCGGGGCGAAGACTCCGCGCTTGCGCAGCGGTTCGAGTGCGTCCTTGATGCGCTGGACGACCGCGAGCCCGTCGCAGCGGCTCTGGCCATGCAGCGGGAGGGGAACCCTGAAGCCGTGGTTCTCGGCGTAGTGGTCGGTGGGCGGCGCAGCCGGGTCCGAAGGGCGTGCGGTCACCGGTGGTGCCGGCGTGGGGCTCTCGCCCGGGCACGGGGGATCCACCGGCGGCCTTGGCGTTGACGACCCCGTCGGCGTCGGATGCGAACGCCGGTGCGCGTCGGCGGCATCCCGGGACTGCTGCGTTCCGCACCCCGCCGCCAGCATGGCCAGCATCACCACTGGCAGCACCCGGAGCCGGACCGCCGACGTTCTCATCCTCACTGCCGTCCTCGTTGTCGTCTTCGTTATCGTCATTCCCCGATCGTCTCCCGCATCTCGGCGGGCGTCATGAGTCCTTTTACTCACGACCCCGTTACGGCGCACCGCAGCCCCGGCTGTCCCCGCGCCCTGACCGGCCGCACATCGGTTGCTCGGCGCGCACCTCCCCGCCCCCCGCCTCGGCCTGGATGCACGAGCCGTCGTCGACGCCTTCGCCGCGTCCGCCGCTGCGCTTCCGACGCGGCCCGGCAGGACTTCGCCGAGGGCTGGAAGGGCACGCTGGAGGTGGGTAAGGTCGCCGACCTCTGCGTGCTTGCGGGCGACTCGCGGGCGACTCGCGAGCGACCTGCTGACCGCCGACCCGCGTGACATCCCCGCCATACCCGCGGTGTTCACCAATGTCGGCGGCGACGTCGTGCACGACGAACTCACCGTTTGACGTCCGCATACCGGATGATCATTCTGAGCGGATGGAAGCCGAGCCGACGCCCATGACACCAGCAGCGCAGCCGAGCACGACGGACGTCCTGAGCGCCGCCCTGGACGTGCGCGAGGCCGCGCGCCACGCCGTGCGGGGGAAGGGCGGTGCCGACGCGGTCCTGACGGCGCTGTCGGCGGTGATCGACCACGACCACGCGTCGCTGTCCCGGTGGGACCCGTTGCTCCGCCGCCATGTCACGCTGGCCGGCAGCTACCCGGCGGGCACCACCCGCTACATCGAGACGCGCCTGCACGACGATCCGGCCTTCGCGCTCATCCGGCACGCGCCGGGCACCACGAGCTGGTGGCACGACGTGCCCGCTCCGGTACGGGGGGCCTCCACCGGGTTCCAGGAGGTCCTCGAACCCCTCGGTGTCCAGGACGGCGTGGCCCAGTGCCTGTTCTCCGCCGACGGCCGGTACGTGGGCATCCTCAACCTCAGCACGACGCGGGCACGGTGCGACCAGCCGGCCGTCCGCGCCGTGATGACCCTGCTGGGCGAGTGCCTCGCAGCCGTCGCCGACCCGCTCGCCGGGCACCGTTCCCCGGCGCCCGGCAGCAGCGCAGGCGACACTTGCGCCGTACTCCTGCCGGACGCCGGGGACACCGGCGACGCCGGGAACGCCGAGGACGGCGGCGACGCCGAGGGCGTAGCTCCGGTGACCGTGAGCGGGGATCCGCTCCCCGGCCTCACCGAGGCCGGCTCCCCGCTCGTGGCCCTCCTACGGCGGACGGCCGCACGGCGGACGCTGCCGGCCACGGTGCTGGTGCCGTACCGGCAGCGCATGCTCGAACTGCACCTGACCCGCCGGGGGGACCGCACGGTCGTCGTCGTGTGCCGTACGGTCGCCCGCCCCGCGGCGCTCTCCCCGCGCGAGCTCGAGGTGCTGGCGGAACTCACCCAAGGGCGGACCAACCGGGAGATCGCCGACCGCCTGTACGTCAGCCCGCGCACCGTCGCCACCCACATCGAGCACATCCTCGCCAAACTCGACGTCCCCAACCGCGTCGCCGCCGCGGGCCGAGCCGTCGCCTGGGGCCTCGAACCGGCACCCTGACCGTCAACCGCGTTGCGTTCCGTTCGATGGGGAGGCCGTGGCGGCGCGCCCCGAAGCCGCCCGCACGGCGCAGCGGTTCACGGCTGTGACCTGTGGCCTGTGGCCTGTGGCCTGGGCAGCAGAGCCGCGCGGCGGTGTGATTGGCTACGCGGCATGGGTCTCAGACGAGTGTTTCCCAGGCACACATGTGTGCAGCCAAGGTGTTTCAGCGGGGATGCCGGGCGGCATCATCCCGCCATCCGACCGGGGGGTAAGTCATGAGTGTCCGCCGTGTGCCGTCGGAGTCCGGCCGTGTCCCGACAGCGAAGGCAGCGCCTCCTTTCGACCCTGAACTGGCCGTCGTGTTGGCGGCCTTGAACAAGGAGTCGAGGGAGCCGGTCACTCCGGACAACCTTGAGGCCCGGCAGGAGCGGGACGCCTCGACCCGGCCCAGGCCGACGGCCGAGGACCTTCGCGCCGACGGCCGGTTCGAGGTGACCGAACTCCGTGTGCCGGCGCCGGACGGACCGGACGTCACGCTCGTGAGTGCACGACCGGCCGGGCTCGCCGGGCCGCTGCCTCTGCTGTACTACATGCACGGAGGCGCAATGATCATGGGCAACGCATGGTCCGTGCTTCCGCGGATTCTCAGCGAGTGGGTCCTCCCGCTGGAAATGGCCGTCATCTCGGTCGAGTACCGGTTGGCGCCGCGGACGCAGTACCCGGGACCACTGGAGGACTGCTACGCCGGCCTCGTCTGGGCGGCCGAACACGCTGCCGAACTCGGCATCGACGCGGACCGCATCATCATCGGAGGGAAGAGCGCCGGCGGCGGTCTCGCCGCGGCCCTGGCCCTGCTGATCCGTGACCGTGGCGGCCCCGAGCCACTGGGGCAACTGCTGCTGTGCCCGATGCTCGACGACCGCGACAGCACCTTCTCCAGCCATCAGATGTCGGGCCTCGGCGTGTGGGACCTCACCTCCAGCGCGACCGTGTGGAAGGCACTGCTGGGGGACCGCTACGGTGCTGCGGACCTGCCGCCCTACGCGGCCCCCTCCCGTGCCACGGACCTTTCCGGACTCCCCCCGGCCTACATCGAGGTGGGGTCGGCCGAGATGTTCCGGGACGAGGACGTGGCCTACGCGAACGCGATCTGGCAGGCCGGCGGCCAGGCCGAACTGCATGTATGGCCCGGTGCCTACCACGGCTTCGACGGCATGGCCCCGCAGGCGGCCCTCAGCCGGGATGCACGTGACGCCCGTACCCGCTGGCTCCGGCGCCTCCTCGCACAGTCCGGCGCCCTGGGCGGCAAGCGACGCGACGCGAGTTGACCTCGACTGCGGTTGAGGTGTGAGTGTCCTGGCATGACACGCCTCGTCGCCATACAGCACCCCGACGCCGGAATCACCCTCATCAGCCGCTGGATCACCGGGAGCCCCGAACGCTCGCGCGCCGCCGCCGACGCGCTCCTGGACGTGTCGGCGGCGGATGCGCCGGAGGCAGAGCTGGCCACGCACGTCTTCGAGGACGTGGACGGCGCCGGGCTGCTCATCCACGGACAGTGGACGAGCGCCGAGGACCATCTCGCTTTCGTCCGGGAGGGGCGCTCAGCAAGGGTCGCCCGTATCGACGCCCGCGTTCCGGGCATCGAGCGACCCGGGTTGGAGCGCACTCACCTGTACCGCAGCGCGGTCCTCGACACCGACGGCGAGGCGGACGTCTTCGTCGTCACCAGCCACGACACCGGCGGAGGGCCCGAGGAACAGCAGGCATGGGCCGACGCGCGGGCGGCTGCCCTGGCGGACGCCGGGCACGAGGGGCTGCTCGCCGCCCACTTCCACCTGACGGTCGACGGGGAGCGCGTGGTGGAGATCGCAGAATGGTCGAGTGCAGCCGCCGCGGCGGACCTGGAAGCCGTCCACGGGCCCCGGGTCCCGCACAGCCGCTACCGCCTCTACGGGCGTCCCCGCCGGGCCTTCGTCACCACCGGCTAGGACTCTCCCTTGATGCTGCGTGAGTCGTATGTGCGGATCGGCCCTGGGATGCAGCCCGCCGTCCACGAACTGCGGACGGCGCAAGACATGCTCTCCTGGTACGCCGGGCAGACGATCACGCCGGGTCAGCGGGCGTTCCTCACGGCCATGATGAGGCTGCTGCTCCCCGGTCTGGAACCGGTCTCCGTTCGCGAAGCCTGCTGCATCATCGAGAAGACATCTTCCCGTTATCCCTACATCGGTCACCTGGACGATGACGCGAGCCTGGCCGTGGTCGTCGGCGGCAACGGACACGCGGCCCGCGGCTCCGACGAGATCGGACGCCTCGCTGCCGCAGTGGTGCTGGGGGAACCGTGGGATTTCCCGATCCCGCCCGAGGCTTTCGCCCCAGCGCTCGCTCCGCGCGAACGACGCGTCGACGGCAGTTGCCCGGAGTACCTCAAGCCGCCCTTCGGCCTCTGCTGACGGCGGAGCGCGCCGCGCTCGCCCTGCGACTTCCCGTCGGGCGCGCGGCCTTGTCTCTATTCCCGCCCAACCGTTCGACCTGGCACCCGTCCTGGCGGATCACGTCGGCCTCGCCTGAAAGACGGGTATCAACCCGGGCGAGGACCAGGGTCGTTGCAGCGCTGTCCGGCCGAAGGGGCGCAGAGACGGCGCACGAGCCGGTGATGGAGGACAGAGCGTGAGGCGCAGCGGGTACGGCAGACGCCGGATGGCAGCGAGAACGATCGCGGGGGTGGGGGCGGTCACCGCACTACTGGTCGGCGGGCCGCTACCGAACGCGTTCGCGTCGCGGCCGGAGCCCACCGCACTCGCGGTGCAGCCGGAGCGGTCCGGGGCGGACACTCGTGCCGAGGTGCAGAGGGCACTGGACGCCATGGTGAGGGCCGGCGCTCCCGGCGTCCTGGCACGGGTCGACGACAGCACGGACTCCTGGACCGTCACCAGCGGCGTCGCCGACCTGCGGACGGGACGTGAGGTCCCGCACGACGCGCGGTTCCGCATCGCGAGCCTGACCAAGGGCGTGGTGGCGACGACGGTGATGCGGCTGGCCGAGGAGGGGCGGCTGGAGCTCGACCGCCCGGTCGGAGACCGGCTGCCCGGAGTGGTCAGCGGGGCCGACCGCATCACGGTCCGCCAGTTGCTGAACCACACCGGTGGGCTGGCGGACTACATCAAGCACAAGGAGTTCAAGGATCCGGCGGACTACGGTGAACGTACGTACCGGCCGGAACAGCTCGTGGCCCTGGCGGACGCTCTGGGCGCGAAGCACGAGCCCGGGCCGCCGTTCACCTACTCCAACTCCGGCTACATCGTGCTCGGCATGTTGATCGAAAAGGTCACCGGACACGAGCTCGCGGACGAGCTCCGGCGCCAGGTGCTGGAGCCCGCCGGCATGACCCGGACGTTCCTGCCGCTCACCGACCCACAGCTCCACGGGCCGCACGCCACCGGCTACTACCTGCCCGCGGGCGCCGATCCGCAGGACCCGGGCGCGTTGCGGCCGATCACAAGAATCAACCCCTCCTTCGCCTGGGCCGCCTACGGTCTGGTGTCGGACGCCCGCGACGTCAACCGGTTCTACCAGGCCCTCTTCGGCGGCCGACTGGTCCGGCCCGCGTCGCTGGAGCAGATGCGTACGGGTGTGGCCACGCAGCAGGCACCGGTCTTCCCGCGCTACGGCCTCGGCCTGGAGTCGGCCGGACTGACCTGTGGCGAGATGTGGGGCGGGACCGGTTCGATTCCCGGCTACGAGACCTTCGCCTTCGCCGACCGGGACGGGACGCGCCGGATGATCCTCTCGATCAACGTCCAGCGCAACGACCCCGAGGTGGAGGACATGATCCTCGCGGGGCTGGGCGCGTTCAACCAGTACTTCTGCGGCAAGCCGTACGCACCGACGCCCCGCTAGGGGAAGCCTGGGGCTGCTCAGTTGGTGATGGTGGTGCAGGGGAGTCCTACGCTGGCGCCGCCTCGGAACCCTTCTGCACAGAGCCGGGTGCCCGGCGGGAAGTGGCGTTGGGGATAGGCCTGGTCCCGGTACGTCCTGAACTTCGCGACGTCTTCGGTCTTGGTACCTGCGCTCCAGCCGTTGGTGGTCCACACGCGGGCACGGATGCGGTTCGGCTGGTTGGTGTTGGTGACGGACACCTCGACCCGGCCGAGGTAGGTGCCGGTGTCGTAGGTCTCGATGCAGACCGAGTGGTTGCACCACTTACCCGCAGCCGCTGCGGGCGGCCCTGCGGCGATGACGCAACCAAGCGCCGCAGCCATTGCCCCGATTCCGGAGAGGATCTTCTTGGTGATGCCGTGCATGGCGCGTTGTCCTCCAGTATTCGTCCAGTATTCGTCGGTGATCGCGTCATCGCTCCCTGGTGGCCAGTGTGATAGCCGATAGTCAGCCCGGGCGGCCTCTCTCGCTCCGTTCACCCGTACCGGGCAGCCGACGCCCCCCCCGGCGCGTCTGTTTCAACCCCATCGAGTGGAGTCCCGTACTCGCACGGGCTATTGCAGAGCCATCGTGCCCACGGACCCTGGCAAGCCTTCCGACGATGGGCCGCCCGCGCCCGCTCAGCCCGCCTCCGCTCGGCACACGCCCGCCGCTTGCGCACCGGTCGGTTGCGGATCGGTCGTCGTCGCTCCTGTCTCCCAGGCGCCCCCGGACCACGGCCCCTGCACGAGCCCGGAACCGGTCGTGTGCATGATCCGGAGCGAGACCCCGCAGGAGCGCGATGTCGCCCGCGATCAGCGGGTGCGGTACCACCAGCTGCTGGAGGACATGGAGCGCAAGGCATGCGCCATGCGTGCCCAGGGGAGCTCGGAGGAGGACATCGCCCGCACCCTGGTGAAAATGCGCAACGACGCCAAGGACATCGTCCGCTCAGGCATGACCCCGGAACAGGTCGCGGAGCTGGAGGCACGCAACCGGAAGAAGTACGGCAACCCTCTCGGTCCGACAGCAGACCAGCTGTACCTCAAGTACGGCTCCTGGGAGAAGGTGAGTGAAGCCGCCACACGCTCGAACGAGGCCGTGGACCACGAACTCGGCCTGGAGTTCCACCACTGCTCCTGCGATGTCCTCCAGGCCGGGCCGTAGGGGGCGCGCCGGGTGTCAGCCCCGAAGTCGTTCCGCCAGGGCGAGGAGCAGGTAAAGGTTGGGGACCTGAGAGACGCTGACGCCGGTCATGAGGCTGCGCCCTCCGGCGTTGTTGAACCACACCGCAGCGTTCGAGATGCTGACGCCCCCGACCTGCGCCCAGTCGGCTGTCTTCCTCTTGTAAGACACGCTGTTCCGGTCCAGGGAGATACGGCCGAACGTCAGCCTCTCGCCCCTCGCCAGCCGTTCGAGCGACGTCGCCAGCTGAGTGCGCAGCACGCCTTGCTGGATCTCCGGACCCCACTGCCCCTCGAAAACGATCCAGGGGCCACGGGTGTGCGACGTCACGCCCACGGCCGCGAGATCGCGTTTGAAGAGACCGTGGATGCCGCGCCCGACCGTCAGCGCGGCGCCGTCCGGGCCGACCAGCGTGTACGCGGCGTCCCGGATCGCGCCGTTGATCGTGCTCAGGTTCTGGAGGACACTGGTCGATTCCCAGCGGTACACCCACTCACCGTTCTCGGGATCGGTGACGATCAGGCCCTCGTCGTACAGGTAGAGCCGCGCTTCGCCCCAGGACCTCCGGAGGCGGTTCTGTCGGTTCGCGGCAACCATCCGCCAGCGACCCAGCCGCTCCCGCTCCGCCAGCGCCGTCACCCGGCCGTCCGGTTCGGGTATCTGCTCGTCCATGGTTACCCCCGTGATGAGACGTCAGTTCGGGAGATCAATCTAGAGTGTCCGCACAATCCTCAGGCCGGACGGAAGTCCTGGTGACGGGCGGAGGACCGGCGGGGGGCGGGCAGCAGTGGTCGCTCGGCTTCAGCAGGATCGACCAGGCGGGGTACAGCTTCCAGGTCGTCCGGTCCGTCTTCGACCAGGTGCTGCTCGATCACGCCCGACGCCTGGGAGTGCGGGTACGGGAAGGAACCAGGGTCCATCACATCGCCTTCGAGCAGGGCCGGGCAGTGAGCGCCTCGTTCTCTTCCCGCGACGGCCGCACGGGCGAGGTCCGCTTCCGGCATCTTGTGGACGCCTCCGGCCGGGCCGGCCTGCTGGCCGTCCGGCAGCTGCGCAGCAGGCGTTTCCACGATGTCTTCCGCAACGTGGCCACCTGGGGGTACTGGCGACGGGCCGCGCGGGTCGAAGAGGCGCCCGAGGGAGCGATCTGTGTGTTCTCGCTGCCCGATCACAGCTGGCTCTGGGCGATTCCCCTCCACGACGGGACCCTCAGCGTCGGACTGGTCACGGACCAGCACTCCTTCGCGTACGCCCGCAAGGATCTGCGCAGCACCGAGTCCTCTTCGGCCGACTGCAGACGCCTTTGGACGGCCGCCGCCCGGCCATGGGCCATGGGCCTCGGCGGGCACGGCACCAGCCTCATGACCCCTTGGCCGGCCACCCCCGGCCGAGCTATCGCGGGCCTGTACCTCACCCTTGAACCGCGCCTCGGCCTCCGTCGGGCAGTGGGGTGACGCCTGCTCAGGTGGTGGCGAACCATGCTTGAGCAAGTGAAGGAAGCGTGCCCTCGGCGGGTACACCCAGTTCTCGCATGTACCAAGGGAGGTTGCTGTACACGTGCAGCAGTGTGTAGGCGAGTAGCACGGTCGGCTCGAAGGTGCGGCCGTACGACTCGGTGAGGCGGGCCAGCAGCTTCGGATCGCCACGGGTCACGAACAAGCCGACGGCGACGAAGTCGTACGCCCGGTCACCGATCATGGCCGGTTCGAAGTCGAAGAGTCCGGTCAGGCGCCACCCGTCGGGATCGACGAGGAGGTGTTGTCGCATGACCTCTGTGTGGAGGAGTGAGCGTTGTGGGGCCCGGGGGAGGGAGACCGAGGCCAGGAAGTCCGGTATCTGCTCCAGCCAGCGGTCCGGCAGCCCGCGTGTGCGCTGCTGTTCCACGGCGCCGGCGCGCCGGCCGTCCAGGAAGGCTCCCCAGTCCCCGGGGCCCAGGACGTCCTCGAGGGGGCCGGGATCGAGTGAGTGGAGTACGGCGAGGGCCTCGCCGGTCTCGGTCACGAGCCGTTCACGGTCGGCCTGCGGGACGAGGTCCCAGGCCGGGGCCAGATTCCGGCCGGGCAGCCGGGACATCAGCACGTACCGCCAGCCGTTCTCGTACGGGCCGGACTCGCGCACCTGCGGTGTGGCCACCGGCAGCCGCCCCTGGAGATACGACAGGACGCGGCCTTCCGTGATTCCGTCCTCGGCTGCGGCTCCGGGAAACAGCTTGAGGACGTGTTCGTCGCCCACTGCGTAGACCGGCTGGGATCCGTCGGGAAAGCGGGTGAGGGGCTCGCCGGCCAGGCCGAGGCGAGCGCACAGGTCCTCGGCTCCGGGCCGCATAACCGATTCGTCGGGGACGACGGCGTCCCACTCTTCATCTGTATCCACCGGCGGAAGCATGAGCGAACCGTAGACAGCTCACTCGGCGGACAGCAACGGGGTTTGCCGTCGTCGTCAGTGCCGCCACGCTGTGGCATTTCGCCTGCCCTAGGACGGGTCCTGCCGGTGTTCCCGCCACGTAGTGAGAACGGCCTCGATGTCGTAGGGGGAGAGGTTCAGCGGTGGGCCGGGCGGGGGCATGCGGAGGGTGGCGGTGATCTTGTCGTTGATCTCGGCGACGATCTGCCGCACCTCGCGCTCCGTTCCGGCTTCCACGGCGGCGGCGAGGGCGTCCTCGGCCTCCTTGCGCAGGGCGAGCGCCGGCGGGAGGAAGGAGACCTTCTCGCGCCGCATCTTCTCCTTGATCCACCAGTCTTCGTCGTACGGGCGCTCCAGGCCGGGCAGCGGCTTGCCGAACCCTGGCAGGTCCTTGAAGGCGCCGCGCTGTTCGGCTTCCCGTATCTGGCGGTCGGTCCACGACTCGAAGTCCACGCCACGGGGCTTGCGCTCGGTCACTGCTCGCTCCTCCACCGCTCGGGCCTGCCGTCCTTCCTGTTTCCAGGGTCGCAGACGCGCGGGGCACCGCCCGCCGCCGGGTGGTGAACATCCGCCCGGCGCCCTTCGAGACCAGTGGCGGCCGCCCTCCCGGCCCGGGCAGGCCGGTGGCGGGGGCTCCGGCGTCGTGCATGGTGGGCCAATCGACCACGGGCAGCTCCGGCAGGCCGAGAACGGGTGCGATGAAGGAATTCGCCTCCGCCCCCCAGGTGGTCGCCCACACCAGTTCGTACAGGTCGCTCAAATCCAGAAGCCGGCGGCCGTGGTCGGCGTCGAGCCAGACGCGTAACGGCTTCACGTATGCCCGGGCTTGCCGGTTGCCGCCCGTCGTCAGGGGCCGGGCCAGCGGTTCTCAGCTGCCGCGGCGGACCCGGGCCGCCTTGCGGGCTTCGGCGAGTTTGCGGGCCTCGGTGGCCTTGCGGGACTTGCCGCCGGTGCCGCGGGAGGCGTCCTTGCTGGTGCCCAGGCCACGGAAGGGGGTGTTGGCGTTCTTGGCCCGGGGTACGGCCGGTCCGCCGTCGAGCGGGGTGCCGGAGGGGGCCTTGGCCCCGGTGATCCGGCTCAGCTCCGCCTCACCCGAGCGCACCTTGGTGGTCGTCGCCTCGATGCCGGCCCCGGCCATCAACTGGCTCACCTCGCGGCGCCGGCCCGGCAGCACCAGCGTGACGACGCGGCCGGACTCACCGGCCCGGGCAGTGCGGCCCGCGCGGTGCAGGTAGTCCTTGGGGTCGGTGGGCGGGTCGACGTTGACCACGAGGTCGAGGTCGTCGACGTGCAGCCCCCGGGCCGCGACGTTGGTGGCCACCAGGACGTTGATCTGGCCGTTCTTGAACTGCGCAAGGGTCCGCGTGCGCTGCGGCTGGGACTTGCCGCTGTGCAGGCCCGCGGCGTGCACTCCGCTGGCCCGCAGGTGCCGGGTGAGCTGATCGACCGCGTGCTTGGTGTCCAGGAACAGCAGTACGCGGCCGTCGCGGGCGGCGATCTCCGTGGTGACGGCGTACCGGTCGGGGCCGTGGACGACCAGCACGTGGTGGTCCATCGTCGTGACCGCGCCCGCGGAGGGGTCGACCGAGTGGACGACGGGGTCGTGGAGGTAGCGGCTGACCAGGTCGTCGACGTCGCGGTCCAGGGTGGCCGAGAACAGCATCCGCTGGCCGTCGTGGTGCACCTGGTCGAGCACCTCGGTGACCTGCGGCAGGAAGCCCATGTCGCACATCTGGTCGGCCTCGTCGAGGACGGTGATCCGTACCCGCTCCAGGCGGCAGGCCTTGCGCTCGATGAGGTCGTGCAGGCGGCCGGGGGTGGCGACGACGACCTCGGCCCCGTCGCGCAGCGCAGCGGTCTGCCGGCCGATCGACATGCCACCGACCACCGTGGCCATCCGCAGCCGGAGCGCGTCGGCATACGGCGCGAGCGCCTCGCTGACCTGCTGGGCCAGCTCCCGGGTGGGCACCAGGACCAGGGCGAGGGGCTGCTTCGGCTCCGCGCGCCGCCCGGCCGTCCGTACGAGCAGCGGCAGGCCGAAGGCCAGCGTCTTGCCCGATCCGGTGCGCCCGCGCCCCAGGACGTCGCGTCCCGCGAGAGCGTTGGGCAGTGTGGCCGCCTGGATCGGGAACGGCTCGTGTACGCCGAGCTCGGTGAGCGTTCGCAGTACCGCGGCCGGGAGCTCCAGGTCGGCGAAGGAACCGACCGCGGACACCGTCGGGGTGAGGGGCGCCGGCCGGGCGAGGTCGCCGCGCGAGGTGCCGAGGTGGTCCGGGTGGTTCATCAAGAGCCTTCCGCATCGGGAACGTACCGAGGAGAGCCCGGCAAGGAATGAGCAGCCGATGAACGGATGAACAAGGGAACCGGCCGGAAGGCATCGGTACAGCCGGCCGTCACGGCCGCCAAACGTCTGAGGATAACACAAAGTGACGTTCACTCCGTGGCTACGGTGCTCCCGGTTCCCGGCCCGGCGGGACGCGGCGGCGGTTCGACCGGGCTGTGGGAGGCGTGCTGCTCGGACTCGCCCCATGAGGTGACGGTCACGTCGTCGCCGACGGCGACCTTGCCGGGCCGGAGCACGGAGAGCTTCGTGCCGAAGGCGACTCCGCCCTGGGAGGCCCGCCGGTAGCCCGCGAGGGTGCGCAGTGGTTCCGGGCCCGCCCTCTTCGCCGACTCCTGTTCGATCAGGGTGACGGCGCAGCGGATGGCGAGCTTGGCGTAGCCCAGTTCGGTCGTGCCGATCTTGAGGACGTGGGCCCGGTCCTCGGTATGGGGCTCGGCCCAGCCCTCGATCACGATGTTCGGGCGGAAGCGGTTCATGGGCAGCGGCGCCGAGCCGCGTTCGGCCAGCTTGCGGTTGAGCAGCTCAAGGGTGGAGCGGGAGATGACGTGCAGGGCGCAGCTGTCGGCGTAGCCGGAGGTGCCCGGTGTTCTGCCGTCGGTCACTCGATGGTGCTCCGGCGGCACACGCACCAGACGGCTGGGGGTACGGAGCACGTCGGAGAGCCATGCGGCGGCTGCGCTGCCCTGGTCGATGCCCTGGTAGGCGGTCCCGAACAGGTCGACCGGCCGGCGGGCACCCGAGGTGTCCACGGGCAGGTCCAGTGCCTCGATGTCCGGCGCGCGGAGGATGAGCCGTGCGCCGTCGTCACTGACGGCAGGACGGATCAGGGCCAGCCGGGGGTCCCGGCGCTGGGAGCGGAAGACGCCCTCTTCGCTGATGACCATGAAGCTCCGGTCGTGCGCGAGACCGGCGGGCGTCAGGAAAGCCTCACCGGTTGCCACGCCGGCACATCCCTTGACGGGGTAGTACGACATCTCGACGACGCGGGCCATGCCATGCCCCTCCGGCTCTCTAGCGGGTGACGAGGGCGAGGGCGAAGCCGTCGTGGCCCTTGGCGCCGACGGTCTGGACGGCGGTGGCGGTGAGGCGGGGGTGCTCCGCGATGAGCTCGGTGAAGCGGCGGACACCCTGGATGTGCGGGTCGGCACTGGCCGGGTCGGTGACCGCGCCGTCACGGACGACGTTGTCGCCGACGATGACGCTACCGGGCCGGGTGAGCTTCAACGCCCACTCCAGGTAGGCCGGGTTGGACGGCTTGTCGGCGTCGATGAAGACCAGGTCGAACGGCTCCTGGCCCTCGTCCGCCAGCTGGGCCAGCGAATCCAGGGCCTTGCCGACGCGAAGTTCGACGGTGCGGTCCAGTCCGGCGCGGGCGATGTTGGCGGCGGCTACGGCGGCGCACTTCTCATCGGCCTCAAGGGTGACCAGGCGTCCGTCCGCCGGCAGGGCCCGGGCGAGCCAGATGGTGCTGTAGCCGCCGAGGGTGCCGATCTCCAGGACCGTGCGGGCGCCCTGGAGCGTCGCCAGCAGGTTCAGCAGCTTGCCCTGGTTGGGGGCGACCTGGTGCGGGGGCAGCCCCGCCGCTTCACTGTCCGCGACGGCCGCGAGAAGGGCGTCGTCCTCCTCGACCAGCAAGCCGTTGAAGTAGTCGTCGACGGCGGTCCAGGTCTGCTGGGACACGTGGATTCCCTTTCGATACGCAATGCGTTGCGAAGGCGAAACTACTACGGACGTACGGCAGTCGGCCAAGAGTTTGCTGCAAACAGAAAGCTGACAGCCGGGCCGACGGCCGGGGCGGACCTCAGCCGGGACGGACGTCAGCCGGGGCCATGAGGGCGACGAGGTGGTCGAGCGCTTCGTACGCGGTGGTGACGGGCGGGCGGCTGTAGCCGATGATCAGCCCTTGGCCGCGTGGTCGTCCGTGCCAGAACGGCCCCAGGCCCATGAGCGCGAGCGATCGCGTCCGAGCGTGAGCGATCATCTGCTCCTCGTCGGCGACCGGAAGCAGGGCGTGCAGGCCGGCGGCGATGCCGGTGAGGGGGAGGCCGGCGGCGATGAGATGGTCGCGCCGGCGGCGGTATTCGGTACGGGTACGGCGGATGTGGCGATCGTAGTGTCCGCTGAGGATGAGGTGGGACAGCGCCAACTGGTCGAGCGGCGGTGCTTGCTGGTGGGCGACGCGGTCGGTGACGGGCCGGCTGAGGCGTGGCGGGAGCGCGAGCCAGCCGAGCCGCATGGCGGGGGCCAGGGTCTTGGAGGTGGTGCCCCCGTAGATGACCCGGGACGGGTCGAGAGCCTGCAGGGCGCTGACCGGCTTGCGGTCGAAGCGGTACTCGCCGTCGTAGTCGTCTTCGATGATGTAGCCGTCGACGCGCCGTGCCCAGGCGACGAGTTTCCTGCGCCGGGCGGGGCCGAGGGTGGCGCCGAGGGGGAACTGGTGGGCGGGGGTCGCCAGCACCACGCGGGCCGGGGTGGCGGCCAGTGCGGTGATGTCGAGGCCGTGGGCGTCCACGGGCACGGGGTGGATGGTCAGTCCGGCGTGGGTGACGACCCGACGGTGGACGTCGAGGCAGGGGTCCTCCATGGCGATGTGCCGCAGCCCGAGTTCGCGCAGGGTGGTGGCGAGCAGGGCGAGGGCGTCGGCGAAGCCACTGGTGATCAGGATCCGGTCGGGGCCGGCGGTGACGCCGCGGGTGCGGTTGAGGTAGCCGGCGAGCACCCGGCGCAATTCGGGGCGCCCTTGGGGCTCGCCGTAGCCCAGGACCTCGGGATCGGACCGGGTCGCGGCCCGTACGGCCGTGGCCCACGTGCGGGCGGGGAAGAGCGTGGTGTCGGGTACGCCGGGGCGAAGGTCCCAGCAGGCGGGAGCGGTGGTCCGTGACGGTGCCGGAGGCTCCACCGTGGCCGGAGGACCGTCGCCGTCGCGGGCGACGCGGGTGGTCGCCCCCTGCCGGGTGATGATCCATCCTTCGGCGGCGAGCTGGGCGTAGGCCTCGGTGACGGTTCCGCGTGCGACGGCGAGCTGGGCGGCGAGGGCGCGAGTCGAGGGCAGCGGGTCGGGTGCCCTCAGCCGCCCGGTGCGGATCGCGTGGCGTATCGCGTCCGCCACCGCGGTGTTGAGCGGTAAGGAGGCGTCCTGGTCGAGGTCGAGGTGAAGGTCCATGACTGGTCCAGTCTATGCAGCGTGCACTGGCCCAGGTTGATGGACCAGTCGGCCGGACCGGACCTACCGTGCGAGCATGACTACACAGGAAGCGGTTTCAACGACGAACCAGCGGCCGGCGCAGGTGACGCGGGCCGTGCACCGCCGGATGGAGCATGCGGGCGAGAGCATCGCAGCCTGGCGTACGGTCACCGTGGTGGCACGGCTGGCACTGGCCTCCGGCTTCCTCTCGGCGGTCGCCGACCGGTGCGGCCTGTGGGGAGAGTTCGGCACCGGCAACGTGGCCTGGGGCACCTTCGACGCCTTCGTGACCAATACCGGCACCCTCGCCCCGTACCTGTCCGGAGGGGGACTGCGGGCCGCAGCGGTGGCGGCCACGGTCGCCGAACTCCTCCTCGGCCTAGCCCTGCTGTTCGGGGTGGCGGTGCGCTGGACGGCCTGGCTGAGCGCGGCGACGCTGCTCGTGTTCGGGCTGTCGATGGCCCTGTTCAAGGGCCCGCAAGCGCCATTGATCTTCTCGGTGTTCAGCGCCCTGGCCGCCGCGGCGATGCTCGCCATGGCCCCGCGCGGGGCCATGGCGCTCACCCTGGACCGCCGCCTGACCCGCTATGGCCGCAGCCGCAGCCGCGGCCAGGGGGTTCGGTAACGCGGCACAGCGGTCCCGTACGCCGGGCGCGCCGGCCTTTCGGGGCGGTGCCGGCTTCTACCGCGACCTCACCAGGTGACCGGTATCCCGGCAGGCATGATCGCCATCCGGTTGGGGTGCCAGGGCACCTCCGCCGCCGGTACCGCGAGGCGGATGCCGGGCAGGTGATCGAGGAGGACGCGGAAGGCCGTGTCGGACTGGCGGCGGACGAGGTGCGCGCCGGGGCAGTGGTGGCGGCCGTAGCCGAACCGCAGGTGGGGATTGGGGGAGCGGTCCGGGTCGAAGGTCTCGGGGTCGGAGAACGCCGCCGGGTCGAAGTTGACCGCGTCCAGGGACAGCAGGACCAGATCGCCCTCGTTGACGGAGGCGGATCCGAGCTCGGTGTCCCGGGTGACGTAGCGCGGGATGGCGTTGCCCAGGACGACGCTGCACCGCAGCAGCTCCTCCACGCACTGCGGCATGGTCTCCGGGCGGGCCCGTACCGCGCTCATCACCTCCGGCTTCTGCAGGAGGCTGACTGCCGCCACGCCCAGGAAGCTCGCGAAGTCCTCGTAGCCGCTGACGAACAGCACCGCGACGATGTTGGACAGCTGCCGGTCCGTCAGCCCCTTGTGTTCGGCGTTGAGGTCGGCGAGGCGATCGACCAGGCCGCGCGGCTCGCCGGGGCGGCGGCCGGCCATGTGCTCCTGCATGTGGACACGGATCTCCTCCCAGTTACGGGCGAGCTCCTCCGGCGTGTACGTGACCATCGTCAGGTCCATGTCAGCCCGCCGGGCCAGCCACTCGCGGTCGGCGAAAGGCAGGCCGAGCAGCCGGCACATGCACTGGGCGGCGACCCATTCCGCGAAGTGCCGCTGCAGATCGCCGGGTGAGCCGTCCCGGACCATCATCTCCAGGCCCTCACGGGTGATGTCGGCGACCCAGTCGGCGGGCAGCTCCGGCTGGTTGCGGCCGAGCGCCCGGAGCACCTCGTCGCGCAGCCCGGCCTTCTGCAGGTGGTTCATGGCGTCCAGCAGTTCGGGCGCCAGGATCGGGGCGTCCTGCGCGGGGCTGTCGGCCTCGGCCAGCACGGAGCGCGCGAAGGCCCGGTCCCGCAGCACGTGCTGGGTCAGCTCGTAGCCGGTGACCAGCCACGCCTCCCCGCCGGAGTTGGTGCTGACCCGGGCCACGGGGCAGCGGCCGCGCAGTTCGGCGAGCTCGGGGGCGAGACGGTCGCCCTTGGTGCTGAACGGATAGTGCGGAAGCGGCTCCTCGTGCGGAGCGTCGTCGGTGATGGGCGCCTGTGGTGCGGTCACGTCGTACGAGCCTCTCTTCTGGGGTCGAGCGCGGTGCGGTATTCCGGCGGAAGCGGAACAGGAAGGGTCACCAGCGCACCGGCAGCCGTGCCGGTGCGCGCAGCGGGGTCGTCTCGTCCCAGGGGACCGACTCCGCCGGCACCGCCAGCTCGATGCCGGGCAGCCGCTCCAGCAGCACCTGGACCGCAGTGGCGAGCTGCAGCCGGGTCAGGTGCCCGCCGGTGCATGTGTGCGGGCCGTGGCCGAACGCCACGTGCGCGTTGGGCGACCGGGTGAGGTCGAGCCGGTCGGGGTCGGCGAACGCCTCCGGGTCGCGGTTCGCCGACGCCGGTACGGGGACGACCGCGTCGCCGGCACGGATGTGCTGCCCGTGCAGGGTGAAGTCCTCCTTGGCGACGAGGATGTTGATGGCGTTCATCAGCGGGACGTAGCGCAGCAGCTCTTCCACGGCCGTACCGATGCCTGCCGGCTCGTCCTGCAGCCGCCGCAGCTGATCAGGGTGGGTGAGCAGGGTGAACAGGGCGTTCCCGGTGTGCTGCATGTTGGTCTTGTAGCCGGCCATGAGCATGGTGACGACGAAGCTGACGACGTCGTCCCGGGCCAGCTCGCTGCCGGGACGGCGGCTCTCCGCCAGCAGCAGATGGACGTAGTCCTCGCCCTCGCCCTCCTGTTCCTTGCGGGAGATGAGCTCCGACGCGTAGTCCTGCAGCGCGTACAGCGCCGCCAGCACCTCCTCCATCGACAGCCCGGAGGCGCTGAGCAGGGTGAGGGTGTGCGGGAGGTAGATGTCGCGGTCCTCGTGCGGCAGCCCGACGGTTTCGCACAGCACGCGCAGCGGCAGCGGCTCGACGTACGCGGCGACGAGGTCCGCCGTGCGGTCCGGGGCCCCGGCCACCATCGCGTCGAGCAGTTCCTCCGCCATGGCCCGGATCCGCGGGCCCATGAACTCCAGCCGCCTGCGGCCGAACAGCGGCAGGACGGTGCGGCGCACCCGCTCGTGGTGCTCGCCGGTCATCTCCAGGAACGTCGGCAGGCACGGCGGCGGCGCGTCGTCCCCCTCGCGGGGCGGCCAGGCCGACAGCAGCGGACGCTCCAGACGCGGATCGGCGAAGGCGGCCCGCACGTCCGCGTACCGGCTGATCAGCCAGCCCGTCTCACCGTTGGGCAGCTCAGCCTTGACCACGGGCTGTTCGGTGCGGAGCCGGGCGTAGGCGCACGGCGGTCCGGCGGTGCCGGGCTGCACGGCCGGGACCGGGATGAGGGTTTCGAGGTCGTTTGCAGGGGTTTCGAGTTCGTTCATGGCGGTTTCGAGGTCACTCATGCGATGGCCTCCCCGGAGTCGCCGGTGGGACGGGCGATATAGCCCGAAGTGAAGAAGTAGTCCAGATAGCGGTCGAGGAGGGCGGAGTCGACCGGCGGGCAGTCCAGCCCGCTGCCGGCCAGCGCGGCTTCGGCGTTGCGCCGTCCCAGCACCGGGAAGGTGTCCTTGAGGTACATCTCCTTGACGGACATGTCCGCCGTACGGCTGCGGTCGACGCACAGGGACACGAACGGGGCCGTGGCGCTCGTCGGGTGCTCGGCGACGTGCCGCACCAGCTTGCCGACCCACTGCGCATACGGCAGCGTCCGCAGGGGGAAGCCCGCCGCGCGCATCCGGTCCAGGACGTCCGACAGCATCGCCGGGCGGGGGTTGGTGAGATGGTAGACCCGCCCGTCGGCCGGCCCGTTGACGGCGATGTGGACGATCGACTCGGCGAGGTAGTCCACCGGCACGAAATCCATGGGCAGCTCGATGTCGGGGGCCAGCCCGGTCTCGGCGATCGTCTTGAACAGCGAGCAGATGGCCGTCTCGGTATTGCACACGCCGTGCGTCCGGTCACCCGTCACTTCGTACGGCCGGTACACCGCCACCGGCAGACCCTGCTCCGCCGCCTGCTGCAGCACCCCTTCGGCAACCCACTTGCTCTCGGCGTAGCCCATGGTGAGCCCGTCCGCGTGGGCCAGCGGCAGGTCCTCGTCCACCTCGCGCGCCCCTGCCGGTCCGAACCCGGCGACGACGGCGACGGTCGAGACGAAGTGCACCGGCACCCGGCGTGGTGCCGCGATCCGGACGACCTCCCGGGTGCCGTCCACATTCGCCGGGCGCAGCTCCTCGTAGGGGTAGAGGAAGTTGACCCGGGCGCCGTTGTGCACCACCAGGTCCAGTGTGCGGGCCAGCTCGGCCCTGTCCTCATCCGGCAGACCCAGCCCCGGTTCGGTCAGATCGCCGGGGAAGCACTCCACGCGCTGCCACGCGGCCTCGTCCGGGTGCAGGCCGTAGCGGGCGAGCGCGGTGCGCACCCGTCGTTCGGCGTGCGTCCGGCTCGACGCCCGCACCGGGCAGTGGACACGCGCCGCGGTCGAGCGCAGCAGCCGGTCCAGGAGGAAGGCGCCGACGAACCCCGAGGCGCCGGTGAGCAGGACGTTCCGCGGGTCCCCGGGGCGCGGGGCCGGTCCTTCGGCGGGCGGGAGGTCGAAGCCGAGCCCCGTCTCTTTCTCGAAGTCGACGGCCGGTCCGGCCGTCTTCATGGAGCCGCCGCGCGCCGCCGCACGTACGGCCGCCGCGAAGCTCTCCAGTGCGGGCGCGGCCAGCAGCGCCCTGATCAGGCCGGAGCCCAGGGAGGCGTCCAGGCCCAGGACGGCGAGGGTGCGGGTGACGGTCTCGGAAGCGAGCAGGGAGTCGCCACCGAGGAGGAAGAAGTCGTCCCGGGGCGCGGGCCGCACGCGCAGCACCTGCTGCCAGACGTCGGCGAGGACGTCGAGCGTGCCGTCGGTGTGCGTCCCGTCGGCGGGGGCGGGGGCGGGGGTGGCTTCGAGGGCCGGGGCAGCGGCCTTGAGCCGGGCGCGGTCCACCTTGCCGCCGCTGGTCACCGGGAAGTGGCCCACGGGCACGAGCACCGGGACGGCCTGCGGCGGCAGCCACTGCGCACAATACGCGCGTAGATCCGGCAGAGGGAGAGGCCGGCCGAGCTCGGCAGCGGTGACGTACGCGGTCAGCGCCCCCTCCTCGCTCTCGACGACGGCCTCGCCCACCGCGGGGTGGGCCCGCAGCCGCGCCTCCACCTCGTCCAGTTCGATGCGTATGCCGCGCAGCTTCACCTGACGGTCCAGCCGTCCCCGGTACTCCAGCAGACCGTCGGCCGTCCACATCACCCGGTCGCCGGTCCGGTACAGCAGCCCGTCCGGCTCCACCGCAGGTATCGATACGAAGCGCTCGGCGGTCAACCGCGGGTCGCCCAGGTAGCCCAGGGCCAGTCCGTCCCCGCCGACGTACAGCTCGCCTTCCTCGCCGGGTGCCGCGAGCGAGCCGTCCGCCCGCAGGACATGGCAGACGGAGGCGCCGAAGGGGCGGCCCAGGGGGACGTGCGTGGCATCCTCGGGCAGCGGGCGCAGCACGTGGGCGGTGGAGACCACCGAATTCTCGGTCGGACCGTAGAAGTTGACCACCGTGGTGCCGGGGCAGGAAGCGAGGACAGCGTTCGCCAGCCGCGGGTCCATCGCCTCGCCACCGGCCGAGACGAACCGCAGCCCCGAGAGCGCCTCGGGGCGGGTGCGGGCCACGAGATGGAAGACGCTGGTCGTCAGGTAGGCGACCGTCACGTCCTGCGTGCGGAGCAGCTGCTCCAGGGCGGGAGGCGAGAGGAGTTCCTCCCGGTCGGCGATGACCAGGCACGCGCCGGTGATCAGCGCGCCCCAGATCTCGATCGTCGAGGCGTCGGAGGACAGCCCGTAGGCGTGCAGGACCCGGTCGTCCGGCCCCGGCGGCGGCAGTTCGGGCTCGGACAGGACGAGGCGCACCACGCCCCGGTGCGGTATCGCCACCGGCTTGGGCCGGCCGGTCGTGCCGGAGGTGAAGACCACGTAGGCGCGGTCGGTCGCGGACGGGGTGCGGGCGGGGCCCGCGAAGGGTCCCGGGGCGCCGGCGCCGTCCTTGTCGTCGAGCCCGATGTCGTCGAGCCCGATGTTCACGCGCAGCCCGCGCACCGGGCGTGCGCTGCCCGGCAAGGTCACGGCGGCGCGCAGTCCGGCGTCTTCCGCCATCGCCCGCAGCCGGGCCGGCGGCAGGTCCTCGTCGAGCGGTACGTATGCGCAGCCGGCCTTGAGGATGCCCAGGAACGCCACCAACGCCTCCAGCGAGCGGCTGCCGCGCACGCCGACCAGGTCGTCCGGCCCGACACCCTGTGCGAGTAATCGTTTCGCCAGGGCGTCGGAGCGGGCGTCGAGTTGCCCGTAGGTCAGGGTGCGCTTCCCGTGCCGGGCCGCCGGTGCGTCGGGCCGGGCGGCCGCCTGAGCGGCGAACAGTTCGGTCAGGCTGCGGTCCCGGGGGTAGCCGGGTGGGGGCGCGCCGTCCGCCAGGGATGCGGGGCGGGGGAACAGGGACGGCGAAACGGTGGTGTCGGTCATCGTGTTTCTCGGGTCCTTCTCGTTCGGACTGTGTGCGGGGTCGTGCGGGGTCGTGCGAGGGTGTACGGGGGCGTGCGGGGTCATGCGGTGTCGTACGGGACGGCGGCGTTCAGCGGCCGGGGGCGGCTGTCGGTGGTCGACTGCTGGTGGTCGACCACCGGTGGTCAGCCGGCGTCGGCTCCGGCGTCGGCTCCGGCGAAGTCGGCGGCGAAGGCGGCGAAGTCAGCGGTGCGCCAGCGCTGAGGGCGCATGCGGAAGACGATGTCGTCCTTGAGCTGGTCCGAGGTCGCCGCCAGGTAGTCGCGCGCCTCGTCGGGGTCCAGATAACGCCGGGCCAGAGCCTCGCGCACGGCCGGGTCGACCGGGTCCTCGATCGAGGTGACGGGGCCCTCGACGCTGACGTACCGGTACGGCCGCTGCTCGTCCTGCACGCAGAGGCTGAACCGGCCCGCGGCGCGCAGCAGCCGGGCCTTGACCGTCTCCCGGCCCGTCTCGACGACGATCTCACCCCCCGGCTCGTAGCCGTACCAGACCGGCACCACCAGGGGTGCACGGTCGCCGCCCCGGGGATCGGTGACGCCCAGGACGCCGATACGGGGGGCGGCGAGGAATCGTTCGCGTGCGTCGTGCGGCATTGCGGGCAGCATGAAGTGAGCTCCTGTTCGGGTGATGGGGATGGGGATGGGCAAGGCTGAATGCCTGTGAATGCAGGGAGGGGGAGGGGGGAGGTTCTCGAAGGCGCTCCCGGCCCGGTGCGGTTTGTCGGCTGTATGGAGCGCCGACAGATCAGCCGCCGACCCTGTAGGGCCTGAGTCTCAACGGCCGGCAGCTCCGTACCACTACACCCACACCCGGTACGTGGCCACGCAGGACGGGGACCGGAGTCCGGACCGCTGCCCCTCGTACTGCCTGCTCAAGGGGTTTCCAGGTGCCACCTACGCGTACTGTCACAGAAGCCTAGCCTTCGAACTACAACAGACAGGGAAGAATAGGGAGGATGCGTGATGTACTTGAAGGAAGCTCTCATACCTGGCGCATCTCTGATCCACTCTGCCCGGCGTGCAGCACGTGGCACAACCACGCCTGACGGGTATGGCTGATGGGCTACGGGTCTTGTCTCGGTGGGCTTGCGCAATCGACCGTGATCGGTTCCGCGTGAAAAACCACCCTGCTGGTGACCGTGCGTGGTCGCCGGGAGCATCGGAGCAAGGGCCGTGCGTCGGAAAGGATCGGCCCGTATCGCTATAGGGCGTTCCACCGTTCCTTACAGCCTGTCACCATGTCTTCGGGGCGCTGTCCGTTCTTCGGTTCCGGCTCAGGTTCTGCGGACCGGTCATGGTGAGTCAGTTTTCGGGGCCGGCAGCCATGTGCACCGTCACCGTCGCCCGTGAAGGCGTTCGCCGGGCCTGCCGGATGTGACCCGCCGGAGCTGCCCCCCTCGGCCTTGACTGCAACAGGCCCTCATCAGCATCCGACGCGTCGCTTGCGCATGCGCAAGCGCGTACGCCCGCACAGCCGGCCGGAACGCACATGACGCGCAACGGTCCGCTCAGGCCTCGGCTGCAGTCGTCTCCGTGGCTGCCTCGGCCTCAGGCTCCTTTGCCGGGCCTGCTGTGTCCGGCGCTGCATCTCCCTCGACCGCGGGCGCGGTGTAGAACACAGAACCCTGCTTCCGCTCGCGCTCCAGGCGCCCCTTGGCAACGAGGGCTTCCACTGTGCTGCGTACCACCGGGCCACTCACGACACGCTCCGGGTGAGCCTGTCCCAGCTCCTTGACGATCTCGCTGACCATACGCGGCTGACCGTGCTGGGCGAGAACGCCGAGAATCAGTTCACCCAGCGTGGGCCCGTCGCTCTTCCTGGCACGCGCGCCCGGTGCCGCCTGCTCCGTGCCCACGCTCCCGGCCTGCGCCGGCTTCTTCCGGCGGCCCGGGGAAGCAGCTGACCTCTTGGCCCGACGCGCCCGTGGTACGGCTCCTGCAGTCTCAGTGCTTCCGGCCGCCCTGTCCGGCTTCCCGGCCGCCTCTCCCGGGCCCTCCTGCTGCCCGGCTACCGTGCTCCGCATGCTCGACAGCCACGCGTGCTCGGTCTCCAGCGTCTGGAGGCGAGCACGGAGAACTTCCTGTTCCTTCTCGTTCTTCTCCAGGTCAGCTGCGAACTGCGCTGCATACTGAGCCTGGATGTTGGCGCCGTCCATCTCGTCGGTCATGACCGCTCCCTCACCTGGACTGGTGTATTGCTGCGGGATGTTACCCACCCAGGCGCGGTAGCAGCACCACCTGCCGCACAAGTAGACCCGTCGCCACGTCTCACTGCGGCTCCAATGGGATGCAGCGGGGGCCTGTTGGAGCCGCGCTGGATGGGGCAAGCGCGGGGGTTCAAGTGCCCATCGCACGGAGTCCGTAGCGCATGTGCGATGTTGACGGTCTGCCTGTGGCGGCTCGGGGGCTGAGGAAGCTCAAGGGCCGCACCCGCGGACCGGAGTTCGTCACCCACCGCCGTCCGGGGCCGGGCAAGGTCGTCAGCCAGCCCCCGCGACGTCTGCCCGGACACCGGGCTGGCCAGGCTGTCGTATGGGCAGGCCCGAGCACCGCTGGACGAGCACACTGCCCTCCGCGGTCCCGGTACGGGTTGTGACCCACCTCGGCGAGCAGGGCTCGTCGCTCCTGATGCTCATGGCGAAGTCCCGGCACAAGAAGCCGGAGAACGTCCGCCGCTACTTCAAGCCGCCCCCAGAGGCGATCGCCGAGCTCACGAGCCTCGCGGTCGATCGCGCGGTGGCTCCGCTGGGCCTCACCCACGCGTAGTACTCACTGGTCGCGTCGCTGCACGGCATGCAGCGCGCCGGCGAGCGGCCCAGTCAACGCCGACTCGCCGACCACACCGGCCTGGAGGCGCTGTACGTCTCGAAGCCGGCGCGCGCCCCGGAGATCCGGCCGGGACAGCGGCGGCCGGCGGGTGCGGTAGCCGAGCAAGAGCGCGGACGGCCTGCTTCCCGTCCATCCTCGCGGCGCCGGTCCCTTGACATCGTGGCGCCTGTTGTGGCTGGTCAGGGCGGTGAAATGGCCTCTTTGGGCCTCGGTCATAGTGGGCGCCATGAACTATGACGTAGTAGTGGCCGGAGGCGGCCCGGTCGGTCTGATGCTGGCCTGCGAGCTCCGGCTCGGAGGCGCGCGAGTGGCCGTCCTGGAGCGCCTCACCGAAGTGGATCCGACGATCAAGGGCGGGGCGATCACCACGCCCAGCGCCGAGGCGCTCTACCGCCGGGGCATGCTGCCCGCGCTGGCCGAGGTGCAGCAGCAATCAATGGACCGCTTCCACGCGTTCATGCGCGAGCGCAACGGCGGGGACGGAGGCGGGGCTGCGAGCCAAGGGCTCGGGTTCGTCGGGCACTTCGCCGGGATCATGCTGCGCGCCGACCTGGTCGACCGTACGGAGCCGGGCTTCGGCGACGCCGGACCCGCCGCCGAGATCGCTCTCGTGGCGCAGCAGGACATCGAGCGGCTGCTCGGCGAGCGGGCGGACGAGCTCGGCGTCGACGTGCGCCGGGGAGTGGAGCTGACCGGCTTCGACGCGGACGAGGAGGCCGTCACCGTGCGGACGAGCGACGGGGCGATACGCGCCGGCTGGCTCGTGGGCTGCGACGGCGGGCGCAGCACGGTCCGCAAGCTCGCGGGGTTCGAATTTCCCGGTACGGACCCGGAGATCACCTGTCACCAGGCGGTCGTGGAGATAACCGGCGCCGAGGACCTGAAAGTCGGCTGGACCGCCACGGACACCGGGGTGTACGCCTACGGGCCGATGCCGGGGCGCGTCGTCACCGTGGAGTTCGACGGCCCGCCGGCCGACCGGGGCGCGCCGGTCACCGCCGAGGACCTCCAGGCGCGGCTGCGCCGCGTATCCGGCGTGGACGTCACGATCACCGGGGTGCGGACCGCGACCCGCTTCACCGACCACGCCCGCCAGGTCACCGAGTACCGCAAGGGCCGGGTGCTGCTGGCGGGCGACGCGGCGCACGTGCACTCCGCGTTCGGGAGCCAGGGGCTGAGCCTGGGCATCGGGGACGCGATGAACCTCGGCTGGAAGCTCGCCGCGGTGATCGCCGGCCGGATGCCCGAAGGGCTGCTGGACACGTACACCTCCGAACGGCACCCGGTCGGCGCGCAGATCCTGGACTGGACCCGGTCCCAGGTCGCGGCCATGCGCCCGGACCCGCAGTCCCGGGCCCTGCGCGAGATCGTCAGCGACCTGGCGGAGACGGTCACGGGCACCACGTACCTCACCGCGCGGCTCAACGGCGCCGGGGTGCGGTACGAGCTGCCGGGCGAACACCCGCTGACCGGCAGCAGCACCCCGGACCTCGAACTCACCGACGGCACCCGCCTCGCGGACCACCTCCGCAGCGGCCGGGCGCTCCTGCTCGACCTCACCGACGACCCGGAGCTCCGCGCCCTCGCCGCGGGGTACGCCGACCGTGTCGACACCCTGACGGCCGGCTGCCCGTCCCGCCCGAAACTGGCGGCGCTCCTCGTCCGTCCGGACGGCTTCACGGCCTGGGCGGCCGACGCGGGGGCGCAGGCGCCGACGTCGACGGCCGGGCTGGCGGAGGCGCTGGAGGAGTGGTTCGGAGTGCCGGAGGGTGCGGTGACTCCGGGCTGATCCGCCGCTCTGCTGACTGACTGAAACCACGAGCCGATCCCACCCACGGCCGCTGCACCCACCCGGTGCGGCGGCCGCCCGCACCCCGGTCCCGGCCCGGCAGCGGCCCGGAGCTCTCACCGGCAGTACCGGCCGAGCATGTTGACGTGGTGCCGTACGAACGGGGAGAGGCGGGCCACGTCCTCGTCGCGGACGTCGAAGCCGTCCGCGCGCTGCGGGTCTCCAGGACAGTACGACGACGCTGTCGCAGACGCCACCACTGACCTTGTGAGGCCCGGTGCCGGCCGCCCTGAGCGCCCGGCCCGTGGCCGGGCGCTGGTCTGGGGCTCGTGGAGGGTCAGGAGCACATTGCTGGTGTTCAGTAGAGCTTGTTCACCGCAGTGCGGGTGGTGTTTCTGAAGCCGCTGACGGGGGCGTCCTTGAACGTGCCCATCTGGCCCCAGTGCACCACGGTGACCGTCCGGCCGTCCCGGCCCACGGAGAAGAGGTGGGCGTCGCTGCCCGTCTCGGCGCGCGTCGTCTGCACCCCTTGCACGTGGGCGCCGTCCGCTACCTGAACCGTGCCGAAGTCGCGCCACGTGGCGCGCGTTCCCGGATCCTCCTGCTCGACCTTTCCGGCGCAGTCCTTGACCGCCTTGTTCAGCAGCCCGGCCAGTGTCTTGGCGCGCGACGCGTCGCGCTCGACCACGGTCACCTGCACGGCGCTCGTGTCGAGGTCCGTCCAGAACGCCCGGTGCCGCGAGGTCGCTCCCGGCAGCACCTCACCCACGCAGAACGGCAGCGGGTCCGGCACACCGCTCGTCACCGCCCCGCCGTGCCAGTCCGTTCCGGCCCGCGCAGGCAGGTCCGCCGGGTCGAGGAACGCCGGCACACCCGGTGCCGCGGAGGCGTTCGACGCGGCCACGACGACCGCGGCAGCGGCCGCCAGGACGGCGACGGCAGGACGATGACGTCTCATGGGAACTCCCCGGAAAGAATGAATAGTTGGTATCCGATTGTCGCAAAGAAATGCCGTCCGCTCCGGGCGAGAACGCGAACGCGGCCGTAGCCGCGGCCGCAGCCCTAGCCCCGACCGAGGATCATCGACATCAGCAGGCCGTGAGTCTCAGCGTCCGCGGCCGCTACGAGCCCTCGCCCTGCCCGCCCGACCGGAGCGCCGTCAACTCCGGTGACGACGCAGCCGGCGGCCCGGCACAGAGCGATACCGGCGGCGAAGTGGACGCTCCCGGCCAGGTCGCCGCCATCGGTGACGTACGCGGCACGTTTGCCGGCCGCGACCCACGCCAGCGCCAGCGTCGTCGACACGACGCGCGGCCGGAACCGCTCGACGAAGCCGGGGTGAGCGAGCAAGTCCACAGCCCTGAATCCGGGCGCGCTCGGAAAGGGCGGATCCAAGTTCACGTCCACCAGCCGGGTGGCCGCCGTCGGCGCCAGTTGCGTGTCGCCCTCGTCGCGCCGCACCCGAGCGGTGGCACCGTCGGTGAAGAAGACCTCGCCACTGAACGGATCGGCCACCGCGGCCGGACCGTTGCGCAATGCCACGTTGACGGCGACGAGCGCGCTGCCGACGGCATAGTTGAGCGTGCCGCACAAGGGGTCCACCAACCACTGGCGCACCGCGTCAGCCGCACCTCGCTGCCCGCCCTCCTCGCCGAACACCGCATCCACAGGCCGCGCAGCACGAATGACGCCGAGGATCGCTTCCTCAGCCGCCACATCGGCGTCAGTGGCAAAGTCCCCGGCACCCTTGTCCATGCGGGTGAGACGCTGCCCGTACCTGGCGCGCACGGCCTCGGCGCCGGCACGCGCGGCAGCTATCGCAACTTCAGCGTCGTCAGCATCGTCAAGTCTCGCAGTTGAGTTGATCACGGCGTGCAGGGTAGAGGGCCGCGGCACCCGGAGCCGTTGCAACCGACAGATACGGTTCGGCCATGGAAATTTCCCGATCAAGCACCACTGATGAGAAGAACACCGGGCTGTCAGCGGTCATCAAGAGCACCGCGCGTCAGCTGCTGCTGAAGGTGGGCGCCGGAGGGCTGTCCCTGGAGGCCGTCGCGGACAGCAGTGGACTTGAGGTCACCGACGTGACAGCCGTTTTCCCGCATCGCAACGACCTGCTGACCGCGCTGGTCATCGATGCCTACAACGAGTCCGGCGCCGCGATGGAGCAGGCCGACCAGGCGGCCGGGGACGCCGAGGCGTCGGCGGGTGCGCGGCTGCTCGCGGTCACTCGCGCACTGCGGAAGTGGTCGTTCGACAATCCCGCCGAGTTCACGCTGATTTATGGCTCGCCCGTCCCCGATTACCACGCCCCGCAGGACACGGTCCCGCCCGCTTCGCGCACCCCTGCGGTGCTGGCCGCGATCGTGCGGTCGGCGCTGGAGGCCGGTGAACTCACCCCACCCCGGCGCACGGTGGCAGGCCCGCCGCTGCTCCTGCCGGAAGCCGTGGAACTCTTCGGCGGCGTGCCCGACGCACCGTTCTCGGACGTCATCGAACGCGGCATCGTGCTGTGGAGCAACCTGATCGGGCTCCTGGTGTTCCAGGTCTTCAGCCGTACCCACGACAGTGTCCGGGACGAGTCCGCGTTCTTCGACTTCGCCGTCGCCGTGGCGGCAGAAGGTATCGGACTCGTGGTTCCTGCAGGCGAGAACACCGACTAGGCGCCGCTCGCCGTGTACGCGGCCCCGGACGAGGGACCCGGGCCGTCCCGGTCGTCCGTGGGTCGCTGTCCTCGGAGGACCGGGCGCTGCTGGTGGCCGTCAAACCAGTTCGGGTTGCGGTTCCGGCTGCCGTGCCGGTGCGGTCTTCGGTTCCCACAGTTTGGTGGTCCGTACGTAGCCGTAGATCACTGAGATCATCGCCAGAATGAGAAGCGGTCCGAACACCCACGGGTGCTCGGCCATTTCCATCGGCAGATAGCGATAGGAAACCAAGTACGCAGCGAAGACCGTTGCGCCGTAAGCGACCAGCTGGATTCCTGCCCGGTCCCAGCCCCGTTCCTGTGCGCGCAGCGCCGCTTCGATCGTGAGCGTGAACACCACGCCGGCGATAATGTCCGTGCCGTAGTGGTAGCCGAATCCCAGCGTCGCGCCGAGCGTGGCAATCAGCCAGAACGCGCCCCCGAATCGCAGAATACGCGGGCCCTTACGCGAATGAATGAATATCGCGGTAGCCCACGCCGTGTGGAGACTGGGCATGCAGTTGCGTGGGGTGATCTCGTCGAATGGCATGTCGTGCGGGGTAATGATGGGCGTCGGCGTGTTCGGCCACAGGTCTGCCACCGCCCAGTGCCCGCCGTCGGCGCCGTAGGCGAAGATCGGTCCTACCACCGGGAAGATCATGTAGATGCCCGGCCCGAGGAGGCCGATCACCAGAAAGGTGCGCACCAGATGATGGCTGGGGAAGCGGCGCTCGGCCGCCACGTTGCGCAGCTGGTACAGCGCGACGAGGACCGCGGCCACCGCAAGCTGAATGTAGACGTAGTCGAGAACGTGGTCGCCGATCGTGCCGGTGGCCTTGACGATCCGGCCTGCCAGCCATGACGGGTTGCCCAGCGCGTGATCGGCGACTGCCACGTACTGGTCGAGCACCGCGGGGCGCGTCTTCGACGTGATGAGCAGCCAGGTGTCGCCGGTCTTGCGGCCGGCCACCAGCAGCAGGCCCAGGCCGACGGCCTTCAGCAGCAGGACGCGTTCCCGGCCGGTGCGGCGCGTGACAGCGATGACCGCATAGCCCAAAATCACCCACAACGCGCCGTTGCCGAACATCATCTTGGCGTCGACGGCCCACCGGACCAGAAAGAAGGCGATGTCGATGCCTATCGCGACGCCGGCCGCGATGAATCGCTCCCGCCAGGTGAGCACCACCATCATCAACGCCATGCTGGCGTACAGCAGCGGACCAGATTTGGGGGCGAATATCACCTCTTTCACCTGGTTGGTCATCGGCCCCGGTAGACCGTAATGACGCGCGGCGATCTCCAGCGTGATGAAGAATCCGAGGGCCACCACGCCTATCGTGGCCCACAGGATCGTCCGTGGTTGACGCCACGCGGCGAACGTAATTCTGCGGTTTATTCGGGAAAACACCCGCGATGCTATAGATATCAATTATTTGGCCGATTTGTTAGTTGTCAATTAAATATGTCACTCTTCGTGCCGGATAGCCTGTTTTCCGGTGAAGGACGGGCGATGCGGTACTCGTCATGAGTCGGATCATGCTATCGGAGTGGTGCGGGTGGGTTTCGGGGGTTACGGGTGGTGGCCGGTTGACTGCGCTCGACGGTCCGGCGCGGCTTGGGGTGATCATGAAGATCTCGGCGTCCGGGCGGGCATGCGTGAAGCTCGGTACGGCAGCACGGCAGCACGGCAGCACGGCAGCACGGGACAGGCGAGGCGGAGCCGGTCGACGCCGCTGCGGACAGGGGAGTGGCGTAACTCACCGTCTCGCGACTCACCGTCTCGCGGCCCTCGGAAGCCCGAGTGGGCCAGCGCGGCTCGCCCGCCGGACACCCACGTACCACGCTGGGTGAATGGCCCGCAGACACGCCGTCGCCGCCGTCCTGACCGGAGTCGTCGCCCTCCTGGGCGCGCTGCTTCCCGCCACCGCGACCGCCGGACCGCCCCCCTCCCGGATCACGGAGCAGCGCACCGTCTCCGCCTGGCTGCCGTTCTGGGAAGCAGGCGCCTACCAGGACGCGCTCGCCCACGCCGATCAGCTCCACACCGTCAGCCCCTTCTGGTACGAGGTCACCGCCGCTGACCGCATCGAGGAACACACCGGCGCAGGCGACCGAACTGTGATCGACGGCCTGCACCGGGCCGGGATCAAGGTGGTGCCGACCGTCACCGAGAGCCTGGACGCCGCAGGCATGGCACGCCTGACGGGCGACCCGAAGACCCGAGCTGCGCACGTCGAAACCCTGGTGCGCCTGGTCACCGGCCGCCCGTACGACGGCCTCGACCTCGACTACGAGAAGATGAACCAGGCCGGCACCGCCCCCGCCGTCGTCCAGCAGGTGCGTACGGGCTTCAACGCCCTGGTCAGCGAGGTGTGCAGCCGCCTGCACGCCCTGCACAAGGAGTGCACGGCCGCCGTCTTCCCCCGTACGGCGACGCGCGACGAAGGCCCGGTCTACGACTACGCGCACCTCGGCCGCGTCCTCGACCGACTACGGATCATGGGCTACAACCTGCACAACGCCCTGGACCCGCCCGGCCCGCTGTCCAGCCCGGCGTGGTACGAGGGCATCCTGCGCTATGCGACCGCGCGCGTACCCGCGCGGAAAATCGAGATGGGCATCCCCGCCTACGGCTGGGACCACCGCGTGGGCGACTCGGCCCGCGCCACGCACCGCACGTCCCGCGAGGCCGAAGCGCTGCGACAGCGCGTCGGCGCGCCCTACACCCTCGACCCCGGCTCCAGGACACCGCACTTCACCTACACCGAGGCCGGCCGGCAGCGCGAGGTCTGGTACCAGGACGCGCGGGGGATCGCCGCCCACCTGCCCGTCCTGCGCAAGTACGGAGTCGGCCACACCGCACTGTGGGCACTGGACTTCGAGGACCCGCAACTGTGGCCCACACTTGCGGGACTCCCGTCCCCGTAGGCGCTCGGCCCGGCCGCCCGGCCGCCCGGCGTTCATGGCCGGCTGTGGCTCAGCCTCCGGGCGGGTTCATGCCGTGAAGACATTCGGGGAAGCCCGTCAGCTCCGGAGCCGCCGCTGAAGGGAGGGAAGACAGCTGCGAGGGAACACGGACGAACAGCGTCGGCCCGAAGGCATTGCAGGCCACGCCGACGGCCTGCCCGATCATCGGCGAGCGCGCCGGTGCCGCCGGTGCCGGCGGGGCAGGGGAGGCGAGGACGGCGGCAGCGGGGGCGGCCGATGCGGCCACCATGAGCAGGCCGACGCCGATGCCGATGCCGGCGAGGACGTGGCCCGGCGGAGGCCGGTGGGACGAGATCATGGGGTCGAGCATGCAGCCGGGAACCGGTACGTAGCTGTAGGGACACAGCGACACCCCTCGAGTGGGTGACGGCCCGCCACTCGGGCAACCGCGCCGAGTAAGGCCCTCCGCCTCAGGCCGCGTAGCCGGGCACCGCCTCCGCCGCGGCTACGGCTATGGCTACGGCTACAGATGAAGCCGGACCGGAAGTGGCCGTACGCGCGCTCGTCGTGGCAGCGCCGGCTGTTCCGGGTGCGTGCACAGCGCCCGTACCGCGTTGGTGATGAGGTTGAGCGTGGTCTCGTGCGCGGCGATGACCATCAGCAGCAGGGTGCCGACCAGTTCGCGGTCGGTGAGCCGGGGGCGAAGTGCTCACGCAGGTCGACCACCCCGGAGGGCCCGCCCTACGGCCCTGCGCCGCCTCGCCGAGCGCGTGCAGCAGCCGGGCCGTCAGCTCCTCGACGCGAGGCCGTAACCCCTCGATGCGGCGAGGCGTGCACACCTGGGTGACCAGCCCGCGCAGCCGGCGCGGCGACCTCGCCGGGCAGAACCACGGGAGCTGCGGCCCCCGTGCACGCAAACGCTCGTTGGCTGCGTGCCGGCCGTCTCCCGTCGGGTCGAGACGGTGCGGTGCGTCGGACCGGTCCGGCATCTGAGGCTCCTCGGGGTGCGCAGGGTGGAGGGCGCTGAGGGCTGCAGCAAGGTCAGCGGCCGATCAGGGGTCGGCTCGGCCCAGCACGCTGCGGCAGTGTGCCCAGGCCCGCTCGGACAGCAGAGGCCGCCATCGGGTGAACAACGCGAGCAGGTCCGCACCGTGGAGGGCGCGCATCTGTGGGCTGACCGCGGCGATGTCCAGCTCGTTCGCGGCGGTGAGTTCGGCGAAGTCCCGACGCGCTTCGGGGCTCGGACGCGTCCGGGTGCCGGTGAACCGGTCGGTGAACAGGCCCGTGTCATCGGTCAGTCCGTGGTAGGAGGACTTCCGGTCGCAGGAGGCGTAGAAGTAGACGAGTGCCTCGGCCTCGGTGCCGATCGCCTCGGCCGGCTCCGCCCGGTGCCCCAGGTCCAGCAGCGCGACGGGGAAGCCGTCGGTCCCGTAGAACGCGTGACACAGCCCGGCCGACACCAGCGCCGGGCGAGCGCCCCACGAAGAGAGAAGGGCGCTGACCCGCTGAAGGTGTGCCAGCAGCGTGCCGCCGGGGTGCTCGATCCCTTCGGCCCCGGCCGCCTGCAACATCGCCATCGCTTGTGCGGTCACTTCAACACCACCCGACCGGAGGGTCGTTCAGCAATCGGTGCCGCACTTGATGATAGGAGCGCCGGTCGCCGGGCGCCCGCTGCGGGGCGCGGACGACGAACCGTCAGCTAGTCGCCGCCACCACCGCCCCCGCCACCGTCACCACCCCCGCCGCTGTCTCCACCATCGCCCCCGCCCCCGCTGTCGCCGCCGTCCGCGCCCCAGCCGTCGCTGCCGCCGGGCTCGTTGTCGTCGCTGCCCTTCCCGAGGTTGCTGAACCAGGGACGGTCCCATCCCGCGTCGGTGGCGATCGGCTCGCCGCCTCCCCCCACCGGACGCCGCCGCTCCGACCGGAACCGCGCCGAGCCCGTCGTGTCCCCGAGCCCGAAGGCAACGGCGAAGGCCTGTGCCATGACGGCATCCTGCGGGTCGGGGCTCTCGTACTGCACGGGAGCCAGCGGCAGCAGTACCGTGCCCGGCTCGAGCACCGGGCGGCGCGGGGGACGCGTCAGCAGGGCGACGCGCCGGTCGTTGCGCAGCAGCCACGAACTCACCGCGTTCTCTCGGCGCAGCACCCAGTACTGCCCGGGCAGTCGAACCTCCACGGAACTCTTGGACTTGCGCAGCTTCCTCTTGAGTACGAGCTCCGCTGCAATGTCGCCGACAGTCAGACGCAGGCCGTTGGAGGGTGCGGGAGAATCGCGGTAGAAGCCGTGCGGCGCTCGGATCCGTACGGCGGGGGCACCAAGTCCCCAGACGTCCACGCGCACCAGACGCCGGTCCACAGCGACGGCGACCGGCCCGGCGGGCCCCGGCGCGTACCGCCGCGCGATCCACAGCGGTACGCCCTCGGCCCGGGCTCGGGCCGCCAGAGCCGCCACCTGCTCGGGCCCACCACACTGCCGTACGGCCAGTTCTCCCAGCTTGCCGGCGAACGCGGCGGCCTCCCGCACCTTCACCGGCGTGGCGGTGCCGGTGACGCGGGTCACAGGGACGATCCCGGGCCCCTGCGCCAGCCGCTCCAGCGGGCGCTCCGCCCCACCGCCCCCGAGCCAGCACGAGCGCAGGAACGCCTCGGCCATGGCGCCGAGGTTCAGCTCACTCAACGGCGTGGTCGCGCCGCCCCTCCGCAGCCCGTCCTCGGTCAACTCCACGGTCCGCGCCAGCGGATTCCACGACCGCTCGCTATAGAGCACCTGGCTCACAACAACCCCCATACCTACGCGGCCCAGCTCAGCAGAGCCCACCCTCACACACCCCGGCCCCGGCCCGTCAGTGAGGTGGCCCGACCGGATCGGCCGAGCTCGGCACAGGGGGTGCGTATGGGGCGGGGAGCCTGCGGCCGGCGCCTTGCCGCGCGGGCTTCCCGCTCATGCGCGGCTCCTCCGGCGGGTGTGCGGCGGCTGAGGTCCGTGCGCGGTGTCAGCCTTTCGGCCCAGCGTGGCGCGCGGAGACGGGGAGGAAGGGAAACCGCTCGTTCTTGGTACTGCCCGGGTGTGCGCGGCCTTCACGTCCGCCGAACTGGGAAACCTTGGGCTAAGTTCGAATCCTGTCCGATCGGTCGGGGGTAGAGACCGAACAACGAACTGTGGAGGTTGACATGGCTGGATTCCTCGACCGGGCCAAGGAGCAGGCCCAGAGCGCCCTGAACCAGGGAAAGCAGAAAGTGGACGAGATCCAACAACAGCGAGCCGGAAACGATCTGCTCCAGAAGCTCGGCGCGGCCTACTACGCGGAGCGGCGCGGCTCGGGCTCGCCCGACGCGACCCAGGACGCGCTGAGCGCTCTGGAGGCCCATATCGCCGCCCACGGGGACGGCTTCCTGCGCGGGTAGCCCCCGCGGGTAGCCCCGCCACCCGGAACACGCCGCGCTGTCGGCCGGGGCGCTGACCGACACGCGCTGCACTCGCGCGCCTTCACGGGCGGAAGGGATGGCGGCGAGACGCATCGTCTTGTTATAGTGAGTGCATGGCTTTCTTCTACTTTCTCTGAGTCCGGGCACGGCCGACGCCGCCGTTTCTGCTGCCCGTAGACACTTCGCATCCCCAGGGAAAGCCAGATGCGCGAACGCGCCCACACCGCTGTGCCCGCTGCCGTGGCGCAGCTGTCCGTCAAGGACGTCACCAAGTCCTACGGCACCCGGACCGTCCTCGACCAGGTCTCCTTCACCGTCCGCCCGGGCGAGAAGGCCGCCGTCATCGGTGAGAACGGCTCCGGAAAGTCCACCCTGCTGCGGCTGCTCGCCGCGGCCGAGGAGCCCGACGCCGGAGAGCTCACCGTCAGCTTCCCCGGCGGTACCGGCCGCCTCGCCCAGACCCTCGACCTCGACCCGGACCGCACCGTGCAGGACGCCGTCGACCTCGCCCTCGCCGAACTGCGCGACATGGAGCGCCGGCTGCGTACGGCGGAGGAGCGCCTCGGCGAGGCATCGGAGGGCGAACTCGACGCGTACGGCGAGCTGCTCATCGCCTACGAGGAACGCGGCGGATACGAGGCGGACGCCCGTGTCGACGCCGCCATGCACGGGCTCGGGGTCGCCGGGATCACCCGCGACCGCGTGCTCGGCTCGCTCTCCGGCGGCGAGCAGTCGCGGCTCGCGCTCGCCTGCGTGCTGGCCGCCGCCCCCGAGCTGCTGCTCCTCGACGAGCCGACGAACCACCTCGACGCAGCGGCCGTGCACTGGCTTGAGGAGCACCTGCGTGCCTACCGCGGCACCGTCGTCGCCGTCACCCACGACCGCGGCTTCCTGGAGCGCATCGCGACCACGATCCTTGAGGTCGACCGGGACGCGCGCACGGTGCACCGGTACGGCGACGGCTGGGCCGGCTACCGCGCCGCAAAGGCCGCCGCCCGGCGCCGCGCGGAGCAGGAATACGCCGGCTGGCTCCAGGAGGTGGCCCGTACCGAGGAACTGCTCGGGGCCGCCGGGAAGCGGCTGGCCACCACCGGCAAGGACCCGCGGCAGGGATTCGGCAAGCACCGCCGCTCGCACGAGGCGAAGCTCGGCGGGCAGGTGCGGGCCGTCCGGGAGCGCCTGGCCCACCTGCAGCGCAACCCCGTGGCGGCGCCGCCGGAACCACTGCGGTTCACGGCGGCGCTGTCGGCGGCAGGCGGCGAGCACCCTGTCGACCGCCCGCTCGCCGAGCTCGACGGCATAGCGGTCGGCGAGCGGCTGCGGCTGGACGGGCTGCTGGCGATCGCGCCGGGGCAGCGGCTGCTCGTCACCGGCGAGAACGGGGCGGGCAAGACGACGCTCCTGCGCGTCCTGGCGGGCGACCTGGAACCGGATGCGGGCGCGGTGCGCCGCCCTGCCCGGATCGGCTACCTGGCACAGGAGCTGCCCGCGCGCTCCACGCGGCTCCCGCTGCTCGCCGCCTTCGCGACCGGACGGCCCGGACTGCCGGAGGAATACGCCGAACGGCTGCTGGCGCTGGGCTTGTTCCGCGAGGAGGACCTGCACGTCCCGGTCGCTTCGCTGTCCGCAGGACAGCAGCGGCGGCTGCAGATCGCGAGCCTGATAACCCGGCCCGCGGACCTCCTCGTACTCGACGAGCCGACGAACCACGTCGCGCTCGACCTGGTCGAAGACCTGGAGGCGGCGCTCACGGCGTACCCGGGAGCGGTCGTCGCGGTCTCGCACGACCGCGGCTTCCGCGAGCGGTTCCCGGGGGAGCGACTGGAGCTGCGCGGCGGCCGGAGGCGCTGACCGTCGTCCGCGTTGCGGCGAGATCCAGCCACGTGGCCACCGGATCGCACTGTTGACAGCACCCACCTGCGCTTTACTGCACCCCGCTCCGCCCCGCATCAGCGAGTATCGGACATTTATTCGGCACCTCCTGTGGGGATTCGATCAGATGGGGAGTATCTGTGTGTTTCCTATGGGGGGTGTGTGACGAGTGTTGCGATCTACGCGGCCTACGCGATCTATGGGGCCGACACGGCCGATGCGGCCTACGCGGCCAACACGGCGAAGAGTCGCCCAACTGCTTTCCTGCCTACTGGCGTTCGTCCTCATGGCCGTAGCCGGAGTCACCGAAACAGCCTGGGCCCGGACCGCACCACCCCTCGTACCCGACCGGACCGCCCCGCCCCCCATACCGCCGTCCCCACTCCTGACCCGTACCGCGAAGGACCTGCCCAAGCCTCCCCGGCCGATGACCCTGCCCGAGCGGCGCAAGCAGCTCGACGCCACCCGCGGCGGCACCGGCCCGATGCGTGAGTTCGTCCGGCCCCGGCCGCCGGCCCGGTCGGCGAAGCCCGAGAGCCCGCCTGCCGGGGCCCTGCAGAAGGGCCCGGCGGCCTCCGCCAAGGGCACCAGGGGCGCCCCGGGCCTCAAGGCACCCGCAGGCACGGCGCCCAACCCGGACTGGGTGTCCGCCTCCGCCTCCGCCTACCCCGGCATGCTGTCCATCGGCGGGCAGGTGAAGTTCTCCGGCGTCGACGCCACCAAGCTCTCCAGCATGTGGCTCTACGTCATGGACGAGGAGAAGAAGCCGGTCCTCCAGCAGGAGATCAAGAAGGCCGACGGCAACCCCCAGGGCAGGTACCTCGAAAGCGGAGCCTGGTGCTACGGCTGGTGGCCCAAGAACTCCTACCCCGCCGACCAGTGCTTCTGGTGGACCTCCAGCCTGCTCAACGGTCACCTGAAGGACGGCAAGAAGTACTACGCCTGGATCTTCCTCACCGCCACCGACGGCTCCTCCAGCCCCGGCGGCACCACCTCGCCCTTCGTCGAGGCCTTCTACACCCCCGACATCCCCGGTGCCCAGGCAGGGCTGTGCACGTGCTACGCCCAGGAGCACCGTGCCGACCCCATCAACACCGCCACCGGCATGTACTACGAGAAGATCACCGATGCCTCCCTCGCCGGCGCCGGCAAGCCCTTCTCGCTCGACCGCTACTACCGCTCCGACTCGGCGGCCACAGGCTTGCTCGGCCGCGGCTGGTCCACCCCCTTCGACAGCAAACTCACCCTCGCCTCCGACAGGGCCACGCTCCAGACGGACGACGGCGCCCAAGTCGTCTTCAAGCTGTCGAACGGTGCGTACACCACCCCGGCCGGATCGGTGCTGAAGCTCGCCAAGTCGGGCTCCTCGTACGTCCTCACCTCGATCGACCACACCCGGCGCACCTACAACGCCTCCGGTCAGCTCACCTCCGTCACCGACGCGAGCGGCCACGGCCTCACCATCGGCTATGCGTCCGGCCGCCCCGCGACCGTGAAGGACACCGCCGGCCGCACCGTCGAGTTCACCGTCGACGGCGCCGGCCTGCTGACCAAGGCGGCACTGCCCGACAACACCACCGTCACCTACGGCTACACCGGCGGTCTGCTCACCTCCGCCACCGACCAGCTCGGCAGGACCACCGCCTACACCTACGACGGCGCCAAGCGCCTGGCCACCTTCACCGACGCCGAGGGCGGCAAGGTCACCAACACCTACGACGCCGCCGGCCGGGTGAAGTCCCAGACCGACAGCGCGGGCAAGACCACCACCCTCACCTGGGACGACAAGCGCGAGTCCCACGTCACCGACCCCAACGGCGGCGTCTGGACGGACGTCTACTCCGGCAACGTGCTGCTGGAGAGCACCGACCCGTACGGCAAGACCGTCTCCTACAGCTACGACCGGCAGCTGCGCCCGGTGTCCATCACCGACCAGCTCGGCAACACCACCGAGATGACCTACGACGGCTCCGGGCGGATGCTCACCCGCAAGGCCCCGGCCTCCGCGGGCTACACCGAGAGCTGGACCTACGACGGGGCCGGCAACGTCACCGGCCACACCGACGGCCGCGGCAAGACGTCGAAGTACACCTACACCTCCGGCAACCAGCTCGAGACCAGCACGGACCCGGACGGCGGGACGGTCACCTACACCTACTCCCCGCTCGGATCCCTCGCGAGCATGCGCACCCCGCGCGGCAAGACCGTCACCTACGACCACGACGCGGCCGGCAACCGCACCGCCGTGACGACCCCCCTCGGCGAGAAGACCACCTTCCGCTACGACGCGGCCGGGCGGATCACCGAGAAGACCGACCCCCGCGGCAACGCCCAGGGCGCGAACCCGGCCGACTTCACCACGACCTACACCTACGACGGCCGCGGACTGCTGCGCACCGCCAAGGACCCGCTGGGGCACACCACCGTCTACGGCTACGACGGCGTAGGCCGGCTCACCTCGGTCAAGGACCCGACCGGCCGCACCGCCGCCTACGAATACGACGGCGAGAACCGCCTCACCAAGACCCTCAACCCGGCCGGCAAAGCCGTCACCCGCGCCTACGACGCCAACGGCAACCTCACCGCCGTCACCGACGCCCTCGGCAACAAGACGACCTACGCCTACGACAAGGCCAACCGTCTGATCGCCGAGGTCTCGCCCCGCGGCAATGCCCAGGGCGCCAACGCCGCCGCCTACACCACCAGCTACGGCTACGACGCCGCCGGCAACCGCACCACCGTCACCGACCCCACCGGAGCCGTCACCACCACCGGCTACGACGCACTCGGCCGGCCCGTCTCGGTCACCAACCCGCTCAAGCAGGTGACCAAAACCACCTACGACGCGAACGACAACATCGCCACCGTCACGGACGCGCTCGGGAAGGTCACCCGCTACACCTACACCGGCACCGGCCTGACGGACACCGTCACCGACCCGCTCGGCAAGAAGACCGACTACGGCTACGACGCCGACGGCCACCGCACCAGCGAGACCACCCCGCTGGGCCGCAAGACCACCTGGACGTACGACGACGACGGCCGCACCGCCACGCAGACCGACCCGCGCGGCAACGCCCAGGGCGCGAACCCGGCCGACTTCACCACGACCTACACCTACGACGCCGCCGGCAACGTGACCAAGGTCCGCGACCCGCTCGGCGGCACCGCCGTCACCGGCTACGACGCCCTGAACCACGTCGTCTCGGCCACCGACGCACTCGGCAGGACCACCAGAACCGCGTACGACGAGCTCGGACGCGTCGCCAAGGTCACCGGACCCGACGGCGCCGTGACCGCCTACACGTACAACACGGCCGGTGACCTCGCCACCCGCACCGACCCCAAGGGGCACACCACCAGCTTCGCCTACGACGACGCGGGCCGTCGCACCACGGTCACCGACCCGCTCGGCCGCAAGAAGTCCTTCGGTTACGACGCCGACGGCAACACCAACCGGATCACCAACGCCCGCGGCACCACCGCCACCGTCACCGTCGACCCCCGCGGCCTGCCCACCGCAACCGCCTTCACCGACGACACCCCCGGCACCACCCTCGCCTACGACGCCCTCGGCCGCCGCAAGTCCGTCACCGACGCCACCGGCACCCGGGCCTACTCCTACGACCCGGTCGGCCGGCTGACCGGCGTCACGCCGGGGGCGGGCAAGGGCGCCTACGGCTACACCTACGACGACGCCGGGCGCCTGACCTCCCGGACCGTCGACTACACGGCCCCCAAGCCCCTCGACTGGAGCGGCTCGGCCCTCACCGCCGGCGCCGACCTCGACGGCGACGGCACCACCGACGTCGTCGCCACCGACGCCAAGAGCGGCGTGCGCACCTTCCTCGGCCGCGCCGACGGCACCTTCGCCGCGGGCGGCGCGCTCACCGGATCCGGCACCGGCTTCCAGCAGATCCTGACCGCCGAGTTCACCGGCGACGGCAAGCCGGACCTGCTGGCCGTCGACAAGGCCACCGGCCACCTGTGGCGCTACACCGGCGACGGCAAGGGCGGCTTCGCCGCGCCGGCCGACCTCGGCGCGAGCTGGGGCCCGATGACCCTGACCGCCGGGGACTTCAACAGCGACGGCAAGCCCGACCTCCTCGCCGTCAGCTCCGGAGCCAACCGGCTCTACTTCTACCCGGGCGACGGCAAGGGCGGCCTCGGCGCCCGCACCGACCTCGGCAGCGGCTGGGGCACGTACCGCATCACGCTCCTGGAGTACACCGGCGACGGCAAGCCCGACATCCTCGCCGTCAACCCCGGCGACGGCCACCTCTACCTCTACCCCGGCGACGGTAAGGGGGGCTTCGGCACCCGCACGGACCTCGGCGCGGGCTGGGGAGCCATGCACCTGGTGCCGGGCGAGTTCAACGGCGACGGCAAGCAGGACTTCCTCGCCGTCGACACCGCCGCGCACAAGCTGCGCTTCTACCCGGGCAACGGCACCGGCGGCTTCGGGACGTACGTCCTCCAGTCCGACGACTGGACCCCGTACGGCATCCCGCTCCCCGCTCGCACCGCATCCTCGGACCGCCCCGGCATCGTCGCTGCGGCAGGGTCCCGGCTGCGCACCTGGAAGGGCGACGGCAAGGGACGTTTCACCGACGCGGCCGACGCCACGGCTCCGGGCAGCGGATCGAGGGTCGGCTACGGCTACGACGCCGACGGCCGCCGGACCTCCCAGACCGGTGCGGCCGGAACCATCACCTACGACTACGACCCCGCCGGGAACCTCGGCACCACCACGCTCCCCGCGGGCAACGGCCACACCGAGAAGCGCGCCTACGACAACGCCGGCCGTCTCACCTCCGTCATCAGCGCCAAGGGCGGCACCGTCCTGTCCGGCCGGCAGCTGACTCTCGACCCGTCCGGCCGGCCCACCCGGGTCGCCACCACCCGCGCCGGACAGCCCGACGACTACCGCTACTACAGCTACGACTCCGCCGGCCGCCTCCTCACCGACTGCACCTCCGCCACCAAGGCCGACACCTGCCCCGCCGCCGACACAGCCACCACCTACACCTACGACCCCGTCGGCAACCGCAAGACCCGGAGCCGCAACGGCACCACCACCTCGTACACCTACGACGACGCCGACCAGCTCACCTCGGCCGCCGCCGGATCCACCACCCGCGGATTCACCTACGACGCCGACGGCAACCGCACCGGCGCCGGGGACGACACCTTCCGCTACGACGCGGCCGGCCGCCTCGCCTCGGTGACCTCCGGCTCCGACACCTACACCTTCGGCTACGACGCCGACGGCAACCGAGTCACGGCAGGCAAGGGCGGCAAGCGCCTGCGCACCACGACCTGGGACGTCAACGGCCCGCTCGCCACCGCCGGCACCGAGTACGACGGCGAGGGCGCCCTGAGCGCCGAGTACCAGTACAATCCCCTCTCCCAGGTCCAGGCACAGACCGGCCCCGGCGGCGCCCTCTTCCACCACCACGACCAGCTCGGCTCGGTCACCGACACCACCGATGCGGCGGGAGCCGCCCAGAGCAGTTACACCTACGGGGCGTTCGGCGAGACGGAGCGGACCGACATCGCCAAGAACCCGCCTGCCAACCCCTTCACCTTCGCCGGCGGCTACGCCGAACCCGCCACCCCGGCGGCCGGCCTCTACCTCAGGGCACGCGACTACGACCCGGCCATCGGCCGCTTCACCGCCAAGGACCCGGCCCCCGCAGCCATCCACGACCCGTACATCTCGACGTACGCCTACGCCAACAACACCCCCACCCGCTTCACCGACCCCACCGGCCTCAAGGCCGACGACCCGAACAACGACCGCGTCGACTCCTTCGGCGAGGGCGTCGAGATCTTCGGCGACGGCTTCGTCCAGGGCCTGAAGATGCCCTTCGAGTTCGTCGGCGACCTCTACAACGCCTTCACCGGCAAGAACGGCGGAGCGGGCGGCTTCTTCGACAAATACGTCCCCGTACGCCCGGCCTACACCCTCTACCGCGCCTCGTACCACTTCTCGAAGCAGGGCTGCGAAGAGCTCTCCGAGGTCTACCGCAAGGCCGCCGACGAACTCGCCGCACAGGTCGCCCTCGTCGGCCTCGGCGGACTGCGCGGCTGGCAGCGCAAGGTCGCCCAGGAGGAGACCAGCGTCCTCGGCTCCGAGGGCCTCTCGTCCAAGCCCGGCAAGGGCGGCGGCGACGGGCCACCGCCGCTGCGCCAGGCGTACATCAACGAGGTCGAGGCCCTCTCCCAGCAGGCGGCGTCGATGCGGGCGGCCGGCGCCACGCCGGAGACCATCGCGCGCACCCTGCACCAGGCCCGCCGCGACCTGGGCGTGAAGTACAAGGACCTCACCCCCGAACCGCTGCGGAGCGAGATCTACCAGCGGAACCTGCAGAAGTACGGTGACAAGCTGGGCCCGACGATCGACTGGCTCCGCGCCAAGGGCAAGACCTGGGAGCAGATCATCGAGAGCGCGACCCGCACCGGCGGGCAGGACCTCGGACTGGGGAAGAAGCAGGAATGAGCACGACGAGCATCACGGTGCGGTCCTTCGACCGCTTCGACGAGGCGGCTGCCTTCGACCCGGCGAGCGGAGAGCTCGGCCCGTGCACACGGGCCGGCTCCCCACCCCCGGGACAGGCACCCGCCGGGCACTACGGCGAGCTGGGCGGGGTCCCGGTCGTGCTCTACCGCACGGCCGGCGGCCTCCGCCTGCGGCTGGGGGAGCGGGACGTCGCCCTCGACGGCCGCCTGGAGATCCGGCACGAACGGTCCGCCGACCGCTGCCTGCTGACGGTCGGCACGACCACCCTCACCTACCCCGCCCCGGACACCCTGACCGATCCGGAGGACGATCCCACGGCCTTCGCCGAGGCGGAGGACTTCGACATGGGCCTGTTCGTGGCCAACGTGGCCGGTGATCCCGCCCGCAGGGAAATGGTCTACCGGTAGGGGCCCGCCCCGTCCGGGGCGGGCGCATCCGTCGGGGACGTTGAATCGCCTCGGTGTTCACTCGTTCAGGGGAAATTGGTACAGGAGTTCTTTGACGCGCATGTCTTTCGGAAACGGTTGTGATGCGACTGTGATGCGACGTCCTCATGTCACCGGCCCGTGAAAGGGAGCCTCCGTGCCCGTGCCCACAGCGATCGACCACAAGGCCCGTACCTACAGCCTGGCGCACGCCTACTGGCTGGCCCAGGCGGCCGACCTCTCCTACAAGGACGAGGCCACCATCGAGAAACAGGCGCGGAACTGGGGCTTCGACCGGGTGCGGCACCACAGGACGCGGTTCACGCCGCCCTTTCCGCTGGAGGACACCCAGGCCTTCACGATGGCCAGTGACGACATGATCATCACGGCCTTCCGGGGCACGGAACCCGCGCAGATCCGCGACTGGCTCTCCGACGCGACTACCCCGCCCTGGCCGGGGCCGGCGAAGACGGGCTACGTCCATTACGGCTTCGGTCAGGCCCTGGAGTCCATCTTCCCGGAGGTGAAGAAAACCCTCCACGAGTACCGGACGAACGGTCAGACCGTGTGGTTCACCGGCCACAGCCTGGGCGGCGCGCTGGCCATGCTCGCCGGCGCACGGCTGTATCTGGAGGAGCCGAAACTGCTGGCCGACGGCGTCTACACCTACGGTCAGCCCCGTACGTGCGACCGGCTGCTGGCGGCCGCGTGCAACAAGGGCTTCCAGCAGCGCCTGTTCCGGTTCGTGAACAACAACGACATCGTGCCGCAGCTGCCGCCCGAGCCCGCGTACACCCACGCCGAGGCCCTGCGGTATATCGACTCCGCAGGCAAGGTCCACGAAACCATGTCGTTCTTCGGCGGCCTCGTCGACCGGGCGAAGGGCCTGACGGCGGACCCCTTCGCGCCCGCGAGTGACGGCATGCGCGACCACTCGATCCGTAAGTACGTCGCCGCGCTGGAGAAGAACCTGGCCTGACCGGCCGTCGTCAGAAGGCCGAGTGAGTGAACCAGTGGGTGATCAGGTCCTGGTCGCCGAGCAGCTGGAAGGCGTCGCTGTCGCGGTCCCGGCGGCCGTAGAGGAGCAGGAGCAGGTCCGCGGCCGTTCCCCGGACCGTGGCGTCCGCCGTGCGGGACCGGGCGTCGCCGGTCACCGGCCCGAAGCCGTCGGGGCGCAGACGGATCAGCCAGTCGTCGTCGCCGTCCGTGCAGCCGAAGCGAATGGTCCGGTCAGGGCCGCGCAGTTCGGCGGTCCCGGGCGCGAAGAAGGAGGCGAACGGCAGGTTGGTGAGGAACTCGTCGATGCCGTCCACCGCCAGGACGCGGTCGATGTGCGGCGAGAGCCCGAGTGCGAGCTCGGCGTCGGCCCGGTGCACCAGCGTCTCGAAGAGCATGCGGCGGACCCAGAACCGGGCGTGCTGGTCGAGTCCCCAGGCCCACATCGGCGCGTCCGGATCCGTGGTGGCGAACACCTGGGCCGCCTCCGCGGCACCCGTGGCCAGCCAGTCCGGATAGCCGTCGGGCTGCTCCGGCAGGCGCAGGTCCACCTCGCGACTGGTCGGCGGCTGCTGGATGCGCCGGCTCAGCAGGACGGTGAACCAGCGGTGCACGCTGCCGGTGTGGCGCGTCAGGTCGGCCAGGGTCCAGCCGGGGCAGGACGGCACCGGGGTAGCCGGGTCGGCTCCCTTCACCGTGGCGATGAATGCGGCGGTCTCGGCCGCGACAGCCGTGCCGTGGTGGTGGGCTGGGTGCATTTCTGATGCCCTTCTGGTGTTGGTGCAGTCGGTGGGGGAGCGGGGGAGCGGGGGAGTGGTCAAGCCGGTGGTCAGGCCAGTGGCTTGTCGAGTACGGCCTTGGTGTGGCTGAAGGTGTCGATGGAGTACTCGCCGTGGTAGCGGCCCATGCCGCTCTCGCCCACACCGCCGAACGGCAGGTCGGGTACGGCCAGGTGGGAGACGGGCAGGCCGAAGGCCAGGGCGCCGGAGGAGGTTTCGTCGGCCAGCCGCTGCTTGGTCCGCGCCGAGTCGGTGAAGGCGTACAGGGCGAGCGGCTTGTCACGCTCGTTGACGAAGGCGATCGCGGCGTCCAGGTCGGGCACGCCGATCACCGGCAGGATGGGCCCGAAGATCTCTTCCTGCATCACGGGTGCCTTCGGGGAGACGTCCGCGAGAACGGTCGGGGCGAGGTAGCGGTTCGCCCGGTCGTGCTCCCCGCCGGTGACGATGCGGCCCTCGCCCAGAAGCCCGGTCAGCCGGTCGAAGTGCCGCTCGTTGACGATCCGCCCGTACTCCTCGTCGGCCGACGGGTCCTGGCCGTACTGCGCTCGGACGGCTGCGGCCAGGTGCTCTTCGAGCGCGGTGGCGGTGTCGCCGATGGCCAGTACGTAGTCGGGCGCGACGCACGTCTGACCGGCGTTGAGGAACTTGCCGCGGACGATCCGCCGGGCGGTGGCTTCCAGGTCGGTGCCGGGCTCGACCAGCACGGGGCTCTTGCCGCCCAGCTCCAGGGTCACGGGAGTCAGGTTCCGGGCGGCCGCGGCCATCACGATGCGCCCGACCGTGCCGTTGCCGGTGTAGAAGATGTGGTCGAAACGCTCTTCCAGGAGCGCGGTGGTCTCCGCGACGGCGCCCTCCACGACCGCCACGGCCTGCGGGTCGAGGTAGCGCGGCAGCAGCAGGGCCAGGGCTGCCGACGTCGCCGGTGCCAGCTCGCTGGGTTTGACCACGACCACATTGCCCGCGGCCAGCGCACCCACCAGCGGGGTCAGCGCGAGCTGCAGCGGATAGTTCCAGGGCGCGATGACCAGCACCACACCGAGCGGGTCACGGACCACTCGCGCTTCGGCCGGCTGAAATGCCTCGGGAACGGGCGCCGGCCGGGGAGCCAGCCACTCCGCCAAGTGCGCGACGGTGTGGTCCAGCTCGTTCAGAGCGAAGCCGATCTCGGTGCGGTAGGCCTCCTTCGGGCCCTTGCCCAGGTCCGCCCGGAGGGCGGCCAGGAGTACGTCGGCCTGTTCCGTGAGCAGCGTGCGCAGGGCCTGCAGCTGGCCGAGGCGCCAGGCCAGGGGCTTCGTACGGCCGGTGGCGAACCCGGCCCGCAGCCGGGCCACGGTGGTGGCGGGATCGGCGGCGGGCATGACATCCGGCAAAGGCATGAGGGGCTCCAGAGGGGTGCAGCAGAATTTAAAGAGGTCGATGATTCATGCACTTAAGTAATATGGTGAAGGTAAACCTCAATGGTTGAGGTTGTCAACTGATCTCGGGTGTCGCCGCCTGTGTTTGGATACGGCGTCGGCCTTGGGAAGAGGGGAAACCTTGACACGTACGACACCGCCGCGCCCACTGGACGTGGCGGCCGAGCTTCCGGAGCTGGCGGGCCTGGCCAGGACGGCCACCCGCCTGCACCCGCGCCGGGGTGCGCCCACCGTCCATGACAGTTCGGTGGGCGGTCCGCTGCTGTGGCCGGCGAGCGAGCCATGGCCGATGTACGAGCCGGTGCACGGGGCTTACGGGCCGTTGACCACGCTGGCGGATATCCACTCGCTGCGGAGGATCAGCGCGCAGGCGCGGTCGCGGCCGAGGGCGCCCGGAGAGGGCGGGCCGACCGAGCGGGAGACGGAAGTCATCGACCGGATCAGAGCCGGGTACGCGGTGGAACTGCTGCCGGAGGGGCCGCTGCCGCTGATTCCGCTCGTGCAGCTCTACGCCCGGGACGTACCCGGACTCCCGTGCCCCGAGGGGACGGACGTGCTCCAGGTGCTGTGGTCCCCGTTCGACGAGATCGAAGGGTGCTCCGGTGCCGTGCAACTGCGGTGGCGGCGGTCCTCGGACGTGCGGGAGATCCTGGCCGAGCCGCCCGAGCCCGCCTACGTCGACCAGAGCGATCACGTGCCGACGCCCTGTGTGCTGCATCCGGAACAGGTCCGGGAGTTCCCGCCGGTGCATCTCCTCACGGACGAGCAGGCGAAGCGCGTGGAGGTCTGGGCGGAGGAGCGGTCGGTGGACTACCAGGGAGCCCTGTCCGTCGCTCCCGGCTGGAAGCTGGGCGGCTGGCCCGCGCACTTCACCTACCGCTACCCGGCGCGCTCCGACGAGCTCCAATGCGGGGAGTGCGGCGGGCCCGTGGAGGCACTGCTGACCGTCGACAGCAGCGAGTGGGACGGATCGAGCCGCAGCTGGCGCCCGGTCGAGGACGTGGACGGACATCCGTACGCCACCTGCACACCCACGGTGGTGACTGTCGGTCGCGGCTGCACTCTGCAGATCTACGCCTGCGTCGGCTCGCCGTCCCACCTGCCACGTTCGATCATGCAGTAGTGCGCGGAGAACGGAATGCCGCGCGTCGCTCACACCGTGACCGCCCCTGTCTGTCTCTTCAGCCTCGGTAGGCGTTCTCCAGCTCCTGAATGTCGATTTTGTGCATCTCCAGCATGGCCTGCATGACCCGGTTCGCCGCAGCCCGATCCGGGTCGCCCAGCAGTTCGGTGAGCCGGCGCGGGGTGATCTGCCAGGACAGGCCGTACCTGTCTTTGAGCCAGCCACAAGGACCTTCCTCCCCGCCCTCGCTCAGCCGGCCCCAGAGCCGGTCGACCTCCTCCTGGTCCGCGCAGTCGACGCTGAAGGAGACGGCCTCGGTGAAGGTGAACTCCGGCCCTCCGTTGAGGGCGATGAAGTGCTGGCCCGCGAGAGTGAACTCGACGGTCATGACGGAACCCGGTGCGCCCGGCCCCGCTTCGCCGTAGTGCTGTACTTCGACGATGCGCGAGTCGTCGAAGACCGAGACGTAGTGGGCGGCGGCCTCCTCGGCCTGCCCGTCGTACCAGAGGAAGGGCTTGATCTTCTGAGTGATCTGCACGGTGACGAGTAGACCCGACTCCACGCCCGGAAGCCGCCCGACGCGCGCGAGGCGAGAGCGCCGTTCTCCTGGCCCTCTCAGGCCTCGTCCGCCTGGTCCGTCTCGTCCGCCGCGTGGGGGAGCAGGGGGAACAGCCGGGTGATGAGGGCCACCGGTCGGGCGCCGTCGGGCCGGGCCAGGGGGCGTTGTTCGCGGTCTTGGTAGGGGGCGAGCGCCCGCCGGACGGCGTTCGCGACCCGGCCCATCTCTTCGGGCGTCAGGTAGGCGATGGCGCTGAAGGCTTCGTCGTGGCGCCATTCGGTCGGCGCGTGGTCGCGCCGGGCGAGCCATCGCTGCCAGCTCTCGTCCTCCAGCCCTCGGGCCAGGTCGCCGAACTGCTCCTCCGGAGATGCGCCGGGGTCGGGGCTGTGCCGCTTCAGGCGCCAGGGGCGTGCGCGGCCCCCGTGGTGAGGGGCATCCTCGATCTGTCCGTGGCGTGCGAGCTGCCGAAGATGAAATGAGCAGAGCCCGGAGCTGTAGCCCAGTCGGGCGGCGGCTTCGGTCGCCGTAACGGTGCCGACTTCGGCGAGCAGGTCCAGCAGGGCTGTGCGGACCTCGTGCTCGCGCAGAGCGTCGCCGGTGTGCCGGGTCCGGCCGGGCGGGGAGTTGAGGTCGTCTTCAGTCACTTTGCAAAGTCTGCTACTTTGCAAAGATCTTGGCAAGCGGATCTTGCTCGGAGACATCAGGCCGCGGTGACGCCCGCCCGCGGCGTATGCGGCATGCGCAGAAGGGGAGACAGCGATGTCTGTTGGTCATGACCGGTCCCGTCCCGTAGACCGGCGAGTCCGTGTGCAGGGCCGACCGGTCGACTCGTATCCCGCCCTGCCACCGGAGGCGGAACGGGGATCGGTGCGCCGGATCACGGTGGTGGGCGAGGAGGTCCTGAGTCGTCCGTGCCGGGAGGTGACCGAATTCGGCTCTCCCGAGCTGTCGGCGTTGATCGACGACATGTTCCTGACCATGCATGTGGCCGACGGTGCGGGCCTGGCGGCCAATCAGGTAGGCGTCGACCTGCAGCTGTTCGTCTACGACTGCCCGGACGAACTCGGGGTCAGGCACGTCGGCCACATAATCAACCCCGCCCTGGACCTGCCCGGCCCGGGTAGCCGCCGGCTCGTTGACGAATCCGAGGGCTGCCTGTCCGTACCCGGCGCCACCATGACGGTCCCCCGTACCGATCGTGCCGTAGTCCGCGGACTCGACAAGGACGGTAACCCCCTCGTCATCGAGGGAATGGGCTATTTCGCACGATGCCTGCAGCATGAAACCGACCACCTCGTCGGTCACACATATCTCGACCGACTGTCCAAACGGGACCGCAAGGATGCTCTGCGGCAGATGGCAGACCGCCGCGAGGACGTCTTCGCGCGACGCGACATCAAGGCCGCCCGACTGGGCCGGTGAGACGCGTGCCCCGCCTGCTCCGGCCGACGACAGCGACGTGTCGCGTGTGTGTCGCGTCTTCACGAGCGTTGCGTCGCATCGCATCGCAACCTATCCGTCCCAGCGCCAACGTGCCGTCCCCGATGGTCCGTCGCTATGTCGCGGACCGCAGCCGCAGCGGCAGCGCGGGCGGCGTGGCACTCACCGCGGCCAGCTCCACGTCCAGTGACGGCAGCGGCGTCGTGGGCGGCGGGCAGATGAACCCCGGGATGCGGCCGGCCCAGGGCGAGCGCCTCGGCACCGGAACGAGGTCGGACAGCGGGCTCAGGTCGAGGCCCGCTGCTGCCAGTTGCGGGCGCGCCTGTTCGACTCACGTGCGATGCAGACCGTGTTCGTCCGCGCCCTTGAGCACCCGGACGCCGGCCACCACCTCCCACAGCGGGGAGATCGCGAAGCGGGTGCGGGCCACATCCTCCAGGCCGAGTTCGATCTCGATCATTCAGCTCAGGGTAAATCAATGGGTGAAGAGGCCGACGGGCGCGCACGGTACCGCGTATGACCGACGTACCTCCGTCCCCGTGGCGGCTGCGCGACTTCCGCATACTCTTCGCCGCAGGCGCCCTCAGCCACCTCGGCAGCAACGCCGGCTACGTAGCGATTCCGCTGCTCGCCGTCAGCGTCCTGGGAGCGGGACCCGGCCAGGCCGGCGCGCTGGCCGCACTGTCCACCGCTGCCTTCCTCCTCATCGGCCTGCCCGCGGGTGCCTGGGTGGACCGCCTGCCGGGCCACCGGGTGCTGGTGGCCGCCGACGCCGCCCGCGCCGTGCTGTTCGCCTCGATCCCCCTCGCATGGTGGCTGGGCGTGCTGTCGCTGTCGCAGCTGTACGCGGTGGTACTGCTGAACGGCTGCGCAACGGTGTTCTTCGATGTCGGATCGCAGAGCGTCCTGCCCGAACTGGTCGGCCGCGAGCGCCTGGTGCCGGCGAACACCGCCTTCGTGAGCCTGATGGCCGGCGCCAACATCGCCGGCCGCGGCGCCGGCGGTTTCCTGGTCCAGTTCTTCACAGCCCCCTGGCGATCCTCGCCGGGGCCACCGCCTATCTTGCCTCCGCCGCCGGCCTCACGGGCATGGGCCGACGGCGCACTCCTGCCGTGACACCGGCCGTCCGGCGAAGGCTGCGAGCCGAGATTGGGGAAGGGCTGCGCCACGTCCTCGGCAGCCGTGAGCTGCGCGCGCTGGCCCTCACCGCGACGCTCAGCAACCTCGGCGCACAGATGATCAACGCCGTACTGCCGGTGCTGTTCAACCGCGAACTGCACTTGCCCGCCGGGGCGCTCGGAACGTACTGGGCGGCCGGCGGCCTGGGCATCCTGCTCGGCGCCACCCTCGCCCGCCGCCTCGCCGCGCGGCTCGGCCACGGTCGCACCCTGGCACTTGCCGGGCTCTGGTTCGCACCTGCCGCGCTCGCCATCGCACTCATCGGCGGCGGGCCGTGGCTGTGGGTGGCCGGTGCCGGGTGGCTCCTGGCCCTGATCAAGACGGGCATCGACAACGTCCTCGGTGTCACGCTGCGCCAGCACTTGGCCCCGGACCCTTTGCTCGGCCGCATGAACGCCACCTTCCGGTTCCTGCTCACCGGCGCCCTGGCCATCGGCTCCGCCCTCGGTGGCCTCATCGGCCAGGCGGCAGGCGTAGGCATGGCAGTCTGGGCGGGTGCGATCTGCATGGCCGGCGCGTTCCTTCCGGTCTTCTGCTCCCCGGTCCGCACGTTGAGAGAGCTTCCCGTAGTCACCACCACGCCACCCGACCGCGCATCAGCGGAGCCCGCCCACGCCGCTCTACGTGGAGCAATGCGGGATGAAAGGGAATTTAGTGGACCGGGTGTCGGGGGCGTCGGAGGCGCCAGGCACACTCTTCGTGTTGCAGTCTCGTACACCAAGAGGATGTTCCACGCATGATTACGCTCAAGAAGGAAGACGGCCCGGCGGACCTGGACGGAGTGACACATCTGTCCATCGGGGTGTCCTGGGACCCCACCGGCGGGAGCAGCGGCGGTGTGATGGGCATGCTCCGCCGCAAGACCGGCACCGACCTCGACCTGATAGCCATCGCGATGCAGGGTGCGGACCCGGTACGCCTGGCGGGCCTGGACTCCCTCGATCCGATGGGCAACGGCTCCGTGGTGCACAGCGGTGACAACCAGACCGGGCGCGGGGACGGCGACGACGAAACGGTGACGGTCGAGTTCGCCCGGGTCCCGGAGAACATCACGTCGATCGTTTTCGTCGCCGCCGCGTACAAGAAGGGCAGCTCCTTCCAGAAGGCGCGCAACATCAGCTTCAAGGTGTACGACGCGAGCGGGGGCAGCTCTCAGCAGGTCGCCGACATCTGGCCGAGCCTGCTCAGCAGCGACAACGGCTGCGCCGTGGCCAAGGCGGTGCGGGCCGGTGGCAGCTGGAAGCTTGAGGTGATCAATGTGACGGGGAAGGTCAAGCAGGGCGACGAGCACGCCCTGATGCGCTTTGCCATCAGCAAGTAATACGGGCGGGTTCAGTGTGGCCCCGGAGCCCTGCCGGGTTTCCGGGGCCGCAGCTTATGACGCGCCCGGTGCCGGCTGCTGGACGCCGTGCGCATGGCCCGCCACCTGGCCGGGCTGACGGTGGAAGTCCTCGGCCGGATGCGCTCGGACCGGCCTGGGCCCCCTGACCACGCGCCCTGCCGCCGGCCCGCGCGACTCCCGAGCCCGGCGACCGCTGGACGTGGCTCGTCACCGCCCGCACCTCACCTGCCCGGCCCGCGCACCCAAACCCTCACGACCCGGCCCGGGGCGACCGCCCGGCGACCCGGCTGCGGAAGAACGCGTGGACCTGCCGTCTGCAGCCGGGCCAGGTGACCGCGGTGTTCGCGACGAAGGTCTTCAGCGCGGCCCAGTATGTGCGGCCTGTGGCCGGGCAGCGTCCATGAGATGTGCAGGTGCGGCAGCAGATGCAGGTGCATCTCGTCGGCGGCCCACACCACGCGCCGCGCTGCAGCCGCTGCAGCCGTCGGACGATCGCTGCCGCGACCGCATCCCGGCGCGGATCGCCGCGGGCGATCGGCTTCGGCCGCCGCCACAGGGTCACCTGCCGCACCCGCCGGTACACGGTGCGCCGAGTGACACGCGGTCGGCCGAGGTAGCGCCACAGGCGCGGAATCGTCCATGGCCCGGGCCGCTCAAGGAGCGCGGCAATCCGCTGTGTCAGCCGCCGGCCACCCAGCCGAGGGCGGCCACACCGCGGCCGATCGGCCGGTCCGGCCAGGACCTCGGTGTTGAACCGGGCGATCCAACGACGCACCGTGGCCGGGTCGCACTTCATCCAGCAAACCGGCGATCTGCGCCGGTGACAGTCCGTGCAGCGACAACAGCACCATCACCGCCCGGCCGGCCACCCGCCACAACGTCGCCGGATGGACGGACCGTTGCGGACACTTCGATCCAACCCCCGGCGAGGACCGTGTCAACGCCCCGCGAGCACAGCTGCCACACGACGATGGGCCTGGCGTTCCGTTCACCGGTGGGGAACCGTATCTCCACGCGTCGGGCATCGGTGGGCCTTGTGGGCCGGAGGGACTGCTCAGGCAAGGAGCTCCACGAGCTGAGCCATCTCCGTGGGCGGGTCGATCACCGGCTGGATGACGAGTTCGTCGACGCCGGCCTGTTCCAGGGCGGTGGTGCGGGTGAGGAGCTCGTCGCGGGTGCCGACCAGGGCCAGGGTGTTCATCAGCGAGGGCAGGACCAGGTCCCGGTCCTCCGGTGCGATGCGGCCGAGGTAGTTGGGGTAGAGCTTGGTGTGCCGGTCCGGCGCCGTGGCGGTGGTGCCGCGGCGGTCGAGGTACCGCTGTACCGCCTCGCGTTCTTCGGGGCCGAGTTGCCCGACGAAGGCGTGGCGGTCGGCGGCCGTGTCGGCGGCAAAGGCCAGCAGCGACATGACGACGTGGCCCGTCGCGTCCCGGGCCGCGTCGCCGTGGGGGTCCTCGTTCTCTTTGAGTATGTGGACCGAGGCGATCAGGTAGGAGTCCGAGCGGGAGCCGGGTTCGCGGGATGCGCCCTGGGCCGCGCGGCGGCGGGCGTCGTGCAGCGTGTGCCAGGCGGTGGGGTCCAGCAGGCCGAAGGAGATGAGGCCGGTGCCGCGGTGGCCGGCGACGGCGGCGGCCTTCGGTCCGAGCAGCGCGGCCACGACGAACTCGATCGGGTCTGCGGTGTTCACGTGCGCCCCGGTGTGCAGGAACCGGATGTCGCGGACCCGGTCACCTTCGCGGTACTCGGTGGCGCGTCCGGCGCACAGGTCCTGCAGTGCGGCGGTGAAGTCCTCCAGCGTGGCCGCCGTGGTCGGCCGCATGCCCAGGGTGCGCCGGGCGGTGTTGCCGGTGCCGACCCCGCAGATGATCCGGCCCGGCGCCAGGGCATTGAGGCTGGCGAGCCCGCTCGCGGCGGCCGGGGCCGAGCGCAGCGCCGGTGAGGTCACGCCGATGCCGAGCTTGATGCGGCTCGTGGCCTTCGCGCACAGGCTCAAGGCGACGAAGGGGTCGCCGTGGACCATCGGGGTGTCGTTGAGCCAGAAGCTGTGAAAGCCCAACTCCTCAGCCTGCACGGCGAGTTCCTCCACACCGGGCTGCGCGGCGACCACGACGCCTGCACGCATCAAGACCTCCAAAGCGTGAGAACCGATCGAACCGGCTCAGCATGACAGGTCCGGCCACACGACGAGATACGCGCAGAACTTCTGCATTCGCACTTAGCCGATCGGGAAGCGGGAGACCGTCGGCTCCCGAGCCCCTGATGCCTTGACGCCGAGCACACCCGTATCCGTTCTACCGGTGATCCCTAGGCGAAATCCCCCGGTATCCGGGAGACAGTGACGGTGTGACCACTTGGACCATCACTGCACTCGGGCCAGGCGACCGGCGGGCCGCGGCGGACGCCGGCAGGCTGACCGATGCGATCTTGGGGTCCGGCATGTTCAGCGTCGGACAAGTCCTTGAAGATCTCCGCGACGGGACCCTGCTCTTCCTGACCGCATATGTGGGAACGCCTCCCGTCCTCGTGGGCGTGGCGACCGCCCGTGTCCTGAACGACGACGACTACCACGACTTCATCGCCCCCATGCCACCCGGCACTCTCCCCGCCGCCCCGCCCTCAGCCGGAGGCCGCCGGATCGGCAGACTGCACTACTCGGCCGTGACCGCGCCGATGCGAGGACGCGGCCTCGGCAGCGCCCTGGCCGTGCACCGCACCGAGTGGTTGAGCGAGCGGTGCACCGAGGCGTACGCGATTTCCTGGCTGCACCGTCAGCCGGGCCGCAGCGACGGCCTGCTCAAGGCCCTCGGCTGGCAGCCGGTCAGCACCCTCCACGACTACTGGCTGCCGGCTACGACGACCGGCGACCACTCCTGCCCCCAGTGCGGTCGGCCCTGTCACTGTGCCGGCCTACTGCTGCGCATGCCCATGCCCAGCCACTTTTAGCCGGTGGCCACCGCCACCCCGCCGGCGGACCAGACCCGCGTGGGGTGCCGCGGCGCCGTGCCGTCTTTCCCGAACAGGGGCCCGCCCCTACTGTGGTTCGCCTCATACGAAGGGGCGAGGAGGCGCGCATGGGCAGGCACGACAAGCAAGACGACGGCGACAAGGGCGATAAGTTGCCGGGTCAGCCGTGGACGCCTCCGAAGGAGCCGCCCACAACGGACGGCGGCTCCCCCGGGGGCGGCGGAAAGCACGGGAAGTGAGTAACTGGCGGGAGCTGGTCGCGGGCCTCGCCGCGGACGGCACGCTGACCGCCGAGTGGCTGCCGGTGTTCGAGGCCCTGCCCCGGACCGGATTCCTGCCCGACGTCATCTGGCGGCACCATGTGCCGACCGGCCACGTCGAAGCCGTGGACCGGGCCCGGGAGCCGGAGCGGTGGCGGGCGGCGGCCGAGTCCGGCGATCCGCTGGTGACACAGTGGGACGACGGCGAGCATCAAGGGCTGGAACAGGGGAGGGTCGCGTCGTCGTCGGCCTCCGCCCCGTCCGTCGTCGCCGCGATGCTCACCGAACTCGATGTGCACCCCGGGCAGCAGGTCTTGGAAGTCGGCACCGGCACGGGCTGGAACGCCGGCCTCCTCGCCCACCGGCTCGGCGCCGGAGCGGTGACCACGATGGAGGTGGACCGCGGCCTCGTCGGCGCCGCCCGCACGGCCCTGGAGCGGATGGGCCTGGAGGCGGTCACAGTGGTGCACGGGGACGGATTCCGAGGGCACCCGCCGAGGGCGCCGTACGACCGGGTGATCGCCACCTGCGGCGTGCACACCATCCCCACCGCCTGGCTGCAGCAGTGCCGGCCGGGAGGCCGGATCGTGGTGCCGTGGGGCACGCGCTTCACCCGCACGGAGGCCACGGCAGCGCTCACGGTCGCCGACGACGGGCGTAGTGCAAGCGGGCCCTTCACGGCGCTGGTGCAGTTCATGAGCCTGCGCGCCCAGCGCCAGGACCTCCCCGCGTACACGCACTACGTGACCGCCGAGTCCCGGGAGAAGGCCGAGGCGGGCACGACGGCGCTGACTCTCGACGAGACGCTCGCGGGTGACTGGGACCTCTCCCGGTTCGCCCTCGGCCTCCTCGTCCCGGACTGCGCGGTCGTCTTCGACGCGCCGCAGGACGGTCGGCGGCCGGTGTGGTTGTGCAGCCTCGGTGACGACCGGTCCTGGGCGTGCGTACTGTTCCGCGAGGACGACTTGTCGTCCACGGTGTACCAGTACGACGGCGGCCGGCGGCTGTGGGACGAGGTCGAGACCGCTCACGCCTGGTGGCAGGAGCAGGGCCGGCCTGGTCTCGGCCGCCTCGGCCTGACCGTCGACGGTGACGGCCAGCACGCCTGGGTGGACACCCCGGATCACGTTGTAGGGTTCCCGAGCACGGTGTGACCGCGCGCACGCTCACAAGACCGGAGCCTGCCTCACGTCCCGGGGCCCTGCCCCGTGACCTCGGCCATCCAACCGTACGGCAGCGCGTCACCGTCCACCGTCACTCGCTCGACGGTCCGTGTCTCGGGGTCGATCTCCGCCTGCACACCCTCGCCCTCGTAGCGAGGGAAGCCCGAGACCCCCACCTCGCCCGTGGCGTCGACGGTCGCGGACCGCAGAGAAGCGCCATGGTGCGGGCGGTTCTCCTCATCGGCGACCCGGGGTTTGAGGGCGATGGTGTAGCGGCTCGGGGCGGAGCGGGTGGGCTGCGGGCTCATGGTCATCCAGGCTAGCCGCGCGGGCGCGCGAAGTCCCGGAAGCAGCGGGGAGCTCCCACACAGGGCTTCCGCCGAACGGCCACCGACTGCGGTAACGGCAAGGCCGGAGGCGGTCGCTGCCGGGCACGTGGACGAGATCGACGGCCGGACGCCGCGTGCAACTGCACCGCCCCGGACGAAACCACCTCCCGGCGATCTCAGCCACTTCCCCGCAGCCGGCCCGGGGCCGACCGCGTGGGCAGTGGCCATGCCCCCTTCACTGTCGACGGGCTCAAGGCGCCGCCCCGCTCCCGGTGGCAGTACCCGTCGCGGACCTGCCCGTAGCCCGGCACCCTCACCGCCGCCAGCAGCCTTCCCCACGTGGTGGCGTTCGTCTCGACGGCCCGCGAGGCCGTCCGCCGCTCCTGCGCGCTGCGGGCGGCGGCCAGCCGACGGGCGTGGTGCCAGGCGTTCTGCCGCCACAGCACCAGCAGCTCGCGCACGGTGAACTGCGCGAGTGGATTCCACCGGCCGTCAGCCAACGCGAGCAGGGGATCGTAGAGACGGGCGATATCTGCGACCGCCGGCACGTACGCGCGGTCCAGGACGGTCTGGGCCCGGTCGAAGTCGCCCTTGCGCGAGGTGCCGTCGGCGCGGACGAGCCCGAGCCCGGCCAGCACGTAGGGCATGTCGCGCTGGATATGGGCGTTCGCACCCAGTAGGGCGTCCTGCCCGGCGTTGCTGTCGCCCGCGCGCGCCGTCGTGAAGGCGATCCGCCACGCCTCGGGCACCGGCCGTCCGGCCCGGTCGGCCTCGTACGACTTCAGGTAGGCGTCCACGAACGCGGCGTTGAGGTCCCCGCCTGCCCACGACGGCTCGGCGAACAGCCCCGGCCGCTCCCGCAACGTACCTCCCAGCGCCTCCTGCACCCGCACGTACAGCGCCGCGAACGGCGCCCGGTGGTCACAGCCCAGCCCGTCGCGGACCTCGGCCAGCGCGCGCTCCCGGACCGCCGCACACCCCACCACCGGTCCGTCGCACCACGCCGGCAACCGGCCCGCCGCACCCGCCGGCGCCACCCCACTGGTCCACAGCACGCCTACCGCCACCGCCACTGCGACCGCCCGCACGGGCTTTCTCACGCGCACACCAGGAGCCCTTCGACGCCGACGGGAAACAGCCGAGGTGCCGCCCCCGGCCCTGCCCAACGACAGGGGCCCGGCGGGGCAACGCGCTGCTCCCGCCCACCACCGGGCAGCACCACGCGCGGCCGTACGGATGACCGGCCGCCGACATGTCCGCGCTCGTCCGGTGCTGAGATCCGCCGGGCGTCAGGCGTGGTCGGTCAGCCCGGAATAGCCTCTGGCCCGCGCGCAGTGGGCGCAGCAGAAGAACATCCCGTCGGTCTCCAAGCCGTGGCCCAGGATGCGGCACCCACAGGTGTCGCAGATCGGCGCGAGCTTGTGCGCGGCGCACTCGAAGCTGTCGAAGACGTGCACGGCTCCCGCCGCGCGCACCTCGAAAGCCAGCTCGTAGTCGTTCTCGCAGACCTCGCACACCGCCATGTCGCTCATTCCTTTGCTGATCGCCCGTCGCAAACGCCCGTACGTTGTCCGGCGCCCGGTGCCTGGTGCCCGGCCGCCAGGATGCAGCACACCGGTCCCCGCGGGCCGGTAGCGCCACGGCGACGTGGGTGATCGGAGGGTGCGCGTCGCCCGCCGGGAGTAACCGGAGGCAACCGGAAGCAATCGGAAGCAGCCGGGACGGCTCCAGGGCAGCCGGCCCCGCCGGGACGGCGGGCGCCCGTTCAGCCGCCGTCGTCGACGCGCAGCCGCACCTGTTCCTCCAGCCGCTCCAGACTCTCCTCCAGTGCCGAGAGCACATGCTCGGCACCTGGGTCGTGGCGCTCGTCGAAGAACGACAGATGGACCGTCACCTCACTGGCCCCGCTGCCGATGCCGGCCACCTGCAGCCATCCGGCGTAGCTGCCGCTCTCGCGCGTACCCCACTCCAGGCGCAGCTGCTCCGGCCGGGCGCGGAACAGTGCGGGCTCGTCCTGGCCGGTGGTGTCCTCGTGCACGGTGACGGCCGGCAGCTCCTCGGCCCGTACGTGCAGTTCCGCCGGCATCCAGCTCTCCAGCCGGCCCACTTCCCCGGCTTGGTCGAAGACATGCTCCGGCAGCGCGGGCATCGTACGGGAACGCTCGTATTCGCTCATGCCCAACCCATCCTTGACGTCAGTGGCCTACCTCTGGTGAGCCCCTGCCTGCCCGGTGGCGGCGCCCGGCGGCGCGCAACCACCCGTTCGCCGCCGGCCGGCTCCGCCCTTCGGCCCTACGCACCGGCACGCGTACCCCGGCTGCGGCTCCTGCGGCGCCCCCGGCACCCGCACCCATCCGCGTGACCGTTCGCCGCATGGAGAAGGGACCCGGCGTGTCCCCACCGTTTCCCGGCTGTGTGGGCAAGAGCGATGGCGGCAGGTTCCGCTGGGCTGCTCGCGCAGGGACACGACGCAGAGATCGGCGACCGGCATCAGCAGGACGGCCCATGCCGGCCGGACCCTGCCGCTGCAGTCACGCTTTCACGGCAGTGTGCTCCGGATAGCGGCGTCGGCGGTCGTGGCGGGCAGCCCGTGATGGAGCCGCGCGGCCCGCAAGTGGTCACGGAGGCGTTCCACGTCCTGCGGGGAGGCCTGCCCGTAAGCGTGGATCATTTCCGGCGACAGGGCGTAGGGCTCGTCGAGCTGGTCGTACAGCCACAGGACACGCTGGCGCACCCGGCCTGCGAGGTCCGCCTCCTCGTCCGGCGACAGTGGCGCCCGGCGCAGCGTACGTGTGGAATCGACCGCGTGCAGGACGGCCTCCTCGACGGAGTCCTCGACCGTCGTCGTCGCGAGGGGGGCCCGTTCGGGTGCGAACCAGGCGAACCGTTCATCCGGTGCCGGGGCGCTGTCGGTCAGCAGGCCGGCCAGGTGGCGGGCGATGACGGGGGAGGCGTGGAGGCCGCTGCGGTAGGCCCCCGTCGCGAACAGCAGGCCCGTCAGCCCGCAGCCCCCGACGAGCGGCATACGGTCCAGGGCGATCGAGCGGATCCCGTACAGCCAGGAGCGCATGACGGAGGACGTCAGGGACTGGTCGAGCTGCGCGCACGCCAAGCCCATGAGCGCTTGGCCGGTGCCCAGGACGGGTCCGGCGTGCGGCCGGCAGGTGACCGTATCGGTCGCCCCGATGTACGCGCCTCCTGCGCCCGGGAACGGCACCACGTGGGTTCCGGGGGTGCCCACAGGAGCCGGCGGCGTGCGCAGGACGGGCCGCTCGCCGCCGACGGGGGCGCGGTCGGTCATCAGTGCCAGGCCGGAGCTGAAAAGCAGAGGGGGAACGGCGCCCGGAGGGAGCAGGCCGGTGGCGAGCTCTGTACTGCCGCTGCCCGCGGCGAGGACCACCGTCTCCGCGGTGTGCCGGCTCCCGTCGGTGAGGTCGACACCACGTACCCGGGCGCCCTCGGCCACCACGCGGCGGACGACACCGGGAACCACACGGACGTTCAGGTTCTTCGCCGCGGTCTCCAGAGCGGTGAGCAGGGAGCGCGCGTCGACGGCGGTTTCCCGGCGGAGGTGGAGGGCCTGCACCGCCCGTGCCTCGGGCGCCGGTCGCAGGCCCTCGATGCGGGACGGATCCTCCAGCAGCTCGTGGGGCTCGCCGTGCGCCATCGCAGCGGCGTGCATCGCCTTGAAGTTCTCGGTGGCCACCGGTCCGGCGTCGGCGCCCAGGACGACGAACGTGCCCGTGGTGAGCGAGGCCCGCAGCGCGTCGGCGGCGGGACCGGCGAGCTCGGTGAGCTCGTCGAGCCAGGCCGGCCAGAGATCCAGTGCTTCGCGCATGACGTCGAACTCGGCGGTCGTCGCCGGGTGATGGCCGACAGCGGTGGTGACCTCGCCGAAGCAGCCGAGCATCGCCCCCGCCACGCTGGAGGCCGCGTCGTTGCGCGCGGGAGGCCCCACCACCGTGATGCGCAGGCCGGGGGCGCGGCGCGCGGCCTCGATCGCGACGGACAGGCCGATCGCGCCGTTTCCCACGACGATCACATCAGCGGTTCTGTCGGTGACCACAATGCTCCTAACGGTGGCGAGCGCGGCGGGTGTGTGACGGCCTTTCTCCCGTGCGCCGCCTGCCGGGGTGCAATTGGCGCGGAGCCGTCGCCGGTACGATCCCTTGCTCCCGGTCCGGGGACGCAAACCCGCCGGTGCGGGCCGTCACTGGAACGGCCCCCGGGTGCGGACGGCCCGGGAGCGGGCCGTCCGCAGGACTGATGTCAGGCCGCCGACCGGGCTGCAACACCGACGGTCCCCGCCCGAGCCGGGCGGTAGCAGTTGTTCCTCACTCCGGGCCCGCGGGTTCCCGGCGTGCCAGGAGCCGGTACGCGTCGGTCACGCGCGCGCCGGGCGGCAGGAGCCCGGTGAGGCGGTCGGCGGCCTTGGCTGCCAGGAGCAGGGGGATCGCGCCGAGGTGCATCGCCGTGCGGACCGTCTTCCGCAGCCTTGTCGGTGCGGCGGGGAACCAGGGGGCGTCAGGGGCGGGGGCGGCGTTGTGCAGGCGGAGGAAGGCGGAGTACAGGAGGTTGACGGGGCCGTTGAAATAGCAGCGCTCCTGGGCGACCACCGTGAATCCGAGATCCTCCAGACGGCGCCGGAGGTTCGCCATGGGCATCAGATGCAGGTGCTGCGGCTGGAACCAGGGCATCCACCAGCGGCCCAGGATGCGGCCGAACCGGCATTCGGGGTCGGGCACTTCGATGAAGAGGTGACCACCGGGAGGCACGACCTGGGCCGCGGCCTGCAGCTCTCGCAGCGGATGGATCGTGTGCTCCAGGTAGTGCTGCATGCTGACCACGTCGTACGCGCCGGCCAGTTCGGCGGCCAGTTCCGGGAACAGGCCGCGGTGGGCGCGCTCGATCCATCCCCGCCGGACGGCCAGTTCGACGCCTTCGGCCCGGTCGAGGCCGTCGAAGACCGTGCCGGGAAAGCGGTCCGCCGCGGCGGCGCAGAAATAGCCGTGTCCGGTACCGATGTCCAGCCACGTCTTCGGCTGGACATGGTCGGCCACGAACGCGGCGCGCTCCTCGTACGCCCGCCGCAGGCTCCCCGCGGTCTCCCTGGCTCGTTCCTCCCAGAAGCCGTCGTAGAAGTCCCGGTAGTAGAAGTCCAGACCGTCCTCGTTGAGCTGCGGGTTCTGGAAGATGTGGCCACAGTCCAGGCACTGGTCGAGGGTGAAGGTGCCCGGCTTGCGTTGCAGCAGGTCCGTGGTGCGGAGGCGTCGGCGGAGGCGTCCGGCGTCGCACCAGGGGCAGGTGGTCCGGGGGGCGTGCCGGAACCGGTCCATGCCCTCGTCGAGGGCGTCGCGGTAGGAGGCCCGCTGCTCAGGAGTGGGGGGCGGCGAGGATGGGCGCATGGGTGAACTCCCTGGGGAGGACGGGGGCGGGGGCGGTCGAGGCGCTGGTCACAAGGCTTGGGCCCGTACCGCCGCTGTGCGGGCGGCCAGGTGTGTCAGGTGCGCGGCCGCGGCAGCCGCGCCTCCCGCCGCGCGGAAGGATTCCCCCACGCGCCGGGCCGCGGCCCGGTAACGAGGCTCGCCGAGGACGGCGTCGAGGGCCGAGCCGATCCGGTCGGCCGTCGCGTGCCGGAACCGGACGCGCAGCCCGGCCCCCGCCCGGACCACCTGGGAGGCGATCACGGGCTGGTCGTACCGGATGGGTGCGACGACGAGAGGCAGTCCGTGCCACAGGGCCTCGCAGACGGTGTTGTGCCCGCCGTGGCAGAGCACGGCCGAGCACCGCGCCAGCAGAGCGAGCTGGGGCACGTGCGGCAGGACGAGGATCCCGTCACCGGTGTCGCGCACGGTGCCGGACGGGTCGGCGATCACCGCTTGGATCGCGTCGGACCGGGCGCGTACCGCCGCGGCGCAGGCCGGGAGGAAGCGTGCTCCGGCGGCGCCGCTCACCGTGCCGAGTGTGATCAGCACGGTGGGGCGCGTGTCGTCCAGGCGGTGCCAGGGGAAGCCGCCGGGGGAGGGCCGCGGGGCGAGGGAGGGCCCGACCAGCCGTACCTGCGGGCCGAATTGCGCGGCCGGTCCCGCCAGGGCCTCGGTGGTGAACATCAGGACGAGCCGGTCCGAACGGCGCGGATCGGACCCGCTGTCCGGCACGCCCGTGCGCTTCCGCAGGCCCTGGACCTGCTCGTCGGCCCATGCCCGCAGCTGTGGCGTGCCGGCGAGCGCTGTGAACTCCGCCGACGTGGTCGCCGAGGTGGCCCAGGGGATTCCCAGCTGCCCGGCCACCAGACCCCCGGCGAGGGCCTGCTGGTCGGCGACGAGCACATCCGGCCGGAACTCCCGTACGGCTGCCCGGACTCCGGGTGCCATGGCCTCGGCGAGCGGCCCCAGACAGTCCTCCCACAGGGATCTCAGCGCCGCGGCCCCCCGCTGCTCCGAGGGCGGCGGGAACGACGCCCCTGGAGCCTGCCCTCCTGGAACCGGCCGCCCTGGATCCGGTGGCCCCGAATCCGGCGGCCCCGGAACGGCTCCGACCGGCCCCGGGGCTCCCGGGGCTCCCGGGGCTCCCAGGGCCGCGCAGGGGAACACGGTCGCCCGCGCCCCCACCAGCGGCTCCACGGCGTACGCCGGACCCGCCCAGGCGACCCGGTGGCCGCGCCGGACCAGCTCCGCCGCGACACCGAGGGTCGGATTGACGTGTCCTGCGAACGGGGGTACGACGAACAGGAAGCCGCTCATGGCCTGTCACTCCTCATACCCGACGCCCCGCCACGCCGGCGGCGTCCTCTGCCCCGGCCGTGTCCTTGTGGAGGCACGAGACGACGTAGTCGACGAGGTCGCCGACCGTGAGGTACATGATCTGGCTGAGGTCGAGTTCTGCGAAGTACTCGGCCATGTTCACTCGCTCCCCGTACGCCGCGGCCAGCCGGCCGCCGAGGTCGGCGAAGTCGATGCTGACCATGTCGAGGTCCTCGTGGAGCGCGGTCTCCCTGGTGATCTCCCCGTCGTGGAAGTCGTCCACGGGCTCCCCGAGAACGGCGCCGACCATTTCGATGACCTCCGCGAGCACCACGGTCCCGTCTGCGGGACCCGCCGGCCTCGTCCGTTCGTCGCTCATGCCGAGTGCCCTTCCTGGATCGCTTCGTCGGTCGCTTCGTTGGTCGCTTCGTCGGTCGTCCACGCGACGACGTAGTCCCTGGTGGTAAGGCCCGGAGGGTTGCCTATGCGCCGGCACCGTACGGACCAGGCTCGTCTCCCGGCCGCCACCACGAGTCCGTCCGGGCGGGCGCCGAGCACCGTGAAGTCGCGGGGACGGCCCCGCAGGCCGCTGCCTTCCGCCTTGGCCGCCGCTTCCTTCGCCGCCCAGAACCGGGTGAACCACAGGGCCTCCGGTTCGCCCGTCTCCGCGCATGCGGAGGCGAGCAGCCGGCGCTCGGCCGGTCCCAGGGCGAACTCGTGGAGATGTACGGGCCGTTCGCTGATCTCCTCGACGTCGATGCCCACGCCGCCCACACCGCCCACACCGCCCGGTCCGCCAGTCCCGCAGGGGCCGCGGTGCCGCACCAGGGCCACACCGGTCTCGGCGCAGTGGGCGAGCGACACGTCCAGTGCGGGCAGGGTCCGGCCGTGCACTCCGGCGACGTACGGTCTGCCCCGTTCGTCGTTGCCCACCTGGATCTCGGCGGGGAAGACCGGGCCTTCGCCCTGCTCCCACAGCAGCTGCCGTACCGCGTCCTTGACCGCGATCCGGCCCAGCAACCACTGCCCTCGGCCGCGCGGGGGCTGCCGCTCGTAGGCGTGCCGTTCGGCGCGGCCCAGATGGTTGCGCATGACCAGGTCGCGGGAGGCGCTGTCGCGCCACCACTCGTGGAGCAGGCTCCACCCGCCGGGTTGCGGCCGGGAGAGGGTGTGACGCTCGGGGAAGCGTTCCACCCTGCGGGTCTCGGGCAGGTTGTCGAAGCGCCGGTCCTGCCAGCCCGTGAGCTCGGCCCACACCCGGCCGCCCGTGACGAGCTGCGCATCGGCTTCGAGCAGAGTGTCCGTCAGCGAGACGATCCTGACCAGGCATTCCACCGGGGTGCCGGGTGCGGGGCCGGGGCCGGAGAAACGGATCTGCCGGATGCCCACGGGAAGTACCGCGACCCGCTCGGACCGGCTCGCCATGATCCAGTAGCCGATGAGCTGGCCGACGTTGTCCAGCAGCGCGCCCGGCGCGGCAGGGGTGGATATGACGCCGCGCACGTGCTGTTCGCCGATGGCCGTGATGTCGGCGAGGCCCCGGAACGACGGGCCGTGGAACATCCAGCGCTCGTCGTAGATCCGGGCCGCCGTGTGCTCGGGCGCGCGTTCGGCTGCCGGATCCGGGCGCTGCGCGCTCCGGCCGGCCTGCGGGTACTGCGGTGCGAGCTCGACGCTCGCCCGTGCGCTCCGGCCGAAGGAGACGTCGAACCTGCCGGCGCCGTCCGGCGACGGGGTTCCCGTGATGCGGACGTCGACGGGCTCGGCGGCGGCCACCCACTGATCGAAGCGCACGTGGTGCACGGCGACCGCCCGCATGCCCGGGACGGCCCGCTCCGCCGCGTGCATGAGGTGGTGGACGATGGTGGTGCCCGGGACGACGGGTCTTCTGTCGTCCAGATCGGGCCAGCCGGGCCGCTGGTGGATGAAGCAGTGGTCGAGCAGGTACGGCATCGCTTCCACGGAGACGGGCAGCACCGTCTGCCATCCGCGGTTCGGCGCGGCGGTATCGATCAGTGCGGCTGCGGTGGCGGCCGTCTCCCGGATGAGCGCGGCGAGCTCGGCGGCAGGAGGAAAGCGCCCGGCGGCCTCCTCCAGCGCGGTGACGCACCGGCCGACGGGATCGGCGCCGGGTTCGCCGGTGCCCGTCGCGGTGGTGCGGGCGAGCGCGAGGTCGCGACGCAGCTCCGCCAGGTCCTGCCCGCTCAGGGAGACGAGTGTGCTGCCCAGGGCGAGCCGGGTCGGCGCCTGGACGGTGACACCGGCCGGCTGTACTCGCCCGGGGGTCGTGGTGGTCGTCGTGGCCGTGGGGGCCGCGGGTGCGGGCGGAAGGGCGGGCTCGATGCCGGCGCCGTTGGTCCACAGGGCCAGGGCCACGCGACGAAGCTGGGCGAGTCCGTCCCTGCGAGGCGAGTCGGCGGCCACGGCGAGGTGGTCCCTGCCCTGCAGCGTGGCGGACACGAGCGAGGTGAGCTGTCCGGTGCCGACCTGGACGAACGCGCGGAATCCCGCGTCGTGCAGCGCCTCGACGAGCGACCGGAAGCGCACCGGCTCCAGCAGGTGCCGGACGAACAGCTTCCGTACGTCTGCCGGGTGTGTGGGGTACGGGGCGGCGGTCGTCGCCGACCAGAGCGGGACCTCAGGGGGCACCAGTTCCAGGCGCTCCGCCTCCGCGGTGATCGGCTCCAGCCACGGGGCCAGCATGGGGGTGTGGAAGCCGGACTGGAACGGCAGGATGCGCCCGAACACCCCCTCGGCACGCAGCGAGCGGGCGACCTCTTCGACCTGGGGGCGAGGGCCGCAGATCATGCACTGCTCGGGTGCGTTGTCATGGGAGAGGACGACGCGGTCGTCGCCCAGCGCCGCCAGCGCGGTCTGCGTCCGCCGGGCCGAGGCGCCCAGCACCGCGAAGGCGAGACCGGGCACGCGCAGCCGGTCGGGGTCGAAGCCGGCCAGGAGTCCGTCGACGGCCTCCGGCGCGTACATGCCGGCCATCGCCATGGCGTTCCATTCGCCGACGCTGTGGCCGGCGACGGCGTCCGGGACGACGCCCATCCGCCGCAGCGCTCCGTCGAGGAGGCGGCCGAGGGCGAACACCTCGACGGCGTGGCGCCCGAGGTCGCCGACGGGCGCCCCCGCTCCGGACGGGCGGCCGGTGGTGGGCGGCAGTCCGAAGTACTCGGCGATCCCGTCCGCCCGGGGTGCGAACTCGGCTTCCAGGCCGGGGAAGACGAACGCGACCCTGCCCGTGGTGCCCGGGCCCAGGAGCGGGGCGGGCGCGTACCAGATGTCGTTGCGGCCGCGCCAGGGACGTTCCCCGGCCACCACGCGCGCGGCCAGCGCGCGCCGCTCCGGGGTCGGGGCCACGATGCCGAGCCGGACCCGGCCGGTGCCCCGGGGGACCGCCGCCGCATGGTCGTCCACGGCCAGCAGGTCCGTGAGTTCCCGCGGGGTGTCCGCGGCCAGGGCCAGGACGCGCTCGGTCTCGCTCACGCCGATCGCGGGCCTGCGGGTGTGCTCATTCCGCTGATCCCGCTGATCCCGCTGTTTCCGTCGTGTTCGCGTACCGGTGGCGGGCGGCGGCTCTTCGAGGACGACGTGGGCGTTGATGCCCCCGAAGCCGAAGGCGTTGACGGCGGCGCGGCGTACGGCCGGGCCGGGCCCGCTCTCCCACGGCTCCGCCGTGCCGGTGACGCGGAACCTCGTACCGGCCAGCGCCGGATGCGGATCGTCGCAGTGCAGCGTGGGCGGCAGCACCCCGTGGTGGACCGCGAGGGCCGCCTTGACCATGCCGGCCGCTCCGGCGGCCGGCATGGTGTGGCCGATCATCGACTTCACCGATCCGAGCACGGCGCGGTCGCCGCCCGCTGCGGGGCCGAACACCTCCGCGAGGGTGGCGAGTTCGGCCGCGTCGCCGGCCGGGGTGGCGGTGCCGTGGGCTTCGAGGAGTCCGAGGCAGTGCGGTGCGCGCGGGTCGAGGCCGGCGGCTCGCCACGCCTGCCGGACGGCCCGTACCTGGCCGCCCGGGTCCGGGCTGAGGAGGCCCGAGGAACGGCCGTCGCCGGAGACCCCGGTGCCGCGGACGACCGCATAGACGCGGTCGCCGTCCCGCTGGGCGTCCGCCAGGCGCTTGAGGACCACGACGGCCGACCCCTCGCCGATCAGGAGGCCGTCGGCGCGGCGGTGGAAGGGGCGGATGCGCTGGCTCGGCGAGAGGGCCCGCAGCTGGCTGAAGACGCTCCACAGGGTGATGTCGTGGCAGTGGTGGACCGCGCCGGCCAGCATCACGTCGCAGCGGCCGGTGGTGAGCTCGGTGACCGCCTGGTCGACCGCCACCAGGGAGGAGGCGCAGGCGGCGTCGATCGTGTAGGCCGGGCCGCGCAGGTCGAGCCGGGCGGCCGTCCGTGACGCGACGAGGTTGGGCACGAGGCCGGCCGCCGCGTCCGGGCTGTCGGCGCCCAGACGGCGGGTGAACGCGGCCCGGACGCGCTCGAGCTGACCGGGTTCCAGGTCGGGCAGCAGCTCGCCGAGGGTACGCACCAGCTGGTGGGCGAACCCCACGCGCTGGGTGAGACGGGCGAGCCCGGCCCCCATGTAGTTGCCGCGGCCCAGCACCACGCCCACCCGGTTCCGGTCGGGCAGCCGCTGCTCGCCGCCCGCATCGGCCACGGCGGCCTGCGCCACGTGCAGCGCGAGCAGCTGATCGGGCTCGGTGCCGGGCACGGCAGCGGGCATGACGCCGGACCGGGCGGTGTCCACCACGGCGAACTCGTCCACGAATCCGCCCCGCCGGCAGTAGATGCGGTCGGCGCCGCGGGCACCGTCCGGGTCGTAGTAGCAGGCGTCCCACCGCTCCGCCGGGACGTCGCTGATCGCGTCCGTGCCGGCCGTCAGGTTCCGCCAGTACGCCTCCAGGTCCGGGGAGCCGGGCAGCAGCACGGCCATTCCGATGACGGCGACCGGCGGCGCCGGTGTGTGCGTCACGGTCACCGCCCCGGGGCGGTGTAGACGACGGCACCGGACTGGACGCCGCCCCAGGCGAGTTCGCGCAGCAAGGCCTGCGCGCCCTCATGGGGGTCGATGAGGCCGATGCCGCGCCGGGCGTACGTGCGGCCGAGCTCGGGGGTGACCATCCCCGGGTGGGCTCCGGTGGGGGCCCACGGCCCCCAGTGGACGATCAGGGCCCGGCCTCCCGTGCGGGCCGCCCACTGTGCGCCCAGTTCCTCCAGCGCGTCGTTGGCCGCCGCGTAGTCCGCCTGGCCCCGGCTGCCGAGCGCCGCGGCGACGCTGCCGAAGAGCACGACGAAGGCGGGCAGGGCAGGCAGCCCTTCGAGCGCGCCGAGCAACGTGGCCGCGCCGTCCGCCTTGGTGGCGAACACCCGTTGGAAGGACGCGGCGGACTTCTGCGCGATGAGCCCGTCCTCGATCACGCCCGCCCCGTGGACGACACCGTCGAGACGACCGTACTCGGCGTGGATCTCCTTGACCGCCCGGTGCACGGCCCCGGGTTCCCGGATGTCCACCGGCCGGTACCGCACGCGGGCGGCGACGCCCTTCAGCTCGTCCATCGTGGCGCTGATCTCGCGCCGTGTCAGGATGCGTGCGCTCTCCTCGCGGATCTGTGACGGTGTCATGCCGTCGCCCCGGGCCGCGAGCGCGCCGTACAGCGCCGCTTGGTCGCCGGCTGCGGCGACGGCCGGGTCCTCGTCCGGGCCGGGCCAGGACGTACGGCCCAGCAGCTCGATCCGGCAGCGGGCGGCCGTCGCGAGGGCGACGGCGAACCGTGCCGTGATGCCGCGCGCCCCGCCCACCAGGACGACCACCGAGTCGCGGTCCAGTCCGGCGGCGGCCGCGGCCGCGGAGCCCTCACCCTCCTGTCCCGCAGGGGCCGCCTCCGGGGGGACGATCGGGGCCTCCTGGAGCTCCAGGCCCTGCCGGCCGGCACCGGTCCGCAGCACGACCGGGGCGTCCCCGTCGTCGAAGAGGATCTCCGCGGCGAGGGCGTCGGCCACAGCGGACGCGGGCAGGCCGGGGGACAGCTCCACGAGCCGGGCCACGGCCTGCGGATACTCCCGGGCCACGGTGCGCATCAGCCCGCGCAGGCCGGCCGTGCGGGCGTCGTGCTGCGCGGCGGCGGTCCGGACGGTCAGGAGCCAGTGCGGGTCGCACCCCAGGGCGGCCCGGACCACGGGGTAGATGCCGGGGAGCACCGGCAGGTCCGAGCCGGCCAGTGGGCCGAGGAGAACCGCGCCGTCCACGGGGCCGTCCCGCCCGGTCAGCAGGTGATCGGCCGGAAGGGTCACGGTCTGCGCCCCGTGCCGCTCCAGCCGGGCCGCGAGCGCCGTGGCGACGTCGCCGCCGCCGAGCAGCGCGAAGCGCCGGCCTGCGAGGCGGGAGGGCGGCGCAGCGGCAGGGACGCCGTGGAGCGGGACGGGCCCGAGCCGGAACCGCTGCGGCGCTCCGCCGGACGCCGGCTCCGGCTGCCGCGGCCGGGCGTCGGGCGGGGCCCCCGCGGCGATCCTCCTGATCAGCCATGCCGCGGTGGCGGCCGCGGTACGGGCCTTGCCGAGCTCTTCCAGTTCCTCGTCGCTGAGGGCCGCCGCCTCGCCGCCGGTACCGAGGCCCGCGCGCTGGGCGAACTCGCCCGCGATCTCGGCCCGCTTGATGGAGTCGATGCCGAGGTCGGCGTCGAGGTCCAGATCCGGTGCGATCATGTCGAGCGGATAGCCGGTGCGCCTGCTGATGACCTCCGACACCAGCCTCAGTGCCTCCGACTCGGTCAGGGCCTCGGGCGGTGCGGCCGGTGCGGCCGCCACGGGCTGCGGCGCCGGACGCAGGGGAGCCCGGGCCGGGAGCGCCGCGGGCTCCGGCTGACCGGCTCCGAAGTACTTCAGCAGCACATCGCGCTGGGCGGCGATCATGTCCCTGCTCGTACGCAGGAACTCCGAGACCAGCTCGTCCTTGTCCGCCCGTGGATCACCGTCGCGGTACGGGGCCGTCGCCGACGGGGCGGCGATGCGCCGGGCCGGTGCCGGCCCGCCGGGCACGGGTTCACCGTCCCGGGTGCGGACCAAGTGACCGTCGACCGTCCAGCCCGGCCGCTCCTGCGGTACGTCTCCGGCGTCGACGGCGTCACGTCCGCGGAACATCCAGGCGGTGCGCACCGGCAGCCCGGCGACCGCGAGCGCGGCCAGGGCGTCGAGGAACCCGGGCAGCTCGCGGCCGTCCTCCCCGACCCTTCCCGCACAGGCGACGGCGCGGTGCGGCCGGCCGGCGAGGATCGATCCGACCAGGCCGGTGAGCACGGTGCCCGGCCCCGCCTCGACGAAGATCCTGGCCCCCGCCGCGTACATGGCCTCGATCTGCTCCGCGAAGCGCACCGGCGCACCGATCTGCCGGGCCAGTTCCGCGCGCACGTCCGCCGGCCCGCCGTGCTCGGCGGCCGTCCGGTTGGACCAGACGGGGAACTCCGCCTCGCCCAGGGCCCGGTGCTCCAGCGCCTCGGCGAACCGTCCTTCGGCCGCCGTCACGAGCGGGCTGTGGAAGGCACAGGCCACCGGGAGGCGGGTCGCGGAGCATCCTGCGGCACGCACGGCCTCGACCGCCGCGTCGACCGCGTCCACCGGCCCGGAGACGACGGTCTGGGCCGGGCCGTTGTCATTGGCCACGGCGACCCGGCCCGACAGGCCCGCTTCCGCGAGGGCGTGTTCGACGTCGGCGGGTCCGGCGGCGACCGCGGCCATGCCGCCCGGCCCGTCCGCGTGCGCTCCGGCGGCCGCGTGGATCGCGTTCGCCCGCTCGGCGCTCAGGTGCAGCAGAGTACGGGCGTCCATGACGCCCGCCGCGCAGAGCGCCACGAGCTCCCCGTAGCTGTGTCCGGCCGCCATGTCGGGCCGGATGCCGGCCTTTTCGAGGAGGGCGTGCGCGGCGAGGCCGACGATGCCCAGCGCCGGTTGTGCCGCTCGGGTGTCGGTGAGGCGGGCCCGGCGCTCTGCCCGCCGTGCGTCGTCGAAGGCGGCCGGGGGATGGAGGACGGCGGCGTGGTCACGGCCGAGGCCGAGGTGGCGCTGGAGCTCCGGGAAGGTGACGAAGAGGTCCGCGAACATGCCGGGGCGCTGACTGCCCTGACCGGGGAAGAGGAAGGCCACCTTGCCGGGGTCTTCCTCCGTCCCCGTGCCCGTCCCCGCCCCGGCCCGCGGTTGCGCGATGTGGACGCCCGGCGCGGGGCCCCCGGCCGCCGGGTCGCCGCCGCGCTCCAGGACCCGGCGCAGCTTGCGCACGAGGTCGGCGAGGTCGGTTGCGACCAGGGCGACCCGGACCGGTTCCCGGCCTGCGTCGGCCGTGCGGGAGGCCGTCAGGGCCACGTCGCGCAGGCGCCGGGGCCGTCCGGCGGCGTCGTCGGCCTCGGCCAGCTCCAGTGTCTCGGCGACGGTGCGCAGGGCGGCGGGCAGGTCGCTGCCGCGGAAGAGGAAGAGCTCGGCGGGCCACGCGTCCAGGCCGTGCTGCGGCGGCATGCCCGTGCCGTGGGCCGCGAGCACCGCATGGAAGTTGGTGCCGCCGAACCCGAAGGCACTGAGCCCCGCAACCCGCTCGGCGGCCGGGACCGCCCACGGCCGGGCCCGGGTGTGGAAGACGAACGGGCTGCGTCCCTCCCGCCAGCCGGGGCCGGGCCGCTCCAGCTGCGCGGCGGGCGGTGTGACGCCCGTGTACAGCGCCAGGGCGGTCTTGACGAGACCGGCCAGGCCCGCGGCGCATTTGGTGTGCCCGATCTGTGCTTTGACGGACCCGAGGGCACAGCTCCCCTGCCGTGCCCCGGCCGCGCTGAACACCTCGTCGAGAGCGCTCATCTCCGTACGGTCCCCGACGACGGTGCCCGTCCCGTGGGCCTCGACCAGCCCGACGTCGGCGGGTGAGACGCCGGCATTCCTGTAGGCCCGCTCCAAGGCGGTGCGCTGGCCTTGCGGACACGGCGCGGTGAGGCTCCGTGACCTGCCGTCGCTGGAGCTGCCCACCCCCTTGATCACGGCGTAGACACGGTCGCCGTCCCGTTCGGCGTCGGCCAGCCGCTTGAGCACCACGCAGGCCACGCCCTCGCCGAGGACGGTCCCGTCGGCCGCGGCGTCGAACGGGCGGCACCGCCCCGTCGGTGAGAGCGCCTGCACGGAGGAGAAGAGGGCGTAGTCGGTGATGCCGTTGTGCAGGTCCGCACCCCCGCACAGGACGAGGTCGCTGCTGCCGGTGACCAGTTCCTTGCAGGCGGCGTCGACAGCGGCGAGGGACGAGGCGCACGCCGCGTCCACGGTGTAGTTCGCCCCGCCCAGGTCGAAGCGGTGGGCGATGCGCCCGGAGACGACGTTGGCCAGGATGCCGGGGAAGGAGTCCTCGGTGGGCGTGGGCAGCTGTTCCGCCAGGCCGGGCGGGACCGCGCCGAAGTAGGAGGGCAGGACCGCGCGCAGGGTGTAGGCGTGGGACAGCTCGCCGCCGGACTCCGCACCGAAGATCACGGAGGTGCGGGAGCGGTCGAAGGGCCTGCCGCCCCGGCCGCCGTCGCTGTAGCCGGCGTCGTCCAGAGCCCGGCGCGCGGCCTCCAGCGCGAGCAGCTGCACCGGTTCGGTACTGCCCAGGGAGGCGGGCGGAATGCCGTAGCGCAGCGGGTCGAAGGGGATGCGCGGCAGGAAGCCGCCCCACTTGGAGACCGTGGCCGTGCCGTGGTGGAGGGCGGGGTCCCAGCGGTCGGCCGGCACCTCGGTGACCGCGTCGGCGCCGCTGAGCACGTTGGCCCAGAAGGCGGCCATGTCGGGTGCGCCGGGGAACATGCAGGCCATGCCGACGACGGCGACGTCCAGCGGCCGGGGGACAGCCGCCTCGGACGCCTCCCCGGCCGGGCCCTGCCGCGGCACGCGGCGCAGCTCCTCCGCCCGCCGCTCCAGGAAGTCCGCGGCCTCTTCGGTCACGGCGCGGTGCAGCGCTCCGACGGTGGTGACGCCGGAGCGCAGCGCCGCGACGTCCCCGGCCATGAACAAGCCTTCGCGGAACTGCCGTTCCTCGCCCACCGGCACCGGTTCTCCGCCGGGGCCGCGTTCGACGCCCCTGCTGGCGAGCCGCAGCCGTCCGACATTGTGCCGCTCCAGGCTCTCCCAGCGCTGCTGTGCCGGTACGCCCTGCGCCCGGAGCCGCTCCTTGAGCGCGCCGAAGTCCTCCGTGACGGGGGTCGTGAGGCACCGGGTGGCATGGCCCGGCGCCGTCTCCAGCAGGGTCGTGCGGTGCGCCGCCAGCATCTGCCGCTGGAAGAGCGGCTGCACGGCGCCGCAGGCGACGGCCTCTTCCGTGAACAAGTAGGCCGTGCCCATCAGCAGGCCCACCGCGACGCCGCGCCGGGTCAGCGGGGCGGCCAGGGCGGCGACCATGGCGGCGGACCGCTCGTCGTGGATGCCGCCGGCGAAGAACACCTCTATGCGGCCTTCCCGGGCGCCGGCCGCTTCCTGAGCATCCTGGCCCCCCTGCCCGGACAGGAAGTCCGTGAGCACCGCGGTCTGCGCCTCCCACAGCGGGAAGCTGTTCCGCGGCCCCACATGACCGCCGCACTCCGCGCCCTCGAAGACGAACCTGCGGGCCCCGGCCCGCAGGAACCGCCGCAGCAGGCCGGGCGAGGGGACGTGCAGGAACGTGGCGATCCCGGCTTCTTCGAGGGCGGCGGCCTGGGCGGGCCGTCCGCCCGCGATGACGGCGTGGCTCGGGCGCACCTCCCGGATGACGTCGAGCTGGGCGCCCCGGATCCCTTCCGGGGCGAAGCCGAGCACGCCCACGCCCCAGGGCCGCCCGGCGAGGGCCGCCGCGGTGTCGCGCAGCACGGCGCGCGCCCGGTCCGGCGGCGCCAGGGCGAGCGCGATGAAGGGGAGCCCGCCCTCCGCGGCCACGGCGGCGGCGAACGCGGGCCGGTCGCTCACCCTGGTCATCGGCCCCTGCGCGACGGGCAGCCGGACCCCGAACGCCTCGGCCGACGCCGAACCGGGACGCAGCACCGAGGCGGCCGTGCCGTCGTCGATGCCGTCCTCGACCGCTTCCGTGAGGGCCCGGACGGTCCCGGCCACGGTCTTCCAGCGGTCGGCGAAGACGGATGCCAGGAAGCCGTCCTGACCGACCGGCAGGCGATCGGCGCGCTGATCGCGGCGCAGCAGCTCCCGGTGACCGTCGACGACCGTGGTCTCGGAACCGTCCATGGCGCGGATCCGGGCCGCCTCCCGCCCGCCGAGGCCGGACTCGGCCAGCAGGGCGAGCTGGCTGTCCAGGACGACTCCGGCCGCCCCGCCGGCGACGGCCGCCGCGGCGGTTCGCGGTCCGATGCCGCCGCAGGCCCATACGGGGACGGTCACGCCCGGCTCGCCGAGCACCTGCTGCAGGAGCACGAACGTGCCGACCGGGCCGACCCGGCCGCCGCTCTCACCGCCTCGCGCGATGAGGCCGTGCGCCCCTGCCCGGACAGCGGCCAGGGCTTCCTCGACGGAGGTGACCTCGACCAGCACCCGGTACGCGCCGGCTGTTTCACGGACCGGCCAGTCCGCCCCCACGCCGAGCACCACCGTGTGCGGGGCGGCCCCGTCCCCGGCCGGCCCCGGGCAGAGATCCGCGGGCGCGAGCCGGCACCCGGCCGCGACCCGTACGCCGTACCGCCGGCCGGCGGTCCAGTGGCGGACCTGTTCCAGCTCCTCCCCGGCCCGCCGGCCCCCTGAGCCGAGGTCGAGCACGCCGAGTCCTCCGGCCCGGCTGAACGCCGCGACGAGCCTGGCGTCTGGTGCGCCGAAGGGGCTGATCCCGATGAGCACGTCACGCAAGGACGCAGCGGACACGGAGACACTCCTCTGCAAAGGGAGACCCGGCGTCCCATGACAGTCCCTGTGAGCCGTCTGCGACAGAGCGCACGCAGGGTGCGCAAGCGCACAGGAGGGGGCACGCGTGAGCCGACCTCGCCGACGTCGGCCCTTTGGGCCGCAGAAGACGGCGCCGCCCGCAGAAGACGGCGCCGCCCGAGTTCCGGTGTCGGGCAGGTGCACCGGATTCGGGGGAGTGATGGGGTCAGTGGGTGGAGGTGACCTGGAGGTGGATGTTGGCGGTGGCCTTGGTGGCGGTCTCCATCGCCTGGGTGGGGGTTTCGCCGAGGGCGATGACGTAGCCGATGCGGTCGTGTGAGCTCTGGAGCTCGGTGAGGCGGGAGCCGGGTACGCGGTCGAACTCCCAGCGCAGGATGCCGTCCATGGGGGTGAGGGCGAGGGCGGTGAGGGTGCCCGCGGCGGGCGGCGTGACGAAGCTGATCGCCGCTGCTGGTGCGGCGGGCACGGGGGTCAGCGCGGAGGCCGTCCCCAGCAGGGCCGCTATGGCGCGCTCGTACTGGTCCTGACCCGTGGCGAGCTTGACGAGTTCGGGGATGCAGTCGCCGCCGACCCTGGTGTGGGTTTCGATGACGACGGGGCCGTGCTCCGGGTCCAGCCGTAGTTCGGTGTGGCTGGCGCCGTGGCCGATCTCGAGGCGGTCCAGGACGCAGCGCACCGCCTCCCGGATCCGTTCGGCGTCGTCCTCAGGGAGGAGAGCGGGGACCATGTGTCCCGTCTCTATGAAATGGGGGCTGTCCGTGGTCTGCTTCGCCGTGATCGCGAGAACGGTGTGCCGGCCGGCCGTGCTGACCGCCTCCACACTGAATTCCGGGCCGGTCGCGGCATGTTCGGCGATGTAGCGGGCAGGGCCGGTCTGTTGAGCGGCCGTCTCGTGTGCCGTGGGCCGGGCCGTTACTTCCGCCTGCCATCGTTCGAGGTCGGCGTACGAGTCCAGTGCTGTCACTCCGGCGCTGCCGGCCCCGTCGGCCGGTTTGACGATCCAGGAGGTGCCGTCGGGCTCGGCACGTACCGCGGCGGCGATGTCGTGGGCGGCACCGGCTGCGTACGGCCAGGCGTAAGGGGTGTCGGCGAGCAGACGGCGCATTGCCGCTTTGTCGCGGGCGCGGGCTGCCGCGGCGGGGGAGACCGAGGGAAGCCCCAGGTCGGTGGCGATACGGGCGCAGACTTCCTGGGCGAGTTCGGTGAAGGAGACCACGAGGCGCGGCGGCCCGAGTTCCGTCGTCAGGCGGTCCACGGCGGCTCCGGCCGCATCGTGGTCGGTGATGTCGCAGAAGACGACGCGATCCGCGTGGGCTGCGACCTCGCGGGGCACGGGCGTGCCCGGCGAGGCGAGCACCACCGGCCGGTGGCCGTGCAGGGCGATCGCCCGGGCCCCGTCGGGGCTAGGGCCGAGCAGGCACATCCACGTCATGAGTATTCCTTTCCTGGCCGCTGAGCGGCTTGTCGGACTTTCTTCGCCCGCCCCAGGACGTGACCAGACCGGTGAGCAGAGCGAGTGCGGCCGCACCCCAGTACGGCGCCGCCGCCGGTGACAGCGCCCCCGGCCCGGAGGAGCGGACCGCCAGCAGCGTGCCGAGCCAGGCACCGGCCGACTCGGCGGCGCCCCATGCCACACCTGCGAGCGCGTAGGCGGCGGTGGTGGACAGCGCTCCGCGGCGCTCGGCCACCTGAGCGTCGTAGAGCGGGCTCCACACCAGCTCGGACAGGGTGAAGAGCACCATCGCCCCGAGAAGCAGCCCGAGGCCGGCCGAGCGGCCGAACGCGAAGAGCAGGACGGCGGCGGCGAGGACCACGTTGGCCGCCGCGCACAGAATGCCGAAGCCTGCGCGCGGGCGGGTCAGCACCCGGCGGGACAGTGCGGACACCGGCACCTGCAGCGCCACCACCAGCACGGCGTTGAGGGTGAACACCAGGCCCAGGTCGCGGGTATTGACCGAGTCGCCCAGGTAGGCGGGAAGGACGTCGAAGACCTGCGCGTAGGCCACCCACGTGCCGCACACCAGAAGCGAGAAGACCACGAAGGGGCGCTGCGGGAGCCACCGGCCCCGCCCGCGGCCGTCGCCTCCGGCGTGCGCCCGGGGGCGCTCGCCCGCCCGCCACGCGCCCGGCAGCGCGGGTACCGCGGCCAGTGCCACCAGATCGAGCGCCGCCGCGGCCAGCGGTAGAGCGTCCGCGTGCCGCTCCAGGAGGAACCCGCCGAGGACCGGGCCCACGGCGGAGCCGGCGTTGACCGCCATGTTGAGATAGCTGAACCCGCGCAGCCGCTGATCCGGCGCGAACGCCGCGACCTGGGCCTTCAAGGCCGTCGTCGCCATCGCCAGGGACAGGCCGGCCGACGCGGCGAGCACCAGCCAGCCCGAGGCCGGCAGGGTCAGGCCCATGCCGAGCACGGCGAAAGCGACGGCCGCCCCCAGGTAGCCGGCGCCCACCGAGGCCTTGAGTCCCAGCCGGTGGATCAGCGGTACCAGCAGCACTCCGCCGGCCCGGTTGGCCAGGATCGCGGCGCCCACCACCAGGCCCGCGTCGGCCCCGCTCAGGCCACGGGAGTCCACCAGCCACAGCCCGAGGTAAGGCAGCACGGCGAAGAAGCCCGCACAACTCGTCGCCCGCGCCACCACCAGTGCGGTCAGCTGCCGGGCGGTCAGCGCACGGCCGTCTTCGCCGGCCTCGTCCTTCGTGGTCGCCCGGGGCGGCTTCGCGCTCACCACTGCCGCGACTCTCCGCGTCCGGCCTCAGCGGCCACGGCCCCGGCCTCAGCGGCCACGGCACGGATGACACGTGCGCTGAACACCTCACTGCCGGCGGGGACGCCATCGCAGCCGAGGATGACGAGACGGCCTGTCATGTGTGCCCTTCCGTACGGTCCGGGCACCGCATGCGGGGCCAAGACGCCAGCGAACCAGCGACCGCTCGCCATTCCCCGCTTTCCGGAACCGGCGTCACGACGGTTACCGGCATCAATGGAAACAGGCGCTGCGGTCCGTTCTTTCTACCCCCGGTCCGGTCGGCGCGATCTATGAAGATGATCACGCTTCTCACGGTGGAGCTTCCGCCGACGGCCAACTAGCGTGGAGAATTTCCGGATCGCTGATCGGCGCCCGGTCGCCGGGTGATCCTGATGACCGCCGTAGGGCACTGTTCGGCGGCCTCCCGCACCGCTGCCTGCTGCTCGGCGCCCGGAGTGGCGTCGAGGAGGATCACCGTGCCGTCCTCGTCGTTCTGGTCGAAGACTTCCGGGGCGATGAGCACGCAGGTGCCCGCGCCGCAGCAGAGGTCCTTGTCGATCTCGATCCTCATCGGGGCGGCCTCCTCACCAGCGCACCGGGAGCCCCAGGACGCCGTACGTCACCATCATCTCCCGGGTGCCGATCTCGCCCGCCGGAACGGCGAGCTCAAGCCGGGGAAAGCGACGCAGCAGGGACTCGTAGCCGATGGAGAGTTCCAGGCGGGCCAGGTGGTGGCCCATGCACTGGTGGGGGCCGCTGCCGAAGGCGAGGTGCCGGGTCACGCCGCGGCGGATGTCGAGGACGTCGGGGTTCTCGAAGCCGAGCGGGTCACGGTTGGCGGCGGGCAGTGACACCGTGACGACTTCGCCCTTGCGAAGGGAGTGCCCCTCGAACGCGAAGTCCTCGGCGGCGACCCGGATCGGGCCGATCTGCACCACGCTGAGGTAGCGCAGCAGCTCTTCCACGGCACCGTCCATCAAGGACCAGTCGGCGCGCAGGGCCGCCAGCTGCCCGGGGTGGCGCAGCAGGGCGTACGTGCCCAGCGCCAGCATGTTGGTGGTGGTCTCCAGCCCGGCGATGAGCAGGACGATCGTGATGCCCAGCAGCTCTTCGTCGCTCAGGTCGGTCTCGACGGTGAGCCGGCCGAGGATGTCCGGGCCCGGGTCCTTGCGCGCGGCGCCGATCAGGGCGTGCAGCATGCCGCCCAGGAGCACCATCGACTGCTGCATCTCCTCCCCGCTGCTGGAGAGGCTGAAAAGCACGTCGACGTGGCGCCCGAACTCCGCACGGTCCTCCTCCGGCAGCCCGAGCAGTTCCGAAGTGACCAGCGTGGGCAGCGGCTTGGCGAACGCCTCGACCAGGTCGACGGGTCCGCCGCCGCTCTCCATCGCATCCAGCAGACGGTCCGTCATCTCCTGGATACGGGGCCGGAGCTCCCTCACCCGCCGGATGGTGAAGTGCTTGCTCAGCAGACGGCGGTAGCGGGTGTGCTCGGGCGGGTCCATGTTGACGAACATGCCCGGGGGCAGGGCATCGGTGCTCAGCTCGGAGCCGGGCACCTTGACCGGAGAACGCTTCCCGGCCGGCAGTGAGCTGAACCGTGTGTCGCCCAGTACGGCCCGTGCGCTCTGCAGGCCCGTGACGAGGCGGCCGATGTGCCCGTCGGGGTACTGCAGCGGGGTCACCGGGCATTCCGCGCGTGCTTCCGCGAAAGGGGCCGGCGGATCGAAAGGACAGCCCGCCGGGCGTGCCGTCGGGAAGGGACGTGCTAACTGATTCCCGGATTCTGGTGAATGCGTCATGGGGCGATGAATCCTTTTCACCGAGGAAAAATGGCAAAGGCCATACGGCCGATGACCTTCCCACAACTTCCCCTAGGGTTCTCCTTAGTCATGCTCATCAGACGGTGTTGATGGGCATGCGGCGCCGTGCATGCGGCGTCCGTTTGGGATTCCCCTAGACCTGATCCGGTACGGATCCGGAAACCCGGGCGCAGGGCCGAGACTGGGGCCACGCCGCCATGTGTGCGGTGCCTTTTCGTTCTCTGTGTGGGTGGGTGGAGCGCAATATGGTCGAGTCCGGGCTCAACGGAACGGGGAATCGGGCCGGTTCGGTCTCGGCTGATTCAGTTGATTCAGCTGGTTCGACTGGTTCGGCCGATGGCATAGCCGTCATCGGCCTGGCGTGCCGGCTGCCGGGGGCCGCCGATCCGGCCGCCTTCTGGCGGATGCTCAGCGAGGGCACGGACGCGATCACCGACGTCCCCCGGGACCGCTGGGACGGCGCCGCCGTGGCCGACGCCGACCCGGAAGCGCCGGGCAGGACCGACATCCGCAGGGGCGGATTCCTCGACGGCATCGGCCACTTCGACGCCGCGTTCTTCGGGCTCTCCCCCAAGGAGGCCGCGGCCATGGACCCGCAGCAGCGGCTCGTCCTGGAACTGGCCTGGGAAGCGCTGGAGGACGCGCACGTGCGCGCCGGGACGCTGCGCTCCACCCGGGCCGGAGTCTTCGTCGGCGCCATCTGGGACGACTACGCGACCCTGCACCACCGCTCCGGACTCACGGCCATCTCCCCGCACACCGTCACCGGCTTGCACCGCAGCATCATCGCCAACCGGGTCTCGTACTTCCTCGGCCTGAACGGCCCCAGCCTGACCGTCGACTGCGGCCAGTCCTCCTCCCTCGTCTCGGTCCACCTGGCCTGCGAGAGCCTCCGCAAGGGCGAATCGACGATCGCCCTCGCGGGCGGCGTGAACCTCAACATCGTCCCCGAGAGCACCCTGGGCGCCGCCAAGTTCGGAGGACTGTCCCCGGACGGCCGCTGCTTCACCTTCGACGCCCGGGCGAACGGCTACGTCCGCGGCGAGGGCGGCGGCATCGTCGTCCTCAAGCCGCTGGCCCGGGCCGTCGCGGACGGCGACCCGGTGTACTGCGTGATCCGCGGCAGCGCTGTCAACAACGACGGCGGCGGCGACGGACTGACCGTGCCCCTGCAGTCCGGGCAGGAACAGGTGCTCCGGCTCGCCTACGAGCGGGCCGGCGTCGATCCCGCCCACGTCGGCTACGTGGAGCTGCACGGCACCGGAACCAAGGTCGGCGACCCCATCGAGGCGGCCGCCCTCGGCGCCGTGCTCGGCGCAGGACGCGAACCCGGCCGGGCGCTGCGCGTCGGCTCGGCCAAGACCAACGTCGGCCACCTGGAGGGCGCGGCCGGCATCACCGGCCTCCTCAAGGCCGCCCTGTCGCTCAGCCGGCGCGAACTGCCCGCCAGCCTCAACTTCGAGACCCCGAATCCGGCGATCCCGCTGACGCGGCTGAACCTCCGGGTGCAGACCGAACACACCAAGTGGGAGGGCCGGGACGGCAGCCCGCTGCTCGCCGGAGTCAGCTCCTTCGGCATGGGCGGCACCAACTGCCACGTCGTGCTGGCGGAACACCGCGCGGATACCGATGCTTCCGGGTCGCAGACGGGTTCGACTGCGACTGCGACTGCGACTGCGACTGCGACTGCGACTGCGACTGCGACTGCGACTGCGACCGCGGCCCCGACCCCGTGGCCGCTGTCCGCCAAGACCGCGTCCGGGCTGCGCGCCCAGGCCGCCGCCCTGCTCGCGCACGCCGAAGCGCACCCCGGCCTCGCCCTGCCCGACGTCGGCTGGTCGCTGGCCACCGGGCGCACCGCCTTCGAGCACCGGGCCGTCGTCGTGGGCGAGGACCGCGACGACTTCCTGCGTGCCCTGCGCGAGCTGTCCACCGGCGGCGTCGACGCCGCACTGACCACCGGGCGCACCGGCCCGCGCGGCAAGCTCGCCTTCCTCTTCTCGGGCCAGGGTAGCCAGCGAGCCGGCATGGGTCGCGAACTGGCCGAGGTCTTCCCGGCGTTCGCCGCCGCGCTGGACGAGGTGTGCGCACACCTCGACCCCCGGCTGCCGCGGCCGCTGCGCGACGTCGTGTTCGCGCCCGAAGGCACCGAGGAAGCAGCCGAACTCGACCGGACCCTCTACACGCAGACCGCGCTGTTCGCCGTCGAGGTCGCCCTGTTCCGGCTGCTGGAGAGCTGGGGCATCACCCCCGACGTGCTGATGGGCCACTCCATCGGCGAACTCGCCGCCGCACACGTGGCCGGCGTCCTCACGCTCGCCGACGCCTGCACTCTGGTCGCCGCGCGTGGCCGCCTGATGCAGGAGCTGCCCACCGGTGGCGCCATGATCGCGGTCCAGGGGACGGAGGACGAGGTCCGCGCCCGTATCGGCGACCGCACGGACCGCGTGAGCATCGCCGCGCTGAACGGCCCGGACTCCGTCGTCGTCTCCGGTGACGAGGACCTCGTCACCGAGATCGCCGACGCCTTCGCCGGCCTCGGCCGCAAGACCAGCCGGCTGCGGGTCAGCCACGCCTTCCACTCCCCGCACATGGAACCCATGCTGGCGGAGTTCCGCCGCGTCGCCGAGGGCCTGACCTTCCATGCGCCGCGTATCCCGATCGTGTCCAACGTGACCGGCCGGCTGTCCGGGGAAGGGGAGTACGAGGGCTGCGCGGCCGAGTACTGGGTGCGGCACGTCCGCGACGCGGTCCGGTTCGCCGACGGCGTGGCCCGCCTCGACGAGCAGGGCGTCCGTACGTACCTGGAGCTCGGCCCGGGCGGCGTGCTGACCTCCATGGCCCGCGCCGGCTCCGGCACCGGCGGCGACGCCTTGTTCGTACCCGCCCTGCGCGCCCGCCGCCCCGAGGCCCACGCCCTGCTGGCGGCGGTCGCCTCGCTGCACGTCCACGGCATGGAGCCGGACTGGAGCGCCCTGTTCGACGGCGGGCGGGGCGAAGGAGGCGTGCAGGACGAAGGAGGCGTGCGGGGCGTACGGCGCAAGGTCACGCTGCCGACCTACGCGTTCGAACGACAGCGGTACTGGCTGGACGGCGACACGACGTCCACCGCCGGGGCCGTCACCCCCTGGGCTCCTGCAGCCCCGCAGCCGGACGAGACCGCCGGGGCGGGAAGCGCGCCTGTGGGCGCTCTCGCGCAGCGGCTCGCCGGCCTGACCGAAGCCGAACGCGACGAAGCAGGACTCGACCTGGTCCGCGCACATATCGCCGCCGTCCTGGGCCACGCCGAGGCCCGCCAGGTCCGGACCGAGTGGACGTTCAAGGACCTCGGCTTCGACTCGCTCAGCTCGGTCGAACTGCGCAACCGGCTCGGCGAGACCACCGGACTGCGCCTGCCCAGCGGAGTGCTGTTCGACCACCCGACTCCTGCCGCACTCGCCCGCCACCTCGTCTCGGAGTCCCTCGGCGCGGGCGCTGCGGCGGCCGCCGCGCCGGGGACGCCCGCGACGCCGGCCGACCCCGACGAGCCCATCGCCATCGTGGCCATGAGCTGCCGCCTGCCCGGCGGGGTGCGCTCGCCGGAGGACCTGTGGCGGTTGGTCGCCTCCGGCGGCGACGCCATCACCGGGTTCCCGGCGGACCGCGGCTGGGACGTCGAAGCGCTCTACGACCCGGAGCCCGGCACGCCCGGCAAGTCCTCCACGCGGCACGGCGGCTTCCTGCACGAGGCGGCCGAGTTCGACGCCGGCTTCTTCGGCATCAGCCCCCGCGAGGCCGCCGCGATCGACCCGCAGCAGCGGCTGGTCCTGGAGACCGCCTGGGAGGCGTTCGAGCGCGCCGGCATCGACCCGGCCACGCTGCGCGGGACCCGGGCGGGCGTGTTCATCGGCGCGACGGCACAGGACTACGGCCCCCGGCTCCACGAGCCGGTCGACGGCATCGAGGGGTACCTGCTCACCGGCACGACGACCAGCGTCGCATCAGGCCGCGTGGCCTACTCCTTCGGCCTCGAAGGACCCGCGGTCACGGTGGACACAGCCTGCTCGTCGTCCTTGGTCGCCCTGCACCTGGCCGTCCAGTCGCTGCGGAGCGGCGAGTGCACGATGGCCCTGGCCGGCGGCGTGACCGTGATGTCCACGCCCGGCATGTTCGTGGAGTTCAGCCGGCAGCGCGGGCTCTCGGCCGACGGCCGGTGCAAGGCGTTCGCGGCAGGCGCGGACGGCACCGGCTGGGCCGAAGGCGTCGGCATGCTGCTGGTCGAGCGGCTCAGCGACGCCGAGCGCAACGGGCACCGGGTGCTGGCGGTTGTACGGGGCAGCGCGGTGAACCAGGACGGCGCCTCGAACGGACTCACGGCGCCGAACGGCCCCTCGCAGCAGCGCGTCATCCGGCAGGCACTGGCCTCCGCCGGACTCGCACCCGCCGACGTCGACGCGGTGGAAGCACACGGCACGGGCACGCGGCTCGGCGACCCGATCGAGGCGGAAGCCCTCATCGCCGCCTACGGCCGGGGGCGGGACGGCGACCGTCCGCTGTGGCTGGGCTCGCTGAAGTCGAACATCGGTCACACGCAGGCCGCTGCGGGTGCGGCCGGCGTGATCAAGATGGTCATGGCGATGCAGCACGGCGTGCTGCCGCAGACCCTGCACGTGGACGAGCCGACGCCGCACGTGGAGTGGTCGGAGAGCGGCGTACGGCTGCTGACCGACGCGGTGGAGTGGCCCGCGGGCGACGCACCGCGCCGGGCGGCGGTGTCCTCGTTCGGCATCAGCGGTACGAACGCACACGTCATCGTCGAGCAGGTGGTGACGAGCGACGAGCCTGCCCGTGAAGTGGCCGTGGCGGGACCGGTTCCGTGGGTGTTGTCGGCGAAGAGCGAGGCGGCGCTGCGGGCGCAGGCGGATCGGCTGCTGTCGTTCGTGGACGCCGGGGGTGCCGGGGGTGCTGGGGTTCGGCCGGAGGACGTGGGGTTCTCGTTGGCGACGTCGCGTGCGGGGCTGGAGCGCCGTGCAGTGGTCGTGGGCGGGGACCTTGCGGAGTTCCGGCCGGGACTGGAGGCGGTGGCCTCGGGTTCGGCTCCGGTGGGGGGTCCTGCTGGGGGCAAGGTGGGGTTCTTGTTCTCGGGGCAGGGGTCGCAGCGGCTGGGGATGGGCCGGGAGTTGTATGCGGCGTATCCGGTGTTTGCGGCGGCGTACGACGAGGTGTGTGCGCGGCTGGACGCGCCGGTGGATGTCGACTCGGAGGAGTTGAACCGGACGGGTTGCACGCAGCCTGCGCTGTTTGCGGTGGAGGTGGCGCTGTTCCGGTTGCTGGAGTCGTGGGGTGTGCGGCCGGATTACGTGGCCGGGCACTCGGTGGGTGAGATTGCGGCTGCGCATGTGGCGGGGGTGTTGTCGCTTGAGGACGCGGCGAGGCTGGTGTCGGCGCGGGCTGCGTTGATGCAGGCGCTGCCTGCTGGTGGGGCGATGGTGGCGGTCCAAGCCACCGAGGAGGAAATCCTCCCGCACCTGACCGACGAGGCCGGTATCGCGGCGATCAACGGCCCGCGGTCCGTGGTGATCTCGGGTGCGGAGGACGCGGTCGTCGCGATCGCGGAGGTGTTCGCCGAGCAGGGCCGCAAGACCTCCCGTCTGAAGGTCAGCCACGCGTTCCACTCGCCTCTGATGGAGCCGATGCTGGAGGAGTTCGCCGAGGTCGTCCGCGGTCTGTCCTTCAGGGAGCCGCGGATTCCGGTGGTTTCGAACCTCACCGGCCGTCTGGCCGAGGCCTACACCCCCGGCTACTGGGTCCAGCACGTGCGCGATGCCGTCCGCTTCGCCGACGGCATCCGGACGCTCCACGACCTGGGTGTGACGACCTTCGTGGAGATCGGCCCCGGCGGCGTGCTGAGCGCACTTGCCCAGGCCTGCGTGGACGACGTCATCACCGTCCCCGCCCTCCGCGCCGACCGCCCCGAGCCGTACGCGATCGTCACCGCCGTCGGTCAGCTCCACACCCACGGCGTCTCCCCGGACTGGCAGGCACTCTTCCCCGGCGCCCGGCACATCGACCTGCCGACCTACGCCTTCCAGCGCGACCGCTACTGGCTCGACGCGCTCCGCACAGCAACCACCGGCGCCCCCGAGACGATCGACGCCGAGTTCTGGGACACCGTGGAGAGCGACGACCGCGCCTCTCTCGGTGCGCTCCTGGGGCTGGAGCCCGCCGAGCTGGACGTGGTCGCGCCCAAGCTGACCGCCTGGCGTCGGCAGCGGCGGGAGCAGTCCGCGGCCGACGGCCGGCGATACCGGATCACCTGGCAGCCGCTCGGCGACGTCGGGGGCGCTGTTCCGCCGGGTACCTGGCTGTACGTGGCCTCCGAGGAGACCGCCTGGACCGAGGCGATCCGCGGCGGACTCATGGAACGCGGCGCCGAGCTCGTTCCGCTGGCCCTGAACGACGACACCGACCGCGAGACCCTCGCCCGGACCCTGGCTGCCACCGCCACCGCCACCGCCACCGGGGACGGGCAGGTTGCCGGCATCGTGTTCGCCGCAGCCCGGGCAGAGGCACCGGCAGAGGCAGAGGCAGAGGCCGGGCCAGGGACAGGTGGAGACGCCCTCCAGCAGCTCGTCCTCCTCGTCCAGGCCCTCGGCGATGCCGGGATCGAGGCCCCGCTGTGGTGCCTGACCAGCGGCGCCGTGTCGACCGGCACCGCGGACCCGCTCACCGACCCCGCCGCTGCCCGTCTCTGGGGCCTGGGCAGGGTCGTCGCCCTGGAGCAGCCGCAGCGCTGGGGCGGGCTCGTCGACCTGCCCGCCGAACTCGACCCCCGCACGCTGGAGCGCCTGGCCGGCCTGCTGACCCGGACCGACGAGGACCAGCTCGCCGTCCGCGCATCCGGCGTGTCCGGCCGCCGCCTCGTGCGTGCACCCGGGAGCGCGGCGGCGCCGGCCGACGAACTCTGGTCGCCGCGCGGCACGGTCCTCGTGACCGGCGGTACGGGCGCGCTCGGCGGACACGTCGCCCGCTGGCTCGCCACCGCCGGCGCCGAGCACCTGCTGCTCACCAGCCGCCGGGGCCCCGACGCCCCGGGCGCCGCCGAACTCAAGGCGGAGCTGGAGGAACTGGGAGCCCGGGTCACCGTCGCGGCATGCGATGCGGCGGACCGCAACGCGCTCACCGAGCTGTTCGCGCAGCACACTGTGAACGCCGTGGTGCACACCGCAGGCGTGCTCGACGACGGCCTGGTCGCATCGCTCACGCCCGAACGCCTGCACCGCGTTCTGCGTCCCAAGGTGGACGCCGCGCTCCACCTGCACGAGCTCACCCGGGACCGTCAGGACCTCGATGCCTTCGTCCTCTTCTCGTCGATGACCGGCGTCTGGGGCAACGGCGGCCAGGGAGCCTACGGCGCCGCGAACGCCTTCCTCGACGCCCTCGCCGAGCAGCGCCGGGCGCAGGGCCTGCCCGCTCTGGCCGTCGCATGGGGATCCTGGGCGGACGGAGGCATGGCCGACGGCGCCGCCGGTGACCACCTGCGGCGACGCGGCGTCCGGGCGATCGCGGCCCCTGCCGCGATCGCCGTGCTGCACGGTGCGCTGACCCATGGCGAGACCTCCGTGACCGTCGCCGACGTGGACTGGGACCGCTTCGTCCCGGCCTTCGCCGGCACGCGCCCCTGCCCGCTGCTGCACGGCGTGCCCGAGGCCCGCAAGGCCCTCGAAGCACATGCCCAGGCCGCGCAGACCGCCGAAGCACCTGCGTCCGCGCTGGTCCGGCGCCTGCAGGGCGGCGCGCCGGGGGAGCAGGACCGCATCCTGCTGGACCTGGTCCGCGAGCAGGCCGCCACCGTGCTCGGCCACACGGGCAGGGGGGCCTTCGACGCCGACCGGACGTTCCGCGAGACCGGCTTCGACTCGCTCACCGCCGTCGAGCTGCGCCACAGGCTCACCACGGCCACCGGCCTCAAACTGCCCACCACCCTGGTCTTCGACCACCCCACCCCCACCGCCCTCGCCCGCCATCTGCGCGAGGAACTCCTCGGCCGGCACGGGCTGGAGGCGGAAGCCGAGCGGGCGACGGCTGCCGCCGCGACCGACGAGCCCCTCGCGATCGTCAGCATGAGCTGCCGCTTCCCGGGCGGCGTCCAGTCGCCCGAGGACCTGTGGGAGCTGCTGCGCTCCGGCCGGGACGCGGTGACCGGCTTCCCCACCGACCGCGGCTGGGACATCGACTCGCTCTACGACCCCGACCCCGACCGGCCCGGCAGGACGTACGCGCGCGAGGGCGGTTTCATCGAAGGCGCAGACCGCTTCGACGCCGGCCTCTTCGGGATCTCGCCGCGTGAGGCACTGGCCATGGACCCGCAGCAGCGGCTGCTGCTGGAGACCGCCTGGGAGGCTTTCGAGCGCGCCGGCATCGCCCCCGCGTCCGTCCGCGCCGGCCGCACCGGTGTCTTCATCGGCACCAACGGCCAGGACTACGCCAACGGCCTGCGCAACGCACCCGAGGAGATCGAGGGGTACGCGCTCACCGGCAAGGCGGCCTCGGTCGTCTCCGGCCGCATTTCCTACACGTTCGGCCTGGAGGGCCCGGCAGTCACGGTCGACACGGCATGCTCGTCGTCGCTCGTGGCCCTGCACCTCGCCGCGCAGGCACTGCGGAGCGGCGAGTGCACCATGGCTCTGGTCGGCGGTGTCACGGTCATGACCACGCCGGACCTGTTCGTGGAGTTCAGCCGGCAGCGCGGGCTGTCGCCCGACGGCCGCTGCAAGGCGTTCGCGGCCGGGGCCGACGGCACCGGCTGGGGCGAGGGCGTCGGCCTGCTGCTGGTGGAGCGGCTGTCCGACGCCCGGCGCCACGGGCATCAGGTGCTGGCGGTGGTGCGCGGCAGCGCCGTGAACCAGGACGGCGCGTCCAACGGCCTGACCGCCCCGAACGGCCCGTCCCAGCAGCGGGTGATCCGGCAGGCCCTGGCCTCCGCCGGACTCACCCCGGCGGACGTGGACGCGGTGGAGGCGCACGGTACGGGTACGAAGCTGGGTGACCCGATTGAGGCTCAGGCGCTGCTGGCGACGTACGGCCAGGAGCACTCCGGCACCCGGCCGGTATGGCTGGGATCGGTCAAGTCCAACATCGGCCACACACAGGCCGCCGCGGGTGTGGCCGGTGTGATGAAGATGGTGCTGGCGATGCGGCACGGTGTGCTGCCGCGGACGCTCCACGTGGACGAGCCGACGGGGCACGTGGACTGGTCGGCCGGCGCCGTGCGGCTGCTGACCGAGGCGGTGGAGTGGCCCGCGGGCGACGCGCCGCGCCGGGCCGCCGTGTCGTCCTTCGGCATCGGCGGGACCAACGCGCACACGATCATCGAGGAGGCGCCGGCCGCCGCCGCGGCCGAGCCGGCCGGGGAACACCGTCCGGTGCCCGTGCCGTGGGTGCTGTCAGCGAAGAGCGAGGCGGCGCTGCGGGCGCAGGCGGAGCGCCTGCTGGCCTTCGCGAGCGACGACGTGTCGCCCGTCGACGCCGGATTCTCGGCGGCGACCACGCGATCGGCGCTGGAGCACCGGGCTGCGCTGATCGGCACCGACGTCGCCGAACTGCGGGCGGGCCTGGAGGCCTTGGCGGCGGGAGAACCGGCGGCCGACGTGGTCACGGGACGCGCTCACCCGGCGGACAAGGTGGGGTTCTTGTTCTCGGGGCAGGGGTCGCAGCGGCTGGGGATGGGCCGGGAGTTGTATGCGGCGTATCCGGTGTTCGCGGCGGCGTACGACGAGGTGTGTGCGCGGCTGGATGCGCCGGTGGATGTCGACTCGGAGGAGTTGAACCGGACGGGTTGCACGCAGCCTGCGCTGTTTGCGGTGGAGGTGGCGCTGTTCCGGTTGCTGGAGTCGTGGGGTGTGCGGCCGGATTACGTGGCCGGGCACTCGGTGGGTGAGATTGCGGCTGCGCATGTGGCGGGTGTGTTGTCGCTTGAGGATGCGGCGAGGCTGGTGTCGGCGCGGGCTGCGTTGATGCAGGCGCTGCCTGCTGGTGGGGCGATGGTTGCTGTGCAGGCCACCGAGGAGGAAATCCTCCCGCACCTGACCGACGAGGCCGGTATCGCGGCGATCAACGGCCCGCGGTCTGTGGTGATCTCGGGTGCGGAGGACGCGGTCGTCGCGATCGCGGAGGTGTTCGCTGGTCAGGGTCGTAAGACGTCCCGGCTGAAGGTCAGCCACGCGTTCCACTCGCCTCTGATGGAGCCGATGCTGGAGGAGTTCGCCGACGTCGTCCGAGGCCTCACCTTCAACGAGCCGCGGATTCCGGTGGTCTCCAACCTCACCGGAAGCCTGGCCGAGTCGTACACGCCGGAGTACTGGGTCCGTCACGTCCGCGATGCCGTCCGCTTCGCCGACGGCATCCGGACCCTGCACGACCTGGGTGTGACGACGTTCGTGGAGATCGGCCCCGGCGGTGTCCTCAGCGCCCTCGCCCAGGGCTGCCTCGACGGCGACGGCGACGGCGACGGCGACGGCATCGTCACCGTCCCCGTCCTCCGTGCCGACCGCCCCGAACCGCAGGCGATCACCACCGCGTACGCCCAGCTGCACGTCAGCGGCGTCGAAGTGGACTGGAACGCCTTCTTCCCCGGGGCCCGGCGCATCGACCTGCCGACCTACGCCTTTCAGCGCGAGCGCTACTGGCTCGACGCCCCCGCCTCCACCGGTGACATGCGCGCGGTGGGCCAGGGCGAGGCCGGTCACCCGCTGCTCGGCGCCGCAGTGCCGCTGGCCGACGGCGACGGGCACCTGCTCACCGGGCGGCTCTCGGCGCACACGCACCCGTGGCTGGTGGATCACGCCGTCAGCGGGGTCGCCCTCCTGCCGGGAACCGCGTTCGTGGAGCTGGCGATCACCGCTGCCGACGCTGTGGGCTGCGACCTGCTCGAAGAGCTGACGCTGGAGACCCCGCTGCTTGTTCCCGCGCGCGGTGGCGTCGCCCTGCAGGTGCGGGTCGGCGCCGACGACGGCTCGGGCCGCAGGCCGCTGACCGTGCACTCGCGCATCGACGACGGGGACGCGTACGCCCACGAGGACGCGTCCGAGCGGACGTGGGTCCGGCACGCCTCCGGCTCGCTGGCCGTCGCCACGGGAGGGCCGGCGGACGGCTCGCTCGCCGCGTGGCCGCCCGCGGGCGCGGAACCCCTCGACGTTGACGGGTTCTACGAGCGGCTCGCGGACATGGCCCTCGACTACGGCCCTGTCTTCCAGGGGCTCCGTGCCGCGTGGCGGAGCGGCGACGACTTCTTCGCCGAGGTGGAGCTGTCCGGCGCGGAGCGGACGGACGCCGGTGCGTACGGCCTGCACCCCGCGCTGTTCGACGCGGCCCTGCACACCGTCTGGCTGGGCGCGGTCGAACCCGAGGCCGGGACGGGCAACGGACTGCTGCCGTTCGCCTGGAGCGGCGTGCGCCTGACGGCCGCCGGGGCCTCCGGCCTGCGCGTGAAGGTCTCGCGTGCCGGCACCGGCACCGGCACCGGCACCAGCGCCGGAACCTCCGCCGTGTCGCTGGTGCTGGCCGACGGCACCGGTGAGCCGGTCGCGCAGATCGACTCACTGACTCTGCGCCCGGTCCCCGCCGACCAGCTGCGCGCGGGTTCCGGCAGTGACAACGCGGTCTTCGGCCTGGAGTGGACGCCGGTCGGCCTTCCGTCGGCGCCCGACGGCATGAGGATCGAGACGTACGAAGATCTCGCCGCCCTGCAGGCCGCCGCCGGCTCGTCGGCGGGCTCCGGCGCGGACGCCGTGGTCGTGCCCTGCCCGACCGGGACCGACGCGGACACCGCCGCCCGCGTACGCGAGATCACCCGTGCCGTGCTGGAGCTGCTGCAGTGGTGGCTGGCCGAGGACCGTCCGTCGCGCCTGGTGCTGACGATGCGTTCGGACGACCTCGCCCAGTCGGCGGTCCGCGGGCTGGTGCGCTCGGCGCAGAGCGAGAACCCCGACCGCATCGTGCTGGTCGAGACGGAGACCGCGACCGGGACCGCGACTGCGACCGATGCCGATGTTGATGCCGATGTCCATGAGGGCAGCGGCGGCGACGCCGGTCTCACCCGGCTGCTGCCCGGCCTGATCGCCTCCGGCGAGCCGCAGGCCGAGGTGCACGCGGGCGAGGTCCGGGTGCCGAGGCTGGTGCGCATCGCCGCACCGGGCGCGGCGGAGGCGGAGCTTCCGGCCCTCGGTTCCGGCACCGTCCTGCTGACCGGTGCGTCGGGCGGGCTGGGCGGACTGTTCGCCCGGCACCTGGTCGCCGAACACGGTGTCCGCAGCCTGCTGCTCGTCAGCCGCCGCGGCGCTGACGCACCCGGTGCGGCCGAGCTCGCCGCCGACCTGACCGCACAGGGCGCCGATATCACCTGGGCCGCCTGCGACGTGGCCGACCGTGACGCCGTCCGCGACCTCCTGGACGGGCAGAGCCTGTCCGCGATCGTCCACACTGCCGGCGTCCTCGACGACGGCATCATCGGCTCGCTGACCCCCGAGCGGCTGGACGGCGTGTTCCGGCCCAAGGTGGACGCGGCGCTGAACCTGCACGAACTGGCCGGCGCGCTGTGCGGCGACCTGTCCGCGTTCGTGCTCTTCTCCTCGGTGGCGGGCACCCTCGGCACGCCCGGCCAGGGAAACTACGCGGCCGCCAACACCTTCCTCGACGCACTCGCCGAGCACCGCCGCGCCCAGGGCCTGCCCGCCACGTCGCTGGCATGGGGCCTGTGGGCGCAGGACAGTGACAGCGCCATGACCGGCAGCCTCGACCACACCGATCTCACGCGCATCCAGCGCATGGGCCTCGCCGCGATCCCGGCGGCCGAAGGCCTGCGGATGTTCGACGCGGCCCTGGCCACCGGGCGGGCTGCCGTCGCCCCGATCAGGCTGGACACGTCCGCCTTCCGCAACGGGCAGGGGCAGCCCGTGCCGCCGGCCCTGCGCGGACTGGTGCGTGTCGCGCCGGTGCGGCGCGCGGCGCAGCAGGCCGCGCCGAAGGGATCGCTGGGGCAGCGGCTGGCCGGATTGCCCGAGGCCGAGCGCGAGCAGGCGGTGCTGGACTTGGTGCGTACCGAGGTCGCCGCCGTGCTCGGCCACGCCGGCGCACAGTCGGTGGGCGCGGACGACTCGTTCCAGGACATCGGCTTCGATTCGCTGACCGCCGTCGAACTGCGCAACCGGCTCAACTCGGCCGTCGGCATGCGCCTGCCCGCCACGCTGATCTTCGACTACCCGAACCCCCTCGCTCTCGCCCGCTTCCTCACCGCCGAGGCCGCGGGCTCCGGCGGGGCCGCGGCAGCAGCAGCGGTGCCGGCGACCGTCTCGACGGCCACCGGCACGGTGGACGAGCCGATCGCGATCGTGGGCATGGCCTGCCGCTACCCCGGCGGCGTGCAGTCGCCCGAAGACTTGTGGCAGCTGGTGTTCTCCGGGCGCGACGCCGTATCGGGCTTCCCCGAGGACCGCGGCTGGGACGTCGAGAAGCTCTACGACCCGGACCCCGACCAGTGGGGCACCAGCTACACCCGGCAGGGCGGCTTCCTCCACGACGCGGCCGAATTCGACGCCGAGTTCTTCGGGATCTCGCCGCGTGAGGCGCTGGCGATGGATCCGCAGCAGCGGCTGCTGCTGGAGACGTCGTGGGAGGCGTTCGAGCGAGCGGGGATCGATCCGGCTTCGGTGCGGGGGAGCAGGACCGGTGTCTTCGCCGGTGTGATGTACCACGACTACGGCGGGCGCGTGCACACCTCGCCGGCCGGACTGGAGGGCTACCTCGTCAACGGCAGTGCGGGCAGCGTAGCTTCGGGGCGCGTCTCGTACACGTTCGGTCTGGAGGGCCCGGCGGTCACGGTCGACACGGCGTGCTCGTCGTCCCTGGTGGCCCTGCACTTGGCGGCGCAGGCGCTGCGGAGCGGCGAGTGCTCGATGGCGCTGGTCGGCGGCGTCACGGTGATGGCGAGCCCTTCCGTGTTCGTGGAGTTCAGCCGTCAGCGCGGCCTGTCGGAGGACGGCCGGTGCAAGGCGTTCGCGGCAGGTGCGGACGGTACGGGCTGGGCCGAAGGTGCGGGCATGCTGCTCGTGGAGCGGCTGTCCGACGCCCGGCGTAACGGTCACAAGGTGCTGGCGGTGGTTCGTGGCACTGCGGTGAACCAGGACGGTGCGTCCAACGGTCTGACGGCGCCGAACGGTCCGTCGCAGCAGCGGGTGATCCGGCAGGCGCTGGCGAATGCGGGCCTGTCCTCGGACCAGGTCGACGCGGTGGAAGCGCACGGCACGGGTACGAAGCTGGGCGACCCGATCGAGGCGCAGGCGCTGCTGGCCACGTACGGCCGGGAGCGGGCCGAGGACCGTCCGCTGTGGCTGGGCTCACTGAAGTCCAACATCGGTCACTCACAGGCCGCGGCGGGCGTCGGTGGTGTGATCAAGATGGTCATGGCGATGCAGCACGGCGTGCTGCCGCAGACCCTGCACATCGATGAGCCGACGCCGCACGTGGACTGGTCGGCGGGCGCCGTGCGCCTGCTGACGGAGGCGGTCGAATGGCCTGCGGGCGAAGGGCCGCGCCGGGCGGCGGTGTCCTCGTTCGGCGTGAGCGGTACGAACGCGCATGTCATCGTCGAGCAGGCTGTGGCGAGTGACGAGCCTGTCCGTGAGGCGGTCGTGGCGGGACCGGTTCCGTGGGTGCTGTCGGCGAAGAGCGAGGCGGCGCTGCGGGAGCAGGCGGATCGGCTGCTGTCGTTCGTGGACGCTGAGAGCACTGGGGTTCGGCTCGCCGATGTGGGGTTCTCGTTGGCGACGTCGCGTGCGGGGCTGGAGCGGCGTGCGGTGGTCGTGGGCGGGGACCTTGCGGAGTTCCGGCCGGGACTGGAGGCGGTGGCCTCGGGCGCCGCTCCGGTGGGCGGTCCTGCTGGGGGCAAGGTCGGGTTCTTGTTCTCGGGTCAGGGGTCGCAGCGGATCGGCATGGGACGCGAGCTGTACGCGGCGTATCCGGTGTTCGCGGCGGCGTACGACGAGGTGTGTGCGCTTCTCGACGCGCCGGTCGACGTCGATGCGGAAGCGCTTCACCAGACCGGGTCGGCACAGCCTGCGCTGTTCGCTGTCGAGGTGGCACTGTTCCGCCTCCTCGCATCCTGGGGCGTGCGGCCGGACTACGTGGCCGGTCACTCCGTGGGCGAGATAGCGGCCGCGCACGTGGCCGGGGTGCTGTCACTCGACGACGCGGCGAGGCTGGTGTCGGCGCGGGCTGCGCTGATGCAGGCCCTGCCCGCGGGCGGGGCGATGGTGGCCGTGCAGGCCACCGAGGGGGAAGTCCTTCCGCATCTGACCGACGAGGCCGGTATCGCGGCGATCAATGGGCCGCAGTCCGTGGTGATCTCCGGTGCCGAGGACGCGGTCACGGCGATGGCCGAGACCTTCAGGCAGCAGGGCCGTAAGACGTCGCGTCTGAAGGTCAGCCACGCGTTCCACTCGCCGCTGATGGAGCCGATGCTGGACGACTTCGCCGAGGTCGTCCGCGGCCTCACCTTCAACGAGCCGCGGATTCCGGTGGTTTCGAACCTCACCGGCCGTCTGGCCGAGTCGTACACGCCGGAGTACTGGGTCCGTCACGTCCGCGAGGCCGTGCGTTTCGCCGACGGTGTGCAGACCCTGCACGACCTGGGCGTGACGGCGTTCGTGGAGATCGGCCCCGGCGGCGTGCTGAGCGCGCTGGCGCAGGCCTGCGTGGACGACGTCATCACCGTCCCCGCCCTGCGCGCCGACCGCCCCGAGCCGTACGCGATCGTCACCGCCGTCGGTCAGCTCCACACCCACGGCGTCTCCCCGGACTGGCAGGCACTCTTCCCCGGCGCCCGGCGCATCGACCTGCCGACCTACGCCTTCCAGCGCGACCGCTACTGGCTCGACGTCCCCCAGGCACCCGGCGACGTCCGCGCCGCCGGCCTGGGGACGGCGGATCACCCGCTGCTCGGTGCCGCGATCGCGACGGCCGACAGCGACGGGGTCCTGCTCACCGGGCTGCTCTCCCTCGGAACCCACCCGTGGCTTGCCGACCACGCCGTGAACGGCACTGTTCTGCTGCCCGGCACCGCGTTCGTCGAGTTGGCCGTCCGGGCGGGCGATGAGACGGGCTGCGGGTGGATCGAAGACCTCACCCTGGAGCTTCCCCTGGTCGTGCCCGAGCGCGGTGGCGTCACCCTTCAGGTGGCGGTCGGCGCGGCGGACGAGTCCGGGCGGCGGCAGCTGAGCGTGCACTCGCGCGTCGAGGACGGTTCGTGGGTGCGGCACGCGACGGGTGTGCTGTCCCCGGCCGAGGCGACGCCGTCCGCTGCGGACTTCGGTGCGTGGCCGCCTGCGGGTGCGGAGGCAGTCGACCTGACCGCGTTCTACGACGGCATGGCCGCTGCCGGCCTGGACTACGGTCCGGTCTTCCAGGGCCTGCGGTCGGTGTGGCGCGGCGGGGACGACGTCTTCGCCGAGGTCGAACTGCCGGAGGAATCGGGTGCCGACGCCGCGGCCTTCGCCCTGCACCCGGCGCTGCTGGACGCCGCCCTGCACGCTCTGGCCGCCGGTGGTCTGGTCTCGCTGGACGACGGGCCTGCTCTGCCGTTCGCGTGGTCCGGTGTCGCCGTCCAGGCGGCCGGTGCGGCCATGGTGCGGGTGAAGCTGTCGCGGGCGGCCTCCGGTTCGGTGACGCTGGCCGTGGCCGATGGCGCCGGTGATCCGGTGGCCTCGGTCGAGTCGCTGTCGCTGCGGGTCGTCTCGGCCGAGCAACTGCGCGATGCCGGTGCCGGTTCCGGTGCCGGTGCCGGTTCCGGCGGCGGTGATTCGCTTTTCGCGCTGGACTGGACGCCGTTCACGCTGCCCTCCGCCGCCGGCGCGCTCACGATAGAGACCGTCGCGGACTTCGACGCACTGCAGGAGTCGGAGGCGACATCGGACGTCATGGTCGTCCCGTGCCCGACGGGCTTCCGCACGGACGTGAAGGCAGACAAGGCAGACAGGGACACGGCCACCCGCGTCCGTGAAGTCACCCACGCCGTCCTGGCGCTGGTGCAGTGGTGGCTGGCGGAGGACCGCCCGGGGCGTCTTGCCCTGGTGACGCGTCCCGGAGATCCGGCACATGCTGCGGCGTGGGGGCTCGTCCGGTCCGCGCAGACAGAGAGTCCGGACCGGATCCTGCTGGTGGAGGCCGAGGACGTCGAGGCCGCCGTCCGCGTGCTGCCCGCCGCCCTCGCCTCCGGTGAGCCGCAGTTCGCGGTGCGCGGCCAGGACGTCCTCGTGCCGCGCCTGACGAAGGCCACCGGAGCCGTCACCGGAGCCGCCGCAGGAGCCACCACCGGAGCCGTCACCGGAGCTGTCACCGGCGCTTCCGCCGACGTCCCGGACTTCGGCGTCGGCCCCGTCCTGCTGACCGGTGCCTCGGGCGCGCTGGGCGGGCTCGTCGCCCGGCACCTGGTCGCCACCCACGGCGTACGCAGCCTGCTGCTGCTCAGCCGGCGCGGTGCGGAGGCCCCCGGCGCGGTGGAGCTGGAGGCCGAGCTGGCCGCGTGGGGCGCCGAGGTGCGCTGGGCGGCCTGCGACGCGGCCGACCGGAACGCCCTCGCCGAGGTGCTGTCCGGCACGCCGGTGACGGCCGTCGTGCACACGGCCGGCGTCCTCGACGACGGTGTGGTCGCCGCACTCACCCCGGAGCGCCTGGACACGGTGCTGCGGCCGAAGGTCGACGCCGTGCTGAACCTCCACGAGCTGACGAGCGACCTGTCGGCGTTCGTCGTCTTCTCCTCGGTGTCCGGGATCCTGGGCAGCGCGGGGCAGGGCAACTACGCGGCGGCGAACACCTTCCTCGACGCCTTCGCCGAGGCCCGCCGCGCCCGCGGCCTCCCCGCGACCTCGCTGGCGTGGGGCCTGTGGGAGCAGGGAGGCGGCATGGCCGACCGGCTCGACCAGGCGGACCTCACCCGCCTCAAGCGGGTGGGCCTGGCCCCGATAACCGTCGACGAGGGACTGCGGCTGTTCGACGCGGCGCTGACCCTGGACCGGGCAACCGTCGCCCCGCTCCGCCTGGACCTGAGCGGGCTTCAGGGCACGGTCCCCCCGGTTCTGCGCGGACTGCGCGGGCCCGTACGAGGCACTGCGCGGCGCGCGGCACAGCAGGCCGCGCCGAAGGGATCGCTGGGGCAGCGGCTGGCCGGACTGCCCGAGGCCGAGCGCGAGCAGGCGGTGCTGGACCTGGTACGCGCCGAGGTGGCCGCCGTCCTCGGCCACGCCTCGGTCCAGGCCGTCCAGCCGGACCACGCCTTCCAGGACGCCGGCTTCGACTCGCTCACCTCGGTGGAGCTGCGCAACCGCCTGAACACGGCGACCGGTCTGCGGCTCCCCGCGACCATGGTCTTCGACCACCCGACGCCCGTCGCGCTCTCCCGCTTCCTGCTCGCCGAGACCCTGGGCGTCCAGGAGCAGTCCCAGGCCGCCGTCGCCGTCGCCGCGGTCGCCGGGACGGACGAGCCGATCGCGATCGTGGGCATGGCGTGCCGGTTCCCCGGTGACGTGCGGTCACCCGAGGATCTGTGGCGCCTCGTCGCCTCCGGCGGGGACGCGATCTCCGGCTTCCCCGAGGACCGCGGCTGGGACGTCGAGAACCTCTACGACCCCGACCCCGACCGCTCGGGCAAGTCCTACGTGCGCCACGGCGGCTTCCTCCACGAGGCGGCCGAGTTCGACCCGGCCTTCTTCGGGATCTCGCCGCGTGAGGCGCTGGCGATGGATCCGCAGCAGCGGCTGCTGCTGGAGACGTCGTGGGAGGCGTTCGAGCGGGCGGGGATCGATCCGGCTTCGGTGCGGGGGAGCAGGACCGGTGTCTTCGCCGGTGTGATGTACCACGACTACGGCGGGCGGGTGAAGACGGCTCCGGAGGGCATGGACGCCTACCTGGGCAGCGGCAGCGCGGGCAGCATCGCCTCGGGCCGCGTCTCGTACACCTTCGGTCTGGAGGGCCCGGCGGTCACGGTCGACACGGCGTGCTCCTCCTCGCTCGTCGCACTGCACCTGGCGACCCAGGCGCTGCGCACCGGCGAGTGCTCGATGGCCCTGGTCGGCGGCGTCACCGTCATGGCGACTCCCTCGACGTTCGTGGAGTTCAGCCGTCAGCGCGGCCTGTCGGCCGACGGCCGGTGCAAGGCGTTCGCGGCAGGCGCGGACGGTACGGGCTGGGCCGAAGGTGCGGGCATGCTGCTCGTGGAGCGGCTGTCCGACGCCCGGCGTAACGGTCACAAGGTGCTGGCGGTGGTTCGTGGCACTGCGGTGAACCAGGACGGTGCGTCCAACGGTCTGACGGCGCCGAACGGTCCGTCGCAGCAGCGGGTGATCCGGCAGGCGCTGGCGAATGCGGGCCTGTCCTCGGACCAGGTCGACGCGGTGGAAGCGCACGGCACGGGTACGAAGCTGGGCGACCCGATCGAGGCGCAGGCGCTGCTGGCCACGTACGGTCAGGAGCGGGCCGAGGACCGTCCGCTGTGGCTGGGCTCGCTGAAGTCGAACATCGGCCACGCCCAGGCGGCTGCCGGTGTCGGTGGTGTGATCAAGATGGTCATGGCGATGCGCCACGGCGTCCTCCCGCGGACGCTGCATGTGGACGAGCCGACGCCGCACGTGGACTGGTCCGCCGGTGACGTCCGGTTGCTGGCCGAGGCCGTCGACTGGCCGGCCACGGACCACCCGCGGCGAGCAGCTGTGTCGTCCTTCGGCATCAGCGGCACCAACGCCCACGTGATCGTCGAGCAGGCGCCTGCGACGACGGAACCTGCTGCGCCTGCCGTCCCGGACTCGGCTTCGGGTTCGGCTTCGGTACCGGCCGTGCCGTGGGTGCTGTCGGGCAGGACGGGGGCGGCGCTGCGGGCCCAGGCGGAACGTCTGCTGTCCCTGTCCTCGTCCCTGTCCTCGGACCCGGACCTGCAGCCGGCCGACATCGGCTTCTCGCTCGCCACCACGCGCTCGTCCATGGAGCACCGGGCAGCCGTCGTAGGGGAGAACCCGGACGAACTCCTGGAAGGGCTCCGTGCGCTGGCCGCCGGGTCCCCGTCCACCCGGGTCGTCGTGGGCGAACCGGGTTCCGGGGGCAAGGCCGGGTTCTTGTTCTCGGGCCAGGGTTCGCAGCGGATCGGCATGGGGCGTGAGCTGTACGCGGCGTTCCCGGTGTTCGCTGCAGCTTACGACGAGGTGTGTGCGCGGCTGGATGCTCTCGTCGACGTCGACTCGGAGGATCTGCACCAGACGGGCTCGACGCAGCCCGCCCTCTTCGCCATTGAGGTGGCGCTGTTCCGTCTCCTCGCGTCCTGGGGTGTGCGGCCGGATTACGTGGCCGGTCACTCCGTAGGCGAGATCGCGGCCGCGCATGTGGCCGGGGTGCTGTCGCTCGACGACGCCGCGAAGCTGGTGTCCGCCCGTGCCCGGCTGATGCAGGCGCTACCGGTCGGCGGTGCGATGGTGGCCGTGCAGGCGACCGAGGACGAGGTGCTGCCGCACCTGACCGACGGCGTCGGCATCGCGGCGATCAACGGTCCGCAGTCCGTCGTCGTCTCCGGAGCCGAGACTGCCGTGCTGCAAATCGCCGGGGTCTTCGCCCAGCAGGGGCGCAAGACGTCCCGCCTGAAGGTCAGTCACGCCTTCCACTCGCCCCTGATGGAGCCGATGCTGGACGACTTCGCCCAGGTCGTCCGGGGCCTGACCTACGACAAGCCGCAGATCCCTGTCGTCTCCAACCTCACCGGCCGCGTGGCCGAGCCGTACACCCCCGAGTACTGGGTCCGTCACGCTCGCGAGGCGGTCCGTTTCGCCGACGGAATCCAGACCCTGCACGACCTGGGTGTGACGACCTTCGTGGAGATCGGCCCCGGCGGTGTCCTGAGCGGTATGGCGCAGGGCTGCCTGGATGAGGCCGTCACCGTGCCCGTCCTGCGCGCCGGCCGCCCCGAGCCGCAGGCCGTCGTCACCGCGCTCGCCGAGCTGCACGTGCACGGCGTCTCCCCGGACTGGCAGGCACTGTTCTCCGGCGCTCGCCGCGTCGACCTTCCGACCTACGCCTTCCAGTACGAGCGCTTCTGGCTCGAAGCGCCCGAGGAGTTCACCGGAAGTGCCGCTGCCACCGGGCTCGGGCTGGGTGCGGCCGGGCACCCGTTGGCGGGTGCGGCGGTCGCGCTGCCGGGCGCCGGCGGGTTCCTGGTCACCGGGCGGCTCTCCCTCAAGTCCCACCCCTGGCTCGCCGACCACACGGTCATGGGCAGCGTGCTGCTGCCGGGTACCGCGCTCGTGGAGCTGGCGGTGCGTGCGGGCGACGAAGCCGGTTGCGCGCAGCTCGAGGACCTGACGCTGGAAGCACCGCTGATCGTCCCGGAGCACGGCGGTGTGGCCGTGCAGGTGTGGGTCGGTGCGGAGGAGGAACCGGGCCGACGCGCGCTCAGCGTGCACTCGCGGCTGGAGGACGCCCAGGACGACGCCCCGGACGACGCTCCGTGGGTGCGGCACGCGGTCGGCTTCCTGACGGACACGCTGCCCGAAGCGCCGCACGGTGCGGACTTCGGCGCGTGGCCGCCGGCAGGCGCGGAGGCCGTCGACCTGACGGGGTTCTATGAGGGCCTGGCCGGGCTCGGTCTGGGCTACGGTCCGGTCTTCCAGGGCCTGCGGTCGGTGTGGCGCAGCGGGGACGATGTCCTCGCCGAGGTCTCCTTGCCCGAGGGCACGGAGGCGGAGGCAGGCGCGTTCGCCCTGCACCCGGCGCTGCTGGACGCGGCGCTCCACGCGATCGGCGCGGGCGGGCTCGTCCCCGTCGACGACGGGCCGCTGCTGCCCTTCATATGGTCCGGGACGGGCGTGCGGGCCGCCGGGGCGACGGCACTGCGGGTCAAGATCTCGCGAACGGGCACCGACGCGGTGTCGCTGACCGTGGCCGACACCGCGGGCGGCCTGGTGGCCTCGGTCGGCTCCCTGTCGCTGCGCCCGGTGTCGCGGGAGCAGCTGCTCGCGGCGGGCGGCTCCGGCCGACGCGCCGACGACTCGCTGTTCGGCCTCGCCTGGCAGCCCGCGGCCTTCTCGGAGGCCGGGGCCGCCGCGGCCCCGGCCTCCGGGCTCGACGTCCGGAGGTACGCGGACCTGGCCGCTCTGTCCACCGAACCGGCCCTCCCCGACGTCGCGGTCGTCGCGGTCGCTCCGTGCCCGGCAGGCTACGGCTCGGGCACGGGCATCGAGACAGCCGAGCAGGTGTACGGCGTCGCGAGCGAGGTGCTGGCGCTGGTGCAGTGGTGGCTGGCGGAGGACCGCCCGGGGCGTCTGGCCCTGGTGACGTCTCCCGGCGATCTGGCGCATGCTGCGGTGTGGGGGCTCGTCCGGTCCGCGCAGTCCGAGCATCCGGACCGGATCGTGCTGGTGGAGGCCGCGGCCGTGGACGAGGCAGTGCGTGTGCTGCCCGCCGCGATCGCCGCTGGTGAGCCGCAGTTCGCGGTGCGCGGCCAGGACGTCCTCGTGCCGCGCCTGACGAAGGCCACCGGAGCTGTCACCGGAGCCGTCACCGGAGCCGTCACCGGCGCTTCCGCCGACGTCCCGGACCTCGCCGACGGCACCGTCCTCGTGACCGGCGCCTCCGGGTCGCTGGGCGCGCTCGTCGCCCGGCACCTGGTCACCGAGCACAAGGTGCGCCGGCTCCTGCTGGCGAGCCGCCGGGGCGCCGAGGCCCCCGGCGCGGCCGAGCTGGAGGCCGAGCTGGCGGCATGGGGTGCCGAGGTCACCTGGTCGGCCTGCGACGTGGCCGACCGGGAAGCCGTCTCCGCAATGCTGAACGGGCTCGGCGGTCACCGGCTGTCGGCCGTCGTGCATACCGCGGGTGTTCTCGGCGACGGGGTCGTCGCCTCGCTCACACCGGAAAGGATGAGGGAGGTCTTCCGGCCCAAGGTGGACGCCGTGCTGAATCTGCACCACTGCACCCGGGAGACGGACCTCGCCGCCTTCGTGGTGTTCTCGTCCGTCGCCGGAATGGTCGGCAGCGCCGGTCAGGCGAGCTACGCGGCGGCGAATTCCTTCCTCGACGCCTTCTCGTCGTACCGCCGCCGCGAGGGCCTGCCCGCCATTTCGCTGGCCTGGGGCGTGTGGGAGCAGTCCGGTGCGATGACGGACGGCCTCGCCGAGGCCGACCGGGCGCGGATGGCGCGCAGCGGCGTGCTGCCGCTGCCGCCGGAGGAGGGACTGAGGCTGTTCGACGCGGCACTGGCCTCGGACGAGGCGGTGCTCGCCCCGGTACGCATCGACACCGGTGCGCTGCGCGCCGGTGAGGCGTCGGCGGTGTTGCGCGCCCTCGTACCGGCCGTGGCCCGGAGAACCGCGCGGGCCGCTGCCGTTCCCTCCGCATCCTCGCTGGCCGAGCGCCTGGAGGGGATGGCGGAGGCCGAGCGGGACGCGGCCGTCCTGGACCTGGTCCGGGCCGAGGCGGCCGCGGTCCTGGGGCACGCGTCGGACCGCACGGTCCGGCCGGAACACGCCTTCCAGGACCTGGGATTCGACTCCCTCACGGCCGTCGAACTGCGCAACCGGCTGAACAAGGCCACCGGGCTGCGGCTCCCCGCGACGCTGGTCTTCGACTACCCGACGCCCGCTCTCCTGGCCCGTCACGTACTCACGGAGACGGTGGGAGCGGCCGAACCAGCCCTAGTGGATTCCCTACTTGCTGATCTGGACAGGGTCGAACAAGAATTGGTCACGAAGTTGTCGGAGAGTGAAGCCCGCGACCGGATCCTGTCAAAGCTCCAGGCGGTCTTGGCGATTGCCGGTGAATCCGGCAGGGCGCCGGCTCCGGAAGCCCCTGGAACGGGCACCGATCTGGAATCGGCCACCGACGACGAAGTATTCGATCTGCTCGGCAAGGAATTCGGGATTTCCTGACCGCTCCGGTGCGTCCCGCTGACCCCCTTGCCGAATTCCGGTAAGTCTTCGCAGGGGTGAGGGACGATTTCGGTGGCGAACGAGGACAAGCTCCGCTATTTCCTGAAGCGAGTCACCGCAGATCTCCAGGAGACCCGGCGGCGCCTTCGTGACTACGAGGACGCCGCCGGGGAGCCGGTGGCCATCATCGGGATGAGCTGCCGCTACCCGGGAGGCGTCGACTCGCCCGAGGACCTGTGGGAGCTGGTAGCCGGCGGCCGGGACGCCGTCTCGGAGTTCCCCGGCGACCGCGGCTGGGACCTGGACGCGCTCTACGACCCGGACCCCGAGTCCCGCGGGACCAGCTACGCCCGCGAGGGCGCGTTCCTGCGCGACCTGGCGCAGTTCGACGCCGGCCTCTTCGGGATCTCGCCCCGTGAGGCGCTCGCCATGGACCCCCAGCAGCGGCTGCTGCTGGAGACGACCTGGGAGCTCTTCGAGCGGGCCGGCATCGACGCCGCCTCGCTCGCGGGGAGCAGGACCGGCGTCTTCGCCGGGGTGATGAACCACGAGTTCCTCGCCGCCCTGCAGAACTCCCCGGAAGACCTGGAGGGTTATCTGGGCACAGGCACCTCGGGCAGCGTCGCCTCCGGCCGGCTGGCCTACACCTTCGGCCTCGAAGGCCCGGCCGTCACGGTCGACACGGCGTGCTCGTCGTCCCTGGTCGCCCTGCACCTGGCCGTCCAGGCGCTGCGCAACGGCGAATGCTCGCTGGCCGTGGCGGGCGGTGTCACCGCCATGGTCGGCCCCGCCACCTTCGTCGGTTTCAGCCGCCAGCGCGGGCTGGCCCCCGACGGCCGTTGCAAGGCGTTCGCCGCCGGCGCCGACGGCACCGGCTGGGGCGAGGGTGCCGGCCTGCTGCTCGTGGAGCGCCTCTCCGACGCCCGCCGCAACGGGCACGAGGTGCTCGCCGTCGTACGGGGCTCCGCCGTCAACCAGGACGGCGCCTCCAACGGCCTGACCGCCCCCAACGGCCCCTCCCAGCAGCGGGTGATCCGCCAGGCCCTGGCCGCCGCCCGACTGACCTCCTCTCAGGTGGATGCGGTGGAGGCGCACGGCACGGGCACGCGGCTCGGTGACCCGATCGAGGCGCAGGCTCTCCTCGCCACGTACGGTCAGGGCCGGTCCGACGACACGCCGCTGTGGCTGGGCTCGATCAAGTCCAACATCGGCCACACCCAGGCCGCGGCCGGTGTGGCGGGCGTCATCAAGATGGTCATGGCCATGCGCCACGGCGAACTTCCGCGCACGCTGCACGTCGACGCGCCGTCCCCGCACGTCGACTGGTCGGCGGGCGCCGTACGGCTGCTGACCGAGCCCACGCCGTGGCCGGCTTCGGACCAGCCGCGCCGGGCCGGCATCTCCTCCTTCGGGATCAGCGGCACCAACGCGCACACGATCATCGAGGAAGCCCCGTCGGCCGAAGCGTTCGCCCAGGACGCCCCGGATGCCGAGGACGCCCAGGACCCCGAGGCCCCGGACGCTCCGGAGGCTCCGGAGGAAGGCGTCGAGGGCACCGAGGCCGTCTCCGCGGAGGCCGTACGCCCGGCCGAGGGCGGCCCGGTGCCGTGGGTGATCTCCGGCAAGAGCGAGGCGGCCCTGCGTGCCCAGGCCGGGCGTCTGCTGTCCCGCGCCGATGCCGGCGTCTCCCCGCTGGACGTGGCGTTCTCGCTCGCCACGTCGCGCACGGCCCTGGAGCACCGCGCAGTGGTGCAGGGCGAGACGCCGGAGGAGCTCGCCGAGGGGCTGCGGGCAGTGGCCTCCGGCTCCCCGTCCCCGGGCGTCGCGCGCGGCCACGCCGGCACCGGCGGGCGCGTCGCTTTCCTCTTCTCCGGCCAGGGCTCGCAACGCATGGGCATGGGGCAGGAGTTGTACGCGGCCTACCCGGTGTTCGCGGCGGCTTACGACGAGGTGTGTGCGCCTCTCGACGCGCCGGTCGACGTCGATGCGGAAGCGCTTCACCAGACCGGGGCGGCGCAGCCTGCGCTGTTCGCTGTGGAGGTGGCGCTGTTCCGCCTCCTCGAATCGTGGGGGATCCGGCCGGATTACGTGGCCGGGCACTCGGTGGGTGAGATCGCGGCCGCGCATGTGGCGGGTGTGCTGTCGCTGCAGGACGCGGCGAAGCTGGTGTCCGCCCGTGCCCGGCTGATGCAGGCGCTGCCGGTCGGCGGTGCGATGGTGGCGGTGCAGGCGACCGAGGACGAGGTGCTGCCGCATCTGACCGACGGGGCCGGCATCGCGGCGGTCAACGGGCCGCAGTCCGTCGTGGTCTCCGGTGCCGAGGACGCGGTCGTCGCGATCGCCGAGGTCTTCCGGCAGCAGGGTCGTAAGACGTCCCGGCTGAAGGTCAGTCACGCGTTCCACTCGCCTCTTATGGATCCGATGCTGGAGGAGTTCACCGAGGTCGTCCGGGGCCTGTCCTTCGGCGAGCCGCAGATCCCGGTGGTCTCCAACCTCACCGGCCGTCTCGCCGAGCCGTACACCCCCGAGTACTGGGTCCGCCACGTCCGCGAGGCGGTCCGCTTCGCCGACGGCGTCCGCACTCTCCACGACCTGGGCGTGACGACCTTCGTGGAGATCGGCCCCGGCGGCGTCCTCAGTGCGCTCACCCAGGGCTGCCTGGGCGACGACGGCGACGACCGCGATGACGTCGCCACCGTCACCGTCCCCGTACTCCGCGCCGACCGCCCCGAGCGGGCCGCGCTCGTCGCCGCGGTCTCCGAACTGCACGCGCACGGCGTCTCGCCCGACTGGCACGCCTTCTTCCCCGGCGCCCACCGCGTCGACCTGCCCACCTACGCCTTCCAGCACGAGCGCTACTGGCTCGACGCCGCACCGGCCGGCCCCGGCGACGTGCGCGCGGCCGGCCTGGGGTCCGCCGACCACCCGCTGCTGGGCGCCGCCGTCTCCCTGGCCGGCGGCGACGAACGGCTGCTCACCGGTCGGCTGTCCCTGCGCACGCACCCGTGGCTGAGCGACCACGCCGTGCTCGGAAGCGTGCTGCTGCCCGGCACAGCGTTCGTCGAACTGGCCGTGCGCGCCGCCGACGAAGCCGGCTGCGAACTGCTGGAGGACCTCACCCTCGAAGCGCCCCTGGTGGTGCCCGAGCGGGGCGGTGTCGCCGTCCAGGTGTGGGTCGGTGCGGCCGACGACTCCGGGCGCAGGCCGCTGACCGTGCACTCGCGCCCCGAGGACGACGCCGACCTGCCGTGGATGCGGCACGCGACCGGATTCGTCACCGAAGAGGCGCCCGCCCCGGCCGCCGACCGAGCGCTCGCGGCGTGGCCGCCGGCGGGCTCCGAGCCGGTCGGCCTCGACGGCTTCTACGACCGGCTGGCCGGTCTCGGCCTGGCCTACGGCCCGGCGTTCCGCGGACTGCGCGGCGCCTGGCTCGCGGGCGAGGAGGTCTTCGCCGAGGTGGCCCTCCCCGAGGGTACGGACACCGGCTCCTTCCTCCTGCACCCGGCACTGCTCGACGCGGCGCTGCACGCCATCGGTGCGGGCGCCGCGGGCGCCGCGAGTGGTGCGGACGGTGCGGGCGGATCCCTCGTGGCCGCAGCGGAAGGGCCGGACGGGCCGCTCCTGCCGTTCGCCTGGTCCGGGGTGTCCGTACGCGCCACGGGCGCGTCCACCCTCCGGGTGAGGCTGACTCCGGCCGGAACGGACGCGGTGTCCCTGCTCGTGGCCGACGCCGCAGGCGAGCCGGTGGCGTCCGTCCGGTCGCTGACGCTGCGCCCCGTATCAGCCGGGCAGCTCCGCGAGCGCACCGCCGACGCGATGTTCGCGGTCCAGTGGGCGCCGCTGACCCTGCCGTCCGACGAAGCGGACGGGCCGATCGTCGCGCACGTCCCGGACATTGCCGCCGCACTGGCCGACGCCGCCCACGCGTCGTCGCAGCCGGAGGTCGTCGTGGTCCCGTTCCCCGACGGCCCGGAAGGGGCCTCCGAGGCCGAGCGGGTGCGCGCGGTCACCACCGAGGTGCTGCAGCTCGTCCAGCGGTGGTTCGCCGAGGACCGGGCGCCGCGCCTCGTGCTGGTGGCGCGCTGCGACGACCTCGCCCACGCCGCCGCCGGTGGACTCGTGCGCTCGGCCCAGGCGGAGAACCCCGGCCGGATCGTGCTGCTCGAAACCGACCACCCGGCCGATGCGGTCGGGCTCGTGCCCGGCATCGTACTGTCCGGCGAGCCCCACGTCGTCGTCCGCGAAGGGGAGGCCCGCGTACCGCGCTTGGCCCGCACCACTTCCCCGGCCACCGAGGACGCCACCTCACCGGCTGCCGAGGACACGTCCGCCGTCGTCCCTGCGAAGGACGCCGTCTCCGGCCTCGGCACCGTGCTGCTCACCGGCGCCTCGGGCGCTCTGGGCGGCACCCTCGCCCGGCACCTCGTCACCGGGCACGGCGTGCGCCGCCTGCTGCTCGTCAGCCGCCGCGGCCCGCAAGCTCCGGGCGCCGCGGCCCTGGTGGCCGAACTCGCCGCACTGGGCGCCGAGGCGATGTGGGCCGCCTGTGACGTCGCAAACCGAGATGCCCTCGCCCGGCTCCTGGCCGCGACTCCGGTCGACTCCGTCGTGCACACCGCCGGTGTGCTCGACGACGGCGTGATCGCCGCGCTGACCCCCGAGCGCGTGGACGCCGTCCTGAAGCCCAAGACCGACGCCGTGCTCAACCTGCACGAGCTCACGGGCGACAACACGGCGTTCGTGCTCTTCTCCTCCGCCGCGGGCGTCTTCGGCAACCCCGGCCAGGGCAACTACGCCGCGGCCAACGCCTTCCTCGACGCCTTCGCCCGGCACCGCCGCGCCCAGGGCCGGCCCACGATCTCGCTGGCGTGGGGCCTGTGGGAGCAGGAGGGCGCCATGGCCGACGCCCTCGACGAGGCGGGCAGGTCGCGGATGGCGCGCTCCGGCGTGCTGCCGCTGTCCACCGAGGACGGCCTGCGTCTGTTCGACGTGGCGCTCGCCTCCGACGAGCCCGTGCTCGTACCGGTCCGCCTCGACGCCGCCGCCCTGCGGAACCGGGCGGCCGGAACCGTACCGGCGCTGCTGCGCGGACTCGTCCGCGTCACCACACGCGGCACCGCGCAGACCGCCGCCACCGCCGCCGGATCCCTGGCCGACCGGCTCGCCGGGCCGGCCGGGGACGAGCGCGACGAAGCCGTCCTGGACCTGGTCCGGTCCGAGGTCGCCGCCGTGCTGGGACACCCCTCGCCCCGGGCCGTCCAGCCCGCGCACGCCTTCCAGGACCTGGGCTTCGACTCGCTGACGGCCGTGGAACTGCGCAACCGACTGTCCACCGCCACCGGTCTGCGCCTGCCCGCCACCCTCGTCTTCGACCACCCCACCCCCGCCGCCCTGGCCCGGCACATCGGCACCGAACTGCTCGGCGACGCCCCTGCGCCCACGGCCACGGCGACCGTTGCCCGGCAGCCCGCTGCTGCTGCTGCCGCTGCCGACGACGAGCCGATCGCCATCGTCGGCATGAGCTGCCGCCTCCCGGGCGGGGTGCGCTCGCCGGAGGACCTGTGGCGGCTGGTGGCCTCCGGCCGGGACGCCGTCTCCCGGTTCCCGGACAACCGCGGCTGGGACGTCGACGGTCTCTACGACCCCGACCCCGAGCACCTCGGCACGACCTACGCGCGCGACGGCGGCTTCCTGTACGAGGCGGCCGGCTTCGACGCCGGCTTCTTCGGGATCTCCCCCCGCGAGGCCCTGGCGATGGACCCGCAGCAGAGGCTGCTGCTGGAGGCGTCCTGGGAGGCGTTCGAACGCGCCGGGATCGACCCGGCGACGGTCCGGGGCAGCAGGACCGGTGTCTTCACCGGCCTGATGTACCACGACTACGCCCAGGGCCCGCGCGAACTGCCCGAGGGCGTCGAGGGACTGCTCACCACCGGAGGCTCCGGCAGCGTCGCCTCCGGGCGCGTGTCCTACACCTTCGGTCTCGAAGGGCCCGCCGTCACCATCGACACCGCGTGCTCGTCGTCGCTCGTCGCCCTGCACCTGGCCGTCCAGGCACTCCGTAACGGCGAGTGCACGATGGCCCTGGCCGGCGGTGTCACCGTCATGGCGAGCCCGACGGTCTTCGTGGAGTTCAGCCGGCAGCGCGGCCTGTCGCCCGACGGCCGCTGCAAGGCGTTCGCCGCCGGGGCCGACGGCACCGGCTGGGGTGAAGGCGTCGGCATGCTCCTGGTGGAGCGGCTCAGCGATGCCCGGCGCCACGGGCACCGGGTGCTGGCCGTCGTCCGGGGCAGCGCGGTCAACCAGGACGGTGCGTCGAACGGTCTGACCGCTCCCAACGGTCCTGCGCAGCAGCGGGTGATCCGACAGGCGCTGGCCTCCGCCGGACTCACTCCGGCCGACGTGGACGCGGTGGAGGCGCACGGTACGGGTACGAAGCTGGGCGACCCGATCGAGGCGCAGGCGCTGCTGGCGACGTACGGTCAGGAGCGGCCGGGGGAGGACCGGCCGCTGTGGCTGGGCTCGCTGAAGTCGAACATCGGCCACACGCAGGCCGCGGCAGGCGTGGCCGGTGTGATCAAGATGGTCATGGCGATGCGCCACGGCGTCCTCCCGCAGACGCTGCACGTCGACGAGCCGACCGCGCACGTGGACTGGTCGGCGGGTGACGTACGGCTGCTGACCGAGGCCGTCGACTGGCCCGGGTCGGACCGCCCGCGCCGCGCCGCGATCTCGTCCTTCGGCGTCAGCGGCACCAACGCCCACACCATCATCGAACAGGCCCCCGCCACGGCGGACCTGCCTCCCGCCCCCGACTCCGGCGCGCCCGTGCCCTGGGTACTCTCCGGCCGGACCGAAGCAGCGCTGCGCGCGCAGGCGGCCCGCCTCACGTCCTTCCTGGACGGCACCGACGGTGAGGCCGCACCGGCCGCCGACACGGCGTACTCGCTGGCCACGACCAGAGCGGCCTTCGAGCACCGTGCCGTGGTGGTCGCGGACACCCCCGAGGAGCTCCGGCAGGGGCTGGCCGCCGTCGCCGACGGCGCCACCCCGCCCGGAGTGGTGACGGGCACCGCCCGCACCGCCGGCAAGACCGTCTTCGTCTTCCCCGGCCAGGGCTCGCAGTGGGTGGGCATGGCCGCCGGACTGCTGGAGACCTCGCCGGTCTTCCGCGACCGGATCGACGCCTGCGAGCGCGCCCTCGCGCTGCACGTGGACTGGTCGCTGACCGCGGTGCTGCGCGGCACGTCCGACGCAGAGCAGGACCGGGTCGACGTGCTGCAGCCCGTCCTGTGGGCGATGACGATCGCGCTGGCCGAGGTGTGGAGCTCCTTCGGTGTGACCCCTGACGCCGTCGTCGGACACTCCCAGGGCGAGGTCGCCGCGGCGGTGATCGCCGGAGCGGTCTCCCTGGAGGACGGCGCGCGCATCGTGGCGCAGCGCAGCCTCGCGGTGCGCGAGCTCCAGGGCCGCGGCGCCATGGCCTCCGTGACCCTCCCGGAGGAGGAGGCACAGGAACTGATCGGCCGGTGGGCCGGCCGCCTGGGCATCGGCGCCGTGAACGGGCCCGGGACCGTCGTGGTCTCCGGGGACACCGACGCCCTGGACGAACTCCTCGCGCACTGCGAGCAGGAGGGCGTCCAGGCCCGCAAGGTCGCCGTCGACTACGCCGCGCACTCGCCGCAGATCGAACGGGTCGAAGCGCAGGTCCGAGAGGGATTCGCGGGCATCGGCCCCCTCCCCGGCGCCGTGCCCTTCTACTCCACGGTGACGGGCGGAAAGCTGGACGCGGGGGAGCTCGGCTCCGGTTACTGGTACCGCAACATGCGGCACACGGTGCGGTTCCACGATGCGATCCGGTCCCTCCTTGCCGACGGGCACGACGTGTTCATCGAAGTCAGCCCGCACCCCGTGCAGCTCGCGGGCATCCAGGACGCCATCGAGACCGCCGAGGCCGAGGCCGAGGTCGTCCCGACGCTGCGCCGCGGCGACGGCGGCCGGCACCGCCTGATGCTGTCGCTGGCCCGGGCCCACGTGCACGGCGTCGCCGTCGACTGGGACGCCGTCCTGCCGGGAGCCCGCCGCGTCGACCTCCCGACGTACGCGTTCCAGCACGAGCGGTACTGGCTGGAAGCGGGAGCGCCGGCCGGTGACGTACGAGCGGCCGGGCTGGACGCCGCCGACCACCCGTTCCTGGGCGCGGCGGCGGAACTGCCCGGCGACGGCGGCCACCTGCTGACCGGGCTGCTGTCCCTGCAGACGCAGCCGTGGCTGGCCGACCACGCGGTGCTGGGCACGGTGCTGCTACCGGGCACCGCCTTCGTGGAACTGGCCGCCCACGCCGCGGCCGAGACCGGCTGCGACCTGGTCGAGGAACTCACCCTGCAGGCACCGCTGGTGCTGCCCGAGAACGGCGGCGTCCAGGTCCAGGTCCACGTGGGCGCCCAGGACGACGCCGGCCGCCGCCCGCTGAGCGTGCACTCGCGCGCCGGGGAAGGCCCCTGGATCCGCAACGCCACCGGCGTCCTCGCCACGGGCGGCGCCCCCTCCGGCACCGACCTGAGCAGCTGGCCCCCGGCCGACGCCCACCCCGTGGACCTGGACGGCTTCTACGGCCGCCTGGCGGACCTCGGCCTGGGCTACGGCCCGCTCTTCCAGGGACTGCGGGCCGCGTGGCGCGGCACGGACGCGGTCTACGCCGAACTGGCCGTCCCCGACGAAGCCCACGCGGACGCGGACGCGTTCGGCGTGCACCCGGCCCTGCTCGACTCCGCCCTGCACGCGCTGGGCGCCGGCGGCCTCGTACCGGCAGCCGACGGGCCCCTGCTGCCCTTCGCCTGGTCCCGCGTCACCGTGCACGGAACCGGAGCGGCGGCCCTGCGGGTACGGCTCTCGCAGGCGGGCGGGGACGCGGTACGGCTGGAGGCGGCCGACGGAACGGGCCGGCCCGTCGTCTCGGTGGAGTCGCTGACGCTGCGCCCGGTGTCGGCCGACCAACTGCGGACGAGCGCCCGGGACTCCCTGTTCACCGTGGAGTGGACGCCGCTCGCCGCACCCGCCGGGGCGGACGTCCCGGCGGTACGGGCCTACGACGACATCGCCTCCCTTCGCTCCGCCCTGGAGACGGAGGCCGGGACGCCGACGGACATGACGACGGACATGACGACGGACATGACGGCGAATGTGACGGTTGTGACGGACGCTGGGACGGACGTGGATGCCGTCGTCGTGCCGTGCCCGGCCGGGTCGGGCACCGACGCCGAACGCGTCCGGGACGTCCTGGCCGAGGTGCTCGGGCTGGTGCAGTGGTGGCTGGCCGAGGACCGGGCCGCCCGCCTGGTGCTCGTCACCCGGGACGCGGTCGCCGCCGGCGACGAGCCGCAACCGGGCGCCCCGGCGCAGGACGCCCCGGCACAGAACGATCCGGTGCAGGCGGCCGTGTGGGGCCTGGTCCGGTCGGCGCAGTCGGAGAACCCGGACCGCATCGTCCTCCTCGACACGGCCGGGAACACGGCCGGGGACGCTGCCGGGGACGCCGGCTGGGAGCAGGTCGCGACGACGATCGTTCCCCGGCTCGTCGCCGCCGGGGAGCCGCAGGCGGCACTGCGCGGCGACGCGCTCCTGCTGCCCCGGCTCGCCAGGGCCGCCACCGACGCCCCGCAGGCCACCCCGGACTTCGGTACCGGAACGGTGCTCGTGACCGGCGCGTCCGGCGCCCTGGGCGGACTCGTCGCCCGGCACCTCGTCGCCGCACACGGCGTACGCAGCCTGCTGCTGATGAGCCGGCGCGGCGCCGACGCCGAGGGCGCGGCGGAGCTCCGGGCGGAACTGGAGGGCGCGGGTGCCGAGGTGCACTGGGCCGCCTGCGACGTCGCCGACCGGGACGCCCTCGCCGAAGCACTGGCCGGCACGCCCGTGGTGACGGCCGTGGTGCACACGGCGGGCGTCCTCGACGACGGCGTGATCGGCTCGCTCACGCCGGAGCGCCTGGACGCGGTGCTGCGGCCCAAGGCCGACGCGGTGCTGAACCTGCACGAGCTGACGAGCGACCTGTCCGCGTTCGTGGTCTTCTCCTCCCTCGCGGGCACGCTCGGCACCCCCGGCCAGGCGAACTACGCCGCGGCCAACGCCTTCCTGGACGCCTTCGCCGGGCGCCGCCGCGCCCAGGGACTTCCCGCGGTGTCGCTGCCGTGGGGCCTGTGGCAGCGGACCGGCACCATGACCGAGGACCTCGGGGGCGCCGACCGGACCCGGCTCGCCCGCGGCGGCGTGCTGCCGCTGTCCGACGAGGACGGTCTGCAACTCCTCGACGCCGCGCTCGCGCTGCAGGAGCCCCTGGTGGTCGCGGCACGGCTGGACATCGCCGCCCTGCGGAACGCGACCGCCCCGGTGCCGCCGCTGCTGAGGACGCTGGTCGGCGGCCGGCCGCGGCGTACGGCCGCGGCGGGCTCCGTGACCGCGGCGCAGCGGATCGCAGATCTGCCCGAGAGCGAGCGCGAAGAGGCGGTGCTGGACCTGGTCCGCTCCGAGGTCGCCGCCGTCCTCGGGCACGGCTCGGCCAAGTCCGTCCGGCCCGACCAGGCCTTCGGCGACCTGGGCTTCGACTCGCTCACCGCAGTCGAGCTCCGCAACCGGATGAACAGGGCCACAGGGCTGCGGCTGCCCGCGACGCTTGTCTTCGACCACCCGACGCCCGCCGCACTGGCGCAGCGGGTGCTGAAGGACCTCCCCGGCGGCACGGGCGGCGGGACGGTGCCGGTGTTCGACGAGCTGGACCGCCTCGCCGCCGCCCTCGAAGGCGCCGGAGCGGACGGCGTCGACAACGTCACCCGAACCAAGATCAACATGCGTCTCCAGGCGCTGCTCGCCCGCTGGAACGGGAACGAGCCTGCCGATCCGGGAGGCGCCGGCGGAGCCGAGGACGACGACGACCTCAGCTCGGCGAGCGACGAGGAGCTGTACGAGCTCCTCGACGACGAACTCGGCACCTCTTGAACTCGGCATCTCCTGAAACTCGGCATCTCCTGAACTGCGCAGGCAAAGCCAACAGGCACAGCCAAAAGGGGCGGGCAACACCGATGATGAACGAAGACAAGCTCCGGGACTACCTCAAGCGGGCCACCACCGACCTGCGCCAGGCCCGGCGGCGCGTGCGCGAGCTGGAGGCCCGCGACCAGGAGCCGATCGCCCTCGTGGGCATGAGCTGCCGGTTCCCCGGCGGCGTCACCTCACCCGAGGAGCTGTGGCGGCTGCTGGCCGAGGGCGGCGACGCGATCTCGCACTTCCCCGAGGACCGCGGCTGGGACGTCGACGCGCTCTACGACCCCGACCCCGAGCAGCCGGGCAAGGTCTACACCCGGCAGGGCGGATTCCTCCACGACGCGGCGGACTTCGACGCGGACTTCTTCGGGATCTCGCCGCGCGAGGCGCTGGCGATGGACCCGCAGCAGCGCCTGCTGCTGGAGACCTCCTGGGAGGCCTTCGAGCACGCGGGTATCGACCCCGCCACCCTCAAGGGCAGCCGCACCGGCGTTTTCGCCGGCCTGATGTACCACGACTACGGCTTCACGCCCGGCGTCCTCCCCGAGGGGGTCGAAGGGCTGCTCAGCACCGGCAACTCCGGCAGCGTCGCCTCCGGGCGCATCGCCTACACCTTCGGCTTCGAGGGCCCCGCGGTCACCGTCGACACGGCGTGCTCGTCGTCGCTCGTCGCCCTGCACCTCGCCGTGCAGGCGCTGCGCAACGGCGAGTGCTCCATGGCGCTCGCCGGCGGCGTGACGGTCATGGCGGGCCCGAGCGCCTTCGTCGAGTTCAGCCGCCAGCGCGGGCTCGCCCCCGACGGCCGCTGCAAGTCCTTCGCGGCGGCCGCGGACGGCGCGTCGTGGTCCGAAGGCGCCGGGCTGCTGCTCGTCGAGCGGCTGCGGGACGCCCGTCGGCTCGGCCACCGGGTGCTCGCGGTCGTCCGGGGCAGCGCGGTCAACCAGGACGGCGCCTCCAACGGCCTGACCGCGCCCAACGGCCCCTCGCAGCAGCGCGTCATCCTCGAGGCCCTGGCAGGGGCCGGGCTGTCCGCCGAGGAGGTCGACGCCGTCGAAGCGCACGGCACCGGCACGAACCTCGGCGATCCGATCGAGGCGCAGGCACTGCTGGCGACCTACGGGCAGGACCGCGAACGGCCGCTCCTGACCGGCTCGCTGAAGTCGAACATCGGCCACACGCAGGCAGCGGCGGGTGTCGCCGGTGTGATCAAGATGGTGATGGCGATGCAGCACGGCGTGCTGCCGCGGACACTGCACGTGGACCGGCCGACCCCGCAGGTCGACTGGTCGGCGGGCTCGGTCGAGCTGCTGACCGAGGCCGCCGCGTGGCCGGAGACGGACCACCCGCGCCGGGCCGGGATCTCCTCGTTCGGCATCAGCGGCACCAACGCCCACGTCATCATCGAGCAGGCGACCGAGCCGGCGACCGAGCAGGCGACCGAGCAGGCGGCAGAGGAAGCGGCCGACGATACGGCGGGCGCTGGATCCACGGCCGAGGAGCCGCTGCGCGCGCGGACTTCGATGGTGGCGTGGGTGCTCTCCGGGAAGACCGGGGAGGCGCTGCGGGAACAGGCGCAGCGACTGCTGTCGTCCGTGGACTTCGCGGCCGCGACACCGGCCGACGCGGGATTCTCGCTGGCGACCACCCGATCGGCACTGGAGCACCGGGCTGCGATCGTCGGCGCCGGCACGGAAGAACTACGAGCGGGGCTGACGGCGCTCGCAGCAGGCGAGCCCGCGGCGCACGTGGTGACGGGACGTGCCGAGGCCGCCGGGGGCAAGGTCGGTTTCCTGTTCTCGGGTCAGGGTTCGCAGCGGCTGGGGATGGGGCGCGAGCTCTACGCGGCGTATCCCGTCTTCGCTGCGGCTTACGACGAGGTGTGTGCGCGTCTGGATGCTCCGGTGGATGTTGGTGCGGAAACGCTTCATCAGACGGGGTCGGCGCAGCCTGCGCTGTTCGCTGTGGAGGTGGCGCTGTTCCGGCTGCTGGAGTCGTGGGGGATCCGGCCGGATTACGTGGCCGGGCACTCGGTGGGCGAGATCGCGGCTGCGCATGTGGCCGGGGTGTTGTCGCTCGACGACGCGGCGAAGCTGGTTTCCGCCCGCGCTGCACTCATGCAGGCCCTGCCTGCCGGCGGGGCGATGGTGGCGGTCCAGGCGACCGAGGACGAGGTGCTGCCGCACCTGACCGAGCGGGTCGGCATTGCGGCGGTCAACGGTCCGCAGTCTGTGGTGATCTCCGGTGCCGAGGGCGCGGTCGCCGCGATCGCCGCGCTGTTCGCCGAGCAGGGCCGTAAGACGTCCCGCCTGAAGGTCAGCCACGCCTTCCACTCGCCGCTGATGGACCCGATGCTGGACGACTTCGCCCAGGTCGTCCGGGGCCTGACCTACAACGAGCCGCGGATCCCGGTGGTCTCCAACCTCACCGGCGGTCTCGCCGAGTCGTACACGCCGGAGTACTGGGTCCGTCACGTCCGCGAGGCGGTCCGCTTCGCCGACGGAATCCAGACCCTGCACAGCCTGGGCGTGACAACGTTCGTCGAGATCGGTCCCGGCGGCGTTCTCAGTGCGCTTACCCAGGCCTGTCTCGACGGCGACGACGACGGCGACGACATCGTCACCGTCCCCGCCCTGCGCGCCGACCGCCCCGAGCCGCAGGCGCTCACCCTCGCCGTCGGCCGGCTGCACACGCACGGCGTCTCCCCGGACTGGCAGGCGCTCTTCCCCGGCGCCCGGCGCGTCGATCTGCCGACCTACGCCTTCCAGCGCGAGCGCTACTGGCTCGAAGGCACGTCCGCGCTCGACGTCTCCTCGGCGGGTCTCGACTCCTTCGTCCACCCCCTGCTCGGCGCGGTGGTGGAGACCGCCGGGGGAGAGGACGTCCTGTTCACCGGCCGGCTGTCCCCGGCCGACATGCCCTGGATCGCCGAACACACGGTCGGGGGCGTGCCGGTGTTCCCGGTCGCCGCGTTCGTGGAGCTCGCCCTGGGCGCGGGCCGGCATGCCGGATTCCCGCATCTGGAACAGCTGGACGTGGACGCCCCGCTGGTGCTGGCGGAACAGGGCGCCGTCCGCATCCAGGTGCAGGTCACCGCGGGCGAGGACCCCGGTCGGCGGTCCGTGGGCGTCTTCAGCCGGGCCGCCGCCGGCGGCGCCGGAGAGCCGTGGGTCCGCCACGTCACCGGAGAGCTCACCCGGAACGCTCCGGCGGCGGACTTCGACATGATGATCTGGCCGCCCGCAGGCGCCGAACCGCTGGACGTCGTCGAGGAGCACGCGGGCCTCACCGCCGCCTGGCGCGTCGGCGACGAGCTGTACGCCGAGGCCGCACTGCCCCTCGGGGAGCGGGACCGGGCCGACCGCTACGGCCTTCACCCCGTCCTGCTGGGCGCCGCCCTGGACCTCCTGGCGCCGGCGGCCCGTGCGGTCCCGGCCGCGGTCGGCGATCCCGGCGAGGTGCTCATGCCCTACGCCTGGAGCGGCGTATCCGTCCACGCCCCGGGAGCCGGAACCGGAGCCGTAGCCGGAACCGGCGCCGGCGTCGGCGCCGTGCGCATACGGATCCGGCCCGGCGACGGCGACGCCGTGGCGGTCGAACTGGCCGACACGGACGGTGCCCCCCTGGCTTCGGTGGCGTCCGTGCGGACCCGGACCGTGTCGTCCCAGCAGGTGCTGGCCTCGCGCGTGGCGCACCAGGACTGGATGTTCGAGGTCGACTGGGCCGAGTACAGGGCGGATTCCGCTGCCCCTGTTCCCGGTGCCGCATGGGCGGTCCTCGATGGCGAGGACCCCTGCTCCGGCATCGCCGGGCTCCGCAAGGCAGCCGACGGCGGTGCGGCCGTGCCCGCCCACGTCCTCCTGCCCTGTCCCCCGAGCGAGGGCGACGCCGCCTCGGCGACGCGCGGGCTGCTGGCCCGTGTGCTGTCCGCCGTCCAGGAGTGGGTCGCCGACGAGCGGTTCGGCGATGCGCGGCTCGTGGTGATGACGCGCGGCGCCGTCGACCTGCCCGGCGCGGACGGCGTGGCGCCGGACCTTGCGCACGTCGCGGTGGCCGGCCTGGTGAAGTCGGCTCAGACCGAGCACCCGGACCGGTTCCTGCTCGTCGACTCGGACGAGTCGCTCACGGCCGGCGGCCCGGACCCCGCACTGGCGGCCGAGCTCGCCGCCCTGGACGAGCCGCAGGCCGCAGTGCGCGGCGGCAAGCTGTTCCTGCCGCGCCTCGCCCGGATCGCCCCGCCCGAGGAGCCCGCCGGTCACGCCTGGGACCCCGAGGGGACCGTGCTGCTCACCGGTGCGACCGGCGGCCTCGGGCTGGCGCTCGCCCGGCATCTCGTCGCCGAGCGCGGCGCACACAGGCTGCTGCTGGTCAGCCGCCGCGGCCCCGCGGCCGACGGCGTCGGCGAACTCGTCGCATCCCTCTCCGAGCTGGGCGCGCAGGTTGAGGTGGCCGCCTGTGACATCGCCGACCGGAACGCCCTCGCGGAGCTGCTGGCCTCGGTCCCGGCCGAGCACCCGCTCGTGGCCGTGGTCCACGCGGCGGCGGCCCTCGACGACGGCGTGGTCACCGCCCTGACCCCGGAGCGCCTGGACACCGTGCTGAGGCCGAAGGCCGACGGGGCACTGCACCTGCACGAGCTGACCAAGGACCTGGGCCTCTCCGCATTCGTGCTCTTCTCCTCCCTGGCCGGAGTCCTGGGCAGCGCCGGCGCGGCGGGCTACGCCGCGGCCAACGCCTTCCTGGACGGGCTGGCGCGGCAGCGCCGGACCGCGGGCCTGCCCGCCACCTCGCTGGCGTGGGGCCTGTGGACGGACAACGGCGGCATGGGCGACCGGATCACCGACGCCGACCGCACCCGGATGGGCCGCTCCGGCGTCGTGCCCTTCACCTCCGCGGAGGGCCTGGCACTGTTCGACGCCGCCCTCACCGTGGACCGGCCGGTGATCGTGCCGGTGCGGCTGGACGTTCCGGCACTGCGCTCCATGGCCCGCGCCGGCATGCTCCCGGCGGTCTTCCGCGGCCTCGTCGGCGACACGGCCACCGCGACCGACGAGGCCGCGACCGCCGGGACCACCGCCCTGGCCCGCCGCCTCGCCGGGATGCCGGAGGCCGACCAGGAGAAGGCGCTCCTGGACCTGGTGCGCAACCAGGCCGCTGCTGCCCTGGGCCACGCCACCGCGGCCCGTATCGAGCCCACCACGGCCTTCCGGGACATCGGCTTCGACTCCCTGACCGCCGTGGAGCTCCGCAACCGGCTCAAGGCCGCGACCGGGCTCCGGCTCAAGCCCACCCTCGTCTTCGACCACCCCAACCCGGTCGCGATCGCCCGTCTCCTGCACAAGGACCTGGTCCTCGACCTCGCCGCCGAGACCCCGCCGGTGCTCGGCGAACTCGACCGGCTGGAAGCCCTGCTGGCCGCGCTCACCCCCGAGGAAGCGGTCCGGGACAAGGTCACCTCCCGGCTCAAGGCGCTCCTCTGGAAATGGACCGACACCCACCAGGCCACCGCGGCGAAGGCAGCCGACGTCGGCACCGGCCCCGGCACCGACCGCGACGCGGGCCTCGGCCCCGGCCTCGGTCTCGACCGGCTCGACGCCGCCACCGACGACGAGATGTTCGACCTCATCGACCAAGAGCTCGGGTCTCTCTAACTCTTCTCACGCACTGCTACCGAGGACGTAAAACATGTCGAACGACGACAAGCTCAGGGACTACCTCAAGCGCGTGATGGTGGACCTGCGCCACACCCGCAGGCAGTTGGGTGAGCTGGAGGCGAAGGACACCGAGCCCATCGCCATCGTCGGGATGGCCTGCCGCTACCCGGGCGGGGTCGGCTCGCCGGAGGACCTGTGGCAGCTGGTCGCCTCCGGCGGCGACGCCGTCTCGGAATTCCCTGCGGACCGTGGCTGGGACTTGGATGCGATCTACGACCCCGAGCCCGGGCGGACGGGCCGGACGTACGTGCGCGAGGGCGGATTCCTTTACGACGCTGCCGAGTTCGACCCCGCGTTCTTCGGGATCTCCCCCCGCGAGGCCCTGGTCATGGACCCGCAGCAGCGGCTGCTCCTGCAGACCTCCTGGGAGGCCTTCGAACGCGCGGGCATCGACCCCGCCACCGCCCGCGGCACCCGGGCCGGAGTGTTCGTCGGCACCAACGGCCAGGACCACGCCTACCTCCAGCGGCCGGGCGACAGCGACATGGAGGCGCACCTCGTCACCGCCAACACCGCCGCCGTGGTGTCCGGCCGCATCTCGTACGCCCTCGGTCTCGAAGGCCCGGCCGTCACCGTCGACACGGCGTGCTCGTCCTCGCTGGTGGCCCTCCACCTGGCCGCCCAGGCGCTGCGCCGGGGCGAGTGCTCGCTCGCCCTGGCGGGCGGCGCGACCGTGATGGCCACGCCGAACACGTTCCTCGCCTTCAGCGCGCAGCGCGGCCTGTCACCCGACGGCCGCTGCCGCGCGTTCTCCTCGACCGCCGACGGCACGGGCATGTCCGAAGGCGTCGGTGTGCTCCTGCTGGAGCGGCTGTCCGACGCCCGCCGGCTCGGTCACGACGTGCTTGCCGTCATCCGCGGCAGCGCCGTCAACCAGGACGGCGCCTCCAACGGCCTTACGGCCCCCAACGGCCCGTCGCAGGTGCGCGTGATCCAGCAGGCGCTGGAGAACGCGCGGCTGACCGCGTCCCAGGTCGACGCGGTCGAGGCGCACGGCACGGCCACCACCCTCGGTGACCCGATCGAGGCCGAGGCACTGCTCGCCACGTACGGCCAGGAGCACTCGGGCGATCAGCCGCTATGGCTGGGGTCCGTCAAGTCCAACCTCGGTCACACGCAGGCGGCGTCCGGCGTCGCCGGTGTGATCAAGATGGTGATGGCGATCCGCAACGGCGTGTTGCCGCAGACGCTGCACGTGGACGAGCCGACCTCGCAGGTCGACTGGTCGGCCGGCGGTGTCAAGCTGCTGACCGAGGCCGTTCGGTGGCCCGAGTCCGATCACCCGCGCCGGGCGGCGGTCTCGTCCTTCGGCGTCAGCGGCACCAACGCCCACACGATCATCGAACAGGCCCCGGCCCTCGAAGAGGAGCTCACAGAGGAGTCCGCCGCGGCCCCCGCCGCCGCCCGCTCGCTGCCGTGGGCGCTCTCGGCGAAGAGCGACGCGGCGCTGCGCGCCCAGGCGGAGCGCCTGGCGTCCTTCCTGGAGGGCGGCTCCTGGCAGTCGCCGGCCGACATCGGCTTCTCCCTCGCCACGACACGTTCCACCTGGGACCGGCGGGCGGTCGTCGTCGGCGAGAGCCTGGAGGAACTCACCGAAGGCGTACGGGCACTCGCGGCGGGCACCCCGTCCGCGTCCGTGGTGCAGGGGGCGTCCCGCCCCGGGGACAAGACCGGATTCCTGTTCTCCGGCCAGGGCTCGCAGCGGGCGGGCATGGGGCGCGAACTCTACGACGCCTTCCCGGCCTTCGCCGCGGCCTACGACGAGGTCCGCGCACACCTCGACGTCTCGCTCGACACCGGCGCGGAGCAGCTCGACCGGACCGGGTGCACGCAGCCTGCGCTGTTCGCTGTCGAAGTGGCGCTGTTCCGCCTCCTCGAATCCTGGGGGATCCGGCCGGACTACGTGGCCGGTCACTCGGTGGGTGAGATCGCTGCTGCGCACGTGGCGGGTGTGCTCTCTCTTGAGGATGCGGCGAAGCTGGTGTCGGCGCGGGCTGCGCTGATGCAGGCGCTGCCCTCGGGCGGCGCGATGGTGGCGGTCCAGGCCACCGAGGAGGAGATCCTGCCTCACCTGACCGACGGCGTCGGCATCGCGGCGATCAACGGCCCCCGGTCCGTGGTGATCTCCGGCGCCGAGGACGCGGTCACCGCGATCGCCGGGATCTTCACCGGTCAGGGGCGCAAGACGTCCCGCCTGAAGGTCAGTCACGCCTTCCACTCGCCCCTGATGGAGCCGATGCTGGACGACTTCGCCCAGGTCGTCCGGGGCCTGACCTACGACAAGCCGCAGATCCCTGTCGTCTCCAACCTCACCGGGTGCGTGGCCGAGTCGTACACGCCGGAGTACTGGGTCCGTCACGTCCGCGAGGCGGTCCGTTTCGCCGACGGCGTCCGGACCCTGCACGACCTGGGTGTGACGACGTTCGTGGAGATCGGCCCCGGCGGTGTCCTGAGCGGTATGGCGCAGGGCTGCCTGGATGAGGCCGTCACCGTGCCCGTCCTGCGCGCTGGCCGCCCCGAGCCGCAGGCCGTCGTCACCGCGCTCGCCGAGCTGCACGTGCACGGCGTCTCCCCGGACTGGCAGGCACTGTTCTCCGGCGCCCGGCGCGTCGACCTTCCGACCTACGCCTTCCAGCAGCAGCGCTACTGGCTGGACGTCCCCGAGGCCGAGGCGGCCGTCGTGGACGAGGCCGACGCCGAGTTCTGGGCGAGCGTAGAACGCGAGGACGCCCAGGCGCTCGCCGCCGCGCTGGGGCTGAGCACGGAAGAGCTGGACGTCGTGGTCCCCAGGCTGTCCGCCTGGCGGCGGCAGCGGCGCGAGCAGTCCCTTGCGGACGGCTGGCGCTACCGGCTGACCTGGCAGCCGCTGACCGGCCTGTCCGCCGGCGATCTCTCCGGCACCACCTGGCTGTTCGCCGCGCCCGAGGGCGACCAGTGGGCCGCGAGCGTTCGCGAGGCCCTTGCCGGACGCGGCGCGCACCTGATCCCGCTGACGATCGGTGCGGACGCCGACCGCGAGTCCCTGGCCGGTGAGCTGACCCGGGCCGCAGCCGCAAGCGGCTCGCTCGACGGCATCCTGTCGCTGCTCGCCACCGACGAGACCGCCTCGCCCGGGCACCCCGCGCTCTCCCAGGGCCTCGCCCGGACCGTGGCACTGGCCCAGGCGCTGGGTGACGCGGGCATCGACGCGCCGCTGTGGTGCGCCACCCGCGGCGCCGCGGCCACCGGCCGCTCGGACGACGCACCCCTCAGCGCGGTGCAGCACCAGGCGTGGGGCCTCGGCCGCGCCCTGGCCCTGGAGCACGCCCGGCGCTGGGGCGGCCTGATCGACCTGCCCACGGCCGTCGACGAGCGCGCTGCCGGCCGTATCGCCGCCGTGCTGAGCCAGGGCGCGGGCACAGTGGAGGACCAGGTCGCCGTGCGTGCGTCCGGCGTGTTCACCGCCCGGCTCACGCACGCCCGCAGCGACGCCGGCCGGCCGTGGTCGCCGCGCGGCACGGTGCTGATCACGGGTGGTACGGGTGCGCTGGGCGGGCACGTGGCCCGCTGGCTCGCCGGTGCGGGCGCCGAGCACCTGGTGCTGACCAGCCGCCGCGGCGCCGACGCCCCCGGCGCGGCCGCACTCCAGGCCGAACTGGAGGAGCTCGGAGCGCGCGTCACCCTCGCCGCGTGCGACGTGGCCGACCGCGACGCGGTGGCGGCACTGCTCGCCGAACACACCGTCACCTCCGTCTTCCACGCCGCCGGCGTCGAACAGTTCGCCCCCTTCGACGAGCTGACGGCGGCCGACTTCGCCCGCACGGTGGCGGCCAAGGCCGGCGGCGCCGCGCACCTGGACGAACTGCTGGGCGACCGGGAGCTGGACGCCTTCGTCCTCTTCTCCTCGATCGCCGGTGTGTGGGGCAGCGGGCTGCAGACCGCCTACGCGGCCGGCAACGCCTTCCTCGACGGGCTCGCCGCACGCCGCAGGGCCAGGGGCCTGACCGCCACCGCGATCGCCTGGGGCCCCTGGGCCGACGGCGGCATGGTCACCGACGCCGACGAGGAGCACCTGCGCCGCCGCGGCGTCGTCACCCTGCCCGCCGCACTCGCCGTGACCGCGGTCCAACGCGCCCTGGACTGCGACGACACCGCGGTCGTCGTGGCCGACATCGACTGGGAACGGTTCATCGGACCGTTCACCCTCGGCCGCCCGAGCGCACTGCTGTCCGAGCTGCCCGAGGTACGCCGCGCCGAGACGGCCTCGTCGTCGGCCGACGCGGACGCGGGTGCCGCACCCCTGGCGGCTCAGATCGCCGCACTGCCCGAAGCCCGTCGCACGGAGACCCTGATCGACCTGGTCCGCGCCCACGTCGCGGCCGTCCTGGGCCACTCCTCGGCCGCAGAGGTCGAGCCCGACCGGGCGTTCAAGGACCTCGGCTTCGACTCCCTCACCGCCGTCGAGCTCCGCAACAAGGTCAACACGGCGACCGGCCTCACCCTGCCGCCCACGCTCGTCTTCGACCACCCCAACGCCACGGCCCTCGCCCGCTTCCTCCAGAGCGAGCTGCTCGGCTCCCGGGCCGCCGCACTGCAGGAGCAGCAGCACGCGGCAGCCCCCGCCGACGACGACCCCATCGCCATCGTGGCGATGAGCTGCCACCTGCCCGGCGGCGTCGACTCGCCCGAGGCCCTGTGGGAACTGGTGGTATCCGGCCGCGACGCCATCGCGGAATTCCCCTCTAACCGCGGCTGGGACGTCGACGCACTCTACGACCCCGACCCCGACCGCCCCGGCACCACCTACGCGCGCGACGGCGGCTTCCTCTACGACGCCACCGACTTCGACGCCGGCTTCTTCGGCATCAGCCCCCGCGAGGCCCTGGCGATGGACCCGCAGCAGCGGCTGCTGCTGGAAACCTCGTGGGAGGCCTTCGAGCGGGCCGGCATCACGCCCGCACAGCTGCGCGGCAGCCGGACCGGCGTCTTCGTCGGCATGGCCTACCAGGGCTACGGAGCCGATGTGCGCCGGACTCCGGAAGGCGTCGAAGGACACCGGCTCGTCGGCGGCGCCTCCAGCGTCGTCTCCGGCCGGGTGGCCTACACCTTCGGCCTCGAAGGCCCCGCGGTCACCATCGACACGGCCTGCTCGTCGTCGCTCGTCGCCCTCCACCTGGCCGTCCAGTCGCTGCGGAGCGGCGAGTGCACCATGGCGCTGGCCGGCGGTGTGACGGTCATGGCCAGCCCGAACGTCTTCGTGGAGTTCAGCCGCCAGCGCGGGCTGTCGCCCGACGGCCGCTGCAGGGCGTTCGGCGCGGGCGCGGACGGCACCGGCTGGTCCGAGGGCGCGGGCGTGGTGCTCGTCGAGCGCCTCTCCGACGCCGTGCGCAACGGCCACGAGATCCTCGCGGTGGTGCGCGGAAGCGCCGTGAACCAGGACGGCGCGTCGAACGGTCTGACCGCCCCGAACGGCCCGGCGCAGCAGCGCGTCATCCGGCAGGCGCTGACTTCCGCCGGGCTCGCGCCGGGTGACGTCGACGCCGTGGAGGCCCACGGGACGGGCACGACACTGGGTGACCCGATCGAGGCTCAGGCGCTGCTGGCGACGTACGGTCAGGAGCGGGCGGGGGAGGACCGGCCGCTGTGGCTCGGGTCGCTGAAGTCGAACATCGGTCACACGCAGGCGGCGGCAGGCGTGGCCGGTGTGATCAAGATGGTCATGGCCATGCGCCACGGCGTCCTCCCGCGGACGCTGCACGCGGAGGAGCCGACGCCGCACGTGGACTGGTCGGCGGGTGACGTACGGCTGCTGACCGAGGCCGTCGACTGGCCGGAGTCGGACCGCCCGCGCCGAGCAGCCGTGTCGTCCTTCGGCGTCAGCGGCACCAACGCCCACACGATCATCGAGCAGGCCCCTGCGATGGCGGAACTGCCCTCCGCCCCCGACTCCGGCGCGGCCGTGCCCTGGGTGCTCTCCGGCAAGGGCGAGGCTGCGCTGCGCGCACAGGCGGCCCGGCTGGCCGGCCACCTCGACGCGACGGACGGCTGGACGGCGGCCGACGTCGGCCTCTCCCTCGCCTCCCGCGAGACGTTCGCGAACCGCGCGGTGCTCCTGGGCCAGGGCCCGGACGAGCTCCGGCAGGCACTCGCCGCCCTCGCCACCGGCGAACCGGGGGCGAACGTGACGCTGGGGCACGCCCGGTCCGAGGGCAAGGTCGGCTTCCTCTTCTCCGGTCAGGGGTCGCAGCGCCTCGGCATGGGGCGTGAGCTGTACGAGGCGTTCCCGGTGTTCGCCGATGCGTACGACGAGGTGTGTGCGCGTCTGGATGCTCCGGTGGATGTTGGTGCGGAAACGCTTCATCAGACGGGGTCGGCGCAGCCTGCGCTGTTCGCTGTGGAGGTGGCGCTGTTCCGGCTGCTGGAGTCGTGGGGGATCCGGCCGGATTACGTGGCCGGGCACTCGGTGGGCGAGATCGCGGCTGCGCATGTGGCCGGGGTGCTGTCGCTCGACGACGCGGCGAAGCTGGTTTCCGCCCGCGCTGCACTCATGCAGGCCCTGCCTGCCGGCGGGGCGATGGTGGCGGTCCAGGCCACCGAGGACGAGGTGCTGCCGCATCTGACTGACGGGGGCGGTATCGCGGCGGTCAACGGTCCGCAGTCCGTGGTGATCTCCGGTGCCGAGGACGCGGTCGCCGCGATCGCCGCGCTGTTCGCCGAGCAGGGCCGTAAGACGTCCCGGCTGAAGGTCAGCCACGCCTTCCATTCGCCGCTGATGGACCCGATGCTGGACGACTTCGCCCAGGTCGTCCGGGGCCTGACCTACAACGAGCCGCGGATCCCGGTGGTCTCCAACCTCACCGGCGGTCTCGCCGAGTCGTACACGCCGGAGTACTGGGTCCGTCACGTCCGCGAGGCGGTCCGCTTCGCCGACGGCATCCGTACCCTCGGCGACCTGGGCGTCACCACCTTCGTCGAGATCGGCCCGGGCGGCGTCCTCACCGCCCTGACGCAGGCCTGCGCGGACGATGTCGTCGCCGTGCCCGCCCTGCGCACCGACCGCCCCGAGCAGCAGGCCGTCACCGCCGCGCTCGCCGAACTGCACGTGCACGGCGTCTCCCCGGACTGGCAGACGCTCTTCCCCGGCGCTCACCGCATCCCCCTGCCCACCTACGCCTTCCAGCGAGAGCGCTTCTGGCTGGAAGGGGACGAGGAGGACCCGGCCGCCACCGGCAACCCGGCCGACGCGGCGGCGGACTCCGGTTTCTGGGACACCGTGGAGCGCGAGGACGCCGAGTCCCTCGCCGCGACCCTGGGCGTCGGCGCGGACGCGTCGCTGAGTGCGATCCTGCCCAGGCTGTCCGCGTGGCGCCGTCAGCGCCGCGAGCAGTCCGTGGTCGACGGCTGGCGCTACCACGTCACCTGGAAGCCCCTCGGCGCGCTCCCGGAGCCGAGCGTGTCCGGGACCTGGCTGCTCGCCGTGGCCGGGGAGAGCGAGTGGACCGCCTCGGTCCGCTCCGCGCTCGCCGAGCGCGGCCTGGACCTGACGACGCTCGTCGCCGGGCCCGGCACCGACCGCGAGACCCTGGCCCGTGAGCTGGCCGGAGTCGGCCCGGTGGCCGGCGTGCTGTCGCTGCTCGCCGAGGACGAGAGCGCCTCGGCCGGGCACCCCGGCCTGTCGCACGGCCTCGCCGCGACCCTCTGCCTGGTGCAGGCGCTCGGCGACGCGGGCATCGACGCGCCGCTGTGGTGCGCCACGCGCGCCGCGGTGGCCACCGGCCGCTCCGACCGCGTGGACCGGCCGCTGCAGTCGCAGGTGTGGGGCTTCGGCCGGGCGGCGGCGCTGGAGTACCCGCAGCGCTGGGGCGGCCTGATCGACCTCCCCGAGCTGCTGGACGCCCGCACCGCGGCCCGTGTCGTCGCCGTCCTCGGTCAGGCGGCCGAGGACCAGGTGGCGGTCCGCGCCTCGGGCGTCTTCGGACGGCGGCTCGTCCGGGCCGGCCGCTCCGCCACCCCCGCCGAGGGGTGGTCGCCGCGCGGCACCGTGCTGATCACCGGTGGTACGGGTGCGCTGGGCGGGCACGTCGCTCGATGGCTCGCCGGTGCCGGTGCCGAGCATCTGGTGCTGACCAGCCGCCGCGGCCCCGACGCGCCCGGCGCCGCCGCACTCGTCGCGGAGCTGGAGGCGCTCGGCGTGAGCGCGACCATCGTGGCCTGCGACGCCGCCGACCGCGACGCCCTGCGGGCGCTGCTGGCCCGGCACCCCGTCAACGCCGTCGTCCACGCCGCAGGCGTCGGCGACCACGCCATGATCGAGGACTCCGGCCCGGCCGCCTTCGCCGCCACGGTGGCGGCCAAGGCGGCGGGCGCCGCGCACCTGGACGACCTGCTGGCCGGTCAGGATCTCGACGCGTTCGTCCTGTTCTCCTCGGGCGCCGGCATCTGGGGCGGCGCCGGCCAGGGCGCCTACGCCGCGGCCAACGCCTACCTGGACGCCCTCGCCGAGCACCGGCGGGCGCGCGGGCGCACCGCGCTCGCCGTCTCCTGGGGCGGCTGGGCCGAGGGCGGCATGGCCGGCGTCGGCGACGGAGAGGAGATGCTGCGCCGCCGCGGCCTGCCGCCCATGCGGCCCGCCCTCGCGATCTCCGCGCTCCAGCAGGCGCTCGCCGACGGCGAGACCACCCTGACCGTCGCGGACTTCGAGTGGGAGCGGTTCATCGGCCCGTTCACCGTCGCCCGCCCCAGCGCCCTGCTCTCCGACGTGCCCGAGGCCCGCCGCGCCCTGGAGGCCCCGGCCTCCGGCGGTGCCGAGGCCGGCAACGCGCTCGCCGTGAAGCTGGCCGGGCTGCCGGCGGGCGAGCAGGACCGCACGCTGGTGGACCTCGTCCGCACGCACGCCGCCGCCGTGCTCGGCCACGACGGCGCCGCGGCGGTGGAGCCCGGCCGGGCGTTCAACGACCTCGGCTTCGACTCGCTCACCGCCGTCGACCTGCGCAACAAGCTCACGGCCGACACCGGCCTGAAGCTGCCCACCACGCTGGTCTTCGACTACCCGAACGCCACGGCCCTGGCCCGGTTCCTGCGCGCCGGACTGCTCGGCGCGCAGACCCCCGCGCCGCAGGAGCAGTACACGGCCGCCGACGACAACGAGCCCATCGCCATCGTGGCCATGAGCTGCCGCCTCCCCGGCGGCGTCGGCTCGCCCGAGGACCTGTGGCGGCTCGTGATGTCCGGCGGCGACGCCATCTCCGGCTTCCCCGAGGACCGCGGCTGGGACGTCGACGGCCTCTACGACCCCGACCCGGGCACCCCGGGCAAGACCTACGCGCGCGACGGCGGCTTCCTCTACGACGCGGGCGACTTCGACGCCGCCCTGTTCGGGATCTCGCCGCGCGAGGCCCTCGCGATGGACCCGCAGCAGCGCCTGCTGCTGGAGGCCTCGTGGGAGGCCTTCGAGCGGGCGGGCATCGACCCGGCCTCCCTGAAGGGCAGCCGCACCGGCGTGTTCGTCGGCATGTCCTACCAGGGTTACGGCGCAGGTCTGCCGCAAGTCCCCGAGGGCGTCGAGGGCCACCTGCTCACCGGCAGCGCCGCGAGCGTCGTCTCCGGGCGCGTGGCCTACTCGTTCGGCCTGGAAGGCCCGGCCGTCACTGTCGACACGGCGTGCTCGTCGTCGCTGGTCGCCCTGCACCTGGCCATCCAGTCGCTGCGCAACGGCGAGAGCACGATGGCCGTCGCGGGCGGTGTGAACGTCATGGCCGTACCGGCCGCGTTCGTGGAGTTCAGCCGGCAGCGCGGACTGTCCGCCGACGGCCGCTGCAAGGCGTTCGGCGCCGGAGCGGACGGCACCGGCTGGGCGGAGGGCGTGGGCGTGGTGCTCGTCGAGCGCCTTTCCGACGCCGTGCGCAACGGCCACGAGGTTCTCGCGGTCGTGCGGGGCAGCGCGGTCAACCAGGACGGTGCGTCGAACGGTCTGACCGCCCCGAACGGGCCCGCGCAGCAGCGCGTCATCCGGCAGGCCCTGGCCTCCGCCGGGCTGACCGAGGCCGACGTCGACGCGGTGGAGGCCCATGGCACGGGCACCGCGCTCGGCGATCCGATCGAGGCGCAGGCGCTGCTCGCGACGTACGGTCAGGAGCGGGCGGAGGGGCAGCCGCTGTGGCTGGGATCGCTGAAGTCCAACATCGGCCACGCCCAGGCGGCGTCCGGCGTCGCCGGCGTCATCAAGATGGTGATGGCGATGCGGCACGGCGTCCTTCCGCGGACGCTGCACGCTGACGAGCCCACCCCGCACGTCGACTGGTCGGCGGGCGCGATGCGGCTGCTGACCGAAGCCGTCGACTGGCCGGAGACGGACCGTCCGCGCCGCGCGGGCATCTCCTCCTTCGGCGTCAGCGGCACCAACGCGCACACGATCATCGAGCAGGCCCCGGCGGCCGCACCGGCCGCCGTCGCACCGGTCGAGGTCGCCTCGGCCACCGTGCCGTGGGTCCTGTCCGGCAAGTCCGAGGCCGCCCTGCGCGCCCAGGCCGAGCGCCTGCTCGCCCTCACCGCGGAAGGCGCCGAGCCGTCCCTGGCCGACGTGGGCTTCTCGCTGGCCACCACCCGGGCCGCCCTGGAGCACCGCGCCGCCGTGGTCGGTGCCGGCCGCGGCCGGATCGCCGACGGCCTGCGGGCCCTGACGTCGGGCGCACCCGCTCCCGGTGTCCTCCTCGGCCGCGCCGACGCCCGCCAGGTCGCGTTCCTCTTCTCCGGGCAGGGCTCGCAGCGGCCCGGCATGGGGCGGGAGCTGTACGAGGCGTTCCCCGTCTTCGCTGAGGCGTACGACCAGGTGTGCGCCCACCTCGACCGGCATCTGGACCGCCCCCTGCGGGACGTGGTCTTCGGCACGGACGGTCACGAGGACGGCGACGAGCTGCACCGCACCTCCTTCACCCAGCCCGCGCTCTTCGCGCACGAGGTCGCCGTCCACCGCCTGCTGGAGTCGTGGGGCGTCCGGCCGGACTATCTGGCCGGTCACTCCGTCGGCGAGATCACGGCCGCGCACGTGGCCGGGGTCCTGACCCTGGAGGACGCGGCCACGCTGGTCACGGCCCGTGCCGCGCTGATGCAGGCGCTGCCGACCGGCGGGGCGATGGTCGCCGTGCAGGCAACCGAGGACGAGATCCTGCCGCACCTCACCGACCGGGTGAGCATCGCGGCCGTCAACGGGCCGCAGGCGGCGGTGGTCTCCGGCGACGAGGACGCCGTGACGGCCGTCGCGGACGCCTTCGCCCGGCAGGGCCGCAAGACCTCCCGGCTCACCGTGAGCCACGCGTTCCACTCGCCGCTGATGGAGCCCATGCTGGAGGACTTCGCCCGCGTGGCCGGCAGGCTCCGCTTCGAGAAGCCCGCGATCCCGGTCGTCTCCAACCTCACCGGAGAGCTCATCGAGGCGTACACGGCGGACTACTGGGTCCGGCATGTCCGCGAGGCCGTGCGCTTCGCCGACGGCATCCGGACCCTGGGCGAGCTGGGCGTGACCACGTTCGTCGAGGCCGGTCCCGGCGGGGTGCTGAGCGCCATGGCCCAGGGCTGCCTGGACGGCGCGGTCACCGTCCCCGCCCTGCGGCCCGGTGCCCCCGAGCCCGAGGCGATCACCGCTGCCGTCGCACAGCTCCACGTGCACGGCGTACCCGTCGACTGGCGTGCGTTCTTCGCCGGCCGCGGCGCCCGGCGCGCGGACCTGCCGACCTACGCCTTCCAGCACCAGCGGTACTGGCTGGAGACCGCTGCGCCCACCGCCGCCGTCGCGGGCGCCGACGCCGTGGAGGCGGGTTTCTGGGAGACGGTGGAGCGCGAGGACGCCCAGTCCCTCGCCGCCACCCTCGACCTGCCCGCCGAACACCTGGACGCGGTGCTGCCCCGGCTGTCCGCCTGGCGCCGGCAACAGCGCCGGGAGTCGCTGGTGGAAGGCTGGTCCTACCGCGCGGGCTGGAAGCCGCTGAGCGGCCTCCGGACACACGAACTGCCGGGCGACTGGCTGTTCCTGGTCGCCGAGGACACCGAGGACACCGAGTACGACGAGGGCATCAAGGACACCAAGGGCACCGAGTGGGCCACCGCCGTCGCCGACGGGCTCACGGCCCGCGGGGCCCGGCTCATACGGGTCGCGGTCGACCCCGCCGGCGACCGCGGCACACTGGCCCGGCAGCTCGGCGAAGCCGTCCGGGAGACCCCGGTCCACGGCGTGATCTCCCTGCTCGGCACCGACGAGAGGCCCCACCCCGAGCACCCGGCCCTCTCCGTCGGCACCGCGCTGACCCTCTCCCTCGTCCAGGCCCTGGGCGACGCGGACATCGACGCCCCGCTGTGGACGCTGACCAGGTCGGCGATGTCCACCGGCCGTTCGGACGCCGTGCCGGGCGCCGCCCAGAACGCCGTCTGGGGCCTCGGCCGGGTGGCGGCGCTGGAGCACGCGCAGCGCTGGGGCGGTCTGGTCGACCTCCCGGCCACGGTCGACGACCGGGTCGCCGTGCGGCTCGCCGCGGTGCTCGGTCAGTCGGCCGAGGACCAGGTCGCGATCCGCGACCGCGGCGTGTTCGGCCGCAGGCTCTCCCACGCGCCCACCCGCCGCAACGCCCGGTCCGGGCAGCGGTGGTCGCCGCGCGGCACGGTGCTGATCACGGGTGGTACGGGTGCGCTGGGCGGGCACGTGGCCCGCTGGCTGGCGAGTGCAGGTGCGGAGCACCTGGTGCTCACCAGCCGCCGCGGCCCTGACGCACCCGGCGTTGCCGGACTCGTCGGGGAACTGGAGGCGGCCGGTGTTCGCGTGAGCGTCGCCGCGTGTGACGTGGCCGACCGCGAGGCGCTGGCCGCGCTGCTCGCCGAGCACCCGGTCAACGCCGTCGTCCACACGGCCGGCGTGGACCACCTGGAGCCGCTCGACGCCATGACGCCGGGCTCGTTCGCCGACGTGCTCTCCGCGAAGGCAGCCGGCGCCCTCCACCTCGACGCGCTGCTCGCAGGTCAGGAACTCGACGCCTTCGTCCTGTTCTCCTCCATCGCCGGCGTGTGGGGCAGCGGCCACCAGGCCGCCTACGCGGCGGCCAACGCCCTGCTCGACGGGCTCGCCGAACGACGGCGCGCCCAGGGCCTGCCCGCGACCGCCGTGGCCTGGGGTCCGTGGGCCGGCGGCGGCATGGCCGACGGTGACGGCGCGGACGAACGACTGCGCCGCCGCGGCCTGGTCCCGATGCCCGCCGCGCTCGCCGTGGGCGCTCTCCGGCAGGCGCTGGACTCCGGCGAGACGACCCTGACCGTCGCCGACGTCGACTGGGAACGGTTCCTCCCCCCGTTCACCATGGGCCGCCCGAGCGCACTGCTCGGCGACCTCCCGGAGAACGAGCGGATCCTGACCGCGGACAGCCCCGGCGGCGAGCCCGGCACGGCCGCCGCCTCGCCGCTGGCCGACCAGCTCGCCCGGATGACCGGGGCCGAGCAGCACATGCTGCTGGTCGACCTCGTCCGTACGCACGCGGCGGCCGTACTCGGCCACGGCGGCGCCGCCGAGGTCGAGGCCGACCGGGCCTTCAAGGATCTCGGCTTCGACTCCCTGACCGCCGTCGAACTGCGGAACAAGCTCAACGCCGAAACCGGCCTCGCCCTGCCGCCCACCCTGGTCTTCGACTACCCCAACGCCCAGGCACTCGCCCGGCAGCTGCACACCGAGATCACCGGCAGCATCACCACGGCCACGCCGGAGACGACCACCGCGCCGGCGGAGGACGACGATCCCGTCGCGATCGTCGGGATGGCGTGCCGGTACCCCGGTGGGGTGCGTTCGCCGGAGGATTTGTGGGACCTGGTGGTCTCGGGTGGTGACGCGGTCGGGGAGTTCCCGGCGGACCGCGGGTGGGATGTGGAGGGGATCTACGACCCGGATCCGGAGGCGTCGGGGAAGACGTATACGCGGCGTGGTGGATTCCTGTACGAGGCGGGGGAGTTCGATCCGGCCTTCTTCGGGATCTCGCCGCGTGAGGCCGTGGCGATGGATCCGCAGCAGCGGTTGCTGCTGGAGACGACGTGGGAGACGTTCGAGCGGGCGGGTATCGACGCGGAGTCGGTGCGGGGGAGCCGTACCGGAGTCTTCGTCGGCTCCGGCTACCAGGACTACGCCGCCCAGGCGTTCAACGCGATCGACGACTCCGAAGGCTTCTTCGGCACGGGCAACTCCGCGAGCATCATGTCCGGCCGCATCGCCTACACCCTCGGCTTCGAGGGCCCCGCGGTCACCGTCGACACGGCGTGCTCGTCGTCGCTCGTCGCCCTGCACTGGGCGACCCAGGCGCTGCGCAATGGGGAGTGCTCCATGGCGCTGGCCGGCGGCGTGATGGTCATGTCCACCCCGAGGGCCTTCGTGGAGTTCAGTCGCCAGCGGGGGCTGGCGGCGGACGGGCGGTGCAAGGCGTTCGGCGCCGGTGCCGACGGCACCGGCTGGGCCGAAGGCGTGGGCATGCTCCTGGTGGAGCGGCTGTCCGACGCCCGCCGCAACGGGCACAAGGTGCTCGCAGTGGTCCGTGGCAGCGCCGTCAACCAGGACGGCGCATCCAACGGCCTGACCGCCCCGAACGGGCCTGCGCAGCAGCGCGTCATCCGCCAGGCCCTCACCGCCGCAGGCCTCACCGCCGCCGGCATCGACGCGGTGGAAGCGCACGGCACGGGGACGACGCTCGGTGACCCGATCGAGGCGCAGGCGCTGCTCGCGACGTACGGTCAGGAGCGGGCGGAGGGGCAGCCGTTGTGGCTGGGCTCGCTGAAGTCCAACATCGGCCACGCCCAGGCCGCTGCCGGTGTCGGCGGCATCATCAAGATGGTCATGGCGATGCAGCATGGAGTCCTCCCGCGGACGCTGCACGCGGAGGAGCCGACGCCGCACGTGGACTGGTCGGCGGGTGACGTCCGGCTGCTGACCGAGGCCGTCGAGTGGCCGGAGACGGACCACCCGCGCCGCGCCGCCGTGTCGTCCTTCGGCGTCAGCGGCACCAACGCCCACACCATCATCGAACAGGCCCCGCCGGCCCCGGCCGAGGAGAAGACCACGGCCGCACCGGCCCCGGCGATCCCGCTCCCGTGGGTGCTCTCCGCCAAGAGCAGCGCAGCGCTGCGCGATCAGGCGCGACGGCTGCTGGCCTTCGTGAAGGACGGCATGTCACCGGCCGATGTCGGCTTCTCGCTGGCCACCACCCGCAGCGCCCTGCGCCACAGGGCCGCGGTCATCGGCGAGACCTGTGACGACTTCCGCCGCGGACTGGGCTACCTGGCCGCCGGAATGCCGTCGCCCGGAGTCGTCCAGGGCCGGCCGGGAGGCAAGGCCGGGTTCCTGTTCTCGGGTCAGGGTTCGCAGCGGCTGGGGATGGGGCGTGAGCTGTACGAGGCGTTCCCGGTGTTCGCCGAAGCGTACGACGAGGTGTGCGCACGCCTGGATGCTCCGGTCGACGTCGATGCGGAAACGCTTCACCGGACCGGGTGCACCCAGCCCGCTCTCTTCGCCGTCGAGGTGGCGCTGTTCCGTCTCCTGGAGTCGTGGGGCGTCCGGCCCGACTACGTGGCCGGTCACTCGGTAGGCGAGATCGCGGCCGCGCACGTGGCCGGGGTGCTGTCGCTCGACGACGCGGCGAAGCTGGTCTCCGCCCGTGCCGCGCTCATGCAGGCGTTGCCCGGCGGCGGGGCGATGGTGGCGGTGCAGGCGACCGAGGACGAGGTGCTGCCGCATCTGACCGACGGGGTCGGTATCGCGGCGGTCAACGGTCCGCGGTCCGTCGTGATCTCCGGAGCCGAGGCTGCCGTGCTGGAGATCGCCGAGGCCTTCGCGCAACAGGGGTGCAAGACCTCCCGCCTGAAGGTCAGCCATGCCTTCCACTCGCCGCTGATGGACCCGATGCTGGACGACTTCGCCGAGGTCGTCCGGGGCCTGACCTACAACGAGCCGCGGATTCCGGTGGTCTCCAACCTCACCGGCCGCCTGGCCGAGTCGTACACGCCGGAGTACTGGGTCCGTCACGTCCGCGAGGCCGTCCGTTTCGCCGACGGCATCCGTACCCTCCACGACCTGGGCGTGACGGCGTTCGTCGAGATCGGCCCCGGCGGGGTCCTGAGCGGCATGGCGCAGACCTGCCTGGACGAGGCCGTCACCGTGCCCGTCCTGCGCGCCGACCGCCCCGAGCGGCAGGCCCTCGTCACGGCCCTGGCTCACCTGCACACGCACGGCGTCCCTGTGGACTGGAGCGCCTTCTTCTCCGGCGCGCGGAAGGCCGACCTGCCGACGTACGCGTTCCAGCACGAGCGGTACTGGCTGGACGCACGGGAAGCCGCTCCGGCCGCCGCGGCGTCGGTGGACCCGGTGGACGCGGAGTTCTGGGAGACCGTGGAGCGCGAGGACCTGCAGGCCCTCGCCGGCACCCTCGACGTCCGTGCCGAGGACGCGTTCAGCGACGTCCTGCCGAGGCTGTCGTCGTGGCGGCGGCAGCGCAAGGAGCAGTCCACCACGGACGGCTGGCGCTACGGCGTCACCTGGAAAGGGTTCCCCGACCCCGCCCCGGAGAGCACGGCCCGGCACGGTATATGGCTGGTTCCGGTCGGCGCTGCTCAACTCGGCGACCACTGGGTCACCGCCTGCCTGCGCGGACTGACCGAGCGCGGCCTGGCTCCGCTGCCGGTCCCGGTCGAGCCGGCCACCGGCCGTGAGGCCCTGGCCGTCCAGCTCGCAGCGGCGGCCGGTGACGAGACCGTGGCGGGCGTCCTGTCGCTGCTCGCCGCCGACGGCTCGCCCGCCCCGGCGTCCGCCGCACTGACCACCGGCGTCGCACTGTCCGTCCTGCTCGTCCAGGCGCTGGGCGACGCGGGCATCGGCGCTCCGCTGTGGTGCGCCACCCGGAACGCAGTGGGTGTGAGCCCGGGCGACGAGGTGGCGGACCCCTTCCAGTCCCAGGTCTGGGGCCTGGGCCGGGTCGTCGCGCTGGAGCACGCGCAGCGCTGGGGCGGTCTGGTCGACCTCCCGGCCACGGTCGACGACCGGGTCGCCGGGCGGCTCGCCGCGGTGCTCGGTCAGTCGGCCGAGGACCAGGTCGCGATCCGCGACCGCGGGGTCTTCGGACGGCGCCTGTCGCGTCTGCCCGCGGCCCGGAGCGGCCGTTCGTGGTCGCCGCGCGGCACGGTGCTGATCACGGGTGGTACGGGTGCGCTGGGCGGGCACGTGGCCCGCTGGCTGGCGGGTGCCGGTGCGGAGCACCTGGTGCTCACCAGCCGCCGGGGCATTGATGCGCCCGGCGCGGCCGGACTCGTCGGGGAACTGGAGGCGGCCGGTGTTCGCGTGAGCGTCGCCGCGTGTGACGTGGCCGACCGTGAGGCGCTGGCCGCGTTGCTCGCCGAGCACCCGGTCAACGCCGTCGTCCACACGGCCGGCACCGCCGAGGCGGGCATGCTCGCCGAGACGAACCTCGACGACTTCGCGGCGACGGTCGCGGCGAAGGCCCTCGGGGCCGTGCACCTCCACGAACTGCTCGGGGACCGGGAACTGGACGCCTTCGTCCTCTTCTCCTCCATCTCCGGTGTATGGGGAGGCGGCGGGCAGGCCGCGTACTCGGCCGCGAACGCCTTCCTCGACGGCCTGGCGCAGCACCGTCGGGCCCGGGGCCTCGCCGCCACCGCGATCGCCTGGGGGCCGTGGGGCGAGGGCGGCATGGTCGCCGACGCCGGGGACGAGGAACGGCTGCGGCAGCGCGGCCTGACCGTGCTGCGGCCGGACCGGGCGATCCGCGCGCTGCACGGTGCGCTGAGCGGCGGGGACGGCGCGGTCACCGTGGCGGACGTGGACTGGGAGCGGTTCGTCGTCCCGTTCACCGTCAGCAGGCCGAGCGCGCTGCTGAGCGACCTGCCCGAGGTCAAGGGCGCCTTGGCCGAAGAGCCGGCCGAGCAGGCCGCGGAGCCGTCCGCGCTGAGGGAGAAGCTGTCCGCACTGTCCGAGGGCGAGCAGCAACGCCTGCTCGTGGACACGGTGTGCGCGCACGCGGCGGCCGTCCTGGGCCACGGCGGAGCCGCGGCGGTGGAACCGGACCTTGCGTTCCGGGACCTCGGCTTCGACTCCTTGACCGCGGTGGAGCTGCGCAACCTGCTCACCGCCGACACCGGCCTGACCCTGCCCGCGACGCTGGTCTTCGACCACCCGACGCCCGAGGCGATCGCGCGGTACCTGCGCAGCGAACTCGCCGGCGAGGCGGGCCCGGCCGAGGTGTCGGTCTTCACCGAGCTGGACCGGCTGGAGTCGGTGATCGCGACGGTCGCCTCCACCGAGGAGACGGTCCGGTCGGGGGTGCGCAGGCGGCTGCAGGAACTGCTGTCGCAGGTGAACTCCGCCGGCGGGCAAGGGGTGGGAACCGCTGCCGCCGAGCGGCAGCTCCAGGACGCGACGGTCGACGACATCTTCGATCTGATCGATCAAGATCTAGAAAATTCCTAGTTCTTGGCGCTCTACCTTTAACGACAGCCGAGGACGGATGGGGCGGATGAGCAGCAACGAAGACAGGCTCCTCGAGTATCTCAAGCGCGTCACCGGAGACCTGCGCCAGGTCCGGGAGCGCCTTCGCGAGGCCGAGGAGAAGGACCAGGAACCCGTCGCGATCGTCGGGATGGCGTGCCGGTACCCCGGTGGGGTGCGTTCGCCGGAGGATTTGTGGGACCTGGTGGTCTCGGGTGGTGACGCGGTCGGGGAGTTCCCGGCGGACCGCGGGTGGGACGTGGAGGGGATCTACGACCCGGACCCGGACGCCTCCGGCAAGACGTATACGCGGCGTGGTGGATTCCTGTACGAGGCGGGGGAGTTCGATCCGGCCTTCTTCGGGATCTCGCCGCGTGAGGCCGTGGCGATGGATCCGCAGCAGCGGTTGCTGCTGGAGACGACGTGGGAGACGTTCGAGCGGGCGGGTATCGACGCGGAGTCGGTGCGGGGGAGCCGTACCGGAGTCTTCGTCGGCTCCGGCTACCAGGACTACGTCAACCTCCTGCTCGGGGTGGCGGGCGGATCCGACGGCCACCTGGGGACCGGCAACTCCGCCAGCGTGATGTCCGGCCGCATCGCCTACACCTTCGGCCTGGAGGGCCCGGCGGTCACCGTCGACACGGCGTGTTCGTCGTCACTGGTGGCCCTGCACTGGGCGATCCAGGCGCTGCGCAGCGGCGAGTGCTCCATGGCACTGGCCGGCGGTGTGCAGGTGATGACCACACCCACCCCCTTCGTGGAGTTCAGCCGTCAGCGCGGGCTGGCGGCGGACGGGCGGTGCAAGGCGTTCGGCGCCGGTGCCGACGGCACCGGCTGGGCCGAGGGTGTCGGCATGATTCTGGTGGAGCGGCTGTCCGACGCGCGCCGCAACGGGCACAAGGTGCTGGCCGTGGTGCGGGGCAGCGCCGTCAACCAGGACGGTGCGTCCAACGGCCTGACGGCGCCGAACGGCCCGGCGCAGCAGCGCGTCATCCGGCAGGCCCTGGCCTCCGCCGGGCTGTCTCCCGCCCAGGTCGACGCGGTGGAAGCGCACGGCACGGGGACGACGCTCGGTGACCCGATCGAGGCGCAGGCGCTGCTCGCGACGTACGGTCAGGAGCGGGCGGAGGGGCAGCCGTTGTGGCTGGGCTCGCTGAAGTCCAACATCGGCCACGCCCAGGCCGCGGCCGGTGTCGGCGGCATCATCAAGATGGTCATGGCGATGCGCCACGGCATCCTCCCGCGGACGCTGCACGTCGACGAGCCGACGCCGCACGTGGACTGGTCGGCCGGTGACGTCCGGCTGCTGACCGAGGCCGTCGAGTGGCCCGAGACGGACCACCCGCGCCGCGCCGCCGTGTCGTCCTTCGGTGTCAGTGGCACCAACGCCCACACCATCATCGAACAGGCCCCCGCCCTCGACCAGGAGACCCCAGGGTCTCCTGCCGACGGCCCCCTGGCGTGGATGCTCTCCGCCAAGAGCGATGCCGCGCTGCAGGCCCAGGCGGCCCGGCTGCTGCCCGTTGTGCGCGGCGAAGTCCGGTCGGCTGACGTCGGGCTGTCGCTGGCCACGACCCGCGCGGCCCTGCGCCACAGGGCCGCGGTCGTGGGGGAGAGCCACGAGGAACTCCTCTTCGGACTGGAGGACTTGGCCGCCGGGACCCCCTCGTCCCGTGTGCTGCTGGGGCGCCCGGCCGGCGGCAAGACCGGATTCCTCTTCTCCGGACAGGGCTCGCAGCGCCTCGGCATGGGGCGTGAGCTGTACAAGGCGTTCCCCGTCTTCGCCGCGGCCTACGACGAGGTGTGCGCACGCCTGGACGCTCCGGTCGACGTCGATGCGGAAACGCTTCACCGGACCGGGTGCACCCAGCCGGCTCTCTTCGCTGTTGAGGTGGCGCTGTTCCGCCTCCTCGAATCGTGGGGCATCCGGCCCGACTACGTGGCCGGTCACTCCGTAGGCGAGATCGCGGCCGCGCACGTGGCCGGAGTGCTGTCGCTCGATGACGCGGCGACGCTGGTCTCCGCCCGTGCCCGTCTGATGCAGGCCCTGCCCACTGGCGGAGCGATGGTGGCGGTCCAGGCGACCGAGGACGAGGTGCTGCCGCATCTGACCGACGACGTCAGTATCGCCGCGGTCAACAGCCCCTCGTCGCTGGTGATTTCCGGTGGCGAGAAGGAGACCCTGGCGATCGCCGCGGCCTTCGCCGAGCAGGGCCGCAAGACATCGCGGCTGAAGGTCAGCCACGCCTTCCACTCGCCGCTGATGGACCCGATGCTCGAGGAGTTCGCGCAGGCCGTGCGCGGGCTGACGTTCCAGGAGCCGCAGCTTCCCGTCGTCTCCAACCTCACGGGGCAGCTCGTCGAGGCCTATACGGCCGAGTACTGGGTCCGTCACGTCCGCGATGCCGTCCGCTTCGCCGACGGCATCCGTACCCTCCACGACCTGGGTGTGAAGACGTTCGTCGAGATCGGCCCCGGCGGGGTCCTGAGCGGCATGGCGCAGACCTGCCTGGACGAGGCCGTCACCGTGCCCGTCCTGCGCGCCGACCGCCCCGAGCGGCAGGCCCTCGTCACGGCCCTGGCTCACCTGCACACCCACGGTGTCGCGGTGGACTGGAGCGCCTTCTTCTCCGGCGCGCGGACGGTCGAGCTGCCGACGTACGCGTTCGAGCACGAGCGGTACTGGGTGGAGACGCCGGAGCCGGTCGCCGCCGCGACGGTGGCGGATCCGGTGGACGCGGAGTTCTGGGAGACCGTGGAGCGCGAGGACCTGCAGGCCCTCGCCGCGACCCTGGACGTCGCTCCCGAGGACGCGTTCGGCGACGTGCTGCCGCGGCTGTCGTCGTGGCGGCGGCAGCGCAAGGAGCAGTCCGCCACCGAGACCTGGCGGTACCGCGAGACGTGGAAGCGTCTCGGCGAGACCGCTCCTTCCGGCCCCGGAGGCACCTGGCTGCTTGCCGTGCCGGAGGAGGAGAACGCGCAGATCGCCGCGGTCCGCACCGCGCTCGCGGCCCGCGGCGCCGTCCTGAAGACCCTGGTCGTCGGTGCCGCCGGTGACCGCGCCGGGCTGGCCGGGGAACTGGCCGGGCACGGGCCGGTCGACGGCGTGCTGTCGCTGCTCCTCACCGGTGACCCCGTGCTGCCCACCCTGCTTCTCGTCCAGGCCCTGGGCGACGCCGGCGTCGACGCCCCGCTGTGGTGCCTGACCTCGGGCGCGGTGGCCGTGAGCGGTTCCGACACCGTGCGCGACGCCCGGCACACCCAGGTCTGGGGCATGGGCCGCACGTCCGCCCTGGAGCTGCCCCGGCGCTGGGGCGGTCTGATCGACCTGCCGGAGACCGTCGACGACCAGGCCGCCGCACGCCTCGCCGACGTGCTGGCACAGGCGCTGACGGGCCGTTGGGAGGAGGACCAGCTCGCCGTCCGCACCTCCGGCGTGTTCGCCCGGCGCCTCGCCCACGCCCCTGCCCGCCCGGCCGGTCGCCACTGGCGGCCCCGGGGCACCGTCCTGATCACCGGTGGTACGGGCGCGCTGGGCGGCCACGTCGCCCGCTGGCTGGCGCGCGGCGGCGCCGAGCACCTCGTCCTCACCAGCCGCCGGGGCGCGGACGCCCCGGGCGCCGGCACCCTGCGGGCCGAACTGGAGGCCCTCGGCGCCCGCGTGACGCTCGCCGCGTGCGACGTATCCGACCGCGACGCCGTGGCGGCCCTGCTCGCCGCACACCCCGTCACCGCCGTCTTCCACACCGCCGGAGTGGCCGACGCCGGCATGGTGGACACCACCACCCCGGCCGCCTTCGCCACCGCGCTCGCCGCCAAGGCGGGCGGCGCGGCCCACCTCGACGAGCTGCTGGGCGATCAGGAGCTCGACGCCTTCGTCCTCTTCTCCTCCATCTCCGGCGTCTGGGGCAGCGGCGGCCAGGCCGCCTACGCGGCCGGCAACGCCTTCCTGGACGGGCTCGCGCGCCGGCGCCGTGACCGCGGCCTCACCGCGACCGCCGTCTCCTGGGGCCCCTGGGCCGACGGCGGCATGGTCGAGGACGGGGACGACGAGGAGCGGCTGCGCCGCCGAGGGCTGTGCGCGATGACCCCCGCATCGGCGATCAACGCCCTGCAGTATGCCCTCGACCGCGACGAGACCACGGTGACCGTGGCCGACGTGGACTGGTCGCGCTTCATCGTGCCGTTCACCCTCGGCCGCCCCAGCCCCCTGCTCGGCGACCTCCCCGAGGTGCGCGCCACGCTCGCCGAAGAGGACGCCCCCGAGGCGGACCGCGGCTCCGGCGCGCTCGCCGAGAGCCTGGCCGGGCTGTCGCACGACGACCGCGCACGCACCCTCGTGGACCTCGTGCGCACGCACGCCGCCGCCGTCCTCGGCCACCGCGGAGCGGGCGCCGTCGAGGCCGGCCGGCCCTTCCGGGACCTCGGCTTCGACTCCCTGACCGCGGTGGAACTCCGCAACCGGATCAACGAGGCGACCGGCCTCGCCCTGCCCACGACCCTCGTCTTCGACCACCCGACGGCCGCGGACCTCGCCGCCCACCTCCTCTCCGAACTCACCGGCGGGCAGGACGCGCAGGCAACGGCCCCGGTGGCCGTGGCCGCGGTGCTCGACGAGCCGATCGCCATCATCGGGATGGCCTGCCGCTACCCCGGCGGGGTGCGCTCGCCCGAGGACCTGTGGGAGCTCGTCTCCTCCGGCCGCGACGCGATCTCCCGCTTCCCCGCCAACCGCGGCTGGGACGTCGAGGCGCTCTACCACCCCGACCCCGACCATCCCGGAACCACCTACACCACCCAGGGCGGATTCCTGCACGACGCGGACGAGTTCGACCCCGCCGTCTTCGGGATCAGCCCGCGCGAGGCCGTCGCCATGGACCCGCAGCAGCGCCTGCTGCTGGAGACCGCCTGGGAGGCCTTCGAACGCGCCGGGATCGCCCCCCACACCGTGCGCTCCACCGCCACCGGCGTGTTCGTCGGCTCCGGCTACCAGGACTACACCGCCCGCCCGCTCAAGGTGCCCGACGGCGTCGAGGGCTACCTCCCCAGCGGCAACGCGGCCAGCGTGATCACCGGGCGCCTCTCCTACACCTTCGGCCTGCAGGGCCCGTCGGTCACCGTCGACACCGCGTGCTCGTCCTCGCTGACCGCCCTGCACCTCGCCGTGCAGGCGCTGCGCAACGGCGAGTGCTCGATGGCCCTGGCGGGTGGCGTGATGGTGATGGCCGGCCCGTCCGCGTTCACGATGTCGAGCCGGCAGCGCGCGCTGTCCGCCGACGGCCGCTGCAAGGCGTTCTCCTCGTCCGCCGACGGCACCGGCTTCGCCGAGGGCGCGGGCCTGATCCTGGTCGAGCGCCTGTCCGACGCGCGCCGCAACGGGCACGAGGTCCTGGCCGTCGTCCGGGGCAGTGCCGTCAACCAGGACGGCGCCTCCAACGGCCTGACCGCGCCCAGCGGCAAGGCCCAGCAGCAGGTCATCCGGCAGGCACTGGCCAACGCCCGGCTGGCTCCGGGCGAGGTGGACGCCGTGGAAGCCCACGGCACCGGCACCCGGCTCGGCGACCCGATCGAGGCGCAGGCGCTGCTCGCGACGTACGGTCAGGAGCGGCCGGAGGGGCAGCCGCTGTGGCTGGGCTCGCTGAAGTCCAACGTCGGTCACACGCAGGCCGCCGCGGGCGTCGGCGGCGTCATCAAGATGGTGATGGCCCTCCGCAACGGCGTCCTGCCGCAGACGCTGCACGTCGACGAGCCGACCCCGGACGTCGACTGGTCCGGGGGGACCGTACGCCTGCTCACCGAGCAGACCGCCTGGCCCGACCGGGGCAGGCCGCGGCGTGCCGCCGTCTCCTCGTTCGGCATGAGCGGCACCAACGTCCACACCATCATCGAGCAGGCTCCGGAGACCGGGCCCGCCGAGGACGAGCAGGCCCCCGGGGCGCAGGACGCCACCACGGCCCTGCCCGGGGACGTGGTCCCGTGGGCGCTGTCCGCGAAGTCCGCGCGGTCCCTGCGCGAGCAGGCACGCCGGCTGCTGAACCACCTCGACCGCACCGAAGGGCTCTCCCTGCCCGGCGTCGGCCGCGCCCTCGTCACCACGCGGACGCAGCTGGAGCAGCGGGCCGTGGTCGTCGGCCGCGACCGGCACGAGCTGCGGGCCGGGCTCGCGGCGCTCGCCGACGGCGAGCCCGCCGACTCCGTGGTGCAGGGCACGGCCGCGGCCTCCGGCAAGGTCGCCTTCGTCTTCCCCGGCCACGGCTCGCAGTGGACGGAGATGGCCCGGGACCTGCTGGAGAGCTCCCCGGTCTTCGCCGAGCAGGCGCAGGCCTGCGCCGAGGCGTTCGCCCCCTACACCGGCTTCCCGCTGCTCGACGTCCTGCGCGCCGAGCCGGGCGCGCCGGGTCTGGAGGAGGTGGAGGTCGCCCAGCCCGCGCTGTTCACGGTGATGGTGTCGCTGGCCGCCCTGTGGCGCTCCTACGGGGTGACGCCCGCTGCCGTCATCGGTCACTCGCAGGGCGAGGTCGCCGCCGCGTACGTCGCGGGGGCACTGACGCTGGACGACGCGGCCCGGATCGTCGCCCTGCGCAGCCGCACGCTGACCAAGCTGATCGGCAAGGGCGCGATGCTCGCGGTCGCCCTGCCCGCCGACGAGGTCCGTGCACGGCTGGAGAAGTACGGGGACCGGCTGTCGGTCGCCGCCGTCAACGGGCCCGCCGCCCTGACCGTCACCGGGGAGCCCGGTGCGGTCGACGACCTCCTGGCGGAGCTCCAGGGCGAGGGCGTGCGCGTGCGCAAGGTCCGCGGCGCCACCGGCGCCGGGCACTCCGCCCAGGTCGAGGCCCTGCGCCCCGAACTGATGGAGCTGCTGGCCCCGGTCGCACCGCGCGCCGCGGACGTCCCCTTCTACTCCACGGTGACCGGCACGGTGCTGGACACCACCGCCCTGGACGCCGACTACTGGTACCGCAACGCCCGGCGCACGGTGGAGTTCGAGCGGACCGTGCGGACACTGCTGGACGACGGGCACGGGGTGTTCGTCGAGTGCAGCCCGCACCCGCTGCTCGCCGGCGCCGTGCAGGAGATCGCGGAGGAGGCCGGTGCCGACGCCGTGACCGGTGCCTCGCTGCGCAGGGACCAGGGCGGCATGGACCGCTTCCTGCGCTCCGTATCCGAACTGCACGTGAACGGCGTGCACGTGGACTGGACGGTCCCCTTCGCCGGGTGTCCCGCACGGCGCGTGGACCTGCCGACGTACGCCTTCCAGCGGCAGCGGTACTGGCTGGAGGGCGCCGACCCGGTGCTCGCGGGTGCCGATCCGGTCGAGGCCCGGTTCTGGGAACTGGTGGAGGACGCGGACCTGCCCGGGCTCGCCGGTGAGCTCGGGGCGGACGACGCCGCCCTCGTCGGCCCGGCGCTGCCGGTGCTCTCCTCGTGGCGCCGGCGCAGCCGCGAGAAGTCCACGGTGGACGGCTGGCGCTACCGCGTCTCCTTCCGGCAGCTGACCGACCACCCGGAGCCCGACCTCGACGGCCTGTGGCTCGCCGTGCTCCCCGCCGGACTGGCGGACGAGGAGTGGGCCCCCTGCGTCGTCGGCGTGCTCGGCGCCCACGGCGCCAAGGTGCGGGTCGTCGAACTCCCCGTCGACTGCGACCGCACGGACGCCGCGCACCGGCTCGCCGAGGAACTCGGCGGCGAACGGCCCGCCGGCGTCCTGTCGATGCTCGGCCTCGCCCCCGGCCTCCACCCGGCCCACCCGACGCTGTCCGCGGGCCTCGCCGCGACCGTCACCCTGCTGCAGGCGCTGGGCGACCTGGACGTCCGGGCACCGCTGTGGTGCGCGACCAGCGGCGCCGTGTCCACCGGGCCCGGCGACCCCCTGCGCGACGCCGGCCAGGCACAGCTCTGGGGCCTGGGCGTCGTCGCCGCGCTGGAACTGCCCCGGCGCTGGGGCGGCCTCGTCGACCTGCCCGAGGAACTGGACGAGCACGCGCTGCGCCGCCTGGCCGGAGCGCTCGCCCAGCACGGCGAGGACCAGCTCGCCGTCCGCGCCGACGGCGTGTTCGGCCGGCGCATGGTCCGCGCGCGGCCCGCCGGCGCGGAGCCGGCCAAGCCGTGGCAGCCCCGCGGCACCGTCCTGGTCACCGGCGGAACCGGCGGCGTGGGCCGCCACCTCGCCCGCTGGCTGGCCGGCGCAGGCGCACAGCACCTGGTGCTCACCAGCAGGAGCGGGCCCGGCGCCCCCGGTGCGCAGGAGCTGCACGCGGAGCTCACCGCCCTGGGCGCCGAGGTCACCATCGCCGCCTGTGACATCGCCGACCGCGACGCGGTCGCCCGGCTGCTCGCCGGCATCGAGTCCCGGCACCCGCTCACCGCGGTGCTGCACGCCGCAGGCACGGCACGGTCGTCGCTGCTGGCCGACGCCGGCCTCGAGGAGTTCGCCGAGGCCGCGGCCTCCAAGGTCACCGGCGCCGTCCACCTCGACGAGCTGCTCGACGGCCGCGAGCTGGACGCGTTCGTCCTCTTCGCCTCCGGCGCCGGCGTCTGGGGCAGTGGCGGACAGGCCTCCTACGCCGCTGCCAACGCCTTCCTCGACGCCCTGGCACTGCGCCGGCGGGCCCGCGGCCTGACCGCGACCTCCGTCGCCTGGGGCGGCTGGGCCGGCGGCGGCATGGTCGACGACGCGGTCCGGGAGCGCGGCGAGAAGCGGGGCCTGGGCTTCATGGCCCCCGAGCTCGCGATCTCCGCCCTGCACCAGGCCGTCGAGCACGACGAGGCGGCCCTGACCGTCGCCCCGATCGACTGGGAGACGTTCCTGCCCGCCTTCACCGTCGGACGGCCCAGCCCGCTGCTGGCCGACCTGCCGGACGTCCAGCGGCTCCTGGAAGCGGAGCAGGCGGCCGACGAGGAGAGCGGCGCCGGAGGGGAGCTGGCGACCGAGCTGGCCGGACTCGCACCGGCCGAGCAGGAGGAGCGGCTGCTGGAGCACGTCCGCTCCCAGAGCGCCGTGGTCCTCGGCCACGCGTCGGCCGAGGACGTACTGCCCACCGCGCAGTTCCTGGAGCTCGGCTTCGACTCGCTCACCGCGATCGACCTGCGCCGGCGCCTGTCCGCGGCGACCGGCCTCAAGCTGCCCGCCGGACTGGCCTTCGACCACCCCACGCCCGCCAGGCTCGCCAAGCACCTGCTGACGCAGCTCCAGGGCGCCGGCCGCGGCGCCGCGGAGGAGCGGCCCGCCGACATGCTGGTGCAGCTCTACCAGCACGCCAGCGAGAACGGGACGGCCGCCGAGGCCATGGGGATGCTGATGGAGGCGTCCCGCTTCCGGCCCTCCTTCGAGCAGCCCGGGGAACTGGACCGGCGGCCCGACCCCGTACGGTTCTCGCACGGCGACCGCCCCCTCGCCCTGATGTGCTTCTCGCCCTACGTCGTACCGGCCGGGGCGCACCAGTACGCGCGGTTCGCCGCACCCTTCCGCGACCGGCTGGACCTGTGGGCACTGACCCACCCCGGCTACGAGAAGGGCGAGCCCGTCCCCTCCGACGTGGACGCCGTGCTCCGGCTGCACGCGCAGACCGTGCTGGAGTGCGCCGGCGGCAAGCCGGTCGTCCTGCTCGGCTACTCCTCGGGCGGCTGGATCGCCCACGGCGTGGCGGCGCACCTGGAGGCCCTGGGCGAGCACCCGGCCGCCGTGGTGATGGTCGACAGCTTCAGCCGGGAGATCCCCTTCGACCGCCACGTGCTCAACGCCATGGCCCAAGCACAGTCGCAGCGCCTGGACTTCATGAGGTCCGGAGGCGAGCAGCTCACCGCGATGGGCCGCTACATGCGCCTGTTCGACGACTGGGCCGCGCCGCGGATCGCCGCGCCGACCCTGCTCGTCCGGGCGAGCGAGCCCATGCCCTCCGGCGCCACCGCGGACGGCGGCGACGGACGCGCGGCACCGCCCGAGCACGTGGACACGATCGTCGAAGTGGCCGGAAACCACTACTCGATGATGGAGGACCACGCCGCCACCACCGCCGCGGCGGTGGAGTCCTGGCTGGCGGACGTCGCCACCGATCCGTCCACCCCCGCCCTGCCCCCGGACGCAACGACCGCATGACCCGGCCCGCGAACCCCGCGAGCACCCCAGACCGGACAGACCATATGTGGAGAGAGACATGACGAAGGCGCTCTACGAGATCGGTGAGGTCCCGCCGCTCGGTGAGGTCCCGCCGCAGATGTACGCCTCGGTGATCCGCCAGGACCGCTTCGGCGAGCCCAAGCAGGCGTTCCGCACCGAGGTCGTCGACACCCCCGCGGTGGGCCGGGGCCAGGTGCTGGTCTACGTGATGGCCGCCGGCATCAACTACAACAACGTGTGGTCCTCGCTGGGTCAGCCGGTCGACGTCATCGGGATGCGGCAGCGCCAGGGTCAGCCCGAGGACTTCCACATCGGCGGCTCGGAGGCCTCCGGCGTGGTGTGGGCCGTCGGCGAAGGCGTCCGCTCCGTCAAGGTAGGCGACCACGTGCTGCTCACCAGCGGCCAGTGGGACGAGACCGCCGAGGACATCCGGATGGGCACGGACCCCCTGGTCTCGGAGAGCATCAAGGCCTGGGGGTACGAGACCAACTACGGCTCCTTCGCGCAGTTCTGCCGCGTCGACGAGTACCAGTGCCACCCCAAGCCCGCCCACCTGTCGTGGGAGCAGTCGGCGGCCTTCCTGCTCACCGGGCCCACCGCCTACCGGCAGCTGTTCGGCTGGCAGGGCAACACGGTCCGCCCCGGCGACCCCGTCCTGATCTGGGGCGGTGCCGGCGGCCTCGGCTCGATGGCCATTCAGCTCGTCCGGATGGCCGGCGGCATCCCGATCGCCGTGGTCTCCGACGAGGACCGCGCCGCCTACTGCCGCCGCCTCGGGGCCGAGGGCACCATCAACCGCCGCGAGTTCGACCACTGGGGCCGGCTGCCCGACACCGGGGACGCCGAGGCCTCGGCGCGGTTCCTGCGCGGCGCCCGCGGGGTGGGCAAGAAGGTCTGGGAGATCCTCGGCGAGCGCAAGTCCCCGCGGATCGTACTGGAGCACAGCGGCCAGGACACCCTGCCGACCTCGATGTACCTGTGCGACAACGCCGGCATGGTGGTCATCTGCGGCGGCACCTCCGGCTACAACGGCGACGTCGACCTGCGCCACCTGTGGATGCGCTCCAAGCGCCTCCAGGGCTCCCACTACGCCGGCACCCGCGAGTGCCGCGAGGTCATCAACCTGGTGGGCGCCGGCCTGATCGACCCCTGCCTGTCCGCCTGCGAGGGGTTCGAGGACATCGGGCGCATGCACCAGATGATGCACGACAACGTGCACCCCTCCGGGAACATGGCCGCCCTCGTGAACGCACCCCGGCGCGGCGAGACGACCCTCGAACTCCCCGCCGCCTGACCGTCCCCACCGCACGAGCCCCTCGCAGCCCCCTCCCACCAGCAAGCGCAAGGAGAGTCATGTCCGAGCCCACCGCCGCGCCCGCCGTCCCCAAGGCCCGCAGCTGCCCGTTCCTGCCGCCGGACGGCATCGCCGACGTCCGGGAGGCCGCCCCGGTGACCCGGGCCACCTTCACCAGCGGCCAGGAGGCGTGGCTGGTGACCGGCTACGAGCAGGTCCGCGCCCTGCTGCGTGACCCCTCGTTCAGCGTCCGGGTACCCCACGCGCTGCACACCCGGGACGGCGTCGTCACCCAGAAGCCCGGCCGCGGCAGCCTGCTGTGGCAGGACGAGCCGGACCACACCGCCGACCGCAAGCTGCTCGCCAAGGAGTTCACCGTCCGGCGCATGCAGGCGCTGCGGCCGAACATCCAGCGCATCGTCGACGAGCACCTCGACGCCATCGAGGCGCAGGGCGGCCCGGTCGACCTGGTGAAGACCTTCGCCAACCCGGTGCCGTCCATGGTGATCTCCGACCTGTTCGGCGTTCCGGCCGAGCGGCGGGCGGAGTTCCAGGAGATCGCCGAGGCGATGATGCGGGTCGACCAGGACGCCGCCGCCACCGAGGCCGCCGGCATGCGGCTCGGCGGGCTGCTCTACCAGCTCGTCCAGGAGCGGCGCGCCGCCCCCGGGGACGACTTGATCTCGGCGCTCATCACCACCGAGGACCCCGACGGCGTCGTCGACGACATGTTCCTGATGAACGCGGCCGGCACCCTGCTGATCGCGGCACACGACACCACCGCGTGCATGATCGGCCTCGGCGCGGCGCTGCTCCTCGACCGCCCCGACCAGCTGGCCCTGCTGCGCGAGGACCCGTCACTGATCGGCAACGCGGTCGAGGAGCTGCTGCGCTACCTGACCATCGGCCAGTTCGGCGGCGAGCGCGTCGCCACCCGGGACGTGGAGCTCGGCGGCGTGCGCATCGCCGAGGGCGAGCAGGTCGTCGCGCACGTCCTGGCCGCCGACTTCGACCCCGCCTTCGTCGAGGACCCGGGTCGCTTCGACATCACCCGTCGCCCCGCCCCGCACCTGGCCTTCGGCTTCGGCGCCCACCAGTGCATAGGCCAGCAGCTCGCCCGGATCGAGCTGCAGATCGTCTTCGAGACCCTCTTCCGCCGCTTCCCGACCCTGCGCCTGGCCAAGCCCGTGGAGGAGCTCCGCTTCCGCACCGACATGGTCTTCTACGGCGTGCACGAGCTCCCCGTCACGTGGTGACCCCGTCGGTCCAGTGAATCCTCGGTAATTACCTGCCAGGGTCCGGGCATGAACGAGGCGTTGACCGGACTGCGAAAGGCTTTGCCGACGGACTGAATTTACTCGCCAGTAAAAACGAATGATGGCTCCGCTGATCGTTTGAAAGGCACGACATGACCGAGACCGATATCCGCTCCACCGCCTCACCGGACCTCGCCTTCCCCCAGGACCGGACCTGCCCGTATCAGCCGCCGAAGGCCTACGCGGACGGGCGGGGGCAGGGCCCGCTGTCGCGGGTGGAGCTGTTCGACGGCCGCCCGGCGTGGATGGTGACGGGGCACGCCGAAGGACGTGCGCTGCTCGCCGACCCCCGGCTGTCCTCCGACTGGGGCCACCCGGTCTTCCCCGTCGTCGTCCAGCGCACCGAGGACCGTGGCGGGCTCGCGTTCCCGCTGATCGGCGTCGACGACCCCCTGCACGCCCGCCAGCGGCGCATGCTGATACCCAGCTTCGGCGTCAAGCGCATGGCCGCGCTGCGCCCGATGATCCAGAATCTCGTCGACCGGCTGCTGGACGACATGCTGGCGAAGGGGCCGACCGCGGACCTGGTGTCGGCCTTCGCCCTGCCCGTGCCCTCGATGGCCATCTGTGAGCTGCTCGGAGTCCCGTACGGCGACCACGACTTCTTCGAGGAGCGCTCCCGCGACTTCGTGGGCGCCGCGACGTCGTCGGAGGCCGACGCTGCCTTCGGTGCCCTGTACGCCTACCTGCACGGTCTGGTCGAGAAGAAGCAGGCCGATCCCGGCGACGGCCTGCTGGACGAGCTGATCGCGCGGCAGCTCGAAGAGGGCGCGCTGGACCACAACGAGGTCGTCATGATCGCGCTGGTCCTGCTGGTGGCCGGCCACGAGACCACCGTCAACGCGATCGCGCTCGGCGCCCTCACGCTCCTCGAACACCCCGAGCAGCTCGACGCGTTGCGCAACGACCCCGGCCTGCTCTCCGGAACGGTCGAGGAACTGCTGCGGTTCACCTCCGTATCGGACTACATGGTCCGGATGGCCAAGGAGGACATCGAGGTCGGCGGCGAGACCATCAAGGCCGGGGACGCCGTGGTGGTCTCCATCTCGCTGATGAACCGCGACGCCAAGGCGTACGAGGACCCCGACCGCCTCGACGTCCGGCGCAACGCCCGGCACCACGTCGGCTTCGGCCACGGCATCCACCAGTGCCTCGGGCAGAACCTCGCGCGTGCCGAGCTCGAAATCGCCCTGGGCACGCTCTTCACCCGCATCCCCGGCCTGCGGCTGGCCGTACCCGTCGGCGAGGTGCCCATCAAGGCCGGCCATGACGCCCAGGGCCCGGTCGAGCTCCCCGTGACCTGGTGAGGGCCGGGGCCATGCGTATCACCATCGACCGCGACCGGTGCATCGGCTCGGGCCAGTGCGTCATGACCGCGCCCGGCGTCTTCACCCAGGACGACGACGCGGTGGTCGCCCTGCTCCCGGGCCACGAGGACGGGGCGGGCGACCCGCGCGTGCGCGACGTCCCGATGGCCTGTCCGGTCCAGGCGGTCACGATCTCCGGCGACTGAGCCGGGGAGCGGCGCAGCCGTGGGGCCCGTGACCGTGCGAACGGTTGCGGGCCCCATGCGCATAATGACCGACGGGTTTTTACCGGCATGTAATCGCCGGGCAATAATCCGCGCATGCCGAGTGAAAGAGAGCATCAAGCGTGGCGCAAAAGCCGGGGGTGCTGGCGTGACTTCGACCGTACCGAACCCCCGCAGCGACAGCGGCCCGGGTACCGAACCATGGCCGCGGAGCCGCAGCTTTAGGACGGCCCTGCCGGGCGGTCGTTGACCACCGGTCTCGCTGCTCACTAGCCTCCAATTGATTTCACTCTCTACGAAATTTTCTGAAAGGGAATGCTCCCTTGTCGAATGCAGCCCCTACCGCCATTGATCCGGCCCGCTCCGTGGCTCACGACACGCCGTTCGGCAGCCGGGGACGGTACGCGGACGCGCACCAGCAGCCCGACCACCCGGGCCTGTGCATGGCGAGCCTCGATAGGGCCCTGACCATCCAGCAGGCGAATCAGGAGTTCTTCCGGCAGTTCAACGGCTCGTCCGAGGAGATATGCGGCCGCAGCTTCCGCGACGTGGTGCACCCGAGCGTCCGGCAGCCGCTGATGCGCCGGTTCTCCCACCTGCTGGAGGGCAAGCACCAGCGCTTCGTCACCCCCGTCATCGCCGTGGGCCCCGGTGAGGAGCCCCCCTTCACCGTCCCCCTCACCGCGGTCGCGGTGCGCGGCGGACTGCCCGGCACGACCGCGATCCTGGTCATGATGCCCACGACCCGGGACGCCGAAGAGACGCGCGTGGTCACCAACCGGAAGAAGATCCTCTCCGAGATGGACGCCCGCATCCTCGAGGGCATCGCCGCCGGCGTCTCCACCGTCCCCCTGGCCTCGCGCCTCTATCTGAGCCGGCAGGGCGTCGAGTACCACGTCACCTGCCTGCTGCGGAAGTTGAAGGTTCCCAACCGTGCCGCGCTGGTCTCCCGCGCGTACTCCATGGGCGTGCTCAAGGTCGGCACGTGGCCGCCCGAGGTCGTGGAGGACTTCGTGAAGTGACCGGGCACGCCTCCCCGCCTCCGCTCCGCCGACCAGCGGCAAATCGGCCACAATGTCCGCGTTCTGACTCAAAGGTGGGTGGAACTCTTCCATCCCGTTTCTTAGTGTCGTGTCGATTGGATCATGCAAAACCGGCTCCCGCGAGGGCCGGCTGCCGACGCGCCGGCCGTCGTGCGAGGTCGCGTCAGGCTTCATGAAAGGAACGCTTTGGCGGTCAGTACCGAGGCACGTCACGAGTCATTCCAGGATCTGGTCGGCCGCTCCGCCGAACTGAACAGTGTGCTGCGGCAGGCCGGCCGGGCCGGGGCGGGGGCCGCGCAGGCCCTGCTGGTGCGGGGCCCGGCCGGAATCGGCAGAAGCAGCCTGCTGGCCGCCGCCGCCACCCGCCTGCGAGGCGACGGCTTCACCGTGCGCACCGTCCGCGGCGGTTCGGCACCCGGCCGGGTCGTCGACGCGCTGACCGGCCCCGCCGAGCCCGCGGCGACGGGCCTCTCCGCGCCCTCACCCGACCTGTACGCGAACTGCCTCCGGTTCTACGGCCAAGTCCGCCGACTGCTGGCCGACGGCCCGCTCGCCATCGTCCTCGACGATGCCCAGTGGTGTGACGAAACGTCTCTGCGCTGCCTCGGCTTCGTCCTGCGCAGAGCCGCCGCACAACCCCTTCTCGTCCTCCTCGCCCAGCGCACGGAGAGCGACGGCCCCGGCACGGCCGCCCTCGCCGAACTGCTGGCCCAGGACCGCTGCACACTGCTGGAGCTGGGGCCGATGAGCGAGTCCGGCACCGGCCGGATGACGGGCCGGGTGCTGGGCGGCCCCGTGGACCCGCTCTTCGCCCGGCGCTGCGCGGAGATCTGCGGCGGCAACCCGCAGCTGCTCGGGCGGCTGCTCGCCGGGCTGCGCACGGCCGGGATCCGCCCCGACCGCGGCGGCCTGCGCCGGCTGCGCACGGTCTACCGCGGCATCCTCGCCTCGCTGATCCCGGACTTCCTGGCCGTCCAGCCCCGCCCCGTACAGCAGGTGGCCACGGCCCTGGCCGTCCTCGGCCGTGCCGAGCCGGACCTGCTGGGCGCACTGTCGGGCGCCCCGGCCCGGCATGTGGAGACCGCCCTCGGCGTGCTGCGCCGGTTCGAGGCCGTCGCCCCCGCAGGCCGCGGCCCGGTGATGCGCGAACCCCTCCGCCGGACCGTCCTGGCAGGCCTGCCGGCCGGCACCTTGCACGACCTGCGTGCCCGGGCGGCCCGGCTGCTCAACGACGCCGGACGACCCGCGGCCGAGGTCGTCGGCCAACTCGTCTTCCTGGACCGCATCGACGAACCATGGATGCTCGCCGTGCTCCGCGATGCCATCGCCGAGTCACCCGGCCGGGCCGCCACCAAGGACGTGGTCGCCTGCCTGCGGCGCGCCCTGGCGGCACAGCTCACGGTTGCCGAACGCAAGGACGTCCACAGGGAACTGGCGCGAGCCTGCGCCCCCACGGCACCCGCCTCTGCGCTGCGGCACCTGCACCAGGCCCTCGCCGCCGCCCCGGACGCCCGGGAGAAGGCCGCCATCGCCGTGGACTACGGCCTCTCGGCCGCCGGCACCAGCCAGGCGGCCCACGCGGCGCGCACCCTCGGAGACGTCCTGGACGCCCTTGACAGCCGCCTGGGCACCGACCTCGGGCCCGCCGACCGTGAACTGCGCACCACCGTCGCCTCGGCTCTCCTGTTCACCGCCCTCAACGACACGACGGCCATGTCCGCCGCCCGCGAACGCGCCCTCACCTGGGCGCTTCCGCACGGCGACAGCCCCGCCGAGCGCCAGCTGCTGGCCGCCACGAGCGTCATGGCCTGCCTGGAGGGCAGGCCGGCCGGTGAGGTGGCCGCCCTCGCCCGCCGGGCGATACGGGTCGAGGACGCGGCCCCCGCCGCCGGCTGGTGGGTCCTCGGCCCCTCCACCGTGCTCGGTCTGGCGGACGCCGTCGACGATGCGCTGGCCGGCATGGAGCGCCTCTGCGCCGGCGGCCTCGCCCGCCACGGCGCGAGGGTACGGGTCCCGGCGCTGGCCGGCCGCTCCGTCGCCCTCCACGACGCCGGAGACATCGCCGGCGCCCTGCGGCAGGCGCAGGCCGCCCTCGTACTGGCCGAGCGGGACGGGCAGGGCGGTCCCGTGCCCATGGCCCACATCGCCCTCGGCAGCGCCCTGGTCTCCGCGGGCCGGAGCGCCGAGGCATGCGTCGTGCTGGACCGCCTCGTACGCACCGACGTCGCGCTCGAGCGCCGCCTGTTCGAGTGGCACCACTACCTCTACGCCCGGGGACGGGCGCTGCGCGAACAGGGCGACCTGGAAGGCGCCCTGGCGGTGTGGCGACGGTGCGGCCGCAGCCTGGAGGCAGCAGGCGTGGCCAACCCGCTCCTGGCCCCCTGGTGGCTGCCCGCCGCCACCACCCTCGCCCGCCTCGGCCGGGCCGCCGAGGCCGCAGAGGTCGTCGAGCAGGCCCAGCCGGGCATCCGGCGCTGGGGCACCTCCCGCGCCCTCGGCCTCGGCCTGCTCGCCGCGGCCTGCGTCGCCGAGGGCCGGACCCGGCTGCGGCTGCTCGGCGACTCGGTGGACGCCCTGACCGCCTCCCCGGCCCGCCTGGAGCTCTGCAAAGCCGAATTCCAGCTCGGCCGTGAACTGCTGCGCCACGGTGACACCGACGGCGCCCGCCGTCACCTGCGCCGCGTCATCGAAAGGGCCACCCACTGCGGATACCACCTGCTCGCCGGCATCGCGCGCAGACTACTGGTCACCGCGGGCGGACGGATGCCGCAGCTCGCCGCCAGCCCCCTCGACTCCCTCACCGGCGGCGAGCGCCGCGTGGCCGCCCTGGCCCGCGACGGAGCGAGCAACAAGAAGATCGCCGAGACCTTGTTCATCACCACCCGGACCGTGGAAATGCATCTGACCAACGTCTACCGCAAGCTCGGCGTACGGGGCCGCACCGAGCTCCCCGGCGGCCTGCGCACCGCCGGACTGCAGGCGACGGGCCGGTGACCGGGAGAACGGCCATGTCAGCCACCACCCCGCCGCCCGCCTTCCGTACACCCGGCGACGCCCCGGACACGCCCTCACCCCTCGCCGGCCGCGAAGAAGAAGAGGCCCTCCTCTCCACCGCGCTGCAGCACCTGCGCCGGGGCCGGCCCGTTCTCGCCGAGGTGCACGGACCGCCCGGCACCGGCCGCAGCGCCCTGCTGGAGCGCGCGGTCGCCCTGGCCGGGCAGGCCGGCATCCGGGTCGCCGCCGCCCAGGCCTGCCCGGAGGAGTCCGGCCTGCCCTACAGCCTCGCCGCCGAACTGCACCGGGCCCTGGCGCGCAGCGGCCACGCCGCGGCTCCGCCGCCGCACGAGCGCCCGGGCGAGCCGGAACGGGCCTCCCTGTGCCGTGCCTTCCTCGCCGCATCCCGCACCGAGCCGCTGCTCCTCGTCGCCGACGACCTCCAGTACGCCGACCAGGCCTCCCTGCGCTGGCTGCAGGCGCTCGGCCGCCGCCTCGCGGGCACCTCCCTGATGCTGCTCACCTCCCGCTGCGACGTCGTCCCCGCCGGACCTGACGACCGCATCGAAGCATGCCCGCTGGACGGCGAGGACACCGTCGCCCGGCACACCCTCGCCCTGGGCCCGCTGCCGGACACCGTCGTCAGCCACCTCCTCGCCCGGGCCTGGGACACCCCGGCCGACCCCGCCTTCCTGGAAGCGGCGGCGCGCGCCGCCGGCGGAAACCCCGCCCTGCTGCATGCGGTCACCAGCCGGTTCGCACGCCACGGGTGGCGGCCGACCGCCTCTCACCTGCCCCATCTCGCCGACTGTGCTGCGGAGGCCGTCCGCCGGCGCACCCGGCACACCCTGGATCTGCTGCCCGAAGAACTCCGTGCCGTTCTGCACGTCATCGCGGCCGCCGGGCCCGACTGCACCCGACCCATGATCACCGCCCTCACCGGGGTGCACGCGCCCCGCGCCCTCGCCCGGCTCTCCGGAACCGGCCTGCTCCTTCCCGGCGACCGGCCCGCGTTCCGGCACCCGGCGGCGGCCGAGGCCGTCCTGGCCGGCCTGAGCGTCGACAGCAGGGAGGAACTCCACTCCCGCACCGCCGCATGGGCGTACCGGACCGCCGCCCCCGACAGCGCGGTGGCCCGCATGCTGCTGGGCGCGCGGCCCACCGGAGCCGACTGGGCCGTCAGCCTCCTGCGTGGGGAGGCCGCCCGCCGGCGCCTCGCCGGCCGAACGGCCGACGCCGCCCGGCTGCTCCGGCGCGCCCTGCGCGAACCGGCCCCGCCCGCGCAACGCGTCCCCCTCCTGACCGAACTCGCGGCCGCCGTCCTGCCCTCCGACCCGGAGACGGCCGACCGGCACCTGCGCCAGGCCCTGCTCACCCCCGCCGACACCACCGCCGCACCCGCCTGGGTGCGCGCCGCCGAACTCCTGGTGGCCCGCGGCGACATGGCCGCCGCCCAGCCGCTGATCGCCCTGGCGGCCGGGCGCGCCGCACCGGACGGCGACGACGCCGGCGCCCTGCGCGCCCTGTACTGGCTCGCCGAACAGAGCGAGCCGGAAGCCGCCCGCGAGCTGGACCATCCTCCGGTCCCGCCGCTGCCCCCGCAGCCCGCCGGAGCAGCGGAGGCCGCAGCCGCGGCCTGGCGCACCGCCTTGCGCGGCCACGACATCGGCCTCGCCCGCCGTCTGGCCCGCACGGCCCTCGCCCCGGCCGCCCGCCGCACCGTACCGCTCCTCCTGCAGGTGACCGCCTGCCATGTACTGGTACTCAGCGGCGACCATGACGAGGCCTGCACCGCCCTCGACTCCGTGCTCGTACACGCCCGGCACGCGGACGTGCCCGCGGTGGCCGGCCTGGCCCTGCTCGTCACCGGCCTCGCCGAACTGGGCCGCGGACGGCCCGACGCCGCCTCGGACGCGCTGGACCGGGCCCGGGAAGCCATGCTCAGCAACTGCCGGACCCCGTTCCTCACCCCGGGGCTGATCGCCCTCGGAGCCCTGGTGCGGCTCGAACAGGGCGAGGCGGACGAAGCCGAACGGCTCCTCGCCCGGGCACACCCGTACGGCACGGCGGCCGGACTGGCCGGAGCCCTCCTGTTCTACGCCCGGGGCCGGATGCACCTGGCCCGCGGCCACCGGGAGCGGGCCCTGGCCGATCTGCTGGAGTGCGGGCGCAGCCTGCTCGCCCGGCAGGTGACCAACCCCGCGTTCCTGCCCTGGCGCTGGGTCGCCGCCTCGGCCTGCGGCACACCCGCGGACGACTCCGTGGCCGCCGGCCTCCTCGCCGAGGAACAGCACCTGGCACGAGCCTGGGGCGTCCCCGGGGCCCGGCCCGGCTCCGCGGCGGACGGGGGAGGGGGGCCGCCCGCGGGCGTCGGCACCGCAACACCGGCCGACCGGAGCACACCAAGCTCCTCCCCGCGCGCCGCCGCGTCCGCCGGCCACCGCAACCGGGCCCGCGGTGGCGGACCGCCCGCCGCGCCCGCGGAGGACCGGCGTGCGCAGGACCGGCGGCTCCCGCCCCGGACCACCCCCGCACCGGCGCCCCGGCAGGAACTGACCGGCGCCGAACTGCGGGTGGCCGCGCTGGCCGCCGGCGGCCTGCCCAACCGGGCCATCGCGTCCCGGCTGTCGGTCACCCCGCGCACCGTCGAACTCCACCTGACCAAGACCTACCGCAAGCTGGGCATCCAGGGCCGGCCCGAACTGGCCGCCGCACTGGGGCACCAACCGAAGGCGACATCATGACACCGCTTCGCGGACGCCAACGCGAACTCGACCTCATCACCGCGGCGATGGACTCCGCCCACCGGGGCGACGGCCGCCTCCTGGCCCTGACCGGCGGCATCGGCATCGGCAAGACCGCCCTGCTGCGACGGCTGCCTGCACTCGCCGGACGGCGCGGCCTGCGCGCCCTGACCGCCGGCTGCGTCCCGCAGGAGCAGGACTTCCCCTTCGGCGTCGTGAGCCAGCTCCTCGACCCGCTCCCGGGCTGCCGGGCCCTCGAACTCGTCCCCGGCCCGGACCGGTTCACCGAACTCCTCTCCTTCGTTGCCGAGTACAGCGCGGACAAGCCCCTCCTGATCCTCGTGGACGACCTCCAGTGGGCCGACCCTCCCTCCTTGCGCTGGCTCGGCGCGCTCGCCAAACGGCTGCCGGACCTGCGCGCCACCATGGTCGTCGGCGTGCGGGAAGGCGGGCCCGGCGCCGACGCGCCACCGGTGCAGGCCCTCACCGAACGCGCCACCCCCTTCCTCCACCTGGCCCCGCTGCCCGTGGAGACCGTCGAGGCCCTCGTCGCCGACCACCTGGGCCACCCCGGCACCCCCGAGCAGATCGCCGCCTGCCACGAGGCATCGGGCGGCAACCCCTTGTTCCTCACCGCGGCCCTGGCCGCCCTCGCCTCGGACGAACCGCCCCCCGGGCACCCCTCCGCCGTGCCCGCGACCCGGCTCGTCGCGCTGCGCGAACGCCTCACCGTCGCCCTGCGCTCCCAGCCGGCACCGGTACGCCGGCTCGCCAGGGCACTGGCGGTCCTCGACGAGGACGCCGGCCTCGAACTGGCCGGCCACCTCGCGGAGCTCGACACCGCCGGCAGTGAGGAGGCCGCGAGATCCCTGCGCCGCCTCGGCCTGCTGACCGACGGGCCCGCACCGCGCTTCGCCCACCCCTCCGTACGGGAGGCCGCCGAGGAATCGATGACACCCGCGGAACACGAGGACATCAACCTGCGAGCCGCGCAACTGCTGCACAGCAGCGGTCACTCGGCGGAACGTGCGGCCGCCCGGCTTCTCGCCGTCACCTCGTGCCACGAAGGCTGGACCGTCGAACTACTGCGGTCCGCCGCAACCGCCGCACGACGGCGCGGAGCCCCCCAGGAAGCGGCCCGCTACCTGCGCCGGGCCCTGCTCGGCAGCTCGCCGTCCGGCGCCGACCGGGCAGCCCTGCTGCTCGACCTGGAAGCCTCGGAGCGCGACACCGACCCGCAAGCCGCCCTGCGGCACCTCTCCCAGGCCCTCCTCCTGCTCCCCACCCCCGCCGGGCGCGCGCTCGCCGCCGCCCGCACCCCTCCCTTCCTGCTCGGCAGCTGCCCCCCGCCGGTCATCGACACCGTCGCCAAGGTGGCCGCCGACCTGGGCGACCCGGACCGCCTCACCGGCATCGAACGCCAGGCCGCTCTACGGCTCGAGGCCCGTCTGCGTCATATCGCCGTGGCCGGACCGGGCGAGATCGGACGCTGTGCGGAACGGTTGCGCGCCCTGGGCAGCATGCCTCCGGTACACACCGCCGCCGAGCGCGAACTGGTCACCGTACTCCTGCACGGCGCCACCGTGACCCAGCAGATGTCCGCCGCCGACGTCGCTTTCCAGGCCGACCGCGTCCTCCAGCACGAACCCGCGGCCCCCTCCCACGTCCACACCGCACTGCCGCACCTGTGCGGCGTCCTGGTGGCCGCGGAATCGCTGGAGGCCATCGGACCCTGGCTGGTGATCGCGCGCGAACGCGCCCGCCGGGACGGCGCTCCCGTCCCCCGGGCGGTGATCGCCACCGAACTCGCCCACCTGCAGCTGGCCCGGGGACGCCTGCAGGAGGCCAGGGCCCACGCCGAGGAAGCCCTCGAACTCGGCATGACGGAGTGGGCGACACTGTCCGCCATGGCCGCCCTGGTCATGGTCACCGTCCACAGCCGGGACACCAGGCTGGCCCGGCGGCTGCTCTCCCACCACCGCGAGAACGCCGACCACGACTTCCGGCCCTCCCCCCTCCAGCTCCTCAGAGGCTCCATCGCGGCCGCCGAGGGCAAGGCGGCCACGGCCCTGGAGTACATCCTCGACTGGGGTCGCTCGGCGGAACGCGCCGAATGGCGCAACCCCGCCCTCGTCCCCTGGCGCACCTGGGCGGCCGGGCTGCAGCACCGGCTGGGCCGGACCCAGCGGGCCCTCGACCTCGCCGACGAGGAGTACGCACGGGCCGTGGCCTGGGGCACCCCCGTCGCCATGGGCCGCGCCCAGCGGGTCAGGGGCGCGGCCACGGCGGGGGAGCGGGGCATCGAGCTGCTGCGCGAATCCGCCGCCATCCTGGGGGGCTCCGTGAACACCATGGAGGCAGCCCGCACCGAACTGCTCCTCGGCCGGAGGCTGCTGGCAGCCGGCCGGCACGCCGAGGGCGAGGTCCGGCTGCGCCGGGCCCGCGACCAGGCCCTCGCCTGCGGCGTGCCGTGGATCGCCGAACGGGCCTCCCGGGAACTCGCCGACCCGGCCGGCTCCCGTACCCCGGCGGTGGTGGCGGCGCTCACCCGCTCCGAACGCAGGGTCGCCGGGCTCGCCGCCCACGGAGTGCCCAACAAGGACATCGCCGAACGGCTCGAGGTGAGCTCACGCGCCGTGGAGAAACACCTGACCAGCGCCTACCGCAAGCTCGGCATCGCCGGACGGTCCGAACTGGCTGCGTTCTCCCTCCTGCTACCCGGCCCGGCGGACGACTGACCGGGCGCCCGGGCACCGGTGAGCCCATGGCCGAGCGGCGCCCGCGCGCCCGGGCGCAGCCCGTACCGAACCGAAGCTTTCCTACCCCGGGTAACCGAACCTCCGGGCCCGGCACCCACAGGGTTAGCGCGGGCCCGTCAGGATTTCGTTGACACTCGCCGAGCGGCCTCCATAGCGTCCAGTCCGTGGTGCTCCGGGAGACTCACCACCCGGCCCCGCCTGCCGGGTGAAGCGCGCCCCCGGTTACCCGCACGAGAAGCGCGAACGGTCGCCGGCACCGGACCGCAGCGGGACATCCCCACGGCCGCGCCCTTCCGCCCGCCCTCGAATTCGCCTTTCCTCTCCCCGAAAGCTCAGGAGAAAACAGCGTGGTAGCACACCAGCCCCTGTCGCGCCGCCGCATGCTCGGCCTGGCGGCCTTGGGCGCCGCCGCACTCGCCGGCCAGACCACGATCACCGCCGCCCCCCGCGCGGCCGCCGCCGCCCGGACCGGCGGCGGGAGCGGGACGTTCGTCCCCGCCGTCGTGGTCGGCACCGGCTACGGCGCAGCCGTCTCCGCGCTGCGCCTCGGCGAGGCGGGGATCCCCACGCTGATGCTGGAGATGGGTCAGCTGTGGAACCAGCCCGGCCCGGACGGCAACGTCTTCAGCGGGATGCTCAAGCCCGACAAGCGCTCCAGCTGGTTCAAGACCCGCACGGAGGCCCCGCTGGGCTCCTTCCTGTGGCTGGACCTCGCCAACCGCGACATCGACCCCTACGCGGGCGTCCTGGACCGGGTCAACTTCGATCAGATGTCCGTGTACGTGGGACGCGGCGTCGGCGGCGGCTCGCTCGTCAACGGCGGCATGGCGGTCACGCCCCGGCGCTCGTACTTCGAGGAGGTGCTGCCCCGGGTCGACGCCGCCGAGATGTACGCCAAGTACTTCCCGCGTGCCAACGCAACCCTCCGCGTGGGCAACATCGACAAGGGCTGGTTCGAGCAGACCGAGTGGTACAAGTTCGCCCGGGTCTCGCGAGAGCAGGCCTCGAAGGCGGGCCTGGGCACCACCTTCGTGCCCAACGTCTACGACTGGGACTACATGCGCCGCGAGGCCGACGGCACGGCGACCAAGTCCGCGCTGGCCGCCGAGGTCATCTACGGCAACAACCACGGCAAGGTCTCGCTGGACAAGAGCTACCTGGCGGCCGCCCTGGGCACCGGCAAGGTCACCATCGAGACCCTGCACCAGGTCAGGACGATCCATCAGCAGAAGGACGGCACGTACCTGCTGACCGTCGAGCAGAAGGACGCCGAAGGCAAGCTGCTCGCGACCAAGGAGATCTCCTGCCGCCACCTCTTCCTCGGTGCCGGCAGCCTCGGCTCGACCGAGCTGCTCCTGCGGGCCCGGGAGACCGGCACCCTGCCGAACCTCAGCTCCGAGGTCGGCGCGGGCTGGGGCCCCAACGGCAACATCATGACCGCCCGCGCCAACCACATGTGGAACCCCACGGGCACCAAGCAGTCGTCGATACCCGCCCTCGGCATCGACGACTGGGACAACCCCGACGCCCCCGTCTTCGCCGAGATCGCGCCCATGCCCGCGGGCGTGGAGACCTGGGTCAGCCTCTACCTGGCCATCACCAAGAACCCGCAGCGCGGCACCTTCGTCTACGACGCGGTCAAGGACCGGGCGGACCTGCGCTGGACCCGGGACCAGAACGCGCCCGCGGTCGCCGCCGCGAAGTCGCTGTTCGACCGCATCAACAAGGCCAACACCACGATGTACCGGTACGACCTCTTCGGCAAGCAACTCAAGGCCTTCGCCGACGACTTCTGCTACCACCCGCTCGGCGGCTGCGTCCTGGGCAAGGCCACCGACGACTACGGCCGCGTCGCCGGATACAAGAACCTCTACGTGACGGACGGCTCGCTCGTCCCCGGCAGCATCGGCGTCAACCCCTTCGTGACCATCACGGCACTGGCGGAACGGAACGTCGAGCGCATCATCCAGCAGGACATCACCGCGTCCTGAACCGCGAGCCGGAGAAACCCGGAGGAGGGCCGGCCCTGCCGGTCCTCCTCGCAGGGGGCTTCCGGCTTGCTCAGCGCAGGACGGCTCGCCGGCAGGAGGTCGCGTGCGGGTGCGCGAACTCCACTGCTTCCGTCCCCGCACCGGTTCCCCGTACCGGTTCCCCCACACCGGAAAGGAACGACTCCGTGAACTCCCCGCCCGCCGAGGACGACGGCCTGTGGATCCGCAGGTTCCACCCGCGCCCCGACAGCCGCGTCCGGCTGGTGTGCCTGCCCCACGCAGGCGGCTCCGCCGGCTTCTACCTGCCCCTGTCCCGGGCCATGCCCGACACCGTCGAAGTGCTGTGCGTGCAGTACCCCGGTCGCCAGGACCGCCGCACCGAACCGCTCGTCGACTCCGTACCGGTGCTCGCCGACAAGGTCTTCGCCGCCTTGCTCCCCTGGACCGGCCTGCCACTCGCCCTGTTCGGCCACGGCATGGGCGCCTCCCTCGCCTTCGAGATCGCCCGGCGCCTGGAACAGCAGCGGGACACCGTGCCCGCCGCCCTCTTCGTCTCCGGGCGCCGCGCCCCGTCCGCGCACCGCAGCGAGCCCGTCCACCTGCGTGACGACGACACCGGCACCCGGCGGCCGGGCGACGAGGACGTGCTGCGCATGATCCTCCCGGCCGTCCGGGCCGCCGACTACCGCGCCGCCGAAACGTACGCCTGGGAACCCGGACCGCCCCTGCGCACCCCCGTGACCTGCCTGATCGGCGACGACGACCCGCAGGTGACCCTGGAGGAGGCCGCCACCTGGTCCGGGCACACCGACGGCGCCTTCGCGCTGAAGGCCTTCCCCGGCGGGCACTTCTTCCTGGTCCAGCACTCCAGGGAGATCGCACGGCTCATGGCCGAGCAACTGGGGACACCGGTACGGGCATAAGCCCGGACGTCCCGAGCGGTCAGGAGCGGTGACCGTCCGGCCGGGTGATCCGGAAGCGGACCGTGTCCTCTTCCGCGGCCCCTCGGGCGAAGCCGGCCTTCTCCAGGACGCGGACGGAGGCCGGGTTCGACAACTCCACAGTGGCGACCACGGTGTGGACGCCGGGCGCGGCGAGGGCGAGGGCGGCGAGTGCCCGGGTGGCCTCGGGGGCGTAACCCTGGCCGCGACGGGAGGGCACGATGCCGTAGCCGATCTCGAGGGTGCCTGCGCTGGGCGGCCAGAACAGGCCGATCGAGCCCACCACCAGTCCGCTGTCGCGCTCGACGATCAGACGGTGGCCGTGTTCGCCGAGCCAGGCGGGGTTCTCGTCGAAGAGGCCCGCGATGACGCGGTCACCCTCGGCGGGGAAGTCGTCCGCCCAGTGGGCCGCCCTGGTGTCGCCGAGGACGGCGGTGGCCTCGGTCATGGTCCAGGGCCGCAGGACGAGACGGCCGGTGGCCAGCTCGGCGATGGGGGAGGAAATGGAGGAACGCACGTATGACTCCTGGTCATCGGATCGACCCGGACCGCGCTACGTCAGCGCGGGCCGGAAGAGGGCATGCTGAAGACGGCCGTCGGCGGCCATATTCATCAACCTCCCTGTTTCGGCATCCGAAGCGCTTCCCGCGCCGGCGCGACGGTAGCAAGCGGTACGTGACGGGGCAAAAAGGGATTCCGAAGCGACAGCCACTGCGACGCCGGGCGGTGGGGGTCTGGAGCCGTGCGATGGCATCGGCGACGCGGGCTTGTTCCGCCGGAGCCGGTTGATCGTCCCCGGGCAGGAGACCTACGTACACTGACGGGCATGGCATGCCGCATCAGTGAGCTGGTCATCGACGCCGCCGACCCCGGCCGGCTCGCCGCATTCTGGAGCAAGGTCCTCGGCTACGTCGAACTCGGCCGGGAGGACGACGGAAGCATCGAGATCGGGCCGCCCGGCACCGGCTTCGGCGGCCCGCAGCCCACCCTCGTCCTCAGCCCCAGCAGCGCCCCGCGGCCCGGGAAGCTCCGACTGCACATCGACGTCAATGCCACCGACCGAGACCAGGACGCCGAGCTGGAGCGGCTGCTCGCTCTCGGCGCCAGGCCCGTGGACGTCGGCCAGACCGGCACCGAGAGCTGGCACGTCCTGGCCGACCCGGAAGGCAACGAATTCTGCCTCCTGCACGCCCGACTCCAGCCCCTCTGACCACGTGCGTCCGGGGATTTGCTAGGGACGACCCGTGGACGCTGTCACGCCAGGGTGCCGCAGTTTGTCTTGTAGCGGCCCACGACGTAGCCGTCGATCTCGCCGCCCCAGTCGACGCACGTGCCCTTGGCGTCCAGGTAGACCGGCCCCGAGTACGAGGTGAAGAAGCCGTACTGCTCCTGCTTCGACTTCAGTTCATTGTTGCGCTGGATCCAGGAGCCCACCCACAGCGGCGAGCCGGTCGCGCTGTTCCGCTTGGTGACCACGCAGTTCTTGCCGGTGGCGGCGTTGTAGGCCAGGAAGACCGTCCCGCGGCCAGGGATCGGGATCTGGTTGACCTGCCTGTATCCGGCGCCGCACTCCTTGTTGTACGCGGCGGCGCGGGCCGGAGCGGCCACGGCCGTCCCGGCGCCCGCCACCAGCGTGGTGACGGTCGTGGCGGCGGCGAGCAGCGCAGCTCCCGCGACGCGGGTACGTACAGCACGCTTCACTGTGTCCTCCGTAGAAATCGCAAGTCGCATGGTGCCGGGTGATGAACGTACGCGGGACGGCCGTCTCCGTGCCCACACAGACATTCCACACCCCAAAGAGGTTGCACTCCCTCTCACCCCACAATTCAGAACCGGCCACCCACCACACGGCGCCGCGTGCCCCACTGCCCCGCGATTTTCAGCCGGGTGACGCCGACCGTGGGAATCAACGCCGCAGGAGGAGTCCCTCACTCTGAGCACCTCGCGGCCGCCGACTGCAAGGGTGGCGACGGAGGCGAAGGCTACGACAGGTACGACCCTATGCGTCCCTCTGTATAGGGCCGGATGGCCACCGTGACATCCATGTCGAAGGCATTCGCCCCCGCTGCGGACGGCAGGCCCAAGGCCCGGTCGAGCGCGCGGCTCAGGGGGCCGCAGCCACCAGTGCCCGGGGCGGCGAACTCCGCGTCCTGGGCACCGAAGGCAAGGACCAGGGGGTCCTTGGATATCACCCGGGTTGGGTCGGTGTCCTTGAGCACCAGGTGGACCGCGTCCCTATCGCTGCCCACCGAGCAGCCCGACGGCAGGGCCGGCAGCCCGCGCGCCGAGCCTATGGCGAACTTGATGTCGAGCTCGCCGCGCCGGGTGTCGTCGGACAGGAAGTCCGAGTGGCCGCCGTACCGCGGAGTCACGGTCAACGGGGTGCCACCCACCCGGATCGGCGCAGCGGTCATCTTCCCGAAGACCTGGCGGAATTCACCCTTCACGCGGCCTTCCGCAAAGCTGATCTTCATGGGTTCGGTGAGCGGCTCGTCGACGGCGCCCATGCGCAGATGCCCGGTGGCGTGCATGACCTCGCAGCGCCAAGTCCCGGGGTCTGCACCCGCGGGCAGTTCATCGACGGTCGGGCAGGCGGAGAAGTCGAACTCGGGCAGATCCGCGGTCCGTTCAGCTCCATGCGCGGGTGCCGCGCCCAGGGCGAGTCCGGCAAGTAGTGCCCCCGCAGCAGCACGTGTGAAGCGGCGGACGGCGCGATTCAAGGTCGCTCGGTTCGGCGTCATGCCTCACAGCATTGCAGAGATTTCTCTGCAGAGGAAGGTCTGCAGAGAAACCGCTGCGAAGTGGATAGACTGCAGCCATGACGAAAGAGCGGAGAGCGGAAGCCGCAGGGCGGCGCACGGTCGACAGCCCCGAGGTACTCAAAGCCCTCGCACACCCCCTGCGCCTGCGCATCCTGCGCCACCTCGGCGCCGCGGGCCCGGCCACCTCAACCACGCTGGCCGCCGCTCTCGGCGAGAACACCGGGACGCTCAGCTACCACCTGCGCATGCTGGAGCGCAGCGGCCTCATCGAGGACATCCCCGAGCGCTCCACCGGGCGTGAGCGCTGGTGGCGCGGGGTGCGCGGCCTCGACATCCGCAGACCGCCGCAGGGTGAGCTGACCGAGGCCGAGCGCGTCATGTCGGCCGAGCTGGACCGGATGAGGATGGAGGAGGACGTCGAGCTCATCCGGCAGTTCACCGCCGGCCAGGCGGAGTCCGAAGGCTGGATGCGGGGTTCACGCAGCCTCGCCCACCTCACGAAGGGCGAGCTGGACGCGTTCCATAACGACTATCTGGCCTTGCTTGCGCGCTATGCCCGCGGCCCCGAGGACACCCCTGACGACGCACGACCCGTACTCCTCCGCTGGTTCGGCCTGCCCGCTGACTGACCGGCAGTCAGCCGCCGAAGATGCTCTGCGATTGCGATGGCCTCCACCACACGGTCCGAGCCGTCGCCCACATGCACACCCTCGCACCCTGGCAACATGATCAGAAACGTCGGAACCGGCCCTGGCCTGCCAGATCACAGCCGTCTGCAACCCGCTTCAGTCCATCCGGTCGTCTCGCGGCGATCACTCGAGAGGGGCTTGTCTCGGGCCGGACGTGCCGGCTCGCAGCTGCTCGGGGCGGGTGACTCTTGGCCGGGAAGGTGTGCGGGCGATCGCCGCAAGGGTGAGAGCCGCGCACGCGGGGTACGCGCAGGCCGTCAGGGCGATGGGCAAGGGGGCACCCGGCGCCGTGGCGGTGGCGGTGGCAGTGTCCTCCACTTGCCCCAGCACCTGCACCAGCCAGCCACCGGCGGCCAGCGCCCAGCAGGCGAGGGAGACCCTCGACAGGCGGGTGGTGCGCGCCGGGCCGTGGGCAAGCCACACCATGGCCGCCACGGACCAGATCCAGTGGTGGCTCCAGGAGATGGGGCAGGCGAGCAAGGCGAGGAGCTGGACAGCGGTCAGCAGCGCCAGCGCGTCGCCGTGCCGGCTGGCCGTGCGCAGCGCCGTGCCGGTGAGTGCGGCGAACAGCAGCAGGGTCACCCACCACCACGGCTCCACAAGGCCGGGATCATGGCCGAAAAGCCTGGTCAGGCACCCGCGCAGGGACTGGTTCTCCACTGAGCCCGTCGGTCCGACGCGCCCGGTGTCCATGACGTGGTGCAGCCAGAATTGCAGGGACTGCTTGGGCAGTGTCAGGCCCGCGAGGACCACCGTTCCCAGGAACACCAGAGCGGCCGAGCAGGCCGCCGCCCGTTTCCTCCTCGCGAGGAGGTAGATCCCGAATGCGGCCGGGGTGAGTTTGATGCCGGCGGCCACTCCTACTCCGGCCCCTGCAAGGACAGAGTGCCGCCGGGTGGTGCTCACCAGCGCGAGGGTCGCGACGAGCAGGCTGGCCTGTCCGAGCCCCAGTCCGTGCTGCACCGGCTCGAGCCACAGGACCGCCGCGGTCCACAGGGCGACGTGGGCGCGCCTGGGCGAGCCGTCAGGGAGGCGGGGCTCCCGTGGGAGGAGCCGGAAGGACGTCCGTACCAGAAGTGCGGCGGCACCGAGGGACAGCACGTGCCACACGACCAGGGCAAGCCGCCAGGGCAGGGCCGACAGCGGCAGAAACACCAACGCTGCGAAGGGCGGGTAGGTGAACGCCAGTTGCTGCGCGCCAGGTTCGGGGGAGAAGAGGCGGAAGTGGTACAGGTGTCCGCTCAGTACCTCGGGCGAGGCCAGGTAGTACACACGCAGGTCACGCATGGCCGCCCACCGGGCGGTGACGATCAGCTCAACTGCTACTGAGCACGTCAGAATGACCGCGGCATGCCGCAACAGCCATCGGGTCGCCGCGGGGGTCATTGTCGTCACCGCGCTCAGCGTGCCACGCCGGGCGGGCGCGCAGGCGCTCCTACCGCGTCGGCAGCGGTGTGTGTCGCGCACCCAGGCACGACACGCGCGCACCGTGCGGCTGCTCACCGGCCGCCACGTGGCCGTGTTCTCGGGATCGGAGACACCCGAGTACCTCACGCGCAGGCCGGCGGGAGGGCACCGTCATCGGTGCTTCTGTGGTCCTCGGGAACCTACGGCTACGACGAGTGGACAGGCGGCAGCACTAATGTCTCCCTTTATGGTTGTTGCCTCAATTTCGTCCGATGGGTCCGTGGCGAGGCGCCAGCGCCCTCCGGCGTCCGTGCCGGTTCCGGTGGGGGTCGTTCTGGCGGTGCTGCCGCTGTACGGCGTGTGGGCGCTGTGGCTCGCCACCAGCGGCGGGGACCTCGCGGCACAGGTCGCATGGGCACAGTTCGCCCGCGCATACCCCGACTCCGCGTACAACCTGTCGTGGTACGGCGGGATGCATGTGGCGAATTACAGCCTTCTCGTCCCTCACCTGATGAGCTGGGCCGGGCTCAGAGCCGTCGGCGTGTGCGCCGGACTGGCCGCGACGTGGGCGGTGGCAGCCTTGGTGTGCCGCATCCGGGAAGTGCGGGCCGCGTTCTGGCCGGCCCTGCTGGGCGGCGTCGCGGTGTGGTGCAACATCGCCTCCGGCAGGGTCACCTTCGCCGTGGGGCTGGCCGCGGCGGCACTGGCCGTGCTGTGGGCCACCTCCGCGTCCGTGGCCCGCTGCGCTCTGGCCGCGGGCACGGCCACGGCGGCCAGCCCGCTGGCCGGCCTGTTTCTGTGCACGGTCGGCGTCGCCCTGCTGCTGCGCCGCTCTTCCCGTGCCGGCTGGGCGCTGCTGCTGCCGGCCGCCGGTGTGCAGGCCGCGGTCACCGCCGCGTTCCCGTTCTGGGGCGAACAACCCCTGCCTGCCCCCGCCGCACTGGTACCACTGGCCGCCTGCGTCGTGGCGTTCGCAGCCGCCCCCCACTCGTGGAAGACCGCCCGGATGACGGCGGCCGTCTACGGTGCCGGCACCCTTGCGGTATGTCTGCTTGCCGGCCCTGTCGGCTCCAACATCGAACGCTTCGCCCTGGTCGCGGGCGCGCCCTTCATGCTCGCCGCCCGCCTGTCCACCGCAGCCCGCCCCTGGCACAGACCCGCCGTGCTGACCGCGGCCACGGTGCTGCTGAGCACGTGGACACTCGGCAAGACCGCCTACGACCTGAGGCTGTACACCCCCGTTCCCGCATGGGCTTCCCACACCGCCCCCCTCACGGCCGCGCTGCACCGGATGCAAGCCGACCGCTCACGCGTCGAGGTGGTGCCTGCCCGGGATCACCGGGAAGCATGGATTCTCGGGCAGGACTTCCACCTGGCCCGCGGCTGGAACCGCCAGCTCGATGTCACCCGTGGTCGGCTGTTCTACGACGGCACCCTCACCGCCGCGACGTACCGGCATTGGATCGATCACTGGGCCGTCGGCCACGTCGTCCTCCACTCCGGCCGGCCCGACGGACCCGCCGAGGCGGAAGCCGCCCTCATCCGCTCCCGCCCTCCATGGCTCCGCAAAGTATGGTCCGATGCCCACTGGACCGTGTACGCCGTGCGCGACCCAGCCCCCCTGGTCTCCGCCCCGGCCCGCGTGCTGCACGTCGACGGCGCCACCATCACCCTGGCCACCGACGCCCCGGCCACCTACACCCTCCGCCTGCCGTACTCTCCCTGGCTACGGACGGACAACGGCGCGCGCCTGGGCCCCGATGGCGACTTCACACGCCTCACCACCACCCGGCCGGGGATGAACACCATCCACTCCCGCTACGCCTCCCTCCCCTGACCGCTCTTACCCACACCGGACCTCTAAGGCTTGCGGACGCACCATAAGCCGCACGGCTGCGCGGGTGGTGGCGGACCGTTGACGTTCCAGTCCGCCTGCAGCCGCCCGCCGGGGGCGGTGTTCCCGTCGATTGCGGATGTCGCGGTGCGGTCGGTGGGGGTGAAAGACGAGCAGTACGAGGGTCTGCGGTCCACGCCGGCGACCTCGCGGCGCCGCAGTGGTGGGATGAACGGACGAGCCTCCGGCCGGCCCGCTGTGTGATTTCCGTCCGCCGTAGCGGTGCATGAGCTAAGCGACTGGGCCCGCCCGTCGCATAGCGACATGAGCACGATCATGGTTACGTGGTTGCATGTATGACCGTGCCAGAGCCATTCAGCCAATCCCTAAAGGGTTGGTGTTCGCATGGCCGAGCGTAGGGCGCGTACTGGGCACACCGGGAAAGCCCTTGGCGAACCCTGTCCGGCGCACCGTGGAGGCCCGGTTCGCGGCGGACTTCTCCCGCGTCCGAGTTCATACGGACGCCGCTGCGGCCCGAACAGCGGCCGGACTGGGGGCCGCGGCCTACACTCTCGGGGAACACATTGTGTTCGGCCCCGGTCAATACAGGCCTGGAACGGCGGCCGGGCTGCGGGTACTTGCCCATGAACTCACCCATGTCCTCCAGCAACGCCCTCTCGGCCGGCCCATCACCGCTCTGCTGGGGATCAGCCATCCGGCCGATGGCGCTGAGCGTGAGGCGGACGCTGTCGCCGACCAGGTGCGGTCCGGCAGACCAGGCGCTCCCACCGTTGCGCCGCAACACGCGCGTACGCTGCAACGGCTCACCTCGGAGCACGGTCAGCACGCGGAGCAGGGCGTTGTCAGTCTCACATCCGATCTGTCCTCGCCCGTGACCGAGGACGCACAGGTCACCTATCAGGCCGAGTACCAAGGCGACGCCGGTGAGAATCCGCGCTTCGAGTTCACACTCATCGACCGGGCCACAGGCGCTGTGATCTTCGCAGTGACCCGTTCCAAGCCCGACATGTGGTTCCGGTTGAGTGGCGCCGGCCGCCGGTACCGGGTGACGTGTCGGATCACCTCGACCGCCGGAACACTCGGTACCGTCGCGCTGGATCACGACACCATCGCGCGTGACCCCAAGATTCCCAGGCCCTGGACCACTCTGGACCCGGACGCACAAGCCGCGGCCGAGCTGATGACCGATTTCCGCGGCTACGTGATCGAAGCCGCGACAGCCACAGGCGCGGAGGGAATCACCGCGCTGATGCTCGCCTCGGTATTGCGACACGAGATCGGCAATACGTCGCTGCTGCCCATTGGATCTCCTCGCGCCGCGCGAGAATCCGAACTGGCCAAGACCGATGCCACCCTCCGTCGACGGGAGAGCGGCAAGCCTGTGGAGACCAAGGACCTCGACCGATCCGTAGGCGTCGGACAGGTGAAGTCGAGCACGGCGGCCATGGTCACTGGAGCCATCCCCTGGACGGAGCAGAACCGGGAAAACCGGGCCCCAGCTCGCGGAAAGGTCCAGGCGGACTACATGGCACTGCCCCCCGCCCGGCAGCGGGAAATCCTCACCCTGCTCTCGTGGCCACGCAGTAACATCAGCGTGGCCGCCCGCTATCTCGCCCGCCTGAAGAACCGCCCAAACCGCTACCCCAAAATGACTCGTGCAGCCTTCGGCAGCAACGAACGGGCGGTCAAGATTATCGCCACGGAGTACAACCTCGGCCCGTCCACGTCGGCGGAGGCGCTTGCAGAGCCCGCCGACTACGGCGGCCAGGTCTGGAAGTACATGCAGGACCCTCTGATGCAGCAGTTCTTCCCCAACTGACCACGGGGACCGCCCCTCCACCGCGCGACCACCAAGACTGGCTAGAACGAGCCGGACCGATCTCGGCCAGCGCGCTGGCCGATCCGCAAACTCGCCGCCTACCTGCACCGCGTGCACGGACGCGTCATCCGCATTGTCTGTGAAGTCTTACGGTGTCTGCTCCTGCGTCGCGGCATCGCCTTCCAGCGCACCAAGACATGGAAGGAATCGTCCGACCCTGAACGCGACGCTAAATTCGACCGCATCGAGCAGGTGCTGGATCGCTACCCGGACCGGGCTTCCGCCTGGACGAGTGCGCACCCCTCGGGATCCGGCCCACAGCAGGCTCCTGCTGGGCGAAGCAAGACAAGCCCAACCGCCTGCCGGCACCCTGTGGGGGCGTCAGCACCTCGACCGGCAGCTGGAACAGCTGATCCAGCTGCTGTACCAGCACCTGAAGCGCACCTGCTCTCCAGGAGAGCAGGCGCGTCGCGTCACGGCCGGACGGGTGAAGAAGGCAGCTCAGCGGCAGGGGCTCTTCGGTCGCGGCCACCCGGCGTGCCGGGTCAGAAGAGCAGGGACGGATCGTTGTGGTGCGAGGGCCGGCCCGCCAGGCCGGCCAGCTTGTCGGCCTCAAGGGTCTCGCTCGCCGGCGGGGTGGTGGTTGACACCGGCCGGTCCCAGTCGGTCAGGGTCATCGTGCCGGCGCTCTCGCCCTCGCGGACGATCCGGACCGGGTAGGGCTTCCCCTCGGTGGCCACGTAGACGGTGGCACGGCCTTCCCGGTTCACGACCGGGATGGTCTTCTTCCCGTCGATCACGGTAGGTGCCCCCTTGGTGAGCCTGCCGCCGGCGCCGACCGAGCGGACGTTGTCCTGGAGCGTCTCGAAGTCGCAGCGGCCGGACATGTCCTCTGCGAACTGGGGGCTGCTGGTCGTCCCGTGGAGGTAGCGGCCGGCGAGCTTGTCGACGGCCTGGGAATCGCCCAGCACCTTCGTCCACTTCTTCCGGTCGGCCTTGAACCACACCTGCTCGCCGAACTTGAGGATCTCGCTGGTGCCGCTGCTCGTGGTGAACGTGGCACGGCAGTTGCGTTCGTTGTCTATGGTCATGGTGTTGCGTGAAGTACCTGCGCCGGCCTTGGCAACGCCCTCGAAGTCGTAGTGCACCGAGTGTGCGGCCTCGAATTCCTTCACGGCCGCGTCGAGGACCTGGGCGGCAGGCCGGTCGGCCAGAGCCCGGTCCGACCTGCCGCCACCGCAGGCCGTGAGCCCCATCGTCCCCACCACGCACACGGCCATGACCACGCCGAACGTTCTCGTCACCGGAACACCCGCCCCTTTGTCGTTCTCGGTCCTCATACAGAGCCGGCACCGGAGGTGGCACCCATCTGTGTATGAGGTTTCAAGGCCCGATATTGCTACACCCATACGGCAATCCCCTCATGAATTAGACATGAGGGGATCCGGCTACCTCCGACCCCGAGGATGGCTAGGTCAGGCTCTGCCCGACTCGTCCCTCGCAGAACGGCGACGGCGAGCAGGAGCACGTGGTGAACCCGCACACCCGTTACGGATGGATGAGCGGCCGCCAGCGGCATCAGTGCTTTGACGGTGCCTTTGGAACGCCCCCGCTGCCCGCGCAGCACGTCCCTGACCGCGGCGACGACCTGCTCGTCCTGCCGTCCGCCACTCCCGCTCGGGCCGCGGGTGGTGCGGTGGTCGACCAGGCCCCACAGCCCCTGCCTGCGGTAGGCCAGGCGCATGCGCTGCACCGTCGACCTCGATACCCGCCCAAAGCCCAGCGTCGTCAGCTCCCGGGCTTTGGCCTGCTCCCGCTCGGCCAGGGTCCACCGATGCGGGTCGTACTCCGCCCGCACTTCACCGCCGCTGCCCGCCCCACCAGGCAGGCCGGACTCCACTTCGCGGATGTGGCACTGCCAGGCCAGCGCCTTCTCCCTCGCCGCGGCCGGAGCGGTCTCGAACAGCCCCCACCGCGGCACCGCCTGAGGCTGCTCCGCCTCCATGCCCAGCACCGCGAAGTCAGCATCGGCGAACAGGTGCCCGGCCAGCACTACCTCATCCGGCCCGTCCTCGCCGACCAGGTGGAAACGCTGCCCGGCCAGGGCAACGACCTGCCACCGCACCTCGCGAAAACGGACATACGCCTCCACCGCGACCACCGGCCGCCCACCCCTGCGAGCCCCGCTCACTCCGTCTCCCCACCCGGCCCGCAGCGGCCCCACCACGCGCGGTGCCCCTACCAAGCCCCACGCCGGCTCCGGCTCCCGCTCCCCGCACAGCACAGCCCTCCGCCTCGGACCCGACCACGTGGACCAGGACGCCCCCGTGCAGGGGCACATCCAGCGACGTCGTCAGCGATCCGTGCTACAAGGCATGGAACACGACGGGCAGGACCTCGATCGGATCACCGACCACCTCAGCGCCCTCCACCAACGGCCGCGGATGCGCGAACGCCTCCCGCACGGCTGCTGCCAGGCCCACGCGGCCCGGTTACGGGGATGCCGGTAGCCCGCCAGCCACTTCACGTTGGCCTCGACCATCTCATCCGGCCGCTCCAGGCGCCGGTAGACGAATCCCACCCGCGCACACGCCTCCGCCAGCGCCGCCGCGGCCGTCATGGCCCGTTCGCCACCGGCCCCGGCGTGACTGGGGCAGTCGGCCGGCATGCCGGTGCCATCCGCGTACCGTGCGAAGAGCTGTGGCACCCAGGACCGCACCCGCCCCTCCCGCCACAGCAGCCGCACCGGCCGTCCTGCCATGCCGACCACCTGCGGATCACGGTCAAGGACCATCAGCTGGACGCGCATCGCGTTCGACCCCCGAGGCCACATGCCTCCCAGTGGTCGCCGACCACCACAGGCCCGGACCCCACCTGCGCCCCGGCACGACGGGGAACGCCGAGGACTTCTACCGCCTCCTCCTCCGACAGCCGTGCCCACCGGGCCACCTCGCCCATCTCCACCCCGGCGTTCACCGCCGCCACCGCGCCCCGCAGCAGCACCTGGTCGAGCAGACCCGTGCCACGGCTCAAGCCCTCCAGCATGAACCGGGCCACCTCGGCGGTAGTGCCGACCTGCGCCCCGCGCAACTGCTGCAGCTGCTCCTCGACCTCACCCAGCAGATTGGTGATCGCGAAGCGCTGCTCGGCGGGCACCACGACCCGCCAGTTCGTCCGCGAACCGGGCATCTTCTTCTCCCTGGACAAGCCCCGCAGACAGGCGGCCATCGTCGACGGCTGGTGTTCCTGCCGCACCCACCACAAGTTCTCCTCGAGCCCCGCATACGGTCCCGGCCGGCCCCCGGGGTGGCGGAGCAGGCGGACAACGGTCCCTATCCACGGGAGCAGAGGACCCCCATAGCCGACCGCGACCAGCGGCCCCAGCCACGGCCTTCCCACCCGCTCGCCGAGCCGGCGGCAGAACTCCCCGTCCGCAGGCAGCGGCCGCGGCCGCTGCCGCGCCCCGCCGCTGTCCGCCCACACCCGCTGCGCCATGGCGGGGTCCAGCATCGTATTCGCGACGGCCACCACTTCCGGGAAGATGACCGCGTCCCGCCCCACAACCCGCCACCACTCCAGATCTCCGCCCGCGTTGCCGCCCGCGACCTGGTGCAGGCGACGCGGCCAGATCTGCTCTCGCTCCCAGCCAAGGGCCTCTTGCCACCACCGGGCCACCACGGCATGAGCCAGTACGAACACCTCACCCGGCCCCGCCCCCGCCCGCCCCGCGCGCCGGGCCACCCCCACCACCGGCGCTGCGCCGCCGCCACCTCTGGGATGCCGCGCAGGTCCACGTGCTCCAGCATCTGATCGGCGTCCGCGTCCAGAGCCCACCGGCTGTGCCGGACACACACCCGCTCCCACCGCTGCGCGTACCGCACGACACGCACCGAGGCCCCGGTACGCCGTGCCATGCACAGGCGGCACCCGAACGCCAGGGGCCCCGCCACCGCACCCCCGACCCGCCACAGCAATCGCCCCGACCGTCCTGTGGTCCGTCGAACTCTGGAGCCTCCCGCCCCAGGACCGCAACGCTCGCGCCAGCGCCTCCTCGCCGACTCCGGACAGTCCCGCCAGCGCGCGTCGGCCCGCCGCGTCCAGCAGCACTTCCGCGTCCGCCCGCAGCCCGCCACCGTCGGGCCGAGGCCGGTGACCGCGCCCCTGCCAACCAGACAGCAGCGCTTGCTCCTCCAGCCCATACCGGTCAGCGATCCGGCACAGAAACGACCACGTCGTCTCCCCACTCACAGGAGACAGACGGAACACCCCGGGAACCATCCCCCCAGCCTTCCGGAAACCACAGCGCCCGGAGGGACGGATCCTTCCTTTCTCGGGACTTCCGCCCGTGAGGGCGTCAGTGGAACCGCGGAGCCCCCCTCACCAGCCGTGCGCTCGATGCCGGATCAAGACTTTTGTCCCCCTTGGCCTCTTTCAGCGCGGGAGGATAAGCCTGTCCGTTTCCGTCGCCTGCCGAGGAACCTGCTCCATGTCACCCACCGCTGAGCCCGTAGCCACGACTCCTGCTCCGGCTTCCCGGACTGCGGTTTCTCGCCGGGTGCTGCGTGTGGATCAGCAGGCGGCGGTGGACAGCGGGGCCCGGCACCTCAGGAAGCCCGGGAGCCGCGGGCACACGGTCTCCGCGTGCGGGATGGGCAAGACGCTGATCGCGCTGCGCACCGCCGAGGCCTTGAACGCCGACCACCTCCTCATCGCCGTACTGTCTCGGGATCTGATCGGCCAGTGGGCCCAGGTCGCCCGTGCGGATGGCCGCACCGAACCGCCGATGGCTGTCTCCTCCCTCCAGGCCGAGAAGCATCGACAACCAGCACATCCGTGTCACCTCGTCCCGGCACTTCCGGTGCGGGACTGGCCGGGAGGAGACCGTGAACCCGGTCATGGTCTGGGTGGGGCGGTGACATCCTGCTGCGTTTTCCCGGGTTCTCCCGGCTGCTGTGGGACTGGGGGCGGGGCGGGGCTCGGGTGCCGGTCCCGGGCGGGGCGGGATGCGCGTTGGGCAGCCTGCCGGCCTGTACGCGGGCGGCCCCTGGACCACTGATCGCCGGGCCTGGGCGGGATAGGGGGCCTTGTATCCCCCCGGATCCAGAAGTCAGGCGCTAGGCGCATTTCAGGGCTCTAATGCCGAACTCTGATGCAGAATTTGCATACTCTTCGGGTATGGTGGGGTCATGGGTTTGAGCCTGGAGGAGTCGTTGCGGCTGACGGTGGCTGCGTTGATGCAGGCGACGGGCGACTCGCAGCGGGTTATCGCTGCGGTGCTGGGTCTGACGCAGACACAGATTTCGCGTCGGCAGTCAGGGGCCACTTCGTGGACCCTACGCGACGTCGATGTCCTGGCCGAGCACTACGGCTTCACTGCCCTGGACCTGCTGGCGGGTCCGACCCGGGCGTGTGAGGCCCTGCCCGCCGCCCGGCGCCGTACCGCCAACACGGGGCAGGGAGCGGCCCGGTGAGTGACTTCGATGCGATCGACTCGCTGCTCGCCGCCGTCGGCCCGAAAGCCGACCTCCCCGCCCCCCAGGTCCGCCAGGAACTGCGGGAGCGGGCCCGGTTGTCCAAGGCGCAGGTGGCCCGCGCACTCGGGGTGAGCCCGAGCACGGTCACCGGGTGGGAGAGCGGCCGGGACCCGGCCGGCGAGACCCGCACAAAGTACGCGTACCTGCTGGACGGGCTGGCAGCCAAATTCGCCACCGACACCGCCCAGGTCACGCCGCCTGCCGCCGAGCCGGCCGTGGCAAAGACCCCTGCCGTGGCCGAGACTCCTCCGGCTGCCCCGGCGCCCGAAGAAGGCGATGATGGTGACGAGGTGGAGGTCCTCGCCGTGCCCGAGCCGTGTGTGCTGTGCGGGCATCCGGCCGGGACCCGGGTGGCGGGTTTCGCCCAGCACCTGGACCCCGCCGACTGCCAGGCCACCGCTGCCGCGCCCGACAAGCCCACTGCGTCGCCCGACCAGCCTGAGACCGCTCCGGCCACGAAGCCGACCACAGCGCGGACACCGCGCACGCCGCGCCCGTCCGGGCGTTCTAAGGGTCCGGCCCGTCGTGCGTTCCAGGAGCCGTCCGGTCCGGTCGATCTGATCGGCCAGGCGGTCCAGGGCGCGCTCGCGGAACACCATGGCGACGTGGAGGCGGCCACGGCCGCTCTGCTGAAGCGGGCGATCCCGGATGCGATGCGGCTGCTGGACGAGACCCGTAAGGGTGCCCGTTACGACGTGATCGCCCACCCCTGGATCCCCGGCATCCTCAAGAAGCAGACCTCCCGCGGCGCGGACCAGATCTGGGAGGCCCGTCCCAAGTGGACCCGCCACGAGCTCCCCCCCGGCCGGCACGAGGTGACGGCGCTCGACATCAACGGTGCCTACCTCTCCGCCCTCAAGACCCACCTCCCGCTCGGCCAGCTGGAGCACTCCACCGGCCTCCCTCATGACCGCCGCCGCGCTGGCGTCCACCTGATCACTCCACCGGCGTGGGAGCACGATGCGGTGCTGCCGAACCCGATCGGCCAGCGGGACGAGCCGGGACCGTTGTGGGTGACCGAGCCGACCCTGCGCCTCCTGCTGCGCCTGTCGAGCCCGAGATACGGTCTGTGCGCGCCGCCGGAGATCCACGAGTCCTACAGCTCCGGTGCCACCGAGAACCTCCTGGAAAAATTCCGCATCGCCCTCAAGGACGCCCGCGACACCGCGATCGAGCAAGGGGACGAGGTGACGCTGGAGTACGTGAAGGCGATGTACAGCAAGTTCGTCTCCACCATGGGGGAGTCGAACTACAACCGGGAGCTGTACCGCCCGGACTGGATGCACACCATCCGCTCGCAGGCGTTCGCGAACCTGTGGCTCAAGGCGCTCAAGGCCCACGATGAGGGGCTGACCGTCGTCCGGGCGATGGGCACCGACGAGCTCCACGTCATCGGTGACTGGCGTCGTGTCTTCCCTGAAGGCCGTGGCGTTACCGAAGTCAAGGTCAAGGACATCTACACCGCCGGCACCGGCACCACCGAGCATCCGGAGACGGAAGGGCAGGAGGAATAATGCCGGAGAAGAACATCGACTTCGGGAAGTTCGGGGCCCGGGGCATCAAGGGCAGCGACGCGGTCGCGCGCAAGCTCGACGAGCTCGCAGGTGGCATCGCGACTCCCGTGACTGCCAGGCGCGGCTGGATAGCGCGTCTGCACTACCTGACGAGGTCGGGCAAGAGCCGCCAGACCGCGCGGGAGGCCGGGCTGACGGTCACTGACCGGACGCTGAAGGCGTGGCTGGAGGGCAAGAGCCGGCCGTCGAAGGCGAACTTGGCCAGGATCGACGCCGCGTACCGGGCGGTGCGCCGGCAGAACGTCGCCCGGCACCTTCTCAAGCGCCTGAACCGAGACGGACGTGGCACGCGGGTGGAGATCCACCCCCTGGACCAGTCCCAGGTCGCCCGGCCGCTCCAGCGCGTCGTGGAGTACCGGACGATGAACGTGCGCCGCTGGGACCGTATCGTCGGCTCCTGGGCGGCCGGCGACTACCAGGGCCTCGACGCGGCCTGGGACGACACGATCGTCGATTTGGGCTCGCAGTGGGGCCAGTACGAGTACGTCACCAATGTTGGCTTCGCCGCGTAGACGACCAGCCCCGGCAGGAAGTGGTCCGCGGTGTCGGCTGTGATGGCGTACGGTGGGGACTGCCGACGCGGGGTGGAGCAGCTCGGTAGCTCGCTGGGCTCATAACCCAGAGGTCGCAGGTTCAAATCCTGTCCCCGCTACTGCGCTGAGGGCCCGGATCCGCATGGATCCGGGCCCTCAGCAGTTTCGTAGCAGGAAACGGCAGGACTTGCACAGGGTTCTGTTCCGGCGGGCTGCTGTGGCTGTGGGGCGGTTCGTCGTCCATCCTGCGGTGCGGGGCGCGTCACAAGGTCTGCAGGCGGTTGCGGAGGTTGCGCTTCCGCTGCGCGGCCCGCTGCAGACGAAGGCGCATGCCTTTCGCATACCAGGAGCAAGCCATCGTGCTGCGCGCCCACCGCCCGCCACCGCAGCCCACGCCTGAGGGCAGCCGACACAATCCGCCGAGCTGGTTTCACCATGTTCAAGCCCGGTTCCTTCCCGCGTACCCCGAGCTCGGACCGGTCAGTGGCGGTTGCCCCTGTTCGGCGGTTGGAAGAGATGAGCGCGAAGAGCACACGTCAGAATTCACTGCCAAACTGACGCCTTCTCAGGGGTTCATGTCACAGCCTGGCCGTCGACCGTAGTTCGTCAGTGACCGCCCCCGGTCTCCCTTGGGATCGGTCACAGCAGGTGCCGTGTCCGAAGGTCCGCCACGTACTGGGTGATCAGGTTCTGCGTCAGGTGCGGGATGTCGTTGTCCTTGGTGAGGGCGGCTGCCCGTACTGCCGCGCCATCGAAGCCGCCGCCCTACCCAGCACATCGCGGGCACCCGCTACGGCGCCACCAGCCTCACCTACGTCAATGGCTGAGGCCCACACAGCGCCCGGACGGCCGCGCCGAACAGCACTACGCGCCCCGGGATGTGCCCGAACGGTACGCGTCACTGATGATTCTTTGCCGGGAGAGTGACCTGGGCGCGGAAGCCTTCGCAATGCTCGAGCGCATCGTCGTGCCGGCATTCGAGCAGACCGCGCAGGTAGCTGCGTGCGGTATCCAGTTGGGTCAGCTGCGCTTCGATGGCGGCTATCCGGGCGGTGACGGTCTCGCGCCAGCCGGAGGTATCCGGACGCTCGGAAAGGACCGCGGCGATTTCGTCGAGGGACATCTGCCCGGTAGCCCGCCACAGACGGATCAGCGCGATCCGGTAAATCTGATCGGCGTTGTAGTGGCGATGACCGAAGTGCCGGTAGGGCGTGATGAGTCCGCGGCGCTCCCAGTAGTGCAACGTCGAGATGGGCAGATCGAAGTGGTCGGCGACTTGCCGGATCGATGCCAGATCGTTCATCGAACCAGTTGAGCTCAACCCTGGTTGAGCAGGCAAGGTCAGCCTCACCGAACGTCGAAGGCCGCCACCCCTCGAAGGGCTGAGTAGCGCGGCCGCCCACACGGGAAAGGACCGGCATGCCAGTGAACCTTGGTGTCTGCCTTCCGACTTTCGTCGAGCGCGGCGATAAGAACATCGGTGAGATCCCCTCGTTGGCCCGGCATATCGAGCAGGTCGGGCTGGACATGGTGTGGGCAGGCGACCACCTGTGCGCGCACACCCCCTTCCTGGAGAGCGTGGTCGCGCTGAGCGCGGCCGCCGCGGTCACCGAGCGCGTGCGGATCGGCTTCGGGGTCTTGCTGCTGGCGCTGCGGCAGCAGGCCTGGGCGGTCAAACAGCTGTCGTCGTTGCAGTATCTGTCCGGTGGCCGCGTGGTCCTGGGAGTCGGCGCGGGCGTACACCCGCAGGACTGGCCGGTGGGCGGGGTCCCATTCGCCGGGCGGGGCCACCGGACCGAGGAGATGCTACGGGCGCTGCCCGACCTGTTCGCGGGCCGGCCGACGAAGTTGCTGACCGTACCCGGTGAGCCGGTGATGACGCTCGAACCCGCCGTTGCCGCGCCGCCGCTGTGGGTGGGCGGCATGTCCGACCGCGCCTTACGGCGCGCCCTCGACCACGGCGTCGGATGGCTTGCATCGCTGCTCGAACCCGCACAACTGGGCGAGAGAGCTGCCAAACTGACGACGATGGCAGCCGAAGCAGGCGCTCAGACACCCGAGATCGGCACCACGGTGTTCGCCGCACTGAGCACCGACACCGAGCAGAACCGCCAGGAACACCAGCGCCTGATCCGCTACCTGCGCTCGCTGACCGGTGAACAGGGCCTGTCCGAGCAGCAGGCGACCCGCCTTGTGGTCAGCGGACCACCCGAGAAGCTGGCCGAACGACTTGATCAATACCTCCAAGCGGGTGCACACACATTCGTCATCAACCTGTCAGGCAGCAACCTGCGCGGACAGTACGACCTGCTCGCTCGTACCCACGAGCTCCTGCTCAGCTGAGCCCCTGCAAGCGAGACACACACAAATGAACAGACAGATGAGCACCTCGGCGGCGCCCCAGAAGCTGATGTCATCCCGCAGGAAGCTCCGCATCGCCCGGAACCGGGGGCGGGATCTCCTCAGGGCGGGGTCCGGGCTGCTCGCGGAGTCGGTCAAGAGCAGCCAGGACCGGGCATGATGCGTCGGCAGGCACGCTCTTCCACCCGGATCACGGGGCGCCGAGAACTCCATGATCTTCGGACAACGCCTGGATCCGCACTTCACCGAGTGCCGGAGGGTGCTCGGCTGGACGGCGTCCCCAGGCTGAGATCAGCGGTGCGAGTGTCAGGTCGAGTTTGCCCGCGTGGATGGCGGCCAGGTGTGCGTCGATCTCGGCGTCGTCGGCCAGGCCGGCCGCGAGTAGCTCGCCGCGCACGTGCCGGATGGTCGCCGCCTCCAGCCGGTCGCAAGCCAGGCCGCCGACCGGGAAAGAGCCCGCCGCGGCGACATCTACCAAGCCGGCCTGACGCAATGCCCGCGGCAGTGTCCGGCCGTAGCGCAGGTCCGCGCCGCGGCGCGTCAGCAGTTCCCGGACCGCGTCGCGCAGCCGGTTGGCCCGCCGCTGCGCAGGGCCGCTGTCGTCCAGGCATGCCAGTGGCTGCAGAGCGGTATCGGCGTCCTCGACCAGCAGCCAGCCGCCGGGCCGTAGCGCTGCCGCCATCGTGGCCAACGCGCGGGCCCGGTCGGGTACATGGACCAGCACGAGCCGGGCGTGCACCAGGTCGAACGTCCCTGGCTCCGGGGGCGGATCAGCGGCGACGTCGTGCTGGCGCACCTCGTACCCGTCACCTGCTTTCAGCCACGACGGGTCGATGTCCGTGGCCAGCACGTGCCCGGTCGGACCGACGGCCGCCGCGAGCGCCTCCGGGATACCGGGGCCGCCGGCCCCCACTTCCCAGCAGCGCGAGCCGGCCCTGACGCCCAGTCGATCGAAGTGCCCGCGCGTCACACCGTCGAACAGCTCGGCCAGCCAAACGAATCGCTCGCCCGCCTCGGCGCGCGCGTTGTCCAGCAGGTACCCGCGGGCGGGAGCGGACTCTCCGCCGAGCGCGGTAGTCCCGCCTATCGGATCCGGTGGGCCACCGACGTGCGGCGGGCGGGGCGAGGAGGTCATGACTACATGGTCAACCTTCCCGGGCCACCAGCGCCACGACGACGGGAGAGGGATGTCTCACACAGCCGGCGAACCCCGCACTGACAGATCCGTTAGTGATCACTGTGGGAATGGTGTGCTGGCCTGGGGATCCAGCGATCGTTTCAGGATTCTCTGCTGTGGTGTGGTGTGTATCTGAGCTGGGTTTTCCGTGGACGTCCGCAGTCGGGGAGGCTCCGGGGTGCACGTTCAGTGATCGTCTCGGAATGTAGTGATCAGTGTGGGATTCCTTTGTTGTTGCGTGGTCCGGGGTGGATTGGTCGTCTGACAGGTCGTGGCTGAGTGGCGGCGGCAGGGCCAGGCGCGTGGCCTTCCGGGCCGCTGGCAGAGCTGACCGAGCGGTGTCGGCCCGCGAGGAGGGAACTGTTCTTCGATATACCGATGACACGGCTCGCTCCCGGTCTGGAGGCCAGAGGGGCCGGCCGGTGTCCGGGATCGCGCTCGGACCGTTTCCCTGCAGGACGTCGGTGCCCGCTTCTGGTCTCTCTGCCATGACATCAGCACGGTTCACACGGCCGGCCACCGAGCTCCCGGGCGATCCCGCTCGTCTTCACCTCCACTACGCACATGGTCATCCCGCGGTGCCGTACGACTACGAGGACACTCTGGAACCCTGGCATGTCGCGGTCACCTACGGTCTGGCGGGTGAGGAGGAGTGGGAAGAGGAAGAAGGGGGAGGCGGAGGCGGACACACTCCGGCCGCGGGCTCCGAGGTCGGGCACCTCACCTTGTGGAGACTGCGTGACCACACTGGCGGCAATCGGTGGCAGGCGGCGGACGCCGAGTCCGGCGATCTCGAGGTAATCGCTTCCGCCGTCCTTGGCCGAACCGGACACCACGGCTACAGCGCCGCGTTCGAGAAGGTGGTCACTCATCCTGTCGGGGATCTGCTGCTCCTCGACCGCGTCAGCCTCGACAAGGCATGGCGAGGCTTCGGGCTGGGCCCGGTCCTGGCAGCCGAAGCGATCCGCCGCCTATCCGCAGGCTGCTGTGCGGTAGCGGTGTACTCCGCCATGGGTGAGTACCCCGAAGACGGTGAGCAGGTCACCGAGGCCTATCGCCGCCGGGCGAAGAAGAAGATTGCCGCGCTGTGGGAGAGCATCGGCTTCCAGCCGTTCCGCGGTGGTGTGTGGCTTCTGGACACGGCCCTGCGCCGACCCGAGGAGCTCCTCCGGGCCCGCCGTGCCGAGCTGCACGCGCTCAGCGCAGCGTTCCGGCGCCCCGCTTCGCCGGAGAGCGCCCCGGCGGACCACCTTGTCGCCGCAGGAGACAGCGCCGGGGCACCGACGAGTCCGGGCTCGAGCTGACTCGCAGTCGCTGCGGTGAGCGGCTGAACAGGAACACCGAAGTGCCGAGGGGGAGCGGAGAACCATGGGGGAAACAGCCGGTGGGCGAGGACATCCAGGACGCGCTGGACTGGGCACGGCAGCGTCTTAGGGAGATGGCCTTCGCAACGGCGGACGGACTGCGGTGGGCAGCGGCCCAGCACACACGCCACCTCGTCGGCCGTATCCGCGGGAGTGCGGGCCGGATGTCTTAGGCATCGTGCAGGATGGGGGCTTGCCTCCATACCACGGTGCGAGGCAGTTGGGGTCTGCTGCATTCAGGGGGTCGTTCGTGTTCCAGCGTCATCTTCACCGTCACGATGACGTCACTCTGGTGATATCCGCGCTGGGGGACGATCCTCAGTGCCTGCCGGTCTTGATCACACTGGGTGCGGCCCTGCGCCGTGACGTGGCTTCGTCGCTGCGGGAGGTCATCGCGACCGGAGCGTGGCAGAGCGACGTCCGCGTCCGCAGCGCCGCGGCCCACTGGCGTGAGGAACCCCGCTTCCAGGTCTTCCTCGACCACGGGCTCGAGAAGCGCCGCGACCGCGGCCCCAAAAATGAGCACCTGAACACCGCTCTGCTGACGTTCCCCGAGACCCGGGCCGCCCTCTACCGGGTGCACGCGGCAGAATGCCCGCAGCACTGCCGTACACAGACCGGCGCCTTCTCCGTAGACCGGCACATCGACGACTACCGGGAGGCTTTGTTCGGCTGGTACGCCGTCATCCAGCACGCGCACGCCTGTGTGGTGCGGGCAGCGCGGTGGTTCGAGAACGCGGATCTTCCCGACCCCCGGCACCCGCACACGTTCACTGACTGGCTGGCCCACACCGGATCACGGCGCGGCCGACGGGCCGCAGCCGAGACGCCACCAGCCGCTCGCGAGGAGGCAGTGCGGGAGATTCTCCTGATGGTGCATGCCTGGAGCCCCCACACGTTCGAGGCCATCGGCGTGGCTTTCCAAAAGGCAGAGGGGGCACACGCGTCCCATGCCTGGGGTGGTGGCTTCGAACCCGCCGGCCGGCCCGAGGCCCAGGCGGCCGCGGAGGCACTCGCGAGTGTCTTGTCTCCACAGGAACGCCAGCAGGTCCGGGACGTCATCGACGAGATCGAGACCGACGACGAGTACCGCGACATGGACCTTGCGAAGGACAGCACGCTGGCCTGCACCAGTGACCGGCACCGCACCTACGGCGCTGGCCCCGGTGAGCGCGAGGACTGCGCCAAGGCCCGGGACCGCGTGTACGAAGAGGCCTCCCAGCCCTGGAGCGAGGGCGTCGACCGCGAGGCCAACGCTGCCCGGCTGGCCCGGTTCCTGCTCGGCCCCCGTACCGACCGAATCCAGGCCGTCCTCGCCACTGCCCGCGCAGCCGTTGCCCGGGACACCGCCGAGGCCGCGCCGCAGGTCTGGCACGACAACGCTGAAACCTTCCGGGAAGCCCGCGAAGCCGCAGGGCTCGATCTCCACGATGCCGCCGGCCACCTCGGCATCAAGCCCGCTACCCTCCAGCGATTCGAACAGGCAACTGGCAAGCTCCCCGGGCGGCCCGTCTCCCTCGGCTACCTCCAACTCCTCGCCCTGATCTGTGCCCAGGCGGGCCACACCGTCCCCGCCTGCATCCCGCAGGCCATATCCCAGCCGGTGATCTCGCTGCCGGTCACCCTGTAGTACGCCACCGCGCCCACACCCCCTGCTGCCAGTCCACCACCCCCGTGAGGAATTCTCGTGTTCGAAGAGGTACATCACCGGCCCTGCGGGCGCCCCACCAAGTCCGGCGCTCCCTGCCGTGCACAGTTCTCCGGTCCAGGATTCGCGTGCAAACTGCACACCACCGACCACGAAAGAACCCTCGTGGAGGCGTACCGGCAGGGCCTTGAGACCGGCCGGGCGCAGGAAAGAGAGTGGAGACAACGCACAGAGGCCGCACAGGTCGAACACCTTGAGCGTCAGATACGGGCCCTGCGGGAAGAACTCGACGCCAGGAACCGCCGCTTCGAGGTCGACAGTGACCAGGCCGTCACCGTCGACGGCTACGGATACCGCTGGAGGGGCCCCGGCAGACTCGAAGTCGGTGACCGTGTGCTCCTGCCCGAGAACTACGTCAGCGCCCTGCGCCATGGCCCGGGCCCCTTCCCCGGAACCGTGACCGAACTGGGCACCACCTACACCGGGAACCTCAGCACGATCATCTCCCGAGCCCCCGCCGCCTCACGGCAGACTGGCTGAAACCCCAAGGCCAAGGCACCGGCAATCGAAGCGACCAGCGGAGGTCTTCCGTGAAACGCGAGCGCGCCACCACGCTCCTGAACAAGATGTTCGACCGCCTGGAGGAGGGAGGCTGGCCGCTGGACCTCGTCGACGAGATCCTCGTCTTCGGATCCTACGCACGCGGCGCACTGAACCCCTCAGACGTCGACATGGTCGTAGAGCACCGCACGGACGACCGTCTCACCTCCGAATTCCTCCACGCCCTGTCCTACGGCCGTGACCCCTCCGCGTCGATGAAACGCGCCCTCAAGGGCAACAACCGTGGCCTGCAGATCCACTTCGGCGAACGCAAGACCCTCGAAGCGGAAGGCTTCGAACTGACCATGCTGTGGACCCGAGGCGAACCCGTGGCCGCAGCCCGCGCCAGACTCGCTGCCATCACCCCGGATCCCGCAGCAGGCCGCGCACCACGCGACCACATGATCGAGGCCTTCGACGGCATCGACCGCTGGGCCCCGCGCCCGGTCCGCATCGATCTCACCGCCCTGGTCGACCGCAAGGCCGCTACCGTCCAGCAACTCCAGCTGGCCGATGCCCACCCGAGCCACCCCGCAGCCCTTGAGGCACTCGCCCGCTGGAGCGACACCAGCCCGCTGCGCCGCGCCGCGGCAGCTGTCCTTGCCCATCTAGAAGCCAACGCCCGGCCTCTCGACTCCGTCTACCTCCACGGCGATCCGGTCATCGGCAGCCGCTACAGCGACACGGTGTGGCAGACCGGGGTCGGATTCGGCTGGCGTCACTACTGCAGCATCGCCCACCACCTGAAAGAGGGCACCGACTGGTTCGAGGTCATCCGCCCGACCCGCACCCAGCCACTCCACGCCCTCCACATCACCGTCCAGGATCGCTCCGCCCTGCCCTACCCGTGACAGGTGCGCCCCGGTGTGGGGATCAAGCCGGACTCCTGTCCGGGAGCTACGAGCGGGGCCGATGATTGCCGGTCACCGGCCGAGGCGAGGAAGTGGACCCTGCCGGGGCGGACAGCGCGCAGCGGTCGGGCTCTGGCCATCCGGCAGTTCTGGGTGGGAGCGCCGGACCAGCGCGGCCAACTGCGGGCTACGGTTTGTTTCAGGTGCTGAGCTGGGTGGTTGCGGCGTCGATCTCCTTCATGCTGATGTTTTCGGTGCCGGTGCGGATCGCGGTGACGGCGGTGGTGGAGATGAGGTGGGTGAGGGAGATGCAGGTGCCGCGGGGCGGCCGGCCTGTTCGAGCCGTGCCTGGTTCTCCTTGCTGATGCGGGTCAGGTCGCGGGCCAGGATGCGGGCCTGGTGCAGGAGGTGGCTGGCGCCGGTGCCACAGAAGACGAGTGAGATGCCCATCTTGTCGCGCAGGTAGTCGAAGTAGGGCAGCATGCCTGCCAGGTCCTGCGGGGAGGCGCGGTTGATGTCGTCGACGAGTAGCAGGCGGGCCTGTCGTCTCCAGGATGTAGTTGACCGGCAGGGTGAGGTCCGGGTGCCGGCGCATCTCCAGGACTTCGGCCATGCTGTGATTGGGCGGTGTGGTGTCAGTGGGTTGGGTGTCGGCGGGCTTGGGTTTCGGTTAAAGGGGTGTTGGCCTGCTCTTGCCGGGTGCCGATAGCACGGCTTCGTGGCTGTCATGGGGTGAGGAAATGGCTGTCATGGTTTGCGTGTTACGCGTAGCACACCTGATGGACGGCTGACGTGGGGATGCCCGTTCCTGTGTCTGGGGTGGGGTTCCAGCCGCCGGGACGGCATGTCCAGGACGCTTTGACAGAAGCACAGTTGACGGCACAGACGCAGGCGCAGGCACGGGCAGGCTTGTCGTCGGGCAGGCCGGGGGCGCTGCGATGACGAGGGGCCGGGCGCTGTGGGTATCGGCGGGTCGTGCACAATCGGGGTCCGTGCCCAGTTCTGTTGATCCCGACGCCCTGTACCCCGATGTCGTGGCCTGTGGCAGTCTCGCCACTGGACTCCGCTCCCCTCTTCCACGCGACCGTTGCGAGCACCCTGCCGCACCGCGAGCCGCTGCAGATCACCGCATGGTCGCATGAGCGGCGGTGGTCGGTCCGCGGCACGGAGCCGTTCCAGGGCTCGTCCCTCATCGACGGCACGACGCACGACCTGGCGGATGTCGCCAGGTCCGCCCGGGCCTGGCACGACGGAGCGTCTTTGAACGACATCCACCGGGAGGCACCTTTCGTGCACCTGACCGGCCGCTTCGAGGTGCCCGACCATGATCCCGCGACTCTGACGGAATCCGAATGGCGCATGTTGCGCCAGGAGGCGGGCGAGTTGGAGTACGTCTGGCAGGGGTCCTACCAAGCCTTGATCGAGGCGGCGCATGCCGAGCCGGCGCTGCGCGCCCTTTATCCGTTTACGAGCCACTGGGTGCTGCGTTTGTCGACTACCACCCGCCCGCGCCTTAACGTCGTCGGACCGTGCCTGACCGCGAACAGCGATGGCACCTACGGGGTGGGCAGGGGCTTGGCCGGTCAGGATCTCGGCCGGTTCGCCACGGCGAACGAGGCCGTGGCGCTGGCCGTGCGCCAGTTGCCGTCCGGCCTCGGCCCGGTCACGCTCGGCGGATGACCCTGATGTGTGCCAAGTGATCGTTCTTGGTGACGCCTGCCGACCAGGCATGCGCCGCGTCACCACCGAGCACGCCGCAACGGAGGGGGAGGAGGAGTAGCGCCGGGGAAGAACCTCGACTTCGGGAAGTTCGGGGCCCGGGGCATCAGGGGCAGTGACGCGGTTGCCCGCAAGCTTGATGAGCTCGCGGGCGGCATCGCGCCGCCGGTGACTGCCAGGCGCGGCTGGATAGCGCGTCTGCATTACCTGACGAGGTCGGGCAGGAGCCGTCAGGCCGCGCGGGAGGCGGGGCTGGCGGTCACTGACCGGACGCTGAAGGCGTGGCTGGAGGGCAAGAGAGTGCCGTCGAAGGCGCACCTGGCCCGGATCGACACGGCGTACCGGGTGGTGCGCCGGCAGAACGTCGCCCGTCACCTCCTCAAACGCCTGAACCGGGACGGTCGTGGCACGCGGGTGAAGATCCAAGATCCAAGATCCACCCCCTCAACCAGTCCCAGGTTCCCCGCCCGCTTCAGCCCGTCGTGGAGTACCGGGCGATGAACGTCCGCCGCTGGGACAGGATCTTCGGTTCCTGGGCGGCCGGCGACGACCAGGGCCTCGACGCGGTCTGGGATGACACGATCGTCGACCTGGGCTCGCAGTGGGGCCAGTACAAGTACGTCGCGAACGTTGGCTTCGCCGCGTAGAAGACCGGCCCGCGGCAGGAGGTGGTCGGTGGCGTTGGCTGCGCTGGCGAAACGCCAACGCCCGCCACCCCCGGCGTACTCGCCGCACAACGCCGGGAATGTGACCGTATCCGCAGCGAGATAGACATCCGCTGGGGTGGTCGTGCCAGATGCCCGGCGGAGTGAGAATCGAGTGGGCGCCCGCGTCGCTGCACGCGGAGCCGCCAACGGTAGAGACCACTCCCGCAACACCGGCCGCGAGGAGCTCTTCATGGACTATCAGGACGTCGACGCCGCCCTGGCAGAGATGCTGCGGGTGCTTGGCCCCCATACCGCCGGGGACTGGACGGTGCCGGCGGGGCTGCTCGAATGGACCTGCTGGCAGACAGCAGCCCACATCGGCCACGACCTGCTGGCCTACGCAGGACAGCTGGCAGCACAGCCCGCCGACGCCTACCTTCCCATCGACCTGAACGTTCGCCCCACTGCGTCACCGGCCGAAGTACTCCAGGCCGTCACCGCCTGCGGCAGACTGCTCAGCAGCGCCCTGGCCACAGCCAGCCCGGCCCTGAGGGCCTGGCACTGGGGCCCGTGCGACCCTGAAGGGTTCGCGGCGATGGGCGTCGCCGAAACCCTGCTCCACACCTACGACATCACGCAGGGACTGTCTGTGGACTGGCTGCCTCCAGCACCGCTGTGCGCAGCAGTACTCGACCGGCTCTTCCTCGCCGCCCCGTCCGGAGACCCCACTCAGGTACTCCTGTGGTGCACCGGCCGCGGAGAACTCGACGGTCTCCCTCGCCAAAGCTCATGGAGGTGGGAAGCAGCACGATCTAACTGATCGACCTGACCCCGGCGAAGACCAGCCGACCGGGGCGGGGCATACGGCACGGGCCCGGTCCTCCGACGGCGCGGAAGTCCGGGCCCGTCCTGTGGGCAGCCTGGGTCTTCGGGCGCTGCTGATGACAGTGCGGGGCTTGCTCTGCGCTGGTGTGTCCGGGCTGTCTCGATCAGGTGAGGGCTGGTGCCAGCACGGCCCGGAGCGCGATGAACAGCGTCATGGCGCTAGAACACCAGGCTGCCGCGTCCGAGGGCGTCGGTGAACCGACGCTCCGCCCGCGAAGGGCGACTCTGTAGAGGACTGGCACACCGCCGTCCGCTGCTGGCACCTTGACATCCTTGCCTGAAGACGAAAGAGGCCGCATGCACACCGAGCCCGAATCCGTCGCCCCGGTTCACCCGCCCTCCGCCCTGCCCGTGTCTTCTGCGGCGCCTGAGGGGGACGTGCTGCCGGAACTCGACTCCATCCGCGCCGGCCTGGCCGGATGGGCGGCTTCTCACGGCCTGCGCCTGCTGCGGGCGGTCCTCACAGGCCACTACGCCGTGTGTGAGATCAGCCCCGTGGCCATGTCAGCTGAGGACTTCCTCGCCTTGGCCGCACACGTGAACGCGCCCTTCGTCTACTACAACGATGACCTCTTCGACGCCGCCCAGTTCGGCCCCGAGGAGGAGACGCTCGCTCTCATGGACGTCCGCGACCGGAAGAAGGTAACGGCACTCCAGGGCCGGGCCCGCGAACAGCACGGTCGGTGCCGGACACTCGTCCTGCAGTTCGCGGCCGGCGCGGTCGTGCACAGCTGGCACGCCGACGCGCTGTGGTGGCAGGAACTGGCCGGCGAACTGGACGAGGTCGAGGAGAACCCCCACGAGGAAGAACAGGAAGCCCGGGAGGAAGACCCGCCCTCCACCCCCGAGGAGATCGACCGGATCGCCCGCCACCTCGAAGAGCTCCCGGCCTTCCGCGAGGCGACGAAGAGGGCCGAGCGTGAACGGATCCTGCTGCGCGAGTTCCCGGAACTGCGCTCACGGCGGTACAACGGGCTGAGCCGGCTGGGGTACGACGCCGGCGAAGAGGCCACGGCCCGGGTCGCCGAGGCAGCAAAGCATATGTACGACGGATTCACCGCCAACCTGCCGGACCTGGCCCAGGAAGCTGCTGACCAAGGTGTCCTTGCCCAGGCGACGACTGCGGCAGCCCGTCGCGCCGCGTTGCGGGCCTTCGCCAAGGAGCGCTCCGGCGGCTACCCGCCGAGTAAGGACTTCGTCGAGCTCCTCTACAGCGAACCGGCACTGAAGAAGCCCCGATAGCTTTGGCACCGGCAGCTGAACCGGAAGAGCAGAAGCCCTGCGGCACCACCCGGACTACGACAGGGCGTAACGGGACGGACCGGATACTCCCCAAGACTCTCCCTGCAGCCGGTCCGGCTGCGGGGAGCCTCCGGCGGGTTATGCCAGGTCGGCGGGGAGGCCGGGGATGTAGCGGTCGGTCTTGTCCACCAGAACCTGGCGGACTGCCGGGACAGGCTGGTCGGGTGGGTCGTTGACCGCGCAGATCACCTGCTGCACGTGCCCTTGGTTATCGGGCCGGATCGCGCAGTCGACGAGAACGTGCAGCAGCGTCTCGCAGGCTTCCAGGTCATGCCCGTGGGTGCCGAGGCCGCTCAGTGGGGAATCGATCATGAGGAAGCCCGGCAGCCGGACGGCCGGGACCTCGCACATCAGGTCCCGCAGCGCGAGCATGGCGTTGATGCTGACTCTGACGAGAACCGCGCCGGCCACGGCCTGGTCTTCGAAGGAGCGGCCGTTGACCAGGGGAGAGAAGTCCTCGGCGTCGACGGAGGCACTGCGCACCTGCGCGTCGGTGGCCTTCATGCGCTTCTTGAAGAAGAGCGACCACCGCGTCACCAGGGCCTTGACGTGGTCACTCACGTCCTCCTCCGCCCTCTTGAACTCCTCCTGCGCGGTGTTCTTCGCCACCTCCAGACGATCGCGGTCACGCTCCAGGTTACGCAGGACGTCGACTTCCCTGAGGTGCTCCGCGAGCTCCTCGAGCCGCGCCGCCGGCTCACGTGCTGCCGCCTCGAGCCCCCGTACCGCCTCCCGCTGTGGCTCGACAGCATCCCTGACGAACTCCGCAGCACGCGCGTATGCCTCACGCACCGCCTGGTCGGCCTGCAGCGCCTTCAGCCGCGCGGCCGCAGCCGCGGCGTCCGCCCGTCCCCGGGCCGCCCGGGGACGGTCCCGCTGCCCGCGGGCCTGCCGCACACGCTCCTCGTCCTGCCGGCTGCGCTGCGCCCGGCCGGGGGGCTGGTTCTGGTGGTTTCGTAGGCGTCGCCGCGCCCTGGCGTCTGCGTTTCGAAGGCATTTCAGTGGCCTTGCTTTTGTTTGCTGGGTTCCAGGTGGTGTAGGGACTTGTCGGCGGGTGGTTGGGTGGTGTGGTGCCGGGACCGGTTTGCAGAGGACCGTTGATGTGTTTTCCCGCCGCCGGGATCCGCCGGGATCCGCGCGGCGTGGCCAGCGAGGGCGGCTCGGGTGGGAAAGGCCGGCGCGCGCCTGCTCGACGGGCTCGGCATGCACACGGGCGGCGTTCCCGCCGCACTGGGCTGGCAGCCGACGGTTTTCGGGCGTGTGTGCCGCTCGGCCTGACATGCCGGGTGCAGCACGGTCCTGTACCGGCGGGAGGCCAGCAGCGCCGGGTGGGATCCGGGCTGTCGATCCAGCGGGTCGGAGGACCTCGGGGGCACGCCAGCCGTGAAGCCGGCGACCTTTGGCCAGCGGGGCATGACCGCCTCCCTCAGGTCCTGCGTGCCCGTCCAGTTCGGCGCACCGAAGGTGGTCGCCGGTGCCCGTGAGGAGCCCCGGCCACGTACACCGCTCGCCCCCACCCCTGACCTGTCACCTAGAGCACCAGTGATCAGATGATGGCAGGCGTTGGATGACGTGGCCTGTCCGCTGTTCCGGCATTCCCGGCACAGCCCTGCAAGCACCCAGCGGGCTGTCGGGGCGCAGGTGACGAGTGTGCGCCGTCCTCCGTACCATCTGGGCACGGCAGTTTGAAGCGCGGGCAGCACCCGCCGTACACACAAGGTTCCTGCGGCCGCGGGCCAGGTCGGCCCCGACTGCTCGATGGCCTGCTCGGCGGCAGGAAGGGTGCATACGTGAGCGTCAGCAGTTACGACGAGTGGTCTCCTCTGCGTGAGGTGATCGTGGGTTCACCAGCGGGTTACGACGGACACGAGCTCGACCTGTCGTTCCGCCTCTTCTTCAAGGTCTTCGACGAGTTCACCGACCGGCGGCACGTTGCCATCCGACAGCAGTACGTCGAGGAGCTGTGCGAGGATGTCGAAGAACTGGTCAAGGCTTTGGAGAGCGTGTCCGTTACGGTGCGCCGCCCCTTACCTCGCTCCGCCTCGGTGTGCGTGCGTACGCCGCACTGGAAGGCCACTCCCACCCCGGCGCTCAATGTCCGTGACCAGGCGATCGTCCTGGGTGACGAAATCATCGAGACGCCACCGCAGGTTCGCGCACGGTATTTCGAGAACGACCTGCTCAAGCCGGTCTTCGCTGGCTACTTCGCACGTGGGGCGCGGTGGACGGTCATGCCCCGCCCCGTGATGACCGATCAGTCCTTCGACCTCGCCCGTGCGCGCGCCAAAGACCCCGACCACGTGCCCAGCATCGGGCAACCGGACCACAGTGACACCGGCATGGGCATCGAGATGATGTTCGACGGCGCCCAGTGTCTGCGGTTCGGCCGCGATGTGGTGGTCAACGTCGCCACCGAGCACCACGCCCTGGGAGCGCAATGGCTGCAGCGGCACTTCGGTGAACGGTTCCGTTTCCACGTCATGCACCGCCTGGACAACAACCACATCGACACCCAGGTACTGCCTCTGCGGCCTGGCACCCTGCTTTTGCGCAGTCGTCAGGTGATCGAACATCTGCCGGAGCCACTACGCCGGTGGGACCACATCTACGCCCCGGAGCCGGACCCGTTGGAGTTCCCCGACTACTGCCCGGAGGACCTGACCCTCACCGGCTTGTACATCGACATGAACGTCCTGTCGATCGACGACAGAACGGTGATCGCCAACTCGGAAGCACCCCGTCTCGTCAGGATCCTGGAGAATCACGGCTTCACCGTCATCCCCGTACGTCACCGCCACCGCCGTCTGTTCGGCGGCGGATTCCACTGCTTCACGCTGGACACCGTGCGCGCTGGTTCCGGCCCTGAGGACTACTTCAGCTGACCTGCCGACACCATCGGCAGGACCGGAAGTGGCCATTGAGCTGGTCTGAGATCTCGCCGCGTTGTACGGAGCGCGGCCAGGATCTGCACGTCGGCGGAGTCCCGGGCATCGGTGACGTCCGTTTCGCCGTACCGGGAGAGCAGGTCGGCGAGCTCTCTTCAGCAACCAGTACCCGCCCACTACAACAGCTTTGCGCTATAGAAGTGAGGACGTGCCACATCCATGTCTCTCGGTCATGGTCACCGCTCCGGTACTTCCTCGCGTGCTTTCCGGCGCAGCTCACTGACGCGTATGGATTGCCTGAATCGCTCTACTTCGCGCAGCTCGGCGGCCCTCTTCTCCTCCGCGCTGAGCCCCTTGCCCTTGCGGTTGACCTTGGGCTTCTTCTTACCTTTTGGCCCGCTGTGGTCGCCGCTGGTGAGCTGAACGCGCTTGGCGGAACCGTCCCGGTGCTGCCTGCCACCACTGGTCATGAACAACACGGTAGGCCCGGCCTCGGACCTCTGACATGCCTTGTGCAGTACTGTCGGGAAGGTCCTGAGCCATGAGGACCTGGCTCCTGCTGCCATCCCGGGGCGTCTCTACCGAGGGCTCTTGCCTGCTGCGGTGGTCCAGCGCATGCCGAGGGTGTTGAGGTCGGTGCGGCGCTGCTGGGTGAGTTTGTCGGCCCGTTTCCTGATGTTGTCGAGGACTATGCCGAGCTTCACCTCCTGCAGCCCCTCAGCCTCGCCCTGACGGCCCGCTGCGCCGCCTTCCGGCGCCACGCGCTCGATGTGTTTTCTGGGGACGTTGAGGTGGCCTTCGCGGGTGTGGAACTGCCGTGCCGCCCGGAGATTGAGCGCCCACTTGTCCTCCTGCGTGCGCCTCGCGGGCCGCTCGTGCTCTTCGGCCGGGATGAGGCCGAGGACGTTCTCGAGCATCCACTGCTGGACGGGCAGCAGCGCGTCCCAGCCGAGGCGGCACGCTTGGACCCAGCGGCCGAGGTCCTCGCCCTGCACGATCACCTCACCCGCCGCTGTCGGCACTGCCCCGCCGCCCTCTAGGCGGGCTTGGGTGAGGCGGAAGCAGCGCTGCCACCCGGTGTCCCAAGCGGGGCACCAGCCCGGATCGATCTCCTCCAGCGCCTCCCGCCGCGCCTGGGTCAGAGCCCCAGCGCTGGATGTGACGGGGAGGCCGGCTTCGCGTCGCTCGGCGTTGGTGTCGGCGAGGCGGGCTGCGGTGCGCTGGTTCTTCGCCCAGGTGCCGATGGGGTAGCCGTCCCAGACTGCGGTGGCGGGTGGCAGGAAGTGGCCATGCGCCTCAGTCCAGGCCCGGGCGGCGGCGAGCCCTTCCTCGAACGCGATGTCCTGGTGGGACCAGACCATCCCGAGGTCGTCGAGCTCGGTGACGCGGGCTGGGGTGAGGCGTCCGGCTTTGTTGAAGCGCCGCTGGTCCGCTAGCCACGTGCCCAGCGGGAACCCGGCCGGTACCCAGTCCTCGGGCGTGATGAAGTCGTACGGGACCCGCAGCTGTCCGGCGCCGGTCTCCTTCACATACCGCACGCATGCCTCGATCCCGTGCCGCCAGAAGGCGTTCTCGGGCTCGATGACCCGCAGTTTCACGAACCGGGTCAGCAGCGCCGGATCCCGCGGCGTGCTGAACTTGAGCAGCTTCCGCGCGGGCGCACTCGGCCCCAGCTCGCCCTCCGGCCGCTGCTGGCCGTCTTCGCCGGCTCGCAGGGTCTCCTCCGGGTGGTAGCTGCCGCTGCGCACGCGGGGGTCGGCGAGGGCTTCGATGGTGTCTGTGTCGTGTGCGCGGAGCGCCCCGAGGATTTTCGCCAGGGTTTCGTAGGCCGGAGAGGTCAGTATTTCGTCCGGGGTTTCTCCGGGCGCGAGGAATACCGGCACGATCAGTGACGCGGTTTTCCCTTCCCCGGGTTTCATGCGGAGTGCGCGGCCGACCATTTGCACGATGTCGATCATTGAACCCCGTGCGTCGCAGAATGCGACGGAGTCACAGTTTGCTGTGTCGACGCCTTCGCCGAGCACTCTGCTAAATCCGGGTGTGGTCACTGGGTGCGTGGGCTGCTGGCTAGGTGGTGTAGTGATCGTTTCGGGATGTGATCTGTGGTTCGGTGAGGCTGTGGGATGGGGTTTTTGTGGTGTTTGGGATGGCGGCAGGGCTGTGGCGTGCGGGAGTGGTGATCGTTTCGGATTGTAGTGATCGGCGTGGTATTTGGTTTTGTCTGTCCCGGTCCTGGCGGACTCGGCGCGGGCTGTGGAGAGTCATCTGGACGTCCTGCTGCTGGTGGCGTTCCTGATCGTCGAGCGGACCGGCGAGGGTCCCTGGTCGCCGGGCAGTAGGCTGCAGGCCACCACCCACGATGCGCGCCGCACCCTGGCCTTCGCCCTGGCCTGGATGGAGCCACGCAGCCGCAGCCCTGATCCCTCACGACGCTGACCGCACCGTCTACGCCCGCCACCCGTCCGCCGGAAACACCGATGCGGCAGCCGCAGAGCTGAAGGAATTCGCGGAGGCAGCGGACGGACTGCGCGCCGGCCGCTGCGACGAGAAGGAAGAACGGACCGCCCCCTGCAGCGGAGGAGGCCGACGTCGGGGTCCGGATCCGCACGGGCAGATCGCGCTGAGCCATGGTTCAGCGGGTACACGTGTCACAGGCTCTTGGCCTGGGCGGTCCGCGGCCCGCTCCCGCAGGCCGCTGTCCTGCCCGTCACCGCCGCCGGCTCGTCCTACGTCCGCCCCCACGGGGCCGCTCACCGCCCAGGGAGGTCGGCGAACCGGCCGCGACCGGGCCCCCGATAGTCGACGGGGGTTCTTGGTGCGTCCCATGTCCGCCCGGCCCACCTGACAGCTGCCCCAGCGAAGCCCTCTCCCGGGTCCCCCTCGACAAAGCCCCCCAGCGGCCGCCACCGGCCGTCAGCGCGAGGGGAACGCCCCGGTGACCTTCCGCTCAGGCGCACCCTGGCTGCTGGCCGTCTTGTCAGGGAAACCGCATGCCGGGCAGCGGATCATCGTTAGGATCACTCGATGGAGAACGACCTTGCCTCATCCGTCCCGGATGCTCCCGTCACCAGCCGGGAGCAGGACGCGGTGCGCCTCCTGCTGCTGATCCGTGGCGCCGGCCAGAAGCCCACGGACCTCGACCTCGCTGACGCCGGTCTCGGCAAAGCGGTCGGGGTGGTCCGTACCCAGGTGCGCCTGCAGAAGCTGGACTTCTGGCTGAGGAACCCCGACTACCTGGCCGATGAGCTGCTCACTGACTACGAGACGAGCAAGGAGCCGGCCCTGCTAGAGCTTGCGGGTCAGATCCTGGACTCCGAGGAGCCCGAGGTCCGCCGGTATCCCATGCTGCGCCACCATTTCGGCGCCTACGAGCCGCTCGATGACGCGCTCGCGGTGCTGCGCAGCAGCGGCCTGGTCGTGCGACGCCGGCGGGGGACCGTCAACCACGTGCGCCAGCACGACTACTACCTGACCCAGCACGGCGACCAGGTCGCCCAGCGCGTAGTGAGTGAGGCACCGGTGTTCTCCTACTACGTCGAGCGGGTCGCCCTGGTGGTCGCCCTGGCTGACGGACTGGGCGGCACCGCGCTGAAGAAGCGGCAGTATCTGCAGCGCGAGTACGCCGAAGCGGCACGCGGCACACGCATCGGATCGGTGAGCATCCGGGCCAGGGCCCGGCTTGAGGCACTGCGCGCGCAGAGCGCCACCAACGACAACGAGGGGGAGTCGTGACTGAAGCCGAGGAGCCTCTTGCGGCCCGGATCGCCCGGCAAGCCAAGAGCAGCGAGGTCGACGTCCGCGACGTCTTCGCCACCTACGGGCTGCCTCTCACCCTGACCCCCGCCCGCCCGCGGCCACTGCGCCTGCACCGGATGCGCATGGCCGGCCTGCGCACCGGGTCCCTTGAGCCGGGCCCGTTCGAGACCACGTTCCGCTTCGGCGCCGGGCTGACGGCACTGGTCGCCTCCAATCTGCGGGGCAAGACCAGCGTCCTGGAACTGATCACCTGGTGCCTGCGCGGAACCCCGCGTGACCTCCAGGCGGGGGTCCGGAACTGGATTCGCCACCTGGACCTCGACATCGTCGTGGCCGGCCAGCCCCTCGGCTTCCGCCTGGACTGCATCGACGGGGAGATCGTCCGCGCACAGGTACTGACCGGCCCCGACATCGGCTCGCTCGAAACGGCTCGCACACCCGACGACACGGGCCAGATCACGGCTCTCATCACCGCCGGCAGCGCCGAGAGCTATGCCCAGCACATCCAGGCATTCATGCTCGACCGCCTCGACCTGCAGCCCCTGCTCAACACACTCAACGAGACCGGCACCCAGGCCCACGGATGGCCCGCCTACTACGGAGCGATCTACCTGCCCGCCGGCGGCGACAAGGTGCTGCTCGGCGACCAGATGATGGGCGGCCTGCCCGGCCGCCTGCTCCAGGTCTTCCTCGACCTCCCGGCCGCCGCGACCCTGACCCGCGTACGCGCCGCCCATGACGTCAGAAGCTCCACCGTCAAGCGCCGCAAAGCCGACGCCCACGACGCTTTCCAGCAGCGCCGCGAGGAACGCGAACGCAAGGAGAGCGAGCTGCGCGAGGCCCGCGCTCGACTGGCCGCGCTGCCGGGCCCCGGCGAGGACGAATCCCTGACCTCCCTGGCCGCCGAAGCGGCACGACGGGCACGCGAGGTGGCCGACGCCCAGGAGACCTGGGAAGGCCTGATGCGCGTGCACCGGCGCGCGGTGGAGCACCGGCGCCGTGAGGAACGCCTGCTGAACGACGTGAGTGAGAGCCTCGCCGCCCGGCTCCTCTTCCACGGCCTGGACCCGCAGGCATGCCCCCGCTGCGACCAGGAGATCGCCGAAGACCGGCGCCTGCAGGAACGCGACCACCACGCCTGCGCCATCTGCGCCCGGCCTGTCACCGGCGAGGACGACAACCCGCAAGAGGTCCAGGACGAGGCACGACTGCGCCTGGAACAGGCGAAGGAAGCCGAGTCCACCTCCCGCCAGGCGCTGGAAACCGCCGAGGCCGAACTCACCCGGCTCACCAACCTGCTTGCAGCCGGCCAAACACGCCTGCGCGAGGCCCAGTCCGTCCTTCTGCTCCCCCAGCGAGTCCAGGCCCAAGAAGAGATCCTGCGTCTGGAAGGAGCGCTGTCCGTTCTCCCCGACCTGCCCGAGAACACCGGCGACCCCTACGAGAGCACGATCGTCGACGTCCTCAAGGCCGGCATCACCGTCCTGGACACCGACAGCAAGTCCGCTGCCGAGCGACTGTTCGAGGACGTCAACAAGGAGATCGCCGACCTCGGACGGCGCTTCGGCATCACCTCCCTGGAAAGGGTAGAGATCAACCGCGCCGCCCAGCTGAAGGTCATCAAGGATGGCGGAGTCGCCGACTACTTCAGCAAACTGAGCGCGGGCGAGCGGCTGCGCCTGCGTATCGCCGTGGTCATCGCGCTGCTGCGGGTCGGAGCGGCACACGGCCTGTCCACCCACCCGGGCCTGCTGCTGATCGACAGCCCCAAGGCCGAGGAAATCCAGGACCTCGACGCCCACAGCCTGGTCACGGAACTGGCGAAACTGGCTGACGAGATCAGCTTGCAGGTGCTGATCACCACCGCCGACTTCACCCTTGCCAACGGCGTACTGCCTAAGGACCGTGTCGTCGAGGCAGCCGAGGGCCGCCCCATGTGGTGAACACAGCCCCTCACCCCACGAAACGCACGACCAGGACAGGAGAGGGCGGCATGGGTCTGGCCGAGCAGCTCAGCACCCTGGCCGAACAAGGCCGGGAGATCACGTTCGCTGGCCTCGGTATGCCCGCCGATGCCGTCCGTGCCGAGATGGACGCGGTCGCCGCAGGCCCCTACGCCCCCCTGCTGGCCGAAGCGGTCACCCACGCCTTCGACCACGCCGAAGCCGACTGGCACGGCATCGCAGGCACATTCCCCGGCGGATTCGCCCGCCAGTCCAGCTTCCTGCACACCACCGCGACCCTCGAAACGCTCCTCGCCAGCACCCCCGCCACACAGCAGCTGGCCAAAGCCCTGAATGCAGCACTCCTCAACGACTTCAACGCAGTGACAGGCACCCAGCCGCTGCTCGCCGCAGCCCGACTCGAAGGTGCGGTCCGCCTGGCGGTAGCCAAATCGGTCAACCCCTACCAGGTCTGGGGAATCCTGGAGGAACTCGAACAGAGTGACACTCCAGAAGACCTCACCGAACGCCTGCCCCGCATCATCGGCCTGGGACTGGACAGCTGGTCCAGCCACGAGCAAGCCATCACCGCCACCCTGCGCTCCTACCTCGAACGCCTCTCCAACGACGAAGCCAGCGATATCGACGCCTTCGTCGAACTGGGATACGACCGGCTGCGCACCGCGCTCACCTCCCGCACCGTGGCCGATGTCATCGACCACCTCCAGGCCGCCCACACCTGGTTCACTACAGCAGACGCCGCCGAAGAAGCCCGCCACGACGCCCGCGCCTACGCCGCCGTGTGCGACGCTCTGCTCGCCTTCACCGGCGGCCAGAGCACCAGACTCAACGAAGCCGCCGACCGGCTCGCGACCACCCTCAATCAGCGGCACGCCTGGAGCTGGGGCATGCACCAACCCGCCTGGCTGCAACCCCAGAAGGCCGCCGAAGTCGCCTGGGAACACCTCGTACTACAGCTGAAACACGCTGCCGAACACCTGCAGGACACCGTCTGGATGGAACCCTGGGGAGCACTCGACCACGTCCTGACCGCCTACCAGGCAGCCCGCACCGTCTGCCCTGTCGGCTCAGCCGAACACGGCATGTCCCTCCTCGTCGAACCCGCCATCGAAGACACCTTCCTGCGCCAGCAGTCCCTCCTCGCCCAGCTCCGCCGCGCCGTCACCGAGCCGGACACCCACCCCACCACGGGCTTCGACCAGGAGACATCGTCCAAACTCCTGACCCGCGTGGAACAGCAACTGACGGCACGGCCCTCGGGCCGGCGGGAGCACGGAACCACCGCGGGCGCCGGCGCCGAGGAACCCCCTGGCGAAGCGGAGACCGAACGCGCCCACCGCCTGGCCCCCGCAGCAGTAAAGGCACTCGGACGTGACTTCACCGCCCGGCTCGCCAGCACCAGCACCGACGACGACCTGAAGGTGATCGACGACCTGGCCTATCGCGCAGACCTCACCCGGCTGCACAACTCCGACCCCGTCGTGGTGCCGCTGCTCAACCGTCTCCTGCACGACCTGGAAGCGTTCCCCGACTTCGTCGGAGAGACCCGGCGGACCTTCACCGTCCTGGTCGGCCAGACCGTCCACTTCCTCAGGGCCGCAGCCGACCTGGACACCGCCACCGCCTTCGGCGAGGGGCGCACCGGCCCGGACGGCAAACGCATCAAGTTCCGTGACTACCGGCGGCGCTTCGACAAAGCCGACGGCGACCTGGTTCCCGTCGAAGGAGACCTGCAGCAGCACTTCTACATCTGGCTCCTCAGCAGCCAGATCGGCCACCTGGTTCAGGTCGAAGCCGTCAACCGGGCCCTTGGACGGGCCGACATCCTCGTCCACTTCGGATCCCGCCAGTACCTGACCGAGATCAAAAAGAACCACACCAGCAACGACCGGGCCTACCTGGAGAAGAGATACCTGGCCCAAGCCGCCGAATACACCAACACCACCGCTCCCTTCGGCCAGTTGCTCGTACTCGACCTCACCGAGAAGAAGAAGGCCGGCACCCTCCGCGTCGACGAGCTGACCTGGCTGGCCAAGCACCGCCCGCCGAACGCCCTGATTGACCGCGCGGTCGTGGCAGCCGTCGTCACCGGCAACCGCTACACCCCCAGCGACTTCTCGGCATAGCAACCAGCCCAAGCCGGCTGCGCAGCCACACCAGACCCCCGCGCGCCCCCCGACAGAGGGACGCGGCGGTCTGGCAACCGCGGGCGTGAACAGGCAATGTGCGGCACGCGCCGGTTCGTTTCAGGGACCGAGGTGGGCTGTTGCGGTGTCGATCTCTTTGAGGGTGATGTTCTCGCTGCCGCTTTGGATCGCGATGACGGCGGCGGTGGAGACGACGTAGGTGAGGGCTTTGAAGTAGCCGCCGGTGCGCCGGTGCAGTTCGACGGCGTGTTTACTCAGGGCGTGTTCCTCCAGCCGGTACAGGCTCAGGTCCGCCTCGAAGCCCATCAGCACCTCACGGAAGGTCTTTGGGTCCTCGGCGTTCAGCGGCAGGGGGTGCAGCCAGGTCACCGGCAGCAGCGCGCTGGGCGAGGGCGTCCCGGGCGCGGCCGGCTGCCCCGCCTGCTCGAGCCGCAGGCGGTTCTCCTCGCTGACCCGGGCGAGGTCCCCGGCCAGGACGCGGGCCTGATGCATCAGATGGCTGGCGCCGGTGCCGCAGAAGACGAGGGCGATGCCGAGTTTGTCGCGCAGGTAGTCGAAGTAGGGCAGCACGCTTGCCAGCTGCTGTGCCGTGGCGCGGTTGACGTCGTCGATGAGCATCAGGCGGGTCTGGGTGGTCTCCAGGATGTAGTTGACCGACAAGGTCAGGTCGGGGTGCCGGCGCATCTCGAGGACTTCGGTGATGCTCTTCGGTTCGGGGGCCAGGCCCAGGTAGGAGGCGATCTCCCAGACCCAGTTCACCTTCGGCTCGGGGTCTGCGGGGGTGGTGATGTGCACCACGGGAATCTTGTTGGGCTGCCTGCCGTTCATGGCGGTTTCGATCGCCCTTTGGGCGGCGCGCCCCACCGCCCGCAGCAAACAGGTCTTACCGGTTCCCGCGGGTCCGTCGATGACGTGGTCCATCAGGCCGTCCCGCCGGCCGCTGCTGTAATTGACTGCCGCGATGATCATGTCCTGCATGTGCGTCATCGCGTCGGTGGTTACCATCCGCAGATGCCGGTGGTAGGCGAGGGCCTGCTCGTCCTTCTTCCTGGCCGCAGCCCTCTCCTTGTCCGCAGCGGGGTCGCTGTCCGCCGCCAGCGCAGGCGGCTTCACTTCCTCGTCGACGAAGTGGTTCCAGCCGGTGAGCTGGAACAGCGGCAGGGGCCGCATAGGGGTGTCCTTCAACTGCCGGCGCAGGCGTGCCTCACGCTTGTCGCGCAGTTCCACGGTCGCTTTCATCGCGCTGCTCCCTGGCGTGTGGTTGCCGTTTCATCCGTGCGGGCGGTGGTGGACGCGGAAGGCGCCCGCTGCGAGCTGGCTTCTGCGCCGCCGACGTCCATGGGCCCCCGTGGCCGGCTGCTACATCTGCCAGGCACCGGCGTCTTCGCCCTCGTCGTCTTCTGGATCGCAGTCGTCGAGGAGCTCTGCGTCGACGACCTCCTGGAAGGCCAAAGGAGTCCCGTTCGCCAAGGCCTCTGCCAGGCCGTCGATACCGTCGCCGGGAAAGAGGGCGTCGAGCGGATGCGACCCCGGCCCGCTGCCGACCGAGGCGCCTGCGCCGTCCGCACTGTCTGCGCCGGCGGGAAGCGCCGACGGGACGGGTGTGCTCGGCGGCGCCAGGGGGGAGACGGGCAGCGCGGGGGAGGGCCGCAGGGTCGACAGGTCGAATTCCTCGAGACCGGCGTAAGGGTCCTGGGCTACCTGGTCGGTGGCCAGCTCCAGCCCCTGGAAGGGCGGTTCGGCGCCGGTGCGCTTGGGCGGTGGCCTGTGGCTTCGGCGGCGCCTGCAGCGCCCGGCCAGGGCCAGGGCGATCGCCTCCTCGTCCTTCTCGCTGCCATCGGTGGCCTGGTGCTGTTCGGCGTGTTCTTGCCACATGTCCGCGGTCCACGGGTCATGCAGCAGGTGCCGCAGCCTGAAGTCGCAGGTCACCCAGGTGCCTGCCGTGTGGTCGTACAGCCACACCCGTTCGGGGCGGTAAGGATTGAAGCGGCACTCCCACTTGCCGCCGCGGCCGGGCAGTTTGGAGCCGCCGCGCAGCAGGATCTCGCGGTAGTGGGCGGCGTCTGGCGCGATCGGCTGATACACCCTGTAGTCGATCATGAAGCCGTCTTTGCCGGGGGTGACCCACCGCGGCAGCAGGAACAAGCGGTTGGCGGCGGGAGAGAAGGGCACGGGCCGGTAGCCGCTGCGGGGGACCTGGACGGCGTACATGTCGTTGGGGGACAGCTCGGTGCCCGGCCGGAAGGGGTCACGCAGTCCCGCATGGGGGGTCTGCTGGTATTCCAGCGCGACCCATTCCTGCGCCATCTGCTGGAGTTCGGCGATCGTGTACAGCGGCATCCGGTCGATGCCGCGGCCGCGTTTTTTGTGGCTGCGGCCGGCCCAGCCGTGCTTGACGTGCTGACTGAAGCCGTGCGCGAGGGTGATGAAGAAGCTTTCGGCGAGCGGCTTGTCGGCCGGGGTTTTCTTGCGTGCCGGGCGGCGGGCGATGCGCAGCCGGTCGCACACGGAGGTGAAGTGCTCACTCACGTACGGGCTGCCCTGGTCGTAGATGATCATTTCGGGGTGGATGACGGGGCGGGCGGCTGTGGCCTTCGTGAACCGCTCGTCGGCGGCCGCGAGCGCGCCGAACGGCAGGCTGGAGGCCGCGGCCGCGCTCAGCGGGTCCCAGCCGGGCATCACCGGCCACGGCGCGAACGCCTGGGCCAGCATCAGCGTCAGGTCGATCGCCCGGGTTGCCCGGCCCGCGCGTCCGCTCTCGGCGTCCCTGGGCCGGCTGGGGTGATCATCGCCGCGATGATGCTGCGGCTGGCTACGTCGATGAGGGCGGTCATCTCCGTGGCGACGGGCTGGCCGTCGTCGCCGTGGGCCCAGATCCGCAAGGGCGTGGTGTCGACCTGGGTCTGCTGCCCCGGCCGCAGGACGATCTCGCGGCCGCCGTGGGGCAGGGGCGGGGTGGCGGCCACGGCGACGCGGCCGCGAGTCGGCAGGTTCATCAGGTCGGCCAGGCCGGACTCCCGCATCCGCTGATAGAAGGTGGAGCGTGAGGGCAGCAGGGCTGCCGCGGCGGCCGGATCGTCGAACTCCTCGCCGTGCCGCGAGCGCAGCAGGTCCTCCACCTCCTCGCGGATCACCTCGATGGTCGCGTCTGAGTCGCGGGCACGCCGGGTCACCACCTCCTGCATGGCCTTGAGACATCGTGGGTCGGTGAAGCCGCCCGGGCGCTTGGTCCGCGGCGCAGGCAGTAGCACGGCCGCATTTTCGCCGGTCTCCTTCCACCTGCGTCGTTTGTCGGCGAGCGTGGCGGCAGCGCAGCGGATGCCGTCGGCGGCCAGGCGCGCCGACATCGCGGCACACCGCTGGGCCAGCGTCGTCCCCGGCCCGAACCCCCGTTCAGGTTCGCTTCGGCCCGGCGCCAGACCGGTGTCGATCTCCACCATGCGTGCATGCCACTGCTCCGCCTCCTCCCGGCGCTCGTGGTCCTCCGGCAGGCTCCAGCCGTGCAGGGCGGCGCCGGCATCTGGTGCCTCGGCGTCCAGAACGGCGAAGTCCTCCGCACCCACCAGCCACCGGTACGACACCGCCTGAGGCGCCTGCCAGCCCTCACTGCAGTCCGCGGCTTGGGCAGTCAGGGTGACCTGCGAGCCTTGCCACGCCACCACCTCCCACTCGCGTCCCTGCCAGTGCACCCGTGCCCCGATCGACAGCGACAGAGGCCTTTCCGGCACTCCACCCATGGGCCCTCCCTTCGCGCCCCGAGGACCCACTACCTGGGCGGGCGCGTTCTGCGGCGTCATCGCCCCGCCGCCGGACAGGAGCGACTCACTTGTCGCTCCGGGAAAGGTGTGCGACCTCGACGCCAGCCCAGCCGGGCCGCCTTCACCTGGGCCGGGCACCTGCTCCCGTCCGTTGTCGGCCCCTCCGGCCCAGGCCACGGCGTCGGGCAGCAGCGGCTGAGTGATGTCGAAGTGCAGCCGCCGCTGCCACAGCATCCGGTAGGCGAGATCCAGCCCCCTCAGCGCATCCAGCCCGCTGGCCGCCACCCCCGCGCGCAGCCCCGTCGGCTCCGTGAACGCCTCCAGCAGCGCGGCCACCCGGCTTTCCTCGCAGCCTGCGGGGAAGCGGTAGCCAGCCAGCCACGCCAGGTTCCGGCCGCGCACACCCGACGGCTCACGCACCTGCCGCACCCGCCACCCGGCCACACGGGCCACCGCCTGCAGCACTCGCAGCTTCACCTCCGACACGCTCTGCGCACCGGCCGGCTTGAGCACCAGCACCTCACGCACGCCACCGGAGGTACGGGCCACGAAGTCCGGGCGCCAGCGGCGATTTTTGCCTCGCTCCCGCCACCGCAGCTCCACCGGGCCCGCGCTGAACGCCATCCAGGCCGGATCGAAGTCCAGCTCCAGCGCGAGGCGCCACTGGCGCAGACTGGAGCACACCACCGTCCGATCCCCGGTCGTCACCGGCCAATACGTGATGGTGCCCTTCCGGCTCCGGTAGGGCACCGGCTCGCTGACCGGCCCGAACTCCTCCAGGCCCAGCCCTCGCAGCCCCGTAACTCCGTCCGCGTACATCGGCCCGCTCGGCCCGGGGTACAGCGCCACCACATCCCGGACCGCGTCTACCGCATGCTCTGCCGACCACGCTCCGGGGTCCTCTGGCGCGCTCACGTAGCCCGCCTTCGGCGATTCCCGCCACAGCGCGGCATCGGCCCGCACGCTGGCTCGGCCCGTCCGGCGAGAGTGCCTGTGTCAGCTCCGGGTCTCCCGCTGGGGGTGCCGCCCGCAGGCCGCCCTGCCCGGCTGCCGGGGCTCACATGTCGCATGCGGGCTGTCCCAGCTGCCAGGGCAGACATGACGCCGCCCCCAGCGCCTCGGTGGGCTGTGCCACCTGCGTATGGCCGGGCGACAGCCGCAGCCCCTGCGGCAGGCCGACACCCGACGTGGGCCTGCGGCTGCGCTCGCCGACGGCCTCGGGCGTCGCGGCGGAGGGGACGCTGTGCCGCTGCAGCCAGTCCATCAACGCCCATCGGGCGACCGGGAAGTCGACGCCCCACTGGTCCATCTGCTCCCGCATCTGATCCATCCACCGGGTGCGGGCCTGCCCGTCGCGCTTGTTGGCGTGCTCGAAGGCGGCCAGGTGGGCGGCCACGGCCGCCGCCTCCGGCATCAGCACGAGCGGTGCCGTAGGCACCGCGTGCGCCATAAGGCCCGCGTCCCGCGCCCGCTGCACCCAGCGCGGGGTGTCCGGCAGGTGTGTCCACCAGTGCACCGTGATCTGGAAGGCGTCGGCGAACAACTCCTGCCCAGCCAGCCCGTAGCGCTGGTACAGGACCTCGCGCTCCCGGTGGGCTGCGATGGTCTCCGGCAGCAATTTCAGCGACAGCCCCCACGTCCCCCCGGTGGAGTCGCTGTCGGTGAACCGCAGATGCTCCAGGCAGACCCGCCACCGGTCCGGGCTGATCATCCACACTGTCTCGTGCACCCCGCCGGAGGCCGCGCACGTCCCGCACAGCGGCACCAGATGCCCCTGGCGCGTCAGCCACGGCCACGTCCACACCGGCTCCATGCCGGTGGTCTGCTCCAGCAGGTGGGCGGCCGTGCTCGGCAGGTCCTCCTGCAGCGCACGGGCCGTGCTCCCGCACAGCACCGCCAGAAACTCAAGTCCCCGCTCGTTGACGTACAGCTCGGTGGTGGAGGGGTAGGCCCGCACCCGCGCCGGATCCCGCGAGGCCTGTCCGAAGCCCACGCGCTCCAGCAGCTCCTCCAGCTGAAGTCCCTGACCGTGTGCCAGCCGCCTGACGTAACTCCCGGTCGACTCCCCCCGCACCAGTGGCACGTGCACCGGTAGTGGCTGCCGAGGGCCGAACAGCCATGCCGGGGCTGCCTGCTCACTCACCTCCTGTCCCCCTTCCAGCTGACTGGTGGCGGCCGCCACTCAGCAGCCCGGCGCCTGTCATGCTGCGCCGCCGCCGTGTTGTCGAACCCTCCTCACCGGTCGAATACGCCAGAAAGGATGAACTCGCCTCGAAAGGAAAACCGGCCACCGTGTCCGCGCTGACCATGAGATTCCAGGCACATGATCACGAGGGGGAGGCCGGTGCTCGGGACCGTATCCGAAGACCAGCTGACCGAAGACCAGGAAGATCCGTTCGTTACCCCGCTGCGTGGCCACCAGGCCATCGCCGTGCGCAACACCGCCTCCGCGTTCCTCGACCACTACGCCCGCGCCAGCGTTGTGATGGCCACCGGCACCGGCAAGACCCACGTCGCCCTCCACGTCGCCCACCGCATCGCCCCGCACGGCAACGTGGTGCTCTTCGCCCCCAACATCCAACTGCTCTACCAGACCGCACGGCTCTGGTATCGCGAAGGCCGCTGCGGGCTGTACCTGACCATCTGCTGCGAGGACGGCGGCGGCGCGGTGCCCGGCGGTCTCCTGCGCGTCACCTCCGCTGAGGAACTGGCCCACCACGCCGCCCGGGCAGCAGCCTTCGGGCCGCTGAACGTCTTTTGCACCTATCACTCGCAGGACAAGGTCGAAGAGGCCCACCGCGAGCATCACCTCGCCCGCTGGGACCTCATGATCTGCGACGAAGCCCACCGGACCGCCGGCGACGGCAACAAAGCCTGGGCGCACGTCCTGGACGATGCGCTCATCCCCGCCCGCCACCGCCTCCACCTGACCGCCACCCCTCGCGTTCTGGCCCCGAACGTAGGCGAGGACACCCTCGGCACCGACGTGATCGCCTCCATGGACGACCCGCGTCTGTACGGGCCCGTCGTCTACCGCCTTTCCCTGGCCGAGTCGATCGCCCAAGGACTTCTGGCCGACTACGAGATCGTCGCCGTCGAAGTCACCGAGAACGACCTCAGACAGGCCCTGCGCAACACCCGACGCATCGACGCCACCAGCGAAGGCCTACGCCTGGCAGCCGCACAGATCGCCCTCCTGCACGCACAGCACCTCTACGACCTTCGCCGCACCCTCACCTTCCACACCTACATCGCCGACGCATCCGTCTACGCCGACACCCTCACCGAGACCGCCGAGTTCATGCCGACGTACATGCGCTCCCGCCTGGTCAGCAACGTGGTCCACAGCAAGACCGGCTCGGTCGCCCGCCGCGAACGGGTCCAGGAATTCATCGACACCCCCGCCCACGCCCCCGCCGGAGAGGATCTTCCGCGCCGGGCAGTGCTCAGCAACTGCAACTGCTTCACCGAGGGCGTCGACATCCCCTCCCTGGACTCCATCCTGTTCGCCGAACCCAAAAGCAGCCCGATCCAGATCCTCCAGGCCGTCGGCCGGGCCCTGCGCCAGACCCCTGGACAGGGCAAGATCGCCCGCATCATCGTCCCCGTCTACCTCAGCCCGGACCAACAGCTCGAAGAAGGCGTCAAAGGCACCAGCTTCCACCTGCTGCACCAGATCCTCATCAGCCTCAGCGTCTGGGACGAACTCGTCTTCGACCGTCTCCACTTCCTGGGCGGTGACCGCATCCTGCGCCCCTACACTCCCGCCCGCCCGTTGCGCGCCGACGAGCTGATCGACCTGCTCCACCCCAAACACACCCCCGCCCCCAACCAGATCTGGGACGCCGCCTACGAACACGCGCAGGCCTTCCACACCCGACACGGACACCTGAACGTCCCCGACCGCCACCGCACCGACGACGGCTTCTACCTGGGCTGGTGGCTGGGCACGCAGCGCAGCCTGAACCAGCACGGCATGCTCCTGCCGGAACGTGCCGACGCCCTGAACCTGCTGGACATGCCATGGGAACACTCCCGCACCAGCATCGAATTCACCCTCGACGTGGCACGCGACTATGTAGCCCGGCACGGCCACCTGGTCCCCGCCCAGGACGAATCCCATCGCAGCATCCCCCTGGGCGCACGACTCTCCCGGCTCCGCGCCGAAGCGGACCGCCGCGAACTGCCCTACTGCTACCACCGTGCCCTCACCGAGATCTACCCCTGGTGGAACAGCCACTGGGACAAAACCGGGCGATGGCGACGCACCTACGCCGCCGTCCTGGCCGCCGCCCGCCGGAACACGGTGCCCTTCCCCGACCACGGCCCTGAACAGGCCGAAAACCCCTACAGCGAATGGCTGGCCGACCAGATCGCCGCCCTGCCCCGCCTCACCACCACCCAGCACGAACTCCTCGGCCAGATCCCCCTGCGCCACCCCCTTGCCTACCTACTGCGCCGACCCCGCGGATACTCGGCCTGGGCCTTCCACAAAGGACTACGGGAGGCATACCTGTTCCGCCGCGCCCGCCAGCATCTCGCCGTCCCCGCCACTTACCGAGGCAACGACCAAGGCGACCCGCTCCTGCTGCGCCGCTGGCTGTCCGAACGACGCCGGAACGTCACCCGGCTCACCACCCAGCAGATCGACGCCCTTCAGGCGCTGGACATGCGATGGTGCTGACCCGCCGACCACAAGAAGACCGCCCCACCCCACCCCAAACGACGAACGACGATGAGGAACAAGGAGCCGTGATGCCGAGCAGCAATCCTGCCGAGAAAGCCGAGGAAGAGACCGCAACCAGCGCTGTCCACGCACACTCCGACGCAGATACACGATCTTCGCCGCCGTCGGTGTTGCTGGCGAACCCGAGCGATGTCGTGGCAGACGAGCTGTTCTACGCGACGGTAGAGGAATGTGAGGACTGCCGGACGATCTTGCTCGACTGTGCCGCACAGGACGCGCGGGTGGTGAAAAAGCTGGTGGACTGGGCATTCTGGATCGCCTCAGAAGTACACGGCGGACTTCCTGACGCACTCGTGAACAAAACCCCGCCCAAGGATACGCTTTTCCACCCCTCAGCCACCTTCCGCCGCCTCGCCGAGAGATACCGCACAGGTCAGACCAACACTGCCGACCATGTCCGCGGACCAGAGCAGCGCCGAGAGGTGGCGGATGACGCCGTCACACTCGTAGCCGGACTCGACCGCTACGGGGCAGACTTCCTCTACTGGTAACCGCCCCCTGCCAGACCGAACCTGGTCCCACGGCAACGATGTGCCAGGATCACCTGAAAGACGAGGGGAGCGCTCTGGTGAGTTCGCTGCAAGTAGACGTGCTGACATACG